>NZ_JADQTO010000099.1 GCF_015704865.1 Actinoplanes aureus | reverse complement strand
TGTAGTGACCAGGACCGTTGTTGACGCGGTTGATGGGTGGCTGGCCTCCGAGCGCGGTGTGGGCTCGATGGTAGTTGTAGGTGTGGAGCCAGCCGGGTAGGGCGTCGGCGCGGTCCTGGTTGCTGGTGAAGGGCCGGGAGTAGATCCATTCGTCGCACATGGTGCGGTTGAAGCGTTCGGCTTTGCCGTTGGTCTGTGGGCGGTAGCGGCGGGTGAAGCGGGCTTGGGCGCCGAGGTCGGTCAGGGCTTGGTGCCAGGCGTGGCCGCGGCGGTAGGCCATCGCGTTGTCGGTCATGACTCGCTCGATGCGGTCGATCCCGAGTTGGGCGAAGTGTGCGGCGGCGCGGCGTAGGAAACCGGCGCAGGTGCCGGTTTTCTCGTCGGGGTGGATTTCGGCGTAGGCCAGGCGGGTGTGATCGTCGATCGCGGCGTGGACGTATTCGTAGCCGACGCGGCGGCCCGCGTGGCGGTCGTTTTCGGCGCGCCGGTTCTGGTCGCTGTCGCGGCCGTGCACGCGCCAGCCGCCGCCGGCGCGCAGCCGGCCGATCTTCTTGACGTCGACGTGCAGCAGTTCGCCGGGCCGGTCGCGTTCGTAGCGGCGGATCGGGGTGCCGGTGGGCCGGTCGAGGCAGGCCAGACGATGCAATCCGTGGCGGGTGAGCACGGCGTGCACGGTCGAGGCGGGCATGTCCAGCAGCGGTGCCAGCCGGCGTGCGCCGCGCTTGAGTGCGGTACGCAGGGCACACACGCGTGCTTCCTGATCGGGGCTGGTCTTGCCGGGCAACCGGTGGGCGGTGCTGGGCCGGTCCAGCAGTCCGGCGTCACCTTCGGCGCGCCAGCGGGCCAGCCATTTGTATCCCGTCTGCCGCGAGCAGCCGAGTTCCTTGACCACGTGCGCGACGGGACGCTCGTCGTGCACGACACGCGTGATGAGCAGCCGTCGGCCGTGCACGGTCAGTCGGGCGTTACGGTGGGCCATGAGACCTCCGGTTCCGGTGAAAGCGTCGCAACTTCCACCTCGCCGGAGGTCTC
>NZ_JADQTO010000098.1 GCF_015704865.1 Actinoplanes aureus | reverse complement strand
GGCACCGAAGTCCAGATGCCGCCACCGGCGCCGCGACGTGTCGTAGCGGGCCATCGTCGGTGCCCCGCACGGGCAGATCAGACGCCGTCGGCGCCGACGCAACCCGATCACGAGTCCCCGGTCGGTAAACGCCACCGACTGCACTGTCGCCCCGGTAAGGCGAAGGATTCGATTGAATGCCGTGGTAAGTCGCACAAGTTGATCAACGAGTGCCCGGCAATGCCAGACGCCCGCCGTGGTCGGGCGGATCGATGCCCGTCCGCCGCGTGAGCCGCCGTACTCAACCGTGCCGATGTATCTTACGCTGGGTCTAGGGTGTCGCCGTGAGCAAGCAGTTGGTACGTGATGCCTATTCGTCCATGTCAGAGCAGTACATCGCCCTGTTTGACGGTGACTGGCATGCCCCCGAGAGCGACACTGCCCTTGTCCGGGATCACCTCGCCGGCCTGGACGGCACGGTGTTCGATCTCGGTTGCGGCCCCGGTCATTGGACCGCCTACCTGCATTCGCTCGGCGCCGACGTGACGGGCATCGACCTGGTCCGTGAGTTCATCGACCATGCCCGGACGAACTTCCCTGGGCCGGAGTTCCGACTTGGCTCGATGACCGAACTAGACATTCCCGACCATTCGGTGGCCGGCATCCTCTCCTGGTATTCGACAATTCACCTGCCGCCACAGGAGCTGGACCGAGTGCTCACCGAGTTCCGCCGGATGCTAGTTCACTCCGGGAGGTTGGTGATCGGCTTCTTCGACAGCGACGACGAGGTGGCCGAGTTCGACCACAAGGTCCTCACCGCGTACCGCTGGCCAGTAGACGAATTCTCCGCCCGACTAGCAAAGGCCGGTTTCACCGAACTCCAGCGCCTGCAACAGCAGGTCCCGGACCGCAAATACGCGGCCATCGCCGCAAGCGCCAGCTGAGTCCGTGGCGGCACGTCTGGATCCGTAGACGACTCAGCGAGGCGTCACGATCGCGTTGACAACCATGACTATCCGGATGGCACCTATCGCCGTCCGTCACGGGATCCTGTAGCCGCTCCAATGCCCACACAAACCTGAGTAGTCGCACA
>NZ_JADQTO010000097.1 GCF_015704865.1 Actinoplanes aureus | reverse complement strand
CACCTTTTCCAGGAGCCACACCCGGTCGCGATCATGACGCCGACCCTGCCAGCCAGCCCCAGGCCAGCCAAGAACTACTTTCACAGCCTTTTCCATCCTTAGTAGATCGGGTTCTCGACGTGGTGCAGGACGAGGATGGCCTGCACGATCGCGGTGGTCCGGGACGGGCTGCAGCGCAGCTTGGTCAGGATGTTCCAGGTCTTGAGGGTGGAGACGGCGCGTTCACCGCGGGCTCGGACGCGGGCGTGGGATCTGTTCACGGCCTTCTGTCGGCGTGACAGCCGCGGCCGGTACCGGTGTCGTTTGAACGGTGTGCGGATGATGCCGCCGGCGCCTTGATAGGCCTTGTCGGCGAAGGTCATCACGTTCGCGCTGGTCAGTGCGTCGATGATGCCGTGGGTTCGGGCCGCGGTCAGGTCGTGCGCGGAGCCGGGCAAGGCCGGCGACGCCCAGACCAGGCGGCCGGCCGGGTCTGCGATGACTTGGACGTTCATGCCGTGCCGGCGGTGTTTTCCGGAGTAGTACGGCTTCTGATCGTGCACGCGGTCGATCGGGATCAGGGTGCCGTCGCAGAGCGCGTACGCCAGCCGCCGGATCCTGCTCATCGCCGTTTGCAGGTCGTCGGCGGTCGCGGCGAGCAGGGTGATCGCCTCGTGGACGTAGCGCCAGGCGGTGGCCACGCCGATCTCGAAGCCAGCGGCCAGGCGGGTGAAGGTGTCGCCGTTGCGCAGGTGGGCCAAAGCGAGCAGTGCTTGCCGGCCGGGCTCCAGGCGCCGCCAACGGGATCGTCGCTGCTGGCGATGGGTTCGGATCAGGCTGGCGAGGTGGTTCAGCGAGCGGGTGGACAGCGGGATGGTGGCAGGGTAAGACAGCAACGAGGCTCCCGGCGGGGGCATCTTTCTTGGTCGATTGCTGTCCTACCGGGAGCCTCACCTCACGCGACTACCGGGCTCCTCGACGCCGCTGACCTGCGCCATCAGGTTGGAAAAGGCTGTGAAAGTAGTTCTTGGCTGGCCTGGGGCTGGCTGGCAGGGTCGGCGTCATGATCGCGACCGGGTGTGGCTCCTGGAAAAGGTG
>NZ_JADQTO010000096.1 GCF_015704865.1 Actinoplanes aureus | reverse complement strand
CTAAGCAGGTAGCCAGAAGTTCTGTACGCAACGCGCTCGGTTAGAGGGACATACCAACACAAAGACCTCGTCGTGGGTTCGGATCGAGTTTCCACACAACAACCCGAACCACGACGAGGTCTGCCGCCAGTATGCGCCCTGCGCACCGCTTTGCCGTGCTCACTGAGCAGCAACACACCGAACTGATTACCGCTCTGCAGGGACCATGGCGGACCGCCACCCGGATGTTGATGATCGTGCTGTCCGCCGCCGGCTGGTCCGCGCCGGAGATCGCCGACCTGCTTTCCTGCGACCCCAAGACCGTCCGCGCCTGGATCGCACGCCATGAGCGCGAAGGCCTGGCCGGGCTGCCGGACCGGCCCCGCACCGGCCGGCCCCGCACGGGCAGCCGACGGCTGGGCCAGCATATTCACCGGCTGCTCACCACGCCGAGAGCCTGGACCACCGCGCGGATCTGGCGCGCTCTCGGTAGGCCCGCGCTGAGTCTGTCCACGCTGCGCCGCCGCATCCGAGAGCAGGGCCGCTGGTGCCGACCCCGGCTGATCGCCAAGAGCGACCCGGACCGCGACCAGATCTGCGCGAGCATCCGCCAGCGCATCGCCGCGCTGCCTGCCGGATCGGTGGTCCTGGCCGAAGACGAAACCCATCTTGACCTGCTCGCCCGGGTGCGTGCCTGCTGGCAGCCGACCGGCCTGCGCTATCGGGTCCTGACCCCGGGCACGAACCTGCGCCGTACCGTGCACGGCGCGATCAACCTGGCCACCGGCGCCGTGCACCACCACGTCAGCGTCCGCAACGTCTCCGAGGTGTTCTGCTACTTCCTGCAACAGCTACTCGACGCCTACCCGCACGCCGCCGTCGTCGCCGTGATCTGCGACAACGGCGGCACCCACCACAGCAAGACCACCCAGCGCTGGCTGGCCGAGCACCCCCGCCTGTTGCTGATCGAAGGCGCTAAATACAGCCCGCAGGACAACCCCGTCGAGCGGATCTGGGCCGCGATGAAACACAAACTCGCCAACACCGCACCGGCCACGATGGCCGACCGCGTACGTCAGGCACATGCCTTCTTCCGCCACCGCACCGCCGCCGAAA
>NZ_JADQTO010000095.1 GCF_015704865.1 Actinoplanes aureus | reverse complement strand
ATCGCGGTGGCGTTGTTGGCGGCGATCGGCGTTTCGGTTACCCACGTGGCACCGGGCGGGAGAATCAGCCGGGGCAGCGGCGCGGTGCCGGCGGACGCGACGTACTTCCACGATGCCGTTACCGGAGTAGACGCCGGCGAGGTGAATGGGGCGCGATTCGATGCCCTCTTCGTCCAGTTCGTCGACCCGGAACACGGATTCGCGCTGACCGCGACGTGCCCCGGCGGTAAGCGGCTTTGCTCGTACGGACTGGCCGTCAGCATCGACGGTGGTCGCACCTACGAGAATCGGGCGCTCCCGTTGGCGAAGGTTCCACCGCTTGAGGGCTATAGCGCCGACCTGCACGCCGTCACCACACAGACCGTCGTGATCGAAGACCGCGGACAGTGGTGGGTGAGCATCGACGCCGGTCGTACGTGGCGGTCGGCACCGGACTCCGCGGCACGAAACGTCGCCGAGATCCCCGCCGCCGGGCGTCTGCACACGCGTTGTGCCGATACGAACTGCGACATCCGCGAACTAACGGTGATCGACCCGGACACCGGCATGCGCTTGAAGGTGCCCAACGTACCGCTGAAGCGGGTCCACGGATCGTCGGAGTCCACGATCACCCCGGACGGCACCCGCTGGATCTGCGGCACCGCCCAGGGTGACGTTCCCGCTCTGGCCACTACGCGCGACGGCGGCCGCACCTGGTCGGTGTCACGATTCCCCAAGCCGGACAAACTGCTGTACGGGCCCAGGCTGCTGGCGGGGCCCGGGAGCCTGCGGTACGCGGTGTTCTCCGTCCAGCGCGAGGACGCCAAGAACGGCTTCGGGCCCATGTACGCCAGCACGGACGCCGGCCGAACGTGGACCCGGATTCGAGACGGCCAAGGGCAGCCAGCCTCGATCCTGGACGCCATCGTCCGGCCGGATGGAACGCTGCTGATCGGCACGGAACTCGACGGCCCGATGATCAGCGCCGATGGGGGTCGCACCTTTACGAGACATGGGGTCGGGCCCGGTGTCTCCAGCTTCATCGAGCGCAGCGGGATAGTCACGGCCCTGAGGGCCGATGGGGCCTACTCGATGTCGCTGGACGGTGGGGCGACGTGGTCACCGATCTCGGTCCCGGCGCCGTAGCT
>NZ_JADQTO010000094.1 GCF_015704865.1 Actinoplanes aureus | reverse complement strand
GTGCTGGTCAACCGCAACAGCGGCAAGGCCCTGGACGTCTACAACCTGGCCACCACCGACGGCGCCGCGATCAACCAGTACACCCGTAACGACGGCGCCTGGCAGCAATGGAAGTTCCTCGACGCAGGCTCTGGCTGGTACCGGGTGCAGTCGGTGCACAGCGGCAAGGTCCTCGACCTGCCCACCACCACCGACGGCATCCAACTGGTGCAAAACACCGACCGCAACGACGCCCGCCAGCAGTTCCGCCTCGCCGACTCGGCCGGCGGCCACGTCCGCCTGATCAACCGGAACAGCGGCAAGGCTCTGGAGGCGTGGGAGTGGTCCACCGCCGACGGCGGCCGGATCTCGCAGTACCAGGACCTGGACGGCGCCAACCAGCAGTGGCAACTGATCCCGCTGACCAGCACGGCCGGCACCTTCACCAACCCGATCAAACGCAACGGCCCGGATCCCTGGCTCCAGCACTACAACGGCTACTACTACCTGGCCACGACCACCTGGAACTCCACGATCACCATGCGCCGGGCCACCACCCTGGCCGGTCTCGCCACCGCCGCCGACCAGGTGATCTTCAACCTGGCGGGACGCGCCAACGGCTGCTGCAACATGTGGGCGCCGGAGTTCCACCTGATCAACGGCCGCTGGTACTTCTACTACACCGCCGGGCAGAACGTCTCCGACTACAACCCCACCCAGCGACTGCACGTCCTCGAGTCGGCCGGCACCGACCCGATGGGCCCGTACACGTTCAAAGCCGACCTCGGCAACGAGTGGGCGCTGGACGCCAGCGTGCTCAAGGTGGGCAGCAACCTCTACCTGATGGGCACCTACAACGCCGGCGGCTCCTACGGCCAGTCCAACTTCATCCAGCGCCTGACCAACCCCTGGACCCTCAGCGGCTCCCGGGTCCGGCTCAGTTCGCCGACACTGTCCTGGGAACGGCAGACCGGCGCGGTCAACGAGGGCCCGGAACCGCTCTACCGCAACGGCCGGGTCATGGTCGTCTACTCCGCGTCGGCCTGCTGGGGGCCCGACTACAAGCTCGGCCTGCTCACCCTGACCGGCAGCGATCCGATGAATCCGGCGCACTGGACGAAGAGCCCGAACCCGGTGTTCCAGCGCAACGACGCCAACGGGGTCTTCGCGCCCGGCCACAACGGCTTCTTCAAGAGCCCCGACGGCACCGAGGACTGGATCGTCTACCACGCCAACGACTCCGCCGGCGGCGGCTGCGACATGAACCG
>NZ_JADQTO010000093.1 GCF_015704865.1 Actinoplanes aureus | reverse complement strand
TGAAGGGTGCCATCTCAGCGTTACAGCCGGTGAGCAGCGAAGACTCGGTGCGGCAGGCTGTCGGTCATGGTGGTTCGCACGCTTGCGTTAGTCGTTGTCCGACGGGTTCTTGGACTGGTCGGGCTGGGTTCTGCGCCTGATGCCAAGGACATCGAGATCGCGGTGTTGCGGCACCAGTTGATGGTGCTGCGCCGGCAGGTGACCCGACCGCGGTACACGCCGCAGGACCGGCTGGTACTGGCGATGTTGGCGCGGCTGCTGCCCCGCGAGCGGTGGGCCGCGTTCCTGGTCACGCCGGCGACGCTGCTGCGCTGGCACCGGGAACTGGTGGCCCGCCGCTGGACCTATCCGGCAACCGGAACCGGCGGGAACTGCTTAGACCCGGAAACCGTCGAGCTGGTGGTGCGGATGGCCCGGGAGAACCCGCGATGGGGATACATCAGGATCGTGGGGGAGTGCCACAAGCTCGGCATCCGGGTGTCGGCGACCTCGGTGCGGCGGATCCTGCGCCGTCACCGGCTCGGCCCCGCACCACGCCGTAGTGGCCCGAGTTGGACGGCGTTCCTGCGCGGGCAGGCCGCCGACATGCTCGCGTGTGACTTCTTGACGGTGGAGACTGTCGGGTTGACCCGGCTCTACGTGTTGTTCGTCGTCGAGCTCGATCGGCGCCGAGTGCACCTGGCAGGGGCCACCGCGCACCCGACCGGCGAGTGGGTCGTGCAGGCGGCCCGCAATCTGCTGATGGACCTTGACGAGCAAGCACATCGGCTGCGGTTCTGATCCGGGATCGCGACGCCAAGTTCACCGCCGCGTTCGATGCCGTCTTCGCTGCGGCTGGCATCCAAACCGTCAAGATCCCACCACGCGCGCCCAAGGCGAACGCGTACGCCGAAAGGTGGGTGCGCACCGTCCGGACCGAGTGCCTGGACTGGACGTTGATCTGGAACCGGCGCCACCTGCAGCGGGTCCTGACCCGGTATTTGGAGCACTACAACACCGGCCGTCCGCACCGCGGCATCGGCCTGCAGACGCCGCTGCCTGGCACTGCCGCACCGGTATCCACGATGCCCGTTGCTGGCAGCGTCGAGCGCGTTGACGTCCTCGGCGGACTCATTCACGAATACCGCCGCGCGGCCTGAGGTACGCGTACTGGTTTGGCGCGCAGGTGCGCCCATAACTGTCCCACTGCCGGCACTCTGGTCTGCCGCCTTGCTGCCGCCGACTGTCCTCACTCCTACCGGCCGGGTAGTCGGCGGCGAGGCGCAACCGGTGCAACAGCCTCGAATCCTCGAACTGGCACCCTTCAGG
>NZ_JADQTO010000092.1 GCF_015704865.1 Actinoplanes aureus | reverse complement strand
TGAGATGCTTCTATAACTGTCAAGTGCTGCTGGCGGCCAGGTCGGCGCCCTGCAGGGTCCGGAAGAGTTGCCTGCTGATGTAGCGCTTGAGGCTGCGCATGATCTCGCGTTTGGTGCGGCCTTCGCGGGTTCGGCGGGCGACGTAGTCGCGGGTGCGGGGGTCGTGGCCCATGCGGACCAGCGCGACGGTGTAGAGCGCCCGGTTCAGGCGGCGGTCACCGCCGCGGTTGAGCCGGTAGCGGGTGGTGTTGCCTGACGAGGCCGGCAGAGGCGACACCCCGGCCAAGGACGCGAATGCTGCTTCGGAGCGGACGCGTCCGGGGTGCGACCAGGCGAGCAGGACGGTTGCGGCGACGACAGCGCCGACACCGGGCAGGGCGAGCAGCTGCGGCGCTTGCGCGGTGACGGCTTCCTGGAGCGCGGCGTGGTTAGCGGCGAGTTCGGCGTCAAGAGCGCGGATGCGCCGGGCCAGGCGGATAGCCTCGGCACGGCAGATGCCCAGCGTGCTGGTGTCGCTTCGGGTGCGCCAAGCTGCGACGGTGGCGATCGTCGTGGTGGTCAAGGCCCGGCGCGCGTCGACGCCGAGGTCAACGGTGCGCAGCAGCGCGGTCAGCGCGTTGACCGCGCGAGTGCGCTCGCCGCTCATCTGTTCGCGCGCCGCGACCAGGACCCGCAGCGCGGTGCGCTCGCCGGCTGCCCGCGGCCAGCACAGCTGGTCGACGTCCAGGTTGCGCGCGGCCTGCGCCATCGCGACGGCGTCCACGGCGTCGCTCTTGCCCCGGCGACGCCGGGTGCTGGACGGGACATCGGGGGCCTCGGCGACGGTCAAGCCGGCCGCGACCAGCTGTTCGGTGAAGGTGGCGCCGTAGGATCCGGCGCCGTCGATGACGATCAGCGTCGCCGTGTTCTGGGTGTGGCGTTGGATCCAGCCGACGGCACGGCGCAGTCCTGCTGGACTGGCCGGGAACTGGGCTTGCTGGCTGACCGCGCCGGTGCCGGCGGTGATCAGCGCGAGGGTGTGAGAGGCGGCGTGGGTGTCCACGCCGACGACGAAGTCGTACTGGTCTGCGACGATGGCCATTGCGGCGTACTGCCTTCCCGGGGAGACGTCGTGACGGCGCCGGCCCAGGAAGGTGCTCTCGAGGCAGGACTGTGATGAGCCACGATCCGCTGCAACGGGTCGGGCAAGCTTCTGATCAAGCCACCGAGAGAGGATAGGGTCGGCGCCCGACCACGAACCAGGTGGGCAGATCTCAATGAGAGCACCCCTCGGGGGCCACCTTTTCCAGGAGCCACACCCGGTCGCGATCATGACGCCGACCCTGCCAGCCAGCCCCAGGCCAGCCAAGAACTACTTTCACAGCCTTTTCCA
>NZ_JADQTO010000091.1 GCF_015704865.1 Actinoplanes aureus | reverse complement strand
GATCCGGCGGGTCCGGGCCGCGCTCCTGGAGATCCTGGACTGCGCCTGCTTTGTGGTCGATACCGCCGAGGGCCGTATAACGAGCTGAAGCGCAGCACTCAGTTGCTCGATCGAACGGTAGTTCGCTTTCTGTATCCGACGATGCATGATCAATTCGCTGGCCGGCCTCGAGACGCCCTGTCAGCGAAGAAACCTGGTCTTGCTGGAGCTGGCCGGCCTTGGCGCGAGACGCAGGCCAGACTCGGACAGCGAAACGATGAAGGCGTACGTTCGAAGGTCGGCAGTATGTAAATCTGCGCGTCCTCGATCCGCGCCTAGGAATACTCGGAGGCGACTGACGATGAGAAGGTCGATCCACCGCGGGTCAGTTCAACGGACAGCCGCGCACTGATCTGCCGCCGATCGTGCGCGCTGGCCGATGACGGGCCCTTACGTTCCGTGGCCGACCTGGCGCCTAGAGGACGCCCTGAACTGCCGATGAGCGGATGCGGAGATGGATGATCGTTTGTGTAGCATCTTGGTCACGTTAAGTACTGTGTCGTGGTGCCTGGCATGCGGTTCGAGGGTCTATGGCGGCGCCTTGCGTGGGCTGCCGTTTTCCTGGCATTCGGTCTGGTTCTGTTCTGGTTGGCCTGGTCCTTCCATGGCAGTGATGTGCTGGGCGGGCTTGATCAGGTTTTTAGCGTCGTCGGGGGTGCCTCGGGGCTGCTTGGGCTGGGTTTGACGGTTCGGGCGCTGCGGTCTAACGGTGCGGGGCAGCCGGTGGACGTCGTGTCGCGGGTGTTGGCTGGCGAGGTTCTACGGCGGGTGCGGGCGAGTCCGGTGCGGAGGCGGTTGACTCGGCCGGCGCCGTTGCGGGTGTGGTACCGGTCGGCGGTGGAGGTCGGGGCAGCCCGGTCCGCGGTCTTGAACCTCGGGGACGCGGATGACGCGGAGTGGACGGCGCAGCCCTTGGAGGGTGAGGTCGTTCAGGTGGCGGCGCGTCTGCGGGAGTTGCCGTGGCGGCAGTTGGTGGTGATCGGTGAGCCGGGTGCGGGTAAGAGTGTGCATCGCGGCGATGCTGGTGGATCAGTTGTTGTCGCAGCCGGTGGCGGGTGAGCCGGTGCCGGTGTTGTTGGGCGTGTCGTCGTGGAATCCGCGGGCGGAGTCGGTGGCGGTGTTCGTGGCGCGGCGGCTGGTCGAGGACTACGGCATCGCACTTGAGTTAGCCCAACAGTTGGTGGGGCGGCCGCGGTTGGCGGACGGGTCGTCGGGGTGGTGGGTGCTGCCGGTGCTGGACGGTCTAGAGCGCTTTCGGGGTCAGGGTTTGTGCCAGGTCTATTGAAGACGCTTTCGGGGGATCGACCGGTTTCGCCGGTTTCGGGTGTGCTGGAAGCATGCGGTACGGCGATGGTGGTGGCCTGAACCAG
>NZ_JADQTO010000090.1 GCF_015704865.1 Actinoplanes aureus | reverse complement strand
ATCAGCGCGGACGGCACGACCGAGCTGGGCGACACGCTCGGTGGCGAGGACCACGAGTATGAGATCGCCGAGACCCGGGTGGCGCTGGGTCCGGCCCTGGCGACGCTGGACGAGCGGGAGCAGAAGATCCTGACGCTGCGTTTCTACGGCAACCTGACCCAGTCGCAGATCGCCGAGCAGATCGGGATCTCGCAGATGCACGTCTCCCGGTTGCTGACCAAGGCCCTCACCAAGCTGCGCGGCCAGCTGACGGCCGACTCGATCTGACAAGCCCTCCCCAAAGACGGCGTCGGCCTCGGCCGACGCCGTCTTTGCTTTCCTTCTTGGCCCGGTGGCGTCAGCACTGCTCGACGTCTACCTCGGCTCAGCCGCGTGCAGGGGCGGTCGACGCTCCGGGGGTAAGCCGTCCGGTTTGCCGCCCGGACTGGACGGGCCATATTTTTCTCGATCCGCCGGGGCAAGATGGACAGCATGACCGCGCTGCCCGCCTCGGCGCCGCACCCTGGCGCTGTCGAGTTGCATCGGTGGACGCTGAGCGACTTCCGGGGATTGCGGCTTTTGCGGGCGGCGCTGCGCTCGGCGCTGGCCGAGGCCACGACGGGCGAGCGAACGGCGGCTGAGCTCGGCGATCTGACCGATCGCATGGCAGTGGTCGCGACTGAACTGGCGACCAACGCCCTGCGCCACGGGCTGCCGCCGACCGTGGTTTGTCTGCTGCAGGACGAGGACCGGCTGGTCATCGACGTGGCGGACCACGACCTGGAGGCGGAGCCCTACTTCGACCGGGATCGGCCACCGGGCATGGGTGGGCTCGGTCTGGTTCTGGCACGCAGTTTCGCGATCGACGTCGGCTGGTACAAGAACGCCGACACCAAGCACGTCTGGGCGAGCTTCCTGCGTAAGGCGTAGGTTCCCGCACAGCAGTGACCGTCCGTAGTGGCATCGTCGCATAAATACCATTCCGGCTCACCAATCGCCGTTCGGCTCGCTCGTTCACTCGGGTCCCAGAAGGGGGAGGGGCCGATTTGGCGCTGTGCGGACGACCGGGTAAAGTTCTCCGAGCCGGCAGGGAAACGGGCGAGCCGCGGAGGGATCCGCAGCGGCCGTCCTGCCAAACCCCAAGATTCGGTACGGACGCCTCGGCGTGTACTGTGCTGCGGGGACTCGAACGGATTTCCAATCCAGTCGAATTCGCGGAAAACGCGGATTTGACGGGGCGGAAAACGAGAGAGTAAAGTTGAACGAGTGCCCCGGAGGGCGGGCCGCGAAAGCGGTTCGGTTTGATGGTGTGCGGTTGTTCTTTGAGAACTCAACAGGGTGCTTGATAAGCCAGTGCCATTTATGGCAATACCCCGGCCCGTCGTTTAGGCGATGGGTTGAGGATTCCTTTGGCAATCTTTGATTGCCGGGACGC
>NZ_JADQTO010000009.1 GCF_015704865.1 Actinoplanes aureus | reverse complement strand
GGCTGATCACCGTCGATCAGACCGTGATCCGTACGGCCGGCACGCTCGGCATGCTCACCTTGCCGCTGGCCGTCGACGCCGCCCCGGCCACCGCGTTCGCCGGCGCCGGGGTGCTGCTGATCGCCGCCGCCGGGGTCGCGGCGCTCGCTGGCCGTCGGGTCACTGCCGCTGCGGTGGCGCTGCCCGCGGGGGAGCCGGTGGCCAGTCGCGCCTCCTGAACGGGTGCCCGTCCCGCGCGCTGCCCGTGGCGCGGGACGGGCGGGATTCATCGGGCTAGGCCGTCGCTGCGGCGGTCAACGCGGCGGGCGACTCGGGCGCCGTCTCGGTGGCCGTGAACTGGGCGACGTCGGCGGCGAGGAAGTGCTGGATGCTGATCGCCTCCGGCGCGATGCCGATGAGCTCGTAGATTTTCTTGTGCATGCGGCTGAACCCGGCCTGGTACGGACCGCCCTCGACATGAGCCTGTGGCGCCGCGACCGGCACGGCACCCCGGTCACCGCCGGGCTGGTGCACCACTGCGACGCCGGCTCGCAGTACACCTCGTTCACGTTCACCGCCCACCTCATCGAAGCCGGCATCGACGCCTCGATCGGCACCGTGGGCGACGCCCTGGACAACGCGCTGATGGAATCGACGATCGGCCTCTACAAGACCGAGATCATCAAGCGGGACGGGCCGTGGCGCAGCCTCGCCCAGGTCGAACTGGCTACCGAGGAATGGGTCGACTGGTACAACACCAGCCGGCTGCACTCCGCGATCGGCTACGTCCCGCCGGACGAGTACGAAGCAACGTTCTACGCTCAACACCAGCCCCGCGAGGCGGTTGGAGTCAACAACTGAAGTCTCCACAGAACCCGGGGCGGTTCAATCCGTACCGTCCCGGCGACGATGTAGCCGACTTCCTCACCCTCGTGGGCCGGAGCGCTCGTGTACATCGCTCGCACGGCAGGGTGGATTGATCCCGGCACCACCGGACGTTGCGCGGCCTACCGGGTGCTCGGGGGCGTCATCGCCGCGGTCCGCGGCGATGCCCCCGGGAAGCCCGCAGTGTTGGCTGATGCGGTCACCGCGAGCGGTAGCGGCCTCGACCCGCACATCAGCCCCGCCTACGCCAAGTTGCAGGTTCCGGTAATCGCCCGGGAGCGTGGTCTCAGCCGGCGCGGGTGCGAGTCTTGATCGCGGAGTACACCACAGGTCGGTCGCTCGGGTTAGTCGGTGAAACCGGCGTCAACCTCTGAAACACAACCTTGCCCTCGACTACAAATAGCCCGACAGCCACATAGCCCGAAGGAAGGCGGCGCCGGACATGGCCCGCGGAGAACTGCGGATCTACCTCGGCGCCGCCCCCGGCGTCGGTAAAACTTACGCCATGCTCGAGGAGGCCGGTCGTCGCGCTGAGCGCGGCACCGACGTCGTCGTCGCCGTCGTTGAGACGCACGGCCGTAAAGACACCTCGGCCATGCTCGGCGACCTCGAGGTCGTGCCGCGAGCTGCCATCGAATACCGGGGCACTGAACTTACTGAGATGGACCTCGACTCCGTGCTGGCCCGCCGGCCGCAGGTCGCCGTCGTCGACGAACTCGCGCACACCAACGCCCCCGGCAGCCGCAACACCAAACGCTGGCAGGACGTGGCCGAGCTGCTCGACGCCGGTATCAGTGTGCTGACCACCGTCAACATTCAGCACCTGGAATCACTCAACGACGTCGTCGCCCAGATCACCGGCGTCGAGCAACGCGAAACCGTTCCCGATGCGGTGGTCCGCGCCGCCGGACAGGTCGAGTTGGTCGACATGACCCCGGAGACGCTGCGCCGCCGGATGGCGCACGGCAACATCTACGCCGCGGAGAAGATCGACGCCGCCCTGGGCAACTACTTCCGCGCCGGCAACCTCACCGCCTTGCGCGAACTCGCCCTGCTCTGGCTCGCCGACAAGGTCGACGAGCAGCTCGACCAGTACCGCACCGACCATCACATCAACGCCACCTGGGAGACCCGGGAACGCATCGTGGTCGCGCTGACCGGCGGCCCGGAAGGCGACACCTTGATCCGGCGGGCCGCCCGCATCGCCGCCCGTACCAGGGGCGCCGACCTGCTCGCCGTCCACGTCAGCCGCAACGACGGCCTCGCCGGTGCCGACCCTGCCGCGCTAGCCCATCAGCAAGTGCTGGTGGAGAGCCTCGGCGGCAGCTACCACCAGGTGATCGGCTCCGACATCCCGCGCGCCTTGCTGGACTTCGCCCGCGCGGTCAACGCCACCCAGATCGTGCTCGGCGTCTCCAGTCGCGGCAAACTCGCCCAACTGTTCTCCGCCGGCGTCGGCGTCACCACCACCGCCCTGTCCGGCTCCATCGACGTACACCTGGTCACCCACGAACGCGCCGCGCAAGGACGCCGCGGCCGCCGCGAGCCCACAGCGTTGTCCCGCCGCCGCCGGATCGCCGGCTTCGCCGCAGTGGCCGCCGGCCTGCCGGCGTTGACCGCTGTGCTGAAATCCATCCCGGCGTTGTCGCTCACCAACGACATCCTGCTGTTTCTCGCCGCCGTCATCGGGGTCTCGCTGATTGGCGGACTGTGGCCGGCGCTACTCGCCGCCATTACCGGCTCACTCCTGCTGAACTGGTTCTTCACCCCGCCGTTCGGCCGCTTCACCATTGCCGAAGGCGGCCACCTGCTCGCCCTGGCCATCTTCGTCGTCATCGCCATCGCGGTGAGCTGGGTCGTCGACACCGCCGCACGCACCACCCGCCAGGCCGCCCAAGCCAGCGCCGACGCCCAAACCCTGGCCACTGTCGCCGGCAGCGTGCTACGCGGTCAACGCCCCCTGACAGCCCTGCTGGAACGACTGCGGGAGACCTTCACCCTCGCCTCGGTCACCCTGCTCGACCAGGGTGTCGCCGTCGCCCACGTGGGCCAGGCGCAGCCCGCCGCCCGGGACGCCGACGTCGAGGTCAAGGTGGACGACACGGTGACCATGTTGCTGCACGGCCACCGACTTGAAGCCTCCGATCGGCGCATCGTCGAGGCCTTTGCGGCACAGGCCACTCTCGCGCTTCGCCAGGAACGGCTCGCCGCCGAAGCCGCCGCCGCCAAACCCTTAGCCGAAGCCGACCGGATGCGCACCGCGCTGCTGGCCGCGGTCAGCCACGACCTGCGCACCCCACTGGCCTCGGCCAAAGCCGCCGTGGCAGGGCTGCGCAGCGAAGAAGTCGTCTTCGACGACGACGACCGGGCCGAGCTGCTCGCCACCGCCGATGAGTCCCTGGATCGGCTCACCGCTCTGGTCACCAACCTGCTCGACATGAGCCGGCTGCAGGCCGGCGCGCTCGGTGTCAACGCCGTCGACGTCGGCGCCGAGGACGTCGTACCGCGCGCACTCGACGACATCGGGCCACAAGCTCGCAGCGTCGCCGTGCACATCCCCGACGACCTGCCCCTGGTACACGCCGACCCCGGCCTGCTGGAACGGATCCTGGTCAACCTGATCACCAACGCGCTGCGCTACAGCCCCGCCGGCAAGGCACCCGTCGTCACCGCCAGCGTCCTCGGCGCCAGCATCGAACTGCGCATCATCGACCATGGACCCGGCATCGCCGAGGACCGCTGGAACGACGTGTTCCTGCCGTTCCAGCGCCTCGGTGATCGCGACAACCACACCGGCGTCGGCCTCGGCCTCGCGCTGGCCCGGGGTCTGACCGAGGCCATGGGCGGCACACTCGTCCCCGACCACACACCCGGAGGAGGCCTGACTATGATCCTCACCCTGCCCACCGGGAGCAGTACGTGACCCGCATCCTGATCGTCGACGACGACCCCCAGCTGGTCCGGGCGCTGCGTATCAACTTGCGGGCCCGCGGCTATGACGTCGGCACCACACCCGACGGCGCCTCCGCGTTGCATCTGGCTGCGCGCGAGCACCCTGACCTGGTCGTGCTGGATCTGGGCCTGCCCGACATGGACGGCGGCGACGTCATTCGCGGGCTGCGCGGCTGGACCAATGTCCCGATCGTCGTGCTGTCCGGCCGCGCCGGCAGTAAGGACAAGGTCGACGCCCTGGACGCCGGCGCCGATGACTACGTCACCAAGCCGTTCGGCGTCGACGAGCTACTCGCTCGTATCCGCGCGATCACCCGCCGCGGCCAGCAGGCGGCCGACAACGGTTCCGCCGTCACGATCGGCCGGTACGCCATCGACCTCGCCACCCGCACCATCACCGGCGGCGACACCGAGATCCGGCTAAGTCCCACCGAGTGGCGGCTGCTGGAGTACCTGCTGCGCCACCCCGGCAAGCTGATCGGCCACCGGGCGCTGCTGCACGACGTCTGGGGACCGCAATACCTCACCGAGGCCCACTACCTGCGCCAGTACATGGCAAGACTGCGCCGCAAACTCGAGATCGATCCCGCTCATCCCCAACACCTGCTCACCGAGCCCGGCATGGGTTACCGATTCAAACCCTGATCGTGTGCCGTCTCCGCCTCGCTGCCCGCGTTAATAAAGTGTGAAAGAACGCCTCGGCTTGGTGCCCCGGGGTCCGTGGCCGCCCTAACGTCGGCGGTTGCCGGTGGGCTCATATGAGGCTCCGCCGGCGATGTCATCGCGCGGGTGGCATCGGCGGACTTTGCTTTGACGGTAGCTGCGAGGGGTCTACGTGCTGCATGTGCGAGTGATCGCGCCGAAGCAGACCACCGAGCAGGTGCAGAGCTCACTGGCGGCCGACGAAGCGGTCACCCATCTCGTCGTGCTGCCTGGCGCCGCCCGCTCCCCCGAGGGTGATGTGGTGGAGTTCGACGTCGTCCGCGAAGGCGCCAGCACGATCCTGGACCGCCTGCGCGACTTCGGGCTGGAACACGACGGCGCGATCGTCGTCGAGCGCGTCGACGCGGCGTTGTCCGCGTCGGCCCAGCGTGCCGCCCGACGCACTCCCGGGCTGGGCGTGGACGCGGTGGTGTGGCACGAGATCGAACAACAGACCGGCGAGGAAACCGAGCTGTCGGCCTCGCTTCTCGCGTTCATGACCATCGCGATGATCATCGCGGCCGTGGGAGTGTTGCTGGACCAGCCGATCCTCATCGTCGGCTCCATGGTCGTCGGCCCCGAGTTCGGGCCGCTCGCCGCTCTCTGTGTCGGCCTGGTCCAGCGCCGGTCGGCGCTGGTGCGCCGCTCGCTGCTCGCGCTGGGCGCCGGCTTCACGGTGGCCATGCTCATCACCGTTGCGGCGGTGTGGCTGCTCACCGCCGCCGGCCTGGTCGACAAGTCGATGCTGCTGGCCCAGCGGCCGCTGACGGACTTCATCTGGCGCCCCGACGCCCTGTCCTGGGTGATCGGATTCCTCGGCGGCGTCGCCGGCATGCTGTCGCTGACCTCGGCGAAGGCCGGGACACTGGTCGGTGTCCTGATCTCGGTGACCACCATCCCGGCAGCGGCCAACGCCGCCGTCGCGCTCGCCTATGGCGTTCGCGACGAGGCGTACGGTTCGGCCCTGCAGTTGATCATCAACGTGGCGGCGATCGTGACCGCCGGGGTTCTCACCTTGCTGGTGCAACAGGTGGCTGGCAAGCGCTCGCGTCGAGGCCCCTGAACGTGCTACCCCGACGTCTTCTTTCCCGGCCGTTTCGTGCTGTTGCCGCAGCGGCCCGCAGCTGAGGACATCCAAGGCCCGGGCGTCATCGCCGCGGCGGCCACCGTATTTCACGCCCTGGTGGGCTTGGCGAGAAGGAAGCGATGGAGATCGACGAGTTCGCGGTACCGGCAGTGGTGGACACCCCAGCACGCCGACAACCGGCCACCGGCGGACTGTCCCGCTGGTTGCTGCGCCACCAGGTCCAGCCCAGCGGGCCGGCGGCCGGCGAAAGTCACGCCAAGCCGCACGCCTGGTGGAAGGTCATGTGCCTGACCGGCGTCGACTACTTCTCCAGCCTGGCCTACGTACCGGCGATCGCCGCCCTGGCCGCCGGTGCCGTGTCACCGCTCGCCACCCTGCTGATCGTCGCCCTGACGCTGCTCGGCATGCTGCCGATGTACCGGCGGGTGGCCAAGGAAAGTCCGCACGGCGCCGGCTCGGTCGCCATGCTCGAGAAACTTCTGCCGTTCTGGCGCGGCAAACTGTTCGTCCTGGTGCTGCTCGGCTTCGTCGCCACCTCCTGGATCATCACCATCACCCTGTCCGCGGCCGACGCCAGCGTGCACATCGTCGAGAACCCGTTCTTCCCCAGCGTGCTGCACGGCCACGAAGTCGCGATCACCGTGACCCTACTGCTGCTGCTCGGTGGCGTCTTTCTGCTCGGCTTCAGCGAAGCCGTGACGGTGGCGATTCCGCTGGTCGCAGCATTCCTCGCCCTCAACACGGTGATCATTGTTGTCGGGCTAGTCGAGGTGTTCACCACCGGCGGTGCGTTCTCCGCCTGGACCACTGCGCTCACCGAGGGCGGCGGGATCACCGGCTTGGCAGGCCCTGCTCTGCTGGCGTTCCCGTTGTTGGTGCTGGGGCTGTCCGGCTTCGAGACCGGCGTCAGCATGATGCCGTTGGTCGCCGTCGACGGCGGCGACGAGCCGCAACGGCTGAACTCGCGAATCCACAACACCCGCAAACTGCTCACCGCCGCGGCCGTGATCATGAGCGTCTATCTACTGTCGGCGAGCTTCGTCACTACCGTGCTGATCCCGGCCGGCGAGTTCCAGCCCGGCGGGCAGGCCAACGGCCGCGCCCTCGCCTGGCTCGCTCACGAGCACATGGGCGACACCTTCGGCACCGCCTACGACATCAGCACCATCCTCATCCTGTGGTTCGCCGGTGCCTCCGCGATGGCCGGGCTGGTCAATATCGTGCCTCGCTACCTGCCCGGCTACGGCATGGCGCCTGAATGGGGCCGCGCGGTGCGCCCGGTCGTGCTCGTCTACACCGCCCTCTGCGTGGTCATCACCATCGCCTTCGACGCCGACGTCAACGCTCAGGCCGGGGCCTACGCCACCGGCATCCTGGCCATGATGGTCTCCGGTGCCTTCGCCGTCACCGTCACCGTCATACGTCGCAAGCAGTACCTGGCCTCGGCCGGTTTCGCCGCGCTCACCGCCGTCCTGCTGTACGCGCTGGCCAAGAACGTGATCGACAAACCGGACGGCATCGCCATCTCCGGCATGTTCATCGCCGGCATCATCACCGTGTCACTGATCTCCCGCGTATCGCGCACCACCGAACTACGCGCCGACCGTATCGAGTTCGACCCGGCCGCCCGCCGGTTGATCACAAATTCTCTGGCCTTCGACGGTGCGCTGAACATCATCGCCAACCGCCGACAGGCCGGCGACGCCGCCGAGTACGCCGACAAGGAACGCGAACAACGCGGCCACAACCCCGTTCCCGGCACCGCCGACGTGCTGTTTCTGGAGATCGACGTCATCGATCCGTCGGAGTTCAGCGAAACCCTGCACGTGCGCGGCGTCGAAGTCGACGGCCACCGCATCCTGCGGGCCAACGCCCCAGCCGGGCCCAACGCCATCGCCGCGGTCCTGCTCGCGCTGAACGAGACCACCGAGGTACGCCCGCACTGCTACTTCGCCTGGGCCGAAGGCAGCCCCCTGGTCCACATGTTCCGGTACTTCCTGCTCGGCCGCGGCGATACCGCACCCGTCGTCCGCGAAATCATCCGCAAACACGAACCAGATCCCGACCACCGCCCCGGCATCCACGTCGGCTGACCTTTCCTAGACCTGCCGCAGCCCTGATCGACATCGCAGAACGACAGCCAAGGGAGGACCTCGGGACGTGGATTCGATCGCGGTTCAACTACTACTGGGATTGCTGTCGGTGGCGGCCGTCTTCCTCGCGACGGTTGCCGGGGTGGCACTCCTCGTCTGGTGGCCGCTGACCGCGCCCAAGTCGCTCCACCGAGGGCGGGAGGGTCCGGATTCGTGAGGCTAAGCCTGCGACAGTCGCTGTGACAATCAGCCGCCGCTGACCGAGTACCCAGCTGGTTAGAGGCATAGGCCGCCTCATTCGCCTGCCCGGTCCGTACGCAGCTCCAGCCGCTGGGCCACGGCGCCCCTGTTCATCCGTGCACTGAACGACGCACCGACGTGGATTTGTCGGAGCACCGGTTCGGGGAGCGGGGCCAGTGGCCGGGCGTTGGCGATGCCCTGGTGCGGTCGGTGGGTGTTGTAGAAGAGCTCGTACTCGCGCAGCGCATGCAGCAGGTATCGCTGGTTGAAGATTAAAGTTCGGTCGAGCAGTTCGCGTCGGCAGGTCCGCACCCAGCGTTCCATCACGGCGCTCATCCGGGGCATCTGTACCCCGCTGAGCACAACGTGGATGCCGGCGTCCGCGAGAACCGCGTCGAACAAGGCCGGGTATTTGCCGTCCCGGTCGCGGATCAGGTACTTCACCCGGCATCCCGCGTCCTCCATGTCCATCACCAGGTTGCGGGCGGTCTGGGTGACCCACGCGGTGCTCGGATGCGCGGTTGCGCCGAGGACCCCGGACGCGGCGGCTGCCGTGTTCGATGACCGCCAGGACGTAAAGCCTCGTGCCGGTCAGCGTGACCGTCTCGATGAAGTCTGCGGCCAGCAGTGCCTCGGCCTGCGAGCGCAGGAACTGCGCCCAGGTGGTGGCGGCCCGGTCTGGGGCCGGATCGATCCCCGCCTCGCGCAGGATCTCCCAGACCGTGGACGCGGCGACCTTGACCCCGAGGGTGAGCAGTTCCCCGTGTATCCGCCGGTAGCCCCAGGACGGGTTCTCCCGGACCAAGCGCAGCACCAAGGCACGGACCGAACGGATGGTACGTGGCCGGCCTCGTCGTCGGGGACGCGACGCTGCTGCGTGGCGGCGCGCGAGCAGGTCGCGGTGCCACCGAAGGATCGTGTCGGGCCGCACCAGCAGCCGTAGACGGTGCAGGGTGGGTCGGGGGAGTTGGTGCAGCAGCGCGGCCAGCCATGCCCGATCGGCTGAGTTGAACCGGATCCGCTGTCCGCCGAGTTGACGGTGCAGTACCGCGAGTTGGTGGCGCAACGCGAGGATCTCCGCGTCCTTGTCCCGGTCGGCGCCTGGTAGTAGCCGCAGCAGCGCGAACGCGTTGGTGATGCCCAGGTAGGCCAGTCGCAGCAACATGACACGGCATCATCGCGCAATCACCAACGACGATGGACAAAGAGGACGCGGGCCGAAGGGCCAACGTCGGATCGGTGACCGAAGTGGTAACTGACCAGCGCAGACGTATATTTCGGCAGGTACACCGTCACCAGCAGAGCCGCGACCGCACGACGAAGGCGCCCGCACTCCGCGGCCCAGGGGATGAAAGCCTTGGTGGCGATGACGCCATAATGTGATCGCCCGTCAGCCCGTCAGCCCGTCAGTGCGGTTGCACCGGCCGGCCGCACGAAGATCACCAGCGAGCGTGCTCGGGTGATCGCGACCCGCAGAACCCGACGAGCGGCTTGTATGCGGCTCGGTTCCCAGGAGGCGTCGAGCAAAGGGGCGTTGTGGCGGCCCTCGGCGATGATGACGGCGTCGAACTCCTTGCCCTTGGACTTGTGCATGTTCATCAGGCTGACCGGCACGGGCTCGGCCTGGGCAGCCTCCCGCGTCTCGTTGGCGAGGACCCGTCGCACCACGAGCGCGGCGCCCGGGTAGGCGTCGTGGCCATTCCAGACGTCGACCAGTGCCCAGGCGAGTAGGTTTGTTGCCTTGAATAGCCGCAGTAGTCGCGCCTTGTTGAAAATTTCCTCAAGCTCGTTGGCGCCGTGGAGCCGCTTGCGGGCGGTCTGCCAGTCGGTGACGGGATCGCCGGAGAGCTCCAGGGGCGAGTCGAATCCGGTGAGGAGCACCTTCGCGGCCTTGGCGCGGACGAGTTTACCGTCGCGGATCGCGGTGATTGCGTTCTCGATGGTGGTGATGGTGTTGCGTGCCCCTTTGGTGCCGCCGGCCAGCTTTATTCGATAGAAGTCGGCCATGGCGGTCAGCGTGCTTGCCAGGGCTTCAGCTTTGGTCAAGCCGGGCCATTCCATGATCGTCGCAACGACGTAGCCGGCGGCCGCTGATAAGGCGGGATCCCAGTTCAACTCGTGGTCGATCGCCGGCAGCACGACGTTCGCCGTGGTCGGATGGGGCTGATCGGTCGAGATCTTCTCCGATATTCGGCCGACGAGGGCGCTGGAGAAGGCGAGCACCGCGATCGTCGGCGTACGACCGAGCTGCTGCTCCAGGAACTCCCGGACCGCGACGACGGCCGTGTGCGCGGTTTGTCCGCAGGTGATCGGATATTGGTAGTACCAGGTCTTTACGCTCGGGGGGGCTCGGCTGGCTGGGGTCGTTGCGCAGGACGGCGTTCGCGTAGTCGAGGAGTCCACCGCCGGGGCTGCGGTGGTTGTCTCCGGAGAGGTCGAACGGCTTGGGCGCCAGTTGCTCGATAGCCTGATCGATACGTTTCTCGTCAACGCCGGGCACGAAGCCTTCGTAGATTCGCTGGTCAGGGTCGGCCAGGCAGATGATCGTCGAGGCGTTGCTTAGGGCACGCACGGCGTGCCACTGATCTTTGTTGGTGTCTTGGAACTCATCGACTATGACCAGCGGGTATGTGTCGCTGTAGAGCATGCGCACGGCGGCGATCGCGATCAGCAGGTTGGCGGCGGTCGCGGCGAGCCGGTCGAAGACGTAGCGGCCTTCGTCGTGGGCGAGGCGTTCTGTTTCGACCGCCCAGTCACCGGCGAAGTCTGCCTTGAGTTGCCGCTCCCGATCCGGAGCGATGAAAGACGAGGGCCGGCCGTTCAGCAGCGGTCCGTGGGCTCGGACGAGTTCTAGGAAGAACGAGTGGAAAGTACGGACTTCGAGCCGGTCGCGGACGGTCCGTGTGAGGGTGCCGCGCATGCGGTCTGAGATTTGGCGTACCGCGGCCCGGGAGAAGCTGAGAAACAGGACCCGCTGTTCGGGCTCCAGCGTGGCAAGGACCTCACTGGCCTTGATCAGTGCGATGGTGGTTTTGCCGCAGCCGGGTCCGCCCTGGATCAGCAGGTGGCCGGAGGCGGCGAGGATTGCCTTGCGGGTCTCGTCGAGCTCCACCAGCGTCTCAGCTCTCTGGGTCTGCTGTGGGCTCCGCCTCAGATGTCGAGGCCGCTAGTAGGTGGGCGTCGATAGTCTGGAGGAAGACGGATACCGACGAGGGCAGCTCGGCGGCGTTGCGGCACTCGTTGATCAGCAGCACGGCGTACCCGTCATACGAGCCTTTCTTGGCTTGCAGGAGGTGCCGAACGTGCGCGCGGACCTCGTCCTCGGTCGCCTCCGGCAGTAATGGCGCGCCACCGGGATAGTCGGACCGGGTGACGACGGCTGCGGCGAAGCGCCGCTGGACAACGATCGGTGTCTCCGCGACTAGCAGTGTCTCGATTCCCCTGTATGGGATTTCCTTGTAGTCAGTGAACTGGTCGCTCTTGGGTTTGAGGGCCGGGTCGAGGGGCTTGGTGGGTTGATCGTGGATGCCGAACACCGGCTTGCCCATCGCGGCGAACACTGGGGCGAAGAGCGGTACGGCATGATCACCGCCGGCATTGAACAGGGAAACGCCGGCGAGGTCAGGGTGCAGGTAATCGACTGCGGGATCGGCGTCGAGGACGTCCGCGGCGGCCTGGAAGAGAGCGACCTCGGTGGCGCCCTCCACTACCAGCACAGCGCGGGCCAGAACAGCCTCTGCGAATTGGCGGTGGTGTTCGCGATACTTCTTTCTACCCGGCCGCGCAGCTCGGTGCGGACCTTGAAGAAGCCCGTTTCTTCGCCGGCGATTACCACATCGGCAAGATCTCGCAGGGCTGTCTCCCACAGCTGGCCGGCTGATTCCGACTCCAGCCGGACGATCGTGTCCAGCAGCGACCCTCGCTGGAAACTTAACGCGCGGTTACCCGTGCGGTTCGGCCGCAGGTAGAGAAAGCGGCATAGCCGCTTGTCCTCGCGGGTGAACGGTTTTAGGCCACCGCCCAGATCAGCGGACTCCTCGGTCAGGTCGTCGGTAACCAGTTCGGGGTGGGCGAAGAAGGTCGCACCCTCGAAATCGTCCTCCGGCGGATTGAACCGTCCCAGGATCACGACCGGCAGGCACCACTCAGTTTGGTCTCCGTCCTCTTGGGGTGTCGGAGCGTCCGGCTCGGCGAAGTCGCCCTGCGCCGCTGACCAGCGGCGCAGGTGGCTGCGAAATCGCCTTTCCGCCTCGGCCGTGAGATCGGTGAGTACCACGTCGATGCGCACCTCGGGCGAGCTGCCGTCCTGCGGCTGGTACTGCGCGCCGTAGAAGTCGTACTCATCGATTACGGGACGGCGGAACATGCGCTCTGGGCCGAGAACCAGATCCAACGCCTCGCAGACCGTGGACTTGCCGACGCTGTTCGTACCGACGAGCAGCGCGTTCCCGTCCAGCCGCACCGTACCCGCTGCCACACCGCGGAAGTGGCTCAGCGTTATCCGGCGGACCAGCATCCACCCTCCAAGATCAGGTCTTCACACCAGCACTCAGTATGCGCCGCCCATCTGTCGAGTTCGGTCGCGTCCCCGAGTGCAGGCAGCCTAACGCTGCGCGTCGCCAGCACCATGAGTTCGAAGGTTGGCGGATCGGCGACGTTTGGTGTTGTTCGAGTTCCAGCACCGCCATCTGCTCAGCTCCCATCCGGGTCGCATGGGGCAGAATCACCGTATGGACCTCGTGCTCGTTGAACTCGGCCGTCCAGCGGGCGCTCACCTCTGGGCCCCGTTCCCGCATGACGAAGCAGGCGCCGGATTCAATCAGGAGTGGTGGTACGGCCGTCCCGTCCCTCCCCATTCCAGGAGCATCTTCGTGCGAGCCCTGGAAGGCATGCAAGAGGTAGCACGGCTGAGGCTAGGCGACGACTTCAAAGCTGTCGACTATGCCGGTGTTCCATTCCTCGGGGCCATCGCTCTCGAAATCCAGTACATCGAAGGGCACGGCGCCCATCGCGGCCGCGGGGTCGGCACCGCGGTCATAGAACTCCTCCGTGGGCGCTATCCGGATCGACGGCTTGTTGCCTTCTCCGCGGAGGCGGAACACTTTTGGTCATCTCTCGGTTGGCGCCGCCACCTTCACGTCGATCCCGACTTGGCGTGGCACCAGGCACCGCTTTTCATCGAGCCGCAGCCGTAGGGCGCTCGACGCTCCAGGATGTTCGCCGCGTCCTGCGTCTCGAGGCGAACGCCGTCGTTATCCGAGCTCGGTCACGACAGCAACGGGCCCGGATGCGGGCCCGTTGGTCCGGATCCGTCACGGAGAACGCTGCGAGGAAGGGTGTAAGACCGGTTGTGCCGGCAGCGCGATGCCCCGGCAGGCCGACCGAGGCAGAGCGACACCACGCAGGTGGTCTGTGAGGGGTGGCCGCTGTCGCGGGAGCTGGAGCCGAACACCAGCTACAACTACCGGTGGTTGCTGGGTTTGGTCTACCCGTATGT
The DNA here is from genome assembly GCF_015704865.1 of Actinoplanes aureus. GTDB lineage: Bacteria > Actinomycetota > Actinomycetes > Mycobacteriales > Micromonosporaceae > Actinoplanes > Actinoplanes aureus. The sequence goes on along the minus strand of NZ_JADQTO010000009.1, from coordinate 327,624 downwards.
CAGCAAGGTGCGGGCGACCTAATCGCCGAACTGGTCATGTCCGCGCCGTCGCGGCCGGTCATCGACACATGAACGTGAAACGGAATGGCGAGCTATTCTGGGACCAGGCGCCCGCGATGAGGAAGAGCCGGGCTTAATGCTGGTGGGGGACAGACGGTCTTCTCATGAGCTGTCAAGTGGTCACCGAGTCTGACGCCTCGATGCCGTTCCGTATTCCCGATTCCGGGCAGAATCCGAATACTCCCACGTCCGCGGTAAGGTGCCGTCGTTTTCGCGGGAATTGACAATTGTTCCGGATCGGCTGGCAGGTGCCGCACTTGATTGGGCGTGGTCACATCCCTGGTCACAGCCTTGATCAACTTCTCCGGGATTGGTTGAAATCGGACGTCACAGCGGTGTCGTTCTGTCCGGATCTGCATATGAAATGGCACAAGTTGATGTTACTTAACCCAATCGTTATGGGACTGGGGGTCAAGGGGTCGCGCGTCCCTGCCCGGGTAGCAGTGTGGCGCCTGTCGACCTATTCCACCTGGCCGCCGCGCACCGCGTCCCCCGCGCTGGGAGGCCGCTCTTACAGTCGGGGTCATACCTGACGATGCCGTCTCGGACGTTTCTGGGTACGGGTCCGGAGGCGGCATCGTAACGCGAACGATTGCGACCTTAGCGGCTGTTGTAGGCCGCCAGGACCTTAGCCGGGATGCGGCCGCGTTCCGACAGCTCGTGGCCGTTGTTGCGTGCCCACTCGCGGATCGCCTGGTTCTCTCCGCGAGTCGATGTGCCGGCGCCGGTACCCCGGCCCGGGCTTCGACGGGTCAGCGGGTTGCTGCGTCCTTGGCGGGTGCCCGCTGAAATGAACGGGTCGAGCGCCTTCCGCAGCTTCCCTGCATTCGTCTCGGACAGGTCGATCGTGTAGTTGACCCCGTCCAGGCCGAACTCGACCGTTCGGTCTGCCTTCTTGCCGTCGAGGTCATCCGTAAGAATGGTGACTATCTGCTTCGCCATGAGGGTGATACTCCGTTTTCGCCGAAATGTTGTACGGTTGAGGGCGGCCAACGCCCGACTATAACCTTTCTCGCCGCTCACCGGTGAATCGCTGCGTGTCCCGTCCGCTGGTGGTGGATCGCACCTTTTGCGATCCGTAGCGGCGACGTAGCAGCACTGGCTTCGGAACGCCGATACCTGTCTTCGTATCGGATCTGTTCGAACATGCCCGTCAGAGGTATGGCCACGGCCTTCACCTAATGGGGCAACCGTACAGCCCGCAGGCTCGGCACATCTAGAGCTGGGGTCCTCGGGGCCTCGATCACCGTGACGCAGAGGAGGTGGACTGCCACTGGAGCCGGTTTGCTAAGTCAACCAAGGAGGTCGCCAATCCGCCTGCAGGGATGGTTCGAGAAATTGCCGGGGTCAGCAGCGACACGTGCCCGCATCGCTGGCAGTACCAGCACCTATTCCATAGCCATCGGGCTCGACGAATGGTCTGGCCTGTGATGCCGGCGTTGCGGCGCCGCGACCAGACGAGCGCACCGCAGATCCCGGCCATGCCCATGAGAGTGACCGCCGCGGGCCATACCGCTGAGCCTGTTTCGGTGGTCAACGCCACTTGGACGACAACCATGGAGAACAGTGGCCGTCGATCCGGGGGATTCGGCAATGCCTGCGTTTGAACCCACTCTTGACGGCGGTGAGCAGGGCGGTGCCCGGGTCGGGCGAGAAGGTTGACCACGCTGCGTTTCAGCGGCGACCACACTCCGGTCGCGCTCAGCTCGAACGCCCGGTCCCGATCAGACGGGCAGCCTGCTCCGCCTCCCGCGCGCCATAGAGCCGGCCCCGTGAGCGGCATATCTGCGTCTTTATCCGACCCGCCCGGGACGTGCCGCTCGAATCCTCGTCACCGAGGCGGGGCACCGATGCCTCAAGTGCGCTGTTCATCGCCACGCCGCCCGGATCGCGTCCGGCCCGGGATGCCAGCCGATGGCTATACACGATCGCCATCCGCTTTCTGGCGCCCGGCGTCGCGCCACGGACGCACAATCACCTGTGAGCTTCTGCCCCGATCAGAGCGCCTCCGAGCTCAGTCGGTGACCGAGCGTGAGCAGCAGAGGCGTCGAGGGCGCTGGCCTGCCTGGAATCCGGAGCGCGAGGAATCCAGGCTGTGCACCTCAGGTGTATCGGGCTTCGCATCGTCGCAACAGAACCCGTACGCCGAGACCAGCGGACAACCGCAGACAACTACCGCAGCCCTGCCCCGATGGGATTAGCTGTGAAAGAGGTCAGGACGCAAAAAGGGGCCACGGCGAAACCGCTCCGGGCCAGCAATACCGCCGTGCCAGGCCAGGATCGCAAAGCGGTGCCTCGCCAGCCTCACTGCGGACCGTCGACTGCGCGGTGAATCGGGCCAGGACGGCGGCAACGGTGATGCAGAGACCCGCAAAACCGCAACTGCGTTCTCCGTCACTACGGAAAGACCTACCTTGGGCGCAGAACAGCTTGGCTGTCACGCGCGTCGATGCGCACGGCCGTCTGGCCAGCCGCCGACAGTTCAGCGAACTGCAGTGGGAACACGGGCATGTAGTCGAACTGCACGTCGCCGACTCCGGCGTCATCATGGCCGGCAAGACGTTGCCGCGTGCCGAGCCGATCGAACACGTTAAGGCAACGGTCGGCAGCAGTGGGCATCTTGTTCTGCCCGCCACCATCCGGCGCCAGGCGCGTATTGATGCAGGAGACCAGTTACTGCTGGTCGCTGACGGCCCAACACTGTGGATCTATCCGGCGCAGCTCGCCACAGCACTCCTGCGGTCCCACGCCCCGTCCGCCGGCGCGGACACATGAGCCGACCGGAGGAACCCGCCACCTCCAAGATCGAGGCCGTACACGCCCTGCTGCAGCAGCTCGACCTGTCACCGGAGCAACTCCTGGCAGGAACCCGTGGTCCTGGCCGTCCCGTCCCGACCTTCGACGAATACGTGCCACAAGTCGCCGCGGCGGTAACCCCTGGAACCCGGTCCCTGTACAGCACCTACTGGCAGCGCGTGCGCCACCAGTGGGGAAGCCGCCGCATCAACGAACCCACCGCCCTCGAGATCCAGACCTTGGCCGAACAAGCCCGCACCGCAGCCGTCACCCGCAGCAATTCCCGCGGCGGTGGCTCCGCCGCCGAGCACATGATCGCCGCCCTGCGCTGCCTGTACCGCTACGCCATCGCCGACGGCCTGATCAGCGAAACCGCCAACCCCGCCGCCCGCGTCCCAAAGCCACGCAGGCCCGCAGCCACCCGCCAAGCCCTCAACCCCGACAGCCTGGCGCAGATCATCAAGGTCGCCGCCAAGACCGGCGACGACCCTCACCTCGACCTACTCCTGCTGCGCCTGCACCTGGAAACCGCGTGCCGCCGCGGAGGAGCACTCGCCCTGCGACGCCGCGACCTCGATACCGGCCAGTGCCTGCTGTGGCTACGCGAAAAGGGCCGCACCTCCCGATGGCAGCCCATCTCACCCACCCTCGCAGCAGCCCTCGCCGACCACCACGCCGAACGCGGCGACAACGACCCCCAAGGCCGGCTCCTGCGCTACCGCAACGGCCGGCCGGTCGGCCGCCGCCGCTACGACTACCTGTGGAAACGACTCGGCGAGCACCTGCCCTGGGTCGCCACCCGGCACGTCTCCGCGCACTGGCTGCGGCACACCACCCTGACCTGGGTCGAACGCCACTGCGGCTACGCCGTCGCCCGCGCCTACGCAGACCACGACCCCAGCAGCGACGCCGGAACAACCGCCACCTACGTCAAAGCCACCCTGGAAGAAGTCGCCCGCGCGCTCGCCGCCCTCACCGGCGAATCGCACCCCCTGGCACCGGCCGAGGAACTGCGCGACACGCGCCTGCCCCTGCCGTGATCACCGCAAGTCAGGACGGCTGCCCTCTGCGGGACCTACCGAAGACGCGGGTCGCCCGGCGAGTGTGACGACCATCACCATCGTGGTGTTCGACCTGATGAGGTGGGGCCACCGTGCGGAAATGTAACGGCCCATGCCGTGAGAGGCTTCTTACGCGGAAGGCTTCGTCCCGCCGCCCGTCGCCGCTGCCTGGCTATCATGTGCCCATGAACACCCATGTGATGCATGGGTGCTACTGGGAAGTGTCCGAGGGGGGACTTGAACCCCCACGCCCGATAAAGGGCACTAGCACCTCAAGCTAGCGCGTCTGCCATTCCGCCACCCGGACCTGCTGGCGAAGAACTTAACAAGCCCCTCCACCCCCTCCACCCCAGGGGGTGGTGAGCAGGCACGGAACCCACATGATATTGCGGCGCCTCAGCCTCGGAGGCGTTCCAAGCCGTCGAGGATCAGGTCCAGGCCGAAGGTCAGGTCTGGATCGCCGGGATGGTTGCCGGCCATCACATGACGGGTCATTTCGGCCATGTAAGGGAACCCGCCGCCGGCCAGTAGGTGCACATGGGCGGAGGCCACGTCGGCGTAGTCGGGCTGGGCGATCGGGAAGTTGAGTTTGCGCAGCGTGAAGCCGTAGATGTAGCTGTCCATCGTGTTCCACGCGTAGTCGGTCAACCGCCAGGAGAAGCCGGCTTCGCGCAGCACCCCGAGGGTGTAGTCGATGTAGCGCAGCATGGCCGGACCGGTGTTGGTGCGCGACATCAGCAGGGCGGGCGCCCATGGGTGGCGGATCAGCGCCTGGTGGGCGGCTACACCGCGGGAGCGCATCGCCGCCTTCCAGCCGTCGCTCGGCGGCGGCAGGGTGATTTCGCTGATCACCTGGTCGACTATGCCGGCGAGCACGGCGTCCTTGTTGGCCACGTGCCGGTACAGCGACATCGCTTCGACGCCCAGTTCCTGGCCGAGGCGGCGCATGGTGAGCGCGTCGGTGCCGCCGGCGTCGGCCAGGGCCAGGGCGGCATTGAGTACGCGTTCGCGGCTCAACGGCTCGCGCGTGGCTGTCATCGATCGATCCCCGGGGGTGACGGAAGTAGGACTTGCGTTCAAGGCGACCGTACCGCACTCTTGCTTACGTCGTAAGCTTACAGCGTAAGCAGGAAGGTGGTTGAGGATGAAGGCGCTCGTCCAACTCGGGTACGGGACGCCGGGCCGGCTCGCTCTGCGGGACGTCGGGACGCCCGTACCCCGCTCTGGTGAAGTGCTGGTCCGGGTGCACGCGGCCGGTCTCAACGCGGCGGATCGGCTGATGCTGCGTGGCGATCCGTTCGCGATCCGGGCCGCGGCCGGCGGGCTGCGCCGGCCGCGGCGGGATTTTGTGACCGGCCGGGCGTTCGCCGGCCGCGTCGAGTCGGTGGGCTCGGGCGTCGAGGGTCTGCGCGTCGGTGACGAGGTGTTCGCCGAGGGCACCGGCGCGATCGCCGAGTTCGCACGGGTCCGGGCGCGCCTTGCGGCGCCCAAGCCGGCGGGCATGACCTTCATCGAGGCTGCGGCGCTTCCGGTGGGCGGCACCACGGCCCTTCAGGGGGTACGCGACGCGCTCCGGGTACGGCCGGGGCAGAAGATCCTGATCACCGGCGCCTCGGGCGGGGTCGGTACGTTCGCCGTGGAGATCGCCGCCGACCTGGGCGCCCATGTCACGGCCTCCTGTGCGGGCCGCAACGCCGAGCTGATGAAGTCGATCGGTGCGGAAGCGGTGGTCGACTACGAGAAGCAGGCGACGCCGGGGGAGGGGTTCGACGCGATCCTCGATCTGGCCGGCAACTATCCGCTTCCGGTGCTGCGCAAAGCCCTCGCGCCCGGTGGTTTGCTGAGCCTGTCGGTCGGCACGGGAGGGCATTGGCTCGGACCGGCCCGCCGCATCCTGGCGGCGAAACTGACCGGCCGCCGGGCGAGCAGCCTGGTCGCGCGGCTCAACCGGGACGATCTGAGCGCCCTGGCCGCCCTGGTCGTGGAGAAGCGGGTGCGTCCGGTCATCGACCGGGTGTATCCCCTGGCCGAGGCGGTGGCGGCGATGGATCAGATCGACCGGGGCCGGGTGGCCGGCAAGGTCGTGGTGACGGTCGCGGAATGATCTAGGGCGGTGGGTGAGCCGGCCTCCAGCCACAATTCCAGGTTGGCGGGGGAGAAGACCTCGTCCAGCGCCAGGTGTACGGCCCCGGTCACCCCGGAGACCTCCTCGGGCAGCGTGGACACTTCGATCCGCAGGTCCTGCGTGGCCAGCGGCAGGGCCCGGCGGTAGATGGCCTCGCGGATCGCGGCGAGCACCCGCGCCTTGGCGCGGGCTATGCCGCCGCCGAGCACCAGCAGGTTCGGGTTGTAGAAGCTGACCAGGGTGGCCAGGGTTCCGCCGAGCAGCGCCGAGGTGCGCTGGAGCAGGGCCCGGGCCGCGCGGTCGCCCTTCTCGGCGGCCTGGGCGACGTCGTACGGGCGGATAGCCCGGGCCTGCGCGAGGACCGCGGCGAGGGCCGGGCTCTGCCGGGACTCGGCGAGCATGCGGCCGTCCCGGGCCAGGGCGGCGCCACCGGCGACGGCTTCCAGGCAGCCGAGGTTCCCGCAGCGGCAGATGATGCTGCCGCCTTCCGGGATGGCGACGTGTCCGATGTCGCCGGCCGAGCCGTTGGCGCCGCGGTAGAGCTTGCCGTCCATCACGATGGCCGCGCCGATGCCGATGCCGGCGCGGACGTAGAGCACGTGCCCGGCGGTGCCGGCGTCCGGATCCGAGCGCAGTTCGCCGAGGGCCATCAGGTTGACGTCGTTGTCGACCCAGACCGGGGCGCGGAAGCGGGCGGCGAGGCGGTCGCGGATCGGGTAGCGGTCCCAGCCGGGCATGATCGGCGGCACGACCGGCAGGCCGGTGCGGAACTCGACCGGGCCGGGCACGCCCACCCCGATGGCCCAGACTGGCGCGGTACGCGTACCGACCAGCTCGTCGGCGAGTCTTTCGGCGAGCGACAGCACCGGCTCGGGGCCGTCAGCGACGTCGATGGCCTGCTGGCGGGTGTCCAGCACGGTGCCGGTGAGATCGGCGACGCCGACCACCAGTTCGGTCGCCGCGATGTCCACCCCGAGCGCGAGCCCGCGTTCGGCGGCCAGCCGCAGCCGCCGGGGTGCTCGCCCGCCCGAGGAGGGCCCGAGCCCCGCGCTTTCGATGAGGCCGGCCGACTCCAGCTCGGACACTCGCTGCGCGATCACGCTGCGGCCGCGGCCGACCTGCTCGACGAGCATCGGCTGGGTGACTCCGGTGCCGGCGCGCACCGCACTGAGGACGGCCGCCAAGCCGTTGATCCGTTCGCTTGCCACGGCGCTCCTTCCTCCGGCCGTCAGCGAAAGCCGGCGCGGTGTCGGCTAGAAATCTATGGCTCCACCGCCGATCCGGTACTGATTGGAGAAAGGATTTTCCGGTAGTAGGAAGAAGTGGCCGCGACCACCTGCCGGGGCCCGGCGGTCGCGCTGCGGCCCGGGGTGGCTGTCAGCTCGCGCGGCGTGGCGGGACTGTGCGTGACGCGTACCCCGAAGGTTGGGTTGGTGATCCTAGGTTTGAACGAAGGAACCAAGTCCCTGTTCGGGCGGGTCCGGCACTGCAAGAATGCGGTCATGGAGGATGTGCGAACCACCTCAGAGGACGACGTCCGGGCTGGTGTCGGGATGAGCCGGCGGCTCTTCTTCGGCCGGACCGTCGGGCTCGCCGGTGCCGCTGGTGTGCTGCTGGCGCTCACCGGCTGCCCGGGCGGCGACGGCGATGACGACGACGGTGATGACGACGGCGACGACGACTAGGCCATAGACGCGGCTTTCATGCCACCTGACCCATCGGGGGGAACATGGCGCGTGGCTGGCCGCCCGACCACCACAGGCCGATCGCCAGTGCGGCGGTCGCCTCCAGGTAGGCGGCGCGCGCCAGCCCGCCGCACGCCGCCGGCGTGCATCCGATCGAGCTGATCAGGGTCTCGGTCACGGCGGCCGCTGCCGGGTGGTCCGCGCAATACGGTACGGCCAGCGGCACGTTCTCGAAGGCCGGCCGGTGCAGCGTCCAGATGCTGACGTGGCAGAGGTTGAACGCCTTGACGACGTGCGCGCCGCCGGCGGCGGCCGCGAGTCGCCCGGCCATCGGCTCATCGAGCAGCAGGCCGTCGCTGGTCGCGACGATCGGGTTGGTGCAGTCGATGACGGTGCGGCCGGCCAGCGGTCCAGCCAGGTCGCTGACCAGCTGCGGCGCCGCTGCGGCGGGCACGGCGACGAGGACGGCGTCGCCGTGGCGGGCCGCGTCCTCGAGGCTGCCGTGAGCGGCGGCGCCGATGGACTCGGCGGTGAGCTTCGCTCGTTCGTGGTTACGGCCGCCGATCAGCACACGGTGCCCGGCTCTTGTCCAGGCGCCGCCGAGCGCCGCCGCCATGCCGCCTGTTCCGAGGATTCCTACGTTCATGCCGGCTGACGGTAGGCCGGTCGATGCACACCGAATGGTGTCCGACCCCCGGGGCAGGATGGCGGTCATGGACGAATACACCGCCGACTGCCGGGCCCGGGTGGCCTTCGAGGTGCTCGCCAACCGGTGGGACAGCGTGGTGGTGTTCACACTCGCCGCGCACGGGCCGATGCGGCCGGCGGTGTTGCGGACCCGGATCGGCGGGATCAGCGCCAAGGTGCTCAACGACGCGCTGCGGCGGCTGGAGTACAACGGCCTGGTCGAGCGGCGGCCGTACCAGGAGGCGCCACCACGGGTCGACTACGAGCTGACCGAGGCCGGCAGCGCGCTGCTGGAACCGATGCGGATGATGGGCGCCTGGGCAACCCGGTACGCGGACGCGGTCGTCGATGCTCAGGAGCGGTATATGGCGCGAGATTGTCGTACCCCTCGGGCAGAGTGTCAGGGGTGACCACCCAGACCGCTCCTGACCTGTCGCCCGCCGTGCCGGCTCCCGCCGAGACGCGCCAGTGGCTGCCCAGCTACCTGGCACTCGCCGCGATCTGGGGCACCAGCTTCCTGTTCATCAAGGTCGGGGTCCGCGAGCTGCACCCGCTGTGGCTCACCTTCGGCCGGGTCGCCGCGGGCGTGCTGATCCTGCTGGCGGTGCTTGCGGTCACCCGTGACCGGCTGCCCCGCGACGCCCGGCTGTGGGGGCACCTGATGGTCGTCGCGCTGCTCGGCGTGGTGCTGCCGTTCACCCTCTTCGGCTTCGGCGAGCAGCGGGTGTCGTCGGTGCTCGCCGGGATCTGGAATGCCGCTACCCCGCTGGTCGCGCTGCCGCTGGCGGTGCTGGCGTTCCGCACCGAGCGGATGACCGTGCGCAAGGCGGCCGGCCTCGGCATCGGGTTCGCCGGCGTGCTCGTGGTGCTCGGCGTGTGGCGCGGGCTGGGCGGATCCCAGTTCACCGGGCAGCTCATGTGCTTCGGCGCGGCGATGTGTTACGCCGTCGCGATTCCGTACCAGAAGAAGTTCATCGCCGGGCGGGCCGGCAGCGGGGTGTCGATGGCGGCGGCCCAGCTGCTGGCGGCGCTGGCTCAGCTGACGGTGGTGGCGCCGCTGCTGGCCGGCCCGCCGCCCAACCCGGCCGGGCTCTCCACCGACGTGGTGTTCTGCGTGCTGGCGCTGGGCGCGCTCGGCACCGGCATCGCGTTCGTGCTCAACTTCCAGGTGATCCGGTTGGCCGGGGTGAGCACGTCGACGTCGGTGACGTACCTGATGCCGGTGTTCGCGACGCTGGTCGGGGTGACGATCCTGCACGAGCACCTGCACTGGAACCAGCCGGTCGGCGCCGTCGTCGTGCTGGTGGGCGTCGCCGTCTCGCAGGGGCTGCTGCTGCGGCGTAGGCCCAGGTAGGTTGGGACGTGTCTCACGAAGATCGTCCCGCTCGGGTCGACGACGTGCACGAGCTGGCATCGAGCATGCCGTTCGTCACCGTCGAGTACGGCTCCGGCGACAACCCCGTCTATCAGGTGGGCCGCAAGTCCTTCGTCTTCTTCCGCAATCCCCGGCCGGACGCGTTCGACCCCGACACCGGGGAACGCTATCCGGACGTCATCGTCTTCTGGGTCGAGTCGGAGGCGGACAAGCAGGCGCTGATCCAGGACGAGACGTCGCCGTTCTTCACCACGCCGCACTTCGACGGCCATCCGTCGGTCCTGCTGCGGGCCTGCCGGGTCGGCGAGCTGACCCGGGCGGAGCTGGCCGAAGTGATCCAGGACGCGTGGCTGTCCCGCGCGTCAGCACGGCGGGCGGCCGCCTGGCTGAACGCGCACGGCAGAGCAGGGGCGTAGCCAGTAGCGGCGGGATCAGTCGCGTCGGAAGAGCCGGGCCGTCTCTTCCAGCCGGGCGCGGTACTCGGTCCACCAGGAGCGGTCCTGCGATGGCAGGTTGCTGTTGTCCGGGCGTACGCCCACCGATCCGTCGACGAGTTCCCGGACGATGTCCGCGTGGCCGGCATGCCGGTTGGTCTCGGCGGTCACATGCACCAGGATCCGGTGCAGGGAGACGGTCGCACGCTCCGCCGGCCACCACGGCACGCGCCCGAGCGCGTCCAGATCGAGCGCCTCGATGGTGGCGTCGGAGTGCGCCCAGACGCGGCGATAAAGGGCGATGATCTCGTCCCTCGGCTCGTCCGCCGTGGCCCACATGTCGTCGTTCGGGGCGGCGTCGTCGTCCATCCACGGCAGGGCCTCAGGAAACGGCCGGTCGAAGGTCTCGCCGAAGTAGCCGGCCTCGACGCCGGCGACATGCTTCACCAGGCCCAGCAGGTTGGTGCCGGTCGGGGTCAACGGGCGGCGAGCGTCGTACTCCGCCAGGCCTTCCAGCTTCCACAACAGGGCCTTCCTGGCCGCATCGAGGTAGTGCCGAAGGTCCGCTTTGGGGTCGAAGGCGATCATCTCGAAGAGGATGCCACCTCACGCCCGCGGCCGGGACAGGAGTTCGTGAACGGCGGCGGCGACCTGGGTGGCACTGGTCGTGCCGTCGACCACGATGACCGGGTAGCCGAGATCGCGCGCCTGGTCCGCGACGAGGCGCGCGAAGGCGATGTCGCGTCGCATCCATCGGGTGAACGCCTGGTCCGGCCGGGCGAGCGAGGCGAGAAGCTCGTGTGCCCAGGCCCTCTGGCGGTAGTGGCGATGCTGGAACTCTTCGGTCGGCACGATCCACACGGCCTGCTCCCGGGGGACTCCGATGCCGGCGAGGAGTTCGGGCAGGAGGGCGGCGCCCTCGACGACGCGGGCGCCGGCGTTGCCGAGGTCCGCCAGGATGAGCGGGAACTCTTCCCGGTAGAGGCGGACGACGTCGCCGACCTGGACCTCGATGGGTTGTGCGAGCCGATCACCGATGTTCATCGCGGTGACCTTCTTGAGGGTGGGTCCAGCAGCCGCGTGCCGTTCGAAGGCATCGTCGCAGGAGTACAGCGGTACATCGCGGGCGGCCGCGATGATGCCGGCGACCGTGCTCTTGCCCGAGCACGGCGATCCACCGATCCACCACAGGTCGGTCGGTGCGGGCGACATCGCGGCCACCATATACGGCCGCAAATGGTTGGACAGGGTGATGTGCGTACCGATAGCCTGCCGGTCGGCCGTGGCACAGCATGAGGAGGTGAGACCCGTGAACGTTTTTTCGATGTGGGTGCTCCCCTCGTCGTCACGGTCGGGCGATTGATCTAGGTGTCGCCGGGAGCGCCTCGATGAGGCACTCCAGAAAGGTGACACCCTATGGACTCTGCTGTCACGCAGATCGCGGAGCGGCATTGGCACGCTCTGGGCGACGACCGGGTGGTCGGCCGCGGCGAGGTTTCGCGCCGGCCCGACGGGCGGCGTTTCCTCAGCATCGACGCATGGCACGACACCGTCTTCGACCAACTGGCCGGCGCCATGCTGGCGAACCTGCCGAGGCCCTTGTACACCGTGGTCGACGAGGACGATCTCGACCTGCTGTCCCGGTGGGAGCGGACCGGCTTCGGCCCCCGGCGCCGCGAGTGGGAGTACGTCGTGCCCACCGACCCGCGGATCACCGGGCTCGACTCGGTGCTGCCGCCGCCGGGCGTGACGACGCTGGCGGCCGGCGAAGCGGAAGAGGGCCCGCTCCGCGAGTTGGACCGCGTCATTCGCGACGAGGTCGAAGCGACGTTCGGATGGCAGAACATGCCGGCGGAGGTGCCGGCCCGGCCGGACGGCGCCCTGGTGCTGGATCCGGCCAGGTACGCGGTGGCGGTACAGTCCGGCGCGTACGTGGGACTGGTGCGGGTGGTCCCGCTGCCCCGGCAGCCGCGCATCGGCCTGATCGCGGTCCGGGCCGACCGGCGCCGCCGGGGAATCGCTCGGGCGCTGCTGGCTCAGGTACTCGGTTCGGCGCACCGGCGCGGGATCGCGACGGCGTCCGCGGACGTGAACCAGTCGAACGAAGCGGCGATCAACCTGTTCGAAGGCGTGGGCGCCCGGCGTACCAGCAGCAACCTGGAATTGGTGCTGCGCTGATCCCCGCGCACCCAACTGACCTTCATCGAGTGGAGCGGACATGAACAAGGCAACGGACGGCATTCAACTCGAGGGCACCGTTATCGAGTGCCTGCGCAACGCCACCTTCCGGGTGGAACTGCAGAACGGGCACAAGGTATTGGCACACATCAGCGGGAAAATCCGGAAGAACTACATCAAGATTCTGCCGTTCGACCGCGTGCTGGTGGAGGTCAGCACGTACGACCTGAGCCGCGGCCGGATCCTCTTCCGGTACCGCAACTAGAGACCTTCGTGGTCAGGGACTTGTCCGGCCCAACGTGGGTGCTGCCTGGCGGCCGTTGAGACAGCAGTGAGCGTGGGTCAGGCAAGATCATCGCTGCGGACCCTGACTACGGAAGGCATCTAGCGGGGGCGGGCCAGGCCGAGGTCGTACGCGACGATGGTGGCCTGGACCCGATCGCGGGCACCGAGTTTCGGCAACAGGGCGTTGACGTGGGCCTTCACCGTGCCGGCGGTGATGCCCAGGGCCTCGCCGATCTCGGCGTTGGACAGGCCGGTGGCCAGGTGGGTCAGCACGTCGCGTTCGCGAGGGGTCAGCCGGTCCAGCCGGGGATCACCGGAACGGGCCGTGCTGACCGCACCCGTCGCGAAGGCGTCGATCAGGCGCCGGGTGACCGTGGGGCTGAGCATCGCCTCCCCGGCGGCGATCACGCGGATCGCGGCCACGAGTTCGGCCGGGTCGGAGTCCTTCAGCAGGAAGCCCGAGGCGCCGGCCCGAAGGGCCTGGAAGACGTACGCGTCCTGGTGGAACGTGGTGAGCACCAGCACCCGGGGCGGGTTCTCGCCGGCGGTCAGCCGGGCGGTGGCGGTGAGGCCGTCCATGCCGGGCATCCGGATGTCCATCAGCACCACGTCCGGGTTGAGCCGGGCGGCCAGGTCCAGCGCGGTCGCGCCGTCGCCGGCCTCGGCCACCACCTCCATGTCGTCCTGCGAGCCGACGATGGCGCAGAGCCCGGCCCGGATCATCAGCTGGTCGTCGACGACGATCACCCGGGTTGCGATGACGACACCTCCTGGTCGGGCACGGGGCCGAGGCCGTCGAGTAGCGACCGCATCGCGGACAGGGCCTCCTTGCTGGCGGCCAGCACCGCGGGCAGGTCGGCCTGCTCGGCGGCGTCCGGCACCCGCGCGGCGTGCTGGAGCACGGCGGCGTGCAAACCGGCCGCGACCCGGGCCCGTTCGTCGCGGGCACGCAGCTCAGCCTGAGCGGCGGCGGCCACCACGGCGCCCTCCTCCCGGTCGATGCGGCGCTGCCGGCGGCGCCGGGTGGCGTGACCGGCCAGCCAGCAGCCGAACACCGGCACGGCGAGGACCACCGCGGCGAAGACCGCGAAGGTGAGCAGCATGGCCAGTGCCAGAAGCGGTTCGTCGGTCGCCGGCTCGCCGTCCGCCGGTGCTTCCACCGCGACCAGCAGCGCGAGCGCGAGCGCACCGGTGAAGACGGCGGCGAGCGGGGCGATCCAGGTCAGCCCGGGACGGGCGCCGCGGTCGGCGACGGCGTAGACGGCGGCCAGGTCGGCGCCGGCGGAGAACACGAACAGCCAGCCGCCGCCGACCGGCACCACGCCGGTGACCAGCAGCAGCGGGCCCAGCCAGGTGGTCAGCACGACCGCGGTGAACGCGGTCCACGGGTGCTGCCGCCGCCACAGCAGCGGCGCGGCGTGCGCCACCACGGCCAGCAGGACCAGAGCGGTGGCGGCCGGCTCGTTGCCGGTCTCCTCGGCGAAGACCGCCACGCCGGAGAGCGGCAACGCGAGCGTGAGCAGCATCAGGGCCGCGTCCAGCAGGACCTGGCTGCGCAACCACCGGGAGAAACGGCGAGAACCATGGGGTACGGGCGCGGTCGAGGGAAGCACCGCGCGTACGGTCCAGCCGCGGTGCGCCCGGTGCCCGGCCCGCACCGTCCCGCCGAGCGCCGCCGCGCGGTCCCGCATCCCGGCGAGGCCGCGCCCGCTGCCCAGCCCGGAAGCGACCGGCGTCGTACCGCCGTCGTCCTCGACCAGCAGCTCGGTGCCCTCGGGGCCGGTGAACAGGCGTATCCGGACCGCGGCGCCCGGCGCGTACCGCAGCGTGTTGGTGAGCGCCTCCCGGGCGATGCCGTACATCGCTTCGGCGACGGCGGGCGGCAGCGTGCCAGGAGCCGCCGCTTCGAGGGTGACCAGCTGGCCCAGCTGGCGGAAGTCGTCGGCGAGATCGGCCAGGCTCGCCGCCGCCGGCTCCGGGACGGCCGGGCCGGCGGGCAGGACCGCGACCAGCCGCCGCAGGTCGATGAGGGCCTCGCGGCCGGTGCGGGCGGCGAAGGCGAGGGCCTCGGCGCGCAACTCCGGGCGCTGGTCGCCGAGGAACTCCGCGGTCGACGCGTTCACCACGATCGACGTGAGGTGGTGGGCGGTCACGTCGTGCAGTTCGCGGGCCAGCCGCCGGCGTTCGGCGTCGGCGGCCTCGCGGCGGGCCTGCTCGGCCTCGGCGAGGCGGTGGGCGGCCGAGGCCCGGTCGGCGATCCAGCGGCCGCGCAGGCGTCCGGCGGCGGCCACGATCGCGTACAACGTCGCGCCGAACGGGATGTCCAACGGGTCGCCACCGGTGATCGCGATGTCCGCCGCCAGCCAGAGGGTGAGCCCGGCCAGGACCAACGCCGTGGTTCGCCGCGAGCACCGCACCGCGACCGTGAACACGGTGACGAACTGGGCGAGGGACACCACCAGCAGCGTGTCCTCCGGCACGAAGAACACCTGCTCGGGCGTGATCCAGCCGCCGAGGGCGAGGGCGGCGGCCACGACCACGGCGACGGCGACCGGGTGCCGGTGACGGAAGCCGAGGGCGGCGGCGATCACCGCGACGACGGTGGTGACGGCGGTCAGGCGTACCGGATCGAGGTGGTCGCCGCGGGCCAGCAGGACGCCGGGCCAGAGTGCGAGCTGGGCCGCCGCGAGCAGCGCGGGCAGCAGCCAGTTCCTCCAGCGGGCCATGATGCGACAGCCTATCGGGGCCGGACACCGCCCTCGGGCAGGGCGGATCTATGCCCCAGGGTGGGGGTCGGTATCCGGCCGCGGCCAGATCCGCCGCGTGCGCCCACACGACACACTTTCATCCATGCTGATTCCTCCGCCGCCGTCGACGCCCTATCACCGCCTGGCCCGGACCGCCGCGCACCGATGGTGGCGCCCGGTCGTCGGCACCCTGTTCATCGCGGTCGCCGGGGTCGTCGTGACGATGTCGGTCTTTCTCGCCGTTGCGCTGGCCGCGGCGGTCGCCGGGCGGCCGGAAGCCGACGGAGTGCCCAGCTTCGGCGAGCTCACCGACCTGGCCGTGGCGTTCCTGAGCATCGCGGTGCTGCTGCCGGTGGTGCTGCTCGCGGCCCGCTGGATCCAGCAGCGGCCGGCCGGAACGGTGTCGTCGGTGGCCGGGCGGCTGCGCTGGCGGTGGCTGATGGTCTGCCTGCCGGTGGCGTTCGTGGCGATCCTGCTGTTCCTCGGTGGCGGCCTCGGCCTGACAGCGGCGACCGGCGGGGAGGCCGGGCTCGGCGCGGATCTGGCGGGCTGGGGGCCGTTCGCGGGGTCGATGCTGGTGCTGGCGCTGGTGGTGCCCGGGCAGGCGGCGGCCGAGGAGTACCTGACCCGGGGCTGGCTGGTGCAGGCGTTCGGGGCGTGGTTCCGCTCGCCGTGGCTGCCGATCGCGGTGCAGGCCCTGGTCTTCGCGGCGCTGCACGGCTGGGGGACCGCGTGGGGTTTCGCGGACCTGCTGCTCTTCGGTCTGGTCGCCGGCTGGCTGACCGTACGCACCGGTGGGCTGGAGGCGGCGATCGCGCTGCACGTGATGAACAACCTGGTCAGCTCCGTGCTGGCGGCCGCGTACGGTGAGCTCGGGATGGACCAGACGGCGGCGGACATGCCGTGGCAGATGGCGGTCGCGGACCTGCCGGTGCTGTTCGGTTACGCGGCGGTGATCCTGTGGCTGGCCCGTCGCCGTGCGATCGCGGCGGTCACCCCGGCAGTGCCGATCGAGGTGCCGAGGCAGCCGGTGCCGGAGCTTCGACAGATCGGCCAGGAGCTCGATGCGGCGCGCCGCCCGGAGATCAGCCGGTGATCCGAACAGTCTTAGCCGGGCCTTAGCGTTACCGCAGCGTGCCGATAGCCGGCCTCCGGCGATCTTGATCAGGTCGGATCGAGCAGGAGGTCAGCAGGATGATGAACAAGAGGACGCGTACCGGGGTTGTTGTGGCGACCGGCGCTCTGGCGGTGCTGGGGATTGCGGGCACCGCGTTGGCGGCCGCCGGGACGCCGAGCCCGTCGACCGACGCGACGACGGCGGTGGCCACGGTCTCACCCGAGCCGACGGAGACGCCGTCGGGTTCGGCGAGCGCTACGCCGTCGAGTTCGGCTAGCGCCACGCCGTCGGGGTCGGCGAGCACCGGGAACGGCGGCGACAGCGGGACGGTGGTCAGCGCGGACGCCGCGAAGGCGATCGCGGTGCACGCGGCCGGCGGCGGGAGGGCGGTGAAGGTCGAGCGGGAGACCGAGCACGGCCGCCAGGTGTGGGACGTCGAGGTGCTGAACGGCTCTGTCGAGCACGACATCGACGTGGACGTGACGACCGGCGAGGTGCTGCGCCACGAGCGCGACGACGACAGCGACGACAGGCGCGGCGGCAGCGACGATGACGGCGACGACAGCGACGACAGCGACGACAGCGACGACAGCGACGACAGCGACGACAGCGACGACAGCGACGATGACGACGACGACAACGGCGGGGACCGGCACGGCGGCCGCGACGATGACGGCGACGACGACTGATCGCAGGCGGTGAGCTCGGCCGCCGGGCGGAGCGCCCGCGCCGGTCAGCCGGTGCTGCGCCGCAGCAGGTCCACCAGCGCATCGGCCGCCGCCACCACGTCGAAGGCGGTGTCCTGCAGCGACTCAGCGATCAGGCCGTCGATCGCACCACCGAGGACGATGGCGAGCACGCGTGAGTCGATGTCGCGACGATAGGCCCCGGACTCCTTCGCCGCCTCGATCAGTGCGGCGAGCGCCTGCCAGCGCGACGGCGAAGCGGGCCGGTCCGTGATCGCGGTGTCCCCGTCGAGCGCCTCGACGATCACCCGGACGTGATCCGGGTGCGCCGCGAGGTGACCGGTGAGGCCGCGGACGTACGCCTCCACCGCCTGAGCCGGGCCCGCCGCCTGCTCGACCAGCGCACCGACGTCGGCGGTGAGCTGGCCGATCACCTCCTCGTAGGCGGCCCGGACCAGCGCCGCCTTCGAGGCGAAGTGATAGAGGACCGCGGCCTTGGTGACGCCGGCCGCGTCGGCGATGCGCTGCAGGGAACAGCCCGCGTAGCCGTGCTCGGCGATCACCCGGATCGTCAGGCCGACGAACTGGGCACGGCGCGCCTGCTCGGTGAAGGTGAGCGGCCGGGCGTCCCGGGCGGCGCGCGGCGTGTTCGGCATGCTGCTCCCGAGGATCGGCGACGGTTAGGCGGTGGTGCTGAGGAAGGCGGCCACGTCGGCGGCGATCCGGTCGGGCTGTTCCCCGTTGATCGCGTGCGAGGCGCCGTCGTAGGTCAGTACCGTACGGTGCCGCAGCGTCGACGACGCTGTCCGGGCGGCCTCCCGCGCGTCGTGCATGACCGACTCACCGGCGAAGATCACCAGCACCGGGACATCGATGGCGCGCAACCGCTCCGTGTCGAACCGGGCCGGAGCCGGCCGCTTGATCGCGTAGTTGCCCATCCCGGACTCGATCAGATCGGCGAGCGGGCTGTCCTCCACCGGCGCGCCACCGGCGGTCCAGCTGTTGAAGCCGTCGCGCCAGCTCTTCGGCAGCCACCGCACCGACGCCGGCAGCGACCGGACGATCACTTCGAAGGGCAGATCGGCGAAGGTGACGGCAGGGTCGATCAGGATCAGCCCGGCGACCTTCTCCGGACGGTGCACGACCAGGTTCGTGGCGGTCCAGCCGCCGAACGACATGCCGAGCACGTGGAATCGCGGCTCCGGCAGCCGCTGCAACAGCTGGTGCAGCCAGTCGGCCTGCTCACGGTGGGTCTCGATCGGCCGGTCCTGGATGCTGGCGCCCGGCTCGCCGAGCAGGTCGACGGTGTACACGGTCCGCAGCCGCAGCAGCGAGGGCAGGTTGTCGGCCCACATCGGCGAGGACGCCGCCCAGCCGGGCAGCAGGATCAGTGGCTCGGCGCCCGGCTCGGCGCCGGCGAACCGGTAGACCCGCACCAGGCCGTAGGTGGTGCGGATGTCCAGCGTGGCCGCGGGCTGGGGCAGGTCGGTCATGGCTTTCTCGTACGCGGCGACGAAGTGGTCATGTCCGTCCGCGGAGGTGAAGTGGCCGACCGGAGAACTGCCGCGGGTGAGGAAACCGCCGGTGAACAGCAGAAGCGCGGCGACGGTGAGGCCGGCGACGATCAGCCATCGCCGGCGGCGGGGGCGGGACTCGGTCACGGGAGGCTCCTCTCATCGAGGTGGCACTTACCGGATGGTTAGTAGTTTAACCGATCGGTTAGCCCGGCGGCCGCGCTGCGGCCCGGTGTGGTGCGGAGATCGCGGGGGAGAGCGGGGACTGTGCGTCACCCGTACCGAAAAAGGTCAGGAACCGGGAAGCTCCAGCCGGACCACCGCTCCGCCGTCATCGCCGGCGCCGGTGTCGAAAGCGACCGCGACCTTGCGTGCGATGTCCAGGCCGAGGCCGGTCGAGCCGCCGCCGGAGGTGCCGCGCCGGGCCGCCGAGGCCGGGAAGCCGGGGCCTTCGTCGGCGACCGTGAGGATGGCGCCGCCGCCCGGGCGGGCGGTGAGCGTGACGGTGAGTGCGGTGCCGTCGGGGGTGTGCGCGAAGACGTTGCCGAGCAGTGCGTCCAGCGCGGCCGCCAGGTCGTCGGCGGCCACCGCGACCGGCAGCGCGTCCGCCGGCAGATCCCGGCGGAGCGCGCGGCCGGTGTCCTCGGCGAGGACCGCCCAGAACGCCACCCGGTCGCGGACCACCGCGGCCGCGTCGCAGCCGGCCGCCGCCGGTGCCGCGTCCCGGCGCCGGGCCTGCTGGATCACCGCGGTCACCGCCCGCGCCACCTGGTCGGCGGCGGCCTCCACCCGGGCCGACTCCTCCGGGTCGCGCAACGACTCGGCCTCCAGGCGCAGCGCGGTCAGCGGCGTGCGCAGGCGGTGCGACAGGTCGGCGATCTGTTCGCGTTCGGCGGCGAGCAGTTCCTGGATGCGGCCGGCCAGATGGTTCAGCGCGCCGGCGACTTCGCGCAGCTCACGCGGCCCGGCCGGCTCGGCGCGGGCAGCCAGGTCAGCACTGGCGAGCCGGTGGGAGACCTCGGAGAGCTGGGTGATCGGCGCGGTGATGGCGCGGGCCAGCCGGTCGGCGACCAGCAGGCCGAGCAGCACCAGCGTCAGGCCCAGCGCGGCCAGGATCAGCCAGGCGCGGCTCACGCCGCGGTTCAGCTCGGCGTCGGTGACCAGCGTGCGCACCACGGTCGTGCCGCCCGCGCCGACCACCGGCACAGCCAGCTCCTGACCGTCGTCGGTGACCACGGTCAGTGCGCGGCCGCGGGCCGCGGCGAGGCGGACCGCTGCGGTGGGCACGGCCGGCGCGCCGAGCACGCTGCCATCCGGCAGGAAGACCGTCACCCCGGGCTGAGCCGTCACGGTCAACCGCAGCGCGTTCAGATCACCCGCCCCGACCAGCGGCACGATCGTCTGCACCACGTCGTCGGCGCGGCTCAGCGCCCGGTCCGCGGCCACCTGCCGGACCAGCACTCCCATCGGGATGAGGAACGCCAGCAGCACCAGAAGGGTGGTGCCGGCGACCAGCAGGGTCAGACGTTTCCTCACGCCGGCTCGCTCAGCTTCACCCCGACACCGCGGACGGTGTGCAGGTAGCGCGGCTCCTGTGCGGTCTCGCCGAGCTTGCGTCGCAGCCAGGACAGGTGCACGTCGACCGTCTTGTCGGCCCCGCCGTACGGCACCTGCCACACCTCACTGAGCAGTTCCCGTTTCGTCACCACCTGCCCGGCCCGCTGGGCGAGGTGGTGCAGCAGGTCGAACTCGCGCGGGCTCAGTTCCACCTCGGCGCCGTCGAGGGTGACGGTCCGTGCCGCCGGGTCGATGTGCAGGCCGCCGACGGTGAGCCGCGGCGTGCCCTCCGCCTCGCCGCCGCGGCGCAGGACGGCCCGGATCCGGGCGTCCAGCTGGGCCGCGGTGAACGGTTTCACCACGTAGTCGTCGGCGCCCGCGTCGAGAAGCCGGACCATCTCGGTCTCCTCGTCCCGGGCGGTCGCCACGATCACCGGCACCCGGCTCACCGCCCGCAGCATCCGCAGCAGTTCCCGGCCGTCCAGGTCGGGCAGGCCCAGGTCGAGCACGATCAGGTCGGGGCGTTCGGCGAGCGCGGTCTGCAAGCCCTCCATGGCGGCACCGGCCGCGGCGACGGCGTGCCCGCGCTCGCGCAGAGCCCGTAGCAGCGAGTTCCGGATCGCCGGGTCATCCTCGATCAACAGCAGTCGGGCCACGGCGAAACGGTATCCGCCGCGACGGCCGGATCGGTGGGTTCTTAACCGTCCCTTATCCGTGGTGGGTGCTTGCCTTAGCCCCGGCCGGCTCATAGTGGGCAGGTGCGACTCTTCGACCGACAGCCCTTGCTGATCGCCGCCGGCTGGATCTTCGCCGTGGTCCTCGCCGTGCTGGTCGGCGTGGTGGGGATCGGCCTGGTGGGTGCCGATCTCACCGCACGGCAGGGCGCGCCGGTCAGCGAGGCCCAGGTGGAGCGGGAACTCGAGGGACTCGGCACGGCGCCGCCGTCCTCGTCGTCGCCGTCACCGTCGCCCTCATCGTCGCGGGGCCCGGCCACCGGCCGCTCCTTCCCCACGCGCGGCGGGACCGTGGTGGCCGATTGCGAACGGATCCTGTCGATGGCGCCGGCTCAGGGGTTCGCGGTGCACGAGCAGGACGACGACGAGGGCGAGTTCCGTTCGGTCGACAACCCGAAGGACCGGGTGGATGTGGATCTGACCTGCGTGGACGGGGTTCCCGAGCTGCGCGTGCAGACCGAGGACTGACTGCGGTGGTTGAGGTTTGCTTGCCGGTCTCGCTCTTTCGGGGTACGGGTGAGCGGCGTCTTGCCGAAGCCGACAGGTGCTCGCCCTGCCCGGCGCAAGCCCGGCTTTACGTCCGGGCCCCAGCGCGGCCGCCGGGAAACACCAGTCCGTCGCGCTGGGTGAGGAGCGGTCGGGCTGCTTGCCGTTTCCCGGCGGTCGCGTTGGGCGGTGAGGGAAAGCGGGGCTCGCGCCGGGAGAGCGGGGACGGGGACGGGGTCGGCTCCGGCGGGACGACCGGTTACGCGTACCCCGAAGAAGAAGCGGGACCGGCAAACAGGGGCCCAGGGGTCTAGTGGAGGGGGCGGGTGCTGTCGCGGGCCACTATGTGTGCCGGTGGGGCCTGGTAGACGGCGGCCGGAGCGCCGGCCATGGCGGCGAGCAGGGCCTGTGCGGCCAGCTCGCCGATCTGCTCCACGTCGTGGCTCATCGCGGAGAGCGCGGGCACCGCGAGCTGGCACTGCGGTGAGTCGTCCCAGGCCACCATCGAGACGTCCGCGGGAATCCGCAGCCCGCACTCGCCGGCCGCGGTCAGCCCGCCGAGCGCCATCAGGTCGTTGTCGAAGACGATCGCGGTGGGCCGGTCCGGGCTCCGCTTGAGCAGGTCCAGCGCCGCTGTCCGGCCGCCCTCGTACGAGTAGTCGCCCTCCGCCACCAGCGCGGTCATGCCCCGCTCGGCGGCCTCCGCCTCCAGCCCGCCGCGGCGCAGCTGGGTGTGCGCGAACGCCGGCGGGCCGGTCACGTGCCCGATCACCCGGTGCCCCAGCCCGGCCAGGAAGCCGACCGCCTCCCGGGCGAAGCCGGCGTCATCGGTCCACACCGTCGGCAGACCCTGCGCCGTCGACGGGTCGCCGATCACCACGGCCGGCAACCCGAGCCGGGCGACCAGGCCCACCCGTTCGTCGTCGGGGCCGAGGTCGACCAGGATCACCCCGTCCACCCGGGACTGCTCCGCCCAGCGCTCGTACGTCGCGGTCTCCGCCTCCCGGTCGGTGACCACCTGCACCAGCACCGATACACCCGACGGTGTGAGCACTCGCTCCAGCCCTTCGAGGAACTCGTGGTAGTACGGCTCCTCGCCGAGCACCTGTGAGGCTCGCGCCAGCACCAGCCCGACCCGCCGGGGCGCCTGTGTCACCTGTTCCTCCAGGTAGGGTGTCGCTGTCGGTACCAGACCCCGGAGACACTACCTCGATGGCACGTCGCGAAACGCCCGCCGCCGGGCCCGGCAGCCGGGCACTCATCGTCGACGTCATCCGTTCCGCCGCGGCGATCAGCCGAGTCGAGCTCGCCGATCTGACCGGCCTCACCCAGCCGTCGATCTCCAACATCGTGCGCGACCTCATCGCCGACGGCATCATCCACGAGGTCGGCTCCACCGGGTCGATCCGCGGAAAGCCGCGCACGCTGATCGCGATCAAGCCGGCCAACCGGTTCGGCATCGGCTTCCACCTCGGTCCGGACACGGTCACCTGCGTGGCGGTCGACCTGACCGGTGGGGTGGTCGGCCGCGAGGTGGTGCCCCGCCAGCCGGTCGACCGGCTGGCCGGGCAGTTCGACGACTTCACCGCCGGGCTGGACCTCCCGCGGAGCCGGATCGAGGGCCTGGCGATCGTCGCGCCCACGCCGTACCCGGGCAGTGCCGAGACTGCCGACCCGCACACCCTGCGCGCCGAACTGGCCGACCGGCTCGGCCTGCCGGTGATGGTGGAGAACGACGCGGCGGCCGCCGCCCTCGGTGAGTTCTGGAGCCGGCGGGTCTCCCGCGAGCAGGCCTTCGGCTGCGTCTACCTGGGCACCGGTATCGGCGCGGGGTTCGTCTTCGGTGGCGCCCTGTTCCGGGGCGCGAGCTTCGACGCCGGCGAACTCGGCCACCTGTCGATCCACTACGACGGGCGGCCCTGCCCGTGCGGCAACCGCGGCTGCGTGGAGCGGTACGCCTCGATGGCCGCCGTCGTCGCCGACGCCGGCGTGTCCCTGGACGGCTCGGCGACGACGTCAAGTGCCTACGACGCGCTGGCCCGCGCCGCGGTGAACGGCGACCAGGCCGCGTTCGAGGTGCTCGACCGCGCGGCCGGGCACCTGGCCGTCGCCGCCACCTCGATGGTCAACCTGCTCGACCTGGGCCGGGTCGTGCTCACCGGCCCCGGCGTCGCGCTCGCCGGATCCATCTACGCCCGGCGGCTGCGTGCCCACCTGGAACGCACCGCCCACTCCCGGCAGCGTCACGCGGTGCTGGTCGAGCTCTCCGCCCAGCCCCGCGACGCGGCGAGTATCGGCGCGGCCGCCCTGGTGGTGCAGGCCTCGGTGGCACCCGGACACACGCCCGGCCCGGCCCGCATGGTCCGCACCTGAGGGTGGGCCGGGTCCGCAGCGACTCTGGTAAACCACAGACACTATGGTTAGCCTGACCTAACTAAGGCTCCCCTATGTGAACGGACCTGACGAGAATGCGCGCTTGGCGTACGGTTCTGGCTGTCTCGGCGCTGAGCGTCGTGCTCGCCGGTTGTGGTTCCAGTGACTCCTCTGGCGACACCGCCGCCGCGGCGGCCGGTCCCTGGTCGTTCACCGACGGGTCCGGCACCGAGGTCAAGGCGGACAAGACGCCGACCCGGATCATCGCGCACGCCGGTGAGGCGGCGGCGCTGATGTCGTTCGGCATCAAACCGGTCGGCATCTACGCCGACGAGTCGGTCAAGACCGACCCCAACCTCAAGAGCCTGGACCTCACCGGCATCGAGATCCTCGGCGAGGAGTGGGGCAAGATCGACGTGGAGAAGGCGGCCGCGCTGCGCCCGGATCTCATCGTCGGTGACTGGTGGCCCGCTGAGAAGGCGCACAGTGGCCTCGAGGAGGGCGTCGACGAGAAGAGCAAGAAGCTCGCCGAGCTCGCCCCGGTCGTCGGCGTCACCCAGGGCAAGTCGATCCTGCAGCTCGCGGAGGGCTACGAGGATCTCGCGGAGAGCCTGGGCGCCAAGGTGGACGACCCGAAGATCGCGGAGACCAAGAAGCGGTTCGAAGAGTCCGTCGCCAAGTTCAAGGAGGCGGTCGCGGCCAAGCCCGGCCTGACCGTCGCGGCGATGTCACCGGCCGACGACAAGGTCTACGTCGCCAACCCGGAGTACGCCCCCGAGCTGCTCGACTTCCAGAGCTTCGGCCTCAAGGTGATCAACCCGGACAGCCCGGACAAGGGCTTTCCGTACTGGGAGAACCTCAGCTGGGAGAACGCCGACAAGTACCAGCCGGATCTGATCCTCTGGGACGGCCGCGCCTTCACCGAGACCGCCAACGCGGAGTGGGGCAAGAAGCAGCCGACCTGGTTCAAGATCAAGGCGGCCGAGCAGGGCGCTGTCGTGGCCTGGCCGGCGTACTGGCTGCACACCTACGGTGACTTCGCCACCGAGCTGGACAAGCTGACCACCGCGGTGAAGGCCGCGAACGAGAACATCGGCTCCTAGCCGTACCGATGAGCGTCTCGGTACAAACCTCTCGGCGAGCCACGGCCCTCGGGCCGGGGCTCGTCGTTCTCGGCGCGGTGCTGGCCGTGGTGGCCTTCCTCAGCATCACGATGGGCTCGCGGTCGATCGGCCTGGGCGAAGTGCTGCGGGCCCTGGGCAGCCTGGACGACGACGGGTCGATCGGCAGCACGGTGACCCTGGAGATGCGCGTGCCGCGTACGCTGCTCGGCATTCTGGTGGGAGCGGCGCTCGGCGTAGCCGGTGCCATCCTGCAGGGCGTCACCCGCAACCCGCTCGCCGACGCCGGGATCATGGGCATCAACTCCGGTGCCGCCGCCTTCGTGGTCACCGCGGTCACCGTGCTCGGCCTGCGCGGGGTCGAGGTGTACATCTGGTTCGCCTTCGCCGGGGCGATCGCGGCGCTCGTGCTGGTCTACGCGATCGCGTCGCTGGGCCGCGAGGGCGCCACCCCGGTGAAGCTGGCCCTGGCCGGCGCGGCCATCGCCGCCGGGTTCGGGTCGTTGACCACCGGCATCGTGATGACCAACGTGGACGCCCTGAACGAGCTCCGGTTCTGGCAGGTCGGCTCGCTCGCCGGCCGGTACGCGCCGATCCTGATCGGGGTGGCGCCGTTCCTGATCGCCGGCCTGATCGCCTCGCTCGCCTTCGGGCGCAGCCTGAACGGGCTGGCCCTCGGCGAGGACGTGGCACGCGGCCTCGGCCAGCGGGTCGGTCTCACCCGGGCGGCGGCGTTCGGCGTGGTCGCGCTGCTCGCCGGCGGTGCCACCGCGGCCTGCGGGCCGATCATCTTCGTCGGGCTGGTCGTCCCGCACATCGCGCGGTTCCTGTGCGGCCCGGACTACCGGTGGATCCTGCCGTACTCGATGCTGCTCTCGCCGATCGTGCTGCTGCTCGCCGACGTGCTCGGCCGGGTGGTGACCGCGCCGGACGAACTCCAGGTCGGCGTCGTGCTGGGCGTGGTCGGCGCGCCGGTGTTCGTGGGCATCGTCCGCTACGGCCGGCTGTCGGAGGCGTGAGATGACCACCGCTGTTCTTCTCCGG
Source organism: Actinoplanes aureus (assembly GCF_015704865.1). GTDB lineage: Bacteria > Actinomycetota > Actinomycetes > Mycobacteriales > Micromonosporaceae > Actinoplanes > Actinoplanes aureus. The sequence continues at coordinate 301,559 of NZ_JADQTO010000009.1, read as the reverse complement.
ACCACCCGGCGGCGCCGTACCGCGCGAGCCCTGCTGGTCACGGCCGCGCTGGCCGGCGCGGTGGCCACCCTGTTCGTGGTCACCATGATGGTGGGCAGTTTCCGGCTCAGCGCCGGCGAGGTCATCGCGTCGGTGCTGCACCTGCGCGACGAGCCCAGCGTCGACTTCGTCGTCCGCGGCCTGCGGCTGCCGACCGCCCTCTCCGCGCTCACGGTCGGCCTGGCCCTCGGTGCCTCCGGGACGATCTTCCAACAGCTGCTGCGCAACCCGCTCGCCTCGCCGGACTTCGTCGGCATCACCTCGGGCGCCAGCCTCGCCGCGGTCTTCGGGATCGTGCTGCTGCAGGCCGGCGGGCTCGTGGTCAGCGGCCTCGCCCTCGGCGGCGCGCTGCTCGCGGCACTGCTCATGTACGTGCTCGCCTGGCGTGACGGCGTGAGCGGCTACCGGTTCATCCTCATCGGCATCGGCGTCGCCGTGTTCTTCGAGGGCATGACCGGATACGTGCTCACCCGCGCCCAGCTGTTCGAGGCCCGGCAGGCGATGCACTGGCTGACCGGCTCGGTCGGCCAGGCCAGCGGCAGCGAACTGCGGCTGCTGTCGATCGCCCTGGCCGTTCTGCTGCCTCTCGCGGTGCTGCTGCAACGGCAGCTGCGCGCCCTCGAACTCGGCGACGACGCGGCCCGGGCGCTCGGTACGCGTACCGAGCTCAGCCGGGCCGGACTGCTCGCCGTGGCGGTGACCCTGGTGGCCCTGGCCGTCGCGGTGGCCGGCCCGATCATCTTCGTCGCCCTGGTCGCCGGCCCGATCGCCGACCGGCTGCTCGGCCCGGCCGGCGGCGGCGTCCTGCCGGCCGCGCTGGCCGGCGCCGCGCTGCTGCTCACCGCCGACCTCGTCGCCGTCCATCTGATGCCGACACCGCTGCCCACCGGCGTGGTGACCGGTGCGGTCGGCGCACCATACCTGCTGTGGCTGCTGGCCACCACGAACCGACAGGGAGCTGGCGGATGACCCGGCTGCGCGCCGAGGGCCTCACCCTCGGCTACGACGAGCGGCCCATCGTGGCCGGCCTCGACCTCACGGTCCTCGACGGCAAGGTGACCGCGATCGTCGGCGCCAACGCCTGCGGCAAGTCCACTCTGCTGCGCGGCCTGGCCCGGCTGCTGACCCCCCGCGAGGGCGCGGTCTACCTGGACGGCGCCTCGATCGCCGAGATGAGCACGCTCGACGTCGCCAAGGTGCTGGGCCTGCTGCCGCAGAGCCCGGTCGCGCCGGACGGCATCACCGTGGCCGACCTGGTGTCCCGCGGGCGTTACCCGCACCAGGGCTGGTTCCGCCGCTGGACCGAACGCGACCACGACGCGGTGTCCCGCGCGCTCGACGCCACCGGCACCGCCGATCTCGTGGACCGCCCGATCCGGCAGCTGTCCGGCGGGCAACGGCAACGAGTGTGGGTCGCCATGGCCCTCGCGCAGGAGACCGACCTGCTGCTGCTCGACGAGCCCACCACCTTCCTGGACATCGCCCACCAGGTGGATCTGCTGCGGCTGTTGCGCAAGCTGAACGCCGCGTCCGGCAAGACGGTCGTGGTGGTGCTGCACGACCTCAACCTGGCCTGCCGCTTCTGCGACCACATCATCGCGATGGCCGACGGCAGCATCGTCGCCGAGGGCCCGCCGACCGAGGTGGTCACCGCCGAGCTCGTCGAGAAGGTGTTCGGCCTGACCTGCGTGGTCGTCCCGGACCCGGTGGCCGGAACCCCGATGGTGGTCCCGGCCCGTGATTGACCGGCGGTCCTAGCCCGCCGCGGCGGCGGCGGTGTCCCGGATCGACTTGCGCAGGGCCGGCCCGATCGGTCCGGTCAGCTCGGTGAGTTCCTGGATGCGCCGTTTGTGGGCGCGCCTGGTCCGACGGTCGAGGACGTGGCTGAGATCTCCGGCGGCGACGATGGCCACGAGTGCCGCGTCGGCCGGGTCGACTCTGCCGACGGGGCTCTTCAGGGCATCGTTGACCCGGCCGAGCAGTTGCTTCCGGACGCGGGGGTCCCGGATGGTCACCCTGGTCGTGGGGAACAGCCCGAGGATCCGGCGTGGTTCCAGGCGGACCCAACCGCCGTCACTGAGCTGTTGGCGTACCGCGGTCACGGCGACGCGCTGGCGGCGCTCGACCCAGAACTGCCACTTGCGTGGCTTGGACTCGGCGATCTCTTCGAGGAGCGCCTCGAGCAGGTAGTCGTGGCAGGGGTGCGGGCCGTCGGTGGTGGCGCGGCCGTTTGCGTCGGTGAGGTGGCCCTTGAGGTAGAGGTCGGCGAGGGCCGCCGCGCGGAGCATGGCGCCGAGGTTGGTGTCCCAGGGCACTCTGCCTTTGCCGGGGTGGTAGGCCAGCAGGAAGACGCGCTGGGGGAGGGTGCCGGGTACTGCCATGTCATTCTTCTTCCGGCTCGGGTGTGGCGGGAGGTCTGCCCGGCCCTCGCATCCGGCCGACTCCGCCGGGGAGCCGGCCGGCGTCGGCGAGTGCCTTGCGCAGCAGGTACTCGATCTGGGCGTTCGTGCTACGAAGCTCGTCTCCGGCCCACCGTGCGAGTGCGTCGTGCACGGCGGGATCGAGCCGGAGCAGCAGCTTCTTCCGCTCGGTAGCCATTGCCTAGGAGTAGAGGGTGCCCGCGTTGACCACGGGCTGGGCGTCCCGGTCGCCGCACAGGACCACCAGCAGGTTGCTGACCATCGCGGCCTTGCGTTCCTCGTCCAGGTCGACGACGTCGTTCTCGGCGAGGCGGACCAGCGCCATCTCCACCATGCCCACCGCGCCTTCGACGATCCGGGTCCGGGCGGCGACGATCGCGTTCGCCTGCTGCCTGCGCAGCATGGCGTGCGCGATCTCGGGTGAGTAGGCGAGGCGGGTCAGCCGGGATTCGATGATCTTCACCCCGGCGGCGGCGACCCGCACGCCGATCTCGTCCGACAGCCGGCCGGTGATCTCGTCGGCGTTGTCACGCAGCGACATCCGGGCGGTGTCGTGGGAGTCGTAGGAGTAGCTGTTGGCGATGTGCCGCACGGCGGTCTCGGTCTGGATGGCGACGAACTCGATGAAGTCGTCGACCTCGAAGACGGCACGGGCGGTGTCCTCGACCTGCCAGACGACGACGGCGGCGATCTCGATCGGATTGCCGTCGGCGTCATTGACCTTGAGCACGTCGGTCTCGTGGTTGCGGATGCGGGTGGAGACCTTGCGCCGGGCGGTGAGCGGGTTGACCCAGCGCAGTCCGTCGGTGCGCACGGTCCCGGTGTAGCGGCCGAGCAGCTGAAGAACGCGGGCCTCACCGGGTGCGACCGGCGTGAGCCCGGCCAGGGCGGTCAGGGCGGCCAGCGTGAGCAGCACGCTCACGCTGATCAGGCTGATGACGACCGTGGAGTCGTCCTGCTGCACGCCGATGACGAAGACGGCGATGCTGAGCAGGATCACCAGCACGGACAGGGCGAGGACCGGCCAGCCCGAGGCGCCGCGGGCGATGCGCTCGCGCACCTGCGGGGTGGGCAGATCAAGGTGTTCCGTCATGTTGGGCTCCCTCAAGGTGGTGTCTCGAGAGTAGCAAAGTGATATCACTTTTTCCAACGGGTCCAGGTGATGCGGTGGTCCGGGCGCGATGAGTTTCGGCGGCGGAGCCGGTCTACCAGGGCATGACCCGAATCATCGCTGACATCTCGATCTCCCTCGACGGGTTCGTCACCGGGCCCGAACCCGGCCCGGACAACGGCCTGGGCACCGGCGGCGAGGCCCTGCACACCTGGGCGTTCTCCGCCGACCCGCAGGATCGCCGGCTGCTGCGCGAGGCGACCGCCCGCTCGGGCGCCGTCGTGCTCGGCCGCCGGCTCTTCGATCTGGTCGACGGGCCGACCGGCTGGAACGACGAGACCGGCTACGGCGCTGGTGAGGTCGGGAAGCCGGCCTTCGTCGTCGTGACGAGTTCGCCGCCGGAGTCGGTGCGACTCACTGAGCTCGACTGGACGTTCGTCACCACCGGTGTGCCGGACGCCGTCGCCGCCGCGCGGGAGCGCGCGGAGGCGGCTTCGTCAGACCGTGGAACGGACCTCGACGTCGTCCTGATGGGTGGCGGCGCCACGATCCGCGCGGCGTTCGACGCCGGGCTGGTCGACACCCTGTCGTTGCACCTCGCGCCGGTGGTGCTGGGCGCCGGGACGCCACTGTTCGGCGGCGGCGTGCCGCGCACGCTGGTGCAGCGCAGCGTGATCCCGACATCGACCGCGACGCACCTGATCTACGACGTCGCCTGACCTGCCGGCCAGTCAGGTAGCCCGGCCGCGCAGCGCGCTGACCAGGCCGGCGAACTCCGGCAGCTGCTCGGCGTCGCGCATCGCCGCGCGCAGCGCCTCGTCGTGGGTCGGGCGCGCCTCGGTCAGCAGCCGCAGGCCGGCCTCGGTCACCTCGGTGAAGATGCCCCGGCGATCGTTCTCACACAGGTAGCGGCTCAGCAGGCCCTGGTCCTCCATCCGGGCGACCAGCCGGGTGGTGGCGCTCTGGCTGAGCACGACCGCGGCGGCCAGCTGCTGCATCCGCATGTGCCAGCGGTCCTGACGGGACAGCAGCTCAAGCACCGAATACTCGACGACGCTGAGCCGGTGCGCGGCCTGCAAGGCGCGCTCCAGGCGCTGCTCGATCCGGGCGTGCAAACCGGCCAGCGCGCGCCAGCTCTGCGCGCATGCCACGGCGTCGTCGACGCCCTGCTCCTGCACCTCCATGCCGCCACAGTACACCGCCTCTGCCGATTACCGGCGCTTGCAATAGCCCGCGTCTGCAACTAGATTTTACGGGGCACTTGATCGTGAAGAAAGGACTGTCCGATGCAGGATCTCCCCATGATTCCCCTGGTCAAAGGCACGGCTACCCGGCTCATGCACTCCGCCCTGCCATGCAGTCCAGAAGTGCCGGACCGTCCGCCGGGGTGGCTCCGATTGCTCGTCGCCGGCGCACTGCACCGGCTCGCAGCGCGTCTCGACCGGGGGTTCCTGACGCACGGGGGCGATGTCCGGACCGCGCGCTCGGCAGCGTGCGCCGGTTGACGTCACCAGCTGTGCATGGTGCCGTCCCGCAGGCGGTTGACCGGCAGTGACGCCGGCCGGTACGGGTACCGGCCGGCCAGCTCCTCGTCGATGTCCACGCCGAGCCCCGGCTCCTCACCCGGGTGCAGGTAGCCGTCCGCGAAGTGGTAGCTGTGCGGAAAGACGCCATCGGTCTCGTCGGTGTGCCGCATGTACTCCTGCAGCCCGAAGTTGGGGATGGCCAGGTCCACGTGCAGGGCGGCGGCCATGCATACCGGGGACAGGTCGGTCGCGCCGTGCGAGCCGCTGCGTACGTGGTACAGCGCGGCCAGATCGAAGATGCGCCGCAGGTGGGTGATGCCGCCGGCGTGCACCACGGTGGTCCGGATGTAGTCGATCAGCTGCTCGGTGATCAGCTGCTGGCAGTCCCAGATCGTGTTGAACACCTCGCCGACCGCGATCGGGGTGGTGGTGTGCTGCCGGATCAGCCGGAAGCCCTCCGGTAATTCGGCCGGCACCGGATCCTCGATCCAGGTCAGCGCATAGGGTTCGAGCGAACGCCCGAGCCGGGCCGCCTCGATCGGGGTGAGCCGGTGATGCACGTCGTGAAGAAGCTTCAGTGTCGGGCCGAACTCCTCGCGCACCCGCGCGAAGACGGACGGCACGTGCTCCAGGTAGTGCGCTGTGGACCAGACGTTCTCGGTGGGAACGGCGGCGTCGGCCGGCTCGTAGAACGCCGTGCCGCCGGACACACCGTAGGTGCTTTCCAGACCGGGGATGCCGGTCTGCACCCGAACGGCCCGGTAACCGCGATCCACATAGGCCGATATTTCGGACAAGACTGACTCGGTATCGGGAGCATTGGCGTGGCCGTAGACGGTTACCCCCTCTCGCGACCGCCCACCGAGCAGTTGGTAGACGGGCAACCCGGCCACCTTGCCCTTGATGTCCCACAGCGCCGTGTCCACCGCCGCGATCGCCGACATGGTGACCGGCCCACGCCGCCAATAGGCGCCCTTGTACAGGTACTGCCAGGTGTCCTCGATCCGCGCCGGATCCCGCCCGATCAGCGCGGGCACCACATGCTCGGTCAGATAGGCGGCCACGGCCAGCTCCCGCCCGTTCAGAGTCGCGTCCCCCACCCCGGTCACCCCCTCGTCGGTGACGATCTTCAGGGTGACGAAGTTGCGGCCCGGGCAGGTCACGATGACCCGCGCCTGCGTGATCCTCATTCCGACGGGTCCTCCTTGACCCGGGCCACCAGCTGGGTGGGGTTGACGAACCGCAACGCGACCACGAGCAGGACCAGCATCATCACGCAGTAGATGACGGCCATCGCGTCCACCGACTGCTGGGCCCGGATGCCGGCCGCCGACATCGAGTAGAACAGTGCCACGACCAGGGTCTGCGAGTCCGGCCCGGCGGTCAGGAAGGTCAGCTCGAACATGCCGACGGTGCGGACCACCACCAGGATCGAGGCGGCCAGGATGCCGGGGATCAGCAGCGGCGCGAGGATGCGCAGAAAGACATGACGGGTACGCGCGCCGCACATCCGGGCCGCCCGTTCGATCGCCGGGTCGATCTGCTCGATGAACGGGGTCATGGTGAGGATGACGAACGGGATCGACGGCACCAGGTTGGCCAGCACCACGCCGGACAGGTGCCCGGCGAGCCCGTATTTGTAGAGGACCGTCGCGAGCGGGATGCCGTAGGTGATCGGCGGCATCAGGATCGGCAGCAGGAACAGCAGGTAGAGGATCCGGCTGCCGGGGAAGGCCCGGCGGGCCAGGACGTACGCGGCGGGCACGCCGACGGCGACCGAGATGCCCACGACGAGCAGGGACACGACCAGGGTCACGGTGAGCACCGGCAGCAGGGTGAACTCGTCCCAGGCCTGGCCGTACCATTGGGTGGTGTAGGCCTCGGGCAGCCACGAGTCGAACCAGCGCAGCCCGAACGAGTTGACCACGACCGACCCGATCACCCCGGCCAGCCCGATGAAGAAGATGATCACAGCACCCCAGACCAGCCAGGCGGCCGGGCTGGCGACGATGGAACGTCTCATCCTTTGCCCCCTGCCGTGGAGCCGGTGTAAAGCAGGCCGCGCAGGCCGAGCACGATCGCGATGACGATCAGCTCGACGACGCCCATGATGATCGCGGCGGCGGACGCGGCCGCGTAGTCGTAGCGCACGTAGGCCGCCTCGTACGCGGCGATCGAGATGACCCGGGTGCTGCCGGACGGATCGCCGACCAGGATCGCCGACGGGAAGACGCTGAACGCCAGCACGAACGTCAGACAGAACGTGGTAGCCAGCCCCGGAGCGAGCAGCGGCAGGGTGATCCGGAAGAACCGCTGGCGCCACCCGGCGCCGAGCGTGGCGGCGGCGCGTTCCAGGCTCGGGTCGATGCCGGACAGGTACGACAGGACCAGCAGGAACGCGAACGGGAACCCGGTGATGACCAGCGAGAAGAACACTCCCCAGTAGTTGTTGGTCAACCGGATCGGCGCGTCGGTCAGCCCGGTGGTGAGCAGGAACCGGTTGAACCAGCCGGCCGGTCCGAGGAAGTTGAGCAGCCCTTCGGCGGTGAGCACCGTGCCGAGGGTGATCGGCACGACCAGGACGGTGGTCAGCAGCCGCTTGCCGCGGAACCGGCCGCGCATCCGGTAGGCGATCGGCACCGACGCGGCGACGTTGAGCAGCGCCGCCGGCAGGGCGATCCACAGCGTCGTCATGATGGTGTCGCGCTGGTAGGCGTCGCTGAAGAACCCCTGGTAGGCGGCGAGCATCCCGCCTTCGCGGGGTTGCAGGGAAACGGCCAGGCCGTAGCCGAACGGGTAGATGAACAGCGCCACCACGAACACCGTGGCGGGCACGAGCAGCAGCATCTGGGTGTCCACGCCGCGCTCGGCGAGCCGGTGCCGCAGCGCGACCGTCGCGGTGCTCATGAGGCGTCCGCCGGGAAGATCAACAGCCGGTCCGGTGGGAACCCCAGCCGCACCTTGTCACCCGGGGCATGCCGCTGACCGGTACGCACGTGCAGCACCAGCCCATCGTCGGTCCGCACCTCGGCGGCGATCTCCCGGCCCTGATACTCGGCGACCTCCACGGTGGCCTCCAGGTCACCGGTGAGACTCACGTCCTCGGGGCGGATCGCCGCGACGACCGGGGAGCCGTCACTGACGCTGCCGATGGGAGTGCCCTTTACCCGTACCCCCGTGTTATTGATCTTGGTGTAAGCGCCGTCGGCGCTGCCCGGCAGCAGATTGCGGTAGCCCATGAAGTCGGCCACGTGCCGGTTGACCGGCCGGGTGTGCACCTCCTCCGGGCTGCCGATCTGCTGCACCCGGCCGTCGCGCAGCACCACCAGGCGATCAGCCAGCGACAACGCCTCCTCCTGGTCGTGGGTGACGTAGACCGTGGTGAGGCCCAGCGCCTGATGCAGCCGGCGGATCTCGGTGCGCATCTCCAGGCGCAGCTTGGCGTCGAGGTTGGACAGCGGCTCGTCCATCAGCACCAGCGACGGCTCGACCACGACCGCGCGGGCGATCGCCACGCGCTGCTGCTGCCCGCCGGAGAGCTGGCCGGGCAGCTTGCGGGCGTGCTCCTCCAGATGCACCAGGCGGATCGCGTCCGCGGTGCGGCGCCGGGCCTCAGCGCGCGGCACGCCGCGCATCTGCAGACCGAAAGAGACATTCTTCTGTACGGACATGTGCGGGAAGAGCGCGTAGTTCTGGAACACCATCCCGAACCCGCGTTTCTCCGGAGGCAGCGTGTCCAGCCGGGTGTCGTCGCGCCAGATGCTGCCGGAGCTGAGCGGCAGCAGCCCGGCCAGGCAGTTCAGCGCCGTGGACTTGCCGCACCCGGAGGGGCCCAGCAGGGCGATGAACTCGCCCCGCCGGATCTCCAGGCTCAGCCCGGCGAGCGCGTCCACCCCGCCGAACCGGCGGGTCACGCCGTCCAGGCGCAGCCGCTCGAAGCGGGTCACTTCTTCACCTTCGAGCCGCCGATCTCGCGGTCCCAGCGGTCGAAGGCGGCGACCAGGGCCTTGGCGTCCAGCGGCACCTCGAGGGGGTTGTCCGCGATGAGCTGCTCGTACTCGGGGCGGCCGAACTCGCTGATGGCCTGCTGGCTCTCGGCCGGTGCCATCGACAGCGGCACGTCCTTGATCGCCGGGCCGGGGTAGAAGTAGCCCTTGTCGTACGCCTTGGCCTGCTGTTCCGGCGTGAGCATCCAGTTCAGCAGCAGGAGCAGGGCGGCCTGCTTGTCGGCCGGTACGCCCTTGGGAATGACGGCGTAGTGCGCGTCGGTGACCCAGTGGAAGCCCTCCAGGGTGCCGACCCGCGCGTCCTTCGGCACGGTGCCCAGCACCCGGGGGTTGATGTCCCAGCCGGTCGTCGACGCGATGATCTTCGCCGAGCCGTTGGCCAGGTTCTTCATCGTCTCGCTGGTGCTGGACGGATAGAGGGTGATCTGGGCGTCCAGCTCCTTCAGGTAGGCCCAGGTCTTGGCCCAGCCGTTGACCGGGTCCTTCGGGTCGGTGTCGCCGAGCAGGTAGGGCAGGCCCATCAGCAGGGTGCGGCCGGGCCCGGAGTTGGACGGCCGGGCGTACTGGACCGCGCCCGGGTTGGCCTTGGCGTAGTCGAGCAGGGCCTGCGCGTTCTTCGGCGGGTCGGGCACCCTCGCGGGCAGGTACTCGATGAGCGGCCCGGACGGGTAGTAGGTGACGGTGACACCGTGGTCGCCGGCGAGTTTCTGCATGTTCGCGGCGCCCGGCAGATAGTTCTGCATGCCGGTGAGCCGCGCCGCGTGGGCCGGCAGCAGCGGTGTCCACAGGCCCTGGTCGATGCCGGCGGCCAGCCCGTCGACGCCGGTGAGCACCAGGTCGATGTCGACGCGGCCGGCGTCCTGCTGTGCCTTGATCTTGCCGACCAGTTCCGGGGCGGTGGCCTTGGTGTAGGTGACCTTCGTGACCACCTCGCCGTTCTTGGCCACGAAGTCGTCGATCATGCCCTGGGTGAGCTGGAGGTTGCCGGCGACGTCGAGGGCGTTGAGGGTGACCGGCTGGGCGGGCTTCTCCGGCACCGGCCCGTCGGCGTTCGTGCTCTCGCCTTCTGGCGGGCTACAGGCCACGATCAGCGGAGCGGTGACGGTGACGGCACCGAGAGTGAGGAACTGGCGTCTGCTGGACGGCATGGTGGTCTCCTGAGGGGGATGATTAGCGTGGACCGGTGGAGCCGCGCACGATGAGCTGGGTGGGCAGCACCCGGCGACTGGCCGTGGGGCGCTCCCCGTCGGCCATCAGCTCCAGGAGCAGCTCCACTCCGACCCGTCCGATGTGTTCCTTGGCGATGGCGACCGTGGTCAGGCCGGGGCTGACCAGGCCGGCGAGCAGGATGTCGTCGAACCCGACGACGCTGATCCGGCCCGGTACGTCGATGCCGCGGGCCTGGAGCCGGTTCAGCAGGCCGAGCGCGACCAGGTCGTTGTAGGCGAGCACGGCGGTGGCCGGGGAGGCGATGACCAGGTCGGCCGCGGCGGTGCCGCCCTGGACGGTCGGCGCCACGTTGCCGATCTCGATCAATTCCATCTGGTACGAGGTGGTGGCACTTCTCAGGCCGCGTAGCCGGTCCCGGTTCGACCATGAGGTGCGGGGGCCGGCCACGTACGCGACCCGCCGGTGCCCGAGTGCGTGCAGATGCGCCACCGCCTGGCGCATCCCGTCCGCGCTGTCGGCGGTGACCGACGGGAACGCGGTGATCCGCCGGTTCAGCACCACGATCGGCGTCTGGCCGGCGAACGCCTTGATCTCGTCGTCGGCGGCCCGGGGTGAGCAGAGCAGGAACCCGTCCACCTGCTTGGCCAGGGCCCGGATCAGCGGCACCTCCACCGCCGGGTCCTCGTCGGTGTCACTGAGGAACACGGCGTAGTCGAACCGGCGGGCCTGCGTCTGGATCGACTTGACGACGCTGGGAAAGAACGGGTTCGCCAGATCCGGGAGGACCACCCCGATGTTGCCGGTCCGGCCGGTGATCAGACTGCGGGCCGCGCGGTTCGGCACGTAGCCGAGATTGCGCGCGGCCGTCTCCACCCGCTCACGGGTCTCCGGCCGCACCTGGTCGGGATCGGCCAGCGCCCGGCAGACCGAGGACTGCGACACCCCGGCGAGCCGCGCCACATCCTTGATCGTCACTGCCACGGCCGGCGCCCCCCTGATCTTTCGATGGAGATCGATGGGTTGCGGCCAGTCTGGAATCGTTTCCGGAATATTGTCAAGCGCTGGTTGCCGGGGACCCGGATGCGAAAAGGGCCTCCCGCGCGTGCGGGAGGCCCTTCACTCCGAACGTCAGCGGATGCGGTCGTACACGAGAGACAGCGTGCCGTGCTCGCCCGCGGCCTGGCCGGCCAGCGCCCACTTGCCGGCGGGCAGGCCGTCGTCGAACAGGCGCGGGCCGCCGCCCAGAAAGACCGGGAAGATCATGATGGCCAGCCGGTCGACCTCGTCGGCGGCCAGCAGGGCCTTGATGACGCTGGCACTGGACAGCACCAGGATGTCGCCGCCCTCGGCTGCCCGCAGGTCGGCGACCACCTCGGCGGCCGGCTTGTCGGCGACGGTCGTGCGCTCCCACGGCGCCGCGCCGAGCGTCGAGGACAGGACCACCTTGTCGGTGTCGACCAGCCACTGTGCGAAGGCCTGGTCGCGCGGGTCGGCGCCCTCCATGCCGATGACGGTGGGCCAGAAGCCGAGGAAGCCTTCGGCGTTGGTGCGGCCCAGCAGTGCCGTGGTCGCCGGCTCATAGAGGCTGGTCAGGTGGTCGCGGGCGACGTCGGTCACCGCGTACGGCAGCACCCAGCTCATGTCGATCGGGTTGTCCGGCTGGGCGTACTGGCCGTCGAGGGACAGGCTCATGTTGGTGACGACACGACGGGTCATTCGACGCTCCTGGTGAGAGTGGATGCGAGCTTGTCGAGGCTCTGGCCGAAGCCGATCTCGATGCCCGCGACGAAGTCGGCGGAGTCGATGGTGCTGTCGGTGATGCGGTAGTGGACGCCGAGGTCCGTGCCGGTGCCGGAGGGGTGCAGCGTGAACTCGACGTGGGCGGTGAAGGCGATGCCGCCGCCGGGCAGCAAGGGGGAGAGGCGGTAGGCGAGGCGCTGAGCGGGGAGCACGTCGTCGACCACGCCCTCGGCGCGGCCGGCGACCAGGTCGGAGCCGTCGGTGTCGTCGGCGTCCCGATATTCCTGGACGATCCGCCCGCCGGGCCGCGCCTCGAACACCAGCTCGGAGAAGCGCAGGTCGTCGGACGTCCACCAGCGGGCGAGCAGGGACGTCTCGGTCAGGTGGCGCCAGACCCGCTCCGGGTCCCCGGTCAGGGATCGCTGGAACCGGAACGAGCGCCCGTCGGCCCACCCCGCGCCGGCGGCGGCCAGTCGCTCGGCGTGCAGGCTCACCCCGTACCGATCAAAGGTTTTGCCTGCCTGCTCCGCGTCGTCCGCAAGCCGGGCCAGCGCCGCCGCCAGATCGCGCAAGGCCGTAGGCCGCAGTGCGTAGACGCGGCGCTGGCCGGTGCGCTGGGAGGCGACGACGCCGGCCCGCTCCAGGGTTTGCAGGTGCTTGGTCGTCTGCGGCTGCCGTGCCCCGGCGAGCTGGGCCAGGACGCCCACCGGCCGGGGTCGCTCGGCCAGCAGCGTCACCAGCCGCCAGCGGGCCGGATCGGCCAGCGCGGTGAGAAGTTCCTCCATGCCTGGAAGTATTATCCTAGGAGAATATTCCTGTCAAGGAATAAAGCCGGGCCATTGCGGTCACGCTGGCCCGCATCATCTCGCGCAGCTCGGCCGGTTCGAGAACCTCGACGTCCTCGCCGAGGCGCAGGAACTCGGCATGCGCGTGGCGCACCGACTCGATCGGCAGGGTGATCGTGGTCCAGCCGTCCGCGTCCGGCGGGTTCGGAGCGTCGCGGACGTTGCGGGCCATCGCGCGGTTCATCAGGTACGGAACGCGGTCCAGCGCCGCCGGGGCGAGCCGAACCGTGGCGACGTCCCGGTGCAGCCGGCGCTCGAAGTCGGCGGCCCACTCCGCCCAGGTCCGCGCCAGGTCGAAGTCCGCCGGCCGGTCGAACGTCTCGTCCAGCACCTCCAGGTCGAGGATCGTCGCCACCCGGTAGGTGCGCAGGTCACCGTCGACCCGGGCCACGAAATACCAGACGCCGGCTTTCAGCACGATGCCGAGCGGCTCGACCACCCGGTCCACCTCGTGCGGCGCGCGCCAACGCCGGTACCGCATCTGGCAGCGCCGCCGGTTCCACACCGCCCCGGCCAGCGCGGACAGATGCGGATGCGTCTCGGTCTCCCGGAACCAGCCGGCCGCGTCCAGATGGAACCGATCGCGGACCTCGCCCACGTGCCGGTTCAACCGCGCCGGCAGAGCCGCCCGCAACTTCAGCTCGGCGGTCGTCAGCACCGCCCCGAGACCCAGCTCGGCCGCGGCGTCCGGCACGCCGGCCAGGAAGATCGACCCGGCCTCCTGCGGGGTGAGGCCGGTCAGCCGGGTGCGGTAGCCGTCCAGCAGCTGATAGCCGCCGCCCGCCCCCAGCTCCGCGTAGACCGGCACCCCGGCCTCGGACAGCGCCTCGACGTCCCGATAGACCGTGCGCACCGACACGTCCAGTTCCTCGGCGATCTGCTGCGCGGTCAGCCGGCCGCGGTCCTGCAACAACAGCAGTAGGGAGAGAAGCCGGCTCGCACGCATGCCCCGAAGACTGCCACAGATGCCTGACAGAAGATGTCAGTCAGGCTTGGCAGGGTGGTGGTCGTACCGATCAACACGAAGAGGAGCACGACGTGTCCGCACTCGCCCGTTACGCAGGTTTCTCGCTGGACTGTGCCGACCCGGCCGCCCTGGCCGCCTTCTACGGCAAGTTGCTCGACCTGGAGATCAGCTACACCAGCGACGAATTCGTCTTCCTCGGCGAGATGGGCCCCAACGGATTGGGCTTCGCCAAGGTCGACAAGTACGTCCCGCCCACCTGGCCTTCCCCGGACGTACCGAAGCAGTCCCACCTGGAATTCAGCGTCGACGACCTGGACGCGGCCGAGGCCGCCGTCCTCGGCATCGGCGCCACCAAGCCCGAGTTCCAGCCGCAGCCGGACCGCTGGCGGGTCCTGCTCGACCCCGCCGGCCACCCCTTCTGCATCTCCACGGCGGTCTGATTCCAGATCTTTATCGGTACGGGTTCGGCAGTCCCGCCGAAATCCCGGCCGTGCCCGCTGTCCCGCGCGGCCACCTGCCTGGTCCCGGCCCCACCGCGACCGCCGGGCCCAGGCACGGGGAGCATGGCCGGGATGAGTACGAACGTCCTGTCGGTCATTCCGGCTGATCCGTTCTGGACTCCGGGCGCGGCGGCGGCCGGGGCGGCGCGGGCCGTTCTCGCCCTGGTGTATCCCGGGGCCCGCGAAGTGGCGATGGACTGGCATGAGGATCCGGTCTTCGTCGACCCGGGGGAGAACTTCGAGGGCGTACGGTGTCCGGGCTGCGCCGGTGAGCTGGCGATCGAATGGTGGCAGGAGCGGATGGACGAGGCGTATGCCACGAACTTCCGGGCTCTGGGCGTGCGCCCGTCCTGCTGCGGCCGGGAGTCCGATCTGAACCGGCTGGTCTACGACCAGCCGGCCGGGTTCGCGAGATTCGTGCTGTTCGCGACCGAACCCGCACGAGCGGGGACCGGCGACCCGCTCGTCGTCGACGCGAGTGCGCTGCGCGACGGCGAACTGGCGATGATCGCCGCCGCGCTCGGTCATCCCGTGCGGCAGGTCGTGGCTCGCTACTGACCTGCCGCCGCATGCTGGCGGCGCACCATTTCGTTGATCCAGATCGGGGCGAAGGGCGAGGTGCAGTTCGGCGGAGTGGGGTAGTCCTTGAGCACCTCCAGGCGCTCGCCGATGTCGAGGGCGCGGGCCCGGTACTCGGCGTGGTCGATCCCGATCTGGGCCAGGCAGTGGTTCATCGCCCACTGGAGCCGGTCCGGGGCGCCCTTCATCTCGGCCTCGATGGTGTCGAGGAGACCCGCCAGGTCGAGGCCGGCGGGACTCTTCGCCACGCGTTCGGTGGTCAGCGCCCAGCCTGCGCTCGCGACCACCGGATCCGGATCGGCGAACCAGGCCAGGCGCAGTTCCTCGGCGTGCGGGTTCTTCTTGACCACGTAGTTCACCAGCCAGTCGTGCACCTTCGGGGTGCGTGCCTGGCGCAGCATGGCGTCCAGCTCGTCGCGGTCGAACGCCTTTGGGCGGCAGATCAGCAGCGCCAGCAGTCTCGCCGCGGTGTCGCCGGTCGCCCAGAGCTGCCGGGCGAGGTCCTGCTGCACCTTCAGCCGCTTCGCGAGCGCGCGAAGTTTGCTGAGGTTCACACCGTGGTCGTCACCGTGCTTCTCGTTGACCGCGCGTGCCTTCGGGTCCTCGAGCGCGGCCAGTTCGGCCATCACCTCGGCCACCGTCGTCTCAGTCACGCCAACCTCCTGCCGGCACTGTGGGAACCAGCCTACGAGAAGCCCGGTGATCGAAGCGTCACCGCGCCGTATGCGCGAGGATGGCGGTGGCCAGTTCCTCGTGCACCTCCGGCGGCAGGGTGTGCCCCATGCCCGCCACGATCATCAGCCGCGCCTCCGGGATCTGCTCGGCGATGATCGCGCCGTGGCCCGGCTTCGCCGGCTCGTGGCTGCCCTCGATGACCAGCGTGGGCGCCTTCAGCTGGTGCAGCACGCCCACCGGCTCGAAGTCCGGCTTGGCCATTGCGGCCAGCCGGTGGTTGACCACCGCCGACAGGTCACCGGCCCGGTCGTAGATCCGTTCCTGCAGCCGCCGCGCCGCGTCCTCGTCGAACGGCAGCCCGGTGCCGTGCAGCACCCGCTGCTCGGCGATCATGCCGTCTATCCGGGCGCGCCGGCCCTCCGGCGGTGCGGCGGCGATCAGCGCGCGGTAGAAGGCCACGAACTCCGGCGCCGGCTCGGGCAGGCTCCCCTCGGGCTGCGGCTGCCCCATCAGCGCCCGCATGATCACCTGACCCTCGCCGCCGCCGAGCGGCGAGGAGCCGATGGTGGTCAGCGAGCGCACCCGCTCCGGCCGCTCCACCGCGACGAACTGGCCGAGCAGGCCGCCCGCCGAGTGGCCGACCAGGTGGGCGCTCTCCAGGCCGTGGGCGTCCAGTACGCGGTACACGTCGTCCTTGATGTCGTCCCACGTGTACGGCTCCGCCGCGAAGTCCACCGTGCCGGACATGCCGGTGTCCCGGTGGTCGTAGCGGATCACCCGGCGGCCGCCGGCGACAAGGCGGCCGACGAACTCGTCCGGCCACAGGACGCCCTGCGACATCGAACCCATGATCAGCAGGATCGGCTCGTCCGTCACGGCGCCGAACTCTTCACTCCAGATGTTCACTTCAGGCATGCGTCAGAGCATGTCCGCTCGCGCTACCGGTGCCTTCTGTAGAACTACTAGTCGCGCCAGTTCCGTACGCGAGCCGATGCCCAGCTTCGGATACATCTTGTACAGGTGGTACTCGACCGTACGCGGGCTCACGAACAGCTGGGCGGCGATCTGCTTGCTCGACAACCCGTCGGCGACCATGCCCGCAATCCGCAGCTCCTGCGGAGTCAGCGCGTCGAGCACGGCCGACGGCTGGGCGGGCCCGGTCTCGCCGGCGGCCCGCAGCTCACCCTGGGCGCGGTCGGCCCACGGTCGCGCGCCGGCCCGCTCGAACGTCTCCCACGCCATCCGCAGATGCGCCCGCGCCTCGCCCGGCCGCTTCGCGCGGCGCAGGCGCTCACCCAGCAGCAGAGCCGTCCTTGCCGCCTCGAACGGGTTGGTGTGCAGCCGCAACGCCTCGCCGAGGGCGTCCTCGGAGGACTCGACCAGGCCCCGGCAACGGGTCAGCAGGGCGTGCGACTCGGGCGTCGCGGCGTACGCCGACCACCTCTCGTACGCCTCCAGCGCCGCCCGCGCGCCCACCTCGTCGCCCGCGCCCACGGCGGCCTCAACGCGATCCGGCGCCGTCCGCCAGGCCACGGTGGGATGCCCGACGCCCGGTCCCGCCACGGCGATGGCCGTGAACCGGTCGTGCGCCGTCGCGTACCGCCCCAGGCACAGGTCGAGCAGCGCCAGCGCGTACGCGGCCACTCCCGCCCGCAGACCCACCCGATGCGGTACGGCGATGGCTAATGCCTCCCGGGCCCGCCTCTCGCAGGTCTGTTCCTCGCCTCGCAGCGCCGCCAGCACGGCCAGGTTGGCCAGGTGCGCGGCCACGGTGTTCTCATAACCGGCCTCGCGGGCCAGGTCCAGGCCCTCCTCGGAGACGGCCTGGCTTCTCGTCAGCCGCCCGGCGATCCGCTCGGCCGTCGCCACGAACTCCAGCACGACCGGCAGCTGCCCGGCCATCCCGGACACCCTGGCCACCCGTCCGGCCCGCTCGGCCATCTCGGTCGCCAGATCCGACTCGCCCAGCTGGCTGGCCGCGGCCGCCGCCCACAGGTGCTCCGCCGCGTCCCGCAGCTCGCCGGCGAGTGCCAGCGCCCGCCGCAGCAGGCCCGGCCCGGTGGCGTCGCCGTCCAGCGTCAGACCGATCCCGGTCACCGTGTCGCGCAGGAATCCCTCGGGATACGCGGCCGCTCGCCGCCCGAGCTCGATGACGGCCGCCGTGTCACCGACGTACGAGGCGGCCTCCACGGCGTCGGCGAGCATGTCCAGGCTGTCGCCCGCCGCCAGGATCCGTACGGCCTCGGCGGCGTTGCCGGAGTTCAACTCGAACCGGCCCCGCAGCTGGGCGATCTCCATGGCCAGGCGGGCGTCCGCGCCGGCCTGGTCGCGGGCCTCGGCCAGCAGCGACTCCGCCTGCCCCGGGCGGCCACCGAGCCAGGCCGCCACGGCGGCGTCCTTCAGCCGGGCCGCACGGGCATGCGGCTCGGGGCTCAGCTCGGCGGCCCGGGCCAGGGCGGTGGCGGCGGTGCCGTACCCACCGCGGTCGCGCGCCCGCTCCGCGGCGGCGACCAACTCGGCGGCGACCCGCTCGTCCTTGCCGACGGCGGCTCCGGCCAGGTGCCAGGCGCGACGGTCACCGTCGGTGAGTTCCGCGAGTACGGCGTGCACCTCGCGAATCTCGGCGGGGGTGGCCGCCTCGTACACCGCCGACCGCACGAGCGGGTGGCGGAAACGCACGCGCGTGCCCGCGAGCTCGGCCAGCCCGGACCCCTCCAGCTCGGCCAACGCCCCCGCCGTTCCCTCGGCGGACAACCGGCCGGCGGCGCGCAGGCCCAGGTCGAGGTCGGCCTCCACGGCGGCGACCAGAGCGAGCAGCCGGGCCGGGGCGGGCAACGCGGCCACCCGATCACCGAACAGCCGGGCACCACCGGGAAGCGGGTCGGGCAGCGGTTCGCGTCCGGTGAGCTGCGCGGGGGTCAGGCCGGCGGCGATCTCGCCCAGGGCGAGCGGGTTCGCCCGGGTCAGCGTGACGAGTTCCCGCGCCACACCGGGTTGTACGTCGCAGCGGGACGCCAGCATCTCGGCCGCCGCCGCGTCGGGCAGTCCACGTACCTCCACCGTCCGGGGCACACCCTTGACCGGGGTGTCACCGCGCACGGCGTACAGCATGGCGATCTTTTCCGTCCCCAGCCGCCTGGCGGCGAACAGCAGGGCGTCGGCCGAGGCCCGGTCGACCCACTGGAAGTCGTCGACCACGCAGATCAGGCCGTCCGGTACGGCGGCTTCGGCCAGCAGGGAGAGCACGCCGGCGCCCAGCAGATACCGGTCGCCGGCCGTGCCCGGTGCCAGCCCCAGCGCGGCACGCACCGCGTCGCGCTGCGGTTCGGGCAACGCGTCGAGCGAGCCGGCCACCGGCCACAGCACCTGGTGCAGCGTGGCGAACGCGAGGTCGGACTCGGCCTCGACGCCGGTGGTCCGTAGCACCCGCATCCCGCCGGCCCGCCCGGCCGCCGCCTCGAGCAGGGCCGTCTTGCCCTCGCCTGCCTCACCGCGCAGCACGACCGCACCGCCGAAGCCGTCGCGAGCCCGCGCGATCACCTCGTCGAGTGCGCTGACTTCCGCGGATCTGCCGTAGAGCACGAGCAACTGTAGGAGATCTCCATCCGCCCCGTCACAACGGTGTGGTGAAAGCGGCGGCGGCCTGGTCGAGGTGCGCCAGGAAGCGGGTGACCGCGGGTGGCCGGCTGCGGCCGGCCACCGTGGCGGCATAGACCCGGCGCACCGGCTCGTCGTCCGGGTGCAGTCGGAGCAGGGCGATGTCCGGCGGGGTGCCGCGGGCGGCGAGGACGGGGATCAGGGCGACGCCGAGACCGGCGGCCACGCAGCCGAGCTTGCCGGTCCACTCGCCGGCCACGATGTCGATGCGGGGCCGGAAACCGGCGGCCACGCTGTCGCCCAGCAGCGTCCGCTCGGCATGCGGGGAGCCCGCGATGAACGATTCGCCGGCGAGTTCGGCGAGACGTACGGTGCGGCGGCCGGCCAGCGGATGGTCCGCGGCGACCGCGAGCAGCAGGTGTTCGTCGAGCAGATGGTGCAGGTCGAAGCGGGAGTCGTCGAGCGGCCCGGACGGGGCCGAGCTGACCACCGCGACGTCGGCGTCGCCGGCGGTGAGCCGGTCCAGCAGCGCGGGTGTCATCCCTTCGACCAGCGACAGCGCCACCGCGGGGTGGGCGGCCCGGAACGCCGCCAGAGCACGGGGCACCAGGGCGGCGACGGCGGTGGCGAACGCCCCGACCCGCAGCCGGCCCGCGTCGAGGCGGTCCAGCTCGTCGACGGCCCTCCGGGCGGCGCTCAGCCGGTCGAGCACCGCGTCGGCGTGCGGCAGCAGTGCCCGGCCCTGCTCGGTGAGCGCGATGCCGCGGGGCAGCCGGTCCAGCAGGCGGGTGCCGACCTCCGCTTCCAGTGCCGCGATCTGCCGGGACACCGCCGACTGGGTGAAGCGCAGGTGGCGGGCCGCCGCGGTGATCGAGCCGAGGTGCGCGACCGTACGGAAGACCTCGAGCAGCTGGGTTTCCACGCAGCCATGCTAGTAGCGCATGACATCCATGCGAGACAGTCGTTTGTCGCATGGCTGCGGCCCGCCTAGCGTCGATGTCATGACGGACGTCGCGGTATTGGGCACCGGCCGGATGGGGAGCGCGCTCGCTGCTCGCCTGTGCGCCGCCGGTCGCCGGGTCACGGTCTGGAATCGCAACCGCGCCCGGAGCACGGCCGCCGCCGGCACGGGGGCGGCGGTGGCCGAGAGCCCGGCCCAGGCGGTCGCTGGAGCCGAGGTGGTGATCACGATGCTGGCCGACGGTCCCGCCGTCGAGGCCGCGCTGTTCACCTCGAGTGCGGCGGCAGCGCTGCGGTCCGGCGCGGTCCTGGTGCAGATGTCGACGATCAGCCCGGGGGAGACGGTGGCGATCGCGGAGCGGTTGCCGGCCGGCGTGTACTTCGTGGACGCCCCGGTCGGCGGCAGCGTCGACCGGGCGGCGGCCGGCTCCCTGACCATCCTTGCCGGTGGTGTGCCGGCGGCGGTGGAGCGGGCTGAGCCGGTGCTGCGCCACCTCGGCGAGATCCAGCGCTGCGGCGCCGCCGGTGCCGCGAGCGCCGTGAAACTGCTCCAGAACACCGCGATGCTGACGGCGCTCGGTGCTCTGCACGACACCGTGGCCGTGGCCACGGCGCTCGGCGTGGACCGGGCGTCGGTGCTGGATCTGCTCGCCGCCGGCCCGCTGGGCGGTGCGCTGCGGCGGGCGACCAGCACCACGTCCGACTTCCCGATCGCGTTGGCCGCCAAGGACCTGCGCCTGGCCCGGGGATCCCTGGGGGCGGCCGCGGCCGGGGGATCGCCGAGCGTGGCCCCGGTCGCCGAGGCCACGCTGCGGCTGATGGCGGCGGCCCCGGATCAACAGGCGGACCTGGCGACCCTCATCAACCTGGAGAAGGCATGAAGCTGACCCTCGATAACCCGGCCACCGTCGCTGCCCCGTACGCCGACCGGTTTTCGCATGTCGCCCGCCTGGACGTGCCCGGCGGCGCGCTGCTCACTCTCGCCGGGCAGGTCGCGGTGGACGATGCCGGCGCGGTGGTCGCGCCCGGCGACGCGGGCGCCCAGGCCGAGCGGATCTTCGAGATCATCGGCGCGCTGCTCGCCGCACACGGCGCGGGGTTCGGCGATGTGCTGCACATCCGCACCTACATGCTTGATCTGGGCGACCTGCCGGCGTACGCGGTGGTGCGTCGCCGGATCTTCCCGGCGGATCCTCCGGCCAGCACCACCGTGCAGGTCAGCGGCCTGTTCCTGCCCGGCCTGGTGTTGGAGGTGGAGGTCACCGCGGTCAGCCGGTGAGGTTGTCGTGCAGGAAGCCGGTGATCGCGGCGCGCGCGGCCCGGGCCTGCGGGACCATGCCGGGCATGCTGAGGAACGCGTGGATCGCGCCGGGATGTTCGCTGACCTGTACGGGTGTGCCGGCCGCGCGGAGCCGTCCGGCGTAGGCCCGTCCCTGGTCGGCGAGGGGGTCGACGGTCGGCAACACGACCAGCGCGGGGGCGAGCCCGCTGTGGTCGGCGGCGTACAGCGGTGACACGGCGTGTGCGTCGGTGCCGTCCGGTGCGGCCAGGCGGCGGAACAGCTCCAGCACCGTCATGCTGATCATGGGGCTGTCGGCGTGTTCCCGCATCGAGGCGTAGTCGTACGCGGTCGCGGTGACGTCGACGCATGGATTCACCAGCACCTGCGCCCGTAGCCTCAGCCCGGCCTCGCGGGCACGGATCGCGGCCAGGGCGGTGATCATCGCTCCGGCGCTCTCGCCGAAGACCGCCACCCGGGCCGGGTCGATCCCCCAGGGCGCGGGATGCCGCACCACCTCGTGCAGGACGTCCCAGCCGTCGTCGGCCGCCGCCGACATCGAGGTGCCGGCGGCCAGGAGCCGGTGCTCGACCGAGACGACCACAGCCGGCAGCCGTGCGGCGAGGCGGCTGTTGATCCAGTCGCTCTGCGGTGCGGTGCCGACGAAACCGCCGCCGTGCACGTGGAGCACGAGCGGCAGGCCCGACCCGCTGACCGGCCCACGCGATGGTCGGTGCACCCGGACCCGTACGACCCGGTCCGGCAGGGTCACCTCCTGCCAGCCGATCGTGGCCCCGCGGTCCGGGAATCCGGTGAACAGGCGGATCAGCCGGGAGGAGCGCCGGCGGTTCTCCGCCTCGCGGTACGCGTCCAGGGCTTCGGACGGCATGGCCAGCAAGTCCGGGTCTCGGGCCAGGGCGTGCAGCAGCCGGATGCCCACGGGCGGACGCCGCGCGGTGGTCACGTCAGTCATCTCTCCTCCTCGATCACTCAGTATTACGCTACTCGAAGTATCGATACTAGAAGTAGCATAACTCGGTATCCTGTGGCCATGGCCCGCGCGACCACGCCCACCAGACCACCCGGCCGCCCGCGCTCCGGCGTCGACGACGTGGTCTTCGCCGCGACATTGCGTACCGTCCACGAGCTCGGCTACGCGCGCGCCACGGTCGACCGCATCGCCGCGGCCGCCGGGATCGCGAAGACGACGATCTACCGGCGCTGGCCGTCGAAGGGCGCACTGATCACCGCCTGCCTCGTCGACGCCTTCGGCCCGGCGCCGCTGACCGGCGCCACCCGGGAGGAGATCCTGGCGTCCGCGATCCGCTGGGCGGCGGCGAAGATCGGCGAACCCGGGATCGGCGCGGCGTTCGCCGGGGTCTTCACCGACGCCGTCAGCGACCCGGCCCTGCGCCGGATCCTCGCCACCGAGTTGCAGGATCCCTACCGGCTCGCGCTGCAGGAGGCGCTGGGTGAGCCGGAGCATCGGGTGCTGTTCTTCATCGACGTCGTCGTCGGCAGCCTGCTGCACCGGATGGGCATGACCGGTGAGCCGATGATCGACGATGACGTGGACGCCCTGGTCGACATGGTTCTGCGTGTCCTCGACCGAACCTGATCGGATCGGGCAGCGACGATCGGGTGCGGCCGGGGGTGCTTCGGCCAGCCTTGGTGGTGAAGGGAGGCCTCATGATCTCGGCACTCAACCGGCTCGTCGACTCGGTCGAGCAGCACCTCACCGAGGAGCTCGACGTCACCGCACTGGCCAGGCGGCTCGGCACCACCGAGTACCACCTGCGCCGGATGTTCTCGTCGCTGGCCGGCATGCCGCTGTCGGAGTACGTACGCCGGCGCCGCATGACGGTAGCGGCCGCTGACGTGGTCCGCGGTAACGACGACCTGCTCGGCATCGCCGTCCGCTACGGGTACGGCTCGACCGAGGCGTTCGGGCGCGCGTTCCGGGCCGTGCACGGCGCCGGACCCGGTGAGGTACGCCGCGACGGAGGCCCCCTTCGGTCACAACCACAGATCAGGTTCCGCCTGACCGTCGAAGGGAGCATCCCCATGGACACCCGCATCGCCGAACGACCCGCGTTCCGCCTCGCCGGACACGCCACCCGGGTTCCGCTGATCTACCGCGGTGTCAACCCGCACATCCAGCAGTTCATCGCCGGCCTGCCGCTGGAGGAGCACCAGCGGCTGAAAGGCCTCAGCGACACCGAACCGGCCGGCCTGCTCCAGGTCACCGACGACCTGGAGCCGGACAGCGCCGAGGGCAGCGAGCTGACCTACCTGCACGGCGTCGCCGTCAGCCGGGACACGCCGGTCCCCGACGACCTCGACGCCATCGAGCTGCCGGCCGGCCGGTGGGCGGTGTTCCGCACCTCCGGGCCGTACCCGGAGACCCTGCAGAACGCCTGGGCCGCGACGGCGACCGAGTGGTTCCCGTCCAACCCGTGGCGGCTGCGGCCGGGACCGTCGATCGTCGCGATCCTGGACCGTGCGGCGGACTTCAGCACCGCCACCTGCGAGCTCTGGATGCCGGTCGAACCGGCGTAGCTCACGACGAGGGCCTGCGGCTCTGGGCGAAACCGTCCAGCAGGAGCCGCAGGCCCAGCTCGAAGATCCGGTCGAGGTCGAGGTCGTACCCATCGGTGGTGAAGCCGGCCATCAGGCGGGCGAACGCCGGATAGTGGCCGGTGGCCGCCATCGCGCCCATCGCGGGTTCCTGCTGCCGCATCCAGTCGTCGTCGGACATGCCGGTGGCGGCCTGCTCGTGCGCCTCCCGCTCGATGTTGGCGGCCAGTCCCTGCACGTAGCTGTACAGCAGCACCTCCACGTCGAGGGTGGCGGTCGCGTCGAGGCCGGCCCCCTCCAGCGCGGCGAGGATCTGCTCGCCGTGTGCGAGCAGCCCGGGCAGCGGCAGCGGCCGGTTGAGCGGGTTCAGCTGAGACAGCCAGGGATGCCGGCGGTGCAGCGTCCACAGCGTCCGCACCGCCTGCTCCACCCGCTCCCGCCAGCCCAGGGCCGGATCCGTCGCGGGTGGTAGCTCGCCGAACGCCGCGTCGGCCATCAGCAGGACGAGATCGTCCTTGCCGGCCACGTGCCGGTAGGTCGACATGGTGGCGGCGCCGAGCCGGGCGGCGATCCCGCGCATCGACAGCGCCTCCAGGCCCTCCGCGTCGGCGATCTCGATCGCGACCCGCACGATCCGCTCACGGGTCAGCTCACCGGCCGGTGCGCTCGTCGGCGGAACCGGCCCCGCGGCGGGCGAGGGTTCGGCGACGACCGTGCCTGCCCGTGGTTCCGCGCGGACCAGTCCCTCCTGGCGCAGGGTGTTCAGCGCCTTGGTCGCGGTGGCCGTCGCGACACCCCATCGGATGGCGATCTGACGTGTCGACGGAACCCGGTCACCGGGGCGCAGCTCGCCCTCGGTGATGCGCCGGCGAAGCTCGGCGACGATGCGCTGGTAGGGCGGCTCGGCGGTCACCATTCTCCTTCCTGTCCTAGTACAGAATCGCGTAGTGCTAGGACAGATATGCAGCTCGCAGGCTTCTCGGCGCAGGGTGTACGCCGTACATTCAATTGCGTACAGCGTACACACAAGGAGGCGTCATGACGAAGGTTCTGATCTCGGGTGCGAGCGTCGCCGGCCCGGCGCTGGCCTACTGGCTGCACCACCACGGCTTCTCGGCCACCATCGTGGAACGTGCTCCCGGGCCGCGAGCCGGCGGGCAGGCGATCGACATCCGCGGGGTTGCGCTGGACGTGGTCGACCGGATGGGCCTGCTCGGCCCGCTGCGCGAGGTCCGCACCCGGATGCGGGGCATGTCCATGCTCGACGGCGACGGCAACGAACTGATGCGCTCCACCGAGCACGCGATCAGCAGCGGTCGCCTGGACGGCGAGGACATCGAGGTGCTGCGCGAGGACCTCACGGCCATGCTGTACGAGCGGACGAACGCCGAATTCCTCTTCGGCGACTCGATCGCCGGCCTGGAGCAGGACGACCACGGGGTACGGGTGACGTTCGAGCGGGCCGCGCCGCAGACCTTCGACCTGGTGATCGGCGCCGACGGGCTGCACTCGACGGTGCGGCGGCTGGCGTTCGGACCGGAGGCGGCGTTCCTGCACCACCTCGGCACCTACCTGGCCGTCTACACGATGGACAACTTCCTGGAGCTGGAGGACTGGCAGCTGTGGTTCCGCGACGGCGAGCTCGGCGGCGGCATCTACCCGGCACGGAACAACACCGAGCTGCGGGTGAACCTGGGCTTCACGGCCGGGCCGATCGCCTACGACTACCGCGACCTCGACGCCCAGCGCCGGCTGCTGGCGGAGCGGTTCGCCGGGATGCGCTGGGAGGTGCCGCGCCTGCTGGACGGCATGTGGAAGGCACCGGACTTCTACTTCGACGCGATGGCCCAGATCAAGATGGACTCGTGGGCGCGCGGGAGGGTGGCCCTGCTCGGCGACGCCGGGTACTGCGCCTCGCCGCTGTCCGGACAGGGCACCAGCCTGGCGCTGGTCGGCGCCTACCTGCTGGCGGCCGAACTGGCCGCGGCCGGCGGTGACCACGTGGCCGGCTTCGCCGGGTACGAGCGGCGCATGCGCCCGTTCGTCGCGGCCAATCAGGCCCTCGCGACCGAGAACCCCGGCGGCCCGGCCTCGGAGGAGTCGGTCGACCGTGCCAAGCGGGCGATCTCCCTCGACCGGTGACCCGCCGGCGCGACCACCTGCCGGGGCCCGGCGGTCGCGCTGGGGCTCGGAGTGGCTGCCGGCTCGCGGGCAGGGCAGGAGCCGGCAGAACGCGTACGCCTCCGGTTCCTACTCGCCGGCGCGGAGCACTTCGCCGAGCCGGCGGCGGCGCCGCAACGCTGATTCGACCGGTACCACCACGGCAACCCCGACCAGCAGCGCCCCGGCCAGCACAGCGAGCGGTCCCCACGGCGGCACCACCCGCGGATCGCCGCTCTGCGAGGTGAGCAGCCGCAACATCAGCGGGCCGGACGTCACGCGCGCGAGCAGCACACCGAGCAGTGCCCCGCCGACCGCGGCCACCGCGACGGCCGGCAGCAGCTCGCCCATCGCGACCCGGCGCGCCTCCGCCGGGCGCAGGCCCAGGGTGCGCAGGCGGGTCAGCGTCTGCCAGCGTCCGGGGGCGCTCGCCGCCGCGCCGAGGGCCAGCCCGAGCAGCGCGAGCGCCAGCAGGGTCGCGGCCGAGGCCCACGCGAGCGCCAGCAGCCCGGCGACCAGCGGCGCGTCCCGGCGGGCGCGCAGCACCTCGGTGCGCAGTACGGTCGTCGCCTCCACCCCGGCGGTGGCGGCGGCCTCCGGCGCGCCGGGACCGGTCAGCCAGATGGTGTTCGGTACGGCCGGCACCCCGGAGGCGGCGTCCACGATCACCAGATCCGGCAGATTGTTCACCGCCGGCGCCGTGCCGACCGCGGTGAGCCGCACCGCGGGGGCGCCCTGGCGCAGCAGATCCAGGCCGATGCCGGGCCGCAGGGCGCCGTCGGCGGAGCGGACCAGCGCCGGGACCGTGCCGGGCGCGGTGAGCCGGTCCAGGGCCGGTTCGTCCGGCAGCGGGGTGTCCCGCAGGAGCCGCCGGAACGCGGCGGAGTCGACGACGACCAGGACGGGCGAGACCGTGGTCTCGTCGGTGACGATCCGTTCGGCGCCGGTGACCCGGGCCGCGACGGCGTGCCGGACACCGGGCGCCGCGGCGAGACGGCCGGCCACCTCGGCGGTGAAGCTCTCGGCGTCCGGGGCGACGTCGAGGCGGGCGTCGGCGCCGACCGTACGCCAGGCGCCGTCGGCCAGGCCCGCCCGTACCGTGGCGTCCACGGTGAGCGCGAACGAGGCCAGCGCGGCAGCCGTGACCAGCGCCAGCAGCGGCAGTGCCCGCCCGGCGGTGGTGGCCGCCCGGGCGGCGCCGAAAACGGCCAGGGGCCGGCGCGAGCGCAGCGCGATCCGCAGCACCACGCCGGCAGCCGGCGGAAGCAACCGCAGCAGGATCAGCGCGCCGGCGAGGGCGGTGAGCGTGGGGGCGGCCGCCGGGAGCCCGTGCAGCACGCTGCGCTGGTGCAGTGCGACCAGGGCGGCGATCGCGGCGGCCAGAACCGCGGCCTCGCCGGCGGCGCGGCGCAGCCGGCCGGTGTGCCGGGCCCAGCGGCGCGCGGACCGGTTGGCGGGCACCCGCCGGTCGCGCGTGGCGCGCGCGGCGGCGAGCAGCCCGAAAGCCGGCGCGGCCAGGGCCGCGGCGACCACCACGGGCGCCACCCAGAGCCAGGAGACGATCGGCACGAGGGTACGCGCGAGCAGCACTCCCGCCGCGCCCCCGGCCAGCGCCACCGCCGCCGACTCCAGCAGCAGTTCCCCGGCGAGGGCCGGCAGGCCGGTGCCGCGCTGCCGGGCCAGGGCCAGTGCCGGGGTACGGCGGCGGGCCAGCAGGTCGGCGGCGAGCAGCAGCACCAGCACGGCGGCCGTCAGCACCGCGAGCAGCAGCACGGACGCCTGCGCGGACGCGGCCTCGATCTGGCCGCCCACCTCCCGCAGCACCGCGTCGAGCTGGGTGTTCCACACCGAGGACGTGTCGAGTTCGCCGGTGGCTCCCGAGTCCGCCTTCAACGCGACCGCGGTGCCGGCGATCGCCTGCGCCGACTCCCAGGTCAGCACCGGAGGGTCGGGCATGAACAGGACCGCGCGGTGGAACTGGTCGGCGTTCAGGGCGAGCCGGGCGTCAGGCAGCGACTCGGCGGAGAGCAGCCCGCCGAAGCGGGTGGAGCCGGCCCCGTCCGCGCCGGGCACCGGATCCAGCAGCCAGGGCGCGATCCGCCAGGCCGGATCGGTGCGGTCGACCGGACGGTAGACGCCGCTGACCCGTACGTCCTTGACGTTGCGGTTGCCGTCGGCCAGCTGAAGCCGGTCGCCGGGTCGCACCCCGAGGGCCCGCGCCACGGCCTCCGAGACCCCGGCCTGGACGACCCACGGCGGCCCGGAGTAGGGGGCCAGGACGTCGCCGCCGGCGTCCGGCACCGCGGGCCCGGGCGCGCTGCCGGCCGTCCAGACCACCGCCGGTCCGGCGCCGTTCGACAGGTACGCCAGCCGGAACGTCCGCAGCACGCTGCCGTCGGTGAAGTTCAACGGGGTGCTGAGCGCGGAGGTGACCGGCGGCCGCAGCACCGGCCGCAGCCCGCTGCCCAGCTCGTCGAAGGCCCGGTCCCGCAGCGCGTCCAGGTCCTCGGCGAGGCGGGGCATGCGGTACCGGCCGCCCGGCCCGTCGTCCGGCTCCCAGTGGGCGCTCACCGTGACGTCCGCCCGGTCGCCGGCCTGCCGGACGGCCTCCTGAACCGCCCGGTCGGCGGTGTCGCGCAGCAGGCCCGGCACCGCACCGGCGAGCAGGCTGATCACCGCGACCACGCCGGCGACCAGCAGCAGCGGGCCGGCGTCGGCGCGGGCCCGGCCCCGCACGCTGGCCCAGTGCGGCACCGGCGGTCGCCTCACGACGTCACCCGCAGGTGCGCGGCGTCGGCACGCCGGGACTGCACCACCACCACGACGGTCACCGCGAGCGTGCACACCGCCAGCAGCAACGCGAGCAGGGCGGCCTCGGCGGCCCACGGCCACAGCGGTACCACGGCCGGCACGGGAGCGGCGCCCGTGTCCGAGCGGACCAGCAGCGGCGCCACCAGGCGGGTGCCGATCGCACCGACCGCCGCACCCACCACGAACATCGGCAGCAGGACTACCGCGTGCTGGCCCAGCAGCGTGCGGCGGACCTCACGCCGGGTCATCCCGAGACCGCGCAGCCGGGCCACCTCGAGGGCACGTATCCGAAGGTCGCTGGTCACGTGCAGGACGATGCCGGCGAGCAGCAGCAGGGCCGCCGCCGGCACCAGCAGCCGCAGCACGGCCGGCAGCCCGGCCGGCACCGGTCCGGAACTGAGCCGCTCGATCTCGCCGTCGCGGGTGGTCACCGGACCCAGATGCAGACCGGCCGCCCGCTCGGCGGCGTCGGCGTGCCCGGGCCGCCCGGCCCACCAGGCGTCCACCGGGAACTCCAGATCGCCCCGGACCACCAGGGCCCGCGACAGCGTGTCCAGGTCGGCGAGGATCGCGGCCGCCCCGGGCGCGGACGGGATCGCCGGCACCACGCCGGCGATCTGGATGGTGAGCGGCGTGGTGCCGACGGCGACGTCGAACCGGTCGCCGGGGCGGGCGTCGAGCTGGCCGGCGAACCGCTGCGACACGGCCACCGGCACCGGGCCGGGATCGGCGAACGCGGTCGCGACCAGCTCGCGGGCGGCGTCCGGCGGGCCGCCGAGCCCGACCGTCGCGGTCATGCGCAGGCCGTTTCCGGTAGCGGTGACGGCGGGGTCGCCGAGCTGCTCGGCATTCGGCTCGACCGAGGTGGCGGTCCACGTGCCGGTACCGGTACCCGGGACGGTGAGGGTGACGGCGACCTCGGTTCGGTCCGTACGGTCCGGGCTGATCGCGTCGCCGGTCACCGGCAGCGACACCGCGACCAGGCGCAGGCCGTCGGTGGGGGCGCACCCCGGTAGCCGGTGGGCCCGGCCGTCGAGCGGCACCGGCGTACCGGTGCAGGCGGTTCGCAGACCGGTGGCGTCCTCGAGGAGCAGACGCGGGGTGACCGTGAGGGCCTCGGCCGCTTTGCCGGTCACGACGAATCCGGCTCCGGCCGGGACACCGATGCCCCCGGCCCGCTCCGCCGGGGCCAGCCCGTCGCCGGTCACGCCCCGCCCGCGCAACAGCTCCCCGGCGCCGGTCAGGTCGGTCGCCACCAGTCGCGGGGCGTCCCCGCTACCGCCCAGCCACTGCCCGACCGAGACACCGCGGTCGGTGGCCGGCCGTACCGTGCCGCCGACGGCCGCACTCACCGCCGCGCCCTGGCCGGCCACCGGGGCGGCGGTGAGGGTGAGCGCCAGGTCGGTGCCGACCGACAGGTCGGCCTGGTCACGCTGGGACCGCGTCCAAGTGGCGTCGAAGGCCACCCCGAACGTGCCGGCCGCGCAGGCCAGGGTGATCAGCAGGCCGGCGGCGGTGGCCTGCGGGCGGCGGGCGGCCTCGGCCACCGCGAGCGGCAGGGACAGCCCGTTCGCCCGGCGGGCCAGCCGCTCGGCGGCCGCCAGCGCCGGCGGCACCAGCCGCAACGCGACCGCGGCACCAGCGGTGAGCAGCAGGGCGGGCGCCAGTACGCGTACCGCGTCGACTCTGGGGTCGGACCCGTCGGGCTGGGCCCGCAACTGCCACCAGCCACCGGCGGCCAGCGCCACGAGCAGCAGGTCGGCGCCGGAGCGGGCCAGCAGTTCCCGGCGTCCGCGCTCGCCGGTCGCCGGCGCGGGTCGTACCGCGAGCACCACCAGCAGCACCGCCAGCGCGAACGCGCCGAGAACGACGGCGACGACCTGGCCGCCGGTGACGCCCGGCGCGGTGGCCAGGCCCGCCCCGGCCAGCGGCGGCACCTGGCTGAGCCCGGCGTGCAGCACCGCCGAGCCCGGGATCGCGAGCGCCGCCGCCAGCAGGGCGAGCACACCGGCCTCGGCGATCGCGTTGAGCGCCAGCCGTCCCCGGCCGGTACCCATCGCCGACAGCAGGGCGGTCTCGTCCGCGCGTACGCCCGCGGTCAGCCGGCCGGCAAGCGCCAGCGCGGTCGCGGTCAGCACGACGCCCAGCACGGCGATCGCGAGCACGGCCCCGTTGACCACCTGCTGCTGCTCCCGCGCGGCCAGCAACTCCGACGGCAGCCGGGAGGCGATCCGCTCGATCTGCACCCGGTCGCCGAGGATCCGCGCCAGCCGCCGATCGGCGCCGAGCACCGCCTCGGTGACCGTTGCCAGGTCGCGGCGGGCCGGGGCGGACAGGTCGGGCCGGGCGGTGATCTCCAGGCGACTGATCGCCGAGCCGCTGCCGAGCAGATCGCCGAGGTCGAGCAGGAACGGCCCGAACGCCCGGGACGGCTGCAGCGCGCCGCCGTCCCGGTAGGCCAGGTCGTACCCGGCGCCGGCCAGGGGGTCGCGGTCCCAGCCGGTGCCCGGGCGTGGGCGGACGACACCGACCACGGTCACGTCCATCCCCGGTGCGGGGTCGCGTGCCTTCTCCGGGCCGAGCCGCACCCGGTCGTCCGGGGTGAGGCCGAGCAGCCGGGCGGTGGGTTCCAGGACGACCGCTTCGCCGGGTGCCCGCGGCCAGCGGCCGGCCGTGAGCGAGGCCCGCTCCGGCAGATCCTCGACCCCGGACAGGTAGCCCACTTCGCCGGGTCCCAGCGACCGCATCACCGACGACGCCCGTGCGGCGGTGGTGGACCGGAACGGCGCCAGCGTCGAGGTCAGCAGCTCCCGGGTGTCACCGGCCACCGACCGGGCGTCCCGGCCGCTCATCGTCACCGTGTACGCGGTGACCTCGACATCCTCCGGCGCGGCCCGGGCTGCCGCCACCTCGAGCGCCTGCCCGGCCGTACGCGTCACCAGCAGCGCACAGACCCCCAGCAGCGTGGCGCCCACCGTGACCACCGCCAGCAGCGAGGCCAGCAACTGCCACTGCGCCCGCGCCCGGCCCGCCAGAAGCCTCAGCACGGCTGGTCGTCGATCCGCCCGTCACCGATCCGGATCACCCGGTCGGCGAGGGCCATCATCACCGGGTCGTGCGTGGACACCAGTGCGGTGACTCCCTCCGACTCCACCACCCCGCGCAGCAGTGCCATCACCGATCGGCCGGTCTCCGCGTCCAGTTGCCCGGTCGGCTCGTCGGCGATCAGTAGTCGTGGGGAGGCGGCCAGAGCGCGGGCGATCGCCACCCGTTGCTGCTGCCCGCCGGACAGCTCACCCGGACGCTGCCGGGCGTGCTCGGCCAGGCCGACCAGGTCCAGCAGCAATGCGACCCGGCGTTCCCGTTCGGCCGCCGGGGTCCGGGCCAGCCGCAGCGGGGCGCCGACGTTCTCCGCGGCCGACAGCACCGGGATCAGGCCGAAGGTCTGGAACACGTACGAGACCTTCTCGCGCCGCAGCAGCGACAGCCCGTCCTCGTCGAGGGCGGTGACCTCGGTGCCGTCGACCACCACGGTCCCCGAGTCCGGCCGGTCCAGCCCGCCGATGACGTTGAGCAGCGTGGTCTTGCCCGACCCGGAGCGCCCGACCAGCGCCACCATGGTCCCCGCGGCCACCTCGAACGACACGTCACGCAACGCGTGCACGGCGCCGAAGCTGCGGTTGACCCGGTCTACGCGAAGGATCACGACTGAGCCTCGATGTCCGGGCGGATCGTCACGTGGTCGGGCTCCAGGGCCAGCCGTACCCGCCTGGTCAGGGCGAGAGCCTCCCGGTACTCCCGGGGAATCTGTACTCGCCCGGCCCGGTCCATCACCGCGTACTCCTCCGCGATCACGTGGGTGTCACCGTTCTCGGCGGTCGCGGTACGCCGCAGCACCTCACTGCTGGTCCGCCCGTCCCGGATCGCGACCGTCCGGGCCACCTGGCCACTGACCTGCGGATCGTGGGTGACCACCACGACCGTCACCCCGAACTCCCGATTCACCTGCCGCAACGCCTCGAACACCTGCGCCGAGGTGGCGGTGTCCAGCTCACCGGTCGGCTCGTCGGCCAGCAGCACCCGCGGCTGATTGGCCAGGGCCACCGCGATCGCCACCCGCTGCTGCTGCCCGCCGGACATCTGCGCCGGGCGCCGGTCCGCGCAATCCGCGACCCCGAGCGCCGCCAGCAACTCGCCGCCCCGGGCCTGCCGGGCCCGGGCCTTGACCCCGGCCGCCGCCATCGGCAGATCCACCACCTGCCGGGCCGTCAGGTACGGCACCAGGTTGCTCGCGGTCTGCTGCCGGACGAACCCGACGGTCTGCCGCCGGTAACGCACCCGATCCGTACGCGACATGGCCAGCAGATCCCACTCGCCGACCCGCGCCCGCCCGGCGGTGGGAGCGTCGATCCCGGCGAGGATGGACAACAGCGTCGACTTGCCCGACCCGGACGCACCCACCACGGCGACCATCTCGCCGCTGTCCACCATCAGATCGAGGCCCTGCAGCGCCTGTACCTCGATCGAGCCGGTCTGATAGATCCGCACCAGGCTCTCGCAGACGATCAGCTGCTGCGCCATGGGCCTCCTCGGGCTGATCTTGGATCGCCCGCCTTTCTATCTCCTCGCCTCTGCGCAGTCAATCAGCGATGGGCCGATGCCGGCCGGTCAGGCGTCGACCACGACGAGGCGGCCGCCGGCCGTCTCCCACGGGCGGACCGGCGGCGACGGGGCCGCGTTCGCGGTCAGCCGGGCCAGACCGCCCGGACCGCTTCGGCGAGCGCCTGGCCCTGGACGAGCCCGGCCTGCGCGGTCGGCGCGCGGCGGGCCGGATCCATGAAGTTCTGGCCCATCGCCGTCATGGCCGCCTCGTCCGGCGCGATGAGCAGCGTCTTGCCGGCACCGGTCGACGCCATCTCGGCTTCGATGCGGGCCGGGTCCAGCGCGGCCATCGGGGCGATCACCACGAGCTGGTCGGCGCCCTCGGCGAGGTCGGCGCCGGCACCGAGCCGGATCCCGCCGTCCATGTAGCGGCGGCCGTCGATCGTGACCGGCGGCATCAGACCGGGTACGGCGCAACTGGCGGCGACGGCGAGTTGGAGGGGCACACCCGACGCGGCGTCGAACACGACGTCACGCCCGTCGGCGGTGTCCATGGCGGTGATCCGCAGTTCGCGGGCCGGCCAGTCCCGGATCGGCAGCAGGGACGCGATGCCCGCGACGTAGGACTGCTCGTCGCGGGTCGGCGCGGACAGCGCGAAGGCGCCCACCCGCATCCGCGCCTCCATCACCGGCACCGACGGATCCGCGAGCACAGCGAGTGCCGTAAGTACCCGGCCGGCGCCCCCGCCGCCGGAGCCAGAGCCGTCGGATGTGCTCGCCGTTTGCATGGCCACCGCGATCTCCAGGTCGATGCCCGCGGTCAGCACGGTACCCACCACCGAACCGGCCGACGTGCCGATGACCAGGTCGGCGTCGCCGAGCGGGACACCAGCCCGCTGCAGCCCGCAGAGCACACCCAATTCCCACGCGATGCCGGTGACACCGCCGCCACCAAGAACGAGAGCCTTCGTCACGTACCGGACGGTAACAAGGCGGCGCGCGCCAAGCCAGAGGCGCACCTTGCCCTGGGGCGCGGACACCGAAAGCCTGCGCTTCGCCGCGGGCGCGGTGCGAATCTCCGGGCTCGCAGCGGTGTCCCGAGGGCTGCGCGGGGACAACGCCTGAGGCGACGGCCCGGCCTCAGCGTCAGGAGGCCTGGGTGAGGACGGCCTGGGCGGTGAGGCTGAGCCCGACCAGCACGATGACCCCCGACGTGAGGACCGGCAGGGCCGGCCGCCACCGGGTGAACCGCTGGGGGAGGCGCCGGCTGATCGCGGGACCGAACCGGCCGAGAGCGAGACCGATGCTGATCAGCGCTCCCGCCATGCCGGCGCCGTAGGCGACCACGAGCAGCACCCCATACCAGGGCCGGCCCAGCGCGACCGCGCCGAGCAGCACCACCACGGCCGACGGGCTGGGCAGCAGCCCACCGGCGAAGCCCAGGGTCAAAAGGCTGCGCAGACGGACTGGCCCGTGATGCCCGTGCCCGTGCTGGTGAGCGTGCTCGTGCCCGTGCTCCTGCCCTTGCTCGTGGCCGTGCTCCTGCTCTTGCTGGCGGCCGTGCTGGTGTCCTTGCTGGTGGCCGTGCTCGTGCTCTTGCCGGTGGCCGTGCTCGTGCTCTTGCTGGTGGTCGTGCTCGTGCTCTTGCTGGTGGTCGTGCTCGTGCTCTTGCTGGCGGCCGTGCTGGTGTCCTTGCTGGTGGCCGTGCTGGTGTCGGCCATGCCCATGCCCATGCCCGTGGCTATGGCCTTGGTTGTGCTTGCGCGCGTACAGAGCCCGCCGCATCAAACCCACCCCGACCACCGCCAACAGCACCCCACTAACCGCCGCCAACCCTCCATAAAGCCGCTGCGGCGCAAACGTGAGCGACGTCGCGAGCGCCGCCCCCAGCACCAACACCCCGGCAGTGTGGGTGACAGTCACGCTGCCCGCGATCACCGCGGCCTGCCGCCAGGTGCCCCGCTCGCCGATCAGAACAGCCGCCATCACCGTCTTCCCATGGCCCGGCGCGAGGGCGTGCGCGGCCCCGAGCACCATGGCAAGGACGATCCCGAGCAGACCGATTCCGATCGTCAACCGCTGCCGCTCGACCACCCCGGTGAACGCGGCCGTCAGCCGGTCGGCCGCCTGCCGCGGCGCGGCCAGGACGGTGTCCGCCGCGGGCACGGCGTCCGCGGACGGCCGCGCCACCAGCGTGGCCGAGCGGACGTCGAGGGGCTCGGCCAAAGGATCTTCGGGGTACGCCCCAAGCCGCCCACTGACACTCTCATCCGGCACGTCACTACTGGTCAGAGCCATCCGATCACCGGTGGCGGTGATCTCCCGCCACCCGACCCGATCGGCGTACGCGTCGTTGCGGAACGTCACGGTCGCCGAGTCGGACACCGTCACGCCGGCCCGCAGCGTGCACTCCAGGCGCAGCGTGTCGAGGCCGCCCTCACCGGCCGGGAAGGTCACCGCCGACCGGTCGACCGCGAGCGGAGCCGCCCGGTCCGCCACGGTGAGCCGCAGCAGACCGGCGGACGCGGTGCAGGTCGTTTCCGCGTACCGTGCATTCTCCGCGGCCGAGACGGCGCCGTCGCCGTCGGTGTCCACCTGCTCGCTGCGGGCCTGGAAGGCCGGCAGCTCAGCGAGATCCACGACGTAGTCGACGTGTACCGCGTCCGGCGCGACGCGCAGCCCGGCGTACTGATTGACGGTGAACCGGCCGAGCGGATGGGCGATCGGCGGCCCGGCGGCCGCGGCCGGCGCAACGCTGGTGAGGATCCCGGCGATCGCCGCGGCGGCGACGCCGGCCCAGGCCAGGACGCGCGGCCTCATCGGGCACCACCGAGCGAGGCGAGGGTGGCGCGCGCGGTAGCGGCGTGCCGGATCGAGAAGTGCGGGTTCAGGCGCAACGCCGTGTTCAGCGCGTCCCGCGCGGCGGCGTCCCGGCCGAGGTCGGCGAGGATCATGCCGCGGTGGTAGTGCAGCATCGCGCTGCGGGTACCCAGCCGGAGCGCCTCATCCGCCTTGACCAGCGCCGCGGCCGGCTGCCCCGCGGACCGCAGCGCCCACGCGAGGGCGTCGGCCGCGGCATAGCCCGGCTGCCGGGCGTACAGCTTGCGGGCCTGTTCCACGGCGCCGGGATCCCGCTGGTCGGCGGCGAACAGCACGCTCTCCGGCTCCGCCGATCCGGTCCACCCGGCCCGGGCGAGGGCGTACTGCCGGGCCCCGGCCGCTTCCTGCCCGGTGGCGACCAGCAGGTCACCGAGCTCGGCGGCGTACGAGGGATTCGGCACCGACGCCACGATCGCCTGGAATTCGGCGACGGCCGTCGCGGTGTCCCCGCGCGCCGCCCGCACCCGGGCCTGACCGGCCCGCAGCGGCGGATACCGGGGGTCGAAACGCGAACCCTCCGCGAAGTGCGTCGCCGCGGTCTCCAGGTCGCCCGCCGCGTACGCGAGCTCCCCCAGGTGGTACCGCGCGAACACGGCGTCCTGCGGGTTCGCCGCGGCCTCCAGCGCCCGCAGCATGGCGTCGTTCGCCCGGGGCAGATCACCGCGCAGCTCCCAGGTGTAGGAGGCGCGGGCGTACGAGGCGGTGTCCGGCCGCAGGTCCACCATCCGCTGGACGGTGTCGAACGCCTCCGGGTAGCGGCCCAGTTCGGTCAGCGCGTCGGCGACCACGCCCAGCGCCGCTGCCCGGTACGGGTCCACCGCGACCGCCGCCTGCCCGTGCCGCAGCGCCAGCGGGAAGTCGTGGCGGGCCGCCGCGAGCGCGCCCAGCCCGGTGAGCGCGGCCGCGTTCTGCTCGGGCCGGACCTCCAGGGACCGTTCCAGGGCCTGCTGCGCCCGCGGATAGTCCGCCGGGTCGCCGGTGACGCGCGCCCGCTGCACGTACGCCATGCCCAGCTCGGCCCATGTGGTCCAGTCGCGCGGCAGGCGCTGGAGCCGGCTCTGCGCCGCGGCGATCGGATCGGTCTCCCGGGCCATCGCCGGCGCCGCGCCGGACCGGCCGTCGTCGCGTGGGGAGAGCACCACCCCGGCCACGACGATCAGCCCGACGCCGAGCACGGCGAAGGCCAGCAGTTTGGCGACGTGACGCATGGTGCCCCTTCCCTCGTGGTGGTGCCAGGGATTCGCGACCGGTGCTCCGGCGGATGGGATGGATCACTCCCGGGTTCGTGCCAACGCCCCTCCGCTTCACAGCAGTCACACAGCTGTCCGCATTGGATGTCTCCGGCAAGCGGCCGCCTCACCGACGGCCGCCCGACGGGAAGGACCTCATGACTGACCCGACGAAGCATCGTCGCCGTACCCGCCTGCTGACGGCCGGCGCCGCGGCGGCCGCGCTCGCGCTGACCGCCGCCGGAGTCGGCGTGGCGCAGGCGGCAGCCGCACCGCCACCGCTCTCCTTCGTGTCCGCCACCTCGGCGGTCACCGCCTACCGGTACGTCTCCGGCGACGACGTGTATTTCTCGATGGACCTCGGGTTGCACGTGGTCGCGGGCAAGGACGCGTTCGAGATCCAGGTGCGGCGGGCCGGCTACGACAAGCCGATCGTGGCCGAGCGGATCGTCACCGAGAAGGGCAAGAAGAAGCGGGTGGCGCTGCCGGCCGGTACGGTCACCGACTTCACCGGTCTCCAGGACTTCACCACGGTCACGATCACCGACGAGGCGGGCAAGCCGGTCACCGAGTACACGACGCCGTTCTGCGGCAACGGCTGGGACTCGGGGCGGACGCGGCCGGACGCTCCGGCGACCAACCCGTACCCGACCTCCTGCGGCGGAGAGAACCCGTTCACGCTCGGCTCGGTGTGGGGTGTGCAGGCGGGGTGGAGCTCGGACGTCGCCGACCAGCCGTCGTACCGCGAGGACAAGCCGTTCGACCTGGCGCCGGGCAAGTACAACGCCACCGTCAAGGTGAACCCGCGCTACCGGGAACTGTTCGGCATCCCGGCGGACCAGGGCACCGCCCGCGTCGGGGTGACCGTGGTCGAGCAGCGCGAGGACGAGGCCGGCCTGGCCCGGGCGATGAAGGCGGACGCGGCAGCCGAGCCGCTCGCGGCGCCGGCGGCCGAGGACGAGCACGCCGCGCACGCGGCGGAGGGTGACGCGGCGCGGCAGGTGTCGTCGTACCTGCCGGAGTTCCGGGCCCCGGCGAAGCGGCCGGCGACGCTGAAGGCCGCGCCCAAGGGCGGCCCGAAGCCGGACCTGAAGTCGCTGCCGGCCTGGGGTATCGAGCTCGAGGAGATCGACGGCAAGTGGTACGTGAACTTCGCCGCCACGGTCTGGAACGCCGGCACCTCACCCCTGCTGGTCGACGGGTTCCGCCGCACCGGCACTGATCTGATGGACGCCTACCAGTACTTCTTCGACGCCAAGGGCAACCAGGTCGGCTCCAAGGCGGCCGGCACCATGGAGTGGGACGCCCGCGAGGGCCACATGCACTGGCACTTCACCGACTTCGCCCAGTACAACCTGCTCGCGGCCGACCAGAAGCTGGCCGTGCGCAGCGGCAAGGAGGCGTTCTGCCTGGCGAACACGGACGCCGTGGACTACACGATCACCGGTGCGAAGTGGCGCCCGGAGAACACCGACCTGTCCACCTCGTGCGGCGCCGACACCGTGGTCGCGGTGCGTGAGGTGCTGGACATCGGCAACGGCGACACCTACGGCCAGTACCTGCCCGGCCAGTCCTTCGAGATCACCGACCTGCCGAACGGCACCTACTACATCCAGGTGCTGGCGAACCCGGACAACCGGCTCGCCGAGCTGGACACGAAGAACAACTCGGCGCTGCGGCAGATCGTCCTCGGCGGCACGCCGGAGGCTCGTACCCTGACCGTCCCGCCGGTGCACGGCATCGACGGCTGACCCCGGGGCCGTCCCGGTGCCTCGGGGGCACCGGGACGGCCCGTCAGCGGCGTGGCCCGTGGATCTGCTGGTGCAGGCGCTCCATCCGCTGATCCAGCCGGGCCGCGTCCTCGGCCGCCTCGACCAGCTCGGCCCGCAGCTCGGCGGGCACCTCCGGGTCGTGCTTGTAGTAGATCTTGTGCTCCAGGCTGGCCCAGAAGTCCATCGCCACGGTGCGCAGCTGCACCTCCACCGGCACCGCGACCACCCGGTCCGACATGAAGACCGGGATCTCCACGATCAGGTGCAGACTGCGGTAGCCGTTCGCCTTCGGGCTCGCGATGTAGTCCTTGGTCTGCACCAGGTGGACGTCCGGCTGCCGGGTCAGCATGTCGGCCACCGTGTAGACGTCCGAGACGAAGCTGCACACGATCCGGATCCCGGCGATGTCCTTGATCCGGGCCCGCAGGCCGTCGTAGGTGAGCGGGCACCCCAGCCGCCGCGCTTTCGCGGTCAGGCTGGCCGGCGTCTTCAACCGCGGCCGGACATGCTCGATCGGATTTCCCCGGCCACGGAGGGTGAGCTCCTCGGCCAGAATCGTGATCTTGGTATTGATCTCCGCGAGTCCGAACTTGTAGACCATCATGAACTCGTTCAGGTCAGAAATCAGCTGATGCAGCAGCTCAGGGTAGTGATTCACGCCGCCCGGCTGCCGCCGGGCGACCTGTAGATCACCGCCCGGCAAGCCCGGTTCCGGCTGGTCGGTGGTCACGGTCCGTCAACTCCAGGATCTTCCGGCACAGGCTATTTTCCACGGTACGGGTCAGCACCGTCCCCAAACCCAGCTACGCCGTTCCCGACCCACCACGCGATCCGGGTGCGACCCCGGGCCCCAGCGCGGCCGCCGGGCCCGGGTGCCACTCGGGCGGCGCCGGTCAGTGGCGGCGCCATTGAAGCATCGCGGCGGTGGCGTCGTCGCGTAGTTCGCCGTCCTCGTACGAGACGATCGCCTGGATCAGGCGGCGCATCGTCTCCGGCGCCGGGATGCCCTCGTCCAGGGCGTTCAGCAGGAAGTCGCTGAGCCGTTCCACTCCGAACAGCGCGCCCGAGGCGTCCCGTGCCTCGGTGACGCCGTCGGTGTAGAGGACCAGCGTGTCCCCGGGTTCCAGCTGCTGCTCGATGACCCGCGGCGGCCGGGCGATCATGTGGCCGAGGCCGAGCGGCAGCGTGTTGGGCGTGGGCAGCTGAGGCAGGGCGCGACCGTCGCGCAGGAAGAGCTCGGCGGGATGGCCGGCGCTGATCCGCCGATAGGTGCCGGTCGGCATGTCCAGCTCGGCCAGCAGCGCGGTGACGAAGAGGCCGGGGTACTGGGAGCGGATCCACTTGTCGATC
Organism: Actinoplanes aureus; assembly: GCF_015704865.1. Classification (GTDB taxonomy): domain Bacteria; phylum Actinomycetota; class Actinomycetes; order Mycobacteriales; family Micromonosporaceae; genus Actinoplanes; species Actinoplanes aureus. The sequence goes on along the minus strand of NZ_JADQTO010000009.1, from coordinate 260,763 downwards.
GACCGGCAGGTGTCGGCCAGCGAGAGCCCGGACCGGCGGGCGTTGCGATACGTGTTCAACGTCAGCGTGGTCAGCGCGCTGGCGCTGATCCCGTGACCGACCGTGTCGAAGAGCGCGACGTGCAGGACGTCGCCGTTGGCCGCGTAGTCGAACGCGTCGCCACCGACCTCGTAACAGGGCTCGAGAACGGCCGTGACGATGGTCCCGTCGACGGCGAAGGTGAGCGGCGGCAGCTGGTTCCAGATGATCTCCGCGGCCAGTTGCATGGGCAGCCGACGCCGGGTGTGCTCGACCGCGTCGCCGTAGAAGCGCCGGCTGGCGATCAGCTCGGCGACCAGGGCCGCGATCACCTCCAGGTCGTGTCGGGTGGCGGCCGGCGGATAGGCCTTGACCCGGAACTCCAGAACGCCGAGCCGCTCGGCACCGTGCAGCAGCGGCAGCCACAGCGCCCCGCCGTCGCCCTCGTCGAGCCACTGCTGCTGGGCGGTCGTGAAGGCCCGGCCGGCGAGCGTGTCCTCCACGGCCAGCACGGTCGCCGTATCGACCCTGGTCCCGCGCAGCGGGTGCAGCGCGAGCTGCCCGTAGTCGACGAGCAGCACGATGGCGGCTTCCGCGTCCAGTAACGGGGCGGCCGCCGCGAGCACCTCCGGCAGGTCCTCGGCCCGGCCGCGGTGCCTCAAGTCCATGAGCCGCCGCACGGCCTCCATTGACGCGAGCATCGAACCCCATCCAACCCGCCGGGCGGCGATGCGGCAATGCCCACCGCGAGCCCATCCACCTTGGACGACCCGCAAGATCGCGGAACACTATAGTCATCCCTCGATACGCCCGGTGATCTTCGACCGGGCACAACGGGGAAGGAACACAGTGAAGCTACGCAGGCGTCTTCTTCATTCGATCGTCGCCGTCATGACCCTCGCCACGGCGATCGTCGTTCACCAGTCGCCGGCAAGCGCGGCCACCACCCTGGGACCTTTCCGGATCGTCGGTGAGGATTCCGGCAAGTGCATGGACAACCCGAACAGCGCGTCCGGCAACGGCGTCGGGCAGATCATCTACACCTGTAACCGGAACTTCCCGATCAACCAGCAGTGGTACTTCGACGAGACCGATTCCGGCTACTACTGGATCCGTAACCGGGCCAGCAACAAGTGCCTGGCGGTCTCCGGTGCCGCGGTCACCATCAACGTGGCGATCGTGCAGTACACCTGCAACAACGGCAACAACCAGGAGTGGCTCCCCAAGTTCTGGGGCACGAACCCGGACGGCCGCGACTACTACTACCTCGTCAGCCGCGGCGGGGTGACCCGGGACCAGTTCTCCATCCACGTGAAGAACGGCAGCAACAGCAACAGCGCGGCCCTCATCCAGTACTACCAGGTGGGCGGATCCAACAGCCGCTGGACCTGGTACAAGCCCTGATCAACCGGTCCGCCGCGCGCCCCGGTCGCTATCTGGGGTACGCGTTCGCGCGGTGTCCTCCGCGTCCCCGCGCGAACTGACTGCCGGCGGTCGCGGCCTTACCGCGACCGCCGGGCCGGGCGGAGCCGTTCGCTTGCGCTTTGCAGCGCCGGTCACGCTCGGCCGGCGGTTGCCGGCGGTTGCCGGCCAGCGGCCGGGGTGCCTGCTCGCGGTTGTGGGGCCGGTTGCGGTCGGCCGGTCGCCGCTGGCCAGCAGCCGGAGTGCCGACTTGCGGTTTGTGGCGCCGGTTGCGGTTGGCCGGTGGTCGCCACCCGCACGTCCGGGCATGGCGGGTGTGGTGTGGATCAGCGAGACAGCCACCTCTGCTAGCGCGGTGGTCGACAAGGCCGGGTTGTGCGGGCTGGCTGTGCGCGAGGGCTGCTTCAACGGCCGGGAGGCAGCCCTGGAGCACAGCCGGATGATCAAACAGGCCGAAAAAGCGGACCCGGCTGTGCCTGATGGCTGTCACTCCTCCGGGGCCGCGCTGGGCTGGCCGCCGCGCTGGGCCGCGTTGGGCCGCGCTGGGCTGGCCGCCGCGTGGGGGCTCATCGCACGACTGCCGCAACGGCAGCTCCTAGAACGGTCTCTCGAGAGCCTTCGTGGTCAGGGTCTTGTCCGGCCCAACGTGGGTGTTGTCTGGCAGCCGTTGATACAGCATTGAGGTTGGGCGAAGCAAGATCACCGCTTGGGGACCCTGACCACGGAGGCGCCTAGCGGCGTAAGGCTGGCATGGCGTCGGTGAGCATGGCGCGCCAGTGGGGGAGTGTGGGTATGCCGGTGCCGGCCCAGCGGGCGTGCGAGAGCACGCTGTAGGACGGACGCCGGGCCGGGCGTGGGAAGCGGTCGCTGGTGGTCGGGCGGACGCGGCCGGGGTCGAGTCCGGCTTCGGCGAAGACGGCGCGGGCCAGGCCGTACCAGGTGGTGGAGCCGGCGGCGGTGCCGTGGTAGGCGCCGGGTGCGGCTCGGCCGTCGGCGGCCGCCCGGGCCAGCGCGACCAGCTGGTGGGCCAGCGCGTACGACCAGGTGGGCGGACCCTGCTGGTCGTCCACGACGTCGACGGTGTCGCGGTCGGCGGCGAGCCGCAGCATGGTGCGTACGAAATTGGGGCCGTGCTCGCCGTAGAGCCAGGCGGTGCGCACCACGTAGCCGCCGGTGGCCAGGACGGCCTGCTCGCCGACGGCCTTGCCGCGGCCGTAGGCGTTGATCGGTGCGTGCGGGGTGTCCTCCGGGATCGGCGCGGTGGCGGTGCCGTCGAAGACGTAGTCGGTGGAGACGTGGATCAGGCGTTTGCCGGCGGTGTGCGCCAGCAGCCGTACCGCGTGGCCGTTGATCGCGGTGGCCGCCGACTCGTCGGTCTCGGCGCCGTCCACGTTCGTCCAGGCGGCGGCGTTCAGCACGATGTCGGCACCGGCGACCGCGTCGCGGACCTCGACGGGGTCGGTGATGTCCAGGTCGGCGCGGGTGGCGGCGACCACGTCGGTCGCGCCGTGCTCGGCCAGGACGGTACTCAGGTCGCGGCCGAGCATGCCGCCGGCGCCGGTGATCAGCCAGCGCATCAGAGGCCGGCCCGGGCCTTGAGCGGCTCCCACCAGGAGCGGTTGTCGCGATACCAGGCGACGGTCGTGGCGAGGCCCGCGTCCAGGGTGACCTGGGGTGTGTAGCCCAGCTCTTCACTGATCTTGGTGATGTCCAGGGAGTAGCGGCGGTCGTGGCCCTTGCGGTCGGTGACCGGGCGGACCATGTCCCAGCCGGCGCCGCAGGCCTCGAGGAGCCGGCCGGTCAGCTCCCGGTTGCTCAGCTCGGTGCCGCCGCCGATGTGGTAGACCTCGCCGGAGCGGCCCTTCTCGAGCACCAGCTGGATGCCCCGGCAGTGGTCGGTCACGTGCAGCCAGTCCCGGACGTTGCCGCCGTCGCCGTAGAGCGGCACCGGCTTGCCGTCGAGCAGGTTGGTGACGAACAGCGGGACGACCTTCTCCGGAAACTGGTACGGCCCGTAGTTGTTGGAGCAGCGGGTGACCACCACGTCCATGCCGTGTGTGCGGTGGGCGGCCAGCGCGAGCAGGTCGGAGCCGGCCTTGGAAGCGGCGTACGGCGAGTTCGGCGCGAGCGGCCACGTCTCGGTCCACGACCCCTGCTGGATCGAGCCGTACACCTCGTCGGTGGAGACGTGCACGAAGCGGGGGACGCCGGCGGTCCGGGCCGCGTCGAGCAGCACCTGGGTGCCGAGCACGTTGGTGGCGACGAACGGGACCGCGCCGGAAATGGACCGGTCCACATGGGATTCGGCGGCGAAATGCACAATCACGTCATGGCCGGGAAGTAGGTCGTGGAGCAGATCAGAATCGGAAATGTCGCCCTGCACGAATCGTAGTCGGGAACCCGACAGCGGCAGATTGGCGCGATTTCCCGAATACGACAACAGATCCAGAACGGTCACCGTGGCGCCGGCCGCGCCCGCGTACTCGTCCTGCAAGAGGGCCCTGACGTAGGCCGAACCGATGAAACCGGCACCCCCGGTCACGAAAATCTGCACGACTGGCGAGTGTAGACGCATGCCCCGGCGAGTTTAGGGTTCCCCGGTGCGCGGAATTCTGCTCGCCGGCGGGACCGGCTCGCGGCTCTGGCCGATCACGATGGCCATGTCGAAACAGCTTATGCCGATTTTTGACAAACCGATGATCTACTACCCGCTGACCACCCTGGTGTCGGCCGGGATCCGGGAGATTCTGGTGATCACGACGCCCGAGGACCGGCCGCACTTCCAGCGGCTGCTGGGCGACGGGAGCCACCTCGGGCTCGCGCTGTCGTACGCCGAGCAGCCACGGCCGGAGGGCATCGCTCAGGCGTTCCGGATCGGCGCCGACTTCATCGGCGACCAGCCCGTCGCGCTGATCCTGGGCGACAACATCTTCCACGGGGTGGGACTCGGCCGGCAGCTCGCCCGGTTCGCTCAGCCGGCCGGTGGGCGGGTCTTCGCGTACCCGGTGGCCGACCCGGAGCGCTACGGTGTCGTCGAGTTCGACCCGGCCGGCAAGGTGCTGTCCATCGAGGAGAAGCCCGAACGGCCCAAGTCGCGGTACGTGGTGCCCGGCCTCTACTTCTACGACGCGGACGTGGTCCGGATCGCCGACAAGCTGGTGCCCAGCGCCCGTGGCGAACTGGAGATCACCGGCGTCAACGAGGAGTACCGGCGGCAGGGCCGGCTGGAGGTGACCGTCCTGGACCGCGGCACGGTGTGGCTGGACACCGGCACCTTCCAGTCGATGGTGCAGGCGTCGGAGTACGTACGGGTGATCGAGGAACGGCAGGGCTTGAAGATCGGATGCGTGGAGGAGGCCGCCTGGCGGCTCGGCTTCATCTCCGACGATCGGCTGCGCGAGCTGGCCGGGCCACTGCTGAAAAGCGGGTACGGCCAATACCTGGTGGAGCTTCTGGACGGGGGACTGGGATGAAGATCCGGCCGTTGACCATCGAGGGCGCGTTCGAGATCACGCCGGTGCGGTACGGCGACTCGCGTGGCGTCTTCCTCGAGTGGTACCGGTTCGACGCCCTGGCCGAGGCCGTCGGTCATCCCCTCGATCTGGCCCAGGCGAACCTGTCCACCTCGGCCCGGGGCGTCGTGCGCGGCATCCATTTCGCCGATCTGCCGCCGGGGCAGGCCAAGTACGTGACCTGCGTGTCCGGTGCGGTCCTCGACGTGGTGGTGGACATCCGGGTCGGTTCGCCGACGTTCGGTGCCTGGGAGGCGGTCCGTCTCGACGACGCCGACCGGCGCGCGGTCTACCTCGCCGAGGGGCTCGGGCACGGCTTCTGTGCGCTGACCGAGGGTGCCACGGTGGCGTACCTGTGCTCGTCCACCTACCGGCCCGGCCACGAGCACGGCGTCCACCCGCTCGACCCGGGCCTCGGCATCGACTGGCCGGTCGACGCCCCGGTGCTGTCCGGCAAGGACGCCGAGGCCCCCGCGCTGGCCGAGGCGCGGGCGGTCGGGCTGCTGCCACGCTACGACGACTGTGTCGCCTATCTTCAGGAGCGCCACGGGTAGAACACGGCCGCGGATATCAGTACGGCAGTCGGATTGATTACATTCAGTCATGCCTGTCGGTCGATTGACCTGCCGCCATTTTGGTAGTACCTAGTCGCGGTACACCCTGGTCCCGCCGCGAATCGCTCTGGTCCGATCTGGACACCTCCTACCGGTCGGCCATTCCCATCGGCCGAATCGCCATTCCTACGGAACGGAAAGGTGTAGCGCGGAGGGGGTACGGTTCAGCACTCTGTCCAGTGTGTCTCGTGGGCTACCGCACCACGAAGATCTTCACTTCGTCGGCTCACCGGCATGTCCGGTATACCGGCTAAAGCGGACCATGTGTTGACGGAAGTCAATGACGGGGGCAAGGGCGTGCAGACCATCGAATCTGTCGAGACCCTAGATCTGGCCGAGACAGCTGCGCAGCTCAAAGCCCGTGCCAGGGCCGGCGAGACCCGTGCCGGATGGCACGGGCGGTATGCGCGCAACCTCTACCTCATTGATCTTGCGGTGGGGCTGCTCGCGGCGGCGTCGGCGCTGGTCCTGCGATTCGGCCCGTCCGGCGCGGAGCCCTATAACCGCGACTATCTGATCTTGACGGTTTTGTTTCCGATCGCCTGGACCGCCTGCCTCGCGGTGAATCGGGCCTATGAGCCACGTCACCTGTTCGTCGGCACCGACGAGTACGCACGGGTGTTCCGCTCGGGATTGGCGCTGACCGCTGTCCTGGCCATCGTTTCCTTTGCGTTCGATCTGCGTTTGGCGCGGGGATACGTGCTAATCGCGATGCCCCTGGCGATCATTGTCGACCTCTGCGCGCGGTACGCGTTCCGGCAGCGGCTGCACCGGTCCTGGGCCCGCGGCGAGCGCCTGCACCGGGTCATCCTGGTCGGCCACGAGCGGGCTGTCATCGACATGGCCCGCCGGCTGCGCCGCGAGCGGTACCACGGCCTCGGCGTCATCGGCGCCTGCCTGCCGTCCGGCGTCACCCAGAGCCACGTCACCGGCGGGCTGCCGCCGGTGTACGGGACCTTCGACGGGATCGCCTCGGCGGTCACCCGCTCCGGCGCGGACACCGTCGTGGTGCTCGCCTGCCCGGAGATCGACGGATCCGCCCTGCGGCGCCTCGCCTGGCAGCTGGAGCGCGACGAGATCGACCTGATCGTGGCCAGCACCCTGGTCGACGTGGCCGGCGACCGCACCACGATCCGCCCGGTGGACGGCCTGCCGATGCTGCACGTCGAGCACCCCCGCCTCAAGGGCAGCGCCCGCATCGTCAAGATGATCTTCGACCGGGTCGGTGCGCTGTTCCTGCTGCTGCTCACCGCGCCGGTGCTGGCCGTGGTGGCCGCGCTGGTGATGTTCGGCCCCGGTGGCGGCGGGCGCGGGCCGGCCATCTTCCGGCAGGAGCGGGTCGGCAAGGACGGCCGGCCGTTCATGCTGTACAAGTTCCGCACCATGGTGGTCAACGCCGAGGCGCGCCTGCAGGAGCTGCGCAACCTCAACGACACCGACGGCGAGCTGTTCAAGATGCGCCAGGATCCGCGCGTCACCCCGGTGGGCCAATGGCTGCGCCGCTACTCCCTTGATGAGCTGCCCCAGCTGTTCAACGTGCTCAAGGGCGACATGTCGCTGGTCGGCCCCCGCCCGCCGCTGGCCCGCGAGGTCGCCGGCTACCCGGCCGACATGCTGCGCCGGCTCGTCGTCAAGCCCGGCCTCACCGGCCTCTGGCAGGTCTCCGGCCGCTCGGATCTCTCCTGGGAGGAGTCGATCCGCCTCGACCTGACCTACGTGGAGAACTGGTCTCTCGCCATGGACGTGGCGATCCTGGCCCGCACGGTGAGCGCGGTCGTCCGCAGCTCCGGCGCCTACTGAACCCACCGTCGAGAGCGCGAGCCGGGCCGCCGAGCGACGGCCTGAGCGGCCGTGCTCGTCGTAGGTCACCGGCTGCGCTGGTACGCGGCCGCGGCTGACGCCCTTTCCCGGCGGCCGCGCTGGGGCGGTGAGTGGCACCCTGCCCGCGCGGCAGCCGGGGGACGGGGTGGATTTCGGCGGGACGAGCCACGCCGTACCAGGAAAGGGTTTCAGGCTCGGGTGATGCTCTCCCGGAGGTCGGTGGGGCGCGGCCGGGACGGTGCGGCGAGCAGCGCCAGCAGCGCGTCGGCGATGCGTTCGCCGGCATGGCCGTCCCACAGCGCCGGCGCGCGCTTGGGCGGTGGGTCGGTCAGGACCCGGCGGGCCGTGGCGATGATGCGGTCCGGGTCGCGGCCGACCAGGATGTTGGTGCCCTCGGTGATCGTGATCGGTCGTTCGGTGGAGTCGCGCAGGGTCAGGCACGGCACGCCGAGCGCGGTGGTCTCCTCCTGCACCCCGCCGGAGTCGGTCAGTACCAGGCGGGCCGATGCCTGGAGGGCGATGAAGTCGAGGTAGCCGGCCGGCGGTACCAGGCGAATGCCGTCCGGCAGGCCGACCTGCTCCAGGCGGGCAGCGGTGCGCGGGTGCACGGGGAGGACGACCGGGACGTCGCGGGCCACCTCGCCGAGTGCCCGCAGTAGCCCGGCCAGCATGCCGGTGTCGTCGACGTTGGCCGGGCGGTGCAAAGTGGCCAGTGCGTATCCGCCGGGGGACAGGCCGTGCCGGTGCAGTGCGTCGGAGGCGAGGGCCCGGTCGAGGTTCGCGAACAGCGTGTCGATCATGACGTTGCCGGCCAGGTGGATCTGGTCGTCGTGGTAGCCCTCGGCCCGCAGGTTGTCGACGCCGTCCGGCGACGGTGCGAAGAGCAGGTCGCTGAGCCGGTCGGTGAGCACCCGGTTGACCTCCTCGGGCATGCTCCAGTCGCGGCTGCGCAGGCCGGCCTCGACGTGCGCCACCGGCACGCCGGCCTTCGCGGCGACCAGGCCGCACGCCAGCGTCGAGGTGACGTCGCCGACGACCACGACCGCGTCCGGTGTCAGCTCGTCGACGAGCGGTTCGAAGGCGAGCATCACGCGGGCGGTCTGTTCCGCGTGGCTGCCCGAGCCGGTGCCCAGGTGGCGGTCCGGCGGGCGCAGCCCGAGGTCGGCGAAGAACACGTCGTTCATCGCCGCGTCGTAGTGCTGGCCGGTGTGCACCAGCACCACCTCGGCGCCACGGTTCTCCAGGGCGTCCAGGACCGGCTTGACCTTCATGAAGTTCGGCCGGGCACCGGCGATCAGCAGGATCCGGGGCACGCTCAGATCACCTCGACCGCGGGGCCGGTCAGCCGGCGCCGGGTGTCCAGCACATAGCCGGCCTCCCGGGCGATCAGGTCGTAGTCGAACTCGTCGTGGTCGGCGAGCAGCACCACCGCGTCGGCGGCGCGCAGCTCCTCGGCGGTCGGCGTGACCATCGTGAGGTCGGGAGCCCCGTGCACGGCCTCGACCACGTGCGGGTCGGCCACCCGGACCTCGGCGCCCATCTGGCTCAGCAGTTGCACCACCCGCACCGCCGGCGACTCCCGGGCGTCACCGGTGTTCTTCTTGTACGCGAGCCCGAGCAGCAGGATCCGGCTGCCCGACACCGAGCGCTGCCGGCGGTTCAGCGCGTCGATGAGCCGCCGCACCACGTAGTCGGGCATGTGGTTGTTGATGTCGTTGGCCAGGTCGACGAAGCGGAAGCTCTGACCGAGCGCGCGCTGCACCCGCCAGGACAGATACGAGGGGTCGATCGGCAGGCAGTGCCCGCCGACGCCCGGCCCGGGGGTGAACCGCATGAAGCCGAACGGCTTCGTCGACGCCGCGTCGATCGCCTGCCACGCGTCGATGCCCAGGTCGTTGGAGATCATCGCGATCTCGTTGACCAGGGCGATGTTCACGTGCCGGAAGGTGTTCTCGATCAGCTTGGCCAACTCGGCCTCGCGGGTGGAGGCGACGGTCACCGTGGTCTCCACGACCGTGTCGTAGAACTCCTTGACCCGCTTCAGCGAGGTCTCGTCCACCCCGGAGACGATCTTCGGGGTGTTGATGACGTTCCAGGTCGGGTTGCCGGGATCGATGCGTTCCGGGCTGAACCCGAGCGCGAAGTCGGTGCCGGCGGTCAGGCCGGAGCGCTTCTCCAGGATCGGCCGGACCACCTCCTCGGTGGTGCCGGGGTAGGTGGTCGACTCGAGGACGACGGTGGCGCCGTGCCGCAGGTGGCCGGCGAGCAGTTCGGCGCAGGCTTCGACATAGGACAGATCCGGTACGCCGTCCCGAAGCGGGGTCGGCACCGTGATCAGGGCGACATCGAACCCGGCGCAGTCCGCCGGATCGGTGCTGGCCCGGTACGACCCGTCGGCGAGCACGGCGCGCAGCCGCTCGGCCGGGATGTCCTCGACGTACGACTCACCGGCGGCGAGACGGCCGACGCGTACCGTGTCGACGTCGTAGCCGACGACCTCGTGACCGACCTCGGCGGCGCGGACGGCCAGCGGCAGCCCCACGTAGCCCTGGCCGGCGATGACGACTCGCATGGCAGTCTCCTCAGTTCATCGCGCCGGAACGGCGGGACTTCATCCACTCGCGGGCCACCAGCCCGGCGAAGGCGACGTTGGTGGTCAGGTAGCGGCGGCCCAGCCGGCGTGGTTCCTGCAACGCCCGGTACAGCCATTCGAAGCCGGTCCGCTGCCAGGCGAGCGGTGCCCGCTTGACCACTCCGGCCAGCACGTCGAAGGAGCCGCCGACGCCGTGCACCACCTTGGCGCCGGTGCGGGCGCCGTGTGTGGCCACGAAGACCTCCTTCTTCGGCGAGGTCATGCCGAGGAAGAGCAGGTCGGCACCGCTGCCCTTGATGTCGTCGGCGACCGCGGCGGCCTCGTCCTCGGCGTAGTAGCCGTCCCGGTATCCGGCGATCTTCAGGCGCGGGTGCTGGGCCCGGACCCGTTCCACCATGCGGTCCAGCACCTCGGCACGGGCGCCGAGGAAGTAGACCGAGTGGCCGCGCACCTCCGCCATGTAGAGCAGGCGCTGGAACAGGTCGATGCCGGCCACCCGCTCGGGCAGCGGCTGCCGCAGCACCCGGCTGGCCCACACGACGGACTGCCCGTCGGCGACGATCAGGCCGCAGCCGGTCACCGCGTCGTGCAGCGCGGTGTCTGTGCGCATCTTGACGATCTTCGCGGCGTTGACCACGCCGACCTCGAGCAGCTCGCCGGTGGTCACCGAGTCCAGGCAGCGCTGGACGGTCTCCTCCAGGGTGAGCGCGTCGAGCGGCACGCCGAACAGGTCCCGGCGTTCCTTCTCTCCGGTCCGCATCCCGGTCACCGCCCGGCGGGCAGCGAGCGGGCACCGAGCCGGGCCAGCCACGCGAAGTAGAGCCAGCCGAACTCGTACGGGCGGCACTCGCGATCCAGTGCGGTCGGCCGGTACACCCGGTTGACGACCGGCAGGCGCAGGCCGGGACGGACCCGGGTGGTCGCGGTGTGCAGGCCTCGGACGATCTTGCGCGGGTCGCCGCGGAACACCTTCCGGACGGTCAGCCCTTCCTGATCGAGCAGGAGCGGCTCGGCGAAACCGCCGTCACCCAGCTCGGCCGGTCCGAGCATCCAGCGCAGGCCCTTGCGGATCGGCTCGGCGAAGTCGCCGCCGCCCGCCTCGGTCAGGTCGAGCAGGGCCATCGGGCCCATCGCGTGCTGGTGCACCGAGTAGACCGGGTAGCCCTCGATGACATCGCCGGTACGCGCGTCGTAGTGCCACCACCACTGGCCGCCCGGCCCCTGGAGACGGCAGATCTGCGCGGCGGCGGTCCGGGCCGCGGCCAGTGCGGCCGGGTCGTCGCCCGAGTGGTGCAGCCGGGCGAGGGCCTGGATCGGGTACACCTGATCCGCGAAGCAGGCGACGTGCGCCCGGTACGGCTTGACCAGCCCCGGTCCGGTCACGTGCGGGAAGACCGGGCTGCCGGGCAGGACGCTGCCGAGCAACCGCTCGCGGGCCTGGGCCAGATACTCCTCGACGTCCAGGTGGGCGCGGGCAGCGGCCAGCGCGGACACCACCCAGGCGCACTCCACCACGTACTCCGGGGCGGTCCGCCGGTCGAACTCGCGCAGCCGCCGGACCGCGTCCTCCAGCCTTCCATGGCCGATCTGAGCGGCAGCCCACGCGATCAGCGCGATGTCACCGAGATTGCCGCTGGCCGCCTGCCGGTCCACGAGCAGCGAGACGAACTCGTCGAGCGAGTGGCCGCCGAGCAGCGCGGGCTGCTGGTCCGGTGGCAGCCAGGCGACCCCGAGCGCCACGATCGCGGCGTAGCGCAGGCTGGTGCCGGACAGCCGCGCGGTCACGCCGTCAGCCGATGTGGTGAAGATGCGGGTGAAGGCGTATTCGTCGCTTTCCGTCCGGTACATTTTCGGGAGTCCGCGCGAGGCGAGCGTCATGATCCGGTCGGTCAGCTCGGCCGTTTCGCCGTCGAGGTGGGCGTACCTCGCTGGTACTGACGTCATGTCGTCCTTCCACAAAGGACAGCCGTCCCGCGGGTGTCGGGCGGGAAGGCTGAGTGGGTTGTTCCTGGCGCGATCCGGGCAGCAGGGATAGACGACGCCGGCGGCGAGAAGCGTGCCGCGGGGCCGAACTGAGGCTACTTAGGACGCTCCGGCCATCGGAAGATGTGACGCCTAGCTGACATGGCGTGATGACCGAATAACCCGATGACTTTCGATTTATCCGGCCATCTGGATCCATCGACCGCCCGGAATGGACAGTCGGCCTCCGCCGTTCCGGTGAGAAGCAGAACCGTCAGGCGGTTTCCGGCGCCGGCGGGAACGGCAGCGTTGCCGGCCGGACCAGCGCGGTGACGGCACGGCGGCTGCGCGGATGCCCGAGGGCCGCCCGCGACGCCTCCCGGAGGAAGACCGCTGACCAGTAGACGGCGGTGGCCGCGCGGGAGTGGCGCATCCGGTACAGCCGCACCCGATTGACCGTCAGCAGGCTCCACAGCGCCGGCGACACCTGCGACTCGCCGCCGATGTGCACCACCTCGGCGCCGGCGACAAGCGATGTCAGGAAACCGTGATCGCGGGCTCGCAGCGAGAACTCGGTCTCCTCGGAGTAGAGGAAGAACCGTTCCTCCCACGGCCCGCACGCCCGCAGGCAGTCGCGGGACATCAGCATCACGGCGCCGGTGGCCCAGTCCACCGGGCCGTCGGTGAAGTACGCCTCGCGATCCAGAACCGTCTCGCCGAGCCCGGGGAACCGTCCCGCGCGCCGGCCCAGCACCGCCTCACCCAGTGCGCGGCCCACGGTCGGTTCCCGGCGCAACGAGTACGCCACGTGCCCGTCCTCGCCGAGGATCCGCGGCACCGCGATACCGACGTCGCCGCCCAGCCGGGCCATCATCGTGGCGACCGAGCCGGGACGCAGCCGGACGTCCGGGTTGAGGATCAGCACCGCGTCGTACGGCTCGGCGACCCGCAGCGCGGCGTTGAAGGCGGCGGCGTAACCGGCGTTGCGGCCGGTCTGCTCGATGTGGCAGTCCGGCACCATCCGCTGCGCGACGGCGACGCTGTCGTCCGCCGAGGCGTTGTCCGCGATGATCAGCCGCCAGGACGTCCCGCTCAGCCCGTCGCCGAGCGACTCCAGCAGTCCGGGCAGCACGGCAGCGCTGTTGTAGGTCACGACGACCACGGTGATCCGGGGGCTCATGCGGCACGGCTGCTCTCGTCGCGGAGCCAGGTGGTGAAGTCCCCGGAGCGGATCGGGCGCCGAGCCCGCCACCGGCAGACGGCGGTCACCGCGAGGAACATCGCCAGCTTGGGCGCGGCCGCCGGCCGGCGGCGCAGGATGCCGAGCAGATCGGCCCGCGAGGTACGCGCGGAGTCGACGGTCCCCGGGCGGGCCTGCTGGAGCTGGGTGGTCGCGGTCACCGACCGGACCCGCCGGCGGATCAGGTCGGCCAGGGTCCGCGGCGGGTGCACCACCACCCGGGCGTCGCGTACCACCCGCCGCTCGGCGGCGGTGAACGCGACCGAGGCGGCGAGGTCGTCACCCATCACGTCGGGCAGCTCGTGCAGGCGCTGCCGGCCCTCCGGCGAGACGGCGATGACGCCACGGCCGAACAGGCCGTCGCGCACCACCGGCAGCTCCTGCCAGATGTCGTAGTACCAGCGCACCGGCCAGGACGAGCGGCCGGTCGCGACGACGCGTTCCGGTGCGGCCGCCAGCACGCCGGGCTGGCGCAGGGAGGCGGCGAGGTGGCGGGCGTCGTCGGCGGTGAGCTCCACATCGGCGTCCAGATAGATCACCTCGGTGCCGGTGGCCCGGGAGTCGCCGGCCCGCAGCGCCGCGTACTTGCCGGAGTTTTCCAGCGGCACCACCAGGACCGGGTCGCCGAACGCGGCGGCGGTCCGCTCGGTGTCGTCGGTGCACCCGTTCGGCACGACCACGACCTGGAGTTCGCCGGGACTCGCGCCGGCCAGCAGGCCGCGTAACAGCCGGCCGATGACGGGTGCTTCGTTGTGAGCCGGGATCACGACGCTGATCACGCAGGCAGTATTCCGGGGCCATCGGCGCAGGCACCACCGTCTGTCGGATTCATGGCCGCGAATCGCACCGTACGGCCATGATGGACAAACCGACCGGCCGATCGTGGCGTTGTGGCCCCGCGCGTAAGAGTGGCGGAGTCAGCGGGAGAGGCGGGTTTTACGTGTACGTGTCGGTGCGTGACCGGCCCGGGAACTCTGCGGACGGGCGCGCCGGACGGGTGGCCACGACCGTCGTGCTGCTCGGTGTGGTCAGCCTCTTCACCGACATCTCGTCCGAGATGGTGGTCGCGGTCCTGCCGCTCTACCTCACCGCCGAGGTCGGGCTCGGCTATCTGGCGTACGGCTTCGTCGACGGCCTCTACCAGGGAGTCAGCGCGGCGGTACGGATCGGTGGCGGGTACGCCGCCGACCGTGGCGGGCGCCCCAAGTGGATCGCGGTCGCCGGCTACGGACTCTCCGCCGTCAGCCGGATCGCCATGCTGGCCGTTCACGGCTTCGCCGCGGTGACCGCCGTGATCACCGCCGATCGGCTCGGCAAGGGCCTGCGGACCGCCCCACGCGACGCGATGATCGCCGCGTCGTCCGACCCGGCCATGCTCGGTCGCGCGTTCGGCGTGCACCGCACCCTCGACACGATCGGCGCCGTGCTCGGCCCGCTGATCGCCCTCGCGCTGCTGGCGCTGGTGCCCGGCAGCTACGACTCGGTGTTCGTCACCTCGTTCGCGTTCGCGATCGTCGGCTTCGCCGTGCTGCTGCTGTTCGTGCCCAACCTGCGCACCGGCGCGGCGAACGCCCGGGTCGGCTTCCGCCGGGTGGCCCGGGAAATCATGGGCGCGCGGCTGCGCCGGCCAATGGCGGCGGCCGCCCTGCTGGGGGTGCTGACCGTCGGCGACGGCTTCCTCTACCTGGCCGTTCAACAGCGGGACGACCTGACCGCCGCGCTCTTCCCGCTGTTGTACGTGGGCACCAACCTCAGCTACCTGGCGCTGGCCCTGCCGCTGGGCCGCCTGGCCGACCGGGTGGGCCGGGCCCGGGTGTTCGTTTTCGGGCACGTGGCGCTGCTCGGGGCGTACCTGGCCGCCGGCGGTCAATTCGGCGGCGTCGTCCCGACGGTGCTCGTGCTGCTGCTGCTCGGCGTCTACTACGCGGCCACCGACGGCGTGCTGCCGGCCCTGGTCAGCCGGCTGGTCAGTGATGAGGCACGCGGCACCGGGATCGCGGCGGCCCAGACGGTCGTCGCGCTGGCCCGGTTCACCTCCGCGATCATGTTCGGCAGCCTGTGGGTGCTGATCGGCCGGGGTGAGGCCCTGCTGGTCGTCGGCGGCCTGCTGATCTGCGCGCTGCCGATCGCCTGGCTGCTGCTGCGCGGCACGGAGACTCGGAGGGTGACGACGTGAGCGTCCGGGTCCGGCTGGCTCTGCTGGCGGTGGTGGTGCTGATGGTCCTGGTCGGGGCCGGCGGCTACGTGCTGCGGGTGCAGCAGCGGCAGGCGGCCGCGGTGGAGTCGGCCACGGCCGCGCCGGCCGCCGACCTGGCGAGCGTGGTGGCCGGACGGCACCTGGTCTTCCGCAACACCGTCCTGGGCGGCGGCTACGGCCGGCTCGCGGTGGTGCCGCTGGCCGCGCCGGGCGGGCCGCGGGCGCTCACCGGGGTGTCCTGCGAGCGGGTGTACGCCGCACGGCGCAGCGCGGTCTGCCTGTCCGCCCGCCGGGGCCTGTCGAACACGTACAAGGCCGAGGTGCTGGGCCCGGACTGGACGCCCACCGGAAACCTGCCGCTGACCGGGCTGCCGAGCCGGGTCCGGATGTCGCGGGACGCCGCGCTGTCGGTCACGACGACCTTCGTCTACGGCGACTCGTACGCCGCTCCCGGCCAGTTCTCCACCCGGACCGTGGTCACCCGGGTCGCCGAGAACGACTCGATCGACCTGGAGAAGTTCCAGCTCTTCGTCGACGGGAAGCGGATCACCGCGGCCGACCGCAACTTCTGGGGCGTGACCTTCGCCGACCACGACAGGTTCTACGCGACCGCCGCCACCGGCGGGCGGACCTGGCTGGTCCAAGGCAGCATCGCCGGCCGGCGGATGGACTCGCTGCGCGGCGACGTCGAGTGCCCGTCGCTGTCGCCGGACGGGACCCGGATCGCCTTCAAGAAGCACGGCGACCTGCCGGCCGGCCAGTGGCGGCTGGCGGTCCACGACCTGCGCACCGGCGCCGAGACCGTGCTGGCCGAGACCCGCAGCGTCGACGACCAGGCCGAGTGGCTCGACGACGGCACCGTTCTCTACGGACTGCCGCGCACCAGCGACGCGGGGGCGGCCACCAGCGACATCTGGGCGGTGCCGGCCGACGGATCGGGAGCGCCGCGCGTGCTGGTGCCGGACGCCTGGTCACCGGCCGTGGTGCGCTAGCCCTTCTTCACCGCGATGATCGACTTTGTCAGGCCGGCCAGCCGCTCGTTCAGGATGTGCGAATCCGGGAAGTAGTAGCGCATCTGCGTCCGGTCGATCAGCTCGGTCCAGAGGACGCCGTCGAGGGCGTCCTTCACGCCGGCGGAGCGTACGTGCGCCAGCGGCCATCTCTGGGCGAGCGTCGCCCGCGCCCGCACCGGCAGGAACTGCATGCCGGGCGCGACCCAGTGCGGCTCGAGCGGGAAGTAGCGGTACGGGGTCTGGACCCAGTGCGCGCCCGCCAGCTTGTGTACGTTCTCCGCGAACCGCATCCGGCGCTCGTGGCCGCCGACGTGTTCCAGCACGGAGTTGGAGAACACCAGGTCGTACCGGCGGGAGGCGATGGCCGTGGGCAGGTCGCAGGCGTCCGCGTAGTCGGTCTCGATCCAGTCCGGTACGTCGGAGTCGAGCGGCTCGATGTTGAGGACGTGCACGTGCTTCGGGTGGACCGGCGACTGCATCCAGGTGTGCGGTACGCCGCCCAGGTCCACCACCGTCATCTGATCGAGGTCGGGGAACGAGCGGGTGAACCACGCCCAGCGCTCGGCGCGCCGGCGCGCGCTCCACGAGTCGTCCTCACCGACGAGGCGCGTACGGATCGAATTCCAGCCCATTGCTCACGACTCCCTCTGCGGCCCGACCGGGTCTGAGCAAAGTAGACCGGACGTGCACGTGCGGCTCTGTCGTCTTTTCGACAAGAATCTCGGCCGGACCGTCCATAGGCCATCGACGCACGGTGCGGCAGCCTACGTGGATGCGCACTGTGGACAGGGGGCGGCGCTGGATCGTCGCGGCGGTTGCCGTGCTGGTCGCCGCGACCGCCGGAACCGCGATCGTGCTGACCTCCGGCGACCGGGACGGTGACGGTACGGCCGCCGTGTCCGATCCCTCGCAGCCGGCGGCCCCGTCGCCCGCACCCGACAGCCCCTCCGGAACGCCCACCCCGTCACCCAGTGCCGTCACGAGTCTGGGACCGGCCACCGCGACCTCGGCCAAGCCATCGGCCAAGGCCTCGGCGAAACGCAAGGCCACTCCGGCGAAGGCGAGCTTCCCCGGAGCCGGCAACACCGGAGTGCCCGCCGGCGTGAAGCTCAAGCCGATGACCGGCGAGCTGATCGTGAAGAAGGCCGGCACCGTGATCGACGGCATCGACCTGGTCGGCCGGCTCTCGGTGCAGGCCGACAACGTGACCGTCCGGCGCTCCCGGATCACCGCGCCGCCGGACCTGCCGAACAAGGGCCGGGACGAGTTCACCGTGATCCAGCAGTCCACGTCCGCCAAGGGCCTGCGGATGGAGGACTGCGAGATCGACGGTTCCCAGATCGTCTACCGCGCCATCATGGCCTTCAGCGGCCTGCACGTCTCCCGATGCGAGCTGCGCAACGTCGGCCACGGCGTCGAGGTCGGCGAGAACTACACGGTCGAGGACAGCTGGATCCACTCGACGACCGACGGCCCGGACGACGACTGGCACGTCGACGGGATCATCAGCGGGGTCGGCAAGAACGGACTGATCCGTCACAACACCATCGTGCTCACCGGTGGTAGTCTCACCGGCGCGGTGAGTATCGGCAGCTCCCTTGGCGCGATCGACAACGTGGTGATCCGCGACAACCTGCTCGCCGGTGGCAACTACTGCGTCTACATCGAGGATCAGGAACACCCGGCCACCCGCATCCAAGTGATCGACAACTGGTTCTCCACCATGGAGAACCCCAAGGTCGGCGTGTACGGCATCTGGTATCAAAGCGACCTCCCCAAGGACCTCGTCCGGCGCGGCAACCGCGTCCTGGAGACCGGTGTGCCCGCCGACGACGAGCCGGACTGGGGCTGAGAAGGGTCACCATGGGAATCACCATCGCCACGACCACCGGCGAACTCGACGCCCTGGCCGCGAGATGGGACGCCTTCGCGGTGTCCAGCCCGCACGCGAGCCGCCCGTTGTTCTCCCTCGTGCTGCACACCCTGGGCGACCGGGGCCGGCCCCACGTCCTGTTCATCGAGGAGGCGGGCCGCGACCCGATCCTCGTGGTGGCCCGGGTGGAACGCCGCCCGTTCCGGGTCAAGGCCGGCTACCGGACGCTGCTGTCCGCCCGGGCCCGGTGGCTGGTCGTCGTCGCCGGTGGCGTCGTGGGCGCCGAGTCGGCGGAGGACCACCGCCGGGTCCTGCGCGCGCTGAGCGCCTGCCTGCGCCGTGGCGACGCGGACATCCTCCAGCTGTCCAAGGTGCCGCTGGACAGCCCGCTGCACCGGGCCGCGGCTCAGGCGTCCCGCTCGGCACCGCAGAAACACCACCTGTCGGACCTGAGCGAGGGCTTCGACGCGCTGGTGGCCCGCAAGTCGAAGCGCACCCGGTTGCGGGTCCGCAAACGGCTGCAGCGACTCGGTGACGCCGGGGCGAAACTGGCCGTCCGGCGGGTGGGTGCCGACGACGAGGAAGCGGACGTGGTGCGGATCCTCGACGCGATCACGTCGCACAGCTACCAGCGGGGCATCGGGGTCGGGTTCGCCGACGACGACCTGCACCGCGCGTTCATCCGGTGGGCGATCGCCGGGGACCCGTACCGGATCTGGTTGTTGTCCATCGACGGCACGCCGGTCGCCCACCTGAGCGGGCTGCTGCACGCCCGGACCTTCCATCTGTTCGACACCGCCTTCGACGGTGCGCACGCCGAGGACGAACCGGGCTCGATCCTGCTGACCCGGGTGCTCCAGGAGCTCGCCGACGATCCGCAGGTCGACGCCTTCGACTACGGCTACGGCGACGCGCTCTACAAGCAGCAGATGAGCGACGAGTCCTGGGACGAGACCGACCTGCTCTTCTTCGCCGCCCGGCCACGGGCGCTGACGTTGAAACTGCTCAACGCCGGCGCGGCCGCGATGGCCGCACTCGGCAAGCGGGTCCTCGGCGGTGAGCGCGTCGCCGCCCTGCGCCGGCGCGAGCGGGCCCAGGCCGCGAACCCGGCGGGGCGCGCGTGACGGCACAGCTCGAGGGCACCCGCGAAGACCTCATCGTCTACCTCGCCACCGGCTGGTGGGACGGTCCGGCCGGCACCGACCGGCAACTGGCCACCGCTCTGGGGCGATACGGCCCGGTTTTCTACGTCGACCCGCCGATCTCGGCGCTGACCCGATTCCTGAAGCCCGATCTGAGCGGGGTGGCCGCGGCGCCACGGCTGCGGGTGCACTCGCCACGCCTGGTGCAGCTGGTCACCCGGGTCACCCCCGGCATGACCCGCCCGGTACTGCGGCACCTGCGCGCGCCCCTCGTCCACCGCGCGGTGCGGTCGGCGGTGCGCGAGCTCTACGGTCCGGCGGGCCCGGTCGCGGCGGTCGTCTCCAGCCGTGTCGACGAGAGCTGGCCACGCCTGGCCGCCCGGCACCGGTTGCTGTACGTCACCGACGACCTCGTGGCCGGCGCGGAGCTGCTGGGCCTGCCGCGGGACCGGCTGATCCGGCTGGAGAACGCGGCACTCGCGCGTGCCGGCACGCTCGCGGTCGTCTCGCCGGGACTGCGTGACCGGTACGCGGCCGCCGGCCACTCCGCCGTGCTCCTGCCGAACGGCTGCTCCCCGGAGTTCTACGCGGATGTGGACGACGCGCCCCCGCCGGCCGGGGCGTCGCTGCCGGGCCCGGTGGCCGGGTTCGCCGGTCACATCAACGACCGGATCGACATCTCGCTGCTGGAGGCGGTCGCCGACACGGGGTGCTCGCTGCTGATCGTCGGGCCGCTCTCGCACGGTTACCGGGACGCCCGCTTCACGGCGCTGACCGGGCGTCCCAACGTCTGCTGGGTGGGCCAGCAGCCGTACGAGCAGATGCCGTCCTACCTGCGGCTGATCGACGTGGGGCTGACGCCGTACGCGGACAACCCGTTCAACCGGGCCAGCTTCCCGCTCAAGACCCTGGAATACCTGGCCGCCGGGCGGGCGGTCGTGGCCTCCCGGCTGCCCGCGCACGTCTGGCTCGACACCGATCTGATCACGCTGGCCGACGGGCCGGCGGACTTCGCCGCCGCGGTCACCGCCGCCCTCGCTCAGCCGCGGACGCCGGAGATCGTACGGCGGCGCCGCGCCTTCGCCGAGCAGCACAGCTGGGACGTCCGGGCCCGGCGGATGGCCGAACTGCTGGGGCTGGTCAGCCGAACCACCGTGGCGTAGACGTACGCACCTGCCGTGCGGGATGGGTGAAGCGCCACACCGCACCGCACAGGCCGATCATCAGGCCGAGTACCACCGTGTACGTCGAGTAGGCGAAACAGTCGAAGGTGTACGCGATGAAGATCGCGATCACCTGCACGGAGACCAGGGACAGGCAGAAGTGCCGGTCGGCCGGATTGGTGGCCCGGCGGAACGCGATCGCCGCCACCACCAGCGCGATGATGTGCAACGCGGCCTGGGCCAGGATGCCGGCCACCCCGTTCTCGAGCGCGGTCCGCAGCCACTGGTTGTCGAGGTACTGATACATCGGGGGCACCCAGGTGCCGGTACCCCGCCCCAGCCACGGCCGCTCGGAGAAGTAGTGGCCCACCATCGCGTAGCGCTCGGTCCGCGAGGTGATGCTGGGATCGTCACTGGCGTCCGCGAAGAGATTGATCAGCGTGCGGCCGATGCCGGGGGAGATCGCCGAGACCATGCCGAACAGGCCCAGCCCGAGCACCAGGATGTTGTAGCGCCGGCGCCAGGCCCAGAGCGGCATCAGCATCAGGATGCCGATCGCCATCGCCAGGATCCCCGAGCGCGAGATCGTCTCCAGGATGCCGAAGGTGATCATCACGGCCGCGAACGTGTACGCGCGCCGCTCGCGCTGCGACGGCGTGTACATCGCGAAATGCAGGGCGATCGGCCAGACCAGCCCGAGCGTGCCGCACAGCTCCAGGTAGTGCGTGGTGGTCGCCGCGACGCGCAGGCCGCCGCCGCGCTCCTGGAGGCCGATCAGCTCCCCGGTCTGCAGACCGGGAAGCTTCAGGTAGCTGACCGGGTCGACCGGCATCACCTGTTGCAGCAGGCCCACGAAAGACATGTAGACGCAGCACCAGATCAGGACCTTGAGCACCACCCGGACCCGGTCCCAGTTCGACAAGCCGTCGGCGGCGAGCAGGATGGCGCCGAAGAAGGCGGCGGCACCCAGCAGCAGCCGGTCGGCCGCGTTCGCCTCCATCGCGGTCAGGCCGCGCTCGTACCCGACCGCGTAGGAGATCAGCAGGGAGAGGAAGAAGATCAGCACCGCCCAGCGGACCGGCTGCGGACCGGGCATGATCAGCCGCGGGTGGAACCGGGAGGCGGCCCACCAGGCGAACATCAGGACGCAGAGGACGCTGGCGGGACGGCCGATGTCGGCGCTCGTACCGGGCAGGATGGCCAGCGAGGGCAGGATCGTCAGCAGGAGGATCATCAGGCTGAAGACGATCGCCGCGTCGAGTCCGCCCACCCGCCGGCGGGTGGCGTAGATCTGCCGTCCAGCGTCCGCCGGCTCGAAGTCGACGGGGTGGACGGCGGGTGCGCTCAACGCCGGTTGCCGCCGTTGTCGCTCACCGAGGTGCGCGGCATCGGCAGCACGATTGTCGCGTCGCCCGTCGTCTCCGGCGAGACGGGTGCCCCGCTGGTGGGCAGCTGGATGCGGACCGTCTCAGTGCCGTGGTCGTTGACCGGGGCCGCGGGGGAGGAGTTGTACAGATTCGCGGGCTTCTCGGCGACCGGGACGGTCGTCGCCGTGTCCACGCCCGGCTCAGAGGGCCGGCGCTTGCGGCGCCGCAGCAGGGCGTCGATCCCGATCGTCACCGCGGCGGTGATGAGGATCCCGGTGCCGAAGACCGCGATGATGGCGCGCTTGACCTTCCCGCCCGGCCGCTCGAGGTTCTCACCCAGGTCGAGCCGCTTGACGGTGATCATGTCCTGCGGGCGCACCTTGTACTGAGCCTGGAGCAGCCGCGTCGTCTCCTGGTACCGCTTGATGACGGCGTTCGTGGTGCCGACCGCCTGCTCCTTGGTCTTGCCGACCACCTCGATCGTCGCACCGGCCACCGGGTCACCCGAGGTGATCTTGAGGTTGGTGCTGAACCCGTCCTTCTCGAGTCGCTTGAGGAAGGTGTGGTCGACCGTGGCGTAGTTCGACGACTGGCTCATCGCCTCCAGGCCGAGCTGGTTCCACGGGTTGACCGGGTACTTACGGGCCTCTTCCTCGGTGAGTGACGTCTGCGATGGGATCAATTGGACGTACGACGTCAGGACGTAGTCGGCCTCGATGGCGGTGGCCGTGTAGTAGGTACCGGCGAACGTCAGCAACAACAGGGGAAGCGTCAGGTACCAGCGCCGGACCATCACCTTGGTGGCGTCCCAGAAATCCACAGATGTCTCTCCTCCACCGGCCGATCCCCGCGGCCGTCCCCATGGTTCTCGCTCGCGGACACGCAGCCGAAGACGTCATGTTGCTGGCGAGTAGGAACGCTACGGCGCCCCTCACCTCTCTACCATCCGCTGGAAGGCTTGAGATCCCAACGATCGACGGGCCCCAATCACGAACGTGTCGGCAAACCGACCGTAGCGGCCGGATTCGGCCTGCGAGAGCACCGGATCCCGGACCTTCCAAATTAGAATCCTGGCGGGCCGATCGACGACGGGCAGGGGCTCATGGGTGGCGCTGGACTGAACATTCTGGTTTATCCGCACGACATGGCGATGGGCGGCAGCCAGCTCAACGCGATCGAGCTGGCCGCCGCCGTTCGCGACCTGGGGCACACCGTGACGATCGTCGGCGACGACGGCGAGCTGGTGCGGATGGTCCGGGACCTGGGACTGCGGCACGTCCCCGTGCCGGCACGCCGGCGGCGGCCGTCGCCGGCCGTCGCCCGCATGCTGCGACGCATGATCCGCGACGAGAGCGTCGACATCGTTCATGGGTACGAGTGGCCGCCCGGCCTGGAAGCGGCAGCCGCGACGTTCCCCCGGGGCCGCTCCGCCGCCGTGTGCACGGTGATGTCGATGGCGGTCGCACCGTTCCTGCCCCGTGGCCTCCCGTTGATCGTCGGGACCAGGGCGCTGCAGGAGCAGGCCGCGGCGGACCGGAACGGACCGGTGCACCTGATCGAGCCGCCGGTGGACGTCGAGACCAACTCTCCCGGCCACCCCGTGGCGGAGTTCCGGGCACAGTTCGACCTGCGCGACGATCACCCCGCCGGGCCGGTCGTCGACATCGTGGTGATCTGCCGCCTGGTGCCCGAGCTCAAGCTCGAGGGCGTCCTCACCGCCATCGACGTGGTCGGTGAGCTGGCCCGGGACCTGCCGGTGCGCCTCGTCGTGGTCGGCGACGGCACGGCCCGCGACACCGTGGAGGAGCGTGCCGCCAAGGCCAACGCGCGGGCCGGCCGCCGGGCGATCGTGCTCACCGGGCAGCTGTACGACCCGCGCGCCGCGTACGCCGCCGCGGACATCATGCTCGGCATGGGCGGTTCCGCCCTGCGGTCGCTGGCGTTCGCGCGACCGCTGGTCGTGCAGGGCGAACAGGGCTTCTGGAAACTGCTCACGCCGGAGAGCTGCGACCTGTTCCTGCGGCAGGGGTGGTACGGCGTCGCCGACGATCCCGCCGCCGGCCACGAGCGCCTCATCGCGATCCTGCGTGAGCTGGTCGCCGATCCCGGGCAGCGGGCCGCCCTCGGCGACTACGGCCGGAAGCTGGCCGTCGAGCGGTTCAGCCTGCAGCGGGCGGCCCTGGTGCAGGAGCGGATCTACCGTGAGGCGCTGGCCGCCGACCGGCACTCCCTGCCCGCCCAGGCCGGTGACGGGCTGCGGTCGGCCGCCGGCGTGGCCGCGCACAAGGTGCGGCAGCGATACCGGTCCGTCCGCGGTACGCGCAAGGCCGACGACTTCAACGCGGTCACCCTGGCCCGGACCGTGCTGGAAAAGCCCGGTAACTGATCAGGTCAGGGCCGGGCTGCTCTCGCCGGCCGCCTCAGTCGAGCGCAGCGAGCGGATCGTGCCCCGCATCCGGTACAGCACCACCACCAGCGCCACCCCGGCGGCCAGACCGGCCACCAGCGCGGCGACCAGGTCGGAGGCGATGAGCCGGGTGGCGACCACCGAGACGGCGGCGACGCCGAGCGCCGCCAGCGCCGGAGCTGCGAGCTGCCGCGCCACGGAGCCGGCCGGGACGCCGGTGCGCGCCAGCTCGTACAGGTAGATCGGCGCCACCACCAGCGCCGCCACCGCGAAGGCGGCGGCCGCCGCGCCGTCCGCGCCGCCGAGCCGGGCACCCGCGTACAGCGCCGGGGTCAGGGCGGCGAACCAGATGACCTGGACGGTGAAGACGACCCGGGTGTGTGCCAGCACGACGAAGTAGTCGTACACCAGCTCGAAGAGGATGCGCAGCGCGGCCAGCAGGCCCAGCCAGACCAGCACCGCGGCGGCCGGCTGCCAGGGCGCGCCGTAGACCAGGCCGATGACCGGGCCGGCGGCGGCGGACAGCACCACGCAGGCGGGCAGCGTGATGGCCGCCAGCAGGCCACCGGAGGACAGGAAGGCGGCGCGCATGGTCGGCGGATCGCCCTGCAGGCGGGCCAGCAGCGCGGGCGCGACCGCGCGTACCGGCATGGCGAACATGGTGGCCGGCCAGTTCGAGAGGTTGGCGGCCAGGACGTAGTAGCCCAGCGGAACCGGGCCCAGGACCGCCCCGACGATGATCTTGTCGACGTTCGTGACGGCGAATACCACGATGCTCGACCCGGCCAGCGGCAGGCCGAACTTCAGCAGTGCGCGGGCCTTCACCAGGTCGAACCCGAAGCGCAGCGACCGTGGTGCGAACGCGATGAACAGCACCGCGCCCACGATCGAGCCGGTGAGCTGGCCGATCGCGAGGCTCATCGCGCCGGCGCCGGAGAGGGCGAAACCGATCGAGGTCAGCGAGCTGGTCCAGCTGCTGACCTGATCGGCGATCATCTTGCGGTCCTGGCGGAAGTCGCGCTGGAGTATGGCCACGGGTGTCGCCGCCAGACCGCTGACGATCACGCTGAGGCCGAGCACCCGCACCACCGGGGTGGCCGACGGCTCGCCCATGGCCGCCGAGAAAGCGGGTGCGCCGAAATAGCAGGCCGCGAAGATCAGGGTGCTGGAGAGCACCGAGATCGTCGCGACGGTCGGGGCGATCTCCCGGGGATCACCTGGCCACCGGACGATGGCCAGGCTCACCCCGAGCTCGTTGAAGCTGAGCACCGCGAGCAGGGCGACGGTCGCGACCGCGAAGGTGCCGAACTCGTGGGGGCCGAGGATCCGGGCGAGCACGATGCCGATGGCAAGCGTGCTCAGCCTGGACAGCGCGGTGCTGGCGAAGCTCCAGCCCAGCGCCCGGCCGGCGCGGGAGAACAGCGAACCGTCCTCCCTGACCCCGAGCCTCAACGAATGACTCCTCTCAGTTGGCGGGTGTGAACACGACGTCGACCCAGTAGTTGTGGTTCACCCGGTTGGCCGGGAAGCCACCGCCGTAGAGGTAGGAGCCGCCGCCGGCCACCGACCGCAGCGGACCGCTGACGACCGGCGCGGCCAGGCCGTTCGACTGGACCGCGTAGTGCCCGCTCGGCGCCCGGTAGGACACCACGTACTCGGTGTTCGCCGTGATCGACACCGGGGTGTCGAACAGCATCGTCTGCCAGCCCGACCCGGTCTCGCCGACGAAGGTGCCGGTGGTGATCGGCGCACCGGTCGACGACCACAGGGTGGCCGTGTGCGGGCCGGTGTTGTCGACACCCTTGTAGAAGCGGACACCGTTGACCTGACCCGGCACGTCGGACGTGAAGCGCAGGCCCAGCTCGACGTTGCCCGAGTCGTTCCAGTTCGGGTTCGCCGGGACGGTGGTCGGCGGGAACAGCGTGAGCGCACCCTCCGGAACCTGCGGCTGCGGCTGCGGCGCGGCGGCCACGAACAGCGGATCCACCCAGTAGTTGGTGTTCGACCACGAGCTCGTCGGGAACTCGTCCCCGCCGTACCGGTAGACGCCGTTGCCGCCGCCCGGCGCGCTCAGCGGGCCGTTCGTCCAGGTGCTGTTGAAGAACCCGTTCGTCACCGCATAGTTGCCGCGCGGCGCGAAGTACGACGCCACATAGGTCGTACCCGCCGTCACGGTCACCGGGTTGGCGAAGTACACGCTCTGCCAGCCGGACGAGGACTCGGCCACGAACGTCGCCTGCTCCAGCCGGCCGCCGGTCGACGACCAGAGGCTGCCGGTGTGCGTACCCCCGTTGCCGGTGCCCTTGTAGAACCGGATGCCGATCACCTTGCCGTTGCTGCTCGGGGTGAACCGCACGCCGAGCGTGATCGCTCCGGAATCCTTGACCGCGGGACTGGCCGGGACGTCGGTCGCCGCGAACAGCCGGCTGATCGTGGTCGAGCCGGGATCGGTGGTGAACGACCAGGTCGCCGGCGCCGCTGTCGGGTTACCGTTCGGATCCGACGCGCTGACCTGGGCGTTGTACTTCTGACCGGCCGCGAGCGGCGCCGTCGGCACGAACGTCGCGGTCCTGGTCACCGAGTCGTACGAGGTCGTACCGGCCACCGCGGCACCACCGTCGGCGGTCACCGTGAACTGGACGGTCGACGGGTTGATCGGCTTGCTGAACGTGGCCGTCGGATGCGCCGAGGTGGGCGTGTAGGACGCGTTCGGCGTCGGGGACACCGTGGTGATGGTAGGCGCGGTCAGGGCCGACGATTCGAACAGCACGTCCACGTAGTAGTTGCTCGCCCGGTACGACTTGACCGGGAACTCACCGGGGTCGCCGAACACCCCGTTGCCGCCGGAATCCTGATGGCGTGCCGCGGTGAGCGGCGGCGCCTGCCACGGCTGGAAGGCGAACGCCCACTGGTCGGCCGAGAAGCGCCCGTTCGGCGCGGTGTACGACGCGACATAGGTGTTACCGCCGACCACCGGGACCGGCAGTGTGAAGTTCAGCGTCTGCCAGCCGCTCGCCGTCTCCTCGCTGAACGTTCCGCTGGCCAGCAGGTCGCCATCGACCGACCACAGCGACCCGTCGTGCTGGCCGGTGTTGCCGGTGCTCTTGTAGAAGCGCACGCCCCGGACGAAGCCGTCGGTCTGCGGGACGAACTTGACGCCCAGCTCGGTGGCGTCCGAGTCGCTTGTCGCCGGGGTGGCCGGCACCCGGCTGCCGAACAGGGTGGACGAGCCGGTCAGCGGGATCGAGCGGGTGGTCGCCGCGCCGATGTTCGCGCTGTCGTCGATGGCCCGCGCCTTGATCGCCGCCGTGCCGTCCCCGGACAGGTAACCCGTGTACGACCAGCTGGTGGTGCCGTTGGCCGGGTGCCACGTGGTGCCGCCGTCGAGCGACACCTCGACGCCGGCGACCACGCCACCGCTGTCGGCCGCCGTCCCGGACACAGTGATCTTCGCGCCGTTGGCGGCCGAGGAACCCGCCGCGGGTGAGGTGACGGTCGTCGTCGGCCCGGTGATGTCGGTCGACGCCGAGGCCTGGAACAACGTGCTCATCCGGGTGGCCGGCTGCACCCGCATGTCGGCCATCAGGTTCACGAAGGCCTGCTGCATCCGCTTGTCCGGCGGGTCGACCTCGTCGAACGAGGTGTCGTGGTGCTCGTCGAGACCCCACGCGTACTGGATGGTGCCGGCGCCGAAGACCAGCGCGCCGCTGGGCGCCTTGTAGAGGGTCATGTGGTGGGTGGTGGTGCCCTCCTCGACCGTCTTGCCGAAGTCGACCAGGTACTGCGGCACCGCGCCGGTGGTCTCCGACAGCCGGATCAGGCCGGCCGGCCGGAACCCGTTGTCCAGGTCCTCGTCGGACTCGTACCCGATGGTGTGCGGCGCCAGCGTCGCCTTAGTGCCGCTCGGCAGCTCGGCGACCGTGGTGTCCCGCCAGAACCGGTTCTTGCCGTGTGCCGCCGGGACCTCCATCGACAGGTCGACCTCGTTGGCCTGGAACAGCGTGCCGGTCAGCTGGTTCTCCGGGCGGCCGCCGTTGGACGGCGGGCTGAACCGGGGGTCACGCCAGGTGCCGGTCCACTCGGACGTCGGGTCGCTCTTGGCCGCGTCCCAGGTCTCCTTGTAGCAGACCAGCGTGCGGTGGCCGGTGTCGGTGCCGTCCTTGCTGTTCTCCCACCGGGTCTTCCAGTAGACCTCGTTGCCGCTGAAGAAGGCGAGGCTGACCCCGCTGTCGCGGGCGGCCTCCACGGCCGCGCGCTGAGGGCCGGACCAGTACTCGTCGTGACCGACGGAGAGGAACACCTTGTGGTTGGCGAGCAGCCCGCCTCGGCGGTCGGCGTCGACATCGGTGGTGTACGTGACGTCGTACCCGTTGCGCTCCAGGAAGCGGATCGTCGGGTACTCGGTGCTGAACAGGAAGTCCCGGCCGCCGACCGCGCCGCGGGTGGCGAACGGGCGGTTGTAGCTGATCTTGGTGGCCCGGCCCTGCGGCCCGGTGTAGAAGCTGGGACCGCCGTACGTGTTGTACGCCTGCCAGGTCGCGTCCGACGTCTTGAAGATGATGTCCGAGGTGCTGGCGTCGTCGCGTACCACGAAGGTGATGTGGCTGGACGGTTTCAGCGAGTCGGTGCGCTTGAGCACCGCGAGGTAGACGCCGGAGACAGCGGTCGCCGGCACCGCCCAGTCGGCGGTCTGCGCCCAGGTGCCGCAGTCGTAGATCTGGGTCACCTCGTCGGTGACGCAAGCGGTCTCCTGGTTCTGGGCCGGGAAGGTCCCGAGCGGGGTGACCTTCCGGGCGCCGTCGCCGCCGTAATAGCCGAGCCGGTAGATGTCGATGGTGAAGGCGTGCTCGGCGCGCACCTTGAAGCGGACCGTCGCACCGGCGTTGACGCTCATGTCGGTGGCGAAACCCTGCACCGTGTCGTCACCCGCGCCGTTGATCTCCCAGTCGTCGGACGGCGCGCCGTCCTTGGCGTTCTCGCACACCACCGGGTTGGGCGAGCACTCGGCGGCCGAGGCCGAGGAGGAGAGCATCCCGATCAGGCAGGCGGCGACCAGCGCGGCGGTCGTGGCCGCGGCGACGGAGCCGCGTAGTGGGCCGGAGCCGAGAAATGTGTGAATCATCTATGTGCCAGCCTGTTCACCGAAAGCGGACGACCCTCCGCTGAGGGAGGGTCGATGGTGGGGCGGGTGGGGGCTTCCGTCCACAGACGACCATATGACCGCAGTGCGGGAGGCGGAGTCCACCGATAGGCCCATAGCCGACCACGTCCGTCTATCCCAGAGCGGCCGCAAGTGCCTCCGCCACCTGGGCCTGCTGGCCCGGTGTGATCTGCGGATAGATGGGCAGCGACAGCAGCTCCGGCGCGGCCGCCTCGGCGTTCGGGAACGACCCGCCCAGGTGACCGAAAGCGCCGGTGCGGTGCACCGGGACCGGGTAGTGAATCGCCGCGCCGACGCCGGCGGCGTTCAACCGGGACAGCACCTCGTCGCGGCGCGGCACCCGGACGCAGTAGATGTGCCACACGTGCTCGTTCCCGTCCAGGGTCACCGGCAGCACCACGTCCAGACCGGCGAGCAACTCGTCGTAGCGGGCGGCCGCGGCACGGCGCCGCGCGTTCCAGTCGGCCAGCCGGGCCAGCTTGGCGCGCAGCACGACCGCCTGGAGGCCGTCGAGGCGGCTGTTCACGCCGATCAGGTCGTGGGTGTACCGCTTCAGGCCGCCGTGACTGCCCAGCGTCCGGACCGTGGTCGCCCACTCCGGTGACGCGGTGACGACGGCGCCGGCGTCACCGTACGCGCCGAGGTTCTTGCCCGGGTAGAAGCTGGTGGCGGCGATGCCGCCGGCACCGGCGCCGGAACCGTGCCGGGTGGCGCCCTGGCACTGGGCGGCGTCCTCCACGATCGCCACGTCCCGGCCGGCCAGGCCGGCGCGCAGCCGCTCGACCGGCGCGAGCTGGCCGTACAGGTGCACCGGCGCGATCGCCCGGGTGGCCGGCGTGACGGCCGCGAGGGCAGCCTCGACATCGATCAGATAGGTACGCGGATCGCAGTCCACCAGCACGACCGTCCCGCCCGCGCGCGCCACCGCCTCGGCCGTCGCGATGAACGTGTTGGCCGGCAGGATCACCTCGGCACCGGGGCCGACGCCGACCGCGCGGAGGGCGAGTTCCAGGGCGTCGGTGCCGTTCGCCACGCCGACACAGTGCGGCAGCCCGGAGAACTCGGCGTACTCCTGCTCGAACGCGGCCACCTCGGCGCCACCGACGAACGCCGTCGTTGCGATGATCCGCTTGAAACCGGCCTCGACCTCCTCGGCCACCTCGGCGTGGGCGGCCGCCAGGTCGACGAGCGGAATCCTGTTCATGGTGTGACAGCTCCTGCCGGGTCGGAGGTGCGGGCGGCCAGCCGGTCCTCGAGGCCGGCGATCCTGGCCAGGAGGTCCGAGGTGCGCAGGCCGAGGGTCTGCTTGACGGAACGGATCACGTCGGCGGCGGGCGCCGGCCCGTCGCCGTCGAGTCGTACGGTGTGCAGCCGCAGGACGCCGTCGCCGGTGAGCACGTCGACCCAGCCCTCGGCGGCCGACCGGCCGACCGGCCGGCCCGGGACCCGGCCCTCGAACCGCGGTGCGTCCGAGCGTGCCTCGGCGCGATGCACCAGCAGCCGGCGCAAACCCAGGTACGTGTAGGCGGCCGGAAACGGCGGAGCGAGCGCCCGGACCAGGCGATCCACGCTCACCGCCGAGCCGGTCCAGTCGATCTCCCCGTCCTCCGGCAGCCGCGTGCAGCCGTAGCTCGCCGCACTCTCGTCCTGCGGCGTGCCGGTGTCACCGCCGAGCCGCCGGCGGATCGCGTCGCCGAGATGCCGCCGTTGCAGCTCGTTGAGCTGTTCGTAGAGGGTCGACACGGTATCGGCCGGTCCGATCGGCACGCTGCCGGTGAAGAGCAGGCCGCCGGCGTCGAGCTCGGGCACCAGGCAGTGGATGGCGATGTGGGCGTCCGGTTCCCCGTTGATGATCGCCCAGTTGACCGTGGCCCGGCCCCGGTAGCGGGGGAGCGGGGCGTAGTGCACGTTGACGAACGGGCGGCCGGCCAGCAGGTCCGGCGGCAGGATCCGGTCGTACGAGGACACCACCACCGCGTCCGGCCGTACCCGCTCGACGACCTGCCGCAGCGACGCGACCGACGTGTCGCCGACCACCGGCACGCCGTGCCGGGCGGCCAGCGCGGTCGCCTCGTCCTCCCCGGCCCGCAGCAGCGCCGCCACCTCGAAACCGTCCAGCAGGCCGGCGAGCGCGGTGGCCGTGGTGGGACCCACCCCGACCAGAACCACGCGGGGCAGCTCAGTCGAGCTCATCCACGAACCCCAGATCGGCGGCGGTCCGCTCGGCGGCCGGCCGCAGTAGCACCTCCGCCACTTTCAGGCCGCCGGTCTGCAGGCGGACGATCGGGTCCGGGCCGACCGCCGAGGGCAGTACACCCATGTGCCCGGCACCCGGGGCGGAGGCCGGCCAGACCGGCAGACCCCGCCCGGCGAGTCCGTCCCGGTCCAGATCGCCCCAGTACTGCCCGACGAGGCACCCCGGCCAGCGAGCGGCCAGCTCGTCCATCTCGGCGCCGCCGAGGACCGGAGCGCCGGTCGGCCGCATGGACACGAGCAGCGCGTCCGGCGCCGGACGCCGGAGCAGCTCGGCCAGCGAAGCCGCCACGGTCACCCGGGCGCCGACGCCGGTGAGCCCGCGCTTGATGAAATCGCGGAACGGGTTGTCGCAGAGCAGGGCGATCCGGCTGCGATAGGCCGGCACACCGGCGTCGAGCAGCAGCTTGACCGCCATCAGCCCGAGGTAGGAGAAGACGTCGACCGCCGGGTGCCGCTCGTTGGTGCCGGCCACCGCGATCCCGCGTTTACGCAGCGCCGGCAGGTCGAGATCGGAGCGGCCGGCCTCGGCCTCCCAGGCCTCGAACATCAGCGGTACGACTGCGTCCGGCTTCAACAGGTCGATCATCGCCTGGTCGATCGGGCGGACGTGGCCGCTGTTGGTCACCACGTCGGCGCGGGCGAAGTCCTGCGGGCGCCGCTCGGTGGTGACGGTGATCCGCCCGGCCACCCCGGCCGACTCGGCGAGCGCCAGTGTCTGCCGGCGCACCTCGGCGGCCGTGCCGTACCGGGTGTCGCGGGTCAGTGCGATCACCTCGGCCGCGCCGCCCAGCGCCGCCAGCACCGGCGTGACCACGTACGGCCCGGTCGCCGCCTCGGTCAGCACGACCGCACCGGACAGATCGAGCCGGGTCTCCTCGACCGAGCGGCGCATCAGCCGCAGCAGCCGGCCCGGGGACAGTCCGGGGGGTACCGCCGTCATGCGAGACCGCGCAGGACGCCGGCGATGTGCTCCTGGTCCTCGCCGGTGAGCTTGTGGTGCAGCGGCAGGATCAGCGAGTCGCGGGTGATCCGTTCGGTGACCGGCAGGGGTCCCGGCGTCACGTCCGCGTACGCCGGCTCCAGGTGTGCCGCCATGATCCCGCGCCGCGCGGAGATGCCCTGTTCCGCGAGGGAAACGAGCACCTCGTCCCGGCTGACCGGGAAGCCGTCCAGCAGCACCCAGAACGACTGGTAGTTGGTCTGCCCGTAGGCCGGATCCCGCACCGGGACCAGACCGTCGACATCGGCCAGCAGCGAGTGGTAGCGGGCGGCCAGCTCGCGGCGCTGGGCGACCATCCCGGGCAGCCGGCCGAGCTGCACAAGTCCGACGGCCGCCTGGATGTCGGTCATCCGGTAGTTGAAAGCGGTCTCCAGGTACGCCTCCAGCACGGGCTGCTTGCTGGCATGCCGGTCGGCGGCGGACACGTTCATCCCGTGCTCCCGGAGCCGCCGCAGGCGAGCCGCAGAGGAGGCGTCGTCCACGGTGACCATGCCGCCCTCACCGGTGGTGAGCAGCTTGCGCGGGTGGAACGACCACGCCGCCACCCGGGCGCCGGTGCCGGCCGGCTGGCCGTACACCGTGGAACCTGCCGCGCAGGCGGCGTCCTCGACCAGCGCGACCCCCCACCCGTCGGCCGCCTTACGCAGCGCGGCCGTGTCGAACGGCACGCCGCCCTGGTGCACCGCGATGACCGCCCGGGTCCGCGGGGTGCGCACCGCGTCGACGGTCTCCACCGTGACGTTGCCGGTGGCCAGGTCCACGTCGGCGAAGATCGGCGTCGCGCCCACGTAGCGGACCGCGTTGGCGGTGGCGATGAACGACAGCGACGGCACGATCACCTCGTCGCCGGGCTCGATGTCCAGCAGTACGAGCGACAGATGCAGCCCGGTCGTGCAGGACGACACCGCGACACCGTGGCCGGAGCCGACCGCCGCCGCGAACTCCTGCTCGAAGCGGGCCACCCGGGGTCCCTGGGCGACCCATCCGGAGCGGATCGCCTCGGCCGCGGCCTGCGCCTCTTCCTCCCCGAGCTGGGGGATCATGACCGGGATCATCGCGACGACCGCCACCAGTCGACCAGGCCCTGCAGGCCCTCGGTGAGGCTGAGCTCGGCCCGGAAGCCGAGCTTGTCCCAGGCGGCGTCGGTGCTGGCCAGGCGGCGCGTGACACCGTTGACCGCGCGGGCCGGCCCGTGCTCCGGCGCCAGGTCGGACTTCATCACGGCGCTGAGCGCGGCGGCCAGCTCCGCCAGGCTGGTCTCGGTGCCGCTGGCGATGTTGAACACCTCGTCGGTGACGTCGGCGCGGGCGGCCAGGATATTGGCCCGGGCGATGTCGGCGACGTGCACGAAGTCCATGGTCTGCAGGCCGTCGCCGAGGATCAGCGGGGGAGAGCCCGACTCGATCCGCTCCATCCAGCGGATCAGCACCTCGGTGTAGAGGCCGTGGATGTCCATCCGCGGGCCGTACACGTTGAAGTAGCGCAGGGCCACGTAGTCCAGGCCCTTCATGGCGTGGAAGCTGCGCAGCATCGCCTCGTTGAACGCCTTCGCCGCGCCGTAGAACGTGTCGTTGTTGTACGGATGGTGCCGCTCGGTGGTCGGGAACTCCTCGGCCAGCCCGTAGACCGACGCCGACGACGACGCCACCAGCTTCTTGACGCCCGCCTCCGCGGCCGCCTCGATCACGTTGAACGTGCCGTCCACCAGAACCTCGTTGGCCAGCCGCGGCTCCTCCGCGCACTGCGTGATCCGGATCGCGGCCAGGTGGAAGACCAGGTCCTGCCCGGCGGTCAGCTCACGGAGGAGCGCCTGGTCCCGGATGTCCCCGTCGACGAGCCGCACGGCCGTGCCGGACGAGAGGGCCCCGGCCAGGTTCTCCCGGCGGCCCCGGACGAAGTTGTCCAGAACGACGATCTCGGCGGCCCCGCCGCGGACCAGCTCGTCGACGACGTGCGAACCGATGGTGCCCGCCCCGCCGGTGACGAGGGCGCGCGCGCCCTCGATCTGTACCCCAGTCACGCTGTGTGCCTCTCGTCGATCTTGATCATTGCTCCGCCGTCGGCCAGGCTCCGGGTGGCCGCTTGCAGGATCTCCAGGACACGCAGCCCGGCGCGGCCGTCGGTGAGGGCGGGCGTGCCGGTCGTGATCGCCCGCGCGTACTCCTCCACCATGGTCCGCAGCGCCTCCCGCTCGGGGAGCGCCGGCGCCACCATGTCGCCGGAGCGGTACGACACCAGGATGTCCCGCCGCTGCTCGTCACCGAGCTCCTCCGGTGACGCCACGTCCACACCCCGGTCGTAGAGCGACAGCCGCTGGCTCGGATTGAGGTCGTCCCACACCAGGGTCCGCTTCGACCCGCCGAAGATCGCCGTGCGGATCTTCACCGGGGACAGCCAGTTCACATGGATGTGGGCGATCGCGCCGTTGCTCAGCTGCAACGTCAGGTACGCCACGCAGGCCCGCCCGGCGCCGATGCCGTCCGCACCGTGCGCCGCGACGGCGACCGGGCGTACCGCCGGCGGCAGCACGAAGTCCAGGATCGACAGGTCGTGGGGTGCCAGATCCCAGACCACGTCGATGTCGCGCTGGACCAGGCCCAGGTTGATCCGTACCGAATCGAGGAAGTGCAGCTCGCCCAGCTCACCGGCGTGCAGCAGCTCGCGCACGCGCAGCACCGCCGGGGTGTAGCAGTAGGTGTGGTCGCACATCAGCGTCAGCCCGCGCCGCTCGGCCTCCTCGACGAGCCGCAGCCCCTCGGTGTAGGTCGCGGCGAGCGGCTTCTCGACCAGCACGTGTTTGCCGGCGCGCAACGCGGCCATCGCCACCGGCAGATGCGTGCCGGCCGGGGTGGCGATCGCGACGGCGTGCACGTCCGGATCGGCGAGGACCTCGTCGAGGTCGGCGGAGACCCGGACCGTCGAATACCCGCCGAGAACCCGCTGGGCCCGCTCGACGTCGAGGTCACAGAGCCAGTGCAGGCGGAACGCGGTGCTGCCCTGGAAGTTGCGGACGAGATTGGGGCCCCAGTAACCGGCCCCGACTACGGCCACACCGATCGCGGGTGCGGAGAGTGGAGGAGTCACGGACATCCGTTTCGGTCGGCAAGCATGGATACAACGTGGACGGTGCCGTTGGGGAAGCTATCGACTCCGCTCGGTACACCGCCAGATCACTGACGGAATTCAGGCGGAGCCGCAGCGAAGGCCGATACCTTCGGCCATCGTGGACACGCCGCTCGGCCCCGGGCCGCGTCAACCATCGGCCATTTTGGATCCCGGCGTCGGCTTCCCGACATCCGCGAGCGGCTCTCCCGACTACCCTGGCCCGGTCCGCCGCCCGCCCCCTCGCTCGCTCGCTCGCCAAGGGATGCCACATGACAGAGCCGACCCGCGACGGCGTGACCGTCGCCCCGACCGCCGACGTCGACGATCGGGCCGTGATCGGCGCCGGCAGCCGGATCTGGCACCTCGCTCAGATCCGCGAGAACGCCACCCTGGGCCGCGACTGCAACATCGGCCGAGGCGCCTACGTCGGCCCCGGCGTCACCCTCGGTGACAACTGCAAGCTGCAGAACCACGCCCTCGTCTACGAGCCGGCCCGCCTCGCCGACGGCGTCTTCATCGGCCCCGCCGCAGTGCTCACCAACGACGAATACCCGCGAGCCATCACCCCCGACGGCCGCCTCAAGACCGGCGCCGACTGGACCCCGGTAGGCGTCACCATCGGCGCGGGCGCCGCCATCGGCGCCCGCGCCGTCTGCGTAGCCCCGGTCACCATCGGCCGCTGGGCCCTGGTCGGCTCCGGCGCGGTGGTCACCAAGGACGTCCCCGACTTCGCCCTGGTCGTCGGCGTGCCGGCCCGCCGGGTCGGCTGGGCCGGCCGCGCCGGCCGCCCCCTGACCTCAAAAGGCGGCGGCCTCTGGGTCTGCCCCGAGACCGGCGCCGAATACACCGAGTCAAACGGCACACTCTCCGAAAACTAGAGAGCCTTCGCGGTCAGGGTCCTTTTCTCGGCCCAACGTGAGTGTTGTCTCGAGGCCGTTGAGACAGCATTGAGCTTGGGCCGAGACCTTCGCTTACCGCTCACACCCCTTCGAGGTACGTGTAATCGGCGTCCCGCCGAAGCCGACCCGTCCCCGCCCTCCGACGCGAGCCGGGCTTGCCCTCCCGGCCCCAGCGCGCCCGCCGGGAAACACCGTCCCGTCCCGCCCCGCCGAGCCCGTGCCGCCGGGCGCGTCCTGCCGGGCTCGCGCCGCCGGAAGCGTTCCGCCGGGCGTGTGCCGAGCCAGATGTGCCGCACCAGGTCGTCCCGCCAACGACGGCCGGCGCCCGCCGGCCGTAGCTCACGCACCTCACCGCGCCTCATAGCGTGCGTGGGCGACGGCTCGCCTCTGCTGGCCGTAGCCCGCGCACCTCACCGCATCCCATAACGTGCGTGGGCGACGGCTCGCGCCCGCCGGCCGTAGCCTGCGGACCTCACGGCGCTCTATAGCGTTCAAGCGCCAGGCCGGACCCGCTGGGCTGCGGCCTGTGGCGGGTTAACATCGCCGCGCCCTTTCACGTGCGGCCGGGCTCGGCGGGCTGGCGCCCAGCCGCCCTTATGGCGGTGCCCGGCTGAAGCGTCTCGGGTTCGCCGGCGGGATGGTGTTTCCCGGCGGGCGCGCTGGGGCCGGGCGGGGAAGCCTGGCTCGCGGTGGGAGAGCGGGGACGGGTCGGCTTCGGCGGCGACGGCGGTTACGCGTACCCCGGAGAAGCGTGACCGGTAGGCAGAGACCGCTCGTCAGCGGGAGGTTTGCCGGTTGCTGCGCATGGCGCGAGTCCGGGTGACCGGCGTGCCGTCGGGGGCGTGGCCGGCGGCCAGCTGGGCGTAGGCGGCGGAGCCGACGGCGACCAGGGCGGTCCGGCCGGCGCCGTCGCAGTGGATGCCCCAGCCGTATCGTTTGCCGAGGTCGCTGGAGCGCAGGCAGGGCTGGCCCTTGGCGAAGAACTCGTCGCGCGCGGCCGCGCGGGCGGCCTGCGGCAGGCCGCGCCGGTCGGCCCAGACGGTGAAGATCACGTCGTCGGAGGTGTGCTGGTAGGGCGCCTCGGCGATCATCCGGAAGGTGAGCTCGGCGATGCTGGCCGTGGCCCGCTGCGGGGGAACGGTGGCGCTCGATGCCGGGCAGTCCTCCGCTACCTGGATGAACGTGTTCACGTAGTTGGTGCTGTGCATGCCCGCCATCCTGGCCGCGGTGCCACCGCGGGTCTTGGAGATTCGCGACACGGGCTGGCAACCTGGCCTCATGGCTAGCACGTCGCGGCTGCTGGGCCGGGCCGACCGGTCGGGTGTTCTGCATCCGGACAACCTGGCGCGCTACGCGGCGACCCTCCACGAGGCTGACGAAACGGTCGGCGCGGTGGTCGACCATTTCTGGACGGTGACGTGGAATCTGCCCGCCGGGCAGCGGATCCAGCAGCGGGTGATCACCGATCCGGCGGTGACGCTCACGGTCGAGACCGGTCACGTGCCCGCCGAACTCGTTGTCACCGGCGTGCACCAGCACGCGTGGGCGCGGGAGATCGCCGGATCGGGTGGCGCGTTCGCGATCCGGTTGCGGCCGGCCGGGCTCGCCGTCGTCAGCGATCTGGCTCCGGCCGCGATCGCCGACCGGACGGTTCCGGTCGTTCCCGAGCTGGACGTCCGGCTGTACGCGCTGATGCGTTCGGTCGCTGACGTACCGGACGTGGTCTCCCGGATCGACCGGGCCACGATGATCATCGCGGCGATGGTGACCGAACGCCCGCTGACGGCGAGACAGTCGCTCGCGAACGACGTGGTGGCGGCGATCCACCGGGGTGAGCCGCTGCCGGCCGGACCGTCGGCGCGGACCGTGCAGCGCGCCCTGCGCGAGACGATCGGGCACGGGCCGGCCTGGGTGCGGCGGTGGGTACGGCTGCAGGAGGTGGCCCGGCAGTTCGCGGTCGACGGCGAGGCGGGTGCGGCGGACATAGCGGCCCGGCTCGGCTACGCCGACCAGTCGCATCTGGTGAACGACTTCCGCTCGGCGGTCGGTATGACGCCCGGCGGCTATCTCAAATCTCTGAAACCGGCGGCTTTGTTGACTCACCAGTAACCCATAATCTGCCTGCTCTACCGCGAACAGGCTGGTCACCGCGTTCTCGGCTGAGCGCCATCCACTACAGTCGGATCGGTTGTCGTCCCGCTCAGGGGTGCGCTGGCCGGCAACCGACTCCGGCAGAAGAAGGGCTCGATTCGGTTGTTCCGTCGTATCGCAATCATCAACCGGGGTGAGGCCGCCATGCGCCTCATCCACGCCGCGCGGGACCTGGCCGCAGAGACCGGGACACCGATCGAGACCGTCGCGCTCTACACCGACGTCGACCGGCACGCCACGTTCGTCCGCGAGGCCGACATCGCGTACGACCTCGGTCCGGCTGCCGCGCGTCCGTATCTGGATCTGAAGGTTCTCGAGCGCGCACTGGTCGAGACCGGGGCCGACGCGGCCTGGGTCGGCTGGGGCTTCGTGGCCGAGGACCCGGCCTTCGCCGAGCTGTGCGAGAAGGTCGGGGTGACCTTCATCGGGCCGAACCCGGACGCCATGCGCAAGCTCGGCGACAAGATCGGCTCCAAGCTGATCGCCGAGGAGGTCGGCGTCCCGGTGGCGCCGTGGAGCCGCGGCGAGGTCGCCACCCTGGAGGACGCCACGGCGGCCGCCGCGCAGATCGGGTACCCGCTGATGCTGAAGGCGACCGCCGGCGGCGGCGGGCGCGGCATCCGGGTGGTCCGCAGCGCGGACGAGCTCGCCGACGTCTACGAGCGCACCAGCCAGGAGGCCGCGCGGGCCTTCGGCAGCGGCGTCGTGTTCCTGGAGCGCCTGGTCACCGGCGCCCGGCACGTCGAGGTCCAGGTGATCGCCGACGGCCAGGGCACCGCGTGGGCGCTCGGCGTGCGGGACTGCTCGGTGCAGCGGCGCAACCAGAAGGTCATCGAGGAGTCGGCGTCGCCGGTCCTCGCCCCCGACCAGGTCGCCGAGCTGAAGGCGTCGGCCGAGCGGCTGGCCGTCGCGGTCGGCTACCGGGGCGCCGCGACCGTCGAGTTCCTCTACCACCCGGGCGAGAAGCTGTTCGCCTTCCTCGAGGTCAACACCCGCCTCCAGGTGGAGCACCCGATCACCGAGGCGACCACCAGCTTCGACCTGGTCAAGGCCCAGCTGTTCGTGGCCGCCGGCGGCAAGCTGGAGGGCGAGCGGCCGGCCGAGCGCGGGCACGCCATCGAGGCCCGGCTCAACGCCGAGGACCCGGACCGCGACTTCGCGCCCGCTCCGGGCCGGATCGCCCGCCTCGTCCTGCCCGCCGGGCCCGGCATCCGGGTGGACACCGGTGTCAGCGAGGGCGACACCATCGCCGCCGACTTCGACTCGATGATTGCCAAGATCATCGCGTACGGCCGGGACCGCGACGAGGCGCTCGGACGGCTGCGCCGCGCCATGGCCGAGACCACCGTGGTCATCGAGGGCGGCGCCACCAACAAGAGCTTCGTGCTCGACCTGCTGCACCAGCCCGAGGTGATCGACGCCAGCGCCGACACCGGCTGGATCGACCGGGTCCGCGGCGAGGGTCGCCTGGTCTCGCACCGGCACTCCGCGGTGGCGCTGACCGCCGCCGCGATCGAGGTGTACCAGGAGGAGGAGCAGGCCGAACAGCAGCGGTTGCTGTCCACCGCGTTCGGCGGGCGCCCGCAGGTGCAGCACGAGAGCGGCCGTCCGCTGGACCTCAAGCTGCGCGGCGTCACCTACCGGGTACGCGTCGCCCGGGTCGGCCCGCAGCGTTTCCGGGTCGGCATCGAGGCCGGCGACGACGCCCGGGTCGCCGACGTCGAGCTGGACCGCTTCGACCGGCACACCGGTCAGATCCGGGTGAACGGCACCCGCTACCGCCTGCTCACCGGCACCCACAAGTCGATTCACCTGGTCGAGGTCGACGGGGTGACGCACCGGATCAGCCGGGACGAGGGCGGCGTGCTGCGCTCGCCGATGCCGGCGCTGGTCGTCGCCACCCCGCTGGAGGTCGGCGCCGAGGTCGAGGCCGGCGCGCCGGTGCTGGTCCTGGAGGCCATGAAGATGGAGGCGGTGCTGCGGGCACCGTTCAAGGCCCGGCTCAAGGAGCTGGTGGTCACCGTCGGCAGCAAGGTCGACGCCGGCGCCCCGCTGCTGCGCCTGGAGCCGCTGGCCGGTGCCGAGGCCGAGCAGGCCGCCGTGGCCGAGGCGGTCGAGCTGGACCTGCCCGCCGCGCCCGGGGAGGCCTCGGCCGGCCAGCGCACCACCCGTGGCCACGAGGATCTGCGCAGCCTGCTGCTCGGTTTCGACGTGGACCCGCACGACAGCCGGCGGGTCCTCGACGACTACCTCGCCGCCCGTACCGAGGCGTCCCAGAACGGCCGCCGGCCGCTGGCGGAGGAGCTCGCCCTCATCGACGTCTTCGCCGACCTCACCGAGCTGAGCCGTAACCGGCCGGTCGGTGACGACAGCGAGGGCGACAGCCGGGTGCACAGCGCCCGCGAGCACTTCCACACCTACCTGCAGAGCCTGGACGCCGAGCGGGCCGGACTGCCGGAGGCGTTCCGCAGCCGGCTGACCAAGGCGTTCGGCCACTACGGGGTCACCGAGCTGGACCGGACCCCGCAGCTGGAGGCCGCGGTGTTCCGGCTGTTCCTGGCCCAGCAGCGCACCTCGGCCGACGCCAAGGTGATCGCGGCCCTGCTCAGCGTCTGGCTGCGCGAGTCGCCGCCGGACGAGGCGCTGCGCGAGCCGGTCGGCCTCGCCCTGGAGCGGCTGGTCGCCGCCACCCAGGTGCGCTTCCCGGCGCTCGCCGACCTGGCCCGCGGCGTGGTCTTCGCCTGGTTCGCCCAGCCGCTGCTGCTGCGCAACCGGGCCCGGGTCTACAACGCCGTCCGCGGCCACCTGCGCCACCTGGACGCCCATCCGGACTCGCCGGACCGGGACGAGCGGATCGCCGAGATGGTCCGCAGCACCGAGCCGCTGCTGCGGGTCCTCGGGCAGCGGCTGGTCCGCGCCGACCTGGACAACTCGGTCATGCTCGAGGTGCTGACCCGGCGCTACTACGGCAACAAGGATCTGACCGGGGTACGCACCAGCACCGTGGCCGGCGCCTCGTTCGTGGTCGCCGAGCGGGCCGGTTCCCGGCTGATCTCGTCGGCGGTGCGGTTCGAGGCGCTGGGCGCCACCCTGCACGGCCTGGCCGAGCTGGCCCGCGGTGACGGCGCGGTCGACGCCGACATCTACCTGGCCTGGGA
The DNA here is from genome assembly GCF_015704865.1 of Actinoplanes aureus. GTDB lineage: Bacteria > Actinomycetota > Actinomycetes > Mycobacteriales > Micromonosporaceae > Actinoplanes > Actinoplanes aureus. Next base: position 218,689 of record NZ_JADQTO010000009.1, on the reverse strand, counting down.
GAACCAGCCGGAGGACCTGGACGCGACGGCGGCCGCCCTGCACGAGGTGGTCAACGCCGAGCCGCTGCCGGCGCAGGTGCTGCGGGTGACGTTCGCCGTCGCCGGGCGGGGCGGGGCGGTGGCGCACCACCACTTCACCTTCCGGCCGTCGATCACCGGGATGACCGAGGAGCGGCTGATCCGGGGGCTGCACCCGTACATCGCGCACCGGATGCAGCTGGAGCGGCTGAGCAAGTTCGACCTCACCCGCCTGCCCTCCTCCGACGAGGACGTCCACCTGTTCCAGTGCGTCGCCCGGGAGAACCCGTCGGACCAGCGCCTGGTCGCGTTCGCCCAGGTCCGCGACCTGACCGAGCTGCGCGAGCACGACGGTCGGCTGGTCGCGCTGCCCACCGCCGAGGACGTCGTGGCGACCTGCCTCGACTCGATCCGCCGGGCGCAGTCGCGGCGTTCGCCGAAGGAACGCTTCAAGAGCAACCGGATCGTCGTGTACGTCTGGCCGGCCAGCAACCTGAGCCCGGCCGAACTGGAGATGCTGGCCCGGCGGGTGCAGCCGACCACCGCGGGCGCCGGTCTCCAGGAGATCCTGTTCATCGCCCGGCAGCGTGACCCGAGAACCGGGCAGCTGACCAAGCTGGGCATGCGGATCGCCTTCGACGCCACCGGGCGGCCGGAGCTCTCCCTCGGCGAGCCGCCGACCGAGCCGGTCGAGCCGCTCGACGACTACCAGCAGAAGGTGCAGCGGGCGGCGGCCCGGAACACGGTCTACCCGTACGAGCTGACCGGTCTGCTCGGCGACTTCGCCGAGTACGACCTGGACGAGAGCCACGCTCTGGTGCCGGTGGACCGGCCCAAGGGGCGCAACAAAGCGGCCCTCGTCGCCGGTGTGGTGACCACACGCACCGCGCGGCACCCCGGGGGCATCAGCCGGGTGCTGCTGCTCGGCGACCCGACCAAGTCGCTCGGTGCGCTCTCCGAACCGGAGTGCCGCCGGGTGATCGCCGCCCTGGACCTGGCCGAGCGGATGCGGGTGCCGCTGGAGTGGTACGCGCTCTCCGCCGGCGCCCGGATCTCCATGGAGTCGGGCACCGAGAACATGGACTGGGTGGCCGCCGCGCTCAAGCGGATCGTCGAGTTCACCCAGGCCGGCGGTGAGATCAACATCGTGGTCGCGGGCATCAACGTCGGCGCCCAGCCGTACTGGAACGCCGAGGCCACGATGCTCATGCACACCAAGGGCATCCTGGTGATGACGCCGGAGTCGGCGATGGTGCTCACCGGCAAGCAGTCGCTGGACTTCTCCGGCGGCGTGTCGGCCGAGGACAACTTCGGCATCGGCGGCTACGACCGGGTGATGGGTCCGAACGGGCAGGCCCAGTACTGGGCGCCGGACCTGGCCGCCGCGGTCGAGGTGGTCATGTCGCACTACGACCACACGTACGTCGTGCCGGGCGAGATCGGCCCGCGGCGGACCGCCACCACCGACCCGGCCGACCGGGACGTCCGCGACTTCCCGCACACGAGCGCGGGCAGCGACTTCACCACGGTCGGCGAGATCTTCTCGGTCACGGCGAACCCGGACCGCAAGAAGCCGTTCGACATCCGTACGGTGATGCGGGCGCTCACCGACCAGGACCACCCGGTGCTGGAGCGCTGGGCCGGGATGGCCGACGCCGAGACCGCGGTGGTGCAGGACGTGCACCTCGGCGGCATCCCGGTGTGCCTGGTCGGTATCGAGTCCCGTTCGGTGCCGCGCGGTGGCTTCCCGCCCACCGACGGCCCGGACACCTACACCGCGGGCACGCTGTTCCCGCGCTCGTCGAAGAAGGTGGCGCGGGCGATCAACGCGGCCTCGGGCAACCGGCCCCTCGTGGTGCTGGCCAACCTGTCCGGGTTCGACGGCTCACCCGAGTCGATGCGCAAGCTCCAGCTGGAGTACGGCGCGGAGATCGGCCGGGCGATCGTCAACTTCCAGGGCCCGATCGTGTTCTGCGTGATCTCGCGGTACCACGGTGGTGCGTTCGTGGTCTTCTCGAAGGCGCTGAACCCGAACATGACCGTGCTCGCGGTCGACGGCTCCTTCGCCTCGGTGCTCGGCGGTGCCCCGGCGGCAGCGGTGGTGTTCGCCGGTGACGTGAACGCGCGTACCGCCGCCGACACGCGGATCCGGGAACTCGAGGCCCGGGCCGCCGCCTGCACCGGCCGGGACCGCAGCGCGCTGCTCGCCGAGCTGGACGGGCTGCGCTCGTCGGTCCGCGCCGAGAAGCTCAACGAGGTGGCCGCCGAGTTCGACCGGGTGCACAGCATCCAGCGCGCGGTCGAGGTCGGCTCGGTGGACGCCGTCATCGACGCCGCCGAGCTGCGCCCGCGCATCATCGGCGCGATCGAGGCCGGCCTGCGCTGACGACCGCCGGCGCCGTCGTGATGATCCCCGTGCATCACGGCGGCGCCGGCAGCTTGTCAGCTGTCGTCGGCGCAGTTCGAGTCCGTCGCCCGGTACATGCTGACCTGGTAACTGGTGGTGGTGCCGATGAGGTGCCGGCCCGGGCCCAGGTTCGGCCACTGGCGATACAGGGTGCCGTCCGGACTGTCCAGCCGCCACTGCCGGGTGCAGTAACCGGGGCCGGTGTACCAGCCGCCTGCTGTGTTCCAGCGGAGGTTGCGGTCGGTGTACTGGTTGTTGGGAAGCAACGCGTCGTACCTGGCGGGCGGAGCGTTGCGGTTGCGGATGACGCCGAGCCGCCCGCCGGTGAGATTGTCGTTCATGATCCAGTTGGTGGATGCCAGCGCCACCGTCGTGGTGACGTGCTGCAGGCCGACGGTGGCCAGGAGTGCGGCGGCGCCGAGCGCGGCGCCTGTTCGCCTGAATCGTTGTGTCATGGAGTCCGACCGTATTGACGACCTTCTCTGCTGTCGTCCGCTGTGCGGCAGAGCCGCCGGTAAACCTAGGCGGTAGGCGCGTCGTGGTGGGTGGGTCCCAGCCGCCCGGGCACCACCAGGCCGGACTCGTAGGCGGCCACCACGGCCTGCGCCCGGCTGGCAAGGCCCAGCTTGGTCATCAGCCGGTTCAGATGGGTCTTCACGGTGCCCTCGCCGATGAACAACTCGGCGGCGATCTCCGCGTTGGACCGGCCGGTCGCGACGAGCCGCAGCACCTCCACCTCACGGCCGGTCAGCCCGGACAGGTCCGGGAACGGCTCGCCGGACCCGTCGGTCCGCAGGTATGCCTCCACGAGACGCCGCACGACGCTCGGCGCGAACAGCTGGCTGCCGGCCGCGATCATCTTGATCGCCTCGATCAGCTGCTCCGCGGAGACGTCCTTGAGCAGGAAGCCGCTGGCCCCGGCACGCAGCGCGGCGTACACGTACTCGTCGAGGTCGAACGTGGTGAGCACCAGGATCCGTGGCGGCGTGGGCTGGGCCAGGATCCGCCGGGTGGCGCCGACCCCGTCGAGTTCCGGCATCCGGATGTCCATCAGGATCACCTCGGGCCGCAGCGCACTGGCGCGAGCCACCGCATCGTTGCCGTCCTCGGCCTCGCCGGCCAGTTCCAGGCCCGGCGCGGCCCGGATCAGCGCGCCGAGTCCGGCGCGGATGAGCGGCTGATCGTCGGCGACCAGGACACTGACCATCTCACCGATCCCCCTCCGGTCGTGCTGCGGTGTCCAGCGGCAGGACCGCCGTGACCGTGTAACCGCGTGGCTCGCGTGGACCCGCGGTCAGCGACCCGCCGTAGAGGCGGGCCCGTTCATCCATGCCGATGATGCCCTGCCCCTGTGCGCCGGGCCCAGGCCCGTGACCGTCGTCGGTGATCGTCACGGTCAGCTCGTCCGCACCGAAGTGCAGGTTGACCTCGGCGTTCGCGGCGGCCGCGTGCTTGAGCACATTGGTCAGCGACTCCTGCACGATGCGGTACACCGCGACGGCCGGGCCGGGGGAGAGCTCGCGGGGCGTACCGGTGACAGTCAGCGAGACCGCCGGGCCCGCGGCCCGGACCCGGTCGATCAGGTCGCCCAGACCGGCGATGCCGGGCGCCGGGGTGAACGGCCGTTCGTCGTCGCGGCCGGCCCGCAGCAGGCCGAGCATCCGGCGCATCTCCGCCAGGGCCTCGCTGCTCGTGTCGATCACCGAGTCCAGCGCGGTGCTCGCGGTGGCCGGATCCGATCGCAGCACGAACCGGGCGAGCCCGGCCTGCACCGACACGACGGTGAGATGGTGGGCGATCACGTCGTGCAGCTCGCGGGCGATGCGCACGCGCTCGTCGGCGATCGCCCGCCGCCGGCGTTCCGCCTGACCGTCGCGCAACGCGGCGGCCGCCTCGGCGAGCCGCCGGTTGCGGTCCTCGAGCTGACCGGCGGCCCGGCCGAACCACCACACGATCAACGGGATGGCGACGCCCTGCACGACGACGCCGGCCATCGAGGAACCCTCGCTGATCAGTCCCGCGTAGATCCATCCGGCCGCGCTGACCGCGACCCAGGCGAGCGACTCGCGGGCCGGGCGGCGCGCGGCCACCGTGTAGAAGGCCAGCAACATCGCGTACGCGTTGACGACCGGCCAGTAGCCCGCCGATACGTACGCCAGCCACAGCACCGCCGAAGCGGCCGCGGCGAAAGTCGGCCATCGGCGGCGGACCGTCAGGGGCAGGCTGATCGCCACCGTCAGCGCGTACGCGAGTGGGTCGAATTCGCGCCACGGCGCGGGGGTGTTCTCCGAGCCGAGCAGGCAGCCGACGGTGGCCATGGCGACGGCCACCGCGCCGTCGGCGAGCAGGGGGTGCGCCGCCGGCAGGCGCGCGATTCGATCCTTGATCGCGCCGTGCACGGCCGCACTGTAGCGGCAGCCCGCGCCGCGCGACATCAACCAGGGTGAGCACGCCGATACCACCGTGGTTTACCCGAGGTCCGCATCTTTTCGGTACGGGAGACCGGCCGTCCCGAAGAAGTCGGCCCGTCCCCGATCTCCCAGCGCGAGCGAGCAGCCCCGCGCGGCCCCGAGCGCGACCGCCGGGAAACGGGAGGCCCCTAGCGCGAGCACATTCGCTCCGGCCGGTCTGCCCTCCCGGTAGGGTGACCGACCATGTGGAGAAGGCTGTGGCGTGCGGCCGGCGGGTGGCCGGGGTTCACGCCGATCGCGCGCCGGATGGTCCGCCTGGACCGGTGGCTCGGCCGGGTCACCGGCGGGCGCGTGGTGGCCCTCGGCATGGCGCCCTCGCTCATGCTCACCACGACCGGACGCCGCAGCGGCCTGCCGCGCAGCCAGCCGCTGCAATACGTCCGCGACGGCGACGACCTGGTCGTGATCGCCTCGAACTGGGGCGGCGAGAAGGATCCGGCCTGGTCCTGGAACCTGCGCGCGAACCCGAGTGCCGGCGTCACCCTGGACGGCCGTGAGGTGCCGGTGACCGCCACCGAGGCCGAGGGCGCCGACCGGGAACGGCTCTGGCAGCTGATCGTCGACCAGTGGCCGGGCTACGAGAACTACCGCACCCGCGCCGCGCACCGGCGCCTGCGCATCTTCCGCCTGACGCCCGCACGGTGATCAGGCGGCGTCCTCGGCCTCGTCCGCGCCGGGTTCCCAGCGCAGCAGGTCGCCGGGCTGGCATCGGAGGACCTCGCACAGGGCGGCGAGCGTGGAGAAGCGGACCGCCTTGGCGCGGCCGTTCTTGAGGACGGCCAGGTTCGCCGGGGTGATGCCGACCTGCTCGGCGAGCGTGCCGACGGACATCTTGCGCCGGGCCAGCATCACGTCGATGTCGACGATGATCGGCATCAGATCACCTCGTCCAGCTCGGCCCGCAGGTGCTTCGCCTCGGCGTCGCGGGCGACCGCCTGGGCGAGCAGGGTCCGCATCACGAAGACGACCAGGCCGACGCCGCCGATCATGACGGAGGCGCCGCAGATCAGGCCGACGATGCCGGGAGCGACTTCCTCGCCGGGCGCGAGCGTGACCGCCATGGCGAAGGCGAGCAGGGCGGCCGCCGCCATCGCGCCGATCACGATGTCCACGTAGCGGAACGCGGCATGGGAGAAGACCGTGCCGCGCCGCACCATGGTGAGCAGCCGCCACACGCAGACCATGGTGATCTGGGTGGTCAGGATGCCCAGCACGATGATGCCGAGGATCGGCACCCGCCGGGCGACCAGGCCCGGTCCGAAGTCCTCCAGGTCGGCGGCGAAGAGCGCGACCATCACTGTCTGCACGAAGAGTGACCCGGCGAGCCCGAGCACCAGTACTCCGCGCAACGCGAGCACAGCCAGACGTCCCACGATTGTTCCTTCCGATCGAGTAACGTGCAGAAGCTATCGAATTTCGATCGGTATCGCAAGGAAATCGATCGTTGCCATGATCGCATCCCAGCCGGGCCCGTTTGCGCATCCATAGACAAATAGCAATGTGACTATGGATCAGGAGCCGGCTCGGCGGCGCAGACTTAGTGATCGTTCAGGCGGTCCGCCTCCACCGGCGGGCCCGTCGCGTAAGGAGCCCTGGATGTCCACGTCCCCGGCCCGCCGGCGAGCTTCGCTCGTCACCCTCCTCACCGTCCTGGCCGTCCTCGTCGCGGCGACTCCGGCGTACGCCGTGACCGCCGCCGAGAAGGCGGCGGTCCTGTCCTCCTTCACCCAGACCAGCGCCTCCAGCTACAACAGCTGGAACGCCGCCCGGCAGAACCAGGGCGCCTGGTCGGCGTACCGGTTCGACTGGAGCACCGACTACTGCTCCGCCAGCCCGGACAACCCGATCGGCTTCGACTTCAAGCTGTCCTGCTGGCGCCACGACTTCGGCTACCGCAACTACAAGGACATCGGCGCCTTCAGCGCGAACAAGAGCCGCGTCGACTCGGCGTTCTACGCCGACCTCAAGCGCAAGTGCGCCACCTACGCGAGCGCGGTCCGGCCGGCCTGCAACAGTCTGGCGTGGACCTACTACCAGGCGGTCTCGATCTTCGGATCGCTCGCCGCGGTCGAGTCGGCCGACCTGCAAGCGGCCGCCGACCTCAAGGCCGCGGCGACGGCCGCCGGCTGACCATCCATGATCGCGAGCGCGCGGCCGGAAAAGGGCCGCGCGCTCGCTCAGTTCGGCGCCGGAGCCGGCTCGGCGGCCACGACCGCGCTGCCGGCCCGGGAGTACGCGCGCACGCCCAGCACGATCAGCGGCACGAACATGACGGCGAGGACCGCGGTCGGGATCCAGCCCACCGGGGGAGTCAGAAAGAACCCGACCGTGGCGGCGCCGTACAGGGCGGGTGCCCACCAGCCGAGGATGCCGGCGCGCGCGAACCCGGCCAGCATGAGCAGCAGCGCGGGGAACAGCAGGAACCCGGTCACCACCCACGCGCTGGTGCCGCCGAGCCCTTCGGCGCTCTCGTAGACGCGGACCGCGTCGGCGACCGGCAGTCCCTGATGCAGCGCGATCTTGTAGAAGTCCGAGTACACCTGCCCGGACACCGAGATCATGCCGAGGGCCGCGATGACCGCCCCGGCCGTCGTCAGGATCGCGCCGCGGGTGCCGCGCAGCAGCGACAGCGCGCCGACGAGGCCGAGTGCGAGCACGGCCCAGCCGAGGCTGAGCAGGATCGCCGACAGCTGGGCGCGACCCGGGCTGCCGCCGAGGGCGGCGAGGTACGTCGCGCTCTCCAGGTTGTCCTGCGGTGGAACCGTCGCCCAGCCGGCTATCTCGATCACCACACCGGCGATCAGGGCGGTGCCGGTCAGGATCCGGCGGCGGGACAGGGTGGGGTCAGCAAGCATGTCACTCTCCGTGTGCGGGCCGCGGTGTCGCGGCGAACGGTGAGGACGTTAGGGAGGACGGACCTAACCGGGCTTCCGTCCTGCGGGGGAGACGTTCGCTGATCATGCTCCGCCTCGCGGCGGAGGTAGCGGCGGTGCTCGGTGCCGTATCGTCGCCGGGTGCCACGACGGGGAGTGCTGAAGGACCGGTGGGCGGCATCGGCGCTCGGGGTGCTGCTGGCCGTCGCCGGGGTCTACGAAGCGTATGCGGACGTGCTCTGGCAGGAGCACCGGTCCGCGGCCGCGGGCGTGGCCGTGGCGTACGGATCGGCGGTCGTCCTGGCCGGCTGGCGGTCGTTGTCCGCGCTGCTGCTGGTCACCGCGCTCTACCCCGGCTCGAAGCTGCTGGGTCTCACCGATCTCGGCGGCGCCGGCCTGGTCGCCATGCTGGCCGTGGTCGGCTGGGCCGGCGCCCGCGCCGCCTCGGTACGGTGGGCCGCCTGGCTGACCGTGGCCCTCGTCGTGGTCTTCGGGATGACCACGGTCAGCGAGAACGCGCCGTTCTGGGACCCGGTGTTCTTCGGGCTCGCCGCCGGCGCCGCCTGGGGTGCGGGCAGCCTGGTCCGGCGCGAGGGCGCCCGCTCGGCCGAGCTGGCGGAGCTGGCCGCGCAACTGGCCGAGCAGCGCGAATTGCGAGCCCGGCAGGCGGTCGCGGCCGAACGCACCCGGATCGCCCGGGAACTGCACGACGCCGTCGCGCACTCGGTCAGCGTGATGGTGCTCCAGGTCGGCGTAGCCCGGCGGCTGCACGGCAGACCCGAGGCCGAGCAGCTGCTCGCCGAGGTGGAGCGGCTGGGCCGGGAGTCGGTGTCCGAGTTGCACCGCACGGTGGGGATCCTGCGCGACTCCGAGCATCCCGACGACGCCGAGGATGCCCCGCAGCCGTCGCTGCGCTCGCTCGACGCGCTGGCCGAGCAGGTCCGGTCGGCCGGGTGCCCGGTGCGGGTGGCGATCGACGGTGATGCGGTGCCCCTGCCGCCCGGTCTGGAGCTGTCGGCGTACCGGATCGTGCAGGAGGCGCTGACCAGCGTGCTGCGCCACGCCCCGGGCGCGTCGGCCGAGGTCCGGCTGCGCTACACGCGTGACGCGCTGACGGCCGAGGTGAGCAACACCGCCGCTGAGCGGACGACGGCGACGGCCACCGGCGGCGGGAACGGGCAGACCGGCATGCGAGAGCGCATCAAGTTGTACGACGGCACCCTGCACGCCGCCGCCGAGCCCGGCGGTGGTTACCGCGTCGTCGCCACGTTCCCGATCCGGAGGCGGCTACCGTGAGCATCCGAGTCCTGCTCGCCGACGACGAGGCGATGGTCCGGGCCGGCCTGCGGCTGCTCGTCGACAACGAGCCCGACCTGACGGTGGTCGGCGAGGCGGTCGACGGCGCCGAGGCGGTGGTGCTGGCCGGGCGGACCGCGCCGGACGTGGTGCTCATGGACATCCGCATGCCGCTGCTGGACGGCATCGAGGCCGCCCGGCAGATCATCGCCGCCCGTCCGGAGTCCCGGGTGATCATGCTGACCACGTTCCGTGAGGACCGCTACCTGCAGGAGGCGCTGCGGTCTGGGGTGAGCGGGTTCCTGCTCAAGGTGTCCCCGCCGCAGCAGATGCTGGACGCGATCCGGGTCGTCGCCGACGGCGGGGGACTGCTCGACCCGTCGGTGACGCTGCGGGTCATCGAATCGTTCGCCGGACAGGCGGGGCGCACCAGCCGGGCGGCCGAGCTGACCCGGCTCTCGCCGCGGGAACTGGACGTGCTCGCGCTGGTCGCCCGGGGTCTGTCCAACGCGGAGATCGCCGCCCGGCTGTACATCGGCGAGGCGACGGTGAAGACCCACGTGGCGAACTTCCTGACGAAGCTCGGGCTGCGCGACCGGGTCCAGGCGGTGGCGTTCGCGTACGAGAGCGGCCTGATCCGGCCCGGTGAGGCCTGACCAGGCCGCTCTCCTCAGGTCAGCACCAGGTCAGCGTGGAATTCGTACGCGTGACGTTGCTGATCGTGTTGTTGCTGCCCGTACACGGGCTCCAGGTGATGTTGGTGTTGCTCACCGACAGGTTCTGGAGCCGGATGCCGGACGACGGCGCGAACTCGGTCCGGTTGGCGATGCGGACCTCGCCGCCGCCGCTGATCGTGCCGGACACCCCGGCGATCACGCCGTTGTAGCAGTTCTCCAGCAGGACCGAGTTGTTGCCGGTGTTGGCGATGTCGACCCGGTCGATGGTGAAGCCGCCGCTCTCCGAGACGCAGAAGACGCCCCGGCCGCCGCCGCGCGCCTTCACCGTGCCGACCTTGATGTTGTTCGGGTACGAGCTGCCCACCCGCCCGTTGCGGTTGGCCATCCGGAACGCGGCGTAACCCGTGCCGGCTCCGGCGTTGTCGGCGTCGACGGTGCCGACCGTCGCGTTGATCGTCTGGTTCAGCAGTAGACCGGACTCGCCGACACTGCGGGCCGTCACGGTGCCGATCGTGATGCCGTCCACGCCGTAGGTCTCCACCGCGTGCGAGCTGGCGCCCTGCACGTACACATTGTCGATCTTGACGTTGCGGGTCCACTGGCTGGTGTCGCCGCGGTTGTCGATGCGCACGCCGAGGCCGGCGCTGAGCCGCATGTCGAGCTGGCCGAGCCAGACGTTGCTGACGTTGCGCATGAAGATGCCGTAGATCGGCGAGCCGGTGAGGTTGAGGTACGGCACCTCGATGTTGCTGACGCCGCGCGCGTAGATCGGGGCGTAGTCGCCGCTGCCGGAGCCGGTCACGTTGATCGTGCCGCAGACCGACAGCGAGGTCCAGTTGGCCAGCGAGATCCGGCTGCCGGCGCTCATCGAGCCGTTGCCGCGCACCACGACGCGCTGCATTGACGTACGCCCGGCGCTCAGGCTGCCGATGCCGGCCTGGACCGCGGCGCGGAAGTCGGTGCCGGTGTAGACGCTGGCACCGGAGGCGTTGCGGGCCGTCCAGGTGCTGCCGCTGACGGTCACCTCGGACTGGAACGTGCCGGACCCGCAGCCGCTGGTCGAGCCGCCGCCGGTGCCGACCTGGACCATCTGCCAGCGCTGGTTGGCGCCGTCGGCGTCGGCGAACTGGGAGATGATCGCGCCGTCGGCGGTGGACCACTCCCACAGGTCGAGGGCCTTGCCGCTGTGCCGGTTGATGAATCGCACGTCGCCGCTCGCGGAGTCCTTGAGCGTGAACTGCTGGCGGGTGGTGCCGTTGTCCGGGTTCTGCACCAGCTGGGTGCCGTCGTTGGTGTTCGGCAGCTCCAGGAACAGGCCGCTGTGCCGGCTCCTGATCTTGTACCAGCCGCTGCCGGCGTCGACGAACTGCCACTGCTGCCAGTTGCCGTCGTTGCGGGTGAACTGGGCGATGCCGGACCCGGCGGTGGTGGCCAGGTTGTAGACGTCCATCGCCTTGCCGCTGTGCCGGTTGACGAAGACGTACCAGGCGGCGGTGTTGACCGTGGCGGCGTTGGCCTGATGGAGGCCGACGACCGCGCCGGCGCCGGCCAGCGCGGTCACCACCACGCCGATGAGGGCGGCGCGCCAGCGGCGCCGCCGGGGCGGGGATGCGGGGGAGGTCATGGGGATTCCTTCTCCGTAGCTGTGAGCGTTAACATTCGCGATGACCGGTGGGGGATCCAGGCACCACCCGCCCACTATATAGATGCCCGTGAATGGATGTTGGCGTGCCCACGTCTTTCAGTGGCCGCGCGCCCGCAAAAGGTTGCTCGACCTCCGATTTCACGGAACGCGATCTTCTGGTGTTTTTCTGTGCGCCGCCCTCTGGGAATCTGGACTCAGAACGCCTAGCCTCACGCCTACTGGTGAGTAACAAATTGCCGGGACCATTGAACCCGTGGCCCGCGTCACACGTTTTCACGATCAACTTCAACCGAGGAGTCAACGGATGATCATCGGTGTACCGCGCGACCCGCATCCGGGTGAGCGGCGGGTGGCGGCGACGCCCGCCACCGTGGCGGAGTTGGTCAAGCTCGGATACGGCGTGGTGATCGAGGCCGGCGCCGGCGCCGAATCCTCCTTCTCCGACGAGGCCTACGCCGCCGCCGGGGCGACCATCGGCGACCCGCTCGCGGCGGACGTCGTGTTCGCCATCAACCCGCCGCCGGCCGAGCAGCTCGACAAACTCGCCGAGGGCACCACGCTGATCGGGATGCTGAACCCGCGCCTGGACCCGGACCTGGTGGCGGAGCTGGCCCGCCGTCCGATCACGGCGCTCTCCATGGACGCCGTCCCGCGCATCTCCCGGGCGCAGTCGCTGGACGTACTGTCCTCGATGGCCAACATCGCCGGCTACCGCGCGGTGGTCGAGGCGGCGCACGCTTTCGGCCGGTTCTTCACCGGCCAGGTCACCGCCGCGGGCAAGGTCGCGCCGGCCAAGGTGCTCGTCGCGGGCGCGGGCGTGGCCGGCCTCGCGGCCATCGGTGCCGCCGGCAGTCTGGGCGCGATCGTACGGGCCACCGACCCGCGACCCGAAGTGGCCGACCAGGTCCGTTCCCTGGGCGGCGAGTACCTGGCCGTCGAGTCCGCCGAGGTGGAGGTCTCCTCGACCGGTTACGCCAAGCAGATGTCCGACGACTACAACGAGCGCGCCGCGCAGCTCTACGCGGTCCAGGCCGCCGAGGTCGACATCATCATCACCACCGCGCTGATCCCCGGTAAGCCGGCGCCGCGCCTGATCACCGCGCAGATGGTGGCCAGCATGAAACCGGGCAGCGTGATCGTCGACATGGCCGCGGCCAACGGCGGCAACGTCGAGGGCACCGTCGCGGGCGAGGTGGTGGTCACCGCGAACGGCGTCACCATCATCGGCTACACCGACCTGCCCGGCCGCCTGCCCGCCCAGGCCTCCCAGCTGTACGGCACCAACCTGGTGAATCTCATGAAGCTGATGACCCCGGAGAAGGACGGGCAGCTGGTCCTCGACTTCGACGACGTCGTCCAGCGCGGGATCACCGTGGTCCGCGACGGCGAGTTGACCTGGCCGCCGCCGCCGGTCGCGGTCTCCGCGGCGCCGGCCGTCGTCGAGAAGGCCCCGGTCAAGGTGGCGGCCGCACCGCCGTCCAAGACGCGCGGGCACGTGCTGGTCGGAGCCGGCGCCGCCGTACTGTTCCTGCTCACCGCGCTGGCGCCGGCCGCGCTGCGCCCCCACCTGACCGTCTTCGCCCTGGCGATCGTCATCGGCTACTACGTCATCGGGCACGTGCACCACGCCCTGCACACGCCGCTCATGTCGGTCACCAACGCGATCTCCGGGATCATCGTCGTCGGCGCCCTGCTGCAGCTCGGACACGGCGACACCGCGGTGACCGTGCTCTCGTTCGTCGCGATCCTGCTGGCCAGCATCAACATCTTCGGTGGCTTCGCGGTGACCCGCCGCATGCTCGCCATGTTCTCCAGGAGCTGATCTGATGACCGTCGAAACCGCGGCCCAGGCGGCGTACATCGTCGCCGCCCTGCTCTTCATCCTGGCGCTGGCCGGCCTGTCCAAGCACGAGACCGCTAGGGCCGGCAACAGCTTCGGCATCGCCGGCATGGCCGTGGCGCTCGCCGCCACCGTCGCCCTGGCGATCGCCGGCGACATCAGCACCACCGGGCTGATCCTGCTCGCGGCGGCCACGCTGATCGGCGCCGCGATCGGCCTGCACCGAGCCGGCCGGGTCGAGATGACCGGCATGCCGGAACTGATCGCCCTGCTGCACAGCTTCGTCGGTCTCGCCGCCGTGCTGGTCGGCTGGAACGGCTACCTGCACGTCGAGGCCCACCCGGACGGCGCCGAGGCGGCCCTGCTGAACGCTCAGGACATGCTCGGCATCCACAGTGCCGAGGTGGTGATCGGCGTCTTCATCGGCGCGGTCACCTTCACCGGCTCGATCGTGGCGTTCCTCAAGCTGTCCGCCCGGATCAAGTCCAGCCCGCTCATGCTGCCCGGCAAGAACGCCCTGAACGTCGGCGCACTCGCCGCGTTCGCCGTGCTCACCGCCTGGTTCGTGATCACCCCGCGGCTGTGGCTGCTGATCGTCGTGACCGTCATCGCGCTGCTGCTCGGCTGGCACCTGGTCGCCTCGATCGGCGGCGGCGACATGCCGGTCGTGGTGTCCATGCTGAACAGCTACTCCGGCTGGGCCGCCGCGGCCGCCGGCTTCCTGCTCGAGAACGACCTGCTCATCGTCACCGGTGCGCTCGTCGGCTCGTCCGGTGCCTACCTGTCGTACATCATGTGCAAGGCGATGAACCGGTCCTTCCTGTCGGTCATCGCCGGTGGCTTCGGTATCGAGGCCGGTCCGGCCGACGCCAAGGACTACGGCGAACACCGGGAGATCAACGCCGAAGGCGTCGCGGAGTTGCTCACCACCGCCGACTCGGTCGTCATCACCCCCGGCTACGGCATGGCCGTCGCTCAGGCCCAGCACGGTGTCGCCGAGCTGACCCGGGTGCTGCGTGAGCGCGGCGTGCGGGTGCGCTTCGGCATCCACCCGGTGGCCGGCCGCCTGCCCGGCCACATGAACGTGCTGCTTGCCGAGGCTCGCGTGCCGTACGACATCGTCCTGGAGATGGACGAGATCAACGACGACTTCTCCGGCACCTCGGTCGTCCTGGTGATCGGCGCCAACGACACCGTCAACCCGGCGGCCACCGATGACCCGACCAGCCCGATCGCCGGTATGCCGGTGCTCACCGTCTGGGAGGCGGACCAGGTGATCGTCTTCAAGCGGTCGATGGCCTCCGGGTACGCCGGCGTGCAGAACCCGCTGTTCTTCCGGGAGAACTGCGCCATGCTCTTCGGCGACGCGAAGGAGCGGGTCGACGACATCCTGCGGGCGGTCACCGCCGTCACCCCGGCGGCGATGCACCGCTGATCCGCGCCGTCACCGCCGAAACAGTCGGAGCACGGTGTCGCTTTCACTCGATGGGGTGATGTCGGCTCGGTGGTTTCGGCGGTGTCCGGGCAAAATGCCGATTCGGCGCGAGTGGCCGAGGCTGCGCGGATGCCCGAAAAAGTGGCCCTGAGCAGCCACAATGGAGCACGATCAATGCAAGTTGCAACTGTGTGCAATCAGACGACTACACCCTGAGACTGTGCCGCAGCGGGGGAGGAGGATCCAGCGGCAGAGGGGCGAGCATGAACGATGGTGAGCGACTACTCCAGGACAGACTCGGAACCCGGGAGCGAGCCGATGCCTTCGCGGCGCGGCAGACCCTCGACCACCTCAACGACAGGATGCGCGGCTTCATCGGACGGCAGGAGATGATGTTCCTCGCCACGGCCGACGCGAGCGGCGCCTGCGACAGCACCTTCCGGGCCGGGCCACCCGGGTTCGTCCGCGTACTCGACACCGAGCACCTCAGCTGGCCGGAATACCGGGGCAACGGCGTCATGGCCAGCCTCGGCAACATCACCGAGAACGCCCAGATCGGGCTGCTCTTCATCGACTTCAACCAGGTCATCGGGCTGCACGTGAACGGCACCGCGGAAATCGTCGAGGATCCGGACGAGCAGCCGGACGCACCACCGGGACGGCGCGCCCGGGTCTGGATCATCGCTCGCGTGCAGGAGGCCTACATCCACTGCGCGAAGCACATCCCACGCCTGGTGAAGATCCCGCACCAGCGCGGGCGGTACTCCGACGCCGAGCAGCCGAAGAAGAGCGACTTCTTCGTCCCGGCACCGGCGCGCTCGGCGCCGCCGCCTGACGACCCGGTCAGTGGTGCTGCCGGCGGTGTGCGCTGAGCACGTCCAGTCCGAAGTCGTTGCCGGGGTCGCGCCAGACCGAGTGAGCGTGGTTGGCACCACGCTGGGTGTTGTCCCACTCGATCAGCAGGCGCGGCCCCTGGACACGGTAGTAGTGCGGTGCACCCGGCTCGGTCGAGCCGGCCCAGGCGACGTGCACGGCGTCGAGGGCGGCGTCGTCGTACGCCGCCATCGGTGACACCGCCTCCGGCACCCGCCCGAAGTAGGTCCCGAGCAGCAGCCGCAGCAGTTCACGCTGCTCGGCCGCGAGATCCGCGCCGGGGATCCCTTTCGGTCGCGCGGTGTACTCCAGCGTCCGATGGTCGGCGGGCCCGTAGCCGGCGGCCTCGTCGATCCGGTCGCTCAGCGCCTGAAGCTTCGCCTGCTCGCCCGGGTCGGTGAAGCGCTCGTCGCGCCAGATCCCGGCGAGCGGGATGACCTGATCGCCCTCGGCGATCGTGGTCCGATTCGCGGTCACCAGGTCGGACGGCGCCTTGGCGGAGAGGATCGCGCGGCGCGCGAGGCCGGGATCCAGCGACCGGACGAGCTCCCGGGCCAGATCCTCGACCCGGGCGAGCGGCCGGTTCACCGCACCCCCGAGCAGCTCGGAACTGGCCGGATCGGCGCCCATGAAACACGGCGTGGTGGCCACCAGCTCGCCGTCCACGACCAGGTTGTTCAGCGAGACGTGATGCCCGCCGAACCGCCAGCCCCAGGTGCCGCCGCCCGGATCACCGAAGACCCGCAGGTAGTACAGGCCGGGATCGCGGCCACGTTCCCGGTCGAACCGGGTCACGAACCCCTCGGTGTGATCGAGGATGTTCTCCAGCCCCATGGTGGTGGCCACCGTGACGAAGCCGGGCCGGGACAGGCCGGAGGCCACCAGCCGCATCGCCGCGCGCTGCTGCGCGGGCCGCTGCTGATGGACGGTCAGGCCACCATGGTCGGTCGGCGTGTAGAACCAGCGCCGGCGTTCGCCGTCGGCGGCCTCGTCCGACGGCCCGGAGCCCACCGCGACCGCACGCTGATCGGCGGTCAGCATGTCCAGCCAGGCCCGGGCCGCCTCGGCCATCGCGGCGGCGACCTGTCGGCGGGGCTCCTCCATGACCACAATCTATACAGACTTCGTGGTCGAGGTTTGCTTGCCGGTCGCGCTGCTTCATCGGTACGGGTGACCGGCGTCTTGCCGAAGCCGACCCGTGCCCGCCCCCCCGGCGCGAGCCGGGCTGTCCGTCCCGGCCGCATCGCGGCCGCCGGGAAACACCAGTCCGTCGCGCCGCCTGCGCGAGTGGCGTGGGTCACAGGTTCGGCATAGCGTTCCCTCTATGACCACACCGACCGACGACCGTCGCGACCTGC
Organism: Actinoplanes aureus; assembly: GCF_015704865.1. Lineage (GTDB taxonomy): Bacteria > Actinomycetota > Actinomycetes > Mycobacteriales > Micromonosporaceae > Actinoplanes > Actinoplanes aureus. Next base: position 201,796 of record NZ_JADQTO010000009.1, on the reverse strand, counting down.
TGACGGTGATCGCGTACATGCGGGCCGCTCCCGGTAAGCGGGACGAACTCCGGGCGGCGCTCGAGGCCCTCGTCGAGCCGACCAGCAAGGAGGCCGGCTACGTCAACTACGACCTGCACCAGGGCATCGAGGACCCGGACACGTTCATCTTCTACGAGAACTGGGAGTCACCGGAGCACCTCGACGCCCACCTCGCGACGCCGCACCTCGTGCACTTCACCGGGATCATGGACGGGCTGCTCGACGAGAACGGGCTGACCATCAACCGGGTACGCCGCATCGCCTGAATCATCCCGGGCGGAGGATTCCCGGTGACCGGCGCGGGCCGAAAGTGGATGTCGTGAGTGACGCCGCGATCAGCCTGGTGATCCTCGGTGTTGTCATCGTCGTCTTCATCTGGAACCGCCTGCCGGTCGGTGTCGTGGCCATCGCCGCCGCGCTCTCGCTGTACTTCACCGGGCTGCTCGACGCCGACGCCGCGCTGGCCGGCTTCGGCGATCCGGTCGTCATCTTCATCGCGTCGCTGTTCGTGGTCAGCGACGGGATCGAGGCCACCGGCGTGACGGCGTGGGCCGGACAGGCCATCACCCGGCGGGCCGGCACCGGGCGGGCCGGGCTGCTGACCGTGGTGATGATCCTGTGCGGCGTGCTCACCGCTCTGGTCACCCCGAACGGGGCGGTGGCCGCCTTCCTGTCGATGGTGGTCGTGCTCGCCGTCCGGGCCTCGATCCCGCCGTCGCAGATGCTGCTGCCCATGGCGTTCGCGGCACACGCCGGTTCACTGCTCGCGCTCACCGGCAGCCCGGTCAACGTCATCGTCTCCGACGCCGCACGGGACGCCGGCGCGGACGGCTACGGGTACTTCGAGTTCGCGATCGTGGGCGTACCCCTGCTGGCCGGCACGGTCCTGCTCTCCCTGTGGCTCGGTCCCTACGTGCTGCCGCGCCGGACATCCCGCGAGGCCGCCCCCGACCTGGGCCGGCACGCACAGACCCTGGCCGACCACTACGGACTGACCAACGGTTTCTACCGGCTCCGCGTCCGGGAGGGCTCCCCGCTGATCGGACAGGAGCCGCAGAACACGGACTTCACCGCGTACCCGGGTCTGACCGTGATCGGGGTGCAGCACGCCGGCCCGGCCCGGCTTAACGTCGATGACGTCCTCGTCGTCGCCGGCCCGTCCGAGCAGGTCAGCCGGCTGGTCGTGGACCAGGTGCTGGCCGTCAGCATGCGCCCGGTGCTGGACGTCGCCGACGGTACGCTGCTGACCCGCGAGCTCGGCGTCGTCGAAGTCGTGGTGGCGCCCCGCTCCGAGCTGGTCGGCGAGACGATGTTCCCCGGGATGAAACGCGGCGCGGACCTGGTGATCCTCGCCGTGCGCCGGTACGGCCGGGACCGCGGGCCGCGCCCGACCGTCCTCGCCGAGGGCGACAGCATTCTGGTGCACGGCACCTGGCCGGCCATCGAGGCGCTGACCGAGGACCGGGACGTCCTGGTCGTCGACTCGCCGGAACTCGTGCGCCGCCAGGCCGTACCCATGGGCCCGCGCGCCGGGCGGGCCATCGCGGTGCTGGCCGGCATGATCGTGCTGATGGCCTCGGGCCTCGTTCCGGCCGCCGTGGCCGCCCTGCTGGCGGCGACGGCCATGGTCGTGCTGCGGGTGCTCACCCCTCAGCAGGCGTACCGGTCGATCTCCTGGCAGACCGTGGTGCTGATCGGTGGGCTGATCCCGCTGTCGACGGCCATCATGGCGACCGGTGCGGCGGATCTGGTCGCCGGCGTGCTGATCGACGCGGTCGGCGCCGGGCGACCGTACCTGCTGCTGATCGCGCTGTTCGGGCTGACGGCCGCGCTCGGGCAGGTGGTCAGCAACACGGCCACCGTGCTGATCGTGGCGCCCATCGCGGTGAGCGCCGCCGTGGAGACCGGGGTGTCACCGCAACCGGTGCTCATGCTCATCGCGGTGGCCGGGGCCGCCTCGTTCCTGACGCCGATCGCCACTCCCGCCAACATGATGGTCATGGGTCCCGGCGGCTACCGCTTCGGTGACTACTGGAAGCTGGGCCTGCCGGTGATGGCGTTGTGGCTGGTGGTCGCCGTGGTGGTCATCCCGCTCGTGTGGCCGTTCGCGCCGGGATAGCCCCGCCCGGATCATCCGCGGCGGACGAGGCGCCACCGGTCGTGCCGCCGTAACGTCCGCCACGGGACGAACACGGGTAGGAGGCCTTCATGGTGGCTGCGCGCACGGACGTCGACGTGACCCCTTCGATTCGACGAATGTCCAACCTGTCCATAGCCGCGGCGACCGAGCTGAAAGACGGCATGGCCGACGCGATCGGCTACTTCGTCGCTCCCGATGGGCCGGTTCCGGCCGAACTCGGCATCGACCGGGCCGCCCTCATCGCCTGCGGCTTCGAGGGCAAGGCGGGGCAGTGCCTGCTGGTGCCGGGTGGTGACGTGGTCAAGGTCGCGGTGGGGTACGGCGTACCGCACGCCGGAGCGACCGCACTGCGCGACGCGGCGGCCACCTTCGCACGTGCCGTGCCCGGCCGTACCCGGCTCGCCCTGCACCTGGCCGGCCTGGCCGATGTCGACCGGACGACGGCGAGCGAGGCGCTGGTCCAGGGTGCGGTCCTGGCCAGGTACTACTTCAGCGTCGCCCAGCACGACACCGGTACGGGTCTCGACGCGCTGTACCTGGTCTGCGGTGACGGTGACCTCGCGCCGGTGGAGAGCGGCGCCGAGCGCGGCCGGGTCATCGCAGCGGCGACGGCACTCGGCCGGGACCTGGCGAACTGCCCGGCGGGATACCTGACCGCCACCCGCATGGCCCAGGTCGCCGAGGAGCTCGCCGACCGCGCCGGCCTCACCGTCGAGGTCTTCGACAAGGCCGCACTGATCGAGCTGGGCTGCGGCGGGCTGCTGGGGGTCAACGCCGGCAGCGTCGAACCGCCGGCCATGGTGAAGATCAGCTATCGGCCCGACACCGACCCGCCGGGCCATCTGGGTCTGGTGGGCAAGGGCGTGATGTACGACTCCGGCGGCATCGCGCTCAAGGGCGCCGACGCGACCCACGCGACCATGAAGAACGACATGACCGGCGCGGGCGTCATCCTGGCGGCCATGTCGGCCCTGCGTGACCTCGGCTGCCGGACCGCGGTGACCGGCTGGCTGATGTGCACCGACAACATGCCCTCCGGTTCGGCCACCCGGCTCGGTGACGTGCTCACCATGCGGGGCGGCAAACGCGTCGAGGTGCTCAACACCGACGCCGAAGGCCGGCTCGTGATGGCCGACGCGCTCGTCCTGGCCACCGAGGACCGGGTCGACGCGATCGTCGACATCGCCACGCTGACCGGCCAGTGCCTGCGTACGCTCGGCACCGAGATCGCCGGCGTGATGGGCAACGACGCGGCTCTGATCGGCGAGGTCAGGGCGGCCGGCGATGCCACCGACGAACCGGTCTGGGAGCTGCCGCTCGCCACCCGCTACCGCAACCAGCTCGACTCCGACGTCGCCGACCTCACCAACATGGGCGGCCCCAACGCCGGCTCCATCACCGCCGCGCTGTTCCTCGCCGAGTTCGTCGGTGACACCCCGTGGGCACACATCGACATCGCCGGTACGGCTCAGGCGGACGCGCCCCGCACCTGGCGCAACAAGGGCGCCACCGGCTTCGGCACACCACTGCTCATCGAGCTCGCCACCCACTTCCCGGCATCGGGCAGGTGAGCCGGCGTGTCCGAGTCGCGCTCCGGTGACACCAGGCAGCTGAAACCGCCGAAGAGCGGCTGGCTCGACCGCATCGAGCGGCTCGGCAACAAGGTGCCGCACCCGGCGATCATCTTCCTGAGCCTGTGCCTGCTCGTGATCGTGCTGTCCTGGGTGCTCGCCCTGTTCGACGTCAGCGTCACCTACGACGTGGCGGAGCCGGTCACCGGCCCGGCGGTCACCGAGGAGTACGAGGCGGGCACGCAGGTGCCGGACCTCACGGCCGTACCCGACGACTACGCCGAAGAGGACCTGGTCATCCAGCAGGAGACCACCGAGATCAAGAGCCTGATCTCGATCGACGGTGTCCGCTTCATGTTCACGTCGTTCGTCAGCAACTTCTCCAGCTTCAGCGTCGTGGCCGTCATCCTCGTCGCCATGCTCGGTGTCGGCGTCGCCGAGGAGTCAGGCCTCATGGGCGCCCTGATCCGCGGCATGGTTCGCATCGCCCCGGTCCGGATCCTGACCTTCATCATCGTGTTCGTCGGCATGCTCTCGAGCGTGGCCTCGGATGCCGGTTATCTGATCCTCATACCCCTGGCCGCGGCGGCCTTCCACAGTGTCGGTAAACATCCCCTCGCCGGGCTCGCCGCCGCGTACGCCGGGGTCAGCGCGGGTTTCGCCGTCAACATCCTGATCACCCCGAGCGACGGCATTCTCACCGAGGTGACCAACGAGGCGATCGCCCTCGCCCAGCCCGACTCGTCCATCGGGATCACGGCGAACCTGTGGTTCAACATCGCCTCCACCATCTTCGTCAGCCTCGTCATCACGCTCGTCTCGTCCCGGATGATCGAACGCCGTCTCGGCGCCTACCGCGAGGAGGACGCGGCCCTGCCCGGTGAGGGCTTCGCCGACCCGGCGGGCGCCGGCACCGCCACCGAGCCGCACGTCGATCACGACGTCGAGAAGCGCGGCATGCGCGGTGCCGGCATCGCCGTGCTGATCGTGCTGGCGATCGTGCTGCTCCTGGCGATTCCGCCGGGTGCGCCGCTGCGCAATCCGGAGACCGGTTCGCTGATCAACGACGCGCCGCTCATGGACAGCCTGATCGTCATCATCACGTTCATCTTCCTGGCCGCCGGCATCGGGTACGGACGTGGCGCAAAGACGATCACCACGAGCACCTCGATCATCAACGCGATCACGAAGACCTGGGCGTCGCTGGCCGGGCTGCTGTTCATGCTGTTCCTGATCAGCCAGTTCATCGCCTACTTCAACTACTCGGAGATGCCGACCGTCGCCTCGGTCGCGATGGCGGATCTGCTGGAGGCCGCTGACATCGGCACGGTCTGGCTGCTGGTCGGGTTCATCCTGGTGATCGCGCTGCTGGACATCATCGTGCCCGGGCTGCTGCCGAAGTGGGCGATCTTCGCCCCGGTCTTCATCCCGCTGTTCATCCGGCTCGGCGTCGCCCCGCAGACGCTGCTCGCCGCGTACCGGCTCGGCGACTCACCGATGAACGTCATCACCCCGCTGATGGTGTACCTGCCGTTCATCGTGATCGTCGCTCAGCGGTACAAGAAGAGCGCCGGCCTGGGCACGATCGTGGCGCTGATGATCCCGTACACCGCGGTCGTGCTGGTGACCTGGTTGTTGTTCTTCGTGGCCTGGTTCCTGCTCGGCATCCCGATCGGTCCCGGCTATCCGGCGAACATCTGAGCAGCACGGAGCATCACAGCTGCCGGCGGATGAACGCGGTCACCTCGGCGATCACCTCGTCCGCGTTGAGCTCGTTGAACAGCTCGTGCCGGGCCTCGGGGTAGACCCGTTCCACGAAGTCCGGGCCGCGCAGATGCTCGATCCCGGCCCGGCTGCCACCGATCGGCACGAGCTGATCCTCCGCACCGTGGATCCACAGCATCGGAAGGTCCCCGAGGTCCGGCCCGGCGGCGATGTCCGCCAGCGCGCGCTGCATCGCCTCCAAAGTCGCCCGTTTGAACGGCCCGTGCCACACCAGCGGATCAGCCGCGTAGACCTCGCCGACCCGCGGATCCCGCGACAGCGTGGTGACGTCCAGCGGCACGTCCGGGATCTCGTCGAGGGCGAGCAGTTGCGCCACCGCGTCCCAGCGGCCCACCACCGGGCTGGACAGCACCAGCGCGGCCAGCCCTTCGCGGTGCTGCTGGGCGTAGCGGGCCGCGATCAGGCCGCCCATCGAGTGGCCGAGCAGCACGACCGGCAGGCCCGGCTGCTCCCGCTCGGCCGTCTCCCGCAGCGTGTGCAGGTCGGCCACCAGGTCCTCGAAGTCCTCGACGAGGACCCGCTCACCCTCGCTCCGGCCGTGCCCCACGTGATCGACGGCGTAGACCACGGCACCGTTGCCGACCAGCGCGTCCGCGACGCGCTCGTAGCGGCCGACGTGCTCGCCATAGCCGTGCGCGACGACCACGACGTGCGTCGCCGTCCCCGGCCCGCTCCACGTGCGCGCCGTCAGCTTTCCGCGCACCCCGCGATAGTCCCACTCCCGTGCCTGCGCCATCGTGGCCTCCTTCTCGCTCGTCACCGGCCGTGATCTTGTCGTGATCAGGTGAACTTTCGTGCCCGGACCTCGACGGGCATCCACTGCGGACCTTAGATTGACCGCCTGGAGAAACATCGGGTAACGGAAGGTAACGCGATGACCGCCACCACGGTCGACATCGGCAACGATCCCGACGGCACCCTAGTCATCCAGCCACACGGCAGCCTCGACGCCGACGACGCGGTCGAGCTTCGGCGCGCTCTGGTCCAGGCCATCCGCCACACCCGCCCGCTTCGCCTGGTCCTGGACCTCGGCGACGTACGTGAGATCGATCCGATCAATCTCGGCACACTGGCCGCCGCCTGCCGCCTGGGCGACGACCACCAGGTCGCCGTCTTTCTCGACCATCCCCGGGTGGCGATCGCCGCCCTGCTCACCACCGCCGGAGTGCCCGCCCACCGGCTGCGCCACATCATCGAGAACCCGCTTCCGGCCTAGCGCATCCACGATCTGTTTCCCGGCGGCCGCGCTGGGGCCGCGCCCGGCAGCGGGCTCGCGCTGGGAGAGCGGGGACGGCGCCGGCTTCGGCGGGACGGCCGGTCACGCGTACCCCGCAGAAGCGTGGCCGGAAAGCAGCGGCCGGCACCGAGCGCTACCTGAGGCAACCTCGCCGGCCGGTGGTTCCGTCGTGCCAGGGAGGGGCGAGCGGGGATCGGTCCGAGGAGGACGAGTTCCGGCCTCTGCCGTTGACAACTCGGATGCGGAGGAGCGCGGTTTCGCCTAGCGTCCGGGCGATGACGTCTCGACTCGATGCGATCTGCTTCGGCGCCGCTGAACCGCTGGCCCTCGCGCGGTTCTGGGCCGCCGTCCTGGGCCGGGACACGGCCGACGAGCCCGGTGGCGTCGCGCTGCTGCCCGGCGACGACGCCGTGATCAGACTCCGGTTCCTGCCGGTCGACGAGCCGAAGACCGGGCCGAATCGGATGCACTTCGACCTGACCAGCCCTTCGCCGGAGGAGCAGCAGCGGACCGTCGCGCGGGCACTCGACGCCGGCGCCCGGCACATCGACGTCGGGCAGCTTCCGGAGGAGGAGCACGTGGTGCTCGCCGACCCGGAGGGCAACGAGTTCTGCGTCATCGAAGCGGGCAACAAGTTCCTGGCCGGCTGCGGGTTCGTCGGGGCGCTGTCCTGCGACGGCTCGCCGGAGGTCGGGTATTTCTGGAGTGCCGCGCTCGGGTGGCCGCTGGTCTGGGACCAGGACCAGGAGACCGCGATCCAGTCGCCGCACGGCGGTATGAAGATCACCTGGGGTGGGCCGCCCGACCGGGCCAAGACCGGGCGGAACCGGCTGTTCCTCGATCTGGTTCCGGCCGGCGAGATCGATCGGCTGATCTCGCTGGGCGCGACGCTGACCAGCACCGAGGCCGGCCACGTGGAGCTGATCGACCCGGAGGGCAACGAGTTCCGCGTGCTGACAAAATAGCCGCAAGAAAGTTCTCGACCGATGTCGAGAACCCGGGCACGGCTCCGTCCCCGATGCGAACACGGCGAGATCGAGCGCCGTACCGCACTGAGGAGAACATGATGGCCAAGTACCTGCTGCTCAAGCACTACCGCGGCGCCCCGGCGGCGGTCAACGACGTGCCGATGGAGAAGTGGACGCCGGACGAGGTCACCGCCCACGTGCAGTACATGCGGGACTGGGCCGCCCGGTTGGAGAGCACCGGCGAGTTCATCGAGGGTCAGGCGCTCGCTCCGGACGGAACCTTCGTCCGCTCCGACGGTGAGGGCCGCCCGCCGGTCACCGACGGGCCGTTCGCGGAGACCAAGGACCTGATCGCCGGCTGGATGGTGATCGACGTGGACAGCTACGAGCGGGCGCTCGAGGTGGCCGGCGAGCTGTCCGCGGCACCGGGCGCCGGTGGCAAGCCGATCCACGAGTGGCTCGAGCTGCGCCCGTTCCTGACCGAGCCGTCGACCATCACGGAGTGACGTTCAGTGGATGAGGCCCTGCTGAGGTCTCTCACCCCCACGGTGATCGGGATCCTCGTCCGTCGCGGAGCTGACTTCGCGGCGGCCGAGGATGCCGTGCAGGACGCCCTGGTCGAGGCGGTACGGGTGTGGCCGGACGACCAGCCACGGGACGCCAAGGGCTGGCTGGTCGCGGTGGCCTGGCGCAAATTCCTCGACGCGACCCGCGCCGAGAGCTCCCGTCGGCGCCGTGAGGAGCTCGTCGAGGCCGAGCCGGTGCCGGGTCCGTGTGAGACGGTGGACGACACGCTCCGGCTGTACTTCCTGTGCGCGCACCCGTCCCTGACGCCGGCCTCGGCCGTGGCGCTGACGCTGCGCGCGGTCGGTGGTCTGACCACCCGGCAGATCGCGCGGGCCTACCTCGTGCCGGAGGCGACCATGGCCCAGCGGATCAGCCGGGCCAAGCGGACGGTCACCGGGGTCCGGCTCGACCAGCTCGGTGACGTCGGCACCGTGCTGCGCGTGCTCTACCTGGTCTTCAACGAGGGCTACTCCGGCGACGTCGACCTCGCCGGCGAGGCGATCCGGCTCACTCGCCAGCTGGCGGCCATGACCAGGGACGAGGAGGTGGCGGGCCTGCTCGCGCTCATGCTGCTGCACCACGCACGGCGCGCGGCCCGGACCCGCCCGGACGGGAGTCTCGTGCCGCTCGCCGAGCAGGACCGCGGCCTCTGGGACACCCGCCTGATCGCCGAGGGCGTCGACGTGCTCCAGGCCGCCCTGGCCCGCGACCGGCTGGGCGAGTTCCAGGCCCAGGCCGCCATCGCCGCGCTGCACGCCGACGCCCAGGCGGCCGAGGAGACCGACTGGGTGCAGATCGTCGAGTGGTACGACGAACTGGTGCGCCTCACCGGCAGCCCGGTGGTCCGTCTGAACCGGGCGGTCGCGGTCGGCGAGGCGGACGGTCCGCGGGCCGGCCTGGCCGCCCTGGACGAGCTCGACCCCGGCCTGCCCAGGTACGCCGCGGTGGCGGCGTACCTGCACGAGCGCGACGGTGACCCGGTGACCGCGGCACGGCTCTACGCCGAGGCCGCCCGGTCGGCGCCGAGCCTCCCGGAACGCAACCATCTGACCCGCCAGGCCGCCCGGCTCAACGCCCTGCTGCGAGGCTGAGCCTGCCGTTCAACCAGCTCGGCGTGGTTTCGGTGCACGCGCTGGCGAGGTGCTGGTCGCGCGGGTCTATGGTCCGCTGCCGCTCATGTCGGCCCTGTCGGTCGTGGCCGCCCACAACGCCGCCACCAGAGCGAGCGACGCCGAGGCCAGCAACAGGGTCAGCAGCATCCTGGGTGAGCCCGAGGCGCCAAGGGCGACACCCGCGACGAAGGAAAGCAGAGCGCCGCCCCCGATCGCCGTCGCGGCGGACAGGCCCGTCGCGGTTCCGGCCAGGCTCGGATGCTCGGACATCACCCCCAGGTTCACGACGGGGGTAGTCAGGCCGTTTCCGATTCCGACGAATGCGCAGACGACGAAGAACACGACGGGGCCAAGGTCGCGCAGCGTCGCAAGTAGGAGACCGACCGACAGGCCTGCGCAGGTCAGCAGGCGCGCCGCGACGAGTGCGCGGCTCCTGAAAAGTCGGGAGGCAACGATGCCCGTGAGGTAGCTGCCCAGCACGAAACCGCCGGGCGCCACCGCCATAGCAAGACCCAGCGCAGCACTCGAGCCGCCGAGGCGATCGCTCATGACGATGGGTACTCCGCCCAGGAAGACGTAAAGCGTCCCCGTCGAGCAAGCCATGCACAGGGTGTACGCCCAGAACCTGGGCGAGCCCGTTATCCGCCGGTACGAGACAAAGAGGCCTCCCTCCGGATCGCCAGAGCGGTGCGCCGTCTCGCTGAACCGCCGCATCGACAGACCGAGAACGACTACGCCCAGGACGGCGAGCACGATGAAGATTGCCCGCCACCCGAAGAACTCATTCACGACCCCGCCAAGGGTGGGCCCGAACGTGGGAGCAAGCGCCCAACCCATGCCCGCGAAGCCGATCCTCCTGACCGCGTCGCGCCCGCTCGACGTCTCCCTGATAGCGACCATCGCCACGGAGAAACACGCGGCGATCGCCGCCTGGAACATGCGGCACACCAGGAAGAACTCCACGGTCGGGGCCAGAGCGCACCCAACAGACGCGACAACAAAGATCGAGACCGACATCATGACCACCGGCCGGCGTCCGTAACGATCGGACACGGCGCCGGCGACCACCTCCGTGAACGCCGTGGCAACGGCATATCCAGCGATCGAGAGGTTGACCAGGGCGAAGCGCGCCCCGTACGTGTCAGCGATTTCGGGCATTGCCGGCAGATAGATGTTCACCGGAAGCACCGACATCGCCGTCAGCAGGACGAAGAAGACTGGACCCGGCGCCGCCCGCTTACTCGAGCGCAGCCAGATCACCGATGACCCCATCGGCGGAATCCATGAAATCGAAGCCTCTTTACGTCTCCAAGATACGATCCGCTCCGAGAGCGCGAGCTGGCCGAGGAGCCCGCCCTCGAAACGCCTCCGATCGACAGGGCCGACTGAGCGGGGCCCCGGGCCCTGGCTCATGTCCCGTGCGCCCTTGAACAGCGAACAGCCGTTTCGGGAGCAATAGCGGGATAGTGCAGGTCATCGGCGTCCTCAACTGCCGAGAAGAGTGCGTTGCAACGGCCTCAAGGACTGGGCGTACTGATATTAGGCTGGCAGCGTGTCAGCCCTGATCGAAGTCGTATCCGTAATCAACGCCGCTGCGGCGACGGTCTTCGACCTGGAACTGGACATAGACGTTCACGCCGAGTCCTTGGCCAAGAGCCGGGAGACCGCAACGACAACCACTGGCCGCCGCCAGCTTGGGCTCGGCGACGAAGTGACATTCGGCGCTCGGCATTTCGGCCGGCGCTGGAACATGACCAGCCGGATCACCGCCTACAACCGTCCGTATCACTTCGTTGACGAACAAACGCGCGGTCCCTTCCGCGCATTGCGTCACGAGCACTACTTCGAGGACCTCGGGGACATACGGACCCGGATGATTGATCGCATGACGATCCGCGCACCTTTGGGGCCGTTGGGTGCGGTGGCTACCCGGATGCTGCTCGCTCCGCACCTGAGGCGCCTCTTGGTAGAGCGCGCGGCACACATCAAGCGCCTGGCCGAGACAGCTGACCATGGGCGCTGAGCCGGCGAACCGACGGGCTGAACTGCCGAATTGAGTGCGTGCGGAACCGATGGATTAGTCCTTGGCTGCTTCCACCCTCGTGCGGCTCATTGTGCACAAGCGGGGCACCTCGCGCTCGCCGTGGCCGGGTAAACCAACCCGGCAGGAGCGATCACGAGCGCGGGTTGTGCGGTTGAAGACGTGGGCGATCAGGTTGCGCGTTCGGGGGCTGCTTTCGTCCGGAAGCCCGGTCCTGGGCCGACTTCGACCTCGGCTGCCGGAACGTGGTGATCGCGCGCGCAGCGGACTTGGACGGTGAGTGGGGCGCCGCAATCGCGGTGGTGGTTGATGACCGCCGGCCCGGCCGGGTCGGCGCGGTACTTGTCACCCCATTGCAGCAGTCCTAGTACGGCGGGGGCCAGGTCGTTGCCTTTGGCGGTGACGACGTATCGGGATCGGCTGCGGGCGCCGTCCTCCTGGTAGGTCTCGGTGGCGAGGATGCCGTGTTCGACGAGCTTGCGTAGGCGCTCGGCGAGCAGGTTGCGGGGGCATCCCAGCATCTTGTGCAGGTCGCTGAAGCGGGACACGCCGTACCAGATCTCCCGCAGGACCAGCAGGGTCCACTTCTCGCCCACGACTTCGAGGGTTCGGGCGATCGAGCAGTTGGTGGTGTCCCGGTCGAGGCGCAGGTCGGTGATCGGGGCCATAGGCACATCCTACCCGCTAGGTTTACTTTCTTGTACTCAGGTCGACCCGGCGGTCGCCGATACAACAAGGTGCCGCCGGGCACGGCCGATCGATCAGTGATCTGCGCGCCGACGAGACGGGCAGAGACCGAGAAGGAGACGACGATGAAGGCATTTGTGGTCGAACGCTACGGCGACGCCGACACTGTGCAGGCCCGCGAGATGCCGGACCCGACCGTGGGCGACGACGACGTCCTGGTCCGGATCCACGCGGCGAGCGTCAACCCACTCGACCTCAAGATCCGGTCCGGGGACCTCAAGGCGATCCTGCCGTACCGGGCGCCGTTCGTCCTCGGTAACGACCTGGCCGGCACCGTCGCCGCCGTCGGCTCCCGCGTCACCCGGTTCGCCGTCGGCGACGACGTCTACGCGCGCCCGGACCAGAACCGGATCGGCGCGTTCGCCGAGTTCATCGCGATGCACCAGGACGACGTGGCCGCCAAACCGGTCACCCTCACGATGGAAGAGGCAGCCTCCATCCCCCTGGTCGGTTTGACCGCCTGGCAGGCTCTGGTCGAACGGGCGAACCTGCGGCCGGGCCAGAAGGTCCTCATCCACGCCGGGGCCGGCGGTGTCGGCACCATCGCCATCCAGCTGGCCAAACACCTCGGCGCTCACGTCACCACGACCGCGAGCAGCGCGAAGACCGACCTGGTGAAGGGCCTGGGCGCGGACGTCGTCGTCGACTACACGAAGCAGGCGTTCGAGACGGTCCTGCGTGACTACGACGTCGTGCTCGACACCGTCGGCGGCGACACCCTCGACAAGTCTTTGCAGGTGCTCAAGCCGGGCGGCATCGTCATCAGCATCGCCGGACCGCCCGACCCTGCCTTCGCCAGGCAGGCCGGTGCCAACCCGCTCATCCGGCTGGCGATCGCCGCGTTGAGTTTCCGGGTCCGGCAACGCGCCCGCCGCCACCGCGTCCGGTACTCGTTCCTGTTCATGAGGGCCAGCGGCGACCAGCTCCGCCAGCTCACCACTCTGCTCGACGCCGGGACGATCCGCCCGGTCGTGGACCGGGCCTTCGACTTCGCGTCGACCCGCGAAGCCCTGGCCCACGTCGAGCAAGGACGCGCCAAGGCGGGCAAGGTCGTCGTCCGGATGACGTCGTAGCCGCTAACCGCCTCGATCGTCCCACCAACGGCCGCCCCTCCTGAGCGTCCTCGTTTGCAGCCGTGTACCACTCCCAGGCGCTTGCTCGAACGCTTGGTTACCGGCGAGGAACAAAGCATTCAGAGTGCACCCAGTCGGGCATGCTTAGATCCTGTTCATGGTCAACCCATCGCCGCAGCGCACCGGTCACGTCGGGTCGCGCATCCTGAGCGTCGCCTCCTACCGCCCACGGACTGAGGTGGGCAACGAGACGATCGCCGCGCTGATCGACTCGAGCGACGAGTGGATCCGCCGCCGCTGCGGCATCGAGTCGCGCCGGCGCGCCGCACCCGACGAGGACCTGGTCACGATGGCCGCGGCGGCCGGCTCCAAGGCCCTTGCCGGCGCCGGCATCGATCCGCGCGACGTCTCGGCCGTCCTGGTGGCGACGATGTCCCACCGTGGTCGCGCGACAACCGCAGCACCCCTGGTGGCCGACGCGCTGGGCGCCACCGCGGCTGCCGCGATGGATCTGGGGGCGGCGTGCGCGGGCTTCCCGTACGCACTGGCGACCGCCGACGCACTCGTGCGCAGTGGCGCGGCCGGCTATGTGGTCCTGGTCGGCGCCGAGCGCATGACCGACATCATCGACGAGCGTGACCGCGGCACGGCGTTCCTCTTCGGCGACGGCGCGGGCGCGGTGGTCGTCGGTCCGGCGGAGACGTGCGAGATCGGCCCGGTGGTGTGGGGCGCCGACGGCTCCCGCAGCGAGGTGCTGCGGTACGACGAGGCGGGCATCCTGCGGATGGTGGGCCCTGAGGTCTTCCGCTGGGCGACCTCCGTCGTTCCCGACGTTGCCAGGCGCGCGCTCGACGCGGCGGGCATTTCCGCCTCCGACCTTGCGGCTTTCATTCCTCACCAGGCTAATCTGCGCATCACCTCGGTTGCGGCCAAGGCCCTGGGGCTCGGCCCGCACGTCCGGGTGGCCACCGACATCATCACCAATGGCAACACCGGCGCGGCCTCCATTCCCCAGGCAATGGCAGCCCTGCCCGACACGACGGGTCCCGCGCTGCTCGTGGGCTTCGGTGCCGGCCTTTCGTACGCGGCGCAGGTCGTCACATTGCCCTGACCTCGGGATGTCGCGTTATCCCGCTGAAGGCCGCCGATGGATATCGCGTAACAGTCATCTCGGCCCGGTGGTACGCGGCACCTCCAAATGTCCCAACCCGCTGAATAATATGCTTTTTGCCGGTGCGGGACCGGCGCGCGCATCCCGGCACAACGTCACGCTCGGTAGCGCATTCGCTTCTGGCTGGCGCACGACTTTGCCGATGTGCGTGCGTGTGATCTCGCCTTGTTCGAGCGGTTTGGTGATCCCTATCTGGCAGTCGCGTTGAGGCCGGAAGGTTGGCTTAGGTCAAGAGATAGCCCCTTCGGTTCGCGGGTTGCTTCCGGTGGGCGGACGGTTGTTCGGTGCCCGTTCGCAGTGCTTCGGTCAGGTCACCAAGGGCGGCTTCGAAGCGGCCGTCGGCGGCGGCGAGGCCCGCTCGGTCGGTCAGCGCCTGAGCCAGCAATGCCGCGCCAGCAGGGTCGCCGCTGTCGTGACATTCGCGGGCAGCAACAACGCTGTCGTCGAACACGGATGCGCATCGCTGGGCCCACCGGGTGCCGCTGCGCCACTCGTCGCGTACCGCAGTTCGTACCGCCAATTGGCGACGGATCAATGCGAGTTCCGACTGGCTGGTTAGCGCGGCGGCCGACTCGGCGATGGCAGCGGTTCGAGCGCTGTACGTTTCCCGCAGATCGGGTGACCAATTAGTGATGTTCCAGCCGAATGGCGGCAGCGGGCTGTCGGCGTCCCGCTCGCTCGTGACGCTCGATGCGGCCAGCAGCGTGCTCCACATGGACGATTGGTAGCAACTCCACACCTTGCGCTCGCCGCCTTCCCGCACGATGCTGGCGAGCACCGCAAGGGCGTCCCGATCTACGACGGCTGCTGCCTACTCACAACCGTCGGCGCGCAGCATCCACGCCTGATACACCAGCAGATGAAGCAGCACTCGTTCCTGCCCCTCACCGCGGTCGATGACCTCCCGGTCGATCTCGATCGCGTCAGCGAGGACCGCGTGGGCATGGTCGGATCGTCCGGCCGCATCCGCCTGAGCGACGAACGAATGATGTCCCACAGCTGGCCGCTCCAGGTGGTGCCGTCAGGTGGGTGCTCCGGAACCATGAGCTCTGCGCAGATATCGACAGCCGCAGCATGCTGGCCGGCTTCAGCCAGACAACGCGCCCACACCGCGAGTCCAGGCAGGCTACCGTCATCCGCCCGCCGAGCCAGTTGGCCCAACTCCGCGCACACATCAAAAGCCTCGTCCCGTCGCCTCGCCTCATACAGCGCGAATTGGTAGCTGTCGAGCACGGTCACGAAGCTGCGGACATCATGGGTGGAGATGAGCGGAGACAGGCGTCCTGCCGCCACCGCTTCTTCGAGTAAACGAAGCCGGTTCGTACGAACAGTCCAGCTGTACTCAAACAGCTGCCTGGCGAGCCTCAGCCCATAGGCCTTTGGCTTCCATGCCGCCAGAGTCCGGTACGACTGCACCATTTCGGCGGTTGACGCTCGACTCTTGACCAGGACTGTCTGTGCCCAGGCGACCGCATCTTGATCAACCTTGTCAAACATCACAGGCACCGTAGCCGATCGAGCACAACGCAGTACAGGCAGCATCTACGGGAACTATTGCACTCGCCGGCCCGCAACGAACAACCACGTGCATGCACGATCTGCCGCTGGCCGTGCGCGCTAATCGTCACGCTCCCGCCGCAGCGGGCAAGCGTGGGCTGGTGCGGCATGATATTGCGGTGGCGCGTCAAGAGTTGAAGGCGAGCGCTCCTCGGCGGTCCCGAGGCGTCCTTGTCGCGGATCGTCATCACGGATGCTGACGCTCTTAATGTCTCCAGTGCGCACCAGTTCTCGGATCGTACGCATAGCGCTACCACATCTTGCCGTCTCTGAGCCGTTCGATCATCCATCGGGAGTAGCCGCTGGCCTGTACGACTTGCTCGATCTGGGTGGGTTTGGCGTGTTGCGGTAACACCTGGCCGATCATCTGCACGATGGCTTCTCGCGTATCTGCAAGCTCAAGGCTCAGGCGCCGCTCAACGTCACCCAGTCGACGCAACTCCTCGAGCCGCCAGTCGGCGAGCGGCGGATCTTCGTTGGGCACCGCTGGAGGATAACGACTCAAAGCCTGTACGGCCGAGGGATCGCCCGCCTTACCAAGGTCAGGCGAGCACTACCGCCGCTGTCCGCGTGCCGCCCACTGACGCGAACGTCACGTACCGTTCCCATTGCTGGTCACCGCCGGCATCCGCCTTTGGCAGCCGATGAGAGTGTTCGCCAAGCGGGTCCGGGAGTGGCATCCGTTCCTGTGATGGCGAGAGCACTCGACGCAGGTCTGCTTGCGTGATGATTGCGGCGAGCCGGGGCGAGTTTGGTGGTGATTGCGTGCGCTGCCGTTGTTGGGGCCTCAAGTGCTGCCATGCCAAGAAAGATCTGACGAGGACGGGCTGTGGGCATGGAGAGCCTTGGCTATCTGCATGGCGACCCACTCGGCTCGAGGTGGGGCCAGGCGGCCGTAGCCAAGGACGAGCGCCGGTGGCTGAGGACGGATCGTGTAGCGGGACAACGGGATCGCTGTTACGCCCAGGTCGGCGAGCCGGGCGACCACGGCGTGTTCGTCGGACTTCGGTGGCAGCGGCAGGGTCAGGTGCAGGCCGGCGGCTATGCCCTGGGGCGCGCCGAGCCGTCTGGTCACGTTGTGCCGTTGCAGAGCGGTGACCAGGGCATTGCGGCGAAGTCGGTAGGTCTTTCGGGTCTGTCGTAGGTGGCGGTCGTAGGCGCCGGTCTCCATGAAGTGAGCGAAGGTCAGCTGGTCCAGGATGCTGGGGCCGGCGCCGGCCGCCTCCACGGCGGCGAGCAGTGCGCGACGCCGAGCGGGTGGCGGCACCAGCCAGCCGAGTCGCAGGCCGGGGTGCAGCGTCTTGCTGGCGGAGCCCAGGTAGACCACATGGTCGCGGCTGAGGCCGGCCAGCGCGCCGACAGGGCGGCCGTCGTAGCGGAACTCGGCGTCGTAGTCGTCTTCGACGATGATTGCCGAAGCT
Organism: Actinoplanes aureus; assembly: GCF_015704865.1. Lineage (GTDB taxonomy): Bacteria > Actinomycetota > Actinomycetes > Mycobacteriales > Micromonosporaceae > Actinoplanes > Actinoplanes aureus. The sequence goes on along the minus strand of NZ_JADQTO010000009.1, from coordinate 184,385 downwards.
TCGGTCGCCCAGGTCAGCAGGGCTCGGCGGCGTTCCGGAGACAGGAGGGCGCCGGTGGGGAACTGGTGGGCGGGGGCACAGATTGCTGCCGCTACGTCAGCGCGGCGAACCGCCGCGACGTCGATGCCCTTGGCGTCCACGGTGACCGGTTCGATTCGTAGTCCGGCCGCGGCGGCTACCTCTCGCAGGCGGGCCCAGCCGGGGTCTTCGACCGCGACCCCGAGTGCGACCGGGGTCAGGGTTCGGGCGACTGCGGCTATGCCGTGGGAAGTGCCGCAGGTGATGATCACGTCGTCGCTGTCCACGAGGATGCCTCGGGCGCGGCGCAGATAGGCGGCGACGGTCTGCCGGAGGCGGGGTGCTCCGGCAGGCGGCGGGAAGACCGGCGGTGACCAGGCTGGGTCGGTCAGGACGTGGTGCAGGGAACGCAGCCAGGCCGCGGCGGGGAAGCCGTTGACGTCGGGGGCGCCAGGCCGTAGATCGACATGTGACGTGGGCGGTTCGGGGTCGGCGAATTCGGCCCGGGACGGTTCGGTACGAGCGGTGGTGTAGGCGGCGATCCGGGTGCCGGAGCCCTGCCGGGTCTCCAAGTGGCCCTCGGCGGCCAACTGAACGTATGCCTCGTTGACCACCCAGCGGGAACAGCCGAGTTCGGCTGCGAGGGTACGGCTGGACGGAAGCAGATGACCAGGCGTGAGACGGCCCCGTGCGATCGCGGTCCTGATCGCGCTGGTGAGCCGCTCATGCATCGGCCGGGTGTCCTCGGGCAGCTCGATGAGCAGGGCGGTGGCGCGATTGGTCCGGTCAGCGGGCACGCGAGTGGACTGTACGCCAGGACCAGTCCTGCCTAGCGTCGGTACTCGCCGGCCCGGCGCTCAAGACCGGGCACCGAACCGGGAGCACCACACCGATGCCAGAGAATCTGACCGTCATCGCCCAGCTGAGCGCCAAGCCAGGACAGGAAACGGCGCTCCGGGAAGCCCTGACCGCGCTTGTCCCACCCACCCTGCTTGAGCCGGGCTGCATCGCCTACGACCTGCACCGCGTCGTGGACGATCACGGATCGTTCCACTTCTACGAGGTGTGGCGCAGCCCCGAGGAGCACGCCGCCAACCTGAAGACGCCGCACCTGCAAAGCTTCCTCGCGCGATCGGGCGACCTCCTGGACGGCGATATCCAAGTCACCCTGCTCCGTCGTCTCGCATCAGGGTCATGACCGGTCGGATCGCCTTCAGCAGGCGGCCCGGATTCATGTCTAAGAACGCGACCGCGAAGAGCGCGGAATCCAGCGGCTCGGCGTAGGGCGGTCGGAACCCACATCATTGCGCCGCTGCGACCAGGACGTCGCCGGCGTCCGGCCCGTCGTAGGAGCCGGTTTCATAGCAGACCTTCGGGTCGACGGGGTCGAGCTCGCCGCCCGCGGGCGGCGAGCTCTTGGTGGCGCATCAGCATCCGACTTTGCCGATGTGAGTATGTTGATCAGTCAAGGAAACCATGGGGTCTCCAAGACCGCATACCGTAAGGGGTTCTGGCCAAACAGGCTCAAGTTAGCGGTTTCACTATCTGTCACCGTCACGATCTTGGCCCCCAGCGCCGGATTTCCATTCCCTCACCAACTCCCTGAGCCGTCGGCTCGGTGCAGGCCTGACGGAGAAGAGCGCAAGGGCAATAACTAGAATGACTGCCAAAGAGACAATGGCCGTCCATCCGTTCATCGCCAATGACGCCACAACATCAATGCTGATGTCGTTGGGGCCAGACGGCAATAGATCAGTGGGTGTCTGATGGTCCATTGAGTGGAACCTCCCTGTCCAATCCCAGAAGGTGGCTAAGGAGAAGGGTGCGGGCCCGACGAGCCATGCTGGTATGTGCGTCGAACGCACATGTGCGCCGCGCACTCCGTTGAAGTCGTTGATGTGCGGGCGGCGCACATTTTGCCGCCGCTCCTTCACGTAACACGGGACCCGACGTACCGTAGGCGCTGCAAACCTCGCACAGGGAGCGCCATGTCGGGTCCAGCCAGCGACAGAGTTGCCATAAAGGCGATCATCGAGATGTCACGACGCGGTAGCTGGGCGGTTGCTGTCACTGTTCAGGAGCTGCAGAGTCGCTGTCGAGTCAGTCGACTGCGTGCATACCGCCTAGCGCATGGATGGACGCTCAACGAGGTCGCCACACGTATCAAGGAACTAGCAGTGGCACATGGTAAGACAGCCCCACGGTTGACGCACGACAGGATCTCTCGCTGGGAAAACGGTGACGAGCGTCCCTCGTTTCAGTATCTTGACCTCTTGTGCCAGCTTTATCATGCCCGACCAGATCTACTTGGATACGGCGTTGATTACGCCAGCAATGAAGACGTGCCGACGTCGACGGAAGCGGCATTCCTGAACCAAGATGCCAATGACGCGAATGCTGAGAATCGGAGCCGAATGGAACGCCGAGAGGCCATACGAGGCCTGCTATCCGCCGCTGGCTTTGGGCTCAGCGCGCCTGCGCTCAACGCACTTGACCGAACCCGGCAGCTCATGGCCGAGACGTTGGAGCGACGCAATGTCGGCGACTCCACCGTCGACTGGTGGGAGCAGAGGGCGACACAGCACGGAAGCTCCTACCGTGTACGTTCGGCGGGTCAGTTAATTGGCGATGCCGTTCTTGACTTTGACGATTTGCAACAACTTCTCGACCAGCGACAAGGCTTGGAGGTTAGGCGGCGCCTGACTTCCGTGGCAGCGCAGCTGGCCGGACTGATTGGCGTCTTGTGCGTTGATCTTGGGGAACCTGGACAGGCGAATAGGTGGTTCCACACAGGCCAATTGGCCGCAGAGGATGTGGGCGATCGGGCATTACGCGCTTGGCTCCGCACGCGCGAAGCCCTCGTGTCCCTGTATTACGCCAGCCCCGCCGACGCAGCGGCCCTCGCACAGTCGGCGCGGCACCTAGCCGGAAATATCAAGTGCGTGGCGGCCGCCATGGCACCCGCAGTGCAGGCCCGCGCACTAGCACGGTTAGGGCGCGAACGGGAGGCCACGGTTGCGATTCAACATGCAGCCAGGGTATTTGAAATTCTGCCGGACACGTCGAATGCCGGCGTGTTTGGTTTTGGTGAGCAGAAGCTACGGTTCTACGAGGGAAACGTATTGGCCCGTGCCGGTATGACCCGGGATGCGCTGCAGGCGCAGAGCCGGGCGTTACGCCTCTATTCCGCCTCTGATTTGGTCGATCGAGGTCACGTCTACCTCGACCGAGCAGTTTGCTTACTGCGAGCAGGTCATCTAGAAGAAGCCTGTCAGTCCACCTCTAGAACTCTACTGGACTTGCCTCTACAGGCTGGCATCGGCGCTGTCCTTGCCGAGGCCCAAGAGGTAAGAGCGGCGATCCCGCTTCGCTATCACACCGACAAGAACATGAAGGACCTGGAAGAGGTCATCCGTGTACGTTGCGCTGACCTCGTCAATAGGCAACCCTCACTGTGAAGGTCGCATCCTCTGTACGCTCCAGTCCTATTCACGGTCATCAGGGATCGATAATAGGCAAGTCACGGTGCACTACTATGTCTTACGCGGTCTTCACACTCCTATGCCGCCGATGGTGCGCGCCGGCCGTTGACGAGCCATCACGCACCGTAGTAGCCGTCCCGGCGGGCTGGCCCTGACAAGGAGCCGATGAGCGGAGGTTGTCAGCTGCTGCTTCGAACCACATAGAGGCAAGTCATCGCCTGCAAGCAGGACCGGGCATTAGCATCGCCTGCGTGATCGAGGACTTCGCGAGCCGGCTCCTGCGCGACGTGGCCCGCCTCGACCCTTGCACGGCAGTGGTCGAGGCCGGCGAGCAGGAGGTCGACGGGCTTACCGACTACAGTCCGGACGGCCACCAGGCCCGCGCCGATCTCGCCGCCAGCGCCCTGCGCGAGCTCGAGACTCTGCCCCCGACGAGCCCGCTGCACGGCCATCTCGCCGAACGGCTGCGCGCCCGCATCGTTTTCCACGATGCCGGGGAGGACCTGCGCGAACTGCATGCGGCGGCCACCGGCCCGCTCCAGCTCATCCGCCAGTGCGTCCAGGCCGCGGTGCCCGCCCGCGACGCCGAGGACGCAACTTACGAGGATGGCTGGGCACATGTCGCCGCGCGCCAGGCTGCGATCCCCGCGACCCTGGCCGGGTACGCCCGCAGCCTCATGCTCGCCGCCGCGCGCGGTCATCTGCCGACGCGGCGCCAAGTGGACCTCGTGACGCGGCGCTGCCGTAACTGGGTCGACGACGACATCGCCCTGGTGGAACGCTACGGCGACGGGCCACAGCGAACTGCGTTGCAGGCAGCAGCACAGGGCGCGCAGGAGGCGTACCGGAGATTGGCCGCGATGCTGACCGCGGACCTGGCACCGCAGGCGCGCAGCGAGGAGGCTTTCGGGCCGCAGCGGTACGCGCTTTGGGTGCGGACCTTCCTCGGGATCGAGCCGGATCTGCGCGAGCTCTACGACTGGGGCTGGGACGAGTTCAGCGCGATCGAGAAGGAATTGGTCGCGGAGGCGAAGCTCCTGGGCGGGACCGTGCCCGAGGCGATCGACCGGCTCGACAGCCCCGACGCACCAGGCACCCTGCACAGCCGGGCCGCGTTCGGTGCGTGGCTTCAGGAGCTGCTGGAAACCACCACCCAGCAGCTGCGCGGCGTGCATTTCGACATCCCCGAGCCGCTGCGACGCATCGAGTCCCGGCTGACCGTGTCGGGCGGCATCGCCTACATCGGGCCATCGCAGGACTTAACGCGGCCCGGCCGGGTTTGGTGGCTCCTGCCCGAGGGCCAGGAAAACTTCCCCACCTGGTGGGCCCACAGCACCGCGTACCACGAGGGCGTTCCCGGCCACCACCTCCAGATCGGCTACGAGGCCTGCCAGGGCGGCCTTGGGCAGCGGCTGAACCTGCTCGGCGGACTTTCCGGCTGTCAAGAGGGCTGGGCCCTGTACGCCGAACGGTTCATGGACGAACTCGGCCTCTACCAGCAGCCGGGCGCACGACTGGGCTACCTGTTCTCGCAGCTGCTACGGGCCGCGCGGGTCGTGCTCGACATCGGCCTGCACCTGCGGCTGCCGGTGCCGTCCGCCAGCGGCGCATCGTGGACGCCGGATGCCGCATTGCAACTGCTGCACGACCGCTGTCATCAAGGGCCGTATGCGGCCATGGAGCTGGCGCGCTATCTGGGCAGGCCCGGCCAGGCCCTGACCTACAAGGTCGGTGAGCGGGTGTGGCTAACAGGCCGCTCATCCTTTCGCGGCGACCGGCGAGCATTCCACCGCCGAGCGTTGGAACTCGGCTCGCTGGGATTGGACCAGTTGGAGGGGGCGCTGACCGGATGACCGCCCGCCACGTCCGGATCCGCTGTCCGAGCGCTCGGCGGACCAGCAGTTGACCTGACGATGTGAGTCCTAGCCGACGAAAGGCCGATATCGCAGCGCCTCGTCGATGACATCGTCGACGCTCAGTTCAGGGGCCCGCCAAAAGAGAAGATCGGCGACTCCGGGGTACAGCAGCAGCTTCTCAAGTTCGTCGAAAAGTTCGCCGCTCGCTTCATCTGGCAGTCTTGGGGCTCGCAGGCGGTGGATGAGATCCCGTGCTCGCCGACGCTTCGAGTCGTCGAGCGTCCGCCCCACCGAAGGTTCGCCAGACTTCACCTTGGCACGGTAGCCCGAATGCCCAGCAGCGCGACCGCAGGCCCTGGAACGGTGTCCGCATCCGCAGACAACGCGCGGTCTTGGCTCGCACCGGCTCGATCGCCGGCACTCACCGTAGTCGCCCTTGACGACGCAGCCGACTGCTCCGCGGCGAAGCCGCGGTTGGAGCCGGAGGCTGAACGGCAAGCTGACCGTCAGCCCGCCGCGGGGACGCCGAGCCGGTCGAGGAGGTGGCGGCGCAGCCCGCCGAAGCCCGGGTCGTCCTGGTGCCGCGGCCGTGGCAGCGAAACGGCGATCTCCTCGGCGATCCGCCCGCCGTCCAGGACGAGCGCCCGGTCGGCGAGCAGCAGCGCCTCGTCGACGTCGTGGGTTACCAGCAGGGCGGCGAAACCGTGCCGCTGGCGCAGGCGTTCGAGCAGCTGCTGCATCCGCAGCCGGGTCAGCGCGTCGAGCGCGCCGAACGGCTCGTCGAGCAGCAGCAGTTCCGGTTCGCGGACCAGCGCGCGGGCGACGGCGACACGCTGGGCCTGGCCGCCGGAGAGCTCGGCCGGCCAGGAGTCGCCCCGATCACCGAGGCCTACCTCGGCGAGCGCGGCTAGGGCCCGGCCGCGGGTGTCGGCTCCGGTCAGGCCGAGCGCCACGTTGTCGGCGACCCGCTTCCAGGGGAGCAGCCGGTGCTCCTGGAAGACCACGCCGAAGTGCTCCGGCACCTCGATGTCGCCGGTCGCGTCGGGGTCGAGGCCGGCGAGTGCGCGCAGCAGCGTACTTTTGCCGGATCCGCTGCCGCCGAGCAGGGCTACGACTTCGCCGCGCCCGACCGTCAGGTCGGCGCCGTCGAGCACGACCGTGCCGCCGAAGGCGCGGCGCAGCCCGGTGACCCGGACCGTCAGGTTGCTTGCAGACCGCGTCGCCACGCGAGTGTCCTCCGTTCCGCCGTGCGGATCAGTACGTCCGAGAGCAGGCCGAGCAGCGCGTAGACGAGCAGGCCGAAGACCACGACGTCGGTCTGGGCGAACTCACGGGCCTCCATCATCAGGAAGCCGATGCCGGTCTGCGCGTTGACCTGTTCACCGACGACCAGGCTCAGCCAGGCCGCGCCGATCGCCAGGCGCAGGCCGAGGAAGAGTGACGGCAGAGCGCCCGGCAGCACGACGTGGCGCAGCCGCTGCCACTGGCCCAGCCCGCACGTCTTGGCCGCTTCCACGAGCCGCTGGTCGATGTCGCGGATCCCGGCGTACGTGTTGAAGTAGAGCGGGAAGAAGCTGCCCAGCGCGACCAGCGAGATCTTGAGCTCCTCGCCGATGCCCACCCAGATGATCAGCAGCGGGACCAGGCCGAGGTGGGGCAGCATCCGGGCCATCTGCACCGGCGGGTCGATGACGTTGTCGCCCAGGCGCAGCAGCGCGGCGGCGGCGCCCAGGGCCACCGCGAGGACTCCGCCGATCAGCAGCCCGACCGCGGCCCGGGTCAGCGAGGCGACCAGGTGGTCGGTCAGCGCACCCTCGGTGGCCAGCCGCCAGCCGGTCCGTACGACGACGCTCGGTGCGGGCACCTTGTCGTCGGGCAGCACCCCGGTACGGGAGCCCGCCTCCCAGAGCACGACCAGGGCGATCGGGCTGACCAGCCGATACCAGCGGCGTGGCCGGCGGACCCGGGCCGGTGCCGGCGCGGGTGTCGTGGTGGTGACCGCGGGCGCGGTCCCGGTCGTGCTGGTCACAGGAACGCCTCGTTGAACTGCTCGTCGATGCGGGCTTTCATGTCGACCTCGACCGGGATCAGCCCGAGTTTGGTGAACCCGTCGGCGATGGTCTGCAGCTCGGCGCCGACGTCCGCGGTGACCGGGGCGAGCGGCTTGGCGCTGCGGGCGAGCGCGCGCTTGGTGGTGGGCTCGTCGATCTTCAGCTCGGGCGCGAGGATCTTCGCCCGCTCGTCGGCGTTGGCGATGCCCCAGTCGGTGGTGGCGCGGTACCTGCCGAGGAACTCGCTGATCAGGTCGGCCTTGCCGGTGACCGCGTCGGGTGCCGCGAGGATGTACTCGCGGTTGTTCGCCAGGTTCGTCGCGTCGGCCAGGATCTGCACGCCGGGCTGCTCGGCGAGCGCGAAGTACGGATCCCAGATGATCCACGCGTCGACCTGGTCGTTGTCGAAGGCGGGGCGGCCCTCGGCCGGCTTGAGGTATTTGACGTTGATGTCGTCGATGGCCAGGCCGGACTGCTCCAGGAGCTTGACCAGCAGCCAGTTGACGTTGGAGCCCTTGTTGAGCGCGACGGTCTTGCCCTTGAGGTCGGCGAAGGACTTGAAACCCTTGGCGGACTTGACCAGGACCGCCTCGCCCTGCGGGACGGGCTCGCTCGTACCGATGATCTTGAAATCGATCTTGCCGGCGGCGGCGAAGATGGGCGGCGCCTCGCCCACCTGGCCGATGTCGATGGCGCCGGCCTTGAGCGCCTCGGTCAGCGCCGGGCCGCTCTCGAACAGCGACCACTCCGCGCCGGGCGCGTCGCCGCGCGCCTTGGACAGGCTCAGCCCGCCGAAACGCTGGTAGCCGATGCGCAGCTTGCCGGGCGCCGCGCTGGTGCCGGCGCCCTCCTCGCCGCAGCCGGCGAGGAAGGCGGCGGCGAGCGTGCCGGTCAGAAGCCGGCGGCGGGAAGTGGGCATGGGAATTCCTTTCAGCTGTACGGGGAGAGGCGGCCGAAGCCGGATCGGTGGAAGACCAGCGGACCGCCGGCCTGGTCCGCCCGGTGGTCCACGGCGTGCAGCCGCAGCAAGACGATGAGGTGGTCGCCGGCCTCGACCTCGCGGTAGATCGAGCAGTCGAAGCGAGCCAGGCCGTCGTCGACGGTGACGGCCCCGGTCTCGGCCACCGACGCCGCGATGCCGTCGAAGCGGTGCTCGACCGGGCCGGCGAGCCGCCGGCAGATCTCGCCGTGGTGCGCGGCGAGCACGGTGACCCCGAGGTGGTTGGCGCGGCGCAGGTCCGGCCAGGTCTTGGAGGTACGCGCGATGGAGACCGAGACCAGCGGCGGATCGAGGCTCACCGACGTGAACGAGCTGGCGGCCAGACCCACCAGGTCGCCGTCGACGGCGGCCGCGACGGCCACCACGCCGCTGGGGAAGACCCCGAACGCCTGGCGCAGCCGTACCGGGTCGAGATCCTGGTTGGTGGTGAAGGTGCTCACGGCCGGGTCCGGCCGGCGGCGGCGAACGGCACGGCGCTGTTGCGGTGCCGCCGGGGCCGCTCGTCCTTCCACAGGCCGCGCTCGGCGAGGACCGGCAGCACTCCCTCACCGAACCAGTACGCGCCCTCCAGATGCGGGTACGCCGACAGCACGAACTCCTCGATGCCGAGCGCCGCGTACTCGGCGATCCGGTCGGCGACCTGCTCGTGGCTGCCGACCAGCGCGGTGCCGGCACCGCCGCGGACCAGCCCGACCCCGGCCCACACGTTCGGGTAGATCTCCAGGTCGTCGGTCTTGCCGCCGTGCAGGGCCAGCATCCGCTTCTGCCCCTCGGACTCGCTGAGCCTCAGACCCTGCTGCACCTTGGCGACGGTCTCCGGGTCGATCCCGGCGAGCAGGCGGTTCGCCTCGGCCCAGGCCTCCTCGGCGGTGTCCCGGGTGATCGTGTGCATGCGGATGCCGAACCGGATCGGCCGGTGGTCCGGTCCGCGGCCCTGCTCGGCGGCCAGTTTCCGGATCCAGGCGATCTTCTCGGCCACCGCCGCCGGCGGTTCGCCCCAGGTCAGGTAGACGTCGGCATGTCTGGCCGCGACGACTCCGGCGGCCGGTGACGAGCCGCCGAAGTAGATGTCCGGGATCGGGTCGGGGATCTGGCCCAGCGCGGCGGCGTCCACCGAGAGGTGTTCGCCGTGGAAGTCGACGGTCTCGCCGGCCCACAGCCGCCGCACGATCTCCAGGAACTCGTCGCACCGGCGGTAGCGGGCGTCCTTGTCCAGGTAGTCGCCGTACATCCGCTGCTCGTGGCTCTCGCCGCCGGTCACCACGTTGAGCAGCAGCCGGCCGCCGGACAGGTTTTGGAAGGTGCCGGCCATCTGCGCGGCCAGGTACGGCGAGACCACGCCGGGGCGGAAGGCGACCAGGAATTTCAGGCGGGTGGAGGTCTGGCTGAGCATCGCGGTGCTGAGCCAGGCGTCCTCGCACCAGGCGCCGGTCGGGGTCAGCGCGGCATCGAAACCGTTGTCCTCGGCGGCGCGGGCCACCTGGGTCAGGTAGGCCACGTCGGCGGGGCGGCCGGAGTTGCCGGCGGCCAGGCCGTGCCCGCCGCCCACCACCTGCCGGCCGTCGCCGCCGTTCGTCGGGAGGAACCAGTGGAACTTGAGGGACATGGGTGTCCTTCCGATCGAGCATTCGATGCAATGCCTATAGACTCACTAGATTTTGTGGGTTAGGCAAGTGCGGGGCGCACGGACGTGCCGAACACCCGATCGGTGGATCCGTTCACACAGGTCAGGAGGCGGCGAGCCGGATGATCGTCTCCTCGAAGCCGGCGACCGCCGGCGGCACCCGATCGAACCGGCGCCGCAGCAGCAGCATCATGACCGGCGGCACCTCCTCGGCGAGCGGGCGCGCGGTGATGACACCGGCCTGCTCGAGCGGATCGCCCACGATGCTGTAGTCCGGCAGGATGGTCGGGCCCATACCCATGGCGACCAGCACCTTGCCCATCTCGGCGCCGTCGGTCGAGAACGTCTCCGGCGGCGGGGACTCCCCGAACAGCCGCTGGGCGAGCCGGTGCATCAGATAGCCGGGGCGCATCGCCACGAACGGGCGGGCCCGCAGGTCGTCCACGCGTACCCGGTCCAGAGCGGTAAGCGGGTCGTCCGTGCGGCAGCACACCGCCGGGACGCCGTGCAGCAACACCGTCTGGCTCAGCGTCGCCGGGATGTCGTCACCGGGAAACGCGTTCACCAGGCCGACGTCCAGGCGCCCTTCGAGCAGGCTCTCCTGGATGTCGGCCTGGAGCATGGTGGCCACGTCGACGGTGGTGCTGGGGTGGCCGGCGCTGAATTCGCGTACCGCCGGCACCAGCAGCGCCGACGTGCCGGCGTTGACCGTGCCGACGCGGATGGCCCGGTTCGTCCGGGCATGGTCCTGGGCCGCGGCCTTCAGCTGCGCGACCCCGGCCAGGATCTCGGCCATCAGCGGCAGCAGATCCCGGCCTTCCCGGCTGACGCGCGCGCCGGATCGGTGCCGCTCCAGCAGGGGTACGCCGAGCTCGCGCTCGAGGCCGCTGATGGCCTCGCTCAGCGCGGACTGGGAGAGGTGCAGGTGCTCACCGGCGCGGCGAAGGGACCCGTGGCGTATCACAGCCGTCAGATACTCCAGCTGCTCGATACGCATCCCCGCGGACTCCCTTCGCCGCAGGCGAGACTACGCGCCCGGCCGGCTGCCGGGCCGCGGGTCAGGGCAGATTGATCGGGCGCAGCACCCGGTCGATGCCGTGCGCGATCTGCCGGTTGCCCTTGTTGATGTCGAACCTGATCACTCGCGGGTTGCGGTCACTGCGGTCCGCGTCGATCAGCGCGACCCGCTTCCAGTGACGCCCGTACACGTTGACCTTGACGGTCGAGCCGGCGGCCGTCTTCAGGCGCGCGCCGTCGGCCTTGAGCGCCGCCTTCCGGTTGATCGTGGCGCCCGGTACGACGTGGTACAGCAGGACCGACTCGACGGTGTCGATGCCCAGCCCGGCCACCGCGGTGAACGCCTTCTTCTCGCCCGGCAGCCGCTTGGTGTGCTTGATGTCGGCGACCAGCCGGCGGAAGGCCAGGTCGTTCGGGATGAAGGCGGTGACCCGCGTCTTCCCGTCGGCCAGCACGCCGACCGGGCTGGACGGCTTGGCCTTCAGCACGGCACCGACCGCGGCGGTCAGGATGTCGAAGTCGTGGCCGTTGCGGTCGAAGCCACTCTTGTCCGCGGTCAGCACCGCGGCGAGCGACCTGGTCTTGAGCGGCTTGCCGTGTGCAGCGGCCGGCGCGGCCGCGAGGGTGGAGGCGACGACGGCGGCGGTCGCCACGGCGGCGAAACGGTTGAGCCTCATCGAAGTGCGTCCTTTCCGGGTACGGGGTGGTGGCTCCGGTGCCACCACCCCGTACTTCGCTCGCATCGCCCGCAGTGGATGCAGCTGATCGGTGCGAGTTCCGGTGGCGCGCTCACCGCCGGGTGGCGTGCAGCAGGACCAGGCGCTCCGGGAACAGCACGGGAGCCTGCACTCCCGCGACGGCGAGCGTCCGGCCGCTGAGTTCGACGCCGGCGTCCCACCACGGCAGGGCGTGCTTCGTCGGCGCGTGCAACTCGTCGCCCGGGGGCAGCGGGGCCAGGCGGTAGGTGGCGTCCGGGCTCAGTCCGGGCAGGCGGACCTGACCGGGCGGCGACCACACGGCGGTGGCGGTGCTCGCTATCGCGTACACGGCCTGGGAGAGGTCGGCGGCGACGATCCCGTGCACCCACAGCGATGGGTCCGGGTGGTCGGAGCGGACGACGGTGCCGTTGTGCAGCAGGCCGCGCAGCTGTTTGTAGAGCCGCACCCAGGCGGCGAGGCGATCCCGTTCGGCCTCGCCGGCCCGGGTGAGGTCCCACTCGATGCCGAAGTGGCCGAACAGTGCGGTCCCGGCGCGGAAGTCGATGGTGTGCACCCGGCCGGTGGTGTGCGAGACGGTCGGCCCGACGTGGGCGCCGATCATCTCCGGTGGCACCAGAAGGCCGGTCCATCGCTGGATCGCCTGCCGCTCCAGGGCGTCGTTGCAGTCGCTGGTCCAGATCCGGTCGGTGCGCTCGAGGATGCCGAGATCGACGCGGGAGCCGCCGGAGGAGCAGGACTCGATCTCCACGTGCGGATGCCGGGTACGGAGCTCGTCCAGCAGCCGGTACACCTGGAGGGTCTGCACGTGGACGCCGGCCGCGCCGCCGGGGGAGTGCCCGGCGTCGATGAGGTCACGGTTGTGGTCCCACTTCAGGTAGCCGATGTCGTACTCGGACAGCAGCGCGTCCAGGCGTTCCAGCAGGTAGGCGTACGCGCCGGCGTGGCCCAGGTCGAGGACCTGCTGGTAGCGGGCCTCCGGTGGCAGCCGCGCGCCGGTCTGCATGATCCACTCGGGGTGGGCCCGGGCCAGGTCGGAGTCCGGGTTGACCATCTCCGGTTCGACCCAGAGCCCGAACTGCATCCCGAGCCCGCGGACGTGGTCGACGAGCGGGTGCAGGCCTTTGGGCCAGACCGTCTCGTCGACGTACCAGTCACCGAGCCCGGCCCGTTCGTGCCGGCGGTGCCGGAACCATCCGTCGTCGAGCACGAACCGCTCGACGCCGACCCGCGCCGCGATGTCGGCGAGCCCGGTCAGCTTCGTCAGGTCGTGGTTGAAGTACACCGCCTCCCAGGTGTTGAGGATGACCGGGCGCGGTGAGCGGGGATGCTGCGGCCGGGAGCGCAGGTGTCGGTGGAACCGGTGGGAGAGCTCGTCGAGGCCGTCGCCGTACGAGCCGTACAGCCACGGGCTCCGGTAGGACTCGGCGGGCGCCAGCCGGACCTCGCCGGCCAGCAGCAACTCGCCGCCGCCGAGGAGCGACACCCCGGTGGAGGTACGTTCGGCGAGCGTACGGTGATTGCCGCTCCAGGCCACATGGACGCCCCACACCTCGCCGCAGTCGAAGCCGAACCCGGTCGTGCCGGCGGCCAGGACGATCGAGGCGTCCGCGCCGGTCCGCCCGCGCCGGTTCTCCCGCAGCCGGGTGCCGACCGTGAACGGCTGCCGTTGCGGGATCCGTTCGCGCAGGTGCCGTCCGGTGAAGTCGAGAATCTCCGTGGCGTACGTCGGAACCGGCAGGGTGGGCAGCACACCGTCGAGCAGGAACACCGACGCCCCCTCGTTGGTCACCGTGACCCGCTGCCGCACCAGCCCGGACTCGGTCATCTCCAGTTCCAGCACCACCGACAGGCCGGCCGCCTCGTCGTCGGCCCGTACCGTGAGCCGCCGGCCGTGCCGCTCGATCTGCTCGACGGTGAACGCGGTGGAGAACGCGGCGCCGTCCCGGTGCCCGGTCAGCCCCGGCGTGCCGACCCAGCCCACCGACTGTTCCGGCAGCACGCTGATCGGCACCGGCGTGTCGATGGCGTTGGAGACCGGTTGCGGCGTCGCGGCCAGCGCCAGCGCGGCGAGCTCCGCGGTGGTGACCTCGCCGAGGTCGGCACCCCAGTGCAGCACCCGCGGCAGCAGCGGACCGGTGCAGTCCAGCGCCAGGCTCACCCCCTCGCCGCGCCAGTGCAGCAATTCACCGGTCACTGCGCCACCTCGAACAGGGCGTTGAGGTTGTCGTTGAGGCCGGTGAGCGAGCTGACCGACTCCTCGCCGAGGTAGACGGCGTCGAGCCGGGGCACCAGCAGGGCGGTGATGTCGGCGGCGTTGGTGGTCACCGGGAACAGGAACGTCGTCTTCTCCTTGACCTGATCGGTGAAGGGGGTGACGTCGAGGTCGCGCTCCTGCTTGTTGTAGGCGATGGCCCGCTCGGTGGCCGCCGGCCGGGCCGGGAACACCACACCGGAGTCGGCGATCATGTTCTGGCACTCGGCCCCGGACATGAACTTCACCCACTTCGCCGCGTTCTCCGGCTGCTTGGACAGCGTGGTGATGGAGTCGGCGAGCCCGTTGAACATCGACGCGCGCTTGCCGCTCGGCCCGATCGGGGTCGGGGCGATGCCGACCTCGAGCTTCGCGCCGGTCTCGTCGGTGAGCTTGGCGAACGTGGAAATCATCCAGGATCCGCTGATGCCCATGGCGGCGATGCCGGACTGGATCTGCTTGTCCGTACCGATCGGGTTGCTGCCGCCGATCTCGGCGTAGCTTGGCATGTAGCCCTTCTCGGCCAGCCCGAAGTACCAGCTCAGGGTGTCCTGGAAGGCCGGCTGGTCGAGGTTGAACCGGGTGCCCCACGGGTTCTTGTCGGTGACCTGCCAGCCGGTGCTGCCGGTGAACGCCGACCACTGGGTCTGCCCCCAGCCGCCACCTCCGCCGCCCTCCGACGCGAAGCCGTGGACCCGGACGTTCTCCTTGTCGAAGCCGGGCTCGTCACCGCGTACCCCGTTGGTGTCGATCGTCAGATGCGCGACCAGCTTCTCGAAGCTGCCGCCGTCGGCCGGATTCCAGGTCAGGTTCCGCAGGTCAGCTTCGCTGACCCCGGCATCCTTGATGGCGGCGCGGTCATAGAAGATCGCGACGGTGTCCCAATCCTTCGGTACGCCGTACCGCTTGCCGTCCTGGCCCTTCCACAGCGCGGCCAGGCCCTCCTGGTAGTCGCTGTCCTGGATGTCGCTGGTCGGTCCGAGGTCGTCGAGTGGCCGCAGCACCTCGAGGTCGACGTACTGGGCAAACTTCGCCAGGTGGTCGGTGAACACGTCCGGTGCGGTGTCGGCGATGAAGCCGGCGGTGATCTTGGACCAGTAGGTGTCCCAGCCGTTCTGGGTGATCCGCACGCTCAGGCCGGGGTTCTGCTGCTGGAAGGCGTCCGCGCACTGCTGGTAGCCGGGTTGCTGGGCCGAGTCCCACAGCCAGTAGTCGATGACACCGATGGTGCCGGTGCCGGTGTTGCCGCACGCGGCGGTGAGCAGGCCGAGGGCCAGCGCGGCCGCCCCGGTCCGGATTCGCTTGATCACGGCGTCCCCCTCACTTGATGCCGCTGAAGCCGATGGAATTGACGATGCGCTTGGCGAAGACCATGAACAGCAGCAGCATCGGCAGGGCCGCGACCAGGGTCGCCGCCATGAGCCCGGCCCAGTCCGGCCCGGTCTGCGGGGTCTGCGACTTGAAGACGCCGAGCGCGACGGTGAGCACCCGGGACTTGTCGGTGTAGCTGACCATCAGGGCCCAGAAGTACTCGTTCCAGGTGGAGATGTAGGTGAGGATCCCCAGCGTCGCGATCGGCGCGGTGGACATCGGCAGGATCAGGCGGAAGAACACCCGTACCTTCGAGGCCCCGTCGATCAGCGCCGCTTCCTCGACCTCCTTGGAGATGCCGAGGAAGAACTGGCGCAGGAAGAACACCGCGAACGGCGTCATCAGCATGCTGGGCAGCGCGATGCCGAGCAGCGTGTCGACCAGGCCCAACTGCTTGATCAGTACGAAGTTCGGCAGCAGCGTGAAGATGGCCGGGATCATCAGTCCGGCCAGGAAGAACGCGAACCACTTCTCGCGGTGCTTCCACTCCAGGCGGGCGAAGGCGTAGGCGGCCATCGCGGAGAAGAACACCTGCCCGGCGGTGACCAGGGTGGACACCACCACCGAGTTGAACAGGTAGCGCCAGAAGTTGATCGGCTGGCCGGCGCCGCCGGCGTCGATCGCCTCCTGGCCGGTCTGCAGGCCGAAGACGCGCTGGAAACCGCCCCACGACGGTTGCACCGGCAGCAGGCTGTCGCTGCCGGCGTAGAGCGCGTTGTTGCTGGACAGGGCGGTGCGCAGCATCCAGTAGAAGGGGAACAGACTCAGCACGATCACGATGACCATGAAGGTCCAGGCGAGGGCGCGGCCGAAGCTGAAGTGCCTCGGTTCCGGAGGTTCGACGGTACGCGCGGGAGGCGCCGGCCCGACCGTGGTGGCCGGGGGTGCGGTGTCGAGTGCCATGACCGCTCCTCTCAGTTCAGGTCGGAGGTCTCGGCCCGGGTGACCCGGTACTGGATGAAGGTGATGACCACGAGGACGAGCAGCAGCGCCACGGACATCGCGGAGGCGTAGCCGAACTGGAACCGGCCGAACGCGACGTCGTAGATGTAGTACTGCAGCACCCGGGACGAGTCGACCGGGCCGCCGCGGGTGGTGACCGCCACGGTGTCGAACACCTGGAACGAGCCGACCACCGTGATGATCAGGACGAGGGCCAGGACAGGCCGCAGCAGCGGCACCGTGATGCTGCGGAACATCCGTGGTTCGCTGGCGCCGTCCATGCGGCCGGCCTCGTACATCGTCTCCGGGATGGTCTGCAGCCCGGCGAAGATCAGCAGGGCGGTGTAGCCGACGTGCCGCCACACGTTGATCAGCGCGATCGTCGGGATGACCCAGGCCTCCGAGGAGAGGAACGCGATCCGGTCCAGCCCGATCGCGGCGATAAGCGTGTTACCGATGCCGAGCTGGTAGTCGAGGATCCACAGGAACACCATCGCGGCGACCACGTTCGACACCAGGTACGGCGTCAGCACGGCACCGCGCAGCCAGGTCCGCCGGGTGAGCCGCTGCATCATCACCGCGATGACCAGCGCCAGGATGGTCTGCAGCGCGATGTTGACGATCACGTAGTAGACGGTCACCCGCAGCGAGTTCCAGAACACCGGGTCCTGAACCATCCGGATGTAGTTGTCCAAGCCGTTGAACTCCGGCGGAGTCAGCAGGTTGAACTTCGTGAAGCTCAGATAGATGCCCCGCACCGTCGGCCACACCATGAAGACGACGAAGCCGATCAGCGCGGGAAGGATGAACAGCAGGGCCAGGCGGGTGTCGTCACGCCTGCGCCCGGTCGGTGCGGTGGTCGTCGCCATAAGGCTCTCCCGGGGATATTTTCAATCAGATTGAAAATAATCCACAATGGCAGGTGTGACAAGCGTCACCCGTAAGCTGGTGTCGTGGTGATCAGTACTCGGCCGCTGTCCGCGGGCGAACTCGCGGTGGCCCGGCACTTGCTCGTACATGGGCCGGCCACGCGCGGTGACCTCGGCGACCGGCTCAACCTGTCCTACGCCTCCACCTCGCGCGCGGCCCGAGCGCTGATCCAGGAGGGCATGGCCTCCGAGGCCCTCGAGCAGGAACCCGCCGTGGGGCGCCCGCGCCAGGTGCTGGCCGCGGTGCCCACCGCCCGGCACGTCCTCGGCTGCAAGCTCACCGCCGACACCGCGTACGGCGTGGTCTGCGACATGTTCGGCAACGTCACCGCCGCGGCCCGGGCCGCACTGCCCAAACCGGACGACGGCGTGGTTCCGGTCGCCGGCACGGTGAAGGTCATCGCCCAGCTCGCCGCCCGGCTCGGCCGGCGCGTACCCACCCTCGACGGCATCGGCATCGCCCTCGGCGGCATCGTCACCGACCGGTCGGTGGTGAGCGAGGGCACCTTCCTCGGCTGGCGTGACGTCGACCTCGCCGGCCCGGTCGGCCGGCGGACCGGCCTGCCGGTCACCATAACCAACGACGTCACCGCGCTGGCCCGCGAGCAGCTGTGGTTCGGCGCCGGGCGCGGCCACTCCACCTTCGGCGTCATCACCGTCGGTGCCGGCCTCGGCTTCGGTGTCGTCCGTGAGGGCGTCGCGGTCGAGGAACTCATCGACAACGGCCACCTGCTCGCGCACGCTCCGGTGGACCCGCGCGGGCCCGAGTGCGGGATCGGCCACCGCGGATGCGTCGCCGCCTACCTGAACCGGGAAGACCTCGAACGGCACGCCTCGGCCGGCCTGGACGACCTGGTGCGGGCCCGCGACGCCGGCGACGACCACGCCACCCGGCTGCTGGACGACGCCTCCCGGGCCCTGGGACACCTCGTCGCCACCTTCGCCGGAGCGCTGCAGACCACCTGCGTAGTCCTCGCCGGCGAGAACGTCGCCACGTTCGAGTCCACGGCCATGTACGACACCATCGCCGGCCGGCTACGCCCGGGCCGGGACGAGACACAGCGCTGCGAGCTGGACATCATCACCACGCCGCTGACCTTCAACGACTGGGCCCGCGGCGCCGCCGTCGCCGGCATCCAGAACATCCTCGGCGCCGCATAGACCTGCCGGTCCGGCTTTTTCGGGGTACGCGTGACCGGCGTCCGTATGGAACGCGCAGGTCAGGGTATGTACGGGCGGTGATGCTCGACTCGGTCGACGTGAGCCGGCCGCTCGCGCCCGGCGCCCCGGCGGCCCCGCACAGCGCCAGCGGGGAAGCGGTGGCCACCCATGATCTCGACGCGGTGGCGCCGCCGCCGCGGCCGGCCCGGCGGTGGACGCCGAAGCGGGTGGTGGCCACCCCGGCGGCGTATGACCACGCGCACGGCCGGCGCATCATGGCGCTGGTCGAGGCGCGGGGCATCGAGGTGGAGCGGCTGCGTGGCAACCGGCTCACCGGCCTGCGCGGGGAGAACGACCGGGAGACGTACGCCCGGGCGAAAGCCACCATGGCGATCGTGGTGAGCCCGCCGTCCCGCCGCAAGCTCCAGCCGATCGCGCCCAGCGCGGACTGGCGATTCGACCTGGCCGAGGGCTGCCCGGCGCACTGCCAGTACTGCTATCTGGCCGGTTCGCTCTCCGGACCGCCGGTGACCCGGGTGTACGCCGACCTCGACGACATCCTCGCCGGCCTGGGCGACTACGCGGGCCGGGGCACGATCACCAGCCGCCGGGAGGCCCGGCGTGACGAGGGCACCACCTTCGAGGCGTCCTGTTACACCGATCCGCTCGCGCTGGAGCATCTCACCGGCAGCTGGCGCCGGGCGGTCGAGCACTTCGGCGCCTGGGACGCCCCGGTGCAGCTGCGCTGGACGACGAAGTTCGACGACGTGGACGGTTTCCTCGGGTTGCCGCATCACGGGCGTACCCGGGTGCGGCTCAGCGTCAACTGCCTCCCGATCACCACCCGGGTCGAAGGCGGCACCAGCCGCATGGAGGACCGGCTCACCGCGCTGCGCCGCCTCGCCCAGGACGGCTATCCGGTCGGCGTCACGATCGCCCCGATCATCGCGGTGCCGGACTGGCGAACCCACTACGGCGAACTGCTCGACGGCATCGCCGCGGCGGTCCGCGACGTACCCGGCCTCGACCTGACCGCCGAGCTGATCACCCACCGGTTCACGCCGGGCAGCAAGGAGGTCCTGCTCGGCTGGTATCCCCGCACGAAGCTGGAAATGGACGAGGCCTCGCGCAGCCGCAAGCACGGCAAGTTCGGCGCCGTGAAGTACGTCTACCCGGCCGACACCATGGCCGAGCTGCGGTCCTGGTTCCACGGCGAGATCGCCGGCCGGCTCCCGTCCTGCCGCGTCCTCTACTGGACGTGACCGTACCGGCGGTGTCAGGCACCAGCGCGGGCCGCGAGCGCCGCCGCGGCGTCCGGGTGTGACTCCGCGGCCTCGCCCAGCAGGGCACGAACCCGGGCGGTGCCGGCCGGGTTCGCGGTCTGCAGCCGCGCAAGCGCCCGCCGCCACACCGTCCGGGCATCCCGCTCACGGCCCGCGGCACGGTACGCGATGCCGAGGTCGATGAGCGTGTCCGTCTCCCCGGTGATGTCATCCAGCTCGCGGTACAGCTCCAGAGCCCGCAGGTACCAGGTGGCCGCCTCGTCGTGGTCGCCCAGCCCGGAGTGCACCCGGCCGAGCGTGTCGTACGTGTTGGCCAGACCGAACCGATCGTTCTCGTCCCGCTGGATGCCCACGGCTTCGACGCACAGTGGCAGAGCCTCCTCGAACCGGCCCAGTGCCGCGAGGCTCCAGGCGACCGCGTTGAGGCCGTTGGCCCGCCCGACGCGGTCGCCCACCCGGGTGAACAACTCGACGCACGCGCGGGACTGGACCACCGCCTCGTCGTAGTCGCCTACGTTGTAGGCCACGCTGGTCAGGGTCCGATGGACGCGTGCCTGGCCGTGTTCGTCGCCGAGTTCGGCGCGCAGCGCGGCGGCGCGCTCGAGTGCCGCCCGCGCCTCGTCGGACTGTCCGGTACGCCAGACCACCACACCGAGCAGCCAATGCGCCTCGGCCTGTGCCTCCGGATCACCCAGTGCGTCCGCGGAGGCCGCCGCGAGTCGCTGCACCGCCGCCCACTCGTGCCAGAGGTGGCGTCGGTGCACGTAGTCGGCCAGCGTCCAGGACAACTGCCAGGCGTGCCGATGGCGGGCGGCGGCGCTGGCCCGGGAGACGAGCAGGGGCACGGTGGGCCATTCGGTGTCGAACCAGGCCACCGCGCTGCGGTCGTCGGTGATGGGTTCCCGGGTGATGTCCGCGGCCGGCGGCTCCGGAACGATCGGCGCGCGGTGCGGATTCATCAGCCGGTCTGCGGTGTAAGCGGCGTCGAGGTAGTGGTCGAGCAGGCGGGTGAGGCCGGCTTCCCGATCGGGGGTGAAGTCGTCGCGGGCGGCCAGCTCGGTGGCGTACGCGCGGAGCAGGTCGTGCATCGTCCACCGCCCGGGCCGGTGCTCGCTGACCAGGTGCGCCTGGGCCAGGTCCGCCAGAGCCCGCGCGGTGTCCGCGGCCGGCGTACCCGCGAGGCTGGCGGCCGCGGCCAGTCCCAGATCGATGCCGGGGTGGACGCTGAACAGCCGGAACAACCGCGCCGCCGCCGTGCTGAGCGCGTGATAGGAGCAAGCGAAGACGGTACGCACGTCGACAGCGGGATCGTCGCTGGCCAGAGCGGTGAGGGCGGTTCGGCCGCCGGACATCTCCGCGACCAGCTGCCGCAGCGTCAGCCCGGGCCGGATGGCGGCATGGGCCCCGGCCACGGCCAGAGCAAGGGGCAGCCCGCCACAGAGCACCGTGATGTCGCGTACGGCGGCCGGTTCGGCCGCGACCTGATCCGCGCCGACCCGGGTGGAGAGCAGGCCGATCGCGTCATCGGCGGGCAGCGGGCCGACCGGTACCGCATGGGCGCCCTCGGCGGCGACCAGTCCGGCCAGCGCGTGCCGGCTGGTGACCAGGACCAGGCAGCCGGCGCTTCCGGGCAGCAGGGGGCGAACCTGATCGACGGAGGCGGCGTCGTCCAGCACGACGAGCATCCGCCGGTCGGCGAGCAGACCACGGTAGAGGCTCGCCCGCTCAGCCAGACCGTCCGGTAGCCCGGCCGCCGGAACGCCGAGCGTCATGAGCAGCCCACCCAGCGCCTCCCGAGGATCGACGGGCGGAGCGAGCGGATGAAAGCCACGCAGAGCGATGAAGAGCTGTCCGTCCGGGAACTGCGCGCGGGCCCGGTGTGCCCAGTGCACGGCGAGTTCGGTCTTGCCCACCCCCGGCATGCCGGAGAGCACAGTCAGCGTCATGCCGATCAGTTCGCCGCCGAAGTGCTGCAGCACCTCGTCGAGCGCGGCCAGTTCGTGGTCGCGTCCGGTGAAGTCACGCACCGCGCCGGGCAGCTGGGCCGGCACCGCCTCCGACGGGGCCGGCTCGGCCTCCGCCGCGCCGCGCCGCAGCAGTGAGCGGTGCAGCCGGGCCAGCTCCGGGCCGGGGTCAGCGCCCAGTTCCTCGGCCAGGCGGCGGCGCAGGAGTTCGTACCGGTCCAGCGCCTCGCCGGTGCGCCCGGCGGCGGCCAGCGCCCGGATCAGCACGGCCGCGGCCGGTTCCAGCAGCGGGAACTCCTCGACGAGGCGGGTCGCCGGATCGACGACCGCGGCCGGCCGCCCCCGGCGGATCTCGGCATCCGCCCAGGCCACCGTCGCCTCGGCCCGGCGCAGCACGAGCCGTTCCCGGGTACGGGCCGCCCAGTCGCCCGCGAGCCCGGCGAGCGGCTCCCCGCGCCAGAGCCGCAGCGCCTGCTCCAACAGGCCGGCCTTCTCGTCCGCGGTCCGTCGAGGGTCGCGGGCCTCGCTGGTGAGCGCTTCGAACCGGTGCAGATCCACGGTCCCCGGCTCGGCGTCCAGCCGGTACGCGCCGTCGTGCCGCACCAGCGGAACGGCCGCCACCGCGGCCGTCGAGGCGAGTAGCCGCCGGATGCGAGCCACATGGGTCTGCAGGGTGCGCCGGGCCTGGGCGGGTGGATCGTCGCCCCAGACTCGGATGATCAGCTCGTCCACCGGCACCGGACGACCGGCGTCCACCAGCAGCGCCGCCAGGACCAGCATCTGTTGCGGGCGGACGGCGGCGCCGAGCGGCTCACCGTCGCGCCGCACGTCAACCGGGCCCAAGATCCGAAATTCCATGCGTACGGCCCCCGGTAGCAACTCATCGACGGATCTGAAGGTCAGATCCAGCCGATCAGGGCTCCGGGACCGCTGTCAACTTTTCGGCCCACACCGGAAGCGAGGCTGAGCGAACCAGCCTTCCGAGGGGAGATTCCACAATGTCCGTTGCGAGTAAGCCATCCCGAGGCCACCGTGCCGGGGGTGTGCGCAGGCGGGTCGCCCGCGCTGTCGCCACCGTCACGGTGCTGACCACCGGCATGGTGGTGGCCGCCGCGGCGCCCGCACTGGCTGCTGAGGAGTTCCGCTACTTCACCACGCTGAACCCGCTCAATCACACGGCTGACTACAAGATCATCTTCTATGGGGCGCCCTACGGGCAGGTGCGCAAGCACCTCGTCATCGCTGACAAGGAGGCGGACGGTGTCGCCCCGAGGATCCGCATCTGGCCCGCACCGGTCGAGGACCCGTGTAACTACATCGACTATGCCGACAAAAAGGGCACCGCAGACGGTGCCGCGCACTATGACATCTACTACCCGGTCGGCATGATCGCCTACGTTCTCGGCAGCCGGGAGGCCGCCTGGGGCGGCCAGTACGAGTTCAACAGCTCGGCGGTGATCAATGCTTGCTGACCTGTCCGCCGTCGCCCGCCGCACCGCCGCGGCCGCCGCCGCCACGGTCCTGGTGATGCTCGGCGCTGCCGCACCGGCCCGCGCCGCCGCCCCCGGCCCGACTCCTGACCTCATGCCCGCGGCGTCGCTGCGCACCTTGAACACAGCGGTGGCAGCGGGCGCGACCAACTTCATCTACAACGAGCCGGAGGCCAACCTGCCGTTCGGAGTCATTCACCTACGCGATTACAACTACGCCAAGGGCAACTACGACATCGCCCTTCCGCCCGGCGAGTCCACACTGCAGTGGTGGGGCACGACCGCGGGCTGGTACACCGCGCCGGGATACTGCACGCAGCAGTACCGGTCCGACCACGGCGGGCCGTTCCACCGGCAGACGCCGGACCTCGGCCCCGGCATCCACTACATCGGGGCGTACACGACCTACGCGGTCTACATGTACCGGATGCGCAGCCCCAACGCCTGTTGAGCGGTGAACGGCCGGCCGGTAGCGGCCGGCCGTTCCTTGGACGTGGCCTCGTCCCGCATAGTCAGGATCTTGTCCGGCCCAACGTGGGTGCTGTCTGACGGCCGTTGAGACAGCAGTGAGCTTGGGCCAAGCAAGATCATCGCCTGGGACCCTGGCTACGGAAGCCCTCTGGACCTGTACCGCGCGACTGGGAATCATGACCGGCATGACACCCGAACAGCATCGCGCCCGCGCCAAGGAACTCGCCGACGCCGCCGACGACATGTACCAGCTCATCGCCGGCGGGAACGGCGACACCGCCGACTACGCCGACCCGCGGCTGACCACCACGATCGCCCTGGCCCAGCTGCACGCCACCCTCGCGCTGCGGCCGACGCACACATGGCCGTCGCACGTGCCGCCCAACGAGGTCGTCGACTACGGCGACGGCTTTCCGTAGTGACATGCGTTCTCGCCGGGCTACCCGGCGGCACGGCAGGTGAAGTCGGGGATCTGCTGAATCGAGCCGGTGAGGGGGCTCGCAGCACGGCAGGTACGGTCGTCCGTCTGCGCCGCCACGACAACGTTCTGGAAGTCCTCGGTTGTCGTGGCTCTGAGCAGTACCTGGGCGAAGGCGTCGTCGGGTCGTACGACGGTGCGGGCCAGCACGGTTGTTTGCGAGGCGTCATAGCCGACACCGGTCAGCGTGGCGTCCACCATGCTCCGGCTGGATAGGCGAGGTATCTCCACGTGCACGGACAGGGTTAGACCCACACCCTGATCCTGGGTCAGGGCGAACGTCATGCGCGGCGAACTCGATCGCGGGCCGTCGGGACGCAAGACGACGATCAACGCGGCGGTGGTGGCGAGGATGACCGCCACGGCGGTCAGCAGGGCTGCCGGCAGGGTCGTACGCAGGGACGGGCGGAGCTGGCCGAACAGGGCACCCAGGATCGCCAGCATGGCCAGGCCGGTGGCGAGGACCCCGAGAGCCCGGGTGGTGACGGAGTGGTTCAGATACTTCGCCGTGGTCAAGCACAGGGCCGTCAGGAGAACGCCGATCAGGCTGATCGCCGCGGTGACCGGGATGCGGGAGAGGTCCGGTCCGGAGGCGGGTGTTACCGGCTCGACGTCGACGGCCATACCGGTGACGCTATCCGGTGCCGGTCTCCCTCCGCGCAGGAACTCCCGAGAGTCAGATTCGCTTCCGGCGGGTTCGCCGGTAGTACGACCAGCCGGCGGCCGGCAGCGCGACCGTCCAGGCCAGCAGAATCGGCAAGCCGATCAGTGCGCCGGTGAGCGTGAACGGATCATCGGGGCTCGCTTCGGCAATCGCACGGGGCAGTTGTATGGGCAGCGTGAGCGAATAGCCGACCATCAAGACCGAACCGAGCACGGTCGGGGTGAGGGGGATCCACGGTGGCACTCGACGTCCGCCGAGCACTGGCACCCATCGGGGGAAGACCCGGCCCCAAGAGCTGATCAGGCCCAGTGACAGGACACCGCCCAGGATGGCGAGCAGCGCCAGGATCCCGAGATACATGGCGCCTGCGGGGATGCCCATGATGCCGTCCGGATAGCCTTCCGTGCCGTTGCTGCGGCCGTTGTACCAGGAGTCGAAGCTTTCCTCATGGGCCAGGAAAGGGATGCCCAGAATCCACGGGACGTGCAGCGGTACGAACCCCAGGATGGGTGCCATCCAGCCCACTGTTCCGGCAAGACGCGCCCATCGCGGCGGCGTGGGTTCTGGTGAGCTGTCCATAGAGCGCAGTCTCTGAAGCTTCGGCTGTGACCGGCCTGAGAGAAGCTGATAAGTTCCTCAGCCGCACCTGCGACGGACCGGCCGGAACCAGACGAATGGCTCCGATCCGCACGCGGATCGGAGCCATTTCGAACGTCTGTTTATTCGATGAATACATTCACGGTGTCGGCCAGCCCGTCGTTTCGGTTGACGCCGACGAAGAATTCGCCGCCCACGTGGGTGATATCCTCGATCTCGTCGATCAGGTTGTTCCCCGGAATTCCGATGTCGCTCTCCACATCGCCTCCGGACCAGTTGTACTGGTACACCCAGTTCCACCCGGTAGCGGGTGTCGAGGTGTTGATCGACTTGGTGTTCCAGATGTAGTTCTCAGAGCAGTCGATGCCTTGGTCGGAACGATTGTCGTGACTCGTCAGGTTGCTCTTCACGAGCGTCCAGCCACTCGTGAGCGCACCGGCACCGGGATGGGTCCACAGGCTACCCAACCGCCGGGCGGCGTATTTGCCGGCTCCGCCGGCCGCCGTCGCGCTGTAGCAGAGGCCGCTGATGTTGCCGATCGGCAGACGCACTTCCGCGGTCGTGCCAACGGTCCCGTCGGCGTTGAGGCGGACGACTGTCACCTTGTCGCTCAGAAACGCGGATTGACTCCCTTGGGTGGCAATCAAGGCCGGGCCCTGGCCCAGATAGTTCGGGTTGTAGGCGAGGTCGTTGCCATGGCCGAGTGTCGAGATGGGAGTGGGGATCCCGGCGCAGGTCCAGCTAGTGCCGTCCCAGGTTGAGCCGTCGCGCAGCCACCTGGACAGGACGGGCTCCGCGCCGGCTGCCTTCGTGAAAATGATGTACAGCTGGCCGCCTGGTCCGGCCACCATGCCTTGCATGACCGTGCGACCCGCCTTGCACGTGCTGCTGTTCGGGATGTTCAGCCGTTCCGCCCCGCTCCGGTCGTCAGCAGCGTAGGCAGACGCCGCCGGGGCAATAGCGATTCCGATTGAGAGCGCGAGCACGGACGCGGCGCTTGACAGTTTCTTCACTTCGGTGTCTCTCCTTAGGGGTAAGGCGAGAGCAGCGTATCAATTCATGTCAACTTGTTGATGCCGCATTCTTATGGTAGTGTGCCGCGTTTCGAATGCTTAATCGCAGATGCTCGATAGCCCCATTCGAGCGGCATTTGGCTCTGCGTGTACCGCCTCGTCCACGTGCCCGACATTCGGACGATGACCATGCCGAGACCGGCGAGGGCGAAGGCCGTGATGCTGGAAGCTTTGCCGGTATTGCGCGCCCATCGGCATCGCACGGCCGAATCAGCGCCGCGGCCGGTCCGCGCTGCGCATGCTCCGGTACACGGCGGTGATACCTAGATATAGCGAGCCGACCAGGACGAGCGTGATCGCCGCGTTGACGGCCACCGGCCAGTCCCGCACGAAGTACTGCTTGGCGTAGTTCGCACCCACGATGATCACCACGTATACCCACCAGGGAGCCCATCGGCCGTCCGACTGCTTCTTCGCGCTCAACGTGTCCGCCTTCGACGTAGGGTCCGGGCCGCTTGCCCGGCCTGTCCCATCGTTTCCGGCATCGCCGTGCCTGCCGTCCGTCATCGGATTGAGGACCGCGTCATCATTTGGTCGGACGGTTCAGGAAATCGCTCAGAACCAGGCCAGCTCCGCCTCCGAGCCGATGGCCGGACGAAGGTCGGGACGGTTCGCGTACTCGTGGATCGCCCGGTCGAGCAGTTCCGCGTCGACGCCCACCGCCGGCAGCGATGCGGGCCCGCCGACCCGAAGACCGCGCCGGCGTACCAGCTGGGGGTGTGCCAGGAACAGGGTGATTCGCGTGCGTGTCGAAAGCCGGAACCCCGGGCCGGGCGACCAGTCTCGCCGGGTGAAGCCAACGAGCAGCGAAGCCCGACCCGAGCAGGAATGCCAGTGGTAGCAGGGTGCTGAGCGCGAGAACAACATTCCAGGCGCGGTGATCCTCAAGGCGTCCAGGCGTTCTTGTGACCTGCCGATTTTCCACAGCCGCGACCTGATCAGCTGGCAGCAGATCGGCAACGCCCTGGACCGCCCCGGCCAGCTCTGCCTGCCACCGGCCACCCCGTCATCCGGCGGTGTCTACGTTCCGACCCTGCGCCACCACGACGGGCGGTTCTGGCTGATCACCACGAACGTCGCTCCCGGCGGCGGCACGATGATCTTCACGGCGGTAGATGCCGCCGGCCCGTGGTCCGACCCGATCCCGGTGCCCGGCGTCGAGGGCATCGACCCCGACCTGGCCTGGGACGCCGAAGGTCGCTGCTGGTGCACGTACGCCGGGGTCGCCCAGGTGCGCCTCGACCCGGTCACCGGGCGGGTGCTCAGCCGGCCGCGGCGGCTCTGGTCCGGCACGGCGGGCGCACAGGCGCCGGAGGCCCCGCACCTCTACCGGATCGGCGACCACTGGTACCTGCTGATCGCCGAGGGCGGCACCGAGCGCGGGCACGCCGTCTCGATCGCCCGGGGACCCGCGCCGGACGGACCGTTCGAACCGTGCCCGGACAACCCGATCCTCAGCCACCGCGGCACCAACCGGCCGATCCAGAACACCGGCCACGCCGACCTGGTGCAGGCCCCCGACGGCTCCTGGTGGATGGTGCTGCTGGGCGTGCGGCCGCGCGGCGGGACGCCGGGCTGGCACGTGCTGGGCCGGGAGACCTTCCTGGCGCCGGTGAGCTGGACCGGCGGCTGGCCCGTGGTCGGCGACCTGGAGCCGGTCATGACAGCTCCGTGGCCGGTCGGCCCGGCAGCCCCGGCGGCCACGCACGACGACTTCGACGAGCCCGCGCTGCATCCTCGCTGGATCTCGGTCCGGTCCCGGCCGGCCGGCTGCGTGTCGACCACCGAACGCCCGGGCTGGCTCACCCTGCTCGCCCGTGACCCGTCCCTGGACGACCCCTCGGTCACCTTCGCCGGCCGCCGGCAGCAGCACCTCTCCTGCCGGGTCCGGACACTCATCGACACCGCGGACGGTCGCGGCGGCCTGGCGGTACGCATCGACGAACGCCACCACTACGAGGTGGAGGCGGGCGACGGCAGCGTACGGGTCAGTGCCCGGCTCGGCACCCTCCGGCACACCCTGCCCCCGCGCCCGGTGCCGGCCGGCCCGGTCCGGCTGCGCATCGACGTGCTCGCCACCCCCGCCGGCAGCGGACACCCCGTCAGGAGCCGGACCTGCTGCGCCTCGGCATCGAGGACCCGGGAGGCGGGTTCGACGTGCTGGCCGAACTGGACGGCCGGTATCTGTCCACCGAAGTGGCCGGTGGCTTCACCGGGCGGGTCCTCGGCATGTACGCCGCCGCGGGCGCCGTTCGATTCGACTGGTTCGACTACGCGCCTATCCTGGCGCCGTGAACGCGCACGCCGACCGGGGACAGGACCCGGTCAAGCCGGTGACCATCTCGTACATCGCGGAGACTGCCGGGGTCTCCGTCCCGACCGTCTCCAAGGTGATCAACGGGCGGTCCGGCGTCGCCGCGGACACCCGAGCCCGCGTCGAGGCCCTGATCACCCAGTACGGATACCGCAAGTCGAGCCCGGTCCAGCGCAGCAACGTGATGGAACTCGTCGTCGACGAGCTCGAGCACATGTGGGGCGTCGAGATCATCCGCGGCGTGCAACGCGTCGTGCGGGAACACCGGATGGGACTGGTCCTCACCGAGTTCGGGCCGGAGCACAACACCATCCGCTACTGGATCGACGACGCCATCGCCCGCCGCCCCGAGTGCATCGTCACCGTGGCGCAGCTCTCCGAGAACGAACGTAACCAGCTGCGCGCCCGCGGCATCCCGTTCGTGGTCCTGGACCCGAGCAGCGAACTGCCCGACGACGTGCCCTTCGTCGGCGCCACCAACTGGAGCGGCGGTCGCTCGGCGACCCGTCACCTGATCGGTCTGGGCCACCGCCGGATCGCCGTGATCGGCGGGCTCGACCACCTGTACTGCCAGGCACGGCTGGACGGGCACCGCTCCGCGATGGAGTCGGCCGGCCTGCCGGTTCGCGACGGGGACGTCATACGCGCCCCGCTCACCCAGGACGGCGGCCACACCGCGGCCGCTCACCGAGATGGCGATGGCCGCGACCGAACTGGCGCTGGCCCTCGGCCGCGGCGAGACCGCCTCACAGACCGGCCTGGATCTGGCGACCAAGCTGATCGTGCGGGACAGCACCGCCCCGCCGGCCGGCTGAGACGCGGGTCCCACCGCTACGGACCGCCCGCCTCACCCGCTTACGGCGAATGATCAGTTCCGCCACCACAGCGTTGATCAGCCAGGCGGCGGTCATCGTGCCGGCGCGACCCGACACGGTCAGCGAACCGGCGACCATCAGCCAGGCCGCCTGCGTGAGGAACTGCGTGCCCGCACCCATGCCGATCGCATATCCACGGATCATCCAGGCCCGGTGCCCGGCGAAGTCACGCCGCCGGACCGCCAGAAAGCCGAGCACGAGCGACGCCGCCATGTAGCCGACCACCACCACCCGGACGCCGGTCAGCACAACACTGTCGAGCGGCGTGGGCGGCAGAAACAGCGTCAGCCACAGGCCGGTCCCGGCCGCGACCAGCCCGCACAGCGCCACCAGCCGACCCGCGACCCGATGCCGGACGCCGCGGCGCCGCCGTCCGAACTGGAACGCGCCGAGCACCCCGAACACGGTGACGGTGACGATGTGCACCACCAGCGCCACCGGTGCCGACGTGACCCGGTCACCGTCCGGCAGCGCCGCGGCGCCGCCGGCCATCTCGACCAGCCGGAGCCCGCCCGCCACCACCGGCACGGCAGCGAGCAGCACCAGCCCGGTCGGAATCAGCCAATGCGATCTCACAACGCCCCCAGTTCTCCGCGATTACCGCATTGATCGTGGCGAAAGACGGCGCGGAACTCATCGGAGCACGGGCCGAACATCAAACCGGCCGAAGGTGCGGCCGGCAGCCGTACTTCAGGCCGATGCGGGTCAAGGTCCGCTCGATTCAGGGGTACGAGTTCACGCAACGCCCCCGGCGTCCCCCCGCGAGCCGTCTGCCACCCCGGGCGCCAGCGCGGCCGCCGGGCCCAGGCAGGTGGCCGGGCGTTTCGTCGACATCCGGGCCGGTTCCGCACGCGATCGCCCGGCATCCGGGACTGACCTGCGAAAGAGGTCGTGTCCGCCGCTTAGGATGCTCGGGTGATCCTTGGCCGCCGATCGGAATTCGCGGCTTTGTCGGCTCTGCTGGGGAGTGCCGCGGCCGGGGACGGTGGCGCGCTCGTGCTGCGCGGTGAGGCCGGAATCGGCAAGTCGGCGCTGCTGGAGGAGAGCGCGCGGCGCGCGGGTGGGTCCGGCGTGCGGGTGCTGGGAACCGCCGGAGTCCAGGCCGAGGTGCACATTCCGTACGCGGGACTGCATCGCCTGCTGCGCACCGCGCCGGACCTGGCCGGCGCGGCGGTGGGGATCCTGGGTTCGCCGGACACCCTGCCGTTCCGCGCCGCGTCCGCGCTTCTCGACGTGGTCAGCGCGGAGGACACCCCGCTGCTGATCACCGTGGAGGACCTGCAGTGGTTGGACGAGGCGAGCTGGGAGGCGCTCGCGTTCGCCGCGCGACGGCTCAGCGCTGAGCGAGCGGCGATGCTGCTCACCGCGCGCGACGGCCCGGACGTGAACCGCCGGCTCTCCGGGTCCGGGCTCGCCGAGGTACGGCTGGAGCCGCTGGACAGCGACGACTCGGCCGCCCTGCTCAAGCGGGTGGCGCCCGGGCTGGCGCCGAGCCTGGCCGCCCAGGTGCTGCTGACCGCCCAGGGCAACCCGCTCGGGCTGGTGGAGCTCGGTGAGGCGGCGGCCCGTTCCGGCGGCGCGGCCCTGTCGCCGGGCCGGCTGCCGCTGAGCGAGCGGCTGGAGCGTACGTTCTCCGGGCTGGTCGGCGAGTTGCCGCCGGTCACCCGGTCCCTGCTGCTGGTGGCGGCTCTCGACGACGGCGACGACCTGGACGAGGTGGTCCGCGCCTGCCGCCTGCTGGAGCCGGGCGCGGCCGGCTACGAGGACGTCGATCCCGCCGTGGTAACCCGGCTGGTGCAGGTCGACGACTTCCGGCTGAGGTTCCGGCATCCGCTGCTGCGGTCCGCGCTCTCTCAGTCGGTGTCCGCGGTGCGGCGCCGGCGGGTGCACGCGGCGCTGGCCGAGGTACTGAGCGCGGATCCGGAGCGCGGCGTCTGGCATCGGGCGGCCGCCGCGGACGGACCCGACGAGGAACTGGCCCGGCAGCTGACCGAGACGGCGACGCGGGCCCAGCACCGGCAGGCCGCCGGGATCGCGATGACCGCTTTCGAACGGGCGGCACGGCTCAGCGAGGACCCGGCGGCCCGCGGCAACCGGCTGATGGCCGCCGTCGAGATGGCCTCCGAACAGGGCGACACCCTGGCCGCGAGACGTCTGCTGGCGGAGATCCGGGTACACGAACTCACGCCGGGCGACCGGGCCGTCTACGAGCTGCGCCAGGAGGTGTTCCACGGCACGCGGTACACCGGCGGTGAACGGCTGATCGGCTTCGCGGAGACGGTTGAGGCCCTGGCCGCGGCCGGGGAGGCCGCGCGGGCGGTGCGGTTGATCAACACCATCGCGTTGCGCACGCACTACTCCAACCCGGACCCGGCCGTCGTCGAACGGCTGGCCGTGGCGATCGACCAGATGACGGCGGTCCATGACGACCCGCTACTGCCGGCGCTCGCGTCGATGATCGCCCCGGTCACCCGCGGCGAGCGGGCCCGGCGGGGCATCCGAGGGCTTTCGGCGGCCGGAGGCACCGATCCGTACACCACCTGGCGGCTCGGGCTGGCGTCGGCCACGGCCGGTGACTCCGTGATGGCCTGTGAGCTGTTCGCCGTGGCCGCCGTCGGCCTGCGGGCGCAGGGCCGCCTCGGTGTCCTGTACCAGTTGCTGATCACGCACGCGATGAACGCCGCCCACCTCGGTGACGCGCGGACCGCGCTGGCCCTGATCCCGGAGGGCGAGTCGCTCGCCCGCGAGCTCGGTGAGCCGAACTGGCTGCCGACGGCCTGGTCCGCCGCCGGAACCGCGGAGGCGCTGCGCGGCGACGTGCACGCCGCCGCGGACCGGGCCGCCGCCACGGAGGCCGCGCTGCTGCCGTACGGGCGTAACCCGCTGCTCGCCTGGGTGCACCAGGTCCGCGGCATCGCGGCGCTCGGTGCGGGCCGGCCCGAGGAGGCGTTCGGTGAGCTGCGCCGGGTCTTCGATCCCGCCGACGACTCGTACCACCCCTACACCGGGCACTTCCTGGTGGCGCATCTGGCCGAGGCGGCGGCCGGCTGCGGTGCCACCGCCGAGCTGCGTGAGCTGGTCGATCAGCTCACCCCGGCCGCCGAGCAGGGGCGCGGCCCCGCACTGCTGGCCGGCCTCGGCTACGCGCGGGCGGTGCTGGCGGACAGTGCGGCGGGGTACGAGAGGGCGCTCGGTGAGGAGCTGACCCGCTGGCCGTTCGAGCAGGCGCGCCGGCAACACGCGTACGGTGCCTGGCTGCGCCGCCGCCGCCGGCCCGCCGAGTCGCGGCCGCTGCTGCGCGCCGCCGCGGCCACGTTCGACGCGCTCGGCGCCACCGCCTGGGCCGACCGGTCCCGGACCGAGCTGCGCGCCTCCGGCGAATCGCTGCGCCGGCCCACCGAGAACGCGGCGGTGCTGACGCCGCAGGAGACCCAGATCGCCCGGCTCGCGGCCGATGGGCTCAGCAACCGGGACATCGCGGAGCGGCTGTTCGTGTCGCCGCGTACGGTCACCACGCATCTGTCGCGCATCTACCCGAAGCTGGGCATCCGGTCGCGGGTGGAGCTGGCCAGGGCACTGCGGATTACTTAGTTCTACGTACGCGAGCGGCCCGTGCCGTCTCCTAGCGTCGACGGCATGCCTTTGGGGGAACGGCTTCGCGAGTTACGGCGTACTACCGGAATGACCATGGAGCAGCTGTCGGAGGCGTCCGGGGTCAGCGTGCGGGCGATCAGCGACATGGAGCGGGGGCACATCCGGGCGCCGCAGCCGCGTACCCTCGCTGCCCTCGCGGAAGCGCTGCGGGTGACCGGCGCGGAGCGGCGGCGGTTGGAGGAGGACGCCCGCGCCCTGCGGATGCACACCGCCGCCGCCCGGCCGCGGCTGTGCGAGCCGCCGCGGGCGGTGACCGACTTCGTGGGCCGCTGCGCGGAACTCGACCTGGTCCGGCACGCGGCCGAGACCGGCTCGGACAGCAGCCCGGTGCCGGTCGTGGTGGTGCACGGGCAGCCCGGCGTCGGCAAGACCGCCTTCGCGGTGCGGGCCGCCGATCTGCTGCGCGACCGGTTCCCGGACGGCCGGCTGCACGTGGATCTGCGCGGCGTCGACCCGGAGCCGGCGACCGCCGGTGAGGCGGCCACCATGCTGTTGAAGGCCCTGGACGTGAACCCGCGTCGGATCGGCTCCACCGACGAGGAGCGGTGCAGCCAGGTGCGGGCGACTCTGCGGGACCGGCGATGCCTGCTGGTGCTCGACAACGCGGCGGACGAGGCGCAACTGCGCCCGCTGCTGCCCGGTGCCGGCCCCGGGCTCGTCGTGGTGACCAGCCGCCGGATGCTCGGCGGGCTGGAAGGGGTGCTCCGGATCGGCCTGGCACCGCTGGAACCGGCCGAGTCCGCCGCGCTGCTGCGGGCGATCGCCGGGCAGGCCGCGGACCCGGCGGCGGCCGGCGACGTGGAGACGGTGTCCCGGCTCTGCGGGCACCTGCCGTTGGCGTTGCGGATCGCCGGCACCCGGCTGGCGAACCGGTCCGGGTGGACGGTCGGCAACCTGGTGGCGCGCCTCGCCGACGCGGATCGGCGGCTGGCCAACCTGCACACCGGCGACACCGGGGTGGCGGCCGCGTTCGCGCTGTCGCACGCGCAGCTGTCCGGCACGGGCGCGGCGTTGTTCCGGCGGCTGGCGCACGTGCCGGGCGCCGACTTCGCGGCGCCGCTGGCCGGGGTGCTGACCGGCTCGGACCCGTACGACGCGGCGGACCGGCTCGACGAGCTGGTCGAGCTGGGTCTGCTGCAACACGAGGGTGCCGACCGCTACCGGTTCCACGACCTGATCCGGCTGTTCGCCGGCGAGCGGCTGCGGGTGGAGGAGCCGGCCGGGATGCGGGCGGCCACGCGTACCCGGATGGCCCGCTGGCTGCTGGAGACGACGATCGTGGCCGGCCGCTGGTTCGAGCCCGGCTACGGCTGCCTGCCGGAGGGCTGGGACGGCCCGGTGCCGCTGGCCACCCTGGAGGAGGCGGGGGAGTGGTTGCAGGCGGAGGCCGGCAACTGGCTCGCCGCGCTGCGCATCGCCGCCGAGGCCGGTGACGACCAGCTGGTGGTGGACGTGGCCGAGGCGCTGCACTGGTTCTCCGACACGATGGTCACCTGGCCGGGCTGGTACGAGGTGTACGGCCTGTCCCGCACGGCCGCCGCACGGCTGCCCGACCGCCGTCTCGAGGTGGTCCACCTCAACTACTACTCGTGGGCGGCCACCACCTGCGTTCGCCGGCTCGACGAGGGAGCACGGGCGGCGCTCGCGGCGCGGCGGCTCGCGGTGGAGCTCGGTGATGTCAAGGAGGAGGCGTGGGCGCTGCAATACCTGGGTACGGCCTTGCGGTTCAGCGGCCGGTTCGAGGAGGCGCTTGACGCGTTCCGGCGGGCCCAGCATCTGGCCGACCTGGTCGGTGACCACGACGGATACCTGCAACTGTTCCAGGGCATCGGACTGGCCCTGATGTCGCTGGGCAGGCATGTCGAGGCACTCGCGGAGTTCCGGTCGACGCTGCGCGAAGTGCGGTTACGCCCGGTCGCACCGCGTCCCGCGCTGGGTGCCACCCTCCTGGCCCGGTTCTCCGTCGCGCAGGCGCTCGTCGAGCTGGGACGCTGGCGGGAGGCGATCCGGGAGGCCGAGCTGGCGATGCCGCTGGCCATCGAGTACGGCGAGCCGGGCGCGCTCGGCCACGTGCACCTCGCGATCGGCATGGCCCGGGCCGGACTGGGCGCCGCGGCCGAGGCCCGCAGTGAGCTGAACCGCGCGCTGGAACTCTTCCAGGGCACCGCACACGAGCACGTCACCGGTGAGGTGCGATCGGCGCTGGCCGCGCTGCGCGGCTGACTGAGCCGGGGAAGTTCTGCCGGTCGTCCTGCATGGCCGGGAACGGCCGGCGTTGATTGCATCGTGGTACGGCCACTTCGGCCGTACGCGCGAAAGGTCTTTGATCTTGATGTCATCTCCCGTATCCCGCCGCACGGTGCTGGCCGGCACCGCGGCCGCGGTCGCCGTCGGCGCCGCGAGCGGCTCACCCGCCGCGGCCTCCGGAAAGGGCCCGAAGCCCACGATCGTGCTGGTGCACGGCGCGTTCGCCGACGCCACCGGCTGGTCCGATGTGATCAAGCGGCTCACGCACGAGGGCTACACCGTGCTCGCGCCGGCCAACCCGCTGCGCGGCGTCGCCTCCGACGCCGAGTACCTGAAGAGCTTCCTCGCCACGCTGACCGGCCCGGTCGTGCTGGCCGGACACTCCTACGGCGGCTTCGTGATCACCAACGCGGCCACCGGCAACCCGAACGTGAAGGCGCTCGTCTACATCGCGGCGTTCGCGCCGGACGCGGGTGAGACCGTGGCCGGGCTGACCAACCAGTTCCCCGGCACCCAGCTCCACCCGGAGACCGCCATCGACTTCCGGCCGTGGAGCGGCGGCGTCGACGGATATGTCAAGAAGGATGTGTTCCGCTCCGTCTTCGCCGGTGATCTGCCGCGCTCCACGACCGACGTCATGTGGGCCACCCAGCGGCCCGGCGACGGCTCCACCCTGCAGTCTGCCTCCGGCGTGCCGGCCTGGCGGACGATCCCGTCGTTCTACCTGGTCGCGCGGGAGGACAACCTGATTCCGGCGGCCGCGCAGCGGTTCATGGCGCAGCGCGCCGGCGCCTACACCGTCGAGGTGAAGGCCTCGCACGTCGCCATGATCTCCCAGCCCAGGTCCACCGCCGAACTGATCCGGAAGGCCGCCCGATGAGCTTCGTGACCACCTCCGACGGTACGCAGATCTACTACAAGGACTGGGGCGCCGGGCGTCCGGTGGTGCTCAGCCACGGCTGGCCGCTCAACTCGGACAGCTGGGAGGCGCAGCAGCTGTTCCTGGCCGGGAACGGTTACCGGGTGATCGCGCACGACCGGCGCGGGCACGGCCGGTCCACGCAGACCTGGCACGGCAACGAGATGGACACGTACGCCGACGACCTGGCCGCTCTGATCGAGCACCTGGACCTGCGCGAGGTGACGCTTGTCGGGTTCTCCACCGGCGGCGGCGAGATCACCCGCTACATCGGGCGGCACGGCACCGCCCGGGTGGCGCAGGCGGTGCTGGTCTCGGCGGTGCCGCCGCTGATGGTGCGCCGCGACGACAACCCCGGTGGCGTACCGGTCGAGGTGTTCGACGGCATCCGGGCCGGATCCGCCGCCGACCGGTCGCAGCTCTATCGCGACCTCGCCGACGGGCCGTTCTTCGGCAACAACCGGCCCGGGGCCGACGTGTCCGAGGGCATCCGGCGGGCGTTCTGGTTGCAGTCGATGGCGGCGGGCCACCGCAACGCGTACGAGTCGATCGCCGCGTTCTCGGCCACCGACTTCCGCGACGACCTGGCCAAGTTCGACGTGCCCACCCTGGTGATCCACGGCGACGACGACCAGGTGGTGCCGTTCGAGGTGGGCGGCAAGGCGTCGGCCGCGCTGGTCAAGGGTGCCGAGCTGATCGTCTACCCGGGTGCGCCGCACGGCATCACCGACACGCACAAGGACCAGCTCGGCAACGACCTGCTCACCTTCCTGAACGGCTATCAGGCTTGAGCACGAAACTGGTGAACGCGTAACGCCACTTCTGGCAATACCTGACATGAGTTCACGAGTGGCGGGGACGGCCGGCCGGGAGGTGCCCTTGACCGCAGGAGGCGATCTCCCGGCCGGTTCGTGGCTGGCCGGACCGCAGGCGTCGGACCGGTTCGCCGCGATCTTCGACGACCACGCGCCGGGTCTGTGGCGCTATCTGGCCCGGCAGGTCGAGGCGGCACAGGCCGAGGACCTGGTCGCCGAGACGTTCCTGACCGCCTGGTCGGCTCGCGGTGACTACCGCCCCGAGCGGGGCACCGCCCGGGCCTGGTTGTACGGCATAGCCGTCAACCTGCTCCGCCGCCACCACCGCGTCCAGGCGCAGCAGCAGCGCATGTCGCAGCGGCTCTCCGGGCACACCGCACCGGACGACGGGACCGAGGACCGGGTCGCGGAACGGCTCGACGCCCGTACCCGGCTGGCCGGTCTGACCGCCGCGATCGCCGCCCTCCCCGACGGCGACCGGGAAGTGCTGCTGCTGAACAGCCTCGCCGGGTTCGACAGCCGGGAGATAGCCACCGCCCTCGGCATCCCGGAGGGCACCGTCCGGTCCCGGCTGCACCGGGTCCGGCGCGCGCTGCGGGCTGTCGCGGCCACCACTTTCCCGCCGACGGAAGGCCCGTCATGACCGACGACCTCGACGTTGCCCTGCACGAGCTGTACCCGGTTCCGGAGGAGGACGCGGACACGCTGCGCCGCGTCCGCGTACGGGTGCTGGCGAATGTGGAGGAGCCGACCGTGACGCGCCGCCTGCGGCCCCGGCTGTCGCTCGCGGCCGCGGCCGTCGTCCTGACCGGGGCGGTGATCGGCGTCGCCGTGCTGCGGGACAGCGCGCCGCAAGGCGCGATGGTCGAGGTGGCGCACACCCTGGACGCCGCCGCCGACGCCCAGATCCGGACCGTGGACGAGCCGGTGCCGGCCGGCGCCTACCGCTACATCGCCACCCACGCGATGTACCTCAGTCAGAGCCCGGACGCCGCCGTGCTGGCCGGCAGCCGCGACGAGACCTGGGTGCCGGCCGACCCGGTCGGTGAGTGGTACATGCTGCGCACCGACACCGGCGAACGCACCCGCCTGCTGGGCAGCGATGCCGCGATCAAGGCCGCCGGACTCGACGTCCGGTCGGCGCCGGAGCGGCTCAGCGGCCGGTGCGGATCCTTCTATCCGGACCAGGGCGACCTGTGCAACGCGGACGGCGGCTGGCAGAGCCCCACCGCCAAGTTCATCGCCGGCCTGCCCCGCGACCCACGTGAGCTCTACGACCGCCTGCGTGACGACACCGACGGCCGCGGCCAGGACCCGGACCAGGAAGTTCTCGTCTACGTCGCCGACGCACTGCGCAGCGGCCGGCTCCCGGCCGATCTGCGTGCGGCACTCTACCGGGCCCTGACCCATCTACCCGTCCTGAAGATCACCGAGCAGCGGGCGACGCTCGACGGGCGCACCGGTACGGCCCTGGGCGTCACCGCCGCGGGCCAGCAGCAGGAGATCATCATCGACCCGGTGACCGGCGTGTTCATCGGTGAGCGCCACCGCTTCACCGAGGACATGGGCGGCATCCCGGCCGGCACGGTCACCGGTTACACCACCGTGGTCTACGGCATCGCCGCGAAGCCCTGGCAGCGCCCGGAGAAGTGAGTCGTGCGTCTCGATTAGCCGGCGCCCGGGTGCCGCAACGACGCGTCCAGCTCACGCACCAGCTCCCCGACGCGGCCGCGACCGCCCGGCGCGTCCGGGTAGCGCCGCAGAACGCTCACCACGACCGGACCGGCCAGGTCCCGCGCCCTCGCCAGGTAGCCGGCGCCGACGGTACGGTCGTCGCCCGCGTCGAGTTCGAACGCGCGAGCCGCGTGGCCGGCCGGGCCGAGGATGTGCAGCACCTGGGTCGCCTTCGCCAACGGATGCAGGAACGCCGCACTGGCCGCGGCGACGGCCGCCCGTGCGGCGTCGCTCGCCGCAGCCTGGTCGGCGTCGCGGGTCTCCTGATAGGCCCGCTGTGCCGCCCACGCGCTGTCCCGGATCGCTTTGGTGCGCTCGCCGCCGGCCGCGAACGCCCGCGCGGCGTCGATCGCGGCTCGTGGGCGCGGATCGTCGGGGCACTCCCGTTCGAAGATCTCCAGTGCGGGTTCCGCGCAGGCCACCGCATAGCCCGCGACCTCGCGCAGCTCGGCCGTGCTGAGCTCGATGATCAGATTCTCGTCCGCCACCCCTGCAACGCTATCGGTGGGCCCGCGGCATCGCGGGCCCACCGCCCGGCGTCGTGGTCAGCTGTGCTCCACGGCCGCCTGCTGAACCGGCAGCGCGGCGACGTAACGCTGCATGAAGGCGTCGAAGCCGGCCACATCCGCCGGGTCGGGCTCGGCGGTGTCCAGCTGGGCGCCGGCGAACACCGAGGTGGTCAGGTAGTCGTCCAGGCTCTGCCCGGGCGTGCGGCCGACCAGGAACGCGGCCAGGACCGCGATGCCCCAGGCGCCGCCCTCGGAGGCCAGGTTGCCGACCGAGACCGGCGTGTTGATGGCCGCGGCGAGCAACTTCTGCGCCACACCCTCGGTCTTGAACAGGCCGCCGTGGGCGAACATCCGGTCCAGTCGGACCGACTCGGCCTTCTGCAGCACGTCCATGCCGATGCGCAGCGTGGCCAGCGCGGCGTACAGCTGCGTACGCATGAAGGTGGCCAGGGTGAGGTCACTGCCGGGCGTACGCAGGAACAACGGCCGGCCCTCGTGCAGCTTGGTGATCGGCTCGCCGGACAGGTTGTTGAACGCCATCAGCCCGCCACCGTCCGGCGCCCCGCCCAGCGCGGAACGGAACAGCGTCTCGAAGATCGTCGAGCTGTCCCGCTCCACTCCCAGCGCCGCGGCGAACTCGGCGAACAGGCCGGCCCAGGAGTTCAGCTCGCTGGCGCCGTTGTTGCAGTGCACCATCGCGACCAGGTCGCCGGCCGGCGTGGTGACCAGGTCGATCTCGGGATGCATCCGGCTCAGCTGGCCGTCCAGCACGATCATCGCGAAGATGCTGGTGCCGGCGCTGACGTTGCCGGTGCGCCGGGCGACCGAGTTGGTGGCCACCATGCCGGTGCCGGCGTCGCCCTCCGGCGGGCACATCGCGATGCCCGGCTGGAGGGTGCCGCTGGGGTCGAGCAGCCGCGCACCGGCCTCGGTGAGTTCGCCGGCCGGCTCACCGGCGGGCAGCACGGCGGGCAGCAGCTCGGCCAGCTTCAGCGGCAGGCCGCGCCCGGCGACCAGGTCGTCGAACTGGTTCAGCATCCGGGCGTCGTAGCCGCCGGTCGCGATGTCGATGGGGAACATGCCGCTGGCGTCGCCGGTGCCGAGCACCTGCCGGCCGGTGAGCTGCCAGTGCACGTACCCGGCGAGCGTGGTCAGGTGCGCCAGGCGGCCGATGTGGTCCTCGCCGTTGAGAACTGCCTGGTGCAGGTGGGCGATGCTCCAGCGGTGCGGGATGTTGTAGCCGAACAGCTCGCTCAGCTGCTCGGCGGCCTCGCCGGTGTTGGTGTTGCGCCACGTGCGGAACGGGGTGAGCAACTCGCCCTCGGCGTCGAAGGCGAGGTAGCCGTGCATCATCGCGGAGACGCCGAGCGCCCCGGTGGTGCGCAGCTCGACCCCGTAGCGCCGGCGTACGTCCTCGGCCAGCGCGGCGTAGCAGCCTTGCAGGCCGGCCCAGACCGCCTCCAGCGAGTACGTCCAGACCCGGTCGACGAACTGGTTCTCCCAGTCGTGACTGCCGACCGCGATCGCCTCGTGGCCCGGGCCGGTCAGCACGGCCTTGATCCGGGTCGACCCCAGCTCGATACCGAGCGTGGTGCGGCCCTGTTCGATCGCCTCGCGCAGGCCGGCCGGAGGCCGTGCATCTGTTTCAGTCATGGTGATGTTGTATCAGTCGTCCGGCGGCCCGGTCGGTCGGCTGCTCATCGAGGCCGACACGTGGACGGCCCGCTTGCCGGGAACTGATAGAACGTAAGGCATGACTGGGGACACCGCTCGTTACATCATCCGGCCCGGCCGGACCTCCGACGCCGCCGCGCTGGCCGAGCTGCAAGCAGCGGTCCAGCTCCAGGCGGTGACCGGCGGGAAACCGCATCCCGGCATCGCCGCCTGGGTCGAGGACCTGCTGGACGGTCACCCCTCGGTCACCCCCGACGACTTCCTGGTCGCCGAGGACCAGGTCACCGGCCGCCCGGTGGCCAGCCTCGTCGGCCTGCGGCAGGACTGGAACCTGGCGGGAGTACGGCTGCCCGTCGCCCAGATCGAACTGGTCGGCACCGCACCGGAGCACCGCGGGAACCGGCTCACCGAACGGCTGTTCGCCGCGCTGCACGAGCGGTACGCGACCGCCGGCGTCCCGGTCCAGATGATCGAGGGAATCCCGTACTTCTACCGGCGGCTCGGCTACGACTACGCCCTGGCCAACGATGGTGCCGCGACCGTGCCCGCCGCCGAGCTGCCGGCCACCACGAGCCGGCCCGGCGGCCTCGCGATCCGCCCCGCGACGGCCGTCGACGCGGACGCCCTCGCCGGCATCGACTCGCGGCTCGCCGGCGGGGACGTCCTGATCTGCCCGAGGGACGCGGCGGTCTGGCGGTACGAGATCGCCGGGCGCCGCACGGCCGACCTCGCGCGGCGCTCGGTCGCGGTACTGACGGACGGCTCCGGGGCACTGGGTTATCTGGTGCACGGCGCCCGTTTGTCCGCGGCCGGCGAGCTCGCGGTGTTCGCGGCGGCCTGCGAGCAACCGGCCCGCTGGCCGGCGGCCGTCGAAGTCATGCGGGCATATCTGGGCCACATCGGCCGGGAGTACGCGGCGGCGGAGGACCGTCCGTTCACCGCGGTCCGCCCGATCCTCGATCCGGCCCACCCGCTGGCCCGGCTCGGCCTGCCCGGCGTACCGAAGCGCCCCCGAGGCTGGTACGTGCGCACCGGCGACCCGGCCGACCTGCTCGCCCGGCTCCAACCGCTGCTGCGGGCCCGCTGGCAGACGGCCGGCCTGCGCTGGCACGAGCCGGCGCTGACCATCGACATGTACGGCCGCGCCGCCCGCCTGGAGTTCACCGGCGGCGAACTGGCGACCGTGACGGCCATCCGGGGTGCCGACAGCCCGTCCACCGACCCCGGGACCCACGCCGCCGTCCCGCCGGCCGCCCTTCTCCAGCTGGCCCTCGGCCACCGCACCCTGCCCGAAGTGCTGGACAACTGGCCGGACTGCCTGCTCCGCGACCACCTCACCGAACGGTTCCTGACGGCGGCGTTCCCCCGGGTGCCGGTCCAGGTGTGGCCCCGAAACTGACGTAAAGTTCCGATCATGAGCAGCTGGCAGGACGGGCTCCTCGGATTCGCCGCCGGACTGCTCATCTCGATCGTCACCTCGCCGGTCGGCGTGTCCGGCGCGGTGTTCCTGCTGCCGGTCCAGCTCAGCGTGCTGCACGTGCCCAGCCCCGCGGTCACACCCACGAACCTGCTGTTCAACGTCGTCTCCGGCCCCGGCGCGCTGGCCCGCTACCGGCGCAACGGCCAGCTCACCGGCCCGCTCGCGCGACTACTGATCGCCGGCACGGTTCCCGGCGTCATCCTCGGAGCCGTCATCCGGGTCTTCGCCATCCCCGGACCGCAGGTCTTCCGCCTGGTGGCTGCCGCGGTCCTGCTCCCGCTCGGACTCTGGCTCTGCGCGCGAGCCCTGCGCCCCGGCACAGCCGACCGCCCACCGCTGCCACGGCAAACCATCCTCGGCCTCAGCACCGTCACCGGCGTCATCGGCGGCATCTACGGCATCGGCGGCGGCTCGCTGCTCGGTCCGATGCTCGCCGGCCGGGGCACCCCGATGTCCCAGATCGCGCCGGCAGCCCTGGCCTCCACGTTCGTCACCTCCATCGTCGGCGCCGGCACCTACGGCATCCTGGCCCTGACCACCAGCGGCGACATCGCCCCGCACTGGTTCCTCGGCCTGCTCTGCGGAGCCGGCGGACTCCTCGGCGGCTACCTCGGCGCCCGGCTCCAGCCCCGCCTGCCGGAGAGGACGCTCCGACTGCTCCTCGGCGTACTCGCCACCGCCCTGGCCGTGTTCTACCTCATCCAGGGCCTGCAGCCCGCCCGGACCGGAGCCGGGGTCGAGGTGAGCTCGCCGGTCACGCTCCTTTCTCAGTACGCGTGACCGGCCGTCCCCGCTCTCCCGGCGCGAGCCAGCCGCCACGTCCCGGCCCCACCGCGACCGCCGGGAAACACCAATCCGTCCGGCCCGCTGATGGACAGCGATGTTCAGCGGGCTTTCTCCGCGCACCTCGGGCACGTCGCGGGGCACGGCGTCATGGCTGCTGCCCGGCCCAGACCGCTGCTGTGCAGGATCGTGGTCACCACCTCGTCGAACGCCGCGGTCTCCGGAAACACCTGTTCGCCGGGCACGCCGAGCAGGTCGCGCTCGGCGTACCAGCCGCGCATCGTCTCGGCGGTGACCGGAATCGGCTCGGCGCGTGCCAGATGCCGGCGCAGCGTCTCGTCGAACGAGACGTCCAAGTAGAAGCAGGCGGTGGGCCCGGGATGGTCGGCGATCAGCCGGCGCAGCGGATCGCCGTACTGGGCGGTGTGCAGGATGCCTTCCAGGACCACGTGATAGCCGGCATCGAGGGCGGCGCGGGCCATCGTCATGATGAACGACGGCGCTACCCCGTTGCCGCCGTGCTCGCGGAGCACGACCCGGCGCACGTGGTCCTGTTCGATCAGCGCGCAACCCCGGCCGTAACGGCGGCGGACCTCGCGTGCGGTCGTCGTCTTGCCGCTGGCGGAGTTGCCGCGCACGACGACGAGGATCGGCGTCACGGCGTGGTGGCTTCGGCGAAGGCGGCTACCAGGGCGCCGCGGTCCGTGGTGGTGGTCAGCAGGAACTGGAGCAGCAGGCGGGCCTTGTAGGCGTCGAGCATGCCGGCCGGGATCAGGCCGCGCTGGAGCAGGTCGCGTTCGGAGCCGGGGAA
The DNA here is from genome assembly GCF_015704865.1 of Actinoplanes aureus. Taxonomy (GTDB): domain Bacteria; phylum Actinomycetota; class Actinomycetes; order Mycobacteriales; family Micromonosporaceae; genus Actinoplanes; species Actinoplanes aureus. The sequence continues at coordinate 140,129 of NZ_JADQTO010000009.1, read as the reverse complement.
ACCGTAGATGCCGGTGGCGATGGACCCGGCGCCGGTGCGGGAGGCGAGGACGACCGGGATCCGGGCCGCGGCGTGTTGCAGGTGCGTCACCCACGTCTCGGGTACGTGGCCGACCCCGAAGCCGGCGATGACCAGGCCGGCGAGCCGGTCCGCGAGCACCGGCAGGAGGCTGCCGTCGTCACCGAGCGTCGCGGTATAGAGGCCGACCGGCGGCAGCGGGCGGTCGCTGCGGGGTACCGGCAGCGCGTAGCGATGCGATGGCCGGTTGACGATGCGTACCTGTCCCTCGGCCAGGTAGCCGAGCGGCCCGCCGTCCGGTGAGACGAAGGCCGCCGGGCTTGTCGTGTGCCGCTTGCGGACGCGGGCGGCGGCGTGGATCTCGTCGGCGATGACGACCAGGCAGCCGATGCCCCGGGCGTACCGGCTCGCGGCGACGGTGACGGAGGCGAGGAGGTTGGCCGGGCCGTCGGCGCCGGCCAGGGTGGGGTTGCGCATCGCGCCGGTGACCACGATCGGCTGGTCGGCGCGGTGCAGCAGGTCGAGGACGTACGCGGTCTCCTCGATCGTGTCCGTGCCCTGCGTGACGACCGCGCCGTCCGCGCCGCCGGCAAATCCTTCGGTGAGAAGGCCGGCGAGTTCACGCACGTCGTCGGCCGTCAGCGAGGCGCCCGGCCGGCTGCGGAAGGTGTGCACGTCCAGGTCGGCATCGACGCCGGCGAGCCCGGGCACCGCGTCGACGAGGTCGTGTGCCGAGAGGCTGGGTGAGACGCCGGCGGTACCAGTCATCGCGATGGTTCCGCCGAGGCCGATGACCAGGATGCGTGGCACCTGCCGAGCCTAGCGTCGCTCGAGGAGGGCGTGCAGGAGTCGTGGGGGGGGGGGGGGGGGGGGCGGGGGGGGGGGGGGGGGGCCCGCCCCCCCCCCCCCCACGTCGCCCGCTCAGTGCCAGTCGCTGATCTGTACGTCCCGCGGCGACGGCTTGCCCTGACCGGTTTCCACAAGCGACTTCAGGCTCATCAGGTAGGTCGCCCACTTGGTGCTGCAGTGGTGCATGAACTCCACCGGCTCGGCCCAGCCCTGGTGCTTGAACAGCACGACGGTGTAGTCGCCGTCCTGCCGCAGGTGCCAGTCGACAGTGGTGCCGATCCACTCCTCGGGGCCGCCGACCACCTGCCACACCACCTGCTCGCCGGGCTTCAGGTCGATGACCCGCATGTCGAAGCCGCCCGGTGGGAACCGGAACTCGAGGGTGCCGCCGACCTCGCCGTTGCCTTTCGTGTCGTCGGTCCACCAGCCGGCGAGGCCGTCGACGGTGGTCAGGGCGTCGTACACCCGCTGGGGTGTCGCGTCCTTGATGCCGATCCGGTGCAGGATGTCCGCCATTTCGGTGCTCCTTTCGCTCGGTCAGTCGTTCTGTGCCTGCTGGATCGCCTCGGCGATCCGCTTGATCCGTCGCAGCCGCGCGTCCCAGGCCGAGCCGACCGAGGACAGCTGGGCCACGGCACGGGCGAACTGGGCGTCGTCGATGCGGTACCGCTTCTCCCGGCCCGCCGGGGTGGCCCGGACCAGCCCGGCGCGCTCCAGGACACCGAGGTGTTTGGCGGTGCCCTGGCGGGTGATCGCCAGCCGATGGCCCAGGGTGGTCGCGGTGCCGGCGCCGTCGATGAGCAGCGCGTCGAGCATCCGGCGCCGGGTGGGGTCGCCGATCGCCGACCAGAGGTCGTCGTCGACCGCGTCGATCGTCGCGGCGTTCATGACGGCACCCGCAGCATCGCGACGTACGGCGCGAGCCGCGGCAGGAAGTTGTTCCAGCCGATGAGGTGCTCCCGGTACTGCTCCTCGAGGAGCGCGGCCTCCCAGCCCATCTCGCGGAAGCCGGTCTCGGTCATCCGGAGCAGCGTCCCGCAGCCGGACGGGGTCAGCTCGAAGGTCACCAGCAGCGAGTTGCCGGCCGCCGCGACCTCGCCGGCGGGGTGCGTCCAGCGGAACGAGAACGTCTGCGGCGGCCGGGCGTCGACGACGGTGAACGCCACCCTCTTGCCGCCGGCGTCGCAGTCACCGAAGACGATCTCGCCGGCCGACCCGGGCACCGGCTCGTAGCGAGCGTCGTCCGGCCACCACTGTTTCAGGTGATCGGGGCTGCTCACCACGTCGAAGACGAGCTCCGGCGTCGCCTCGATGTAGATCTCACGCTCGATGGTCCCGAACTCCATGCGACCCTCCCGCAACCTTTGGTTGCGTATGACCTTAGTCGGGTCGGACCTCAATGCGCAACCATCGGTTGCGCATTTACCGGATGTAGACCCCGGCACGTGCTGCCGCGACCGCGGCTGCCGCGGCCCGCTCCGCCGTGGCCGGGTCGACGGGATCCCCGCTGATCAGCAGGCGGTAGTAGAGCGGCGCCGAGACGGCACGGATCACCTCGGCGGCGTCGGTGCCCGGCGGCACCTCCTCGCGCTGGACCGCCTGCTCCACGCACGGAGCCCACTCGGCGATCCGTACGGCGTAGAAGCGGTGCAGTGCCTCGGCGGCGCGGGAGTCGCAGGTCGCGGCGACGATGACGGCCCGGAACAGCGCGCCCTGGCGCGGGTCGGTCAGCGTGCGCTGCACGAGCTCGGCGTTGGCGCGCAGGTCCTCGGCCAGCGAGCCGGTGTCGGTCCGCGGTGACGACTGTTCGGCCATGTCCTCGAGCAGGTCGGCGACGAGGCCGGCGGCTGTTCCCCAGCGGCGGTAGACGGTGGTCTTGCCGACCTCGGCGCGCCGCGCCACGTCGGCGAGGTCGAGGCGGTCGAAGCCGTGCTCGACGAGCGCGTCGGCGGCGGCTCGCAGAACGGCGGCGCGGATCCGGGCGGTCCGCCCTCCCGGCCGGATGGTGCCGACGGTCATAACGGAACTCCAGTTTCATTAAGGCGGAACGAGTGCTAGCGTGACTCTCACCTTAACGGAACTGCGGTTCCCTTAATAGCGGAGGCTGACATGGAGTATCGACGACTTGGCGCATCCGGGCTCACCGTGCCCGCCCTGAGCTTCGGCGCCGGCACCTTCGGCGGATCCGGACCGCTCTTCAGCGCCTGGGGAAGCACCGACGCCCAGGAGGCCCGGCGCCTGGTGGACATCTGCCTGGACGCCGGGATCACCATGTTCGACACCGCGGACGTCTACTCTGACGGCGCCTCCGAGGAGGTGCTGGGACAGGCGATCAAGGGCCGGCGCGACGCGGTGCTGCTGTCCACCAAGAGCGGCCTGCCGACCGGCGACGGGCCCAACGACCTGGGCAACTCGCGAGCCCGGCTGATCCGCTCGGTCGAGGCCGCCCTGCGCCGGCTCGGCACCGACTACATCGACCTGTTCCAGCTGCACGCCTTCGACGCCGGGACACCGGTCGAGGAGGTCGTGGCGGCACTTGACGACCTGGTCCGGGCCGGCAAGATCCGCTATCTCGGCGCCTCGAACTTCGCCGGCTGGCAGCTGATGAAATCCCTCGCCACCGCCGATCGCGACCACCGCAGCCGCTACGTTGCCCACCAGGTTTACTACTCGCTCGCCGGGCGCGACTACGAGTGGGAACTGCTGCCCCTCGGCCTCGATCAGGGCGTCGGGGCGATGGTGTGGAGCCCGCTCGGCTGGGGCCGTCTCACCGGCAAGATCCGCCGGGGGACACCCCTGCCGCCCGGCAGCCGGCTGCACGCCACCGCCGACTACGGCCCGCCGGTCGACGACGAGCAGCTGTTCCGCGTGGTGGACGTCCTCGACGAGCTGTCCCGGGAGACCGGCCGGGCGATACCCCAGATCGCCGTCAACTGGCTGCTGCGCCGGCCGACCGTCGCGACCGTCGTCATCGGCGCTCGCAACGAGGAACAGCTGCGCCAGAACATCGGCGCCGTCGGCTGGTCGCTCACCCCGGACCAGGTCGCTCGGCTGGACGCGGCCAGCGACCGTACCGCGCCCTACCCCTACTTCCCGTACCAGCGGCAGGAGGGATTCGCCAGGCTCAACCCGTCACCGGTGTAGCGAGTCAGGGCCAGTTCGGCGGGCGGCGCTCGACGAAGGCGCGTACCCCTTCGCGGCGGTCGTCGGAGAAGACCGTGGCGCGCCAGGCGGCGTCCTCGATGTCCAGGCCGGCCGCGAGATCGACGTCGAGACCCCGGCGGATCGCGTTGCGGGCGTTGGCCACCGCCACCGGTGAGTTGCCGGCTATCCGCGTCGCCATCTCGGTGGCCACCCGGAGGTCGTCCCCGGCCGGTACGAGACGGTCGACCAGGCCGAGCTGCACGGCTTCGGCGGCTGCCACGTGCCGGCCGGTCAGGATCAGGTCCGCCGCGACGCCGTACCCGACGCGGCGTGGCAGCAGCTGCGTCCCGCCGCCGCCGGGGACGATGCCCACCCGTACCTCGGGGAGGCCGACGACGGCCGACTCGTCGGCGACGATCAGGTCGCAGCAGAGTGCCAGTTCGTATCCGCCGCCGAGCGCGTACCCGTGCACCGCCGCGACGACCGGCACCGGCAGGTGCAGGATGCCGGTGAAGGCCCGGCGGAAGACCAGGCGCTGCCGCATGAAGTCGGCGTCGGTGAGGCGATCGCGTTCCTTCAGATCGGCCCCGACGCAGAACGCTCCGGGTGCGGCGGAGCTCAGCACGACAGCGCGGACACCGGTATCACGCACCGCGGCGGCCGCCACGGTCAGTTCCTCGGCCAGCGAGGTGGAGAGCGCGTTACGGGCCGAGGCGCGGTTCAGCCTGATCTCGGCGATGTGCCCGTGGTCGAGCAACAGCACGTCGGCCATTACCTCACCTCCTGCCCCCGCACCATCATGCCGAACCAAGTGAGTGCGGCCATCGCCGCCATGATGACGGTGGCCGTCGCGCCGATGGTCGCGAAGGCGGTCTCGAACGCGGTCCGGGCGTGCAGCAACAGTTCGACGCCCTGCGCGCCGGGTAGCGTCGCGGCGAGGGCGGTGGCGTCGCCCGCGGTACGGCTCGCCTCGGCGACCGCGTCCGGCGGCAGGCCGGCGACGTCGCTCATCACGTGCCGGTAGACCGCGACGCCGAGCGAGCCGAGCAGCGCGATGCCCAGCGCGCCGCCCAGTTCCGCGCCGGTCTCCGCGACCGCCGCGGCCGATCCCGCCTGCTGTTCGCGGCCGCTGCTGACGATCATCTCGGTGGACACCGCGTACACCGGGCCCAGCCCGATCGAGAAGAGGGATCCGCCGGCCACGATCAGCGCGAGATCGGTGGGCGATGCCGGTCCGCTGAGGGCGACCAGCGCGAACAGGCCGCAGCCGGCGGCGATCACGGACAGGCCGGCCACGATGACCGTGGCCGATGAGAACCGGCGGACGGCGAACGGGCCCAGGGCCGAGGCGGCCAGGTAGGCGAGGACGGACGGCAGTGTCCACAGCCCGGCCTGTAGCGCCGTCAGGCCGAGACTCCACTGCAGATACTGGGCGACCGCGACCTGGGTGGCGTAAAGCGTGAAGAACGTCAGCGTGTTTGCGGCGAGGGCGATGCGGACCCCGGTGGCGCGGAACGGCGCCGGGTTGATCATCGGCTGGCTGGTCCGGCGCTGCCTGCGTACGAATGCGATTGCTGTCACCGCACCCCCTAGAAACGCCGCGCCGACCTCGATCGTGCCGCCGCCTTCGGCGGCACGCTTGACCGCGTAGACCATGGCCAGCAGGGCGATCAGGCTCTGCGCGGCGCCGAGCGTGTCGAATCGCGCCGCCGGGTCGGGCCGGAACTCCGGCAGCAGCCGCGGGCCCAGCGTGAGCAGCAGGATGGTGGCGGGTACGGCGGGCAGGAAGACCGAGCCCCACCAGAAATGGGTGAGCAGCGCGCCGCCGGCCACCGGTCCGATCAGCCCGCCCAGCGAGAAGCTCGCGGTCCAGACGCCGATCGCCACGGCGCGCTGGCGGCGGTCGGCGAACATGGTGCGGATCAGGGCCAGGGTGGACGGCATCAGCGATGCCCCGGCCAGTCCCATCAGCAGACGGGCGGCGATCAGCTCGCCGGGGGACCGGGCGAAGGCGGCGGCCAGGGCGGCCGCGGAGAACACCGTCGCGCCGACGAGCAGGATGCGGCGCCGGCCGACGCGGTCACCCAGGGCGCCCATCGCCAGCAGGGCACCGGCCACCAGGAACACGTAACCGTCGACGATCCACAACAGCTGGGCGCCGCTGGGGTGCAGGTCGGCCACGATCGCCGGGGTGGCCAGGTTGAGGACGTGACTGTCCATCGAGACCAGCAGGCAGGGCAACACCAGCACGGCGAGGCCGGCCCAGTCGCGGCCGGTGGCGGTGGGGTTCTGTTCGGTCGTGCTCAAGACGGCACCTCCGTAACGTGATGTCGGCGTCTTTCACGTTACGGCAACGTGATGGACGGTTTCAATGCGTTACAGTGGTGGGATGCCGATCCCCGTGCAGCCGATGGCGATCGCCGCGCTCGTCGCCCTGGTCAATGACTGGGGGAGCCGGCCGGCCGAGGTGGGGCATCGGGAGAAGCCGGACGCCGACCAGAAGAAGAGCCACGTCGCCGACCGGATGCACGCGATCTTCGCGGACCCCGATCCGGCCGGCCGGGCGGCGGCCGTGACGGCGATCCTCGCCGAGACCGGGGTGCGGCCCGGGCTGACCGTCACCGGGGAGGCATTGGTCGCGTCCTGGTACGTGCCCCGCGAGCGAGACGCTCTGCTGGCGGCCGCGGCCCTCGCCGTGCGCGAGCACCTGGCCGCCCATCCGGACCGGCTCGGGGTCTGCCATGACCGGCACTGCGCCGACGTCTACGTGGACGCCTCACCCGCCGGACATCGCCGGTTCTGCTCGCTCACCTGTCAGAACCGCAGCCGGGTGGCGTCGTTCCGGGAACGCAAGCGCCAGGCCGGCGGATAGACGTCAGGCGGCCATGGCGGTGGTGCCCGGCTCGGACACCCGTACGCCGTCGCCGCCGGCGCGTTTGATCTCGTACATGGCCTCGTCGGCGCGGGCCACGGCGTCCGGCAGGGCGGTGGCGAGACCGTCGGCGACGCCGATGCTCAGCGTGGCGGGGCAGTCGGGGATGTCGCGTACCGCGTGCACCATCCGGACCGCGACGGCCGCCGCCTCCGCCGCGCAGGTGTCGTCGAGCAGCACCGCGAACTCGTCGCCGCCGAGCCGGGCCAGCAGGCCCCGGCCGTCGACCTGGGCGGCCAGAGCGGCGGCGATGGCGCGCAGGGCGGAGTCGCCCGCGGCGTGCCCGTACGTGTCGTTGATCTGCTTGAAGCCGTCGGTGTCGATGATCAGCACGGCGATCCGCTGCGACCCGGTGGCCGCCTCCGCGAGCGCCCGGTCGAAGGCGCGCCGGTTCGCGACGCCGGTCAGCGGGTCCAGCTCGACGGCCCGGGCCATCTGCTCGTGCTGCTGGCGCAGGGCTTCGAGGTCGTGCACGGTCCGGGCGGCGTGCAGGGTGTTCAGCCGCTGGCGCCACAGTGCCGCCGCCAGCGTGTCGCCGTACGCCAGCGTCGCCTTCGCCTCACGGGAGCCCTGGTTGGCCATCAGCACCGCCTGGGTCCGGTACGTGCTCGCGGCGATCAGCCACTCCCCGTCCGGTGGAAGGGCGGCCACCGCCGCCTCCATGACCCGCAGCGCCTCCTCGATGTGGCCGGAGCGGCTCAGCGCCACCCCCTGGAACGGCCGGGACAGGGTCAGGGCCGGCCCGGTGAAGCCACGTTTCTCCAGCCGCTCGGTGTAGTACGCGATGTCGACCGCCGCGCTGGCCGGATCGTGCCGATCGGCGCGCGAGCACGCCTCGAACAGCAGCGCGTTGTCCCGCCAGGTGTCGGCGTCGGCGCCGTCGACCTCGGCGGCGGCGCGTCGCGCGTACGCCTCGGCGCCGGCGGTGTGCGACTCGGCCTCGGCGACCTGTCCCACCTGGTACAGCTCCAGGGCCCATCGCAGGTGAATCTCGGCGAGGTTGAGCAGCCACATCGCGCGGTTGCCGTTCTGCTCCGCGTCGGTGCTGCTCATCTCGTACGCCGTACGGAACTGGGGCTCGACCAGCTCGTACAGCCGCAGTTCGTAGTAGCCGATGGCGATGGCTACACGGGCGTTTACCGCGGCGACCGGGTCCGGTTCGCCGGCCACCAGGGCCTCGGCGGTCACCAGATCGCGAAGCACCCCGTCCAGATCATGCTCGGCGGCGTCCGCCTCACCGAGCCGCAGCCGCTGCCAGGCGCGGGTGCCCAGGGCGGCGGCCTGCCAGCCACCGCTGTCCTCGCGGGCGGCCGCGTGCAGCGTCAGCTCGGCAGCGGCGATGGCCTTACGCGGGTCACCGCCGGCCAGGAACGCGACCGCGCGGACGAAGTGCATGCACGCCGGCCCGTCGGCGATGTCGCCGGTGGCTTCGCGGAGCTTGGCCTCGGCCTCGGCGAGCGCGGTGCTCGCGTCGCCGGTCTGCGCTTGCTCGAGCAGGCGCACCGCCTGTCGCGTCGTCTCCCGCATCGACCCTCCCCGCGGATCATATCGGCACGGGAGCGGCCAACCCGAGAGTAAATCCGTCAGCGAGGCGCGGCTCGCGGCATGAAATTGCGCTCGCCGCCGTCGGCCATGGCGTGCAGCATGCCGCTGGCGATCGGGATGACCCGGGCCAGCCCGGGCTGCCCGTTGCGCCGGGCCAGCTCGGGGCCGAGCCGGCTCATCAGCTTGGTCAGCGCCGGCAACGGCCGGATGTAGAGGGTGATCTCGCTGATCCGGCCGGTGGCGTCGAGGCGCAGCCGCTGTGCCTCGAAGATCCGTGTCCGGTCGACCGTGGCCTCGTAGAAGAGCGCGACGGTGTCGCCGTCGGCGACCTGATCGGTGAACTTGATCGACTCGAGGGCGTCCAGGGCCACCTCGAGCAGGTCCTGCACCTGTTTGCGGCCCTGGAACCGGAACTGTTCGGTGATCGGTGAGATCAGCCGCACGTCCTCGGCCAGGGCGGCTGCGGCCTCGGTGGCGTCGCGTGCCTCACTGGCCGCCCGCCATTGATCGATGAAGGGATATGTCGCGTCCATTTCCTCAAGCTGCCATGGTGAGTTCAATACTGCAACCCTCTAGGCTCGAGGCATGCGACAGACCAGCTTCGCCGAGATGCAGTGCTCACTGGCCCGCACGCTGGAGGTCGTCGGTGACTGGTGGTCACCGCTCGTGCTGCGCGACCTCTACCTCGGCGTGGACCGCTTCGACGACCTCGTCAGCGACCTGGGCATCTCCCGGAACCTGCTGACTAGCCGCCTGGACAAGCTCGTCACCGGCGGGGTGGTGCGGCGCGAGCGATACCAGGAGCGGCCGCCGCGAGACCGCTACCTGCTGACCGGCGCCGGGCGGGAACTGGTCCCGATCCTGCTGACCCTGATGGCCTGGGGTGATCGATGGGCGACCCCGGACGGTGGGCCGCCGCTCGGCGTACGGCACCGCACGTGCGGACACGTGTGCACACCGCGGGTCACCTGCTCGGAGTGCGGAGAGCCGCTCCGGGCCGAGGATCTGGCACCGGTGCCCGGTCCCGGCGGACGGCCCGGCCCGGGCACCATGCTGATCGCCCAGCGGCTCAGCGTCGGGCCAGGCGCCGCTCACCGGCCGCGCCGGTGACGTAGGGCAGCTGGTAGTGGGCGAAGACCCGCGGCTCGTCGGCGGCGGTGAGCTCGCCGTCGGTGTCGATCGTGGGTGCGTCGCCGACCAGCTTCTTGTCGTAACGCACACGCACGGCGCTCGGCAGCACGGTGGCGCCGGCGACCGGGACGAAGACGAGCCGGTGCCGGCCCATGAAACCGACTCGTACCGTGATGAACGACGGTTCGTCGGTGGCGGTGTCGACGTACACCGCCTCCAGGTCGCCGATCTTGTCGCCCTCGGGATCAATGACCTTCTCGCCGCGCCAGTCGCGCAGGTTCTCTGCCGGGAACATGATGCTCAGGTTCCCGGCAGGCCGCCCCCGAAACCGCGAGTCGGCTCAGTACCACGCGACCGGGCTGGTCATGGAGGTCGACACGTACACCGGCCGGACGACGGCCTGGTATCTGACGCCGCGGAGTCCCTGCCACTCCTCCGGCCCGTGATGCCCGGTCGTGCACGGCTCGGTGTCGAAGAACGAGGTGGTCGTGCTGCCGTTGATCGTGTACCGGATGCCGAACGCGATGTAGCAGTTGATCCCCTGCGACGGCATGGCGTTGACGTAGAAGTCGGGGTAGAAGTATCCGCCGTTCTCGCTGATGCAGGCGCCGATCTGCCAGCTGCCGCTCGTCCAGTTACGGCAGCCGCCGCCGTATCCGGCCTGTGCGGGTGCGGCGCCGGCGAGCGCCGTGCCGGCACCGAGCAGGACAGCGCCGATCAGCGCGCCGATACGTCGTGAAATGGTCTTCATCTGGACCCCCGTGGTCACTCGTGCATAGACGAGCATCACGGTATTCGACCCCGCGCGATGACGCAGCCCCGCTCCGGCCTATTGGTACGCCGGGTCCCACCACGTCAGATTGGCGGCCGCCTGGGCGTCCGGCTCGATGATCTCCCACGCCTCGCTGATCAACCCGGCGTCGAGCCGCCAGATGTCGACGACTGTGATCTCCGGGCCGCCGGGCAGCCGGCGCCGGGAGTGCATCACGACGTGATCGCCGTCGGCCAGCAGCCGCAGGATCTCGACCCGCATGCCGGCCAGCGGCACCAGCGCGTCGCGTACGAGTGCGAGCCACTCCTGTCTGGTCGAGGTGATGCCGCCCGGCCGGTGGTGGACGAAGTCGTCGCTGAGGAACGGGGCGAGCGCGCCGACGTCGCCGGTCTCGAGCAGTCCGGTCAGCGCCCGCTCGACGATGGCCTTGTTCTCCGTTGTCATGTGACGCAGTGTTTCGGCGTGCGCTCGCGTTGTCGATGAACTCGCATTTCATAGCGTCCGGCGCGGCGATGAGTACGCTTCGTGACCGTGTACACGGTGGGTGAGCTGTTGCGCCAGTGGCGCCACCGGCGCGGGCTGAGCCAGCTGGACCTGGCCATCGCGGCCGACGTCTCGGCCCGGCACGTCAGCCTGGTCGAGACCGGTAAGTCCCGGCCGAGCGCTGAGATGATCCTGCGTCTCGCGGATCAGCTCCATGTGCCGTTGCGTGATCGCAACCGGCTGTTGCTGGCCGCCGGCTTCGCACCCCGGTACGCGGAACGCCCGCTGGACGATCGGGCGATGTCGGCGGCCCACGACGCGGTCCGCCGGGTGCTGCACGCCCACGAGCCCTTCCCGGCGCTGGTCTTCGATCGCCGGTGGAACATCGTCATGACCAACCGGGCCGTCGACCCGTTCCTGGCCCAGGTGGATCCGGTCCTGCTGCGGCCGCCGGTCAACCTGGTACGGCTGGGACTGGACCCGCGCGGGTTCGCGCCGATGGTCGTCAACCTGGGTGACGTGCGGGCGGTGTTCCGTACCCGGATCGGGCGCCAGCTGGCCACCGCGCCCGACCCCGAACTCACCGCACTCTACGAGGAACTGCTGGCGCCGGGATCCGGGGCCACGGCGGGTGAGCGCGTCGAAGCCGACGTGGTGATCCCGATGATCCTGCGCGTCGGCGGACGGGAGCTGCGGCTCTTCTCGACCATCACCACCTTCGGCACGCCGATGGACATCACCCTGGACGAGGTCGCGATCGAGTCGTACTACCCGGCGGACGCGGAGAGCGCCGCCTACTTCACCGGGCCGGCCGAACAGCGGGCTTGACCTTGCCCCTGGGGCAAGGTTCGACGATCTACGGCATGAACGAGATCGCACACATCAGCGACCGGGCCGCCGCCTTCTGCGAGGCCACCCAGGTTCCCGGTTTCCTCGCCGGCGTCTACCGCAACGGCGAGCAGGCCGTGATCGCACACGGCGTCGCGAACGCCGCCACCGGGGCGCCGATGCGTCAGGACACCGGTTTCCTGTTCGGTTCCATCACGAAGATCATGACCACGACGCTGGTTCTCCAGCAGGTCGAGCGCGGTGTCCTCGCCCTCGACGCGCCCGTCGTCGGCTACCTGCCGGAGTTCCGGCTCGCGACGCCCGGCGCCGCCGAGAAGATCCTCGTCCGGCACCTGCTGTCGCACAGCAGCGGGATCGACGCCGACCTGTTCTTCCCGGGCGACGCCGGCCGGGACGCCCTCAAGATCTATGTGGAGCGGCTCGGCCGTGAGTGCGGCGTCCTCTTCGAGCCGGGCGAGCGGATCAGCTACTCCAACGGCGGCATGATCGTCGCCGGCCGGCTGCTGGAGGTGGTGACCGGGCTGAGCTACCACGAGCTGCTCGAACGCGACGTCTTCGCGGCCGCCGGCATGGCCGATGCGTGCACCTCCGCCGAGCAGGCCATCCTGCGCTCCACCGCGATCGGGCACTTTCCCGATCCGGCCGGCGGTGCCGCCCGGCCGACCGGGATGTTCATGCTGCCGCAGACGTGGGCGCCCGCCGGCGGCACAGCGATCGGCAGCATCGAGGATCTGCTCGCCTTCGGCCGGGCCCATCTCGGTGCCGGCCTCTTGTCGGCGGAGTCGGTCGAGCTCATGCGGACCGTCACCCACGACATGGGTACGCCCGGCACGTCCCCGGTCGGTCTCGGCTGGCTGATCGAGACCCTCGGCGGCACCACCGTGCTGACCATGTCCGGCGCCTCGCCCGGCGGTGTCGCGGTGCTGGCCGTCATGCCCGAGCACGATCTGGTCTTCGCCGCGTACGGCAACGATCCGCAGGCTCTGACCCTGCACGACGAGCTGCTGCACTGGCTCGCCGGACAGTTCGGCGCGGTGGAGACGCCGGCCTACACGCCGCAGACCGTCGATCTCCAGCCGTACGCCGGGACGTACCGCTCGAACCAGCTGCGCGTCGACGTGCGCGTCGTGGACGGCGAGTTGGAGGAGCTGGTGACCTACGAGCCGGCCGACGAGGCTCAGGAGCGCGTCTTCACCGGCTTCGTGGGTGGTGCGTTCACCGTGCCGCCGATGCGTTACGTGCCGGTCGGCAAGGATCTGTTCGCTCCGGCCGGGATCCCGCTGGACGGGTTGTCGCCGCACTATCTGGTGTCGTATCACGGCGGGGCGGCGTACCGATGCTCCGGCGGCCGGATGACCCGGCGTACGCCGGTCTGACACCATGCGGTCCATGAGCGACGAGCCGGCCGGTGGCAGGCACCTGCTGACCATCGGTCAGCTCGCCGGCTATGCCGGCGTGACCATCAAGGCGGTGCGGACCTATCACGATCGCGGCCTGCTGCCCGAGCCGCCTCGCGACACGTCCGGCTACCGCAGGTACGGCGCGGAGCACGCCGTCCAGCTCGTCAAGATCAGAACCTTGGCGCAGGCCGGAGTGCCGCTGGCCCGGATCCGGGAGCTGCTCGCCGCCGGGCCGGAGCGATTCGGCACGGCGATCGACGAGATCGACCGGGCGCTGCGGCAGCGGTCCGCCGAGATCCGCCGGACCCGGCAGCGGATCGCCCAGCTCCAGGGCGGTGACCGGCTGTTCGTCTCCGAGCAGGTCGCGGGCTATCTGGACCGGCTGCGCGAGATCGGGATCAGCGAGCGGACCGTCCTGCTCGAACGCGAGCTGTGGATCCTGCTGCAGGCCGTGGAGCCGGAGCAGGCGGCCGCCTGGGCCGCCGGCAAGCTGGCCGCCATCGCCGACCCCGAGTTCCGCGCCCTGTACCTCGACTACGACGCCGCCTTCGACTGGTCACCCGCCGACCCGCGCCTGCCCGCACTGGCCGACCGGACCCGCCGCTGGTACGCCGAGAACGACCCCGAACCCGAGTCCGGCCTGCTACCCGATCCGGCGATCGCCCGGCTGGCCGCCGCGACGGCCGCCGTGTCGTCGCCGGCCTGGGCCCGGATCGCCGAGCTCACGAGGCGCTGAGCTCGTCCAGGAAGGCGTCCAGCTCGGCGACCATCTCCGCCGGGCTCAGATGGTCGGCCAGGACGTGCACGGTCAGCCCGTCCACCACCGCGTGCAGGCGGCGGGCCAGGCTGCGCTGCCGCTCCGCGCCGGCCTCCGGCACGAGGTGCGGCACCAGCGACTCGCAGAGTTGGGCCATGCCGGTCAGGTGCAGGCGCTGCACCCGGGCCAGCGCCGGGTCGCCGAGCCCGAGCGCCAGGAACGAGAAGGCGATCGACGCCTCGGTGTGCCGTTCCTCGTCGACCGGCATGGTCTCCAGCAGCAGCCGGCGGATCGCCTCCCGCGGGCTGCCGTCCGGCCGGGTGTCGCGGATGCGTGCGGAGACCCGCTCGATCACCTGCTCGCAGGCGAAGGCGAGCAGCTCGTCGCGGGTGGCGAAGTAATGCCTTAGCGCGCCGGAGGACCACCCCGACTCGGCGGCGACGGTCCGGATGGAGACCTGGGCGACGCCGTCCCGGGCGATCACCCGCCAGACCGCACCGGCCAGCTCCAGCCGGCGCTCCTCATGATCCACGACCTTCGGCATGGCGCCATTCTCGCACGATCGTGTTATAAAGGTTTGTAACACGACCGTGCTAAATAAGGAGTCATTGTGATCGCGGTGATCGTCGCGTGCGAGATCGGGTTCTGGGTGCTGCTGCTCGCCGGCCTGCTCACCCGCTACGTGCTGCGCCGCCCCACCCTCGGCGCGCTGTTGCTGGTCTCGGTGCCGCTGGTCGACGTGCTGCTGCTCGTGGTCTCCGCGCTCGACCTGCGCACCGGCGGGGAGGCCGGCATCGCCCACGGGCTCGCCGCCATCTACCTCGGCGTCTCGGTCGCCTTCGGCCACCAGATGATGCGCTGGGCCGACGAGCGCGTCGCCCACCGCTTCGCCGGCGGCCCGGCCCCCGCGCCGAAACCCCGCGCCGGGCACGAGCACGCTTCCCGCGAACGCCGCCAGTGGCTCCGGCACCTCCTGGCATACGCCCTGGCCGCCGCCATCCTGGCCCTGTTCACCCTGATCGCGGGCGGCCTCGACCGCGCCCTGCCGATCTGGCACGTGATGGCGCCCTGGGGCATCGTGCTGCTGATCGACTTCGCCATCTCGTTCAGCTACACGCTGTCGCCCCGTCGCGCCTAGAGCCCATGTACGGCCCAACGTGGGTGCTGTCTGGCGGCCGATTTCGAGTCAGCATCGAGCGTGGGCCCAGCAAGATCACCGCTTGGGGACCCTGACTACGGAAGCTCTCTAGCCGGACTTTCGTGGTCAAGGTCCGCTTCCCGGTTCCGCCCTTCCGGGGTACGGGTGACCGGCCGTCCCGCCGAAGCCGACCCCGTCCCCGCTCTCCCAGCGCGAGCCTTCGCTGCCGTTGCGGCCCCAGCGCGACCGCCGGGAAACAGCGCCCCGTGCGCATGAACCGCAGCCCAGCGCGGGTGATGGCCATGCGCACACCGGGCCGTCGTTGGGCGCCAGCCCGGTGCGCCGGCCGCACGTAAGCACGGGCGGGGTTCGACCGGCGGTAAGGCACCGAGTGGAACTGTCGCTCGGTGGCTCGGTCCAGCCGGGTGAGCCCGGCGGCAGGGGAAAGGGGGCGCGCGGCGATGTCGAGCCGCCCCAGGCCGCAGCGCGGCGAGTTCGGGCCGGCACTTGCGCCCGACGCGCGGTGCGCGGGCGACGGCTGGTGGCGGCTGGCCGTCGATGGCGAACGTTAGGAGGGGCCGGGTGGGTTGCTGCCGGCTGGGCCCGGCGGGGCCGGGGCGCGCTTGTGCGGCCGTGATGGCGGTGGTCTGGGGTGACGCCGGGTAGCGCGGTGGTCGTGGAGGGCGGTTTCGTCGGCGGTGGCTGATCGGCGGCTGGGGACGGGTGATCGCGGTGGGGGGGGGGGGGGGGGCCCCCCCCCCCCCCCCCCCCCGCGGGGGGGGGTTATGGCGGCGGCGGGCCGGGGGCGGGGTGTCCGGGGTGCCCGTCCGCTTCGCCCCCCGATCCGCGCCCGGCCGCGGTGATGCTGTTTCCCGGCGGTCGCGCTGGGGCCGCGCCGGGCAGCGAAGGCTCGCGCTGGGAGAGCGGGGACGGGCCGGTTCCGGCGGGAACGGCCGGTCGCGCGTACCCCGAAATCCGTAGTCAGGGTGCCCAAGCGGTGATCTTTCTTGGCCCACGCTCAATGCTGTCTCAACGGCCGCAAGGCAGCACCTACGTTGGGCCGGACAAGAGCCTGACTACGGAAGCCGTCTAGCGGCGCTGGCGGGCCATCCATTGCCAGATGTGCGTGCCGTTGATGCTCGGGTCGTTGCGGGCCACGTAGATCCAGGACCAGTGGCCGGGGAACTGGTGGCCGTTCCAGATCACGTGTTCGTAGAGGGTCTGCAGCGCGCCCGGGATCACGTCGTGAGCGTGGATGGTGTTCGGCTCGGGCGGCACGGTGTCGTCGTCCAGGGAGGTGACCAGCCAGGTGGGGGTGCGGATGCTCGCCAGTTCCGCATCGGTGATCAGCGGCGGGTCGCCGGGCCGCAGGGCGGTCACCACGCCGCAGATCGGCACGGACGCGGCGAACAGGTCGCGGTAGATCGCGGTGATCTTCATGCTCATGTAGCCGCCGTTGCTGGCGCCGGCCACGTAGATGCGGTCGCGGTCGATGCCGTGCCGGCGTACGAGATCCCGGATGATCTCGCGGATCAGCGGGGCGAACCGGGGCCCGTCCTCGATCCAGTAGGAGGTGCTCTGCGGAGCCACGACGTAGGCGCCGGAGAAGATCCGCTGTGCCTCCCGGGTGGCGAAGCCCAGCGCACCACGGTTGGCCCGCAGCGTGGTCTCGTTGTCGTAGTAGCCGTCCGGCAGGGAGGCGCCCTCGCCTCCGCCGTGCAGCCAGACGATCAGCGGCCGCTTGCGGGAGGTACGCGGCGAGTACAGCCGGTACTTCATGCCGGAGCCGGAGACGTGGTAGCTGAACGCGTCCACCTCGGGGTTGGACAGCCGGCCCTGCTCGAAGCGGGAGATGGTCACCGGACGGCCGCCACGCACCACGATCGGGGCGTTCTGCGTGATGGTGTAGACCAGATCGAGCCGGACGTTACGGCCCCGGCTCACGATGTAGCCGAGGGTGCCGCCACCGACCTGGCCCTCGGCGTAGGCGAGTTCGAGCACGATGTTGCCGCGGCGGTCGAGCCGGACCCCGGTCACCGCCCGGTCCAGGTCGTACTCGCTGAAGATCAGGTCCCCCGGCGCCAGGGGGATCGGGCTGGTCGCCTTGGCGTGCACGCTGAACGTGCCGGTGCTCAGGCTCGCCGGATCGATCGGGCCGAGCCGGGCGGTGTGCAGGGTGATCGAGGTGACCTGCTCGCCACCGTCGAGCGTCCACGCGTTGAGGGTGAAGCCGACTCGGGTGGCGGGGTGACCATTGGCGGAAGCGGCGGCGCCGGGCAGCGCCAGGCCGGCGGCAGCGCCGGCTCCCGCGGCCAGGATGCCGCGGCGACTGATGTGCGATGACATGCGGCTCGACCTCCAGCAATGATGCTTGTCGATGGCTGCAACGTATCGCGGCCGAAATTCTCTGGCAACGACCACTGACCGGCCGGGCGCTACTCACCGTCTCGGGTTGTCCAGCGCCGGAGCGGCCACGGCGAACGCCTGGTCGGTCAGCTCGGCGAGGCGTTGCTCGTCATCGCCGGGCCGCCACTGTTCGAGCACCGTGTCGAAGGCCAGCAGGGCCATCCCGGCCGCCATCCGCGGATAGGGATCGTCGTGCGGATCGAGGTCGTGGCGAGCGGCCAGTTCGGCAGCGAGCCCGGCGCGCAACTCGGTCTGGCGTTCCATCCAGCGGGCGTACAGGGCCGGGGTGTCCAGGATCAGCCGGACCACTACCCGGGAGCGCTCGATGTGGTCGGCGTGGTCGTCGGTGCACGCCTCGGCAAGCGGCGTCCAGATCGCCTCGCGCAACGCGACCGACGGCGGCTCGGTGCGCGGCCGCTCGGCGAGGGTGGCGAGGACGATCTCGCCCATGTCGGCCAGGAATCGGACGACCACGTCCTCCTTGGAGGCGTAGTAGCGGAAGAATGTCCGCCGCGACATGCCGGCCTCCGCGGCGATGTCATCCGCGGTCACCGTGTCGAACCCGCGGCTCGCGAGCAGCATCAGTGCCGCGTCCCGCAGTTCGTCGGCGACCAGCCGGCGTTTGCGTTCGGCCAGCGTGCTGCGCGGGTGTTCTGCCATGCGCCGATGTTACGCCATGCCGCGCTTGACACTCTGTGCCATGTGCGGCACGTTTGGGCGCATGAGAGCTGACCGTTGGACCCCGGACCTGATGCCCGACCTGACCGGTCGCACTATGGTGGTGACAGGAGCGACCAGCGGGCTGGGCCTGGCCACCACCCAGGCGTTGACCGCCCGGGGTGCCCGGGTGGTGCTGGCCGTCCGCGACGAGGCGAAGGCCCGCCGTGCCGCCGGCGACACCGCCGAGATCCGCAGGCTCGACCTGGCCGACCTGGACTCGGTACGCGAGTTCGCCGCCCGGCTGCACGACGACCACCGCCACCTCGACGTCCTGATCAACAACGCCGGCGTGATGGCCACGCCGCACACGCTCAGCCCGCAGGGCCACGAGTTGCAGTTCGCCACCAACCATCTGGGCCACTTCGCCCTGACCGGCCTCCTGCTCGACCTGCTGTTGGCCGGCACCGGGCCCCGCGTCGTCACGGTCACCTCGGTCAACCACCGCCGGGCCCGGCTGCCGTTTCTCGAGCCCAGCCGCTACTCGCCGATGGGCGCCTACAACACCACCAAGCTGGCCAACGCGATGTTCGGCTACGAGTTGCACCGCCGCCTCAGCGCGGCGAACAGTCCGCTGAGCAGCATTCTCGCCCATCCCGGGTACACGGCCACGAACCTGCAGACCAGTGCCACGACGCCGATGTGGCGTTTCCTGCTGGGCACGGTCGGCAACCGCCTGCTCGCCCAGCCGGTCGCCCGGGGTGCCTGGCCCCAGCTTTTCGCGGCGACCGCTCCCGGGGCGCAGCCGGGCCAGCTGATCGCTCCCGACGGCCCGGGTGAGCTACGTGGGTACCCCGCCGTGCGAGAGCTCTCCGCGGCCGCCACCGACACCGACAACGGCCGCCGCCTGTGGGAGCTTTCCGAGCAGTCCACCGGCGTGCGCTTCGGTCAGCTGATCGCGTGACCGGGCAGCCGATCGGCTGCCCCCGCGCACGCTGCGGTACGACGCCGACCGCCCGAACGGGGAGTGACTCCGTCCGCAACGCTCTCGCCCACGTCGATGCCCGCTTCGTAGGGTCGCGGCATGCGGGGGCTCGGTGCGATGGTGACGGCGGTGTTGGTGCTGGTGGCCGGGTGTGGCACCGGGCCGCGGGCACACGCCGGCCCGGCGGTCGTGACCCGGGTCCTCCAGCTCGCCCGCGGCAAGGGACGGCCGCTGCCCACCACGCTCTGGTACCGGAGCGGGCCGGACGGCGCCGGCATGGCGGCCGGCCGGCACCCGATCGTGTTGTTCAGCCACGGCCTCGGCGGCCTGCCCGAGCAGTTCGAGCCGCTCGCCACCGGCTGGGCGGAAGCCGGGTACGTCGTCGCCGCTCCCACCTATCCGCACACCAACGGGAACGTGAAGGTCGACGCGGGTGACATCCGGCGGCAGTCCGCGGACGCGGCGTACGTCCTGACGGAACTGACCTCCGGCGACCTCGCGCCGCATCTGGACAGCGGGCGCGTCGCGGCCGTGGGCTTCTCGGCCGGCGGCACCACCACCCTCGGCATGCTTCGCCAGGGGCATTCGCCGGGACTGCGGGCCGCCGTGTCGGTGGCCGGCCGCCGCCCGGCCGCCGCGTTCGCCGGGCCGGGCGTCCCGGTGCTGTTCCTGCACGGCGACCGGGATCCCGTGGTGCCGATCGAGGCCGGGCGGGCCGCGTACGACGCAGTGCCGTGGCGCAAGCAGTTCGTCGAGATCCCCGGCGCGGGACACGGGCAGTACCTGAATCCCGGCAACCCGGACTACCTCGCGGTGTCCGCCCGCATTCTGGAGTTCCTCGGCAAGAACGTGTGACGCTCAGCCGATGTGGTGATCGAGCAGGCGTAACGCCCGGTGGACGTGCCCGTCCGTCTCGGCCAGTGCCGCACCGGCCACCTCGGCGGCGGCGCCGGAGATCAGGGTCACCACCGCCACCTTCGCGTCGCCGCCGGCCGCGCGCAACGCGTCCCGGCAGCTCTCCACGTCCGCGCCGGTCGCCTCGGCCAGGATGCGCAGCTGCCGGTCGCGCAGCTTGGCGTTGCTGGCCAGCATGTCGGTCATCAGGTTCGAGTAGGTGCGGCCGAGCCGCACCATCGTCGCCGTGGAGAAGGCGTTGAGCACCAGCTTCTGCGCCGTGCCGGCCTTCATCCGGGTGGAACCGGTGAGCACCTCCGGCCCGGTGTCCGGCGCGACGTGCACATCCACGCCGGGTGCGATCGGCGAGGCCGGGTTCGCCGACACCAGCACGGTGCGCGCGCCGCGAGCACGCGCGGCGATGAGAGCCGCACGGACGTACGGCGTACGCCCGCTCGCCGTCACCCCGACCACCAGGTCTCCCGCGCTGACGTCGGCGGCCGCCGCGGCTCCGGCCTCCTCGTCGTCCTCGGCCGCCTCGGACGGCCGGGTGAGCGCCGGCGACCCGCCCGCGATGTGCGCCACCACCCGGCCCGGCTCCAGCCCGAACGTGGGGATCAGCTCGGCCGCGTCGAGCACCGCGATCCGGCCCGACGTGCCGGCGCCGACGTAGTGCACCCGGTGCCCGCCGGCGAGCGCCGCCACCGCCAGTTCGACCGCGGCGGCGAGCTCGGGCAGTACGCCGGCGACCGCCACCGGCACCTGACAGTCCTCGGCGTTGATCAGTTGCAGCAGCTCCAGCGTGGACATCCGGTCGATCGAGGCGCTGCGCGGATTACGTTGCTCGGTGCGCGAGAGGGGCACCTCGTCCACGGGCCTCATCCGCGGCTCCGGTCGGGGCCGATCCGCCGATCGCGTACCGCCGCGTAGGTGGCGTCGAGCGCGGTCCTGGTCTGCTGGTAGGTGCGCTGCGCGACGCCGACGAACACGCAGTCGATGACGGTGAGCTGGGCCAGCCGGCTGGCCATCGCGCCGGACCGGAACGTGGTCTCGCGGGCCGCGGTGGTCAGCACCAGATCGGCGACCCGGGTGATCGGCGACTTGGGGAAGTTGGTCAGCGCGACCGTACGCGCACCGTGCCGTCTTGCCTCGGTGAACGCGTCGATGGTGTCGCTGGTCGTGCCGGTGTGCGAGATGCCGAACGCCACGTCCCGCTGGTCCAGCAGGGCGGCGCTGGTCAGGGCCACGTGGGTGTCGCTCCACGCGTACGCCACCCGGCCGATCCGGTGCAGTTTCTGCTGGAAGTCGGTGGCCACGAAGGCGCTCGCGCCCACGCCGTAGATGTCCACCCGCCGTGCCCCGACGACCAGGTCGACCACCTGTTCCAGCACGGCGATGTCGATCTGCGAGGCGGTCTCCTCGACCGCCCGGGCGTCCGCGAAGGCGATCTTCTTGACCACCTGGGCGAGGTCGTCGCTCTCGCTGATGTCGCTGCCCACCGCCTCGTCGACGGTCTCGGACACCCGTCCGGACTCGGCCGCGAGGGTCAACCGCAGCTCGGAGTAGCCGGCGAAGCCCATCGCCCGGCAGAACCGGATCACCGTGGTCTCGCTGGAGCCGGCCCGCTCGGCGAGGTCGGTGATGGTGAGCCGGGAGGCGGTGGCCGCCTCATCGATGATCACCTGAGCCACCCGCTGCTCGGCCGGCGACAGTGACGGCAGCAAACCGCGTGCTCGTACCACCGTTTCAGCTGTCATGGAAAAAAGCTTCCTTTGCTCGGTGTCGGTGGTCAATATTCTTCACCTATGAGCGCGGCGATGGTGGTCGGGGTCGATGCGGGTGCCACGACCACGCGGTGTGTGGTGGCGACCCTCGACGGCGCCGTGGTGGGCCGGGGTGTGGCCGGCGGCGCTAATCGCAACAGCAGCGGCGGCGAGGTGAGCGGGACGCTGGTTGCGGCGCTGACCGCCGCGCTGGGCGCGGTCGACCGGGCCGGCGTGCGTCTCGGGGTGCTCGGCGCGGCCGGTTCGGCCGGTGCCGGCCGGGAGGCGTTCCGCGCGGCGGCACTCCGTGCCTGGCGGGAGGCCGGGCTGAGCGGCGAGGTGGTCACGGTGACCGATCTGGAGGTCGCGTACGCGGCCGGCACGGCCGAGCCGGACGGCGTGCTGCTGCTGTCCGGCACGGGTGCCCTGGCGGCCCGGTTCGCTGGTGGCGAGCTGCGGCGTCGCTGCGACGGGTACGGCTGGCTGCTCGGTGATGAGGGCTCGGCGGTGTGGATCGGGGTGCGTGCGTTGCGGGCGGTGCTCGCCGCGCTCGACGGCCGCGGCGAGCCGACCGCCCTGGTCGGCACGGCCTGCACGCACTTCGGCATCACGCCGGCCGCCGATCATGAGGCCGCCGCGCCGGCCGCCGATCATGATGCCGTCGCTGATCGTGAGGCCGTCGCGCCGGCCGCGGACAACGAGGCCGTCGCGCAGGCCCTTCTCGCCGCCGGATTCGCTGTTGCTCCCGCCGAGCTCGGCCGGCTGGCGCCCGCGGTAAGTGCCGCCGCCGAACAGGGCGACCCGGTCGCCGCCCGGATCTGCGCCGCGGCGGCCGATCGGCTGTTGCACACCTACGACAGCGTCGGGCCGCCACCCGGCGCTGTCGTGGTGCTGGCCGGGTCGGTGCTTCTGCGACCCGGCCCGGTCAGCCGCGCGGTACGTGCCGGCCTGCTCACCCGGACCGGCGCCGAGCCCCGCGCCGCGCGAGACGGCGCGTGCGGGGCCGCGGCGCTTGCCGTCGGCCGGCTCGCCGGCGCCCCCGTGCCGCCGGCGGTCCACGCGCGGCTGACCGGAGTTCCCGCGGAACCGCCGCGAGCCTCCGGCAGCGCTCAGGAGCCCAGTGCTCACGAGCCGCGCCGGGAGTAGAGCAGGTACGGCCGCCGCCGCGCGTCGAAGGCGGCCAGCTCCTCGGCCCACGCCCCGACCACCTCGCCGGTCGTCGCGCCCGCGTCGATCATCGTGCGCAGCCGTGCCGAGCCGGTGAGCAGGTCGATCCAGTACCGCGTGCCGCCGTCCACCCGCCAGGCGAACGCCGGTGACTTGCGCGCCTCGACCAGCATCCCGGTCGCGGTCCGGATCGGATCGAAGGCGGCCTGGTCGGTCACCTTCACCTCGATCCCGGCGCAGAGCTGGTTGGTGAACTTGTTGAAGGTCGGCGTGAAGTACGCCTCCCGGAACTCCACCCCGGGCAGGTTCAGCGCCACCACCCGGTCACACCAGTGGTAGTCGAAGCCCGGCCCGCCGATCAGCTCGAACGGCCGGGTCGTGCCGCGGCCCTCGGACAGCGACGACACCCCCTCGAACATGCCGGTGCCCGGGTAGACGATCGCGGTGTCCGGGGTGGGCATGTTCGGGCTGGGCAGCACCCACGGCAGGTCGGTGTCACCGGCGCGCAGCCGTCCCGTCCAGCCGGTGCAGTTGATCACCTGAAGGTTCACGTCGCCGGAGAGGAACTCGCCGTTGTAGAAGCGGGCCAGCTCACCGACGGTCATGCCGTGCTGCTGCACGATCTTCAGCCGGCCCACGCCGGAGGTGAATCCGTCGGTCATCATCGGCCCGTACGCGCGGCCGCCGATCGGATTCGGCCGGTCGAGGACCACGTAGCGCAGGCCGAGCCGGGCGGCCGCGGCCATCGAGTCGTAGAGCGTGTAGATGTAGGTGTAGAAGCGGGCGCCGACGTCCTGGATGTCGAAGACGATCGTGCGTACGCCGGACGCGGTGAACATCTGCGCCCACTTGTCCTGGGTGGCGAGGTACGCGTCGTACACGGTCAGCCCGGTGCGGGCGTCGATCCCGGTGCCCTCGCTGCCACCGGCCTGCGCCGAGCCGCGGAAGCCGTGCTCCGGCCCGAAGACGCCGCCGATGGTGACGCCGTCGGCGTGCATCCGGTCCACCAGGTGACGGTAGGAACGGTCCACGCCGGTCGGGTTGGAGACGATGCCGATGCGTTCGCCGCGGACCGCCGCCCAGTCGTCGGCGGCCAGCCTGTCCATGCCGGTCCGCACGGGCAGGCGGGGGAGCAGGCCGGGTTTCGCCGCACCCGCGGAGAGGACGGCGGCACCTGCCAGACCGGCGGTCAGGACCCCGCGGCGCTTCACCGCACGCTCCAGGTCAGCCCGTGCCCGTACGGATAGAGCCCGGGAATCTCGACCGGCAGCTTGCCGCGCGGTGGCGTGGTGCCGAGCAGGACCTTGGCGAGCGATTCCATGGCGACTCCGGTGAAGCTGTAGGTGGCCAGGTAGGTGGTCACCCCCGGCAGGTACGCGATGTCGTACGGGTTCCGGACGGCCACCACCACGACCGGTTTTCCGGTCCCGAGCAGCGCCTTGACCAGTGCCTGCTGCCGGCTGTCGACTGCATTGTTGGTCAGCACCACCGTGATGTCCCGGGAACCGGCCGCCGTCACCACTTCGGCGATCTTCGCGTCGTCCGGCTGGTTCGCGACCAGCGGTGTCGCGTTCAGCGCTCCGGCCAGCACCGCGACGTTGTTGTAGACACCGGAGTTCCACCCGGTGACCAGCACCGACTTTCCGCCACCGGAGAACGGCAGCAGGCCGGCGTCGTTGCGGATCGCGGTGACCGTGCGGTCGGTGACGGACCGGGCGACACGGACGTGGGCGGGGGAGCCGACGACGCGTTCGGCCGCGGCCGGGTCGAGCGGCTTCCAGGTGAGCAGGCCGCGTTTCTGCTTCAGGGTGAGGATGCGGCGTACCGACTCGTCGATGCGGGCCTCGGTGAGCTCGCCGGAGGCCACCGCGCCGAGCACGGCGTCGTACGCCACCTGCATGTTCGGCGGCATCAGCAGCATGTCGACGCCGGCCTTGAGTGCCAGCACCGGGACCCGCTCGTCGCCGTACTTCTGCCGTACCCCGGCCATCTCCAGGGAGTCGGTGACGATCACGCCGCGGTAGCCGAGCTCGCCGCGCAGCAGCCCGGTGATGATCGGCTGGGACAGGGTGGCCGGGTCACCGGCCGGATCGAGGGCCGGCACCACGATGTGCGCGCTCATGATGGCGTCGGCACCGGCCGCGATCGCGGCCCGGAACGGCGGCGCGTCGATGCGCTGCCACTCCTCACGGGTGTGGTTGATCACCGGAAGGCCGGTGTGGCTGTCGGTCGCGGTGTCCCCGTGCCCCGGGAAGTGCTTCGCCGACGCCGAGGTGTTCGCGCCGACCTGAAGCCCGAGCACCTGGCTGGCGGTGAGCGCGGCGGCGAGCTTGGGATCACTGCTGAAAGAGCGCACCCCGATCACCGGGTTGGCCGGGTTCACGTTCACGTCGGCCACCGGGGCCCAGGCCTGGTTGATGCCGACCGCGCGCAGTTCGGTGCCGGTGACCTGCCCGGTGCGGTACGCGTCGACCGGGTTGCGCCCGGCGCCGAGCGCCATCCCGCCGGGGAACTGGGTGGCCGGTGCCGGCATCCGGGTCACCACGCCGTGCTCCTGGTCGGTGGAGATGGTCAGCGGGACGCCGGTGGCGGCGGCCTGGAGCCCGTTGCTGAGCGTGGCGATCTGGCGCGGATTCTGCAGGCTGTTCGTCCAGGCGAAGTAGATGACGCCGCCGAGATGGTATTTCGCGACGACCTCGGCCGGGGTATCCACCCCGTAAAGGCGCCGGTTCTCGGCCGACGGTGTGTTCGCATCGTTGCCGTAGACGTAGGTGGTGAAGAGCTGGCCAACCTTCTGCGGCAGGGTCATCCGGGCCATCAATGAATCGATGGGTGACGATGCAGTGGCCGGGATGGCAGGGATCGTGACGCCCAGCGCGGCGAGAGCGATGAGGGCGACAGAGCGCGTTCGCATGGTTCCGGAAGGTAGACCGCTCGCCGGGTCATGGCAATAACCTTCGCCCCTCTTGCAACTTACGAAGGAAACATCCATCCTCGACGGATCGACGTATTGAGGGGCGTTGATGATCAAGCTTCGGTTCGTGCCTCCGCTCTGCGTGCTCGCCTGTCTCGTCATCGGCTCGCCGGCGGCTGCCGCGCCTGCTCAGGCGCCAGTGGTCACCCCGGCGGACATCCGGTTCCGGCACGACGTGCTGCGCTCCGGCACCGCGCGCCAGGCCGGCCTGCTGCCGGAGCGGATCGCCGAGATGCCCGCGATCGCCGCGGCATATCTGGAGCCCACACCCGATCACCCCGACCGCCCGACATATGCCGGCGCCACCGTGCTCGCCGCACGTCACGGCGTCGTCGTGTCGCGCTTCGCCGTCGGTGACGCGGTCCGCTACACCGCCGGTCCCGGCGGAATCGTCGAACTTCCGACAGATCAGCGGGTGCCGGCGCGCACCGACACGGTGTGGGACCTCGCCTCGATCTCCAAACTGTTCACCACGATCGTGGTACTCCAGCAGGCCGAGGCCGGGCGGATCAGCCTGGACGCGCCGGTCGCGAGCTATGTGGCGGAGTTCGCGGCCGGCGGCAAGGAAGCGGTGACCGTACGGCACCTGCTCACCCACACCTCCGGGCTGCCCGCGTTCCGGCCGTTCTACTCGCTCTTCCCGACACCCGAGCAGCGCCTCGCCGCCGCCCTGGCCACCCCGGTCACCGCCGGGTCCACGCCCGGCAGGCAGTACGTCTACTCCGACATCGGGTTGATCGCGCTCGGCGTACTGATCGAGCGGGTGACCGGCAAACCCCTCGCCGACGCGGTCCGCGACGGGGTGACCGGGCCGCTGCGCATGCGCGACACCGGCTACCGGCCCGGACCCGAGCTGCGCGACCGGACCGCCGCCACCGAGTACCAGCCCTACGTGAACCGTGGCATGGTCCGGGGCGAGGTGCACGACGAGAACGCCTGGTCGCTCGGCGGTGTCGCCGGGCACGCGGGCGTCTTCTCCACCGCCGGCGACCTCGCGATCCTGTGCCAGACGCTGCTCAACGGGGGCAGCTACCGGGGGCGGCGTGTGCTGTCCGAGGCGATGGTCCGGCAGGCCCTGGTCAACTACAACGCGGACCTGCTGCCGCGGTATCCGGACAGCGCCCGCGGGCTCGGCTTCGAGCTGGGCAAGCACGCGTACATGGACGGGATGGCCTCGCCGGTCACCTTCGGGCACACCGGATTCACCGGCACGTCGGTCGTCATCGACCCGCTCGACCAGTCGTTCCTCATCCTGCTCAGCAACCGGGTGCACCCGGACCGGGCGTGGGGGAGCAACAACGTGGCGCGGCGCGCTCTGGCGCGTACCTTCGCCGCCGCCCATCCGATCAAGGCGGGCCGGGCCTGGCGCACGGAGCGGCGCGACAGCGCCGTCATGACGCTGACCGCGCCGCTGCGGCGCGCGGCCGGCACGCAGGCGCGAGCCGCGTTCCTTATCTGGTACGACACCGAGCCGCGCTTCGACACGGCAGCGGTCGAGTCGACGGCCGACGGCGCGACCTGGACGCCCGTGCCGATGACCCTGCGCTCGGGCCGCCAATCGTTCACCAGCGACGGCACGCTCACCGGCTTCGGCGGCCGCCACTGGTGGCTGGTCACCGCCGGCGTGCCGGCCGGCACGACCCAGCTGCGCTTCAGCTACCGCACCGACGCCGCCAACCAGGGCCGCGGCGTCCTGCTCGACCGTCTCCGGGTGATCGAGCCCGGAGCGATTCTCGTCGACGGCAGCACCACCTTCGCCGCCGACGGCTGGACCCCACCGAACGCAGAGACGGGAGCCGGAACATGACATACAAGATCAGTCGGCGCGGGCTCATCCAGGGCGCGGCGGGTGCCGCCGCGGCCGGTGCACTCGGCGGCTGCGCCATGGGCGGCGACGACTCCACCGACGACGCCAAGGGCGCGACGAGCGCGAACAACCCCCTCGGGGTCAAGGAGGACGCGGCCCTCGAGGTGGTCATCTTCAACGGCGGCTTCGGTGAGGAGTACGCCAAGGCGCACCAGAGCATGTACCAGGAGCGCTACCCCAAGGCGCAGATCAAGCACTCGGCCACCCAGCAGATCGCCGAGACGCTGCAACCCCGCTTCGTCGCCGGTGACCCGCCGGACGTGGTGAACAACTCCGGCGCCAGTCAGATCGACTTCAACGGCCTGGTCGCACAGGGCGCGTTGGCCGATCTCGGCGAACTGCTCGACGCCCCCAGCCTCGACGACCCGAACAAGAAGGTCCGCGACACCCTGCTGCCCGGCATCGTCGACGTCGGCTCGTACGACGGGAAGTTCCTGTCGCTGAACTACGCGTACTCGGCCTACGGCATCTGGTACTCGCAGAAGCTCTTCGAGTCCCGGGGCTGGGAGTACCCGAAGACGTGGGACGAGATGATCGCCCTCTGCAAGACGATCAAGGCGGCCGGGATCGCGCCCTGGACGTACCCGGGCAAGCACTCGCGCTACATGAGCTGGCCGATCGTCGCCGCCGCCGGGAAGATGGGCGGCATCGAGGTGATCAAGGCGATGGACAACCTCGAGCCGAACGCGTGGAAGCACGAGGCCGTCAAGGCCGCCGCCGAGGCGTACTACCAGCTGGCCGTGGACGGCTACCTGCAACCCGGCGCCGCGGGCATGGACCACATCCAGGCGCAGACCGAGTGGTGCCGGGGCAAGGCCGCCTTCCTGTCCTGCGGATCGTGGCTGGAGAACGAGCAGAAGTCGGTCACCCCGCCGGACTTCCGGATGGCCGTCGCGCCCACGCCCAGCCTCACCACCGGCGACAAGATGCCGTTCGAGGCGTTCCGCGGCACCGGCAGCGAGCCGTTCATCGTGCCGAGCAAGGGCAAGAACGTCCGCGGCGGCCTGGAATACCTGCGGGTCATGCTCTCCCAGAAGGGCGCCTCCGACTTCACCCGCAAGGTCAGCAGCCTCACCGCCGTGCAGGGCTCCAGCGCCGGCATCGAACTCGGCCCGGGCCTCACCTCGGTGACCAGGATGATCGACGCGGCCCAGGGCGGCACGTTCACCTGGCTGTACAACTCGTACTACCGCAAGCTGGAACGCGAGCGGATCGACGCGGCCTGCGCCGAGCTGTACGCCAAGCGGATCACCGCCGCGCAGTGGTGCGACAAGGTCCAGAAGTCCGCCGACGAGTTCGCCCAGGACCCCGCGATCAAGAAGTACAAGCGGGCCTGACGTGCGCGGAAAGCGACTGTTCATCGCCACCTTCCTGATACCACCCCTGCTGCTGTACGGCATCTTCGTCATCTCGCCGTACGCGCAGGCGTTCCAGATCTCCGGCACCAACTGGAGCGGGCTGTCCCCGACCTACGAGTTCATCGGCCTGGACAACTTCCAGCGGCTGCTCGGCGACGGCTACTTCTGGAACGCGCTGCGGCACAACGGGCTGCTGCTCCTGCTGCTGCCGGTGGCGACGATCCTGCTCGGGCTCTTCTTCGCCTCGATGATCAGCGTGGGCGGCCGCGCGGACCGGGTGGGCGTGCACGGCGTACGCGGAGCCGGCTTCTACCGCATCGTCTACTTCTTCCCGCAGGTGCTGTCGGTGGCCATCATCGGCGTGCTGTGGAAGGAGATGTACGCCCCGCACACCGGCATGATCAACGGAGCGTTGCGCGCGGTCGGCCTGGACGGGCTGGCCATGGCCTGGCTGGGCGATCCCCGGTTCTCGTTCTGGTGCGTGCTGGTCGTACTCATCTGGATGAACGTGGGCTTCTACGTGGTCCTGTTCAGCGCGGCCATGCAGTCGATACCCCGCGACCTGTACGAGGCGGCGCTGCTGGACGGCGCCAGCCGGGTCACCACCCTGGTCCGCATCACCGTGCCGCTGGTCTGGGACACCATCCAGGTCGCCTGGGTCTACCTGGCGATCATCGCGATCGACGGGTTCGCCATCGTGCAGATCATCACCGACGGCGGGCCGAGCTCGTCGTCGGACGTGGTCGGCCTGCGGCTCTACAAGACCGCCTTCGCCGACGGGCAGTTCGGCTACGCGTCGGCCATCGGCGTGGCGATGTTCTTCCTGACCCTCACCGTGGCGGCCATGTTCCTCCAGGTGACCCGCCGTGACCGGGTGGAGTTGTGATGGCGGTACTGACCGAGACCCGTCGTCAGACGCCACCCGTGGAGACACCGCCGGCCGCTGCCCGGCCGGCGGTGTTCTCCCACCTCTTCCTGACCGTCTGGGCGCTACTCACCACCCTGCCGCTGGTATGGGCGGTGCTCAGCTCGTTCAAGAGCGACGAGGAGATCCTGACCTCACCGTGGGGCCTGCCCTCGGAGCTGCGCTGGGAGAACTGGAGCCGCGCCTGGAACGAGGCCCACATCGGCCGCTACTTCCTGAACAGCGCCCTCGTGGTGACCGGCGCGCTCACCCTCACCATGCTGCTCGGCGCCATGGCCGCGTACGTCCTGGCCCGCTACCGGTTCCGCGGCAACCGGATCGTCTACTACGCCTTCGTCGGCGGCATGATGTTCCCGGTCTTCCTGGCCCTGGTCCCGCTCTTCTTCGTGGTCCGCAACCTGGGCATGCTCGGCACCCTGCCGGGCCTGACCCTGGTCTACGCCGCCTACTCGCTGCCGATCACGGTGTTCTTCCTGACCGCGTTCTTCCGCACCCTGCCCACCTCGGTGGCCGAGGCCGCGATGGTCGACGGCTGCGGCCACTTCGGGCTGTTCTTCCGGATCATGCTGCCGATGGCGCGGCCCGGGCTGGTCAGCGTCGGCATCTTCAACTTCCTGTTCCAGTGGAACCAGTACGTGCTGCCGATCGTGCTCATGCAGGGCGAGGGAGCGGAACGCAAGTGGGTGCTGGCGCAGGGACTGACCGCGCTCGCGGTGAACGAGGGCTACCGCGGCGACTTCAGCGGCCTGTTCGCCGGCATGACCATAGCCATGCTGCCGGTGATAGCCGGCTACCTGCTGTTCCACCGCCAGGTCCAGAGCGGACTGGCCGCCGGCCAGCTCCGCTAGAAGGTG
This sequence comes from Actinoplanes aureus, assembly GCF_015704865.1. Lineage (GTDB taxonomy): Bacteria > Actinomycetota > Actinomycetes > Mycobacteriales > Micromonosporaceae > Actinoplanes > Actinoplanes aureus. The sequence continues at coordinate 109,261 of NZ_JADQTO010000009.1, read as the reverse complement.
ATCTTGCTTGGCCCACGCTCAATGCTGTCTCAACGGCCGCCAGACAGCACCCACGTTGGGCCGGGCAGGACCCTGACCACGAAGTCTCTTCGGCTGGGGGAAATCCCCCAGCCGAAGACGGCCGTCAGCCGGGTCCCGGCCACGCCGCCGCCTGCCTAGCGTCATCTTCCGTAGGAACAACCGACGGAAGGAGTTCGGGTGATCGAGGCCCGGAATCTCACCAGGCGATACGGACCGACGGTCGCGGTCGACGCGCTCAGCTTCGACGTGCGGCCGGGCAGCGTCACCGGCTTCCTCGGCCCCAACGGGTCGGGCAAGTCCACCACGATGCGGCTCATCCTGGGGCTGGACCGGCCGGACACCGGCCAGGTGCGGGTCGGCGGCCGCCGCTACCGCGAGCTGCGCTGGCCGCTGCGTGAGGTCGGCGCGCTGCTGGAGGCCCGGGCATTCCACCCGGGCCGTAGCGCCCGCAGCCATCTGGCCGCGCTGGCTGCCAGCAACGCGATCCCGCGGGCCCGGGTCGACGAGGTGCTCGACATGGTCGGCCTGACCGGCGCGGCCGGGCGGCGGGCCGGGAAGTTCTCGCTCGGGATGGGGCAGCGCCTGGGTGTCGCCGCGGCGCTGCTCGGCGATCCGGCCGTGCTGCTGCTGGACGAGCCGGTGAACGGGCTGGATCCGGAGGGGGTCCGCTGGATCCGCGACCTGCTGAAGTCGCTGGCCGCGCAGGGCCGCACGGTGTTCGTGTCCAGCCACCTGATCAGTGAGATGGCGCTGACCGCCGAGCGGCTCGTGGTGATCGGGCAGGGGCGGTTGCTCGCGGACACCACGGTCGCCGAACTGTCCGCCGGGTCGGCGTCGCTGGAGGACGCGTTCTTCCGGCTCACCAGCGCGGCGGTCGAGTACCAGGGAAGCACGGCGAAGGAGGCGACGTCATGACCACGACCGCGGAGACCCGCGTGCCGAGCGGCCGGTACGGGCTGGCGCAGGTGGCCCGGATGGAATGGATCAAGCTGCGCAGCCTGCGTTCGACCTGGTGGACCCTGGTCGTCACGGCCGCCGGTACGGTCGGGATCGGCGTCGCCGTGGGTGTGAACACCCGGAACGCCTCGGGGGACGTGACGAACAACGCGCTCGCCGGCGTGGTGCCCGGCCTGCTGCTGACGGGTGTCCTCGGCGTACTGATCATGACCAGCGAGTACGCCTCGGGAACGATCCGGGCCACGCTGGCCGCCGTACCGCGGCGCCCGCTGATCCTGGCGGCGAAGGCGGCGGTGTTCGGGGCTGTGACCCTGGTCGTCGGGGAGGCGGCGTCGTTCATCGCGTTCTTCGCCGTGGGGGCCACGCTGCGCGACGGCGTCGCGGCACCCACGCTGGGCCAGCCCGGGGTGCTGCGCGCGGTCGCGGTAACCGGGGCCGCCTACTGCCTGATCGGGCTGCTCGGCCTGGGCCTTGGCGCGATCATCCGGCACACCGCGGCCGCGGTCGGGGTGCTGGTGGCCGGCGTGTACGTGGTCGCGCAGTTCATCGGCATCATGGCTCATGGCGTGGCGTCGTACATGCCGATCCTGATCGTGGCGAACTCGCTGAGCACCACCATGCCGGTCACCTGCGGCACGGACGGCGCGTCCTGTCCGGACTTCTTGTCCGCGTGGGCCGGCCTCGGCGTGCTGGCACTGTACGCCGTGATCGCACTGGCGGTCGGCGGATGGCTGCTGGCCCGGCGGGACGCGTAGGGGAGGATGGCGGCATGGGCGTTCCGGTGACCACGTCGACGGCGGACCCGCGGGCGGTCGCCCGCGCGGCGGTCGCGGCGCCGTTCACCCGGCGCCTGGGCCGCGAGCTGTTGTTCTGCCTGGCCGGACTGCCGTCCGCGCTGCTCAATCCGCTGGTGCTCTTCGTCGTCACGGTGGATCTGATCTGGTTGGTGGCCGATGGCGGACGGGGCAACCCGTCCGTGGCCCACGTGGCCCTCGCCTGTGTCTGCGTGGGACTGCTGCTCGTGCTGGCGGTGTCGACGGGAGCGGCCCGCAAGCTCGGCTCGGGGCAGCGCAGGCTCGCGGCCGGGCTGCTCGGGGTACGGGTCGCGGCGCCGCCGCCGGTGCGGCGGAGTCCCGGCGGCCGGGCCTGGCCCGGCCCGCGCGACGGTGCCGGCTGGCGGGTCATCGCCTACCAATTGGCCAAGCTGCCGGTCAGCCTGCTCGAGCTGTACGCCGTGTTCCTCTGGATCGGCGGGCTGGTCAACCTGAGTTACCCGCTCTGGTGGGGTGCGTTCCGCAACCACCCGCCGGGTGTCCGGCTGAGCCCGGTGCCGGTGTTCACGCCGTTCGGGATGTTCGGTGAGGGCACGTTCCGCGTCGCGACCCTGCCCGGCACGTTCGCCGCCGCCGCGGCGGGAGCGGCGATGCTGCTGGCCGCCCCGTGGGTCATCAGGGCCGTCACGTCGGCCGACGCCTGGCTGATCCGGGGCCTGCTCGGGCCCGGGCGGCTGGCGCAGCGGTTGCACCACCTGGAGCAGAGCCGGGCGCTGGCCGTGGACGACTCCGCCGCCCTGCTGCGGCGGCTCGAGCGGGACCTGCACGACGGCGCGCAGATCCGGCTGGCCACGCTGGCCATGAACCTCGGCATGGCCCGGGAGAAGCTCGGCGCCAGCGGCGAGGTCCGGGACGCCGCCGCCGCCCGCGAGCTGGTCGACGCCGCGCTCCGGGGCGCCAAGGACGCGCTCGGTGAGCTGCGGAGCCTGGTCCGCGGGATCCACCCGCCGGTGCTCGACAACGGGCTGGCGGACGCCCTCGCCTCGTTGGCCGCCGACCGCGCGATCCCGGTCGATCTGGAGGTCAGCATCCCGGTCCGGCCCACCCCCGCGATCGAGACCATCGCGTACTTCTGCGCCGCCGAACTGCTGGCCAACGCGGCCAAGCACAGCTACGCGAACAAGCTCGCCGTGCGGGCGGCCGGACAGCGGGACGTCCTGCTGCTCAGCGTCGCCGACGACGGTACGGGCGGTGCCGACCCGGCCCGGGGCACCGGCCTGTCCGGGCTCGCGCAACGGGTCGCCGTGGTGGACGGCCGGCTCACGATCGCGAGCCCGCCCGGCGGCCCGACGACGATCACCGTCGAACTTCCCCTGCACGCATGAGGGTGCGAGTGGTGATCGCCGAGGACGCGGCCCTGTTCCGGGCCGGGCTGGCCCGGCTGATCGAGGACCGCGGCCACCAGGTGTGCGCTGCCGTGGGCGATGGCGGCGCGCTGCTGGCCGCGGTGGCCGAGCATCAGCCGGACGTCGTGGTGGCCGACATCCGAATGCCGCCGACGCACACCGACGAGGGGCTGCGCGCCGCGCTCGAGATCCGCCAGCGGCACCCGCGCACCGGGGTGCTGGTGCTGTCCCAGTACATCGAGACCAAGTACACGTCCCGGCTGCTGGAGGGCAACGCGGCGGGCGCCGGCTACCTGCTGAAGGAGCGGGTGGCCGACGTCGCCGAGTTCACCGACGCGCTGGAGCGGGTCGCCGCGGGCGGCACGGCACTCGACCCCGAGGTCGTCGGCCAGCTGCTGCGCGCCAGCCGCCGCGCCGACGGCCTGGCGGCGCTCACCCCGCGCGAGCGCCATGTGCTCGCGCTGATGGCCGAGGGGCGTTCGAACGCCGGCATCGCCGACGCGCTCGTGGTGACCGGCGGAACCGTGGAGAAGCACGTCGCGAACATCTTCGACAAGTTGGGGCTGCCCCAGGACGAGGCCGACAACCGCCGGGTTCTGGCGGTCCTGCGCTACCTGAGCTCGTAAGTCCGCGTCACGTGCGGCGGGGTGCGACCGGGGCGGACAGGCCCGCGCTGAACAGGCGCTGGTCGACCTCGTTCAGGGACAGCTTCAGGGCGCCGAGGGCGACCGAGTCCGCGCCCAGGGTGGAGGCGCGTACCTCCGGCATGCGCAGGCAGAGGCGCTCGATCTCGCGGCGCAGCGGGTCCAGCACCAGGTCGGCGGAGCGGGAGAAACCGCCGCCGAAGACGACGACCTGGGGGTCCAGGGTGAGCACCAGGGCGGCGGCGCCGACGGCGAGGTCCTTGACGTAACGGCTGACGGCGCTGCGGGCGGCCTTGTGTCCTTCGCGGGCGGCGTTGAAGACCCACGCGGCCGCGTCGTCGGGACCGACGGTCTCCGGGACGCCGGGGCAGTTCTGCAGATGCCCGGGCGCCTTCAGCCAGCGGACGTGCGGGAGCGCGCCTATCTCGCCGGCCGCGCCGCCGAAACCACGGCGCAGAACCCCGTCGATGATCAGCCCGGCGCCGGTGCGCATGCCGGCGAGCAGGTAGACGATGTCGTCGGCGTCGCTCGCCGCGCCCTTCCACCGTTCGGCGAGGGCGGCCAGCTTGCAGTCGTTCTCGACGACGATCGGGCAGTCGAACCGGACGCTCAGATGCGCGGCCAGGTCGACGCTCTTCCAGCCGGGCAGCGGGGTGAAGAAGCTGGTCCGGCCGGACGAGTCGACGGCACCGGTGACCGCGACGGTGACCGCCCAGATGTCCGTCGGTGTCTTGCCCGCCCCGGTCAGGCAGGCGCTGACGACCTCGTCCAGCTCGGCGAGCCGTTCGGCGGGACCGGCCTGCGCATCGACGGCGTGGCGGACGCTGTGCACGATGTCGCCGTCCAGATCGGCGAGCAACGCCAGTATCTTGTGCACGCCCACGTCGACGCCGAGCACGTGGCCGGCGCCGGCCCGGAACTGGTATCGGCGGGCCGGGCGGCCGACCGCGCTGCTGGCGCCGGGCTCCAGCACGCTCGCCCAGCCGTCGGTGACCAGTCCCTGTGCGATGACGTCGACGGCCGGCCGGGACAGGCCGGTGCGCCGGGACAGCTCGGTGACGGTGGACGGCGGGTGATTGCGGAGCGCGCGCACGATGCTCAGCGAGTTGAGCTCGCGCAGCCGGGGCAGGTCTGCTCCGGTGGTCGTCACCTCGGTCAAGTCTTGTTCCTCGCCTAATACGCTGTGAGCTTTACAAACTAGCGCAGGGATCAGGTGATCGGGTACGCCTGGGCGGCGGGTGTGACCACCGGTGCGAAGTCCACCTCCCGCCCGCCGACGCTGAACCGGTAGCGGTCCAGCCGCCGGACGTCCGGCCGCGCCGCCAGATAGGTGGTCAGATCGTCCAGCTCGGTGGGTGTCAGCCAGCTCGGCGGGTCCGACACGGCGCGGAACCGGCAGATGTCGGCGAGGTCGCGCAGCCAGGCGAGCTGCTGGTCGGTGAGCAGGTTGAGGCGGCTGCGGAAGTACACGACGTCCGGGTCGACCTCGGCCAGCGGCTGCTGCCAGAGCCGGTGCAGCGCGTTGACCACGGCGTTGCGGGCCATGGCGTCGGACGGGTCGTCACTGGCGTAGTTCTGCCACATCGGCGCGACGTCGGGGCCGCTGCGCAGGCCGTCGAGGATGCCGAGCGAGGGCAACAGGACGGCGCCGCTGCCGAGCAGGTAGACGTCGTCGCCGGCCACCTGCCGTACCAGGGTGAGGGCGTCCCGGTAGGTCTGCTCGCGCTCGCCGCCGCCGGCGCGCTCGCCGGGCGCGGCGCCGGCGTTGATGAAGTCCAGCTTGAGGTACTTGAAGCCCCACTCGTGCACCACCCGGTGAATGAGCTCGGCGACGTGGTCGCGGGTGGCGGGCCGGGACAGGTCGAGCGCGTAGTAGCCGGTTCCCCAGTTGTTGCCGGCGATCACCGGTTCGCCGCGGGAGTCGCGCAGCAGCAGGTCGGGGTGCCGGCGCGCGAACTCCGAGCCGGGCAGGGCGATGAACGGGGCCAGCCACAGCCCGGGTGTCATGCCGGCGTCGCTGATCCGGTCCGCGAGCGACTTCATCCCGGACGGGAACTTGTCGTTGGGCTGCCAGTCGCCGACCAGCCGCTCCCAGCCGTCGTCGACCTGCACGACGTCGAACGCCAGGCCCTCCAGGTCCTGGATGTCCTTGGTGAGCTGCTGCTCGGTGATGGTCTCGTAGTAGGCGTACCACGAGCACCAGACGTTGCCGGCCCGGCGGGCGCTGCTGCCCAGCCGGGCGGACAGCTGCCGGGTGTAGGCGGCGAACACCTCCTGTTCCGGGCCGTACGCGGCGAACCAGGGCTGGGCGCCGTGCTCGTACCAGCCGGCGAGGGTGTCGCGGTCGGCCGACAGGCGGGCGGTGCCCAGCCCGAGCGCGCCGAGCAGCAGGACGTTGCCGTCACCGGCGTCCAGGGCGGCCACGGCGGAGGAGTGATGGCGGGCCGGGTCGTCCCAGACGGTGTCGTCGGCGGTGACCCGGCGTTCCGGGTTGGCGATGCGCAGCGGTGGCTCGGAGAGCCGCCGCCACCCGCATGGACTCCAGGAGTTCTGCCCGTGCCGGTAGAAGAGGGCGTCGCCCAGTTCGTGCAGCAGCGCGACCCGCCCGGGCGGCAGGATCAGCCCCCCGTCGGCTGCCCGCGGGTGGCCGGGACCGTCGGAGACGAGCGCGAAGGTACGGCCGGCCAACTCGATGAGCGATGCCATGTTTCTCCCTGTCAGGTGTTGAGAGGTGCGGCGGGTCACCCCCGGCCCCCCCCCCCGGCGGCGACAATGACACCCCGATGACCCGGTTTTCTCCTTTGTGGTTGTGTTGTGGTGCGGGGGCACCCCGGGGCCCCCCCCCACGGTCGACTACTTGAACAGCGCGTTGACCTGTTCGTTCGCCTTCGTCAAGGCGCTCGCCGAGTCGGACTGGCCGAGTACCGACGACTGGATGGCGTCCTGCACGATCTGGCTGACCTCCTTGCCGTGGTCGGTGATCGGCAGGAAGAAGGTGCCGTTCGGTGCCTGTGCCTCGTCGATGAACGGCTGGACGTCGCGTCCCTTGCTCTTGTGCGCCTCCAGGGCCTTGTCGCTGGCCGACTTGATGGCCGGGAAGACCACACCGTTGCCGCCGACGATGTTCTGGCAGTCGGCGGAGCCCAGGAACTTGACCCACTTCCAGGCCGCGTCCTTGTGCTCGGTGCCGGCCCAGATCGCGTCGGACAGGCCGTTGATCGCCGTCTTGCGGCCCTGCGGCCCGGCCGGCAGCGGCGCGAACGCGAACTTCGTCTTGGCGTCACCGAGGTAGGTGTTGATGGTCCAGGAGCCGGCCATGGTGATCGCGCCCTTGCCGGACTGCATCACCGTGTCCCGGCTGAGCGAGGAGTTCTTCTCCAGCGGCGGGCTGTAGCCCTTGGCGATCAGCGACTTGAACCACTCGATGGTCTGTGCGAGGGCCGGGTCGTCGTACTTGTACTGGGTGCCCCACGGGTTCTTGTCCAGGTAGGTGAACCCGTTCATGGCGGCGAGGTTGCCCCAGCCGTTCTGGCCCTGTGAGCCGTCGGCCCACTCCGGCAGGTACCCGTACGTCTTGATCTTGCTCTTGTCGAAGGCCGGGTCGAGGCCGTTGCGGCCGCTGGTGTCGGTGGTCGCCTTGGCGATGAGCTGCTCGAAGCTGCCGCCGTCGGCCGGGTTCCAGGTGAGGTTCTGCAGGTCGGCGGCCTTGATGCCGAGCTTCTCGAGGTAGCCGGTGTTGTAGACCAGGGCCATGGTGTCCCAGTCCTTCGGCAGGCCGTAGCGCTTGCCGTCCTTGGTGAACAGGTCCGCGAGGCCGCCCTGGTACTGGGTGAGGTCGACCTTGTCGGCGTCCACGTAGGGCTGGATGTCGAGGATCTGGTTCGAGGTGACGAACTGCGGATAGTAGGAGCCCTGGTTGGTCCACACGTCGGGCGCCTCGCCGGCGGCCAGCTGGGTGGTCAGGTTCTGCCAGTACAGGTCCCAGGCGGACTGCGTGATCTTGATGGTGATGGTCGGGTTGGCGGCCGTGAACGCGTCGGCGCAGGCCTGGTAGGAGGCCTTCTGGTTGTCGTCCCAGAGCCAGTAGTCCAGGGTGACGGGGCCGTCGGAAGAATCGGAGCCGGAGTCGGAGCAGCCGGCCAGGCCGAGGATGACAGCCAGTGACAGTACTGCTGCCCCGGCGCGGGTTCTGCGAATCATCTGAATCTCTCTCCTAAATCGTCACTTACTGCCGGTGAAGTTCAGGGACTGGACCAGCCGCTTGCCCATCAGGACGAGCAGCACCAGGACGGGCAGGACCGACAGCGTCGAGGCGGCCATCAGCCCGGTCCAGTCCGGTTGGGTGTTGGGTGACTGCTGGAGGAACACGCCGAGCGCGACGGTGACCAGGCGGTTGTCCTCGCCGCGGCCGACCAGCAGCGGCCAGAGGAAGTCCTTCCAGGCCCACACGATCGTGGTGAGCCCGATGGTGATCAGCGGGCCGCGGCTCATCGGCAGCGCGATGCGCCAGAAGATGCCCCACGGGCCGTTGCCGTCGAGGATCGCCGCCTCCTCCACGTCACGTGGCAGGGAGAGGAAGAACTGGCGGAGGAAGAACACGGCGAACGGGGTCATCAGGATGGTGGGCGCCACCATGCCGGCCATGGTGTTCATCAGGCCGAGGTCCTTGACCAGCACGAAGTTGGGCAGCAGCGTGAAGATCGGCGGGACCATGAGGGCGCTGATGAGGACCGCGAACACCAGGTCGCGGCCGGGGAAGCGCAGCCGGGCGAAGGCGTACCCGGCCATCGCGCAGAACAGGGTCTGGAAGCCGGCGATCAGCGTGCAGTAGATCGCCGAGTTGAGGATGTAGCGGGCGAAGTCGATGTGCGCGCCGGAGCCGCCGGCGGCGCGGGCCTCGGCCTCGCTGGTCAGGCCCAGCACCCGGGCAAAGTTGATCAGGGTCGGGTTCTGCGGCAGCAGCCCCGCGTTGTCGGTGAAGAGGTCGCCGGCGGGGGTCAGCGCGGTGCGGACCATCCACCAGAACGGGAAGACGGTGGCCACGACGATCACGGCCAGCACCGCCCAGCCCAGGATGCGGCCGGTTCTCATGCCAGATCCGATCGGGAGGCGCGCAGCAGGCGCATCTGAATGGCGGTGAGCACGCCGAGGATCAGCGTCAGGAAGACGGCCGCGGCGGCGGCGTAGCCCATCTTGAAGTAGGTGAAGGCCTGCTCGTAGATGAAGTAGTAGAGGGCGCGGGTGGCCGAGGCCGGGTCGCCCTGGGTGGTGACCGCGATGGTGTCGAAGATCTGGAACGAGCCGATCAGCGAGACCACCAGCACCAGGGCCAGGACCGGGCGCAGCAGCGGCAGGGTGATGCTGCGGAACATCCGCCACTCGCCGGCGCCGTCGATCGACGCTCCCTCGTAGAGGTACTGCGGGATCTGCAGCATCCCGGCGTAGAGCAGCAGCGCGGTGTACCCGGTGTACGCCCAGGTGTTGATGGCGGCGATCGACGGCATCGCCCAGGTCGCGTCGGTGAGGAACCCGACCGTGTCCAGGCCGATCGCGGTGAGCAGGTGGTTGACGAAGCCGAGGTTGGTGTCGAGCAGCCACATCCACAGCAGGGCGACGGTGACGTTCGGGACCAGCCAGGGCAGCAGCAGCGTCGCCCGCAGTACGACCGAGCGGGTCAGCCGGTGCATGAGCGCCGCGACGCCAAGCGCCAGCACGGTCTGTGAGCCGATGTTGAGGATCACGTACCAGCCGGTGACCAGCAGGGAGTACCAGAACTTGCCGTCGTTCACGAGCGTGGTGTAGTTCTCCGCGCCCACGAACGACGGCGTGTTGAGCAGCGTGTAGTCGGTGACCGAGTACCAGGCGCCGCGGACGGCCGGATAGCCGTAGAAGACGGCGAACCCGGCCAGCGCCGGTATCAGGAACCACCACGCGGCGCGACGGTCGTCGCGTTGTCTTGTCGAGCTCATCCTCGCCTCAAATCCCGGTCTTGCCAGCCGACCCGATGTCGAATAATGATGTAGACCTTCAATATTTTGTCAATACCTCTTCGTAATTAAGGGGTAACATCGATGACAACCCGCTCCCTGGCCGCAGTCGGCGCACTCGTCCTCGCGCTGCTCGTGCCCACCGCCGCCCAAGCCGCCCCCGCCGGACCGCCGCCGCGCCCCGCGGCGCCGTCCAGCCCCGACCCGGCACTGCAAGCCCACCCGCTGACCGCCGCACCCGGCCCGATCGACAACCCGCTCAAGGGCTGGGCCCGGTTCTACTCACCCGGCGGCAACCAGAACACCGGCTACCCGCACTCGCTGACCTGGGGTTACTTCGGCCTGTCCGAGATCATGACCAACGCTTCCAACTGCGGGAGCTACAACTGGTCGATCGTGGACGGCATGCTGGCCGAGACCGCCGGCTACGGCAATCAGGCCGCGATCCGCGTCTACCTGACCTATCCCGGCGGGACCGGCAGCCACCCCGGCAACGCGATCCCGGCCTGCTTCAACGGCAACGTGGCGATGCGCTCCGACACGTACTGGAACGTCACCCACCCCGACTACGACAGCCCGTTCCTGATCAACGCGCTGAAGAACTTCATCGCCGCGTTCGGGGCCCGCTACGACGGTGATCCCCGGCTCGGGTTCATCCACCTGGGGCTGGTCGGCCTGTGGGGGGAGTGGCACACCTGGCCGTACGACACCGACACGGCCGACGGACGCCCGAACTACATGCCCGGCGACGCCAACGGCGCCCAGCTGATCGCCGCCTACGACGCCGCCTTCAACACCACCAAGCTGGAGATCCGCTACCCGGACCTGGCCGGTGGTGCCGCCAACAGCCGTGACATCGGCTACCACGACGACTCGTTCTGCTACCGCGAAGGCTCACCCCTGCAGGGCGTCACGCTGCCCGCGTCGCTGGGTGGCGCCTCGTACTCGCAGCTGACCCGCACCCTCGCGGCCGGCACCGAGAACAAATGGATCACCAGCTCGATGGGCGGCGAGCTGCGCCCGGAGATCCAGTCCACGGCGTTCCAGCACTGGCCGAACGGCTCCGGGGCGGTCGACAACCTCAAGGCGTGCATCGAGCTCGAGCACGCCACCTGGATGATCAACGAGCAGAGCGCCGGCTATGCGGCCGGGGACGCGAACGTGGGCGCCGCGGTCCGGCTGATGGGCTACAACCTCACCGTCGACAACGCCTACTACCGGGACACCGCGAGCGGTACGACGAACGTCGGCGTGCGGATCGCCAACTCCGGCGTGGCCCCGTTCTACTACCCGTGGACGGTCACTCTCGGCCTGAAGAACGGCAGTGGTGCCGTCGTGCGTACCTGGGACACCCCCTGGGACCTGCGTAAAGTCCAGCCGCTGACGATCCGCAACTTCCCGGAGTGGAACGTCGGCGCCGATCCGAGCTACCGCGACTTCGGCCACCGGCAGTACTTCCAGCACGGCGTGGACCTGTCCGGTGTCGCCGCCGGCTCGTACCAGTGGGTCATGCGGGTGAAGAACCCGCTGACCAACGGCAAGACGCTGCGCTTCGCCAACGCCACCCAGCAGGCCGACGGCTGGCTCGGGCTGGGCGCGGTGACCGTCGGCGGCTCCTCGTTGTCCAGCTTCGAGGCCGAGGCGGCGACGCGGGGCGGTGGAGCGATCGTCGCCGCCTGCGCGGCCTGTTCCGGCGGCTCGAAGGTCGGCTACCTCGGCAACGGCGGCACCCTCACGTTCCCCGGCATCACCGGCGGGACCCGCACGGTGACCATCCACTACCTGACGGCGGTCACCCGTACCGCCGTGGTCAACGGGCAGACGGTGACGTTCGCGCCGACCGGCAGCTGGGACTCCGTCGGCAGCACCAGCGTGACCCTCAACCTGCCCGCCGGAACCACCTCGATCACCATCGCCAACCCGAGCGGCTGGGCACCCGACATCGACCGCATCACGATCAGCTGAGGAACCCGACATGCGAAGAGCACTAGTTGCCCTGCTGACCGCCCTCACGATGGCCGTCGGCACACCCGCGATCGCCAAACCCGGCCCGCGGTGGACTCCGCTGTCCTACGCACCCGCTCCGGCGGACAACCCGCTCAAGGGGTTCATGCCGTTCGCCGGTGACTTCCAGACCTTCCCGCACAGCATGGAGTGGTTCTACCTGCCGCTGCGTGACGTGATGACCGGGCCGGATCAGTTCGACTGGGACGCCTTCGAACGGCAGCTCGGCGAGATCGCCGCACGCGGTCATCAGGGCGTGTTCCGGTTCTACCTGGACTATCCCGGCCGGCCCACCGGTATCCCGCAGTACCTCCTGGACCAGGGCCTGCTCACCCGTCCGTACACCGAATTCGGCAACAACGGCGTCAGCGTCGCCCCGGACTACAGCGACCCCCGCCTGGTCGCGGCCCTGGAAAGCTTCATCACCGCCCTCGGCCGCCGCTACGACGGCGACCCGCGGATCGGATTCATCACCCTCGGCCTGATCGGCTTCTGGGGCGAGTGGCACACCTGGCCCTACGACGGCACCACCCAACCCGAGAACTGGATGCCCAGCACCGAGATCCTCACCAGGATCCTGAACCGCTACGAGGCGGCCTTCAACCGGACCCGGCTGCTGGCCCGCTACCCCAGCCCGGAGAACAAGAGCCTGAACATCGGCTACCACGACGACTCGTTCGCCTTCTCGACCCTGCCGCCGACGTCCTGGCACTTCGTGCAGCAGCTGATCGACGTCGGTGTCACCGAGAAGTGGCGGCAGCAGCCGATCGGCGGCGAACTGCGGCCCGAGATCCAGTCCTGCCTGTGGGACGAGCCGGTCAGCTGCACGCAATACGAGAGCTTTGCCGAATCGGTCGCGCAGACCCACGCCTCCTGGCTGATAAACCACGCGGCCTTCGCGGGCGCCGGCTTCAGCGGCGACAAGCTCCAGCGAGCCGTCAAGGCGGCACAATCATTGGGGTACGAGCTGAGCGTCGCCGAAACAGCCGTCTCCCGCGACCGGGTGCAGGTCCGCGTCGCCAACCGCGGCACCGCGCCGTTCTACTACGACTGGCGCGCCGAGCTGGCCGCCGTCGACAGCAAGGGCCGCATCGTCCGCCGCTGGCCGACCCCCTGGACCGTGGCCGGCATCCAACCCGGCGCCGACCCCACGCACCTGTCGGCCCGGATCAACACCCACGGTCTGCGCGGCCGCCACGACATCGTGCTGCGGGTGGCCAACCCGATGCGCGGCGGCGTCCCGTTGCGCTTCGCCAACACCAGCCAGGACGCCGGCTCCGGCTGGCTCACCCTCGGCTCCGTCAACCCATGACCCAGGGCCGGCCGGGCGCTCCGGCGCCTGGCCGGCCACCGGAGCGAAAGACCGGTTATGACGACCATCGTGTTCCTCGGCGCGGGCAGCGTCGTGTTCACCCGGCAACTGATCACCGACATCCTCGGCTTCCCCGAGCTCACCGGCGCCCGCCTCGTCCTGCACGACATCGACCCCGGACGGCTGGCCACGGCTTCTTCGGTGGCCGGGCGCATCGCCGACGCGTACGGCGTCCGGCCCGAGGTCGTCGCGACGCTCGACCGGCGGGCCGCCCTGGACGGCGCCGACTTCGTCATCAACGCCATCCAGGTCGGCGGGTACCCGGCCACTCGTACCGACTTCGACGTGCCGGCCCGCTTCGGCCTGCGCCAGACGATCGGCGACACCATCGGCGTCGGCGGCATCTTCCGCGGCCTGCGTACCTTCCCGGTGCTCGACGCCATCGCCGCCGACATGGCGCGACTGTGCCCCGACGCGTGGCTGCTCAACTACACCAACCCGATGGCCATGAACGTCACCTACCTGGCCCGGGTGGCGCCGCGGCTCAAGGTGCTCGGGCTCTGCCACTCGGTGCACTGGACCATCCGCGGCCTCTGCGACATCGTCGGCGTGCCGTTCGGCGACGTCGAGTTCGACAGCGCCGGCGTCAACCACCAGGCGTGGATCCTGCGCTGGCAGCGGAACGGCACCGACCTCTACCCGGCACTCGACGCCGCCATCGAGGCCGATCCGCAGCTGCGCCGGCGGGTACGCGTCGACATGTACCGCCGGCTCGGCTACTACCCGACCGAGACGAGCGAGCACTCCGCCGAGTACGTGCCGTGGTACCTGCACCACGACGCGGAGATCGCCCGGCTGCGCATCCCGGTCGGCGAGTACCTGACGGTCAGCGAGAACAACCTCGCCGAGTACGCCGCGATCCGCGACGGCGCCCCACTGGATCTGGAGAGCGACACCACCGAGTACGCGCCCCAGGTGATCCACAGCATGGTCACCGGCACACCCCGCCGGATCGTCGCCAACGTGCCCAACAACGGGCTGATCGACAACCTGCCGCACGGCTTCGCGGTCGAGGTGCCCACGCTGGTCGACGCCACCGGCGCCCGTCCCCAGCCGATGGGTGCCCTGCCGCCGCAGCTCGCCGCGGTCAACCGGCCCTACGTCAGCGTCGGCGAGCTCACCGTCGAGGCCGCGCTGACCGGCGATCCGCGGCTGGTACGGCACGCCGCGATGGCCGACCCCAACACCGCCGCGACGCTGACCGTCGACGCGATCGAGCAGATGTGCGACGCGCTGACCCGCGCCCACGGCCCGCTGCTCCCCGAAGGGCTGCGCGCATGACGTTCGACCTGCTGGTCGTGGGGGACGCCAACCCCGACGCGGTGCTCTCCGGCGCACCGGCCGACCTGCCCTGGGGCCAGCGGGAACGCCTCGTGGCCGGCGGCGCGCTGACACTCGGCGGCTCCGCGGCGATCACCGCCTGCGGCGCCGCGCGGCTCGGGCTCCGCACCGCGTTCGCCGGCCGGGTCGGCGACGATCCGGCCGGGCGGTTCTGCCTCGACGCGCTGCGCGAGCGCGGCGTCGACGTCACCGGCTGCGTCGTGGACCCTTCCGTGGCGACCGCGCTGACCGTGGTACTCGCCGGCGGCGATGACCGGGCGATTCTCACCGCGCCGGGCTGCCTGCCGCTGCTCCGGATCGGCGACATCGGACCGGTGTCGGCCCGGCATGTGCACGTGAGCTCCTACTTCCTGCAACCCCGGCTCGCCGCGGGGCTGCCGGCATGGTTCGCCGGCCTGCGGGACCGGGGGATCACGACGTCACTCGACACCAACGACGACCCGTCCGGCCGCTGGGACAGCGGGGTCGCCGACGCGATCGCGCGGACCGACATCTTCCTGCCCAACGAGGCGGAAGCGCTCGCGCTCACGCGTACCGATGACGTTCTTGCGGCGGCCGAAGCCCTCGCCGCGTCTGGCGGCCTCGTCGTGGTCAAACGCGGCGCCGGCGGCGCCCTGGCCTGGGCGGACGGCGGACCGATCACCGTGCCCGGGCGGCCCGCGACCCCGGTCGACACGGTCGGCGCCGGCGACAGCTTCAACGCCGGCTTCCTCGCCGGCCACCTCGGCGGCGCGGACCTCACCACGAGCCTGCGGCTCGCCGCCGCATGCGGCGCGCTCTCCACCCGGGCCGCCGGCGGCACCGCGGCCCAACCCACCATGACCGAGATCGGTACGGAGACGAGCACCGCATGAACCTGGACGACCTGCTCCTGCGCGACTACATGCCCGTCCCCACCCTCCGCCGGCCGCTCACCCACGTGCCGCGCGCGTCGACGCCCGCCGTCGACGTCCACAACCACCTCGGGCGCTGGCTCGGCGGCGGTGATTGGCTCATCCCGGACGTTCCCGCGCTGCTCGACCTGATGGACGAGGTCGGCGTGCGGACCATCGTCAACCTCGACGGCCGCTGGGGCGCGGAGCTGGACGCGAACATCGCCCGCTACGACCCCGCCCGGTTTCCCACCTTCTGCCACCTGGACTGGTCGCTGCTGCGAGGCACCGACCCGACCGGTGCGCTGATCGCCGGCCTGCGCCGATCCCGCGACGCCGGCGCCCGAGGCGTCAAGGTCTGGAAGGATCTCGGTCTGAGCGTGACCGACGCGAGCGGTGCGCGGGTGCTGCCCGACGACCCGCGGCTGCGCGACGTCTTCGCGGCCGCCGGTGAGCTGGGCCTGCCGGTGCTCATCCACACCGCCGACCCGATCGCCTTCTTCGCGCCGCTGGATAATCGCAACGAGCGGCTGGAGGAGCTGGCGGAGAACCCTTCGTGGTGGTTCGGCGCACCCGGTCACCCCACGTTCGACCGGCTGATGCAGGCTTTGGAGAACGTGGTGGCCGCGGCGCCGGGCACCACGTTCATCGGCGCACACGTCGGCTGCGCGGCCGAGGACCTGGGCTGGGTCGACGGCATGCTGACCCGCTACCCCAACTTCCACGTGGACCTCGGCGGACGCCTCGCCGAACTGGGCCGGCAGCCGCGCGCCACCCGCCGCCTGATCCTCAAGCATCCCGACCGCGTGCTGTTCGGCTCCGACGCTTTTCCGCCGACCCGTTCGGCGTACGAGGTCTACTGGCGCTTCCTGGAGACCGAGGACGAATGCTTTCCGTACGCCCCCGGCTCCCGCGTGCCACCGCAAGGCCGCTGGGACATCTCGGCGATCGGGCTGCCTCCCGAAGTGCTGGCCCAGGTGTACGCCGGCAACGCCCGCCGCCTCCTGAACCTTGCCGGCGGCACCGCATCGGCGCTACAACCAGCTCACCGGTGAGTGGCTGCCCCAGGCAGGGCCCGGTCGAGCCGGTGCCACCCGCGACCCGGCTGCTACCTCTGCCCCGGCAACGTGCGCATCAGGCGGGACCGGCGATCTCCAAGTCGACGAGGAAGCCGCGGGCCTGCCACTGCTCTGCCGGGAGGTGGTCGCGGGCCAGCCGGAAGTACTCCTCAGGGCTCATGAACTGCACGGTGCCTGGCTCGGGTTCCCAGTCGTCGGGCGTCGGTTCGCCGAATGACGGTTCGTCGCGCAGGCGGGTGGGGCAGGCATCGGAGACGTCGGTCAGGCGCACGCACCCGGGTCGGCGGATCCACTCACTCGTGCCGCGATCGTGCAGGTCATGCACGACTCGAACCCGCCGGACGATGCCCACCGTGACGGGCAACTCACCGATGATCCGCAGAAAGGCGTCGAAGCCCAGGCATCCGTCGAGCGTGACGTCACCCGCCCGATGCTCGCCTTCCCGGACCGCGCGCAGGTCGCCGGCCTCGATGAGTTGCGCCCAGGGCTGCCCGTGGAAATCGGGCAACGTGCTTGCCGGCACGACGACCTGGTGCAGCACCAGGTCGTCGGGAAGATCTGGGTCGTCGAGCCATCTGAGGCGGGTCGAGACCCGTTCACCGAGTGACCACGTGGTGTCGCGCGGAGCAGTGTCGAGCAGGACCGGCCAGAGCATCGCTCCATCGTTCCACTGCCGGTGATCGTCATGACGGTGAGGGCGGGCGCTCGCGAGTAGTTGCCGGCCGCGTTCGTTGCCGTGACCGGCAGCTGCTGCTGTTTCCCGGCGGTCGCGTTGGGGCGGTGCGGGGAAGCCGGGCTCGCGCCGGGAGAGCGGGGACGGGGTCGGCTTCGGCGGGACGCCGGTCACGCGTACTGAGAAAGGAGCGTGACCGGAGAGCGGACCTCGATCCAGAAGGGTTCAGACGAGGACCTTGGTTAGCAGGCGGGTTACCTCGTTGCTCAGCGCCGCCCGGCCGGTTGCGCCGTATGCGCGGGGGTCGGCGGTGTGCTGTTCGCGGGTGAGGTGGTCGCGGATGGCGGTGGTGAAGACCTTGTTCAGGTGCGTGGCCAGGTTGATTTTGGTCATGCCGCGGCGGGCGGCGGCGGTGAGGGTGGTGTCGGGTACGCCGGAGGAGCCGTGCAGCACCAGCGGCACGGGCACCGCGGCGTGGATCTCGGCGATCAGGTCGAGGTCGAGGACCGCGTCGCGGGTGAGCATGGCGTGTGAGCTGCCGACGGCCACGGCGAGGGCGTCCACGCCGGTGGCCTGGACGTAGGCGGCCGCGTCGGCGGGGTCGGTGCGTACGCCGGGCGCGTGGACGCCGTCCTTGCCGCCGATCTCGCCGAGTTCGGCCTCGACCCAGACGTCGTGCCGGTGGCACCAGCCGGTGACGTCGCGGGTCGCGGCGATGTTGGCGTCGTGGCCGAGGGCGGAGGCGTCGTACATGACCGAGCCGAAGCCGAGCCGGACGGCTTCCCGGACCAGGTCGGCGGTGGTCGCGTGGTCGAGATGGACGGCCACCGGCACGGTGGCGACCCGGGCCACGGCCAGTGTGGCGGCACCGATCGGGGCGAGCGCGCCGTGGTAGCGGGCACAGTTCTCGCTGATCTGGAGCACGACGGGTGCCTGGGCGCGTTCCGCGCCGGCGACGATGGCTTCGGCGTGTTCCAGCTGGACGACGTTGAAGGCGCCGACCGGGCGGCCGGTCATGGCGGCCGGCGTGATGATGTCGGCGATGTTCACGAGGGGCATGGCGGGGTCCTTCAGAGGGGCTGGAGGCGGATCTGGGGGAGGAGAGCCCGGTAGGTGGCCGGCTCGAAGGCGCCGGCGACCTCGGCTCGCACGGCCGCGGCGGAGAGGGCGGCGCCGTGCCGGAGCCGGTCGGGCCAGCTCCAGTCGTGTGCCAGGCCGCAGGCCAGGGCCGCTACCAGGGCGTCGCCGGCGCCGGTGGGGTTGCCGGTGATCGCCGGTGGGGTCGCGGTCCAGCTGCCGTGGGGAGTGTGTGCCAGCAGGCCGTCGCGGCCCCGGGAGACGACGACGGCCGTGGCCCCGGCCCGACGCACCGCCTCGGCGGGCAGGCCGAGCCGGAACAGCTCGCCGGCGTTGGGTTTGACGATGTCCGGCCGCCCGGCCAGGCCGTGTCGCAGTGGTTCGCCGTCGGCGTCGAGGATCACGCCGGCGCCGGCCCGCCGGCAGGCGACCGCCAGAGTCTCGTAGGCGTTGACGGGTACGCCCGGCGGCAGGCTCCCGGAGAGCACCACGACGCCCGCGGTGGCCGTCAACCGGTGGAAGTCGGCCAGGAAGGACTGCCACTCGTCTGCCGTGACCCGCGGTCCCGGCTCGTTCAGCAGGGTGGTGCGGTCCGGCTCGGCCAGCACGACGGTCCGCCGGGACTCGCCCTCGATCGGCGTGAACGCCGCGTCGATCCCGGCCAGCGTCAACTGTGCCCGGACCGCCTCGCCGGTGCCGCCGCCGAGCAGTCCGCAGGCCAGCACCGGTTCGCCGAGTGTGTGCAGCACCCGCGCCACGTTGAGGCCCTTGCCGCCGGGCCGCTCCAGCACCCGGGCGACCCGGTTGGTGTCGCCCATGGCCACGCTCGTCATGCCGTAGGTGATGTCGAGCGCTGCGTTCAGGGTGACCGTGATGATCATTGGAGGATGACCGAGCGGGTCAGGTGGCGCGGCTCGTCCGGGTGCAGGCCCCGGTGGCGCGCCACGGCTACGGCGAGCCGCTGCACGCGTACGAGATCGGCCAGCGGATCCAGCTCGGCGGTGACCAGCGTGGCCCCGGTGGCGGTGATCTGCTCGGTCAGGCCCGCCGGGGTCGCCCCGAGGATCCACACCACCCGGCCGGGTGCGGCGATGCTGATCGGCCCGTGCCGGTACTCCATCGCCGGGTACGCCTCGGTCCAGGCACCGGCCGCCTCGCGCATCTTCAGCGCCGCCTCCTGCGCCAGCCCGTTGGTCCAGCCGGAGCCGAGGAAGGTGAACTGTTCCGCCGTCACCAGGCCGGCACCCAGCGGCTGCGCCAGCGCGCGTTCCACGTCAGCGATGGCCGCGGTCGTGTCCTGGCCCAGGTGTGCGCGCAGCAGCATCAGTTGCGTGGTGGCGAATCGGGTCTGCACCACCGAACGCTCGTCGGCGAAGTCCAGCACCACGACGTCGTCGGCGGCCCGCGTCACCGGGCTGCCCGGGTCGGCGGTTATGGCGGTGGTCGGCACCCGGCCACGAAGGGCGGCCAGCAGGTGCAGCACCTCGGTCGTGGTGCCGGAGCGGGTCAGCGCCAGCACCCGGTCGTAGTCGCGCCCGGGCGGAAACTCGGACGCCGCGTACGCGTCGGTGAGTCCCCGCCCGGCGGTTTCGCGCAGTGCCGCGTACGCCTGCGCCATGAACCACGACGTGCCGCAACCGACGACGGCCACCCGTTCGCCGGTACGCGGCAGCGCCGGCGTGTTCTCGGCGAGCACGACGGCTCGGCGCCAACACTCCGGCTGACTGTCGATCTCGATCTCGACATGCAACATCATGCAATGAAACTAGCGATACATTGCAGAAGATTGCAACGCCTATGCTTGCGGCCGTGAGTAGGTACGAGCGGTGGAACACCCTCCTGGAGCTGCTGTCCGACCGGAAGCGGCTGAGCATCGAGGAGGCCGCTCAGGAGCTCGACGTCTCCGCGGCCACCATCCGGCGCGACTTCGACGAGCTCGCCCAGCAGCAGATGGTCACCCGCACCCGGGGCGGCGTCGTGGCACACACCGTCGCCTACGAGCTGCCGCTGCGGTACAAGGCCGCCCGCAACGCCGTGGAGAAGCAGCGCATCGCCGCCGCCGCGGCGGCACTGGTCGTGCCCGGCTCGACGGTCGGCGTCAACGGCGGCACCACCACGACCGAGGTGGCCCGCGCCCTCGCCACCCAGGCGGACCTGCGGAACGAGCCGGGCGAACCGGCCCTGACGATCGTCACCAACGCCCTCAACATCGCCAACGAGCTGGTGGTCCGCCCACACGTCAAGGTGGTCTCCACCGGCGGCGTGGCCCGGTCGCAGTCGTTCGAGTTGATCGGTCCCCTCGCGACCGGCATCTTCGGCCGGATCACCATCGACGCGGCCATCATCGGGGTCAGCGGGCTGGACACCGGCCGTGGCGCCACCTGCCACCACGAGGGCGAAGCCGACATCAACCGCCTGCTCGTCGAGAGCGCCGCCCAGGTGATCGTCGCCGCCGACGGTTCGAAGATCGGCCGGCGGGCGTTCGCCCGGATCTGCCCGATCGAGGCGGTCGACGTGCTGGTCACCGACGCCAGTGCGCCGGACGACGAAATCGCCCGTATCGAGGAGGCCGGGGTACGCGTCATGCTGGCCTGACCATGCGATGGACATGTCAGCAGTGCCGCGCCCGGTACGCCGGACAGCCCGGCAGCGGCCGATGCCTCGGGCACCTCGACGGCATGCGGCTGTTCGAGGCCCGCTGCGGAGTGGACGGCAAGCGGTTCGGGCGGCTCGCGTACGAGTCGGTCCACCGGCTCGTGCTGCCCCGATCCGGCGCCTATCTGTTGCAGGTCAACGGTCAGGAGGTCTTCGTCGACAGTGGTGCCGCGATCCTGACCCGTCCCGGTGACGAGCTGCGGGTGGCACATCCGCTGGGCTGCGGCGACACCTTCACCGCGATCGAACTCGACCCGGAGGTCTCCGACCGGTGGCCCGCGCCGGCGTACTCGTTCCCCCTCGACGACGCTACCGACCTGCACCACCGGGTCCTCCTGGCCACCTGCCGGCAGGACTTCGACCCGCTCGCCGTGGCCGAGCGGCTGCACGCCATCCTGGACCGGCTCGCGCCGCAGGCCTCCGGATCGGTCCCTCGGCGCCCGTCGACCGCCGCGGCGCACCGGCGGCTCGTCGCGGACGCCCGGGAAGTCCTGGCCGACGGGCGGTACGCGTACGGGCTGACCGAGATCGCGGCCCAGGTGAACTGCTCGCCGCACCACCTGAGCCGGCTCTTCCGGGCGGTCACCGGGGAGACCCTCACCGACTATCGCAACCGGATGCGGATCCGCGCGGTACTGGGCGAGCTCCAGGACGGCGCCGACTGCCTGCGTACTCTGGCCGCCCGCTACGGCTTCGCCGACCAGTCACACCTGACCCGGGTCGTCCGCAAGCATCTCGGCCGGCCACCGAGCACGGTCAAGCGGATGCTGGGCTGACGACCTCAACGAGCATGAATGTCCAACGCCGCGGCCGCTGACCCGGTGTCGCATGGATGCCATGTCAGCGCTGATCGCCATCCTGATGACCGCTGTGTTGACCGTTCCGGCCGGCGCCGGGCACCGAACGGGTCCCGCCCTCACCGGCGCACAGCCCTGCCCCGAGATCACCACCTTCACTTGCTCCTATCTGACCGTGCCGCTGGACCGGAGCGGCCGCCGGCCCGGCACGCTGCGGCTGCGTGTCGCCGTCGCCGGCAACGCGGACGCGCCCCGGGGTGTGCTGATGGTCCTGTCCGGCGGACCCGGCCAGCCCGGTCCGGCCCTGGTGCCGCGGATTGCGCAGCGGCTGTCGTACCTGCTCGACGACTACCGCATGGTCATGATCGACCAGCGGGGGACCGGCGCCGGCGCGATCGACTGCCCGCGGTTGCAGGCCGAGGTGGGTTCCTCGGACGTCACACCGCCGTCGCCGGCCGCCGTACGCGAGTGCGCGGACCTGCTCGGCCGGGACCGCCACCACTACACCACCGCGGACACCGTGGCCGATCTGGAGGATCTGCGCCGCGCGCTGGGCGTGGCCCGGTGGACGCTCGACGGTGTCTCGTACGGCAGTTTCGTGGCCGCCCAGTACGGCCTGACCCATCCGGACCGGGTACGCCGGATGGTCCTCGACTCCGTCGTACCGCAGAACGATCCCGACGCCCTCTACCTGGACAGCCTGCACCGGGCCGGCTCGGTGCTGCGCAGCGCGTGCCGGGAGCAGCGGTGCGGCTACGACCCGGCCGCCGAGCTCGCCGGCGTGGTACGCCGCTACGACAACGGGGTCGGCGTCTTCGACCTGCTCGTGATCGCCAGCATCGTCGACCCGAAGCTGACCGGAACCGGGTTCTACCCGGTCCTCGACCTGCTGCACCGGGCCGCGCAGGGCGACCCCGGCCCGCTGAACGCCGCCATCGAGGGCCTGCGGCAGGGGTTCACGCCACCGGCCGAGTTCAGCGCCGGCCTGCACCTGGCCACCCTCTGCGCGGACCTGCGCAGTGCGCCGTGGGGTGACTCGTCGACGCCGCTGCACGAGCGGGACGAGGCCGTGACCCGCGCACTGGACAAGATCTCCCCGGCCGAGGCGTGGCCGTTCGAACCGCGGACCGCGGTGGAGCAGGGCATCGTCCAGGGCTGCCGGCACTGGCCGGTGTCGCGGCCCAACCCGCGGCCGCCGTACGACCGGCTGACCATGCCGGTGCTGCTGATCAACGGGGACCGTGACCTGTCCACGCCGGTGGAGTGGGCCAGGGAGCAGGCGGCCCGCACACCGCACGGCCGGCTGGTCGTCATCAAGGGCATGGGTCACTCGATCCAGGGCCGCAACGCCGAGGGGGACCGGGCGGTGCAGCAGTTCCTGGGTTCCGGGTGCTGACACCCCATGAGCCGTAACCGTTTCGAGGGTTCGTCGTTAATCGGTGCAGCAGTTCTGTACGAACCCCTGGACGGCGCTGATGGCAGGCGGAACCCCTCTCCGGCCGGCGCTCTACGCCGTGCCCGCGCTCCTGGTGCTGATCGGGCACGTCGTGGCGCTCGGCCGGCCCCCGGTGGCCGCTGTGGCCGGGCTGGTCACGGCCTGCTCGGGTGTGATCGCTGTGGCGATGGTGACGGCGGCCGTGTCCGGGCGGGCCGCCGGGCCGCGCCCGCGTGTCCTCGCTCTGGCCGGCGGGATCGGGCTCGGCGCGCTGGCCGGGGCGGGTAGCGGGATCGCCGTCCTGGTGGCGCCGGAGGTGCGAGTCGACGGGGTTCCGCTGCCGGCTGAGATTCCACTGGTGACGTTGTTCCTGGTCGCGGGCATGTACCTGGTGGCGATCCTGCGGCCGCACCAGCGCCGGGACCTGCTGGGCCGGCTGCGGTTCGGTTTGGACACGCTGGGCGTGACGGCCTGCCTGATCTTCTCGTCGTGGGTGCTGCTGTTCAGCGACGGCGACCGGCGCGGGGCATCGATCACCGCGCTGGTCTTCGGCGGGGGTGCCGCCGCGACCGTCGCGGTCAGCGGCGTCCACGCGATCCGGCACCGGGCCGCGCTGCAATGGTGCGGGCCGGCCGCGGCGTTGTCGTTGATCGGGCTGACCGCTCTGGTCATCGGCCTGGACTTCCCCGGCGTGCCGAACGCGGCGATCGCGGCCGTGGTGGCGGGGATCGCGGTGAACGTGGCCGCCGGCCTGCTCTGGTACGGGTCGGTGCGGATCTCTCCCGACGTGGGCCCGATGCCGCCGCCGGGCAGCGAACCGGCGGCGAGCTTCCCGCTGCTGGCCCTGCTGATCCTCGGTTCGGCGCTGGTCACGGTCTACCACCTGATCAACGGCGGCGGCGTGGACGCGACGTCGATCCTGCTGGGCACGGTCGCGGTGGCGGCGGTGGCGACGAGGGAGTGGGTGTCGGCGATCGCGTTGCGGCGTCAGGCCGGGCACCTCACCGATCAGGGCAATCGGTTACGGGATCTGATGTTCGGTTCGGCGGACGTCGCGATGGTGCTGGACTCGAACCTCGCGGTCCGCTGGCAGTCACCGGCCGCGGCACGCCAGTTCGGCCTCTCCGAGCAGGAGGTTCTCGGCCGTACCGTGTCGGTGCTGGTGCACCCCGATCAGGTCGACACCGTGCACGCACACCTGACCGCGCGGATGTCCGGTAAGGACGCGGACGGCATCGTGGTCCGGCTGCGCGACGGCTTCGGCCGGTGGCGCGAGACGGCCTGGACCATCAGCGGACCGGATCCGGCCGAGCCCGGGCACACGCTGGTCGTGCACATCCGCGACATCACCCACCTGCACGGCCTCGAACAGGCGCTGCGGCAGGCCACGCACCTGGACCAGCAGACCGGCCTGGCCAACCGGGAGGGCATGCTGCGTGCCGCCGAACTCACCCCGGACGCCGGCGCGATGATCGTGATCGAGCTGGGCGGGCTCACCGCGATCGGTGACGTGCACGGCCGGGACCTGGCCGAGTGCGTACTGGTGGAGGCGGCTCGCCGGCTGCGGACCGCGGTGGCCGGCGCCGACGTACCGGCCCGGCTTGGCGAGACCAGGTTCGCGGTGCTCACCCACTGCGGCGCGGTCCGCGCCCACCTGCTCGCCAGCCAGCTGGTCAACGCGCTGTCCGCGCCGTACACGGTGGCCGGCACGGTCTCGCACCTCTCCGCCTGGGCCGGTCTGACCGACGTGGGCGACGGCGACACCGAGGAGGTGATCCGCCGGGCCGCGCTCGCGCTCCGGTCCGTCCGGTCTGGGCCGCCGGCGGCCATCGAGTGGTACGACGCGGAGATGGAAACCCGCCTGATGCGCCGCTCCACGCTCGAGCAGGACCTGCCCGGCGCGCTGGCCCGCGGGGAGATCGAGCTGCGCTTTCAGCCGATCGTCGAGCTGCCCGGCCGGCGCCCGGCCGGGGTCGAGGTGTTGCCGGCGTGGCGGCATCCCACGCTCGGCCCGGTGCCGGCCGGCGAGCTGCTCGCGCTCGCCGAAGACCTGGGAAACCTCGCCGAGATCGAGCACTGGGTGCTGCACCGGTCATGCCGGCTGCTGGCCGAGTGGCGGCGGCTGCACCCGTCGCTCTGGCTGTCCGTCAACGTCCGGCCGCGCGAGCTGCTCGACCCGGCCTTTCAGGCCGGTCTGGAGACCGCCCTGGAGAATCATCGGCTGCCGCATGCAGCGCTGGTCATCGAGATCTCCGAGCAACACCTTTCCGACGTACGCGACGACGTGCACCAGCCCGCGGCCGGGGACGTGGCGGCTCAACTGGGTCGCCTGCGTGCCCAGGGCATCCGGACCGCGGTCGACGACTTCGGCACCGGCCCCACCTCGCTGAGCCGGCTGCGGATCCTCCCGATCGACCTGCTCAAGATCGACGAGAACGCGTTCGTGGACGTGGCCGTGACGCTCGGGCAGCGGCTGGGCATGCAGGTCGTCGCCCACGGCGTGCGGGAGCCGGCCGACCTGGACACCGTGCTGGCGGCCGGGTGCCGGCTCGGCCAGGGTGACCTGCTGGGCCGCCCGATGCCGGCCGAGCACCTGGAAGCCGTCCTGGAAGAGCACCAGGCCGCGCGGCGACGCGACTGAGGCCCCTATCTGCTGTGCGCCGGCTCGACCGTGGTGAACGGGGCGTTCAGCAGGCCTACGCCGGTCCGCACCTGGTAGCGGCTCCGTCCCCGCTTGACGATGGTGCCGACCAGACCGCCGTACTTTCCGCGGCCGGTGAGCCGCACCTGGTCGCCGACCTGCAGCGGGATGGTCTTGTCCGCGGTCCGGCCGGACTGGATGCGGGACAGTTCGGCCACATAGCGCGGGTGCATCGGCGCCGGGGCCCCGCGGTGTGTCCAGGCGAACACCGCCGACCGATCGAACGCTGGGGAGCACCGTGAGCAGGACCGGACCCGCATGGGCCGGCGGTGCACGGTCGTATGGTGGCCGGCCGGGCAGACACCCTCCCACGGCCCGTCGACGCGTGGCGCGTCCTCCGGTACGCAGCGGGTGCCGGAGCAGCCGATCCGGACGGCGACCGCCCGCCACACCCGGTCGTGGCCGTGCCCGGCACCGGCGATGGCGTGCGCGATCTCGTGCAGCACCGTCTCGGTGACCTGCTCGGGCGAGTACAGCCGGAGGAGCGGGCGGGAGAGCCCGATCTCCTTGCGGGCCGGGCGGCAGATCCCGGCGCGGGTCTTCGCATCGTCGAAGGTGAGGCGCCAATCGGTGAGCTGGTGGCGGGCCATCAGGCCGGCCGCGAGTTCCCGTGCTTCAGTCAGGTCCAAAACGTGTGGCTCCTCGTCACCACTCCATGATGACCCGGCCGGGCCCGGGCTGCCCGGGTCGGTTGCCGTGCGCACAGTGTGATTCGAGTCGCCCGCGGCGAGCCGGCCCAGGGCCGGCTCGCCGATCAGCGGAGGGTCAGCCGGCCGTGCAGGGTGTGCCGTTCAGGGTGAACGACGTGGGCGGCGGGTTCGAGCCGGTGTGCGTGCCGTTGAAGCCGAAGCTCACCGTGCCGCCGGCCGGCAGGTTTGCGTTCCAGCTCGCGTTCGTGACGGTCACCTGAGTGCCCGACTGGGTCACCGTGGCCGACCAGCCCTGCGTCGCCTTCTGGCCGGCGGCGTACGGGAAGGTCAGGCTCCAGCCGTTCAGCGCGGCCGGACCGTTGGTGATCGTCACGGTCGCGGTGAAGCCGGCGCTCCAGTCGCTGGTCGTGTAGGCAATCTTGCAGCCGGCCGCCGGCGAGGAGGACGGCGACGGGGAGACCGACGGCGACGGAGAAACGGACACCGACGGCGACGGAGAAACGGACACCGACGGGGACGGAGAAACGGACACCGACGGGGACGGAGACGGCGGCGTGCCGTCCGGCTCCGCGCCCCAGACCAGCGCCGACCCGTCATACAGCGGCACACCCCGGTTCGGGCCGGCGGCCGCCTGGTAGGACGGGTCGTTGGCCGGGTTCCACGTGCCGCCCTCGGCGACCCCGATCTTGAGCTGCACCTCCATCCGGTGCGCCGACTGCCCGGCCGGCGCGATGGTGTGGCCGGTGCAGTCCACCTCGACGTACCAGACGTTGCCGGAGTGCTGCTTCGCGCCGGTGGGACCAGGGCAGCCCTGCGTGTACGGCGAGCTGACCTGCAACGCCGAGCTGTCGTCGCGGGTGAAGTAGTAGCGGAACTTGCCGGCGGTCAGCGCCCGGGCCGGGAACGCCGACTTGTTGTAGACGATCACCTTCACCCCGGTCGACCGGGTTTCGTTCTGCATGACCGTCGTCTCGACCGACAACTCCGGGATGTCCGGCTTCTCCGCGACCGGGAAGCCCGCGAGGGGCGCCCCGCCGAACTCGCCGTAGAGCCGCGCGACCGCCGACGTGAACCCGGCGTTGTAGTCCGTCGCCACCTCGTTCATCACGTAGTCACCGCGGCTGTCGGTGTACGCGTCGTCCGGCGACGACGGCCCGCCGACCAGCGCACCGTACAGGACATGCCGGGTCTGTTCCGGAACCTGCTGGCTGTCCCACCAGGAGCCGTGCGCCGTACGGTGATGGGGATTCTTCGGCGAGTTGGCGCCGAAACCGATCACATAGCTGGAGTTGCGCGGGTTGTCGCCGAGCGCGTAGTTGATCTGCCGCACCGCGAAGTCGTGGTAGCGCTGCTTGCGGGTCGCGTCGCTGAGATGGTCGCTGTGCACCAGCGCGACGAACGCGGTGTTGGCCGCGTAGCGCAGCGCGCCCCACGAGTCGACCACCACCATGCCGCCCGGTGACGTGCGCACCTTCTCACCGTTCACGCCGACGGTGAACCAGTCGAGCCAGCGGTTCGCGTCGTCGAGGTACTTCTGCTTGCCGGTCAGCCGGGCCAGCAGGACGTAGTTGCCGTACTGCTTGTTGTCCCAGGAGATCGTCCACTTGTACATCTTGGTGCTGGTCTGGTTCTCGTTGCCCTGCGCGTCGTAGCCCGCCTCGGCCTTGGCCAGGTAGGCCGGGTCGCCGGTGGCCCGGTGCAGCCAGATCGCGCCCCACACCAGCTCGTCGGCGTAACCGCTCCAGGACCGGTAGAACGAGGTCACGTCGGTGATGCACTCGTGGTAGTTCTTCCGGACGGTGTCGGCGAACGTGTAGAGCTGCTTCGCGTGGGTGAGCAGCCGGTCCGCGTACGCCGCATCGGTGGGCCGGAAGACCAGGGAGCTGGCGGCCATCGCGGCCGCCGTTTCGGCGGCCAGCTCGGAGCCGCCACAGCTGGCATCGATCTTGTACGCCGGACGCGCCATCGGCATCACCTCGGCCGGCCCCCACCACTTGTGGTCGTCGTCGCCCTTGCCGACCTGGCCGTAGAGCACATTCGCGCTGGGGTGCGCCTTGATGAAGTAGTCGTTGGGCACCCGCAGGTTGTTCAGCAAGTGGGTGAGCTGCCCGGAGCTCGCGTACGCGTCCCGGTTCTCCACCGCGCCCCAGGCCAGCATCGTGGTGGTGAAGGCCATCGGCAGCCCGAACTTGACGTGGTCGCCGGCGTCGTACCAGCCGCCGGTCAGATCGAGGCCGGCGTCGGCACCGTCGGTCATCGCCGAGTCGCCGCGCCAGGACACCCGGTTCCAGGACGGCTTCTTGCCCGACACCTGGGCTTCGTAGAACAGCAGTGACTTCTGCAGTGCCTCGCCGTAGCTGTGCGGGGGTGCCGCAGCCGCGTCGGACGGTGAGGCTACCCAGAGCAGGCCGGCGCCGAGCGCGGCGGCCGCCAGGACGGTGCCGAGTTTCTTCCTCATAGACAGGCATCGTTTCATGGGAGCGCTCCCAATATCAACGGAAAGTTAAGAAACGCGTGCCCGGCGGGCGCGGTCATCTCCGCGCCCGCCGGAACGCTGGCCGGGGTGGCGTCACCCCCTGGTGCAGGTGGTTCCGTTGAGGGTGAAGCTGGACGGTGCCGCGAAGCTACCGCTGTAGGTGCCCTGGAACCCGAAGGTGGCGCTGCTGCCGGCCGCGATGCTGCCGTTGTAGCTCACGTTGCGGGCGGTGACGGCACCGGACGAGCCGGTCAGGGTGGCTCCCCAGGAGTTGGTCACGGCCTGCCCGGAGGGCAGCGTGAACCCGAGGGCCCAGCCGTTGATCGCGGCGCTGCCGGTGTTGGCGACGGTGACGTTCGCGGTGAAGCCGGAGTTCCACACGTTGGTGGCGTAGCTGACCCGGCAGGCGGTGCCGCCCGGCGGATTGCTGGGCGGCGGGTTGCTGGGCGGCGGGCTGGTCGTTCCGCCGCCGTTGACCGACGCGCTGAAGCTGTTCAGCGCGAGGCCGGCGCCGCCGATCCACGGCTCGAAGCCGGCCTGGATGCTGGTCAGGTACCACGAGTCGGTGATCGCGCCGCGCGCCTTCACATCGTTGATGAAGTCCAGGACGCTGAAGCTCCAGCTGGTGATGGGGGACGGCGCGACGTACGAGATCACCGCGTTGGAGCCGTTGCTACCTCGCCAGACCTCCCAGGTGCGCCCACCGATCGTGGTGGTGCCGACGACCGATCCGATCGGCTGGATCGAGCCCTGCCGGTTGAACCAGATCATGATCTCCTGTGCGTTGACCCCGTCGGTGCGCGGTGAGGGGTCGAGCCAGATGTCGAAGGACGCGTTGTAGGTGGCGCCGGACACGTACGTGTAGCTGACGCTGCTGGTGGCGCTGCTGATCGATCCGACCCGCATCGGCAGGTTGGTGCCGGGCGAGCATCTCGTGTAGTGGCAGCCGTAGTAGACCGCCGGGTACGACACGGGGGCGCCGCTCGTGTTGCCGACACTCTGCTGGCTGGTGATCCGGAAGCCGGTGTCGGTGACGTTGATGCACTGCTCGGCGGTGCCGCCCCACCGGTTGTTCATCGCGACGTAGCGGCCGCCGATGGTGGTCGCGCCGTACTGCTCGCAGATCAGCGTGTCGGCCTGGGCGGGTTGGGCCACGACGAACCCGGTCACGCCGGCGACGGCGAACAGGGCGGCGGCGGTGAGGGAACGGAAGGCACGTCTCATGGAAGCTCCTCTTGGGCCGGGAACCCAATGGGGATTGTGGGAGCGCTCCCGCGAGACGTTACAACACATCGACATTCATGAGAAGAAGCGGCGCGCGTCGCCTGTTATGCCACTTGAGGTAACTCCGGTATCACGACGCGTTACATGGTCTTAATGTGAGTGACGCCCGTCAAAGGATCAGGGTGGAGGGCCGAGCTCATGCAGACCGACCATCGCGTTCTCTCCCGCCGCAGCCTGCTGAGTGCCGTCCTGGCCGGCGCCGGCGCGGCCACCCTCGCCGGATGTTCGACACCGGTCGGTGCCGGGTTGGCCAACACCCCACTCGACCCAGGCACCGTGGAGTACTGGGACCTGTTCGGCGGCGGCGACGGCCTGCGCATGCAGCAGATGGTCGCCGGCTACCGCGCGGCGAACCCCGGCATCCCGGTGCAGGCCGTGACGCTGGCCTGGGGCAACCCGTACTACACGAAGCTGTCGCTGGCCACGGTCGGCGCCAAGCCGCCGAACGTCGCCGTGTCGCACCTGACCCGGATGCAGACGATGCAGCAGGCCGGGCTCCTTCAGGAACTGCGCCCCGAGGACCTCGCCCGGCACGGCATGGCCGCGGAGATGTTCAACCGGCGGGCCTGGGAGGCCGGGCTGATCGACGGGCGCGCCTACGCCATCCCCATCGACACCCACCCGATGGTGCTGTTCTACAACACCGACATCTGCGACGAGGCCGGACTGCTCGACGACGCCGGCGCCCTGAAAGTCCTCGAGGGGCCGGACGCCCTGACCGACGCCTTCACCAAGGCCCAGCAGGTCACCGGCCAGTTCGGAGCCACCCACGGGATCAACGCCGACCCGGCCAGCTGCTGGCGGATCTTCCACACCATGTACGCGCAGCTCGGCGGCCAGGTGATCGCCGACGAGGGCACCCGGGTCGTCCTGGACGACGCCAAGGCCCAGCAGGTCCTGGAATACCTGCGGACGCTGACCGTCGAGCGCAAGCTGATGCCCGGCGCCATCGACTACCAGGGCGCCATCGCGCTGTTCGCGGCCGGCGGCTCCGGGTTCCACATCAACGGCGAATGGGAGATCAGCACCTTCCAGACCGCCAAGATGCCGTTCGGGATGGCACTGCTGCCGAATGTCTTCGGTGGCACCTACGCCGTGCACGCCGACTCGCACACGCTGGTGCTGCCCCGCCGCGACGACCAGACCCGCGAACAGCTCGACTTGTCGCTCGGCTTCATCAGGGCGCTGCTCGACCAGAGCATGACCTGGGCCGAGGGCGGGCACGTGCCGTCCTGGATGCCGGTCGCGGACAGCGACGCGTACCGCAAGCTCACCCCGCAGTCGAACTACGCGGCCGCCGCCGACGCCGCCGTCTACGACGAGCCCGCCTGGTACTCCGGATCCGGGTCCAACTTCGAGAACGTCATGGGTTCGGCGGTCGGCGCCGTCGAAAGCGGCCAGCTCACTCCGCAGGCCGCGATCGCCCAGATCCGGTCCCAGCTCACCGCCCTCGCGGCCCTGCCCTCGCCGGTCTGAGGAGGTCGACGTGACGACGCTTACCGCCCCCGATCGACCGGCTGAGCAGGTCGCTCCCGCCCTGCGCGACGCCGACGTCCAGCCCGGCCACGGCCGCCCCGCGCTGCTGATGATGGCCCCGTTCCTCGTCCTCTACCTGCTGTTCATCATCGGACCGACGCTCTACATGGTCTTGATGAGCCTGTTCGACACCAGCCTCGTGAAGGAGGGTCTCGGCAGTTGGGCCGGCCTCGGCAACTACGCCGAGGCGTTCGGCGACCCCGCCTTCTGGGAGTCGATGTGGCACACCATCTGGTTCACCATCCTCACCACACCCCCGCTGGTCGTGCTCGCCTTCGTGCTCGCCCTGCTCGCCGACCGGGTACGCCGCGGGCGCTGGTTCTTCCGGCTGGCGTTCTTCCTGCCGTACGTCCTGCCGTCCGCGGTCGTCGCCCTGATCTGGATGTGGATCTACACCCCGGAGCTGGGCCTGCTCGGCCGGTTCGTCACCGCGCTGGGCTTCACCGAGCCCGGCTGGCTCGGCGACCCCGACGTGGCGATGTGGTCGCTCGCCCTGACCACCGTGTGGTGGACGCTCGGCTTCAACTTCGTGCTCTACCTCGCCGGCCTGCAGGACATCCCGCGTGAGCTGTACGAGGCGGCCGCGATCGACGGTGCCGGACCGATCGCCCAGATCCGCCGGATCACCGTACCGATGCTGGCCCGCACCACCTCGCTGGTCGTGGTGCTCCAGGTGATCGCCTCGCTGAAGGTCTTCGACCAGATGTACATCATGACCAGCGGCGGGCCGAACTTCAGCACCCGCCCGGTCCTCGAATACGTCTACGACGTCGGGTTCACCGACTTCCGCGTCGGCTACGCCTCGGCCGTGTCGACGCTGTTCTTCCTCGTCGTACTGGCCGTCTCCGCGGTGTGGGTGCTGCTCACCCGGCGTCAGGAACAGGGGTTGTGATGACCATCGTCGCCGAGACCCGCCAACGGCGCGACACCGCGCCCACCGTCACCCGCGAGGAGATCGATCGACGGACCCGGCTCTTCAACGGGTTCTGCGCCGGGGTGCTGATCGCGTTCGCGGTGATCTGGCTGGTGCCGATCGCCTGGGCGGTGGACACCTCGCTCAAACCGAACGCCGAGACCACCAACCCCACCTGGATGATCGAGAACCCGACGCTGGAGTCCTACCGCACCCTGCTGGGGCAGGGCGACATCTGGAACTGGTACGCGTCCAGCTTCATCACCTCCACGCTGACCGCGGCGGCGACCGTGCTGACCGCCAGCATGGCCGCGTTCGCCCTGTCCCGGATGCGGTTCCGGTACCGGTGGCTGGTGTTCTGGTTCGTCCTGATCGGCATCATGATCCCGCAGCAGGTGCTGATCGTGCCGCAGTTCAAGGAGTTCGCCGCGCTGGGGCTGCTCAACACGTACTGGGCGGTGATCATCCCGCAGGTGCCCGCCGCCATCGCGGTCTTCATCTTCAAACAGTTCTTCGACGGCGTGCCCCGGGAACTGGACGAGGCGGCCCGGGTGGACGGCGCCGGCTTCTTCCGGACCTACTGGCGGGTGGTCATGCCGCTGAGCCGGCCGGTGGTGTCCGCGGTCGCCATCTTCACCTTCGTCTGGAGCTGGAACAACCTGCTCTGGCCGCTGCTGGTGATGACCAACCCGAAGCTGATGACCATCCCGGTCGGCCTCGCCACCGTGCAGGGCACCTACGGCATCCGGTACGCCGACACGATGGCCTCGGCCATCCTCGGCGCGCTACCGCTCGTCCTGCTGTTCGTGTTCTTCCAGCGCCGCATCGTCGAAGGCATCGCCGGTACCGGCCTGAAGGGTTGATCCATGCGGCAGGCAACCCTCGGCATCGACCCCCGGCTGCGCGTGGCCGAGGTGGACCCGCGCCTGTACGGCTCCTTCGTGGAACACATGGGCCGCTGCGTCTACACCGGCATCCACGAGCCCGGCCACCCCACCGCCGACGACGCCGGGTTCCGCCGCGACGTGGCCGACCTGGTCCGCGAGCTGGGTGTGCCGATCCTGCGCTACCCGGGCGGCAACTTCGTCTCCGGATACACCTGGGAGGACGGCATCGGCCCCCGCGAACAGCGGCCGCGCCGCCTCGATCTGGCCTGGCGCTCGATCGAGACCAACCAGGTCGGCGTCGACGAGTTCCTGCACTGGGCCCGTGGGGTCGGCAGCGAGCCGATGCTGGCGGTCAACCTCGGCACCCGCGGCGTGGACGCGGCCCGCGCCCTGCTCGAATACTGCAACCACCCCGGCGGCACCGCCTGGTCCGACCTGCGCCGGACCAACGGCTCACCCGAGCCGTACGGGGTCAAGCTGTGGTGCCTCGGCAACGAGATGGACGGCCCCTGGCAGATCGGCCACAAGACCGCCGCCGAGTACGGGCGGCTCGCCGCCGAGACCGCCAAGGCCATGCGCCGGGTCGACCCCACCATCGAGCTCGCCGCCTGCGGCAGCTCGAACCGGCGGATGCCCACGTTCGGTGCGTGGGAGGCCGAGGTGCTGGCCGAGACGTACGCCCAGGTCGACTACATCTCCCTGCACACCTACTACGAGCAGCACGGCGACGACCGGGACAGCTTCCTGGCCAGCGCGGTCGACCTGGACCGGTTCATCGAGGAGGTGGTGGCCACCTGCGACCACGTCCGGGCCACCGGCGGGCACCGCAAGCGGATCAACCTCTCGGTCGACGAGTGGAACGTCTGGTACCAGGCCCGTTTCGCCGGCGAGGAGAACCTGGAGTGGGCGCAGGCGCCGCGACTGATCGAGGACACGTACTCGGTCACCGACGCGGTCGTCGTCGGCAGCCTGCTCATCTCGCTGCTCCGGCACGCCGACCGGGTCAAGATCGGCTGCCTGGCGCAGCTGGTCAACGTCATAGCGCCGATCCGCTGCGAGCCGGGCGGCCCGGCCTGGCGGCAGGCCAGCTTCCACCCCTTCGCGCTGACCTCGCTGAACGGTCGCGGCACGGTGCTGCGCACGGTTCTTCAGGCACCGGGGTACGCGACGACGGCGTACGGAGACGTGCCGCTGATCGACGCCGTCGCCGTGCACGACGAGGAGCCGGGCACGCTGACTGTGTTCGCCGTCAACCGCGACCAGCGGCAGCAGACGGCCCTGGACCTGGATCTGCGCGCCTGCCCGGGCCTGATCACAGCGGAGCACGTGGTGATCGCCGACACCGACGCGGACGCGGTGAACACGGCCGAGGCGCCGGACCGGGTCGTCCCGCGCCGGCTCGACGATGTGAAGGTGGCCGACGGTCACGGCATCGCCGCGTTGCCACCCCTGTCCTGGAACATGATCAGATTCCAGCCGGCAGGCTGACGCCTTCCGGCTGACGCCTTGCGAGGCGCCGCGGATGCGTCAGGCGGACTCCTGATCGCTGCCCGCGCCGCCCGGTTCCGGAGTGTCCAGCAGGTGGTCGAGGCCGATGGTGTCGATCACCCGCTTGACGATGCCGCCGGCATTGGTCAGCCGGAAGGCGATCCCGGCCTGGTCGGCGGCGACGTAGCCCTCGATGATCGCGCCGATCGCCTCCGAGTCGATGAACCGCACGTCCTGGAGATCGACCACCATGCGCCCGGTGCCGCCGGCGGCGACGATGCCGAGCAGCGCGTCACGCAGTTCCTCGCGGCTGTCGATGTCGAGCTCGCCGGCCAGCCGGACACGGGACGTCACCGACCCGGCGGCGTCCGTGCCGGCCGGCTCCGCGGCGATGGAGAAGTAGTCGTCCGTCACGATATTTGTCTACCAGCAAATA
Organism: Actinoplanes aureus; assembly: GCF_015704865.1. GTDB lineage: Bacteria > Actinomycetota > Actinomycetes > Mycobacteriales > Micromonosporaceae > Actinoplanes > Actinoplanes aureus. The sequence continues at coordinate 73,797 of NZ_JADQTO010000009.1, read as the reverse complement.
TCGGGGGTTTCACGTCGGGGGTAGCGCTTTTCACCCATTGTCATCGATTTGCGTCACTGCCAGACGGTGCGTAGGCGCTCCGCCTCGGCCGCCGCCTGCGCCCGCCCGGCCTCCGCGGCCGGTCGCCGCCGCGCCGGATCCAGCACGTTGCGGCCGATCGCGGCGCGTGCCGCCCGGTCCGGTGACACCACCGCGGTGCGCACCCCCGGCCCGAGAGCCGCGACCTGCGCCTGCGGCCGGCCGGAGGGCCGCACCGACTGCGTCACCGGGGCCAGCACCACCACCTGCCGGTAGCCGGCGGCCAGGTCGGCGTTGGCGACCGAGCGGGCTCCGCCGTCGATGTAACGCTTCCCGCCGATCGTCACCGGCGGCCACGTCAACGGCACCGCGCAGCTGGCGGCGACGGCGTCGACCAGCGGGATGCCGCTGGACGCGTCGAAGACGCGTACCTCACCGGTCTCGGCCTCGACCGCGGCGATGCGCAAGCGGGTCGCCGGCCAGCCGCCGTCGCCGATGCGGCGGGCGATCACCGCGCGCCGCTCGGCCTCCGGCACCGTCCGCGCGCGCAGCGCCTGGCGGCCCAGCCAGGCGCGGCCGCGCGCCGGATCACCCGGCCAGAGGCCGGCGACCACGAACTTCAGCAGACTGCCCAGACCGATCCGGGCGGCGATCTCGCCGCCGGCGTCGGCGAGCTGCGCCGCGAAAAGATCATTGAAGGGTACGCCGGAGAGCACCTGAGCGGCCACGGACGACCCGGCCGACGTCCCGACGAACAGATCGGCATCGGTCAGATCGACGCCGTTCTCGGCCAGGCCGTGCAGCAGCCCGATCTCCCACGCGACGCCGGTGACGCCGCCGCCGCCGAGTACCAGAGCCTTGCCGTCGACACTCATGTACCGGATCCAAGCACCCGGCCGCTATGCCGGCACGCCGTGCGGAGAAACACGCGCGGCGAGCCGGATCGGCGCATGTGAGTTCAGCGATACTGAACCGGATCACCACATTCGAATTTGGGGGCGGATCGAATGCTGGTCGGGCGCGACGCACCGATACTCGCGGTCACCGGGCTGCTGGACCGGACCGTCGCGCAGGCCGGCGGCGCCGTGGTTCTGCGTGGCGAGGCCGGGATCGGCAAGACCGCGCTGCTGGCGCGGGTGTCGGCGCTGGCGACCGAGCGCGGCATGCGGGTGGCCGGGGTCAGCGGGGTGCAGGCCGAGGTCCACATTCCCTACGCCGGACTGCACCGGTTGCTCCGGGCTCTGGGCCGTGGCGGCCCGGCCCGGGCCGACGAGATCGATACGCCGTACCGGGCGGCCATGGACCTGCTGGACCTGCTCGGCGCGCAGCCGGAGCCGGTCCTGGTGGCGGTCGAGGACGCGCACTGGCTGGATCGTGGTTCGTGGGAGGCGCTGACGTTCGCGGCCCGCCGGATCGGTGCGGACCCGGTGGCGATGGTGCTGACCACCCGCGACGGCGACGACGTCGACCAGCTGCTGACCCAGGCCGGGCTGCCGGAGCTGCGACTCGAGCCGTTGTCACCGGCGGACGCGGGCGCGCTGCTGGCCTCGGTCGCGCCGGACCTGTCGCCGCCGTTGCGCGAGCGGGTGCTGGAGCAGTCCGCGGGCAACCCGCTCGGCCTGGTCGAACTGGGCGCGGTGGCGGCGGCCTCCGGGGGTGCGGCGCTGCTGCCGTCGTGGCTGCCGCTGAGCACCCGGGTGGAGCGTACGTTCGCCGCCCTCGTCGCCGAACTGCCCGCCGCCACCCGGGCCGTGCTGCTGGTCGCCGCCCTCGATGACGGGGACGGCCTCGACGAGATCCTCGCGGCGAGCGGCCGGTACACAGGCCAGCCGGTGACCGTCGGCGACGTCGAACCGGCCGTGACGACCCGGCTGGTTCATGTCGACGACACGTACCGGTTGAGGTTCCGGCATCCATTGCTGCGCTCGGCGCTGTACCAGTCGGTGGGCGTGACCCAGCGGCGGAGCGTGCACGCCGCGCTGGCCGCCGTGACCGTCGCCGACCCGGACCGGCACGTGTGGCATCGCGCGGCGGCCGCGACCGGCCCGGACGAGACGCTGGCCCGGGAACTGACCGAGACCGCGACCCGGGCCGGGCACCGCCAGGCGGCCACCGTGGCGCTGGCCGCGTTGCAGCGGGCGGTGCAGCTGAGCGAGGACCCGGCCGAGCGCGGCCGCCGGTTGCTGGCGGCCGCCGAGGTCGCCGCCGAGCAGGGTGACATCGCGGCGGCGCGGCGGCTACTGACCGACGTGGTCGACGAGCAGCTGCGCCCGGCCGACCAGGCGTGGCTGTCCTATCTGCGTGAGCAGTTCTCCATCACCGGCTGGTCGGGCAACGCACGGCTGACCGTGTACGCCGAGCTCATCGACGCGCTGCGCCGCGACGGCGACGAGCAGCGGGCGGTCGGCGCCCTGGTGGCGATGAGCCTGCGGTTCTACTGGTCGAACGCGTCCGTGGAGACCATCCAGGCGTACCTCACGGTCGCCGACAACTTCGACGCGCCCAAGGAAGACCCCCGGATGATCGCCACGGTGGGGCTGATCGCGCCGATCGAGCGCGGTGCGGTGACGCTGGAGCGGATGACGCAGCTGATCACCCGCTTCGACCTGGCCCCGGCCGAACAGCAGCTGCTCGGCCTGAGCGCCGGCGGGATCGGCGCATTGCATCTGTCGGCGCAGTTCTTCGCGGCCGCGGTGGCCGGGGTGCGGGCCCAGGGCCGGGTCGGCCTGCTCGCCCAGTTGCTGACCAGCCAGGCGTTCACCGCGGCGAGCCTGGGCGACACCCGGGTGGCCCTGCCGGCCGCCGCCGAGGCCGCGGCGCTCGCTGCCGAGACCGGCCAGGCGGCGTGGGCGTTGACGGCCCGGCTGATGCTCGGCCACGCCCAGGCGCTGACCGGCGACGCGGCAGCCGCCCGGGAGGCCGCTGACCAGGGAGAGAGCGTTCTGCTGACGAGCGGGATGCTGCCGATGCTCGCGCTGGTCCAGGCCATCCGCGGGGTGGAGGCGCTCGCCGGTGGACGGGCCGCGGACGCGTACCGGCAGCTGCACCGCATCTTCGACCCGGGTGACGTCGCCTACCACCCGTACCTGCGGTTCGTGACGTTCGGGCACCTGGCCGAGGCGGCCGCCTGGAGCGGCGAGGAGGATGCGCTGCGGGACATCGCGGCGCAGCTCAGCCAGGTGGCCGGGGAGTGCGGCTCACCAGCGCTGGTGGTCGCGTTGCGGTACGCCGAGGCGCTCCTGGCCGGCGACGCGCGAACCTTCGAGACGGCACTCGCCGCCGACCTGTCGGAGTGGCCGTTCGAGCGGGCCAGGCTGGAGCGGGCGTACGGGGCGTGGCTGCGCCGCCAGCGCCGGGCCGCCGAGTCACGGCCGCTGTTGCGCTCGGCCGCCGCGACCTTCGACGCGCTCGGTGCCGCACCCTGGGCCGAGCGGGCCCGGGCCGAGCTGCGCGCATCCGGTGAGTCGCTGCGCCGGCCGGTCGACGCGGCCGGTGCCCTGACCCTGCAGGAGCAGCAGATCGCCCGGCTGGCGGCCGAGGGACTGAGCAACAAGGAGATCGCGGAGCGGCTGTTCCTGTCGCCGCGCACGATCACCACGCACCTGTACCGGATCTATCCGAAGCTCGGCATCAAGTCCCGCGGTGAGCTGGTCCGGGCGATGGCCGACGACAGTACGTAGTCCTACGTACGCGAAGAGGGAGCTGTGGATCTTACGTTGAGTATCGGTCTCAGGTGAGGAGCACGAAGCATGAAACCCATCGTTCTCGTCCATGGCTTCTGGGTGACGCCGCGTAGCTGGGAGAACTGGATCGCGCACTACGAGGCCAAGGGGCATCGGGTGATCGCGCCGGGATACCCGGGCTTCGAGGTCGAGGTGGAGGCGCTCAACGCCGATCCGACGCCGATCGTGAACGTGACCGTGCCGCAGATCATCGCGCATCTGGAGGAGCAGATCCGGGCGCTGCCGGAGCCGCCGATCATCATCGGTCACTCGGCGGGCGGCGCGTTCACCCAGATCCTGCTCGACCACGGCTACGGCGCGGCCGGCGTGGCGATGAACTCGGCGCCCACCGAGGGCGTACGGGTGGTGCCGCTGTCCCAGGTCAAGTCCACGTTCCCGGTCCTCAAGTCACCGGGCAACCGGCACAAGGCGGTCGGCCTGACCCTGGAGCAGTGGAAGTACGCCTTCACCAACACGTTCACCGACGAGGAGTCAAAGGCGCTGTACGAGCGTTACCACATCCCCGCCAACGGCGGCATCCTGTGGGGCAGCGTGCTCGCCAACTTCCAGCCCGGACACCAGGACACCTGGGTCGACTACCACAACGACAACCGGGCGCCGCTGCTGTTCGTCTCCGGCTCGGAGGACCACATCATGCCCCCGGAGATCCAGCGGTCAAACCACAAGCACTACAAGTCGGACACGGTCACCGAGATCCGCGAGTACCAGGGGTACGCACACCTGCTGCCGGCTCAGAAGGGCTGGGAGCAGATCGCCGACGAGGTACTGGACTGGGCGCTGCGGCACGCCCGATGAAGATCACCCACATCGGCGGGCCGACCACGCTGATCGAGCTGGCCGGGGTACGGCTGCTCACCGATCCGACGTTCGACGCCCCGGGCCGGCGGTACTCGTTCGGCCTGGGGACCTCGTCGGTGAAGACGGCCGGGCCGGCGATTCCGGTCGAGCAACTGGGCCGGATCGACGCCGTGCTGCTCACCCACAACCAGCACGGCGACAACCTGGACGACGCGGGCCGGGCGTTGCTCCCGTCGGTGCCGCTGGTGCTGACCACGGTCAGCGGCGCCGCGCGGCTCGGCGGCAACGCGGCCGGGCTGGCGCCGTGGCGGACCACGACCGTGGGCGGGGTGGCGGTGACCGCCACCCCGGCCCGGCACGGCCCGCCACTGAGCCGGCCGGTCGTCGGGGAGGCGATCGGTTTCGCGTTGCGACCGCCGGGCACCTCGTCGGTGGTGTGGATCTCCGGCGACACCGTGCTGTACGGCGGCGTAAAGGAGGTCGCCGACCGGCTGAGCGTGGACACCGCGATCCTGCACCTCGGCAAGGTCCAGTTCGGCCTGACCGGGCCGGTCAAGTACACAATGACCGGCCGGGACGCCGCCCGGCTGGTCGCCCGGTTGCGGCCCCGCCGGGTGGTGCCGGTGCACTACGAGGGCTGGTCCCACTTCCACGAGGGACGCGAACAGGTGGCGGCGGCCTTCCCGCCGGACACCCTCACCTGGCTCAACCCGGGAGTGCCGACCGAGGTGTGACGAGCCGGGCTGTCCGTTCCGGCCGCTGCGCGGCCGCCGGAAACGCCGATCCGTCGCGCTACGGGAGGACCGGGCACGTTGCCGTCGCGGTTGCGTGCGGCGGCGCCGGGCGCGCTATGCCGGTTAGGGCCGCGTTCGCCGCCGTGACCGTCAGGTGATGCTGTTTCCCGGCGGTCGCGTTGGGGCGGCGGTGCGGAAGGCCGGGCTCGCGCCGGGAGAGCGGAGACGGGGTCGGCTTCGGCGGGACCGCGGTTGCGCGTACCCCGAAGAAGCGAGACCAGCAGGCAGACCTCGACCCAGAATGGTGTCCGGACGCGAACAGGTGACGTTCTTCCGCATTGATCCGGCCGAGCGCGACTTGCTGGCCGGCGCGCGCCGCTGGACCTGAACCGGGGTGAGTCCCACGTTGTACCGCTGCAGCCGAGACAGGATTTCGTCCTCATCGGTGGGTCGGTGTCTGGTGCTTGACGGTTTGTGATGCTTCCGGAGTGAGTGCCTGACAATGGCAGCATCACAGCCGTCGAGAACGGGGGAACAAATGAGAAGGCTGTTGAGCGGCCTGGTGGCCGCAGCACTGGCGGGAATGCTGAGCGTGGCGACACCCACTGCTGTCGAGGCCGCGCCGGCGGTGCCGGCCGGCTGGCGCGTCGTCACTCAGCAGGAGGCCGCCGACGTCGTACTGGCCAGTGTGTTCAGGCTGCGCTTCCAGCACAGCCAGAAGTGCCTGGACATCATTGGCTACCGCACTGACGACGGGGCGCCGGCCGGGCAGTGGACGTGCAACCCCGCTTACGAGCCCAACCAGCGGTGGGACATGTTGTGGCACCCGGGCCAGGACGAGTTCATCCTCCAGGTCGGCCACAGTCTGAAGTGTCTTGACCTGATCGGCTACAGCCGGGCCGAAGGGGCCAGGTTCGGCCAGTACAGCTGCAACTACGCCCCGAACCAGACGTTCCGGATGCTGGCGATCGGCAACAACGTCATGCTCCAGGTCATGCATTCGGGTCTCTGCGTGGACATCATCGGATACCGGACCGAGAACGGCGCCGCAGCCGGGCAGTGGACCTGCAACGGCGCCCCCAACCAGCAGTTGCAGTTCGCCTAGGCCGACGCAGTCGGTACACCTGGGGGTCCGAGGCGGGCGGCCGCCCGCCTCGCGGACCCGGTGTTATGAAACGTCATTTCATTCCGGTCGAGGCCGATAACCTGCATAATCCGCAGCTGTAGTACCGGGTCGAAACCCGCTGACCCGGCGGAGCAAGAAAAAGGGCCCCGACCGACCGGTCGGGGCCCGCGCTGCGGAACGGATCAGACGGGGATCGTCTCGGTGACCTGCTGGGTGGCGGTCACCGACATGGTGCACGTCGTCGTCGGGTGGGCCGGGCCGAAGGCCGGCTTGACGAGGGCGTGCACATAGAAGTGGCCCTGCGTGATCGCCGGGGCGAGGTCGAACTCACCGCCGGTGGCGCCGCCGATGGGCCACCACCGCCAGCCCGGTGCTGCGTACTGCCCGGGATCCGGGGTCGGCGCGGTGTTCGCCGGGTCGTTGGTGAAGCCCATCATCAACGACGGCTTGGGCTGCGTGCACTGCGCGAGGAACGAGACGTTCAGCGGACCGGGCTGGATCTTCAGGTCACCGCTGAAGATGTGGCACCCGTTGGTCGCAGGGCCGCACTCGACGTCGGTCCCGCTGTACTGCCAGACCGTCTTGGTCGTGGTGCGGGTCGTGAACACCGAGGCGTGGTCAGCGCGGCTGGCCGACTTGCGGTGCTTGTTGCCGCGGTAGACCGCCAGGTAGGTGCCGGACGCAGTCGCCTTGACCGCGCGGCTGAACGTGCCGTTAGCCGCCGTGCTCGTCGTGGCCACACGGGTGTAGCGCGGCGATCGATCCTTGCGGAAGTAGAACTCCACCGTTCCGGCGTTGCCGGTCTTGCCGGCCGCCGCCCGTCCGGACAACGTGATGGTCTCGCCCACCGCCACCGGGTCAGGCGTGGCGCTGAACGTCATGGCAACCGCGGCCTTCGGCGCGGCCAGTGCCGCCGTGGGTGCGGCCACCACGGCCACCGTCAGGGCAACTGCCGGAATAAGGAAACGCGCGATGCGCATCGGGCCCCCGCCCTCCAATGTGTCTAGTTCGCCCCGGAAGAAGATCCAGAGCAAGATTCGCACGACGTTAGTCCAAGATCGACTCGTGCGCCGCCCCGTTGGGGTGGCCGATCGCCTTGCCCTGGGCACCCGAACGCCTGGCCCGTGTCGCCCGTCCGGCCTGCGGCGCGACCTGCTCGGCGGATGCGATTCCTGCCCACTCCCTCAGATCTGCCGCCCGCGACTCGATGGTGTTCGGGGAAGGGGGCGACGGAGGGGGTGGGCTGTGCCGGATCGGAGGGGGCGACGCCCATGCCGCCGCGATCGTGCACGCGTACGCGCTCATCGAGGCCTCCCAGGGCGAGGACCTGGGCGACGAGCTGGACGTCGCCGGGGCGGAGGCGGAGGCGTACGGCTGGGACGACGTCCTCGCCCTGATCCACTACGCCCGCTCGTTCGCCGAGATCCGCAGCCCTAGTGCCGGCCGGTGGCCCGGCGCACCACGGTGGCGATCACGCAGAACCGGGAACGGTCATCCCCCCGGTGACAATCTTCGTTTCCGAGCCGTCGGCCAACCGGATACCGTCCACGATGTCGAGCTGCCACAACTCCATCGACACCGCCCGCTCCCACCGCCGGTAATCCTCCCGAGGGCGCTTACGCGGCACCACGTCCACCAGACCGAGGGAGCACCCGCTCCGTTGGGGCGGGCCGTCGAACGACGACCGACGACAACAGATACGACTAGCACTGACGTGCTAAAGGCATGGTGATGCGGCATGCCTGACTCTTGGCCAGCATGTGGATCAAGCCCGGCTCTGTAACACGTCATTTTGTTGCGGAACCGGCGGCTTATATTGACCGACTTCTGTAAACATTCTTAATCTTTGACGACCCGCAGTCATCCCCAACGGCGCTCCGCGCCGGACACGAAGGGTCGCGATCCCCATGACCATCAGGAGAAGAAGCAGGTGGGCGTCGGCAGCGGCGGCGCTCGCGGTCGCCGCGGCCGGAACCGCCATCGCGCTCGCCGGCCAGGGCGTCTCCCAGGCGGCGGTGCTGCCCAACGGCTTCAAGAGCGTCGGCTACATGCCGTCCTGGGCCGGCAGCGTCACCAGCGTTCAGTACAGCAAGCTGACCCACATCAACTACTCGTTCGCGCTGCCCAACGCCAACGGCACGCTGCAGCCGATCGAGAACACCGCCAAACTCCAGCAGCTCGTCACGCTCGGACACCAGAACAACACCCGGATCTCGCTCGCGATCGGCGGCTGGAACGACGGCAACGACTCGGCCTTCGAGTCATTGGCCGCGAACGCCGGCACCCGGACCACGTTCGTCAACTCGGTGATGAGCGTGGTCCGTCAGTACAATCTGGACGGCGTCGACATGGACTGGGAGTACCCGGACCCGGGTGCCTCGGCGAACAACTACACCGCGCTGATGCAGCAGCTCAGCACCGCTCTGCACAACGAGGGCAAGCTGCTCACCGCGGCGGTGGTCAGCGAGGGCGGCACCGCCTCCGGGGTGCAGCCGGCGGTGTTCGGCTACGTCGACTGGCTCAACATCATGGCGTACGACGGCGGCAGCCCGCACGCGAACTACGAGTGGTCGATCAACGCGGCCAACTTCTGGAAGAGCCGCGGCCTGCCCAAGGCCAAGACCGTGCTGGGCGTGCCGTTCTACAGCCGGCCCGGCTATCTGACGTACGCCCAGCTGGTCGCCCAGGACCCGGCCAACGCCAACCGGGACTGCACACCCTCCGGTGAGTGCTACAACGGACTGCCGACCATCCGGCGCAAGACGCAGTGGGCCATGGCGAACGCCGGCGGCATCATGAACTGGGAGCTGTCGCAGGACGCCACCGGAACGAACTCACTGGTCAGCGCCATCTACGAGACCGTGATGGGCGGCGGCGGGCCCACCAACCCGCCGACCGGACGGACCGGTCGGATCACCGGCATCGGCGGCAAGTGCGTCGACGTCGCCGGGGCCGCCAGTGCCAACGGCACGGCCGTGCAGCTCTACGACTGCAACGGTACGAACGCGCAGACCTGGACGGTCGGCGGTGACGGCACCATCCGGGCGCTCGGCAAGTGCCTGGACGTGGCCGCCGCCGGCACCGCGAACGGCGTCTTGACGCAGATCTACGACTGCAACGGCACCGGCGCGCAGCAGTGGCAGGCCCAGTCCAACGGCACGCTGCGCAACCCGGCCAGCGGCAGGTGCCTGGACGCGCAGAACAACAGCTCGGCCAACGGCACCCGGCTGCAGATCTGGGACTGCTTCGCCGGCGCGAACCAGCGCTGGACGCTGCCCTGACCTGAGGCGGCCGGCCCGGCCCCGGCCGGGGGCGGGGCGGCCGCGGGGCACTTGCGCCGGGCGTTTGGCGCGGCGACGTAGATCTCCGAGAACGTCGGGAACGGCTGGATGACGTCACGCAGCACGTCCAGGGATATCCGGGCGCGGATCGCCACGGTCGCCTGCTGGAGCCATTCGCCCGCCTCGGGACCCAGGGCGTACGCGCCGGTGAGCACGTCACCGTCGCTGAGCAGGGTCAGGAAGCCGTTCGACTCGGCGTACTCCCGGGTGTAGGTCGCCGTCTTGGCGACCTCGGCGATCGGGACGGTCGCGCTCAGCGGCGCCTCGGTCGCGCCCACCGCGGCCGCCTGCGGATCGGTGAACACGACACGCGGCACCGCCGTGTAGTCCGCCTCGCGCGGCCGGCCCAGAATGTTGTCCGCCACCACCCGGGCCTGATATTTGCCCACGTGGGTGAGCATCCACAGGCCGGTGGCGTCGCCGATCACCCAGACGTTCTCGGCCGCTCGCAGCCGCCGGTCGACCGGGACGCCCTTGTCGTTCGCGCTCACTCCGACGGTGTCCAGGCCGATGTCGTGCACGCGCGGTCGCCGCCCGGTGGCGACCAGCAGCCGGTCGCCGCGCAGCTCTCGGCCGTCGTCGAGGGTGAGGACGTAGTCGTCGCCGGCACGTCCGGCCGCGGTCGCCCGCGGGTCGAGCACCAGCTCGATCCCGTCGCGTCGCAGGACCTCGCCGAGCGCCTGGCCCAGCGGCGCGGCCTCGCGCGGCAGGACCCGGTCGCCGTGCGAGGTGAGCACCACCTCGCCGCCCAGGCGGCGCACCGCCTGGGCCATCTCGACGCCGACCGGCCCGGCGCCGAGCACGATCAGCCGGCGCGGGACCTGCTTCATGCCGGTGGCCTCCCGGCTGGTCCACACGCCGTCCAGTTCCCGCAGGCCCGGAACGGGCGGAATGAACGCTGCGGCGCCGTTGGCGATGACGACGTGCTCCGCGGTGTACCGTTCACCGGCCACCTCCACCGCGCCGGGCCCGGCGAGCCGGCCGGTGCCGCGCAGCAGATCGATGCCGTTGTCGGCCAGCCACTGTTGCTGGCCCGCGTCGGAGTAGCCGGACACCATGAAGTCGCGCCAGGCGAGCGTGCGTTCCACATCGATCTCGGCGGTGGCCTGCGCCTCCCGCGCCGCGTGTACCGCCTCACCCGGGCGCAGCAGCGTCTTCGACGGAATGCACGCGTAGTAGGAGCACTCGCCGCCGACCAGTTCCCGTTCCACCACGGCGACCCGCAGGCCACCCGCCGCCAGAGCGCCGGCGCAGTGCTCGCCGGGGGAGCCGCCGCCGAGCACGATCACGTCGTAGTCGCTCATGTCCCACCTCTTCTCCCGAAGCCCGGTTCTACGTCCTCCACCCTGACGCAAGACCGGGGCGAGGCACAGACGCCGGACCCGGTCAGCCGAGGCGGGGATCCTCCCCGGAGAGCAGGCCGTACACGCCAGCGACCTGCAGGATCCGGCGTACGCCCTGGGGGACGTGGGCGATGGTGAAGTTCTGCTCGTGTGCGCTCGCGTGGCGAAGCGTCATCAGCAGGGCACCGAGGGCGGCCGAGTCCAGGAAAGTGACCTCGGACAGGTCCGCGACGACTGTGCGGGTGTCCGGCCGGTCCAGCTGCTCGATCAAGAGTCGTTGCAGGTCATAGGCCATGTCGAAGTCGAGCTCGCCGCTGAGTGCGACGCTGCGGCAGTCGTCGCGGCCCTGGACGCGGGAAGCCCATAACGGGGAATCGGTCACGGTGCTTCCTTCCGGTGCTCGACCGCACTTCAAGCCGCAGTGCCGTCGAGTTGCCACCGTAGCTTGGCGAGTGCCCTGGTGAGCAGGCGGGACACGTGCATCTGGGACACACCGATCTGCTCGGCGATCTGCGTCTGGGTGAGGTTGCCGTAGAAGCGCAGACTGACGATCTTCTGCTCCCGCTCGTCCAGGGCGGCCATCGCCGGGCCGAGCGCGATGCGCAGCTCGGCGAGCTCATAGCCGGCGTCCTCGCCGCCCAGGGTGTCACCGAGTTCGGTGCCGCCCTCGGCCATCGGCGTGGACAGGCTGGTCGCGTTGTAGGCCCGGGCACCCTCCAGGCCCTCGATCACGCTGTCCTCGCTGATGCCCAGGTGACCGGCGATGTCGGCGACGGTGGGGGAGCGGCCGAGGGAGTTGCTCAGCGCGCCGCTGGCGCCGGCGATGGCCAGGCGCAGCTCCTGGAGGCGGCGGGGTACGCGTACCGACCAGGTCTTGTCCCGGAAGTGCCGCTTGAGTTCACCGACGATGGTGGGAACGGCGAAGGCGGCGAAGTCGACGCCCCGGTCGGGCTCGAACCGGTCGACGGCCCTGATCAGCCCCAGCACGGCGACCTGGTAGAGGTCGTCGCGCGGCTCGCCCCGGTTGGCGTACCGGTAGGACAGGTGCCGGGCCAGCGGCAGCCAGGCCTCGATCGTCCGGTCCCGCAGGGCCCGCCGGGAGTGATGGCTTTCGGGAAGTACGGCCATCGCGCTGATCAGCTCGCCGGCCCGTTCGGTGGTTGCGGTCATGCCCGTGCTCCCTTGCGGTCGGGCAGCGCGTCGGCCTGCTCGCATGCGGGACGGATCGGGACATCTCGCGTATGAAAGTGGCTACACCTGCGTCACCGTATTGCCCCGGCGGGCTACGGCCGCAAACCCCGGGACTTTTCAGGTGTGCAGCAGGCTCGTCATCCCGAGGATCTCGAGCACCCGGCGGACGCTCTTCTGCGGGTTGACCAGGCGGAACGTGATGTGTCTGTCGGACGCCAGGCCGTACATCTCGTCCAGCACCGCCATGCCGGAGGAGTCGCAGAACGTCACCTCGGCCAGATCGACCACGACCGTGTCGACGCCGCCGGTGGTCACGGCGTCCCGCAGCGCCACTCTGAAGTCGTCGGCGGTCGCCATGTCGATCTCCCCGGCGACGCTCACACGCGCCGTGCCGGAGGGTGACGAAGGGGAACGGATGATCACTTCAGGGCTCGTTCCCGGGTGGGGATGGGGGCGGTACCCAGGCTACTCGCCCGGCTGCGCCGGTGCCCTCCGGCACGATCAAGATCACCCGGCCGGCACCCCCAATTGATCGATGTGTGCCTATTCTCTCCGTATGGCAGCGGATCGCGGAACGTACCGGGTGGGCCGGAGCCTTGCCGCCTCGTCGCGGCCGGTCGGGTTCGTCGTCGTAGCGTTGAGTTACATCGTGGCCGGCCTCGCCGCCTGGGCGGTTGTCGCCACCGTGCGTGGTCCGCACCCGTTGCTGCTCACGTTCTATGCCGACCTGGTCGCCACCCTGGTCGTGTTCGCGGCGAGCGTGGTGGTCGCCAACGCGAGCGTCTACGACCCGTACTGGAGCGTCGCCCCGGCGGTGATCGTGATCGCGTGGGTGCTGTGGTCGGCCGGGGGTGACCTCGGCGAGGTCACCGGGCGGCAAGCGGCGGTGCTGGTGCTGGTGCTCGCCTGGTCGATCCGGTTGACCGCCAACTGGGCGGCGTCGTGGCGGGGCCTGAGTCACGAGGACTGGCGGTACGTGCAGTTGCGGGAGCAGCGGCCCGCCCGGCTGCCGTGGTGGCTGATCAACCTGACCGGCATCCAGCTGATGCCGACGCTCGTGGTCTTCGCCGGTCTGCTCGCGGTCTGGCCCGCGGTGACGGTGACCGGCCGGCCGTGGGGCCTGCTGGACTTCGCCGCGGTGGCGGTGACCGCTGCCGCCGTGGTGATCGAGACGGTCGCGGATCGGCAGTTGCACCGCTTCGCCGGCGATCCCGCCAATCGGGGCCGGATCATCGATCGCGGGCTGTGGCGGTACTCGCGGCACCCGAACTACCTGGGCGAGATCACGTTCTGGTGGGGGATGTGGCTGTTCGGTGTGGCGGCGGCACCCGGCTGGTGGTGGACCGTCGTCGGCCCGATCGTCATGGTGCTGCTGTTCGCGTTCGTGAGCGTGCCGATGATGGACCGCAGATCGCTGGCGCGCCGCCCGGCGTACGCGCAGCACATGCGCCGGGTCCCGGCGCTGCTGCCCCGGCCGCGCGGGAACGGCGGGTGACCGATCGCCGGTTCAGTCGAGCAAGGCTGGTACCGCGGAGGCGAAGACGTTGCCGGGGTCGTACCTGCGCTTGGCGGCCAGCAACCGGTCCAGATTCGCCCCGTACGACGTCCGGGCCCGCTCGTTCTCGCCGGGCCCGAGCAGGTTCGGGTAGCCGCCCGGCAGCGCTGTCGGATCCAGCGCGGTCACCACCGAGTCGACCCAGGCCCGGTGTGCCTGCGACGGCTCACCCGGCTGCCACACCGCGATCACCTCGGCCACCTGGTGCGGAGTCCGCATGGCGAAAGCCGTCGCGGCCGGGTCGACCCGTGCCGCCGCGCCGTGGAACCGGTTGATGATCAGCGCCGAGTACGGTGACGGCAGCGCGGCGGCCCCGGCGATCAGCGCCTCGGCGACGACCGGCGACACCTCGGGGAACCAGCGGCTGCCCAGCAGGTAGTGGTTGCGGTCGGAGATGTTGCCGTCGAACATCGCCAGCGAAGCCAGGTACGGCATCGGGCCCACCTGATCCACGATCGGGTGGCCGAGGGAACGCAGCCGCGCCATCGCTCGTTCCCCGGCGGCCGCGTCCGCCGACGACCAGAACGGGCAGAGGAACGGCATCGCCCCGCCGTCCGGACCGGGCAGGAAGCCGCACATGACGGTGAGCTCGTCCGGAGCGTCCGCCACGACGTCGGCGTAACCGGCGAGAACCGCGGCGGCCTCGCCGAACGGGAAGATCAGCATGCCGGCCAGCACGACCGGCAGCTCGTGCAGCCGGTAGCGCAGCCGGGTCACGACACCGAAGTTGCCGCCGCCTCCCCGCAGCGCCCACCACAGCTCGCCGTCGTCGTCCGGCCCGGCCGTCACGTGGGTACCGTCGGCGAGGACGACGTCGGCCTCCAGCAGATTGTCCAGTGCCAGCCCGTATCGGCCGATCAGCCCGCCGTATCCGCCGACGGTCGTGAGTCCGGCCATGCCGACCGAGCTGACGACGCCGGTGGTGGTGACGAGGTCGCGGGGCGTGGTCACGGTGAGCAGGTCGGCCGCGGTCGCGCCGCCCTGAACGCTGACCGTGCGGCCGGCGGCGTCGATGCGTACGCCACGCATCCGGGTGAGGTCGATGACGACGCCGCCGTCGCGGAGTGCCCGGCCGGCCCAGTCGTGCCCGCCGGCGCGTACCGAAACGGGCATGCCGGCGTCCCGGGCCACGTTTACCGCGATGCTGACCTCGCGCGAGTCCGCGCAGCGGGCGATCGCGGCGGGCCGGCGGTGTACGTCGGCGTTCCAGACCCGGCGGGCGGTGGCGAACGCCTCGTCACCGTCCACGATCAAACGTTCGCCGAGTCGCTGCCGCAGCAGGCGGACAGCGGCGGCATCGGTGGCTGCGCTGGTGGCGCTCATCCGGCGACCGTACCCCGCCGTTCACGCGTCGTGCCGTCACGAATACGACTCGTGAATGTCACCATCGCACCGGGAGGCCGCTGAGGAACGAGGTGAGCGCGCCGGACAGCAGCTGGTGGTCGCGGGCCGACGGGTGCCAGTCGCAGCCGAGCAGGTCGAGGCCGAGGGCGGCGTTGTCGTAGTGCAGGGCGCGGACCCGGCGGTCACCGGCGGCGGCACGCTGCTCGGCGATCTGCTCGATCGAGTCGGCCAGGGCCGCGGTTCCCATGTCGGGGTAGGTGAGCACGAAGTAGGTGTGCGGGCCGTACCGGTGGCGGAGTTTGTCGAGGAAGGCGAGGTAGGCCGCGCGGTAGTCGGCGGCGAGGGCGGCTTCGTCAGCCCACGGTTCGCCGGGGCGGAGAGCCGTGGAGAAGTCGTTGATGCCCAGCCCGATCACCACGACCTGCGGCCGCCAGCCGGCCGGGCGGTGCCACACCGCGGTGTCGGCGGCCTGGAGCGTGCGGTCGTAGTAGGTGCGGTAGTCGACGCCGGCGTTGCCGCCGTTGTAGTTGCGGACCATGCCCATGCCGGACCAGGCGTTGAGCTGGTAGTCGGCGCCGAGAGCGCGGGCGGTGCGGGCGCCGAAGGTCTGGTCGGCGTTGGAGTTGCGGTCGACGCCGCCGGTCGGCGTGCAGTCGCGGCTGGTGGACATGTTGCCGTACCCGGCGGTCCACGAGTCGCCGATGAACTCGATCTGGCGATGGCGGGCGGCGGGCTCGCTCAGAACGGCGCCGCCGGGTCCGGCGACGAACCCGCCGAACTGGCCGGGCGACCAGGGACTCTCGGTGCGCTTGGCGATCCGTACGGTGTGGACGCCCGCGGCCAGGTCGCGAACCCAGTGCGTGATCCGTCCCGGCGTCACCAGATCGACCGGGGCACCGTCGTCGACCTGGACGGCGTAGTCGTTGACGGCGTCGTCGAGGACGATCCCGACGCTGGTGCCGCGGAAACGCCCCTCGAAGTAGACGCCGGGCCAGGTGTAACGCACCCCGGCGCCACGGTCGTCGACCCGGCCGGCGGTGTGCGCCCGGGCGAGGGCCCGGGTCTGCGGTGCCACCGCCCGCCCGGTGACCGGGGAGATCCGCCCGGAACACAGTCGCCGTTCGCGCAGCTCGACGGCGATCCGCGGGATCGCCGCGACGGTGTTCGCCGGCCAGTCGTGCATCAGGATGACATCGCCGTCGGCCAGCCGGCCGGCGCTCGCCACGATCTGCTCGACGGTGGCGTTGTTCCAGTCCTGCGAGTCCACGTCGGTGTTGATCTCGGTGAGCCCGAACCGCCGCTCCACGGCGCGCAGGGCGTCGTCGGTGTCCAGATAGGGCGGCCGGAACAGATCCGGTGTCACCCCGGTGACCCGCCGGATGGCGTCCTGGGTCCGGGAGATCTGTGCGGCCTGCTCGGCCTCGGTGAGCTGGGTCAGGTGCGGGTGGTCCCAGCTGTGGTTGCCGATCCACATGCCCGCCGCGACCTGGGCTCTGGCCAGGTCCGGGTTGGCCTCGACGTTCTGCCCGGTGTTGAACATGGTGGCTCGCAGCCCGGCGCGCCGCAGGGCGTCCAGCAGGGCCGCGGTGTTGCCGGTGGTCGGACCGTCGTCGAAGGTCAGCCCGACGTATCCGGCGCAGGTCCCACCGGTGGCCGTGGCGGCTGCCGGAGTGTGCGCCACGGTCGGGCCGGCGACGAGCGCGGTGGCTGCGGTCAGTGCGGCGAAGCGTTTCATCGACACCCCTGGTGAGCGGAGCGGGCAGGCCGGGAGCGCTCCCACCATACCGAAGATCGTCGATGTGGTCAGCCGGTGCTCACGAGGATGCTCGTACCACCAGCACCGCGATGTCGTCGTGATCGGCTCCGTGCAGCCAGTCGCTCGTGGACTGCTCGATCCGTTCCGCCACCACCGCGGCCGGCCTGCCGGCGTACTCGGTGAGCAGCGCGACGAGCCGCTGCTGACCGAACGCCGTTCCGCGCGGGCCGCCTTCGGCGTCGATCACACCGTCGGTGTAGAGCACGCAACTCTCGCCCGGCGCGAGCCGGATCACGGCCTCGGCGAACCGCGCCGGACGGTCGGCTCCGAGCATCATGCCGCCGATCTGCTGCGCTCGCACCACGCCGGTGTGCCTCACCACCAGAGGGGGTGGGTGACCGCCCGCGGCCAGCCGTACGAGAGCGCCACCGTGCGGCAACACCCGCACGACGCCGATGAGCAGCGTGGCGAACTGTGTCACGTCCGCGCCCTCGGGATCGAAGGTCGCCTCGTTGAGCAGGTTCAACATGTCCAGCGGCTGCCTGGTGACCGGGAGCAGGGCTCGCAGGGACATGCGCAGCCGGTTGCCGGCCACCGCCGCTTCGACGCCCTTGCCGCATACGTCGCCCAGAGCACACAGTGCGCTCTCGCCGTCCAGGGACTCGACGTGCAGGATGTCGCCGCCGATGCGCTGCGCCTCGCGTGCCGGCCGGTACGCCGACGCCAGCTCGATGCCCGCGACCGACGGCAACGGGGCGGGCAGCAGGGCCGCGCGGAGGATTTCGGCGAGTCGAACCTGGTCGCGGTAGAGCAGGGCCGCCGTCACAGCGTTGCTGACCGGTGCGGCGAACCGCGCCGCGAGCGACAGATCTGCGTCGGCGGCGGCCGGCTGATCCGCGCCGCGCAGCAGCACCAGCACGCCCTGGCACTGGTAGGCGCACGACAGGCGTACGACCACCCCGTGGCCGTCGTGCTCCGTACCGCCGGGCAGCGGCCACCGGCCGGCCGGGAGCGGGCGCGCCCGGATGCCGTCCGCTTCGGCGAGGACGTCCCGCATCCACCGGGGCAGTTCGGCCGGGACGTCCGTACCCTTCCGATCCGGTGTCCACCAGTGCGCCTGCTGGTCGAAGGTGAGAACGAGTACCGCCGCCCCGGCCAGCGCCGGCACCGCGAGCCGCACGGCGATGGCGGCGTTGCGGTGCAGGTTCAGTGACCGGCCCAGCACCCGGTAGGCCGTCATGAGCAGGTCCCGCGGCTCGTCCATGCTGTTCAGCGCGGTGCGGCGACGGTCAGCCGCACGATCGTTCCCCCCGCTCCGGTGTCGATGTCCACCCGATCGCAGATCCGGCGAACGAGCCACAGACCGGCCAGGCCGATCCGGCCGGGCCGGGGCCGCGGGCGGTCCTCCAGATAGCGGCGGGGGATGCCGGGGCCGTGGTCGCTGATCTCGAGGATCAGGTGGTCGCCACGGCTGGTGACCCGGATGTGTCCCCGGCCACCGCCGTGCCGCACCGAGTTGGCCATCACCTCGGTCGCGGCGAGCAGCAGCTTGTACTGGTCCATCTCGGACATGCCGGAACTGACGCCGTACCTGGACAGGCGGTGCCGCACGATTCTGATGTCGTCCAGTCCGAACGGCTGGTCGAGGACTTCGACCTCGGCCGTGACCCGGCCGTCGGCGCCGCCGTGCGCGGGTACGGCCGCGTCGGTGGCGGGCGCGGTCAGTCCGAGCAACATGGTCAGGCCGGCCATCTGCAGATGCTGTCGCACATCATGACGGGTCCCGTGCAGGTGGAACGTCGCGCCGGCTCGAAGAGCACGACGACGCAGGAGGAGCAACAGGGCGACGCCGGACGAGTCCAGCGACGTGACGTTGCTCAGGTCGACGGACATCCGCGTGCACGGCTCGGTTTTCATCGCCCGATCGACAAGCAGGAGGACTTCGTCGTGCCGTACCAGAATCACCGATCCGGTGAGGACGACTCGGACCGTGTCCTGCGCTGTGACGTCGACCCGCACGGGATGTTCCATCCGAATGCCTTTGTTCGGCGATGCTCGATATGAGGGTAGGTACCCCACCCGGGCTCGGGAAACCGGATCTCGGACCGTATCGCTGAATAGAGGCAACCCGCGCGTATCGTGAAGGACTGGCTGAGTTGAGAAGGATCAATGGACCTGCCCTGGGAACCAGCGGCTCGGAGTCCGGAGCTGTCCGTCACGCCGGCGGGCGAACAGGCCGCTGCCCGGCTGACGGTGAGCGGTGATCTGGATCTGGTCGGCGCGCCGGATTTCCTCGAGCAGTTCGAGAAGTCGCTTCCGGCCCTGCCCGGTCCCATCGAAATGGACCTGGGCGCGGTCGACTTCATCGACTGCGCCGGCGCCCGTGCCGTGCTCAGGACGCATGAGCTGGCGGTGCGGTCCGGTCACCGGATCACGGTGGTCGGCGTCAGCCCCGCCGTGGCCCTGATCTTCGATCTGCTCGGATACCGTCAGCCGCTGGACCCGGCCCGCGGCGAAGATCGATGACGGAGACGCTGGGCGTGCCGGCGCACGACGCGGGTCTGATCGTGGAGCGACCGGAGCTGACCGTCGGCATCGTGCACGCGATCTCCCGGCCCACCGGGCTGGAGCTCGACCTGCTGGCGCGCCGTCCATTGGACCGGCGCGACGCAAGCGAACGGCAGGCGGACATCCGCGCCGGGCGTACCGGGCCACCGGCGGCCCCGCGCCGGCTCCTGCCGCCGTATGACGAGGGCATCGACCTGCGGGTCGGATGGCTGGATCAGAGCGGGCGGGCGCACTGGGAGTTCGGCTCGTGGTCGTCGAGCAGCGGTGACCACTTCGAGGGCACCCACGGGCCGAGTCTGCGTACCGTGCTCGCCCTTCCGCCGTTGTTCGACCACGTGCCGGTCGTGTTCGCGTGGCCGGAGATCGGGTTTCCGGAGACCGTGGTCGACCTGTCGCTGCCGGATCGAGCGACTGTCGAACGCGACACCATCTCGATCTGGGACGCGCCGCTGCGGGTGGGGCGTCCCCCGGATCCGCTGCGCCACCGGGTCGGCGGTCTCGACGTCGACGAGCCGGCCATCGAGGCGGGGCGGATCGTCGCGGCGCCGCGGGTCCTGAGCCGTGATGGTGACGCCGCCGTCGTGCTCACCCGCCTCACCGCCGTCGGTACGGCGCTGTCGGTGGAGATCCTCAGCGTGGCCGGCGAGGAACGAGCGCGGGCCGCGATGGCCGGCGACTACCCGCCGTCCCGGCCCCCGCCCAGCGTCCCGGATCCCGGGTATCTGCGCACACGCGGCCCGGGTGCGGCCATCGCGGCGGTGCACGACCGCGACGCGGTCTGGGTCGAGCCGCACACCTGCTCGTTCGGCGGCGACGACCGGGCGTACCGCGCCACGGCCGAGTTCGTCTTGAGCAGGCCGGCCGGCGACGTCCTCACCCTGCTGGTCGCGTGGCCGTCGGCGGGGCTTCCCGACGTGTGTGTGGACGTTCCAGTACTCGGGTTTGGATGATCCGACCGGCATTCCGTCGGGTTGTAGGTATTTATCGCCTCCGCGCCGGCTCTAGTTTCGAGTGGCGGACGATTGCGAGGCGGCATGATGGCCGATTACGTCCTCTCGGTGTGGAAGGCCGGCGACGAGCCGGCCGGCGGTGCGGCCCGGCTGCGGCGGCTGATCGAGCATCTCCGGTACGGAAGAACGCTGGCCGAGATCGCCGGCGACCTGCAGTTCGACCGATCAAGGTGGCGGGACGCCATCGCGGTCAGCACCAACCGTCCAGACCGGCGCTACCAACTGGGGAGGGCGTGATGAGCCTCTTCGACGATTCGATCCAGCGGCTGCGGGCCAGGGCGGCCGGCTTCGACACCGACCTCCAGCGATGGCTCCGGCGTACGGCGAAGCAGGGCGACCTGCCCCAGCACCACACCCAGGTGTTGCGCCTGAGCGACTACCTCAGCGGCATGCTCGAGGCCATCGTGCAGGGCACACCGGTCGCCCGTGCGACCGAGCCGCCGTTCGCCGGCACGGTGGACGATCTGCCGAAGCTGCGGCGCGGTGTCGGCAGCGTCCACCTGGTGTGGGACTTCTTCCGGGACAAACTCAGTCAGCGGGACACCGCGGCGTTCACCGCACACCTCGGTGCGGCCGACGACCTGGCCTGGGCCTGCTACCAGCCGTTCCTGAACGCCGCCACCGGTTCCGCCGCGCATGGGGTGTCCGCCACCGAAGTCCGGGAACCCCCGCTCGTCTTCTACAGCACCGACCGCACACCGTTCGCCCAGGCCCGTACGAAGACCCTGCATCCACCCGGCCTCGACGCGAAGGATCTCCAGGTGTTCGAGGCCGCCCTGCAACAGCTGCCGGTGCCGGTCATCGGGATGCCGTGGGACATCGCGAACCGCATGCCCGAGACCTGCCTGATCGGCCACGAGGTCGGGCACGTCATCGCGGAGGATCTGCGCCTGGTCGGCGAGGCGGCGACCGCGATCAGGGAAGCGGCCTTCGAGAAGGACGCCGGCGGCGTACGGAAGAAGGTCTGGTCGGCCTGGCGCGACGAGATCTTCGCCGATGTGATCGGCGTGCTGGCCACCGGCAGCGCGTTCCTGGAGAGCCTGACCGTCGAGCTGGCGGACGCACGCGACGAGGTCCGGCTCGAGCCGATCAACGTGGAGAAGCCGGGGCGGTATCCGACGCGCATGCTGCGCGTCGCCCTGTGCCGGCGATTCCTCGACCATGTCCAGACGCCGGCGCCGGCTGAGTGGACCGAGACCTACGGCCAGATCGAAGGACCGTCCAAGACGTACGCCGATGACGTCCCCATCGTCGCAGCGGCACTGATGGACCGCCGCTGGCTCGCCCTCGGTGGCCGGCGTCTGGCGGAGGTACTGCCGTGGGGCGCCGAGCGTGAGGAGCAGGCGAGGCTCGTCGGGAGCAAGCGGCTCCGGATGCAGTCCGCCCCGGTGGTGTTCGACGTCCGTACCTGGGTGGCGGCCTCGATGCACGCCTATCGGGAGAACCCCGCCACCTACCGGAGCCGCGAACTCGACCAGCTGCTGGCGGAGGAGATCGTCGGGCAACGGCTGGTCGGCACGCGGTCCTCGATCGCGACCCGGGAGAGGCTAATGGAGCGCGAGACGACGCTCGGCGGCCCCGACATCCAGCGAGAACTGCGGCTGGTGGACCGGATGGCCGGCGCTGACTTCGCCCGCCATCTCGGCCTGACCTGACCGAACCGGAACCCGACAAGGAGGCAAGATGATCAGGACAACCGAACTGGTGGATCAGATCAAGACCGAGGCGCCGCGGGTGCAGCTGGTCTGCGAACCGCTCGGCATCAAGACCGAGAAGTTCGTCGTCGAGGGCGACATCGGCCTCAGCGAGGCCGGCGTCCTGTCGTACGCCGCACGCCGCATCGAGATCGCCGAGGCGGTGAACGGCGACCCGAACGCCGAGAAGCAGGGCCTGCTCGGCATCGAACGGGACGGGAAGACCCTGCGCTGGCGCCCCGGCCGGAAGCTGACCTACGCGGTGTGGCGCCCGTCGTTCACCCGGGACGAGGAGTACGAGGCGGTCGTCAGCTGCATGCGTTCCGCGACCGCCGACTGGCAGAGCATCTGTGGCATCGAGTTCGAGCACGTGGTGGCCAAGGACACCGACGAGGGCCTGCAGTTCGGCGAGGTGACCTTCCCCGTGGTGCGCCAGCAGGGTGGCGGCAGCGTGGTGGCGATGGCGTTCTTCCCCGACCAGGCGGTCACCGAGCGTGTGGTCTGGGCGTTCGACGGCTTCTTCGACCCGAACGGTCCGTTCTCGACGGTCGGCGTGATGCGCCACGAACTCGGCCACGCCCTCGGCTTCCGGCACGAGCACATCCGGCCCGGGGCGCCGGAGATCTTCAACCCCGAGTCGTTGGAGGGCACCGTCGACCTCACCGAGTACGACCCCAAGTCGGTGATGCACTACGTGGCCGAGGGCGTCGGTGACCCGCAGCTCCAGTTCACCGCCTTCGACCGTACGGGTGCCCGGCTGGTGTACGGAGGACCCCACTCGGAGTTCTTCTACGCCGACTGATCGTCTGGGGGAGCGGCGGCGTTATCTTTCCATGAGTTGATCCTTAAGGCTTCCTTAGGATCTCGCGATCTCTGGTGTCGGCACGGATAGTGGTCCCGGCCCTACCTGAGCCGGGCGATACGTCCGTGCCCACAAGATCGAGGTGAAAGTTCGTGCCCACCCCTCCCTCCCGGCGGCTCCGCTACGCCCTGATCGCCACCTGTGCACTCGGCGCGATCGGTGTCGGCTACGCCGGGATCGCCTCGGCGCAGTCACCCTCCGGAGACCGGGACTCCAGCCTGGCCGCGACTGCTTCCGACGGCGCCCCGGCTGACACCGTGGTGGAGAGCGAGCAGGAGCCCGAGGCGGCTCCGTCGGTGACAGTGCCCGCGCCGTCCGCGACCGCGAGCCTCGGAGCCAGCCCGAGTAGCCGGCCCTCACCGACGGCGACCAAGGCTCCCCGGCCGAGCCGCACCTCCACCAAGCCGAGCAAGCGCCCGTCCCCGGCACCGACGAAGACCACCAAGACGTCGAAGCCCAGCGAGACCGGCGGATCCGGGTCCACCGCCGACTCCGGCGTGATCACCGAGGTGATCCAGCTGGTCAACCAGGAGCGCAAGAAGGCCGGCTGTGGCACGCTGGCCGGCGAATCGCGCCTGCACAAGGCTGCGCAGAAGCACTCCGACCTGCAGGCGGAGAAGAACACCATGTCGCACCAGCTGCCCGGCGAGGCGAGCATGGGTGACCGGGTCACCGCCGAGGGCTACCGCTGGGGCGGCGTCGCCGAGAACGTCGCGGCCGGCTACACCACCCCGGCGGCCGTCATGGACGGCTGGATGAACAGTGCCGGGCACAAGGCCAACATCCTGAACTGCGGTTACAAGCACATCGGGGTGGGCGTGACGAAGTCCGCGAAGGGCACCCTGTACTGGACGCAGAACTTCGCGTCGCCGCTCTGAGCGGGCCAGGCGCCCGCGGCTCGATGAGCCGCGGGCGTATCAGGCGGACTCCGGCGCCGGACCGGCTTCGCGGGCGCGGCGCTCGTCGCCGGTGAGCGTGGACAGCGGCTTCTCCCGGATGAAGAGCACCGCCAGTACGGCGAGGAACGCGATCGGCGCCGCGACCAGGAAGAGGTCCGCGGTCGCGGTGCCGTAGACGTCCTTGACCACCGCCAGCAGCTCGGGCGGCAGGACGCTCACGTCCGGCACCGTGCCACCGGTGGTCGCCGCGGGGCCGAGCCGTTCGGTGAACAGCGAGGTGACCCGTTCGGCGAGCACCGCGCCCAGTGCACTCACCCCGATCGCGCCGCCCATGCTGCGGGCGAAGGTGAGCGTCGAGGTGGCAGCGCCGAGGTCGGCGGCGGGCACGTCGTTCTGCGCGGCGAGGATCAGGTTCTGCATGAGCATGCCGACACCGATGCCGAGCAGCGCCATGCAGGCCGCCAGCCGCACCATGCCGGTGTCCGCGTCGATGGTGCTGAGCAGCAGCAGGCTGCCGGTCATCACCACCGAACCGGCCACCAGGTACGCCTTCCAGCGCCCGAACCTGGTGATCAGCTGCCCGCTGACGGTGGAGGAGACCAGCACACCGAAGACCATCGGCAGGCTCATCAGCCCGGCGACCGTCGGCGACTTGCCGAGCGAGATCTGGAAGTACTGGGACAGGAACACCGTGCCGCCGAACATCGCCACCCCGACCAGCGTGCTGGCCACCACGGCCAGACTGAGCGTGCGGTTGCGGAAGATGCCGAGCGGGACGATCGGGTCCGCGGCTCGCGACTCGACCCGCAGCGCCAGGGCGAGCAGCAGCACGCCGCCGCAGACGAACACCGCGGTCTGCCACGATCCCCAGGCGAAGTGGTGGCCGGCCAGACTCGACCAGATGAGCAGGGTGCAGACGCCCGACATGATCAGGAGCGCGCCCAGCCAGTCGATGGTCACCTCGCGGCGGACCACCGGCAGGTGCAGCGTCTTCTGGAGCAGGGCGATCGCGGCCAGCGTGAACGGCACGCCGATCAGGAAGCACCAGCGCCAGCCCAGCCAGGAGGTGTCGACCAGGACCCCGCCGATGAGCGGGCCGGCGATGGTGGCGACGCCGAAGACCGCGCCGAAGACGCCGGAGTAGCGGCCCAGCTCGCGCGGCGGGATCATCGCCGCCATCACGACCATCGCGAGCGCGCCCATCCCGCCCGCGCCGATGCCCTGCACGATGCGGCTGGCCAGCAGCACCGTGACGTCCGGGGCGAGACCCGCGATGAGCGAGCCCGAGGCGAACAGCACCAGCGCGAGCTGGATCAGCAGTTTCTTGCTGTGCAGGTCGGCCATCTTGCCCCAGAGCGGCACGGTCGCGGTCATCGCCAGCAACTCGGCGGTGATCACCCAGGTGTAGACCGACTGGCTGCCGCCCAGATCGGCGATGATGCGCGGCAGCGCGTTGGAGACGATCGTCGACGCCAGGATGGTGACGAACACGCCGAGCATCAGCCCGGACAGTGCCTGGATCACCTCGGCGTGCGACATCCGGTTCGCGGTGGTTTCGGGCACAGCTGACTGAGAGTGAACTGTCACTTCTCTCCTTAGGCAGGCCGGGAGCGGAATCGCGTTCGAAGATTTCCGTTCCGTCGGGTTCCCGGCCTCGGCCAGCGATTTTGCGCCCTCACCCGGGTCTTGCCGCAAGCCCCGGGGTGCGATATACGTTAGAAAGGGAAAGGAGTTGGTCTCCTTTCCCTTTCGTATTTCTCAGCTGATCTCGCCGGCTACCCCGCCCAGTCGATCTGGGGCGAGCGGTAGAAGCCGACACCGCGCTGCTCCCACCGGGGCCCGTAGGCTCCGAGCCGCGTCCGGAAGGACGCCCAGTCCCGCGCCGGTGACCAGCCGAGCTCGGCGATCGCGGCGAGCCGCGGGAACGCCATGAACTCGATGTCGTCCAGGTCGCGCAGCGTCTCCGACCACAGCGGAGCCTCCACGCCGAGCACCGCGCTCTCCGGTACGCCGGTGAGGTAGGTGCCCGGATCCCAGTCGTACGCCGTCCGCACCTCGATGTAGCCCGCCCAGTTCAGCCCGAGCGGGGTGGCCGGGTCGTACTTCATGTCCAGGTAGGCGCGGTTGGCGGGCGACATGATCACCTTTGTGCCGCCGGCCACGGCCGCCGCCAGTGTCGCGTTCTCGGTGGTCAGGCCCCAGTACTGGGCGACCGCCCGGCGGGCGGCGGGTGCCTGGGCGATCTCGTTCCAGCCGTACGCGATCTTGCCGTACCGGGCCACCAGCGGCAGCACCCGCTCCTGGAAGGTCAGGTACTCGTCGTCGGTGGTGGCGTGTGCCTCGTCGCCGCCGATGTGCAGGTACGGCCCGGGCGTCATCGCGGCCAGTTCGCGGATCACGTCCTCGACGAACCGGTAGGTGACCTCCTTGCCGATGCAGAGCGAGCTGTAGCCCACCGCGGTGTCGGTGCGGGGCGGCGGGGCGACCCCGTCGCAGGTCAGCTCCGGGTACGCCACCTGGGCGGCGTTGACGTGACCCGGCATGTCGATCTCCGGGACGATCGTCACGTACCGGCCGGCGGCGTAGCGCACCAGCTCGCGGTAGTCCGCCTTGGTCAGGTAGCCGCCGCCGGCACCGTCGACACCGGTACCCGGCGCGCCGCCGACCGTGGTCAGCCGCGGCCACGAGTCGATCTGGATGCGCCATCCCTGGTCGTCGGAGAGGTGCAGGTGCAGGTGGTTGACCTTGAAGCGGCTGATCTCGTCGATGTACCGCTTGATCTCGGCCGGCGTGTGGAAGTGCCGGGCCAGGTCGAGCATCGCCCCGCGATAGGCGAACCGCGGGTAGTCGACGATCTCCCCGCCGGGCACCGTCCACCGGTTGCGCTGCGGGGTGGCCGCGTCGATCGCCGGCGGGAGCAGTTGCAGCAGGGTCTGCACGCCGGCGAACAGGCCGGCGTTGCTGTTGGCCCGCAGCGTGACCTCGGAGCGCCGTACGCGCAGCCGGTAACCCTCCGCACCGAGCCGCGCCTCTTCCCGCCCGGACGCGAGCGAGATGACCGGCGTGCCGCCCCGGGCCCGGTCGACCACGGGCAGCCGGTATCCGGTGGCCGGCCGGAGTGCTTCCGCGAGACGCTCGGCCACGGCCCGCGCCGATCGCGGTGCCGCGATGACCGTGCGTTCAGTCAGTTGGAACGCGGAGCCGTGCGGGCGCACCTCGACGGGTGCGGGCACGACGCTGCCGAGGGCGACCGCCGGGCGCGTCGCCTCGGCCGGTGCCGAGGCGGCCGTCAGCGACAGCACGCAAGCGAGGAGAACTGCGAGACGAGTACGCATCTCCCGAAGCTACATACAGGACACTCGATCTGTGAAGACTGTTTTCAATAAGCTCCGCCCTCAGCCGAAGGCGGTCAGCAGCAGATAGGCGGCGGCCGCCGCGCCGGCCGCCGCGGCGCCGTAGGTCACCGTGGCGATCGCCGGGTCGTAGCGGCCCAGCCGGAACGTGTGCTCGACGGTGAAGCGCAGCCGGTGCGCGGCGTGCACCAGCGCGAGGGCGCACACCCCGAACAGGGCCAGCCGGGTGAGTGGATGGCGCAGCACGGCGAGCAGGTGTGCGTGGTCCGGCGCCTCCACCCAGCCCAGCGGGATGGCCACGCCGAACAGGACCAGCAGGACCGGCAGGATCAGCGCGGCCACCACCCCGCCCGCGCTGAACATCAACCAGACGAACGGCTCGGGTGTCACCCGGCGCGGGCTGGTCATGCCGCCACCAGGAGCCAGGCCAGGAAGGCCGTGACCAGCAGCCATCCGGCGTAGACGCCGGCCAGGACGACGCGCGACGGCACCCGCCGGCCGCGCAACCGGACGATCATGGCGCGCGGGGTCAGGTTGGCGAACGTGATCGCGTGCAGCAGCACGAAGGCGAGCGCGATCAGATTCAGCACGATCATGGCGGGGTGGGCCATGGTGTCCAGGAAGCTCTCGTACGCCGCGGGGCCGCGCGCCGTCGCGCGTACCAGAAGAAGCAGTTCCACGATGAACAGCGCGACGAACGCGCTGGAGAGCTCGCGTAGCACGAAGATCGCGTACGAGCGCCGGTGCGCCCACCACAGCAGCGGCATGCGCCGGCGGTAGTACCTGGCCTCCAACGGGGAGATCATCGCGACCGCCAGGGGAGGAGCAGGGACTTCATGGCCTCCTGCGCGGCCGCCAGCTTCGCCTGCTGGATCGCGCCCGCCGGGTCGACGCCCTTGGGGCACGCCGTCGAGCACTCCCCGACGAACGTGCAGTCCCAGACACCGTCCGGCTGGGCCAGGATGGTGAGCCGCTGCCGGTCGCCCTCGTCGCGCGAGTCGAGGTCGTAACGGTGTGCCAGCGCGATCGCCGCCGGGCCCACGAACGAGCCGTCCAACCCGTACACCGGGCAGGCCGCGTAGCAGAGCATGCAGTTGATACACATGCTGAACTGCTTGAACTCGTCGAGCTGGGCGGGTGTCTGCAGGTATTCGCCGTCCTCGACCGGCTGCTCGTCCTGGCGGATCAGCCACGGCTTGACGCTGCTCAGCTTGTGCATGAAGTCGGTGAGGTCGACGATCAGGTCGCGGATCACCGGGAAGTTGGCGAGCGGCTCGATGCGTACCGGGCCGGGGGCCAGGTCCACCAGGAAGGTGGCGCAGGTGAGCTTGGGCTCGCCGTCGACCATCATGCCGCAGCTGCCGCAGATGCCCATCCGGCACGACCACCGGTACGACAGCGTGCCGTCCAGCTCGTCCTTGATGTAGTTCAGGCCGTCCAGCACCGCCCAGTCGGGGCGCAGCGGCACGTCGTAGTCGACGAGCACCGGCTCCGTCTCCTCGTCGTCCGGCCGGTACCGGGCCACCCGCAACGTGATCTGATCCATGTCATCTCCCGTAGACCCGCTTGCCGGGCGGCCAGCGTGTGATGGTCACCGGCAGGTGCGACACGCGCGGCGAGCCGCCGGATTCGCGGTACGCCAGAGAGTGGGCGAGGAAACGCTTGTCGTCGCGCTCGGGGAAGTCCGTGCGCTGGTGCGCGCCCCGCGACTCCTCCCGGCGCAGCGCGCTGTGCAGGATGCATTCGGCCAGCTCGAGCATGCCGGCCAGTTCCAGGCCGGCCACCCGTTCGGTGTTGAAGCGCCGGCTGGCGTCGTCGACGGCCGCGGTGGCCGCACGTTCCTTGAGTTCGCGCAGCTTGTCGGTGGCCTTGGTGAGGCTGTCGCCGTCGCGGTAGATGCCGGCGGCGTCCTCCAGGATCGCCTGCATCTCGGTGCGGATCGAGGAGATCCGGTCCGGGCCGTCGCTACGGCGCAGCAGATCCTCGTCGAGCCGGCGCCGCTCGTCGTCGCCCTGTGCCTCCACGGCCAACGCCGGTGGCGGGGCCTCGACGGCGTAGAGGGCGGCGGCGCGCCCGGCGCGTGCCCCGAACACCAGGCACTCCGGCAGCGAGTTGGAGCCCAGCCGGTTGGCGCCGTTGATGCTCACGCAAGCGGTCTCGCCGGCGGCAAAGAGGCCGGCGAGGGGAGTGACGCCGTTCCGGTCGGTGTGGATGCCGCCCATCATGTAGTGCACGACGGGACGTACCGGGACGAGCTCATGGACCGGGTCGATGCGCTCGTAGTCGCGGCACAGCTCGCGCACCATCGGCAGTTTCGCGTCGATCGTCCGCTCGCCGAGGTGGCGC
This sequence comes from Actinoplanes aureus, assembly GCF_015704865.1. Classification (GTDB taxonomy): domain Bacteria; phylum Actinomycetota; class Actinomycetes; order Mycobacteriales; family Micromonosporaceae; genus Actinoplanes; species Actinoplanes aureus. The sequence continues at coordinate 44,116 of NZ_JADQTO010000009.1, read as the reverse complement.
AGGTCCAGGTGCACGACCGGGCCGTACGGTGAATTGATCGTGCGGCCCTTCGCCATCTCGTGCACGAACGCCTGCGAGAGCCGGTCCCGCGGGCCCAGCTCCATGCTGCGCAGCACCGGGCCCGGCTCGGGTTTGCCGAGGTCGTAGTCCTGCAGGTAGCGGTAGCCGTCCTTGTTGAGCAGCCAGCCGCCCTCGGCACGGGCGGCCTCGGTGATCAGGATGCCGGTGAACGGCAGCCCGGTCGGGTGGTACTGGACGAACTCCATGTCCTTGAGCGGCGCGCCGGCCCGGTAGGCCAGCGCCATCCCGTCACCGGTCTTGATGGCGGCGTTGGTGGTGAACGGGAACACCCGCCCGCCACCGCCGGTCGCGATCACCACGGACCGTCCGGTGATCGTCTCGATCAGGCCGGACATCAGCTCCAGCGCCACCACACCGCAGACCCGGCCGTCGTCGACGAGCAGCCGGCTGACGTACCACTCGTCGTACCGGGTGATGTTCGAGTATTTCAGCGAGGTCTGGAACAGGGTGTGCAGCAGGTGGAAGCCGGTCTTGTCGGCGGCGAACCAGGTGCGCTTCTTCTTCATGCCGCCGAACGCGCGCACCGCGACATGTCCGTCCGGCTCCCGGCTCCACGGGCAGCCCCAGTGCTCCAGGCGGAGCAACTCGCGCGGGGCCTCGGCGACGAAGTTCTCGACCGCGTCCTGGTCACAGAGCCAGTCACCGCCGGAGATCGTGTCGTACGCGTGCTCCTCGAGGCTGTCATCGGCGCTTATCGCGCCGGCGGCCCCGCCCTCGGCCGAAACGGTGTGGCTGCGCATCGGGTACACCTTGGACACCAGCGCCACACTGAGGCGGGGCTCCGCCTCGGCCACGGCGATGGCGGCGCGCAGCCCGGCTCCGCCCGCACCGACGATGACGACGTCATGGGACAGGCTCATCGGCTCTCCTCCGCCGCGGCGTCAGACCGGGTGTTCGGAATGCTCGTCGGAGAGCACCTTGTGCCGGCGGCCGTGGCGGATCGCTTGCGTGGTCACGGTGCCGTCGTGGTACTCGTGCCGGGTCCTCCGGCAGCCGCAGGAGTAGGAGAGGTCATAGACGACGAGACCCTCGCCGTCATTGTCGCGATAGCAGTCACCTCCGACGATCTTGCCGCACGGGGCCTGCTCCGGTTCGAACGCGGATCGTGATCCGACCATGTTTACCCCCATCGATGTGGCGGGGACCCGGTCCGTTCAGACTCCCACCACGCGTTCATGAGCGGAAGACGCGACAGATGGGAGCATTGATGCGTGCCGAAATACACGATCATGGCGGCGATGCTGGGTATGGGCTCGCTCGGCTTCGTGCTCGGGACGATCGCGAACTTCTTCGACAGGCCGCATTGGCTCGAAGGGCGACCATTGCGGACCTTTTCGCTGGGTATGGTCGTCGTGTCGCTGATGACCGCGGGTGGCTGGTGGCTCGGCAAGTGGCAGGAGGGCGAGGAGCGCCGGCAGGAGGCGGCAGCGGTACGCCTGAAGACCTGGCGCGAACCGACCTTCGGCCTCGTCGTCGGCTACCCCGCGGCGTGGGAGGACACGGACGAGCACCCGATCCGGAACGGCCAGGAGTCGATCTTGGTCACCGCACCCGATCGCGACGGTACGGTCGCCGCCGCACTCGACGTGCGCTCACCCCGAGTCGGATCGGTTGTCAGCGAGCGGCGCGCACTGGCCCGCGACGGCCTGCGGATCATCGGTGAGACCACGATGCGTATCTTCCGGGCGCGAGTCGGCGCGGACCCGGAGTCAGGACGGCCCGCACCGTCCGCGCTCACGATCGACTGCAAACGGTTCGACTGGACCATCACGTCGGAGGACCGGACGATCCGCGGATCCACCGTGTTCGTACCGGTCGACGGCTATTGGTTCCGGGTCGATGCGACCGCCCCGGTCGACTCCTACGAGCGGTACGCGACGCTGTTCGAGAACGTCCTGCTGAGCGTCGCCTGGACCTAGAGCGAGCTGGCTCGCGTGCCCGGCGCCCGGGCAGTGTGATCTGGTGCCGCTCGGGTAGTCCGTCGGTGCACGCAGCGGCGGATCGGGAGGCACCATGAGCCAGACACACGAAGACCTCGACGAGGAAGAGGCCGAACAGGTCGAGCCGGTCCGGCCGCCGGACCTCAACCAGGAGTCGAACCGTTCGGCGACCCGCCTGGAGCTCTTCTTCGACCTGGCGTTCGTGCTGTTCGTCGCGCGCTGTGCCGATGTGCTGGCGAAGGACGAGACGTGGCACGGCGCGCTGATCTTCACCGCCGTCCTGACGATCGGCTGGTGGGCGTGGGCCAGCGCGACCCTGTACGCCAACCGGTTCGACACCGACGACGCGGTGTTCCGCCTGCTCACGCTGACCGCGATGGCCGGTGTGGTGGCGATGGCGGCCGCCGTTGACAAGATCGACGAGCCCACCGGGCGCTGGTTCGTGTTCGGCTACGTCCTGATCCGCCTCGCGTTGATCGGGGGCTACCTACGGGCGTGGTGGCACGTACCGCAGGCCCGCTCGACCGCCCGGCTGTACCTGATCGGGCATTCGCTGGGTGCCGGGATCTGGCTGGCCTCGCTCGCCGTCCCGGCGCCGGCCCGGTACTGGCTGTGGGGTGCGGGCGTGCTGCTGGACGTGGTCTGGCCGACGGCCGCGGCCCGGCTGAAGGACGCGGTCCCGCTGCACCTGGAGCACCTGCCGGAACGATTCGGGCTGTTCGTCATCCTGGTGCTCGGCGAGTCCGTCGCGGCGATCGTGACCGGATTGCACGACGGCGGCTGGAAGCCGGCCGTGGTCGGGACGGCTGCGCTGGCGTTCACGGCGGCCGCGGCGCTGTGGTGGATTTACTTCGATCTGTCCGGCGGGGCGGCGAAACGGCGGCTCGCCGTGGAGGGCGACGAGGTCACCAAGCACGGTGTGCACGACTTCTACGTGTACATCCACCTGCCGCTCGCGGTCTCGCTCGCCGCCGTGGCGGTCGGGCTGGAACACGCCGTGCTGCACGGCGCCGACCCGCACCTCACCGCCGGGACCCGATGGGTGCTCGGTATCGCCACCGCCGGCTATCTGCTCAGTGCCGCGGTCATGCAGGCCCAGCTGGGCCGCCGGATCCGCGGGACGCTGCTCTGGCCGGGTGCCGGCGTGCCACTGGCCCTGCTCATCCCCCTGCTCGACCTGTCTCCGATCCTCACCGTGGGCCTGCTCGCCGCGGTGCTGGCCGCGGGCGTCGTCATCGGGTTTCTGCTGCACCGCGCCGGCGAGGTGCGTACCGCTAAGGTCTGACAGCGCCGGTCACGGCCGTCAAGGTCCGGAGGAAAGCGGCGTACTCCTCGGCGCCGACAGCTTCGGCATGGCGTCGCTCGATGTCGGCGACGATGCGGTCGGACAACTCCATCCACTGCCGGCCCCGTTCGGTCGGGAGGATCAGCCGGGACCGGCGGTCGGCGGGGTCGGGCACCCGGGTGACGTACCCGAGCTTCTCCAGCTCGTCGAGGATCGCGCCGATCGTCTGTTTGTTCCGCCCGGCGAGCCGGGTCAGCTCGGCCTGCCGCAGGCCGTCCTCGTCGAGGTACGCCAGCACCGCGCCGTGCTTGGGTCGCAGGTCGCCGAAGCCCAGCTCGGCCCCGCGGCGGAACAGGTCGGCCTGGAGCCCGAACAGCAGCCGGGCCGCCAGGATGCCGAGATCGGGCGACTCGGTCTTGCGTGCGCTACGTCGCACCACGCGCACCTCCAGATTTAGTCCAACTGTTGGACGGTCCAGTTATTGGACTATATCCTCCGCGGTATGACCACCGTTGAACTGACCCGCTTCCGGGTGGACCCGGAGCGCGCGGGCGACCTGCTGGCCGCGCGTCCCGCCATGCTCGCCGACTTCCGTGCCGACCGTGCCGGCTTCCTCGACGCTCACCTCGTCCGGTTGCCCGGCGACGAGTGGCTCGACGTCGTGTACTGGGCGGGCCCGGAGGACTTCGCCGCGTCCCGGGCCAAGGGTGCCAACCGGCCCGGCATCGCCGCGTTCTTCGCCGCGATCGCCGAACTGATCAGCTCGGAGGATGGGACGGCGCACTGACCCGTCGGTGTGGCGTAGCACACTGGGCGGCGGCCGCAGGTCGGACCGCCGCCGGCCGAAGGTCTGCACATGACATCCCGCGGGACCTGGCTCTTGCTCGGCATCGCGACTGCGGCCGTGGCCGGGTCGATCGCGACGTACGACACGACGTTCGGCAACGTCCTCTACCTCGTCACCTACGTGGCGCTGTGCACCATGGCGTGGCTGGCGGTCAGACGTACGGCGCCGGGCCCGGAGCGCCGCCCGTGGGTGCTGACCGCCATCGCCCAGACGCTGTGGCTGACCGGCGACATCATCGAAGTCGTCTACTACTACCTGTCCAGCGTTCCTCCGGTCGGCGTCGCCGACGCGTTCTGGCTGGCCGGCTACCCGCTGGTGGCGGTGGCCCTGACCATGATGGCCCGGCGCCGCGCGCCCGGCCGGCTGCGCAGTGCCGTGCTCGACGGGCTCACCCTCACCGTGGCCGCCGGCCTGGCGAGCTGGCAGTTCCTGATCATGCCGACGCTCGGTATGGGGTACACGGCGGCCGAGGTGATCGTGCCGGCGTTGTATCCGATCGCCGACGTCGTGCTGCTGGCCGCGGTGCTGTTCATCGCGCTGTCACCCGGCGACCGCACCGCACCGACCCGCCTGCTGTTCGGCGCCGTGGTGCTGTACCTGGCGATCGACATCTCCTACAACGTGCTGCCGTACTTCCTCGACTACAGCCTGGTGTCCAAGATCGGGCCGCTGATCATGCTCGGCAACGCGCTGATCATCGCGGCCTGCCTGCACCCGCGGCGGGCCGAGCTGACACGTGCCGGCCACGAGGTCAACGTGCTGCACCCGTCCCGGGTCCTCTTCCTCGGGCTGGCCTTCCTGACCGCGCCGACGCTGACGCTGTTCCAGTCCGGACTCGAGCGCAACGCGGTCGTCGCGCTGGTCGCCACCGCGCTGAGCACCGGATTCGTGCTCACCCGGTTCACCTTCGCCGTCCGGGAGCAGGAGAAGGCCCAGGCCCAGCTGGCCTACCAGGCCCGGCACGACCCCCTCACCGGTCTGGCCAACCGGGCGGTGCTCACCACCGAACTGGAACGAGTCATGCCGCGGCGCTCCGCTCCGGTCGCCGTGCTCTACCTCGACCTCGACGGGTTCAAGCAGGTCAACGACAGCCACGGGCACGAGGCCGGAGACCTGGTGCTGGCCACCGTGGCACAGCGGCTGTCCGCCGCGGTACGCGACACCGACCTGGTGGTACGCCTCGGCGGCGACGAGTTCGTGCTCCTCTGCCCGAACCTGCCGCAGGCGGAGGCGGTCCGGCTCGCCGAGCGGGTGCTCGCCGGCGTGGCCCAGCCCATCCCGTTCCGCGGCGAGGTGCTGGACGTCGGCGCGAGCGTGGGCATCGCGGCGTACGGCCCGGACGCGCCGGCCCAGGACGGCGACGTGCTGCGCACCGCCGACATGGCGATGTACGAGGCGAAGAAGCAGGGCCGCGGCCGCTGGGTGATGGCCGGTTCCTGACCGGAAGGGTCTGACCTGCGCGAAGAGGCGATCAGGCGGGCGGCCGCTGCCCTAGATTGGGGATATGTCTGATCCGATGCTGGACATCCGCGCCCTCCGCTCCGACTGGTCCGAGCCGGACGGCGTACTTGCCAACTACGTCTCACTCACGGATCAGCTCGTCGAGTACGTCGATCCCGGCACACCGTTCACCCTGACCGTGGGCGGTCTCGTCGTGGACGGTGAGCTCATCCCGCAGTGGCAGTGGTTCGCCGAGCTCAGTGAACTCAACGACCACGAGGACGCCTACTACGTCGGCATGGCCGAGTACGTGAAGGAGCAGTCCGACCTCGCCCACGCCGCCGTGAAGAGCCGGGATATCGGCGAGGAGATCTCGTACCGCCAGTACCAGGCGTTGTCCGCCCCGACCAAGTACATCCACCTGCGCAACGCCCGCATCTCCCGCCCCGGTCAGGCCACGACCGGACCAGGCCGGCTGTGGCGCGGCCGCCTGAGCGACGTCTGCGGCTGGACACCGGGACGCGTCGAAGGCTGAGGCCCATCCGCGGCGGATGAGGCATGCCGGGGCGCACCGGAGAAGGCTTACCGGGTCAGCGCGCCCCGAGCACGCATCGGACGGAGTCGCGGCATGGGCGGAGCGAGGATGCCGGCAAGAGCCGGGGCCGTACTGCTCGTATCGCTGCTCCTGCCGGGGTTCGGAACGATCGAGGGCGGGGGACAGCATCGCGAGCACGAACGGATCACCCGTGCGGCGCTCGCCTGCCCGGCCGGCCGCGGACCGGACGCCGGCTGCTTCCAGCCGGTGTCGATGGACCAGCTGGCCGGCGACGGTAGGGGATTCGGTGCGGTCGGGGCGCCCGACCGCACCGAGGTGAGCGTTCCGGCCGCGCACTGCGACGACGCCGACTTCCTGGCCGGCGACTATCCACGCACCCGCGACCAGGCCACGGCGACGATCGGCGACTGCGTCGCCCACCTGCGCCGCCGGTTCCAGGAAGCGGTCCGCAACGCCGGTGCCCTGCTCGACGAGCAGGGCGGGGTCATCGCCGCCGAGGCACGCCTCGACACCGCCTGCCGCCTGGAGGAGCACGGCGAGTCCCGTGCCAAGTGCACGGCCCTGGAGAGCTTCGGGCGCGCCCTGCACGGTGTGCAGGACTTCTACGCGCACAGTTCCTGGGCCGACGAGGCGGATCCGGCCCGTCCGATCGGCGCCGACAATCCGCCCGGGCTGAACCGGCCGGCGCCGAGCCCCGTCCTCGACCTGCGTGGCACCGGCGCACCAAGCGTGCCGCACGACCTGTCGACGGGTTGCTTCGTGTTGCAGGACCGGGTTCCCGGCGTCGGCAACTGCGAACGGCGGGTCACGCACGCCGCCCTCAACAAGGACAACGGCCTGATCGACCCGGTCAGCGGCAGTGTGACGAGCCCGGGAACGCCGCGGGGCCAGGTGGGCCGCAATTTCGAGAAGGCCGTGACCGGCGCCATCGTCGAGACGCGTCATCAGTGGCAGGAACTCCGGGACGCGTTGCGCGGTGAGTACGGCGCGAGGCGTGCGTCGATGATGACCTGTGCGCTCACCCGCGATGATCCGGCGGACGACTGCCGTGGGGCCGGCGTAGGGCGTACCGTAGCGTGGGTTTTGGTGGTTTTGATCCTGTTTTTGGGGTTTGCCGCCCTGTTGTTGCGGTGGCGCGGCCGGCGGAGGCGCTTTCGATGAACGGCAGCAGCTCCGCCGGCTTTAGAGTCGGCTCAGCCGGCCGACACGGTGAACACGTGCAGTTCGGCCCGGACGGCCGGGTCGGCGTCGTTGTAGGTGACGGCGTAGAGCCGCTGGCCGTCCGGCGCCCAGGCCAGGCCGCCGGAGACCAGGTACCGAGCCTGTCCGAACAGGTCGGTCTGTGCGATCACGGAACCGTTGACGGCGAAGACGAACAGATGCGGACCGGTGGGCGTCTGGGCCGCCGCGGCGATCCGCCGGCCGTTGCGGGAGAGCTCGACGGCGGCCGGGTACGGCCCGGTGTCGTAGGTGCGAACCGGCTGAGTCAGGTCGGTCATCGCGAACGCCTGCACGAGGTACGGGAACCCGGCGGCCGTGTACGCCGTCGCCCCGGCCGGGTCGAGAGCGATGTCCGCCAGGAACTCGTGGTTGGGAACGCCGGCCGGGGGGCCGACCAGGGTGAGCGTGCCGCCGGTGCCCACGTCGTACGCCAGCAGTCGTGACGGGGACGGGTCGGGCTCGCCGACCAGCAGGACGCCCGGGTTGAGGCGGGCGGCGGCGAGTAGCGGCGGGACGAAGAAGGTCTGCCCGGCGAGGCCGGTGGCCACGGCCGGCCGGCGCAGGTCGACCCGGCCGATGTTGCTGTCCCACTGGCCGCAGCCGTATCCGAACCAGAGGTAGCGGCCGGTGATGGCCAGGGTGGACGGGCAGGCGCCCGCGCCGGTGGAGTAGCGCGCTGTCTCCTGCAGCGACGCGGTGTCGAAGGCGGCGATGGCGTTGGCCGCCGGCAGGGCGGCGAACAGGACCCGGCGGTCGTTGCTCAACTGGAGGTCGGTGGGTCCGGGAAGGCCGTCGAGGGAGCCGGTCACCGTGCCGGCCGCGTCGGTGACCACGATCTGCGACGCGTCCCGGCCGCCGCTGATGAAGACGCGGTCGCCGGTCGAGACGACATCGGCCGGTCTGCTGAACGGGAGCACGGTCACGGCCGGCGGTGCGGCCGCCGCCGGCGCGGGGCCGGCGAGGACACCGGCCGCGCAGGCCGCGGCGAGTGCGAGCTTCTTGACGTTTGTCATCTTTCCCCCTTTTAACGCGTACGTGGCCGCGCATGGAGGATCAGGTCGGCACAGTGGCGAACAGGTGCGGCGTCACCGCGCAGATCGGCCACCCCCGTGCGCCGATCGAAAATCGAAGATGTACCACAGCCGGGCAAGCTGCTATCCCGTGTGGCCGGGAGCGACGGCGGCCTGGACCACGAGTACGGCGGCGCCGATGCTTGCCGCGTCGCGTGGCTGTGCGGAGAGTTCCACGGACAGGCCGTGGCGCTGCCGGGAGTGCGCGGTCCGGCCGAGGTGAGCGCGCAACCGGCGGGCGTAGACCGAGCCGGCCAGCGCGACGCCGGGTCCGGTGAGCACCAGACGGCCGAGGTCCAGGACGTTGACCATGGAGGTGACGGCCATGCCGAGGTAGTCGGCCGCCTGCTCCAGGACCGCGCACGCGGCCGGATCGCCGTTCACGGCGGCCCGGGCGATCGCGTCATAGGCGCTCGATTCGGTGCCGTCCAGGGGCAGTCGTGCCCGTAGTTCCGGGTCTTCGCGCGCGGCCTTCACCGTGGCGCTCGTGGACGCGTACTGCTGGACGCAACCGAGGCTGCCGCATGGGCACGGGCGCCCGTCGAAGCGGATGGACATGTGGCCGAGTTCGCCGGCGCCGGAGTTCGCCCCGCGGAACAGCGCGCCGCCGAAGACCAGCCCGGCGCCGATCCCGGTGGACAGGTAGACGGATGCGAACGACTGGTCGCGGGACACCCGGCGGCTCCAGAACTCGCCGAGCGCCGCGGCCGCGGCGTCGTTCTCCACCAGCACCGGTACGCCGATGCGCTCCATCAGTTCGGGGCGCAGCTCGCTCAGTTCGGGTGCGGAGGCCGGCGCCACGATCGCGAGACCCTCGACGCGGTCCCGGGACAGGTCCAGGCACTCGGTGAAGTCCTCGAATCGCGCGGCGAGCCGCTCGGCCGGCCAGATCTCGTCCGGGAGCCGGGGTACGACCTCGCGGCCGACCACTCCGCCGGTGAGATCGATCGCCACGCAGGTGACGGTGTCCGGTCCGAGGTGGAATCCGACGCCGAACCGGTTGCCCGGGTTGATGGCGATGAGCTTGCGGGGCCGGCCGTGGGCCGATCCGGCCGAGCCGATCTCGTGGATGATGCCGTCGGCGATGAGGTCGCGCACGATGTTGGAGATGGACGGCTGGGTGAGCCCGGTCAGGTCGGCCAGTTCGCCGCGGCTGATGGTCACCGCGGAACGGACGACATCGACGATCAGGGCGCGGCTTCCCGGCCCTGCCGCGGGCGTTTCTCGACGTGCCATGGCGGTCGTTGTCTCCGCTTCGTGCTGTGAGCGGCGACTCCGCCCGGCCGTTACCGTACCCGTCCCTTAATGATCTTCGAATCCCGACCAGCTCGGTTAGCAGTGCCGTGACCTGCGGCAGCATCAATTAAATTAGTAATCTAACCTTGACAGCGCCGTAACGCCACACCATGCTTTGCGCTCAACGGGCGGTGACGCATCCGCCCTCATCGAGCCGATCAGGACAGGTACGCGATGATCAATAGAAGGCATCTCCTCGGTGTCGGTGCGGTTGCGGCACTCGCTCTGGTGACCGGCTGCACCGGCGGTGCGGGCGAGGACACCGGAACGACCGGCGACTTCTCCGGCGACGTCAAGGGCAACATCACCGTCCTGACGAACCGGACCGACCTGGTCACCACGAAGCTGCCGGAGTACGCCAAGAAGTTCGAGGCCAAGTACCCCGGTACGAAGGTCACCTTCGAGGGCGTGACGAACTACGAGGAGGACGTCACCACCCAGCTCGGCAGCGGTGACTACGGCGACGTGCTGCTGATCCCGAGCGTGGTCGCCATCGACCAGTACAGCCAGTTCTTCGAGCCGCTGGGCACCGTCGACGAGCTCAAGGCGAAGTACCGGTTCATCGACCCGGGGGTGTACGAGGGCAAGGGGTACGGACTGTCGCTGGGCGGCATCGCCAAGGGCTTCGTCATCAACAAGCGGATCTGGGCCGAGGCCGGGGTCACCGCGCCACCGAAGACGCCGGAGGAGTTCCTGGCCGGGCTCAAGGCGATCGCCGACAAGACCGACGCGATCCCGTACTACACCAACTACAAGGACGGCTGGCCGCTGAGCGAGTGGAACAACCACCGCGCCGTCCTCGCCGATCCCAAGATCAACGACACCTTCCCGGCCGACGCCGAGCCCTGGCAGCCCGGCAAGATCCAGTACCTCACCGACAGCCTGCTGTACGACGTGGTGAACCAGAAGCTCAGCGAGAAGGACCCGCTGACGACCAACTGGGAAGGCTCCAAGCCGATGATCGCCACCGGCAAGGTCGCCACCATGCTGCTCGGCTCGTGGGCCGTCCCGCAGATGCAGGACGCCGCCAAGGCCGCCAAGGCGAACCCCGAGGACATCGCCTTCTGGCCGTTCCCCTACCAGACCGGTGGCAAGTTCCACGCCGCCATCGACGGCGACAAACTGGCCGCCGTCAGCAAGAACTCCAAGAACAAGGCGACCGCACGGGCCTGGCTGGACTGGTTCGTCAACGAGTCCGGCTTCGCCGCGGACCAGCAGGCCATCCCGCCGGCCGTGGACCAGCAGCTGCCCAAGGGGCTGCAGGACTTCACCGCCACCGGCGTCGAGCTGATGGAGGTTCCGGCGGCGACCACCAACGCCGGCAAAGAGGACGAGATCATCAAGGAGTCGGAGATCGATCTGAAGGGTGACATCTACCGGCAGAAGCTGGTCGACATCGCCCGCGGTGCCGCCAAGGGCGACAAGGAGTCGTACTTCGCCGACCTGAACAAGCGGTGGAGCGCCGCCCAGTCTCAGGTGATGCAGTGACCGGTCAGGTCATTCCCGGTACTCGGCCCGCCGTCATGGCGGGCCGGGTGTCCGGCCCGCCCCGGCGCCGGCTCCGGCACAGCCCGTGGCTGTACGTCGCGCCCGCGCTGATCCTGCTGATCACGTTCACCTACGTGCCGGTCGGCAACATGCTGTTCTACAGCTTCCACAAGTGGGACGGCCTGGACGTCACGATGGACCCGGCCGGCCTGGACAACTACGTCCGGGTGTTCACCGACGAGCGGTACTGGCGGGTCTTCCTGATCAGCCTCTACTACTTCATCGCGTCGTTCGCACAGATCGCGATCGCCCTGTACTTCGCGGTCATCCTGTCGTTCAACACCCGCTTCCGGAATCTGTTCAAGGGCATCCTGTTCTTCCCCTACCTGCTCAACGGCGTCGCGGTCGGCTTCGTCTTCCTCTACCTGTTCCAGCCGGACGGCACCCTCGACACGGTGCTGCGGCTGATCGGGCTGGGCGAGCACACCAGGCTCTGGCTGGGCGACCCGGACATCGCGAACCTCTCGCTGGCGGGCACGTCGGTGTGGCGGTTCACCGGGCTCAACTTCGTGCTGTTCCTCGGCGCGATCCAGTCGATCCCGGGCGAGATCTACGAGGCCGCGGAGATCGACGGCGCGAACCGGTGGCACCAGTTCCGGCACATCATCGCGCCGGGCATCCGGCGGATCATCAGCCTCTCCTTCATCCTGGCGATCTCCGGCAGCCTCGCGGTCTTCGAGATCCCGTTCATCATGACCGGCGGCGCGAACGGCACCCGTACGTTCGTCGTCCAGGCCTACGAGACGGCGTTCCAGTTCCGGCAGATCGGCCTGGCCTCGGCCATGGCGGTCGTGCTGCTGCTGATCGTCCTCGTCATGACCTGGGTCCAGCGCCGGCTCCTCCCCGACGAAGAGGTGAACCTGTCATGAGGCACGTGGCTCGCACCGCCAAGTACGCCTCCCTGGTGCTGGCTTCGGTGGTGGTCCTCGTCCCGCTCGTGGTGGTCCTCTTCGCCTCCTTGAAGACGCGCGAGGAGTACAGCACCAGCGGGCCGCTCACCCCGCCGCGGAACTGGTTCAACGTCGACAACTTCGTCACCGCCTGGTCCGAGGGCCACATGCTGCGCGGCTTCCTGAACACCACGCTCATCCTGGTGGTCTCGCTGGTCGGCACGGTCGCGGTCGGCACGCTCGCGGCGTACGCGATCAATCGCTTCCGGTTCCCGTTCAAGCGCCTGATCCTCGGCCTGTTCCTGGTCGCCGCGCTGGTTCCCGGCGTCACCACCCAGGTCGCGACCTACCAGATCGTCAAGTCGATGGGCCTGGTCAACACACCCTGGTCGGCCGTCGTGCTGTTCATGGGCACGGACATCATCTCGATCTACATCTTCCTGCAGTTCATGCAGTCGATCCCGCCCAGCCTGGACCAGGCCGCGATGATCGACGGCGCGTCCCGGTTCACCATCTACCGCAAGGTCATCCTGCCGCTGATGAAGCCGGCCATCGCGACCGTGGTGATCATCAAGGGAATCGCGATCTACAACGAGTTCTACATCCCGTTCCTCTACATGCGATCGCCCGACCTCAACGTCATCTCCACGGCGCTGTTCCGGTTCAAGGGCCCGTACGGAGCGCAGTGGGAGACCATCGCCGCCTGCACCATGATCGTCATCATCCCCACCGTGGTGATCTTCCTGTTGTTGCAGCGCTTCATCTACAACGGTGTCACCGCGGGAGCGACCAAATGACCTCAGTGGAAGATCTGTCCGGCTCCTGGGAGCTGCACGGCGACGGTGTCGCCGTCCCGGCGACCGTGCCCGGCAGCGTGCACACCGACCTGCTCCGGCAGGGCCGCATCCCGGACCCGTTCCTGGACGACAACGAGCTCGCCGTCGCCTGGGTGGGCCGCGCCGACTGGACATACCAGCGGGACGTGGCCTGGCACGGCCCCGAGCACGAGCGGATCGACCTGGTCTTCGAGGGCCTGGACACGGTGGCCCGCGTCGACCTCAACGGCACCACGCTGGGCGAGACCCGCAACATGCACCGCACCTACCGGTTCGACGTCACCTCGCTGGTCGGTGCCGGACCGCAGCCGCTGAGCGTGCACTTCACCTCCGCGTACACCGAGGCCGAGCGGGTGAAGAGCCTGGTCGGGCCGCGCGCCAACGCCTACCCGGAGCCGTTCCAGTTCATCCGCAAGATGGCGTGCAGCTTCGGCTGGGACTGGGGACCGACGCTGGTCACGGCCGGCATCTGGCGACCGGTCCGGCTCGAGGGCTGGAGCACGGCACGGCTCGCGGCGGTGCGTCCGCTTTGCACGTACGCCGAAAATGCCGGAAAGCTGGACCTGACCTGCGAGATCGAGCGCACTCAGGATCGCGCGCTGCGCGCGCAGATCCTCCTGGACGGCCGGGAGATCACCTCGCTTGATCTTGACACCGATGCGGTACGCGCGACGCTGGACATCCCCGGGGTGACGCCGTGGAATCCGCGCGGCTACGGCGAACCGGCGCTCTACACGCTGACCGTGGTGCTGCTCGACGGCGACCGTGAGCTGGACCGATGGGAGCGGCGCACCGGATTCCGCAGTGTCGAGATCGATCGGTCGCCGGACGACGCCGGCACCCGCTTCGTCATCCACGTCAACGGCGAGCCGGTGTTCGCGAAGGGCGTCAACTGGATCCCGGACGACATCTTCCCGTCCCGGATGACCCGCGAACGCTACGAACTGCGGCTGCGCGAGGCCGCGAACGCCGGGGTCAACCTGATCCGGGTGTGGGGCGGCGGCATCTACGAGGATCGCGCCTTCTACGAGGTGTGCGACGAGCTCGGGCTGCTGGTCTGGCAGGACTTCCTGTTCGCCTGCGCCTGCTACCCGGAGGAGGAGCCGCTCCACTCGGAGGTGGTCGCCGAGGCGCGCGACAACGTGACCCGGCTGTCGCCGCACCCCAGCCTGATCACCTGGAACGGCAACAACGAGAACCTATGGCTGCACGGGGCGATGAGCTGGCCCGACGACCTGAGCTGGGGCGAGAAGTACTACCTTTCCGTTCTGCCGGAGATCGTCGCGGAGCTCGACCCGTCCCGGCCCTACCAGGCCGGCAGCCCGTGGTCCGGCTCCTGGGAGCACGAGCCGAACGACCCGGACCACCAGACCTTCCACTCCTGGGAGGTGTGGAACCGGCAGGACTACCTGCACTACCGCGACTCCACACCGCGGTTCGTCGCCGAGTTCGGCTGGCAGGCACCGCCGGCCTGGCGCACCCTGCGGGACGCGATCTCCGACGAGCCGATGCTGCCGGACTCGCCCGGCGTGCTGCACCACCAGAAGGCCGAGGACGGCAACGGCAAGCTGGCGCGCGGCCTGGCGCCGCACTTCGCGGCGCCGGAATCCACCGAGGCCTGGCACTACCTCACCCAGCTCAATCAGGTACGCGCGGTGCGTACCGGCGTCGAGCACTGGCGCTCGCACTGGCCGCACACGGCCGGGACGATCGTGTGGCAGCTCAACGACCTGTGGCCGGTCACGTCCTGGGCGGCGATCGACGGCGCCGGCCGGTACAAACCGCTCTACTTCGCGCTGCGCGAGATGTACGCCGACCGCGCCCTGACCATCCAGCGCCGCGACGGCGGTCTCGTGGTGGCGGTCCTCAACGACCACGCGGAACCGTGGACCGGCCCGCTGCGCATCGAACGGCGCGACACCGCGGGCCGGCTGGTCTACTCGATCATCGAGAAGGTCGAGGTCGCGCCCCGGTCGGTCGCGCTGATCCCGGTGCCGAACGGTGACCTGCTGGTGGCCTGCCTGGACGACCAGCGGGCCCTGTGGTTCGAGGCCGAGGAGTTCGCCGATCCCGGACTGACCGTCACCGCCGAGCAGGTTCCGGGCGGCCTCGACGTGACCGTGCACGCCACCGGGCTGGCCCGCGACGTGCTGCTGCAACCCGACCGCGTGCACCCCGGCGCGGTCGTCGACAAGGGCTTCGTCACGCTGCTGCCGGGCGAGTCCACCACCCTGCACGTACGCGCCCCGGCCGAGCTCGACCCCGGCTCGGTCAAGGACCCGTGGGTGCTCACCGACCTGGCGTCCGTCCTACGCAGTGGGAGTGCCGAATGAGAGTGTTCCGTGCCGCGATAGTCGTCCTCACCCTCCTGACCACCGTGGCCGCCGCCCCGTCGCCGGCCGCCGCCGGCGGTGACCGCTTCGTCACCAGGGACGGCACCCAGCTCAAGATCGGGGACCGGCAGTTCCGCTTCGCCGGGACCAACATCTACTGGCTCGGGCTCGACGAGAACGTGGGCGGCGTCGACTACCCGACCTACTTCCGGATCCGCGACGCGCTCGACACCGCCAAGGCGATGGGGATGACGGTGGTCCGGTCCCACATGTTCGTCTCGTCCGGGCACCCGAAGACCCTGCTTCCGTCGAAGGAGGCCGGCTACAACGACGAGGCGTTCCGTGCCACCGACTACGCGATCGCCTACGCCGGCAAGATCGGTCTCCGGCTGATCGTGCCGCTCACCGACAACTGGGCGTACTACCACGGTGGGCACGCGGACTTCACGAAACCGTACGGGCTGCCGGACTCGGCGTTCTACACCGATCCGCGGGTCATCGCCGACTACCAGGCGTACGTGTCGCACGTCATGCACCACGTCAACCCGCTGACCGGCAAGCGTCTGGTCGACGACCCGGCCGTCATGGCGTGGGAGCTCGGCAACGAACTCGAGGGCATGACGCCTGAGTGGATCAACACCAACGCTTCGCTCTTTGCGAAGTGGGCGCCGCGCCAGCTCATCGCCGCGGGCCGCCGGTTCGACATCGACCCCGACACCCTGTCCGCCCCGGACGTCGACATCGTCGACGTGCACTACTACCCGCCGACCGCCGCGAAGATACGGGCGGACGCCGCCACGGTCGCCGCCTCCGGCAAGGTCTACATCGCGGGGGAGTACGCCTCCACCGCCGCGAGCGATTCCCTGCTCGACCCCCTGGTGGCCGACCGGAACGTCACCGGGATGCTGTCGTGGTCGCTGTTCGGGCACCACGACCGCCACGGATTCGTGCAGCACGACGACGGGTTCACCATCCACTACCCCGGCGACGACGAGCGGATGACCGCGGCGAACCAGGCGCAGATCGCGTACGCCGAGGCTCTCGGCGCCTCGGCGGCGCGACGGCCGGCCGGCACCCCGCTGATCACCTCGATCACGAAGCGGGGTGGCCTCAACATCGTGGAGTGGCGCGGCGCGGCCGGTGCCACCGGTTACCGGGTGGAACGAGCCCGGACTTCGCACGGCCCCTGGAAGGCGGCGCACAGCGGGCTGCTCACCGACAACGACACACCGTGGACGGATCTCACCGCTCCCGGTGACGCCTGGTACCGCGTCGTGCCCGCCGGCGGCGCGTCCTCACCGGCGCTGTACGCCGGAGGCCGCGAGACGGTCCTGACCGATCCGCTGGAGACCTTCGACATCGCCGCCGGGCACGCCGGCGTCGAGATCCAACCCGGCGACGACCGCGCCGTCGTCCGGCCGACCGGCACGGGAGAAGCGTGGGTGAGCTGGCACCGGGCGGGGACCCGCCGGGTCCGGTTCGAGGTGCTCGCAGCGCAGCGTCCCGACGTCAAGGTGCAGGTGTCGGACGACGGAACCACCTGGCGTACCGTCCGGGCCGACGTCGACCGGCGTGGCTCGTCCGGGTTCACGGTCACCGCGTCCACAGCGGACGCCGACCACGTGCGCATCGCCTGGACCGGGAAGCGCACCGGCGTCTCCGGGGCCACCCTGTGGGCAGCGGACCCCGCGCCGGTGAACAGCGCGCCGGCTCCCTTTGAACTGGTGACACCGGCTTCCGGGGCCACCGGCGTCATCGGACCCCGGACCTACTCGTGGACTCCGGCCGCCGGTGCGGGCTACTACACCCTCACGGTTTCCCGAAACGCGGATCTGAGCGACCCGGAGATCAGCGTGACCGGGCTGGCGGAACCGACCTTCACGTCGGCGCGGGATCTCGACCCCGCGACGACCTGGTATTGGAGGGTGCGGGCGACGAACGCCGCCGGTAGCACGACCGCACCGGCCGGCACCTTCACCACCCGGGCGGTGCCGACGGCGCCGGCCACGATCGACGACTACGAGGGGTACGCCGACGACGCCTCGCTCACCGCGGCGTACGTGCGGAACACCGGCGGGGATCCGGTCACGACCTCGCTCGTGGCGTCACCCACGGGTGCAGGCCGGGCCATGCGACTCGACGTCACTGCGGGCGCGGCCGGCTATGCCGGCGTCACCCGGACCTTCGCGGGCGCCGTGGACCTGTGGGGCCAGCAGGGCATCGAGTTGTGGCTGGATCGATCCGGTACACAAGCGAGCATCACGATCCAGTTCGTCGCCGCCGGGGTGTACTGGGAGCACACGCTGCCCGCGGGAGGCGGGTCCGGGGTCGTCCGGGTGCCGTTCACGTCGTTCGCGCAACCGCCGTGGGCGCCCAGCGGGGATCTCGATCTGCAGAAGGTCACGCAGCTGTCCGTCTATCTGGGCGGTGGCGACTCCGGCCAGCTGATCGTCGATGACGTGCGGGCGTATCCCGCCGCCTGATTGAGGGCATGCCTTTGACGTACGGGTGACCGGATGTCCTTGCTCTCCCAGCGCGAGCGGGCTGCCGGGCGCGGCCCCAACGCGGCCGCCGGGAAACAGCACGCACAGCTTCCCGGCGGCCGCGCTTAAGCGGTGCCCGGCAGCCCGCTAGTGCTTGCGGTTGGCCGGGTTGGTTGCGGTCAGCCGGTGGCTGCCGTCTGGCCGTCCGGGCATGGCCGGTGTGGTGTGGATCAGCCACTGTTCCTAGCTCGGTGGTCGACGAGGCAGAGTTTTGCGGGCCGGCTGGGCGCCAGGGTTGCTTCAAGTGCCGCCAAGCAGCCCTCGCGCACAGCCGAATGATCAAACAGGCCGGAAAAGCGGACCCGGCTGTGCCTGATGGCTGTCACCGCCTCCCGGGCCGTGCCGTGCCGTGCCGGGCCGGGCCGGGCTTAGAAGGCTTCCGTAGTCAGGGATGGCCGGTCACCCGTACCGGAAAGGGCTGACCTCGACCACGGCATCGGCCGGGCCGCTCAACAGCCGAGGCGTTTGGTGGAGAGCGCGATGTCGTCGATCCAGAGATCGAACTCGCCCGGCGTGGTGCCGCCCTGGTAGAGCTGCCAGCCGATCTTCACGGTGTTCACCGCGGGCAGGATGAAGGGAACGTCGTTGCCGCCGTGTTCGGTGGTGGAGGCGGTCAGCTCCGGGTTCGCCGTCCCGTCGATCCAGACGGTGACGCGGTTGTCCGCCGGGTCCAGCAGCCACTCGAAGCACTGCCAGGTGTCCTCGGTGACCGGCGCGGACTCGCGCCAGTTGGTCCAGTCGCCGGTCGGGCCGCCGTCGGCGCCGACGCCCCAGAAGATGCCGGGGACGGTGGGCGCGTACTGGCCGCCGATCGGGCGGACGACCTCCGGACTGCCGGTGCCGGTCGCCTCCACGAGCGTGAAGTGTGCCCAGTCGGGAGCGGTGGGGAAGGCGTCGACGCGCAGCCGCATCCGGCCGTAGAAGCGGTTGCCCGGCGCGGCGAAGTCGTCGACGCGCAGGAAGGCGCGCCCGTTGTCGAGGGTGTGTACGTGCAGCACCTGATTACCGCGGCGGGCCCGCTCCACGGCGAGCGTGCCGTTGCGCGTGTCCACGCCCCAGTTCAGGGTACTGGGACCGCCGGGCGGCAGCCGTTCGAAGTCTTCGCAGAAGAGCAGGTCGCGTGTGCAGGAGCCGCGGTGGGCGGCACCCGCCGCGACGGCCGGCACGCTGCCGGCCGTCGCGCCGAGCAGGAGGGCGGTGGTGAACGCGGCGACAAGATTGCGCATGGGATCTCCTCGGGTTTGGGAGCGCTCCCATCATCGCAGATGATCGATATGGCGCAAGGCTCAGTGCCGCTCGAAGAACTGCCACATCAGCCGGTTGGCGTTGATCTCGTGCGTCACCGTGCCGTTGCCGTTGTCCACCGAGGTTCCCGGCCAGGTGTGCCCGCCGTTCGCGATGGTGTAGAGCACGACCTCCGCCCCGCCGCGGCAGCGCTGGTAAGACACCTTCGAGACGTTCGTGCTGACGGTGGTCGTCCGTGGCCGATCCGAGCACTTGTTGATCTGTGCCCAGCGTTGCTGCGCGGCCGGTACGGAGTAGCCCCAGTACGGCGAGCCGCCACCCGGGAAGGGGTTGGTCGCGTCCTGCAGGCCGTGGAACGTGATCACGGGGACGGCGCGGCCCGGCGTGCACGAGAGCGGATCGAGCTTCGAGGTGTCGACCGGATCCGGCCGGCCGGCTCGCAGGCCGGCGACCGGTGCGATGGCGGCGATCCGGTGCGGCCGGTGACAGGCGAAAGCCGACATCATCCGGCCGCCGCCGGAGTAGCCGGTGCCGTACACCCGGGTGCGGTCGACGCACAGCGACGTGGTCGCGGTGGTGATGACCTGGTCCAGGAAGGCGACGTCGTCGCGGGCGCCGGCCGGCGGGGTGCCTACTCCCGGGACGTTCCAGGCGAAACCGCCGGCGGCGGGAATCGCCCCCGAGGGCGCCAGCACCAGGAACCGTCCGGCGTCGGCCGTCGACCTCATGTCGCTGTACTCGAGCTGACCGGCGCCTGTGCTCTGCGTGCCGTGCAGGTTGATGACCGCGGCGCCCCGCGCGCCCGCCGGTACGTAGACGTTCACCGGATACTGCCGGCCCTGGAAAGTGACCGGCAGTGTGTGATCGCCGGGTTTCAGCGCACTCGTGCAGCGGGCCGCGGCGTCCGCCGACGCCGGTGCTGTCAGGCTCACCAGCGCGGCGATCGCGAAGGTCAGTGGCCATCTCATGCGGGCAGTTCCTCCCTGGTAGGTGGTGCGGCCCCGGCACGCGTGACCGTGAGGGCCGCGACGAGTGCGGCGTGCGAGAGCACCCGGCGGATGTCGCCGGTGGTGACGGCCCGCAGCCGTGGGCGTGCCGAGGCGCCGAGCAGCCGCCGGTCCCACAGGGCGTCGAGCAGGCCGGCCATGAATGCGTCACCGGCACCGACGGTGTCGACGACGGTGACGGGGACCGGCCGGACCGAGACGTGGGACTCGCCGGCGACTGCGAAGGCGCCGTCCGCGCCCAGCGTCACGCAGACGAGGGCGGGTCCCAGGGTGAGCCAGTGTCGTGCGGCGTCGAACGCCGGCATGCCCGGGTAGAGCCAGGCGAGGTCCTCGTCGCTGGCTTTGACGACGTCGCTGGAGGTGACGATGCCTTCCACACGGGCGCGGCAGTCGTCCGGCTCGCCGACGAGCGAGGGGCGGATGTTGGGGTCGTAACTGATCGTCGTGGTCGTACGCCGGTCGCGCAGGAGCTGCTCGACGTCGCCGCCGCCGGGTGTCATGAGCGCGGCGATCGAACCGGTGTGCAGGTGGTGTGCGGACACGGTCGGGGCCGGGCCGCCCGGCCATCGTGGCCAGTCGACGGAGAAGTCGTACCGCGCGGATCCGTCGGGCTGGATCCGGGCGAGTGCCCGTGAGCTCGTACCGGTGATCGGGGCCAGCAGGTCCACGTCCGAGCTGGTGAGATGCTCACACAGCAGGTCGCCGGAGGGGTCGGCGCCGATGTGCGTCCACAGGCCCACGTCGTGACCGAGCCGGCCCAGGCCGACGGCCACATTGGCCGGGCTGCCGCCGGGCAGCTCGCGCTCCCGCCCCGACTCGGCGATGACGTCCAGGATCGACTCGCGCACCACGAGGAAGCGTTTCATCGCACCGCTCCGGTCGCGCAGGCCGCCGCCAGGCCGGGCGTCAGCGGGGCTCGGGGGATCAGCATGGCCTGCACGGCTTGAACGGGTCCTGCGGACGCTCGCGGTGATAGTCCGGCCGCGGATTCCACTGGGCGTCGAAGTGTTCCGGCAGCCGCCACCCGTACCGGCGGCCCCAGCCCACGGTCCGCTCGGTGATGGCCAGCGCCCGGTGCAGGCAGTCCGGACGGCCGGTGACGTCGAACGCGGCGAGCACCACGAAGGCGTGGTCGTAGCAGGACTTTCCGGCCTCCGGCCGGCCGTCGGGTGCGACGCTGGGGTACCAGCCGCCGTTGTCCCGGTCGTGCAGGATGCCGGTGAGACCTGCCAGCGCCGCGTCGGCCAGCGGACCGGCGCCGGGTACGCCGAGCAGATGCCCCAGGCTGTAGACGTGCGCCATGCGCGCGGTGATCCAGGTGTAGACGGGAGCGCCGAGGTCGGGCGTTCCGTCCGCGCGTAGCCAGGCCGCTCCACCCAGCGGGTGCGCGAAGCCTCGGCCGAAGTCGAGCAGGCGCCCGGACTCGTCACCGAGCCAGCTGGTGTTCAACGGGTCCTACTCCTTTGCTGGTGGTGCGGGTGATCCCGCGGCCCAACCACCGAGACCGGCCTCCGCCGAGGCCATGACCATGACGGCGACCCGCACCGCCATGCGGGCCACCACACCGGGCGCGAGACGTCTCCTGCCTCTGCCGCCGGCCGCGCGGGCGCCCGGGTGAGGAATCTCCGTTGGTCTCGCCGCCGACCGGCTGGAATAGCGGCATGCCGGCCACCTCGACACTCGACTGACGAGGGAGCCGGCAGCCCGCGTCCGTCAGGCCGGCAGGGTGAAGTCCTGGTTGGCCTTGCCGTTGCACGTCCACAACTGGAGCGGCGTCGAGTTCGCCGTCGCCTCCGCCCGGACTTCGAGGCACTTGCCCGAGCCGGCGTTCACCAGATCGCGCGTCGCGGCGTTGTAGGTGAACCGCTGGGCGTTGCCGCCGTTGCAGTCGTAGATCTGAATCCTCGCGCCGTCAGCGGTTCCCGCCGCGGCGACATCCAGGCACTTGCCGAGAGCGCGGATCGTGCCGTCGGTGCCGACCGTCCACTGCTGGGCGGAGCCACCCACGTCGCAGGTGTAGATCTGGACCTGGGTGCCGTTCGCGGCGTTCGCCCCGGCGACGTCGACGCACTTGTCGGCGGCGACCGCCCGGATCTTGCCAGTGCGGGCGGCCGGCGCGGTGGTCGAACCGGTCGTCGGGGTCACCGGACCGGCACCGATGTTGATCTCACCGCGGTTGAGGACGCGCGGCAGGTTGTACGCGGCCTGGATCTCCGCGGTCGAGTTGCTGCCGAGCAACTGCTCAGACCAGATCATGAAGTACGCCCAGCGCGGCTGGGAACTCAGCAGGGACGCGTTCGGCACCTTGCCCATCTCGGCGATCGCGATCGGTTTGCCGGCCGCGACGCTCTGGATCTGCGAGTAGTCCGCCGCCGACGGGTGGCTCTTCCACCAGACGTCCAGGGACACGACGTCGGCGTAGTTGGCGCCAGGGTAGTACTGAGCCCAGTTGGCGGTCGGGTTGTCCTGCACGTTCCACACCCAGATCAGGTTGTCCAGGCCCTGGCTGTCGAAGTAGTCGCGCATCTGCTGGTAGATCTTGGCGCCGCCGTTGGCCCCGGGCCGGCCGCCCCACCAGTTCCAGGTCTCGTTCATCTCGTGGAACGGGCGCCACAGCACCGGGATGCCGGCGTCCTTGAGCTGCTTGAGGTACGGCACGACGGCGGCCATCCGGCTGCGCCAGGTGTTGTTGAGTGCGGTGCCGGCGGTGACGACCTCCTGGAACTGGGCGTTCGAGATCTGCGTCTTCACGCCGCCGTCGAACTCGCAGGTGGCACCGACCGTCGGCGAGCAGGCGTGCCAGGTGAGCGCCACGAGCGAGCCGGCCGCCCACTGCGCCTTGGCCTCGTCGACCACTCGTTGCCGGTTGGCCTGGTCGTCGGCGCGGAACATCATGTCGCCACCCCACAGGCCCGGGAACTGACCGGTGACGTTGCGTACCTGCTGCGTGTACTGCGCCGGGCTGCTTGCCGGCTCCTTGTTGTGCTGCCCGGACACGATGCTCGACCCGGTGATCGAACGCAGATAGTTGATGACGGTGGCCTTCGAGGTCGCCGCGAAAGCGTCCGCGGGCCCGGCCGTCCGGACGATTCCCGCGATCAGTAGGGAGGCCGTCAGGATTCCGGCCGCGGCGGCGATCACGCGGGAGGAGCGAGTTCTTCTCATCGTTCTCTTTCGGCGCTGAGGGATGGGTGGCGTTGCACAGCGGCCATCAGGGACCTCCGTTGGGGGACGGATTCGAGAGCGGGGTTCCGGCCGGCTGGTGGAGGCCAGCATGCGACCGACATGACATGACTGTCAATATTAGATTAATAATCTAAGAAAACATTCAGGGTGCCGTAGGTGGCCGCTCTCACGCCGGCGAACCCTCAGCAGGGGCTCAGCGCGCAATGCGTAACCTCGCCGGGTGATCCTCGTATTCGCGCTCGTGCTGGCCCTGGTGCTGGCGATCCTGGCGACAGCACACTGGTACGTCTGGCGGAGACTCGTCCGGGACACCACCGCACCCGGCACCGGGTGGCGGCGGGCCGGCACCGCGGTGTTCATCGCCGGCCCACTGCTGGCCGTCGGGGGCCTGGCCGGGGAGCAGGCTGGGCTGCCGCACGCCCTCGCGCGGATCGTTGCCTGGCCCGGATATCTGTGGCTGGCGCTGTTCCTCTACCTGTTCCTCGGCGCAGTGGCGGGCGAGGTGGTGCGGCCCCTGCTCAGCCTGTGGCTCGCCCGCCGCCCCGAACCCGTGCCGGCGGCGCCCGCGACACCGGCCCGGGAAGCGACACCGGCCGGGGCGGCACCGCCCGTGGAGAACACCTCGGAGCCCGTACCGAACAAAATCTCCCGCCGGACCTTCGTCTCCCGGGTCGCCGGCGGTGCGGCCGCCGCGATAGCCGTCGGCACCGTCGGTGCCGGCACCTACAGCACGCTCAACGGCCCCACGGTCAAACGGATCACCGTGCCGCTGGCGAAGCTGCCGCGTTCCGCCCATGGGTTGCGCATCGCGGTGGTCAGCGACGTGCACCTCGGCCCGGTCCTCGGCAGCGGTTTCTGCCGGCGCGTGGTCGACACGATCAACGCGACCCAGCCGGACCTGATCGCCGTGGTCGGCGACCTGATCGACGGCGACGTCGAGGACCTGGCCGGCTCGGTCGAGCCACTGCGCGGGCTGCGCTCGCGGCTCGGCACCTACTTCGTGACCGGCAACCACGAGTACATCTCCGGCGTCGAGCCATGGGTCGCCAAGGTGCGCGAACTGGGCATGCAGCCGCTGCGCAACACCCGGATCGAGCTGCCCGGCTTCGACCTGGCAGGCGTGGACGACGTCTCGGGCGAACGCGACGGCGGCGGTGGCGCGGACTTCGCCGCGGCCCTCGGCGACCGGGACCGGACTCGTGCGACGGTTCTGCTGGCCCATCAGCCGGTGGCCATCCACGAGGCGGTGGAACACGGCGTCGACCTGCAGCTGTCCGGGCACACCCACGGCGGCCAGCTGTGGCCGGGCAACTACATCGCCGAGCTGGCCAACCCGACGAACGCCGGCCTGGAGCGCTACGGCGACACCCAGCTCTACGTCAGCCGCGGCGCCGGCGCCTGGGGGCCACCGGTCCGGGTCGGTGCGCCCTCCGACATCACCGTCGTCGAGCTGGCGTCGCGCCAGGCCTGAAGTCCGGCGCCGGCTCTTTCGGGGTACGCGTGACCGGCCGTAACCGCCGGATCGACGCCGTCCCCGCCCTACCCACGCGAGCGGCTGCCGCGTGCGGCCCCACCGCGGCCGCCGGGAAACGGCACGATCCCGGCCGCCGGCTGGCACGTCTCGGGCACTCTGGTCGATGACGGCCGAACCGGAAGGGGAACCATCATGCCCAAGCTTCGTATCCGCTTCGTCGGAACCGACATACACCGCGACGTCGAAGTCGACGAGCAGACCGCCGAGTACGTCGCCGGTCAGCTGGGAGATCGCGATGCGGTACTCCGGTTCGGCGACGACCACAGCACCCACCTAGTGCCGGTTCGCAACATCACCTACGTGACGGCAACCTCTCGCTGACTATCCATACAGACTTCGTGATCGATCTGTGTCTAGCCGGCCGTGCTGCCGCGGATCTCCAGGTGGTGCGCGACGATGTGGCGGGCCGGCGCCGGCCCGGTGCCCGGGGCGAGCCGCTCGGCGAGGCAGTCGAGCGCCGCCCGGGCGATCGCCGGCTTGTCGGGTGACACGGTGGTCAGTGACGGATTGGCGTAGCGGCCGTCCTCGACGTCGTCGAAGCCGGCCACCGCCAGGTCGGCCGGAACCCGCAGGCCGTGCCCGGTGGCGACGTGCAGGGCGCCGAGGGCGAGCTGGTCGCTGAAGCAGAACACCGCGTCGGCGTCGATCCCGGCGGCGAGCAGGCCGCGCATGGCGGCGGCGCCGTCGGCGCGGTGCAGTTGTGCCACCGGGATCTCCAGGGCCGGGTCGTGCGGCAGCCCGGCCTCCGCCAGGGCCTGCCGGTAGCCGGTCAGCCGCCGAGCCGCGGTGCCGTTGGTCAGGTGCGGCTGTAGGCCGATGGCGGCGATGCGGGTGCGCCCGGTTTCGATCAGGTGCCGGGTGAGTTCGCGGGCGGCGGCGACGTTGTCGATGACGACGTGGTCGAGCAGGCCGTCGGCGTCCTGCTCGCCCAGCAGCACGAGCGGGGCGGCGTCCGGCCGGCGGCGCAGGTCGGTGGGGCAGAGCGCCCAGGGGCTCATCACCAGGCCGTCGACGGCCTGACCGCGTACGCCGTCGAGCAGTTCCCGCTCCCGGCGGGCGTCGCCGCCGGTCTGCTGGACCAGCAGGGTCCAGCCGCGCTTCTCGGCCTCGTCGGCCAGATGGCCGGCGAGCTCGCCGAAATACGGCGAGGCGATCTCCGGGATGACCAGCGCGACCAGCCCGGACCGCCCGCCGCGCAGATGCCGGGCGGCTGCGTTCGGCCGGTAGCCCATCTCGTCCAGCACGCGCTGGACCCGCTCCCGGGTCTGCGGCGCCACCAGCGGGAAGCCGGAGACGACGTTGGACACGGTGCGGACGGACACGCCGGCGCGCTCGGCGACCTGGCGCAGATTCGCAGTCACGGAAGACATGCTAGCCGCCGGGTTGCAACGTTGCATGCCACGTTGCAACATGGGGTGCATGACGACTCTCCTCGATGCAGACGCCGGGCGGAAGGCCCGCGAAGCCATCTACACCGACGGCATCACCGCCCTGCGTGGCGCGTTCAGCGTGGCCTGGGCCGACCGGATGCGTGCCGACATCGAGACCGCGTTCGACGAGGCGAAGGCGCGGCCGGGCGGCGCGGTCGGGCGCGGCCCCCATCGGTACTACGTGGAGATCCACCCGGAGCAGATGAGCGGCTTCGTCGATCTGGTCACCCACCCCTGGGTGATGGCGGTCTGCACCGCGGTGCTGGGCGAGGACTACAGGATCGTCGAGCTGGGGTTCGACATCCCGTTCGCCGGCGCGGTCAACCAGCCGTGGCACCGCGACTTCCCGATGCCCGAGGTGACCCGCACCGAGGGCCGGCTCGACTCACTCGCCTTCAACCTGACCGGGGTGGACACCACCGACGAGATGGGCCCGTTCGAGATCGCTCCGGGCACCCAGTTCGACGACGAGCCGGACTTCGGGCACGGCATGTTCCCGCCGAAGCCGCGATACCGCCGCTACGAGGAGCGGGCGGTGCGTAAGTACCCGCAGCGCGGCGACATCTCCGCCCGGTCGGCGCTGACCATCCACCGCGGCACCAAGAACCGGTCGCAGGTCTCCCGGCCGGTGCTGGTGCTCGGCGTCGACGCCGCCGACGCCACCAACAGCGACAAGCACGACCTGGCCGTCACCGAGACGTTCTGGGCCACCCTGCCGCCCGAGGTGCGCGACCACCTGGCCTGCCCGGTCGTCGAGCGGCTCACCCCGATCACCCAGAAGCACACCATCGAGGGCCTGGTCATGGGCGACGCCTGACGGCTCAGCTGTCGCGTACGGTGAACCGCCCCGCCACCTGCCGCAATCCGGCCGCGGTGGCGGTCAGCTGCCGCACCTGGTCCGCGGCGGTCGAGGTCGCTGCCGCCATCCGCTCGGTGGAGCTCTGGTTGGCCCCGGCGAACGAGCCCACCGCGTCGAGCGCGGAGTGCAACTCGGCGGTGCCACCGGCGATCCGTTCGAACGCGCCGCGCGCCTGGTCGTCGACGACGGTGACCGCCTCCGCGCTGGTCTGCTGGATCTCGGCGACCAGCGCGGCGATCGTCTGTGCCGCCTCGCCGCTCTCCTCGGCCAGGGTGCGCACCTCACCGGCGACCACGGCGAAGCCGGCGCCCTGCGTACCGGCCCGGGCGGCCTCGATCGCCGCGTTGAGAGCCAGCAGGTTGGTCTGCCCGGCGATCCGGGTGATCGCCCCGACGATCCCACCGATCCGGGCGGCCTTGTCGTCCAGGTCGCGCATCACCCGGGTCAGGTCGCTCACCGTGTCGACGCCCTCGTCGACGTACCCGGAGGTGGCCCGTGCCGCCTGCTGCGCCGCGGAGATCAGGTCCACCTGCCGCTCGGCGTTGCCGACCACCTCGGCGGCGGCCGAGCGGATCTCGTCGGACACGCCGTCCAGCTCGACCGAGGCGCTGTCCAGATCGGCGACCGAGCGGTGCACCTGGCGGACCGAGTCGTTCAGGTTCTCGATCATCTCGGTGAAGGCGACGCCGAGCCGGTCACCCGCGGACGCGGCCGGGGCGGACACCGCGAGGTCGCCGGTCGCCATCCGCTGCGAGATCTCGGCCTTGGCGGTCAGGTACGCGACCATGTCGTCGAACGCGGCGGCCACCTCGGCCACCTCGTCCTCCGCCTCGACGTGCACGCGCTGGTCCAGCTCACCGCGGGCGATGCCGCGGGCCGCGGAGGACAACTGCTCCAGACCGTCGGTGATGCGCCGGGTCAGGGTCCGGCGTACCACCAGGGCGACGGATACGGCGGCGGCGAGGAGCGCGACGAGCGCGCCGAACGCGATGATCGCCTGGCGGTCGGCGGACTTGCTCGTCGCGTTCGACTCGGCGGTGTGCTGCTCGCCCAGCGCGGCCAGGCTGTCCTTGAGGCCGTCCCACTCCTCGTCGCCGGGGCCGGCGTCGAAGGTCTCCCGGGCCGCGGCCGCGTCGCCGGCGTCGGCGAGTGCGACCTCGGAGGCGGTGGCCTCGATGTACTTGCCCCAGTGGCCCTCGAAGCGGTCCAGGATGGCGCGGGTCTCGGCGCTCGTCGACAGGGCCCGGTAGTCGGCGAACAGGGCGCGCATGTCGGCGTCCTCCTCGGCCATCGCGTCGACGGTGTCCGTGCGGGTCTCGGTGTCGCTCAGCGGCAGCGCGAGGTACTCCCACTGCTCCTTGCGGTACTTGTTCATCAGGCCGCTGATGTCGCCGGCCACCTGCATCGCCGGTACGCCGGTCTTGGCGAGCTCCGCGACCTGGCTGGTCGCCCGGTGCAGGAAGAACGCCGCGACCGCCGCCGACACCACCAGCAATGCGATCACGACGGTGAATCCGGCACGGAGGGCGCGGCCGATCGGCATGCGCGCCAGCAGGGTGTGCAACTTGGTGGGGGCCACCTAGTTCCATCGGTCGCAACCGCCGATTCCAAAGGCATAGCCTGATCAGGAGATCGCGACGCGGTTGCGGCCGCCCTCCTTCGCCCGGTAGAGCGCGTGGTCGGCCCGCGCCAGCACCCGGTCGAGCGAGTCGAGCGGGTCCAGCTCGGCGAGCCCGACACTGATCGTCACCGGGATCGGCCCGGCCGCGGTGAGCACCGGTTCGGCGGCCACCGCGGCGCGCACCCGCTCGGCCAGTGACACGGCGAGCCCGTCGTGGTCGGGCAGCACCACGGCGAACTCCTCACCGCCGTACCGGCCCAGCACGTCGGCTCGGCGGATCACCGCGCCGATCCGGGAGGCGACCGTCCGGATCACCTCGTCGCCGACGCCGTGCCCGTACGTGTCATTGATGCTCTTGAACTTGTCGATGTCCAGCATGGCGGCCGCGAGGCCGCGCCCACCGCGCGCGGCCGCGTCGATCAACGCGCCGGCCAGGGCGTGGAAGTGCCGCCGGTTGTGCAGCCCGGTCAGTGCGTCGGTGGTGGCCAGCTCCTGCACCCGGCTGAACAGCCGGGCGTTGTCGTAGGCGATCATGCCCTGCGCGACCAGGGCGGCCGCGACCTGCCGGGCGGTGTCGTCGAAGGTCTCCGCGCCGAGCAGCACCTCTCCGACGCGGCCCTCCGGACTCTCCAGCGGCACCCGGAGCCCGAACACTCCGTCCGGAGGCGGACCACCGAGCATCGCCGGGTCGGCGCCGCCGGCCACCTCGATGACGCCGTCGGTGACCAGGCAGCCGGCGTCCGCGCCGACGCGGCTCACCAGCATGGCGAACAGGGCCCGCAGCACCTGGCCCGGGTCCTGGATGGCGCTCAGCTCGGCGAGGCCGGCCCGCAGCATCTCGGAGAAGGCCTGCTGTTGCTGTGCGGCCCGCACGGCCAGGTGCAGCTGGGCGGCGCGGGCGGTCTCCAGGGACACCGCGACGTGGCTGGTGACGGCGGTGAGCACCGCGACGTCGTCGTCGGTGAAGATGCCGCGGGCGAGGCGGCTGTCCAGGTAGACGATCCCGAGCGTGGCGCCCTTGAAACGCACCGGCGCCACCAGGATGCTGCGCAGGCCGTACGCCACGGTGCTACGCGAGCCCAGCGCGGCGCCCTGCTCGGTGCTGGTGACCACGAGCGCCTCGTGCGTATCGGCGACCCGCTGCACCAGCGACGCGCCGTACGTGGTGGTCTCGGTCAGATCCTCGCCGCCGGCGCCGCGCCCGGCGTACGGCACCGGGTTACCGGCCTCGTCGAGCAGGAACATCAGCGCCCGCTCGGCGCCCAGGATGCGCAGTGTCTCGTCCAGCGCCACCCGGGCCAGTTGCTGCGGGTCCAGCACGGTCGCCGCGGCGGCGCTGACCTGCTGCAACGCCTCCAACTGGCGGTTGCGGCCGGCCACTGGGGTGCCGGTGGCCAGCCGGGCCGACCCGCCGTCGTCCACGCCGAACTCGGTACGGACCTTGCGGCGCCGCGAGTCCAGCCCGTACCGGTTGTGCGCGAGCGAGCCGGGCGGCGAGTTCGACCACCCGCTCCTGCGGCAGCGGCTGGTCGGCCAGCCGGTCGGCGAGGGAACCGCCGGGGAGGTAGCCGAGCACGAGGGCGGGCAACCCGTCGTAGGTGCCGACCGTGTGGATGCGCGGCACGCCCGGATCGTCGACGCAGGCGAGCAGCGCGGCCTCGCGCCGAAACGCGGTGAGCAGGCCGGGTGCGTCCTCGACCGGGCGTTTGAGGGCGTACGGGACACCGTCGCGCAGCACCCGGTGCACCGTGGTGGAGGCGCCGCGGCCCAGCTCGGTCCCGAGCCGCAACCCGCTCAGCTCGTTCGACACCTTCTGGGTAGTTCTCACCCGGTCAGTCCGCCTTTCGCTCGCCTCCTTTGATCGGCCGGCGGGCGGAGAACCTGACGTCGGGCGCGATGTCGGGTACGGCACAGGCCGGCGGTCAGTGCCGCCCGACGAGGTCGCCGACCTCGGTCCGGGACGAGACACCCAGCTTGCGCAGGATGTTCGACACGTGGACGGCGGCGGTCTTCGGCGAGATGTAGAGGCGCCGGGCCAGCTCGTTGTTCGTCAGCCCGTCGCTGATCAGCACCGCCACCTCCCGCTCGCGAGGCGTCAGCGCGGCCGGGCCGGTGACCGCCGGCGGCGCGTCGATCGGGGCCATGCCGAGCTGGGCTCGGACCTGGGCGAGCTGGGCCACCCGCCAGCCACGCCACTCGGCGAGCAGCGGCACGGCCGCCTCCACCTGAGCGGTGGCCTCCGCACGCCGATCGGCCGCGAGCAGGCAGCGGGCGGCACCGACGCGTACGGTGCCACGGATCGCCGGCCCCAGGGTGTGCGAGTCGGTGATGGACAGATAGCCGGCCAGTGCCTCGGCGTGCCGGCCGTGCGCCTCGGCGACCTGGGCGTCGACGAGCGTCCGGTAGGCGTCCCACACGTCGTCGTCGAGCAGCACGGTGGCCATCTGGTCGAGCCGGTGCGCCGGCAGGCCGATCTCCAGCGCGGCGGAGATCAGGTCGTGCGCCTGTTCGCCGCTGCGCCATGTCTGCGCGGCCATCGCGGCGACGAGATCGTTCAGGGTCGCCTCCGCGCGCGGCAGGTCGCCGCGGCGGCAGGCGAGGTGGAACGCGAGGCCGGGGATCGTGGTCGGCGGGTTGTTGGGCAGTGCTGCCAGGTCGGCGACCAGCTGCTCGACCTGGTCGAACTCGCCGGCCTCCAGGTAGAGCCCGGCGAGGAAGACCCCGTGGTAGTCGGCCCAGCGCCCCCGGCGCCGGTAGCTACGGTCCTGCTCGCGTCCCTCCTCCAGCGCCGTGATCGCGGCGCCCAGGTCGCCGGCCCGCACGGCGAGCCGGGCCCGGCCCTGGAAGTAGGTGGCCACCGCCAGCGACTCGAAGCCGGCCCGCTCGGCGTCGACACGCATCCGCTCCAGGGCCTCGGCATGCTCGGCCGGAGAGGTGGGCGGCTCGCCGCTCACCAGGGTGTGCAGCGCGCGGGCGGCCAGCACCCACTCGCCCGCCTCCTCGGCCTCGTCGACCAGGCCGGACAGGATCTTGCGGCCGTCGGCGGCGGTGTGCGGGCGCTCGCTGAGCGTCGAGCCCTTCTCCAGCAGCGCGGCCAGGCGAACGTCCGGCAGGCCGAACTCGTCCGCCAGCGCCAGCGCGCGGTCGCACCAGAGCAGCGCGGCGTCCAGCTCGTCGCGCAGGTACGCCGACTGCGCGATCGCCGTCATCGCACGCGCCTGACCGGCACCGGGCGGGAGCTGCGCGATCAAGGTCTCGATGTCGTGCGTCAGAGCGCGCATGTCGTCGGTCTCGCGGGACTCCCACGCGATCCGGACCAGCAGGTACAGCGACTCGGCCCGGTCGGTCGCGGTGGCGGCGAGGTCCCGCCAGCGCCGGCCGTACCGCTGGGCGTCGTCCAGCAGACCGGCCAGCCAGGCGGCCCGGGCGGCACCGGCGAGCAGGTCGGTGTCCTCGGGCACCTCGTCGAGACCCATCTCGGCCAGTTGCAGCGCCTGATAGGCCGAGCCGATGGAGAGGTAGAGCGCGGTACCGCTGCGGGCCGCGGCGATCATGTCCTCGTACCGGCCGGCGCCGCGCGCGTGGTGCGCCACCATGGCCGGGTCGGAGCTGCCACCGCTCAGCAGCACGTCCAGCGCCGCCTCGTGCAGCCGCCGGCGCTGCCGGCCGAGCATCTGGTCGGCGATCGCCTCGCGCACCAGCGCGTGCCGGAACGCGAACTCGTCCTCACCGGACTCCACCAGCACGCCCCGGGTGACCAGGTCGCGCAGCACGGCGATGAGCTCGTCCTCACCGGCACCGGTCACATCGGCGAGCAGGTCGAACGGGATGCGGTGGCCGAGCACGGTGGCCGCCTCGACGATCCGGTGACTGACCGGGTCGAGGTCGTCGACCTGGCGGCGCAACACGTCGGCGAGACTCCACGGCAGCGGCTGCTCGACCAGCGCCTCCAGGTCGTACCCCGGCAGCGCGCGCAGCAGCTCCTCCAGGAAGAACGGATTGCCGCCGGTGCGGTGATGCAGCGCCGTCGCGGCGCGCATCGGCGCCGGCGCGCCGGTCGCCGCCGCGAGCATCGCCGCGGTCTGCGCGGGAGTGAGACGATCCAGACGCACGTGCGTGACCGCGTGCCGGCGTTCCAACCGGGCCAGCAGGCCGGCCACCGGTTGCCGGCGAGTGACCTCGTCCGGCCGGTAGGTCCCGATGAGCAGGCGCGGCCCGCGCTGGTCGGCGATCCGCTCGAACAACGCCGCGCTCTCCGAGTCGGCCCAGTGCAGGTCCTCGAAGACGATGACCGCGGGCGAGTCGCCGATCAGATCGCTCAGGATGGCGAGACCGGTGTGCAACCGCTCGACCGGGCTGCGCTCGGCGTCGGCAAGCGCCGCCAGCTGGTCCTCATCGACCTCCGGGCGGCCGTCGATGGCGTCCAGCAGCACCTCGTAGGGCCGGGACAACGAGCCCGGCTCCGCCTGGCCGACCAGCACCACGGTCCCGGCCGGCACGGTCGCCAGCAGCTCGTGCACCAGCCGCGTCTTCCCGATGCCCGGCTCGCCGGCGATGATCGCGACCGCCGGCTCACGCGCCGAAGCGAGCCGCGCCAACCGGCGCAGCTCGCTGTCCCGCCCGATCATCACCGGGCTGGCACCACCGCGGATGGTTCGCACGACGCCAGGGTACCGGCGGGCCGTCCGCGGGCCGAACGGGCTTTCCTGCCCCGCCGCACCATGCGCGCCATGGAGAGCAGACGCCCCCGGTCGGCCTCGGCGATCAGCTCACGGTGACGGTCGTGCGCCAGGTCCAGCAGCAGGTCCGGGTGATTCAACATGGCCTATCTCCTTCGTCCGTTGATAGATCTATCCTCGGTCGGCAAGGCGGCTGCCACATCAGAAGCACTTACCTATCTTCGCTGGTCAGCGGGGTTTAGAAGGGCCGCGTGGTCCGTCTAGGCATACCTATACGGCCTTCGCGGGTCGAGGTTGCATTACGGGTCCTGCTTCTTCGGGGTACGGGTGACCGGCGGTCCCGCCGAAGCCGACCCGTCCCTGCTCTCCCGGCGGAGCCGGGCTTTCCCTCACCGCCCCAGCGCGGCCGCCGGGAAACACCAGTCCGTCCCGCTGCGGGCGTGGTTGCTCGCCACACGGCCGGGCTGCGTGCCCGGGGTTCGCGGGGCCGGGCACGGTTCGTGGTGGCTGCTTGCCACGCGGCCGGGCTGCGTGCCGGGGGCGGTTTCGTGGTGGTTGCTTGCCAGCGCCCTGGGTGCCGGGTCCGGGTAGTAGGGCCGCTCGCGGCTCCGCGATCGGCGCGGGACCACTGCCGGTCACCGCGTTGCGTGGTGGTTTCGGGTATGCGGTGCCGTCGCTTCCACCCGAACCACCACGATCCGCGAGGCCGGCCGCAAGCCCACCCCATTCCGGCTACCCAACGTCACTTCCGCCGTGCGCCAACCCGTGACGACCGCAGCATGTACTTCGGGCGGCGGCGCCGGGCGTGCCGTGGGCGGTATGCCGGTGAGGGCCGCAGGCGGCGGGCCGCGCTTGCCCTTGTTCGTCGCCGTGACCGGCAGGTGATGCTGTTTCTCGGCGGTCGCGCTGGGGCGGTGAGGGGAGCCGGGCTGGCGCTGGGAGAGCGGGAACGGGGTCGGCTTCGGCGGGACGCCGGTTACGCGTACTTCGAAAGGGTTTAGGCGACCATCGTGCGGGGCCGGCGTGCTCGATGCGTGCGGTTTCTGGGACGCTCTCGCGGAGCTGCCGGCGGACGAGCGTGAGCGTTTGCCGCGCAGTGAGACCAAACTGCTCGATCGGCTCGTGCGGCGGGGGAGCGTGGCCGGCCCGGACGCCGTGACCACCGGCTGCCGCTCAGCATCCGACTCGACTGGCAGGAGCCAGTCGAGTCGAAGTCCCCGTGTTCTCTTACGAGACGAAGATCCGGTTGCTCGTCTCGTGACCGACGACGACGATCTGGATGGCGTAGATGTTGTAGGACAGGATGCGGCCGTTGGTGCTCGCCGGGTAGTCGATCGAGCGCGTGCTGTCCGGCCACACACGCAGGACGAGCGTGAAACCGCTGTCCGGCTGGTTCACGACTTCCCATCTGCCGGAGTTCTTCACGAGACCGGCCTGGCCGCTGTAGTACACCTCCTTGGTGCCGGTGTAGGTACCGCAGAGGTGCCAATAGCCGGGGTAACTCCCGCAGTCCCAGTCGACGTTCGCGGCGTGGGCGGGTGCGGCTAGTCCCAGGGTCAGCGCGGCGGAGACGGCTGTCGCGGCCACGGCGGTGCGCAGGGCACGGAGCAGTTTCATGAAGCCTCCTCAATAGACGATGTGCTGACCGGCAGCATGCCGCAGGGGTGTGGGACAAAATGTTGACAAGCACCGCACCTGCTGCGGCGCTGGGGACGATTTCGTCGGGCGGATTTGCTTGTCCCGGACGTCGCGCTGCCGATGGTCGGGCCGTGACCGAACTGGCGGACCGCTTCGCGCTGACGATCGGCCCAGATGGGCGAGTGTTGCTCGCTCTGGCGCTACGTCGGCGCCCTGGGGCGACTACTGACGGTTTCGCGCGGGCGCAACGCTACTGGGCGTGCGTTCCCGGAGGCGCGCAGCCACGGTGGCTCGCGCTCGCCATTGACCCGGGCGATCCGCGGCGGTGTGGCGAGCATGCCGAAGAAACGCGAGAGGCGGCGGACGCGCACTCGGCCGCCGCGGCCTATCTTCCGGGTGTCACCTGTTCCGGATGCGGGGACCACCAGTGGAAGCCGGTGCACCGCGCGGCGGTGACCCGGTACGTCCTCACCGGCGCGACCGGCGGATGCCTGCCATGCCACAAACCGTCGCTCGCCGCAGGGCCGGCACCGGTGCCCGGTGTTCTCAAACCCACACAGTCGGTCGAGGCGCGAGTCCTGCCCGCGGTGACGGTGCGGGTAGAGGGACCGGTGGCGGCATTGCTGTGGAGCGCCACCGGAGGGGACGGGAACATGATGTCGTCTCTGGTGACCGACCTGATATCCCGCAACTTCGGCATCCGGCGTGCCGGCGGCGACCTCCTCTGACCGGCTATCGCCTCAGGGCGGTCAGCAGATCTTTCAGCAGGGCGGTCATGTCGTCAGCGCGGGAAGTCAGCGTCTCCATGGTGGACGGGAGGTTCTCGAACCCGACCTCGACGATCGCGTTCTCGGACCAGGCGCGGGCTCCGATCTTCTCGTCGAGAATCGCCCCCGCCGGGGTGTCCACCCGGGGCAGCTCGACGGCACCGACGCAGCCGTCTTCTTCGGGTTCCCGGCGCACCATTCTCTCGACTTCCTCGTGGGTATATCGCCGGTCCTTCCAATTTATGTGATATTCGACGACGAACGACATGTACTGACAGCGGCCGTGGTACCCGTCGTCATCGGTGAAGGCTTCACCGAAACGCGGATCGGGCGGTCGGCATCAGACGTAGCTGCTCGGTTTTCACCACGCCGAATCGCTCGGGTGCCTCGATTTCGCCGGCGTTTACCGGCCGGGTGAACCAGACGAACGCGTGCTCGCCCTCGCGCACCGGCAGGGCCGGGAAGTTGTTTTCGGCGTACTCCGTCGACAGGACCGCGACGGCGCCGGTGTTCAGGCCGGCGAACCACTGGGTGAACGTGTCGTCGAACGGCCGATCGCGGTACCAGATCGTTGCCCGCATGGCCGAGTCCGCGCGTTCGCCGTCACGGGGGAACGCCGGCGGCGGCACGATCGCGCGCGTCAGCAGCACGTCGTCGGAGTCGATCATCGTGGCGTTCGCCGCGGGACCGTGTTCCTTCCACACCGGGCCGCCGTAGAACTCGCGCAGTGCCCGGCCGCGCACCGCCATGTCGGGGAAGCCGCGCAGCCAGACGAATCTGTCGGGCTGGTCGAGGTCGCGGAACTGGCCGAGCACCGCCATGCCCAGCTCCTCCTGCGACTCGACGAACTGTTTGTCGAACAGCTCGATCAGCTCGTCGCGGCGCCCGGGGCGCAGCGTGTACTGCCGAAGCTCCACGATCACGTCAGGATCCTCTCCAAGATGTCGGCGATCGTGCGCCGGGCCAGCGCCGCTCCGAACGCGGCGGTCGCCTCGTCGTACACGTCGGTCAGGACCGGCCGGATGCCGTGGCCCACCGGGCATTCCAGGTTCGGCTCTGAGTGGTGCAGCGCGAGCAGCGGCTCCGCTGAGACGGCCGTCCACACGTCGTACATCGAGATCTCCTCGGCCGGCCGGGCCAGCGAGAAGCCCGCCCCGGTGCCGCGCCGGACCGTGACCAGGCCGGCCCGGCGCAGGTCACCGAGGCTGCGCCGCAGGATGACCGGGTTCGTGTTGACGCTCGCGGCCACCTCGTCGGAGGTCAGCGACGGGTGCCCGCGCCGGCGGGCGAGCTCCAGCCACGCCAGTGCGTGCGCCGCGATCGTCACTCTGCTGTTCGAAGCCATCGTAACCATTTCTATTACAATCAAGGGTGCGACGCAACGCCGGGCTCGACCGTCCGTGTCAGCAGGCGGCGCAGTGCGGTCGGCGTGTGCCCCACGTGGGCACGCACGGTGCGGCACAGGTGAGCCTGATCGGCGAAGCCGAGGTCGGCGGCGAGCATCGCGAGCCGGGTCTCACCGGCCTCCAGCCGGTCCAGGGCGCGGGCGACACGGACCCGGTTGCGGTATCGGGTCAGCGACACCCCGAGCTCGGCGGTGAACGCCCGGCTCAACCTGTATGGCGAGACGCCGAGCAGAGCCGCCAGCGGCAGCAGGGCG
The DNA here is from genome assembly GCF_015704865.1 of Actinoplanes aureus. Lineage (GTDB taxonomy): Bacteria > Actinomycetota > Actinomycetes > Mycobacteriales > Micromonosporaceae > Actinoplanes > Actinoplanes aureus. The sequence continues at coordinate 6,604 of NZ_JADQTO010000009.1, read as the reverse complement.
CCGGAGGCGGGATGGCCGGTGCCGATCGCCTCGCGGGCGGCACCGACGAGCGGGCGGTCGCCGGAGCGTGCGCTCGGGACGGGCTTGGCGACGGCCTGCGTGATCGCATGGCCGATCAGCGTCAACAGTCGCTCGGCGAGTGCGAAATCGACGTCTCCCGTCCGGGCGGCGACGAGGACCCGCCGATGGGCCAGATCCACCGCTCCGTCGACGTAGACGATCGGCCGCACCGGTTGCCGGTCCCCGGCCATGCTCCGCCACAGTGCCGGGGTCACGGTGACCGAGGTGCAGATGTCGCCGCCCGCGGGATGGGCGAAGCGCTCCACCTCGCCGGGCACGCCGAGGTAGGCGACGGTGGGGTCGAGGTCGGCACGGACACCGCCGGTCTGTCTGCGGAACCTGCCCCGGCGCACGATGACGACCCGGAAGCGGTCGTGCGACTCCGCCGCGGACCAGCCGCGGTGGTCCTCGCGGCAGGTCACCGCGGCCACGGTGAACTCGGGCCGAGCGGCCAGGACAGCGGACGAGAGCACGAGCCGAACGTACGCGCGGGGTATGACAACTCTCGGTGCCAAGAATATGCGTTTCGCATACACTTCGGCGATGGACTCAGCACTTGAAGCAGCCATCAACGAGTGGCATGCGAGCGTGAACAGCGCCGACCCGGAGCGTTCGGCCCGGGCGGTCGGCGATCCGATCGCCGTCCTGGGGCCCAAGGGCGCCGGCCCGATCAGCCCCGAAGAGTTCGCCGGGTGGGTGGAACGCTCCGGGATCAAGCTGGTGCCGCGGTCATGGCATCCGGTCAGTGAGCGCCTCATGGTCGTCGAGGAGGACGCGACCTGGCCGGAGAGCACCTCCCCGACCCGGGTGGCGACGGTGTTCCGGGTGACCGGCGAGAAGGTGACCGCCTCGCTCCGGCTGCCCGACCTCAGGTCGGCGCTCGAGCTGGCCTACATCTGCCGCGAGATGGCGGCCACCGAATGAGCGACCCGGGGCCGGGACAGGTGTTGTTCGCGTTCGTCCGGCACTGGTCACGCAGGTCGTCGGAGGCCGAGCAGGGCCGGCTCGTGCTGGTCACCGAGGCGGTCCACTCGCTGACCCGGCGGGGGATCGAGGCGACGGTCAATGCCGTCGCCCACGAGATCGGTATCGACCAGAGCGGCGCATCACGGCTGATCAAGAGCGCGGCCGAGGCCGGATATCTGACCATGCGGGCATCCGCCTCGGACGGCCGCCGGCGCTGGGCGACGGTGACCCCCGCCGGCCACACCATGCTGAGCCAGGCACATGAGTGGCAGGAGCGGGTCTTCGACCGGCTCACCGAGACCTGGAGCCCGCGGCGGCGCAGCGACTTCCAGCAGGCGATGACGGAGTTGATCGACCGCTCCTACGAGTACCTCTGAGGGAGGACTCCGGGATCCCTCCGCAGGGCGTTCCGGCGAGGCGTCACGGCTTCCTACCGTGATGGCATGAGTCGATACGCCAGCCGCATGACAGGCGCCGCCGTGGCGGTAATCATCGCCGCCCTGCTGCCCGCGACCGCTCCCGCGTCGGCCGGAACCGGCCGGGACCGCGACCTCGCCGCCCTGCGCGATCTCCGCGATCGCCAGGACGAGGCCTGGGCGCGCGGCGACGCCCGGGCGTACGCGGCGCTCTACACGCCCGACGCCGACCTCGTCACGTTCAACGGCGACCACATGAGCACCCGCGCCGGGATCGAGGAGGGCATGGGCTACTACTTCACCACCTATCTGCGCGGCACGCGCCTGCTCCAGCAGGACGAGCGGATCCGGTTCGTCGAGTCCGACCTCGCGGTCATCGTGCGGAGCGGCTGTGTGCTCTGGCCCGGCGAGTCCGCCTGCACCGGCGAGGCCCTCTCGGTCAACACGAACGTCGCGGTGAAGCGCCACGGGCGCTGGCTCTACACCTCCTTCCAGAACACCCGGGTCAGACCGCTGCGGCCGGTTGAGGTGCCGGCGACCCGCTGATCCGGGTCACGGCGACGACCGCCGCGACCAGTCCGGCGGCACCGGCGAGGACGAAGCCGGACGCGGGGCCGGCCAGATCGGCGAGCGCGCCACCGGCCGCCGCACCGCCCGCGGTGCCGATCGCGGTCGCGGTGGCCAGCCAGGCGAACGCCTCGGTTGCCGTACCGGCGGGTGCGGCGGAGTCGACCATCGCGTAGGAGCTCGCCAGGACCGGCGCGATCATGGAACCCGCGACAGCGATCAATGCGGCCGCCACGATCACCCGGGCCGACGCGGCGACGAGGAGCAGGTGTCCCACGCCCAGCGCGGCCAGCAGTAAGGCGAAGCGGCGTCCGTCGGTCGCGCCGCCGCCCAGCCGGGTGGCGGCGACCCCGCCGGCCAGCGAACCGGCACCCCAGAGGCCGAGCAGCAGTCCGGCGGCCGGACCGGCCGAGGCGGTCACCGCGACCTCGGTGGCGCCGAACACCACGCCGACGCCGATCATCACGGTCACCAGCGTGCGCATGTCCGGTGAGGCCAGGGCGCTGACCCGCGCCCGCCGCGTCCGGGTGGGCTGCCAGCCACGGGAGGCCCGGGACGAGGCGAAGAGGGCGGTGGCCGCGATCAGGATCATCCCGGCGGCGGTGAGCGCCGTGCCGGTGCCGGCCAGGGCGCCGAGGCCGAGGGCGAGCGGTGGCCCGGACACCCAGGTCAGCTCGGTGGCGGCGGCGTCCGCGGCGTACGCCCGGCGCCGGCTGTCCGCCCCCGGGCGCAGAACCGGAATCAGCGTACGCATGCACGCCCCGACCGGCGGAGTGGCCAGCCCGATGAGCGCGGCCAGCGCGAGCAGGGCCGGCAGCGGCGTACCGGCGGGCATCATGGCCACCGCGATGAGCCCGGCTCCGGCGACGGTCGCCGAGCTCAACAACACCACGGTCTGCCCGCGCCGGTCCACGAGGCGCCCCAGCAGCGGACCGCCGGCGCCCTGCGCGACCGCGAGGGCACCGGCGACCGCGCCGGCCGCGGTGTACGAACCGGACAGCTGCTCGACGTGCACGAGCAGGCCGATGCTGAACGTGGCGAGGGGGAGGCGGGCGACGACCGACGCGGAGAAGAGCATGTCCTCACGGTCGTCCTTCACTGGTACAAATAACAGATCCAGTGCCGCGACCGAAAAGGGGACCAGTGGAGTTCCTGCTGACCGTCTCGAAGGACCGTCCCGGCACCCTGACCGCGCAGATCCAGGGCCGGATCCGGGACGCCGTCCGCAACGGCAGCCTCCGGGCCGGCACGCCGGTGCCGTCGACCCGCGACCTGGCCCGGCAACTCGGCGTCTCCCGCAAGGTCATCGTCGACGCGTACGCCCAGCTGGCCGCCGAGGGCTATCTCGCCCTGCGGCAGGGCGCCCAGCCGCGGGTCGCGCCCGGGCCGTTCCCGCACGCCGCGACGGCAGCGCCGAGGCCGGACACCGCGCTCGCGGTCCGCTTCGACTTCATGCCCGCCCGCCCCGACGTCTCCTCGTTCCCGCGCGCCGCCTGGGCCCGCTGCCTGCGCGACGCGGTCAACGAGATCACCGTCGCCGACCTCGGCTACGGCGACGTCTTCGGCATCGACGCGCTGCGCGACGGCCTGGCCGACTACCTCGGCCGTGTCCGCGGGGTGGTGGCCGGGCGCGAACAGATCATGATCACCAGCGGTTACCAGCAGGGCCTGGGGCTGATCTGCCGGGCACTTGCCACACGCGGCGCCCGGCGGATCGCGTGCGAGGACCCCGGCAACCAGGAGCAGGACCGGATCATCAGCCGCGCGGGGCTGGAGGCGGTGCGCGTACCGGTGGACGATCTGGGCCTGAAGGCCGACCTACTGGAGGCCGCCCAGGTCGGCGCGGTGATTCTCACGCCCGCGCATCAGCACCCCACCGGGGTGGTGCTGGCGCCGGAGCGCCGCACCGCACTGATCACCTGGCTCCGCGCCTGCGGCGCGATCGCCATCGAGGACGACTACGACGCCGAATACCGCTACGACCGGCCGGCGGTGGGCGCGCTTCAAGGCCTGGATCAAAACCATGTGGTGTACGCCGGAACCGCCAGCAAAATTTCCCTCCCGCCCTGCGGCTGGGCTGGATGGTCCTCCCGCCGTCACTGGTGGACGTTGTGCGCGAGGAGAAGCTGCTGCACGACCAGGGCACCGCCCGCATCGAACAGCTGGCCTTCGCGCACTTCCTGAAGCGCGGCGACCTGGACCGGCACCTGCGCCGCATGCGACTGCGCTACCGGCGCCGCCGCGACGCGGTGATCGCGGCCCTGGCCGAGTCGCTGCCGGCGGCCACCATCCGCGGCATCGCCGCCGGGCTGCACGTCACGGTGGAGTTGCCGGACACCGTCGACGAGGCGGCCGTCGCGGCGCGCGCCCGGTCCCGGGGAATCGCCCTGGCCACGATGAGCGACTACCGGATCGGCGGCGGCCATCCGCCCACCCTGATCCTCGGCTACTCCCAGATGACCGAGTCCCGCCTGCGAGCCGGCGTCCGCGAACTGGCCGCCACCATCCGCGGCTGAGCCCGAGTTGCCGGTCGGCGACCTGTCTATCGATCACCGTGCGTGCCACGATCGAAAGAGGACGATACCGACTTCGGGGGAGTGGGTGCGATGAGAATCCTGATCGACTTGGTGCCGAAGCGTCTCGTGGACGAGATGCCGCCCAAGCTGGCCGAGATCGAACGCCTGGCGTTGCAGTGGTTCAAGGACTATCTACAGGTCAACAAGTTCATGCTGGACGACCAGGGCAACGTGGTGCCCGACCCGAGGCAGCCGCAGGATCCGGTAGTGGTGCCTCCGGCGCTCAGCCCCGACGAGGCGGCGCGGCCGATGCGGGAGGAGTGGCGGATCCTCAGCGACAACCTGATGACGTTGCGTTCCCGGATCGAGGCGTTCTACGGCTTGGATCCGCTGGACTACACGGTCATGGTCGGCAAGCTGGGCGGGACCGAACACCAGGTGGCACGCGCGGGCGGGGCACCGACAAGCGTCTACGACCGCATCGAGTACGCCTTCGGTGAATGGGTCCTGCCGGTCGACGGCTTGATCAACGAGCAACAGTGGACCGGCAAGGCCGCGACGTCGTTCCAGACCCGTTTCCTGAAGCCCTTCCACCTGGCGTCACGACAGCAGCAGGCGTACGCCCTGTCCCTCGCCGTGGTCGCGCAGAGCTGCCACGAGGCGGTCACCACCGCCCACCGGTACCTGCTGACCATCGCGGACACCTGCATCGCACGGCTCAACGGCGAGTCCGGCGGCCCTGGGCAGGCCGATGACGTGGAGGCCCTGTCCTGGACGTCGATGATCAGTGGTGCGCTGTCGCTCTTCCCCCCGTTGTCGGCGATCATGGGCACCATCTCGTTCACCACCAGCGTCGCCGGTTACGTGCGGGGCAAGCAGGACGAGCCTCCGAACGAGGCCCCGATCGAGGGCACCGCCGCCCCGCAGATCATCGAGTCGACTCACCAGGTCGTCACCACCGTCGAACAGGGACTCGCTGAGCTGGACGCGACGCTTGCCGGCCTGCTGGACCAGGATCTGGACAGCAGGACGGGGTTCGCGAGCCCGGACCTGCGGCTGGAACGCCCTGCTCTGGCCGACGGACCGCACACCATGGAAACCTTGACGATCGACAGGTACGACGTCCCGATGAACCCGGACGTCGTCGTGGCCGTCGCCGACGTGTACCGGGCGGGGTACGTCAACCTGCCCGGCGCCGCGGGTCAGTACACCGCTGCCGCGGCGGCGCTGGACACGTGCGCTCCTGGTGGGTCGGCAGCGACCTATTTCGGGCGGTCCCTGGCCAGGTTCGGCGAGGCGCGGAACATGCTGGCCGGCATCCTGCGCAACACCGCCGAGTCCCTGTCCGATGCCGGCGCTGCTCTCGTCGCCTGCGCCACGGAATACCAGCTCACCGACGCTGAACAGGCCGAGTACATCCGTCGCGTCGGTGAGCTGGTTCCGCCGGAGGCCGATCCGCCGTCGACACCGCGGCACGGCCCGGTCTGACTACTCCCCGGAGGGAGCGGTCAGGGTGACTCCGAGGCGGACAGGGGTGCCGAAGTTGGGGGTGCCGTCGGTGTTCCAGGTGAACTTCTGGGCTCGGGTGGAACGGTTCATGTCGCAGCCGCCGCCGGCGGAGTCGTTGGCGTGGTAGACGATCCAGTCCTCGGTGCCGTCGGGGCTCTTGAAGAAGCCGTTGTGGCCGGGCGCGAAGACCCCGTTGGCGTCGTTGCGCTGGAACACCGGGTTCGGGCTCTTCGTCCAGTGCGCCGGATTCATCGGATCGCTGCCGGTCAGGGTGAGCAGGCCGAGCTTGTAGTCCGGGCCCCAGCAGGCCGACGCCGAGTAGACGACCATGACCCGGCCGTTGCGGTAGAGCGGTTCCGGGCCCTCGTTGACCGCGCCGGTCTGCCGTTCCCAGGACAGCGTCGGCGAACTGAGCCGGACCCGGGAGCCGGTGAGCGTCCAGGGGTTGGTCAGGCGCTGGATGAAGTTGGACTGCCCGTAGGAGCCGCCGGCGTTGTAGGTGCCCATCAGGTAGAGGTTGCTGCCCACCTTGAGCACGCTGGCGTCCAGCGCCCACTCGTTGCCGAGGTC
>NZ_JADQTO010000089.1 GCF_015704865.1 Actinoplanes aureus | reverse complement strand
ATGGTGGTAGATAGAGGTTGAGGGCGCGGCCGTTTCCGACGGCGTTGAGGAGTTGCTGGAGTTCACGGGGTGGCGGTTTGTTGGTCCAGGCTGTCCAACAGCGTTGCAGTAGCAGCCATGGGGTGAGCCAGGCGCGGACGGCGCGGAGGGCTTTCGGCCAGCTGGGCCGATCATTGGTGGGGCTGGGTTCGGCGCCCCCTCTCTCCGGAGTCGTCAGAGACGGATTCCGGGAGAGTCGCGGTGTTGTCGCTTGTGGATGGTTGGTCGAACCAGGTGTTCCAGCAGAATGAGAATGCGCAGTTCACGAGGGTTTGGTGGCGGCGGATCGCGGTCGCGGAGCGGACTTGGAAATCCGCCCAGCCGAGTTCATCTTTGACCTGTTTGTAGCTTTGCTCGATCCAGTGCCGGATCCCGTAGAGCCGCACGACCTCGGTCAGGTCCGCCGGGTCGTGGGCGGCGTCCGGGGTGTCGTGTGGGCCGCCGGGGCGGGGCAGGTTCGTGGCCAGGTACCAGGTGGCCTTGTCCGGCAAGGTTGCCGGGTCGGTGGTGGCGACCACGAGACGGGTGTGTTCGTCGGGTCCCCACCAGGCCAGTCGGGCGTCGGTGGCCCACCAGGTCTCGGTGTGTCCGTCGCGGAAGGTTCGCGTGACCGGGTGCCAGCCGCCGGGATCGTCCGGGCCGCCCCAGGGCACGGCCCGGGCGGCGTCTTTCGGCGTGTACGCCTCGGCACCGTACTGCCAGGTGCCCCGGGACGGCTTGAGTGCCATGACGAAACCCAGCCCGCTCTGACGTAGCGCACCGCGCAGGTCGTCGTGCTCGCCGTAGAAGCTGTCCGCCACCACCGCCCGGCAGGCCACGCCGGCGGCAAGCGCTTTGGCGATCAGATCGGCGGCGATCTGCAACTTGGTGCGGAACTCGGGGTCGGCCTGCTTGCGAGGGAAATGGGAGGCTGGTGTGTAGGGCTGCGCGTGCAGCGGATAGTAGAGGCGTTCGTCGGCCCAGACGGTGGTCACGGTGACGATGCCGTTGTCGGTCTTGCCGTAACGGCCCAGCCACTGCCGGCCGACATGCGCCGTCGCGGTGCCGTCCTTACGGTCGCCGGAGTCGTCGATCGCGATCACGCCACGAGCGTGCGGCGCCGTCGAGGGATCGCCGACCAGCAACTCCAACCGCCGCCGGTTGATCTCGTCGGCGTCCCACGTGGACTGCGACAGGAAGTACTGCAACCGTTGCACCGCAGCATGCTGCGCGCCGGCGACCGGCTCCGCCCCGGCCAGACCGGTCAACGTCTTGTTCCGATCGCGGGGCGCGAGCAGACCAGTCAGGTACTCCCGGAACCCGCGTCGCTGCGCCAGCCGGGAGAACAACTCGTCGAAACACGCCGCGTAGTCCTCCAACGGACCCGCAGCCGGCGGACACACCGCACGAACCACCCAGCACCCCAACGCTCGACAGAACACCTGCCGAACACAACGCCACACACCACAAGAAGGTTACGAAGACGACAAACTACCG
>NZ_JADQTO010000087.1 GCF_015704865.1 Actinoplanes aureus | reverse complement strand
GGATCTGACCCACTTTTCGTGACCGGGATTGACCCGTTCAGGCGAGAAGGATGCGTTTGCGGAGCAGGTCGAGGTTGGCGCGACCGTACATCTGGCGTTTGATCATCTTGATGCGATTGACGTGCCCTTCGACCACGCCTGAGCTGTAGGGCATGGTCAGGCCGTTGACGACGGCGTCGTGGTCACGACGCAGGCCCGCGGTGAAAGACTGCAGGTCGGGCTGGTCGTCGGCTTCGACCGCAGTGATCCAGCCGTTGAGCCGCTGCCCCTGTCGTGATGTCAGGATCTCGGCGAACGTGGAGATGTGCGTGGCCAGGGAGTCGAGATGCGGGCAGTCGGCGCGGGCCCGTGCGAGTTGGTCGCGGTCGTGGTCGGTGAGCCGGTCCGGGTGGGTGAGTAGCCAGCTGGTCAGCTTGCGGGTCTTGGGTGGCCGTCGCGGCGCCGGTGGACGACCGACGGTGGCGCGCAGCGGCCGCAGGTAGGCGCGCAGTGTCGTCGCGCTGCCGCGGTAGCCGCGCTCGCGGATCTCGGCGAACAGCGTGACGGCGTTGGTGACGCCGCTGGTAAGGCGCTGGCGCAGGTAGTCAGCGTGTTCGTCGAGCATGCTCGGGCGCTCGGCACGAGACGACTTGGCAAGAAGCTCGTGCACGCTGGCGGCGCGGGCGAACCGGCGCACGGTGTTACGGGCCAGGCCGAGTTCGCGCATGATCGCCCGGATCGTGGCGCCTTCGGCAAGCAGCGTCTGGATTTGTTGGTATCGCCGCAGGGTGCGCGGTGCCAGCAGTCCTCGCTCGGGTCCGTCGGCGATCACGGTGGCGGCAATTGGCGCACGATCGGCGGGCGCTTGTTCGGGCCTGGCGGTCAGGCAGCGGTGATGCCGCGCGACGGTCTTCTCGGCGTGCTCAGCCAGGTTGTTCCAGAGATGCCATCTGTCGGCGACCTGCACGGCGTCCGGAGCGCCGGCGCGGGCTCCTTCGGCATAGCCGCCGGCTCGGTCTCGGCAGATCACCCGGACTCCGGGATGCGCGGCCAGCCACTGGGCCAGGGTGGCGGCTTGCCGATCGGGCAGCACATCGATCGGCCGGTGAGTCTCGACATCGATCAGCACCGTTGCATATCGGTGTCCGCGACGCAGCGCGAAGTCATCCACACCGAGCACTGTCACCTGGTCCGTGCCGGGATCCGGCAGGCCGCGGATCAGCCGCAGCATACTGCTGCGGCTGGTGACCAGCCCTAACAACTCAGCCAGGCGAGCGCCTGCACGCCCGGCCAGGGCAAGAGCGATCATCTCCAACGACCGCCGCATGATCGGGCTGCGACGAGCCCATTTGCTGGTCAGCCCGGCGACCTGCTCGGCGAACGTCTGAGTCACGCACCCAGCCATGTCGCAGAAGAACCGCCGAACCCGCAGCCGCAACTCGACCGGAGAACCTGCCACCGCGGCATCGGCCAAGCGCCGCTCATACCGGCTATGCACCCGCCCCGAAAGACACCCACATCGCGGACACATCGCCCTGCGACCCCGTGCTCGAACCCATAACCGCAGGCCAGCAGCACCTCGCTCGATCCGCTCAACGACTACAGCCGCGAGGTGAGGCAACACCGCAGCAAGATCAGAAGAACGCACGGCGGCCGACCATACACAGTGGATCAGAAGACGCCAGGGTCAGTCTCGGGTCACGAAAAGTGGGTCAGATCC
>NZ_JADQTO010000086.1 GCF_015704865.1 Actinoplanes aureus | reverse complement strand
GGCTCTGGCAAGATTTTCGTAGCGGAAGATCACTTGAACGGGGAATGGTGAGGAATGCCGTCTTCGAGCGATCCTGCCGATATGTGGTGTTGAACTCGCTGACCTCCTGCCCCACCTGGCACCGGTCCTGGTCACCTCGGTCGACACGACCGGCCCCGTAGTAGTCGTCCACGCCCGCACTCACCTCGAAAAGGCGTCCTCCTGCACCGGTTGCGGCAGCACGAGCGACTGGATCCACAGCCGATACACGCGTCGTCTGGCCGACAGTGCGCTCGGTGGCAGACCGGCACGTATCGAGCTGCAGGTTCGCCGTCTGTATTGCGAGAATCCGTTGTGCCCGAAGACGACCTTCGCCGAGCAGATCGGCGGGCTGACCGTCCGGTACCAACGCCGCACCCCGCTGCTACAACGCTTGGTGCAGATCGCGGGTGTCCTGCTCGCCGGCCGTGGCGGCGCCCGCCTGCTCCACCTGCTGCACGCCGGCCTGTCACGGACCAGCGTCCTGCTACACCTGATGAGAATCCCGCTGCCGACGCCCGTCGCACCACGAGTCCTGGGCGTGGACGACTTCGCCCTCTACGGACGGGCGTACGGGACGCTGCTGGTCGACGCCGACACCCGGCTACCGATCACCTTGTGGGAGGGACGTGACGCCGAGACGCTCCGCGACTGGCTACTCGAGCATCCGGGCGTGCAGATCGCCTGCCGGGACGGCTCACCGATCTACCGTCAGGGCAGTACCAGCGGCGCCCCGGACGCCATCCAGGTCAGCGACCGGTTCCACTTGTGGCAGGGCCTGTCCCGGCGAGTCCAACAGATCGCCACCGTGCACCACAGCTGCCTTCCTGCGGCGACCCCCGAACCCGATCCGGACCCGGCAGCGCCCGCCGACACCGCGGCGACCCCCACCCTGGACAGCCCTGCGGTGAACCACACCAGGCACCTGTTCGAGACCGTCCACGCGTTGACCGACACCGGCCGCGCCTACAACTCCGTCGCCCGCGAGCTGGGACTCAACTGGCGCACCGTCCGCAAATACGCGACCGCCTCCAGCTGGCAGGAATGCGTGCGTCACCGCCCGCGGGTTCCGTCCCCGCTCGACCGCTACCTGGAATACCTGCAGCAACGCTGGGACGAAGGTGAACACAACGCGAAAGTGCTGCACGAAGAACTGAAAGCCAAGGGCTACCTCGGCCACTACCAGCGCGTGAAGATGGCGGTCGCGCCGCTACGCCGAGGCCTGCCGGTCGACCAGCCCCGCCAGCATCCGCCGTCACCACGCGAAGTTGCCCGGTGGATCACCAGCACCCCGCCACGGCGGACCCTCGACACCGCCGAACGACTCCAACGACTGCTCGCACACTGCCCTGAACTCGACCGCACTCACACCCTGGTCCGAGCCTTCGCCGCCATGTTCGATACCGGCGACCCCGGAGCACTACCGGACTGGCTCAACCAACTCGAGACCAGCCGCCTGCCCGGACTGCCCAGCCTCGCCAAGGTGATCCGCGACGACCTGCCAGCAGTGGTCCAAGCCATCACCTCGCCCTACAGCTCCGGCGTCAACGAAGGCCGCATCACCGACGTGAAACTCCAAAAGAGACTCATGGCCGGCCGGGCGAAAATCCCGCTCCTACGCCAACGAGTCGTCCTCATCGCACACCTACGGCGACGCACCGCCGCAGCTCACTAACGATCTTCCGCTACGAAAATC
>NZ_JADQTO010000085.1 GCF_015704865.1 Actinoplanes aureus | reverse complement strand
CCGGATCCACCCACCACCACCGGTCGACCACGCAGCTCAGGGCGGCGTAACACCTCGACCGACGCGAAGAACTGGTCGAGATCGACATGCAGCACCCAGCCGTCAGCCACCCGCCCAGTATCACCCCACCGACCGCCTCTCCCGCGGCGCTCTCCTGCGCCGCACCACCGTCACCAGGCTGTCTTCCGAAGTCGCACACCACCGGTGAAAACGCACTGATCGCGGCAGATCCGGGCGTTCGGTCTAGGGCCGGCTGTCCTGCGGTGGCCGACCCGCTCTGCATCGGTTCGGTGCCGCGGATGAAAGGCTGTGGATATGGAGTTCCTCTGCTACCACCGCGACCGGTCCGGCTCACTGGCGTTGCGTTACGAGCAAGGAGAACACCATTGGGCGTACATGGATGGTTTTGAGCCTGAGCTCATCGCCCGTGGCCCGACCTTGGCGGACGATGACACTCCCACGGGGAGCCTCCACATAGTGGATCTTCCCAATCCTGCCGCTGCGCGCGCGTTCGCCTTCGATGAGCCCAATTATCAGGCTGGCGTGTACCGAGACGTGCTGTTGCGGCGGTGGCGCAACTCGCTGGGACGCACCATGTGGGACTTTCCCGGAGGCCCGACGGGTGGCAACCGTTACCTTGTGCTCGGCTTGGGCGAGGGGCCGGCCGCTGACCTCGCAGTCCCCGCCGGCCAGGATGATTTGATCGCATACGGGCCGCTACTGTCCGACGATGGCATGACGTGGGTGGGCACTGCGGTACTGATAGTCGCGCCGAATCCAGACGAAGCACGTGCTGTTCTGACTCAAGAACGATACGCCTCCATCGAGGTACATCGCTGGACATTCGGTGGGCGGAGATAGGCCACCGCCAACAACCGACCGCACTCAACTCGGCAAAGTCGGATGTTGAGCGCCAGCAACCCCGGCTACGACCCGTGACGTGTTCGTTGGCGGCCAGCGCGCACGGACAGCGGCATGAGCGTGCATCGGCTCATGGCTCGCCTGTGGGCACCGAAGACGCCCGACACGATAGTGACGGCATGCGCCTAGCTGACGACTGGTGGAACGCGATCGATCCTCAGTTGCTTGAGCGGTTGGACGAGTTGCTGTGCACAGGTCGCCTGATCCCAGCGGTCATCCTCTTGCGCCAGGAAGGCGGACAGCAGCCGCCGCCTGGTCTTTACGAAGCCCAGGATCGACTGATAGAGCGACGCGCCGAACTCGACCGACAGGGACTCCTTGAGCCTGAGCCACCACCGCCGACAACCGCGCAGCTGATCGAGAAGGCGGAGGCTGTCACCGCGCCTGTCCTCGCGGTCGAAGCCTTCTGGGACGGCGACACACAGGGCTGGTTCGTCGTCCTGGTCGCAATCGTGCGCCAACCGGGCAAGTGCCATGATTGCTTTGATGAAGTGACGTTGACGGTGCTGCGGCACGGCGGCGACATCCGCCTGTTCACCAGAGAGGTGCCGCCCTGGCCGGAGGCACAACAGGCGATCGAGCAGGGCCAGGCTATTGCACAGCATTTCGGTGTGCCGTTCCACTTCGCCAGTCCGGAGAAACCGGATGACGATCTGCCGCGTTGGTGGGACACACAACCGAACTGACAGGCACGGCGAGCGTCCTCATCCATCATCGGCATTAGGCACGCCGGATGGCCATGCGCGCTCATCGGCAAGTCGGATGTCAAGCGCCCGCGACCCCGGTTACCGCGCGTGACATGCTCGTTGGCGGCCAGCACGCACGATCGGCGGCAGACATCCTATGTTTTTCGATGTCAAGTAGTGAGCTGTGGATGGGCCCAGGCGGTGGCTTCGTTGTAGGGAGTGCTGGTCTTGAGGCAGCCGTGGAGGATGCCGACGAGGCGGTTGCCGAGCTGGCGTAGTGCGGCTTGGTGGCCGGTGCCGCGCTTGCGGAGCAGGTTGTAGTAGGTGCGGGCTCCCGGGGAGCCTTTCATCGCGCAGAACGCCCATTGCT
>NZ_JADQTO010000084.1 GCF_015704865.1 Actinoplanes aureus | reverse complement strand
TGTCGTGTATCAGGATCTGCGTGACAATCCAGTCTCGGGACGTGGGTGACACATCCGGCTAGGAAGTTGCCGCTAGGTCGGAGGCTAACGGACGCCTGACCTTCGTCTCTGGATGCCCTACAGTTGATCACCAGGCTTGCCCAACGCGCGGGATGCCGGGTAACCGCGCGTCACTGAACCCAAGGATGGCTGCACCGTTCGAGTCGGGCCAGGCTCCCGCGCTATATCGACGACCGCCGACGGGGCGGTTCGGGCTTACGGGCCTTGAATCGGGCGACCCGCTTGCTGGTGGTGCGGATGACCTCGGCGAGCAGCTGGTCACCGTCGTAGATCCGGAAGGTCGTATCGGCTTCCTCGACGGTGACGGTTCGGCCGGCGTGGCCGATCCCGACTTGGATCTTTTGCCTGGCGATGCTGATGCTGCCGCGGCTGCTGACCCGCCGGTCGACTTTGAGCGGCGCGGGGGTCGGTGCCGGTGCGGGTCCGCCGGGGCGGGCGTCGCGGATCCGGGCCGCTTCGGCGGCGCTGAGGGGGTTCGGTAGCGAGCGCAGCACCGTTCGGTCGGGGCCGAGCAGGTGCAGGACGCCGTGGTCGAGGCGGGCGGTGACCCGGCGTCCGGCGAGGTGGAACCCGACCGGGTGCTGCCTGCCGGCGAGGGCGAGCAGGCCGGTGGCGTTGATGGTCCGCTCTACCTCGACCGCAGTTCCGACCTGGACCGGCCCGGCACTGACCGGGGGCGGTCCGCCTGGTTTGCCGCCGTCGGTGAGGAGCTGATGGAGGTGGATTGGGGTGAGCCGGGACGGGACGGTCTTGAGGCGGACACCGTCGAGGAGTAGGTGAACGACGGTGGTGTCGGCCCAGACGGTGACGTCGCGTCCGGCATGAGCCGGTCCGAGCCAGAACTGCTGCCCGCAGATGCCGAGGTTCCCGGACGCGGGAACGGTCCTGTTCACCTCGACCGCGTGCCCGATCGAGGTCGTCGAGGAGACAACCGGTCCCGACTTGAGTCTTGCCGGAGGCGGTGCCGGCGGGGCGGTCTCCTCGACCACGGCGGCCAGGGATGGCGGCAGCTTCAAGGCGATGCCGTCGCCGGGTTCAGGGCGGAACCGGTCGACGGGAAAGGCCATGTCCAGCGACTGGTGCGGCCGGTCGGTGTTGTATTGGTGGCGGAACTCGTCGATCGCCGTCTGGGCGTCGGCCACCGACAGGAACGGCGGATGGTCGTTGAGCAGTTCCCGGCGCAGGCTCAGATGGAACCGTTCGACCTTCCCAGTAGTCGTCGGGCTGCGAGGTTTGGTGAGCCGGTGGGTGATGCCGTTCTCCCGGCAGATCCGGTCGAACATCACCTCGCCGCCACCGGCGTTGAACCGGGCGGTGAACTGCTTGCCGTTGTCGGTCAGCAGTTCCTCCGGAGTGCCGTACTCGCGCAGCGCGGCGACCAGGGCGAGGCAGACCGCCCGGCCGGTGGCCTTCGGCACGACTGTGGCGATGACGCAGAACCGGGAGTGGTCATCGACCCCGGTCACGACCTTGGCCTCGGAACCGTCGGCGAGCAGGATCCCGCCGACGATGTCCATCTGCCACAGCTCCATCGGCCGGTCACGTTCCCACCGCACGTAGTCCTCCCGGCGACGCCGACGAGGCCGCTCATCGACCAGGCCGTGACGGACCAGGATCCGATGCACGGTGACCCGCGACGGGATCGGACCGGGGCAACCCACCCGGCCCAGTTCGAACAGGACCCGGCGGGCACCCCACCGCGGATGGTTCCTGCGCAGCTCGCAGATCAGCGCTTCCACTTCGGGTGCCGTCTGAGCCGGTGATGACCGGGGCCTGCTTGAGCGGTCCGCGAGCCCTGCCAGGCCCTCTTGCTCATACCAGGCGAGCCATCGGTGCACCGCCTGCCGAGACACCCCGAAACGAGTTGCTACGTCGGTCACCGTCGACCCGGCCCGCACGTCCAGGACTGCTTGATACCGCTGTTCGGTCACGCTGATCTCCACCAACACTCGGCGGAGTGTCACGCACGTCCTGATACCGATCTGTCACGCAGGTCCTGAGACCCGACA
>NZ_JADQTO010000083.1 GCF_015704865.1 Actinoplanes aureus | reverse complement strand
CTTAAAGCTCCTAACACGATCTCTTAGCGGGTCCAGTTGATCAGTCGGCGCCAGCAGATTAGGACGCAGGCAAGGCTGACAAAGCCGTCGTGGATGTCGAGGCGGCGTTCCCAGCGCACGGCAAGCCGGCGGAACTGGTGCAGCAGAGCGAAGGTCTGCTCGACGACGTAGCGCAGCTTGCCCAAGCCTTTGACACCGTGCGTCTTGGGCTTGGGGATGATCGGCTCAGTGCCGCGCTCGTGGCAGGCTTGGCGGAACGCCGCGCTGCTGTAAGCCTTGTCGGCCAGCAGGGCGGCAAAGCGGCGCCGGGGCCGGCCCGGGCGTCCGGCGATCGGCGGGTAGCAGTCGAGCAGGTCCAGGGCCCGTTTGATGTCGGGCACGTTCGCGCCGCTGGTCAGCACGTAGACCGGGGTGCCGTTACCGTCGCAAATCAGGTGGTGCTTCGAGCCGGGCTTGCCGCGGTTGACCGGCGACGGGGCTGTCCCGGCACCCCCTTTTTCGCGTCGATGTGACTCGCGTCCATCGCCGCTCTCGACCAGTCGATCCGGTTCGCCGCGTTCAGCTTGGCCAGCAGTATCTGGTGGACTTGGTCGAACACGCCGGCCTCAGTCCAGCGTTGCAGCCGCCGCCAGCACGTCATCCCAGAGCCGAACCCGAGCTCCTGCGGCAGGTCCTCCCACCCGATGCCGGTGTGCAGCACGAACAGGATGCCCTGCAGGCACAGCCGGTCCGACACAGGCCGCGGGCCCGGAGCCTTCGCCGGCCACGCAGGCAGCACCGGCTCGATCAGCTTCCACAACTCGTCGTCGACGACCCACGCCTTGCTCACGACGACCGAAACGAGACTGATCTTCGCCTCGCAACGCTGATCAACATCGATCCAGCAGATCGTGTTAGGAGCTTTTACGCAGCTTCCCCGCATTCTTGTCAGACAGGTCAATCGTGTAGTTCACGCCGTCCAATCCGAACTCGACCGTTCGGTCTGCCTCGCCGCCGTCGAGGTCATCCGTGAGAATCGTGACTACCTGCTTCGCCATGACAAACAACTCCGAATCCACCAGACAGGGCACGCGTGAATAGCGCTCAGGTAAGACAATAGCCTCCCTGTCATCGCTTCAGCTAATCGCTACCGGTTGCAGGGAATCCGCCGGGAGAACGTCCATTCCGCTTCCCCGGTTCACTGATCTGCCTGTCGATGTAGGTCGTGCGCAACTCATACAGCGGAACGCCACCGAGCCCAGCTGCAGCGGCCAGCCGTCGCCACTCTGTGCGCCACTCACCGTTGGCCCCGAGCCCTTCGAACAACCATGCATCGTCGGCCCGGCCGGCAATCAACTCGTTTACATGGGCGGCAACGTCCGCCGTAGCATGGCCGACCGAGGCTCACCAGGCGCGCGAATTCCCGCCTCGCCGTCGGCGACATCGCCGACACGCAACCGCAAAGCCTTGCCGTTTCGCAGCCCCGAAGCGACATCAGCTTGACGAGCGTCCGCCAGCGCTACTCGACAACGACCCCCAGCATTCGCTGCACCTCCGCGTCCGTCAGTACCCCGCCCGGCTCCTGCCTGCGCTCGACGGGAGGCCGGCCACCGGCCGCCCAACTGCCAGCACCTCCGGAAATCACCGGTCGCTACAACAACTGACGCGCCAGCTGCAACAGAGACAACGCCAAACCGCGAGCCGGCAATACTCGCGATAAGCCCGCTCCGATCAACACCGAGACGCAGCCACAACGCTGGCAGTACCAACAGCGCTGCCACAACACGCGAGCCCGCCGAACATCCTCGTCGGTGACACCGACGCCGTGACGACGCGACAACACCAGCGCACCCGACAACGCGGCGCCCACCGCCAGGAACAACATCGCGGGCCACCGGCCAGCCCCGCCCCCGCTGCGCACCGTCACATCGACCAACACCATGAACAGCAACACGAACACGCCCAAAGCCGCCACCGGCACCGCCGCCGACCTCGGCCGCCGGGGCGGCGCCAACGTGTCCGCTAGCTGTAATGACCATGAGCGTTGTTGACTGCGGCGTGGCTGCTTGAGATGTGAAGAGACCTCCGGCGAGGTGGAAGTTGCGACGCTTTCACCGGAACCGGAGGTCTCATGGCCCACCGTAACGCCCGACTGACCGTGCACGGCCGACGGCTGCTCATCACGCGTGTCGTGCACGACGAGCG
>NZ_JADQTO010000082.1 GCF_015704865.1 Actinoplanes aureus | reverse complement strand
GACCGGTGCCAGGTGGGGCAGGAGGTCAGCGAGTTCAACACCACATATCGGCAGGATCGCTCGAAGACGGCATTCCTCACCATTCCCCGTTCAAGTGATCTTCCGCTACGAAAATCTTGCCAGAGCCGTTCCAGTGCAGAGGCGGGTACGCCAAATGTGCAGAGGTCTGGGACGCGAAGCGCTCCATACGCCGCGACGGCGGCGGGCCCGGCGACCTACCTCCGTAATCGGTGGACGTGAGATGGCACCCGGATCGCGGCTGACTCGAAAATAGGCATCGAGTTGGCAGGCGGCAGCGCCGGGGCGGAGCCCCGGCAGGGTTCTTTCGCGGTTGGTCTGGTGACGGCTTGACGGCTGTTACGCCAGAGCTGGTTCGTCTCGGGCCGTGAGGGTGACCTTCCGGCCGGTGACTCGTTCGAGCTGGTGGATCAGGTTGTGCTGGTGGCGTTGGTGGTAACGGCTGTCGTGGTAGCCGGCGCCGAGATCGTGGTAGCGGGCTGCCGGGTCAGCGAGTAGGTGCCAGACGACGGTGAGGATCGAGTTGCCGGTGGCGACGATCGCACGTAGTTTGCCGCGGCGTCGCGAGAGTCGTCGATAACGTTCGCCGAGGAACGTGTCGCTGCGGGCCAGCACCGCGGTGATCTCTCCGAGGGTGCTGGCCAGCCAGGGATTCCCCTTGCCGGTGGTCGCCGGCTTGGTTCTGCCGGGCGGACTGTTTGGTGCGCGGCGCGAACCGGGCCCAGGAAGCCAGATGCGCCGCGGTCGGGAAGACGTGCATGTCGACGCCGAGTTCGGCGATGAGTTCCTGGGCGCAGCTGATTCCGATCCCGGTGACTTCGTCGAGTTGGGCCACTTGCGCGGCGAACGGGCTGATCGCGTCATCGATCGCGGTACTCAGATCGGCGATGTCGGCGGTCAAGGCGTCGATACGCTCGAGCATCTTGGTGCAGAGCAGCCCGTGATGGTCGGCGAAGTGACCGGTCAGTGCTTCCCGCAGCTGGGGGATCTTCGCGCGCAGCCGGCCACGGGCCATCTCGGCCAAGACCTGCGGATCACGCTGTCCCGCGATCAACGCGGCCAGAATCGCTCGGCCGGAAACGCCGAAAGTGTCCGAGGCGACCACCGACAGTTTGATCTGCGCGTCTTCGAGAAGCTTCTCCAAACGTTGCTTCTCACGGGTCCGATCCCGAATCAGCGAACGACGATACCGGGTGAGATCACGCAACCGGCGGATCGGTTTCGGCGGGACAAAACTCGGCGCGCACATTCCACGCTCGACGACCTTGGCCAGCCACACCGCATCCAGTTTGTCGGTCTTCGACCGCCCAGGAATGTTCTTCACATGAGTGGCATTGAGCAGCCAGCACTCGAAACCTTCCGCTTCGAGCAGGTAGAACACCGGCTTCCAGTAGTCGGAGGTTGCCTCCATCGCCACCCGGTCCACGCCCAGCTCACGGAGCCTGTCAGCCAGGTGCAGCAGCGCTGTGGTGGTCGTGGCGTACTCGGCTACCTCCTGTCGGCGCCGGCCGGTTGCCTTCTCATGAGGGATCCTGATGCACACCGTCAGGACAGCTTTCCCGATGTCCAACGCGGCAACCCGCTCGACGAGTTCGGTGGTTTCTTCGGTTACTTCCATTCCCTGCTCCCTGCGAGAGGCACCGTCAGGTGGCTGCCCGCAGGGCCGAGGAAGAACAGAGGCGGACTCGCGTGCTCGAAGCAACAATGCAGGGCCCTGGAAAACGGCTCCCGGCGTCAGACTACTTGACGGTCTCATGAACCAAGCCGCGACGACGTCGGCGGGCAACCGCCCCCATTTTCTCGCCGGTCAGGGCGTGCAGAAAGCACACGAAAGACTACTTGTTTACTGGTGGCACGACCGCTGCCCGGCCTGGCATGGTCGAGGTGACCGGTGGAGTCGCTCTCATCGCGGCTGCCCACCGCAGTCTGGTGTGGCTCTCATCTGGCGTGCGCCCTGCCGGTCACCGCGGCGCGGAGAGGCTCCAGAGGGGACTGCCCAGCTCAAAGTAGCGCTGCCCTCCCGTCTGTCAGCGCTTTCTGAAATCTGGATCTGACCCACTTTTCGTGACCGGGATTGACCCGTTCAGGCGAGAAGGATGCGTTTGCGGAGCAGGTCGAGGTTGGCGCGACCTTACATCTGGCGTTTGATCATCTTGATGCGATTGACGTGCCCTTCGACCACGCCTGAGCTGTAGGGCATGGTCAGGCCGTTGACGACGGCGTCGTGGTCACGACGCAGGCCCGCGGTGAAAGACTGCA
>NZ_JADQTO010000081.1 GCF_015704865.1 Actinoplanes aureus | reverse complement strand
GAGGGCCCCCAGTTCGCGCTTTCCGCGAACAGGGGGCCCCAGAACCTCGTAGCGGGGACAGGATTTGAACCTGCGACCTCTGGGTTATGAGCCCAGCGAGCTACCGAGCTGCTCCACCCCGCGTCGGTAGGTAAAGCTTAGCTCGTGGCTCGCCGGGCGGTTGCACCGCCCCCTCTGTCAGGCTCGGCGGGGCTGTGACCTGCGGAGAAGCAGGGGTACGAGGTTGAGCACGAGCCCTGCCACGGCCACCACGGTGACCAGTCCGACGCCCGGCCGGAACGGAGCGAAGCCGCCCGCGGTGGTGGCGGTGGCCACCAGTGCGGTGACGACGGCGAGCACGAGTGCGGTGCCAACCTGGCCGGAGGATTGCACGAGGCCGGAGGCGAGGCCCTGTTCGGAGTCGTCGATGCCGTCGGTGGCCTGCGCCATGATCGAGCTGAAGCCGAACGCGAAGCCGCCGCCGAGCAGGAGCATGGCCGGGAGGATGGTGAGCAGATATCCGGGCCGGTTGCCGGCGGTGGCGAGGAACCAGACGTAGCCGGCGCTGAGCGACACCATGGCGGTGACGATCAGCGGTGCCGTGCCCCACCGGTCGATGAGGCGGCCCATGAACGGCGAGCTGAACGCGACCAGCAGGCCGGCGGGCAGCAGCGCCAGCGCCATCCGGAGCGGTTCCCAGTGCAGGACGTCCTGCAGGTACAGGGTCATCATGAACTGGAAGCTGACGTACGAGCCCATCAGGCTGATCATGCTCACGTTGGCGCGGACGATCGAGCCGACCCGGAAGATGCCGAGGCGGACCAGTGGGTGGCGTACCCGGTTCTCGGCGACGACGAAGCCGATCAGCAGGACGACCGCGAGCACGGCGATGCCGATCGTCACCGGGTCGAGGAGGCCGCGTTCGGGTGCGGTGACGACGGCGTACACGGCGAGGAGCATGCCCGCGGTGAGTGTGGTCGCGCCGATCAGGTCGTGGCCGCCGTCGGCGGCCGGGCGGTCGCGCGGGATGAGCGCGTAGCCGGCGGCGAGCGCGGCGAGGGCGAGCGGTACGGGCACCAGGAAGGTCCACCGCCAGCCGAGGCTGGTGAGCATGCCGCCGAGGATGAGGCCGGACGAGTATCCGCTGGCACCGAAGACCGTGAAGATCGAGAGCGCCCGGTTGCGGGCCGGGCCTTCGGCGAATGTCGTGGTGAGGATGCTCATCGCGGTCGGCGCGGTGAAGGCCGCCGCCAGGCCCTTGATGAACCGGGTGGCGATGAGCAGCGCACCGTCGTCCACAAGCCCGCCGATCAGCGAGGCCACGGTGAAGACGGCGAGCGCGATGAGGAACACCCGGCGCCGACCGAAGAGGTCCGCGGTGCGCCCGCCCAGCAGCAACAGACCGCCGTAGCCAAGAACATAACCGTTGACGATCCACTGGAGCCCGGCCGTAGACAGCCCGAGTTCAGCGCCGATCGATGGCAGCGCCACGCCGACCATCGAGACGTCCAGACCATCGAGAAAGAGCACGGCGCACAACACCGCAAGCACGCCCCACAGCCGCAATGTCCAGCGTTGCTCCCCGACGGCGCCCGCACTGGGCTTCACAGAGCCGGAACCGGTAAGCGATTCGGTGATAGTCACGCCGCGACGTTAGATGCACGCGCATCTAATGTCCACGCATAAGATGCACACACAATTTTCCCACGTGCATATGACCGCGCCACTGGATAAGATGCCCCCCATGGAGCCCGAAGCAGCCCTCACAGATCGGTGGCGTTCGCTGCTGACCTGCTACAACGAGGTCGCGTCCCACCTAGAACGGGCACTCCACGAAAACCACGGCCTCACGCTGAGTGAATACGAGACGCTAGACCGTCTCACCACCCAAGACTGTGACAAGCGCCGCATGCAAGATCTGGCCGACACCATGTACCTGAGCCAGAGCGCCCTGTCCCGCACCGTAACCCGCCTGGTGAACGCCGGCCTGGTCGAACGCACCCACTGCGACCGAGACCGCCGAGGCATCTTCGTCCAACTGACAGAGGAAGGCCTAACCCGCCATACCCAGGCCCGCCCCACCCACCTACAGGTCCTGGCAAAACACCTAGCCACCTGACAGGCAGAGCTCGAGGACGTGCGGGCTAGCGCAAGCGACCCCACCCACCGCAACCACCGCGACGCGGGATCCCGGGCTCGGCCCCGGGGACCTGACGGATGCGCAAGCGACCCCACCCACCGCACCCACCGCAACGCGGGATCCCGGGCTCGGCCCCGGGGACCTGACGGATGCGCAAGCG
>NZ_JADQTO010000080.1 GCF_015704865.1 Actinoplanes aureus | reverse complement strand
TTTAGTCGCATGTTCTAGACCCGAAGCGGGGTGATCTAGCCATGGGCAGGTTGAAGCGTGGGTAAGACTGCGTGGAGGACCGAACCCACCAACGTTGAAAAGTTGGGGGATGACCTGTGGTTAGGGGTGAAAGGCCAATCAAACTCCGTGATAGCTGGTTCTCCCCGAAATGCATTTAGGTGCAGCGTCGTGTGTTTCTTGCCGGAGGTAGAGCACTGGATGGTCTAGGGGGCCTACAAGCTTACTGAAATCAGCCAAACTCCGAATGCCGGTAAGTGAGAGCGCGGCAGTGAGACTGCGGGGGATAAGCTTCGTAGTCGAGAGGGAAACAGCCCAGATCGCCAGCTAAGGCCCCTAAGCGTGTGCTAAGTGGAAAAGGATGTGGGATCGCATGGACAACCAGGAGGTTGGCTTAGAAGCAGCCACCCTTTAAAGAGTGCGTAATAGCTCACTGGTCAAGTGGTTCCGCGCCGACAATGTAGCGGGGCTCAAGCACACCGCCGAAGCTGTGGCATTCACACTTTACTTCGCTTGTCGACTTGATCGGCTGGTGCAGGTGTGTGGATGGGTAGGGGAGCGTCGTATGGCGGGTGAAGCGGCGGAGTGATCCAGCCGTGGACGCCATACGAGTGAGAATGCAGGCATGAGTAGCGAATGAAGGGTGAGAACCCCTTCCGCCGGATGACCAAGGGTTCCAGGGCCAGGCTAATCCGCCCTGGGTGAGTCGGGGCCTAAGGCGAGGCCGAGAGGCGTAGTCGATGGATAACGGGTTGATATTCCCGTACCCGCGAAGGAACGCCCAAGACGAACCTCGTGGTACTAACTGCCCAAAACTGGTGAGGACTTCGGTCTGAGCCGGCGGCGGCCAGGACCTTCACGGGTAGTAGTTTAGTGATGGGGTGACGCAGGAAGGTAGCTGATCCCGGCCGGTGGTTGTGCCGGGGTAAGCGTGTAGGCCGTGGTGTAGGCAAATCCGCACCACTCATAGGCTGAGACGTGATGCCGAGCCGTTCTGGTGAAGTCAGTGATCCTATGCTGCCGAGAAAAGCCTCTAGCGATGTTCCGAGCGGCCCGTACCCGAAACCGACACAGGTGGTCAGGTAGAGAATACTAAGGCGACGGGTGAACTGTGGTTAAGGAACTCGGCAAATTGCCCCCGTAACTTAGGGAGAAGGGGGGCCGGACGCGTGAAGCCCCTTTGCGGGTGGAGCGTGGTATGGCCGCAGAGAGCAGGGGGAAGCGACTGTTTACTAAAAACACAGGTCCATGCCAAGTCGTAAGACGATGTATATGGACTGACGCCTGCCCGGTGCTGGAACGTTAAGGGGACCTGTTAGCTCTTCGGGGCGAAGCGGAGAACTTAAGCGCCAGTAAACGGCGGTGGTAACTATAACCATCCTAAGGTAGCGAAATTCCTTGTCGGGTAAGTTCCGACCTGCACGAATGGCGTAACGACTTCCCCACTGTCTCAACCACAGGCCCGGCGAAATTGCAGTACGAGTAAAGATGCTCGTTACGCGCGGCAGGACGGAAAGACCCCGGGACCTTTACTATAGCTTGACATTGGTATCTGAATTTAATTGTGTAGGATAGGTGGGAGCCGGTGAAGCTCGGACGCCAGTTCGGGTGGAGGCGCTGTTGAAATACCACTCTGTTGGGTTTGGGTATCTAACTTGCGGCCCTGATCGGGTCGAGGGACAGTGTCTGGTGGGTAGTTTAACTGGGGCGGTTGCCTCCTAAAGGGTAACGGAGGCGCCCAAAGGTTCCCTCAGCCTGGTTGGCAATCAGGTGTTGAGTGTAAGTGCACAAGGGAGCTTGACTGTGAGACTGACGGGTCGAGCAGGGACGAAAGTCGGGACTAGTGATCCGGCACTTGCGTGTGGAAGCGGTGTCGCTCAACGGATAAAAGGTACCCCGGGGATAACAGGCTGATCTTCCCCAAGAGTCCATATCGACGGGATGGTTTGGCACCTCGATGTCGGCTCGTCGCATCCTGGGGCTGTAGCAGGTCCCAAGGGTTGGGCTGTTCGCCCATTAAAGCGGTACGCGAGCTGGGTTTAGAACGTCGTGAGACAGTTCGGTCCCTATCCGCCGTGCGCGTTGGATACTTGAGAAGGGCTGTCCCTAGTACGAGAGGACCGGGACGGACGAACCTCTGGTGTGCCAGTTGTTCTGCCAAGGGCACGGCTGGTTGGCTACGTTCGGAAGGGATAACCGCTGAAAGCATCTAAGCGGGAAGCCTGCTTCGAGATGAGGTATCCCACCACCTTGAGTGGGTAAGGCCCCCAGCTAGACGACTGGGTTGATAGGCCGGAAATGTAAGCACGGTAACGTGTTGAGTTGACCGGTACTAATAGGCCGAGGGCTTAACCATCTTAAACTTTATGCTTGCGTCCACTGTGTGATTCACAGCAAACGAACAACCACCCCCGATCCTGGG
>NZ_JADQTO010000008.1:311960-352067 GCF_015704865.1 Actinoplanes aureus | reverse complement strand
GTCCTCCAACGGACCCGCAGCCGGCGGACACACCGCACGAACCACCCAGCACCCCAACGCTCGACAGAACACCTGCCGAACACAACGCCACACACCACAAGAAGGTTACGAAGACGACAAACTACCGTTAGAAGGCTTCCGTAGTCAGGGTCCCCAAGCAGTGATCTTGCTTGGCCCACGCTCAACGCTGTCTCAACGGCCGCCAGACAGCACCCACGTTGGGCCAAGACCCTGACCGCCGGGGGTGCCTGCTTGCGGTTTGCAGGGCCGGTTGGGGGTTAAGCCCGGCGACGTGCATGGTCCCGGCGGACGCGTTGGGGCAAGGAGCGGGCGGGAGATCGCGCGGGGCCAGCGGGAACGGCGTGAATTCGGCGGGACTGGGTGGCGCGTACCGATAAATCTTTAAAGGGTGGCGCCGAGCCAGGCTCTCACCTGGGCGGACTCGTCGTCGGTCAGGGGGATCGAGGCGGCCTCGGCGCGGTTGAGCACGTTGTCGGCGAACGCCGACGCGATCTCGTCGGCGGCCGGCGGCGGCTGGCGGTAGAGCGGTGCGCCGCCGAACGCGGTGCCGCGGGTGACGAAGGCGATCGCGGCCCGGCTCACGTCGACGCCCTGCGCGGCCAGGCGGTCGCGGGCCCAGCGGGTCGCCTCGGTGAGGTTGAAGTGGTGGCTGGAGGCGTAGTCGGCGAGGGCCTGGTACACCAGCGGCCACATCTCCTGCGGCAGGCGCGGCAGGCTGAGGAGGGCGCTGAGCCGGCTGACCGGCTCCGGGGCCGGTCCGGCCGCGCCGGACGACTCCGGAGGGTCGTGCCGGCCGGCGTCCCAGACGAAGTGGTTGGAGAACTTGGCGTGCGCCAGGCCCAGGCTTTCCAGGGCTCGGACGAAGCCGCCGAAGCCGAACCAGTTGGTCTGGTCCACGCTCGGACCGAGTTGCCGGCGCAGATCGTGCGCGAGCGAGGCCAGGTTGAGCGGGCCGGGAGCGGCGTCGTAACGCCATCGCACCAGGTCGCGGAACTGCTCGTAGGAGACCGGGCCGTCGGACTCGTCGGCGACCGGGGCGTCCTCGTCGCTGTCCACCGGTTCGCCCTGCACCAGTTCGAGCAGTTCCTGACTGGTGATCAGCCGGTCGGCGACCGCGATGAACGCCTCGGCCGCGTCCGACGGGGAGACGATCGTGGTACGCCGGTCGGCGCGGCGCAGCCTTACCAGCAGCGGGGTCATGTCCGAGTCGCCCGAAGCGATCACGAACTCCTCGTAGACCACCGGGTCGGCGAGCGCATCGACCGCGTCGACCACCATCCGGATGTCGGCGGCGTTCTTGGTGTGGGTCAGCCGCGGGCAGTCGATCACCTCGAAGCCGGCGTTGACGAAGAACGGCCGGAACTGCGAGTAGTAGAGCCGCGCCACGCCGGCCGCGGGGTCCGGGTGCGGCACCCAGCCGCCCGGGTTCATGTAGCAGCGGACGATCAACCAGCGGCGGGCACCGTCGACCGTCAACGTCGTGGTCAGGCGGGACAGCCAGGCGGCCGGCTCCTTGGCGAACTGGATCGCCACGTCCGGGTCCTGCTTGATCAATCCGCTGAACACATTGTCGAAGTCGAGGTAGAGCGCGGCGCGTACGCGTGCCATGACCGAAACCTACCGTGCCGGGCCCGGACCGGTGGCCGGGCCCGGCACGGTGATCCCGTTACGGCCGTCGGCCACGCATGCCGGCGACCAGGGCCACACCACCGGCCGCGAGGCCGATCTGCAGGGCCAGTTCGATCCAGTCGACGCCAGGGGTGTCGTCGACGCCGAGCGCGCCGGCGAGGAACGTACCCAGGATCGCGGCGACGACGCCGATCAGCAGGGTGAGCCAGATCGGGATGTTCTGCTTGCCGGGCAGGACCAGCCGGCCCAGTGCTCCGATGATCAGGCCGATGATGATGGCGGTGAAGAAGCCGGTTACTTCCACTGCAGCTCCTCGGGTCCGGGGTGGATGCGCTCACGGAGTTCCCAGATAGGGGCCGGCGGCAAACCGGCTGAGCCGGGATCACGGGCGTGCCCTTCAGCATGACGCGTCCGTGCCATCCGGCCGAATCGCACAATGTGGGTGATCCGGGTCGGTGGTGACGGCGTTGACTCGAGTCGTGCACCTCGCCCAGGTCCTCGACGTCATCGAGGCGCTGGTCGCCGCGAGCGGCCACCCCGAGATCACGGCCGTCGAACGCTACGGCAACGACCTCGTCGCCGGCGGCCCGTCCCCGGCCGGCATCCGCGTGCGGTATCGGACCGGCGCGGAGGCGTACCTCTGGGGCGCGATCTGGCCCGGGGAGAACGCCCTGCCCACGCCGGAACAGCTGCCGCCGCCGTCGCGGCGGGTGGACCGGATCGCGGTCTTCACCGCCTGGCTGCTCGACGCCGCCCGGCCCGCCGGGTTCCGGTCCTGGCAGCTGGTCGCGCTGCCCGAACTCGGCCCGACGGACGAGCGCGGCAAGGTGCCGTCCGGCGTCCGGATCGACTGCGCGGACGGCACGTCCCTACTCCTGCGCGCCACCGCCGCCGGTGGGCCGGAGCAGGACCCCGACGTGGATCCGTACCCGGAGTACCGGGTTCCCGCGTCGCTCGGCGCCTAGGAACCCGACATGGACGCGCCTACGCCGTTGCCGGTGGCCAGGTACGACGTGCCGGGCAGGCCACCGTCCGCGGCGCGCGCACCCTCGGCGACCGAGGCGTCGGTGGACCGGAGCGTCGACTCCGACCAGCCATTCTCCTGCCAGCTGTTGTTGCTGGCCTGAGCGGTCCGGGACAGGCCCTCCTCGCCCTGCTGATTGCCGAGCGCCACGTTGTTGCGGAGCACCGCGGCGGCGGTGGTCATCGCGAACCCGAGGTTGACGTTGCGGAACGCGGTGTTGTTGCCCAGCTCGATCGCGGCGGCGTTGCCCTCGTCGACGAAGCCGTGCCCGTTGTTGCCCCAGGACGCGTTGTGGCGTACCCGGTGGGCGGCGCCGGGGGCCGGACTGCCGCCGCCGACCGCGAAGCCGTTCGCCCCGTTGCCGTACGACCAGTTGTACTGGACCGACACCGGGCTGCCGAAGTCGCCCAGGTTGACCCCGTCGCCGCCGTTGCGGAAGGCCCGGTTGCCGCGCAGCAGGTTCCCGTCGCCGGTGCCGAACTGCACCGCCAGCCCGGAACCCCGGTTGTCGTAGAAGTCGCTGTCCAGCACCTGGTTGCCGGCCGTCCCCGGGTTCCGCAGCATCAGTCCGGAGCCGTTGGCACCGTGCACGGACAGCCGCTGGAAGACGTTGTTCGTGCAGGCCACGCAGGTGTACGCCGCGTTGCGAGCCCCGGCGATCTCCAGGTCGCGCACGGTCCAGTAGGACGACTCGTGGGTGATCGCCCACTTGTCGGCGGGGATGGCCGACGCGTCGATGACGGCCCGCTCGGCACCGAAGCCGCTGAGCACGACGCGCTGTGAGGCGGTCCCGCTTGTGGTGATCGTTATCGGACTGGTCGGCCGGTAGGTGCCGCCGCGCAGGGCGATCGTCTGCCCCGGCTTCACCACGGCGGCCGCCTTGGCCAGGCTGGCGAACGGGCGCTGGCGGCTGCCGTCACCGTCGTCCGAGCCGTTCGGGGCGACGTAGATGTCGGCCGTGCTCACCCCGAGCCCGGCGACCGCTCGTGAGGTCGGGGTGGCCGTGCCGGCCGTGGGGGTGGCGCTCGGTTTCCGGCCGGCGCCCGTGGACGGCTGGATCGCGGCCGGTGCCGAGGTGGGGACCGGGGCGGGCGGCGGGGCCACCGCGATCGGGGTCTCCGGCTGGGCGGGGGTGTGCAGGACCGCGTACGCGAAGCCGCCGCCGGCCGCGACCGTGACCGCGGTGGCCGCCGCCAGGCTCTTGTGCTGCACCAGCGACTGCACGTGGGCGATCAGCGAGGTGCCGCCGGCGATCGCGGCCGGTGCCGTCGCGCCGCCGTGCAGGGCCGACTGGATCCCGGCGAGCAGCGCTGCCGGTACCGGCAGCGCGGCGAGGCCGAGCAGCAACTGCTCCGGCGCGATCAGGCCGCGCTGGTGGACGCGGCACTTCGGGCAGTCGCGGACGTGCCGGGCCAGGCGCTTGCGCCAGACCGAGTCCGTGGTGCCGTCCCAGAACCGCACCACCTCGCCCAGCTCCGGGCAGATCGGCTTGGCCCGCAGCGCCCGGACCACGCTGCGGCTCAGGTCGAGCTGCGCCTTCATCCGCTGCACCCGGACCGCGGCGTGGTTCGGCTTGACGCCCAGCGCGGCGGCCAGCTCGGTACGCGTCAGGTCACCGGACGCCTCCTGCCACCAGAGCGCCAGCAGCCGGCGGTCCGCGTCGTCCAGCCAGCGGCCGGCCTCGGCGAGCTGGCGGCGCTGCTTGGTGACGACCAGCTCGGCCGTGGTGCGCTCGGCGAAGTCACCGACCGGATCCGGCACGTCGACCGGCTCCGGGTGGCGGCGCGACAGCGTCATCTTCCGCGACCGCAGGTGCATCTGGACCCGGCGGTACGCGATCGCGATCAGCCATGAACGAAAACGGTCAGGATCGCGGAGGGAGCCCAGGCCGCGGATGGCCTGCAGCATGGTGTCCTGGACCAGGTCGTCGACGTCCGGGTGACCGTCGAGCGTGCGCCCGATGATGTTGTAGATCAGCGACAGGTGGCCGGTGATCAGCTGGTCCATGGCGCCCGCGCTACCGCCCTGAGCGGCCCGGACCAGGTCCGTCACGTCGTTGACGACCGCAGCCTGACTCTCCGTCACCGTCCCGCTCTCTCCTGAAATCGGCACCCGGTTGACCGGCGAGTATCGATGTTCATGCTGGCCGTTGCTCGGGTGCGTGACCGCTAGCTGCGAGAACGCGCCTCTGGGTGATGATCGAGCCGTATCGTGGCACAGGCCTGGAGGGCTGTAAAGCGCCAGTGGTCACGCTCCCATCGAGAAATTTCCCGGTTTTCTGTTGTCGACCAGGGGGTTCGTGCAACTACAGAAAGCCACGCTGTTGAGGGGAGCCTGCCTTGTCCGATTCTTCGGTGCCCTCTGGTTCGTCGGGCTCGGCTGGATGTCATACCCCCGGCTTAGTCTGCGGGGGTGGTGCGTGACGGGTGGGCAGGTGGTGGCCGATGAGGGCCGAGCCAAGCATCCTGCACGTCGACCTGGACGCGATGTTCGCCGCGGTGGAGCAACGCGACAAGGTGTCGCTGCGCGGCAAGCCGGTCATCGTCGGCGGGGTGGCCGGGCGCGGTGTGGTGGCCACCGCCTCCTACGAGGCGCGCGCCTTCGGTGCCCGCTCGGCGATGCCGATGGCCCAGGCGCGGCGACGCTGCCCGCCGGGCACCGCCTACCTGTCGCCCCGGTTCGCGGCGTACAAGCGGACCAGCGAGGTGGTCATGGCGTTGCTGGCCGAGGTGACACCCCTGGTCGAGCAGGTCAGCATCGACGAGGCCTATCTCGATCTGGCCGCGGCCGGCCACGATCTCAGCCCGCGCGGCGTCACCGAGATCGCCATGCGCCTGAAACGTGAGATCGCCGCCGCGACCGGCGGCATCACCGGGTCGGTCGGTGTGGCCTCGTCCAAGCTCCTCGCCAAGATCGGTTCCGAGCTGCGCAAACCCGACGGCCTCACGGTGGTCCCGGCCGGCGGCGAGCTCGCGGTCCTGCACCCCCTGCCGGTCGGCCGGCTCGGTGGCGTCGGCCCGGCCACCGAGCAGCGCCTGCACCGGTCCGGCGTGCGTACCGTGGGCCAGCTCGCCGAGGTCCCCCTGGAGGACCTGGTCGACTGGTTCGGCACCGCACACGGCGGCGGACTGTTCCGGCTGGCGCGCGCCGACGACGACCGGCCGGTGGTGGGCGAGCGGGAGGCCAAGTCGGTCTCCGCCGAGGAGACCTTCGAGGTGGACCTGACCGATCCGGTGCGGCTCAACCGCGAGCTGGACCTGCTCTCCGCCCGGGTCGCCGGGCGGCTGCGCTCCGGCGGCATCACCGGACGGACCGTCAACATCAAGGTCCGCCACCACGACTTCACCACGGTGACCCGGGCGATCACCCGCGACCAGCCCACCGACGACCCCCGCCTGGTGGCCCAGCTGGCCCGGCGGTTGCTGACCGAGATCGACACCTCCGGCGGGATCCGCCTGCTCGGCGTCGGCGTCTCGACCCTGGCGGACTTCGCGCAGGACGACCTCTTCTCCTCTTTCCCGGAGGGTTTCTGGTCGGCTGTCCCGGCCGGGCCCGCTGAGGACGAGGAGCTCGACCATCCGTTCATGCGCGAGGAGGTGTCGATCGCCGCTTCGGACGGAGAGCCGGGAGGCCCGCCTCACCCGGCGACCAATCCTGGTGGACTCTTAGCGCCGCCGGCCACCGCTCTTGCTGGACGGCCGACTCCGCCAGCCGGCGATTCTGGCGCTCAGCTTGTTCCGGCGGCGCCGGATCTGGCTGGGCGGCCGGCTTCGGGAGCTGTGGATTCTGATGCTGAGCATGTTCCGGCGGCGCCGGATCTGGCTGGCCCGCCGGTTCCGGAAGCTCTGGATCCTGGTGAGCGGCTCGTTCCCGCGGTTGGGCAGGTGGAGGCATTTCCGGCGTGGCGGCCGGGGCAGGACGTGCGGCACGAGGAATACGGCGCGGGCTGGGTGTGGGGAAGCGGCCTGGGGCGGGTCACGGTCCGCTTCGAGGGGCCGCGCACCCCACCCGGACCGGTGCGCACCTTCGCCGCTGACGATCCACTCCTGAGTCCGGCCGACCCGCCAGACTGGAGGGAGTAGTTCCTTCCTGAGACTGGCGCCGGCCGACCCTCCGGCCGGATCGGAGGACTAGCAAGACATGGTTCGCGGTCAAGTTCTGGTAGGTGACCCTTCCAGGTTTGGCCGTTGCGACAGTCGCGCGGTGAGCCCATACGCGACGCCCGGCGCGAACCGGCCCAGCCCGGCCCCCGCCCAGCGCTGCCCAGCCCGGCCCAGCGCGGCGCGGTGCGGCGCGGCACGGCTCGGCCAGCGCGGCCCGGCTCGGCGCAGCGCGACCGGCCCAGCGCGACCCGGCTCGGCCAAGCGCGGCCCAGCGCGACCCGGCCTCGCCCAGCGCGGCCTAGAGCCTTCGCGGTCAGGGTCTTTCCGGCCCAACGTGGGACTGAATCGCGCGGGAGAACGGGGACGGCGTGAATTCGGCGGGACGGGGTGGGGCGTACCTCGCAAGGGTTTAGGAAAAGAGCCGGGCTGCGGCGGCGTCCCACGCGGCTGCCAGGTCGAACGTGTCGGGCTCGCGTAGCCACTGGATCTGGAGGCCGTCCATCAGGGCGACCACCTGGCTGGCCACCGCACGCCCGTCGGCCGGAGCCGGGACCAGGGCGGCGAGGCTGGACAGGATGCGCTGCTGGCGGACGCGGAAGTATTCGTGGGCCGGGTGGTCGGGGGCCAGGGACTCGGCCTCCAGCACGGCGAACAGCCGGACGATCTCGGGCTGGCCGGCGTTGCGCCGGACCAGGGCGGCGCAGACCTGCGGCAGGGTGACCGCGCTCGGCCCTTCGGTCCAGAGTCCGTCCGCGGGGACGCCGAGCTCGCCGGCCAGGGATCGCAGATCGGCCTCGTCGCGGTGTTCGAGGACCGCGACCAGCAGGTTGTCCTTGGAACCGACGTGGTGCAGCAGGCCGGGCACGGTGAGCCCGCAGCCGTCCGCCACGTCCTGCATCGACAGGCCCCAGAAGCCGCGCTCGGCGATCAGTCCGGTGGTCACCTCGAGGATCTGGCGGCGCCGCTCGGCCGCGGGCAGGCGGGCGCGGTCGCGGCGGAAAGGCTGTGCCGTCTTCACAGCGTCTTTCCTACCAGCAACCTCTTGCCTTGGCGGTAGTGCCGTCGCTATGTTGCCAAGTAGTTAATACCTAGTAGGTACTCAGTAAGACTCAGGCCGGCTCGTTGAAAGGAACGTCTCTTCTCATGTCCTCCGAGCTCACCACCGCCGAACAGGCGGCGCTCACCAGCGGCGGCGACTTCTGGCACACGACGCCGGTCGAGCGGGCCGGCATCCCGGCGGTCACCGTGACCGACGGCCCGCACGGCGTACGGATGCAGGCCTCCAGCGGCGACCTGCTCGCCGGCGTCCCCGCGACCTGCTTCCCGCCGGCCGTGGCGAGTGCCTCGACATGGGACCCCGAGCTGCTGCGCCGGATGGGTGAGGCGCTCGGCGACGAGTGCCGCGCCCAGGACGTGGCCGTGCTGCTCGGCCCCGGCGTCAACATCAAGCGCAGCCCGCTGGGCGGCCGCAACTTCGAGTACTTCTCCGAGGACCCGATCCTCACCGGGGTGCTCGCCACCGAGTGGGTGCGCGGCCTGCAGAGCCGGGGCGTCGGCGCGTCGCTGAAGCACTTCGCGGTGAACAGCCAGGAGACCGACCGGATGCGGGTCAGCGCCGACATCGACGAGCGCACGCTGCGCGAGATATACCTGCGCGCCTTCCAGCGGGTGGTCATCAAGTCCCAGCCGTGGACCGTGATGTGCGCCTACAACAAGGTCAACGGGGTGTACGCGAGCGAGCACCACTGGCTGCTCACCGAGGTCCTGCGAGACGAGTGGGGCTTCGAGGGCCTGGTCGTCTCGGACTGGGGCGCGGTGGTGGACCGGGTGAAGTCGGTGGCGGCCGGGCTGGACCTGACCATGCCGGGACCGGACGCCGAGGGCGACGCGGCTCTGGTGGACGCCGTCGACGCCGGACGGCTCGACGCGGCACTGCTGAAGACCAGCGCTGAGCGCGTACGGAAGCTGATCGAGAAGGCCGGGGCGCGCCCGGCCGGCGGGTACGACGCCGAAGCGCACCACGCGCTGGCCCGGGAGATCGCCGGACGGGCGATCGTGCTGTTGAAGAACGACGACGACCTGCTGCCGCTGCCGGCCGACGGCATCACCGTCGGCGTGCTCGGCGAGTTCGCGCGGACCCCGCGCTACCAGGGCGGCGGCAGCTCGCAGATCACGCCGACGCGGCTGGACGACGCGCTCACCGAGATCACCGCGACGGCCACCGGCCCGGTCCGGTTCGCGGCGGGCTACACCGCCGACGGCGACACCGACGAGGCGCTGCTGGCCGAGGCCGTGGAGATCGCGCGGCACTCCGACGTGGCGATCGTCTTCGTCGGCAGCGTGCATGAGACCGAGGGCGCCGACCGTGACTCGCTCGACCTGCCCGCCGCGCAGATCGCGCTGATCGAGCGGGTCGCGGCCGTCAACCCGAGGACGGTCGTGGTGCTCTCCAACGGCGCGGTGATCACCACGAAGCCGTGGGACGAGAAGGTGCCCGCGCTGCTGGAGGGCTGGCTGCTCGGCCAGGCCGGCGGCAGCGCGCTCGCGGACGTGCTGTTCGGCCGGGTCAACCCGTCCGGCCGGCTCGCCGAGACGATCCCGGTCAAGCTCGCCCACCACCCGTCCTACCTGGACTTCCCCGGCGAGCACGGCCACGTCCGGTACGGCGAGGGCCTGCACGTCGGCTACCGGGGCTTCGACGCACAGGACCGGGAGGTGGCCTACCCGTTCGGCTTCGGGCTCTCCTACACCACGTTCTCCTACGGTGCGGCCCGCGCCTCGGTCACCGCGACCGGCGTCGAGATCCGGGTGCGGGTGACCAACACCGGTTCCCGGGACGGCCGCGAGGTGGTGCAGGCGTACGTCTCGCTGCCCGGCTCCCGGGTGCGGCGGGCGCCGCGTGAACTGAAGGCGTTCGCCAACGTCCCGGTCGCCGCAGGCGAGACCGTCGAGGCGGTACTCACCATCGACCGCGACGACCTGGCGTACTGGGACACGCGGCTCGGCCGGTGGCTCGTCGAGGGTGGTGAGTACTTGGTCGCCGTGGGCTCGTCGTCGCGTGACCCGCGCGCCACGGTCACCGTGCACATCGCCGGCGACCCGGCCCGGATACCGCTGACCGCCGAGTCCAGCGTCGGCGAGTGGTTCGCCGACCAGCGCGGCGCCGAGGTGCTCGGCAAGGCGTTCGCGTCAGCGACCGCCGGTGCCGCCAGCGACAGCCCGATCGCGGCGATGACCGCCGACCCGGAGATGCTGATGATGCTGGGCAGCCTGCCGCTGAGCCGGATGGCGAAGTTCCCGGGCAGCCCGTTGCGAGCCGAAGCGCTGGACGGCCTGGTCGCCGACGCGAACAGCTAGTCGGTGACGGGCGGTTCTGGCGCGCGCCGGAACCGCCCCTCAGGTGCGGGTCCGGCTCAGCAGCGCCTGGATCCGCGAGACCAGCTCGCGCGGACTGAACGGCTTGGTCACGTAGTCGTCCGCGCCGGCCCTGAACCCGCCCTCGACGTCCTGTTCCTGCACGCGGGCGGTGAGCATGATGATCAGCATGCCGGCCGTGGTGGGCTCGGCCCGCAGCATGCGGCACACGTCGATGCCCGAGAGCCCCGGCATCGACACGTCCAGCACCGCGAGGTCCGGCCGACGCTCCCGCGCGGTCTCGACGGCGGACTGACCGTCACTGACCGTCACGACCTCCAAGCCCGCCTGTTCCAGCTTGAACGCCACCAGGTCACGGATATCGGCGTCGTCGTCGGCCACCAGGACCGTCGTCACGGCAGCTCCCCCCGGTCCGTCTCACCACTTCATCGGACCTTAGCTCGTTAAATGCGGATATGCGGGTAGGTCCCCCGATGTAGCCGCAACCCAGCGGCAACCGTGCCGCGCCGGTATTGCAGCCGGGAGGCTGTGTGCTGATCAGCAGACAACCACAGTGCTACTGATCGGCTGGGAGGATTCGATGACCGCACTTATCGACGACGTCCGCTGTGAAGCGCTCTTCGTCTCCTACCTCCAACGCTCCCAGGAACCCACCGCGGAACTGATCCGCGAGGCGGTGCACGCCGCGGTCGACCGGCTCGGCGAGTCCGGCTGCGCGGAACTCGTCGCCCAGGAGTTCGGCGAGCACCCGGACTGCGCGATCGGCCGGATGCGCTGGGCCCGGAGCGCGATCCGGCTCGCCTTCGATGTCACGGACGGTCACGCGTACGCATAGGGGTCTGGCGCCTGGCACGCGCCGGGCCGTAAGCTCACCGCCATGCGCGCGAAAATGACCATGTGGTGGCCCGCCTGACCGGCGGCCACACTCCCCGCGCGTAACCAACCACGCGGCCGCCTCGTCGAGGCGGCCGTTTCGCGTGGCCGGACCTCGATCGGCGCCGCCGGACTTTCGAGGAAGTGGACCGCCATGCAACAGCCCTTCGCCCTGCTCCACCGTGACGGCGCCGACCACGTCGAGGTGCTCACCGGTGACGTCGTCACGGTGCGGACGCTCGCCGACATCCCGATCGGCCCGACCCTGGCGCTCATCCCCTACCGGCAGATCGCCGAGCGCGGCTTCGAGTGCGTCGACGACGACGTCCCGCTGGAGTGCCTGCTGGTCCGATCCGTCCGCGAGGAGCCGCTGTCCGCCTTCCCGCCCGGCCCGCTGACGGTGAACGACGGCGGATTCGACCTCTCGGACGACGAGTACGGCACGATCGTCGAGGGCGTGCTGCGCGACGAGATCGGCCACGGGGAGGGCGCCAACTTCGTCATCCACCGGGTCTGGACCGGCACGGTCGACGGCGATCCGGTGGCCGCCGCCCGCGCCGCCTTCGGCCGGCTGCTCACCGGCGAACAGGGCACCTACTGGACCTTCCTGCTGCACACCGGCACCCGCACGCTGGTCGGCGCCACCCCGGAACGGCACGTCAGCGTCACCGACGGGATCACCATGATGAACCCGATCAGCGGCACCTTCCGGCACGGCTCCGGCGATCTGCTGGACTTCCTGCGCGACCCGAAGGAGATCGAGGAGCTGTACATGGTCCTCGACGAGGAGCTCAAGATGATGGCCACCGTCGCGGAGCACGGCGGGCAGGTCGCCGGGCCGTACCTCAAGGAGATGGCCCACCTCACCCACACCGAGTACCTGCTGGCCGGCCGCGGTTCCCTCGACGTGCGCGACGTGCTGCGCGAGACCATGTTCGCGCCCACCGTCACCGGCAGCCCGATCGAGAACGCCTGCCGGGTGATCGCCCGCCACGAACGCCGCGGCCGCCGCTACTACGCCGGCGTGCTCGCCCTGCTCGACCACGACGCGGACGGACGCCAGACCCTCGACGCGCCCATCCTGATCCGCACCGCGGAGATCACTCCCGACGGCACCCTGCGGGTGCCGGTCGGCGCGACGCTGGTCCGGCATTCCACACCGGCGGGCGAGGTGGCCGAGACCCACACCAAGGCCGCCGGCGTGCTGGCCGCGCTCGGCGTCCTGGACACAAAACCCGTCGCGGTACGCGAAACCGCACAGTCACCCGAGATCGAGGCCCTGCTCGCCGCCCGCAACGACGAACTGGCCCGGTTCTGGCTGGACTCTCGCTCGCCGGGCGCGCTGGTGGTCCCCGAGCTCGACGGCCGTACCGCGGTCATCGTCGACGGGGAGGACACCTTCACCGCGATGCTCGCCCACCAGCTGAAGGCGCTCGGCCTCACCGTCACCGTCCAGCCGTGGACCGCTCCGGTGCCCGCCGCCGACCTGGTCGTGGTCGGGCCCGGCCCGGGCGACCCGTCGGACCGCACCGACCCGAAGATGGCGACGTTGCACGCCCTGATCACGTCGTTGCTCGACGCGGGCCGGCCGGTCTTCGCCGTCTGCCTGGGTCAGCAGATCCTCGCCTCGCAGCTCGGCCTGCCGCTGACCCGCCGGGACTCGCCCTATCAGGGCCTGGCCCGCGACGTCGACCTGTTCGGGGCGACCCGCCGGGTCGGCTTCTACTCCAGCTTCGCCGCGGTCTCGTCGCAGCCGGTCGTCGCCACCCCGCGCGGCGAGGTCATCCTGGCCCGCGACGAGTCCGACGGGACCGTGCACGCGCTGCGCGGTACCGGCTTCGCCGGGGTCCAGTTCCACCCGGAGTCGGTGCTGAGCCGCGACGGAGTCGACGTGTTGCGGGATATGTTGCCGCCGCTTCTGTCCGAGGTGGTTAGCCCGGCCATAAGCGGGTAGCGAAATAGTGCCGGTGGTCCAAGGCGATCGAGAGCCTCTCCTTGGGCCACCGGCCCGTTCATCGCTGCGGCAGCAGCCGTTCCTCGTGGTCGAGCTCCCGTTCCAGGACGCGCAGCCCGGCGTCCGGCAGCCGGCCGGCGTCGCGCCAGCGCAGCAGTTCCTCCCGCTGCGCCTCGATGGTGGCGCGGCGGATCCGGAACTCCTCCTCGTAGACGACCGACGACTGCGCGGAGGTGGCGCTGTTGGTGCGCAGCGAGTCCAGCCGGCCCTCGTACCGGCGAAGGCGGTGACTCAGTCGGTCCCGCATCAGCCCGATCAACCGGGCGTCGTTCCCCGATTCCTCCTCGCCCATCTCGTCCAGCCGGACCAGGGCGGCGTGCACCGACGCGGCCCGGGCCTCGTTGCGCAGCCGGGCCTGATCGGACTCGCTCGCGTGCAGGCCCAGCCGCCGGATCAGCCAGCCGAAGGTCAGGCCCTGCCCGAGAAGGGTGACCAGCACCGCCACCAGGGTGCAGAACACCAGCAGGTCCCGCAGCGGGAACGGCGCGCCGTCGGTCGTGGTCAACGGCACGGTGGAGATCGCCGCGAGGCTGATCACGCCACGCGTCCCGGCCCAGCTGAGCGCGGTCACCTCACGACCGGTGAGCGCGTCCGGTCGGCGACCCCGGCCGGACCCGAACCGGGCGGACAGCGCCGACGGCATGGTGTGGGTGAGCAGCAGCCACGCCGGCCGCAGCAACAGGACCACGCCGACGGTGACCGCGACCGCGGGTACGACCGTGGTGACCTCGTAGTCCCGGAGCCCCTCGAGAACCCGCGGCAGCTGCTGGCCGATCAGCAGGAACACCAGTCCTTCCAGCAGGAAGTCGGCGAGGCGCCAGACGGCCCCGGTCTGCAACCGGCTCGCCCCGGACACCCAGCGGGGCGCGTCGTGCCCGACGATCAGGCCGGTCACCACGACCGCCAGAACGCCGGAGACGTGCACGCGCTCGGCGAGCAGGTACGCCGCGTACGGGGTGATCAGCGAGACGGCGTTGGCGGTCAGCGGTTCCCGGGCCAGGTGCCGCAGTGCCCGGACGCCGTACGCGACGACCGCGCCGGCCACGATGCCCCCGACAGCGGAGAGCAGGAACTGGCCGAACGCCGCCGGGGCGGAGAACCCGACGCCGCCGGCCGTGGCGACCGCGACGCTGAGCACGGTGAGCGCCGTGGCGTCGTTGAGCAGGCCCTCGCCCTGGATGAGCGTGACCAGCCGGTGCGGGAGCCCGGACGTGCGCGCGATGCCGAGTGCGGCGACCGGGTCCGGCGGTGCGACCGCCGCGCCGACGGCCACCCCGACGGCCAGGGTGGCCCCGCCCACCAGCCAGGCGAAGCCGGCCCCGATCAGCAGGGCGGTCAGCACGACCAGCCCCACCGACAGGCTGATCACCGTGGCCAGGTTGCGGCGGATGGCCAGCAGCGACGAGTCGAGCGCCGCGCTGTACAGCAGCGGCGGGATCACGAAGGTCAGGACGAACGACGGGTTCAGCGTGATGCTCGGGCCGGGGAGCATGCCGTATCCGATACCGGCAAGGGTCAGCAGGGCAGCGACCGGAAGACCGGTACGGTCCGCGACCCACCGGACCAGCACGACCACCGCGACGGCGGCGACCAGGAAGAGCAGTACGGCCTCGGCATTCACTGCGCGGAAGGCGCCCGGCCGACCCGGTCGAGGTGACGCAACGCCTGCGCGTACGACGCGAAGAGTCCGGTCTCCAGGTAGGGGATCCGGTGGGCGTGGCAATACTCCCGCACGATCCGCTGGGCGTGGCGCAGGTTGCCGCGCGGCATCGACGGGAAGAGGTGGTGCTCGACCTGGTAGTTCAGGCCACCCAGGACGAAGTCGATGGTCCAGTGCCCGCGTACGTTGCGGGAGGTGAGCACCTGCCGGCGCAGGAAGTCCGCCGCCTCGTCGGCGCTCAGCGAGGGCATCCCCTTGTGGTTGGGCGCGAACGCACAACCGAGGTACAGCCCGAACAGCCCCTGATGCACGGCGATGAAGGCCAGCGCCTTGGCCGGCGACATGACCAGGAACAGAATCACGAGGTATCCGGCCACGTGCAAGCCGAGCAGCAGCGCCTCCCGCACTCGCCGTTCGCACCCGCCGGACGCCAGGTGACGCACGCTGGCGGCCCGCAGGTTCACCGCCTCCAGCAGCAGCAGCGGGAAGAAGAACCAGGCCTGGTAGCGGTAAAAGGCCCGCGCGACGCGGCCGCTGCCCAGCGCCTGACCGATCGTGAACGCCAGGGCTCCGGCCTCGATGTCCGGGTCCTTCTCCTCGTCGTTCGGATGCGCGTGGTGCCGGTTGTGCTTGTCGATCCACCAGCCGTAGCTGAAGCCGACGCCGAGGTTCGCCAGCAGCACGCCGAGTGCGCGGTTCGCCCGCCCGGAGGTGAAGATCTGCCGGTGCCCGGCGTCGTGGCCGAAGAAGCCGAGCTGAGTGGAGACCACCGCCATGGCGGCCGCCACCACCAGCTGCCACCACGAGTCACCGATCAGGACCAGGGCGAGCCCGCACGCCGCGGCGAGCGTGCCGAGCAGGGCGCCGTGGGCGGCGTAATAACCCGGACGCCGGCCGAGCAGACCGGCTCGCTTGATCGTCCGGGAGAGTTCGGCGT
Source organism: Actinoplanes aureus (assembly GCF_015704865.1). Classification (GTDB taxonomy): domain Bacteria; phylum Actinomycetota; class Actinomycetes; order Mycobacteriales; family Micromonosporaceae; genus Actinoplanes; species Actinoplanes aureus. The sequence continues at coordinate 336,431 of NZ_JADQTO010000008.1, read as the reverse complement.
ACGCACTGCCGCGCCCTCCGGCGCCGGTGTACTCGCTCGCTGTCGGGGACGCCTCGGTCGGTTGCATTCGCCACCCCATCGTGATCCGGCAAGACTTCGCCGTGGTCGGAGAGGCGATTGCTCCTCATCGTTCCGCCGGCCGGCACCCACAATGCCGACCTCTATTTTTGCGGGAAAACGGTCGCCAGGTCCCCGCGATCGCGCGTCGCGGAGTCGTACGCCTCCGACGCGAGCGCAGAACCGCAGTTCGCCGCCGGAAGCCGCGAAAAGCGAGCCCCAGCGACCGGATGAGTCCGCCTGGCGACTCGCTCAGGTCCGACCCTACCCGGGACCGGGCCGGAACAACGAGATCGGGACGTGCCACCTACCGAAGGTAGTAAGATCCGCCGCCACCTCGGGTACCCGGCGGAATCCCGGTCCACTTCCTAAGATCGGCGTATGGAAGTCACCTACTACTTCGATCCGGCCTGCCCGTTCACCTGGCGCACCTCGCGTTGGCTCCTCTCGGTCGCTCCGGAACGGGGGCTCACCGTGCGGTGGAGCCCGTTCAGCCTGGCGATCCTCAACGGCGATGACGTACCGGAGCAGTACCGCGCGATGAGTGACGCGTCGAGCCGGGCACTGCGGCTGGTCGCGGCGCTGCGGGCGGACGGGCGGCAGGATGAGATCGCGGCGTTCTACACCGAGCTCGGCAACCGTACGCACGAGGCCGGCGCCTGGATCAGCGACGAGATCGTCAGCGCGGCCGCCGAGGCGGCGGGCACCGAGCGGGCGGCCACCATCCTCGACGACCCGGCCTGGGACGAGGCGGTCCGTGAGTCCCACGAGACCGCCATGGCCCTCGCCGGCCCCGGCATCGGCTCGCCGGTGCTCCAGGTCGCCGGGGCCACCCGCGGACTGCACGGGCCGATCATCAGTGAGGTGCCGCCCCTCGCCGAGTCGCTGCGGATCTGGGACGCCACCGCCACCCTGATCAGCATCGACTCCTTCTTCGAGGTGAAACGCGGCCGCGACTGATCAGCCGTCGACGGCCCGGCGGATGCCGGCCAGCAGCGCACCGATCTCGGCGGGCGCCGCGCCGTCGAGGACGCGGCGCATGATGGCCGATCCCACCACGACCCCGTCGGCGTACGCACACGCCGCGGCCGCCTGCTCGGCGCCGGAGATACCGAAGCCGAGCAGCACCGGCAGGTCGGTGTGCTGTTTCAGTGAGGTCACCAGCTCCCGGCCGGACGAACGCAGCGACGCCTGCTCGCCGGTGGGTGCCATGACGCTCACCGCGTACACGAAACGCTGGCTGCGTTTCGCGATCTCGGCCCGCCGCCGGGCCGGGGTCGACGGGGACGCCAGCAGGACGACGTCCACGCCGTGCTGTTCGGCGGCCAGGCTGACCGGTCCCGCCTCGTCGATCGGCAGGTCCGGCGCGATCAGCCCGGTCACCCCGGCGTCGCGCAGCGCGGCGCAGAACGTCCCGGCGCCGCGGTGCAGCACCAGGTTGGTGTACGCGAACGCGATGAGCGGCACCCCCAGATCGAGCCGCGACACCTCGTCCAGGATCCCGGTGGCGTGCACGCCACGGCACAGCGCCCGGTAGGAGGCCTGCTGGATGACCGGGCCGTCCATGGTCGGGTCGGAGAACGGCAGTCCCACCTCGATGGCGTCGGCGCCGGCGTCCACCGCCGCCCGCAGCAGGTCGGTCCAGTTCTCCGTGACGCCGGCGGTCACATACGGAACGAGCATCTTCATGACAGCTCCATCAGGGTCGCCATGTCCTTGTCGCCACGCCCGGAGACGGTGAGCACCACCGTCGAGCCCTGCGGGATGGTCCCGTCCGCCGCGGCCCGCAGCACCCACGCCACCGCGTGCGCCGACTCGAGGGCGCACAGGATGCCCTCCGACCGGGCCAGCCGGTGTGTCGCGGCCACCACCTCGGCGTCGTCCGCCGTCACGTAAGTGGCCCGGCCGGTCTCCGCCAGGTACGCGTGCTCCGGCCCCACTCCCGGATAGTCCAGTCCGGCCGAGATCGAGTGCGCCTCGACGATCTGCCCGTGCTCGTCCTGGAGCACCTTGGACCGGAACCCGTGCAGCACCCCGGTGCTGCCGGCGCTGATCGCGGCCCCGCCGGCCGCTTCGACGCCGACGAGCCGGGCCCCGGTGTCGAGGAACCCCGCGAAGGTTCCGGCCGCGTTCGATCCGCCGCCGACGCAGGCGACCACGAAATCGGGGGCGGCGCACTGCGCGCGGGCTTCGTCGCCGATCACCCGCTGCAGCTCGCGGACCATCCACGGGTACGGATGCGGCCCCAGCGCCGAGCCGAGGCAGTAGTAGGAGTCGTCGACCACGGTGACCCAGTACCGGAAGGCCTCGCTCGTCGCGTCCTTGAGGGTGCGGCTGCCCGCGGTCACCGGGATCACCTCGGCGCCGAGCATCTTCATCCGGAAGACGTTCAGCTGCTGGCGCTCGATGTCCCGCTCCCCCATGAAGACGGTGACGTCCAGGCCGAGCAGGGCGCCCGCCGTGGCGGTGGCGACGCCGTGCTGGCCGGCACCGGTCTCGGCGATCAGCCGGCGCTTGCCCATCCGCCGGGCCAGCAGCGCCTGCCCCAGCACATTGTTGATCTTGTGGGATCCGGTGTGGGTCAGGTCCTCGCGCTTGAGCAGCAGGTTGATGCCGAGCTCGGCGGAGAGCCGCATGGCCGGGGTGAGCGGCGTGGGCCGCCCGACGTAGACCGAGAGGAGATGATCCAGTTCGGCGCGGAACACCGGATCGGCCCAGGCCTCGGTGAACGCCCGTTCCACCTCGTCGCACGCCGGGACGAGCGACTCCGGGACGAAACGTCCGCCGTACTCCCCGAATCTGCCGAGTCCCGCCGGACGGCGGGACTCGGCGCGCACCAATTGGTCCACGACAGCCCCCAAGAGTTCTAGAACAGTGAGCTAGTTATAGCACAGTTCTAGAACTGTTCGCCCGTGCAGGTGATCGTGGTTTACGGCGGCCATCCGGGCGGGTATGCGCCCGGCGTCACCGACTCTCGCCCGGAGGGCACCTTGTCCGAGCCGCACGTCACCCTTGACCCGCAGTCGCTCAATCCCGTGGAGGAGAAACTGCGCGGTCCGCTGGAGGATCAGTTGAGCTCCGCGCTGCAGGCCGCCACCGTCAAAATCAAACAGAGGTACGCCGGGGAAAGCGTCGACCAGGTCACCACGATGCTGCTCGACCAGGCCAAGGCGGGACTGCACCCGGACATCGCCGAGGGCTTCCATCCCGACCACCAGCAGCTACGCCACGTGGCCGAGGCGATCGTGGACCGGGCTTCCTAAGACGCGCCGAGTGGGGTGTTGTGCCACCGGCGGGTGGACAGCACGATGCGATATCCGTCCGGGTCGGCGACCGTGACGCCCCACTGATCCCAGTACGGCCCCTGCGACACGCGCCGGCCGCCGGCCTTCTCCAGCCGCTCCAGCAGCTCCTCCGGCACCGGCCCGTCCAGGTAGAGCACGAGCAGATCCTGCTCGGACGGCGTCGGCTCCGGTCCGGCCACCAGCTCCAGGTGCCAGGCCGCACCGGCCCGGCCGACCATCAGGAGATCGTGCTCGCCGGGCCCGCCGGCCGTGGCCCGGTACAGCACGTCCAGCCCCAGCCCGCCGACGTAGAACCGCTCGGCCGCCACCAGATCCCGGCTCGGTCGTGCCAGCCGCAGGTGCGTGGACGCTTCGATCCCCGTCATAGCCGCACTCTACGCCGCGTGATCATCCGCAACCCGGTGCCGCCTACCTTTTCGGAGCTGTTACCTTCGATCGGTGATTGTTGATCCCTTCGCCAAGGGTGGGCTGCACCAGGCGGAGGCGATCCTCAAGGCGCACGGGGTCGACGCGTACTTCCGGTCGACGGCCACGCGCACCGGCGACTCGCACGCCGTCATCGACGGCCGCACGGTGATGCTGGCCGGCTCCAACGACTATCTCGGCCTGTCCACCCATCCCGCGGTGGTCGAGGCCGCGGTGACCGCGACCCGGCGGCTCGGCACCTCGGTCGGCGGTTCTCGCGCGCTCACCGGCACCCTTGACCTGCACGGCGAGCTGGAGGAGCGGCTGGCCACCTTCCTCGGCCAGGAAGCCGCGGTGGTGACCACCACCGGGTTCCAGGCCAACCTCGCCCTGTCCGCGCTGCTCGGCCGTTCCGACGTCGCCTTCCTCGACGCGCGTGTGCACGCCTCACTCATCGAGGCGGCCCGGCTCGGCTGGGGCCGGGTCCGCCGCTACCGCCACCTCGACGTGGCTCACCTGCGTGAACTGCTGGCGGCCGCGCCGGCCGGATCCGGCCGGCTGGTCGTCACCGACGGCATGTTCTCGATGGACGGTGACGTCGCCGACCTGCGCGCGCTCCGGGAGGCCGCCGACGAGTACGGCGCGAAGCTCGTCGTGGACGCCGCGCACGACATGGGAGTGCTGGGCAGCCGGGGTGCGGGTCTGGCCGAGCACTGTGGTGTCGAGGACCGCGTCGATCTGATCACCGGCACCTTCTCCAAGGCGTTCGGGTCGATCGGCGGTGTCCTGGCCGGGCCGGCGAGCAACGTGCGCTACCTGCGCTACAACGCTCGTCCGATCCTCTTCTCGGCCGCACTGCCGCCCGCGTCGGCCGCCGCCGCGCTCGCCGCCCTCACGGTCATCGAGACCGAGCCCGAACGCCGCACCCGCACGCTGGACCTCGCCGAGGGTCTGCACAACGGGCTGCGCGCGCTCGGCTTCGACACCCGGCCGTCGGCAACGCCGATCGTGCCGGTCCGCTTCCCGGACCTGGCGGCGGCCGGCGCGTTCTGGGCCGGACTCTTCCGGGCCGGCGTCTTCACCAACCTGGTGGCCGCGCCGGCCATCCCGGCCGGCGCCATGCTGCGGCTGACCCTGACCGCCAACCACGACGAGACCCACCTGGCCACGGTGCTGGAGGCCGTCGAGGCGGTGGGGCGCCGGCTGGGCGTGCCGCGCCGACCGGACCTGCCGCCGGTCAGCCTCGCCCGCGGGGACGGCGCTCGTCGTGCAGGTCGAAGATGAGGTCGACGACGAGTGCGGTCCAGCCGGTCTGGTGCCAGGCGCCGAGGCCCGCGCCGTTGTCGCCGTGGAAGTATTCCGGGAAGACCACCAGGTCCTTCCAGTCCGGATGGTTCTGGAACAGCTCGGTCGCGCCGTAGATCGGGCGCCGGCCGTCCTCGTCCGGCAGGAACAGCGCGATCAGCCGGCGGGACAGGTCGTCGGCGATCTCGGTGAGCCCGGCCTTGCGCTGTGACCCGGTCGGGTACTCCGCTTTCAGGTCCTCGCCGTAGAACTCGGCGAACTCGCGCAACGCCTGGACGAGCAGGAAGTTGACCGGCATCCACACCGGACCGCGCCAGTTGGAGTTGCCGCCGAACAGGCCGCTGGTGCTCTCCGCGGGCTCGTACCCGACGGTGAAGTCGGAGCCGCCCAGCGAGACCGTGAACGGCTTCTCCAGATGGGCCCGGGAAAGGGTGCGCAGCCCGTACGGGGAAAGGAACTCCTCCGGATCGAGCAAGCGGGCCAGAACGCGCAGCAGCTGATCCTGGCCGACCATCGACAGCAGGCGCTGCTGGCGCCGGTCGGCGCCGCCCAGGCGCCGGGCGCTGATCACGTCGCCGAACTCACCCTGATGGTGCAGCATCCAGCGGACCCGCGAGTTGATCTCGGGCAGCCGGTTGAGGGTCTCCGAAGTGAGGCGGGTGGTGGCGGCGAGCGGCAGCAGACCGACGATCGAGCGCGCCTTGAGCGGCACCTTGTGGCCGTCCGGCAGGCGCAGCACGTCGTAGAAGAAGCTGTCCTCCTCGTCCCACAGGCCCTGCCGGTAGGCGGCCTCGGCGATGTAGGTGAAGTGCTCGAAGAACTTGGTGGCCATGTCCTCGTAGGCCCGGTCGTGCAGCGCCAGGATGATCGCCATGTCGAGCAGGTTCAGCGCGTACATGGCCATCCAGCCGGTGCCGTCGGACTGCTCCAGGACACCGGCGACGGGCAGGGCGGCGGACCGGTCGAACGGTCCGACGTTGTCCAGGCCGAGGAAGCCGCCCTCGAAGACGTTGTTGCCGCCGACGTCTTTGCGGTTGACCCACCAGGTGAAGTTGAGCAGCAGCTTGTGCATGACCCGGGAGAGGAAGTCGTAGTCGCGGGAGCCGTCGATCTCGAAGACCCGCAGCGCGGCCCAGGCGTGCACCGGCGGGTTCACGTCGCTAAACGACCACTCGTACGCCGGGATCTGCCCGTTGGGGTGCATGTACCACTCGCGCAGCAGCAGAATCAGCTGGGACTTGGCGAAGCCCGGGTCGACCCGGGCGATGCTGACGCAGTGGAAGGCCAGGTCCCACGCGGCGTACCAGGGGTACTCCCACGGATCCGGCATGCTGATCACGTCGAAGCTGTTCATGTGCCGCCAGCCGTTGTTGCGCCCGTAGCGCCGGCCCGGTGGCGGCGGCGAGTTGCCCGGGTCGCCGGTAAGCCACTGCTTCACGTCGAAGTGGTAGAACTGCTTGCCCCACATCAGCCCGGCGATCGCCTGCCGGGCCACCGAGGCCTCCTCGGCCGACGCGCCCGCCGGGATCACCTCGGCGAAGAACTCGTCGGCTTCGGCCTGCCGGTCCCGCATCACCGCGGCCCAGCCGTCGCCCAGGTCCGCCGGGGGCAGCGGCCGGTCCGACTGGGTGAGGCGCAGCCGCACCGTACGCGTCTGTCCCGGTAACAGGGTGAGCCGGTAGTGCAGCGCCCCCTTCGTGCCGACCCCACCCGGGTTGATCGTCGGCATGTCGTGGATCAGATGGTCGTTGATCCCGTCCTTCGGGTACGAGCTGCGCCCCGGCAGTCCCCACAGCCGCTGCGCGTTCGTCTCGTTGTCGCACATCAGCGCGGGCGGACTGCCCTCCCCGGTGAGGGTGAGGTGCCCGAGCGAACGCTGCACGGCGGCGAGCCGGCCCGGCGTGCCCTTGATCGCCGGCGCCTGCCGGTTCGGCAGCCCCCACGACCAGGTGTTGCGAAACCAGAGGGTGGGCAGCACGTCCAGGGAGGCGGTGTCCGGCCCCCGGTTGGAGACGGTGATCGCGATGCACACGTCCGTCGGTGACGCCTTGGCGTAGTCGACGGTGACCGCCCAGAACCGGTCCCGGTCGAAGATGCCGGTGTCGACCAGTTCGTACTCACCCTCGTTGCGAGAGCGCTGCCCGTTGACCCGGACCAGCTGGTCGTACGGGAAATCGTCCTGCGGGTAGTGGTAGCGCCACCGCATCCACGAGTGGGTGGGCGTGGAGTCCTGGTACCACCAGTACTCCTTGGCGTCCTCGCCGTGGTTGCCGCCGTCACCGCCGAGGCCGAACATCCGCTCCTTGAGGATCGGGTCCTTGCCGTTCCACAGGGCGAGCGCGAAGCAGAAGGTCTGCCGGTCGTCGCAGAGGCCGGCCATGCCGTCCTCGTTCCACCGGTACGCCCGGGACCGCGCGTGGTCATGCGGGAAGTAGTCCCACGCCGTGCCGTGTTCGCTGTAGTCCTCCCGGACCGTCCCCCAGGCCCGTTCCGCGAGGTACGGACCCCACGCGCGCCACGGCTCCGCACCGGAATCGGCCCGTGCCAGGCGTACGCGCTCCGACACGTCCGTTCTCTCCCCCACGACCCGATATCCCCCACAACCCGCTTTTCGACCCGGAGTCGATCACACTGAGACTGTCACGCAGCTGTGTCAAGTGAGGTCGATTCCCGCAGTGAACCTTTCCACGGTCCGCCCGATCGCCTTCGGCCCACAGCTGTGCGCCCGCCTCACTGAGGGCGCCACCCGCGAATGGCTGGTACCTGACGGTACCGGGGGCTATGCCATGGGCACCGTGTGCGGGCTGCGCACCCGCCGCTACCACGGACTTCTCGTCGTGGCCGGGCGCACCCCGGCCGCCCGGCACCTCGGACTGGCCGCACTGGACCCGGTGCTGACCCTGCCCTCCGGTGCGCAGGTGCGGCTCGGCGTACACCAGTGGGCGGACGGCGCGATCGCGCCGCTGGGCCATCGGCTGCTGGCGAGCTTCGCGCTGATCGACGGCGTGCCGCGCTGGCGCTGGCGGATCGGCGGAACGGTGATCGAGCGGGAGATCGCGATGGTCGCCGGCCGGCCCGCCGTCGGGGTGGTGCACCGGCTGCTCGCCGGCGGCCCGGTCACGATCGCCCTGGAAGCGCTCTGCACCTGGCGCGACGCACACGGTGAGCGCACGGCGGACGGCCCGCCACCCGCGGTGACCGGCACGGCGGACGGGTGCGAGGTGGAGGGCGCCTACCGGCTGGCCGGCCCGGGCTTCGCCGCGGCCGGCGAGTGGTACCGCGGGGTGCGATACCGGGCGGAGGCGGAGCGCGGCCTGCCGCCGACCGAGGATCTCTGGTACGCCGGAAGCTTCTCCGCCGCCCTGACCCGTCCCGGGGACATGATCGAGGTATCCGCCTGGGCCGGCGAGCCGGACCACCGACCGGCACCGGCCGCGCGGGTCGTCGACGCCGCCCGCACCCGCAACCGGGCGGTGGTCGCCGCGGCGTCCCCGGCCGACCAGACGCAGGCCGCGCTGGCCCTGGCCGCCGACGCCTTCGTGGTCCGCACCGCGGCCGGCCCGGACGTGGTCGCCGGCTACCCGTGGTTCGGCGCCTGGTCCCGGGACACCATGATCAGTTACTCGGGGCTCTTCCTCGCCACCGGCCGCGCCGACCTGGGCCGGGAGTTGCTGCGCGGCTACGCCGGCACGCTCTCCCGCGGCATGCTGGCGAACACGGCGGACACCGGCGGCGTCGAGTACAACACCGTCGACGGCACGCTCTGGTTCCTGCACGCGGTCGGCCGGCACGTGGCCGCCACCGGCGACCACGACCTGGCCGCCGAACTGCTCCCCGCCCTGCGCGAGGTGATCACCCATCACCTGGCCGGCACCCGGTACGGCATCGTCGCGGACCCGGCCGACGGGCTGCTCACCCAGGGCTCCCCCGGTGAGGCGCTGACCTGGATGGACGCCCGGGTCGACGGGGTGCCGGTGACCGCCCGGGCCGGCAAGCCGGTCGAGGTGAACGCGCTCTGGATCAACGGGCTGGCCACGGTCGCCGAGCTCGGTGACGAGACGGCCGGGAAAGCCCTGGCCGCCGCGCGGGAGGGGTTCGCCCGCCGCTTCCCCACCCGGGACGGGCTGCTGCACGACGTCGTCGATGGCCCGGACGACTCCCTTCTCCGGCCCAATCAGTTGCTGGCCTGGTCGCTGCCGTACGCCCCGCTCGCCCCCGACCGCGAGGTGCTGAAACGGATCGGTGCGCACCTGCTGACCCCGCTCGGGCCGCGCAGCCTGGCGCCCGGCGCACCCGGATACCACGGGACGCATCGCGGCGGGCCGGCGGAACGTGACAGCGCGTACCACACCGGCACCGTCTGGCCCTGGCTCACCGGCCCGTACGCCGACGCCTGGCACCGCCTCGGTGAGACCGCCACCGACGTGCTCGCCGACATCGAGGGGCACCTGGGCGAGCACGGCCTCGGATCGATCTCCGAGACCGCGTACGGCGACGCGCCGCACGACGCCACCGGCTGCCCCTTCCAGGCCTGGTCGGTGGCGGAGAACCTGCGCGTCCGCCGACTGTGACCTCCGTCGGCTACCGGCCGGAACGCCATTCGCACCTGTTCTGCAACCGGCGGCGGAGATGCTCCTGTTGTGCGACTCTGGCTCGGCATCCTGGCGTTCTGCGTGGCCATGCGCCTCTACCTCGACACGTCCGGCCACTCCGAGCTGGTCATCGTGGTGCCGTACCTGCTGGTCAGCGCCGCGACGCCGGTCGCCATCTGGGCCGGCACGGTCCGGCACCGGCCACCGCACCGGGCGGGATGGCTCCTGCTCGCCGCGGCGCAGGTCTTCTACGCTGTCGCCGACGTCATGACCGTCCTGGACGACTACATCTCCGGTGCATACGTGGAACCGACACCGGCGGATGTGCTCTACTTCGCCTACTACGTGCTCATCGCGGCCGCGGTGCTGGTCTTCATCCGCCGGCGGGCGCCCGGGTGGGACCTGCCCAGCGCGGTGGACGCCCTCATCGTGGCGGTCAGCGCGGGCCTGCTGACCTGGCTCTTCCTGATCGAACCGCTCACCGCCGACTCGGAGCTGCCGCTGGCGGCCAAACTGACCCAGTCCGCTTACCCGGTCCTCGACCTGATGCTGCTGGTCCTCGCCGTCCGGCTGGTCATGGGGTCCGGCACCCGGGGTCCGGTGCTCTATCTGCTCCTGAGCAGCCTCACCCTGATGCTCGCGGTCGACACCGCCTACGCGGTGCAGGGCGTGATCGACGGCGCCGGCGTGAACGAGGCCTACCTCGACACCATGTGGATGGTGTCTCTCGGGCTGCTGGGCGCCGCCGCGCTGCACCCCGGGATCCGGCACTTCGACCAGCGCAGCGGCTCAGCGATACCGGACGCGTCGCCGGGCCGGCTGGCCGTGCTCACCGTCGCCGTGCTGATGGCCCCCGGCGTGCAGCTCATCCAGCACATACGCGGCGAGGACGTCAGTGTGCCGCTGGTCAGTGCCGCCTGCGCGATCATGTTCCTGCTGGTGATGGGCCGGATGTACGGCCTGGTGACGGCACAGCGCCGGGCCGCGGTGACCGACAGCCTGACCGGCCTGCACACGCGCCGCTACTTCACCGAGGCCCTGGCCGTGGAGTGCCGCCGGGCCGCCCGCTCGGGCCACGACGTGGGCCTGCTGATCATCGATGTGGACCACTTCAAACGGGTCAACGACACGTACGGCCACCCGGCCGGCGACCGCGTCCTGCGCGAGGTGGCCGACCGCCTCAAGTCCGCGACCAGGGCCGGCTCGGTGCTCGCCCGGTACGGCGGTGAGGAGTTCGTCGTGCTCGCCCCGGACACCGGCGGCGACACGCTGCTCGACCTCGCCGAACGGCTGCGGATGACGATCAGCGGCCTGCCGATCGAGGCGGGCGACCAGGCGTTGCTGAGCGTCACCGCCTCGGTCGGCGCGGCGACCGCACTCGGCCGCGCGGCGGACCCGGACGCGCTGATGAACGCCGCGGACGAGGCGCTCTACGTGGCGAAGGCGGCCGGCCGGAACCGATCAGTCGCGGCCACCCCGGATAGGGTCGGTCCGTGCCCGCTTCCGAATACGTGACCGAACTGCGCGCCAAGGCCGGACCCGGCCTCATCATGTTTCCGACGGTGTCCGCGGTGATCTTCAACGACCGCGGCGAGGTCCTGCTGCATCAGCGCAGCGACACCGGCCGGTGGACGCTCATCGCCGGGATGATGGATCCGGGCGAGCAGCCGGCCGACGCGGTGATCCGCGAGGTGCGCGAGGAGACCGCCGTCGACGTGGTCATCGAACGGCTGGCCGGGATCGCGTTGCACGAGGTCACGTACCCGAACGGCGACCACTGTCAGATGGTCAACTCGTGGTTCCGGTGCCGGGCGACCGGCGGCGAGGCCCGGGTGAACGACAGCGAGTCCCTGGCGGTCGAGTGGTTCCCGCTCGACGGGCTGCCCGAGCTCAACCCGTACGCCCAGCACCGGATCAGCACGTCGCTGGCCGAGGACGGGCCGGCCTGGTTCGCCGCACCCGGCGAGGAGCTCATCCCCGGCTGGTGAGCTAGCCGGCCAGCCAGCCGGGACGGATCAGCCCAGCCTCGTACGCCTGCACCACGAGCTGGGCCCGGTCCCGCGCGGCCAGTTTGATCATCGTCCGGCTGACATGGGTCTTCGCGGTCGCCGGGCTGATCACCAGCCGGGCCGCGATCTCGTCGTTCGACAGGCCCTCGGCGACCAGCACCAGCACCTCGCGCTCCCGGTCGGTCAGCTGATCCAGCTCGCGCGGCGGCACCGGGCCACGGCCGCCCCGCCCCGCCGGGCTTGCGAACTCGCCGATCACCCGCCGGGTCACGCTCGGCGAGAGCAGCGCCTCCCCGGCGGCCACCACGCGCACCGCGCGCAGCAGCTCGACCGGTTCGGTGTCCTTCACCAGGAAACCGGAGGCGCCGGTCCGCAACGCCTCGAACACGTACTCGTCCAGCTCGAACGTGGTCAGGATGACCACCCGGGTGTCGGCCAGGCCGGCGTCGGCGGCGATCCGCCGGGTGGCCTCCAGGCCGTCCACCCCCGGCATCCGGATGTCCATCAGCACCACGTCCGGCCGCGCCGCGCGCACCAGATCCACCGCTTGGAGGCCGTCCGACGCCTCACCGATCACCTCGATGTCCGGCTCCGCGTCGAGCAGCGCCCGGAACCCCGCCCGCACGAGCGCCTGGTCGTCCGCCAGCAGCACCCTGATCATCTCTCCCCCTCAGCGTGCGGAACCCGCAGCGGCCCGCAATACGCCCCGCCGCCGTGCTCGCCCGCTCCGGACTCCGGTGCGGCCGCAGACCCCGACGCCGCCGGCAGCACGACCGAGACCAGGAAGCCGCCCGTGGGTGGCCGGCCGGCGGCGAACTGGCCGCCCAGCGCCTCGGCCCGGGCCCGCATCCCGGTGAGGCCACTGCCCCGCTCGGCCGCCTCCGCCGGCGCCACCGGCCCGCCGTTGCGAATGGACAGGTGCAGGGCCGCCGGCAGATAACCGACCGTGACCTCCGCCCCGGGATCCGGCCCGCTCGCGTGCCGGCGCACGTTGGTCAGCGCCTCCTGCACGATCCGGTACGCCGCCCGGTCCACCTCGGCCGGCAGCTCCCGCGGCTCGCCGTTGATCGTCGTCCGGACCGGGATCCCGGCGCCCGCGGTCAGCTCGTCCAGCCGGTTCAGCCCGAGCGCCGGCTGCCGGGGCGCCGCCTCCCCCTCGGCCCGCAGCACACCGAGCACCGACCGCACCTCACGCAGAGCCTCCGCACTCGCGCTCTTGATCGCGGTCAGCGCCTCGCGGGCCTGCTCCGGCCGGTTGTCCATCAGGTGCAGCCCGACTCCGGCCTGCACGTTGATCAGCGACAGGTGGTGGCCGAGCACGTCGTGCAGCTCCCGGGCGATCCGCAGCCGCTCCTCGGACGCCTGCCGCCGCTCCTGCTCCTCCTCGGCGCGGGCCTGCTCGGCGCGGGCCTTCTTGATCTCGGCGAGGTTCTCGTTGTGCACCTTCGAGGCCACGCCGAGCACCACCGAACCGGTCAGCCCGATCGCGGCGAGCACCATAAGACGCAGATCCGGCCGGGTGCCCGCCGGCAGCCCCAGCGGCCCGCCGAGCAACACCACCACCGACAGCCAGGCCGCGTAGCCGGCCGCCGCGCCGATGGCCGCGGCCCGCCACCGGCCGAGCCGGGCCAGCGCGAAGAGCGCGATCGCGGGCGCCGCCGCATAGGCGAAGTGCTGCGCCGCCCCGGTCGCGAAGACCAGCGACGCGACCGCCGCGACCAGGAGCACGGTGACCGGGGCCCGCCGCCGCCAGAACAGAGCGATCGGCCCCACCATCAACAGGGCGTAGATCCGCCAGTCCACAGACCAGTAGACCCGGCCCTCCTCGGCCAGGTTGTGCGTCCCCACCAGGTGGAAGAGCGTGGCCGCCACCACCGCGCCCGCCGGGAGGTCGGTGTGCCGGCGCGACCGCGCCCACTCCCGCCGCTCAGCGCGGGCGGCGGCGATCCGCAATCCCGCGTCGATCCGGCGGCCCGGCTTCCCCATGCGCCGAACCTACGGCACCCGCCGGTCGCCGTGCATCGGCGCACGGGCCGATAACCGCGTACCCCCACGGAACCACCACCCACCGGCCGCCGTACTCCCGGCGGAGTACACCGGCCGCCGGAACACCGCTCCGGCACTCCCCAGGAATGCGCCGCGGGTCGGACGCGCCCGGCACCCGCGACGGCGACGCTGGTGGCAGACAACGAACGAGGGGGCAGACATGAACCCGAACCAGGCGCCCACGGCCCGGCTCCGCACCTCCGACGCGGAACGCGAGCACGTCGCCGACATCCTGCGCGCCAACATGACCGAAGGGCGGCTCGACTTCGCCGAGGGCGAGGAACGGCTCGCCACGGCGTACGCCGCCAAGTATCGCGACGAGCTCGCGCCGCTCACCGCGGATCTCCCCGACGGTGGCCGGCGGGCTCTCGCGCACACCCCGCAGGCGCGCACCGCGACACGCCGGTCGCTGCAACGGCACGCCAGCTTCATCCTGGTGATCGCCGGCGTGCTCACCGGCCTGTGGATGATCTCCGGCGCGCAGTTCTTCTGGCCGGTGATCCCGCTGGCCTTCCTGGTCATGGGCTTGATCCGGCACGCCCGCTACGGCCACTACCGGCTCGAGTACACGGTGGGGCGCCACGGCCACCTCTGACGCGGTGACGGACCCGACTCCGACATGGACGTGACGGTCGTTGATCTTCCTCGTTGGCTCTGCCAGAGTGGCCGAGTTTGTTCGGGGAGGGACAAGGCACATGATGGGTCCGTCGCACGCTCTCTCGGGAGCGGCCGCCTGGCTGGCCGGCAGTTGGGCGCTCGACCAGTTCGCCGGCGTCAGCCAGACGCCGCTCGAGGTTGCGGTGGGCACGGCGATCTGCGCCGGCGGTGCGCTCCTGCCCGACCTGGACATGTCCGGCAAGGTGACCCGCAACCAGGGCGGCGCCACGGTGGCCCGCACGTTCGGCGTCTTCTCGCTGTTCATCGCCGAGGTGGTGGAGAAGTTCTCGCTCGGCGTCTACACCGCCACCAAGCTGCGGCGTGACCCGCGGCGCGACAACGGCCACCGCACCTTCACCCACACGCTGCCGTTCTGCGGCCTGATCGGCTGGGGCACCACCGCGCTCTGCGCGAACTACGGCTACTGGGCGGTCGTCGCCATCGTCTTCTTCACCGCCGGCCTGGCCCTGCGCGGTCTCTTCGACGAGTGGGCGGAACGCGCCGGCTGGGTCATCGTCACCGGCGCCGCCGGGCTGATCGCCTGGTTCACCGCGGCCAACCTGCCCAGCGACCGCGGTTACCCGCTGCTCGGCCTGGCCGTCGCGGTCGGCTGCTTCGTGCACATCCTGGGCGACATGATCACGAAGAACGGCGTACCGATCCTCTGGCCGATTCCGATCAAGCGTCGCATGTGGCTGATGGTCGGCATCCCGAACAGCATGGCGGTCAAGGTGGGCGGCAAGGTCGAGGTGATCGTGCTGCGCACCGCCTTCACCGTGATCTCGCTGCTGTCGATCGCCGGCCTCTTCGTGCCCGGCGTTCTGGAGCGCTTCAACCTGGACGTCTGGGCAAGCAAATAGTTTTTCGGTACGCGTGACCGGCCGTCCCGCCGGAACCACCCCGTCCCCGCCTCCCCAGCGCGATCGACAGCGCCGCGCGGCCCCAGCGCGGCCGCCGGGAAACGGCACGGGCCCGGCGGCCGCGCTGCGGCCGGGACCAGGCAGCCGGTCGCGGCGGGAGAGCGGGGACGGTCCCGAAATGGGGGAACGGCCGGAACCCGTACCGAAAAGGAAGCGGAAGCGAAACGCCTAGCCCGACCCCGGCTGATCTGGCCGGCCGCCCCGCGGGACGGCCGGCCGGCGATTACG
Organism: Actinoplanes aureus; assembly: GCF_015704865.1. Taxonomy (GTDB): domain Bacteria; phylum Actinomycetota; class Actinomycetes; order Mycobacteriales; family Micromonosporaceae; genus Actinoplanes; species Actinoplanes aureus. The sequence goes on along the minus strand of NZ_JADQTO010000008.1, from coordinate 320,907 downwards.
GTGTGACCTGCCCGATGAGACGGCCCAGGTTCTCCGGCGCGAAGAACTCGACCGGCGAGGTCATCCCGGAGTTGAGCCGGGCGAAGGCGTCCATCGCCTCCTGGTTGCCGGCGATCGCGGAGACCAGCTGGACCATCTGCTCGTCCGGCGGTTGCAGCGAGGCGATCCCCAGCGTCATCTGATACACCGGCATGGCGCGGGCGTCCCGGCGGGACTGGTACCCGGCCAGTGCCTCGTCGTAGGGCGCCTTGCCGGCCAGCGCCTCGTCGAGCGCCTCAGCGAGGTTCTCGGCGTCCAGGAACGCATCGGTGATGCCCTGCGCGGTGATGAAGTCCCGGTTGTACCCGGCGTCGCCGACCAGCGCCCAGCCCGGACCGTACGGGTTACGGAAGTAGTTCGGCACCGACGTGCCGACCAGCCGGGACTCGCGCTTGGCGTCCCGGATGCGCTCGGCGAACGCGGGCGACGACTCGAACATCGCCATCAGCGTGCCCTCGATGTCGTCGCGGTGGTCGGCGAGCTCGGCGTGCGGCCAGCCACCGATCACCAGCGTCAGATCGTCGTTGGTCGGGCACACCGCCCAGCCCCGCCCGGGACGGCTGTACGCCTCGAACGTGTCAGTCGGCAGGTTGCTCCAGTACGAGTAGTAGCCGACGGTCAGCGGCGGATGATCCTCGTACTGAGCCGGCTGCACCGCCTTGGCCACCACCGAGTTGCGCCCGTCCGCGCCGACCACCACCCGTGCCCGCTCCTCGACCGGGGCGCCGCCGTGGTCGTGGCCCCGGATCCCGCTGACCGCACCGTCGGAGAAGAGCACCTCCTCGACGGTGAACCCCTCGCGGACCTCGACCCCGGCGGCCACCGCGGCGTCGACCAGGATCTTGTCGAGCAGGGTACGGCGCGGGGCGTACGCGTACGGCGACTCGGCGGTCCCCGGCGCGCCGGCCAGGCTGATCGGCCCGAAGTCGAACGAGTACCGGCCCACCGGCGGGCATCCGGTCGCCACGATCTGGTCGAGCAGGCCCCAGCGCCCCAGTGCGGCGGCACCCGGCGGGTGGATGACGTGGGTGGACACCGTGTCACTGGGGAACGTGGCCCGGTCCACCAGCAGGGTCCGGTGGCCACGGCGGGCCAGCAACATCGCGAGCGGCGCACCGGCGCACCGCGCCCCGACCACGATGACGTCGTAACTCGGATCTGTCATGGTCTCCCTTTGATCGATCTCCCGGCCATAGTGGACGTACCCGCTCGGCGCTGTCGATGGGCCGGTCGGTCACCGGCTGTCGAACTCGGCCCGGGCCTTGCGCACCTGCTCGATGTGGGTCTCCGCCCAGCCCTTGATCGCCCGTTGCAGCGGCAGCAGCTCCCGGCCCAGGCCGGTGAGCTCGTAGTCGGTGCGCACCGGCACCGACGGCGTCACCCGGCGGGCCACCAGCCCGTCACGTTCCAGCTTGCGCAGCGTCTGGGTGAGCATCTTCTGGCTCGCTCCGGCCACCGTGCGGGACAGCTCGGCGTAGCGTCGCGGCCCGTCCGCCAGGGCGTCGATGATCAGGGTCAGCCACTTGTCGCTGAGCGTGGCGAGCAACTCGTGCCCGGGGCACTCCGCCAGGTTGGCGTTGTACTGCCGGCTCTCCTCGGCCCGGCGCTGTGCCGCAGTGGTCGTCGCCATCGCCGCGTACCTCCCCGTACGTTACGCACCTCGAAGTGCGTCCTTACCGCGCTCTGCCGCCGAACATAGCGTCGCATTCATGAGAGCTGCCATCGTCCGCCGTTTCGGCGGCCCCGAAATGATCGAATTCGCCGACCTGCCACTGCCGGAGCCGGGCACCGGCCAGGTCCGGATCCGGGTGGCCGCGGCCGCGGTCAACCGGATCGACCTGTCCACCCGCGACGGCCGGCTGACCCAGGCCGGGCTGCTGGCCCCCGCCGAGACGTACTCGCTGGGCTGGGACGTGGCCGGTGAGATCGACGCGGCCGGGCCGGAGGTCACCCGCTTCACCGCCGGGAGCCGGGTGATCGGGCTCCGCGACGTGCTCTCCGCACCCGGGACCTACGCCGAGCACGTGGTACTGGATGAGGCGGCCGTCGCGCCGGCTCCGGCCACGGCGTCGGCGGCCGAGGCCGCGACGCTGCCGATGGCCGGGCTCACCGCGGACCGTTCGCTCGCCCTCACCGGGCTGCGCCGCGGCGAGACCCTGCTGGTCACCGGCGCGGCGGGCAGCGTCGGCGGCGTTCTGCTCGAGCTCGCGGCGCTGCGCGGCATCCGTACGGTGGCGGTGGCCGGCCCGGACGACCGGAAGACCGTGGAGAGCCTCGGCGCTACCTGGTTCGTGCCCCGCACCGACCGGCTGGGTGCCGCGGTCCGCGCGGTCGTTCCCGGCGGGGTGGACGCCGTCGTGGACGCCGCGGTGTCCGGGATCGCCGCTCACGAGGCACTGCGCGGCGGCGGCACGTTCGTCGCGCTGGTCGCCCCGTTCGCGCCGCCGCCGTTGCGCGGCACCCGGGTGGTCGTGCAGGAGGTGTACGCCGACGGCGCCCGCCTGGCCGAGCTCTCCGCGCTGGCCGATGCGGGTCTGCTGACGTTGCGCGTGGCCGGGACACTGCCGCTCACGGCGGCTGCCGAGGCGCACGCACGGGTGGCCGGCGGCGGTCTTCGCGGACGCCTGGTCCTGGTCCCCTGAGTCATCAAATAACGAAATATCAGGCATGCGGGAATGTACGCCATGGGAAGGACCGGGCGAGCGACTGACCGCGGCGTGGAATGTCCGCACGTAGCATCCGCGCATGCCGTGGAAACAAAAGATCAACAAGGCTCTGGCCACCGCTACCGGCTACAAGATCGTGAACGCGGCCGGCGCCAGACCCCCGGCGCCGAAGCCGCGCGCGGCCAAGGCCGAGTTCCCGGCGCACTACGACGAGATGGCCCTGCCCATCCTGCAGGCGGCCCGTCCCTACTCGATGACCCGGACCGAGAAGCAGTACGCCCTGTACCTCGCCACCCGCCACGTCGTGCGCTACGACATCCCCGGGTCGATCGTGGAGTGCGGGGTCTGGCGCGGCGGCAGCATGCACGTGGTCGCCCGTACGCTGCTGGCGATCGGGGACACCTCCCGCGACCTCTACCTCTTCGACACGTTCGAGGGGATGACCCCACCGACCGAGCGGGACGTCACCTACAACGGCAAACCGGTCACCGAGCTGCTCGCCACCCAGCCCCGGACCGCGCGGATCTGGGCGATCGCCAGCCTGGAGGACGTCCAGCAGGGCTTCGAGGCGATCCCGTACCCGTCCGAGAAGATCCACTACGTGAAGGGGCCGGTCGAGGAGACCCTGCCCGGCCAGGCGCCGGATCAAATCGCGATCCTGCGCCTGGACACGGACTGGTACGAGTCCACCCGCCACGAACTGCTGTCGCTGTACGACCGGGTGCCGTCCGGCGGTGTCGTCATCATCGACGACTACGGCACCTACCGGGGTTCCCGGGAGGCGGTCGACGAGTTCATCGACCAGACCGGGGCCCGGCTGCTACTGCTGCCGATCGGCCCCGGCCGGATCGCCGTCAAACCCTGAGCGGTCAAGCCCGGACCGATCAGTCGATCGAGTAGGCGAGGTTGGGGCGCAGCCAGCGCTCCACCTCGGCCACCGGCATGCCGCGGCGGACCGCGTAGTCCTCGATCTGGTCCTTGCCGAGCCGGCCGACGGTGAAGTACTTCGACTCCGGGTGGGCGAAGATCAGGCCGCTGACCGCGGCGGCCGGCATCATCGCGAACGACTCGGTGAGACCGACGCCGATCGACGAGGTGTCGAGCAGCTCGAAGAGGTCCTTCTTCTCGCTGTGATCGGGGCAGGCCGGGTAGCCCAGCGCCGGACGGATGCCACGGAACCGTTCGGCGTGCAGGTCCGCCAGGACCGGCTGGGCGTCCGGCTCGAACCACTCGCGGCGTGCCTTGAGGTGCAGGTACTCGGCGAACGCCTCGGCCAGCCGGTCGGCGAGCGCCTTCACCATGATGGCCCGGTAGTCGTCCTGCTCGGCCTCGTACTTCTTGGCCAGCTCATCGGCGCCGTGGATGGCAACGGCGAAGCCGCCCAGGTGATCGCCTGTCGGGGCGATGTAGTCGGCGAGGCAGCGGTTGGCGCGGCCGGCCGGCTTCGCGGTCTGCTGGCGCAGCATCGGGAACGAGGACCCGTTGTCCAGCTTGATGTCGTCGCCCTCGGCGTGCGCCGGCCAGAAGCCGTACAGGCCGCGGGCCTGGAACGAGCCCTCGGCGATGATCTGGTCGAGCAGCGTGTTGGCGTCGTCGAAGAGCTCCCGGGCGACCGGCTGCTCAAGAATCGCCGGGTACTTGCCCTTAAGCTCCCAGGCCAGGAACAGGAACTGCCAGTCGATCATCCGGCGCAGTTCGGCGATGGTGGGCGCGACCTCGCGTACCCCGGTGAAAGCCGGCACCGGCAGCTCGCTGAAGTCGACCGCCTCGCGGTTCGCCCTCGCCTGGGCGAGGGTGAGCAGCGGCTGCGAATGCCGCTTCTCGTGCTGGATGCGCAACCGCTCCTGCTCGGCCCGGTTGGCCTCGTCGAGTTTCACGGCCCGGTCGGTGTCCAGCAGGTCGGAGACCACGCCGACGACCCGGGACGCGTCCAGCACGTGCACGGTCGAGGCGTCGTACGCCGGCGCGATCCGCACCGCCGTGTGCTGCTTGGACGTGGTCGCCCCGCCGATCAGCAGCGGCATCTTCATGCCCCGCCGCTGCATCTCGGCGCCGACCGCGACCATCTCGTCCAGCGAGGGGGTGATCAGGCCGGAGAGACCGATCACGTCGGCGTCCTCGGCGATCGCGGTGTCCAGGATCTTCGCGGCCGGGACCATCACGCCGAGGTCGATCACCTCGTAGTTGTTGCAGCCCAGCACCACGCCGACGATGTTCTTGCCGATGTCGTGTACGTCGCCCTTGACCGTGGCGAGGACGACCTTGCCCTGACCGCGGGAGCCGCCGGCCTTCTCCTTCTCCATGTACGGCAGGAGGTAGGCCACCGACCGCTTCATCACCCGGGCGCTCTTGACCACCTGGGGCAGGAACATCTTGCCGGAGCCGAACAGGTCGCCGACCACGCTCATGCCGTCCATCAGCGGGCCCTCGATCACGTCGAGCGGCCGGGGCAGCTTCTGCCGGGCCTCCTCGGTGTCCGCCTCGATGAAGTCGACGATGCCGTGCACCAGCGCGTGGCTCAGCCGCTCCTCGACCGGCGCCTCCCGCCAGGACAGGTCGACCTCGCGCTTCGCGCCACTGCCGGTGACCGTGGAGGCGAAGGTGACCAGCCGGTCGGTGGCGTCCGGCCGCCGGTCGAAGAGCACGTCCTCGACGAGTTCCAGCAGCTCGGCCGGGATGTCCTGGTAGACGGCGAGCTGACCGGCGTTGACGATGCCCATGTCCAGGCCGGCCTTGACCGCGTGGAACAGGAACGCCGAGTGCATGGCCTCGCGGACCACGTCGTTGCCGCGGAAGGCGAACGACAGGTTGGAGATGCCACCGCTGGTACGGGCGCCGGGGCAGCGCTGCTTGATCAGCGGGAGGGCGTCGATGAAGTTCTTCGCATACCCGTTGTGCTCGCTGATGCCAGTGGCCACGGCGAGCACGTTCGGGTCGAAGATGATGTCGGTCGGGTCGAAGCCGTCTCCGACCAGCAGGTCGTACGCCCGGCCGCAGATCTCCACCTTGCGCTCGGTGGTGTCGGCCTGGCCCTGCTCGTCGAAGGCCATCACGACGACACCGGCGCCGAAATCACGGATCCTGCGGGCCTGCTCCAGGAAGGCGTGCTCCCCCTCCTTGAGGCTGATCGAGTTGACGACGCCCTTGCCCTGCACGCACTTGAGGCCGGCCTCGAGAACGGAGAACTTCGAGCTGTCGATCATGATCGGGATCCGGGCCACCTCGGGCTCGGTCGCGATCAGGTTGAGGAAGGTGGTCATCGCCCGCTCGCTGTCGAGCAGGTCGGCGTCCATGTTCACGTCGAGCAGGTTGGCGCCGCCGCGCACCTGCTCCAGGGCCACGTCCACGGCGGCCTGGTAGTCGTCGGCCTCGATGAGCCGGCGGAACTTGGCCGAGCCGGTGACGTTGGTCCGCTCGCCGATCATGACGAACCCAGTGTCCGGGCCGATCTCGAACGGCTCCAGGCCGCTGAACCGGGTGGCCGGGGCCGGCGACGCGATCTGCCGGGGCGCCGCGCCCTGGACCGCCTGGGCGACCGCGGCGATGTGCGGCGGGGTGGTGCCGCAGCAGCCGCCGACGATGTTCACCAGGCCGTCGGTCGCGAAGCCGGCGAGCAGCTCGCCGGTCTCGGCGGGGGTCTGGTCGTAGCCGCCGAACGCGTTCGGCAAGCCGGCGTTCGGGTGGGAGGCGACGTAGACGTCGGCCAGGCGGGCCAGCTCGGCGACGTGCGGGCGCATCTCGGCCGCACCGAGCGAGCAGTTCACACCGACGACCAGCGGCCGCGCCCGCTCGATCGAACGCCAGAAGGCCTCGACGGTCTGGCCGGACAGGGTCCGCCCGGAGATGTCGAGGAACAGCGAGATCCAGAGCGGCAGGTCGGGCGCCACCTCGCGGGCCGCCGCGACGGCCGCCTTCGCGTTCAGCGAGTCGAAGATCGTCTCGATCAGGAGCAGGTCGACGCCGCTCTCGGCCAACGCGGAGATCTGTTCCTCGTACGCCGTCTTGACCTGGTCGAACGTCACCGCTCGGTACGCCGGGTCGTCGACCTTGGGCGAGATCGACAGGGTGACGTTGAGCGGGCCGACCGAGCCCGCCACGAACCGTTGCCGTCCGTCCCGGGCCGTTGCCTCGTCGGCCGCCTGCCGGGCCAGCCGGACGCCCTGGACGTTCATCTCCCGCACCAGGTGCTCCAGGCCGTAGTCGGCCTGGGCGATGCTGGTCGCGGTGAACGTGTTGGTGGTGGTGATGTCGGCGCCCGCCGCCAGGTACTGCCGGTGGACGTCGAGAATCACGTCCGGCCGGGTCAGGATCAGCAGGTCGGGGTCGCCGGTGACGTCCTGCGGGTGATCTGCCGGGATCAACTCGCCGCGGTAGTCGGCCGGGGTCAGCTTGGCGCCCTGCAGCATGGTGCCCCAGGCGCCGTCCAGCACCAGGACCCGCTCGGCCAGCAGCTCACGCAGCTTGGCGATGTTTTGAGCCATACAGACACCTCCGAGAAAGTCGGAGGCGCCCTTGTTTCGGGTGGATCACCGGTCGAGCGTGACGGGTGGCCCCGCTGCAGCGCCTCTCGGCCGGACCCCCAACTTTACCCAATTCCTCACTTGGCTTCCGCGTAGGAACCAACCACTGAGACATCCAGCGGAAACCGCACCTCGGAGGCGCCGAAAAGCATCCGCCCGGCCGTTGCGGCGCACTCATGGACCGCCGCCGCCACCTGTTCGGCCTGCTCAGCGGGACAGTGCACGACCACCTCGTCGTGCACGAACAGGACGAGTTCGGCGGGTGTGCCGGCCAGGGCGGTCCGCAGGGTGGCAAGCAGGACGAGCGCCCACTCGGCGGCGGTGGCCTGGATGACGAAGTTCCGGGTGAAGCGTCCCCTCGCTCGTCCGGGTGGCGGCGCCACCTCATCGGGTGGATCCAGCCCGGCGTCGCGGGGCGCGCCCGAGGCCGGCGGACACGTCCGCCCGAGCCAGGAGCGGACCAGCCCGCCGGACTCGCCGGTGCGGGCGGCGGCCTCGACGTACTCGAAAGCGGTCGGATAGTGCCGGCGCAGCACCGCCAGGGCCGGGATGGCGTCGCCGCCGGTCTGCCCATACATGGCGCCGAGCAGGGCGACCTTCGCCTTCGCCCGGTCACCGTCGAACGAATCGGTGGCCAGCGCCGCATACAGATCGCCGGCGGCGGCCGCGCGGGCCAGCCGCTCGTCGCCGGAGACCGCGGCCAGCACGCGGGGCTCCAGCTGGCCGGCGTCGGCCACCACGAACCGCCAGCCCGGATCGGCGATCACCGCCCGGCGGACCACCTTGGGGACCTGGAGAGCGCCGCCGCCCCGGGTGGCCCAGCGGCCCGAGACGACGCCGCCGGCCACGTATTCCGGGCGGAACCGGCCGTCGCGGACCCAGGCGTCGCACCAGGCCCACCCGTGCGCGGTCCAGATGCGGTAGAGCTCCTTGAACTCCAGCAGCGGCGCGACCGCCGGATGCTCGACCCGGCGCAGCACCCAGGCTCGCGTGTTGGGGATCTCGACGCCGGCCCGGGCGAACGCGCGCACCACCTCGGCCGGCGAGTCGGGGTGCAACCCGCGCGTGCCGAACGCGGCGTTGACCTCGGCGGTCAGCTCGGCGAGCCGGCGGGGCGGCCCGACCGGCTGGGGCGGGCCGAGCAGCTCGCGCATCAACTCGTCGTGGACGTCGGCACGCCACGGTAGCCCGGCGTGGCCCATCTCGGCGGCGATCAGTGCACCGGCGGACTCGGCCGCCACGAGCATCCGGAACCGGCCGGGATGCTCGGTCTCCTTGATGCGGCGCTGCTGGTCCTCATAGACCCCCAGCAGGTCCTGGATCCGCAGAGCCGGCGCCGCCTGCGTCTCGAAGAGCGCGCCCTGGGCGAAGCCCGGCGGCTCGGCACCGGGGCGCAGCGGGTCCGGCGGCACCGGACGGCCCTGCGCCCGGGCCTGTGCCGCGGCCGGCGACCGCGGCTCACCCCAGCGCCCGGCGTATCCCAGCAGCAGCGCCTCGGTCAGCTCGAGGTCGTGGCAGCGGGCCACCCGCACGCCGGCCCGCAGCAGCGCCGGATAGAGGTCGGAGGTGGCCGACCAGATCCAGCGGAGCTGGTCGGCCGCCTCCCGTTGGGCTCCCTCAAGCTCGGCGATCGCGCGCGCGAGGTCATCGACGTGGGGGGGGGGGGCCCCCCCCGCGCACACCCCCCCCCGGGCGCCCCCGCCCCCGGGGGCAGCGCCCGCC
>NZ_JADQTO010000008.1:303537-311950 GCF_015704865.1 Actinoplanes aureus | reverse complement strand
TTCCACTCGCCGGGGGGGGGCGGCCCCGGCGGCCCCCCCCCCCCCCGGGGCCCCCCCCCGCCCGGCGGGATCAGGCGCGACAGCTATCAGCACGCCGCCATTGTCACCCTCGGGTATGACACTTCACTGCTGGCTGGAGCCGGCCCAGATGTTGATGCCGGAATCGGTCGCATACTTGTCGATCTCGGCCAGCTCCTCCGCGGTGAACGCGGTGTTCGCCAGGGCCGCGACGTTCGCCTCGAGCTGGGCGACGCTGCTCGCACCGAGCACCGCGGAGGTCATCCGCGGGTCCCGCAGCACCCAGGCGATCGCCATCTGAGCCAGGCTCTGGCCCCGCCGCTCGGCGATCGCGTTCAGGGACCGCACCTTGTTCAGGTTCTCGTCGCTGAGCAGGCCGGTGTTCAGCGACTTGTCCTCGCTGGCCCGCGAGCCTTGCGGCACCCCGGTGAGGTACCGGTCGGTGAGCATGCCCTGGGCGAGCGGGGAGAACGCGATGCAGCCGGCGCCCACCTCCTCCAGGGTGTCCAGCAGACCGTCCTCGACCCAGCGGTTCAGCATCGAGTAGGACGGCTGGTGGATCAGCAGGGGTGTGCCGAGGTCCCGCAGTATCGCGGCGGCCTCCGCGGTCTTGGCCGGCGAGTACGACGAGATGCCCACGTAGAGCGCCTTGCCGGCCCGCACCGCGGCGTCGAGGGCGCCCATCGTCTCCTCGAGCGGAGTCTCCGGGTCGAAGCGGTGCGAGTAGAAGATGTCGACGTAGTCGAGGCCCATCCGCTTCAGCGACTGGTCCAGCGACGCGGTCAGATACTTGCGGGAGCCCCAGTCGCCGTACGGGCCGGGCCACATGTCGTAGCCCGCCTTGGTGGAGATGACCAGCTCGTCGCGGTGGGACCGGAAGTCCCGGGCGAGGTGCCCGCCGAAGTTGCGCTCGGCCGAGCCGTACGGCGGGCCGTAGTTGTTGGCCAGATCGAAGTGGGTGATACCCAGGTCGAACGCCCGCCGCAGAATGGCTCGCTGAGTCTCCAGGGGCCGGTCGTCGCCGAAGTTGTGCCACAGGCCCAGTGAGATCTCGGGCAGTTTCAGGCCGCTGCGGCCGGTCCGCCGGTACTCCATGTCAGTTCAGCTCCGCAAGATCTTCAGTGGTCAGTTCCAGGGCGGCGGCCTGCGCCGAGTCCTGGATCGTCGAGGGGCGGCTGGCGCCGGGAATCGGGATCGACACCGGCGACTTGGCGAGGTGCCAGGCCAGGCAGACCCGTTGCGGGCTCACCCCGTACCTCTCGGCCACCGCGGCGAAAGCCGCCGCGTGACCGCCCAGCTCGGCCGCCCGGCTGATCCCGCCCAGCGGCGACCAGGGCAGGAAGGAGATGCCCAGCTCGGTGCAGAGCTCCAGCTCCGGTTCGCTGCTGCGGAACGCCGGTGAGAACTGGTTCTGCACGGAGACCAGGCGGCCGCCGAGGATCTCCCGCGCCTCGCGGATCTGCGCGGGGTTGGCGTTGGAGATGCCGGCCATCCGGATCTTGCCGGCGTCGAGCAGGTCGCGGATCGCGCCGATCGAGTCGGCGTACGGCACCTTCGGGTCGGGCCGGTGGTGCTGGTAGAGCCCGATGGCTTCGACACCGAGGCGCTTGAGCGAGGCCTCGCACGCCTGCTTGAGGTATTCCGGGGAGCTGTCCACGGTCCAGCTCCCGTCGCCCGGCCGCAGATGCCCGCCCTTGGTGGCGACCAGCACGCCGGACGTGTCCCCGCCGTAACTGGCCAGGGCGCGGGCGATCAGCGACTCGTTGTGCCCGACCTCGTCCGCGCCGATGTGGTACGCGTCAGCGGTGTCGATCAGGGTGACACCGGCGTCGAGGGCGGCGTGGACGGTACGGATCGAGCGTTCCTCGTCCGGCCGGCCCTCGATCGACATCGGCATGCCGCCGAGCCCGATCGCGCTGACCTGCACGTCGCCGATACGACGGCTCTGCATTGGGGTCCTCCTGGGGATGTTGTCGTCGCCTTCCACCCTGGTATTCCCCATATCGCCGCGTCCAACAGAAGAAACCGCTCGGATTCAGCAGCTAAAGTGCTGAATCGTGGAACTGCGGCATCTCGAATACTTCGTGGCCGTCGCCGAGGAACAGCATTTCACCCGCGCGGCCAAACGGATGCGGGTCGCCCAATCCGGCCTGTCCGCCTCGATCCGGGCCCTGGAACGGGAGCTGGACGCCGAGCTGTTCGTCCGGCACACCCGCCGGGTCGAACTCACCGACGCCGGGCAGGCGCTGCTCGCCGAGGCGCACCGGACGCTGGCCAGCGCGGCGGCCGCCCGTAACGCGGTGGCGGCGGTCCGCGGGCTGCTGCGCGGCAGCCTGGCGGTCGGCTCCGAGCAGTGCCTCGGCGTGATCGATCTGCCCCCGCTGGTCGCCGCGTTCCGCCGCGCTCATCCGGGCGTCGAGGTGCGGCTGCGCTACGCCGGTTCCGGGCACCTCGTCGAGCAGGTGCGCACCGGGCAGCTGCACGCCGGGTTCGTCGCGCTTCCCGGTCCGGCGCCGGACGGCGTACGCCTGCTGTCGCTCGGCGTCGAGTCGATGATGCTGCTCTGCCACCCGGCGCACGAGCTGGCGGCACAGGACGAGGTCTCGGTGGGTGACCTGACCGGCGAGAACTTCGTCGACTTCAGCCCGGACTGGGGCGCCCGCGGGGTCAACGATCTGACCTTCGCCCGGGCCGGCGCGGATCGGCGCGTCGCGGTCGAGGTCAACGACGTGCACACCCTGCTCGACTTCGTGCACCAGGACCTCGGCGTCGCCCTGGTTCCGGCTCCGGTGACGCGCAAGCCGCACGCCAAGGGCCTGCACGCGGCCGCGATCCGCGGGCCGGGACCGGCCTGGCAGGTGTCGGTCGCTCTGCCGGCCGGGGCACCCGCGGGGCCGGCGACCGACGCCCTGCTGCGGCTCGCCTTGCCGGACGGTCCGCGATGAGCCCCGTGACCCACCCCGGCGCGCGGCCGGCCGCCCACCCGGTGGGGTGATCCGACCGGCCGCCATCGGTCCGCAGGTCCTGCAGACGACCGCCCTCGCCAGGCGCTACGCCCTGGCCGCGTGGAAAAGGCTCACTTCACCGCGCCCGCGGTCAGACCGGCCTGGATCTGCCGCTGGAAGATCGCGTAGACCACGATCATCGGCAGGATCGAGAGCGTGAGCGCGGCGAACAGCTGGCCCCACTCGGCCTGGTAACCGGCCGACACGCTGATGTTCGCGATGCCCTGGGTGAGCACGTACTTGGACTCCGAACCGGCGCCCTGCATGATCACGACGGGCAGCAGGTACTGGTTCCACTGGCCGACGATGTTGAAGATCGTGATGCTGATCAGGCCGGACTTCGCCATCGGCATCATCACCTGGAAGAACCGGCGCAGGTGCCCGGCCCCGTCCACGGTGGCCGCCTCCTCGATCTCGTGCGGCAGCGTGCGGAAGAACGCGACCAGGAAGAACACCGTGAACGACAGCGAGTAGGCGATGTAGATCAGGATCAGGCCGAAGAACGAGTTCAGCAGGTTCAGCGACTGCGCGATGCCGAAGAGCGGGGCCAGCGCCATGAAGGTCGGGAAGGCCAGCCCGGACACGAACAGGTAGTAGATGAACCGGTTGCCGACGAACTTGTAGCGGGCCAGCACGTAGGCGGCCATCGACCCGAGCAGCATCGTGCCGGCCGTGCTGACCGACACCACGAAGACGCTGTTGAGGAAGTACTGCCCGATGTGCGCCTCGCTCCAGGCCTGCGCGTAGGTGTCGAACGAGTAGCTCTCCGGCAGCGCGAACGGCGTACCGAGGAAGATCTCCTCATTGCTCTTGAACGAGGCCAGCACCACCCAGATCAGCGGGCCGACGGTGGCCAGCGCCCACAGGAACAGTGCGAGGTGCGCCACGCCGCCGAGCGGGTTGACGCGGCGCTCGGCGCCGGCGTCGCGACCGGCGCGCCTGGGCTTCGCCTCCGGAGCGGCGCCCACCGCGTTGGCGCCGGGGTTGCTGGTGAGGTTCGTCATCGTCTGGAGCCTCTCGGTATCAGGCATCGACGGCGTCGCGACGGCTGACCCGCAGGGTCAGCCAGGCGAAGCTCAGGGCCAGGAAGAACAGCACGACGCCGAGCGCCGAGGCGTAACCGGCCTGGGAGTATTTGAAGGCGTTGAGATAGATCTGCAAGCTCAGGACCTGGGTCGAGTTGTTCGGGCCGCCCTGGTTCACGGTCATGATGTTGACGAGTGCGAAGGCGTCGAACGCGGCGATGCCGAGATAGATCCAGGCGACCTGGATGTTGCCCCAGAGCAGCGGCAGGGTGATCTTGGAGAACAGCGTGATCCGGCTCGCCCCGTCCAGCGCGGCGGCCTCGTAGATCTCCTGCGGGATCGAGCCCATGCCGGCCGAGAAGAGCACCACGTAGAAGCCGACCGCCTGCCAGACGAGCACCACCAGGATGCAGGTCAGCGCCCAGCGTTCGCTGGCCAGGAACAGCCACGGTTCCCAGGAGTCGGGGAGCAGGCCGTTGATCATGCCGCTCTTGTCCGGGCCGAACACCCGGCCGAAGATCACCGCGACGATGGCCAGCGCCAGCAGCTGCGGGAAGAAGAAGATCACGCGGTAGATCGGCGAGCCCCAGACACCGCGGGTGACGCCGCCCTTGGAGCCGCCGCCGACGTTCAGCAGGAACGCGAAGAACAACGCGAGCGCGATCGTCACGATCGGCAGCAGGAGCAGCAGGAAGCCGTTGTGCCGCAGCGCGGTCCAGAAGACCGAGTCGTTCCACAGCTTCTCGAAGTTGGCGAAGCCGATGTCGTTGAACGTGCCGTAGCCCGTCCAGTCGGTCAGCGACAGCCGGAACATCTGCAGGTAGGCGCCGACCACGAAGATGGCGTAAAGCGCCACCGGCACGGCAAGGAAACCGATGATGAAGGGATACTTGCCATGCCGCATGGCGCTTTACCGTCCTACGTAGTCGTGCGTGGGGTACCGGGAACTCAGACGCGGGTGAACTTGGCGATCGAGGAGTCCTTGGCGACCTCCTGCGAAGCCTTCTCCATCGCGTCGCAGAACTTCTGCGCGTCACCACCGTTGAACATCAGGGTGTTGGCGGCCTCACGCGACGCGTCGTCGAGCTTCTTGTACCACGTGTCGAACAGGTAGCCCATGAAGACGTCCTTGCCGGCCTTCGACAGCATGTCGTTCGCGCTGGTCAGACCGGGCGAGATGGTGAGGCCGTCGGCCGCACCCGCCACCACGGTGAGCGACTTGGTCAGCTTGGTGAACTCCAGCGCCGCCGCCTTGGAGAGCATGACGCGCAGGTACTCCTTGCCGCCCTGCGGGTTCTTGCCCTTGGCCGACGCGAAGTAGACCTCACCGGCCGCCGCGTTGATCGCGGTCGCCGGCAGCTGGTCCGAGCCGGTCACGCTCGGGTACGGCATGACCGCGTACTCGAAGTTCGGCGTGATGCTGGCCGCCTGCTCGTTCTCCAGCCAGGAGCCGCACGGGTAGATCGCGAGCTTGTCCTGGTTCTGCTGGAGCTGGACCTCGGTGTGCTTGAGGCCGAGGAAGCTCTTGTTGATGTACTTCGCGCCGATCTGGCCCCAGGCCTCGGCGGCCTGCTTGATCGCGGGGGCCTGCCACGCGCCCGGCTTCAGGTTGTCGATGTCCTTGAGAACCTGCTCGGTGCCGATCTTGCCGGCGCTGGTCAGGATCGCCCGGACCATGTAGTAGGACGCGTTCGCGCCCGCGTAGCCGAACGGCGTGATGCCGGCCGCCTTGATCTTGTCGCACAGGGCGGTGAAGTCGGCCCAGGTCGTCGGGGCGGTCCAGCCGTTCTTGTCGAACAGCTTCTTGTTGTAGTACAGGCCGAAGACGGTGAAGGAGTAGTTCACCGCGAACGGCTTGCGGCCGCTGTCGGTGTCGTACGTACCCTGCTCGACCGCGCCCGGCACCAGGGTCTCGGCGACGGTCTTGCCCTCGATGTCGAAGGACGGGGCCGCGAACAGGTCGGTCAGGTCGGCGGCCTGGCCGGCCTTGACGATGGCACCGAAGTCCATCAGGTCGGAGCCCGAGTTGTTGATCATGTCGGGCGAGTCGCCGGAGTTGAGCCGCGGCTTGATCGTGGTGGCGATCTGCTGGGTCGCCGAGTAGGTGACCTTCGACTCCGGCCACTTCTTGCTGTACATCGGGGTGTCGACGTCGGTGGCGTACTTGGTGCCGAGGCCGCCGTCGAAGATGACGATCTCGATGGGCGCCTTGGGGTCGATGCCGAGCGGGTTCTCCGCGGACTTGGTCCCGGTGGCCTGCTCGGTCTTGTCGTCCTCGCCGCCGCCGACGCAGGCACTGAGCATGCCCACCGCGGGAGTGGCGGCGATGCCGACCGCGGCAGCGCGGCGCAGCAGGGTACGACGGTCGAGCTCGGAGTTCGTTATGTCAGACATCGATGTCCTTTCAGATGATTCCGGGAAGAATACTCAGCCCTTGACGGCGCCGGCGGTCAACCCCGTGGCGATGTTGCGTTGGATCAGCAGGAAGAAGACCACGACCGGGATCGAGGTGATGATCGCACCGGCCATGAGGGGGCCCCAGGCGGTACCGCGCTCGGTCTGGTTGTAGAGCAGCCAGGCCATCAGATTCTGCTTCTGCGGGCTGTTCAGCGTGTTGATGATGATGAACTCGTTCCACGCCTGGATGAAACCGTAGATCGAGGTGGCGACCAGACCGGGGCCGGTCAGCGGCAGGATGATCCGCCAGAACACCTGGGGACGGGAACAGCCGTCGATCATCGCGGCCTCGTCCAGTTCCCGCGGGATGCCGGAGATGAAGCCGCGCAGCGTCCACACCGTGTACGGCAGAAGCAGCACCAGGTACACCAGGGCCACGCCGATCAGGGAATTCGTCAGCTGAGCCCGCTGCATCATCAGGAAGAGCGGGATGAGCAGCGCCAGGAACGGCACCAGCTGCACGGCCAGCACGACCAGGATGATCGCTTTGCGCCCGTAGAAGGCGAACCGGGCGATCGCCAGCGCCGCGAGGAAGCCGACGACCAGCGCCGCCGCCACCGCCATGGCCGTGATGATCAAGCCGTTGACCATCGCCGGGAGGAACAGCTCCTCGCCCAGCGCGGACTTGAAGTTGTCCAGCGTCGGGTTCTCCGGCAGGAACGTCGGCGTGAAGCTCTGGACCTCGTTGGTCGGCTTGAACGCGGTGTTCAGCACCCAGTACACCGGGAAGAGCATGAGCAGACCGAAGACGATGCCCGTGGTGTTCGCGAAGAACGTACCGATACGGCTGCGTCCGACGGTGACGACGCCCTCGTCGTGGCGAGCCATCAGTCCACCTCTCCGATCTTGAACATCTGACGGATGTAGAACACCATCACGCCGAACATCAGCAGCACGGTGATCACCGCGATCGCCGAACCGTAGCTGTACCGGGACTGCCCGAACGCCTGCGTGTAGGAGAAGGTTGACAGGGTCTGATAGACCGGCTCGGGGTGTCCGTCCCGCAATGCCCAGTTCTGCGTGAAGAGACCGAAGTTCCAGATCACCGACAGCGTGGTGACGATGGTCAGCAGCGGCTTGAGGATCGGCAGGGTGATGTTGCGCAGCGCCTGCCAGCTCGAGGCGCCGTCCACCGTCGCGGCCTCGATCAGCTCTTTCGGCACCTGGGTGAGTCCGGCGCTCAGCGAGATGGCCAGGAACGGGATGCCGGCCCAGACCACCAGCGTGGTGATCACCGCCCAGCCCTGCCACGGATTGACGAACCAGCTGTGGTTCGCGTAGTCCAGGCCGAGCTTGGTGAGTACGTAGTTCACCACCCCGAAGTCGGAGTCGGTCAGCCAGCGGAACGCCTGCGCGGCCACCAGTTGGGGCAGCGCCCAGACGAACATCATCGCGACCATCATGAAGATCCGCACCTTGCTGTGCACTCGGCGCATCAGCAGTGCGATGGAGAGGCCGGCCAGCACCGAGATGGTGACCGAGACGACCGTGAAGGCCGCGGTACGCGCCACGACCCCCCAGAAGACGCCGTCCCCCAGCGCCTTCGTGTACTGATCGAAGCCGACCCACGGCGGCGTCAAACCGGTGATCAGTTCCCGCAGCCGCATGTTCTGGAACGACAGCACGACCATGCGGTAGAGCGGATAGGCGAGAAGCGCGACCAGGATCAGAAGCGTGGGCAGCGTGAGCAGCCACGGGACCCGGTTGTCGCTGCGGTTACGGCGGCGGCGCGTCCGGTGCGCGGGCGGAGCCGGCGGGGTCTGCTGCGCCCGCGCCGGGCTCGCCGGGGAGTCGACGGCGTACATCAGTGATCCTCTTCCACCTTCTGGCGAGGTGTGGCGGCCCGCCCCGCGGGGCCGGGGCCCCCCGGGGCGCAGGCCGCGGGGGGGGGGGGGGGGTTGTGGGCGG
>NZ_JADQTO010000008.1:207316-303527 GCF_015704865.1 Actinoplanes aureus | reverse complement strand
AACTACCTTACCGCACCCCGTTGTTGGGGGGGGGGGGGCGGGGGGGGGGGGGGGGCGGGCCGCCACCGGGTCATCAGGCCTCGTTGAGCGTGGCGTTGATCTGCTCGTCGGCCCACTTGGCGCCGTCGGCCACCGACTTCTTACCGGTCAGGATGTCGGTCAGCATGGTCTGGAGAACGTTGCCCTTCTCCACGTCGGCCCACTTCTCGGCGTTCGGCGGGAACCAGCTCTGCTTGGCGGAGAGCGCGGCCGGCGCGATCTTCGGGTTCTCGGTCGCGGCCTTGTCCAGCAGCGCGGTCGAGTTCGGCAGGGCGCTCGCCTTGATCAGGCCCTCCATCGACTTGGCGTCGGTGAAGTACTTGATCCACTGAGCGGAGAGCTCCTTGTTGGCGCTCTTCTGGGTGACGCCCAGGTTCGAGCCGCCCAGGAAGGACGGGATCTCCGGCATCGGCGCGGCGGCCAGCTTGCCCTTCACCTTGGTCGGGACCAGCGGCGAGTTCGGGTCGTTCGGGTCCTTGCGGACCTCCTCGGCCACACCCTGCTCCCAGGCGTTGCCGTAGAACATGCCGCCCGAGCCCTGCGCGAAGATGCCGGCCTGCTCGTTCTCGTTCTTGGTGACGTCAGCCTTCGAGTACTTCTTGGTCATGTCGACCCACTTCTGCAGCCCCGCCTGAGACTCGGGCGAGGAGAGCTGGCCGACCCACTTGTCGCCGTCCTTCTTGGCGATCTCGCCACCGTTGGACTTGACCCACGACATCGCCGCGTACCAGTACTGGCCCGGCATGTAGACGGCGCTGAACTTCTTGTCCGCCGCGTTGCCGGTCTGCAGCTTCTCGGCGGTCGAGAGGAAGTCCGCGTAGGTCTTCGGCGCCTCGGTGACGCCGGCCTTCTCGAAGAGGTCCTTGCGGTAGATCAGGACGCGCGCACCGGCGTAGTAGGGCACGCAGTAGGTCTTGCCGTCCAGCTCGCAGGCGCCCGACAGACCCGACAGCCAGGTGTCGGAGTTCTCGAAGTCACCCTTGTTGAGCTCGGCGAAGCCGCCGTTGAAGACGTACTTGGAGAACTCGGTGTTACCGAGCTCGACGACGTCCGGCACGTCCGAGCCGGCCAGCGTCGCGTCCAGCTTGGTGAGGTGGTTGGCCCACTGCTGGTACTCGACGTTGACCTGGGCACCGGTGGCGGCGGTGAACCGCGCGGTGGCGTCCTCGACGACGGGCTTCCAGGCGGTCTCGGCGTCGACCATGAGCCAGACCTTGATGGTCTTGCCCTTGCCGTCGACCGTGGCGTTGGCCGAGGTGGCGCCCTCGTTGCTGTCAGAGCCACCGCACGCGGCGGCGCCGAACAGCGTCGCAGCGAGCGTCGCGGCAACCGCGATCTTGCGCTTCACTTTTCCTCCCCAGAGGGTTTCATTCTTATGAGAAAAGGGGTTCAGCTGTCCTTCGCGGCCTTGTGCCCGTGCACCGCTTGAGCGGTGCGCTGGAACGCGGCATGCGAACGTTCGTGGGTACGTTGCGCGACGGCGACGTAGAGAAGGTCGAGCACGACCAGCTGCGGATGGCGCGCGCTGAGCGCGTCCGGGCGGAAGGTCGTCGCCTGTGTGGCGGTGAGCAGGACGATGTCGGCGAGCTCGGCCAGCGGGGAACGGGGGAAGCTGGTCAGCGCGATGGTGGTGGCGCCCCGGCTGCTCGCCTCGGCGAGCAGCTCGATCGTCTCGCCGGTCTCGCCACTGTGCGAGATGCCGAGCGCGACGTCGCCGGGCCTCGACAGCGCGGCGCTGGCCAGACCGTTGTGCACGTCGGTCCAGGCCCACACCGGGATGCCGATGCGATGAAGGCTGAACTGCATCTCCTCGCCGACCAGCGCGCTTCCGCTGGCGCCGAAGATGTTCACCCGCGGCGCGGCGGCGATCGCCACCGCGGCCCGCGCCACCTCGCTCAGGTCCAGCAGCGAGGCGGTGTCGTGCATGGCCCGGGTGTCGGCCGCCATGATCTGACCGAGGACCCGCTCGAGCGGATCGTTCGGCTGGATCTCCCGGCCGATGTCCACGGTCCAGCCGGCCGAGCGCGCCCGGCCGGTCTCCGCAGCGATGCCGAGGCGGAGGTCCGCGTACCCGTCGAAGCCCAGCGCCCGGCAGAACCGGGTCACCGTGGCCGGCGACGTACCGCTGCGCTCGGCCAGCTCGACGATCGTGGCCCGCGACGCGGCGGCCGGATCCGCGAGCACCTGTTCGGCGACCCGCTGCAGCGCCCCGGTGAACTCCGGCAGCAGGGTCCGCACCCGCAGCAGCACCCCGTCGGAGTTCGCGAGCTGCGGAATCCCGTTAAGGGCGGCGCGGTCGCGAACCAGCGAGTCGGCGACCGCGGTCATCGCGGTGCCGTCCATCTCCGGCTCAGCCATCGGACACCCTTTCAGGAAGGACTGTTTACTGTCGCGGTAAAAGTTCTTACTAACCGCCCCTCGCTGTCAAGACTGTGAAGGATGTTTTCAAAAACGTGACCTGGCCTGGGGCAATGAACTGATGTTTCGCAGGCCCCGGATGACGGTCATCGATCCAGAAATAACCCTTACGACGTGACCGCCATCACATGAGCGCATTGAGCCTGATTTGTCCTTGCCCGTTCGTCAGCACACGGCTACCCGAAAGGCGGACGCCAGGTGGTCCGTTCGGTCAATCCCAGTGACGCGGCGAAACCTCGCCGTCACTCAAGAAACAAGATCAAAATAATTATCGGTACGCGTCAGACACCACGAAACCCAGCTACACATGCCCGCCGAGCCACCCCAGCCAGGCACGACGCAAGGCCCCACCGGGCGCGCCGGCCAACGCAGCGGCCACCAGCCCAACCCCAGCGCCGCCTCCGGCCCGCTCAGACAGCACTGCGGTTGGGCCCAGCCGCACGCACGGCACTGGCCAACCCCGGTGCTGCCTCAGGGGGCCGGAGGCCGCGCTGGGGTGGGGCTGGGTCTACCTGGTGTCTTGGACGGCCTGGGCGAAGGCCTCGGAGCGGTGTTCGAAGTTGCGGAAGTGGCCGTAGCTCGGCGCGGCCGGCGACAGCAGCACCACTCCGCCGGCCGGGGTCAGCTCGCGGGAGAGCCGGACCGCGTCGAACAGGTCCTCGGACGCCACCGTGCGCACCTTCGGCAGCCCGGCGAGCTCGGCGAGGATGCGCGGCCCGCTGTCCGGCAGGCCGATCACGGTGAGTTCCCGAGAGGCGAGGAAGTCTCGTAACGGTGAGTAATCAAGACCGCGGTCGGTACCGCCGACGAGCACCGTGAGTGGCCGGTTCTCGTACGCCTCGATGGCGTGCATGGCCGAGTAGGGACTGGTCGACAACGTGTCGTCGACGAAGGTCAGCCCGGACGGGTCCTCGATCTCGGCGAGCCGGTGCGGCAGCCCCCGGAACGACCGGACCGCCTCCTCGATGACCGCCCGCTGCCCGGCCACGTCGACACCCATGCCGTCCAGGACCGCGAGGGCGACGCACAGGTTCCGCTCGTTGTGCCGGCCCTTCAGCGCCAGGGCGTCCCGCGGAAACAGCTCGTCGTCGCTGCAGAAGACCGTTCCGTCCTCGACCCGGAACCGGGAGTCGTCAGCGGCCGCCGGCACCGGCGGGAACCCGCTGCGATCGGTCACACCGCGGATCTCGTCCCGCAGCCGCTCGTCCACCCCGTTGACGACGATCAGCTCCGGCCCGTACCGAAGAATGTTGAGCTTGTCCCGGTAGTACTCGCGCTCGCCGCCGTGCGCGTCCAGGTGCTCCGGGAAGAGCGAGGTGACCACCGCGACCCGCGGTGAGTCGGTCAGATCCGCGCACTGGTAGCTGGAGAGCTCCAGCACGTACAGG
The DNA here is from genome assembly GCF_015704865.1 of Actinoplanes aureus. Taxonomy (GTDB): domain Bacteria; phylum Actinomycetota; class Actinomycetes; order Mycobacteriales; family Micromonosporaceae; genus Actinoplanes; species Actinoplanes aureus. Next base: position 299,682 of record NZ_JADQTO010000008.1, on the reverse strand, counting down.
TCGGACTCGGGCAGGTCGAGCAGCGGGATGCCGATGTTCCCGCCGTACGCGTTGGGCCGGCCGGTCGCCGCCAGCAGGTGGCTGATCAGGCTGGACGTGGTGCTCTTGCCCTTGCTGCCGGTCACCCCGACGGTCCGGGCGGCGTGCTCGGCCATCCACAGCGCGCTGCCGCCGGTCACCGTGATCCCCCGGGCACGCAGCTCCGTGAGGTACGGGTGCGTCTGCGGCACGCCGGGCGACCGGACCACCACGTCGGCCGTGTAGAGCGCGGCCTGCGCGTGCTCCCCACCCGCGAGCGGGGCGAGTGCCGCCAGCTCACCCTCCCAGGCGGTGGAGAGGTAGTTGGCGCTGTCGTCAACGGCGATCAGCCGGGACGGCCCGTGCTTCGCGATCGCGGTCACCGCGGCCCGGCCCTCCCGGCCGGTCCCCCAGACCGCCACCGAGCGGCCACGCAGATCTGCCAGGCGCACGTCGTCTCCCAACGCTTTGAGTTCAGCACAGCCGGTTTCGCAAGGACCGAACTAATATTGCCCGTCGGCCGAAAGACAGGAGTTCCCGGGTGCAGTTCGACGTCATGCGCTTCCCCTCGTACGCGTTCGACCCGTCGACGGGGGTGGCGACGTTCGACTACCTGCTGGACGGACCGGAGCCGCTGCGCTTCACCGAGACGATCACGTTCCCGGTGCCGGAGCGGCCGGAGGTCCCGGAAGCCTTCCACCGGGTGCTGGACCTGCTGCACGTCGTCGCCGGGGTCAGCTACTACAAGGTCGGCGCCGCGCCCCGGGTGCTGGCGCCGAACCCGGTGCCGGCCGAGGTGGCGGCGTTCTTCACCGCCGTCTACACCGACGGCCTCGCCGAGTACGCGTACCGCAACCAGCTGGCCCACGTGCTGGCGCTGACCGTGGAGACGCCCGGCGTCACCCCGGCCGCCGCTCCGGTCGAGGTCCGTGGCCGGCCGCTCTCGGCGGTCGGCGGCGGCAAGGACTCGATCGTCACGCTGGAGATCCTGCGGGCGGCCGGGCTGGACCCGGTGCCGTTCTCGGTCAACCCGAACCCGGTGATCGAGAACGTGAACGTCGCCTCCGGCCTGCCCGCGCTCGCCGCCCGCCGCAAGCTCGATCCGCGGCTCTTCGAGCTGAACAAGGCCGGCGCGCTGAACGGGCACATCCCGGTCACCGCGATCAACTCGCTGATCGCGATCGCCACCGCGGTGTGGCACGGGCTCGGCCCGGTGGTGATGTCGAACGAGCGGTCCGCCTCAGACCCGAACCTGGTCTGGAACGGGCACGAGGTGAACCACCAGTGGTCCAAGGGCGTGGTGGCCGAGGGGCTGCTGCGGGACGCGGTGACCGCGCACACCGGGTTGGTCGATCCGTACTTCTCGCTGCTGCGGCCGCTGTCCGAGCTGCACATCGCACAGCTCTTCGCCGGTCACACAGCGTACGATGACGTCGTCACCAGCTGTAACAAAGCCTTCAAGCTGCACGACCCGACCGCGCGCTGGTGCGGTGACTGTCCGAAGTGCCGGTTCGTCTTCCTGGCGATGGCACCGCACATGTCCCGGGAGCGGCTGGCGCACATCTTCGGCCACGACCTCTTCACCGACAAGGCCCAGATCCCCGGCTTCCTGGAACTGCTCGGCGTGGACGCGCACAAGCCGTTCGAGTGCGTCGGCGAGGCCGAGGAGTGCCTGGTCGCGCTCGCCATGCTGACCGACGACGCGCCGGTGCTCGTCGCCCTGCGCGCGGCCGTGCCGGATTCCGCGTGGGCGGACGCCTCGCACAGCGACGTCTTCACACCGGCCGGCGCCAACCACATCCCGCCCGCCTACCGCAAGATCCTCGACGAGGCGGTGTCCGCGGCGTGACGGACGGCATCTACGTCGGTAACGCCGACCCGGACGCGCTGGCCGACCACGGCTGGCTGCTGGGCCACTTCAAGCCGGAGGGCGACCCCCGGCACAGCGCGGACGTCGAGATCAAGTGGGGCCGCCACCCGCGCGGCGACCGCCGGGCCGCCTGGGTCCGCGGCGAGCACCGCACCGCCCTGCTGGTGCTGATCAGCGGCTGCTTCCACATGGAGTTCCCGGAACGCACCGTCGTCCTGGACAAACAGGGCGACTACGTCGTGTGGAGCCGGGGCGTCGACCACTCCTGGTACGCCGCCGAGGAGTCGGTCGTGCTGACCGTCCGCTGGCCCTCGATCCCCGGATACGCCGTCCGCTGATCCGATGTCGCCTCAAGCCGGACCAGCGCCGGGTCGGGTCCGGGCCGCCAGCTCCGCACGCAGGCGCGCGCGGCTCGCCGCGTCACCGCCGAGCGCCACGCTCAACCGGTACCGGTCGCCCCTGGTCCCGGCAGCACGCTGCCAGGGGTCCGGGGCCGGCCGGAGCCGTGCCGGATCGACCGGCTCAACCTCGAGGTGTGGCAGCAGCTGCCGGCGGCGGATCCGGAATCCGGCGATGTCGGCCCAGGCGATCTCCACTGTCGACGTCTCGCTGTCCGGGAGCTGGAGGTAGCCGGGCGTCACCCGCACCGGCGGCCGCCCCTTCGAGGTGCGGAACTGAAGCACCACCGCGGTGATCACGCCGGCCACCGCAAGCGCCCCCGCACCCAGGGCGACCGGCAGCGACATCCGGGCGGCGGTCACCAGAAGGTTCAGCACCAGCACGACGAGCAGGACCCATTGCATGCGGTTGTCGGTCCGGACCGTCGGCACTTCGATCACCGCGTGGTCGGTCACCCTCGGCCGGTTCCCGCCCTCCTCAGCGACCAAACCCGCCCGGCGTCGCCGCCCGGGCACGCCGGCCGTCGATCCTCGGCTACGCGATCCGCTGACCCGACACCCACGACGGCCCAGCGCGTCGCCGCCCAGACACGCCACCCGCCCATCCCGGGTTACACGGTCCGCTGACCCGACACCCGCAACGGCCCAGCGCGTCGCCGCCCAGACACGCCACCCGCCCATCCCGGGTTACACGGTCCGCTGACCCGGCACCTGGGCCCGGCGGCCGCGTTGGCGGCCCGGAGTGGGCAGCCGGTCGCGCGGCTCGGCGGGACGGTCCGGTTCGGCGGTTACGGGCGGTTACCCGTACCCCTATTCGGGTGTGTCGTGATGGATGCGCTCGGGTGCGACGCCCAGCTGCTGCAATGCCGCGCTCGTCGCGGCGAGCATCAGCGGCGGGCCGGCCAGGTAGACCTCGTGGCCGGACCACTCGCCGTAGGCCGCGACGGCGTCGGTGACCAGCCCGGACGCGTACGGTCCCGGATCGCCCTCGGCGATCACCGGGACCACCGTGGCGCGCGGCGCCGCGCGGGCGATGTCGGCCAGGTCGGGCATGTCGTAAAGCTCGGCCATGTCGCGGACGCCCCAGAACAGTACGGCGGGGCGCGGGTCGGCGGTGGCGGCCAGCGCGGCGAGCATGGCCTTCATCGGGGCCACACCGGTGTCCCCGGCGATCATGAGAACGCCACGGCCGGGTTCGGCGGGCAGGCCCATGTCACCCTCGGCACGACCGATTTTGATCTGGTCGCCGACCCCGGTCTCGTAGACCAGGGTTCCGCTGACCCCGGTCTCGGTCTTGGCGCGCACGTGCAGTTCGACGAGGTCGTCGCCGTGCGGTGTGCGGGCCAGCGAGTACGGGCGCCACACGCCGGGCACGGCGGGCACCTCGACCCGGGCGTACTGTCCCGGCCGGTACGGCATCGGCAGGAACGGCCGCAGCCGCACCACGGCCAGGTCCGGCCGGCGCAGCTCGTGTGCGACCACTTCGGCGCCCCAGACGGTCGGCTGGTAGCCGGTCAGCGAGCCGCCGTGCACCATCCACCCGTAGATGTGCTGCCAGGTCCAGCGCCACGCGTGGTCGAAGTCCTGCCGCCACGCGCCGGGCGCCATCCCGGCACGCATCGCCTCGGCGAGGGCCGCCCCGACCAGGTCCAACTGCTTCCACTGCACGCCGCACTCGGAGAGCGCGGCGCCGAGCGCGCTGCATCCGGCGACCAGGACGGGCGGGTTGTCGAGGTGGTGGGCGAGCCAGGTGAGCGCCCGCGCGAACTGATCGAGCTGCGTGTCCGGTGCGCCGGGCAGCACGGAGAGCAGGTCGGGCTGCGCCCGGTACAGCGCGTGCCAGAGCCGCTCGGCGACCTCCTCGCTGCCGCCGGCGAAGGTGAGGCTGGTGCTGAGCAGGCGCTGCGTGTCGCGCAGCGCGGCGTCGTCGGCCGGGTCCATGCCGTCCTGTCGCAGCGGGGTGGGCGTGCTGGGACGGCTCGGCGGCTGCGGCACCACCACACCGGGGAACTCGGTGCCGGACGGCCCGATCGGGCGCGGCCCCGCCACCGGCGGGATTTCCGGTACGGCCGAGGTGCCGCCCACCGGGTTGACCCCACCGACGGGTACGCCCCACGCGCCGCGGCGTGTCTTCCGGGCCGCCAGCCCGGACCGGCCGAGGGTGGCACCGGGGTCGCCGCGCCACAGCAGCTCGGAGGTGCCCCGGTCGGCGGGACGCTGCGCCGGTCCGGCGGTGCTCCGGCGGCCGGAACCACTACCACCACCACCGCCGCCGTAGGGCACCACCGGTCCGGGAGTCGGCTGCGAGTCGGACTCCTCCTCGGGCGGCGGCTCGGCACCGCTCAGCTCGGAGAGCGCCGCCGCGGTGTCGGACGCACCGGCGGCAGCCGCGTCCGGCGCGCTCTGCCGCAGCCGGATGGCGCGTAGCAGGGCGAGCAGATGCGGGTCCGAACCAGACGACACTGACACCCCCGACAGACCGGAACACCGACCAGTACAACCGTACTGCTGCGGCGGGCCGGAGAACGGACCGGCCCAAGGTCCATCTTCCCGCACGGGTAGCCGTGACGCTCGCAGACGGACACCGACTCAGATCTCCTCGTCGTCGCGGCCCAGCTCCCAGAAGGCCACCGCCGCCGCGGCCGCCACGTTGAGTGAGTCGACGTTGCGGCGCATCGGAAGCCTCACCGGGACGTCGCTGGCGGCGAGGGCGTGCTTCGACAGCCCTGGCCCCTCGGCGCCGAGCAGGAGCGCCGCCCGGGCTCGTTGCGAGGGCGTCAGCCGCTGCATGGCGACGGCGTCGGCGGCCGGGGTCATCGCGAGAACGGTGAATCCGGCCTCGCGGACCCGGTGCAGGGCGTCCGGCCAGGGGTCGAGACGCGCGTACGGCACCGCGAAGACCTCGCCCATGCTGACCCGTACGCTGCGCCGGTAGAGCGGATCCGCGCAGGTCGGCGAGAGCAGCACGGCGTCGATGCCGAGCGCGGCCGCGCCCCGGAGACCGCGCCGATGTTGGTGTGGATCTTCAAACTGCACCCTCTGACCCTCGCCAGCCTAGACCACGCGAGGACCACTTTCCACCACACACTGCCACAACTCGCCCAGCCATGCGTCCGGCAGGCCAAGATACCCACCGATCAGGTGGCCGCAGGACGCCACCCTGGTCACGGCCCATACCGCCCGCTGACCGGCTGGAGGGCCTCCGGTCAGCGGTCGGCACAATGCTCGGTGTGCCCGCCATCGCCATCACCGACCCCGACGACGCCCGCATCGGCGACTACCGCGCCCTGACCGATCTCGAACTACGTACCCGCTGGGAACCCCCCAACGGCCTGTTCATCGCCGAAGGCGAACTCGTCATCGGCCGCGCCCTACGCGCCGGCTACCAGATGCGCTCCGCACTCGTCGACGCCAAACGCGCCGACCAACTCACCGAACTCCCCACCGACGCACCCCTGTACACCGCCACACCACGCGTACTCGAGGCGATCACCGGGTTCCATGTCCACCGCGGCATCCTCGCCTCCTTCCACCGCCGCCCCCTGCCCACCCTCCAAGAGGTGCTGGCAACATCCCGGAACCTGGCCGTCCTCGAAGGCCTGAACACCCACACCAACCTCGGCGCCCTCTTCAGAAGCGCCGCAGCCCTCGGCATCGACGCCATCATCCTGTCCCCCACCTGCGCCGACCCCCTCTACCGCCGCGCCGTACGCGTCAGCATGGGCGAAGTCTTCGCCATCCCCTACACCAAAACAGACACCTGGCCCCACCCGCTAACCACCATCCGCGACGCCGGCTATACCGTCCTAGCAATGACCCCGGCACCGGATGCGGTCGCCCTGCCGCAGCTCACCGCGGCCCAGCGGAAGCGACCCGCGCTGCTGCTCGGCGCCGAAGGGCCCGGCCTCAGCCCCGACGCCCTTAAGGCCAGTGATGTCCGCGTCGCCATTCCCATGCACAACAACGTCGATTCCCTCAACGTCGCCACCGCCGCCGCCATCACCTTCTACGAACTCACCCGCGACATGACTGCCTGACCACCGCCCTCGAGTGCCCTCATCGACGCGGACGAGCCGACACCAGCGCACGGGTCCAGGCGGCGGGTTTCGGGCCGGGCGAGGGTGAAGCATCCGAAGTCCCGCAACGGCGTCCGCACCCATTAAGCAACCAGCTCCAAGATCCGCCATCCGGATTACCCCATCAAGGCCGCATGCGATGCATTAGCCGGGAAAGTCGGGCACAGCGCTTCGCCAAGGCGCTCCGGCCAGCCTGGTCATTCCTTACGATCGGACAACCGGTCCTGTAGCCGATGCCCGGATGCTATTCATCGGAAATTCTCTAGTTGACGCTTCCAGACCGGGGACCGCAGGGAGATGTCGATGGCGGCGGCCACCTCAGCAGCGCGTTCCACGCCCAACTCGCGCTCGGTCAGCCACAGGCCCAGGTCCAATCCGGCGCTCAACGCGCCTGCGGTAACTCGATCGCCGTCATCGACCACCCGTTCCTCGATCACGTTGACGCCGTACGCGCGCAATTCGTCGTACGCCTTGCAATGCGTCGTGGCGTTGCGCCCGGTGAGTAGGCCGGCTGCGGCGAGCAGCATCCCACCCGTGCATACCGACGCCGTCCACCGTGCGGATCCGGCCACGTCGGCCAGCCGCTCGAGCAGCACACCGCGCTGTGCCTGCGCCCAAGAGCCTTCCTCGGCTCGGTCCAGCCATCCGCCGCCGACCACGATCACCCCGTCCGGGCGGCCCAGCACGCTCGGCACATTCAGTTGGACGCCCCGCTCACTGCGCACCGGACCGGGCTCGCGTACGGCCACCAACTCCACGTCGAACCCGGCGGTGGACAGGACCTCGAATGGTCCGAAGGCGTCAAGCTCGTCGAAGCCGTCGAAAATGAGAATCTCGATTCGCATATACACAGGCTCGCCATTACACACTGGACGTGCCAGTGGCATCCGGGCCGTCGTGCGTAAGGAACCGGCCATTCATCGCGTTTGTCAGCCGGGCCCGGCGCCGGTCGTATCTACATCAGCCCATCACGGTGGCCGACCTTGCCCGCGAGGTGGCCGCCGCTGACGGTGCCGGTTTATGGTGCGCGTCACGTCGGCCCGTACACCCAGCAGTCGGGGCGAGCGAGCGCGCCTCCACCGCAGGTCCGCCCCAGCTGCCGGCGCACGACTGGCTGCCAGTGCCGGGCGTCCTGGGCACCGGGCCAGCCCGTCAGAACCCGCGGGGATCGGTGACGGCCGCCGCAAATTTGAATACCGCCGGGGCTATGGCGAACCGCCCAGGCCGAGCGGCGGTCATCCGCGTCTCGGCCCACGGGATCGCCGGCTGGCCTGACCCCGCGTACATCTCGAGTCGCATGAAATCGCTCGGAAAACCCCCGCCGAGTACATCTCCGGACGGTTGTTCTCACTTCTCGCCTGGCAATAGGTTTCTCCCCGGGCTTGACGGCAGTGCGCCGGTCGGACGGGCCAATGCCGAATCGATGGATGGGGAGCGCCGGCGATGAGAACAGTCGTCTTTGGACTGGCCGGTCTCGTACTCGGTCTGATCCTGTTCGGCAGTGACGGGCCCGGCTTCGAGATCAACCACCTGATCCTCGGCCCAGCGGGCCTCGCCGCCGGCGTCGTGGTGCAGTGCGTGACCCGGCCCGCCGACAACGCCCCTGAATCGCGGCCCAGATTTGATCAACTATCGAGCCCGGCTCGAGCGCGGCCCGCGACGATACGGCGACGTTGGGCGCCTGCAAGGACACGCTTGGTCACCACTGGAGTGACCGGCGGTCAGCGGCATGCTTAGGGTGGTCGGTATGTGGCGCACCCGCTCGGTGACGACGTGGCGGGAGGCGGCCATCTCTTGCCTCGTTCTGGCACTCAACATGATCACCGTTCTGACCACGTCGGACGATGACGACCGGCCGCTGATGCCGCTGGGCTGGGCGCTGATCCTGATCGCCTCGGCGGTCCTGCTGTGCGGCAGAACTACCCGGTGGCCGTGCTGGTGTGCACGAGCGCGGCCGCTCTGGCGTACTACCCGCCCGGTTTCCCGGACGCGCCGATCGCGTTGAGTTTCGTCGTCGCCCTCTACACGGTGGCCCGCGACCGGAGCCCGGTGCTGTCGGTAAGCGCCGCGGTGCTGTTGGTCCTCGCCTTTTCGGTGCTGCCGGCCCTGCACGCCGACGGCCTCAACGGCATGCTGCGCGACCAGGTGCAGACCGTGATCGGGGTGGCCCCGATCCTGTTGCTGACGGTGGTGCTCGGCGAGGTAGCCCGGACCAGGGCCCGCCACGTGGCGCAGGCCGAGCAGCGGGCCGCCCTGGCCGAGGCGACCCGGGAGAGCGAGGCGTCGGGCCGGGCCATGGAGGAGCGGCTGCGGATCGCCCGCGAGCTGCACGACGTGGTAGCGCACCAGATCTCGCTGATCCACGTGCAGGCCAGCGCCGCGCTGCGCATCCGGTCGCCGGAGCCGGCGTTCGAGGCGTTGGAGGCGATCCGGACGACCAGCAATGACGCGCTGCGGGAGGTGCGGGCGGTGCTGAGCCTGCTGCGCCAGGCGGACCGCGCGGACCCGGTGCAGCCCGGGCCGTCGCTGGCCCGCCTGCGGGAGCTGATCGCCGGCACCGAGGCGGCCGGGCTGCCGGTGCGGTCCTCGGTCAAGCTGGCTGCGACGGCGCTGCCGGCGACGGTGGACGCGGCCGCGTACCGGATCATGCAGGAGGCGCTGACCAACGCGATCCGGCACTCGTCGGCGAGCAGCGCCGGGGTGGTGATCCGGCAGGACGGCGGCCAACTGATGGTCACCGTGGAGGACGACGGTGAGGGCCCGGTGGACCCGGAGACGCTACGCAACGGCAACGGTCTACGCGGGATGACCGAGCGGGCCATCATGATCGGCGGCCGGATCCAGGCCTTACCGCGACCCGAAGGCGGTTTCACGGTGCGGGCTCGGCTGCCGGTTACCCTCGACGAGAGCGGACACCGATGATCTCTCTAGTCCTTGCCGACGACCAGATCCTGGTTCGGGCCGGGTTCCGCTCCATCCTCAGCCTTGAGCCGGATCTCGAGGTGAGCGGCGAGGCCGCCAACGGGCGGGAGGCCGTGAAACTGGCCCGGGAGCGGCGCCCGGACGTGATCCTTATGGACGTCCGGATGCCGGAGTTGGACGGCCTGGCGGCGACCCGGGAGATCTGCTCGGACGAGACGCTGCGGGACGTCAAGGTGGTCATCCTGACCACGTTCGAGGCGGACGAGTACGTCTACGGCGCGATCCGGGCCGGTGCCAGCGGCTTCCTGTTGAAGGACACCGATCCGGTGGACCTGATCCGGGCGGTACGGGTGGTGGCTCGCGGCGACGCCCTGCTCGCCCCGTCGGTGACCCGGCGGCTAATCGCCGAGGTGGCCGCGCGCCTGACCCCGCCGCCGGCGCCGGAGTTGGACACGCTGACCGCGCGCGAGGTGGAGATCATGGATCTGGTAGCCCGCGGCCTGTCGAACGAGGAGATCGCCGGCCGTCTGGTGATCAGCCACGCGACCACCAAGACCCATGTCAGCAGGATCCTCACCAAGCTGTGCCTGCGGGATCGGGCCCAGCTGGTGGTGTGGGCGTACGAGTCGGGCCGCGCCCTGCCCGGCTGGCTGCCGTGAGCGGCCCGGTCAGCCAATCCCAGCGAGCTTGCGGTCCTGCGTGGTGAGCAGCCGGTTGCCGTCGGCTGTGACCAGGAACGGGTCCTCCACGCGGTCGGCGCCGAAGCCGGACTCGTAGTACAGAGTCCCCAGGTTGACGACGGTGCCGTCCTCGTTGTCCCGGGCGCGCCCCGGTGCTAACGCCGAGGACGTGGCCGGCGGTCAGGTCGAGCTCGGGCGGATCCTGTCGCACGTGCTGTTGGTGGTTGGGTGCCCGCTGCTGCTGGCGTCCCCGCGCAGGGCCTGCCAAGAACGCGAGCCATCGGCTCCCACATATGCCGGAGAACACCGTCTGACGTGCGGGTGTTTGATCTTCGTCATTTTCCGTGACTGCTTCGCGCATGTCCCGCCACATTATGATCAATCTCCTCTTTCCCAGGTGCGGAAAGGTGCTATCTGGCGCTGCGTCGGCGAGCCGGTTCGGAAGTGTTCGCGGCCATCGCGGCAACCAGATCCGCACGGGCCCGGGCCACCCGGGAGCGGATCGTGCCGACCGGGCAGCCGCAGACTTCGGCCGCCTCGGCGTAGGACAGGCCGAGCATCTGGGTGACCAGAAACGCCTCCCGCCGCTCCGGCGCCAGGCCGTCGAGCAGCTGCCGCAGCGCGGTCTGCTCGTCGATCCGGGCGTCGACGGCCGGCCCGTGCGTCTCGACAGTGGCCCGCCAATCCGCCACGTGGACGATCCGGGGCCGGGCCATGGCCGCCCGCACGTGGTCCACGGCGACCCGCCGGGCGATCGAGAACAGCCAGGTCCGGGCGGACGAGCGAGCGGCGAACCGGGGCAGGCTGCGCAGCGCCCGAAGATAGGTCTCCTGGGCGAGGTCGTCGGCCTCCCGCGGCCCGACCAGGTGGACCAGGAACCGGTGCACTTCGGCCTGGGTGGCCCGGATGAAGGTGGCGGCCGACGCCTGGCAGCCCTGCCCCGCGGCCAGGGCGGCGGCAGTGATGGCCTGGTTGTCCATGACACGTCCCTTCGTGGTCACAGGCCCGCCCGGCCGCCGGCCGAGGGGGACAGCTCCCTTCGCGATGCGCGGGTGAGATCCCGCGAGCGGGTGATCCCGCGCACGGTGTCGATGCTCGCCGGGGAGCGCCTCAGCCGGGAGCGAAGGCAGGTGGACGGCGCGGACCGGGTACGACGACAAGGCCTGCCGTCCAGTCGGGCCCTGCACGGAGGTCGCCGATCAGTTGTGGTGGCCGCCGGAGGAGCCGGCGTTGATGGTGCGGGCCACCTGGTTCTCGGTGCCCGGCTCGACCACGACGTACTGGCCCATCATGCCCTTGTCCTCGTGCCGCAAGATGTGGCAGTGGAACATGTACGGCGACACCGGGTCGACGTACGTGTTGAACTTGACCGACAGTCGGGCTGTCGCGCCCTTAGGCAGGAAGACGGTGTCCTTCGGGCCGCGCTGGTACTCCGGCGGCGGGTGGCCGTTGAGCTCCATGACACGGAAGTCCACCTCGTGAATGTGGAAGTTGTGTGCGTACGAGGTGTTGATGACCTCCCAGATCTCGTGCGCTCCGGCGGGCACCACCTCGTCGATCCGGTTCATGTCCATCTCCTTGTCGTTGATCTCGGAGCCGGACAGCCGGAACGTGCGCACCCGCGCGCCGGCCGGTGGCGCGGTGGCGGGCACCCCGCCGAGGGCCGAAGGCAGGTCCGGGGAATCGGCCAGGTCCTGCGCGGTGATCAACCTCATCAGGTCGTAGTCGTCCTCCTCCGGGTCGCCGGCCGACCGCTCCGTCTCGCCGACGCTGTTGAGCACGATCTGCTCGCCCGGGGCGAACCGCACCACGATCTGGGCCCGCTCGGCCGGGCTGAGCTTGACCCGGTCCACCTCCACCGGCCGTTCCAGCAGGCCGCCGTCGGTGCCGACGACGTGGAACTTGCGGTTGTCGGCGAAGCCCACCCGGTACACACGGGCGTTGGAAGCGTTGAGGATGCGGAACCGCACCGTCCGCGTGGTGACCTTGAACTCGGCGCCGAACGTGCCGTTGATCAGGATGCTGTCACCGAGGACACCCCAGGTGCCGTCCTCCACGCCATCCTCGTCGAGCTTGCCGTCGTCCTCGAAGTTCTTGTCCTGGATGATCAGGGGGACGTCGTCGACGCCGTACTCACTCGGCAGGTCCGGCTTGTTGTCGTCGTCGATGATGATCAGGCCGGCCAGGCCACGGTAGACGTGCATGGCGGTCCGCTCGTGCAGATGCGGGTGGTACCACCCCATCATGGCCGGCTGATCGATCGTCCACTCCGGCGTCCACGTGGCTCCCGGCTCGATCATCTGGTGCGGGCCGCCATCCATCTTCGCGGGCAGCCGGATGCCATGCCAGTGCAGGGTACTGGTCTCGCCGATCTGGTTGGTGACCCGCATGCGTACCTTGTCACCGCGGGTTACCCGCAGAGTCGGGCCCAGGTAGGCGCCGTTGATGCCCCAGGTGTCGGCGACCTTGCCGGGCTGGAACTCGGTGCGGCCGCCGGCCTGCATGGTGAGGTTGAACTGCTTCATCCCGTCCGCGCCGGTCTCCGGACCCAGGATCGGCGGAATCCGCAACGAGTTGCTGAAGCCGGCCCCATTGCCGGAGGAGGGCTTCTCGGAATCCGCGTCACAGGAAACCGCGGCGGTAGCCGCACCGGAAAAGGCGGCCAGGAGGAGCACACTTCTACGCTTCATAGTTCTAATCCTTCCATGGTCGGCATCGATTGCCTCGCTATAAAGCCCCCGAGTGACCCCTGATTTCGCCGATCCCGGCATACCTCTCCAGACGTATGCCGGGATACGACCGGAGATGTATTCCAGTGCCCATTACCGGGCAGGAAGCGCCAGAGCAGAACAACAGGCAAGCTGGCACAGCAGCGTACGATTAATGGCGTGATCGAATGAGCCTTTCAACCTGACGGTGCTGGTCGCGGCAGGGCACCCTGATCACGACCGCACCCGAACAGCCGTGTCGCCGACCAGCGGCCGTACTACTCGGGCGAACCAGCGGCACGGCTGTTCGGGTGCGGTCGTCCTGGCTCACTCCGGCTGGTTCGGAGTGTCGTGGCCGGCCTCAAACGGGGTGCTGTAGCCCTCGTAGTTGAGGTGCATGACCATGCCGACGGCCGCGTGGTCGAGATCGTGGCAGTGGTCCATCCAGATCCCCGGGTTGTCCGCCTTAAACATGATCTCGTACGTCTCGCCGGGGTGGACGGTGACCGTGTCCAGCCACTGCGGGCTGCCCGAGGCGGCCATGCCGTTGCGGGACAGCACGAGCACGTGGTGGCCGTGCAGGTGCATCGGATGGTCGACGAAGCTGCGGTTGACGAATCGCATCTTGACGATGTCGCCTTCCCGGACGGTTACCGGCGGCACGTCCGGGAAGAGGTCGCCGTTGGCGGTGTAGACCATGCGCAGCGAGCCGTCGAAGAAGCCCAGGCGGTTGTCGAAGATCCACTCGACCATCTGTTCCGGCCGGGTACCCGGGCCGAACTCGGTCGGTGCCGGGGTGCCGTAACTGTTGGCGTCGAGCGGCTCGCCGTCGAGTTTCGCGGCCAGTTCGCCGGCGCCGTCCGGGCTGAGCAGCAGGCCCTTGTCCGGGTGCAGGGTGGTGGCCAGCCGGACCGCGCCGGCCGGCATGGTGAACTCGAGGTCGTACCGGGCGCCGCCGCCGACGACCAGCAGCCGGTCGGAGATCTCGGCCGGGCCGTTCACCGGCGTACCGTCGATGCCGGTGACCCGGAACGGGGTGCCGGTGAGGCCGAAGCGGCGGGTCTGGCTGTCCGAGTTGATCAGTCGCAGGCGCACTTTGGTGCCAGCCGGGGTGGCCCGGCGCTGCACCTGGTCGACGCCGTTGACCGTCTGGTGCTGGCCCTTGAAGGTGTGCACCACGACCGGGATGTCGGTGATGCCGGCGTCGGCTCCGGCCGGCGCGTCGACCACGATGGCGCCGAAGAGGCCGCCGCGCACCTGCTCCGAGGAGATCTGGTGCGAGTGGTACCAGTAGCTGCCCACGTCCGGCGGCCGGAACCGGTAGACGTGCCGGCCACCGACCGGGACCGCGTGCTGGGTGAGACCGGGCACGCCGTCCTCGGCATTCGGCACGTCGACGCCGTGCCAGTGCAGGGAGACGCCGGCTGTCACGTCCTTGTTGATCAGCTCGACCTCGACCAGCTCGTTCTGCCTGACCCGCAGCTGCGGGCCCGGTGCCGTGCCGTTGTAGGTCCAGCCCTGGATCCTGGCCCCGGACGGCAGGGTGATCTCGGAGGTCTGCGCGGTCAGGGTAAACTTCCGGTCCGGCTCGCCGTCGCGCGGGCCGGTCAGTTCGGTGATCGACGTGCCCTTCCCGGGGGCCGCCGCGGCGTGGGCGCCACCACTGTGCGCCGCTGCAGCCGCCTGGGCATGCGTACCTCCGACATGTTCGGCCATGTTGTAACGACCCGGCACTTTGCTCGCCGACGCCGCCCAGACCAGGCCGAGGACGACGACCGCGACGAACGCGACGACGGTGGCGGCCGCCCGCGCCGCGCGGATCCCCCAGCGGGGAAACTCGCCGCCCGCGGCGACCCGGCCCGCCACCCGGCGCAGTTTGACCACCTGGGTCAGCGCGGCCAGCAGGAACACTGTGCCGTAGAGGGCGATCTCGTCGAGCAGGGAAGGCACGGGCTGCCGGAAGAAGGCCAACCAGACCGCGAACGCGCCGCCGATCGCGGTGAGCCGGGGCGGGAGCGCCGGCCGCAGGTCGGTGAGGGCGGCGCGGCGCTCGGCGCCCGAGCCGTCGGCCGCGCGGCGCAGGGCGAGCAGGGCGGGGAACGTCCACCAGAACGACAGCACGGCCGGGATCACCACCATCGGCACCACGAACACCAGATGGTTGACCCCAAACAGCCAGCCCTGCGCCAGGAGAATCCCGACCAGTGCGGCCTTCACCAGGGCCGGGATCCCGGCGACGACCAACAGCACGAGCGCCCACAGGGCGTTTCTCGTGAGCTTGCCCGGCTCGGTCTGCCGCACCACGCGGCCCAGTTGCCAAGAGGTGAGCGCCCAGAAGACGATCAACGCGAAACTAGCCGAAATGTCGACGCCTGTCCAGGCCTCAAACATCAAGTGTCCTTCCCTTTCGAGCGGCCGCGTCGCGGCGTTGCTCCGATTCGATCGCTCAAGTTCGCCGGATGCGGTCGAATACGAGGCGCCGCCTCGATCCGGCCGCACCATTTGTTTCGATCCGCTCGCACGGCTGCAATCAACTCGATTATTTCGTCTCTTTCGAGCGTGCGCGTCGATCGGCAGAGGTACTTTTCCGGCGGCGTTTCAAAGGTTCGTACATCTCCGGGTGTACGGCCGTCCGGCGCCGGCCCGGACCGGGAATGGAAAGCAATATGCGCGCACATTCACGAGTAGTGCTCGGAGTCCAGCGCCGCCTCCTGGGTGATCGCGCAGACGGCCAGTACCGACTGGTGACCGTGGACGTGCCCGCTGGACTCGATCAGCTGGATCTCGGGCAGCAGCTTGGTGTCGCCTCCACCACCCGGTACGGCGGTCCAGGCCGGCTCACAAACACATCACCTTGGAGGCCGCACAGCGTTTCCCCGCCCCGCACCCGTGCGCGGGTGACGGCGCGGCGCGGCGCGGCGCGGCGCGGCGCGGCGCGGGGAACTTTCCCCGCGCCCTCCCCGACTAACCCCCCGTCAAGCCTTTGACCAGCGGCCACGTCCCGGACGGGCTGAGAACGCTGCGTGAGGAGAGTTGTGATCACCATTCTGAGAGGCTCCATCGCCATGACAGGGGCGGCTCTCTGCCTGGTCATAGGGGGGTGCGGGACCGGCTCCGCGATCGGCTCCGGCGGGGAACCGGCTGCGGTCGGCGCCGTCTCGACCTACGGTGTCACACCGGCCGAGAAGACCACCGCGTACCCGTTGACGGTGCGCAACTGTGGGCAGACGCTGCGGTTCGACAAGGCCCCGTCCCGGGTCCTCATCCTCAACGGCGCCTCGGTCGCCGAGGTGGAGAGCTTCATCGTGCTGGGTTTGCAGGACCGGATTGCGGCGAGCGCTCAGTCGTACGGGGCCTACGACGATCCGTCCATCGCCGCGGCCGTCGCCGCCGTCCCCACCGGTGGGCTCACCACCAACGGAAACTTCGACGTCCCCCGCGAGCAGGTGCTGGCCATGAAACCGGACCTGGTCGTGTCGACCTGGTCCGGCGGTTTCGACGCCAAATCCGGTTTCGCCACCCGGCAGGAGCTGGCCGCGGTCGGGATCGCCTCCTGGGTGCCGCCGGCCAACTGCGCCTACGGCAAACCGGACGCCACCGACGCGGAGAAGGCCGCCTACGCCGGCCAGTCCATCGAGTCGAGCTTCGAGATGCTCACCGAACTCGGCCGAATCTTCGACGTCTCGGCAAAGGCCGAGCAGGTGGTGTCGTCGCTGCGAGCCCGGCTCAACGCGGTCCGCGCCCGGGTCGCCGGCAAGCCTAAGAAGAACGTGCTGATCGCGTACCCCGGCATGTCGATGATGAACGCGGCCGGCGTCCCAGCGGTGATGGCCAACGGCGTCGCCAACGACGTGATCGCCTCGGCCGGTGGCGTGAACCCGTTCGCCGCCGGCGGCCAAGAAGGCGCCAACCAGCTCAGCCGGGAACAACTCGCGGTCACCAATGTGGACATCCTGGCGGTGGGCCTGTTCGCCGTCGGTGAGAAAGCCGACGAGGAAGCCACGAAGATCTTCGCCGCGTTCCCGCAGTGGCCGGCCGCGACGGCGAAGGCGTACACGTACGTCGCCGACGGGGCCTACCTCGGACCGGCGAACGTGTTCGCGGTCGAGAAGATCGCCGCGGCGGTGCACCGTGAGTAGGACCACGCCGGTCGCCCCGGGCCGGCCAGCACCCACCACACCGCCGGGCCACGCCCGGGAGCGCCGGCGCACCGCCGTCATCCCCACTACGGCCCTCGTGGTCGTCCTGCTCGCCGCCCTCGTGCTGGCCATCCTGACCGCCGTCGCGGTCGGCACGGTCGCCATGCCGCTGGGCGTGGTCTGGCAGGTGATCAGCGCCCACCTCACCGGCGGCCCCGTCGGGGTGGACCCGCTCTCCGACCAGATCATCTGGCAGTACCGGACCCCGCGCGTGCTGCTCGCCGCCCTCGCCGGGGCCGGGCTCGCGGTCGCCGGGGTCTGCCTGCAAGCGCTGGTTCGCAACCCGCTGGCCGATCCGTACGTGCTAGGTATCTCTTCCGGCGCGTCCCTCGGGGCGGTGCTCGTC
The DNA here is from genome assembly GCF_015704865.1 of Actinoplanes aureus. Taxonomy (GTDB): domain Bacteria; phylum Actinomycetota; class Actinomycetes; order Mycobacteriales; family Micromonosporaceae; genus Actinoplanes; species Actinoplanes aureus. The sequence goes on along the minus strand of NZ_JADQTO010000008.1, from coordinate 282,465 downwards.
CTCTCATACGGTTCGGCTGCTCTGGGAGGACTTGGCGTGGCTGGCGCCGCCTTCCTCACCGCTCTGCTCACGCTGGCCGCGGTCTTCCTACTCGCCCAGCGCGGCAGCCGGCTCGGCGCGACACGGCTGGTGCTGGCCGGCATCGCCACCACCTACCTGACCACGGCGGCGACCAGCTACGTACAGTTGCATGCCAGCCCGAACGAACTACGCGGCATCATGTTCTGGCTGCTGGGCTCGGTCTCCGGGGCCACCTGGCCGGCGCTGCGCATCCCGGCCGTCGTCGTCGTCGTCACCCTGGCCTGGCTGATCCTGCGAGCCCGGTCGCTCAACGCGCTGACCACCGGCGACGACAGCGCGGCTACCCTGGGCATCCCGGTGAACCGGCTGCGCGTCGAACTGCTCGCAGTGTCCGCCCTGCTCACCGCGGCCGTGGTCGCGGTCGCCGGTGGGGTCGGCTTCATCGGCCTGATGATCCCGCACATGGTTCGGCTGATCGTCGGCCCCGACCATCGCCGGGCCCTCCCGGTCGCGGCGGTGGGCGGGGCGTTGTTCCTGGTCCTGGTCGACCTCGGCACCCGCACGGTCGACCCGCCCAACGAGTACCCGCTCGGCGTCTTCACCGCCGCGCTCGGCGCGCCATTCTTCCTGTGGCTGCTGCGCCGCAACAAGAACGAGGTGATTTGATGGGTAAGGCTGGAACCCGCGTGCATCTGTCCGGGGTCACCGCACGGATTAACGGGACACCGATCGTCGGGGACGTCGACCTCGTGGCTGAACCCGGGCAGATCGTCGGGCTGATCGGCCCTAATGGCAGCGGCAAGTCCACCCTGCTGCGCACCGTCTACCGCTCGCTGCGCCCGGCGACCGGGGTCATCCGGCTCGACGGCGACGACCTGTGGCGGATGTCCGCCCGCGAGGCCGCCCGGCACCGCGCCGCGGTCACCCAAGACCACAGCGTCGACACCGGGTTCTCCGTCCGAGACGTGGTGGCCATGGGGCGTACCCCGCACAAGGGTCTTCTCGACCGGGACACCAGCGCCGACCAGGAGATCGTCGACGACGCACTGGAACGCGTTCGGATGACCTGGGCGGGTGAACGGATCTTCACCAGCCTGTCCGGCGGGGAACGGCAGCGCGTCCTGCTCGCCCGTGCGCTGGCCCAGCAGCCCTCCCTGCTGGTCCTCGACGAGCCGACCAACCATCTGGACGTACGGGCGCAACTCGACCTGCTCGAACTCATCCGCACCCTGCGTCTCACCACGGTGACCGCCCTGCACGACCTGGACCACGCGGCTGCGTACTGCGACCATCTCGTGCTGCTGCGCGCCGGGTCGGTGGTGGCCGCCGGGCCCCCCGCCGACGTGCTCACCCCGGACCGGATCGCGGACGTCTTCGGCGTCCGCGCCCACCTCGGCCATCACCCGATCACCGGCCGGCTGCACGTCGCCACCGCGCCGCTGTCCGCCGACGTCGCCGCGACAACCGGGGTCTGAGCGGCCTGGTGATCTCAGTCCGGGGTGCGCGCTGCATCCGCGCTCTCGACGCAAGCCCGTCGCCAGCCACAAGGCCTTGCACTCAGCCGTCAACGCACAGGCCCCGCAATTGCTTGCTCTGTCCGGTGTCGGCGCTCTCGTCGCCGCAACCGTTCTGCGGGCTGGTCACACCCCGGCGCTGCCGCGGGGCGCACCACACCAGCGGTGCCGGCATCGGATGGCGTTCAAACCCGACGAGATCCACGACGGTCAAGCCGCTGCAGAACTGGGCGGCGAATACCGCAACGTGCACATCACACCGTCTGTAGTGCGCGATGCCTTGGGCGATGCGGCCGGCGGCGGGGCCTCGGGCGCGATGCCGCTCCTGCTGTGCGGCGAGGTAGTGGCCTCGCTGGCCACCACGGTTCGTACTGCTCACGCGCACCGGCACAGTGCGGGCACCGGTGCCAGCAGGCCCGCCGCCGCGGCGATGGCCGCACTGATCGGCGCCGCGTCCGGGCACCAGCGGGCCTCGTGTTCGAGGATTACCGGCCCGGTGAAGCCGGCCGTGCGCGCCTCGGCCAGCACCGCTGGGCAGCGGCACCACGCCGGTGCCCGGCACGATCGGGGTCAGCCGGTCGCCGGCCGCGACGTCCTAGACCTGGACCTCGGCGAGCCACGGGCGCAGCGCCGCGGTCAGCTCGGGTGGTTCACCGGCCCGCCACGGGTGCAGCGCGTCCCATAGGGCGCCGACGCCGCTGCCGGCCCGAGCGGTCTCCAGCAGCATGCTCAGGTCGGTGCCGCGCCCGAAGACGTCGTGTGTCTCGACCAGCAGCCGTACCCGCTGCCCCGGGCCTGCGCGGCGGCTGCGGCCAGGGTGGCGGCGGCCCGCGTCAGATACGCCACGGCGGCTCCGGAGCCGCCGGGCATCAGCCGCAGCGCCGGGGCGCCCGGGTCGAACGCGAGGTCCAGGTGGGCGGCGAGGCCGGCGGCGCCGTCGGCGAGGGTGACGTAGGGGGCGAGACCGAGCAGCGCCAGCCCGGAGTCGCCGAGCTGGTGCCGGACGACCTGCCGCTCAGCACGGCTGAGCCCGGGGTGCACCGGCTCGTCGGCGGCGCAGCGCAGTTGCACCGCACCGACGCCGTGGCCGCGTAGCAGCTCGCCGACCTGTGGCAGCGGCATACCGGGACCCTGCGGATGCCGAAAACCTCATCCGTGCAGCTCACGCTGCATGATCGTATTCGTGGAGAAGTCCGCCGAGACGACCATTTCGGCGTATGCGCAGGCTTGTGATCGCGGCGGGATTGGTGATCGGCTCGGGGAGCGGACGCTGGGGGCGGGCGTTCGCGATACCTCGGTGGGGACGATGATCGTTATGGTGCGGTTCGTACTCGCTTAGCGCGTGTAGCAGGTGTGCCTGGTTCCAGATCAGCGTCCGGTCGAGCAGTTCGTGGCGGCAGGACTGGATCCATCGCTCCATGACCGAGTTCATCCGGGGCATGCGGACGCCGCTGAGCACCACGGTGATGCCGGCGTCGGCGAGGATCGTGTCGAACAGCGCCGGGTACTTGCCGTCTCGGTCTCGGATCAGGTACTTCATCCGGCAGCCGGCATCGTCGAGGTCCATGAGCGGGTTCCGGGCTATCTGGGCAACCCATGCCGAGTTCGGGTGGGTGGTAACGCCGAGGACGCGTACCCGGCGGGGTCGCGTGTTCGATGACCGCTAGGACGTGCAGCCGGGCACCGGTCACCGTCGTCGTCTCGAAGAAGTCGGCGGCAAGGATCGCGTGGGCTTGGGCGCGTAGGAACGTCGCCCAGGTGTCGTTGGTGCGCTGGGGTGCCGGGGCGATTCCGGCCTCGTAGAGGATTTCCCATACGGTCGAGGCGGTGATCTTGATACCGAGGACGAGGAGTTCGCCGTGGATTCTGCGGTACCCCCACGTGTTGTTCTCGCGGGCCAGGCGCAGCACCAGCCGGCGGATCGACCGGATAGTTCGTGGCCGCCCGACTCAGGTGGGCCGGGAGGCCCTGGCGTGCCGTCGCGCCGACCCGAAGGAGTGGGCATCTGACACACGCGTTTTCGTGCTGGCAAGGCGTTCCGTGGTCGCGTCCGCAGATTCCAAGCGCGACCTTCCGCAGCTCGAAGTGGGCGTGGAACTGGTCCCATTCTGCGGCGGTGAGCTCGCGGTATTCCTCGCTGGGCGCTCGGCGCGGCGGCGGGCGATGAAGGCCCGGTGGTGGGTGATCACGTCCTCGGAGTAGATCGCGGCATACCCCATCGTGGTGTCCACCGTGGAGTGGCCGCGGACCTTGGCCGCGATGTGTGGGGCAGTCCGGAGCGGATGGCGTCGGTGACGAAGATCCTCCGGAAGTCGTGGGGCCGCCACTGCAGAGGCTGTTCGCCTGCGACGATCTGCGCGGTATCTGACATGGCGACGAGGCACTCCCGGATGTAGCTGCGAGTGAGTGGCCGGCCTCGGTGCGAAGCGCCGCTGGAACAGGAACGGCATCGGCGGGCTCAGAGGCCGTTCGGCGGCTCCCATCTGGTTCGCAGCTCGAGATCGGTCAGCGCACGATAGTCGCCGAGCCGCTCGTCGTCAGGGTCGGTGATCAGGTGAACGTCGGGCACGGGGGTCAGTCGATCCGATACGTGAGGTGGGTGGCCTGCCCGGACGGGCGGGCGTGGATCTGGCGCAGCGGCCGCGGCGGCAGGCCGGTGAACAGCGGCGTGCCGCCGCCGAGCAGGACCGGGGCGAGGTGCAGGCGCAGCTCGTGGGCGAGCCCGGCGGCGAGCGCACTGCGCACGGTCTCGGCGCCGCCCATGATCACCACGTCCCGGTCGCCGGCCACCGCGGAGGCCTTGGCGATGGCGCTGGCCAGGCCGTCGATGACGAAGGTGAACCGGTCGGCCAGCCGGACCCGATCCGGCGGCGTACGCGTGACGACCAGCACCGGCGGCTCGGCGTTGCGTCCCGCGCCGTAGCCCAGGTCGTCGTTCCATCCGTTCGGGCCGTCGACGACGTCGAAGAGCCGGCGGCCCATGACGACCGCACCGGTGGCGGCGACCGCCTCGTCGAGCACGTCGGCGTCGACCGAGTCCGGGTGCAACGCCCAGGTGTGCAAACCTTCGCCGCCGCGGCCGAGGCCGTGCTCCGGATTGGGATCGGGTCCGGTGACGAACCCGTCCAGCGAGATCGAGATGTCCGCGATCACCCTAGCCATGCTGGCATTATCCGCGACCGGCTCAGGAGCTCGGCATCAGCCGCCCGCCGGTCCAGGCGAGGCCCATCCCGGCGGCGAGCAGCAGCAGGGCTCCGACGGTGGGCACCGGTGGGGCGACCGAGGTGCCCGAGCCGATCGTCACCGCGGCGAGCATCAACAGCACCCCGTCGGCCGGGTTGACCAGCTTGGAGCGGAACACCGCCCAGCCCAGCATCAGCAGACCGATGCTCGTGATCAGGCCGGCGGTGCCGAGGAACGCCGGGATGCGACCCGCGACCAGCGGGGCACTCTCCACCACGGCGTCCTCCGGCAGGGCCGCGAGCGGCAGCAGCAGGGTGGCGCCGGCCAGCGCGACGAGCAGGCCGCCCAGGGCGCACCGGCGGGTACGCGAGCCAGCCAGCAGACCGGCCAGGGCGATCAGCGAGATGGTGGCGAGCCAGCCGGCGACCAGCCCGACGGCGAGCGGGCCGGGCGGGCTGTCGACGCCGAGGGTGACCCAGCCGTACAGCACGGCGGCGACCGGGAGCGCCCACAGGGCCAGGCGCGCGTACCGGCGGACCGACCAGATCCAGACGGCGTCGCGTACCGGAAGGTGGTCCATGCCGGCGGCCGGCGTCGCGGCGCCGACCCAGGCCGGAGCTATCCGAAGCGGGCGACCGCTGGCCGTCTGACGCGGGCTGATGCTCATGGCTCCTCGATCACCGGGTCGACAAGGCTCGCAGGGCCGGTAAATCGGAGCATGCCAAACATCCGCGATGCATGTGGCGGATACCACAAAACCGGCAGGGCCAGCCCCGATATGGGACCGGCCCTGCCGGAAAGGTCAGGCTTTCTCGATGCGGTTCGTCTCGTGGTAGTCGGCGCTGCCCAGCGCGGACGCCGGCGGGATAACGGTGGCCCGCCCGGCCGCCGGGAGCGCGGCGGGGTCGTCCTGGCCGCTCACCTCGGCCTCGGCCGCGCGTACCTCTGCGCCCACCCGCCGCGCCTCGGCCTCGGCGGCTTCGGCGGCCGCCTGGGCCTCACGCTCGACGGCGCCCGAGTCGATGGACGATGTGGGCAGGTCACCGGCCATGCTCGCCAGACCACCGAGCGCGCCGCCGAGGCCCTCGAGGGCCTTGGTCAGCTCGGTCGGCACGATCCACACCTTGTTCGCCGAGCCGTTGGCGATCTGCGGCAGGGACTGGAGGTACTGGTACGCCAGCACCTTCTGCGACGGGTTGGCCTGGTGGATCGCGTCGAAGACGGTCCGGATCGCCTTGGCCTGGCCCTCCGCCTGCAGGATGCGGGACTGCCGGTCACCGTCGGCGCGCAGCACCGCGGCCTGCTTCTCACCCTCGGCGGTGAGGATCGCGGCCTGCTTGTGGCCCTCGGCGTTGAGGATGGTGGCGCGGCGCTCCCGCTCGGCGCGCATCTGCTTCTCCATCGAGTCGCGGATGCTGGGCGGCGGCTCGATGGCCTTGAGCTCGACCCTGGTGACCTTGATGCCCCACCGGCCGGTGGTCTCGTCCAGCACGCTGGACAGGTGCTTGTTGATCTGATCGCGGCTGGTCAGCGCACGCTCCAGGTCGAGCGAGCCGATCACGTTACGCAGGGTGGTGACGGTCAGTTGCTCTATCGCCTGAAGGAAATGGGAGATCTCGTAGGTGGCCCGGACCGGGTCGACCACCTTGAAGTAGAGCACGGTGTCGATCGAGACGACCAGGTTGTCCGAGGTGATCACGGGCTGCGGGGGGAACGAGACCACCTGCTCCCGCATGTCGACCTTGGTACGCACCGCGTCGACGAACGGGACCAGCAGGTTGAGCCCCGGCGACAGGGTGCGCTTGTACTTGCCCAGCCGCTCCACGACGTCCATCCGCTGCTGCGGGACGATCCGGACGGAGCGCACCAGGGTGGTCACCGCGAAGACCGCGATGGCTATGACGAGGACCAGGATGATGACTTCCATGACGCCTCTCAGTTGCTCGTGACGGGTACTACCTAGACGTCGGGAAGGTCGTCGTGCCAGACCAGGACCGTGGCGCCACGGACCTTGACGACCCGAACATGCTCACCGGGGAGGAACGTCTCATTGCCGTCGTACGCCCGTGCCTGCCACAGCTCTCCGTCAAGTTTGATCATGCCGTGGTCGGCACCGACCTCGTCCACGACCGTGCCGCGCGACCCCTCGATCGCCTCGATCCCGAACGGTGTCTCGCCCGACTCCAGGGCGGATCGCGCGTGCCGCATGACGATCGGGCGGACCGCTGCCACCGACACACCGGAGACCAGCGCGAACACGATGACCTGAACCAACACCGAGGCGCCGAGCCCGGCGGCGATCGCCGCACCGGCGGCGCCGGCGGCGAAGAAGACGATGAGAATCGTCGCGGTGAAGGCCTCGGCGATCACCAGGGCGATCGCGAGGATGATCCAGAGTAAGGCGTCCACATCCACGATCGTGGCACGTCCGCGCACGTTCAGCGACGCCAGAATGCGGCGTACCCGAATCGACGTCGAACAGTTAGACCCACGAGTTCGCCACAGGAGGGACCCACCGTGTCGCTGCTTCCGGAGACCGGCCGCCGGATCGATGAGATGATCGCCCGGGCACAGTCCACCGGCCGGGTGCCCTCGCTCGCGTGCGCGGTGGTCCGTGACCGTGCGGTGCTGCACTTCGCGGGCGCCGGAGAGCAACCCCGGCCGGACCCGAAGACCCAGTACCGGCTCGGCTCGATCACCAAGACGATCACCGCGACGCTGGTGATGCAACTGCGTGACGAGGGCTTCTTCGCCCTCGACGACCTGCTCTACCGGCATCTGCCAGGTACTCCGATCGGTGGGGTGACCCTGCGCCAGTTGCTCGGGCACGTCTCCGGCCTTCAGCGCGAGCCGGACGGGCCGTGGTGGGAGCGCAACGCCGGCGGTGACGCCGGCAAGCTGCTCGCCGAGTTGACCTACGAGAAGCTGGCCGGCCCGCCGTACCGCCGCTACCGCTACTCCAATCTGGCATACGGGCTGCTCGGCGCGGTGCTGGAACGGGTGACCGGGCAGAGCTGGGCGGAGTTGGCCGGCAAGCGCGTCCTGGATCCGCTCGGCATGAAGCGCACCACCTACGCACCGGTCGAGCCGTTCGCCCGCGGCTACGTGGTGCACGCCCTGGGTGGCGCCCTGCACGAGGAACCCCGCCCGGACACCGGTGCCATGGCCCCGGCCGGGCAGCTCTGGTCAACCGTCACCGACATGGCGAAGTGGGCCGGTTTCCTCGCCGACCCGGCTCCGGCCGTGCTGGCCCGGGAGACCGTCGACGAGATGTGCGCCCCGGTGGTGATCAGCGATCTCGAGTCGTGGACCGCCGGACACGGCCTGGGCCCCCAGCTCTACCGGGTCGGCGAACGCGTCTACGTCGGCCACGGCGGCTCGATGCCGGGCTACGTCGCGCATCTGGCGGTCCACCGCCGCAGCCGGATCGGCGTCATCGTCTTCGCCAACGCCTACGGCCTCACCGGGACCAGCATCAAGGAGGTCAGCCTGGCCACGCTGACCACCGTGCTGGACGGCGAACCGTCGACCATCCCGGCCTGGCGTCCGCCCGTGCCGCCGCAGGGCGAGGCCGCCGAGGTGTGCGGCCGCTGGTGGCGGATGGGCCGCGAATACGAGATCAGCGCCGAGGGTGACGCCCTGCTGATGACCGGGCCCCAGCATCGCACCCGCTTCGCCCGCGAGGCCCCGGACCGCTGGCGCGGCCTCGAGGGCAACAACGAGGGCGAGATCCTTCTGCTCGGCCGCGATCCGGACGGCAAGGTGGATCATTTGGACATCGCGACCTTCATCTACCGCCGCGAGCCATCCCACCTGGCCTGAGACGTACGCGTTCCCGCCCCGCCTCTGGCCCAACGTCAGTGCTGCATCGCAGGCTCGGAGGCAGCGCCCACGTTGGGCTGGGGGTGGGTGGGGCGGGGCGGGCGGGCGGTGAGGCCGAGGGCCAGGCCGGCGGCGACGGTGGCGATTCCGAGCCAGACCAGCGGGCGCGGGGACGGTCCGCCGAGGGCCATGCCGGTCAGCGCGGCGGCGATCGGCGCCACCCCGGTGAGCAGCCCGGCCCGGCCCGCGCCGAGGCGGGCGACGCAGGTGTACCAGAGCAGGAACGCGACCGCGGTCAGCAGCACCGCCAGATAGGCACCGGCGAGCAGGTCGTCGGCGCGCAGACGGGTAACCGCGGACGGTCCTTCGGCGACCACACCCACCACGCCGAACAGGACGGTGGCCAGCGCGGTGGTGTGCACCGACACGCCCAGCGGACCGTGCCGGCCCAGCAGCGGGAGCGCGAGCAGGGTGAACGCCGCCTCGCAGGCGAACGTCACGGCGGCCCAGAACAGTCCGATCCCGTCGGCGCGGCCTACTCCCTGCACCAGGGCGGCACCGGCGGTCACCACGACCGCGGCCGCGGTCACCCGGGACGCCGGGCTCCGGCCCTCCAGGAGTGGGCCACCGACCGCGAGCAGGATCGGCACGCAGGCCACGGCCACACCGAAGACCGCGGGTTCGGCGTGCTCCGATCCGAGCACCAGGGCGACGTTGAAGAAGAGCAGGCCGGTGACCGTGACGCCGAGCAGCCAGAGCCACTCGCTGCCGCGCGGCCGGTGCAGCTTGGCCCGGGTCAACCGGGCCCAGCCGATCAGCAGGAGGCACGCCACGGCGTACCGGAGGCTTTGGACGGTGAGGTACGGCGCGTCGGCGAGACGGCCCGAGACGGCGGCACTGCCGCCCACGAAGGCCATGCCGATGGCGCCGGCGAGGATCGGGAGAGCTTTCACACCTTGATGCTCGTCGCGAGTATGGTCCGTTTCGAGGACCAATCGAGGCCTGGGGAGGTGGACCAATTTCCGGCTCGGACTTTCTTCAGCTGCGCCCGGAGACCGCGCCCGGCAAAGGGCTGACCGACTGGCTGGCCGACGGACTGCGCGCCGCGGTCGTCACCGGGCGGCTACAACCCGGCGACCGGCTGCCCGCCACCCGGCTGCTCGCCGGCGAACTCGGCATCTCCCGGGGCGTGGTGGTGCAGGCCTACGAGCGGCTGGTCGACGAAGGACTGGCCGGTGCGCGTACCGGGTCCGGGACGGTGGTCACCGGGCACGGGCCGGCGGCCGCCGAGTCACGACCGGCCGGTGACCGGCGGCGCACGCTGGCCGAACTGCGGCTGCCGATCTCCGCGCCGGACGGCATCGACCTGGACCTGTCGCCGGGTGTGCCCGACCTGTCGGCGTTTCCGCGTACCGCCTGGTTGCGGGCCGAACGGGCGGTGCTGGACCGGGTCACCGGCGCCGACCTCGGATACGGCGACCCGGGCGGCACGCCACGGTTGCGGTCGGAACTGGTGGGCTGGCTGGCGCGTACCCGCGGGGTACGGGCCGAGGCCGACGACGTGGTGATCTGCGGCGGGGTGGCGCAGGGTCTGGCCCTGCTCGCGCACGTGCTGCGCGGCGAGGGCAGGAACGCCGTCGCGGTGGAGGACCCGGGGTCACGCGGCGCCTGGGATCAGATGGCGTTCTGGGGCCTGCGGCCGGTGGGCGTGCCGGTCGACGGGGACGGCATGCGGGTGGACGACCTGATCGCGACCGGTCTGGACGCGGCCGTGCTCACCCCGGCGCACCAGTTCCCGACCGGGGTGGTGCTCGGCCCGGAACGCCGCCGAGCGCTGTTGAGCTGGGCGGAGACCCGGCTGGTGATCGAGGACGACTACGACGCGGAGCACCGCTACGACCGGGCGCCGGTGGCGGCCCTCCAGGGTTCGGCGCCGGAGCGCGTCGCGTACCTCGGCAGCGTCTCGAAATCGCTGGCGCCCGGCATGCGGGTGGGCTGGCTGATCGCGCCGCGCCGGATGCAGACCGAGCTGCTCGCCGCGAAACACGCCAGCGACCTCGGCAATTCGGCGCTGCCACAGCTGGTGCTGGCGGAGCTGATCGCCTCCGGCGACTACGAGCGGCACCTGCGGGCGGTGCGGACCCGCCAGCGGCGGCGGCGGGACGCGCTCCTGACCGGGCTGCGCACCCACCTGCCGCGGGCCCGGGTGACCGGGGTGGCGGCCGGGCTGCACCTGGTGGCCCTGCTGCCCGGGGACGGCGACGACACCGTCCTGGCCGAACGGGTCGCGGCTTGCGGCGTACAGGTGCATCCACTCAGCTGGCACCGCCAGCGGCCGGGACCGCCGGGCCTGGTCCTGGGATATGCCGCGGAGTCCCCGGACCGCCTCATCGAGGCCGCCGCCCGCATCGGCCGCGTCCTCAGTCGTCCAGGACCGTGACGAAGTCGATCAAGCGTTCCATCGAGTTGATCAAGGGGGTCTCGACGTCCTTGTAGGTGCGGACCGAGGCCAGGATGCGGCGCCACATGTCGGCCGGCTCGCGGACGCCGGCCGCGGCGCAGACGCCCTCCTTCCACGGCCGCCCCGGCGGAATGACCGGCCACGCGCGCAGGCCCACCCGTTCCGGCTTCACCGCCTGCCAGACGTCCACATACGGATGCCCGGTGACCAGCACGTTCGGATCGGTCACCGCGGCCACGATGCGGCTCTCCTTGGAGCCCGGCACCAGATGGTCGACGAGCACACCGAGCCGCCGCCGCGGACCGGGCCGGAACTCGGCGACCGCGGCCGCCAGGTCGTCGATGCCGTCCAGCGGTTCCACGACCACGCCCTCGACCCGCAGGTCGTCACCCCAGATCCGCTCCACCAGGGCGGCGTCGTGGATGCCCTCCACCCAGATCCGGCTGGCCTTGGCGACCTGCGCCTGCACCCGGTCGACCGCGATCGACCCGGAGGCGGTGATCCGGCGCTGCGCGGGCGTCGCTTTCGGAGCCGGGCGGCGCAGGGTGACCGTCTTGCCGTCGAGCAGGAACGCGGCCGGCTCCAGCGGGAAATTACGGCGTTTGCCGTGCCGGTCCTCCAGCACCACGGCGCCCAGCTCGAAGCCGACGACCGCGCCGCAGAAACCCGAACCGGCGTCCTCCACCACCAGCCCAGCCTCGGCGTCCACCTCCGGTATGACCTTGCGGCGACGCCAGTTCCCCGCGAGCACATCCTCCCCATACATGGATCGCACGGTAACCCGCGACCACGAACACACCGCCGGTGACGCTCCGAGCCGAGACAACCTTCCGCACCGGCACGTACCCTAGGCCGCATGTCACCCGCAGCTGAGGCGGCCACCCGGACCGCCCGTCGGTCCACCCGGTTCGTGGCCTGGGTGCGAGCCTGGCGCGCCGGGCTCGTGCCCTTCGACGAGCTGGCCGACGAGATCGCCGCCGACGAGGAGCACCTCGTCGCCGATGCCCCCGGCACCTGGACCGACGTACCTCTCCCCCAGGGCCTGCCGACCTTCGCGAAGCTGCATCCCGATCAGATCCGGCTCGTGCTTCCGGCCCCCGGCGACCCCCGCGGCCTGCCCGGTCCCGGCGATCTGACCGGTGCCGCGCTGCTCGCCGGCGAGGCGGTCATGACGCCCGAGTTCGGGGTCGTGCCCGAGGTCCGGCGGCACACGTCCGGATCCGGGATGGAGTTCGAGACCGTGCTCTGGCGGGTGTTCCCGGCACCCGAGCACCGGCCGGTCTTCCAGATGGGCGCCGCCGAGGCGGAGGCCGAGCTGACCACCGCGCTCGCCGAGGCCACCACCCAGCTGACCAAGCTGGACGTCGCCCAGTGGAAACCGGAGCTGGCCGGCGCGCTGGCCGCCCTGCGCCGGCCGGAGAGCACCGCCACCCTGCCGCCCGGCTTCGACCCACGCTCACGGCGACTCTTCGCCCGGGCCACCGTGCTCGACCAGGTGCTGGCATTGGCCGGCAGCAGTGCACCGGGCGGCGCGGTCAACGGCTACGAGGCGCAGGCCCGGGACGCGGCCCTGCGCCCGCTGACCGCCGCCTGCCGCCAGGCGCTGGTCGCGGCATGTAACGCACCGCTGCATCCGTGAAGCAGGATCGGTACGCGCACTGCACGTACTGCGGTGCGCGGTTTCCCGCCGGCCAGCCGTGGCCGCGCCGATGCGCGGCGTGCGGCGAGACCAGCTACCTCAATCCGAGCCCGGTCGCGGTCGCCGTCCAGCCGGTCGGCAGCGGCCTGCTGGCGGTACGCCGCGGCATCCCACCGGCCATCGGCCGGCTCGCCCTGCCGGGCGGTTTCATCGACGTCGGCGAGACCTGGCAGGCCGCAGCGGTCCGCGAGCTCTTCGAGGAGACCGGCCTGGTGGCCGACCCGGCGAAGGCACGCCACTACGCCACGATCAGCGCCCCGGACGGCACCCTGCTCGTCTTCGCCCTCCTCCCGCCGCTGGCCGGCGCGGCCGCGCTGCCGCCGCTCCCGGCGAACCAGGAGGCAATGGGCCGCGAGATCCTCTACGGCCCCACGGAGCTGGGCTTCAGCATCCACACCGCGATCGCCACCCGCTGGTTCACCGAGGCGGCTCGGGGTCTTTGATCAGCCCGGGATGTCCCCGTGATCCTCACCGACGCCCGTCTGGTTCGGGCCGACTGACCGTCAGTCGATCAGGCCGGCGTCAACGAGCTCGGTGAGGAGGCGCTGGATGGCGGGGGCGCAGCGGTGGGCCTCGGCGGACGAGAACCAGGCCAGCTCGGTTATCTCGGCGGCGGCCGCCGGCTCTCCGTCGGCCGGGCCGACGAAGCAGATCAGGCGCACCCGGGTGCCCGGTGGCCGGTTGTGCGCGGGCGCCTCGATCGTGGTGAACAGCCGCAGGGTGGCCGGGTCGACCGGGATGCCGACCTCCTCGCGCACCTCCCGGGCCGCGGCCTCGGCGTGGCTCTCCCCAGCCTCCGGCTTGCCGCCCGGCAGGTAGAAGGCGTCCGAGCCGTTCGGCCGGACCACCAGGACCCGCCGGTCACGGACGCAGACCCAGGCCGCGGCCACCACCACCGGCATGGATTCAGATCTCATCGATCAGGTCGGCGACCGAGTTGACGATGCGCGACGGCCGGTACGGGTACGTCTCGCTCTCCATCCGGCTGCTGATCCCGGTGAGCACCAGGATGGTCTCCAGCCCGGCCTCCAGCCCGCAGAGCACGTCGGTGTCCATCCGGTCGCCGATCATCGCGGTGGTCTCGCTGTGCGCGCCGATCGCGTTGAGCGCCGAGCGCATCATCATCGGGTTCGGCTTGCCGACGAAGTACGGCTTCACGCCGGTCGCCTTGGAGACCATCGCGGCGACCGAGCCGGCCGCCGGGAGCAGGCCCTCGTTGGACGGGCCGGTGGCGTCCGGGTTGGTGCAGATGAAGCGGGACCCGGCGCTGATCAGGCGGATCGCCTTGGTGATCGCCTCGAAGCTGTAGGTGCGGGTCTCGCCGAGCACCACGTAGTCCGGGTCGAACTCGGTCAGCACGTAACCGGCGGCGTGCATAGCGGTCGTCAGACCGGCCTCACCGATGACATACGCCGTACCGCCGGGCCGCTGGTCGGCCAGGAACTGGGCGGTGGCCAGCGCGGCCGTCCAAATCGACTGCTCGTCGACGTCGAAACCCATCCGGTAGAGCCGGGCCTGCAGGTCGCGGGGGGTGTAGATGGAGTTGTTGGTGAGGATCAGGAAGGGCTTACCGGACGACTTCATCCGGTTGACGAACTCGGGCGCGCCCGGCACCGGCTCACCCTCGTGGACGAGAACTCCGTCCATGTCGGTGAGCCAGCTCTCGATCGCCTTGCGCTCCTTCATCAGGGTGCTCCTCGTCGCGCGGGTGATGGGCAGCAGTCCGCGGGGCAGACGTCCCAGGTCGGCAGCGTACCGAGGGCGGCGCGCTGGTGATCATCGGTACGTTCCTGCACGAGTTCCCGCACCATTGCGACGAACTTCGGGTGTACGCCGGGGGTCGCCGCGCGGGCGTACCCGAGGCCAAGGCGGGCGGCGGTGTCCTTCGCCTCGTTGTCCAGGTCCCAGAGCACCTCGAGGTGGTCGGAGACGAAACCGATCGGGCTGACCACCACGTCGGTGACGCCCTTCTCGGCGAGGGCTTCCAGGTGGTCGTTGATGTCCGGCTCCAGCCACGGGATCTGCGGCGGGCCGGACCGGCTCTGCCAGACCAGGTCGTAGCCGACGTCCATCGCGGCCATGGCGTGCACCAGCCGGGCGGTCTCCTCCAGCTGAGAGGTGTACCGGCCGCCGTCCGGGCCCGCGGTGTTCGCCATGCTGACCGGGATGGAGTGCGCGGTGAAGACCAGCCGGGTGGTGGCCCGCCGGCCCGGGTCCAGGGTCGCCAGCGCCTCGCTCACGGCGTGCGCGTGCGGCTCGACGAAGCCGGGGTGGTCGTGGAACTGCCGCAGCTTGGCGATCCGCGGCGCGCCGGGCCCGACGTGCTTGCGGGCCGCGGCAATGTCCTCCCAGTACTGCTTGCACGACGAGTACCCGCCGTACGCGCTGGTCGCGAAACCGAGCGCGTTCTCGACGCCGTCGTCACGCATCCGCGCGACGGTGTCGGCGAGCATCGGGAGCCAGTTGCGGTTGCCCCAGTAGGTGGGCAGCCGCACGTCGTGCGCCGCGAACTCGGCGTCGAGCGCGGCCAGCAGATCCCGGCATTGCTGGTTGATCGGGGAGACCCCGCCGAAGTGCATGTAGTGCTCGTACACCTCGGCGAGGCGCTCGTCCGGAACGCCGCGCCCGCGCACCACGTTGCGCAGGAACGGCATCACGTCATCGGGTTTCTCGGGTCCACCGAAGGAGAGCAGGACGAACGCGTCGTAAACCACCCGACCATCCTGCCACCGGGTCACGCGGCAAGCGCGTGGTAACCCCCGTCGACGTGCACCATCTCACCCGTGGTGGCCGGGAACCAGTCCGACAGCAGGGCGCAGACCGCGCGGGCGGTCGGCTCCGGGTCGGTCAGGTTCCAGCCGAGCGGCGCCCGCTGGGTCCAGGCGTCCTCGAAGTCGCTGAAGCCGGGGATCGACTTGGCGGCCATGGTGCGCAGCGGGCCGGCCGAGACCATGTTGCTGCGGATGCCCTGCTTGCCCAGGTGCATGGCGAGGTAGCGGGACGCCGACTCGAGCCCGGCCTTCGCCACGCCCATCCAGTCGTAGAGCGGGTACGCCTTGGTCGCGTCGAACGTCATCCCGACGATCGAGCCGCCGGCCTGCATCAGCGGCAGGCACGCGGTCGCCAGCGACTTGTACGAGTACGTCGACACCTGCAACGCCTGGGCCACGTCCTCCCAGGACGTCTCCAGGAACGCGCCGCCCAGGGCGCCCTGCGGAGCGAAGCCGATGGAGTGGACAACGCCGTCCAGTCCGTCGACGTGCTCGCGGACCCGGTCGGCGAGGCTGTCCAGGTGTTCCTGATTGGTGACGTCCAGTTCGATGACGGGTGCCGGCTCGGGAAGCCGCTTGGCGATCCGCTCGACCAGCGAGAGCCGGCCGAACCCGGTGAGCACCACCTTGGCGCCGTTCTCCTGCGCCAGTTTCGCCACCGAGAACGCGATCGAGGCGTCGGTGATCACCCCGGTGACGAGCAGCCGTTTACCGGCCAGCAATCCAGACAAGGTCTCTCTCCTGAGGTGCTTATTTGAAACCGTAATTCTCGGAAACTTCAGTGGCCCATACCAAGGCCACCGTCGACGGGAATCACGGCGCCCGAGATGTACGCCGCGCTGTCGCTAGCCAGGAAGGTCACCGCCGCCGCGACCTCGTCGGCGGAGGCGAGGCGACCGGCCGGGACAGCCTTGATGATCTCGGCCTTCCGCGACTCGGGCAAGACGGCGGTCATCTCGGTCTCGATGAACCCCGGTGCCACGACGTTCGCGGTGATGTTGCGGGTGCCCAGCTCACGAGTGATGCTACGGGCCATGCCGACCAGGCCGGCCTTGCTCGCCGCATAGTTCACCTGGCCGGGACCGCCGTACAGGCCGACGACCGAGGAAATGAAGATCATCCGGCCCCAGCGGGCGCGCAGCATCTTCGCGCTGGCCCGCTTCGCGCACCGGAAGGCGCCGGTCAGGTTGGTGTCGAGGACCCGCTCGAACTGCTCCTCGCTCATCCGCATCAGCAGCGTGTCGTCGGTGATCCCGGCGTTGGCGACCAGCACCTCCACCGGCCCCAGCTCGTTCTCCACGAACGTGAAGGCGGCGTCGACGGCGGACGAGTCGGTGATGTCGCACTGCACACCGAACATGCCCTCCGGGGCGCCGGTGCCGCGGTGGGTCACGGCGACCCGGTCACCCTGCTTCACGAACGCCTGGGCGATGGCCAGGCCGATTCCGCGATTTCCGCCGGTCACCAGAACGGTGCGAGCCACAACGCACTCCTTCGTCAGGTCGTACCCAGGTAGGGGGTGCCGGGTGGCACCGCAGGGTCACGACAGCCGCACACACGCGCCGTAACCTGCTCGGAATGGAGACTATCGGCCCTGAGTCGCACGGCGGAGTGATGGGGCCGCTGACTTACCTAACGTTAAAGAGGGAAACACCGAGGCCACCGGCCCGCCGGCGCAGGCACGTCCTCCCGGTGCTGCTGGCCGCACTCGTCGGACTGGCGTTCGCCGCGAACGAACAACTGGAGGACACCTGGAGCTTGCCGACCGCCGTGGCCGGGATCATCGCGGCCGGCTCGGTGCTGCCGGTGATCGTCGCCTACCGATGGCCGGTGATGGCCTGGCGACTGGCTTTCCTGATGATGTTCGCCGGCGTGATCGGGGCGGACCCGCATCAGTCCTGGCCGTGGAACAGCGTCCTGATCGTCGGGTTCCTCCTCGTCCTCGCCCGGCTGGCGGCGACCAACGAGTCCATGGTCACGGTCTGGGCCACCGTGCTCAGCCTGATCCCGGTCTTCCTGTTCGCTCCGTATGCCAACGCCTGGGGCGCCGCGATGCTGGTCGTCGCGGTCGCCGCGCTCGGCGACATCATTTCCCGGCGGCGGCGGGCCCGCGAGCTCACCGAGATCACCGAACTGGAGCAGGCCAGGCGGGCCGTGCTGGAGGAGCGGGCCCGGATCGCCCGGGAGATGCACGACGTGGTGGCGCACCACATGTCGATGATCGCGGTGCAGGCGGAGACCGCTCCGTACCGGCTGGAGGGTCTGCCCGAGCAGGCGAAGCAGGAGCTGGCGTCGATCGCGACCGCCGCCCGGGCGGCGCTCACCGACATGCGGCGCCTGCTGGGCGTGCTGCGGGCCGAGCAGGCCGAGGCCGAGAAAGAGCCACAACCGGGGTACGCCGAGATCGCCGGACTGGTCACCACCGCGCGGCGGGCCGGCCTCCCGGTCACCACCGAACTGCCGGAGCTGACGGACCTGCCCGAGGCGGTCGGGCTCACCGCGTACCGGATAGTGCAGGAAGCGCTCGCCAACGCGGCGCGGCACGCGCCCGGCGGCCCGGTGCGGCTGGTGGCTCGCGCCGACCGGGATCAGCTGGAGCTGGACATCCGCAACGAGCTGACCGGCCCGGTACGCACCGGCCGAACCGGGCACGGCCTGGTCGGGATGCGCGAGCGGGTCACACTGCTCGGTGGTGAACTGACCGCGGGCCCGGACGGCGACGGCGGCTACCGGATCACGGCACGGATTCCCCGGCAGGCGGAGGCGAAATGATCAAGATCTTGATCGCGGACGACCAGGCCATGGTGCGGCAGGGGTTCGGCGCGCTGCTCGGCGCCCAGCCCGACCTGCTGGTCGTCGGCGACGCGGCGGACGGGGCGGCGGCCGTCGAGGCGGCACGCGAGCTACGGCCGGACGTCGTGCTGATGGACGTACGCATGCCGGTGATGGACGGCCTGGAGGCGACCCGGCGGATCACCGGGCCCAAGGTGCTCATCCTCACCACCTTCGACCTGGACGACTACGTCTACGAGGCGCTGCGGGCCGGTGCCAGCGGTTTCCTGCTCAAGGACGCGCCGGCCGCCGACCTGGTGCACGCGGTCCGGGTGGTGGCGGCCGGCGAGGCCCTGCTGGCGCCGTCAGTCACCCGGCGGCTGATCGCCGAGTTCGCCGCCCGGCCACACCGCGACCGGCCCCGTCCGGTGGCGCTCAACGCGCTCACCCCCCGCGAGACCGACGTGCTGCGGCTGATCGCCCGCGGCCGGTCCAACCAGGAGATCGCCGCGGACCTGGTGGTGGCCGAGCAGACCGTGAAGACCCATATCGGCCGGATCCTGACCAAGCTCAACCTGCGGGACCGCGCGCAGGCAGTGGTCTTCTCCTACGAAACCGGACTTGTTGCCGCTGGAGAGTGACCCGATTTTCTTAAGCGCCGCTTAAGGAGTACGCTCCCAGACGGTTCTCAGGCCCGACGACTTCGCGGAGGTGATCGCTGTGCGAGATAGCGATCCTCCTAGTCGCGGCCGGGACACTCGTCAGCATCGCTGACCCGTTCTCTCTCCCGCGCGTGCTTCCACAAGGCTCAGCCCTGCGCGGGTTCTCCGGCCGCGACGTGACCCTGACCTCGTTCAGTCCAGTCACCAGCGGAAGTCGGTCTCACTATGAAGAACTTCGTCGCGCCCCTCGGTTTCACCCTGCTGTCGGCGTGGGTGGTCGTGCTGTTCGTGCTCGCCCACAACACGCCCTGAAGTGTTCGTCCGCCGCACGCCCTAAGGCAGCCGGGACGTCCAGAGCAGGCTCATCGTCGCGCCGACTAGCCCTAGCAGCAGGCCGACCGCGGCGTACCACTGCGTCACCTCGCGCGGCTCGGTCCGATGCCCGATCGAGCTGCCCATGTCCTCGTACACCTTCTTCAGCTCGCTGACCGAGGCGGCCTCGTAGAAGAAGCCCTTGGTCTGCTCCGCCAGCTCCTGCAAGGAGAGCCGGTCCACCGGCACCCGCTGCACCGAGCCGCGGATGTCCACCACCCCGGTGTCGGTGCCGAACGCGATCGTCGACACCGGCACGTTGGCCGCGGAGGCCGCGGTCGCCGCGTCCTCGATCGACCGCCCCGACGTGCGGTAGCCGTCAGAGAGCAGCACGATCCGGGCCGGCGGTGCGCCGTCCGCGCCGTCCGACGGCACCGAACGGATCGCATCCAGCGAGGTGAAGACCGCCTCACCGGTCGCGGTCGCCTCGGCCAGGGTCAGCCCGTCGATCGCGGCGATCACCGCGGACCGGTCCTTGGTCGGCGCGACCAGCACGTTCGCCGCCTTCGCGAACGACACCAGGCCCAGGTTGTAGGTGGGCGGCAGCTCGCTGACGAACGCCTTCGCCGCCTCCTGCGCCGCCTCGATCCGGCTCGGCGCCACGTCATCGGCCTGCATCGACAACGACACGTCGATGGCCAGCATCACCGTGGCCCGTTCGAGGGGCTGCTCGGTGTCGACCGACGGACGAGCGGTCGCGGCCGCCAGCGCACCCAGCATCAGCAGGAACGCGGCGGCGGAGATGTGCCGGCGCCAGCCCAGGCCCTTCGGCGCCAGGGTGCGCAGCAGGTCGACGTTGGTGAAGCGCATCGCGTACTGACGCTTGCGGAACTGCCGCCAGACGTAGACGCCGGCCATGGCCAGGACCGGCAGGATCGTCAGCAGCCACCAAGGTTCCAGGAAACGGATCATCGTGTGGTCCCTCGGGTACGGGCGTGGCGTTGAGCGGCCACGAAGCGGACCATGTCGAGCAGCCAGTCGGTGTCGGTGCGCAACCGCAGGTGAGCCGCGCCGGCGGCACGCAGCGACCGGGCGATCGCGGCCCGCTGCTCCCCCGCCGCCTCGGCGTACCGCTGTCGCAGTCTCGGATCGGAGGTCTGCACCTCGTGCAGCGCGCCGGTCTCCGGGTCGGCCAGGGTCAGCACGCCGACGTCGGGAAGTTCCAGCTCGCGCGGGTCGACCACCTCGATCGCGAGCACGTCGTGGCGTACCGCCAGTTTGCGCACCGGACGGGCCCAGCCCTCCACCGGCGCCAGGAAGTCGGAGATCACCACGGCGACGCCGCGCCGCCGCGGCGGCCGGTTCAGCATGTCGATGAGCTCGCCCAGGTCGGCGCGCCCCGGACGGATCCGGGTGCGGGCGATCGCCCGCAGCAACCCTTGCGCCTCCTTGCGGCCGGGCCGCGCCGGCAGGCGGACCACCGGGCCGGCCACCGGGTCGGGCGCCGTCGCCGCCTTGCGGCGCCACCAACTCGCGCTTCCACCCTTCTCCGGTACGCCGGAGCCGGTGCCGACCACCGCGCCGATCCGATTGCCGCCGCGGACAGTCAGATGCGCGATCGCGGTCGAGGCGGCGATCACCAGATCCCGTTTCAGCCAGCGTGCCGTGCCGAAGTCCAGGCTGGCCGACAGGTCGACCGCCAGCCACGTCTCCAGCTCCCGGTCCGCCACGGTCCGGCGCACATGCGGCTGCGTGGTACGCGCGGTCACCGGCCAGTCCATCCGGCGCACGTCGTCACCCGGCCGGTACTCCCGCGACTCCCCCGCCTCGGAGCCCGGCCCGGGCAGCAGACCCGCGTAGTCGCCCTGCAACAGGCCGTCCAGCTTACGGGTGACCAGCAGTTGCAGGCGCCCGAGCACCGCCTCGGCCCGAGCCGACTCGTCCGGGGCCAGGGGCATCGCGGAGCCCGGCGTGGTCACGGCGACGCCTCGTGCGCCTGATCGCGGCCGGAGCGGCCCGGCCCGGTCCGACGGGTCATGGCTGGCCGTGCCAGCCGCCGGCCTGCGGATAGGGCTGGCGGTTGTCGAAGCCGCCGGCCGGGACACCGCTGGTCGGCTGCACACCACCGGGCGGCGGCGCGCCCGGGATCACCGCGGCGCCGTGCTGCCCGTTCGGCGAGGCGCCCTGCCGGGCGGCGACCGACGGCATCGGGACGGTCTGCATGATCCGGGCCACGATGTGGTCGGCCGGGATGTCGTCGGCCAGCGCGTCGTAGCTGAGCACCAGCCGGTGCCGCAGGATGTCCGGCGCCACGTCGGTCAGATCCTGCGGCAGGGCGTAGTCGCGGCCGCGGAGCAGGGCGAGCGCCCGGGTGGCCCGGACGATGCCGAGCGAGGCGCGCGGGCTGGCACCGTACTGGATCAGCTGGGCGACGTCGGGCAGACCGTGCTGCGCGGGCGCCCGGGTGGCGAGCACCAGCCGGACCGTGTAGTCGACGAGCGCGTTGTGCACGAAGACCTGGTCGGCGCGGCGCTGCAGGGCGAGCAGGTCCTCCGGGGTGAAGACCTGCTTCGGCTCCGGCGCGCTCACCCCCATCCGGTAGACGATCTCCCGCTCCTCGCTGTCGGTCGGGTAGCCGACCAGGATCTTCATGAGGAAGCGGTCGCGCTGGGCCTCCGGCAGCGGGTAGACGCCCTCCTGCTCGATCGGGTTCTGCGTGGCCATCACCAGGAACGGGTCCGGCACCTCATAGCTCTTGCCGCCGATCGACACCTGGTGCTCGGCCATCACCTCGAGCAGCGCCGACTGCACCTTGGCCGGTGCCCGGTTGATCTCGTCGGCGAGCAGGAAGTTGACGAACACCGGGCCGAGCTCGACGTCGAAATTCTCGCTGGACTGCCGGTAGATCCGGGTACCCACGATGTCCGCCGGAACCAGGTCCGGGGTGAACTGCACCCGGGAGAACGTGCCGCCGACCACCTTGGCCAGGGTCTCCACGGCGAGTGTCTTGGCCACGCCGGGCACGCCCTCGAGCAGGCAGTGGCCGCGCGCCAGCAGCGCGATGAACATCCGCTCGACCATCCGGTCCTGCCCGACGATGACCCTCTTCACCTCGAACATCGCCCGCTCCAGCTGGGACGCGTCCTGCGCGGGCGGGACGGACGTCGTCCGATCCAGCTGTGACGGGTCCTGCGCGTGCGGCACCGGCGCTCCGGCGTCGGGACTGGTCTCGGTCTCGGGCATGCTCGGCTGCGCCACCGGTCGTCCTCCACAACGGTCGTGATGCGCCGGCGCGGATGCCGACGTTCAAGACTTACACGACACACAACAGCACACGGCTGAGAGGTTGCTAGGAGCCGGTGCCCTCACCATCGTCGCAACCCGGGGTTACCGCCGTCGTCCCGCACGCCATAGGCCGGTCGTGTTGATCTTTCTGCGCGATCCGCCGGATCGGGCACGGTCACCGGGTGGATACGCGAACCCGGGAACCGTGTAGCATTTGGCTCGTCGCCGGGCGGCTTCCCCCGTGGCCGCCCGGCGCTCATCAACTCCCAGCCGTAGGCTTTCCGGCATGGTCGAGGATCTGTTCTCCCCCGCGGTGCTCCAGCCCCAGTGCTCGGCCAAAGGCTGCCGTGCGGCGGCCGCCTGGCAGCTGCTCTGGAACAATCCGAAACTGCACACCCCGGAGTACCGCAAAACCTGGCTGGCCTGCGTCGATCACCGCGAGACGCTCGGTTCCTTCCTCGACGCGCGTGGTTTCCTGCGTGAGGTCAAACCCTTCACTGCGGCGGGAGATGCCGTCATCTCCTAGGCTTCAGATGTGAGCGAGCCGTCCCGTACCGTTGTCGATGCCCTCGAACCGTGGCCGGACACGGTCGCGTGGCGCCCCGTCTCCCCGAAGCTGATCATCGTCGAGCTGATCGGGCTGGGCGCCTGGAT
Organism: Actinoplanes aureus; assembly: GCF_015704865.1. Taxonomy (GTDB): domain Bacteria; phylum Actinomycetota; class Actinomycetes; order Mycobacteriales; family Micromonosporaceae; genus Actinoplanes; species Actinoplanes aureus. The sequence goes on along the minus strand of NZ_JADQTO010000008.1, from coordinate 259,309 downwards.
CGCCTTCCTGGTGGCCGGGCTCAGCGTCGGCTGGGTGATCGGCGGCCAGTCCTGGTGGCCGATCGCGATCGCCGCGGTGGTCCTGCTGGGCGTCTGGCGCGCGGTGATCGAGGCCCGCGCGGTCGGTGCCTGGGGGTACGCGGAACGCGACAAGGACCTGCTGGTCCGCCACGGGCTCCTGGTCCGCCACCTGTCCATCGTTCCGTACGCGCGGATGCAGTACGTCGACGTCACCGCGGGCCCGCTGGAGCGCGCGTTCGGGCTGGCCACCGTCCAGCTGCACACCGCCGCCGCGGCGAGCGACGCCCGGATCCCCGGGCTGCCGCCGGACGAGGCGTCCCGCCTGCGGGACCGGCTGACCGCCCTCGGCGAGGACCGGGCCGAGGGCCTGTGAGCAGCCCCGGCTACCCGCCTGCCACGCCACCCCCGCCGGGTTCCCAGCCGCCCGAATGGGCCGCTCCCGCCGGGCACCCGCATCCCGGCCAGCCCTACTCCGGTGCTCCGCAATCTCCGCAGCCGTTGCCGGTGGCCGCCGCACCCGGTGACGCGCCTGGTGAGCCACCACCGGCTGCGGCGGCCGGGCTGGAGAGCCGGCAGCGGCTGCACCCGCTCAGCCCGCTGCTGAACGGCGCCAAGAGCATCGTGGTGATCATCGCCGCCCTTTCCTGGCAGACCTACGGGCAGCTCGGCGCGGCACACTTCGCCATCGTGGTGGCGGTGCTGGCCGTCGGCGTGGTGATCTTCTCGGCGGTCGGCTGGTGGAACACCGGGTATCACGTGGTCGGCCGTGAACTCCGGATCGCCGAAGGCCTGGTGTGGCGTCGCAACCGGGCCATCCCGCTCGACCGGCTCCAGGCGGTGGAGCTGCGCCGCCCGCTGCTCGCCCAGCTCACCGGGCTGGCCGAGCTCCGCCTGGAAGTGGTCGGCGGCGGCAAGACCGAGGCGCCGCTGGCCTACCTCACGGTCCGGGAAGCCGCGATCCTCCGGGAGCGGCTGCTCGCGTTGTCCGGGCGTACCCCGGCTCCGCATCCCGGCGCGACCACCGCGGACCCGGCGGCGCACGCCGCCGCGCCACCCGCCGAGGCCCCGCTCTACCGGGTCCGCAACCAGGATCTGCTGATCAGCCAGCTGCTGACGCCGCAGGCGCTCTTCCTGCCGGTCGGCATCGCCTGGGTGAGCACCCAGTTCCTGATGGAAGGCTCGTGGACGTTCATCGGCATCGCCAGCACGGTGACCGCGATGGCCGGTGTGCTCCTCCAGCCGATCCGCCGGGTCCTGCAGGACTGGAACTTCCGGGCCGCACACGACCAGGACCGGCGGCTGGTGCTGCACTACGGCCTGCTCGAGACCCGCAACCAGGTGGTGCCGCTGCACCGCGTGCAGACGGTACGCGTCATCTGGCCGCTGCTCTGGCGCCGGAAGCGCTGGCTCAACCTGCGCCTCGACATCGCCGGCTACTCCGGCCCGGAACCGGGCGACGACAAGAGCTCCGACCGCCTGATGCCGGTCGGCGACATCGGCACCGCCCGCGCCCTGGTCGCGGCCGTGCTGCCCGGTGTCGACCTGGCCACCCTCGCCACCTCCCCGCCGCCGGCCCGGGCCCGCTGGCTGCACCCGTTCGCTCTGCGGTTCCACGGTGCCGGGCTCACGCCGGACGTCTTCGTCAGCCGGTGGGGCCGGGTCACGCGGGAGTTGAGCATGGTGCCGTACGCCCGGTTGCAGAGCGTCCGGGTCGTGCAGGGCCCGCTGCAACGCCGGCTCGGTCTGGCCACCGTCTACGCGGACACCGCCGGCGGCCGCGCCGGAATTGCCCGTGATCGCGACCTGGCCGAAGCGTGGGCACTGGCCGAGCAGCTGGCCGTCCGCGCCCGCCAGGCCCGCGGCCTGACCACCGCACCCCCGGCAACCGGCCCAGCCACACCGCCGCCGGTTCCGGTCGCCTCCGCCTCGCCCCCGGCCCCCGTCCCGCCGGGTGCCGTCGCGCCGGGTGCCATCGCGCCGGCGGGCTGGTACCCGCCCTCCGGGCCGGGTGCGCCGGACGATGAGGCGTACTGGCAGCGGCCTTCGCCGTCATAAGCTTTGCCAATGGAGCTTCCGGAGTTCGCGCCCGGTCTCAGCGCCCGGGTCGAGTTGACGGTCACCGACGCCGACACCGCCCAGTCCCTCGGTTCCGGTGACGTGCCGGTCCTGGGTACGCCCCGGGTGCTGGCCCTGGCCGAAACCGCGACCGTGGCGGCGACCGCCCGGCAGCTTCCCGGCGGCGTCACCACGGTCGGCAGCCGAGCCGAGATCGAGCACCGGGCGCCCACCCTGGTCGGGCGCCGGGTCACCGCGCAGGCCACGCTGACCAAGGTGGACGGGCGGAAACTCCTGTTCGAGGTCGCCGTCCACGACGGCGAGACGCTTGTCGCCGAGGTCCGGATCGAGCGGGTGGTGCTGGACCGGCAGCAGTTCATCGCCCGAGCACTCGGCGACTGACCCCTGGCGGGGGTTGAGCGCGACGGCCTGCCCGGGCCCGGCGGTCGCGCTGGGGCCCGGGGGTGGGCACCCGGCCGCGTGGGAGCCCGGGGGCGATCTCGAAATGGCGGGACTGCGGAAACGCGTACCCCGAATGAGCGGGACCGGAATGCCGGCCTCGACCACCGGTGTGCTCAGAGAAGGGCGCCCCAGCGGGCCGTGAGTTCAGCCGGGGTGGGCATGGCGGTGGCGCCGCCCTTGCGTTCGCAGACCAGGCCGGCGACGGCGAGCGCGAAGCGCACGTGGCGCTGCCAGCCGGCGAGGTCGGCGGGCAGGCCGTCGTCGAGGAGGCGGCGGATGAGGGCGCCCATCACCGAGTCGCCGGCGCCGGTGGCGTCGATCGCGGCCACCGACGGTGCCGGCAGCATGGCGGCGCCGTCCGCGGAGGCGACGTGCGCGCCCTTCGAGCCGCAGGTGACGACCACCGCGCCGGCGCCCAGGCCGCGGATCCGGTCCGCCGCAGCGGCCGGGTCGTGCTCGCCGTAGAGCAGCACCGCGTCGGCGGCGCTGAGTTTGACCAGGTCGGCGGTGGCGAAGAACTCCTCGACGAGGTCGCGGAGCGCGTCGGTGGCGGCAGCGTCCGGCAGCAGGGTGGGCCGCACGTTGGGGTCGAAGACGCGTACCGGGCCGGCCGTCGCCCAGGCGGCGCGGGCCGCCGCCCGGAACGGCTCCCGGAGCAGGCAGATGGACCCGGTGTAGAGGACGGCGGCGCCGCCGACCGCGGCGAGATCCAGGTCGTCCGGGCCGAGCAGTGCGTACGAGGGCGGCTCGCCGTAGAACGTGAAGGTCGGCTCGGCGCCCTCGAACGTGGTGACCGCGAGCGTGGTCGGCACCGGCACCCGTTTCACGCCGGTCCGCCCGACCCCGGTGTCGCGCAGAAAAGCCGCGATCCGGTCGCCGAGCACGTCGTCGCTGAGGGCGCCGGCGTACTGGACCTCGCCGCCGAGGCGGGCCACCCCGACAGCGACGTTGAGCGGTGCGCCGCCGATCGCCTGCCGGTAGATCAGTTCGCCGTCGAGCTCCGCTTCGAGCAGGTCGATCAGCGCTTCACCCATCACCATCGCGTAGCCCATGCCGATCCCCTCTCGTCCGGCATCAGCGTGCCATCCGGTGTCTCCGGCTACAGCCTCCCATCCGCCTTCGATGCACCGGAGTCGTCCGATCTCCCACCCGATATAAACGTATTTGTCAAGATTTAGGAATGAATAGTCTTCTGTTGCTTCTCGCCGCACTGACCGCCGGCACACCGGCACCGCCGCCTCCGGTGTACCAGCCCGGCCCGGTCACCGTCGGCACCTTCCGGGCCTGGAGCGAGGCCACCCCGGCGGTCACCTATGACACCGCCGCGGTCCCGGAGGGCGCCACCGGCAAGCTGACCGTCAAGGGCACCACGGTCCGTCTCAAGGTCACCGGACTCGTGCCCGGCCGGGCCTACGGCGCCCATCTGCACGTCAACCCGTGCACCGACAAGCCGGCCGAGGCCGGCCCGCACTACCAGCACAAGATCGACCCGGTGCAGCCCTCCGTCGACCCGCGGTACGCCAACCCGCGCAACGAGGTCTGGCTGGACTTCACCGCCGGCGCCGACGGGACCGGCCGCGCGACAAGCGTGCAGCGGTGGCACTTCAACAATTCGCGGCCGCCGTGGTCGATGGTCCTGCACGCCGAGCGCACGCACACCAAACCCGGCGAGGCGGGTACGGCCGGCGCCCGGCTGGCCTGCCTGACCCGGACGGCCGTCTCCGCGTACGAGAAGACCGGCGGGAGGCTGTAACGTCGCAGGCGAGCGGAGAACGGAGGCACCCCCCATGTCGGAGCAGCCCAAGACGGAGTCGCACGACCCCGACTTCCCGGAGGCGTTTCTGCAGTTCATGCGCAGTGGCTGGCGAGACGAGCCGCTCGTGGTCGGTCCGCTGCCGGAGGTGCCCAACTACGCGAAGCGCCGGGCAGCGCTCTCCGAGGCCTTCCCCGGCGAGACGCTGATCATCCCGAGCGGCAACGAGAAGGTGCGAGCGAACGACACCGACTACCCGTTCCGTCCCGGCAGCGACTTCTTCTACCTGACCGGCGATCGCGACCCGGACAGCGTGCTGGTGCTGCGCCCGAGCGGCTCCGGTCACGACGCGGTGCTCTTCACCCGGGAGCGCAACTCGAAGGAGACCGACCGGTTCTTCCGGGATCGCAACGGTGAGCTCTGGATCGGGCGTACGCACACGCTCGCCGAGAAGTCGACCGAGCTGGGCCTGGAGACGGCGTCGCTGGGCGCCCTGGGCCCGGTTCTGGCCCACTCGGCGCCGGGCCGGACCCGGGTGCTGCGCGGCCTGGACGCCAACGTGGACCGGGCCGTCCTGGCCTACGAGCCGGACCGGGAGAAGCCCCGCGACCGTGAGCTGGCCCGGGTGGTCTCCGAGCTCAAGCTGGTCAAGGACGAGTGGGAGATCGCTCAGCTGCAGGCCGCGATCGACGCCACGGTGTCCGGTTTCGAGGACGTGGCCCGGGTCCTGCCGGCCGACCGCAGCGTGAAGGAGCGGCTCCTCGAGGGCGTCTTCGGGCTGCGGGCGCGGCACGACGGCAACGACGTCGGCTACAGCTCGATCGTCGGGTCCGGGCCGCACGCGACGATCCTGCACTGGATCCGCAACACCGGCGTCACCACGCCGGGCGAGCTGCTGCTGATGGACATGGGTGTGGAGGGTCACAACCTCTACACGGCGGACGTGACGCGTACGGTGCCGGTCTCCGGGACCTTCACCCCGCTCCAGCGGCAGGTCTACGACATCGTGCACGCCTCGCAGCAGGCCGGGATGGACGCCATCAAGCCCGGTGTGGCCTTCAAGGACGTGCACCGGACCTGCATGCGGGCGCTCGCCGAGGGGCTGCACGACCTGGGCCTGCTGCCGGTCAGCGTGGACGAGGCGATGAGCGAGAAGAGCACCGTCTACCGGCGCTGGACGCTGCACGGGTTCGGCCACATGCTCGGCATCGACGTGCACGACTGCGCGAACGCGCGCAGCGAGACCTACCGGGACGGGCAGCTCCAGGAGGGCTACGTGCTGACCGTCGAGCCGGGCCTGTACTTCCAGGCCGAGGACGAGCTGGTCCCGGCGGAGCTGCGCGGCGTCGGCGTCCGGATCGAGGACGACGTTCTGGTGACCGCGGACGGCTGCCGCAACCTGTCGGCCGGCCTGCCGCGGTCCTCCGACGAGGTGGAGAAGTGGCTGGCCGCGCAGCGTGAGGCCGGGCCGCGCCTGCCCGGCTGACGCCGGTTGCCCCGCTCCGGCACACTCCGTGCATGGAGGATCTTCAGGAGACGCCGGTCGATGTCGAGGTGACCGACGGCCGGGTGTTGGTCCGGGCCGGCGGGATCGTCGTGATCGAGAGGATCGGCGACCCGGCGGCTCGCAAGCACGTGCCGATCGGCACCCGGGACCGGCGTCACCTGACAATGCTGGTCGACGGCGTGCCGGCGGTCCTGCGGCCCCGCGCGGGGCGGTACACGCGCGGGTCGTACAAGGTGCGGGCGATCCACGATGGCGCGGAGTACCTGCTGCGGCCCAAGGACCCGGAGACCAGCCGGCTGCACCGGGACGGCTTCCGGCTGGGTGACTTCAAGATCGTTGACGGCGTGGTCCGGGTGGACTGGGAGCCGGACGCCAGGATCACGGCCAAGGCCACCGACCTGGCGATCGGCTACGCGCTCGCCGCGGCCTTCGGCACCGGCGCGAACTTCTTCCTGGTGATGCTGCTGGACCTGCTCGGTCACATGCCGGACTAGCTCGTCCGGTAGTCCGAGATCGTCCAGCACTGCGCGCCGTCCGGGGTGTCGGTCACGTTGATGGTCACCTTCACCGGGTGGCCGTCGGCCGTGTCCAACGTGGTGTTCACCTCGGCGCCGTCCTCGGTAGCGGTCCGCGCCATCTCGGTCAGCTGGCCGAGGGTCGGCACCTCGATCTCCTCGCCCTCCTGTCCGGTGACCGGTCCCAGGTCGACCGCCGCGGACGCCGACGGCAGCGCCGACCCGCCGACCCGCTCGGACTTCGTCACCGCCCCGCCGGACACGGTCACCTGGTAGCGGCCGAACGGTGCGCTCTCGTCACACCCGAAGGCCAGCGCGTACGAATAGGCTGCCGGCTCGGTCCAGGCCGGCGCGGACGCCCTCACCGACGGTGCCACCGAAGGGTCCGTGAACGAGGGCTTCTCCTCCGGATTGGACGATGTGCAGCCGCTGGCCAGCCCCACCAGTAGCAACGCTCCCAGGGCACGCTCGACCCGCACCACGACCTCCGCTCCCCGGCCGCCGCTCCTCGGCAGCCCCGCGGCGCAATGTAGCGCAGCGCCGCACGCACCTCGTGGACCGGTCAAGCGAGATCGCTGACGTAGACGGCCACCGAGCGGGCCGGAACCTCCAGCACCGACACGCCCTCCTGATCCGGCTCGGCACCGGCCTCGCGCAGCACCGGGTCCGCCGACTCCACCAGTTCCGGGTGCGGGCGCAGATCCGCCTCCGGAACGCGCTGCCGGGTGCCCTCCTCGGTGGCGTTGAACACCACCACGATGGACCGCCACCGCGGATCCAGGCCGGTCCCGTCCAGACACATGACGATCACGCCGGGGGTCTCGTGCGGGCCACCGAGCGGGAACGTCACCCGGCGCTGCACCTCCTCGGTCGTGGGCAGGCCGAAGACCGGCGACGAACTGCGGATGCGGAGCAGTTCCCGGTACCGCTCCGCGGTCAACGTGATCGCGTCCGGCGGCGCGACCAGCGAGGGCTCGGCGAGCAGGGGCCGGGCGTACTCCCACTTGTCGCCGTTGTCGGCGAACGGTGGCAGGCCCAGGCCGAAACCGTTGCCGAGCGCCGGGTCCCAGCGGATCTGGTTGAACCAGTCACCGGAGTTGAACGAGTTACGGTCCAGCGACTTGGAACGCAGCCGCTCGCTGCCGAGCGCGACGAACCCGGCACCCTGGCTGAGTACGACGAGGGCGAGCGCCAGCACCTGCATCCGTGCCCGGTCCAGCGGCGGGGTGCCGATCGGCAGCTTGAACGCCATCGCGTCGTAGAGGATCTCGTTGTCGTGCGCGTCGACATAGTTCACCGTCTCGCCCGGCGAGTGCGCGTATCCGCTCGGGGAGCCGTTGTAGTCGATCTGCGCGCCGCTCTGCTCGGCGCCGGTGTGCGTGACGAACCGGTACGTCGACAGGGCGCCGGTCAGACCCACCTTGATCCGGTCGTGCAGCCACAGCGGGGTCCGCGATCCGAGCCCGGTGGCGAACCCTTGCACGCCCGGATCGTCGCCGAACGAGCCGCCGCCGCGGGCCGCGTCCCGCAGCCGGTCGTTGAACGTGCCGATCCCGGTGCCGGCCATGTTGACCTGGGTGGCCTGCGCGAACCGAGCGTCGTACGCCACCTCGCCGAAGTTCCACCCCTCGCCGTAGATGCAGATGTCCCGGCCGTGTTCGCCGAGCCGGTCCAGCGCGATCCGGGCCTCCAGGATGTTGGCCCGCGGGTGGTGGCCCATCAGATCGAACCGGAAGCCGTCGATCCGGTACTCCCGGGCCCAGGTCACCACCGAGTCGATCACCAGCTTGCTCATCATCATGTGCTCGGTGGCCGTGTTCGGGCAGCAGGTCGACTCGGCGGTGCTGCCGTCGGCGAGCAACCGGTGGTAATAGCCGGGCACGATGCGGTCCAGGACGCTGTCCCGGTCGAGTCCGTCGCCCATCGTGTGGTTGTAGACCACGTCGAGGACCACCCGCAGGCCGGCCGCGTTGAGCGCGGCGACCATCGATCGCATCTGGAGGATCCGTGCGGAGCCGGCCGGGTCGGTGGCGTAGGCGCCCTCCGGCGTCGTCCAGTGCCACGGGTCGTAGCCCCAGTTGTAGCCGTCCTCGTCGGCGACCGCCATGACCGCGCGCTGCTGCTCCGGCGAGTCCGGCGGGAAGGACGCCAGGTCGCAGGCGGGCTGCGCCTGATCGGCCCGGCGGTCCGGCACGGTGGCGAAGTCGTTGACCGGCAGCAGGTGCACGTGGGTGAGCCCGGCATCGGCGAGCGACCGCAGGTGCCGCATCCCGTCCGAGCCGGGATGGGTGAACGCCAGGAAGGTCCCGCGCTCGGCGGCCGGGACCGAGCTGTCGAAGATGGAGAAGTCGCGGACCGACACCTCGGCGATCTGCATCCGGGCCGGGGCCACCGCGGGCGGCTTGACCAGGGTGTCCCACCCCGGCGGGCAGAGCGCCGGGTCGGCGAGGTCGACCAGCTGGCTGTGCGTGGAATCGGTGGCCAGCGACACCGAGTACGGATCGGTCACGCTGGTGGTGACCACCCGCTGCGCGGCCGGATGCCACACCTCCACCTGAAACCGGTAGTAGCGCCCCAGCCACTTGCGCTTGGCGGTGACCGACCAGACACCGGTCACCGGGTCCCGGTCCATCGGCACCAGGCGGGGCTCCTCGCCGGGCTCCCGGAACAGTTCCAGCCGCACGTGGCGGGCGGTCGGTGCCCAGACCGCCAGCTGCGGGCGGTCCTCGTCGGCCGGGAGCGGGCCGAGCTCGGCGTCGGCCGCCTCCGCGTACAGATCGTCGAGGACGCCGGCCAGCTGCACTCCGGTCAGCGCGGTCACCCGGCCGGCGGCGTCCCGCCCGGCGACCAGGAGCTGCCCGCGCAGCAGGTCGCCGAGGACCGCGTCGCCCAGCTCCCGCACGGCGAAAGCCCGGTACGCCCGCAGGTGCGGAAACCGCCGGCTCTGCGCCTGGAACAGCCCGCCGGGCCGCGGCACCAGGGCCAGCTCGTCGTCCTCCCCGGTCAGGTCGGTGCCGTCGCGGCGCAGTTTGCCGTCGGCGGAGGCGACCAGCGTGAAGGTGGCCGCCCGGGCCGCGAACCACTCGGGCAGCGCGACGGTGCCCCGGTCGAGGAAGACCGCGAGCGACCGGGCCGGGTCCAGCTCGGGACCGAGCGTGCCCAGGTCGGGCCGGACCGGGGCGGCGACGCCGGCGAGCATCCACACCTCACGGCAGGTGGTGAGGTCGAGACGCTGGTCGTCGGGCAGGTCCTTGTCGTCGCCGCGGTGCACGACGAAGCGCAGGCCCACGGCGTCCGGCCGCACCGGGACCTGGAAAACCGCGCCGTACTCGTCGAAGCGGGTGGGTGGCTTCGGCGTACTCCAACGGGTTTTGTCCGTGCGCTCGACGCCCTCCCAGCAGTGCAGGCCCCAGCCGCTGTAGTCACCGTCCGGCCGCCGGTAATGGATCACGGCGAAGCCGGGATCCGGCGCCGGGGCCGGCGCCGGCGGCTCGAGCGCGACCCGCCGGTCGTTGGCCCGCAGCCAGATCTCCGAGGTCTGCCGCAGATCGACCCACCGATCCAGGTCGACGTCCTTGGCGCCGTAGCGGTGCACCACGAGGAACCCCACCTCGCGCGCCTCCGGAGCGAGCCGCACCCAGGCGAAGCGGCCGTAGGAGTCCTCGCCGGCGAACGGCGTGCCCGCGGGATAGGTCGTCTCCTCCCCGGGCGCGACGTCTCCCCAGGCGTGCAGCGCCCAGTCGGCGTAATCGCCGTCGGCGCGGTGGTAGTGCACGATGAGCCATTGCGGACTGGTCCGGTGGTGCGGCGGGGCGGTCGCAGTGATCTCGATCGTCGTCACCGGACCATGGTCGCACCGGCCTGTGACCTTTTCAGCGCGGCTGGTGAATAGAGGCTCAGCGGGTGGTGATGACCGCGGTGATGTGCGGCCCGTCGGCATCGGTCCGGATCAGGTACCGGTAGTGCTCGCCGGGTACCGCGTCGCCCGCGTCGTCGAGGTACTCCCACTCGACCGACACCAGGGACAACATGGCGGACAGCGGCAGCACGTCGAGCACCTTCGCGTGTGCGGCCACGATCCGCTGCTCCCGGTACGCGGGCGCCGCGCCCAGGAACGACAGGGCCACCGCCGCGGGCGAGCTGAACGTGAAGCTGTACGAGTCGGAGACGACGAGTCCGGGCAGCGTGTGACAGCCGGCGATGGTGGCGACGTCGCCCGTGGTGAGGGCGGTGCCGTAACGCCCGAAGAAGTCGGCGAGCTGGTCGAGTTCGGCCGGGGCAGTCATGGCGCCGCGCATTCCCACCGATCGACGCCCGCAAACCTCGGCCCGCGCGACCAGCCCGGACTGAGAGGATCGGGAGGTGGACCCCGCCTTGCGATGGCTAGCAAGACGGACGTACGGTTTACCAAGAGATGTGAACCGAGAGTTAGGCATACCTAACCCGAAGGTCGCCCTTTCGGTGCGAAAGACTTGACTTCCAGTCGCTGGGTGTGAAGGAGATGACGGTGGCCAGCCTCGACACCTTTGGTGCGAAGAGCGAGCTGCGCGTCGGAGACGCGAGCTACGAGATTTTCACGATCGACAAGGTGAAGGGGCACGATCGCCTGCCCTACTCCTTGAAGATCCTCCTGGAGAACCTGCTGCGTACTGAGGACGGCGCGAACATCACCGCCGACCACATCAACGCGCTCGGCAGCTGGGACCAGAACGCCGACCCCAGCGTCGAGATCCAGTTCACCCCGGCACGGGTGCTGATGCAGGACTTCACCGGCGTTCCCTGCGTGGTCGACCTGGCCACCATGCGTGAGGCCGTCAAGGAACTGGGCGGCGACCCCACCAAGGTCAACCCGCTGGCTCCCGCCGAGCTGGTCATCGACCACTCGGTCATCGCCGACCTGTTCGGCCGCGCGGACGCCTTCCAGCGCAACGTGGACCTGGAGTATCAGCGCAACCGCGAGCGCTACCAGTTCCTGCGCTGGGGCCAGACCGCGTTCAACGAGTTCAAGGTCGTACCGCCGGGCACCGGCATCGTGCACCAGGTGAACATCGAGTACCTGGCTCGGACGATCATGGAGCGCAACGGGCAGGCTTACCCGGACACGGTTGTCGGCACCGACTCGCACACCACGATGGTCAACGGCCTGGGCGTGCTGGGCTGGGGCGTCGGCGGCATCGAGGCCGAGGCCGCCATGCTCGGCCAGCCGGTCAGCATGCTGATCCCGCGGGTCGTCGGCTTCAAGCTGTTCGGCGAGGCGCCGGCCGGCACCACCGCCACCGACCTGGTGCTCACCATCACCGAGATGCTGCGCAAGCACGGTGTGGTCAGCAAGTTCGTCGAGTTCTACGGCCCCGGCGTGAGCGCCGTGCCGCTGGCGAACCGGGCCACCATCGGCAACATGTCGCCGGAGTACGGCTCGACCGTCGCGATCTTCCCGATCGACGAGCAGACCATCGACTACCTCAAGCTCACCGGTCGCACCGAGCAGCAGGTCGCGCTCGTCGAGGCCTACGCGAAGCGCCAGGGCCTCTGGCTGGACCCGAACGCCGAGCCGGACTACTCGGAGAAGCTCGAGCTGGACCTCTCCACGATCGTCCCGTCGCTGGCCGGCCCGAAGCGCCCGCAGGACCGCGTCCCGCTGAACGCCGCCAAGCCGATGTTCCGCGACGCCCTCAAGAACTACGTGCAGCCGCAGGGCCACGCGGACGAAGCCAGCGACGAGTCCTTCCCGGCCAGCGACTCGCCGGCCAACGGCGTCGACGACCCGGCCGACAAGCCGCACGTCTTCAGCGCCGCCGCCGGCGCGAACGGCCGCCCGTCCAAGCCGACCCTGGTCAAGGGCGAGGACGGCAACGAGTACGAGCTGGACCACGGCGCGGTCGTGATCGCCGCCATCACGTCCTGCACGAACACGTCGAACCCGCAGGTCATGATCGGTGCCGCCCTGCTCGCCAAGAAGGCCGTCGAGCGTGGCCTGACCCGCAAGCCGTGGGTCAAGACCACCCTCGCCCCGGGCTCCAAGGTCGTCTCCGACTACTACGACCGGTCCGGCCTCACGCCGTACCTGGACAAGATCGGGTTCAACCTGGTCGGCTACGGCTGCACCACGTGCATCGGCAACTCCGGCCCGCTGCCCGAGGAGATCTCGGCCGCGATCAACGAGGCCGACCTGACTGCGGTCAGCGTGCTCTCCGGCAACCGGAACTTCGAGGGCCGGATCAACCCGGACGTCAAGATGAACTACCTGGCGTCCCCGCCGCTGGTCGTCGCGTACGCCCTGGCCGGCTCGATGGACATCGACATCACCACCGAGCCGCTCGGCACCGGCTCGGACGGCAAGCCGGTCTACCTCAACGAGATCTGGCCGTCCGCCAAGGAGATCGACGACACCATCGCGCAGGCCATCGGCGCCGAGGGCTTCAGCACGGCGTACGCGGACGTCTTCGCCGGTGACGAGCAGTGGCAGTCGCTGCCCACCCCGACCGGTGACACGTTCGCCTGGGCAGGTGACTCCACCTACGTGCGCAAGCCCCCGTACTTCGAGGGCATGTCCGCCGACCCGTCGCCGGTGACCGACATCGCCGGTGCCCGCGTCCTGGCCAAGCTGGGCGACTCGGTCACCACCGACCACATCTCCCCGGCCAGCTCGATCAAGCCGGACTCCCCCGCCGGTAAGTACCTCGCCGAGCATGGCGTCCCGCGCGCCGAGTTCAACAGCTACGGCTCGCGCCGTGGCAACCACGAGGTCATGATCCGGGGAACCTTCGCCAACATCCGGCTGCGCAACCAGCTGCTGAACGATGTCGAGGGCGGCTTCACGGTCAACCACCTGACCGGCGAGCAGACCACCATCTTCGACGCGAGCGTCGCCTACCAGGAGGCCGGCATCCCGCTGGTCATCCTCGCCGGCAAGGAGTACGGCTCGGGCTCCTCGCGTGACTGGGCCGCCAAGGGCACCATGCTCCTCGGCGTCCGCGCGGTCATCGCCGAGAGCTACGAGCGCATCCACCGCTCCAACCTGATCGGCATGGGCGTCCTGCCCCTGCAGTTCCCGCAGGGCCAGAACGCCGAGTCGCTCGGCCTCACCGGCACCGAGACCTTCTCGTTCACCGGCGTCACCGAGCTCAACGAGGGCCGCACGCCGCGCACGGTCAAGGTCACCACGGACACCGGCATCGAGTTCGAGGCGGTCGTCCGCATCGACACGCCCGGCGAGGCGGATTACTACCGCAACGGCGGCATCCTGCAGTACGTCCTCCGCAAGATGCTCCGCGGCTGATCTCTTCCAGATCATCCCGACGCCCTGCCTTCCGGTTCCGGAAGGCAGGGCGTCACCCTTTTCAAACCCCTTCGTGGTACGCCCTACGAACAGGTACCCGGGCTACGACGCGAGCCGGGTGCCACTCCAGGCCGCAGCGCGGCCGCCGGGCTCAAGCAGCGGGTCCGAGCAGGTCCCACTTGTTGCCGGCGATGTCCAGGAAGACGGCGATCTCGCCATAGGACTCGGTTCGCGGCTCCTTCAGGAAACGCACGCCGTGCGCGACCATCCGCTGATAGGTCGCGTCGAAGTCGTCGACCCGCAGGAAGAAGCCCACCCGCCCGGCCATCTGGTCGCCGACCGCCGCCACCTGCCGCTCGCCGTCGGCCCGGGCCAGCAGCAGTCCGGTCCCGCCACCCGGCGGGCGGACCACCACCCAGCGTTTCGGCCGACCGTCGTTGGTCAGCGACGGCGAGTCCTCGGTCAGCGCGAAACCGAGCACCTCGGTGAAGAACTCGATCGCCGGGTCGTACTCCTCGACGATCACCGCTACCAGGTCGACGTGCATCAGGGCTGGTATCCCGTCTTGTCGGCATCGGTGATCTCGCGCAGCACCCGGGCCGGGTTCCCGACCGCGACCACCCCGGCCGGGATCGACCGGGTCACCACACTCCCGGAGCCGATGATCGTGTCATCGCCGATGGTCACGCCCTGGTTGATGGTGACGCCACCGCCGACCCACACGCGATCGCCGATGACGACCGGTTTGGCGTAACACCCGCCGGCCACCCGCTCGGCCGCGTCGATCGCGTGGTTCGAGGTGTAGATGCCGACCTTCGGCCCGAAGAGCACGTGATCCCCGATGGTGATGCCTCCACCGTCCAGCATCACGCAGTCGAAGTTGGCGTAGAAGTCGCGGCCGATGCGGATGTTGAAGCCGAACTCGCACCGGAACGTCGGCTCGAAGTAGCAGTTCTCACCCACCGCACCGAGCAGCCGCCGCAGGATCGCTTCGCGGGTCGCCGGCGCCTGCCCGAAGCTGTGGTTGTACTCAGTGGTCGCAAGCACGGTCCGTTGCCGCGCCCGCACCAGCTCATCGGTGAGGTCGTTGTACATCCGGCCGGTGAGCATGTGCTCCCGCTGGGCTTCAAGCGTCACGGCATTCCTTGATCGTCGATGGTGTCCCGCCGGATACACCCTGCCCCACAACCGTTCCGGCGTCACCGCGAACACACCGCCGGCGGGTTAGGGTCGCCCGGTGCCCACACCTGAACAGATGATCGTCGCCGCGGCTCAGACGGAGCTGCGTCCGCTGGGTCTGCGCCGCCACAAGCGCACCCGCATCTGGGTCGAGGATCGCGGCTGGTGGCTGCTCTTCGTGGAGTTCGAGCGGGCCCGCGCCGATACCCGGCTGGGTGTCGGCGCCACCTTCCTCTGGGGCCCGATCCGCGAGTTCAGCTACGACTACGGCGGCAAGCTGTACTGGCGGGAAGACACCGGCGACTTCGCCACCGAACGCCCCGAGGACGGCCACGTGTGGGTGCAGAACATCCGGCACGTCCGAGACGACCAGTTCGCCGCCGACCTGGACCAGATCACCGGCATCGCCCGGCGACGGGTCGTCGAGGTGCGCCAGGAGATCGGGACGCCGGCCGACGTCGCTCGCTCGCTGTCCGCCCCGCAGAGCAGGGTCGGCGCGACGTCGTGGTGGCACGCGTTCCACACCGGCGCGGCGGCCGGCCTGAGCGGGGACGCCGAGCTGGCCCGCAAGCACTTCGACCGGATCCGCCCCGACCGTCTGGCCGTGGATTGGGAGCGCGAACTCGGCCGCCGGGCGGCCGCCCTCAGCGCGATGGCGGACGATCCGCCGGCGCTCTACCGGCGGCTGGCGGACGAGATCACCGACACCCGCGCGAAGCTCGGCCTGTCGGACACGCCACTCGGTACGCCACCCGAGCCCGCGTGGTGAATAGGCTTCGGGAATGGATGACAAGACTGTGCTGAGCCGGATCAGCGGCTTGGTCGAGGAAGAGCACACGCTGCGCCAGCAGCTGAGCCAGGGAAAGATCTCCTCGGACGAGGAGCACGCCCGGCTCAAGGAGCTCGAGGAGTCGCTGGATCAGTGCTGGGACCTGCTGCGCCGGCGCCGGGCGGCCCGCTCGGCCGGACTCGACCCGGACGCCGAGCAGGCCCACGGGATCGGCGAGGTGGAGGGTTACCTCCAGTGACGCGGGCCGGGTCTGGGACGCGCGGTCAGCGCAGTCCCGCCTCGTGATGCAGACGCTCGATCAGCCCCTCCGCGTCGACCGGCAGCCCGCGTGAACGGAACCAGTTCGCCACGTTGTTGACGTCGCGGGCGATGAACTCGCCCCCGCGCGGATTGGCGATCACGTCGATGATCTGCGGCAGGTCGATCAGCACCAGCCGGCCGTCGTGAACCATCGTGTTGTACGGCGACAGGTCACCGTGCGCCACCTGCGCCCGGGCCAGCACCGACAGCGCGTCGGTCATCTGCCGCCACAGGTCGGCCAGCCCATCCGAGTCGGTACGCACCTGGGCGAGCCGTGGCGCGGCCTCCCCGGTCTCCCAGTCCCCGATGAACTCCATCATCAGCTCGGTGCCGATCAGCTGCACCGGGTACGGGACGTTGACCAGCCCGCTCTCCTGACCGATCTCCCAAAGCCGGCCCAGCGCACCGAACTCGGCGGCCGCCCACTGCCCGGCGATGAGCTCCTTGCCGAACGCCGTACGGTTCGTCATGGCCCGCATCTCGCGGGACCGCCGCACCCGGCGTCCTTCCAGGTATCCCGCGTCGCGGTGGAACAGCCGGTGTTCGCCGTCGCGATACCGCTTCGCGGCCAGCATGCTGACCTGCCCGGTCGCTGGCAATTCCCGGCGGACGAGGAAGACGTCGGCTTCCTTGCCGGTCTTGAGCATGCCCAGCTCGGTATCGACGGCACCGTGCTCGGTGCGCACCCAGTCGGGACGTGGATCGGGACCGTGCAGTGCACCGTCCCAGGTGGACCAGCGGTCGCCCTCCTCGGGCAGGTCCGGGTCCTCGTGCAGAGCCGGCTCGAGCCGACTGATCTTCAGAAAGTCAGCGTCGTCGTCATCGAACTTGCGACGGCCGCGGCGCATGGTGGTGGAGCTGTAAGGATCGTGCTCGCGCACTGGAGGGTCTCCTCGGAGAAAGAAGTAAACAGGGAAGGCCGGACAGCAGGCATCACAAAGACGGCCATTAGGTCCACCCCCTTCTTTCTCGTCGGGTCGTTCGTGCGCGGTCGACTCTCGCGGATCGCCCTGACCCGCGCAACCTATTTATCTCAGCGGGTCGCCATGATCGCGGAGATGCCCTGGATCACGTTGCCCACCACGTGCGTCGGGGCGAACCGGTTGTCCACCCACTCCCGCCCGCGGTGCAGCCACACGCTGCGCAGGCCCATCGCGGCCGCGCCGCCGATGTCCGCCTCGGGGCTGTCACCCACCACCCAGGCGCCGGCCAGGCGCATCCGCACCCGCTGGGCGGCGAGCGCGAAGATCCGCGGGTTCGGCTTGCTGACCCCGCACTCCTCCGAGATCACCCAGTCGGCGACGTAGCGGTCCAGCCCGGTACGCCGGATCCGCGCCTCCTGCTGCTCCCTCGGCCCGTTGGTGACCACGACCGGGACCAGCCCGGCGTCCCCGGCGATCTCCAGCGCGCAACCCACCATCGGGTCCAGCCGCTCGAACGTCAGCGGCCCCTCGTTCAGCTCGTCCACCACGTCGATGGAGGGGATCCGGAGCTGGTATCGGTCCCGGATCAGGTCCGCGAGATCCCACCGGGAGGTGAGCCCGTCGGCGTCGACCGAGACCAGCCAGTCCAGGTCGTCCTGGGGTGCCGCGATCTCGTCGAGGAAACCTTTCGCCCACAGCCGGAACGCACCGCTGCGGTCGAGCAGGGTGTCGTCCAAAGCCAGGAAGACGAGGGGCACCCGGGCACTTTACGTGAGCGGTGACGGAACCGAACAGTCCAGGAGTGTTAACAAAATGCGGGCGGGATGACGAAATTCGCATCATCCGTTCGGGGGACGGACCAGCTTAAGAAGCCGTACGTACGGATTGCAACGGACCGGGGCACCGTGACACGATCAGCGCGTGCCCCGGGTTAGTCAGGACCAGCTAGACGCGCGTCGCCACGAGATCCTCAGCGCGGCTCGTGCCTGCTTCGCGCGGTTCGGCTACGAGGGCGCCACGGTCCGCCGCCTCGAGGAGGCGACGGGCATGTCCCGTGGTGCGATTTTCCACCATTTTCGCGACAAGGAGTCGTTGTTCCTCGCCGTGGCCGAGGACGACGCCGCCACGATGGTCGAGACGGTCACCCGCAACGGCCTCGTCCAGGTGATGCGCGACCTGCTGGCGCGGGCCGGCAACAGCGAGGGTGACACCGCGGGCTGGCTCGGCACCCAGCTGGAGGTCTCGCACCGGCTGCGGACCGACCCGGCGTTCGCCAAGCGCTGGGCGCAGCGCTCGGCCGCCATCGCCGACGCCACCCGCGAGCGCCTGCAACGCCAGCACGACGCCGGGGTGCTGCGCAAGGACGTGCCGGTCGAGGTGCTCACCCAGTTCCTCGAGCTGGCCTACGACGGCCTGGTCCTGCACCTGGCCACCGGCCGCCCGCCCGGCGAGCTGCTCCACGTCCTCGACGTCGTCGAAGAGGCCGTCCGCCGCCACTGACCGCTCGCTGCGAGGCGCCGGAGATGCGCCGCCCCCGGGGTGGCGGGCGCATCCTCCGGATCGACTCGGAGCGGATCAGGCCTTGTCGAAAAAGCCCAGGACCAGCTTGATCCGGCCGTCGGCGTCCCGCTCGGCCACGTCGAAGCCGATGACCAGCGGCTCCTCGCCGGGTCGGCCCAGATGCCAGGTGAATCGCGCCTGGTCGTGGTGGGCGTCGAGCAGCCCGCCGGGGCTGAAGACCAGGCCGGGGAACCGTTGGTGCACCTCGCCGATCAGCGCACTCAGCGCGTCCCGGCCCTCGACCGTGGCGATCGGGTCGGAGTAGCGCACGTCCGCCGTGAAGACGTCGTCGATGCCGGCGCGGCGGGCCTGCGGCTCGGTCTCGTTCCAGATCGCCAGATAACGCTGCACTGTCGTGTCGAAATCACTCATGGCTCCACCGTGCCCGTCCCGGGTAAGGGCGTCGATTACCTCAGAGGTCATGGCGGCCGCGGGCCGGTGCTGCCTACAGTCCGGGCATGAGTGACGTGGGACGACTGCTGCGGACCTGGCGCGACGACCGGCGGATGAGCCAGCTCGACCTGGCCGTGCGGGCCGGCGTCTCCACCCGCCATCTGTCCTTCGTGGAGACCGGGCGTTCCCGGCCGACCAGCGAGATGATCCTGCGGCTCGCCGAGGAGCTCGAAGTCCCGCTGCGGTCCCGCAACGAGCTGCTGCTCGCCGGCGGGTACGCGCCCGCCTACTCCGAGTCCGAACTGGACGCGACACCGCTGTCGACGGTCCTGGCCGCACTCCGCAACGTGCTGGCCGGACACGATCCCTGCCCCGCGGTGCTGGTGGACCGGCACTGGACCATGGTCGACGCCAACACCGCGGTGGCCCGGTTCACCGCCGGGTGCGCGCCCCACCTGCTCGAACCACCGGTCAACGTACTGCGGCTCGCGCTGCACCCGGACGGCATGGCGCCACGGATCGGCAACCTGGCCGAGTGGCGTACGCACATCCTGCACCGCCTCGACCGGCAGGCCGCCGCCACCGGCGACCCGGTGCTGCGGGACCTGCGCACCGAGCTCACCGGTTACCCCGGCGGTCTGGTAGCCGATCGGCCCGACGGCCTGGTCGTCCCGCTGAAGTACGAGGAGCTCAGCTTCTTCAGCATCACCTCGGTGCTCGGCACCCCGCGCGACGTCACCCTCTCCGAACTGGCGATCGAGGCGTTCCTGCCGGCCGACCCGGCCACAGCGGACGCGTTGCGGTTTCAGATGGCAGGATCGGTGCATGGATCTCGGGCTGGCTGATCGCGTCTACATCCTCACCGGAGCCTCGCGCGGGCTCGGTTTCGCCACCGCGCAGGCGCTCGTCGCCGACGGCGCCCGGGTGGTGATCTCGTCCCGCTCCGAGGACCGGGTCGCCGAAGCGGTCGAGGATCTCGGCGGTGCCGAGCACGCCGTCGGCGTGACGGCCGACCTGGGCGACCCGGCAACCCCGCGCGAGCTGGTCGACACCGCACAGGAGAGGTTCGGCCGGCTCGACGGCGCCCTGATCTCGGTCGGCGGCCCGACGCCGGGCACCGCCGCCAGCATGACCGACGACCAGTGGCGCGCCGCGTTCGAGACCGTCTTCCTCGGCTCCATGCGGGCGGCCCGCACGTTCGCGTCGGCGCTGCCCGAGGGCGGTGCGATCGGTCTGGTGCTCTCCACCTCGGTGAAGACACCGCTGGCCGGGCTCGGACTTTCCAACGGCCTGCGGCCGGGCCTGGCGATGGCCGCCAAGGACATGGCGGACGAGTACGGCCCGCGCGGCGTGCGGGTACTAAGCATCCTGCCGGGCCGGTTCATGACCGACCGCAACCGGGAACTCTTCGCCGCCACCGGCGACCCGGCGACCGCCGCGGCTGAGGTGGCCGAGGCGATCCCGCTGCGCCGCATCGGCGAACCCCCGGAGTACGGGCGGGTGGCGGCGTTCCTGCTCTCCCCGGCGGCCAGCTACATGACCGGCGTCGCGGTGTCCGTCGACGGCGGCTCGCTGCGCGGCCTGTGACCACTCACCGCCCGACCCCCACCAACCGCGCCGGCGATGCCCGGCACGCCGCAGGCAACGCCCAGCACGCCGCAGGCAGTGCGCAGCACGCCCCCGGTCCGGCCGGAACGTTGCGCAAGCCGACCCCGGCCGAGATCGCGGCAGCGGCCGGGCGGACCATTCCGGATCTGATCGGGCCCGACCTGAAGGTGCTCTTCTCCGGAATCAATCCCAGCCTGTACTCGGCCGCCACCGGGCACCATTTCGCCCGGCCCGGCAACCGGTTCTGGCCGGCGCTGCACGCCGCCGGCTTTACCGACCGCGTGCTGCACCCCTCCGAACAGCATCTGCTGCCCGCCCTCGGCCTCGGCATCACCAACGTCGTGGCGCGGGCCACCGCCCGCGCCGACGAGCTCACCCCGGACGAACTGGTCAAAGGTGGAGACCTTCTCACCGATCTGGTACGCCGGATAGCGCCCCACCACGTCGCGGTGCTCGGAGTGACCGCCTACCGGACGGCGTTCGGCCGCCCGAAAGCGCGGATCGGCCCGCAGCCGGAGACGATCGCCGGGGTGCCGGTGTGGGTGCTCCCCAACCCGAGCGGCCTGAACGCCCACTTCCAGCTCGCCGACCTCGCCGAGGAGTTCGCCCGGCTGCGGGCCGCCCTCTAACCGGCCGCGACGATCTCCAGTTCGATCAGCCAGTCCTTCTCCAGGGTCTGCACCACGATCGCGGTCGTCGGGATCGCCCGGCCGCCCAGCGCGGCCACCCGAGCCGCGGCGTTCTCCTCCGCGTACGCCACGTCACGCAGGTAACTGGTCTGCCGGACGATGTTGTCGACCGTCATCCCGGCCGAGGCGAGGATGGCCCGGATGTTGTCCCAGACGAGTTCGAGCTGCTCGGTCAGCGTCGCACCGGGCCGCCCGGCGGGATCCAGGCCCATGGTGCCGGAGATGAAGAGCATCCGCGGGGCCCCGCGGACCTCCACGGCGTGGACGTAGTCGCCGGTGGCCGGATAGACCCCGTCGACGGGATTGTGCGTAACCAACTCCATTCCGCTCATCCGGCCAGGATGAACGGACCGGCCCGCCGACCGCGATCTCATTTCCGTCAGTGAACCTGGTCAGTCGCGATACAGGTCGTCGCCGGGCCGGGGTGGGAGGACCCGCTGCTCGTGGATCACCGTCTCCCGGCGGAACCGATCGGCCGACGGGTGCCAGGCCTCGTCGATCGGGCCCATCAGGCCACCGCCGATGCCCTTACCGCGAGCCCAGACGGCGAACCGCATCAGCGCGGTGAGCAGCAGCGCCACCACCACGATCAGAACCAGGAACTCCATCACGGCTCCACGGTAGCCGGGGGAACGGTGACGATCTCCACCTCGCCCTCGTAGCGCGGCGGGCTCACCGCGAACTGCGTCCGGTACAGCTCAGCGTAGAGCCCGCCGGCCGCCACCAGGTCGTCGTGCCGGCCCCGCTCGACGATGCGGCCGTGGTCCAGCACCAGGATCTGGTCGGCCTCGCGGATCGTGGAGAGCCGGTGTGCGATCACCAGCGCGGTCCGGCCGCGCAACGCCTCGGCGAGCGCCCGTTGCACCGCCGCCTCCGACTCGCTGTCCAGGTGCGCGGTCGCCTCGTCGAGGATCACGATCGACGGCTGTTTGATCAGCAGCCGGGCGATCGCGATGCGCTGTTTCTCGCCGCCGGAGAACCGGTAGCCGCGCTCACCCACCACCGTGTCGAGACCGTCCGGCAGCGCCCGGACAAGGCCGGCCACCTGGGCGCCCTCCAAGGCCGCCCACATCTGCTCCTCGGTCGCGCCGGGTCTCGCGTACCGCAGGTTCTCGGCGATCGTCTCGTGGAACAGGTGCGAGTCCTGGGTGACCACACCGACCGTGTCGCGCAACGATTCGAGGGTCGCGTCCCGCACGTCCACGCCGCCGATCAGCACCGCGCCGCTCGTCACGTCGTAGACCCGGGAGACCAGCATCGACGTGGTCGACTTGCCCGCACCGGACGGGCCGACGAGAGCCACCATCTGCCCGGGCTCGACGGTGAAGCCGAGTCCGTCGAGCACCGTTTCGTTCTCCCGCCGATCGAGGGTCACGACGTCCTCGAGGGTGGCCAGGGAGACCTCGTCCGCACTCGGGTAACGGAACCGGACGTCGCGGAACTCGATCCGGCCGGTCCCGGCCGGAATGGGCGTGGCATCCGGTTTCTCGGCGATGCCGGGTTTCAGGTCGAGCACCTCGAAGACCCGGTCGAAGGAGACCAGCGCGCTCATCACGTCGACCCGGACGTTGCTCAGCGCGGTGAGCGGACCGTACAGCCGGGTGAGCAGGAGCGCGAGGGTGACGACGGTGCCGGCCGAGACCTCACCGCGGACGGCGAGCCAGCCGCCCAGACCGTACGTCAGCGCCTGCGCGAGTGACGCGACCAGCAGCATCGCCACGAAGAAGGTCCGCGAGTACATCGCCTGCTGCACGCCGATGTCGCGGACCCGCTCGGCGCGCTCGCCGAACCGGGCCGCCTCGGCGTCGGGCCGGCCGAACAGCTTGACCAGCAGCGCCCCGGAGACGTTGAAGCGCTCGGTCATCGTCGCGTTCATCTTCGCGTCGAGGTTGTACGACTCCCGGGTGATCTCCGCGAGCCGCTTGCCGACCCGGCGGGCCGGGATGATGAAGACCGGCAGGAGCACCAGCGACAGCACGGTGATCGGCCAGGAGAGGCTGAGCATGACAACCGCGGTGAGCACCAGCTGGATGACGTTGCTCAGCACGCCGGACAGCGTCGAGGTGAACGCCCGCTGGGCACCCACCACGTCGTTGTTGAGCCGGCTCACCAGCGCACCGGTCTGCGTCCGCGTGAAGAACTGCAGCGGCATGCGCTGGACGTGGTCGTAGACCCGGGTCCGCAGGTCGAGGATGATCCCCTCGCCGATGCGCGCCGAGTACCACCGCTGGGCCAGGGAGAGCAGAGCGTCGGCGACCGCCAGGGCGGCGATCAGCAGCGCGACGCGCACCACGGTGTCGGCCGCGTCCGGACCGCCGCCGGTGATCGCGTTGATCACGTGACCGGCGAGCAGCGGCGTGGCCACCCCGATGCCGGCCGCGATCACCACGGTCACCAGGAAGACCGAGATGTCTCGCCGGTAGGGCTGAGCGAACCGCACGATCCGCCGGGCTGTACCGCTCTTGACCTGGTGTTTGTTCACCTGGTCGGAATTCTGGATCGAACGCAGCATGCTCCAGCTGGGCATGGACATGCGTCACCTCCCGGGGCGTCGCTCGACGGGCAGGACAGAGTCTGCCGCGTGGGTACGACAACCCGGGAGGTAAGGACGCTATTCCTCGACTACTCCCCGGAGCCCAGCAGTTCGCTGAGCCGGCGGGTCTGGGCCTCACGTTCGGCCCGGTCCTGCTCCGCGTACGTCCGGGCGGACGCACCCGTGAGCAGGGCTTTGATCTCCGACACGGCACCCGCGTCACCGGCCAGCACGGCCGCGGCCAGATCGGCCACCGCCGCGTCCAGCTCGGCTCGTGGCACCACCGCGGTGGCCAGACCGATCCGGTCCGCCTCGTCCGCCGAGATCCGCCGGCCGGTCACGCAGATCTCCAACGCCCGGGACGGACCGACCAGCTCGGTGAGCCGCTTCGTTCCGCCCAGATCGGGCACCAGACCGAGGGCCACCTCGGCCATCGAGAACCGCGCGTCGTCCGCGAGAACTCGCATGTCGCAGTTCAGCGCGAGCTGAAAGCCGGCCCCGATCGCGTGCCCTTGCACAGCCGCGATCGTCACAATGGACGGACTGCGCAACCAGGTGAACGCGGTCTGGAACACGGCAATCTGATCCGCGCACTCCGAGGCGGACAACTGTGCTAGCCGGGCCAGCGAAGAATCGCCGTCGCCGCGCGCCACCGACAGATCCAGGCCGGCCGAAAACGCGCGTCCCTCGGCGCGGACAATGACGACGCGGACGTCGCCCGTTAATTTCTGTGAAATGTTGCCGAGCTCCGTCCACATGGCCGGAGTCTGGGCATTGAGAACGTTGGGCCGGTCCAACGTCACCGTGGCGACCGGCCCATCCTGTTCGTAGCGAACGCCTACCTCGTCGGCGGTTGCCGGCCGGGCGTCGGCGGCCGTCACGCCTTCTTGCGGCGGCGGGCGCCACCACGCTGGCGCAACTGCACGCCCGATTCGGTGAGCACCCGGTGTACGAATCCGTAGGAACGTCCGGTGGAAGCGGCCAGTGCGCGGATGCTCTCGCCGGAGGTGTATCGCTTCACCAGGTCCTTGGCGAGCGACTGCCGCTCGCTACCGACGATTCGACGACCCTTCTCAGTACTGGTAGCTGTGCCAGTGGCTGCCATCTTGAATCCTCACGTCGCAGACAGTGCGGTCAGATACGGTCCCACCTATTACACCGTCTCCAACGATCATGCGCCAGGCATCCGGCCCGCGTGAACGTGCCCATTTATTACTGTCAGGAACTTGACGGTTACCACGGGCATCAATGTCAGACAGTTTGTAGACAGCACACTGCGCGGCAATTCCAGCGGAGCGCGACTCCCGCCCTCGCTCCGCCAAGACCATCGATCACCTGCGGAAACACTCGATCGAGGCAACCCGCAGGTGGGGGCGATGACCGCTCCGGAGAGTGACGAGATCGCTCCAAGGGGTTAGGACGCGACGCCCGTTCGCGCGCCCGACCTGCCCCCAAACGCCCGAACATCGCACTGTCTGTGTGGGCACCAGTTGACAACTGACGATGCGAGGCTCAAGCGAGCTCGACGAGCTCCAGGAGATCGTCGCTCCACGCGTCCTCGTCGCCGTCCGGCAACAGGATCGCCCGGTCCGGCTTGAGCGCCTGCACGCAGCCGGCGTCGTGGGTGACCAGCACGATCGCGCCCGGGTAGTTGGCGATGGCGTCGAGCACCTGCTCCCGGCTCACCGGGTCGAGGTTGTTCGTCGGCTCGTCCAGCAGCAGCACGTTGGCGCCGGAGCAGACCAGCGTGGCCAGGGCCAGACGGGTCTTCTCCCCGCCGGAGAGCACCCCGGCCGGCTTGTCGACGTCGTCACCCGAGAAGAGGAACGCGCCGAGGATCTTCCGCAGCTCGGTGTCGGTCTGCTCGGATCCGGCGCTGCGCATGTGCTCCAGGATCGTGCGGTCCACGTCGAGCGTCTCGTGCTCCTGGGCGTAGTAGCCCAGGCGCAGGCCGTGGCCCGCGCGGACCTCGCCGGTGTCCGGCTCGAGGAGACCGCCCAGCATCCGCAGCAGGGTGGTCTTGCCGGCGCCGTTCAGGCCGAGGATGGCCACCCGGGAGCCCCGGTCGACCGCCACGCTGACGTCGGTGAAGATCTCCAGCGACCCGTACGACTTCGACAGCCCGGACGCGGTCAGCGGAGTCTTGCCGCACGGTGCGGGACTCGGGAACCGGACCTTCGCCACCTTGTCCGAGGCGCGGGTCTCCTCCAGGCCGCCGAGCAGCTTCTCGGCGCGGCGGGCCATGTTCTGCGCGGCGACCGTCTTGGTGGCCTTCGCCCGCATCTTGTCGGCCTGGGCCATCAGGGCTCCGGCCTTCTTCTCCGCGTTCGCACGCTCCCGGCGGCGGCGGCGCTCGTCGGTCTCCCGCGCTTCGAGGTACGTCTTCCAGCCCATGTTGTACATGTCGACGACCGAGCGGTTCGCGTCGAGGTACCACACCTTGTTGACGGCGGCGTCGAGCAGCTCCACGTCGTGGCTGATCACGATGAGCCCACCCTTGTGCTGGGCCATGTAGCCACGCAGCCAGGCGATGGAGTCGTGGTCGAGGTGGTTCGTCGGCTCGTCCAGCAGCAGGATGCCCTTGCCGTTCTGCCCGGAGTTGGCGAACAGGATGCGGGCCAGCTCGATCCGGCGGCGCTGACCGCCGGAGAGCGTGCCGATCGTCTGGGCCAGGGCCCGGTCCGGCAGCCCGAGGTTCGCGCAGATCCGCGCCGCCTCGGCCTCGGCACCATACCCACCCAGGGCGGAGAACTGGTCCTCCAGCTGGCCGTAGCGCCGGACCAGCTTGTCGTCGGAGCTCTCCTCGAGCTGCACCTCGAGCTTCTGCATCTCGGCGAGGATGGCGTCCAGGCCACGGGCCGACAGCACCCGGTCGCGGCCGGTCACGTTCAGGTCGCCGGTACGCGGGTCCTGCGGCAGGTAGCCGATCTCACTGGTCCGCTCGACGGTCCCCGCGTACGGAATCCCCTCGCCGGCCAGCACCTTCAGCGTGGTGGTCTTGCCCGCGCCGTTGCGGCCGACCAGGCCGATCCGGTCGCCGGGCTGCACCCGCAGGGTGGTCGGAGAGATCAGGATTCGCGCGCCGGCGCGAAGTTCCAGTCCGGTGGCGGTGATCATGAAATTTCTCGCTCTCGGTGATCGGGCTGACTCAGGGCGCAAGAAAGCGCCGGCCATCGGCTGGGGATGGTCGGCGCCTGGGCAGGTCAGCCTTCGCAGAGCAGCACCCGGCCATACTACCGGGCTCGCCCGGGCACCTCCCACCCGATTAATCGGACCCTTCCCACGTGGCCAGGGCGTCAGCGCCGGCGCCGGGTCAGGAGGGTTCGTTCAAAAGATCAACGGGTAATCGCCCGGCAACCGTGGCGAAGGCAGGACGACATGGAATTGAACGAACGCGCCGATATCGACACCAGTCAGGTCAACGACCGCCGGGGCTCGGGCGGCGGCATCGGAGGGCTGCCCATCGGCGGCGGTGGCCTGGCCGGGCTGGTCGTGACCCTGGTGGTCGCACTGGTCGGCGGCTATTTCGGGATCAACACCATGGGCGGCGGCGGGGAGAACAGCGCGCCCAGCTCCGCGCTGGCGGAGTGTGAGCAGCCCAACGCTCTGCAGCACCTGGAGTGCCGCAACACGCTCTACGTCAACTCGATCCAGGCCTACTGGCGCGACGAGCTGCCGAAGTCCTTCGGCGAGCAGTACCAGCCGGCCGACACGAACATCTTCGAAGGCGGCGTGAACACCGCCTGCGGTTCCGCCGACTCGGGCGTCGGTCCGTTCTACTGCCCCGCCGACGACGCGGTGTACATCGACCTCTCCTTCTACCAGGTGCTGGCGAAGCAGCTCGGCGCGTCGGGTGAGTTCGCCCAGCCGTACGTGCTCGCCCACGAGTACGGCCACCACGTGCAGGACGTGCTCGGCACCGAGGCGGAGATGCGCCGCCGGCAGCAGCGCGACCCGGACTCGGCCAACCAGGAGTCGGTGAAGCTGGAGCTCCAGGCCGACTGCTACGCCGGCGCGTGGGCCAACGCCGCGGCGAACACCACCGACGCGGACGGCGACAAGATCTTCACGAGCCTCACCGAACAGGACATCCAGGAAGGCATCCAGGCAGCCGGCCAGATCGGTGACGACACGCTCCAGCAGCGCGGCGGCGGCAAGGTCAACCCGGAGCAGTTCACCCACGGCACGTCCGCACAGCGGCAGCAGTGGTTCCGGGTCGGCTACGAGTCCGGCGACCCGAAGCAGTGCGACACCTTCAAGGCGGGCGCGGTCAGCTAGGCCGGCTCGCGGATCAGGATCGGGACCGCACGGGCCGCGGCCACCGCGGTGACCAGCACCGCGTGCCGCGGCTCGGGCACGTCCAGCAACCTTCCGGTACGCAGCGCGGCCAGCGGCGCCAGCTGAGGAGCCGCGAGGATGGCGTCGACGGCCGTGCGGTCCCCGCCGGTCACGAGAGCGGCGATTACGCGTACCTCCGGAAGGAGAATGCGCCCCACTATGCCGGCGCCGTCCGCGGCGGCTGCCTTGGCCTGGTTGTCCCGGCGGCGCGCGAAGCGCTGCTGCGACCAGCCACCCGCCGCGGTCCGGCCCTGCACGTAGTGCGTGTCCACCTTGGACGCGATCAGCTCCGGGCCGTCGGCGACGCCGACGGCGACCGCGCCCTTGCGCGCCAGCAGCAGGCCGAGCCGGCGCGGCGCCCGCGCCTCGCTGATCAGCTCGGCCACCGTCGTGGCCGGGCCGGCACCGGGCGGCGGCTGGAGCGTCGCGGACGCGCCGTCCGCGGCGATCAAGGTCAACCCCTCTTCGGTGTACGCCCCATGACGCGTCGCGAAGTTCTCCAGCCAGCGGGCCAGCCGCTCCGGCGGGACATCCACCCATTTCCCGCCGCCGGCGGCTGCTCGTTCGCCCATTCTTGTCAGACTACGGTGGCAGGATCCGCCTCATGAGCGACCTTGCCGGGATCCTGATGGAGCGCCTCACCGACGCCTTCGAGTCGGGCCGTGATCCGGTGCGGGCGGTGGGCGCGGCGGCGTACATGCGAGATCAGTTTCCCTTCCTCGGCCTCACCGCGCCGATGCGGCGATCGCTGGCCCGCACCGCCCTGGCCGGCCTCCCCAAACCTGCCGAGACCGACCTGCGCGAGATCGCGCTGGCCTGCTGGGCCCGCGACGAGCGGGAGTTCCAGCACTTCGCCTGCGACTACCTGATCAGGCACGGTGGCGTTCCAGGGCCGGAGTTCCTGACCACCCTGGCCGAGCTGATCACCACGAAGTCCTGGTGGGACACTGTGGACCCACTCGCCACCCGGGTCGTCGGCGGCCTGGTGTCACGGCACCCGGCCCTGGTCGCCCGGATGGACGAGTGGTCAGGAGAGGACGATATGTGGCTGGTGCGGACCGCGATCCTGCACCAGCTGAACTATGGGGCGGAAACCGACACGGACCGGTTGTTCGGCTACTGCGTCGCCCAGGCCGGCCACCGCGACTTCTTCGTGCGAAAGGCGATCGGCTGGGCCCTGCGGCAGTACGCGCGGACCGATCCTGCGGCTGTCCGGGCGTTTCTTGCCGAGCACGGTGGGCGGTTGTCGGCGCTCTCCGTCCGGGAGGCCGCCAAGCATCTGTAACGCCTCAGCCGATCAGCAAGCGGACGGCCAGGAAAGCGATCACCGCGCTGGACACCAGTGCCGTGATCAGGCGGCCACGCCCGCCGGTGAGCACCCGTCCGATCAGCGACCCGCCACCAGCGATCAGCAATTGCCAGCTCGCCGACGCCAGGAACGCCCCGGCCACGAACCACACCCCGCCCCCGGCTCCGCCGTTGCCGAGCACCAGCGCGGCGAAGTAGATGACGGTGGCCGGGTTGAGCAGCGTCAACCCGAGGACCCCGAGGTAGGCCCGCAACGGCGTGGTCGGCCGTTCGGACCGCTCGGTCACACCGGTGCTGCGTACCGCGCCCCAGGCCGTCCACGCGGCCAGACCCAGCAGGACGAACGCGCCCACCCAGCGCAACGGACCGGCGATCGGCGCGATCGCGCCCGCCACCGCCGCTCCCCCGGCGACCGCGACCAGCGCGTATAGGCCGTCAGCGGTCGCAGCGCCCAGACCCGCTGCCGCACCGACCCGCAGCGACGTGCGGGCACTGAGACCCGCGATCAACACGGCGATGGCGCCCACGGGCACAGCGATGCCGTAGCCGGCGACCACACCGGCCAGGAACGGCGCGCTCATGACAGCTGCTGCGTGACCGCCGTTCCGCCGGCGCGCGCCTGCTGTCGCGCGGCCCGATCGGCCACAGCGACAGAGACGGCGAGATACGGCTTCAGCTTGGTCACCCGGCCATCATGGCGCCGCACTCTTCCGGCGGCCACTCAATATTCCGCCCGGAATTGATCACATCGTGCTCCATGACGACCCCGAAGCGTGACCGGCGGCGTCCGGTCTCGTAGGGTCCGATCATGGTCGCTGAACTGATTCTGGTCCGGCACGGGCAGAGCCTGGCGAACGTCGCGTTCCCCGCGGCGGATGCGGAGAATCTCCTGGAAGCAGAGGTCAGTGGACGGGATGCGGAGGTGCCGCTCACCGAGACCGGCGAGGAGCAGGCGAGGGCTCTCGGCGCTTGGCTCGCCGCGCTTCCAGAGCCGCACCGTCCACAAGTGGTAATCACCTCGCCGTACCTGCGGGCACGCGAGACGTGGCGGATCGCGGCCGCGTCGTCGGGATTGGAGCTGCCCGAGCCGCGTACCGACGACCGGCTCGTGGACCGGCTCATGGGTGACCTGGAGCTGCTGACCCGGGCCGCGGTCGAGGCGCGCTTCCCCGACGAGGCGGCACGGCGGGCGGCCGCCGGCGAGTACGACTACGCACCCCCGGGCGGCGAGTCCTTCGCCGACATCGCCGTACGCCTCAAGTCCTTTCTGGACGACCTGAACCGCGACCACGCCGACCGGCGGGTGGTCGTGGTCGCGCACGACGCGGTGGTGCTGATGATGCGCGCGGTGATCGAGCAGCTCTCCTGGGAGGAGGTGCTCGCAGTGGAGGCCGAGGCGGGCAGCGTACGCAACGCGTCGATCACCCGCTTCGACGGCTCGTCCGGAACTCTCGTCCTGGACCGCTACAACGTCATCGATCACCTACCGCCGGCCTGACCCCGATGGCCGCCCCCCACCGCCAGCTGGCCGTTCTCCTCACCGCCGAGGCCATCTCGATGCTCGGCAGCCGGATCACCTTCGTGGCGCTCCCCTGGCTGGTGCTCACCAGCACCGACTCGGCGCTGCTCGCCGGCCTGGCCGGATTCGCCGAGATGCTCCCGTACGTCCTGGCCGGCCTGATCGGCGGCCCGATCGTCGACCGGGTCGGCCCGCGCCCCACCGCCGTGGCCGCGGACGCGGCGAGCGTGCTCGCGGTGGCCGGCATCCCCGTGCTCGCGTACTCCGAGAACGTGTCGCTCAGCGTGCTGCTGGCGCTGATCGCCCTGGCCGGAGCCCTGCGCGGCTTCGGCGACGCGGCCAAGCGCGCCCTGCTGCCCCGCACCATCGCGGCCTCCGGCCTCTCCACCGAACGCGGCACCACGCTCTACGACGGCATCTCCCGTGCCTCCACCCTGATCGGCCTACCGCTGGCCGGGGCGCTGATCGCGGCGCACGGCCCGGCGATCGTGCTGCTCTTCGACGCCGCCTCGTTCGGTGTCTGCGCGTTGCTGCTGGGCGGGCTGGTCCGGATCGGCTCGGCCGACGTCGCGGCCCAACAGGACGAGGAACCCGGGTACGCGGCCGCACTCCGCAACGGCTTCCGCTACGTACGCGAGGACCGGCTGATCCTCGGCATCATGTCGATGCTGTTCATGACGAACATGTTCGACCAGGCGTTCGCGACCGTGTTCGTACCGGTCTGGGTCCGCGATGGCGCGCACGGCCCCGCCGCCCTCGGAGTGGTCGGCACCGCCTTCGGCCTCGGCGCGGTCGCCGGAAACATCCTTTACACGGTCCTGGCCCCACGCCTGCCCCGCCGCCGTACCTTCGGCATCTGTTTCTTCCTGGGCGGCCCAGCCCAGCTGCTCGCGCTGGCCCTCACCGACCGCGTCTGGATCATGCTGGCCACCGCGGTCATCGCCGGGGCGTTGATGTCCACGGTCAACCCGATCCTGCTGGCCGCGGTCTACCGGCGCATCCCGGTACACATGCACGGCCGGGTGATGAGCGTCCTGATCGCCGTCTCCTGGGCCGGCATCCCCTTCGGCAGCGTCTTCGGCGGCTGGGCAACCGACCAGCTCGGCCTGCACACGGCGGCCCTGCTGGCCGCGATCGGATACCTGGCGGTCACGGTCGCGCCTTTCCTCTTCCCGGCCTGGCAGGCCCTCGACCGGCAGAAAACCAAGGCCGTAGTGCCCGCCTAGCCAGCAGCGCGACCGCAAAAGAACAAGCCCCTGAGCCCGTCAGCCCGCAGTGCGACCAGCAGAAGGGCAAGGGATGCCGGGCTCGCCCAGCCCGGCATCCCCGCAACGCGGCCAGCAGAAAGCAGGCCCAGCTAGAGGGCTTCCGTAGTCAGGGTCCCAAGCGGTGATCTTGCTTGGCCCAAGCTCAATGCTGTCTCAACGGCCGCCAGACAACACCCACGTTGGGCCGGAATTGCTTGACCCACGCTCAGTGCTGTCTCGACGGCCGTCAGACAGCACCCACGTTGGGCCGGACAAGTCCTGACCGCGAAGGCACATCTAGCCCGGCAGCCCGGCCCGCAGCTCGGCCGCGTTCGCCAATGCCTCCGCCGCCCGTTCCCGCTGCTCCACGGTGAGTTCCGTCTCGTCCACCCGGGCCAGTGCCGCCCGGGCCGCCTCCGGATCTTCCAGCGTCACCGCGAGCTCAGCCCGATACGCCAGCGCCTCGACCACCACGACCGGATCCTCGCCGGCATCCACCTTGCGCAGCGCGGAGTCCAGAATCCGGGCCGCCTGCCGATGGTCGCCGTGCGAATCAGCCAGCACCACCGCGTTCTCCATCGTGGACGCCAGCCGCCCGGCCGCCTTCGGCGCCTCAACCGGAGGCGAAGCCTCGGCCGAAGGCAACGCACTGATCCGAATCCAGTTCCCACCCGGGTCGATCACGCTGAAACCGGTCACGCCCTCGTTGTTCTTCCGCGCCCGCGGCCGCGTCATCCGAGGGATCCCCGACAGCGGGACCCGGCCGTAGCGAACCCGCAGCCCATCCGCGAACGCCCGATACAGCGCCTTGATATCCGGCACGAGCACCGCGCACGTCCCGTAGGAGTTCTCCGGCTCGAACTCCGGCATGCCGAAAAAGTGCAACTGCAAATCCTCCCGCTGGAGCCCGACATACGGATTCGGCCGGGTCTGGCGATAGACGATCCGGAAACCGAGAGCCTCATAGAAATCGGCAATCACATCGATGGAAGCGCACGGCAGTAGCGGTATAGCAATCTCGTCGGCCATGCCGTCCATTCACCCAGGTCCCAGCGATCAGCGCCCATGGATTGGCACATCAGGGCCTTGAGCTGGGCCAACCCTTTTCGGTACGCGTTACGGCCGCACCGCCGATTCGGCCCGTCCCCGAACCACCGCGCGATCGGCTGCCCACTCCCGGCCCCACCGCGACCGCCGGGCCCACGCAGCCGGTCGCCCACCCACCCGGCTATCGCGCCGGCCCGACACATCAATCGCGCCGGCTGCGATCGCGCCGGACAGCCAGCGCGCCAGGCAGCGACCGTGCCGGACAACAACGCGCCGGGCAAGGCGGGCTGACCGTGCCGGACAGCCAAGGTGCCGAGCACGGCATCGCACAACACAACCAACGTGCCGAGCACGGCATCGCGCTGCACATACCGGACTGACCATCGCCAACCGTGCCGAGCTACCCGCGCGCCAGGCAGCAATCGCGCCGGACTCGTCGGTGGATCCGGGAAAACTGGATGCGCAAACCGGCCGAAGGTGTCTACGGTCGCCGGGATGACTCTCGCTCATGATGTGACCGGCTCCGGGCCGGCCGTGCTTCTGCTGCATTCGACCGTCGGCGACCGCAGGATGTGGGATCCGCAGATACCCGCCCTGACCGCGGCTGGATACCGGGTCGTGCGATGCGACCTACGCGGTTATGGCGACTCGCCGATGCCCGACGGGCCGCATGACGACGCGCACGACGTCGCCGGCCTGCTCGATGATCTCCGGATCGAGCACGCCGCCGTGGTCGGGGCGTCCGGTGGTGGCCGGGCGGCGCTCGAGTTCGCCGCGCGGTGGCCGGGCCGGGTGGATGCGCTCCTGCTGCTCTGCACCGCTCTGCGGGGGCACGAGCCGAGCGCCGAGCTGCGCAAGTTCGGCGAGCAGGAGGACGCGCTGTTGGAGGCCGGCGATGTCGCCGGCGCCACCGATCTCAACGTCGATCTCTGGCTGGGCCCGGAAGCGGACGACGCGACCCGTGCGAAGGTCCGCATGATGCAGCGCCACGCCTTCGAGGTGCAGCTCGCTGCCGAAGAGGGTGGCCAGAGCCCGTCTGAGGAAGCCGGGGAAGCAGCCGGCGACGAGGCGCGACGCAGCGCCGGTGAGGCAGAAGTTGCCGGCGGGACCGGCAAGGCGGACGACGGGGCGAAGGACGAAGCTGAAGACGAGGCGAAGCCCAACAGCGGACCCGACCTCAGCTCGATCACCGCGCCGGCGCTGATCGTCTCCGGTGCGCACGATCTGCCGGACTTCCAGGAGATCGCCGTCCATCTTGCCGGCGAGCTGCCCCACGCCCGGCATCTGCACCTGGACTGGGCGGGACACCTGCCCAACCTGGAAAGCCCGGACCGGACGAACCCCCTGCTCGTCACCTTCCTAACGGAAACCGTGCCCCCGGCCTAACCCGGCTCGCCGCCTCCCACACCGGCACCGTGCCCCGGCCTGAGCCAAATCGCCACCTCCCACCGGCGCCGTTCCTCGGCCCAGCCCGGCTCGCCGCCTCCCCACCAGCACCCCGGCCCAGCCCAGCCGGCCACCTCCCCAGCGACACCGCACCGCCGGCCTCAGCTGAATCAGTCCGCCTTGCTCCACTCCCGGAGCTGCTCGGCGACCGAACGATCTCCGTCAACCCGGACGTCCTCCAGCGGGATCCGCCGATACAGCGCCAGCACGAGATCACTCGCCGTCCCCTGGATGCGGGTGACCGGCTCGCCGCTCGCCGCCGGGTCGGCGGTTGCGCCGGCCGGGGAGAGGTCGAGCGTCCAGGACGGGCCCTCGATGGCCTGGAACTGCACGCGGGCCGGGCGGTGCGGCCAGGCGCCCAGGGAGCCGAGGCCGACGGACAGGAACTCGGCCACCCCGTCGACGGCGACGGCGGCCGGCAGCGGCTCCGGTTTGCCCAGGGCGTCCTGCGCGTCATAGGCGTGCACGGCCGCTTCCTGCACCTGGTGCCGGGCCACCGCCCCAGCGGTCAGCGGCGCCCCGGACGTGCCCCACCAGGCCCAGCTCGGCGCCTCCGGCCCGGCGGCGCGCAAGGCGGTCACCATGGCGCGGGTGGACTCCTCGAACCACTCCAGGAGGTCACCGTGCGGCTCCCGATCGCCGCGCTGCTCCGCCGAGGGTGGCCCGGAGTCGTCGCCAAGCGCCACGGTCACGGCCCAAAACCGCTGGACGGCACCGAGATGGGCGACCAGGTCATGGACCGACCAGTCGGGGCAGCCTGGCACACGCGCCGTCAGGTCGCCGGCCGCGGCGGCGTCGCGCAGGGCGGCCGACCGGCCCACGATCAGGGACAGCAGCTCCGGGAACGGCGGGATCGCAGTCATCCCCGGTTTCTACCACCGGGGTACGACAAAGGGCGGCACGCTCATCGCGCACCGCCCTCTCGGCGTACCTCAGACGTTGAAGCCGAGGGCCCGCAGTTGGTCGCGCCCCTCGTCGGTGATCTTGTCCGGACCCCACGGCGGGAGCCACACCCAGTTGATCCGGAAGTCCTGGACCAGCCCACCGCCGGGTCCGGTGGTGAGCGCCTGCCGGGTCTGGTCCTCGATCACGTCGGTCAGCGGGCAGGCCGCCGACGTCAGCGTCATGTCGAGGGTGACCACGTTGTCGTCGTCCACGTGGGTCCCGTAGACCAAGCCCAGGTCGACCACGTTGATGCCGAGCTCGGGGTCGACGACGTCCTTCATCGCCTCCTCGACGTCGGCGGTCGACGCCTTCTTCACCGCCGGCGCGTCAGCCGCGGCGGAGACGCTCACGTCCGGCGCCTCGACCGGCTCTCCCGCCTCGGCGGCTTCGGCCCGCTCGGCCGCGAGCCACGACGGCACCTCGTCCTCCGAACCCGCGGCCGGAGCCACAGCCGGAGCGGTCGCCACGGTCTTGACCTCATCAGTCTTGTCGGTCATACAGTGCCCTCCTTCGGCATGCCCTGTCGCTGGGTACAGGCGGTCACGCCTTCACCTCAGGGCTCGCGCCCACATCCACACCAGCACGCGCGGCCGCGTCCTTGAATGCCATCCACGGCAGCAGCGCGCACTTGACGCGGGCCGGGAACTTCGCCACCCCGGCGAAGGCGATGCCGTCGCCGAGCACTTCCTCGTCCGGCTCGATCTGGCCACGGCTCTGCATCAGCTCCACGAACGCGTGGTGGATCTCCGCGGCCGCCGCCGGGTCCTTGCCCTGCACCAGTTCGTGCAGCACGGACGCGGACGCCTGGCTGATCGAACAACCAAGGCCATCATACGAAATATCGGTCAAATCAGATGTGACCCGTACGGTGATCTCGTCACCACACGTCGGGTTGACGTGGTGCGCTTCCCCGTCGAAGGGATCCCGAAGACCACGCCCGTGCGGATTCTTGTAGTGATCGAGAATGATCTCCTGGTAAAGACCGTCGAGCATCATCAGCCGAAGACCTTCCGCACCTGGTCGAGACCACGCGCCAAGGCATCGATCTCGTCCGTGGTCGTGTAAAGGTAGAACGACGCGCGGGTCATCGCCGGCACGCCGAACCGGGAGCAGACCGGCCGCGCACAGTGGTGGCCGACCCGCACCTCGACACCGAGCGCATCGAGCACCTGTCCCACGTCGTGCGGATGTACCCCGTCCACGCCGAACGACACGGTGCCGCCCCGTCCCTCGACCGACGCAGGCCCGTAGATCCGTACGCCCGGGACAGCGGTGAGCTGCTCCAGCGCGTACCGCGTGATGTCCTGCTCGTGCTGGTGGATCGCCTCCATGCCCAGCCCGGTCAGGTAATCGACGGCCGCGCCGAGACCGATGGCCTCGGTGATCGGCGGAGTGCCGGCCTCGAACCGCGCCGGAGGCGCGGCGTAGGTCGTCCCGGTCATCGTGACCGTCTCGATCATCGAGCCGCCGCCCAGGAACGGCGGCAGCTGCGCGAGCAGGTCGAAACGACCCCAGAGCACGCCGATGCCGGTCGGGCCGAGCATCTTGTGCCCGGTGAAGGCGATCAGGTCGGCGCCGAGCGACCGGACGTCCATCGGCAGGTGCGGCACCGACTGCGAGCAGTCGAGCATCAGCAACGCGCCGACCTCGCGCGCCCGGGCCGAGATCCGGGACACGTCGTTGATCGTCCCGAGCACGTTGGACATGTGCACGACCGAAACGATCTTGGTCCGCGAAGTGATCAACGAGTCCAGCTGGGACTCGTCGAGGCGACCCTCATCGGTGATGCCGAACCAGCGCAGCGTGGCGCCGGTCCGCTCGCAGAGGAGCTGCCAGGGGACGATGTTCGAGTGATGCTCCATTTCGGAGATCACGATCTCGTCCCCCGGCCCGAGGCGGAGCATCTGCCCGGCCGAGTGGGCGACCAGGTTGATCGCCTCGGTGGAGTTCTTGGTGAACACCACCTCGTCCGGGCTCGCCGCGCCGATGAAGGACGCGATGCGGGCCCGCGCACCCTCGTACGCCTCGGTCGACTCGGTCCCGAGCGTGTGCACCGAGCGGGACACGTTGCCGTTGTATCGCTCCTGGTGCGCGCGCATGACGTCGAGCACCTGAACCGGCTTCTGCGAGGTGTTGGCACTGTCCAGGTAGACCAGCGGGTAGCCGTTGACCTCCCGATCGAAGATCGGGAAGTCCTTGCGCACCCGTGCGACGTCGAAGCTCACGATCAATCCTTAGGTCAGGCGCGGGTCAGGAACTTCTCGTAGCCCTCGGCCTCGAGCTGCTCGGCGAGCTCCGGGCCACCCTCCTGGACGATCTTGCCACCGACGAAGACGTGCACGAAGTCCGGCTTGATGTAGCGCAGGATCCGCGTGTAGTGGGTGATCAGCAGGAAACCGGTCGTCCCGGTCGCGCGGACCCGGTTGACGCCCTCGCTGACGACCCGCAGGGCGTCGATGTCGAGGCCGGAGTCGGTCTCGTCGAGAATCGCGATCTTCGGCTTGAGCAGCTCGAGCTGCATGATCTCGTGCCGCTTCTTCTCACCGCCGGAGAAGCCCTCGTTGACGTTGCGCTGCGCGAACGCCGGGTCCATCTGCAGCTTCTCCATGGCGCCGCGCAGCTCGCCGGCCCAGGTACGCAGCTTCGGCGCCTCACCGTCGATCGCGGTCTTCGCGGTACGCAGGAAGTTCGCCACCGAGACGCCGGGCACCTCGACCGGGTACTGCATGGCCAGGAAGAGGCCGGCCCGGGCGCGCTCGTCGACGGTCAGCTCGTGCACGTCGACGCCGTCGAGGGTCACCGAGCCACCGGTGATCTCGTACTTCGGGTGGCCGGCGATCGAGTAGGCCAGGGTCGACTTGCCGGAGCCGTTCGGACCCATGATGGCGTGGGTCTCGCCGGCCTTCACGGTCAGGTCGACACCGGACAGGATCGGCTTCAGCTCGCCCTCGGGCAGCTTCACCGAAACCTGCAGGTCGCGGATCTCCAGGGTGCTCACGGCTCTACTCCATTACTCGGTGTCGTCGAAACGTAGATGTCGCCGTCGCGGATCTCGACAGCGAAGGTCGCCACCGGCTCGATGGCGGGCGGTCCGGAAGGCTCACCAGTACGCAGGTCGAAGCGGGACCCGTGCAGCCAGCACTCCAGCGTGCACCCGTCCACCTCGCCCTCGGACAGGGCCACGGAGGCGTGACTGCACTCGTCACGCACCGCGTAGAAGTTGTCGTCGTCAGCGTGCACGACTGCGACCTCGACCCCGTCGATCTCCACCTGGAGCGCGGTGCCTTTGGCCACGTCCGTCAGCGGACCGACGTACTCGAAGTCCACTACTGGCCCGCCTCGACCAGCCGGGATTCGATCAATTCGCCGAGCCGTTCGCGCAGTTCCTCGACCGGGATCTTGTTGATCAGCTCGGCGAAGAAGCCACGGACCACGAGCTTGCGGGCCTCGGACTCGGGGATGCCGCGTGCCATCAGGTAGAACAGCTGCTCGTCGTCGAAACGGCCAGTCGCGCTGGCGTGGCCGGCACCGGCCACCTCGCCGGTCTCGATCTCCAGGTTCGGCACCGAGTCGGCGCGCGCCCCGTCGGTGAGGATCAGGTTCCGGTTGATCTCGTACGTGTCGGTGCCGGTCGCCGTGGCCCGGATCAGCACGTCGCCGACCCAGACGGTGTGCGCCGACGCGCCCTGCAGCGCGCCGCGGTAGCCGACGTAGCTGCGGCAGTCCGGCGCGCTGTGATCGACCAGCTGGCGGTGCTCGTGGTGCTGGCCGGAGTCGGCGAAGTACAGACCCCAGAGCTCGGCGTCGCCGCCGCGTCCCGCGTACTCCACGCTGGTGAACTGCCGGACCAGGTCGCCGCCGAGAGTGACCTGCAGGTGCTGGACCCGGGCGTCCTTGCCGACCCGGAACTTGACGTGCTGCGCCTGGACCGCGTCGCGGTCCCACTCGGCGAGCGTGACGAACGTCAGCTGAGCGCTGTCGCCGAGCACGACCTCGATGTTGTCGGCGAGGGTGACCGAACCGCTCTGCTCCAGGATGATCGTCGCCTTGGCGAAGTTGCCGACCTTCACGAAGGTGCGCGCCGCCGCGGCGTCGCCGCCCTTGCCGACCAGCCGGATCACGGCGGCCTCGGCCGGCTCGGCCTCGGCCGCCACCTCGATGAGGGTGACTCCGGCGGCCGAGCCGTAGGCCAGCGCGCTGATCCGGTCGAACGGCGTGAGCACGTCCTCCACCGAGGAGGCGGAGGAAACCGTCACGCCGGCCGGCAGGTCGCCGTACTCGACCGACGGCGCCGCGCCGGTCAGCAAGGTGGACTTGACCAGGTCACCCAGCCGCTTGAGCGGGGTGAAGCGCCACTCCTCCTCCAGCCCGTTCAGGGCCGGGAAGTCGGCGACGTCGAAGGAGCGCAGCACCTGCGACTTGGTGCTCGGCGGGGCGATGGCCTCGGTAGTCATCTCTTCCTAGCTCTAAAGAAGTCGATCAAGAACCAGAGGGGGCGGTCAGCCGACCGCGCCCTCCATCTGCAGCTCGATCAGGCGGTTCAGCTCCAGCGCGTACTCCATCGGGAGCTCCTTGGCGATCGGCTCGATGAAGCCACGCACGATCATCGCCATCGCCTCGTCCTCGGTCAGGCCCCGGCTCATCAGGTAGAAGAGCTGGTCCTCGCTGACCTTGGAGACGGTCGCCTCGTGACCCATGTTCACGTCGTCCTCGCGGATGTCGACGTACGGGTACGTGTCCGACCGGGAAATCGTGTCGACCAGGAGCGCGTCGCACTTGACCGTGCTCTTCGAGCTCGACGACCCCTCCAGAACCTGAACCAGGCCCCGGTACGAGGTCCGGCCGCCACCCCGGGCGATCGACTTCGAGATGATCGTCGAGGAGGTGTGCGGAGCCGCGTGCACCATCTTGGCGCCGGAGTCCTGGTGCTGACCCTCGCCGGCCATGGCGATCGAGAGCACCTCACCCTTGGCGTGCGCGCCGGTCATGTAGACCGCCGGGTACTTCATCGTCACCTTGGAGCCGATGTTGCCGTCGACCCACTCCATGGTCGCGCCCTCTTCGCAGGTGGCGCGCTTGGTGACCAGGTTGTAGACGTTGTTCGACCAGTTCTGGATGGTCGTGTAACGCACCCGGGCGTTCTTCTTCACGACGATCTCGACGACCGCGGAGTGCAGCGAGTCGGACGAGTAGATCGGCGCGGTGCAGCCCTCGACGTAGTGCACGTAGCTGCCCTCGTCGGCGATGATCAGGGTCCGCTCGAACTGGCCCATGTTCTCCGTGTTGATCCGGAAGTAGGCCTGCAGCGGGATGTCCACGTGCACGCCCTTCGGCACGTAGATGAACGAGCCGCCGGACCACACGCTGGTGTTCAGCGCGGCGAACTTGTTGTCGCCGACCGGGATGACGGTGCCGAAGTACTCCTTGAAGAGCTCCTCGTGCTCCTTC
Source organism: Actinoplanes aureus (assembly GCF_015704865.1). GTDB lineage: Bacteria > Actinomycetota > Actinomycetes > Mycobacteriales > Micromonosporaceae > Actinoplanes > Actinoplanes aureus. The sequence continues at coordinate 218,444 of NZ_JADQTO010000008.1, read as the reverse complement.
AGCGCGGTGTCGGTGTCGAGGAACAGCACGCCCTGCTGCTCGAGGTCCTCACGGATCGCGTGGTAGACGACCTCGGACTCGTACTGCGCGGCGACACCCGCGACGAGGCGCTGCTTCTCCGCCTCCGGGATGCCGAGCTTGTCGTACGTCGCCTTGATGTCCTCGGGCAGGTCCTCCCAGGAAGCGGCCTGCTTCTCGGTGGAGCGCACGAAGTACTTGATGTTCTGGAAGTCGATGCCGGTGAGGTCGGCGCCCCAGTTCGGCATGGGCTTGCGGTCGAACAGGCGCAGGCCCTTGAGCCGAAGGTCGAGCATCCACTGCGGCTCGCTCTTCAGCCCGGAGATGTTGCGCACCACGGCCTCGGACAGGCCCCGCTGGGCGGTCGCGCCCGCGGTGTCGTTGTCGGCCCAGCCGTACTCGTACCTGCCGAGCGCGGCAAGGTGCTCTTCCTGAGTGACGATCTGGTCAGTCATTATCTGTCCTTACCGTGATTGCGGCGGGTACACACTGCGGGGCTGGGATGTGCGTGGTGCACACCCCGTCGCCGTGCGCGATGGTGGCGAGGCGCTGCACGTGGGTGCCGATGAGCCGGGAGATGACTTCGGTCTCGGCGTCGCACAGCTGAGGAAACTCGGCAGCCACGTGCGCCACCGGGCAGTGATGTTGGCACAGCTGCCCGCCGGACGCGATCGTGGTCGCGTTGGCAGCGTAGCCTTCCGCGGTCAGCGCCTCGGCGAGCGCCTCCGCCCGTGTCATCGGATCCGGTCCGGCCGACACGACCGCGGCCTCCAGCCGCTGCTCGAGGGCCCGAACCTGGGAGGCGGCGAAGGCGCTCAGCGCCTCCGGCCCGTGCTGCTCGACGATCCAGCGGAGCGCCGCGGTGGCGATGCCGTCGTAGTGGTGCGGGTTGTTGTCAAGATCTTCGCGGCCCGCGGCGGTGAGCACGAAGGCCTTGGCCGGGCGGCCCCGGCCACGCGGCTTGTCACTGCGCAGCTCGCGCGTCTCGACGAGATTCTCGGCGAGCATCGCGTCGAGGTGCTTGCGGATCGCGGCCGGGCTCAGCCCCAGCTCGGCTCCGAGCTCGGCGGCCGTGGTGGCGCCGCGCATCAGGAGCAGCTGGGCGACCCGGTCACGGGTGCGACCGTCCGACGCGGTGGCGGACGCCACCACACCGGTCTGGATCAGCACCTCGTTTTTCACAACGCCAACGTTACGTATTTCGGCAGGTGCCTGCAAACCGATCCCCGGTGATCCATCACACCGGTCGACGGAGCTGGGAAAACCAAGATCCAGTACGAGCGTACGATGCAGCGGGTGAAGTCCTCCCAGCCGCGCCGGCTGAGCCCGGTGTCCGCTTTGCTGTGGCGCCTCGGCAGTACCCGCCTCGCCGGGCGCATGGGGTCGGCCCTGCGCCCGCTGGCGCTGGCCTCGCTGGTCGCCAACGTGTCGCTGATCGTCACCGGCGCCGCCGTCCGGCTCACCAACTCCGGTCTCGGCTGCCCCACCTGGCCGAAGTGCACCCAGGACTCGTACACGACCACGCCCGAGATGGGCGTCCACGGCGTGATCGAGTTCGGCAACCGGATGCTCACCTGGGTGCTGGTCGGCCTGGCCGTGGCCTGCTTCCTCGGCGCCCTGAACCGGCGCCGCCGCTCGCTGATCCGGCTCTCGGTCCTGGTCGCGCTCGGCGTCCCCGGCCAGGGCGTGGTCGGTGGCATCACCGTGCTCACCAACCTCAACCCGTGGGTGGTGGGCCTGCACTTCATCCTCTCCATCGGGCTGATCGCGGCCTGCTTCGCGCTCTGGCGCCGGGTCGACGAGGGCGACGGCGAGCCGGTCCTGCTGGTACCCGTCCCGCTGCGCCAGCTGACCTGGATCACCGTCGCGGCCAGCTTCGCGGTCATCGCCGCCGGCGTGGTCGTCACCGGCAGCGGCCCGCACGCCGGCGACCAGGGCGCCAAGCGCAACGGCCTGGACCCGGCCACCGTCTCGCAGGTCCACGCCGACCTGGTCTTCCTGCTGGTCGGACTCAGCGTCGCGCTCTGGTTCGCCCTGCGCGCGGCCGGCGCGCCCGCCACGGCCGTCCGCGCCGCCGCCGTCCTGATCGCCGTCGAACTCAGCCAGGGCCTGATCGGTTTCGTCCAGTACTTCACCCACCTGCCGGTGATCCTGGTGGCCGCGCACATGCTCGGCTCCGGCCTGGTCTGGACGTCGACCCTCGCGGTGCTCTGGTCGCTCCGCAAGCGCCCCGAAGTCCCGGCCAAGCCCGGCCGCGCACCCTCCGGCACCTCGCGCCCGCTCAACGAGCCGATCAACGCCTAGCACGGCGAGACCTGAGCACTCGCCGCACGCTTCTTGACCGGCAAAGGCAACACCGTCATCGGTACGCGCCACGCCGTACCGCCGGACCACACCTCCCGCCACCTCCGCGCGGCCGGCAGCCACTCGCGGCCGCAGCGCGGCCGCCGGGCCCATGCACGTGGCAACGTCGGGCACTCCGCGCCATCAGCCATCCACCTGTGCCGAACGGCAGCGGGCCGCCGGCTGAGTGCCGGCGGCCCGCTGTCGGGATGCGTCAGTGCGTCAGAGGCGGTTGAGGATGGCGTCGGCCAGGCGGCCGGCGGCTCCCGGGGCGGTACGCAGGAAGAGCGACGGCTCGGTCAGCTCGAGTTCGATCAGCATGGGTGAGCCGTCCGGGCCGGGGATCATGTCGACGCGGGCGTAGAGCAGGCGCTTCGCGCCGCCTGGGATCGTCGCCAGTACCCGTTCGGCGAGTTCCAGTTCGGCGGGTGCCGGGGTGCGGGTGGTGATGGTCTCGGCGCCCGGGTCCTTGGCGCCCTGGCCCGGAGCGTTGAGCATCGCGCCCTTGCGGATGGCGTGGCTGAACGTCAGCTCGCCGGTCGCGTCAGGGGTGCAGAGGACCGCGGTCTCGCCGGAGGTGTCGACCGCCGCGAGGTACGGCTGGATCATCGCGGTACGCCCGCCGGCGGTGAGGCGCTCGACGTGGGCCTCCGCCAGGGCGCGCTGGGCGGGCAGCGCGTAGCGGCCGGTGTCCTGGCTGCCCGCGCTGATCGTCGGCTTGACCACCCACTCGCCCTCGGCGGGCGCGGTCCATGCCTCGCCGGGAGCGACGAACTCAGTCGGGATGATCGGGATGCCGGCCGCGGCGAGGTCGCTCAGGTATCGCTTGTCGGTGTTCCAGGCGACGATGTCGCCCGGGTTGGCCAGGCGGGGTACGCCGCGCGCCCACTCGACGAAAGCGTCGCGCCGGGCCACGTAGTCCCACGGCGAGCGAAGAACCGTCAGGTCGTAGCGAGACCAGTCCGCGCTCGCGTCGTCCCAGCGGACCGCGTCGACGATCACCCCGCGCTCGCGCAGCGCGTCTCGCAACGGGTGATCGTCATCCCAGAGGTCGGGAAAGTTGGCACAGGTGACCAGGGCCACCCGGAAGTCGTGACTCACTAGCGGGCCATGCTCCGGCGCGCCATCGAACGCCACAGGTCATTGCTGGGCCGCATCTGCTCGAGAAGCTCGCGCTCCCACTCGTTCTCCACCTCGACACCGGCGTGCTGACAGGCCGTGCGGGCCTGGTTGGTGTCCTGGGCGAACTGGTCGGACCACTCGCCGTCCTCGCCGACGAGGACGATGCGGGCGCCGCGCTTACCGACGTACTCGACCACCGCCTTCGCGCCACCGTGCTCGGCCGCGAAAGACTTGATCTCGGAGGTCAGTGTCGTAACGGAACCTTCTGCCATGGAGCGAAGCCTAAGCAGTCAGCCCCGCCGCGCGGGGGCTCCCGCTACCTTTTTGTGACTCCAATTACCTGCGGGTTTCAAAGTGTGGCGCATTGCTATACGCCGATTAGGTCCGAATTGCGCCCGCCTCGGGAATCAAGCCAACGGGTGACGGACAGTAACTGACACCCGTCGCAATCCGGGCATCCTGTGCGACACCTCAGAGCAGAGCGTCGACCGCGATCGCCATGAAGACGACGGTGAGGTATGTGATCGACAGGTGGAACAGCCGCATCGGCTTGACCGGCGAACCCACCTTGGCGCGATAGACCAACCGGATCGCCTCGCCGAGGAAGACCGCGCCCATCACGATCGCCGTGACGCCGTAGATCGGGCCGAGGCCGAGCGGCCAGGCCGCCAGTGAGGCGATCACGGTGAGCACGGTGTAGACGAGGATCTCGAAGTTCACCCGGTCCATCGACCGCACTACCGGGAGCATCGGAATGCCGGCCCGCGCATAGTCGTCCTTGTACTTCACAGCGAGCGCGTAGAAGTGCGGCATCTGCCAAAAGAAGACAACCGCAAAAAGCGCCCACCCCATCGGGGCGATGGTGCCGGTGACCGCCGCCCAGCCGATGATCACCGGAGCCGCGCCGCAGACGCCGCCCCAGAAGGTGTTCGCCGGGGTCCGCCGCTTCAACCACATCGTGTAGACGACGTCGTAGTAGAAGATCGACGCGGCGGTGAGCGCGGTCGCCAGCCAGTTCGTGAACGCGCCCATCAGGACGACCGAGACCACCGACAGGGTGAGACCGAAGATCAGCACGGCCCGCGGCGTGATCTCGTGCGCCGGCAGCGGCCGCCGCTTCGTCCGGCGCATCAGCTGATCGATGTCGCGGTCGATGTAGCAGTTCAGCGCGCTCGCCGCGCCGCCGGCCAGCGCACCGCCGACCAGGACCACGAAGAACGTCACCGGGTCCGGCCAGCCACCGGCCGCCAGGATCATCGTCGGGACGGTGGTGACCAGGAGGAGCTCGACGATCGCCGGCTTGGTCAACGCCAGGTACGCCCGGAACACGGCGGCCCGGTCGCGGCGATTTTCGACACGTGGCGCACGCTCCGCCACGCCGGGCGGCCGTCCGGGGACGGGACGCTCGGTGATCATGCTCACGGACAGCCACCTTCCGGCATCGGCTCTGACTCGCGGCCGTAGCCAGGGATCTACCCGGCGGCCCGCCCGGACAGCCTACGCGCAGCCGTCTCCGCTGCTCGGGGCACCCGGTTCAGGTGCAGGCGGTCACACGTCTTGAACCGCCGTGTCCGCTCACAGCGTATGTGCCTAGGGCGTTCACTGCGCACGTGTTTAACCCGACTGGATAGGGTCAAGCCGAAAAGGGTTCCATTATTTTGCCCGAGGAGCACAACCGACGTGGCTGCCACAGATCCCGCTCTCAATTGGTCCGACCTCGACCGCAAGGCGGTGGACACGACCCGGGTGCTGGCCATGGACGCCGTGGAGAAGGCCGGCAACGGCCACCCCGGTACGGCCATGAGCCTGGCCCCGGCCGCCTACCTGCTGTTCAACCGCGTAATGCGGCACGACCCGACGGATCCGGAGTGGGCGGGACGCGACCGCTTCGTACTGTCCTGTGGTCACTCCAGCCTCACCCTCTACATTCAGTTGTTCCTCAATGGTTACAGCCTGTCCCTCGATGACCTGAAGTCATTGCGGCAATGGGACTCGCTGACCCCGGGTCACCCGGAGTACGGCCACACGCCGGGCGTCGAGGTCACCACCGGCCCGCTGGGCCAGGGCGTGGGTAACGCGGTCGGCATGGCGATGGCCGGCCGCCGCGAGCGCGGTCTGTTCGACCCGGACGCCGCACCCGGTGAGTCGCCGTTCGACCACTACGTCTACGCGATGGCCTCGGACGGCGACATCGAGGAGGGCGTCAGCCACGAGTCGAGCGCCATCGCCGCGGTGCAGAAGCTCGGCAACCTCGTGCTGATCTACGACGACAACGAGATCTCCATCGAGGACGACACCCGGATCGCCAAGAACGAGGACGTCGGCGCGCGCTACGAGGCGTACGGCTGGCACGTCCAGACGGTGAACTGGCGCGGTGACGACGGCACCTACAACGAGGACGTCGAGGCGCTCTGGAACGCGATCCAGGCCGCCAAGGCGGTGACCGACAAGCCGTCGTTCATCGTGCTCAAGACGATCATCGGCTGGCCGGCACCGAAGAAGCAGAACACCGGCAAGATCCACGGTTCCGCGCTGGGCGCCGCCGAGATCACCGCCACCAAGGAGATCCTCGGCTTCGCCGACGAGCCGTTCGCCATCGAGGACGAGGTCCTCAAGCACGCGCAGCAGGTCGTGGAGCGCGGCAAGGCCGTCCGCGCCGAGTGGCAGAAGGGTTTCGACGCCTGGGCCGCCGGCAACCCGGAGGGCAAGGCGCTGCTCGACCGGCTCGACACCCGTACCCTGCCGAACGGCTGGCACGCCGCGCTGCCCGAGTTCCCGGCCGATGAGAAGGGCCTGGCCACCCGCGCCGCGTCCGGCAAGGTCCTGGAGGCGCTCGCGCCGGTGCTGCCCGAGCTGTGGGGTGGCTCCGCCGACCTGGCGGAGAGCAACAACACCACCATGAAGGGCGAGCCGTCCTTCATCCCGGCCGAGTACGCGACCAAGGAGTTCCCCGGTCACGAGTACGGCCGCACGCTGCACTTCGGCATCCGCGAGCACGGCATGGGCTCGATCCTCAACGGCATCACGGTGCACGGCCGCACCCGCCCGTACGGCGGCACGTTCCTGGTCTTCAGCGACTACATGCGCGGCGCCGTCCGGCTCTCCGCGCTGATGAAGGCGCCGGTCATCTACGTGTGGACGCACGACTCGATCGGCCTCGGCGAGGACGGCCCGACGCACCAGCCGATCGAGACGCTCACCGCGCTGCGCGCCATCGTCGGCCTCGACGTGGTCCGCCCGGCCGACGCCAACGAGACCGTGTACGCCTGGCGCGGCGCCCTGGAGCACAACGACCGGCCGACCGCTCTGGCGCTGTCCCGGCAGAACCTGCCCACCATCGACCGTTCGAAGTACGCGTCGGCCGAGGGCACCCTCAAGGGCGGCTACATCCTCTCCGAGTCGTCCACCGGCACCCCCAAGGTCATCCTGGTCGCGAGTGGTTCCGAGGTGTCGATCGCCTTGACCGCCCAGGAGCGCCTGGAGGCTCAGGGCACCCCGACCCGCGTCGTGTCCATGCCCTGCCAGGAGTGGTTCTTCCAGCAGGACACGGCGTACCAGCAGCAGGTGCTGCCGAACGGCGTCAAGGCCCGGGTCAGCGTCGAGGCCGGCATCCGGATGAGCTGGGACCGCATCATCGGCGACGCCGGCGAGGCCGTGAGCATCGAGCACTACGGCGCCAGCGCCCCCGCCAAGATCCTCTTCGAGCAGTTCGGCTTCACCGCTGACAACGTCGTCGCGAAGGCCAACGCCTCCCTCGCCAGGGTCGGCGCGATCACCGGCCACAAGACCGGTAACTGACTTCTATTTCTGCGACATTCATTCAGGAGTTGAGGGAAATGACCGACAGGCTGGCCGAGCTGTCCGCCGCGGGCGTCGCGGTATGGCTCGACGACCTCTCCCGGGTACGTCTGACCAGCGGATCGCTGGACAAGATGCGCCGCGAGCAGCACGTGGTCGGTGTGACCACGAACCCGAGCATCTTCCAGAAGGCGCTCTCGGACGCGGACGCGTACGACGCGCAGCTGCGTGACCTGGCCGCGCAGAAGGTGACGGTCGAGGAGGCCGTACGCCTGATGACCGCCAGGGACGTCCGCTGGGCGTGCGACGTCGAGCGGCCGGAGTACGACCGCTCCGCCGGCGTCGACGGCCGGGTCTCCATCGAGGTCGACCCGCGCAAGGCGCACGAGACCGAGTCCACCGTCGCCGAGGCGAAGACCCTCTGGTGGCTGGTCGACCGGCCGAACCTGTTCATCAAGATCCCGGCGACGCTGGCCGGCCTGCCCGCCATCACCAGCACCCTCGCCGAGGGCATCAGCGTCAACGTCACGCTGATCTTCTCGCTCGAGCGCTACCGGGCGGTCATGGAGGCGTTCCTGGCCGGCCTGGAGCAGGCGAAGGCGAACGGCCACGACCTGTCCAAGATCGGCTCGGTCGCGTCGTTCTTCGTCTCCCGCGTGGACAGCGAGGTGGACAAGCGGCTCGACAAGATCGGTTCGGACGAGGCGAAGGCGCTCAAGGGCAAGGCAGCCATCGCCAACGCCCGGCTGGCGTACGAGGCGTACGAGGAGGTCTTCTCCGGTGACCGGTGGACGGCCCTGAAGGACGCCGGTGCGCACCCGCAGCGGCCGCTCTGGGCGTCCACGTCCACGAAGAACCCGGACTTCCCCGACACGATCTACGTCGAGGAGCTGATCGCGCCCGGCACGGTGAACACCATGCCGGAGTCGGTGATCTTCGCGTTCGAGGACCACGGCACCACCAAGAGCGACACGATCACCGGCAACTACGACCACGCCAAGAAGGTCTTCGCCGACCTCGCGGCGATCGGTGTCGACTTCGACGACGTCGTCAAGGTCCTCGAGGAAGAGGGCGTCGACAAGTTCGAGGCGAGCTGGAACGAGCTGCTGGAGGGCGTCGGCAAGTCGCTCAAGGCAGCCGCGTCCGGCTCGGAGCACCCGAGCGACGCCGCGTGACGTAGCGCCATCTGCGGCCTGTCGCGGGGTCTACCGCGACAGGCCGTTCTTCCCTCGAAAAACTGGCAGGATGGCACCGTGGGTAATCCGCTGCGTACCGCACAGGACCGACGGCTTCCGCGGATCCCGGAGCCCTGCGCTCTGGTGATTTTCGGGGTCACCGGTGACCTGTCCCGAAAGAAGCTCATCCCGGCCGTGTACGACTTGGCCAACCGTGGTCTGCTGCCGCCCGGTTTCGTGGTTGTCGGCTTCGCCCGCCCGGACTGGGGCGACGGCGACTTCGAGTCGCTGGCGTACGCCGCCGCCAAGAAGGGCGCCCGCACCCCGTGGCGGGAGGACGTCTGGCAACGTCTCAACAGCCAGTTCCACTTCATTCCCGGTTCGTTCGACGACGACGCCGCCTTCGACAATCTGGCGGCCACCCTGGACGAGCTGAAGGAGCGCAACGGCATCACGGGTAACGCCGCCTTCTACTTCTCCATCCCGCCGGCTGCGTTCCCGCTGGTGCTCAACCAGCTGAACCGCACCGGGATGGCGGACAGCGCCAAGTCCGGTGGCTGGCGCCGGGTGGTGGTGGAGAAGCCGTTCGGTCACGACTACCAGAGCGCTGTGCAGCTCAACGAGCTCGTCGACGACGTGTTCATTCCGCAGGACGTCTTCCGGATCGACCACTACCTCGGCAAGGAGACGGTTCAGAACATCATGGCGCTTCGCTTCGCGAACAGCCTGTTCGAGCCGGTGTGGAACTCGAAGTACGTGGACAGCGTCCAGATCACCATGGCCGAGGACGTCGGCATCGGCACCCGGGCGGCGTTCTACGACGCCTCCGGCGCCGCACGCGACGTGCTGCAGAATCACCTGCTTCAGCTGCTCGCGCTGGTCGGCATGGAGGAGCCGACGAGCTTCGACCCGCAGGAGGTACGCGCGGAGAAGCTCAAGGTCCTCAAGGCGATCAGCCTCCCGGCGGACATCGCCACCGGTTCCGTCCGCGGGCAATACCTCCCCGGCTGGGTGGCCGGCGAGCGCGCTCCGGGCTACCTGGAGGAGGCGAACATTCCGCCGGACTCCCGGACCGAGACCTACGCGGCGGTCCGCCTCGGCATCCAGAACCGCAGGTGGGCGGGTGTGCCGTTCTACGTGCGGGTGGGCAAGCGGATGCCGCGCCGGGTCACCGAGATCGCGATCCTCTTCAAGCAGGCACCGCACCTGCCGTTCGACCCGGCCGACGTGGAGATGCTGGGCAACAACCAGCTGGTCATCCGGGTGCAGCCGGACGAGGGCGTGGTGCTGAAATTCGGGTCGAAGGTGCCCGGCACCTCGATGGAGGTCCGCGACATCGCGATGGACTTCCAGTACGGCGAGGCGTTCACCGAGTCCAGCCCGGAGGCGTACGAGCGGCTGGTCCTGGACGTCCTGATCGGCGACCGGACGCTGTTCCCGGACGCGGCCGAGGTGGAGCAGTCGTGGCGGGTCATCGACCCCCTCGAAGCCGCCTGGGCGGGCACCACACCGGAGCCGTACCGGGCCGGTGAGTGGGGCCCGCGGGCTTCCGACGAGTTGCTGGCACGCGAGGGTCGCGCTTGGAGGCGGGCATGATCGGTCTTTGGGACACCACCGGCAACGAGGTAGTCAAGGCCCTGGCGGCCGAGCGGCGCAGCGCCGGCGGCGTGGCCTCCGGCCTGGCACTGACACTCGTCTCCATCGTCGAGGAGAAGAAGGTACGCGAGGCCGAGGCGGCGGCCACCATCGCCGCGGCCGCGCACCCCTGCCGGCTGCTGATCGTGGTCCGCTCCGATCTGGACGGCCGCAGCCGGCTGGACGCGGAGATCGTCGTGGGCGGGCGTCTCGGCCCGGCCGAGGCGGTCGTGATGCGGATGTACGGGCGGCTCGCCCTGCACGCCGAGTCGGTGGTGATGCCGCTGCTCGCGCCGGACGTTCCGGTGGTGACGTGGTGGCACGAGGAACCGCCGGACATGATCGCCAACGACTTCCTCGGTGTCGTCGCCGACCGGCGGATCACCGACTCCGCCCAGTCGCCGGACCCGGTGGCCGCGCTGCGCCAGCGGGCGGTCGACTACGCCCCCGGCGACACCGACCTGACCTGGACCCGGATCACGCTCTGGCGCACCCTGGTGGCCGGCGCGTTCGACTCCGCCGATGCCCGGGTCACCGGCGCCCGGATCGTGGCGCCGGAGAAGGACCCCACCGCCTGGCTGATGCTGGGCTGGCTCAAGTCCCGCCTCGGCATCGAGCCGGTACTGGAGCACACCGACCGGGCTCCCCGGATGCACTCGGTGGAGTTGCAGTGCGAGAACGGCGACTGTGTCCGGGTCACCCGCGAGGAGGGCACGGCGCTGTTCAGCCGTACCGGCCAGGAGGATCGGTACATGCCGTTGCCGAAGCGGCCGGTCGGTGACGAGCTCGCCGAGGAGCTGCGCCGGCTGGACGCCGACCAGATCTACGCGGACGCGCTCGGCGCCATGGCCGGGGTGGGCGGCCTGGACCAGCGGAACCCGATGCGGGTCCACGTCTGGAAGGACCCGACGCTCGCCGCGATCGCCGGTTCGCCCGCCTGACAACAGAAATACCTACAGGTCCGCCCGCCGCACCGCGGCGGGCGGGCCCGTCCTTCGGAGTGAACGCTGTGGGGGGGGCCGGGGGGGGGGGGGGTG
>NZ_JADQTO010000008.1:27230-207306 GCF_015704865.1 Actinoplanes aureus | reverse complement strand
GCCGCTCGCGCCGTTCCCCCCCCACTAAACACTAAAACCCCCCGGGCCGCCCCCCCCCCGGGGGGGGGGCGGACCCTTCATAAGGAGTGAACGCTGTGAGTGAGACCGTGGTCGTGGTGGTTCCGGACGCCGACATCCTGGCGTCCACGGTGGCGGCACGACTCGCTATCAAGATCATCGACGCGCAGGCGGTGCACGGCTCGGCGAGCGTGGTCCTGACCGGCGGCCGGGTCGCGGCGAAGGTGTTGCGCGCGGTACGCGATCTGCCGGGCTCCGCCGCGATCGACTGGTCCCGGGTGGATCTGTGGTGGGGCGACGAACGGTTCCTGCCCGGCGGCGACCCGGACCGCAACGAGACCCAGGCCCGCGAGGCGCTGCTGGACAAGCTGCCGCTCGACCCGGCCCGGGTGCATGCCATGCCGGCTTCGGACGGCCCGGACGGCGACGACGCCGGGGCGGCCGCCGCCCGGTACGCGGACGAGCTCGGCACCCCGCTCCCCCGCTTCGACGTGCTGATGCTCGGTGTGGGCGAGGACGGGCACGTGGCCTCGCTGTTCCCCGAACACCCGGTGCTCCAGGAGACCGGCGCGACGGCCGCGGTCCACAACAGCCCGAAGCCGCCGCCCACCCGGGTCACGCTGACCCTGTCGACGATCCAGAGCGCCGACGAGGTGTGGCTGATCGCCGCCGGCCCGGACAAGGCCGCGCCGGTCGGGGTGGCACTGGAGGGCGGTGGCCCGAAACACCTGCCCGCCGCCAGCGCCACCGGCGTACGCAAGACCCTCTGGCTGCTCGACCAGGCCGCGGCCGCCGAGGTACCCACGCAGCGCTGATTCTCGGTGTGGGGCTTCGGGCGCACTCCGCGCCCGAAGCCCGCGCAACCACGTGCACGGGCCCGGCGGTCGCGGTGGGGCGTCTCCCCGCGGGCGGTCGCGGGGTAGTCCGGGGACTGTGCGGAACGCGTACCTCAAATGGTTCTTTAGAATTTTGCCGTGCACCCCACGACTCGCGCCTACCGGCCCAGCGACCTCGACGCCATCTACGACATCTGCGTGCGCACCGGCGCCGCAGGCGGCGATGCGCGCGGCAACCACAGTTCGGACCGCCTGCTCGGCGACATCTGGGCGGTGCCGTATGTGACGCGCGAGCCGGAACACGCGCACGTGCTCGACGACGGCGCCGGTAACGCGGTCGGCTACATCCTCGGGACCGCGGACACCGCCGCGTTCGTGAAGTGGTATCGCGCCGAGTGGCTGCCGGCGACCGAGGGCCGCTATCCGGACGGCGATCCGCGGGACGAGGTGATGCTGGGCCTGCACCGCGATCCGGAGCGGATGCTGCTGCCCGAGCTGGCCGACTATCCGGCGCACCTGCACATCGACCTGCTGCCGGAGTGGCAGGGCAAGGGCCTCGGGCGGGGCCTGATGGCCGCGTTCCTGGACGGGCTGCGGGCGGCCGGCGTGCCGCGCGTGCATCTGGGGATGGCGCCGGAGAACCACGGTGCGCACGCCTTCTACCGACGGCTCGGCTTCCGGGACCTCGTGGTCCCGGACGCCGGCGCGCTCTACCTCGGGCGGGACACCAGCCCGCTCTGATTCACTCGCCGCGGCGCTTGCGGACTCTCGCCAGCGCCTCGGCCAGGATCGCCGCGGCGTCCTCCTCGGAGCGCCGCTCCTTCACATATGCGAGATGCGACTTGTACGGCTCGGTGCGCAACCGCCCCGGCGGATTGGACCGGTCGAGGCCGGCCGGCTGCCCGCACCGGGGGCAGTCCCAGGTGTCCGGCGCCGCGGCCTCGGCCGCGAACCAGATCTGGCTGTCGTGCCCGGCCGCGCAGAAATAGGTGATCTGCCGGCGTGGGGCGGGTTCGCTGCGCTCGTCGGGGCGCATCGGGCTGGACCCGACACGGCTGCCGCGGATAGCGCTGCCACTGGACACGGACGTTACTCCTGTCTCGAGGAGCCTCATTGCCGTTCGGACTGTCGGCGACTGGGGGCTTAAACCGGACGGCAAGGACAAAAAACCGCGCGGCCGGAAAAACCGGCCGCGCGGCAGATTGTACGACTACGGCGGACGCTCAGGAACCCACCTCAAGTTTGAGCCAGAAGCCAAGCCCGACAATGCACGCGAACCAAATGATCCCCACCAGAACGGTGTAGCGGTCCAGGTTCTTCTCCGCCACCGAGGAACCGGCCAGGCTGGAGGTGACGCCGCCGCCGAACATGCTGGACATGCCGCCGCCCTTGCCCCGGTGCAGCAGGATCAACAGCGTCAGCAGGATGCTGGTGATGATCAGCAACACGATCAACGTGTATGCGAACTCGATCGGCATGGTCGGGTTCATTCCTCTCAGGGGACAAGCAGCCGTCCCACAATAGCCGGTACCCGGCCGCACGGGGCGACCGGGCACACGGGTGGTTCTCCACTTCGGTTTTCCGCCGCGGGTCGGCTCAGCGGGCGACGTGCTCCGGGAAGCGCACGATGGAGGCGAACTCCTCGGCGTCCAGGCTCGCGCCGCCGACCAGGGCACCGTCCACGTCCGGCTGGGCCATGATCGAGGCGATGTTCGCCGCCTTGACCGAGCCGCCGTACTGGATGCGGACCGCCTCGGCCACCTCGGCGCCGAACTTCTCGGTCAGCCGGGCCCGGATCGCGCCACAGACCTCCTGAGCGTCGTCCGGTGTCGCCGTCTTGCCGGTGCCGATCGCCCAGACCGGCTCGTACGCGATGACGATCTGCTTGATCTGGTCTTCCTTGAGCCCGTCCAGGCCCGCGTCGACCTGGGCGACCACGTGCGAGACCTGGTTGCCGGCCTCCCGGATGTCCAGGCCCTCGCCGCAGCAGAAGATCGGGGTCAGGCCGGCCGTGAAGGCCGCCTTGATCTTCGCGTTGACCAGTTCGTCGCTCTCGTCGTGGTACTCGCGGCGCTCGGAGTGCCCGATCACCACGTAGGTGCAGCCCAGCTTCGCCAGCATCGAGCCGGCGATCTCTCCGGTGTACGCCCCGCCGGCGTGCTGGGAGATGTCCTGGGCGCCGTAGGCGATGGCCAGCTTGTCGCCGTCGACCGCGGTCTGCACGGTGCGCAGGTCGGTGAACGGCGGCAGCACGACCGTCTCCACGGCCTCGAGCTGCCCCGGGTTCAGGCTCGCGGCCAGTTTCTGGACCAGCAGATTCGCCTCGAAGTGGTTGAGGTTCATCTTCCAGTTGCCGGCAATGATCGGCTTACGGGTCGTCATCACTTCTCCAGTGCGGCGACGCCCGGCAGCGTCTTGCCTTCGAGGTACTCCAGGGACGCGCCCCCGCCGGTGGAGATGTGCCCGAACGCGGACTCGTCCAGGCCGAGGGTGCGGACGGCCGCGGCCGAGTCACCGCCGCCGACGACCGAGAAGCCGTCGATCTTGGTGATGGCCTCGGCGACGCCGCGAGTGCCCGCGGCGAACGGCGCCAGTTCGAAGACGCCCATCGGGCCGTTCCAGAACACCGTCTTCGCTCCCGAGATCGCCTCGCTGAAGAGCGCGGTCGACTTCGGGCCGATGTCCAGGCCGAGCCGATCAGCCGGAATTTCGGAAATATCGTAAATGGCGTGGTCGGCGTCGGCGGAGAATTCCGTCGCCGCGACCACGTCGACCGGCAGGACGATCCGACCGGAAGCCTGCTCCAGAAGCGCCTTGCACGTGTCGATCATCTCGGCCTCGAGCAGGGACTTACCGACCTCGTGGCCCTGGGCCTTGAGGAAGGTGAAGCACATGCCGCCACCGACCAGCAGCTTGTCCACCTTGGGCAGCAGCGCCTGGATGACGGCGAGCTTGTCGGAGACCTTCGAGCCGCCGAGGACGACGACGTACGGCTGCTCCGGGCTCTCCGACACCTTCTTGAGGACCTCGACCTCCTTGAGGACGAGACCACCGGCGTAGTGCGGCAGGCGGGCCGGCACGTCGTACACCGAGGCGTGCTTGCGGTGCACCGCGCCGAACGCGTCGTCCACGTAGAAGTCGGCGAACGCGGCCAGCTGGCCGGCGAACGCGCCGCGAACCGCGTCGTCCTTCGAGGTCTCACCCTCGTTGAACCGCAGGTTCTCCAGCAGCAGGACC
Organism: Actinoplanes aureus; assembly: GCF_015704865.1. Lineage (GTDB taxonomy): Bacteria > Actinomycetota > Actinomycetes > Mycobacteriales > Micromonosporaceae > Actinoplanes > Actinoplanes aureus. The sequence goes on along the minus strand of NZ_JADQTO010000008.1, from coordinate 203,215 downwards.
TGACCGTCCTGCAGCTCGGCGACCGCCTGGGTGGCCTCCGGGCCGACGGTGTCGTCAGCGAAGACCACCGACGACCCGAGCAGCTCGGCCAGCCGCGTCGCGACCGGGCGCAGGGTGAATTTCGGGTCCGGCGCGCCCTTCGGGCGGCCCAGGTGGGACGCCACGATCACGCGAGCGCCCGCATCACGCAGCGCGATCAGCGTCGGCAGGACCGCGCGGGCGCGGCCGTCGTCACTGATGACGCCCGGGTTTGCCTTGTCGAACGGGACGTTCAGGTCGGCGCGCACGAAGACGCGCCGACCCGAGACACCCTCGCCGAGCAGGTCGTCGAGAGTCTTCAAGATAGATCAGGCCCCGACCAGCTTGACCAGGTCGACGAGGCGGTTCGAGTAGCCCCACTCGTTGTCGTACCAGCCGACGACCTTGACCTGGTTGCCGATCACCTTGGTGAGGCCGGCGTCGAAGACGCAGGAGGCCGGGTCGGTGACGATGTCGGCCGACACGATCTCGTCCTCGGTGTAGACCAGGATGCCCTTGAGCGGACCCTCGGCAGCGGCCTTGATCGCGGCGTTGACCTCTTCGACCGACGTCTCGCGAGCGGCGGTGAAGGTGAGGTCGGTGGCCGAGCCGGTGGGGATCGGCACCCGCAGCGCGAAGCCGTCCAGCTTGCCCTTCAGCTCCGGCAGCACCAGGCTGACGGCCTTCGCGGCACCGGTCGAGGTCGGCACGATGTTCAGGGCGGCGGCGCGGGCGCGACGCAGGTCCTTGTGCGGGCCGTCCTGCAGGTTCTGGTCCTGGGTGTACGCGTGGATCGTGGTCATCAGACCCTTTTCGATCCCGATCGTGTCGTTCAGGACCTTCGCCATCGGGGCGAGGCAGTTGGTGGTGCAGGACGCGTTCGAGATGATCGTGTGCTGCGCGGCGTCGTACAGGTTGTCGTTGACGCCCATCACGATCGTGATGTCCTCGTTCTTGGCCGGCGCCGAGATGATGACCTTCTTGGCGCCCTTGTCGATGTGCGCCTTGGCCTTGCTGGCGTCGGTGAAGAAGCCGGTCGACTCGATCACGACGTCCGCGCCCAGGTCACCCCAGGGCAGGTTGTTCGGGTCGCGCTCAGCGAACGCCTTGAACGTCTGGCCACCGACGGTGATCTCGTCGGCGGTCGCCTTCACCTCGTGGCCGAGACGGCCCAGGATGCTGTCGTACTTCAGCAGGTGAGCCAGCGTGGCGTTGTCGGTCAGGTCGTTCACGCCGACGATCTGGATGTCGGCCCCGGAAGCGAGAACCGCCCGGAAGAAGTTACGACCGATACGGCCGAAGCCGTTGATGCCAACCCGGATGGTCACAGGTGGTCTCCTCGTTTCGGTCCGCCGGATTCTGCGACCGGCGGAGGGGTCTGCATGCCGGCCGTGTGGGAGGCAGGCACAAGGGCGCCCGGCCGCCGCGCCCGAGGGAGCGAGAGCGCCGCAGCAGTGGCTGGCAGCGTCACAGCGGGATTCGGCCGAACTGCCGGCACCGTCGCCGTCACTGATGACCCTATCCGAGGCCGCGTACCCACGGAGCAGCGGGGCCGCGACCTGAACGTTATCTAAATCCGGCCGGTCAGCAGGCCATCATCTCCGGTGTGACGGCCGCCTCAGTGTCCGGGATGCCGAGGTCGCGGGCGCGCTTGTCGGCGAGCGCCAGCAGCCGCCGGATCCGCCCGGCGATCGCGTCCTTGGTGAGCGGCGGGTCGGCCAGCGCGCCCAGCTCCTCCAGCGACGCCTGCCGGTGCTCCAGCCGCAGCCGGCCGGCCGAGGTCAGGTGGTTCGGCGCGTCGTCGGCGAGGATTTCCAGCGCACGGGTGACGCGGGCCGCGGCGGCCACCGCGGCACGGGCGGAACGGCGCAGGTTGGCGTCGTCGAAGTTGGCCAGCCGGTTGGCGGTGGCGCGGACCTCACGGCGTACCCGTCGCTCCTCCCAGGCCAGCACGCTGGAGTGCGCGCCGATCCGGGTGAGCAGCGCGGCGATCGCGTCCCCGTCCTTGATCACGACGCGGTCGACGCCGCGGACCTCGCGCTCCTTGGCGGTGATCCCGATCCGGCGGGCGGCGCCGCGCAGGGCCAGAGCGGCCTCCGGACCCGGGCAGGTGATCTCCAGGGCGCTGGAGCGGCCCGGCTCGGTGAGCGAGCCGTGCGCCATGAACGCGCCCCGCCAGGCGGCCACCGAGCAGCAGACGTTGCCGTTGACCACGTGCTGCGGCAGGCCACGCACCGGACGGCCGCGCACGTCCAGCAGGCCGGTCTGCCGGGCCAGCACCTCGCCGTCCTTGACGATGCGCACGATGTAGTGGCTGCCCTTGCGCAGCCCACCGGAGGCGAGAACGTGCACCTCGCTGGGGTAGCCGTAGACGTCGGCGATCTCGCGCCGCAGCCGCCGGGCGACCGCGCCGGTGTCCAGTTCCGCCTCCACGACCACCCGGCCGGAGACTATGTGCAGGCCGCCGGCGAAACGCAGCAGGGCCGCCATTTCGGCCCGTCGGCAGCAGGGCTTGGGTACGTCGACCCGGCTCAGCTCATCCTTGACCGCTGCCGTCATCGCCATTACGTCACCTCATGCGCCGGATCTTGAACAGTGTGTGCCGTACTACGCCTGTGCCTAACGAGCGGCGCCCAATACTGGCACCAGTGCAACGCCCAATGACTGAGGATCATGCCGTGGGCTGCCGTCCGCAACGGCGACGGGTGCCAGAACCAGCTCCGCGCCCAACTCCCGGGCCGCGGCCCGGACCGGCTCCGGCTCCCCGGCCCACTTGGCGTCGGCCAGCACGGTGTCCACCCGCAGCTGAGGCAGGTAGGCCCGGAGGGTGGCCAGGTGATCGGCTGCGGAGAGGCCGGCGGTCTCCCGGTCCGCGCTCAGGTTGAGCGTCACCAGCCGGCGCGCCGGACTCGCCACGATGGCCGCGGCCAGCTCCGGGACCAGCAGATGCGGCAGTACGCTGGTGTACCAGCTGCCCGGGCCGAAGATCAGCCAGTCCGCGGCGCGGACCGCCTCGATCGCCTCGGGGCAGGCCGGCGGGTCCTCCGGCACCAGGCGCAGCGCCTCGACCCGGCCGTCCGCCACGGCCACCGAGTGCTGCCCGCGCACCGTCACCGGCCGGTCACCGGCGACCAGCATGTCCGCCTCGATGCCGACCGCGTGCAAGGCCATCGGCAGCACCCGGCCCTGCGCGCCGACCATCTCGGCGGCGTGATCGAGGGCCAGCACCGGATCGCCGAGCATCTCGATCAGGCCGAGCAGCAGCAGGTTGCCGACCGTGTGCCCGGCCAGGGTGTCCTTGGTGCGGTCGGCCCTGCGCTCGATCCGCGGGCCCCGGGTGAGCACCCGGTCGACCGGATATGTGCCGTTGATCTCAGCGTTGGACTGGGCCGGCACGGCGGGCCGGGCGGGCTCGGCGTCCGGCATCGCCGCGAACCGGTGCTGCATCAGGCTCGCCGTACGCCGAGCGGTCGGGTGATCGGCGGCCAGTGCGGCGAGCGCCTGCCGCAGGTCGCCCGGGGGCAGCAGGGCGTCCCGCTCGACCCGAAGGCGGCCGCTGGAGCCGCCGTCGTCACCGACCGTCACGATCGCGGTGATCTCCAGCTCCAGATCGCGGGCGCAGTGCCGCAGGGCGCGCAGCGAGGCACTGAGTCCGTGCCCGCCGCCGAACGCGACCACCCGGACCGGGCCGCTCCCGCGACCGGGGGCCGTCACTCGCGCCCCAGGTCGCGGTGCGAGGTGTGCGCGGACAGGCGCATCCCGCTCAGCCGCGAGGTCAGCTCCTCGGCGATCGCGACGCTGCGGTGTTTGCCACCGGTACAGCCGATGGCGACGGTGAGGTACCGCTTGCCCTCCCGCTCGAAGCCCGGCGCGGTCGCCGCGATCAGCTGGGCGTACGTCGACACGAAGTCGGTCGCGCCCTCCTGGCCGAGCACATAGCTGCTCACCCCCTCCTCCAGGCCGGTGTGCTCGCGCAGCTCCGGCACCCAGAACGGGTTGGGCAGGAACCGGGCGTCCAGCACGTAGTCGGCGTCCGGGGGCAGGCCGTACTTGAAGCCGAAGGAGAGCACGGTGATCCGCAGCTTGCGGGAGTCCTCCCCGCCGAACAGCTCCTCGACCCGCCGCCGCAACTGGTTCACGTTGAGGTGACTGGTGTCGATGATCACGTCGGCCTGGTCGCGGGCCTCCTCGAGCAGCTTGCGCTCGGCGGCGATGCCGTCGGCCAGCCGCCCGTCGCCCTGCAACGGGTGCGACCGGCGGACCGACTCGAACCGCCGGATCAGCACCTCGTCATCGGCGTCCACGAAGACCACGCGCGGGGAGAAGCCGCGCTCCTTGAGCGCACGCACCGCGCCCGCCAGGTCGGTCGAGAAGGCCCGGCTGCGCACGTCGAGCACCATCGCGGTCCGGCGGGCCGCGCCACCGGCGGCGAAGGCCAGCTCGGCCATCTCCAGCATGAGAGCCTGCGGCAGGTTGTCGACCACATAGAACCCGACGTTCTCCAGGGCCCGGGCCACCGTGCTGCGCCCACCGCCGGAGAGACCGGTCACCACCACCAGATCGGTACCGGCCTCGTCCGGCTCGACCACCTCGTTCGATCCGAGGTCCGGCATCGCTTCCGTCACGCACGCCTCCCGCGTCGCTTCGCCCGATCCGCACGGGCGGACACAACATCCTAGGCCGTCATATGCCTCGCCGACCGCCGGACAGCCTGTCCGCTACCGGTCAGGGCTTGCCCGGCCCGCCATCGGTGTCAACGCCGGGGGCCACCGCGCGGCTTCCCCGGCCGCTCTGGCTGCTGCGAGCGATGGACCGGCCGGCACCGCCGGCCGGAACCGTGCCGGGAGCGGCCGGCTGCGCCGCCGGGCTGTCGCCGGCCGCCGGTTGGTTCAGCGCGGACAGCACCATCTCCGCCGTGCGCCGGCCGATGCCGGGCACCTCGGTGATCTCCTCCGGGGTGGCGGCGGCGAGCCGCTTGAGCGAGCCGAAGTGCCGCAGCAGCGCCTTGCGCCGGACCTCACCGAGGCCGGCGATGTCGTCCAGCGCGGAGGCGGTCATCCGCTTGGAGCGGCGCTGCCGGTGGAAGGTGATGGCGAACCGGTGCGCCTCGTCCCGGACCCGCTGGAGCAGGTAGAGCGCCTCCGAGGTGCGCGGCAGGATGACCGGGAAGTCCTCGCCGGGCAGCCACACCTCCTCCAGGCGCTTGGCCAGCCCGCACAGCGCCACGTCGGTGATGCCCAGCTCCGAGAAGACCGCAGCGACCGCGTTCACCTGCGGCTGGCCACCGTCGACCACGACCAGCTGAGGTGGGTACGCGAACCGGCGCGGCTTGCCGGTCAACGGGTCCACCCCGGGCAACTCGGCGGTAGCCGGCTCCAGGCCGTGCAGCTTGGCGTCGGCCGTCTCGTCCGCGACATCCGACTCCGGCTGGTCACGTGGCGCGTCCGCACCCTCCTGAGCCTTGAACCGGGCGAATCGCCGCCGTAGCACCTCGCTCATCGCGGAGAGATCGTCGGTCGCGTTGCCGCGGACGGCGAATCGCCTGTACTCACTCTTGCGGGCCAGGCCGTCCTCGAAGACCACCATCGAGGCGACCACGTCGGTGCCCTGAATCTGCGACACGTCGAAACACTCGATGCGCAGCGGCACTGTGTCCAGGCCGAGCGCGTCGGCGATCTCCTCCAGGGCCTTGTTGCGGGTGGTCAGGTCGCCGGCGCGGCGCAGCTTGTGCCGTTGCAACGACTCGGCGGCGTTACGGGCGACGGTCTCCATCAGCGATTTCTTGTCGCCACGCTGCGGCACCCGCAGGGTGGCCCGGCTGCCCCGGTGCTGGGTGAGCCAGTCGGCGAGGGCGTCGGCGTCGTCCGGCAGGGCCGGCACCAGCAGCTCCCGCGGCACGTCACCCTCGCCTTGCAAACCGCCGTACATCTGCGTGCAGAAGTGGTGCACCAGATCGCCGGTGGTGAGGTCCTCGACCTTCTCCACCACCCAGCCCCGCTGGCCGCGGACCCGCCCGTCGCGCACGTGAAAGACCTGCACCGCCGCTTCCAGCGGATCCTCGGCGAAGGCCACCACGTCGGCGTCGGTGCCGTCGCCGAGCACGACGGTCTGCTTCTCCATGGCCCGGCGCAGTGCCGCGATGTCGTCGCGCAGCCGGGCGGCCCGCTCGAACTCCAGCTCCTCGGAGGCCCGGAACATGTCTTTCTCGAGCCGCCTCACGAACGCGTCCGTCCGCCCGGCCATGAAGTCGCAGAAGTCGTCCACGATCGCGCGGTGCTGCTCGGCGCTGACCTGTCCGACGCACGGCGCCGAGCACTTGCCGATGTAGCCGAGCAGGCAGGGGCGGCCGATCTGGCCGTGCCGTTTGAAGACGCCGGACGAGCAGGTCCGCGCCGGGAAGACCCGCAGCAGCAGGTCGAGCGTCTCGCGGATGGCCCAGGCATGCGAATACGGTCCGAAGTAGCGCACGCCCTTGCGCTTGGCGCCGCGCATGACCTGCAACCGCGGGTACTCCTCGTCGAGGGTGACGGCGAGGAACGGGTACGACTTGTCGTCGCGATATTTGACGTTGAAGCGGGGGTCGAACTCCTTGATCCAGGAGAACTCCAGCTGGAGGGCCTCGACCTCGGTGCCCACCGTGACCCAGTCCACGCTGCCCGCGGTGGTGACCATCTGCTGGGTCCGCGCGTGCAACGACCAGACATCGGCGAAATACGAATTGAGGCGGTTGCGCAGGCTCTTCGCCTTGCCGACGTAGATCACCCGCCCGGCCGGATCACGGAAGCGATAGACGCCGGGAGCGTCCGGAATGGTACCGGGAGCGGGGCGATAGGTGGACGGGTCTGGCACAACTCCAACCCTAGTGCCTGGGACTGACAGAATTGCCCGACCGGAGGTCCGGTGCCGCCGCCACGGCGCCGGATCTCCGGCCACGTCGTCCCGGTGTCTCGGTCAGGCCGCGACCACGTTGTCGCCGTCCAGCTGGACCTTGGTCTCGGCCAGCGGCTTGGCGGCCGGGCCGGCCGTGGGAGCGCCGTCCTTGATGGAGAAGGCGCTGTTGTGGCACTTGCACAGGATCGATCCGTCGTTGACCTCGGTGACCGGGCAGCCCTGGTGCGTGCAGATCTTGCTGAATGCCTTGAAGGTGCCCTCCTCGGGCTGGGTGATCACGTAGTCGCCCTTGATCACACCACCGCCGACGGCCACCTCGGACGCCGCCACGAGCACCGTGCCCGCGTTGCCACCAGCCGAGTCGGCCTGCGCTCCGGTGCTGCCGGCCGGAACCGGGTTGCTGTCGAAGTCGGTGCCGTTCGGGTTGGTGCCGCTGGTGTCGGTGCCACAGGCGGTCAGGACCGCGCCCGCGCCGAGCGCACCGGCGCTCAGCAGGACGACGCGCCGTGTCGAGGTGCTGCCCGCTCGCTCCGGCTGAGGGTCGGCGTCGGTCCTCGTCTGCACGTCAGTCATATGTCGCCCTCCAGTACCTGGTTTCTGCTCCGAAAGTCACGCGGAGTCGCCACTAGGTACGCAACCACCACCGCGATCAGTTCACGCATCAGTCGGGATTCTCCGCCACGGGGTAGCGGCTTCGCCTGATTGGTAAGCCTTCGTCCGGCGATAGCCGAACAGGCCAACACCTGGTCGAGACTATTGCCCCGACCGGGCGTGGTAGCTATGAGTTACCTGAGACTCTCCTGTATCAGGCGGTCGCCTTGGCCCGCGACCGGGTGGCCCGCGGCCGGGTCCCGTTCACCCCGTTGGCCTTCGCCGCCCGGGCCGTCGCCGCCGGGGCGCCCTTCGCCTTGCCGGTCCGCCCCAGCATGTGCCGCAGGAACTGGCCGGTGTGGCTGTCCGGCACCTCGGCGATCTCCTCAGGTGTGCCGGTGGCCAGCACCATGCCGCCCTTGCTGCCGCCCTCGGGACCCATGTCGATCAGCCAGTCCGCGGTCTTGATGACGTCCAGGTTGTGCTCGATCGTGATCACCGTGTTGCCCTTGTCGACCAGGCCGTTGAGCACGATGAGCAGCTTGCGGATGTCCTCGAAGTGCAGGCCCGTGGTCGGCTCGTCGAGCACGTACACGGTCCGGCCGGTGGAGCGTTTCTGCAGCTCGGAGGCGAGCTTGACGCGCTGCGCCTCACCGCCGGAGAGGGTGGTCGCCGGCTGGCCCAGCCGGACGTAGCCGAGACCGACGTCGACCAGGGTCCGCAGGTGCCGGTGGATGGCCGGGAGCGCCGCGAAGAAGTCCGCGGCCTCCTCGATCGGCATGTTCAGCACCTCGGAGATGGTCTTGCCCTTGTAGTGCACCTCCAGGGTCTCCCGGTTGTACCGGGCGCCCTTGCACACCTCGCACGGCACATACACGTCCGGCAGGAAGTTCATCTCGATCTTGATGGTGCCGTCGCCGGAGCAGTTCTCGCAGCGACCGCCCTTGACGTTGAAGGAGAACCGGCCCGGGCCGTAGCCGCGCACCTTGGCCTCGGCCGTCTCGGCGAACAGTCTGCGGACGTGGTCGAAGACACCGGTGTAGGTGGCCGGGTTCGACCGCGGGGTACGCCCGATCGGCGACTGGTCCACCCCGACGACCTTGTCGACGTGCTCGATCCCGGTGACCCGGGTGTGCCGGCCGGGCACCATCCGGGCCCGGTTCACCTGGTTCGCCAGGACGGTGTGCAGGATGTCGTTGACCAGCGTCGACTTGCCCGAGCCGGAGACACCGGTGACCGCGATGAACTGGCCGAGCGGGAACGGCACGGTCAGGTTGCGGAGGTTGTGCTCGCGCGCCCCCTGCACCACCACCTCCCGCTCCGGGGTCTGCGGACGGCGGGTGGCCGGCACCGGGATCGACTTGCGCCGGGACAGGTACGCCCCGGTCGGCGACTTCTCGTTGGCGAGCAGCCCCTCGACGCTGCCGCTGTGCACGATCTGCCCGCCGTGCTCGCCGGCGCCCGGGCCGATGTCGACGATCCAGTCCGCTGTCCGGATGGTGTCCTCGTCGTGCTCCACCACGATCAGCGTGTTGCCCAGGTCGCGCAGCCGGACCAGGGTTTCGATCAGCCGGTGGTTGTCCCGCTGGTGCAGGCCGATCGACGGCTCGTCCAGCACGTAGAGCACGCCGACCAGACCGGAGCCGATCTGGGTGGCCAGCCGGATGCGCTGGGCCTCACCGCCGGAAAGGGTGCCCGCCCCGCGGTCCAGCGACAGATAGTCCAGGCCGACGTCGACCAGGAACCGCAGCCGCGCGTTGATCTCCTTGAGCACCCGCTCGGCGATCATCTTCTGCCGGTCGTCGAGCTCCAGCCCGGACAGCAGCTCGGCGCACTCGCCCACGGACAGGTTGCACACGTCGGCGATGCTCTTGCCGGCCACGGTGACCGCGAGCACCTCGGGCTTGAGCCGGGCGCCGCCGCACACCTTGCAGGGGACGTCGCGCATGTACCCCTCGTACTTCTCGCGCGACCAGTCACTCTCGGTGTCGTTGTGCCGCCGCTCGATCCACTGCACCACGCCCTCGAAGCCGGTGTAGTAGGAGCGTTCACGGCCGTACTTGTTCCGGTACCGCACGTGGACCTGGTCCTCCGCGCCGTACAGAATCGTCTTCTGCACCCGGCTGGACAGCTGCCGCCAGGGCGTGTCCAGGCTGAACTTCTCGGCCTCGGCGAGCGCCTCCAGCAGCCGCAGGAAGTACTCCTGGGTGGTGCCGCCGGCCCACGGCTGGATCGCGCCGGCGCGGAGGCTGGCCTCCTCGTCCGGGATGATCAGCTCGGGGTCGACCTCCTTCTTCGTCCCGAGGCCGGAGCACTCGGGACAGGCGCCGTACGGCGCGTTGAAGGAGAACACCCGCGGCTCGAGGTCCTCGATGGCGAGCGGGTGGTCGTTGGGGCAGGCCAGGTGTTCGGAGAACCGGCGCTCCCGCTCCGGGTCGTCCTCCGGCAGGTCGACGAAGTCGAGCAGCAGGACGCCGCTGGCCAGGCCGAGCGCCGCCTCCACCGAGTCGGTGAGCCGCTGCTTGCTGGACGGCTTGACGCTGAGCCGGTCGACCACCACCTCGATGGTGTGCTTCTCCTGCTTCTTCAGCTTCGGCGGCTCGGTGAGCGGGTGAACCGTGCCGTCGACCCGGGCCCGGGCGTAGCCCTTGGCCTGGAGCTCGGCGAAAAGATCGACATACTCACCCTTGCGGCCGCGCACGACCGGGGCGAGCACCATGAACCGGGTGCCCTCGGGCATCGCCAGGACCCGGTCGACGATCTGCTGCGGGGTCTGCCGGCTGATCCGCTCGCCGCAGACCGGGCAGTGCGGGATGCCGGTCCGCGCGAACAGCAGACGCAGGTAGTCGTAGACCTCGGTGATCGTGCCGACGGTCGAGCGCGGGTTGCGCGAGGTCGATTTCTGGTCGATCGAGACGGCCGGGGACAGACCCTCGATGAAGTCGACGTCGGGCTTGTCCATCTGGCCGAGGAACTGCCTCGCGTACGACGAGAGCGACTCGACGTAACGCCGTTGTCCCTCCGCGAAGATCGTGTCGAACGCGAGACTCGACTTGCCGGAACCGGACAGCCCGGTGAAGACGATCAGGGCGTCTCGGGGCAGGTCGAGATTGACGTCGCGCAGGTTGTGCTCGCGAGCGCCGCGAATGGTCAGTCGGTCGGCCACGGTCAGCCTCTCCGTACAGGTGTTTGAAATAGAGCAGAGCCGCGGACACTCTAGCCACGGGGTACGACATTTTCTGTCGGCCTAGGTAGAGCGCGTTCCACATGCCGGGCATTCCCCCAGATGGGACGTCACTCCGCAGGGGGAACAGGCAGCTTCCGCATGTCCCAGATCTCGACACCGCCGACGAACTGCGGCTCACCCAGCGCGTCGACCAGGGTGGCCCGCTGCACCGCGACGTTGCGCCCGTTCGGGATCAGCACCACCACCGCCGTACGCCAGTACACCAGATCCGCGGTGATCTTCTCCCGGTCGGCCTCGGTCAGCGTCGGACGCCAGCCGTACTCGCGGACCCGCCACAGCAGGTCGGAGGTGAAGCGGACCGGCGCGCGCCACGAGCCGGTGTCGTCGTGCGGCGGATCGGCCGGGCCCATGAAGTAGCCGCGCGGCGTCGCGTAGTCGAAGTTCGAGAGCGTCACCCAGCGCATCCCGGTCCGCCCGGTGGTCACCTCGGGCAGCGGCACGGTGACCAGGGTGCGGCCCTCCGGGACGTACCGCCGCCAGATCCCCTCGGTGAGGAACGGCGGCATCGGGTCCCCGGCCACCACCGGGATCGGCTTCGGGATGAGCGGCACCAGCGCCAGGACCATGCCGATCCAGAACCACCGGCGCCGCCGGGGCGGGTACTGGCGGATCCGGTCGGCGGCGAGCGCCAGCAGCACCCCGGCCACCGTGGCCGGCACCATCGCGAACCGGGTCACGCTCACCAGGTCGATCACCGGCACGTGGCTGATCAGGCCGAACGGCAGCGGGATGCCGGTGTCGTGGCCGAACACCCGCAACTCCGGGCCCATCGACATGAGCAGCAGCACCAGGCCGGCGATCGCGGCCGACCGGGCCGCCACCGAACGCCACAGCATCACCGTGGCCACAATGATCATGACCAGGCCGGCCGGGCCGAAGAACGTGTTGTCCTCGGTGGCGCTCACGCTCATCTCCCGGGTCAGCGCGCCGTAACCGGCCAGCGACTGCCGCGCGAAGAAGACCAGGGAAGCCAGGTCGGTGACGTAGTCCGACGGCGAGAACGGCTGCCCGTGATAGTTGCCGGGCCCGAAGAACTGGTACCACAGCGGGTAGGCCAGCAGCGCGAACGAGGTCGCCGCGGCCACCGCCAGCCCGGCGGTGAACCGCCGCCACACCTCGGCCACCTCGCGCGGGCGCAGCACGGTGTAGGCCAGCACGAAGACGCCCAGGGCGAGCGCCGTGAACAGCAGCGTCTCCTCGTTGATGAAGCACTGCAACACGATCAGCAGGCCGAGGATCACTCCGCCGCGAACCGTCCGGCCCGGCTCGCGCAGCCGCAGCACCTGCCAGACGATGAACGGCACGACGTACTGGTTGACGAAGTTCACATGCCCGTTCGCATGCGACACCATGGTCGGCGCGAAACCGCACCAGGCGCCGCCGATCCAGGCCGCGAGCCGGCTGCCCACCAGGTGCCGCGACAGCACCCAGTACCAGGCGAACGCGGTCCCGGCCAGGCCCGCGGTGAGCAGCACCGCGACCGACACACCGGCGCCGAAGAAGTGGGTGATCGGCGCCAGCGGCAGGCTCAGCGCGAAGATCGACGTGTTCGCCATCATGTTCACGCCGACCGGCGCGTTCAGGCGGTCGTTCCAGAACAGGTCGGCGCCGTCGAAGACCACCCGCTCGGCATGCGCCAGCACGGCCAGGAAGACGCCGTGGTCGTCGTCGTTGCCGGCCAGCACCCGGCCGTTCGGGTCGATCCACAGCTGGATCGTCACCAATACGGCCAGCGTTAGGTAGCCCAGCAGCACCCAGAGGTCGATCCGCCGACGACGGCCGGACACCGGTGTGACGGGGGCCTCCTCCGTGGTCGCCACCGGCTCCTCGATCATCTCTTCTGCCGCACGCACCGGCCGAATTCTGCCAGAGCCGCGACCGCACACCCACACGGCCGCCCAGCGCGAGGCACCCATCAACGTGCGACAACACCTTTTCCGGTACGCGTGAACGGCCGTCCCGGCCGCCCACCCCGTCCCCGCATCACCACGCGATCGGCCAGCCACACCCGGCCGCGCCGGCCGTGGCGGGACTCTTCGTCAGGCGTACCGGAAAGGGGTTTTCATCTTCCGCGCCGAGCTTTCGCGAGGCGCTCGGAGCGACGCCCGCTCTCCACCTCGATCTCGCGGCGCAGCTTGCGCCAGCTGGCCAGCCGGCGCGGCGTCAGCGTGCCGTCGGCGAGGGCGGCCTGCACCGCGCAACCCGGTTCGGCCTCGTGCCCGCAGTCGTCGAAGCGGCATCTCGCGGCCAGCTCGGTCAGGTCGGCGAAGGCCCGCTCCAGGCCGCTGCCGGTGTCCAGCAGGCCCACGCCGCGGATGCCCGGCGTGTCCAGCACCGCACCGCCGCCCGGCAGCATCACCAGGTTCCGGTAGGCGGTGGTGTGCCGGCCCTTGCCGTCCACGTCGCGGATCGCCTGCACCGGCATCACCGTCGCGCCGGCCAGAGCGTTCGCCAGCGTCGACTTGCCGGCGCCGGAGCGACCCAGCAGCGCACAAGTGCGCCCGGGCGCGACATATCGGCGCAGTTGGTCGACGCCGATGCCGCGTTGCACGCTGACCGGCAGCACCGGCACGCCCGGCGCGATCCCGGCGAGCTGCCGGGCGACCGCGTCCGGGTCGCGGCTCGTGTCGCTCTTGGTGAGCACCAGCACCGGCTCGGCGCCGGACTCGAAGGCCAGCGCGAGCAGTCGCTCGATCCGCGCCTCGTCGGGCTCGGGATGGATCGGCTCGACCACCGCGACGGTGTCCATGTTGGCGGCCAGCACCTGGCCGGAGGCGTCCTTGTCAGCGGTACGGCGGATCAGTACGGTCCGGCGCGGCAGCACCATCTCGCACGTGGTCCGCCGGTCCGGCCATCGGCGCAGCACCACCCAGTCACCGGCGCACGGCAGCCCGGCCGGATCGCGGGCGGCGTCGATCAGGACGCAGCCGCCGAGGCTCGCCCGGGTCACCCCGTCGGCGGTCAGCACGGTGCTGATGCCACGGTCGGCGCGCAACACCCGGCCCGGGACGGCGTCGGTACGGTCGAACGGCCGGTACGCGGATGCGAAAGTCTCGTCCCAGCCGAGCTGGGACAGGTCGTACGACATGAAAGCCCTTTACGGTCGAGGGGACACGCCCGTCAGGCGAAAGCCCCCTGGTGAAGGGACGCGGCGATCTCGAACAGCACGTTCCTCACCTCCCCGCGGGTTCGGTCTTTTCGCGTCTGGCAACGACGGTACGGTCCACGACATCGAGGCGAAAGCGAATTCCGCCGGCGCCCGATAAGGTCGATCCGTGACTGTGTTCGCCATCTCCTGCCCGCCTGCCCGCCGCCTGCGAGGTCGCCGGTCATGACCATCGACCCGCTCGTGCTGATGACCGACGTGGAGGCGGCGACCGAGGCCCTGCTGCGCACGGCGGAGGGCCTGGACGACGGCGCGGTGCGCGAGCCGTCGGCGCTCCCGGGCTGGACCGTCGGACACGTGCTGACCCATGTGGCGCGCAACGCCGAGGCGTACACGAACATGCTGACCTGGGCACGCACCGGCGTGGAGACCCCGGCGTACGCCGGGCCCGCTGCCCGCGAGGCCGGCATCGAGGCCGGCGCCGGACGGCCGCTCGCCGAGCAGATCGCCGACATCCGCGACGCGCACGCGCGGTTCGCCGACGCGGCCGCCGCGATGCCCGCCGCCGCATGGGCCTTCCAGCTGCCGCCACCGATCGGCCAGTCCGCCGCCGGGGTGCCGTGGGCGCGGCTTCGCGAGGTCGAGGTGCACCACGTCGACCTGGGTCGCGGCTACACACCGGCGGACTGGTCGGACGCGTTCGCCGTGCGGCTGCTCCGCGAGATCGTCACCGCCGCTCCCGAGGGGTCGCCGGCCATGGTGCTGCGCCCGTTCGGGCTGGAGCATCCCCTGGTGATCGGCGCCGGGGACGGCCCGGTGGTCGGCGGACCGACCAAGTCGATCGCCGCCTGGCTGGCCGGCCGCGCCGACGGCGCCGACCTGACCGTCTCGCCGGACGGCGAGCTACCGATTCCCGCGAGGTGGAAATGAGCGACGACTACACCGGTGACGTCCGGGCCGGCGGAGAGCCCGCGGTCCGCGCCCTCGGCGACGACCTGACCCTCACCAAGGTGTCGGTCGGCCCGATGGACAACAACGCCTACCTGCTGCGCGCCGGTTCCGAGCAGCTGCTCATCGACGCCGCCAACGACGCCGCGACACTGCTGGACCTGATCGGCCCGGCCGGCTTGCGGACCGTGGTGACCACCCACCGGCACCAGGACCACTGGGTCGCGCTGGCGGAAGTGGTGAAGGCCACCGGGGCGACCTCACTGGCGCACGCGGACGACGCTCCGGCCATCCCGGTGGTGACCGACACCCTGCGCGACGGCGACGTCGTCGAGGTCGGCGGCCACGCTCTCGAGGTGATCCATGTGGTGGGGCACACGCCGGGTTCGGTGGTTCTGGCGTACCGGCAGCCGGGCGGGCGGGTGCACCTGTTCACCGGCGACAGCCTCTTCCCCGGCGGGGTCGGCAACACCCGGGGCAACAAGGACAACTTCACGTCTCTGATCAACGACGTGGAGCACAAGCTCTTCGACCGGTTCGGCGACGACACCTGGTTCTATCCCGGCCACGGCAAGGACTCCACCCTCGGCACCGAGCGTCCGCACCTGGCCGAGTGGCGCGCCCGCGGCTGGTGACTCATGCCCGGGGAGACCGGGACGCCTACCTCGTCCCGGTCTCCCCGTCCTGCCTCAGCCGTGACCGGGCTGAGCGTCCTTGGTCACCGTGATGCCCGCGGCGAACTCGACGACCTGCTCACCGGTCCAGCCGAGACCGTCCCAGACCTGCACCTGCAGGCGGGGACCGGACTTACGGTCGACGAAGAGGGTCCAGCCGTCGGTCTGGTCCTCCGCCTTCTTCAGCACGCCGCGGTCCTTGCCGACCTTCACCACCTCGCCCTTCGGCGTCGCAGTGTCGTCGACCGACTGGAGCATCACGGCGACCTTGCCCTCGAAGCTGTTCACCTCCTGGTCCGCGATGCCGATCGGCGCCAGGGTCAGCACCGCCTCGGTCACGCCCTGGACCTCCCAGCCGGCCGGGACCTTGTCCAGGATGAAGCCCTTCGGCTGCTTGCCGGTGTAGGACTTCAGCTCGATCTTCGGGGCGGCGTCCCCGGTGGTGGCCGAGGGTCTGGCCGGGACGGTCGCCGGCGCGATGGCCTGCGGCTGCGCGGGGGTGACGGATGCCGGCGAGCCGGCGGTGGTGAAAGTGAACGCCGCGGCGATCGCGGCCACGGCGAAGACCGAACCGGCGGCGGACTGCGTCACACGACGGCGGCGCAGGGCCCGGCGGCCCCGGTACAGGTCGGCCTCGATCTGGTCGGTAGTCGGTTCGTTGACTGGGCCGGCGATCCGCTCCAGCCCGTCATACAGGTTCTGCATTTGATGATTCTCCTGGTCAGCGCAGTGCGAAGGACGGGTTCTGGCCGATGACCGCGCGAAGCCGGTCCAGGGCCCGGGCGGTCTGGCTCTTCACCGTTCCCTCGGAACAGCCGAGGGCGTCGGCGGTGTCGGCGACGTCGAGGTCGTAGAAGTAGCGGAACACCAGAGCGGCCCGCATCCGTGGCGGCAACTGGGTCAGGGCCGCGCGCAGCCCGTCCTCCAGATCACCGGGCACGGCCTCGGCCACGGCGTGGTCCGGAACCTCGGCCATCGGCCGTTCCCGGCGCCGCCACCACCGCCGCCGCTCGTCCGTCAACGCGTTGACCAGCACCCGGCGCAGATATCCGTCGGGGTTGTCGGCCCGCTGGAACGCCGGCCAGGCGACGTACAGCTTGGTCAGTGTGGACTGCACCAGGTCCTCCGCCAGGTGGGCGTCGCCCGCCGTGAGCAGAGTCGCCGTACGCACCAGTCCGGCACGCCGGGTCACCACGAACTGGTGGAATTGCTCATCCCGCTCGTTCTTCACACGAGCCCCTCCTTCGCTCTCACACCTCCCTGACGACTGCCGTCCCAGTGGGGTTGCACGCGCGTCAAGAAGCGAAGGTACGCGGTGTCCTCTCGTCAGCCGGGCACACGCTCGTACGACGATGTGCTTAGGTCCGCTACCGCGGCCGCGGCCGACGGAAGCGTGAGGATGAAGCTCGACCCGCGGACCGGTGCGGGGCGGTACCGGACGTCACCGTCATTGGCGCGGGCGAGTTCGCGGACGATGTAGAGGCCGAGACCCGTGCCGGCTACCTTGCCGGCGGTGGGCTCCGCCCGGGCGAAACGGTCGAACAGGTGGTCGCGGAACTCCGGTGGCACGCCGGGACCCTCGTCGCGGATCTCGATGGTGACAACCGGCCGGTCCTCGCCCCCCGCCTCGTCGGGGCCCTGGACGATGATGGCGGTCACCCCGCCGCCGTACTTGGCCGCGTTGCTGACCAGGTTGGTCAGGATCTGGTCGAGATGGCTGGGCTGTACCTCCGCGTTCAGGTCCCGCGGGCAGCTGACGGCCACGCCGGTAGTGCCGGTGGCGGCCAGTACCGCCTCGACATGGTCGGCCACGCGGACCACGCTGGGCGTGGCGGTGAGCCGGCCGGCATCGAGGCTGACCAGGGCGAGCACCTCGTTGACGATGGTCGCGAGCCGCTGCGTGGTCCGGTACACCTTGGCGACCACGTCGTGGTCCTGCGGGGCCAGCGTCTCCTCCGCCAGGAGCAGGTCGAGGTTGCCGAGAATGGTCGCGAGTGGATTGTTGATCTCGTGGCCGAGCATGCCGATCAGATCGGCCTTGAGCTGGTTCGCGGCCTCCAGCTCCTGATTGCGATCGGCCAGTTCGAGGTGCGCCGCGTCCCGGGCGGCCTCGGCGGCCTTCCGGCGGCTGATGTCCTGGAAGAAGCTGACGAGGTGGGCGGGCCGGCCGGCCTCGTCGGGTACGGCCGAGACGGTGACGCGTACGTCGAGACGGCGACCGCCGGTGCGGAGCAGGACCAGCTCTCGGTCGATCAGCCTCTGCCGGCCGGAGGCGACGGCCTCGAGGTCGCGGCGGTGAGCCGCTCGGTCAGCCGGTTCGAACTGATCGGCCAGCTTCTTTCCTTCCAGTTGCCTCAGCGTCCGGCCGGTCATCACCAGGAAGGACGGGTTGGCCTCCTCGATCCGGTCGTCGAGGCCGTGGATGACCTGGCCCACGGCGGCATGTTCGAAATGCGACCGCAGGCGGCGCTCGCTCTTCGCGAGGCGGCCGTTGGTGGCGGCGAGATCGGCAGTGCGTGTCCGCACCGTGTTCTCCAGCGAGTCGTAGAGCAGGGCGTTGTCGAGCGAGACCGCGAGTTGCCCGGCCACGAGCTGAACAGCCGCCAGGCGATCGGTGGAGAACACTCCCCGCTGCCGGTGGTTCTCCAGCACCAGGACCGCACCTTCGACGTTGCGGCTCGGGATCGGAACCACCAGCAGCGCACACGTGCCGAGCCCGGCGAAGTACGGGTCGCGGGCGAACCGGTCGTCCCGGGTCGCGTCCGCTACCAGCAGCGGTTGCCGGGTTCGGAGCACGTACCGCACGGCGGACAGCGGGAGCCGGGAGTCACCGGTACGCGCGCCGGCCTCCGGATCGGTCACCGCCTCGGCGCCGGACGAAACCGGCCCGGGGCCGGCGATCGCGGTCATGTACCAGCTCGACATCTTCCGATGGCGCAGCGCGAGGCGTACGTCGGTCGCCCCGGTCATGGCGCTCAGCACGTCTCCGACCTGAGCCTCCAGCCCGGCCAGGGAGGTCTGCGAGCTGAGCGCCTGGGAGGCCCTCAGGATCCCCATGAGGTCGATCCGATCGGTGCCGGATCCACTGTCTGAACCGTTGGTCACGACGACGCGCAGGAACGGATGCTCGGTCTCCAGCTGGGCCAGCCGGCCGTCGGCCCCCCATGCCCGGTACGTATCGCGCGCCTCCACCAGGAGCGAGCGTGCCGTGTAGGTGAAACCCTGGCCGAGATGGAATCGCGCGGCCCGTTCGGCGAGCAGGGCACGGTGCCACGGACGCCCGGCGACCTCGTGCAGACCGGCGTCGAAATGGCGGGCCGCCGCGGCCGGGTCGCCCAGCGCCCATTCGCGCTCGGCGTCGACGAGTCGCAGCAGTGGCCCGAAGTTGCGCGGCGAGTCGGCGGCGCGTCGCGCGAGCCACTCACGGGCGTCAGCCAGTTCGGCGATGCTGTCGGCATCGCTGCCCTCGCCCTGCTCACGAAGCCGGGCGGCGAGGCTGAGGCAGCGTATGAAACGGGCGAGCGCGGATACGTAGAACCCGCGGACCGCCCTGCTGTGTGCCATCGCCGCAGCGGAGTGGCGATCCAGGGCGTCGGCGTCGTGGAAGAGCAGTGCGCCGAGCGCCCGGTTGATGTGGTACGTCGCCAGCGACGGCGGGTAGGACCTCAGCTCGTCCAGGACGGCAACCTCGTCGAAGTCCCCGCTGGCGAACAATCCCGGTCCGGCCGTCTCCCCGCGGAGAGCGCGGACCAGTTGCCGGCTTCCGAGGATGGTGCATCTCGCCGACCGGTTGCCGGTGCGCTCGGCGAAGGCCAGTGCGGCGCTGATCTCGTCGGCGCACGTCTCCAGGGAGTCGGTGGTTTCCAGGACCACGGTCAGCAACCTGGCGGAGAGCAGGCCCGCGACCTGGACGTCACCCGCGGCCAGCAGGTCGTCGCGGGCCTGCTGCGCGATCTCGCCGATCTCCTCCAGCGGTTCGAACCAGTGCGCGGCCAGGAACAGGTGCATGTACCAGGCGATCCCCGTCTCCGCCTGATAGCCGCGTTCCCGCCCCACCGCGACGACGTACCGGGTCAGCAGGTAACCGGTGTGGTAGTCGTCGTACTGGTCGATCGTCACGCAGATGGCGGCGCCGACAGTGCCGATCACCGGAGCGCACACCCCGTCCCGCTGCCACAGTCGGTATGCCTGAAGTACGAGCCAGGCGTGCAGCAGCGGGTCGCGCTGGAAGGCGGCGGGGAGCAGCCGGTTGATGAGGCGGCCGACCGCCAGAATCCGCGGGTCCGTTGCCTCCGCTGCCCGGTGACCTTGCTCACCGGCGGGCGCCAGCACCCGGTTGACCCATTCGCGCAGCTCGGCGGTTTCCTTGCGGACGTCCGACGCCAGGTCGTCCGGTAGCTCGATTCCGAACCGGTGCAGCACCTCCAAGCCCAGGGCGATGGCGGCGCGGCACTCGCCCCGCTGGGTGAGGCTGTTGATCTGGATCGCGGTGGCGTCGGCCAGCGTGAGCAGGGCCGGTGAACGGGCCGCCAGATCCCGGTAGATCTGGTCCGCCTCGGCGAGCCGGCCGGTGCAGTAGAGCGTCGCGTGCCGGTCCACCGCGATGGCATTGCGGGCCGGCGCATCACGGCTTCCCGGTATCGAGTCGAGAAGCCGGCCCGCCGCGTCGAGCAACTCGTCGGCCACCGGATAGTTCGTCATCTGGGCCGTACGCCGGCCGGCAGCGTGCAGCAGGGCGGCCGCGGATCGTCGCTCCCTCGGCGTTTGCACCAGGCTCGTCACCGCGAGGTACTGCTCGGCGGCCTCCTGCTGGTAATCCGCGCACCGGGCCAGCCGCCGGGCCATGGCCAGCTGTAACCGATCCTGGTCGTCGCGCGGCAGGATCTCCCGGGCGGCCCGGTGGATGAGGTCGTGCCGGAACTGGACGGTTCCCGCGCCGGACACCGCGATCAGGCCGTCGGTGATCGCGGGAGCCAGTTGCTGGATGAGAACCGTCCGGGGTGCTGCCACCGCGGCGGCGAGGAACTCCGGGCGGACCTCACCACCGAGGCAGGCGAGGGCGGCCGACAACCGGCGGGTCGCGCCCGGCTGCTGTTTCAGTCTCGCCGCCAGCATTTGCGGGACGCGATGGCGGGAGACGAACGCGCGTACGGCGTCCGGGTCCCACCACCAGCCCTCCTCCGCGAGAGCCAGCAGGCCCTCCGCACGCAGCGCGTTCAGCACTTCGACCGTCCCGTACGGATTGCCACCGCTGCCGGCCTCGAGTGCGGTCGCGAGGCCGGACGCCGACTCCGGCGTCATACGCAGCACCGCGCCGGCCAGCTCTGCCAGACCATCACGGCTCAGGTTGGTGAGCCGCACCGGCGGTCCGGCCTGGCCGTCGCGTTGCCAGCGCGCGGCGAGGGAGGTGAGCGGATGCTCCCCGCTCACCTCCTCGTCCCGATACGTGGCGAGGAGGAGGAAGCCGGGTATCGGCCCGGCACAGACGATGGCGTCCAGAATCTGAAGTGACACGCTGCCCGCCCACTGCAGGTCGTCCAGGACGAACACGATCCGGTGGCGGACCGCGAGGGCCCGGAGCAGGGCGACGACCGTGGCGCCGGCTCGGGTCGGAGCAGCCGCCGGGTCGCCGGACTGCGGCGGGTCCTGACGGCCGATGAAGGCCGCCAGCTCGGGAATCGCAGCTGTGGCGACCGCGGCGTTGGGTCCCAGAGCGGTGAGGAGCCGCTGCCGGTCGTCAGCCGCCTCCGGCTCCGGCTCCGCGAGCAGCAAGCGGCCCAGCAAGCACACTGCCCGGGTTATGCCGCCGCTGCCCGTACCGGTGCGGAACTGGTCGAACTTGCCGGCGACGAACCAGCCTCCGCGTTCGGTGACCGCCGGGCGGAGAGTTTGCACGAGTGCGCTCTTGCCGATTCCAGGCGGGCCGGTGACCAGCATGGCCGGGCCGTCGCCGGTGAGCGCCCGGTCCAGTGCTCCGGCCAGCAAGCGGATCTCCCGGTCGCGACCGACCAGCCGCGCGGGTGCGGACAGAAAGGCCGGGAAGTCACGTTCGCCCAGCCGCCACTGGCCGTCCGGGTCGGTGGCGCAACGCGCGAGATCGTGCGCCAGCCCTTCAGCGCTCTGGTAACGGCAGTCCGGATCCTTCTCGAGCAACCGCATGATGATCTCGCTGAGCCGGCGTGGGACGTCGGAGCGCCGGCCGGCCGGCGCGACAGGCACTCGCACCAGGGTGTCGCGGACGACTTCAAGGGCGTCGTCGCCGGGAAAGGGTGGCGTGCCGACTGCCAGCGCGTAGAGGGTGGCTCCCAGACCGTAGAGGTCGGCACGGCAGTCCACCGCGAGCCCGGTCCGGCCGGTCTGCTCCGGCGCCAGGTAACCCAGCGTGCCGATCAGCCCGCCAGCCGATGCGGGGTCGGCTGCCGGCGAGTCGACCAGGGCCAGGTCATAGTCGATGAGCACCGGCCGCCCGGTGGACGGCAGGATGACATTGGCCGGGGTGACGTCGCGATGGACCACGCCGGCCCGGTGCACCGCTGCCAACGTGGCTGCCAGTTCCCGGGCGGTCTGGACGAGGCTGGCGATCGGCAGGCGGGTGTTCACCGGTGTGCTGGCGTCGTCGTCCTCGACGATCAGCAGCTGACGGGCCTGGTGGGCAGCGAGCCGGGGTACGCCCGGGATACCGGCGAGGCGTCGCAGCACGGCCTGCTCGTGTTCGATACGCCGCACCGCGCCGGAACCCGTGGCCCGCTTGCAGACGACGGTTCCGTGGCCGTCGAGTGCGATCCGGCGATAGACCCGAGTCCGGTGGCTGGTATACAGCACCTCCTCGCCCACAGTTGCATAATGCCCCTTGTGCCATGATTTTTCTTATTTATCCGGCTGGGTGGCTTCCTCGGAGATGACCTGTTCCAGCCCGGCTTCGCACCGAACAACCCTGAAGGATCATCGATGCCCGCTCCGATGGCTACGCTGGCGGAAGCCCTCGAGCACTGGAGGTAGCGGTGAACCTGCGACATGATCCGTCCCGCTGGGGGTTCCCCCCGCCCAACCAGCCTCCCGAGTGGCAACCGCATCTGCCCGGCGGGCCCGGGCTGCCCGGGTGGCTCGAGGAGCGGCTCTTCGACCAGCGGATCGTGATGCTCCGCGGGCAGCTCACCAACGAGGCGGCGACCGGCATCGCGGCGGCGCTGCTCACCCTCGACTCGGCCGGCCCGGAGCCGGTGCAGCTGCACGTGGCGAGTCCGGGCGGCGACCTGAGCGCGGCGCTGTCGGTCATCGACGTGATCGACGCACTGACCGCCCCGGTGCACGCCCTGGTCACCTCCGAGGCGGGTGGGGCGGTGCTGGCGGTCCTGGCCGCGGCGGATCGGCGGGCGGCGTACCGGCACGCCCGGTTCAAGCTCGCCGAGCCGCGCGCCGGCGGCGTCACCGGTACGGCGGACGAGGTGGCCGCCGCCGCCGGGCAGCACCTGCGCGAGCTGGAGGAGGCGGTGCTCCGGCTGGCCGAGGTCACCGGGAAGCCACGCAGCCGGATCGAGGACGACCTCTCGTCCGGCCGGAGCCTGAGCGCGGCCGAGGCCCTGGAGTACGGGCTGATCGACGAGGTGGTCGCCCCGAAAGGCCGCTGACGCAAAACGGGCCCCGGTTCGCACCGGGGCCCGTTTCGATCGATCAGGTGTTACAGCGCGACCTTCACACCCATGGAACGGGCGGTGCCGGCGACGATCTTGATCGCGGCGTCCAGGTCGTTCGCGTTGAGGTCGGGCAGCTTACGCTCCGCGATCTCCTTGACCTGGGTCGCGCTGAGCGTCCCGACGGTCGTGGTGAGCGGGTTCGCGGCGCCGGACTGGATGCCGAGGCTCTTCCGGATGAGGAAGCTGGTCGGCGGCGTCTTGTAGGCCAGCGTGTGGCTGCGGTCCTCGTAGACCGAGACGATGACCGGGATGATCTCGCCCCGGTTCTTCGCGGTGGCCTCGTCGTACTCAACCTTGACGGCACGCATGTTGGCACCGGTCGGGCCAAGCATCTTACCGAGGTCGACCATCGCGGCGTTACCCGCCTCAAGCGCGAGGGTTACCTCATGGGTCTTCTTCTTGGGAGGCATTGGGTAAGGCTCCTTAGGGTGAGCTGCGGGCCGAGACAACGCAGCTCGCCAGCATCAACGACACACGACAACCCCGAGACCTTACTACCGCCCTGACGAGAGGGTCAAAACGGCTCAGTAAGCGGGGTCTCGGGTCCGCCGACCAGTGTAGCTCGCGGTCCGGGTCGCCCCGGGACCGCCCCGGCTCAGTACCGGTCGCAGTCGCAATCCCGCATGTTCGCCCGGATCAGGTGGACGTAATCGGGGTTGGACAGCTTCTTGTTGTTCAGAAACGCCGCCTCGGTCTCTCCGTAGCCCATGTTGTAGCCGTCGATCACCAGGTTCAGTAGGCACGGCGAGGAGTCGGAGGCGCACTTCGAGGTGCTCAGGTCGTACTTCTTCTTGAAGTACTTCTCGCCGAAGTACTTGGTGAGCCAGGCCAGCTGGTTCGCCCCGATGATCGCGTTCTGCCGGTAGTCCCGGAAGTCGTAGGACTTCTCGAAGCGCTGGTTGATGAAGGCCTCGGTGTCCGGCATCACCTGCATCAGCCCGAAGCCGCCGTCGCAGTTCTCGATGTTCGAGGTCCAGCCGCTCTCGTGCCAGGCGACCGACCGCACCAGGTCGGCCGGCACCTTGAGGGTCGGCGCCGACCCCGGCCAGTAGGTCTTGGCCGCTGCCGCGTTCAGCGCCGCCTTCGCCTTCGCCTTGGAGACCGCCTTGCCGACCAGCTCGGCGCACTCCGGCAGCTGGAAGTTGAACGGGTCCTCGGTGGGCGTGGTCGCGCTCGGCTTCGGCTTCTTCGGCTTCGTCTTGGACGGCGTCGGGGACGGCTCCGCGGTGGGCTCCTCCGTCGGCTCCTCCAGGAGTTCCGTCGAGGTTGGCACGTCGCTCGGCGTCGCGGCCACCGGCGCCGGCGCCGCCGTGTCCGCGTCGCCTCCGCCGACCACGCCGCAGCCGGACGCCACCATCAATGCGATCACCGCTACAGCGAGACGCGTCTTCATCGATGCGAACCTCCCCCGTAAAACATCGATGAGGAACGTTAACAGCAGCTGGGTGATCTTCGCTGCACTCGAAACCGGCCAAAAGAGCACAAGATTCGGGTCTTGACCCCGCGCCTCGAACAGCAACCTGAGCCGGGGACAATGGGTGTATGCAGACCCGCACCGACCTACGCAACGTCGCCATCATCGCTCACGTCGACCATGGCAAAACCACCCTGGTCGACGCCATGCTGCGCCAGGGCAGCCAGTCCCACGCGCGCGGCGAGATGGCCGACCGCGTCATGGACTCCATGGACCTGGAGCGGGAAAAGGGCATCACCATTCTCGCCAAGAACACGGCGATCAGCTACCGGCCCGCCGACGGTGAGCCCGTCACCATCAACATCATCGACACCCCCGGCCACGCCGACTTCGGCGGTGAGGTCGAACGCGGCCTCACCATGGTCGACGGCGTCGCGCTGCTCGTGGACGCCTCCGAGGGCCCGCTGCCGCAGACCCGCTTCGTGCTGCGCAAGGCGCTGCACGCCAAGCTGCCGATCATCCTGATCATCAACAAGGTGGACCGGCCGGACGCCCGGATCAAGGAGGTCGTCGACGAGACGTACGAGCTCTTCCTCGACCTCGACGCCGACGAGCACCAGATCGAGTTCCCGATCGTCTACGCGTGCGCCCGCGACGGCATCGCCTCGCTGACCCAGCCCAAGGACGGCACCGTCCCCGAGGACTCCACCGATCTCGAGGTGCTGTTCAGCACGATCCTCGAGACCATCCCGGCCCCGACCTACACCGAGGGCGCGCCGCTGCAGGCGCACGTGGTCAACCTCGACGCCTCGCCGTTCCTCGGCCGGCTCGCGCTGTGCCGCGTGCACGAGGGCACCATCCGCAAGGGCCAGACCGTCGCCTGGTGCAAGACCGACGGCACGATCTCCAACGTACGCATCTCCGAACTGCTGGTCACCGAGGGCCTCGAGCGCAAGCCCGCCGAGAGCGCCGGCCCCGGCGACATCATCGCCCTCGCCGGCATCCCGGAAATCATGATCGGTGAGACCCTCGCCGACGCGGAGAACCCGATCCCGCTGCCACTGATCACCGTCGACGAGCCGGCCATCTCCATGGTCCTCGGCACCAACACCTCACCGCTGGTCGGCAGGGTCAAGGGCGCCAAGGTCACCGCGCGCATGGTCAAGGACCGCCTCGACAAGGAGCTGATCGGCAACGTCTCGCTCCGGATCCTCCCAACCGACCGCCCCGACGCCTGGGAGGTCCAGGGCCGTGGTGAACTCGCCCTCGCCATCCTGGTCGAGCAGATGCGCCGCGAAGGCTACGAGCTGACCGTCGGCAAGCCCCAGGTCGTCACCCGCACCGTCGACGGCAAGGTGCACGAGCCCGTCGAGCGGCTCACCATCGACGCCCCCGACGAGTACATGGGCGCGATCACCCAGCTTCTCTCCACCCGCAAGGGCCGCATGCAGGAGCTGATCAACCACGGCACCGGCTGGCTGCGGATGGAGTGGCTCGTCCCGGCGCGCGGCCTGATCGGCTTCCGCACCGAGTTCCTCACCGAGACCCGCGGCACCGGCATCATGCACCACCTCTACGAGGACCACGAGCCGTGGTTCGGCGAGCTCCGCACCCGCCAGAACGGCTCCCTGGTCGCCGACCGGGCCGGCGCGGTCACCGGCTTCGCAATGATCAACCTGCAGGAGCGCGGCCAGCTCTTCGTCGAGCCGAGCACCGAGGTCTACGAAGGCATGATCGTCGGCGAGAACTCCCGCGAGGACGACATGGACGTCAACATCACCAAGGAGAAGAAGCTCACCAACATGCGCGCCGCGAGCGCCGACAACACCGAGCGCCTGATCCCGCCGCGCAAGCTGTCCCTCGAGCAGGCCCTGGAGTTCTGCCGCGAGGACGAGTGCGTCGAGGTCACCCCGGCCGCGGTCCGCATCCGCAAGGTCGAGCTGGACCAGACCGTCCGGGGCCGCGCCGCGGCCCGCCGCAAGCACCAGCAGTAGCTCCCACTTCGAACGGCCCGCCCACCCTGTGGGCGGGCCGTTCCTGCGCTCCAGCTCCGCACGCCACCTTCCTTCTTTCAAGACCCCGTTTCGGTACGCGGCAGGCAGTCCCGCCAGCCCACACCTGCCCGCCCTGCCGCGCGAGCCGGTGCGCGCTCGAGGCCGCACCGCGACCGCCGGGCTGGGTGGGGCCTACTCCGCCACGGGCGCGACGGAATGCCACGAGCCCGGGCGACCGATGGTCGCCCGGGCTCGTCGCTCTGTCCGGATGGTGCGGAACGGCGCTCCGGCCGTACCGAAGAGGGGCTTTGATCCTCAGTTCTTGGTGCTGATCAGCTCGCGCTTCCGGTCGCGGGAGGATTTCATCAGGCTCGCGACGGTGGCTACGGCCAGCGTGCCGAGGATGATCAGCAAGGAGAGCCAGATCGGGATCTCCGGTGCCCAGTGGAAACCGTGCCCACCGTTGATGAACGACAGGCTGTTGGTGTGCAGGGCCTCCAGGACCAGCTTCACACCGATGAAGGCGAGCACCACGGCCAGGCCGATGTTCAGGTAGACCAGGCGCTCCAGCAGGCCGCCGAGCAGGAAGAAGAGCTGGCGCAGGCCCATCAGCGCGAAGACGTTCGCGGTGAAGACCAGGTACGGCTCCTTGGTGATGCCGAAGATCGCCGGGATCGAGTCGAGCGCGAAAATCAGGTCGGTGGTGCCGATCGCGATCATGACGATCAGCATCGGGGTGAACAGCCGCTTGCCGGTCTCGGTGACCACACTGAACCGGCCGTCGCCGAACGAGCTCGACAGCGGCAGTGCCCGCTTCGCCCAGCGGATGAGGATGTTCTCCTTGAAGTCCTCCTCGTCGTTCTCCCCGTCCCTCACCAGCGTGATCGCGGTGTAGACGAGGAACGCGCCGAAGATGTAGAAGACCCAGGAGAACTGCGAGATCAGCGCGGCGCCGGCGGCGATGAACGCGCCACGCATGACGAGCGCGAGCACGATGCCGATCAGCAGCACCTTCTGCTGAAGGTGTCGTGGCACCGCGAAGCGGGCCATGATGATCACGAAGACGAAGAGGTTGTCGACGCTCAGCGAATACTCGGTGAGCCAGCCGGTATAAAACTCACCCGCCGCCTGCCCACCGGCCGCGACCCAGACACCGATGCCGAAGACCAGGGCGAGGCCGACGTAGAACGCGACCCAGCTGCCCGCTTCCTTCATGCTGGGTTCGTGTGGTCTGCGCCCGATGATCAGAAGATCGACGGCGAGCACAGCGATGAGGGCGACAAGAGTGACACCCCAGACCCAGGCGGGAACGTTCAACGAGGACCTCCGGCAGACACGGGTCGTCGCTGCGCCCACCCTGAGATCGAGCGAGAGCAGCGACGTGCGACTGTCGGAGGTCTCTTCCGCCACGGACGACCGAGTCGATCCGCGACCACCGGCCCCGGGCTCGCCTCAGGGGGCGTTCCGTGTTGACGAGACCGGAGCGGGGGAATACTCCCCTCCCACATGAGCCATTGTTGCGCATCCTGGTTGCGAACGGCACATCGGGAGGCCGAGGAGTGGCGGGACTCGCGGTCAAACCACCCATCCCGGCCATACTCGACTTAAACTACCGACCGCTCTCGGTTCATCTGCCGTCAATTCCTCCGAAAAGACGCCGCGCCTCAGCTTAACCCCGGGGCTGGGGGCCGGATCCGCCCCTTTCACAATCCGCTGGAGCATCCTAGTAAGCTATCCATCTAGGGCGTATGGGACGATTACGGGCATGGTTCTCGAAGTCACGCTGATCGACGTACTTCCCGGCCGGGCGGATGACTTCGTCGCCGCCTACCAGATGGCCCGCCCAATGCTGGCCGGCGCGCCGGGCTGCCGTTCAGTACGCCTCAAGCGCGGCATCGAGTCAGCGAACCGTTTCGTGCTGCTGGTCGAGTGGGACAGCATGGACGCACACGAGCACAACTTCCGCCGCACCGAACGTTTCGCCCAGTGGCGCGCCCTGATCGGCGGATCGCTGGCCCAGCCACCGCTCGCGGAATTCTTCACCGACGCCCACACCGGCAGCCGCCCCGACGCCGACCACGACTTCTTCGCCGGCTGACCCCGCGGGGCGCAGGCCCACACGCATCCACCGGGCTGCAAGCCCAGCCGCAACCACCGGCCGCCGGCCTAAGCGGGACCAGCAAGCCGCCGGCCCAGCCGCAACCCACCCGGCCGCCAGCCCAGCCACAGGCCGCCAGCCCCGTCGAGTCCAGCGGGCCGGGAGTGCGGCCGAGACCATGGCCGCCGTCGCTTCGGCTGGTCCGGGTGATCCGCGGCGGACCGCCGGCCGAGCTACCAGAGGGAGGCCGCCCGGCTGGCCGCTTACTTCACGCCCGCCATGTCCATGCCGCGCAGCTCCTTCTTCAGCTCGGAGATCTCGTCGCGGATCCGCGCAGCCAGCTCGAACTGCAGCTCCCGGGCCGCGCCCAGCATCTGGTCGTTGAGGTCCTGGATGAGCTGGGCCAGCTCGGCCCGGGCCATGCCGGCACGAGCCGTGCCGCTGCCGGCCTTGCCCTTCGACCGGGTCTCCGGCACCGGGGCCTTGCCGCGGGACATCTGCCGGCCGCCGCCGCCGACCATCGGGCCGGAGACCACGGAGTCGGTGTCCTCGGCCTCCCGGTAGATGTCGTCGAGGATGTCGTGGATCTTCTTGCGGAGCGCCTGCGGCTTGATGCCGTTGGCCTCGTTGTGCGCGATCTGCTTGTCCCGGCGGCGCTCGGTCTCGTCGATCGCGTCGCGCATCGACGGCGTGATCTTGTCCGCGTACATGTGGACCTCGCCGGACACGTTTCGCGCCGCCCGGCCGATGGTCTGGATCAGCGAGCGGCCGCTGCGCAGGAAGCCCTCCTTGTCCGCGTCCAGGATCGCCACCAGCGAGACCTCGGGCAGGTCCAGGCCCTCGCGCAGCAGGTTGATGCCGACCAGGACGTCGTAGTCGCCCTTGCGCAGCTCCTTGAGCAGCTCGACCCGGCGCAACGTATCGACCTCGGAGTGCAGGTATCGCACGCGAATACCGTTCTCCAGGAGGTAGTCGGTGAGGTCCTCGGACATCTTCTTGGTAAGCGTGGTGACCAGCACCCGCTCGTCCCGCTCGGTACGCAGCTTGATCTCGTGCATCAGGTCGTCGATCTGGCCCTTGGTGGGCTTGACGACGACGTGCGGATCGACCAGGCCGGTGGGGCGGATGATCTGCTCGACGAACTCGCCCTGAGCCTGTCCCATCTCCCACGGACCGGGAGTGGCGGAGAGGAAGACCATCTGGCCGACCCGCTCGAGGAACTCGTCGAAGCGCAACGGCCGGTTGTCGGCGGCGCTGGGCAGCCGGAAGCCGTGCTCGATGAGGATCCGCTTGCGGGAGGCGTCACCCTCATACATTCCGCCGATCTGCGGGATCGTGACGTGCGACTCGTCGATGACGGTGATGAAGTCGTCGGGGAAGTAGTCGAGCAACGTGTACGACGGCTCGCCGAAGGCCCGGCCGTCCATGTGCATCGAGTAGTTCTCGATGCCGTTGCAGAAGCCGACCTGGCGCATCATCTCGAGGTCGTAGGTGGTGCGCATCCGCAGCCGCTGCGCCTCGAGGAGCTTGCCCTGCCGCTCCAGCTCGGCGAGCCGGTCGGCCAGCTCGGCCTCGATGTCGCGGATCGCCCGCTCCATCCGCTCCGGCCCGGCCACGTAGTGCGACGCCGGGAAGATGATCAGCTCGTCGACCTCGCGGATCACCTCACCGGTGAGCGGGTGCAGGTAGTAGAGCTTCTCCACCTCGTCGCCGAAGAGCTCGACCCGGACGGCCAACTCCTCATATGCCGGGATGATCTCCAGCGTGTCGCCGCGGACCCGGAAGGTGCCCCGCTGGAAGGCCATGTCGTTACGCGTGTACTGAATGTCGACGAGCCGGCGCAGCAGCTTGTCGCGGTCGATCTCGCCGCCGACCTTCACCCGGACGGCGCGATCCACATACTCCGCCGGGGTGCCGAGGCCGTAGATGGCGCTCACGGTGGCCACCACGATGGTGTCGCGCCGGGTCAGCAGCGACATGGTGGCCGAGTGGCGCAGCCTCTCGACCTCCTCGTTGACCGAGGAGTCCTTCTCGATGTAGGTGTCGGTCTGCGCGATATACGCCTCAGGCTGGTAGTAGTCGTAGTAGCTGACGAAATACTCCACCGCGTTGTTCGGCAGCAGCTCGCGGAACTCTTTCGCCAGCTGGGCGCAGAGCGTCTTGTTGGGTGCCATCACCAGCGCCGGCCGTTGCAGCCGCTCGATCAGCCAGGCCGTGGTGGCACTCTTACCAGTACCGGTGGCGCCGAGCAGGACGGTGTTGCGGTCGCCGCGGCGCACCCGTCGCTCGAGATCGTCGATGGCAGCAGGCTGGTCACCGGCGGGCTGAAAGTCGCTGACGACCTCGAACCGGCCGTCGAGTCGTGGGATGTCGAGCGCCATGCCCACCACCGTACGTCGGGGGTATGACAAGTTCTCGAAGCCGCGTGCTGAGGGTGCACATTCGGCCCCGCTGATCGCCATTGTCCGGCCTTGAAAGGGCCGCCTACCCTGGTCAGGTAGGCCGCTCGCGGCGGCCCACAGGCACCCGACGGATCGCCAGACGCTCCGTGGTGCCGCACCGTGGTCGATGCGCCCTGGACGCCCCGGCGAGCGCACCTGCGGTGGGTCGCGCCCAGCGCTGACCGGCCGCCGCGAGGGCCACTTACTGTGCCGGGGAAAGCGGCTGCCAGCCGGTGGCCTCCGCCCAGTCGTCGGCCGCCCGCGCCTCCGCCTCGAACCAGGGTTCCTTCGCCACGGCGTACCCCGCCCGGTCCTGATGCCGCAGCGCCAGCTCCGCCTTCGCCGCGGCATAGGCCTCGCGGGCCTCGGGCACCGCGCGCAGGTGGTCGCGCATCAGCAAGGCGAACCGCCAGCCCGGTGAGCCGGCCACCCGGACGTGCAGATTCACCCGGTATCCGGGGTCGGCGCACCCGTGCAACCGCTTCGGCCAGGTCCCGCCCGGGATGCCGTGGGCGTTGTCGGCCCACTCCCCCGAGCGACGCGGGAAGCCGACCGCACCCAGCCGGTCCGCGAGACCGTCCGCCTCGGCAAGCGTGCGAACGCTCAGCATCAGATCGATGATGTCCTTGGCCGGCAGCCCCGGCACCGCGGTCGAGCCGATGTGATGCACCTCGCCGCCGGCACCGAGCCCGTGCCGGATCCGGGCGATCAGCCGGGCAGCCGCCTGCGGCCAGGACGGGTCGGACGGCACGACGCGCAGCTCGGAGCCCTTCGCCGCAGACCTGCGTAGCCGCAGGTTCCGCTCGTACTCGACGAGTCGCTCCCGCCACAGAAGATCCACCTGAGCGTGCAGGCGGTCGAGGCCGGCGTCGTTGGTGAGGACCACGTCGGCGGCCGCCCGCCGGCTCTCGTCGTCGGTCTGCGCATCGATCCGGGCGGCGGCTTCCGCCGCCGTCATGCCACGCAGGCGGGTCAGCCGGTCGATGCGCAACTCACGGTCGGCCATCACCACGATCACCAGGTGGTACGACGAAGCGAGCCCCGCCTCGACCAGGAGCGGCACGTCGTTGACCACGATCGCGTCGGCCGCCGCCGCCCGGGTCAGCTCGGCGGTCCGCGCCCGCACCCGGGGATGAATGATCCGCTCCAGGCTGCGGCGCGCCTCCTCGTCGCCGAACACCTTCGCGCCCAACGCCGGCCGGTCCAGCTCGCCCTCGGTGTTCAGGACACCCGTCCCGAACAGCGCGACGATCTCCGCGAGACCGTCGGTCCCCGGCCGGACGACCTCGCGGGCGAGCACGTCGGCGTCGATGATCACCGCACCACGCTCGGCGAGCCGCCGGGCGACCGCGCTCTTCCCCGCACCGATTCCGCCCGTAAGCCCGACCCTCAGCATGGAACCAGTATCGCGGTCGGGTTGATCAGTCCTAGGCCCCGGGCCACCGGTGTGCGAAAAGGGCGAAAGGCCGCCCCGACCGGAGTCGGGACGGCCTTTCTGGGGTACTACCGGCTGACGGTGGTGACCGTCAGGTTCAGCTCTTGCCGCCGGCCAGCTTCTCGCGCAGAGCGGCGAGCGCCTCGTCGGTGGCCAGGGTGCCCGCCGGCTCCTCGGCCGAACGCGCCGGGGCCGACGAGCTCGTGGAGGACGACGACGAGGACGACGAAGAGGTCACGCCGCCGCCGGCCGGAGCCGGGTTGAGCGCAGCCTCGGCGTCGGCCTCGCGGGACGCCTGAACCTGCTTGGTGTGGGCCTCCCAGCGCTCGCGGGCGTCGGCGTACTGCTTCTCCCACGTCTCGCGCTGCTTGTCGAAGCCCTCGAGCCACTCGCCCGTCTCGGGGTCGAAGCCCTCCGGGTAGATGTAGTTGCCCTCGTTGTCGTACGTCGCGGCCATGCCGTAGAGGGTGGGGTCGAAGTGCTCCTCGCCCTCCACGAAGTTCTCGTTGGCCTGCTTGAGCGACAGCGAGATCCGGCGGCGCTCCAGGTCGATGTCGATGACCTTGACCAGAACGTCCGACCCGACCTGCACGACCTGCTCGGGCAGCTCCACGTGGCGCTCGGCCAGCTCGGAGATGTGCACCAGGCCCTCGATGCCGTCGTCGACGCGGACGAACGCACCGAACGGAACGAGCTTGGTGACCTTACCCGGCACGATCTGGTTGATCGCGTGGGTCCGGGCGAACTGACGCCACGGGTCCTCCTGCGTCGCCTTCAGCGACAGCGAGACGCGCTCGCGGTCCAGGTCGACGTCGAGCACTTCGACCTCGACCTCCTGGCCGACC
The DNA here is from genome assembly GCF_015704865.1 of Actinoplanes aureus. Taxonomy (GTDB): domain Bacteria; phylum Actinomycetota; class Actinomycetes; order Mycobacteriales; family Micromonosporaceae; genus Actinoplanes; species Actinoplanes aureus. The sequence continues at coordinate 169,819 of NZ_JADQTO010000008.1, read as the reverse complement.
TCGACAACCTCGGACGGGTGGTCGATGTGCTTCCAGGAGAGCTCCGAGACGTGCACCAGACCGTCCACGCCACCCAGGTCCACGAAGGCACCGAAGTTGACGATCGAGGACACGACGCCCTTGCGGACCTGGCCCTTCTGGAGCTTGTTGAGGAACTCGGTGCGAACCTCGGACTGCGTCTGCTCGAGCCAGGCCCGGCGGGACAGAACCACGTTGTTGCGGTTCTTGTCCAGCTCGATGATCTTGGCCTCGAGCTCGCGACCGACATACGGCTGGAGGTCGCGGACACGACGCATCTCGACCAGGGAGGCCGGCAGGAAGCCACGGAGGCCGATGTCGAGGATGAGACCACCCTTGACGACCTCGATGACCGAGCCGCGGACGACGCCGTCGTCCTCCTTGATCTTCTCGATGGTGCCCCAAGCACGCTCGTACTGAGCGCGCTTCTTCGAGAGGATCAGACGGCCTTCCTTGTCCTCCTTCGTGAGGACAAGGGCTTCGATGTGGTCACCGACCGACACCACTTCCGCGGGGTCCACGTCATGCTTGATCGACAACTCACGAGAGGGGATGACACCCTCGGTCTTGTAGCCGATGTCGAGCAGGACCTCGTCCCGATCGACCTTGACGACGGTGCCTTCGACAATGTCGCCGTCGTTGAAGTACTTGATGGTCTCGTCGATGGCTGCGAGGAAAGCTTCCTCCGAGCCGAGGTCGTCGACGGTGACCTTGTTGGCGCTCGAGGTGGCCTCGATGCTGCTCGTCATGTGGACAGTTGCTCCGAACGGATGGTGTCGTGGTGTCTCTCGCGCCCGACGGAACTGCCACCGGAAGCGGCACGAGCGAACGAGGACGACCAACCCGAGAGCAGTCTGATCAACGCAGTCGAACATGCCGAGACCGGCGACCACGGAGCCTGCTCCCTGCCGAGGCACACGATCCGCGAGCGCATCGACTAGCTTACCGTGCGCATTACCACAGGTTGCAAGCCCTCCTGAGGACCGCGGCATATTGTTCCGGCCGAACCCGTCAGCATGCCCGTTTTGAACCGAATCAGGGCGACTGACACGCCTGTCGTACCGTTGCCGAGTGACCCAGATCCCCACCTCAGAGACCTCTCCACGACGTGTGACCGAAACCGAGGCACGTCACGCCAACCGCGCCTGGTGGGATCTCGACGCCGACGACTACCAGGGCGAACACGGCGCGTTCCTGGGTGACGTCGACTTCGTCTGGTGCCCCGAACGGCTCCGGGAAGACGATGTGCGCCTGCTCGGCGACGTACAGGGCAAATCGATCTTGGAATTGGGTGCCGGCGCCGCGGCAGCCTCGCGGTGGCTGCGCCGCGAGGGCGCCCGTCCGGTCGCCATGGATCTCTCCGCGGGCATGCTGCGGCATGCGAGCGACGCGGCCAGACGCAGCGGGGTACGGGTACCGCTGATCCAGGCCGACGCGCTGGCCCTGCCGTTCCGGGCGGACTCGTTCGACATCGTGTGCACCGCCTTCGGCGCCATCCCGTTCGTCGCCGACTCGGCCGCCGCGATGCGTGAGGTGGCTCGCGTGCTGCGGCCCGGCGGAAGCTGGGTGTTCTCGGTCACTCATCCGATGCGCTGGGTCTTCTGGGACGAGCCGGACGAGAGCGGGCTGCTGGTGCGCAACTCGTACTTCGACCGCTCGCCGTACGTCGAACGCGACGAGTCCGGCCGGGTCACCTATCTGGAACAGCACCGCACCGTCGGCGACCGGGTACGGGAACTGGTGGCGGCGGGCTTCGTGCTGCGTGATCTGGTCGAGCCGGAATGGCCGGAGGGTCACGAGCAGGTGTGGGGACAGTGGAGTCCGCTGCGGGGGCGGCTCTTCCCCGGCACGGCGATCTTCGTGTGCCACCTGCCAGCCGTTTCTTCATGACCCGGCGGGGTATCGAGGCAGCATGACCAGTGCCAAGAAAAGCCCGAAAAAGGGCGACAAGGTGAGCTGGCGCAGCCACGGGGAGACGGTCCGCGGCACCGTTCAGCAGAAGATCACCAAACGGACCGAAGCCGCCGGACGGACCGTCGCCGCCTCCCCGGAGGAGCCGCAGTACAAGGTCAAGAGCGACAAGACCGGGCGCGAGGCGGTGCACAAGCCGGAGGCTCTCCGGCATGGCTGACACCGACGTGTACGCCGAGTTCCGCGACGCCGTGAACATGACGTCCGCCGAGCTGCGCGACTGGCTGGGCAGCGAGGAGTCCCGCGACGTCGGCCAGAAGTCGTCCGCAGGTGCCGAGTCGGTCGGCCACGACTCCGGCCGGAAGATCGTCACGATCCTCGGGAAGAAAAAGGCCGACCTCACCGAGGCCGACGAGAAGCACATGCGGAAGGTGGTCGGCTACGTCCACCGGCACATGGCCCAGCGCCCGGACGGCGACGTGGCCGAGAGCCGCTGGCGGTACTCGCTGATGAACTGGGGCCACGACCCCCTCAAGAAGTAGCCGCCGGCCCGCGGCCGGTGTCCAACAGCCCGGCGAGCAGGGCGAGCGTCGCGGGGACGGGCCGGTAGTAGACCCAGGTGCCGCGGCGGACGGAGTCGACCAGGCCGGCTTCGCGCAGTGTGCGCAGGTGATGCGAGATCGTGGGGCCGGTCAGGGAGAACGCCGCGTTGAGGTCACAGACGCAGACCTCGCCGGCTTCGGCCGAAGCGATCATCGAGAGCAGACGCAGCCGGACCGGGTCACCGAGTGCCTTGAAGACGACGGCCAGAGAACCGGCTCGCGCGGCTTCCAAGGGGCCGTCGACGAGCGCGCGGGCCTCGGCCGAGGTGGCATTGAGTGAGCCGGCATTGGGTGAGCCGGCACTGGGTGAGCCTGCGGCCGGGCGCGGCCCAGCGAGCACGCCGGCCGCGCGCGGCGGCGCAACGGGAAAATCGGCCGCACCCGGCGGCACAACGGAGGAGCCAGCCGCACGCGGCGCAGCCAGCGACCCGGCGGCCGCATCTCGCGCGACGGGCAAGACGCCGGCAGGTCGCAGCGCAGCGGGCGAGGCACCGGCCGGACGCGGCACAGCGGGCTCGGCGGCGGACGCGCACGGGGGCGCGACGGAAGAACCAGCCGCACGCGGTGGCGGCGCAACGGGCAAGCCGGGCGGACGCGACACAGCGGGCTCGGCGGGTACGGGGGCCGTGGATGGTGGGAGGGTGCCGGCAGGGGGCCGGATGGCTGGGCCGGTTGCGACCGCGGCGACGGGGTTCATCGGCATCGATCGGTTTGGCATCGGACCAGGGTGGCAGATCGGAGTAGAAGGTGCGACGGAGCCACCCGGAAGAGTGTGCGGCGCGGCCGAGGTTTGTCGGCCGCGCCGGCGAAAGCGGCGGCCGAGGTTTGTCGGCCGCGCCGGCGAAAGCGGCGGCTGAGCGCCGCCGGCCGGGCCGGCGGCGGTGGGGTCAGTGGTCGGCGCCGTTCCAGTCGCGGCCGGTGCCGACGGAGACCTCGAGCGGGACGGAGAGCGGGTAGGCGCCGCCCATCTCGCGGCGGACGAGCGCCTCGAGAGACTCCATCTCGCCGGGTGCGACCTCGAAGACCAGCTCGTCGTGGACCTGGAGCAGCATGCTCGAGGCCAGGCCGGAGGCCTTCAGCGCCTCGTCGACCCGGAGCATCGCGATCTTGATAATGTCGGCGGCGGAGCCCTGGATCGGGGCGTTGAGCGCCATCCGCTCGGCCATCTCGCGGCGCTGCCGGTTGTCGCTGATCAGGTCGGGCAGGTAGCGGCGGCGGCCGAGGATGGTGGCGGTGTAGCCGTCCTGGCCGGCCTTGCGGACCACGTCCTGCAGGTAGTCGCGCACTCCGCCGAACCGTTCGAAATACTCCGTCATCAGGCCGCGCGCCTCGTCGGTGGAGATGCTCAGCTGGTTGGAGAGGCCGAAGGCGCTCAACCCGTACGCCAAGCCGTAGTTCATCGCCTTGATCTTGCGGCGCTGGTCGGGGGTGACCTCGGTGAGGCCGACGTGGAAGACCGACGACGCGGTGGCGGCGTGGAAGTCGGCGCCGGAGTTGAAGGCGGCGATCAACGCCTCGTCGCCGGAGAGGTGCGCCATGATGCGCATCTCGATCTGGCTGTAGTCGGCCGTCATCAGCTGGTCGAACCCGGGACCGACGATGAAGGCGCGACGGATCCGCCGGCCCTCCTCGGTGCGGATCGGGATGTTCTGCAGGTTCGGATCGGTGGACGAGAGCCGGCCGGTGGCGGCGACGGTCTGGTTGAACGTGGTGTGGATCCGGCCGTCGTCGGAGACCGACTTGAGCAGGCCGTCGACCGTCGACTTCAGCTTCGCCACGTCGCGGTGGCGCAGCAGGTGCTCCAGGACCGGGTCGCCGGTCTGGGCGAAGAGGTTCTGCAGGGCGTCGGCGTCGGTCGTGTAACCAGACTTGATCTTCTTGGTCTTGGGCAGGCCGCGCTCGACGAAGAGGATCTCCTGAAGCTGCTTGGGCGAGCCGAGGTTGAACTCGCGGCCGACGACCTCGTGTGCCGCCTGCTGCGCCGCCTTCACCTCGGCGGCGAAGTGCGCCTCCAGCTCGGACAGGTAGTCGGTGTCGGCGGCGATGCCGCGCCGCTCCATCTCGGCGAGGACCACCGACAGCGGCTGCTCCACCTCGGCGAGCAGGCGCTGGGACTCGCCGCCGTCGCGGGACAGCTCGGCGATGAGCACATCGGCCAGGTCGAGGGTGGCGCGGGCGCGGAGCATCACACCCTCCTCGGCGGCACCCTGGTCACCGAGGCCGTCGAGGGTGAGCTGGCCGTTGTCCGGCTCCTCGACCCGCAACTCGCGCTTCAGGTAGCGCAGAGCCAGGTCGGTCAGGTCGTAGGCCCGCTGGTCGGGCTTGGCCAGGTAGGCGGCGAGGGCGGTGTCGACGGTGATGCCGGCGAGCTGCCAGCCGTGCGCCTGGAAGGCGAGCATCGCCGGCTTGGAGTCGTGGACCACCTTGGGCCGGGTGGGCTCGGCGAGCCAAGCGGCGACGGCCCGCTCGTCGTCCTCATCGAGGGTGCTCGGGTCGAACCAGGCGGCCGGGCCGTCACCGGTGGCGACGGCGACGCCGGTCAGGGTGCCGGTGCCGCGGCCGAACGTGCCGGTGACGGCGACGCCGACCGGGGCCAGGGCGGCGTGCTCCTGAAGCCAGCCGGCCACCTCACCGGACCGCAGGACGCGGCCCTCGATGTCGAAGCCGGACTCGGCCTCGGGCTCGACCGCCTCCAGGTACGAATACAGCCTTTCGCGCAGCACCCGGAACTCCAGCGCGTCGAAGACGCTGTGCACCGCCTCGCGATCCCAGCCCTGCCAGCGCACGTCCTCGGGGCGCAGCGGCAGCTCCAGGTCACAGACCAGAGCGTTGATCTCGTAGTTGCGCAGCACGTTGGCCAGGTGGGCCCGCAGGCTCTCCCCCGCCTTGCCCTTGATCTTGTCGACGTTGGCGACGATGCCGTCGAGCCCGCCGAACTCGTTGATCCACTTGGCGGCGGTCTTGTCGCCGACACCGGGCACGCCGGGCAGGTTGTCGCTGGTCTCACCGACCAGCGCGGCCTTGTCCCGATAGCGCGCCGGCGGCACGAAGTATTTCGCCTCGATCGCCTCCGGGGTCATCCGCCAGACCTCGGAGACACCGCGCACCGGATAGAGGATCGTGACGTGCTCGGTGGCGAGCTGGAAGGCGTCGCGGTCACCGGTGGAGATGACGACCTCCATGCCGGCCTCCCGCGCCTGGGTGGCGAGGGTGCCGATCACGTCGTCGGCCTCATAGCCCGGCTTCTCCACCACCGGGATGCGCAGCGCCTCCAGCACCTCCTTGATCAGGCTGACCTGACCCTGGAACGGCTTTGGCGTCTCGGACCGGCCGGCCTTGTAATCCGCGTATTTCTCGGTGCGGAAGGAGACCCGGGAGACGTCGAAGGCCACGACGATGTGTGTCGGCTTCTCGTCGCGCAGCATGTTGATGAGCATCGACGTGAAGCCGAACACCGCGTTGGTCGGCTGGCCGGTCTGGGTGCTGAAATTTTCCACCGGCAGCGCGAAGAAGGCCCGGTAGGCCAGTGAGTGGCCGTCGAGCAGCAGCAGGCGGGGGGTCTGGGCGTCGTCGCTCACGTCCGGAACTCTAGTCCCGGGGTGTGACAACTTCGCTGACCGCCCCGCCCGCTCTACAGCACCTTGCTGAGGAATGCCTTGGTGCGCTCCTGCTGCGGATTGGCGATGATCTCGTTCGGCGGGCCCTGTTCGACGACGACGCCGCCGTCCATGAAGACGACGTTGTCGGCGACTTCCCGGGCGAAACCGATCTCGTGGGTCACCACGATCATGGTCATGCCCTCCCTGGCGAGGTCCTTCATGACGTCCAGGACCTCACCGACCAGCTCCGGGTCGAGCGCGCTGGTCGGCTCGTCGAAGAGCATCAGCTTGGGCCGCATCGCCAGCGCCCGGGCGATCGCGACCCGCTGCTGCTGGCCGCCGGAGAGCTGACCGGGATAGTTGTCGACCTTGTCGCTGAGACCCACCCGCTCGAGGAGCGCGCGCGAGCGGTCGCGTACCTCCGCCTTGTTCTCCCGTTTGACCCGGCAGGGCGCCTCCATGACGTTCTGCAGCACCGTCATGTGCGGGAAGAGATTGAAGCGCTGGAAGACCATGCCGATCGACTGGCGTTGACGGGCGACGTCCCGCTCCCCCATCTCGTGCAGTTTGCCGCCGCGTTCGCGGTAGCCGACCAGATCGCCGTCGACCTCGATCCGGCCGGCGTTGATCTTCTCGAGGTGGTTGATGCAGCGCAGGAACGTCGACTTGCCGGAGCCGGACGGGCCAAGCACACAGGCCACCTCGCCACTGGCCACGGTGAGGTCGACACCTTTGAGGACCTCGAGCGAACCGAAGGACTTGTGGACGTTGTCCGCGCGTACCATCACCGGGATTTCGGTCATGTCGTCCCTCCCAGGCCCGCGCCGCCCGCGCCCACGCCGCCCTGCTCGGCCTGAATCGTCTGCAGGCGCATGCGGGCGCGGCCCGCCGCGCCGTAGCCCTTGCCGAAGTGCCGCTCCAGGAAGTACTGGCCGACCATCAGGATGCTGCACAGGATCAGGTACCAGATCAGCGCGGCGATCAGAACCGGCAGGACCACGAACGTCCGCGCCGACACGGCCCGGAGCTGGAAGAAGAGCTCCGCGGTGACCGGCACGAACGCCACCACCGAGGTGTCCTTCAACATGGCGATGACCTCGTTGCCAGTGGGCGGCACGATCACCCGCATCGCCTGCGGTAGCACGATGCGACGCAAAACCTGACCGCGGGACATGCCCAGCGCCACCGCTGCTTCGGGCTGCCCCTCGTCGATGGACTGGATGCCGGCCCGGACGATCTCCGCCATGTACGCGGCCTCGGACAGGCCGAGCGCGAGCATCGCGGCCACGAAGCCGGCCAGCAAATCCTTGGACTCGATGCTCCAGATCTGGCCGTTGAAGTTGTCGATGCCGAACAGGGCACCGATCTGCTTGTCGAACGGCAGGCCGAAACCGACCCGGCTCCACAGGACGTTCAGGTTTCCGAACACCACGGCGAGCACCAGCCGCGGCGCGGCCCGGAAGAACCAGGTGTAGAGCCACGCCACCGAAGAAAGGATCTTGTTCGGCGAGAGCCGCATGATCGCCACGACGACACCGAGCACCACGCCGATGAGCATCGAGAAGACCGTCAGCAGGAGCGTGCCCCGCAGGCCCTCGAGAACCGGCTCGGTGAACATCACGCCGCGCTTGCCCTCTTCGTACGAGACGAAGATGAACGACCAGCGGAAACCCTCGTTGGTGAGGAGCATGTGCAGGAACATCGCGGTGAGCACCGCGAGGACGACGATGGCAACCCATCTACCAGGGTGCCGTACGGGCACGGCCTTGATCGGTTCAGGCCGTGCCCGTTCGGTTGTTTGCTGATCCGTCATGCCGGACGGCTCATGCCTTCGGGTTCACCGCGGAGGTGGTGACCGAGCCGGCCTCCACGCCCCACTTCGCGAGGGCGGTCTTGTACGAGCCGTCGGCGATCACCGCGTTGACCGCCTCCGAGATCACATTGGCGAACTCGGTCTTGTCCTTGCCGACCGCGTAGCCGTACGGCGCCGAGTCGTAGATGTCGCCGAGCAGGGCGAGCTGACCGTTGGTCTGCTTCACCGCGTACGCCACGATCGGGGAGTCGGCGAGCATCGCCTCGTCCTTGCCGGTCACCACGGCGTTGGTGGCGTCCGACTGGGCCTGGTACTGGTCGATCGTGATCTCCGGCTTGCCGGCGTCGGTGCACTTCTTCGACCGGGCGGTCAGGTCGTCGACCTGAACCGTGGCGGTCTGCACCGCGATCTTCTTGCCGCAGGCGTCGTCCGGGTTGACGGTGGCGCCGGTCTTGGCCGCCCACTGGGTGCCGGCCGAGAAGTAGGAGATCATGTTGACCTCCTTCATCCGCTCCTCGTTGATCGTGAACGAGGAGACGCCGACGTCGTACTTCCCGCTGGTCACGCCGGGGATGATGCTGTCGAAGGTGGCGGTCTGCCACTCCGTCTTCAGGTTGAGCTTCGCGGCGACCGCGTTGAACAGGTCGACGTCGAAACCGATGATGGTCTTGCCGTCGGCGTCCAGGAACTCGTTCGGCGCGTACGTCGAGTCGCTGCCGATCACCAGGGTGCCCTTGGCCTTGATATCGGCCGGGACCTTGTCGGCCAGAGACGTGTCAGCGGAGGTCTGGGTCGCCGGTTCAGTGGAGCCGGAATCGGACTCCTCGCCGCAGGCGGACAGTGACACGGTCATCGCCGCCGCGACGGCCAGGCCGAGGATCGCCCGCCGGCCGGGGGTGGTGCGGAACATGGGGTACTCCTAGGGGTAAGCGAAGTTAGGCGACGCCGAGGTACGCGTCCTTCACCGCGGGGTCGTGCAACAGTTCCTGGCCGGTGCCCTGCTTGACGATCCGGCCGGTCTCCAGAACGTACGCGCGGTGCGCCCGCGACAGCGCCTGTTGTGCGTTTTGTTCCACCAGCAGCACGGTTGTGCCCTGCTGGTTGATCTCGACGATGATGTCAAAGATCTGCTGGATCAGCATCGGTGCCAGACCCATCGACGGCTCGTCGAGCAGGAGCAGCTTCGGCCGGCTCATCAGCGCGCGCCCGACGGCGAGCATCTGCTGCTCACCACCGGAGAGCGTGCCGCCGACCTGCTTCTCGCGCTCCTTGAGCCGAGGGAAGAGGGTGAACGCCCGCTCCATGTCCTCGTTGATCTCCGAGCGGTTGCGTCGCGTGTACGCACCCATCTCGAGGTTCTCCCGGACCGTCATGCCCGGGAAGACGCCCCGGCCCTCCGGCGACTGAGACACACCGCGCACCACCCGCAGGTCGGCGCGCATCTTGGTGATCTCTTCACCGTCGAAGTGGATCGAGCCCTGGGCGATCGGCCGCAGACCCGAGATCGCCCGCATCGTGGTCGACTTGCCGGCGCCGTTCGCGCCGATCAGCGCCACGATCTCACCCTCGGCCACGTTGAGGCTGATCCCGTGCAGAGCCTGGATCCGCCCGTACAGGAGGGTGATGTCGCGCAACTCAAGCAGCATCGGTGGGCACCCCCAGGTAGGCGGCGATGACCGCCGGGTTGTCGCGCACCTCGGCGGGCGTGCCCTCCGCGATCTTCTTGCCGAACTCCAGCACCACGATCCGGTCGGTCACCCCCATCACCAGGCGCATGTCGTGCTCGATCAGCAGGACCGTCACTCCGGTGTCGCGGATCTTCTTGATCAGGTTGAGGAGATCGACCTTCTCCGCCGGGTTGAAGCCGGCGGCCGGCTCGTCCAGGCAGAGCAGGGTCGGGTTGGTCGCCAGCGCACGGGCGATCTCCAGACGGCGCTGCTCACCGTAGGCGAGGTTACGGCTCACCTCGCCGGCCCGGTGCTCGATGCCCACGAAGCGCAGCAGCTCCAGGGAGCGGGCCCGCCCGGTGCGCTCCTCGCGCCAGTGCCGCGGGAGACGGAACAGCGCGCTGATCACGCTGGTCTTGTGGTGGGCGTCCGCACCCACCATCACGTTCTCCAGCGCGGTCATCTCCGGGAAGAGCCGCACGTTCTGGAACGTACGCGCGATACCGGAAGTGGTGATCTGGTGCCGCTTCTTGCCGACGAGCGACTCGCCCTGGAAGCGGATCCCACCGCTCGTCGGCCGGTACACGCCCGTGATCGCGTTGAAGCAGGTCGTCTTGCCCGCACCGTTCGGGCCGATCAGCCCGAAGATCTCGCCCTTGCGGAGCGTGAAACTGACGCTGTTGAGCGCGACGACGCCGCCGAACCTCAGTGTCACGTCGTCGACCTCGAGCAGGGCGTCGGGATCGGCCGGCCGCCCGGATCGCGGCTCCTCCTCCGTTGCCGGACCGGTCGGGATCGGCACGTCCGCCCGGCGGGCGTTCGCCTCGTCCAACTGCTCCGGAGTCTCGATGTGCGGCTCGCTCATTGCGGAGCCACCTCCTTCTCCCGGTCCTTCAGCTCCATCGCGCGTCGCCGGCTCGGTATCAGACCCTGCGGCCGCAGCACCATGATCAAGATAATGGCGAAGCCGAAGATCGCGAACCGGTACTCGTACAGGTCGACGCCGCCGGCCTCGATGCCACGCAGGCGGTCCGGGATGTAGGAGATCAAGGCGCCGCCGAGGATCGCGCCGGCGATGTTGCCCGAGCCACCCATCACCACACCCGCCAGCACCAGGATCGAGAACTGCAACTGGAACGTCGCCGAGTTGATGAAGTTCTGGTTGCCGGCCCAGATCGTGCCGCCCAGGGCGCCGATGAACGCGCCGATGGCGAACGCCCACAACTTGTACTTGAAGGTCCGCACGCCCATGATCTCGGCGGCTTCCTCGTCCTCCCGGATCGCCAGCCAGGACCGGCCGACCCGGCTGCGGTCCAGGTTACGCACACCCAGGATGACCAGGATGATCACGGTGAGACCGAGCCAGAAGTACGGGGTGGCGTCGGCCACGCCGAAGATCGGCTTGCCGTCCGTGCCCTCGCCGGGCGGGTGCGGGATGCTGCTGAAGCCGCGCTCACCACGGAGGATGTCGGTACTCGTCGCCACGATTCGGATGATCTCGGCGAAGCCGAGCGTCACGATCGCCAGATAGTCACCGCGCAATCGCAGCGTCGGCCAACCCAGCAAGACGCCCGCCACCATGGTGATGGCCAGCGCGATCGGAATCGAGTAGAGCCACGCCCACTCCGTCTTCAGGATGCTGTCCGGAGAGGTCAGCAGCGCTGTGCAGTACGCACCGACGGCGAAGAAGCCGACGTACCCGAGGTCGAGCAGACCGGCGTAGCCGACCACCACGTTCAGCCCGAGTGCCAGCAGCACGTAGTACGACATGTTGAACAGCGCGCTGGGCCAGTCGATGCCCTGCGTGATGATCTGCGGCCCGATCAGCGGGATGGAGCCCACGTACGGCAGCATGTAGGCCGCCACGGCGACCAGCACCATGACCAACACGCGGACCGCCACGGGCTGCCGGCCGAACAGGCCCCGCATCGCGCGGCCGTTCGTCTTTCCATTGGCCGTGCTCATGCGCGGGCCCTCCCCAGAGACTCACCCAACAGGCCGGTCGGGCGGAACAGCAGGATCAGCACCAGGATGATGAACGCCGCCGCACGCAGCCACTCCGAGCCGAGCAGGCTCGCCGCGTAGACCTGCACCAGGCCGAGCAGCAGGCCGCCCAGCAGCGCACCGCGCAGGTTGCCGATACCGCCGAGAACAGCGGCCGTGAACGCCTCGATGCCGAGGATGAAGCCGGCGTCGAACCGGGTGACACCGATCTTCAGGTCGTACATCACCGCGGCGATACCGGCCATCAGGCCGCCGACCAGGAAGACCAGCATGATGACGCGGGATTTGTTGACGCCCATCAGGGCGGCCGCGTCCGGGTTCTGCGCCACCGCGCGGATGCCGCGGCCCAGCCGGGACCGGTTGATGAACTGGTCCAGCGCGAACATGCTCACCAGCGCCAGGCCGATGATGAGGATCTGCAGGTTCGTGATGTGCATGTTGCCGATGACCAGGACGTCCGTCGGCCGGATCAGGTTCGGCACGCCACGCTGGTTGCGGTGGGTGAGAACGCCGACGACCTCGGAGATGAAGAGCGAGGCACCGATCGCGGTGATCAGGAACGCCAGCGGGGGCGCGTTACGCCGGCGCAGCGGCCGGTACGCCACCACCTCGACGGCGAGCGCCGTGACGCCGGAGATGAGAATCGCGGCCACCAGGCCGATAAGCAGATACCCGATCACCGCGCCCATCCCGGGCGTCGCCGAGTTCTGGTCGAGGCCGAAGAAACCCCAGACGATGAGACAGGCATATGTGCCGACGAGGAAGACCTCGGAGTGCGCGAAGTTGATCAGCCGAAGGACGCCGTAGACCAGGGTGTAGCCCAGAGCGAACAAGGCGATGATTGCGCCCTGTGTAAGGCCGGCGATCGTCAGCGGCCCGAAATCTTGAATCAGACCGGAAAAATTCACAAGAGGGCTCCAAAACGACGAGGTCGGTGTGGCCGGAGATCATCCGGCCACACCGGCCCTTCACAAAGAGTTACCGCCGAACGGTCAGGAAATCTTGATCTCCTGGTCCGCCACGTTCTCGCCGGCTTCGTTGAACTTGAACGCCCACACCTTGATCAGCGTCGGGTCCAGCTCGCCGGTCGAGGTGAACTTGTAGGTGTTCGCGATGCCCTTGTAGTTCACGGTCGACAGGTACTCGTTGAGCTTCTCGTGCGTCGTGTTGCCCGCCTCGATGCCCTGCAGGAAGATGTTCGCCGCGTCGTACGCCACGTCCGAGTAGGTACCGGCCGGAACGCCCCACTTGGTCTTGAAGGCGGTGTTGAACTCGTCGCCCGCTGCCTCCGGCGGCGAGCAGGGGCAGGTCACGATCGTGCCGGCCGCGGAGGCGTTACCGGCCGCCTTGGACAGACCCGGGTCCTTCATGCCGTCGCCGCCGAGCAGCACGCCCTTCCAGCCGGCCGAGGTCAGCTGCTTACGGATCAGACCGGCGTTCGTGTAGTAACCGCCGTAGAACAGCGCGGTCGCGCCGCTCGACTGAACCTTCTGCACCAGCGCCGAGAAGTCGGCCTGCTTGCCGTCACCCTCGGTCTTGTCGCTGGCCACCACCGCGGCGCCCAGCTTGGACTTGACCACGTCGGCCAGGCCGGCACCGTACGCGGACTGGTCGTCGGCCACGAAGACCTTCTCGGCCTTCAGCGTGTCCTTGATGTACGCAGCGGCCGCCGGGCCCTGCGCGTCGTCGTTCGCCACCGCGCGGTGGAAGACCTTCCACCCCTTCGACGACAGCGAAACCCGGGTCGCCGACGGCGAGACGGCCGGGATGCCGGCTTCGTCGAAGATCGGCATGGCCGCCTCCGACTCACCGGAGAACGGCGGGCCCACAATGCCGATGATCTTCTTGTCCGCCACCAGGCTACGGGCCACACCCGGAGCCACCTCAGCCGCGCCCTGCGAGTCGAATTTGGCGACCTCGATACAGGTCGACCCCTTCTTCTCGTTGTACTGGTTGATCGCGAGCTCGAAGCCCTGCGAGATGTTGACACCCAGGTTGGCGGCCGAACCGGTGAGCGCGCCGAAGAACGCAAGCTTGTAGCCGCAGTTCGAACCCGTCGCCGTATCGCTGCTCGTATCCTTATTACAAGCTGCCGAACCGGCCAGCAGCCCGATGATGGCCACTCCGCCGATCGCTCGCGCGAGAACCTGCCTCAAGGTTGGAACCCTCCTCCATACCGAACCCACCGGGCCACCATGCGCTGATTGGCACTTGCGTCCCACATCACGCGCACTCAGCCCGTCATGGGGCCGGACGCTATCCCAGGAGAGTCACAGGTAGGTAGAGTTCAAACGGGCTTTCACCGAACCGTTACGTGCCGTGACCGAACGCACAGAGCGAGTGTTACAAGCCGTCGTCTGTCAAGGTCAACGCAACGACAAGGTCAACTCAAGCCGGGGTGCTCCCGGACTCCTGCGCCTCGGCCAGGATCCGGTCGGCGACCTCGCGCATCGTCATCCGGTGGTCCATCGCCGTGCGCTGGATCCACTTGAACGCCTGCGGCTCGGTCATCGCGTACTTCGTCATCAGCTCGCCCTTGGCGCGCTCCACCGACTTGCGGGTCTCCAGGCGGTCGGTCAGACCGGCGACCTCGGACTCCAGAGCCGCGATCTCCGAATACCGCGACAGGGCGATCTCGATGGCCGGCACCAGGTCGGACTTCTGGAAAGGCTTCACCAGGTACGCCATCGCGCCGGCCGCGCGGGCCCGCTCCACGAGATCACGCTGGCTGAACGCGGTCAGGATCACCACCGGCGCGATCCGGCCGCCGGCGATGCGCTCCGCGGCCGCCAGACCATCCATGATCGGCATCTTGATGTCCAGGATCACCAGGTCGGGCTTCAGGTCCTCGGCCAGGCGCACGGCGGTCTCACCGTCGCCCGCCTCGCCGACCACGTCGTAGCCCTCCTCGACGAGCATCTCGGCGAGGTCCAGCCGGATCAGGGCCTCGTCCTCGGCGATGAGCACCCGCTTGCGCTCGGCACCAGCCTGCGTGTCGGCCACGGAAACCCCTACCCCCAGAACGTCGATGTCGCGACACCCCGGTATGTGGGTACCGCCGCCCTAAGCCTAGTGGGTAGGCTGTCGAAGACTCATCCTGGCGTGACCAAGTCATGCCCGGTTCGATATGCCGCGCCAGGGCATGCCAAGATGGGTATGTCGGCCCCTGTATTCCAACCGGCAGAGAAGATGGTCTCAAACACCATACAGTGTGGGTTCGAATCCCACCGGGGGCACCACATCTGATCATGCATAACCGCAGGATTACGCCCGTCTATTCGACAGCGCTCAGCAAGGCGGGCGCAGGCGCGACGGCCGCACCCGGGAATCGAGCGGCCGGTCAATTCACGCGGCATTTCTTTCATTCCGGTGACCGGTGCGTTACCGCCGCGATAAGTGCGCTGATCAGCGACGTACTCGGGTTGCGGAACAGAATCGCCGACCGGCTCCGGATGGCGAAAAACGGTCGCCGAACGATTCCGGCTCACCTGATGTGATCTTGGCCAATCTCGGCGAACCCGGGGCCTCGGCCTGCCCCGGATGCTGTCATGGCAAGGACAGCTGCTGCGGGAGGCCTCATGTTGTGGTCCGGTTCTTCGCCCTTGACCGTCGCACGCGGGAGCATGTGGGGGTTCCTGATGTTCGCGGGGGCGGCGTGGCTGGCGATCGCCTGGGCGGTGATGCGGCTGGAGCCGACGGACATCGCGGCGGTGGCGGGCCCGATCATCCTGTTCGGCGCGGTGTGCGAGCTGGTACGCGCGCTCGCCGGAACCCGTACCTGGTGGCTGAACGCGATTCTGGCCGCCCTGTTCACCGCCACCGGCGTGGTCCTGCTGACCTCGTCGGACTCGTCGTACACCACACCGGCCTCGCTGATCGGCTGGTACCTGATGGTGCGCGGAGCCGTGGACGTCGCGGTCGGGGTCCTCACGCGCGGCTCGGACCGGATATGGAGCCTGCTGGTCACTGTGGGGGTGCTCGAGATGGCACTCGGCTTCTTCTCGGCCAGCCCGTACTCGCGTACCACTGACCTGGTTCTCGTCGTGCTGGGCGCGCTCGGCGCCCTGCGTGCGGTGGCCGACCTGGTGACCGCGTTGCGGCTGCGTGAGGTGGCCGCCACCCGCAAGGACGTGCTGGAACTGCCGCCGGAGCGGGCCGCCGGCGTGACCGGCTACACGGCCGGCCTGACCGACTTCGAGGGCGCGCCGCATCGTTCGCGGGCCCGGCACCGCGCCCGGACCGGCCCGCCCACGGTGATCGCCGGGGAGGCCACCACCACCGGCGAGACCTTCCACGAGCAGGTCGTACGGACCACGGCGGACCTGGACGCGATGCTCGCCCAGGCCGGCGTGGGCGGACCGCGGGTGGACACCACAACGGTGCCGAAGGACCTGCCGCCGGTCCCGGACACGCCGGAAGGCGTCGAAGGCATGCCTGCCGGGCGAGCCGGTGACGCGGACCGATCCGGTCGGGGCTGATGAGGGACTTGTCCCCGGCCCCGCCGGTGATGGATCCGTTGACGGTCAGTCGCCGGACCGGGATCCAGCACCGGCGGGGTTTCTCGTCCGGGAGTCAGCCGCCGACGCGGCGGAGCAGCCCCTCCTGCACGGCGCTGGCGATGTGCCGGCCGTCGCGGGTGAACATCCGCCCGCTGGCCAGGCCCCGGGCGCCGCTCGCCGACGGGCTGACGCTGTCGTAGAGGAACCACTCGTCGGCACGGAACGGCCGGTGCAGCCAGAGCGCGTGGTCGAGGCTCGCGCCGATCATGCCGCCCGGGCCCCAGACCTCGCCGTGGGTGGAGAGGACCGCGTCCAGCAGGGAGAGGTCGGACGCGTACGTCAGGGCGCAGGCGTGCAGCAGCGGATCGTCCGGGAGCTTGCCGTCGAACCGCATCCAGACCCGCTGCTGCGGCTGGACCTCGCGGTCGCCGGGTGGAACCCATCCCGGTACACCCACATAGCGCACGTCCACGGCCTGCGGTGCCGCCTTGAACAGGGCCATCCGGTCCGGGTACCGCTCCACCCAGTCGCGCATGGTGGGTACGTCCTCGGGCTCCGGCACGTCGGTGGGCGCCGGAGTGTGGTGGTCCATCCCCTCCTCCGGCACCTGGAACGACGCCGACATGAAGAAGATCGTCTTGCCGTGCTGCTTGGCGGTGGAGCGGCGTACCGAGAACGACCGGCCGTCACGGATGTGCTCGACGTGGAAGGTGATCGGCACGGTGGGGTCACCGGGACGCACGAAGTAGCCGTGCAGCGAGTGCACGAGCCGGCTCGGATCGACGGTACGCCCCGCGGCGACCAGCGCCTGCCCGGCGACCTGGCCGCCGAACACGCGCTGGGCACCCGTTTTCGGGCTGTCACCCTGGAAGGTGGCCGGATCGATCTGCCGCAGGTCCAGAAGTTCCAGAAGCTGATCGACCGCGGCCTGTCCCCGGATGTGCGACGTCACGCGAGGTCACACCGTCGCCGGGTCGACCAGCGTGCCGAGCTGGTGCACGCGCAGGGTGTTGGTGGAACCGGGCGCGTTCGGCGGGGAGCCGGCCACGACGACCACGTAGTCGCCGGGCTTGGCCAGGCCGAGACCCAGCATCTTCGCGTCGACCTGGCGGAACATGTCGTCGGTGTGCTCGACGAAGTCGGTCAGGAAGGTCTCCACGCCCCAGCTCAGCGCGAGGGTGTTGCGGACCTCGGGGACCGGGGTGAACGCGTACAGCGGCAGGTCGCAGTGCAGCCGGGCGAGGCGGCGCACGGTGTCACCGGTCTGCGAGAACGCGACGAGCGCCTTCGCGCCGATGTGCCGGGCGATCTGCGAGGCGGCGACGGTCAGCGCGCCACCGTGCGTACGCGGGTCGTGCTGCAGCCGCGGCACGCCCATGCCACCGGCCTCGGTGGTGCTGACGATCTTCGCCATCGTGCTGACGGTGAGCACCGGGTACTTGCCAACGCTGGTCTCGCCGGAGAGCATGACCGCGTCGGTGCCGTCGAGCACCGCGTTGGCGACGTCGGAGGCCTCGGCGCGGGTCGGGCGCGAGTTCTCGATCATCGAGTCGAGCATCTGGGTCGCGACGATGACCGGCTTCGCGTTCTCCCGGCACAGCTGCACGGCACGCTTCTGCACCAGCGGGACCTGGTCCAGCGGCAGCTCGACACCGAGGTCACCACGGGCGACCATGACGCCGTCGAAGGCGAGCACGATGGCCTCGAGGTGCTCGACCGCCTCCGGCTTCTCCACCTTGGCGATGACCGGGACCCGGCGGCCCTCCTCGTCCATGATCTTGTGGACCAGGTTGATGTCCTCCGGCGCGCGGACGAACGAGAGCGCGATCAGGTCGACGCCGAGGCCGAGCGCGAAGCGCAGGTCCTCCTCGTCCTTGTCGCTCAGCGCCGGGACGCTCACCGCGACGTTCGGCAGCGAGACGCCCTTGTTGTTGCTGACCGGGCCGCCCTCGACGACCAGGCACTGGATGTCCTCGCCCTCGACCCCGGTGACCTCGACCGCGACCTTGCCGTCGTCGATCAGGAGACGGTCACCCGTCTTGACCTCGTGCGGCAGCTTCGTATAGGTGCAGGAGACGCGCTCCTTGGTGCCGAGGATGTCCTCGCTGGTGATGACCACGCGGTCACCGGTCTCCCAGCGGTGCGGGCCGTCGGCGAACTTGCCGAGGCGGATCTTCGGACCCTGGAGGTCGGCCAGGATGGCGACCGGGCGGTCAGCCTGCTCGGCGGCCGCGCGAACCAGCTCGTACATCTCCTTGTGGTTCTCACGGGTGTCGTGGCTGAAGTTCATCCGGGCCACGTTCATTCCCGCCTCGACCAGGCCGAGCATGCGCTCCGGCGATTTGGTGGCGGGGCCCATCGTGCAGACGATTTTTGCGCGGCGTGTCACGGCCATCAGGCTAGTCCTTCTTCTGGGGCGGCCCGGCGGCCGACCCCCGTCCTCGGCATGAACTGCGGGTGTCGACGGCGAGGTCAACCCGCGGGTTCCACGGGGTGCGCTGCGTCGTCCGCGGGCTTCAGCGACCGCCGGTTCAGCTTATCGGTCGCCGTCCGGCGCCCGACGGCACATACCGCAACCCCGGTTCACCAGCGCAAAGGCCCGCCACCCCGACAGGGTGACGGGCCTTAACGGCCGATCAGGTCAGACCGAGAGCGGCTGCTGGTCCGCACGCACCGGAGCCGGCAGGTCACCTGCCGCGCCCAGGTACTCGTGGATGGCCGCCGCGGCCGCCCGGCCCTCGGCGATCGCCCAGACGATCAGGGAGGCCCCGCGATGCATGTCGCCGGCGACGAAGACGCCCTCGGCCGAGGTCTGCCACGTCTGGTCGGCGTCGAGCACGTTGCGCCGGTTGCGGCTGATCCCGAACTGGGCCAGCAGGGGCTGGTCCTCGGTGCCCTCGAAACCGACCGCGAGCAGCACCAGGTCGGCGCGGAGCTCACGCTCCGAGCCGGGAGTGACGGTGACCGTACGGACGCCGTCGATGCGCTGGACCTGGACCTCGGCGATCCGGATGGCGGTCAGGTTGCCGTCGCCGTCGCCGACGAACTCCTGCACCGCGACACCGAAGACCCGGTCGCCGCCTTCCTCGTGCGCGGCGTAGTTGCGCAGGATCAGCGGCCAGGTCGGCCACGGGTCCTTGACGCCGGTGCGGACCTCCGGCGGCAGCGGGTACTGGTCGAGCTGGGTGACCGAGGCCGCGCCCTGGCGGTGGGCCACACCGAGGCAGTCGGCGCCGGTGTCGCCGCCGCCGATGATGATGACGTGCTTGCCCTTGGCGTCGATCGGCGTGGTGTCCTGCAAACCGGCGACGATGCGATTGGCGGGAACCAGGTGTTCCATCGCCAGGTGCACGCCCTTCAGCTCGCGGCCCGGGGTGTCCGGGGTGTCCCGGCCGGCCAGCGCGCCCGCGGCGAGCAGCACCGCGTCGTACCGGTCACGCAGGTCGTCGGCGGTCAGGTCGACGCCCACGTTGACCCCGGCCTGGAAGACGACGCCCTCGGCGGCCATCTGCACCAGGCGCGCGTCGATGACGTCCTTCTCGATCTTGAAGTCCGGAATCCCGTACCGGAGAAGACCGCCGATCCGGTCGTCGCGCTCGTAGACCGTGACCGCGTGCCCGGCCCGCGCCAGCTGCTGGGCGGCCGCCAGGCCGGCCGGACCGGAACCGACCACCGCGACCGACTTGCCGGTCGCAGCCGGTGCCGGCTGCGGCACCAGGCCCCGCCCGAAGGCGTGGTTGGCGATCTCCACCTCGACCTGCTTGATGGTCACCGGGTCGTCGGCGATACCGAGCACGCACGCCGCCTCGCAGGGCGCCGGGCAGAGCCGCCCGGTGAACTCCGGGAAGTTGTTGGTGGCGTGCAGCGACTCCACCGCCGCGTCCCACGAACCGGTACGCACCAGGTCGTTCCAGTCCGGGATGCGGTTGCCCAGCGGGCAGCCCTCGTGGCAGAACGGGATGCCGCAGTCCATGCAGCGCGTCGCCTGGTCGCGGATGAGCTCCTCACCCGCGGGCGGGTAGACCTCTTTCCAGTCCATGATCCGGACGGGAACCGGGCGGCGCTTCGGGAGCTGACGCTCGTACCGGAGGAAACCGTTCGGATCAGGCACTGGTAACCCCCATGACCGCCTCGTCCACATTGCGACCGGCGGCTTCGGCGGTCCTGATCAGTTCCATCACGCGCTTGTAGTCGCGCGGTACCACCGCGGTGAACTGCTCGACCGCGGTGTTCCAGTCCTTGAGCAGCCGGCCGGCGACGGCCGAGTCGGTCTCGGCGTGGTGCTTCTCCACCAGCGAGCGCAGCGTGTCGCGCTCCTCGTCGGTCAGCGGCGCCAGGTCCACCAGCTCCGGGTTGACCAGCGACTTGTCCAGGTCGAGCACGAACGCCTTGCCGCCGCTCATGCCGGCCGCGAAGTTGCGCCCGGTCGGGCCGAGCACCACCACGACACCGCCGGTCATGTACTCGCAGCCGTGGTCGCCGACGCCCTCGACGACAGTGGAGGCGCCGGAGTTACGCACCGCGAATCGTTCACCGACACGTCCCCGCAGGAACACCTCGCCGCCGGTGGCGCCGTACAGGATGGTGTTGCCGGCGATGGTGTTCTCCTCGGCGACGAACGACGCGTCCTCGGCGGGACGCACGATCACCCGGCCGCCGGAGAGGCCCTTCGCGACGTAGTCGTTGGTGTCGCCGATCAGCCGCAGGGTGACACCGCGCGGCAGGAAGGCGCCGAACGACTGGCCGCCCGTACCCCGCAGGGTGAACGCGATGGTGTCGTCGGGCAGGCCGTTGCCGCCGTAGCGGCGGCTGACCTCGCCACCCAGCATCGCGCCGACGCTGCGCTGGTTGTTGCGGGTGGGCAGCTCGGCCCGGATCGGCGTGCCCTCGGCCAATGCCGGCTGGGCCAGCGCGATCAGCTCGTTGTCCAGGGCCAGCTCGAGGCCGTGGTCCTGGGCGACGACGCCGCGACGAGCAGCGCCCTCGGGCAGCTCCGGCACGTAGAGCACCGGCGACAGGTCGAGACCCTTGGCCTTCCAGTGCTCCACCGCGGGGGTCACATTCAGCACCTCGGCGTGGCCGATCGCCTCGTCGATGCTCCGGAATCCGAGCTCGGCGAGGATCTCGCGGACCTCCTCGGCGAGGAACATGAAGAAGTTCTCGACGAATTCCGGCTTGCCGGTGAAGCGCTCGCGCAGCACCGGGTTCTGCGTGGCGATGCCGACCGGACAGGTGTCCAGGTGACAGACCCGCATCATGATGCAGCCGGAGACGATCAGCGGCGCGGTCGCGAAGCCGAACTCCTCGGCGCCGAGCAGCGCCGCGACCACCACGTCGCGGCCGGTCTTGAGCTGGCCGTCGACCTGCACGGTGACCCGGTCCCGCAGCTTGTTGAGCAGCAGCGTCTGCTGCGCCTCGGCCAGGCCCAGCTCCCACGGGGTGCCGGCGTGCTTCAGCGAGTTCAGCGGGGACGCGCCGGTGCCGCCGTCGTGGCCGGAAATCAAGATCACGTCGGCCTTCAGCTTGGCCACGCCGGCAGCGACGGTGCCGACACCGATCTCCGACACCAACTTCACGTGTACGCGTGACGCCGGGTTCACCATCTTGAGGTCGTGGACCAGCTGGGCCAGGTCCTCAATGGAGTAGATGTCGTGGTGCGGCGGCGGCGAGATGAGCCCGACGCCCGGGGTGGCGTGCCGGGTCTTGGCGATCCACGGCCACACCTTGTTACCGGGTAGCTGGCCGCCCTCGCCGGGCTTCGCACCCTGCGCCATCTTGATCTGCAGGTCATCGGCGTTGACCAGATATTCGCTTGTCACGCCGAATCGACCGGAGGCGATCTGCTTGATGGCGGAACGGCGCTGCGGGTCGTAGAGGCGCTCGACGTCCTCGCCGCCCTCACCGGTGTTGGACTTGGCGCCCAGCCGGTTCATGGCGATGGCCAGGGTCTCGTGCGACTCGGCGGAGATCGAGCCGTAGCTCATCGCGCCGGTGGAGAACCGCTTGACGATCTGCTCGGCCGGCTCGACTTCACTGATGTCGATGGCCGGACGGTCGGAGTCGAAGCGGAACAACCCACGCAGGTGGCCGGCTTCCGCAGCCAGCTCGTCCACTTTCTCCGTATATTTACGGAAAACGTCGTATTGCTTGGAGCGCGTCGCGTGCTGAAGCAGGAAGACGGTCTCCGGGTTGAACAGGTGCAGCTCGCCCTCGCGGCGCCACTGGTACTCGCCGCCGACCTCGAGGCGCCGGTGCGCCCGCTCGGCCGGGTTCGCCGGGTACGCCTTCTCGTGCCGCGCCTTCACCTCGGCGTGGATGCCCGCCAGGCCGACACCGCCGATCCGCCCGGACGTGCCCGCGAAATACCGCTGGAGCACCTTGTTCTCCAGGCCGACGGCCTCGAAGACCTGCGCACCGCAGTACGACGAGACGGTCGAGATGCCCATTTTGGACATGATCTTCAGGACGCCCTTGCCGAGCGCCTTGACGTAGTTGCGGATCGCCTTGCGCGGGTCGATGCCGACAAGCGCGCCGGTGGCGATCAGGTCGTCGACGCTCTCGAACGCCAGGTACGGGTTGACCGCGGCCGCGCCGAAGCCGATCAGCGTCGCCGCGTGGTGCACCTCGCGGCAGTCACCGGACTCGACGACCAGCGCCACCTGGGTGCGGGTCTGCTCGCGTACCAGGTGCTGGTGCACGGCCGCGGTGAGCAGCAGCGACGGGATCGGGGCCAGGTCGGCGTTGGAGTCGCGGTCGGAGAGCACGAGGATGCGTACGCCGTCCTCGATCGCCTCGGACACGTGCCGGCAGATCTGGGTGAGCCGGGCCTTGATGCCGGCCGCGCCGTCCCGCAGCGGGTAGAGACCGGAGACCCGGACCGCCTTGAAGCCGGGCAGGTCGCCGTCCTCGTCGATCGAGAGGATCTTGGCCAGCTCGTCGTTGTCGATGATCGGGTACGGCAGGGAGATCTGCCGGCAGCTGGCCGGCCCCGGCTTCAGGAGGTTGCCCTCCGGCCCGATGGTCGACGCCAGGCTGGTGACCAGCTCCTCCCGGATCGCGTCCAGCGGCGGGTTGGTCACCTGCGCGAACAGCTGGTGGAAGTAGTCGAACAGCAGCCGCGGCCGGGTGGACAGCGGCGAGATCGGAGTGTCGGTGCCCATCGAGCCGAGCGGCTCGGCCCCGGTCCGCGCCATCGGCGCCACCAGGATCTTGAGCTCCTCCTCGGAGTAGCCGAAGACCTGCTGGCGGCGCAGCACCGAGTCGTGGGTGTAGATCACGTGCTCGCGCGGGGGCAGGTCCTCGAGCTCGATGATGCCGGCGTGCAGCCAGTCCGAGTACGGCTCGGCCGCGGCCAGCTCAGCTTTGATCTCATCGTCGTGGACGATCCGCCCGGCCTCGGTGTCGACCAGGAACATCTTGCCGGGCTGCAGGCGGCCCTTGGCCACCACGCGAGCCGGGTCGACGTCCACGACGCCGGCCTCCGAACCGAGCACCACCAGGCCGTCGGCGGTGTGCCACCAGCGACCGGGGCGCAGGCCGTTACGGTCCAGCACCGCGCCGATGATCGTGCCGTCGGTGAAGGCCACGGCGGCGGGGCCGTCCCACGGCTCCATGAGACTGGCGTGGAAGCGGTAGAACGCGCGCCGCTTCGGCTCCATCTCCGCGTCGTTCTCCCAGGCCTCCGGGATCATCATGAGCACCGCGTGCGGCAGGCTGCGCCCGGCCAGGTGAAGAAGCTCCAGGACCTCGTCGAAGCTCGCCGAGTCGGACGCCTCCGGCGAGTTGATCGGGAAGAGCCGCTTGATGTTGCCCGGCAGGTTCGGCGACGACAGCAGTGCCTCGCGGGCGGCCATCCAGTTCTTGTTGCCGCGGATCGTGTTGATCTCACCGTTGTGGGCGATCAGCCGGTACGGGTGCGCCAGCGGCCACGACGGGAACGTGTTCGTGGAGAACCGGGAGTGCACCAGGGCGATCGCGCTCGAGACCCGCTCGTCGGTCAGGTCCGGGAAGAACGCCGGCAGCTGCTCCGGCGTGAGCATGCCCTTGTAGGTAATGGTGCGCGAGGACAGCGAGGGGAAGTACGCCCCGACGCCGCGCTGCGAGGTCTCCCGCTCGGCCTGCTTGCGGATGCAGAACGCCACCCGGTCCAGCTCGACGCCGGAGAGCTGCTCGCCGGAGGGACCGGCGGGCGAGTCGGTGAGACGGTGCGCGGCGAGGAAGACCTGCCGGATCGCGGGGCGCGCGTCCTCGGCGGAGGCGCCCAGGTCGTCCGGGTGCACCGGGACGTCGCGCCAGCCGAGCACCTCGCCGCCCTCGACGAGCACGTACTTCTCGAAGACCTTGATCGCACGAGCCGCATCGTCGGGGTCCGTGGGGAGGAAGACCAGACCGGCGGCGTAGCTGCCGGCCGCGGGCAGGTCGAAACCGGCCACGGCTCGGTAGAACTCGTCCGGGATCTGAATCATGATGCCGGCGCCGTCACCGGTGTTCTGTTCGGCGCCACGCGCGCCCCGGTGGTCGAGGCGAATCAGCGCCGACAGGCCCTTGGCAACCACGTCATGGGAGCGACGGCCGTGAATGTCGGCTACGAAGGCCACACCACAGGCATCGCGTTCCGTGGCGGGGTCGTAAAGCCCCTGGGGGTGCGGATATGCCACCGGGCCTCCTGTCGTCACTGGTGTTTCGTTTCGAGGTCGGGACGACGTCGGCCCTGCAAAGTCTCTTGAGTCTACGTTAAGAGACACTGATCTCCGCCAGATGCGGATTGATCACACCTCGCACCGATCCGCGGACGAACTGAATAGCACAGCCGGTGTGCGGACCGGTAGTCTCGCGCGATGGCGCCAGCGGATTCCGGCCTCTTCGACCGACTCGAGCGGTTCTACGACGCTTTGCCTCGCCCCTGGGCGCGGATCGAAGAGATCGGCTCGCTGATCCTCTTCATCCGCGAGGGAGAGGGCTGGCCCTACTATGCACGGCCGAAGCGTGGTTCGCACACCCCCTCGGCAGCGGACATCACGGCCACCCGGCAACGGCAGCGCGAGCTGGGCCTTCCCGAGGCGTTCGAGTGGGTCCACGAGACGACGCCCGACCTGCTGGCGGTAGCCCGATCCGCAGGCCTGGACGTGCTGCTGGCACCGCTGCTCACCCTGGATCCGAAAGCGCTGGTCCCGGACCTGCCGGTGCACGGCGCCAGCATCCGCTACCTGGACACGGCGGCACCCAGCTTCCCCGCCGACCTGGGTGCCTCCCGGGCCGTCGCCCGGCTGGGCTTCGGCATGCCGGCCCACCGCGCACCCATGGAGATGGTGGAGAAAACGCTGGTCATCGACGGCGCCGGCCCGACCGAGCGGGACGCCGCGGCGCCGCCCACCCAGGAGGCGGTGCGGCAGGCCCAGCGACTCTTCGACAGCGGTGACTACGTGACCGCGGTGGTGGAGTCGCCCGCCGACGGCATCCTGGCCACCGCCACCAGCCAGCGGGTCGGCGACACCGCCGAGATCGTCGGGGTGGCCACGTTGCCGTCAGCGCGCGGACGTGGTTACGCCTCCCAGCTCACGGCCACTTTGGCCGGGCGGTTGCTGGCCTCCGGGGTGAGCCTGGTCTTCCTCTCCGCGGGCGACGACGACGTGGCGCGGCTCTACACCAAGGTCGGCTTCCGCCGGGTGGGCACGGCCTGCATCGCCGAGCCGGCCGCCGCGCCTCTCTGAGGCGCGCGGCAGCGATTCCCTCACAGTTCCCAAGATTTGGTACGCCGTAAGCACCGCTGTCCGTTTGACTCATTACCCAAGCGTGCGCTACGGAGCTCGCAGAGCGCTCGCCGCCCGGGCCGGAGGGGTGCCTAACGGGTGAATCCCGGTGTGAGATCTTTTTCTCCCTCGTGGTGCCGGACCGGTCGGCGCCGCTATCACAATCTGATCTTGCGGTCGGACGCGCTCACACCGGCACCGCGTAACGCGACCTCGCAGATCCGCACGGCCACCACGCGCCCCACCACCAGCCGTCCACCAGCCACCTATCCCGGCCCGCATAACGTGCCCCACCGACGGCCCGGCACCCCCAGCCGTCCACCACGCACCCAACCCGGCCCGCATAACGCGCCCAGCGCTAGCCGGGCTACCGGGGCCAGCGTGGAGGGCTGCCTGGTGCCGGGCGGATAGAGACCTCGACCCGAGCGGGCCTTAGCAACCACGCTCGCGCGTGACGGCGGACCGCGTGCCCCGGCGCCGGCCGAGCGCCGCCGGCCGGCAGCCACGCACCCAACCCGAGCGCGGCCCATGACGTGCCCCGGCGCCAGCCGGGACCGGGGCTGAGTGATGGCAGGGCTCGCCGTGTGCGTGGCCCGGCGGTCGCCGGGCGGCCGGGAGTGGGCAGGCGGTCGCGTGGCACGGCGGGCGTGGGGGATTTTTCGGGAGGTGTGGCGCGTACCGGAAAAGGGTTAGTCCGGTGGGGTCCAATCCGGGACCGGGTCGAGCGTGCGGCCGAGGATGCGCGGGCGCATGTGGTTGAGGGCGGCGTCGCGGGCGCGGAGGGCGAGGCGGCCGCGGGCCTGGACCACCGCGGACATCCGCCGGTTCTGGCGGACCACGCTGGTGGTGCGCGGGCGGCGCAAGCGGCTGTAGGCCTCGACCGCGGCGCGCAGGTCGGGGCCCGGCTTCGCGGTGGCCATCAGGGGGCGCAGGGTGGCCGCGTCCTCGAAGGCCAGGCAGGCGCCCTGGCCGAGATGGTGCGGCATGGCGTGCGCGGCGTCGCCGAGCAGGACCACGCCGCCGGGGCCGGATGGGAAGCCGTAGGCGCGGGGCAATGGGCGCAGTTCGCGGACGCCCTGCGGGACGAGTTCCTCGGGGCGGGTGGCGGCCAGGAGTTCGCTGACCGGTTCGGGCCAGCCGGCGAACCAGCGGCGCAGCAGGGCCAGCTGGGTGGCGGGCGATTCGGGGCGGGTGGCGCCGGCCGCGGTGGCCACCCAGTAGACGCCGCCCTTGCCGGCCGCGCGTTCGCCGAGTGGGATCGCGACGAACCGGTAGCCGGCGCCGAGCGTCTCGCCGCCGGGGCAGCGGTCGCCCTCCAGGCGCGGCACCCGGTAGGCGGGGATGACGGCCTGCCAGGCGGCGAACCCGGAGCCGAGCGCCACCGACTCGGGTGCCAGGGCGGCCCGGACCCGGCTGTCGATGCCGTCCGCGCCGATGAGCAGGTCCGCTTCCAGGGTGGTTCGGCCGTCGCTCACCGCGGGACGTTGCCGGGGGCCGGTGGTGACGGTTGTCGCGTCGAAGCCGGTACGGATCTCGACGTGCTCGCCGAGACCCGCGACCAGTGCGTCGTAGATGTCCTCCAGGTGGGCGGCGGCCGGAGCCGGGCCCGCGCCGGAACGGGTACGAGGCGCGACGAGCCACTGCCCGTCAGGACGCCGCACCCCGCCGTCGGGCAGTGGTGACGCGATGGCCGACCAGCCGCCGTCCGGGTCGAGGGCGGTCAGGGCGCGCAAGCCGTTGGGCCAGAGCACCACCGCGGTCGGCGGGCCGGCCACCCGTTCGGCGCGTTCCAGGACCGTCACCCGCCAGCCGGTACGTGACAGCGCGCCGGCGGCGGCCAGCCCGGCCATCCCCGCGCCCACCACCACGGCCGTGCGCATGCCGGGCCCGGGAATCAGTTCTCGTCTGCGGGCCGGGAGGGCCCGGGCTCGTCCGCGTCGGAGCCGCCCACCGAGGCGGGCACCGAGTCGGCGGGCTCGGCCGGTGGCAGGACGCCGGTCCGCTGGTACGCCCGGAACCGTTCCTCGCTCACCACCTGGTACGCCGTCGGCATCTTGCGGCTGTCGTCCTCGCCGGCCACGTCGACCTGGGAGATGTCACTGTCGGCGACCGGCTCCGGCGCGGTGTCCGGCGCGTCGATCGGCACCACGTACTCCCGGGGGCCGCGGACCGCCACGAAGTAGATCGCCGCGCCGAGGAAGATGACGATCGCGGTGAAGACGTTGAGCCGTACGCCGAACAGGGTGTTGGCCTCGTCCACCCGGAGAATCTCGATCCAGGCCCGGCCCGCCGTGTACGCCATCACGTAGAGCGCGAACGCCCGGCCCCGGCCGAACTTGAACTTGCGGTCCAGCAGCCAGACCAACCCGGCGACACCGAGGTTCCAGATCGCCTCGTAGAGGAAGGCGGGGTGGTAGAGCTCCGGTTTGGTCACCGGCTCGCCGTCGATCACCGTGGCGTGGCCGGGGTTGGCCGGGTCCATCTCGTGCACCTCGAGACCCCACGGCAGGGTGGTTACCTTGCCGTACAGCTCGTTGTTGAACCAGTTGCCGAGGCGGCCGATCGCCTGGGCCACCGGCAGCGCCGGTGCGAGCGCGTCGGCGAAGACGCTCAGCGGCAGGCCGATCTGCCGGGCCGCGATCCAGGCGCCCAGCGCGCCGCCGGCCACCGCGCCCCAGATCCCGAGGCCGCCCTCCCAGATGTAGAAGGCGCGGATCGGGTCACCGCCGGAACCGAAGTAGTCCTGCGGCGAGGTGATCACGTGGTAGACGCGGGCGCCGATGATGCCGAACGGCACCGCCCACACCACCATGTCGAGCGAGGTCCATTTCGCCACCCCGCGGTGGCGCAACCGCTGCTCCATGAGGAGCGTGGCGGCGACCATGCCGAGGATGATGCAGAGCGCGTACGCCCGGATCGGCAGCGGGCCGAGATGCCACACCGACGTGGTGGGGCTGGGGATGGCGGCGATGTTCACGGGTGCACACGCTACCGCCGCCGGGCTCTGTGGTGACGCCCGGGCGGCGGGCAATTTTTCGGATCAGACGCGGGAGCGAACGCCCTCGGCCAGCTCGGCGCTCAGGGCACGCAGGCGGTCCAGACCGGTCGCCCGGTCCGGGGCTTCGAGCACGCAGCGGATCAGCGCGCTGCCGACGATCACCCCGTCCGCGAAGGCGGCCACCTCGGCGGCCTGCTTACCGGTGCCGACACCCAGGCCGACACCGACCGGCATGGCCGGATCGGCCTTGCGGACCCGGGCCACCAGCTCCGGCGCCTGCGAGGACACCGAGGTACGGGCGCCGGTGACGCCCATCAGAGCGGTGGCGTAGACGAAGCCCCGGCAGTTCGCCACGGTCATCGCGAGCCGCTCGTCGGTGGAGCTGGGCGCGACCAGGAAGGTCCGGTCGATCTGATGCTTGTCCGAGGCGGCGATCCACTCCTGCGCCTCGTCCGGGATCAGGTCCGGCGTGATCAGCCCGGTGGCACCGGCCGCGGCCAGGTCACGGGCGAACGCGTCGACGCCGTACTTCTCGATCGGGTTCCAGTAGGTCATCAGCACGACCGTGGCGCCCGCGTTCGAGACCGCGTCGATGATCTTGAGGGTGTCCCGGGTGCGTACGCCGTTGGCGAGCGCGATGTCGCTCGCCTTCTGGATCACCGGGCCGTCCATGACCGGGTCCGAGTACGGCAGCTCGACCTCGATGACGTCGCAACCGGCCTCGTGCATCGCGATCATCTGCTCGATGCTGTGGTCGACCGTCGGGAAGCCGGCCGGCATGCAGCCGACCAGCACCGAACGGTTCTCCGACTTCGCCTTGGCGAACGTTTCGGCGATGCTCACGTGTTCTCCCCCGGGACCACCGTCTCGACCGGGTCGAGGATGCCGAAGTAGGCGCCGGCGGTGTGCACGTCCTTGTCACCGCGCCCGGACAGGTTCACCACGATCGTCGGCGTCCGCCCGAGCTCCTCGCGCAACCGCGGCGCGATCTTGGCGGCGCCGGCGAGCGCGTGCGCGCTCTCGATCGCCGGGATGATCCCCTCGGTACGGCAGAGCAGCTGGAACGCCGCCATCGCCTCGGCATCGGTCACCGGCTCGTAGGACGCCCGGCCGGTGTCGTTCAGCCAGGCGTGCTCCGGTCCGACGCCCGGGTAGTCCAGTCCCGCCGAGATCGAATGCGACTCGATGGTCTGACCGTCGTCGTCCTGGAGCAGGTAGGTGCGGTTGCCGTGCAGCACCCCGACCGATCCGCCGGTGATCGACGCCGCGTGCCGGCCGGTCTCCACGCCGTCGCCGCCCGCCTCGAAGCCGTACAGGCGCACCGAGGAATCCGGGACGAAGGCGTGGAAGATGCCGATCGCGTTCGACCCGCCGCCGACACACGCCGCCACGGCGTCCGGCAGCTTGCCGATCAGCTCCAGGCACTGCGCCCGGGCCTCGACGCCGATGCCGCCGACGAAGTCGCGGACCAGCTCCGGGAACGGGTGCGGCCCGGCGGCCGTGCCGAGCAGGTAGTGGGTGGTGTCGACGGTGGTGACCCAGTCCCGCAGCGCCTCGTTGAGCGCGTCCTTGAGGGTCCGCGAGCCGTTGGTCACCGGGACGACCGTGGCGCCGAGCATCCGCATCCGGGCCACGTTGAGCGCCTGCCGCTCGGTGTCCATCTCGCCCATGTAAACCGTGCACTCGAGGTCGAGCAGCGCGGCCGCGGTGGCACTGGCGACACCGTGCTGGCCGGCCCCGGTCTCGGCGATCACCCGGGGCTTGCCCATCCGCTTGGCGAGCAGGGCCTGGCCGAGCACGTTGCGCACCTTGTGGGCGCCGGTGTGGTTCAGATCCTCCCGCTTGAGCAGGATCTCCGCACCGAGCGCCTCGGACAGCCGGGTCGCCCGGTAGAGCAGCGACGGTACGCCCGCGTAGTTGAGCAGCAGGTCCTGGAAGCGGGCCTGGAACTCCGGGTCGTTCTTGGCCGACCGGTACGCGGCGTCCAGCTCGTCCAGCGCCTTGATCAGCGCCTCCGGGACGAACCGGCCGCCGTACCGCCCGAAGTGCCCGGCGAGGTCCGGCAGGGTCTGCGCGGTCATCGCACCGGCCTGGGCGTCGCGGGGTGGTTGCCCGCGTTGACCAGCTCGGCGACCGCGTCGCGCGGCGACTTCTGGGTCACCAGGCCCTCGCCGACCAGCACCGCGTCGGCGCCCGCGGACGCGTACCGGATCAGGTCGTGCGGACCGCGTACGCCGGACTCGGCGATCTTCACGACGTTGTTCGGCAGCCCCGGCGCGATGCGCTCGAAGACCGACCGGTCCACCTCGAGGGTGCGCAGGTCCCGGGCGTTCACGCCGATGACCTTCGCGTTGGCCTCCAGTGCCCGGTCGGCCTCCTCCTCGTTGTGCACCTCGACGAGGGCCGTCATGCCCAGCGACTCGATCCGCTCCAGGAGGCCGACAAGCGCGTTCTGTTCCAGCGCGGCGACGATCAGCAGGACCAGATCGGCGCCGTGTGCCCGGGCCTCGTGCACCTGATAGCTGGAGACGACGAAGTCCTTGCGCAACACCGGGATCTGCACCGAGTTGCGGACCGCTGTCAGGTCCTCCAGCGAGCCGCCGAACCAGCGGCCCTCGGTGAGCACGCTGATGCAGCGTGCGCCGCCTGCCGCGTACTCACCGGCGAGTTCGGCCGGGTCGGGGATGTCGGCGAGCGCGCCCTTCGACGGCGACGCCCGCTTCACCTCGGCGATCACCGCCACGCCGGGCTTTCGCAGCGCCGCGTACGCGTCGATCGCGGGCGGGGCCGCCGCCGCGAGTTCGCGCACCTTTTCCAGCGGCGTAGCCGCCTGGCGTGCTGCTACGTCCTCCCGTACCCCGGCGAGGATCTCCTCGAGAACGTTCTGCGGAGCCGCATCGCGCCGCGCGGGTCCGCCATTGCCCGCTTCCGCCTGATCGGATGTCACGTAATGACTCCCCTCTCCGGGTGTCTTCGGCCCGATGCTAGGAGGTGACAGCCGGTGACGGCGTCCCGGGGGTATGGCGCGCCTCACGAAATGGGCTGGGGCATAATGCCAGGCCGCCTGGCAAGGCTTGTCACGTCCCTCACAGCTTATTGCCAGTCGCAACGCGCTGCGCTGGGGGACCTCCCCTATTCGGCCGATACACCCCCGCGTTGACGTGTCCGTCACCGTGCGGAAATAGGACTCCACCAAGATGTGACTCGGGCAGACTTGTCCCGGCGCCTCTGGGCGTTGCCAGCCGGACGATGATTGCGGAGTAGAACGATGGCCACTGCCTCACCTACCCAGCCGATCGGGTTCGCCACCCTCTCCCGGACGCTCGTCTCCCTCGCGGCAGACGTGGCCACCGGCGTGCAGCGGGTGGTGGTGGGCCCGGCGAACGTCCGTACCGCCCGGGACAACGCCTGGGACGCGATTCAGGCCGACCGGGCGCGTGCCCGGGCCCGGGTGGAGACCAGCCGCGCCGTCGCCGCCATGATCGCCACCGGGCCGGCCCGATCCCGCCGGACGGCCTCGCTGGCCGGCTCCCGCCACTGAGCACGCCGAGCACGCCGAGCCCGGATTAGAGCAGGACCCGCATCAGCGGGTCGGGTCCTCTCCCCGATCCAGCGCATCCCAGAAAGCCCGGTTGTCGGTGGGCTTCACCGGCCCCGGTGGGTCGGTGTTCGTCTCCCCGTGCTCAAGCCCGGCGGCAGACTGGGGCTCCGGCCCGGCAGATGCCGGAGCGGGATGTCCGGGGACTGTGCTTCGCTCGTACCGGGAAGACATGGCCGGCCAGAGATGGCCGTGCCGCGCGGCAAGCACGCCGCCGACCGCCACCGCCGCGCCGCCCAGCACGCAGGCCACCGGCCAGATCGCGGCAGCGGCTCCGGCCTCGCCGGCGTCGAGCGCGGCGCGCGCCAGCACCGCGCCCACCGCGATGCCGGCGCCCGCCATGATCAGCAGCACGCCGAGCGCGCGGCGGACGGCGCCGCGGGTGGCCAGCAGCGCACCGGTACCGGCGAGGGCGACCACGGCCAGGCCGACCAGCCACGGTTGCACGTCGGCACCGGTCTGCTCGGTGCGCAGATCGGACAGGCCGGTGCGCTGTTCCACCCGCACCGACCAGGTCCGGGTCACCGCGTAGAGGGTGAGCGCGGCGCCGGCCAGGCAGGCGACGATCGCGACGAGCTGACCGCGCCGGGTCATCGGGCCGCGCGCAGCGTCTCGGCTGAGGCGATGGCGGCGAGGACGGCGGCGGCCTTGTTGCGGGTCTCCTGCTCCTCGGCGGCCGGGTCGGAGTCGGCGACGATGCCGGCGCCCGCGCCGACGTAGGCGACGCCTTCCTTGATCAACGCAGTGCGGATGGCGATCGCCATGTCCATGTCGCCGGCGAAGCCGAAGTAGCCCACCGTGCCGCCGTAGAGGCCGCGCCGGGTCGGCTCCAGCTCCTCGATGATCTCCATGGCCCGCACCTTTGGTGCGCCGGAGAGCGTGCCGGCCGGGAAGGTGGCGGCGAGCGCGTCGAACGCGGAGCGATCGGCGCGCAGATGACCGACCACGGTCGACACGATGTGCATGACGTGGCTGTAGCGCTCGATCCGTGCGAATTCCGGCACTTCGACGCTTCCCGGCTCACAGACCCGGCCGAGGTCGTTGCGGCCCAGATCGACCAGCATCACGTGCTCGGAGCGCTCCTTCGGGTCGGCGAGCAGCTCGGCGGCGAGCGCGGCGTCCTGCTCGGGCGTCGCGCCCCGCCAGCGGGTGCCGGCGATCGGGTGCAGCATGGCGGTCCGGTTGGCACTCACCTTGAGGTGCGCCTCCGGCGACGAGCCGACGATGTCGAAGTCGTCGAAGCGCAGCAGGTACATGTACGGGCTCGGGTTGGTCGCCCGGAGCACCCGGTAGACGTCGAGCGCGTTGGCGTCGGTGGGCCTCTCGAACCGCTGCGCCACCACGATCTGGAAGCACTCGCCGGCGCGGATCGCCTCCTTGGCGGCCTCCACCGCCTTCTGGTACTCACCCGGCTCGGTCCGGCTGACCGGCTCGGCGGCCGGCGTGCGATCCACCGTGGAGACCATCGGCGGGGTGGGCCGCGACAGCGCGGTGGTCATCGCGTCCAGTCGGCCGACCGCCTGGTGGTACGCCGCACGCCGGGCCGCGTCGTCGGCGTCCTCGGCCAGCACCGCGTTGGCGACCAGCAGCGCCGAGCCCTCGTGGTGGTCGAGCACCACCAGGTCGGTGGCGAGCATCATGCCCAGCTCGGGCAGGGGCACGTCGTCGGCCGTGGTGGCCGGCAGCCGCTCGAACCGGCGGACCAGGTCGTAGCTGAGGTAGCCGACCATGCCGCCGGTCAGCGGGGGAAGATCATCACTGGGTTGCGCTCCGCCGGTCAGCGCGGCCACCGTCTCGCGCAGGGCCGCGACCGGATCACCACCGAGGGGTACGCCCTCCGGAGGCGTACCCAGCCAGGCGGCCTGCCCGTCCTTCTCGATCAGCGTGGCGGCGCTGCGGACCCCGATGAAGGAGTAACGCGACCAGGCCAGGCCCTGCTCCGCCGACTCGAGCAGGAACGTGCCCGGGCCGCCGGCCAGCTTCGTGTAGACGCCGACCGGGGTCTCGCCGTCGGCGAGCAGTTTGCGGGTGACCGGGATGACGCGGCTCTGCCCCTTGATGAATTCCGCTTCGTCGGGAAATGTCACGCCGCTGGTCATCGCATCTCCAGATCATCCGTGAAGCAGGTGTGCGTTCCGGTGTGGCAGGCCGCGCCGATCTGCTCGACGGTGACCAGCAAGGCGTCGCCGTCGCAGTCCAGCGACACCTTCTTGACGTGCTGGACGTGGCCGGACGTGGCGCCCTTCACCCAGTACTCCCCGCGGCTGCGGGACCAGTAGGTGGCCCGGCCGGTGGTGAGCGTGCGGTGCAGCGCCTCGTCGTCCATCCAGGCGAGCATCAGGACGTCACCGGTGCCGTGCTCCTGCACGATCGCCGCGACGAGGCCGTCGGCGGTCCGTTTGAGCCGGTCGGCGATCGCTGGATCCAGGGAGGTCTCTACTTCGGGTACGGGCACGGTCTGGATTCTCCCCCATCGCTTCCGGGCCCCGTAACGACCCGCAGGGGGCCCACGATCCGGTAACCGGGGATGTGCCGGACAGTCCGGAGCGGTACCGTCGCCGAAGCGCGGTACGTGCCCGACTGCCCAATCGCCCGCCGGCCGGTGTGTTCGCGCAGCTCCAGGCAGGACCGGCGGTCGCGCCTCGCGACGGAAGTGGTGAAACCGAGATGGAGCCCAAGTCCAGCCCCGACTACAGCCGGCCTTCACCCGGCCTCGCCCGGTTCTGGCAGGTCCGTCCCGATACGGACGTCCCGGCCGGTCAGCCGGGCGCCGAGGCCGAGACGGAGATGGTGGCACTGGGCTCACGGCGTACGGCCGACGCGCTGGAGACTCCCGCGGACCTGCTCGCCGGCTCACCGCTGGCCGGGACCTTCGGGGCACACCCGCTCTCGCCGCTGGTGCCGGTCGCCGCCGCCGCCCGCAATCCCGGTGTCCCCGGCCACGGATCGAACGGGGACCGGCCCTCGGCTGACCCGTTCGGTCTGAATCGAGCCGCCGGACGGGTCGTTCCCGGAGCGCCCCGCAGCTCCGGCGCGGGCCGCCCGTTCTCCGGCTCACCAGCGCGAACGCGGCACGGCGATTCTGATCACTCAGGCCCAACGGAGGACCAGCCGGACCGCGCTGAGGACGTAAAGTCCGATGAGCCGGAGGCCGGCGACACGCCCGCGGGTCGCGAGGGCACGTTCGGCGGCTTCGTTCTCGGCGGGCGCCGGGGCGGCACCGGACGGTTCCTGTTCGGCGGTCGCAACGCCGCCGAGTCCGAGGACGACGACCAGCGTTCCGACGCGGACGACCCGGATGAACCGGAGTCCGTGGCGGCGGAGACCGGCGAGGAGCCGGCCGGTGCGACACCGGCTGAGGATCCAGCGGACCGGACACCGCCGGAGGGCGACCAGGACGCCGCCGAAGTGGCGGGCGAGAGCGACGAGAACGGACGTGAGGACATGAACGGACGGGCAGGGGCGCCCGGTTACGCGCAGACCGGCGAGGCGTCGGGCCCGGACGGCAAGCCCGTCTCGACGCCACCCGGTCTGCTCGCCGACCCCGGCGCGGAGTCGCCCGCCATCTCGGTGGACCCGCCTCGGCCGGCCGCCGGCTGGGCCGCGGTGCCCGGCGCCACCCATCCGGTGGTGCCGACCCCGGCCGGTCCGGTGTCCGGTGCGCCGGTGTCGCCCGGGTTCGCCCCGGGGGCGTACGGGCTGACCGACTTCACGCCGGACCATCCGTCCAGCGCCTCGGAGCCGGTCTCCGGAGCGCCGGAGACCGAGGAGCCGGCCGACCCGGCCGCCACCGCGCCGGTCTCGCCGGCCCAGGTGCCCAGCGTGCAGCCGCCCTCGGCCACGTTGTCGGCGGTGCAGATCCCGGCCACCCGGACGCCGCCGGACCTGGCTGTCGACCGGTCCGCCGAGTCGCCGGACAACGGTGGCTACGCGGGTCTGCCGCCGTCGCCGGACGGCGCGTTCGGGTTCAGCCCGGCCGGTTACAGCCTGGGCCGGTCCGGGGAGGCCTTCGGGGTCGCCTCGGTCACGCCCACCGCGCCGCAGTCCGGTTCGCCGGTTCCACCGCCACCGGAGTTCCAGGCCTTCCCGCCGGCCGGCAGTGAGGGCATGGTCACCGGGCACGCGGTGGGCGGCGCGAACCGCCGGGCACTGGACGACGCGGAGGAGCCGCAACCGGCACCCCGGCGCTCGGCCAGCCTGGAGGACGTCGAGCCGGTCCGGCGGGCGGGCCGCCGTGCCTCCCGTGCCGAGGAGCCGGCCCCGATCGCCGAGCTCGCCACCGAGCAGTCACCGGCCATCGGGCGCACGATCTGGGACGAGGACGCCGCACGGCACTTCCGGGCGGCGTGGCACGAGGTGAAGGCCGAGTTCGTCGACGACCCGGTCACCGCGTTGACCCGGGCGCACGACCTGCTCACCGACGCGGTGAACGAGCTGACCGAGGTGCTGCTGGCCGAGCGGGACGAGCTGGACCCGCTGCGTGGCACGGACACTCCGGACACCGAGAGCATGCGGATGGCGATGCGCGGCTACCGCGAGTACCTGGACCGGATCCTTTCGCTGTAAAAGGTTGTGCTCTGCCGACCGCGGCACCGGTCGGCAGAGCACAAGAAGCGGATCCCGCGGCCAGACGGCGGCAGAAGGTGGCCGCTGGGATCCCGCCTCGTTCATGAGCCGCTCTAGGCGGCGGTCTCCTCGTGCGCCGTACAGCGGCGGCAGAGGATCGGGTGCAGCAGGTGCGCCAGGTCGTGCCGGTCGGTGACCGGGCGGGGGAAGGCCAGCCGGGCGCTGCGGCCACCCATCCGGACCAGGAAGCCGTACCGGTCCAGGCGGACCACCTTGGGCTCGTCGCCGGGGCGCGCGGCCTTGCCGAGCTGGCGGCGCACGTAATCGCTCATCTCGCTCATGTGGTGGTCGGCGAGGTCGGCGATCAGGTCGAACTCGATGTTCCGCAGCGGGTCCGGGGCGGCCTCGGCGTAGTCGTCCGGATCGATCTCGACGAGATTCTCATTACGTTCGTAGCGGACCTCGGCCACGTCCATCCGGTAGAGCGCCTGGCTCTCACCGATGTCGAGCAGGTCACCGCAGGCGTCCGTATCGGCGTAGTCCAGCGCCGCGGCGCGGGCATCGTCGCCGGTCAGCTGGGCTGCCCAGCCGGAGATCCAGACCCGGCCCAGCGACGGCGAGGAAGCCATCGGAGGCACGTCCCGGATATCGAGGACCAGCGCTGTGTCGTCGTTGCCGTCCTGTGGCCGCAGTGCGGTCGCGACGGTACCCTCGGCCGGCACGAGAAGCAGCACGCGTCCCTGGTTGTCGGTGACGTGCCGGACCGGAACAGGTCCGGGACGGCAGGCGATGTGGGCCACGGCGGGCAGGTGACCGGCGGCGAGCGTGCGCGCGATCTCGGCGGGACTGGGTTGCATGACGAGCACCTCCGGGCACCGGTTAGGCTTACCTAAGTTAGGCAAGGCTAACCGTAACAGGAGATCGCAGTTGAACAACTCTCGACCCAAGGCGAAGCTTTCCCGAGCTCTCGGAATCCCTCTGACGCGTAAGTGCGTCAAGTACTTCGAGCGGCGGCCGTTCCCGCCCGGTGTGCACGGCCGGGGACGCCGCAAGAGCTCGGACTACCAGGTCCGGCTGCTGGAGAAGCAGCGGCTGCGGCACCAGTACAACATCAGCGAAGTCCAGATGCGCGCCGCGTACGACGCCGCGCACAAGGCGGAGGGCAAGACCGGCGAGACCATGGTCACGCTGCTCGAGCGCCGCCTGGACGCCACGGTGTTCCGGGCCGGTTTCACCCGGACCATCTACCAGGCCCGCCAGCTCGTCGTGCACGGTCACTTCACCGTGGACGGCAAGAAGGTGGACCGTCCCGGCTACAAGCTGAAGCCGGGTCAGGTCATCGAGGTCAAGGAGACCAGCCGCCAGAAGCCGCCGTTCCAGATCGCGGCGACGGGTACGCACATCGACGGCCCGACCGCGCCGTACCTGTCGACCGTTCTCGAGGAGCTGCGCACCACGGTGATCCGGGCGCCGCAGCGTTCCGAGGTGCCGGTGCTCTGCGACGAGCAGCTCGTGGTCGAGTACTACGCCCGATAGCCCGAAGATCGCCGCCGGTGAGGAGGCAGCTAGCTCCGCGTTTGTTCCAGCCAGCTGGCGTAGAGCTTGGCGTAGATCGAGTCCTCCTCGGCGACGAGGAGGGCGTGCGGGCCGCGTTGCACGACGCGGCCCGCATCCACGACGATCACCTCGTCCGCGGCCTCGGCCGTGGACAGCCGGTGCGCGATCGTCACCGTGGTCCGCCCCCGGGTCACGAGATCCAAGGCGTGCTGCAGGCGCACCTCGGTAGCCGGGTCCACCGCGCTTGTCGCCTCGTCCAGCACCAGCAGATCCGGGTCGGCGACGTACGCCCGGACCAGCGCCACCAGCTGCCGCTCGCCCACGCTGAGCGCCTCCCCGCGCTCCCCCACCGGCGTCTCGAGCCCTTCCGGCAGGCCGGCCAGCCAGTCCGCCAGCCCGAGTTCCTCGAAGGCCGCCCGCAGGGCCTCGTCGGTCAGATCGGGTTCCGCGAAGCGAATGTTCTCGGCGACCGTGGCGTCGAAGAGGAAGCCGTCCTGCGGCACCATCACCACCCGCGAGCGCAGCGAGGTGAACCGCACCTCGGTCAGCGGCACCCCGCCGAGCTCGACGCAGCCGATCGCCGGGTCCATGAGGCGGGTGAGCAGCTTGGCGAACGTGGTCTTGCCGCTGCCGGTCTCACCCACCACGGCCACCTTGGTCCGCGCCGGGATCTCCAGATCCACTCCGGACAGCACGGTCGGGCCGCCCGGATAGTTGAACGACACGTCACGGAAGCGCACCGACAGCGGCCCGGCCGGCAGCTCCACGCCCCGGTCGTCCGGGTCGGCCACGTCCGGGTCCACGTCCAGCACGTCGAGGATGCGACGCCAGCCGGCCACCGCGTTCTGCGCCTCGTTGAGCATGTCGGTGGCGATCTGCACCGGTTGGATGAAGAGCGTGACCAGGAACAGGAACGCGGTCAGCCGGCCCACGGTGAGCTCGCCGTCGATGCCGAGCAGGGTGCCCACCACGACCACACCGGCCAGCGCCAGGCCGGCCCCGATCTCGCCGCTGGAGAAGCTGGTCACGCTGGTCCGCATGGCCCGCTGCTGTGCCGACCGCAGGTCGCCGATGGCGTTGTCCAGCCGGGCCTCGGTACGCCCGGCGACCCCGTACGAACGGATCACCGTGGCGCCCACGACGCTCTCCGCGATCACGCCCAGCATCACCCCGGTACGCTCGCGCACCGCCCGGTAGACGGCGGCGAGCCGCTTCTGGAACAGCCGGATCACCAGCACCGCCGGCCCGAAGGCGAGCAGCACCACGATGCTGAGCTGCCACGAGTAGACGAACATCACCACGGTGGAGACGATCAGCTGGCCGGTGGCGAGCAGCAGCTGCACCCCGCCGGTCTGGAGGAACTGGGAGATCTGGTCGACGTCGCCGGTCACCCGGGACACCATCGAGCCACGCCGCTCGGACTGCTGGTGCAGCATCGACAGGTCGTGGATGTGCCGGAAGGTGCGCGACCGCAGGCCGCCGAGGGCGGTCTCGCTGACCGTGAAGAGCCGCCGGGTCATCAGGTAGCCGCAGAGCGTCGAGATGGCGAGGGCGACCAGGGTGAGCGCCACGATCACCATGACCACCCGGACGTCCGGACCGCCGGGCGCCCGGATGCCGCGGTCGATGCCCTGCTGGATGGCGATCGGCACGGCGACCCGGCCGGACATCTGCAGGATCGCCAGCCCGATCGTGCCGGCCATCCCGGTGCGCAGTTCCGGGGAGAGCGCGAACCCACGTTTGATCGTGGCGGTAGTCCCGGTTTGCATGGGTTTTCCGCTGCGGGTAAGCAGAGTTCCGTCGCTCATCGGTCTGCCTTCTCGTACGCCGTGACCAGGTTCAGATAACCCGGCTGAGTGGCCATCAGCTCGGTGTGCGTCCCGGTCGCCACGACCCGCCCCTGATGCAGGTAGACCACCTCGTCGGCGAGCGCGATGGTGGCCCGCCGGTACGCCACCACCAGGATCGACGTCCCCGCGTGCCGCAGTGCGCCCAGGATCGCCGCCTCCACCCGCGGGTCCACCGCGCTTGTCGCGTCGTCGAGCACCAGCAGGCGGGGCTTCCCGGCGAGTGCCCGGGCCAGCGTGAGTCGCTGCCGCTGGCCGCCGGAGAGCGAGGTGCCCCGCTCACCGACCTCGGTGTCCAGCTTCTCCGGCAGCCCGCCGACGAACTTGTCGGCCTGGGCCAGCCGCAGCGCCTTCCACACCGAGTCGTCGCCGATCTCCGGGCGGTCCAGGGCGATGTTGCCGCGGACCGAGTCGTCGAAGACGAACGGCACCTGCGGAACCAGCGCGGTCGCGCCGGCGAGCGCCGCACCGGAGAGGTCGGGCAGCTTCACCCCGTCGATCGCGACGTGGCCGGCTTCCGGGTCCACCAGCCGGACCGCCAGCGAGGCGATCGTGGACTTGCCCGAACCGGTCGCGCCGACCAGTGCCACGGTACGGCCGGCGGGCACGGTGAAGGTCACGTCGCGCAGCACGGGCGGGCCGTCCGCGTACCGGAAGTCGACCCGCTCGAAGCGCAGCTCGGCCGGCCCGTCGCCGGCGAGCGTGCCGTCGCCGTACGCCAGATCGCCGTCGGCGGACAGCACCGCCTGCACCCGCTCCCAGCCGGCCACGCTGCGCGGCAGCTCGCCGACCACCCAGCCGATCGCGCGCACCGGGAACGCCAGCACGGTGAACAGGAACGCGACGCTGACCAGCTCGGCGACGCTTATCGCGCCGGTCTGCAGGCGCCAGGTGCCGAGCAGCAGCACGGCGAGCGTGCCGACGCTCGGCAGACTGTCCATCAGCGGGTCGAAGATGCCGCGCAGCCGGCCCACCGAGATCAGCGAGTCACGCAGCTCGGTGACGAAGACGCCGAACCGGCGGGACTCGTCCGCCTCCCGGCCCATCGTCTTGACCACCAGCGCGCCGTCGAAACTCTCGTGCGCCACCGCGCTGACCTTGGCGCGCATCCGCTGGGCCTGGATCTGCCGGGGCGACATCCGGCGCGAGTAGGCGAAGTTCAGCGCGAAGAGCGCGGGGAACAGCGTCACGCCGACCAGGGCGAGCACCCAGTCGGTGACGAAGAGCGAGAGCACCGCGGCGAAGATCATCACGATCGTGCCGACCGCGAACGGCAGCGGGGCGATCACCCCGAACGCCGCCTCGACGTCGGAGCTGGCGTTGGAGAGCAGGGTGCCGGTGGCGTGCCGCTGGTGCCAGGCGGGCGGCAGCGCGAGATAGCGCCGGGTCACCGCGCTGCGGTAGCGGGCCTGGAGGCGGAACTGCATGAACCCGGCGCCGAGCCGGCGGCCGAAGATGCTGGCCACCCGCAGGCCGCTGATCCCCAGCAGCACGGCGACGATCAACGCGAGCTCGCCGGTGGTGATGCTGCCTGCCGCGAAGGCCGGCACCACCACATCGCCGATGATGGACCCCACGACGTACGAGTTCGCGATGATCAGGAGCCCGAAGAGGCTGCTGCCGAGCACGCTGATGGTGAAGAGTCGTGGTTCCGTCCGGATCGCGTGGCCGAGCACCCGCAGACCCCGTACCAGCACGTCGTTGCCGGTTCTGCCGCTCAATTTCCTACCCGACTGGTAAGTGTTCGCCGGCGCTGCCGGCCTTACCGTCCCATCCTGCCGAACATGCCGCCCGCGGCCCTACTGTTTACATTGTGGCCACAATTACACCCCTTAATATCGACCCATGACCAACTACGCCCGCCGGGAGCGGGAGCTCCTCGCCGACCTGCTGCTCAGCACGGGTCCGGACGCGCCGACGCTCTGCTCCGGGTGGACCACGCGTGACCTGGCCGCGCACATCGTGGTCCGCGAGCGGCGGCCCGACTCGGCCGCCGGGATCCTGGTCAAACCGCTGGCGGCGTACGGGGAGCGGATCCGCCTGGCCCGGGCCGCGCTGCCGTACCAGGAGCTGATCGGCCAGATGCGCCGGCCACCGGTGTGGAGCCCGGTGAGCAACCCGCTCGCCGACCCGGTGGTGAACACGCTCGAGTTCTTCATCCACCACGAGGACGTCCGCCGGGCCGCCCCGGAGTGGACGCCCCGCCCACTGGAGCAGGCCGAGCAGGCCGCGCTCTGGCGCACGGTCAAGCTCACCTGCCGTGCGGCGCTGCGCCGGCTGAAGATCTCCGCCGAGGTCACCGCGACCGGGTTCGCACCGCTGCGGACCGCCGGCGATCCGCAGGTCCGGATCTCCGGGGACGCGGGCGAGCTGGCCCTGTTCTTCTCCGGGCGGCAGCGCGCCGCCCAGGTCGCCGTCGAGGGCGAGTCCGCGCTGGTGGAGCGGCTGCGGAAGGCTCGCCTCGGAATCTAAGATTGGCCCATCCGATCCGACCATAATTGGCTCAAACAGCGCGCCAATCCGCGCCTAGGTTCGTAGCCATGAACACTCGCACCGGCCTCTCCGTCGCCCAGGGTGCCGCGCTCTCCGTCGGCGCCGTCCTGGGCACCGGGCTGATCTCCCTGCCCGCGCTCGCCGCCGAAGCGGCCGGGCCGGCCTCCCTGCTCGCCTGGCTGCTCCTGATCGTGCTCTCCGCGCCGCTGGCGTGGACCTTCGCCGCGCTCGGCGCGCGTTACCCGGACAGTGGCGGCGTCTCCACCTACGCCCGGATGGCGTTCGGGCCGCGCGTCGCGGCCGCGGTCGGCTGGTGCTTCTACTTCGCGGTGCCGCTCGGCGCGCCGGTGGCCGCCGCGTTCACCGGCGGGTACGTCGCCGACGTTCTCGGTGGCGGCCGGGCCGTCGAATTCGCCACCTTCCTGACGCTGATCGGCATCGCGTACGGAATGAACTGGTACGGCCTGCGGATCTCCGGCCGGGTGCAGCTGGTCCTCTCGGTCACCCTCGTGGTGCTGCTCGTGACGACCGTGGTCGCCGCCCTGCCGCACGCCCGGTGGGACAACCTCACGCCGTTCGCCCCGCACGGCTGGTCCGGGATCGGCGCCGCCGCGGCCATCCTGGTCTGGG
This sequence comes from Actinoplanes aureus, assembly GCF_015704865.1. Classification (GTDB taxonomy): domain Bacteria; phylum Actinomycetota; class Actinomycetes; order Mycobacteriales; family Micromonosporaceae; genus Actinoplanes; species Actinoplanes aureus. Next base: position 126,268 of record NZ_JADQTO010000008.1, on the reverse strand, counting down.
GCTTCGCCGGCTGGGAGGCGCTCTCCTCGCTCTCCGCCGAGTACCGCCACCCGCGCCGGGACGTCCCCCGGGCCACGCTGGTCGCGGTCGTCGTGGTCGGCGTGCTCTACCTCGCCGTGGCGGCGGTCAGCGTGCTGGCGCTCGGTCCCGCCCTGGCCGGCAGCCGGGCCCCGCTCTCCGACCTGCTCGCGATCGGCCTCGACGGCCCGGTACGCCTGATCACCGCGATCGTGGCGGTGCTGCTGACGCTCGGGGCGGTGAACGCGTACTACGCGGGAGCCAGCCGGCTCGGCGCCGCCCTGGCCGCCGAGGGGGCCCTGCCGTCCCGGGTGTTCGGCACCCAGCGCCGGTCACTGACCTTCATCTTCGCCGGCAGCATCGGAGCCGCCCTGCTGCCGCTCGGGCTGCACACCGCCACCCTGCTGGTCACCGGCTGCTTCACCCTGGTGTACGTGCTCGGCACGGCGGCCGCGCTACGCCTGCTGCCGGCCGGCCGGTCCCGGGTGATCGCCGGGTTCGCGTTCGTGGCGGTAATCGGGCTGCTCTGGCTCAACGGTGCGCCGGCGCTGCTCAGCCTCGCCATCGCCGCGGCCGCGGTGCTCTACCAAGGGTGGCGGTCCCGGTCTCAGCAGCGCCAGCCCCTCCTCGATCAGATCGGGGTCGACGGCACCGAACCCGAACACCAGCCCGGGCAGCCCGTCTACTGCGTAGCCGGCCAGGTCCTCGATGGCGAGTCCGGAGCGGCGGGCATCGGCCACGATCCGGGCTGGATCCGGTGAGCCGGCCCGCAGCAGGGCGGTGACGTGCAGTCCGGCCGCCGAGGGGACGACCTCCAGCGACGGGTGGCGGGCCAGCGCGGCGACGATCCGGGCGTGCCGGTCGGCGTACGCCCGGCCGGCCTTGCGCACGTGCCGGGCCAGCTCGCCGTCGTCGATGAACCGGGCCAGCGCCGCCTGGACGGCCATCTGCCCGTAGCCGTCGCTGAGCTGCCGGGCCGCCACGACCGCGGGCCGCAGACCGGGCGGGACCAGCACGAACCCGGTACGCACCGCGGGCACCATGCTCTTCGAGAAGGTGCCCACGTAGAGCACCCGGCCGTTGCGATCCAGCGTGCACAGCGGTTCCAGGGGCCGGGCCGAGAAGCGGAACTCGCTGTCGTAGTCGTCCTCGACGATCGCCACCTGCCGCCGGCCGGCCCAGTCCAGCAGTTCCTGACGGCGGGCCAGGCTCATCACCCGGCCCAGCGGGAACTGGTGCGACGGGGTCACGTACACCAGCCGGCTCTGCGCCGGCAGCGCCGCCACGATCACGCCCTCCTCGTCCATCGGCACGCTCACCACCCGGGCACCGAGCGAGGAGAAGAGGCGGCGGGCCGGCGGGTAGCCGGGTTCCTCCACAGCCACCACGTCGCCGGGGCGCAGCAGGACCCGGCCGATCAGGTCGAGGGCGTGCTGGGTGCCGTTCGTGACGACGACCTCGGCGGCGGTGGTGTGCACCGATCGGGCGTACCCGAGATAGCGTGCGATCGCGGCGCGCAGCCCGGGGTGACCTTCCGGCGGCGCGTACGTCCCCGGGTTGTTCGCGCCCAGCCGCAACTCCGCGGCGATCAGCCGCCGCCACGTGTCGAACGGGAACAGTCGCGCGTCCGGGATGCCGGTGCGGAAGTCGTACCGTGGTGCGGGCTCCTCGCCGCTGGTCGGCAGCGGGGTTAGGGTCCAGCCGGAACGCGGGCGCAGCGGGTCCGCCGCCGGGCGCGGCGCCCGGCGGCGGGTGGGTGTCTCGGCGACGTAGGTACCGGCACCGACCCGGGCCGTCAGGTAGCCCTCCGCCATCAGCCGCTCGTAGGCACCGGCCACGCTTCCCCGAGAGACGCCCAGGTCAGCGGCGAGTGCCCGGGTGGCGGGCAGCCGGTGACCGGCCGGCACCCGGCCGTCCACGATCGCCGAGCGTAACGCCCGGTAGACGGCTGCGGTCGTCCCGCCCGCCCCGGGTTCGATCTCGATGACCAGATCCACCCGCCCATTCTCGGCCGAGCGGTGGAATCGACCCCGGATCGGGGCTGACTAGGATGAAGACGGCCCGGTTCTATTGATCAACGCTCTAGCCCTGGTGCCCTATGCGCATTACCCTCCGGTAACACTGAGGTTACTTACTCCCCGTTCAGGTTTAAGGCGGCGCCCGATGGCTCTCGAGGTTCCCTACCGGTCGATCCCGGACATGCTGTTCCAGCGCGTGGCGAAGACGCCGGATGCCCGGGCGCTCGCCGCGCCCAACGCCACGGACACCGGCCCGGAATGGCTGACCTGGCGCCAGGTCGGTGAGCGGGTCAAGGCGATCGGCGCCGGCCTGCGTGAGCTGGGTGTCGGCCTGGAGGACCGGGTCGCGATCCTCTCCAACACCCGGCTCGAGTGGATCCTGGCCGACCTCGGCATCAACGTCGCCGGTGCCGCGGCCACCACGGTCTACCCGACCACCGAGCCCGAGGACACCACGTTCATCGTGTCCGACTCCGGGTCCAAGGTGCTGATCGCGGAGAACGCGAAGCAGGCGCTGAAGCTCGCCGGCGCGGAGACCTCGGTGACCAAGGTGGTGCTGATCGATGGCCCGGCCGACGCCGGCGCCACGCCGCCGCAGATCACCCTGGCCGACCTGGAGCAGCTCGGCGCCGACGCGCTCGCCAGGAACCCCACGCTGATCGACGACGTGGTGGCCCAGCTCGGCCCGGACACGCTCGCCACGCTGATCTACACCTCCGGCACCACCGGCCGGCCCAAGGGCGTCGAGCTGCTGCACAAGGGCTGGACCTGGGAGGGCGTCGCGCAGGAGAGCCTGGGGCTGTTCTCGCCGCAGGACCTGCACTACCTCTGGCTGCCGATGTCGCACGCGTTCGGCAAGACGCTGCTCTGCGGCATCCTGCACGTCGGTGTGCCGACCTACGTCGACGGCCGCGTCGACCGGCTGATCGACCTGCTCGCGGTGATCAAGCCGACGCTGATGTGCGCCCCGCCGCGGATCTACGAGAAGGTCTACAACAAGACCGTCACCAGCGGCCTGTCCGGCAGCGGCCTGAAGCCGAAGATCTTCAGCTGGGCGGTCGCCACCGGCAAGAAGCGGGTCGCCTTCCAGCAGGCCGGCAAGCCGGTACCGCTGGGCCTGTCGATCCAGTACTCGATCGCCGAGAAGCTGGTCTTCTCCAAGCTCCAGCAGAAGCTCGGCGGCAACATCCAGGTGCTGGTCAGCGGCTCGGCCGCGCTCAGCCGGGACATCTCGGAGTTCTTCGCCGCGGCGAACCTGCCGATCCTCGAGGGTTACGGCATGACCGAGGCCAGCGCGGCCAACTTCGTGAACCGGCGCGGCAAGCTCAAGATCGGTACGGTCGGGCAGGCCCTCGGCGACCTCGAGGTTCGCATCGACGGTGACGGTGAGGTGCTGCTGCGCGGCGCACCCGTCATGCGCGGCTACCACAACCTGCCCGACGCCACGGCGGAGGCGTTCACCGAGGACGGCTTCCTGCGTACCGGCGACATCGGCGAGCTCGACTCGGACGGCTACCTGAAGATCACTGACCGGAAGAAGGACCTGGTCAAGACGTCCGGCGGTAAGTTCATCGCCCCGTCGGCGATCGAGGGCGCGTTCAAGGCCGTCTGCCCGTACACCTCGCAGGCCGTCGTCGTCGGCCAGAACCGCAACTTCGTCACCATGCTCATCGCCCTCGACGAGGAGGCCATCAAGACCTGGGCGGCCGGCGGCCCGCTGGCCGGCAAGAGCTACGCCGAGATCGTCGCGGCGAAGGAGACGTACGCGCTGGTCGAGGGCTACATCGCCGAGCTCAACGCCAAGCTGAACCGCTGGGAGACGGTCAAGAAGTTCGCCCTCCTCCCCCGCGACCTCAGCATCGAGGACGGCGAGATCACCCCGTCCATGAAGATCAAGCGGCGCAGCGTCGAGACCAACTTCTCCGCCCAGATCGAGGAGATGTACGCGGGCTCGCTCGCTCAGATCTGACCCGTACTCTCCGAGGCCGGCACCCCGCACGGTGCCGGCCTCGCCTGTTCCCGCGATTGGGCCGCTGCGGCGTTGAGCTGGGCATAGCGTTGACGGCACGCAGGAGGTGCCCATGGCCATTCGGACGATTACCGTTCCGGTCAAGGATCTCGACGCCGCGCGGGCGCTCTACCAGACGCTGCTCGGCGTCGAGCCGTATATCGACATGCCGTATTACGTCGGCTTCCGGCCGGAAGGCTCGCCGGAGGTCGGCCTCGATCCGCACGGCGACGTCGCGGCCGGACCGATCACCTACTGGCACACGGAAGATCTGGAGGCGGCCCTCGCAGCGCTGGTCGCGGCGGGTGCGACGCCCGAGCGTTCACCGCATGACGTCGGGGACGGCGATCTGATCGCCACGGTGCGCGACGCCGACGGCCATCTGATCGGCCTCTTCCAGGGCGCGATCGATCTCAGGTGATGACCGCCGGGGTACGCCAAGCCGGCCGCGCCGTGTGGTCGAGGTCGTGACGAACTGAGGCGATGCGCCGGACCGCCTCGGTGAGGTCGTCGGCGGCCAGCGTGAACGGCATCCGCAGGAACCGCTCCAGGGTGCCGTCGAGGCCGAACCGCGGCCCGGGAGCGAGCCGCACCCCGACGTCCTCGGCCGCCCGGGACAGCGCGCTGGAGATCGGCCCGTCGAGTTCGGCCCACAGGGTCACCCCGCCGCCCGGCACGAAGAACCGCCACTCCGGCAGCATCTCGCGCAGGGCGCTCACCAGCGTGTCACGGCGGAAGCGGAGCTGGGCCCGGCGGGCCGCCACGATCTCCGGTGCCAGCCGGAGCAGGTGGACGGCGACCAGCTGTTCCAGCACCGGACTGCCCATGTCCACACCGACCCGGATGGCGGCGAGCCGCTGCACCAGGGGCGCGGAAGCGCGTACCCACCCGATCCGCAGGCCACCCCAGTACGCCTTGCTCATCCCGCCGATCGACGTCACCCGGGAGTGCCGGTCGAAGACGGCCACCGGCGGCGGCATCTGCGGGTCGTCCAGCGGCAGGTCGACGAAGGACTCGTCGGCGATCAGCTCGGTGCCCGCCGAGTGCGCCGCGGCCACGAGACGTTCGCGCAGGTCGGCGGGCATCAGGTGGCCGGTGGGGTTGTGGAATTCGGGGATCACGTAGGTCAGCCGGGGCCGCGTCTGGCGCAGCGCGCCGAGCAGCATCTCGCCGTCCCAGCCGGTCGCGATGTCCATGCCGTGCGTGCTGATCCGGGCGCGGCGGGCGGCCAGCGCGGCCAGGGCGTTCGGATAGGTGGGCGTCTCCACCAGGACCGGCGCCCCGACCGGCACCGAGAGCCGGAGCACCAGGTCGAGGGCCTGCTGGGTGCCACTGGTGATCATGATCTGCTCGGCCGAGGTGGGCACGCCACGAGCCGTGTACGCCTCGGCCACGGCGGCCCGCAGCTCCGGTAGGCCGGTCGGGTGGTAACCGGCGCTGCCCAGGTACCGAGGCAGGTCGTCGGCGGCGGCCCGGGCGGCCGGCACCAGCTCGACCGGGGCAGCCGACGCGGCGCAGCCCAGGTCGATCATGTCCAGGTCGTCGTCGGGGGTCCACAGGCCGGAGGTGGCCACCCGGTGGCCGTGCGGCAGGGTGGTCCAGCTGCCGGCTCCGCGCCGGCTGTTCAGGTGGCCGGTCTCGCGCAGGGCACGGTACGCGGCCGACACGGTGGTCCGGCTGATGCCGAGCGCCTCGGCGAGCTCCCGTTCCGCCGGCAGCCGTACGCCCAGTGCCAGCCGCCCGTCAGCGAGCAGCCCGCGGACCGCGGCGGCGAGCGCGGCGTAGTCAGGGCTGCGCCGGCGGCCCGGAAGTGAGTGCCACCGACCGAGCAGGCGAGCCAATTGGTCCCCGCGAACCGACGTTGTCATAGCCACCTCCCAAGAATTGGCACTTTAGCACCGGCCGATTGGCATGGAGAGTGGCAGCATGATCCTGTTCCGTCGCGTACCCCAGCTCTTCCTCGGCCTGTTCCTCTATGGCGTCAGCATGGCGCTGATGGTCGAGTCGAGCCTGGGCGGCAACTCCTGGGACGTCTTCCACCAGGGCGTCTCCAAGGTGAGCGGGATCAGCTTCGGATGGGTGGTGCTGCTGACCGGCATACCGGTGTTGCTGCTCTGGATTCCGTTGCGCCAGCGCCCCGGCGTCGGCACGATAGCCAATCTGGTCGTGGTCGGCTTCTCGGCGGACGCCACGCTGGCCATGCTGCCGACCGCCGAGTCGATCCCGGTCCGGGTCGGCTACGTGGTCGGCGGGATCCTGCTCAACGGCTTCGCGACCGGGCTCTACATCGGCAGCCGGATGGGTCCGGGCCCGCGGGACGGGCTGATGACCGGGCTGGCCGGCCGGTTCCCGCGGCTGTCGATCCGGATGATCCGCACCAGCATCGAGCTGTTCGTGCTGGGCGTCGGCTTCCTGCTCGGCGGCACGGTGGGCATCGGCACGATCGCGTACGCGCTGGCGATCGGTCCCCTGGTGCAACTGTTCCTGCCGATGCTCACCGTGCGGCAAGCAACCCCAGCCGACCTCCCGGCACCCGCTCCCGCCTAGTGATCATCCGGACACAATCGCTTCCGGGTACGCCGACGGCACGGCATCATTGCGGCATGGGGGTCGGAGGCTGGCACTGGAACGACGCTTGGATCTTCGTCTCCGCGGTCATCGCCGAGCGACTGGAACGTGACCGGGCGCTGCACGCCGCCCTGCCGGTGACCGGGGCGACCCTGGCCGACCTGCTGGCCGCGGCGGATTTCCTGCACCACAGCGTGCCCAGCCGCGAGGAGCTGGAGGAGGCGGTCCGCCGCCTGGCCGGTGCCGGGCTGATCACCGTGGACGACGACATGATCGAGGTCGCGCCGGCCGGCGAGCAGCTCTGGCGGACCCGCCCGTTCAGCGGCCTGTCCTCTGCGGTGATGACGCTCCAGGCCCAGCTCAACCGGGCCGCCGAGCCCGGTTACACCGACTGGTCGCTGGACGAGCAGACATACCTCGCCGCCGTCCGCGAGTACAGCATGAGGCTGGCCGACGGCCGCTAGCGGACCGGGTTTCCGGAGGCCCGCAGGCTGTCCTTGACCTCGCCGATGCTGAGGTCTCCGAAATGGAACACGCTGGCCGCCAGCACGGCGTCGGCGCCCGCCTCCACCGCCGGCGGGAAGTGTTCCACCGCGCCCGCGCCGCCGCTGGCGATCACCGGGATGTCGACGACCGCGCGGACCGCCCGGATGAGCGCGAGGTCGAAGCCGGCCTTGGTGCCGTCGGCGTCCATCGAGTTCAGCAGGATCTCGCCGGCGCCCAGCTCGGCCACCCGCGCGGCCCACTCGATCGCGTCCAGCCCGGCGCTGCGGCGGCCGCCGTGTGTGGTGACCTCCCACCCGCTCGGCTGGTCCGCCGAGCGTCGCACGTCCAGGGACAGCACCAGCACCTGGTTGCCGAACCGTTCGGCGATCTCCCGGATGAGTGCGGGCCGGGCGATCGCCGCGGTGTTCACGCCCACCTTGTCGGCGCCGGCGCGCAGCAGCACGTCCACGTTCTCCACCGAGCGCACACCGCCGCCGACGGTCAGCGGGATGAAGACGGTCTCCGCTGTACGCCGGACCACGTCCAGCATGGTGCCGCGGTCGTCGGAGGAGGCGGTAACGTCGAGGAAGGTCAGCTCGTCGGCACCGGCCGCGTCGTACGCCGACGCCAGCTCCACGGGGTCCCCGGCGTCGCGCAGGTCGACGAAGTTGACACCCTTCACCACCCGCCCGGCGTCCACGTCCAGGCAGGGGATCACACGTACCGCGACCGTCATGCCCCAACCCTAACCAGGTCGTCGCGCACCACCGGCCGGGACCTGACCAGTCCCAAAAGCACGCCGCCGACGACCAGCACACCGCCGATGACGTCGACGAGGTACACCCGTTCGCCGAGGAAGACGGCGGCCGAGGCGATGCCGAAGAACGGGACGAGCATGGAGAACGGTGCGACGGTGGCTGCGCCGTACCTCTGCATCAGGAATCCCCAGCCGGCGAAGCCGGCCAGCGTAGAGATCAGCGCGATGTACAGCACCGCCAGAACCGCCTCGGTGTCGATCGCGCGCAGCGCGGCGAGGTCGGCGGCCGGGCCGTCGACCAGCAGCGTCAGGACGATGAGCGGACCGGTCGCCAGCGCGCTGACCCAGACCATGAAGCGCAGGGCGTCCGGCGGGGAGGCCTTGCGGGTGGCCACGTTCGACACACCCCAGGTCACCGCTGCGCCGATGACCAGGAGGAACGCGGGCAGGTTCGCACCCATCCGGGTGGCCACCACGAGGACGCCGGCCACCGCCACGGCAAGCCCGGCGATCTGCACCGGGCGCGGCCGCTCACGCAGGAAGAGAACCGCGAAAATCATCGTGAAGACCGCCTGGCTCTGCAGCACCAGCGAGCTGAGCCCGGCCGGCATGCCCGCGGCCATCCCGGCGAAGAGCAGCGAGAACTTGGTGACGCCGAGGACCAGGGCGACGATCACCACCCATCGCCACGGCACCTGCGGACGTCCCACCAGCAGCACTGCGGGGAAGGCGGCCAGGCCGAACCGCAGCGCGGAGAAGAGCAGTGGCGGGAAGTGGTTCAGCCCGGCGTCGATGACGACGAAGTTGACACCCCAGACGGCCGCCACAGCGACGGCGAGGGCGAGGTCACGCGGTCTCATGGCGATCAGCCTGGTTTCAAAGACCGTTAAGCACCAGCAAAATAACCTACACCCACGATGTAGCATCGCTAAATGATCGATCTGGGCAGGCTGCGTGCGCTGCACGCGGTGGCCAGCTACGGCACGGTCCTGGCGGCGGGCCAGGCCCTGCACTGTACGCCCTCCGCCATCTCCCAGCAGATCTCGAAGCTGGAGCGCGAGACCGGCGCCACGCTGGTCGAGAAGGACGGCCGCCGGCTCCGGCTCACCGAGGCCGGCCGGGTCCTGGCCGACCACGCCGAGCGGGTGCTGACCAGCATGGACGAGGCCGAGGCCGCGCTCGCCGCACACCGCGACACGGTCACCGGCAGGCTCACCGTGGCCGCTTTCGCCACCGCCTGCCGGGCGCTGCTCCCGCACGCGTTGCAGCGTCTGGCGACGGATCACCCGCAGCTCACCACCGGCCTGATCGAGGTCAATCCGCACGAGGGCCTGGAGTTGCTGCGCCGCGGCCACGTCGACCTGGCGGTGCTCGACGACTGGCCCGAGGTGGGCCTGCGCTATCCGGACTGCGTCACCAAGGTCGAGATCGGCGCCGACCACGCCGACCTGATCGTGCCGAGCGACCACCGGCTGCGCGGAGCCGCCACCCTCGAGGACGCGCGCCACGAACGCTGGATCGCCGTACGCGCCGGTGACGTCTGCTACGAGTACCTGATCCGCAAGCTGCCCGGAGTGGTCCCGGACTTCCAGGTCGGTGAGTTCGAGACGCAGTTGACCTTGATCGCCGCCGGGCTCGGAGTCGGGCTGATCCCCCGGCTGGCCCGCCCGCCGCTACCGCAAAATGTCCGCATCGTAAAGATAAATCCGACACCTACGCGCCACGTCGTGATCGCCTGGCGCGACTCGGCGGCGGCCCGGCCCGCGATCCGGGCCGCCGAGGAGACGATCCGAGAGGCGTGGAAACTCAAGCCAGAGCCGCAAGCGCCTCACGCACGGTGAAAGCACCCGCATAAAGGGCCTTGCCCGCGATCACACCCTCGACGCCGATCGGCTCGAGCGTGGCGAGCGCGCGCAGGTCGTCCAGCGTGGAGACGCCGCCGCTGGCGATGAGCGGCTTGTCGGTCGCGGCGGCCACCTCACGCAGCAGGTCCAGGTTCGGCCCGCGCATGGTGCCGTCCTTGGTGATGTCGGTGACGACGTAACGGGACGCGCCCGCCTTGTCGAGCCGGGCGAGAACCTCGAACAGGTCGCCGCCGTCCCGGGTCCAGCCGCGCGCGGAGAGCGTCCGCCCCCGCACGTCCAGCCCGATCGCGACCCGGTCGCCGTACTCGCCGCAGATCCGGTCGCACCACTCCGGGTCCTCCAGCGCCGCGGTGCCGATGTTGACCCGCTGCGCGCCGGTGGACAGGGCCCGGGTCAGCGACTCGTCGTCGCGGATGCCACCGGACAGCTCCACCTTCACGTCGAGCCGGCGCACCACGTCGGCGAGCAGCTCGGCGTTCGAGCCGCGGCCGAAAGCGGCGTCCAGGTCGACCAGGTGGATCCACTCGGCCCCGTCGTTCTGCCAGGCCAGCGCGGCCTCGAGCGGGTCACCGTAGGCGGTCTCCGAGCCGGCGGCGCCCTGCACCAGGCGGACGGCCTGGCCGTCGGCGACGTCGACGGCGGGAAGAAGTTGGAGTGTCACGTCTCTCCTATGAAGAACGGCGACCGAGCACCACGACGACGAGGGCGGGCACGGCGAGAACGAGTAGTGCGGTGAGGATGATGCGTAGTGCGAGTTCCGGGATGAGCGTCCAGACCGCGGCGATGGCGAGCAGCGTGACGACCACGATGCCGATCCGCTGCCGCCGGCTGCGGTAATACAGCCGGCCGTCCCGGCCGAACCTCGGTTTCAGGCGCCGCACGAGGGCCTGACGACGGCCACGCCGGGCCACCCTCCGGGCGCGGGCGGCCTTGTCCTTCTCCAGGACGGCGAGCCGCTCGGCCCGCCGTCGAGCGCGTTCCTTGCTCATCGCAGTGTCGCGACCCAGTTGCTGAGCAGCGTGTATCCGGCGTCCGCCGACTTCTCCGGGTGGAACTGCGCGGCGCTGAGCGCGCCGGTCTCCACCACGGCCGCGAACGGCAGGTCATGGCTCGCGGTGGTCACCTTGGCGCCGGCTTGCGCCAGCACATCAAGATCTTGAGCGGCGTACGAGTGGACGAAGTAGAACCGGGTGTCCGCGGCGAGTCCACCCAGCAACCGGGAGCCGTCCGGAACCTCCACGGTGTTCCAGCCCATGTGCGGGATCCGCTCGGCGGCGAGCTTGGTGACCGAGCCGGGCAGCAGGCCCAGCCCCTTGGTCTCCACGCCGTGCTCGACACCGGAGTCGAAGAGGATCTGCATGCCGACGCAGATGCCCAGAACCGGCTTGCCGGCCGCCACCCGTTCCGCGATCACCGGACCGGCGCCGAGCTGCTCGATCCCGGCCATGCAGGCGGCGTACGCCCCGACACCGGGGACGACCAGGCCGTCGGCCGCAGCCGCTGCCTCCAGATCGCTGGTCACGGTCACGTCCACCCCGGTACGAGCGACCGCCCGCTCCGCCGAGCGCAGATTGCCCGAGCCGTAGTCGAGGATGACCACCTTCGGGGTTTCCTTCTGTTTTCCGCCGCGGGAGAGCTCAGCCATCACGCCTCCCCGGACGGCCACCAGGCGAACCCGCCCGCGGTGGCCAGCAGGGCGAGCACAGCGGTGAGGCCGATGCTGAACTTGGTGGCGTCCGACTTGACCAGCTGGATCACCCCGCCGATCAGAATCCCGGCGAGCGCGAACAGGACCAGGGAGATCACAGCACTCCCTTGGTCGACGGCAGCGACCCGGCGTTCCGCGGATCGATCTCGACGGCCTCGCGCAGCGCCCGGGAGAACGCCTTGAACTGGGCCTCCACCACGTGGTGCGCGTCCGGGTGGCCGCCCGGCCGGCAGGCGCGCAGCACGTCCACGTGCAGGGTCACCTTGGCCGCGTGGCCGAACGCCTCGAAGATGTGCCGGGTCATGCTCGTCGCGTAGACCGGCCCGATGTACGGCGTGAGCAGCGGCTCGTCGTGCACCACGTAGGGCCGGCCGGACAGGTCCACGGCGGCCCGGACCAGCACCTCGTCCATCGGGATGGTGGCCGACCCGTACCGCCGGATGCCCCGCTTGTCGCCGAGCGCCGTCGCGAAGGCCTCGCCCAGCGCGATCGCGGTGTCCTCCATGGTGTGGTGCGAGTCGATCTCCAGGTCGCCCTCGCAGCGCACGGTCAGGTCGAACCCGCCGTGCTTGGCGAGCTGGTTGAGCATGTGGTCGTAGAAGCCGACCCCGGTGCTCAGGTCGCCCTTGCCGGTGCCGTCGAGGTCAATCTCGATCAGCACTTTGGTCTCGTTGGTGACGCGCTCGATACGCGCGGTCCGACTCACGACAGGATCTCCTCGGCGGCGGTCAGGAATGCGGTGGTCTCGGATTCGGTGCCGGCGGTGACGCGCAGCCAGCCGGCCAGGCCCACGTCACGGATCAGCACGCCCCGGTCGAGGAACGCCTGCCACGCGACCTTCTGGTCCCCGCCGGTCTCGAACAGCACGAAGTTGGCGTCGCTGTCGGCCACCCTGGTGCCACGCTCACGCAGCGTGGCGACGATCCGGTCGCGCTGCACCTTGATCGCCTCGACGGTGGCGAGCAGCGAGTCACGCTGCACCACGGCCGCGCGGGCGGCCGCCTGGCTGATCGCCGAGAGGTGGTAGGGCAGCCGCACCAGCTGCACGGCGTCCACCACCGCCGGATCGGCGGCCAGATAGCCCAGCCGGCCACCGGCGAAGCCGAACGCCTTGCTCATCGTGCGGCTCACCACCAGGCGGGGGTGTCCCGGCAGCAGCGTCAGGGCGCTCGGTGTGCCGGGACGCGCGAACTCGGTGTACGCCTCGTCCACGATCACCATGCCGCGCGCCGTCGCCAGGATCGCGTCGATCACCGACGGGTCGAGTGCGGTGCCGGTCGGGTTGTTCGGCGAGCAGACGAAGACCAGGTCCGGGTCGTGCTTCTCGATCTCCGCGACCGCGGCTTCCGGGCTCAGGCCGAAGTCCGGATCGCGTAGCGCGCCGATCCAGCGGGTGCCGGTGCCCTGCGCCAGCAGCGGGTGCATCGAGTAGGACGGGCCGAAGCCGAGCGCCGAACGCCCCGGACCGCCGAACGCCTGGAGCAGCTGCTGCTGCACCTCGTTCGACCCGTTCGCGGCCCACACGTTCGCCGTGGTCAGGCCGTGCCCGAGGTAACCGGCCAGCTCGGTACGCAGCGCGATCGCGTCACGGTCCGGGTAGCGGTTGAGGTCGCGCAACTCGGCCTGCACGGCCTTGCCGATCGCCTCGACCACGTCGTCCGGCACCGAGTACGAGTTCTCGTTGGTGTTCAGCCGGACCGCGACGTCGAGCTGCGGCGCGCCGTACGGTGACTTGCCGCGCAGGTCGTCCCGGATCGGCAGATCGTCGATCGTGGTCACCGCGCGAACCTCGCCTTCACCGCATCACCGTGCGCCGGGAGGTCCTCGGCGTTGGCCAGCGCCACCACGTGCCCCGCAACATCGCGCAGAGCGTCCTCCGTGTACTCCACGACGTGGATGCCGCGCAGGAACGACTGCACCGACAGCCCCGACGAGTGCCGGGCGCAACCACCGGTCGGCAGCACGTGGTTGGACCCGGCCGCATAGTCGCCGAGCGACACCGGCGCCCAGGCACCGACGAAGATCGCGCCGGCGTTGCGCACCCGCATGGCCAACTGCCGCGCGTCGCGCGTCTGGATCTCCAGGTGCTCCGCCGCGTACGCGTCGACGACCGCGAGACCCTGCTCGAGATCGTCGACCAGCACCACACCGGACTGCTCACCGGTCAGCGCCGTCCGCACCCGCTCGTCGTGCTTGGTGGCCGCGACCTGCTTACCGAGCTCGGCCTCGACCGCTTCGGCAAGCGCCTCCGAGTCGGTGACCAGGACACTCGCGGCGAGCGGGTCGTGCTCCGCCTGGCTGATCAGGTCGGCCGCGACGTGCCGCGGGTCGGCGGTCTCGTCGGCCAGGATGGCGATCTCGGTCGGCCCGGCCTCGGCGTCGATCCCGACCGTGCCGCGCAGCATCCGCTTGGCCGCGGTGACCCAGATGTTGCCCGGCCCGGTGATGACGTCGACCGGCTCACAGCGGTCGCCCGCGTCGGCACCGTCCGACCCGTAGCCCAGCATCGCGATCGCCTGGGCGCCACCGACCGCGTAGACCTCGTCGACGCCGAGCAGCGCACAGGCGGCCAGCACCCGGGAGTCCGGCAGGCCGTTGTTCGACACCTGCGGCGGCGACGCCACGACCAGGCCCTCGACGCCGGCCTCCTGCGCGGGCACCACGTTCATCACCACGGTGGAGGGGTAGACGGCGAGACCACCCGGCACGTACAGCCCGACGCGGCGGACCGGCACCCAGCGCTCGGTGACCGTGCCACCCTCGACCACCTGCGTGGTCGTGTCGGTGCGGCGCTGGTCGGCGTGCACCTTGCGGGCTCGCTTGATGGCCTCGAGCAACGCGGCGCGGACCTCGGGGTCGAGCGTCTCGGCAGCGGCGGCGATCGCCTCGGCCGGCACCCGCAGGCGCTCCAGCCGGACGCCGTCGAACTTCTCGGTCGCCTCCCGGATCGCGCTGAACCCATGCTGATGCACCGCCTCGACGACCGGACGGATCCGCTCGACCGCCACGGAGACGTCGAGCTGGGCACGGGGCAGCAGTCCGCGCGGGTCCCGGCGGGAGCCGCGCAGGTCGATCCGATTCAGCACACGCCCAGTCTAGGCGGCCGCGGAACCGGGTTATCGCCCGCGACCGGCCAGGCCCAGGCGTTGGGATGTCATCTGCGCCACCATGATCGCTTGCCCTTCGCCGGCACGGTCCGCGGCGCGGACACGAACGGCAGATCGGCGACCAGGTACACGGTGCCCGCGACCACGTTCCCGGCCTCCGGGGTGGGCAGTTCGGGAGGCAGGCAGAGGTCCGCCTGGAAACCCACGGTCCGCACCCGGGCCACCGAGAACTCACCGCCGGTGGCCGCCACGGTACGCCGTTCCGCGCTCAGCACCACGCCGTTGAGCCGCGCGTAGGGCTCGCCGTCCGCCTGATCGAACGTCCCGTACGAGATGAACGACTCGGCGCCCATCCGCGGCGGCCACGACCAGCCGTTCTCGACGAAGTGCGCCGGCGGTTCGGAATCGTCCTGATCGCTGCTCAACAGGCTCGCATCGGACGCGGTGAAGGCCGCCTCATCCGCGTGCACCGAGACGTCCACACCCAGCGCGATGACCGCGGCCCGGCCGTCCACCGGATCGGCGCCCGGGCTCAGCAGGCTCAGCTGCTCGGCCGCGGCGGCCAGCATCGTGGTCTGTTCGCCGTCGTCGTCCACCACGTCGGCGACCACCATCTCGTCGTTGACCCGGCGCACGCCGCGCAGACGGGCGCCCGGCACACCGGCGTACGACGGCAGCAGCTCCAGCGGCTGCCCCTCCCGCAGGACCAGTGCCAGCCGCACACCCGACGGGTCGGTCCACCGCCGGACGACGATGTCGTCGGCCGTACCGATCACCTCGGCAGCCGGCACGATTTGCTGGAGAAGCGTGTTCAGTCCGGCCGGGTCCAGTGAACCCAGTCCCAGACAGTCGAAGTTCGATGCCATCGGCGCACGGTATCGATCTTGGTAGGGTCACGCGACCCGGATACCCGGGTGTGGCCGGGCCGCCGCGCCGGGTTGACCAAGGTCGGTCGGCGACTAGGCTGAACGCGTGAGCGATCGGTTGCCGGTGTTCCCGCTGAGCACGGTGCTCTTTCCCGGTCTGGTGCTGCCCCTGCACATCTTCGAGGAGCGTTACCGCACGCTCGTTCGGGAGCTGGTGGCACAGTCCGCGGACACACCGCACGAGTTCGGTGTGGTCACCCTCCGGCACGGCAGCGAGGTGGCGCCCGACACCGGCGACGGCCCGGCCGCCGACACCCCGTCGGTGAGCGCCGCCGATCTCTACGAGGTGGGCTGCACCGCCGAGCTGCGCCACGTCACCGAGCTGCCGGACGGCCGCTTCGACATCATGACCGTCGGCCGGCGCCGGTTCACCGTGCTGAGCGTCGAGCAGGGCACCACGCCGTACCTCACCGCGCAGGTGCGCTGGCTCCCCGAGGAGACCGAGGCCGACGAGACCGCCCACCTGCTGGCGCCGCGCGTGCTGACCGCCTTCCAGGCCTACCTGGAGCTGCTGCGGCCCAACAGCGAAGTGCTGGACCAGGTGCCCGACGACCCGACCGTGCTGTCCCACCTGGTCGCCGCCACCGCCCAGCTGACCGTCGAGGAACGCCAGCTGCTGCTCGCCATGCCCGACACGGCGAGCCGGCTACGCGCCGAGTTGCGCCTGCTCAACCGCGAGGCCGGCCTGCTGGCGCGGGTCCGGGCCGTGCCGGTGCCGCTCTCCGACCTGGCCCGCCCGGCAAGCCCCAACTAAAAACATTTCGGGGTACGCGCACGCGCCGTCCCGCCGAATCCCGGCCGTCCCGCCGAGCCACGCGGCCACCCACGGCGAGACGCCCCAACGCGCCCGCCGGGCCCATGCAGGCGCCGGTCACGCGATCAGGCAGCGGCCGTCCGGAAGCAGGCCCGCGTACCACTCGTGCCACCGCCGGTCCGGCCCCGGAACGATGTCACCGAACACGCAGACGTCACCGACCCGTACCGCCCAGAGCAGCGCGCCGGGCACGGTCGGATCCTCGGCCCGGCCGAGCCGTACGACCGCGTCGGTGTACCCGGCCATGATCAGCGCCCGCTGGACCCGGGTCACGTACTCTTCGGTCGCCTCCAGCACGGCCTCCCCGGCGCAGGTCCCGCTGCTGTCGAGCTCCTCCAGGCATCCGCCGCCGCGTGCGGTGTTGAACACGGCGACGGCGGCCTCGTCCAGCGACTCGCTCTCACCGATGGCGGGCACGCTTGTTCGCCGGGCGCTGTCCTTCAATTCGAACGCGCAATGACCGGGGTCGTTGATCGGGTCGGCGCAGACCGCTGGTGGTGCGCTGCTCGCCGGAGCCTGGACGGCGCCGCGCTCGCTCTCCGCGCCGCAGGCCGTGACCATCGGAAGGAACAGCGCTGCCAGGGCGACCCGGGCCTTTGATGATCTCACTGCCACGGCGAGCAAGATACGTGATCTTGGGAGCCTCCGGTTCAGCCGAACAGCGCCCCTTCGGCGGCGCTCGGCCGCACAACATCAGCGGTGAATGCCGTCTCCATGGGCCCGGCGGGCGCGTTGGGGCGTCTCGCCGTGGGTGGTCGCGCGGCTCGGCGGGACGGCCGGGATTCGGCGGGACGGTGCGTGCGCGTACCCCGGAAGAGAGGAAGCGTGGCTGCTAGGCCGGCCGGTTCGGGTCTTGGGGTGCGGGCTCGGAGCTGAAGCCGTTGCCGTTCGGAGCGGGCGCCTGGACCGCCTCATTCGGGTAAGGGGAGTGGCCGGTCGCGGGATCTGCCGGATCGCCAGCGGCGGGCCTGCCGTGGGCCGGGTCGTAGGAGGCCAGGTCGTAGGAAGCCGGCGCTCCGAGGTTGCCGGAGGCGTCGTAGGAATCGTATGTGGGGTAGCCCGGCAGGCCGGGGTGGTTGGGGCCGTAGCCGGGCTGGGCGCCTGGGTGGTCCAGGTCCGGGTCGTTCGACCAGCCGGCCAGCAGGGTGAGCACGATCGCCGCGGCGAAGGCGGGCACCAGGGTGGGGCCTAGTGAATGGACCTCGGGGGGTGCCAGGTAGGTGGCGCCCCGTGCGGCGGTGGCCCGCCACTGGTCGTAGTCGCCGCGACCGATCAGCTCGCCGATGAAGGGGGCCACGTAGTGGCCGGCGAGCGACGCTCCCAGCACTACGCCGGCCAGCAGGAACGGACCCCGGTCTCGGCGCAGGATGAGCCAGGCGGCGACCGCGACGAGGATGCCGAAGGCTAGACCGAGCAGGGTGAACCAGCCGTCGGCGGCGACGTACTGCTCCGGCGAGGGGTCGTTGACCACGACGCCGCTGTCGCCGATGTCGATGACCGGCACGCCTGGCGCCAGCCAGGCCCAGAGCAGGCCGAGCGGCACGCCTAGGGCGCTGATCACGGCCGTGGTGAGGGCCGCGACGGTCAGGGTTCGGCGCCACGGACGGTGGCTGCCGTGCTGGATGCCCCAGCTGCGCACCGACCACCGCCCGGGCCGGCCTGGGTCGTACGGCGGCTCGGGGACGCAGGAAGGCCCGGACGGCTCCTCACTCGGGTGCACCCTACGATCCTTCCAGATCGGCCACGACCGTCAGGCCACGGCCGAGGGACCGAGGATCATTTTCAGGTCCGCCCGCAGCGCCGGCGTCGGCGCGACGCGTACGCCGCCCAGGCGCATGACCGTGGTACGGCTGCCGTTCTGGAGATGGACGTGCACCTCCGTGTCGCCGGGATGGCTCACCAGGATCTCCTTGAGCTCGTCCACGAGCGGCGGGGTGCAGCGCGTGATCGGCATCGTGAGGGTGACCGGCTTGCTGTCCGGGTTGTGAGTGATGTCCGGTATGGACATGTCCATCGCCATGATCCGCGGGGTGTCGTCGCGCCGGTCGACCCGGCCCTTGACGACCACGATCGCGTCCTCGGCGATGTACTGCCCGACCAGCTCGTACGTGTTCGGGAAGAAGAGCGCCTCGACCCCACCGGCCAGGTCCTCCAGGGTGGCCGAGGCCCACGCGCGACCCTGCTTGGTGATCCGGCGCTGCACCCCGGTGAGGATGCCGGCGAGGGTGACCACCTGGCCGTCCGGGACCGAACCGTCCTCGTTGAGCGCGGCGATGCTGGTGTCCGCCGAGTTCTGCAGCAGCACCTCCAGGCCGGCCAGCGGGTGGTCGGAGACGTAGAGGCCGAGCATCTCCCGCTCGAAGGCGAGCTTGTCGCGCTTGTCCCACTCGGTGTCGCCGATGGTCGGCATGGCCACCGTGGCCGACGACCCGCCGGGGGTGTCGCCGAACGCTCCGAACAGGTCGAACTGGCCGGCCGCCTCGTTGCGCTTGACGTCCGCGTACGCGTCGATCGCCTCGGCGTGCACGGCGAGCAACCCCTTGCGGCTGTGCCCCATCGAGTCGAACGCGCCCGCCTTGATCAGCGATTCGATGGTCCGCTTGTTGCAGGCCACGGCATCGACTTTGGACAGGAAGTCGTAGAAGTCGTTGTACTCCGACTTCTCCTTCCGGCACCGGACGACCGCCTCGACGACGTTGCCGCCCACGTTGCGGACCGCGCCCAGGCCGAACCGGATGTCCTTGCCGACCGGGGTGAACGGGCCGGCCGACTGGTTCACGTCCGGCGGCAGCACCTGGATGCCCATGCGCCGGCACTCGGCCAGGTAGACGGCCATCTTGTCCTTGTCGTCGCCGACGCTGGTGAGCAGACCGGCCATGTACTCGGCCGGGTAGTGCGCCTTCAGGTACGCCGTCCAGTAGGACACCAGCCCGTACGCCGCGGAGTGCGCCTTGTTGAAGGCGTAGCCGGCGAACGGGACAAGCACGTCCCACACCGCCTGGATCGCCTGGTCGGAGTAGCCGTGCTCGCGGCAGCCGTCGCGGAACGGGATGAACTCCTTGTCCAGGATCTCCTTCTTCTTCTTACCCATGGCGCGGCGGAGCAGGTCGGCCTGGCCGAGGCTGTAGCCGGCGAGGATCTGCGCGGCGCGCTGCACCTGCTCCTGGTAGACGATCAGGCCGTAGGTCGGCTCCAGGATCTCCCGCAGCGGCTCCTCCAGCTCCGGGTGGATCGGGGTGATCTCCTGGAGCTTGTTCTTGCGGAGCGCGTAGTTGGTGTGCGAGTCGACGCCCATCGGGCCGGGACGGTAGAGCGCCAGGACGGCGGAGATGTCCTCGAAGTTGTCCGGCTTCATCAACCGCAGCAGCGAGCGCATCGGCCCGCCGTCCAGCTGGAACACGCCGAGCGTGTCACCGCGGGCCAGCAGGTCGTACGCCGCCTGATCGTCCAGCGGCAGGGCCAGCAGGTCCAGCGCCTTGCCGTGGTTAAGCTCGATGTTCTTGTTCGCGTCGTCGATGATCGTCAGGTTCCGCAGGCCCAGGAAGTCCATCTTCAGCAGGCCGAGCGTCTCGCAGGTCGGGTAGTCGAACTGCGTGATGATCACGCCGTCGGAGGCCCGGCGCATGAGCGGGATGTGGTCGATGATCGGCTCGGCGGACATGATCACGCCGGCCGCGTGCACACCGGTCTGCCGGATCAGGCCCTCGATGCCGCGCGCGGTGTCGATGACCTTCTTGACGTCCGGGTCCGTCTCGTAGAGCGAACGGATCTCACCGGCCTCGTTGTACCGCTTGTCTTCCTTGTTGAAGATGCCACCGAGCGTGATGCCCTTGCCCATGACGTCCGGCGGCATCGCCTTGGTGATCTTGTCGCCCACCGCGAACGGGTAGCCGAGCACCCGGGCCGAGTCCTTGATCGCGGCCTTCGCCTTGATCGTGCCGAACGTCGCGATCTGGGCGACCCGGTCGTCGCCCCACTTCTCGGTCACGTACCGGATGACCTCGCCGCGCCGGCGCTCGTCGAAGTCGATGTCGACATCGGGCATCGAGACACGCTCGGGGTTGAGGAACCGCTCGAAGATCAGGCCGTGCGGCAGCGGGTCCAGGTCGGTGATGCCCATCGCGTACGCGATCAGGGAGCCGGCCGCGGAGCCACGGCCCGGGCCGACCGCGATGCCGTTGTTCTTCGCCCACTGGATGAAGTCCGCGACCACCAGGAAGTACGCCGGGAAGCCCATCTTGATGATGACGTCCAGCTCGTACTCCGCCTGCTTGACGTGCGTCTCCGGGATGCCGTCCGGGAAGCGCCGGCGCAGGCCCTCGAAGGCCACGTGCCGGAAGTACTCCTCCTCGGTGTAGCCGTCCGGGATGGGGAACCGGGGCATCAGGTTCTTGAAGGTGAACATCCCGTCGATGTCCACTTTCTCCGCCACCAGCAGGGTGTTCCGGCAGCCCTGCTGCCACGCCTCGGAGGAGTCCACGGCGCGCATCTGGTCGGCCGACTTCACGAAGTAACCGTTGCCGTCGAAGCGGAATCTGTTCGGGTCGGCGACGTTGCTGCCGGTCTGCACGCAGAGCAGCACGTCGTGCGCCTCGGCCTGAGCCTCGTACGTGTAGTGCGAGTCGTTGGTGACCAGCGGCTTGATGCCGAGCTTCTGCCCGATCTCCAGCAGGCCGTCCCGGACCCGCTTCTCGATGGACAGCCCGTGGTCCATGATCTCGAGGAAGTAGTTGTCCTTCCCGAGCGCCTCCTGGTACATCGCCGCGGACTTGAGCGCCTCGTCGAACTGCCCGAGCCGCAGCCGGGTCTGCACCGCGCCGGACGGGCAGCCGGTGGTGCCCATGATGCCCTCGGCGTGCTCCGCGATGATGTCGAAGTCCATCCGCGGGTACTTGCCGAGCTGGCCCTCCATGGACGCCCGCGAGTTGAGCCGGAACAGGTTCTTCAGGCCGACGGCGTTGCGTGCCCACATGGTCATGTGCGTGTACGCACCGTTACCGGAGACGTCGTCCGACTTCTGCTCCGGACGGCCCCACTTGACCCGGCTCTTGGTCAGCCGCGAGTCGGGCGCGAGATAGGCCTCGACGCCGATCACCGGGATGATGCCGGCGTCTTTCGCCTGCCTGTACATCTCGTACGCGCCGTGCATGTTGCCGTGGTCGGTGATCGCGGCGGCCGGCATGCCGAGCCGTTTCGCCTCACCGAGGAGTTCCTTGATCCGGGCCGCGCCGTCGAGCATCGAGTACTCAGTGTGTACATGGAGATGCACGAACGAGTCGGACACCTAGACCCCCCTCAAGTCGACGGCCCCGGAATCCTAGCCGAAATTACTCGGCAAAAGGCTCCAGCATGACGGACGCGGCACGAAGCCACGCCTGCCTCGTCTCGTTCTGAAGATCCGCGTACTCGATCGAGGAGCCGACCTCGAGCGCCGGGTCGTAGGGCACCACGGCGACCGCACGGGTACGCGTGGCGAAGTGCTTCTGGAAGTCCCCGAGCAGCGGCAGGTGACCCGGCGACGGGCAGGAGATCAGCGTCACGGCGTTGGCCACCATGTCGCCCATCCCGCTCTCCTCGAGCACGTCGAGCATCCAGTCGGCGGTGAAGGCGGCGTCCTCCCGGGGCACCGTGGTGATCACCAGCTGGTCGGCCGTCCGCATGACCGTCTGCCAGTTCACGCTCTCCACGTTGTTGCCGGTGTCCACGCAGATCACGTCGTGGGTACGCCGCAGCAGGTCCATCACCCGCCGCACCGTGCCCTGGTCGAGCCGCTGGGCGAACCGCGGGTTCTCCTCACCGGCCAGCACGTCGTAGGAGCCGTCCGAGGCGTGCCGCAGGTAGGCGTCGAGCTCCTGGAGCAGCGCGTCACCGTGCAGGTTCTCGATCCGCATCAGGTCGGCGAGGAGATGCTTTATGGTCCGGGCGTGCCGGGCGCTGCCGGCCCGCAGGCCCAGGGTGCCGCGCAGCTCGTTGTCGTCCCAGGCCAGCACGCCACGGCCGCGGACGCTGCCGATGGTCGCCGCGGCGAGCACGGTGGCGGTGGTCTTGTGCACGCCGCCCTTGGGGTTGGCGAAGGCCAGCACGCGCGGCTTGCCGAGCTTGCGGCGCATCACCGCGACAGCCCGGTCCGTCCCGTCGTCGGTGCGGCTCTGCCGCCACTCGATCCGGGCCGCCGCCGGGGCGGGCGACGTGGGCGAGGGCTGCACGGCGGGGGTGCGGGGCACGACCGGCGGCGCCGGGTACGCGGGCGCCGGGGCGGCCGCCGCCTGGGCCGGGAAAGCGGGTGGCGCGTAGCCGTTGGGCTGCGGCGGGTAACCGTTGCCTGGGGCGTACCCGTTCGGCGGATACTCGCGGGCCGGGGCGGCGTAGCCGGTGCCCGCGCCGTACTCCCGGGCGGGCGGCGGCGTCGGAGGCTGCGCGGAACGCGGCGCCGGGTCGAAGTAGGTGCTCGGCTGCTCGGCCTCACGCCGCGACTGCCAGCGCGGATCCAGCGGGTTGATCGGCCGCTGCGGCATCGGGCGAGGCTCGGCCGGTGGCGGCGGCGGCTCCGCGGCACGGCGCTCGGCCGCCCGCGGGTCCAGTGGGTTGAACGGGCGACGCTCCACCCCGGCCGCGCCACGGCTCGCCGGCGGCTGCTGGCCCCACTGCTGCTGCTGCTGTTGTTCCTGGGTTTCCGGCTGAACCTGTTCCGGCTCCTCGCTGCGGTTCCCATGCCGGGCACGGTCGAGCAGCGCCCGCCAGCGCGGGGCTGGTTCCGCAGGCCGGCCCCAGCCGGTCTCGGTCCCGTCCACGGCTCGTCCTCTCTGCGCCTACCCGATTTGGTCCTCAGCGACGTTCTCGCCCCTGACAGGCTACGGACGAGAACCCTATTCGGGCCACCGACCGACTGCCCATCCTCCGGTCGTTCTTGATCACATAGCGGCACGCTGGTCGTGCACGTGCATCCACCCGGCCGTTTTCGCAGACGGAAACTTAACGGCCGGATCCCTCACCGCGATGCTGCCGCGGACGGACCGGCCCCTTCCCGAACAGGACTCGCGTCCGGTGCAGAGGGTACGGCAACGCCTCGCTCGGAAGGCAATACGGCCGGAAGCGACTCCTCGCCCGAATCCTCGGGTGAGGCGGATGTCACATGAGTCCCGATCGACGACGGTATCGGCGTGGGCCGTACGGAGGCAATGGGCGATTTATCCGATGGCACGACAGCGGTGCCCGGCACCCGCACCCCGGAGCGTTCCGGCTCCGGATCGACCGTCCCGGACTCCTCCGGCAGCGGCGGCCGGAACTCGGTACGGTCCAGGCGGTGCACCTCCGGCGCCGGGTCCACCGATCGCACCCCGGCACGGCCGGCCAGGTCGCTGAGCACCGCCGGGGTGGCCCGGACCACCGCGGCGAAGACGCACCCGCACCCCGCCCGGTACGCGGCCGCCTCCTCGGCGGCGGTGCGGGCCGCCGACTCGTACGTCGACCGCAGCCGGGTCTCGGTGCGCCCGGAGCCCTCCAGTGCCCGGCCCAGCCGCAGGTACTCGGCCTGCTCCTGGTCCCGGGCCAGGGCCGCGTTCAGCATTCCGGCGGTCACGTCGTCGGGCATCCGGTACACCGGGATCCGGGTGACCTGGGTCCGGCTGTCCGGCAGCGGCACCCGCGCGTACACCTGCGCCACCGCGGCACCGGCCAGCAGATCGGCGACCCGGGCCGGCAACGCGTACGCCCCGAGGCTCACCAGCGCCCAGGTGTCACCGGCCACCGGCGCCGACGGGTCGGTGAGCTTCGCCAGCTCCTCCTGCGACGCCCGCAGGTAGCCGGAGACCGACTGGCCCTCGACCACACCGACCCGGACCACGTCGCCCGGGTCCTCGCCCGACGGCAGGTCGCGATCCACCCAGAAGACGACCAGAACCAGCACGACGGTAGCCGCCAGCGCCACTCCGGTCATGATCTGCAACCGGAGCGAGCCGCCCCCGAACCGGATCCTGTGCTTGTCCGCAGCGGAGAACAAAAGGGAAACCCACTCCCCCCGACGGTCAGCCGGCGTCCTCCAGGACGTCCAGCGCGAATTTCAGGTCGTCAGGGTAATCGCTGACGAACCGAACCTCCTCGAGTGTCCGCGGGTGCAGGAACGCCAGCTCACGGGCGTGCAGCCACTGACGTTCCAGCTTGAGGCGGGAGGCCAGCGTGGGGTCGGCACCGTACGTCAGGTCACCGGCGCAGGGGTGACGCATCGCCGAGAAGTGCACCCGGATCTGGTGGGTCCGCCCGGTCTCCAGCCGCACGTCGACCAGGCTGGCCGAGCGGAACGCCTCGAGCGTGTCGTAGTGCGTCACGCTGGGCTTGCCGCCGGACATCACCGCGAACTTGTAGTCGGCGGTGGGGTGCCGGTCGATCGGGGCGTCGATGGTGCCGCGCAGCGGGTCGAGGTGGCCCTGGACCACGGCGTGGTACCGCTTCTCCACCTCGCGCTCCTTGAACGCCCGCTTCAGCACGCTGTACGCCGTCTCGCTCTTGGCCACCACCATCAGGCCGGTGGTGCCCACGTCGAGCCGGTGCACGACGCCCTGCCGCTCGGCGGCACCGCTGGTGGCCACGTTCTGCCCCATCGCGGCCAGGCCGCCGACCACGGTCGGACCGGTCCAGCCGGGGCTCGGGTGCGCGGCGACGCCGACCGGCTTGTCCACCACCACGATGTCGTCGTCGCTGTAGATGATGCCGAGGCCGTGCACCGGCTCGGCCACGATCACCGGAGCCGACACCGGGGCGGGCAGGGTCACCTCCAGCCAGGAGCCGGCCGCGACCTTCTCCGACTTGGCCCGCGGCACGCCGTCCACCAGGGCGTCACCGGCCTCGACCAGGGTCGCGGCGGCGGTCCGGGAGAGCCCGAAGAGCCGGGACACGGCCTGGTCGAGCCGCATGCCGTCCAGACCGTCCGGAACCGGCAGGGAACGCTGCCCGCTCATGCCCGCTCCTCCGCTCCGGTAGCCGGCTGCGGGTTGTTCTTCTTGCTCTGCAGGCGGCTGCCGTCGCGCTGCCGTCCGGTCAGCTCGAGCAGCACGGCGAGCACCACACCGACGCTCAGGCAGCTGTCGGCGAAGTTGAAGACCGCGAAGTACTCCCCGTACGGCCCGAAGACGCTGATCATGTCGACCACGTGGCCGTGCAGGAAGCCGGGCGCCCGGAACAGCCGGTCGGTCAGGTTGCCGAGCGCGCCGCCGAGCACCAGGCCCAGCGCGATCGCCCACGGCACCGAGCGCAGCCGGCTGGCCATCCACCCGATCCAGCCGACCACCACCAGCGTGATCAGCGGGAAGACCCAGGTGTACGAGCTACCGAAGCTGAACGCCGCCCCGCTGTTGCGCAGCAGCGACAGGTGGATCAGCCCACCGAGGATCCGGACCGGCTCACCCGGCTCCAGGTTCTCGGTGGACAGGTGCTTGGTCCACTGGTCGACCGCCACGGCGATGACCGCGGTGGCGGCCAGGACGGCCACGGCTCGGGGCGCGAACCGTGGACGTGGGTCCACAGCCGCTGGCTCGTCGGCGTTCAGCGTCGTTCCTCCAACTGCTTACAAGAGACACAGAGCGTGGCGGACGGGAACGCGGCCAGTCGCTCGACCGGAATCTGGTTGCCGCACCGCTCACACCAACCGTAGTTGCCCGCACTGAGCCGATCGAGGGCGCGTTCCACCTGTGTGATCCGCTCGAGCAGGTTGTTGGCCAGCGTGATCTCCTGTTCCCGCTCGAACGTCTTGGTGCCGGTGTCGGCCTGGTCGTCCCCGGCCGAGTCGGCGAGCCGCTCGCGCTGCAACTCGGAGATCTCGCTGAGCGCCTGATCGTACTCGGCCTGCAGGTCGCCCAGCCGCGCGACCAGAGCCTGCCGGATCTGTTCGGTCTCTTCGGCGGTGCGGCTGCGCTCAGCGGCGGACCCACCGGTCGAACCGGCCCGGATTTCGGTTGCCTTGGCCATCGTCGCTCCCTCGGCCGCGCCAGTCGCGCGGCGATCAGCGGTCTACGGGATCGCGGGCGGCGGGCTGGTGGCCTATGCCGCCTCTCCCCTGTCATTCCCCGTCGTCCTCAGCGGTGCACCGCCGTAGATCTTGCCCCACCTGCACAAATGGCGCGGCGGGAAACGGCCGCGCACTCGGTGAGGCTGGCAAGGATACGGAAGGTGAGATACCTCGACAACCCGCCATCCTTCTCGGTTCCGACAAACCGGCATGAAGGGGTCACCAGCCCGTCGGATAACCGACGATACACCTCAGGTGACGCAACCTTCACGTGGAGTCATCAGGCTCCGTCCCGGAGTGTGGCGAACCGGCCCGCCCACCGGGCCGCCGGCGCCGACACCGTGAAGACCTTGTCCCGGCTGGTCGCTCCGAGGCGCAGAGCCACTTCGGCGGGGCGGACCCCGAGGGCGTCGGCGAGCGCCCGGCGGACCGCCTCGGTCGCTTTGCCGTCGACCGCCGGCGCGCCGACGGCGACGATCAGCGCCGGACCGTGTGGACCGTCATAACGACCACCCACCCGGGTACGCCCGGCGCCCGGCCGTACGCGTACCGGAACCGAGTCCCCGGCCGCCGGACGGTGAACGGCCACGGTCAGCGGTGCGCCACGGCGGCGACCAGCCGGTCCACCGGACGGCACAGCCCGCACGGGCTGAAGCCGAGCTCGACCGCCTCGTTCACCGGCAGCGGCTCGGTCAACCGGCCGACCAGGTGCGGACAGTCCGCCATGTGATAGCGCGGCCGCCCGTCCACCACGAGGACCTCGAGGTCCAGCCGGGCGATCAGCACGGCGTCGGCCGGGCGGACGGACTGGGGCAGCGGCTCGTCGTCGGGGTCGTCGTCGTCCGGCTCGCCGAACTCGTCAGCCGCCGGATCGGGCGGCTCGGCCGCGGCCGCCGCGGGCGACTCGGCGGGACGGCGCCAGGACTGGTCCTCCGGCTCGGGAGTGCGGGCCGCGTGGATGGTGGCGGAGGCGGCCGCTCGCGGGTCGGATTCGGGCGCGGAGTCAGATTGGGCATAGTCTGCGCCAGCGGACGGAACGGCACCGCGCTCGCCACTCAAATGGGCGGCCGTGTCCCGGGAACCGGCCGCGCGAGCCTCGTCCGCCTCGTCCTCGGTGGTGTCCTCGCCGACCGGCGGGACCGGCTGTGCGGCGCCGACCTGATCGGCGAGATCGGGGTCGCGGTAGCTCGCCGAATCACCTGCGAACGCCGCCGCGCCGGGGGCAGAATCGTCGGCGGAGGCGTCGACCACGGTCTCGTCGTCGCCGTCCGGCCGGTCCCCTCGGGTGGGTGACCCCGGCATCGGAACGGCGGGCTCGGGCCCGAGCGGGACCTCGACGCGGCGGGCGGCGGCCTGCCGGAGGCCGATCACCAGGGTGACCGCGGCCGACAGGCTGACCACGATCGAGGCTATGAGAAGGCTGCTCGAACCGTTGATCAGCCCGAGCGCGACAAACAGCACCGCGACGGGGATGAGCAGGAAACTAGCAACGATCATGGCTCATCCTCGTCGCGGTGCGATGTGCTGGGGTCAGCGACCCGATTCGATGGAGTTGGCCCGGCCACCGCCGTACGAACCGGCGAGACCGGCCGCGGCCAGACCACCGGAACCACCCACGGAACGGCTGGCGTCGGCACGCGACAGCTCGGCCTCGAGGCCCTGACCCCGGCCGTCCAGGTCGCGCAGCTGGCTTTCCAGGTACGCCTTGAGGCGCGTGCGGTACTCCCGCTCGAACTGCTTCAGCTCCTCGATGTGCTTCTGCAGCGCGGTCCGCTTGGCGTCCAGGCCGCCCATGGCCTCCTGGTGCCGCTGACGGGCGTCGCGCTCGAGGGCGTCGGCCTTGGCCCGGGCCTCGCGGGTGACCTCCTCCGCCTTGGAGCGGGCGTCGGAGAGAAGCTTGTCGGCCTCGCGCCGGGCGTCCGACACGTGGTCGTCGGCGGTGCGCTGGGCCATCATCAGCACGCGCAGGGCCTGCTGCTCGCCGTCGGCGCCACCGGCTGCCGGGCCGGGGCCGGGGCCCTGGGCCCGCACCTGCTCCAGCTCGGCCTGCATCTGACGGGCGGCCTGCTCAGCCGCGGTCTTGTCCCGCTGCACCCGGTCGAGCTGGGCCTTCAGGTCGTTGAGCTCGGCGGCCATGCGGGGGTCGGCACCCGGGCCGGCTGGTGCGCCACCCCGACCGCCACGCTCCACCTGGGCACGCAGCTCGTTGTTCTCCTCGATCAGACGGGCGAGCTCGCGCTCCACCTCGTCAAGGAAGGCGTCGACCTCCTCCTCGTCATACCCCCGCTTGCCGATCGGGGGCTTCTTGAAGGCGACGTTGTGCACGTCGGCCGGGGTCAGCGGCATCGAAACTCCTCGGGTCAGTCGCGGCCGCGGTTGGGGCGGGGCTGCTGTCTAGCTGTAGGTACGAATCAGTGGGGTCAGCACGAAGTTCATGAGCACGAACAGGATAACCAGCAGCACGATGGAAGCCAGGTCCAAACTCACGTTACCAATGCGCAGCGGTGGGATCACACGCCTCAACGCCTTGAGGGGTGGATCCGTGACGCTCCACACCGATTCCAGTCCCGCCGAGGCGCCCCGGCTGGGTTGCCACCGCCGTCCGTACTGGAGCACCGCGCCCAGGACGAACCTGGTTAGCAGCACGATGAAGAAGAGGTACAGCAACACGTAGAGAATCTGGAACACGATCGACAGCACGTCAGGCGGATCCCTCGTTCGGGTCAATCAGCTTCGAGTGAATCAACTCTGGGTGAAGAAGCCGCCCTCAGCGATCTTGGCCTTGTCCTCCGCGGTGACCTGGACATTCGCCGGTGAGAGCAGGAAAACCCGGTTGGTCACGCGCTCGATCGTACCCCGCAGACCGAACGCCAGCCCGGCGGCGAAGTCGACCAGTCGCCGCGCATCGGATTCATCCATCTCAGTGAGGTTGATGATCACCGGCACACCGTCCCGGAAGTGCTCGCCGATGGTCCGCGCCTCCCGGTAGGTGGTGGGGTGCAGCGTGGTGATCTGGTACCGCTGCTCCTCCTCGACCGGGCGCTGGTGAACCGGCTGCTGGTGAACCGTAGGCTGCGGCTTCAGCGCGAGGTTCTCCCGGGTCGAGTAGGTGAGCGAGTCGGACTGCTCCGGGGCCAGGGAGGACCGGGGAGTGATGGAGCGCACGCTCGCCCGATCGAGACGGTCACTCTCCTCCCGGTCCAGGTCGGCCCGGGCCGTCGAGACCCGCTCACCGAGACGGCTGTGGCCGGAGCGCTCCGCCCGCGACCGCGGGACCGGGCGCTCCTCCTCGACCTCGTCCTCGTCGGCGAACTCGTCCGCGTACCGGTGGTCGCTGGAGTAACGGTCACGGTCGCGGTCGCGTTCCCGCCCGCGGTAGGAGCTCTCCCGGTAGTTGCGGTCGTCGTACCCGCGGTCGTCGTCCTCCTCGACGAGGCCGAGCCAGACGCCCGCCTTGCGAAACGCGCTGCTCATGCGACCCCTCCCTGCCGAGAGTCCATGCCCCCACCTCCGTCAGCCGTGCGGCCCCGCGCCCCCTTAGGCGTGCCGCGCCCCCCTTGTGCGGATCGATGCAACAGGTCCGAATCGGACCCGTGACCCGCTGCGACGCTGCGTCGTCGGACGCGCCGGCCGCCGTGGGTTGTCGAAGCCCAGAAGCACGTCGCGCAAAACAACACCTGTGTAGTTTGCTGCCCGCCGCAAGGCTACCGCAGCGAGTTTCGCATCCCGAGTAAAGATGTTCCGATCCGTACGTGTGTCGCCCCGTGCCGGACGGCGGCCTCCAGGTCGCCACTCATGCCCGCGGAGACCGTCGTAGCGCCGGGGTATCGCTCGGCCATCCGTCCAGCCAGGACGGACAGTTTCGCGAAGGCCCGATCCGGGTCCCAGCCGAGCGGCGCGACCGCCATCACGCCACCGAGCCGGAGACCGTCCGACCCGGCCACTGAGTCGGATACCCGCCAAAGATCATCTTCAACCACGCCGCCACGCTCGGCGTCGCCGTCGATGCTGACCTGGATCAGCACGTCGAGCGGAACCGGCCGCTCGGCGGCGGCCCGGGCCAGTACCGCGACGAGGCGCTCCGAGTCCACCGACTCCACCACGTCGGCGTACCGGATGACGGAGCGGACCTTGTTGCGCTGCAACCGGCCGACGAAATGCCAGCGAAGGTTCGCGCCGGCGGCGCGAACCTCGGCCGCCTTGGCGGCCGCCTCCTGGTCCCGGTTCTCCCCGACGTCGGTGACGCCGAGCCCGGCGAGCAGTAACACGTCGCTCGCCGGGTACGTCTTGGTCACCGCGGTCAGCGTCACCGATCCCGATGGCCGCCCGGCCGCCTCGCAGGCCCGCGCGATCCGCTCCCGCACCAGCTGAAGATTGGCGGCGAGCTCGGCCCGCCGCCCCTCGTCACGTTCCATCGAAGAAAATCAGGAGCCGTTCTTGAGGAAGTCCGGCACGTCCACGTCGTCGAAGAGCATCCGGCGCGGGGCCGGCGGCGTGCTCGCCGCCGACTGGTTGCTGCCGGCGCCCGCCGGGACCGGCGGCTGCGACGTCTGCTGCGTAGTGGCGGGCACGGGCGGCGCCACCTTCCGGACCGGCTCGGACGGCTTGTACGAGGGCGCGCCCCCGTCGAAGCCCGCCGCGATCACCGTGACCCGCACCTCGTCACCGAGCGCGTCGTCGATGACCGCACCGAAGATGATGTTCGCGTCCGGGTGTGCCGCGTCGGTGACCAGCTGCGCCGCGTCGTTGATCTCGAACAGGCCCAGGTCCGAGCCGCCGGCGATGGAGAGCAGCACGCCGCGCGCGCCGTCCATGCTCTGCTCCAGCAGCGGGCTGGAGATCGCCTTCTCGGCCGCCTCGACGGCGCGGTTGTCCCCGCGCGCGCTGCCGATGCCCATGAGCGCACTGCCCGCGCCGCTCATGACGCTCTTCACGTCGGCGAAGTCCAGGTTGATCAGACCCGGCGTGGTGATCAGGTCGGTGATGCCCTGAACGCCGGAGAGCAGCACCTGGTCGGCCTGACGGAACGCGTCCATCATGCTGATCCCGCGGTCGCCGAGGGCGAGCAGCCGGTCGTTCGGGATCACGATCAGCGTGTCGCACTGATTGCGCAGCTCGTCGATGCCGGCCTCGGCCTGCACCTGCCGGCGCTTGCCCTCGAACGAGAACGGCCGGGTCACCACGCCGATGGTGAGCGCGCCCAGCTTGCGGGCGATGTTGGCGACCACCGGAGCGCCGCCGGTGCCGGTGCCACCGCCCTCGCCACACGTCACGAAGACCATGTCGGCGCCCTTGAGCACCTCCTCGATCTCGTCCCGGTGGTCCTCGGCGGCGTTCTTGCCGACCTCGGGCTGTGCGCCGGCGCCCAGGCCACGGGTCAGTTCCCGGCCGACGTCCAGCTTGACGTCGGCATCGCTCATCAGCAGCGCTTGGGCATCGGTGTTGATCGCGATGAACTCGACGCCTTTGAGCCCAACCTCGATCATGCGGTTCACAGCGTTCACGCCGCCGCCGCCGATGCCGACGACCTTGATGACCGCAAGGTAGTTGTGCGGAGGTGTCATCGGGCTCAGCCTTCCCTTCCGGGGTTGGCGGATATCGAGGGCCCCTGCGGGTCCAACCCAGGAACCGCACTTCGATATCCGCTGCCGTACAAGGGAGGGCGAGGAAACCCCTCACCCTCTACTAGAGGTTTAGAGTTATGTCAACCACTCAAACCTCTCGACGCAACGTATGCGGACATGCCGCCGCAGCCAAAGACCCGGGGCGGCGTGTCGCGTCCGCTTACGTGGCCAGTATCCGACTGACCCGTAACCTCGAACCTAATATTACGTTCGTCACTATTGTCCGTTTGGCCAGACAGCTACCGAATGGTCACCACGGACGGGGCGCTGACGTCGATCTCGTCGCCCTTCTGGCGTAGCAGCGCCGTCGCGACCTTGCTCTTCTCGTCGCTCTTGGTGTCGTCGCCCCAGATGACGACCCGGCCCTTGCGCAGCTCGAGCCGGATCTGCACCGGGGACACCACGGCCACCGCCACCAGCTGCTCCCGGAGCTCGTCGCTGAGGGCGCCGAGCACGGTCAGGGCCGATCCGGTGTTCGCGTCCGCCGGCCCCGGCGTGCCCAGCCGGGCCAGTGGCAACCCGCGCGGCTGCTTCGCCACCACCCGGAACGGCACGCCCTCGTCGTCGATCAGGATGAACTGCTCCCGCACCGGCACCGCCGCCACCGCGGTCCGCTCCACCACCTCGACGACCAGCGTCGACGGCCAGCTGCGGTTGATCACCACCCGGTCCACCGCGGGCAGGCCGCGTACCCGGGCACCGACCGCGTCCACGTCCACCCGGGCCAGCGGCAGCTCCGCCGGGACCGCGGCGGCCTCGCGTACCTGGTCCTGGGTGAGCAGTTCGGCGCCGACCACCTGGACCCGCCGCACACCGAGCACCGAGGTGCCGTACACCACCCAGACCAGCGCTCCGGCGACCAGCAGCACGACCGAACCGACCAGCCAGGGCAGTGCGGCACGCAGGCGCCGCTGCCGGGCGCGCGCCATGAACCGGCGCGCCGACGGGGGTACGGCGTCCGTGTCCGCCCGTACCAGCCGCCAGTTGCGCGTGCCCCCGCCCGGCATCGGGTCTACCGGGCCAGGTCCGGCTGGTGGTCCGCCTCGGCGAGCGCGGACAGCAGCTCGTCACCCATCAGCGAGATCGGCGGCGCGCCCATGGTCACCACCACGTCGCCCGGGCGGCTGCGCCGGACCACCTCGTCCGGCACGTCCTCCCAGTCCGGCACGAAGACCTTCCGCTCGGCGGGCAGCTCGATCGCCGCGGTCAGCGCCCGGCCGCCCTCGCCCGGGCTGCGGGTCTCGCCCGGCCCGAACACCTCCATGCAGATCACCTCGTCGGCGACGGCCAGCCCGTCGGCGAGCTCGGCCTGGAGGTCGCGGGTGCGGTACACCCGGTACGGCTGGAAGACCACGAGCAGCCGCCCGTCGCCGGCCACCTCGCGCAGCGTGCGCAGGGCCGCCTTCACCGAGGTCGGGTGGTACGCGTACTCGTCGTACACCCGCACGCCCGCGGCGATGCCCTTGCGCTCGAACCGGCGCCGCACTCCCGGGAACGATCCCAGTGCCTCGACCACTTTCGCCAGCGGCAGGCCCAGCTTGCACGCGGTGAGCACGGCGGCCGCGCTGTTCAGGCCCATGTGCTTGCCGGGTAGCGCCAGCTTCAGCTCGCCGAGCGACTCGCCGTCCAGTTCGGCCCGGTAGCGCACGCCGCTCACCGAGGAGACGATGTCGCTGATCCGCAGGTCCGCGTCCGCCGACTCGCCGTACGTGTAGACGGTCTTCCCGGCCGCCTTCAGCCCGGCGATCAGCTCCTCGGTCCCCGGACCGTCCGCGCAGGTCACCACGAACCCGTCGGCCAGCTCACCGAACCTCTGGAAGCCCGCCTTCAGCGAGTCCAGGTCGCCCCAGTTGTTGAGGTGATCGCCCTCGATGTTCGTGATGATCGCGACGTGCGGCCGGTAGATCAGGAACGACTTGTCGCTCTCGTCGGCCTCGACCACGAAGTACGGCCCGGTGCCGTGGTGCCCCGCCGCACCGGCCTCGGAGATCTCGCCGCCGATCACGAAGGACGGGTCCTGCCCGGCGTGCTGCAGGATCACCGTCATGATCGAGGTCGTGGTGGTCTTGCCGTGGGTGCCGGCGATCGCGATGCTCCGCCGGTTCGTCATGGCCGCCGCCAGGGCCTCCGACCGGTGCAGCACCCGCAGCCCGCGCCGGCGCGCCTCGACCATCTCGATGTGGTCCTGCGGGATCGCCGTCGAGTAGACCACCGTGTCCACGCCGTCCAGGTTCGACGCCACGTGCGACATGTGCACCGTGCCACCGAGCGCGCGCAGCGCCGCCAGCGCGGGCCACTCGCGCAGCTCGCTGCCGGAGACCGGGACGCCCCGGGTCAGCAGGAGCCGGGCGAGACCGGCCATGCCGACGCCACCGATCCCGATCAGGTGCACGCTGCCCAGGTCCTCGGCGGTCATCTCACCGGCCGGCGTCAGCTCCGCCGTGTTCACAGATCCACTCCCTCAGTCAAGCTCATCAGCTCACCGCTTCGAGCACGAAGCGCAGCAGCTGCTCGTCACCGTCGCGGCGGCCGTACCCGGCGGCGGCCTGGCCCATCACGGCCAGCCGCTGCCGGTCCCGTGCCAGCGGGATGATGTTGCGTTCGATCCAGTCCGGGGTCAGCTCGCTGTTGTCGACCAGCAGGCCACCACCCGCCTCCACCACCGGCAGCGCGTTGCGCCGCTGCTCCTGGTTGCTGAAGGGGTACGGCACGTAGACGGCCGGCATGCCGAGCGCGGTGGTCTCGGCGACGGTGATCGCACCGCCCCGGCACAGCATCAGGTCGGCGGCAGCGTAACCGAGCTGCATGTCCGACAGGTAGGGCACGACGACGTAGGGGACCGGCAGGTCCTTCGGCACCTCGAACGGGTCGTTGCGCCCGCCCTGGACGTGCAGCACCTGGATGCCGGCGTGGGCCAGCCGCTTGGCCGCCGAGGCGACCGCCAGGTTGATGGTCCGTGCGCCGGACGAGCCGCCGGAGACGAAGAGCACCGGCAGGTCGGGGCGCAGGCCGAAGTGGTAGAGCGCCTGCGGGCGCAGCGCGGGCCGGTCCATATAGGTGATCCCGGTCCGCAGCGGCACGCCGACCAGCCGGGCGTTGCGCAGCGACTCGGCCTGCTCCAGCTGGTGCGGGAAGCCGACGGCGATCCGCTTGGTGAACTTCATGCCCATCCGGTTCGCGACGCCCGGCGGAACGTTCACCTCGTGGATCACGATCGGCAGCTCGCGCCGCCACGCCGCCAGGTAGGCCGGCACCGAGACGTACCCACCGAAGCCGACCACGACCTCGGCCCGCACCTCGTCGATGATCTCGCCGGCCGCGGCCGCCGACCGGTACATCCGGTCCGGGGTACGCAGCAGGTCCATGTTCAGCGTCCGGGGCAGCTGGAACGCCGGGATGACCCGCAGGTCGTAACCGGCCGCCGGGATGAGCTCGTTCTCCATGCCCTTGGGGCTGCCCAGCGTGGTGATCCGGATGTCCGGGAAGTGGCGCCGAAGGGCGTCGGCGAAGGCGAGCAGTGGGTAGATGTGACCGCCCGTGCCTCCTCCAGCGAGCACGACCGACCGCAGCGAGCCCATCACCGTCTCCTCCCGGTCCCCGAACCTGCGGGTGTCGCGTCACTGCCCGGCTTCTGCGCGGGCGTACGCGGCTTCCCCGGCCGCCGCGGTGGGGGGACCGGCGGCAGCGGGGCCCAGACTAGTCGCACCCATCTCGGAGTCGGACGGGCGTTCAGGGCTCGCGCCGCGTCGGGCTCCGCCCGGGCGAACGAGGCGAGCATGCCGATCGCCGCCAGCGTCACGACGAGGGCACTGCCACCGGCGGAGATGAACGGTAGCGGAAGGCCGGTGATGGGCAGCAGGCCGACCACCCCGCCCATGTTGATGACGGCCTGGGCGACCAGCCACGTGGTGATCGCCGAGGCGGCCAGGCGGCGGAACGGGTCACGGGACCGGCGGGCGATCCGGAAACCGGTGTAGGCCAGCACCGAGAGCAGGGCCAGGACCACCGTGCAGCCGACCACGCCGAGCTCCTCGGCGACGATCGCGAAGATGAAGTCGTTGTCGGCCTCGGGCACCCAGCCCCACTTGAGGGCGCCCTTGCCGAGCCCGACCCCGAACCAGCCGCCCTCGAAGATCGCCGAACGGCCCTGGACCATCTGGTAGCAGATGCCGTTGATGTCGCACTTCTCGAGCGGGGTGAGGAAGCTGGTGAGCCGCTCGACGCGGTAGTTCGAGGCGCCCTGGACACCCGAACCGGCGCCCCGCGACGCCGCGGCGATCAGCAGGCTGATGCCGGCCAGGCCGAGCACGCCGAGGGCCGCGAAGAACCGCATCCGTACGCCGGCGGCCCAGAGCAGGCCGACGATCAGGGCCAGCAGCACCAGCATGGTGCCCAGGTCGTTGTAGCCGACCAGGACGAAGAGCAGCCCGACCACCGGGAAGAGCGGCATCGCCAGTTCCCGCCAGTGCCCCAGCGCACGGCCCTTGCGGGCGATCACGTCGGCACCCCAGAGCACCATGCCGACCTTGGCGAACTCACCCGGCTGCATGCTGATCGGCCCGAGCAGAAGCCAGTTCAGATCCGCCTCGATGGGCCCGATCCCGTTCTTGGCGATCCCCGCGGAGGCCAGGGCGTTGAGCGCCGCCAGGATCACGAGCAGGACGATCGCCGCGCCCAGGATGAACTTCCCGAGGGTGCGCAGGGTGAGTGCGGGCAGCCGCTGGCAGACCCAGAAGGCGACGAGGCCGAGGAGGGCGTACACGGCCTGGCTGCTGAGCGCCGAGAAGGCGTCACCGTCCTCCGCGTACGCGATCACGCTGGTCGCCGAGAACACCATGGTGAGCCCGATCAGCAGCAGCAGTCCCGAGCAGGCGATCAGCAGGTAGTACGAGGACAGGGGTCGCGCCAGCAGCCCGTGCACCGCGGGCAGCAGCTGCCGGCTCAGCGACGGGCGGGCCATTTGGGTACGGTCGTCCGCCATTCCCTCATCATCGTCCGGTGTCCACATCGGGAGCCGTCACGCCGATGGCGTGTCGCGCGAGATCTATCCCATGACCGCCAGGTGTTCGCTGTAGAACAGGCCCAGACCGATGGCGGCGCAGATGCCCGCGATGATCCAGAACCGGACCACGATGTTGACCTCACTCCAGCCGGCCAGCTCGAAGTGGTGCTGGAGCGGGGACATCCGGAACACCCGTTTACCGGTGGTCTTGAACGAGATGATCTGGATGACCACGGACATCGTGATGATCACGAAGAGGCCGCCGATGATGACCGAGAGCAGGGTGGTCCGGGTGGCCACCGCCAGACCGCCGATCAGACCGCCCAGTGCCAGCGCGCCGGTGTCACCCATGAAGATCCGGGCCGGATTGGTGTTCCACCAGAGGAAGCCGACACAGGCCGCGGCCGCTGCCGCCGCGATCATCGCGATCTCAAGTGGATCTCGGACCTCGTAACAGTGCTGCGCCGTGAGCGAGCCCGCCTCGCCCACGTAGTCGTCGTCACCACACCAGTGCCGGTACTGCCAGAAGCCGATGAGCGAGTACGCCCCCAGCACCAGGATCGAGGCGCCGGTGGCGAGGCCGTCCAGGCCGTCGGTGAGGTTCACGCCGTTGGACATCGCCATGATGACGAAGACGAAGACCATGACCGAGCCGACCTTGCCGACGTCCAGCCAGCTCACGTCCCGGATGAACGAGATCCGCTCGCTGGCCACGGTCTGGCCGTTGGTGCTCGGGAAGTAGAGCGCGGCGATGCCGAACCCGGTGCCGATGATCAGCTGACCGAGCAGTTTGCCCTTGGCGCTGAGGCCGTCCGAGTTGCGCTTGCGGACCTTCAGGAAGTCGTCGAGGAAGCCGACCGCGCCGCAGAAGACGAAGATGCCGAGCAGGACCAGGGCGGTCATGGTCGGCTTCTCCTGGGCGATCTGCCGGTCCGGCAGGGTGGTCAGCGCCAGGTGACCGGCGACGTACGCGAAGACGGTGGCGATGATGAACGCCACGCCGCCCATCGTCGGGGTGCCCTTCTTGCCCATGTGGGTGGCCGGGCCGATGGTGCGGATCGGCTGTCCCGCCTTCAGGGCCGAGAAGACCCGGATGGCGAGCGGGGTGCCGAACAGCGAGATGAGAAAGGCGACCGCGGCCGCGACGATTACTGCCCTCACGTGGGCTGAACCTCCTCGGAGCGCCGCAGCCAGTCAGCGACGTCCCATGTGCGGTACCGGGAACCCTTCACCAGCACGACGTCGTCGGCGCGCAGGTCCTGCTGCAAGATCTCGATCGCGGCCGCCTGGTCGGTGGCGAAGTACGCCGTACCCGGCCACCCCGTGAGGCCGGCGGCACCGTCCAGGATCGGCCGGGCGTTGCCGGCCACCACGATCAGCCGGTCCACACCGAGCTCGGCGGCGAGCCGCCCCACCTCGGCGTGCCCGGAAATCTCGTGCTCGCCGAGCTCGGCCATGTAGCCGAGCACGGCGGTGGTACGCCGTCCCTCACCCATGGCGGCCAGCGCGCGCAACGCGGCCGCGGTGGACGACGGGTTGGCGTTGTACGAGTCGTCGATGACCGTCACCCCGTCCGGCCGGTCGAAGACGTCCATCCGGCGGCCGGACACGATCCCGACCTCGCCGAGCGCGGCGGCCAGCTCGTCCAGGTCCATGCCGGCGGCCATCGCGACGGCCGCGGCGGCCAGGGTGTTCCCCACCTGGTGCCGCCCGGCGACGGAGAGCTGAACCTTGCCGCTCTCACCGTCGAAGACGATCGTGTAGCCGGCGCGGCCCGCCGAGTCCACCGTCACGTCGACGGCACGGACCACGGCTGACGCGGCCTCACCGACCGGGACGACCTGGGCCGAGGTGCGGGAAGCCATCGCCGACACCAGCGGATCGTCCGCGTTCAGGATCGCCACACCGGACGACGGCAGTGCCTCGACCAGCTCACCCTTCGCGAGGGCGGTCCCCTCGACCGAGCCGAACTCGCCGATGTGTGCCGCGCCGACGTTCAGCACCACGCCGATCCGCGGACGGGCGATCTCGGTCAGGTACCGGATGTGCCCGATCCCCCGGGCACCCATCTCCAGCACCAGGAACCGGGTGTCGGTGGTCGCCTGGAGCACCGTGTACGGAAAACCCAGCTCGTTGTTGAGCGACCCGGCCGGCGCCACGGTGGGCCCGAGCCGCGCGAGCAGCTGCCCGATGTAGTCCTTGGTCGTGGTCTTGCCGGAGGAGCCGGTCAGCCCGACCACGGTCAGCTTGTCGAGCCGGGACACCACCACCCGGGCCAGGGCGGCCAGCGCGGCGAGGGGGTCGTCGACCAGCACGCCGGGCACGCCGGTGTCCCGGGAGCCGAGGATGCCCGCCGCGCCGGCCGCGATCGCGGTGCCGGCGAAGTCGTGGCCGTCCACCTTCTCGCCGGCGAAGGCCACGAACAGCCCACCCGGGCCGATCTTGCGGGAGTCGTACTCGACGGTCCCGGTCACGGTCACCGACGAGGTGGCGTTGACCAGGCGGCCACCGGTGATCTCGGCGATCTCGGCCAAAGTCATGGGAATCACGGTCGGCCCTCCAACGCGGCGGCCAGCTCGATCCGGTCGTCGAACGGCAGCACCTCGCCGTTCACCTCCTGGCCCTGTTCGTTGCCCTTGCCCAGCACCGCGATCACGTCGCCGGCCACGGCCATCCGGACCGCTTCGTCGATCGCGGCCCGCCGCCCGGCCACTTCCGCGATCTTGGAGGCCGTGGCCGCCTCTTCCGCTCCGGAGCGCACGGCAGCGCGTACGATCGCCGGGTCTTCGGTCCTGGGGTTGTCATCCGTGATGATCACCAAGTCGGCGCCCTGCGCGGCGGCCGCGCCCATCAGCGGCCTCTTGCCCTTGTCCCGGTCGCCGCCGGCGCCGATGACGCAGATCAGCCGCCCGCCGCGCGCGTTCGCGAGCTCGCGGAGCGCGGCCAGCGCGGCCACGATCGCGTTGGGCTTGTGGGCGTAGTCGACCACGCCGAGGACGTCACCCGGGACCAGCACCTGCTCCAGCCGGCCGGGCACGCCGCGGCAGTCGGCGATGCCCCGGCCGGCGACCGCCGGGTCGACGCCCACCGCGACCAGCAGCGCGAGCGCGAGCAGCGCGTTCGCCACGTTGTGCAGACCGGGCAGTGCCACACCGGTCTCCACCACGAGACCGTCCGGGCCGTGTGCGAGGAACCGCTGACCGAACGCGGACGGCGAGATGTCGGAGGCTCGCCAGGTGGCCGACGGATCACCGGCCGCCGAGAACGTAACCGTTTTATCGCGGCAAAGGCGCATCACCGCTGGATCGTCGTAGTTGAGCACCTCGACCGCGGACCGGCCGTCGAAGAGCCGCGCCTTGGCGGCGAAGTACTCCTCCGACGTGGGGTGGAAGTCCAGGTGGTCCTGGCCGAAGTTGGTGTAGCCGCCGGCCGCGAAGCGGATCCCGTCGGCGCGCCCCATCACCAGCGCGTGGCTGGAGACCTCCATGACCACGGCCCGCACTCCGCGCTGCAGGCCGGCGGCCAGGATCGCCTGCAGGTCGGTGGCCTCCGGGGTGGTCCGGACGCTCTTCACCACCAGGTCGCCGATCCGGGTCTCCACCGTGCCGACCAGGCCGGTCACCAGGCCGGCGGCCCGCAACCCGGCCTCCACCAGGTACGACGTCGACGTCTTGCCGGCCGTGCCGGTCACGCCGATCATCGTGAGCCGCCGCGACGGGTCGCCGTAGATCGCCGCGGCGGCGGCGCCGAGCACCGCCCGCGGATCGTCGGCGACCAGCACCGGCAGCCCGGCGGCGAGCGCGGCGTCCCGGCCGGCCGGGTTGGTCAACACGGCCACCGCGCCCGACCGGGCGGCATCGGCGATGAACTCCGCACCGTGCCGGTTCGCACCGGGCAGGGCGGCGTAAAGATCGCCGGGACGAACCGATCCACTACTGTGAGTGACCCCGGTGACCTCAGCGTCACCGCCCGCCAGCGCCGCCGGGAGCAGCTCGGCAAGCTGCTGCAACCGGTACGGCGCGACGGTCTCGGGTCGTGGAATGCCGGACACGGCGTCAGACCCTACCCCGTGCCGCACAGGTTCCTGTCAACGCCATGCGGCCGGACCTCATGGATGGATCTTGAACTTGGGTGGCTTGGTCCCGGACGGTGGCACACGGTAGTGGAGCAAGGCGTAGGACATCATCTGGCTGAACGCCGGCGCGGCCACGTCACCGCCGCCGCCCGAGGAGACGTCCATCGACACCGCGATCACGTACCGCGGGTCGTCGGCCGGTGCCATGCCGACGAACGAGCTGGCGTTGTGGCTGGTGTACTGCCCGTCGATGAGCATGTTGCCGGTACCGGTCTTGCCCGCCACCCGGTAGTCGGTCACCGCCGCCGCCTTACCCGTGCCGCCCTTCACATCCACCACGGCCTCCATCATCGTCCGCAGTTCGGCGGCGACCCCCGGGTCGAGCACCTTGCGAGTCTGCGGCGGCGGGGCCGCGGAGACCTTGCCGTCCTCACCGGAGATGGTCGCCTTGACCAGGTGCGGCTGGATCCAGGTGCCGTTGTTGGCGATCGCGCCGTAGCCGGCCGCCATCTGCATCAGCGTGGCCGAGACGCTGTGCCCGACCGGCACCGACCCGACCGCCGAGCCACTCCAGTCCTCCGGCTTCAGCAGCTGCCCCTCGGCCTCGCCCGGCACGCCGACACCGGTCGCCTTGCCGAGCCCGAACTTCTGCTGATACTCGTAGATCTTCTCCTTGCCGAGCATCTCCCCGATCAGGATCGTGCCGACGTTGGAGGAGTAGGCGAGCAGCCCGGGCATGGTCATCTCGGTGTTCTTGGGCATCTCGTGGGTGTCCTCGAACCGCTCGCCGCCGCGCTCGATCGCCGGCCCGATCTTCAGCGTCGACTCGGGCGTGATCAGACCCTCCTGAAGCGCGGCGCCGAAGATGAACGCCTTGTGCGTCGATCCCGGGTCGGTGACCACACTGGTCGGCACGTCGGCCCGCTGCTCCGGCTCGTACGCCTGCGGCTTCGCCGCGTTGTACGGCGGATAACTGGCCTGGGCCAGCACCTCACCGGTCTTCGCGTCCAGCACCACCGCACCGGCCACCGTGGCATCGCGCTTCTCGGCCTCGACGGCGAGGATCTCCTGCACCCGGAACTGCAGCTCCCGGTCGATGGTCAGCTGCAGCGAGTTGCCCGGCTCGGCGGCGGTGTTCCGGTTGTACCCACCCGGGATCGGCGCGCTCAGGTTGCCCTTGCCGATCTCGAACACCCATCGGCCGTCGGTGCCGTGCAGCAGGTCGTCGTAGCGCGCCTCCAGCCCCTCCAGACCATGGTGGTCGTCACCGGTGAAGCCGATCAGGTTCGCCGCGAGATCCCGGCCCGGCACGTCACGCCGCTCATCGCTGTGCGTGTAGATGCCGTCCAGCTTCATCGCGTCGATCCGGTCGGCGACCGCCACGTCCACACCACGGGCCAGATAGCGGAACTGCGTCCACCCGCCGAGCACCTTCTTGCGCTGCATGTCGGCCATCAGCTCGGACCGCGACACGGCCAGCAGCGGGGACAGCTTCGCCGCGGTCCCCGCGATGTTCTTCTGCAGCTTGGGGTTCTCGGGGTCGGCGTACACGTACCGGGCCTCGACGCTGTGCGCTAGGACCGCGCCGGACCGGTCCAGGATGCTGCCGCGCGGCGCCGGCAACTCCACCGTGGTCAGACGCTTGGCCCGCAACTCCAGCAGGCGGCTCGCCTCGGCCGGCGAGGTGGCCACCTGCAACACCACCAGCCGCACGCCGATCGCCACGAACAACGACAGCGCCAGCACGGTCCCCAGCCGCAGACGGCGGGTGCTGTTGGCAAGCTTCGGTGGCGCGGCCGGCACCGGACGCGGCCGGCGCGGCGGTTGGTTGCGCTCCCCGACGTCCTTTTTGGTACGCCCAGCGCCCGCACCCGCACGGTCCGAGGCACGCCGGTCGGCACC
This sequence comes from Actinoplanes aureus, assembly GCF_015704865.1. Lineage (GTDB taxonomy): Bacteria > Actinomycetota > Actinomycetes > Mycobacteriales > Micromonosporaceae > Actinoplanes > Actinoplanes aureus. Next base: position 83,390 of record NZ_JADQTO010000008.1, on the reverse strand, counting down.
GGCGGTGGCCGGGCGCCCGCGCTCCGGCTGTTTCCGCTCGGCAGCCTTGGCCGGCCGCTCGGTGGTCTTCGCCGGCCGCTCCTCGGGCTTCTCCGGCCGCTCCTCGGTGGGCCGGCCGTTGCGCCCGCGGGACCGCTGCCCCGTCTCACCGCCGTCGAGCACCTGCAACGCCGGCCGGAACGGGTCGGTGGTGCGCCCGGACCGCGGCAGGCGCCCGCGCTCGGCCACGGTACGCCCGCGCGGCGTGTAGGCACGCGCGTCCCCGATGCTGGAGCGCCCCCGCCGGCCCGTGCTCTCCTCGCGCTCGTCCGGGGTCGGAACGTCACGCGACGAACCGCGCCGGGGTGATGTACCCCGGCGCGGTTCCTCGTCGTCTGCTCGCGGCGCCACGGCGGCCTACCGCCCGGCGCCCGTGGACGGCGTACCGGCTTTGTTCAGCTGGTCCTGTGCGGTCACCGAGACCTGGCCACGCCCGGGCGTGGGGGTACGGATGATCTTCCCGTCCGGCAGCCGGATCATGGCCGGCGCGTCGGCCGGCACCAGGCCCAGCCGGCGTGCCGCGGCCTGCAGGTTGCCCGGGTTGGACGCCTGGATGAGCTGCTGCTCGAGCCCCTGCTGCTGCTTGTCGAGCGCGGCCTTCTCCTGGCGCAGCGCGTCCAGGCGGAAGGACTGCTCCATCGTCTTGGTGTTGATCAGCAGGATGCCGAGCACACCGACCAGCACGACGGCGATCACCGAGGCGGCGAACGTGGCCCGCGGCGCCCGGATCGGCACCGGCGGGGCCACCCACAGCTTCGGCCGGCCGCTGGACTGCGGAGCGACCGCGGTGACCTCGATGTCGGTGACCTCGAGAGCCAGCGCCGCGGTGCCCTCCACCGGGCTGTCCTTACCGCGTGTCGCCTTGCCGCCCTGGATCCCGGAACGGCGCGTGTCGGACTGCCCGGAGAACTGGCGCACCCCCCGGACGCCAGTTCCCCGGGTCGTGGCATCGCGGCTGTCCCCGTTACCACGTCGTCCCGTCGTGGTACGCGACTGCGCCGCCCGGCCCCCCGACCGCGGCGCGTCGTTCCGCTCGCTCATGCTCGTCCCTCCCCCTTGTTGTTCGCCCCCGGGCGTAACCGCCCTTGTCCCCCGTGCGTTCTCTCCCCGGGCTCTTCTCGTCCGCCAGGCCTCGGTTCACCGCTGCCGGAAGACGCCGCCATCCGGGGCCGTTCGCGGTCGGCCCCGGGTGCCCGGTTGTACTCGCGTCCCTGCTCCTGCTCGTCGATCCGTTCCACCGCTCGCAGCTTCACCGAGGCCGCCCTCGGGTTCGCCGCCACCTCTGCCTCGCTGGGCGGCTCGGACCCCCGGGTCAGCAGCCGCAGCGTCGGACCGGTACCGGGAAGCTCGACCGGCAGGTCGATCGGCCCGGTGCTGCGCGACCTCGCGGTGAGAGCGCGCTTGACGATCCTGTCCTCCAGTGATTGATAGCTCATCACCACAAGACGCCCCTTGGGCGCCAACGCGTCCAAAGCATGCGGAACCGCTCGCTCAAGAACCTCGAGCTCGCCGTTCACCTCAATGCGTAGTGCTTGAAAGGTCCGTTTCGCGGGATTTCCACCCGTTCGGCGCGCGGCGGCCGGGATCGCGTCCTTCACCAGCTCGGCGAGCCGGGCCGTGGACGTGATCCGAGCCTTCGCCCGCTCCCGCACGATCGCCGAGACGATCCGGGGCGCGAACTTCTCCTCGCCGTACTGCCGGAGCACCCGCACCAGAGCGCCCGGCTCGTACGTGTTGACGACCTCCTCGGCGGTCATCCCCCGGGACTGGTCCATCCGCATGTCGAGCGGGGCGTCCTGCGCGTACGCGAACCCGCGATCCGCCTCGTCCAGCTGGAGCGAGGAGACCCCGAGGTCGAACAGTCCGCTGTGGATCGCCGGGATGCCCAGCTCGCCGAGGACCCGGGGCAGCTCGTCGTACACGGCGTGGACCAGGTGCGTACGCCCGGCGAAACGCTCCAGCCGGTGCCCCGCGTGAGCGAGTGCCTCGGTGTCGCGGTCCAGTCCGATCAGGACGACGTCCGGATGGCGCTCGAGCACCGCCTCGGCGTGCCCGCCGAGACCCAGCGTGAAGTCGACGTGCACGGCGCCCGGCAGCTCACACGCGGGAGCGAGTAGCTCGAGGCATCGCTCGAGCAGCACCGGCACATGCGTGCCTCGTGGCTCCCCCATGTCGACCCCCATTGCCTTACCCGCTCGCGTCACACCCGGTTGTTCACTTGCCTGCCGATCCGGCCCGGTCGCCCATCCGTACCGCCAGATCCCCATCCGCTCATGTCCCGTGCCGGTTTCATCCGGCCCCGGACACGCGCCTGGCGCCGGGGAAGAGGCGCCAGGAGCGGGAGCGGCTGGAGATCTCGCAGTACGGCGGCAGTGGCGTCCGGGCCGGTCGTCCAGCAGCCCAACCGAGTGCCACGCCTTACAGTCCGCCGGGCAGCACCCCCTCCTCGATGTCGGCGAACTCTTCCTCGCTCGCCGAGAGGTAGTCGTCCCAGGACTGCTTGTCCCAGATCTCGACCCGGGTGCTGGCTCCGATCACCACGAGGTCGCGCCCGAGGCTCGCGTACTCCCGCAAGTGCGCCGGGATGGTCACCCGGCCCTGCTTGTCGGGCACCTCGTCGTGCGCGCTGGCGAAGAACACCCGGCTGTACGCCCGGGCGGCCTTGTTCGTCACCGGCGCCTCTCGCAGCTGACCCGCGAGGCGCTGGAACTCCGGCATCGGGAACACGTAAAGACAGCGTTCCTGGCCTTTCGTGATCACGACACCTCCCGCCAGCTCATCACGGAACTTCGCCGGAAGGATCAGCCGGCCCTTCTCGTCCAGGCGAGGGGTGTGCGTGCCGAGGAACATCGGCCCTTCCCCCTTGCCGTGGCGTCCGCTCCTTCGCGGTGGAGTCGGTCCGCCTGTCAACTCGGGCCGGCAGGCTTCGGTTGAAGTTCCTCGGTCCTGCCACTGCGCCCCACTTTACTCCACATCCCTCCACCTGCAACCCGAATGAGCTCGCTCGCGAGTCGTTTTCGCGGACGAAATCCCAGTTCAAAGGCGGTGGAGCGCGGTGGAGGGCGCGGCCATGATCAACCGGGTCTGGTTTCCGACATGGAGCACAGCACAGCGGAAAACACCGCGGTCGGGGGCGGTCCGGCGCGCTCCGTGGAGGAAAGTGGAGAGCCGGTGCGCAGAAACGCCCGTGGGGCGTGACCCGAACCGGGCCACGCCCCACGGGCGTGCTTCTATACCTTACTTACTGCGTCACTTACTGCGTCGTTGTCCGCACGGTGCCACCACACCGCGCAGGCGTGTCAGGCGACGAGACGCCGCACGACGTAGTTGCTGCTCCACATCTTGTGCTTGCCGACCCGGGCACCGCTGTGCGGCGAGTCGTAGATGTAGCCGTTGCCGGCGTAGATACCGGCGTGGTAACCGTACGAGCCCTTGCGGAAGACGATCAGGTCACCGATCTGCTTGCTGCCCTTGGAGACCGACTTGCCGTACTTCTGCTGCGAGTTCGCCTTGTGCGGCAGCGTCTTGCCGGCCGCCTTCTTGTAGACGTACTTGGTGAAGCCGGAGCAGTCGAAACGCTTGGGGCCCGCCGCACCGAACAGGTACAGCGCCCCGGTGTGCTTCCTGGCCTCCGCGAGGATCGCGGCGCCGCCGGCCCGGATCGAGACCTTGACCTTCTTCGTGGAGACCGGGGCGTACCCGGTGCCGCTGAAGTACGTCCGGATGGTCACGGCCCTGGTGGGCTTCGCGGTGAGGGTGACCGCACCGCTCTTGACGGTGGCCTTGTCCCAGGTCTGCCATGCTCCGTTCTTCCAGAGCTGGAGCCGCACGGTGCCCTTGGCGACCTTACCCGTGCGCGGGTTGATCACCTTGGCGGTGACCTTGAGGGTGGAACCCTTGGAGAGGCTCCGGGTGTTGAGCGAGGTGCTCAACTTGGGCTTGACCTTCGCTGCCGACGAGGTAGCGGCGACCGGGGCCACGGTGGTGGCCGAGGAAGCCACCGCCGGCGACGCGGCCACGAGCTGGCCGGCGCAAAGACAGAGACCCAGAGACAGTGCGACAGTGCCGGTACCGACGGACATGCGACGGCCCCGGCGCGAACTGTGTTCGTGCACGGTAGAGAATTCCCTCCGGCACGCCTGCGAGGTTAGCTGTCGGGTTCGGGCGGGAAGGTTGCCCGGCCGCCGAAGCGGCTTCACCCCGAGGTCGTCCCGGGTGCGCCGCTGACTGCGCGGCGCGGGACGGACCGATTATGGGTCCCCCGTCCCTGCCCCCTGATGCCTGCTATGTCCTGCGGTACTTCGATGGTCGCGTCGTCCAGTCCGGGGCAGGGCTCGGCGTGAACCGGTTCGGCGCGACCGGCGAGCGGTTGCTGCCGGCGCAACCTTGCTACCTGAATTCCGTCTTGATCGTCGGCGTGGGCACAATCACTCTATGTAATTGGCACACTGGCCCCTGTCCAGTTTGTTATCTCCACGAGACAAATGCCATGACTTAACGCGATCACGGAAACACGCTGCGTCGAAGGTTACGGGTGAACCAGAACACAGAAAAAGTGCGCCGCCAACCCGGGAATTCGCCGGAAACGTCTGGACCGGGTATAACACCGGCGTGCGATGATCTTGATGGTCTGGCAACTCGCGGTAACAATCGCGTCCGGTACCCTCGCTGGCGTGACGGACGGGAAGATGCCTCTCATCGCCAAGGTCGCGACCTCCGTGTCGAAGACCGCGGCGGCGCTCTCCAGGGCCGCGGGACGCGGCGACGGCTCGGTGATCGGCGGCTGGATCGGCCTCAAGATCGACCCTGACCTGCTGGCCCACCTCTCGTCCGGCCGCGCCGTGGCGCTGGTCTCCGGTACGAACGGCAAGACCACCACCACCCGGCTCACCGCCGCCGCGGTCGGCGTGCTCGGCCGGGTCGCCACGAACTCGTACGGCGCGAACATGCCGACCGGTCACACCTCGGCGCTGGCGAAGGAGGGGCACACCCCGTTCGCCGTGCTGGAGACCGACGAGCACTACCTGGCCCAGGTGATCGACGCCACCCGGCCCAAGGTGGTGGCGCTGCTCAACCTCTCCCGCGACCAGCTGGACCGGGCCAAGGAGGTGGCGATGATGGCGCAGCTGTGGAAGACCAAGCTCGCCGGCCACCCCGAGATCCGCGTGGTGGCGAACGCCGACGATCCGATGGTGGTCTGGGCGGCGAGCGGCAGCCCGCAGGTGACCTGGTTCAGCGCCGGCCAGCGCTGGCACGACGACTCGTTCGTCTGCCCGGAGAGCGGCCACCCGATCGAGCGCGCCCAGGGCGAGTGGTGGTGCACCGGCTGCCCGCTGCGCCGGCCGCGCCCGAGCTGGGTGGTCGAGGACGAGGGCGTGATCGACCCGCGCGGCGACTGGCACCTGGTCAAGCTCCAGCTCCCGGGCCGGGTCAACATCGGTAACGCGGCCACCGCGCTCGCGGTCGCCGCCGAGTTCGGAGTACGCCCGATCGAGGCACTCCCCCGCCTCTCCCGGGTGACATCGATCGCCGGCCGGTACGCCCAGGTCGACCGCGACGGCCGCAACATCCGGCTGCTGCTGGCCAAGAACCCGGCCAGCTGGCTGGAGGCCTTCGACATGGCCGATCAAGCCCCTACGCTGCTCTCCATCAACGCCCGGGACCCCGACGGGCTGGACACCTCGTGGCTGTGGGACGTCGACTTCTCACCCCTGCGCACCCGCCCGGTGCTGATCACCGGCGACCGCGCGTACGACCTGGCCGTCCGGCTCCAGGTGAACCAGGTGCCGTTCCGGCACGTACTCAGTTTCGACGAGGCGCTGCGGTCGGTACCGCCCGGCCGCCTCGAAGTGATCGCCAACTACACGGCGTTCCAGGACATCCGAGCGGAGTTGGACCGTGTCAACTGAGGCCCTGCGGATCGTGTGGATCTACCCCGATCTGCTGTCGACGTACGGCGACCGGGGCAACCTGCTGATCCTGGCGCACCGGGCGGCCGCGCGCGGCATCCCGGTGGAGACATACGAGGTCCGCTCCGACCAGCAGATGCCGTCGACGGCTGACATCTACCTGATCGGCGGCGGCGAGGACGGCCCGCAGGCGCTCGCGTCGCAGCGGCTGATCACCGACGGCGGCCTGCACCGCGCGGTCAACCAGGGCGCGTCGGTTCTGGCCATCTGCGCCGGTTACCAATTGCTCGGCCACTCGTTCTTCGCTAAGGGAGCGAAGTGCGCCGGGCTGGGACTGCTCGACCTGTCCTCGGACCGGGGCGTCACCCGGGCGGTCGGCGAACTGCGGGGCGACGTCGACGCCCGGCTCGGCCTGCCGCCGCTGACCGGCTTCGAGAACCACGGTGGGCGTACCCATGTCGGCGCGCACGCCGCACCGCTGGCCCGCGTCACCGCGGGCGTCGGCAACGACGGCCAGACGGAGGGGGCCTGGGCTGGGAAGATCCTCGGTACCTACTCGCACGGCCCGGCGCTCGCCCGCAACCCAGCGATAGCCGATCTGCTACTGCGTTGGTCCACCGGCGCGGATAGGCTTGCGCCTCTGGATGACTCGTGGGCCGACCGGCTCCGGGGCGAACGCCTGGCCGCGGCCGGCGCAGTGTGACAATGACCTGAAACCGACAGTTGGGGCGGTATGCCTGCATGACCGACATCCTGATCGCCCCGCGGGGCGTTGACTCCGCGGACCCTCAGGCCGTTGCACAGGCTGCCCCAGCGACTTGGAAGCGCCGTCTCATCCGGTTCGGCGCGCTCGGCGCGGTGGTGGGCGCGCTCGCGCTGGCCGCCGCCACCCTCCCGCTGCGGGAGATCGGCGCCAACGTGGACAACCTCGGTCCGGGCGCGCCGGCCGCCGTCGCGGTGGTGGGCGGTCTGCTGCTGTCGGTGCTCGTACCGCGTACCGCGATCACGCTCCTCTGCGGCCTGCTTCTCGGCGCGGCCACCGGCGCGCTCGCCGCGCTCGCCGCGGCGATCATCGCGGCGACCGCCACCTACTACGCCGGCCGGTGGGCCGGTCGCGGCGCCCTTCAGGCCCGGGCCGGCAGCCGTCTGGCCCGGCTCGACGGCTGGCTGAACCGCCGCGGTCTCGCCGCGGTGCTGCTGGTCCGCTTCCTGCCGCTCGCCCCGTTCGGGCTGGTCGGCTACGCCTACGGCACCACAAGCGTCTGCCGCAAGCGCTACCTGCTCGGCACCACGATCGCCGCGATCCCGTCCACCGTCACCTACGCGGTGATCGGCGCGGCGGTGGCCGCCCCCGGCGAGATGAACGCCGCGACCCTCGCCCCCGCGGCGATCGGCTTCGCTCTCAGCACCGGCATCGTCCTGCGCTGGCGCTACACCTCCCGCCGCGACGCGGCCATGGCGATGGCCTGACAAACCCGCACGAAGCCGGCGGCCACTATCGGCCGCCGGCTTCTTTGTTCGTACGCGTCGACCACAGTCCCGCCGCTCCCGCGCGATCCGGGCGACCGATCCGGCCGGCGACGCGGCCGCCGGGACCGGGCACGGCGTCGCGCTTCACCCGTCAGCCGGGAAGCACGCGGGTTTCCGCCGCCGGGAGCGGCTTGTCCCACCAGTGGCCGTAGCGGGCGTAGACCAGCGGATCACGATCAGCCAGCAGAGCGGTGAGCGCGGCGGCCTCGGCGGTCAGCTCGTCCCAGGCCGCGGCCGTCAACGGGCGGAAAGCGGTGACCTCGATCCCGTCCGGCGCCGCCCGCCAGACACCGGCGACATAGCCGTCGACCAGCACGGTGGGCAGCACGTCGCCGTTCATCCGGATGCACACCTTGCGGTACTCCGGCGGGATCAGCCGGGTCCGGTCGGCGTACGCGAGGAGCACGTTGTCCCACATCGGCAGCAGCCTCGCCGGTGCCGGGACGTCCTCGGACGGGATCGGGGCGCCCGGCAGGTCGTACAGTTTCCCGCCGGGCAGGTGGGTGAGCTCATCGCCCAGCGCGCGCACCGCGTCGCGCAGGACCGTCCGGGGCAGCAGGGTGAACTGACCCATGTCGGCGACGGTGGCCGGGCCGAAGGCCGCGAGGTACCGCCGGACGAGTTCACGAGTGGACGCGTCGCGCGCCTCGAACGGCAGGCCGGCCGGGGCGGCGACGAACGAGCGGCCGCCGAAGGACCACGGTCCGCCGGTGGGCACGTGGTGCAGCGGCGCGAAGGTCCGCAGCGCCCACCAGAGGCCCGGGCGGTCACCGCCGAACCGCTCGGCGAGCAGCTTCTCGATCTCCGGCACGGTACGCGGCCGGTCCGCGAACGCGATCAGCTCCGGCAGGAACTCGTCGACCTCGGCGATGGTCAGCCCGCTGCGGACGAACCGGTCATCGCCCAGGCGGGCCGCGCGCAGGATGCGGAGCACGGCGTTGTGCAGGACCGGGTAGTCCTCGCGGTGCACGGCGTGCAGGGTGATCCGCATGAGCGTGGCCTTCACGACCTCACCCGTCGCGAAGGCGGCGTCGAGGGCGGCCGGATCGAAGCCCGCCACCCGGTTCCAGAGCGCCAGCCAGGGCGAGGCCGGCGCCTGGGCCTGCAACCCGATCAGCCGCCGCAACGCCTCGGGCACCGTCACGGGCACGCGTTCCAGCAGCAACTGCCGGGCGAGGGTGGCCCGGTTCAGGGCGCGTTCGGAGAGCACCGGCTCATCGAAGCAGATCCGCGTCCGGCGGGCGGTCCGGGTCGAGGGCGAACTCCAGGTAGGCCAGCAGGTCGGCGCGGCGGCGGAACGGATCGCGGTAGCGGGCCGGGCCGCCGCACCGGATGCGCAGCGCCTCCTCGATGATCCGTTCCCAGCCGGGATAGCTGCGCAGTGCGTACCGGCCGGCCTCGGTCTTGGCGGTCACCCGCTCGGTCACCAGGGTGTGCCGGAGCCGGGAGACGCCGAGCACGCCCCAGGACACCGCCCACGAGCCGAGACTCATCGGGTGCCGGCGGAGCCGGCGGGCCCATGGCCGCCAGTACGACTCCAGGTTCGCCCGGGTCGACGCGGCCAGCGCCGGCCAGTCGGTGAAGATCTCCGGCCGCTGCGGTCCGCGTATCGCGACACCGCCCTGGGCCAGCACGTGCCAGGTCACCAGGTTCCGCTCGAAGTCCGAGGACGGCAGGACCCGGCCCTCGTGGACGGCCGGACCGGGTGCCAGGGAGGCGGGGTCGGCGCGCAGGTCGTCCCAGGTGACGTAGAGGCCGTCGAAGTACGGGCGGCGCGGCATCCGCCGGTGGATCTCCTGGACCAGACCCGGGTCCGCCGGATCCTCGGTCACCGCCACGAAGTCGATGTCGCTGACGCCGTGCCGGTAGTCGCCGAGCGCGATCGATCCCTGGAGGTAGAGACCCTCCACCAGACCCGGGGCGAGGAGATCCGCCCGGATCAGGTACTCGGTCGCGGTCAGGTCGAAGGACATGGCCCGCCACGTTGCCACATGGCGGGCCCGGTGCGCGACCTCAGACGACCACGCTGACCAGCCGGCCGGCGACCACGATGACCTTCTTGGGCTCGCGACCCACCAGCGCCTCGGCCACGGCGGCCAGCGCGGCCTCGCGTACCTCGGCCTCCGGGGTGTCCGGCGCGACCTCGACCCGGCCGCGGACCTTGCCGTTGACCTGCACCGGGTACGTGATCGCGTCGGCGACCAGCTGGGCCGGGTCGGCGACCGGGAAGTCCGCGTACGCCAGCGTGCCCTCGTTGCCCAGCTTGCCCCACAGCTCTTCGGCCAGGTGCGGCGCGAACGGGGCCATCATCAGCACCAGCGGCACGACCGCCTCGCGCGACACCACCGGCAGCGGGGTCAGCGCGTTGGTCAGCTCGATCAGCTTCGCGATCGCGGTGTTGAACCGCAGCTCGTCCATGTCCTCGCGGACACCGGCGATGACCCGGTGCAGCACCTTGCGGGTCTTCGGGTCCAGCGGCTCGTCGGTGACCCGGACCGCGCCGGTCTCCTCCTCGATCACCAGACGCCAGGCCCGCTGCAGGAAGCGCTGCGAGCCGACGACCGCGCGGGTCTCCCAGGGGCGGGACACGTCCAGCGGGCCCATCGCCATCTCGTACACCCGGAACGTGTCGGCGCCGTACTGGTCGCACATCTCGTCGGGGGTGACGATGTTCTTCAGCGACTTGCCCATCTTGCCGTAGCTGCGGGTCACCCGCTGGTCGCCGTAGAAGTACCCGCCTTCGCGCTCCACGACCTCCTCGGCCGGCACGTAGAAGCCGCGGTCGTCCTGGTACGCGTACGCCTGGATGTAGCCCTGGTTGAACAGCCGCTTGAACGGCTCGAACGACGAGACGTGGCCCAGGTCGTACAGCACCTTGTGCCAGAAGCGGGCGTACAGCAGGTGCAGCACGGCGTGCTCGACACCGCCGACGTACAGGTCGACGCCACCCGGGTCGCCCGGCGTGCGCGGGCCCATCCAGTAGGCCTCGTTCTCCGGGTCGACCAGCACCTTGTCGTTGTGCGGGTCCAGGTAGCGCAGCTCGTACCAGCAGGAGCCGGCCCACTGCGGCATGGTGTTGGTCTCGCGGGTGTAGGTCTTCAGGCCGTCACCCAGGTCCAGCTCGACCTGCACCCAGTCCTTCTTGCGGGACAGCGGGGTCTCCGGCTCGGTGTCCGCGTCGTCCGGGTCGAAGGTGCGCGGCGAGAAGTCGTCGACGTCCGGCAGCTCGACCGGCAGCATCGACTCGGGCAGCGCGACCGGCAGGCCGGTCTCGTCGTAGACGATCGGGAACGGCTCGCCCCAGTAGCGCTGGCGGCTGAACAGCCAGTCCCGCAGCCGGTAGGTGGTGGCGCCGGTGCCCTTGCCGTTCTCCTCCAGCCAGGCGATCATCGCGGCCTTGGCCTCGGCGACACCCTTGCCGTCCAGCCAGTCACTGTTGATGGCCGGTCCCTCACCCGTGTAGGCGCCCTGGAACCCGTCGGGCGCTTCGACCGTACGGATGATCGGCAGTTGGAAGACCTCGGCGAAGGCCCAGTCGCGCTCGTCCTGCCCGGGCACCGCCATGATCGCGCCGGTGCCGTATCCGGCCAGCACGTAGTCGGCGATGAAGACCGGGATGCGTACGCCGTTGACCGGGTTCTCCGCGAAAGCGCCGATGAAGACGCCGGTCTTCACCTTGCCGTCGGCGGTCCGCTCCTCCTCGGTCTTCGCCGCGGCGGCGGCGCGGTAGGCCGCGACGGCCTCGGCCGGGGTCGCGTGCCCACCGGTCCACGCGTCCTTCGTCCCCTCCGGCCAGGCGGCGGGAACGACCGATTCGACCAGCTCGTGCTCCGGCGCCAGCACCATGTAGGTGGCGCCGAACAGGGTGTCCGGGCGGGTGGTGAAGACCCGGATGTGGCCGCCGTCGATCGGGAAGTCGACGTGCGCGCCTCGGGAGCGGCCGATCCAGTTGCGCTGCATCAGCTTGACCGGCTCCGGCCAGTCCAGCGCGTCCAGGTCGTCGATCAGGCGGTCGCCGTACGCGGTGATCCGCATCATCCACTGCTTCAGGCTGCGCTGGAAGACCGGGAAGTTGCCGCGCTCGCTACGCCCGTCCGGCGTGACCTCCTCGTTGGCCAGCACCGTGCCCAGCCCGGGGCACCAGTTGACCGGCGCCTCGGACATGTATGCCAGGCGGTGGGCGTCGATCAGCTTGCGACGCTCGACCGGGGTCAGCTCAGCCCATTCCGTCCCCCGCTCGCCGGCCTCGTACGAAGCGATCAGCTCGCTGATCGGCCGGGCCTTGCCCTGCTCGGGGTCGAACCAGGAGTTGAAGACCTGCAGGAAGATCCACTGCGTCCAGCGGTAGTACTCCGGGTCGGTGGTCGAGAACGAGCGCCGCTCGTCGTAGGCCAGGCCCAGCCGGCGCAGCTGCTGCCGGTACCGCTCGACGTTCGCCTCGGTGGTGGTCGCCGGGTGGGTGCCGGTCTGCACCGCGTACTGCTCGGCCGGCAGGCCGAACGCGTCGAAGCCCATCGGGTGCAGCACGTTGAAGCCGGCCATCCGCTTGTAGCGGGTGTAGCTGTCGGTGCCGATGTAGCCCAGCGGGTGGCCGACGTGCAGACCCGCACCGGACGGGTACGGGAACATGTCCTGCACGTGCAGCTTCGGCGCACCGGCCCGGGGGTGCGTCGGGTCGGCCAGCTCGCCGACCGGGTTGGGTGCGTGGAACGTCCCGTTCTCGGCCCAGTAGGCCTGCCAGCGCAGCTCGATCTCACCGGCCAGCGCGGCGGTGTAGCGGAACGGCGGGGTCTCGGTCTCGCTCATCTTCACCATCTCGTCTAAGTCGTCGCGGCTGGGGTCGACGCGTCCTCAGGGCATAAAAAAGCCCCTCACGCAGGAGGGGGCGCCGTGCCTGGTCCGTCTAGCGGATCAGCACGGCCGACTAAGGAGCAGAACGGACCGAGCCATGGCAAGCATGATACCCGCATACCGGCCACAGACCGCGACCGGTATACCCGCACGGACCCGGATCTTCGTCGATCCGGCCTTTCGGCGATCTGTGCGTCCAGGGATAACCTGTGGGGACGGGCGGCGAGCGCCGGAGGCCCACGGCCGCTGGGCGCCCGCAACCTTCGGTGTCCTCGGCGGGGGGTGAGTTTCACCTCACGGGGGCATACACGACTTGGAGGAGGCCCGTGACAACGCCGACCTGGGGCGAGCCGGCAGGCCCGCTGACGAGCGCCGAGTTCGGTGCCGCGACGCAAGCCATCATGACCAACATCGAGCAGGTCATCGAGGGCAAGAGCGCGACGGTACGCCTCGCGGTCGCGGTTCTGCTGGCAGAGGGGCACCTCCTCATCGAGGACGTGCCGGGCGTCGGTAAGACGAAGCTGGCCAAGGCCCTCGCCCGTTCCATCGACTGTTCGGTACGCCGGATTCAGTTCACGCCCGACCTACTGCCCAGCGACGTGACCGGGGTGAGCGTCTACAACCAGGAGACGCGCGACTTCGAGTTCAAGCCGGGCGCCGTCTTCGCCAACCTGGTGGTCGGCGACGAGATCAACCGGGCTTCGCCGAAGACCCAGTCCGCTCTGCTGGAGTGCATGGAGGAGCGGCAGGTCACCGTCGACGGCACGACGTATGAACTGCAGGCGCCGTTCATGGTGGTGGCCACCCAGAACCCGATCGAGATGGAGGGGACCTATCCGCTGCCCGAGGCGCAGCGCGACCGGTTCACCGCCCGGATCGCCATGGGTTACCCGGACCCCCGCGCCGAGCTCGCCATGCTCAGCGGGCACGGCGACCACGACCCGCTGAACGATCTGCGTGCCGTGGCGGACGCCGCGCTGGTCCGCCGGCTGATCGAGACGGTGCGTCACGTGCACGCCGCGGACGCCGTCCAGCAGTACGCGATCGCCCTGGTCACCGCGACCCGTGAGGCGCCGGAGATCCGTCTCGGCGCGTCACCGCGGTGCACCCTCCAGCTGCTGCGCACCGCCAAGGCGGTGGCCGCGCTCGAGGGACGCGACTACGTGCTCCCCGACGACCTGCAGACGCTGGCCGTGCCGGTCCTCGCGCACCGGATCATTCCGACCGCGGACGCCCAGCTCAACCGGCGTACCACCGACGCGATCGTGTCCGAGATCGTGCACCGGCTGCCGTTGCCGCACGATCGCGCCCGCAATCCGTACGACACCCGCGACGGCCGCACGTCGTACGAGTCACGGGGGCGATGAGCATGCGGGAGGCGCTGCGGGGACTGACCACGCGCGGCCGCTCGTTCCTGGCCGCGGCGATCGCCGCCGCGGTCTCCGCGCTCATCCTCGGCGAACGCGACCTGCTGCGGGTCGCGGTGCTGCTGGCCGCCCTGCCGCTGATGGCCGCGTGGTACGTCGGCCGCAGCCGGTACAAGCTGGCCTGCACCCGGTCGCTGGAGCCGGGCCGGGCTCCGGTCGGCTCGAGCGCCCGGGTCATCCTGCGCCTGCAGAACCTGTCCCGGCTGCCGACCGGGACCATGCTGCTGGAGGACCGCCTGCCGTACGCGCTGGGCAGCCGGCCCCGGGTGGTGCTGGAACGGCTCGGCGCGCACCAGGCCAGCTCGGTGGCGTACACGGTCCGTGCCGACGTGAGAGGCCGGTACCCGATCGGCCCGCTCATGGTGCGGCTCACCGACCCGTTCGGGCTGTGCGAGCTGACCCGCTCGTTCCCCAGTGTGGACCGGCTGACCGTGATTCCGCAGGTGGTGGGGCTGCCCCGGGTCCGGCTGGCCGGCGAGTACGCGGGCACCGGAGAGAGCCGGGCCCGCTCGGTCGCGGTGCACGGCGAGGACGACGCGGCGACCCGGGAGTACCGGCGCGGCGACGACCTGCGCCGGGTGCACTGGCGGTCCACCGCGCGCACCGGTGAGCTGATGGTCCGCCGGGAGGAGCAGCCCTGGGAGAGCCGGGCCACGGTGGTGCTCGACACCCGGCTGTACGCGCACCAGGGCGAGGGCCCGACGGCCAGCTTCGAGTGGGCCGTCTCGGCGACCGCCAGCATCGCGGTCCACCTGCGGCAGGCCGGCTACAAGCTGCGGCTGGTGACCGGCACCGGCCTCGACATCGACGCCTCCGAGGCGGGCGGCGAGGGCCTGATCCTGGACACCCTGGCCGACGTCAAGCTCACCCAGACCGGCGATCTCACCGGGCTGGTCGAGCTGGTCCGGCGGCGCAACGACGGCGGGCTGGTGATCGGCCTGTTCGGTGCGCTGACGGTGGCCGAGGCCGAGCTGCTCAGCGGGCTGCGCGGCAACGGGGCGAGTTGCATCGGATTCGCCATCGACAGCTCCACCTGGGTGCCGCTCTCCTCCGGCGACCGGCAGGAGTCCGACCGCGAGCACGCGGCCGCGTCACTCGCCCTGGTCCGCAGCGGCTGGCGATCGGTGCCGGTCGCGCACGGTGACGCGCTGCCGGCGCTCTGGCCCTCGGTGGGCCGGGGCTCGCAGGGCTTCGCGTACCGGGCCGCGATGGCCGAGACCGTGAGCGGGGTGACCCGATGACCGGCCGGCGACGTCTCGGACTGGTCGCGGCGGGCGCCACCCTGCTCGCCGCCGCACCACTCTCGGCGATCTTCGACTCGTGGACCTGGCTGCTGCAGAGCCTGCTCACGGTGCTGCTCATCGCCGGCGCCGCGGTCGGGGCACGTACCCTGCGGTTCCCCACCTGGGCGCAGATCCTGTGCATGATCGTGGGGCTCGCACTCGCCCTCACCTGGATCTTCCCGAGCGGCAAGGAGATCCTGATCCCGCAGCCGGCCACGTTCGCGCACTTCGCGGACCTGATCCGGCAGGCCGGCGAGGACACCCGGTCGTACGGCGTACCGGTCCCCGACCGGGACGGCCTGCACTTCGTCACCGTCCTCGGCATCGGCGCGGTCGCCATCCTGGTGGATGTGCTGACCGCGGTGTTCCGCCGTCCGGCCCTGGCCGGGCTGCCGATGCTCGCGATCTACTCCATCCCGGTCGCCGTCTACCTGGACAGCGTGCCGGTGATCCCGTTCATCATCGGCGCGGCCGGCTACATGTGGCTGCTGGTGGCGGACAACGTCGACCGGGTACGCCGGTTCGGCCGCCGCTTCACCGGCGACGGCCGGGACGTCGACGTCTGGGAGCCGTCCCCGCTCGCCGCGGCCGGGCGCCGCATGGGCGTGCTCGGCGTGCTCGTCGCGGTGCTGCTGCCGCTGGCGGTGCCGACCGTCTCGGGTGGCCTGCTCTCCCGGTGGACCCAGAGCGGCGGTGGAGTCGGTCCCGGCATCGGCGGTGGCGGCGGCGGACGGATCAACCTGTTCGCCGCGCTCAGCGGTCAGCTCAACCAGACCGCCACGGTCAACCTGATCAAGGTGACGACGAACGAGCCGGAGCCGTTCTACCTGCGCTTCGCCGTCGCCGACGCCCTGACCACGAACGGTTTCAGCAACGAGTCCCCGCGCGGCCCGTCGCTGGCCGAAGGACTGCCCGACCCGCGCCAGGCGGCCTCGCAGGCGAACTTCGCCCAGTTCCGCGCCGAGGTGGAGGTCAGCGACGCGCTGCGGCAGAGCATGGTGCCGCTCTACACCTACCCGGCCGAGGTGCGCGACCTCGAGGGCAACTGGTCGTACGACCCGGGCCAGCAGGTGCTGTTCTCCGGGCGTTCGACGACCGGGGAGCAGAAGTACTCGTTCACCTACCAGCGGGCGCGGTACAACCGGTCGCAACTGCGGACGGCCCAGCCGCTGGACCGGGACGACCCGCTGCGCAAGTACACCGAGGCGCCCGACGACCCCTCGGTGGAGAACCTGGTCGCGCGGCTGATCCGGAACGAGGATTCGGAGTACGACAAGGTCCGGGCGATCTACGAATCGTTCTCGGCGAAGAACGGCTTCCGGTACGACGTGGCCACCGAGTCCAGCGGCAACGCCACCGACATCGCGTCCTTCCTGAAGAACAAGGTCGGCTACTGCCAGCAGTACGCGGCCGCGATGGCGTGGATGGTCCGCGCCGCCGGCATCCCGGCCCGGGTGGCGTTCGGCTTCACCCGGGGCACCGCGGTCGGCAACGGCACGTACCAGATCACGAACAAGAACGCGCACGCGTGGACCGAGGTCTACCTGGACGGCTTCGGCTGGGTGCCGTTCGACGCCACGCCGGCGGCCGGTGTGGCCGGCTCCACCCGTACGGCGTGGGCGCAGGACGTCGACCGTCCCGAACCGACGGCCTCCGCCTCGGCCGGCCCCACCGGGCCGGACACCGAGTCGTCCGCGGCGCCGACCGTGCCGCAACGCCCGGAGCAGGGCAACGACGGCGGCGGCGCGCTGGCCGGCGACGGCGTCGTCCCGGACGACGGATCCTGGATGGGCGCGATGATCGCCGGTGGGGTGGCTCTGGTCATCGCATTGCTGCTGATTCCGGCGATGCGCCGGGCCCTGCTGCGACGCCGCCGGCACTCGGCCACCACGGGTCTGACGGCCACCGCCGTACCGGACGGTGATCCCGGGCCGGCCGGTACGGTCACCGACATCGTGGTGACCAGTGACTCGGTGCGCGCCCGCGCGGACGCGCACGCGGCCTGGGACGAACTGATCGACACGATGATCGACTTCCGGGTACCGGTCGATCCGACCGAGACGCCGCGGCACACCGCGCAGCGGCTGATCCGGGAGACCGAGCTCGCCGGCGACGCGTCCGAGGCCGCGACGCTGCTGGGCACGGCCGAGGAACGAGCCCGGTACGCGCGCCGGCCGTTGCAGGGGGCGGAACTCGTCACCGCCATCGGCCGGGTCCGCTCCGGGGTGGCGAGGTCGGCCACGTTCCGGACCCGGATGCAGGCTCTCCTGCTGCCTCCGTCGGTGCTGCTGAACTGGCGGCTCGCGCTGGGTGAGTGGTCCACGCGTACGGCGGAGGCCATGACCCGGATGCGGGACTCGCTGAGTCGCTTCAGCCCACGGCGGCTGCTCAGCCGAGCCCGCTGAGGTCCGTTCCGAACAGCGCTGAGCGCCAGCCGACATTGCTCGGCTGGCGCTCAGCGCTGTTGACGACGCGCCCGAGCGCGTATCGAGAGTGTGTGCGGCGAACCGCTCCGGAATACGACGAAGGCGGCCGGCTCCGGCCGCCTCGTCGGGAGCCGGCTTGCCGCCGGCTCAGCAGGTCAGCGATGTCCCTCCGGGCGCTGCCGCCACCGATCCTCGAGCCTGTCGATGAGTCCACCCTTACGGCCCTGCCGTGTGCGCCGTGTCGCGGTGCCGCCGACTGATTTCAGGTCGGGCGCCTGGCCACGGCGTCGCGACTGCATCGCGAAGGCCGCCGAGCCGAGCATGACCACGAAGCCGGCCACGCCGAGCGGCGTGTTCTGACTCACGGTCCCGTAGACGACGAGGGCGAGACCAAGGACGATCACGAACGCGGCGATGAGGAGCCGGCGCCGTGCATGGAATCGCGGGTCGTTGGCCCGCACAGCCGAGGCGAATTTAGGGTCCTCGGCAAGCGACCGCTCGATCTGATCGAACAGCCGCTGCTCGTGCTCCGAGAGCGGCACGGCATTCCTCCCCGGGCGCATGTCCGGCCCCGCAGTGGGGTCGGGGTGGTGCAGGTGTGGTCCTACAGGGCAGCCGTCGGCCGCCTTATCACGCAAGTCTACGAGCGGGTTGGCGGGTCGGAAAGCGGGACGACGGCCGAGTGCGGGTGATTTTCCGTGCCGGGAAGATCGGTTCGCCCCAAAAGACCGAGTGACGGCTCTCCATCACGGGTGGAAGTGGCCCTGGTCACGGCCGGTGAACTGGCCATACGCAAGATCGGCGAGAATACCCGGGATCGGGCTCAACGGACGATCAGCAATGGGACAGTCATTTCGGCCGCGGTGACCGAGCCGTGGTACGCCACGAGCTGTCCCGCCTTATCCGGTTCCCAGCCGGACGCGACCGCCACGGCCCGCCTCTGACAGATCACCACCACGTCCCCGATCCGGCCGGCGTGGGCCGGCGTCACCGGGCCGTACCAGCCCTCGGCGATCGCCTCGTCCCGGGTGAGCACCCGGGCGTCGGCACCGAACACCCCGCGCCAGTTCGCCAGCACGCTGTCCAGCGCGCCGTCGGCGGCGTACAGGTAGCGGACCCGGGGCTCGCCGGCGACTCCGATCACGCCGTCCCGCAGCGCCGGGATGGCGGCCATGTCGTACCGGCCGTTCTCCGGGATGTTGAGCTGGCCGTGGTCGGCGACGATCAGCAGCGCGGCGCCCGGCGGGAGCTCGTGCACCACCTGGTCCAGGAGCTTGTCCAGGCCGCGGGCCGCCCGGCGCCAGTTGTCCGAGCCGATCCCGTCCTCGTGACCGAAGTGGTCGAGGTCCGGGTGGTAGCCGTAGACGAGGGCCGGGCCGGGGCCCGCGTTCAGCGCCGCGAGCATCCCCGCGGCGACGGCCGGGCCGTCGGCGGCACCGAGGTACTCGCCACCCCGGTTCGCCGCCAGGCTGAGCCCGCTGCCCTCGAACGCCGGCCGGCTGACCACGGTGACCCGCACCCCGGCGGCCGCGGCGGTCTCCATCCAGGTCGGCACCGGCTGCCATTCGCGCGGATCCGGATCGTCCGCCCAGTAGATGTGGGTGAGCACCCGGCCGTCCGGGCGGCGCACGGTGAACCCCAGAACGCCGTGCGCTCCGGGCGGCACACCGGCGCCGAGCGTGACCAGGCTGACCGGGGTGGTGGAGGGAAAGCCGGAGGTCAGCGTGCCGGCGTGACCCCGTCCGCCGGCGGCGAGATCGGCGAGGATCGGCGCGTGCGGGGCGGCCAGCGGCAACTGGTAGGCGCCGAGCCCGTCGACGAGCAGCACGCCGATCTTGTCAATGCCGTCCAGCCGGGCGGTCAGGCCGAGGACGTCCACCGCGCCCGGCACGCCGAGCACCGCGCACACGCTGGGCAGCAGGTCGGCCAGGCTGCCCGTCCCGTACGCGGGCGACAGGGTCCGGAGCGCGTCGGGGTGGAGGCCGTCCTCGGGCGTGTCCACGGCTTACCCGACCGGTTGGCGAGCGAAGAGGTGCAGCTGGGAGGCGATGTCCCGGAACGGCGGGCGGGAGCTCAACGCCAGCTCCAGATCCAGGACCGCCTGCGGGTCCTCCTCGAGCACCGTGGCCGGCAGCAGGTCGGTGACCACACGTACCCCATGGGTCTCCTCCACCGTCAGGCCGGCGGCCTCCAGCAGCGCGACGGCGCCGGCCGCGTCAAATCTGCGCAGCAGGGTGTCGCGCGGCCCGGCGCGCCCGGCCGGGTCGGTGACCAGGGCGGACGCGGCACGCAGGTGGCCGTTGACGGCCCGGGCCAGTATCGCGGCCGCGCGGCTCGCGACCAGCAGGCTGACCGCACCGCCGGGCCGGAGTGCGGCCGCGATCGCCGCCACCACCCGCGCCGGTTCGTCGACCACCTCGAGCACCGAGTGACACAGGACCAGGTCGGCGCTGCCGGGGTCGACCAGCGCGGCGAGCGCGTCACCGTCGCCCTGCACGGCGTGCACCCGGTCCGCGACGCCCGCGTCGGCGGCGCGCCGGGTCAGCGCGGCGAGCGCGTCCGGGCTCGCGTCGATCACCGTGACGGTGTGCCCGGCCTCAGCGAGAGGCACGGCGAACCCACCGGTCCCACCTCCGACGTCGAGCACGGTCAGCTCACGACCGGCGTGCCGGTCCAGTTCCCGGCGGAGGACCGCCCAGACCGCCGCAGTGCGAGCCGGCCTCCCGGTACGCGCAGATGCAGTTTCCACCCAGGCAGACTAGCCCTGACCTAGAAGTCGAAGAGGACACCCGTGGCCCGGTTCATCTCGCAGGTGTTGCCGTAGGTCTTCGTCCACTGCACTGACCGGCCCTGCCAGACGCCCTTCAGCTCCGCCTTCACCGGCTGGTAGAGCAGGACGCACATGGAGTCGCCCGGTGCCAGCTTCCCCGGGTCCGCCCCGGCCCGCCGCAGCGTCGCGCAGGCCTCGGCCGGTTTGGGATGGCCACCGCCGGTCGGATAACAGGTGAGTTTGACGGCCGCGGCGAAGCCGGCTTCAGCCGTGTAAGTGAGGGTGAGATCGGCGCGGGCGGATGGCCGCGGCACCGGGTTCGCAGTGCTCAGAAGTGCCGTCGAGACCGCGGCAAGTCCGATCATGGTTTGGATCATGGTGCCCCCCGATGAGCTTCGGGTTGCACCGTACACCGTGAAAGGTGCAATTCATCGGAAATCGCGGGATGCCGGGGTCACCGGCGGCGTCACCGTCTCGAGCCGGTCCGCGACCAGGTTCAGCACGCCCTCGGCCTTCTCCAGCCGGCCCCGGACCAGCAGGGCCGCGCTGCTCCGGGCCACCCGCCGATACCGCTGCCACAACCCCGGTGAGCAGGTCACGTTCAGCATCCCGGTCTCGTCCTCCAGGTTCACGAACGTCACCCCACCCGCGGTGGCCGGCCGCTGCCGGTGGGTGACGATCCCGCCGACCCGGATCCGGGTGCCCGCCTCCACACCGGACAGCGTGTCGATCGGCAGCGCGCCCGCCCGCTCCAGCTCCTGGCGGATGAACCGCGCCGGATGCGTCTCCGGCGACAACCCGGTCGCCCAGACGTCCGCGACCAGCACGTCCACCTCGCTCATGCCGGGCAGCGTCGGCGCCTCGGTGCCGGTCGCCGTGCCGGGCAGGCGGTCCGGCTTGTCCAGGGCGGCCGCTCCCGCGGCCCACAGCGCCTCACGGCGCGAAAGACCGAAACCCGCGAAGGCGTCGGCGGTCGCGAGGGCCTCCAGCTGGGCAGTCGAGCATCCGGTACGCCGTGCGAGATCCGTCATCGACCGGTACGGCCCACGCGCCTTCCGCTCCTCCTCGATGCGCTCGGCCAGCTCGGTCCCGATCGTGCGAACACTCGACAGTCCCTCCCGGACGGCCGGGCCGCCGATCCCCCAGGCGTGCGGCGGCTCCCCCGGCTCGCTCTTCCTCCTCATCGCCGGCGTGGTCTCCAGGGTCGCGGCGGCGTCGCTGCGGTTGATGTCCGGCCGGCGGACCTCGACCCCGTGCCGGCGCGCGTCGTCGACAAGCGTCTGCGGTGAGTAGAAGCCCATCGGCTGGGCATTGAGCAGCGCCGCACAGAACGCCGCCGGGTGGTACCGCTTCAGCCAGGCACTCGCGTAGACCAGGTAGGCGAAGCTCATCGCGTGGCTCTCCGGGAAGCCGTAACTGGCGAACGCGGAGAGCTTCAGGAACAGGTCGTCGGCGAGCTCACCGGTGATCCCGTTGGTGGCCATCCCGTCGTACAGTCGCTGTTTGATCTTCTCCATCTTGGTGATGGACCGCTTCGCGCCCATGGCGCGCCGCAGCTGGTCCGCCTCGGCCGGGTCGAACCCGGCCACGTCGATCGCCAGCTGCATCAGCTGCTCCTGGAAGAGCGGCACACCCAGGGTCTTGGCCAGCGCGTTCGCCATCAGCGGGTGCGGCACGCGCGGCGGCTCCAGGCCGTTCTTCCGTCTGATGTACGGGTGGACCGAGCCGCCCTGGATCGGACCGGGACGGATCAGCGCCACCTCGATGACCAGGTCGTAGAACTCCTTGGGTTTGAGCCGGGGCAGCGTGGCCATCTGGGCCCGGCTCTCCACCTGGAACACACCGACCGAGTCCGCCCGGCAGAGCATCTCGTAGACCTCGGCATCGTCGAGCGGCATCGTCGCGATGTCCAGCTCGTCGTCGATCATGTCGTACGCGTAGTGCAGCGCCGACAGCATCCCGAGCCCGAGCAGGTCGAACTTGACCAGGTCGACGGCGGCGCAGTCGTCCTTGTCCCACTGGAGCACCGTGCGGCCCGGCATCCGCCCCCACTCCACCGGGCAGACCTCGATGATCGGCCGGTCGCAGATCACCATGCCGCCGGAGTGGATGCCGAGATGCCGCGGGAACGTCTGCACCTCGTTCGCGAACTCGATCACCTGCTCCGGGATGTCCTCGTCGGCCGACGCCACGTCACCCCAGCGGTCGATCTGCTTGCTCCAGGCGTCCTGCTGCCCGGCGGAGAACCCGAACGCCCGGGCCATGTCCCGCACCGCCGACCGCGGCCGGTACGAGATCACGTTCGCCACCTGGGCGGTGTGCTCCCGCCCGTACTTCTCGTAGACGTGCTGGATGACCTCCTCACGCCGGTCCGACTCGATGTCCACGTCGATGTCCGGCGGGCCGTCCCGCTCCGGGGCGAGGAACCGCTCGAAGAGCAGGTTGTAGCGCACCGAGTCGACGTTGGTGATCCAAAGCGCGTAGCAGACCGCGGAGTTGGCCGCCGAGCCGCGGCCCTGGCAGTAGATGTCGTTCTCCCGGCAGAACCGGACTATGTCGTAGACGACCAGGAAATAGCCGGGGAACCCGAGATCCTCGATCATGCGCAGTTCCTTCTCGATCTGCGCGTAGGCCCGCGGGTGGTGCTCTCCGTACCTCTTCCGGGCGCCGTCCATCGTCAGCTCCCGCAGCCAGCTCATCTCGGTGTGCCCCCGCGGTACCGGATAGTCCGGCAACCGTGGCGCGACCAGGTCCAGGTTGAAGGCGAGGCCGTCGCCGTACATCGCGGCGTTCGCCACCGCGCCCGGATAGGCGGCGAACCGGCGGGCCATCTCGTCCCCGCTGCGCAGGTGGGCGGTGCCGGCCGCCGGCAGCCAGCCGTCCATGTCGTCCAGGCTGCGCCGGGCCCGGACCGCGGCCAGGGCGGTCGCGAGCCGGCGCCGGGACGGGGTGGCGTAGTGCACGTTGTTGGTGGCCACCACCTCCAGTCCCCGGCTGCCGGCCAGCTCGAACAGGGCGTCGTTGCGATCCGAGTCGTACGGGTCGCCGTGCTCGGTCAGCTCCACCGCCACGTTCGGGGCGCCGAAGAGGCTGACGAGACGGTCCAGCTCGTACCCCGCTTTTTCGATGCCGCCGGTGGCCAGCGCCCACGGAACCGGACCCTTGCGGCATCCGGTCAGCACCAGCACGTGATCCTTGAGAACCTCGGCGACCTGCTCCACGTCGCCGTAATCCGGCTTGCCCTTCTCCCCACCGGCCAGCTGGGCCTGCGAGATCACCCGGGCCAGCCGGGCATAGCCCTCATGGCCGTGCGCCAGCGCCAGCAGATGAACCCCCTCCGGATCCGGTTCACCGCCCTGCGGCCGGGACAGGCCCAGCGACAACTCGGCGCCGAAGATCGTGGGCAGGCCCAGCTCCCGGGCCGCCTGGGAGAACCGGACCACGCCGTAGAAGCCGTCGTGGTCGGTGACGGCCAGCCCGGTCAAGCCCAGCCGGGCCGCCTCCTCGGCGAGCTCCTCGGGGTGGCTGGCGCCGTCCAGGAAGCTGAAATTGGTGTGACAGTGCAGTTCGGCGTACGCCGTGGTGTTCTCGGCCCGGACCAGCCCCGGCGCGGCCCGGTAGGGCTCGCGCTTGCGGCTCCAGGCGGGTGAGTCCCCGCCGTCCCCGTCGATCGCCAGCGGATCGACCACCGGCTGGTCGTCGGTGATCGTCCACAGGTCACGCTGCCCGGCCGGCGTGCGCCCGGACAGCGTGCTCTCCAGCTGCGACCAGGGCACATCCGGGTTGTTGAAGCCCACCACTCCCCCTCAGTCATAAACCGCCTCCACCACCCACTGACCGCCCGCCAGCGACAGCAGCAACGCCCGCCCGCCGGCCAGCATCACCTGGAACCGGGCCCGCCTCCGCGCCTCCCCGTCCGCCCACCAGCGCTCGTCCACCGGCCACGGCCCGGCCCAGCCGACGATCTCGGCCGGCGCGCCCCGCTCCACGGCGACGGTCACCGGCGGCCCGGTCAGTTCCAGCCGGGCGCTCACCCCCACCGGCCGGCCGGCCGCGTCGAGCACCACCGCCGTAGCCGGCCGGCCGGGCACCACCGCCGGCGCTGGCCGGGGCAACCGCCCCGGCCAGGGCGGCAACGCGATCTGCCGGGCGGACCTGCGACCGGGCCGCTTCACCGGCCCCGGCACAGGAAACGACGCGGCGGCCGGCCCACCCGGCCCGCCACCTGGCCGCCCTCCGCCGCCCGGCTCAGCCGGAATGTCCGGCACCTCCGCCGGCACCGGCCCACCCCGCCCGCCACCTGGCCGCGCCCCACCGCCCGGCTCAGCCGGAATGACCGGCACCGGCCGCAGGCGCGTCACCGCCGCCGGTCGCGTTTGCTCACGTTCCTGTTCCGGCGGGCGGAGCCGCACCACGGAAGCGAGATCACCGGACGATCCGGGCGTTTCCTTTCCGGCCACGGCGGCCGAAGCCGCCCCGGACACAGCGGCCGGCACCGCCCCGGCCGCAGTGGGCGGCGCCGCCTGGGCGGCCTCCCTTGGCAGTGATCTGACCAGCCGCAACGCCGGCGCGGCGGGTGGCTCCGGCCCGGCACCGGGAATCGGATCGATGTGCGCGGCACCCGGCCGGGACGGTTCGCGTTCGTCGCCCCACGGCACGAGCCGCACCTGGTCGTCCGCCGAACGCCCACCGCCCAGCACCGGCGTCACCACCGCGTTCGGACCGAGCAGGCCCTGCACCCGGCTGAAGACCCGGTGTGCCCGGTCCCGCTCCGCGCCCGTCTCGCCCCAGAGTCCGGCTTGCAGCCCGAGATGGACCAGCACTCCGTCCGGTACCAGGCGCAGCCGGACCAGCCCGGCGGTAGGCCGCTCCAGGACGCCACGCCGGGCCCCGGTGAGCCAGCCGTCCAGCTGCCAGCGCACCCGATCGGCGATCGCGGTGGCGGTGAGAGTGCCGTCGTGCCGCCACATCCGGAACAGCTCCTGTCCGTCCACGGTGACCGCCTCCACCCCGAGCCGGGTGCAGGCCAGCCCGTGCGCGGCAAGCCCCTCGTGCAGTCGCTCGGCCAGCACCCGGCCGGCGAAGGCGGCCACGTCCACCCGCTCCAGCGGTTCGTCGTAGGTGTCCTCGACGGCCAGGTCGAGCGGCGGTTTCCGGACTGCGAGCGGCCGGTGATCAGCCCCGGACGCGAGCCGGTGCGCCAGCGCGCCGTCGAACCCGAACCGGGTCAGCACGTCCCCGGCGGGCAGCGCGGCGAACTGACCGAGCGTCTTGATCCCCAGCCGGTGCAGGAGGTCGGTCAGCTCCGGCCGCTCCAGAGCCTCGACAGGTACGCCGGACAGAAACTCCCGCGTCTCCCCCGGCGGCACGACCCGCCCGGTCCGCGCCGCGATCCCGGCCGCGAACACGCCCTCCGCGATTCCGACCTGGCACTCCACGGCACACGCCTGCGCGACCTGCTCGACGATCCGCTCGGCCGCGGCCTCCTCACCACCGAAGTACCGCGCCGGGCCGCGCACCGCGACCGCGCACGCACCGGCCCGGATCACCTCGACCCCGGCCACGACCTCCTCGATCGCCGCCACCACCGGCTCGAACGCCCGGGCGTCACGTCCCGGATCATGCTCCACGACGGTCATCCACGGGCACCGGCTCTGCGCTTCCCGGCGCCGCAACCCCCGTCGCACGCCCTCCCGCCGCGCCGCCTCCGAACAGGCCAGCACGCGATTGCCGGAAAGGACGACGACCGCTTCCCCGGCCGCCACCCCTTCCACAATCTCGGCAGCGACGATCGGCCAGTCCGGGCACCAGACCAGCAGCGTGCGCACGGCCGCTTCCACTACGCCCCCTCACGCAGCGCCCACAGCCCGGCCACGACGGCCGGATCAGGCCGCCAAGGGTGGCTGGTATGCCAGACCCAGGGACGACTCGACCACGGTGACGAACTGCTCGGCCGCGCGCAGCAGGTCGTCGGCCTCCCGGGCGCTCACGACACGAGGAATACCGGCCTCCGCGGCGGCGCGTTTGCCCGCGCCCAGCGCGAAGTAACCGGCCCAATCACCGAACTCGGGAGCCACCAGGACGAGCAGGGACCAGACGCTTGTCGCCCGGGCACGACGGCCGGGCGCGGCGGGCCGGGCGCGGGCGGCGAGCAGAGCGGCGGCGGCGCGCAGGGCGGCCAGATGAGCCGCCGCGTAGCGCAGCCCGTCGGGGTTGGTGTGTGCCGCCTCGTCCAGCCCTTGGCGGGCGATCGTCAGCAGCTGAGCCGGTGTGCGGTGCGGCAGCATGTGCGCCGGGACCGTGGGCGCATCCGCCCTGGTGGCCGTGCCGGCACGAACCGGACCGGGAGCCGGCTCGAGGCCCGGGGCAGTGATGCTCGCCATCGTTGTTTCTCCTCGCCTGTTCCGCATCCGACGTGAGGGCCGAACCGTTGCGCTGCGGAGGAAGACACAGCGCGCCGAGCAGGTCCGCAACGGACCGGCCGGGGCCGGGACGGGGCTCCAGCGGGCAGAGCCGGAGCCCCGTCGGGCAAACCGTGAAGCCTGCCCCGGCGGCGAGCCGACCGGGTGTGAAGCTTCCCCACACCACACCCGGCGGCACCACCCGGCGGGTCCGTCGCCCGCCACCGGGGGTCGGGGGCAGCGGGCGACGGCCTGCCTTGTACGGGTCCGGGCCCGCGAATGCCCGAACCACGCGTGCGGCACTTCGCGGTGCCGCCCCGGGAGACGCGCCGCGAAACACGCTCCCGGATCAGAACGCCGTCGCCCGAGCGATGAAGCCCGTTCGAACATCCGTTCTAACTACCGCAGAGACTAACACCCCCCTACGACAAAAATGCAACCTTCACAGCCCCGCGCGGGGCATCTTTTCGAACAGATGATCGACAAGGAGCGGCCACCGGATCAGCCGGCCCGAAGCGTGGTCGGGACC
The DNA here is from genome assembly GCF_015704865.1 of Actinoplanes aureus. GTDB lineage: Bacteria > Actinomycetota > Actinomycetes > Mycobacteriales > Micromonosporaceae > Actinoplanes > Actinoplanes aureus. The sequence goes on along the minus strand of NZ_JADQTO010000008.1, from coordinate 56,225 downwards.
GGTCGCCGACAGGGCCAAACCACAACGGCAAGCGCCGGCGAGCAGCGGCTGAACATCTTCAGTGGCCGAGGTCCGCTCTCCACCAGCGGTACCCGTGACCGGCCGTCCCCGCGCCCCAACCGCAGGTGAAGAGGGCAGTCGGGTCCAGCTGGCGCTGAGGCACCGATAGAACCTCCATGAGAGGACTGGGCGCCAGCCGGGTGAGCCCGGCCGCACGTGGGGAGAGGGTGGTAGCGAGTCTGGCTGGCGGCGAGGCACCGATAGGGCCGTCGTTAGGTGGCTCGGCCGCCAGCCCATGTCAGCGCGGCGACACGTGAAAGGGCGGCGATGTTGAGCCGCCACTACGGCTGGCAGCGGCCGGCCGGTCGGCCGGTCGGCCGGTCGGCCGGTCGGCTCCGCATGAAACTGACCACGTGGTTCCGGCCGAATCGGGTTGGCATTGGCCGGGCGCCTGCGGTGAGCAGCCGGAACAGCCCGGCACGGAACCGCCTGGTGCGGGACGGTCTGACTCGGAACGCGCCTGGCGGAGCCCGCCCCGGCGCTGGACGGGCGGGGCGGGACGGGCCGGGCGGGACGGGCGGGATGGGCGGGATGGGCCGGGCGGGATGGGCCGGGCGGGATGGGCCGGGCGGGATGGGCCGGGCGGGATGGGCCGGGCGGGACGGATTGGTGTTCCCGGCGGTCGCGGTGAGGCCGGGACGGGCGGCGGGCTCGCGTCGGCAGAGCGGGGACGAGGAGATTCCGGCGGGACCGCCGGGGTTGCACAGTTCGGCATGCACACCATGCAGGCGGTCGGTGCCGGCTGGCCGGCGCAGTCGCCGAACTCCCCGGGCCCGGATCCGCGATCGTGGTGATAGCGATCGCGGTGACGCTGACCCTCGCCCCCGCGCTGAAACCCGGGCCGGATGCCAGGATGCTCGGTGAGGCGAGGCGGGCAGGCGAGGCGGGCGGACGAGAGCAGGAGGCGACAGGTGGCGACGATCGTGGTGACCGGGGGCAGCTCGGGGGTGGGCCTGGCGGCCGCCAAGCAGTTCGCCGCCCGCGGTGACGAGGTGATTCTGGTGGGCCGGGACCCGCGGCGGCTCGCGGACGCGGTCGCCCAGGTGCGGCAGGCCGGCGGGCGGGAGCCGGCGAGCTTCCGGGCCGACTTCGAGTCCTTCGCCGAGGTACGCGCTCTCGCCGACCAGCTCCTCGCCGGATATCAGCGGATCGACGTGCTGGCCAACAACGCCGGTGGCATGGTCGGCGAGTATCGACGCACCGCCGACGGCTACGAGGCCACCATCCAGAGCAATCACCTGTCCCCGTTCCTGCTCACCACCCTGTTGCTGCCGCGCCTGAAGGACGGCCGGGTGGTGAACACCGCCTCCCGGGCGCACAACCGGGGCCGGCCCGACCCGGACGACCTGCCCGGCGCGAAGGACAGATACGACCCCTGGCAGGCGTACGGCGCGGGTAAAACGGCGAACATCCTCTTCGCGGCCGAGGCGGCCCGGCGCTGGCCGGAGGTGACGAGCGTGTCCTTCCACCCGGGCGTGGTCCGCACCAACTTCGGCACCGGCCGGGTCATCCGGTTCTTCTACCGGTACGCGCCGTTCCTGACGACCCCGGAGAAGGCCGGGGAGCTGCTGGTCTGGCTGGCCACGGCACCCGCCGGCGAGTTGGTGAACGGCGGCTACTACGTCGGCCACGAGCTGACCAGCCCGGCGCCGTACGCGCGCGATCCGCAACTCGCGGCCGCGCTGTGGGAAGCCAGCGAGAACGCGGCAGGATGAGGTGATGCGGAACCATCCCAACGTGACCGCGGTACGCGACGCCCTGGAGAGCGCCGGTGTGTCCGCCGAGATCGTCATCCTGGACGAGGCGGTGCACACCGCGGCCGCCGCGGCCGCCGCGCTGGAGATCGAGGTCGGCCAGATCGCCAACTCGCTGATCTTCGACGCGGACGGGGAGCCGCTGCTGGTGCTGACCTCCGGAGCGCACCGGGTGGACACCGCGAAGGTGGCGGCCTCGCTCGGCGTCACGAAGCTGGGCCGGGCCACTCCCGAGTTCGTCCGGCGGCACACCGGGCAGGCGATCGGCGGTGTCGCACCGGTCGGCCACCCGAAACCCGTGCGTACGCTGGTCGACGTGGATCTTGAGCAGTACCCGGTGGTCTGGGCGGCCGGTGGCGTGCCGCGGTCGGTCTTTCCGATCAGCTATCCCGAGCTGGTCCGAGTCACTGCCGGCACCCCGGCCGAGGTGGCATGACCGCGACCCAGGTCAGCCTGCACGTCTGGCGGGTGCCGCGCCGCGCCGTCGGCTCGGCCCTGCTGCGCATGGCCTTCGCCCGCCGCCACCTGCCCGGTGTCCGATTCGCCAAGTTCCTCGGTACGGGTACCGGCCTCGGCTTCGGCCCCGGCGACGCGGACCTCACCCGGTACGCGGCGGTGACGGTCTCCGATCGGCCGGTGACGTTCCCGGCCTGGGACCGGATCGCCGCACACAGCGCGCGCCTCGACCTGGAACCGCTGGTCAGCCGTGGCGAGTGGTCCGGACGCAGCCCGTTCCAGCCGACCGGGCGCCGGACCGAGGGGATGGTGCTGGCGCTCACCCGGGCACGGCTGCGGCCCACCCGGGCGATCCGGTTCTGGCGGGCGATCCCGGCGGTGGCCCGGGAGGTGGCCACCGCGCCGGGGCTGCTCGCCCGGTTCGGGGTGGGTGAGGCGCCGATCGGCTGGCAGGGCACGGTCAGCGTGTGGCGGAGCACGACGGATCTCACCGCATTCGCGTACCGTCAGCCGGAGCATCGCGCGGCGATCGCCCGCACACCGGCCGACCGCTGGTACGCGGAGGAGCTTTTCGCCCGTTTCGCGGTGCACGACATCATCGGTGACCGGACCGTGCTGGGCTGGACGGGCACCGAACAGGACATACAGGAGCGGACGAAGCGATGAGGCTCGTTGCTTGGCAGCCGGACGACCTGCTGCGCCGGCTCGACGACGTGGTCGCCGTCTACGGCGAGGCGATGGGCTACCGGCAGGAGCTGCTGCAGACCCGGCGCGGGTACATCGGCTCGCACGTACGCCGCCTCGGTTTCCGCGCGGTCGCCACCACCACCCCGGACGGGCGGGTCGCCGGTTTCGGGTACGGCTACACCTCCGCTCCCGGCCAGTGGTGGCACGACCAGGTGCGGTCCGCGCTCGACGAGTCGTCGCGGCGGCACTGGCTGGCCGACTGCTTCGAGGTGGTCGAGTTGCACGTCCGTCCGGTGGCGCAGGGACACGGGGTGGGTGCCCGGCAGCTGCGCGCGCTGCTCGCCATGGCCGAGGGCAAGACCGTGCTGCTGTCCACTCCGGAGGCCGACGAGCAGGCGTCCCGTGCCTGGCGGCTGTACCGGCGGTTCGGCTTCACCGACGTGCTGCGCAACTTCATGTTCCCCGGCGACGAGCGGGCCTTCGCGATCCTCGGGCGGGAACTGCCGCTGGTCGACGACAGTCCTGGGACAGTCGGCGGCTGAGAGGTGCGTGCGGTTCCCTGGACGCTGCTCGGTGTCCTGATCCTGGCCCAGATCTGCTATCCGCTCACCTCCGGTGACGTCCGCGCCGGGCTGACCGTGGCGACCGTACTGGTCGGGGTTCTGCTCTCGGTGTCGCACGCCTTCCTGAGCCGCGGGACGACGGCGGCCGCCGCACTGGTCGCGTCGGCCGGGCTGGGCGGGTTCGCGGTCGAGGCGATCGGGGTGGCGACCGGTTTCCCGTTCGGGACCTACGACTACTCCGGCGAGCTCGGTCCGCGGCTGCTCGGCGTACCCCTGATCATTCCCCTGGCCTGGACCTGGATGGCTTGGCCGGCGTGGCTGGCCGCGGTGCGGGTGGTGCGCGGCCGGGCGGCGCGCATCGCGCTCGCCGCCGCCGGGCTGGCCGCCTGGGATCTCTTCCTCGATCCGCAGATGGTCGCCGAGGGCTATTGGCGCTGGCACGATCCGGTGCCGGCGCTGCCGGGGCTGCCCGGCATCCCGATCAGCAACTATCTGGGCTGGCTCGGGTTCGCGCTGCTGCTGATGACGGCTCTGTCGATGACAATCACCTCAAAAACCGATAAAAAAGACACACCGATGTACGCCCTGTGGCTCTGGACCTACTTCTCCTCGGTCCTGGCGCACGCCGTCTTCCTCGATCTGCCCGCCTCCGCCGTCTGGGGCGGGGTGCTGATGGGCGCCGCGGTCCTCCCCCTCCTGCTGAAGCTCCGCACATGATCGCCTGGTTCTTCCTGGTGCCGTTGCTGTTGCTCACCGCGCACACCGCGGGCAACGCGCTGCTGCTGCGCCGCCCACGCCGAAGCGCGTCCACATCGGAGCGGATCGCCGTGCTGCTGCCGCTGCGCGACGAGGCCGCGCGGGTCACGCCCTGTCTGGAGTCGTTGCTGGCTCAACGCGGCGTGCCGGACCTGACGATCCACGTCCTCGACGACGGCTCCACCGACGGCACGGCGGACGTGGTGCGCGCGGTGGCCGGCGACCGGGTGCGGCTGCACACCGGCACCCCACCACCGCCGGGCTGGCTCGGCAAACCGAACGCCTGCGCGCGGCTCGCGGACCAGGCCGGCGACGCCGACGTACTGGTCTTCGTGGACGCCGACGTGGTGCTGGCACCCGACGCGATCGCCGGTGCGGTGGAACTGCTCCGGAGTGCCCGGGTCACGTTGCTCTCGCCGTACCCCCGGATCGTCGGTGCCGGGCGCCTGGTCCAACCGTTGCTGCAGTGGTCCTGGCTCACCTTCCTGCCGCTGCGCGGCATGGAACGCTCGCCGCGGCCGTCGCTGGCCGCCGCGGGAGGCCAGTGGCTGGTGGTGGACCGGGCCGGCTACCGGCGGGCCGGCGGCCATGCCGCCGTGCGCGACGACGTCCTGGAGGACATCGGCCTGGCGCGCGCGGTGAAACGCGCCGGCGGGCGCATCGCGCTCGCCGACGGCTCCCGCCTGGCCACCTGCCGGATGTACGAGTCCTGGTCCGAACTGGCGGACGGCTACGGCAAGTCGCTGTGGGCGTCGTTCGGCTCGGTGGCGGGCGCGGCCGCCGTCGTGGTCCTTCTTCTTTTTCTGTACGTGCTGCCGCTCGCCCTCCTGCCCACCGGCTGGTGGGCGCTAGCCGCCTACCTGCTCGGCGTGACCGGGCGCGTGATCAGTGCGGCGGCGACCGGCGGACGGGCCTGGCCGGACGCCGTCGCGCATCCGGTGTCGGTGGTGCTGTTCGGGTGGCTGGTGGTGCGCTCGTTCCATCTGCGGCGCCGGGGCCGGCTCGTCTGGCGCGGCCGGAGGATCATGTCGGGATGAGCGAGATCGTGGTCATCGGGGCCGGCGTCGGCGGCCTGGTCGTGGCCGCCCGCCTGGCCGCCGCCGGACACCGGGTGGTGGTGCACGAGCGGTCCGGCACCGTCGGCGGGAAGCTGGCCGTGTACGAACGGGACGGCTTCCGCTTCGACACCGGCCCGAGCCTGCTCACGCTGCCGCAGGTCTTCGCCGACCTGGACCTGGACCTGCGGCCGGAACCGCTGGACCCGGTGGTCCGGCACGTCTTCCCGGACGGCACCGTCCTGGACTCGTCCTCCTCGCACGAGATCTTCCTGGACCGGATCCGCGCGGCCTTGGGCGCCGGGGCCGCCGCCGACTGGGACCGCTTCTGGCGCCGGGCCGAGCGGATCTGGCGCGCCTCCTACGAGTCGGTGCTGCGCCGTCCGGTGACCGCGGCGTCGCTGGCCCGGCTCTCCTGGCGGCTCGGCGACCTGGCGGCCATCGCGCCGGGCCGGTCGCTGCGCGCCCTGGGCCGGCGGTATCTGCGCGATCCGCGGCTGCGCATGCTGCTCGATCGCTACGCCACCTACACCGGCACCGATCCGCGCCGCGCGCCGGCGGCGCTGGCGGCGATCCCGTACGCCGAGCTGAACTACGGCGGCTGGTATCTGCCGGGCGGTCTGGGCACGCTGGCGGCGGCCCTGCACGACCGATGCCGATCTTTGGGCGTACGGGTGGAGCTCGGTTCCCCGGTCGCGGCGATCGAGGCGGACACGGCGGTACGCGGAGTGCGCCTGGCGTCGGGTGCGTTCGTACCGGCCGATGTCGTCGTCTCCAATGCGGACGCGGTGACGCTCTACCGGGAGTTGCTGCCCAGCCCGGGGCGGCTGGCCGGGCTGGCCGACCGCAGCCTGGGCGGGTTCGTGCTGCTGCTCGGAGTGCGCGGCGAGACCCCGGAGCTGGCGCACCACACGGTGTTCTTCCCGCGCGACTACGACGCCGAGTTCGACGCGATCTTCGGGTCGGACGCGCGGCGGGCCCGGCCGGTCGACGATCCGGCGATCTTCGTGACCCGGGCCGCCGACCCGGCGGTGCGGCCGGACCGGCACGAGGCCTGGTTCGTCCTGGTGAACGCGCCGCGCCACGGCACCGGCTGGTCCGCTGTGGACTGGCGGCGGCCGGGGCTCGCGGAGGCGTACCGCGATCACCTGCTGGACCTGCTGGCCGGTCGCGGGCTGGACGTGCGGGGGCGGCTGGCGTTCGCCGAGACGCGTACGCCGGCCGACCTGGCAGAGGCCACGGCCGCGCCCGGCGGCGCCATCTACGGCACCGCCGGCGGGCTGCTCCGGCCGGCGAACCGCGGCCCGGTCGACGGCCTGTACCTGGTCGGCGGCTCCGCCCACCCGGGCGGCGGCCTGCCGATGGTCACCCTCTCCGCCGGCATCGTCGCCGACCAGATCGGCCCGTCCTAGGAGGTATGGGCGGCCAGGAACGCCTGCGCGATCGCGGAGGCCAGGTCGGCCGGGTTCCGGGCGGCGATCGCCTTGCCGCCGGTGGCCTTGGCCATGCCCTGCAACGCGGGCATGTTCGCGTCCGGGCCGTACCCGACCGCGATGATCGGCACCGCCTTCGCCGGGTCGTGACCGGCGGCGAGCCGCTTCTGGAACTCCGCATTGGACATGGCGAACCGGGTGCCACCGTCGGCACCGTCGGTGAGCACCACCACGACGGTCGCCGTCTCCGGCTTGACCTGGGTCCGCATGGTGCCTACCCCGTCGAGCACCGCCTGGTACAGCGGGGTTCCGGCGTTTGCCGCCGGCCGGTACGAGCGGATGGTGTCGACCAGCGCCTGACGGCGGGTCTTGCCGTTGACGGTGCTGGTGACCGGCCCGAGCCCGAGCTGCTCGGTGTGCGCCGGACCGTTGCGATCGGTGCTGCCGAAATACCACATCCCGACCGTCGCCTCGTCGTCGAAGAGATCGGCGGCGATGGACCCGGACTCGCGCAGCAGCGCGGCCTTGGTGGTGGCCCGGCCGCCCCGGTCGGTGATCCGCTCGTTCATCGATCCGGACGAGTCGATCAGGAGCAGGACCTGGAACGCCACCTTCTGGTACTGCGACCACTGGCGAGCCGGGCCGAGCAGCCGGGCCGCCGTGTCCGGCAGGCCGAGCACTCCGGCGGTGGGCTGGTCACGGAAGCCGGCGGCGGTCACCGCCTGCTTGCTGATCGCCGCGCGCAGCTTGTCGGCGAGCGCCTGGTCGGCTCCCTTGCGGACCGCGTACGGGTAGTCGGCCTCCACCCGCGCGTCGACCGGCGGGGCTCCGATCAGCCGGACTCCCCGGTCGGCCTTCTGATACGCCCGGAGCTGCTGCTCGGCCACCGGGAAGACGCCGATGTCGTACGCCGCGGTGGTGTTGTCCTGCTGCTCGGCCATCCGGCGGAGCAGGGTGGCCGGGTCCGCGGTCGACTCCTGGATCCGGCTGCGCAGGGTGAGTGCCTTGAGCTGGGCGATCCCGGCGTCCTTTGTGGTACGGGCGGTCGCCGTGTGCACGCCGTGCACGCTGAGCAGGCCGACCGTGGTCGTCAACGGGTCCGGCATGGTGACGCTGGGTATCCGGTCCGAGGTGAGGCTCTGGATCAGGCCGGTCCAGGAACTGTTGCCGTCCTCGGCGTACAGCCGGCCGATGCCTTCCGGCCCGGCCAGCACAATCGGCGAGTACGCGACCGGCTTGCCCGCCACCGAGTAGGCGGCACCGTCCGCGGCGATCCGCAGCCAGGCGCTGCTGGACGGCACCCAGACGTCGGGTTTCCGCGCGTCCTGCACGGTGGCGCCCGGCTCCTGGGCCTGCACGGTGATCGGGGCACACCGCTGCCCGGCGGGGTTGAGCGTGGCGGCCGCCTCGCGGATCACCGGCTCGATCTCGGGGGCCGCGACCACCCGGAGCTCCGGATCAGGGCAGGGCGCGACGCTGGGTCCGGTGGCCGACGGTAACGGTGCCGCGCTGGACTGGGCGGCCGGCTGCCCGGAGCCGTTGCGCATCAGCTGCCAGGCGACCCCGCCGGCGGTCAGCAGGACGGCCAGCACCAGGACGGCGGAGAGCACTATCCGGCGCGGACCGTGCTCCGGCTCGTTCCACTCGCCGTGGCCCGGTGCGGGCAACTGCCTTGGCCACTCGTTGTCGGACATGCCACCTCATCCAGGTCGAGGCCGATGGGTGCGGATCCTAATCCTGGATTCACGTTTCGCAATGGTTTCCGGGGCTTCTGCCAGATCTGGCACATTGGTCTACAAGATCACGATCTTGGGCTGATTTCGGCGTTCGCGATCACGATGAGTTCGCCGTCCTCACTGAGGCCGACCGGCTCCCGTCCCCAGCCGCCGTAGATCCGGTCCACCCGGAACCCGGCCGTCCACAGTGAATCCCGCAGGTCCTCCTCGGTCCGGAACCGCATGGCTGCTGAACTGGTCAGATGCTGGCCGTCGGAGAACCGGTAGTGCTGGGTGAACGACACGACACCGTCAGCGCCGGCCGAGGTGACCTCGCTCCACGCCGTGACCACCGCGCCGTCGTCCAGCACGATGGAGCGCCGGGAGTCCTCCGGGTTCCACTTCTCCCAGTGGCGGCTCGCCGGATCCCGGCTGTCGAAGACCAGCCGCCCGCCCGTGACCAGGGCCCGGCGCAGCGCGTGCAGGGCAGCGGACCACTCCTCGTCACCGACGATGAACTGCGAAACGTGACTGGTGAGGAACGCGGCGTCGAACGAATTCGCCGGCAGCGTCTCGACCGAGCCCTCGATCCATCGCACCCGGGCCGCACCAGGCTTGCGTCGCGCGGCGTCGAGGGCGGCCCGGGCCGGGTCGACGCCGGTGACCTGGTGTCCGGTGGCGGCCATCGCGATCGCCAGGCGGCCGGTGCCGCAGCCGAGATCGAGGACCCGGGGCGCGGTGCGCTCGGCGAGCACCGCCATGAAGAAGTCGTCGTCCCAGCCCCAGGGGCATTCGGCGTCATAGACCTCGACCAGCCGGGGATCGCGGAACTCGCCATGCCACACGCTCGGATGCTAGACCCCTTCCTGGGTCGAGGTCTGCCCGCCGGTTCCGCTCATTCGGGGTACGCGTAACCGCCGTCCCGCCGAAGCCGACTCCGTCCCCGCTCTCCCGGCGCGAGCCCGGCTGCCCCTCACCGCCCCAGCGCGACCGCCGGGAAACAGCCCGGCCGTACCGCAACGGATCGGTGTTTCCCGGCGGCCGCGGTGTGGCCGGGACGGACAGCTCGGCTCGCGCGGGGAGGGCGGGTACGGGTCGGCTTCGGCAAGACGCCGGTCACTCGTACCGAAAAGGACAGTGACCGGCAAGCAGACCTCGACCACGGCGTTTGTATGAAACGCTCACTACCCGAAGTGGACGGATACTCCGAAGGGCAGCTCACCGGATCGGATGTGCTCCAGCAGCACCTCGCGCAGCGCGGCCGCCGCGTGTGGCAGCACCGCGCCCCGCCGCTGCGCCATCGCGATCGTCCGGCGCATGCCGGGTGGCGCCAGCGGCGTCGCCCGCAGCAGCGGCCGGTTGGCCAGCACCATGCTCGGCACCAGCGCCACCCCGAGCCCGGCCTCGACGAAGGCCAGGACCGCGTCCATCTCGCCGCCCTCGACCGCGAACTTCGGGGTGAAGCCGGCCCGCTCGCAGGCCTGGAGGGTGACGTCGCGGATGTCGTAGCCGGCCCGGAACATCACCATCGGCGTGTGCCGGAGCTCGACCAGATCCAGCTGGCGCGCCACCGTCGGCGGCGGCCCGTCGGCCACCGACGCCACCACCAGACTCTCCCGCAGCAGTTCGGTGGCCTCCAGGGCCGGGTCGACGCCCTGCTCGGGATGCACGATCAGGGCCAGATCGAGGGAGTGTGCGAGCAGATCGGCGATCAGGTCCTGCGAGCTGCCCTCGCTGACGTACAACTGGATGCCGGGGTGGTCGGCACGGTAGGTCCGTAGCACGGCCGGCACAAGGGAGGAGCAGAGACTGGGGGTGGCGCCCAGCCGTACCTCGCCGCGGCGCAGGCCGACGATGTCCTGCACGGCCTCCCGCGCCGCGTCGGCGTCCGCAACCATCCGCTGTGCCAGCGGGAGCAGCGTTTCACCAGCTACGGTGAGGGTTACGTCGCCTCGCACCCGTTCGAACAGCGGCGTGCCGAGTGAAGTTTCAAGGGTGTGAATCTGCTTACTCAGGGTCGGTTGCGAGACGCCCAAAATGTCCGCTGCATGAGTGAAATGTCGGGTATCGGCGACCGCTACGAAGTACCGGAGTTGTTGCAGCTGCACGGTAATAGACTATAGCTATGGAACCCCGTCCGATCATGCATTAGACGAATGGCCCCGGAGTTCATACGGTCCAAGTTGTGGCGGTAGACACTCCTATTCCGAAGACGACCAACGCAGCGGGCGCGACGGCACGCCCCGCTCCGCGGAAGTCGGTGCGACCCTCGTCGGTCGTCCTCAAATTGATCATGGCGGTCAGTGGTATCGCTCTGGTCCTGTTCCTCTTCGCGCATGCGGCCGGCAACTTGAAGATCTTCGTCGGCAACGAGGACTTCGACCACTACGCGCACTGGCTCCGCACCATCGGCACGCCCCTGCTCCCGGACGTCTGGTTCCTCTGGATCATGCGAGTCGGCCTGCTGGTCGCCGTCCTCGCGCACATCTGGTCGGCCACGGTACTGACCGTGCGGGCGAAGAAGGCCCGGCCCGTCAAGTACGCGCACCGGCCCAAGATCCAGGGCAGCTACGCCGCCCGGACGATGCGCTGGGGTGGCGTGCTGGTCCTGCTCTTCATCATCTACCACCTGCTCGACCTGACCACCGGTCACCTGAACCCGGTCGGCGACAGCTCGCGTCCGCACGCCAACGTGATCGCCGACTTCGCGCCGGACCGCTGGTACGTGACGCTCTTCTACACCGTCTCGATCATCGCGGTCGGCCTGCACCTGCAGCACGGCATCTTCAGTGCGGTCCGCACGCTGGGCCAGCAGACGAAGCACGGTGAGCGGCGGGCCAAGGCGGCCGCTTCGCTCCTGGCCCTGGCCCTGGTCGCGATGTACCTCTCGGTGCCGTTCGCGGTGCTGACCGGATTGGTGGACTGATCATGAATGACTTCTGGATCGAGGGCGAGCCGGTCGTCGACAAGGCGGCGCCGGACGGACCCGTCGAGACCCGCTGGGAGCGCCGCAAGTTCGCCGCCAAGCTGGTCAACCCGGCCAACCGCCGCAAGCTGACCGTCATCGTGGTGGGCACCGGCCTGGCCGGCGGCTCGGCCGCGGCCACCTTGGCCGAGGCCGGGTACCGGGTCAAGTCGTACTGCTACCAGGACAGCCCGCGGCGGGCGCACTCGATCGCCGCGCAGGGTGGCATCAACGCGGCGAAGAACTACCGCAACGACGGCGACTCCGTCTACCGCCTCTTCTACGACACGGTCAAGGGCGGCGACTTCCGCGCCCGCGAGTCGAACGTCTACCGGCTCGCCCAGGTCTCGGTGAACATCATCGACCAGTGCGTGGCGCAGGGCGTCCCGTTCGCCCGCGAGTACGGCGGCCTGCTCGACAACCGCTCGTTCGGTGGCACCCAGGTGTCCCGGACCTTCTACGCCCGGGGCCAGACGGGTCAGCAGCTGCTGCTCGGCGCGTACCAGGCGATGGAGCGGCAGATCGGCCTCGGCAACATCGAGATGAACGCCCGGCACGAGATGCTCGAGCTGATCATCGTCGACGGCAAGGCCCGCGGCATCGTGGTGCGGGACATGGTCACCGGCGAGATCACCACTGAATTCGCCGACGCCGTGGTGCTCGCCTCCGGTGGCTACGGCAACGTCTTCTTCCTCTCCACCAACGCCAAGGGCTGCAACGTCACGGCGTCCTGGCGGGCGCACCGCAAGGGCGCGCTGTTCGCGAACCCCTGCTACACGCAGATCCACCCGACCTGCATCCCGGAGTCCGGCTCGCACCAGTCGAAGCTGACCCTGATGTCGGAGTCGCTGCGTAACGACGGCCGGGTCTGGGTGCCGAAGCGCGCGGCCGACTGCCAGAAGCCCGCTGCGGAGATCGCGGAGGAAGACCGCGACTACTACCTGGAGCGCATCTACCCGTCGTTCGGCAACCTGGTGCCCCGGGACATCGCGTCGCGTGCCGCCAAGAACGTCTGCGATGAGGGCCGTGGCGTCGGCCCCGGTGGTCTCGGCGTCTACCTGGACTTCGCGGACGCGATCAAGCGGCTGGGCCGCAAGGCGGTCGAGGCGAAGTACGGCAACCTCTTCGAGATGTACGAGCGGATCACCGGCGAGGACCCGTACGCGACGCCGATGCGCATCTACCCCGCCGTGCACTACACGATGGGTGGCCTCTGGGTCGACTACGACCTCCAGTCGACCATCCCCGGCCTGTTCGTGATCGGCGAGGCGAACTTCTCCGACCACGGCGCCAACCGGCTCGGCGCGTCCGCGCTGATGCAGGGCCTGGCCGACGGCTACTTCGTGCTGCCGAACACGATCAACAACTACCTCGCCGCCGGCCCGTTCCCTTCCCTTTCGGAGCAGGACGCGCCCGTCGTCGAGGCACGCAAGCAGGTCGAGGACCGCATCAAGAAGCTGCTGGAGATCAACGGCGACCGGACCGTCGACTCCTTCCACCGTGAGCTCGGCCAGATCATGTGGGAGTACTGCGGCATGGAGCGCTCCGAGGAGGGGCTGACCAAGGCGGTCGGCCTGATCCGGGCGCTCAAGGAGGAGTTCTGGACCCGGGTGAAGGTGCCCGGCAAGGGCGAGGAACTCAACCAGAACCTGGAGAAGGCCGGCCGCGTCGCCGACTTCCTCGAGCTCGGTGAGCTGATGTGCATCGACGCCCTGCACCGGCGGGAGTCCTGCGGCGGCCACTTCCGGGCCGAGTCGCAGACCCCGGACGGTGAGGCCCTGCGCCACGACGACGAGTTCAGCTACGCCGCGGCGTGGGAGTACTTCGGCGCCGACGGCAAGCCGACCCTGCACAAGGAAGAGCTCAACTTCGAGTACGTCCACCCGAGCACGCGGAGCTACAAGTAATGGACATCAAGGTACGGGTGTGGCGTCAGTCCGGCCCTTCTTCCGCCGGGCAGATGGTCACCTACGACGTGAAGGACATCTCCCCCGACGCGTCGTTCCTCGAGATGATCGACGTACTCAACGAGACGCTGATCCTCAACGGCGACGACCCGATCGCCTTCGACCACGACTGCCGTGAGGGCATCTGCGGCGCGTGCAGCATGGTCATCAACGGCGTGGCGCACGGCCCGGAGAAGGCCACCACCACCTGCCAGCTGCACATGCGGCACTTCAAGGACGGCGACGTCATCGACGTCGAGCCGTGGCGCGCCGCCGCCTTCCCGGTGATCAAGGACCTGGTCGTCGACCGGACCTCGTTCGACAAGATCATTCAGGCTGGTGGCTACATCAGCGCCCCCACCGGCACCGCGCCGGACGCGCACGCCACCCCGGTGCCCAAGAAGGACGCCGACGCCGCGTTCGAGGCGGCCACCTGCATCGGCTGCGGCGCCTGCGTCGCGGCCTGCCCGAACGGCTCGTCGATGCTGTTCACCGCCGCGAAGATCACCCACCTCGGCCTGATGCCGCAGGGCCAGCCGGAACGCGACACCCGGGTGATCGACATGCTCCAGGCACAGGACGACGCCGGCTTCGGCGGCTGCACCAACATGGGCGAGTGCGCCGAGGTCTGCCCCAAGGGCATCCCGCTCAGCCTGATCGGCCGTCTCAACAGCGACTACCGCAAGGCGATCAGCAAGCACTGATCATGAACCCGGGTGCCCGGCACAACGACGTGCCGGGCACCCGTTTCGGCTCTTGCCCACCGGTATCGGCGGATGCTTTCCCTCGCTCAGCCGGCCATCGCCTCGGCGATGGCCAGGGTGTGCTGGTACTCCCGCCAGTGTGCGAGTTTGCCGTCCCGGGTCCGCAGCACCGCGATGAACGGCGCGGAGGCGGTCACGCCGGTGCCCGTGTGGGTGCCGGCCAGCTCGTACTCGACGACGATCACTTCCGGGTCTGCGGTCTCGTGGATCGTCACGTTGCGACAGTCGTCGAACCGCACCGGGAACGACGCCCGGCCCGCCTCGGTGTACTCCAGCACCCGCTGCCTGCCCTCGGTCCGGCTCGGCCGGCCGGGCGCTGCGAACGGCGTCTCGATCACCACGTCGTCGGCGAGCAGCTCGGCGTCGAAGGTGGACCGGCCGGCCAGCCAGTGGGCGCGCATCCGGTCGAAGATTTCGCTCGGTGTCACGGCAGTCTCCTCGTAATATGAGTCAGCACTCGATTTATCCGACAATAGTGAGTGGAGACTCAACTTGCTAGAGGAGCCGCCCCTGCGCGCCGACGCCGCGCGCAACCGGGCACGCATCCTGGACGCCGCCGAGGCCGTCTTCGCCGAACTCGGACCCACCGCCTCGACCGAGGAGGTGGCCCGCCGCGCCGGAGTCGCCATCGGTACGGTCTTCCGGCACTTCCCCACCAAGGACGACCTGCTCGCCGCGATCATGAAACGGCTGCTAGCCAGGCTGGTCGAGGAGGCCGCCGAGCACGACCTGTTCGCTTTCTTCACGCATGTGGTGGCCCAGGCGGCGGCCAAGAAGACCGTCGTCGACCTGCTGCCCGTCGACATCCGCCTGGCGGAGGCCGTCGGTCATCTGGAGAGCGCCGTCGGCACCCTGCTGGCCGAGGCGCAGGCCAGCGGTGCGGTGCACACCGGAATCCGGCTGCCCGAGGTGATGGCCCTGCTGGTGAGCGTCTGTCAGGGCGCCCTGCACAGCGGCTGGGACGAAGACCTGCAGAGACGCACTCTCACCGTCGTCTTCGCCGGTCTGCGCGCTCAGTCGTGACCGTCAGCCGGTCGGCCGGCACCGGCCGCCTGGTGATCGCGAGGAGACCAGTGGCCAGGACCACCACCATGCCGAGCAGCAGTGGCACGCGGCTGCCCAGCAGGACCAGCGCCGAACCGAGCGGGAGAGTCAGAGCGATCGGGCCGAACATGACCATGTTCCCGGTGGCGGCCACCCTCCCCAGCAGGTGGTCCGGCGTCCCGGTCTGGATCGCGGTGAGAGCGGCGATCAACGTCCACGGCAGGCCCAGCCCGGCCAGCAAGCTGCCCGCGATCAGCGCCGGCCACCAGGGCAGGCACCAGGCCGCGCAGGCGAACGCGAAGAGCACCGCGCCGAGCGACGCCACCCGGGTGGCCTCGATCCGGGACAGCAACCGGCCGACCAGGACGCCGCCGACGATCGAGCCGGCGCCCTGAACGCTGGCGAGAATTCCCAGGTGAGTGGCGGGCAGCTGCAACCCGTCGACGACACGGGACAGCACGGCCGCGTTGGTGACACCGGAGACGCCGATCGCCACTGCCGCGACCGCGACCGGAACCCGCATCGGCCCATCCCAGAGCGTGCGCACACCGGCCTTGACCGACTGCCATCCGAGGCCGGCGGGCTCGTGCTCGGCCGGCGGGGCGGTGGCGGCCGGTCTGAGGGCGACCAGGGCGTACAGGAGGGCGGTCACCAGGGGCAGGACCGCGCACAGCAGGACGACCGGGACCGGGCCGCGCCAAGCGTAGAGGGCGGCGCCGGCGAGCGGAGCCAGCAGCTTCATGCCCTCCTGGGCGCTGGAGCGCCAGCCGTTGACGGTGCCCAGCGCATCCCGCGGCAGGGCGGCCGGCAGCAGGGCGGTCTCACCGGCGTCCAGCAGGACGTAACCGATGCCGCGGACCAGCAGGACCGCATAGATCAGTGCCACCTGGCCGGTCGAGTGGACGGTCAGCAGGCTGCACAGCGCGGCGCCGACCAGGAGATCGGTGGCGATCAGCAGCGGGCGGCGCGGGAACCGGTCGACGAGGGCACCGAGCCAGGGCGCGGCCAGGCTGGGTGCGTAGATGCCGAGCCCGGCGAGTGCGGCGAGGGCGGCGGAGCCGGTCAGATCCACGATCCAGACCCCGGCGGCGAGGGTCATCGCGTTGCCGCCGAAGCCGGAGAAGAGCGAGATCAGTACGAACAGTGCGCTGTTGCGTCGCATCCACCACTCCAGACCTGAGTCGATAGGACTCAAATCCTGGGGTGTTGAGTGGACCGATGTCAATCCGGGGTGGCGGCTGCCATCGTCTCGCGCAGTCGCGCCACTGCCGTGCGCAGCGGTGCCGGAAGCGTGGGGACCTCCGGTCCGGCGAGGTCGGTCAGCACGGCGGCGACCAGGTCGAAGAGCGCTCCGGCGGGGGCATCGGGGGCGGCCGACAGCGTCTCGCGCACCAGAGCGGCGCGAGCGAACCGGCCGTCCCAGCGACGGTCCGCACCGATCCTCCGGTGCAGCTCGACGGCGGATTCGCGCAGGCCGGGGACGCTTTGGCCGTACCCCAGATCGAGCTGATCCCGATGCGGCCGGGACTCGCGCTCGGCGGCCCGGGCCAATCGGAGCCGGCGTTGCTCGGCCGCCTGGCGGCTGGCCAGGCCGAGCGCCGCGGCGATCTCCGGCCAGGTCGCACCGTCGCGCCGGGCCCGGTCGATCAATGCCAGTTCCTCGGCGTCCAGGCGAGCCCGCCGAGCCGGGATCGCACGAAGGTCACTCAGATCAGCCACCCCGGCAGCCTACCGTAAGTCAACGATTTGTTGACATAGCCAGGCTCAGCGACCGCGAGGGCGGCGGATCGGCTGCGGGCCGGTGGGTGAGATTGCGCCGGCCAACTCGGTCAGCAGGTCGATGAAAGCGTCGCGGCGGGCCGGATCGAAGGCGGCGAGGGCTTCGCCGTGCACGCGGTCGACGATTCGCTGGCCCTCTTCGGCCAGGCGCCGGCCGGCCTCGGTGACCGCGATGATCCGGGCCCGCCGGTCGCTGGCGGCCGGGCGGCGCTCGGCCAGCCCGCGCCGCTCCATCTCGTCGACGGTGCTCACCATGGTGGTCTTGTCGACGCCGGCCAGGGCGGCGAGCTGGATCTGGGTGCGCTCCTCCTCCAGCGCGTGCACCAGCACACACTGCGTCCGGGGCGTCAGGTCGATCTCGGCGAGCGCGGCGGCGAGCCGGTTCGACAGGACGTGCCCGGCCTCATTGAGGAGGCGGCTGATGTCACGCTGAGCTCGTTCGGGCGCGGGCACGAGAACCAGCCTAAGGCGACGGCCGGCGGGTCCCCGTGTGCACCCGCCGGCCGTCTGATCAGGAGAAGACCGCCCACACCGGCGCGGTCGGCGTCACGCGCAGCGGCATGCGAGCCTCGGCGGGCGTCCGGTCACCCTTGCGGTTGTTGCACCGGCCGCAGGCGGCGACGGTGTTGGTCCACTCGTTACGGCCGCCGCGCGAGCGGGGCAGCACGTGGTCGATGGTCGACGCGGTGTCCCCGCAGTACGCACAGACCCGCCCGTCCCGCGCCAGCACACCGGCCCGCGACCAGGCCGGTCCGCGTCCCCGCCGCCACCTGGTCACCACATAGCTGACCAGCCGCACCACGGTCGGCACCGGGAACACCCCGATGGTCGCGTCCGGCTGCGCCTCGTGCACCACCGCCACCTGCCGGAACAGCATCCGAATCGCGTGCCGGAGGCTGACCCGATGCAGCGGCCCGCAGTCGGCGTTCAGCACCATGACCGCGCTCATTCTTCGTCACCTCCGCAAGCGAATAAGTGAAGGAAATCGCAGGTCAGAAGGCCTGCCTGCTGACAAAGAAAATAGGCGCGGCATCGACGCCCGACAACCGAATAAAGATCAGCGCAGCGCGCGCCGCACGGCGACGGTCAGCTGGATCAGGCCGGCGACCTGCAGCGCCAGCCAGGCGCCGGCGGCCACGACCAGCACGGCGATCGTGACCCATGGCGTCGCCACCAGCGCGGCCAGGGGCGCGACGAGAAACCCGCTGACCGTGACGGCCACCCGGGTGGGCCGCTCCCCCACCGTCACCGCGCCGATCTCGGCCATCCCGGCCACCGCCGCACGCGCCCGCAGGTACTCGTGCAGCCAGCTCGCCGCCCCGGCGACCACCACCAGCCAGCCCGGCACGCCGGCCACCCAGAAGGCCGCCAGCCAGGCCATCTCACCCAGCCGGTCGGCGATCGAGTCGTACACGAAACCGGCCCGGCTGGTCCGCCCGCTGATCACGGCCACCGCGCCGTCCAGCCCGTCCGCGGCGGCGGCCAGCAGCACCAGGATCGCGCCGAGCGCGAGACCCGGCGACCCGGCCAGTGCCGCGAGCGGCACGGCCAGACAGAGCAGCAGCCCGGTCGCGGTCACCACGATCGGCGCGATGTGGTGACGGCTCAGCCAGGACCCGATTCGGTACGCCCCACGCACCCACCCCCGGATCAGAGGCGACGCCCGCCGCGGATCGAAGCCACCGTGCAGCCCGGACCAGGCTGTCGCGTACTCGTCCCAGGTCACCGCCGGGTCAGGCGGCCGCGGCGACCTGGGTGGGCGCCAGCTGCTGCCAGACCTCGCGGGTCGCGGTCGACCGGTTCAGGGTGATGAAGTGGATGCCGGGCACACCCTCGTCGAGCAGCCGCGCGCACATCTCGCTGCACGTCTCGATGCCGAGCTTGCGGACCGCCGCCTCGTCGCCGGCGACCCGTTCGAAGCGCCGCAGCAGCTCCGGCGGGAACGGCGCGCCGGAGAGCTGCACCGACCGCTCGATAGTCGCCATCCGGGTGACCGGCATGACGCCGGGCACGATCGGCGTGTCACAGCCGGTCGCCGCCACCCGGTCGCGCAGCCGCAGGTAGTCGTCCGCGTCGAAGAACATCTGGGTGATCGCGAAGTCGGCGCCGGCCCGGCACTTGCCGACGAAGTTGGCGGTGTCCCCCGCCACGTCCGCCGAGCGCGGATGCTTGTACGGAAACGCGGCCACCCCGACGCAGAAGTCGCCGGCCTCCCGCACCAGCCGGACCAGGTCCTCGGCATAGTCCACGCCGTCCGGGTGCCGCACCCACTCGCCCATCGGGTCGCCGGGCGGGTCGCCGCGCAGCGCCAGCACGTTGCGGATTCCGGCACCGGCCAGCCGGCCGATCACGTTGCGCAGCTCGGCGACCGAGTGGTTCACCGCGGTCAGGTGCGCCATCGGCAGCAGGGTGGTCTCGGTCGCCACCCGCTCGGTGACGGCCACCGTGGTGTCCCGCGTGGTGCCGCCCGCGCCGTACGTGATCGACACGAAGCTGGGCCGCAGCGACTCCAGCTCGCGGATCGCCTGCCAGAGCAGCCGCTCGCCCTCCGGCGTCTTGGGCGGGAAGAACTCGAACGAGAACGTCGGGGCCGCCCCGCGGATCAGCTCGCCGATGGACGGCGTGCCGGGCAGGCGGGAGGGAAGACCGAGAGACACACCGGCACTGTACCGGGCGCCCACGGCGGGTGATCTGCTCGTGCCGTGCCACAGCCGACCAGATAGCGTCAGTTCCGTGACAACTTCTCCCCTTGAGCGGGCCGGCCTGCGGCCGCGTGTCGACAAGGTTCTGGCCGGGTTTCTCGCCACTCAGCGGGCCCGGCTGCTGGAGATCGACCCGGCGCTCGACGAGGTGGCCGACACCGTGGCGGCGTTCGTCCTCGGCGGTGGCAAGCGGCTGCGGCCCGCGTTCGCCTACTGGGGGTTCCGGGGCGCCGGCGGTGTGGATTCCGACGAGGTGGTGGCGGCTGTCTCGGCACTGGAGTTCGTGCAGGCCAGCGCCCTCATCCACGACGATCTGATGGACCGGTCGGACACCCGGCGCGGCGAGCCGTCGGTGCACCGGCGGTTCGAGGCACGGCACATCGGCGCGGGCTGGCGGGGTGACCCGGCGGGGTTCGGCGACTCGTCGGCGGTGCTGCTCGGCGACCTGGCGCTGGTCTGGTCGGACGAGATGCTGCACGGCTCCGGGCTGCCGCTGGCCGATCTGGCGCGGGCCCGGCCGGTCTTCGACCAGATGCGTACCGAGGTGACGGTCGGGCAGTTCCTCGACGTGCTCACGCAGGCGACCGCGGACACCTCCGTGGAGCGGGCCGGGAAGGTGGCCCGGTACAAGTCCGCCAAGTACACCGTCGAGCGGCCGCTGCTGCTCGGGGCGGCCCTGGCCGGCGGCGGCGCCGACGTGTTCGCCGCGTACGCCGCCTTCGGGTTGCCGCTCGGCGAGGCGTTCCAGCTCCGCGACGACGTGCTGGGCGTCTTCGGCGATCCGGCACAGACCGGCAAGCCGGCCGGCGACGACCTGCGGGAGGGCAAGCGCACCTACCTGGTGGCGTCGGCGTTCTCCGCGCTGGACGAGCCGGCCCGGGCCGAGCTGGACGCGGCGCTCGGCGATCCGGAGCTGGACGACTCCGGTGTGGAGCACCTGCGGGCCGTCATCCGCGACTGCGGGGCCCTGGCGGCGACCGAGGAGCGGATCGACGTCCTCAGCGCCGAGGCCCTCGCAGCGCTGCGGCAGGCCCCGATCGAGGACGAGGCCCGCGGCGTGCTGGCCGCGCTGGCCGAGGCCAGCACCCGCCGCTCGGTCTGAGGTCGCCGGCTAGAAACCGACGGCCTGGGCGCGGCGCTTCACCTCACGCGCCTGCTGGCCGCCGAGGCCGATCGCCGCGTTGCCGCCGAGCGCCTCGTCCGGTTCGTACAGCCACTTGAGCGCCTCTTCGTCGTTGTACCCGGCGTCATGCAGCAAGTTGAGAACGCCGGGCAGGTGCTTCAGCACGGTGTCGTTGGCCACCAGTTCCGCGGGCACCAGCCGGATGCCGTCACGGCGGACGGCGAGCAGCGCGCCTTCTCGGATCATCTGGTGCACCTTGCTGATCGACACGCCGAGCTTCTCGGAAACGTCCGGCAGGTTGATCCATCCGGCCGGGCCGGCGGTTACGGGTTCACTCACTCGTACAGCGTGCCAGACCAGATCGGAGAGCAGTTGATGAGCCTGTGGCACAGGATCCGCGACGAGTCGGCCGGTGCGTGGCGTTCGTTGCGCTACGACCTGGGCCGGCGGCCGGTGGAGCCGACCGGCGGGCCGGACGTCACCTCGACCGGGATGAGCACCTTCCCGGGGTCCCTGGTGGATCTGCCCGTCTCGCAGCCGGACGTGGATGCCCGACCCCCGAGGCGATTTGTCGCGGTTACTACGTTCTGCCTGCTCGCCGTGCTCGGCGCCGGCGGCTCCTACTTCGCCGCGACCACGGTGTTCGCGGAGCAGTCGCCGGGCTCGCCGGGGGCTCCTCCGGCCGCGGCGCCGGCGACCGGCTCCGGCTCTGACGAGGCAGGCCTGGGTTCCGGACCGGTGACCGCCGGGCGGCCTCGGACCACGCCCGCCGTGGCGGCCGGTGGCGCCGCACCGGTGGCCGCCGGGCCGGCCGGGCAACCGGCCACGACGATCCCGGTCGCCGGGGACACCCCGTCCCAGCGCCCGGCCCCGCGGCCCGCCACCCGTCCGGCCGACCCGGAGTGCCACTGCCCCACCCCGCCGGCACCGACGCCCACGGCGCCGTCGGCCACTCCGCCGCGCAACGCCGGCCCGGCACCCTCCGGGACCTCGGCAGAGCCCTCCGCCGAGCCCGGCAATTCGGGCGAACCGGGCCCATCCGCGAACCCGAGCGGATCGGCCGAAGCTGTGCCGAATGTCAGCCCGAGCGCCGGAGACAGTGGCCACCATCACCACCGGCGGAACCGGCATTAGTCGGGAAGATCCTTTTTGCGCAGCCTGGCGAGAAGGGATCAGTGCAGGTCACAGGTGGTCTGGGTACCCGTTTGGACTCAGCTGTGACATCCTGACGTACCCCCACCGGAAAGACACATACACTTCACGCCGATGGACACCACAGTCGCCGATACGTTGATCGGCACAACGATTGACGGGCGCTACCGGATCACCGGTCGCGTCGCCCGTGGTGGCATGGCGACCGTCTACCGGGCCACCGACGAGCGGCTCGAGCGCACCGTCGCCCTGAAGATCATTCACCCCTCGCAAGCCACCAACGTGCACTTCGTCGACCGGTTCACCGACGAGGCGAAGACGATCGCCCGGCTCACCCACCCGAACGTCGTGGCCGTCTACGACCAGGGCCGCCACCAGGGACTCCCCTATCTGGTGATGGAGTTCGTGCAGGGCCGCACGCTGCGTGACCTGCTGAGCCAGCGGCACAAGCTGAGCCCGGTCGAGGCGCTCGCGATCCTCGAGCAGATGCTCGCGGCGATCGCCGCCGCGCACCGCGCCGGCCTGGTCCACCGCGACGTCAAGCCGGAGAACGTGCTGGTTGCCGAGGCGCCCAGCGGCGGCACCGCCGACCTGGTCGACGCGGTGGTCAAGGTTGCCGACTTCGGTCTGGCCCGGGCCATCGAGGCCAGCACCGTCGACGAGTCCGGCCAGCTGATGGCGACCGTGGCGTACGTGGCTCCGGAACTCGTGCAGACCGGTCAGGCGGACGCCCGCACCGACGTCTACTCGGCCGGCATCGTGCTCTTCGAGATGCTCACCGGCCGCGTGCCGTACGACGGGGCGGAGCCGGTCGAGGTCGCCTGGCAGCACGTCGACAACGACGTGCCGGCGCCGTCGACCGTCACACCCGGCCTGCCGGGCGTGCTGGACCGGCTGGTCGCCCGGGCCACCCGCCGTGACCCCGGCTCCCGGCCCACCGACGCCGGCGCCCTCCTCAGCGAGGTGCAGGCGGTCCGGGACGGCCTCGGCACCGTGCACGTGGAGACGGCGCTGCTGCGGCAGGTCCCGTCCCGGGCGTCGGACGCCACCAGCCTCGTGCCGACCGTGCAGTCCGCCGACGCCACCGCGATCGTGCCGCCGGTGCCCGCCGGCACCTACCACGCCTCCCACCGGCCCACCTGGGCCCGGCTCCCCGAGCAGGGCGGAGGCCGTGGCATGCCGCACCGGCGGGCCGCCTCCCCCGCCGCCGGCGGGTTCTTCGCCGACCGGCGCCGCGTGGTGATGACCTCACTGATCGCCCTGATGGCCGTGGTCATCCTGGGCAGTACCTGGTGGGTGACGCTGGGGCGGTACACGGAGGCGCCGACGCTCGTCAACATGACGAGCGCGCAGGCCGTCGCCTTCGCCGGCGAGAAGGGCTTCGAGGTCCTCACCGGTGACGGGATCTACAGCGACACCGTTCCCAAGGACGCGGTGGTGAGCCAGAACCCGGGCCCGCAGAAGAAGATCGTCAAGGGCGACACGATCACCGTGAACCTGTCGCTCGGCCCGGAGGTCCACCCCGTGCCGGACGTGGTCGGCATCGAGCTGGCGGTCGCCAAGGCCGAGCTGGAGAGCCTCCGGCTCAAGGTCAAGGAAGGCAAGAGCCAGTTCAGCGACACCGCACCCGAGGGCGTGGTCATCTCCACCAGCCCGAAGGCGGGTGAGCAGCTCAAGCCGGGTGCGACCGTCACGGTCGTGGTCAGCAAGGGCCGTGCGCCGATCACCGTGCCGAACCTGGTCGGCAAGAACATCAACCAGGCGCGCGGTGATCTTCAGACGCTGGGCCTGACGGCGCTCGAGCGCCCCAAGGACAGCGACCAGCCGGCCGACACGATCCTCGCCCAGTCGATCAAGCCGGGCACCGGCGTGGCCAAGAACACCGAGATCACCCTCGACGTCAGCAAGGGCCCGCCGCTGATCACCGTCCCGGACCTGACCAACCAGCCGTGCCCGCAGGCGCAGGCCACCCTCCAGGGGATGAACCTGCGAGCCCGGCTGGACATCAACCCGAACGGGTTCGTCCGTGCGCAGAACCCGGGGCCCAATACCCAGGTGCCGCCGCAGACCGAGGTCGCTCTCACGTGTCTCTAGACCGCCGGATCGGGTCGCACACGAAGACGTCGGGAGGGCTGGCCAAGGCCGCCCTCCCGTACGCCGACGCGGCGGGCTCGGAGACACTTCAGGTGTACGTCTCCAACTCGCGCGGCTGGGCACTGCCTCCGGGCGACCCGAAACAGGACACCCTGTTCCGCGACGGGTGCGGTGAGCGGGGGTTGCCCGCGTACATCCACGCCTCGCTGCTGGTGAACCTGGGCTCGCCCACCGAGCTGACGGTGGAGCGCTCGGTGGCGACCCTGGAGCACGGGCTGCTGCGCGGCCGGGCGATCGGCGCGACCGCGGTCGTCTTCCACGCCGGCAGCTCGGTCGACGAGGCGCACGCCGACAAGGCCATGCACCAGCTGCGCGAGTCGCTGCTGCCGCTGCTGGACCGGGCCGCCGCGGAGGGACTGCCCCGGCTGCTGGTCGAGCCGAGCGCGGGCGGCGGGCGCAGCCTGGCGTCGAAGGTGCAGGACCTGGAGGCGTACCTGGCGGCGGTGGAGGGCCACCCGTGGCTGGGTGTCTGCTTCGACACCTGCCACGCCTGGGCGGCCGGCCACGACCTGGCCACCCCGGGCGGCATGATTGAGACGCTGGACGCCCTGGTCGCCGCGGCCGGACCGGGACGGCTCCAGCTGGTGCACGCGAACGACTCGAAGGACGAGTGCGGCTCCACCCGGGACCGGCACGAGACGATCGGCAAGGGCCGGATCGGCACGGCCCCGTTCGCCGAGCTGTTCACCCATCCGGCCACGGCCGGCGTGCCGATCATCGTCGAGACGCCGACCGAGGAGCACGAGGGCCACGCCGCCGACATCGCCCTACTGAAGGGGCTGCGCTCCCAGTAACGCGGCCAGGCGGCCGGCCGGCTCCTCGTCGTTCGGGGTGCGGAGCAGCTCCACCCGGTGCACCAGCCGGGGTGCTGCGATCGGCACGCCGGTCAGGCCGGGCCGCCGCTCGACCAGCGGGGCCGGCAGCACGATCAGGCCGTGCCCGGCCGCGACCAGGCCGGTGAGGACTGTGACGTCGGCGCCCTCGTAGCGCAGCCCGGCCCGCAGGCCGTCGACCGGGAGCCGGGAGAACGGCGCCACCATGGGTGCGTCGATCCAGTACGCGTCCGCGAGGTCATTGAGGTCCAGCGCGGCCCGCCGGGCGAGCGGGTGCCGGTCGGGAACCGCCACCACCGCCGGGCTTCCGGCCACACCCACCGCGACCTGTGCACCGGGTTCGGGCAGGCGCAACGGATCGTTCGGGGCGGTGAACCCGTCGACCAGGGCGAGGTCGATCTCGCCGGTGGCGGCGGCCGTGACGATCCGGTCCCGGCCGTCGACGAGCACGTGGCTGCGCAGGCGCGCGGAGTCGCCCCGGATCCGGGCGAGCGCGGCGGAGACCGGCTCGCTCCAGGCCAGCGGGGTGAGACCGAGGATCAACCGGCCGGGCGGGGCGATCGCGCGGGTCACGTCGGCGCGGGCGGCTTCCAGGCGTACCAGAATGAGGTTGGCGTGCCGGTGCAGTCGCTCGCCGGCCGTGGTGAGCGCGACGGGCCGCCTGGTCAGCAGTGCCGTGCCGAGGTCCGCCTCGAGTGCGGCGATCTGCTGGGACACCGCCGACTGGGTGTAGCGCAGCCGCTGGGCGGCCGCTGAGAAGGAGCCGGTCTCGGCGACGGCGACGAAGGTACGCAGCAGATGCGGATCCACATCAGCGATGCTAATGCCGATGTCATCAGTCATCGTTGGACGTGATCGCACCCGGCGGCCGAGGATGAGCTCATGATTACGATCGCCCTGGTCGGTGACCGTTCCCCGGCCGTCCGCGCCCATGTCCGCATCCCCGCCATCCTCGATGCGCTCCGGGACAGTGAGGACATCGACGTCTACTGGCTCCCCACCCCGGACGCCGAGGACGCGGAGGCTCTCCGCGGGTTCTCCGGCGTCTGGATGGTGCCGGGCAGTCCGTACCGGAGCCCGGAGGGCGCGATCGCCGCGGCCCGGCTCGCCCGCACCGCCGGCATCCCGTTCCTGGGCACCTGCGGCGGCTTCCAGCACGCGATGCTGGAATTCGCCCGCGACGTCTGCGGCTTCGGCGGCGCCCAGCACGCCGAGTACGGTCCGGCCGGCGACGACGAGCTGGTCGTCGAACTGGCCTGCTCGCTCGCCGGGCACGAGGCCGCCATCGACCTGGAACCCGGCTCGCTCATCGAACGCCTGCTCGGCGCGCCCCGCACCGTCGAGCGGTACCACTGCAGCTACGGCCTGGCATCCGCGCACCTGGATCTGCTGCGAGCGCACGGCATGCGCTTCACCGGGCACGACGACGCCGGCGAGGTACGCGTGGCCGAGCTACCCGGCCACCCGTTCTACCTGGCCACGCTCTTCCAGCCGGAACTGGCCGGTGACGGCTCGGACCCGCATCCGGTGATCCGGGGCTTCGTCCGGGCCGCCGCGGCGCGTCAGGAGAGCAGCTCGCTCAGGACCGCGATCGCGTGATCCACCGCGGCGTCGTCCAGGTCGAGGTGGGTGACCAGGCGCGCCGTCCGGGGCAGCATCGCGGCGATCAGCACCTCCCGCTTCGCCGCCTCGGCGGCCAGCGTCGGCGCGTCCACCGTGGACTTCGACAGGTCCAGCGGCACCAGGTTGGTCCGCACCTGCGCCGGATCCACCACCCCGTACGGCGCCAGGGCCTCGGCGAGCCGCTGGGCCCGCTCGTGGTCCTCGGCGAGCCGCCGCACGTGGTGGTCGAGGGCGTACCGGCCGGCGGCGGCGAGGATGCCGACCTGCCGCATGCCGCCGCCCATCCGCTTGCGGAGGAGCCGGGCCCGGGCGATCTTCTCGTGGCTGCCGATCACCAGTGAGCCGACCGGCGCACCGAGGCCCTTGGAGAGGCAGACCGACAGGGTGTCGAAGAGTCCGCCGTACTCGGCCAGCGGCACCCCGTCGGCGACGTGGGCGTGCCAGATCCGGGCGCCGTCGCAGTGCAGGGCGAGCCCGTGTGCGTCGGCCACCGCGCGCAGGTCACGCAAGACCGACAGGGAGACCACGCCGCCACCGCCGAGGTTGTGGGTCTGCTCCACGGCGATCGCGGCGGTCGGCACCGACGGGTAGCCGGCCGGGCGGACCATCGCGGCGATCCGGTCCACGTCCAGGGCCGCGCCGTCGGACGGCCAGGTACGCGTGGAGATGCCGCCGAGCACGGCGGCGGCGCCCAGCTCGTACGTGACCACGTGCGCGTCGGCACCGCACAGCAGCTCGCCACCCGGCGGGACGACGAGTTGCAGGGCGATCTGGTTGGCCATCGTGCCGGACGGGGCGAACAGGGCGGCCTCGTGCCCGAACAGGGCGGCGACGTGGTTCTCCAGCGCGTTGACCGTCGGGTCGTCGCCGAAGACGTCGTCGCCCACCGCGGCGGTCGCCATCGCCTCGCGCATCCCCGCGGTGGGCCGGGTGACGGTGTCGGAACGAAGGTCAGCCACGGAGCATCTCCGCCACCAGGAAGGCCAGTTCCAGGCTCTGCTGGGTGTTCAGGCGTGGGTCGCAGGCGGTCTCGTACCGGTCCGGGAGGTCGAGGTCCTCGATGCCCTGAGCACCGCCGAGGCACTCGGTGACGTCCTCGCCGGTCAGCTCGATGTGGATGCCGCCGGGGTGGGTGCCCAGGCCACGGTGCACCTCGAAGTAGCCGAGCACCTCGTCGACGACCCGGTCGAAGTGGCGGGTCTTGTAGCCGTTCGACGACTCGTGGGTGTTGCCGTGCATCGGGTCGCACTGCCAGACCACCTTGGCACCGGTCGCGGTCACCTTCTCCACGATCGGGGGAAGGGTGTCGCGTACCTTGCCGTTGCCCATCCGGCTGATCAGGGTGAGCCGGCCCGGGATGTTCTGCGGGTTCAGCTTCTCGCAGAGCTCGATCGCGGTCTCCGGCGACGTGCCGGGGCCCAGCTTCACGCCGATCGGGTTGGCGATGCGGCTGATGAAGTCGATGTGCGCGTGGTCCAGCTGGCGGGTGCGCTCGCCGATCCAGAGGAAGTGGCCGGAGAGGCCGTAGGCGCGGCCGTCGCTCACCCGGGTGAGCGCCCGGTCGTACTCCAGCGCGAGGGCCTCGTGCGAGCAGTACAGACTCACCGTCCGCAGCGCCTCGCTGTCGGTCATCCCGCACGCCCGGATGAAGTCGAGCGCGCGGTCGATCTCCCGGGCGATGGCCTCGTAGCGCTCGCCTGCCGGCGAGGCGCGGACGAAATCCTTGTTCCAGTCGTGCAGGCCGTGCAGGTCGGCCAGGCCGCCCGAGAGGTACGCGCGAAGCATGTTCATCGCCGCGGCGGAGTTCGCGTACGCCCGGATCATGCGCTGTGGATCGGCGACGCGGGCCGCCTCGTCCGCGTCCAGCGAGTTGATCAGGTCACCCCGGTACGCCGGGAGCCCCAGCGAGTCGGTCATCGACGACCGCGGCTTGGTGTACTGCCCGGCCACCCGGGCCACCTTGACCACCGGCATCGACGCGCCGTAGGTCAGCACCACCGCCATCTGCAGCAGCGTGCGCGCGTTGGCCAGCAGATGGCTCTCGGTGTTGTCCGCGAACGTCTCCGCGCAGTCGCCGCCCTGCAGCAGGAACGCCCGCCCCTCGCACACCTCGGCCAGCCGGACCCGCAGCTGGTCCACCTCGTAGGGGGCGACGATCGAGGGCACGTTGTCGAGGACCTTGCAGACCTCGGCCACCTCGCCCATGTCCGGCCACGGCGGCATCTGCACGCGCGGCAGGCTCCGCCAGTGGTCGAGGCCGAGAGCGGAGTCCTCGGCGGAGTCGGTGGACGGGCGGGACGTCTGGAAAGCCGGGTTGCCCACCCCGGGGTGACTGAGTTGATGCCACTCGCGGCGCATACCGGAAAGCCTACGGAAGCGGGGGGGCCGGAGATGGGCCCCGGGCCCCCCCGGGAGGGGGTGTGATAGACAG
>NZ_JADQTO010000008.1:0-27220 GCF_015704865.1 Actinoplanes aureus | reverse complement strand
CCCGCGCGGCTCTCCCCTTAATGCATCCGGTTGGGGGGCACTGAGCTTGCGCCCGGTGCCCCGCTTCTCAGTGGTTCAGACGATCAGAGGTTGCCCTTGATCGCGGTGATCAGCTCGCCGTTGGTGGTGTCACCGGAGAGCTCCCAGAAGAACGCGCCGCCGAGACCCTGGTTCTTCGCGTAGGTCATCTTGCCGGCGATCGTCGACGGGGTGTCGTAGCTCCACCAGTTGTTGCCGCAGAAGGCATACGCCGTGCCGCCGACGGTGCCGGTGGCCGGGCACTTGGTCTTGAGGACCTTGTAGTCCTCGATGCCGGCCTCGTAGGTGCCGGCCGCCGCACCGGTCGCCGAACCGCCCGGGGCAGCCTGGGTGACGCCGGTCCAGCCGCGGCCGTAGAAGCCGATGCCGAGCAGGATCTTGCTGGCCGGGACGCCCTTCGACTTCAGCTTCTGCACTGCGGCGTCCGAGTGGAAGCCGGCCTGCGGGATACCGGGGTAGGCGGTGAGCGGCGAGTGCGGGGCGGTCGGGCCCTGCGCGGCGAACGCGCCGAAGTAGTCGTAGGTCATCGGGAAGACCTTGTCGAGCTTCGCGATGCCCGCGGCGTAGTCGGCCACGTCGAGCTTGCCGCCGTTGCTGCCGTCGGCGGAGATCGCCGAGGTGATCAGGTTGTTCGCACCGAACTTGTTGCGCAGCGCGGTGAGCACGTTGGCGTACGCGGCCGGCCCGCTGGTGTCACAGGTCAGGCCACAGGCGTTCGGGTACTCCCAGTCGATGTCGATGCCGTCGAAGACGTCCGCCCAGCGGGAGTCCTCGACCAGGTTGTAGCAGGAGTCGGCGAACGCGGCCGGGTTCTTGGCGGCGTCGCTGAAGCCGCCGGACCAGGTCCAGCCGCCCATCGAGTAGATCACCTTGAGGTGCGGGTACTTCTTCTTCAGCTTGCGGAGCTGGTTGAACGAACCGCGCAGCGGCTGGTCCCAGGTGTCCGCGACGCCGTCGACGCTCTCCGCGGCGGTGTACGCCTTCTCGTAGTCCGCGTACGAGTCACCGATGGTGCACTTGCCGCCGGTGGTGTTGCCGAACGCGTACAGGATGTGCGTGAGCTTCGAGGCCGAGCCGGACGTGTCGATGTTCTTCACGTGGTAGCCGCGGCCGTAGACGCCCCACTCGGCGAAGTAGCCGACGACCCACTTGCTGCCGGTCGGCGGGTTCGTGGTGGGCGGCGTGGTCGGCGGGGTGGTGGGCGGCGTCGTCGGTGGCGTGGTGGGAGGCGTGGTCGGCGGGGTGGTGGGTGGCGTGGTGCCACCGCAGACCCCGTTGTCGATCCACACGGCCCACTGGCTGCTGTTGGTAGCCGGGGACTCGTTCTGGGTCCACCACTTGGCGGTGTAGTTGTGGCCGTTCTGCGAGGCGACGTTGTCCTTCACATAGACGGCGGAGGCGCTCCATGCAGGGGCACAGGCAGCGGCGGCGGACGCCGACACGGCGGGCACCGCGATGCCGGCCGCAAGGACGACCGCACCGGCGAAGATCGCCCGGCGGGTGGTTTTAGACACGGGGATGTCTCCTCAACAGTTAGGAAACTTTCCAGAGAGAGGGATGAGGAGACGGTAGTCACATCGATTAACAACAGTCAAGCGAGGTGAACACCTTTAAGGTCCGTTTAACATCGAACGGCCGGTAGCGACAGGATGCATTCAGATGGACACAGCGCGTAGTCTTCCGTCATGACCATCTTCGACGTCGACATTGACGCCCTCACCGGTGGCCCGACCGAATTGGACCGCTACCGCGGATCGGTCGTGCTGGTGGTCAACGTGGCCTCTCGCTGCGGCCTGACCCCGCAGTACGCCGGATTGCAAACCCTCTACGAGACCTATCGCGACCGTGGCCTGGTGCTGGTCGGCGTGCCATGCGACCAGTTCGGCGGCCAGGAACCCGGCACCGCCGGCGAGATCGCCGAATTCTGCCGGGCGAACTACGGCGTGACCTTCCCGGTGACCGAGAAGGTCGAGGTGAACGGTCCCGGCCGGCACCCGCTCTATCGCGAGCTGGTTCGCAACGGCGACGACATCCAGTGGAACTTCGAGAAGTTCGTCGTGGCCCCCGACGGCACGGTCGCCGCCCGCTTCGCACCCGGCACCGCACCGGACGACGACGAGCTCGTCTCGACCATCGAGAAGCTCCTCCCGCACTGATGAGCATCCACGTGATCGGGGTCGACGCATACGCGCTCGGCTGGGTCGGCGTGGAGCTGCGCGACGGCGCCTTCGGGCGCGCGGTGCTGGCGTCCACGCTGTACGAGATCGTGGCGGGTAGCTCCGGGGCCGCGGTGATCGGCGTCGACATCCCCCTGGGCATGCTCCCCGACCGCTGGCGCGCCGCCGACACCCTCGCCGCCGACCAGCTCGGACCGCGCCGCGGCAGCGTGTTCCGGGTGCCGCCCCGCGCGGTCTGGGACGAGTCGGACTTCGCGTCCGCGAACCGGGTCTGCCGGGAGCTCACCGGAGCCGGCCTGAGCCGCCAGTCGTGGGCGCTGCGCCCCAAACTGCTCGAGGCCAACGCGATCTGGGAACGCCACCCCGGCCTGCTCTTCGAGGCCCATCCGGAGGTGTCGTTCCGCGCCATGGCCGGCGAGCCGCTGCCACACGCCAAGAAGACCTGGAGCGGTCAGGCCCGCCGCCGGGAACTGCTGGCCCGCCACGGCATCGTCCTGCCGGACCGCCTCGGCCCGGCCGGCCAGGCACCGCCCGACGACATCCTGGACGCCGCCGCGGTGGCCTGGACCGCCCACCGCGTGGCGACCGGTGTCGCGCTGAGCCATCCGAGCCCACCCGAGGAGAGCGACAGCACCAAAATCGCCATCTGGTACTGAGGCGAGCGTCCCCGTGCCGGCCTACCGCATGTCGGCGGCGATCTGGCGGGCCCGGTCCCGGGCGGCCTCCAACGCGGCCAGGAGCGCGGCGCGCACGCCGTGCTTCTCCAGCTCGCGGATCGCCGAGATGGTCGTGCCGGCCGGTGACGTGACCGCCTCGCGCAGCTTCACCGGGTGCTCGCCCGAGTCGCGCAGCATCACCGCCGAACCGACGGCGGTCTGGACGATCAGCTCGTGCGCCACCTGCCGGGGCAGACCGAGCAGGATGCCGGCGTCGATCATCGCCTCGACCAGCAGATAGAAGTACGCCGGGCCGGAACCGGAGAGCGCGGTGACCGCGTCCTGTTGCGACTCCGGAACACGCAGCGTGACGCCGAGCGGCTTGAACATCTCCTCGGCGATGGCCAGGTGCTCGCCGTTGGCGTGCGGGCCGGCCGAGATCGCCGTCATCGCCTGGTCCACCAGCGCCGGTGTATTGGTCATGACCCGGACCACCGGGGTGCCCTCCGGCAGCCGCGCGGCGAAGAAGCTGGTCGGCAGGCCGGCGCAGAGCGAGACCACGAGTTTGTCGGCGGGCACCTTGGCGCCGATCTCGTCCAGCAGGGCCGCGGCGTCCTGCGGCTTCACGGCGATCGCCAGGATGTCCGCCCGGGTCACCGCCTCGGCGTTCTCTACCACCGTCACGCCGTACCGGTCGGCCAGCTCGGCGCCGCGCGCGGCGCGCCGGGCGGTGACCAGCAGCCGGGAGGCCGGCCACCCGGACCGCAGCAGGCCGGAGAGGACGAGCTCACCGATCTTGCCGGCTCCGATGACCGCGACCGTGTGCTTGGGCAACGCGCCTCCTCTCCACGAGAAAAAGGGCCGGGGGAACACCCCGGCCCTTCGACGAACTCAGTTACCGAAGAAGACCTCGGCCTCTTCGTACCGCTCGATCGGAACGGTCTTCAGCTCGCCGGTGCCCTCGATCAGCGGGACCCGGACGATGTCGGTGCCGCGCAGCGCCATCATCTTGCCGAAGTCGCCCTCGTGCACCGCGTCGATCGCCTGCAGGCCGAAGCGGGTGGAGAGGACCCGGTCGAACGCGGTCGGGGTGCCACCGCGCTGGATGTGGCCGAGGACGACGGTCCGGGCCTCCTTGCCGGTCTTCTCCTCCAGCTGCTCGGCCAGCCACTGGCCGATGCCGCCGAGGCGGACGTGGCCGAAGCTGTCGAGCTCCTGGTTGTGCAGGACCATCTGGCCGTCGAGCGGCTGGGCGCCCTCGGCGACCACCACGATCGGCGCGTACTCCACCTGGAAGCGCTTGGTCACGTAGGTGGCGACCTGCTCCACATCGAACTTGCGCTCCGGCAGCAGAATCACGTTCGCGCCACCGGCGAGACCGGCGTGCAGCGCGATCCAGCCGGCGTGCCGGCCCATGACCTCGACGACCAGGGTGCGGTGGTGCGACTCGGCGGTGGTGTGCAGCCGGTCGATGGCCTCCATCGCGATGTTCACCGCGGTGTCGAAGCCGAAGGTGAAGTCGGTGGCGTTCAGGTCGTTGTCGATCGTCTTCGGCACGCCGACGACGTTGACGCCGAGGTCGTGCAGCTTGGTCGCGACGCCGAGGGTGTCCTCGCCGCCGATCGCGACGAGCGCGTCGACGCCCTGCTCGGCCAGGTTGGCCTTGATCTTCTCGACGCCGCCCTCGATCTTGAAGGGGTTGGTCCGGGACGAACCCAGGATGGTGCCGCCGCGCGGCAGGATGCCGCGGACCTCCGCGATGCCCAGCGGCTTCGTCAGGCCCTCCAGCGGGCCCTTCCAGCCGTCGCGGAAACCGACGAATTCGTGGCCGTACGCCGTGACGCCCTTGCGGACCACGGCCCGGATGACCGCGTTGAGACCGGGGCAGTCGCCGCCACCGGTGAGCACGCCGATACGCATTTTTCTTCCCCCTGGATCGGGTAACGAGATGCGGTTAGCCCGTGCGAGCCCCCGGGGAAGCGATCTCAAGCGGCAGCGTTGCCGGGCCCGGGGCGGGCCGCAACCGAACTCTAGTCGCCGCCCGGGACCCGGTCGAAGCCGCCCCGCTAAAGCCTGACGGTTTCGTTCTCACCGGCCTCCGGGGTCTTGCCGGTGACAGCGGCCTTGGCGTACCCGAGCAGAGTGACGACCTTCGAACTGTGTGCCGCCTCCCAGTACTCGGCGGTCTGCGTGGTGACCTTCACCAGGGTCAGGTTCGGCGTATCCAGGCCGTCCGGGAACCAGGCCTTGAGCAGCGGGTTCCACAGCTCCTCGGCCTTGGCCCGGTCGTCCTGACGGGACGCCGCGCCGGAGATGGAGATCCAGTTGTGCTGCTTCGGGTCGCTGAACGCGACGTTCACCTGCGGGTAGTGGCTGATCTGCTGGACCAGGTCCGAGTCGGCGTACGCGAAGAACCACAGGTCGCCGTCGAACTCCACCTCCTGCACCGCCATCGGCCGGCTGACGTGCCGGTGGTCCTCGGTCATCGTGGTCAGCATGCAGATCTTGGCGTCGGCCACCATCTTCTTGACCTTGTCGCGCCGCTCCTGCTCGGTGGCAGTCATGTCGTTTCCTCACTTCCGGTCGACTAGCGCCCGAACTTCCCGCCGGGACGCCACTCAAACCAGCGGCCGCCCTCCGCGGCGATCTCGCGGATTCGCAAGATCGCCGCGGAGGGCGGAGGCCAAAGCGACGAGGGGTCAGTGCGCCATCGCGGGCGGTGCGTCCGGGTCGACGTCCAGCGGGCCGGTGCGGAAGAGCACCGCGGCGACGATCGCGGCCAGCACGAAGAAGCCGGCCGACCACCAGAAGACGGTGTGGTACCCGTCCAGCTGGGCCTGGAGCGCGAGCTGCTGGGTCGGAGCCTGGCCGGCCATGTGGTCCTCGACCGTGGTGGCGAAGAACGAGCTGAGCAGCGCGGTGCCGATCGAACCGCCGATCTGCTGCACCGTGTTGATCATCGCGGAGGCGACACCGGCGTCGCGGTGCTCGACACCGGAGGTCGCGGCGTTCTGGGTGGGCGCGAAGACCAGGCCCAGGCCGAGACCGATGATGATCAGGCCGGGCAGGACGCCGGAGGCGTACGACGAGTCGAGCTCGAGCCGGGTCAGCAGGACCATGCCGCCGGCCGCGATCAGAGCGCCGACCGGGACCAGCGGGCGCGGGCCGACCCTGGGCGCGAGCATCGAGCCGGCGGTGGTGGCGGTGAGCATCACCGCGCCGAGCATCGGCAGGAAGGCCAGACCGGTCTTGATCGGGGTGAACGCCAGCACGGCGGTCAGGTAGTAGGTCAGGAACAGGAAGATGCCGAACATGCCGGCGCCGGCGATCGCGATCGAGGCGTACGAGCCGCCGCGGTTGCGGTCCAGCACCACCCGCATCGGCAGCAGCGGGTGGGCCACCCGGCGCTCGATGCCGATGAACAGGCCGAGCAGCGCCAGGCCGGCGACGATCGGGCCGAGCGTCATGGCGTCGGTCCAGCCGTCGGTCTCGGCGTTGGCCAGGCCGTAGACCAGGGCGACCAGGCCGCCGACCGCGGTGACCGTACCCGGGATGTCGATCTTCCCGTGGGCGGCGACCGGCTCGTCGCGCAGCTTGGTGAGCGCGCCGACCACGGCGATGGCGGCGATGACCAGGTTGACGTAGAGGCACCAGCGCCAGGAGACGTACTCCGTCAGCACGCCGCCGAGCAGCAGGCCGATGCCGCCGCCGGCACCGGAGATGGCGCCGAAGATGCCGAACGCCTTGCCGCGCTCGGCCGGCTCGGTGAACGTCGTGGAGAGCAGCGAGAGCGCGGCCGGGGCCAGGGCCGCGCCGAAGGCGCCCTGCAGCGCGCGGGCGACGATCAGCAGCTCGAGGTTCTGCGCCGCGCCGCCGAGAGCGGAGGCGAGGGCGAAGCCGACCAGGCCGATGAGGAACATCCGCTTGCGGCCGAAGAAGTCGGAGAGCCGCCCACCGAGCAGCAGCAGGCTGCCGAAGGCGAGGGCGTACCCGGTGACCACCCACTGCCGGCCGGCGTCGTCGAACGCCAGGTCGGCCTGCGCGGTGGGCAGCGCGATGTTCACGATCGTGGCGTCCAGCACCACCATGAGCTGGGCCAGCGCCAGCACGACCAAAGCCCACCAGCGGCCGGTCTTAGGTTCGGTGGGCAGTGGTCGATCAATAAGGGTGCTCATGCGGCCTTCCCGAAGTTGAGGAACATCCTCCACTTCGGCAGGCTAGCAGCGGAAGTTGAGGATTGCCCTCCGCTTAGTTGTAGGCTTGGCCACATGACTGGCACCGAGGTCCGCCCGCTGCGGCGGGACGCCCAGCGCAACCGGGAGCGGATCATCGCGGCCGCCCGGGAGGTCTTCGCCGCCCGCGGCTTCGCCGCCACGCTGGACGACGTCGCTCACCACGCGGGCGTCGGCGTCGGTACGGTCTACCGCCGCTTCCCCACCAAGGAAGCCCTGGTCGAAGCGGTCTTCTCGGACCGGTTGGAAGATCTCGTCACACTCGCCGAGGAGTCACTCGCCGCACCCTCGGCCTGGGACGGGCTGACCGGCTTCCTGCGCCGGTCCGCGCGGATGCACGCCGTCGATCGTGGCCTGCGGGACGCCGCGCTGAGCATGGACGAGCACCACTTCGTCCAGGCCGGCGAGCACATCGTGCCGCTCGTGGAGCAACTGATGGACCGGGCGCACGCCGAGGGCACGCTACGGCCGGACGCCGGGTTCCGCGACTTCCCGATCATCATGGCGATGGTCACCGACCTGGCGCGGCACAGCGCCGAGTGCCGGCCCGACCTCTTCGAGCGGTACCTGGAGCTGGTCATCGACGGCCTGCGCGCCCGGCCGGACAACGGCTCCCTCGGCACCGAACCGTCCGAGGCGGACGTGCGGGGAGTTATGCGGGAGTGCGTCCCGCCCCTGGAGTCCCGGCGCCGTTAGCCGCGACCATGGCTTCCCAGCGGGCGAGGTTGTGCCGGGCGTCGACCAGGGCGTCGTGCCGGCCGCTCATCTCGGGCAGCGGCGGGCGGCCCAGGTCGTCCCAGCGTTGCCGCAGGTCCTTGGTGAAGCGGGGGATCTCCCGGGGCAACGCCGGCATCGCACCCCACAGCTGCGCGAGCGCCACGTGGTCGTACGCCGCGTACCAGGCCCAGAGCTCCATCTGCTCGTTGCGTCCCCGGAGCGGCTCGACCAGGAACTCGTAGAGGTCCTGACGGATCCGCTCCCGGCCGCGCCACGCCTTGTCGGACGGGGACGGCAGCTTGTCGAGCACGTTGCGGCGCACCCAGGGCACCGCCCGGGAGTCGTCGAACTCGGTGCTGACCGCGTAGAACTCGCGGCCGAACTCGTCGACGACACCGATCGACACGAGGTCGACGATCCGGCCGTCCTCGATGAATTCACAGTCGTAAAAATAGCGATACACCATCGGCTCTATCCTCGCCCATCGTCATCCGGGCATGGACTCCAGGGCCCTCCTCGCCTCGCTCAGCCGGGCCTCGCACCCGCGCCGGACCGCCCGATCGGCCTGCACCGCCCAGCGCAGCCGCAGCAGCACCGGCAGCGCGGCGTCCAGTTCGTCGGCGCCCACCGGGCCGGCCGCCCGGTACCCGTCGAGGAACTCCGCCGCCTGGTCCGGTCCCCCGGCGTAGGCGACCGCCGCGGCCACGTCGTAGACCAGCGGCCCGGTTCCACTCGCCCCGCAGTGCAGCAGCCCGGAGCGGCCGGTCTCGGCGTCCAGCACGAACGCGTCCGGGGCCGGGTCGCCGTGCAGCACGCCGTAGGTGAGCTGGTCGGTGACGGTGAGCCGGGTCGTCGCGGTCACCGCGGCCACCACCGCGCCACGCAGCCACGACTCGGCGCCGAGATGCGGCGCGTCCGGGTCGAGCAGCTGCCACGGGCGCAGGCCCGGATGCCGGAAATCCTGCAGCGCCCGGTGCACGGCGCCGAGCCGGTCGCCCCACCACTGCTGGTCGACCGGATCCCGCCCGTCCAGGTGCCGGCCCGGGACTCGGCGCAGAACCGCGAGCGCGCCGTACGGCGTCTCCGCGGTCAGCCCGCCGCCGAGGGTGCGGATCGGCTCGCCGGCGTCGATGCGTACGCCGCGCAGATGTTCGGCGGCCATCAGCCCGGCCTCGATCTGTTGCCGGGCCGCGCTCTCGGCCAGCCGGGCCTCGTAACGGTCGGCGCCCGCGACCACTTCCCAGCCGCGCGACATCAGGCTCTTCGGCCGCTCGGTGATCTCGGTCGGGACGAGGTGCCACTGGTCGCGCAACGTCGATCGAAGAAGCTCATCATCCGGCACGGCGGGATTATCTCGGCACATGCCGCTAAAGCGACGGACAGGGTGGGCGACAATCACAGAAGGCGATGGGTGGTTTACAGAACGCTACCGAAGGGACATGATCGTACAGGGTGAGCTTCGATAACGGGGCAGGAATGGCGTTCGAGGCGCACTTCGTGCTATTAGTGATCGTTCGCGTCGTGGGGCCGGCGCCGGCCGGATCGACGCGGTCCCCATCGGGGGAGGGATAGCGCCGTGGATCATCGCATGCCGGATAACGGCGACGCGTTAACCGGCGTGGACATGTTCGCCGGGCTCGAGCCGGACGTCCGGCAGCGGGTCATCGCGGCAGCAGTCCCACGTCACTACCGCAAGGGGCAGATCCTCTTCGTGGAGCACGATCCCGGCGATTCCCTGATCATCATGAAACGGGGCGCCGTCGCCGTCTTCCGGACCGCGCCGACCGGCGAGCGCGCCGTCCTCACCGTGGTCCGCCCGCCCGACGTGCTCGGCGAGGTGTCCCTGCTCGACGCATCCACCCGCAGCGCGTCCGCCGAGGCGATCGAGGACTCGCAGGCACTGTCGCTGTCCCGGGCCGCCTTCATGGACCTGGTGCACTCCAACCCGCGCATTCTGGACGCGGTGATGCGCTCCGTCGGCGGGCTGATCCGGCGCCTCACCGAGCAGAACGCCGACCACGTCTTCCTCGACCTGCCCGGCCGGGTGGCCAAGACCCTCGTCCGCCTCTCCGGCGAGAGCCAGGCCCCGATGATCACCATCGAGCTCAACCAGAGCCAGCTGGCCGAGATGGCCGGCGGCTCGCGGCAGAGTGTGAACCAGGCGATCGGCTCGTTCGCCAGCCGCGGCTGGCTGCGCACCGAAGGCCGCCGCATCGTGGTCACCGACGTCCAGGCCCTGCGGCGCAGGGCCGGCATGGGGAGCTGAAAACCCCGCATCGGTACGCGTGACCGGCCGTTCCCGCCGGCTACGCCGTCCCCGCTCTCCCGGCGCGACCATCTGCCCACTCCCGGCCGACACGCGGCCGCCGGGAAACAGCACGGGGTCAATCCCGCCCGCCTCGCCGGATGGCGCGTCGCGGCCGAGATGGGGCGCGAGACCGCGCCCCCGCCCGCCATATCCCGGCGGTCGCGCTGGGGCGGTGACCGGGGCCCCGATCGCGCCGGGAGAGCGGGGACCGATCGTCACGCGTACCGGAAATCTATGCGACCTTGCGCCCTGCTCGCTTGACCGTCGGCGCCTCCACCGTGGTCTTCAGGGTGGCGGCGTAGACGTCGACGTATTCGCGGCCGGAGAGGGCCATCAGCTCATACATGATCTCGTCGGTGATGGCGCGCTCGACGAAGCGGTCGCCGCGCTGGTCGGCGTAGCGGGAGAAGTCGAGCGGCTTGCCGATCCGGATGCGGACCCGCTTGACCTTGGGGATGAGCGTGCCGGTGGGCTGGATCTCGTCGGTGTTGCAGAGCGCGACCGGCACCACCTTGGCGCCGCTCTCCAGCGCCAGCCGGGCGACCCCGGTCTTACCGCGGTAGAGGCGCCCGTCCGGCGAGCGCGTGCCCTCCGGGTAGATGCCCGCCACGTTGCCGTCCCGGAGCACCCGCAGCAGCGTGTCGAGGGCCGCCTGGGCCGCCTCGCCGCCCGAACGGTCCACCGGGATCGTCCCCGCGCCGACGAAGAACATCCGGGAGAACCATCCCTTGATCCCCTTGCCGGTGAAGTATTCGGCCTTGGCGACGAAGGTCACTTTCCGCTTCATGATCAGCGGTGTGAAGATCGAGTCGGAGAACGAGAGGTGGTTGCAGGCGAGAATCACCGGACCCGACCGGGGTACGTTCGCCAGGCCCTCCACCTTGGGGCGGAAGACCAGTTTCAGCAACGGTCCGAGGACCACCAACTTCAGCAGCCAGTAGAACACTGACGTCCTTTCAGCGGATGCCACCGTGCGTCCGGGGCGCAGTGAAGCGTACGAAGCGGGAGCGGCGCGCCACAATCGCACTCCCGCAACAGGCGCCTGCCGTGTCACCATTCAAGGCACGGTCGGCAAGGGGGTGCTTCGGTGACAACGGGTGGCGCCCGTCGTGGGCGGCGCGACAACGGGCTGGACGCGGCCGACTACGCGGCGGCCGGCGACGTGGATCCGCGGGTGGGCGAGCATCTGCTCGACGTGCTCGCGGCCGGAGGCATCGCCGCGTACCTTCAGCCGACCGCCGATCAGAACCCGATCCTGCGAGCCACCACGCTCCCGGCGCGCCCGATCGACCGGCTGTTCGTGGACCGTACCCAGTTGGAGACCGCGCGCGAGCACCTGCAGAAGGTGACCGGCGGCGTCCCGCCCACCCCGCCGCCGGCGGACCCCCGGCCGCAGGCCGAGGTGGACGCCGAGTGGGACAAGATCATCGCCGGGTTCCACACCACCGTCGACGGCGACCAGGCGCCCTGGCCGTCCGCCGAGGGCGTCGACCGGCAGGAGCAGCAGCGGCCACCGGCCCGCCCGGTGACCGAGGAGGGCACCCCGCTGAACAGGCGGCGGACCGACCCGCCGGAGCCGTCGATCCTGCACGGCCTCGACACCTTCGGCGCCGAGCTGCCGGACGACGACGAGGACGAGGAGCGGTATGTTCCGCCGCCTCCCCCGCCGCTGCCGCCCATCTCGAAGTACGCGGTGATGGGCCTGCTCGGTGTCGTGGTGGGCTTCGTGCTCTTCCTCTTCCCGCGCCTGCTCCCGATCGATCAGGAAGTCGTCATGCTGCTCGGGTTCGCCGCGATCGTCGGCGGCGCGGTCACCCTGGTCTGGCGGCTGCGCTCCGGCAACGACGACGACGAATTCGACGACGGCGCCGTCGTATAGACCGATGTAGGTGTTCGACCAGTAACCTACGGTGATGCGTCAGAGTTCGCTCGTCGTCGTCGCCAACCGCCTTCCGCTTGATGACAACGCCGCACCGGACGGTGCCTGCGAGTGGCGCCGCAACCCGGGCGGCCTGGCCAGTGCCCTGCACGCGATCCTGGCGCCGACCCCGGCCACCTGGGTCGGCTGGGCCGGCGGCGTGGGCCGGGCGCCCGCCCTGCCCGACGTGGGCAGCCTCCGTCTGCGGCCGGTGTCGCTGACCGAGGACGACCTGCGCGGCTACTACGAGGGGTTCGCCAACTCGACGCTCTGGCCGCTCTACCACGACGCCGTACAGCAGCCGGTCTTCCAGCGGGACTGGTGGGAGACGTACCGGACGGTCAATCAGCGGTTCGCCGACGCGGCCGCCGAGGTCGCCGAAGAGGGCGCCGCCGTCTGGGTGCAGGACTACCACCTGCAGCTGGTGCCGCGGATGCTCCGGGACCTGCGCCCCGACCTGCTGATCGGGTTCTTCATGCACGTGCCGTTCCCGCCGCCGGAGCTGTTCATGCAGCTCCCCCGCCGGGTCGAGCTACTGCGCGGGATGCTCGGGGCCGACCTGGTCGGTTTCCAGCGGGAGCAGGCCGCACACAACTTCGCTCAGCTCGCCCGCAAACTGCTCGGCGCGGAGGCCACCGATCAGACCGTCGCGATCGATGGGCGGACGGTGCGGACCGGGGCGTTCCCGATCTCCATCGACGTCGCGGAGATGCGCGCGCTCGTCACCCGCCCGGACGTGGTCAGCCAGGCGAAACAGCTGCGCCACGACCTGGGGCAGCCCAAGCGGGTGCTGCTCAGCGTAGACCGGCTGGACTACACCAAGGGCATCGAGCACCGGCTCACGGCGTACAGCGAGCTGCTGCGGGACGGGTACGTGAAGGTTCGCGACACGGTGATGGTGCAGGTGGCCGTACCCAGCCGGGAGCGGGTGGAGAGCTACCAGGAGCTGCGCGACCGGATCGAGGGCGAGGTCGGCCGGATCAACGGCGAGTACGGCCGGGTCGGCGAGCCCGCCATCCACTACCTGAACCAGCCGTTCGGCCGGGCCCAGCTGGCCGCGCTGTACCAGACCGCGGACGTGATGGTGGTGACTCCGCTGCGGGACGGCATGAACCTGGTCGCCAAGGAGTTCGTCGCGGCTCGCGAGGACGGCTCCGGCGCGCTGGTGCTCAGCGAGTTCGCCGGCTCGGCCGCCGAACTGGAACAGGCCTTCCTGGTCAACCCGCACGACGTGGACGGGCTCAAGGAGACGCTGCTGCGGGCCATGCAGGCCGACCGCGCCGACCTGGCCGCCCGGATGGCCGCCATGCGCCGGCACCTGGCCGGCCACGACATCCTGGTCTGGGCCCGGGCGTACCTCAGCGCGCTGGACGACACCGGGCACCTCGCCACCCTCACCGGCGTCGCCCCCGGCTAGATCTCTTTGCCCAGCCAGTCCAGGATCGCGTCGATCGGCTCGGTCCAGTTCGTCTCCAGCATCAGGTCGTGTCCCATGCCGGGGAACAGCAGGGGCGCGCCGCCGTAGCGGGCGGCCGCGCGATCCAGTGCGGAGCGGCGCACGACCCGGTCGTCCGGGCTGCCCACGATCAGGGTGGGTGGCGCGCCGACCGGCTTCGGCAGCCGCGCGCGGCTGAGCAGCTCGGCTCGTGGACGGGCGTCGACGCGCTCCAGGTACGCCGCCGCGCCCGTACCGAGCTGCCGCTGGTTGAGCCGCAGCCGCCCGCCGAAGAGCGCCGGCAGCGTGCCGAACGGGTTGGCCCGTAGTGCGGCGGCCAGCGCCGCCCAGCCGTCCAGCACCGGCGCCACGAGCACCGCCGCACGCGCCGGATAGCGGCCCAGGGCGCGAGCCACCACCAGGGCGCCGACACCGTGCCCGACCAGCACCGCCTGCCGGGGCAGCGAGGCCGCCACCTGCACCACGTCGTGCACCTGGGCACGCAGGTCGCCGCCGGCCCGCGGGGTGACCGCGTGCGCCGGGAACCCGCGGCCGGCGGTGTGCCCGAGCCAGTGCTCCGCGAACGCCCAGGCGCCGTGGCCGAGGCCCGGTACGAACAGCACCGGCGGCTGGTCGTCGTGGTCGTCCGGCAGGAGCGCGACGACCTCCCGGTCGGCCGGTGGCACCGGGTTGGTCCAGTCGTCGAAACGAAGCACCTCAGGACTCCATCTGCTTCAGCAGGCTCTCCAGAGCACGCAGGTAGTCCACGTGGTCCACCTCGAACCAGTGCCGCGACGAGGGCACCACCCGGCGGCGCGACCAGGTGGTCAGCGGCCGGGTGGACTCCTTCTGCTGCACGGCGGCCGCCCGGGCCGGGTCGGTCATCCGCAGGCGCAGCCAGCGGGCCACCGCGACGCTCTGCCAGTGTGCGAGCGGAAGGACCCCGGAGTCCGGCTGCAACAGACCGATCACCGCAAGCGTCGGATGCTTCCGGGCGAACGCGTGCAGGTGCAGGTCGGGACGGCCGTGCTCGTCGGTGTCCAGCAGTTCCGGGGTGAGGAAGTCGAACCGGGGCCGGTAGCCGGTCGCGGTGATCACCAGGTCGGGTTCGGCCCGGCTGCCGTCGGTGAACTCCACGGCCGAGCCGTCGAAGCGGGCCACGTCGGGCCTCGGGCGGATCCGGCCGTGCCCCAGGTAGTAGGGCAGCAGGCTGTTGACGATCGGATGACTCTCGTACGGGCGGTGGTCCGGCCGGGGCAGGCCGAAGCGGGTCAGGTCCGGAGTGACACGCCGGTAGAGCCACTGCCGCAGCCGCAGCGGCAGGCGCCACCGCAGCAGGCGGTCGTTCACCTGGTCGGCGGGGCGGCCGAGGAGGTACTTCGGGGCGTACCAGTAGCCACGCCGGGTGGAGTGCCAGACCTCGGTGGCCTGCTGCGCCGCCTCGACGGCGATGTCGCAGCCGGTGTTGCCGCCGCCGATCACCAGCACCTTGCGGCCGCGCAGCCTCGCCGGATCCTTGTACGCCCCGGCGTGCATCACCTCGCCCCGGAAGTCCCCCGGGATCTCGGGTTTCATCGGGGACCAGTTGTGCCCGTTGGCGACCACGATCGCCGCGTACCGCTGGGTGCGGGACGAGCCGCCACCGGTCGACTGGATGGTCACGTCCCAGCGGCCGTCA
The DNA here is from genome assembly GCF_015704865.1 of Actinoplanes aureus. Classification (GTDB taxonomy): domain Bacteria; phylum Actinomycetota; class Actinomycetes; order Mycobacteriales; family Micromonosporaceae; genus Actinoplanes; species Actinoplanes aureus. The sequence continues at coordinate 12,060 of NZ_JADQTO010000008.1, read as the reverse complement.
TCGGCGGGTACGGCGGAGACCACCTCCATGCCGAACCAGATGTGCCGGCCGAGGTCGAAGTGTTTCGCGTACCGCTCCAGGTAGGCGAGCACCTGGCTGTGGTGGGGATAGTCCGGCCAGGTGTCCGGCATCGGGAAGTCGGGGAACTCGGTCAGCGGCCGGGACGAGATCAGGTGGGTGCTCGCGTACACCGGGCTGCGGTCGTGGCGCCAGTTCCAGGCGCCGCCGACACCGGTCTCGCGCTCGTAGCAGTCGACCGCGAATCCCTGCTCACGCAGGCTCTTGATCGCGGTGAGGCCGCTGGCACCGGCGCCGACCACACAGACGGCGTCACGCCGGTCGCCCGGGTCGGGGGAGTCGTGCACCCGGCGATCCTTGCAGACCTCAGGGCTGCGAGGAAGGGAGCAGAAGGTCCGCGACGACCGGTAGATGATCACTAGCAGCGCGGGCCCGCTCGGTCGAGATGATCTCGTAACGTTCGATGCTCACGTCGGGGGTGACGAAGAGGCCGTCGATCCGGCGCTGCGGCACCGCGGCCGGGAATGTGGGTACGTCGTCGCCCGACGAGAGCAGCCCGTCCTGGACCGTCCGCCAGGCGCCCCCGCCCGGCCCCTCGTTCAGGTCGGCGGCGGCGATCAGCGGGCCCTCGACCCGGGACAGCTCCGCCTTCCAGAGGGCGGCCTGGGCGGGCCGCTCGGCGGGATCGGTGGCCAGGTGGGAGCCGGAGACGGTGAACGTGGCTCCGCGTACCGCGCCCTCGGCGAAGACCGCGCCGCGCAGATGCCGGCCCGGGGTGAGCGGATAGCGCAGGCACCAGGACCGGCGGATCGCCACCCGCAGGCTCACCAGCAGCAGGTTGCCCAGCGAGGGCAGGCCGCCGGCCGCCACCACCAGGCCGGTGTCAGCGGCCAGCAGGGCGCACCTGTGCCGCCACCGGAAGCGGCGGGGCGCCTCCTGTATGACGAGGACGTCCGGTGCCAGCTCCTTGACCAGGCCGACCAGGGCGGCCCGGTCGTCCCGCAGCCCGTGGACGTTGTAGCTGACCACTCGCAGCGGGACCCCGGGCATCCGCGGCCCTATCCGCTGTACCTGGCGAGGTCGGCGGCACCGACCACGCCGGCCACGTTGCCCATCTGGGCGGCCCGCACCTCGGCCACCGGGAACCGGTTGCGCTGGGCGAGCTGATCCCGGTACGTCCGCTCGGCCGGGCCCATCAGCAGCGGCCCGGCGTCGATCACCCCGCCGCCGATCACCAGGATCTGCGGGTCCAGGCTCTGCGCCAGATCCGCCAGGGCGACCCCGAGCCAGTAGCCGACCTGCGCGAACGCGTCCATCGCGACCCCGTCACCGGCCCGCGCCGCCTCGGTGATCTGCCGGCCGGTGATCGCCAGCGCGTCGCCGCCGGCCAGCTCGAGCAGTTTCGCGGCGCGTTCCGGCTCCTGCCGGGCACCGGCCCGGCCGAAGCGGACCAGCGCGTTGCCGCTCGCGTACTGCTCCAGGCAGCCGAGCCGGCCGCAGCCGCACGGATGCCCGTCCGGAACCGACTGGATGTGGCCGAGCTCGGCGGCGATGCCGTTGGCGCCGCGCCACAGCTTGCCGTTCAGCACGATGCCGCCGCCGATGCCGGTACCGACGGTGATCATCACCATCGAGTCGTCCGCCTGCTTGGCCACGCCGAACCGGAACTCCGCCCAGGCGGCCACGTTGGCGTCGTTGTCCAGCACGGTCGGCAGGCCGACCGCCTTGCTCACGTACGCCTGCAGCGGCTCGTCACGCCAGGCCAGGTTCGGCGCGAACAGCACGGTCGAGCCGGCGGCGTCGATCCACGCCGCGGCGCCGATGCCGATCGCGGTCGCGTCCGGGTACTGCTCCGCCAGCTCGGCGGCCACCTCGACGATGGTGTCCCGGGTGCCGGCCGGGTCCTCCGCCGGCGTCGGCCGGCGGTTCGACGCGAGCACGTTGCCCAGTTCGTCGACCACGCCACCGGCGACCTTGGTACCGCCGACGTCGATTCCGATGGTCAGCGTCACGCTGCCCGTCCCCTCTGCAAACAGTTCACACCGCGTCGCCGGCGCGGGCGTCGTCGCCCGGCGCCGCGTCGCGGTCCTCGGGCGCCGGAGCGCCCAGGTCATGATCCACGCTACGGTGCGCGGCCGCGTCGGTCGCGGCGGCCTCCGAGGTGGCCATGGCCCAGACATCGGACCCCGATCCGGTACGGAAGCCCGCACCTCCATGGTCCGGTGTCCCGCCGGGACGGGTGGTCTGTTTCGCCGCCTCCGCGGCGGCCTGACGGGCCTGCTCCACGGCTCGCGCCACCGCCTCCTCGGCGGCAACCGCCCGGGCCCGCGCCGCGGCGGCGGCATGCCGCGCGTCCGCCGCACTCGCGGCCGCCCAGGGGTCGGTCGGCTCCGTGCCGGGCACTTCGTGCGGTGCGGTGGCCGTCGGCGCGTCCTGGGCGGTGGCGGTCGGCTCCCCCTGTGCGGTGGCGGTCGGCTCGTCCTGGGCGGTGGCGGTCGGCTCGCCCTGTGCGGTGGCGATCGGCTCGCCCTGTGCGGTGGCGATCGGCTCGTCCTGGGCGGTGGCCGCCGGCTCGTCCTTGGCGGTGGCCGCCGACCAGACGCTGTCCGGGTTCGTCGGTCGCGGCTGGGGCGTCTCTCGCGGGGCCGGCGGGCGAGGGCGCTGGGTGGCGATGCCGGAGAACGCGCGCATCAGGCCGGCCACTCCGTTCGCGATGTCGCCGGCGCTGGTGGCGAGCCGCTCGGCCGTCTCCGGGCTCGGGTCGCGCATGGCCGCGATCACCTTGCAGACCGGGCAGACGCAGCACTCGGCGCTGCCGGTGGCCCAGTGGCCGCCGCTCTGGTAGCCGCCTTGCTGGCCGCCGCTCATGTCGCCGCCGCCTTGGTGACCTTCGTCGCGCTGGGCGCCGCCGGGCTGGCCGCTGCCGGAGACCATGCCGATCAGTCCGGCCACGGACTCACCGAGAATGCCGAGGACGTCCGCTTCACCCGTACCAGAAGCGGGTTTGGACGAGCTGTGACCGCTCACCGCGGCACCCAGGCCGCCGGTCGCGGCCCTGGCGAGGATGGTCGCGACCAGCCGCTCGGCCTCCTCACGTGCTGACCCGGCCATCGCGCTCCCCTCGTCGCCGGCGGCTAGGCCGCGGGCAGGCTCTCGACGCGGCGCTTGAGCTCCTTCAACGCCGTATCCATGATCAGTTTCTCGGCCTTGCGGCGGAACATGCCGAGCATGCCGATCGCGAGATCCACCGCAAGGGTGTAAGTCACCGTCGTGCTGCCGTCGGCGTTCTCCACCAGGTCGTAGGAGCCGTCCTGAGAGCGCTGCGTCTTGGACGGCTCGACCAGGTGCCACTCGATCCGGGAGAGATCGTCGGCATACGCGTACTCCAACGTGTACTCGTCGACCAGAACGGTCGCGTCGATCTGGAAGCGGACCTGTGCCGCGTAGCCGTCCTCGTACTCCTCGAGGATCTCGGCTTTCTTGATCGACTCGGCCCACTCCGGGTAGCGCGGGAAATCGCAGATCACCGCGGCCACCCGTGCGAGTGGCGCATGGACCTGGATCGACTGCGTCGAGGTGTCCGCCATGCACGGGAGGCTACCCGCTGGGTACGACGAACCGCGTCACCGGGGCGACGGAGCAGACGAGCCGATGTCGGTGGGTACGGCTACCATCCGTCACGTGCCAGCCCAAGCGAATGGTCCCGCGCGTCTGCGCCCGGTCGAGGCCGTGGCCCGCGTCGTCATGCTCGCGCTGGTCGCCGCCCTCACCCTCACCTTCACCGAGGATCCGAAACAGCTCGGCTGGATCGTGCTGCTCGCGATCGCGGCCATCCCGGCGTTCGTGGCCCGCGAGCACTACATCCTGGCGCCGGCCGGCCGGTTCGCCGAGGTGGTGGTGACCGGGCTGGCGGCCGGGTCGATCGCCGCCTCCGCCGACGCCGCCGGCCAGGTCAACGCCGGATTCGGCGCCGAGGCCGTGCTGCCGTACCTGGCGGTGCCCCTGCTCACCGCGGCGCTGCACCGCCGGGCCACCGAGGGCGCCGCCCTGCTCGGTGCGGCCACGGTGGCGATGGCGATCGGCGGTTTCTTCACCGGTCCGGCGGACGCGCGCACGCTCTTCCAGCCGGGTTACCTCGCGGCCTGTGGGCAGTGGCTGGTGCTCGGCGTCATCGTCACGTTCGCCGCCGAGACCATGCGCCAGCTGCTCCAGCCGGCCGAGCCCACCCCCCAGCCGTACGCGGAGGCGACCCGCCTGCTCACCCAGCTGCGCAGCGTCGCCCGGTCCCTGCCCGGTGCCACGCTGGACCCGGGCGGCATCTCCGAGCACCTGCTCGAGGAGCTGCGTGCGGTCGCGCCCGGCCATCGGGCCGCGGTGCTCTCGGCCAGCGGCGGCGGCCGGCTCGTGGTGCTCGCCCAGACCGGCGCCGAGCGGGTGGACTGGGAGACCACGCTCGACGCCGACTCGGCCATCGCGGACGCGTGGGCCACTCAGCAGCCGCAGACGGCGAGCCGGTCACAGGCGCGGACGCATGCCGGCGGTGAGGTCTCTTCGCTGGTCGTGCCGTTGGTGGCCGGGGTGCGCACGATCGGGTTGGTCATCCTGGAGACGGACGCCTCGGGGGCGTACCCGTCGGCGGTGGTCCAAGGGGTGACCGAGGTGACCGGCCCGGCCGCGCTGCGGCTGGAAGCCGCCCTGCTCTTCGACGACGTGCGCTCGCTGGCCACCAACGAGGAGCGCCAGCGCCTGGCCCGGGAGATCCACGACGGGGTCGCCCAGGAGCTGGTGATGGTCGGCTACGGCATCGACAACGCGCAGGCCACCCTGCCCGAGGGCGCCGAGGAGACCGCCGAGGAGCTGCGCACGCTGCGCGCCGAGGTGACCCGGGTGATCACCGAGCTGCGGCTGAGCCTGTTCGAGCTGCGCTCCGAGGTCGACCGCAACGGCGGGCTGGCCGCCGCCATCGCCGAGTACGCCCGGACCCTCGGGACGAGCGCCGGGCTGCGGGTGCACTTCACGTTCGACGAGTCAACCGCCCGGCTGCCGGCCGCGACCGAGGCGGAGTTGTTGCGGATCGCGCAAGAGGCGATCACCAACGCCCGCAAGCACGCGGGCGCGTCCAATCTCTGGGTCACCTGCACCGTCGACCCGCCATATGCGGAAATCGAAGTGTCCGATGATGGCAAGGGCTTCGCGGACGAGCGCCCGGACGGCCGTTACGGCCTTACCATCATGGCCGAGCGCGCCGAACGTATCCGAGGACGTCTCAAGATCACGCCACGACACCCCAGCGGGACAACCGTGGCCGTAGTGCTCGGAACTCCGCCTCGGCGCGATAGCGTGCGGGATAGCGTTTCCGCTCCAGAAGGGGAGTAACCCGAGCATGTCGACCAGTCCTGCGCCGACGGGGCGCACCAAGGTCCTCCTAGTCGACGATCACGACCTGATCCGTAAGGGGCTGCGACACGCATTCGAGCGCGACCGGCAGTTCGAGGTCGTGGGCGAGGCCGCGACCGCGGCCGAGGCGGTGCGCCAGGCCGGTGCCCTCCAGCCGGACGTGGTGATCATGGACCTGCGGCTGCCCGACGGCAGCGGCCTGGAGGCCACCCGCGCCCTGCGTAAGAACAACTCGAACATGGGCATCGTCGTCCTGACCATGTATGCGGGCGATGACCAGCTCTTCGGTGCTCTCGAGGCCGGTGCCAGCGCGTTCGTGCCGAAGACCGCACCGGCCGACGAGGTCGTGGCGGCCGCCCGGCACGCCGCGTCCGCGCCCAGCGCGTTCACCGCCGCCGATCTGGCCGAGGCGATGAAGCGCCGGCTCGCCCCGTCCGGCCCGCAGCTCTCGCCGCGTGAGGGTCAGGTGCTCCGCCTGCTCGCCGACGGCATGAGCGTGGCCGGGATCGCCAAGCAGCTGTTCGTCTCCGAGTCGACGGCGAAGACCCACATCTCGAAGCTCTACGAGAAGCTGGGTGCGGCGAACCGGGCTCAGGCGCTCATGACCGCGCTGCGGCTTGGCCTGCTCGAAGCCCCCGACGCGCCAAAATTCTAGACTTCTCGGACATCTTCGGCGTTTCTCATTTTCAATCGGCGAAACGCTAGATACGCCTCGCACCCCAGGCAGAGTCCGAACGCCGCGTTCAGAAACGCCGCGAGCAGCCCGAGTGCGGCCGCGACGAGACCCAGCGTCTCCGTGCCGGAGAGATAGCCCAGGGCGGAGACGTTCAGGAACGCGCAGCCGACGAGCTGAGCGAAACGCACCGGCGCGGCGGGTTCCCGCTCCCCCGACGGGCGCCCGACGGCCCGGAAGATCAGCGCATACGGTCCACGCCGCGGGTCGTAGGCGGTGATCGCGAAAACGATCGCTTGGGCCAGCGCCAGCCAGCCGGATCCGGTGATCAGCACGAGTGCGATGACGATGCTGGTGAGCACGGCGGCGAAGCGCTGGCCACGGGGATCGAGTTCGTTATTCACCTAGGGATAGTAGGACTTTTCGAAGCAAGGCGTTGAGCTGGACGAGCTCGTCCCGGGTGAGCGCCGCCATCACCTGTTTGTCCCGCTCGATGCCCTCGAAGACGTACCGATCCCACATCTCCCGGCCCCTCTGCGTGGGCCGGATGATCATCCGCCGGCGGTCACCGGCGTCCATCTCCCTGGTGACCAGCCCGGCCTCCACCAGCCGGTCCAGCCGGCTGGTCATCGCCGCCCGGGTCACGTTGGCCGCCTCGGCGAGCTGCGCCGGCGTCGCCTCGGTCGGCCACGGCTGCACCATCAGCACGTGCAGGGTCTTGTAGTCCTGCAGGGTGAAGTCCTCGCTACCGACGAACGCCGCGGCGTCGTCGCGCCGCAGCCGTCGCTGAATGTGGATCATCCGGATCAGCGCGCCCTCGACCTCAGGATCGAACGCGGGCTCGTCCTTCCAGAACGCTGACCAGCGCGCCACATGCTGATCCACGCTGTCTCTCATGGCGCCATTCTGTCACGGATCTGATTATTAGATTGCTGATAGTTAGATGGTGAACTACTTTGACCGCCATGACGCGTGACTTCCGCCTGCTTGCCACCGGCCAAGCCCTCTCCTGGCTCGGCAACGGCTTTCAGACCGTCGCCCTCGCCTTCGCTGTCGTCACCCTCGGCGGCGGCGCCCACGACCTCGGGCTGGTCATGGCGGCCTCGGTCGTCACGCTACTGACCGGCACGCTGTTCGGCGGCGTCTGGGCCGACCGCCTCCAGCCCCAGCGCGTCATGGTCGTCTCCGATCTGATCCGCTTCCTGGCCACTGCCGGGATCGCCGTCATGTTCGCCGGCGGCGACTACCAACTGCCGCTGCTCTGCGCCTTGACCGTCGTCTCCGCGGGCGCCGGCAGCTTCTTCAGCCCGGCGATGCGCGCGCTCAAACCGCTGCTGGTCCCTGTTGCGCGACTCCAGTCGGCCAACGCCACGCTCAGCATGGTGCAGACCGCCTGCGGCATCGCCGGTCCGACGGCCGGCGGCATCACCGTCGCCGCCTTCGGCGCGCCGGCCGGCTTCGCGGTCAACGCGGTCAGCTTCCTGTTGTCGATGGTCGCCGCGGCATTGATTCGGGTACGGGCGGAGCGCGGTCCCCGAAAGCCGATGCTGAGTGAGCTGCACGCCGGATGGCGGGAGATCCGCAGCCGCGACTGGCTGATCGGCGGCCTCTTCGGCGCCACGCTCTACCACATCGCCAACGGCATGATCCTGGTCCTGGTGCAGGTGGTGGCGGTCGAACGGCTCGGCGGGGCACACGCCGTCGGGTTGATCGCCGGGGCCGAGGGCGTGGGCGGCTTCCTGGGCGCCACGATCGGGATGCGCTACCGGCCCCGCCGGCTGCTGCGGGCCGGATGGCTGGCGCTGCTGCTGATGCCGGTGTGGGCTTTCGCGTACGTCTGGCCCGGCGTCCTCACCGCCGTCCTGGCCGGCGCCGTGATCGGGTACGCCGGCCTGGTCTTCTTCGACATCGCCTGGGAGACGGCCATCCAGGAGAACGTGCCGCATCGCATGCTGGGCCGGGTCGCGTCGTGGGACTACGTGACGTCGTTCCTGGCCATGCCGGTCGGGAACGCGTTGGCTGGGCCGCTCTCCGATCGATTTGGGATCGATCGGGTGCTCACCTGCTGCGCGTTGGTGCTGTTCGGGGCTGGTGCGTCGCAGTTGCTCATTCCGGGGGTGCGCAAGCTGACCCGCGTCGCCGCTGCGCCCGAGCCTGGCACGACATCCGGCACGGTGGCAGCCGCCGGCACGGGCACAGCCGCCGGCGCGGCCCCGGCCGCCGACCCGATCGCGGCCGGCACGGTCGCGGTCCCGGCCCGTGAACCGGCTGTTTCGCTGGCCGTTGACGCCGACATCACCGCCACACCAGCGGCTCCGCCACGCGACCTGGGCTGACTGCCGCCCTCATCTCACCCCGATCGGTCCGCCCGCCCTGATCAGGACTGAGCGGCCGGCGGCAGCACTTCGGCAAGGGCTGCGATGAGATGCGGCTTGGTGGGAACGCCGGTCGCGCGCCGGACCACCCGGCCCTCGGCGTCGAGCACCAGCAGGGTCGGCGTGCGCCAGATGTTGAGGGCGCGTACCTCGTCCAGGTGGCTCTCCGCGTCGACCTCGACGTGCCGCACGCCCGGCAGCATCGCGGCGACCTCGGCGCTGACCCGGCGCATGGCCCGGCACGGGGCGCAGAACGCGGTGGAGAACTGCAGGAGCGTGGCCGGCGCCGGTCCGACCCCGAGGCGCTCCAGCAGCGCCGGGTCGAGCAGCTCACCGGACTCCGTCATGCCTCGATCTTGTCCGGCGGAAGGCCCATCGACCACGTTGGCCCGCGTGCCGGCCGGAACGTCCGTGCCCATGGACGGCTCCGCTCCGCGAAATCCCACCTCGCGCAGGCGGCCATCAATCCGGCGGCGCCACAGGCCGAATGTCAGCCCGGCCACCACCACGACCACAACGGCAACCATTCCCACCGGATCCATAGGGCAACTCTGACACCCGCATCACGCCGACTGATAGGCGCTCGCCTGCAATGTGAACAACTGCGCATACAGGCCGTCCGCGGCCATCAACTCCTGGTGGTCACCCTCCTCGACGACCGAGCCATGATCGAGCACATAGATCCGGTCCGCCTCCCGGACGCTCGCCATCCGGTGCGTGATCAGCACGACCGTACGTCCAGCCGCCAGATCCCGCAGCCGCCGGTAGACGTCATGCTCAGCCCGCGCATCCAGGTTGGCCGTCGGCTCGTCGCAGATGAGCAGCGGTGCGTCGCGGTGGAAGGCCCGGCTCACCGCGAGCCGCTGCCACTGCCCACCGGACAGGTCGGCCCCGTCGGTGAAGTGCCGGGAGAGCAACGTCTCATACTGGCGCGGCAACTCCATCACGAACTCGTGCGCGTCCCCGGCCCGAGCCGACTCCTGCACCTGATTCAGCGACACCGGCCGATCGTGGCGGCCGATCGCGATGTTGAGCCGCGCCGACAACGGCCACCTGGTCGGCTCCTGCATCACCACCGCGACGCGTTCCCGGATCGACTCCGGATGCATCACCCCAACGTCGGTCCCGTCCCAGGTCACCGTGCCCTGCTGCGGCCGGTACAGGCCGGCGAGCACGGCGGCGAGCGTCGACTTGCCGGAGCCGTTCTCCCCGACCAGCGCGATGATCTGGCCGCGGCGCAGGGTCAGGCTGACGTCGGCGACGGCCGGCCGCTCCGCCTCCGGGTAGCTGAACGTCACCCGATCCAGGCGAATCTCCTCGAAGCGTTCGGGGGCACGCCGCTCCAGCGACGGTTCGGCACGTTCCTGCGACAGTTCGGTGAAGCCTTGGAAGTCGGCGAAGTACAGACCCTGCTCGTACACCCGGTTGACCGCGAAGGTGAGCTCGGACAACTTGCCGATCCCGATGTTGATCGCGTACGCCGCCCCGCCGGCGGCGGCCAGCTCCATCCGGCCGGTCCAGAGCAGCCAGCACAACATCCCGTACGCCAGACCGGTGGCCAGCCCACTGAGCGCCTGACCGGTCACGTTGGTGCGGACCACCCGGTCGGCCACCCGGATCTCCTCCTCCGTGGTGGCCCTCAGCAGCCGTGCCACCTCGACCAGCAGGAACCGCCGCACCGTGAACGCGCGCAACTCCCCCGCCGGCTCCCGCTCCGCCATCAGGTGAGCGAGCATGCGCTGGCGCCGCCAGACCGCGATGAGCCGCAGGTTGCTGCGGTACCCGAGCCGCGCCGCGCGCACCGCCGCCCATCCGGTCGGCAGCACCGCCAGCACCAGCATCGGCAGCAACGCCGGATGCAGCACGGCGAGGACGCCGGCCGCGGCAGTCAGCCCGATCACACTGGTGAGCACCTCGATGCCCTGATCGACCAACTGCTGCGCGGCCATGGTCCCGCGGTCCCGGGCGCGCTGCATGGCGTCCCGCCAGGCCGGATCGTCGAACGTGGCCAGATCGACCCGGGTGGTGAGGTCGAGCAGGCGCATCTCCGCGGTCTCGTACACCATCGGGGAAAGGCGGCCATGGGCCGCCGTGGCGGCCGATCTGAGCAGCCCGCGCACGGCCAGAGCCAAAACCAGAAGCGACAGCGACGGTACGGCCGCGCGCACCCGTTCCGGCGTCGGCCCCGCCTGCAGCAGCCCGTCGAAGACCCCGACCACACTGATCAGCCCCACCGCCGACGCGACGCCGGTGGCCAGTTGCAACACCAGCACCGCCGCGGTGGTTCGCCGGCTCGCCCGCCACCCGAGCAGCCACGCCTCCCGCAGCAGCCGAGGCAGCCGGCGCAGCATCCGCGAGAAGTCGGTGTTCGCCGCCTCCTGCGTACTGGTCAGCCAGTACGGCAGCTCCATCTCCCCGTCATCCTGCGCCGCCAGCGCAGCCTCACTGTCAACCGGCGCGGCCGCAGCCGCCCCGCCGTCTCCACCCCGCTCAACCCCACCAGCCGGCCCGGCCGCATCGCCGGCCGGCCCAACACCGCCACGCCCAGCCCGCTCCCGGCCCGGCGTATCGAGCGGCTGGCCGATGCCGCCTTCCCCGGCCCGGTCCGGGCGGACAGCATTGCCCGGATGATCGGCTCGGTCCTCGCCGTTGGGCGCGTCGGCAGGCCGCGAAGGCTGCGGGTCGGGGGTGGTGTCCGGCATCGGCGGCCGCCTCTCGGTGGTCCGTCAGCGGAGCTCCGCGTGCGCGGCAGGGCGCGCGACGCACGGACGGCACGCGGCGCGGCGTGCCGGAAGCCCTGCACCGTTCCTACGCCGCGCGGCCCGGCACTGTCCACCGGCTTTCCGGGCGCGGCGAACTCATTCACGTCACTCCGGTTGGACCTTGGTAGCGTCCCCGACCATGACCACCGGAGCCCTGCCCACCGCCGCCGACGAGGCACGCTTCTGGCAGCTCATCGAGTCCGCCTGGACCGAGCTCGGCCCCGAGCCGGCCGAACTACGCCGCCGCCTGCTGCATCGCGCGCCAGACGCCGAAGGCGAAGACCGGTATGCCCTGGACGGCTGGCTACCCCCGTTCATGAAGCGCCTCGAAGCCGCCTGCGCCGGCATGTCGAGCCGGGAGCTGACCGGCCTGGACCGCGTGCTGGAGCGCAAGATGTACGACATCGACCGCTCCGACATCCACGCCGTCACCGACGGCTCGGACGACGGCTTCCTGTACGCCCGCGGCTACATCGTGGCGGTCGGGCAGGAGTTCTACGAGGCGGTCAAGGCCGACCCCCGGATGGCGATTCCGGACGCCGATTGCGAGGAGATCTGCTACTTCTTCGGCCGGCTCCACGACGGCCGCTTCGGCGCCTTCCCGGAGACCGGCTCCGGAATCAGCCGAGGCACTTGCTCTAACCTGGCCGGTTGGCAATAACAGGCCCCCACCGCCCGGCGCGGCACACCCGGCACGGCACGGCACGCCCAGCACGGCACCCCCTGGCACGGCACGCCCGGCGCGCCCCGGCGCGGCGCGGCACGGCACGCCCCGGCACGGCACGGCGCGGCACAGCCCGGCGCGGCACGGCGCGGCACGGCGCGGCACGGCGCG
>NZ_JADQTO010000079.1 GCF_015704865.1 Actinoplanes aureus | reverse complement strand
CTACAGGGTCTCCTTGCCGCGGTCCGAAAGCGGCGAGCGGGCGACCTGACTGCCGGACCCGCGGGTGGGCAACTCTGCCGCGGACAATACGCCTCCCGTCCCCAGCCTCCGTCACCGTGCGTGAGCAAGGGTGCGGGCCGACGACAAGCGTAGTCGGCCCAACAGGGGGTGGTACCGAAACTCGCGAACATCAAGAGCAGTGAGATCTCGCCGGTGCCAAAACTCGGCGACATCTGGCGCTGGAACTCGGCTCTGGCGCGAAAAGTGTGGCGGACCTGGAGGGGTTCGGTCGGACTCTCGCTGTCATCTACCGTGTCTGTGTGAGACATGATCATCCGGCGCGGGTTGCCTTCGATTTCGAGCAGTACGGTCGTCGGGTGCAGGAGGGGCCCTGCTTCGTCTGTGCGTTCCTGGCCGGCCATCCGGACTACCGCCACAACAACCTGTACGAGGACGACGATATTGTCGCCTTTCTGACCCGCCACCCTGTGCAGCTTGGATACTGTCTCGTGGCGCCGAAGCGACATGTCGAAAGCTGGATCGATGACATGGAGGAGGCGGAGTTTCTCCGCTTCCAAAGCGTCGTGCGCAGAGTGGCTCGCGCCGTGGCCGCCACCGTACCGACCGAGCGGATGTATTCGCTGAGTTTGGGCAGCCAACAGGGCAATGCCCACGTTCACTGGCACCTCGCTGCGTTACCGCCTGGCGTGCCGTACAACCAGCAACAGTTCTATGCGGTCATGGCCGAGAACGGTGTTTTGCCGGTCGACGACGCGAGCCAGTCCGCACTTGCTCAGCGCATTCGAGAGCATCTATGATTGAGTGGTTCCCTCGTGGATCCGACCAGTTCGATCCAACCCATCATGAGGCGAGCAGGATCCGCTTGCGGAGCAGGTCGAAGCCGGGCTCGCCGTACATCTGCCGTTTGACCATCTTGATCCGGTTCACGTTGCCCTCGACCGGCCCGGAGCTGAAAGGCAGACTCAGCCCGGCGGTGACCGCGGCGAGGTCGGCGGTCAGACCGGTGGCGAAGCGACTGATGCCGGGCAAAGCGGCCTGCTCGGCCGCGGTGATCCACGCGGTGAGACGTTCGCCGTGCAGGTGGGTCATCATGTCGGCGAAAGAGCGGACCAGTTCGACAGCGGATCGCAGCTCTGGGCAGCGGTCCAGAATCTGCCGGAACAGTTCGGTGTCGCGGTCGACGAGGTTGTCCGGGTGCCGGCAGATCCATCCTGTCACCTGCCGCACCGAGCGCGGGCGGGGTGTAGTCGTGAGGTCGGGTTTGCCGCGGTACTGCTCGATGAACTTGCGGAGCATCGGATAGCTGCCGGTGAAACCTTGAGCGGGGATCTCGCGATACAGGGTGCTGACTTTGACGCGGCCTTCGCGAATGCGGCGCAGTAAGTAGGGCTCGAACGGGTCGACCAGGCTCGGTCGTGGCTTCTGCCCGACCACCAACTCCTGCCAGGTGGCGGCGTGGGCATATTGCGATACCGTTCGGTGCGACCAGCCGAGATGCCGAGCGATTTGCCGGAATCCCGCACCTTGCGCCAGCAACTCGTGGACCACGGCGTGATGGGCGCGGCGGCGTTCGGCCATCGCCCCGGCCGGTTCGGGGGCCACCGCCTCGGCGGGCTCGCCGGGGGTTGTGTCGATCGGTTCGTCGAGGCAACTCTTGTGCCGGGCGACGGTCTTCTCCACGGCTGCGGCCAGGTTCTTCCAGAGGTTGAACCGGTCGGCGACCTGCACCGCCTCCGGCGCGGCGGTCCGGGCTGCCTCAGCGTAGGCGCTGGCCCGATCTCGGCAGATCACCGCCGGGCCCCGGCGTCCTTGCAGCCAGGCCGTCAGAGGTTCGGCATCCCGGCCGACCAATACATCTACGACCTCGTGCTTCTCGCAGTCGATCAGCACGGTGCCGTAGTGATGGCCACGCTTGATCGCGAAGTCATCGACTCCGAGCACGGTGATGTCACCGACGGGCGGATCGGGCAAGGCGCGGACCAGGCGAAGGAGACGATCACGGCCGGTCGGCATGCCCAACGTAGCGGCCAGCCGGGCACCCGCCCGCCCAGCCAGCGCGAGCCCGATCGCAGTCAGCATCCGCCGAAGCCCTTCGCTCGCACGTGACCATCGCCGGGTCAGCCCGTCGACCTGCTCGACGAAGGTCCTACTCCGGCAGTCCGGGTTGGTACAGAAGAACCGACGCACCTTCAGCGAAATCCGTACCGGCCGTCCGGCAACTGGCGCGTCGGTCAAGGTCCGCCCATAGCGCGAATGCACCCGGGACGACGATTTCGAGCAGGCAGGGCACGTGCCCTTATCGCCGCGCACGGCGGCCGTGAGGACAACTTCGGCGCCCGACTGCACCTCCTCGATCTTGATACCGGCCAGGTGCGGAAGGAGTTGCTCGACGGCATCGCACAGCCTCCCAACGACTTATCGACCGACGCCCATCACACAATCTGCGCCAGAACCTGGAACTCGCGAACAAAACCAGGTCGGCCTGGTACGGGGGCTGGGTAACAGCTCAATCGCTCAACCCGCTGAGCGCGTAACCGGCACCGATTAACAACGCCAGGCCTATCCCCGCTGACACAAGCACGCGCCGCATCGCGCGGTCGAAGGTCGCCTGGTCCGCTGCGCGGTGTAGGTGGACACAAAAAGGGTGGCCGGCACGAAGGCGAAGCCTGGGATGACCAAAATCGCCAGGTTGAGAAGAGGCGGGGATGCGCCTCTAGAGCGCTTTCGGGGTCAGGGTTTGTGCCAGGTCTATTGAAGACGCTTTCGGGGGATCGACCGGTTTCGCCGGTTTCGGGTGTGCTGGAAGCATGCGGTACGGCGATGGTGGTGGCCTGAACCAG
>NZ_JADQTO010000078.1 GCF_015704865.1 Actinoplanes aureus | reverse complement strand
GCCTCGGGCGACCTCGGATACCCGAAACGGGAGGTGGGCGACGGCTGGTGGTGGGTGGCGTAAAGCCACAGCCCGGCGACGGCTACTTTCGGCAGAAATGCGCATCGAGCCACCACCGACATCTACGAGAGTGACGTAGCGCCCTTTGTGCTGATCTCGTCATTACCTCGACCATGGTCAACAAGTGGCGCTCGTTCTCACCGACATTCGCGAGTTGCCGGCCAGCGAGGTGGTGCCGAAAGTGACGAACATTTGGCTCCGGTTCTCGGCTCTGGCGTGAACTCCGTGATTGATCTTGTCGGCTATGTCGCTTGGGCGGAGTCTCGTCGGCTTCTGACGTAGTCCATGTATTCCTCGCCGGCCACCGCGTGATTGACCCAGCGGCCGGGGTCCGCGTCGGTGAGGTGCTCGGCGAGCGTCATCGCCTCTTCCGCGTCCTTGCTCCGGGCGAGCTCTCGGCCTTCGCCGACGTATGCCTCGTCGACTGGGTCGAGCGAGATGAGGTTGGGCAGGTCGCCCACCCGGTCGTCGTCAGGGTCTTGCACGGTGTGAAGTGAGATCCGATATTGCCTGTTCATGGAGCTGATCGCCACCCATCGGATGGCGGGTTCGCCGTCGATCTCGACGCCGCCGAGGAACTGTTCGATGCCGTTGCCTCGACGCAGTGCACCGATCGCGAACTGCCGGGTGAGATAGCGCATCGGCAGAGCGTAGTGCCGTCCTGCTCGATCGCTGATCAATCTGCGAGCAGGACGCGCTTACGCAGCAGGTCGAAGCCGGCGCGGCCGTACATCTGTCGTTTGATCATCTTGATGCGGTTGACGTTGCCTTCGACCGGTCCGGAGTTGAAGGGCAGGCTGAGCCCGGCGGTGACCGCGGTGAGGTCGGCGTTCAAGCCGGTGGCGAACCGGCTGATGCCGGGCAGCCCGGCCTGTTCGGCCGCGGTGATCCACGCGGTGAGACGTTCGCCGTGCAGGTTGGTCATCATGTCGGCGAACGAGCGGACCAGATCGACAGCGGATCGCAGCTCCGGGCAGTGGTCGAGGATCTTATGGAGCTGTTCGGTGTCGCGGTTGACGAGGTTGTCCGGGTGTCGGCAGATCCATCCGGTCACCTGCCGGACCGACGGCGGCCGGGGTGCTCGGATCAGATCGGGCCTGCTGCGGTACTGCTCGACGAACTTGCGGACGATCGAGTAGCTGCCGGTGAATCCCTTCGCGGTTATCTCGCGGTAGAGGGCGCTGGCCTTGAGGCATCCTTCGCTGATGCGCCGGGCCAGGTAGGGCTTGAACGGGTCGAGCAGGCTTGGACGCGGTTTCTGCCCGACCAACAGTTCCTGCCAGGTGGCGGCGTGGGCATACTTCGATACCGTCCGGTGCGACCAGCCGAGATGCCGGGCGATCTGCCTGAAGCCGGCACTCTGCTCCAGCAGTTCGTGGACCAGGGCGTAATGGGCGCGGCGACGGTCGGCCATTGCCCCCGTCGGCTCAGCGACTTCCGCCTCGGCAGGCTCAGTGAGCACCTTGTCGATGGGCTCGGCCAGGCAGTTCTTGTGCCGGGCGACGCATTTCTCGACGGCTGTGGCCAGGTTCTGCCAGAGGTGGAATCGGTCGGCGACCTGCACCGAATCGGGCGCCGCGGTCCGGGCCGCTTCGGCGTATGCGGTAGCTCGGTCCCGGCAGATCACCGCGGGCTTCGAGTGGTTCTGCAGCCAGGCTGTCACCGGTTCGGCGTCCCGGCCGACCAGCACGTCCACGACCTTGCGGGTCTGGCAGTCGATCAGCACGGTGCCGTAGTGGTGACCGCGTTTGATCGCGAAGTCGTCGACGCCGAACACCGTGATGTCACCGACGGGTGGATCGGGTAACGCGCGGACCAACCGAAGCAGTCGATCGCGGCCGGTCGGCATACCCAGCGTCGAGGCCAACCGGGCACCCGCCCGCCCCGCCAACGCGAGTCCGATCGCCGTGAGCATCCGCCGAAGCCCTTCACTCATGCGTGACCAGCGACGAGTCAGCCCGTCGACCTGTTCGACGAAGGTCTTGCTCCGGCACTCCGGGTTGTCACAGAAGAACCGCCGCACCCTCAGCAGGATCCGTACCACCAGCCCCGCCACCGGCGCATCGACCAACGTCCGCTCATACCGCGAATGGACCCGCGACGATGACGCCGCGCAGGCGGGACACATTCCTTCGTCCTGACGCACGGCGGCTACGAGGACCAGTTCAGCGCCGGCGTGCACCTCTTCGATCTCGATACCGACCAGATGAGGAAGAAGCTGCTCGACGGCATCACACAGCCGAACAACGACTCATCGCTCAAGATCAATCACACAGTTTGCGCCAGAGCCCGGTTCTCGCGAACAGAATCACCGGAGGGCCTCAGCCGCCGACTTACTCCTTCTCTGCGCACGGCCAACGCGCAGACCGGCGACCTCGCGGCCAGCGTGCGCCAGGCCTACGCCCAGGCTGCTCTCAACGAGCTGCCGATGCACACCCTCGCCGCCAGCGTGGCACGGGTTCCCGCGATCGACACCGTGCTGGTGTTCTCACACATGCATGCTCGCCAGCCGAGCAGGACAGTTTTGGGGCTCAGGGCGTGCTGCTCCGGTCCAGCGCATCGAGCCGGGATGGGCTCCGCGAACCCGGTGAGCTTGCCGGTCCGGTCGATCCGCACGGTGCGCAGTGCCTGCCGACAGTGTGGGCAGGTCGGGATGCCGATCGAAACCTGCACGGCTGGGACCGGGCCGCGGGTGATGCAGACCCGGCCGCCGCCGCGGAGTTGGGGTGAGTGCGCCCCAGTTGGCTGGCGGGGTTCGGTCACGAGGGGGCACCGTACCCACCTGACGGTGAGACCGGCGCGAGGTCGTTGCGCAGAAGGTTTTGCTCACCGGCGTCATCCGTTCCCAATATCTGAGTAGATGGCTGCACGTCCCGCATTCTTACGGCTTGGCCGGCCGCAGAGATATCAACGGCGGACATCTAGCGGTAGTTTGTCGTCTTCGTAACCTTCTTGTGGTGTGTGGCGTTGTGTTCGGCAGGTGTTCTGTCGAGCGTTGGGGTGCTGGGTGGTTCGTGCGGTGTGTCCGCCGGCTGCGGGTCCGTTGGAGGAC
>NZ_JADQTO010000077.1 GCF_015704865.1 Actinoplanes aureus | reverse complement strand
CCGGATCCACCCACCACCACCGGTCGACCACGCAGCTCAGGGCGGCGTAACACCTCGACCGACGCGAAGAACTGGTCGAGATCGACATGCAGCACCCAGCCGTCAGCCACCCGCCCAGTATCACCCCGCCGACCGCCTCTCCCGCGGCGCTCTCCTGCGCCGCACCACCGTCACCAGGCTGTCTTCCGAAGTCGCACACCACCGGTGAAAACGCACTGATCGCGGCTATGAGAGTAGATAGATTCTTAATGGCCCATCCAAGGTGGACTTCTTGCCTAAATGAGCAACTTTCAAAGACGGGCTATTTTGTTAGCAGGTTTACAACTGCCGCCACGAGTCCGGCGAAGCCAGCAGCAGCCGAGGCGATGGAGAAGAAATGAGTCCGCTCCAGCCTCAGTTCGACTCCGGCCATCGACTCCGCCTTAGTGCGAGCCTTTTTGGAGCGTGTGGACTGCACAGCAAACCTGTAAACAAAGAAGATGGCGAGTGCAGCGAGAAGCGCAACCGCAATCAATGCTGCGATCACGACGAAGGCGGAGTTCGGCTGATCAATCGACCAACCCAGCAAGCCTACAAGCAGCCCCAACCCAAAGAATATTGCAAAGGAAAGAATACTCCACAGTGTTCGCTGCGATGACGTGACTGTCTCAATCTTCAGATCCGCTGAACCTACGTATATGTGCAGGTTGGCACGATGCGACAGCGGTTCATGGGTTAGATCGACGTGCGGCACCTGGGTTGAAGCCCCGTTGCTCCCAACCTCTCCTCGCGCTTCGGGTCCATTCATGCCATCCCCTTAACAACGGATGTGACCGATGAGATTCCTATTGATGTGATCGCTGAGAAGACGGCGAGGAGCTGGATCCAGGTCGGAAGATCTCCAAAGTTGTCGAGCGTGACCTTCCGGCCGAAGAAGGCAACTAGGAACAGGATTGTTCCCGCAGGTCCGGTGACCGAGAGAAGAAAGATGCGGAAAGAAATCTCGAAGCTGTGAGCATCGCAGGCATCCTTAAAGGCGCCCCACATCATGTTGCCGCACGCCACGGCCATTTCCGGCACTCCGATTAGGGCCAGAGTTTCGACCTGCTGTCCGCTCTCTGCGGCGACTGCCACACGTGCGGGAATAGCTACAATGAAGGGAGCGATGACCGCCATGGCGAATGTGACAAAGATCCACTTCCCGATCTCTTGGAAGACTTTCCTCCTAGGAGAGGGTCCGGCGCTGGGCGCTGCGGAGGGAGCTGTGCCCGACGGCGTGGTGGGGGCTGCGCCTGGCGCCGAGAGGGAACCTGCACCGGAGGGGCCAGCGCCGGGAGGCGTTGTCATCGGCCGACTTTCCCATCATGATCGAAGAAGATCCCTGGTGGACCCGTCATTCTAGCCGGACCTGGTCGGAATGTTCTGATCGAAACCCAGCTTCAGCATTCCGGGCATCCAGATGGCTGTAGTCAGCTGGCGCTGGAACGAATCCGGCACCCCCGTAAGGCACTCACATCGGCAGGTCACGACGCCGGCCGGGCACGCGAACCGATCACCCGGGGTGACGGAGCACGACTCGCCGGCGCCCGAGATCGGCGGCAGTTGCGCCCTGCCAGTCGGCGCGTCCGGACGCCGATAGGGAGCCGGGCTGGACGGCCGCACCCTTTCTGGACGGGAAACTCTAAGCTCCTAACGCGGCCGCCCTCGGGCGGTGCAGGGTGCGGGATAAATCCGAAAGGATGAATCGTGCTAGCGAGGCGGCCCATGCACGGCCACGATACTGTGATGCCCCGCGTATCACGCCGCACCGTCGCCCCGGCCACCATCATCGCTGCCACCTTCTAATAATGCGCCTCGCGAACGCGCCAAATGGACCAATCGAATCCAAGCCGGAGCTGCCGTGATCGCCGCGTTTACAGCGACCGTGGCTGCGGTGGTCAGTCTCCAGGCATATGCCGACCAGCGCGACATAAATCGGAGTCAACTAGCCCTCAATACGGACACGCAGCAGCGCGCAGAACGGCGCTACGCGACGCGCGTCAACTGGTGGGCCTCGACCGAGTACAAGAACGTGGTGTTCATCCAAAACCGCTCACCGGTGCCCGTCACGGACGTTCTGATCGTTCCGCGCGGCCGAAGAAGCGAAAGCGAAATCATGGGCGGCGCCTATGATATCGGCGACGTTCCACCGTGTCGGACATTCACCGCTCGCCTCCAGGAGCCTCACGCCTCGGTCGCCAGCAGCAGGCTATTTCCAGTCCACGAGTTCGACTTGGTGTTCAATGATCCGAGTGCACGATGGATTCGGAGCCGGGAAGAACTTCGCAAGGCCGACGCCAGGTCCACCGGAAAAGCGCAACGCCCTACCAATGTCGAATGGAAATCGGTCGGGGATTGCGGGGAAGACGGCTGAATCAGGCCTCGATGACGGTTACGATCCTGCCGCCACGGTAGCAACTCTCATATTGACCTCGCGCGCATCTGATATCCAGGAGCAAAGACGCCTGGCGCACTCTTCTCGGCAGATCCGGATGCGGCAAGGCGTAGGCCATGATGGCGCTCGTGGGTGCCGGCGAACCGTATACGACCATCACGGAACCGACGTTCGTGGCCCGGTTCCTTTCGATCCCAACACCGACGCCCTGGACGCGGTGGCGAACGTCGACACGTTCGTCGACCTGCCCGACGGCTCCGCATGGGCGCTAACGATCTTCACCGTGGACGAGGTCAGCCGCCTGCTAGCCCGGTGAAAGGAGACCGGCGAGGTCGCGAACGGCAGCTATTTCTGGGCCGCCGGCCAGCTGATCGTGCCTGTTCCGGGTAATGCGGCAATGACGGCGGCGATCCGGGAACTGGTGCGCAGTGGAGAAATCACGAGCGTCGGCATCCGGTGTGACAATTCGCGACCAGGACACCTCCGAGCTGGTGCTCAACACCAGACCGGCGCCGCTGATGTCCACCAGTCTGATGGCGGCCGGTGGCCCGCTCTCTCCGGCCCGAGTCAGTGCTTCTCGCTGTCTGCCCGCCTCGCTGCGCTGGCGGGCTCGTGGCACCGGCCGTCGTGCCGGCTGTATTGGATACCGAGATGGCCGTTGTCCGCCGCCGGGGCAAACTCGGTCGCCTCGTGCGGGATATCGCCACCCGCAGCACCAGCGCCTCAGGTCCTCACCCGGCACGGCCGGCTGGCCGCCGCGCTGATCCACCCGGCGGCCCTACTCGGCCGCCCGGAGCCGGACGACCGGCTGGACGCCGACACGCTGCTGCGCGACGGCTACCGCATCGAACTGATCTGCGAGCCCGGCGGGGCGTCGGCGGCGGCGCTGGTGACCAGCACGAGAAGCCGTTCTATGCCGCGGCGGGTGTGACGCCGCGTCGCCCGGGTTCAGGTGGTCACCTGCCCGAAGCCAGGACGTTCACGGCGGCCTCGAGCAGCACGCGCACATCTTGCTCGGCGCTGGGAGGCAGCTGGCGTGGCCTAACCACCTGGTAGCCCACCCGGGCCTGGTAGTCGTTCCCGAGCCAAGCCAGCGCATCGACGCGCGCCTCACCGTCGGACCACGGCCTGACCCGGACACAAGAGCGGTCGCCCGGCCCGTCTGCTGCTGGCTGCGCGTTGACGCTGGCGCACTGCTCCTTTTGCCAGGCGGGGCCATACATGTCCACCCCGCCGACCGAGACGGTCAGGACCAGATCACCGCGCATGGACGAGGAGTCCGACTCCAGGTCCACGCTGCACCGCTTGAGGCCGCTGATCGCACCCAGACTCTCCTCGGGCACCCGGACCGCGCCGGGGGCCAGGCGCTCCAAGATATCGTCGGTGATCAGCGCGCCAGGGTCGCTCAATTCCGCGGGTTTGCCGCGTTCTTCCGCGCAGCCCGCTAAGGCCACTGTCAGTAGGGTGCCGACGAGGCACAGCCTCTCTGCCCTGAGATGCAGGCCGGCCAATATAGCCAGCAATAACTGCTTCGCCATCATCGAAAGTCGCCGTCCTTCACGAGTCCTGGTGAAGGTGAGGGTTAGGCCGTGTTTCGTAGGCGTCGATGTTGCGGCGTGGCGGTGATCGATAACTGAAGAGGTCTCCGGTAGTTGGTTCAGCGACCAAGCAGAACTTCACACCGGAGACCTCGTGCCGAGCGTAGCGGCA
>NZ_JADQTO010000076.1 GCF_015704865.1 Actinoplanes aureus | reverse complement strand
CCGGCATCCTCCGGTGGAGGTTCTACGTCGACGGCCTCGAGGATCACGTGCGCGTTCGTCCCGGACATCCCGAACGCCGACACCCCAGCACGACCTGGCACCCACGACACCGGCTCCGACAGCAGCCGCACCGCACCCGCCGACCAATCCACCCGCGAACTCGGCTCATCAACATGCAAGGTGCGCGGCAACACCCCATGCCGCATCGCCAACACCGTCTTGATCACCCCGGCCACCCCAGCAGCGGCCTGGGTATGACCGAGATTCGACTTCAGCGACCCCAACCACAACGGCCGCTCCCGCTCCCCGCCATAAGCCGAGATCAGCGCCTGCGCCTCGATCGGATCCCCCAACCGGGTCCCCGTCCCGTGCGCTTCCACCACATCGACATCGCCAGGAGACAACCGCGCATCCGCCAGGGCTCGTTCGATGACGCGTTGCTGGGCCGGGCCGTTCGGCGCGGTCAGGCCGCTGCTGGCGCCGTCCTGGTTCACGGCGGAGCCACGGACGACCGCGAGGACCGGATGCCCGTTGCGCCGGGCGTCGGAGAGCCGTTCCAGCAGCAGCATGCCCACGCCCTCGGACCAGCCGGTGCCGTCGGCCGTCTCGGCGAAGGCCTTGCACCGGCCGTCCGGCGCGAGCCCGCGCTGCCGGCTGAACTCGACGAACATGCCGGGTGTGGCCATCACCGTGGCGCCGCCCGCCAGCGCCAGGT
This sequence comes from Actinoplanes aureus, assembly GCF_015704865.1. Lineage (GTDB taxonomy): Bacteria > Actinomycetota > Actinomycetes > Mycobacteriales > Micromonosporaceae > Actinoplanes > Actinoplanes aureus. Next base: position 3,776 of record NZ_JADQTO010000076.1, on the reverse strand, counting down.
CGCACTCACCCTGCCGCAGCGCGCGTACGGCCAGGTGCAGCGCCACCAGCGACGACGAACAGGCCGTGTCGACCGTGACCGCCGGCCCTTCCAGCCCGAGCACGTACGCGATCCGCCCGGTCGCCACACTGCCCGCGCTGCCGCTGCCCAGATAGCCCTCCAGCTCCGAATCGGGCTCGGCGGCCGAGGTGTAGTCGCTGTACGCCACGCCGGCGTACACGCCCACGGCTTGTCCGCGCAGCCCGGCCGGGTCGATGCCGGCCCGCTCGACCGCCTCCCACGAGGTTTCCAGCAGCAGCCGCTGCTGCGGGTCCATCGCCTGCGCCTCGCGCGGGCTGATGCCGAAGAACTCGGCGTCGAACCGGTCGGCACCGGTGAGGAAGCCACCGTGCCGGGTGTACGAGGTGCCGGGATGCTCCGGATCGGGATGGTGGATGGCCGCGAGGTCCCAGCCCCGGTCCCCCGGGAACTCCCCGATGGCGTCGCGGCCGTCGGCGAGCAGGCTCCACAGGTCCTCGGGCGTGGCGACACCACCGGGCAGCCGGCAGCTCATCGCGACGATCGCGATCGGCTCGTGTTCCTCCAACTCGCGGACTCGTTGCCGGGCCCGGCGCAGGTCGTCGGTGACCAGCCGCAGGTACTCGCGAAGCTTGTTCTCGTTGGACATCCCCGTGGTCCCCCGGTTCACGACAGGCCGAGCTCGTGGTCGATGAGGGCGAACAACTCGTCGTCGTCGGCCGGCTCCGCGGACAGGTCGCCCGGGTCCTGCCGGTCCCGCCACTTCGACAGCAGGGTTTCCAGGCGGGCGGTGACGCGGCGCCGGGTGTCGGCGTCGTCGGGGGCCGCGTCCAGCGTCACCGCGAGCCGGTCCAGTTCAGTCAGGATGCCGGGGCGGTCGTCACCGTCCAGCTCCGCGGCCAGGTGCCGGGCGAGTTTGCCGGGATCCGGGTGATCGAACAGGACGGTGGCCGGCAGCGCCAGGCCGGTGTCCTGGATGAGCTGGTTCCGCAGTTCGACGGCGGTCAGCGAGTCGAATCCGGCGTCGAGGAAGCCCCGGTCGGGATCGATGCCGGCCGGGTCGGTGTGGCCGAGGACAGCGGCGGCGCTCCGGCGTACCAGATCGAGCAGCACCGGAAGGCGTGCCGGGCCGGACAGCTCGGTGAGGCGGCGGCGCAGAGCGCCGCCGTCCGAAGCGCCTCCGGCGGCGGCCGGGCGGGCCGGGCGGACCAGGCCGCGCAGCACAGCCGGGAGGGCACCCCCTCGGGCTCGCCAGGCATCCCGGTCGAGGCGGGCCGGCATCAGCCAGGCCGGGGCGTCGGGCACGGTAGCGGCGTCGAACAGGGCCAGCGCGGTGTCCGGGTCGAGCGGCAGCGCGCCCGCCCGGGCCAGGCGCGCCCGGGCGGTGTCGTCGAGGCGGCCGGCCATGCCGTCCGGCTCGTCCCACGGGCCCCAGGCCAGTGCGTGCGCGGGAAGTCCGGCGGCGCGGCGGTGCGCGGCGAGGGCGTCGAGGTAGGCGTTGCCGGCGGCGTACGCGGCCTGGCCGGCACCGCCGAGCACCGCGGCGGCCGAGGAGAACAGCACGAACGCGGTGAGCGGCAGGTCTCTGGTCAGCTCGTGCAGGTTGCGGGCGCCGTCCACCTTGGCCCGGCCGATCCGGTCCAGGTGGCCGGGGGTGACGTTGGCCAGCACCGCGTCCTCCACCACGCCGGCCGCGTGCACGACGCCGCGCAGCGGGTGCTCCGGGACGATGTCGCGAAGGAGGGCGGCGAGGGCGGCCCGGTCACCGACGTCGCAGGCGGCCACGGTCACCTCGGCACCGAGCGCGCTCAGCTCCGCGGTGACGCCGCGATCCGAGCCCGAGCGGCCGGTGAGCAGCAGGTGCCGCACACCGTGCCGGGTGACCAGGTGCCGGGCGATCCGGCGGCCCAGGGCGCCGGTCCCGCCGGTGATGAGGACCGTGCCCTCGGCGTCCCACGGTGCCGGGCCTGGTTCTGCGGTGGCGGCCGGGGCGAGCCGGGGCGCCAGGGCGGCACCGTCGCGGACGGCGAGCTGCGGCTCACCGGCGGCGGCCGCCGCGCCGAGCAGCCGGTGCAGCGACTCGTCGTCGAGGGTGCCGTCGACGTCGGCGATCAGCAGCTCGCCCGCGCGTTCCGCCTGAGCGGCGCGCAGCAGACCCCAGACCGGTGCCGCGTCGAGGCCGGTGACGCGGTCGCCGTCGCGGGCGGCCACCGCGTCGCGGGTCACGAAGGCACGGTGGGTGCCGCTGTCCTCGCGGGCGAGAACCAGGGCCTCGTGTACGTCGGTGACGTGGTGCACCGTCAAGGGGACGGTGCCGCCGTTGCCGAGCGGCAGGGGTACCCAGTCGAGCCGGTACAGCGCGTCGGTGCGCCGGGCCGGGCCGGTTCGCGGCAGGGCCCGGGTGACCAGCCGGTCGATGGCGGCGACGGGGTTACCGGCCGGGTCGGTCATGGTGACCGTCATGCCGCCCTCGATCGGGGTGAGCGACACGCGCAGGGTGGTGGCGCCCGTCGCGTGCAGGGTTACGCCGCGCCAGGAGAACGGCACGCGTCCGCGTACGGCGCCGGGGTCCTCGGCGAGCGCGGGCAGGGCTCCGGCGTGCAGGGCGGCGTCGAGCAGGGCGGGATGGATGCCGAAACGTGCGGCGTCGGCGCGGTGGGCCTGCGGCAGGGCGACTTCGGCGTACGTCCGGTCGCCGTCCCGCCAGGCCGCCCGCAGTCCCTGGAACGCCGGCCCGAGCGCGAAGCCGGCCTCGGCGAAACGCTCGTAGAAGTCGTCCACATCAACCGGCTCGGCGTCCGGCGGCGGCCACACCGGGACGGGCGGGGGCGGCACCGTGGCCGCACCGGACAGCGTGCCGGCGGCGTGCCGGGTCCACGGTTCGCCGGGCCGGCGGGCGTGGACGCTGAACGGGCGTACGCCGTCCGGCCCGGGCGGCCCGGCCCGCAGCTGCAGGTCGGCCCGGGCGCCGTCCGGGATGACCAGCGGCGTTTCGAGGGTCAGCTCGGTGAGACCGGTGGCGCCGGCCCGGTCGGCCGCGTGCAGGGCGAGTTCGACGAACGCGGTGCCGGGCACGATGACGGTGTCCTGGATGAGGTGGTCGCCGAGCCAGGCCTGGTCGCGCGTCGAGAGGTGGCCGGTGACCAGCAGGCCGTCGTCGGCGAGGTCGGCGGCGCTGTCCACCATCGCGGGTGTGCCGGACAGCCAGTACCGCTCACGCTGGAAGGGGTAGGTCGGCAGGGACGCCGGCGGCCGGGCCGGCAGCAGCTGCGCCCAGTCCACGCGAACCCCGGCGACGTGTGCCCGGGCGAGCGCCGTCAGCACGGTCTCGACCTCGTCGCGGTCGCCCCGCGAGGCCGGCACGAACAGCCCGTCGCGGCCCTGGCCGGACAGCACCCCGTCCGGGCCCACCTCCACGAAGGCGGACACCCCGTGCCCGGTCAGCCAGTCCAGCCCGGCGCCGAACCGGACGGTCGCGCGGACATGCTCCACCCAGTACCCGGCGTCGAACTCACGGACCGGCTCACCCGTGATGTTGGAGACCACCGCGATCGCCGGGCGCTCGTACCGGATCCCGGCCGCCACCTCGCCGAACTCGGCCAGCATCGGCTCCATCGCTGCCGAGTGGAACGCGTGCGAGACGTTCAACCGGCGCACCCGCCGGCCCCGCGCCCCCCACGTGGCCGCGACCTCCTCGATCAACGCCTCCGGCCCGGAGATCACCACCGAGTCCGGGCCGTTCACCGCCGCCACCGGCA
>NZ_JADQTO010000075.1 GCF_015704865.1 Actinoplanes aureus | reverse complement strand
CGACGCTTCGGCGACCCAGAGTTCACCGCGGCGATGGAGTACATGCAGCGCCCCGAGACCGAGATCTTCCCCAGAAGCTGAACCTCGACCGGCAAACCTGCCAACGGTGAGCCGGCCGACACCACCGTCGTCAGCACGAACAAAGTTGACTGGCAGAAACCTGTGGGGCTCGCAAAGTCGGTTCAGCTACGCTGCCCGCGCGTATTCGTTGATCAACCCGCCGACGACCGGGCGCCGCCGGACTTTGTCAGCGGTCAAGTCGGTGACGTGCGAACGGGGCTCGGGTGGCCGCTGGCCCAGCGAGCGATGCGGCCTGTGTACGTTGTAGTGCGCTGTGTAGCCAGCAAGGACGGCGGCCAGATGCCGCTCCCCGACGATCAGCATGCGGTCGGTGCACTCCCGCCGGACAGTGCCCACCCAGCGTTCCGCAAACGCGTTCGCGCGGGGCGCCCGCGGCGGCGTCCTGATCACCTTGATGCCGGCCGCGGTGAACACCGCGTCGAAGGCGGCCGTGAACTTCGCGTCCCGGTCGCGCAGCAGAAACCGCAACCCGTCAGCTCGCTGGTCGAGGTCGATCAGCAGGTTCCGCGCCTGCTGGGCGACCCACCCGCCGGTGGGGTGAGCCGTCACGCCGATGACGTGGACCCGGCGGGTGGCGATCTCGAGGAAGAACAGCACGTAGATGCGTCGGAGGAACACCGTATCGACGGTGAAGAAATCGCATGCCACGATGGTGTGCGCCTGGGCAGTCAGGAACTGCTGCCAGGTCGGACCAGCCCGTCGCGGTGCCGGGTCGACGCCCGCCTGGTGCAGGATCCTCCACACCGTGCTGGCGGCGACCTGGTACCCGAGGCCGACCAGCTCACCCTGGACCCGGCGATGCCCCCAGGTCGGGTTCTCCGCCGCCAAGCGCAGCACCAGTTCGCGGATCTGCCGATCGACGGGAGGCCGTCCGGGTCTGACGTGCGGGTAGGTCCAGTGCCGGGCGATCAGCTGGCGGTGCCAGCGCAGCAGCGTCGCCGGCGTGACAAAGAAAACCGGCCAGCACGCGCGGGGCAACAGCCGCGACAGGGCAGCCAGCACGACCCGGTCGGCGGGCTCGAGCATGGGACAAGCTACCTGCCGGCGCAGCACCGCGACCTGATGGCGCAAAACCAGAAGCTCGACGTCCTTCGCGCCGTCGTCGCGGGCGAGCTGGGTCAACATCTGCATCACCTGGCGCAACAACAGATACACCAACGACACGCTCATGACCCCGCACCCTGACAGCCATCGGGACGGTAACGCCGCACATACTCGCACGTCAGACACCGGATTGAGTTTGCGAGCCCCACAGGGTGGCAGCGGTCTGATGAGATCGGGCAGAGTGGATGCTGGCACGTGAGGGGGACACGGTGGCGCTTGCGGGTTGGGTGGAGTTCCTGCGGCGTTGGGTGGTGCGGCCGCCCGGCTCGGCCGTCGACCTGCGGCCGCTCTGGGCTGAGGCCCGGGGAACGGGGACGCCACGAGCCGAGCTCTGTGCGATCGCCCGGGAGACGGCGTGGCAGACGCTGGGGCTGCGGCCGTACGACGAGCAGCTCGTCGGGGCTCTGGCGCTGATCGACGGCCGGGTGGTGCAGATGGCGACCGGTGAGGGCAAGACCCTGACCGCCGCGATCGCTGCGGCTGAGCTCAGCAAGGGCGGGCCGGTTCACGTGCTGACCGTCAACGACTATCTGGCGCGGCGTGACGTGGAGTGGATGTGGCCGTTCTACGAGCGGCTCGGCGTCACCGTGGGCTGGGTGACCGAGGCCTCCACGCCGCAGGAGCGGCGGGTGGCGTATGGGCGTGACGTCACCTACGTCTCGGTCAACGAGGCCGGCTTCGACTTCCTCCGCGACGGGCTCTGCACCGACGCCGCGGACCGGGTGCAGCAGCCCCTGCACGCCGTCATCGTCGACGAGGCCGACTCGATACTGGTCGACGAGGCGCGTGTGCCGCTGGTGCTGGCCGGTTCCACCGGCGCGGGGGCTGATCTGGCGCCCGGGATCGCCGCGCTGGTCCGGGCGATGATCCGCGACGAGCACTACACGGTCGCCGACGAGAACCAGGCAGTGCATCTCACCCCGGCCGGCATCGCATTCGCCGAGCAGGGTCTCGGCGGTGTCCACCTCTACCAGCCGGAGAACCTGGATCTGCTGACCGCCGTCAATCTGGCGCTGTATGCGTCGGCGCTGCTCACCCGGGACGTCGACTACATCGTCCGGGACGGCCGGGTCGAACTCGTCGACGGCTTCCGTGGCCGGGTCGCCCGGCGCCGCCGCTGGCCCGACGGGCTACAGGCTGCGGTCGAGGCCAAGGAGGGGCTGACCGGCAGCGGCGGCGGCACTATTCTGGCCACGATCACCCTGCAGGCGCTGCTCGGGCAGTACCGGAGGGTGGCCGGGATGACCGGCACCGCCCTGCCGGTCGGGGAGCAGCTGCGCGAGTTCTACAGCCTGGAGATCGCCGTACTGCCGCCGCACCGGCCGTGCATCCGCCTGGATGCACCCGACCGCGTCCACGAGACCATCGGGCAGCGTGACGCCGCCGTCGTCGCGGAGGTCGCTCGGGCCCACGCGACCGGCCGGCCGGTACTCCTGGCGACGCCGAGTGTCGCCGACTCGGAGGCGCTCGGCGCCCGCCTGCGCGACGCGGGCATCCCGTGCACCGTCCTCAATGCCCGCAACGACGCCATGGAAGCCGCGATCGTCGCCGAGGCCGGGCTCCCCGGGGCCGTCACCGTCTCCACCCAGATGACCGGCCGCGGCGTCGACATCCGGCTCGGCGGCAGTGACCAGGCCGACCACGCGCGAGTCGCGGCGCTCGGCGGTCTCTACGTGATCGGGGTCGGCCGCCACGACAGCAGCCGCGTCGACGATCAGGTGCGCGGCCGGGCCGGGAGGCAGGGCGATCCGGGCGGCTCGGTGTTCTTCGTGAGCAAGGAGGACGAGCTGCTCCTACGGTACGGCCTACGCCCGGCCGCCGATGCCCAGCGCCTCGCCGAACAGGTCGATCTCGAGGTGCACCGCAACACCTGGCGCTACCACTACCTGCTCGAACAGCACCGGACCACGATCGCCGCCTATCGCGAGGAAATCCTTACCACCGACCGCGCGCTCGAGGTGATGGCCCGGTTCCACCCGGTCGACCCGCGGCTCGCGGCGGTGACCCGGCAGCTGTTGCTGTTCCACTTGGACCAGGCGTGGGCCGATCACCTGTCCGGCATGGCCGAACTCCGGGAAGGCATCCACCTGCGCTCGCTCGCCAACCTGGACCCTCTCGACGAGTTCCACCGGGCCGCGATCCCCCTTTTCCGGCAGCTGATCCCGGCGGCCGAGCAGCGTGCCGCCGACGCGTTCGCCGCTCTCGACCCGGCCGCGCCCGACCCGGTTCTCGACCGCCCGAGCGCCACGTGGACCTACGTCGTCGACGACACCCCGTTCGACGCCGGTCTCGAGCAGTTCTTCTCCGGCGTCCGTAACCTGCTCCGCTCCGGCTGGTCGTCCACGGTGGGCCGCTGAACCTCCGGCCTGCCGCGCGACGGCCCAACGTCTGGACCAAGACCGCCGACCAGATCCTCGAATCCATCGCCCGCTACTGCCAACGAGTCAACGACTCAGGACACTACGCGGACCTTCTTGGCGAGGGGGTCTTGAGCCAGTTCTTCTGAGCAACGATGCGCCACGGGCCTTGAACAGCTCACTTATCCCGCCGACAACGCTCACCGGGGGTTCCAAACCCCGGGTCCTCTCTCGACCTGTCAGGCAGGGGCGAGCGTTCAACGGAATAGGGGCAGGGACGGACGTGACGCCGGCGAGGCGAGGCGAAAGGTCAACAGGCAGACAGGCGAAGCGGACTATCAGCCGCCTCGACGGTATATGCCATGGGTGCTGCTGGAGACGGCGATGGGCTTGGTGGCGGGTCGAACGAGATGGTGAACACCGCCGTTGCGCCGGCGACGTCTTTGACCAGACATGACACGCCGCGCTGGAAAGCGAGCGACGGTGCTACCTCCGGGGGTATGGCCGGCGAAGCATTGCGCCAGCCGTCTTTCATCAGCTCGCCCCAGTAGAAGGCGCGGATGTCGGGTTCCGCCAGCGTGCTGTGGTAGCGCTGACCGGCGTAGGGAGGAATCGCGTCCCCGGAGTGGTCCACTCCGCAGCCCGAGTAGGCGTCGGCGGCTGTCGTGGAGGAAGGGCGCGCCTGCAGGATGGGAAGCTGTGCCAGGACCTTCACCCGCTGTTCTTCGTGGTCGGGACAGCGCTCGTGTCCGGGTTCGCCGCACGCGGCGAGCAGGCAAGCGGCGAGCGGGGCGACTATCGTGAATGCGCCGATGGTGCCCAGCGACCGGGGGATCATGACCGCAGTATCGATCATGGCACGGCGCCGAGGGTCCCTAGGGCAGCTGTGCAGCAGACCCGTCCGGTGACCGCGTGTGAAAGAGTCGGCTCAGAGGCGCGAAGCCAGTTGGACCAAGAGGCCACACGCACGGCCACCAGAACACAGCCCAGCACGGTCAGGCTGCGACAGCGATCCTCACAGTCAGCCCAGGATCGCTCGGATGACCGCGGTGTTCCCGTCCAGTTCCAGCAGGTGTACGACGTATCCTCCCGGGTCTGGCTTGGCTGCGGATTGGTCGCATCCGACTCGTCCGCCGCCGTCGGCGTGTACCGCCACAGTGCACCCGGGCCCTGCCATGAAGCCGCCACCGCCGCCCAAGCCATTGGCCTTGGTCAGTCGCACACTGACACCGCCATTCTCCATGGAGGCCGACACCTTCCACCTGGCGAGTGGGAATTCGACCGAATCGGAGAAGGACACCTTGCAGTCGCCGTCGACGCACTTCGTGTACTTGGTGCCGCCCCCGCCCGGCGCCGCCGTCTTCTGTGTCGCTTTGGGCTTCCGGGTCGCTTTGGGCTTCCGTGACTCGTCCACGGTGGGAGAGGGAGATGCGGAAGGTTCGGCGTCGCGGGGACTTGGGAGGAGAGCAGTGCGGGAGGCGGTCGCGGCGGCGGCGGTATCAGGGCTCGACGGTAGGGCATCGGAGGACGATTCCGCCTTGGAGTCGCAGCCGGCTACGGCCAGAACCAGCAGTAGCGCCCCGATCGCTGTGCGTTTTGGGGAGAAAAGTCGGCAATGCTGCATGCGCGGAGTCTAGCGGCCCGACTTTTGCTGGAGCCCTGGGTGCATAGCCGTCCATCCATCACGCGATCGTGCCGAGATGAGTGCGTCATTAGTCCTGACCACGATACGTGCCGGATTCACTCTAGACACTTTTTGGGGTCAGGGTCCGGCTGAGGTTGGTGGGGATAGACCGGTTCCGGTGAGGTAGCCGTCGATCAGTCCGTGGCGGTATTGCATGCGTTTGAGGCGGTTCTTCACGGCGGTGGTCAGGTCGGTGG
>NZ_JADQTO010000074.1 GCF_015704865.1 Actinoplanes aureus | reverse complement strand
CCATCCGTTACATCGCCTCGCCCGACGCCGGCTACCTGACAGGGCAGATCATCGGTCTCAACGGCGGTGCCGTACTCGGCCGTTGACGATTGCACCGCCGGAATCTGCCGCTGTCCGTGCACGCTGGCCGCCAACGAGCACGTCACGGGCCGTAGCCGGGGTCGCCGGCGCTCAACGTCCGACTTTGCCGATGAGCGCGCACGGGAGCGAGCCGCTGCCGTTCACCTCAACGCGCCGGACCCGCGATCAGCCCCGGGCCCAACGTCACTGCCGTCTCAGCGCCGGGGATGCAGCAGCGACGTTGGGCCGGCAGAGCGCAGCCCACCGTCACTGCTGCTCCGGACACGGGAGACAACGCTTGAACCGTCTGGTGGCCCAGTGACCGCCTCAAAAATCCGGCGCCATGGCCGACCGACAAGCTGGGCGCACTGCGTCTCGGTCGCCGGTTGGTCACCGAGGTTGCCTGCCGCCGCCCGACCGGGGCAGGCGAGCTTTCGTAGGTATTCGACCCGTCGCCAGCACCGACGACCGGAACGCCAGCCACGAAGGTTGGAGCCGAGCTGATCGTGTCTCACCCTCCAGTTGGAGCACTGGGACTACGACATCGGCGCGATCCTCATGAAAGCCACCACTGCCGTCGGCGAGAGCACGCTCCACCGCCGAGCTTGGGACCTTAGGCCCGAGCAATTGCTTCATCCGTGGCAAACCGCCGACCCGCAGTAGCCATGGCGGCGGGCCGGCCCGGTGGGGTTTGCGGTCGCCGCATAGGCATCCAGACAAGGTTGACTACCTGATGTTGCCGTTCCAGCTGTTCACCCGGCACGGGCACTTAGCATTGGGTCTCGCTGCGCCGCAGCCCGTTGGCGTACGCGGTCTTGAACAGCGTCGCGTCTCGCAACGAAGGCAGCACAGTCCTTTCTCCCGAGGCCGCAGCTTACCCACAGCGCATGTGCGGCAGCGCTGTAGCACTGGGCCGCGACCGTCGCGCATAGCAGCTGCCACGGCAACCGTGCCGCACCGGGTTGGCCCCGGTGGTGCCCCCAACACCAGCGTTATGAGGTCGATAAGCCCGTTGCCGCGCCGAGCTACCCTCGCGGGCCGCAACGGGGGAGATCTTGAATGAGGCTGAATCGGCGTGCCGCCATGCGTGCGGCGCTTCTTACGGCGGGTGGTGCCGCCTGTGGCGCGGTGGGAGTGAGCGAGGTGCCACGGATGTTCGGCTGGGACCGGCCGCCGCTGGGCGGAGGGTACGCGGCTGCGGCCGACGCGCCCGAGGCCCTGCGCACTGCGAGCATCACCATCCGCCACTACGTGGAGACCACCGAACCCGTCGTGGCCTTCACCTTCGACGACGGGCCCGGCCCGCAGTGGACGCCGATGGTGCTCGACGCGCTGGACGAGGCGCGGATACCGGCCACGTTCTTCATGGTGGGACGCAACCTGCATGCCCACGCCGACCTCGTACGCCACAGGATGAGCCGCCACGAGATCGGCAATCACTCGTGGTCGCACGACGACCTCGCCACCCTCGATCGCGCCCACGTGGAGACAGAGCTGTCGCGTACCCACGAGGTGATCGAGCGAGTCCTCGGCCGGCCACCGACACTGCTGCGACCGCCGTACGGTCACCTCGGCGGGTCCACCGTGCTGGCCGCGAACGCCTTCGACTACGACATCGTGTTGTGGTCGCACCTGATGCGTGAGCGGTACTTCGCCAACAACCCGGAGGGGCAAGTGCGCGACATCGTCGACAACGTGCGGCCAGGGTCGATCATTCTGGCGCACGACATCGGCAAGTCACACCGGCTCGTCGCGCTACGCCGCCTTGGCGCCATGTTCACCGGCCTTAGGGCACGCGGCTTCCGGTTCGCCACCGTGTCACAGCTGGTCGGTCTCGAGAAAGCCACTGCACCAACACGGTCGACAGTCCTCACACACTGATCGCATAAAGCCAGGCCCGAAACCTCGAGAGCAACGCTCGAAACCAGTGGACGAGCGTCGGCAGGCGTACCCTCCTGACGAGTTCCCAGCCATACGAGTCGAGTGGAGCCTTGACGGGCATGCTTGGCCTCGGCGGTCCGCTGGCCGTCGGCCGAGGCGCGGGTGCGGACATTTGTGTCTGCGGCCGGGCGGCTGCCGCGGCGCACCGGCGTGGCCATGGCCTGGGCTACCGGTGGTGTGGCTACCCGGGCGACGGCGGCACCAACGCTCACGTCATCGTCGAGCGGCCGAGCCGCAGCCGACCGCAACCTCGGACAGCCCGGCGGCGCAGGTGCCATGTCCGGTCTCGGGGCACCTGCCCGAGGCGCTGCGCGAGCAGGCCGCGCGACCGCCGGTCGTTCCTCGCCGCGGCGCCGCACGCCCCGTCCGGCCGACGCCGGGGCCGCGCTCGCCGCACGGACCGCGTTGCGTTGGCCGGTGCCGGCATACGAGTTGTTGCAGTCCAGAGCCGTGTACGCCACCGGGTACACAGCGGCCCGCGACAATGGCAAGCTCAGCGGCGAGCCGGCGGCCGAGCCGATACCAGCACAGAGATCATCGACTACAGAAAGTGGCGTTGGTCGACCCGGCGGCGTCCGGATCTGCTTGATATGCGGCCGTTGTTCTCCGCTGTCACGCACACTGGCGATCTTTTGACCGCTCAGCCGCCACGTCACAAGATCGTGAGGCGACGAGCGCGACGCTTCATCCTCTTGGCGGGCCGCGGAGCTTCCGGTGAAGGCCATGCCTCTTATCGATCACCGATCATTAGCGTGTTGCCGTCTGAATCGGTCGCAGTGTGCCCAATTGAGCAATGTCGATCTGCTCGGCCATCCCCGCCTGCTAGGGTGCACGGAATTTATGAAGTGACGAGATTCGATGCCAGCTCCCTCTGGCCGAGATCATTGGAGAATGATTGTGCGGATTCTATCCAGACGTCTTTTTGCGGCCGTGGCAGGTGCGGTGATCGTTATAACGGCCCTCGTCGCGCCCGCATCGCCGGCATCGGCGGCCACGCCCACCTGCAACTCTTGGACCACGAAGTTCTCCAGCGACGGCTATCGGTTCGAAGTCCCGTCGCTCGGGCGCAACTCGAACGAGCACGTGTGTGTGCTCAAGTTGAACGACGGCTACAGCGGTGGCGGTGTGGGTTCGGCGGTCTTCGTTCTGCAGGGCAGTCTGAACAGTTGCCATCAGGGCGGGCTGGTCCAGGACGGTAAGTACGGGCCCCGTACGAGGGATGTCGTCGCCTGGGTAACGGCCGCCAAGGGCCTGTCGCAACCGCCCGAGGGCTTCGGTGCCTACGACCAGGTAGTTATGTTCTTCGTCGTCCGCTGGCTGGGCCAGCGCACAGTCGGCGGCGAGACCCGCACCGTCTGCCGGCATTTCGGCGTCATCTGAACCGGCGAATCCTGTGGGCAGGATAGCCGCGGCCGGCAGCGGCCATCACCGACCGCTCCGGCCATCCTGAGGCGGGCTTCGCCAGTGGCGAACCGATTTGCTCGCTCCAGTAGCGCTTGGCGTACCGATGCGCGGATCTGCCGCGATCCGCTTGCTACGCGTAGCGTCACGGCCGGGTCGATGCCGCCAGCGCACGGACATGCCGATGAGCGGACGTACGGAGGCAGGGGCTGTGAGCGGCCATGGAACATGATGACACCATGCACTGCTGGACCAACGGTGATCTCGCGACCGAGTTCGAGCGCCGCCTCGACGATCTAATTGCCGAGGCCAGCCCCGAGTGGCAACCCGAGGAACTACCTGAGCCGTACCGAAGTGATCAACGTTTTCGGGCGTACCACAGGGTTAGCGCGAAACGGACTTACCTCGGTGACATCCTCAAGGCTCGGCCCAGCCTCACAGCATTCCACGCCGGACGGGTCCTGCCACCGATCATCTGTGATGAAGACGTGGCCGCCAACGAGCAAACAATCCATCCGGTCATGCAAGCGGTGGGCCGGCGCACGGTCCAGCGTTATCTGATCTCGGCCGTGGAGAACGAGCCCGATCATAAGAAGGTCTGCGCCGTGCGTGCCTGGTACTGGTCCCAGGTCAGCTTGGTGTATGACTCTGTCGAAGCCCTCCACCAGCATCGGCCCACGCCGGCCAGTCAGGCGACCGACGACGAGGTGGTGGACCTGCGCAGTCACTACCGCAACGCGTGTCTCGCCGCCTTCGTGGCCTCCGACTACATACCCACCCAAGAGTGGCTGGCCCGCGGATTCCTGCTCGTCAAGGACTACTACCCACCTACTCTGCACCACCTCGTTGCTCGTGCCCGGGCCATCGCCGAGGCGGAGCCCGATAGGTACAAGGACCTTCTCGCCAAGAACGCCGACGGAACGAACATGGCCCAGATCGGTTTCACCGACGACTGAAGGCATACGACAATCCACGCACTGATCTTGCCGCTGTCCGTGCGCGCTGGCCGCCAACGAGCATGTCACGGGCCGCGGCCGGGGTCGCGGGCGCTTGACATCCGACTTTGCCGAATTGAGTGCACTCGATCACCCCGACGATATTGTGGTGAACAATGCGCTCTTGACGAGGCCATCCGCCAGAACGCAGCTGCAAGTTACGGCAACGCCGGGCCGGCATCTTGCGTACGTTGCGTATGATATCCGCTACACACGCAACTCCAAAGCAGAGGAGCACCACCACAGGGTGTCCCGATAGCCGAGGGGAGATCGTCTTGAACCTTCCGTCGCTGAACCCTCAACCGTACTCGGAGTCTGAGCCCGTAAAACGCGCCACCGCAGTGGACCGAGCAGCAGAGATCCGCAGGGCCCGCGCTGAACTGAAGGATGCTCTCAAGTCGGGAAGGGTGACGCTTGCCTCGGTCCTTGAGGATGCCGAGACGACAGAGTTTATAGGCAAACTCAAGGTCTCGGCCGTTTTGCAGGCACTACCCGGTGTCCGTAAAATCAGAGCTACGCAAATAATGGAAAATCTGAAGATCGCTGACAGTCGTCGCTTGCGTGGATTGGGTGATCAGCAAAAGAAGGCAATATTGGCCGAGTTTGGCAGCGGCCGGTGGGCACAAAGCAAGATGATGAATCAACTGGGCGCCCTGTCAGTCGAGCCGGCTCGAGGACCCAGAAACCCAGGACAGACCTGAATCGACCGAGGCGTAGTGGCTCCCGCGATGCAGCCTCAGGCGAATCTTCCGGCTACACTCTCTCAGGCTTTGAGTCCCAAGATGACACGAGGCTGACCATCGCAGTCGCCGCCCCGACCGGGCAAGTGCAAAAAATTGTCGAACAATCCGAGCGATTTTCTTCGCCGACGACCGTGACGGATATCGGTGTGGATGTCTAGTGGCGGCGCCCAGCAGTGTCACCACGACAACAGCCCAGCCAACGCCCGGCATGAGGGCCGCCTTGGCGAGCGCGCGTCGGAACCGGGTGCCAACCTCCGTGGCCATGCATCCTCCGCATTTTTAGCTTGGTCGCTGAACCAAATACCGGAGACTCTTCCATTATCGATTACCGCCACGCCGCAACATCGACGGCGCTACGAAACAGGGGGCCTAACTAGGGATGCCGGGCATCCTGGCCAGGCCAGCCTTCGAAGACGTACGGCTGAGCTCGGCCCACATCACCGGCTGACGGCGGACGAGCAGGAGGAGACGCCGGCGAGGCCGGCCGATCCGGCCGATCCCGAGTGGAGACCGTCAGTGCTTGACGAACGGGGCATCTATTCGAGCAGGCTGTCAACGGGATCTTCCCCACAGTACGGCTAGTTGATCATCATCCTCATGATCACCTAGCGTCTCG
>NZ_JADQTO010000073.1 GCF_015704865.1 Actinoplanes aureus | reverse complement strand
GACCCACATTGCCCAGCGCACCCGCCAACGACGAGAACAACACAAACCCATCCAGGTCCAGATCCGCCGTCGCCTCATCCAGCCACCGCGCCCCCGCCACCTTCGGACCACACACGGCCGCCACGTCCTCAGCCGACTTACCGGCGACCAACCCGTCACGCAGCACACCCGCCGCATGCACCACGACATCCAGCCGACCGAAACGCTCCCGAACAGCCGCCACCGCGGCGAACACATCGGAGCGCACCGACACATCAGCCCGCACGAACGCCACCGACGAGCCGAGCTCCGCCAGCCAGGCGTCGTCCGGCTGGGACCGGCCCGCCACCATCACGCGGGACCCACCGGCGACGAGGTGCTCGACCACCGACCGGCCCAGCCCTCCCCCTCCACCGGTCACCAGGTACACCCGTCCCTCGGGCAATGTCCCGCCGGCCGGCGGGTCGACCTCGCGCCAGCGCAAAACCTCACGCCGTACGCCGGTGTAGCGCACCTCCACGTCCTCGCCCTCACCGCTCAGCCGGCGCACGAGACCGGGGTCGGCGGCCGCCGCATCGTCGAGCCGTACCGCGGTGAGCGCCACGGCCGGGTGTTCCTGCCGGACCGTGCGGGCGAAGCCGGCCACCGCGGTCTCCTCGGGTGACGTGCCGGGATGTGCGTACACCACCGGCACGGGCGTCCGGGACCGTCCCCAGGCCCTCACGAGCGGGAGCAGCGAGTCGAGCGGTTCGCCGGGGCCACCGGCCAGGGACCACAGGTGCAGCACCGTCGCGGGTTCGACGCCCCGCGCGGCCAGGTCGTCCCGCAGCTGCCGGAAGTCGTCCACCGACCGTGGGTCCACCTCGTACTCCGCGCCCGCGACGACCTGGCGATACCGGTCGCCGGGCCGCACCAGCACGACTCCGGCACCGGACCGCCGGTGGTCGTGGTCGAGCAGCAGGATCGGCGCCGGACCCGGTGCTGGTTCGGGCGCCGGGACCCATTCGCCGGCGAAGAACAGGGCACCGGCCGGCACGGCGCGCAGGGCCAGGCCGCGGATCAGGACCCGGACGTCGCCCTGGTCATCGGTGACGCGGATGTCGTACCGCCGCTCCACGTCGGTTTCGCCGGCTCCGACGACGTGGGCGTACCCGGTTTCCGGGGTCGGACCCAGCAGGATCACCTCGGCGATCGCGTACGGCACGTACACCGGCGCGGCGCCCGGTGCGGGCGGCTGGTCCCCGGCCCCGGCCACGGCTTGCAGAGCGCCGTCGAGCAGCGCCGGATGCAGGTCGTACCCGGTGTCGGCACGCCGCTGCTCGGAGAGTTCCAGGCGGGCCAGCACCTCGCCCGGCCCGCACCAGAGCTCCCGCATCGTCTGGAAGGACGGGCCGTAGCGCAGCCCGGCCGCCTCGAACGCCGCGTAGTACGGCGCGCTGTCGTGGCGGCGCCGGCAGCGTGCGCGTACCTCCTCCAGATCGATCCGGTCCGGGACCGGCGCGGCGCCGGTCTCGGCGTCGAGGCGGCCGTGCGGCGTCGGTTCGCCGTCGCCGGTGCCCCATCGCAGGCGCAGGCGTCCATCGGCGGCGCGCACGGTGGTGTGCAGGGTGACCGGCGCACCGTCGACCTGCACCGGACGGGCGAGGACGACGTCGTGGAGGCGCCGCACCGGCGCGCCGGCGGCCGACTCAGCGGCACGCCGGGCGACCTCCAGCAGCGCGGCCGCCGGCAGGGTGGGCCGGCCGGCGACGACGTGGTCGGTGAGGGTGAACTCCTGGCCGGTCAGCTCGGTACGCGACGTCGTCTCCGCCGGACCGGCCTCCTCGAACCAGGAGCGCACCTCGGCGAAGGGACGCGACGTCGTCTCCGTCGACCCGGCCGCCTCGAACCAGCAGCGCACCTCGGCGAAGGGATAGGTGGGAAGCGTGATCCGGCGCGCCGGCCGGGACGGCCAGTCGACGTCGGCCCCGGACGCCCAGGCGCGGGCCATCCGGCCCGGCTCGTCCCCGGGTTCGGTGGTGTTCCGCTCGCCGTGGAAGAGCGTCACCCCGGCCGGGACGCCGTTCTCCCCGGCGGCGAAGCCGGTCAGCGCCTCGGTGAGCGCGGCCGGGTCGGCGGTGACCACCGCCAGCCGCTCGGCCATCGCCTCGCGTCCGGTCCGCAGCGTGTACGCCAGGTCGGCGAGCCGGATCGACGGGGCGCCGCCCGGACACCGCCCGGCCACCTCGCGGAGGGTGTCGGCGGGCCGGACCGCGCCGTCCCAGCCGTAACGGCCGCGCAGCTGTCCGGTGATCTCCGCCGAGTCCACCGGGTCGGCGCCGAGCTCACTGAGCGGCACGTCGTCCGGGACCTCGTCCGGCTCCAGGCCCAGCACCGCGGCGACCGCCGACCGTACCCCGTCGTCCGGAACCGGCGGCTCGGCCGCGGCGAGCCCTCGCAGATGATCGGCCAGGCGGCCGGCGTACGCCCGCAGTCGCTCCTCGGTGCGGGCCGACAGCACCACGACCTCCGGCCCGGGTGCCGGATTCGGTTCGTCCGGCACCGCCGGCGCCCACTCCTCGACGACGACGTGCGCGTTGGCGCCGCCCGCACCGAAGGACGAGACGCCGGCCCGGCGCGGTGTGCCCGGCGGCGGCTCCCACGGACACAGCGACCGTTGCAGCACGAACGGGGTGCCGGCGAGGTCGAAGCCCGGGTTGGGCGGGTCGCAGTGCAGGGTGGGCGCGAGGCTGCGGTGCCGCATCTGCAGGATCACCTTGGTGAGCCCGGCGATCCCGGCGGCCGCCTCCAGATGCCCGATCAACGACTTGGCCGAGCCGAGACCGCAGTAGCCGTGAGCGTCCGTGCCGCGGCGGAACGCGGTGGTCAGACCCGCCACCTCCAGCGGGTCGCCCAGCTCGGTGCCTGTTCCGTGCGCCTCCACGAACGTGACCGTGGCGGGATCGACGCCGCCGTCGCGCAGTGCGGCGCCGATGACGTCGGCCTGCACGTTCGGGTCGGGCACGGTGAATCCGCGGGTGGCACCCGCGTGGTTGACGGCGCTTCCCCGGATGACGGCGTGGATCCGGTCGCCGTCGCGGACGGCCGCGGCGAGCGGCTTGAGCAGTACCGCGCCGACGCCTTCGCCCGGCACGAACCCGTCGGCTCCGGCGCCGAAGCTGCGGCACCGCTCGGTGGGTGACAGCATGCGGGCCTGGCTGAGGGTGCTGAACCGGCTCGGGTGCAGGTACAGGTTCACGCCGCCGGCCAGCGCCATCTCGCACTCGCCGCGCCGGATGCTGGCGCAGGCCAGGTGGACCGCGGTCAGCGAGGCCGAGCAGGCCGTGTCGACCGGCATGCTCGGCCCGTGCAGGCCCAGGACGTACGAGACGCGGTTGGCGACCGACCACGGAGCGGTCTGCGGGTTGGCCGGGATTCCCCGGGCCCACCGGTCCGGGCCCCACAACAGGTACGTGTACGTGGTGACGCCGGCGAACACACCGACCCGCCCGCCGCGCTCCCTCAGCCGGTGCCGCGGATAGCCGGCGTCCTCGAAGGTGGCCCACGCGGTTTGCAGGAACAGCCGTTCCTGCGGGTCGATGTTCTCCGCCTCGCGCGGGGAGATGCCGAAGAAGAGCGGATCGAAGCGGTCGACGCCGTCGAGGAACGCGCCGGAGCGGCAGTAGGTGGTTCCGTACTCGGCCCGCGCCGGGTCGGGGTCGAAGTACCGGTCGACGTCCCAGCGCTGCTTCGGCACCTCGGTGACGCAGTCCCGGCCCTCCGCCAGATTGCGCCAGAACTCGTCCAGGTCGGCGGCCTGCGGGTAGCGGCCGCTCAGGCCGATGACCGCCACCGGCTCCTGATCCGCGGTGTCCGCGGATGCCGGGGTGTAGTTGAGCATCCCGGCCACCCGGTGCCCGTTCACACGCGGCTCCGGTTCCGCGGCCACCGGCGGGTCGGCCGGGCCGGTGAGCCGGTGGCCATGGGTCTCGGCCAGGCGGGCGGCCAGCGCGGCCGGCGTGCGGTGCTCGTAGAGCAGCGTGGTGGGCACCGCGCCGAGCCGCCGGGTCAGCTCGTCGCTGAATCGGCGGACCAGCAGCGAGTCGACGCCGAGATCGTTCAGTTCGGCGTCGGCCGGCAGGCTCTCGGGGGCCACCCGCAGCAGCCGGGCGAGCACGTCGCGGACCAGCGCCAGCATGTGGCCGGCCGGTGCGGAGGTGGTCGGCGCAGGCGCCGCCACAGGCCCGGGATCGACGTCCGTGGCCTGCACGGCGACCGCCTGACCAGGGCTGTCGTACATCAGCTCGGCATGCCAGCGCAGCGGCCGGGTGCCGTACAGGACCACCGCCTCACCGTGCCCGGCGGCCAGCACGTCGTCCCACACCCGCAGCCCCTCCGCGGTCGGCAGCGGGTGGCTGCCGAACCGTTCGCGGGCCCGCCGCGTGGCGCCCTCCGGCGCCGTCATGCCGCCGGACTCCCACAGCGGCCAGTGCAGGACCGCACTGCGGCCGGGGCCCTGCCGGTGGGCCAGGTATTCCGCCTGGTACGCGTTCGCGTACGCGTAGTCGGCCTGTCCGGCGTTGCCCAGCACACCGGCCAGCGAGGAGAACACCACGAAGAAGTCCAGTGGCTCGGTGGCGGTGACCCGGTCCAGCAGCACGGTGCCGGCCACTTTCGCGGCCGTGACCGCCCTCATCTCCGGTTCGGTCTTGTCCGGCAGCAGCCGGTCCCGGACCATCCCGGCGGCGTGCACCACGCCGTGCAGCGGGCCGAACCGTTCCCGGCCGGCCGCGACGAGCCGCCGCAGGTCCGCCTCGTCCGTCACGTCGGCCTGGACGTATGTCACGGCACGCCGGGCGCCGAGCCAGTCGCGCAACTCGGCGCCGGCCGGCGAGCGGCCGGCCAGCACGACCCGGGCTCCCTGGGCCAGCAGGTGGTCGGCGAAGGCGCGGCCGAGCCCTCCGGCACCGCCGGTGATCAGGTACGCCGCACCCGGACGCACGGCCGGGACGGGTTCGGACCCGGCTCCGGCCGGACGGAGCCGGCGGCGGTGGCGGACACCGTCCACGTACCGGATCTCCACGGTGTCCGGCGCGGCGAGTTCGTCCCGGCAGACGGCGGGCAGCCGGTCCGGCTTGATTCCGCCGGAGGGCGCGGCCAGTTCGAGCCGCCGGCCGGTGAAACGGCTGTCCTCCTGGGCAAGCGTGCGCAGCACCGCGGTGACCGCGGCCTCGTCCGGCCCGGTGGCGTGGATGTACAGCAGACGCAGGCGTTCCAGGGCGGTCACACCCAGAAGTGCGCGGAGCAGGCCGGCCAGCGGCAGCAGGACGTCGTCCACCGGATCGTCGGGTGCCGATGCCGGGTCCGACCCCCGGAGATGGACGACGTCGAGCCGGGCACCGAGCGAGCCCAGGTCGTCAGCGAGCCGGCGCAGGTGCCCGGGGTCACGCAGATCGGCCTCGATGAACCGGCCAGACCGCTGGTACCGCTCGCCCGGTGTCACGATCACGGCAGTCCGGAAGGCCTCGGCGAGCCGCTCGTCACCGGCGATCACCACCGTGGCGTCGGAAGCCTCGGCAGCGGCGGGGCGCGCGCTGGCCGGTTCCCAGACGCGCTGCATCAGCGTCGGGGCGGGCGGTTCCGCCTCGTCCACCTCGGCCGGCGGCGGGAGCGGGATGTCGGCACCCCAGTACCGCTCGCCGCTGAACGGGTAGGTGGGCAAAGGGACGCGCCGGTGACCGCCCTGGTCTGCGCCAGACCAGTCCAGCTTCGTGCCGGCGTCGTCCTCCAGCGGATCGCCGGCCGCGAAGGCGGCCAGGGCGGTCCGTGCCTCGTCGACATCCCGCGCCGTCACGGCCATCCGCTCGGGCATCGGCTCGCGCCCCACGCGCAGGGTGTACGCCACATCTTGGAGCGCCGGGCGTTCGGTGGCGAGGTGCTCGGCGAGCCGGCCCGCGGCGACCGTGAGTGCTTCGGGGGTTTTGGCGGAGAGGGTGATGACGTGGGGGCCGTTGGTGGTCGGTGGGGGTGTGGTGGGTGGGGGTTCTTCGAGGATGAGGTGGGCGTTGACGCCGCCGTAGCCGAAGCCGGAGATGGCGGCGCGGCGGGGTAGGGGCCGGCCGTCGGGTCCGGTGAGTGGGGTCCAGTCGCG
>NZ_JADQTO010000072.1 GCF_015704865.1 Actinoplanes aureus | reverse complement strand
ACCAGCAACCAGGACCGCGCCGACGCCCTACCCGGCTGGCTCCACACCTACAACTACCATCGAGCCCACACCGCGCTCGGAGGCCAGCCACCCATCAACCGCGTCAACAACGGTCCTGGTCACTACAGCTAGCGCACTCTGGCGCACTACCTGCGCCTGAACAGGAACAACAGCCATCCCGCCGGCACCGAAGGCCTGCCCGCGAACCTGGACAACGTCGCGTCCCTCCCGGCCGATCGCAGAGACCCGCCGTAGCTGCTCGACAGTTCCACAACCCAGACAACGGACCGCCGCGCGTGACTGTGGGACCGACACGCCATCACGCCACCGCACACGCATCTTCGACCGGCCCTGGCCTACGACATCTCCGCTGGCATTCGCGGACTGCTGGACCGACCCGCCGTCCATATCTGACACCGTCTTTACCCCCGAACTCAGACGAACGATTCATCGTGAAGGTGTGCCGCCACCGAAGCGACGGCACACCGTGCTCCTACGCCGCCAGTTTCAGACCGGCGATGAACGGAGCGACTTCCCGCTTCGCGCCCTTCTTCGACTTCTTCCGACGCTTCCGCTCAAACTCCTCGAAATCCGCCACCTTCGCGCCACGCGGCAGCATCTTGTTGAGCTTCGCCAGCAACTTCTGGTCGTGTTGCGCCAGCCGGTGGCCGTAGGTATCGAACGTCGTCTTGATCGAGGCATGCCCGACAATCTGCTGGATCGCCAAGAAATCGAACCCCGCCGCGATCAAGTACGCAACGAACGAATGCCGCAAGTCATGAGACCGCGGCCGCTGGTGTAACCGGGTCGCGCAATCACACGTCGACACCGCCAGCGACTTGACCTGATCAAGCTCGGACCCGTTACCCGCCTTCCGCGTCTTCGGCGGATGCTGCGCGCACCGCTGCGCCCGCGCCACGACGTACCGCCACTCCCGGTTGCGGAAGTTGTTCGCGTCCCACGGCTTGCCGGCCGGCGACGTGAACACGAAATCGTTGCGGTTCTTGCCCGCCACCAACCGCGTCAGCACCTCGACCACACGAGCCGCCAACGGGATAGGGCGTCGAGACTTGCGTGACTTCGGAGCCGACAGCCCGCCGGTGCGGCTGAGCGTCTTCTCCACGTAGACGACCGGGTTCTTGTCATTCAACGACACGGCCTTGACCCGCAAACCCAGCAACTCGCTCAGCCGCATGCCAGTCCCGAGAGCCACGACAACCAGATCCCGAATGTGGGGCGGGCACGCGGCCAGCAGAATCTCCGCTTCCTCCACCGTCAGGAAGTACGCGTCGTAGTGCTCGATAGTCGGCAGGCCATTGGTGCGCTGCCCCGACGGCCGGTCGAACGGGTTGTCCAGCCGATACCTGGGCGTGGCGTCGCGCAACACCATGCTCATGACGGCCCAGTGTTTACGCACGCCCGCCGGCATCAACGTCTCGGAAAGCCCCGCCTTCCACGGATCGACGTGCTTGGCCCGGTGGAGCTCACCAATCCGCATCTTCGCCAGCGGCGGGAGATCACCTACCGGCTGGCTGATCCATTTGCCGCGCAGCATGCGGGCGTACTCGGTCTTCGTGCTCTTCGCGACGTCGACCTTGCCTTCGAGCCAGTCCTCGATCCAGTCGCCTACCAGAGGAGTGAGCGCTTCCTCTTCTTCGTCGTTCTGGCCCTTCTCATCCAGCTCGAGAACGATCGCGTAGACCTCGGTATCGCTGATCTTGTGCTTGTGTGCGGTGGCCAGCTTCTGGGCTCGTTTCGCGTCGTTCTCGTCGTGGAAGGTGCATGTCTGCCACTTGCCCTTGCTGCCGGCTCGCCATCTGACGATGAACGAGCTCCCCCGCGGGTTCATCGATGCCATGTCTTGAAGGTAGCGAGATCGATGATCACATGCGAACACGGAACGTGCCTCTCAGTGCTCACCGAAAGTCACAACCAGCACTTCAAAAACGCCTCTAGCAGCTTTATAGATAAACGTGCAGGTCACGCTATGTCTATGAAGCTAACTGGCAGTGTGGGGGTCAGGGGGTTCGAGTTCCCGCAACGCTTGTAGTGCCAGATTGCGGCCATTTGGATTCGTGGGCTCGATCTGATCGGTGACTCTTACTCATCGATTTATCGGCGTCAGCGTCCATTGTGAGGGCCGTCTTGGCGGATCTCAAACACTTGACAGGACGATTCCGGCCCAGGTTCCTAGGAAGCCGTTGTTGTTAAGGAGCGTCCCCTCCGCGGTGCGGCTTCGGATCAGCGTCACCGTGACGGCAATCCGAACGCCGGGGATGGGACCTCGGTAGGCAAAGATTCGCGCTAGCTGCGGAAACAGGTTGCGAGACAGCCACTCAGCTATGGGACTCGTGCGGAACCAAGCCGAGCCGGGAGGTGCCCGGGAGGAACGGCTTGCAGCACCCGGCACGGCCACGGAAACCCGGGGTAGCAACACTTGTCTCCGTGCGTGCGCCTGTCCCCGTACGCGAAACCGGCGCCCATCAACGGCGTGGCTGGCACCGGCGTCACCGTTCACGGCCGACCAAGGTCCATCATGGCGTTCCACCATCAGCAACGGCCGGGTCACAGCCACCGACGTGTCGCCGATCCCGACCGCTTGAACCAGCTCGATGTTCCTACCGGGCGTCAGCTCAGCAGCTGGGAATACCGAAACCCGTATCGGCAGCGAGGCGCCGCCCGCCTCGTCGACGGCGAGTTTCGACAGTGTCCACCGCCGACTCCGGGACCGCTGAGGCCTCCCGGGCGCCTCCCCGCTGGGCTGGGTTCCATGCGCGGGTCCTACAGCTGAGCCCGTAGTTGCCGGGCCGTCTGGCTGCGCGCGAGCCGGTCTGGGGGAAATCCCCTAGCAGAAGACGGCTGTCAGCCGGGTCCCGTCCGGGCGGCCGCGGGCCTAGCGTGATCTTCCGTAAATACCAACCACAAAATCGCTCAAGGAGGTCAAATGAAGCGTGTGCTCCGGTCCATGGTGATCGCGACGACAGTGCTGGCAGTGATGGCGTCCCCGGCCACCGCCATTGCCGCGCCACAAAAGGCGGATCGTTTAGAACTGCAGAGACGGCTGAACGATGTCGTGGCTGCTGGCACGGTGGGCGCGCTGGCGGAGGTGCGTGACCCGCACGGCATCTGGCAGGGCGCCAGCGGTGTCGCCGAACTGGGTACGGCGCGGGCCGTACCGATTGACGGCCGCGTCCGGGTGGGCAGCATCACGAAGACGTTCATCGCTACCGTCGTCTTGCAGCTCGTCGGCGAGGGTCGGCTGCGGCTGGGCGATACGGTCGAATCGCGGCTGCCCGGAGTGGTTCCCGATGGTCACCGCCTCACCGTGCGCCATCTGCTCAACCACACCAGCGGGTTGTTCGATTACCAGTCGACACTGCCAATGCCGCCAAAGCCTGAGTTCCTGGGCAACCGGTGGCGGAGCTGGACTCCGGCCGAACTCATTCAGCGGGCGGTGGCCAACCCGCCGACGTCCGATCAGCCGGGTGTGGCCTACGCGTATTCGAACACTAACTACGTCCTGCTCGGCCAGATCATCGAGGAGGTGACCGGCCGGCCATACGGCAAGGAGATCGAACGCCGGATCATCCAGCCGTTGCGGTTGCGCGGCACCGCAGTGCCCGGGACGTCGTCAAAGATTCGCGGGCCGCATCCACACGGCTACGTGCCGACACAGCGCGACGGCAAGATGGAGCTTCTCGACTACGCCCGGATGAATCCGTCAGTGTTCGGCGCAGCCGGCGAGATAATCTCCACGACCACGGACCTCAACCGATTTTTTGCCGCCCTGCTAGGCGG
Source organism: Actinoplanes aureus (assembly GCF_015704865.1). GTDB lineage: Bacteria > Actinomycetota > Actinomycetes > Mycobacteriales > Micromonosporaceae > Actinoplanes > Actinoplanes aureus. Next base: position 3,192 of record NZ_JADQTO010000072.1, on the reverse strand, counting down.
GCGTCTTCTACCGCAGCACCTCCTCACCGAAATGAAGACACCGGGAGTCAAGGGCGGTAGCTACGGACTTGGGCTGGCCTGGCGAGACACCGCGTGCGGGATCCGGGTGTACGGCAACGACGGCGGTACCCTGGCGTACCAGTCCTGGTCATTTTCCACCGAAGACCGGCGCCACCAGGTCACGGTCGCGCTCACACCCAACTTCCGCAGTGAGTACGCCGTCGTCTTCGCCGCCGTCGACGCGCTGCTGAACAAGGCTCTCTGCGCCTGACCAATCGGCATCTATCGGCGGGACGACTCCCCGGGTCGATAACGGTTCGGCAGCCAGCCGTTGTTGCCGGGGAATCGGGCCCGCGCGACCCGGCCACCAACCGCCAGCCACAGCCTCACCGCGTTCCTGCCGCGGTTCCGCAGGTCAGCCATATCCGTTGAGTCTTCAGCCAATAATACGAGAACCTCAGGCAGCCGTAGTCGGTGGAAATGCCGATCCGGTTGTCGGCGGCGAGTTGCTTGATTCGAAGCGCCGTCATAGAGCCGGGATCGCCTGGTCACGGCAGGACAGCATCCGGGGTCGGGCCGGGGTGCCGCGGCGTTGGCGTTTCAGGCATCACCGGACAATGCCCGCTACTGACCGCTACCGTCCGGTTGCGCGAAATGGCTCATTGTCATGAAAGCTGCTGCCACAGCGGAGTGACGTCAGTCCGAAGGAGGCGCCATCCCTCCGAGGTGCGCAGGGCGCTGAACGCGGATTTCAGACCAACCAGCCGCAGCGCGGGCGCCAGCTGGTCGGATCCCGGAGGGAAGAAGGTGACCAGCATGTTCGCCGTCAGCTCGGCGCGATCGCCGTCCAGGTCGACGAGTATGTCGGTGGTCAGGTGCTGTGTGCGTTCGGCGTCGTCGCTCGTACGGCGGACATAGTCGATGATTTCCGCGATCAAGCCATCATCGCCCTGGCCATGCTCAGCCTCGGCGGCCACCGACCCGAACTACCCGGCAGATAAACCCAGAACTCACCCACACATCGATCACAAGAGCCAAAAATTGTCGTACCCCTGCGCGACGATGCGGTCATGCCCAATGAAGGGACCATCCTGGATGCGCCAGCCGTCGAGACCGAGGGCCTGGCCAAGAGTTTCGGCGACAATCGTGCGGTCGACGGCGTCGACCTAATCGTGCCGGCCGGCACGGTCTACGGCCTGCTCGGACCTAACGGGGCGGGCAAGACGACAGTGGTGCGGATGCTCGCCACGCTGCTGCGGCCAGACGGCGGCGTGGCCCGGGTGTTCGGCCACGATGTGCTCCGCGAGCCCGACGCGGTCCGCAGCCGGGTTAGCCTGACCGGGCAATATGCCTCAGTCGACGAGGACCTGACCGGCACCGAGAACCTGGTGCTGCTGGCCCGGCTGCTGGGCTATTCCAAGGCACAGGCGCGGGAGCGGGCGGCGCAGTTGCTGGAGGCGTTCGGACTGAGCGAGGCAGCCGACCGGCAGGTGAAGAAATACTCCGGCGGCATGCGCCGGCGCATCGACATCAGCGCCAGCATCCTCAACACTCCGGATCTGCTGTTCCTCGACGAGCCCACGACCGGACTCGATCCGCGCAGCCGCAACCAGGTGTGGGACATCGTGCGGCTGGTGGTGGCCAACGGCACCACCGTGCTGCTCACCACGCAATATCTGGATGAGGCGGATCAGCTCGCCGGGCGGATAGCGGTGATCGACCGGGGCAAGGTGATCGCCGAGGGCACACCCGGTCAGCTCAAGGCGTCGATCGGGGCGGGCACCGTGCACGTCCGGCTGCGCGACGCGGACCAGCGACCGGCCGCCGAGCGGGTGCTGGCCGAGGAGCTCGGCACCACGGTGCAGCGCGAGGCCGATCCGGTGGCACTCACCGCCCGGGCCGACGCGTCCGGCTCCGATCGCGGCGCCGCCGCGCAGGCCTCGCGGGCGCTCGCCCGGCTCGCTGAGGCCGGGATCATCGTGGACGACTTCTCGCTCGGGCAGCCCAGCCTCGACGAGGTCTTCCTCGCGCTGACCGACCGCCCGGCCACCGAGGAGGTCACCGCATGAGCACCGCCACGCAGACTTCGGACGCCATCGCCTACACGCTGTCGGCCGAGGCGCTCGGCGCCGTGCTGGCCCGCAGCGCCCGGCCGAAGCGCCCGAGCGCCTGGTCGGCGTCGGTGACGTATGGCTGGCGTGCCATGCTCAAGATCAAGCATGTGCCGGAGCAGCTGTTCGACGTCACCGCCTTCCCGATCATCATGACATTGATGTTCACCTACCTGTTCGGGGGCGCGCTCGCCGGCTCCACTCGGGAATACCTGCAGTTCTTCCTGCCCGGCGTCATGGTGACCAGCGTCGTCATGATCACGATGTATACCGGGGTAGGACTCAACACCGACATCGAGAAGGGTGTGTTCGACCGGTTCCGGACGTTGCCGGTCTGGCGTCCCGCTGCCCTGGTCGGAATGATCTTCGGCGACGTGCTGCGCTACATCCTCGCCGCCGCCACGATCATGGTGGTCGGACTGATCCTCGGCTTCCGGCCGGAGGGCGGCGTCGCGGGCGTACTCGGCGGGATCGCCCTGCTAGTGATCTTCTCGTTCGCGTTCTCCTGGGTCTGGACCATGTTCGGCCTGTTCCTGCGCTCGGAGAAGTCGGTGATGGGCGTCAGCATGCTGGTGCTCTTCCCCCTCACCTTCCTGAGCAACGTCTTCGTCGACCCCGGCACGATGCCGGGCTGGCTGCAGGCCTTCGTCGAGGTCAACCCGATCACCCACCTGGTGGCCGCGATCCGGTCCATCATGGGCGGAGCGTGGGACATCGGTGAGATCACCTGGACGCTGGTGGCGAGCGCGGTGCTCGTCGGGGTCTTCGGCACCCTCACCATGCGCCTCTACAACCGCAAATAGCCAGGTTGTGGCCGCGCCGGCCCGCTCGTACTCGACCCGGGGGAGGGCGGGCACAACCCAACTGGCCGTGGCGGCTGCCCTACCCGCTTGCACTCGATCCGGGTGAGGGGCGGCCGTGGCCCAAGTCACCGTCGCGGCGCCCCGACCCGCGTGAAGGGTGCCATCTCAGCGTTACAGCCGGTGAGCAGCGAAGACTCGGTGCGGCAGGCTGTCGGTCATGGTGGTTCGCACGCTTGCGTTAGTCGTTGTCCGACGGGTTCTTGGACTGGTCGGGCTGG
>NZ_JADQTO010000071.1 GCF_015704865.1 Actinoplanes aureus | reverse complement strand
CTGATCCACGAGGGTGAGGGTGTCGCGGCCAAGGCTCTGGAGAGCCTGGGCATCTCCCTGGAGGGAGTGCGGCAGCAGGTCGAGGAGATCATCGGTCAGGGCCAGCAGGCGCCGAGCGGGCACATCCCGTTCACGCCGCGCGCCAAGAAGGTTCTCGAGCTGTCGCTGCGTGAGGCACTGCAGCTCGGCCACAACTACATCGGCACCGAGCACATCCTGCTCGGTCTGATCCGCGAGGGCGAGGGCGTCGCCGCCCAGGTGCTGGTCAAGCTCGGCGCCGACCTGAACCGGGTCCGCCAGCAGGTCATCCAGCTGCTCTCCGGCTATCCGGGCAAGGAACCACCGGTGTCGGGGTCGGCCGCGGTCGGCGGCGAGGGCACTCCGGCGACCTCTCTCGTACTCGATCAGTTCGGGCGCAATCTGACGCAGGCCGCTCGGGAGGGCAAGCTCGACCCGGTGATCGGGCGGGAGAAGGAAATCGAGCGGGTCATGCAGGTGCTGTCCCGCCGGACCAAGAACAACCCGGTGCTGATCGGCGAGCCCGGTGTCGGTAAGACCGCCGTGGTGGAGGGGCTGTCCCAGTCGATCGTCAAGGGTGAGGTGCCCGAGACGCTCAAGGACAAGCAGCTGTACACGCTGGATCTGGGTGCGCTGGTCGCCGGTTCGCGGTATCGCGGTGACTTCGAGGAGCGCCTGAAGAAGGTGCTCAAGGAGATCCGTACGCGGGGCGACATCATCCTGTTCATCGACGAGATCCACACCCTGGTGGGTGCGGGTGCCGCCGAGGGCGCGATCGACGCCGCCTCGATCCTCAAGCCGATGCTGGCCCGCGGCGAGCTGCAGACCATCGGCGCGACGACCAGCGACGAGTACCGCAAGTACGTCGAGAAGGACGCCGCCCTGGAACGCCGGTTCCAGCCGGTACGGGTGGAGGAGCCCACGCTGGAGATGACGATCCGGATCCTCAAGGGCCTGCGGGACCGCTACGAGGCACATCACCGGATCAGCATCACCGACGGCGCGCTCGTGGCGGCGGCGACGCTGGCGGATCGGTACATCTCGGACCGGTTCCTGCCGGACAAGGCGATCGACCTGATCGACGAGGCCGGCGCCCGGATGCGGATCCGCCGGATGACCGCGCCGCCGGACCTGCGCGAGTTCGACGAGCAGATCGCTCAGGTGCGTCGCGACAAGGAGTCCGCGATCGACGCGCAGGACTTCGAGAAGGCCGCCCAGCTGCGCGACAAGGAAAAGCAGTTCCTCGCGCAGAAGGCGCAGCGCGAGTCGGAATGGAAGGCCGGCGACTTGGATGTCGTCTCGGAGGTCGACGACGAGCAGATCGCCGAGGTGCTGGGCAACTGGACCGGTATCCCGGTCTACAAGCTCACCGAGGAGGAGACCACTCGGCTGCTGCGCATGGAGGATGAGCTGCACAAGCGGGTCATCGGCCAGGACGACGCGGTGCAGGCGGTCTCCAAGGCGATCCGGCGTACGCGTGCCGGTCTGAAGGACCCGAAGCGGCCGTCCGGTTCGTTCATCTTCGCCGGCCCGTCCGGTGTGGGTAAGACCGAGCTGTCCAAGGCCCTCGCCGAGTTCCTGTTCGGTTCCGAGGACGCGCTGATCCAGCTGGACATGTCGGAGTTCCACGACCGGTACACGGTGTCGCGTCTGGTCGGTGCCCCTCCCGGTTACGTGGGTTACGACGAGGGTGGTCAGCTGACCGAGAAGGTGCGGCGCAAGCCGTTCTCGGTGGTGCTGTTCGACGAGATCGAGAAGGCGCACCCGGACGTCTTCAACACGCTGCTGCAGATCCTGGAGGACGGTCGCCTGACCGACGGCCAGGGCCGGATCGTCGACTTCAAGAACACCGTGATCATCCTGACGACGAACCTGGGCACGCGGAACGCCGCCAAGGCCGTACAGCTCGGATTCCAGACCTCGGAAGACACCGTCAGCACCTACGAGCGGATGAAGACGAGAGTCAACGACGAGCTGAAGCAGCACTTCCGCCCGGAGTTCCTGAACCGGATCGACGACACGATCGTCTTCCATCAGCTCTCCGAGGACGAGATCCTGCGGATCGTCGACATCTTCATCGCCCGGATCGGTACCCAGCTCAAGAACAAGGACATGGGGCTGGAACTCTCCGCGAAGGCGCGCAAGTTCCTGGCCACCAAGGGCTTCGACCCGGTGATGGGTGCCCGGCCGCTGCGCCGCACCGTGCAACGCGACCTGGAGGACCCGCTCTCCGAACAGATCCTCTTCAACGAGCTGCGCCCCGGCCAGACCGTGGTGGTCGACTGCAAGGGCAAGCCGGAGAAGCTGGTCTTCCACAGCAAGGGCCGGGAGAAGGTGCCCGCCGCCGCGGCCGGCGAGGAGAAGGCGGCCGGCGAGGAGTAGGTGATAGGACGAGCCGTTACTGCCCGGCGAGCACGACCAGCTCGCCGGGCCCGGCGGTCAGCACGGTGGCCGAGTCCTCGGCCCGTAGGCGGTAGGCCACCGGCGGGCCGGGCGGTCCCCAGACCGCCCCCACGATGACCCCGGTCCGTTCCTGGTCCGGGCTGGTCAACCGCACCCGCGTGCCAGGGGCGTGCCCGTCGTTGGCGACCATCAGCAGAGCGTCGAGGATCTGCCGGACCCCGGCGAACGGCTGCTCGTCGAGCTCTTCGCGCTCCAGCAGCTCGCGCACCTCCCGGTCGAGCCGGGCGCACTCCATGTCGACCGCGGTCTCCTCGCCCATCTCGGCGATCCATGCCAGCTCGCCGACCGGCGGCACCAGCTCCGGGGCGTGCGCGGCGACCGTGACGTAGAGCATCGACAGCAGCTCCTGCCGGCCCTCGCCGTGGTAGAGGCCGTAGGCCGGCGGGAACCGCTCGACGAGATGCCGCGCCCGGCCGTCCGGCAGGAGGGCGGCCCGCCTGGTGTCGTCGCGCCGCTGCTCGAAGGTGCGCCGGGCACGCTCGTCGATCAGGCGCTGCCGGCCCGGATAGATGGTGCGCCCGTAGCTGGCGATCGTCTCGCCGGACCGGAGCCCGACGGCCTCCAGCTGGCGCGCGGCCACGGAGTAGGCGACACCGGCGCGGGCCGCCTGCGCCCGGATCGCCCGCTTGCGGGCTCGCCCCCGTCGAGGCGTCCGTCGATTGTGATCAGCCATCCTGCTCACCGCCCTTGCGAACCCGGCGGCGGCCAACGGCCCGGATACCTATGGCCTGACGCCAGATTGAAAACGGTTCACTGCGGATGATATCGCCGGGCGCCCATGCGCGGGGGTCACCCGGCGGGGGCGTCGTATCGACGACGGACGTATCTGCCGAGCCGGTCGGCGAATTCCGCGATCGTCGACGCCGCCGCGTGCCGGGAGTCCCAGACGGCCACCAGGCGGATGCTGAGACGGCGGTCGCCGGTCGTGACGGCGAGGGGCACCAACCCGAACCGGGGATCGTCGGAGGCGACCGCGATCCCCCGGCCCGCCGCGGCCAGGGCCTGCGCGACCGTGCCGTTGGCGGCCTCGATCGCCGTGGCCCAGCTGCCTCCGGCGGCGGTGACCGCGGCGTCCAGCGACTGGCGCGCGGTGAACGCCGGCGGCAGCACGATCAGCGGTTCGGCGAGCAGTTCGCTCAGGGCTACCGAGGAGCGGCCGGCCCAGCCGTGATCCTGGTGCACGTACGCCCAGACCGGCAGCACGGCGAGCGGCCGGAAGACGAGGGGTGCGGCGGCGCGTACCGTACCGATCGCCAGGTCCGCGCCGAGCCGCAGCGTCTCTGCGGGCGAGAGCCCGTCGGCGCCCGCCACGTCGATGGTCGGGTCCTCCGGCGCGAGGGTCGCTATGAACGGCGACACCACGTCGGTCAGGGTGACCGTGGGCGCGCCGATGGTGAGCCGCTCCAACCGCCCGTGGGCGTGGAAGGCCGCGGCCACCCGCAGCGCATCGGCGCGTTGCAGCAGGTCCCGGGCTTGCGGCAGCAGCTCCCGGCCGGTGGTCGACAGTTCCAGCCGCCCGCCGGATCGGTCGAAGAGCGCCACACCCAGGTCGCGTTCGAGCTGACGGAGCTGACGGGACAGGCCCGGCTGGGTGAGGTGCAGCCGCCCGGCCGCGCCGCTGACCGTGCCGGCCTCGGCGGTAGCCACGAAGTAGCGAAGATGACGCAGCTCCATCATGCCTCCGAGGCATAGTTCGATGCCCAAATGGTAATGGACTGGCATACTCGGGCGGTCCGAAACTGGACGGCGTGAGCATCGAACAGCAGCGCCGGCTGGTCACCGAACTCCCCGGCCCCCGCTCCCTCGCCCTGATGAGCCGCAAGACCGCGGCGGTCCCCGACGGCGTCGGCACCACCATGCCGGTCTTCGCCGCTCGCGCCGGCGGCGGCATCGTGGTGGACGTCGACGGCAACCACCTGATCGACCTGGGCTCCGGCATCGCGGTCACCTCGGTCGGCGCGAGCGCGCCCCGGGTGGTCGAGGCGGTCACCGAGCAGGTCGCCGCCTTCACCCACACCTGCTTCATGGTCACGCCCTACGAGGGTTATCTGCGGGTGGCGGAGACGCTCAACCGGATCACGCCGGGCGATTACGAGAAGCGCACCGTGCTGTTCAACTCCGGCGCCGAGGCGGTGGAGAACGCCGTGAAGATCGCCAGGGCGCACACGCAGAGGGACGCGGTGGTGGTGTTCGATCACGCGTACCACGGGCGGACGAACCTGACCATGGCGATGACCGCGAAGAGTAAGCCGTACAAGCACGGGTTCGGGCCGTTCGCGCCGGAGGTGTACCGGGCGGCGGGGTCGTACCCGTACCGCGACGGGAATCTGGACGGTGCGGCCGCGGCGGCGCGGGCGATCGACTGGATCGACAAGCAGATCGGCGCGGAGAACCTGGCGGCGCTGGTCATCGAGCCGATCCAGGGCGAGGGCGGGTTCATCGAGCCGGCGCCGGGATTCCTGCCCGCGCTGGCGGCGTGGTGCCGGGCCAGTGGGGTCGTGTTCGTCGCCGATGAGGTGCAGACCGGCTTCGCGCGTACCGGTGATCTGTTCGCCTGTGAGCGCGAGGGTGTCGTACCCGATCTGATCGTGACCGCCAAGGGCATCGCCGGCGGCCTGCCGCTCTCCGCGGTCACCGGCCGCGCCGAGATCATGCAGGCGCCGCACGTGGGCGGCCTGGGCGGCACCTACGGCGGCAATCCGCTGGCCTGCGCGGCCGCTCTCGCGGCCATCGAGACAATCGAGGCCGAAGGCCTCGCCGAGCGGGCCCGCAAGATCGAGAGCTTGCTCATCGAGCGCCTGTCACGGTTGCGGGATCGAGACGATCGCATCGGCGACGTACGCGGACGCGGCGCCATGATCGCCGTCGAACTGGTCCGTCCCGGCGGCACCGAACCCGACCCGCGGCTCGCCCGGGACGTCGCCCGTGCCGCCCACCAGCAGGGCGTGATCGTGCTGACCTGCGGAACCTACGGCAACGTGCTGCGCTTCCTGCCCCCGCTGACGATCAGCGACAAGCTCCTGAACGACGCCTTCGACGTGCTGGACGCCGCCTTCGCGGCCACCCGATGACACCACGCCCGGGACCGCGTGCGCTCCGTGCCCGCAGCTTTACCTGCCACCCGATGACACCGCGCCCGGGACCGCGTGCGCTCGAGGCCCGCAGCCTTACCTGCCACCCGTTGAGCACCGCGCCCGGGACCCACGCGCGCAAGACCCCCACGCTCGATGCCCGCCGCCTTCCCGGCCGGGTGACGAGCGCCGCACCCGAGACCACCGCGCAGGAGAGCACCCGATGACCGCCACGTTCACCGTCACCGACCCGGCCACCCTGGAGGCTGTCGCCGAGGTCGCCGACCAGGGCATCGCCGAGGCCCGGCAGGCCGTCGACGCCGCGACCGCCGCCTTCCCGGCGTGGTCGCGGACCGCGCCGAGGAAGCGTTCCGAGATCCTGCACCGCGCCTTCCAGCTGATGCTGCGCGACCGCGACGAGCTGGCCCGGCTGATCAGCCGGGAGAACGGCAAGTCGCTGACCGACGCCGCCGGTGAGGTGACGTACGCGGCCGAGTTCTTCCGCTGGTTCGCCGAGGAGGCGGTCCGCCCCGGCGGCGAGTACGGCGAATCACCGGCCGGCGGCGCCCGTACCCTCGTCACGCACCACCCGGTGGGCGTCGCCGCCCTGGTCACGCCCTGGAACTTCCCGGCCGCGATGGCCACCCGCAAGATCGCGCCGGCGCTCGCCGCCGGTTGCACCGCGATCCTCAAGCCTGCGGCGGAGACGCCGCTCACCGCGCTGGCCGTGGCCCGGCTGCTCACCGAGGCCGGCCTGCCGGACGGCGTCGTCACGGTGGTGACCACCACCGACTCGTCCGGCGTCGTCGGCGCCTGGCTGAACGACGAGCGGGTCCGCAAGATCTCCTTCACCGGCAGCACCGCGGTCGGCCGGGTGCTGCTGCGGCACGCCGCCGACCGGGTGGTCAACTCCTCGATGGAGCTCGGCGGCAACGCGCCGTTCATCGTCACCGAGGACGCCGACCTGGACGCGGCCGTGGCCGGCGCGATGATCGCCAAGTTCCGCAACGGCGGGCAGGCCTGCACCGCCGCCAACCGGTTCTACGTGCACGCGGCGGTCGCCGACGAGTTCGTCGCCCGGTTCGGCGCGCGGGTCGAGAAGCTGACCGTGGGCGCGGCCGGCGACGGTAGCGACATCGGGCCGCTGATCAGTGTGGCGGCCCTGAACCGGGTCCGCCGCACGGTCGACGAGGCGGTGGCGGCCGGTGCCAGGGTCAGCCACCAGGCCGCGCTGCCCGCCGCCCCCGGGCACTTCTATCCGCCGACAGTGCTGGTCGACGTGCCGGCCGACGCGGCGATCCTGCGCGACGAGATCTTCGGGCCGGTCGCCCCGATCACCACCTGGACCGACGAATCGGCCTTGCTCGAGCAGGTCAACGACACCGAGTACGGGCTTGCCGCGTACGTCTTCGCCGGTGATCTGGCCCGCGCCCTGCGCCTCGGCGAGTCGATCGAGGCCGGGATGGTCGGCATCAACCGCGGCCTGGTCTCCGACCCGTCCGCGCCGTTCGGCGGCGTCAAGCAGAGCGGCTTGGGCCGCGAGGGCGCCCGCGACGGCCTGCGCGAGTTCCAGGAGACCCGCTACCTGAGCGTCGACTGGCCGGTGTGACATAGCAGCGCGGCCCGGCCCGACGCGGCACGGCACGGCCCGACGCGGCACGGCCCGGCGCGGCGCGGCACGCCCGGCGCGGCACGGCCCGGCGCGGCGCGGGC
>NZ_JADQTO010000070.1 GCF_015704865.1 Actinoplanes aureus | reverse complement strand
CGACCACCCACAACGACACCTCGAGATCCGTAACTCACCCAGAGCGGCGAGACGACATCATGCTGCCTGAACCACTTCAACAAGTACGGAACTGTCCCTGGACGGAACCACTGCTTGCAGGTAAGTGCACGCCTTGGACGATAGACGGCCATCCTTCGGCCTTAACGACGATGCGGTCCTGCGCCCGGTGCGACAGCATCGTGGGATGCCCTGACAGACACAGTGACTGAGATGATCTTAGGAGCGACTATGGGCGGAGGCGTTAACAGAGTAGTACGTCTATGGAGTCGAGAGAACAAGCTGTCCGGCTCTGTGGATGCGAGCGGAAAGGCATGGAGCCAAGACAATGAGCTGTCAGGCTCTGTCGATCAAGATGGCAAGGTATGGGACCGCGACAACACGTTCGTAGGGTCCGTTGATCGGGATGGCAAGGTGTGGGATCGCAACAACACTCTCGTAGGGTCTGTTGATCGGGATGGCAAGGTGTGGAGTCGCGACAACACGCTCGTAGGTTCCGTTGGCCCGGAGCCGGGCAGGTACCGAAGGGGTGCCGTGCTCCTGCTCTTACTCTAATAGAATCGTCCCTCTAAAGGCTGCCACCAGCATCTGAGGTCTAATGAGAAGTCATAACTCCACCACGTGCTATGCATGGAGCGGCGGTAAAGACTCCTTCCTTGCGTTTTGCTTAGAGCAACAGGTACACGCAGCTCCTCGCGATCAGGTTCTCTTTGTTACATTTGTTCCACAGGAAGGCCTTTTTAGGTGCCACCCGTTGGGGCTTCTGGAGACTCAGGGTTCGATCTTAGGCGTACAGCATCTCTTCATTGCGATTGACAGTCATCGGTGGGCCGATGATTACAGGCGCGCCTTCGCGTATTTGCGAGACGCCTATGGCGTGAAGACGGTTGTTACGGGCGACATATTCGCCACAGAGTCTGACATGAATGAATACTGGCTTGCCCGGATGCTATCGACCCTCTCCATCCAACTGCGCGCTCCGTTGCTCGGATTATACTGGGCCGAAATCATTTCGCTGCTCTCGACTTTCCGAATAACGGCTGTGGTATCCGGAATGGCCGCACCGTTCTATCAAAGAGGGGTTCTAGGGCGCAAGTTGACGCTAGACTTTCTGAATGGCTCGTTTCGATACAACGAGAGTCGAATCGAGTTCGACATGTGCGGTGAGCAAGGCGAATATCATACGACCGTAACTGCCATGGGAGACGAGACGTTCTGTCTTCAAGACCTAGGAAATTTTGCTCACCAGTTCATCGATTCGGTATGGTCCCTTGATTTGGCGCCCAATCTACAAACCTTCGAAGCGAAGCGTATCCGTTTAGGATAGATCACTGCCGGCGAAACCTCTTCATCAAGGCATGTGCACTATCTTCGGCAGAGTAGCTCGGTGAGGCCCGCAACTCACTGTCATGTACCGGAGGCCATGTAGGCGGCGAGGATGTAGTTGGGGTGCCGGTCGAGGTTCTTGCGTGCCCGGTCGTAGCGCATGGTGGTCTTCGGGTCGGCGTGGCGGGCGGCGATCTGTACGTCGCGGAGGCTGACGCCGGCGTCGAGCATGGTGGTCACGAAGGTGTGGCGCAGCATGTGTGGGTGCATCCTGGGCATCTCGATGCCGGCGGTGGCGGCGAGGTGCTTGAGTCGGCGAGTCGCGGCGTGCCGGTCCATCCGAGCGCCGATGGTGTTGCGCAGGATCGGCCCGCCGATGCGTTCCTCAACGGCCCGATCGATGGCTCGGGCCACTGCGGGTGGTAGCGGAACAAGGACAACTTTGCCGCCCTTGCCACACACACGCAGGACGCGGTGGCCGTGTTCCTCGCTCAGGTCGGTGATGCTGGCGCTACAGGTTTCAAAGATCCGCAGCCCGAGCAGGCCGAGTAGCGCGATCAAGGCGAAGTCGTTCGGGTTGGTGGACTGCCGGGCGGTGGTGATGAGTGCCTCGAACTGCAGATGGCCAAGACCAAGGGTCGGTGATTCGGCCGGCACGGTGGGGCGGCGGCCGAGGAAGGCGGACGCCGCGGCATGTACTACAAGTTGCTCGGACGAGACGACGTTTGGACCTGGGGGTGAGTGAGGCAGTCATGTACCACCGTGCGTCACCAGCGACGATGAACGCCAGCGCGCTCGGAGCGGCATGAGAGCGCATCGTTTGGACCGCGATGGGGACGGAATGCGGGGACAGCTAGCCTTTGAGATCGGAAACCAGCTGAGGTTCCCGAAGGGAAGCCAAGAGTAGTTTTTTGACGATCGAACGCAGGTATTTCCCTATCCAAAGGTGTTTGTTGTCCTGCCCCGGACCATCCGGCCTCCGCTCCGCTAGCCAATCAAGGTCTTTGGTTCCGTCGCCGCCATGAGCGATGGCGCTCCGATAGCTGTAGAGCTTTGAAACCACCTAGGGAAGCCCAGTTGATTTCGAGAATTTGCCAAGCCCAAAGCTTTCGGGGTTTGGAAGCCTATGTTCAAGGAGGGAAAGGTTGCGCTTTAGTTGCCTAGTAATCGAGTCGAAAGGATCTGACGGCTCAGGCGCGTGACTAAGTGCGCCCTCGATCAGAGAAAAGTAACTCATGTTCTTGGCACTTGAATAATCTGGCAACACATCCAACTCGACGAACTGAGCGACAAGGCGAGCGATCTCGGGGAAGCTTGAGTCATCAAAATTAGCCCTAAGTTCGATAAGCTTCGCAACCTCATCAAGTGCTGGAACCTCGGGAAGATGCTCCCGGCCACGTCCGAAGAACTGCAGGCAACGTCCAGGATGACCTCCGATCGCATGGCTACCAGCGCCTGCACCATCGGGTGCTGAAGCGGCCCAGAGGTCCACCCACAGATCGGCTTCCGAGAGACGGAGCGTCTCAGCAACCGCCCTTCCCGTCAACGTACTGTTTTCAAGAGGCTGAATTACTGTATAGCGCCAAGCTCCCGGATCACTTAGCGGAATGGACCGCACCCCATTGCCGATCGTGTCAACTTCGCATTCGTGTTGTATTGCGGGAACCGAAAGACCTGCCGGTGTTGCGATCATCGACTGCGCCGTAGAGTAGACGAATAATGCTGGCCTAAATTCATTAACCTCCGCGGGCGTCGCTCGCCTAATTTGCCAGCCGCCCCCCAGGCTGTACGGCAAAGACACGTCGTCAGACAAATCATTAAGAACAACCCCATACCGAATTTGACTCGGTGGAAGGTCGGCAAAAAGTGTCATCCTGAGTTCAGCCCCGTCGCGTATCGATGACTACAGCATGCGCCTTTAGGATCCGCGTAAACCCCTGCCAGGGAGGAAGAAACTTGGTTCTGAGAGAAAAAGCTTCTAGTCGGCATATAATCGCGATCCGCAGCTCTTCTCTGGCTGTGTTCCACTCAGGGTAGATGCACTCAACTCGGCAAAGTCGGATGTCGAGCGTCCGCAACCCCGGCTACAGACAGTGACGTGCTCGTGAGCGACCAGCGCGCCCACCAGCGGCATGTGAGGGCGTTGCTGGAGCCAACATGCACCTTCGCCGGCATCCTCGGCGAGCGCGCCTGGCAACCGCCGCAGCCCATAATGCTCGCCGTGGACGATCTCACGGACTTCTTGTGGCAGATGGAGATTGCCGTACTGGAAGAGGCGCCGTTGTACGAGATTCCGTGGGGCTCGCGTGACGGGCTGGAACCATTCGCCGTGCATCACGGCCCTTGGTCTGCATCAACGTGTGCGGCCGTCCTGAGGCTCTGGTACGAGGCTGGGTGGATCGGCCTCTACTTCCGCGACCCGCCTCCCGGCTGGAACGTCGCCCCCGCGGAGTGGCGCAATCGCCTGATTGGCGGCGAGGACTTGGCCGCCCAGGACGCTTACGGCCTCCTCGAACGCCCGGAGCGCTGGATGCTCGAACACGCGGATGGCCACGTACAGCCCTACCGCACCGTCGAGGGCGAGATTGCACCACGCGAGCAGTGGTTCGAGCACGTCATCGAGACGGCTCGGACTCTGCTGCTCAAGCAGTAACCGTCCCCGGAGCCGGACTGGCGGCGCTTCAAAGAGCTGCTTATGGCGGCCGCACATCGGCAAAGTCGGACGCTGAGCGCCAGCGATCCCGGCTACGGCCCGTGACGTGCTCGTTGGCGGCCAGCGCGCTCGGACAGCGGCAAACGAGGGCGCGCTGCCGGTACGGAGACCATGATCTCGACGAGCACGGGCGCCAGGATCATGGGCGCCGAGCGGCGGGAGTCTGAGGACGTTTCCGGCACGGTGTCGGATCTGCCGCCGGTCGTACGCAGTCGCGGGCCATGTTCACCGCTGTGCCGAACAGCGATGCGCCAGCTCAGGGACTGGTCCGGCATTCGAGGGTGGGTACCTGTTCGATCGGCTCCTCCAGTGAGAGCGTTGCCCGGCAGGTGCGACGCTGCGAACGCGCTTGCACCACCAGATTGCGGTACTCGTCGCTGGCGGCGGCAACGAGTCGCGCCTCGGCGAGGCCGTGCGCGTCGGCCGGTACCACGGCACGGGCCAGCGTGTGTTGCGTGGCGTCGTAGGTCATTCCCGTCAACGTGGCGTCCACCAGAGATCCCTCGGCCAGATCCGGCAGCACAAGCTGCACCGACAGCGCGGTCTCTCCCGGCTTGCCGACCAGCGTGAATGTCAGCTGAGGAGTATCCGGGCGCCGGGCTTCCTGTCGCAGCACGACAAGAATCGCCGCGGAAGCGGCCAGTACGACGGCCAGGCCGGCGAAGACGCCTGACACCGCGATCGTCCGGACACCGCGTCGTCGGCCGTCGCCCTGTGAAGCTCTAGCCAGCGTCGAGGTCATCTGCCCGACGACGGCGCCCACCAGCGCCAGCGTCGCGACGCCGACCGCGAGGACCGCCAACACACGGGTGACGGCGGACTCGTCCAGCCGGTCCGCGGTTACCAGACACAATCCAGTCAGCAGACCTGCCACCACGCCGACCGCTGCAACGGCGGTGTCCCGGTCCAGGCCGGGTCGGGCGGCAGCGTCGCGGGGTCCGCGTCGGTCGTACTACCGGCCTGCTCGCCCACGGAACCTCCGATGATCGTGCCGTCGACGAGACGGCGCAGAGCTGCCGGGGAGTCGCCACGGCAAATCGAGAAGGCAAACGGTATCCCGGGGGCGCCAAGCCGGTAGGAAGAACCCCTTACTCGTCTCAGCCTGTCGTTGGACTTTCGGCTCCGCTCCACTGGCAGCGCACGCCAGCCGTGTCGCACGGAGCCCACTGTTTATCCATCGCCACAGCATCCGCTTCTCGGCAAAGTCGGACGTCGAGCGCCCGCGACCCGGCTACGGCGCGTGACGTGCTCCCTGGCGGCCAGCGCGCTCGGACAGCGGCAGATCCGCGCGTTGTCAGGCACCAGGGCTTACCGATGGATTCGTGGCCGGGGTGACAAGGTCCAGCAGATAGCTGCTGGTGTCGCCGGTGTGACGGATTTCCTCTACTTGCTGCGGATGGGTGTGTAGCGTTCGGTGTCCATAGCCAGCGGGCACCAACCGCACGATGCGCTCTACCAGCCAGGGCCGTTCGACACTGCGTTGCAGTGCCTGCTCGATCTCATCCACCACGTAGCCATCGGCGACACTGACATTGCCTCGCACCTGTACCCATGCGCCTCGGTTGGGGAACGGCTCTTCCGGGTCTGAATCGGGATCGCGGTCGTTGATGCCGGGGATCACGTTCGGCCCGGGTGCCTCCGATGCCTCGATGATGTAGGTGGGTATGCCGGCGACGTCCAGCACCCACCCGCCAAGTGGACAGGTGCGCTCGAATGGGACCGCGACGCCGGTGAGGACGAGCTCGTCGGCTGATTCACCGCCAGCACGGCGGCGTGCCGGCGCCGGTCGAGGTTCTTGATCCAAGGCACGCACTCGGTGACGGCAATAGATTTCCAACGCCAATGACACCTCAGCGCCTACTTGCGCGCGGAAGCCAGAGCTGCCGACCAAGTCGGCCGAGACGAGCACGCGCGGCAGCATCAACGTCATCCGCCAATGATCAATCATTGAAAACCACGCACCTCTATGGGTACGAACGGTGCGTGCACGTCGGGGAGAAATGTGTACCGACCGCTGGCGGATCGTACGGAGCGTGACTGCCGCGCTCAGCGCCGCGCACGCCCGGCGGCAAATCAGGATAACGGCTGGCGGTCCGGTAGCTTCGCGCGTCAGGGTGAACCGTGATCACCATTCGATGAGTGTGTGTGCGCTGGAGCGCGGCAGCACGTGGAGCGTCGGCGGCGAACGCCCGGCGGGGGTCTGTGCAGCGCAGCGGTGCTTCCCTCGTCGATGCCAACCGGTGATGTGGTCATTCCTGACGTGCTTGCAGATGAGGCGGTCCGCTACGTGCCTCATGACGGCGTAGTCAGTGGTGGCCTGGATCGAGCCACGACCTTGACCTCTGGTTGTTTGTGAGGAGCGGGACGCAATGCCTGACGGGCCAACGGCAACTTGCGTGGTCAGAACTGCTCGTCCTCATCGAACGGGACAGCGTCGATGTATCCGGAAGGCCTGGGGGCCGCCGTGGCTGGGCAGTAGCCGATCGCCAGGCGTGCCAGAGGCTCGGTCGGCGGGTCGATACTGCCGCATGCCAGACCACCGAAGTCGACCTTGGTCCAGGAGGTGAACCCGCCGGTGACCGGGGCCGTGGTGCAAGAAACGGTGAACTCGGCCGACACGATCGTGGCGCCTTCGAAGAACAGGGTCTGCGGGATGGCGGGGTCGTCCGTGACCTGCATGGGGAAGCCGTAACCGCCGTCCGGGAGTACGGCCGGCCCGGTCTTGACCTTCATGCCGGCGTGTTCGCTGAGTGACGCGGCGAGCATCCTGGTCCAATCGGCCGGCGCGTTCACGCCGGTGATCGACGGGGTGAACGGCGCGTCCAGGACGGGTCGGCCGGTCATGTCGCCGTCTTCCTGGTGCAGCGTCACCTGGGTCAGGCGCGGTTCGGTGACCGGTGCTGACCACCGCACCCGTTCGGGCACACACCCGGACGGCACCACAACCGGGGACGGACTTACCGCCGGGGTCGTGCCGGGCGCAGCACACCCGGCCGCCGACACCGCCGCGAGGACCGCAATACCGACCCGGTAGTTGATCATCGCAAGATGATGCCGGTTGGCGGCGACAGATCGGTGGCCGGGGCCTTCAGTTTTCCGCGAACACCTCAAGTGTCCGGAACGTGTCCATGAACGCCAGCACGCCCGGAGCGGCAAATCCGTGCATCGGGACCGGCTGTTCGGCAATCTCAGATCATGACCTCCGCCCCACCGCCTCCTCACCGCGAGGAAGTCGACGCCTGGTTTGTCGCCTTGCTGACCGGTACGCGCACGCGCGAGGAAGCAGACCGGTGGGCCGCCCAGTGGCACGGAGGTCGAGGTGACGTTGCGGTCGACGACGAGGTCACCTGGTGGGCTCCGGGACTACTCCACGGCATAGACATGCCCGCCGGCCCGGACGGCACATTCATGCACGATGACGATCGAGTCCGTCAGTGGTTCGCCGAGTTCCGCCATCGCTGCGCTACGTCGACCTCCAGCGAGGTGCCAGGCCACGGGTAGTGCTGCCTCGGGTGGGCGTGATCGCCCTACCCGCAGGCGGCGAGCTCAGCGCGCACTGTCACTTCGGAGGCCGCGCGTGCTCATCGGCCAAATGAGGACGCCGTGTCTGCCTCCGGGCGAGCCAATAGGCTGACCTCGTGGAACAGCCCGGCCCCAAATTCGCCGCCGCTTTCGTGCGTTGTGTCGCCGTGCTCGCCCTGGAGGCCGACGCCCAGATCGCTTGGCTCGGAGCGAAGGGC
>NZ_JADQTO010000007.1 GCF_015704865.1 Actinoplanes aureus | reverse complement strand
CCAGCGTGCTCCGCCGCGCGGTCGCCTGGTTCACCGAACGCGGCGTCACCACCCGCCGTGTGCTGTCCGACAACGGCTCCGCCTACAAATCCCGGCTCTGGGCCACGACCTGCGCCGAGCTCGGCATAACGGTAAAGAAGACCCGCCCTTACCGGCCGCAGACCAACGGCAAGATCGAACGCTTCCACCGCACCCTGGCCGACGGCTGGGCCTTCGCCAAGCACTACACCAGCGAAAAAACCCGCCGCGCTGCCCTACCCGGCTTCCTGCACGACTACAACCACCACCGGCCCCACACCGCGATCGGCAAGCTGGCACCCATCACCCGGTTGAACAACCTGGCTGGACATCACATCTAGCTAGAAACAGCGGCGGGCCGCGGCGGAATTGCCCGCAACAGCGCCCACCTCGTTGCGCGGGCCGCGGGCGGCTCGACCCTTCGGCGGCCCGGCCGGCACCATCCGCGAACGCGGCCGACGGCGTCCCGGAAGCGGCCGCGGTGTTTCCCGGCGGCCGCGCTGGGGCCGCGAGGGAAAGCCTGGCTCGCGCTGGGAGAGCGGGGACGGGCCGGCTTCGGCGGGACGGCCGCGGCGCGTACCTCAAAGGGTTTTCTTCGAACGTCGCCTCCAGTGAACTCACAGCGAGTTCCCGGATGAACACGCAGGTGATCGATGTTCCTTTGGGTGCGGGTCACAAGCCCGCAAGCCGAAGGAGTGAACGTTGCACAGCCATCACAATGGCCTCAAGACAGCCGCTCTGCTGGGTCTGCTCACGAGCCTGATCCTGGCCGTGGGCTACTGGCTGGGCGGCAGCGGCGGCCTGATCCTCGCCGTGATCATCGCGCTGGCGACGAACGCCGTCAGTTACTTCTACTCCGACAAGATCGCCCTGCGGGCGATGCGCGCCCGACCGGTCAGCGAGGCGGAGTTCCCCGAGCTGTACCAGATCGTCCGCGAGCTGGCGGTCGACGCCGGCCAGCCGATGCCCCGCCTCTACGTCTCCCCGTCGATGCAGCCGAACGCGTTCGCGACCGGGCGCAACCCGCAGCACGCCGCGGTCGCGGTGACCGTCGGCATCACCCGCATCCTCAACCTGCGTGAGCTGCGCGGTGTCATCGGCCACGAGCTGTCCCACGTCTACAACCGCGACATCCTGATCTCCAGCGTCGCGGCCGGCCTGGCCGGCATGGTCACGCTCCTCGCCCAGCTGGCGATCTTCCTGCCGTTCGGTGGTTCGGACGACGAGGACAGCCCGAACCCGGCCGGTGCCCTGCTGATGCTGATCCTCGGCCCGCTCGCCGCCTCGATCATCCAGCTGGCGATCAGCCGGAACCGGGAGTTCCAGGCGGACGCCTCCGGCGCCACGCTCACCCGCGATCCGCTCGCGCTGGCCAGCGCCCTGGAAAAGATCCATTACGGTACGCAGCGCGCGCCCCTGCCGGCCGGCGGACAGCTGACCAGCACGGCGCACCTGATGATCGCCAACCCGTTCCGCGGCGGCGGCCTCTCCGCGCTCTTCTCGACGCACCCGCCGATGGCTGAGCGGATCCGCCGCCTGCACGAGCAGGCCTCGCTGACCGCGCAGCGCCTGAACTGACGTCACGCGGCTAGCGGTGAGCCGTGAGCCGCATGACATCGGAACTGTTACCGGAACCTCCGGCGTTAGCATCGGAAGCTGTTTCACTCGTTACCGATCGCGCGCCGGAGGTTCCCCCTTGACCGCATTGCGTCAGTACCTTGGCGTGTGGCAGATGCCGGGCGGGCGGATCCTCCTCGTGGTCGGCGTCCTGGCCCGCCTCGGCATCGGCATGACCCCGCTCGCCCTGCTCCTGCTGGTCGAACAGGCCACCGGGCGATACGCGGCCGCCGGTCTCGCCGGTGGCGTCTACGCGCTCGCCGGTGCGGCCGTGAGCCCGATCGCCGGCCGGCTCGCGGACCGGATCGGGGCGGCGCCCATCCTGCTCGCGACGGCCGTGCTGCACCCGCTGGCGCTCGGCGCTCTGCTGCTGGCCAGCCGCGGCGGAGCCGGCGCCATCGAGTGGATCTTCGCGGCCTCGGCGGTGGCCGGCGCCACGTACCCTCCGCTGACCGCGGCGATCCGCCGAGCCTGGACCGACATGACCGCGGCGGCCAGCGGCCGGCACGGCCTGCGCCAGGCCGCGATGGCCGCCGAAACCTCCCTGTTCGAGCTGGTCTTCGTGCTCGGGCCGCTGCTCGTCGCGGCGTTCATGGTGGCCACCGGTGAGCCGGGCTCGGCCCTGGTCAGCGCCGCGGTGGCGACCCTGGTCGGTACCGCCTGGGTGGCCCGGCTGCCGGTGATGCGGCATCGCGGGGCGCACCCCGACGAGCACACGGCCCGGGGGCTCGGCCCGCTGCGGGTGGGCGGCTTCCCGACTCTGCTGCTCTGTGTCACCGCCCTCGGCGTCGCGTTCGGCGCGGCCGGCGTGATCGTCCCGGCGTACGCGTCACAGCACGGCGGCGGCGACGCCCTCGGTGGTGTCCTGCTCGGTGTCTGGGGGCTGGGCAGCGCCGTCGGCGGCATCTGGTTCGGCACCCGGCGCCCGGCCATGGCCCTGTCCCGCCAGTTCGCCTGGCTGCTGGCCGCGGTGTCGGTGAGCTTCCTGGTGCCGGCGTTCATGCCGAGCCCGCTCTATCTGGGGATGGCCCTGATCCTCGGTGGCGCCACCATCGCGCCCGCGCTGACCGTGGAGAACAGCCTGGTCGGCCGGATCGCCCCGGCCGCCATGCTGAACGAGGCGTACACCTGGATGGTCACCGTCTCGGTGTCGGGCAGCGCCGCCGGTGGTGCGGTGGCCGGCCTGATCGTCGACCAGCCGGGCGGGGTGCCGTGGGCGTTCGCCTTCGCGGCGGGCGTGCTCATGATCGCGGCCGCGATCGCCGCGTTCCCGGAGGGCTCGATGGCCCGCGCCGACCGGCGAGCCACCCTCGCAGCCGAACTGGTGTGACTGTCGCCACAATCGGGATCCGACCTCAGTGAAGGTGGCTTGTACCGGATATGACCGCTCCGAACCGCGTCCCGCTCTCCGTTCTCGACCTCGCCACGGTCCGTGAGGGATACGGCAGCCCCGACGCGCTGCGCGGCACGATCGAGATCGCCAAGACCGCCGACGAGCTCGGGTACGCCCGGTTCTGGGTCGCCGAGCATCACAACATGCCGGCCGTCGCCTCGACCGCGCCACCGGTCCTGATCGGTGCCGTCGCCGCGAACACCCACCGCATCCGGGTCGGTTCCGGCGGCGTGATGCTGCCGAACCACATGCCGTTCGTGGTCGCCGAGCAGTTCGCGCTGCTGGAGGCGCTCTACCCGGACCGGATCGACCTCGGCATCGGCCGGGCCCCGGGCACCGACCAGGCGACCGCCGCCGCGCTGCGGGGCGTCTCGCCGTACCTGACCGTCGAGCAGTTCCCGGAGCACCTGCAGACCCTGCTCGGCCTGCTCGGGAAGGAGCAGACCACACGTCTGCGAGCCACTCCGGCGCCGGAGACGTTCCCCGAGGTGTGGATGCTCGGCTCCTCGACGTACGGGGCGCAGGTCGCGGCCGCTCTCGGGCTGCCGTTCTGCTACGCGTACCACTTCGCGATGAGCTCGGACGTGGACGGCGCCCTCCGCCTCTACCGGGACGGCTTCCGGCCCTCCCCGCGCTACTCCCGCCCGCATGTCATGGTCAGCGCGTCGGCGATCGCCGCGGAGACGACCGAGGAGGCGCAGTTCCTGGCCGGTCCCAGCCGGGTCATGGCGTTGAGCCTGCGTACCGGCCGGCTCGGCCCGATGGTCTCGCCGGAGAGCGCTGCCCGCGCCGACCTGTCCGATCTGGATCGGGCGATGCTCCAGTCACTGCCCGGCACCCAGTACGCCGGAACCGCCGATGAGGTGGTCGCCGGCCTCGACGCCCTGGTGGAACGGACCGGCGCCGACGAGCTGATCCTGGCCGGCGCGGTCTACGACCCGGCGACCCGCCAGGAGAGCCTGGCCCGGATCGCCAAGGCCTGGGGCCTTTAATCGAATGCGGCCACTGTCGTCGATCGCGAGGATGGGGCGATGGGCTGGCAATTGACCACCGACGTGGAGCGGTTCGCCGAGGTCGCGGGTGATTACCTGCGATCGGAACCGGTCCGGCACACCACGTTTCTCACGGTCCTCGATGGGTTGCGCCAGCACGGACCGCATGCGTACGGGGTGAGCGATCCGATCTTCGGCTGGTGGAGCACCTCCACCGGCGAGGTCGGGGGAGTGCTGTCCGGCACCCCGCCGTACCCGATTATGTTCAGCGCGGTGCCGAACGGCGCCGTTCCCGCCGCGGTCAAGGCGCTCGCCGGCCGCCCGCTGACCGGGGTGAACCTGCTTGCCGATGACGTCGACGCGTTCGTGTCCGGCTGGTGCGAGCTGACCGGCGCCACTCCGGTCCCGGGCATGCGGAGCCGCCTCTACCGGCTGGACCGTCTGATCCCGCCGGAGCCCATGCCGCCCGGCGCCGCGCGGCGCGGGACGGTCGCCGACCGCCCGCTGCTGATCGACTGGTTCCGCGCCTTCCACGACGAGATCGGCGAGGAGCTGCCGAGCGTCGAGCAGTTCGTCGACGACCGCCTGTCGTTCGGCGGGGTCACCCTCTGGGCGGAGAACGGAACGCCGACGGCGATGGCGGTCCGGACCCGGACGCAGGCCGGGATGGCCCGCGTCCAGTACGTCTACACCCCGGCCGAGCACCGCCGCCGCGGCTTCGGCGGCGCGGCGACCACGGCCGCCACACAGGCCGCCCTCGACGACGGAGCCACCGAGGTCGTGCTCTTCACCGACCTGGCCAACCCGACCAGCAATGCCCTCTACCAGCGGCTGGGCTACCGGCCGATCGAAGACCGAGCGGTGGTGCATTTCCCGTGATGAGCAGCGGAATCGTCCTGTCCCTCAACGTCGGGGCGTCCGAGTACAACCCGGCCAAGCCGGTGGGCAAGACCGGGATCGGCAAGCGCCCGGTCGACCATCCGGTCGCCGTACGCCCGCCCGGCCCGAAGACCACCGGCCTGCACAGCGGCCTGGTCGGCGACTACATCGGCGACACCAAGCATCACGGCGGCGACGATCAGGCGGTGTACGCGTACGCCACCGAGGACTACAAGTGGTGGGCCGCCGAGCTGGGCCGTGATCTCGCACCCGGCTTGTTCGGCGAGAACCTGACCACCGAGGGCGTGGAGGTGAACGGCGCGGTGATCGGCGAACGCTGGCACATCGGCTCCGGTCTGGTACTCCAGCCCACGTTCGGCCGCATCCCGTGCGCCACCTTCCAGCACCGGATGGGCGAGCGCCGCTGGATCAAACGCTTCGCCGAGACCAACCGGACCGGCGCCTACCTGCGCATCCTGACTCCCGGCGAGGTCCGCGCCGGCGACCGCATCGAGGTCACCGACCGCCCCGCCCATGGCCTGACCATCGCCGAGGCCTTCGGCATCTACATGCACGACCCGGCCCGCCTTGCCCGCCTCCTCGACGCCGACGAACTGCCGCACGACATGCGCGCCGAAATCGAGAAGCGCCTGGCCCGCTAGGCCATCAGGTATTGCATTCGGTACCCGGGTACGGGCTTACCGTCGAACGGACGGCGCCGACGGCG
Source organism: Actinoplanes aureus (assembly GCF_015704865.1). GTDB lineage: Bacteria > Actinomycetota > Actinomycetes > Mycobacteriales > Micromonosporaceae > Actinoplanes > Actinoplanes aureus. The sequence goes on along the minus strand of NZ_JADQTO010000007.1, from coordinate 435,774 downwards.
TCGAAGTTCGAGGAGGCTTGGCATGTCCTTCATGGTTCCGGACGCCTGCACGCTGCCCACGGCGGAGCGACCGCTCCGGCTGGCCGAATTCGACGACCTGTTGGCCACCGCCGTCCGCGGGGTCGAACAGGTCGACGCGACACACGCCCGCCTGCACCTGACCGGCCCGGCCGGCTTGGAGGCCCGGGTGCGGGACCTGACCGTACGGGAAGTCGGGTGCTGCTCGTTCTTCACCTTCACCACCACTGCGGAGCGGGTGGCCGGCGGCGAGGCGGTGGTTCTCGATATCGAGGTCCCGGCGGCATACGCCGGCGTACTGGCTTCCCTGGCCCAGCGCGCGAGCGCGGTCTCGGCCGGAACGACACCGTGACCGCTTGGTTGTCAGGCCGGGGCGAGCCGAGCGGCGACCTCACGGAGGACGGGATGGTCGAGCGATTCCTGTACGCAACGAGCGAACAGCCACTGTGTGAGCCGGCCGGCGTCGAGTTCGAGCAGGTCGGCCATCCTGCTGGCTAGGCCGGCCGGGTCGGCCATCAGGCGCTGTTGGCAGTTGAGCAGGTGTTGCACCGCGTCATAGGTGGGATCGCCGAGGTAGGGCTTGGGGTCGATGGCAAGCCAGGGCTCGCGGTCGGCGGCAAGGATGTTCCCGGCGTGCAGATCGGTGCACAACAGCACGCGCCGGTCGGCGGTGGCCGGCAGCGTGCGTAGAAGCCGGATCCCGGCGCGGGCAAGGCCGGGGTCGAGTCGTCCCGGTGTGTCGGCCAGCCGCTCCTGAAATTCGGTGGCCCAGGCGTCACACATGACCTGCAGCGGCCGGAACTGTGCGGGATCACCCTGCGCTCGCCACAGTCGTCTCAGCACGCCGGCGACGATCGGGTCCTGCTGAACCTCGGGTAGCACCTCCCCGAGCGCAGTGCCGGGGCGGCAGCGTTCCAACAGCAGCACAGAGGTGGTGTCGTCGGTGGCGTGGTCGTACAGCCGTACCGTTCCGTCGCCGTCCCAGGCGCGCAGCCCTTCGGCTTCGTGGAGGGCCTCATCGTGCCGCCACGCCACCTTGAGCACCAGTTCCCGGCCTGCGCCGTCGCTGGCCGGGGCGACCCAGGCGCACTGGCCGCCCGGCTGAAAAGGCGGTCCGATCGCCAGCGACCATCGGTCTGCGAACTCGTCAACCAGACGGGGCAGAGTCGCCAGCCAGGCGTCACGTTGCGGTGACCGGTCCGCGCGCACGCTGTCGACCAGGTTCTCCGGCAGGACGAAGCCCGTCACGTCGCCCATGATGCCCCGCGCCGCCGGTAGGTGGCGTTACCGTCCCAGCTCGACCGCGGTCTTCGCGCCGCACGCGCGCAACCACTCGACGACGTCGGTGGCCTCGCTGCGGGTGGCGGCGTCCAACGGCGTCAGGTTCTCCCAGTCCGGGACCCAGTTGAGACCAGCGCCGTGGTCGAGCAAGAACTGTGCGGCCCGCTGTCGGCCGCCGTGGCACGCTCCCCAGAACGCCCCGCTGACCTCGGCCGGAGCCGGCCGACTCGGGCCGGTGAAATAGGCCTCCAGGCGGTCGAGAATTCCCAGGGTCGCGGCGTGCCACAGGGTGGTACGCGCTCCACGTTCGACCAGGCGGCGAGCGGTCTCCCATTGCGCGAACGCCGTCGCATCGTCCAGCGGCGTGCCACCGCCGATGACCGCACCCAGCGCATCGATCTGGGCGCCGGCGTCCAGCAGCGCGTCGAGCACTGCGACGTCGTTACTGCTGGCCGCCCAGTGCAGTGGCGTCTCGCTGTGCGGCCCGGTAAACCGGGCGTCGACCTCCGCACCAGCCTGGACCAGCGCGGCCACCGTGGCGGCTCCGTTCGGATAGTGACCGGGCCAGTCCGTCACCACATGCAGCAGGGTCCGCGACATCCCACCGTCGTGCTCCACGAGCCGAGCCGTGGCCAGACCCGGCTGCTCATCGAGCAGACGCCGCAACGCCGCGACGTCGCCGGCACGAATGGCCTCGACCGCGGTGACCGCCAGCGGGTCCTCGGTGTCGAGCACGAGCACGTCGGGAGTCACTCGCAAACCCTAGCCCCGCAGTCCCGCATCGGCGTTCTTGTCGCATGGCCCTGACCTGCCGGACCGCTTCGCCGACCTCGTCACCGAGGTCCACCACTTCGCCGGCACCGCCAACCCCGGCGGCCTGTTGGCCGCGGCCGCCGCCATCGGCACCCAGCAATTGCTGGCCGGCCTGCTCACCGAGGGCGTAGCCGCAGCCATCCTCGAACGCCTGAGCGTCCACGCCGAGCAGATCCGGGCCGCGTCGCACCGCCTGTTCGGCCCGTACAGCGAGGCACCCGGCGACGACGTCCCACCGATGTCCACCGAAGCGACCTGCGCCATCGACACCGCCGCGCAGAACGCCGCGGGCACCCTCCCACCCGAGATCCGCACGGAACACCTACTAGCCGTCCTGGCGTTGGACCCCGGAAGCCGCGCTCTCAACGAACTACACGTCGACATAGCGGCCCTCGAACGGGAACTGCATTGCTACATCAGCCCCATTCCCGTACGCCCAGCCCGCTGGTGGAAACGCCGGCTGGCCAGCCGCACCTGTTCCTTCTGCGGCCGGGCAACCGAGCCGGACATGCTCGTCACCGACCTGGCGTCGCCATCTGCCACCCGTGCGTCATCCTCGCCGCCGACAGCCTCGCCACGAGGCCAGCTTGCGAACAGACCGCCCAAGCGATGCCGACGTGAGCACAACTCATCGACGCGGCAGGGGACCGCCGATGCGTGTCGCCGGTCGTCGTACTGCTTTCCGCATAGGGCGCCGCGTAAGCGCGGCGCGGGCCGGTCGCGCTCGGCCTGCCGGCGGCCTCCGGCCGGCTGCTCGTGAGCCGGTTGTCCTCGAAGGCTCGCGCGCTGGTGTTCAGCCAGCGGACGAGCTGCGAAGCTGTCGGTGGAGCTGCCCTGCCGTGTTGACGACGACGGAGAATCGGAATACCTGGATTGCCTCGACGTCGAAACTGCCGGTGACGATGGGCGGCGGTGCGTAGGCGTATACCTCGTCGTCGCCCAAGCTCAGGCCCCGCCGATGGAACGCTGCCATGGCCAGCACACCCAATAGGTACTGATCTTGACCCTCTTCTGTCTCCAGCGCGGCGATCAGTTCGGCGCGACTTGCCCATCCTGATACGAGCTCCCCGCCGAACGTGTCAAGGAACCACCATCCGCCATGTTCGTCCTCCAGGAAGATGTTCCCGAACAGTGAGGCGAAGCGGGGCGTCTTGCCATGCAGGTCCAGCCATGACCATGACTCCAGCGCAACGGCGTATTGATCGTCGCTGAATTGCTTGGTGAGCTCCATGCAGAAAGCTGATCATGGGAACGTGCGCCGGTCCAGGGCGGTCGCCGAGCCGCTTCGTGGCTTGCCCCGAACTGTTGTTCGGTGCTCTTCGGGGCCTGCTGCACCGCGGTGGTCGTCCGATCCTGCGCCGAGCGGAGGAGCATGCCCGCTGGTGTCCGTACCCATCTCTATGGGTTGGTCCGTGGCGGCCGGCTTCCCAGTGGACGCGCCGGCAGCGGACGGGTCCGTGTCGGGAATGGGTCACGAAGATTTGACCTGTCCACAACTGCTCGTCAAGACCCGGACTCCGCTAGATCAAACGAAGAAGGCCCCTCCCTGCCGTTCCGGCTGGTGAGGGGCCTGTCTGTCCCAGTGGTGGCGGGTAGAGGATTCGAACCTCTGTAGCTTTCGCGACGGATTTACAGTCCGCTCCCATTGGCCGCTCGGGCAACCCGCCTGGGCAACCACCACGGTCTCCCGCGGCAGCGGACATCAGAATAGCCGTACCGCGGACCGACTCCACAACCGGGTACGGTCGGCATGTCGCGGGGCTCCACCGCCCCGCCGTTCACATCGATTCGAGCCCAGCCGCAGGAGTCTGATCATGGCAGCCAACCCGTCGTTCGACATCGTCAGCAAGGTCGACCGGCAGGAGGTCGACAACGCTTTCCACCAGGCGGAGAAGGAGCTGAGCACCCGGTTCGACTTCCGGGGTACGGGCACCGCTCTCGCCAAGTCGGGAGAGGCGTTCACCATCACCTCGGAGACCGAGGAGCGAGCCACCGCCGCGCTCGACGTCTTCAAGGAGAAGCTGGTGAAGCGGAACATCTCGCTGAAGGCTCTGGACGCGGGGGAGCCGCGCCAGTCCGGCAAGACCTACAAGATCGACCTGAAGGTCGTCGAGGGCATCGAGACCGACAAGGCCAAGGCGATCAGCAAGAAGATCCGCGACGAGGGCCCGAAGGGCGTGCAGGCGCAGATCCAGGGTGACCAGCTGCGCGTCACCGGCAAGAAGCGGGACGACCTGCAGGCTGTGATCGCCCTGCTGAAGCAGGAGGACTTCGGCGTCGCCCTGCAGTTCACCAACTACCGCTGATCCGGATTGCCTCTCGCCCCGGCAGCGCGCGTCGCAGACTGGGGCGATGGGTACCGCGGTACTGGGCGGCCTGCTGGGGCTTGGGCTGGGGGCGTTCGGCGCCCGGATGTTGATCACCGACCGAGCGCCCGCGATCATCGGCCGGTCGTTCCGGACCGTCCGCGAGGCCGGGTGCTACCACCTGCTCTTCGGGCTGGCCTTGCTGATCTTCGTAATGGGCGCCCGGTTGGCCGGCTCGCGGACCGCGCCGGGCACCGCTCTGTTCGCTCTGGTGCTCGTCGGAGTCGCCGTGTCGCGGTTCCGGCCACGGGGGCGCAGGCGCGACGATGAATGAGACAGGAGGTCTCGGTGATCGACCCGGTGGTGGACGAGCAGTGGGTGCGCGCCCAGGGTGACGCGGTCGTGCTGGCCGACGTCCGGTGGTACCTGGACGGCCGGTCGGGCCGGGCGGCGTACCAGAAGGGGCATCTGCCCGGCGCGGTCTTCATCGACCTGGACACCGCACTGGCCCGGCCGGCATCGCCGGCCGAGGGCCGGCATCCGCTTCCGGATCCGGAGACGTTCGCCGAGGCGATGGCCGAGGCCGGCATCGGAGATCAAGATCCGGTCATCGCGTACGACGACGCGGGCGGAGTAGTCGCCGCAAGGCTGGTCTGGCTGCTCCGGGTCATCGGGCACGACGCCGCGCTGCTCGACGGCGGCCTGCAAGCCTTCTCCGGCGAGTTGACCACCGAGGCGCCGGTACGCCCACCGGCCACCTTCACCGCCCGGAACTGGCCGGCCGACCGTCTGGCGTCGCTGGACGAGGCGGCGAACGGTCCCGGTGTGGTGCTGGACGCCCGTGACCACTCCCGTTTCCGGGGTGACGCCGAGCCGGTCGATCCACGGCCGGGCCACATTCCGGGCGCCCGCAACCTGCCCTGCCGGGAGAACGTGGATGCCGACGGCCGGTTCCTCCCGGTCGAGCGGTTGCGCGAGCGGTTCGCCGCGGTCGGCGCCGACGGTACGACCGACGTCATCTCCTATTGCGGTTCCGGTGTGACCGCCTGCCACAACCTGATCGCGCTGGAGCACGCCGGCCTCGGCACCGGCCGGCTCTTCCCCGGCTCGTGGTCGCAGTACAGCCACACCGACCGCCCGGCCGCCGTCGGTGACTGATCAGTCCGGGGTCTCCGGCCATCCTTGATCGTCGGCCCAGCGCTGGTGTGCTTCCCAGGCGGCCTGCTTGCTGGTGCCCAGCGCGGCCCCGATCTGGGTCCAGGAGGCGCCGGCGGCTCGGGCCGCTCGCACCGTGGCCTGCCGGCCGTATCCCGCCTTGCGCATCAGCACCTCGCTGAGCGCCAGCATCTCCAGCGTCTCGTCCCTGGTCAGGGCCGGTTCTTCAGGGCTGGGCCGGACGGCCGCCAGGGCGTCCCGCATGCGGAGTTCGTCGTAACGCTCGGTAGCGCTCTTGAGTGTGTGAAGCCGCTCCAGCTCGTCCGGCGTCGTCACCATCGCCCGCCTTCCGTCAGGCCGTCTTGACGTCAAGATAGCCTGACGATGAGCTGCGAACTAGTCTCACTTCTCTGCTTAAATCGCCCATAAAGCTGTCAATTCTTCAGCGCTGAGGCCGGTCCACGACTCAACCGTTCGGCCAGGATTTGCCGGACCGCCGCCACGACCCGCCGATGAACACTCCCTGTCGCACAACGGGTGTGGCACCATCATGAGACCGTCGTCGAACCGACTTTCCGTCAAGGGAGCTCAACATGTTTGCGAGAAAGCTCAGTCGTCTCGCGGGCTTGGTTCTCGTGGTCGCCGTGGCTTTGGGTGTCGGGGCCACGGGCGCAAGCGCCGCGGAGGCTCCACGTGAGGCCCACGCCGTGACCGTCAAGAAGCTGACGCACGACTGGACCTGAGCCCTCCGTTCCGCGCCGATCGCACCGAGCGGGGTCGTATCGACTGGAAAGGTACGCGATGGCCAAGCCTGCGCCGGTGCGGCGTAACACCGTGCAGCGGGCTTGGCTGATCACCTATCCGCTGGCGCTCTTCGCGCTCTTCAGCACAGTGGGATTCTGGCTCGCGGATCCCCGGTGGTATGAGGAGTGGGCGCCGGCTCTGCTTCTTTTCGCGGTCTATCTTCTCGCCTACCGCACGAGCTTCACCTTCGCTGTCCGGCGCAGTGCGCTGAACGTCGCGATGACCGACGTCCCGCTGGTGCTGGTCCTGTTCTATCTGCCGCCAGTGGCGGCCATTCTGGTGGTTTGCGGCGCCATACTGTTCAACCAGATCCGGTACACCAGCTCGCCCACCAAACAATGGTTCAACCTCTCCAAGTCGGCCGCGGGAATTTGCGCGGCTCTGTTGGTGATGGTCCCGTTCCGTCCGCTGGACGACGTGAACCCGGCCGCCTGGGCCGTGCTGGCCGCCGCCGTCGGGGTGAGCGCGATGGTCGAGTTGCTCAGCTTCGCCGGTGTGATGAGCCTCGTGCAGGGTGTCTCCTCCGGGCGGGAAGCGGCGGTGCGCGGTCTGTCCGCCATCACCATCACCGGCATCAACACGGTTATCGGGCTGGTGGTCCTGGTCGCTCTCGAAGCCACCCGCTGGTCCGTCTTGCTCCTGCTGATCCTGGTCGGCGCCCTGGTCCTGGTGGTGCGGTCGTACGCGGAGTTCTTTCGCCGGCACCGCACCCTGGCGGACGTCTACGAGTTGACCCAGGCGATGCGGGAACAGAGTGCCGAGAGCGGGCTGCCCGACGTGCTGCTGGGCCGGGTCCGGGAGCTGATGCAGTCGGAGTTCGCCACGCTGTGGCTGGCGCCGCAGGGACGCCACCCCGAGGTCCTGCTGACCGCACAGGTCGAGCACCGCGGCTTGCTTGACGTCTCGCCCATCCCCGACGCCGTGCGTGAGATGGCGATCGAGCGAAAGGCCGCTCTCGGGGTCGGTGCTCTGTTCCCCGGCACCGAGGCTCTCCGCGCCGAGCTGAAGCCGGCGAGGGTCAAGGACGTCATCGTGATCCCGCTGCGATCCGGCAAGGCGACCATCGGCACGCTCGAGGTGGTGAACCGGGTCGGCGACAACCGCACGTTCCGCGAGGCCGACGTGCAGGTCCTGGAGACCATCGCGGCGCACGCCGCGGTCGCCGTCGAGAACTCGAGGCTCGTCGACCGGCTCCGCTACGACGCCTACCATGACCGGCTCACCGGCCTGCCCAACCGCCGCCGGATGATCGACGCCCTCGCCGAGTCGATCGCGGTCGAAGCCGAGGAAGACGTCGTCGCCATCATGTTCTTCGACGTGGACGGTCAGCGGAACGTCAACGAGTCGATGGGCCACGCCGCCGGCGACAAACTGCTCGTCGAGGTGGCCCAGCGGCTGGGCGGGATCGCCGATCCGGGCGCCCTGGTCGGCCGGATCGGCGGCGACGAGTTCGTGGTCACCCTGCGGGCCCAGAACATCGAGGCGACCGTCGACATCGCCACCCGGATGCGCGAGCGGCTGCGCGGTCCGATGGCGGTCGGCTCGCTCACCCTGGACGTGGACACCGCGGTCGGCGTCTCCGTCTACCCGGACCACGGCAGCGACCCCGAGACGCTGCTGCAGCGCGCCGAGCTCGCCGCCAACGCCGCCAAGGTCCTGCCGTACGGGGTGCAGCCGTTCCACCCGGCCCTCGAGTCCCGGGCGGTACGCCGTCTCGGTATCGCCGCGGACCTGCGCCGGGCCCTCGACAACGGACAGCTGGAGGTCTACTTCCAGCCCAAGGTGACGCTGGCCGACCGGCACGTGCTGGGCGTCGAGTGCCTGGCCCGCTGGGTGCACCCGGCGCACGGCGAGGTCGCGCCGGAGGATTTCGTGGCGGTCGCCGAGCACACCGGCCAGCTGGCCCGCCTCACCGAGGTGGTGCTCACCGCCGGCCTGCGCCGCTGCCGGGAGTGGGCGGACGCCGACCGGCCGCTCTCCGTCGCGGTCAACCTCTCCGCCCGGACGCTTCTCGACTCCCGCTTTCCGGACCTGGTCGAGGAACTGCTGACCGAGCATCGGGTGGGGCCCGGCCAGCTCACCTTCGAGATCTCCGAGCCGGGCATGCTCAACGACATCGAGCGCGTGCTGCCCACCCTCTACCGCCTCCGCGACCTCGGTGTCCGGCTCAGTGTGGACGACTTCGGCACCGGAGCGTCGTCGCTGGCGTACCTTCGGCAGTGGCCGGTGCACGAGGTGAAGATCGATGACAGCTTCGTGCAGGGGATGGCGACCGACTCGGGAGATCTCGCGATCGTCCGGGCGGTGATCGGCCTGTCCCGTGAGTTCGGCCTCACCGTGGTCGCCGAAGGCGTGGAGAGCGAGCTCACGCTGGAGCTGCTCGAGGAGATGGGTTGTGAGATCGGCCAGGGTTACCTGTTCAGCCGCCCGCTTCCGTACGAGCGTTTGGAGGCTTGGCTGAGCGCTCAAACGGAGCCTGAGTCCACTCCCACAGGTGAGGTCCGCAGGCTCCGCGCAGTGATCTGACCTGCGGTTCAACGGCAAGGGGGGTACTGATTTCACGCCCACGACCCGGCCGTGTAGTCTTACCCGTGCAGCGAGCGAGAGATCGCAAGCGCGCCCCCTTAGCTCAGTCGGCAGAGCGTCTCCATGGTAAGGAGAAGGTCTACGGTTCGATTCCGTAAGGGGGCTCTACCGGGTTCGTTCCCGCCCCTGCCTGGCGCTGGACTTGAGCCTGGCTCGGCGGTGTAGCTCAGATGGCAGAGCAAGCGGCTCATAATCGCTGTGTCGCCGGTTCAAGTCCGGCCACCGCTACTTTCCGTGGACCCCACCCGGGGCACCACTTTGCAGATTGACGGGTCGAGCGTCTACGCTGGTTCGTCGTCAGTTAGAACTCGTTAGCAGGAAGGCACCCCGCCGTGGCCAAGGCGACCGACGTCCGTCCGAAGATCACCCTGGCGTGCACGGAGTGCAAGGACCGGAACTACATCACCAAGAAGAACCGGCGTAACGACCCGGACCGGATTGAGCTGAAGAAGTTCTGCCCGCGCGACGGGAAGCACACCCTGCACCGCGAGACGCGCTGAGCGTACGCAACTAAAGATCTTTCCTGCGCCGCCCGGATTTCGATCCGGGCGGCGCAGAGTAGTTTGTGGGCATGCCTCTGGACCAGTCTTTCGTGGGCCGCAGCTGGCCGCCCACCGAGCCCTACCTCGTCGGCCGCGAAAAGATCCGTGAGTTCGCCCGGGCGATCGGCGCCACCGACGCCGAGTACCACGACCCAGAAGCTGCCCGAGCCCTCGGTTACACCGATGTGGTGGCCCCGCCCACCTTTCCGGTGGCGATCACCATGGCGGCCAGCCGGCAGATCGTCAACGACCCCGCGCTCGGCCTGGACTACAGCCGCGTCGTGCACGGCGACCAGAAGTTCGCGTACGCCCGACCGGTCGTCGCCGGCGACGCCCTGGTCTGTGTGAACACCGTGGATGACATCACCAGCCGGGGCGGCCACGACTTCCTCACCACCCGCACGGACGTGACGACCGAGGCCGGCGAGCCGGTCGTCACCGTGTGGTCGAAGCTGGTCCAGCGCGGCGAGGAGGCGTAATGGGTGACGTTCTGGAGCCGCAGACCTTCCGGGTGACCCGGGCCGACCTGGTCCGTTACGCGGGCGCCTCGGGAGACTTCAACCCGATCCACTGGAGCGACCGGATCGCCAAGAGTGTCGGACTGCCGGGTGTCATCGCCCACGGCATGTTCACCATGGCGCTGGTGGGCCGGGCCGTCACGGCGTGGGCCGGCGCCCCGGACGCGGTCGTCGAGTTCAGCGTGCGGTTCAGCCGCCCGGTTCCGGTGCCGGACACCGACGAGGGCACCGAGGTCGTCGTCACCGCGACGGTGAAGGACGTCACCGAGGACGGACACACTCGGCTGAGCCTGACTGCGACGTGCAACGGCGACAAGGTACTGTCCTTGGCGCAGGCGCTTGTCAGGAAGCGGTAGCCCGGGTTGGGGGAACGCCGGGCGTACCCGTACACTGGTGCGCCGTGGGGTTCTGAGTCGTAATAGGCGCAGGTCCCGCGAAGGGGTGTAGCTCAATTGGCAGAGCAGCGGTCTCCAAAACCGCAGGCTGCAGGTTCAAGTCCTGTCACCCCTGCGCAATCCTCCTCGACGTGCCCGCCCGGTGCGCGGTTCGCACAAACTCCGCGTCCGGTCGAGCGCTGACGGGAACCTCAACACCACCGACGACGGAAGTAGGGCGAAGTGGCCGAGAAGGACCGGCCCGGTGACGACGTCCCGGGCGACGACGAGGTACTCGCCGACGCCGCCGCCGGCGGTGACGTGCCTGATGACGAGGCCGACGACGCGCTCGTGAGCCGTGGCGGCGGGACCGCTGTCGCCGAGCGTACGAAGGACGAGAGCCCGAAGGCCAAGAAGTCCGGCCGGGGTACTGGGGTCTTCGGCCGGATCGGCGGCTTCTTCCGCGAGGTCGTCAGCGAGCTCCGTAAGGTCATCTGGCCGACGCGCCGTGAGCTGCTGACCTACACCAGCGTCGTGATCGTGTTCGTCGTCGTGGTGACGGCCCTCGTGGTGTCTCTGGACTATGCCTTCGGTAAGGGCATTCTCTGGGCGCTCGGCAGCTAGTCCCGCACCCGTCGAACTGAAGAGACTTATCTGGAAGTGAGCGAGCGTGCCTGAGTACGACGACGAGACCGCGCAGTCTGCTGACGAGCAGTCGTCGCCGGACATCGACGAGTCGGTGGAGGCGGCCGACGTTCCGGCCGTGGCCCAGGCGCCCGAGGCTGACGAGGACTACGACCCCGTCAAGGAGCTGCGTCAGAAGCTGCGGTACGCACCCGGCGACTGGTACGTGGTGCACTCCTACGCGGGGTACGAGAACAAGGTCAAGACCAACCTCGAGACCCGGATCACGAGCCTCGACATGGAGGACTTCATCTTCCAGGTCGAGGTCCCGACCCGCGAAGAGGTCGAGGTCAAGAACGGCAAGCGCAACCAGGTGCAGGCCAAGGTCTTCCCCGGTTACATCCTGGTCCGGATGGATCTGACCCCGGAGTCGTACTCGTGTGTGCGTAACACCCCGGGTGTGACCGGCTTCGTGGGCGCCACCGACCGGGTCGACCGGCCGGCCCCGCTCTCGCTTGACGAGGTGCTGAAGTGGCTGGCCCCGGCCGTGCAGGCCGAGGAGAAGAAGACGAAGCCCGAGGTCAAGGTCCTCGACTTCGAGGTCGGCGACTCGGTCACGGTCACCGACGGCGCGTTCGCCTCGCTGCCGGCCTCGATCAGCGAGATCAACGCCGACCAGCAGAAGCTCAAGGTCCTGGTCTCGATCTTCGGCCGGGAGACTCCGGTCGAGCTGAACTTCAACCAGGTCACCAAGATCTGATCGCCGGACAGCCGGCGATTCACGTGGGAGGGGCCGTATTCGGCGGCCCCGCCAACTACCACAGGAGTAATTGAGAAATGGCACAGCGCAGCAAGGGCTACCGCAAGGCGGCCGAGCAGATCGACGCGTCGAAGCTCTACGAGCCGGCCGAGGCGGTCAAGCTCGCCAAGGAGACCAACCCGGTCAAGTTCGACGCCACCGTCGAGGTCGCGATGCGCCTCGGTGTCGACCCGCGTAAGGCCGACCAGATGGTCCGCGGCACCGTCAACCTGCCGCACGGCACCGGTAAGACCGCCCGCGTGATCGTTTTCGCCCAGGGTGCGAAGGCCGAGGAGGCCGTCGCGGCCGGCGCCGACGAGGTCGGCACCGACGAGCTCGTCGCCCGGATCCAGGGTGGCTGGCTGGACTTCGACGCCGCGATCGCGACGCCGGACCAGATGGCCAAGATCGGCCGGATCGCCCGGATCCTCGGCCCGCGTGGCCTCATGCCGAACCCGAAGACCGGCACCGTCACCATGGACGTGACCAAGGCCGTCAACGAGATCAAGGGCGGCAAGATCACCTTCCGGGTGGACAAGCACTCGAACCTGCACGTGATCATCGGCAAGGCGTCCTTCTCGCCGGAGCAGCTGGTGGACAACTACGCCGCCGTGCTCGACGAGATCCTGCGGGCCAAGCCGTCCGCCGCCAAGGGCAAGTACCTGAAGAAGGTCACCATCGCCACCACGATGGGCCCGGGCGTGCCGGTCGACCCGAACGCACAGAAGAACCTGCGCTCCGAGGGCTCCGACGCCTGACGGTCCGGTTCGCGTCAACGTAGAGAGGCCCCCGGGGACAGCCCCGGGGGCCTTCTTTGTGGCAGGCTTCCGCAGTGCGTTTCGATGCGATCTGGTTCCGGTACGCCCGTCGCGCCGGCTGGACCCTGCGGGCGGTGACCGCGGCCGTCGAGCCCGGCCAGACGGTCGTGGTGCTCGGCCCCAACGGCGCCGGCAAGTCCACGCTGTTGCAGGTGGCCGCCGGCGTGCTGCGTCCCACCCGCGGTGCGGTCCGCGACCGCCCGCCCGTGGTCGGCTGGGTTCCGGAGCGCTTCCCGGCCGCGCAGCCGTTCACCACGCTGGGATACCTGCGGGCGATGTCCGCTCTTCGCCGCCTCCCGGAGACCGCCGCCGACCACTGGATCGATCGGCTCGGTCTCACCGGGCACCTGCACACCCCACTCGGTGATCTCTCCAAGGGCACGGCGCAGAAGGTCGGTCTGGCTCAGGCCCTGCTCACCCCACCCGGCCTGCTCGTCCTCGACGAGCCCTGGGAGGGTCTCGACGCCGCTTCCCGCGTGCTGGTACCGCAGATCGTGGCCGAGGTCACCGAGGCCGGGGGAGCCGTCCTGGTCAGCGACCACCGCGGTGAGATCGCCGGTCTTCCCGGCGCCGTCCACTGGACCGTCCGGACCGGTGAGGTGCACCCGGAGCAGCAGGACGGGCCCGTTGCGGCGGACGACGTGATCGTGGAGGTCGCGGTCCGGCGGCACGAGGCCGCCGAAGCGGTGGTCCGGCTGCGTGCCTCCGGTCACCGTGTTCTTGGGGTACGCGAGAACGCCGCCCCCGAGGAGGCCCGATGACAGCCCTGACCCGCATGCGTCTCGCCGGCTTCCTGCGCAGCGGCCGGGCCCTGGCACCCCTGATCACCGCACTGGTGGTCCTCTCCGTCCTCTACGGCGGCGGTTCGTCCCCGGCCGCCTCCGCGTACGGGTACTCGGCCGTGATGCTCTTCCCGGTCCTGGCCTGGCTCACCAAGCTGGTCCTGGACACCGAACCGGACGTCCAGCGCCACCTGGCCCGCCTGACCGTCGGCCCGGTACGCGAGTCCACCGCCGGCCTGCTCGCCGCCCTGGCGCTCGGCGCTGTCGTCTGCGTGCTCGCCATGCTGGCCCCGGTGCCCTTCGGCGGCATCCGTGGGCCTCTTCCCGGCTCCGGCGAGACTGCCCTCGGCACCGGCATCCTGCTCGGCGTCCTGGCCCACATGCTCGCCCTGCTCGGTGCGGTCTCCCTGGGCGCGTTGGCCGGCCGGGCGGTCACCCGGCGGGTGCTCCCGGGTGTGGCGGTCCTGGTGACCGGCTCGGTGCTGGCGATCGTGCTGGGCCTGCGTGGATCCTTCGCGCCCTGGCTGGTGCCGCCGGTGATGGCCACCGCCCGGGAGCTGAGCGCCCGCACGCCCCCGACGGCAGGTACGTTGTTGCTGCTCGGAGGGTGGACAGTCCTCTGGTGCGGTGCCGCCCTGGGCGTCTACGCGGGGTTCCGCCGCCGCCGGTCGTGACCGGCGGGAGAGAGGACGCCCACGCCGATTTGGTTTTCGCTGGCGCGTACGCGTACTGTTGCTTCTCGAAGTTCCACCCATAGACCGCTGGTCGCCGCAACGACCGTCGTAAGACGGACGTCGCGGCCGAAGGTCCCGTAGTGAGCGGGCGACCTGCGCAGGGAGAACGGTTCGTGATTCTGGGCCGCGTCCGCGTGTGCCTGAGTTCGCCCCGTGCCCTGCGCCGGGGCGTTTTGCTTTGTGCGGACCCTCTCGACCAGTGGCTGAGCACTGAGAGAGGAGGGACATGGCGGACAAGCCGGTCCGGGCCGACAAGGCTTCGGCCGTTGCCGAGCTCACGGATCACTTCCGTGCCTCGACGGCCACCGTGTTGACCGAATACCGCGGCCTCACCGTGAAGGAGCTCACCGAGCTCCGTCGCTCGCTGGGCAGCGAGGCGAAGTACGCGGTCGCGAAGAACACGCTCGCGAAGCGTGCGGCGACCGACGCGGGCATCGAGGGTCTCGACGCGCTGTTCACCGGTCCTACCGCGCTCGCCTTCGTGCGGGGCGATGTGGTCGAGGCGGCCAAGGGCCTTCGTGCCTTCGCCAAGGCCCACCCCGTTCTCGTCATCAAGGGCGGTGTCTTCGAGGGCAAGGCTCTCACGGCGGACGAGGTCAACAAGCTCGCTGACCTCGAGTCCCGTGAGGTGCTGCTGGCCAAGCTGGCCGGCGCCATGAAGGGCAACCTGACCAAGGCGGCCGGTCTGTTCCAGGCCCCGCTCGCGCAGGTGGCTCGCCTCGGGGCGGCCCTGCAGGAGAAGCGCGAAAAGGAAGGTTCCGCCGAGGCCTGATCGGCCGCGGAACCACGCACGTTCTAGTTCAAAAGCTACGAAAGGTTGCCAGACATGGCGAAGCTCAGCACCGACGAGCTGCTCGACGCGTTCAAGGAGATGACGCTGATCGAGCTCTCTGAGTTCGTGAAGCAGTTCGAGGAGACCTTCGAGGTCACCGCCGCGGCTCCGGTTGCGATCGCGACCGGCCCGGTTGCCGGTGGCGGTGCCCCCGAGGCCGAGGCCGAGAAGGACTCGTTCGACGTCGTTCTCGAGGGCGACGGCGGCAAGAAGATCCAGGTCATCAAGGTCGTGCGTGAGCTGACCGGCCTGGGCCTCAAGGAGGCCAAGGACGCCGTCGAGGCCGCCCCCAAGGCGATCCTCGAGGGTGTCAACAAGGAGAAGGCCGAGGCCGCCAAGGCCAAGCTCGAGGGCGAAGGCGCCAAGGTCACCCTCAAGTGATCTAACGCTCTACAGCGTTTCTCGTCGATGGCGGCGATCCGATACGGATCGCCGCCATCGGTGTTCCCGCAGGTCATCCGACCGCCCGTGAGCGGGTCGGCAAAGCCTGCCAAAGCTTGCTTTTCATGCGCTAAGGTCCCTTTGGTGCGCCGGGCGGATGACCGTCTCAGTCCGACCCGCGGCACAGCCCTTGACTGAGTGTCCGCTGACAGGCACGCTGACATCAGCAAGTTTCCGCGCTTGCGACAGCCGCGCCGTGGGTAATCGGTCTAACGCCGATCCCTGCGACCGGCACCCGAGAGAGTTGCCGCGTTTCCGAGCGGCCCCGCCATCGGCGTTGACCACAGATGCGCAGGTCAACAGCGGCGGGGACACGTTCCGCGAGCCATCTCAGGGTGTGGGCTGGACAGCGGTTAGCCGAGCGGCTACACTGCTAGTTTGCGCTGCCTTCTGTCTTGATGCCTGTCGGGATATCCATGTGGATAACTTCCCGGGGGCTCATTGGAGTGCACGCAGACCAGTTGCATCAGCAACTCAGCCGCATAGCAGCACCGGTCCTCGGAAGGACGCATCTTGGCAGCTTCCCGCCCTGCGAAGACCAGCCGTACGTCGAGCGCTTACGCACCCCGCCGGGTCTCTTTCGGCCGGATCACCGAGCAGCTAGAGGTCCCCAACCTCCTCGCCCTCCAGACGGACTCCTTCGACTGGCTGGTTGGCAATGAGGCTTGGCAGGCCCGGACGACGGACGACCCGCACGCCCACTCGGGCCTCGCAGAGATCCTCGAAGAGATCAGTCCCATTGAGGACTTCTCCGGCACCATGTCGCTGTCCTTCTCGGCTCCCCGATTCGACGAGGTCAAGGCCTCGATCGAGGAGTGCAAGGAGAAGGATCTGACCTACTGTGCCCCGCTGTTCGTGACCGCGGAGTTCACCAACAACACGACTGGCGAGATCAAGAGCCAGACCGTGTTCATGGGTGACTTCCCGATGATGACCCCCAAGGGGACGTTCGTCATCAACGGCACCGAGCGGGTCGTGGTGAGTCAGCTCGTCCGCTCGCCGGGCGTGTACTTCACCAAGGAGCCGGACAAGACCTCCGACCGCGACCTCACCAGCGTCAAGGTCATCCCCAGCCGGGGTGCCTGGCTGGAGTTCGACATCGACAAGCGCGACACGGTCGGTGTCCGCATCGACCGCAAGCGCCGGCAGGCCGTCACCGTCCTGCTCAAGGCGATCGGTTGGTCGGCGGACCAGATCCGCGAGCGGTTCGGCTGGTCCGAGCTGCTCATGACGACGCTTGAGAAGGACCACATCGCCGGGCAGGACGAGGCCCTGCTAGACATCTACCGCAAGCTGCGCCCCGGCGAGCCCCCCACCCGGGAGAACGCGCAGACCCTGCTCGACAACCTCTTCTTCAACCCGAAGAGGTACGACGTCGCCAAGGTCGGCCGGTACAAGTTCAACAAGAAGCTCGAGATCGACGTCCCGATCGTTCGCGGCACGCTTTCCGAGGAAGACGTCGTCAAGACCGTGGAGTACCTCTGCCGGCTGCACGCCGGTGAGGAGGGCTACGAGGCCGACGACATCGACCACTTCGGCAACCGCCGTCTGCGTACGGTCGGCGAGCTCATCCAGAACCAGGTCCGCGTGGGCCTGTCCCGGATGGAGCGGGTCGTCCGCGAGCGCATGACGACCCAGGACGTCGAGGCGATCACGCCGCAGACCCTGATCAACATCCGCCCGGTGGTGGCGGCGATCAAGGAGTTCTTCGGTACGTCGCAGCTGTCGCAGTTCATGGACCAGACCAACCCGCTGGCGGGCCTGACCCACCGGCGGCGGCTGAGCGCGCTCGGCCCCGGTGGTCTGAGCCGTGAGCGGGCCGGCTTCGAGGTCCGTGACGTGCACCCGTCCCACTACGGCCGGATGTGCCCGATCGAGACCCCGGAAGGCCCGAACATCGGCCTGATCGGCGCGCTCTCCACGTTCGCGCGGGTCAACCCGTTCGGCTTCATCGAGACGCCGTACCGCAAGGTGGAGAACGGTGTCGTCACCGACGAGGTGCACTACCTCACGGCTGACGAGGAAGACCGGTTCATCAAGGCCCAGGCGAACGCGGCGCTCTCGAGCGACAACACGTTCGCCGAGGACCGCGTCCTGGTCCGCCGGAAGGGCGGTGAGGTCGACTACGTGCCTGGCGCGGAGGTCGACTACATGGACGTCTCGCCGCGTCAGATGACCTCGGTCGCGACCGCGATGATCCCGTTCCTCGAGCACGACGACGCCAACCGTGCCCTCATGGGTGCGAACATGCAGCGTCAGGCCGTTCCGCTGGTCAAGGCCGAGTCGCCGCTGGTCGGCACCGGCATGGAGTACCGCGCCGCGGTCGACGCCGGTGACGTTGTCGTCGCCGAGGTCGGCGGTGTGGTCGAGGACCTGTGCGCCGACTACGTGACGGTGCACCAGGACGACGGCCACCGGCGTACCTACCTGCTGCACAAGTTCCGCCGCTCGAACGCCGGCTCCTGCGTCAACCAGAAGCCGATCGTCTTCGAGGGTGACCGGGTCGAGGCCGGCCAGGTCATCGCGGACGGGCCCTGCACCGACGAGGGCGAGATGGCTCTCGGGCGCAACCTGCTCGTGGCGTTCATGTGCTGGGAGGGTCACAACTACGAGGACGCGATCATCCTGTCGCAGCGCCTCGTCCAGCAGGACGTCCTCACCTCGATCCACATCGAGGAGCACGAGGTCGACGCCCGCGACACCAAGCTGGGCCCGGAGGAGATCACCCGCGACATCCCCAACGTCAGCGAGGAAATGCTCGCCGACCTGGACGAGCGGGGCATCATCCGGATCGGCGCCGAGGTCGTACCGGGCGACATCCTGGTCGGCAAGGTCACGCCCAAGGGCGAGACCGAGCTGACCCCGGAGGAGCGGCTGCTGCGCGCGATCTTCGGTGAGAAGGCCCGGGAGGTCCGGGACACCTCGCTGAAGGTTCCGCACGGCGAGACCGGCACCGTCATCGGTGTCCGCACGTTCTCCCGCGAGGACGGCGACGAGCTGCCCCCGGGCGTGAACGAGCTGGTCCGCGTCTACGTGGCTCAGAAGCGGAAGATCCAGGACGGCGACAAGCTCGCCGGCCGGCACGGCAACAAGGGCGTCATCTCCAAGATCCTGCCGGTCGAGGACATGCCGTTCCTGGAGGACGGCACCCCGGTCGACATCGTGCTCAACCCGCTCGGTGTGCCGTCGCGTATGAACATCGGCCAGGTACTGGAGACCCACCTCGGGTGGATCGCCAAGACCGGATGGTCGGTCGACGGCGAGAACGAGGACTGGAAGCGCCAGCTCCGCGCGATCGACGCCCACGAGTCGCCCGCCGACAGCAACGTCGCGACCCCGGTCTTCGACGGTGCCCAGGAAGACGAGATCAAGGGCCTGCTCGAGTCGACGCTGGTCAACCGCGACGGTAAGCGGCTGGTCAACGGCGACGGCAAGGCGCAGCTCTTCGACGGTCGTTCCGGTGAGCCGCTGCCGGACCCGATCTCGGTCGGCTACGTCTACATCCTCAAGCTGAACCACCTGGTCGACGACAAGATCCACGCTCGGTCGACCGGCCCGTACTCGATGATCACGCAGCAGCCGCTGGGTGGTAAGGCGCAGTTCGGTGGCCAGCGGTTCGGCGAGATGGAGTGCTGGGCCATGCAGGCCTACGGGGCGGCATATGCCCTGCAGGAGCTGCTCACCATCAAGTCCGACGACGTCCTGGGCCGAGTGAAGGTCTACGAGGCCATCGTCAAGGGCGAGAACATCCCGGAGCCGGGAATCCCGGAGTCGTTCAAGGTGCTGCTCAAGGAGCTGCAGTCGCTGTGCCTCAACGTTGAGGTGCTGTCCAGCGACGGTGTGGCCCTGGAGATGCGCGAGACCGACGACGAGGTCTTCCGGGCCGCGGAGGAACTCGGCATCGACCTGTCGCGGCGCCCGAACGAGGGCGTCAGCAGCGTCGAAGAGATCTGACGGAGAGCGTCCCCGGCTGTGTTCAGGCGACTGAGCACGGCCGGGGACGCCCCCGCCGGCCTTGAATTCACCCGAGCAACGAAACACGAGGGATAGTCCAAGTGCTCGACGTCAACTTCTTCGACGAGTTGCGCATCGGCCTTGCTACCGCTGACGATATCCGGCAGTGGTCGCACGGCGAGGTCAAGAAGCCCGAGACGATCAACTACCGCACCCTCAAGCCCGAGAAGGACGGACTCTTCTGCGAGAAGATCTTCGGTCCGCAGCGGGACTGGGAGTGCTACTGCGGCAAGTACAAGCGGGTCCGGTTCAAGGGCATCATCTGTGAGCGCTGCGGCGTCGAGGTGACCCGGTCCAAGGTCCGCCGTGAGCGGATGGGCCACATCGAGCTCGCCGCGTCGGTCACGCACATCTGGTACTTCAAGGGTGTGCCGAGCCGGCTCGGCTACCTGCTCGACCTTGCTCCCAAGGACCTCGAGAAGATCATCTACTTCGCCTCGTACGTGGTCACGAGCGTTGACGCCGAGTCGCGTCACCGCGACATGTCCACCATCGAGAACGAGATCTTCGCCGAGAAGCGCCAGGCCGAGAACGGCCGGGACTCCGAGATCGAGAAGCGTGCCGCCAAGCTGGAGCAGGACCTGGCCGAGCTCGAGGCCGAGGGTGCCAAGGCCGACGTACGTCGCAAGGTCAAGGAAGCCGGCGAGCGCGAGATGCGCCAGATCCGGGACAAGGCCCAGCGCGAGATCGACCGCCTCGACGAGGTGCTCGACACCTTCCGCAAGCTGGACAGCAAGCAGCTGGTCACCGACGAGCTGCTCTACCGCGAGCTGCGCGACCGCTTCGGTGAGTACTTCACCGGTGGCATGGGTGCCGAGGCCATCAAGGCCCTGCTCGAGAACATGGACCTGGACGCCGAGGCGGAGAACCTTCGGGAGATCATCCGCACCGGTAAGGGCCAGCGGAAGATCCGGGCGCTCAAGCGGCTCAAGGTCGTCGCGGCGTTCCTGAACACCCGCAACTCCCCGCTCGGCATGGTCCTGGACTGCGTTCCGGTCATCCCGCCGGACCTGCGCCCGATGGTGCAGCTCGACGGTGGCCGCTTCGCCACCTCCGACCTGAACGACCTGTACCGCCGGGTCATCAACCGGAACAACCGTCTCAAGCGACTGATCGACCTGGGCGCGCCCGAGATCATCGTGAACAACGAGAAGCGGATGCTCCAGGAGGCCGTCGACGCGCTGTTCGACAACGGCCGTCGTGGCCGGCCGGTCACCGGTCCGGGTAACCGCCCGCTGAAGTCGCTCTCCGACATGCTCAAGGGCAAGCAGGGCCGCTTCCGGCAGAACCTGCTCGGCAAGCGGGTCGACTACTCCGGCCGATCCGTCATCGTCGTCGGCCCCCGGCTCAAGCTGCACCAGTGCGGCCTGCCGAAGCAGATGGCGCTGGAGCTGTTCAAGCCGTTCGTGATGAAGCGCCTGGTCGACCTGAACCACGCGCAGAACATCAAGTCCGCCAAGCGGATGGTCGAGCGGCAGCGGCCGGTCGTGTGGGACGTGCTGGAAGAGGTCATCAGCGAGCACCCGGTTCTGCTGAACCGTGCTCCGACCCTGCACCGCCTGGGCATCCAGGCCTTCGAGCCCCAGCTGGTCGAGGGCAAGGCGATCCAGATCCACCCGCTCGTCTGCACCGCGTTCAACGCGGACTTCGACGGTGACCAGATGGCGGTGCACGTGCCGCTGTCGGCCGAGGCGCAGGCCGAGGCCCGGATCCTGATGCTCTCGTCGAACAACATCCTCAAGCCGGCCGACGGCAAGCCGGTCACCATGCCCACCCAGGACATGGTCATCGGTCTGTACTACCTGACCCACATGACGCCCGGTGCCAAGGGCGAGGGACGGGTGTTCAGCTCCGACGCCGAGGCGCGGATGGCGTTCGACAACGGTGAGCTGCACCTCCAGGCGCCGGTGAAGATCCGGCTCCGCGAGGTCGTCGGCGTGGACAACGGCGCCAAGGGCCAGCCCTGGGTCGCGCCGGAGGACTGGACCGAGGGTGACTCGGTTCTGATTGAGACCACGCTGGGCCGCGTCATCTTCAACGAGACGCTCCCGCCGGGGTACCGGTACGTCAACTACGAGATCCGCAAGGGTCAGCTGTCGGCGATCGTCAACGACCTCGCCGAGCGCTTCCCGAAGGTCGCCCTGGCCGCGACCCTGGACGCGCTCAAGGAGGCCGGCTTCCACTGGGCCACCTGGTCCGGTGTGACGATCGGCATGGGCGACGTCATCGGCCCGCCGCGCAAGCCGGAGATCCTGGCTCGCTACCAGGTCGAGGCGGACCGCATCGACAAGCAGTACCAGCGTGGTCTGATGACCGCCGAGGAGCGTCGCGGCGAGCTCATCGAGATCTGGACCAAGGCGACCAACGAGATCTCCAAGGAGATGGAGACCGCGCTGCCGCAGGAGAACCCGCTCTGGGTGATGATCAACTCCGGCGCTCGCGGTAACCTCCTCCAGCTCCGGCAGATCGCCGCGATCCGTGGTCTGGTGGCTAACCCCAAGGGTGAGATCATCCCGCGGCCGATCACCTCGTCGTATCGCGAGGGTCTGACCGTGCTGGAGTACTTCATCTCCACGCACGGTGCCCGTAAGGGTCTGGCGGACACCGCCCTGCGTACCGCCGACTCGGGTTACCTGACCCGGCGTCTGGTGGACGTCTCGCAGGACGTCATCATCCGCGAGGAGGACTGCGGCACCGAGCGCGCGATCCCGATGCAGGTGGGCGAGCGGGAGCCGGACGGCACCCTGGTCGTGCACACGCACGCGGAGACCGGCGTCCACGCCCGGACGCTGGCCGACAACATCGACGACGCCGACGGCAACCGTGTGGTGTCGCGTGGTGACGACCTCAACTCGATCCTGGTCGACAAGCTGGTCGCCGCGGGCGTGGAGAACGTCCGGGTGCGCAGCGTGCTGACCTGTGAGTCGAAGCTGGGTGTCTGCGCGGCCTGCTACGGCCGTTCGCTGCCGACCGGCAAGGCGGTCGACATCGGCGAGGCGGTCGGCATCATCGCCGCCCAGTCGATCGGTGAGCCCGGTACGCAGCTGACGATGCGTACCTTCCACACCGGTGGTGTCGCGGGTGAGGACATCACCCAGGGTCTGCCGCGTGTGCAGGAGATCTTCGAGGCCCGGGTTCCGAAGGGTAAGGCGCCCATCGCCGACACCCCCGGACGCATCCGGATCGAGGACGGCGAGCGCTCGCGCAAGATCGTCGTCATCCCGGACGACGGCAGCGACGAGATCGTGTACGACAAGATCTCGAAGCGGGTCAAGCTCCGCGCCCACGACGGCGACCACGTCAACGTCGGCGAGAAGCTCACCGAGGGCACCATCGACCCGCACGAGCTGCTGCGCATCATGGGTCCGCGTGCGGTCCAGGTCCACCTGACCAGTGAGGTCCAGGAGGTCTACCGCTCGCAGGGTGTGCTCATCCACGACAAGCACATCGAGATCATCATTCGCCAGATGCTCAAGCGGGTGACGGTCATCGACTCCGGCGCGACCGAGTTCCTGCCGGGCGTGCTGGTCGACCGGGCGCTCTTCGAGTCGGAGAACCGCCGGCTCGTGGGCGAGGGTGGCGAGCCCGCCGCCGGTCGTCCGGTGCTGATGGGTATCACCAAGGCCTCGCTGGCGACCGACTCCTGGCTCTCGGCGGCCTCCTTCCAGGAGACCACCCGGGTGCTCACCGACGCTGCGATCAACTCGCGCAGCGACTCGCTGGTGGGCCTCAAGGAGAACGTCATCATCGGTAAGCTCATCCCGGCCGGTACCGGTATCTCCAAGTACCGCAACATCCGGGTCGAGCCGACCGAGGAGGCCAAGGCCAAGGTGTACTCGATGACCGGGTACCCGGAGACCGACTACGGCTTCGGGCCGGCCAGCGGGCAGGCTGTGCCGCTGGACGACTTCGACTTCGGGTCGTACCGCTAAGGGTTGCTCTGATGGGGCGGTCGCGCATCGCGCGGCCGCCCCATCGGCGTCTCCCGGCACCCGCCGGGCGCGCTTCTAGAATGGTCGGGTGACGCTTCCAGCGGTGCCTACGCGCCATCCGATGGACCCGGAGCCGGTGCCGGCCACGAAGGCTCGTGCGGTCTTCGCGCTCGGCCTGGTGGGCCTGCTCACCGGTCCCTTCCTGGGCGGCGTGATTCCCGCCACGGTCGCGCTGGTGCTGGCCCGGCAGAGCCACCGGGAGGCGTATGCCGCGGGTGGCTATCTGACCGGCTCGGCGTGGCTACGCCGCGGCCGCCGGCTCGCCTGGGCGGGCCTGGTGCTGGCGCTGACCTCCCTGGTGGTGGCGGTGATCGCCGGTCTGCTGCATCTGGCCACCGTCCCCGGGGGTCAGGACTTCGCGCCCGGCACGGACTGATCACGACCGCCGAACGGCGGCTCGGGCGGGCTGCGCACCGGCTCGTACGGGTGACATGCTCTCGGTATGACCCAGTACCCAGGGGCCGCCTACCCGCCACCCCCGCACCAGCCGGGCGGTCATCCCGGTCAGGTGCCGCCGCACCCACAGTTCGGCCCCCCGCCGCCGTACGGGGCTCACCAGTACCCGGCGCCGCCGATGGTGCCGCCGCCCACCACGGGCTGGGAACTGGAACGCGTCGACGTCGTGGGCGGGACCGAGTTCGGGTTGGCTCAGCTGCGGGTCGCGCCGATCACATCCGGGCTGGCGATCGGCTCGCTGGTCGCGGGCATCGGCACCATCCTGGTGTCCTTGGTGGCCGGTTGTTTCGGCCTGGCCGGGACCACCGAAGACTGGGCGGCACTGGTGACCGGAGCGTTCACTCTGCTCTGCGTGCTGGCCGGCAGTGGGGCGATCACAGCCGGGGTGATCGCGTTGCGCCAGATCCGTCGCTCGGGGCAGACCGGCCAGGTTCGTTTCACCGGGCGGGGCCTGGGCATCGCTGGGATCGTCTGCGGCGGGATCGGCGCGGGAATCGGTCTGCTGGCGTTGCTGTTGGGACTGGTGTTGCAGACGTCCTGATCGAACCCGCCGGAAGGTGGGCCGACAGTGGGATCCGGCACCGCGGCGATGCCGCGCAGGACTACCCGGTACACTGGTATACGGAGATGTCCATCGTGGGAGCCTGGGCTCATTTTGACCTGGGTGCTTGGGGTGGGTACTCTTTCCCCTCGTGCCCGGGCTCGCCCGGGCAACTCGTGCGTGCACCCGAATCGGTAGGTACGACGGGTATTGCGGCACGACGAGATCAGGGTCAGGCCCTGACACAGAACTAGACCCGGTACGCGTGAAGCTTCACGCGTGGCGGGACCGTGAGCCGGACGACACGCCCGACCGCGGGTGCGGGCACCTCCTCCCTGGAGGTGATCCGCACACAGAGGCAGAAACACACGGTGCGGCCGTAAACAGGAAGCGGCCGAAGGGAGCGGAGAAACCCGGTGCCCACGATCCAGCAGCTGGTCCGTAAGGGCCGCCAGGCGAAGACGAGCAAGACGAAGACGCCGGCGCTGAAGGGAAGTCCTCAGCGGCGCGGCGTGTGCACGCGCGTGTACACCACCACCCCCAAGAAGCCGAACTCTGCGCTGCGCAAGGTCGCTCGTGTGAAGCTCAGCAGCCAGATCGAGGTCACGGCGTACATCCCGGGCGTCGGCCACAACCTGCAGGAGCACTCGATCGTGCTCGTGCGTGGCGGTCGTGTTAAGGACCTCCCGGGCGTCCGCTACAAGATCGTCCGCGGTTCGCTGGACACCCAGGGTGTCCGCAACCGCAAGCAGGCACGCAGCCGTTACGGCGCGAAGAAGGAGAAGAGCTGACATGCCGCGTAAGGGACCCGCTCCGCGCCACCCTGTGGTCGCTGACCCGGTGTACAACTCCCCGCTGGTAACTCAGCTGGTCAACAAGATCCTGATCGGCGGCAAGCGTCAGCTCGCCGAGCGCATCGTGTACGGCGCACTGGAGGGCTGCCGCGAGAAGAGCGGCACCGACCCGGTGGTCATCCTCAAGCGCGCGATGGACAACGTGAAGCCGACCCTCGAGGTTCGCAGCCGCCGCGTCGGTGGCGCGACCTACCAGGTGCCGGTCGAGGTCCGTACCCCGCGGCAGACCACTCTCGGCCTGCGCTGGCTGGTCCAGTACTCGAAGGCCCGCCGTGAGAAGACCATGATCGAGCGTCTCCAGAACGAGTTGCTCGACGCCAGCAACGGTCTGGGTGCCGCCGTCAAGCGGCGCGAGGACACTCACAAGATGGCGGAGTCCAACAAGGCCTTCGCGCACTACCGCTGGTAAGACCCTGCTGACGGCCCGGCATTCGCCGGGCCACGGCAGTCGTACCGGTCCACGAGACGACGACGAAGAAAAGTAGGGATGGAAGTGGCCGCCGCAGACGCGCTCGCCAAGGTACGCAACATCGGCATCATGGCGCATATCGACGCTGGTAAGACCACGACGACTGAGCGGATCCTGTTCTACACCGGCATCACGTACAAGATCGGTGAGGTCCACGAGGGCGCCGCCGTCATGGACTGGATGGAGCAGGAGCAGGAACGCGGTATCACCATCACCTCCGCCGCCACCAAGTGCGAGTGGAAGGGTCACACGATCCAGATCATCGACACGCCCGGCCACGTCGACTTCACGGTCGAGGTCGAGCGGTCGCTGCGTGTGCTCGACGGTGCGGTCGCGGTCTACGACGGTGTTGCCGGCGTGGAGCCGCAGACCGAGAACGTCTGGCGGCAGGCGGACAAGTACGACGTCCCCCGGATGTGCTTCGTCAACAAGCTCGACCGGACCGGTGCCGACTTCTTCCGCTGCGTGCAGATGATGATCGACCGGCTGAACGCCACCCCGCTGGTGTTGCAGATCCCGATCGGCCTCGAGGGCGACCACATCGGCGTCGTCGACCTGATCGAGATGCGCGCCCTCACCTGGCGCGGCGAGACCCAGAAGGGTGAGGACTACGCGATCGAGGCCGTTCCGGCCGACCTCGCGGACTCCGCCGCCGAGTGGCGCGAGAAGCTGATCGAGACCCTCGCCGACGTCGACGACTCGGTGATGGAGAAGTACCTCGAGGGCGAGGAGCTCTCGGTCGAGGAGATCCGGGCCGCCATCCGGCGCGCCACGATCGCCAGCAAGGCCAACCCGGTTCTCTGTGGCTCGGCCTTCAAGAACAAGGGCGTGCAGCCCATGCTCGACGCGGTCGTCGAGTTCCTTCCGTCGCCGCTGGACATCCCGGCGATCGAGGGCACCGCGACCGACGGCGAGACCCCGCTGCTGCGTAAGCCGTCGAACGACGAGCCCTTCTCGGCGCTGGCCTTCAAGATCCAGACCGACAAGCACCTCGGCAAGCTGACGTACGTCCGGGTCTACTCCGGCACGCTCGAGACCGGTACCCAGGTGATCAACTCCACCAAGGACCGTAAAGAGCGAATCGGCAAGATCTACCAGATGCACGCGAACAAGCGTGAGGAGCGCAACACCGCGCAGGCCGGCGACATCATCGCCGTCCAGGGTCTGAAGCAGACCACCACCGGTGACACGCTCTGCGACCCGGCCAAGCCGGTCATCCTGGAGTCGATGACGTTCCCGGAGCCGGTCATCCAGGTCGCCATCGAGCCGAAGACCAAGTCGGACCAGGAGAAGCTGGGCACCGCGATCCAGCGCCTGGCCGAGGAGGACCCGACCTTCCGCGTCTTCAACGACGAGGAGACCGGTCAGACGATCATCGCCGGCATGGGCGAGCTCCACCTGGACATCCTGGTGGACCGCATGCGCCGCGAGTTCAGCGTCGAAGCGAACATCGGCAAGCCGCAGGTGGCGTACCGCGAGACCATCCGCGGCACGGTGGACAAGATCGACTACGTCCACAAGAAGCAGACCGGTGGCTCCGGCCAGTACGCGAAGGTCATCGTCAAGGTCGAGCCGCTGCCGCTCGACGCCGACGGCCCGACCTACGAGTTCGTCAACGCCGTGACCGGTGGCCGTATCCCCAAGGAATTCATCCCCTCGGTGGACGCGGGTGCGCAGGACTCGCTGCAGTACGGCGTGCTTGCCGGCTACCCGCTGGTCGGTGTGAAGTTCACGCTCCTGGACGGGCAGTACCACGAGGTCGACTCGTCCGAGATGGCGTTCAAGATCGCCGGCTCCATGGCGATGAAGGAAGCGGCCCGCAGGGCCGACCCGGCTCTCCTCGAGCCGATGATGGCCGTTGAGGTCACCACCCCTGAGGACAACATGGGTGACGTCATCGGCGACCTCAACTCCCGCCGCGGCATGATCCAGTCGATGGAGGAGCGTCACGGCGCTCGCGTCGTGAAGGCTCTGGTGCCGCTCTCGGAGATGTTCGGCTACGTCGGCGACCTGCGGTCGAAGACTGCCGGCCGGGCTAGCTACAGCATGCAGTTCGACTCCTACGCCGAGGTTCCCGCGAACGTGGCGAAGGAGATCATCGCTAAGGCTACGGGCGCTTAATCCCCGCCGGACGCGTTGAGGCACGTGCGGCCCGTCGAGGGCCGCACGTGCACGAGCAGTCGACAGAGTCCTGAGCGCCTTATCGGCGTGCCGGGCGAAAAGAAGAATCAGTCCACAGGAGGACACCAGTGGCGAAGGCGAAGTTCGAGCGGACTAAGCCGCACGTCAACATCGGCACCATTGGTCACATCGACCACGGTAAGACGACGCTGACTGCGGCCATCACGAAGGTCCTGCACGACGAGTTCCCCGAGCTGAACCCGTACACCCCGTTCGACGAGATCGACAAGGCGCCGGAGGAGAAGGCCCGCGGCATCACGATCTCGATCGCGCACGTCGAGTACCAGACCGCGGCGCGTCACTACGCGCACGTGGACTGCCCCGGCCACGCCGACTACATCAAGAACATGATCACCGGTGCCGCTCAGATGGACGGCGCGATCCTGGTCGTGGCCGCCACCGACGGCCCGATGCCGCAGACCAAGGAGCACGTGCTCCTGGCCCGCCAGGTCGGCGTTCCGTACATCGTCGTCGCCCTGAACAAGAGCGACATGGTCGAGGACGAGGAGCTCCTGGAGCTCGTCGAGCTCGAGGTCCGCGAGCTGCTCAGCACCTACGAGTTCCCGGGCGACGACCTGCCGGTCGTCCGCGTCTCGGCGCTCAAGGCGCTCGAGGGCGACCCGGAGTGGACCGGCAAGCTCCTCGAGCTGATGAACGCGGTCGACACCGCGATCCCGCAGCCCGAGCGTGAGACCGAGAAGCCGTTCCTCATGCCGATCGAGGACGTCTTCACGATCACCGGTCGTGGCACCGTGGTGACCGGTCGCGCCGAGCGTGGCATCCTCAAGCCGAACGAGGAGGTCGAGATCGTCGGTATCCGCGAGAAGTCGACCAAGACCGTTTGCACCGGCATCGAGATGTTCCGCAAGCTGCTCGACGAGGCCCGCGCGGGTGAGAACGTCGGTCTGCTGCTCCGCGGCATCAAGCGCGAGGACGTCGAGCGCGGCATGGTCGTCGTGAAGCCGGGCACCACGACTCCCCACACGGAGTTCGAGGGCCAGGTCTACATCCTCTCGAAGGAGGAGGGTGGCCGGCACACCCCGTTCTTCCAGAACTACCGGCCGCAGTTCTACTTCCGCACCACGGACGTCACCGGCGTCGTCACGCTGCCCGAGGGCACCGAGATGGTCATGCCCGGCGACTCCACCTCCATGTCCGTGAAGCTGATCCAGCCGATCGCCATGGAGCAGGGCCTGAAGTTCGCGATCCGTGAGGGTGGCCGCACCGTCGGCGCCGGAACGGTCACGAAGATCAACAAGTGATTGATGGTCGCTCACGACTGTGTCGTGAGCGACCATCGGTGACCCGATTAGCGTTGCTGGAGACAATCCGGCATACTAGTCAGGTTGCGTCCGCGCGGGGTGGGTAGCTGGCTCGGGTTAAACCGGCTCTGTCAGGTACCCACCCTCGCCGGGTGTCCGGGTGTGTTCCTTTGCCGCCCGGCGCCCCAGATCCTCGCGATCGACTCGCTTCAGGTGCTGAGTTCAAGTGCCGGGAGCGGGATCAGAGTGCCCAGCATTCTGAGACAAGGCGCGACACGCCCGACCGCGGGGGTCGGACAACGCAGGATCAACGGTCCTGCGGGCATGCGGAGGCCACCCGCTTCCGCACGTAGCGGCATCGAGAGAAGGAAACAGAAGCCACCATGGCGGGACAGAAGATCCGCATCCGGCTCAAGGCCTATGACCACGAGGTCGTCGACTCCTCGGCGCGGAAGATCGTCGAGACGGTGACGCGTACCGGGGCGCAGGTCGCGGGCCCGGTGCCGCTGCCCACGGAGATCAACCGTTTCTGCGTGATCCGTTCGCCGCACAAGTACAAGGACTCGCGCGAGCACTTCGAGATGCGCACGCACAAGCGTCTGATCGACATCATCGACCCGACTCCGAAGACGGTCGACTCGCTCATGCGCCTCGACCTGCCGGCTGGCGTCGACATCGAGATCAAGCTGTAGGGACCGGACAATGGACAGGCAAGTAAAGGGGATCCTGGGCGCCAAGCTCGGCATGACCCAGGTCTGGGACAACAACAAGGTCGTCCCGGTAACCGTGGTGCAGGCCGGCCCTTGCGTCGTGACCCAGGTCCGTACCGATGAGAAGGACGGCTACTCCGCGGTCCAGCTGGCGTACGGTGCGATCGACCCGCGCAAGGTGAACAAGCCGGAGAGCGGCCAGTTCGCCAAGGCCGGTGTTTCGCCGCGGCGCCACCTCGTGGAGCTGCGCACCACCGACGCCGGCGAGTACGAGCTCGGCCAGGAAGTCACCGTCGAGGCGTTCGCGGCGGGCACGCCGATCGACGTCACCGGTAAGACCAAGGGCAAGGGCTACGCCGGTGTCATGAAGCGGCACGGCTTCCACGGTCTGCGCGCCAGCCACGGTGTCGAGCGCAAGCACCGCTCGCCCGGTTCGATCGGCGCCTGCGCGACCCCGGGTCGTGTCTTCAAGGGCGTCAAGATGGCCGGTCGCATGGGTGGCAAGCGCTTCACCGTGCAGAACCTGGTCATCCAGGCGGTCGACGCTGAGCGCAACCTGATCCTGGTCAGGGGTGCGGTGCCCGGTCCCAAGGGCGCGCTGATCCTGGTCCGTTCCGCGGCTAAGAAGGGCGGTGCCAAGTGAGCTCGGTTGACGTGATCAACGCCGAGGGCAACAAGGCCGGCTCGGTCGAGCTGCCCGGCAACGTCTTCGACGTCCAGGCGAACATCCCGCTGATGCACCAGGTCGTCGTGGCGCAGCTGGCCGCGGCCCGGCAGGGTACGCACAAGGCGAAGAGCCGCGGCGAGGTCGCCGGCGGCGGCAAGAAGCCGTACAAGCAGAAGGGCACCGGTCGCGCCCGTCAGGGCTCGATCCGCGCGCCGCAGTTCACCGGTGGTGGCGTCGTGCACGGTCCCGTGCCGCGTGACTACAGCCAGCGGACCCCGAAGAAGATGAAGGCCGCCGCGCTGCGTGGCGCCCTCTCCGACCGGGCCCGGGACGGCCGCGTGTTCGTGGTCGAGTCCTTCGTCAGCGGCGAGAAGCCGTCGACCAAGGCCGCCGTCGCGACGCTGCGCAAGGTCGCCCAGACCACCAAGGTTCTCGTCGTTCTGGACAGCCAGGACGAGCTGAACTGGGTGTCGCTGCGTAACGAGCCGACCGTGCACCTCATCGAGGCCGGCCAGCTGAACACCTATGACGTGCTGGTCGCCGACGAGGTGGTCTTCACGAAGGTCGCGCTCGACGAGTTCCTGGGCGGGTCCGAGAAGTCCGAGGAGGGCGACAAGTGAGCACGATCGCCGACCCGCGCGACATCATCGTCGCCCCGGTGGTCTCCGAGAAGAGCTACAGCGTTCTCGACCAGAACTGGTACACGTTCGAGGTCAACCCGGACGCCAACAAGACGCAGATCAAGATCGCGATCCAGCAGATCTTCAACGTCCGCGTGCTGAGCGTGAACACCGCCAACCGCGAGGGCAAGCGCAAGCGCACCCGGAGTGGCTGGGGCCAGCGCAAGGCCACCAAGCGCGCCATGGTGAAGCTGGCCGACGGTGACCGTATCGAGGCCTTCGGCGGCCCGGTCAGCTAAGGGGTTTGTGAATCATGGCAATCCGTAAGTACAAGCCGACCACGCCGGGCCGTCGCGGCTCGAGCGTCGCCGACTTCGCCGAGATCACCCGGTCGACGCCGGAGAAGTCTCTGCTGGTTCCGCTGCCCAAGAAGGGTGGTCGCAACGTCCACGGCCGCATCACCACGCGGCACCAGGGCGGCGGCCACAAGCGGCAGTACCGGCTGATCGACTTCAAGCGCAACGACAAGGACGGCGTGCCGGCCAAGGTCGCTCACATCGAGTACGACCCGAACCGTACGTCCCGTATCGCTCTGCTGCACTACGTCGACGGCGAGAAGCGCTACATCCTCGCGCCGAAGGACCTGAAGCAGGGCGACCGCGTCGAGTCGGGCGTGGGCGCGGACATCAAGCCCGGTAACAACCTGCCCCTGCGCAACATCCCGGTCGGTACGACGATCCACGGTGTGGAGCTTCGTCCCGGTGGCGGGGCCAAGCTGGCCCGCTCGGCAGGCGTGGGTATCCAGCTGCTCGGCCGCGAGGGTGCGTACGCCACGCTGCGTATGCCCTCCGGTGAGATCCGTCGCGTCGACATCCGCTGCCGCGCGACGGTCGGCGAGATCGGCAACGCCGAGCAGTCGAACATCAACTGGGGTAAGGCCGGCCGTATGCGGTGGAAGGGCAAGCGCCCGACCGTCCGTGGTGTCGCCATGAACCCTGTCGACCACCCGCACGGTGGTGGTGAGGGTAAGACCTCCGGTGGTCGTCACCCGGTCAACCCGGCTGGTAAGCCGGAGGGCCGTACCCGCCGCAAGGGCCAGGAGAGCGACAAGCTGATCGTTCGCCGCCGCTACGCCACCCGCAAGCGCGGGTAACGGGAGTTAAAAGATGCCTCGCAGCCTGAAGAAGGGCCCGTTCGTCGACGACCACCTGCTCAAGAAGGTGGAAGTCCAGAACGAGAAGAACTCGAAGAACGTCATCAAGACCTGGTCGCGGCGCTCGACGATCATTCCCGACATGCTCGGGCACACGATCGCCGTGCACGACGGGCGCAAGCACGTCCCGGTGTTCGTCACCGAAGCCATGGTCGGGCACAAGCTCGGCGAGTTCGCTCTGACCCGTACGTTCAAGGGTCACGAGAAGGACGACCGCAAGAGCCGTCGTCGCTAAGCAGATACACGGATTAGAGGATCAAGGAGCTACAGCGATGCCAGTCAAGGGCGACGCTCCGGTGCTTCCGGGCGCGCGGGCGGTTGCGCGGCACGTGCGCATCTCGCCGAGCAAGGCGCGCCGGGTGATCAACCTCGTCCGCGGTCTGCCCGCGAAGGAGGCGCTCACCGTCCTGCAGTTCGCGCCGCAGGCCGCCAGCGAGCAGGTTTACAAGGTGCTCGCCAGCGCCATCGCGAACGCGGAGAACAACGAGCGGCTCGACCCCGACGCCCTCCTCGTCAGCGAGGCGTTCGTCGACGAGGGTCCGACGCTGAAGCGGTTCCGTCCGCGGGCGCAGGGCCGCGCGTACCGGATCCGCAAGCGCACCTGTCACATCACGATTGCGGTCGAGGCGGTCCAGACGGCCCGCCCGGCGAAGAAGGCAGCCGCCAAGAAGGCGGCGCCGAAGGCCGAGTCCCAGAGCACGGAGGGTGCCGAGTAATGGGTCAGAAGGTTCACCCCACCGGGTTCCGTCTCGGCATTTCCACCGACTGGCGGAGCCGCTGGTTCGCGGACAAGCTCTACAAGGACTACATCGGCGAGGACGTCAAGATCCGCCGGATGATGTCCAAGGGCCTCGAGCGTGCCGGCATCTCCAAGGTGGACATCGAGCGGACCCGTGACCGGGTACGCGTCGACATCCACACCGCCCGGCCGGGCATCGTCATCGGTCGTAAGGGTGCGGAGGCGGACCGAATCCGCGGCGAGCTCGAGAAGCTCACCGGCAAGCAGGTTCAGCTGAACATCCTCGAGGTGAAGAGCCCCGAGTCGGACGCGCAGCTGGTGGCGCAGGGCGTCGCCGAGCAGCTGTCCAGCCGGGTCAGCTTCCGTCGTGCGATGCGCAAGGCGATGCAGTCGGCCATGAAGAACCCGATCTGCAAGGGCATCCGGGTGCAGGTCTCCGGCCGTCTCGGCGGCGCGGAGATGAGCCGCACGGAGTTCTACCGTGAGGGTCGCGTTCCGCTGCACACGCTGCGGGCGAACATCGAGTACGGCTTCTTCGAGGCCCGTACCACGTTCGGCCGGATCGGCGTGAAGGTCTGGATCTACAAGGGCGACGCCGTTCCGGGTCGTGAGGCCGTCGCCGAGGCGCCCGCGCGTCCGCGCCGGGACCGGGCTGACCGTCCCGAGCGTCCGCGTCGTGGCCGTTCCGGTTCGTCCGGTACGACCGCGGGTGGCACCGAGGCCGGCCGGGCTGCTGCGCAGTCCCGGGGTGGCGACACTCCGGCCGGCGAGAACCTCAACGACGCCGCGGTCGCCGCGGCTCCGGCTCCGGCCGAAACGCAGCAGGAGGGCTGACACATGCTGATGCCGCGTAAGCCCCCGAAGGGCTTCCGCAAGCCGCACCACCCGGACCGCAGTGGCGCGTCCAAGGGCGGCAACCGGGTTGTCTTCGGTGAGTTCGGTATCCAGGCGTTGGAGCCCGCGTACGTGACCAACCGGCAGATCGAGTCGGCGCGTATCGCGATGACCCGCCACATCAAGCGTGGTGGCAAGGTCTGGATCTCGATCTTCCCGGACCAGGCGCTGACCAAGAAGCCGGCCGAAACCCGCATGGGTTCCGGTAAGGGTTCTCCCGAGTGGTGGGTGGCGAACGTCAAGCCGGGACGCATTCTCTTCGAGATGTCGTTCCCGAACGAGACGGTCGCGCGTGAGGCGATGCGCCGCGCGATCCACAAGCTCCCGATGAAGTGCCGCATCGTGACGCGCGAAGTGGGTGAAAGCTGATGGCAGCGGGCGTTAAGGCAGCCGAGCTCCGCGAACTCTCCGAAGAGGAGCTGGTTTCGCGGCTGCGGGAGGCCAAGGCGGAGCTGTTCAACCTTCGTGTGCAGCGCGCGACCGGGCAGCTCGACAATCACCGTCGACTGCAGGTCGTCCGCAAGGACATCGCGAAGATCTACACGATCATGCGTGAGCGTGAGCTTGGGCTCTCGGTTGCGCCGGATGAGGTGACGGCATGAGTGAGAACACCAGCACCACACCGCGCGCACAGCGCAAGGTGCGTGACGGTCTCGTGGTCAGCGACAAGATGGACAAGACCGTCGTTGTCGAGGTCGAGGACCGCGTCAAGCACGCGCTGTACGGCAAGGTCATCCGTCGTACGCGCAAGCTGAAGGTGCACGACGAGCAGAACGCTGCCGGGGTTGGCGACCGGGTTTCGATCATGGAGACTCGTCCGCTCTCCGCCACCAAGCGGTGGCGCATCGTGGAGATCCTCGAAAAGGCCAAGTGAGTGCGCTGGGCCGGCTTCGGCCGGCCCAGTGGACCATCGTTCCGCCAAGCTTCGGACAGTCTGCCCGGAGAACTGGCAGACATAGGAGACAGACGTGATCCAGCAGGAGTCGCGACTGCGCGTCGCCGACAACACGGGTGCCCGGGAGATCCTGTGCATCCGGGTGCTCGGCGGCTCCGGTCGCCGTTACGCGAGCATCGGCGACGTCATCGTGGCCACGGTCAAGGACGCCATCCCCGGTGCCGGTGTGAAGAAGGGTGACGTCGTCAAGGCGGTCATCGTCCGCACCGCCAAGGAGAGGCGGCGTCCGGACGGCTCGTACATCCGTTTCGACGAGAACGCCGCCGTCATCATCAAGGACGGCGGGGACCCCCGCGGAACCCGCATCTTCGGCCCGGTCGGGCGCGAGCTGCGCGACAAGCGGTTCATGAAGATCATCAGCCTGGCGCCGGAGGTGCTCTGACCGTGAAGATCAAGAAGGGCGACACGGTCGTCGTCATCGCCGGCAAGGACAAGGGTGCCAAGGGCAAGGTCATCGCGGCCTTCCCGCGGCAGGACAAAGTCCTGGTCGAGGGCGTCAACCGCGTCAAGAAGCACGAACGCATCCGCACCACTCAGCGTGGTTCGAAGACCGGCGGCATCGTGACCCAGGAAGCCCCCGTTCACATCTCGAACGTGCAGGTGCTGGACGACCAGGGCAAGCCGACGCGGATCGGCTACCGGATCGACGAGAACGGCAACAAGGTTCGCATCGCGCGTACGACCGGTAAGGAACTCTGATGACTGCCGCCACCGAGACCAAGACGCTGCCGCGCCTCAAGGTCAAGTACCGTTCCGAGGTCATTCCGGCGATCCAGGAGCAGTTCAAGTACGCCAACCCCATGCAGACGCCCGGCCTGGTCAAGGTCGTCGTCAACATGGGTGTCGGCGAGGCTGCCCGTGACGCCAAGCTGATCGACGGCGCGGTCCGCGACCTCACCACGATCACCGGTCAGAAGCCGCTGGTTCGCCGGGCGACCAAGTCGATCGCGCAGTTCAAGCTGCGCGAGGGCATGCCGATCGGCGCGAAGGTCACCCTCCGCGGTGACCGGATGTGGGAGTTCCTGGACCGGCTGCTCTCGATCGCGCTGCCGCGTATCCGTGACTTCCGCGGCCTGGACAGCCGGAAGCTGGACGGCCACGGCAACTACACCTTCGGCCTGACCGAGCAGTCGGTGTTCCACGAGATCGATCAGGACAAGATCGATCGTCCGCGGGGCATGGACATCACGGTGGTCACCACCGCCACGACTGACGACGAGGGCCGGGCGCTGCTTAAGCTCCTGGGCTTCCCGTTCAAGGAGAACTGAGCATGGCGAAGAAGGCCCTGATCCTGAAGGCTGCGGCGAAGCCGAAGTTCGCTGTGCGCGCCTACACCCGCTGCCAGAAGTGCGGTCGCCCGCACTCGGTGTACCGCAAGTTCGGCCTCTGCCGGGTCTGCGTGCGGGACATGGCCCACCGCGGTGAGCTGCCCGGCGTGTCCAAGGCCTCCTGGTAACCCCAATCCAACCGCCCCGCACCGCCCTGGAGCGGATCCGAGGGGCTGGTCTGAAATACCGCTTCGCCGTAGGCCTGGTCCTACCGGGAACCCCGGCGAGAAAGGTTGACGAATACCCATGACGATGACGGACCCGATCGCAGACATGCTGACGCGTCTGCGCAACGCCAACCAGGCGTACCACGACAAGGTGACGATGCCCTACTCGAAGATCAAGGCGAACATCGCCGAGGTCCTCAAGGCTGAGGGTTACATCGCCTCGTGGACGTCTGAGGAGCCCGAGGAGGGCGCGGTCGGCAAGCGTCTGGTCGTTGAGCTCAAGTACGGCCAGAACCGCGAGCGCAGCCTCGCCGGCATCAAGCGCGTGTCGAAGCCGGGCCTGCGGGTTTACGCCAAGTCCGACGAGCTTCCTCGCGTGCTCGGCGGCCTCGGTGTCGCGATCATTTCGACGTCCCAGGGACTGCTGACCGACAAGCAGGCCCGCAAGCGGAGCGTTGGCGGGGAAGTCCTCGCCTTCGTCTGGTAACTGGAGACTTTGACATGTCGCGAATCGGACGTAAGTCGATCCCGGTCCCGGCCGGAGTCGACGTCACCATCACGGGGCAGACCGTCAAGGTCAAGGGCCCCAAGGGCGAACTGTCGCACACCGTCGCTGAGCCGATCACGGTCTCGCAGGACGGTGGCGAACTGGTCGTCAACCGCCCCAACGACGAGCGCCGGGCCAAGGAACTGCACGGCCTCTCTCGTACCCTGGTCGCCAACATGATCATCGGCGTGACCGAGGGCTACAAGAAGGTGCTCGAGATCAACGGCACCGGCTACCGCGTCACCGCGAAGGGCAAGGACCTGGAGTTCGCTCTCGGCTTCTCGCACCCGGTGAACGTCGTGCCGCCGGCGGGCATCACCTTCTCGGTGGAGCGGCCGACCCAGTTCACTGTCACCGGTATCGACAAGCAACTGGTCGGCGAGGTCGCCGCGAACATTCGCAAGATCCGCCCGCCGGAGCCCTACAAGGGCAAGGGCGTGAAGTACCAGGGCGAGGTCATCCGCCGCAAGGCTGGAAAGGCAGGTAAGAAGTGACCGCCACGCTGCTCAAGCGCCGCAACGGCGGCGGCGTCGCCGCCAAGCGTGCCGTCGGCAAGGCGCGTCGGCACTTCCGGGTCCGCAAGAACGTCCGTGGTACGGCCGAGCGTCCGCGCCTGGTCGTCACCCGATCCACGCGGCACATCACCGCGCAGATCATCGACGATCTCAAGGGCCACACCCTGGCTTCGGCCTCCACGCTGGACGCCTCGATCCGGGGCACCGAGGGCGACAAGAGCGCTCTGGCCGGCAAGGTCGGTGCGCTGGTCGCCGAGCGGGCCAAGACCGCGGGCATTTCCAAGGTGGTCTTCGACCGCGGTGGCAACAAGTACGCGGGCCGGATCGCCGCGCTTGCGGACGCCGCCCGCGAAGCCGGACTCGAGTTCTAGGAGGGATTGACCAATGCCTGGTCAGCAGCGCCGAGGCGGCGGGTCCGGCGGTAACACCGAAGGTGGCAACCGCAGGGACAACCGCCGTGAGGGCGGCCGCGGCAACGCGCCCGTCGAGAAGACCCCGCACCTCGAGCGGGTTGTCGCGATCAACCGGGTCGCCAAGGTCGTCAAGGGTGGTCGTCGCTTCAGCTTCACCGCCCTGGTGATCGTCGGCGACGGTGACGGCACCGTCGGCATCGGCTACGGAAAGGCCAAGGAGGTGCCCGCGGCCATCGCCAAGGGCGTCGAGGAGGCCAAGAAGCACTTCTTCAAGGTGCCGCGGATCGGTGCGACCATTCCGCACCCGATCACCGGCGAGGCTGCCGCGGGTGTCGTCCTGCTCAAGCCGGCTTCCGCTGGTACCGGTGTCATCGCCGGTGGCCCGGTGCGTGCCGTGCTGGAGTGCGCCGGTATCCACGACATCCTGTCGAAGAGCCTCGGCTCGTCGAACCCGATCAACATCGTGCACGCGACGGTGGCCGCGCTGAAGGGCCTCGAGTCGCCGGAGGACGTCGCGAAGCGTCGTGGCCTGCCGGTCGAGGACGTGGCGCCGGCGGCCATGCTGGCGGCGCGTGCGGAAGCGGCGGTGCACTGATGGCGCGCTTGAAGGTCACCCAGATCCGGTCCGGTATCGGCCGTAAGCAGAACCAGCGGGACTCCCTGCGGTCGCTCGGCTTGAAGCGGATCAACGATGTGGTGGTCAAGGAGGACCGTCCCGAGATTCGGGGCATGATCTTCGCCGTGAACCACCTCGTCACTGTCGAGGAGGTCGAGTAATGGCGATCAAGGTCCACCACCTGCGCCCGGCGCCGGGCGCCAAGACCGCGAAGACCCGCGTGGGTCGCGGTGAGGGCTCCAAGGGCAAGACCGCCGGTCGCGGTACCAAGGGCACCGGGGCTCGCAAGAACGTCTCGGCGGCGTTCGAGGGTGGGCAGATGCCCCTCCACATGCGCCTGCCGAAGATGAAGGGCCTGCGGAACAAGCCCCGCAACAAGGTCGTCTTCCAGGTGGTCAACCTGGACCGGCTCGCTGATCTGTTCCCGAACGGCGGCGAGGTCGGCCCGGCGGAGCTGGCTGAGGCCGGCGCTGTCCGCAAGGGCCAGCCGGTCAAGGTGCTGGGCTCCGGCGAGCTGGGCGGCGTGTCGCTGACCATCTCGGCGCACGCGTTCAGCGAGTCCGCCAAGGAGAAGATCGCGGCTGCTGGTGGCTCTGTCACCGAGCTGTAAGGCGTAAGCGGTCGAAGGCCGCGGCACCGGGTGATCCCGGGGCCGCGGCCTTCGTCGTACCGGCCGGACGGATGAAAACCGGGACGGGGACACGCAAACGGCCCTGTACGCCGCGTGAGGCCACGATTCCGCCCCGGACTGGGTACACCGGCCGGGCGAAGTCAGCGGCGGCCAGTGGCCCGTACACGGGCTCCCGCGCCGGGTTCGCGAGCGGCCGAATGACATCGAGTGACCGGGGTCTGTCCGCGCGTACCGTATTGTGGGAGCCGGCTCGGACGCGGGGTGACCGGGCTCAGTGGAGCGCGGCTTGCCGATCGTGGCGTAAGCAGACGGTTCAACCACGAAGCCGGACAGTTGTGTTGTACTGGGGCATCGGCCGGTGCGATGCCGGTGGTTGCGCCCTCGGCCTTGCTGATACAGTGCTCCGCTGGCGGCCTATATGGCTGCCCAATGATGTGTGCCCGAACTTCGGGGATACCGCAACCCAGAGTGTGGCGACCACGCAGGAGGATCAGTTGTTGTCCGCCTTCTCGAGCGCGCTTCGGACGCCTGACCTGCGGAAGAAGCTACTCTTCACGGTAGCGATTATTGGCATCTACCGGCTCGGTGCCACCTTGCCGAGCCCGGGTGTGTCCTACTCGAACGTTCAGAACTGTCTGAAGCTCACCGAGTCAGCGGGCAACGGCGTACTGAACCTGTTGAACCTGTTCTCCGGTGGCGCGCTTCTTCAGCTCTCCGTCTTCGCGCTGGGCATCATGCCGTACATCACGGCGTCGATCATCCTGCAGCTGCTGACGGTCGTGATTCCCCGGCTGGAGCAGCTCCGCAAGGAGGGCCAGTCCGGACAGGCCAAGATCACGCAGTACACCCGGTACCTGACGCTCGGCCTCGCCGTTCTGCAGGCGTCCGCGTTCGTCGCGCTGGCCCGTACCGGGCAGCTCTTCGGCAACATGTGCGACCAGGACAACCCGGCCTACCAGATCATCCCGGAGAACACCGGGCTGCCGATGTGGCTGACCCTGACCGTCCTGGTGATGACGATGACCGCCGGCACCGGCGTGGTCATGTGGCTGGGCGAGCTGATCACCGACCGTGGCGTCGGCAACGGCATGTCCGTCCTGATCTTCACCTCGATCGCGGCCCGCCTCCCCGGCGAGGGCTGGAGCATCAAGGAGTCGAGCGGCACCGGCAAGTTCCTGCTCGTCATCGCCCTGGTGCTGGTCATCATCGCGCTGGTCGTCTTCATCGAGCAGGCACAGCGCCGCATCCCGGTGCAGTACGCGAAGCGGATGATCGGCCGGCGGATGTACGGCGGCACGTCCACCTACATCCCGCTGAAGGTGAACCAGGCGGGTGTCGTACCGGTCATCTTCGGTTCCTCGCTGCTCTACCTGCCGCAGCTGTACCTGCAGTTCTTCGACCAGAACAACCTCAAGTCCTACCAGATCTGGATCCAGAACAACCTCGTGGATCCGACCAGCCCGATCTACATCGGCCTGTACTTCCTGCTGATCATCTTCTTCACGTACTTCTACGTGTCGATCACGTTCAACCCGACCGAGGTCGCGGAGAACATGAAGAAGTACGGTGGGTTCGTTCCGGGTATCCGCCCGGGCAAGCCGACCGCCGACTACCTGGACTTCATCCTCAGCCGGATCACCCTGCCGGGTTCGCTGTACCTGGCTCTGATCTCGGTTCTGCCGAACTTCTTCTTCATCTGGCTCAACCAGGACCAGTACATGAACTTCCCGTTCGGTGGTGTCGCCGTGCTGATCATGGTTGGTGTGGGTCTGGAGACGGTGAAGCAGATCGAGAGCCAGCTCATGCAGCGGAACTACGAAGGGTTCCTCCGCTAGTGGGTACGCGGGGCCGGAGGGCTCTGGCGTCGACGGTGGGCGTGGTTTCTCGTGACCGAAGCGAGGAGATGTAGGTGCGGCTGGTACTGGTGGGCCCTCCGGGGGCCGGCAAGGGGACCCAGGCTGAGTTCATCGCCGCCCACCTGGCCGTACCGAAGATCTCGACCGGGGACATCTTCCGGGCCAACGTCTCGCAGGGCACGCCGCTCGGTGTCGAAGCCAAGCGGTACATGGACGCCGGGCAGCTCGTACCGGACGAGGTGACCATCAACATGGTGCGCGACCGGCTCGCCGAGCCGGACGCCAGCGATGGTTTCCTGCTCGACGGGTTCCCGCGTACCGTGCCGCAGGCTTCGGCGCTGGACAAGCTCCTGGCCGACCTGGGCACCGCGTTGGACCTCGTGATGGAGCTGGTGGTCGACGACGACGAGGTGATCCGGCGGCTCTCCGGCCGCCGGACCTGCCGCGGTTGCGGCAAGATCTGGCACGTCGAGTTCGATCCGACCAGCAAAGAGAACATCTGCGACCGCTGCGGCAGTGACCTGTTCCAGCGGGACGACGACAAGGCCGAGACCATCGCGAACCGGCTCGTCGAGTACGCGGACAAGACCGCGCCGCTTGTCGACTTCTACGGCGCTCAGGGCAAGCTGGTGGGCATCGACGCGACCGGCCCGGTGGAGGACGTCACGGTGCGCGCGATCGACGCTCTGCGGTCCTACGGCGGCTGAAATGGCTCGTCAGCAGGACATCCAGATCAAGACACCGGAACAGATCGACAAGATGCGAGCCGCCGGGCTGGTGGTGGCGGCCGCACTCGACGCGATGCGGGACGCGGTGGCGCCCGGTGTGTCGACCGCGGACCTGGACGCGATCGCGGAGAAGGTGATCCGGGACGCCGGTGCGGTGCCCTCGTTCAAGGGCTACCACGGCTTCCCGGCCTCGATCTGCGCCTCGGTGAACGAGCAGGTGGTGCACGGCATCCCGAGCACCGAGCAGATTCTGCGCGAGGGCGACCTGATCTCGCTGGACTGCGGCGCGATCCTGGACGGCTGGCACGGCGACTCGGCGATCACCGTGGGCGTGGGTGAGACCGACCCGGCGCTGCTGCGCATGGCCGAGATCGCCGAGGACGCCATGTGGGCCGGGATCGCCGCCGCCGCACGCGGGGCGGCCAACGGCCGGGGCCGGCTCACCGACATCTCGTTCAACATCGAGAAGGTGATCCGCAAGGGCGGCCGGTACGGGATCGTGGACGGCTACGGCGGCCACGGCATCGGTACCGAGATGCACCAGGACCCGCACGTGCTGAACCACGGGAAGCCGGGCCGCG
This sequence comes from Actinoplanes aureus, assembly GCF_015704865.1. Lineage (GTDB taxonomy): Bacteria > Actinomycetota > Actinomycetes > Mycobacteriales > Micromonosporaceae > Actinoplanes > Actinoplanes aureus. Next base: position 393,398 of record NZ_JADQTO010000007.1, on the reverse strand, counting down.
GTGTGAAGGTGGTCCCCGGCATGGCGCTCGCCATCGAGCCGATGATCACCATGGGCTCGCCGCGGACGGTGGAGCTCGATGACGGGTGGACCGTGGTGACCCGGGACGGCTCCCGGGCCGCCCACGTGGAGCACACCATGGCGCTGCTGGACGACGGGGTGTGGGTGACCACCGCACCGGACGGCGGCCGGGCCCGGCTCGGCGATCTGGTCACGGCACGCCAGCCGTAGCCTCTGATGGTGCGTGGCTGCCATGCTGGGACGCATGGGGCACGAAGGCATGCGCGCCGGCGACAGTGACCGACAGGACGTCGCGGACAAGCTGAAGATCGCGCTGAACGAGGGCCGTCTGGACCTGAACGAGTACGACGAACGGGTCCAGAAGGCGTACGCGGCCAGGACGTACGGGGACCTGGACGGCCTGCTCGACGACCTGCCCGGCACGATCCCGGTGCAGCGGGCCCAGGTGCAGCCGCATCACCCGCCGACTCCGGTGCAGCAGCCGCACGCGGTGTCCCGCGGCGGCCGGCCGGGTGTGGCGCCGGCGTTCGGCGCGTTCCTGCTCTGCACCCTGATCTGGGCGATCACCAGCTGGACCTCTGGTGAGGCTCACTACTTCTGGCCGGCCTGGGTGCTGATCCCGGTGGTCATTGCGCTGTTGGCGCACTTCTCGGACAAGGGCAAGCGCCACCAGTAAGGCGATATCGTCTGATATGTCGGCCACAGACACGCCCGACTCCGGGTTACGGAACCCTCGGTTTGGCGTCGCTGTGGCGGGCGCGTAGACTGGCTTGCTGGCGCGCAGCGTCCACTCCTTCATGTCCTCAAGCGCTTCGAGGACCGGGGGAGCCGCGGCTGGTCCGAGCTGATTTTCAGCTCGGGTAAGACGTTGCGAAGCCTGCCCCACGAACCCGATGTCAGGTAGCGGAGGACATGCCAAAGAAAGACGGAGCCATCGAGATCGAAGGCCGAGTGATCGAGCCCCTGCCGAACGCAATGTTCCGCGTTGAGCTCGCTAATGGTCACAAGGTCCTGGCACACATCTCCGGCAAGATGCGGCAGCACTACATCCGCATCCTTCCCGAGGACAGGGTCGTCGTCGAGCTCTCGCCGTACGACCTGACCCGTGGGCGCATCGTCTACCGCTACAAGTAGTCACCAGGGGTCGCGGGTTTCCACATCCCGTCTGACTGAGAGTTAAGGCAAACCGTGAAGGTCAAGCCGAGCGTCAAGCGGATCTGCAACAACTGCCGGGTCATCCGGCGGCACGGCCGGGTCATGGTCATCTGCAGCACCGACCCGCGCCACAAGCAGCGCCAGGGCTGACACAGCCTCGACGCAGGATCCGCACCACCGAACAAGCTCGTCCCAGCCGCGAAGCATTCGCATGAGCGGCCATACCCCCGGTCGGAGGCCGGGGCCCGCCCGGGCAGGCGGGATGGGACTGGCACAGACCTCCGTGAGACACCTGAGGAGTACGCCCACTTATGGCTCGACTCGTCGGCGTGGATCTTCCCCGCGAAAAGCGGATGGAGATCGCGCTCACCTACATCTTCGGCATCGGTCGCACCCGTGCCGTCGAGGCACTGACTGCTACCGCGATTGACCTGAACAAGCGCGCCAAGGACCTCAGTGAAGAGGAGCTGGTTCAGCTCCGGAACTACATCGAGGCCAACTTCAAGGTTGAGGGCGACCTGCGCCGCGAGGTCGCTGCGGACATCCGCCGCAAGGTTGAGATCGGTTGCTACGCCGGTATCCGCCACCGCAAGGGCCTGCCCGTGCGTGGACAGCGGACCCGGACCAACGCTCGTACCCGCAAGGGCCCGAAGCGCACGGTCGCCGGTAAGAAGAAGCCCGGTCGGAAGTAATAGGAGCGCACTGACTTATGCCACCGAAGGCACGCGCTGGGGCCGCCGTAAAGAAGGTCCGGCGCAAGGAACGCAAGAACGTCGCCCACGGGCAGGCGCACATCAAGAGCACCTTCAACAACACCATCGTGTCGATCACCGACCCGACCGGTGCTGTGATCTCCTGGGCCTCGTCCGGCCAGGTCGGCTTCAAGGGCTCCCGCAAGTCGACCCCGTTCGCCGCGCAGCTCGCTGCCGAGGCGGCCGCCCGTCGTGCCATGGAGCACGGCATGCGCAAGGTCGACGTTTTCGTGAAGGGTCCGGGCTCCGGCCGGGAGACCGCCATTCGTTCGCTGCAGGCCGCCGGCCTCGAGGTCGGGCAGATCTCCGACGTCACGCCGCAGCCGCACAACGGTTGCCGTCCGCCGAAGCGTCGCCGGGTCTGAGGGAGATCTAGAGATGGCTCGTTACACAGGTGCGGACTGCAAGCGCTGCCGCCGCGAAAAGATGAAGCTCTTCCTGAAGGGCAGCAAGTGCGACGGGCCGAAGTGCCCGTTCGAGTCGCGTCCCTTCCCGCCCGGCCAGCACGGCCGCGGTCGGACCAAGGAGACCGAGTACCTGCTCCAGCACCGCGAGAAGCAGAAGGCCCGCCGCGTCTACGGCGTGCTCGAGAAGCAGTTCCGCGGTTACTACGAGGAGGCTGTCACCAAGCCCGGCAAGACCGGTGAGGTGCTGCTGCAGATCCTCGAGTCGCGTCTCGACAACGTGGTCTACCGGGCCGGCTACGCCGCTTCCCGGGACGCCGCCCGGCAGCTGGTCAAGCACGGCCACTTCCTGGTCAACGGCACCAAGGTCGACATCCCGTCGTACCGGGTGAAGGAGCACGACATCGTCACGCTCCGCGAGAAGTCGAAGGAGCTCACGCCCTTCGTCGTCGCGCAGGCCCAGGCCGGTTCCCGGCCGGTGCCGGCGTGGCTCGAGCCCATCCCGAGCGAGATGAAGATCCTGATCCACTCGCTCCCGGCCCGCGCTGTCATCGACACGCAGGTCCAGGAGCAGCTGATCGTCGAGCTCTACTCGAAGTAGCAAGTTGCCCGGCGCTTTGGAAAAGGCGCCGGGCAAACCCGACGGCCATCAAATAGCGGTTGGCCTGACAGAAAGAAGAACAGCGTGCTCATCAGCCAGCGGCCGACCCTCTCGGAGGAGTCGCTCAGCGAGACCCGCTCCCGGTTCACCATCGAGCCCCTGGAGCCGGGCTTCGGCTACACCCTCGGTAACTCGCTTCGCCGGACCCTGCTCTCGTCCATCCCGGGCGCGGCGGTGACCAGCATCAAGATCGACGGCGTGCTGCACGAGTTCACCACGATCCCCGGTGTCAAGGAGGACGTGGTCGAGCTGGTCATGAACGTCAAGGAACTGACCGTCAGCTCGGAGCACGACGAGCCGGTCAGCATGTACCTGCGCAAGCAGGGCCCGGGCGACGTGACCGCCGGAGACATCCAGCCGCCGGCCGGTGTCTCGGTGCACAACCCGGATCTGAAGCTGGCGACGCTGAACAGCAAGGGCCGGCTCGACATGGAGCTGACCGTCGAGCGGGGTCGTGGCTACGTCACGGCCGCGCAGAACAAGAACGCGGGCGCGGAGATCGGCCGGATCCCGGTCGACTCGATCTACTCGCCGGTTCTGAAGGTCACCTACCGGGTCGAGGCGACCCGTGTCGAGCAGCGCACCGACTTCGACCGTCTGATCATCGACGTCGAGTCGAAGGCGTCCATCTCGCCGCGGACCGCGCTCGCGTCGGCTGGTTCCACCCTGGTCGAGCTCTTCGGGCTCTGCCGGGAGCTGGACGAGACCGCCGAGGGCATCGACATCGGCCCGTCGCCGCAGGACGCGCAGCTCGCTGCCGACCTGGCCCTTCCGATCGAGGAGCTGGACCTCACCGTCCGGTCGTACAACTGCCTCAAGCGCGAGGGCATCAATAGCGTGGGCGAGTTGATAGGGCGTACGGAGGCTGACCTTCTGGACATCCGGAACTTCGGCCAGAAGTCGATCGACGAGGTCAAGATGAAGCTCGCCGGAATGGGCCTCGGTCTGAAGGACAGCGCGCCGTCCTTCGACCCGGCGCACGTCGTGGACTCGTTCGGCGACGTGGACTACGACACCGACGACTACCGCGAGACCGAGCAGCTGTAAGCTCGGCTGCCGCGCGATAACCAAGGAGCATCCGAAAATGCCCACGCCCACCAAGGGTGCCCGCCTCGGCGGCAGCCCGGCACACGAGAAGCTCATCCTGGCCAACCTGGCCACCGAGCTCTTCCGGCACGGGAAGATCAAGACCACCGAGTCGAAGGCCAGGCGGCTGCGCCCGCTGGCTGAGCAGCTCGTCACGAAGGCCAAGCGCGGTGACCTGCACGCCCGTCGTCGCGTCCTGACCGTCGTGAAGGACAAGGACGTCGTGTACGCCCTGTTCGAGCAGATCGCTCCGCGGTACAGCAACCGCCCCGGCGGTTACACCCGGATCACCAAGATCGGCCCGCGCAAGGGTGACGCCGCTCCGATGGCCGTCATCGAGCTGGTCGAGGAGCTGCAGGTCGCGGCCACCACCGGCCCGTCGAAGGAGGCCCGCAAGGCCGCCGCGCAGCAGGCCAAGGTCGAGGCGCTGGCCCCCGAGGACGAGGCGCCGAAGGCCGCCGACACCGAGGACGTGGACCAGGACTCCGAGGCGCCGGTGAGCGCCTCCGGTGACAAGGGCGCCGAGGGTGACCAGGCCGAGGGCGACGACGACGCCACCGCCAAGGCCTGATTCAGCTAGGTTCGGCCCGGCATCCTCCTCGGAGGTGCCGGGCCTTTCCTTTGCGGCGCGGGCTTTGCCGCGGTGCCGGCTTTCCAAGATCAAAATCATTTGAGGTACGGGTTCGGCAGAGTCCCCGGATTTCCGGGACGGCCGGCAACGTGGCCGAGGCCGAGGAGCACGCTGCGGGATGACCGATTCGATCCGGCTACGACTGGACGTGTCGTATGACGGCGCCGACTTCTCGGGCTGGGCGGCACAGCCCGCTCGGCGTACGGTCGCCGGGGTTCTGACCGAGGCACTCGGCCGGCTCGTCGGCGCTGAGACGCCGCTGGGCTTGACCGTGGCCGGGCGTACCGATGCCGGGGTGCATGCGACCGGTCAGGTCTGCCACATCGAGTTACCCGCCGAGCGTTACGCCGAGCTCGAAGGATCGCTGCTGCGCCGCCTCGCGGCGCTGATGCCGCCGGACGCGCGCGTCCGCGCCGTAACTGTGGTGCCCGCCACCTTCGACGCCCGGTTCTCGGCGACCTTCCGCCGATACGAATACCGCGTCTCGGACGACCCGTGGGGGCCGGAACCGCTGCGCCGCCACGACACCCTCGGCTGGCTGCGCCCGCTCGACCTGGACCGGCTGAACGCCGCCGCGGCCGGGCTGGTCGGGGAGCACGACTTCGCCGCGTTCTGCAAGCGCAAGGAGCACGCCACCACGATCCGGGCGATCACCCGGCTGGACTGGCGTCGCGACCCGGACCGGATCTGCGTCGCCACCGTTCAGGCGGACGCCTTCTGCCAGGCTATGGTCCGCAGCCTGGTGGGCGCGATGCTGACGGTCGGCGACGGGCGCCGGCAGCCGGACTGGCCGGCCCGGCTGCTGACGATGCGGGAACGCTCCAGCGAGGTGACGGTCGCCCCGGCGCACGGGCTCACGCTGGTCGCGGTCGGCTATCCCGAGGAGACCGAGTACGCCGTCCGGGCCGAGGCCACCCGACGCCTGCGAGCCTGACCAGCGCCTCAGCCGGCGCGGTGCGCCAGGACCGACCCGCCGAAGTGGGTGTCCAGCAGATCCTGGGTGATGCGCTGGACCCGCGGGTCGTCGCCGGGCACCAGTTCGCCGCCCGGACCGGTGATCACGCAGTACATCAGGTAGTGGCCGCGGGTACGCCAGCCGACCGGAGCGCCCGCGCCGGTCTCCTCCCCGGCCATCCCGGCGAATCCGCCGTCGCCCGACTCGACCAGGGACCGGAGCAGGTCCGCGACGGCCACGGCACCCGTCGTGTCGGACAGGCTCAGGACGCCGGCGGTGATCCGGAAGTCGGCGTAGGGGACCGCCAGGGCGGCGCGAATCGCCTGCGAGCACCCGTACCGCTGCAATGTCGGGCGCAAGGTCCCGGTGGCCGCGACCGTGCAGTCGGCCGAGAGGTCGGTGCGTTTCACCTGGAAGGCCGCGGAGCCGGCGGGGAAGACGTCGGCCGCGGTCAGCGGCCCGGTGTCGGCCGCGGCGAGAGACCCGCGGCGTTCGTCGGCGACGATGAGCACACCCAGCATCACGCAGATGCCGAGCACGATGAGGCCGGCCAGGCCTCGGGTGAGCAGGTGGGCGGTCTTGGTGGGGTCTCGCCGGGCGTGCCGTTGCGGACGGGTCCGGACCCCTGCGTGGTAGCGATGCTGACCGATGGGACCCGGAGGCCTCACCAGCAGGGCGAGGCCGCCGGCCGGGGTGGCGCGGTGGGCGGAGCGCGTTGGGGTGGCGTACCGCATGGGCCCAAGCTAGGCGCGCACGCTGATCTATTAACGCACAGCTTGTCCGGCACCCCGCCGGGTGACCCGTCACCCGGCGGCGGGAGACTTGCCGGGTGACCGCCGACCATTACTTCACCGCCGAGCCGGACACGCCGTTCCGGCGCGGCGAGATTGAGTTCAGCGTCGCCGGCCGGGACTACCGGCTGGCCGTGGCGTCCGGGGTGTTCTCGGCCGGGCGCCTGGACCCGGGTACGGCCGTGCTCCTGCGCAAGGGCGGCCTGCCCGGCGCCGACGCCGAGGGCACCCTGCTCGACCTCGGCTGCGGATATGGGCCGATCGCCTGCGTGCTGGCGAGCGAGGCGCCGAAGACCACGGTCTACGCCGTCGACGTGAACTCCCGCGCCCGGGAGCTGACCGCGGAGAACGCCGCCACGCTCGGCCTGAGCGATCGGATCCGGGTCGCCGCGCCGGACGAGGTGCCGGACCACGTGACCTTCACGGAGATCTGGAGCAACCCGCCCACCCACGTCGGCAAGACCGAACTGCGCGCGTTGATGGAGCGCTGGCTGCCGCGGCTGGCGCCGGGCGGAACCGCGTGGCTGGTGATCAACCGGAATCTCGGTGGTGACTCGCTGCACACATGGCTTGAGGGTCTCGGCTGGACGGTGACGCGTACCGCCAGTCAGAAGGGGTTCCGGGTGCTCCGGGTCACCCGAAAATCGGCTGACTAGGGCGCGGCCGGCGGGGAGGATGCCGGCATGGGTTACGTGGATGTCGCCGGTGCCGGCTTCGTGCTCCCGGACGGCCGGGAGCTCTTCGCCGACGTGTCGTTCCGGGTCGGCGAGGGGGCCAAGGTGGCGCTCGTCGGGCCGAACGGGGCCGGCAAGACCACGCTGATGCGGATGGTGGCGGGGGACATCCCGACCCAGGTGGGAACCGTGGCGCGATCCGGTGGGCTCGGCGTCATGCGGCAGTTCATCGGGATGATCGGCGACGACCGTACCCTTGAGGATCTTGCTTTGTCCCTGGTCGCGCCCACGCTCCGCGGGGCAGGCGAGCGACTGCGCGCGGCGGCCGCGGCCCTGGACGAGACCGAGAAGACCCAGATCGCGTACGCGAACGCGCTTGCCCACTGGGGCGAGACGGGCGGGTACGAGGCGGAGGTGCTCTTCGACACGGTGACCGTCTCGATCCTCGGCAAGCCGTGGGAGGAGGCGAAGAGCCGGGTCGTGCGTACGCTCTCCGGCGGTGAGCAGAAGCGGTTCGCGCTGGACCTGCTGCTCCGCGGCACCGACGAGGTGCTGCTCCTCGACGAGCCGGACAACTTCCTGGACGTGCCGGCCAAACGCTGGCTGGAGCAACGGCTGCGGGAGTCGTCGAAGTCGGTGCTCTACGTGTCGCACGATCGGGAGCTGCTCGCGCAGACCGCGGACCGGGTGGTCGCGGTGGAGGGCGGCAGCGCGTGGACGCATCCGGGTGGCTTCGCGTCGTGGCATGAGGCGCGGGGGCATCGGCACGACCGGATGGAGGAGAACCGGCGCCGCTGGGACGAGGAGCACGAGAAGCTCAAGGAACTCGTCTTCACGCTGAAGAACAAGGCCGCCTACAACGACGGCCTGGCCTCGCGGTATCAGGCGGCGCAGACCCGGTTGCGCAAGTTCGAGGAGGCCGGGCCGCCGCCGCTGCCGCCGAAGGATCAGGCGGTGCGGATGAATCTGCGCGGCGGGCGTACCGGTAAGCGGGCGGTGATGTGTGAGGGCCTCGAGCTGGAGAACCTGACATTCCCGTTCGACCTGGAGATCTGGTACGGCGACCGGGTGGCCGTGCTGGGCGCCAACGGCACCGGCAAGTCGCACTTCCTGCGGCTGCTCGCGGCCGGCGGCAGCGAGCCGGACCTGGAGCACAAACCGGTCGACGGCGCCCCGCTGGCGCATGTGGCGCACGAGGGCCGGGCCCGGCTCGGCGCCCGGGTCCGCCCCGGGCACTTCTCGCAGACCCACGACCGGCCGGAACTGATGCAGAAGACCCTGGTCGAGATCCTGTGGCGCGGCGACGAGCACCGGTCCGGAATGGACCGGGCCGGCGCCATGAAGGCGTTGAACCGGTACGAGCTTGCCGCCCAGGGCGATCAGCGGTTCGGGACCCTCTCCGGTGGACAGCAGGCCCGGTTCCTGGTGCTGCTCCTGGAGCTATCCGGTGCGACGGTGCTGCTGCTCGACGAGCCGACCGACAACCTGGACCTGGCCTCGGCCGAGGCGCTCGAAGAGGGGTTGAAGGCGTTCGACGGCACGGTGATAGCCGTCACCCACGACCGCTGGTTCACCCGGTCCTTCGACCGCTTCGTGCTGTTCAGGAGCGACGGCGAGGTCGTGGAGACGCCCGAACCGGTCTGGGACGTTCGCTAGCTTTTCTCGTCACGGACCGGTTAGGGTCCGGTTACAACAAACCCCACGGGAGCCCGGGCACCGGGCTGAGAGGGGGGCTGATGCGGCCCCCGACCGTCGAACCTGATCCGGGTAATGCCGGCGCAGGGAGGAGTGCTTCATGCACAGGTCTTTCCCTCGGATCCACGTCATAACCGACTCGATCGACGTGGTTCGCGGTGTCGCCGGCCTGGATGACGTCGCCGTCCAGATCAGAGTGAAGAGCAATGACGCGCAGGCCTATGCGCTGACCGTCGCGGCGGTCGGCGTCTGCCGGTCGGCCGGGACGATGGTGCTGGTCAACGACCGGGTCGGCGTCGCGCTGGCGGCCGGTGCGGACGGGGTCCACCTGGGCGCCGACGACCTACCGGTGGCGGCCGCCCGCCGGGTGCTCGGGCCGCGTGTGATCGTCGGAGCCACCTGCCGGACCCCGGCTGCGGCGCGCGCGGCGGTCGCTGACGGCGCCAGTTACCTCGGGGTCGGTCCGGCGTTCCAGACAACCACGAAGGACGGGCTGCCACCGCCGCTCGGGCCGGCCGCGATCGCGGCCGTGGCCGAGGCGGTTCCGGGCACGCCGGTCCTGGCGATCGGTGGCATCACCGCGGAACGGGTGCCGCTGCTCGCGGTGCACGGTGTCGCGGCGGTCGCCGCCTTCGCGGTGGACCCGAAGGGAGCGGTTGCGGAGTTCCTGGCGGCGCTGCCATGAGCGGCGATGGCGGTCCGCGCGTCGCTGTGGTCGGGGGCGGGATCATCGGGCTCGCCGTGGCGGCCGAGCTGGCGGGCCGGGGCGCGGACGTGACCGTCTTCGACCCGGAGCCGGACGGCCGCGACGGGGCCTGGCACGTGGCGGCCGGGATGCTCGCGCCCGGTGGCGAGTCGGCCTTCGAGTATCCGCACCTCACGCGGCTGCTGGAGGCGTCGAACGAATTGTGGCCCTGGTATGCGGCGGCACTCGGTGACGTCGGCTACGACGATGCCGGGACTCTCGGCGTCGCGCTCACGGCCGACGATGTCGCCGACTCGGTGCGGGAGTGGAAGCACCAGAAGCTCACCCCGCTGCCCGGCTCGCAACTGCGGGACCGGGAACCGGCGCTGTCGCCGCGGGTCCGGGCCGGGGTGTACGCGCCGGCCGAGCGGCAGGTCGATCCCCGCAAGGTGGTCGCCGCGCTGCGAACCTCGCTGGCCGGTCGCATCGTGCCGAAACGGATCGATTCGCTCTCTGATGTGGACGCCGACATCACCGTGGTCGCGGCCGGATGCGGCACGGCCGCGCTCACCGGACTGCCGATCCGGCCGGTGAAGGGCCAGGTGCTGCGGCTGCGCGGCGAACCCGGACTGATCCGGCACGTGATACACGGGATCGCTGACGGCAGGGCCGTCTATCTGGTCCCGCGTGCGGACGGTGAGGTCGTGGTCGGCGCCACCCAGGAGGAGCGGAGCGACCGGGCGATCACCGTCGGCGGCGTGCACGACCTGCTACGGGCCGCCCTCGACCTGGTGCCCGGACTGGCCGAACACGAGATCACCGAGGTCACCGTGGGACACCGGCCCGGTACCCCGGACAACGCGCCGATCCTCGGATACCTGGACCACACCCGCCGCACCGTGGTGGCCGCCGGCCATCACCGCAACGGCGTTCTGCTCGCGCCGATCACCGCGCGACTCATCGCCGACCTGGTCCTCACCGGGTCGGCCGGCAATGTGCTGGACGACTTCGCCCCCAGGAGGTTCGGATGCGCCTGACGATCAACGGCCGGACGGAGAGCCGGCCCGACACGTGCTCGGTCGCGACCCTGGTCGCCGAGCTCATCGCGGCCCAGCGCGGCGTGGCGGTCGCGGTGAACGGAACCGTGGTGCCCCGCTCGACGTGGGGCGAGGTGGACCTGGCCGACGGCGACAAGGTGGAAGTGCTCACCGCGGCCCAGGGAGGTTGACGATGTTCCTGCCGGAGAACGGCCTGATCCTCGGGACCGGCGGCGCGAACAGCCTCGCCGCTCTGGAGGAGGCCATCCGGGCGTCCGAGACGACGCTGGTCACGGTGGCGTTGCGGCGGGTCGAGGCGGCCGGACCGGGGCTGCTGCCGATGCTGGAGCGGCTCGGCGTACGGGTGCTGCCGAACACCGCGGGCTGCTACACGGCCGGGGACGCGGTGAAGACCGCGTTGATGGCCCGGGAGGCGTTCGAGACCGACCTGATCAAGCTCGAGGTGATCGGCGACGAGCGGACCCTGCTGCCGGACGGCGTGGAGCTGCTGCGGGCCGCGGAGATGCTGGTGGCGGACGGGTTCACGGTCCTGCCGTACACGACGGACGACCCGATCCTGGCCCGCCGCCTGGCCGACGCGGGATGCGCCGCGGTGATGCCGGCCGGCTCGCCGATCGGGTCCGGGCTGGGCATCTCCAACCCGCACCACATCGAGCTGATCCGGCAGAACGTGGACGTACCGGTGGTCCTCGACGCCGGCATCGGTACCGCCTCGGACGCGGCGCTCGCCATGGAACTCGGCTGTGACGCGGTGCTGATCGCCAGCGCGATCACCCGGGCCGAGGACCCGGCGGCGATGGCCGCCGCGATGCGGCACGCGGTGGCCGCCGGCCGACTGGCCCGCGCCGCGGGGCGCATCCCGCGCCGCTTCCACGCCATGGCGTCCACACCGGACGAAGGGATCCCGGTGTGGTGACGCCGGCCGGGCTCGTCGTGCTCACCGATCGGCGGTCCGCCGCCGGGCCACTGGACGAGGTGGTCCAGCAGGCGGTTCGCGGCGGCGCCGCATGGATCATTCTGCGAGAGCGCGATCTTCCGTACGCGGAACGCGCCGCCCTCGCCCAGCGGCTGAGGTCACTCCTTCCGCCGGGGCGGCTGATCGTGGCCGGACCCGATCCGCTGGGCGGCACCGCCGTGCACCTCGCCGCCGCCGATCCGCTGCCGGCCGGGATCCCGCTGGTGGGGCGTTCGTGGCACGGCGTCGAGGAGGTGTCGGGAGTGGACTACGTGACGTTGTCGCCGATCTTCCCGACCAGTTCCAAGCCGGGGTACGGGCCGGCTCTCGGGGTCACGGGGGCCGCCGAGACGCGCGCGCCCGTGCCCTGGCTCGCCCTCGGCGGCGTCGACTCGGCATCGCGAGCCGCCTCGTGTGCGGGTGCCGGCGCCGCCGGGATCGCGGTGATGGGTGCGGTGATGCGAGCCGCGGATCCGGAGGGAATGGCGCGGGAGCTGGCGGCCGCGTTCGCCGGTGGCCGGGCCGATCGTTCGGCTGATCCGCAACCGGCCCGGGTGCGAGTGGAGGGGAGTGTGCGATGAATCCGCCGGTGGTGTTGACGATCGCGGGGTCGGATTCCGGTGGTGGTGCCGGGATCCAGGCGGATCTGAAGACGTTCGCGGCGCTGGGCGCCTTCGGGACCTCGGTGATCACCGCGATCACGGCGCAGAACACGCTCGGTGTGACCGCGATCCATCCGGTGCCGGCCGAGATCGTGGCGGCGCAGCTCGACGCGGTGCTGTCCGACCTGCCGGTGGCGGCCGTGAAGATCGGGATGATCTCGGATCCGGACGTGGCGAAGGTGATCGCCGAGCGGGCGGACGCGCTGCCCAACCTGGTCGTCGACCCGGTTCTGGTGGCCACCGCCGGGAGCCGTCTCGGAGAGGTCGCGGTGGTTGGCGTGCTCAGCGCGTACCCCTGCGTCTTGACACCGAACCGGCATGAAGCCGGCGCCCTCCTGGGCAGGCCGGTCGAGACGGCCGAGGAAATGATCTCGGCGGCAGCCGAGCTCGCGGCGCTGGGGCCGCGCGCGGTCGTGGTGACCGGGAGTGAGCTGGCGCTCGATGTTCTGCATCTCGACGGAGAGACCACTCTGCTGCCGGGCGAGCCGGTACCGACGGTGAACAACCACGGTTCCGGCTGCACGTTCTCGTCGGCGATCGCGGTACGCCTGGCCGCGGGCGATCCGGTGCCGGCGGCGGTCGCCGCGGCCAAGGACTACGTCCGGCGCGGGCTGCGCGGCGGCAGCACCTGGAAGTTGGGGCAGGGGCCCGGTCCGCTGGACCACTTCGGCTGGTCCGCCTGACCTTCTGAGCCCCGGCGGGGCGGTTCTTCGCGGCCGTTCGTCGCCGGTTTTATCCTAGTTTGGGGAGGTATCGTGAGGCGCAAGGTCTACGTGGAAGGACCCCGTCCGGACATCCGGGTGCCGTTCACCGAGGTGGTGCTGACCGGCGACAACCCGCCGGTGCGGCTCTACGACACGTCCGGTCCCGGCAGCGATCCCTCGGTCGGGCTACCGGAGATCCGGAAACCGTGGCGGACCGGGCGGACCCAGCTCGCCTCGGCGCGGGCCGGGATCATCACCCCCGAGATGGAGTTCGTCGCCGCCCGGGAGGGCGTCCCCGCCTCGCTCGTCCGCGACGAGATCGCGGCGGGGCGGGCCGTGCTGCCGGCCAACGTGAACCACCCGGAGTCCGAGCCGATGATTATCGGGTCGAAGTTCCTGGTGAAGGTCAACGCGAACATCGGCACGTCGGCGGTCACCTCGTCGGTCGCCGAAGAGGTGGAGAAGCTGACCTGGGCGACCCGATGGGGTGCGGACACCGTGATGGACCTGTCGACCGGTCCGCGGATCCACGAGACCCGGGAGGCGATCGTCCGGAACTCGCCGGTGCCGATCGGAACGGTGCCGATCTACCAGGCCCTGGAGAAGGTCAACGGTGACCCGCTCAAGCTGACCTGGGAGCTGTTCCGGGAGACCGTCATCGAACAGGCCGAGCAGGGCGTCGACTACATGACGATCCACGCCGGGGTGCTGCTCGCCTATGTCCCGCTCGCTGCCGAGCGGGTCACCGGGATCGTCTCGCGCGGTGGGTCGATCATGGCGGCCTGGTGTCTTGCCGAGCACCGGGAGAACTTCCTCTACACCCACTTCCGGGAGCTGTGCGAGATCTTCCGGGAGTACGACATCACGTTCTCGCTCGGTGACGGGCTGCGGCCGGGTTCGATCGCGGACGCCAACGACGAGGCGCAGTTCGCCGAGCTGCGTACGTTGGGTGAGCTGACACACATCGCGTGGGAGTACGACGTTCAGGTCATGGTCGAAGGGCCGGGGCACGTCCCGATGCACAAGATCAAGGAGAACGTGGATCTCCAGGTCGAGCTGTGCGGCGGTGCGCCGTTCTACACCCTGGGGCCGCTGGCCACCGACATCGCGCCGGCCTACGACCACATCACGTCGGCGATCGGGGCGGCGATGATCGGCTGGTTCGGCACGGCGATGCTCTGCTACGTGACGCCGAAGGAGCATCTCGGCCTGCCGAACAAGGAGGACGTCAAGGCCGGGATGATCGCGTACAAGATCGCGGCGCACGCGGCCGACCTGGCCAAGGGGCACCCGGGCGCACAGGAGTGGGACGACGCGCTGTCGCGGGCGCGGTTCGACTTCCGCTGGGAGGACCAGTTCGAGCTGGCGCTCGACCCGGAGACCGCGCGGTCGTACCACGATGAGACGCTGCCGGCGGCGCCGGCCAAGACGGCGCACTTCTGCTCGATGTGCGGGCCGAAGTTCTGCTCCATGAAGATCAGCCATGAACTGCGGGCGGCGGGGATGAAGGCCAAGTCTTCCGAGTTCGTGGACGCGGGCGGGCGGGTCTACCTGCCGGTGACGCCGAGCGCCTGATCACGCTGTCCTGATGGCGCGGCGGCCGTCTGTCGACGGCCGCCGCGTTCCTCAGAGCCGGTAGAAGGTCACGTAGTGATCAGGCGTGAAGTAGGCGACCCGGGTGCTGCGATTGACCACGATCCGGTACGCGTCGCGGGCCGCGCCCCGATTGCGGGAGTAGACGTCGTACTCGCCGTAGGTGGCCGACGGCAGCTGACCCTCGCGGTTGTAGAAACGGCCGCCGGTGTAGTTGTAGTTGCCGTACGGCCAGGCGTACCAACCGGCGCTGGTCGGCCAGCCGAGCGAGGCCCAGCCGTTGTAGGCGGTGCGGGCCGCGGCACAACGGCTGATGGTGCAGCTGTTGTGGACGGCGGCCTGTGCCGCGTCGGTGTGCGTGGGCGCCACCACCGCTGGGGCGACCAGCGCGGTGCCGGAGAGGGCGAATACCAGGGCCAAGCCGGAGAGAAGCCGGCCGATTCGGGACAGCATGATCGGACTCCGATGCCATCGAGGGGGAAGACCCGGACATCGATCATCGTCATCGGCCGTGCGGCTGCGCGGTACCTCCCGGTCCGGTCATTCCACCGGCGTTCAGCGAGTCTTCAGTTGCTGCCCAGGCCGTTCACCCAGTTGACGTATTCGGAGTCCCGGCCGGTCTTCGGTGCGGCCGGCGGGATGATCGCGTCGGGGACCAGCGGCGTGCGCTGCGTGGGCGCGGTAGCCCGGGGGTGTTCGGCGGTGTCGATGCCGGTGCGGGGGCCGGGCTGGGCGGCGGCGAACCCGTCGAACGACGGGGTGGGCGCGGCGGGCGTCGGCGCGGCCGGCGTGGGCTCCGGGTCGGGGCGGCGGGTACGCCAACCGCGGCGCAGGCTCGCCACCGGTCCACTACTCCGGTTCTGCTGGCCGGAGAAGCGCGGTTCGGCAGCCTCCGGGGAGGACTGGGACGCGGGATAGACGGTCCCGGCCGAGGGCTGGTTCACCGGGGCGGCCTGGCCGAACGGCGTACCGGTGCCGGTGGTGAACGGTGAGGTGGCCGCGTTGGCCGGCGTGCTGTTGGCCAGGTCCGCCAGCGGGTGCGGCCGGTCCGGCGCGGCGAAGACGCCGGTGTCGGAGGGGCGGAGCTGAGCGTCCGGACGCTTCGCCGCCGCCGCGGCGACCGCGGCGATCGCCGACTTCGTCGGCACGTTCTTCCGCTGGGGCAGCGGCGGGCGGCCGGCGGTGGGCTCGGGTGTCGAGCCGGACGGGGCGTCGCCGGGCTTGCCCGGCTGCTCGGCGGGCTTGCCCTCGGGGGCACCGCGCAGGATCGCGGCGAGGACCGAGCCGAGCACGCCGGCGCCGCTCGCGGTCATCGCCGCCCAGTACGGGGTGAGGCTGAGCCCGGTCGCCGAGCCGGGGCCGGCGATCAGGTAGGCGACCGTCAGCACGGCCGGACCGGCCAGCCCGGTGAGGGCGACGGCGAGCGTGGACATCTGCCGGCCGCGGGCGATCCAGCCGAGCACCAGGCCGGCGAGCAGGGCGAGGACCGGCATGGTGAGGAACGGGGTGCGCTCGGCGATCGCCGGCGGGATCAGGCTGCCGTCGAGCACGCCGAGGCGTACCGCGGTGGGCGTGCGACCGGGCAGCAGGGACGGCGCCACCGAGACGAGCGCGACGACCCAGATCAGTACGGTCAGCGTGGCCAGGTTCCACCGGGCCACCGCCTTCGCCGCGGCGGCCCAGGCGACGAAGATGCCCGCCGCGGCGCCGAGGCCGGCGCAGATCCCGATCACCAGCACCGGCTGGACGCCGTCGACCTGGGCGGACCGGGCCGGTTGCATGGTGAGCGGTAGCACCGCCAGCGCGCCGAGACCGGCGGCGAGACCCATCGCGAGGGCTCCGCCGGGGCCGACCGGTTGCGGGCGCCACCTGGGCCGGAAACCGGTGCCGATGATCGCGGCGACGGCGGCGGCGGTCATCGTGATCCAGGCGACCCAGGCGAGCTGTGACGTCCATTGATCACGGAGTGTGACGTCGAGGTCCTGGTCGAGTCGCACCATGCCGAGGCCGTAGGCGATGCCGAGCTGACCCGCTCCCACCACCGCTGCCGCGATGGAAGTCGTGGCCAACAGCTTCACCCAGCTCCGAAATGCCATGCCGGGCACGGTACGGAATGTCCGGCGCGACGCGCCAGTCCGGTACCCCGTTCTTAAGACAGCCTAAAGTCGCGATCTCGAATTCTCGATACGCAGAGTGATTTGTGGGCGACGTACGGAACATTTGCCAGGGCGACTGTCCGCAGTGGACACTAAGCGGCACGGACAGCGAGTCCGTCGTCTCCGGGCAATCCTTGCGAACGTGAGACCCCTTGAAAGCCGAGGTAGCGAGACGGAAGTCTCACATAGTGGTTGGAATCGTGATGGTGTTCGGTAACCGCGACATCACGGACGGTTGCGGGTGACGCATTCGCGCACGTCAACCTCGGGGGTGCTGTCGAGATCAGCGCCCGCGCGTGGTTATCACCTGGACAGCGATGGTGTTTCCGGGAGGATCCAGGCTTCCCAAACGCACCGGCGTTCTGGTGAAATCGCCGCCGTGCCGAAAACGGCGCGGGCTTTGCTGCGGGCACTGGACGGGGCCGGACCGCAGCCTCCGGCGAGCCGGCTGACCGTGAAGGAGATGTCGTGAGCACGGGATCCTCGACCCTGGCTGCGCGACGTGGTGGCTTCCCGCGCCTACGGGACGCGCGGATCCGTGCCAAGCTGGCCGGCCTGTTGTTCCTGCCCCTGGCCGCGGTGGTCGGGCTGGCCGCCGTACGGCTGGTCGACGTCGGTGAGCGGGCGAGTGACGCGGGCCAGGTCGCCGACCTCGCCGAGCTGGGATCCGACCTGTCCAACCTGACCCGGTTGGTGCACGACGAGCGGATGGCGGCGCTGGCGTACCTGGGGTCACCGGACACGGCGGCCACCGGGTTCCGGGAGGCGGTCAAGTCGGTGGACGCGCAGGTGCGGGTCTTCCGTACCAGCCGGGCGGAGATCACCGAGGTGCCGTCCCGGGTCGACGACCGGCTGGCCGGGATCGATCGGGAACTGACCGCGCTGGCCGAGACCCGCGCCGGCATCAACGAGCGGAACGGCCTCGCCGCGACGGACGTCGCCGAGCGGTACAGCAAGACCCTCGCCGGCCTGGGCGGGTACGAGGCGACGTTGAGTCAGATCGCCGAGCCCGGCGACGTGGCGGACCACCTGCGCGCGGTCGCCGCGTTCACCAAGGCCGAGGCGGCCGCGGCGGAGCAGGCGGCGGAGACGTACGTGGCACGGGTGACCGGCGACGCCGGCGCTGAACGGCAGCGGGCCCTGATCGCCCTGCAGGCGGTCCGGGCGGACGCGCTCACCGACTTCCGTTCGATCGCCCGTCCCCAGCAGGTCGCCCTGGTCGACTCGGCCTTCGGCGACGAGACGCTGACCGAGGCTGACGGCCTCGTGGCCCGGCTCACCGGACCGGCCGCCGCCTCGCCGGCCGACATCACCGCCCTCTTCACGGACGTCATCGAGCTGTTCCGCGGTGTGGAGCGGCAACTCGAAGCGCAGGCGGTGACCGCCGCGGAGGACGGCAGCACGAGCAGCTCCCAGCGCGCCACGCTGGAGTTCGTGGTGGTGCTGCTGATCCTGATCGCGGCCCTTGCCATGGCGTTCTACCTGGGCCGATCGCTGCACCTGTCGGTCCGGCGGCTGCGCGAGGGTGCCCTCGCGGTGGCCAACCGCGACCTGCCCGACGCCGTGCACCGGCTGCAGGACGCCGAGAACCTCGGCGACGGCGGTGTCGACCGGATCGTCGCGCAGACCCGGGACCCGATCCCGGTCACCGAATCCGACGAGTTCGGCCAGGTCGCCGAGGCGTTCAACATGGTGCACCGGGAGGCGATCCGGGTCGCGGCCGAGCAGGCCGCGTTGCGTACGAGCGTGTCGACGATGTTCCTGAGCCTGGCCCGGCGCAGTCAGTCCCTGGTCGACCGGATGATCGGCGAACTCGACCAGATCGAGCGCCTGGAGGAGGACCCGAAGCGGCTGGCCCGCCTCTTCGAACTCGATCACCTGGCCACCCGGATGCGCCGTAACGACGAGAACCTGCTGGTCCTGGCCGGTGCCGAGGTGGGCGCACCGCGGCGGGAGGACGCGCTGCTGATCGACGCGCTCCGGGCCGCGCAGTCGGAGGTGGAGCTCTACCACCGGATCGAGTTCGGCACGGCCGACACCGACGTCCTGGTCGCCGCGGCCGCCGTCAACGACGTGGTCCGCCTGATCGCCGAGCTGCTCGACAACGCCACCCGGTTCTCCCCGCCGAACACCGTGGTGGTCGCGCACGGAGGTCGCTCCGGTGACCACGCGATGGTCCAGGTGGAGGACCGCGGACTCGGCATCTCCGCCGACCAGATGGAGCTGATCAACCGGCGGCTCGCCGAGCCTGCCCAGGTGGACGTCTCGGCGTTCCGGCTGATGGGCTTCGCGGTGATCGCGCGCCTCGCCGCCCGGCACGGTATCGGCGTCGAGCTGCGGCCGGGGTACGACGGCGGCACCATCGCCGAGGTGCGGATCCCGGCCGACATCGTGGTCATGCCGGGTGCCCCGCCCGCGCCGGTACGGGCGGCGAGCTGGACCCGGCCGGGACCGCCGCCGCAGATCGCCACCGGCGCACCGCGGATTCCGGAGCCACGGCCGCCGATCCGGTCCGCGCCGGCAGAGGCTCCGGCACGACCGCCGATCCGCCCGCTGCTGCAACCGGTCGCTCCGCCGGCCGATCTGGACCTCCGCCCGACGCCGGATCGGCCGCCGCTGCCGAGCCGGAGCCCGAAGCCGGTGGAGACGCCGGACCGGGCGCCGCTGGCGGCTCGGAGCCCGAGCCCGGTCGAGACGCCGTTGCCGACCCGGAGCCCGATGCCGGTGGAGACACCGGCCGGAGTCACGGCGCCGGGCTGGGGAGCGGCGATGGCCGCGCTGCCGTCGCTGCCGGAGGTGCCGCCGCAGGCCGTACCGATTCAGGTGGAGATGCAGCACAGCTGGTTCGAGGGCGGAGACACTCCGGCCGATCAGTGGGGCATGCCGACGGCGGGTTACGCGCCGCCGCCCGATCGGGCTCCGGCCGTGTCGGTGTCCGCCGTGCCGGCGTCGAGTCCACCGGTCGCGCAGCGCTCCCCAGCTCCGCCTCCGCCCCCGGCGCCGGCTCCGGCGGCCGGCGAGCACAATGGAGTGCCGAAGCCACGTACCTCCAATGAGGATCGCTGGCGGACGGCGGCTGACGAAGGCTGGAACCGGGCGATGGCCGCGGCCGCGCCCCGGGACGGCGGAATCACACGATCCGGGCTACCGAAGCGGGTCCCGCAGGCGCAACTCGTACCCGGCGGGGTGCAGTCGCCGCAGCGGGCGCAGAACCGTCGCAGCCCTGACGAGGTGCGCGGACTGCTGTCCGCGTACCACCGAGGGGTGCAACGGGGGCGGACGGACGGCGTTGCCGATACCGCCGCCGCGGCACCACGGTTTCCTAAGGAGAGCGAACAGTGACCAGGCCCCCCACCATGCATGACATGGGCTGGCTGCTCAGCAACTTCGCCGACAGCGTCGCCGGAATCGCGCATGTCATCGCGGTCTCGGCGGACGGCATCCTGCTGGCCTCGTCCCGGGATCTGCCAGGCGACCGTGCGGACCAGCTCGCCGCCATCACCTCCGGCGTGGTCAGTCTCACCGACGGCGCGTCACGGATGTTCAGCGCGGGAAAGGTGCAACAGACCATCATCGAAATGGACAGCGGCTATCTTTTCCTGATGTCCATCAGCGACGGTTCCTCGATGGCCGTGCTGGCGGCGCGCAGTTGCGACGTCGGCCAGGTCGGCTACGAGATGGCGCTGCTGGTGGAACGCGTCGGCGCGGCGTTGTCGCCGGCGGCACGCGAGGCCGTCAGCCACTAGGCGCCGGGGCCCAAACCCCGGCGGAGACGAGGTGACCGCGACATGACAGAGCCGCATGATCCCCGGGGCAACCTGGTGCGGCCGTACGCGGTCACGCGCGGCCGGACCGAACCGATCAGAGACATCCCGATCGAGGCGGTTCTGATCGCCAGTTCGGCCGCCGTGCAGGAAGCACGGTTCGCCGGACACGACAAGTACCGCATCGCCGTGCTGTGTGAGCCGAAGCCCCAATCGCTCGCCGAACTCGCGGCACTCACCCGATTACCGCTGGGGGTGACTCGGGTGCTCGTCGCCGACATGGTCGCCGATGGGCTGTTACAGCTGCACAGTGCCGCTCCCCGGACGGGTTTCACGGAGCGGATGGATCTGCTGGGAAGGGTGTTGAGTGGACTTCGCAAGCTCTGAACCGGTCGGGATGCGTACGGGGACGCATCCCATGGAGATCACCTCCGCGAAGATCGTCGTTGCCGGCGGCTTCGGTGTGGGCAAGACGACGCTTGTCGGTGCGGTCTCCGAGATCGAACCGCTGACGACCGAGGCTGTGATGACCGCGGCCGGTGCCGGAATCGACGACTCGTCGAAGGTGCCGGGCAAGGGCAGCACCACGGTCGCGATGGACTTCGGCCGGATCACCATGGCCGACGACCTGATCCTGTATCTGTTCGGCACGCCAGGACAGACTCGCTTCTGGTTCATGTGGGACGAGCTCATCCGGGGCGCGGTCGGTGCGGCGGTGCTCGTCGACACCCGGCGGCTCACCGACGCGTTCGCCCCGCTGGACTACTTCGAGAACCGGCACCTGCCATATCTGGTGGCGGTGAACTGCTTCGACAGCGCACCACGCTACGAGCCGGAGGAGGTCCGCGAGGCGCTCGCCATCCCGGCCCGGGTGCCGCTGATGATGTGCGACGCGCGGCACCGCGATTCGGTGAAGGCGGTCCTGATCGGTGTGGTCGAGCACGCGATGGCGACGTTGGTGGCCGAGCACGAGAAGGGCCACCCGACCCCGGTCGGCTGAGGCCGGCCGGCGTTGTGCATGGGCCCGGCGGGCGCGGTGGGGCGGTGAGCGGGCTGGTGGTCGCGCGGCTTGGCGGGACTGGTGTGACGCGTACCGAAAATTGGTTTTCAGGTAGGTATGCGGTAGCCGCGTTTGACCACCGTTTGCACGACGCCAGGTAGCGCCAGGCCGGCGCGCAGCCGGGCCACCGCCATCTCGACGGCGTGCTCGTCGGCGCCGCGGGGGAGGGCCTGGAGCAGTGCGGCGCGGGAGAGGACCCGGCCCGGTGATCCGGCGAGGGCTCGCAGCACCGCCATCGGAGCCGGCGCCAGCGGGCGCAGCTCGCCGTCGACGATCGCGGCATGGCCGCGCAGGGTGATCGAGTGGCCGGAGACCTGCAGGGTGACGGCGCGTTTGGGCAGCTCGTCCACGAGGGTGCGGACCAGCGCGCTGAGCCGGGCCCGGCTGGGCATGGAGACCGGTACGTCGTAGCGGCGCAACGGCGCCGCGGTGACCGGACCCACACAGGCCGCGAGCACGTCGCTGCGGAGGGCGTCGAGAAGCGCGTCGGTGCCCGTGCCGGCGGCGCGCAGTACGGCCTGGACGGCGGCCGCTGAGGTGAACGTCACCGCGTCCACCAGCTTGCCGATGATCAGATCGACGAGCCGGTGCAGCGGCGCCGGATCGGTCGGAGGCGCCCAGCGGTAGACCGGGACCTCGATCACCCGGGCGCCGGCGATCTGGAGCGCCTCGGAGTACTCCGGCTGGCTCTCTCCGTGCAGCTGCATCGCCACGGTGAGGCCGGCGACACCGCGGGCGGTCAGGTGTTCGACGACCTCCTCGTATCCCTCGCCCTCGGGTGACCAGTGATCGTGCAGGCCCGCGGTGCGGACCGCGGCCCGGGCCTTCGGACCGCGGGCGATCAGGTACGCGCGGGACAGCACCGCCCGCAGCGGTTCCCCCAGCCCCCAGCCCTCGGCCGCCTCCAGCCAGCCGCGCATGCCGATGCCGGTGTTGGCCAGCACGATGTCGGGCGGAGTGTCGATGCAGCCGCGGGTGGCGGCACGCAGCTCGGCGTCGTCGGAGATCGGAACGATGCGAAGTGCCGGAGCCAGCACCACCCGTGCGCCACGCGCCTCGAGCAGGGTGGCCAGCTCGTCCTTGCGGCGGTCGGCGGTCACGCCGATGGTGTAGCCGGAGAGGGCGGCCGCCGGTTCCGCCAGGGCGGCCTCGGACAGCACGGCCCGGCGCGCACCCCGGGTCCGGTCCGTCATCCGATCCCCGGGCCGAGAAGTCGCGGCGTGGCCGAACGGTCCACCGAAGGGCACGCTCGAAGCCCGCCGTCCTCGGCGTCGACCCGCTCCCACGTCACGCCTGCGTTCTTCGCCGTGCCTCCGTCCGGGGCACGCCGCGACTCCTCCTCACCGAACCGGCGAGCCGGTCCGGCGGACACCGTCAGGTCCGTCCTCAACCCTGACGGTGGTCTCTCCATGGTGCGCCAGCGGGGGCGGCATCGGCTAATCCCGGGCCGCGTCGCTGTAACGTTCGCACCGTTGGACATGCACCGAAGCGTGCCGGGGGTGAATTTCGGCCGGGCGTCCCTTTTGTTTCGAGCCTGCTAAGAGCCATCGAGAGTGACTTGTCCGACCCGCCTCGGGCGTGTCTCGAGCGCGGAGTATGCTGGCGGTGTTTGGGGTCCCGCCCTAGACCGAGCTGTTTTGACCACGCGCCGCGCGGCCGGGTATTGTTGCCTGCTGTTGTGCGACAGCTGCGAGCACTCCCCTCGGGGCGACGCTCGATGCGACCAGCGCGCGCCCCCAGACCGACGACGAGACAAGGTAATTCTGTGCGTACGTACAGCCCGAAGCCGGGTGAGATCGAGCGTCAGTGGCACATTATCGACGCTTCTGACGTCGTTCTGGGTCGGCTGGCCACCCACACCGCCACCCTTCTGCGTGGCAAGCACAAGCCGACGTTCGCCCCGCACGTCGACACCGGCGACTTCGTGGTGATCATCAACGCGGGCAAGGTCGCTCTGACCGGCAACAAGCGGCAGACCAAGGTCGCCTACCGCCACTCGGGCTACCCGGGCGGTCTCAAGCAGGTCGGCTACGAGGAGCTGCTGTCCAAGCGCCCCGAGAAGGCGATCGAGCTGGCCGTCAAGGGCATGCTCCCGCACAACAAGCTTGCGCGGCAGATCATCAAGAAGCTGAAGGTGTACCCGGGCGCCGAGCACCCGCACGCCGCTCAGCAGCCGCAGCCGTTCGAAATCAAGCAGATCGCGCAGTGAGCGCGGGAGAAGGCAGCAGCATGACCGACATCGTCGAGCCCGAGGTCGTCGAGACCGTCGAGACTGTCGAGGAGCCCGCTGAGACGGTTGTCGTCGTCGAGGCGCCCGCGCCGGCCCCGGTCCGCGCCCCGCGTCCCGGTGACCGTCCCGTTCAGACCGTCGGCCGCCGCAAGGAGGCCATCGTCCGGGTGCGCCTCATCCCCGGCACCGGCAAGATCACCTGCAACGGGCGCGACCTCGAGAACTACTTCCCGAGCAAGGTGCACCAGCAGCTCATCCGTGAGCCGCTCGTCACCGCCGAGCGCGCCGAGCAGTTCGACGTGGTCGCCAACCTGCGTGGCGGCGGCATCACCGGCCAGGCCGGTGCGCTGCGCCTCGGCATCGCCCGGGCGCTCATCTCGCACGAGCCGGACGACCGCCCCGCCCTGAAGAAGGCCGGCTTCCTGACCCGTGACGCCCGGGTCAAGGAGAGCAAGAAGTACGGTCTCAAGAAGGCCCGTAAGGCTCCGCAGTACTCGAAGCGCTGATTTTTGCGCCGCTTCTGACCGACGGTCGAGTGCACCTCCAAGTTCCGGGGGCGTGCTCGGCCGTCGCCGTTTTCCTCCCTCCCACCTAGCCGTTCCGGCGAAAGGAAGCCGCCATGGGGCGACTCTTCGGCACTGACGGCGTTCGCGGCCTCGCGAACGGCGAACTGCTCACTCCCGAACTGGCCCTGCAGGTCGCGGTCGCGGCCGCGCGGGTCCTGGTCGAGGCCGACAGCAGCCACCAGCCGCTCGCCATCGTGGGGCGTGACCCCCGGGCCAGCGGCGAGATGCTGGAGGCCGCGGTCGTCGCGGGGCTGACCAGTGCCGGGGCCAACGTCGTGCGGGTGGGTGTGCTGCCCACGCCGGCGGTCGCGTACCTCGTCGGGCAGACCAACGCCGACCTCGGCGTGATGCTCTCCGCCTCGCACAACCCCATGCCGGACAACGGCATCAAGCTCTTCGCCGCGGGTGGCACGAAGCTGCCCGACGAGCTGGAGGAGCGGATCGAGCGGGCCGTCGAGGACGGGCACGGGCTGATCGGCCGTCCGACCGGCGCCGGGATCGGCCGCGTGCACGACCTGCTGGACGGTGCGGAGCACTACATCAAGCATCTGGTCGACTCGATCCCGCACCGCCTGGAGGGGATCAAGGTCGTCGTGGACTGCGCGAACGGGGCGGCCAGCGAGGCCGGGCCGATCGCGTACCGGGAGGCCGGCGCCGAGGTCATCGCGATCCACGCCGAGCCGGACGGGCTCAACATCAATGAGGAGTGCGGCTCCACGCACCTCGACAAGGTGCGCGACGCCGTCCTGCGTGAGGGTGCCGACCTCGGTCTCGCTCACGACGGTGACGCCGACCGCTGCCTGGCGGTCACCGCCGCCGGCGAGGTCGTCGACGGCGACCAGATCATGGCGATCCTGGCACTGGCCATGCGCGACGCCGGCACGCTCACCGACGACACGCTTGTCGCCACGGTGATGAGCAACCTCGGGCTGCGGATCGCGATGAAGCAGGCCGGCGTCCGGCTGATCGAGACCAAGGTCGGCGACCGGTACGTGCTGGAGGAGCTGCAGAACGACGGGCTGGCCCTCGGCGGCGAGCAGAGCGGGCACATCGTGATGCCGGCCTTCGCCACCACCGGCGACGGCGTGCTGACCGGCCTGCACCTGATGGCGCAGGTGGCGGCGAGCGGCAAGTCGCTGGCCGACCTGGCCGCCGTGGTGCACAAGCTGCCGCAGGTCCTGATCAACGTGCGGGTCGGCGACCGGGACGCCGGTGCGGCCGCACCGACCGTGCAGGCCGCGGTCGCCCTGGCCGAGAACGAGCTGGGCGAGACCGGCCGGGTGCTGCTGCGCCCGTCGGGCACCGAGCCGCTGGTCCGCGTGATGGTCGAGGCCGCCACCGAGGAGCAGGCGCGCGGCGTGGCCGAGCGGATCGCCGCCGAGGTCCGGGCGGCGAGCCCGGCCTGATCAGTTCAGCGTCTTGAGTCGCCGCACTGCCTCGTCGATCACCTCGGCGCGCTTGCAGAAGGCGAATCGGATGAGGTGCCGGCCCGCGTCCTGATGGTCGTAGAAGACCTGGGTCGGCACCGCCACGACGCCGCAGCGCTCCGGTAGCCACCGGCAGAACTCGATGCCGTCCGTGCCGCCGAGCGGCCGGATGTCGACGGTCACGAAGTAGGTGCCCTCGGACGGCAGGACGGTCAGACCGGCGTCGGTCAGCCCGGACACGAGCCGGTCCCGGCGCTCCTGGAGACCGGCCGTGAAACCGGTGAAGTAGGAGTCCGGCAGGCCCAGTGCCACGGCCACCGCCGGCTGCAGCGGCGACGCGTTCACGAAGGTCAGGAACTGTTTGACCCGCAGCATCGCGGACACCAGGCGGGCCGGTCCGGTGGCCCAGCCGACCTTCCAGCCGGTGCAGGAGAAGGTCTTGCCCGCGGAGGAGATGCGCAGCGTGCGTTCCCGCATGCCGGGTAGGCCCGCCAGCGGGATGTGCGTTTCGGCGGCGTCGGAGAAGACCAGGTGCTCGTACACCTCGTCGGTGACGGCGTACGCGTCGTGCTGCTGGCAGAGCTCGGCGATCAGGGTCAACTCGGCGCGGGTGAACACCTTGCCGGTCGGGTTGTGCGGGGTGTTCAGAAGCACCAGCCGGGTACGCGGGCCGAACGCCGCCCGCAGTTCGCCCTCGTCGAACTCGTACCGCCCGGTGGGGCCGGGACGCAGCGTTACCGGGCGGCGGACCGCCCCGGCCAGCGTGATCGAGGCCGCATAGGAGTCGTAGTACGGCTCGAAGCAGACCACCTCGTCGCCGGCCTCACAGAGGGCCAGGATCGTGGCGGCGATCGCCTCGGTGGCGCCTGCGGTCACCGCAACCTCGGCGTCCGGATCCCGGCCCAGTCCCCAGAATCGCTGCTCGTGCGCCGCGATCGCGGTGCGCAGCGCGGGAATGCCGGCGAGCGGCGGGTACTGGTTGGCGCCGGACGCCAGCGCCTCGGCGGCTGCGGCGAGCATCTCGGCCGGGCCGTCCGTGTCCGGGAATCCCTGGCCGAGATTGACCGCCCCGGTACGCACGGCGAGCGCCGACATCTCGGTGAAGATCGTGGTGCCGAACGGTCGCATCCGCTCCACCAGAGGGTCGGTCACCGTGCTCCTCCTATTTGAAGACCAGCTTGTTGCAGGTGGTGGTGGCCCAGCCGCCCTCGGCTTTCTGGGTGGCCACCTCCTCCTTGTCGACCGTGGCGGTGCAGGAGATGGAGCCGGCGTCGCCGGTGGTACGCGACGCGGTGACCGAGACGAACGAGGCGCCCTTCATCTCGGTGGTGACCTTCCACGGAAGGTCGACGTTCTCGACCACCTTGGGTGTGGTTCCGAGCTGTTCGGTGTAGATGATGTTCGCCGGTCCGTCCCCGGTCACCTCGTACGTCACGGTGATTTCCGCGCCCTCCCCTAGACCGGGCACAGCGGGCAGGTCGGTCGGAAGAGTAGGAAAGTCCGTGGGCAGCGACGGGTTCAGGTAGGGGTCCACCGCGTCGCGCGCGTCGTCCGTGGCCTCCTGGACCTCCTGGGTGGCCCGTTGCACCAGCAGCACGCCGGACGTGATCACGCCGCCGCAGAGCAGCAGGGAGACGGCGACGATGACCGCGATCAGCGGCTTGTTGCTCTTCCGTGGAGGCGGCGGCGCGCTGGAGCCGGGGTGATCCGGGTAGGCCGGTGGCAGGTATCCGGTCGGCGGGTGCCCGCCGTAGCCGGGCGGCGGAGGCGGCTGACCGTAGTCCGGCGTGTAGCCCGGCGGGGCATAGTTGACCGGGGGAAACTGCGAGGTCGGCGGGTATTCGGGCACCGGCTCGTAGGGCGGCGGAGTGGCCTGCCCGGGTGTGAACTCCGGCGGCCGGGGTGGCTGGTGCGGCTCGCTCATCTTTCCTCCGGGGTGGGGCGCCGTAGCCGACGGTACGCCAGGACCGCACATCGACAGTCACCCACCCGTACGGGTCAAGCGGGCATGAGCTATCGTTCCGATCACATGCCATGCTTGAAAGAGCACTTCTCGAGCATGACGATTGAGCGAAAGTCAGCTACGCTGCCCGGCATGTGTGGGATCGTGGGTTACGTAGGCAATCGTCCGGCGTTGAGCATCGTTCTCGATGGGCTCCGGCGACTCGAGTACCGCGGGTATGACTCCGCGGGTGTCGCCATCCTCGACGGCGACGTCGTCCAGACCGAGAAGCGGGCCGGGAAGCTCGCCAACCTGGAGAAGGCGCTCGCCGAGCGCTCCGGCGACGGCATCGCGGCCGGTGTGGCCGGCATCGGGCACACCCGGTGGGCCACCCACGGCGGCCCGACCGACCGCAACGCCCACCCGCACCTCTCGGCCGACGGCCGGGTCGCGGTGATCCACAACGGCATCATCGAGAACTTCGCGAAGCTGCGTGCCGAGCTCGAGGCGTCCGGCATCGAGTTCCGCAGCGACACCGACACCGAGTGCGCGGCCCACCTGCTCGCCGCCGAGATGCGCTCGCTGCGCGAGTCCGGCGCCGAGAGCGGCCCGGCACTGCTCGCCGAGGGCATGCGCCGCACGGTCCGCCGGCTGGAGGGCGCTTTCACCCTGCTGGCGGTCGACGTCGAGGTGCCCGGCGCGGTGGTCGCCGCCCGGCGCAACTCGCCGCTGGTCGTGGGCCGCGGCGACGGGGAGAACTTCCTGGCAAGCGACGTCTCGGCGTTCATCGAGCACACCCGTGAGGCGATCGAGCTGGGCCAGGACCAGGTCGTGCTGATCACCCCGGCCGGCATCGAGATCACCGACTTCGACGGCGCTCCGGCCACCGGCACCGACTTCCACATCGACTGGGACGCCTCGGCCGCCGAGAAGGGTGGCTACGACTACTTCATGCTCAAGGAGATCGCCGAGCAGCCGCAGGCCATCGCGGACACGCTGCTCGGCCGGCTCTCCGAGCGTGGCGAGATCATCCTGGACGAGGTCCGCCTCACCGACCAGGACCTGCGCGACGTCGACAAGGTCTTCATCGTCGCCTGCGGCACCTCCTACAACGCCGCCATGGTCGCCAAGTACGCGATCGAGCACTGGGTGCGCATCCCGTGCGAGGTGGAGCTGGCCAGCGAGTTCCGTTACCGGGACCCGATCCTGGACCGGTCCACGCTGGTGATCGCGATCAGCCAGTCCGGCGAGACCATGGACACCCTGATGGCGCTGCGGCACGCCAAGGAGCAGAAGGCCCGGGTGCTGGCGATCTGCAACACCAACGGCTCGACCATCCCGCGTGAGTCGGACGCCGTCCTCTACACCCACGGCGGCCCGGAGATCGCGGTCGCCTCCACCAAGGCGTTCCTCACCCAGCTCGTCGCCTGTTACCTGATCGGCCTGCACCTGGCCCAGATCCGCGGCGTCATGTACGCCGACGAGGTCGCCGCCGTGGTGTCGCGCCTGCGCCGGACCCCGGACAACCTGCGTGAGCTGCTCAACGGCATGGAGGACGTCCGGGCGCTGGCCCGGGACCTGAAGACCGCGTCGACGGTCCTGTTCATCGGCCGGCACGTCGGCTTCCCGGTGGCCCTGGAAGGCGCGCTGAAGCTCAAGGAGCTGGCGTACATGCACGCCGAGGGCTTCGCCGCCGGTGAGCTCAAGCACGGCCCGATCGCGCTGATCGACGAGGGCACCCCGGTGGTCTGCGTGGTGCCGTCGCCGGCCGGTCGCGGTGTCATCCGGGACAAGGTGGTCTCCAACATCCAGGAGGTGCGTGCCCGTGGCGCCCGCACCATCGTGATCGCGGAGGAGGGTGACGAGGACGTTCGCGCGTACGCCGACCACCTGATCTCGGTGCCGCACACGCCCACCCTGCTCGCCCCGCTGATGACCACGGTCCCGCTGCAGATCCTGGCGTGCGAGATCGCGGCGGCCCGCGGGCACGACGTGGACCAGCCGCGGAACCTGGCCAAGTCGGTCACCGTCGAGTAACCGGCTCTTCGCCGAGGGTGAGGGCGGCCAGCGCGTCGAGCGCCGGCCGCCCTTCGTCCCAGTAGCCGAGGTGCCCGGCGTCCGCCTGGCTCCGGAAGACCCGGGCGCCGAAGCCGGGCTCACTCGGGTTCTCCCCGAACCACAGCTCGCCCGCCCAGGGCCGGACCGCCAGGTACTGGATCGGGTCGGTGAGCGAGGTCGACGACCACACCCGGTCGGCCGGCACGGTCAGCTCGGCGGCCGAGTCGGCGCCGACGCCGGGCGACCCGACGAAGACGACCCGGTCCGCGTCGAGGGGACCGGCGGCCGCCTCGCCGACGACCAGCGAGCCGTAGCTGTGCCCGAGCACGGTCTGCTCCGATCGTGGACCGTCGTGGGTCGCCCGCAGCCCGTCCTGGAACCGGCGGAGCTCGGTGGCGCCGTCCCGGGCCTGGCGGTCCGAGAAGGCCTCGTGCAGGAAGTCCGGCGCGTCGTAGTCCAGCCACAGCACCGCGCTCGGCGACTCGGCCGGGTCCAGCTCGGCGGTGCGAACCGCGACTCGCTCGGCCCGGGTCAGCTCGCCGCCGAGCGAGGCCAGGTCGGAGGTCATGCCCGGCACGTGGGTGAGCACGTGGCCGGCTCGGTCCGGGTCGCCGAGTGCGACCACGGCCCGCCCGTCTGCCGCGGTGTCCAGTCCCAGCAGGTATGCCCGTGGCCCGGTGCCGTCGTCCAGCCGGGCGCTCAGCTCGGCCAGTTCGTGGCTCCGGTCCCGGTCCAGGTCGGCTCGGTGCTGCTCCAACAGCAACCGGTTGGCCAGGTCGCGGTCGGCAGCCGGGATCCCGTCGGTGGACGCCACCGATCCGGGCTCGGTGGCGAGCACCCAGTTTCGTTCCGCCGGGGTCAGTGCGGCCCACCAGCGCGTTATCTCGGCCGGGGTGGCGGTGCAGTCCGGGCGTACCGGATCGTCCGGTGGCGTGGCCTGGTCGCTGAGGCCGTGCAACCTGGCCGCGGCTGTTTCGTCGGCTTGCTCGGCGATCGCGATCGCGGCCGCGAGGTCGGCCGCGACCGCCCGTGCGTCAGCGGTGGAGCCGGCGGGGCGGTGCACCTCGCCCCGATCGTCGATGATCAGGCCGGCCTGGTCGGCCATGCTGCGGGCCTGGTCGAGCAAGGCCCGGGCCCGGCCGACCGCCGCGGCGAACTCGCTGAGCGCCTGGTCGGCCCGCCAGCAGAACAGCCGGAAGAGAGCCAGCCGCCGCCGGAACCCGTCGAGCCGGGTGACCGCGGCATCCGCGGCCCCACCGGACCAGATCTCGCGCAACCGTGCGACGGCCGGCCCGAACTCGGCGCGCAGCGCCCCGGCGAGGGCGGCCCACCGGCGCCAGGCCAGCGCGACGGCCCGCCAGCGGGCTGGATCGGTGACTCTGAGTCGTGCGTAGACGGCGCTCATCGGGTCGGCCGCAGCCGGGCGGCAGCGCGGGCGTCGGCCTCCTCGTAGGCCTCGGCGACCTCGCGAACCCCGCGGGCAGTCGCCTCGACGTCGCCGGCGAGCCGGTCCACCAGCTGCCGGGCGGCGGTCGTCGCGAGATCGGAGGCGCCGGTGGTAGCCCAGCGCGGAGTGGGGTCGGGAACGGGCGCGGCGCCGGCCGCACCGCGCACTCGATCCGCGGTGCTGTCCAGCGCCGCGGCGGCACGGCGCATGGCGTCGGTGTCGGCCTCGAAATCAGGGTTCATCGGCTGCCTCCAGGAGACGACGGGATGCGCCGAAGTTAGAGGGCCGGACGGGCGCCGTGGCGGGGCTGTGGACGGCCGGTCCCGGCTGCGGGCGGGAGGCGTCCACAGGCGTTGCGGGGGCCTCGGCCGAGCTGTTAGGGCCGGGGGTTGACCTTGGGAAAGTTGCCCGGGCCCCGGTTAGGGTGACCGGTGTGATCGTGTCTGTCGGCATTGATGTCGTCCTGGTGGAACGCTTCGCCCGGGCTCTGGACCGGACGCCGCTGCTCGGGGACCGTCTGTTCACCGAGGCCGAGCGGCTCACCGGCTCGGGGAACCCGCGCTCGGCGGAGTCGCTCGCCGGCCGGTTCGCGGCCAAGGAGGCCGTCGCCAAGGCACTCGGCGCCCCGGTCGGCCTGCGCTGGCACGACTGCGAGATCGTCACCGATCCGGACGGACGGCCGTGGTTGACCGTTTCCGGTACGGTCGCCGCGGCGGCGACCCAGCTGGGTATCAACCGATGGCACCTGTCGCTGTCACACGACGGCGGCATCGCCTCCGCGATGGTGGTCGCCGAGGCCTGAGCGAAACGGAGAGCAGCATGCGGCGGGCGTGGCGGGTCGCGGATGTACGGGCGGCCGAGAAGACGCTGATGTCCCAGCTCCCGGACGGGACGCTGATGCAGCGGGCCGCCGCGGGCCTGGCCCGGCGCTGCGCGCTGCTGCTGGACCAGAGCGGCGGGGTCTACGGCGCCCAGGTGCTGCTGCTGGTCGGCAGCGGCGACAACGGAGGCGACACGCTCTACGCCGGAGCCGCACTGGCCCGGCGCGGCGCCCAGGTGCGTGCGCTGCTGCTCACCCCGGAGCGGGTTCATCTGGCCGGCCTGGCCGCGCTGCGCGCGGCCGGCGGCTTCACCACACGCGACCTGCCGGTGCGATCCGACCTGGTACTGGACGGGATCGTCGGCATCGGGGCGAGCGGCGGCCTGCGAGCGCCGGCCGCGGCCATCGTGCGTGCCCTGCCGGAACTTCGCGGGCGTACGGGCGAACGCGCGCTCGTCGTCGCCGTCGACGTGCCGAGCGGGGTGGCGGTGGACACCGGAGACGTCCCCGGTGAGGCGGTGACCGCCGACGTCACGGTGACGTTCGGCTGCCTCAAGCCGGCGCACGTGGTGGGCCCGGCCGCGGTCCGCTGCGGTCTCGTCGATCTCGTCGACATCGGTCTCGAGCCGGTGCTGGTCACCGACCCCGCGGTACGCGTACCCGAGGCGGCGGACCTGGCCGCGTGGTGGCCCCGCCCCGGAGCGACCTCGGACAAGTACACCCGGGGCGTGGTCGGTCTGGCGACCGGCTCGGCCGGTTATCCCGGGGCCGCCCTGCTCTCCAGTTCCGGTGCGCTGGCCGGCCCGGCCGGGATGGTCCGCTACGCGGGGAGCGCCCACCGGGAGGTGGTCCGCGCGCACCCGTCCGTGGTGGTCGCCTCCCGGGTCGCCGAGGCGGGCCGGGTGCAGGCCTGGGTCTGCGGTTCCGGGCTGGGCACCGGCGACGACGCGCGTACCGAGTTGCGCAGTGTCCTCGCCACCTCGCTGCCGGTGCTGCTCGACGCGGACGCCATCACCCTGCTGGTCGGCGGCGAGCACGCCGAGGACCTGCGCCGGGACGCCCCGCTGGTGCTCACCCCGCACGACGGCGAGTTCAAGCGGCTCGCCGGCGAGGCGCCGGGCGCCGACCGGGCCGGTGCGGCGGCCCGGCTGGCCGCGTGGACCAATGCGGTGGTGCTGCTCAAGGGCGACCGGACGATCGTGGCCACTCCGGGCGGCGAGATCTGGGCGAACCCGACCGGGACCCCGGCGCTGGCCACCGCCGGCACCGGCGATGTGCTGGCCGGCCTGCTGGGATCGCTGCTCGCCGCCGGTCTGCCGCCCGTGCGTGCGGCCGTGATGGCGGCGTACGTGCACGGCCTGGCCGGGCGGCGGGCGGCCCTGGACGGGCCGGTGACCGCCCCGGACGTGGCGTCCGCGCTGCGGCCGGTGCTGGCCGATCTGCTGGGGTGACCGGGCCGGACCGGGATTGTCATACGCCTCAGTAGGGTGGAAGGCATGTGGCAGGCCGAAGTCCGCGTCGATCTGGACGCCATCCGGGACAACGTCGCCAACCTGCGTGCCCGCACCTCGGCCGAGGTGCTGGTGGCGGTCAAGGCGGACGGATATGGGCATGGCATGGTGCCGTCGGCCCGGGCGGCGCTCGCCGGTGGTGCCACCTGGCTCGGCGTGGCCACCCTCGACGAGGCGCTGACCCTGCGCCGGGCCGGCATCGACGCGCCGGTGCTGGCCTGGCTGCTCAGCCCGGGGCTGCCCCTGCACACCGCTGTCACCGCCGGTGTCGACCTGAGCGCGGCCACCCCGGCGCTGGTGGACGAGCTGGTCACCGCCGGGCGCCGGGCCGGGCGGCCGGCCCGGGTG
The DNA here is from genome assembly GCF_015704865.1 of Actinoplanes aureus. Classification (GTDB taxonomy): domain Bacteria; phylum Actinomycetota; class Actinomycetes; order Mycobacteriales; family Micromonosporaceae; genus Actinoplanes; species Actinoplanes aureus. The sequence continues at coordinate 359,588 of NZ_JADQTO010000007.1, read as the reverse complement.
CACCTCAAGCTCGACACCGGCCTGGCCCGTGGTGGCGCCGCCCGGGACGAGTGGCCGGCCTTGCTGGAGACCGCGGCCAAGGCGCAGGCCGGTGGGGACGTCGAGGTGGTCGGGGTGTGGAGCCACTTCGCCTGCGCCGATGAGCCGGGGCACGAGTCGGTGGACCGGCAGCTGGCCGCGTTCACCGAGGGCCTCGCGCTCGCCGAGCGATACGAGATCCGGCCGCGCTATCGGCACCTCGCCAACTCGGCCGCCACGCTGATCCGCCCCGACGCCCACTTCGACCTGGTCCGCGTCGGCATCGCGGCGTACGGGTTGTCGCCCGTCGCCGGGGAGACCTTCGGCCTGCGGCCGGCGATGACCGCCCGCGCACGGGTCATGCTCACCAAACGGGTCCCGGCCGGGCAGGGCGTCTCCTACGGGCTCACCTACGTCACCACCCGCGAGACCACGCTGGCCGTGATCCCGCTCGGCTACGGCGACGGGGTGCCCCGGCACGCGTCCAGCACGGGACCGGTGCGGATCGGCGGCACGGTGGCCCGCATCGCCGGCCGGGTCTGCATGGACCAGGTGGTGGTCGACGTCGGCGACGAGCCGGTGATGGCCGGCGATGTCGCCACCCTGTTCGGACCGGGCACCGACGGTGAGCCGACCGCCGACGACTGGGCCGCCGCCACCGGGACGATCAACTACGAGATCGTCACACGGTTCGGAAGCAGCCGGGTGCCCCGGCACTACGACGGGGAGCTCGCGTGAAACGATCGCGTGCCGCCAAACGGGCGGGCATCTTCGGGGCCGCGGTCGGTGTCGCCGCGGCCGGTCTGGCCACGGCGTTCGCTGTCGAGCGGGCGCTGGTGCGCAAGTCGGTCAAGGCACCCGGCGATCCCTATGTCGAGGAGCCGTTCGGCGACCAGCCCTTCGACCGGGAGCTGACGGTCACCGAGGCGGACGGCACCGACCTGCACGTCGAGATCGTCGAGCCGGCGGCACCGAGCGATCGGCCCACCATCGTCTTCGTGCACGGCTTCGCCCTGGACATGGGCACCTTCTACTTCCAGCGCAAAGCGCTCGCCGAGCGGGCCGAGCAGCGGCTGGTCTTCTACGACCAGCCGGGACACGGTCGCTCCGGCAAATTGCAGTCGGGCACCTACGACATCGCGGCACTGGGCCGGTCGCTCGCCGCGGTGCTGGAGGCGACCGTCCCTGACGGGCACATCATCCTGGTCGGCCACTCGATGGGCGGGATGACCATCATGGCCTTCGCCGAGCAGTACCCGGAGTGGTTCGGCAACCGGGTGACCGGCGTGGTGCTGATGTCCACCTCGGCCGGGCTCTTCGACAAGGCCCGGCTCGGCCTGACCACCGTGGTGGCCCGGGTCAGCGCGCCGTTCTTCCCGCTCTGGGACAAGGCGGCCCAGCTCGGCGGCGGCACCATCGACCGGGCCCGGGTGGCGTCGTCCGACCTGGCCTGGCTGCTCACCCGGAGGTACGGGTTCGGTGAGGCCAAGCCCAGTGCGTCGTTGGTCACCTTCGTGGAGAGCATGAACTCCCGGACGTCGGTGGAGACCCTCACGAAATACCTGCAGACCCTCTACACCCACAACCGCATCCCGGCGCTGTCGGCACTGCGCGGGGTGCCGGTGCTGGTCGTGGTGGGCGATCGCGACTACCTGACCCCGGTCACCCACTCCGAGGAGATCCTCAAGCACCTGCCCGAGGCCGAGCTGTTGAAGGTGGAGAACAGCGGTCACGTGGTGATGCTGGAGAAAGCCGAGCAGGTCAACGCCGCTCTGATCCCCTTCCTGGAGAAGATCTCGTGAAGCTGAGGACCGTCGACGACACCCGTGAGTTCGGCCGGCGGCTGGCCGGCGTGCTCCGGGCCGGCGATCTGGTGCTGCTCACCGGTCCGCTCGGCGCCGGCAAGACCGCCCTGGTGCAGGGCATCGGTGCCGGGCTGGGTGTGCAGGGGCCGATCACGTCGCCGACCTTCGTGATCGCCCGGGTGCACCGCGGTCCGGTGCCGCTGGTGCACGCGGACGCGTACCGGTTGGGGGAGCGCCCGGACCCGCGCGCCGAGATCGACGACTTGGACCTGGACGCCTCCGCCGAGGACGCGGTGACCGTCGTCGAGTGGGGCGCCGGTCTGGTGGAGCAGCTCAACGATGTGTACCTGCAGGTCCGCATGGACCGGCTGGACGACGACACCCGTGTGATCGACCTCGTGCCGCACGGCGGCGACTGGGCACACCGACTGGAGATGATGTGAACCTGACCGAGCTGCTGCCGGCCGAGTGGCGCGCCGAGCTGAGCACCCACCTCGACGAGAGCGCGACGGCCGCGCTCGGCGAGTTCGTCGCCGCGGAGTACGCGAGCCAGACGATCTATCCGCCGGTGGAGGACCTGTTCGCGGCGTACCGGTTGTGCCTTCCGGCGCAGACTCGGGTGCTGATCCTCGGCCAGGACCCGTACCACGGGCCGGGGCAGGCGCACGGGCTGAGCTTCAGCGTGCGTGACGGCGTCCGTAAGCCGCCGTCGCTGGGCAATGTGTTCAAGGAGCTCGCCGAGGACGTCAACATCGCCAAGCCGGTGAGCGGCGACCTGACCGGCTGGGCGCGGCAGGGCGTGCTGCTGCTCAACGCGGTGCTGACCGTGCGTGCGGGCAAGGCCGGCTCGCACGGTGGCAAGGGCTGGGAGGCGTTCACCGACGCCACCATCCGGGCGCTGAACGAGCGCGAGGAGCGGATCGTGTTCCTGCTGTGGGGCAGCTACGCGCGGAAGAAGGCGGCGCTGGTCACCAACCCGGCGCACGTCGTGCTGGAGGCGGGACACCCGAGCCCGCTGAACCGGGCCGGGTTCCTCGGGAGCCGGCCGTTCAGCGCGGCCAACAAGGCCCTGGCGGACGGTGGGCGGCCGGTCATCGACTGGGACCCGCGGGCCACGGTCTAGGGTCGGCGCTGTGCTGGTTCTCGCTTTGGACACCGCTACGCCCGCGTCGACGGCGGCGCTGGTCGAGGTGACCGCCGACGGGCTGTTCGGCGTCGCCGAGCGGCGTACCGTCGACCCGCGTGCGCACGGGGAGAAGCTCGCGCCGGAGATCGCGGCGGTCCTCGGCGACGCCGGGGCGCGCCCGCGTGATCTGGCCGCGATCGTGGCCGGGGTCGGCCCGGGGCCGTTCACCGGCCTCCGGGTCGGGCTGGCCACCGCGGCGAGCATGGGGCAGGCGCTGGGCATCCCGACCTACGGGGTGTGCTCGCTGGACGCGCTCGGCCGGGCGGCCGGACCGGGCCGGGTGCTGATCGCCACCGATGCGCGCCGGCGCGAGGTCTACTTCGCGACGTACACGGATGGCGAGCGCGTGTTCGGCCCGGAGGTGGCGCGGCCGGCCGACGTGGCGGCGCTGATCACGACCGCGGGCGGGCACGCTCCGTCCGCTGCGTTGACCGGGCTGGTGGAGAAGGCGGCCGGAGAGGGCGCCTTGAAGTACGGGGACGTGTTCGGCGTACCGGTGGAGGAACATCTGTTGCATCCGCCCGGCGCCGCCCTCGTCGCGATCGCGGCCGCGCGGATTCGCGAGGCCGCGCCGAGCGAGCCGCTCACGCCGCTCTACCTGCGCCGGCCGGACGCGGTCGAGCCGGCCGCGCGCAAGCCGGTGCTGACCTGATGCTTGTCGAACGCTTCCGCTGGTGGCACATCGAAGAGATCCTCCCGCTGGAGGAGGATCTCTTCGGGCCGGAGAAGTGGTCCGCCGCGATGTTCTGGAACGAGCTCGCGCAACGCCACTTCTATCGTGTCGCGGTGGACGAGCCGGGCGGGCCGGTGCTCGGGTACGCCGGTCTGTCGGTTGTGGACCGCCACGAGTCCTGGGTGCAGAACATCGCGGTCCGCCGGGACGCCCAGCGCCGGGGGATCGGGCGGCTCCTGCTCGACGACCTCCTCGCCGAGGCGGCGCGGCGCGGGGTGCGCAAGACGCTGCTCGAGGTGGCGGTGGACAACGCCCCGGCGCAGAAGCTCTACGCGAGCTACGACTTCGAGCCCGTCGGGATCCGGCGCGGCTATTACCAACCCAGTAACACCGATGCTCTGGTGATGATGCGCGATGCCTGACGAACCCCTGGTCCTCGGGATCGAGACCTCCTGCGACGAGACCGGTGTCGGCATCGTGCGCGGACACACCCTGCTCGCCGACGCACTGGCGTCCAGTGTGGACCAGCACGCCCGCTTCGGCGGGGTGGTGCCCGAGGTGGCCAGCCGGGCGCACCTGGAGGCGCTGGTCCCGACCATGCAGCGGGCGCTCGACGAGGCCGGGATCACCCTCGCCGACGTCGACGCGATCGCGGTCACCAGCGGGCCCGGCCTGGCGGGTGCGCTGCTGGTCGGGGTGGCGGCCGCCAAGGGGTACGCGCTCGCCGCCGAGAAACCGATCTACGGGGTCAACCACCTGGCGGCACACGTGGCGGTGGACACTTTGGAGCACGGTCCGCTGCCCGAGCCCGCGGTGGCGATGCTGGTCTCCGGCGGGCACTCCTCGCTGTTGCTCGTCGACGACCTGACCGCGGGCGTCACGCCGCTCGGCGCGACGATCGACGACGCGGCCGGCGAGGCGTTCGACAAGGTGGCCCGCCTCCTGGGGCTCGGCTTCCCGGGCGGACCGATCATCGACCGGTCGGCCCGCGACGGCGATCCGGCCTCGATCGCCTTCCCGCGTGGGCTCACCGCTGCGAAGGATCTCGCCGCGCACCGGTTCGACTTCTCGTTCTCCGGTCTGAAGACCGCAGTCGCCCGCTGGGTGGAGAGCCGGGAACGGGCCGGGGAGCCGGTTCCGGTGGCGGACGTGTCGGCGAGCTTTCAGGAGGCCGTCTGCGACGTGCTCACCGCGAAGGCGATCGACGCGTGCCGGACCAGTGGGGTGAAGACGCTGGTGATCGGTGGTGGGGTGGCGGCCAACTCGCGGCTGCGGGTGCTCGCCGAGGAGCGTGCGGCCAAACACGGGATCGCGGTGCGCGTACCCCGTCCGCAGCTCTGCACCGACAACGGCGCGATGGTCGCGGCACTCGGCTCGCATCTCGTCGCGGCCGGCGTCGCGCCGAGCCGCCTCGATCTGCCGGCGGACTCCGCGATGGGTTTGACCGCGGTCAGCGTGCCGGGGTAGGAAGCATCATGATCGCTCGGATGTGGGAGGTGCGGGCCTCGCGCAGCGGCTTCGACGAGCTGCTGGCCTGGGTCTGCGACACGGCAGTGCCTGGGTTGGAGGTACTGCCACAACATGTGTCGAGTGACGTCTATTCGTCCACGGATCATCGCATCGTCGTCATCACCAAATGGCGAAACACTCCGCAAAGCCTGCCTACACCACCGGAAAAGCTGGTAGCACGCGCTCCGCACGTCTGGGATTTCACGCCCGTCGATCGCTGACCGGTCGCAGTCCGCGCACCTCGGCCTTACCGTCGGTGGCCTGATGCGAAGATTGCCCGAGCCGGATCCCGGCCTGCCCGACTCTCGGTCCGCCCTGCGTTACCTGTTCTGGTTGGTCCGGCGATCCCGCTTGACGGTGGCGGCTGCGGCGCTCCTCGCGATCCTCTGGATGGGGTGTCAGGCGCTGGCTCCGGCGGTGGTCGGGTTCGCCGTCGACGCGGCCGCGGAGGGTGCCGGGCGGACCCTGCTCGGCTGGGTGTCGGTCCTGCTCGGCGTCGGCGCGGTGCAGGCCGTAGCGGGTATCTCCCGGCACCGTTTCGCGGTGGTGAACTGGCTGGGCGCCGCGTTCCGGACCGTACAGGTGGTGGTGCGTCAGGCGAACCGTCTCGGCTCCACATTGCCCCGGCGGCTCGACGCCGGTGAGGTCGTGGCGATCGGCACCTCGGACATCACACACATCGGTGCGGCCGTCGACGTCGTGTCCCGGGGCGTCGGTGCGCTGTTCGCGGTTGTCACGGTCACCGTCGTGCTGCTCCGGACGTCGGTTCCGCTCGGTCTCATCGTCGTGGTCGGCGTACCGATGCTGATGCTGGTGGTGGGCCTGCTGATCCGGCCGCTGCACCGGCGCCAGCAGGCGTACCGGGTGCGACAGGGACGGCTGACCGGCCGTGCCGCCGACCTGGTCTCTGGTCTGCGGGTGCTGCGCGGCGTCGGCGGTGAGGCGCTGATGGCGAGCCGCTACTGCAAGGAGTCGCAGGAGTTGCGGACCGCCGGGGTGCACACGGCGCGGGTGGAGGCGCTGCTGGAGGCCACCCAGGTGCTGCTCCAGGGGCTACTGCTGGTGCTGGTCACGCTGCTGGGGGCGCGGTTCGCCGCGTCCGGGCAGATCACGGTGGGCCAGTTCGTGTCGTTCTACGCGTACGCGGCGTTTCTGGTGGCGCCGCTGCGGCAACTCACCGACGCGATCGACAAGGTGACCCGGGGCCACGTCTCGGCCCGCCGCGTGGTGGCGATGCTCGGGGTGCGGAGCGATCTGCCCGACCCGGCGTCGCCGGTTGCCCTGACCGGGGGCGACCTGGCCGACCCGGAGTCGGGAGTGCTGATCCCGATGAGCCGGTTCACCGCCATCGTCGCGGCCGAACCGGCGGACGCGGCCCGCATCGCCGACCGGCTGGGCAGGTATGCGGACGGCGCCACGCTCGGCGGCGTACCGCTGGCCGACGCGGCTCTGTCGGCCGTGCGGGACCGGATCCTGGTCGCCGACAACGAGGCGCGGCTCTTCTCCGGCCGGTTGCGCGCCGATCTGGACCCGTACGACCGGGGCACCCTGTCGGCGGCGTTGGAGGCGGCGGCCGCGACCGACATCGTCGAGGAGTTGCCGGAAGGGGTGAAGAGCCTCGTCGACGAGCGGGGCCGGTCCTTCTCCGGCGGGCAGCAGCAACGGCTGCGCCTGGCCCGGGCCCTGATCGCCGAACCGGAGATCCTGATCCTGGTCGAGCCCACCAACGCAGTCGACGCGCACACGGAGGCCCGGATCGCCTCCGGGCTGCGTACCGCGCGGGCCGGGCGTGCGACGGTGGTCTGTACGTCGAGCCCGCTGGTGCTGAGCCAGGTAGATCACGTCTGCTACGTCGAGTCCGGTCGGTTGGTGGCCGCCGGATCCCACCGGGAACTGCTCCGGTCCCACCCGCGGTACGCCCGGACGGTGTTGCGTGAGGACCAGCCGTGAGCCGCTCCCTGCCGGTGGCGGACGGCACACAGGTCCGGCGGTACGCGCGTGACCTGGTCCGCCGCTACCCGGGCCTGTTCCGGGCCACGGTCGGCCTGCACGTCGCCGCGGCGCTGGCCACCCTGGCCGGGCCCCGGCTCCTCGGCAACCTGGTGGAGGCGGTACGCGCCGGCGCCGCCGTCCGGGCACTGGACCGGCTCACCATCACCATCGCCGGGTTCGTGCTGTTGCAGGGAATCCTGACCCGGTTCGCCTATCTGGCGTCGGCTCGGCTGGGTGAGCGGATCCTGGCCCGGCTGCGCGAGGAGTTCCTGTGCCGGGTGCTCACCCTGCCGCTGGCCACAGTGGAATCGGCCGGCACCGGTGACCTGCTTACCCGTACCACCCGGGACGTGGACGCGTTGTCGAAGTGCGTGCGGTTCGCGGTGCCGGAGACGATGATCGCGCTGATCACCCTGGTCCTGGTGGTCGTCGCGCTGCTGCTGGTCAGCCCGCTGTTCGCGGTGCCGCTGCTGATCGGGGTGCCGATCATGGTGGTGGGTACGCGGTGGTATCTGCGGCGGGCGCCGGCCGCCTACCTGAGGCAGAACGCGGCGTACTCGGACGTGACCGAGGGGCTGACCGAGACGGTGGAGGGGGCACGGACCGTCGAGGCGCTGGGACGGCAGCAGCAGCGCATCGACCGTACCGATGCCGACCTGCGCAGATCCTGGCTGGCCGAGCGGTACACCCTCTTTTTGCGCACCGTCTGGTGGCCGATGATCGAGATCAGCTACGTCCTGCCGGTGGCGGTCACCCTCCTCTACGGCGGCTGGCTCAACCTGCGTGGCCTGGTGACGCTGGGCCAGCTGACCTCTGCGGTGATCTACGTTCAGCTGCTTGTCGATCCGCTGGACCGGCTCTCCGGCTGGCTCGACGAACTGGAGGTGGGTGCGGCCTCGCTGGCCCGGCTGATCGGCGTGGCCGCGGTGGTGACACCGATGCCGGCGACCGCCCTTGAGCCGTCCGGCGGCCGCATCGAGGTGCGCGGTGTCCGCTTCGCCTACCAGGCCGACCGAGAGGTGCTGCACGGCATCGACCTGACCCTGGAGCCGGGCGAGCGGCTGGCCGTGGTCGGTGTCTCCGGCGCCGGCAAGTCCACTCTGGGCCGTCTGCTGGCCGGGGTGCACCAGCCCACCGAGGGCAGCGTCACGGTGGGTGGGGTCTCGTTGGCGGAGCTGCCGCCCGAACGGCTGCGCGCCGAGGTAGCGCTGGTCACCCAGGAACACCATGTCTTCATCGGCACGCTGCGCGACAACGTCGCGATGGCACGACCGGGCGTGCCGGAGGGCGAGGTACGCGCGGCGCTGGCGGCCGTGCACGCACAGATCTGGGTGGATCGTCTGCCGTACGGGCTGGACACCATGGTCGGCACCGGCGGGGTCCAGCTGTCCCCGGCACAGGCCCAGCAGGTCGCGCTGGCCCGGCTGATCCTCGCCGACCCGCACACGCTGGTGCTGGACGAGGCCACCGCCCTGCTGGATCCGCGGGCGGCCCGGGACCTGGAACGGTCCCTGGCGGCGGTGGTCCGCGGCCGGACCGTGGTGGCGATCGCGCACCGGCTCTTCTCGGCGCACGACGCGGACCGGGTGGCGGTGATCGAGGACGGCCGGATCGTCGAGCTGGGGCCGCACGATCAGCTGGTGGCGGCGGGTGGGGCGTACGCGGCGCTGTGGCGTTCCTGGCGGGGCGGCGCGGAGGCCGGCGACGGTGATCGGGCCGCGGCGCCCATAGCGCACTGAAGGGCGCGTCCGGACGGACGCGCCCTTCACCTAGCAGCTGATCAGAAGCCCGGGCCGTGCTGGTGGCCGTGGCCACCGTGGCTGTGCCCGTGACCGTGCCCACCGGCCGCGGCCGGGGCCGGCTCGGCCGGCTTCTCGACCACGAGGCTCTCGGTGGTGAGCAGCAGCCCGGCGATCGAGACGGCGTTGGAGACCGCGTTGCGGGTCACCTTGACCGGGTCGATGATGCCGGCCGCGGTCAGGTCGACGTACTCGTCGGTGGCCGCGTTGAGGCCGTGACCCCAGCCGAGCTCGTTGACCTTGCCCACCACGACGTAGCCGTCGTGGCCGGCGTTCTGCGCGATCCAGCGCAGCGGCTCCACCAGCGCCTTGCGGACGATGCTGACACCGATCGCTTCCTCGCCGGTCAGCCCGAGGCCGCCGTCGAGGTCCTTGGCGACCTGGGCGAGTGCGGCGCCGCCGCCGGGGACGGTGCCCTCCTCGACCGCCGCCTTGGTCGCCGCGATGGCGTCCTCGATGCGGTGCTTGCGCTCCTTCATCTCGACCTCGGTCGCGGCACCGACCTTGATCACCGCGACGCCGCCGGAGAGCTTGGCCAGCCGCTCCGAGAGCTTCTCGCGGTCCCAGTCGGAGTCCGACGCCTCGATCTCCTTGCGGATCTGCGAGACCCGGTCGGCGACCTCGGAGGTGTTACCGCCACCGTCGACGATGGTGGTGTTCTCCTTGTCGACGACGATGCGCCGGGCGCTGCCCAGCGACTCGATGCCGACCTGGTCCAGCTTGTAGCCGAGCTCGGGGGCGATCAGCTCTCCGCCGGTGGCGATCGCCAGGTCCTGCAGGATCGCCTTGCGGCGGTCGCCGAACCCGGGCGCCTTCACCGCGGCGACCTTGATGGTCTTGCGCAGCGAGTTGACGACCAGGGTGGAAAGCGCCTGGCCCTCGACGTCCTCCGCCACGATCAGCAGCGGCTTGCCGGTCTGGAGCACCTTCTCCAGGACCGGGAGCAGCTCCTCGATGCTGGAGATCTTCTGCGTGGTGAGGAGGATGTGCGCGTCCTCCAGCACCGCCTCCTGCGCCTCGGCGTCGGTCACGAAGTTCGGCGAGATGAAGCCCTTGTCGAACTGGAGACCCTCGGTGACCTCGAGCTCGGTCAGCAGAGCCGAGCCCTCCTCGACGGTGATCACGCCGTCGCGGCCGACCCGGTCCATCGCCTCGGCGATCAGCTCACCGATGGTGGCGTCCTGCGCCGAGATGGTGGCCACGTTGGCGATCGCCTGGTGGTCGGCGACCTCGACGGCCTTGGCCAGCAGCGCCTTGGAGACGGCCTCGGCGGCCTGGTCCATGCCGCGCTTGAGACCGATCGGGTTGGCACCCGCGGTCACGTTGCGCAGACCCTCGCGGACCAGCGCCTGGGCGAGCACGGTCGCGGTGGTGGTCCCGTCGCCGGCGACGTCGTTGGTCTTGGTCGCCACCTCCTTGACGAGCTGGGCGCCAAGGTTCTCGTACGGGTCGGTGAGCTCGATCTCCTTGGCGATGGTGACGCCGTCGTTGGTGATCGTGGGCGCGCCGAACTTCTTGTCCAGGACGACGTTGCGCCCGCGCGGGCCGAGAGTGACCTTGACCGTGTCGGCGAGCGTGTTGACGCCGTGCTCCAGCAGGTGCCGGGCGTCGTCAGAGAAGCTGAGAATCTTCGCCATGTATTGGTCCCTTCACGCACCGACGCCCTGCCCCGACACGTCGGAACAGGGCGTCTGCGCAGTCAGTTAGGTCTTACTTCTCGATGACCGCGAGGACGTCGCGGGCGGAGAGCACCAGGTACTCCTCGCCGGCGTACTTGACCTCGGTGCCGCCGTACTTCGAGTAAAGGACCACGTCGCCGACCTTGACATCGAGCGGAACGCGGTTGCCCTTGTCGTCGATCCGGCCGGGGCCGACAGCGAGGACGGTGCCCTCCTGCGGCTTCTCCTTCGCGGTGTCGGGAATCACGATGCCCGACGCCGTGGTGGTCTCGGCCTCGTTCGCCTGGACCACGATGCGGTCCTCGAGCGGCTTGATCGCAACCTTGGTCGCGGTAGTCACGGGCATACCCTCCTGGGTACAGGTTTCGCCGGCCATGAGCCAGCCGGTCTGAATGCCTCATGCCACCGGGCGGGGCCGTCGTCGCGGGTGCCGGTCCGCCTGGTGCCTAGCCGCACGGACGGGCCGGGCGGCTGGCACCCTCATGTTGAGAGTGCTAACCGGAGACTATTCCGGAACTAGCACTCCGTCAACCAGAGTGCCAACCTGTCACGCCAGGGAGAATGCCTGGTGTGACATGTGAGCCGTTGTCGTCGTTGCAGACCCCGGAAGGGGCGGAAGCCCTGGCCGTGGCGGCCGAGATCGGCGACGGTGAGCCGCTCGCCGCGGCCTCGGCCATGCGGGCCCGGGGCATCGGCGCGGAGCTCGCCGCAGCCGCCTTGACCCAGGCTAGTTTGCGTCGGCGCGCGGCGATGAAGTTCGGGCCGGACGCGACCCGGATGTTCTTCACCCGGGCCGGGTTGGAACAGGCGACGCGAGCCGTGGTCGCGGACCGGCGGGCGGCCCGCCTCGCCGCCGCGGGGGTGCGGACCCTTGCCGATCTGGGCTGCGGGCTGGGCTCCGACGCGCTGGCGGCGGCCCGGCACGGCATCCGGGTGTACGCCGTGGACGCCGATCCGCCGACCGCGGCGATGGCCGCCGCGAACGCCGAGGTGGCCGGTCTGGCCGACCTGATCACGGTGGAGTGCGCCGACGCCACCTCGGTGGAGGTGGAACGCTACGACGCGGTCTTCGCCGATCCGGCGCGCCGGCAGGCCGGCCGGGGCCGGGTGTTCGATCCGAAGGCGTACTCGCCGCCCTGGGACTTCGTGATCGGGCTGGCCCGCCGGGTGCCGCGGACCGTGCTCAAGCTCGCACCCGGCATCGACCACGATCTGCTGCCGGAGGGCGCCGAGGGCGAGTGGGTCAGCGTGGGCGGTGACCTCGTCGAGGCGGCGTTCTGGTGCGGCCCGCTGGCGTCCGCGCCCCGGCGCGCCACGCTGCTCGGCGGGCACACCGCCGAACTGGTCGGCTCCGGTGTCGAGGCGGCCCCGGTCGGGCCGGTCGGGGCCTGGATCTACGACCCCGATCCGGCGGTGGTCCGCTCGCATCTGGTCGCCGAGTTCGCCGCGACGATCGGCGGACGGCTGGCCGACCCGGCGATCGCGTACGTCTACACCGACGACCCGGTGGACACCCCGTACGCCCGGCGGCTCGGCGTCACCGACGTGCTCCCGTTCTCGCTGAAGCGGCTGCGGGCCCTGTTGCGGGAGCGTGGTGTCGGCCGGCTGGAGATCCGCAAGCGCGGCTCGGCCCTGGTGCCGGACCAGTTGCGCAAGGATCTGAAGTTGTCCGGCCCGAACGGGGCGGGTCTGGTGCTGACCCGGGTGGACGGGGCACCGCTCGCGCTTCTGACAACAACGTCGTAACAGGTCGTAAACGGACCCGCGTGATGTTCGGGCGCGGGAGTAGCGTGCGCCCATGGCAAAGAAAGCGGCCGGTACGCCGGCCACCGTCTTGCTGACCGCGGAGCGGGTTCCGCACATCCTGCATCCGTACGACGTGTCCCCGGACGCGCCGAACTATGGCGCTCTGGTGGCCGAGGCCCTCGAGGTCGAGCCGGAGCGGCTGTTCAAGACCCTGATCGCCGACGTCGACGGGCGGCTGGTGGTGGGGGTCGTGCCGGTCACCGGCGACCTGGACCTGAAGGCGCTGGCGGCGGCCGCCGGAGGCAAGCGCGCCGTGCTGGCCGATCGGGTCGCGGCCGAGCGCAGCAGCGGCTACGTGCGTGGCGGGATCAGCCCGCTGGGTCAGCGCAAGCGGCTGCCAACGGTGATCGACGACTCGGCGCCGGACCTCGACGTGATGTACGTCTCCGCCGGCCGCCGCGGGCTCCAGGTCTCGCTCGCTCCGGATGACCTGATCCGTCTGACCGGTGCGGTGGTCGCCCCGATCCGGGGATCGTAGTTAAGGGCACGGAAAGGTCTGTTCTTAGGAGATCGGGCCACTTGCGGCCCGGATATTACCTAGCGTTACCTTGTGCAGCTTCTGGAGGGACATTCCCGGCGCTTTGTGGGCCCCTTCGGCACTGGCGTGTTGCCGGATTGTTATCCCTCGTTACGAGATAGACCGTGGTTACGGCTTGTGTTGTCGGCCACGATGGGAATACGTTGCCGGGCACAACAAACCGGTTCCTGATCCATCGGCGTCACCAGGGAAGCGGGAACTCCCAGGCAACGCAACCCTGACAAATCCGAACCAAGGCCCCGGATTTACCCCCCGAAAGGACATAAGGAATGCGTAAGGGACTGTTCGCCCTTGCCGCGGTCGGCCTCGTGGCCACCGGAAGCATGGCCGCATGCGGCGACAACAGCGGCGACACCGACAGCGGCAGCGGAGACAAGGCCGCCTCGGCGGGCAAGGTCGGCGTGATCCTGCCCGACACCAAGAGCTCCGCCCGCTGGGCGACCGCCGACCTGAAGTACCTCACCGAGGCGTTCAAGGCGGCCGGTGTCGAGGCCGACATCCAGAACGCGCAGGGTGACAAGACCCAGTTCCAGACGATCGCTGAGGGCATGATCACCAGCGGCGTCAAGGTCCTGGTGATCGTCAACCTGGACTCCGGCACCGGTAAGGCCGTGCTGGACAAGGCGAAGGCCTCCGGCATCGCCACGATCGACTACGACCGCCTCACCCTGAACGGTGGCGCCGACTACTACGTGTCGTTCGACAACGTGGCGGTTGGCAAGCTCCAGGGCGAGGGTCTGGCCACCTGCCTGGCCGAGAAGAAGTACACCAAGCCGGTCGTGGCCCAGCTGCACGGCGCGCCCACCGACAACAACGCCACCCTGTTCAAGGAGGGCTACCAGTCGGTGCTGGACCCGAAGTTCCAGGCCGGCGAGTTCGTGAAGGGCCCGGAGGACGCGGTTCCGGACTGGGACAACGCGCAGGGCGGCACGCTCTTCGAGCAGCAGCTGACCTCCAACAAGGAGATCAAGGGTGTGCTGGCCGCGAACGACGGTCTCGGCAACGCCGCCATCCAGGTGCTGAAGAAGAACAAGCTGAACGGCCAGGTCCCGGTGACCGGTCAGGACGCCACCGTGCAGGGTCTGCAGAACATCCTCACCGGTGACCAGTGCATGACGGTCTACAAGGCCATCAAGAAGGAGGCCGACGCGGCCGCCGAGCTGGCGATCGCGCTGGCCAAGCAGCAGCCGCCGACCACCGCCACCGACACGGTGAAGGACCCGGAGTCGGGCAAGGACGTCAAGTCCGTCCTGCTCGAGCCGCAGTCGATCACCAAGGCGAACGTGAAGGACGTCGTCGCGGACGGCTTCGTCACCAAGGAGGAGCTCTGCACCGCCGACTTCGCCAAGGCTTGCACGGACGCCGGCATCAGCTGATCTCTCAGCTGACTGTCAGCCCGATCCGTAACGGCTGAGGACGGCGCCGCCCACGCTCGCGTGGGCGGCGCCGGAGTCGGTTGCAACACCTCCCGCACGCGGCTAGCCACGATGAAGTGGTGCGGCCTCGACGAAACCGGTCACCGAACGAAGGAGAACCATCCGTGGCCGCGACACCCCTTCTGGAGCTGCGCGGGATCGACAAGAGTTTCGGTCCTGTCCAGGTCCTGCACGACGTCGGACTCAGCGTCTACCCGGGCGAGGTCACCGCCCTGGTCGGCGACAACGGCGCCGGTAAGTCCACGCTGGTCAAGTGCATCAGCGGTATCTACAACATCGACGCGGGCACGGTGACCTTCGAGGGCAAGGAGGTCGCGGTCCACAGCCCCCGTGACGCCTCCGCACTCGGCATCGAGGTCGTCTACCAGGACCTCGCCCTCTGCGACAACCTGGACATCGTCCAGAACATGTTCCTCGGCCGGGAGAAGAAGAACGGCATCGTCCTGGACGAGGACACCATGGAGGAGATGGCCGGGGAGACCCTGCGCAGCCTCTCGGTGCGTACCGTCAAGTCGCTGCGCCAGCTCGTCTCCAGCCTCTCCGGCGGCCAGCGGCAGACCGTGGCGATCGCCAAGTCGGTGCTCTGGAACAGCAAGGTCGTCATCCTGGACGAGCCGACCGCCGCGCTGGGCGTGGCGCAGACCGCCCAGGTGCTCGAACTGGTCCGCCGCCTGGCCGACAACGGCCTCGGCGTGGTGCTGATCTCGCACAACATGAACGACGTGTTCGCGGTCTCGGACCGGATCGCGGCGCTCTACCTCGGCCGGATGGCCGCCCAGGTGAAGGCGTCCGACGTGACCCACTCCCAGATCGTCGAGCTGATCACCGGCGGGCGCAGCGGCAATCTCGGCCTGCCGCCCGAGAAGCCTTCCGACTTCATCGACATCACGCCGGGAGACGTCCAGTGACCACCACTACCACGACCACGGCGGGCGGGATCCAGGCCGTCAAGCCGACGGTGTCCAGCCACGTCCGGGACTACTGGGCCCGGGTCCGCGGTGGCGATCTCGGCACCCTCCCGGCCGTCCTGGGACTTCTCGTCCTCACGCTCATCTTCAGTGTCGCCCGCCCGGACACGTTCCTCAGCGCGCTCAACTTCGCCAACCTGTTCAACCAGGGTGCCCAGGTGGTCTTCATCGCCATGGGCCTGGTCTTCGTGCTGCTGCTCGGCGAGATCGACCTCTCCGCGGGCTTCGCCAGCGGCGTGTGCGGTGCGATCATGGCGATCCTGCTCACCGACGAGGGCATGGCCTGGTACGTGGCCGTCCCGGCGGCCCTGCTCACCGGCATCGTCATCGGTCTGGTGCTCGGCGTGCTGGTGGCCAAGCTCGGCATCCCGTCGTTCGTCGTGACGCTGGCGGCCTTCCTCGGCTTCCAGGGCATCCTGCTCACCCTCCTCGAGGGTGGCAAGAACATCTCGATCACCGACGAGTTCGTCCGCTCGCTGAACAACGACAGCATGTCGGTGCTGTGGAGCTGGGTCTTCACGATCGTCTGCATCGTCGGCTTCGCGTTCGTGCAGCTCAA
Source organism: Actinoplanes aureus (assembly GCF_015704865.1). Classification (GTDB taxonomy): domain Bacteria; phylum Actinomycetota; class Actinomycetes; order Mycobacteriales; family Micromonosporaceae; genus Actinoplanes; species Actinoplanes aureus. Next base: position 343,620 of record NZ_JADQTO010000007.1, on the reverse strand, counting down.
CCGGTACCGCCGGCGCGCGAGCAAGAACCTCATCACCGACCCGCTGGGCATCGTCCTGATGCGCATCGGTGGCCTCGCGGTGCTGTTCATCGCGGCCACCGCGGTGCTCACCCAGGAGCGGGCGATCAACGCGGCGATCACCTCGCTCAAGGGCGTCCCGATCGTCGTACCGATCATCGCGGCGTTCCTGGTGATCTGGACGTTCGTGCTCGGCCGCACCACGTACGGCCGGCATGTCTACGCGGTCGGCGGCAACACCGAGGCGGCCCGCCGCGCCGGTATCCCGGTCGACCGGATCCGCATCTCGGTCTTCGTGATCTGCTCGTTCATGGCGGCCATCGGCGGCATCCTGGTGGTCAGCCGGGCCAGCTCGGTCGACCCCAACACCGGCGGCAGCAACATCCTGCTGTACTCGGTCGGTGCGGCGGTCATCGGTGGCACCAGCCTCTTCGGTGGCAAGGGCAAGGTGATCAACGCGGTGATCGGTGGCGCGGTGATCGCGGTGATCGACAACGGCATGGGCCTGATGGGCTTCTCGCCGGGTACCCGTTACATCGTGACCGGCCTCATCCTGCTCACCGCGGCAAGCGTCGACGCCCTGGCGCGACGCCGAGCCTCCGCAACGGGAAACTGATGCGCGGAACTCCCGGGCCGGGGACGGGACGCTGATGCGTGCCGGCCCCAGCCAGGAAGAGGTACGCCGGCACAACCTCGGGACGCTCCTGCGCTATGTGCACATGCACGGCGCGACCTCCCGGGCGGAGCTCACCAACCGGCTCGGCCTCAACCGCAGCACCATCGGGGCCCTCACCGCCGAACTGATCAGCGCAGGGCTGGTCACCGAGGCGGTGCCACGGGAGACCGGCCGGGCCGGACGACCTTCGCTGGTCGTCCGGCCCGAGTCGGGCAAGGTTTACGCGTACGCGCTCAGCATCGAGGTGGACCGGCTGCGTGCGGCGCGGGTCGGGCTCGGCGGGCAGATCCTGGAGCAGTACGAGACCGAACGTCCGCCCGGGATGAGCGCCGACGACGCGGTGCAGCCGCTCGCCGGGTTCGTCCGGACCATGCGTGCCACGATGGGCGACGACGCCAAGTGCGTCGGCAGCGGCCTGGCGGTGGCCGGCATGGTGCGCCGCGAGGACGGCATGGTCCGCCTCGCGCCGACCATCGGCTGGGTCGAGGAGCCGGTCGGCGCGGCACTGCGCGCCGAGCTGGGTGAGTCCGGCCGGCTCACGGTGGGCAATCACGCCGACGTCTGCGCTCTCGCCGAGCACGCCCGCGGGGCGGCGGTGAACTGCGACAACGTCCTCTTCCTCTATGGCGACGTGGGTGTCGGCGCGGGAATCGTGGCCGGTGGGCGCCGGGTGATCGGCCACGGCGGGTACGGCGGCGAGGTCGGCCACATGGTGGTCAATCCGTACGGGCGGCCGTGCTCCTGCGGCTCGCGCGGATGCTGGGAGACCGAGATCGGTGAACACGCGCTGCTCCGGCTCGCCGGACGGGCGGACCACACCGGCCGGGACGCGGTGCTCGAGGTGGTGGACGCCGCGATGCGCGGTGACAGCCAGGCCCAGCACGCGCTGCGGCAGGTCGGCGACTGGCTCGGGTTCGGCGTCGGCAACCTCGTCAACATCTTCAACCCGGAAGTCGTGATCTTCGGCGGCACCCTGCGCGACGTCTACCTCGGCGCTGCCGCCCAGGTCCGCAGCCGGCTCAACGCGGTCGGGCTGCCGGCCTGCCGCGAGCACGTCCGGCTGCGTACCCCGGAACTCGGTACGGACGCCGCGCTGATCGGCGCCGCCGAGCTGGCCTTCGAGCACCTGCTGGACGACCCGCTGCTGTCCTGATCCCCGGTTCCCCCGCGAGCCGCGGTCCACAACGGAAGATCTATGCTGCCCGCCATGATCAGGCAGCTCGAGGTGGACGGTGTGCCCGCGCTGCTCGCGCCGGTCAGCGGGCCGATGCACGCCGGTCTGGTCTTCCGGGTCGGCGTGGCCGACGAGTCACCGGCCCGGCGGGGCATCACCCACCTGGTGGAGCATCTGGTGCTGCCCGGGCCGGCGCAGGTGAGCAGCCACCTCAACAGCCGGACCGGGACCGAGCACACCTACTTCCACGTCCAGGGCTCGGCCGAGCGGATCACCGAGTTCCTCGCCGGCGTCTGTGCCGCGCTGCGCCGCCTGCCGGACGGCCGGATGGCGGCCGAGAAGGAGGTGCTGCGCAGCGAGGCGGCCGGCCGGGTGAGCGATCCGCTGCCGATGCGCCGGCACGGCGCCCGGGACTTCGGCATGCCGAGCTATCCCGAGTGGGGCCTGTCCGGGCTCGCCGCCGAACATCTCAACGAATGGATCGCCCGCTACTTCACCAGGGACAACGCGGCTCTCTGGGTGGCCGGTGACGACCTTCCCGAGGGGCTGGCGCTGGATCTGCCGGACGGTGCCCGGCAGCCGGCGCCGGCGCCGTCGTCGGTTCTGCCGGTGACCCCGGCCGCCTTCGCCGGTTCCGGCGACCGGACCGCCTGGGACACGGCGGTACGCCGGGAGGCCCGCGCCGCGGTCTTCGCCAACGTGCTCGAGCGGCACCTGGACCGGGACCTCTGCCGGCGCAGCCCGATCGCCGGCGCGGTACGGACCGAGTACCAGCCACGCGCCGCCCGGACCGCCCGGATCACCGCCTTCGCCGAACCGCTCGCCGGGCAACGTGACGCGGCACTCCACGGGCTGGTCGAGGTGCTGAGCGCGATGCGCACCGGGCGGATCGAGGCGGATGACGTGACCACCGTCGTCGGGCTGACCTGCGACGGGTTGCGGGAGGCCGAGGAGCGGGGCGGGCGGCTCCCGGGGCAGGCGTTCAACGTGCTGGCCGGGCTGAGCGTGCGGAGCCTGGACGACGCGATCGCCGAGGTGCGTGCGGTCACGGCGCCGGAGGTGGCCGAGGTCGCGGCGACGGCGTACGACGCGGGGCTGCTGATGACGCCGGCCGGCACGTCGGCCGACTGGGCCGGCTATCCGGCGGTGCCCCCGGGTTCCGGGTCGGTGGTGACCGGCCGTACCCGGCGGTCCCGGACGGACCGGGGCCTCCGGCTGGTCCACGGCGACGACGGGATCAGCCTGATGACCGGCGAGACGGCGCGGACCGTACGGTACGACGCCTGCGCCGCCGTGCTGGCCTGGCCGGACGGCGCCCGGGAGCTGATCGGCGACGACGGCATCGCGGTACGCGTGGAACCCGCCCTGTTCCGCCACGGTGAGGCCGTGACCAGCGAGATCGACGCCCGGGTACCGGGGGCGCACCGGGTCGGTATGCCGGCCCGTGATCCCGGGTCGATCCCGCGTCCGCGCCGCGGGCTCTGGCGGACGGGCTCGTTGTCGCGTCCCGAGTGATCGACGCTTATGCTGCCCGCCATGTCCCAACCCACCGACGTGGTGCTCGACAGCGCCGCCGCCTATCCGGAGATCAACGCACTACGCGCCGCGCTGGCCCGGCGTGACTGGCCGGCCTGCCGGACCCTGCTCGACTCCGCCGGTTCGATGGAGCGCACCGGGCTGATCCGCGCGGTGTGCGAGGACGAGGGCCTGGAGGGTTTCCTGCGTGCCGTGCTGGCCGCGGACCCCGCGGACGGCGCCGCCTCCGCGCTGCTCGGCACCCACCTGATCGACGTCGGCTGGAAGATCCGCACCGGGGCCCGCGCACAGTACGTGAGCCGCGAGCAGTTCGCCGCGTTCCACGACTGGCTGCGCAAGGCGGAACAGGTGCTGATCGACGGCGCCGCGTACAACCCGAAGGACCCGGCGGTCTGGACCGCCCGGATCACCTCGGCGCGCGGCCTGCAACTCGGTCTGGCCGAGAGCCGGCGGCGTTACGACCGGCTCACCGCCGCCGACCCGTACCACCTGCCCGGGCAGCTCCAGCTTCTGCAGATGCTCTGCCCCAAGTGGGACGGCTCCTGGGAGCAGGTGCACGAGTTCGCCCGGGACGCGGTGGGTGCCGCGCCGGCCGGCGGGCCGCACGGCGTGCTGATCGCGGAGGCGCACATCGAGCACGTCTTCGACGCGGACAACCGCGCCGAGATGATGGGTTACCTGGCGAACGAGCAGGTTCGCGCGGAGATCTACCAGGCGGCGCAGCGGTCCATCTGGCATCCCGGGTTCGGCCGTGGCTATGGCTGGATCGAAGCGCTCAGCTCCTTCGCGCTGCTCTTCATGCTCCTGGACGACCAGCGCGCGGCCGCCGCCACGTTCACCGCCATGGGCAACCTGGCGACCCGGCACCCGTGGGACTACCTGGCCGACGACGTCGTCACCCAGATCCAACAGGCTCGGACCTGGGCGCTCGGAGGGAAGCGATGATCACTCAACTCGAGGTCGGCGGCATACCCACGGTGCTCGGGCCGACGACCGGGCCGATGCACGCCGGACTGGTGTTCCGGGTCGGATTCGCGGACGAGCCGCTGGCCAAGCGGGGGATCACCCATCTCGTCGAGCACCTGGCGCTGCACTCCTTCGGGGTGGCCGACTACCACTACAACGGCGCCACCAGCGTGGAGTACACGTTCTTCCACACCCGGGGCGCCGAGGCGGACATCGTCAAGTTCCTCAACGGGGTGTGCGCCGCGCTGAACGACCTGCCGATGCACCGGCTCACCACGGAGAAGGAGATCCTGCGTACCGAGGAGAACGGTCGCAGCGAGGGCCCGACCGAGGCGCTGGCACTCTGGCGGCACGGCGCCCGCGACTACGGCGTCGTCACCTACCCGGAGTGGGGGCTGTCCGGGATCACCCCGGATGACCTGCGAGCCTGGGTCGGCCGGTACTTCACCCGGCAGAACGCGGCGCTCTGGATCGCCGGCCCGGCCGTGCCGGCCGGGCTTCAGCTCACCCTTCCCACCGGGCGCCGCATGCCGGCGCCGGCTCAGTCCTCCGCCCTTCCGGTACGCCCGGCGTACTTCTCCGGTCCGTCCAACGTCGTCGCCTGGGACGCGGTGGTACGCCGGGAGGCCCGTGCCGCGGTCTTCTCCGGAGTCCTGGAGCGGGCCCTGTTCCGCTCCCTGCGCCAGGAGAGCGGCCTGTCCTACACCGTGCACGCCGGCTACGAGCCCCGGGGCGACGGCAGCGCGGTGATCTCCGCGTTCGCCGACGCGCTGCCGGAGAAGCAGGGCGCCGTGCTCGGCGGCTTCGTCGACGTGCTGGCGTCCGCCCGGCTCGGGTTGATCGACCAGGCCGAGGTGACCACCGTCGTCAACCAGCGCACCGAGGAACTGACCCACGCCGAGGAGAACGGCAGCCGGCTTCCAGGGCAGGCGTTCAACCTGCTCGCCGGCCGTCCGGTGCAGAGCCTCGACGAGGCGCTCGCCGAACTGCGCGCGGTCACCCGGGACGACGTCGCGGCGGTCGCCGCCTCGGCGTTCGCCGACGGTCTGCTGATGACCCCGGGACTGACCAGCGCCGATTGGGCCGGGTACACCGCGGCGCCGAACTCCTCCGACGTGGTGGTTCAGGGCACCACGTACCCCTCGCTGGAGGACCCGGCGCTCGCTCTGATCGCCGGGGAGAGCGGCGTGAGCGTCGTCGGCGACGGCTCGGCGGCGACGGTCTGGTTCGACCAGTGCGCGGCCGTGCTGGCCTGGCCGGACGGGGCACGGCGCTTCGTCGGGCACGACGGCATCCAGGTGAGCTTCGAACCGACGCTCTTCATGAACGGGCATGCCCTGATCCCGGCGCTCGACGCGCGGGTCCGGCCGGAGCTGCGTACCCCGATGCCGCCCCGCGACGCGGCCCGGATCCCGATTCCCCGCCCGAAGCCCCCGCAGGAGCATCAGCCGGCGCCGGCCGCGCCGGAGACCGAAAGCGGAGGTACGGCCGGAGCCGTCCTCGGCCTGGTGGTGCTCTCGCCGATCCTGCTCTTCTTCGGCCTCATCGGGGTGGTCATGCTGATCTCCGCGGTCGCCGACAGTGAGGACACCGGCTCGGAGGTGATCCTCGGTCTGTCGTTCCTGTTCGTCGCCGTGGCCTGCGGGTTCGGTGTCGGCAAGGCGATCCGGAAGTTGCGGAACCGCTGACGGCTCGGCCGGCGAGGCACGATGGTGAGGTGAAGGCGACGATCCGGGCCGGGCTGTCCGGCGTGGCGGCGGCCGCGGTCGCGCTCGGCGTGGCCGAACTGGTCGCGGTGGCGACCGGCGCCCGCTCCGCGCCGCTGGTCGCGGTCGGCGGGGTGGTGGTCGACCACGTGCCGGCCCCGGTCAAGGACTTCGGCATCGCGGTCTTCGGGGTGCACGACAAGATCGCGCTGCTGGTGGGCACCGCGCTGCTGGTCACCGGGTACGCCTACGGCCTCGGCGTGATCGGCCGGCGGCGCTGGGCAGTCGCGGTCACCGGCATCGCCGTCTTCGGGGCGATCGGTGCGGCGGCCGCGCTCACGCGCACCGGGGTGGGCCCGGAGGCGGTGCTGCCGTCGCTGCTGGGTGCGGCCGTCGCGGTGCCGGTGCTCCGGTACCTGCTCCGGGCGGCGGGTAGGGCCGAGCCGGTGACCACCGCATCTTTCCCGGCGGCCACGGTCGGCCCGGACCCGGCAGGTGCCGGGCCGACCGTGGCGGGACGCGACGATTCGGCGCAGGGCCGGAGTGCGTACCTCCGCCGAAGCCGGCGCCGCTTCGTGCGTGACCTGGGAATCGTGGCCGGGATCGCGGCGGCCGGCGGGGTTGCGGGCCGGATGCTGACCTCGCGGCGCGCGGTGACCGCGGCCCGGCAGTCGGTCGCGTTGCCGGTCACCACCGAGCCGGCGCCGGTGCTGCCGGCCGCGGTGCAGGTGCCCGGAGCGGTGCCCTATGTGACACCGAACCGGGATTTCTACCGGATCGACACGGCGCTGGTGACGCCGCAGGTGGATCCGGCGTCCTGGCGGCTGCGGATCCACGGGATGGTGCGCAACCCGATCACGCTCACCTGGGCGGACCTGCTGCGCCGGCCGATGGTGGCCCGGTACGTGACGCTGGCCTGCGTCTCCAACGAGGTGGGCGGCGACCTGATCGGAAACGCGCTCTGGCTGGGTACGCCGATCAGGGAACTGCTCGACGAGGCGGACCCGCTGCCCGAGGCGGATCAGGTGGTGCAGCGCTCGGTGGACGGCTGGACCTGCGGCACACCGACCGCGGTGCTGCGGGACGGGCGGGACGCGCTGCTCGCGATCGGGATGAACGGCGAGCCGCTGCCGGTCTCCCACGGCTTCCCGGTCCGGATGGTCGTTCCCGGACTCTACGGCTACGTCTCCGCCTGCAAATGGATCACCGAGCTGGAGCTGACGAGATTCGCTGACTTCGATGCGTATTGGGTGCCGCGCGGCTGGTCGGCGCAGGCCCCGGTGAAAACCCAGTCGCGAATTGACACCCCGCGCGACGGTGCCTCCCGGCGGTCCGGTCCGGTCACGGTGGCCGGCGTGGCCTGGGCACAGCACCGCGGGATCGCCAAGGTCGAAGTGCAGGTCGACGACGGTCCGTGGACGAACGCGGCGCTCGCACCCACGGTGTCGGCCGACACCTGGACGCAATGGAGCCTGAGTTGGCCGGCGGAGCCCGGCCGGCACACCCTGCGCGTGCGGGCGACCGATCTCGACGGCTCGACGCAGACCGGTGCGCGGGCCGAACCGGCACCCGACGGTGCCACCGGATGGCACGAGGTGGCCGTCAACATCGAATAGCGGAAAGCCGCACTTTCGGTCCGACTCGAAAACGCAAGTCGCTCATACGGTGGGTTGCATGTCCACCGATGCGGTTGAAGAACCGCTGAACCACTCGACACGGTCCTCGGCCGAGGACCGTGTCGCAAGCCGTGTGGTGATGCCGCGCGCCGGGCGGCGTCAGGCCGCCGGTGCCTGCCGTTGTGCGGGTACCGCCGTCTTGTGGGGCCGGCCGAGGCGCGCCTCGAGCCGGACAAGGTCGACCCGTCCGTGACGATCGGCCAGGTCCTCCCAGCCGACCGCGAGCAGCCGCAGCCGCTCCGATTCGCTGAAACCTCCCCAGACACCGTACGGCTCGCGGACCGCGAGGGCGTGCGCCGCACACTCCGCCCGGACCGGGCAGGCGCCGCACATGGCCTTGGCCTTGGCCTCGCGGCGATTGCGGGACGATCCGCGCTCGCCGTCGGGGTGGAAGAACTGCGCGCTGTCCCGGCCCCGGCAGAGTCCCAGCCTCTGCCAGTCCCACAAATCGGCGATGGGCCCGGGCAGTCTGCGAACGTTCGACATCAACACCCTCCTCCCGCGCGGCACCGCGGAGCGTTCGACATCGGCCTGCTACAGGCCTTTGGCGGGTGTACCCCGGCGATCGCCGGCTCACACGCAACATGTCGATGTCTTCGTGAGCGGTATGGCAAAGGGGTGGCAAGTCATACCTTTCTTTCCCGTTTTTTCCATCTAAAGCGCGTAATGCTGCGGCCCTCGCGTGATCTCCTCTGAGAGAGAAGGAGGATCACTGTGCGTACCGTCCTCGTGTGCGTCCGAACCCCGCTGGCGGCCCAGACCGTCGCGTCCACCGCGGCCCGGCTCGGCATGACCGGCGTCGTCCGGACCGCGGTCAGCGAGACCGAGGCCATGATCCGCCTGGCTGAACGGCCGGCAGAAGTGGTTCTCGCCGACACCGCCGTGACCCGTCCCGACAGCGTCGGGTTCACCCGGCGCGTCCTGGCCCGCGCGCCGCAGGCACAAGTGGTGCTCTTCGGCGCTGAAGACCCCCGGGTGGCGGCCGCAGCCGTCGCCGCCGGCGCCCGCGGAGTCATCCGCGGAGTCGAGCACGACCTGGTCAGCGTCGTCGCCAAGGCACTACTTCTGCTGCTGTTGCCGGTCCGCCCGCAGGGCATGCCGATCAACGGAGCAAACGCGCAACCGGCCACCGTGGCCGGCGGCGTGCGCAACAACAACTCCCCGGCGGCCCGGGGTCAGTACCACGGCGGTCCCGGCATGGGCGTACCGAACGCGGCGGCGGTACCGGCCATGCTGCCCAACTCGCCGATGGTCCCGGCACAGCGTGGCGACGCACCGATCGACCCGGCAACCGGCCGGCCGATGGTGGCGTGGCCCGGCAACGAGGCCGGTGTCGGCATGGCGGACGCGGCTCCGGCGACCCGGCGGCTCACGCTCACCGAGCGAGAGCTACAGGTGCTGCGGGGGATGGCCGACGGCAAGAGCAACGCCGAGATCGGCCGCGAACTGTTCGTCTCGGAGGACACCGTCAAGACGCACGCCCGGCGGTTGTTCCGCAAGCTGGGCGCTCGCGACCGCGCGCACGCGGTCGCCGCCGGCTTCCGAGCCGGCCTGGTCGCCTAGAGAAGCAAAATCGGAGGGTACGGACGACGGGTTCTAATTCTCGTCGTCCGTGCCCTCTGTCAGTGTGTCGTGCACGCCGTCGGCGTAGCCGCGTGCGTACTCCCACGTGACGTAGTGGTCGGGGTCGGGATCGTAGGCCGGCTCGTGCACCCGGGGCCGCCCGCTGCTCAGCAGGTGCCGCAGGTTTCCGCGCAGCAGATCCCAGTCGAAGTAGTGCGGCTCGTGGCAGTCCTCGCACTCGATGACCAGTCCGCGGATGCCTGTCGGACTCAGCAGCGCCTGGTAAATCTCCAGGTCGGAGAGGTCCTCCAGGACGTCCTGCCGCTCTTCCTCGGTCAGCGGTTCGGACTCGACGTCCTCGTTGAGGTCGTCGAGACCGGCGGCCGGGTCGGTCGGGTCGCCGTTGAACGGGTCGATCGGCTCTTCTTGCACCCTCATACCGTACTCACCTTGGCGGTGGGTGTGCTGGCCCGCACGTTCTGTCCGCCGCCCGGGTGCCCCGTGTGGGATGGGTAGGATGATGAACTCCGCCTCTTCTCTAGGGATGATTTGTGGAAACTGACAGCGCCCGAACTGTTCCCCTCGGCCTCACGTTCGACGACGTGTTGTTGCAGCCCGGTGAGTCGGACGTCGTGCCCAGCCGGGTCAACACCATCACCAGGCTGACCCGTAACGTCGAGCTCTGCGTCCCGCTGCTCTCCGCGGCGATGGACACCGTGACCGAGGCGCGCATGGCGATCGCCATGGCGCGTGAGGGCGGCATCGGCGTGCTGCACCGCAATCTCTCCGCGGAGGACCAGGCCGCGCAGGTCGATCTGGTGAAGCGTTCCGAGTCCGGGATGATCACCAATCCGATCACCTGCAACCCCGACGACACCCTCGCCCAGGTCGACGCCCTCTGCGGGAGGTACCGGATCTCCGGTGCCCCGGTGGTGGACGGCACCGGCAAGCTGGTCGGCATCGTGACGAACCGCGACATGCGCTTCGTGACCGACCCCAGCGCCAAGGTGCGCGACGTGATGACGAAGGCGCCGCTGATCACCGCGCCGGTCGGGGTGAGTAAGGACGACGCGCTCGAGCTGCTGCGCCGGCACAAGGTGGAGAAGCTGCCGCTCGTCGACGAGCAGGGCCGGCTGCGTGGCCTGATCACGGTCAAGGACTTCACCAAGACCGAGCAGTTCCCGAACGCGACGAAGGACTCGCAGGGCCGGCTCCGGGTGGCCGCGGCGGTCGGTGTCGGCGACGACGCCTACAAGCGGGCGCGCGGCTTGATCGACGCCGGTGTGGACGTCGTCATCGTGGATACCTCGCACGGCCACCAGCGCCAGGTGCTCGACATGATCGCCCGGCTGAAGCGGGACACCACCACCGACATCGTCGGCGGCAACGTGGCGACCTATGCGGGCGCCAAGGCGATGGTCGAGGCGGGCGCCGACGCGGTCAAGGTCGGTGTCGGGCCGGGCGCCATCTGCACCACCCGGATCGTGGCCGGCGTCGGCGTTCCCCAGATCACCGCGATCATGGAGGCGGCCCGGGCCTGCAAGCCGGCCGGTGTCCCGGTGATCGGCGACGGCGGTATTCAGTACAGCGGCGACATCGCCAAGGCACTGGTTGCCGGGGCCAACTCGGTGATGCTCGGCGGTTTGCTGGCCGGTTCCGAGGAGAGCCCCGGCGAGCTGGTCTTCGTCAACGGCAAGCAGTACAAGGCGTACCGCGGCATGGGCTCGCTGGGTGCCATGCAGTCGCGCGGCCAGGCCAAGTCGTACTCCAAGGACCGCTACTTCCAGCACGACGTGCCGGAGGAGAAGCTGGTGCCGGAAGGCGTCGAGGGTCAGGTGCCCTACCGTGGCCCGCTGTCGCGGGTGGTGGGCCAGTTGGTCGGCGGCGTGCGGCTGGCGATGGGTTACGCGGGTGCCGAGACCATCTCGGACCTGCAGGAGCGGGGACAGCTCATCCGGATCACCGCGGCCGGCCTCAAGGAGAGCCACCCGCACGACATCCAGATGACCGTCGAGGCTCCGAACTACCACTCCCGATAAAGCCTTCCAACCACCCCACCCACCGCCTATTAAAGGACTGAAGGCGCTTCCATCATGCGTGACGTCGTGGAGATCGGCCTCGGCAAGACCGCCCAGCGCGGGTACCACCTGGATGACATCGCGATCGTTCCGAGCCGTCGTACCCGCGACGTGGACGACGTGTCGACCGAGTGGAAGCTCGACGCGTACCCCTTCAAGATCCCCTGCGTCGCGCACCCGTCGGACGCCACCATGAGCCCCGACTCCGCCATCGCCCTGGGCCGCCTCGGCGGCCTGGGCGTGCTGAACGCCGAGGGTCTCTGGACCCGCTACGAGGACCCCTCCAAGATCCTCGAGGAGCTCGCCTCGCTGGACGAGGACGCCGATGCGACCAAGCGGTTGCAGGAGGTGTACGCCGAGCCGATCAAGCCGGACCTGATCGCCGAGCGGGTCCGGCAGATCCGGGCCGGCGGCGTCACCGTGGCCGTCCGGGTGTCGCCGCAGCACACCCTGGCGCTGGCACCGGTGGTCCTCGACGCCGGCGTTGACCTGCTGGTCATCCAGGGCACCCTGGTCTCGGCCGAGCACGTGTCCACGACGGACGAACCGCTCAACCTCAAGGAGTTCATCGCCGACCTCGACCTGCCGGTCATCGTCGGCGGCTGCACCGACTACAAGACGGCGCTGCACCTGATGCGTACCGGTGCGGCCGGCGTCATCGTCGGCGTCGGCGCCGACGAGTGGGCCACCACGGACACGGTGCTCGGCATCCGGGTGCCGATGGCCACCGCGATCGCCGACGCCGCGGCCGCCCGCCGCGACTACCTGGACGAGACCGGCGGCCGCTACGTGCACCTGATCGCCGACGGTGGCATCGCCACCTCCGGTGACATCGCCAAGGCGATCGGCTGCGGTGCGGACGCGGTGATGCTGGGCGAGCCGCTCTCGCTCGCCGAGGGCGCGCCGGCCGGTGGTGCCTGGTGGCACTCGGCCGCCAGCCACCCGGCCCTGCCGCGCGGTGGTTTCTGCATCGCCGGCGAGCCGGACGGCACCCTGGAAGAGGTTCTGTACGGTCCCGCCGACCGGCCGGACGGTCAGCTCAACCTGTTCGGCGGCCTGCGCCGGGCGATGGCCAAGTGCGGTTACCGCGACGTCAAGGAGTTCCAGAAGGTAGCCCTGGTCCTCGATAGGGCTTGATTGCTCCGCGGCGTTTCTACGGGGCCGGGGGTTTCTCGGTCCCGTAGAGCCAGGCCTGGAAGAAGGCGTCGAGGTCCTTTCCGGAGGCCGCCTCCGCCGCCGCGGTGAACTCCTCGGCGGTGACGTTGCCGTTGCGGTGTTCGCTCGTCCACGACTTCACCAGCTTGGCGAACGCCGGGTCGCCGATGGTGCGGCGCAGCGCGTGTACGGTCATCGCGCCCCGCTGGTAGACGGCCTCACCGAAGATGCGGGCCGGGGTCGGGTCGCCGGGAATCAGGCGCCAGTCGAAGCTGGCGTACCTCTGGTCGAACAGCTCCTGCGCGGTCGCCTCGCCCTCGTGCTCGGACCAGAGCCATTCCGCGTACGTGGCGAAGCCCTCGTTGAGCCAGATGTCCTGCCACCGGCTCAACGCCACGCTGTCACCGAACCACTGGTGCGCCAGCTCGTGCGCGACCACCCCCGGGTTGGGGCCGCTCGTGAAGAACGTGTTGCCGTAGACCGGCCGGGACTGCGTCTCCAGCGCGTAGGCGATCTGGTCCGCGTCGACCACGACGCCGCCGTTGGCGTCGAACGGATACGGCCCGAAGTGCCCCGCCAGGAAGTCGGTGATCTCCCCGGTCCGGGCGAGAGACCGGGCCGCCGGGCCGCGAGCCGGGAGCGACTCGGGGATCGCCGTCACCATCGGCTTGCCGGCGTGGGTGCCCGTGGTGATCCGGTACTGGCCGATGACCACGGTGGAGAGGTAACTCGCCATCGGCGAGCTCTCGCTCCAGTGCCAGGTGGTCAGGTCGTCCGTCGTCTCCCGCGCGCCGGGTACGCCGTTGCTGAGCACCTCGACGCCGTCCGGGACGGTCATCGCGAGCCGGAAGGTGGCCTTGTCCGACGGATGGTCGTTGACCGGGTACCAGGTGCTGGCCGACTCCGGCTGGCCGAGCGCGATGGCGCCGTCCGCGGTACGCATCCACCCGCCGTTGCCGAGCGTCTTGTTCTCCAGCAGGCCGGGCCGGCCCGCGTACCGGACCACGACGGTGAACCGCTGCCCGTTGCGGATGCCGGCGGCCGGCGTGACCACCAGTTCGTTGCCCTCGGCGGTGCCGGTGGCGGCCGCTCCGTCCACAGTGATCTCCTCGGCCTTGAGGTGAGCGAGATCGAAGTTGAACCGGGACAGGTCCTGGGTGGCGGTCGCGGTGATGGTCGCGGTGCCGCTGAGCCGGCCGGCGCCCGGGTCGTACCGCAGGTTCAGGTCGTAACCGGCGACGTCGTACCCACCGTTGCCGTACTTGGGAAAGTACGGGTCACCGGCACCGTCCGTGCCGGGACGGAAGGTGGGCGCGGCCGACGGGCTGGGCGGCGGTGCCAGCCGGTTCTCGTCGGGGGAGCACCCGGTGAGCAGTAGTAGCACCAGGGCCGGCCAGCCGCGTCGCATCATGATTCGAGATTACGGCGCTATCCCTTGTCGACCAGCTTGGGATGATCTGCCAGGTAGGCGGCGTGTTGATTCCTGGCCAGCGCCTTGAGGAAGCCCTTGCCCTCCGCCTTCAGCTGTTCGCCCAGGTAACCGCCGCCACGGCCGACCCCGCCGCCGGGCAGGCTCACCATGGTGATGTTCGCCGGGGTCAGGTCACGCAGGGCGTACGCGTACTCGAACGGGGTACGCCCACCCACGTACACCAGCGACTTGCCGAGCGCGCGGATCACCCCGCCGAGCTTCGCCGGATCCTCCAGCCCCTGCTTCATCGCCGTGGCCAGGATCGCCCGGACCAGTTGCCGGTGGTGCCGCTGCCGGTCGTAGTCGCCGTTCGGCAGGCCGTACCGCTGCCGGGCGTAGTCGATCGCCTGCCAGCCCACCAGGTGCCGTTTGCCGGGCTGGTACACCGCCTGCGGCCCGACGAAGTCGCCGCCGCCGCGGGCGAGTGGGCGCAGCGATCCGTCCGGCTTGCGATGCCGGGACTCGACCCGCTGGTCGATCGTCATGTCGATGCCGCCGAGCTCGTCGACGAGCTTCGCCATGCCGCCGAAGTTGAGGATCGCGCCGCCCTGGAAGGTCTTGATCCCGGTGTACCGGCTGAGCGTCTTGGTGAGCAGCTCGTACCCCTGCGCGACGCTCTTCTTCTTCGAACCCGGGATGCGCGACCCCCGGCTCATCGCCTCGGTGATCTTGTAGCGACCGCCGCCGAATCCGGACTTCTTGTAGGCCGGGATGTCCACCCGCAGGTCGCGGGGGAGCGAGTAGAGGTATGCGGATTTCAGCCCGGCGTCCACGTGCAACAGCATGATGGCGTCGGCGTGCGGCTCCCAGTCCGGAATGGAGACTCGGGTGTCGACGCCGACCAGCACCAGATCCAGCGGGCCTTTGATGTCGACGCCGGGTGAGGGGGCGGGCGACGGCGAGGCCGAGGGAGTGGCCGATGCCGTGGCCGAGGGCCCCGGCTGGGGACCGGCCGGTGCGGCGGCCGGCTCGGAGGAATTCCGATTGATCGCTACCGCGACGCCGATGCCGGCGACCAGCGCCAGGATGACGCCGGCGAGCATCGCCCAAGTGATCTTGCTGTTCCGCATAGCGGAACCCTAGAGGACCGCCGGTGTAGTGCTCAACGTTCGTCCATATCCCGCTGAATGGTCCCGGGTCTTGCGGAATTCAAGATCGCCAGTACGCTGGCTCGGCGACGCGTCGATACGCGACCGTCGCTACGGGGGAGGCTAGTAGCGTATGAAATCCACTCACCGGCGCATCACAGTCGGGCTCGTCACCGCGGGTCTCGCCGTGAGCCTCGGCGGGTTCGGCGTTGCCGGTGCCGCGGAATCGCCTTCGCTGCCGGTGCGGCTCATCGTGGGCTTCAAGCCCGGGGTCGACACCGCCACGGCCGCTCTCTCCGCCGCCGCCCGGCTCGGTGTGAGCGAGGCGAGCGCCCGTCGCAGCAAGATGTCGAGTCAGCTGGGCGTCGAGCTCCGGGCCAAGTCCGTCGAGGTCGCCGGATCGAAGGCGACGGCCGCGATCGCCGCGCTGGAGAGCGACCCGGACGTCGCGTACGTCGAGGTGGACCGGCAGTCCCGGGCGTTCGACGTGGCGCCGAACGACCCGGTCTTCGCCGCCGGCAACCAGCGAGAGCTGACCCAGCTCAACGTGCCGAAGGCGTGGGACACCACGACCGGCGCGGCCGTGAAGGTCGCGGTCCTGGACACCGGCGTCTCGCCGGTCGGTGACCTGGCCGGCAAGGTGCTTCCCGGATACGACTTCTTCAACTACGACAACGACGCCAACGACAACGACGCGGGCGCGTTCCGCCACGGCACGGTGGTCGCCTCGCTGATCGCGGCCACCCCCAACAACGGGACCGGCATGGCCGGGGTCTGCGCCAGTTGCCAGATCCTCCCGGTGAAGGTCCTGGGCGGCAAGAACGGCGTCGGCTACAACTACGACATCGCCCAGGGGATCATCTACGCGGTCAAGCAGGGCGCGAAGATCATCAACATGTCGCTGGGCGGCCCGTCGCGCTCGACGACCATTCAGAACGCGGTGGCGTACGCGAACGGCCGCGGTGTTCTGGTGGTTGCCGCGGCCGGTAACGAGGGCGACGAGGGCAACCCGGTCAACTACCCGGCGGCGTACCCGGACGTGCTGTCGGTGGCCGCCACCAACACCCGTACCGGCGGCACCGCGCTGACGAGCTGGTCCAGCTACGGCGCGAACTGGGTGGACGTCGCGGCGCCGGGCATCACCGCCGGCATGTGGAGCAACGGCAGGTACTGCTGGGACGGCGACTACACGAACTGCGGCGGCTACACCCTGCAGGGCACCTCGTTCGCCGCCCCGCTGGTCGCCGGTGCGGCCGCGCTGGTCGCCTCGGTGCGTCCGAACTACTCCGGGTGGAGCCTGCAGAACTCGATCGTCGCCAGCGCTCGCAAGATCAGCAACCGGGTGAAGTACGGCCTGGTGGACGCGAACGCCTCGCTCTTCAAGGCCACCGACACCGTGCCGCCGACCGTGGGCGGGATCAGCCCGCGGCAGAACGCGGCGGTGCACGGCACGGTGCCGATCGTCCCGACCGGGATGGCCGACAGCAAGTCCGGCATCCGCGCCGTCGATCTGTACGTGGACGGCAAGTGGCACAGCGTGGATTACACCGCCCCGTTCGCGCCCGCTCTGAACACCGCCGGGCGTAACGGCGCGCTCAAGCTGCAGCTGCGGGTCACCGACAAGGCCGGCAACCGCACCATGAGCGGTTACCGCGTCGTGATCGCCGACAACGTGAAGCCGACCGTGAGCATCACCAAGGGCCCGAAGAACAAGGCCAAGGTGAAGGGCACCGTCAGAATCAATGTCAAGGCCTCCGACCGGTCCGGCATCCGCAAGGTGCAGCTGCTGGTGAACGGCAAGGTGGTCGCCACCGATACGAAGGCGGGCTACCAGCTCAGCTTCCAGGTGGCCAAGCAGAAGAAGACGATGAAGGTCCGGGTACGGGCGTACGACGGGGCGGGCAACCTCAAGTACGTGACGACCCGTACGTACTACCGCGCCTGATCCACCACGGCGACCAGGGGCGGCTCCGGAAGGGGCCGCCCTTCGCCGTTAAACTCGCCGGGTGAGTACCCCGCGTCCCGTCCTCGTCGTCGACTTCGGCGCCCAGTACGCCCAGTTGATCGCCCGCCGGGTCCGTGAGGCCCGCGTCTACTCGGAGATCGTGCCGCACTCGATGCCGGTCGCCGAGATGCTGGCGAAGAACCCCGCCGCGATCATCCTGTCCGGAGGTCCGTCCAGCGTCTACGAGCCGGGTGCGCCCGCGCTCGACGCCGGTCTCTTCGACAGCGACGTTCCGGTCTTCGGTATCTGCTACGGCTTCCAGGCGATGGCCCAGGCGCTCGGCGGCACGGTCGCGCACACCGGCTCCCGGGAGTACGGGCGGACCCTGCTCGCCGCTCAGGGCGGCACCCTGCTCCGTGACCTCCCCGCCGACCTGCCGGTGTGGATGAGCCACGGTGACAGCGTCGCGGTCGCACCGGAGGGCTTCGCGGTCACCGCCTCGACCCCCGGCGCGCCGGTCGCCGCGTTCGAGGACCTGACCGCCAAGCGGGCCGGTGTGCAGTTCCACCCCGAGGTGGCGCACACCGAGCAGGGCCAGGAGATGCTCAAGCGCTTCCTGTACGACATCGCCGGCATCGAGCCGACCTGGACGCCCGGCAACATCATCGAGGACCAGGTCGCCGCGATCCGTGCGCAGGTCGGCGACAAGCAGGTGCTCTGCGCGCTCTCCGGCGGCGTCGACTCGGCGGTCGCCGCGGCGCTCGTCCACAAGGCGATCGGTGACCAGCTCACCTGCGTCTTCGTCGACCACGGCCTGCTGCGGTCGGGCGAGGCCGAGCAGGTGGAGAAGGACTACGTCGCGGCCACCGGCATCCGGCTCGTGGTGGTCGACGCCGAGGAGCAGTTCCTCGGCTTCTTGAAGGACGTCACCGACCCGGAGCAGAAGCGGAAGATCATCGGCCGCGAGTTCATCCGGACGTTCGAGGCGACGGCTCGCAAGCTGGACGCCGAGCGGCACATCGAGTTCCTGGTGCAGGGCACCCTTTACCCGGACGTGGTGGAGTCCGGCGGCGGCACCGGCACGGCGAACATCAAGTCGCACCACAACGTCGGCGGCCTCCCCGACGACCTTCAGTTCGCGCTGATCGAGCCGCTGCGCACCCTATTCAAGGACGAGGTACGCGCGCTCGGTGCCGAGCTCGGCCTACCCGAGGCGATGGTCCAGCGGCACCCCTTCCCGGGCCCCGGCCTGGCCATCCGGATCATCGGAGCGGTCGACCGGGAGCGCCTGGACCTCCTGCGCCAGGCCGACCTGATCGCCCGGGAGGAGCTGACCGCGGCCGGACTGGACCGGGGCGTCTGGCAGTTCCCGGTGGTGCTGCTGGCTGATGTACGCAGCGTGGGCGTGCAGGGCGACGGACGGACCTACGGGCACCCGGTCGTGCTGCGCCCGGTCTCCAGCGAGGACGCGATGACCGCCGACTGGTCGCGCCTGCCGTACGACCTGATCGCGAAGATCTCGAACCGGATCACCAACGAGGTCCGGGAGGTCAACCGAGTGGTCCTGGACGTCACGAGCAAGCCGCCGGGCACCATCGAATGGGAGTAACCCTCCGTAGCGGATCAATTGCTCAGGGCGGGTAAAACCGCCCTGAGCTGCGGTTACGGATAGCTATCCCCCTGTCAGGAATCCGACAGAAGTTCTTGAGAGGTAACATAATCCGGGCAGAATGCCGCCCGTGACCCCCGCACTTGAACCGCTCCGCAGGATCGCCGCCTACGCCGTCGCCCGCGACGACCAGGGCCGCGTCCTCCTGGTCCGGGCCTCGTCCCGCTCCGGCACACCCGGAGTCTGGTCGCTGCCCGGCGGCGCCGTCGACCACGGCGAAGACCCCAACCACACCGTCGTCCGCGAGACCGCGGCGGAGACCGGACTCTCCGTCGCCGTCTCGGGCCTGCGTGACGTCCTGGCCGACATGCGCTCGGTGCCGCATCGAGGCGTCACCATCCACACCGATCGGCTCATCTACTCGGTGTCGATACGCGGCGGCAACCTGATCGACCGGGTCGGCCACCCCACCGACCTGGCGCGCTGGCACACGCTGGAGGAGGCCGAGCGGCTACGCCTGCGACCGTTCACCGCGGCGGCACTCGGGCTGCCCGCGGCCTCCGCCGACCTGCGGCCGGAGGAGGTGCCCGACTTCCCCTCCTTCTACGCGTACCGGGGGCCGGACGGGTTGCACCGGGCGCAGCGCTTCGCGGCGTACGCGATCGCCACCGACCCGGACCAGAACCTGCTCCTCACCAAGATCTCGCCCTGGTACCCCGGTGCCGGCTGCTGGCACCTGCCCGGCGGCGGTACCGACTACGGCGAACAGCCGGGCACCGCGCTGATCAGGGAACTCGTCGAGGAGACCGGCCAGCAGGGCCGTCTGGTCGAGCTGCTCGGCGTGGCCAGCCACCGGGACGCCGCCTCCCTCGGACCGGAGGGATATCCGATCGACTGGCACGGCGTGCGCGCCTTCTACCGGGTGGTCGTCGACAAGCCCACCCCGGTGACGATCCACGACGTCGGCGGCTCGACCGACGAGGCCCGGTGGTGGCCGCTCAAGGAGGTCGCCGAGATCGCCGCCGATCGGCTCACCGAAGTCACCGCCGAGGCGTTGCGAGCGGCGCGACTAATCTAGGGGCGGTGAAGATCAAGAGAAGGGCCGCTGCGTACGGCGTCTGTCGCGCCACCGACGGCCGGGTCCTGCTCACTCGTGGCTCGGACGCCTGCGCGTTCCCCGGCGTCTGGTCGCTGCCCGGCGGCGGCATCGATCACGGCGAGCACCCGGGCGACACGATCGTCCGGGAGTTCGCCGAGGAGAGCGGCCTCGAGGTACGCGTCAGCGGCGTCCGCGCGGTCCTCGCCGACCTGACACGGCTGCCCGACGGTTCGATCGAGCACACCGACCGGATCGTCTACGACGTCGAGGCCGCCGGCGGCGATCTGCGGTCCGAGGCGAACGGCACCAGCGACCTCGTCGAATGGGCCGCGCCCGCGGACGTGGCGGCCCGCCCGCTGCTGCCGTTCGCAGCCCGCATCCTCGGCGTCCGGTTCGACGAGCCGGCCGATCTCAGCGCCGACCTGCCGGCCGGCGAGATCGAGCGGTCGCCCGGACGGGTGCAGCGGTTCGGTGCGTACGGCCTGGCCACCGACCCGGCCGGCCGGGTGCTGCTGACCCGGATCGCCGAGGGGTACCCGGGCGCGGGCCACTGGCACCTGCCGGGCGGCGGCACCGACTTCGGGGAGACCCCGGAACGCGCCCTGGCCCGCGAGCTCCTCGAGGAGACGTCGCAACGAGGGCGGGTCGTCGGTCTGCTCGGCGTCGGGCACCGGTACGACCCGGCGGTGGTCGGTCCGGAAGGGGTGCCGCTCGACTGGCACGTGATCCGGGTGACCTACCAGCTCCGGGTCGACGAGCCGACCACCGCGGCGGTGACCGAGGCAGCGGGCGGCTCGACCGCCGAGGCTGCCTGGTTCACCCGGGAAAAGGCCGGCAACCTGCCGCTCACCGAGCTGACCCGGGAAGCGCTGGTCCGTACGGGCTAAAATCATTACACGGAAGGTTGAGGGAGTGTCCGACGGTCCGCGGGAGGGATGAAACCGTCGGCTCTCGTTGTTGCACCTCAGGACTGTTCACCCACTCGCCAAGGCCGTCCCGCTGTGCGATGGTGTAACCCGCAATTTCGCCGGTCTCCCGCAACTGCCCGGTGGAAACCCGAACTCCATGGAGGAAGCACGTGCCGAGTTCCCCTTGGCGCCGGCGTCGCACGACGGATAGTCCCCGTCCCGCCGGACGTCGTTGGGCTGGCCGGCTGCGCCGCGGCGGCACCATCGCCCGGCAAGCCCTGATGGTTCGGGTGGGCCGCCGCTCCGCCGAGACCGGGCGGGCCGCCACAGCTACCCGGGCCGAGGTTCTCTACACCGGGCCGGAACCGGTGCGGACTGTGTTGATCCCCGCGCCTGGAGTTCCTGTGGACGTGCCCGCCGCCGTTACCGAGACGGTGCCGGCTCCGATCCCGCTGCTGCCCGGTGAGCACACCATGTCCCGGCGCGCCAGCTTCGCCCTGGTCAACGCCTGCACGCTGGCCAGCCTCGGCCTCGGCCTGCTGGCGATCTTCCTGGCCATGGACGGTGAGCCGCGGATCGCGGCCGCCTTCCTGGTGGCCTGCGTGGTGTTCGACGGCCTGGACGGCGCGCTTGCTCGCAAGCTCGGCGTGGCTAGCCCGTTCGGCGCCCAGATGGACTCGCTCGCCGACATGTGTTCGTTCGGTCTCGCGGCTCCGGTCGTGGTCTACGCCTCGCTGGCCCAGTCGGTCCCGCAGGCCGCCGCCGCGGTCGCATGCGCCCTGGTCGCCGGCTGTGCCGCGATCCGCCTGGCCCGCTTCAACGTCTCACCTAAGGACGGCCGCTTCTTCTGCGGCGTGCCCACCACGATGGCCGCCGCGGTGCTGGCGCTGGCCGTGCTGATCGGCCTGCCGCTGCCCGGCATGGCCCTGCTCGGCGGGGTCACCCTGCTGGCCTTCGCGATGGTCTCCAGCTTCCCGTACGCGAAGCTCGCCCGGATTGTGAAGCTGCCGCCGTGGCTGTGGCTGCTTCCGATCGTCGGTGCGCTGGTCGAGCCGCGGATGACCTTCGTGCTGATCGTGGGGACCTACCTGGTCAGCGGCCCGTTCTTGTGGATGAGGGCCAAGCGCGTGTGAGTTTGATGGCCTCGCTTCGCATTGCGTTGTGGTCCTGGTCGTAGCAGAAAGGCCGCCCCGAGGGGCGGCCTTTCTGCTTGGCTGCCACCTGCCCTTTCCCGGCGGTCGCGGTGGGGCCGGGAGTGGGCAGGTGGGCGCGTGGTGGGGTGGGGACTTTGCGGAGCGCGTACCCCGAATGGGTTTTGGATTTAGTTTTTCCAGCGGGCGATGATCGTGGAGCCGCCGACTACGCGCTCGCTGACGCTGACCAGGGCTTCGGCCTTGTCGGCGGGCAGGTAGACGTCGGTGCGGGAGCCGAAACGGATCAGGCCGTAGCGCTCGCCCTTGGCCAGCAGCGTGCCGACCGGTGCGCGCTGCACGATGCGGCGGGCGATCAGGCCGGTCCGCTGCGCGACCACCACGGTGCCCTGCTCGGTGTCGAGCACGGTGTAGGCCGCCACGTTGTGCTCGGCCGCGGCGGTCATCGCGTTGGCGTAGCCGCCCTCCTCGACGAAGTAGTCGGCCACCCGGCCGGCCACCGGCGAGCGGTTGACGTGCACGTCGAAGACGGAGAGGAAGACCGCGATACGCAGGAACTCGCCCGGGCCGAACCGCTCGTCGTGCATCCGCTCGACCGAGAGCACCTTGCCGTCGGCCGAGGCCACCACGGCGGACGGGTCGGCCGGCACGTCCCGCTCCGGGTCCCGGAAGAAGGCGGCAACCGGGGCCGCGGCCAGCGCGGGCAGCAGCCAAAGCTTCGAGTTCGGCCGGGCCCGGCGGGCGACGGCGGCCAGGCCGAGCGCGATGCCGGCCGCGGCGACACCGTTGGAGTCGATGTGCATGGTGCGGGTCACCGGGACGCTGGACGGCCGGTACGCCGGGGCGAGGGTGGCCGCGGTCGCCACCTGGGCCGGGCTGAACCGGAGCTTGTGCACCCGTAGCGGCGGCTGGTTGCGGACGATGAGGTCGGAGCCGACACCGAAGAGCGCCCCCTGCCGGAACAGCTCCGCGGCGGCACCGGCGGTGCGTCCGGGTACGGCGGGCGTGGCGACGGAGAGGACGGCGCCGTCGGCGAGGTACTTGCCGAGCCGGTCGAGCCAGGCCCGGGTCTCGTCGGCGGTGCCGGTCAGCGGCTCACCGACGATCACCACGTCGGCGGGCTGCGCCTCGTCGAGCGCTCCGACGACCTTCACCCGGTCGGCGACCCAGCTGCCCAGGCCGGTGATGTGGCCGCGCAGCAGGTCGGTGCTGCTGTGCTCTCCGGGAACCAGGGTCAGGGTGTCGCCGGGCAGCAGCGCCTCGACGGCGGCGGCCACCACGGCCGAGGCGTGATCGGCGCCGACCAGCAGCGCGGACGTGGCCACGTTCTGCCGGGCGAACTCAGCGGTCAGGGCGCGGGCGGCCCGGGCACCCACGCCGGGTACGGGCGTGGCGGACACGGCGGGATACGGGGTCATTCAGCGAGCATATTGCCCCGCCCACCGGTCAACTCGCGGTGGGCGGGGCATGGCACACGATCAGTCCTGCTTGGGTTGTTCCCTGGTGTCCTCCGGGTGCTCCCGGGCGAACCGGTGACCCGGATCGTCGAGGAGCTCCTGCACGATCGACGCGTGCATCTCCGGGGGCAGGTCGCCCGGCGTCTCGATGACCGCCTCGGCGGGAACCGGGGCGGGCAGGTCCCGGCGACCGGAACGGAGCGCCCCGAGCAGCCCGACCATCCCGAAGAAGATCAGACCACCGGCGGCGATCCAGCCCACGGCGGGCAGGTGCAGCGTGACCACCCGGGAGATCGCCCACCAGAACGCGACGGCCAGGAAGAGCAGGCCGAACGTGAGCGAGATGGCGTCCATGCGGTGCGGCTTCATCGCGCCACCTCCAGGTTTCCGGCCTCCATCTGGAGGTTCAGCAGCAGGGTTCCGCCGCCGGCTCCGTCGATGCCCAGGTCGCTGGCCGACTGGCTGCCCGCGTCGTTGAACTCGTTGCCGAAGAGCAGGGTGCGCCCACCGTCGAGCCGGACGTCCGCGGTGGTGTCCACCTCCGGCGGCAGCAGCACCCGCAGCTGGCCCAGCTTCATGGTGACCGTGGTGGACTGCTCGGCACCGGCGAAGTCCACCTGCCGCAGGTCCAGGGTGACGTTGCCGAAGGTGAAGTCGTAGCGGTCGGCCACCTCGGCGAGGCTCGCCGGCCGGTACACGCTGGGCGTGAAGTCCTGGCCGAAGCGTTCCACGCCGGTCGAGACGATCAGCCCGAAGGTGACCAGCACGGCGAGCGCGATCAGGCCCCGGGCCCGGCCGAACCAGGTACCGACGATCAGGCCCAGCGCGATGGTCGCGAGGGCCAGCGCGAAGTAGGCGGAGACCGCGACGCTCATCCCGGCCATGTCCAGCGCGGCCAGCACGCCCATGGCGACCAGCACCGCGAAGAAGGTCAGCCGGCCGAGGACCGAGCGCTCCTTCGGAGGCTTCGGAGGCTTGGCCGGCTTGACCGGCGCGGGCGGCTGCGGGGGCAGGTTCGAGGATCCGGCGTACGGCCCGTGCGGCGCGAACGGCGGACGGAACCCACCGGTCGGCGGCTCGTAGCGGGGCGGAGCCGGCGGCGCGGTCACCGGTTCTGCGGTCGGTGCGGTGGCGGCCGGCGGGGTGAACGCCATCGTCGGCTCCTCGGCAGTGGGCGGGGCCGGCGGGGTCGGCGCCGGCGGCGGCGGAGCAGCCGGAAATGTGGTCTCCCGGCTGGGTACGCCACCCCGCTTGATGAGCAGGAACGCGCCGATGATCACCGCAGCCGCGAGCATGCTGGCCCGCGCTCCCGAGTTCACGATGAACGCGAAGGTCAGCAGCGCGGCGCCGCCGAGCAGCACCACGGAGAACGGGGCCATCCCGGACTGCCCCTTGCCGAGCAGCGACTCGATCGGCGAGGCGCTGTCGCCCTCGGACGGGATGATCAGCCAGCCGATCAGGTAGAGCAGGACACCGGTGCCGCCCAGGATGCCGAGCACGGCGAGCATCACCCGCCACAGCACCGGATCGGTGTTGGTGGCCCGGGCCAGCGCGCCGCAGACACCGGCGACGTACCGGCCGTTACGCGGGCGGACCAGTTGCTGACGGGCGAATGCGGCGCCGGCCGAGGAGAGCCACGGGGGCACACCGGCGTTCGGCGGAAACGCGGAGCCGGTCGGCGGTGGTGGCGGTGTGGTGGTGGTCGTGGTGTCGTCGGCGGGCGGCTTCTCGGACGATGCCGGCTCGCCCTGGGGACCGGCACCCGGCGTGGAAGGTCCGCGGGGTTCGGCAGCTTCGTCGTTCATGGTTCGATCGTGCTTCCCGGGCCACCCCACTCGCTTCCGGAGCCGACCCTGAGGCCACCCTGAGATCCTGGCCCTGGTTTCCGGGGGAAGTTACCCGTGGCCCCGGCTTGTCCCACATGTGACGATCGAAGCGTGACTACCGCTGCCCCGCCGCAACCACGCCGGCTGTACCGGCCGCGCGACCACCGCATCGTCGCGGGCGTCGCGGTCGGCCTGGCACGCCATCTCGGCCTGCCGGTGCTGGCGGTGCGTATCGCGCTCGTCGTGCTGCTCGGCTTCAACGCCCTCGGCCTGCTGCTCTACGCGGCCTACTGGGCGGTGCTCCCGCAGGAGGCCCGCGCCGATGAGGAACCGGCCCGCCGCGACTTCGCGGCGCTGATGCCGTTCGCCGCGATCGGCCTCGGCGTCG
The DNA here is from genome assembly GCF_015704865.1 of Actinoplanes aureus. Taxonomy (GTDB): domain Bacteria; phylum Actinomycetota; class Actinomycetes; order Mycobacteriales; family Micromonosporaceae; genus Actinoplanes; species Actinoplanes aureus. The sequence goes on along the minus strand of NZ_JADQTO010000007.1, from coordinate 318,130 downwards.
TCCTGCTCCAGGCGCTGGTCTTCGACGACCAGGTGACCACCACCGCGGGCTGGATGATCGCGGTGATCGCGGTGGGTGCCGGCGTGATCTGGCACCAGTCCGATCCGAGCCGCCGCGACCAGGGCGCCGACAACAACATCGCCTCGGCCCCCTGGTTCGCCGCCTTCGTGTCCGAGAACGATCGGCGGTCCTTCGTCTTCCGCTTCATCGGCGGCGGGATCCTGGTCGCGGTCGGCATCATCGGCGTGGTCGCGGTGTACGCGCCGGCCGGGTCGCTCGCCGCCGTCTTCAACGGCGTGATCTTCGCGTTCGTCGGCCTGCTCGGCGTCGGCGTCGTGGTGGCGCCGCTGGTCTGGCGTACGTTCGGCCAGCTCCGCGCCGAGCGTGAGGGCCGGATCCGGGAGCAGGAGCGGGCCGAGCTGGCCGCCATGATCCACGACCAGGTGCTGCACACCCTGGCTCTGATCCAGCGCAACTCGGCCGACATCAAAGAGGTGCAGCGGCTCGCCCGCGGGCAGGAGCGCAGCCTCCGCAACTGGCTCTACCGGCCCACCGGGTCGCCGACCGAGCGTTTCTCCGCCGCACTGGAGCAGGCCGCCGCCGAGGTCGAGGACACCTTCGCGATCACCGTGGAGACGGTGGTGGTCGGCGACACGCAGTGCGACGAGCGGGTGATGGCGCTGGTCGCCGCCGCGCGGGAGGCGTTGGTGAACGCCGCCCGGCACGCCGGGGTCCAGACTGTTTCGCTCTACGCCGAGGTGGAGGAGGATGAGCTCAGCGTCTTCGTCCGGGACCGCGGTGCGGGCTTCGAGATCGGCGGCGTGGCGGAGACCCGGCACGGCGTACGAGGATCGATCATCGGGCGCATGCAGAGACATGGCGGGCGCGCCGAGATCCGCAGTGCACCCGGTGACGGTACGGAGGTGCGGCTCATGCTTCCCGTTTCGCGGGAGAGCGTGACCGCCGGTAAGGAGCAGGCACGATGACCGAGTCCGTGGCACAGCCGGAGGACCGCCGGCTCACCGTCTTCCTGGTCGACGACCATGCGATGTTCCGCGCCGGCGTGCGCGCCGAGCTCGGGGTGCACGTCGACGTGGTGGGTGAGGCGAGCACGGTCGCCGAGGCGATCAGCCGGATCGCGGCGGTGCAACCCGACGTGGTCCTGCTCGACGTGCACATGCCGGACGGCGGGGGACGGGCGGTCCTGGAGTCGGTCCGCCGCAGTCATCCACAGGTCAAGTTCCTCGCGCTCTCCGTGTCGGACGCGGCCGAGGACGTGATCGGCCTGATCCGCGCCGGCGCCCGGGGGTACGTCACGAAGACCATCTCGCCGGACGAACTGGCCGCGGCGGTTCGGCGGGTGGCCGACGGCGACGCGGTCTTCAGTCCGCGCCTGGCCGGCTTCGTGCTGGACGCGTTCGCGTCCCGGCCGGACGTGCCGGTCGCCGACCCGGAGCTGGACCAGCTCACCAACCGCGAGCGCGAGGTGCTGCGGCTGCTGGCCCGGGGGTACGCGTACAAGGAGATCGCGAAAGAGCTGTTCATCTCGATCAAGACAGTGGAGACGCACGTCTCGAACGTGCTTCGCAAACTACAGATGAGCAACCGCTACGAGCTGTCACGATGGGCCGCCGACCGACGCCTGGTCTAGGGTCCGTCAAGCGAGTTTCGTATCAGTCTGCACGGCTGCGTTGGGTACCCGAACGGACACTCCACGGTATACGCGCAGGTCAGGTCGGTCAGATCTGCCGAAAGAACGATCTTTGCGTCGGCGCCGGGACGTAAACGGCTAATATCGGCTTGATAACGGCGCTCATCGGTTTCCGTGCCCCTGTGTCACAGTGGCAGCTACTCACACAACCCCTCGTGAGCGCCCCTGAAGGAGGCACTCCCATGCCTGGGAAAAGCCCATGGAAGATGGCGGTCGGTGCGACCGCCATCGCCTTGTTGGCCGCCGGTTGCGGTAGTGGCGGGTCCGATGACTCGGCCGCTACATCAAATACGGTTTCGATTGGTATCGGCGAGCCCCAGCACTTGATTCCGTCGAACACGACGGAGTCGAACGGTGCCGAGGTTCTCGCGTCGCTGTTCTACCCGCTCGTCGACTTCGACGCCCAGAACCAGCCGGTCGAGGTCGCCGCGGAGTCGATCACGCCGGACAAGACCAACACCACCTGGACCGTGAAGCTCAAGCCGGGCTTCACCTTCCACAACGGTGAGCCGGTTGTCGCGCAGAACTACGTCGACGCCTGGAACTACGGCGCCTATGGGCCGAACGGCCAGGGTGGTTCGTACTTCTTCGAGAAGATCGACGGCTTCGCTGACCTGCAGTCCAAGGACCCGGACGGCGAGGAGGGCCCGCAGAAGGCGCCCGAGCCCAAGGCCAAGAAGATGACCGGTCTGACCGTCGTTGACGAGTCGACCTTCACGATCAAGCTTTCGGCACCGTTCGCCGGCTTCAAGTCGGTGCTCGGCTACACCGTCTTCTACCCGCTGCCGAAGGCCGCGTTCTCCGGTGACGGCGTCATCGCCGAGGGCTTCGAGGACGCCATCGTCGGCAACGGCCCCTTCAAGATGAAGGGCAAGTGGGAGCACGACGCGCAGATCGTCGTGGAGAAGGTCGCCGACTTCAAGGGCCAGGTCCCGAAGATCGACGGCATCACCTGGAAGATCTACCAGGAGGACACCGCGGAGTACGCGGACCTGGTGGCGGGCAACGTCGACGTGCAGACCCAGATTCCGATCGAGAGCCTGGCGAAGGCCTCCGCCGACCTGGGCGACCGCTTCAAGAAGAGCCCGAACTCCTCGTTCCAGTTCGTCGGTTTCCCGACGTTCCAGAAGGAGTTCGCGGACGTGAACGTCCGGAAGGCGATCTCCATGGCGATCAACCGCCAGGAGATCACCGACCAGGTGTTCCTGGGCTCGCAGACCCCGGCGACGTCCTTCGTCTCCCCCGTGGTGGCGGGCTACCGCCCGAACACCTGCGGCGCGGCCTGTGAGTACAACCCCACCGAGGCCAAGACGATGTACGAGGCCGCCAAGGGCCCGGCCGAGATCAAGATCACGTACAACGTCGACGGTGGCCACAAGGCCTGGGTCGACGCCACGTGCAACCAGATCAAGGCCTCGCTGGGCGTCAACTGCACCGGTCAGGGTGAGCCGAAGTTCGCCGACCTGCTGACCAAGGTGGAGAAGAAGGAGCCGGTCGGCCTCATCCGCCTCGGCTGGCTGATGGACTACCCGCTGATGGAGAACTACCTCGGTCCGCTGTACAGCACGACCGGTGGCTCCAACTACTACGGGTACAGCAACCCGGCCTTCGACAACCTGGTCGCCGCGGGCTCTGCTGCCGCCACGCCGGAGGAGGCCATCAAGAAGTGGCAGGAGGCCGAGGACATCCTCGTCAAGGACCTCCCGGTGATCCCGCTCCGTAACGGACAGAACGTGTTCGGCTACTCGGAGAAGGTCAACAACGTCGAGGTCGACCTGTTCCAGAAGGTGAACCTCTACAAGATCGAAGTAGTCGGCTGATTTAACCGCTCGAACGGTGGTGGCGTCACGGGATTTGTGCGACCGTGGCGCCACCGCTTTGTTGATCCCACTTCCCTCGTCGCCGTGCTCACGAGGCCGGCGCTCTTCCGCGGAAGAGGCTAAACCCGAATGTTCCGCTACATCGTGCGGCGCTTACTTCAGATGGTGCTCACCTTCTTCGGGGCCACCTTCGTCGTTTTCGCGCTGATGTTCGCCAACCAGGACGACCCCCTCCAGGCGTTGGCGGGCGAACGGCCCATCACTGAGAGTCAGCGCCAGGCGCTGACCGAGCGTTATCACCTGGACGAGCCCTTCATCGCCCAGTACTGGCACTACATGAAGGGCATGCTCACCGGCGACTTCGGTCAGTCGCTGACCGGGCGGCAGATCGGCGACATGCTGGAGGCCGCCTGGCCGGTCACCTTCCGGCTTGCCCTGCTCGCAGCCGTGATCGCGGCGGTCATCGCGATCGTGGCCGGTGTAGCGTCCGCTATCCGCCGCGGTGGCACCTTCGACAACGTCACGCTCGTCTTCACTCTGATCCTGCTGTCCATGCCGATCGTCGTGATCGCGCCGCTGGCTCAGCTGCTCTTCGGCATCCAGCTCGGTTGGTTCCCGCCGACCTCCGGCGCTGACCCGAGCATGTGGGCTCTGCTGTTGCCGGCGCTCGTTCTGGCGAGTTCGGTCTTCGCGACACAGTTGCGTGTCACGCGTACCTCGGTCGCCGAGAACCTGCGGGCCGACTACGTGCGCACCGCGAAGGCGAAGGGCCTGGCGTTCCGGCGGGTCATCTCCGTGCACGTGCTGCGCAACTCGCTGATCCCGGTGATCACTCTGATCGGTGTCGACCTCGGCAACCTGATGGCCGGCGCCATCGTGACCGAAGGCGTCTTCAACATCCCCGGTGTGGGCTTCAACCTCGCACGCGGCATCCGGACCGAGGACGGTCCGCTTGTGGTCGGTTTCGTGAGCGCCCTCGTGATCATCTTCTTGATCGTGAACCTGCTCGTCGACCTTCTGTACGCCGCTCTCGACCCCAGGATCCGCTATGAGTGACTTGAATTCGGTGACCGCCGCCGAAGCCCCGGACCAGATGTCGATGCAGCCGCGCCCGCGTCGTGGCAAGCAGGACAAACCCCGGAGCCTGGCCGGCGACGCGTGGAACGACCTGCGCAAAAGCAAGATCTTCTGGGTGGCCATCGTCCTGGTGGTCGTGGTTCTCCTGATGGCGGCCTGGCCGACGCTGTTCACCTCGGCGGACCCGCGTGACTGTGCCCTCAGCCGCAAGTTCGCCGGCCCCAGCGGCGGCGCGATCTTCGGGTACGACTTCCAGGGCTGCGACGTCTACGCCAAGACCATCTACGGCGCCCGTAACTCGATCATCGTCGGTATGGTGTCGACCGCGATCGCCGGCGTGATCGGCATGGTCGTCGGCCTGTCCGCCGGCTTCTTCGGCGGCTCGGTGGACGCGGTACTGTCCCGGTTCATCGACATCATGCTGGCGATCCCGTTCCTGCTCGCCGGCATCGTGCTGTCCTCGCGGCTCTCCGCGGACCCGAACGACGACGGTCTCATCGCGGTGATCCTGACCCTGGGTCTGCTGACCTGGACCACCGGAGCCCGTGTCATGCGCTCCGCGGTGATCTCGTCGAAGAACCAGGACTACGTCGCGGCCGGCCGGATGCTCGGTGCCGGCCCCGGACGCCTCATGTTGCGGCACATCCTGCCGAACTCGATCGCCGCCTTCATCGTCGTGCTGACGATCCTGCTGGGTGTCAACATCGGCGTCGAGGCGACGCTGTCCTTCCTCGGTGTCGGCCTCAAGGGCGACGCCATCAGCTGGGGTATCGCGATCTCCGAGGCCACCGGTACCGCCCGTGTGGCGGCCGCCCCGCTGGTCTGGCCCGCGACCTTCCTCGGCCTCACGGTGCTGGCCTTCATCATGTTGGGCGACGCCATCCGCGACGCCTTCGACCCGAAGTTGCGGTGACCCTGTGACTGATATCAAGGCGCAAATGGACGTCCTACCCGGCGTTGATCCGCGCGCACCTCTCCTCGAGGTCACCGACCTGCACGTCGAGTTCCGCACCCAGTACGGCGTAGCCAAGGCCGTCAACGGCGCGAACTTCTGGCTCTCCCCCGGCGAGACCCTCGCCATCCTGGGCGAGTCCGGCTGCGGCAAGTCGGTGACCGCCCAGGCGATCATGGGCATCCTGGACAGCCCGCCCGGCTTCATCACCAAGGGCGAGGTGCGCTACCGCGGCATCGACCTGCTAACCCTGCCGGAGGAGCAGCGCCGCAAGGTGCGGGCCAACCGGATCGCCATGATCTTCCAGGACGCGCTTTCCGCGCTGAACCCGGTCTACACGGTCGGCTTCCAGCTCGCCGAGGTGTTCCGGATCCACCGCGGCATGTCCCGCGGGGACGCGAAGAAGAAGGCGGTGGAGCTGCTCGACCAGGTCAAGATCCCGGCCGCGAAGGCGCGGGTCAGCGATTACCCGCACCAGTTCTCCGGCGGTATGCGCCAGCGCGTCATGATCGCCATGGCGCTCGCGCTCGACCCGGAGGTGCTGATCGCCGACGAGCCCACCACGGCGCTCGACGTCACCGTGCAGGCGCAGATCATGGGCCTGCTCGCGGAGTTGCAGCAGCAGCGCAACATGGGCCTCATCCTGATCACGCACGACATGGGCGTGGTCGCGGACGTCGCCGACCGGATCTCCGTGATGTACGCGGGCAAGGTCGTCGAGGAGGCCGCTGTCTACGACATCTACTCGCGGCCGGCTCACCCGTACACCCGGGCGCTGCTCGAGTCGATCCCGCGGCTCGACATGAAGGGCCAGCAGCTCAACGTCATCCGCGGCCTGCCGCCGGCGCTCACCGACGTTCCGCGCGGTTGCGCGTTCAACCCCCGGTGCCGGTACGCGAAGGATCCCTGCCGCCAGGATCCGGCGCCCCCGGCGTACGCCGTGGCGCCGCACCGTACCGCCCGTTGCCACTTCTTCCGGGAGGTCCTCGGTGACTGACGTCGTCCTGGAGACCAAGAGTCTCGTCAAGCACTTCCCGATCAACCAGGGCATCGTCTTCAAGACCAAGGTCGGTGCGGTTCAGGCGGTCGACGGCGTCGACCTCCAGCTGCGCCGCGGTGAGACCCTCGGCGTGGTCGGCGAGTCCGGCTGCGGCAAGTCCACCCTGGCGAAACTGCTGGTCGGCTTGGAGAAGCCGACCTCGGGCTCGATCATGGTGCGTGGGCAGGACATGGTCCGGCTCAAGGGCAACGAGCTGCGCCGGGCCCGCCGCAACATCCAGATGGTGCTGCAGGACCCGTACACCTCGCTCAACCCGCGGATGACGGTCGGCGACATCATCGGCGAGCCGTTCGAGATCCACCCGGAGGTCGTCCCGCGCAAGGGACGCGAGCGTGCGGTGCAGGACCTGCTGGACACGGTGGGTCTCAACCCGGACCACATCAACCGGTACCCGCACCAGTTCTCCGGCGGCCAGCGGCAGCGCATCGGCATCGCCCGGGCCCTGGCGCTCAAGCCGGAGATCATCGTCTGCGACGAGCCGGTGTCCGCGCTCGACGTGTCGATCCAGGCGCAGGTCATCAACCTGCTGGAGCGGCTGCAGGACGAGTTCGGTCTGTCGTACATCTTCATCGCGCACGACCTGTCGGTGGTTCGGCACATCTCCGACCGGGTCGCCGTGATGTACCTCGGCCGGATCGTCGAGCAGGGGTACGACACGGAGATCTACGACCAGCCGACGCACCCGTACACCCAGGCGCTGCTGTCGGCCGTACCGGTCCCGGACCCGCGCCTGCGTGGCCACCGCGACCAGATCGTCCTGGAAGGTGACGTGCCGTCGCCGGCCAACCCGCCGTCCGGCTGCCGGTTCCGTACCCGGTGCTGGAAGGCGCAGAGTGTCTGCGCCGAGAAGGACCCGGTCCTGCAGTTGCGGGAGCGGTCGCCGCACCCGAGCGCGTGCCACTTCGCGGAGATCCGCGACGTCGTGCACGGGCACTGACACTGCGAAAAAGGCCGGGAGATCAACGATCTCCCGGCCTTTTTTGATGGGCGGGATGCGCCGCATCCTGCCCAACGAGGGTCCGGAGCGGCCGGGCATCGCGGCGCACCCGGAAATGGATCATTCGGCACCCGATTCGGCCAGTAGATCATTGGTATCTGACCGAAAGTACCTGTATAGGTGCTTAGAGTGATTTGTCCGATCTGTCATCGTCTTAACCACGGAGGGAACAACACCGAGGAATGGGGAAAGACGATGAACAAGGTGATGCGGACGCTGACCATGGCGGGCCTCGGCTTGCTGGCCGGTGCTTCGGTCGGCGCGCCGGCCCTCGCGGCCGACAGCAGCGGCACGACGGTGAAGAAGCCCACCAAGAGCCAGGTCCAGCAGGACTTCGGCCGCGAGCGGGTGGCCGGCTTCTTCCGGACCTACCGGGCCTGTGAGCGGGCCGGCCGGATCGGAGACTGGGCCGGCAAGTGGGACGAGTACGAGTGCAACCCGATGCGCTTCGGGTTCCGCCGCGGTGCGTGGGTCCTCAAGGTGGAGCGCGACCGGTTCCGTCACTTCCGCGGCCACGACCGGCACGACTTCCGCGGCCACGACCGCCACTTCCGCGGCGACGGTCATGACTTCCGTGGCAACGACGGTCACGACTTCCGCGGCAACCACTGATCAGATCGCGCCTGGCCGGGCCCGTTTCGGGCCCGGCAGCGCTGTTTCCGGGGGCCGTTTCCCGCCTGACCGGTCCGGCGACCGGCGATGAGCCTCCGGTCAGAGCGGCCCGCGGCCGGAACGGAGCAGCAGCAGGGCGACCTGCGTGCCGTCCGGGCCGAGAGCGGCGCGGAAACGCTCGACGATCTCCCGCTCGCGGGCCAGGACCAGGCGTGTCCCACCGCTGGCCATGCGGGTCTTGCCGACCTCCTGCGAGAGGCTCGCGCGCTCCAGCCAGAGATCGATGATGGCCTGATCGATCTCGTTGATCCGCTCGCGCATCTCGCGGATCCGCTCGGCAGCCGGTTCTTTGCCCGCGCCGGTTGCCTGGTCCATCACATCGGCGGTCATGTCCTGCTCCTCGGGTGCTCGCGCCCCGGTCGACGACCCGGCCCGGGCAGCATCAAGCCCCGGGCTGGGAAGCCCGGGGCTTGATGTAGGTCTGTCGTTCAGGAGCGACCTACGGCTGCCGAGCTTCCGGTGCCGTAGTAAAAAAATCGCGCCTGCTGGATCACGAGCCGAGTATGCCCCCGCTTCGGACGGTCCCGCAAGGAAACCGCCCGAAGCGTGGGATGTTTACGGCGTTGTGGTGATGCGGTTGGCCGGTCCGGGCGCGATCGGGCCGGTGGCGAGGTACGCGACAAGCGCGTCCACGTCGAAGCCCGGCGCGGTGACCCGTCCGGTGCCCTGGGTCAGGTTGGTGAAGCCGTCTCCGCCGTTGGCCAGGAAGTCGTTCGTCGTGACGAGGTAGTTGGCGGCCGGGTCGATCGGCGTGCCGTTCAGCGCCAGGTTGCTGACCTTCGAGCCCGGTGCGGCCGACGCCGACCAGGTGTAGGTCAGGCCCGCCGACACCTGAAGGATCCGCTGGGTGGTCTGCCCGGCGAATCCGACGAACTGCTGCTCCAGCACGTTCTTGAGCTGCGTACCGGTGAGCGTCTGAGTGACCACCAGGTTGTTGAACGGCTGGACGGTGAACGCCTCGCCGTACGTCACCTGGCCGAACGCCTCGCCACCGGACGACTGGTCGGCGTCCAGATCGGCGCGGATGCCACCCGGGTTCATCAGGGCGATCTGCGCGCCGGCGCTCCGGGTGTACGCGAGCTGCGCGTCGGCGATCACGTCACCGAGCGGGCTCTCCCCGGCCGCGTTGGCGGCACGGAGGATGTCGGCGCTGATGCTGCCGACCACCTCGTTGGCGATCGGGGCGACCGCAGCGCGGTACTTGTCCGCCACCTTCTTCGCGGCCGCGTCGACGGTGTCCGGGTTCTTCAGGAACGCGCCGCTGGCGTCCCTCAGCCAGCCGCCTTTACCGTCCGGCACCCCGTTCTCCACGATGACGTTCTTCGCCGTGATCCCGGTGAACCTGCCGGTGCGCCGATCGAGGGTGTAGTCGATGTCGGTGATCAACTGGCCGTTGCTGCCGGCGCTGGTGACGATCGTGTCGGCGCCCTTGCTGTTCGGCAGCTTGCACGAGTAGAAGCGGTGCGTGTGCCCGGAGATGACGATGCTGATCGCCGGGTTGAGGCCGGCCACGATCGGCACCACCGGACCGGTGAAGTTGGTGCAGTCCGACACCCCGGGCGTCGGGGTGGCCGAACCCTGCGAACCGCCCTCGTGCAGCAGCAGCACCTGCGCCTTGACCCCGAAGAGGGTGAGCAGGTTGCTCCACTTGTTGGCGGTCTCGATCTCGTCGGTGAAGCGCACGTTCCGGATACCGGCCGGATTGACGATGGACGGCGTGCCCTCCAGAGTCATGCCGATGAAGCCGACCGGTACGCCGCCGACGTACTTGATGTCGATCGGCGGCAGGATCGGCAGCCCGGTCCTCTTGTCGATCGTGTTCGCCGCGAGGTACGTGAAGTCGGCGCCCCCGAAGCCGTCGCCGTCCTGACAGCCGTCGACCGGGTGGCAGCCGCCGCGCTGAATGCGGATCAGCTCGTCGACACCCTCGTCGAACTCGTGGTTGCCGACCGAGCTGACCTGGAGCCCGATCTCGTTCATCAACTCGATCGTCGGCTCGTCGTGGAACGCCGCGCTGACCAGCGGAGTGCCGCCGATCAGGTCACCGGCCCCGGCGGTGATCGTCTGGCGTCCCTCGGCCGTGGCCTCGGCACGCAGCTTCTTGAGGTACGTCGCCAGGTACTCCACGCCACCGGCCGGCGTGCTCGTCCCGCCGGCGTTGACCACCGCACCGCTGCCGGTCGGTGGGTCGATCGCACCGTGGAAGTCGTTGTAGCTCAGGAACTGGCCCTTGACGGTGGCACCCTTCGGCGCATCGTAGGCGGCCGACACCGGGTTGAACTCCGGCGGCGGTGCCGCTGCCGCGGTCTGCGCGGCCGGGATCGCCGCGACGGCTCCGGTGGCGGCCAGGAGCGCGGCGGTGAGGATGGCCCGGCCCCGGCGCTGGGGAAGAGGCATGGTTTCGATCCCCCGATCGGAGTGCTTTTCTAGCCGACTCGCACAGCCTCGTGGATCAGTTGACGCGGCGCCACCACTTCGAGGTGACAAATCGATTGCTCAGTGCCGATGTCCGCGCCCCTCGGCGGCGGATTTTCTGTCGGTGGGTCGGCATACACTGGCTCCCGCGATGCGACCTACCTCAGAACCTTCCGAAGCCCTGTTCTCCCTGCCCGCGGTGCGGGCTCCGGAGGCGCCCCGGCCAGCACCCCGGCGGCTGGACCCGGAGTCCCTGCTCACCGGCCTGAACGGCCCTCAGCGGGACGCGGTGACCCACTCCGGGTCCCCCTTGCTCATCGTGGCCGGTGCCGGCTCGGGCAAGACCCGGGTGCTGACCCATCGGATCGCCTATCTGCTCGCCGAGCGGGATGTGCACCCCGGTCAGATCATCGCGATCACCTTCACCAACAAGGCCGCCGGGGAGATGAAGGAGCGGGTGGCCCATCTGGTCGGTCCGCGTGCCCGGCTGATGTGGGTGTCGACCTTCCACTCCGCGTGCGTGCGGATCCTGCGGGCCGAGCACGAGCACGCCGGGCTGAAGAGCACGTTCTCGATCTACGACGCGGACGACTCACGCCGGTTGATGCAGATGGTCGCCCGCGAGCTCGATCTGGACCCGAAGAGGTACACGGCTCGTGGACTCGCCGCCCAGGTGTCGAACCTGAAGAACGAGCTGGTCGAGCCGGATGATTTCAAGCAGAAGGCCAAGGGGCCCAACGAGCGGGCCGTCGCCGAGGCCTACGAGCTGTACCAGCGGCGGCTGCGCGAGGCGCACGCGCTCGACTTCGACGACATCATCATGGCCACGGTGCACCTCTTCCAGTCGCATCCGCACGTGGCGGAGGTGTATCGGCGACGGTTCCGGCACGTGCTGGTCGATGAGTACCAGGACACCAACCACGCGCAGTACACGCTGGTGCGCGAGCTGGTCGGGCTGGAGGATCCCGCGGAGCTGTGCGTGGTCGGTGACGCGGACCAGTCGATCTACGCGTTCCGCGGCGCGACCATCCGCAACATCCTGGAGTTCGAGCGCGACTACCCGGACGCGCGGACCATCCTGCTGGAGCAGAACTACCGCTCCACCCAGACCATCCTCACCGCCGCCAACGCGGTGATCGACCGCAACACCTCCCGCAAGCCGAAACGGCTCTGGAGCGACCAGGGCGCCGGCGAGCAGATCGTCGGCTACGTCGCGGACACCGAGCACGCCGAGGCCGACTGGGTGGCCCGGGAGATCGACCGGCTGAGCGACAACCACGAGGTGCGCCCCGGCGATGTGGCGGTCTTCTACCGGACCAACGCGCAGTCCCGTGTCTTCGAGGAGGTGTTCATCCGTGTCGGGCTGCCGTACAAGGTGGTCGGCGGGGTGCGCTTCTACGAGCGCAAGGAGGTCCGGGACGCGCTGGCGTACCTGCGGGCGATCGTGAACGACGACGACACGGTGAGCATCCGGCGGGTTCTCAACACGCCGAAACGGGGCATCGGCGACCGTGCCGAGGCCTGCATCGAGGCGCTGTCGAGCCGGGACCGGATCTCGTTCGGCCAGGCGCTGCGTCACGCCAAGGACGCGCCGGGCATCTCCACCCGTGCGGTCAACAGCATCGGTGACTTCGTGCAGCTCCTCGACGACGTGCGCGACCTGTCCCGGACCGCCCCGCCGGAGGAGGTGCTGGAGGCGGTTCTCCAGCGCTCCGGCCTGCTCAGCGAGCTGGAGGAGAGCCTCGACCCGCAAGACCAGGGCCGCGTGGAGAACCTCCAGGAGCTGGTGAGCGTCGCGCGGGAGTACACCGAGCGGGTCGAGGCCCAGGCCGAGGAGGGGGAGGAGCCGGCCGCGACGCTGGCCGGCTTCCTGGAGCAGGTGGCGCTCGTGGCCGATGCTGATCAGATTCCCAGCGACGACCCGGAGCACCAGGGCGTGGTCACGCTGATGACCCTGCACACCGCGAAAGGCCTGGAGTTCCCGGTGGTCTTCCTGACCGGGCTGGAGGACGGGGTCTTCCCGCACATGCGGGCACTCGGCGACAACACCGAGCTGGAGGAGGAGCGCCGGCTGGCGTATGTGGGGATTACCCGCGCCCGGCAGCGCCTCTACCTCTCCCGGGCGGTCACCCGGTCGGCGTGGGGTCAGCCGCAGTACAACCCGCCGTCACGTTTCACCGACGAGCTGCCGGCGGAGCTGGTGCGGTGGGAGCGGACCGGTGGGTCGTACACGTCCTGGTCGGGGACGGGCGGCGGCGTGGGCGGCCGCGGTGGGGGAGACCGCCAGCGTGGCGGCGGCTTCGCCGGGGGTACGCCGAAGGCGCAGCGGATCGCCGAGCGCCTGGGCATCGACGGCAGCAAGCTGGCCACCGCGAGCGAGCTGAAGCAGGGACCGAAGGTCGATCCCGGGGACCGGGTCAACCACCAGAGGTACGGGTTGGGCCGGGTGCTCGCCGTGGAGGGCCACGGTCCGGGCACCCGGGCCCAGATCGACTTCGGTGACCAGGTGATGTGGCTGGTGCTGCGGCACGCGCCGATCGAGAAGATCTGACTACTCGCCCGCCGGTGAGCAGGTGATCGTGCTGCGGCACGCGCCGATGGATCTGACTACTCGGCGCAGCCGGGGATCGCGACTCCGTGCTCGCGCATCCACGCGGTCGGCTCGAGCGGGTTCTGGAAGTGGCCCTGGTGCACCTCGAAGTGCAGGTGGGGCCCGGTCGAGTGCCCGGTCGAGCCTTCGTCGCCGACCAGCTCACCGGCCTTGACGGTCTGGCCCGCCGCGACGTGGATCGCGGAGAGGTGCCCGTAGTGGGTGAGGTACCCGTTGCCGTGGTCGATCAGGATCGCGCTGCCGTAGCCGCCGTTGACGCCCGCGGAGACCACCACACCGGCACCGGCCGCGACGATCGGCGCGCCGTGCGGGGCGGCGAGGTCCACGCCGGCGTGCAGGCGGCCCCAGCGCTGCCCGAAGCACGAGGTGACCTCGGCGGCGGAGAGCGGGTGCACCCACTTCGCGACCGGGACCGGGCGGGCCTTCCGCTGAGCCGTGGACACGGCCGGCGCGACCGAGTCGTCCTCGGTGTCGGTCCCGTCGCGGAACTCCTTGCCCGGGGCCTCGTCACCGGCCGGCGGGACGATGGGCAGCGCGGCCGTGGGATGCGCGGCGGTGACGTGCTCGGTGGGTGAGTTCTCCGCGCCGCCGATCGGGGCCGCCGTCGCCGAGACGCCGGCCGCGCCGATCCCGGCGGCAAGCGTCGCGCTCAGCGCGGTGACCGAGATGGCTGACCGGGAACGGGTGGCGAAGAGTGCGGGGAAAGCGGGGCCACGATGACGGTGCAGCAACTCCTGGCGGTGCCGGCCGCCCCGGCCTGATGTCGAATGCTGCCCCACGCGGTGTGTCCTCCCGACTTACGTGACGATTGCTGTCACGTTCCTGTCGGCCCCGGACACCGGTTCGTTGACCTATGGCGATGGGGTTCTACCAACATGCAACCGAGTGGTTTGACCCGATTGCGCCCGGAAAGGGGTTAAGAAGCGGCTTCGGCCGCCGCGATCCCGGCATACACCGACTCGATCTGGAGCTTGATGTCGACACCCTGGGCCTTGAGGAAGACGATCGGGTCGACCGGGGTGCCGTCCTCGTGGATCTCGAGGTGCAGGTGCGTCCCGTACGAGTACCCGGTGTTGCCCACCTCGCCGATCACCTGACCGGCCTTGACGACGTCGCCCGTCTTCACCAGCAGGCGCCGCGAGTGGGCGTAGATGATCTCAGTGCCGTCATCCTGCTGGACCGTGATCGAGTAGCCGTAGCCACCGTTGTAACCGGCCTTGGTGACCTTGCCCCCGTGGATCGCCTTGTAGGGCGTCCCGTCCGGCGCGGCCAGGTCGATGCCGGCGTGCAGCTTGCCGAACCGCACACCGTACGGCGAGGTGAACTGGTAGTCGTCGAGCGGCAGGAGGTAGATCTCCTGCGTGGCGGCCTCGGCGCCGAGCTCAGCGCTGGCGGCACGGTCGTTGCTCCGGGAGGCGCGGGTGTCCTCCTTGGCGCGCTTGTCCAGCGCGTCCGCGGCGACCTGGGAGGTCTCGAGGCTCTTCAGTACATCCGGGCTGACGGCCTTGGCGTCCGGCAGATTGGAGGCCGCTCCGAGAGCGACGACGCCGGCGCCGACGAAAGCAGAGGTGACGACGACGGCGTAGCGGCTGCGGGGAGGGGTAGGTACACGGCGGCGGCCGCGATAGCGATCGGGCTCAGACGACAAGCGCTGGCGCACGAACAACCCTCCGTTGGTGGCATTGCGGCGGCACCGCCAGATCCCGCAACTGAGCGGTAAACGGTGGTTGGCCGGGCCGTCGCTGTGGGGGAACCTGTGCGACAGCCGTGGGCCACGGTAACGAAACGGCTGCTGGGTCACAAGTCGCAGCGCCAATTTCGTGACAGTTCCTGGTCAGCATTGATCAGCGATTGTCCGAATTGGTTACCTTTTACAGTGGCTGTTATCGCGACCGTACGTGATCGTCGTCAAAACGCAAAGTAATGTGACCGGGAGAACTATTCAACTCGTCCGCGGTCTTCCGCCCGGTGCTACCCCGGCCCGGCGTCGCAGGTTACCGTTCGTTCAGGTGACCGCGGGGGCGACCCGGACGGCGACGCCCGGCACCGGGGTCGGAGAGAGCCCGAAGGGGTCAGCATGCAAGCACGGATCAGGGTCGTCGTCGCGAAGCCTGGGCTGGATGGGCACGACCGCGGTGCCAAGGTGGTGGCGCGGGCACTACGTGACGCCGGCATGGAAGTCGTCTACACCGGGCTGCACCAGACGCCCGAGCAGATCGTGGAGACCGCCATTCAGGAGGATGCCGGCGCCATCGGCCTCTCGGTCCTGTCCGGGGCGCACATGACGCTCTTCCGGAGAGTGCTGGAGCTGTTGGCGGAACGTGACGCGGCCGACATCGTGGTATTCGGCGGCGGCATCATTCCGGAGGACGACATCACCGAATTGAAATCACTCGGCGTAGCCAACATATTCACTCCGGGTGCGACGACGGCGTCCATCGTCGAATGGGTACGCGCCAATGTCGGAGCGCCGGTCTCCTGATTCGATCCCACAGCACGCGGCCGCCGGATCCGGCGGCAGGCAAGGGGAGAGGCCGGACGCACCCCTCACACGTCCGGCCTCTCTATGCGCGATGCCCCGCCGCCACCCCTCGACCGACAGGGCATCGGCCGCTTCCTTGCGGTGCGCCGTAGCGCTCCGACACCACACTCAACGACGCCCTTCTCCGGCGGGTTACGCGCGATCGCGTGACTCTTTTCGTCATTTTGGCGGATCTGATCTTCTTCCCAAGATCCAATTCTTCGACCGCTGCCGTGCCGTCGACGGGCGGGATGTGCGAAACGGGTGTCGAGCATCGAGGGTTCAAGTGGTGTGACGGTGGGGAGGATGGTGTGGACGGGGCGTTCGTGAAAGCGCCGCCAGGCCCGCCGCGAATTCTCTGTGTGCACACAGTGCGCAGTCGCATCAAGCGGCTCGGAGCTGCGTTTTCGTCACTCTGGTGTGTGGTCTTGCACACCGTGCACCCGCGCGGCCACCGGGGTCGAAACGGTCGCTAGTCTGCGGGTGACGGCCTGTTCGCGACGTGCGGATGGCCGGACGATCCTCACGCTGGCGGCGCTGCTGCTGCGACGCGCCGCGCACACAGGTCGGGACGCAACGGTGCGGCTTGCCGGCGCTTGGCGTCGCGAGCGAAAGGAGACACGTGGACCTGTTCGAGTATCAGGGGCGCGACCTGTTCGAACGGCACGGGCTGCCCGTGCTGGGCGGCGGCGTCGCCGAGACCCCGCAGGAGGCCCGGGCGATCGCCGAGCGGCTGGGCGGCAAGGTCGTCGTCAAGGCGCAGGTGAAGGTCGGAGGCCGAGGCAAGGCGGGCGGCGTCAAGCTGGCCGACGGCCCGGACGAGGCGGAGGCTCGCGCCACCGACATCCTGGGCATGGACATCAAGGGCCACACGGTCCACAAGGTGATGCTGGCCGAGACGGCCGACATCAAGGAGGAGTACTACTTCTCCTACCTGCTGGACCGGGCCAACCGTACGTTCCTCTGCATCGCCAGCGTCGCCGGTGGTATGGAGATCGAGACGGTCGCCGAGGAGGACCCGGACCGGGTCGCCAAGATCGCGATCGACGCGAGCAAGGGCGTGGACGAGGCGAAGGCGCGCGAGATCGTCACCGCCGCCAAGTTCCCGGCCGACATCGCCGACCAGGTCGTCGACATCGCGGTGAAGCTGTGGCAGGCATTCGTCGCCGAGGACGCCACGCTGGTCGAGGTCAACCCGCTGGCCAAGGTGGGCGACGGCCGCGTGCTGGCCCTGGACGCCAAGGTCACGCTGGACGAGAACGCCGGCTTCCGGCACCCCGACCACGAGGCGCTCGAGGACAAGTCCGCGGTCGACCCGCTGGAGCAGGCCGCCAAGGCGAAGAACCTCAACTACG
Source organism: Actinoplanes aureus (assembly GCF_015704865.1). Taxonomy (GTDB): domain Bacteria; phylum Actinomycetota; class Actinomycetes; order Mycobacteriales; family Micromonosporaceae; genus Actinoplanes; species Actinoplanes aureus. Next base: position 300,939 of record NZ_JADQTO010000007.1, on the reverse strand, counting down.
TCAAGCTGGACGGCGAGGTCGGCATCATCGGCAACGGCGCCGGCCTGGTCATGTCGACTCTGGACGTGGTGGCGTACGCGGGCGAGAAGCACGGCAACGTGAAGCCCGCCAACTTCCTCGACATCGGTGGTGGCGCCAGCGCCCAGGTGATGGCGAACGGTCTGGAGATCGTGCTCGGCGACCCGGCCGTGAAGTCCGTGTTCGTCAACGTCTTCGGCGGCATCACCGCCTGCGACGCGGTGGCCAACGGCATCGTCCAGGCCCTCGCGCTGCTCGCGGAACGCGGCGAGCAGGTCACCAAGCCGCTCGTGGTCCGCCTCGACGGCAACAACGCCGAGGCCGGCCGTGCCATCCTCGACGGAGCGAACAACCCGCTGGTCCAGCGGGTGGACACGATGGACGGAGCGGCCGAGCGCGCCGCCGAGCTCGCGGCTGCGGGGAAGTGAACTAATGGCTATCTGGCTCACCAAGGACTCCAAGGTCATCGTCCAGGGCATCACCGGCTCGGAGGGCTCCAAGCACACCCGCCGGATGCTCGCCGCGGGCACCCAGGTCGTCGGTGGCGTGAACCCGCGCAAGGCCGGCACCAAGGTGGACTTCGACGGCACCGAGCTGCCGGTCTTCGCGACCGTCGCCGAGGCGATCAAGGAGACCGGCGCGGACGCGTCGGTCATCTTCGTACCGCCGGCGTTTACCAAGGCCGCGGTGGTCGAGGCGATCGACGCCGAGATCCCGCTCGCCGTGGTGATCACCGAGGGCGTGCCGGTGCAGGACTCGGCCGCCTTCTGGGCGTACAACGTGGCCAAGGGTGAGAAGACCCGGATCATCGGGCCGAACTGCCCGGGCATCGCCTCGCCGGGCGCGTCGAACGCCGGCATCATCCCGGCCGACATCACCCCGCAGGGCCGGATCGGCCTGGTCAGCAAGAGCGGCACGCTGACCTACCAGCTCATGTACGAGCTGCGCGACTTCGGCTTCTCCACCTGCGTGGGCATCGGCGGTGACCCGGTCATCGGCACCACCCACATCGACGCGCTGAAGGCGTTCCAGGAGGACCCGGAGACCGACGCGATCGTCATGATCGGTGAGATCGGTGGCGACGCCGAGGAGCGGGCCGCCGAGTTCATCAAGGCGAACGTGACCAAGCCGGTGGTCGGCTACATCGCCGGCTTCACCGCCCCGCCCGGAAAGACGATGGGCCACGCCGGCGCCATCATCTCCGGCTCGGCGGGCACCGCCGACGCGAAGAAGGCGGCCCTCGAGGCGGCCGGCGTCAAGGTCGGCAAGACGCCGAGCGAGACGGCCCGCCTCATGCGCGAGGTCATGAGCGCTGCTTAGGCGAAAAGGCCCAACGCCAGTGCTGTCTCGCTCGCGCGGAGACGACACTGGCGTTGGGCTCAGGGTGTACGCGCTGCCGGTCGGGCCCGTGAGGGCCCGATCGGCGGCGCGCCGCCGTTTCTGCATCGCTGTGAGCGCCGCGGCGTGAAAAGGTAGTCGGCGATGCCCAGCACAACAGACCGGCCAGACGGCTCGGAGGACCCGTTCGCGGTCGCCGAGGCGCTCCAGTCTGTGGTGCGCGATACCGAGCCGCTCGAACCCGGGCCCGCGGAGCCGGAGGACGACCGGCGGGACACCCTCGTGGTCGACGACGCGATGCTCGGGCGCCGGGACACGGTCCGGCTGCCCGCCCAGCGCCGGCCGCAGGACTCGGCGAGCCGGGCGCCACTGCTCGTGGCGGCGCTCTTCGCCACCTGCTGGGCGGCTCTGCTGACCTACCTGCCGGTGGCCGCCGTGATCGGGCTGGCCCGGACCCTGGAGGGTGCCGGCGACATCGGCGGGGCCGCACACGCCGGGCTGGCCGCCTGGTTGCTGGGCCACGGCGTACCGATCGGGACCTCGATCGGCCCGCTCGCTGTCACTCCGCTGCTGCTCACGCTGCTGGTGATATGGCGGCTCAACCGGGCGGGACTGCACGTCACCCGCGCGGTGGGTGCCCGGCGGACCGGGTCGACCGGTCGCGCGCTGCTCGTGGCGGTCACCGTCGGTCTCGCGTACGCCTCGGTGGGAGCCCTGGGTGCCTATCTGGTCGACGGTCGCGGCACTGAGGTCTCCACCAGCCGGGCCGCGTGGCATTTCCTCGCCCTCGGCGTCGCCGGGGCGCTGATCGGGTCGCTGCGCGGCACTGACGCGCTCTCCGTGCTGGCCCGGCGGGTTCCGCCGGTGCTGCGGCACGGGCTGCGGGCCGGGCTGGTGGCGGCCTTCCTGATGCTGGCCGCGGGCGCGGTCGCCGGTGGGCTCTCGCTGGCGCTCGGCGGCGGCCAGGCCGCCGAGATGATCGCCGCCTATCGCACCGGTGTGGCCGGCCAGGCCGGGATCACCCTGATCAGCATCGGGTACGCGGTGAACGCCGCCATCTGGGCCGCCGCCTACCTGCTCGGGCCGGGTTTCGCGCTCGGCACCGACTCGGTGATCCGGCTGACCGAGGTCACCGTCGGCCCGTTGCCGACCCTGCCGCTGCTCGCCGGCCTGCCGGACGGGCCGATGGGCGCGGGCGGGACGGCCCTGCTGGCGCTGCCGGTGGTCGCCGGTGCCGCCGCGGGCTGGCTGCTCACCCAGCGGCTACGACACGGCCGCAGCGGCGTCCGGCGTTCCGGCCGGCGCGGCGGTACGGATGTCGAAGAGCCCGCCTGGCTGCTGCTGGTCGGCGCGAGCCTGCTCTCCGGCCCGACCGCGGGTGTCGTGCTGGGGCTGCTCTGCTGGCTCTCCGGAGGGGCGCTCGGCGACGGCCGGCTCTCCCAAATCGGGCCGGACCCGCTGCACGTGTGCCTGGTCGGCGCGATCGTGGCCGGCGTGGCGGTGGCGATCGGTGCTGCCGCGGCCCGGCTGTTCGGCTCGGGCCGGCGTTCCGGACCGGTAGCCCGGAACCGGTGATCCGGCGCCGAAGCACCGGATCACCGGGTGTGGATCAGGCGTTCTGCTGGTCCTCGACCCACTTCTGGACGTCGAAGTCCTGAAGCGCGACCGACAGGATGATGAAGAGGATCGCGATCGCGATGCCGACCGCGCTGGTGACGATGCCGGCGATGGCGATGCCGCGGTTGTTCGCGAGGCCGGAGTCGACCTTCTTCTTACCGAGGAAGCCGAAGACGAGGCCGATGATGCCGAGAACGCCACCGATGTACGGGCAGCAGGCGGTCGGGATCGACACGATGCCCAGGATCATGCTGGTGAGGCCGAGGCCGTTCTGCGGTGCGGCACCGTAGGGTTGCTGGCCGGGCGGCGGTCCGTAAGCAGGAGGCGGGTATGACACGTTTCTCTCCTAGCGGGTTCGCCGCGAGCGGCGATCAATGACAAGTTTCAGTCTGCTGGCGCAGCGTAATGGATGTCAGCCGATTTGCGGTGACCCGGAATGCCCCGTTGTCGGCCGTCACACCCTGCGGCGATAGGGTGCACAGGTGATTGACCCCGCGCCCGCCCGCCTGGTCGTCCTCATCTCCGGCTCGGGCAGCAACCTGCAAGCTCTTCTCGACGCGGCCGCCGACCCGGCGTACGGCGCACAGGTGGTGGCCGTGGGAGCCGACCGGGACGGCATCGCCGGACTGGACCGGGCCGCCGAGGCCGGGATTCCCACGTTCGTGGATTCGGTGAAGGCGTACCCGACCCGTGACGACTGGGATGCCGCGCTCACGTCGCACGTCCTGGAGTATCGGCCGGATCTGGTGATCTCGGCCGGCTTTCTGAAACTGGTCGGCAAGCAGTTCCTGGACGCGTTCGGCGACCGGTACATCAACACGCACAACGCGCTTCTGCCGGCCTTTCCCGGCATTCACGGGCCGCGTGACGCGCTCGCGTACGGCGTCAAGATCGCCGGCGCGACGCTGTTCTTCGTCGACGCCGGCGTCGACACCGGCCCGATCATCGCCCAGGTCGCCGTGCCCGTGCTCGACGACGACACGGAGGAGACGCTCACCGAGCGGATCAAGGTCGCCGAACGGGCACAGTTGGTGGAGTACGTGGGCCGGCTGGTCCGTGAGGGCTGGACCATCGAGGACAGAAAGGTACGGATCCCGTGAGTTCCGCTTCTGACGAGGGGCGTCGTCCGATCAAGCGGGCGCTGCTGAGCGTCTGGTACAAGGACGGCATCGTCGAGCTGGCCCAGGCCCTGCACGCGGCCGGGGTGGAGATCGTCTCGACCGGCTCGACCGCGTCGACCGTGGAGAAGGCCGGCGTGCCGGTGACCCGGGTCGAGGAACTGACCGGCTTCCCCGAGGTCCTCAGCGACCGGGTCAAGACGCTGCACCCGCGTGTGCACGCCGGGCTCCTCGCCGACCTGCGGCTCGACAGCCACGTGCAGGAGCTGCGGGAGCTGGACATCGAGCCGTTCGACCTGCTGGTCAGCAACCTCTACCCGTTCACTGAGACGGTCGCCTCGGGTGCGGGCGAGGAGGAATGCATCGCCAAGATTGACATCGGTGGACCGGCGATGGTGCGGGCGGCCGCGAAGAATCACGCCTCGGTGGCCGTGGTGACGGCGGTTTCGGCGTACCCCCTGGTTTTGGAGGCCGTCAAGGACGGCGGTTTCACGCTGACGCAGCGCAAGCTGCTGGCGGCTCGCGCCTTCGCGGACATCGCGGAGTACGACGTGGCGGTCGCCAACTGGTGCGCCACCGTGCTCGCGCCCTCGGAGTGGCCGGAGTTCGCCGGGATCGCCCTTCGCCGGGACAACACGCTGCGTTACGGGGAGAACCCGCATCAGGAAGCCGCGCTCTATGTCGACCCGGGTGCGCCGGTCGGGCTTGCCCAGGCGACGCAGCTGCACGGCAAGGAGATGTCCTACAACAACTACGTCGACGCGGATGCCGCGTGGCGCAGCGCCAACGACTTCACCTCACCGTGCGTGGCGATCATCAAGCATGCCAACCCGTGCGGCATCGCGGTCGGCCCGGACGTGGCTTCGGCGCACCGGAAGGCGCACGAGTGCGACCCGGTGTCGGCGTTCGGTGGCGTCGTGGCGGTCAACCAGGAGGTGACCCTTCCCCTCGCGCAGCAGCTCTCGGAGATCTTCACCGAGGTGATCGTGGCGCCGTCCTATGCGCCGGACGCCCTTGCGGTGCTCCAAGAGAAGAAGAACCTGCGCGTGCTGGTCGCGCCCGCCTGGAACCCGCCGCCCGCGGAGATCAAGCAGGTCGGCGGTGGTGTCCTCGTGCAGATGGCGGACCGGATCGATGCGCCCGGCGACGATCCGGCCGGGTGGGAGCTGGCGTGTGGCGAGCCCGCGTCTCCCGCCGATCTCGCGGACCTCGCCTTCGCGTGGCGGGCTATCCGCAGTGTGAAGAGCAACGCGATCCTGCTGGCGCGGGATGAGGCGACTGTCGGGGTTGGGATGGGGCAGGTCAATCGGGTGGACTCCGCTCGGCTGGCCGTCGAGCGTGCCGGTGCGGAGCGGGCCAGCGGGAGTGTGGCGGCTTCGGACGCGTTCTTCCCGTTCCCGGATGGGCTTGAGGTGCTGATCAAGGCCGGGGTCAAGGCGGTTGTGCAGCCTGGTGGGTCCATCAGGGACAACCTGGTGATCGAGGCTGCGGAGAAGGCTGGTCTTACGGTTTATCTGACGGGGACGCGGCACTTCTATCACTGATCTGCTTGCTTGACGGGGGCGCCGGGCTCGACGAGCCGGCGTCCCCGTTTGCGTGCAGAGGTACGGCGAACGGCGCTCCAGGGCTGTGGACAACCCGCGACTTCCTGTGGACAACGCCGATCGGTGGCAGGATCGGGACGTATGAGTGGCTTATTTCGCGTTGAGCCGACCGCCTCGTAATGCGCCGTTTACCGGCTGATACGGTCGCGAAAATATCGCCCGGACACTGGGAGAGCAGAGCTATGGGCAAGAAGGTAACCGTCGTAGGCGCCGGTTTCTACGGGTCCACGACCGCGCAGCGTCTCGCCGAGTACGACATCTTCGAGACGGTGGTTCTCACCGACATCATCGAGGGCAAGCCCGCCGGCCTGGCGCTCGACCTCAACCAGTCCCGCGCGATCGAGGGCTACGAGACCAAGGTCATCGGCGCCAGCACCGGCCCGAACGGTGAGGGCTACGAGGCGATCGAGGGTTCCGACGTGGTCGTCGTGACCGCCGGCCTGCCGCGTAAGCCGGGCATGAGCCGGATGGACCTGCTCGAGGTCAACGCCAAGATCGTGCGCCAGGTCGCGGAGAACATCGCGAAGTACGCCCCGAACGCCGTCGTCATCGTCGTCTCCAATCCGGTCGACGAGATGACCGCGCTCGCTCAGCTCGCCACCCAGTTCCCGAAGAACCGCGTCTTCGGCCAGGCCGGCGTGCTCGACACCGCCCGCTTCACCAACTTCATCGCCGAGGAGCTCAACGTCCCGGTGAAGAGCGTCAAGGCGCTTACCCTCGGCTCGCACGGCGACACCATGGTGCCGGTCCCGTCGCGCTGCACCGTGGACGGCAAGCCGCTCTCCGAGCTGCTGCCGGCCGACAAGATCGAGGAGCTGGTGGTCCGGACCCGCAACGGTGGCGCCGAGGTGGTCGCGCTGCTGAAGACCGGCTCGGCGTACTACGCCCCGTCGGCCGCCGCGGCCCGGATGGCCAAGGCCGTGGCCGAGGACTCCGGTGTGGTCATGCCGGTCTGCGCGTGGGTGGACGGCGAGTACGGCATTTCCGGCGTCTACCTGGGCGTCGAGGCCGAGCTGGGCGCGCAGGGCATCAAGAAGGTCGTCGAGGACAAGCTCACCGACACCGAGCTGGCCGGCCTCAAGGAGGCCGCCGAGGCGGTCCGCGCCAAGCAGGCGGACGTCGCGGGTCTCTGACCTCAGCGCGCGAGATCACTGCGGGAGAGGCCGGGGCAGCAGACCCCGGCCTTCTCCCTTTCTGGTACGGGTCTCACAAGGCCGAACCCAGCTACACATGCACCGCTTGCTCCGGCCGGTCACCCGGCATTCGTCATGGCGAGCACCAGGGTCAGCGCCGCACCGGTGACGACCGCCGCGGCGGTGCCGAGCAACCACCGCCGGGTCCACAGCTCGCCGGCCCGGAGAAGTGTCTGCGCCAGGGCCGACAGCATCACCACGAAGCCGCTGAGCACGATCGTGATCCAGCCCCATCGCGTCCCGGCCACCAGGTCGGCGCTGCCGTGGCCGAACATCTCTTCCGAGTTGCGGTTCGGGATGTACCAGAGCGCCGGAAAGGCGGCCACCGCCCCGGCGGCGTAGAAGCCCAGCAGCAGCGCACGGTGCAGACGGTCTCGCAGGGCGATCGCCAGGCAACCGGCGCTGGTGCCCACGGAGGCCATCACGATGCACCAGCCGGCCGCGGCCATTGCGGCCGGACCGCCGCCGGTCAGCTCGCCGGCTGTTTCGACGAGGTCGTCGTGGAGAAAGTATCCGGTGACCCCGGCCACAGCGATGACCGCGAGCCAGCCCAGTGCCGTACCGAAATCGCCGGCCCGCACCTGAACAGCTTCGACCCAGGTAAGGCCGTGGCGGGGCTGATAGCGCTTATCGGCACGCCGGATCTTCATCGCCTGGAATGGTAGAGGGGATCGCTAGAACGCGGGGCCGCCCGGCGATCTCCGACGGGCGGGCAGTACGCTCGTACTGCTAAGCGTGTGTTTCGGGAGAGGAGCGCCGGCCGATGGCGAAAATCAAGGTCAAGAACCCGGTCGTGGAGATCGACGGCGACGAGATGACCCGGATCATCTGGAAGCAGATCCGTGAGCAGCTGATCCTGCCGTACCTCGACGTGAACCTCGAGTACTACGACCTGTCGATCCAGTACCGCGACGAGACCGACGACCAGGTCACGATCGACTCGGCCAACGCCATCAAGCGGCACGGTGTGGGCGTCAAGTGCGCCACGATCACGCCGGACGAGGCCCGAGTACAGGAGTTCGGCCTCAAGAAGATGTGGCGGTCGCCGAACGGCACGATCCGTAACATCCTCGGCGGTGTCGTCTTCCGTGAGCCGATCATCATGTCGAACGTGCCCCGGCTGGTGCCCAGCTGGACCAAGCCGATCATCATCGGCCGGCACGCACACGGCGACCAGTACAAGGCGACCGACTTCGTCGCGCCGAAGGCCGGCAAGTTCACCGTCACCTTCACGCCGGAGGACGGCTCGGAGCCGCTGGAGTTCCACGTCGCGGACTTCCCGGCCGGTGGCGTCGGCATGGCGATGTACAACTTCGACGAGTCGATCCGCGACTTCGCGCGCGCCTCGTTCCGGTACGGCCTGGCCCGCAACTACCCGGTCTACCTGTCCACCAAGAACACGATCCTGAAGGCCTACGACGGGCGCTTCAAGGACCTGTTCGCGGAGATCTTCGAGACCGAGTTCGCCTCTGACTTCGCCGCGGCCGGCTTGACGTACGAGCACCGGCTGATCGACGACATGGTCGCCGCCGCGCTCAAGTGGGAGGGCGGCTACGTCTGGGCCTGCAAGAACTACGACGGTGACGTGCAGTCGGACACCGTGGCCCAGGGCTTCGGCTCGCTCGGCCTGATGACCTCGGTGCTGATGACCCCGGACGGCCAGACCGTCGAAGCCGAGGCCGCGCACGGCACGGTCACCCGGCACTACCGGCAGTGGCAGAAGGGCGAGAAGACCTCGACCAACCCGATCGCCTCGATCTTCGCCTGGACCGGTGGCCTCAAGCACCGCGGCAAGCTGGACGGCACCCCCGAGGTGACCACGTTCGCCGAGACGCTGGAAAAGGTCTGCATCGAGACCGTCGAGGGCGGCCAGATGACCAAGGACCTCGCGCTGCTCATCGGCCGCGACGCCCCGTGGCTGTCCACCGATGAGTTCATGAACGCGCTCGACGAGAACCTCGCTCGCAAACTGGCCTGATCTCGTACACCGAAAGCATCGAAGCCCGCCGGCTTTGCCGGCGGGCTTCGCTTTGCTCGCGGCTATGCGGCAACCTGCATGTTTGAGCGCGTAACTACGGGGTACGCGCGTCGTTCCTCAGGGTGGAGCGGGCGTTTCGGTTCGCTGTCCCCTTTGCGACCGGGGGGTCTTGTCCCGGACCCCCCGGTTGTCCCGCCGCAGGTCAGGCGGCGTCGCGCAGCATCCGCGCCGCGCTCTCCGGCACGATGTCGTTCACGAAGGCGCCCATCGCCGACTCCGACCCGGCCAGGTACTTCAGCTTGTCCGCGGCCCGGCGGATGCTGAACAGCTGCAAGTGCAGGTAACCGAGCTCGCGGCCTTCGCCCACCACGGCCTGGTGCCACGCCGAGATGTAGGGCATCGGCTTGCCGAAGAGCCCGTCGAAGCGGCGCAGCACGTCCAGGTAGAGCGGCCCGAACGCGTCCCGCTCGGCGTCGGTGAGCGCGGGCAGGTCGGGGACCTGACGATGCGGTGCGAGCTGCACCTCGAACGGCCAGCGGGCAGCCGCCGGCACGTACGCCGTCCAGTGCTCGTTGGCGGCGATCACGCGTACCTTCGTCGTCTGCTCCGCCGCCAGCACGTCGGCATAGAGGTTGCGGCCGCCGGTCCGCTCGGCATGCCGGGCGGCGGCGCGCAGCATGGCCGCCGTCCGCGGCGGCACCGTCGGGTACGCATAGATCTGCCCGTGCGGGTGGTGCAGCGTCACGCCGATCTCGACGCCCCGGTTCTCGAACGGGAAGACCTGCGCCACACCAGGCAGTCCGGAGAGCTCGGCGGTGCGGTCCGCAAGCGCTTCGACGACGGTACGCACGCGCGACGGCGGCAACGATCCGAAGGCGGCGTTGTGGTCGCTGGTGAAGCAGACGACCTCGCAACGGCCCAGGCCCGGCTTCACCGGCACCATGTCGGTCAGCTGCGTGATCTCGTCGGGCGCGATGCGGTCGCTGAACGACGGGAACTGGTTCTCGAAGACCACGACGTCGTAGCTGGGCGCCGGGATCTCGCTGGCGAACCGCTTCGTGGTCGGGCAGAGCGGGCAGGCGTCCGACGGCGGCAGGAAGGTACGCGTCTGCCGGTGCGCGGCGATCGCGACCCACTCGTCGACCAGCGGGTCGTAGCGCAGCTGCGAGGCCGGCGGGGGCGGCGGCAGCTCGCGGGTGTCCGGGTACGCCGCACGGCCACTGCCGGCCGCCTCGTCGAAGTAGATCAGATCCCGGCCGTCCGAGAGTCGGACGACCGTGCGGGTCAAGCTCACTGGGGATTCACCACCACGAGTTCGGTAACGGATTCCGCGAGGACGGCACGGGCGCTCTCATCCAGACCGCCGTCGGTGATCAGAACGTCCGCGCGGCTGAGCGGCACGATCGAAGAGATGCCGACGGTGCCCCACTTGGTGTGATCGGCGAGCACCACCAGGCGCTCGGACGCCTCGACCAAGGCCCGGTTGACGTCCGCCTCCATCAGATTAGGGGTGGTGTATCCGGCACGTTCACTCATTCCGTGCACACCGAGGAAGAGCATGTCCAGGTGCAGGGTGCCGACCGCGGCCACCGCCACCGGTCCGACCAGGGCGTCCGACGGCGTACGCGTCCCGCCGGTCAGCACCACGGTCTGGTCCGGCCGGCCCGCCCGGTAGAAGACGTCGGCCACCGGGATGGAGTTGGTCACCACGGTCAGCGAGGGCACGTCGACGAGGCGTTGCGCCAGCTCGGCGGTGGTGGTGCCGGCCGAGAGCGCGATGGCGTCGCCGGGGGAGACCAGGCCGGCGGCCCGGACCGCGATCGCCGTCTTCTCGTCGCGTTGCCGATCGGACTTGGCGGCGAATCCGGGCTCGTGTGCGGAACCGGGGCTGACGGTGGTCGCGCCGCCATGTACCTTCGCCAGCAGACCGCGGTCGGCCAGGGACTCCAGGTCACGGCGGATCGTCATGTCGGAGACGCCGTACTCCATGGCGAGCTCGCTGACTCGCACACCACCGGTCGCCCGGACCCGATCAAGAATCGCGGCCTGACGCTGCTGAGCTAACATTCGCTCACGCCCGGCTTGCTGAACCGCACTAATTCGAACACACTCGAACACTACCGTGTGCGAAGTCCGTGCGGAAGAGTGAGTTCAGATACCCCGGCCGCGCTTGTGCAGGGCGGAGAGCACGTTCTCCACCTTGACGGCTCCGGTCATCGCCGCCAGAGCGATCGCGGTACGCGGCTCCTTCCAGTTCGCACGCACCGCCTCCTTGCTGTACCGCCAGGCCTGACTGCGGTTTCCGGTCGCCGCGGACCAGCACGCCAGCTGACCGTAGACGCGGGCCGCCCCGGGACGGCAGCCGCTGATCTCCGGGTGCCGCTGCATCATCCACCGCAGCGAGGAGATCTTGGTGGCGTACTCGTACGCGTAGTGCGAGGTGCGGCCCCACAGCACCTGCACCAGCGGCTCGTCCAGGTGCACGACCGGCGCCCGGCGGGCGGCCCGCAGCAGCAGGTCCCAGTCCTCGTTCTGGCTGCCCGGCGCGTCCTCGGCGACCAGGCCGATGGCGTCCTCGGCCAGTGCCTCCCGACGGATCAGGAACGACGACGAGTGCAGCATCGCCATCCGCGACCGGGCCAGATCGTCAACGGTCACCCGGCTGCGGTGAGCCAGGCGCGGTGTCGCCCGGCCCTCGTACTCCACCTCGATCGCACACGTGGCGAACTCGGCCTCCGGCTCGGCGAGCAGCGCGGCGACCTGACGTCGCAGCTTGTCCGGCAGCCACCGGTCGTCGTCGTCGCAGAACGCCACCAGCTCCGTGTCCAGCGCGAGCAGGCCGGTGTTGCGGGCGCCGGCCAGGCCCGGCGAGCGCCAGTTGGTCAACACCAGCACCGGTACGCCCTCGGTGGAGGCGAGCAGGTAGTCCGGCTCGGTCTGGTCGTACACCACGACGATCTTGACCTCGCCGGGATAGCGCTGTTCCCGGACCGCGGCGATCGAGCGCCGGACCAGCTCCGGGCGGTTCCGGGTGGGGATGACTACCCCGACGGACGGCCAGTTCATCGTGCCTCCACGTTGATCGGATAGCCGTACGCCCGCAGCATCGGCCCGCACACCGCGCCCACGAGCCGGCGCTGGGCGCTGGGCAGGGCACGCTTCCAGGTGTCGTCACGGCGCAGCGGAAGGCGCCCCACGGTGAACCGCATCGGGTTGCCGGCCGCGCTGTGCCCGACCCGCAGGTCGGCGTGCTCGGGCCGGAGGAAGTCCAGGTCCGTCGGGTGCAGCCGGATGTCGGCGAAGTCGGCGAGCCGGACCAGGCCGGCCCGCGGGTCGGCGAGGAACTCCTCGTAGCGGATCCGCCGCACCGGTACGCCTCGGCGGGCGAGCAGGCCGAAGGCGGCGTTGTGGGCGTTCCAGAGCAGCGCCGAGCGGCCGGGGGAGTAGCGGGTCATCTCCTGGGTGCCGTCGGTCTCCGGGCGGGCCACCTTCTTGGTCCAGGAGTACGCCACGCCGCGGGCGTCCCGGACCACGTGCACGACCCGCAGGTCGATGTCGCCGGCCCAGCGCAGCACGTGGGCCAGGGCGGAGTGCTTGGACGAGTCGATCACGACCGGGGAGCCGGAGACCTCGGCCGCGGCGGCGTAGACCCGGGCATAGTACGACGCGTACTCCAGCACCTCCGGCGGCGCGGTGGTGGCCGAGGCGAGGCGGGGGATGTGGCGGGTCCGTTCGACCGTGTCCCGCAGTGCGTGCACCCGGTCGACGTCGACGTTCGTCCAGCCGTTGAAGGCGAGATCGCCGACGCGGCGCCAGAAGGTGCAGCCGGAGAACCGGGAGCCGCAGCCGCAGCGCTCGTTGTCGCGCAGGTCGCGCTGCCACAGGTGAACGACCTCACCCAGGGCGCACATCCCGGGCAGTTCGCCGAGCAGGCGTTCAACGAGGGTAGTACCACTTCGTCCGAATCCGCCGAGAAAAAGCACCTGTGCCACTTTGTATCACCTTCGCTCGTTTCGCTCTGGTAACGAGTGAAGCAAGTAAAAGGAGGCGTTAGGTGAGTATCGAGGCTTTCGGCCGCGTGCACCTGGATGGCACCGGCATCGACCGGATCACCGAGGACGAGGTTGTAGCCGTCGTACGGGACGCACTGGCGAACGGCCGGGGCGGTCGCATCATCACCCCCAACGTCGACATCCTCCGTCGTGCCGCCGCCGATCCCGAGGTGCGCCGGCACCTCGACGACGCCGACCTGATCGTCGCCGACGGCATGCCGCTGGTCTGGGCCAGTCGCCTGGGCGGCGCGCCGCTGCCGGAACGGGTGGCGGGCAGCAGCCTGATCTGGTCGCTCTCCACCGGAATCGGCCGCGACGGCCGCTCCATCTTCGTAGCCGGCGGCGCTCCGGCCCCTCGGTCCGCGACCCCCTGGCCTGCGGCCGCCGACCGGCCGGCCGAAGGCGTCGTGACCGCCGACGGCGCGACCCGGGCGGCGGCCCGGCTGGCCGCCGCGTGCCCCGGCCTGCGCATCGCCGGCTCGCTCAGCCCTGCCTACGGGTTCGACGAGGACGAGACCGCCTACGCCGAATTCTGCGCGAAGATCGTGGACGCGCGACCGGACCTGGTCTTCGTCGGGCTGGGCTTCCCGAAGCAGGAGCTCGTGATCGAGCGGCTCCGCCGCGACCTCCCGGCCACCTGGTTCGTCGGCTGCGGCGCGGCGGTCAACTTCGTCGCCGGCGATGTGCACCGCGCACCCCGCTGGATGCAGCGCACCGGCCTGGAATGGGCCCACCGGCTCGGCACCGAACCCCGCCGCCTGGCCGGCCGCTATCTGCGTCATGACGCCCCTTACGCCCTCCGCCTGCTGGCCAGAGCCCCACGCCGCCGTCGCCCTTGAGCGCCCGGCCCAGCCAGTGCCCCCACGCCGCCGTCGCCCTTGAGCGCCCGGCCCAGCCAGTGCCCCCACGCCGCCGTCGCGCCAAAACGCCCGGCCCTGCCAGGGCCCACGCCGCCGTCGCCCCTGAGGGGCCGACCGCCTCGCCACGAGCGGCTCAGCTCCCCTCCCGCCTGCTCCAGCTGGAGGGTCGTCGCCGGCCGTGCGCGTGTGGGATGCCCCGGAACCCCCGGCACCGAGCCGCAGCCGCCGGAGCCGGCGCCCCGATCGTCGGCTGCGGGTAGAGAAGCGACTCATACCCCCGCTGCCAGGGATACCGATTGTCGAGGTCGGGCCAGACGATCTGGCGCAGGTGCACCCGCTCGTCGCCATATCTCGCCAGCGCGGCACCGGGAAACACCTCCTCGGTGGCCTCGCCCGCCACGATCACCACCTCCTGGTCGGCCAGCAGGTCGGAGATGCGCTGCCCGTGCGACAGGCGCAGGCCGTCGTCGCAGAGCCGGCAGGCGAGCTCGTTGAGGATCTGGTGGCCGGCCTCGGGGTCCAGCCCGGTGATGGCCAGCTCGGGGAAGCCGAAGCCGGTCAGGCCCACGGTGTAGGCGAACGGGACCGTCTCCTCCGGGTCATCGTCGGCGGGCAGGACGTGGACGACTGCCCACCCGTACTCATCGATGATCTCGCTCTGGCGCTCGAAGAAGTCGTCGCGGAAGGACATCGGTGACACCCCCGGAGTCGTGCTCGTCCTGTCCCGCTAAGCATGGAACAGGTGTACGACACTTTTCGGAGCCTGGCTAACCGTACGATCGTACTGTTAGGGTCGCCGGATGGCGTTCCGTATCAAAGATCTGCATCACGTCCAACTGCTGATCCCGTCCGGCGGGGAGCGGGTGGCCCGCGACTTCTACAGCGGCGTCCTCGGCATGGCCGAAGTGATCAAGCCGCCGGTGCTCGCCGCCCGCGGCGGTTGCTGGTTCCGGGCGGGCGGCTGGGAGGTGCACCTCAGCCCGGCGCCCGACTTCGTGCCGGCCGCCAGGTCTCATCCGGGCGTGCTGGTCCAGGACCTCGACGGGCTGGCGCAGGCGCTCGAGGCCGCCGGCCACCCGGTGCAGTGGGATCCCCACTTCCCGGGTCACCGGCGGCTCTACTCGGCCGACGGGCACGGCAACCGCCTGGAGTTCCTCGAGCCGGCCCGGTGACGGGCTCAGCCGCGAGCGTTGAAATAGGGGTCGCGCACCAGTGAGTGGAAGACGTCGAACGCCGCCTCGTCCCCGGTGAGCTGGAACTGCTGTTTCGGCCCGTTGCCGTCCGGGTTCGACTCGAAATAGGCGATCGCTTTGATCTGCCGGTTCGCCTTGAAGGTCCGCTCGGCGTCCTTGAGCCATGCCGCCCGTCCCGCCGACCCCCACGCCTTGGCCACCCCGAACTCGCCGATCACGATCGGTTTGGGGCGTTGCGAGGCCCAGTCCAGGAACGGTCCCATCAGTTTCCCGATCGGCTGGAACACGGCGCCGGCGTAGACGTCCACACAGGTCCAGTCGACCTGGTCGTCGCCGGGGTAGAAGTCGGGCGCCTCACCGCGGATGAAGCCCTCGGCGGTGGGACACCACACCCAGGACACGTTCTCCGTACGCTCCTTCCGGAAGATCTCCCGGACGTACTTCCAGGCGGCGATGTAGTCGGCGCCGGACCACATGGTGGCCCGCAGGTTGGGCCGGTCCATCTCCCACCGCATGCGCAGCAGCACCGGCTTTTTGATCTTGCGGATCGCCCGAGCCTGCTGGCGGATCAGCCGGTCGTGCTCGCCGGCCAGGATGGACCGGTTGTCGCCGGTCGCCCAGCTGATCATCAGGTTGGCGCCCTGGGACAGGAACTCCTTGTCCGAGGCGGTGCCCATCATCTGGTCGAACCGGCGGTACGTGTTGATGAAGTCCAGCCGCCGGCCGAGCGACTCCTCCAGCCCGTCGACCGCGGTGATCCGGCCCACGTGGGTGAGCTCGTCCGGCTTGATCCACGCGCCGAAGTACGCGCCGTGCTCGGGCGGCTCGAACGGGCCCGCCTCGAACGGTCCCGGATCGATCGCGACCGCCCGCGGTGGGCTGGTCAGGTCGGGTGCCGGCTCCGGCTCGGGCTTCTCGCGCTTGTCCTCGGTGCAGCCGGCGAGCAGCAGCAGCGCGACGGCGACGGCCGCGACACCCCTACGCATGGACCCGCCGCGCGGTGTAGAGGACGTTCACCGCGTACGCGTCACTTCCCGGCAGCCGCCGCGCCGCCGCGTCGGCGAGCCGGGCCACCCGGTGGTCGTGCAGCGACGGGGTCAGCATGGAGAACCCGCGTCGCTCGACCATCTCGAAACCGTGCCGTGCCAGCAGCCGCTCCACCTCGGCGTGCGAGAGCTCGGCGAAC
Organism: Actinoplanes aureus; assembly: GCF_015704865.1. Taxonomy (GTDB): domain Bacteria; phylum Actinomycetota; class Actinomycetes; order Mycobacteriales; family Micromonosporaceae; genus Actinoplanes; species Actinoplanes aureus. Next base: position 284,782 of record NZ_JADQTO010000007.1, on the reverse strand, counting down.
CAGCGCTCACCGTTGTGCCGGCGGGCGCGGAGATGCCGGATCGAGCCGGCGTTGCCGTGGTTCTCCACCACGAGCAGCCCGGAACCGCGGTGCGGCAGCACCTTGGCGGCGAACGCCAGCGCCCGGTCCCGGACGCTCTCGTCCACGTTGAGCAGCAGGCGGAAGAGGGTGACCACAGCCGGGAAGCCGGCCGGTACGGGGTTCGGCACCGGACCGTCCATCGGGATCTGATGCCAGTAGGCCCGGGATCCGACCTCGGCCGCCTTCGCCATCATCTCGGCCGACGTGTCGTACCCGTGCGCCTCCCGGACCAGGCCGTGCAGCGCCCGGATGGCCCGGCCGGTGCCACACGCGAAGTCGTGCTGCACCGGTGGATTCTCGACGAACTCACGTCTCACCAGAGCCCGCAGGTAGTCCCGCTGGCGGTCGTTGATCTGCGACGCGTAGCTCTCCGGGGCGTACGTCACGGTCTCGTACTTCTCGACCGCCTCGGTGTCCTGGAACACCTGGGTGTAATCGCTTGTCAACTTCTCCTCCTTGAGCGCGTACTGAAGGCGCTGAGCATCAGCCGCTCGCGCAGCAGCCAAGCCCCCGCGACATAGGCCGGCACGGCTACCGCGGCGGCCGATGGGATCAAGATCGACGGGCCGAAGCAGACGAGAGCGAGCAGTGCGGCGGCCCGGGTGCCCGGCCCGAACGGATGCAGCCCGATGCCGCGGTACACCTGGGCCAGCGGCAGCAGGTTGTTGACGACCATCGCGCCGGCCAGCCCCGCCGCGGCGCCGAGCGCTCCCCACCGGGGAATCAGCAGCACGTCCAGGGTGATCATCACGGCGAGCGCGACGAGCACGTTGCCGAGGTTCGCCGAGGTGCGGCCGGCCATCGCCAGCACCATGTCGACCATCCCGCAGCCGGTCGCCACCAGCATCGCCCCGGCCAGCACCTGCACCACCGCGACCCCGGCGGTGTACTCGGCGCCGAACAGTCGCAGGTAGTGCGGGGCGCAGGCGATCACCAGCAGGTTGATCGGCCAGGTGACCAGCACCAGCCAGCCGGTGGCGGTCTGGTAGAGCTGGTTCGCGGCGGCCCGGTCGCCGGTGCTCAGCGCCTCGGCGAGACGGGGCTGCACCGACTGCGAGAGCCCCTGGTTGGCGAACTGGATCAGCACGACGAACCGGCCGGCCACCGCGTACACCGCGGCCGGTGCCAGCCCGCCCAGTGCGGCGACCAGCAGCACGTCCACTCGCTGGAGGGCGAGCTGGGCCACCGCCGCCACCGCGCGCGGGCCGGTGAAGCGCCAGAAGTCGCGACGCAGTTGCCGGCGTTCGGAGCGTTCACTCGACACCCCGTCGGGGCGCCCGGCCAGGTACGCGCGCCGCGCGGCGTACCCGGCAAGAAGGGTGACCGGCAGGTAGGGCGCCGCCCAGGCCAGCGCGAAGACGGGGAGCGACGCTGCCAGCCAGAGTGTCGCGATGCCGGCCGCGCTCACCGCCAGCAGTTGCAGACCGCTGCGCAGCACCCGGTCCAGCAGTACGGTCGGCCGCATGATCCGGTAGCCGCGGGTGACCGTGAGCAGGACGTCAGTCAGCGCCTGGAGCGGCAGGAAGACGGCGAGCACCCGCAGCCCGGTGGCGTGGTCGGTGACCACATGGGCCGACTCGCCCGCGGTCAGGCGGGCGATCGCCGGCGCGCCGGTCCACATCGCCACGGCCAGCACCAGCGAGAGAACGGCCACCGGTGGGATGCCGGTGTGCAGGCAGGGGCCGAGCAGGTGGCCGCGGCCGGTGGCCCGCAGCCGGGCCGGCCAGTACACCAGCGAGGTGTTGGTGCCGAGCTTGGCGAGGCCGCCGGCCAGCACGAACGCGGCGGTGGCGGCGAAGAACGCGCCGGCCAGCTCCGGGCCGAGGGTACGCGCCACGACCCAGGTCACCACCACCCCGGTGCCACCGGCCAGCGCCGACCCGGCCATGTTCGCCAGCCCGCCGCGGGCCGCACCGCGAGCCGCCCGATCAGAGAGAGCCGCCGTCACCCGCGGCGCCAGATCGGTGTGTGCCCCAGCCAGCCACCGAGCGCTTCGTCGTGCGGCTGGTAGTAGGCGTTCAGTTCGCGGCGCAGCCCGGGGTCCATGTCGCTCTGCCGGGCCCGGGCGTTGTGCCGCTCGAACGGCGGGCGTTCCAGGTCGGCCGGCAACCCGAGGAACGCGCAGACCTCGTCGTACACCGGGCCCGGGTCGGCGAAGAAGCGCTCGCTCTCCACCACGTGGATCCGTTCCCGCCCGACATGCTGGGCCATCACGCTCAGGTAGCGGGCGTACTCGCCGCGGGCCCGGTAGGCGTGGTGCTGGTGGGCGAAGCTGTAGTAACGGGAGTCGACCGCGAGCCGTTCCTCCTGGCGGTGCAGGCGGGCCGGTTCCAGGGCCAGCGCCGCGCCGAAGTCCCGCTCGGACTCGAAGGCGCGGGCCACCTCGTGGTGGTGCTGCGAGTACGCGCGTTCGACCGGGTCGCGGACCAGGACCACGAGCTTCGCGTACGGGAGATCGCGGGCGATCCGGGCCGCGGCCTGCGGGTGGTACATGTAGTACGGGCTGGACTCGAAGGTCTGCGCCGGGGTCCCGTACCGTTCCGCCACCTTCTCGGCGGTACGCAACAGCGGGAAGTGCGCCCGGTACCACTCCGGGCCCCGGTGGTACGAGGTGTCGAAGTAGTGCACGCCCTTGTGCAGCACCGCCTTGAGCGCCACCGGATGTGCGGCCAGCGCCCGGTAGAGCGAGGTGGTTCCGCACCGCTGCCCGCCACAGATCAGGAACGACGGCAGCATCCGGCTCTCCGAGGTGAGCCGCCCGTACGAGCGCGAGCCCAGGTGCACCACCCGCTTCACCGGTGCGGGCAGGTTGCGTACGTCCATGGTGTCTAGAGCTCCTCTACGCGGCGGATGAGCACCGGCAACAGCCACGTGCCGAGCACGCCGAGCCGGGCGCCGGCCTCCGCCTGCCGGTCGGTCAGGTATCGGACGGCCAGGTCGACGAGGTACAGCAGTGCGGTGATCTCCCGAGCCACCGGCGCCACCCCGAACGGGGCCAGCAGCTCGTCGGCGCGCTGCACGGTGGCCTCCACCGCACCCCGGGCGTCCCCGGTGGACTGGATGCGCCGCTGTAGTTCGTGGTGCACCGCGTCGAAGCCCATCGGCACCCCGGTGGCGAACCGTTCCCAGTCCCAGACCAGCAGCGTGTCGGCGAGGTTCGCCATGTTCCACGGGGCCCAGTCGCCGTGCCACGCCCCGTACCGCAGGGCGGTCTCGCCGCTGTGCGCGGCGAGCACGTCGACCGCGGCGGCCAGCCCGGCGCCTTCCGGCCGGTCGGCCACCGCCGCCAGCCGGCCCTGCAACTCCTGCCAGTACGCGCTACCGGTCAACGGCCCGGTCGTGTACCCGCAGCAGCCGGCGATGTCGAGCATCGCCGCGGTCAGCCGGCGCTGGGTCAGTGGCGCCCGCGGCAGCCACACCGGCAGTGCCGACTGGATCAGCACCTGCATGTCACGCCACTGTCCGGCGTGCAGCACCCGCGGCACGGTCAGCTTGCTCAGCCCGCTGCCCGCCAGCGCGGTCAGGGCCGCGGTCTCGGCTTTGACCAGGCGCTGGGTGAGCGGTCCGGTGCCCAGCTTGCCGAAGGCGAACGTCTCACCGTCGGTGCCGAGCAGTTGCAGCACCGGCTTGCGGTTGGCCCGGGCGGGGCCGATGTGGATGCTCACCGCGAGATCACGTCGCAGCGCGTCGCTCAGATAACCATCGATACCCGCTGAAATCGGACCAGTAACTCGGATCCGATCGCGGAACAGCAGCCCGCTGGTACGGGTGTGCACGGCGGCCACCACGGCGTCCCGCTTCAGTTTGGCGAGCCTCGACTGGGGCTCGGCGTACCGGCGGACCGCTGCGGCGGCGACCGTCGGCGAGATCGACGGGACCAGCAGCCGGGGGCGGCGGGCATTGGGGACGACCAGGTAGTCGGCGATCAGCGGGCCCTGACCGTGCTCGGTGTCGCACGGCGGGGGGTAGAGCAGGCCGAGCACTTCGTTCAGGTACTGGGTCCGCAGGGCCGCGTCGTCGGCGGTGAGTTCCGCGGGAGCGGTCTTTACCGGGCTCAAATCTCGTTCCCCTCGATCCAGTTGCGCCAGAGCAGCGCGTACGCCAGAACCATGAAGGCCAGAGGGGTGACCAGGGAGTTGTACCAGAGCATCGCCGAGAACGAGCTGACCAGCGCGGCGCTCGCCGCCACCCCGGCCGGGCTCCGGTCGCGGCGGAACCGCCACAGCCCGTACCCGAAGAAGCCCAGATAGCCGGCGGTGCCGACGGCACCGTGCGCGTAGAGCAGCTGCCAGAGCTGGCCGTTGCCGCCGACGGTGAAGTTGCCGCAGCGTTCGCAGCCGGCGCTCTCCCCGACGGCGATGGAGTTGCGCCCGCCGAGCGTGTTGCGGGTACCGCCGTACCCGATCACCGGCGAACCGGTGAAACCGTCCAGCGCCTTGTCGATGAGGAACGAGCGCACGCCGTTGGACTTGCCGTTGTCCAGCCGGGCCCGCACGGTGTCGCCGAGGGGGGTGGCGACCATGGCGACCGCGAGGACTCCCGCCGCGACCAGCAGGGCTCCGATGATCCACAGCTTGCCGGCCAGCACGTAACGGAACGCGACGTAGAGGACGACCACGCCGAGGCCGATCCAGAGACCGCGGTTGAGCGACGCCACCGCGGGCACCACCGAGACGGCCAGGCAGAGTACGGCGAGCGTCTTCTTCCCGGCGCTACGGCTCGCACCGGCGGCCACCACCAGGAACCCGGCCAGCAGGCAGAAGTTGTTTCCCCAGGTGTTGGTGTAACCCCACGGCGCGGCCGGACGCGGCTTCTCGCCGCCGACCAGGTCCATGATCTGTGCGGCGTACGGGTGCACCAGCGACCGAACGAAACCCTTGTTCCGCACGCCGGACGGGAGCAGCCACTCGACCGGCGAGGTGAACTCGAAGTTCCCGGCGACCATGCCGAGCAGCCCGCCCAGCACGGTCACCACGAACATTCCGCCGAGCAGGCGCACCAGCCGCCGGCGGGACAGCTCGGCCTCGGTCAGGTTGCCGGCGTAGAGCAGCAGGACGGTCAGGGACGCGTACATCGAAAGCTTGTAGACGACCGCCACCAGCCGGTCGCTGGCCCGTTCCGCCACCGTGCCGGCCGGGTCCGCGCCCAGCGCGGCGATGCTCACCAGCACGGCCAGCAGGAAGACGGCCCACCAGGCGAAGCCGGGTGGCAGCCGCAGGCGCCGCCCGGCGGCGCGGCGGCGCACCAGCAGGAACACCATCGGCGCGGCCATCAGCGGGAAGATCAGTACGCCCAGACCGAGCGCCCACCAGAGCGGATAGAGCAGCAGGATGCCGGCCACCGGCCAGGCCGGTAGCGAGCGGTTCTTGGTGGTGCGGTGGGCCGGACCGGCGGACAGCGGCGCCGGGGCGACCGCGGTCACTTGTCGTCGCCCTCCGCGGCGCCCGCGCTGGAGAGGTCGATGACCGCGGTGGCGTCGTTGCTGTGCTGCTCGGCCGCGCGTTGCCGGGCGAACGACAGCTGCTGGGTCGGCCCGTCGGTGTCGGCGTCCGGCACGGGCGGCGGCAGCGTGACCGCCGGGCTCGGGAACTGGCCGGGCTGGATCGCGGCCAGCCGCGGCATCACCACCGCGCCGAGCAGCCGGGTGCCGACCCGCTGGAGCTGCTCGGTGGCGTCCAGGAGGGCGGGCCGGCGCGAGCGGCGCAGCTCGACCGCGAGGATCGCCGCGTCGGCGAGGCTGGCCAGGCTCTGCGCGTCGGCGCTGCTGCTGGTGGAGGGCGCCTCGATGATGACGTACTGGCTCTGCCGGCGCAGCGTCTCCAGGGTGTCCTTGAGCCGCTGCGACTGCATGAGGCCGGCCGCCGTGGCGGCGCCGCCGGTGGTGACCACCCGCAGCGACGGGATGCGCGGCGTGCGCTGTAGCGCACGACCCAGGCTGACCCGGCCGGCCAGCAGGTCGGAGAGGCCGGGCACGGCCGAGACCCCGAGCATCCGCGCCAGCGGCGCGGCATCCACCACGCTGTCCGGCAGGTGGGCACCGATCAGAACGACATCACTTCCGGTACGCGCCAGCGCGGCCGCCAGATTCGCGGCGACGAGCGTGCTGGCCGAGCCACGACTGGTACCGGTCACCACGATGATCTGGTCGCCACCCTCCAGGCTGGCCAGCACCTCGTTGCGGAGCCGGTTGAAGACCCGCCCGCCCGGGCCGTACGGCTGGAGCACGTCGTCGAAGTGCGGGGTGCTGCGCTCGTCCAGCGCGGCCAGCACCGGGACCCGGCCGCGGTCGCGTACGTCGGTGGCGGTGACCAGCCGGCGGTCGAACCGTTCCCGCAGGTACGCCAGGACCAGCCCGAGCAGCAGGCCGATCATGCCGCCGGTGCCGACGTTGAGCAGCGTGTTCGGGCTGGTCGGGTCGTCCGGCAGGCGGGAGTCGCTGATGATGCTGCCGCCGCCGACCATCGTGGTGGTCAGTTCGTTGAGCCGGCCGGTCAGCGAGTTGAGCTGGTTCTGCGAGTTGTTCCGCAGGCTCTGCAGATTGCTCTCGGTTGAGCTGCCCTTGCGGGCCGTGGCCAGCCTGCCGTTGATTCCGGTGAGCGTGGTCGTCAGCTGCTTCACCTTGAGGTTGAGCGACTGGATCTGCTTGTCCAGCTGGGCCCGGGCGGACTCCTCCCGGTTGCGCAGGTACGCCTCCGCGAACGCGTGCGACCCGGCCTGAGCGCCCTCCGGCGTGTCCGACTTGAAGGTGATCACCAGGACCGTGGTGTTCGCCGGCACCTGGACCGAGACCGAGCGGGCCAGCTCGATCGGGGACACGTCGGAACGCATCAGCGCGGCCGCCTTCACCGCGACCGCGCCGGAGCCGACCAGCTGCGCCTCGGTGTCCAGGTTCACCGCGCCCTTGGTCCGGCCGCCCTGCGCGTTGGTGTCCTGGTCGACCGCCTGCACCAGGACCGAGGCCGACGCCTCGTAGACCTTCGGCATGGTCTGGGCCAGGACCGCGCCGGCGCCCAGGCCCGCGCCGGTCACCGCCAGGGCGAGCCACCAGTGCCGGCGGACGGCGCCCAGGTAGTTCGAGAAGTCGGCGGACGCAGGACGAGACGCTTCCATCGGTCTTCGGCGGCCTTCCAGGAGGAGTGTGGGTTGTGCCAGCTTTGGGCGTTTCGCCCCAGAGGGGTAACGCCACACTCCCGCCGATAGTGATGGGCTTACGTCAGTTTCGGCTCCACCCAGCCGTTCTCCACCAGGTATCCGAGCACCACTTCGACCGCTTCCGAGACGGTCATCGTGGTGGTGTCCACGGTCAGTTCCGCGTTCGCCGGCGCCTCGTACGGGTCGTCGATGCCGGTCATCCCGCGCAGCTGGCCGGCCCGTGCCCGGGCGTACAGGCCCTTGCGGTCGCGGGCCTCGCAGACCTCCAGCGGCGTGGCGACGTGCACCAGGATGAACCCGGCGCCGGCCTCCATCGCCATCTGCCGGACCGACGCGCGCGCCGCCTCGTACGGTGCGATCGGGCAGGCCACCGCCATGCCGCCGTGCCGGCCCACCTCGGCGGCCACCCAGCCGATCCGGCGTACGTTGCGGTCCCGGTCGGCCTTGCTGAAGCCCAGCCCGGCGGTCAGTTCGCGGCGCACCACGTCGCCGTCGAGCAGGGTGATGGTCCGGTCGCCGTTCTCCCGCATCGCGTCGGCCAGGTTGCGGGCGATCGTCGATTTCCCGGAGCCGGACAGGCCGGTGAAGAAGACGACCAGGCCGCGGTGCCGGCGCGGCGGGCGGACCCGGGAGAGCTCCTTGGCCACGGCCGGCGGGGTGTGCCACTCCGGCAGCGGAAAGCCCCGGTCCAGCAGGTCGTCGATCTCGAGCGGGCTCATCGCCAGCCGCCGGTTGCGCGGCGGGATGTCGTCGCGCCAGCGCCACTGCCCGTCGCGGTTGTCGTAGGCGAGCTCGCGCGGCACCAGGACGCGCAGCCCGGCCCCGGAGAGGGTGTCTCCGGTGGACAGGACGTGGGTCACCCCGTAGGCCTGGGCCACCCGGGCGCGCAGCAGCGCGTCCCGCATCTCGTCGCGCCGGGTGAGCAGGGGCACGGCCACGATGGTGGCCGGGGGCATCCGGTCCCGCGCGGCGAAGATGGAGCGGACCAGCGCCTCCGGCGGCAGGCCGTCCGGGCCGGGCCCGCTCACCGGGATCAAGATCAAAAGATGAGCCGCAAGGGTACGCGCGGCGTGCGCGATCTGCGCCAGTTGCGGTCGGTGCAGCGGCCGGTCGGCGATGACGCCGAGCACCCGGCCCGGTGGCAGCAGCGCTCGAACCTCGGCCGGAGTGCGCCGCAGCCGCTGGAACGGCCCGTGCCCCCCGTCGCCCATCCGGCGCACCGGTCCACCGATGCCGTACCGCTGCTCACCGCTCGGCCAGGCGTCGGTGACCTCGATGGCGGCCACCGGCGCGCCCTCCGGGTCGGTCAGCACCACGGTCCGGTGCTGCGGGTCGGCCAGATCCAGCAGGGCCGCAACTTCGGTGGGAATCTCCAGGGTGACCGGGACCGGCCAGGGCGTGCCGTCGGCGAGCCGGCCCCGGCGCGCGAGCGAGGCCAGATCAGCGCGGCCGAGGAACCCGGTCAGCGGCGCGTACGCCCCGGAGAGCAGCAGTTCCAGGTCTGCCAACTCGTAAGGGCGCGGCGTGAAGGATGGGGCGTCCCGCAGAACGTCCTCGGGTAGTACCGAACCATTCACTTGGAAATCCCCCTGGAGACGATTTGGGGGACAGTTTCGCAGCCTCGATCGCGCCGGTCGAGCGGGGCTCGTACTCTCGCGCCGATCTTCCGTCCAGCCGGATAAAAGCAACTTATGGCACAGAATAGGATAAAACGTCTACTTCCTGGACAAGTAGGCATGATCCTCCAATACTGGGCGATTGTGAGACAGACCCGTTCCCGGCTTCTGCACATCGCCGCGTTGACCACGGCCTTCGCCATGTCGGTGACGGCCACGCTCGCCTGGGCGTGGACCGGCGGCACCGAACAGATCGGATTGCCGTACGGACCGTCCGGCGACCCGACCGTCACGACGTCGATGGCCGAGGTGCCGGCCATGAGTCCGCCCCGGCCGGACCACGTCTCACCGCTGCGGCAGAGCACCATGCCCGAGCCGGACCTGCGGACCCTGGCACCGACACCGACCGGGAGCGGTAGTTCCTCGCCCACGGTCGCGATGCCGCCGTACCCCGGACTGCCCGAACAGGTGCTGGGTACGTACCGGTCGCCAGTCGTGGGCGGCCTGGCCGGCCCGCTGCTCGGCGGCGTCCCGGCCCGGTACGAGGCGCCGGACCGGGACGCCCGACCGCGCAAGCGCTGCCGGACCGGTGCCAAGCTGATTCCGACCTGCGGCGTGCTCTGGGGCGTGGCGCCCGGGGCGCACACCGAGGAGAAGAGCGTCCGGGCGCTGGCCGAGTTCGAGAACAAGACCGGGCGGCACCAGGCGATCTTCCACGCGTACCACAGCGGGGTGCGGCAGCTCTTCCCGACGCCGCAGGAGATCGCGATCGCCCGGGAGCCCGGCCGCAAACGGATCCTGCTGCTCAACTGGAAGCCGGAGAGCACCACCTGGGCCAAGATCGCCAAGGGGGACCGGCGTACCGACGAGTTCCTGGACCGGCTCGCCGTGCACCTGCGGAAGAACTTCCGCGAGCGGTTCTTCTTCGCGGTGCACCACGAGGCCGAGGACCAGGTTCGCGAGCGGTCCGGCTCCGGCTACACCGCCCGGGACTACTCCGCGATGTTCCGGCACGTCGTGAAGCGGCTGCGGGCCAAGGGCGCGACGAACGTGGTCACCGTGCTGGTGCACATGGCGTACGTGCCGCACACCACCAAGAGCTGGTTCAACCACATGTACCCGGGCGACGACGTGGTCGACTGGATCGGGTTCGACACGTACTCGTACAGCGACCCCGGCTACGGCCACGGCGGCTTCGACGAACTGCTCAACCGCCGCTCGGCCAGCAAGCCCGGCTGGCCCGGCTTCTACAACTGGGTACGGGCCAAGCACCCGAAGAAGCCGTTGATGGTCGCCGAGTGGGGAGTCTGGTTCTCCAAGCGGAACCCGAGCCACATGGCCGAGTTCTATCGGGAGGTGGGCCGGCAGATCAGGCACTTCCCGGCGATCAAGGCGATGGTGCACTTCGAGACGCCCGGCAACCACAAGGGCCAGGACTCGTCGGTGGACAGCACCCCGGCCGCCCTGCGTGAGTATCGGAGACTCGGCAGGCTGCCGGTTTTCCAGGTGGCGGTGAGCTGAGTTCCTGAGAGCGGGCTGAGAGACCCTGAGAGCGGGTCAGGGGACATCCGGATCCCGCAGAAGTGCATGGGCTTTCTAGGCTGAGCCCGTGACCATCATCGCTACCGAGGCGCTGACCAAGACGTACGGCGGCGGGGTGACCGCCCTCGCCGACCTGACCGTTGCCGTCGACGAGGGCGTCATCGGCCTCGTCGGCGCCAACGGCGCCGGTAAAAGCACCTTCATCAAGATCATGCTCGGACTGGTGCCGCCCACCAGCGGTGCCCTCCGGGTCTTCGACCTGGACCCGGTCACGCAGACCGACCAGGTCCGTGCCCGCGTCGGCTACATGCCGGAGAACGACTGCCTGCCACCGGACGTCTCGGCCTCCGAGTTCGTCACGCACCTGGGCCGGATGAGCGGCCTGCCGCGCACCGCGGCCCGGGAGCGTGCCTCCGAGGCGCTGCGGCACGTCGGCCTCTACGAGGAGCGGTACCGGCAGATCGGCGGCTACTCCACCGGCATGAAGCAGCGGGTCAAGCTGGCCCAGGCGCTGGTGCACGACCCCGACCTGCTGCTGCTCGACGAGCCGACGAACGGTCTCGACCCGGCCGGCCGCGACGCCATGCTCGCCCTGATCCACCGGATCGGCAACGAGTTCGGCATCTCGGTGGTGGTCTGCTCGCACCTGCTCGGCGAGGTCGAGCGGATCTGCGACTCGCTCATCGCGATCGAGGGCGGCCGGCTGCTGCGCGCCGACCGCATCTCGAGCATGACCACCGCCTCCGACGTGCTGGCGGTCGAGGTCAGCGAGGGTACGGACGAACTCGCCACCGCCCTGACGGGGATCGGGCTGGAGGTCACCCGAGAGGGCAGGCTGCTGCTGGTGCCCATGGATTCGGATGCCTCTTACGACCGCATCCTGCGTGCGGTGGCCGACCTGGATCTGTCCCTGCACCGCCTGGATCAGCGCCGGCACCGGGTCGCCGAGCTCTTCACCGCTAAGGAGGCCGCAGATGTCTGAGGCCGGGGTCATCCATGACATCGGATATCAGCGGTACGAGGGGCAGCGGCTCGGCCGTCGTGCCGGGCTGACCGCGCTCTACGTGCACGGCCTGCGCTCCTCGTTCGGGCTGGGCCGCTCGGCCAAGGCGAAGATCTTCCCCTGGCTGGTGGCCGGCATCATGCTGCTGGTCGCGGTAATCCTGGCCGCGGTCCGCTCCCAGCTCGGCGAGGTGATCTTCACCTACGTCCAGTACGACGACCAGATGGCCTGGCTGATCATCTTCTTCGTCGCGATCCTCGCGCCGCAGCTGATGTCCCGCGACATCCGGTCCGGCACCCTGCCGCTCTACTTCAGCCGACCGGTACGCGCCGCCGACTACGTGCTGGCCAAGTTCGCCGCCATGGTCACCGCGGTCTGGCTGCTGCTCGGTGTTCCGCAGTTCATCATGTTCCTGGGTGCGGCCTTCACCACCAAGACCGGCGCCCGCGGTGTGTGGAACGAGTTCCTCGACCTGGCCCCCGGCTGGGGCTACAGCCTGCTCTGGGCGGTCCTGTTCAGCAGCATCGGCCTGCTGATCGCGTCGCTGACCGGCAAGCAGGCCTTCGCCGCCGGTGGCATCGTCGCCGTCTTCCTGGTCACCACCCCGGTGGTCGGCGTGTTGAGCATCATCGGGTCCACCACGGCGAACAGCCTGGCCGGCCTGGCCAGCCCGATGACCCTGATCGCCGGCATCGGCGCCTGGCTGTCCGACGGCCCGGTCGAGATGGAACTGCCGATCGGCCGCTTCGGCCCGGTCTACGCGATCGAGGCGGTCTGCCTGATCGCCGCCTGCCTCCTGCTGCTGCTCGCCCGCTACCGGAAGGTGGCCTCGCTGTGACCACCCAGACCTACCCGGCCGAGACCGGTGCCGTCACCGGCGTGGTCGACCTGGCCAACGTGACCCGCTGGTACGGCAACGTGGTGGCGGTCAACGACATCAGCATGTCGCTGGGCACCGGCGTGACCGGTCTGCTCGGGCCGAACGGCGCCGGCAAGACCACGATTCTGCACATGATGGCGGGCTTCCTGGCCCCGTCGCGCGGCACGGTCACCATCGACGGCAAGCCGACCTGGCGCAACCCGGCCGTCTACCGCGATCTCGGCCTGGTCACCGAGCGGGAGGCGGTGCACGGCTTCCTCACCGCCGAGCAGTTCGTGCTGGCCTGCGCCAAGATGCAGAAGCTGGCGGACCCGGCGGGCGCCGCCCGCCGCGCCCTGGAGCTGGTCGAGATGACCGATGCGGCCCACCGCCGGATCGAGACCTTCTCCAAGGGCATGCGGCAGCGCACCCGGGTCGCCGCCGCGCTGGTCCATGAGCCGCGCGTGCTGCTGCTCGACGAGCCGTTCAACGGCATGGACCCGCGCCAGCGGATGCACATGATGGAGTTGCTGCACTCGCTCGGCGACCGCGGACACACCATCCTGTTCAGCTCGCACATCCTGGAAGAGGTCGAGCAGGTCGCCGGCCTGGTCCAGGTGATCGTGGCGGGCCGGCTCGCGGCGTCCGGCGACTTCCGCAAGATCCGCCGGCTGATGACGAACCGGCCGCACGTCTTCGCGGTGCGCAGCTCCGACGACCGGCGGCTCGCGGTGGCGCTGATCGCCGAGAAGTCGGTGGCCGGCATCGAGATCGAGTCCACCGGCCTCACCGTGCGGGCGTCCGACTACGGCAGCTTCACCCGCGCGCTGCCGCGGATCGCCCTGGACCAGGGCATCCGCCTGCACAAGCTGGTGCCGTCCGACGAATCCCTGGAGAGCGTCTTCTCCTACCTGCTGGAGGCCTGATGTCTACCGTCGCCCTGATCACGGCGCGTGGCCTCCTGGGCCGTCGCCGGGCTCTACTGCTCCTGCCGCTCCCGCTGCTGCTCATCGGCCTGGCGGCGATCTGCCGGGCGAACAACCTGTCGCCCGACCAGTGGGGCCAGGCCGTCATCGTCGGCCTCGGCTTCGCCGTGGTGCTCCCGGTGGTCGCGCTGATCGTCGGCACCGGCGTGCTCGGCTCCGAGGTCGACGACGGGACGCTCGTCCACATCCTGACCAAGCCGCTCCCGCGCCGCGACATCATCCTGGCGAAGTTCGGCGTCGCCGTGCTGGTCACCGCGATCACCACGACGCTGCCGCTCTTCGCGGTCGGCCTGCTGGCCGGCTCCGCCGAGCTGGGCATCGCCCTGGCCGTCGCGGCGGTGGCCGGCTCGATCGCCTACTCGGCCCTGTTCGTACTGCTCAGCCTTCTGACCCGGCGCCCGGTCCTGCTCGGCCTGGTCTACATCCTGGTCTGGGAGGGCCTGCTCGGCCGCTTCCTCAGCGGCACCCGGGTGCTCTCCATCGAGCAGTACGTCATCACGATCGCCGACAAGCTCTCCCCGACCGACATCCTGCCCTCCCAGGTAGGCATCACCACCGCGATAGTGATGAGCGCGGTCTTCGCCGTGGTCTGCACCGTGATCGCCATCAACCGCCTCGGCAGCTTCAGCCTCGCCGGCGAAACCAGCTGACCAGCCCAACGCCAGTGCTGCCTCGCGGCCGTCGAAGCAGCACTGGCGTTGGGCCGAGCGCGATCATCGGGAGAGTTCGGCGGTCACCATCGCGACTGTCTCCCACGGGCGGTGCAACACCTCGTCCGCGGTCACCCGCAACACGGTCCACCCGGCCATCCGCAGCGCGTTCAGCCGGCCGATGTCACGCCGGAACTGGGCCTGCTCCGATGGTGGTCACCCTCGTACTCGTGGGCGACCCGCCGAGCCGGCCATGCCAGGTCGACTCGTCCGATCAACCGGCCGTCCTCGTCGCGAACCTCGAACTGCGGCACCGGTGGCGGCACACCCGCATCCACGAGCAGCAACCGGAGACGGCTTTCCATCGGTGACTCGGCGAGGGCCCGTTCCGCCCCTGTGGACAACCCGCTACGCCTGTGGACAAACGGCCCAACCCCAGTGCTGTCCCGCTCCCCCTGAAACAGCGCTCGCGTTGGGCCCCGGGGGCCCAACGCGAGCGCTGTCTCGTGCCCGCTGAGGCAGCGGTGGGGTTGGGCTGTTTAGCCGGTGTTGCGCATGCCGGCGGCGATGCCGTTGACCGTGGTGAGCAGCGCGCGCTCCAAGGCCGTCGAATCCGACGGGCCGCGCCGGGCGCCCGGTGCCGTCGGCATCTGGCGGCTGGCCTCGTTCAGCTCGCGGTACTGGCGCAGCAGTGCCACCTGGAGGTGGTGCAGCGGCTCCAGATAGGTGTCGCGAACGCTGAGGGTGCGCGAGAGCTCCGGCTGCGAGGAGAGCAGCTCGGAACCGCCGGTGATCGCCAGGACCTCCTGGACGGTCAGCTCGTACTCCCGCTCGATCTTCGTGAAGATCGGCCGGAGGTCCTCCGGCACCAGCGTCTCCACGTAGCGGCGGGCGATCGACAGGTCGGTCTTGGCCAGCATCATCTCGACGTTCGACAGGAACGTGCGGAAGAACTGCCAGTTGTCGTGCATCTCGTCGAGGACGTCGCTGAGTCCGGCGGCCCGGGCCGCGGCCAGGCCGGTGCCGACGCCGAACCAGCCGGGCACGATCTGCCGGGTCTGGGTCCAGCCGAACACCCACGGGATGGCACGCAGGCCGCCCAGGCCGGCGTCCGCGTTGGGGCGCTTCGCCGGGCGGGAGCCGATGTTCAGCGCGCCGAGCAGCTCGGTCGGGGTGACCGCCCAGAAGTACGCGGCCAGATCCGGGTCCTCGACCAGCGTGCGGTACTGGCTGAACGCCGCGTCGGAGGCGGTGTCCATGGTGGCGTCCCAGACCTTCAGGCGTACCGGGTCCGCCTGGATGCTGGTGTGCAGCAGGGTGGCCTGGAGCACCGCCGCCACGGTCAGTTCCAGGTTCTCCCGGGCCAGCGCGGGCACCGTGTACTTGTCGGAGATGACCTCGCCCTGCTCGGTGACCTTGATGGCCCCGTCCAGCGTCCCGTACGGCTGGGCCAGGATCGCCTCGTGCGTGGGCCCGCCACCACGGCCGACCGTGCCGCCCCGGCCGTGGAACAACCGCAGCCGGACCCCGTGCCGGGCGGCCACGTCACGCAGCGACCGCTGCGCCTTGTGGATCCGCCACTGGCTGGTGGTGATGCCGGCCTCCTTGTTGGAGTCCGAGTAGCCGAGCATGACCTCCTGCACGTCACCGCGGGCGCGCACGATCTCGCGGTAGGCGGGCAGCGACAGCATCTCGTCCAGCAGATCGCCACCGGCGTCGAGCTCGGCCGGCGTCTCCAGCAGCGGCACGATGTTGACCCGGGCGCGGCCGGTGTGAATGTCGATCAGCCCGGCCTCGCGGGCCAGCACAGCCGCCGCGAGCACGTCGTCCACGCCGAGGGTCATCGAGATGATGTACGTCTCGATGACGTCCGGCCCGAAGCTGTCCTGCGCCTCGCGGATCGTGTTGAACACGTCGAACGTCTTGCGGGCCGAGTCGGTGAGGGGGGTGTCCGCGCTGGAGAGCGGCCGCCGCCCGGTGAGCTCGGTGGCGAGCAGCTTGGTCCGGTCCGGCCGGTCCAGGGTGGCGTAGTCGTCCACCTCGCCGACCTGGGTGTACATCTGCTGGAGCACCTCGTGGTGCTTCTCGGCGTGCTCGCGTACGTCGAGGGTGGCGAGCTGCAGGCCGAACGCCGACGCCTGGCGGATCGCGGTGGAGACGATGCCGATGGCCGGCAGCTGGCCGGAGTTGCGGGCCAGCGACGCCCGCATCAGCTCCAGGTCGGAGATCAGCTCGTCGCTGCCCAGGTAGTCGCGGCCGGGCACGTGCGGGGTGCCGTTCTTCAGGCGGGCCCGGGTCCCGGACAGCTTGGCCTTGATGGCCCGGACCTTCAGCCGGTACGGCTCCTCGGCGTTGACCCGGCGGAACCGGTCCGCGATGTCCGGCAGGTTGTCCAGGTCCTGGGCCAGGCTGGCGGACAGGTCCAGGGAGACGCCGCGCAGCCGCCGGGACACCGACAGCTCGTCGATCAGCTTGTCCATGGCCCTCTCGGTGGCCTGGATGCCGTGCTCATGCTGGATCAGCAGGACGTCGCGGGTGACCGCCGGGGTGACGAACGGGTTGCCGTCCCGGTCGCCGCCGATCCACGTGCCGAAGGTGAGCGGCCGGGAGGTCGGGGCGGTCTCCACGCCGAGCCGGCGCAGCGTCTCGGCCAGGTCGTCGAGGACCTGCGGTGCGGCCTCGGCGTACAGGTCCTTGAGGTAGTAGACGGCGTTGCGGGCCTCGTCGGTCGGGTCCGGCCGGTCCAGGCGCAGCTCGTCGGTCTGCCAGAGCAGGTCGATCAGCTCGGCGAACCGCTTGGTGGAGGCGGTGGTGTCGGTGTCGCCGTACAGGGCAGCGGCGGCCGACTCGGCGTCCAGCGAGTCGGCGACCTGGCGCAGCTTCGACAGGATCGAGCGGCGGGCCGCCTCGGTGGGGTGCGCGGTGAAGACCGGGCGGACCGCGAGCCGGCGGGCCGCGGCGGCGATCTCGTCGGCCGGCACGCCCTTGTCGGCGATCCGGGTGGCCGCCTGGTCCAGCCAGCCGCCGTCCTTGGCGCGGCGGCGACGCAGGTCCCGGGCCCGGTGCACCTGCTCGGTGATGTTGGCCAGGTGGAAGTAGGTGGAGAAGGCGCGGGCCAGCTTGGTGCCGGTGGCGATGTCCATGGCGGAGAGGCGGTCGGCGGCGGCCGGGGCGTCCTGCCGGACCAGCGCGCGGATCTCCTCGACCAAGTCCAGCAGCGGCCGGCCTTCCTGCCGGGCGAGGGTCTGGCCGAGCAGCGTGCCGATCCGGCGGATGTCGGCACGTAACGCCGCGTCCGAACCCTCTCGGTCCAGGTGGGCAGGCTGGTCGGTCATCGGGGCGCTCCTTAGCTCGGATGGCTCCAGGACGGCGCTGTCCCGACTTCGCCGATGTTATCGGCGGACCCCGGTCAAGGGGTGAATTGAGTCAAGAGTCTCATGACGCAGCGAGGCTCCGCGCATAGGCTGGGTACCACTGACCTGCGGGCGGGGCCCCGCGGCCGCAGGGCCCGTCCGATTCACCGGGGCGTTTCACCCAGAGGTACGCGTCCGCGAGCGGATGCCCGGTCCGCAGCGTCGGCGGGACCCCGAGCCGGCGTCCGGGTGGGTTGCACCAGTGCCGGTCGCCGGCTCCCCGGCGGGCCGGGCCGTTGCCGTTGCGGCTGGTGTCGACGACGAAGTGGCGTCCGGCGAGCAGGCGGGACAGCAGCGTCCCGTACCTCAGATTGTCGGGGGTGGTCTCGAAGTTGGCGACGTTGAGCGCGAAGCCGCGCGCCCGGCCGACGCCGGACAGGCGCAGTGCCGGCGCCATTCGTGCCGCCGGGACCCAGATGGGGTTGCCGGCGTCCAGGTAGACCGACACTCCGGGAACCGCCGCCAGGATGGTCACCGCGGCGGAGAGCACCGCGTAGCGCCGCGCGGCGGCCCGCGCGCTCAGACAGCCGCCGTGCGCGGCCTGCGCGACCGCGTCCGGTTCGAGGATCACCAGTGCGCGATGCCCGCGCATGGC
Organism: Actinoplanes aureus; assembly: GCF_015704865.1. GTDB lineage: Bacteria > Actinomycetota > Actinomycetes > Mycobacteriales > Micromonosporaceae > Actinoplanes > Actinoplanes aureus. The sequence continues at coordinate 266,885 of NZ_JADQTO010000007.1, read as the reverse complement.
CGTGGCCAGGGCCGAAATCCAGGCACGGTACGCCTGCGCGTTCACGGCCCCGCCCTTGGAGTGACTGCCGCAGTCCCGGTGCGGGATGTTGTAGAGCGCGAGCACCGGCACCCGGCGGGCCAGGCTCGCGGCGGTGACCAGCCGCCGGGCCCGGTCGGCGAAGCCCGGCGCGGCGTCGGTGAACCAGGTGGCGGCCGGCCGGTCGGAGATGCGCCGCAGGATCGCCGCTTCGGCCCGGCGCCCGGCCCGTTCCAACGCACGCACGTGCGCGGCGGCGGCGCCGTTCGGGTCGACATAGAGACCGGGGTACGCGACGCCGGCCGTCTCCGGAGTCCGGATCGCCGGTGCCGGTTCCCGCTCGGCCCGAAGCACGCCGCCCGCCGCCACCACGAGGAGGGCGGCGAGCAGCGCCAACGTGCGGCGAGCCATGGTTTCAGCGCACCCGGACCCACCGGGCGACGGACGGTACGCCCCGTTCGTCGACGAGGAAGAGCATGTACCAGCCGGACGGCACCAGTCCGGCCGGCTCGGGCACGGTGACCTCCACGCCGCCCGCGGTGGCCGTCACGTCGAGGGCCACGGACCGCTGGTCGGTGTCGGTGACGTGGGTGACCGAGCTGGGCCGCAGCAGCCGGGCCGAGGCGATCCACCCGGCGTCCGGCGTGGTGAACCGGGCGGTCCCGCCCCGCTCGATCTCGGCCGGCCCACCGGTGATCTCGGGTCGTTTGCCGCGGAACAGATAGGGCGGGCTGAACACCTCGATCCGCTGCTCGAACGTTCCCGCGGTCTTGCCGGTCTCGTCGTAGAGCGGATCGCCGCCGAGGGTGATCACCCGTCCGTCGGGGAGCAGGATCGCCTCGGAGTGGTAGTTGCGGCCGACGGTCGACTCGGCGGCGGTGGCGAAGGCGTTCCGGTCCGGCCGGTAGATCTGTGAGTTGAACAGGTCGCTGCGCGGTTTACCGCGATACGGCCCGCCGCGGTAGCCGGACGAGCCGCCCGTGGTGAGGACCGTGTCGTCCGGCAGCACCACTGTGGAGAGATAGCGGGCCGGCCGGGGCAGGTCCGGTCCGGGCCGGTACCGCGGGGCCGTCTCGTCCAGGTCGATGATGTCGGTCCGGGCCGTGGAGATCGGCGACTCACCGATCTCACCGCCGCCGAGGAGCATCACCTTCTGGTCCTGGGCCGGCGGCAGCAGCAGCGAGGAACTGGTCTCGGTCATCCGGGGGTCACGCAGGCCCGGCACGGTGTGGAACCTGTTCCGCCGGACGTCCCAGATGCCCGGTGCGCGCCCCTCGGTGTCGGAGCCGTAGCCGGCGTTCGAGCCGGAGTAGAAGACCCGCCCGTCGGCCATCATGTGCAGGCTCGGATAGGTGGGGAAGTAGCGCTTCAGCTCCGGCGCGCGCACCCATCGCCGCTGGTCCGGCAGGTAGCGCTCGTTGCGTCCGGGCAGGACCCGGCCGAACTGGTCCAGGCCGGAGACGGCGAGGACGTCACCGTTGGTCAGCCCGATCAGGGTCGGGTACCAGCGGTGGTCGCGCAGGTTCCCGGTGCGCACGTACCGCTCGGCGACCGGGTCGAACTCGTACGAGGTCTTGTCGCCGCCGTACTCCTGCTTCTCGCGGGTGATCTTGTCAGCGACGCCGTACAGGTTGCGGGCGTCGTCGCCGGTCAGCCCGTCGATCGTGTACTGGGCCGGCTCCCGGACCACCGGGCCGTCGCCCTTGCGCGCGGCGTCCACCCAGACCTCCACCTCGCCGGCGTGCACCATGGTGCGCTTGCCGTGGGTGATCTTCTTGGCCGCCTTGACGGTCACCCTGGTCCTGGTCAGGTAGGCCTCTCCGGTGGCGGAGAGCAGCCGGGTGCCCTTCTCGAGGACCCGGTCGCCGTGGTCCGGCGACTCGTTCTTGATCTTCATGGCGCCGGCCGCGTGCTCGACGTCCTTCTCCAGCACCTCGTACGACTTGGTGCCGCCCGCCACCAGCAGATTTCCGTCGGGCAGGAAGGTGTGCCCGGCGCAGAACACGTCCGTCGGGGTCGAAACCTCGGTGAACTTCTCGGTACGCGGGTCGTAGAGCACGGTCCGGAAGGACTTCTCCTCGAAGGCGTCCCGGTCGTTGCCGCTGCCCGCGATGATCAGCACCTTGCCGGTGTGCAGCAGCGCGGCGTGGATGGCGTTGACCCGGTAGCCGCGCGGCACCGGCAGCCGGGCCCAGTGGCCGTACTTCTTCTTGTAGGACTCCCGATTGATCTGGTAGGTGTGCAGCGCCTCCGCGCCGACCGCGACCATCGGGCGGTTGGCGACCGCCACGCCGGCCAGCACCACCAGCGTGGCCAGACCGCTCACCAGCCGGCGGGCGAGGGTGGGACGCGAGCGGGGCTTCATGCGGGCGGCTCCTTTCGACGGGTCAGCCAGAGGACGACCGGGGCGAGACAGATGACGAGGTTCAGTGCGGGCCAGGCGTACATGGCGGCGTCGACGTGGCCGATGAACGGCGCGACAGCCAGCATCGCGGCGTAGAGCACGGCCCAGCGCAGGCCGGGCGCGAACGTGGCGAGCCGGTCCGGGCTGGTCGAGTCGCCCTTCGGCGTGACCACGAACCCGGCGCGGCGGCGCAGCACCGCGCCGAGGAACGACGACACGTAGATCGGAGTGCACAGAGTGGACGCCAGCATGCCGGTGAGCCCGGACGAGCCGGAGCCCTCGTGCGGGCTGACGTTGTGCCGCCGGTTGAAGAGGTAGAGCACGACCTGGAAGAGCGCGGCGTCCACATAGAGCATCAGCCACACCTGCGCCGGCACCTGTACGCCCTTCGCGCCCAGCAGCAGGAACCCGGCCGCGTTCGCCGCACCGAGCAGCCACGCCAGCGCGGTGAGCGGGTAGTACGACATCAGCAGCCCGTAGTGCAGTGCCCGCGCGGGCCCGAGTCGCCAGACCAGCCCGGCGAAGCGGCGTACCACCACCTCGTCGGTGCCCCGGGACCAGCGGTGCTGCTGGGTGAAGTAGTCGGTCCAGGAGGACGGCCCCTCGCCGACCGCCAGCACGTCCGGGGTGTAGACCGAGCGCCACCGGCGGCCGGACTCCGGGTTGCGGGCGGCGTGCAGCTTGAGGCTGGTGGCCATGTCCTCGGTGATCGAGTCCTGGAGGCCGCCGATCGACCTCAGCGCGGAGATCCGGATCGCGTTGTTGGTGCCGACCAGCATCGCGATGCCGCGCCGGTTGCCGGCCCGCTGAAGCAGCGAGTGGAACAGGTACTGCTGGGACTCGGCCCAGCGGGTGACCGGGTTGTCGTAGTTCCCGTAGATCTGCGGGCCGACCACGAAGCCCACGTCCGGGTCGCGGAAGTAGCCGAGCAGCCGCTCGCAGAAGTTGGGTGCCGGTACGTGGTCCGGGTCGACCGAGACGAACACGTCGTACTCGTCGCCGTGCGTGTCGAGCCAGGAGTTGTAGTTGCCGTGCTTGGTTCTGGTCTTGAACGTTCCGGCCGGGGTGTTGTACTCGTCCCGCCCGTACCGGGTGAAGTGCCGTACGCCGAGCCGCCGGCACATCAGCTTGACCACCGGGTCGTCGCCCTCGTCGAGCAGCCAGACGTCGTACCGTCCGGCGTACCGGATCTTGCGGGCGGCGCGCAGGGTCTTCTCCACCATCGCGATCGGTTCCTTGCCGGGCACGATCGTGGTGAGGAACGCCACCCGCAGCCCGGTGTCCGGCACGACCGGTACCGGATCGCGGGCCCAGAGCGTGGCGAGGCACAGCGTCACGACGTTGACCAGCCGGAACAGCTCGATCGCCGCGGTCGCCGCGATCATCAGAACGGTGGCCGTGTACTGGATCGTGTGCAGGCGCTGGTCCGGCAGCTCGATCGAGGTGACCAGCCAGCCGAAGAAGGTGCTCTCGAAGGCGAACGCGAAGAGCGTGACGAGCAGTGTCCGAATCGGACGCCGCCGGGCCAGTCTTCTCATCCGCACCTGGTAGGTGCCGTCCGGTGGCTGCTCGGCCGGCCCGGCCAGCACGCTGTACGCGCTGTACTCGAACTGTGCCGGCATGACGAGCGTGCTGCCGAGCTGGTCGCGAGGCATGGGTGCGCGCCCGACGGGCGGACGCTGTGCGGGCACGGAACGATCGTGGACAGGCTTGGTCGCCCCGGAGTCCGGGGTGTGCAGGACACTCATCGATCAGACCGACACCGGGACTGCCGGGCGTAGCGTCGGTCGCCGTTCGGCGGTCACTCCCACGTTCGGTCCGGCGTTCGTGGCCCGGGGCCGGACCGCGGTCGCCGGGCCGGAGTTCGCGGCCAGCAGCAGGCGGCGCGGCGTGCCGTCCGGACGGATCTTGCGGACGAAACCGCGGCGGGCGGCGGCGAAACCGGAGCGGTCGGCGAAGATGTCCCGGCTCATCTCGGCGAGCTCGCGGGTCTCGTACACCTCCAGCGGAATCCGCTCGGCGGCGAGCCGCCTCGCTTTCGCCGCGCGTCGCTTGCGCGCGGTGCGCACGTCGCTGTGGTGGTCGGCCAGGGCGGCGAGCCATTGCGCGTACGCCTCCGGATGCCGCGGCCCGACCTCGTCGACCAGACCGATCCGTGCCGCCTGCATCGCGCTCACCGGCAGCCGATCGTCGATCAGCCGCTGCGCCAGGTCGGCGCCGACCCGCCTGGGCAGGGCGAAGGTGTGCAGTTCCGAGCCGAACAGGCCGATGTCGTAATACGGGTTCAGCACGATGCCGTCCCGCGCGGCGACCACGTCGGCGCCGAGCCCGAGCATCACACCGCCGGCACCGGCGCTGCCCGCGTACGCCGCAACCACGAGCTGCCGCGTGCAGGTGATGATCTCCCGGCACACCTCGTTGATCGCCCGGATGCCGGCCCAGGCCGCTCCGCCCGGATCTCCGGACGCCTCGATCGCGTTGAGGTGGATGCCGTTGCTGAACGTCTCGATACCGCCGCGCAGCACCAGCACCCGGGTGTCCTGTGCGGTCGCGTGCCGCAGCCCGGCGAGCAGCCGCCGCGAGTGACCGGGCGCCATCGCGCCGTTGTAGAAGTCGAAGTGCAGCCAGCCCACCGCACCGGTACGCCGGTAGCGGACCTGCCGGTACGCCGACGCCGCCTCCGGGTCGATCTCCGGTCCCACCGGCGAGTGCGGCACGCCGCGCAGCAGCGAGCCGAGCACGGTCGTGGCCGGCAGCTTGATCCCGTCCTCGGCGGCCGGTCGCAGGTGCCCGACCCAGAGGCTGCCGTCGCCGGTCGACACCAGCACCGCGCCCTGCCGCCGGCCGAGGATCACGCCCGGCCGGCCACCCCGGGCCAGTCCCGGATGCGCGTCGTACGCGTACACGGCGAGCCCGGCCACCTCGGTGCGGACTCCGGGTGACCCGTCGGCCGCCCGGATCCGGCGCAGGATGGCGTCGGTCGGCTCGGCCCAGTCGAAGGCCCGGTCGGCCTGCCGCATCAGCGGCCGGGGCCGGGCTCCGGGCGCCTCGGTCGGGGTGTTCTCCGCCGGGACCGGGACGAACGTCGGGTCGGCCGCCTTCGCCACCACCTCGAAGACGCACTCCAGCGCGGCGTCCGAGACCGGCCCGCTGTAGAGCGCCGACTTGCGTGGCGGTGCGGCGGGCAGCGGAAACGTCCGGGTGGCCCAGATCGGGCCGCCGTCCAGCTCCTCCACCGCCTGCAGGGCGGTGACGCCCCAGGCCGGCAGCCCCTCGCTGATCGCCCAGTCCAGCGAGGAGGGGCCGCGATCACCGACCGGACCGGGGTGCAGGATGATCGTGCGCCACCGCTGCCAGACCTGCGCCGGTACGCGCTCCTTGAGGTACGGGCAGAGGATGAGATCGGGCTGTGCGGCGTGCACACCGTCGACCACGTCCGGCCCGCTGGTAGCCAGCAGCACTCCGACCTCGTGTCCCGCCTCTCGCAAAGCGCACCAGACGCGCTGACTCAGGCCGTTGAACGCCGAGACGAGCAGCAGGATCCGCACGTAGCCTCCCCGGATGATGTGCGCGCAACGTTCGGGCACTCTCCACGACCCGTTCGGGCTCATGTCGGACATGCTGTGCGATAAGACGCGTGGTCCGGGAACTGTCGGTGTGTCGGACTAAGCTGTTCGTTGCACCCCCGCCCCACTGGGCGTCCGGGGTCGTTCGTCGTGCCCTCGGGGGTCTTCTCGCCATGCAGCTTTCCGGTCTCATCCCAGCCGCCCTGCGCGACCGTGGTCTCGCCCGCGCCCGCGACCTGGCCCGCAAGAGCTTCGTCGACTCCGACTCGCTCGACCTGACCGCGCCGGCCTCGCTGCGCCCGTTCGTGGTCGCCGCCGTGGCCGGCTCCACCGACATCGGCGCAGCCCAGCGCCCGGTGCTGGCCGTCACCGCCACCTCACGCGAGGCCGACGACCTGGTCGACGCGCTCGGCTGCCTGATCGAGGCGGACCGGGTCGCCGTCTACCCGTCCTGGGAGACGCTGCCGCACGAGCGGCTCTCGCCCCGCTCCGACACGGTCGGCAAGCGGCTGGCGGTCCTGCGCCGCCTGGCCCACCCGGGTGAGCAGCCCCTCCAGGTGATCGTGGCGCCGGTCCGGTCGCTGCTCCAGCCGCAGCTCAAGGGCCTCGGCGACCTGGAGCCGGTGGAGCTGGTCGCGGGCCGCGAGGCGGAGCTGGAGGAGGTCGCGCGGCGGCTCTCCGACATGGCCTACGCACGGGTGGACCTGGTCACCAAGCGGGGTGAGTTCGCGGTCCGCGGCGGCATCCTGGACGTCTTCCCGCCCACCGACGAGCACCCGTCCCGGGTCGAGTTCTGGGGCGACGAGGTGGAGGAGATCCGTACCTTCTCCGTCGCCGACCAGCGCACCATCGACCAGGTGGAGCGGCTGTGGGCGCCGCCCTGCCGGGAGCTGCTGCTCACGCCCGCGGTGCGGGCCCGGGCCGCCGAGCTGGCGGCCCAGCATCCGGAGCTCGCCGAGATCCTCGACAAGCTCGCCGAGGGCATCCCGGTCGAGGGCATGGAGTCGCTGGCGCCCGCTCTGCTGCACGGCACCGACAGCATGGAGCTGCTGCTCGACTGCATGCCGGCGGGCACCCACGTGCTGCTCTGCGACCCGGAGCGGATCCGCACGAGGGCGCACGACCTCACCCGTACCTCTGACGAATTCCTCGAGGCCTCCTGGGCCGCGGCCGCCGTCGGCTGCCAGGCACCCATCGACGTCGGCGCCGTCGCCTTCCGGCCCCTTTCCGAGGTACGCGCACACGCGGCCGTTCTGAAGCAGCCGTGGTGGACCGTCTCGCCGTTCGGCCTGGCCGACACCGTTCCGGCCGAGGAGACGCTGCCCTGGGAGGCGTCCTCCACCGTGGACGTCTCACCGGACTCCGGTGACGCGGTCGCGCTCGCCGCGCAGCCGGTGCCGCTCTACCACGGCGACACCGCCCGGCTCGCCGCCGACCTGGCCGGCTGGGCGTCGAGCGGCTGGGCCATCGCCCTGGTCTTCGAGGGCAAGGGGACCGCGCAGCGGGCCGCCGAGCTGCTCCGCGACGCCGGCCTCGGGGTGACCCCGGTCGACTCGATCGCCGAGCCGATCGAGGACAACCAGATCCTGATCACCTGCGGCGGGCTCAACCACGGGTTCGTCGACGAGGCGTCCCGGCTCGCGGTGATCACCGGAAACGACATCTCCGGCGGCCGCGGCGCGTCCACCAAGGACATGCGCAAGATGCCGGCCCGGCGCCGCAACACCATCGACCCGCTGGAGCTGAAGACCGGCGACTTCGTGGTGCACGAGCAGCACGGCATCGGCCGCTACATCGAGCTGGTGCAGCGGACCGTCAACGGCGCCGACCGGGAGTACCTGGTCATCGAGTACGCGCCGTCCAAGCGGGGCCAGCCCGGCGACCGGCTCTACGTGCCCACCGACCAACTGGACCAGCTCTCCCGCTACGTCGGTGGTGAGTCGCCGTCGCTGCACAAGATGGGCGGCGCCGACTGGCAGAAGAGCAAGGCTCGCGCCAAGAAGGCGGTCAAGGAGATCGCCGCCCAGCTCATCCAGCTGTACGCGGCTCGGCAGTCGTCCCAGGGCCACGCCTTCGGACCGGACACCCCGTGGCAGCGGGAGCTGGAGGACGCGTTTCCGTACACCGAGACGCCCGACCAGCTCGCGGCCATCTACGAGGTCAAGGACGACATGCAGAAACCGGTCCCGATGGACCGGCTGATCTGCGGCGACGTCGGCTACGGCAAGACCGAGATCGCGGTGCGGGCCGCCTTCAAGGCGGTGCAGGACGGCAAGCAGGTGGCGGTGCTCGTGCCCACCACGCTGCTGGCCCAGCAGCACTACAACACGTTCACCGAGCGGATGAGCCAGTTCCCGGTGCAGATCAAGCAGCTGTCCCGGTTCCAGACGCCGAAGGAGGCCGCGCTCACCCTGGAGCAGGCCGCCGAGGGCACCGCGGACATCGTCATCGGTACGCATCGGCTACTCGCCAAGTCGACCCGGTTCAAGAACCTCGGCCTGATCATCGTGGACGAGGAACAGCGCTTCGGCGTGGAGCACAAGGAGCAGCTCAAGGCGCTGCGGGCGTCGGTGGACGTGCTCACCATGTCGGCCACCCCGATCCCGCGGACCCTGGAGATGGCGATCACCGGCATCCGGGAGATGTCGACGATCGCCACCCCGCCGGAGGAGCGGCACCCGGTGCTCACCTACGTCGGGGCGTACGACGAGAAGCAGGTCGCCGCCGCCATCCACCGCGAGCTGCTCCGCGACGGTCAGGTGTTCTACCTGCACAACCGTGTCGAGTCGATCGAGCGGGCGGCACGCAAGCTGCGCGAGCTGGTCCCCGAGGCCCGGATCGCGGTGGCGCACGGCCAGATGAGCGAGGACCAGCTCGAGAAGGTGATGGTCGGCTTCTGGGAGAAGGAGTTCGACGTCCTGGTCTGCACCACGATCGTCGAGTCCGGCATCGACATCCCGAACGCCAACACGCTGATCCTGGAGCGGGCCGACCTGCTCGGCCTGGCCCAGCTGCACCAGATCCGCGGCCGGGTCGGCCGGGGCCGGGAGCGGGCGTACGCGTACTTCCTCTACCCCCGGGAGAAGCCGCTCACCGAGCACGCGCACGAGCGGCTCGCCACCATCGCCCAGCACACCGAGCTCGGCGCCGGTATGTATGTGGCGATGAAGGACCTGGAGATCCGTGGTGCCGGCAACCTGCTCGGCGGCGAGCAGTCCGGGCACATCGAGGGGGTCGGCTTCGACCTGTACGTGCGGATGGTCGGCGAGGCGGTGCAGGCCTTCAAGGGCGAGCGCCCCGAGGAGGAGCCGGAGGTCAAGATCGACCTGCCGGTCGACGCGCACCTGCCCACCGAGTACATCGCGGTGGAACGCCTGCGCCTGGAGATGTACCGCAAGCTGGCCGAGGTCCGCGACGAGACCCGCCTGACCGAGGTCGTCGCCGAGATGACCGACCGGTACGGCGAACCGCCGGCCCAGGTCGCCAACCTCATCGCGGTGGCCCGGTTCCGGCTGCTCGCCCGGGCGTACGGGTTGACCGACGTCTCGCTCCAGGGCAAGCACGTCCGCCTCTCCCCGCTGGGCCTGCCCGACTCGAAGCAGATGCGGCTCAAGCGCTACCACCCGGACTCGGTCTACAAGACCACCAACGACCAGGTGAGCGTGCCGCGGCCGAGCACCCGGCGGCTGGGCGGCGAACTGCTGCGCGACCAGGAGCTGCTGCAGTGGTGCGCCCAGCTGCTCAAGGACGTGCTCGGCGACGTCCCGGCTCCGGCCGGGAATGTATCCGGAAAATAGCTGATCGCATATCTCCCCTCCCTAGTCTCGGCCAGGACTTTGGGAGGAATGGAAAGTGTCGAAGCGAATCGTTGCGGTCGGCGCCGCCGTCCTGCTGTCCGCCGGGTGCGGCGGCGAGGATCCGGCGCCGACCTGGCAGGCCCCACCGTCGCCGGCGGCGCCCACGTCCGCCGCTCCGGCACGCCTGGCGAAGATCACGTCAGCGTGTGACCTGCTGCCGGCGGCCAAGGTGATCGACCTGCTCGGCGGCAACGGGCAGACCAAGCTGTCCGGCCGGGAGCTGCCGCGCGAGAAACGGGAGAACGGCAACGTGTGGCGGCACTGCGGGTACGGCCGGGGTGGCAACGAGCCGTTCCGGCTGTCGGTGGCGACGATGCCGGACCGTGCGGACACCGTCGACGAGACGATCGACGCGGTGGCCGAAGCCGCCGGGAACGGCTCGAAGCGCATCGAGGGGCTGGGCTCCGCCGCCGTCGGGTACACCGAAGGTGAGGGTCGCTCGGTGATGGCCGTCGCGCCCTACCAGAAGGAGCTCCGGGTGGTCCAGTTCACCGGTCCGGCCCTGGTTCCGCAGGACAAGCTCGCCGAAGTGGTCCGTCAGGTGATCGGCAAGATTTGAGTGACGCCGGGGGTGGGGCGACGTACATCACAATCGACATGAGAGAGTCTTGAACCATGCTGCGTGCTCGCCGACTCGCCTCCGCCGTTGTCGTCGCGTCTCTCGCCGTGGGCGGGCTCTCCGCCTGCCGGTCGGAGCCGACCGTGGCCGCCTATCTCGGTGATACCGGCCGGGTCTCGGAAGAGCGGGTCCAGGCCATCTGGGACGAGGCGCACGACGCCTTGACCGACCGTGCCCGTGACGACGCGGCCGCGGCCGAGAAGGCGCAGCGTGCCGAGGAGGAAGCCCGCCGGCGCAGTGGCCAGGAGGTGACGCCCGCGCCGACCATCACCCCGAAACCGGTGCAGATGCCGTTCAGCCGGGCGGACATCGTGCACTCGCTGGTCACCCGCGAGCTCTACGGGCGGGTCGCGGAGCAGCGCCGGGTGCAGCTGCCCGCCGCCCTGCCGTACGAGGAGGCCGGCGCACAGCAGAATCTGCCCGCCTACTCCGAGTACGTGCACCTCTACGTCGAGAACCTCGTGCTGTACAACCTGCTCATGCAGGCCGTCCAGGTGTCCGCGCCGCCCGCCGACGAGGACATGCGAAAGGTCTACGACCAGCTCGCCGCCAACGGGGGTGTGGCGCCCGGACAGGGCTTCGACGCCTGGAAGGCCGCGCAGTCGCAGCAGAACCAGCAGGCAGTCGCCGCGGCGGCGGAGGTACGCGACGACGTCCAGACGGTCGCCGCTGACCTGCGGGTCAAGGTCAATCCGCGCTACCAGCCGTTCGAGGTCGGCGTGCTCCAGATCCAGAACGAGACCGATACGCTGAACCTGCTCAGCACCGACTTCGGCGACGACCAGTCGGTTCCGGTGGCCGACGTACCTTGAGCACCCGGATCGTCCTCCTCGTCACCTCGCCGCGGCTGCCGGCCGGGTTGCTGACCGCCGAGGCCTGGGACACCGTGCGCGCGTACCCGGTTTTCGCCGGCGCTGAGAGTGAGCAGGCCACGGCCCTGCGGGTGGCCGGCGTGCCGGTCACCGTCCTGGAGACCGACGCGCAGGGTCTGCTGGACGCCGTCGCCGGTCAGCCCGGCGCGGTGTGGCTGGCCGGGCCCGCCGGTGACCAGCCGTTCGCCCGGCAGCTCGGCCTGCGGCTGGCCCGCGAGCCCGGGCTGGCCGAGTTGGAGCTGATGTACGGCTCGTGGGACCCGCCCGGCGCTCGGCTGCTCGACGCGGTCGCGGTGATGGACCGGCTGGCCTCGCCCGGCGGTGACCCGTGGAAGCGGGCGCAGACCCATCAGACGCTCGCCCCATACCTGCTGGAGGAGAGCTACGAGGCGTACGACGCGATCGAGTCGGGTGACCTGGACGCGCTGCGCGAGGAGCTCGGCGACGTGCTGCTCCAGGTGGTGCTGCACGCCCGGTTGGCCGAGGACCAGCCGGAGGGGCACGGTTGGACGATCGACGACGTGGCCGGGGTGCTGGTGGACAAGATGGTCCGCCGCAACCCGCACGTCTTCGCCGGGGAGCGGGTCGCGGACATCGAGGAGATCACGGCTAACTGGGAACGGATCAAGCAGGAGGAGAAGGCGCGGGACTCGGTGCTCGACGGGATCGCGCTGAGCCAGCCGGCACTCGCGCTGGCGGCGAAGATCCTCCAGCGGGTGCAGCGGGCTGGGTTGGGCGTACCCCTGCCGGAGGGCGATGATCTGGGCGCGGTGCTGCTCAAGGTGGTGGCCGAGGCCCGTGCCGCGGGTCTGGACCCGGAGGCCGAGCTGCGCCGGGCCGCACTCGCGTACGCGGACGCGGTGCGTGCGGCGGAAAATGTCGGTCCCTCCGAGTAGGTTTTCGGCATGCCGGAGTTCGTACCGCTCGCCGAGCGCATCGTCGACGCCCTCCTGGAAAGCGATCCCGCGACCGCGTCCCACGCGGGGGATCACCGCTTCGACGACCGTCTGCCCGATCTCTCCCCGGCCGCCGTCACCACCCGGATCGCCATGCTGCGTGACGCCGGTGACGCGCTCAGCGGCGTCGACACGGATGGTCTGGGCGCCCAGGAGCAGGTCGACCACGCCATCCTCGCGGCCCGGGTGGAGCGGGAGCTCTTCGAGCTGACCGAGGTGCGCGAGCACGAGTGGAACCCGTTGGAGCACAATCCGGGTCCGCTGCTGCACGGCCTGATCGCGCGGGGGTTCGCCCCGGTCGGGGAGCGGCTGGAGAGCCTGGCCGGCCGGCTCGCCGCGATCCCCGACGCGCTCGCCACCGCCCGCGCCCTGCTGCGTGACGTGCCACGGATCCACGCGGAGACCGCCGCCGGGCAGTTCGCCGGCACGGCCGCACTGATCCGCGACGAGGTGCCCGCTCTGCTGGCCCAGGCACCCGGCATGCGTGCCGTGGTGGAGCCGGCCGCGGCCGGTGCCCTGGCCGCGCTGGGTGAGTTCGACGGCTGGCTCAGCCGGCTGCTCGACAGCGGCGAGCCCGGCCGCGACCCGCGCCTCGGCCGCCGGCTCTGGGAGGCGCGGCTCTGGCACACGCTGGACACCGAGCTCTCCGCCGCCGAGGTGCTGTCCCGCGCCCGGGACAACCTGGAGCGGGTGAGCGAGGAACTGCGGGCCGCCGCGGCCGAGCTGGTCGGTGGCCCGGCCGCCGACGAGACCGTGCGGCGTGCGCTGGACTCGATCGCCGAGCAGCACCCGGACAACACCACCATCGTCGGCCTGGCCAAGGCGACGATGGACGAGGCGACCGAGTTCGTCCGGCGGCACGACATCGTGTCCTTGGTGGACGATCCCTGCGTCATCGAGGAGATGCCGGAGTTCGCCCGGGGCGTCGCCGTGGCGTACTGCGACCCGCCCGGTCCGCTGGAGACGGCCGACGTGCCGACGTTCTACTGCATCGCCCCGGCCCCGGCGGACTGGCCGGCCGAGCGGATCGCCAGCTTCTACCGTGAGTACAACAACGAGATGCTGCGCAACCTGACCGTGCACGAGGCCATGCCCGGGCACTTCCTGCAGATCGCGCACTCCCGGCGGTTCAATGCGGGTTCGCATGGGCCGTCCGCCGCCGGCAAGCCCAGTGCGACCCGGGTCCGGGCGCTGGGCTGGTCCGGGCCGTTCGTCGAGGGGTGGGCGGTCTACGCCGAGGAACTGATGACCGGGCTCGGCTTCGGTGGGCTGCCGGTCCGGCTCCAGCAGCTGAAGATGCAGCTGCGGATGAGCCTCAACGCGATCATCGACCAGCTTACGCACTGCGACGAGCTGCCCGAGGCCGAGGCGATGGCGCTGATGACCGGGCGCGGCTTCCAGGAGGAGGGCGAGGCGGCCGGCAAGTGGCGGCGGGCGTTGCTCACCTCCACCCAGCTCTCGACCTATTTCGTCGGCTACACCGAGGTGGCGGCCATCGCGGCGGCCCGCCCGTTCGGCGCCACCCCACGAGCCTGGCACGACGCGATGCTGGCGCACGGCTCCCCGCCGCCCCGCCACCTGCGCACCCTCCTCGGCGTCTGACCGCGCGCCCGCTGCCGGGAGTGAGCCTGCCGCGTTCCGCGCCGCGCGGTCGGTGCTACTTGCTGCGGCGGTCCACGAAGCGCGCCCCCAGCGGAGCGGCGAAGTCCGCCTCGTCCGTCTCCTCGGCGTAATCGACCAGCACCATCTCAACCGCCGTGCCATCGACGTGGCCGGTGAAGCTCGCCAGCACCCCCGCCACCGTCACACAGGTGTCGAAGTCGTCGGCCCCGCGCACCCGCAGGCAGGCGGCGTTCCGCCCGGCCAGCGTGGTGTCCTGCTGCTCGATCTCCACCGCCGGGTCGATCGCGGCCGTCTCCAGCATCGCGGCGACCGCGTCCGGCTCGATCATGCCGGTGGTGGCCGGCAGTCCGCCGGAGCGGCGGGGGTCGGTGGCGGTGCAGACCGTCTCACCAACGGGCTGGCTCGGTTCGGAGGAGCCGGGAGTAGCCGCGGGCCGCGTGCACAGCGTGACGGCCGCGGCGGTGTTGATCAACCGGCCGGTGGGGAACACGTGGGCCGTGCGGGCCGGGTCCGAGGTTTGCACCGTCCGGCCCTTCGCGCCACCGGCCAGCCGGTACGTCGCCGTGTAGGCCGGCACGGACGGCTCGGCCAGCTGGCCGGCCATCTCAGCGGCCAGATCCTGCCGGGTGACCCCGGAGGCGCTGGCTTGATCGAGGCCGGTGCATGAGCTGGTGATCAGCAGCACTGCGGCTAGGGCTGTGCCGGCGGATACGCGGCGCGGGATGGCGGGCACGCCGACCACACTTGCCTACCCGCCGGACCCAACGCAATCGAGTATCTCGAAACGCGATTCACATCGACCGACGTATTCGGAATGCGGAAATTGGGATGCCGTCAGACGGCGATGAGCGCGGCCTCCCGGGCGCGGGCGACCTGCTGCCGGAGGACGTACCGTCGGATGATCTTCGCCTGGCGCTCGTCCTGTTCGAAGATCGCCACCATCTCGATCATGACCGGCCCGCGAACCGGCACCTGCTGGCGGATCGCGCTGACCCGCAGGGCGGTGGCGGGGAACTCGACGATCTCGGTGCCGAGCTGCACCCGCAGGCGCATCTCCTGCCCGGGCCGCAGGTCGACGTCGCTGAAGTGGGCCCGGACCGAGCGCTCGCTGATGTCGTGCACCAGGCCGACCGTCTCGGGCGCGTCGGCGCGGACCAGCAGGACGTCCTCGCCCCCGCCGCCCCGGACGAACATGCGCCGTTGATCGAGGACCGGTTCGTCGGAGATCTGAAAGTCCGCCCGGTTCTCATCGAGAGAGGTCACCGTCGCGCGCACGGCATAGCTCCCCCTCAGGCCGGCCGGCCAGCGCAGGGTCACCGAGGACCCGAGCGGTGGCACGTCGTCCAGGGCGAGGGAGAGTGTCATTGCAGCGTCGGTGACCCGGACCACTCGGACGTCCGGGAGGCGTTCGTCCCCGGTGTCCAACTCGACGCGGGTGCCGTCGGCGGGAAACAGGCTACTGGTCATAGTGCCCCTCGGTTCGGCAGGCCGGGCGTCGGTTTGAGGGATAGCGCGAGGAGAGTTCACCAGCCCGGCGAACGTCTCATCGCCCGACTCGATACGCTCAGGGTCGTGGTCGGCCCGCAGGGTCGCGGACCGAAACTGATTTTCGTCCAACTGTTAGGGAGCGACACGACTAATGGCCACCATTGAAGCGATCGTCGCCCGCGAGATCCTCGATTCCCGGGGCAACCCCACCGTCGAGGTCGAGGTCGGCCTGGACGACGGCACGGTCGGCCGCGCTGCGGTGCCCTCCGGTGCGTCCACCGGTGCTTTCGAGGCGCTCGAGCTCCGCGACGGCGACAAGGGCCGTTACCTCGGCAAGGGCGTCGAGAAGGCCGTCGCCAACATCGAAGACAAGATCGCCGACGAGCTGATCGGTTACGAGGCGAGCGAGCAGCGCCTGATCGACCAGAAGATGCTCGACCTGGACGGCACCGACACCAAGTCGGAGCTGGGGGCCAACGCGATCCTCGGCGTCTCCCTCGCGGTCGCCAAGGCCGCCGCGCTCTCCGCCGAGCTGCCGCTCTTCCGCTACCTCGGTGGTCCGAACGCCGCCCTGCTGCCCGTCCCGATGATGAACATCGTCAACGGTGGCGCGCACGCCGACTCGAACGTCGACGTGCAGGAGTTCATGATCGCCCCGATCGGCGCCCCGACCTTCCGTGAGGCGCTGCGGACCGGCGCCGAGGTCTACCACGCGCTGAAGTCGGTGCTGAAGAAGAAGGGCCTGTCCACCGGCCTGGGCGACGAGGGCGGCTTCGCTCCGAACCTGTCGGCCAACGCCGCCGCGCTGGACCTGATCGCCGAGGCCGTCCAGGCCGCCGGCTTCAGCCTGGGCAGCGACGTCGTGCTGGCCATGGACGTCGCGGCGACCGAGTTCTACAAGGACGGGGCGTACGTTTTCGAGGGCGCGCCGAAG
The DNA here is from genome assembly GCF_015704865.1 of Actinoplanes aureus. Taxonomy (GTDB): domain Bacteria; phylum Actinomycetota; class Actinomycetes; order Mycobacteriales; family Micromonosporaceae; genus Actinoplanes; species Actinoplanes aureus. Next base: position 250,548 of record NZ_JADQTO010000007.1, on the reverse strand, counting down.
TCGGCCGACGAGATGATCGCCTACTACGCGAAGCTCGCCGCTGACTACCCGATCGTCTCCATCGAGGACCCGCTGGCCGAGGACGACTGGGCCGGCTGGAGCGAGATGTCCGCTCAGCTCGGCAACAAGATCCAGATCGTCGGTGACGACCTGTTCGTCACCAACCCGCAGCGCATCGCCCGCGGCATCGCCGAGAACGCCAGCAACGCGGTTCTGGTCAAGGTGAACCAGATCGGCTCGCTGACCGAGACCCTGGACGCCGTGGACCTGGCCCACCGGGCCGGTTTCAAGACGATGATGTCGCACCGCTCCGGTGAGACCGAGGACGTCACCATCGCCGACCTGGCGGTGGCGGTCGGTTCCGGCCAGATCAAGACCGGCGCCCCGGCCCGTTCGGACCGCGTCGCGAAGTACAACCAGCTTCTCCGCATCGAGGAGCAGCTGGAGACCGCCGCCCGGTACGCCGGTGCGGGCGCGTTCCCGCGTTACCGCGTCGGCTGACATCGAGCAGACGGATCATGGAGTCGTGACGCTCCGCCTGGCGGGGCGTCACGACAACTGACGACCGGCGGGAGGGGCAGGAGATGACGCAACGCCGCATGCCGAGCGGTCAGGGCCCGTCCCGCCGCGCCGCAGCGGGACGGCCGACCCCCTCCCGGACCCGGAACACCGGGCCGATCCGGGTGCCGTCGTCTCGGCGTACCCCTGGATCCTCCGACGGCGGCGCCGCCGCCAAGCGCACCGACGCTCCCCGCCATCGCGCCCTGACCGGGCGCGCCACCGTCCTGATCGCGGTCTTCGTCGCGCTGGCTCTGGCCTACACCTACCCCCTGCGGGTGTACCTGGAGCAGGAGTCCCAGATCGCCGAGATGGAGCGGGCCAAGGCCGACCAGCAGGCGAAGATCGCCGCCACGGCCAAAGAGCTGGAGAAATGGAACGATCCGGAGTACCAGCGGATCCAGGCCCGGGAGAACTTCTTCTACGTGCGTCCCGGCGAGACGCCGCTGCTGGTCTACTACGATGCCGCAGGCGCCGCTCGCGACGCCGAGGAGAAAGCGCCGGCGGCCGCCCCGGACCGCTGGTACGACACGCTGTGGAGCAGCGTCCAAGCCGCGAATGCCGAGCCTGCTGACTGATGGAAATGGAAGACGATCTCGACATCGTCGAGGCCCAGTTGGGCCGCCGCCCCCGCGGCACCCGCGCGGTCGCGCACCGCTGCCCGTGCGGCAACCCGGACGTGGTGGAGACCGCGCCACGCCTCGACGACGGCACCCCGTTTCCCACGCTCTTCTATCTGACCTGTCCACACGCCACCGCGGCGTGCAGCCGGCTGGAATCCGCCGGAGTGATGCGGGACATGCAGGAGCGGCTGAGCACCGATCCCGAGCTGGCGAAGCGGTACGCCGAAGCGCACCAGGACTATCTGGACCGGCGGACCGCCATCGAGGACGTCCCGGAGATCGCCAAGGTGAGTGCGGGCGGGATGCCGGACCGGGTGAAGTGCCTGCACGTGCACCTCGGTCACGCGCTGGCCGCGGGGCCGGGGGTGAACCCGTTCGGTGACGAGGTGCGGGACGCGATCGGGCCGTACTGGTCCGGCGGATCCTGCGTGCCCCGATGATCGTCCGTCGCGCGCGGACCAGGGACATCAAGGCGATCCGGGCCCTGGTCGACACGTACACCACCGACCGGCGCCTGCTCAGCAAGGCCACCGTCACCCTGTACGAGCAGGTGCAGGAGTTCTGGGTGGCGGCGGACGAGGACGACCAGGTGGTCGGCTGCGGCGCTCTGCACGTGATGTGGGAGGACCTGGCGGAGATCCGGACGGTCGCCGTCGACCCGTCGATGCGCGGGCGGAAGATCGGCCACCGGATCGTCGCCGCCCTCATCGACCAGGCGCGCGAGCTGGGCGTGGCCCGGGTCTTCTGCCTCACCTTCGAGACCCGGTTCTTCGGCTCGTTCGGGTTCACCGAGATCGACGGGGCGCCGGTGCCGCACTCGGTCTACGAGCAGCTGCTGCGCTCGTACGACGAGGGTGTCGCCGAGTTCCTGGACCTGGAGCGGGTCAAGCCGAACACCCTGGGCAACACGAGAATGCTGCTGCACCTGTGAAAGGCACCGGATGAGAGTCGCCGCCATCGACTGTGGGACCAACGCGATCCGCCTGCTGATCGCCGACGTGTCCGGGGACAAGCTGGTCGACGTGGCCCGCCGGATGGAGATCGTCCGGCTGGGGGAGGGCGTCGACCGTACCGGGGTGCTGGCACCGGCCGCGATCGAGCGCACCCGGCAGGCGCTGCTCGGCTACGCGGCCGAGATCGCCGAGCTGGGCGTCACCCGGGTCCGGATGTGTGCCACCTCGGCGAGCCGGGACGCGAAGAACGCGCAGGACTTCCGCGACATGGTCCGCGGCGTGCTGGGCGTCGACCCCGAGGTGATCACCGGCGAGGAGGAGGCTCAGCTCTCCTTCCTCGGCGCGGTGCAGGGTCTGGACGCACCCGGGCCGTACCTGGTCTACGACCTGGGCGGCGGTTCCACCGAGTTCGTCACCGGCACCGCCACGGTCGAGCGGGCGATCTCAATGGACATCGGCTGCGTCCGGATGACCGAGCGGCACCTGCACAGCGACCCGCCCACCCCGGCCGAGATCGCCGCCGCGGAGGCGGACATCACGGCGGCCGTCGACACGGCCCTGGCGGCCGTGCCCGGCCGGGAGGCGAAGACGCTTGTCGGCCTGGCCGGTACGGTCACGACCGTCGCCGCTCTGGCCCACGACCTTCCGGAGTACGACTCCGAGCGCATCCACCACAGCCGGGTCGACGCCGCCGAGGTCACCCGGGTGACGCGCGAGCTGCTGGCGATGACCGTCGCCGAACGCCGGGCCCTGCCGGTGATGCATCCCGGCCGCGCCGACGTGATCGGTGCCGGCGCCCTGATCATGCGGATCATCCAGGAGCGCACCGGCCACCACTTCGTGATCGCGTCCGAGCACGACATCCTCGACGGCATCGCCTTCGGACTGGCTGCGAACTGAAGCACCGCACCACCAGGCACGGTAGCGCGCTGTTGACGGTACTTCGGATTGCGCAGTAGTGTGCCACGCGTGGATCCGACCCAGCTACTCAAGGGCGTGCTCGACCTGGCTGTCCTCGCCGTCCTGCGGGACGAGGACGGCTACGGCTACGACATCCTGCGCCGCCTGCGCTCCGCCGGCCTGGAGGACGTCGGCGACGCCTCCGTCTACGGCACGCTGCGCCGCCTCTTCAACGGCGGCCTGCTGAACAGCTACGTGGTCCCCAGCGACGAGGGGCCACACCGGAAGTACTACGCCCTCAACGAGGCCGGGCGCGCCGAATTGCAGCGCTCCGGCAAGGTGTGGCACGGCTTTGCTTCGATCATGGATGATCTGCTTCGCGAGCGGGGGACGGCGTGAACCTGACGGCACAGGACGAGATCTCCCTCTACGTCGAGGGGGTGCGGCAGGCGCTCGCCCACCTGCCGGCGGCCACTCGCGAGGAGCTGCTCGAGGATCTTCCGGAACATCTCGCCGAGGTGCTCGCCGAGGGCGGTGGCTCGCTCACCGAACGCCTCGGCACCCCGCAGGCCTACGCCGCGGAACTGAGCGCGAGCGCCGGCATCACCGGCTCCGCGCCGCGGCCGCCGGCGCGTGCCGCCCGCCTCGCCGAGCTGCGGGGGCGGCTCGGCGAGGCGACGCGGCGGATCGATGACCGGACCGGACCCCTTCTGGGGTACGCGAAAGCCAGCGACTTCCTCGTGCTGCTGCGTCCCGCGTGGTGGGTGCTGCGCGGTTACCTCGCCGCCATGGCGTTCGCCTACATCTTCGACGACAACAGCGCACGCATCGGGCTGCTGCCCCGCGTCGTCGACAACGAATTGTTCGCCCTGCTACTGCTGGCCGGCGCGATCCTCGGCTCGATCTGGCTGGGCCGGCGCGGCCAGCCCGCCAAGCCGGTTCCCCGGCTGCTGCTGAAGGCCGGCACGGCGGTGCTGGCGATCTACGCGGTGGTCGGCTTCTTCGAGGCGGACGGGCAGGCCCGTCAGTCCACCAGCTACATGGACACCAGCTACGTCAGCGAGTTCGGCCACGTCCAGGACGTGTTCGTCTACGACAACCAGGGCCGGCTCATCAAGGGCGCGCAACTCTACGACCAGAACGGTCAACCGATCCGGCTCGGCGACAACGGCTGCACCGATCAGGTGACCGGCGAGTGGCGGGAGAGTCGTCAGCTCGGCTACCCGCGCTGCCCGGACCAGGCGCCGTTCCTGGTGGCCACGCCCGGCGAGACCGAGGCGGGGCCGACGCCCGAGCCGACGACCGCACCGACGCCGGTGGAACCGTCCGGGGCGGCACCGTCACCCTCCGTCCCGACCCCGGCGGCCAGCAAATAAAGCCTGGTCATGGGGTCGCGCGGGAGCGATAGCGATCGCTATCCTCCCGTGGCGGTCGGCTCTCCGGCCGCACCCCTCGAATCCAAGGAAGATCCATGACTGACCCGGCTGTGCCGACTCAGCCCGCTGGCGGGCAGGCCTTCCCGCCGCCGAACGCGGGAACACCCGGTTTCCCCCCGCCGAACTCCGGTGAGGTCCCGGGTGCGGTGCCGCCCGTGGTCCCGCCGAAGAAGAAGTCGGTGGGCAAGAAGATCCTCGGCCTGCTCGGCGGTCTGCTGATCATCGTGGTGGTCGTGGCGCTGAAGACCGGCCTCGGCAACATGCTCCGGGAGGACCCGACCGGCGACGCGAAGGCGGGCGACTGCCTGGCGATCAAGTCCGGGCTGAGCGACACGGCGACCGAGGTCGAGGCCGAGGTCACCGAGTGCTCGGCGACCGACGCGAAGTTCACCGTGCTGGGCCGCGTCGACGGTGTCTCGGACGTGTACAGCACGGCCTGCGACCCGACCTTCGACGCGAAGCTCAAGGAGGGTGAGGAGGGCTCGGTCATCGGCAGCAAGGAGAGCGGCGGCTACCTGCTCTGCCTCAAGGCGAACGGCTGAGCGATCCGGATCCGACCGCGGGGCGTCCGGACGGGCGCCCCGCGGCTGTTTCCGGCGCGGACCCGGGTGCGCGTCGATCAGCCGGGGATGCTGTGCTGTTCCGGTGCTTCCGTCCGACTCGTCCCCGCGTACCCCCGAAGAGGTCGTCGCCCAAGCGGCTGACGCCGCCTCGCTGAGCGTGCTGGATGCCCGGATCGCGGACTGTTTCGCCTGCCCGCGCCTGGTCGCCTGGCGCACGGACATCGCGGTGACGCGCCGCGCGGCGTTCCGCGATCAGGAGTACTGGGGGCGGCCGGTGCCCGGCTGGGGCGCCGCCGACGCCGAGATCGCCATCCTCGGCCTCGCGCCCGCCGCGCACGGCGGCAACCGCACCGGGCGGATCTTCACCGGCGACCGTTCCGGCGACGTGCTCTTCGCCGCACTGCACCGGGCCGGCCTGGCGAACCAGCCGACGAGCGTCTCCGTCGACGACGGCCTCCAGCTCCGGCACACCCGGATCTTCGCGGCGGTGCGCTGCGCGCCGCCGGACAACAAGCCGCTGCCGCAGGAGCGCGACACCTGCGCACCCTGGGTGCGGCGCGAGCTCGAGCTGATCAAACCCACGCTGCGGGTGGTGGTCGCTCTGGGTGCCTTCGCCTGGCAGGCCTGGTGGCCGGCGATGACCGCGGCGTACGGCGTACGCCCGCCCGTGCCCCGCCCGAAATTCGGACACGGCGCCCATGTGAGCCTGCCCGGCGTCCCCGATCTGCTCGGATGTTTCCACGTCAGCCAGCAGAACACCTTCACCGGAAAGCTGACCCCGGTGATGTTGGACGGCGTGTTCGCCCGTGCGAAGGCACTTGCGGGCCTGGCATGATGCGAGCCTGCCGAAAGTCCCCCGAGTTACGGATCTGAGCCCCCGCATGGACCTCCCCGCATTCCGCCGATGGTGGCCGCTGGCCGCCGTCCTCGGACTGCTCTTCGTGCTCTCGCTGGCCGCCACCCGGTCGTCGCCGCAGCTGGACCAGATCAACCCGGAGGCGACACCGACGACCGCGCCTCCCCTGCTGCCACCTCGCACCGGTGCGCCCGCCACGCCGACCGCGGAGGCCCCGGTCCCCGAGGCGGCCCGCACGCTGCCCGACTGGGTGGGCGACGCCGCGCTGGCCGTGCTCGCCGTGATCGCGGTCGTGATGGTCGTCGTGCTCACCTGGGCACTCGTACGGGAGCACCTGCGCCGGCGGGTCGGCCGGAGCGGGCAGCGTGGCCCGCGACGGCAGCCGCGCACCGCGGAAGAACTGGTGGCCGCCCTCGACGCGGGTCTGGAGGAGCTCTCCGACACCGACCGCGACCCGCGCCGTGCGGTGATCGCCTGCTGGGTCCGGCTGGAGGACGCGGCGGCCGCCGCCGGCACTCCCCGGCATCCCGGTGACAGCCCGACCGACCTGGTCGGACGGCTCCTGGCCGAGCAACGTGTGGACGCCGGGGTGCTGGCCGCGCTGCTGGAGGTCTACCGCGAGGCCCGGTACGCGACGCACACCGTGGACGACCAGATGCGGTCGCAGGCCCGCTCGGCGCTCCAGCGGCTGCGCGCCGATCTCGGTACGGCCAGGAGCGAGGTGCCGGCATGAGCGACGGGGGACTGGACGACCTCTTCGGGGCGGCGCGCGAGCCGGCCGTGGAGGCGCCCGCGCCGGTCGAGAAGCCTGGTTCCCCGATCCCGCGGCTGGTCGGGGAGGGCGTGCTCATCGCGTTGACCACAGTGGTGCTCGTGGCCGGGCTGCGGGCCGGCGGTGTCCGGGTCCCGCTGCTGCTGATCATCGCCGCGCTGATCGGCCTCCGCGTGGTCATCTACGCGGCCGCACAGGTCGCGCCCCCGCCGGCGCCCCGGCTGCGCTCCCAGATCAAAACCGGGACGGCACCGGCCACCGACGCGCTCCGGGCCACCGTCCGCCGCTGGGAGCGGAACCTGGACCGGGCCCACTCGGACCCGGAACTGTATGCGCGTAACGTTCTGCCGGTGCTCGCCGAGCTGACCGACGAACGGCTCCGGTTGCGGCACGGCATCACCCGGGCCAGTGACCCCCGCCGCGCCCGGGAGCTGCTCGGTGAGGAGCTCTGGTCCGAGCTGGCCAACCCCGGCCGGCGTGGGCTGCGGACCCGCGACATCGAAACCTTCGTGAACGCATTGGAACGACTGTGAGAAAGGCGCGCCGGTGACCCAGGCTCTTCCCCCGTACGAGGTCGGGCGGCTGGCCGGAGCGGTCCTCGACTCCGTCGGCACCGTGGTGGTCGGCAAGCGGGACTCGCTCGAGCTGGTGCTGGCCGGCATCCTGGCCGGCGGGCACGTACTGCTGGAGGATCTGCCAGGTCTCGGCAAGACGCTCACCGCCCGCTGCTTCGCCCAGGCGCTCGGGCTGGATTTCCGCCGCCTCCAGTTCACCCCGGACCTGCTGCCCGCCGACGTCACCGGCTCCTTCCTGTACGACCAGCGCAAGGGCGACTTCGCGTTCCGGGCCGGACCGGTCTTCACCAACATGCTGCTGGCCGACGAGATCAACCGGACGCCGCCGAAGACCCAGTCCGCCCTGCTCGAGGCGATGCAGGAGAAGCAGGTGTCGGTCGAGGGCGTCACGTACCGGCTGGACCCGCCGTTCCATGTGCTGGCGACCGCCAACCCGATCGAGTACGAGGGTACGTACCCGCTGCCCGAGGCCCAGCTGGACCGGTTCCTGCTGCGGGTGTCGTTCGGCTACCCGACCGCCGAGGAGGAGTGGGCCGTCCTGCAGCGCCGGATGTCGCGGCGCCAGGAGGAGGCCCAGCTCACCCCGGTCGTCAACTCGCAGACCTTGCAGCTGATGCAGGCCGCGCTGGAGTCGGTGGCGGTGGAGGACTCGATCGGCCGCTACATCGTGTCCCTCACCTCGGCCACCCGCGAGCACGGAGCGGTCCTGGTCGGCTCGTCGCCGCGTGGCTCTCTGGCACTGCTCCTGCTGGCCCGGGCCCGGGCCGCGATGGCCGGCCGGGACTACGTGGTGCCGGAGGACGTGAAAGACGTCGCGGTACCGGCGCTGGCGCACCGGATCACGCTGCGCCCGGAGATGTGGCTGCGCCAGGTCAACCCGTCGTTCGTGGTGCAGGAGGTGCTCACCGCGGTGCCCGCGCCGGCGTCCGGGGCGCTCCCGACGTACGCGCGGCATGACTGACTGCACCGAGCGGCACCCAGCCGCAGTGAGTTTCGGCCTTGCAGGCGAGGGCCAGGAAGGCATGCCCATGAGGCACAGCCATGACTGAGAACTGGGTGCCGACCCGGGCGCTCGGCCGATCGGTCCTGCTCACCGGCCTGTTGCTGCTGCTCGGGGTGGCCCTCGGCCGGGTCGACCTGGTGCTGCTGGCGGCGCCGTTCGCGATCGGCGCCGCCCTGCACCTGCGCCGCGTACCGCGGTCCGCGCCCGAGATCACCATCACCGCCGACGAGCAGCACATCGTCGAGGGCGGGGCGATCGACGCCGGTCTCACCGTCGCCAACCCGGACGAGATCGGTTACGACCTGGTCGTCGTCCGTACGCGTACCTCACCCTGGCTGCGCCTGGAACAGTCCGACCGGCCGTTCGCGATCACCGTGCCGTCCGACGGCTGGGCCGCGATCGACCTGCCCGGCGAGGCGCTGCGCTGGGGCCGGCAGGACGTCGGACCGGCCGCCGCCCGGGCTTCCGCGTGCGGTGGCCTGCTGGCCTCCCGCCCGGTGGTCACCGCCGCCCGCGGCGTACGCGTCTACCCGGTAACCGAGCCGTTCAACGCGACCGAGGCGATGCCCGCCGCGGCCGGCCTGGTCGGTGCGCACCGGTCACGCCGCCCCGGGGAGGGCGGCGAACTGGCCGGCGTACGCCAGTTCGCGCCCGGTGACCGGCTCCGCCGCATCGACTGGCGGGTCTCGCTGCGCACCCGCGACCTGCACGTCGCCTACACCCTGTCGGACCGCGACGCCGAGGTGCTGCTCCTGCTCGACGTGCTGGGCGAGGTCGGCCTCCCCGGCGGGATACGCGGCAGCGCGTCGGTCCTGGACACCACGGTCCGGGCGGCCGCCGCGATCGCCGAGCACTACCTGCACCGCGGTGACCGGGTGTCGCTGCTGGAGTACGGCGCCGCGGCCCGCCGGCTCCGCCCAGCCTCCGGCCGCCGCCAGTACCTGACCGTCCTGGAGTGGCTGCTCGACGTGCGTCCCGACCCGGTCGACACCGAGCAGTACGAGAACATCCTCGGCGCACACCAGGTCTCCTCGTCCGCGCTGGTGGTCGTACTCACCCCGCTGGTCGACCCGCGCGCCGCCGACATGCTGGCCCAGCTCACCCAGTCCGGCCGTTACACCGTCGCGGTCGACACCCTGCCGCCGGACGCCGCCCCGCCGGTACGCGACCAGTGGACCCCGCTGGCCACCCGGCTGTGGCGCATCGAACGCGAGAACGTGCTGGGCCGGCTCCGCGAGCACGGCGTACCGGTGGTGGCCTGGGCCGGCGCCGGCAGCCTGGATCTGGTGCTGCGGGACGTGGCCCGGATGGCCTCCACGCCGAGGGGGCGCTGACGTGCTGAGCGCGATCACCCGCCGCGTCGACGGTCTGCGTACCGTGGCCCGCCGCGCCACCGCCGTACCCGTTATGGTCCGTTTCGGTGTGCTGCTGTGCGGCCTGCTCGCCATCGTGGTTGCCTGGCCCGCCCCGCTGCTGACCGGCCGCTTCCTGATCCCGCTCGTTCTGGTCGCGCTCTGGCCCGCGATCGCACCGAGCGGCCGCGGCGGTACGGTCGTCGCACTCTTCGCGGTCGCCGGCTGGGTCGTCGACACCGCCGGTTTCGACAGCCGGATCGCGTTGTGGCGGGTGCTCACCCTCGCCACGCTGCTCTACCTGGCTCACACGCTGACCGCGCTCGCCGCCCTCCTGCCGTACGACGCGATGGTCAACCTCGATGTCCCGGCGCTCTGGCTGGGCCGTGCCGGCCTCGTGATCCTGCTCTCCGCGGTGGTGATCGTGCTGGCGCTCGGGCTCACCGCGGATCTGGGCGGTGACCCGTTCCAACTGGCCACCCTTACCGGATTGGCCTGCGCCGTCGCTGTGACACTTCTCCTAGCACATACGATCCGCAGAAGATAAAAATCCCGGCCAAACTGTGGGTTACGACACTTGACTTTTGTAGGTTGCGATGGTCACAGAACCGCGCACGAAATGGCTTCCGCGCGCGACAATAGGTCCGTGAATCCGCCGCGCATAGTCGTCGTAGGAGCAGGTCACGTCGGGCTTTACACCGCCCTCCGCCTGTCCAAGAAGCTGAACCGGAATCGGGCTGAGGTTGTTGTTATCGACCCTGTTCCGCACATGACTTACCAGCCGTTCCTGCCCGAGGCAGCGGCCGGTAGCATCTCGCCGCGACACGCTGTGGTGCCGCTGCGCCGGGAGCTCAAGAAGTGCCGCATCGTCTCCGGTGAAGTGATCCGGATCGAGCACGCACGCAAGTCCGTGACCGTTCAGCCGATCGACGGCCCGGCCTACGAGATGGAGTACGACCACATCATCGTGGCGCCCGGCTCGGTCTCGCGGACCCTGCCGATTCCCGGCCTGAGCGACATGGGCATCGGCCTCAAGACCATCGGTGAGGCCATCTACCTGCGCAACCACATCCTCGACCGGCTGGACGTCGCCGCCGCGACGCCCGACGAGGAGGTACGCAAGGCGTCGCTCAACTTCGTCTTCGTCGGCGGCGGCTTCGCCGGCATCGAGGCGCTCGCCGAGATGCAGGACGTGGTCTCCGACGCGCTGAAGTACTACCCGGAGCTGGACCCGAAGGAGGTCCACTTCATCCTGGTCGAGGCGACCAACCGGATCCTGCCCGAGGTGGGCCCGGAGATGGGTGCGTACGCCGCCCGGCAGCTCGCCGGTCGCGGTGTCGACCTGCGCCTGGACACCCGCCTGGAGTCCTGCGTCGACGGCCGGATCGTGCTCTCCGACGGGGACACCTTCCGCGCCGAGACGCTGGTCTGGACCGCTGGTGTCAAGCCGTCGCCGATGCTCGAGCAGACCGACCTGCCGCGCGGCCCGCGCGGACACGTCAACTGCCTGCCCACCCTCCAGGTCGCCTCGCTCGAGGGCGAGGTCTGGGAGGGTGCTTGGGCCGCCGGCGACTGCGCCCAGGTGCCGGACCTGACCAACCCGGGCGCCTGGTGCTCGCCGAGCGCCCAGCACGCCGTCCGGCAGGCCGCGGTGCTCGCCGACAACATCCACCAGGTGGTCCTCGGCGGCGCGCCGAAGGAGTACCGGCACAAGTACGCGGGCAGCGTCGCCGGTCTCGGCATCAACAAGGGCGTCGCCCACGTCTACGGCATCAAGCTCACGGGTTACCCGGCGTGGCTCATGCACCGCCTCTACCACGTGAGCCGGATCCCGTCGTTCAACCGCAAGGTCCGGGTGCTCGCCGACTGGGTGCTGGCCTTCCTGCTCAAGCGGGAGACCGTCGCCCTGGGCCAGCTGCACCACCCGCGTGAGGAGTTCACCGAGGTGACCCCGCCGGTCTCGCTGCCCGCCAGCGACAAGGTGGGTGTCGGCTCGCGCTGATCGCGGCCAAGGCCGATTCCGCCGCCTGGGCGGCACCAGCTACGGTGTTCGCAGGCCCGCCCGGGTGGTGGAATGGCAGACACGGCCGCCTTAAAAGCGGCTGCCTGACAAGGCGTGCGGGTTCGAGACCCGCCCCGGGCACGACCCCTACGGTCGCGGCGTCATGCCGCGGCCGCGTTCCTGTCGAGAGGCCCTCTCAGCCTGCTCACAGCATTGGGGTGCGGCATGATGAGCATCCAGCCCGTACCCTTGAACAACAGGCACAGCGCCTCAACCCTCAAAGGGAGGCTGGAAACAGTGAAGACATCGAACCCGGTGCTCTCGCGCCTCGGCCAGGCGGCCGAGCGGGAGCGAGCGGCCGGGTACGGGCCATACGGGCCGGCCGCCGGCCAGCCGGGTTACGGTCAGCCGGGTTACGGCGAGCCCTACCCGACCGCCACCGGCTACCCGGCCTCACCGCCGGCCGTGCAACCGATGACCATCGACGACGTCGTGGTCAAGACGGTCACCCTGCTCGGCATCACCGGTATCTCCGCGGTCGCCGCGTGGAACCTGATTCCTGACGCGCTGACCGGCGCTGCTTGGATCGGGGCGGCGCTGACCGGCCTCGTGCTCGGTCTGGTCATCTCGTTCATGCGGATGGCCAACCCCGCTCTCGTCGTGACCTACGCGGTCATCGAGGGCGTCTTCGTCGGCATGGTGAGCAAGTACTTCACCAACATCCTCGGCTTCGAGGGCATCGTGCTACAGGCGGTGGTCGCCACCTTCGGCGTCTTCTTCCTGATGGCGATGCTTTACAAGGCCCGGGTCATCCGGGCGACGCCGAAGTTCACCCGGGCGCTCATCGCGATCATGGGTGGCCTCTTCGCCGTCATGCTGATCAACTTCGTGCTGGCGCTGTTCGACGTCAACACCGGTCTCCGCGACGCCGGCCCGGTGGGGTACATCTTCAGCCTGGTCTGCATCGTGGTCGCCTCGCTGAGCTTCATCCTGAACTTCAACGAGATCGAGGAGGGCGTGCGGATGGGACTTCCGCAGCGCTACTCCTGGACCGCGGCGTTCGGCATCTTGGTCGGCCTCGTCTGGCTCTACCTGGAGATCCTCCGTCTCTTGGCGTACTTCCAGGGCGACGACTGACGGTTCGTCACGTCGTCACACAGCAACGCTCGGTCCGCCTCCCCGCGGACCGGGCGTTGTCCCGTTTCTGGGTAGGCTCGCCGGGTGCCCGACTTCGCGACGTCCGTAGACCGGCTGCTCAACCTGGTCCACCACTGGGTGGAGACCCGCTGGTCGGCTCCGTCCGGCACCGGCACCCGCGCCGAGATGGTCCACACCCTGGTGCAGCAGCTCGCCGACCTGGGCGCCGAGGCCGAGCAGCGCCCGTCCCGCCCGGTGCCGCGCCTGCATCACATGGTCCTGCCCGATCAGCTCCGGGTGATGGCCGACGACCTCGTCGCGGCGAGTCCCTCCGCCGATCTGCTGAGCCGGGCCACCGCCGAGGTCGAGCGGGTCCGCGAAGCCCTCAGTTGAGGCCGACCATCAGCGACGTCAGACCGTCCACCGGCCGGAAGCCTGCGGCGGTGTAAAGGGCCAGAGCCGGTCCGTTCTCCGGTTCCGTCTGTAGTGCGACCCGAAGTGCGCCCGCGGCGCGCGCCTCCGCAATGACGTGATCCAGCAGGGCCCGGGCCACCCCACCGCGGCGCGCGTCCGGCGGGACGAAGAGATCACGTACGGACCAGGCGACGCCGAGCCGCAGCGACGCGGGCATGACCGTGCTGGTGATCAGCCCGGAGACCCGGTCATCGCGGAGCGCGACCGTCATCGCCAGCGACCCGGCGCCGACCTGCTCGGTCAACCATTTCCGGGTGCCTTCGAGGTCCGAGACCTGGCCGTAGTGCACGCGGTAGTCGTCGAAGAGCTTCGCTGCCGGTCCGAACTGCGGAGCCGAGGGCGCAAGCGTGCGGATCTCCATCGCCATGCGCCCATCCTGATGCAAACCGGGCCCGGCACGTGGTGTGACGTGCCGGGCCCGTGGTCGGGTGGGTCAGCTGAGGCGTTCGAGCACCATGGCCATGCCCTGGCCGCCGCCGACGCACATGGTCTCCAGGCCGATGCTCTTGTCGTGCCAGTCCAGCGCGTTGAGCAGCGTGCCGGTGATCCGGGCGCCGGTCATGCCGAACGGGTGGCCGATCGCGATCGCGCCGCCGTTGACGTTGAGCTTCTCCAGCGGGATCCCGAGGTCCTTGTACGACGGGATCACCTGCGCGGCGAAGGCCTCGTTGATCTCGACCAGGTCGACGTCGTCGATGGTCATGCCGGCCCGCTTCAGGGCCTGCTTGGAGGCCTCGACCGGGCCGTACCCCATGATCTCGGGGGAGAGTGCGGTCACGCCGGTGGAGACGATCCGGGCGATCGGGGTGATGCCCAGCTCGCGGGCCTTGGTGTCGCTCATGATGACCACCGCGGCGGCGCCGTCGTTGAGCGGGCAGCAGTTGCCGGCGGTGACCCGGCCGTCGGGGCGGAAGACCGGCTTGAGCTGCGAGACCGCGTCCATGGTGACCCCGGCGCGCGGGCCGTCGTCCTTCGACACGACCGTACCGTCGGGGAGGGTGACCGGGGTGATCTCGCGGTCCCAGAAGCCGTTGGCGATCGCCTTCTCGGCCAGGTTCTGGCTGCGTACACCGAACTCGTCCATCTCCTCGCGGGAGACGTTCTTGATCTGAGCGAGGTTCTCCGCGGTCTGGCCCATGGTGATGTAGATGTCCGGCGCCTCGCCGTCCTCGCGCGGGTCGTGCCAGGTCTTGCCGCCCTGCGCGAACGAAGCGGTCCGGGCCTGGGCCGTGTCGAAGTACGGGTTCGTCCAGCTGCCGCCGACCAGCTCCTGCGCGGCCGAGGGCAGGCCGTCCGAGCTGCCCCGGGCGTACCGGGAGACGGTCTCGACGCCGGCCGAGACGAAGATGTCACCCTCACCGGCCTTGATCGCGTGGAAGGCCATCCGGGTGGTCTGGAGGGAGGAGGAGCAGTACCGGGTGATCGTGGCACCGGGCAGGCCGTCCAGGCCCAGCTTGGTGGCGATCACGCGGGCCATGTTGAAGCCCTGTTCGCCGCCGGGCAGGCCGCAACCGAGGTACAGATCCTCGATGAGCGTGCGGTCCAGCTGCGGCACCTTGTTCAGGGCGGCGTCGACGATCGTGGTGGCGAGATCATCGGGACGCAGATCCTTCAGCGAGCCCTTGTGGGCGCGTCCGATGGGGGAGCGGGCAGTGGCGACGATGACAGCTTCCGGCATGCGCTCAGTTTACTCACCGGTAACATGGTCGGAAGTGCGAATTTCTCACACCCAACCGCTTCAGACGTCGCTCATGGCGGCGCGAGCCACCGCCGGATAGAGGGCGTGCGCCCAGACCCGGTAACCGTCGGCGGACGGGTGGAACCCGTCGTAACACAGCGTTCCGGCGTCGGCGCGGAAGACCGCTCCGGTCTCCCCGGCCAGGTCGACCACCACGCCGCCGGCCTCGGCGACCGCCTTGGCCTGCGCCTTCGCCATCCGGCGACCGATCATCCCGGCGATCTGCCGCAGCGGCGGCGCCATCGAGCGCACCGCGCCGAGGTCCGGGCAGGTCCCGACGACCACCTGCACACCGGCCGACCGCAACCGCCGCACGGCCTGTCCCAGATGCCCGGCGGCCTCCTCGGGGCCGCGGCCGGTCGTCGCGTCGTACGACCCGATCAGGATGACCGCGACGTCCGGCCGGTCGCCGAGCAGCGCGCGGGCCACCTGGGTGGCGAGGTCGCTGGAGCGCGACCCGGCCACACCGACGCTGGAGAGCAGGACGTGCCGCTGGCCCGACTCCGGCGTGCCGTCGGCCAGCAGCCGCGCGAGCTGCCCGCCGAGCGTCTCGGAGAGCCACTCCACACCGACCCCGACCGCGGCCGAGTCGCCGAGCAGGACCAGCCGCAGCGGCGGCGCGCTCTGCGGCCCCATCGAGGTACGCAGGGCGAGGCCCATGGTCGGCTTCGCGTACCTGCGGGCCTTCGCGGCGAGCAACTCGCCCGCCAGTAGTGCCGCACCGCCCACCGCGCCGGCCAGCAGGCTGGTGGCAGCGGCCTTGCTGAGTCGTTCCGGCAGCCCTGCCATGTCCCGCCTCCCTGCTCTGATCAGACTCGGCATCACCCGACTTGATGATCCTCTGGGGTATACCCTACGGCTCCGTCCGCCGGGGTACCGGCGGGAATTGTCGGGGTTCTCGCCGCGAACCAGTGCCGGGACTCACCGAACCAGGGATGCCGGCGCAATTGCGCCCACCGTCCGGCCGGGCCGCGCTCGCGCCCGCCCACCCGGGTCGGGCTGACCTCGGTACCGGGCGCCCGGACCGCTTCGTCGGCCGCCTCGGGAAGAGTACGGACTCCCTCGCCGGCCGGCACCGCGCTGCGATCGTCCTCGCCGAGGGCGGCCATCACCGTCGGCATCATCACGGCCGCTGCTCGTGCGTACCCCTCGGCGGACGGGTGGAAACGGTCCGATCCGAACATCCGTACCGGATCGGCCTCGAACATCGGGCCCAGCAGGTTGCCGATCGAGACCGTACGCCCGCCGGCCTCCACCACGGCCACCGTCTGCGCCGCGGCCAGTTGCCGGCTCCACCGGCGGGCGAGCCAGCGCAGCGGCGGCTTGATCGACTTGATGGCGCCGATGTCCGGGCAGGTGCCGACCACGACCCGGCACCCGGCCGCACGCAACCTGCGTACGGTGTCGGCGAGATGACTTACGGCCGCCGGGAAACCCGAAGCGTGCGTGACGTCGTTGCCGCCGATCAGGATGACCGCGACGTCCGGCGCGTACTCCAGAGCGGCGTCCACCTGGTACGGCAGGCCGGCCGAGATCGAGCCGACCACGGCCAGCCGGTGCAGGCGGACCGGCCGGCGCAGGCGGCGGGAGATCCCGGTGGCGAAGAGCGCACCCGGCGTCTCGCGGGTTCGGTGTACGCCGTACCCGGCCGCCGTGGAGTCGCCGAGGATCACCAGGTTGATCGGCTTCCCGCCGAACTTCGCCCCGTAAATACCGTCACCGCGGGGCGGGGGAGCCTCGGCCATCGGGATCACCCGGCGGGCGTCGGCCGCCTGCCGCATCAACAGTCCCGCCGAGAGGGCGGTCAACCCCGCGAGCGCTCCGGTCACCTGTCCGGCGACCCGTCCGGCCGTCCTGATCCGTCGCCGGTCCTCGGGGGAGAGGTCGCGGATCCGTGCCGTCGCGCTAGTCCAATCGATGCTGCTCACAGTCTCCCTCGCTGTCTTGTCGAAGGGATCCATCCGGCTCGCCGATGATCGGCACCTGGGGCTGGAATTCGAGGCTAACTCGCGATGGCGAGAGGCAATCATGGCGCGCCCGGGTCATGCTGGAGTAGCGGAGAGGGGAACAGAGATGGCCAAAACGTTGAAACGTGCGGCGGCGTTCACGGCTCTCAGCCGAGCGCTGACCGCTGGTGCCCGAGGCGGACCGTCGCTGAGCAAGCGGCTCGCGGCCCTGCCACGGATGGCCGCTGCCACGGCTCGCGGCGAGTATGACGGCGGCTTCCGGATAGCCCTGATGACGGCCGCGACCGTCTATGTGGTCTCCCCGATCGATGCCGTCCCGGAGGCCCTGCTCTGGGTGTTCGGGCTGATCGACGACGCCGTCATGGTCACCTGGCTGGCCGGTGCGGTGCTCGCCGAGACGGAGCGGTTCCTGGAGTGGGAGCGGACGTACCCGCGCCTGGTCGTAAAGTAAAGCGTGCGCTATTACGACAACGTCGTCGAGATCATCGGTAACACTCCGCTGGTCCGGCTGAACAGTGTGACCGAGGGCATCAGCGCCACCGTGCTGGCCAAGGTCGAGTACATGAATCCCGGCGGTTCGGTGAAAGACCGGATCGCGCTGCGGATGGTGGAGGACGCCGAGAAAGCCGGGCTGCTCAAGCCGGGTGGCACCATCGTCGAGCCGACCAGTGGTAACACCGGTGTCGGTCTGGCCCTCGTGGCCCAGCAACGCGGCTACAAGTGCGTCTTCGTCTGCCCCGACAAGGTCAGCGAGGACAAGCAGAACGTGCTTCGGGCGTACGGCGCGGAGGTGGTGGTCTGCCCGACCGCCGTCGCGCCGGAGGACCCGCGTTCCTACTACAACGTCTCCGATCAGCTGACCCGGGACATCCCCGGGGCGTGGAAGCCGGATCAGTACAGCAACCCGGCGAACCCGCGCTCGCACTACGAGCAGACCGGCCCGGAGCTCTGGGAACAGACCAACGGGAAGATCACCCACTTCGTGACGGGTGTCGGCACCGGTGGCACGATCAGCGGCGTCGGGCGGTACCTCAAGGAGCAGGGGCCGGTGCGGGTCATCGGCGCGGACCCGGAGGGCTCCGTCTATTCCGGGGGCACCGGCCGGCCGTACCTGGTCGAGGGTGTCGGTGAGGACTTCTGGCCGACCGCGTACGACCAGAGCGTCACCGACGAGGTCATCGAGGTGAGCGACTCGGATTCGTTCGAGATGACCCGCCGCCTGGCCCGTGAGGAGGGCCTGCTGGTCGGCGGCTCCTGCGGGATGGCCGTGGTGGCGGCGCTCGAGGTGGCCCGCAAGGCCGGGCCGGACGACGTCGTCGTGGTCCTGCTGCCGGACGGTGGCCGCGGCTACCTCTCCAAGATCTTCAACGACAAGTGGATGGCTCGGTACGGGTTCCTGCACACCCAGAGCGGCACACCGACCGTCGCCGACGCGCTGGCCGGCAAGGGCGCGGAGATCCCGCCGCTGATCCACGTGCACCCGACCGAGACGGTCCGCGACGCGATCGACTACATGCGGGAGTACGGCGTGAGCCAGCTCCCCGTGCTCAAGGCCGAGCCGCCCGTGGTGACCGGCGAGGTGGCCGGTTCCATCTCGGAGAAGGCGCTGCTGGACGCGCTCTTCAGCGGCCAGGCCCACCTGCACGACACCATCGAACGGCACATGGGCGACCCGCTTCCGATGATCGGCGGCGGCGAGCCGGTGGCGGAGGCGGTCGGGCTCCTGGAGAAGGCGGACGCCGCGATGGTCCTGGTCGACGGCAAGCCCGCCGGGGTGCTCACCCGGCAGGACCTGCTCGCCCACTTGAGTTGAGCCGAACCGGCCGGGCTGTCAGTTCAGCTCGGCCGGCACGGTGATCACGTCGACCAGGGCGCCGCGGCGGAGCAGGGTGATCGGCAGGTTCACGCCGATCGCCGGGCCCAGCATGAGCCGCTGCAACGCCTGCACGCTCTGCACCGGCTGCCCGCCCGCCGTGATCAGGATGTCGCCGAGGTAGACACCGGCTTGGCCGGCCGGGCTGCCCGGCACCACCTCCACGACGCGCAAGCCGGTCTTCTGGCCGAGCCGATCGGCGAGCGGCGGCGGCAGCGGTACGGGTACGCCGGCCACGCCCAGCCAGGCCCGGCGTACCCGGCCGGTGGCGACCAGCTCGCCGATGATCGAGCGGGTGGTGGTGTTGATCGGCACGGCCAGGCCGAGCCCGTACCCGGCGACGGCCGTGTTGACGCCGACCACGGTGCCGGTCGATTCGGCGAGGGCCCCGCCGGAGTTGCCCGGGTTGAGAGCGGCGTCGGTCTGGATGACGTTGTCGATGATGCGTACCCGGCGGCCGTCCCGGGCCGGCAGCGAGCGGCCCAGGCCGGAGACCACCCCCGCGGTGACCGAACCGGCCAGGCCCATCGGGTTGCCGACGGCGACCACGAGCTGGCCGATGCGCAGCGCGTCGGCGTCGCCGAGTGGCGCGGCCGGTGCGCCCGGACGGTGCACCCGGACCACCGCGAGATCGGAGAGCGCGTCGGCGCCCACCACGTCGAACGGGGTCTCGGTACCGTCGGCGAAGGCCGCCGAGCCGCCGTTCGCGCCGGCCACGACGTGCGCGTTTGTCAGGAGGAACCCGTCGTCGGTGAAGGTGACCGCGGAACCGGCCCCGCCGCGCGGCGACCGGACCGAGAGGGCGGCCACCGAGGGCAGGAGCCGGGCGGCCACGCCGGTCACGATCCGGCTGTAGGCATCCAGGGCCTCGGATTCTTCGGTGTCCATGTGAGAGTCAACAGCCGCTGATCCGAGTCGATGCCCGTACGCCGTCCGCCCACGGCGAACAGTGACCGTCACGGATAGTTGTCGCAATCGCACAGACAGTCCGACCAGCCGATGGTTCGCTGCGGTTGTATGTGTCGTGACGGAGCTATGAGCCACTCCCGAACGGAGGGGTAAGGGGATGGTCGACGTCGACGAGGCGGCGCCCGCCGACATCGTGGACCGCCTGCTGTGGCGGGACGCGCAGCACATGCTCGGACGCCACATGGCGGCCGGTGTGGACGGCAACTGCGTCTGGTGTGGATGGCGATGGCCGTGTTCGGCACGCCGCCTGGCCGAGCGGGCCGACGCCGCCGCACGCCGCCCCTGGCGCGAGGCATGGACGTTGCGGCACGACGTCAACAGCATGCGCACCTGGCCCGGCCGCCGGTACGGCCTGGACGAGAGCAGCAACGCTCCCGGCCGGCACCGTACCGACTTCGGCTCCAACGACCACCAGTGGAGGTATGCCGACTGACCAGACTCCGACGTCGCCGAAGCGCTTGACCGTCCCCCGGCAAGCAACGGCTTCCCGGCCCGGCGACGTCGCCCGGCGGTGACGCCGGAGCGCCCCGCCAGCGTTCCGGTATCCCGCGCCCAGACCCGCCCTTGAATTGGATTTCGGATCGGCACGCCTCCGCTGGTCCGCGCCTCCGGCCAGGCGCATCCGGTTCGGGCGGGGCGGTGGGCGGGAGTACGTGACCAACAGGTTCCCCCGCATTCACTCGGTCCCGTGCTCCCGCCCAACCAGCAGCCCGCCGCAATCTTGCGGCGGGCTTGCTGCGTCTCCGGACCGAAGCTCCGCCGGACCCGGGGAGGTGATCACCCCCAAAGGCAAGCGCGGCGAGCACATTTCACACCCGCGATCGAAAAAAATCGACATGTCATGACATCCCGCTCAAACTCGAAAGCGAACGAGAGTGGAGGTGGATCGATGTCACCGAGTTTTCAGAACAACGAGGAGCGGGCCGCCTGGGAGCTCGCCGAGTTTCTCCTGCAACAGGGCCGGGCCATGATGCGCGAGGCCGAGAAGGCGATGGAGACGTGGCGAACCGGCAAGGAGATGAACCGGCAGCGGTGCGCACGCCGCGGAATCAGCGCCTCGGACGCGGAGATTCGCTGGTCCGCGACGGCCACCGCGAAGAACGCGATCACCAACAACAACTTCCACATGGGCCTGGCCACGATGTATTACGGCGCCGCCACCGCGAATTACGCCCGGGCGCTGTACCTGCGGGACGACGACAGCGCCCGGCTCTAGCCTCTGGCCATCTAATCCTCGGGCGTGTCGTGCTCGGCGACCGGCGAGGCCGGCGGCCGGGGCGGGTCGGCCTGCGCCGGTGAGGCCGGGACGGCCAGGGCCAGTCCGAGGACGGCGCCCGCGCCGATGAGGCGCAGGCCGGCGAGGGAGACGGGACGGGGTTCGGGCTTCTCCATGCAGCACTCCTTTTGGGCCGGGCTCCCAAGATGCCAGCCCAACCTGAGACAGCGCTGTGTTATACGCGGTGGAACGGGCACCATTGACTTGTGGAGATCGCCACCGAGACCGAGCGTAAGTACGACGTCCCTGAGACCTTCGAACTTCCGGACCTGGCCGGTGTGGCCGGCATCGCCAGCGTCGACGACGCCGAGATCCATGATCTCGACGCCACCTACTTCGACACCGAGGACCTGCGGTTGATGAAAAACCGCCGGACACTTCGGCGCCGTACTGGCGGGAACGACGCGGGCTGGCATCTGAAGACTCCCGGTGACGGCTCCGGGCGTACCGAACATCGGGTTTCCGGCGAAGCCGGCACCGTGCCCGACGAGCTGCTGCGCCTGGTGCGCACGATCGTGCGGCGCCACCCGGTGGCGCCGGTTGTCCGGCTCCGCACTCACCGGGTGGAGACGCCGCTGCGTGACGGCGACGGCCGCACGCTCGCGCTGGTCGCGCAGGACCAGGTGCGCGCCGAGTCGGACGGCGAGGAGACCTCCTGGCAGGAGGTCGAGGTGGAGCTGGTGGACGGTGACGCCGCGCTGCTCGACGCGGTCGAGCAGGCCCTGCTCGCCGTGGGCGCCACGCCGGCGGCGGGCCCCTCCAAGGCGGCGCGGGCGCTGGCCGGGCGGCTCGCCGCCGGCCAGCAGAAAAAGCCGAAGATCGAGAAGATCAACCCCGTTTTCCGGTACGCGCGTGAGCAGCGCGACGCCATCCTCGAGCACGACCCCGCCGCCCGCCGTGGCGAGGAGCAGGCCGTGCACAAAATGCGGGTCGCCACCCGGCGCCTGCGCAGCACGTTGAAGACGTACAAGAGGTGGTTCCCGGAGAGCGAGGCCGGCGCCGAGCTGCGCTGGCTGGCACATGCCCTGGGTGCGGTCCGGGACCCGCAGGTGCTGGAGCAGAAGCTGCTCGCCGGAGCGGAGCAGTCCGGCCCCGAGTTCGAGCCCGCCGCGCAGCGGATCCGGTCCGGTCTCGACCACCGGGTCGAGCAGGGCCGGGAGAAGCTGGCCGCGGCGCTCGACTCGGACCGGTACCTGAATCTGCTGGATTGCGTCGACGAGCTGGTGGACGGGCCGCCGGCGAGCTCCGAGAGCCCGGCGAAGCGGACTCGCAAGGTCCTGCGCAAGGCCGACGAGCAGCTGGACACCGCGATGGCCGACGGCGTGGACGAGGAGATCCACGAGGCCCGTAAGTCGTACAAGAAAGCCCGGTACGCGGTCGAGCTGATCAGCCCGGAGGCCGGCAAACCCGCTAAGCGTCTGGTGAAGACGCTGACCGCCCTCCAGGACGGCCTGGGTGCCCATCAGGACTCCACCGTCGCCCGTGAGGTGCTCCGCGAGCTTGGTTCGGACAGTTTTCATTTCGGCGTGCTATACGGCAGGCAGGAACAGGTGGGTAAAGAGACCCTTCGAGCGGTGCCCGCGCTCGTGCGGGCCTCCCGGCGTAAGAAGGTGCGACGTTGGCTGGCGAAGGCTTGATCGCGGAGGACGAACGAACCACTCCGCCTTATGAGGGACCGATAGTCGAGTTGGCTGGTTATCGCGTGGCGGACGACGAGGACGACGATCCTCGCCTGCTGAACGCGGACGGCAGCCCGGTCGACACCTGGCGCGAGGACTACCCGTACGACGAGCGGATGGATCGCGCGGACTACGACCATCACAAGCGGCTGCTACAGATC
This sequence comes from Actinoplanes aureus, assembly GCF_015704865.1. Lineage (GTDB taxonomy): Bacteria > Actinomycetota > Actinomycetes > Mycobacteriales > Micromonosporaceae > Actinoplanes > Actinoplanes aureus. The sequence continues at coordinate 227,681 of NZ_JADQTO010000007.1, read as the reverse complement.
GAGCTGCTGAAACTGCAGAACTGGTGCAAGGACACCGGGTCACGTCTGGTGATCCTCTTCGAGGGGCGGGACGCGGCCGGCAAGGGCGGCACCATCAAGCGCTTCATGGAGCACCTCAACCCGCGCGGCGCCTCGGTGGTGGCGCTGGAGAAGCCGAACCCGCGGGAGGAGACCCAGTGGTACTACCAGCGCTACATCAAACACCTGCCGGCGGCCGGTGAGATCGTGCTCTTCGACCGGTCCTGGTACAACCGGGCCGGCGTGGAGCGGGTGATGGGTTTCTGCACCCGCCAGGAGTACCTGGAGTTCATGCGGCAGACCCCGGAACTGGAGCGGATGCTCGTCCGGTCCGGCATCCATCTGGTGAAGTTCTGGTTCTCGGTCTCCAAGGAAGAGCAGCGCACCCGGTTCGCGATCCGCCAGGTCGACCCGGTACGCCAGTGGAAGCTCTCGCCGATGGATCTGGAGTCCCTGGACAAGTGGGACGACTACACCGAGGCGAAGGAGGCGATGTTCTTCTACACGGACACCGCCGACGCGCCCTGGACCGTGGTGAAGAGCAACGACAAGAAGCGAGCCAGGCTGGAGGCGATCCGGCACGTGCTGCACCGCTTCAACTACGACGGCAAGGACTCGGAGATCGTCGGCACGCCCGATTCGAAGCTGGTGGGACCCGCCTCACTTCTGGTGGAAGGAACCGAAATGTCCCCCCGGGTATTCCCGCGTCTTTAGTGATTCAAAAAGCGTTGGCAGGACCCCGCTCCGATGGCTAACGTGGCCGTACACGTGAAGGGAGGTGGTCCGAAGTTGTATAGCAACGGGACTCGTGAGGTGGCTGTCCGCTAGCCGCTGTCCTTGACAGCTTCGTTTTATACGGAACGACGTCGAGACCGTGTGGCAGCGGCCCGGCGAGTACCAGACAGCCACCCGACCCCAGGGGATCCGGCCTTGTCCGACCGGACCACGCTCGTCCGCGAGCGTGGAAGTCCCCTGGGGTCGCTTCATGTTTGAAGCGAGCGCTGTGCGGGGGTTTCCATGCGGGAGTTGATCGTGCTCGGCACGGCCAGCCAGGTGCCGACTCGGCACCGCAACCACAACGGATACCTGCTGCGCTGGGACGACGAGGTGATCCTCTTCGATCCGGGCGAGGGCACCCAGCGGCAGATGCTGCTGGCCGGCCTCCCGGTCACCCCGCTGAGGCGGATCTGCGTCACCCACTTCCACGGCGATCACAGCCTGGGCCTGCCCGGCATCCTTCAGCGCGTCTCCCTGGACCGGGTCCCGCACCCGGTCACCGTGCACTACCCGGCCGGCGGGCAGGAGTTCTACGACCGTTTGCGGCACGCCACCAGCTACTGGGACAACGCCGAGATCGTGCCGTCGCCGGTGGGCGCCGGCTTCGTCGCGGAGACCTCGGCCGGGCGCCTCACCGCGCTGCCGCTATGGCATTCCATCGAGACGTACGGGTACCGCCTGGTCGAACCGGACTCCCGGCGGATGCTGCCCGCCCTCCTCGCCCAGCACGGCATCAGCGGCCCGGCCGTCGGTGAGCTCCAGCGCACCGGACGCCTGGGTGACGTGACCCTGGACCAGGTCAGCACGGTCCGCCCCGGCCAGCGTTTCGCCTTCGTGATGGACACCGGCCTGTGCGACAACGTGTACGCCCTGGCCGAAGGGGTGGACCTGCTGGTCATCGAGTCGACGTTCCTCGCCGAGGACGCCGCGATGGCCGCTCAGGTCGGCCACCTCACGGCCGGCCAGGCCGCCGCGGTCGCGCGCGAGTCCGGCGTACGGATGCTGGTTTTGACGCATTTCTCCCAGCGCTACCAGGACGCCACCCGTTTCCTCGATGAAGCGCGCAAGGAATTCGAAGGCCCGATCGTGATCGCCGAAGATCTGCTCCGGGTCCCCCTGCCACCCCGGCGCGCCGCCGCCTGACCCGGCTACCGTCGGACCCATGACCGTACTGCTACGTCCGGCCGAGGATTCCGATCCCGCCCTGGTAGGCGCCCTGCACCACCGCTCCCGCGCCGCCGCCTACGCCGACCTGGTCGACCCCGCCACCTTCGCGCAGCGCGGCCCGGAAATGCTGACCGAGTGGTGGGTCGAGCGCTGGCGCTGGGAGCGGGACACCCACCGGATGACCGTCGCCGAACATGACGGCCAGTTGCTCGGCTTCACGTACATCGGCCCGAGCGAGACCCCCGGCGCCGCCGAGCTGTACGCCATCCATGTGGATCCGGCGTGGGTCGGCGCCGGCATCGGCCGCCAGCTGATGCTCAAGGCCCTGACCGACCTGCCCCGATACGGCCTCGACCGGGCCGTGCTCTGGGTCCTGGAAGGCAACAAGGCCGCCCGCCGCTTCTACGATGCCGGCGGCTGGTACCCCGACGGCGCGACGCGGGTCGCCCCGGTCAACGATCAGCCCCTGCCCCAGCTCCGCTACACCCACGCCCTCTAACCCATCAGCCTCCCGCCGCAGCGTGCCGAGCATGTCGCCGGTGCGGCCTGTAGAGCTCTGCCGTGCACCCGCACGGCCGCTGGCGGTCAGGATTTCAATACAGGGCCAGCGGTGGCCGCGCTGGTGAGACGTGGCCGCGGGGCTGGTCACGGCCGTCGGAAGCCGAGCACGGGCGCCCGGTGTGTTCCGGGCGCCCCACCGGGGTCCAAAGCCTTCGCGTCGCAAGCAGCAGCCGTTTGAGCCTCGCATCCTCGGCTCCGGCGGTCAGGAGTCAAGCGTAGGCCGGTAAGCCCGCCCGCATCGAGGCACACGCCGCCTGTCACCGACTGCTGTTGACATCCAGCCATGAAGGTGAAATTGGCGCCCCGGCACGGGAACAGGCTTGTCGACGCCAGGGGCATCGCCTCTGCTAGATGCGGCATGAAGTTAATCTGATTCCTGTGTTCCGTCGATGCCCAGGAGGTTGATGCGCCCGTGGCTGACGAAGAAGGAGCGAGTGCTGCTGCTCGACAACTGATCGCCGCATTTGGCGACGATCGTGATGCGTACAACAACTACATGAATCACTTGATAGACGGCTACCGAGAAGAACGAAAAGATGCTTCACGGGCAATTCTTTTCATTTTCCTGGCCATCTTTCTCTTCGAAGTGCTTTCGTCGAAGGGTGTCAAAGAAGCTGAAGTCTTTGCTATCAAGTTAAGCGACTTCGGTCTTGTGCGTGCTGCTATTCCGGTCGTCATTTCGGCGTCGCTCTTGAAGCTCATAAGCACGATCAATGAACTGGATTTGAAAAGACGGCTGGTCGTTGCGCTCGCATACGAGAGATTCGGGGGAAGCCGGACGATCGACTTCTACGACGTCCTCATGCCAGAGCCGGGCCTGGTGACGATTCTGCGCAGTGCCGGCTTCCAGAAACGACGAAAGTTGGGCATTGTATTTGGTTATGGCGAAGTTGTGAGCGCCGTTTTCATTCCGGTTGCATTCATAGTATACGCCTACTGGCGACTCTTTGATGCAGGTACTCCAGTGCCGATAGTTCTGCTGTCGATCGCCTTGAGCCTTGCGTTGATGAGTGCGTTCTTTGTTTCCTTCTTCGATTTCGATAAAGATATTCTTCCTGATTAGAATGGCCCCTTATGTATCTTGAGCGGCTGGCGGGCTTGGTGGAAGCTTGGGCCTGACTGGATGTTCCTGTCGGACAGATACTGCTGTGACAGCCATTCAGGTCTGACAGCGCGTTAATTCCGCCTCAACTCCTTCTGCTGCTCGGAGAATCGGCCTCGAATGGTTGCTTTGGCAACGCCGCAGGGAGCGAATGCGGTATCGCTGATCTGGTCCAGTGCTCCTAGCGCGTCGGCGAACGTCGCGCGATTGGAACGCGGGCCTTCGGTAATAGCAGTAGCCGACCAGGCTGCTTTTCGCGAAGCAAATCGGAAATGACCCAAAGCCGAGAAATCGCAGCTCCATCTTTTGCGGCTCCACGTCCAGCTCGTCAGGTCGAGAGACCAGCAGTCGGGCGAAGGTGTCCGCCCGAGCGAGGACATCGACCACGAAACCGTTGTCGGTCAAAGCCTCGATGACGAGATCCGCGGCGGCGGGAAAGTCCGCCCGGCGCTGCCAGTCGGTGAACAGATCGACATCGCCGCTCGGCCGGTTACCCATACCGTGTTCCCGAACGGCATAGCCGCCGGCGAGCGCGAGTCCATAACCGCCTCCGGGCGCGCGAAGAGCGATCTCAGCCAGCTCGCGGTGACGTGGATCCATGCCGGGGACCTTACGCGGCAGGAATCTCCGACGCGGTCTGCCTGAGTTCGCGGAAGCGTTCTTCCCACGCACGGCGTAGGTCCGGCGGAAGCCAGATCGATGGCCAGAGTCTGGCGAGGATTGCCCGATCAAGAAAGGCGTGCAGATCGTCGGGCTTGGTCGCTTCGATCAGGACAGTTCGGTAGAGATCGACGATCCGGCCGGGGCATCGACGTCGTAGTCGGCCGCACCGGACCAATCGAGGTGAGGCGGCAGGGTGACGACTCCCGTCGTCCGCCCCTGCAACAGGTCGAGATCGTCCGCGACGACGATGGGTTTGGCGTATCGGCGCATCTCAGGCCACCTCCTCCCACCCAACGTCCCACGGGACGGGCCTCGGAGAGGGTCCCGTCCCGTGTTGTCGTGTCAGTTGGTGCGAGCCACCCCGATCGGGCAGGTCATCCCGTTCGGCCCGTGGTTGCAGTACCCGCCCGGATTCTTCGCGTCCGACAGATACTGCTGGTGGTAGTACCGTCCGCTAGGTGACTATTGATGGTCCTGGATCGGTGTCGGTGATCTCGTACGCGCGGATCAGCAGCGACGGTGAGCGTGATGAGCATGGTGTCACTAATCAGCACAAGGTCAACCGGCGGACAGCGCAACGTCTGGGGTGGGTGGTGGTCGCCGAGCTCACCGACAACGACCGGTCGGCGAGCAAGGCCGGTGTGATCCGTGAGGCGTTTGAGGCGATGCTCAAGGCCATCGCGGTCGGCCACCTGGCCGACGGAACGAAGGTACGTGGCGTCGTGGTGCTCAACGAGGACCGGTTAGCCCGGCGAGCTGGTGACTACGAGCGGTTCGTAGAGGCGCTGACCGCCGACGACGGCCGGGTGTTCGCCGACGAGCGTGGTCCAAAGGATCTCTACGCGGAGGATGTCGAAGGGCTCGGGCTGGTCGGCGTGGCGTTCTCGAAGATCGAGTCTCGGAAGGCGCGCCGTCGGTTGCGCCGATTTCACCGCGATCGTGCAGAGAGCGGCCAGCCCGCCGGAGGCACGCGACCGTTCGGATGGGCTGCCGACCGCCGCAGCCTGGACCCGGTTGAAGCACCGCTCGTCGCTAAGGCGGCGAAGGAGTTCGCCGCCGGCCGATCGCTCAACTCCATCGTGCGGGAGTGGATCGCTGCTGGCGTGCGGACCTCGCTCGGGAATCAGTGGTCTTCGCGTTCATTGCGGGTGACGCTGGCCAACCCGCGTCTGTGCGGGTGGCGAATGCTGCACGGCGAGATCGTGACCGACGACAGCGGGAAGCCGGTCGAGGGCGCCTGGGAGCCGATCATCGACCCGGCTACGTGGCAAGCCGTCAACGCCATCATGAGCAACCGCAAGGGGAGGAGCGTCAACCCGGACGGTTCGGTGGGCAACGTGCTCGCGGCGGACTTCTCCGAACACCGCTATCTGCTCAGTGGCATCCTCCGGTGCGGCAAGCCGAGACCGGACGGGAGCCTCTGCAATTGCCCGCTACGTGCGCGGCGGTGGTGCCGTAATCCGGATGTCTACCACTACCTCTGCCAGCCGAAGGCCCAAGGCGGATGCTCCGGAATTGGTCGGCACGGCGCCAAAGTCGACGAGTACGTGTCGGAAATGGTGCTCGCGAAGCTTGAGGAGCGCGAGATGCGCTCAGCGGGTACGGGCGGTAGCCAGGTATGGGCCGGAGTCGAAGAGTTGGGGAACAGTCAAGGCCAGCTTGACGAATTGGGTCGCGTCTGGCGAGCCGGCGGAATCTCGAATGAGTTCTTCTTCGCGAATGTGCGCCAGCTCGAAGAGAAGATCGCCCGCCTGCGAGCCGAGCAAGGCCGCTACTCGCTTCAGATCGAGCGCCGGAAGCTTGACGTGGAGGACCTGCGCCGCCGCTGGTACATGCCCGAGGAGGAGGGCGGCCTGGACGTCATGCGCAAGCGGGCGTACATCCACGAAGCCCTGCACGCCGTCATCGTGCATCCAAACGGTCGTGGTCGCGCGACGTTCAACCCTGACCTGCTGGAACCCATCTGGCGCGAGGACTGATCGCCGCGCCCTGCGCCGTCACGGAGCGCAAGATCTGTGATGTGGGCCACCCTCTCCCGTTGTTTGTCATTAGTTCTCATCAGATCTCACTGGACCTCAACGGACGCCAGTGGACACCAGCGGTGTCCTACGGTCAGAACCCGTCGTCGTGACAGCGAGTTGCTTTCTGACCGGCCGCCGTATCAATTGGCTGGAAGCCATGATTCAGAGCGCTATTCTCGATCGCGGAGCCGCGAACATCGTCACATCTGAATACGGAAGCATGCGCCCTCTGCCTTGATGAGCTAACCGGGATCGGCCGCTAGAGCAACGAGAGGACCGCCGTCGTGGGGCAACCGGAGCCACGGCCGTTACGGCGGTAGGCAGACGCATCAGGCCCACATCTTTCTCGATTCCAGGAATCACGCTTCCGTAGCATCCGTCGCCATCATTTCCGCACCGATTGCCGGTGTGGCGATCTCGCGCGCTCTTTTCCCGGAATCGAGGAAGGAGCCGCCACAAGTTGGCAACGGTCAGTGCACGTGAATGGGGCCGCAGGCAAGCCGCCGCGTCCCCCGTGTGGTCGGAAGAGAAGTGGCAACGCATTGGCGCGATCCTCGGCGTTGACCTGACGCAGCCGCGGACCAGCGCGGAAGACGAACGGTCCAGCGATGATCGCAGCGGTCCGGCGCTGGGCAGGGCTGCATGAGCGGGCTCGAAGCTCTCCCCGAGGACATCCGCGCGATGGCCGCCCGGATGGCGATGCCCGACTTCCAGGAGTGGCAGAAGCAGGTCAGGTCGACGGGGGCGTGCTCGAATCCCACCCGAATGCGCGGCTACCGCACCGTCACCGACGCGGAGACAGGTGAGGTGCTGGATCACTACAGCACCGACGACGAGCCCACCGGGTATCGACTGGTCCGCTGCGGGAACCGGCGAGCCGCTGTCTGCCCGTCGTGCTCGCAGTTGCACCGTGACGACACGTACCAGGTGGCGAGCGCTGGTCTCACGGGTGGCAAGGGCATCCCGGAGACGGTCGCCGAGCATCCGGCCATCTTCGCGACGCTCACCGCGCCGTCCTTCGGCGCGGTGCACACCCGCCACAAGACCATGGGCCGCGACGGCAAGCCGTTGCGATGCAGAGTCCGGCGCAACGCCGAGAAGTGCCCGCACGGTGTCGTCATGTCCTGCCGGGAACGCCACGGAGAGGACGACCCACGAGCCGGCGGGGCGCTGTGCCCGGACTGCTACGACTACGCCGGTGCCGTGCTGTTCAACGCGTACGCCGGTGAGCTGTGGAAGCGGTTGACCATCTACCTACGGCGTGAGGTCGCGGCCACGGTCGGACTGAGCCGAAGCGCGCTGGGCAAGGTTGCCAAGGTGTCGTTCTTCAAGGTCGCCGAGTACCAGGCGCGGGGCGTCATCCACTTCCACAGCGTGATCCGCATCGACGGCCCGGATGGTCCCGAAACGTCGCCTCCGGTGTGGGCGACCGTTGACCTGCTGGATGATTGCTTGCGCCGTGCCGTCGCGACTACCTCCATGATTGTGCCGGATCCGGCCGATCCGGACTGGGCCTTCCGAGAACTGCGCTTCGGCACCCAGGTGGACACCCAGACGATCGCCGAAGCCGGCGGAGGCATCACCAGCCGTAACGTCGCCCGTTACATCGCCAAGTACGTCACCAAGGGCGGCGAGATCACCGGTCTGCCACCGCGCAGGATCAAGAACCTTGACGCCCTGCAACACCTGCACCTGCCCGCCCACACCGAGTGCATGGTGCGGACCTGCTTCGCCCTCGATGGCGTGTCAGCATATGGAGAGGTGCCGTTCGGCCGGTGGGCTCACATGCTCGGCTACCGAGGCCACGCCGCCACCAAAAGTCGGCGCTACTCAGTCACGTACGGCGAGCTGCGCGATGAGCGGAAGGCGCACCAGGAGGCCGAACGCCGCCAGGCCGAGGGGTTACCCGCACGTGATGAACGAGAGATCCTGGTCGACGCCAAGTGGAAGTTCTCCCGTTCGGGCCTGGCGCGCGGTGAAGAGATGATCGTTGACGGCATCCGCGCCGGGCAGGTGACCGCACGCCGCATCGGAGCAGCTTGACCGCCGATCCATGGTTACGAATTTCAATACAGGGTCAAGCCGGGCCGCTCCGCGACCCGGTCGCGCCGCCTAGCAGGGCCGGGGCCGGAGGCCCGCCGCCGGACGCCTCTGCTACGCGGCGGCGCCGGCGGTTCCAGCCCGGCGGCAGGCGCGAAGACAAAGACCCCTGAGCTGCGGCTCCTGTAGCCGTGTCAGGGGTCTTTCGGAACTACGGCAATTCTGTCAAAGCCGCTTTAGCTGCTCGCGAGGTCGTCGGTCTCCATCTGCACAACAGCTTCAAAGCGGTCCATAAAAGGCTTTGTTAGTCGAGCAACCGTCTGCGTGGACCAAATTACTACCTCATCGGCGAGGTTTCTAACTTCAATAGCTACCGGTGCGCCCTCAGGTATTGCCAACACAACTGTAGCTCCCAGTTGTTGCACGGTTCTGACTGCTTCGGCAAGATCCCTGTCACCCGCCATCAGTACGATGTGCGAGCAAGCGCCTTGTTGAATTAGGCGAACCATGTCAAGAACGATGAGGCTATCCACGCCCTTTTGCTGGTAAAAAGCTTCGGGCCTGAAGCGGCGCATCAACTCTTCGTAGTCAATGCCCATCTCCTCAGTGGCCTTGCGAAGTGCTGGCTTGTAGTCGAATTTTCTCTTCTCTAGGTGACCTAGCCGGAGCTGTATTCCTGGAGTGCGCTCAAGCTTTGCGAATTTTTCTCGCTGATGCGCGAATTGTGGCACGCCTGGCGCATGTGCGCCGTCGTACCAGTACGCCCTGAGGAATGGCGCGCCTAGCCTCGTTCCCGCCGTAGATAGCCAGGACGCAAGTTCCACTGGCTCAAACTCAAGATCAGGTTGCCTCGTGAGTGTCCTCGCGGAGCGAGTAACGAACCCCGCATCTACTATGCCGACCATTCGACTAGACATGAAGCACCAGGTTTCAGTAGAGTGTCCTGCCTGCAAGATTATGGCCCACTCGTGTCGGAGAATCAATGGAAAATTTCCCGTCGTCTCCCGACTACCCGGATCGGGTAGGTGGCCCAGATGTCGATGAAACGCTATCGCTCTTGAATGGCGTCATCAATATCATCGACGCCAGTTGTTCCATCGTCCTGTCGATGCCCGGTGGCGTTCTTACGGGTAGGCTGGTGAAGAAATCTACCTGGTACCAGGAATGGTTCGAAGCGTTCAAAAAGGGAGAGGGGAGGGCTGGTGAATTCTCCGGTGCGTTTCAGGGTCTGCTCTCTGAGATGGGGCGACTGAGAGCAGATAATGAATTCATCGACCACTCCGGTGCCTATCTGCATGTTGTAGGCGGCGTCTTGAATACTGGGAGTAAAGAAATCGGCCCTATGCCGTGGCGGGTCCGCCAGGATCATGTCGCGGCATGGAGTATAGGAACAGCTCCGGGCTGACATGAGGTCGATCGCGCGAAGCGAGGGGGTTACCGTCCAAGCCCTGGTCCTCGCCGGACGGGCTGGCTCCCAGGATGACGGAAGTGCGGTCACCTACGGAGGATGATGGTTGCGGTGGGTCGGGTGCCACCCCGATCGCCTGCCCGGAGGGATGCCAGCCCATCGGCGGGACGTCAAACGGTGAGGCTATTTGACGTCCCGCCGATGGCCCGGCATGGGCGGAGCCCAGGCGACCGGGATGACCCCCTCAGGAGGGTTGCTGAGGGCGTCGTCAGGGCGTCGTCAGGGCGTCTGACGGCGACCAACGCTGACTGATGTTGCCCAGCAACGCCTATGTATAAGGCCGAGCCAGCGCCGTCCTGATGGTCGTGACCTTGTGGGCGACGGACGAGTCGGCCTGTACGCCGGATTCAGACCTCACCGGCGCCCATGGAGGAAAGTCATGGTCAAGCCGATGGCGAGTAGGGAAAAGCCAACGGCAGCGAGTACGATCGCAACTACGATCTCAGTAGTATCGTGAGGGCCGGCAGTGAATAGAATTGCGTATGTCGACGCAAGCGCTGCACCCGCAATCACACCGCCAATCGTATTCGCTGCATGTGCTAATGCGCTCGCGCCTCTTGCATGAGTCCCCATTCGCGAGGATGCACGATTGACGTGGGCTTCGTCTACGGTCCGTAGATCGTCTTTGCGAGCCATCCTGACCGCTTCTTGTCCCAGGTCTGCTAGATATTCAGCCTGGAGTAGTTCTAGCTTCGCTCGTGCCTGTGGGCTCAAGCTCATAGGCTCCGAAGACCGACGGGTGAGTTCACTGTTTATTCGCTGGATGGCAAGAGAGATATTGGACGGCAGCGGTTGTTGCGCAGGGTTGGACTGAATCGGGGGATTGGTCATCGGTATCAGCGCCCTCCCGGCAGCGCGTGAACCGACAGTCCTCTATTGAGGTCGTCCTGGTCCTGCATCAGATGCGCAGCTAATAGACGGAGTTCAGGATCATCGACCTGATTAATCGCAATAGTCTTGTCTCGATCACGGGAAGCACGCCGGGTAACAAGTATGAGCAATGCGATCCCAAAGAGCACCAGTATGGTGCCAAGAATGACAAGCGTGGGACCTCCCAGCGGAACACCTTTTAAGTCTGCGAAGGCCCCCAAACCCCCCAAGCCCGTCGCCACAAGGGTTGAAAACTGCAGCAGCACTCCCGGAAAATCCCGGCGTTCCTTGTCCTTGGCGCGCTCCTCCACCAAGAACGAGATATCTGCTCTTTCCGTTAGCTCCTCGCTGGTGAGATCAACAGAGTGCATCTCGCTGCGCGGAGCTCGTCGAGATTCTGGCAATCGATGCTCCCGTGATCTAGGAATTTTCCCTGCCACCGTCACCCCTAATATCGACAGGCTGCTACACACGTTACGGGTGAGGGTGTATACGTGCTAGCTGCTGCAGCTTTGGTGGCGGGTGTGGCGGTCTGCTCGCGTGGTCCGCTGCTCGATCGTGTGCCCGATCCCGGCGGTAGCTCTCAGCCGCAATGGCTGCTGTACAGCAGTGAAGTACAGCAACGGCAGCAGCCAAAACGGGCGGGATGGATCTTCCTCAGGCCGTCTGACGTCGTACGACGCTTGATCCACCCGCGTCGCAGGTAATCCCTCGATCGCGGGCTGGGAGAGCAGAGGGCGTATGTGCCCAACCTTCGGGTTTGGGCAAAGTGAGCAGGCGAAGGCCCGGAGCATCATGGTTGCTCCGGGCCTTCGCCTTGACCACGGGACGGACCAGCCTCGTCCGGCCGCGCTGTCCGAGTCTCCCAAGCGCCAACCGAGGAGATCCGCCTTCAACCTCCCACAGCTAGCGTTGGGTAGTCAATGGCTAGTCATTGGTGGTCTACTCGGAAGTGCCAACCGAGGAGATCACCTGTGCCGCCGCGCTACCGATACGAAGAGATCGCTGACGACCTTCAGAAGCGGATCGCCGCTGGCGAGTTCCCGCCTGGCTCTCGGCTGCCCAGCCGCCGCGAGTTGATCGCGCAATACGAGGTGACCGAACCTGTCATCGACCGCGCCATGCAGATCCTGAGGGTCAAGGAGATCACCGAGACTCTGCCAGGCGTCGGAGTGTTCGTCCGCGAGCAGTGACCGCCGGTCGCGCTCGGCCTGCTGGCGGCGCAAGCGCCGGCATCGGCCGGCGCACCGGCTCACGATCGGCGCAGGATCAAAAGAGCAATGCCTCCGGCGGGGATCTCAAGCCTCCGGGATGGAGGAAGTCATCCCGCCGCCCGTCGCCCCAGGCGAAGCCGAGCAGACCACCGCCGGGGCCGCCAGCCTCCGCACGTACCTCACGCTTGGCGTGCAGCGGCGGCCCCGGCGGCGGCCCGCTCCCCGGAGGGTGGGTCGACGGCCGACGGGATGGCAGGCAGAAACGAACTGAGCCCGCACCCGCCGAAGCGAGCACGAGCCCAGATCAGAAGAGCATCAGTTGGTGCGAGCGACACCGATCGGGCACGTCATGCCGTTCGGCCCGTGGTTGCAGTACCCGTTTGGGTTTTTATCACTTGAAAGGTACTGCTGGTGGTAATCCTCCGCGAAGTAGTACGTCGTCAGCGGCTTGATCTCGGTAGTGATCTGGCCGCGACCAGCTGCGGTCACCACCGGCTGGAAGGCCTCCAGCGACGCCTCAGCCGTGGCCGCCTGGGCGTCCGTTGTGGTGTAGATCGCCGACCGGTACTGCGTACCGACGTCGTTGCCCTGCCGCATGCCCTGCGTGGGGTCGTGGTTCTCCCAGAATGCCTTCAGCAGGTCCGCATAGCTGATCTTGTTGGGGTCGTAGACGACCTGGACCACCTCAGCATGCCCGGTCGTGCCTGAGCAGGTCTCCTCGTAGGTGGGGTTGGCGGTGAAGCCGCCGGCATAGCCGACGGACGTCGAGTGCACGCCCGGGAGCTGCCAGAAGATGCGCTCCGCGCCCCAGAAACAGCCCATTCCGAAGACGGCGACCTCGAGTCCCGCCGGCCACGGGCCCTTCAGCGGTGTGCCCAGCACGGTGTGGGTGTCGGAGACCGGAATCTCGGCGTCCCGGCCCTGCAGGGCGGTCTCGGCGGTGGGCAGGTCGAGCTTCTTGTACCGCAGGAACACGGTCACTCCCTTCGTCCGTGGTCTGTAACGCTGAGACGGAGGTATTCCTTACCAATGGTCTCGGCGATCTCCGCGGCCTCGTCGTCGCTCGCGTACTTGTGCCGCGGCCAGAAGAATCCGCGCAGGCCGTCGCCCTTGGTGCGGGGGACGACATGGGTGTGCAGGTGCGGCACCGACTGGGAGACGATGTTGTTCATCGCGACGAAGGTGCCCTGCGAGCCGAGAGCGGTGGGCGCAGCGGCGGCAATCTGCTGGACGAAGCGGAAGTAATCCGGCAAATCGGAAATCGGCAGATCGGTCAGCTCGACGATGTGCGGGCGCGGGACCACGAGGACGTGACCCTTGAACACCGGACGGATGTCGAGGAAGGCGACACCCGCCGGCGATGAGGCCACCATGAACGCCGGCTTCGATCCCGCCACGATGCCGCAGAACAAGCAGTCCGCCATCAGGTGAGACTAGCCTTGCGGAACATGACGGCTAACAGCTACGGGTTCGACACCCTTGCCATCCACGCCGGCCAGGAGCCGGACCCGCGGACCGGCGCGGTGGTGCCACCCATCTATCAGACGAGCACCTACGCCCAGGATGCCGTCGGCGCCCCCCGCCTGGGCTACGAGTACAGCCGGTCCGGCAATCCGACCCGGGACGCACTTCAGGAATGCCTGGCGGCGATCGAGGGCGGCCAGCGCGGGCTCGCATTCGCGAGCGGCCTTGCGGCCGAGGACACCCTTTTGCGTACGGTGTGCCGGCCCGGCGATCACGTGGTCATCCCGAACGACGCGTACGGCGGCACGTACCGGCTCTTCGCCAAGGTGGCCGAGCGGTGGGGACTGGACTGGACCGCCGCGCCGCTGGACGACCTGGACGCGGTCCGCGCCGCGTTCCGGCCGGGGCACACCCGTCTGATCTGGGCGGAGACGCCGACCAACCCGCTGCTCAACATCGCCGACATCCCGGCGCTGGCCGCGCTCGCCCACGAGTACGACGCCATGCTCGCCGTGGACAACACGTTCGCCTCGCCGTACCTGCAGCAGCCGATCGCGCTCGGTGCCGACGTGGTGATCCACTCCACCACGAAGTACCTGGGCGGGCACTCTGACGTGGTGGGTGGCGCGCTGGTCACCGCGGACTCCGGGCTCGGTGACGAGCTGGCATTCCACCAGAACGCGATGGGCGGCGTGAACGGTCCGTTCGACGCGTGGCTCACCCTGCGCGGGATCAAGACGCTTGGCGTACGCATGGATCGGCACTGCGACAACGCCGAGCGGATCGTCGGCTACCTGCGCGAGCACCCGTCCGTCGGTCGGATCCTCTACCCGGGCCTGGACGACCACCCTGGCCACGAGACGGCCGCCAAGCAGATGAGCCGGTTCGGCGGCATGGTCTCGTTCCGCGCGGCCGGCGGGCCGGAGCAGGCGATCGCGATCTGCAACCGGACTAAGCTCTTCGTGCTGGCGGAGTCGCTCGGCGGGGTGGAATCGCTGATCGAGCACCCGGGTCAGATGACACATCTGTCGGCTGCGGGCTCAGCGCTTGAAGTTCCCGCCGATCTCGTGCGACTGTCTGTCGGCATCGAAACCGTTGACGATCTGCTCGCCGACCTGGAGCAGGCGCTCGGATAAGACCGACGCTGGAGATACTGCGCATGGACTCGACGACCTGGGTGGGCGCTACCGCGAAGCAGATCGCCCGTGCGGTACGCCGTGGCGACGCGAGCGCCACCCAGGTCGTGGCCGACCATCTGGAGCAGATCGCGATCTCGGATCCGGCGCTCGGCGCGTTCCGGGTGGTCCGCGGCGGTGAGGCGATCACCGAGGCGGAGAAGGTCGACGACCAGGAGGACCTGGCCAACCTGCCGCTCGCCGGGGTCCCGGTAGCGGTCAAGGAGAACACCGCGGTGGCCGGCCTGCCCACCTGGCACGGCTCCGCGGCGGCGCGCACCGCCGAGGTCGAGGAGGAGGACCACGAGGTCGTCCGGCGGCTGCGTGGCGCCGGTGCGGTCGTCGTGGGCGTCACCAAGATGCCGGAGATGGGCCTCTGGGCGGTGACCGACGACGAGACCGGCCCGACCCGGAACCCGTGGGACCTGGACCGGACGCCCGGTGGCTCGTCGGGCGGCTCGGCCGCCGCGGTCGCCGCCGGCCTGGTTCCGATCGCTCAGGGCAACGACGGACTGGGCTCGATCCGGATTCCGGCGGCCTGCTGCGGTCTGGTCGGGCTCAAGCCGGGCCGCGGTGTGGTGCCGGTCGGCTTCGGCGACAAGGACTGGTTCGGCCTGACCGAGAACGGCGTGCTCACCACCACGGTGGCGGATGCGGCGCTGGGCTTCTCGGTGTTGGCCGGGCAGGCCCCGGCCAAGCTGGTCGAGCCCGCCAAGCTGCGCATCGGCGTCTCGCTGCGGTCCCCGGTCGCCGGGGTCAAGCCCGACGAGCCCAACGTCTCGGCCGTCTCCACGGCGTCGAAACTGCTGGTCCAGGCCGGCCACGACACGGTGACCGCCGACCCGCGCTATCCGAACGGTGTCGCGCTGGGAGTGCTCGCCACCTGGTTCGCGGGCGCCTACGTGAACTCCGAGGGGCTGGACGTGCGCAGCCTGCAGCCGCGCACCCGCAACCACATCCGGCTCGGCAAGGCCGCGATGCGGGCCGGGCTGGTCCGGCAGAAGCAGCGGGACGCCTGGCGGGAGCGGTCGATCCAATTCTTCGCGGACCGCTCGATCGACCTGCTGCTCACCCCGGCCCTGGCCACCGCGCCGCCGCCCGCGGTGCGGTACTCGGCCGAGTCCTGGCGCAAGAACATGTGGGCCAACGCCTCCTACGCGCCGTACGCGGCGCCGTGGAACTTCGCCGGTCTGCCGGCCATCGTGATCCCGGTCGGTTTCCGCCCGGACGGGCTGCCGCTGGCGGTGCAGATCGTCGGCCCGCCCGACTCGGAGCTGCTGCTGCTCGCGGTCGCCGGTCAGTTCGAGGTCCTCAACCCCTGGCAGCGGCACGCGCTGGTGTGACCGGCCACATCAGGCGGCACCAGGCCGGCAGGGCATGCCGTACGGCTCGGGCGAGCGGTGGTGGCACGATTGGTGTCCATGACCGCCGCTGAAACGCCGCTGGACCTGCTCACTCTCGCCGACGTCGAGGCCGCCCGTGACCTGCTGAGCGGGGTGGTCAAGGAGACGCCGCTGATCCCGTCCCGGCCGCTCACCGAGATCACTGGGGCGCCGGTCTGGCTGAAGTGCGAGAACCAGCAGCGGGCCGGGTCGTACAAGGTGCGGGGGGCGTACACCAGGATCTCCCGCCTCTCCGAGGCGGAGCGCGGCCGTGGCGTGGTCGCGGCCAGCGCCGGCAACCACGCCCAAGGCGTGGCGCTCGCCGCCGGCCTGCTCGGCACGCGCGCCACCGTCTTCATGCCGGAGGGCGCGCCGCTGCCCAAGGTCACCGCCACCAAGGGGTACGGGGCAGCGGTCGAGTACGCCGGGACGAGCGTGGACGACGCGCTGGAGGCGGCACACGACTTCGCCCGCAGCACCGGGGCGGTCCTGATCCACCCGTTCGACCATCCGGACGTCATCGCGGGGCAGGGCACGGTCGCCCTGGAGATCCTGTCGCAATGCCCGCAGGCCACCACGATCGTGACCGCGGTCGGCGGCGGCGGCCTGATCTCGGGGCTGGCGGTCGCGGCCAAGGCGGTACGCCCGGACATCCGGATCATCGGTGTGCAGGCGAGCGGCGCGGCGGCGTACCCGCCCTCGCTCGCTGCCGGTGCGCCTCGCAAGCTGGACAGCTGCGCCACCATCGCGGACGGCATCGCCGTCATGCGTCCCGGTGATCTGACGTTCGCGCACGTCGCGAAGCTGGTCGACGAGATCGTCACGGTCACGGACGAAGATCTTTCCGCCGCGTTGCTGGTGCTGCTGGAGCGGCACAAGATGGTGGTGGAGCCGGCCGGCGCGGCAGCGGTGGCGGCGCTGCTCACCGGTGCGTACGTGCCGCCGCGCGGTGGTCCGGTGGTGGCGATCCTGTCCGGCGGCAACATCGACCCGATGCTGCTGCTGCGGGTGATCGAGCACGGTCTGGCGTCGGCCGGCCGCTTCCTGCGTCTCGCGGTGCGCTGCACCGACCGGCCGGGTCAGCTGGCCCGGCTGCTGCGCGAGATCGCCGAGCAGCGGGCGAACATCGTCGACGTCTCGCACTCGCGGCAGAGCCCGCGGCTGGGCTTCGGCGAGGTGGAGGTGGCGCTCTCGGTGGAGACGCGCGGCCCGGCCCACTCGTCGGCCCTGATCAGTGCCCTGCGGGACGCCGGTTACCGGGTGGCGCTGCTCGCCGAAGCAACCCCGTAAAAGTGATGAGCTCGTGGTGGAGAAACCACCACGAGCTCATGCCAGCAAGCTCAGCTCAGCCCTCGAAGGGGCCGAATTTCACCACGGTGACCTTGATGTCGGCACCGCTCGGGGCCGTGTAGGTCACGGTCTGGCCGGGCCGAGCGCCGAGGATCGCCTTGCCGAGCGCCGACTCGGGGCTGTAGACCGTCAGGTCGGTGGTCGACGCGATCTCCCGGGAGCCGAGCAGGAACGTCTCGGTGTCCGCCTGGTCGTCGTCGAAGTAGATGGTCACGACCGAGCC
The DNA here is from genome assembly GCF_015704865.1 of Actinoplanes aureus. Classification (GTDB taxonomy): domain Bacteria; phylum Actinomycetota; class Actinomycetes; order Mycobacteriales; family Micromonosporaceae; genus Actinoplanes; species Actinoplanes aureus. The sequence goes on along the minus strand of NZ_JADQTO010000007.1, from coordinate 210,186 downwards.
CGGCGCGACCGAGTCGGCCGCTTGGACCTCGCCGACCTCAGCGTTGCGCAGGAACTCCTTCAAGTAGAGGATGCGGCCTTCCTGCCGGCTCTGCTCCTCGCGCGCCGCGTGATAGCCACCGTTCTCGCGGAGGTCGCCCTCCTCGCGCCGGGCGTTGATCTCCGCAGCTATCGCCGACCGGTTCGCGATCAACTCGTCGAGCTCGGCCTGTAGCCGGTCGTAAGCGTCCTGGGAGAGCCAGGTCTTCGGCGCCTCGGAACTGGACACGGTCGATCTCCTTGCTGGAACTGGGCAGTGTTGAAGCATGCCGCGGCAGTGCTCAATGCATTGCTGCGCGAAGACGGCATGCCGAACGCAGCGAATCACCAAGCTTACCAGCGGTGTGCACAGCGCCACGGCGCTCGATGTCGTCGGCACCTTGACATCGGCCGGATCAGCTCGCCGGGCGGCATCCCATCACGTCGCCGACCGAAGCCCGGGACTTGGTCGGCACGGACTCGCTCACCTCGACCGGGCCGCCACCCTTAGGAGCCGGCACCAGCACCGACCGCCGCCCCACCTCGAACCCGTCGTAGTCGCGCGCCCGGAGCATGCAGTTGGCCGTGCCGCCCTCGGGCACCCAGACCCGGAACTGGATCACGAGTTCGGTCTCGGCCGGCTCGTTCCAGCCGATGATCTGCGGGGTGTAGTCGCCCTCACCGAACTTGTCGTAGAACGTGAGGGTGAGGCCCAGGATGCCGACCGCGAACAGCACCACGGCCAGGATCGGCCCCCAGCGGCGCCGGCGGCCGTCGCGGCGACGACCGTAGCGGCCCGGCGGGAACACCGGCGTTGTGGCGCGCGTCTCGCTCACCTGACGACCTCTCGTGCGTTTGTTGTCGGTGGGATCGGCCAGAATGGCAGAGTTCCATCTTCGCAGCCGATCCCGGCCCGCTCACGGCAGGCCTGGTCGAGAGGATCCCAACACGTGACTGAGCAGTTGCGCCTGATGACCGTGCACGCGCACCCCGACGACGAGTCGAGCAAGGGTGCCGCAACCATGGCGAAATATATCGCCGAGGGCGTCCAGGTGCTGGTCGCGACCTGTACCGGCGGGGAGCGGGGCAGCGTCCTCAACCCCAAGATGGACCGGCCCGAGGTGCTCGCGGACATCACCAACATCCGCCGCGCCGAGATGGACAAGGCGCGCGAGATTCTCGGCGTCGACCAGGCCTGGCTCGGCTTCGTCGACTCCGGCCTGCCGGAGGGCGACCCGCTGCCGCCGCTGCCGGACGGCTGCTTCGGGCTCCAGGACCCGGAGGAGGCGGCGAAACCGCTGATCAAGCTGATCCGTGAGTTCCGGCCGCACGTCATGACGACGTATGACGAGAACGGCGGTTACCCGCACCCGGACCACATCATGTGTCACAAGGTGTCGGTGGTGGCCTTCGAGGCGGCCGGTGACCCGGAGCGCTACCCGGAGCTGGGTGAGCCGTGGCAGCCGCTGAAGCTGTACTACAACTCCGGCTGGACCCGGGCGCGGATGCTGGCGCTGCACGAGGGGATGCTCGCGGCCGGCCTGGAGTCGCCCTACACGGAGTGGCTGGAGAAGTGGTCGGACCGGCACGATCGGGGCGACAAGATCACCACCCGGATCGAGTGTGGGGACTATTTCGCGATTCGTGACGATGCGCTGCGGGCGCACGCCACCCAGGTCGACCCGGACGGCTTCTGGTTCCACATCCCGCTCGAGCTCCAGCAGAAGGTGTGGCCGACCGAGGACTTCGAGCTGGCCCGCTCGCTGGTCGACAGCCCGGTCCCGGAATCGGACCTCTTCGCCGGCATCCGGGAGAAGGTCGAAGCCCACTGAGCAGTACGCTGAGGGCGTGGACGTTCTCGCGGTCAACAATTTCGGCGACACCCGATCGGGCGGCCTGGCCGGCCCGATGGGGCTGTTCCTCATCGTCCTCATGTGCATAGCCACGGTGCTGCTGATCCGCAACATGAACAAGCGGATTCGTCGGCTTCCCGACAGTTTCCCGGTTGCCGGGGAGCGGGAGCGTGTGGCAGAAATCGCGCGGCTCGATGCTGATCTCGAGCGTTCCGGAGCCGCGGCGGGGGACGATGTCGAAGCGGATCGATCGGTGTCAGCCGGCGCGGCGGAGGATGCCGAGGTCGAGGGTGTGGCGGACGGCGAGCGCGGTTCCGCCGGCGAGGGCGGGACGGCCCGGGCCTGACGGAGGGGACGGCCGGCGTACCCCGGGCGATTTTGACCTTCTGGTGCCCAGCATCCCGTCTGCGGTCCGTCAAGCCCTGTTGCGTTCATCGGTATTGATTTAGCCTTCCGCCCGGGGGCCGCGCGGCCCCGGAACCCTGCGGGAAGGGGGCGCCGACATGCACACAGTCCGGCGCCGAGTCTCCGCAGAGCATTTGCACGTGCATCCGGTTGTGCATTCGCTGTGGATGTCGCCGTGACGCATCCTCAGCGCATTCAGTCGTTCCGCGATGGCTCGTGGCTCAGCCGCCCCCGGCCGGTACGCATCCTGACCGCCGTGGTCGTGGTGGCGGCACTGGCCGCCGTTCTGCTCGGTGCGCTGCAACCGGTGGACCGCCCGGCCGACCGTCCGCTCTCCCCGCTGGACGGCGTCTGCGTCGCCGCCGTGCTGGCGGCCATCGCGCAGCTCGCCGGGCTCCGGTTCCGCCTCGGGCCGGACGCCGTCTCGGTCAGCTGGGCCGAGGCCGCCGTGGTGGTCGGATTCGTCGTCGCCCCGGCCGGCTGGCTGCCCGCCGCCACCCTGGCCGGGACCGGCCTGGCCTGGATGCTGCTCGCCTGGCTCACCGGGCTGCGCAACGTGGCCGAGGTCGTTCACCTGGTTGCCTCGATGACTCTCGGCGTGGCCGGTGCCGCCCTGGTCACCGCGCTGCTCGCCGGCGACGCGCCGATGAGTGGCGCCCGGCTGCCGCTCGCCCTGGTGGCCGGTGCCGTCGTCTATCTGATCATCACGTTCGGCCTGGTGGTGCTCACTCTCACCCTGCGCCGGGACGCCGAGCCGGCCCAGGTCGCCACCCGGGTGCTGCAAGCCAAGCTCCCGATGTCGGTGGGCAACGTCCTGGTCGGCCTGCTCGCGGTGTTCGCGCTGGCCCGCGAGCCGCTCTGGCTGCTCGCGTTCGGCCCGGCGCTCTGGCTGCTGCACCGGACCTACCGGTTCCACCTGCGCGCCGCCGAGGAGCGCCGGATGTGGGAGGCGTTCGCCTCCGCCACCGCCCGGCTGCCCGGTACCAGCGAGGCCGAGGTGGCCCGTGCCGGGCTTCGTGGTGCTCTGGACGTGTTCGGTGCCCGCCGGGCCGAGCTGGAGCTGCACACCGAGAAGGGCCAGCGGCGCTACGCACAGGACGATCCCGGTCAGGACGACGAGGCCGGCGCCCGGTCCGGAACGGCGATCACCCGCAGCATGGTGGTGGCCGGCCGGCCGGTCGGCGAGCTCACCGTGTGGCTCGGCGAGCCCAGTCTGCCGGTTCCGCAGGACGAGGCGGCCATCCGGGCGTACGGGGAGGCGCTGGCCGGGGCGCTGCACGACGCGGCGGCCCATCAGCGACTGGTCGAACTGGATCAGCGCGCCGCCCACGACCGGGTGCACGACCCGCTGACCGGGCTGGTCAACCGCTCGTCGTTCGGTGCGGTCGGCGACCCGCTGCTGCGCTCGCTGGACCGCGAGCGGTACGTGGCCGTGCTGCTCCTCGACGTGGTCGACTTCCGGCAGGTCAACAGCACACTCGGGCACCGCGGCGGCGACGAGGTGCTGCGCCTGATCGCCGGACGGCTCACCGAGCTGGCCCGGTCCGGGGAGGTCGTGGCGCGTACCGGTGACGACGAGTTCGCGCTGCTGGTGCCCTCGGTGGTCGCGCTCGCCGACTCCGCGGCCTGGCCGCAGGGCGAACCCAGCCCGCTTCCGGTGGCGCTGCGCCGGGCTCGGGAGCTGGTGGAGCAGCTGCGGCTGCCGATGGAGGTGGCCGGGGTACGCCTGGCCGTCGAGGTGACCGTCGGCGTGGTGGTGGCCCGGGCCGGCCACGTCGAGGTCGGTGAGCTGCTCCGGCGCTCCTCGCTCGCCGTCGGCCGGGCCAAGGAGCTGGGCGTCACGGTCGGGACGTACGACAGCGGGCAGGACGCCAGCAGCACCGACCAGCTGGCCCTGCTCGCCGAGTTGCAGGACGCGTTCGCCGCGGACGACCAGATCGTGCTGCACCTGCAACCGGCGGTCGACCTGATCACCTCGGTGCCGACCGGGGTGGAGGCGCTGGTCCGCTGGCGGCACCCGCGGCGGGGACAGCTCTCGCCGGGCGACTTCCTGCCCGCGGTGGAGCGCAGCGAACTGCTCATCCCGTTCACCCGGCGGGTCCTCGATCTGGCGCTGGCCGCCGCGGCCAGTTGGAACGCGCAGGGCATCGATGTGCCGGTCTCTGTGAACGTGTCCGCACGCAGCCTGACCGACCCGACGTTCCCGGCGCAGGTCACCGAGGCGCTGCGCCGGCATCGTACGCCCGCGTCACGCCTGGTCCTGGAGATCACCGAGTCGGTGGCGGTGAGCGAGCAGGAGATCGTCGACGAGGTGCTGGCCCGGCTGCGCTCCTCCGGTGTGCAGGTCTCGCTCGACGACTTCGGCACCGGCTTCTCGTCGCTCGCCTCGGTCACCCGGATGCCGGTGGACGAGATCAAGATCGACCGGTCGTTCGTGGACGAGATGATCGACTCGGCTGCGGCAGGTGCGGTCGTGCGCGGTGCGGTCGAGCTCGGCGCGCGGCTGGGCGTACGGGTGGTCGCCGAGGGCATCGAGACGATGGAGCAGCGGGCCGCGTTGATCGCGCTCGGCTGCCCCACCGCGCAGGGTTACCACTTCTGCAAGCCGATGCCGGCCGACAAGATCGTGCAGGCGTTGTCGCAGCTGGCCGCCACGTCCTCGGCATCGCAGGTCACCCCGCTGCGCGCGGAGGACGCTTCCTGACCGGCCATAGCCGTCCGGCGTGAGAGGGTTGGGGGCATGGCCAACCGTCTCGCCGAAGCCACCTCGCCGTACCTGCAACAGCACCGGGACAACCCGGTCGACTGGTGGCAGTGGTCACCCGAGGCCTTCGCGGAGGCTCGCCGCCGGGACGTCCCGGTGATCATCTCGGTGGGGTACGCGGCCTGTCACTGGTGCCACGTGATGGCTCACGAGTCCTTCGAGGACGACGACGTGGCGAAGTTGATGAACGACGGCTTCGTCTCGATCAAGGTGGACCGGGAGGAGCGGCCCGACGTCGACGCCGTCTACATGACAGCGACGCAGGCGATGACCGGGCAGGGCGGCTGGCCGATGACGGTGTTCGCCACCCCGGACGGTGACCCGTTCTTCTGCGGCACCTACTTCCCGAAGCAGCACTTCGCCAGGCTGCTGGACTCGGTCGCCACGGCGTGGCGGGACCAGCGGGACGATGTGGTCAAGCAGGGCGCCGCGGTGGTCCAGGCGGTCGGCGGTGCCCAGCTGGTTGGCGGCCCGACCGCGCCGATCTCCGCCGCGCTGCTCCAGGCCGCCGCGAACGGCCTGGCCGAGGAGCACGACGAGACGTACGGCGGGTTCGGCGGCTCCCCGAAGTTCCCGCCGCACATGAACCTGCTCTTCCTGCTGCGGCATCACGAGCGGACCGGGTCCGCGCGGGCGCTGGAGATGGTCCGGCACACCTGCGAGCAGATGGGCCGTGGTGGCCTCTACGACCAGCTGGCCGGCGGCTTCGCCCGGTACGCCGTGGACGGCACGTGGACCGTGCCGCACTTCGAGAAGATGCTCTACGACAACGCGCTGCTGCTGCGGGTCTACACCCAGCTGTGGCGGCTCACCGACGACCCGTTCGCCCGGCGGATCGCCGACGAGACCGCCCAGTTCCTGCTGCGCGATCTCGGTACCCCGCAGGGCGGGCTGGCGTCGGCCCTGGACGCCGACACGGAAGGCGTCGAGGGCCTGACGTACGCGTGGACGCCCGCCGAACTCGTCGGAGCGCTCGGCGCGGACGACGGGACGTGGGCGGCGGACCTGTTCCGGGTCACCACGGCCGGCACGTTCGAGCACGGCAAGAGCGTGCTGGTGCTGGCCCGCGACATCGACGCCGCCGACCCGGCGCTGATCGCCCGCTGGCAGGACGTCCGGCAGCGTCTGCTCGCGGTCCGGGCCGGCCGCCCGCAACCGGCACGCGACGACAAGGTGGTCGCCTCGTGGAACGGCCTGGCGATCACGGCGCTGGCCGAGCACGGTGTGCTCACCGGGTCGGCGTCCACTCGTCAGGCGGCGGTGACGCTCGCCGAGGTGCTGGCCGACCGGCATCTGGTCGACGGCCGCCTGCGGCGGGTCTCCCGGGACGGCGTGGTGGGCGAGCCGGTCGGGGTGCTGGACGACTACGGGTGCGTGGCCGAGGCGTTCCTCGCGGTCCACCAGGTCACGGCGGACCCGCGCTGGCTCACGCTCGCTCGGCAGCTGCTGGACGTCGCGCTCGCGCACTTCGGCACCGGGGAGGGCGGGTTCTACGACACCGCGGACGACGCGGAGAAGCTGCTCACCCGTCCGGCTGACCCGACCGACAACGCCACCCCGTCGGGTGCGTCGTCGATCTGTGCGGCGCTGGTCGGGTATGCGGCGCTGACCGGGGAGACGTCGTACCGGGAGGCGGCTGATGCGGCGCTGGCCACGCTCGGGCCGCTGATCGGCGGGCATCCGCGCTTCGCCGGTTACTCGGCGGCGGTCGCGGAGGCAGCGCTGACCGGTCCGTTCGAGATCGCGGTGGCCACCAACGATCCGGCTGATCCGCTGGTGGCGGCAGCGTTACGGCACGCGCCGGGTGGCACGGTGATCGTCGCCGGTGAGCCGGACCGGCCGGGCGTGCCGCTGCTCGCGGATCGTCCGCTGATCGACGGTCGCGCGACCGCCTACGTCTGCCGCGGTTTCGTCTGTGAGCGCCCGGTCACCGGCAGCGAGGAACTGGTCGCGAGGCTGGCGACCTGATCAGCTCTCCGCCGGGAGATGCTCGTTCGGCTGGGTCCGCAGCAGCCAGGCGAGCGGTATCTGGGCTGTGACCTCATAGACGTTTTTCGCGAGCCGATACATCGTCACGGTGTTCGCGGCGTCGCGGGCCACGGTCCAGTACAGCGGGATGCCGGCGGCCGCGTATTCGGCGACCTTGGTGACCTGATCTATCGCTTCTGATCCCGGAGAGATGATCTCGATGACCAGAAGAAGGCCGTCGGCGTCATACCACACCGCATCGCCTGGATCACGCGACCAGACGGTGAGATCAGGAATCCGCCCGGCGTCTCCAGCCGGACCTGGGATCCGGATGCCTGCCACCTGCATGAGCTGATCTTCGGACCAGCCTGCTTTGAGAAGCCACGACATCAAATGAGTGGCGATCTTGGCGTGCCTGCCGTCGGGGGGCGGAACCACGGAGAGCACTCCTAGGGTGCTTGTCTCGTATCGATGTCCGTGCGTGTCCGCCTCGATCATGGCGGCAAGGTCGTCGAGCGTGATGGTGGCGGGCATCAACCTGCCGATTGCCTCTGCGCTCATGCCGGCCATGCTACTGGCGGCGACCGACATTTTCGTCTCTTGTGGGGGCGGTCCACCGGCCGGCGGTAGCGCCCGCAGGGCGGGGACGGGGCGGCTTTGGCGAGAGGTGTGGGCGTACCAGAAAGGGGTTGATTTTCTGGAGAGCTTGCCCGTCGCTAGGCTTGCCTGGCGATGGATACCCGAACCGGTCTGCCCGTAGTCGGCATGGTGGGCGGCGGCCAGCTGGCCCGGATGACCCACCAGGCCGCCATTTCTCTCGGCCAGTCACTGCGCGTGCTCAGTGAGAAGCCTGACGACAGTGCCGCGCTGGTCGCGGCCGATGTTCCGATCGGGACGCATACCGATCTCGCTACGCTGCGTGAGTTCGCGAAGGGGTGCGACGCGGTCACCTTCGACCATGAGCACGTGCCCACCGAGCACATCGAAGCGCTCGAGGCGGAGGGCGTGAAGATCTTCCCGGGGTCGAAGGCGCTGGTCTTCGCCCAGGACAAGGGCCTGATGCGGGAGCGCCTGGCTGCGCTCGGCGCGCCGGTGCCGCGCTGGGCGCGGATCACCGAGGCGGCCGAGATCGAGGCCTTCGCGGGCGGCTCCTGGCCGGTGGTGGCCAAGGCGACCCGAGGGGGGTACGACGGACGCGGCGTCTGGATGGTCGGCTCGCCGGAGGCCGCCGCGGACCTCGTGTCGACCGGCATCCCGCTGATCGTCGAGGAGAAGGTGCCGCTGCGTCGGGAGCTCGCCGCCCTGGTGGCGCGGTCGCCGTTCGGGCAGGTCGCGGCCTACCCGGTGGTGGAGACCGTGCAGCGGGACGGGATCTGCGTCGAGGTGATCGCGCCCGCGCCGGGGCTCTCCGAGAAGCGTGCCGTCGAGGCGCAGCAGCTCGCCATCGACCTGGCGAACGCGCTCGGTGTGGTCGGCCTGCTCGCCGTCGAGCTGTTCGAGACCGACGCCGGCATCGTGGTGAACGAGCTGGCGATGCGCCCGCACAACTCCGGGCACTGGACCATCGAGGGCGCTCGTACCTCGCAGTTCGAGCAGCATCTGCGGGCGGTGCTGGACTATCCGATGGGTGCGACCTCGCTGACCGCGCCGGTGGTCGTGATGGCGAACGTGCTCGGTGGCGAGCCGGGCGGCATCTCGATCGACGAGCGGCTGCACCACCTCTTCGCCTCGGACCCGGGTGCGCGCGTGCACCTCTACGGCAAGCAGGTGCGGCCGGGCCGCAAGATCGGGCACGTGACCGTGCTCGGCGACTCGTTGGAAGAGGTGCGCGCGCGGGCCGTGCGCGCCGCCAAGTGGCTTCAGGAAGGCGTGTAGATGGCCCCGCAGGTCGGCATCATCATGGGCAGCGACTCGGACTGGCCCACCATGGAGGCCGCAGCGGTCGCGCTCGCCGAGTTCGAGGTGCCGTTCGAGGTCGGAGTCGTCTCCGCGCACCGCACCGTGCGCAAGATGGTCGACTACGCCGAGTCGGCGGCCGACCGCGGCATCCGGACGATCATCGCCGGGGCCGGCGGCGCGGCGCACCTGCCGGGCATGGTCGCCGCGCTGACCCCGCTGCCGGTGATCGGCGTGCCGGTGCCGCTCAAGCACCTGGACGGGATGGACTCGCTGCTCTCCATCGTGCAGATGCCGGCCGGCGTGCCGGTCGCGACCGTGTCGATCGGCGGGGCGCGTAACGCCGGGCTGCTCGCGGTCCGGATCCTCGGCGCGGCCGACCCGGCGCTGCGCCAGAAGATGGCCGACTTCCAGTCCGGCCTGGAGAAGCTGGTCGCCGAGAAGGACGCGGCGCTGCGCGAGAAGCTGCTCGGCTAGGGTCACGCTTCTGGCGGCCTGGCCCAACGCCAGTGCTGCCTCAGTTCCGCTGAGGCAGCACTGCGGTTGGGCCACCAGCCGCGTTGTCAGCGCATCTGGGATACCACGTTGCGCAGCTCCTGGGCCCGCCGCCGGCTTTCGCTTGTGGCGCCCAGGAACATCAGGATCACGCCGATCGGGATCAGCATCAGCCACGGCCCACCCAGGGTGAACGCGAACCGGAACGCGGCCACCACGGTGGCGACCGTGCCGACCACCACCGGGGCCTGCTGCCGCGACCGCGACCCGATGATCAAGGTGATCACCCCGCCGAGCAGCAGCAACACCTCGCGCAGATCTCCGCCGTTACCGGCCAGCACGATGCCCATGGTGGGCACGAAGGCGGCCAGTAGCGCCGGCCCGTACGCCGCCCAGCTGCTCAAGTCCGGCCGGTGATGGGCCTCCACGACACCGACCGCGAGGGCCAGCGCCGCGAACGGCAGCGTGTACGCCTCCGGCAGCCCGACCTCGGCCAGCGCGATGAACAGCCACCAGCCGAGGATCTCGAACCCGACCGCCACCCAGAACAGCGTCCGCCGCTGGCTCGGGGTCCGGTCCGGCCGGGACGCCGCCAGGCCGAGCACGGCACCCCAGGCGGCCAGCAGGGCGGCCAGGTGGGGCAGCGAGTCGAAGGCCAGCGCACCGGCGATGACCGCGGATGCGTACCCGCACCACTCGACCGTGACCGCCTCGGCCCGGTACTGCGGCATGCCGAGCCGGGGTAGCGCCGCCTCCAGGGAGAGCAGCGCGGCACCGACCGCGAGCACACCGAACGCCGCCCAGTGCCGGTCCAGCCCGGCCGCGATCGCCCCGGTCAGCACGAACATCTGCCCCATCACGGCGGCGAAGAGCCAGCCGAGCAGGCGGGCCATCTGGGTGCGGCCGCCGAGCGCGGCGACCAGGCCGACGCCGACCGCGCTGCCCAGGGTGAAGAGCGTGAGCGGCTGCTGGGCCAGGCTGCCGGCCAGACCGGCGCCGCCGGCGAGCAGGCCGATCGCGAAGACGACGGTACGCGTGCCGCGCAGCAGCGGCGCGCGGGTCGCCACCGGCGGCGGGGTGAGCGCCAGCCCGAGCATCGTGATGGTGAAGACGACCAGGGCCGCACCGGTCGCGGCGGGGAACGGCGCGTGCAGCGCGATCGGCGTGATCAGCAGAGTGAGCGCGATGCCCGGCAGGACCACCGGAACGGCCTCGGACGCCTTGCCGCCGAACCCGATCGCCGCCAGCGCCGCGGCGCCGGTGAGCAGCACCGCCGCCAGCGCACTCGTCGCGTCGACGTTGCCGGCCAGCGGGTTCGCCAGGGCCGGGACCGGACCCTCCCAGATCGCCTGCAACTGCTTGAGCGGGTCGACCAGCGCGGCCCGCAGAGCCGGCGCGAGGGAGAAGAGCGCCAGCACGGTCGGGATCAGCGCCATCGCCACGGCCCCGGTCGCCGGGTCGGCCAGCCAGCGCTCGGTCCAGCCGCCCCGGGTCAGGCCGCTGGAGCGCAGCGCGCCGCGGCGCAGCCGGGTGTACCGGCTCGGCGGCGGATATTCGATCGGGGCGATCCGCTGGACGGGGGCCGGTGCCGCGCCGCGCAACAGTTCGGCGAGTACCCCGAGGAGGGCGGCCGCGGCGGCGTACAGCGCGGTGGGGTAGTCGGTCGGCACGGACGTGAGCGCCGTGATGGTGGCACCCAGGACCAGGCCGATCGTCGCCCACGGCAGGTATTGCGGCACGTGCTTTCCGGCCCGGGCGAGCAGGGCCAGGCCGAGGCTGGAGCCGGCCAGTGCGGCGGTCAGTATCACCTGGATGCCGTACCCCTGGTCGGCGGCGAGCGAGGCGAGGACGCCGGGGAGGGCGAGAAGCACCGAGGCGGTGGCCGCGCCGCCCAGCTGGGCGCGGTGCGGAGGCAGCACACGCAGCGGCGGCTCACCCGGCTCACCCGGCTCGGCGGCGAACTCGACGGTCGGCGCCGGGTCCTCGGGCGTGCCGACGGCCGGCCCGGCCGGGATCCGGGCCATCACCGCCACCAGCAACCCGAGCATCACCACCAGGAACAGGGCCAGCGCGGTCGACCAGGGACGGACCAGCCCGGTGGCGGTGGCGTGCAGCAGCACCAGGATGGCGACGCCGGCCCGGGCCCGGGCCGGTGCCGGTTGCGTGGCGGCGACGGCGGCCAGCGCGTACGCGATCGCCACCGCCCCACCGACCAGCAGCGGCGACCACCAGGGCAGGCCGAGCGCCCACGGGGTGCCGATCGTGGCGAGCGCGGCGGCCAGTGCCGAGGCGTAGTGCGAATACGGCTTCGGCATCCCGATCGCGGCGGTGATCGCGATCGTCACCAGGGCAAACGGTGCCTGCCACGCACCGGGCGGCGGGTCGGTGACGTATCCGCTCAGGTTGGCTTCCCAGAGCGGGCCCGGTGCGGAGAGGATCCGTAGCCCGCCCTCGATCGCCTGCCAGCCGGCGATGACGCCGACCACCAGGCCGGCGACGGCCAGGCCCCGGGACGGTCCGCGCCGCAAGTCCTCCTCGAGCACGGTGACGCCCATGCCGACCAGCAGCACCACCACGCCGGCGACGGCCAGCGGCGCGTCCGGGAAGGCGAGGGCGGCGACCCGGGCCAGTGCGCCGCAGATCGCGACGGTGGCGGCCGCGGCGGCGATGTCCGGCCCGTCCAGCGTCCGGTCGTTGCGGCCCCGGGCGTCGATCGACTTGGCGAAGAAGAGCAGGCCGGCGGCGCCCAGCAGCAGCGCGCCGACCCAGAGGTCGGGTGCCGCCGCGCCGGGGGCGAACAGCGCGGCGAACGCCATCGAGAGCGCGCCCAGCCCGGTGCCCAGGGTCAGCGGCAGGCTGATCTCCCGGTGGGCCACCTGGAAGACCGCCGCGTAGCTGAGCGTGCCGGCCACGGCGAGGAAGCCGGCGGCCAGCGCGGGAACGGTGGAGCCCGAGGTGGGCGGTGGGCCACCGCCGGTGTCCGAGATCGCCAGGGCGGCGGTCACCGCGGCGCCCGGGATCGCGAGCGCGGCGGCGCCGGAGGCCCAGTCACCGACCAGCCAGGCGAAGAGCCGGACCGGGATCTGCCGGGCCGCGATCGCCACCATGACGCCGGCGCCGGCGATCGCGGTGAGCACCGCCGCGGTCAGCCAGGAGGCGCTCAGCGAGGCGCCGGCGCCGAACAGGCCGACGATTCCGGCGGCCAGGACGTGCGCGATCGCGACCCGCCGGGTGCCCGCCCACAGGCCGGCCGCGCCCAGGCCGATGGACGCCAGAACGAGCGGCCAGGGTGCCTCCGACCAGGGCAGGCTCAACGACGCCGGTACGGCCAGGGCGGTCAGCGCGATGCCCGCCACCGCACCCTCGTGCCGGATCCCGGTGGGCAGGGCCAGCGCGGCCGCGATGGTCAGCAGCAGCGCGCTGAACGCCAGCAGCCAGCCCTCCGGACCGACGGCCTCGGCCAGCTGCCGCGAGTAGGCGGCGGTGTCGGCGTCCCAGACCGGGCGGGCCGCGGCGACCGGTGCGATCGCCGCCCGCAGCACGTCCACGGCCACGACCAGTCCGATCAGGGCGAGCGCGCCGGTCGCCGCGTACTGCGGGCCGCGGCGCACCGGTTCGGCCAGCATCCCGACGACGGCGCCGGTCAGTGCGACGACCGCGGCGGAGGCGACAAGCGTCCAGTGCGGGGAGACCACGTCGGCGATCCGGGCGGTCGCGCCGATCAGGGCCAGGGTGAGCACGCCACCCGCGACGTTCAGGGCGAGCGGGTGCTTCAGCAGCCGGGCCGCGGCCACGGCGGTGGCCGGGGCCGCCACCAGGATCAGGCCGGAACGCAGCGCGTCAGCCGGGATCGCGGCTTGCAGCAGGGCCACCGAGGAGTACAGCAGGGCGCCCGCGCTGGCCAGACAGAGCAGGGCGAAGGTCAGCTCGCGCAGCCAGTCGGCGGACGGCGGGGTGGCCGGCGGCGCGAGCGGCGCCGAACCGGCCGGTGGCGCGCCGTCCGGCCGCGGACCGGGGAAGATCCGGGAGGGCAGCCAGCGGCGCTTCGGCCGGGTCAGCCCCGGGATGATCAGATCGGGTTCCTCCGGCCGCGACTCCGGGCGGGGCGGGGCGTCCGCGGCGTACGCCGCCGGGTCCGCCGGATCGGGCGCACCCGGGCGGCGCGCGAACCGCTCGGCGTCGGCGTCCGCCTCCGCGAGCGACACCCGGTCGGCGGCCACCGGCCGCCCCAGCGGCCAGCGCGGCACCAGCCGGCCCTTGCGGATCACCGTGGTGAGCAGCAACAGGTCGAGCACGGCCACGGTGGTCAGGGCCAGGCCCCAGCCGGCCGGGCTTTGGATCATGGGGTACGCGAGAAGCGGCGCGACCGGTTGCGTCGCGATGACCGTGGCGTACCGGGGCGCGGCGAGGCGGGTCATCCCGGCGTAGACGAAGCCGGCCACCGCCGTGATCGCGAAGGTGACGCCGAGATAGAGGGAGACCGGCACGTCCGGTCCGCCGGTGAGCGCGCTCCCGTGCAGCGCGTACAGCGTCATCGGGAGCAGGATCAGGCCGACCGCGGCGATCGTCTCACCGGTGGAGGTCAGGCCACGCCGAGCCACCCCGGGGGCGACCGTCAGGGCGATGCCGGTGGCCAGGGCCAGGATCATCGTCCGAGCGAACGGGTTGGAGACCGCAACCCCGGCGAAGACCACGGCCGCCACCCCGAGCAGCAGCGCGCCTAGTGCGAGCAGGATGTTCTGCACCGACTGGCTGGACGCCTCGGGCGGGTGCTCCATCGTGGCCAGCGGCGGGCGGCGCGGTCCGGGCGGCGTGACCCTCTCCGTCGGTGGCGGGTCGTCCACCAGGAGCGTGGCTCCGTCGGAAGCGGCTCCCGGCGGGCCGGTGTGCGCGGACCCGGGCTCGGCCCAGTCCGGCGGCGGTGCCGTGGGCCGCCGGCGTGCCGTCTCGGGCGGTGGCGGCGGCGTATCGGCGGCGCCGGCCGGCTCGGCGGAGCGCGGTGGTGGCGGCGGGAAGTCCTCCGGCGGCTTGCGTTTACCGGTGGTCCGGCGGCTCTTCGAACCCTTGGACTTCTGCGCGTGGGCCAGGATGTCACGCTGGAACTGCGCCGCCTGGATCTTGGCGGCGATCTGCGTCCGCTCCTTGGCGGCCTGCATGTCGCGTATCTTCATCGACGCGATGGAGGCGTCAATACGAGCCAGCTCGTCTGCGTAGTCGGGCTCGTCAGCCTGCGCCACCGGACCTCCTCGACCCACCGGCCGCTCTGTGTGGTTCGAGCATGCCGTTATGACACCTCATTAGAACAGTCTCAACCGGGTGGAGATCCGTGGAAACGGCCCCGAACCCGGCACTTTTCCTCACACGCCTGTGGTGACGAGGCGATATTCGGCACAGTGGGTGTGCTTGCCAGGCGGACGCTACGCGCCGGTAACATAGCGGCGGGACCCCCTTAGGGAAGGTTAAGGTCAGGGCATGTCTGATTTCGACGTCTACCGGCTTCCGGAGGACCACGAGACCATCCGCGCCGCGGTGCGTGAGGTCTGCGACGCGCGGGTAGCCCCGCACGCCGCCGAGGCCGACGAGACCGGCGAGTTCCCCAAGGCGTCGTACGACGCGCTCCGCTCCTCCGACTTCCACGCCCCGCACATCCCGGTGGAGTACGGCGGCGCCGGCGCGGACGCCCTCGCCACCGCGATCGTGATCGAAGAGGTCGCCCGGGCCTGCGCGTCCTCCTCGCTGATCCCGGCGGTCAACAAGCTCGGCACGATGCCGCTGATCCTGTCCGGGTCCGAGGACCTGAAGCTCAAGTACCTGTCGAAGGTCGCCTCCGGCGAGGCGATGTTCTCCTACTGCCTCTCCGAGCCGGAAGCCGGCTCCGACGCCGCCTCGATGACCACCCGGGCCGTACGCGACGGCGACCACTGGGTGCTCAACGGCGTGAAGCGCTGGATCACCAACGCCGGCGTGTCGGAGTTCTACACGGTCTTCGCGGTCACCGACCCGTCCGCCCGCTCCCGCGGCATCTCCGCCTTCGTGGTGGAGAAGTCGGACGAGGGCGTCAGCTTCGGCGCCCCCGAGAAGAAGCTCGGCATCAAGGGCTCGCCCACCCGCGAGGTCTACTTCGACAACGTGCGCATCCCGGCCGACCGGATCATCGGCGCCGAGGGCACCGGCTTCGCCACCGCCATGCAGACCTTGGACCACACCCGGGTCACCATCGCCGCGCAGGCCATCGGCATCGCCCAGGGCGCGCTCGACTTCGCGCTGGCGTACGCCAAGGAGCGCAAGCAGTTCGGCAAGCCGATCGCCGACTTCCAGGGCCTGCAGTTCATGCTCGCCGACATGGGCATGAAGCTCGAGGCGGCCCGCCAGCTCACCTACGTGGCGGCCGGCAAGAGCGAGCGCGGCGACGCTGATCTGACCTACTTCGGCGCGGCGGCGAAGTGCTTCGCGTCCGACGCGGCCATGGAGATCACGACCGACGCGGTCCAGGTTCTCGGTGGGTATGGCTACACGCGCGACTACCCGGTGGAGCGCATGATGCGCGACGCCAAGATCACCCAGATCTACGAGGGTACGAACCAGGTCCAGCGCATCGTGATGGCGCGGCAGCTGCTGAAGGGCTGACGTTAGTAGCGGTTTTTGCAGGTGAGGCCGGGGTTGCCCTGATGAGGGCAGCCCCGGTCCGTCGTTTTACGAGGCTGCCACTTACCTGCTGTGCTCGGCTGCGCGCAGCATCGCCTGTCCGCGGCCGACAGTGGGTGAACCTGAACAAGAGCATCGACGTTGAGTCATGAAGACAGGCGTGGGAGCGCTCGAAGCGCAGCCCGGGCACGGTGATGCTCAATCGAGAGCCGGTGAACGACGCCGTAGGGACTTCCGGTGAAACGCTCGCAACTAACCCGGGTACTGGGCGTAGTCGCCGTGATCGTGACCATCGCCGGGGGCGTCCTGTGGTGGATCGGCCGCTCCGATAGCCGGCTGCCTTGGGTGCCGACGTGCACCGACCTGGCTCCGCGTATGCAGGTCGAATCTGGAGGCTCTTGGTCGGTGACCGAGGCTGACCCGAACCGGGACGAGAACGAGGCTTCCACCATCTGCGGGATCTCTTTCGTCTCCGGCAATCAGCGGTTCACCGGTGAGCTCGACCTGTTCGCCGTCGGTGAGCCGGAGGCGGAGACGGCACGGCAGGGAGTGGCGAGCGCACCGTGCGAGGGGACGATCGCTGCCGTTGGCGTCCCGGACGGCCTCCTTGCGTTCCGCTCCTGTTCGTTCGCCACCAGCGAGAAGGCGATAACCACTGTTACCCGCGAGCCGGACGGTGAACTCGACGTCCGGGTCCGTCCCGGGATGCTGCGCCAACTCACCGACGACGAGGTGGCCGCAGAGATCCGCGCACCGGTTGAGCGCGGCCGCCACAGCCGCTCTGAGCGCTTCAGCGGCCGCTGCTCAGTTCCCCGGCGGCGATCACCGCCGCGACCGGGACCGACAGGTCATAGGGGGCGGCCAACCGCTCGAACGCCGCCCGGATCTCGGCCTGCACCGGTGCGGGCTGGGCCATCACCAGCGCCGACGTGCGCACCGTGCCGTCGAGTAGGCCGTGCCAGAGTTCGTCCACTGAGGAGAGCTGCTGGTCGAACGTCGCGGTCGTCAGCGAGACCTCGGTGAAACCGGCGGAATGGAACAAGTCGAATATGGCGTCCGGTTCCGCGTACCGGAAGAATGGCTGGCCGGGTGGGAGATCAGCCGGCGGCGACGCGCCTGCCTCGGTGATGGCATCCAGCAGGATGCCGACGAAGCGTGCGCGTGAGGGCAGGTCCCACACGCTCAGGGCGAGGCGGCCGCCGGACGCCAGCACCCGGGCGGCCTCGGCCGCGGCGACCGAAGGGTCGGCCAGGTGGGGCAGCAGGAAGTTGGCGACCACGGCGTCGAAGGACGCCGCGGGGAACGGCAGTGACTCGGCTGCGGCCTGGTGGAACTCGATCGCCGGGTGACGGGCGCGGGCCAGCTCGATCATCGCGGCGGACAGATCAACCCCTACGGGCCGGGCGCCGCGATCGAGGGCGCGGGCGGCTGCCTGGCCGGGGCCGCAGGCCAGATCGAGTACGCGTGAGCCGTCACCGACCCGGGCGGCGTCGAGCAGCGGGTCGACCACCCGTGCGGTGATCCGGGCGAGCAGACGGTCGTAGCCGGTGGCCCGGCCGGCCTCGGCCCAGCCGGCATGTTCGAAGCGGCTGAAGGCGTCCATCGACCCAGTGTGGGCGTAACCTGCGAGAGGTGCAGCAGATAGGCCTCGCGCCGGTCGACGGCGTGCACATCACCACCCTGATGGACAACTCGTCGGACGCGCTGCTCCCGGACGAGGGGCTGGTCCGGCGCTGGGGCCTGAGCGGATCGGCAGGCCCGCTGCCGGTGCTTCCCGCCGAGTTCGCGCTGGAGAAGCAGAGCTTCGATTTTCTCCGGGCCGAGCACGGCTTCTCCGCGATGATCGAGGTGAACGGCCGTCGGGTGCTCTTCGACACCGGGGTCACCGCGGACGGGCTGATCGGCAACCTGGACCGGCTGGGGATCGCGCCGGATTCGTTCGAGGCGATCGTTTTCAGTCACGGGCACTTCGATCACGTGATGGGGCTGAACGGCCTGGCGGAGCGGGTCGGGCGGGCGAACCTGCCGGTGCTGTTGCACCCCGACTTCTGGCTGCGCCGCCGGATCGTCTCGCCGGACCGGACCCTGGAGCTGCCGACCCCGAGCCGGTCCGCGATCGAAGGTGCCGGGTTCGCCGTGGTGGAGGACCGGCAGCCGTCCTTCCTGCTCGACGGGATGCTGCTGGTGACCGGCGAGGTGGATCGGACGACGCCGTTCGAGACCGGGATGCCACCGGCACATCAGGCGCTGCGCGACGGTGTCTGGCAGCCGGACCAGGTCGTGCACGACGACCAGGCGGTGGTGCTGCACGTCCGGGACCGTGGCCTGGTCGTGCTGACCGGATGCGGACATTCCGGGATCGTCAACATCGTCCGGTACGCGCAGCGCCTCACCGGCGTCGACCGGATCCACGCCATTCTCGGCGGCCTCCACCTGCGGGACGGCGCGATCGTCCCGGCGACGGTGGAGGCGCTGGCGGCCGAGGCGCCGGGCGTGCTCGTGCCGGCGCACTGCACGTCGTGGAAAGCGCAGCAGGCGCTAGCCGCCGGCCTGCCCGGCGCGTTCCGCCCGAACGCCGTCGGCAGCCGCTTCGAACTGTGAAAACCCCTGGTGGGCGGTATCCGGGATCTTCCCGATGCAGCCGGGACGGGGCGTTCCTACCGTCGAGTTATGAAGCGATTCGCCATCGGCGTACTCAAGGTGCTCGGGGTGATCCTCGGGCTCTATCTCATCGCCCGAGCGGTCGCCGAACCGTTCGTCATCGACGTCACCGACCCGTCCACCTACAGCGACGACTGGGGTGGTCCCGCCCTGGCCGGGGTGCTGGCGGTGCACATGGGTCCCGGCATTCTCGCCGCGCTCGCCCTGTTCGGGATGGTGCGGCGGCGCGTGACCGGCCGGGAGCTAGTTGATCACGCGGAGACCCGGGCGCCCAGCAACTCCCGGTAGTCGTCCAGGAAGAACGTGCCCTTGTACTGGGCCGTCGCCTCGGCGCCGACCAGACCCCACTCCGGGGCGTAACCGGCGCCGGCGGCCGGGCCGAGCGGAAGCAGCATCGCGTCCGGCGCCGGCCGGTACTCGTGCCGCACCGGCTCGCCCCCGATCAGCGCACGGATGTTGCCGGCCACCACCTCGGCGTGCTCACCCGCGGCCCGGGCCTGCTTGAGTTCGGGCACCGCGGTCACGTCACCGACCGCGAAGACCGTCTCCTGCCCGGCCAGGCGCAGCTGCGACGTCACCGCGAGCCGACCGTCCGGCTGCCGCGCGGCGGCCAGGCCGGCGTCGAGATAATCGGTGCGGACCTCCGCACCGAAGCACGGAAACCAGAGATCGGCGGCGAGAACGTCACCCTCGGCGGTGGTCACCGTGAACGGGCGCAAGCTGCCCGCGTCCGGTTCCGGCAGGGCACGCAGCGAGGTTCCGAGAAGCAGGTGTACGCCCAGAGCGTCCAACTGCCGGCGCAATTCGGCCCGGAACTCGCCGGGGAACCGTCCACCGAGCAGATCGGTGCCCGCTTCGACCAGGGTGACCGACTTCTCCGGCCAGGCCGCCTTGATCTCGCCGGCGAACTCCAGGCCGATCGCGCCCGCTCCGAGCAGCAGCACCTTCGACGAGCGCAGCAGCGCGTCACGGGTCCGGTGCAGCCGGGTGACCGCGTCGTCCCGTACCAGAGAGTCGATCTTTCCGGGGAACGGTGCGGAGGAGCCGGTCGCCAGCACGACGTAGTCGGCTGGGAGGCGTACGCCGGAGGCCAGCTCGACCTCGGTCGCCGACACCCGGGCCGCCCGGTCCCGGACCACCCGGCCGCGGGACAGCAGGCCGTCGTACCGAATGAAGATCTTGTCGGTCCATTCCGGATCGACGGTCGCGCGAAGCGCGGCGACGTTGTGCACGAAGGTCTCCCGGGGTTCCACCAGGGTGACGTCGGCGACGTCGTCGAGTGCCTTCGCCACCGCGATGCCGCCGTACCCGCCGCCCACCACAATCACGGTCGGAGTCATGTCGTCCGCCTTTCACAGGTTCGCTGTCGTCGGAGTCGACTCTGATCGGCGCGGCGCCCGCCGGGGAGGCCGCGCTCAGCGTGGTAGTGCGGGGGCCACCCTCACCGCCCGCGCCGTTGCTACGGTCGGCTGGTGAGCGACAACGAGCTGGGCCTGTTCCTGCGTACCCGCCGGGAGGCGATCACTCCGGCCGAGGCCGGCCTCCCGCCCGGTTCGCGGCGGCGTACGCCCGGACTGCGCCGCTCCGAGGTGGCCACGCTCGCCGGGGTGAGCGTCGAGTACCTGATCCGGCTCGAGCAGGGCCGCGATCGCCGCCCGTCGCCGCAGGTGCTCTCCGCGCTCGCCGGCGTCCTGCGGCTCACCCCGGCCGAACGTGTCCACCTGCACCGGCTGACCAAATCCGCTGACGCCGGCTTCACCTGCCGCGGCGCGGCCGGTCCGGCGCGGACCGTCCGGCCGACCGTGCGGGCCCTGCTCGACCAGCTCGAACCCGCGGCCGCCGTGCTGGTGAACCAGCTCGGTGACGTGCTGGCGTACACGCCCGCCTTCGCCCGCCTGGCCCGGCCGCTCGGCCTGCTCGACGGCGACCCGCCCAACCTGGTCCGGTACGTCTTCGGCGATCCGCGGGCACGAACCGCCTACCCGGATTGGGGGCACGTGGCGGACGAGCAGGTGGCGGCCTTGAAGCAGGGACCGTTCCGGGCGGACCCGCACGTGGCCACGCTCGCCGACGAGCTGACCGTGACCGCGGGCGAGGAGTTCACCGGCCGGCTCGGCAGCGTGCCCGGCCTGCCCAGGGCGAACGGCGCGCTCCGGATGAACCACCCGTCCGCCGGACCACTCCGGCTGGCCTACGAAACCCTGGACTTCTCCGCCGACGACGACCAGCGCCTCATCGTCTACCTGCCGGCCGACGACGCCACAGCGGTCGCCCTGCGCGGCCTACGCGAGCCCCTCCGCCTGGTCGCCGGCTGACGCGCGGCTCAGATCGCGGTCGGCGGGGTGGCGAATGCGGGCCGTGGGGTGGTGCAGAACAGCATGGGGTTGGGGGCCGGGCGGTGGACAACTGCGCCCAGGGAGAGCAGGCGTTTCGCGACGGTGAGCTCGGCATATTCCTGGGGTGCGGCGGCTGCGGAGACGGTGAAGTGCGGCGCGTGGCCGGCGGCGAGCCAGTCGAGCACGACCCGGCCTTCGCGGGACGCGTTCGCGGGGCGGTGGAACACGTCGTGGACGGCGACCGGGGTGCCGGGACGGAGCCGGTTCAGCAGGTGACGCCGGTACCAGTGTGCGAACGACGTGGTGTGGACGGCGTCGATGAGCAGGTAGCCGATGTGGTCCGGCGCGAGGTCGTCGGCGGTGCGTACGTCGCGGCGATGGAGCCGCCAGCGGCCGGCCAGCGCCGCGGGGACCTGGCGCTCCGCCCGGTCGGCGGCGGTATACGTGTCGAGGGTGCCGTAGCCGTTGTCGGCGAGCGCCCGTAGCAGCCAGGTCGTCGACCAGCCGCGCTCGTCGCTGATCTCGACCACCCGGCCGGGCCGCAGCTCCCGTACCAGCAGATAGCAGATCTCCGCCTCGGCGTCGTCGAGGCGCGGCCGCATCCGGAACTCCGTGGCCAGCAGCGCCGCCTGCGCTCGCCGCGCGGCTCGCAGCGCGTCCGCGTGCTTGAAGTAGAGGCCGACGATCGTGTCCATGTCGATCTTCACGTGGTGCTCCTCGAGGTCAGGCCGAGGGCGATCTCCGCCATCGCGCGCAGCGACTCGGTGCCGGGCTGGAAGTAGCCGTCGTGGCCGGTGGTGTCGGCGCAGGGGAGTGGCAGAGCGCCGAACTCCGGATCGACCGGCAGGCGGCCGTGACCGATGCCGAAGACGCGCATGCCGGGGATCCTCCGGGTCCAGTCGTCCGGTGCGCTGCCGGCCCACACCCGGGCCGTGGTGTCGAGGGCCGCCCGGTCCGGTACGCCCATCCCGGGACTGCCGATCGCCACGATGTCGGTGACCTGCGGTCCGAGGTGGGAGGCGGCGCGACCGGCCACGATGGACCCGTAGCTGTGCCCGATCAGGGTGATCTGCCGGTCCGGCCGCTCCCGCACCAGACCGGCGACGAACCGTTCCAGGGCGAGTGCCCCGGCCGCCGCCCGGTCCTCGCGGATCGCCTCCCGGCGTACGCCCTCGGGGGTGTCGTAGCCCAGCCACGCGATCACCGCGACCGGCGCGCCCGGATCGAGTTCGCGGATCCGATCGTGCAGTTGCCGCGCCTGCCAGGCGGGCGCCCGGTGGCGCACGCCGCCGAGGCCGCTGTCGAAGTTCGCCAGCTCGGTCGCCACACCGGGGATGAGGATCGCCACCCGGCTCGCGGTGGTGAGGTCGCCCAGCACCTCGGCGATCAGCCCGTCGCCGCGCCGGTCCAGGGCGAGGATCTGCCGGCCGGTCCAGGCCGGGTCGCCGTTGGCCGCGTAGCGCCGGGAAACCGGTACGCCGTCCAGGTTGCCGATCACCTCGGGGTACTGCCGGGTGAGGTCGTCGGCTCCGGCCGCCGGCAGGTTCGCGAACCAGGCGGAGATCTGCTCGGCCGTGGCGGTGGCCGGGTCGGGCAACTGCCGCGCGTCGGCCAGCCACTCCTGGTGCCGTGGCGGTGTGGAAGTGACCGCCTGGGTGGGGCCGAACAGCCACAACGCCGGGGCGGTGAGCAGCAGCGCCGGGACGATCCACAGTCGATTCATCGCTGTTCCTCCGCTTCGATCGGTTCCAGGCGAAGCGAAGGTAGGGCGGCGGAAGCGCGGTGTTCGTCAATCCGTGGAGCCAGATGACCCCTAGTACCGAGGTATCAGCGTCTATGCTCGCGGCGATGAAACAGGGCGATGAAACAAGCGCGCGGCGTGCCACGGTTCGTGACGTGGCCGCGCAGACCGGGCTGTCGATCGCCACGGTTTCCCGGGTGCTGAACGGCCGGGCCAACGTCGCGCCGCACACCCGGGACCGGGTGCTCAGCGCGATGGGTTCGCTGGGCCGGCAGGCGCCGCAGCGGCGCGGTGGCCGGGCCGAGCGGGCCACCGGCGTCTTCGTGCGCTGCCCGTACGTGCTGACCGACTACTTCGGACTGATCGTGTCGGCGGTCGCCGAGGCGCTCGAGCCGCACGGCCTCGAGGTGATCCTGAACGCCGGGGTGGCGGCCCAGCGGGACCGGGTGCTTCCCGGGCTGACCGGCCGGCGCAACGTCGCCGGCGCGGTGCTGATCCTGCCGCCCGAGCCGGGTGCCGAGCTGGTCCGGCTGCGTGATCGGGGTTTCCCGTTCGTGGTGGTCGATCCGCGTACCCCGCCGCCGCGCAACCTGGCGGCCGTCTCGGCGGCGCACTTCGCCGGGGCCCGCCGGCTCACCGCGCACCTGATCGAGCTGGGGCACCGCCGGATCGGCATCATCGGTGGCCCGCGTGACTGGCTGGCCAGCGAGAACCGGTTCGCCGGCTACCTGTCGCCGCTCGCCGACGCCGGTGTGCTCCAGGCGCCGGAGCTGACCAGGTTCGTCGCCGAGCCCACCACCGAGCTCGGCCATCGGGCCGCGGCGGAGCTGCTGGACCTGCCGGACCGGCCGACCGCGCTGGTGGCGTTCAACGACAAGATGGCGATCGGTGCCCTGCGTGCGGCGGCCGAGCGGGGGCTGCGGGTGCCGGACGACCTGTCGGTGGCCGGCTTCGACGACATCGAGCTGGCCGAGGCGTGTCACCCGCTGCTGACCACGGTCCGGCAGCCGCTCGGCGAGATGGGCCGGATGGCGGTCAACCTGCTGTTGCGGATGCTCGGCGGGCACCATCTGGAGGCGCTGCACGTGGAGCTCGCCACCGAGCTGGTGGTGCGCGACTCGACCGGGCCCGCACGGTCCTGATCCGGCGCTGTTTGACGTGTTTCATGGTTCCGGAACCGGAACACGGCAATCCGGAACCGCAATTCATTGACTGCTCTTAATTGATACAGGTTTCCTTCCTGTTACGTCTCGTAGCAGGGAGTCCCCCAATGTCGTACCTCAGATTGCTAGTCGCCGCCGCTGTCGGCGCCACGGTGCTGGCATCCCCCGCGTCCCCCGCCCTCGCCGCCGGCGAGACCGTCAACGTCTACCTGACCACCACGTCGGACAGTGGCGGCCGCACCGTGACCCGCGGCCTGCAGCAGCAGGCCAACATCGCGTTCGGTCCGGCCGGCGGCACCGCGAACCAGACCATCAACGTCAACGAGGGCGTCACCTACCAGACCTTCGAGGGCGGTGGCGCGTCGATCACCGACACCACCGCGTACCTGCTGCGGGGCGGTCCGATCAGTGCGGCGACCCGGGACAGCGTGATGCAGAAGCTGTTCAGCCCGACCCAGGGCATCGGCCTGTCGTTCGTCCGCAACCCGATCGGCGCGTCCGACCTGTCCCGGCCCGGCAACGTGTCGCTCGACGACACGTGTTGCGACCTCAACGACTTCAACACCAACGGCTATGACACCAATGTCCGGCTGCTGACCCAGCAGGCCAGGCAACTGAATCCGGCGCTGCGGGTGAAGGGCGTGCCGTGGAGCGCGCCCGGCTGGATGAAGGACAACGGCCGGATGGACCAGATGGGCTGGCTCAAGTGGGAGCACTACCCGACGTACGCCCAGTACCTGGTCAAGTACATCCAGAGCTACCAGGCCGCGGGCGTGCCGATCAACTACATCTCGGTGCAGAACGAGCCGAACTGCTGCCAGGCGTCCAACCCGACGGCGATGAACTACCCGGGCATGAGCTGGAACCCGTCCGGCCTGGTCGAGTTCACCAAGAACTTCGTCTACCCGGCGTTCCGGGCGGCCGGCATCACCACGAAGGTGCTGATCCACGACTGGAACTACGGCGACTACGCGAACTTCGGCGCGGCCATCCTCGGTGACGCGGGCGTACGCAACGACCCGCTCTTCGGCGGCATCGCCTGGCACGGTTACTTCGGTGACCCGGCGGTCGGTACCCAGGTGCACACCCAGTACCCGTCAGTGAAGCAGTTCAGCACCGAGCACTCCGGCGGCACCTGGATCGCCAACCAGCACAACGAGGACCTGGCCGACATCGTCAACTACGCCCGGAACTGGAGCAGCAGCCTGGTGAAGTGGAGCCTGGCGCTCAACCAGAACATGGGACCGCACAACGGCGGTTGCGGCACCTGCACCGGTCTGATCACCGTGCAGGAGGGCGGCAGCCGGGCCGGGCAGGTCGACTACACCGTCGAGTACTACACGACCGGGCACCTCACCAAGTTCGTCAAGCCGGGCGCGGTCCGGATCGACTCCAACAACACCGCCGTGCAGAACGTGGCCTGGCGCAACCCGGACGGCTCCAAGGCCCTGATCGCGCACAACGGCGGCACGTCCGCGCAGTCCGTTCGCGTGAACTGGTCCGGACAGTCCTTCGTGTACAACCTGCCGGCCCGTACCACCGCCACCTTCACCTGGTCGGGAGCCTCCACCCCGCAGCCGACCGGCGCGATCACCGGCCTGGCCGGCAAGTGCGTCGACGTCGCCGGAGCGGCCACCGCCAACGGCACCGCGATCCAGCTCTACGCCTGCAACGGCAGTGCCGCGCAGCAGTGGACCCGGGCCGGTGACGGCACGCTGCGCTCGCTCGGCAAGTGCCTCGACATCGCCGGGCCGAGCAACGCCGACGGCACCGTCGCGCACCTCTGGGACTGCCACGCCGACACCTCGCAGCGGTGGACGTACGACGGCTCGCAGCGGCTGGTCAACGCGTACTCCGGCAAGTGCCTGGACGTGACCGGCAACAGCTCCGCCGACGCCACCCGGCTGCAGATCTGGACCTGCACCACCGGTGCCAACCAGAAATGGGTGCTCAACTGATGCTGCTCAAGTCACTGGTGGTGGTGGCGGCCGTCGCCGCGACCTCGCTGACCGGGACGCCGGCGCACTCGACGAGTGTGACCGGCACCTACTCGGGCGGCGGAGCGCATTGGCAGGATCTTCCGCGGACCGGGTTGACCAAGGGCGCGAAACCGGCGGACGCCACCGTCGTCATCGACCCGAGCCGGAGCCGGCAGGAGTACACCGGCATCGGGTTCTCCATCGACGAGACAAGCGTCTCCAACCTGTGGAAGCTCACCCCGGCCGAACGGGAGCGGGCGATCCGGCTGCTTGTCGATCCGCGTACCGGCGCCGGGCTGGACCGGTTCCGGATCACGATCGGCAGCCCGGACCTGATCGAGCACCGGCCGTTCTGGTCCTACGACGAGCTGCCGCCGGGTGTGAGCGACGACTGGGACCTCAGGTATTTCTCCATCCAGCGCGACATCGACCTGCACATCGTCGACACCATCAAACTGATCCAGAAGTACAACCCGAGGGCCACGTTCCTCGCTTCGGCGTGGAGCGCGCCGGCCTGGATGAAGACCAACAACAAGTTCCTCGGCGAGGTGGCCCTCAAGCCGGGCAGCAGCACCGAGTATTACCAGGCAGGCAAGCTGCGGGACGACTGCATCGACGTGTTCGCCCGCTACTACGTCAAGTTCATCCAGGCGTACGCACGTCAGCACATCAATGTTGACGCGTTGACGTTACTGAACGAGCCGGGCATGGATGTCGTCTACCCGGCGATGGACATCAGCATCGATCAACAGAAGAAGTTGTCCGTCGCGATCAAGCGGGAGCTGCGGAAGGCCGGCCTGTGGACACAGCTTTACGTGCACGACTTCAACTTCTGGGACTGGCGCGACCCGAACAGCACCGAGACCAAGAACTACCACCGGATCTTCGAGGACCCGGCGACGAAGCGGGCCGCCGACGGAATCGCGTTCCATCCCTACTGGGGTGACCCGAGGGTGATGCGAGACGCCTATGCGGAGACCGGTAAGCCGGTGCACCTCACCGAGACCAGTGACCTGTCACCGGCGACCGTGCTGGCCGACTTCCGGCTCGACGCGAGCTCGTACATCCTCTGGGCGCAGGCCACCGACCAGGACGGCGGCACGCTGCACTGGACCGACAAACGGGACAACAACGTCGACTGGGACGAGGTCGCGCGGACCAGCAAGTGGCCCAACCGGATGGTCAAGGTGGACACCAACACCAAGACCTTCACGGTACGCGACGAGCTGTACCAACTCGGGCAGTTCGCCCGGTATCTGCGGCCCGGGCATGTGCGCGTGCAGTCCAGCGCGACGGACGGCGGAGTCGGCAACGCGGTCTTCCGGGACGGTGCCGAGTACGTCGCGGTGCTCGGCAACGGCAACGCGGTGGACACCTCGGTCGAGGTGGTGGTCGGGGACCGGTCCTTCCGGACGGTGGTGCCGGCTCACGCGTACGCCACCTATCGCTGGATGGACCGCAAGCCGCCGTCGCGGCACAACCGTGCGCCGGTGCTGGCCGGCGTCTCCGGCGTCGTCGCCGACCAGTACGCGACCGTGCGCATTCCGCTGAGCGCCACCGACGCGGACCGCGACCAGCTCTCCTACTACGCGACCGACCTGCCGGCCGGTGTCCGGCTCGATGCCCGGACCGGCGTCATCACGATGACCCCGACCGTCGCCGGCGAGCTCGATCTCACGGTCGCGGTCACCGACGGGCAGCGGCACGATGAGACACGCATCAAGGTGACGGTCCGGCCGCATGGCGCGCCGCCGGGCGCGATCGTGGAAGCCGAGGGGTACGCGGAGCAGCACGGCTGGACCGAGGGCGGAGCGAACTTCGTCGAGAGCAACGCCGCGGCGAGCGGAGGCCGCAACGTCGGGTGGACCGCACCCGGCAACTGGCTGAAGTACCGCTTCGACCTCGCCGCGGCCGGCGGATACGAGCTGGAACTGGGCGTGGCAACCGGATCCGGTGCCGAGGTGCCGGACGCGATCTCGATCCGGGACGCCGCCGGGCAGGTGCTCGCCACGGTGTCCGTGCCGGATACCGGCGGCTGGGGTGCGTACCGGCCGGTGCGGGTACCGGTCTCGCTACCTGCCGGGGATCAACTTCTTACGGTTTACTGTGAAACCGGAGGGTTCAATCTGGACTACCTCCGGCTGATCGGGTAGGGGCCGTCAGCCGTCCGACTGCCGGAGGCGGGCCACAAGCCCGCCTTCGGCAGCGTCGGACGCCGGCTCCGACCGGACTGGTGGTCGCGCTCGTTGAGGGCGACCATACCGCCATGTTCTCTTCTCATGACGTGCTTGCGTACGCCGACCGCCTGATCAGCCTCCGGCACGCGCTGCACCGCGAACCCGAGCTCGGGCTCGACCTGCCGCTGACCCAGGCCAAGGTGCTCGCCGCGCTGGACGGCCTTCCTCTGGAGATCACCACCGGCACGTCGCTCACCTCGGTCACCGCGGTGCTGCGCGGCGGGCGACCCGGCCCGGCGGTGCTGCTACGCGGTGACATGGATGCCCTGCCCGTCCAGGAGGAGAGCGGGCTGGACTTCGCCTCGGCGATTCCCGGTGTGATGCACGCCTGCGGGCACGACATCCACACCAGCGCGCTGGTCGGTGCCGCACATCTGCTGGCCGGGCGCCGCGAGGACCTCGCCGGGGACGTGGTCTTCATGTTCCAGCCCGGCGAGGAGGGCCAGCGTGGGGCCAAGGTGATGATCGACGAGGGTGTGCTGGACGCGGCCGGTCAGCGGGTGATCGCCGCGTACGCGATCCACGCCGCCGCTGCCGTGCTGCCGCTGGGTGTGGTCGCCACCCGGCCCGGCACCATGCTGGCCGCATCCGACTCGGTGACCGTGACCGTGCACGGCAAGGGCGGCCACGGATCCTCACCGCACCTGGCGGTCGACCCGGTGCCGGCGATGTGCGAGATGGTCACCGCGTTGCAGACCATGGTGACCCGGACCGCCGACGTGTTCGACCCGGCCGTGATCACCGTCGGCTCGATCCACGCCGGGTCGGCGTTCAACGTGATCCCGGAGAGCGGCACCTTCCATGCCACCGTACGGACCTTCTCGCCGGAGACGCACCAGGTGATCCAGGCCGGGGTGGAGCGGGTGGTGCGGGGCATCGCCGACGCGCACGGGGTACGGGTGGAGGTCGACTACCAGGCCGACTACCCGGTCACCGTGAACGACCCGGTCGAGGCGGCGTTCGCGCTGACCACCGTGCGGGAGCTGGTCGGGCCGGAGCGCGCGATCGAGGCGCCCCGCCCGGTAACCGGTGCCGAGGACTTCTCCTTCGTGCTCGATCAGGTGCCGGGCGCGTACCTGATGATCGGCGCGGTCCCGCCGGGCACCGACCCGGCCACCGCTCCGATGAACCACGCCCCGCAGGCGATCTTCGACGACCGCTGCGTGCCGGAAGCCGCCGTCGTGCTGGCCGCGCTCGCCGCCGCCCGCCTGCGCCAGGCTGCGGCGTGAGCGACCGCACCGAGTAACGGTCCGCCGGGCTCAGGCTTCGGCGGGTGACGGGTGGCGCTGGGCCGGGATGTAGGTGGTCGGCTCGTCGCCGTTCGCGGCGGCCGGCGACGGCAGCGTGAGCGGTGTGGCGGGGTCCTCAGGTAGGTTCGCCGGTTCGTCGCTCTTGGCCGGGGGTGCCGCGACGGCGTCTTGGGCGATCGTCGCGGGTTCGATCGGCTTGGTGAGCCGGTGCGTCTCTTCGTCGTCTGCGGGCTCCGGCAGGCGGGTGGTTGCCTCGTCCGGTTTCGTCGACGGGAGGACGGTGGTGGAGTCCTCTGCCGGCTCGCCGGGCGATTTTTCCGGATTGGTGGTAATAACGGGATTATTGGGGGAAGCCTTCGAACCCGAGGGCGCCGGGCGCGCGGCGACAGCGGTGGTTTCGTCATCCGAGACGACGAAGACCGTGGTCGGCTCAGCTTCCGGAGTCCGGACCGCGATAGTGGGATCCCAGGCGCCATCGGAGTCCGCGGCCGGCATGGCGATCGTGCGGTCGTCGGGCGCGGTGGGCGCGGTGGGCGTGGCGATCGTGCGGTCGTCGGGCATGGCGGGCGCGGTGGGCGTGGCGATCGTGCGGTCGTCGGCCATGGCGGGCGCGGCCGGCATGGCGACCGTGCGGTCGTCCGGCAGGGCGGATGCGGCCGCCAGGGCGGATGCGGTCGGCATGGCGACCGTCTCGTCGGCCGAACCCGCGGCCGCGACCGGCACGGCCGGTTCGCCCGCGCGGCCGGTCCGCAGCACCGTGGTCTCGGCGATCGAGACCGGGATACCCGGCACCTTGGCGGCGCCGCGGAAGCGCGCGACCTCGCCGATGATCGGCAGGACCGGCGGTTCGTACCGGGCCCAGCGCCGGGCGCTGAGCGCGGTGCCGAGCAGCGGGATGGCCAGCAGCGCGGCGAGGCCGTAGCCGGGCCGGCTCAGGTCGAATCCCGCTTTCGAGACCTCCGGCGCCCACAGCCCGGCATACGCGTCCGGCGAGTTCCACGCCCAGATGGTCACGGCCAGAAAGGCGGCACCGGCGAGGACCGGGCCGGCCGGGGAGACCGGGGCGAACGCGAGGATCGCGTAGAGGATGCCGGCGAAGATCAGGAGCAGCAGGCCGGAGATCGACTCGGCGGCGAAGAGTTCCCGGCCGCGGCTGGTCAGGTCGTGGGTGAAGCCCACGCCCGCCAGTACCCAGATCGCCGGGGCCAGCACGAGTGCATAGAGGATCGACCTGAGGTGGCGCATGATCCGGCACGGTACCCGGGTCCGGCAAGTGCGGCGAACACCGCCGTAACGTACCGGCCATGGAAGAACAGCTCCCCGGACGTCCGACCGCGAACTCGCGGGTCACCCTCAGCCGGATCATGACTGCGGTGGACGTCAATCTCTACGGCACCGTGCACGGCGGCGTGCTGATGAAGTTCGTCGACGACGTGGCCGGAGCCGCGGCGGCACGGCACAGCGGCGGTACCGCGGTGACCGCGGCGATCGACGAGATCCTCTTTCTGGAGCCGGTGCGGGTGGGCGACCTGGTGCACGCGTACGCGCAGGTGAACTGGACCGGTAACACCTCCATGGAGGTCGGGGTCAGGCTGGCCGCCGAGCGCTGGGACGCGGTCGGTGCGACGCCGCTCCAGGTCGCGACGGCGTACCTGGTCTTCGTCGGGGTGGACGTGGCCGGCGACCCCCGGCAGGTGCCGCCGGTGCTGCCCGAGGACCCCGATGACCTGCGGCGTTTCAACGAGGCTCGGATCCGCCGGGACCACCGGCTGGCCCGGCGCGCGGCCATCCAGCGGGCCCGCGCCGAGCACCATCCGGTGGCCGATTGATCCACCGTTAAGGTGTGGTGATGACGACAGGCGAGGTGACGTCCGGCACAGTGCTCTGGGAGCCCGCGGCGGACGCGCGGCGGAACACCCGGATCGGTCGCTATCTGGCATGGCTGGAGGGGGAACGGGGTCTCTCGTTCGCCGATTACCCGGCGCTGTGGGAGTGGTCGGTCACCGACCTGCCCGGCTTCTGGCAGTCGATCTGGGACTACTTCGGAGTGGTGGCGCACGAGCAGCCGACGGCCGTGCTCGGCGACGCCGGCATGCCCGGGGCGACCTGGTTCCCCGGTGCCACGTTGAACTACGCCGAGAATGTTCTGCGGATGCCCGGGCGGGGGGATGACGAGCCGGTCGTCCTCGCGTACTCGCAAAGTCGTGAGCCGGTCCACCTGACCGCCCGGCAGCTGCGTGACCAGGTCCGCCGCGTCCGTGCCGGGCTGGTGGCCCGGGGGGTCGGCAGGGGCGACCGGGTCGCCGCCTACGCACCGAACATCCCGGAGACGTACGTGCTGATGCTCGCGACGGCGAGCCTCGGCGCGATCTTCTCGTCCTGCGCGCCGGAGTTCGGCGCCCGCAGTGTGATCGACCGGTGGAGCCAGATCGAGCCGAAGGTGCTCGTCGCGACCGACGGTTACCGGTACGGGAACAAGGACATCGACCGGCGCGAGGAGATCTCCGCGATCAAGGCGGCGATCCCGTCGATCGAACACGTCATCACCATCGGATACCTCGATCCCGAGGGTGGCGACTGGCGTGAACTCGGCGGCGACGAGCCGATGGCCTTCGAGCCGGTTCCGTTCGATCACCCGCTCTACGTGCTCTACAGCTCCGGCACCACCGGCCTGCCCAAGCCGATCGTGCACGGCCACGGCGGCATCCTGCTGGAGCACCTCAAGGTTCTGGCGCTGCACCACGACCTCGGCCCGGAGGACCGCTTCTTCTGGTTCACCACCACCGGCTGGATGATGTGGAACTACCTGGCCAGCGGCCCGGCCGTGGGCGCGTCGATCGTGCTGTTCGACGGCAATCCGGGCTGGCCGGACCTCAACGCCCTCTGGGATCTGGTCGACGCCGCGGGCATCACCTACTTCGGTACGTCGGCGCCGTTCCTGATGGCCTGCCGCAAGGCCGGGATCATCCCGCGCAAGCAGCTCAAGGGGGTGGGTTCGACCGGCGCCCCACTGCCGCCGGAGGGCTACGCCTGGGTGTACGAGGCGGTCGGCCGGGACCTCCAGCTGCTCTCCCTCTCCGGAGGCACCGACGTCTGCACCGGTTTCGTCGGCGGCTCCCCGCTGCTGCCGGTCCGGGCCGGGGTGATCGCCTGCCGGATCCTCGGCGCCCGCGTCGAGGCCTTCGACAGCGGCGGCAAGCCGGTCATCGGGGAGCTCGGCGAGCTGGTGATCACCGCACCGATGCCGAGCATGCCGGTCGGTTTCTGGAACGATCCGGACGGCACCCGGTTCCGGGAGGCCTATTTCGACGTCTACCCGGGTGTCTGGCGGCACGGGGACTGGATCACCATCGGTGAGGACGGCACCTGCGTGATCACCGGCCGGTCCGACGCCACGCTCAACCGGGGTGGCGTACGGCTCGGCACCGCGGAGTTCTACTCGGTGGTGGAGAGCCTGCCGGAGGTGGTCGACTCGCTGGTGATCCACCTGGACAAGCCCGGCGATCCCAACGGTGAGCTGCTGCTGTTCGTGGTGCTCACCGAGGGGACCGAGCTCGACGACGCGCTGCGCGGCCGG
Organism: Actinoplanes aureus; assembly: GCF_015704865.1. GTDB lineage: Bacteria > Actinomycetota > Actinomycetes > Mycobacteriales > Micromonosporaceae > Actinoplanes > Actinoplanes aureus. The sequence goes on along the minus strand of NZ_JADQTO010000007.1, from coordinate 177,199 downwards.
ATCGCGCGGGAGCTGCGTGGCGCGCTGTCGCCGCGGCACGTGCCCGACGTCGCCTATCAGGTACGCGCACTGCCGCGCACCCTCTCCGGCAAGAAGCTGGAGGTGCCGGTGAAGCGGATCCTCACCGGCACCCCGGTCGAGTCGGCGGCGGCCACCGGTGCCCTGGCCAACCCGGAGTCGCTGACCGCCTTCGCCGACCTGGCCCGCCGGCGCGGTTAGACGAGGATCACCGACACCTTCTCGGTGCTGGACCGGGCCTCCAGCTTGGCCCGGTCCAGATGGGCGCAGAGGACGATCGACGCGCCGGCCACCAGGGGCGCCAGCAGCCAGTCGGCCGGGTCCGGGTAGGCGGCGGTGTCGATCAGCACCCGGTCGCCGGCCTTGATGCCCAGCTCGGCGGCCCGTACCTCGGCCGCCTCGATGGCATCGGCCTGGCTGAGCTCGTACGGGCCGGCCACGGCGAGGTCAGCGGGGGCGACCGGTGCGCCCCGGTAGTGGTCGCCGTGGTTGCGGACCTCGGTCACGTAGTCCGCGTACCCCTCGGGGAGGTCACGCAACGGCATGGCCAGCGGGAGCAGCCCGGTGGCGTACCGGTCCATGGTGTTCCAGGCGCTCGCCGCCTCGACGTCGTCCGGCGTGGTGAAGAGCGCCTGGACCGGCTGCGCCTCCCGCCCCAGATCGGCCGCCAGTCCGGCCGCCGACACGCCGAGCAGCAGCGCCGCGGTCTGCCAGTGCGGCGGCAGCAGCAACCCGACCGTGTCGCCGTGCCCGAGGCCGATTCCGTCGACCAGCAGGTTCGCGGTTTTCGAGACCCAGTTCTCCAGAGTCGCCCCGGACAGTTCGGTGCGGTCGCCGGTGGCGTCGTCGTACCAGGTCAGCAGCGGGGCGGTCGGGTCGCGCCGGACCGCGGCCGCGAACGCTTGCGGGATCGTGTTGTTCACCGGCCTCACGATAGATGGATCACCGTGGGTGACGGTTACGGAACGCCGTCGATGTGCCGGTGTCGCGGACACTTTCTCGAAGCGTTCCAGGCGTACGCTCGACGGTGACGTTGGCGACTTTCAACGTCAGAGTTACACCGCAGCATCGGTACGTCAGAGACGCCAAGGAGATGCCTCGTGACCCCCGGTCGCCCCCCGCGAGTGCTGGTCGACGCCACCAGTGTCCCCGCCGACAGAGGTGGCGTCGGCAGATATGTCGACGGTTTGCTCGGAGCCCTCGGGCAGTTGAGTCCGGACCGCGTCGACCTAGCCGTCGTCACTCAACGCTCGGACGCGGAGCGTTACCGCCGCATGCTCCCCGAGGCCGAGGTGCTTCCCGGTCCGGCCGCGATCGCGCACCGGCCGGCCCGCCTCGCCTGGGAGCAGACCGGCCTGCCGCTGCTCGCCCAGCAGGTGGGTGCGCAGGTGCTGCACTCGCCGTTCTACACCTGCCCGCTGCGAGCCGGATGCCCGGTTACGGTCACGGTGCACGACGCGACGTTCTTCACCGAGCCGGAGCATTACGACAACACCAAGCGGACGTTCTTCCGCAGCGCGATCAAGACGTCGCTGCGCCGCGCCGGCCGGGTCATCGTGCCGAGCAAGGCCACCCGGGACGAGCTGATCCGCCTGCTCGACGCCGACCCGACCCGGATCGACGTGGCCTATCACGGCGTGGACCAGTCGGCCTTCCACATGCCCACCGCGGAGGAGAAGGCCCGGGTGCGGGCACGTCTCGGCCTCGGTGACTCCGGCTACGTCGCCTTCCTCGGCGCCAAGGAGCCGCGCAAGAACGTGCCCAACCTGATCCGTGGCTGGGCCCGGGCGGTCGCCGACTGGCCGCACCCGCCGGCCCTGGTGCTCGCCGGCGGTCAGGGGCACGACGACGACATCGACCGGGCGGTCGCCGAGGTGCCCTCACACCTGCGGCTGCTGCGCCCCGGCTACCTGCGGTACGCGGATCTGCCCGGCTTCCTCGGCGGCTCGCTGGTCGCCTGCTACCCGTCGTTCGGGGAGGGCTTCGGCCTGCCGATCCTGGAGGCGATGGCCTGTGGCACCCCGGTGCTCACCACGCCCCGGCTCTCGCTGCCCGAGGTCGGCGGTGACGCGGTGGCGTACACCACCGAGGCACCGGAGCGGATCGCCGAGGATCTGGCCGATCTGCTGCACGACGAGCCGCGCCGGGGCACCCTCGCGAAGGCGGGTTTCGACCGGGCCAAGGAGTTCACCTGGGCGTCCAGCGCGGAGGTTCATGTGACAACTTGGAACCGGGTCGCGGCTTGATCATCAACTAAACTTGCCGCCCATGAGCGACGAACAGGCTGTGCTGTACGGAGTGGTTCTGGCTGGGGGCACCGGAACCCGTCTCTGGCCACTGTCCCGCGCCGGTCATCCCAAATTTCTGCACCCTCTGACCGGCACCGAGGCCTCCTTGTTGCAGGCCACGGTGGACCGGCTGGACACACTGGCCTCCCCCGAACGGACCTTTGTGGTGACCGGCGTGGCGCACGCCGCGGCGGTCTCGCGGCAACTCAGCCAGGTGCCCGAGGAGAACGTGCTCGTCGAGCCGTCGCCGCGTGACTCCTGTGCTGCGATCGCCCTCGCCGCCGCCGTCATCGCCCGCCGCGACCCGGACGCGATCATGGGCTCGTTCGCGTCCGATCACCTGATCGCCGACCGGACCGCCTTCGCCGAGGTGATCCGCAAGGCGATGGTCGGTGCCGAGCAGGGCCTGCTGATGACGCTCGGGATCACCCCGACCCGCCCGGAGACCGGCTACGGCTATCTCCAGTGCGGTGGCCCGGTGGACGACGGCCCGCTGCTGAAGGTCGAGGAGTTCAAGGAGAAGCCGACGTACGACGTGGCCGAGGGCTACGTGAAGTCCGGCAACTACCTGTGGAACGCCGGCATGTTCGTGTGGCGGGTCGACGCGTTCCTCGCCGAGCTGGCCCGGCAGCAGCCGCAGCTGGCGGCCGGCGTGAGCCGGATCGCCCAGGCCTGGGAGACCGCGGGCCGCGAGGAGGTCCTCGGCGAGGTCTGGCCGACCCTGCCGAGGATCTCGGTGGACTACGCGGTCATGGAGGGCGCGGCCGCGGTCGGCCGGGTCGGCACCATCCCGGGCGACTTCGGGTGGAACGACGTCGGTGACTTCCACACCCTCGGCGAGGTGCTCACCGCAGACCCTGCGGGCAACGTCGTGGTCGGCCGGGACGGCGAGGTGGAGAAGCCCACCGTGCTGCTGCGTGACTCGAAGAGCCTGGTCGTGCTGCCGAACTCGGGTCGCCTGGTGGCCGCCCTGGGTGTCCACGACCTGATCATCGTGGATACGCCGGACGCGGTGCTGATCTGCCCGCGGGAGCGGGCGCAGGAGGTCAAGCACCTGGTCGACGAGCTCAAGGAGCTCGGCCACCACGGCTACATCTGATCGGTGCGGTGCCGGCGGGCCGCGCGCCCGCCGGCCGTTCACCAGTCGGTCACACCAGTCCGGGTCGCCTGGAGCGACCCGATCTCCAGGGACCGCATGGTGAGGTTGTTGCGCTTCCGGTTCTTGGGGAAGCCCTCCATGACGGCGGGCAGGCCCACGGTGGCGACCGCCAGGTCGTAACGCAGGGCGTTGCCGGCGCTGCATTTCGCCTCACCCTTGGCGCAGGCGGTCCACTTGATGCCGGCGTATGCCGACTCGCCACCGGCCAGCGGGACCTCGGCCGCGGGGCCGGGCTGGTCGACCAGGATGGTCGGCACCTTCACCTGGTTGTTCGCCACGTTCACCAGCATGATGCTGAGCCAGCCGTCGACCGAGCAGGTGTCCGTGCCGGTGTTGGTGAGGGTCACCAGCGCGGTCTGCGCCGTCTCGGTGGACGGCTGCGCGGCGATCGTGACGCTCACGTCGCTGATGCCGCAGAGCTCGTACCGCGGTGCCGCGGCGTTGGCGGCGGATCCCGGCACCGAGTCGGCGGGACGGGCGCAGGCGCCCAGCGCGGCCAGGACCGTCACGGCGGGCAGGGTGATGCTCAGAAGACGGCGGGTCATGCCAGACGGGCCAGGGCCGGGGCGATCTGCCGGACCGTGCCGGAAGCCAGGGGACTCGGCAGGGTGCCGGGGGCGAACCAGCCCAGGTCCGCGGACTCGGCGCTGATCTGTTCGGTTGCGCCGGCCGGGCTGCGGACCAGGAAACGCACGTCGAAGTGGACCGAAGGCTCGGCCGGTGCCCCCTCGCCCGCGCCGCAGCGGACCTCGTGGACGTCCACGTCGATCGGCTCGGGGTCGACGGTCAGCCCGGCGATGCCGGACTCCTCGGTCGCCTCGCGCAGCGCCGCGCCGGCGAGCGTCCGGTCGCCGGCCTCGCAGTGACCGCCCAGCTGCATCCACATGCCGAGCCGGCCGTGCAGGCAGAGCAGGACCCGCCCGGCGTCGTCGACCACCAGGGCGCTCGCGGTGACATGACCGGCGCGGTGCGCACGCGTCATCGCGGCCGGGCCGTCGGCCAGCAGCTCGAGGGTCTGCTTGCGGGCCAGGTCGGCCTCGTCCGAGGTCGCGGTCCAGGTGGTCAGGACGCGTACCGCGTCCGCGTACAGGGCGTTGCTCACGACGGATCTCCGAAGGTCAGGGTGGTGCCATCGTCGTCGATCGTGGCAACAGTGGGTACCCCCTCGGCGGCCAGGGCGGCCCGCAGCCGGTGGGAATCGGTGCCGAGCCGGATCAGGGCGGCCGGGCCGTCGCCCGCCGGGGTCAGCCGGACGCCGTCCGGCCGTCGGGTGACTCCGGCGGTGAGCAGGCCGCTGACCGTGTCGAGAGCACGTTCCACGGCTGCCGGATCGGCGTTCGCCGCGCGCTGATCACCCAGGCCGGCGGCCGCGCGCAGGCCGGACGCGCGCGCTTCGGCCGTGCCCAGGCTGAACATGTCACTCTCCGAGTCGCGGACCAGGACGGCCGCACCGGAGCCCTCCGCCGACCGCGGGTAGCCGCGCACGACAGCGACCGGCACCCGGTCACGCTTGCCCTTGACCAGCTCGGCGGCGGCGGACAGCTCGTCGATCACGGCCATCTGGGTCAGGCTCAGCTCGTTCCCGTACGGATCGATCTCGCCCCGATGGTCGCGGAACGCCTCGATGCCGGCCGCGCCGAGCGCCACGTCGGTGAGCCCGTTGCGCCAGGCCCGGCCCATCGTGTCGGAGATGATGACCGCCACGTCGAGTCCCCGGCGCAGGAGGTCGGCGCGCAGAGCCCGCGCCGAGGCGTCCGGATCGGCCGGGAGCAGCACCAGGTGGGTCTTGTCGACGTTCGAGGCGTCGATGCCGGCCGCGGCCATCACGAAGCCGTGGTGGGTCTGCACGATCGTGGTGGGGCCGCGGCGGGCCACCACCCGGGCGGTCTCGCCGGCCAGGGCGCGCTGCCGGGCCTCCTCGCGGTCCGGGCCGTCGGCCGGCACCTCGACCAGGCGGCCCTCCGCCTTCGAGACGATCTTGCTGGTCACCACCAGCACGTCACCGTCGGCCAGCCACGGCGCGGCCCGGGTGATCAGCTCGGCCAGGTCGTCACCGGCCGTGACGTCGCCGATGCCGCGGACCGGACGGATCTCCAGGCCGTCGATCACCGGACTCCTCCCAGCTCCAGCGCCGCGGCGACCATCCGTGCGGTGGCCTGCTCGTCGGTCATCCAGAGGGGCACCGCGCGAGTGGTCACGCCCGGCACCTGGGCGCCGGTGTCCGACTCGTCGACCAGCCAGCCGTTCAGCAGGCCGCCGTCGGCGCGGGGACCGTACATCCGGCCGACGCCCGCCGCGCTCACCTCGATCTCGAGCGTGGCCAGGCACTTGTCGGCCATGCCGCGCACCGGCGCGCCGCCGATGATCGGCGAGACCCCCACGACCGGCGCCGGGCCGTTCGCGACGGCCTCCTTCAGCGCGGGTACGGCGAGGATCGGCGCGATGCTGACCACCGGATTGCTGGGGGCGACCAGGACGACGTCAGCACCCGCGATCGCGTCGAGGACACCCGCGGCCGGCTTGGCGGACTCCGCACCCACGAAGACGAACCGGTGGGTCGGCACCTCGCCCCGGTAACGCACCCACCACTCCTGGAAGTGGATCGCCTTGCGCTCGCCCTCGACGTCCGCGACCACGTGGGTCTCCAGCCGGTCGTCGGTGGCGGGCAGCATCGTGATGCCGGGCTGCCATCGCTCACACAGGGCGGCGGTGACCGCGGAGAGCGGGTAACCGGCGTTCAGCATCGTCGTGCGTACCAGATGGGTGGCGGTGTCCTTGTCGCCCAGGCCGAACCAGGACGGCTCGACGCCGTACTTCGCCAGTTCCTCCTTGATGACCCAGGTCTCGCCGACCCGGCCCCAGCCACGCTCCGGGTCGGCGGCGCCGCCCAGCGTGTACATGACGCTGTCCAGGTCGGGACAGATCTGCAGGCCATGCATCCGCACGTCGTCACCGACGTTGACCACCGCAGTTACGTCAGCGCCGATGGCGCGGGCGTGCGCGCGCACGCCGAGGAGGAACCGGGCACCGCCGATGCCCCCGGTCAGGACCACGATCCGCATTCCCACATCCTCGCGCACCGGCGTCACGCCACCCGTTCGTGGGTATCGGTTTACTCTGGGCCGACCTCGCTCACCGCACCGGGAGTAACCGTGACCACTCCACCGCAGCCCACGCCGCCCGGCGAGAAGCCGATCGGCCAGTACCTCCGGCCGTTGCGTGACCTCGCCGTGTACGCCCTGGCCGGTCTCCCGGCCGTACTGCTCTTCACCGGCGTCATCGACCTGTTCGGCACCGACTTCTTCGGCCGGACCCGCTACAGCTTCGGCAGCTTCGTCAACCTGGTGACCATCTTCTTCCCGCTCGCCGCGGTGCTCCTCGCGCTGGGCGTGAAGCCGGTACACCCGAAGGCCCGGCTGATCGTCCTGACCGCGCTGATCGAGTACGGCGTCGTCGCCTTCTTCGGCCTGGTGTTCGGGGTGCTCTTCGGGGTCAGCGGCATCGCCACGGACGACCCCGGTGGCGCCTTCACCGAGCTGCTGACCCGGTTGGCGTGGCTGGCCGTGTTCGGGCTGGCGGTGTACGCGGTGGTGCAGATCTGGCGTGGCGTCTACCCGCCGGCTCGGCCGCAGCCCGGCGTCTACGGCCAGCCCCAGTACGGCCCGCCGCAATACGGTCAGCCCCCGTACGGGCAGCCCTACGGCCAGCCGCCGTACGGCCAGGCCCCGCCCGGGCAGCCGCCGTTCGCCCAGCCACCGCAGCAGCAGCAGCAGCAGTTCGGCGCGCCGCAGCCCGGTTACGGACCGCAGCCGGGCCACCCGGCCCCCGGTTACGGTCAGCCGCATCCGGGTGCGCAGCCCCCGCCCGGCGGCCAGCCGACCTGGAACCAGCCGCCGGTCGCGACGCCGCCGGTGGGCAACCCGCCGCCGTCCTCGGGTGCACCGGCATCGGGCGTGCCGGTCCCGCCGTTCTCCGAGCCGACCCAGGTCGTGCCGAAGGCGGAGGATCTGACCGAGAAGCTTCCGGACAACCGGCCGGGGTTCGGACCCGCCGACGAGGACCCGCCGCGACAGTGAGTCAGCCGCCCGGGCACGGGTGATGGTGTCTCACGACACTGCCCGTGCCCGGAAACCACGGGGGCACAGGAAACGAATCCGGCCTAGGCTGCTTTGCGTGGTAGAGGTCAACGTTGAACCGGTACCGACCCAGGCAAGCATCCGCCGCGCACTGCGCCGTGCCGCCGACGGCAAAGCGATCGACATCGACGAGGCGACCGCGCTGCTCGCGGCCACCGGAGACCAGTTCGAGGAACTGCTGGCCATCGCCGGCGGCGTCCGGGACGCGGGTCTGCGGGAGGCCGGCCGGCCCGGCGTCGTCACGTACTCCCGCAAGGTCTTCATCCCGCTGACCCGGCTCTGCCGGGACCGGTGTCACTACTGCACCTTCGCCACCGTGCCGCATCGGCTGCCGGCGGCGTTCCTGGAACGCGACGAGGTCCTGGAGATCGCCCGGCAGGGTGCGGCACAGGGCTGCAAGGAGGCGCTCTTCACGCTCGGCGACCGGCCGGAGGATCGTTGGCCGGCGGCCCGGCAGTGGCTGGACGAGCGGGGGTACGACTCGACCCTCGACTACGTGCGAGCCTGCGCCATCGCCGTGCTCGAGGAGACCGGCCTGCTCCCGCACCTCAACCCGGGCGTGCTGAGCTGGGCCGATCTGCAGCGGCTCAAGCCGGTCGCGCCGAGCATGGGGATGATGCTGGAGACCACCGCGACCCGGCTGTGGTCGGAGAAGAGCGGCCCGCACTACGGCTCGCCGGACAAGGAGCCCGCCGTCCGGCTGCGGGTGCTCGACGACGCCGGCCGGGTCGGCGTCCCGTTCACCACCGGCATCCTGATCGGCATCGGCGAGACCGTTCCGGAGCGGGTGGACTCGCTGTTCGCGATCCGCCGGGCGGCCCGCGAGTACGGGCACATCCAAGAGGTCATCATCCAGAACTTCCGCGCCAAGCCGGACACGGCGATGCGCGGGATGCCGGACGCGGAGTTGCGTGAGCTGGCGGCGACGGTGGCCGTGGCCCGCGTCATCATGGGACCCCGGGCCCGGATCCAGGCCCCGCCCAACCTGATCGACGACGAGTTCGCGCTGCTGCTGCGGGCCGGGATCGACGACTGGGGCGGCGTCTCGCCGGTGACCCCGGACCACGTCAACCCGGAGCGGCCCTGGCCGCAGATCGACATCCTGGCCGAGAAATCGGCGAAGGAAGGATTCGAGCTGCGAGAGCGGCTCACCATCTATCCGGAGTACGTCCGCCGGGCCGAGGAGGGCTGGCTGGACCCGCGGCTGGCCGCCCACGTCGCCGCGCTGGCCGGTCCGGACGGCCTGGCTCGCTCGGTGAACCCGTCCGGGCTGCCCTGGCAGGAGCCGGAGGAGACCTTCGGCTCCGGGCGTACCGACCTGTTCGCGGCCATCGACACCGAGGGCCGCACCGGCGACCGCCGGTCCGACTTCGACGACGTCTACGGCGACTGGGACGAGGTGGCCGCGCACGTCAAGGAGGCGCCGCGGACCATGCCCACCGATGTGGTGGCGGCGCTCAAGCTGGCCGCCGACGATCCGGGGGCGCTCCTGCTGGAGAAGAACGAGGACAAGGCGATGGCCTTGTTCAACGCCGACGGCCCGGCCCTCGACGAGCTCGCCCGGATCGCCGACGACCTGCGCCGGGCGGTCAACGGCGACGACATCACGTACGTGGTGAACCGCAACATCAACTTCTCGAACGTCTGTTACGTGGGCTGCCGGTTCTGCGCCTTCGCCCAGCGGGAGAAGGACGCCGACGCGTACCGGCTGTCCGTGGAGCAGGTCGCGGACCGGGCCGAGGAGGCGTGGCGGGACGGCGCCTCCGAGGTGTGCATGCAGGGCGGCATCGACCCCAAGATGCCGGTGACCGCGTACGCCGATCTGGTCCGCGCGGTCAAGGAGCGGGTGCCGGGGATGCACGTCCACGCGTACTCGCCCATGGAGATCGTCACCGCCTCGGCCAAGGCCGGTGTCTCGATCCGGGAGTGGCTCACCGAGCTGAAGGCGGCCGGCCTGGGCACCGTCCCGGGCACCGCGGCCGAGATCCTCGACGACGACGTGCGCTGGGTGCTGACCAAGGGCAAGCTGCCCACCTCCAGCTGGGTCGAGGTGGTCACCACGGCGCACCAGGTCGGCATCCGGTCCAGCTCGACCATGATGTACGGCCACGTCGACCACCCCCGGCAGTGGCTCGGCCACTTCCGGGTGCTGGCCGGCATCCAGGACGTCACCGGTGGTTTCACCGAGTTCGTGGGGCTGCCGTTCGTGCACACCAACGCCCCGATCTACCTGGCCGGGATCGCCCGCCCGGGTCCGACGTGGCGGGAGAACCGGGTGGTCCACGCGATGGCCCGGGTTCTGCTGCACGGCCGGATCGACAACATCCAGTGCTCCTGGGTGAAGCTCGGCGACGAGGGCACCCGGGCGATGCTCAACAGCGGCTGCAACGACCTGGGCGGCACGCTGATGGAGGAGACCATCTCCCGGATGGCCGGGTCGGAGCACGGGTCCGCGCGTACCGTGGCCGAGCTCAAGGAACTGGCCGCGTCCGCGGGACGTCCGGCGGTCGAACGCACCACGGTGTACGGCCGGCGGTAGGGCGGAACGCACCACGTTGTACACCTCCCGGCGGGCCTGGACACGTGCCCGCCGGGAGTTGCGTGATCCATTTGGCGGACCCGAGACGGGGGACCCCCTGCCCCTTGATTACAAAACGGGTTAAATTGGACGCGAAGTGTCGGGCTGGCGTTACCTTCCGGTGGCTACGGGAGATAGGGCTGGAACGGGACCCGTGAAGCGTTGCCGACGCTTCGGGGAAACGGGCCCATTTAGCAGGTTCGGCTTGACGACGCACGTCTTACACGCGTGTAATTTTGGTGGGGTTGTGGGGACGATGTGGCACATTCGCGTCGAACCCACAGAAACACGCCGCGTGCGTGGGGGGTCAGCGTCGGCTTCACCGTCGACGCGGAATTTGGAGGCACGCCGATGGAAGCGCAGGTTGAAGGGGTAGACCTGCTCGGGGACGCGCCCGAGTGGCAAGAACGGGCGCTGTGTTCACAGACCGATCCGGAAGCGTTTTTCCCGGAGAAAGGCGGCTCGACGCGCGAGGCGAAGCGCATCTGCGGCCGCTGCGAGGTCAAGGCCGAGTGTCTGGAGTACGCACTGGGCCATGACGAGCGATTCGGGATCTGGGGTGGACTGTCCGAACGTGAGCGTCGCAAGTTGAAGCGGCGGGTCGCCTGAGCCGGCTCAGGCGAGCTCGTCCGGATCCACGCCGAGCAGGTTGGCCACCTGCTCGATGATCACGTCGTGCACCAGGTCGGCGAGGTCCTCGCGATCCATCGCCCGGAACTCCAGCGGGCGGCGGTAGAGCACGATCCGCGGCGGCAGCTCGTGCCGTCCCGGACGGCCGGGCAGCAGCCGGGCCAGAGGCACCTCGCCGTCCTCGAGCACGTCCGAGTCGTAGACGTTCAGCTCGGGTGGCACGTCCTCGACCGCGAACTCGACGCCGGCCAACTCCTTCGCATACCGCCGCTCAAGGCTCTCGACGGTGTCCAGCACCAGGTCGTCGAAGATCTCCGCCTTGGTACGGGCCAGCGGCACAGTCGCCGGCACGAGGCGGCCGCGAAGGCCCCGCCCGTGCCGGTCACGCCGGGTGGGACGGCCCGGTCCGGCGGTACGCGCCGCCTTCGGGTCCGTCCGGCGGCGCTCGGGGCTGGTGGTCACGCGGCCAGCGTATCCCCACCCGGGCTCCATACGTGGTCAGCCCGTACGCATCGTGTGTCTGCGCCGTTAATTCGCCCCAACGGGGCGGCGTGTCGATCCGCCATGGCCGAATCGTGATGCATCCGGGGTCGGCGTGTCGCGGGGTAACGCCCCCCAGATCGGCCGATGGAGAGATAACGTGCCGCCGTGAGGTCACCACGGCGCTGCTCCCGGAACGGCTGTCCCCGACAGGCGGTCGCCACCCTGACCTACGTCTACAGCGATTCGACGGCCGTGGTGGGCCCCCTCGCGGCCTTCGCCGAACCGCACACCTACGACCTGTGCGAGCCGCACGCCCGTAGCCTCACCGCCCCCCGAGGCTGGGAGCTGGTCCGCCACGACGGTGACTTCGCGCCCCCACCCCCCACCACCGACGACCTCGTCGCGCTCGCCGAGGCCGTCCGCGAGGCCGCCCGTCCGGTGCCGCCGCGCCCCGACGAGACCGACCACAGCCCCGGTCACCAGACCGGCCGGCGTGGCCACCTCCGGGTCATCCCGCCCACCCACTGACCGACCTCGGCGGGCCGGCCCCGCGCCGCCCTGTCGCGGCCGTGCGGGCACGCAGCCCCGCGCAGGCCAAGCCGTGCCCGGCGGCTCGCAGCCACCTGCCGTTTCCCGGCGGGCGCCTTTGCGGCCCGGTGCGGGCAGCCAGGCCGCGCCGGCGCCGGCGGGAGGTGTAGCTGTGGTTGTGGACGGCTTAGCCCGTACCGTCGAATCAGAGTGCCACCAGGCGGAAGCGTTGCCGCAGCCACGGCAGAAGCGTGCGGTACGCGGCGATCGTGTCCGGCTGTGCGTAGTCGTGCGAAAGCACGATCGAGCCCGGCCTGGTGTGCCGCTGAACGATCTTGATGATCTTCTTGCGGTGCTGGCCGGGAGACTCGCCCTTCGGGTGCTCCCAGTCGCGCGGGTCGACCTTCCAGTAGATGGAGGTCATGCCCATCTTCTTCGCGGTGACGACCACCGGCTGGTTGAAGTGGCCGCCGGGCGCGCGGAAGTAGGGGATCTTCGCGTCCGGCACGGCGGCGCGGATGGCGGCGTTGGTGCGCTCCAGGTCGGACTTGATCTTCGCGACCGGCTTCTTGCCGAGTTTGAGGTCGTGGTTCCAGGTGTGGTTGCAGAGCGTGTGCCCGGCCTTCGCGATCGCCCGGACCAGATCGGGATGCCGCCTGGCCTGCGTGCCGACCACGCAGAAGGTCGCCTTGATCTTCTCCTTGGCGAGCATCCGCAGCAGTACCGGTGTGTAGTCCGGGTCCGGCCCGTCGTCGAAGGTCAGGGCCACGCCGTCGGTGCCGGTGGTGAGGTGGCTACCGGCCGGGCCGGTGCGGATCTTTCGCTTCTGGACGATCGCCTTCTCGATGGGCTTGCTGGTCGGCTTGGCCGGTGGTGTCTTCGTGGCGGGAGCCGATGAGGGCGGTGTCGTGGTGGGTGCCGAGGGCGGCGGAGTGGTCACCGGAGCCGGAGCCGATGGCTCGGTCCCTAGTGCACTCGCGGTCTGAGCCGCGGCCGCTTGGCCGAGAAGGCCGGTCATGATCAGCAGCGCGCTGATCGTGAGTGCCTTTCGGGTGTGCGACAGCCGCATCAAGATCCTCCCCAGGTTCGACGGCAAAGTGCCGACGATGCCTGGGAATCTGCTCAACCGCTAGTCCCCTTGGGGTCTTTCACACCGAATACGGCACGAATCCGGGGTTAACGGCGTACGCTGCCGGGCCGGCACGCCCCCCGCGTGCCGGCCCGGTAACGCGATCGCTCAGCCGGCCAGTTCGGCCAGCTCCCGCTCGGTGAGCAGGCGTGAGCGGATCAGGAACCGTACGCCCTCCGGCGCCTCCAGCGAGAAGCCGGCGCCCCGCCCGGGGACCACGTCCACCGTCAGATGCGTGTGCTTCCAGAGTTCGAACTGCGACGCCGACATCCAGAAGGTGATCGGCTCCGGCACCCCCTCGATCGCCAGAGACTCCAGCAGGACGTCGGAGCTGCCGGTGCGGAACTCGCCCTCCAGATAGCACATCGGCGAACTGCCGTCGCAGCAGCCGCCGGACTGGTGGAACATCAGTGGGCCGTGCTGCTCCCGCAGCTGCCGCATCATGTCGGCAGCCGCGGGAGTGACATCTACTCGGGTAGCCATCTCTAGAAGAAGCCCATGGCCTTGGGCGAGTAGCTGACCAGCAGGTTCTTGGTCTGCTGGTAGTGGTCCAGCATCATCCGGTGGTTCTCCCGGCCGATGCCGGACTGCTTGTACCCGCCGAACGCGGCGTGTGCCGGGTAGAGGTGGTAGCAGTTCGTCCACACCCGGCCCGCCTTGATCGCCCGCCCGGCCCGGTACGCCTGGTTGATGTCCCGGGTCCACACGCCGGCGCCGAGGCCGTACAGGGTGTCGTTGGCGACCTTGATGGCGTCGTCGAAGTCGGCGAACGGTGCCACCGACACGACCGGCCCGAAGATCTCCTCCTGGAAGATCCGCATCGAGTTGCGGCCCTCGAAGATGGTCGGCTGCACGTAGTAGCCGCCGGACAGATCGCCGGACATCTCGGCGCGGCTGCCGCCGGTCAGCGCGCGGGCGCCCTCCTGCCGGCCGATGTCCAGGTACGACAGGATCTTCTCCAGCTGGTCGTTGGAGGCCTGCGCGCCGACCTGGGTGTCGGTGTCCAGCGGGTTGCCCTGCTTCAGGTTCTCGGTCCGCTTCACCGCGGCGGCCAGGAAGTCGGAGTAGTGGCTCTGCTGGATCAGCGCGCGCGACGGGCAGGTGCAGACCTCGCCCTGGTTGAGCGCGAACATCGTGAAGCCCTCGAGGGCCTTGTCGTAGAAGTCGTCGTCGGCGCGGCTGACGTCGTCGAAGAAGATGTTCGGGCTCTTGCCGCCGAGCTCCAGGGTGACCGGGATCAGGTTCTCCGAGGCGTACTGCATGATCAGGCGGCCGGTGGTGGTCTCGCCGGTGAAGGCGACCTTGGCGACCCGGTTCGAGGAGGCGAGCGGCTTGCCGGCCTCCACGCCGAAGCCGTTCACGATGTTCACCACGCCCGGCGGGATCAGGTCGCCGATCAGCGAGAACAGGTAGTGGATCGAGGCCGGGGTCTGCTCGGCCGGCTTGAGCACCACGGCGTTGCCGGCGGCCAGGGCGGGCGCGAGCTTCCAGACGGCCATCAGGATCGGGAAGTTCCACGGGATGATCTGCGCGACCACGCCCAGCGGCTCGTGGAAGTGGTAGGCGACGGTGTCCTCGTCGAGCTCTCCGGCGGTGCCCTCCTGGGCCCGGATCACGCCGGCGAAGTAGCGGAAGTGGTCGATCGCGAGCGGGATGTCGGCGGCCAGGGTCTCGCGTACCGCCTTGCCGTTCTCCCAGGCTTCCGCGACGGCCAGCTTCTCGAGGTTCTGCTCCATCCGGTCGGCGATCTTGTTGAGGACGATGGACCGCTCGGTCGGCGACGTCCGGCCCCACGCGGGAGCGGCGCCGTGTGCCGCGTCGAGGGCCTTCTCGACGTCCTCGGCGGTGCCCCGGGCGATCTCGGTGAACGTCCGGCCGGTGACCGGGGAGGGGTTCTCGAAGTACTGGCCCTTGGCCGGCGGGACGTACTCACCGCCGATGTAGTGGTCGTAGCGGGACTGGTAGCTGACGATGGCGCCGTCCGAACCGGGCGGGGTGTAGATGGTCACGGTCCTGCCTCCGTACTTCTTAGGGGGTCAGGCCGGACGTTAGTTACGTCAACGTTGCACGGACGTTGCTGTGCTTACCGGCGTCGCCTCCGGCTCGCTGGGATTGCGCCCTTTGACGCCGGTGTCGAGGGCACCGGCGGGCGCAATCCGTAGCTGGTCTGGAGCTCTGCGACGCGGCGGGCGGCGACCGGGTCGGTGGGGGCCAGCACGGCGTAGGCCTCCCACATCTCCAGGTCGTCGGTGCCGAGCGGTCCGTTGAGCCAGGTCTGGAGCAGCCGCCGGTCGCCTGCGGCGAGCACGGCGGCACGCAGCCGATCATCCAGGCGGCGGCGCAGGCGGACCACGCCGGGCGCGTCCGAGGCGGGCAACAACACCCCGGGGTACGCGGACAGCGCCTCCGCCACCCGTCCCGAGTCCAGCAGCCGGGCCACCGTGCCGAAGTCCACCTCGACCTCGGTGCGCAGCCGGTACGGCCGGGAGTCGAGCAGCTCCGGGCCGAGGATGCGGCGCAGACGGGACAGCTCGGCGCGGACCGTCACCGGGTTGACGTCGTCCCCGTACAGGTCGAAGCCGAGCTGGTCACCGGTGCGGCCCTCCGGGTGCGTGGTGAGCAGGACCAGCAGCTCGGAGTGGCGGCGGCCGAGGCGCAGCCGCTTGCCGCCGAAGGTGAGCAGGGCCTCGTCCCGGCCGAGGGCCGCGGCAGCCGGGCGGTCACGCGCGGGCTGTGCCGAGCCGAGGTACGCCTCCGCGGCCAGCGCCGTGGCCCGGACCAGCGCCAGGCTGTGCGGGTTGGCCAGGTGGTCCCCGCCGGTCACGTCGATCGCACCGAGCAGCCGGCCGGTCGCCGGGTCGTGGATCGGGGCGGCCGCGCAGGTCCACCGCTGCACCGGGCGGCTGAAGTGCTCGGTCGCGAAGATCTGGATCGCGTGGTCGACGGCGAGCGCGGTGCCCGGCGCGTTGGTGCCGGCGTGCGCCTCGTCCCAGCGGGCGCCCGGCACGAAGTTCATCGAGGCGGCACCGCGCAGCGTGGCGGCGTGGCCCTCCACCCAGAGCAGCCGGCCGTGCGCGTCGCAGACCGCCAGGATGTGGTCGCCGTCCTCGGCCAGGCCGCCGAGCAGGTCCCGGAAGATCGGCATGACCCGGGACAGCGGATGCGCCGAGCGGTACGCGTCCAGGTCGGCGTCGGCCAGGTCGATGGGCGCGGTGTTGTCGGCGCCGATCCAGGCGGCCGACCGCGCCCAGGAGTCGGCGACCACGGTCCGCATCCGGTCCGGGCGCCCGCCGCCGGAAAGAAAGCTCTCGTGGGCACGACCCACCTGACGAATCCGCTCGGCGGGGTCGTCTCCGGGGGTCAAGGCAAGCCACGGGTTCACCGGCAGCACCTCCAGACCCATCGTGACCCGGGTCACGCGCGGAGACAACATATGTTCAGGCGGTGCAGTCGTGGCCGCGTACCGAAGAAGAAGCTCTTGCCGTGCAGGACACCCTGCGTTCCCGCGTGGTTCTCACACCCGGGCCGATGTCCCCGGCCACCGTGGCCGGTCTCGACGTCGCCTACGACGGCGACCGGCTCGCCGCCGCCGTGGTCGTCCTCGACGCCGCCGACCTCTCGGTACGCGACACCGCCGTGGTCCGGGGCCGCCCCGCTTTCCCGTACGTCCCCGGTTTGTTCGCCTTCCGGGAGGTGCCGGCCCTGCTGGAGGCGCTGGACCGGCTGACCGTCCGCCCGGACGTGCTGGTCTGCGACGGGCAGGGGCTGGCCCATCCCCGCCGGTTCGGTCTCGCCGCGCACCTCGGCGTGCTCACCGACATGCCGTCCTATGGGGTCGGCAAGACCCGCCTCGTCGGTGAGTACGAGCCGGTGGGGGAGGAGCGGGGCGCCCGGTCGCCGCTGATCGACTCGGGCGAGACGGTCGGCGCGGTGCTGCGTACCCGGGCCGGGGTCAAACCGGTCTTCGTCTCGGTCGGACACCGGATCGATCTGGACACCGCATGCGCCCTCACCCTCCGCCTGACCCCGCGTTATCGGCTGCCGGAGACCACTCGGGCAGCTGACCACGCCTGCCGTCTCGCGGTTGCAACCATTCGCATGTGATCGCTCCGATACCCTCGGCCCAAAGGTATTCGGCTGAGGAGTGAGCAAGTGGCTGATCTGTCGCAGATCATCAAGGCGTACGACGTGCGTGGGATCGTTCCGGACCAGTTCAACGAGTCGGTGGCCCGGGCGATCGGTACGGCGTTCGTCGAGATGTTGCGCGAGTCCGGCGACGAACCGGACCGGATCGTGATCGGTCACGACATGCGCGAGTCCGGGCCGGGCCTGGCCGCCGCGTTCGCCCGGGGCGTCAACTCCGCCGGTGCCGGGGTCGTCAACATCGGACTCGCGTCCACCGACCAGCTGTACTACGCGTCCGGGTCGCTGAACCTGCCGGGGGCGATGTTCACGGCCAGCCACAACCCGGCCCAGTACAACGGGATCAAGCTGTGCCGGACCGGCGCGCGCCCGGTCGGGCAGGACAGCGGTCTGGTCATCGTCCGGCAGCGCGCCCAGGAGCTGCTCGCCGACCTGAACGCGGAGGCCGACGGCGTGTCCCGGGTGGAGCAGCGCGACCTGCTCAAGGACTACGCCGAGCACCTGCGGTCGCTGGTCGACCTCTCCGGGATCCGCCCGCTCAAGGTCATCGTGGACGCCGGTAACGGGATGGGCGGCTACACCGTCCCGGCCGTGCTCGGCGACCAGGTGTTGCCCGCGCTGCCGCTGGAGATCGTGCCGCTCTTCTTCGAGCTGGACGGCTCGTTCCCCAACCACGAGGCGAACCCGCTGGACCCGAAGAACCTGGTGGACCTGCAGAACGCCGTACGCGAGCAGGGCGCCGACATCGGCCTCGCCTTCGACGGCGACGCCGACCGCTGCTTCGTGGTGGACGAGAACGGCGACCCGGTCTCGCCGTCGGCGATCACCGCGCTGGTGGCCGCCCGCGAGCTGGCCAAGTTCCCGGGTGGCACGATCATCCACAACCTGATCACCTCGGCCGCGGTGCCGGAGATCATCATCGAGAACGGCGGCAAGCCGGTGCGCAGCCGGGTCGGCCACTCCTTCATCAAGGCGGAGATGGCGCAGACCAACGCGGTCTTCGGCGGCGAGCACTCGGCGCACTACTACTTCCGCGACTTCTGGTTCGCCGACACCGGCATGCTCGCCGCGATGCACGTGCTCGCCGCGTTCGGCAGTCAGCCGCTGCCGCTCTCCGAGTTCGCCGCCGAGTACGAGCGGTACTCCGCCTCCGGTGAGATCAACTCCACGGTGGCCAATGCCTCCGCCAAGATCGCAGAGGTGCGCGCCGCGTTCCCGGACGCCTCGGTCGACGAGCTGGACGGCATGACCTTCCAGGTCGGCGAGGGTGCCTGGTTCAACCTGCGTGCCTCCAACACCGAGCCGCTGCTGCGCCTGAACGTCGAGGCGCCGGATCCCGAGCGGATGGCGGCGCTGCGCGACGAGGTGCTCGCCATCGTTCGTGGATAGGATCGCCTCGACCCTGTCTTCGCACCACGATGAAGGAGTAGCTCGGTGGCGCTCGATCAGCAGTTGCTGGAGATTCTGGCCTGCCCGGACACCCATCACGCGCCCCTCGACTACGACGCGGACGCGGCGACGCTGACCTGCACCGAGTGCGGGCGGATCTTCCCGATCCGCGACGACATCCCGATCCTGCTGCTGGACGAGGCGGTCGAGCCGTCCACCGCGCCCGGCTCGCCTGATCCGTCCAGCTCGGCTGATTCGTCGAGCTCGGCTGATTCGTCCAGCTCGGCGGCCTCGTCCAGCTCGTCTGATTCGTCTGATTCGTCGGATGAGGAGGGCAAGTGATGGTCAACCCACTGGACGGCTCGGTCGGCGTCAACGGCCATCGCGTCGCCGACGAGTCGCTGCTCAACGACGAGAAAACGATGCTCGGCAACGACCCGGGCGGCATGCTGCGGGCCACCGCCTCGGCCGGCGCCCAGGTACGCGAGTCGGCCGCGCTCGCCGCCGAGGTCGACCTGTCCATGCTGGCCGACGAGGGGCGCCCGCGCGCCGTCGTGGTCGCCGGCATCGGCACCGCCGGCCTGACCGGCAGCATCCTGTCCACCGTCGCGGGCCCGCGCTGCCCGGTGCCGATCATCGGCCACCGCAGCGCGGGCGTGCCCGGCTGGGTCGGAGCGGCCGACGTGGTGATCGCGGTCTCCGCTTCCGGCCGCAGCCCGGAGGCGCTCGCCGCCGCCGAGGCCGCGGCCCGGCGCGGCGCCCGCCTGGTCGCGATCGGCAACCCCGGTTCCGAGCTGGAGGCGATGGCCGAGCGGGCGCGCGCCCCGTTCATCGGCGTGCCGCGCCGCGCCCCGGCCCGCGCCACCCTGTGGGGCCTCACCATCCCGGTGCTGCTCGCCGGCCGGGCGCTCGGCCTGGTCAAGGTGACCGAGGCGGACATCGCTGAGACCGCCACCCGGCTGGACAACGACGCCGAACGGTGCCGTCCCGCCGCCGACTCCTTCGTGAACCCGGCCAAGGAACTCGCGCTCGGCCTGGCCGGTTCGGTGCCGGTCATCTGGGGCTCGTCCCCGCTGGCCACGGTCGCCGCCCGGCGGTTCGCCGACACGCTGGCGGCGAACGCCCGCTACCCGGTGATGGCCGGAGCGCTCGGCGAGGCCGGCCGGGGCCGGGTCGGACTGCTCGACGGCGTCTTCGGCGGGCTCGCCGAGTCGTCGCGCGACATCTTCGCCGACCCGGACGAGACCGACGAGAGCGTGACCCGGCTGCGGCTGGTCGTGCTGCGTGACGGCGGCCTCAACCCGGAGGACGACGCGGACGAGCCGGTCGCCGTGGAGGAGCGGCGCGCCGACGCCGTACAGACGCTCGCTGACCAGCGTGGCGTCCGCTGCGACGTGCTCACCGCCGAGGGCGGATCGACGCTGGAGCGGCTCGCCTCCCTGGTCGCGGTGCCCGACTTCGCCTCGCTGTACCTCGCTCTGGCACACGGTCTCGACCCGATGGCGGTGCCGGCCATCAGCGAGATGAAAGAGCTCTCCAACCCGATGCCGGAAGGTATCCAGTAGCTGCTACTTTGCCGGGTATGACCGTGTATCCGTTGACCGGTGTGATCCGGCCGTACGCGTGGGGATCCCGGACCGCGATCGCCGAGCTGCAGGGCCGTCCCGCCCCCACCGAGGGGCCCGAGGCGGAGCTGTGGCTCGGCGCGCACCCCGGTGACCCGTCCACCGTGCCGGGCCCGGACGGTCCGGTCCAGCTCACCGACCTCATCGCCGGCGACCCGCAGGGCCAGCTCGGCGGCGAGATCGCAGAGACGTTCGGCCCGCGGCTGCCGTACCTGATGAAGGTCCTGGCCGCGGACGCCCCGCTGTCGCTCCAGGCGCACCCCGACCTGGCGTACGCCCGCGAGGCGTTCGCCCGCCAGGAGGCCGACCCGGACGCCCCGAAGAACTACACGGACGCCAACCACAAGCCCGAGATGCTGGTAGCGCTCACCCCGTTCGAGGCGCTCTGCGGCTTCCGCCCACCCACCGTCACCGCCGACGTGATCGCCGGGCTGGACCTGCCCCGCCTGGCCCCGGTAGTCACCACGCTGCGCGCCGGCGACCTCTCCGAAGCCGTCCGGCTGCTGCTCAGCTGGCCAACCGACGACCGCAAGGCCCTGATCGAGGACGTCGTCACCGCCGCCGGCCGCATCCCCGCCGACCATCCGCACACCGACTCGTACCGCCTCGCGCTCGACCTCGCCGGCCACTACCCCGGCGACCCCGGCGTACTGGTCGCGCTCCTGCTCAACCTGGTCCGCCTCGCCCCCGGCGAGGCCATCTGGATGCCCGCCGGCAACCTGCACGCCTACCTCCGCGGCCTCGGCGTCGAACTGATGGCCGCCAGCGACAACGTCCTCCGCGGCGGCCTCACCCCGAAACGGGTCGACGTCGCCGAACTCCTCAAGGTTCTGCGCTTCGAGGTCCTCGACGACCCGCTGCTGCACGGCGCCGAGACCGAGCCCGGCGTGACCTCCTGGCAGGTCCCGGTGCCCGACTTCGAGCTCTACCGAATCACCCTGGCCGAGAACCGCCCCCCGCTCCGCCTGCCCGGCACCGGCCCGCGCATCATCCTTGGCGCCGCCGGCGACGTCCATGTGGGCGAAGACCACGGCATCCCGGTCACGGTCGCACCCGGCGAGGCCGCCTACGCGCCGGCAAGCGCCGGCCCACTCACCGCAGCCGGCACCGGCACGATCTTCATAGCCGCCGTTCCGGCCTGATTCCGGTACGGTCTCCGCCTCCCCAACCCCCGCTACGGGGTTCTCGCCCTACCACGCGCGCTGGGTGCCACTCAGGCCCCAGCGCGCCCGCCGGGCCCATGCACCCACTCACCCTCAACCCACACCCTGCTCCCGCTGGCCGTCACGGGCTCGCACAGCCCGGCCTGGGCCGCCGCTCACGTACCCAACTCGGCGTCCGCAACGCGCCAGCTGAGCCCACCGGGCCAGTTGGCTCAAGGCCCTTAACGCGCCCGCCGAGCTTAAGCACGGCTCACCAGCGGCCGTCGTGCGTGGTCTGGGTCGTGGGCCAGCCGGCATCTCGGTTGGGGCCAGGCAGGGATCCGAGTGTTTGTGACATGTTTCAGCGCCAGCTGGCCCACAGGGCTTGGGGCCCTGCTGGGGTTCCGGCAGCTGCACCGGGGCGCTGTGCTGCGGCCGAGATGCTGCGGTCGCTGCGCGTCGGATGCAGCGCGGTGCTGGGGCGAGTGCGTTGAGGGTGCTGGTGCTGGTGCTGGTGCGTGCTGGTGCTGGGGGCCTAGGGCCCTGGGGGCGTGGTGGGGGGTGGGGTTGAGGGGGCGCGGGAGAGTGGTGAGTGGCGGGTGCGGTTGCTGTCCGTCAAGAGAAAGTCCGAAATTTCGCTAAATTCCTTGACATGGCATGTGCGGAGTGTGAATCTAGAAGCACGCAGCGTCATTGGTGATCGGGGGGTCCCACGGACGCGCGCGGTACCAAACCGGGGGGATGAACGGGGCGGCGGGTTTCGACCTGTCGCCCCGTTCGCTATTCCGGCCCAGGAATAGCCGGGCCCCTGCCGGCCGATGGGCGCGGCGCCGTGGGTGAGTGGGCGGTGAGCGTGCGCTAGTGCCACCGCGGGACGGGGCGGATTGTCGGGGACGGCGTCGTCCGTACAATAAATGGTGTTTATGTATTAATTGCCCCCTCGAGACTCGGGAGATTTGGATGACCAGCACGCAGCCGGCAAGCCGTCCCACGACGCTCGCCGAGGGGGACTTCAAGGTCGCGGACCTGTCGCTCGCCGGGTTCGGCCGCAAGGAGATCGAGCTGGCCGAGCACGAGATGCCCGGCCTGATGGCGCTGCGGGAGGAGTTCGGGGCGAGCCAGCCGTTGCGGGGTGCGCGGATCACCGGGTCGCTGCACATGACGATTCAGACCGCGGTCCTGATCGAGACGCTGACCGCGCTCGGTGCGCAGGTTCGCTGGGCCTCCTGCAACATCTTCTCGACGCAGGACCACGCCGCTGCGGCGATCGTCGTCGGCCGGGACGGTACGCCGGAGGAGCCGCGAGGTGTGCCGGTGTACGCGTGGAAGGGCGAAACCCTCGACGAGTACTGGTGGTGCACCGAGAAGGTGCTGCTCTGGCCGGACGGCGAGGCGCCCAACATGATCCTCGACGACGGTGGTGACGCCACGCTGCTGGTGCACAAGGGCGCCGAGTTCGAGCGGGCCGGTGCGGTGCCGTCGCCGGACACGGCCGGCTCGGAGGAGTACGCGGTCATTCTCAAGCTGCTGGCCCGCAGTCTCAAGGAGGACGACAAGCGCTGGACCCGGACCGCGGCCGGGATCAAGGGGGTCACCGAGGAGACCACCACCGGCGTGCACCGGCTGTACGAGATGCAGCAGAGCGGCACGCTGCTCTTCCCGGCGATCAACGTGAACGACTCGGTGACCAAATCGAAGTTCGACAACAAGTACGGCTGCCGGCACTCGCTCATCGACGGCATCAACCGGGCCACCGATGTGCTGATCGGCGGCAAGGTGGCGGTCGTCTTCGGGTACGGCGACGTCGGCAAGGGCTGCGCCGAGTCGCTGCGCGGGCAGGGCGCCCGGGTCATCGTGACCGAGGTGGACCCGATCTGCGCGTTGCAGGCCGCGATGGACGGTTACCAGGTCGCCACGATCGACGACGTGGTTTCGTACGCCGACATCTTCGTGACCGCGACCGGGTGCTTCGACGTGATCACCCACGAGCACATGGCGCGGATGAAGCACCAGGCGATCGTCGGAAACATCGGTCATTTCGACAACGAGATCGACATGGCGGGCCTGCAGAAGCGTCCGGACGTCACCAGGATCAACATCAAGCCGCAGGTCGACGAGTGGCGCTTCGCCGACGGGCACTCGATCATCGTGCTCTCCGAGGGCCGGCTGCTGAACCTGGGCAACGCGACCGGGCACCCGTCGTTCGTGATGAGCAACAGCTTCTCGAACCAGACGATCGCGCAGATCGAGCTCTTCACCAAGACCGACGAGTATCCCGTCGGGGTGTACGTGCTGCCCAAGCAACTGGACGAGAAGGTGGCCCGGCTGCACCTGGACGCGCTGGGCGTGAAGCTGACCGAGCTCACCAAGGAGCAGGCGGAGTACCTGGGTGTGGCGGTGGAGGGCCCGTTCAAGCCGGAGCACTACCGCTACTGACGTGCCGGAGCCCCCACTCGCCCGCCGAGCGGGGGCTCTCCCCCGGCGGTTGCCGCCACCGGGTCCGGCCTTCGCCTTCTCATTACGTCACGCTGCGGCGGAGCGCTGCAAGTGCATTGCCCTCTATGCAAGTTGCACCACCCCATCGATCCGCCGTTATGGTGGCTCCGTGGCGAGGCCGACATCGACAGCGCGCCGTGAGCTCGGGGGAGAACTGCGCCGGCTCCGCGGCGAGCGCCGTGCTGTCGACGTGGCGACCGCCCTCGGCTGGTCGGAGTCGAAACTGAGCCGGATCGAGACGGCGCACACCGGGATCAGCGAGTCCGACCTGGACCGGTTGCTCACGCTCTACGGCGTCTCCGTGGAGGACCGCAGCCGCCTGCGCGAGCTGGCTCGCCGCGGCCGGGCCCGGGCCTGGTGGACGCCGTACCGTTCGTCGGTGCCTGATCCGTACGACGAGTACCTCGCCCTGGAGGCCGAGGCGGTGCGGATCTCCGAGTGGGAGGCCCAGGTGGTGCCGGGCCTGCTCCAGACCGATGAGTACGCACGTGCGGTGATCGAGACCGGCGCGGACATCGAGGACTCCTCCACCATCCAGCGCCGGCTCGCGTTGCGGATGGCCCGGCAGGCCGTGCTGACCCGCGATCCGCCGCCGGATCTTCGGCTGGTCATCGACGAGGGCGTGCTGTTGCGTGAGGTGGGTGGCCGCGAGGTGCAGCGCCGCCAGCTGAGCCGGCTCTACGAGGCCAGCAACCGTCCCGGCGTGGAGCTGTTGATCCTGCCGTTCCAGGCCGGAGCGCACGCCGGGCTCATCGAGTCCTTCCTGGTGCTGGAGTTCCCGGACGGTTCCCGTAACCCGGTGGTGCACATCGAAGGGCTGACCGGCGGCCTCTTCCGGGTGAAGCCGGAGGAGATCGACGTGTACCAGGACGCCTTCGATGACCTGCTGGAACGCGCCTTGTCGCCAGAAGAGAGCCGAACGGCCATCGCTGAGACGAGGGATCACCTGGGGCGATGAACGCCCGCCGTGGGGTCCAATGGAGAGGCATTCCACGGAAGGAGATGATCATGCAGGACGCCACGCTCACCTGGCGTAAGAGTAGCCGCAGCGGCGCTGCCGGCCATTGCGTCGAAGTCGCGAACGTTCCGGCTGCGGTGCTGGTCCGTGACTCCAAGGACGTCACGGGGCCGGTGCTGAGTTTCGGCACCGGCGACTGGTCCGGCTTCATCGCCGGGGTACGAGCAGGGGAGTTCGACCGGCCCGGCGCATAAATCATGATCACGCGCCACGGGCGGTCCCGGTCCGGGACCGCCCGTTTTTCTATGCCTGCGAGTAGGCTCCCGGGCAAGATCGACCCCCAGGTAGCGCGAGGACCGGGAGGACAGTGCAATATTGGACCGCATGAGAGCCCGGGTACTGGTCGTCGATGACGATCCCGCGTTGGCCGAGATGCTCGGCATCGTGCTGCGCAGTGAGGGTTTCCTGCCATCGTTCGTGGCGGACGGAGAGCGGGCCCTTGCCGCCTTCCGGGAGAATCGTCCGGACATCGTCCTGCTGGACCTGATGTTGCCCGGGATGAGCGGGATAGACGTCGCGCGGGCGATTCGCGCCGAGTCGGGGATCCCGATCGTCATGCTGACCGCCAAGAGTGACACCGTCGACGTCGTGCTGGGGCTCGAGTCCGGTGCCGACGACTACGTGGTCAAGCCGTTCAAGCCCAAGGAGCTGGTCGCGCGGATGCGTGCCCGGCTGCGCCGGGGCGAGGACGCCGCGCCGGAGATGCTCACCATCGGGCCGCCCGGCAATCAGATCACCATCGACGTGCCGGCACACACCGTGTCCCGCGACGGCGACGAGGTGAAGCTGACTCCGCTGGAGTTCGACCTGCTGGTGGCGCTCGCCCGCAAACCGCGCCAGGTCTTCACCCGCGAGGTGCTGCTGGAGCAGGTCTGGGGTTACCGGCACGCGGCCGACACCCGTCTGGTCAACGTGCACGTCCAGCGGCTGCGCGCGAAAATCGAGCCGGATCCGGAACGACCGGAAATCATCCTCACGGTCCGGGGGGTCGGCTACAAGGCGGGCACCGGGTGATGGTTTCCAGCGGCTAACCTTGCCGCGAGATGCGTGCTCCGGCCTGGCTCCCCATGCCCGTGCGCCGCACCCTGCGGGTGGTGCGGCGCTACTGGCGTGTGCTCGTGCGCTGGTTCCAGCACTACACGGCGCCGGCCCGCCGCGCCTGGCGCCGGTCGCTCCAGATCCGGGTGGTCTCGCTCACCCTGGTCGCCTCCAGCCTGCTGGTCGGCACGTTCGGGTGGTTCATCGCGGACCGTAGCGCGGAGATCCTGCTGAGCAGGACCAAGGACGAGGTCTCCTCGTCGCTGAACGGCAAGGTGGCGTACGCGTACAAGCAGTTGACCGTGCACCCGCTGGCCCGCGACCCGGAGCTGCCGAACACCATCGCGGCCACGGTCAACGACCTGTTCGACGGTGACCCGGCCGAGGACGGCGGTTCGGTGATCTCCATCCGGGCGGCCAACCACCCGGACCTGGGTGCGGTGACGCTGCCGAACGTGGATACCCGGCAGCTGGTCACCCCGGAGATGGTCCGGGCGGTGGCCGAGTCCGGTTCGGTGGCGCAGCAGATCCGCACCGCCGAAATCGACGGGCAGACCGTCAAGTACCTGGTGTACGGCTCGCCCGTGCAGACCAAGTTCGGTCACGTCGAGCTGTACTACATGGTTCCGCTCACCACCGAGGACCGGACCGCCAACCAGATCCGGACCACGGTGCTGGCCACCGGCATCGCGCTCGTCTTCCTGCTCGGCGTGGTGGCCGGCCTGGTCACCCGCCTGGTGGTGAATCCGGTCCGGGTGGCCGCGCGGACCGCGCAGCGGCTCTCGGCGGGCCTGCTGGACCAGCGGATGAAGGTGACCGGCGAGGACGATCTGGCCCTGCTCGCGGCCGCGTTCAACCAGATGGCGGCCAACCTTCAGCGGCAGATCGTCCGGCTGGAGGAGATGTCCCGACTGCAACGCCGGTTCACCTCGGACGTCTCGCACGAGCTGCGGACGCCGCTGACGACCGTACGGATGGCCGCCGACCTGATCTTCTCGGAGCGGGACTCGTTCGAGCCCGCCGTGGCGCGCAGCGCCGAGCTGCTCCAGGCCGAGCTGGACCGGTTCGAGGACCTGCTCACCGACCTGCTCGAGATCAGCCGTTTCGACGCCGGGTTCGCCGCGCTGGACGCCGAGCACACCGACCTGCTCCCGATCGTGCAGCGGGTCGCCGAGCGCCTCACCGGCCTCGCCGACCGGGCCGGCGTCGAGCTGGACCTGCGCCTGCCGGAGGCGCCGGTGATCGCCGAGATCGACCCGCGGCGGGTCGAGCGGGTGCTGCGCAACCTGGTCGGCAACGCGATCGAGCACGCCGAGGGCAAGCCGGTGGTGATCACGGTGGCGACGGATGAGGCCGCTGTGGCGATCACTGTTCGTGACTACGGGATCGGGTTGAAACCCGGCGAGGAGCGACTGGTCTTCAACCGCTTCTGGCGGGCGGACCCGTCCCGGGCCCGGCAGACCGGCGGCACCGGTCTCGGGCTGTCGATCAGCGTGGAGGACGCCCGGCTGCACGGCGGCTGGCTGGAGGCCTGGGGCGCGCCCGGTGAGGGCGCCCAGTTCCGCCTGACCCTGCCGGTGCGGGCGGGGGACCGGCTGGTGGCGGCTCCGCTGCCGCTGATCCCGCGGGATCGTCCCGCCGCGACCGGCGAACCGGCGGAGGTGAGCTGATGACGCGGCATCGCCTGCCCGCCGTCACGGCGGTGGTGGTCCTGCTGCTCGGCGGGTGCGGGATCCCGGACGAGACCGGGGTCACCGAGGTCGGTTCCGGGCCGTCCACCGGCGTCTCCTCCGGTGACAACGACACCCCGGTGCCCGAGGCCACCCGGGGGACGACGAAGGACCGCACCCAGTTCATCGCCAACTACCTGGAGGCCGCGGCCGGCGACTTCGACACCGCGTCGGAGCGGGTGAAGGGCTTCATGACCCAGTCGCTGGCCGACCGGTTCAAGCCGGCGCCCCAGCCGCGGGTCATCCGGCTGACCGACGAGCCGTCGGTCACCGTGGGCCAGGAGAAGGTGGAGCTCTCGTACGAGCTGATCGGCACGCTGGGCAAGAACGGCGTGCTGGAGCCGGCCGCCGAGCCGCTGCGCAGCAATTACGACATCACGGTGGCCGAGGTGGCCGGTGAACCCGGGCTCTTCATCGCCGACGCGCCGAACTTCCTCCTGCTCAGCGACACCGCGCTGGCGGAGAAGTACGAGGAGCGGACGATCTACTTCTGGAACACCGAGCGCACCGCTCTGGTCCCGGACGTCCGGTACATGCCGCGCAACCTGCCCAGGGAGCAGGAGCCCAACACGATCCTCAACTGGCTG
Source organism: Actinoplanes aureus (assembly GCF_015704865.1). Taxonomy (GTDB): domain Bacteria; phylum Actinomycetota; class Actinomycetes; order Mycobacteriales; family Micromonosporaceae; genus Actinoplanes; species Actinoplanes aureus. The sequence goes on along the minus strand of NZ_JADQTO010000007.1, from coordinate 149,082 downwards.
ATCGGCGGCCCGGCGCCGTGGCTGCGGAACGCGGTCGAGGTGCTTCCGGAAGGCACCGCCGCCGAGGGCAAGGTGCCCGCCATCGACGGCGGCCGGTTGCAGATCAACCTGAACGCACAGGCGGTGCCGGCCAAGGGCGCCGCGGAGGCGCTGGATCGGCTGCGCCGTCAGCTCCAGTGGTCGCTGCGGCGGGTGCTTCCGCAGTACCTCGAACTCAAGATCGGCCACGAGGAGGCGGTGGAGTTCACGGGGCCGGAGTACTACTCCAGCAATCTGGCGAACCGGCTGGCCTCGCGCCCGGAGCGGTTCGTGGTGTACGACGGCAAGATCGCCCGCGTGTCCGAGTCGACGAACGACGAGGAGCCGATCCCGGCGATCCCGGCCGAGGCCAACAAGGACGTCCGGACCGCGGCGCTGGACACCTCGACGACCCACACCTACGCGGCCGTGGTCAGCGGAGTGGGCAGGAGCGAGGCGCTGCGGGTGGGCGCCGCGCCGTTCGGCCAGCCGGCCGAGTTGCAGGTGGTCTCCGGTCTGCCGGCCGGGCGAGGGCACCCGGTGTGGGCGATAACCCCGGACGGCGAGACCGAGGGCGCGGTGGGTCTGATCATCGCGAACGGCCGCCTGTACAGCTTCGGCGCGCGCGGTGGCAAGGCCCAGCCGGTGCCGCTGCCCGGCGGAAGCGGGAAGATCAGCGCGGTGTCGGTGGCGCCGGACGGGCGCCGGGTGGCGCTCGTGGTCGGCGGCCGGCTCTACCGGGCGGTCCTCACGATCACCGGTGACGGCGTCGCGCTCAGCGACCCGGAGCAGCTCCACCCGCCGCTGGACAACATCACCGCGGTCGCCTTCAGCAGCGAGAGCTGGCTGAACGTGGCCGGCGCCCGCCGGGGCCGGGTCTCGATCATCCAGGTGTCGATCGACGGTGCCCGGCAGGGGCCGCGCCCGCTGGACATCGGCAACGGCGTGGTCGACTACCTGACGGCGTACCCGACGAATCCGCAGTCGGACGAGTACCAGTCGGCCGCGGTGTCGTTCACCATCGGCACAGCGGCCTACGACGTGCTCCTGAACGCGACCCAGATCGGCGTGAACAACCTGGCCCGGCCGCCCGCCCAGCCGCCGGCCGGCAAGATTCCGACCGCGCCGTTCTTCCTGAGCTGAGATGGTCGCGGCGCTCCTCGGCGAACTGGCCGACCTGGTCCTGCCGGGCGCGTGCGCGGGGTGCGGCGCGGAACGGGTCCGGCTGACCTACGGCACCTGTACCGACTGTGTGGCGGCTCTGGAGGCGTTGCGGCCCCATTTCACCGCACCGACCCCGTCCCCGGCCGGCTTTCCGGCGTGTGTGACCGTCGGCCCGTACGCCGGGCCGTTGCGGGGCGCGCTGCTCGCGTACAAGGAAAAGAAGCGCCACCGGCTCGCCCGGCCGCTCGGCATCCTGCTGGCCGGCGCGGTCGCGGCGGTCGCGCCGCGCGACCGCCCGGTGGTGCTCGTCCCGGTGCCCTCCACCGCGGCCGCCCGCCGGGAGCGGCACGGCGATCACATGGCGCGGCTGACCGGGTACGCGGAACGCCGCCTGCGATCGGCCGGTTACACCGTGACGACCGTGCAGCCGTTGCGGGCCCTGCCCCGCCCTGACTCCACGTCGCTGGACGCTGCCGGTCGGTTGATCTCCGCTGTCAATTCGCTGCGAATCAGTCCTCGAATCGGCGTTCTTCGGCGCGGCGGCCGGATGAGAGGCACGCTTGTTGTGACGGATGACATCGTCACCACCGGTGCCACTCTGGCCGCGGTGGTACGCCGTCTTGAGGAGGCGGACATGCAGGTCACGGGCGCCGCAGTGCTGGCAGCGACACAACTGCGCGGAACATCTCCCGGTAATTGAGGGCCCCGTCTCCGGTTTCCCGATAGAGGCGAAAGTCAGCCCTCAGTTATCCCAAACGTGTGGTGACGGGCGGGCATAGGCGGGTTAGCGTCTAGGTGACGAGGGTAAGCGGACCGGCTTACCCGCCACCGGAGCGCCGACAGGGCCTCGTTCGCCGCACCGGAAAGGAGTCGTCTCATCCCCGTAGGCCGCGTCGGTGGCAGTCACGCGGCGTTTTCCCTGAGCAACACGACGCGCCGCGGTTCGGCGCCCGCATGTAAACACGTTGGGGGAGGTCACGAGTGGACATTGTCGTCAAGGGCCGCAACGTAGAGGTTCCCGACCATTATCGAGAGCATGTCGCTGACAAGCTGAGCAAGGTCGAACGTTACGACCAGAAGCTGATGAGGGCGGACGTGGAGCTCTTCCACGAACGCAATCCGCGACAGTCCGACACCTGCCAGCGGGTGGAGATCACGGTCATCACCAAGGGCCCAGTGATCCGCGCCGAGGCACAGGCACAAGACTTCTATGCAGCCCTGGACTGCGCCATCAACAAGCTGGATGCCCGGTTGCGCCGTTCCGCCGACCGGCGCCGCGTTCACCGCGGACGGCACGCTCCGGTATCCGTAGCGGCCGCGACTGCCAACCTCCCCACCGATCTGACCGGTAGCGTCGCCACGCTGACCGCCGAGTCCTCCGTCGACACGGAGCTGGCCGAGCACGACGAGAGTCAGCCGTGGCGGATCGTCAGGGAGAAGGAGCACGCGGCGGAGCCGATGACGGTGGACGACGCGCTCTTCCAGATGGAACTGGTCGGCCACGACTTCTACCTGTTCCTGGACAAGGACAGCGGCCGCCCCAGCGTCGTGTACCGGCGCCGCGGGTACGACTACGGCATCCTGAGTCTCGCTGTGTGATCAACCCGTGCTGGAGGCCTGCGCCAGCAGGTCTCCAGCCAGCAGCACGTACTGGACGTCGTCGACACGGGTGCCGTCCGGCCCCGGCAGGCGCGAGCGCTGATAGGCCTCCTGCCGGAAACCGGCCTTCTCCAGCACCCGCTTCGAGCCGACGTTCGTCGGCAGCGCGCCCGCGATCAGCCGGACGATGTCGGTCTCCGCGAACGCCCAGAGCGCCACCAGCTGCGCGGCCCGGGTGGTCAGGCCCCGGCCCCGGTACGCGGGCAGCATGCTGTACCCGATCATCGCCTGGGCGAGCGGTGGCTCCTGGTAGTAGAGGCCGATCTCACCCGCCTGCGCCCCGGTTGCGGCGTCGGTGATGATCAGGTCGGCACGGGTGCCGGCCAGCCACTGCGCCTCGGCCCGGAAACAGCGCTGCCGGATCTCGTCCGCCGGCATCGGCACCGGTGGCACGCTGGTCGCGATGACGTCCGCCAGGGTGTGCAGCTCGGTGTAGAAGTCGACGTCCGACTCCGCGAGCGGGCGCAGCGTCACCACGCCGTCGGTGAGCTCACCGCCGGGCAGGTCCGGGAGCAGGCGGGTGGCCGGTTCCTGCGGATCGCCGGCCAGCCGGGTGTAGACGAGCATGTCGTCCCGCCCACCCGAGGCGCTCGGGAGGGCACCTCGCCGTACGCCCTCGCGGGTGTAACCGGCCGCCATCGCGACCCGCTGAGCCGCCGGGTTGTCCCAGTGGATCAGCAACTCGAGCCGTTCCAGGCCGCTGCCGAAGGCGTACTGGTCGAAGGCTCGCAGCGCCGCCGTGGCCACCCCGCGCCGTCGCGCCCACGGGCCGACCCAGAACGTCACCTCGGCCTGCCGCCGCCCGGGCGACGCCGCGTTCAGACCGATGCCGCCGAGCACCTCGTCGGTGCGCTCGTCGGCGATGACATGGCCGGTGGGTGCCGGCGGGCCGGTGTCCGGCCGGGAGAAGCGGCGGAACACCGGGTCCTCGTACCCTTCGGTGAACGCCGCCGCGTCTGCCGGGCGGTATTCCCGCAGCCGGATTCCGCTGTCCTTGTCCCGCTGGTCCTGATCCACAGAGCCATCCTCGCTGGGACGCGCCCGGGCGCCAAATCAGTTTGAAAGGACTGGCGGCTGCGCTATCAGCGAACTCAGTGGGACGTTTCATGCTTTTTGTGAGTTTCACGGGAGGCTCGGGTCACAGGTCTCAGGCGGAGGTGCCTACGATGGTCCGGCAGACTGTCTAGGGGAGCGTTGACCCGTGTCGATATTGGAAAAGATCCTCCGTGCCGGCGAAGGCCGCATGGTGCGCCGGCTCAAGGCGATCGCGGACGCGGTCAACTCGATCGAGGACGACTATGTCGACCTGACCGATGACGAGTTGCGCGAGTGCACCCAGCAGTTCAAGGAGCGCTTCGCCGACGGCGAGTCACTTGATTCGCTGCTGCCGGAGGCGTTCGCGGTGGCTCGTGAGGGTGCCAAGCGCGTGCTCGGCCAGCGGGCGTATGACGTGCAGCTGATGGGCGGCGCCGCGCTGCACTTCGGCAACATCCCGGAGATGAAGACCGGTGAGGGCAAGACCCTGACCGGTGTGTTCCCGGCCTACCTCAACGCGTTGAGCGGCAAGGGCGTGCACATCATCACGGTGAACGACTACCTCGCCCAGCGTGACGCCGAGTGGGTCGGCCGGGTGCACGTGTTCCTCGGCCTCACCGTCGGCGTGATCCTGCCGAACCGGCCGGCCGCCGAGCACCGCGCGGCGTACGAGTGCGACATCACGTACGGGACGAACAACGAGTTCGGCTTCGACTACCTGCGCGACAACATGGCGTGGGCGAAGTCGGAGCTGGTGCAGCGCGGGCACAACTTCGCGATCGTCGACGAGGTGGACTCCATCCTCATCGACGAGGCGCGGACCCCGCTGATCATCTCCGGCCCGGCCGAGCACTCGGCCCGGTGGTACGGCGAGTTCTCGCAGATCGTGAACCGGCTTCAGGCCGGCAAGGACGGCGAGGGCGACTACGAGGTCGATGTGGCCAAGCGCACGGTGGCCATCACCGAGCGCGGTGTCGCCAAGGTCGAGGACCGCCTGGGCATCGACAACCTGTACGAGTCGGTGAACACCCCGCTGGTCGGTTACCTGAACAACGCCATCAAGGCCAAGGAGCTCTACAAGCGCGACAAGGACTACATCGTCAGCCCCGAGGGCGAGGTCCTGATCGTCGACGAGTTCACCGGCCGCATCCTGCACGGCCGCCGCTACAACGAGGGCATGCACCAGGCCATCGAGGCGAAGGAGGGGGTGGAGGTCAAGCAGGAGAACCAGACCCTGGCGACCGTCACCCTGCAGAACTACTTCCGCCTCTACGAGAAGCTCGGCGGCATGACCGGTACGGCGCAGACCGAGGCCGGCGAGTTCAACAGCGTCTACAAGGTCGGCGTCGTGAGCATCCCGACGCACCGGCCGATGATCCGGATCGACCACCCGGACGTCATCTACAAGACCGAGCGGGCCAAGTTCAACGCGGTCATCGAGGACATCGCCGAGCGGCACGCCACCGGCCAGCCGGTCCTGGTCGGCACGGTCTCCGTGGAGAACTCGGAGATCCTGTCCACCCTGCTGCGCAAGCGCGGCATCCCGCACAGCGTGCTGAACGCGAAGTTCCACGCGCAGGAAGCCACGATCATCGCGCAGGCGGGCCGCAAGGGCGGGGTCACGGTCGCCACCAACATGGCCGGCCGTGGTACCGACATCCTGCTCGGCGGCAACCCGGAATTCCTCGCGGCGAGCGAGCTGGCTCAGCGCGGCCTCGACCCGGTGGAAAACCCGGAGGAGTACGCGAAGGCGCTCGAAGAGGTCCTGCCGACCTGGAAGGAAGCCTGCGAGGCGGAGGCCGCGGAGGTCACCGCCGCCGGTGGTCTCTACGTGCTCGGCACCGAGCGGCACGACTCCCGCCGCATCGACAACCAGCTCCGCGGTCGTTCCGGCCGGCAGGGTGACCCGGGCGAGTCCCGCTTCTACCTGTCGCTGCAGGACGACCTGATGAAGCGGTTCCGGGCCGGGGCGGTCGAGGCGGTCATGGAGCGCTTCAACATCCCCGAGGACGTGCCGATCGAGTCGAAGATGGTCACCCGGCAGATCCGCAGCGCGCAGACCCAGATCGAGGCGCAGAACGCGGAGATCCGGAAGAACGTCCTCAAGTACGACGAGGTGATGAACAAGCAGCGCCAGGTCGTCTACGCCGAGCGCAAGCGGGTCCTCGACGGCGAGGACATGCACGACCAGGTCACCCACATGATCGACGACGTGATCGCCGACATCGTCACGGTGGCCACCTCCGACGGGTACGCGGAGGACTGGGACCTGGACCAGCTCTGGACCAACCTCAGGCGCCTCTACCCGCTCACCCTCACGGTCGAGGACATCGTCGAGGAGTCCGGCGGCGAGCGGAACACGCTCGACCAGGAGTACCTGATCGAGCAGCTCAAGCAGGACGCACGGGCGGCGTACCAGGCACGGGAGGAAGAGCTCGGCTCGGAGGCGCTGCGGGAGCTGGAGCGGCAGGTGCTGCTCGCGGTCATCGACCGGAAGTGGCGTGAGCACCTCTACGAGATGGACTACCTGCAGGAGGGCATCAGCCTGCGGGCATACGCGCAGCGCGACCCGGTGGTCGAGTACCAGCGCGAGGGCTTCGACATGTTCAACCAGATGATGGAGGGCATCAAGGAGGAGGCGGTCGGCTTCGTCTTCAACCTGGAGGTCCAGGTCGAGGAGCAGCCCACCGTCACCGTGGACCCGTCTCAGGCGTACGAACTGCCCAAGGTCGACGCCGAGGGCACGCCGGACGGTCAGGAGCCGCACGAGCGGGTCGAGGTGCACGCCAAGGGTCTCGGCGGCCCCGGCCGTCCGCGGAACCTGCAGTACACGGCGCCCGCCATCGACGGTGAGGCCGGCACCGGTCGCCCGGTGATCCAGCAGCAGTCGGAGCCGCCCGCCGGCATCGGTCCCGGCGGCTCGCCGGTCCCGGCCAGCCCGGCCCACACCGGTGCCCGGCGCGCACGCTCCGGCAACCAGGCGGAATCGAGCGGGCCGTCCCGCAACGCGCCCTGCTACTGCGGCTCGGGCAAGAAGTACAAGCGCTGCCACGGGGCGCCGGGCACGGCCTGATCCCCATTCGCTGCATCAAGCGGCCCGCCGCCGGCATCCGTGCCGGCCGGCGGGCCGCCGCCGTTAGGGGCCGCTGGAACCCGGAACGCCCGCCGCCCGTGTCGCTCACCGGACGCCCCGGGGGCCGTGAAGTCCTGTCGGAGGGTGCCGGTCAGATGAGGCGCAGCGTGGTGGCCGCCCAGCTCTGCTGGTGCAACTCCATCCGCAGCGCCATGGCCCAGGTGCGCTCACCGGTCACCAGCGCCACGGCGGCCTCCACCGCGCCCGGCCTCGGCTCGCAGAGCCGCAACCGCAGCACGGCCACCGGCACCGGCCGGCGAGTCCGTCGGCCGGCCGCCCGGCTCGCGTTGCGCAGCTCGGCGACCCGCCGTGCCCCGGCCAGGCCCTCGGCCACCACGTCCGCCGCCTCGGCGGGAAGGGCCAGCCGGCGCAGGTGCGCGGCCGGGCGGTATCCGTTGAGGACCTCGACGCAGAGGTGCACGAAGCGGCGGACGGCCAGTTTCGCGTCACTCGAGGCGCCGGCCAGCACCGGCGGCGCCGGAGCGGGTGCCGGCTGGTCGCCGGAGGGTGCCGAGGCCGGTGGAAGCTGCCGAGCCGTCCAGTCCAGGGGGAGCTGCCGTGCCGAGGCCCAGACCTGGGGAGTCAGCTCGTCGTCGAACGGGGGTTCGTACCGAGGCACCGGGCGCAGCCGAATCGCCGGCCGGTGCCCGGTGGATGCCATCACAGCCGTCGACCGCATCGCCACCGCCAATCCTTGCGTTTGCCTCCGTTTGCCTTCGACAGCCGAAGTCTGGTCGGTGGGCGAGCGCCGGGTCAACCGAGTGCCATCAATACGGGAAGAGGCGCAAAAGGCTCATTCCGGCTCGCGTTCGGTCAGCGGGTTGTCGCGTACCCATGCGGCCGTCTCCGCGTACTTCTGCTGGATGTATTCCTCCAGCTTGGCGCGCTCGACGCGCCACTGACCGCGCCCACCGATCTTGATCGCGGGCAGTTCGCCGCTGCGCACCATGTGATAGACCTGCGAGTCGGAGACGTTCAGCTCGGCGGCGACCTCGGACAGCAGGAGGAACCTGGACTCCACGTCCTCAGTTTGCCATCGTTTGCCTCCGGTGGCTTCCCCTCGATCCGCTGCTCCCGGGTCACCACGATCCGGAGACGCCTGGTGAAATGGGGCCTGCCCGGCCCGCAGTGGCGGCTGTAATGATCCGGGACAAGACGCAGGAGGACGAAGTGCCGATCACCGAGCTGGTCCGGGTCTACGTGCCGGCCACCCTGCCGATGCTGGCTGCGCTGCGCAAGTCCGGGCAGCTCGGCGAGGGGGCGATGGTGGCGCACGCGGTGACGCCGGCGCTACGGGAGTGGTATGCGGAGGGCGACGAGGAGGAGCTGGAGTACGTCGCCTTCACCCGGGCCGCTCAGGGAGCGCTGCAACTGCTGCGGCACGACGCGTCCGCGCCGCGCCGCCGGGTCGTGGTGTCGGCGGACGTGCCGGCCGCGAGCCTGCTGCGCGAGGACACCGAGCTGGGATCGAGCACGGTACGACTACCGCAGCCGGTGATGCTCAAGGACCTGGCGAGCATCCACGTCGACGGCACCGACGCGGCCGAGTCGGTCGCCGCGGCCGCCGACGTGGTGGAGGAGGCGCTGGCCGGTGACCCGGACGCGCAGTTCACCGTCGACAGCGCCGAGGATCATGAGTTGGAGTGGTACGCGGTCTCCGAGCTGGACGAATTGCTCTGAGGATCGTCCTCGTCGGCCGCCGGGGACAAGGTCCGCCCGACCGCCAGGATCGCCGTGATCGCGCCGACGAACAGCACGACCAGTCCGCTGTTCAGCCGCGCGGTGCTCAGGATCTGCTGGGCCAGCTGGTCCATGGGACTGACCTTCTCGGCCAGCTGGAGTACCTCAGCGCCCGCGGTCCGCGACAGCACCTCCCCGATCACCACGATCAGGCCGGGGCCGGCGCCGGCGGCGGCGTACAACGGCCAGCGGACGTCGGCGCCACCGGCGCGGCGGCGGGCCCGGCGTAGCACCGCGTACGCGATCAGGCCGGCCGCCAGGCCGCTGAGGGCGGCTTGCCCGTAGGAGAACCACTGCGCCGCGTTCGCTGACGACTCGGTGTCGCCCGCGCCCAGCAGCTCGAGCACCGGCTCCTGGAACAGGTTCAGCACGAACCCGATCACGAAGACTCCGATGGCGGCGGCCGCGGCCGCGGCGATGACCGGCGGGATACGGAGCCCGGCGATCGCGCCGCCGATCGTCGCGGCGGCGGCCACCGTGCCGCCGACGATCGCGTAGAGCGACCCGGCGGTGTTGATCGTGATGATCGGCAGTGCGCTGAGCACACCGACGAGCAGGCCGGTCCCGGTGGCGACGGCGAAGCGGGTGGTCGCGCCGAGCGTGCGGCGGCGGCTGATCAGGGTGAGCACCAGAAGCGCCACGCAGGCGCCGGCGACCAGGTCGGCGGAGACCGCGCCGGGCAGCGCGTACGCCGTGGAGGTCACCTCCATCTCGGCGTTGGGACGGCCGGTGATGGTGACCCGGGCCGACCAGAGCATCGCCGCCGTCCAGACGAGGGCGGCTGCCGCGAGCAGCGCCACGGTGAGCCGGGATTCCTCGACGGTCTCCGGTGCGGCGGTCGGGCGGTCAGTCATGGGGGTCAGGGTAACCGGCGAACCTGCGGCCACCTGACCGGCCGCCCGCGAGGTGCGAGGATGGGTGAACCGCGCCCCTCGACGTGGAGGAGTTCGCATGGATGCCCAGTTCTCGGTGCCGGCGCCCCACAACGAACCGGTTCGCGGCTATGCGCCGGGCAGCCCGGAACGCGAGTCGCTTCAGGAACGGCTGGCGGCCCTGCGTCGCGATCGGCCGGATCTGACCATGACGATCGGTGGCCGGCACCGGATGGCCGACGGCCCGCCCATCGAGGTGGTCCAGCCGCACCGCCGGCGCGACGTGCTGGGTGTGACCGGCAACGCGTCGCGGGCCGATGCCGCGGCCGCGGTGGCCGCCGCGAAGGAGGCGGCGCCGCTCTGGCGTTCGCTGCCCTACAGCGAACGGGCGGCGGTGTTCCTGCGGGCCGCCGAGCTGCTGGCCGGCCCCTGGCGGGACACCCTGAACGCGGCCACCGTCCTGGGCCAGTCGAAGTCCTGCTATCAGGCGGAGATCGACGCTGCCTGCGAGCTCATCGACTTCCTGCGGTTCAACGTGTACTTCGGCGAGCGGCTGCTGGCCGAGCAGCCGGAGTCGGCGCCGGGCGTCTGGAACCGCTTCGACCACCGCCCGCTGGAGGGCTTCGTCTACGCGATCACGCCGTTCAACTTCACCGCGATCGCCGGCAACCTGCCCTCGGCGCCGGCGCTGCTGGGCAACACCGTGATCTGGAAGCCGTCGCCGACCCAGCAGTTCGCCGCGCACTTCACGATGCGGCTGTTCGAGGCGGCCGGCCTGCCGCCCGGCGTGATCAACATGGTGACCGGGGACGGCTTGGCGGTGTCGGACGTGGTGCTCGCCGACCCGGATCTGGCCGGCATCCACTTCACCGGGTCGACGACGACCTTCCGGCATCTGTGGCGCACGGTCGGCGAGAACATCGACCGCTACCGCACCTACCCGCGGCTGGTGGGGGAGACGGGTGGCAAAGACTTCGTCTTCGCACACCCCAGTGCGGACGCCGACGCTCTGCACACCGCGTTGCTCCGGGGGGCGTACGAGTACCAGGGGCAGAAATGTTCCGCGGCGTCCCGTGCCTACGTGCCCCGCAGCCTCTGGGAGAGCGGCCTGCGGGACCGGCTGGCCGCTTCGGTCGCGTCGATCCAGTACGGCGACGTCGGTGATCTCTCCACCTTCGGCGGTGCCGTGATCGACGGCCGGTCGTTCGCCAGGCTGGCCGGTGCCCTGGACCGGATCAAGAACAGTGACTCCTGCACGGTGCTGGCCGGTGGGGTGGCCGACGACTCGGAGGGCTGGTTCGTCAGCCCCACGCTGGTGGAGGGCACCGATCCGACGCACGAGGTGTTCACCACCGAGTTCTTCGGCCCGATCCTCGCGGTGCACGTCTATCCCGACGGCGATTTCGAGGCCGCGGTGGCGCAGGCGGACGCCGCCACGCCGTACGCGCTGACCGGCTCCATCTTCGCCACCGACCGGTCGGTGATCGACCGGGCGCAGCAGGCGTTGCGGTTCACCGCGGGCAACTTCTACATCAACGACAAGCCGACCGGCGCCGTGGTCGGGCAGCAGCCGTTCGGCGGCGCGCGGGGCAGTGGCACCAACGACAAGGCCGGTTCGATCTTGAATCTGGTGCGCTGGGTGTCGCCGCGGACCATCAAGGAGACGTTCGACCCGCCCGTCTCGTGGCGTTACCCGCACATGGGGTGACGCTGGAGTGGCGAGTGGGAAAGTTGGCGAGGAATGTCTGATCTTGCGCGGCGCTATGTCGCTTTTAGGCTGGTTCCTGCCTCGGACGCGCCGTCTGACCGATTGAATGCTCCATTTTACCTGCTCAACCGCCGCTCGAGGGGCGAAACGCGGGCGAACGACGCTCGTTGTCGGACTGTCTGTGCGGGACAGTCGTTTGTGGAGGCGCAAACTGGACGGATCAGGCGAAATCCTGGACGGCGGCGTTACAAAGTGGCAGCTTAGAAGGCATGCCCGACTTCCAAATCAATCCGACGGCGGCTGCCCTACTCGGGCTTCTCCACGAGGGGCCGATGACCGGCGGCCAGCTGATGGCGGCTGCCGAACGCCGCCTCGGGCCCTACTGGTCAATGACGCGGAGCCAGGTCTACCGCGAATTGCCCGTGCTGGCCGAAATGGGGTATGTCCGGCTCGGTAAGCCGGGTCCCCGGTCCAGCCAGCCCTACGCCATCACCGCTTCCGGCAAGCGCGCCTTCACCCGGTGGCTCGCCGAGTCTCCCGGTCGCGACGCGCTGCGCAACCCGGTGGCCCTCCGGGTCGCCTTCGGCCAGCAGCACAGTGGCGACCAGTTGCAGGAGCTCTACACCTCCGCCAACGCCTACCATTCGGAGGCCATGGCGATGGCGAAAGAGCAGGCCAAGGAGGCCAAGAAGAACGGCGACCCGTACGGCGCCGCGGCACTGGAGTTCGCGGTGGCCTATCACAAAGCCGCTCTCTCCTGGCTCAAGGTGGTTCCGACGACCTGAGGCTGTGCCTGCCCACAGCGGAAACCGAAGCCAACCCGAATAGAGACCGCCCGGCCGACATTCCGGCCGGGCGGCGTAGTCTTGAGTGTCGTGACCGCTGCCGACTTTCCCGAGCAACTGAAGGCCCTCGACGCTACCCTGCGCAACATCGAGAACGTCCTGGACGTCGACAAGCTGCGCCGGGACAAGGCGGACCTCGAGGAGCAGGCCTCCGCGCCGGACCTGTGGGACGACCAGGCCCGCGCGCAGGAGGTGAACAGCCGCCTGTCGTACGTGTCGGGCGAGATCTCCAAGCTGGAGCGCCTGCGCACCCGGCTCGACGATGCCGGCCTGCTGCTCGAGATGGCCGAGGACGAGGGGGACGCCTCGTCGATCGCCGAGGTGGGTGACGAGCTCGTCGCGCTGACCAAGGCCATCGAGGAGATGGAGGTCCGCACCCTGCTCTCCGGTGAGTACGACTCCCGGGAGGCCCTCGTGGCGATCCGGGCCGGTGCCGGTGGCGTGGACGCGGCCGACTTCGCCGAGATGCTGATGCGGATGTACCTGCGCTGGGCGGAACGCCACGGCTACCCCACCGAGGTCTACGACACGTCGTACGCGGAGGAGGCCGGCCTCAAGTCCGCCACCTTCACCGTCAAGGTGCCGTACGCGTACGGCACGCTGAGCGTCGAGTCGGGCACCCACCGCCTGGTCCGGATCAGTCCGTTCGACAACCAGGGCCGCCGGCAGACCAGCTTCGCCGGTGTGGAGGTGATGCCGGTCGTCGCGCAGACCGACCACATCGACATCCCGGACAACGAGATCCGCACCGACGTGTACCGCTCCTCCGGCCCCGGTGGGCAGAGCGTCAACACCACCGACTCGGCGGTCCGCCTGACCCACATCCCGACCGGCATCGTGGCGTCGTGTCAGAACGAGAAGTCGCAGCTGCAGAACAAGGCGGCCGCCCTGCGGGTGCTCCAGGCCCGCCTGCTGGAGCGCAAGCGCCAGGAGGAACAGGCCAAAATGGCCGATCTCAAGCAGGACACCACCGGATCGTGGGGCGACCAGATGCGTTCGTACGTCCTGCACCCCTACCAGATGGTGAAAGATTTACGGACCGAGCACGAAGTCGGTAACCCTTCGTCGGTTTTCGACGGCGACTTGGACGGGTTCATCCAGGCGGGCATCCGTTGGCGGAAGCAGAATCAGATCGCCGCCTGACGAAACTCGTCACTCTGCGCCACCCCGCCTGAACGCTCGGTCAGGCGGGAGGTGCCCGGATTTACTGTTACCGCAGGTGACCAATATTCCTGGCACCGGCGGGCTTGGCGATTTCGTTACACCGCGTAGACTCCAGTCCCGTGATTCAGCTCGAGAACGTGACGAAGACGTATCCGAAGGCGTCTCGGCCGTCGTTGGACAATGTCAGCGTCGGCATCGAGAAGGGTGAGTTCGTCTTCTTCATCGGCCCCTCCGGTTCCGGCAAGTCGACGATCATCAAGCTGCTCCTCCACGAGGTCGCGCCGACCCGTGGCAAGGTGGTGGTGAACGCGAAGGACGTGACCACGCTGCGGTCCTGGAAGGTCCCACACTTCCGCCGTTCGATCGGTTGCGTGTTCCAGGACTTCCGCCTGCTGCCCAACCGCACCGCGTACGAGAACGTGGCGTTCGCGCTCGAGGTGATCGGCAAGACGAAGGCGGTCGCCCGGCGCGTCGTTCCCGAGGTCCTCGAGCTGGTCGGTCTCGGCGGCAAGGAGCACCGGTACCCGCACGAGCTCTCCGGTGGTGAGCAGCAGCGTGTCGCGGTCGCCCGGGCGTTCGTGAACCGGCCGCTGATCCTGCTGGCCGACGAGCCGACCGGTAACCTCGACCCGGACACCTCGATCGAGATCATGCGACTCCTGGACCGGATCAACCGGACCGGTACGACGGTCGTGATGGTCACCCACGACTCCAACATCGTCAACCAGATGCGCCGCCGGGTCATCGAGATCGAAAGCGGACGGATCGTCCGTGACCAGGCGCGCGGTGTCTACGGATAAGCCCGGCTCCGCTCACTTGACGTCAGCTGAAGCAGAGACACGCGGAGTCCTGGAAGGATCCCCCCGATGCGCGTGAAGTACGTCCTCAACGAGGTCCTGGTGGGCCTGTGGCGCAACGTCACGATGACGGTCGCCATGATCATCACCATGTCGGTCTCGTTGACCATGCTGGGCGCAAGCGTGCTCATGTACATGCAGGTCGACCAGATGAAGGACTTCTACTACGACAAGATCGAGGTCTCGATCTTCCTGGCCGAGAACGCGGACGAGGGTCAGAAGGCCGCGATCAACCAGGCGATCGACTCGAGCCCGCTCGTCGAGAAGAAGACCCACGAGACCAAGGAGCAGGCGTTCGAGCGCTTCAAGCTGCTCTGGAAGGACTCGCCGGACTTCGTCAACGCGATCAACGCGGAGAGCCTGCCAGAGTCGTACCGGGTGCAGTTGAAGGACCCGGAGAAGTACGGCGAGTTCGCGAAGCAGATCGAGGGTCTCCCAGGGATCCGGCAGATCATCGACCAGCGCACGCTGCTCGACAAGGTGTTCAACATCTTCAACTCGATCCAGCTGATGTCCCTGGTGGTCGCGGCGGTCATGGCGTTCGCCGCGTTGCTGCTGGTCGGTAACACGATCCAGGTGGCGGCGTACAGCAAGCGGCGCGAGGTCGCGGTCATGAAACTGGTCGGCGCCTCGAACTGGTTCATCCAGGCGCCGTTCGTACTGGAGGCGGTCGTCGCCGGCCTGATCGGCGCGATACTCGGCTTCGTCGCGCTCTTCATCGGCAAGGTGGTCCTGCTGGACAACAAGCTCCAGGCGCTGACCACGATCCTGACGCCGATCCCGGACGGCAACGTCTGGCTGATGCTCCCGCTGCTGGCCGGCGTGGGTGCCCTGGTCAGTGCGGTCACCGCCTGGGTCACGCTGCGCTTCTACCTCAAGGTCTGACGCGTCTGGCGTACCGCCCGATCGCTGAAACCGACGGCCGCGAACCTTCTGGTTCGCGGCCGTCGGGCGGTTTAGGGCTTTGCGGGTGATTAGTCGGAGTACGGTGACTCTTCGTGGGGTATCGCCGATTCGAGCCGTGGCTCGCCGCCTGCCTCTGCCTGCTCGGCCTGCTGGCTGTCCCGGCGCCGGCCGCGGCTGACCGGGGCGACGACGCCGCCCGGGCGGTACGCAGAGCCGAAGCGCTGCTGGAGAGCGCGAGCGTCGCCGCCCGCACCGCGGCCCGCAACCTCGCCCACGCCACCGCGGCCCTGCCCGCCGCACAGCACAAGGTGGCCACCACCCGCGGCGTGGTCGTCGCCACCCGCGTCGAGGCGAGCACCGCCCGCCGCCGCGCGGACACCGCACGCCTGGACTACCAGCGGATCGCCGAGCGCTACACGAGTGCGGCCGAACTCGTCCAGGGCGCCCGCGAGCGGGTCGACGAGATCGCCCGGGTCAGCTACATGGGCAGCGGCTTCGCCCGGCTCAACGTGCTGGTCTCGGCGAACGGCCCACAGGACCTGATGGACCGGCTGGGGCTGGTCGACCAGCTCATGGATCACGAGCGCGCCGAAGTGCGTACGCTCGTCGACGCTCGCCTGCGGGCCCGCGCCGCGCAGGATCGCGCCGGCGTCGCCAAGCGCGCCGCCGAGGACGCCGAACGTGCGGCCGTGACCAAACTGCGTGCCGCGCATGCCGCCGAGGCCGCCGCGGTCCGTGCCCGCCAGGCCCTCTCCCACCTGGTTGTCGCCCGGCGCGCCGCGCTCCGGTCCGCCGAGGCCCAGCGCGGTACCGTCCTCGCCCAGTACCGGGCGGCCGTCGCCGCCGAACGCCGGGTGCAGGTCACCCTCCGCGGCTGGGACGCCAGGAACGGCAGCACCGGGCGGTACGGCGGTGGCCGGCTCGCCATGCCGGTCCACGGCTGGAAGAGCAGCGACTTCGGTCACCGCTACGACCCCTACTACCGGGTGTGGCAGCTGCACGCCGGCACCGACTTCGCCGCCGGTTCGGGCACCCCGATCCGGGCGGCCGCCGCCGGGCGGGTCATCCAAGCCGGCTGGAACGGTGGCTACGGCCGGTACACCTGCATCAACCATGGCCGGCTCAGCGGATACGGCTTCACCACCTGTTACGGCCACCAGTCCCGGATCTACGTCCACACAGGCGAGTACGTGCGGCGCGGCGAGGTGATCGGCCGGGTGGGCAGCACCGGCGCCTCGACCGGCGCGCACTTGCATTTCGAGACCCGGTTCGCCGGTGTGCCGCGAAATCCGCTCAACTACCTCCCCGGCTGCCTCTGCTGAGCGTCAAGGTACTCTCGGGGGCATGCCACGCGAACAGGGGCGCAAGCTCGTCGCCTCCAACCGCAAGGCACGTCACGACTACGCCATTCTGGACACGTACGAGGCTGGGCTGGTTCTCACCGGCACCGAGGTGAAATCGCTGCGTGCGGGACGCGCCTCCCTGGTCGACGCCTTCGGCCACGAGAAGAACGGCGAGATCTACCTGCACGGCATGCACATCCCGGAGTACACGCAGGGCACGTGGACCAACCACGAGCCGCGCCGGGTGCGCAAGCTGCTGCTGCACCGCGAAGAGATCCACAAGATGATCGGCAAGCTTCGCGACGACGGCGTCACCCTGGTGCCGCTCTCGGTCTACTTCGAGAATGGGTACGCGAAAGTCGAGCTCGGCGTCGCCAAGGGCAAGAAGGCGTACGACAAGCGGCAGGACCTGGCCACCCGGGACGCTCAGCGGGAGATCACCCGGGCGCTGGGCCGCCGTGCCAAGGGCCGCGACTGACGGGGTATTCTGCCCCGCGCTGTCGCCCGTTCCGCTCCGTCGATCCCCCTTGCCTTCGAGGAGACCCGGCCGTTGCCCAAGCACTCCGCCCGCCAGTTCACCACGGCACGTCTCATCCTCGGATTCGCCGCCGCGGTCCTGGTCGCCCTCGTCGGCTGGGTCGCCGTCCGTGCCGGTGGGCCGGCCGCCGCCGACGAGCCGGTGATCGTCCAGCCGCCTGCCCGGCAAGCCGTCGAGAGCGCGGTCGCCGCTTCGGTGACCTCCGCACCCAACGTCGCGGCCTCGCCGTCTCCGTCGCCCTCCGCATCCCTGTCGCGGTCACCGTCGCCGTCTCCGTCGCCGTCGCGCAAGAAGTCACCCTCGCCGTCGAAGAGCAGCAAGGTGCCCGCCAGCCCCAGCCCCAGCCCGTCCCCGGCCGCACCCTCGCCGGCCGGCAGCCTCCAGGTCACCTACGCCACCGGTAGCGCCTGGCGGGACGGCTTCACCGCCGGCGTGCGGGTAGTCAACAACGGCTCGGTGGCGCGGGACTTCACCGTCACCATCAGCTACGCCTCCGGCACCGACCTGCGCATCCGCGGCGACTGGAACGCCTCGGTCAGCGCCGACGGCAACCGGGTGACCGTCCGCGGCGGACCGCTCGCCCCGGGTGCCTCGGTCACCGCCGGCTTCCAGGTCACCAAGGGTGACGATGACAGCGCCAAAGCCTCCGGTTGTACCGTTGTGGGCGGCACCTGCACGGTGAGCTAAGATTGTCGGGCTGTACCAATGTCCAGGGGGTGACTGGTTTCGACTTCGTACGTGGAGACAGGGGAAGCGAGCCGAGGAAGCCGACGTCGTCTCGAGAATCGGTCGTCGGAAACTTATAAGCGCCAAGGATAACTCCCGCGCTGACTTCGCTCTTGCCGCCTGAGGTAAGTAGCAAGTCTGTCGACCCGGGGTCGCCTTCGACCCGGTCTGTCGGCATCAGCTAGAAGGCTGGCCAAGCGGTTCTAGTCGTGAGGACCGTGCGGCGAGATCAAACACGACTGGGCCTGTCATCCGGACTTGCACACGTGATCCGGAGGGCCGAGTAGAGGCACAGTGAGCTGCGCTCGGAGAAGCCCTGACGAAGCAACGAAGGACCCGGGTTCGATTCCCGGCACCTCCACGAGAGGGTTCTTACCTGAACCCACGGCGGCACCGCCCACCTGGGCGGTGCCGCTTCCGTTTCGGGCGTGGTTGACCAGCGGAGACACAAGATCGGCCAGTTCGCCGGCCGCAACGTAGGGGCCGCCACCGTCGTCATCGAGGTACTGCGTCGTGAAGCACGCTTGATCCAGCGCAGGGCGGGTGGCCAGTCCGGATCGTCGATCACGGCGAGAAAGCGATCTTCTTTCGCGTCCGGGTCCTTGACGCGGGCAGCCACCTTCGCGCGGATTTCCTTCTGAGCCTCGGCCGACCCGATCAGCCGCTCCTCAACGAGCGCGACCGCTGCGCCGGTGTGGGTCAGCTGGTGATCTCTGGCTGGCTGGGTGGGGTGGGGAGCGGCTTCGGCGGGCTGTCGTCGACGGCGTCCCTCAGCTGTTTGACCAGTTCGGTGATCTGGTCGGGGTCGAGGCGCCGGACCCGCTGAGCGGCAAGCTCGATCCGAGACCCGTCGGGCCGGTGCACGGTGAGCCGGGTGTTCGAGGTGCGGTAGCGGATCCACGTCACCAGAGCGCCGGCGAGACCACCGACAGCGGCCGGGCCCAGCTCCACGATGATCGTGATGATCGACTGGGTCATGCCCGAGGTCTGGCGGCGTTCGGTCGTCAGATGAACGCGGCCGCGAAGCTGCTGCTGACTGTCCAGGTAAGCGGAGAGCTCCTTCTCCAGTACACCGGGCTGGTCCCCGCCGCCGTCGACCAGCAGCTTGACTCGCAAATCGTCCTCCTCGTCACGGGTTGCCGGAGCCGGCGCGGCCCGTGGCGAAAAGGGGGCCGCGCCGACGGCCAGCCTGCACCATACTCACTCCGGTCACTATTCATCTGCATCGAGGTCCGAAGGGCAGTCATCGTGCCGCACGAATCCGTGGATGCCGGCATCACATCGTCGGAGGCGACCCCAGCAGCCCAGGTCGAGAGCGTTGCGCCACTGGCCGATCGGCTCACCGAGGGGCGGCCGACCAACTTTCCCAGCGCTCTCGTCTGGCTCCGATCCGGCATCCTGCGAAATGCCCGCGGAGTGTTCGCGGCCTTTGTCGCGGCCTGGCTCTACGTCCCCGCCGCGCTGGCGGCGGCGGCACTGCTCGCTTTCACGACAGGCGGCGCGGCGTATGTCTACAGCGGCGTCCAAGGGGAACGAACGCTGCCGCAGGAACTGCGGGACGTGCCGCTCCTCGGCGACGCCATGGAAAACCTGCTGCTGCGTTCGAGCGGGGTGCAGGCCGCGCTCATCGGTGTGATCCTCGGTGCGCTGATCGGATTCCTCATCGGCATGATCTGGGTCTTCCTCGGCCCGTTTCAGGACGGCGCGCTTGATGGCATCGCCACGGTCCTCGGCGCGATCGTCCTGGGCCTGATCGTCGGGTTGCTCTACACGATCTACCGCGTGGTCTTCGAGCGGCGCATTCTCGCCATCACGGGAGCCCGCCGGCTCAGCCGCCGCGAAGCGGCCTACCTCCTTCCACTGGTCGTCGATGCGGCGGCCCGGCTCGGACTTCGTAATCACCCGCCCCTGCTGATCGACGACGGCCGGGATGCCAACGCCTTCGCCTACACCCGGCACATCGTGATCAATCAGGGATTGCTGGACGAGTTCAACTACGAGCGCGAGCCGATCGCCGCGGTCCTCACCCATGAGCTGGTGCACTGGCGTAACGGCGATCCGATCTCCGCGGCGTTCGTACGCGGGGTGGCGCTGCCCCTCTATCTGGTACAGGCCGGCGGCGGCTGGCTGCGGGAGCGGGCACGCAACTCGGTTCTACGGTTTCTCGTCTGGCTGGCCTTCTGGCCGGTCTTCGTGACGGTGCGGTACTTCGTCGTGCCGATGCAGGCGGCTGACTCCCGCCGGGCCGAATACCGGGCCGACGAGGGAGCAATCCTGGCCGGACATCGGGACGGAATGCGGCGGGTGCTCGCGCGGTTCCGTCGTTCCTTCGAAGGCGGCCGGAACGGCTGGGTCGCCGCGGTCTGTGCCTCACATCCCCCGAACGAGTTACGGCTGGAAGCCCTGGAGGAGCCGGGAATCGACTACCCGCTGCCGGACGACGACGCCCCGGCCCTTCCGCTCCCGGTGCTCCTGACCGGCACGGACTGAACGGACGTCAGATGGCCACGATGACCGCCTGCCCCGCTTGCCGGACCGTCGTCCTGCCCGGCCAACAAGCCTGCATGCGATGCGGGGACACGCTGGGTGAGAAGCCCGTCCGTACCTGTGCCGCATGCGGACGCGCGAGCGGCGAGGAAGCCCGATTCTGCGCCCGCTGCGGGCATGCGCTGGACACCCCGGCCGTGCCGCCCGAACCGCCTGCCCCGCCTGCGGACACGACCGACGTCATGATCGGGGCCGCGTCGTTCCCGAAGCGGCTGACCGCGTTCCTGGCCGCGCTGTTCTCGCTGATCGTCGCGGTGACCGTGCTCCAGATCGTGGAGAACCGGTACTTCCAGCCGGAGAGCACGGTCACGGCCTTCTTCCGGGCACTCACCGGACGGGACGCGGAGGCGGCCGGCGAGCTCCTGACGTCCGTACCCGGGGCGGTGGACCAGGTCTTGTTGCAGGACTCGGTGCTCAAGGCGAACGGCTACACGCCGCCGGACGATCCGAAGGTGGAGAACGCCGAGATCACCGGGAACGACGCGACGGTCCGGGTGAGTTTCCAACTCGGCGGGCAGCGGCACGAGCAGTCGCTGTACCTCGTCCGGGACAGCGCGGCGACGGCGGGGCTGTTCCACCGATGGCGCCTCGCCGGCGGCATTTACTCGCTCGACGTGGCGGCAGCGGGTCTGGACTCCGTACTGGTGGCGGGCACCCCGGTCGCGCTTCCCCTCGACGAGTACCCGACCGTGACGCTCGCGGCGTATCCCGGTGCGTACACGGTGAGCCTGCCGGAGCATCGGCTGTGGGCGGCCCAGCCCGCCGTTGCCTACGTGGGTGGATCAGCAGACGACGGAGTATCGGGGACGGCTGTGGAACTCTTGCCGGCCGTCAAGGACAGCGCACGGACGGAGATCGATGAACAGATCCGCGCCTACCTGGACGAGTGTGCCGGGAAAAGGACGCTCACTCCCAGCGGTTGCCCCTTCTCCAGCTACTCGTACCAGGAGGTCAGAAAAGTACGCTGGAAGATCACCCAATACCCGCAGTACGACCTGAGCCCGGCCGGTGGCCAGCTCGTTGTGACGACGGTCAACTACGGCATGGCCGAGGTCAGCGGGATCGTGCCCTCCAGCTTCGGTGCCGGCGGCTATCCGTACAGCGACCAGGTCACCTTCCCGATCTCCGGCACTGTCACCGAGTCGGGCGGCGGGCTCACCTACCAGCCGGCGGCGGAAGCGATGGATTAGCGCGGGCGGCGGGTCAAGGCAGGTCGAACGGCAACTTGATGCCGTCCAGGGCGTTCCGGCAGGGGCAGGTGCGCTCGGCGGGCAGCTCGGTCACCGCCTGCAAGAGCACATCGCGTAGGCGAGTCGTGTTCTCCGCGAAGACCTTGAAGACTTCCTCCTGGGTAACGCCGTGATCACCCTCGACACCGGCGTCCAGGTCCGTCACCAGGGCGATGGCGGTGTAGCAGAGGGCCAGCTCGCGGGCGAGGACGGCCTCGGGGTGACCGGTCATGTTGACGATGGTGCCGCCTATGGCGGTGAACCAGCGGGACTCGGCTCGGGTAGAGAAGCGGGGGCCCTCGACCACGACCATGGTGCCGCCGTCTACCGCGTTCACCTGGGCGGCGGAATTCAGGACCGTGGCGCGGCCTGTGGGGCAGTACGGATCGGCGAAGGAGACGTGCACGGCGCCGGTGTCGTAATAGGTCTGCGTGCGGCCGGTCGTGCGGTCGATCAGCTGGTCGGGCACGACGAACGTGCCTGGACCCAGGTCGGGGCGGAGGCCGCCGACCGCGCACGGGGCCAGGATCTGGCGTACGCCCAGGGAGCGCAGGGCCCAGAGATTGGCACGGTACGGAATCTTGTGCGGCGGGAACCGGTGATCGCGCCCGTGCCGCGGCAGAAACGCCACCCGGCGCCCGCTCACCTCGGCAACGGTGATCTTGTCTGAGGGAGCGCCGTAGGGAGTGGTCACCTCGACTTCCGTGGCGTTGTCAAGGAGCGCGTACAGCCCCGAGCCGCCGATGACACCGATCTCTGCTGCCGTAGGTGGCGGGTTCATGTCCAGACCTTATCCATGGCCGGAAACGCAAGCTAATGTGCGAGGCATGGCTACGTCGAGCGGACGGCGGTATGCACGTGTTCGGTGAGGGGCAGCGGATCGGAGGCCGGTCAGTGGAGTCGATGACCGGTCAGCTGCTCGTTGCCACGCCCACCCTCAAAGACCCCAACTTCGACCGTACGGTCGTGTTGCTCGTCGCCCACGAGACCGGCGGCGCCCTCGGCGTCGTCCTCAATCGAGCGACCGAGGTTCCGGTCTCCGAGGTGCTGGGCAACTGGGGAGAGCTGGCCGGTGACCCGGCGGTCCTCTTCGAGGGCGGCCCCGTGCAGCCCGAGTCGGCGATCTGCCTGGCCCGCACCCGGCCCGAGGTCAAAAAGCGGGTGTCCGGCTTTCACCCGGTGAGCGGGTCGCTCGGCACCCTCGACCTCTCCGTCGACCCGGACCGCATGCGCGAGAACGTCGCCGGCATCCGCGTCTTCGCCGGCTACTCCGGCTGGTCCGCCGGTCAGCTCGAGGAGGAGATCGCGGCCGGATCCTGGTTCGTCTTCGACGCCCTCCCCGGCGACCCCTTCGTGGAACGGCCGGACGACCTCTGGGCCATGGTGCTGCGCCGGCAGGGCGACATCCTGGCCGCTGTCGCCCACTTCCCGCCGGACGTCTCCCTCAACTGAGGGGGTGCCGCGAGGCCCACCGGAGGAGTGTGTAGTATTTCCAGCGTGCCCGGGCGACCGGGACGCAAAGCAAGGGGCTGTGGCGCAGCTGGTAGCGCACCACACTGGCAGTGTGGGGGTCAGGGGTTCGAGTCCCCTCAGCTCCACGAGTGCGAATTGGCGATCTGTGTCCGCGGAAAGCGCGGACCCAGGTCGCCCTCGTCATTTCTGCTCCGGGGGCCGAGCCCCCGGAAACCCCGCGTTACGGTGGGCGCGCTTGGTGCGACGGTCTCGCTTTTCCGGTGGCTCGCGCTTCGCGCATCGGGCTTTGGTGGCCCTACGGTCTCGCTTGGCTCGCGCATCGGGCGCTTTATTCGGTCTTGGGCTGTGTGAATCGGATTAGGTTGCCGAAGGGGTCGCGGAGGGCGCAGTCGATTCCGTACGGACGTTCGGCGGGTTCTTCGGTGAACTCGACGCCGCGGGCGAGCAGTGTCTCGTAGTTTTTAACGTACCCAGGCTGCCGAAGCAGATCTCCGTCACGCTCAGGTCGGTTTCCCGGAGCAGGTACATGGCCAGCTCGACCCGGCGTCGTTGCAGGTAGCGATGTGGTGTCTCGCCGAACGTGGCGCGGAACGTGCGGGTGAAGTGTGTTGGCGACACGTGAGCGATGCGGGCCAGCGCCGGGACGTCCAGGGGCTCGGCGTACGCCCGGTCCATCGCGTCGCGAGCCCGCAGCATGCGGCGGTTGGTGTCCTCGGTGCTCCGGCTCACCGTGCATCACATCACCGACAGCAGCGGCCGGGCCCCATCGGGGCCCGGCCGTGAAGCAGGAGTTCAGCTGATGTCTTCGGTCTCGGTCGAGGTGACGTACGCGTTGAGCGACAGTGACAGCGTCGCCCTGTCTTCGTCGTCGATCGCGAGGTTGCCGCTGTCGATCAGTACGGCCCGCGGCTGGGTCGTCTGGAGCTGCTTGATGAACTTGCTGACCCTCTCCACGTCGCCCTCTACGTTGAGCGTGATCGGCAGCGCGGTGATGGTGGTCAGGTCCTTGGAGTCCTCCTCCGCCGAGGCGCTGTAGCCGCTGACCTCGACGTCCAGCTTGGTG
This sequence comes from Actinoplanes aureus, assembly GCF_015704865.1. GTDB lineage: Bacteria > Actinomycetota > Actinomycetes > Mycobacteriales > Micromonosporaceae > Actinoplanes > Actinoplanes aureus. Next base: position 125,062 of record NZ_JADQTO010000007.1, on the reverse strand, counting down.
CCCATGGTCTGCAGCTGCTTCAGGAAGTCCGGGATGCCGTTGGTCTTGCTGGCCACCGGCAGCGCCGCCTGGTATTCGGCGAGCTGCTCGGTGTACTCGTCGAGCTTCGCGGTCTCGTCCTTGAGAGCGCGGAAGCCGTTCTTCGCCTTGTTCAGTTGGATCGTGGTGTCCTGGGTGTCCGCCTGGGCCTTGGCCTCGTCGGCGTACTTCGGGCTGATCAGCATGAACCAGCCACCGGCGATGAGCAGGGCGATCAGGGCCAGCCCACCGAAGAGCCAGATCTGGTCGATACGGCGTGCAGTCATCACTTGCCTTCGCTCTCGCACTCGGTGGTGAAGCGGCCGCACAGCCCCTCGTCCGTGACGGTCACCGTGAGGGCGAAAGCGAACCTGTTGTCGTCACCCTCGTTCACGCTGTTCACGAACGGGTCGGACACGTAGGCCAGCTCGCCGAGCGCCTCGACGTACTCGGCGACCTCTTTCTTGTTGCCCGCCGTCCCGGAGACGTTCAGGGTGCCGACGGCTCCGTCCTCGGCTTTCGCGCTGTCGGTCAGGCCGCCGCTGATCTCGCTGACCGTCACGCCGGTGCCGGTGCTGGTGTCCCGGACCAGGTCGAGCAGATTGGCCCAGGACATGTCCTGGACGAGCAGCGACTTCAGCTCCTTCTCCAGGGCCTTGTTGCCCTGCTTGACCGCCACCATCTTCTGGACGTCCTTGTCCTTCTTCTGCTGGTTCTGCACCGTGGCGAGCTGCTCGAGGGCCTGGTTGTAGGCCTCCTCGGCGTCGTTCTTGGCGGCGGCGGCCATCGCATACCAGCCACCCAGCCCGGCCAGCACGAGCACCAGCGTGACCAGTACGAAGCCGCGGGTCCGCCGGGCCCGCCGGCCGTCCCGGATCTCCGGCGGCAGCAGGTCGGCGCGGATGGTCAGCACCCGGGACGCCTGCTGCGGGGAGACCGTCGGGTCCAGGGGCATCAGAGCCGTGGTCATCGGGACGCTCCCAGGGTGAGGCCGATCGAAACTGCCGCCGACGGCACGAAACTGTCGAATCCGCGTTCCCGGGCGCGCCGGGTCTCACGGAGACGGACGGCGCTGTCCGCGTAGACCACTGCGACACCGAGCTCGTGCTGAAGGTGCTCGGCGAGGCCGGGCATGAGTGCGCTGCCGCCGCAGAGCGAGACCCGGGTGACCTGCTTCTGCCGCTCGCCGGAGGCGAGGTAGGTGAACGAGCTGCGCAGCTCGGTGGCGAGCGGACGGACCGCGTCGGTCAGCGCGGCGACGCTGTCCGGGTTGCCGTCGCCGTGCAGGCCGTGCCGGCACTTCAGCGCCTCGGCCTCCGCCATGCTGATGCCGAGCCGGGTGGCGATGCTCTCGGTGACCTCGGCACCGCCGCGGGGCAGGGTTCGCACGAAGATCGGCTCGCCGTCCGCGTGCACCACCACGCTGGTGATGTTGGCGCCGATGTCGACGATCGCCTCGACCTGAGCGTCCAGCCGGGAAGCGGCGCGCAGCAGGGCGAACGAGGCGAGGTCGACGCCGGCGACGTGCAGCCCGGCCTTCTCGACCGCCTGCACCAGGCCGATCACGGCGTCCTTCGGCATGGCGACCAGCAGCCCGCGGACGGTCGGGTTGTCCCCGGCCTGCTCCAGCGGGTAGAAGTCCAGCAGCGACCGGTCGACCGCGAGCGGCAGCTGCTCCTTGACCTGGAACGGCAGCGCCTGGCGCATCTGGCCGGCCGGCAGGTTGGCGACCGACATCTCGCGGACCACCAGCTGCGGGTTGGTGACGCCGAGCGTGACGCGCTTGCTGCCGAACTTGGAGGAGGCCCAGAGCTGCTTGAGGGCGGAGGTCACCGCGCCCGGGTCGTGGACCACGCCGGCCGTGACGGTGCCGGGGGCGAGCGGGAACTGGCCGAAGTTGATGAGTGTGTAGTCGTCCTTGGAGCGGCGGACCTCTACGGCTCGAATGGAGGACGAGCCGATGTCCAGCCCGATCGGTGTTGCGCCAGCCATCGGTCTTCCTTCCTTACGAGGTGGGCCTTACGAGGTGGGCAGAAGCAGGGTGGTGTACCAGTCGGCGACCGGTGCCGCGGCGAAGACCGCGAGGAAGGCGCCGGCCAGCATGTACGGGCCGAACGGGATCCGGCTCTTGCGGCTGGCCAGCTTGAGCGCCAGCAGGACGGCCCCGACGAGGCCGCCGAGCAGGAAGCCGGCGAAGGCGCCGAAGGCGACCGCGCTCCAGCCGAGCCAGCCGAGGTAGAAGCCGAGCAGCGGGGCGAGCTTCACGTCGCCGCCGCCCATGCCCCAGACGGCCAGCACCCGGTAGACCGTGTAGAGCAGCGCGGCGGCGAACAGCCCGCGTAGCGGCGCGGTCAGATCACCCTCGGCCAGTGAGACCGGCACCAGGAGGGCGGCCGCGACGGCGTACGAGGGGAGGACGATCTTGTCGGGGAGCCGCATCACGTCGAGGTCGATGAGGGCCAGGGCGATCGCGACCGCGGCGAGGTAGAGGTAGGCGGGGAGTTCCCAGGACCAGCCGAACCGGGCCGCGACCGCCACGAACAGGGCGGCGGTGCCGGCTTCGACCAGCGGGTAGCGGGCGCTGATCCGAGTGCCGCAGTCGGCGCACCGGCCGCGCAGCAGCAGCCAGCCGAGCACCGGCACGTTGTGCCGGGACCGGACCCGGTTGCCGCAGTTCGGGCAGTGTGACCCGGGACTGACCAGCGACTCGTCGCGGGGCACCCGGTGGATCACGACGTTCAGGAACGAGCCTATGGCCAGTCCGAGCAGGGCGACGAAGCTGAGCAGCAGTGGCTGGGGCATGGTCGATCCTCCTCGGGCGGGCCGTAGCGGTTGGATCAAGGCAGAGGGTGGTGGTGCTGTCGCCGCCACCACCCTCTGGTGTTACCTACTGGCGTCAGGCGCCTCAGGCGGTGCAGGTTTCCATGGCAGGGACGCCCGACTCCTCGGTGACGGACCCACCGGCCGCGCTGTTGTAGAGGAAGAACTTGTCGTCAGTGCCGCCCTCGTTGAACGCGCAGACCAGGTAGGTGTCGTCGTCGTTGTTGACGTAGGCGAGGGTGGTGCCGTCGGAGACGGTGATGACACCGTCCTGGCCACTGTCTTCGATCTTCTCCAGAGGGAGCTTGCCCTCGTCGGCGGCGTCCTCCGTGTTGGCGTCCTCCGGGTAAGTGTTGCTGTTGCTGGTGTAGAACTGCTCGATCGCGCTGATCGCTCCACGAACATCCGACTGCGCCGACTTGTCAGCCGCGCCCTTCCGGTAGTTCAGGTAGACCGGCACGGCGATCGCGACCAGGACGCCGATGATGACCACGACGACCAGGAGCTCGATCAGGGTGAAGCCTTCGTCGTCCTTCTTGTTACGGAGACGGTTGATGACGTCCTGCATGGTGGGGTGCCTCCAGGGGCGTTTGCGAAGGTGGGGTGAGGACGGGCTCGGGCGCCCGGTGTTGCGGACCGACCGTCGGGAGCGGTCGGGGGAGCGGCACGCCGGTCGGCTTACGCGCCGATGTTCTGGTAGATCGTGAACATCGGCAGGTAGAGGCAGACGACCATGCCGCCGACCACGGCACCCATGACGAGCACCATGATTGGTTCGATCGACGCGGCGAGGGACTCGGCGGCGGAATCGACTTCCCTGTCGTAGAAGTCGGCAACCTTGTCCAGCATCTGACTGATCTGGCCGCTCTCTTCGCCGACTTCGATCATCTGGGTGACCATCTGCGGGAAGATCTTGTGATTGCGCAGCGCCGTGGACATCGGCTGGCCGTCACGAACGGTGGCCTGGACGTCCTTCATCGCGGCGTTGATGACCTCGTTGCCGGTGGTCTCGCCGACCACCGAGAGCGCCTGCATGACCGGAACACCGACGTTCAGGAGCAGGCCCAGGTTGCGGGCGAAGCGGCTCATCGCCAGCTTCTGGAAGAGCGAGCCGAAGACCGGCATGCGGAGCTTCAGCTGGTCCACCTTCAACCGGAACTCGGCGCTCTGCCGATGCTGCCGCTTGTAGAGGACGGTGCCGGTGATCCCGACCCCGATCACCAGCGGCCCGATCCAGTACATGTTGTGACTGGTCGTGACGAGGAACTGGGTGATCCCCGGCAGCTCGCCACCGAGGTTCTTGAACATCCCCTCGAAGACCGGGACGATGAAGATCAGCATCGCCGCGATCAGCACGAACGTGAAGCCGAGCACGATCGCCGGGTACGTCAGCGCACTCTTGATCTTGCCGCGGAGCGCGGTGTCCTTCTCCAGGCTGTCGGCGATCTGTTCGAGCGCCTTGTCGATCATGCCGCCGGCCTCGCCGGCCCGGATCATGGCGATCATCAGCCGGGGGAAGACCCGGTCGTGTTTCGCCATCGACGCCGAGAGCCCGCCGCCGCCGGCAACGTCGGTGCGTACCTCGGCGATCGCCTTCTTCAGCGGCGGCGCCGAGGTCTGCTCCTCCAGGATCGAAAGGGAGCGCAGCAGCGACATGCCGGATGCGGTCATCGTCGCGAACTGCCGGGCGAAGACCGCGAGATCCTTGAGCTTGAGCTTGCCGCCGAGGCCCGGGATCTTGAGCTCACGCTGGAGGCCCTGGCCCGCCTCGGTGACGTCGAGCGGCACCTCGCCGCGCTGGCGCAGCATGTGGGTGGCGGCCGCCTCGGTGGGGGCCTCGATGGTGCCCTTCGCCTTCTTGCCGGTGGCGTCGATGGCGTTGTAGTGGAAAGTCTTCGTGTTGGCCATCGGATCACGCCCTTCCGACGAGGCGCTTGAGCTCCTCGGGTGAGTGGCACATCTCCAGGGCGGTCTGCATGCTGACCAGGCCGTCCCGGATCTTCTCGGCCAGGTGCTGGTCGAAGGCGAGCATGCCTTCGGCGGCGCCGGCCTGCATGAACGACGGGATCTGGTGGGTCTTGCCCTCGCGGATCAGGCTGCGGATGGCCGGGGTGCAGCTGAGGATCTCGGCGATCACCACTCGGCCCTTTCCGTCGGCCTTCGGCGCCAGCGCCTGGGTGATCACGCCCTGGAGACTGGCCGCCAGCTGGGCGCGGATCTGCAACTGCTGGTGCGGCGGGAAGATGTCGATGACCCGGTCGATGGTCTGCGTGGCGCTCTGCGTGTGCAGGGTCGCCAGCACCAGGTGGCCGGTCTCCGCCGCGGTCAGGGCCGTGGCGGTGGTCTCCAGGTCACGCAGCTCGCCGACCAGGATGATGTCCGGGTCCTGCCGCAGCGCGTGCTTGAGCGCACTGGCGAAGTTGTCGGTGTCGGCACCGACCTCCCGCTGGTTCACCACACTGCGCTTGTGCGGGTGCAGGAACTCGATCGGGTCCTCGATGGTGATGATGTGGTCGGCCCGGCTGCGGTTCGCCAGGTCGAGCAGCGAGGCCAGGGTGGTGGTCTTGCCGGAACCGGTCGGGCCGGTGACCAGCACCAGGCCACGCGGCAGGTGGGCGAAGCGGGCCACCGACTCCGGCATGCCCAGCTCGTCCAGCGGCTTGATCTTGTGCGGGATGGCCCGGAAGACCGCGCCGCAGGAGGTCCGCTGCCGGTACAGGTTGCCCCGGAACCGGGAGACGCCGACGATGCTGTGCGCGAAGTCCATCTCCTGCACGCGCAGGAAGGTCTCCCACTGGTCGGCGCTGACCGCGGCGCGGGCCAGCAGCTCGGTGTCGTGGGCGTTCAGCTTGCCGTACCCGGGAACCGGGCGCAGCGAGCCGTCCACCCGCATCATCGGCGGCGATCCGACCGTCAGGTGCAGGTCGGAGCCGCGGGATTCGACCAGCGTGATGAGCAGCTGGTCGAGCACGTCCAGGTCGTCCGCGGACGGCACCGCCGACTGGTACGCCTGGCGCTCGATCGTGTCCATCTGTGTTCCGGCCTTTCCTCGCGTTCCGACGCCTGTTGAATCGGCACCGAGGGGACCGGGTTTAGTAGCGGCTTCGGTGCGGTCCGGCCGCTAGACGGCGACCCGGGACACTTCGCGGATCGAGGTCAGCCCGCCGACCGCCTTGACCAGGCCGTCGGTGCGCAGGTCGTACATGCCCTGGGCCAGGGCGATCTCGCGGATCTCGCCGGCCGAGGCGCGCCGGATGGTCAGCGACTCGATCTCCGGGCTGACCGGCATCACCTCGTGGATCGCGATCCGGCCCTTGTAACCGGTGTTCGCGCAGTTCCGGCAGCCGACCGGGCGGTAGAGCACCTCGGGGAAGGCGAGGTCCTCCAGCGGCCAGCGGGCACCCACGATCTCCTCCTCGGTCGGGACGTACGCCTCCTTGCACCAGTCGCAGATGCGGCGGGCCAGTCGCTGGGCCAGTACGCAGTCCAGCGACGACCCGACCAGGAACGGCTCGATCCCCATCTCGGTGAGCCGGGTGACGGCGCCCGGTGCGTCGTTGGTGTGCAGCGTGGAGAGCAGCAGGTGCCCGGTGAGCGCGGCCTCGACCGCGATCTGCGCGGTGGCGCCGTCCCGGATCTCGCCGATCAGCACCACGTCCGGGTCGGTACGCAGAATCGCCGGCAACACCGCCGCGAAGGTGAGCCCCGCCTTGGCGTTGACCTGCACCTGGTTGATGCCGCGCAGCCGGTATTCGACCGGGTCCTCGACGGTGATCACGTTGACCTCGGGCCGGCTGATCTTGCCGAGCGTGGCGTAGAGCGTGGTCGACTTGCCGGAACCGGTCGGGCCGGTGACCAGCACCATGCCGTGCGGCTTGCTGAACGAGGCGCTGAAGCGTTCCAGGTTGTGCTGGGTGAAGCCGAGCTTCGCCAGGTCCAGGTCGATGCCGCCGGTGTCGAGCACGCGGAGCACGATCTTCTCGCCCCAGACCGTCGGCAGCGTGGCGGTACGCAGGTCGACGGACCGGTCCCGGATCAGGGCGGTGATCCGGCCGTTCTGCGGGACCCGCTTCTCGGTGATGTCGACCCCGGACATGATCTTGATGCGTGAGGTGAGAGCCGCCATCACGCCGCGGGGCACCATGTCCACCTCGTGCAGCACGCCGTCGATCCGGTACCGGACCCGCATGTCGTCCTCGGTCGGCTCCAGGTGCAGGTCGGAAGCTCGGTTCATGACCGCCTGCTCGATCAGGCTGTTCACGTACCGGACGATCGGGGCGTCCTCGGTGCTGGTGGCCTGCGCGGCCATGCCGCCCTGGTCCTCCAGCGAGCCCTCGGCCAGATCGGCGAGGTCGGCGCCCTCACGTTGCAGGCGTTCGATGATCCGGCGGACCTCGCTGCGGGCCACCACCACCGGCCGGATGGTCATGCCGGTCGCCGCGCGTACGTCGTCGAGCGCCACCACGTCGGCCGGGTCGGTCACGCCGACCACCAGCTCGCCGTCGCTGATGGCCAGACCCAGTACGCGGTGCCGGAGGACCACCGGCAGCGGGATGCGTTTGAGCGCGATCGGGTCCGGGGTGTATCCGACCAGGTCCAGCGTGTTGATACCGAAGGCCTTGGCGGCCGCCTCGGTCAGTTGCTCCTCGGTGACGACCTGGTCGTTGATCAGTACGGCCCGGACCGGCCGGCCGCTCCGTTGCGCCTCCTCGGCAGCCGCGTCGACGGCACGAGGGTCGACGCCGATCTGCTTCAGTGCTTCAAGCAGCGGGCGGAAGGTCTGATCCATGGAGTCCTCAGGTGCGGCCGAGCAGGGTATACACCCAGCCCATCGGACATTTCGCCCGGAAGCTGAGCGTCAACCGGCGTGCCGGAAGGTCCGCCGGTACGCCGACGGCGCGACCCCGATCGTGGCGTGCAGGTGCTGCCGCAGAGCGGTGGCGCTGCCCAGTCCGGAGCGGCGGGCCACCGTGTCGACCGCCAGGTCCGTCGACTCGAGCAGGATCCGGGCGTGCTCCACGCGCTGGCGGAGCAGCCACTGCCGAGGGCTGAGCCCGGTCTCGTCGCGGAATCGCCGGGTGAACGTCCGTACGCTCATCCGCGCGTGCCCGGCCATCTCCTCCAGGGTGACCGGCTCGGCCAGCCGCTCCAGCACCCAGGTCCGGGTCGCCTCGGTGCCGCTGCCGTCGGCGGCCGGCATCGGCCGTTCGATGAACTGCGCCTGGCCGCCGTCCCGCCACGGCGGCACGACACACCGGCGGGCCGCCCGGTTCGCCACGTCGGCGCCGTGGTCGGAGCGGATGATGTGCAGGCAGAGATCCACCCCGGCACCGACGCCGGCCGAGGTCAGCACGTCCCCGTCGTCGACGAAGAGCACGTCGAAATCCCAGTCGACCCGCGGATAGAGCCCGCCGATCCGCCGCGCCCAGGCCCAGTGGGTGGCGGCCGGGCGGCCGTCCAGCAGGCCGGCGGCGGCCAGCACCGAGGCACCGGTGCAGATCGACACGATCCGGGCGCCACGCCGGGCCGCCGCGACCAGCGCGGTCCGGACCGCGTCGGGCAGCGTGCCGTCGGTGACCGGACCGCCGCGGTGGATGCCCGGCACGATCACGGTGTCCGCCTGCTCCAGCGCGTCGAGACCGTGATCGGGGACGACCGTGAAGCCGGCCTCGGTATGGACCGGGCCGGGACCGCAGACGCGCATGTCATAGAGGCGGTTGCGCTCGCCGTCGCGGGCCGCGCCGAAGACCTGTGGCGGAACGCCGAGGTCGAACGGCACCACGCCGTCGAGGACCAGAAGCACGATCCGGTGGGCCATGGCCTGATTCTTGCGCATGATGGCCTCCCGGCCACTCGTCCGTCCGGTCCGGCCTCGAGAGAATCGATCACGTGAAGTTGCGCATCCACCCCGCCTGGCTGGTCGCCGTCGCGGCCTTCGTCGCCCTGATCGGCGCCGCCGGCTTCCGGGCCACCCCCTCCGTCCTGATCCAGCCACTGAACGAGGAGTTCGGCTGGTCCCTCGGCACCATCTCGGCCGCGGTCTCGGTGAACCTGCTGCTCTACGGCCTGACCGCGCCGTTCGCCGCGGCGCTGATGGACAAGTTCGGCATCCGGCGGGTCGCCATGGCCGCGCTGCTGCTGGTCTCGGCCGGCTCCGGGCTGACTCTGTGGATGGATCAGAGCTGGCAGCTGATGCTCTGCTGGGGCGTGCTGGTCGGCCTGGGCACCGGATCACTCGCCCTCGGCTTCGTCGCGACCATCACCGGGCGCTGGTTCGTGCGGCATCGCGGCCTGGTCACCGGTGTGCTCACGGCCGGTGGGGCGACCGGCAACCTGATCTTCCTGCCGGTCCTCGCCCGGCTCACCGAGTCGAGCGGGTGGCGGGCGGCCTCGCTGACGGTGGCGGTGGCGGCGCTTCTGGTCGTACCCCTGATTTGGTGGCGTCTGCGCGACCACCCGGCGGACCTGGGGGTGACCGCCTACGGCTCCACGGTCGCGGAGGAAATGCCGGCGAAGCCGGCCGGAGGCGCCGCGCGCAACGCCTTGCGTGCGCTGCGCGACGCCGCACGCACGCGCGCGTTCTGGCTGCTGGCCGGCGGGTTCGCGATCTGCGGGGCGACTACGAACGGCCTGGTCGGCACGCACTTCATCCCGGCGGCACACGACCACGGCATGGCGCAGACCACCGCGGCCGGCCTGCTCGCCCTGGTCGGGATCTTCGACATCGCCGGGACCATCGCCTCCGGCTGGCTGACCGACCGGGTGGACAGCCGGATCCTGCTCGGCGGCTACTACGCGCTGCGCGGGCTCTCGCTGCTGGTGCTGCCGTCGATCCTGGCCGCCACCGCGCATCCCGGGATGCTGGTCTTCATTCTGTTCTACGGTCTGGACTGGGTGGCCACCGTGCCGCCGACGGTCACCCTGTGCCGGGAGTACTTCGGCGCCGCCGGACCGATCGTCTTCGGCTGGGTCTTCGCCTCGCACCAGTTCGGCGCGGCCGTCGCCGCCACCTCGGCCGGCCTGGTCCGCGACCAGCTCGGCTCCTACACCTGGGCCTGGTACGGCGCCGGCGCCCTGGCGATCCTCGCCTCGATCCTGAGCCTGATGCTCTTCGCCGGTAAGCGTCTGAAGCCGGTCGCTCCCGGAATCGGACTGGCGGTCCCGGTCAGCCGGTGAGCTCGACGACCTCCAGCAGACCGCTCAGCACGAGGATCTGCCGCACGTTGTGGCTGGGCCGGGCCAGCCGGAAGCCGATGTCCCGGTCCCGGGCGCGCTGGAAACCGGAGATCAGCGCGCCCAGGCCGGTGGAGTCGATGAACGCCACGTCGGCCATGTCCACCACGATCCGCTGAGGCCCGGCGGCGACCGCCTCACCCAGCACGATCCGCACCTGCTCCACGGTCAGGATGTCTATCTCGCCGTGCAAGGACACGGTGGTCGTGCCGTCGACGGTATCCACGCTCGTCACGCTCTCATCGGTCACGGGGGACCCTTCCGTCTCGGCGCGCGCCAGCTTTGCGTTGGCGGGGCTTCCACGTACGGTAATCGGCATCACCAACACGTGAGGAGCACAGTGTGCCGATCCGTGGCGGCCTGCCGCCTCGCAACCCCCGATTCGTGGGTCGTGAGGGACTGCTGACCCGGGTGCGCGGCATGCTCGGCAACGGCCCAGTGGTGCTGCTGCCCAGCCCGGACCACCAGCTCGGTGGCACCGGACGTACCCAACTGGCCGTCGAGTATGCGTATCGGCACGCCGACGGGTACGAGCTGGTCTGGTGGATCCCCGCCGAGCAGAACGCCGGGATGCGCGCCGCACTGGCCGGGCTGGCCCAGAAACTCGGGGTGCCGGAGTCGCGGGACCTCAACCGGACGCTCGGGGCGGTCCGCGACGCGTTGAGCCGGGGCGAGCCGTACCGGGACTGGCTGGTCGTCTTCGAGAACGCGAACCGGCCCGAGGACATCATGCCGTACCTGCCGAGCGGTGCCGGCCACGTGCTGGTGACCAGCCGGAACCCGCGGTGGACCGCCGAGGTGGCGCAAGCCCTGCCGGTGCCGGTCTTCGACCGGGCGGACAGCGTGGACCTGCTCCGCGTGCGATCCACCGACCTCGCCGCGGCGGATGCGGACCGGCTGGCCGCGCGGCTGGGCGACGTGCCGATGGCGCTCGATCTGGCCGCCGCGGTCCGCGAGGCGGTCGGCTGGCCGGTCGCCGAATACCTGGAGCGGTACGAGCGGCGCGCTGTCGAGCTGGCGTTCCCCACCCCGATCCGGGTCGCCTGGGGACTGGCCGCCGAGGCGCTCGGCGCCGCCGCCCCGGCCGACCGGATCCTGCTGGAACTCTGCACCTTCCTGGCCAGCGCGCCGATCTCCTGGCGGCTGCTCTGGGCGGCGCGCACCCTGCCGCTGGACACCGAACTGGCCCGGACCGTACGCGTCGAGCGCCGGCTGCGCACCGCGATGCGCCGGATCAGCCGGTACGGCCTGGCCGACCTCGACCCGGCCGGCGAGCACCTCACCGTGCACCCGCTGATCCGCGGCATGTTCGGTCAGGAGCTCAGCTCCGAGCGGCACGCGGAGCTGCTGCGCACCGTGCGCGGGATGCTGGCCGCGGCCGATCCCGGCGATCCGGATAATCCGGCCGGCTGGTATCGGTATGCCGAACTGGCCCCGCATCTGATCCACTCCGATCTCCTCGGCGGCGACGCCGAGGAGATCCGTCAGCTGGTCATCAACTGCGTCCGGTACCACTATGCCCGCGGCGACTACGACTCCAGCCGGGACCTGGCGGCCTCGGCGGTGGCCCGGTGGCGCGACGCGCTGGGCGAGACCGCCGAGCAGACCCTGCTCGCGGCGTTTCACCTGGCCAACGCTCTGCGCGCGGTGGGTCGTACGGCGGACGCCCGCAACCTGAACCTGCAGACGTTGCGTACCCAGCGGGAGGTCTTCGGCGGCGACGACGAGGCGACGCTGGCCACCGCCAACAGCGTCGGCGGGGACCTCCGGATCCAGGGCCACTTCGGGCAGGCGCGGCAGCTCGACGCGGACAACCTGGTGCGTTACCGGCGGTTGTTCGGGGAGAGCTTCCCGACCGCGCTGCGGTGCGCCAACAATCTCGCCGCCGACCTGCGGCTGCTCGGCGACTTCCGGGGCGCCCGGGCGCTCGACGACCAGGTCCTCCGGCACCGCCAGGCGATCTTCGTACCTGGGCATCCGGAGACCCTGTCGTCGCGGACCGGGCTGGCCTACGACCTGTTCGGGCTGGGCGACTACGCCGGCGCCGCCGCGCTGCTCGCCGACTCGCACCTGGAGAACGTTCCGGCCGACCACCCGTTCGCGCTCTGGGCCGGCCGGTTCGCCGCGATGGCCGCCCGCCGCCGCGGCGACCCGGAGGCCCGGCCCCTCGCCGAGGCGAACTTCGCGGCCTGCCGGCAGAAGTTCGGCGATCTGAGCGTCGACACGCTCGCCTCGGCGGTCTCGCTGGCCAACTGCGCCCGCGCCGAGGGTGCCCTCGATGATGCCCACGAGCTGCTGGAACGCGCCGTGATCCGGTATCACGCAGTGCTCGGCGACGAGCACCCGTTCACGCTCGCCGCCTCGGCCGCGCTGGCCGGCGTGGTCCGTGCCGCCGGCCGGTACGCCGATGCGCGCACCATCGACGAAGAGGTGCTCAGCGGCCTGCGGCGTAGTGTCGGCGCGGACCACCCGTTCGCGCTGAGCTGCGCCACCGGGCTGGCCGCCGACCTGGCCGCGGCCGGCGAGGCGCAGCGGGGCCGTGAGCTGGCCGCGGACACGTTGCGGCGATCCCGGGTGGTCCGCGGTGTCGATCACCCGGACACCGTGGCGTGCGCGTGGAACCTGGCGCTCACCGACGGCGACGAGGCCGCCCGGCAGCAGGCCCTGACCGGGCTGGCCAAGGCGTACGGCGACGGCCATCCGGTGTTCCGGACGACCGCCGCCGGTCAACGGCTGGAGACCGATATCGATCTTCCGCCGCTATAGCGTCTGGATCGGGACCCCCTGCTTGTCGAGCAGTTCGGTCACCCCACCGGCCGGCATCGGCCGGGCGAAGTGGTAGCCCTGTGCCCGGCCGCAGGCCAGATCCCGCAGGCGGGACGCCTGCTCGGCGTTCTCGATGCCCTCGGCGACCGGGGACAGGTTGAAGGTACGGGCGATGTGCATGACCGCCTCGGCCACCGACGCGTCGCCGCTCTCCGGCATGGCCTGCACGAACGAGCGGTCGATCTTGATCACGTCGACCGGCAGGCTGCTGAGGTGGCTCAGCGAGGAGAAGCCGGTACCGAAGTCGTCCAAGGCGATCCGCACGCCGAGTGACTTGAGCGCGCTGAGCACCCGGGCCGACTCGACCAGGTCGGTCAGGGCGACCGACTCGGTCAGTTCCAGCACCAGGTCCTGCGGGGGCAGACCGGTCTGCTCCAGGATGGCGCGGACCTCGTCGATCAGCTTCGGATTGCCCAGCTGGGACGCGGACAGGTTGACGTTGAGCTCGAACCCGGGGAACCGGGTCTGCCAGCCGATCGCCTGCCGGCAGGCCTCTTCGAGGACCCACCCGCCGAGCCGGGGCAGCATGCCGAGCGACTCGGCCAGGTCCAGGAAGACCGCGGGCGGCACCAGGCCTTGCACCGGGTGCTGCCAGCGGACCAGCGCCTCGACGCCGACCGTGTGGCCGCCGTCCAGGTCGACGATCGGCTGGTAGTGCACCTCGAACTCGCCCGCCTCGATACCGCGCAACAGGTCGGCCTCGGCGAGACGGCGTTGCTCGGCGGCCGCGAACAGTTCCGGGTCGAACCGGCGGGCGACCCCGCCGCCCTCCACCTTCGCGCGGAGCAGCGCCTGGTCGGCGCGGCGCAGCACGTGGTCCAGGATCTCCCCGGTCTCGGCGACCGCGACACCGGCCCGGGCGCGGATCGTCACCGGCACGCCGGCCACCTCGAGCGGCCGGTGCAGCTCGGCCAGCACCCGTTCGGCCACGGCGAGGGCCGCGTGCTCGTCCTCCAGGCCGGGCAGCAGCACCGCGAACTCGTCGCTGTCGAGCCTGGCCACGGTGTCGTTGGCGCGGACGTTCACGGCGAGCCGCTCGGCCGCGGCACGCAGCAGGTCGTCGCCGACGATGTGCCCGAAGTGATCGTTGACGTGCTTGAACCCGTCCAGGTTCACCAGGATCACCGCGGTGTGGCTGCGGGTCGGCTCGTCGAGCACCTCCTCGGCGTACTCGACGAACATCTTCCGGTTGCCCAGCCCGGTCAGCGGGTCCCGGAAGGCCTGCTGCGCCAGCAGCACCTGCTGGCGGCTCAGGTCCATGTCGGGACGTTCGCCCAGGCACTGCCGCACCAGCACGGCGGCCGCCACCAGCAGCACCAGCCACGTCGCCGTCGACGACAGCTCACCGTGCAGGTGCCGGATGCCGGCCGCGCCCAGCGCCGCCGCGGTCACCGCGTGCCACAGCAGCGGCCGGCCACCGTCGAACAGCAGGACAGCCAGCCCGACGCTGAGCGCCGCGACCAGCGGAACCAGCCGGCCGAGCAGTCCGCCCGGATGCGCGGCATCGGCCACCGGCCAGGCCAGCAGTACCAGCGACGCGAGCACAGCGGCGTCCTCGACCCCGACCCGTGCCCGGTCCAACAGAGCATTGCGACCCACGATCCACCTCCGGCGAGACTCATCGGTCCCGCGTGGACCCAGATGAGTTATCCGGAGAGCCATTCGGCGAGTTCGTCGATCGCGGCCTCCGGCGCCGCGCGCGCGGCCGCCATCACCACCTCCGGCCGGGAGCGCAGCGCCGGGTGCGGCGAGACCAGGGCAAGGCCCGACCAGGCCCCGACGTCCCCACGATCGAATTCAAGACATTTCCGGTACGCGTCCGCAGCGGTACCGCCGTCGCCACGCAAGCCAGCAAGATCCGCGGCCGCAGCGCGACCGCCGGGCTGAAGCACGGGGTCACCCTTGACCAGCGAACGCGCCAACCGGACCCGTGGGCTGTTCGCCAGCGCACGCCCCGGCGCCGTCACGAGCACGGACCGCACCTGCGGCGGACGCCGTCGCTCGCGCCAGGCCCGGGCCAGTTCAGCGGCGTCGTCCGGCGGGACGGTCAGATTACGCAGCCGCCAGCGCAGGCGATGGTCGTCGCCGGCCAGTCCGGCGAGGCGCGCGGTCTCCGGCTCGACCGGTTCGTCCAGCCATCGCCCGACCTCCTCGGCCAGCGCCGTCATGAACCGGGTCCCGGCCGCCGTCAGCTGTCCACCGTCCAGAAGCCGCTCCGCCGCCCCCGCCACCGCCGACCGCCACCTGGCGAACTCAAACCCCGCCACCCCGCTCGCCCCGCTCGCCGCGCCCGCTCCGCTCGGCGCGTCCGCTCTCGCGCTCGCTCCGCTCGCGTCCGCGCCGCCGAGCCGCCCTTCGGCCCGCCAGAACCGGGTGACCGCGAGATACGCATAGGCGCCGTGCAGCACCCCGATCGGCGGCCGAGGATCATCCCGCCACGGCGAGTACCCCGGCGCACCGCCCGGACCCACCAGGTCAAAAAGCTGATGCACGGCGTTCAGCACGCTGTGCTGGGTCTCGTGCAGCAGCCCCACGACCAGCGCCGTCCCGTCCGCCGGTGCCGACATGGCCACCGCGCCGAACGCCTCCGCCGACGTGGCGCTGATCCCTTCGGCCGTCGGGTCCGGCTGGACCGGCACGATCACCCGGAGCACCGCGGCCAGCGTCTCGGCGGCCGCCCGGTGCCGGCGGACCAGAATCCGCCAGCCCTCGTCGAGACAGTGCTGCCAGTGGGCCAGCTCGATTCCGGAGAGTTCGCCGGCCGGGGCGAGGCCGAGGAGGGAGCGGAGCGGGTCGGCATCGTCCACGCGTACGGTCAAAGTCAGATCGTCGCAGGTGATGTGCAGAGCGTGACCACCCGGACGGGGCCCCTCGACGCCTTCGGCGCCGGTGCGCAGGATGTGCGCCGCCCACAGCCCGGTCATCGGGTCGGCGATCAACCGGCGTGCCTCGGCCGGATCGGCGGCGGTGAGGCGCGCGTACCAGGCCGGGGTCTGCGGCAGCGCGCGCCGGATCTCGCGCAGGAGGAGAAGGTGGCGGCTGAGCTGCGCCCGGCGCAGCGTGCCGAGAGTGGCGTCGTCGGGCCGGCCCGCGCCCAGCGCGGCGAAGGCGTCGTCAGCGAGCCGGAACGTGCGTGGGGTCATCCGAGGCGGCTCCAGGCGGTCAGACCGCGGAGTTGAAGCCGGCGATGGGCTCACCGGGACGGGCCAGATCGTCGGTGAGGCGGCGCAGAGCGTGAGCGAGGGCGGAGTCGTCCCGTTCCACCAGCTCCGCGAGGGAGGAGTCGGAGAGATCGACCATAATGGATCGCCACTCCGTCGGCTTGCCTTCGCCTTCCTGGCCTGCGTCCACGGCACCCCCTCCAGTGCTCGCACGGTGTCGGTCGATGCGTTGCCTGAAGGTTACGGCGGTCGTCGGGTCGGGTGACCGGCGGGAGTCGCTACGGTGGGTGTTCGCACAGACTTGCGTGGACGTGATCTGATGGGGTCTGACCGTCGCAAGTCGGTAACGGAGGGCAAATAGTGCTGGGTGGAGAGCCGGGCGCCGGAGACGGCGCGGTGGAGACTTCGGTGGCCGTGAGGGCTGGAGCGGTGGAGGAGCCGGCCGAGCCGGTGATGCCCGCACCACCGTTCCCGACCTTCCAGAGCACTCCCACGCTGCCGCACCAGTCGCCGGGCAACGGGTTCGAGAGCGGGCGTGACAGCCGTGCACGGTGAGCCGAGTCCGTCGCTGCCCCGGCGCGGACCCGCGCCGGCGGTGGACCAGATGAACAACACAGAGTTGTCGCGGATGATCGAGGCCGAGCACCCGTACCGGGGAAAGGCTCTCTTCGAGCTCTGCGACCGGGTGCCGCACGACGAGGACGCGGCCACCAAGGTGGCGATGCTGTCGCGGTTGCCGTCGCTGCGCCGGGCGCGGCTCTTCGACCGGGTGTCGCTGGCCTGGTCGGCGATCATCGCGTTGCTGGCCGCGGAGACCGATCACGCCCGCGCGGAGGCGTACGCGGCGTTCGCGGCGCTCGACCCGGCGGAGCAGCAGGACATGCTGGACTACCTGGAGGTCGGGGCGATTGAGGAGGCCCACCCGCGCATCACGTGAGCGGGCCCCATGGCGTGAGAGGTCAGGCTTCCACTCGGACGTCTCTACGGAAGGCGACACGGTCGCGTACCGCGGAGGCGTCCGGCTTCGGGTCGGGGTAGTACCAGGCCGCGTCCTGCGCGGTCTGACCGGCGGCGCTCAGTGAGTAGTACGACGCCTTGCCCTTCCACGGGCAGACGGTATGTGTCTCCGACGGCACGAGGACGTCGTCGCGCACGCTGGTGCGGGGGAAGTAGGTGTTGCCCTCGACAATCACCGTGTCGTCGCTTTCGGCGATCACTTCGTCGTTCCAGATGGCCTTCGGCATGTATCCGAACGTAGCGCGTTGCCGAGTTTGTGTCTGATACGTGCGCTTTATTCACCTCTCGTGGGTGAAACGGCGTAACTGGCCCACGGATTGGCCGACCGCTGTATGAAGATCTACAGTGGTTTTCGCTTCCCCCACGAGAACGGCGTTCATGCAGAGCACTCGGCTCGACCAGCTTCGCGGTCCCGGGCGGGCCAAGCGGCACAACGCGCGCACCATCGCCGCCCTGACCGGCAATCCCGGCTGCGCACGCCGGGCGGTGCTCGACGCGGCCGGCGTGGACAAGGTCAAGCTCGCCGAGCGGGTCGGCTTCCCGGGCAGCTTCGGTCAGTCCCGTTTCGCGCTTTCCCGGGGTAACGCGTTCGAGGCGATGCTCAAGGCCGACGACTGTGCGCTGTTGCGGTCGGTGCTCGGCGCCGCTTCCTCGTTGAGTTATCAAGATCTTGGAGCGGACTCCGACGACACGCTGGGTAACCGGCACGACCGTACGGTCGAACTTCTCGCCGACGCGCGGGCCGCGCTGATCGACCACCCGCTGCTCACCCTCGACGTGGCCGGGCAGACCGTCTATCTCGAGCCGGACCTGATCGCGTACGCACACCGCGGCCGCCTCCAGGTCGTCGAGATCAAGTCGTTCGCGATCGTGGACGGGCAGGCCGACAGCGCCAAGGTGTCCGCCGCCGCTGTGCAGGCCGCCGTCTACGTGCTCGCCCTGCGGTCGCTGCTGGAACGCCTGGGCCAGGACCCTTCGCTGGTCGACCACGAGGTGGTGCTGGTCTGCCCGGAGAACTTCTCGCTCAGCCCGGTCGCGGTGAAGCTCGACGTCCGCAAGCAGCTGTCCACGCTGCGCCGCCAGCTGTCCCGGCTCGCCTCGGTGGCCTCGCTGATCGACGCCCTCCCGGAGGGGATCACCTTCGACCTGGCGCTGCCGGCCGAGGAACTGACCGTCGCCCTCGGCCACATCGAGCCCCGGTACGCGCCGGAGTGCCTCTCCACCTGCGAGCTCTCCGTCTACTGCCGGAACGAGGCGGCAGGCAGCACGGCGGTGCTGGGCCGGCCGGTGCGCGAGGCGCTCGGTGGCATCGAGACCGTCGACGAGGTGCTCGCCCTGGCCGACGGCAGCCGCTCGCCCACCGAGGAGCAGGCGGAGGCGGCGGCGCTGCTGCGGGCGGCTCTCCGGCTGCGCTCCGAGGCCCTCTCTTGAGCACTTTGACCGCCTTTGCCCGAGCGCAGGCGGTTGCCTTCGGGCAGGCTCAACCGATCGCGACCGTCCGTCACCTGCACGTTCACGAGCATCCGCTGATTTTGATCCCGTTGGCGATGGCGGGTGAGGCGAACGCGCCCCTGGCCGCTCTGATCGGAACCGATCGTTCCGCTCCGCGGCTGCTGGTCGTGGCACAACCGCGCAACCGCGACGACCGGTTCGCGTTCTTCGCCGCCCTGGCCGAGATCCTCGTTCCGTACCTCGACTCGTTCGCCACCGAGACCGAGGACGTCCCGGTCGACCGGGGCAAGGACGTGCGCCAGCGGTACGTGGACGCACCGCAACTGTGGGTCCCGAACCCGGGCGGCGTCGACTTCCTCCGGATGCTCGGCCGGTCCACCCGATTTCGCACGACCGACGGCGAATACCCGGTCCCCGCCGGTGTCCCGCTGCTCGGCCGCTGGCTGACCTTCTTCGCCGGCACCGCCGAGATCCCCGGCTCGTGCCTGCTGCTCAACGCCGTGCAAGCACTCGGGCTGCACTGGGCGACCGGGCAGAGCTCGGCCGAGGACGCCCAGCTCGGCGTACAACTCGCCTGGATCGAGTCGGGCGCCGAGGCCGCCCGGGAAGCCGAGAACGGCCCAGTCGCGGGCCCGGCCACCGATCCGGAGTTCGACAATCGGGTGCTGGCCCCGCTCATCGAACGGTCCGCGCCGGAACTTCCCGGCGTGCTCCGCGACCTGCTGCTGCCCACCTGGGAACGGATGTGGCGGGTGCTCGACCTGCTGCGCCGCCTGCCGGTCGGTGAGCGGGTGGCGTCGCGGTGGACCTCCGACAAAGACGCGTTCACGGCGTTCACGCAATACGTGGCGGACGGCGGAGCGCCGCAGCCCCGGCGGGACGGTGCGGTCGCCGCCGCGGCCCGGCTCCAGCGGCTGGAGAACGCCGCCGCCCGGTACGCCGTACAACGCGCCTTCGACGATCCGCTGGTCCTGGCCGAGTACCGGCTGACCGGGGCGGCCTTCGCCGGCACGGTCACGCTCGCCAACCCGGACCGCGTCGACGACAGCGGCAAACGGCCGGTGCTGCGCCCGCGGATCATGGTGCGTACCACCGAGGAGGTCCGGGTCGAACCCGGAACGTCGCTGACCTCGCCGGCCCGGCCCGCGCAGAAGGCCAAGGTGATCTCGGTGAGCCCGGCCGGGGACGGCCGTGACGTGCTGCTGGAACTCTCCGGCGGGATGGGCCGCAAACTGGTCGCCGAACCGGGCAGCGTGCCGCAGGTGGGGGAGCGGCTGGTGCTCACCACACTCAGTGAGGCCTACCGTCCGGGCGGGACGCTGCCCGATCCGGCGGAAACGCCCTGGACCCACGGTGGCCCGCCGTCAATCGAGCCGGACCTGCAATAACGCGATGTCGTCGGTACGCGCCGGCGCCACCTCCAGCAACCGGGAACAGAGGTCGGGGCCGGTGCACCCGGCGTTCGCCCGCAGCGCCGTGCAGAGCCGCTCCACTCCGTCGTCGAGCAGCCGCTCCCGGTCCTCGACCAGGCCGTCGGTGTAGAGCAGCAGGACGGAACCGGACGGCACGTACCGGTGGGAGGTGGACCGTGGCTCCGGTGACGGCAACCCGAGCAGCGGCTCCGGCGGAACCCACCAGACCTGGACGTCACCATTCGGCAGGAGCAGCAGCGGGGGCGGGTGGCCGGCGTTGGCGAAGCTCACCGCGTACCCCGAGCGGGACCTGCGGATCCGGGCCAGCACGGCGGTGGCCGCCGCCGGCACCCGCAGGCCGTGCAGCGTCCGGTCCAGCGTGGTGAGCAGCCCACCCGGCTCCTCGTCCCGGCCGTACGCGTCCCCGCGTACCAGATTGCGCAGCTGGCCCATCGTGGCCGCCGCCTCGATGTCGTGCCCGGACACGTCGCCCACGGCGACCACGACGCTGCCGTCCGGCTGCACGAACGCGTCGTACCAGTCGCCGCCGACCGCGGCGCCGTCCTGAGCCGGCAGATAGCGGGCGTGCAGCTCCACGCCGGGAATCGCCGGTAACTCGGTGAGCAGGCTGCGCTGCAACACCTCGGCCACGTGCCGCTGCTCCCGGAAGAGGCGGCTGTTCTCCACGGCCAGCCCGGCCCGGCGGCCGATCTCGGCGGCGGTCGCCTCCTCGGCGGCCGTGAACGACGACCGCTCCGGCCGGTTCACCAGCAACACCGCCCCGAGCACCCGGCGCCGCACCGGCGACGTGATCGGCACGATCAGCGACGAGCCGAACCCGGCCCGCGCGGTGATCTCGGCCAGACCGGGGTCGCGTACCCGGCTCGCCAGGTCGGCGCGCACCACCCGCCCGCCGCGGCGAACCGCCCTCAGCATCGCCCGCAGATCGACCTTGGATCGGGCGGCCAGATCCGGCAGCCGGGCCATGTCGGCAGCACGCTCCGGGTCACGATGCGTGGCCGACACGTGCTCCGGACCGCCCAGCAGCACCACGCACCAGTCGGCCAGCCGGGCGGTGAGAATCCGCCCGAGCCGGCGCATCGCCTCGTCCACGTCCATGGTCGCGGTCAGCGACTCGGTCACCTCGGCGAGTAGCTCCAGTTGGTGATGCGCCGACTCGGCCGCCCGCCGGGCCTCGTCGGCCGCGGCCCGCGCGATCCGCAGGCACACCTCCGACGAACACACCGCGGCCAGCTCGCTGAGCAGGGCCACCTCGCTCGGCGTCCAGACCCGCGGCTCCTGGTCGACCGCGCAGAGCGTGCCGACGACCAGCCCGTCCGGGTCGGTGATCGGCGCACCCACGTACGCGATGGCGCCGAGCTCCTCGATCGCCGGGTTGTCCCGCATCCGCGGATCGGCACGCACGTCCGGAACGGCCAGCATCTCCCCGGCGACGACCACATGCCGGCTGAACGAATGGGTGAGCGGCATCTCCCCGGCGGCGGCCTGCGGATCGGGCACGCCCACGTGCCCGGCCAGGATCTGCTTCTCCTCATCGACCAGGCACACCACACAGGTCGGCGCGTCCACCAGCTTGCGCACCAGCATGGCGAGCCGGTCGAACGCCTCGTCCGGCACCGGGCCCTGGGCGATCCGGCGCACCGAACGCAGACGTGCGGGATCGGCGAGCACACTCCGGTCGCCGATCATGTCTGCACGCAGCATTCCGCCCCCTGGCCCGCCTCGACCGCCAGGCTACCGGCGGGTTTCCAGGGGCGGCCGCCTCCCGATCAGCCGTTTCCGCCCACCGAACGGGGGAGTCCACTATGACCGTCTGCCCGCTTCGGATGCGGTCTCGGCACGGCGTACCGGGTCAGGCGGCGCTTCTGGGGCGGTGTTCGAACGGCTGCCGCCTCCCGGCGGTCATCCCGGATCGAATCGTGCCCTTGATCTCCGCCGTGCCCAGCCCGGCGTGGCGGGCCGCCGCCGTGAGCTCCCACCGCACGGTCGCCGCGTCCAGCAGGCCGGCCCCGACGAAACGGCCGAGCACGAACGCCGCCCGGTTCAACGTGTCGTTGCGCGTACCCACCGGTGCGCGGGCCACCCGGTCCGCCTCGGCGTCCAGCGCGGCCTCGGCGTACCGATCGGGGTGTGTGATCGGGTGATCGTCTCGCAGCGCGGGCGGCGGTCCCTCGATCAGCGCGAGCAGCGGCGCCGGGCTGACCGGCAGCCCGGCCGAGGGGCGCCGTAGCCAGGTGTAGTCCGCTCCGGTGGCGTGTTTCGACGGCGGGGCAAGCACGTAGCCGCCGGCGCCTCGCCAGTCGAGGCCGGGCAGCAGGCCGACGCGGTTGCCGAAGCCGGTGGGACGGAACCAGAGGTGGCGACCGCCCCCGCCGGTGCGCACCCACGGCCCGGCCGGCACGTCGTCGGCGAGCAGGTGACGCAGGCCGTGCCAGCCCTCCGCCGAGTCGATGTCCGCCACGTCCATCACGACGCCGGTGCGCAGGCCGACGTTCGCCCGGGGCCAGTGGAACCACCAGAGCGTGATCTGCCGCGGGTCGGTGGAGGCCTCGCTCAGCCCGTGCCGGAGTCGGGGGTGCTTGCCGGGACGGTCGCATCGGGCTCCTCGGAGGCAGGAACAGGCACCACCCTGGTCAGGCGTGTGCACCGGCAGGACCGGGATGCCGTGCCGGGCGTACGCGAGGGCAGCCGTGAGCGACATTAGAACAACCGTACGACAATTTCAGGGCTCCGGCAGCGTCCGCAGTACATGCGAGATGTGATGCGATGTGCTCCAGGCGATCCAGCTCGCCGAGCTCCCGGCGCCCCGCGCGGTCCGCGACCGGCGTGCGATCTCGGCGTCGCCCCACGAGAACCGGGCCCCGGCCGCGGGCCATTGCGGCGACATCACCAGCGTCCGGCAGAGATCGTGGCAGCGGTCGTCGCTGCGCCCGCCACGCCGTGCCCACCGGTAAATCCACCAGTCCTGCTCCGCGGTGTAGCGCAGGGTCGGCAGCTGCCGGTGGTACTGCACGCCGAGTCGCCGCACCGGCGACGTCACCCCGTAGTCGGCGTACCCGATCCGCGGCTCCTCGAGGCGCGTCCAGACCTGGGCGTCCAGGCGGCCGACCGGCACCGGGCGGTCGGTGGGCAGGTCGTCGAGGTTCGGCGGCATCGCACCGGAGGCCACGCTGATCGATCGCCACGGTGCGCCCTTCGCCCAGCGGATCACCCGCCGGGCGCGTTCGACCACCTCGTCGGCGTGCGCCACGCACGCCATCTCGGCCAGGTCGATCAGCAGATCGACCTCGTCCGGCTCGAGCGCCGTGGCGCCCAGCACCCGGTCGATGACGGCGTTCGCCTCCGCCGGGTTGCCGGCGTCGGCGTGCGGCTGGAACCGCAGAACCGCGCGATGCAGGTGCATGCGGGCGGCCCGTCCGTGCGCGACCAGGTGCCGCCCGCTGTCGTACGCCCGCAGCACCGGAACCATCGCCACACCGAGAGCGGCCAGCTCCCGGGCGAACGACAGGGCGCGCGGCTCGCCCGCGGCACCGAAGTCCAGCGCCAGCATGGCGGTCCGTGGCCGCAGCTCGCGGAGCAGGGGAAGGACGCTGTCGTCCGGATCGATCTCCAGGACGGGTGCGAGACGTGCCGCTTCGTCGTCGGCGAGGTGGGCCAGCGCGGTCAGCTCACCGCGGCGCGGCCGCAGTATCGGGCGATAGACCGCAGCACACTCCATGTGTTAACAGTGTTACGTACGGTACAAATGCGCAAGCATCGATTGATTTGCCTCCCATCCGTCGGGGAACTTGACTGGAACGTTCAGATGCATCGGCTCGGTGGACGGGTGCGCGTCGAGCAGCTCGGCGATCCCGGCCCGCGCCACCACCACGCAGGAGTGCCGGTGCCGGGAGGTGAGCACGCAGAGCCGGCCCGACTCCAGGTGGAAAGCGGTGGCATCGCGTCGCCCGGAGAGCGGGTGCAGCACCACGGTCAAGTCGTACTCCCGGCCCTGTAGGCGGTTGGCCGTGTCGACGGTGACCTCGGCGGCCTCCGGCGGCAGCAGCGCGCGGATCGCCGCCACCTGGTCGCGGTGCGCGGCCCCGATGGCGATCCGGGCGGGGGTGAGCGGGCCGCTCCCGGACTCGGACTCGGCCACGCCGTCCCGGATCAGGGCCCGGCCGGCCAACGCGGCGCAGGCGGCGGCTGCCTCGGCGTCGGTCCGCACGGTGAACCGGGCCGGCAACTCATGCAGGCCCCAGCCGGTCGCCGCCGCGGTGTCCAGCACGTCGTCCAGCACGTCCTCGGCCGGCCGCTGGAAGGCGAGCCGGCGGTCCGCCGGCCCGGTGCCCGAGCGGAACCCGGTGAACGGATAGAACGCGGCGGCCACCACCGGTGCCGCCGAGGCCGGCAGGCGCCAGGAGACCGGCAGGCGGTGCACCGGCAAGTCGGGATTGTGCCGGAGCAGCACCGCCACCGCGCTCTGCATCGGGTCCCAGGAGAGCCCGACCCACCGATCCACCTCGACGGTCGAGAACGGGTCGAGCTGACCGGGATCGCCGACGAAGAGGGCGCGCTCGAAGCGAGGCGCGACGCGCAGCAGCGCGTCCGACCGCATCTGGTACGCCTCGTCCACGATCGCCCACGGCCAGGTGCCCTCGGTCACCGTGGCCCACTTGGCCGCCGTGCCGATGGTGACCGCCGGCGAGCCGAGGTCGGCGACCTTGGCCGCGACCCGGCACGCCGGATGAGCCCGGACCCGGGCCGACGGCTCGTAGTCGACCGCCGAGAGCCGGCCCACGGTGACCTCCGGCGAGCGTGCCCCGAGCCGGTCGACCAGGTCGTCCACCTGCTCGTTGGTCTGCGCGACAATCATCAGCGGAGCGCCGGACGCGGCCAGCTCACCGGCGGCCCGCACCACCAGCGTCGACTTGCCGGCGCCGGGAGGCGAATCGACCACCACCCCGCGGTGGGACCCGGAGCGGAGGTCACTCAGCACCGCGGCGATGACGGTGGCGGCCTCCTCGGCCGGGCTGACGAGCGCGTTCGAACTCACCCGGGCACCGTAGCGCCCGCCCCCGACAAAAACGCTCCGTGGTGACTTCGACACATCCGGTCGTAAACTGCCACCGTCATGGATCGGCCTGAATGGATGTGGCCGGCCGTCGAGCTGGCCGCACTGCGGCTCGGGCGGCGGCTCGGCGTGCCGGTTCCGGCGTCGCAGCCGTACCGGTGGTCGTTCGTGCACATCGTTCCCAGCGTCGGCCCGGGCGACCGGGCGGCGCGGCGCGCGGGCCGGGCGCACAGTGACGCCGGCCGCAGCTTCCGGGTGATCCACTGGGAGTTCGAGGCCGACCGGCTCGAGGGCTACGACCATGACCTCGGCTTCGTCCGGGTGCGCCACGCGGACGCCGCGGACGAGGCTGCACTCCTTGCCGTACTGCGCGAATGGCGCCTTCCGCCGGCTGAATTCCGCTGTTCCTGGGACGCCGTCGACCCCTGCTGAGCGAGTTGTCCACAGGCCTCTCCGTGATCTTGTGGAGCTCGCTAGCGTGGGGTCTCGCGTACTCACGACAGTGGATGGAGGCGGCGTCATGTTCGACGGGCGGGAGCTCTATGAGGCCGAGCGCTGGATCGACAACTGGCAGATCGCGATCGAGGCGCGGGCCGGGCGGGCGCGGGAGCTGTCGTCCCGGTTGGCGCAGCCCACGCGGACCGCGCGAAGTCCTGATGGAATGGTCACGGTCACCGTCGGCGGCACGGGTGACCTCACCGGGCTGGAGCTCGGCGAGGGGATCCGGCGACGGCCGGCCGCCACCACCGCACGGGACATCCTGGCCACGCTGGACGCCGCCCGGGCCGCGCTCACCGAGGCGGTGGCGGTGGAGACCAAGGCGACGATCGGTGCCGACTCGGCGACCGGCCGGGCCGTCATCGAGGCGTACCGGGCCGAGGACCGCCGTGACTGATCAGCGCGTTCAGGTCCGCCACGGGGTCGGCGACCGGATCGAGTCCCGGCACCTGTTCGCCGTCCAAGCGAGGGTTCCGCTGGCAGCCGCTTGACCGGGGGCCACGACTCCTCGCCGGCTTCGCCAACCGGGTCGACCGGCCTCGTCTGGATTCCCGAGCGCGTGAACCCCACGCGCCGAGGATCGCGAGCCGTGGCTTCCGCTGACCGCTACAACTGGGATCGCTCCCAGGCGATATCTGAATGCCGCACGCTGTCCGGCCTCACGTTCTCCGCCCAGGGCATTCCTTCGGCCGGGAACGTCGGTCCCATTGCGAGGCGGAATAGGAATGCCGCTGTGGCACCGGTCCGCCGAGGCGGACGTGGCCTGCCAGGATCCTCAGCACCCCGGCCGGCCGGGGTCTTTTCAAACGAAGGTCTCCCGCAAATATCAGGGTGAAGGAAATGGTCTCTCTTGGTATCCCGCCCGCAATTAATGAATAGCGACCGGCGACCTGGAGCGCCCGGATTGATCACCGGGCCGCACGAGGGCCCGGAGAGCGCTCGCTCACCCTCAGCCGCCAGTGCGGTGCCGGCGGTCGCGCTCGCAGGGTGGGAAGTGACAAGTATCCGACAGTTCTCCTGTCGCCGACCGCGTAGTGATCACGCAGCTTCCTGGTCCGCGAACCCTCAAGCGATCATGTCGCAAGCCTTCTGTGTCGCCTGCATCCGGTTTCGCCCACCCCTGCGGCCGGTCGTGGCGCGTGGCGAGCGATCAGTCGCTGACCCGGTGGTGCAGGTGACACGCCATTTGATCATGTTGGTGAAATGATGTTTGCTTCCTCGTCACCGCCTGGAAATAACTTTCGGCTTCAATATCCGTACGAGGAAAAGGCGAAATCGATCTGCAACTTGCGCGTGCGGTTCGCCGCGCAAGTTGCAGATTTCGTCGCCCTGCGCCCCGTGGCTCCATCGTCGTGGCTAACCATTGATCGACGCGCGCGCTTTCATTCACGGATGTTTCTATGATCTCGGAACATCCCCTTCCAGTCGATCATTGGAAGTGCAACTCTTCTAGCCAGCAGTGACGTCAGTAACACGGACGGTGGTGGTGGAGAATGCGTCCAGACGTTCTCGTCGGTCCGAGTGATTGGCTCATCGAGCAGTTCGGCGACAAGATCGCCGACGAGTTGTGGACCCGGGTGCCCGAGGCTTTGAGCACCGCGATCGACCGCGAGGTCCACGCTCACCCAGCCATGACCCAGACCATGGAACGTGTCCTAGCGAATCCCCGCTGGCCCCTGCCCTACGAAGAGCTCGTCCTCTTCCTGGGCACCCTTCCCGGAGCCGAGATCATCAGCGTTCCCCGCTCCGTCTACCAGCTAGTGCTGATCAATGGGCACGTGGTCGTGCCCTGGTGCTACGGCCAGTCCGCCCGGCTCTCCATGCGGGACGCCGAGGTCGGCCGCTCCTTCGGCCGGCTCGCCCGCGAATTGCTGCGCCGCTTCGGCCCGCCCTGGCGCCGTTCACCGGTCGAGGCCCCACTCCCGCTCGACGCCGTCGACGAGCGCGAGGTCGCCAAGATCTGCGCGTCCATCGCTCAGATCGCGCCCAAACCCGAGGTCGTCATAGCCGGCTACGCCGGAGCCCCCAACCTCGGCCTCCTCCGAGCCTGCCTCGGCGAAGTCAAGTCAACCGACAACGGCACGCTGAACTGGAGCCACCTCGACGACCTCCCGCTGCCGCCCCCGGTGATCCCGCGCCCTCGCCGCATGCAATTCCCCTGACCCCCACCCGCCGTCAGCCAGGGCCCCGCGCCCGCCCAATCGGCACTCCGCCGCTTCCACTCACGAGCCCTCGTGGGTGGTCGGTGATTCTCTCCAGCGACGCGTCGCCACTTCCGCCCCCGAACCCCGTGGGCGGTCGGTGTTTCTTCCTGCGGCGCGTCGCGGCTTCTGCTGGTGACCCCCGTGGGTGGCCGGTGTTTCGTCGTGCGGCTCGTCGCGGCTTCTGCTCGTGAACCCCGTGGCTGGTCGACGGTTCTTTTCGGTGGCGCGTCGCCGCTTCCGCTGGCGAACCCCGTGGGTGGTCGGTGTTTCTTTCAACGCCGCGTCGCGGCTTCCGCTCGCGTACCCCGTGGGCGGTCCTTCCAGCACCGCGCCGCGTGCACTCGCCGAGCCCGCGGGAGTCGGCCAGACCTATCTATCTCCAGGCCCATTTTCGGTACGCGTAACCAACGGTCCCGCCCTGCCGCGCGACCACCCCGCCTATCCCGGCCCTGACGCGACCGCCGGGCCGAGGGCCCGCCTAAAAGGGCTTCCGTAGTCAGGGTCCCGAAGCGGTGATCTTGCTTGGCCCACGCTCAATGCTGTCTCAACGGCCGCCAGACAGCACCCACGTTGGGCCGGACAAGACCCTGACCACGAAGGCTCTAGCGGATCACGACGAGTGGCGGCGTAGCCCCGTGGTGCCTGACGACCAGATACGACACCGGCGACCGGCGGCTACCCGCCACCCCGGCCTCGTCCCCCGCGTGGTCCAAGAGCCGGCGGGTTGCGGTCCTCACGATTTGATGGATCGCTGAGGGGCAACCAAGTGCAGGGTGATCAATGTGACTGACAACGTCTCCTACGTCGTGACCGGCGGCGGCCGTGGTATCGGCCGGGCCATCGTCGAGCGGCTGGCCGCCGCCGACGCCGTGGTGGCCGTGCTCGACTTCGAACCCGCATCGCTCGAGTGGATCGATCACCACCCGGCCGGAAAGCGCCTCATCCCGGTCGCGGGTGACGCCGCCGACCACGACATCGCGGAACGTGCCGCACGAGCAGCGGCGGAGGCCGCACCGCTGCGCGGCTGGGTCAACAACGCCGCCGTGTTCCGCGACGCCCGGCTGCACGACAATCCCACCGAGGTCGGTGCCCTGATCCGCGCCAATCTGGATCCGGTTCTGATCGGCTGCGGGGTCGCTCTGCGCCACTTTCTCGCCACGGACCCGCCCGGTGGAGCCATCGTCAACGTCTCCTCGCACCAGGCGCAGCGTGCGGTCCGTGGCGCCCTGCCTTACGCGACGGCCAAGGCGGCCATCGAGGGACTGACCCGGGCGCTTGCCGTCGATTACGGTCCCCAGGGCGTGCGCGTCAACGCCCTGGCCCTGGGTTCCATCGCCACCGAGCGCTCGGACGCGTATCTTGCGGGGCTCCCCGAGGCCGGTCAGCGTCACTTCGCTGAGGAGATCCGCCGGCTGCAGCCGCTCGGCCGGATGGGCCGTACCGCTGAGGTCGCCGAGGCGGTCGCCTTCCTGCTCTCCGACGCGGCGAGCTTCGTGAGCGGTGCCGTCATCCCGGTCGACGGTGGCCGTTCCGCTCTCGGGCGCGATCCCGAGGAGGCATGACCATGCTCCCGGCTCGGGGTGCCGTCGATGGGCGGCCGGCGTGTCGGAAACAGGCTGGTTCGCAGACTCCCAGGATCGACGGCACGGCCTAAACTCCTGGGGATGGCTGAGCAGCGGGAGTCGCCCACGACGATCCGGGATCGGGCCGTGGCGGTGGCCGACTATCTGCTGGCCGTGCGGGCGCAGATGGAGCGTCCGTCCCGGACCGTTCCGGCGGACGCGCACTGGCTGGACGCGTTGCCGCGGCACCCGGACTGTCAGGCCGGGCCGGGAGCCGACGGGACGTCCTGGCTTCGCGTCGGCCGTCCCGACCTGCCACCGCCGGTGGCAGTCCCGGCGGCACTGCGCCGCCGCCTGCGCGGCGAGATCACCGCCGCCGACGAGCCGCTCACCACAGAGTCCGCCGCCGGTCGGGAGCTCGCAGGAAAAGAGGAGCGGGGGGCCGCCGGGAGAGCCGGCCGCGAGGCCGTCAAGAAACGCGAACGGGAAGCCGCCGGGCAAGACCGGCGCGAGGCCGCCAACGGAGACGGGCGGGGAGCCGCCGGCCAAGACGCCCGTGAGGCCGCCGGCGGAGACGGGCGTGAGGCCGACGGGCGGAAGGCCGCCGGGCAAGACGCGCATGAGGCCGCCGGCGGAGACGGGCGCGAGGCCGCCGGCGGAGACGGGCGTGAGGCCGACGGGCAGAAGGGCGACGGGCGGAAGGCCGCCGGGCAAGACGGGCGCGAGGCCGCCGGGCAGGACAGGCGGGAGGCCACGCGAGATCTCCCGAAGGACGACTTCGAACGCTGGCGCGACGAGGCTTGGCGTCCCTGGTCGCGGGCGACCGCGGCCGCCGAGCAGACCCGTGACCTGCACCGCCGGCTCTTCGACCGGATGCACCAGCTGGACATGGCCGTGGCCACCACCGAGCTGGTCTGGGGGCACGGCATCCTGGAAACCAAGATCGACGGCACCCGGGTCCGGTATCCGCTTGTCGCCACCCCGGTACTGATCGAGTACGACCCGGACCAAGCGTTGATCAGCGTCTCGCCGGCCGGACCGTCCCGGTTGCAGCTGGAGGCGCTGAGCGGCATCGACGCCCGCTACGTGGACCAGTTGGCGGGCCTGGCCGGCCCGGGCGGTGCCGTCGAGGTGGATCTCTGGAACGACTTCGAGCGGCGGGAGTTCTTCGAGCGCGCGCTCACCCGGCTGGGCCACGATCGAGTCATCCTGGACCACGCCGAGACCTCCGACGCCGAGGCCGCGATCCGCGACACCGCGGTGCTCTTCGCCCGGCCGCGGCAGCGGCACCTGCGCGGCTTCCTGGAGAACCTCCGGGATCGGCTGACCAGCGGCGACTTCGGCGCCGTCGGTTCGCTCGCGGCGGTGGTGGCGCACGAGCCGAGCCGCCTCTCGATGCCCGACGACCAGCCGGAACGCTGGGAACGGGTGGGTGAGCGGCTGCTCATGCCGCTGCCCACCAACGAGGCGCAGGAGTCGATCGCGCGCCGGCTCGCGCACCACCGGAACGTCGCGGTGCAGGGCCCGCCAGGCACCGGCAAGACCCACACCATCCGCAACCTGATCTGCCACCTGATGGCGAACGGCAAGCGGGTTCTGGTGGTGGCGCAGAAGGAGGAGCCGCTGCGCGTGCTCCGCGACGGCCTGCCCGAGGAGGTGCAGGCGCTGTGCCTGGCGGTGCTCGGCCGGACGACGGACCAGCTCGTGCAGTTGCAGCTGGCGGCGCGCGAGCTCTCCGACCGGGCGGCGACCCTGGACAAGGAGGCCGAAGCCCGCCGGGTGCAGCGGCTCACCGGCAACCTCGAGGAGGCGGAACGCGAGCTCGCCGCGGCCACGGCGGGACTGCGGCTGATCGCCGAGAGCGAAGCTCAGACGTACCAAATCGGTGGGGTGGCCTTGCTCCCCGCCGAGGTCGGCGCATGGCTGCGCGAGCGTGCTGCCGCGCACGGTGGCATCCCGGATCCGATCGCGGGCCCGCCGCCGCTCACCATCGAGGAGTTCGCCACGCTGCTCAAGCTTGCCGCGCGGCTGACGCCGGAGGATCGGGTGGCCGCGATGCGGCCGCTGCCGGAGATCCAGGATCTGCCCGACGCCGCCGGGACGGCGGCGCAGCGGGAGAAGAGCGCGGAGATCGAGGCGCGCCTGTCGCGCTTGGCGGACCAGGGCGTCGACCTCGCAGCGGTACGCGCGGAGCGTCGCCCCGGCATGTCGGAGCTGGTCGGCGACCTCCGGGAGGCGGTGTCCTGGCTGCGCCGGCGGGAGGGCACGTGGACCGACCGGCTGGGCCGCCTGCTCGACGACCAGCATTGGCGCACCGTCTGGACCGACCACGTGGCCGTCACCGAGGCGATCTACGGCGAGCTGGCCGGACTCGCCCGGGAGGTGACCGGGCACCGGATCGTCGTGCCCGACCCGATCCTGGCCGAGCCGAAACTGCTGCTGAGCCGGATGGCCGAGATCCGGCAGCGGTTCGCCGCGGGCAAGGGTCTCAGCCGGCTGCTGCACGCCGGGTTGTACCGGCTGGCCGAGGAGATCCGGGTCGACGACGAGCCGGTGCGCACCGTCGCCGACGTGGACCTGGTGATCGCGGGGGTACGGCGTACCCGTGCTCGTCGCCGCTTGGGTGATGCCTGGCTGGAGTGGGTCGAGCGGCTGTCGATCCCGGCTCCTGCCAGCGGCTGGGGTGATCCGGAGGTGTGGGCCGGCGCCCTGCTCGCCGAGGCGAACCAGTCGCTCGACTTCGACCTGCACCGGTGGCCGCCGCTGGCGGACCGGCTCGCGGTCCTCGTGCCGCAACGGGAGCTGGAGCCGGACGCGACCGGGCTGGGCGAGGTCGCGGAGCTGCTGGCCGGTGCCACCGAGATCTTCGTCTTGGACAGTCAGCAGGCCGTCGAGCGGGCGGTCGCCGAGCGGCTCACCCTCTGGCCGGACCTGGTCGAGGCGTGGAAGAGCCTGGACGGCTGGGACGAGGCGATCGCCGACGTGCGCCGCCTGGTGCTGTTGCAGCCGGATGTGATGCGGTTCCATGCCGCGCACGACCGGCTGGCGACGGCCGCGCCGGAGTGGGCGGCCCGGATCGCCGCCGGTGAACATCCGGTCGTCTCCGGCCAGGCGTGCCTGGAGGCCTGGGAGTGGCGGCGGGCGCAGACCTGGTTCGACGAGGTGGTCGGTGACGTGGATCCGGCGATGCTGTCCCGCCGGGTCGAGCGGGCCGGGGCCCGGATCCGGCGGCTGACCGGCGAGCTGGTGGTGGCGTCCGCGTGGCTCGAGGTGGCGCGGGCGCTGGACGACCGGCGGCGGGCGGCGCTCGCCGACTGGACCACCGCGCTGCGGAAGATCGGCAAGGGCACCGGCCGGGGCGCCGCGGCCTGGCAGGCGCACGCGCAGCGGGCGATGGAGTCGGCGGTCACCGCGGTCCCGGTCTGGGTCATGTCGGTGGACCGGGCGATCGAGCAGTTCGCCGGCGGTGCCAAGTTCGACGTGGTGATCGTGGACGAGGCGTCGCAGGCCGACCTTTTCGCGTTGCCGGTGCTCGCGCTGGCGGAACGGGCCGTGGTGGTCGGTGACGATCAGCAGATCGGGCCGCAGCTCGGTTTCGTCGGCTCGGTCACCGGGCTGATCCGGCGGCATCTGGACGGGGTGCCGTCGGCCGAGCACTTCGATCCGGAGTCCTCTCTCTACGACCACGCGGTACGCCGTTCCCCGGAGCGGATCCTGCTCACCGAGCACTTCCGCTGCGTGCCGCAGATCATCGAGTTCTCGTCGCGGCACTACTACGACGGCAAGATCATGCCGTTGCGGGCGGACCGGCCGGCCCTGCCGCCGATCCAGACCGTGCACACCGCGACCGGGGTACGCCAACCGCAGCCGGGACTCGGCGACGTCAACCTCGAGGAGGCGAACGCGCTGGTCGAGCGGGTGACGAAGATCGTCGCCGACCCGCGGTACGACGGGAAGACGCTTGGCGTGATCAGCTTGCTGAGTACCAGCGGGCAGGCGAATTACCTGCTCACCCAGTTGCGTGAGTCGATCGGCGAGGACGAGATCCAGGGGCGGCGGTTGCGGGTCGGTGACGCGTACACGTTCCAGGGCGACGAGCGGGACGTCATGCTGATCTCGATGGTGGTGTCCGAAAACGATCCGCGGATCGCGGCCTTCACGAAGCGCGACTACCACCGGCGGATCAACGTGGCCGCCTCCCGGGCCCGGGACCAGCTGTGGATCTTTCACTCGGTACGGCCGGGTGCGCTGCTCGCCGACGACGCGCGGGCGCTGCTGCTCGCGTACGCCCTCGATCTGCCCTCCGAGGGCGCAGCGGCCGACCTGGCCGCGCGCTGCGAGAGCGACTTCGAGCGGGACGTGCTGAAGCTGCTGGTGGGCCGGGGTTTCCGGCCGATCCCGCAGTTCCGGATCGGCGGTTACCGGATCGACTTCGTGCTGAACGCGCCGGACGGCCGGCGGCTCGCGATCGAGTGCGACGGCGACGCCTACCACGGTCCGGAGCAGTGGGAGAGCGACATGCGCCGGCAGTCGGTCCTGGAGCGGGTCGGCAACTGTGTGTTCGTACGCATCCGGGGCAGCGTCTTCGCCCGTGAACCGGAGGTGGCGATGCGGCCGGTCTGGCAGCGGATCGCGGAACTGGAGGTCACCCCGGTCGTCGGGCAGTGATCGTCACGCGGAGCATCCTCTTCGGAACTCGGTGTGCATGCCCATCGGACTTCGTGGGTAGGAAATCGCGCAAGGTTCCACAGTAAGTACTCGTAGTGACTGTGTGTCATGGAGGCGCGAGGGTATTTCGACGTAATTGAGGGGGAACGAGGTCATCCATTCGGTTGTTTCGTTACTCTGGATGGGCGATAATTCCCTGCTCCTGGCCTTGTCGGCGGAAACGTCAAAAACTTTGACGCCTGCATCCACTGTTACTGCGGCCCGGTGACGGGTCGTAATAGGTGAGGGGCTTCGGTGGCAGGGGGAACGGCCGTGCGCAAGGGGGGAGGTGACGGTGTATGACGGTGCCCGAAGAACGGGAGCGTTGGACGCCGATGACACCAACCACCCTGCCTGAGCCCCGGCAGCCGGCTGATGATCGGGCGGCCTGGTTCACGTACACCGCCGCCGGCGACCAGATCGTCTGGTCCGCCGCACTCTCCGCCATGCTCGGCCGGCCACCGGCCGAGAAGGAGATGACCCGGCAGATCCTGTCCCGCTACGTGCACCGGGACGATCACGCGAAGGCGCTCGGCTCGATCACCGACGCGTGGACCAGCCGGAACACGGTGCACACCACAGTGCGCCTGATGCGTGCCGACGGCGGCTGGTTCGACGTCGACTGCCGTCTCGAGCCGATGATGAGCCCGGACGGCACGGTTCGCGGCATTCGCGGCACGGTCCGCGACGTCTCGACCCGCGAGCGGGCCCGCCGGGAGTCGGCGCGGCTCACCCGGCGCGGCGAGACCGTGCAGGCGTCACTGGTGGAACCGGATCCGGCCACCGGCCTGCTGATCCGGGCCGGATTCGCCGACGAGGTCGACCGCACGCTGCGCCGCTCCGGCGGCGCGCTGCTGGTCGTCCGGATCCAGGGCCCGAACCCCGGCGAAGGGGTACGCCCGGAGCGCAGCGCCGACCTCCTGCACCAGATCGCCCGGCTGCTCGAGGAACACGTGCGGCCGGAACACCTGCTCGGCCGGGTCGGTCCGAA
Organism: Actinoplanes aureus; assembly: GCF_015704865.1. Taxonomy (GTDB): domain Bacteria; phylum Actinomycetota; class Actinomycetes; order Mycobacteriales; family Micromonosporaceae; genus Actinoplanes; species Actinoplanes aureus. Next base: position 90,087 of record NZ_JADQTO010000007.1, on the reverse strand, counting down.
CGAGGTCGCGGTGCTGTTCGCGGACACCTCGTGGCGGGACGCCCGGGAGCAGGCGCGCAACCTGATGGCGGCGCTCCGCGAGCAGACCCTGGCCTGGGGTGGGCTGGTGCGCTTCGAGCGCGACGCCGAGGCCGGCAGCCACGGGCTGCTGATCGACGCCGAGCAGGCCTGGCGGCAGTCGCGCGAGGCGGATCGGGCGCTCACCCGGCTCGCCCACCCCGTTCCGGTACGCGACCGGCAGGGCACCTATCGCTCGCGGGTGGCCGACGCGCTCGGCACCGACCGGTTCACCCTCTACTCGCAGCCGATCCTGGAGTTGCAGACCAACAAGGTCACCCGGCATGAGCTGCTGCTTCGCGTACTCGACGAGGCGGACGGCCCGCAGTCGCCGATCCAGGTGCTGGACGCCGCGGAACGTCTGGACGCGGTCTTCGACATCGACCTCTGGGTGGTGGAGCGGGCCATGCGGCTCGCCGCCGACGAGCCCGGCCTCTGCCTCCAGGTCAACCTCTCCGGCCGTTCGGTCGGCGACCCGCGGCTGACCACCGAGGTGGAGAAGCTGCTCGATCGGTACGGGGTAGATCCGGCCCAGCTGACCTTCGAGATCACCGAGACCGCGCTGATCGGCAACCTCAGCGAGGCGCGCCGCTTCGCCGACCGGGTCCGTGACCTCGGCTGCGGGCTGGCGCTGGACGACTTCGGCTCCGGGTACGCGTCCTTCCGCTACCTGCGGCTCTTCCCGATCGACCTGGTCAAGATCGACGGCGAGTACGTGGTGGACCTGGTCGACAACCCGCAGGACCAGGTACTGGTGCGAGCGCTGGTGCAGGTGTGCCAGGCGTACGGGATCCACACCGTGGCCGAGTTCGTCCAGGACGAGGCGACCCTGCGGATGCTGCGCGAACTCGGCGTCGACTACGTGCAGGGTTATCTGATCGGCCGGCCGTCGCCGGTGCCGCCGGGCCGGTTGCGAAGCGCCTGACGTGGGTAACGTGCCCACATGGAGCACTTCACGATTGCCACCGTCGCGGAGAAAAGTCCCGACTTCCGCCGGGTGCTGTGGACCGGCAAGCACACCCAACTCGTCATCATGACCGTGCCACCGGGCGGCGAGATCGGCGAGGAGGTCCACGAGGTGGACCAGATCCTCACCTTCGTCAGCGGGGTCGGCAAGGCGATCGTCTCCGGCGAGACCCGCAAGGTCCAGCAGGGTGACCTGGTCGTCGTGCCCGCCGGCCGCAAGCACAACTTCCTCAACGAGGGCCCGAACCCGCTGGTTCTCTACACGGTTTACGGCCCGCCGGAGCACGCTGACGGCGCTGTGCACAAGACCAAGGAAGAGGCCGACGCTCTTGAGGAAGCCGGCAAGGACGAGCCGCCAGCGTCGTGATCCCGGCTTAGGCACACGACGCCGGAACCGGCCGAGGCCCCCCAGCCAGCCGGTTCCGGCGCCGTGTTCGGGGTGAAAGTCCCCGGACAGAGTACCCGGCCAGGTTCACGTAAGTCGATCGAATCAGCGACTGATCGACAGACGGCACATTCGGATCAGGGCCGGTCACCACTAACCTTCCAGCATGGACGAGCCTCGCTGGTTGACCGCGGAGCAGCAACACACCTGGCGACGTTTCATCGAGGTGCTGGTCAGGGTGCCCGCGGCGCTGGAGGCGCAACTCCAGCGCGACGCCGGTCTGACCCATATGGGTTACCTGGTGCTGATGACCCTCTCCGAGCGTCCGGACCGGCGGATGGCGATGAGCAAGCTGGCCAAACTGGCCTGCGCCTCGCTCTCCCGACTGTCCCATGTGGTGGCCCGCCTCGAGGAGCGCGGCTGGGTGCGCCGGGAGCGCGACCAGGCAGACGGCCGCGTGCAGATCGCGGTGCTGACCGACGCCGGCTGGGACAAGGTGGTCGCGTCGGCGCCCGGTCACGCCGAGGCCGTGCAACAGCTCGTCTTCGACCGGTTGACCCCGGCCCAGATGCGCCAGCTGGCCAAGCTCGCCGAGGCGCTCCTGGAGAAGCCGGTGGAGGTCCGGCCCTAGCCGTCGATGAGGTCCTCAGGTGATGGGGATCGACAGCCAGAGCCGGCTGCGCCGCCCCGGCAGGTAGGGCGAGTCCAGCCGCTTCGCCACGATGCCGGCCAGCCCCTGAGCCCGCGCGGCCTCCAGGACGAACTCGCCGCCGCCGGGAAAGTAGGGCGGCGTCTGCCAGTGGTCGCCGGCCAGAGCGAGGCCGTCCAGCAACTCGCGCCGCTCGGCGTAGCGGACCAGCTCCATCGTCGAGTGGCCCTCCAGCCACAGCAGGTCGTACACCAGAAGATGGGCCGGGGTGCGCTCCGCGGCGCGGCGGGCCGCCGCCGAATCCTTCGGCGCCTTGCGCCGGGCCAGCAGTTCCGGCGCCGGCCGGGCGCCGTCGAACGCGACGATCTCGCCGTCCAGCACGGCCTCGATCGGCGCGAGCGCCGGACCAAGGGCCCGGACCTCCGGATACCACGAGGTCACATCGACGCCGTCGGCATCGGTGAGGCGCACTCTTCCCCCTGAGACGTACGCGACGACGCGCCGCCCGCCCCACGCCATCTCGTATCCCCAGTCACCGTCCTCCTCGGGGAGGCCCCCGGTCCGGGTCGCCAGCATCGGCGTCACCACCTCGGGCATCGCCTCCCAGCCCGGCTCGGCCGGGTCCATCCGGCGCACCATCCAGTCCCGGCCGCCGGTCTGGAAGAAGACGTATCGGCCGTTCGTGCGCTCACCGTGAAAGGTGACCCCGATCTCGTCGTCGCGCCACTTGTCGGCCTCGTACGTCCCGCGGTCGTGGATCTTCATCCGGCCGCCGCCGTACTCGCCGGCCGGGATCTCACCGGCGAAGTCGAGATACTCCAGTGGATGGTCCTCGGTGTGTTTGGCCAGGTTGTTGCGTGCCCGGTCGCGGGGCAGGCCGCGCGGCACGGCGAACGAGACGAGCACCCCGTCGCGTTCCAACCGGACGTCCCAGTGCAGGCTGCGGGCGTGATGCTGCTGGATGACGAAGCGGCACTGCCCGGTCGGCGCGGGTGAGGCGGGCGGAACGGGCTCGGGGGTGCGCCGGGCGTCCCGCTTGCGGCGGTAATCGTCGAGGCGGTCCGTCATAGTCCGATTCTCTGCCCCGCCCCGGTGGGAAATACACGGGTGTAACTCGACCGGGCGGCCCCGGAATTGTCGTACCCCGATGGTTGGGTGTCGGCATGTACACCGAATGGCCATCCTCGCTGCCGCACGTGATCGCCTGGCGCAGCGTCACGCAGCCGGGCGACGGCGTCCGGCGGATCCTGCCGGACGGATGCCTCGACCTGATCTGGCACGACGGTTCGGTCTTCGTCGCCGGGCCGGACACCACGGCCCAGGTCGGCGCGCCGGTGCCGGGCAGCCGGCACCACGCGCTGCGCTTCGGTGCCGGCACCGGTCCCGGCGTGCTCGGCGTGCCCGCGTCCGAGCTGCTCGACCGGCAGGTTCCGCTCGAGCAGATCTGGCCGGCCACCGAGGTGCGCCGGATCGCCGAGGCCGCCGACCCCGATGCCGCCCTGGCAGCCGCGGCGACCCGCCGCTGGCACCGGCCGGACCCGGTGATGGTCGCCGTCTCGGCCGGTGCTCGCGCCGACCGGCCGGTCAGCGAGATCGCCGAGGAGACCGGGCTGGGCGAGCGCCAGTTGCGGCGGCGCAGCGTCGCCGCTTACGGATATGGGCCGAAGACCCTGCACCGGATCTTCCGGATGCGCCGGGCCGTCGCGCTGGCCCGGGCCGGCCGGGCGTTCGCCGAGGTGGCCGCCGACGCCGGCTACGCCGACCAGGCCCATCTCTCCCGCGACGTGCGGGCGCTCGCCGGCGTGCCGTTGCGTGATCTCGTTGTTCAGCCGGCGAGCGGCGCGTAAAGGTCCACGCCGTTGCCGTCCGGGTCGTGCACGACGGCGTAACGCTGGCCCCATTCGGCGTCCCACGGCTCCATGACGCCGGCGTGGCCGGCCTCGACGAGCCGGCGGTAAACCGCGTCGACCTCGGCCGGACCGGCGCACTCGAAGGCGAGGCTGATCCGGGCTCCGTCCGGGCCGGGCGGGGTGAACCCGGAGTCGAAGGTTTTGATCAACGCGTGCGTGTCCCACATGAGACGCACGCCGCCGGAGAGAGTGACCTCGACGTGCGGCGCCTGCTCGGCGCCCTCGGCGAACTCCATCCCCAGCAGACGGTAGAAGGCGAGGGAGGTGGCCATGTCGGCCACCGCCAGGCCGATCGCGTTCAGTACAGGAGTCATGAGGGTGACGCTACGAGCCGGAGCCGCGGCTGTCTTGAACAAATCGGACTTGATGTCGATCGCGGGTGTTCCCCGCCGCCGATGGCAGAAGGTAGTGTTCTGGCTCCGGCGCGTATCCATCGGAAGGAAGGCGTTGGCGCGATGACCTTGCGCATCCTCGTGGTGGGTGCCGGCATTGCCGGCCTGGCCGCGGCCCGGGGACTACGCGTCGCGGGCTTCCGGCCGGACGTGGTGGAGGCGTTGCCCGCCACCGTGATTCCGGGCGCGGGCATCTATCTTCCCGGCAACGCCTCGCGGGCGCTGCGGCTGCTCGGCCTCGACGTCCCGCTGCGACCGCTCGGTGATCTGATCTTCCGCCAGGTCTTCCTGGACCAGCGCGGCCGCGAGCTCTTCGAGATGGACGTCGCGGCTCTGTGGGCCGGGGTCGGCGAGTCCCGGGCGCTGTCCCGCGCCGACCTCCAGCAGGTGCTGCTCACCGGAGTGGGCGGCGAGGTGCGGTTCGAGACCGAGGTCCGGCGTCTGGAGATCGTCGACGGTGCCGCCAAGGTCGAGTTCTCGCACGGCGGCGTCTCGGAGTACGACCTGGTCGTCGGGGCGGACGGGCGGCGCTCGACGATCCGGGAGCTGGTCGGACTGGGCGGCCCGGCCGTTCCGACCGGCCAGATCGTCTATCGCTCGGTGGTCAGCGGCGGCCCGCCCCTGACCGACTGGACCGCGCTGCTCGGCCGGCGTTCGGCGTTCGTCGCCATGCCGATGGGCGGCCGCAAGCTGTACTGCTACGCCGACGAGACCGCACCGGACCGCCCCAACCCGGAGGACCCGAGGAAGCGGCTGCTCGAGCTGTTCGGATCGTTCGGCGGCCCGGTCCCGGCCATCCTGGAGAAGGTCGAGAAAGTGCAGGTCGCCCGGACCGACGAGGTCGTCCTGCCGAGCTGGTCGAAAGGCCCGGTCCTGCTCGTCGGTGACGCGGCGCACGCCACCGCGCCGAGCCTCGCGCAGGGCGCCGCCATGTCGTTCGAGGACGGCTGGGTGCTCGGGCAGGAATTGCGTGCGGCCTCCGATGACATCCCGGCGGCCCTCCGGGCGTACGAGCAGCGTCGTCGTCCACGGTGCACAGAGGTGCGCGAACGGACCCGCGAGCGGGATCGCGCCTGCGACGTCCCGCCATCCCTACGCGACCCCATGCTGCGCCGTCGTGGCCTCCGGATCTTCACCGATCACTATCGGGAGCTCGTGCCGTCCGTCTGACCCCGAAGGTCACCCCGCGCCAGACCAAGGTCGGTGGGGGACTATTCTGCCCACGGGGTACGCCCGATCTTCGGGGCACCTGAGAGGACGAACGAGACAACGGAGGCAATTCGTGACGACCGTTGCGCCGTCGCCGATCGCGACCCGACCATATCCGGTGCGGCGGCAGGTCAAGGGTTCGGCATTCGCTCGGATCCTGCGCACGACGGACGCGAAGCAGATCGGGATCATGTACATGATCACGTCCTTCGTGTTCTTCCTGCTGGGTGGCCTGATGGCCCTGCTGATGCGCGCCGAGCTGGCCCGGCCGGGCATGCAGATGCTCTCGCCGGAGCAGTTCAACCAGCTGTTCACCATGCACGGCACGATCATGCTGCTGTTCTTCGCGACACCGATCGTGTTCGCGTTCGGCAACTACGTCGTACCGATTCAGATCGGTGCGCCGGACGTGTCGTTCCCGCGGCTGAACGCGTTCGCGTACTGGCTGTATCTGTTCGGTGGTCTGATCACCATCGGTGGCTTCCTGACCCCCGGTGGCGCGGCTGACTTCGGCTGGTTCGCGTACACACCGTTGAGCGACTCACTGCACTCGCCGGGCGTCGGCGGGAACATGTGGGTGGTCGGCCTCGCCATCTCCGGTCTGGGCACGATCCTCGGCTCGGTCAACCTGATCACCACGATCCTGACCCTGCGGGCCCCGGGCATGACCATGTTCCGGATGCCGATCATGACCTGGAACATGCTCGTCACCGCGCTGCTCGCGGTCATGGTCTTCCCGTTCCTCGCGGCCGCGCTCTTCGCGCTCGCCGCGGACCGGGTGCTCGGCGCGCACGTCTTCGACGTGGAGACCGGCGGGCCGATGCTCTGGCAGCACCTCTTCTGGTTCTTCGGCCACCCCGAGGTGTACATCATCGCGCTGCCGTTCTTCGGCATCATCACCGAGGTCATCCCGGTGTTCAGCCGCAAGCCGGTGTTCGGCTACAAGGGCCTGGTCGCCGCGACGCTGCTGATCGCCGCGCTGTCGATGAGCGTGTGGGCGCACCACATGTTCGTCACCGGGCAGGTGCTGCTGCCGTTCTTCAGCTTCCTGAGCTTCCTGATCGCGGTACCGACCGGCATGAAGTTCTTCGTCTGGATCGGCACCATGTGGCGCGGCCAGATCAGCTTCGAGTCACCGATGCTCTTCGCACTCGGCTTCATGGTGACGTTCCTGTTCGGTGGTCTGTCCGGCGTCCTGCTGGCCTCGCCGCCGATCGACTTCCACGTCTCCGACTCGTACTTCGTGATCGCGCACTTCCACTACGTGCTGTTCGGCACGATCGTGTTCGCGGTGTTCGCCGGCATCTACTTCTGGTTCCCGAAGATGTTCGGCCGGATGCTCGACGAGCGGCTCGCCAAGATTCACTTCTGGCTGACGTTCATCGGCTTCCACGCCACCTTCCTGGTGCAGCACTGGCTCGGCACCAAGGGCATGCCCCGCCGGTACGCCGACTACCTGCCCAGCGACGGGTTCACCTTCCTGAACACGTTCTCCACCGTCGGATCGTTCGTGCTGGGTCTGTCGACCCTGCCGTTCATCTACAACGTGTGGAAGTCGTACAAGGTCGGCCAGGTCACCACGCTCGACGACCCGTGGGGCCACGGCAACTCGCTGGAGTGGGCGACGTCCAGCCCGCCGCCGCTGCGCAACTTCGACCGGATGCCGCGGATCCGCTCCGAGCGGCCGGCCTTCGACGAGAAGTTCCCCGAGCTGGCGGCCGGCGCCCAGTCGATCGCCGGTCCTCCCGAGGGCGGCGCTCGACCGCTGACCAGGGAGTCCGACGGCGGCGCGACGTACCAGGAAGACACCGCCAGCGACCGCGACCGCTGACCGGTCGGAAACGCCGGATCGGCCCGCACTCGTCAAGAGTGCGGGCCGATCCGCTTTTGATGGTGGCGCTGGTCACCAGCGGCGCGGAATCAGTTGGATTTGTGTCGTACCCCCACGGCAGTATGGTCCGCGGAGGTCAGGATCGACATGTTGCTCACGCCTTACCGGGAAACCCTCGCGCTGCCGAAGATCCGGTCGTTGCTGGTGGTCGCCACGCTCGCCCGCATCCCGATCGCGGCCGCCGCGGTGGTGCTCACCCTGCACGTGGTGACCGATCTCGGCCGGGGCTACGGGGCGGCCGGTCTGGTCGGCGCCGCGGCGACGATCGGTGGTTCGGTCGGCGCCCCGGTGATGGGCCGCCTGATCGACCGTCGCGGGCTGCGCCCGGTGCTCGTCCTGACCACGGTCGCCGAGGTCATCTATTGGCTGGTGGCGCAGAGCCTGCCCTACTGGGCACTGCTCCCGGTCGCCGCGATCGGTGGCTTCCTCGCCCTGCCGGCCTTCTCGGTGGCCCGGCAGTCGATCGCCGCGCTGACTCCCGAGTCGCACCGGCTGCCCGCGTTCGCTCTGGACTCGATGACCACCGAGCTGTCGTTCATGGCCGGCCCGGCGCTCGGCGTGCTGATCGCGACGACCGCCGGCCCCCGGGTCGCGATGATCTCGCTGGCCGTCGGCATCCTGCTCGCGGGCGTGGGCCTGTGGCTGCTCAATCCGCCGATCCGGGCGGCCCACGAGGCCTCGGTCTCGAGTGGCGAGCGGGTGTCCCGGCGCAGCTGGCTCAAGCCCCGGTTCGTCGCGATTCTCGCCGTCACGATGGCCGCGACCCTGGTCCTCTCCGGCACCGACGTGGCAGTGGTCGCCGTTCTCCGCGACTCCGGGCAGGTGGCCTGGACCGGTGCGGTGCTGTCCCTCTGGGCGCTGTTCTCCCTGATCGGCGGCTTCGCCTACGGCACCGTGCGGCGCGGGGTTCCCGCACTGGTGCTGTTCGCACCGATGGCCCTGCTCACCATCCCGGTCGGTCTCGGCGGCGACCACTGGTGGCTGCTCGCCCTCCTGCTGATTCCGGCCGGCGCGCTCTGCGCCCCGACGATCACCGCCAGCTCCGCCGCGATCAGCAACATGATCCCGGCCGCCGCCCGTGGCGAGGCAATGGGCCTGCACAACTCGGCGCTCACCGTCGGCGTCGCCCTGGGCGGCCCGCTGGCCGGCCTGGCGATCGACACCTGGGGCCCAGCCTGGGGCTTCGCCACCGTCGGCGCGGTCGGCGTCCTGGTCGCCCTCCTGGTCCTCCCCGCCGAACTCCGCCGCCGCCGCGAAACCCCCGAGCCAGGCGTCGCACCCCACGACGGCTCACCGGAGCAGACCCCAGGCCGAGACCCCGAGTCCGTGCCCGCCTGAGCCCCCACCGCCGCCGCCTTCACCGGGCCCGCGCGGCGCGGGCCTGCGCCGCGCGGGCCTGCGTGAGCCTTAAGCGCTCGCCGTTCTGGCCGGGCTGCGTGGTGCCGGGCCCGCGTGGGCCTTGAGTGCAGCCGGCCCGTCGCCGGGCCGGGCGGTGTCGGGCCCGCATGGGTTTCGAGCGCTCGCCGTTTCTGGCCAGGCCGGGACGGTCGGTGGCGGGTCTGCGTGAGCCTTGAGCGCTCGCCGTTCTGGCCGGGCTGCGTGGTGCCGAGCCCGCGTGGGGCCTTGAGCGCCAGCCGGGCCGGGCGATGTCGGGCCCGTGTAGGTTTCGAGGGCTCGCCGTTGCTGGCGGGGCCGGGCGGTGCGGGGCTCGCGTGGGCCTTGAGGGCTCGTCGCCCTTCGCCGAGCTGCGCGGTGCCGTGCCCGCGTGGGCCTTGAGCGCCAGCCGGCCCGTCGCCGGCCGGTTGGTGTCGGCCCGTGTGGGTCTTGAGGGCTCGGCCGGCAGCCGCAACCGCAGCACGCTCTCCAGCGAGCCGAATCAGTGCATGCCGGACAGCTCGGCCTGTTCGGCTGGCGCTGAGGCACGTCATGGAGGCGCCGGATTAGATGTATGTCGGCCAGCCCGGCTGGGCTGCCAGCCTGCTGAGCGGACTGCCGGGCCGCCGGGTTGCTGGGCTGCCAGCCTGCTGGGCGGCTGGGATGCCGGGCTGCCGGGTTGCTGGGCTGCCAGCCTGCTGGGCGGCTGGGATGCCGGGCTGCCGGGTTGCTGGGCTGCCAGCCTGCTGGGCTGCCGGGCTGCCGGGTTGCTGGGCTGCCAGCCTGCTGGGCCCTGGGCTGCTGGGCGGCAGGATCGCCGGGCTGCCGGACCGCTGGGCCGCGGGACCCGCTGGGCTGCGGGACTGCTGGGCCGCCGGGCCGTCGGCTGAGTGCTGGCTGAGGTGACGTGGGGTCGTGCCTGCCGGATCATCCGGCGGGCCGTGGTCTGCGCTTGGGCGAGTGCGACCAGCTGCGGCTGCGGTCGCGGCTGTCGCTGAGGTAGGGCGTCCGGCCCGGGCGTGGCCGACCGGCCGACCGTTCGGAAGATTGGCTGTTCAGACGGCCGGGCGGTGGGTGATGGGGTGGTCGTGAGACGGGCTCAGGCACCAATCAAGGAGTGAGGGCCACGAACCGTACCCGGCGTCGACGTTCAGGTGGGCGGCGCCGGGCAGGACGAGGGTGGGGATGTCCAGGCGGTCGCCGTAGGCGGGGGCAGGGCCGGCTGGGCAGTACGGGTCGTTGTCGGTGCCGATGAGGCGGGTGTGTTTTGCCGCGGCACGCAGATGGTCGGGGGTCAGGGTTTCCGGTACGGCGAAGGCGGCGATCTCCGGAAGGCTGAGGGTGATCTCCCGGGATGGCGGGGCGACCAGCAGGACCCGGTCCACCGGGACCGGCACCGCTGAGCGGGCCGCGGCGTTCAGCCACAGCAGGCAGGAGAGGCTGTGGCACAGCACGGTGCGGCGCCGGCCGGGGAGCGCGGCGACCCGGGTTTGCAGCTCGGTGAGCCAGGTGTCCAGGTCGGGGTGGTCGGGGTGGGGCAGCTGCGGGTAGTCGACCGGGTGTCCCAGGCGGGTGAGCTCGCCGGCGAGCCAGTGCTGCCAGTGTGCCGGGGGACGGCGGTTCTGCCAGCCGTGCAGCAGCAGGAAAGACTCGGCGGTGTTCACAGGCCGAACATCGGCAGACATGCGGCCACCCCTTCGATAGCGACCGCAGGGCGGTCCTGGCTGTTCCATTTTTCGCGGCTGAGGCGCAGCCGGTCGGAGATCAAGGCCTCGGTGCCGCGGGCGTCCACCGCGATGCCGTCGGGCTCGTAGCCGAGTTTGCGGGACACCGCCTGTGAGGCGTGATTGTCCTGAAAGACGTCGGTCCGGGCGGAGGCCGCTCCGAGATGGTCGAAGGCGAGCGTGAGCAGGCCGACCCGGGCTTCGGTGCCGTAGCCCTCGCCGTGGTGGGGCAGACCTAGCCAGGACCAGGTGGTGACCTGCCGGACCACGGCGAAGTCACGGGCCAGCAGCGCGACCACGCCGAGGGGTTCGCCGTCGTGGAAGACGCCGAGGGCGAGCTGCCATTTGGCGGGGCTCCAGCCGGAGAGGCCGCGCCAATGTTCCTTCAGCACGAACTCTGCCCGCTCCGACGGGGTGCCGTCGGTCCACGGCGCCAGGAAGGGCTGCTCCTCGGGTGGGTGGACGCCGGCGGCCGCCAGGTCGGCGAGTCCGGCGAGGTCCGCGTCGCGGGGAAGGCGCAGCTCCAGGCGCCGGGTTCGGACGATCAGTCCGAATTGCGGCCAGATATCGATAAGTCGCGACATGAAGTCAGAATTCCAGATACATGAGGTGCAGACCTACCCGGCCGTGCACCGGGTGGTCGAAAGCGCGCGGCACCGTACCGATGATCTGGAAGCCCTCCCGCCGGTACAGGTCCACAGCCGCCGTGTTCGCTTCCACCACGGCGTTGAACTGGACTCCCGCGTACCCCTGCTGTCTCGCCCAGTCGACGCTGTGCCGGCACAGCGCGGTGCCCACCCCGCGGCCGCGCGCGGCGGCCGCGACCATGTAGCTCGCGGTTGCGATGTGGGCGCCGGGCCCGGCACGGTTCGGCCCCATCTTCGCGGTGCCGGCGATCTCGCCGGCGGAGACCGCGACCACGGTACGCCCGGGCGGCCGCTCGACCCACATGGCGCGAGCATCCGACGAGGTCATGCCCGGGTCGTACGGGAACGTCTCCTGAGCCCGCACCACCTCACTGATGATCTCCCACACCGCGGGCCAGTCGTCGTCGGTGAGGGGCCGGATCTCAGGCGTCAACGACGGGTTTCCCGGTCGTGGTGATCGAGGCGGCGCGGAGCTGTTCCAGGGCGGCGTCGGTCGTCGCCCGGGCCACTCCGGCGGTGAGCTCCAGCAGCACGGTGGTGGCGAACCCCTCCGCGGCGGCGTCGAGCGCTGTCGCGCGTACGCAATGGTCGGTTGCGATGCCCACGACCTCGACCTCGGTGACTCCCTTGCCCCGCAGCCAGCCGGCGAGGGTTTCGCCGGCCTCGGTGTGACCCTCGAAGCCGGAGTAGGCCGCCTGGTGCTCGCCCTTGTGGAAGACCGCCTCGATCCGGTCGGTGACCAGTTCGGGGTGGAACTCGGCGCCGGACGAGCCGACCACGCAGTGCGCCGGCCACGAGTCGACGAAGTCGGGATGGTCGCTGAAGTGCGCACCCGGGTCGATGTGGTAGTCCTTCGTGGCGACCACGTGGTCCCAGCGGGCGCCGGCCTTGTCGAGCACCAGGGAGATGCCCTTGGCGACCGCGGCGCCGCCGGCGACCGGCAGGGAGCCACCTTCGCAGAAGTCGTTCTGTACGTCGACGATGATCAGCGCGCGGGACATGGGAGTTTGTTCACGACCTTCCTTGACCGAACATGTGCGTGACCTCAGGCGGTGGGAACGATGACGACGGGGATGGCGGGATCACCGGCGGAGAGCTTGAGGCCCTCCCACGGGATGGAGATCAGGCACTGCCGCAGGTGGTCGCGGGATTCCGCCAGGGTGGGGGTCGGCTGCACCTCACCGCCGGCCACGTACGTGCGTTGCAGCAGCCGGTCGTTGGGCTGATGGTCGGGCACCCCCTGGGAGAAGATGATCTCCTCGGTGGCGGTCCCGGTGGGCTTGTGGCGGCGCACCGCGGTCTTGCGGCCGCCGACCGTGGCCTTGTTCTCCGAGCGCTTGACCACCGGGCGCCCGTCGACCTCGACCAGCTTGTAGACGAGCCCGGCGGTGGGCGCTCCGGAGCCGGTGACCACCGCGGTGCCGGCGCCGTACAGGTCCACCGGCTCGGCGGCCAGCGTGGCGATCGAGTACTCGTCCATGTCGCCGGAAACAATGATCTTTGTCTCGGTGGCGCCGAGCGAGTCCAACAGCTCGCGGGACTGCTGCGCCAGCACCGAGAGATCACCCGAGTCGATGCGTACGGCCCGCAGATCCGGCCCGGCGACCGCGATCGCGTTGCGGATGCCCTGGCTGATGTCGTACGTGTCGACGAGCAGCGTCGTGTTCTTCCCGAGCGCCGCCACCTGCGATCCGAACGCGGTCGGCTCGTCGTCGTGCAGCAGCGTGAACGCGTGCGCCGAGGTGCCCGTGGTCGGAATCCCGTAGGCCCGTCCGGCCGCCAGGTTCGACGTCGAGGCGAAACCGGCCAGGTACGCCGCCCGGGCAGCGGCCACCGCGGCCTGCTCGTGGGTCCGCCGGGAGCCCATCTCGATGATCGGCCGGCCGCGGGCGGCGGTGACCATCCGGGCGGCGGCGGCCGCGATGGCGCAGTCGTGGTTGAGCACCGACAGGATCAGCGTCTCCAGCACCACGCACTCCGCGAAACCGCCGGAAATGGTGAGAATCGGTGATCCGGGGAAGAACAGCTCACCCTCGAGGTAGCCCTCCACGTCGCCGCTGAACCGGTAGTTCGCCAGCCAGGCCGCGGTGGCCTCGTCGACGATCCCGGCCGAGCGCAGGAACGAGATATCGCCCTCGTCGAACCGGAAGTCCCGGATCAGGTCGATCAGCCGGCCGGTGCCGGCGACCACCCCGTACCGCCGGCCGGTCGGCAGGCGGCGGGCGAACACCTCGAACACGCAGCTGCGGTCCGCGGTGCCGTCCTTGAGCGCGGCGCTGATCATGGTCAGCTCATAGTGGTCCGTCATCAGGGCCGGGGTGATGCTCTCCACGGACCTACCCTATTGCGCCGTCGGTTACGGCGCGGGACACGGGCAGCGAACCCGTTCTGACCTGCAGTTCGGCGCTCCGGTTCACCGGTTCGCCGAATCCGGTGGCAACATGGGGGCATGGCGTTGCCTCAGGTTGCTCCCGTCGAGACGCCGGAGATCGAGGAAGTACCGGCCGAGGACCGGCCGTGGGTGACCATCGTCTGGGACGACCCGGTCAACCTCATGTCGTACGTGACATGGGTCTTCCAGAAGCTCTTCGGCTACAGCAAGGAAAAGGCGGAGCAGCTGATGATGGATGTGCACACGAAAGGCAAGGCAGTGGTTTCCTCCGGCGCCCGCGAGCGCATGGAGATGGACGCCAACCAACTGCACGGATACGGTCTCTGGGCAACTGTGGACCGGGCCTGACACTGAGCTGGTCAAACAAACCGGGTGGGGAAGAGCATGTTCCGACGCAGTGGCGGCCAGTGTGTGGCCACTTTCGCGTACGACGAGGTGCGGGTCCTGCGCAAGGTGGCCGCCGAGGTGGTCGGCCTGCTGACCGACGGCATGGACCACACCGACCCGGTGGTGGACCGGCTCTTCCCGGACATCTATCCGGATCGGCCGGAGGATTCGCAGGAGTTCCGCCTCTACACCGAGGGCGATCTCAAGACCGCCAAGATCGATCAGGCGGGCGCGATTCTCGCGGCCCTGCCCGACGAGGGCGAGGGTGAGGTACGCCTGGACGGCGAGGCCGCCGAGGCCTGGTTGCGGGCGATCAACGACGCCCGGCTCGCGATGGGCACCCGTCTGGAGATCCAGGCCGACACCGACCTGGCCGACGAGCTGGACGAGGCGGTGCTCGAGGATCCGGGCTCCAGCCGGGTCTTCCAGCTGTCGGTCTATGCCTACCTGGGCTATCTCCAGGAGTCCCTGCTCAATGCGTTGCCCGAGATCAAGTAGCGCTCGGTGTGGGCACTGCCACGGTCGGGGTCGTGAATTCTCACGGTAATGTGAACGGCGTGCTGACCATCGACAGTGCGATCGTCCAGGCGATCGTCGCCCACGCCCGCCGGGACCACCCCGACGAGGCCTGTGGCGTCGTCGCCGGCCCGATCGGCAGTGACGTGCCGGCCCGGCACATCCCGATGGACAACGCCGCGCGTTCGATGACCTTCTACGAGTTCGACTCGATGGAGCACCTGCGGGTGTGGCGCGAGATGGACGACCGTGACGAGGAGCCGGTGGTGATCTACCACTCGCACACCGCCACGGAGGCGTTTCCGTCTCGGACCGACATCTCCTTCGCCGGCGAGCCGAACGCGCATTATCTCCTGGTCTCGACCCGCGAGCCTGATTCCGAGGAGATCCGGTCGTTCCGTATCGTGGACGGTGTGGTGACCGAAGAAGAGGTCAACATCGTGGATGCGACGGTGAAGGCGTGATTTCCACCTCCGTGCAGTCGTACATGTTCGGGCAGAGCCCGGCGTCGGTGTTCTACGAGTGTCGTTGTCGTTAGTCGCGACCCGTAACAACCGGCCCTGCCCGAAATCCCGTACGACATCTCTAGGAGCATGACAGTCATGGCTATCGAAGTTCGCGTGCCCACCATCCTGCGCAGCTACACCGGCGGCGCCAAGATCGTCGAGGGTGCCGGTGACACGCTCACCGCTCTGATCGACGACCTGGACGCCAAGCACGGTGGTCTCAAGGGCCGGCTGATCACCCCCGAGGGCAACCTGCACCGCTTCGTGAACATCTACGTCAACGACGAGGACGTCCGTTTCCTCGGCGCGCTGGACGCGAAGCTGAACGACGGTGACTCGATCACCATCCTCCCGGCCGTGGCCGGTGGCGCCCTGGGGTTCGCGGCGGCCGCCGCCCTCCTGGGGGTTTAAGTCCCATGGCTCGTTTCGAGAGCCTGCTGGACGCGTGCGGGGGCACGCCGCTCGTCGGCCTGCCCCGCCTCTCACCGGTGGTGCCCGAGGGGGCGCCGCCGGTGCGGCTGTGGGCCAAGCTCGAGGACCGTAACCCGACCGGCAGCATCAAGGATCGCGCGGCGCTGTTCATGGTGCGCGAGGCCGAGGAGTCCGGGCTGCTCCGCCCGGGCGACACGATCCTCGAGCCGACCAGTGGAAACACCGGTATCGCGCTGGCCATGGTGGCGAAGCTGCGGGGATACCGGCTGGTCTGCGTGATGCCGGAGAACGTGTCGGCCGAGCGCACCCAGCTGCTCCGGATGTACGGCGCGGAGATCATTTTCTCGCCGGCCG
Organism: Actinoplanes aureus; assembly: GCF_015704865.1. Lineage (GTDB taxonomy): Bacteria > Actinomycetota > Actinomycetes > Mycobacteriales > Micromonosporaceae > Actinoplanes > Actinoplanes aureus. The sequence goes on along the minus strand of NZ_JADQTO010000007.1, from coordinate 74,296 downwards.
CCGGCGGCTCGAACCAGGCCGTGGCGACCGCCAAGCAGATCGCCGCTGAGCACCCGGACTGGAAGATGCTGTTCCAGTACGGCAACCCGGCCAACGCCCGCGCGCACTTCGAGACCACCGGTCCCGAGCTGCTGCACGACCTACCCACGATCACCCACTTCGTGGCCGGTCTGGGCACCACCGGCACCCTGATGGGCACCGGCCGGTTCCTGAAGGAGAAGGTCGAGGGCATCCAGATCGTCGCGGCCGAGCCGCGCTACGGCGAACTGGTGTACGGCCTGCGCAACATCGACGAGGGCTACGTCCCCGAGCTGTACGACGCCTCCGTGCTCGACCGCCGGTTCTCGGTGGGTACCCGGGACGCGGTGCTGCGGACCCGCCAGCTGGTCGAGGTGGAGGGCATCTTCGCCGGGTTCTCCAGCGGGGCGATCCTGCACGCCGCCCTGGCCGTGGCGCACGAGGCGGTCAAGGCGGGCAAGCGGGCCGACGTGGCGTTCGTGATCGCCGACGGCGGCTGGAAGTACCTGTCCACCGGGGCGTACGGCGGCACCCTCAACGACGCCGAAGAGGCCCTCGACGGCCAGCTGTGGGCGTGACGGCTCAGTAGGCCAGCGCCACGAGGACCGCGGCGAGCATCGGCGGGGCGGACGCCGCCATCAGGTACCAGGGCAGCCTGCGCTGGTGGATGGCGAGGAAGGCGGCGGCCGCCGGCCCGACGCTGAGCAGCGTCAGTACCGCCAGGACCGGCAGGTACCAGCGGGGCGCGCCGCCGAAGACCGCGAGTACGGCGTACAGGCCGACGGCGACACCGGTCAGACCCAGCACCGCGCCGTAGAGCGCCATGGCGAGCATGCGCCCGGCGCCGGGCGCCGGATCGTCCGGCGCGGGGAAGCGGAAGGCCACCACATCCTGGCCGGTCGTCGATGCGACCGGCGCGTTTCCGGACGCCGCGGTAGGGGTAGTGCGGGCCTGTTCGACCGCGGTCACGTCGCCTCCTAGAGATGACCTTGGACGTATTACCCTGTGCAACGCCGAAAGCTCACTCGACGTGACGGCGGGGTCGGCGATGACCGAGGTCACGACGGCTGTGATGTGCGTTGTCGATTTAGCGACAAATCGATCAGTTGTTAACGCCAGGCACTGGTCGGGGCGTACGCTTCGCTCCGTGATTGACTGGTCTGACAAGTCCAGCGCGGACCGGTCGGGCGGGGCCTGGACGACCCGGAGTTGTTCGACCCGATGTGAGTCAGAGGGACCCGCATGCGACTAACCGTTCTCGGTTGTGCCGGAAGTTTCCCCGGCCCCGAGTCGGCGTGTTCGGCCTATCTCGTGGAGGCCGAGGGGTACCGGCTCCTGATCGACTTCGGGTCCGGATCGCTCTCCGCGCTCCAGCGCTACTCCGACATGCGCCGCGTCGATGCGATTCTGCTCACTCACCTGCACTGTGACCACATGCTGGACGCGTGCACCTATGTGGTGGTCCGCCGCTACGACCCGGCCGGCCCGCTGCCGCCGCTGCCGGTCTACGCGCCGCTGGGCGCCGCGGAGCGGATCGCCGCCGCCTACAGCACCGAGGGCGAGCCGGTGGACGACGTCTACACCTTCTACGGGTTGCAGCCGGGCACGTTCCCGATCGGCCCGCTGACGGTCACCGTCGACCGGGTCAACCATCCGGTGGAGACGTACGGCGTGCGAATCGAGCACAACGGCCGGGTGCTGGCCTACTCGTCGGACACCGCGCCGTGCGAGGCGCTGCTGCGGCTGGCCGCCGGCGCCGATCTGTTCCTCTGTGAGGCCAGCTATCAGGACGGTGTGTCCAACCCGCCGGACCTGCATCTGACCGGTGGAGAAGCAGGTGAGGCCGCCACCAAGGCGGACGTGGCCAAGCTCCTGCTGACCCATCTCGTGCCGGCCTGGGCCAGTGAGGCCTCTATTGTGGAGGCCGCCGGCGACGCTTACGCGGGACCGGTCGAAGTAGTCCGACCGGGCGCCAGATACGATCTCTGAGCCGGTACGGGGGCGGGATCGGCTCAGCACCGATGCACCACGTGTCGTGATCTTGGAGTTGTTGCATGCGCATCGTTCGCCTGGCCAACTTCGTCACGGTCCATACCGGTGGACTACGCACCGCACTCAGGCAGCTCGGCCGGGGTTACCAACGGGCCGGGCACGAGGCGGTCCTCGTCATCCCCGGCCGTCGGCACTCCGACAAGATGACTAAGCAGGGCCGGGTCATCACGCTGCCCAGCGCACCGCTGCCACGCACCGGCGGATACCGGGTGCTGGCCGGCCGGCGTGAGCTCACCAAGCTGCTGGACAGCCTGGAGCCGGACCGGATCGAGGTCTCCGACCGGACCACCCTGCGCTGGACCGGCAACTGGGCCCGGCAGCGCGGGGTCCGCTCGATGATGGTCTCCCACGAGAGCCTGGCCGGGCTGCTCGGCGTGTGGGGGATGCCGAAGCGGGACACCCTCGCCGACCGGTTCAACCAGCGGACCGCCGAAGCGTTCGACACCATCGTCTGCACCACCGCGTTCGCGGCCGCCGAATTCCGCCGGCTGGGCGTGCCCAACCTGGTCGAGGTCCCGCTCGGTGTGGACCTGGAGGTGTTCAATCCGAGCCGGATGGACGTGGGGGTGCGGTCCCGCTACGCCCGCCCGGACGAGCTGCTGGTCGTCTACGCCAGCCGGTTGTCCGCGGCGAAACGGCCCGAGCTGGCGGTGGACGCCGTCGCCGCCCTGCGCAACGGCAAGGTCCCGGCCGTGCTGGTAATGGCGGGCGACGGCACCCGGCGGACCGCGCTGGCGTACCGGGCGGCTCGTCTGCCGGTTCGCTTCGCCGGGCACATCTCCGACCGCCGTGCCGTGGCGGCGCTGCTGGCCAGCGCGGACGTCACGCTGTCGCCGGGTCCGGTGGAGACTTTCGGCCTGGCCGCGCTGGAGTCGCTGGCCTGCGGCACCCCGGTGGTGGTGAACGAGCAGAGCGCCCTGCCCGAGGTGGTCGGTGAGGCCGGCGTGGCGGTTCCGGGGACCGCGGAGGCGTTCGCCGACGCGGTGAGCGGCCTGATGGAGCGTCCCCGGACCGAGCGCCGGGCGGCCGCCCGGGCCCGCGCCGAGAACTTCGGCTGGCAGCGGTCGGTCCAGGGCTTCCTCCAGGCGCACGGCGTGCTGCCCGAGCCGGTCGGGGTTCCACTGCCGGCCGACCTGATCCGCCCAGCGGTGCCGCGCACCCGCAAGCCCGGAACGGATGAAGCGGGAGCGGCGCGCTACGCATAGCGCGGTGCCGCGCCGCGCACCCGTAAGCCGGGGCGGACGAAGCGGGCGCGGCACGCTACGCATAGGGTTGTGGCCATGGCGCGACCCGACGGCCGGACGGCCGACCAGCTGCGGCCGGTGACCCTGACCCGGCACTGGAGCATCCACCCCGAAGGTTCGGTTCTGGTGGAATTCGGCAACACCCGGGTGCTCTGCACCGCCAGCGTCACCGAGGGGGTGCCTCGCTGGCGCAAGGGCTCCGGCCTGGGCTGGGTGACCGCGGAATACTCCATGCTGCCCCGCGCCACGAACACCCGGGGCGACCGGGAGAGCGTCAAGGGCAAGCTCGGTGGGCGTACCCAGGAGATCTCCCGGCTGATCGGCCGCAGCCTGCGGGCCTGCATCGACCTGAAGGCGCTCGGCGAGAATTCGATCGTGCTGGACTGCGACGTGCTCCAGGCCGACGGCGGCACCCGCACGGCCGCGATCACCGGGGCCTACGTGGCGCTGCACGACGCGGTGAGCTGGCTGGCCGCCCGCAAGTCGCTGGCCGGCAAGGTGGAGAAGGTGCTGCACACCTCCATCCAGGCGGTGAGCGTCGGCATCATCGACGGCGAGGCGCGGCTCGACCTGAACTACGAAGAGGACGTCGCCGCCGAGGTCGACATGAACGTGGTGTGCACCGCCGCGGGCGACTTCGTCGAGGTGCAGGGCACCGGTGAGAACGGTGTGTTCCGGAGGGCGCAGATGGACGCGATGCTCGACCTCGGCGTGCTCGGGTGCTCCGAGCTGGCCGCCGCTCAGCAGAAGGCCCTGACCGCATGAACGCCCGCCTGCTGCTCGCGACCGGTAACCGCAAGAAGCTCGCCGAGTTGCAGCGGATCCTCGATTCCGCACTCGGCCTGCACCAGGTCGAGCTGGTGGGTCTCGGTGACTTCCCCGACTACCCGGACGTGCCGGAGACCGGTCTGACGTTCGGCGAGAACGCGTTGATCAAGGCCCGGGAGGGCGCGAAGCGTACCGGCCTGCCGACGGTGGCCGACGACTCCGGCATCGCGGTGAACGCGCTGAACGGGATGCCCGGCGTGTTCAGCGCCCGCTGGGCCGGCCGGCACGGCGACGACCAGGCCAATCTGGACCTGCTGCTGGCCCAGATCAGCGACGTCTCCGACGAACATCGCGGTGGCGCCTTCGTCTGCGCGGCCGCCCTGGTCCTGCCGAACGGCCGTGAGCACCTGGTGGAGGGCCGGCAGACCGGCCGCCTGCTGCGCAGCCGGCGCGGTGACGGCGGGTTCGGCTACGACCCGATCTTCGTGGGTGACGGCCAGGATCGTACGAACGCCGAGCTGAGCCCGGCCGAGAAGGACGCGATCAGCCACCGGGGCAAGGCGTTCCGCGAGCTCGCCAAGGTCATCGCCAAGGAGCTGCCGAGGTAGGAAGCGCGCTCGGGCAGGTCAGCTGAGCGGGCCCACCGCCGCCTCGATCTCGCCGCGCAGGGCCCGGCCCGCGACCACCGCCCGAGCCTGCTCCAGCACCGGCGCCAGGAACAGGTCCGGTCCCGGTGTCCCGGCGAACGGCTCGACCGCGGCCACCGCCGCCCGTCCGGCCGGTGACGGCGCGAGTGGGGAACGCAGTTGCAGGCCCCGGACCCCGGCGAGCAGCTCGACCGCGAGCAGGCTGGTCAGGTTGTCCAGGACCGTACGCAGCTTCTTGGTGGCCGCCCAGCCCATCGAGACGTGGTCCTCCTGCATGCCGCTGGTCGGCAGCGAGTCCACCGAGGCCGGCGAGGCGAGCCGGCGGTTCTCCGCCACGATGCCGGCCGCCGTGTACTGGGCGATCATCAGCCCGGAGTTGACGCCGGCGTCGGGGGAGAGGAACGGCGGCAGGTTCCGGGACCGGGTGACGTCGAGCAGCCGGTCCACCCGGCGTTCGGCGATCGCGCCCACCTCGGCGGCCGCGATGGCCAGGTAGTCCGCGGCGAAGCCGAGCGGCGCGCCGTGGAAGTTGCCGGTCGACTCGACCCGGCCGTCGGTCAGCACGACCGGGTTGTCGACCACCGAGACCAGCTCACGGGAGCTGACCAGCGAGACGAACTCGAGGGTGTCCCGGGCCGCGCCGGCCACCTGCGGGGCGCAGCGCATCGAGTACGCGTCCTGCACGGCGTGCGCCAGGTCGTCCCGGTGCGAATCCATGATCGCCGAGTCCTGGAGCAGCCGGTGGATGTTCGCGGCCGACGCGGCCTGTCCCGGGTGCGGGCGGATGCTGTGCAGCTCCGGCAGGAACGGGCGCTCCGACCCGAGCATCGCCTCGATGGCCAGCGCGGCCGTCACGTCGGCCATGGCGAACAGGTGGGCGGCGTCCTCGATCGCCAGCAGCAGCATGCCGAGCATCCCGTCGGTGCCGTTGATCAGCGCCAGACCCTCCTTGGCGGCCAGGTCGAGGGGCCGCAGCCCGGCGCCGTGCAGGGCCTCGGCCGCGGACATCCGGGCGCCGTCCTTGCCCAGCACCCAGCCCTCGCCGAGCAGCACGATCGCGCAGTGGGCGAGCGGTGCCAGGTCGCCGGAGGCGCCCAGCGAGCCGTGCTCGGGCACCCACGGCGTGATCTCGTGGTTGAGCAGGTCGACCAGGCCCTGGGCGAGCACCGGGCGTACCCCGGAACGGCCCATGGCCAGCGACCGCACCCGCAGCAGCATCATCGCCCGCACGACCTCGCGCGGCATCGGCGCGCCGATGCCTGCCGCATGCGAGCGGATCAGCGCGTGCTGGAGTTCGGCGCGCCGCTGCGGGGCGATCGACGTGTTGGCGAGGGCGCCGAAGCCGGTGGAGACCCCGTAGACCGGGCGGCCGGACGACTCGATGTCGTCGACGATGGCGCGGCTGGCCGCCATCGCCTCGACGGTGGCGGGGGAGAGCTCGACGCGGGCGTCGCCGCGGGCGACGGCGAGTACATCGGCGGCAGAGATTCCGGTGGGCTGGACGGTCACGATCATCGCGGTGCTCCGTGTTGCAGGACGTGGCGGATCAGGGGAACACCCGGCCGGTAGGCCAGGTGCAGGTGGGACGGCGCGTCGAGCACGATCAGGTCGGCCCGGGCGCCGGGCGAGATCCGGCCGAGGTCGGTGCGGCGCAGGGCCGCAGCGCCACCCGCGGTGGCCGCGTGCACGGCCTCGGTCGGAGTCAAACCCATTTCGCGTACGGCCAGAGCGATGCAGAACGGCATCGAAGAGGTGTACGAGGAACCGGGGTTGCAGTCGGTCGCCAGCGCCACGGTGGCGCCCGCGTCGAGCAGCCGGCGCGCGTCCGGATAGGGCGAGCGCGTGGAGAACTCGGCTCCGGGCAGCAGCGTGGCCACGGTGTCCGAGCCGGCGAGGGCGTCCACGTCGGCGTCGTCGAGGTGGGTGCAGTGGTCGGCGCTGGCCGCACCGAGTTCCACGGCGAGGCGTACTCCCGGGCCCGGCCCGAGCTGGTTGGCGTGCACGCGCAGGCCCAGTCCACGTTTCGCGCCGGCGGTCAGGATGGCGCGGGCCTGGTCACCGTCGAACGCGCCGCGTTCGCAGAAGACGTCGACCCATTTCGCGTACGGGACGGCGGCGTCCAGCATCTCCCCGCAGACCAGTTCGACGTAGTCGTCGGGGCGGTCCGCGTACTCGGCCGGGACCACGTGTGCACCGAGATAGGTGGTTTCCGCGGACAGCTCGGCGGCCAGCCGTAGCGACCGGGTCTCGTCGGGGACGCTCAGGCCGTACCCCGACTTGATCTCGATCGTGGTGGTGCCCTGCCGCAGCGCCTCACCCACCAGGCGCCGTGCGTTGCCGCGCAGTTCATCGTCGCTCGCGGCGCGAGTGGCGGCGACCGTGGTGCGGATGCCGCCGCCGGTGTACGGCTGCCCGGCCATCCGCGCGCCGAACTCGGCGGCCCGGTCCCCCGCGAAGATCAGGTGCGCGTGGCTGTCCACGAACCCGGGCAGCACCGCGGCGCCGTCGGCGTCCAGCCGCAGGTCGGCGGCCGGCGCCTGCGCGGCGGGGCCGACCCAGGCGATCCGATCGCCGTCGACCACGACCGCGGCGTCGTGCCGGACGTTGTGTTCCGGATCGTTGGTGACCAGCTCACCGATGTTCGTAACGATCAAACTCATGCTGTGCCCGCCTTCGGCATGCTCTCGGTGCAGTAGTTCATGCTGTGCCCGCCTTCGGCATGCGCTCCTGGCCCTCGCCTGCGAGGCCGTTGTCCGGTGCGGCTGGGTGCCGCTCGGTGCAGTCGCTCATGCCAGAACCTCCGCGATCGCCGCCCGCAACTTGGCCGGCACGTCCATCGCACGATGCCGGCCCTCGGTGACGACCGGCGTCCCGTCCACGATCACATCGGTGACGTCGGCCGCCGTGGCCGCGAAGATCAGCCCGTTCGGGTCGGTCCCGGCGGTCCGGGCGCTGTCCATCGAGACCGCGACCAGGTCGGCTCGCCGGCCGGCGGCGATCTCGCCTGCGTCGGCCCAGCCGAGCGACCGGTGCCCGGCGCTGCTCGCCGCGGCAAGCAGTTCGGCGGCGGCGAAATGCCCGCGCTGCCGGGTGGCGAGCCGCTCGTCCATCTCCAGTCCGCGCGCCTCCTCGAACGGGTCGATCACCGCGTGGCTGTCACTGCCCAGGGTGAGCCGGGCGCCCGCGTCGGCCAGCGCCCGGGCCGGGCCGATGCCGTCCGCGAGGTCGCGTTCGGTGGTGGGGCAGAAGCAGACGAACTGCTCGCCCAGGATCCGGATGTCCGCTGCCGACAGGTGGGTGGCGTGCACCGCGGTGGTCATCGGCTGCCAGACGCCCATGGCGTCGAGCAACTCGGCGGGGGAGCAGCCGTGCACCGCCTGGCAGGCCTCGTTCTCGGCCGGCTGCTCGGAGAGGTGCACGTGCACCGGCAGCCCGTCGGTACGGTGAGCGAAGGTGGCCATGCCGTCGACCGGCACCGCCCGTACCGAGTGCAGCGCCGCGCCGATCCGGGCACCGTCGCCGCCGCGCAGCTGCTCGAAGCGGCCGTACCACCCGTCGTAGTCGCCGTCGCCGAACCGCCGCTGCACCCCGTCCAGGGGTTTCCCGTCGACACTCGACGTCAGATAGACCGTGTCGAGCATGGTGATCCGGATGCCCGCCGCGCGAGCCGCCTCGATGAGTGCGTACCCCATCGCGTTCGGATCGGCGTAGGGCGTGCCGTCCGGACCGTGGTGCAGGTAGTGGAACTCGCCGACACTGGTGATCCCGGCCAGCGCCATCTCGCCGTAGACCGCCGTGGCCAGAGCGAGGTAGTTGTCCGGGTCGAGCCGGCCGGCGACCCGGTACATCAGTTCCCGCCAGGTCCAGAAGCTGCCACGGTCACCGTGGGTGCGGCCGCGCAGCGCGCGGTGGAACGCGTGCGAGTGCGCGTTGGCGAAGCCGGGCAGCACCAGGCCGGTCAGGCGGGTACCGGCCGGCTCCGCGCCGGGCGTCACCGCGGTGAACCGGCCGTCGGTGATCTCGATCAGCACGTCCCGTTCGACGCGGCCGCCGACCCACGCGTGTTCCGCGAAGTACCTCACGTGAGGTCGTCCAGCACGGTGGCGAGCGCCTCGATCCCGGCTTCGCAGTCGGCGTCGGACGCGTGCTCGGCCGGGGAGTGCGAGACCCCGGTCGGGTTCCGCACGAAGAGCATCGCGGTCGGCACGTGCCCGGACAGCACCCCGGCGTCGTGCCCGGCGCCGGTCGGCAGGATCGGCGCCTTCAGTCTCGCCGCGATCCGTTCGGCCAGCTCGTTGTCGAAGGTCACCTCGCCGGTCACCGACTCGGCGGTCACGGTCAGCTCGGTGCCGTCCCGGCCGGCCCGCTCGGTCGCCTTCTTCACCACCGCGTCGACCAGCCGGTCCAGGGTGGCGGTGTCCGCGGCGCGGGCGTCCAGCCAGCCGCGCACCAGCGACGGAATGGCGTTCGTGGCGTTCGGCTCGGCCTGCACCCGGCCCACGGTCGCGTGCGCACCGGCGAGCCGGGCCTCCTTGTTCGCGGCCAGCACGGCGAACGCGAAGGTGAGCATCGGGTCGCGCCGGTCGGTCATCCGGGTGGTGCCGGCGTGGTCGCCCACACCGGCGAAGTCCATCCGCCACCGGCCGTGCGGCCAGATCGCGCTCGCCACCCCGACCGGCACCTCCAATGCCCGGCCCTGCTCGATGTGCAATTCGATCACCGCGGCCAGCTGTCCGATTTCTGGTAGCGCTCCCGCCGGACGGCGCCCCAGCGCCTCGCCGAACGTCACGCCGTCCCGGTCGGTCAGCGCGGCCGCCCGCTCCGGGTCGATCACGCCGGTGAAGAGCCGGGAGCCGAGACACGGCACGCCGAACCGGCCGCCCTCCTCCTCGACGAACGCCGCGATCCCAACTTTGCGGTCTTTGTCTATTTTGTCCACCGCGAGGAAGGCGCTCACGATGCCGAGCGGCCCGTCGTACCCGCCCCCGTGCGGCACCGAGTCGAAGTGCGATCCGGTCAGCACGGTCCCCGGCGCCCACGGCTCGCCGCGCCATGCGAAGAGGTTGCCGTTGCCGTCCTCGGTGACCGTCATGTCCCTTCGCGCGGCCTGAGCGCGGAACCAATCGCGCAGCGTCAACTCCGGCGTGGTCAGCGCATACCGGAGGTAACCGCCGCTGCCGGCCCGGCCGATCGGCGCGATCTCGGCCCAGAGCTTCGCGAACTCACTCATGGCTCATCGGGATGTTCAGCCCGTCCGTCGAATGCGACTCGTAGCCCGCGTCGACGTGCCGCAGCACACCCATCGCCGGGTCGTTGGTGAGCACCCGCTCGATCTTCTGCCCGGCGAGGGCGGTGCCGTCCGCGACGCAGACCTGCCCGGCGTGGATGCTGCGGCCGATGCCCACCCCGCCGCCGTGGTGGATCGACACCCAGCTGGCGCCGGACGCGGTGTTGACAAGCGCGTTCAGCAGCGGCCAGTCGGCGATCGCGTCCGAGCCGTCGAGCATCGCCTCGGTCTCCCGGTACGGCGAGGCCACCGACCCGGCGTCCAGGTGATCCCGACCGATGACGATCGGTGCCGACACCTCGCCGCTCGCGACCATCTCGTTGAAGCGAACCCCGGCCTTGTCGCGCTCGCCGTAGCCGAGCCAGCAGATCCGCGACGGCAGGCCCTGGAAGGCGACCTTCTCGCCGGCCATCCTGATCCACCGGGCGAGCGGCTCGTTCTCCGGGAACAGGTCCAGCACGGCGCGATCGGTGGCGGCGATGTCGGCCGGGTCGCCGGAGAGCGCGGCCCAGCGGAACGGGCCCTTGCCCTCGGCGAACAGCGGCCGGATGTAGGCGGGCACGAAGCCGGGGAAGTCGAAGGCCCGTTCGTAGCCGGCCAGTTTCGCCTCGCCGCGGATCGAGTTGCCGTAGTCGAAGACCTCGGCGCCGCCGTCCAGGAAGCCGACCATCGCCTCGACGTGCTTGGCCATGCTGTCCCGGGACCGCTCGGTGAACTCCTCGGGCTTGGCCCGGGCGTAGTCGGCGGCGTCGGCCGGCTCCACGCCGATGGGCACGTAGCTGAGCGGGTCGTGTGCGCTGGTCTGGTCGGTGACGATGTCGATCGCCACGCCGCGGCGCAGCAGCTCGGGGAAGACCTCGGCCGCGTTGCCCACCACCCCGATGGAGATGGCCGATCTCTCGGACTTGGCGGTCAAGGAGCGATTTACCGCATCGTCCAGGTCGTCGGCGATCACGTCGAGGTAGCGGGTGTCGACCCGGCGCTGCAACCGGGTGCGGTCCACGTCGACGATCAGGCAGACGCCACCGTTCATGGTCACGGCCAGGGGCTGGGCGCCGCCCATCCCGCCGCAGCCGCCGGTCAGCGTCAGCGTCCCGGCGAGCGTGCCGTTGAACCGCTTTGCGGCCACCGCGGCGAACGTCTCGTAGGTGCCCTGCAGGATGCCCTGGGTGCCGATGTAGATCCACGAGCCGGCCGTCATCTGGCCGTACATGGTCAGGCCGAGCTGCTCCAGGCGGCGGAACTCCGGCCAGGTCGCCCAGTCGCCGACCAGGTTCGAGTTCGCGATCAGCACCCGGGGTGCCCACTCGTGGGTGCGCAGCACACCGACCGGCTTGCCGGACTGCACCAGCAGCGTCTCGTCATTCTTGAGCGTGTCCAGCTCGCGGACGATCGCGTGGAACGACGGCCAGTTCCGGGCGGCCCGGCCGGTGCCGCCGTAGACCACCAGATCCTGCGGCCTTTCGGCCACATCCGGGTCCAGGTTGTTCATCAACATGCGCTTGGCGGCTTCTTGCGGCCAACCCATCGCTGTGTACGCCGTACCGCGCGGCGATCGAATCTCGGACATCGTCGTCTCCTCCGTCACGCCAAGAAGATGTGCCGCCGAGCGGCCGTCGCCTCGAACTCCTCCAGGCGGCGCTGCACCGGCTCCGGTGCCGCGTCGCACATCGCCTGCAACAGCACCATGGCCATCGCCATCGGGCCGGTGTGCAGGTCGAACACCAGTTGCGTACCCACCGCGGCGGGCAGCACCACGTCGGCCGACTCGGCCGCCGGGCTCACCGCCGAGTCGGTGATCGCGACCACCGCGAGACCCGACGCCTTGGCCTCCCGGACGGCCTCGACCGACTCGCGCGGATAACGCGGTAACACGATGGCCAGCATGGCACCGGCACCGGCCGCGCGGGCCTGATCGAGCCGGTCCAGCAGACCGGTGCCGCCGGTGTCGAGCACCCGCACGTCCGGGAAGACCTTGGCCGCGAAGTACCCGAAGTACGCCGCCAGGGGTGCCGCCGCCCGCAGGCCCAGCACCGGCAGCGGCCGGCTCTCGCTGAGCAGCCGCGCGGCCACCCGTACGCCGTCCAGGTCGTGCAGCCCTTCGCCGAGCCGCCTCAGGTGCTCGGTCTCGGCGTGCACCGCGCGCTGCATCGCGTTCTGCCCGACCGGCTCGCTCGGCCCGGTCGTGGTCAGCGACCGCAGCTCCCGCCGCAGCGCCGGATAGCCGGAGTAGCCGAGTGCCATCGCGAACCGGGTCACCGACGGCTGGCTCACGCCGGCCAGGTCGGCCACCTCGGCCGCGGACAGGTACGCCGCCTTCGCCGCGTGCTCCACCAGGCTGTGCGCGATCCGCCGCTGTGTGGGGGTCAGGCGGGCGCCCTGGAAGAGGTCGAGTACGCGGTTGCCCGGCTTGACACCGTCGTCATTCACAAACGCAGCTTATGCATGAAAACTTTCACGCGCTAGGGCTTCGCCGTGCCCAACGAGTCGCCATCCGATTCGGATCACCGCCGGCGAAACTTCCGGACCCTCTTCCGGATGTTGAGCTGTGCGAGGCTGGGGGACATGCGGATCACGGCGCTTCACTCGTACCCCGTCAAGGGTTGCCACCGGATCGACCACGACGAAGCCCGCGTCGAACCGGCCGGCCTGGCCGGCGACCGCCGGTGGATGGCCATCGACGCCGACGGCGTCGGCATCACCCAGCGTGAGACGCCTCGCCTCACCCAGCTCACCGCTAGGCCGCGTCCCGGCGGGCTGCGCCTCAGCGCGCCCGGCTGCCCCGACCTCGACCTGGACGAACCCACCGACGGCCCCAAAGTCTCCGTGCGAGTGTTCCGCAACAAACCGCCCTACCCGGCGCGCGTCGCCGAGAGTGACTGGATCAGCGAGTTCCTCGGCCGCGACGCCCGGCTCGCCTGGCAGTCCGACCCGACCACCCGCCCGGTCGGCGGCATCGCCGGCCCGGACGCCCGGGTCAGCTTCGCCGACGGCTACCCGATCCTGCTGGCCAACACCGCCTCACTCGACGCGGTGAACGACTGGCTGATCGAGGGCGGCGACGAACCCGTACCCATGCACCGATTCCGGCCCAACCTGGTGGTCACCGGCGCACCCGCCTGGGCCGAGGACGACTGGATCGGCCGGCGCCTGCGCATCGGCGACCTCACCTTCCACGCCGCCAAACCCTGCGACCGCTGCCGGGTCACGACCATCGACCAGGAAACCGGCGAAACCGGCCGCCAGCCGCTGCACGTCCTCGGCAAACACCGGCGCATCGACCAGGGCCTGCTCTTCGCGATCAACCTCGTCCCGGACCTCACCGCCGGTGAGACCGGCGTCATCCGTGTCGGTGACACCGTCTTAGCAGAGTCTTAGAAGATTTGCCCCGCACCCGCACCGGCGACCAGGATGCCCGGGTGAGTGCTCACCGACGCATGTTCTCCACCCGATGGCTCGCCGCCGGCGGCGCCGCAGTCCTCGCCGGCATCCTCGGCGTGGCCCTGCTCCTGCAGAACAGCGGATCCGCCTGCGCCGCACCCCCGAGCACCACCACCAAAACCGGCAAGGCCACCTTCTACGACCTGGCCGGCACCTCCGGCAACTGCTCCTTCGAGGTGCCCGCCGACGACCTCTACGTCGCACTCGGCCCCAACCAGTACGCCGAAGGCGCCTCCTGCGGCGCCTACCTGGACGTCACCGGCCCCAAGGGCAAGGTACGCGTCAAGGTCTTCGACTCCTGCCCGGAATGCGCCCCCGGACACCTCGACCTCAGCCGCACCGCCTTCAAGAGGATCGGCAACGAGGTCGACGGCATCATCTCCATCAAGTACAAACTGGTCACCAACCCCGCCGTGCCCGCGCCGATCAGCGTCCGGATCAAGGAAGGCGCCTCGCAGTACTGGTTCGCCGCGCGCATCGACAACCACGCCAACCTGCTGTCCTCGGTCAAGGTCGCCGGCCCCGGCCGCGCTTTCAGCGCGGCACACCGCACCGACTTCAACTACTGGCTCATCGACAGCGGCGCCGGGTCCGGCCCCTACAAAATCAAAATCACCGATGTGTACGGCAACACGGCCACCGTCACCGGCATCGACATGAAACCCGGCACCGTCCAGAAGACCGGCGTACGCCTGACCGGCGGCTCAAGCGCCGTCGTCAAGAAGACGGCCACACCGGCGGCGAAGGCCAGCAGCTCCGCCCCCACCAAGAAGAAGGCCGCCGCCTCGGCCTCCGTTCCCCCGGCCGCGCCCCGCTCGCCGGCCGCGCCGGTGCTCGAGTCCGCGCCGGTGGCGTCGCCGTCCGGCGCCGATCAGCCGCTGGTCGACCTGGCCGCCGCCGACCCCGCCGCCTCCTGCTGAGTTCGGCCGGCGCGGTACCGGTAAAGCGACTGGAGAACTGACAAGGCGGCCCGGTCCACGCGATTCGTGGACCGGGCCGCCTTCGGCTGGTGCGGAAGAGGGGACTCGAACCCCTACGCCCTTTCGGGCACGGGCACCTAAAACCCGCGCGGCTGCCGATTACGCCACTCCCGCGCCTTTTGCCCCTCAAGGCAAAGCGTTGTGAGGAGTGTAATCGGTCGGATGCGTCCGTGGCGTCTTGCTCACCGCCGATCTGGCCTGTGCGGTGTTGAGCCCGGCCTCCCGGAAGATGTTCTCCACCGTGGATGCGGAGACCGCGATGGGCTGTGACGGCCTGGCCCGGAGCGCGTCAGCCACCTTACGTGGCCCCCACCGGGGATGTGCCAGCGCGAAGGCCATGACCCCGGCGCGGTCGACGGCCGAGATCCGGCGTCGTCGCGGTGCCGGCGCCAGCGTTCCCCGGGTCTCCCACCGGCGCATCAGTGTGTAGACGTGACTGGGGTGACAGCCCAGCGTCCGAGCGGCATCGGCGACGGTCAGATCCTTGCGCCGCACCTGCTGGAGCACCTCGACCCGGCCCTTCTCGGTGAGCGGGCCGGTTGGCTCCGGCCGTTTCACCGGGTTGCCCTGCCCGTCCACCCGGACGACCGGGATCCGGCATCGGGGCCGGTTCCGGCCCGCGTAGGTCGCCGTCTGGCTGTGGCAGTTCGGGCAGAGGAACCGCAGATTCTCCGATCGGCAGTTCCAGAACTGTCCGTCGATGTGGTCGACCTGCAAAGTCAGTGATCGTGCGTTCCACACGTCGCCGACGCCGCACTCGGCGCACCGGTAGGCGCGGCCCAGTTCCTCCAGCGCTCGCCGCAGCACGGTCGGTGCCTGCCGTTTCGCCTCGGGTGGGCGCTCGATCAGAATCTCGTCCGGTCGGCGGCGACGCGGGCTGTGGACGCCTCGCGCGTGGCCGCGCCCGAGGAAGTGCGACGTGTCGATGCCGAGATGCGTGATCCGCCGGCGCAGGTGGGCGTGGGCTCCGCCGTTCAACCGCAGGCCCAGATGGCGCAGAACCCCGGCCATCGAGGTGGATGCGGAGACCGCCTCGGTCAGCATCTCCCGGGTGTACTTGACGTATGACATGATGCGCAACGTACAGGTCCGGTACGACAAAAACCGTGCACGGCGGCCGCCTTGCGGGTTGGCTACCGCATGACGACCGCCGTGAGTTCCGGGAGTTCCGTGTGCCTTCCTGATCGGCGCGGACTGCCCGGAGTTGCGAGTTTCGCCGGACTTTCTTAGTCCAGTCCCAGATCGCGGCGCAGTTTGGCGACGTGCCCGGTGGCCTTGACGTTGTAGAGCGCGTGCTCGATCGCCCCGTTCTCGTCGATGACGAACGTGGAGCGGATGACGCCGGTGACCGTCTTGCCGTAGAGCTGCTTCTCGCCGTACGCCCCGTAGGCGATGAGCACGCTCTTGTCCTCGTCGCTGACCAGCGGGAATGTGATGGCGTCGCGTTCGCGGAATTTGGCCAGCTTGGCGGGCTTGTCGGGGGAGATGCCGACCACCTCGTAACCGGCGGCCTGGAGGGAGGCGAGCGAGTCGCGGAAGTCGCAGGCCTGCTTGGTGCAGCCGGGGGTCATCGCGGCCGGGTACGCGTACAGCACGACCTTGCGCCCGCGCAGGTCCTTCAGGGTGAGGGTGTCGCCGGTGTCGGTGGCGAGGGTGAAGTCGGGTGCGGCGTCGCCGGCGCTGAGGCGCACGTTTTCAGTCATGCACCGACGATAGTGCGGCTCGCCGGCCGCTCCAGAGGTGCCGGGCGGCGTTGACGTTGCGGGGCCATTCCTCGCCGCGGCGGTTGAGGGTGTGTTCGGTGATCCGGTATTCGCCGACGAGGCGGTGGAACTCGTCGAGCACGTCCTCTTCGCGGAATGGTTTGCAGGAGAAGATGTTGGCGAGGATCTCCCGCAGGTGGGGGTAGGTGTGGATGGCGGCGTGCGACTCGGCGAGGATCACGACCGCGGATTTGCCGGCCTTTTCCGGCGGGCCCTGTTCGGTGGCGACCAAGGGGCCGGCGATGACGGTCATGCCGATGCGGGTGACCAGGTCGCGCATGAAGGTGATGAGGGCCCGGTCGTCGTCGAGGAGCCGGGTGTCGCTCACGGCCGAGAGCCGGAGGGTGAGTTCGTCTCCGTAGTGGTCCACAACTGAACGTTACCGATTGATGGCGGAGAGTCGATATGCCAATTTCCGGCAATAGGGAATCCGTTTCCCAACGTTCCGGGAAATAGGAAAACAATGGATTCGGCAGTCGAACAACCCGTTATCGATGGCGCTGTACGCACGGTGCGCTGCACTCGCGGTACGCTCCCCGGCACGTGCGTCGAGAGCGGAGATCAAGTCATGAGTGAGGCTACGAACGGGAGCACCACCGTCTCCAGCGAGGTCGTGGAGAAGATCGCCGTCGCGGCTGCCCGGGCGGTCCCGGGTGTCGCGGATCTGGGTGGTGACGTGGCCCGGTTCTTCAACAGCGTGCTCGACAAGGTCGGCCTGGACGAGGTCGGCGACGCCAGCCGGGGTGTCTCCGCGAAGGTCGCCGGCAACGACGTGACGGTGAACGTGGTGCTGGTCATCGAGGCCGGCCGGGTGGTCGCCGAGGTCACCGGCGAGGTGCAGGCGAAGGTCAAGGAGGCGCTGACCGGTTACGGGCTGAACGTGCTCGCCGTCAACGTCAACGTGGACGACATCACCGGGGTGTGACGGCCGGGGTCGCGGCGCGCAGGCGGAGCACGCCGGTGAGCGCGAGCCCCGCTCCGGCCCCGACGGCCACCGTGACGGCGGCCCGGGCCAGCCAGCCCGGGCCCGCGGCCGGTACCACGGCCGCGGTGAACACGTCGGCTTCGCCGAAACCGGCGAAGGCGGCCAGCACGAAACCGGAGAGCGCCAGGTAGAACGGCGGGTGCCGGTAGGCGGCGGCGCAGGCGAGCAGTCCCGCGATGACCGGTACGCCGAACCAGCCCCCGCCGTCCAGAATGCGCGACAGCGCGTACCAGAGTGTGGTTGTGCCCGCGAACAGCGCGAGCGGTCCGACCAAGCCCGGCCACCGCATCGCCAGCAGTGTGACCGCGACGGCCAGCAACGCCGCGCCGGCCCACCAGGCCCACTCCCGCGGGGGTGGCTCGTAGTCGAGCGTGCCCTGGACCTCGATCGTCCGGGTCTGTTCCCGCAGCGGCACCACCCACTCACGGATCCGATGCGCGCTGTCCGGGTCGGCGGCCGCCTGCGGCGGCAGCCCGGGCTCCCGCCACTGGGTGCGCTGGTCGTGCCAGCGCACGGTGGTGTCGCCGGAGACGCGGCGCCAGGACGGCGCCGCGGTGGGATCGGCGCCGGCGGGCAGCGGGGTGTCGCCGCTCAAGGTCGCGTTGAGGTACGTGGCCGGCGAGCTCACGTTCTCGTAGGTGCCGTCCGGCCGCACCTCCAGGTACGGCTCGCCGGAGTAGCCCAGCACCTCGATGGCGCGGCCGGTCTCGTTGCTCAGCTCCAGCCGTGCCCCGCCCTCCACGACCCGGACCGTGAGCCCGTCGAGCGGGGTGCTCAGGCCGGTGACCGTCACCCGGTACGAACTGGCCCCCTCGGTGTCACCGGCGTGCGCGAACGCGGGAGTGGCCGGTGCGAGAACCGCACCGGCCACTGCCAGGAGCAGGGCGAGTCGCCTCACCCGGCCGCCTTCTCGACCGCCTGGGTGAGTTGCTCCGGGCTGGGTGTCTCGAGCTGCTCGCCGTTGACCGTGATCGTCGGCGTGCCGGTGAAGTTTCGTTCGGAGAACTTCTCGGTGGCCTGGGCCGCCCATGACCGGTAGCTGCCGTTGTTCACCGCGTCGGCGAAAGTGTCGCTGGTCAGGCCGACGGACTTGCCGAGTTCGATCAGCTTCTCGTCGCTGAGGCCATCGCTGCCCTCGGCGGGCTGGTTGGCGAAGAGCACCTCGTGGTACTCGGTGAACTTGCCCTCCTGGGCGGCGGCGGCCGACGCCGCGGCGGAGCGGGTGGAGTACTCGGTGCCGTTGGAGAACCGGTCGAGGATCGCCACCGGGTGGTATCGCACGGTGACCTTGCCGGCGTCGACGAGCTGCTTCAGCGTCGCGCTCGAGGCCTGCTCGAAGCTGTTGCAGGCCGGGCACATGAAGTCCTCGTAGATGTCCACGGTGACCGGGCCCGACCCGACCGCGAAGGCGGTGCCGTCGTCGACCGCCGCGGTGGGCGTGGTGACCTTGCCATCGTCCTGGTCGGCCATCATGTTCCAGCCGACCAGTCCGGCGATGAACAGAACCACGACCACGGCGACCGAGGTCCAGATCGTCACGGTGCGGCGCCGCTCGGCGGCCCGCTGATGCTCGACGATCTGCCGTGCTTTCGTGGACCGGTCTCGTTTCCCCTTGCTCATCGCGCATCCCCCATGAGTAGACCGTCGAGTGAGAACCGGGTGTGCGGTCGCCACACCAGGATCCCGGCTAGTGCCAGAAACCCGAGATCACGAAGGATGTCCAAGCCGTACGCCGCCTCTTTGCCCTCGGCCAGCGCGCCGCCGGCGCTGAAACAGCCGCAGTCGATCTGCAGGCCGCGGGCCCACGCCGAGACGATCCCGGCGATGAAGACCACCATCAGCAGCGCGGAGATCGCGGCGGTGAGGCGGGTCGCCAGGCCGATCAGCAGGAGCAGACCGAGAGCGATCTCCAGAAAGGGCTGGATCGCACCGACCACCTTGGCCGCGTCGTACGACATCAGCTGGTAGGCGTTCACCGCGCGGGCGGAGGCGGCGAGATCGCCGACCTTGAGCCCACCGGCGATCAACCAGACGGCGGCCAGGCCGAGCCGGGCCACAGTGGAGATCCACGGCCAGGCGGCCGCCGAGCGGACACTCCGCAGGGTTTCCATGGTCACGCCCCGTTAGACGGTTCTCCCCGCTTTCGAGTTCCCGGCGATTCTGTCCTCGTCAGCTGGCCTGTGCGCGGGACACCGCCGTGATCAGCTCGTCGCGGGCCCGGGCCACCCGGGAGCGGATGGTGCCGACCGGGACGTCCTCGACCTCGGCGGCCTCCGCGTACGAGAGGCCGAGCACCTGGGTCAGCGTGAAGGCGGTGCGACGCTCGTCACTGAGCCGGCTCAACAGGTCGGCGCTGGTCAGCCGGTGCGCGGGATCGGGAGCGGGCAGCTCGGTGACGGCCTGAGCGGCGAGCCGGGCGTCGAGGCGGCGCCGGCGCACCACGGAGCGCAGGTGGTCGGCGCAGGTCCGGCGGGCGATGCCGAGCAGCCACGTCCGTACGCTGGACCGGGCGGCGAAGCTGTGCAGTGCCCGGAACGCCCGCAGGTAGGTCTCCTGAGTGAGGTCGTCCGCGGCGCCCGGATCCACCAGTGCGGCCGTGAACCGCCAGACCTCCGCCTGGGTGGCTCGCACGAACGCCGCCTGCGCCGCCGGATCGCCCGCACGGGCGGCCAGAGCCAGCGCGGTGGTCTCGTCCGTCTCTTCGGTCACGGGCGGAATGGTACGCGCATCGGCGACGCCGGACGCGATCTGGAACCATGCAAGGACTCCGGGCGACTACCGTCCATGACCGGAAATGGAGCGACTGGTGACTGACCGACGCCGAGTCCTGGCTGTCCTGGCCGGGTTGCTGCTCGGGCTCTTCGGCACGCTGCTGGCCGCCGCGCCGGCCAGTGCCCACGCCGCCCTGGTCGGCAGCGACCCGGGTAACGGCACGATCGTCCCGGACGCCCCGAACAAGGTGACCCTCACGTTCAGCGAGTCGGTCCAGCTGCTCTCCGACAAGATCCGGGTGATCAGTCCCGACGGTTCCCGCGCCGACCAGGGCGAACCCTCGGTCACCGGCACGCAGGTGACGATTCCGCTGCGTACCGGCGCGGGCCGCGGCACGTACCTGGTCAGCTACCGGGTGATCTCCGCGGACAGCCACCCGGTGGCCGGCACGATCACCTTCTCGGTGGGCGCGGCCTCGACGCCGCCTTCGGCGGCCGAGGAAGAGGTGCGGGTCGATCCAGTGGTCCGCACACTCATTCCGATCGCCAAATACCTGGGGTACGCCGGACTGGTGCTCCTGGTCGGCCCGGTGCTGGTCCTCGCCCTGCTCTGGCCGCAGCGGCTGGACCGGCGCGGGCCGGGCCGGCTGATCTGGACCGGTATCGGGCTGGTGGCCGGCAGCACCCTGCTCGGTCTCTGGTTGCAGGCCCCGTACACGCTCGGCACCGGCCTCTTCGACGTCGGGCTGGGCGACGTGCGCGACGTGCTGGGCAGCACGTTCGGCGCGGTGATGCTGGTCCGGCTCGGCGTGGTGATCGCGGCCGCGTTCCTGTTGCGACCGCTGCTGGTCGGTACCGGCGGCGGCGAGTCGAAACTCGACCTGGCCCTGCTCGGCGTGCTCGGCGTGGCGGCGCTGGCCACCTGGCCGCTGACCGGGCACCCGACCGCCTCCCCGGTGGCCGGGGTCTCGGTGGTGATCGACGCGCTGCACCTGGCCGCCGTCGCGGTGTGGCTCGGCGGTCTGGTCATGTTGTTCGGCTTCCTGCTGCCCCGGGCGAACGGCCGGGAACTCGGCGCGATCCTGCCGATCTGGTCCCGCTGGGCGGCGGCCGCGGTCGGCGCCCTGATCTTCGCCGGTGTGGTGCAGGCGCTGATCGAGGTGTCGACGCTGGACGGCCTGATCAACACCACCTACGGCCGGCTGATCCTGGTCAAGGTCGGGCTGGCCGCCGTGGTGCTCGGGGTGGCGGCGTACTCGCGCAAGCTGGTCAAGTCCCGCGCCGCCGAGGAGTCGCCCGGGCCACTGCGCCGGATCGTGCTCGCCGAGCTGGCGATCACCGCGGTGGTGCTCGGCGTCACGTCGGTGCTGGTGCAGATCGCGCCGCCGCGTACCGCCGAGGCGGCCGAGACCGCGGCCACCACCACGACCGTCACCCAGACGTTGACCTCGAACAAGATGTCGCTGCAGGTGGACATCTTCCCGGCCAAGGTGGGCAACAACTCGATCCACCTGTACGCGTACACCCCGGACAACAAGCCGTTGCCGGTCATCGAGTGGAAGGCGACCGCGACGCTGGCCGCGAAGGGGATCGAGCCGATCGAGATCCCGCTGCTGCGGATCACCGATTTCCACGCCATCGGTGACATCGCGCTGCCGGCCGCCGGCGAGTGGACCTTCAAGTTCACCGCCCGGACCACCGAGATCGACCAATCGACGTTGACCATGACGGCGAACATCTCCTGACCCTCCCCGTGAACGGCCCGGCCCCGGTGGGCCGGGCCGTTGCCATATCTATCGGGGGCCGCCGTGCCTGTTTGACCACTTTGGGGTTATTTGAATCTGTATGGTCCCCGCAGTACGGCCCGGGAAGGGGGAGAGACAGATGCGGGTGTTCCGCACGATCCTCGGCATGCTGTTACTGACCATCGGACTGCCCGCGCTGCTGGCCGGTGGCGGACTGTGGGCGCTCATGCAGCACCGCGACCCCGGTGGCGCGTTCAGCGGCCAGATCCGCCAGCTCGCGGTCCCGGGGTACGCCCTCGTGGTCCCCGACGTCGACCGGCTGCTGCGCGACGACGCGCCGTTCACCCGGGTCGGCGCCACCCGGCTGCGGCTCTCCGCGGTCACCCTGAACGGCCCCGCATTCGTCGGTCTGGCACCCGCCCGTGACATCGAGCGCTACCTGGCCGGCGTCCCGCACACCCGGGTCAACGCCGTCGACATCGGCACCGGGGCACTCCCGCTGACCGTCGGCCGCGTCGACGGGCGTACCCGGCCGGCCGGCATGCCCGGCCGGCAGCCGTTCTGGACGACGGCCGGGCAGGGCCAGCTCAGCTGGACACCCGGTGAGCTCACCGGCGGCCCGTACAGCCTGGTCGTGATGAACCCGGCCGCCCAGCCGATCAACAAGGTCGCCTCGGCCGCCGAGGTGTGGCCCAGCTGGCTCAACTCCAGCACCTGGGGCCTGCTCACCCTCGGCACCCTGCTGGTGATGGCCAGCGTGACCGTGCTGGCCTGGCCGGGTCGCCGGCGCGAGGTGGTCTACGTCGTCGAACCCAGCCAGGTGCCCGACTTGATGCAGGCCATCGGGGCGCCGCTGCCGCTGTCCGGCGGCGGGCGGCAGGGTGGGGCACACCGGCCGCGTACGCTCGCCGACTCCCGCCCCAGCCGCCCGCCCGCGCTGCCGCAGTTCTCCTGGCCGCCCCAGCCCGCCGGCAAGAACACGCCCGAGCTGCCGCCCGGCGGAGGCGCCGCCCCGGCAGCCGCACCGATCGCCCTCACCTCCGCGCCCGCCGGCACAACCGTGACCCTAGCCGACGCCCCCGCTGCGGCACCGCCCGCCGAAGTGGCGCCGCCGATCGCCCACGTCCTCCCGGCCGGAGCGTTCACCCCCGCACCCGGCCAACCGCTGAACCTGCTCGGCGACACACCCGCCCTCGCCGGCATGCACCCCGGCCCGCTGCCGGCCAGCCGCAACGAACGGCGGCGCAGCCCGGCCCCCACCGACCTGCCGGAATTCCGCGCCACCGCGGTCGGCGCCTGGGTCGCGGCAACCGCCCCGGAACGGGCCCGCCAGACCGAGGCCCGAGCAGCGGCCCGGCTCGCCGAGGCGGCCGCCCGTAAGTCGGCGGCGAACACGCCGCCGGTCCAGGGCGGCGGCCGCGACACCAAGCCGGCCGGGATGCCGATCGCGGGCCCGAGGAAGCGGGTCACCGGCGAGCAGCGCACGGGCGAGGCCACACCCACCGAGCCCACTCCCGCCGCCACGTCGGCGGATGCCGCGAGCGACCGGGCCGGCAAGGCCGGGCCTCAATCCGCGAAGCCGGCCTCCGTTGCCGGGTCGGTGGATGCGGCGAGCGTCCAGGCCGGGAAGCCCGGGCCTCAGTCTGCGAAGCCAGGCTCCACTGTTGCGTCGGCGGATGCGGCGAATGACCGGACCGGGAAGCCCAAGCCTCAATCCACTTCTGATGGCGCGTCGGCGGATGCCGCCGATGGCCAGGCCGGGGAGCTTGCGGGCGGGAATGCGGATGAGGCTGCGGGCCCTCAGGCTGGGAAGCCCGAGACCAGGTCCATAAAGCCCGCGTCCGGTGGCATGTCCGCGGATGCCGCTGATGGCGAGGCCGCAAAGCCTGCGACCGGGACTCCGGGTGAGGCTGCGGGCGCTGGCGGAAAGCTTGCGGGTGAGGCCGCAGATTCTCGGCCAGGTAAGTCGGCGGCTGCCGGAGGCGGCCGACCGGAGAAGTCAGTCGGCGCGGCCAAGGGCCAGGCCGGCAAGCCGGCGGCTGCTGAACACGTGGCCGGTCCGGTGAGCGGGCCGGTTGAAAAGCCCGCGCAGGGGGCGGCCCAAAAGGCGGGCGGCCAGGCAGGAAAGGCCGCGCGGCTCACGGAGGGCCAGCTTGAGCCGGCTGTCGCTGGCTCGCCGGTGGGCTCCGAAGCCGATGGGCGGCGAGACGTTGCTGGTGAGAGCCGTCCCGAGTCCTCGGGGCCGGCGGGAAAGCAGCGTGGGCCAGCCGATGAGAGCGGGGCAATGCCGGACGGACGACCTAAGCCCGGCGACGTCGTTGCTGAGCTCCGCCCGGAGGGTCGCGGGGGCGCGGGCGCGCCGACCGGGGCCCGGCCGAGCCCGCGTCCGCAGGTGACGACCCAGCCGAGCGCGGGCGTGTCGCGCATTGCGATGCACACCGGTCCGGCGGCCACCGATTGGACCGCTACCGGCTTGACCCGGCTCGGCACCGGCCGGACCGGATCGGCGAAACCGCAGCCGCAGAACCCGCCCGCAGTACCGCGACCCGTGGCAGGCCCGACCCAGCCGTCAACAGCTTCCGCGCGGCCGGCGGCGCCAGCCGCCCAGCCCCCGGCTGCTTCCCCCCAGCCGGGGGCCGTCGCCGAGCGATCCAACACAGCCACCAAGTCCGCGGTGACTACCGATCAGCCGACGGCATCCGCTGCTCCCGCCGCCGTGAACGTCCGGCCGGAGGAGTCCGGGCCGCAGACCGAGCAAGCGGGCACTCCAACCGATGCCGCTGTCGAGACCGCCGCTTCCGGCGTCGAGCAGCCGCCGGTCTGGCCGCCGGTCAACCCGGCCGGACGCACCGGACAGGACGCCGTCTCGGCCGGCGAACCCACGTCCACCGACAAGACGGCCGGGCAGCCAAGCTCGGACGGCAGGGATCCGGCGAAGCCCGCCTCAATGGCCAGGCCGAGGTCCGCCGACCTGGGCGCCGCGCCGGCGGGTTCGAAGGGCGGGGATTCAGCAAAGTCGGTGGCGGCGAAGTCGGCCGCCGAATCCGTGTCCGCGGGCAAAGCGGGCGCGCAGGGGCGGGCCTCGATGCACGCCGCGGAGTCCGGGCGTCCGCCTGCTGGTAACCCGGCATCCGGGGACGCTGCCGCCCAGCCGGCGTCGGCAGGTTCCGACGCGCATCCCGCCGGGATGACGGCTACGAGCGCGCAGCCTCCGCGCGCGTCGATGCACTCGGTGGAGTTGGACGGGCCGGCACGGACGGTGCCGGGCCAGAGCAAGCCCGGCGATGCCGGCCGCTCGGGGAACGGCCGAAAGGCGACCGGGCGTGCCGATCAGGCCGATCACCCGCTGTCCCGTGCTCAGAACCGGATCGCTGGGAAGACGTCGCGGCCGAGTCCGATGGCCCGGCGGGCCCCTGCGGCCTGGATCAAAGCGGCCGAGACCATGGCCGCACGGGCAGCTCAGACAACCGACGAGCCGACTGACGCGCAGCTGGCCGCGAAGCCGGTGGATGCGCCGTTGGCCGCGATGCCTGTGGACGTGCGGGTGGGCGCGGACGGGCAGTCGGCCGCGCGGGTTGCCGCAGACGGGCAGACCACCGCGCAACTCGCCGGGAAGCCAGCGAACGCTCAGGTAGCGGCAGACGCACAGCCAGCCACGCAACCGGCGGAAACGCCGGCACCGATCGCGGCCACGCCGGACTCCCTGCGAGCGGCCCGGGGCAGCGTGCCGCGCCCCAAGGCGCCGGCGTCCGAGGTGCCGCCGCGGGTCACAAAGGAGAACAGGGCGGCAGGCCGGAAGGACAGGGCGGCCGAATCGGGGGCGACGGCCAACCGGGCGCTCAGCTACCGGGAGGAGGCGGCGGAACTGCTGGCAGGCACCAATGAGCGCCGCCGCCGGCGTACCGTTGCGGGCCGTCCGGCCGAGCGTGACCGCCCGCAGGGCGAGCCTGACGGCAATTGACCGAGCATCGCGCAGCGGCCCACCCGATTTCGGGTGGGCCGCTCTCGTTTCTCCGCCGCGAGCGGGGATTGTGGACGGAAACTGACCGCTATCCCGCCTAGCGTGGTCGCCATGAGAGTCCTCACGACGCGCCAGCTGAACCGGACCTACCTGCACCGGCAACTGCTCTCCGAACGGGTGCCGCGCCGGGCCGCGGACGTGGTCGGGCATCTGGTCGCGTTGCAGGGGCAGGAGGCCGACTCGCCCTACCTGAGCCTCTGGTCGCGGATGGCCGGGTTCCGGCACGACGATCTGACCTCGCTGCTGCACGACGGGGGAGTGGTGCGCAGCGCGCTGCTGCGAGGCACCCAGCACCTGAGCACCGGTGACGACTACCTGTGGCTCCGGCCCACCCTCCAGCCGGCCCTGGAGCGGCTCGCCGGGCGCGGCGGGCGGCTGAACGGCGTGGACCCGGCCGAGTTCGAGGCTGTCGCCCGGGGGATCCTGGCGGACGGGCCGATGACCCGGCCGGAGCTGTCCCGGCGGTTGATCGAGCGGTTTCCCGGTCACGACGCGCAGTCGCTGACGTACGTCGTACACCTGCGGTTGTCTCTGCTGCACCCACCGCCGGCCGGAACGTGGCGGCATCGCGGCCGTGTGCTCTGCGTGCCGGCCGAGGCCCGGCTCGGGCGGCCGATGGCCGCCGCGAGCCCGGAGGCGCTGGTGATGCGCTACCTGGCGGCGTTCGGCCCGGCGTCGGTCAAGGATCTTCAGGTCTTTGCGGGCATGACCCGCCTGGGCGCGCTCTTCGCGGAAATGCGCCCGCTGCTGCGGGTCTTCCGCGACGAGAACGGGACCGATCTGTACGACCTACCGGACGCCCCTATCGCCGACGCCGACGACCCGGCACCGGTGGTGTTCCTGCCCGAGTTCGACAACGCCGTCCTCGGGCACGCCGACCGGGCCCGGATCATCCATCCGGGCGACCGCCCGATCGTCATGCCGGGCTGGTCGATCGTGCGTCCGACCGTCCTGGTCGACGGTTTCGTGGCGGCGACCTGGTCGATGAAGGGCGCGACGCTGACCGTGGCACCGTTCCGGCCGCTCGGTGCGGCGGCGCGCGCGGCGGTCGAGGAGGAAGGTGCCCGGTTGGTCGAGTTCGTGGCGCCGGATGCCGCCGGGGAGGCCGAGATCCGCTGGACCGACGGCTCGACCGTGGGCGCCGACTTCGACCGATCTTGGCGGCCGTGAAGCCGGGAGTTCCGGGTGCGGACGTTGAAAGGGCCCTCCGTGCTGCCGACACGGAGGGCCCTTTACCGGGGGGAACGGAGTAACCGAAGGGGGGCTTCGTCCGTTAAGTACACTTTACCCCGCAACCGGCCAAGTGGGAAGACCCGGCCACAAAGCGGACAAACGGCTCGAAGGCGGGCCGTGACCGGCCGTACGCGTCAAACAGCGGCCCGCCACCCGGCGTAGGCTGTGCCCGTGGCGGATCTTCTGGTGTGGATCGACTGTGAGATGACCGGTCTCGACCTGGGCAAGGACAAGCTCATCGAGGTCGCGGCCCTGGTCACCGATCCGGAACTCAACGTGCTCGGCGAGGGCATCGACCTGGTCATTCACGCCGACGACGCGGCGCTCGACGCGATGCCGCCGGTGGTGCGCGACATGCACGGCAAGTCCGGCCTGACCGACGAGGTCCGCCGCTCGACCGTCACCATGGCCGAGGCGGAGGAGGCCGTCCTGGCCTACATCCGGGAGTACGTGCCGAACCCGCGCACCGCTCCGCTCTGCGGTAACTCGATCGCGACCGACCGCGGCTTCCTCGCCCGGGACATGCCGGCGCTCGACGCCCACCTGCACTACCGGATGATCGACGTGTCCTCGATCAAGGAGCTGTGCCGCCGGTGGTACCCGCGGGTCTACTTCGGCCAGCCGGCCAAGGGCCTGTCGCACCGGGCGCTCGCCGACATCCGGGAGAGCATCCGCGAGCTGGAGTACTACCGGCGCACGGTCTTCGTGCCGCTGCCCGGGCCGGACGTCGAGGCGGCCCGAGCGGTCGCCGCCGAGTTGTAGGTAACCCGCTCGACGGGCTACCCGGGGCTGTCGCTATGATTGTCCGGCACCGTGGGAACGGCTCCGCGGTCATGGTGGTCGTAGCTCAGTTGGTAGAGCACCGGGTTGTGGTCCCGGGGGTCGCGGGTTCGAGTCCCGTCGATCACCCCATGTGAGAGGCTCCGTCATCCGGCGGGGCCTTTTCTCGTGGTATCGCTCCCAAATTTCTCGCAAGTGGGCAACCTTTCCGGCTCGCCGGGCCACTGGGGTGTGGATCAACCTTCGTCCCCCGGGAGACCCTGATGCTCGCGAAGCGCATTGTCGTGCCGTTCTCGGCGCTGCCAGCCGATGCCACGGAGACCACCGCAGACTCCGTGCGGCTCTCCTGACGGTCGGGACCAGCCGCGTTGTCCGAAGCCGAATACGCCTTCCAGCGGTTCTTCGACGACCATCACGCCGACCTGTCCCGGCTCGCCTACCTGGTGACCGGCGACTCGCAGGCTGCCGACGACCTGGCGGCGGACGCGTTCGTGGAGGTGTGGCGGTACTGGGAACGAGTGCAGGCGGCACAGAGCCCGGTCGCGTACGCCCGCGGCATCGTGACCAACCTGGCCCGTCAATGGATCAAGCGGCAGAGCCGGGAACGGGCCGGTCTGCTGCGACTGGGTCTGCTACGCCGCGAGCGCGGCGAGAGCGACACCCCCGCGATCCTCGACGTGCGTGCGGCGCTGCGGCGACTTCCGCTGCGGCGTCGCGAGTGCGTCATTCTCCGGTACGCGTTCGACGTGCCGGAACGAGAGGTCGCCACGATCCTCGGCATCTCGGTCGGTGCCGTGAAGAGCCACACCTCACGCGGTGCCACCCAGTTGAGTGAGTACCTGCGCGGCATGCCGCTGACGACGGGAGGTCACCATGGCTGAGCGTCACTACCCCGAGCTGGGTGCGGTGCTGCGTGAGGAGGCCGAGCGGCACGTCCCGGACCGGGCGGCGATGCTCACCCGTATCGCGCACCGGCGCAGTCGACGGGCGTTCGCCGCACTGCGCCCGGTCGCCGCCGCGGCCTCGGTCGTGGCGACCGTGGTGGCGGGCTTCGCCGGGATCAGGCTGACCGGCGACCGCTCCGGCGGGGCGGAGCCGCCTGCCGCCGCCTCGATGGCTCCCACCACGGAGGCCCTCTCACCGGCACCGACCGTCGCCCCTTCGAGCACACCGGACGACGTCACAGCGCCCACCCGGCCCAATCGGACCACGTCCACCACCACCACGCCGCCGATTCGGTGGCAACCGGTCTCCGGCTTCCTCCGCTCGGCCGCGGTCCTCGACAGCCACTCGAACGACACCTGGGCGCAGGGCAACCTCACCCTGACCACCGCCGAGACCATCACGACGCTCGACCTGGTGATCAGCGTGGCGCGTACCGCGGGGGTCAGGGACACCGGGAAGTGGACCTCGGTACCGACCGAGATGATCACCATGACGGTCGCCGAGGAGAAGGGTGCGCTGATCTACCGGTACACGCTGAACGAGGGACGCACCCTGGCCCCGGGCGAGTACGTCTTCGCGGCGCAGTACCAGCACGCCGCCGGAAAGCGCGACCCCGGCGGCGACACCTACGGTGCGATCGCCCGGGCCGGCGAGAAGAGAGCCGAGGTCATCGGGGTCTTCCAGGGCTGAGGTCAGGGCACCGACTCCAGGCCGCTGTCGCCGCACGTCCGGGACATGTCCGCGGCGGCGATGCTCACCGCGGCGATGGCGTCCGGCTCCGCGGCGCTGCCGCGGGCGGCAACCGCTTGGGCGTACGCGTCCGCCAGTGCCGTCGCCGCGTCGGCCACCGGAGCGTCGGCGGTGGCCGAGGAAGCGGCGATCCGGTCCACGACGCCGGGATCCATCAGGGTCGCGTCGCGCAGGGCCGCCGCCACCTCGAGGCAGGTGATCAGCCCGGGCGGATCGTCGACAGGCGACGGGCCGGTGCTCCCGCTCGAACTCGACTCCGGGGTGGCCGGGGATGAGCAGCCGCCCAGCACGAGAGCCAGGACAGCAGCAATGCGAACGAATCGCGCCATACCAGTCAGGCTACGGAAAAGACAGCGGGCCCGGTCGCCAGACCGAGCCCGCGTCGTGCCGGGTGGAGATCAGTGCAGCGCGCTGCCCTTCTTGTACTCCGCCCAGCTCATGTTCCAGTCGGTCCAGCCGTTACCGTTCTTCAACTTCTCCTCGGTACCGGTGACCGTGATCACGTCGCCCATCAGCGTGCGGTCGAAGAGCCACTTGCCCATCGCCATCGACACGTTGACGCAGCCGTGCGAGACGTTGCTCCGGCCCTGCACACCCTCGGACCACGGAGCCGCGTGGATGAACTGCCCGCTCCAGGTGATCCGCTGCGCGTAGTCGATCTCGGTGCGGTAGCCCTCCTCGGGGCCCAGCTCATCCAGCGTGTCGAAGACGGTGTGTTCCTTCTTCTCGATCACGACCATGGTGCCGCTGGAGGACGGGGTCTTCGGCTTGCCCAGGCTCACCGGGATGGTCTTGATGACCTTGCCGTCCTGCTTGACCGTCATCTTCTTGGTCTTGTTCGAGACGGTCATGATCATCGAGCGGCCGATCTTCATGTCGACGGTCAGATCGGACCTGCCGTACCACCCGTCGCCCATCTTCACGCCCTTGAGCTGCACCTTGTAGAAGACCTTGGAGCCGGCCTTCCAGTACGTCTGCGGCCGGTAGTGCACCTCGGTCGGGCTGGTCCAGTGCCAGACGCCCTCCTGTGCCGGAGTGGCGGTGACCACCATCTTGCGCTCGACGTCGGCCCGGTACTTCTCCGGGATGGCCCGCCCGAACCGCATGATCAGCGGCATACCCACGCCGACGGTCTGCCCGTCGGCGAGGAAGCTCGTCACCCGTACCAGGTTCGCCGGCTTCTTCATCACGGTGAACGAGCTGGTGGTGGTGTTGTTCTTGCCCTCGGCCTCGGGCGTGGTGACGGTGACCGTGTACTTCTTGCCCCACTCCATCGACTCGGTCGGACGCCAGAGGTTCTCGTCCTTGTCGACGGCGCCCTTGACCTCGTCGCCCTTGGCGTCGGTCACCTTGACGGTGGTGTTCTCCGGGTCTTCGCTGTTGAACTTCACGTCGGACCAGGCCTCGACGCCGGTCGCGTCGGCCGCGGGGGAGGTCACCGCGACCGTGCTCAGCGTCGGCTCCGGCGACGGCGCCTCGGAGGCGGCGGCACCGTTTCCGCCACCCTGCCACGACGGCGAGTCGTCACCGCCGCTGCACGCGGCGGTCAGCAGAAGAGTGCCCGCCAGCAGTGTGACCACGGCCGCGCGCCATCCGCGGCGTCCGGCACGGCCGGCCGGAGCGGCCAGCTCCACCGACCGAATTCCATCCATCTCCATGGTCTCCTCACGGCTTCGTACTACCCGGCGCCCAATAGTGCTCCAAAAACGCGTGTTGACCAATCCCGGATTTGTGCCGTACCGAATCTCGTGCCATCGATGTACCCCGGGAGGGTCATCGAACCACCCGGAGGTGACGTCCGTCCTCAGCCCAGGCCGTCAGGAACCTTCAGAGCGCTGCCCTCGGCGAACTTTTCCCAGCTCACGTCCCATGGCGTCCACCCGTTGCCGTAGTCGAGCTTGTCCTCCGTCCCCTTCACGGTGACCGGGTCACCGATCAGGGTGTTGTCGAACAGCCATCGCGCGTTGGACGGCGAGACATTGACACATCCATGCGAGACGTTGCGGCGACCTTGATCACCCGTCGACCACGGGGCCGAGTGAATGTACTGTCCGCTCCACGTCAGTCGCTGTGCGTACTGGATGCGGGTGCGATAACCCTCGGCGCCGTCGGTGTCGGTGGTGTCGAAGACGGTGTCCGCCTTCTTCTCCATGATCACCATCCGGCCGCTCGACGACGGGGTGCTCTTCTTGCCGAGGCTCACCGGCATGGTCTTGACCGTCTTGCCGTCCTTGAGCACGGTCATCTTTTTGCCGGCGTTGTCGACCTGCATCTCGAAGCTACGACCGATCTTGGCGGTCGCTGAGCGGTCCCGGTCGCCGTAGATGTTGTTGCCGGTGGGCAGCCCGCCGACCGCGATGCGCACCTTCAGCGTCGTGCCCGGCTGCCAGAATTCCGGCGCCCGGTAGAAGGCCTGCGTGCCGCTCGCCGTCCACGACCAGGTGCCCGGCTGCGACGGGGTGCTCTGCACGAACATCCGGTTCTGCACCGCGGCGCGGTCCGCCTTCTTGATGCCGGGGTTGAACTCGACCACCACCGGCATCGCCACGCCGTACGTGTGGTCGTCGAACAGGTAGAGGCCGGTCCCGGTCCGCCGTCCCGGCTCGCCCATCGTGGTGAACGACGTGGTCGCGGTGGTCGTGGCACCGTCCTTGCCGGTGGCGACGACCGTGGCCGCGTACGTCTGCTTGGTCTTCAAAGGCTTGCTCGGCACCCAGGCCGAGCCGTCCTCGCGCATCTCGCCCGCGACCGTCGCGCCCTTGGCGTCCTTCAGTGTGACCGAGGTGACATCGCCGCCGCTCACCTTCAGCCCGATCTCCGAACTGACCGGCACGTTCTTCTTGTCCTTGGCCGGCGTGATCGTCAGCGCCACCGACCCGGCCCCCGTCGTGCTCTCCGTCACCGGCGCGCTCGATGCGCCACTCGATGCGCCGGCCGAGGCGGCCGGCTCGGCGGCCGCCGGATCGGCGAAGGTCGGCTTCGCGTCGTCGCCACACGCGGTCAAGGGGGCGATCATGGCAACTGCCAAGATCGCCACCAGGGAGCGGCGGAGGTCAACCATCGTCGGGCCCCGTTCTGCAGTTTCTCAGCGCAGACATACTGACTCATGGACGCAAATTGTGGGTCCCCCTTGAGGTGGGAAGTGGTCGATTTCAAGGATCTCCGCAGGCCGTGCTAACGTTCTTGTCGTTGCACGGCGAGCGTCGCTAGCTCAACTGGCAGAGCAGCGGACTCTTAATCCGCGGGTTGTAGGTTCGAGTCCTACGCGACGCACTCTCCAGCACAGGCCCGGCCATTCGGTCTGGGCCTTTTTGCTGTGGTCACCTCTTGCGCGAGCGCAGCATCGCACTCAGCAGCAGGGTCGTCAGAAGCCCGGGCGGGATCGCGATGATGAGGACCAGGTAACCGATCCATCGGAGCCAGGGCCGTTCGCCGGCGTCCGCTCTGGCGAGCACCGGTTCGGTGCGGTGCCTGCCGACTTCACCCACTCGGACGGGCGTGCCGATGTCGGCCGAGGTGAACATCTCAGTGCCGTAAACGTACTCATTGTCCCCGTCGTCCCAGAACACGCTGGCCGTGCAACTTTGCCATCGGCCGAAACCCTTGGTGCTGACCGGGCCGCGCTGCTCGCAGGAGGCCACCTCGGCCTGGCCCGTCCGTTCGGCTTCCGAGAAGTCCCGGCCGGACAGGCGGCTGAAAGTGATGGCCAGCATGATCAATGTGCCGGTGATCAGGATGAGGCCGAGCATGAACACCGTCGAGCGCAACGCGCCGCTCGTACGGTGTTCCACCGCGTCGTTGGCGGCACTGGCCGCGAGGCGCTCCTGCTCCTCTCGCTCGTCCGCCTCCACACGGGCGTTGAGTTCCGCGCGACGTCGAGCGATGCGCTCTTCCCAGGACTCCATGCCGGTGCCCTCCATCAGGACGGGAAATCGATAGGAGTGGGTTCCGGGTCGTCCTCGATGAGGGTAGTGCCTGACGACCCGCTGTTCTGCGAACTGTTGGTCTGACCGGCGGTACGGGCCGTCTCGACGATGAGGTGTTCGGTATTGCCGTGTGCCGCGATGTTGCCGTCGGACAGCGTCCGATAGGCCCGCGACCAGCCGGCCCACCCCTTCGGATCGACGATCGCCGTACCGGCCGCCTCGACCCGGAAGGCCTGCAGCCGCGTGACGTTCCGGCTCGCCTTGCCGACTTGTTCCAGGAGGAACCCGCACGGGCCGGCCAGTTGCCGCAGATTGTCGAGCCGCTTGAGCAGATCCTTCAAGACGGTGAGGATCCTGGTCGTCGTCGCGGCGACGAGAATGGCCACCTCGGCGACGACCTTGGGGATGAGGACCACCGTCACGGCTTGGACCGCCTTGGAGATGCACGCGCCCACCACCTCGGCCACGATGTCGCGGATCGTGTTCCGGAACACGCCGACCACGGCACCGGCGACCGTGGTGAGCTGGCTCATCAGCTCAGCGATCTTCCCCAGGGCCTGCACCGACTCGGCGTGGTCAAGGGCGCGCCGGCGGTAGGCGGCCAGCGATTCGGCAGCCCAGGCGTCGGTGCTGCGCCGTACCTCGGAAGCGAATGCGTCAGTGGCTTGATAGATCCGGCTCTCGATCTGGCGCCAGCTCTTGGCGTGGCCCTCGATGGCTTTCGGGTCGCCGGCGAGCCGGTCCAGCGGTTCGCGGAGCAGACTGACATGTTCCATCAGCCAGCCGACTCCGGCAGCGAACACCTCTTGCACCGGGTCCATCACCGCGCCGAGAAGCGACAGCCCGGTGGCTGCGACGTTTCCGCCGATCGCCAGCGGTTCGCCGTTTCGGAAGCCGTCGACTATGCCGCCGGCGGACTCGAAGATGGCGGCGCCCTCGTATGTCTTGGTCACACTCTCCGGGGCGATCACGCTGGAGCGCGCGAGGTACGCCTCAGCAGTCATGATCAGCCCTCTCGGATCTGCCGGGCAGCGAGGTCATCGGTGAGGCTGACGTTGTCGGCGAGCGTTCGCACCAGGTCGGCGAGGTTCAGCAGCGCGTCTCTTCCGCCGCGGATCTCGCGGAAGGCGTGGTCCTCGATCAGCGTCATGAAGCCGAACAGCAGATCACTGCAGAACTCGCCGTATACCTGCCCGTTGTCGGCTATGTAACGTGCCCCGGCCGCCGCCTCGTCGCACATCGCGGCCGCGTCGTCGACCATCCGGGCGTGCTCACGCAGCCCATCCGGATCCAGGTGCAGGGGCTGGGTCATCCCGCCTCACTCTCCTCATCGGACGATCGCGGGAACTGGGTCGCATAGGCGTCGGCGATGAACGCCGTGGTCGGCGAGTCCGAGCCGTACATCCCCCGCACCACCTCCGCCACCTGCTCGGCCAGCCGCGACTGCGCACGCCGGACCGTTTCCATGACGAGATCGGCGAGTTCGTCCGCTCGCAGCACCATGGCCCGGTCGTCGAGCCGCAGCGCGGCCAGGCCGCCCGAGTGGTCGACGGTCACCCGGACCTCGCCGCCGGGTGCTTCGGCGGTGGCCACGGTGTCCCGGATGCGCCGGCTCAGCTCCGCGCTCAGTTCGGCCTGCTGCCGGGCGCGGTGTTCCCAGTCGCCGAGGAGGTCGTCGGGCGGCATGCATGGGGATACGCCGGGGACGAGATCCAAGTTCACCTCGGCCGATGAGAGCTCCGATAGTTTCGCTCGCATTAGGCGTACCAGGAAGGTTGAATCGATACATCACACCCGGACAAGAAGCCGCTAGCGAGGGATCCGAAAGTTTCGGAACATTACCGGTAGATTGCCATTGACGTCAGCCGGTCATCTCTCAACAATGGGCAGCGACGGTCGTCGATTCGCCGCTCCCTCGTTGAAAAGGTGATCCACCCATGCGCATGAAACGAGCGCTGTCCGTCGGCGTCGCGGCCGTCCTCGCCGCAGCCGGCGCGGTTCTGCTCGCCCCGGCTGCCGAGGCCGCCACCACGCTCGGCGCCGCCGCGGCGCAGAGCAGCCGCTACTTCGGCACCGCGATAAGCGCCGGCAAGCTTTCCGACTCGGCCTACACGACCATCGCGAACCGTGAGTTCGACATGGTCACCGCTGAGAACGAGATGAAGCTCGACGCCACCGAGCCGAACCAGAACCAGTTCAACTACACCAGCGGTGACCGGGTGGCGAACTGGGCCACGAGCAACGGCAAGCGGCTGCGCGGGCACACCCTCGCCTGGCATTCACAGCAGCCGGGCTGGATGCAGAGCATGAGCGGCACCGCCCTGCGCAACGCCATGCTGAACCACGTCACCCAGGTCGCCACCCACTACCGGGGCAAGGTCTACGCCTGGGACGTGGTGAACGAGGCGTTCTCCGACAACGGCGACGGGTCCCGGCGCGACTCCAACCTGCAGCGCACCGGCAACGACTGGATCGAGGCGGCGTTCCGGGCCGCACGGGCTGCCGATCCGGGCGCCAAGCTCTGCTACAACGACTACAACATCGACAACTGGAGTCACGCCAAGACGCAGGCGGTGTACAACCTGGTCCGGGACTTCAAGGCCCGTCAGGTGCCGATCGACTGTGTCGGCCTGCAGGCACATTTCAACAGCGGCAACCCGGTGCCGAGCAACTTCTCGACGACCGTGTCGAGCTTCGCCGCGCTCGGCGTGGACGTGCAGATCACCGAGCTCGACATCCAGGGTTCCGGCACCGACCAGGCGAACAAGTACCGGACCGTGGTCAACGCCTGTCTGGCGGTCGCCCGCTGCACCGGCGTCACGGTCTGGGGCGTACGCGACAGCGACTCCTGGCGGGCGAGCGACACCCCGTTGCTCTTCGACGGCAGCGGTAACAAGAAGGCGGCGTACACCGCTGTCCTCGACGCCCTGAACGGGACCGGCACGCCGGTGCCGGGCGACTGCGCGAACGGGTACGTCGGCTTGACCTACGACGACGGGCCGAACCCGGGCAACACCACCAATCTCCTCAACGCGCTGCGGGCCAACGGTCTCCGCGCCACCATGTTCAACACCGGCCAGAACGCGGCCGCCAACCCGTCGCTGGTCGCGGCGCAGGTGTCGGCGGGCATGTGGGTGGCCAACCACAGCTACACCCATCCGCACATGCTCACTCTCAGCGCGGCACAGATGAGCTCCGAGCTGTCCCGCACGCAGAGCGCGATCCAGGCCGCCGGCGGTGGCACGCCGGTGCTCTTCCGTCCGCCGTACGGGGAGACGAACGCCACCCTCGAGTCCGCCGCGTCGGCCCTGGGCCTGCGGACGATCATCTGGGACGTCGACTCGCAGGACTGGAACGGCGCCACCACGGCCCAGATCGTGCAGCGGGCCGGCACGCTGACCAACGGCCAGATCATCCTGATGCACGACCAGTACGCGACGACCGTCGCGGCGATCCCGCAGATCGCGGCCGACCTGAAGAGCCGTGGCCTGTGCGCCGGCATGATCTCGCCGACGACCGGCCGGGCGGTGGCACCGGGCGGTACGACCACGCCGCCGAGCACGACGCCCACCACGCCGCCGGCCGGTGGCAACTGCACCGCGACGTACGCCGAGGGCCAGAAGTGGGCCGACCGGTTCAACGGCCAGGTCACGGTCTCCGGCAGCACCAACTGGCGGGTGACCGTCACGATCCGCTCTCCGCAGAAGATCATCGCGACCTGGAACGCCGCGGTCAGCTGGGACGGCAGCGGCAACGTGATGACCGCACGGCCGAACGGCAGCGGGAACACCTTCGGCTTCACCATCCAGCACGGCGGCAACTGGGCCTGGCCCACGCTGACGTGCACCACGACCTGACCCCGTTCCCCGATAGGCCGCGGGCGTGGGCCCCTCCCCACGCCCGCGGCCGCCTGCCCTGGTCGGGTGAGAACCGCGGGGGGTCGCGGCAGCCCGAGGTAGGGTGACGCGTGCCGTCGAACGAACTGCTCACCAGTGACGACCTGGACGCAATCGGGCATGACGCGTTCCGTGCGGAGGACCCGCGGGCGTGCGTGGCGGAGTTGGTCGAGGCGGTGGAGGGCGAGCGCCTCGCGGACCCGACGGACGCCGGCTACGCGTACTCGCTGGCTGCCGAGATCATCGAGCGGCAGGGTGATCTGGCCGCGGCGCTGGAGCTGGTCAGCCGGGCCGTCGCGGCGTACCCGAGCGACGAGGGCGGGTTCGCGCGGGCCTACCGGGGGGACCTGCTCGCCCGCCTCGGACACGAGGACGAGGCGATGACCGAGTTCGCCGCGCTGCGGCCGCGTCTGGTCCGGGATCCGGACGCCGCGTCGTACCTGTCCGAGGCGATGGAGGAGTGCGGCTTCGCGCCGATCGCCGAGCAGTGGCTGACCGCCGCGCTGGAGTCGGTGCTGGACCGGCCCGGTGACGGGCCGGACGACCTGAACCTGAAGCTGCTCTACCACCTGATCCAAGCCCGCAGCCGGATCCGGCGGGAGCTGGAACTGCCCGTCGACGAGCACGACGAGATGGCCGACCGGATGCGGGAGGCGGCGTACGGCGTCGAGCCGGACGTGGACGAGACGACCGGGCAGGGCCTGCTGTTCTGGCCGAAGGCGGAGTTCGACCGGGTGCTGCTGCGCTGGCCGGCGTTGGCCGACGCGTACGGGCGGACCTGGGACGAGCACCGGGCCCGGCTGGAGAAGGAGCTGGCCGGCCGGGGCGCGTCCGGGGAGACCGGGCTGGTGCTGTTCGCCGGGCTGGCCGACGGTCTGGCCGCGTTCGCGACCCGCATGGGCGGCGATCCGGCCGAGGCGGCGATCCAGCTGGGCTACGAGGATCAGCAGCTGTCCGGGTCCGCCTGGGCGGCCTGGCCGCCGGGTCGTAACGGACCGTGCTGGTGTGGTTCCGGAGGCAAATACAAGAAGTGCTGCCTGCCCCGGTCACGCGCCTGACCGGCCGGGTCCCGCTGAGAAGGCGCCGGCCGATGTGCTAACGTTCTGCCTCGTTGCAAGCGCTGCTAGCTCAACTGGCAGAGCAGCGGACTCTTAATCCGCGGGTTGTAGGTTCGAGTCCTACGCGGCGCACAACACGAGCAGACCCCGCCCATTCCGGGCGGGGTCTGTTGCTTTTCCTGTGCGGAAAACATGGGGTCGCGCTCCGCTTTTCACTCACGCCATTTTTGAGGTACGCGTCCACGCGATGCTCTCGCCGTTCCCCGCGATCCGGTCACCGTGCCGGGCCGCACCGCGGCCGCCGGGCCCATGCGGATGGGCACGCCGGCGACCAGGGTGCACCTCGGGCCGCGCAGCGCCGGTCGCGCTTTTCCCGGCGGCCGCGTTGCGGCCGCGCACGGCACCCGGCTCGCGCGGGAGAGCGGGAACGGCGTCGATTCGGCGGGACGGCGGAAACGCGTACCCCCGAAGAAGCGGAAGCGAAAAGCCGGCCCGGAGTTAAAGGACGGTGCTGAGGCCGCTGATTCCGCCGAGCACGGCGACGACGACCGCCGGTCCAATGAGGATGTAGCCGAGGACGAGGCCGGCGACCGCCATGCCCTGACCCGATTTCTCACCGCGCTTGGTCTCGGCGAGTCCGATGTGGCCGAAGATCACCGCAAGCAGCGACGGGATGCCCCAGGCGCAGAAGACGAGCAGCAGGCCGACGATGCCGAGCACCATCGAGGCCACCGCCCAGCCCGACGTGGGCGGGCCGAGGCGGCCCACGATCACCGGCTGGTACATCGGCGGCGCCGGGTAGCCAGCCTGCGGCGGGTAGCCGGCGGGGGAGTGCGGGTAGCCGGCCGGCGACTGCGGGAAACCCGACACCGGCGGCGAGTAGGGCTGCGGCGGGAACGGTGCCGCCGGCGGCGCGCTGTTCGGTGCCTGGTACGGCGGCTGCGGCGGGTACGCCTGGGTGGGCGGCGCGCTGTCCGGCGCGGGGTACGGAGGCTGCTGCTGGTACGGGTCGTGGCCCTGTTGCTGGTACGGGTCGTGGCCCTGCTGCTGGTACGGGTCGTAGCCCTGTTGCTGGTACGGGTCGTGTCCCGGCTGGCCGAACGGCTGGGTCGGATCGTACGGCGGCGGGCTGGGCTGAGACATCGTGCTCCGAGTTCCTTCAGCGGGAGGGCGGAACTTGGACCGGTCCCCACCCGTATGGACCGTTCGTTCATGCTGTCGAACCGGCATCGAGCTGGCTACCCGTCGAGACGCTTTCGGTACGAAAGTCGGTACCGATGCAACCGGTCGGCGGTAACTCGATCGGGCCCCGCGCGGACGGCTGGAGCGCCGCACACGGGGCCGTATCGTCGGCGGCATGACGCGCGTCCTGTTGATCTCGGGAAGCACTCGCAACGGATCCCTGCACACCGCCGCCCTGCGCACAGCGGCCCGGTACGCCCCACCGGAGCTCACCGCCGCTCTTTACGACGGCCTGTCCGATCTGCCGGCGTTCGTTCCCGGCGACCCGGCGCCGGCGTTGGTCGTCACGGCGTTACGGCGGCGGGTGACCGACGCCGACGCGCTGCTCTTCAGCACCCCCGAGTACGCGGGCTCCCTCCCCGGCAGCCTGAAGAACCTGCTCGACTGGCTGGTGGACGGCGGCGAGCTCGGTGGCAAGCCGGTCGCCTGGCTCTCCGTGGTGGCACCGGGTCAGGACGACGGGGCGCGGGCCGCCCTGGAGTCGGTGCTGGACCACGGCGGTGCCCGCCTGCTGCGGCCCGCCTGCATCCGGATCCCGCTGGACATGAGCGCGGTCGACGGCGCGGGAATCGTCACGGACACCCGCCTGCACGTGGCGTTGCAGGACATGCTCCAGGCCCTGGTGCGTGGCCTGGCCACGCCCGAGCAACGCCGGCCGTCCTGGCAGGCGTACTCGAGTGTCTACCCGGTGGTGCAGCAGCGGCAGTCCTGGCCGGGCCGGCTCAGCTGACCGCGCGCCCGGCCGTCCAGCACGCCTCCGGCCCGGCGCACGTGGTCAGCCCCTTCAGCGCCTTGTCGAGCTCGGCGATCCGGTCCGGGCTGAGCTTGCCGGCCAGGTTTCGCAGCTGAAGCGGGTCGGCCGTGCGGTCGTAGTACTCCCGGGAGCCGTCCACGTACTTGACGTAGGTGAACTGGGCCGTCCGCAGCGCGTCGTACGCCGGGGGGATGTTCGGGCTGTCGTAGGTGTAGTCCGGATCCAGCGGGTCGGTGGCGGGATCGCGGTGCTCGATCAGCGCCGCGGTACGCCAGTCCGCCGGGGTGTCCCCGGAGAGCAGCGGCTTCAGGCTGCGCCCGTCGGTCTCGCCGGGCTGCGGTGCACCGGCCAGCTCGGCGAAGGTGGGGCGCAGGTCGATGTTCGCCACCACGGCGTCGATCCCGCGCCCGGCGCCGATGCCCGGGCCGGCCATCACGAGCGGCACGTTGACGTCGGTGTCGAAGGCGGTCTGCTTGCCGGAGGGCAGCCGGTACTCGCCCATGTGATAGCCGTTGTCGGAGGCGAAGACCAGCACGGTCCGGTCGGCGACACCGGCCTTGGTCAGCGTGGCCCGCAGCGAGCCGATCATGCGGTCGATCGACTGGATGGACTGGACCCGCTTGCGGAACTCGGTGTCCATCCGGGTCTTCTGCGCCTTGGTGAGCGGCTTGACGTCCTTCAGCCACGGCGGCGCGTCCGCGGGCGGCTTGTCGTAGGCGGCGGAACGCGGCGCCTTCAGCCCCGGGAACGAGTCGGCGTCCTGCGGAGCGGGCGTGTACGGGCTGTGCGGCGCGTACGTCGACAGTTCCACCATGAACGGCTTGCCCTCCGCCGCCGACGTGGCGATGAAGTCGGACGCCTTGGCCGAGATCACATCGGTGAGGTAGTCCGTCGGCTTGTTGCCGTAGTCGCGGACCTGGTTGTTCTCGTTCAGCGAGTAGTTGAAGTTGTGGTACGCGTTGCCGCCGGCGAACCACTGGTCCCAGCCCGGCGGCATGTAGGGCTTCCCGGTGCCCAGCGGGTTCCTCGCGTTGTACTCGTTGAGGTACTTGCCGAGGAAGGCGGTGCGGTAACCGGCCCGCTGGAGATCGGTGGCGAACGTCGACTTCTCCGCGCCACGGCTGTAGAAGAGCCGGAAGCCGCCGTCCGACCCGTGGTTCTTGTAGATCCCGGTGTTGTGCGGGAACTGTCCTTTGAGCATGGACGCCCGGGACGGGCAGCAGAGCGAGTCGGTCACCGTGTAGTTCGTGAACGTGGTGCCCTCCCGCTGCAACGCGAGCAGGTTGGGCATGTACGGCACCAGGTTCTGCGACAGGTCGTCGGTGAGCACGAACACGATGTTCGGGCGTACGGACGTCGACTCGTTGCGGCCGGGACGGGCCACCGCGAAGGCGACGCCGCGTCCGTTCTGCGGTGCGCACGCAGCTGTGGCCAGCAACGACACGACTGCGAGAAGGAGACTGAGGGCGCGGCGAGGGGGAGAGGTCATGGTGGTGCGGCTGCTCCGTCCCGGAAGAGTTGACCTCCGGAGGGTAGTC
This sequence comes from Actinoplanes aureus, assembly GCF_015704865.1. Lineage (GTDB taxonomy): Bacteria > Actinomycetota > Actinomycetes > Mycobacteriales > Micromonosporaceae > Actinoplanes > Actinoplanes aureus. Next base: position 32,512 of record NZ_JADQTO010000007.1, on the reverse strand, counting down.
GGCCGGATCGAGGACGGGCAGACGACCAGTCCGGTTCCCAACCCATCGGTTGCTTACCCCACACTGAGATGATCATTAAGAATGTCTGAACGGACGGGGTGACGGCCGATGATCGGCGGATAGTCGTACCCATGGACAGCAGTCAACCGCGTCCGCGCCGTCCCCGCCGCTTCGCGTACCGCCGCCCTCGTCTGCCGCTGCGCCCGCCCCGCTCGCCGCGCGGGGTGTGCGCCAGGCGCCCGCGCGGCGCCTGACCCGAAAAGTCCCGCACGCCCGCGCATCGACGGGTATCGTCGGAATCCGTTCCGGCGGCCCGGGAGGCGCGATGACGCAGGATCTCCAGATCGACTTCACCGACCCGGCGTTCCAGGCGGATCCGCACCCGGTGTACGCGCATTGGCGCCGCACCGGACCGGTCACCCGCACCCGGCTGCCCAGCGGCCTGACCGCCTGGCTGGTCACTCGCTACGAGGACGCGCGCCGGGCCCTGGCCGACCCGCGGCTGTCCAAGCAGTCCGCGTTCTCGGTCGGCTCGTCCGCGACGGCGAACCGGCCGTCCGGGCCCGCGGCGGTGCTGTCCCGGCACATGCTCGCGGTCGACCCGCCGGACCACACCCGCCTGCGCCGCCTGGTCTCGGCGGCCTTCACCGCCCGCCGGATCGAGGAGCTGCGCCCGCGCATCGAGGAGATCACCCACGACCTGCTGGACGCGGTCGAGGGCCGGGACCGGGCCGACCTGATCGACACCTTCGCGTTCCCCCTGCCGATCCAGGTGATCTGCGAGCTGCTCGGGGTCCCGGCCGACGATCGGGACGCGTTCCGGGCGTGGTCCAACGTGATCGTCGCTGGCTCGCAGTCCGGCGACCGGCTGGAGCCGGCGATCCGGGCCATGGTCAGCTACATCCTGGCCCTGCTCGCCGAGCGGCGCGCCCACCCCGGCGAGGACCTGCTGTCCGGCCTGATCCACGTGCGCGACGAGGGTGACCGGCTCTCCGAGGCGGAGCTCTCCTCGATGGTGTTCCTGCTGCTCATCGCCGGCCACGAGACCACCGTCAACCTCATCGGCAACGGGACCTTCCTGCTGCTCGCCGAACGCGAGCGGTGGGAGCGGCTGCGCGCGGAGCCGGCGCTGCTGCCCACCGCGATCGAGGAGTTCCTCCGGTACGAGGGGCCGGTCGAGACCTCCACCTTCCGGGTCGCCACCGAGGACCTGGAGATCGGCGGCGTCACGATCGCGGCCGGCGATCCGGTCGTGGTGGTCCTGCTGTCGGCCAACCGTGACGGCGACCGGTTCGCCGGTGCCGACGAGCTGCGCCTCGACCGTACGCAAAACGCGCACCTGGCCTTCGGGCACGGCATCCACTACTGCCTCGGCGCTCCGCTGGCCCGGCTGGAGGCGCAGGTGGCCTTCACCGCGCTGCTGAACCGCCACCCCGGCCTGCGCCTGGCGATCCCGCCGGAGGACCTGCGCTGGCGGCCGGGGCTGCTGTTGCGCGGACTCGAGACACTCCCGGTCCGGCTCTGAGGAGGGCTCTCGGTGCACCGTCCGAAATGGCAGGTTGCGACGACGACGGATCAACTCACATTGAGGTCGGCCATCCGACGGATCTCCACGCCCTGCTCAACGGCCGTCTCATTGGCCAGTTCGGACAGTCGTTGATCGGCTCCGCCGCGTAACACATCGCTGGTCATCTGCTGGGCGCCCCGGTGATGGGCGGTCATCATCGTGACGAACCGGCGGTCGAAGTCAGCGCCCTTGGCCGCCGCCAGTGCGGTGACCGCCTCCTCGGTCTGCATGCCCGGCATCGTGGCGTGATCGTGCGCGGGATTGGTTTCCGGTTGGCCCCGATCGCGCAGCCAGGACCGGAACACCTCGATCTCGGGCGCCTGCGCGGCACTGATCCGGCCGGCGATGCCCAGCACGCCCTTGTCCGCGGCGCGGCCGGGTGCCAGGTCGGCCATCCGGACGGCCTGCGAGTGGTGGACGATCATCATCTGTACGTAGGTGACGTCGATCGTGTTGTAAGCCGTTCCGTCGGGCAGCTGTACCTGATCGGAATCGGTCACCGTCGCTGGCTCGCCGGGGCGGCCAGGTATCAGCACCGGGATCGGGGAGGCCGAGGCGGAGGGCGCGGCAGCGGTTGGTCGCTCGTCGTCGGAAGCCCTGCTGAGCAGGGCAATCACGCCTGCCGCGAGGAGGGCCAGGGCCGCGGCGGCGAGGCTCTGGGCACGTCGGCGATTCATCGATTCCTCTCCGGCCGGAGTCACCCACGATCGGCCTTCGGCGACTATCGTAACGACCGACATCGTTGTCACCGGTGGTGCGAGCGACACAACTCGACGTGTCGCCGGTGGCTCCGTAGCCGGAAGGAGCTTCATGAAGCACCCTGCCCCACGAGGGCGACTAAGAAGTCTGGCCTCCATCGGTGCCGCGGCTGTTCTGCTGAGCTTCCTCGTCGCCGCGCCGGCCCAGGCCGCTACCGCCGACATCCCGGGCGTCGACGAGATCGTCAGCAGCCCGAACATCAAATTGATCGCCAACGAGCCCAAGCAAGGTGCGTTCGCGCCGGAGGGGGCGTACAACAGCGACATCGCCTTCCAGGGCAAGTACGCGTACGCCGGTAACTTCAACGGTTTCACCGTCTACGACATCCGGAATCCGAAGGACCCGGTGATGGCCAAGCAGGTCGTCTGCCCGGGCTCGCAGAACGACGTCTCGGTCTACGGCGATCTGCTCTTCCTCGCCACCGACTCGATCCGCAGTGACGACTCCTGCAACAGTGTCGCCGTGCCGAACACGGCGCCCGCCGAGACGCCGCGCTGGGAGGGCATCAAGGTCTTCGACATCAGCGACCCGCTCAACCCGCGGTACGTGGCCGCGGTGAAGACCGACTGCGGTTCGCACACGCTGACGCTGGTGCCGGGCAAGAAGCGCGACCGTTCGGTCTACGTCTACGTGTCCTCCTACAACCTGGACACCAAGGACCTGCCGAACTGCGCTCTGCCGCACGACAAGATCTCGATCGTCAAGGTTCCACTGCGGACACCCGAGGCGGCCGCTGTGGTGGCCACGCCGGTGCTCTTCCCGGACGGCGGCTTCCCCGGCAGCGAGACCGGCACCGCGACGACCGGTTGCCACGACATCACGGCGTACCCGCAGAGGGACATCGCGGCCGGTGCCTGCATGGGTGACGGCGTGCTCTTCGACATCTCGAACCCGGTGGCACCGAGGGTGATCACCACGGTCCGGGACACCGAGAACTTCGCGTTCTGGCACTCCGCGACCTTCAACAACAACGCCACCAAGGTCGTCTTCACCGACGAGCTGGGCGGCGGCGTGGGCGCGCAGTGCAACCCGGAGACCGGGCCGAACCGCGGCGCGGACGCCATCTACGACATCGTCGGCAAGGGCAAGAAGGCCAAGTTGGCGTTCCGCAGCTACTTCAAGATCCCGCGGGAGAACGCCGACACCGAGAACTGCGTGGCCCACAACGGCTCGCTGATCCCGGTCGCCGGGCGGGACATCATGGTCCAGGCGTGGTACCAGGGCGGCATCTCGATCTGGGACTTCACCAACTCCCGCAAGCCGGTCGAGATCGGTTTCTGGGAGCGGGGCCCGATCAGCCTGGAGCGGTCGGTCCTGGCCGGTTCCTGGTCGGCGTACTGGTACAACGGCCACATCTACTCCAATGACATCCAGAAGGGTCTGGACGTCTTCGAGGTCAGCGACCGCCGGATCGACCGGGCCGAGCGGGAGCGCACGTGGCAGTTCAACGCGCAGACCCAGGACGACTACCGTCGCTGGTGATCTGAGCTGAGCCGCAGGTGGATCCGGCCGGTCATCCGGCCGGATCCGCCTCGGTCATCACCGGCGCGGCGCCGGGTGTTTTTGGAGCTTATGTGTAGTTTGTGACTTATGAGGAAGATCGCGAAGCGCGGCACCGTGCTCCGGTCTTTCCTCGTTCTGCTGGCGCTCCTCCTCGCCCTGATGTCTCCGCTCGGCGCGAGCGCGGTCCCGGTCGCTGCGGGAGCGGCGCCGGCATCCTCCGGGCACTCGGCCCAGCACATCACCGCAGGCATCGCCGCCGACTCCGCGGCGGCTGAGAAGCCCGCGGACACGCGTACTCCGGCCGGCTACGGCACCGCGCATGCGGTGCGCGCCCTGCGCGCGCAGCTCACCGCCGGGGTCACCGCTTCCCGCGCCCCGCCCGCCACCGTCTGACCTCTGCGGACGGCGTACCCCGCCGGCCCGGGTCCCCGTGTGCCCGAGTGTGCGGAACCGAGACGAAGCGGACGACCTTTCCCATGAACATGCTTGCCGAAATGCTGCTGACCGAGCCCGCCCCGGTGGCGATCTGGGCCATCCTCATGCTGCTCACGCTGCCCGCGCTGATCGTGCTCGCCAGCCCCTACGGCGTGCGGGACCCGCGGCGCGCCCTGATCGATTCGGTGGCCGTCCTGCGCCTGCGCGAGGAGCGCCGGGAGGCGGAGCGTGCGCGGCGCTCCGAGGAGGCGGCGCAGACCGTGCGCTACGCCGGGGAGATCCGGGTCGCGGCCGACCAGGCGGGGTACGCGGCGGAGCGCTGGCAGGGTCACTGGGAGGCGGCCGCGGAGCGGGTCGACACGACCTGGCGGGCCTGGCAGGCAGCCGACGCGCGCTGGGCGCGCAGCCAGGCGGCGGCGGCCTTCGGCACGCCGTTCACGGCCCGAAACCCTGCGGAGTACGCGGCCCGCGAGCGCTTCCTGCACCAGGCGGTACGCGCCGCAGCCGAGCGTGGCGAGCTCCCGGCCGGCGCGGTCGCCGACGCGCTGAACGGGCGAGGCGGCTGGGATGCCCGCCTCCACCCGGTCCAGCAGGAGCTGGCCGTGCAGCGGGCCGTTGCGGCCCACCTGGCGTCGCTCCACCGCCGTGCCGTGGCGGCCGAGCAGGCCGCCTGGCACGACGCGCAGCTGGCCCGGCGCAACCGCGACAGCCTCCGCCGGGAGGCGGTTGTCGCCGAGGCGCGAGCCGCCGCGGTGGAATACCTGGTCCTGCCGGTCCCGGCGACCGAAGGCGAGGCCGCCCTGCGGAGGGCTCTCGCCCCCGTGGCCTGATCACCGGTTGGCCGGGTCGGGCCGCCCGATGATTACAACCGGCCAGATCCAGGACGGTCCTGCTTCATGACGAGGTAGACGAAGATCAGCGTCAGCGTCAGGATCATCCATCCGTTCACGACCGCGCAGACAATGATCGGAAGGTCCAGACCGAATTCGCCCCCGGCGGTGGCAACTGCGGCATTGCCACAGGCTAGGGCGCAGCCGGCCCTCAGCGCTGTCCGGGCGATCGAGGTCGGGTCACCCTTCGGTTGCTGGTCAGTGCGCCTGCGCTTCGATACGCTGGCGGTATTCGGCTTGTTACGTGGCATTTTGGGTTCCCATCGCCTGGAGACTTGGATGCTTCTGCCGAACGGATGGCGGCCCGCCTCGCACGCGGGTCGTCATTCGTGTTTGTGGGGCCGGGCGACTCAATGGGGTGTCGAGATCCAACACCGAACGGGTCATCCACAGTGTCCCGCACCGCCGATGGAAAAACCAATGCCTACATGGGTGTTCCCGGCGTCCTCAATAAGAGGGCTCGACAACGCATTCGGCATTTTTAGGAAACGGGTATAGGCCCTGCCGCGCATGGCGGCAGGGCTGTGAGTTGTATCGGCGAGGTGTCATGGCGTCCCCCGAACGGGGGACGCCACAACTCACTGGAGTTGCACATCGCGGAAGTAAACCTTGTCAGAGGCACTTCCATCGGTGCGTGCCTATCGGTAGGCTCTCACGTGATATCGAATTCGCCGTCCTTGGCAGAGTCCACGAAGGCGGTCCACTCCGCCGGCGTGAACATGAGAGCTGGGCCCGTCCGGTTCTTGCTGTCACGGACGGCGATTCCCTGGTCGAGCATTGCTACCTCGACACAGTTGCTACCGCCGTTGCCGTTACTGCGACTGCCCTTTTTCCAGACGGCACCGTCGAGTTGGTGCGCGAGCAACTCGAGCACCTCCCTTCGATATGAGTCCTTGGGAGTGCTACGCGACGAGCAGGTCTTCGATCATCGTCACGCTTGTCCGATGGTCGAGCGCCTTCGCGCTCATTCGCTCGAACTCCTGCCGGTACCGGGCAACCTCTTTTGGTTGCTCTTCGTAGTAGTCTCCCGCAATGCCTTCGAGATAGACAACATCCAAATGGGTGGTCTCGCGGAACTCCAAAAGCGCTGCTGGCCCGCCCAGGAACAAATGTTCGCCGGCGTCGAACGGCAGGATCTGTAGCGTTACGTTTGGTAACTTAGCCGCCTCGATCAAATGCTCCAACTGACCCCGCATGACGTCCTCGCCGCCGATCACCCGGCGCACCACGGACTCGTCGATGATCGCGGAGAGATCGAGCGGCCGGTCACCGCCCAGCCGGCTCTGCCTGGTCAGGCGAAGGGCGACCCGGCGGTCGATGTGATGCTCAGGATCGGTGGAGCGTCCGGTCTTGATCAGTGCGCGCATGTACGCCTCGGTCTGTAGCAGCCCCGGCACCAGGATCGGTTCCCACGCCCGCATCGACGACGCGGCGGCCTCCAGCCCGACGAAGTTTCCCGGCCGCAGGATGTCGCGGTAGTCGGTCCACCAGGTGCGTTCCCGCGACAGCCGCGCCAATTCCACCATGGCCTCGCGATATCCCTGATCCCGCACGTTGTAGAGGGTGAGCAGGTCGCGGACGTCGCGAGGCGTCACGGCGACCCGTGCGGTCTCGATGCGGGTGACCTTGGCGGCGTGCCATTCGAAATGCCGGGACACGTCCTGCTGGGTCAGTCCGGCAGCCTCACGGCATCGTTTGAGCTCCGCCCCCAGCCGGCGGCGTCGGAGCGTCGGACCCTCGATATCGGACACCTGGACTCCCTACGGTCCTGATGCAGTCGATATTACGACCGATTCCTCACGATCCACCGACCCATTCATGATCGCGTTTTCCCATGATCGCGAATGTGGCTTGGTCTGCGGGGCATGAATAAGAAGTCTAGTACTTCTTGTATTGACCTTGCTGTTGGGTACATGATGCTGCGGACATCGAGTTCTGTCTTGTTTCCAACATTTGGAAAAATGATCATTGAACTGGCGTCTAAGGGGCGTGGGCGGAGTGTTGGCTGACCAGTACTACCTGATCGCACACGAGGACCGCACCGGTCGGTCCCGGCTACATCCCCGTGCGACCGGCCTGGGCCTGGCCGCCGCGCTATTGGCCGAACTAGTCCTCGAAGGCCGTATCGGCGTCACCGACGGCGATCTTTTCGTTCTCGATCGACACCCCACCAGAGATGCGTTGGAACACGACATCCTGGATCTGTTGATCGCACAGCCCCAACACCGTGACGTGCGTACCTGGCTGGCCTTTCTCTCGCAGGACGCGGCCTTGCGCGTGGGAGAGCGGTTGATGCGCCTCGGCGCTGTCGAGCCGGTCACCCGCCGCCGGATGCTGGGCACCACGCACACCCTTTACATGCCGAACAGCGCGCAGCAGCGCAACGCCGCCGCCTGGGCATCGACCCGCCTCGCCAACCTGCTGATCCGTGGCATGGAGCTGAGCGTCACCGACCGGGTGCTGGTCAGCCTGGTCTCCGCCACCGGACTCACCCGCCACGTGCTGTACGGCTTCGAGATGTACCCGCAGGCCTTCCAGTACCTGCCGAACGCCGCCGCCTCGTTGCCAAGCGATCTGCGCGAGATCGTCGACTACACCGAAGCCTCGATCGGCTCGGTGCTGACCGCCGGCCGCCGATGACCTCCGTCGGGCGCCACCATCTCCACCAGCACAACATGGACCAGTGGGCCGGGCGGCTGTTGGTGGACCGCAAGCGACCCAGCGAGCCGGACATCATCACCCGGGCGCTGGCCAGCAACCGCATGGGTGTCGCCTCCGTGGTGTTCTTCGGAGTCGCGGGCGCCGCCCCACTGACCGTCATCATCGGTTCGATCTCGGCCATCTACGCGATCCAGGGCAGCACCGCGGTCCCGGTCGCCTATCTGGTCGTGGCCGGCATCCTGTCGCTGTTCACCGTCGGCTTCGTCGCGATGAGCCGGCACATCGTCAACTCGGGGGCCTTCTACTCGTACATCAGTCACGGTCTCGGCCGGGTGGTCGGCGTCGGCGCGGCGTTCGTGGCTCTCCCCGCGTACTCGCTGATGCAGATCGGTCTCTTCGGCCTGTTCGGGGTGGTCGCCTCCGGGATTCTCGCCGAGTTCGGCCTGCAGGCGTCGTGGTACGCGTGCGCCCTGGTGGCCTGGGCACTGGTCACCGTGCTCGGTGTGCTCTGGGTCGACCTGAGCGGGCGGGTCCTGGCCGTCCTCCTGGTCGCCGAGATCAGCATTGTGCTGATCTACGACCTGGTCATGGTCTCGAACCCGGCGGGCGGCTCGATCAGCTTCGCCACGTTGTCCCCGGCGCCGATGCTCACCCCGGTGGTGGGCACGCTCCTGGTGCTCGCCATCGCGGGATTCGTCGGTTTCGAGGCCACCGTCGTCCTCTCCGAGGAGGCTCGCGACCCCAAGCGCACCATCGCCCGTGCGACCCACCTCGCGGTGCTGCTCGCCGGCGTGCTGTGCGGCATCTCGGCCTGGGCGATGTCGGTGACCACCGGGCCGGACCAGATTCTCGCGGTCGCCGCCGAGCATCAGACCGATCTGGTCTTCACCCTGGTCGGTCCGCACCTGCCGGCCGTGCTCGTCGACGTCGGCTACGTCCTCTTCATGACGAGCGTGTTCGCGGCGCTGCTCGCCTTCCACGCCGCGGTGGCGCGGTACCAGTTCGCGCTCGGCCGGGAAGGGGTGCTTCCGTCGGCCTGGGGTTACACGCATCCGCGTACCGGTGCGCCGTTGCTCGGTTCGATCACGCAGAGCGTGCTGGCCCTGGCTGTGATCAGCGCGTACGCCGCGGCGGGGGCGGAGCCGCTGCTCTACCTCTTCGCCTGGCTGACGACCATCGGTGGTCTCGGCGTGCTGATCCTGATGTGGTCGGCGTCCGCCTCGGTGATCGCCTTCTTCCAGCACCATCGCCGCGGTGAGAACGTCTGGCGGGCCTATGTCGCACCGTTCCTGGCGTTCCTGCTGCTGTCCATCGTGCTGGCCGCCACGATCATCGGATTCGGTGATCTGTTGCAGGTGCCGGCCGGCTCACCGTTCCGCTGGCTGTTCCCGGTGGCCTACCTCGGCGTGGCGGCGATCGGGTTCGTCTGGGCGCTGGTCATGCGTGCCGTTCGCCCGGAGGTGTACGCGGCGATCGGGCGTGGCGCCGACGTACGGGTGATCGCGCCGGCCGAGAGCGAGTTCCCAGATGTGCTACCCCCGGCGGCACCGGTGGGATCGCGCGGCTATCACTACTGAAGTCTTGACCGAGAAAGGAAACCGATGACGTACGCCATCCAGGAACTGGTCATCCGGGATGTCACCCCGGTCGACACCGACGAGATAACCGATCTCGTCGCCGAGGCGATGCGTGATGGTCCGGTCGCCCGGTGGCTACATGCCGATCCTGATGTACGCCGCCGGGAAGCACCCCACTACTTCGCGATCTTCGTCGATCACGCCACGCGGTACGGCGAGGTCTACGCCACCGCTGACGGCGAGAGCGGTCGCCTGACCGGTGTCGCCCTGTGGTTCCCGTTCACGTCGCTGATTCCGCCGCCGGTCGACTATGAGCGCCGGCTGAAGGAGGCCGCCGGGGACGCATTCGATCGGGCCTGTCAGCTGGACGCCGCGATCGAAGCGCACCACCCGTTCGAGCCGCACCACTACTTGGCGTTCCTTGCCGTGCATCCGAGGAGCCAGAACCGTGGCATCGGGAGCGCTCTGCTCGACCGTCATCACGCCCGGCTCGACCACGCCGGCCTCCCGGCTTACCTGGAGGCCAACGATCCCCGTAACCGTGACCTGTACCTGCGGCACGGTTATCAGATCCGCTCCGTGATCGAGCTACCCGACGGGCCTCCGCTCTGGACGATGTGGAGGTCGCCTATGGCATGAGACGAGAATGCGTCCCGTCCTATGCGGCGGAGGGAAACTCGTACAGCCAGAACGACTGCTGGTCGATGCGGTTGAAGCGCATGTTGTTGTTGCACAGCCGGCCGACCATGAGCCGGAAGATGCGGGACATGTGTCGCACCTCGTCGTTGTAGGTGCAGATGTCCAGACCGACCAGGCCGTTCTGGGTGGCCGCCACCAGGTACATCTGCTCGACCATTTGCGCGAACGCCTCCCGGCCCTGGGCATGGGGGCTGACCGCGACGAACACGATGTACCAGATTCTCCCGGCCGCGTAGTGCTCCGGGTAATGCCGCTCGAAGTACTGCGGCGCGATCAATGGGATGGCATCGAGGTTGTTGGTGTAGCAGGCGATGCCGGAGAGACTGCCGTCCTCTTCCAAGGCGAGGTACTTGTCGATCCGGGTGTCGTGCATGACCTCGTCGAACTCGGAGCGGTACATGAGGTGCCGCTGCGCGGCGAGGGTGTTCAACTCCTCGAACGCTTCCTGGTAGAGGTTCCAGGCGGCCTCGTGCAACTGTCCGTCGGTGATCTGGTCGATGACTTTGACAAGCATGAGCTGCCTCCCCGCGGGCCCCGTGCAGAGCTGCCCGCTTCATCGCACTGATGTAGATCGATGACAGGTGACCATCACTGTACGAAGCGCAATAGCTCCACGACAATCCGTGGCGAAGAAATTAACGTGCCAATTCCAGTTAGGAGGGATGCCGTTCGCAAGATTCGCATGCAACTTGCAAAGTTGCAGGTAGAAGCGGCACCATACCCGCCGATACCGCCGGCGGTAATTCGAGATGGAGGGCCTGAATCGGTTTCGGAAAGAGTGCAGTATTCCGTGAGTCAGCCTTTCTGTGGAATGCACCGAGTACTGGCCTTCGTGTGTTGAACATCGTGCGCGTTGCCGCGGCGGTTCACCTTCGACGGCACGGCGGGTCCCTGGTGTGCGGTCAGATGGGCACGGGTCGTCCCGGCGAGGAGCGCATCCCCCGCTCGCCCGGGCGGCCCGTCGCCGTGTCCGGCGACAGCAGCGTCCATCGATTGACATAGTTTGACCTCCAAACATAATCTGCCGAGATCAGAGCGGGAGCGCTCCCAAGTTCCGTACTCCCGCATCCGCGCGTCCTCGTCAGGAGCGTCATGTCGCGTTCACTCGGCAGGTGGCGGGGCGTCGGCCTCGTCCTCGCCTTGATCACCGGAATCGGCCTCACCGCCGGCGGAGCCCAGGCCGCCCCCGCGCGCGAGCCGGTACGCACCCCCGCCCAGGCGGTGGCCGCCATGCAGCCCGGCTGGAATCTGGGCAACACCTTCGACTCGACCGGGGCCGACGAGACGTCGTGGGGTAACCCGCGCGTCACCCCGGAACTGCTGGACGGCATCCGTGCCCAGGGCTTCAAGAGCATCCGCATCCCGGTCACCTGGGGACAGCACCAGGGGCCGGCGCCCGACTACACCATCGACCCGGCGTATCTGGAGCGGGTCAAGGAGGTCGTGGGCTGGGCCCTCGACGACGGCTTCTACGTGATGCTCAACATCCATCACGACTCGTGGCAGTGGATCAACAGCATGCCCAGCGACCACGACACCGTGCTGGCCCGCTACAACGCGATCTGGACCCAGGTCGCCGCGGCCTTCCGCGACGCGTCGCCGCGGCTGGTCCTGGAGAGCGTCAACGAGCCGCAGTTCAACGGTGGTGACGCTGCCGCGCTCCTGGCCGAGCTGAACACGTCCTTCCACCGGATCGTGCGCGGCACCGGCGGCGGCAACGCCACGCGCCTGCTCGTGTTGCCCACCCTGCACACCTCGTCCGACCAGGTCCACCTGGACAACCTCACCGCGACGTTCACCGCATTGAACGACCCGAACCTGATCGCGACCGTGCACTTCTACGGGTACTGGCCATTCAGCGTCAACGTGGCCGGCGGCTACCGGTTCGACGCCACCGCGCAGCAGGACCTGCTCGACATGTTCACGCGGACCCACACGTCCTTCGTCGCGAAGGGCATCCCGGTGGTCATCGGTGAGTACGGCCTGCTCGGCTTCGACCGGCACACCGGCACCATCGAACAGGGTGAGAAGCTCAAGTTCTTCGAGCTCTTCGGGGCGCAGGCGCGGGCTCGCAACGTCGCCACCATGCTGTGGGACAACGGCCAGCACTTCGACCGTACCGCCGGGGTCTGGCGCGACCCGGAGCTGTTCGCCCAGATCAGCTCCAGCTGGCGGACCCGCTCCGGCACCGCCGCCAGCGACCTGGTCTTCGTCCGGCGCTCCGCGCCGGTGACCGCGCAGACCATCACGCTGAACCTGAACACCACCGGCTTCACCCACGTCCGGCTCGGCAACGTCACGCTGCGGCGTGGCCCCGACTACACGGTCTCCGGCGATCAGCTCACGCTCACCGCCGGGTTGCTCTCGCGACTGACGAAGACCGCGGGGTACGGCGTACGCGCGTCGCTGTCACTCCGGTTCTCCCGGGGCGTCCCGTGGCGGCTCGACGTGGTCAGTTACGACACCCCGGTGGTCACCGCCGCCACCGGGACGACCGCGTCGTTCGCCGTGCCGACCGCCTTCAACGGTGACCGTCTCGCCACCATGACGGCCACCTACGCGGACGGCGGCAACGCCGGCCCGCACGGCTGGACGCCGTACAAGGAGTTCGACCGGGCGTTCGCCCCGGACTACGCCGCGGGCACCATCAAGCTGACGCCCGAGTTCTTCGCCGAGGTCACCGATGGGGCCCCGGTCACGCTGAAGTTCTACTTCTGGAGTGGCGAGATCGTGACCTACCAGGTCACCCGCTCCGGCACCGAGGTGACCGGCACGCTCGCCGGCTGACCACGCGATGCCGGCGGCCACTCCGGCCGCCGGCATCGCATCGCTCAGCGCGACGGCAAAGCCGTGCCGGGCCGGGGTGCAAACGCGACAGCCGGCCGGCGGGATCCGGGCCAGATGGTCCGGAGAGGGGGTGTCAGGCGGTGGAGGCCGCCAGGCGGATGCCTAGAGCGATCATCACGGCGCCGGTGAGTGCGTCCAGCGACCGGCGCACCGCCGGCCGGGCCAGGAGCCGCCGTAGGGCCGCGACGAGGTTGGCCACCACGGTGAACCAGGCGACCGTGACGGCCACCGCGACCAGCGAAAACAGGAGAACGTCAGCGGTCGCCCCGTCCATCGGGACGAACTGCGGCAGCACGGCGATGAAGAAGACGCCGGCCTTGGGATTGAGCACATTGCACAGCAGCCCGTCGCGGAACGAGACCCAGGCCCGCGCCTCGGCTCGCGGCCGGCCGTCCGGGTCGAGGCCGCCGCCACCGCGCCGCGCGGCGAGCAGGGCGCTGACGCCGAGCCAGAGAAGGTATGCGGCGCCGGCCATCTTCACCACCGTGAAGGCCACCGCGGAGGCGGCGAGCAGCGCGGCCACCCCCATCGCCGCGGCGACCGACCAGACGAACACGCCGGTCGCGATCCCGGCGGCCGCGAGCATCCCGTGCCCCCGGCCGGCCACCACCGACCGCCGCACCACCACGGCGAAGTCCGGCCCGGGCGACGCCGCCGCCAAGCCGATCACACCCGCGAACGCCAATGCCTGCCCGACCGTCGTCACATCGCCTCCCGTAGGTCCGACAGCCACTCTGCCACGGCACACCGACATTTCCGCGGCCCCGGCGTGCGACATACATGGGCTGGTCAGGGCAGGAACGAGAGCTCGGCGACCGTTATGCCGGCCTGGGCGTACTGGACGAACAGGTCGTGGGTGCCGGTGACCGGCGGAATCGCGGCGACGACCTCGGTCAGTGCTTCCCGGCCGGAGACGACCGGGACCGGCAGGACGGCCAGCACTGGGCCGGCGAGCGGGTCGTCCAGCCGCAGGGTGACCGAACCACCCGCAGCACCGGCCGCGACGGCGGCCCGCACCTGGGCGTGGCCGCCGTTGAAGTCGACCTCGTCGAAGACCGCCCAGGCGTCGGGGGAGACGCTGCGCAGTGCCTCGCCGGGCTCGTCCGTGGCCGGGACGGGAGTCGTCGCGTCGTACCCGTCGTTGTCGATCAATCGCAGGCCGGTGCGCGGGGAGCGTGGTGGGATGACTTCGCCGCGCACGCGCAGCGTCGCGATGAGCGCCCAGTCGGTGCTGGACCGGCCCACCGCGATGGTGTGGCCGGCGTCCTCGATCACCCAGCGGGACCGGGTGACGTCCCAGAAGGCGAGGTCGGCGACGGACAGCCGCATCATCACCGTGGTGCGCTCGCCGGGTGCCAGCCGGATCCGCCGGAAGCCGCGCAGCCGGCGAATCGGCTGCTTGACACGGGAGCGCTGCTGCCGGGTGTAGAGCTGCACCACCTCGTCGCCGGTGCGGTCGCCGGTGTTGAGCACGTCGACGGTGACCGTCACCCGGTCCGCGGGGCCGGCGCGTCCGGTGCTCAGGCGCAGGTTCTCGTAGCGGAACGTGGTGTAGCTCAGGCCGTGCCCGAACGGGAAGAGCGGGGTGCCGCGGTAGTAGAGGTAGGTGGAGTCGGTGGCGATGATGTCGTAGTCGAGCAGGTCGGGAAGGTCGGCGGCGCTCGTGTACCAGGTCTGGGTGAGCCGGCCGGCCGGCTCGTCGCCGAACAGGACGTCGGCGAGGGCGTCGCCGTGCTCCTGGCCGCCGTGCGAGGACCAGAGCAGCGCGGGCAGATTCTCCCGGGCCCAGCCGACCGCGTACGGATAGCTGCTAGTCAACACCAGCACAGTACGCGGATTGGCGGCCGCCACCGCCCGCATGAGGTCGTCCTGTGTCCCGGGCAGGGCGAGGTCACGCCGATCCTCGGTCTCCCGGCCGGCCACCAGCGGGTGGTTGCCGAGGGCGAGCAGCACCACGTCCGCCTCGGCGGCCACGGCGGCGGCCGCGGCCACCCCGTCGATCAGCAGGTCCACAGTGAACACGGTCCCGTCGCCGGGGCCCGGTGCCGAGGTGCGGACCAGCCCGTCCGCGTCCACGGCGAGGTACTGCCCGCTCTGCACGTGCCGCAGCACCACCCCGTCGTCCGCGGGCTCGAACTGGAACGTCTCGCGGACCTCCCAGCCGTTCGGTCCGGGGCGGTCGCAGACCAGCTCGTGCGGCCGCGGGCCGAGGCCGTCGGCGCCCAGAAAGAGCCGGGTGGAGACCACCCGCAGCGAGAACGTCTCCTGGCCCCAGTCGATCACGTCGAAGAGGGCTTCCTCGGGTACGCCGTCGTTCTCGCGTACGCGCAAGGGTTGTGAAGGGTCGGCGATGAGCAAGCCGGAAGCGCAGCGCAAGGCGATGCGGTCCAGGCCCTCGTGGTGCAGCACCGAGCCGGCGCCGAGCCGCCGCGCGACACCGTCGCGCAGGGTCTTGCGGTACGGCGGCGTCCCGCTGTACCAGTCGTCGAAGATCGCGTCGGCGAGCGGGCCGATCACCGCGACCCGGCCGGCCCGGGCCGGATCGAGGGGGAGGATGCCGTCGTTGCTGAGCAGCACCACCGAGGCGCGGGCGGCCTCCCGGGCCAGCGCGCGGTGCTCGGCGCAGTCGATCACCGCGGGCCCGATGTCCCGGTACGGGTCGTCCTCCGGGTTGAACTCGCCCAGCCGGATCCGCACCGCGAGGATGTGCCGCACCGCTTCGTCCACATCCGATTCGCTTAGCAGGCCGGTCGCGGCCGCGGTGGTGAGGCGCTCGATGGTGGCGTCGCGGTCCTCGGTGAGGCAGTCGATGCCGGCCCGGATCGCGGCGGCGAACCCGGCCACGTGGTCGTCGTGCCAGTGCTGGTCGCCCGCGATGTTGTGCACCGCCCAGGCGTCACCGACGACCATGACGTCGTCCTCGGTCCACGACCGCAACGTCTCGTTGATCAGCGGGCTGAGGTGCGCGGGACAGCCGTTGACCAGGTTGTACGACGCCATCACGGCGACCGCGGCACCCTCGGCGAGCGCGGCCTGGAAGGCGGGCAGCTCGTACTCGTGCAGCACCCGGGGCGGCAGGTTGCTCGAGGTGAGGCAGCGGTCGGTCTCGTTGTTGTAGCCCAGGAAGTGCTTGAGGGTGGGCGCGGTACGCAGCCAGAACGGGTGATCGCCGCGCAGCCCGCCCGCGTACGCGGTACTGAGCACCCCGGTCAGCCAGGGGTCCTCGGCGTAGCCCTCCTCGTTGCGCCCCCACCGGGGATCACGCAGCAGGTTGACCACCGGTGCCCAGACGTTGAGTCCCACGTTCTCCGGGTCACGGTGATGCATGGCACGTACTTCGCTGCCCACGGCCGTGCCGACACGGCGCAGCAGGTCCGGGTCCCAGGTGCTGGCGAGGCCGACCGCCTGGGGGAAAGCGGTGGCGGTGCCGAGCCAGGCGACGCCGTGCAGGGCCTCGGTGCCGGTACGGAAGCCGGCGATGCCGAGCCGCGGTACCGGCGCCTGATGCTGGTGGAGCAGGGCGATCTTCTCCGCCAGGCTGAGCCGGCCCAGAAGGTCGGAGACCCGCGTGGCGAGCTTCTGCTGCGGGTCGCGAAAGACGATGCGAGTGGGGGAATCGATCACAACGTATTCCTTCGGGCCGAGCACTTGTCGAAGCGCTTCGACAATGGGGCGAGCGAGTGGGTTACGTGAATGTTTCGGTCGGAGTTCCCTGAGGCTCGCACCCCGTCCCGAGTTGGTCAAGGCGCGCGAGCCATGTTTGGCCATCGATTGTTACGGCGCCGGGCGGCCCCCGGGTAAGCGCTTACCCGGGTCAGGCGTGCGCCAGGCGGGAAAGGTCGCCGGTGTCCACCCGGTCCAGATGCGTGACCGCGCCGCCGAGCGCCGCGGCGTGCAGCCCGAGCCGGGACGCGATCAGGCGGGCCCCGCCGGCCTCGGGCGCCAGCGTGTGCCGCGCCAGCTCGGTCTCGGCCGCCGGGATGAGCCACTCGGCGAGGGCGGCGTAGTGGTCGCCGAGCACGATCAGCTCGGGGTTCACCAGGTTCGCCAGCAGGGCGAGTCCCTGGCCGAGGTGGCAGCCGGTGTCGCGCAGCGCCTGCAGGGTCGCGGCGTCACCGGCCCGGGCCTGCACCGCTACCTGCTCGACCGCCGGGCTCAGATCGCCGAGCGACTCCGGGTCGAAGTCGGGCAGGGCGCGGCGGACCAGCGGTTCGACGCCGGCCAGGTCCTGCAGCGTCGGCGCGCCGGCCGGGCCCAGGGTGAACCGTCCGATCTGGCCGGTGAAGCCGTGCGCGCCCGCCAGCGGGCGGCCGTCCACGACCAGGCCCGCCTCGACGCCGGCGGCTCCGGTCACGTACGTGAGGTTCGCGCCGCCCGGGTGGCCGCCGTGCCGTTGCTCGGCGACCGCCGCGAGCACCGCGTGGTTCGCCACCGCCACGGTCAGGCCGGACTGCCGCAGCGAACCGGAGAGTAGGCCGCGCAGGTCGAGGTCGGCCCAGCCGAGCGGCGGGGAGAGGCGCACCGTGCCGCCGTCGGCGACCAGGCCGGGAACGGCGACGGTCAGGCCGAGGACGTGCCGGCCCTGCTGGCGGACCCGGGAGGCGGCGCGCTGGGCGAGCGCGGTGATCGCGGTGCCCGCGCGGTCCGCCCGGACAGCTCGGTGCCACAGCAGCAGTTGCTCGCCGGCGAAGTCGACGGCGAGCGCGGTGAGGCGGTCAGCGGCGACCTGGAGGCCGATCGCCGCGTACGCCGAGCCGTCGAGTGCCAGCTCGGTCGCCGGCCGCCCGATCCGGTTGCCGGTCAAGCCCGTCTCGCGGAGCAGCCGCTGTCCGATGAGGTCGCTGGTCAGGCTGGAGACGGTGGCTTTGTTGAGCCCGGTCGACGCGGCGATCGCGGCACGTGAGCTCGGGCCGTTGGCACGCAGATGACGCAGCACCACAGCGAGGTTGGTGGCGCGCACGTCGGTGAAGTCGGCCGTCTTCACATCATCATCTTGCCGCATCACAGCGGTTCGTCGTCTCCCTGATCCGGTGCAGCGCAGATGGGTGCGCTCCCAAATGCTTCTTGTCGGGGTTCACCGCGTCGGTTAGCTTGTGCTCGATGTACTTAGTTTAGACGCTAGCCAAACTAAACCGATAACGGAAGGGCGGTGCGCCGTGCGCGCGTCGACGAACAGGCGGAACTTCCTGGGGCTGGTCGGCCTCGGTGCGGCCTCACTCGCGAGCGGCGGAGTGCTGGCCGGTTGCAGCAAGGACCCGAGCGCGAAGGGTTCGGCGACCACCGCCGAGCAGGCCGCCGGTGTGGTCCCCAACTTCAAGGACTCCACCCTGGTGTCGCCGGACGTCAAGGGCATCCGGCCGATGGCGGACGGCTACGTCAAGTACCCGACGTCGCTCGCCGACGCCGTCACCGAGAAGGCCGTGAGCAGCGGCAAGCCGGTCACCGCGAGCACGCCGTGGTGGGGTCCGGCGCCGCCCACCGACAACAAGCTGGTCCAGGCGGTGGGCACCGACATGGGTGCCGTGATCAACTTCAGCATCCAGGACGGCAACACCTACGGCCAGAAGCTCAACACCATGCTCGGCGCCCGGGACGTGCCCGAGCTGACCTGCATCCCGGGCTGGGAGGTCGACAAGCTGGCCCGGTTCTCCGAGGGTGTGCACGCCCTCTTCGAGGATCTGACGCCGTACCTGGCCGGGGACAAGGTCAACGCGTACCCGCTGCTCGCCGGCCTGGACACCAAGGCCTGGCAGGAGTCGGTATGGGGCGGCAAGCTGATGGCCGTTCCGTTCCCCACCGACGCGCCCTACCCGTCGGTGCTGTTCTACCGCAAGGACGTCGCCGACGAGCGTGGCATCGCGGCGCCGACCACGCTGGACGAGCTGTACGAGTTCGGCAAGAAGTTCACCAACCCCGCCAAGGGTGAGTGGGCCTTCGGCGACATCTGGCTGGAGGTGCAGCAGATCTGCGGCGCCGGCGGCTCGGAGAACGGCTGGATGAAGGCGGCCGACGGCAAGGTCGTGCACCGCATGGAGACGCCGGAGTACAAGCGGGCCGTCGAGTTCATGGCCAAGCTCTACGCCGAGAAGCTGATCCACCCCGACGTAGCGGGCAGCAAGGGCGGCGACACCGGCGCCCTGTTCAAGGGCGGCAAGATCTTCATGTACGGCACCGGCGGCGGCTCCTGGAAGGAGACCTGGCGTCCGGCCGTCCAGATCAACCCCAAGTTCAACATGCAGGCCGTCAAGGTCTTCGGCGCGGACAAGGGCCAGGCGCCGGTCCGCTGGCAGACCCGTTCGGCGATCCTCTGGACCTTCATCAAGAAGGGCGTCGGCCAGGAGCGGGTCCAGGAGCTGCTGCGCGTCCTCAACTACACCGCGGCGCCGTTCGGCACCAAGGAGTACGAGCTGCAGAACTTCGGCGTCGAGGGCACCCACTTCAAGCGGGACGCCAGCGGCGCGCCGGTCACCAACGACCTGTGGGTCAAGGAGTTCGCGAACCAGTTCATCTTCCTCGGCGGCCGTCCGCCGGTCGTCGTCGGTGGCCCGGACATCCCCACCTACGCCGAGGACTTCGTGAACTGGGGCAACGACGCCGCGAAGTACCTGGAGAAGAACCCCTGGGAGGGCATCAAGGTGGAGACGCCGACCCAGCAGGCGGCCCTCGCGCAGCCCACCGAGGACAAGATCACCGACATCATGCGCGGCCGGACCCCGGTCAGCGACCTGGAGAAGGTCGTCTCGGAGTGGCGGGCCGCCGGCGGAGACGCCGGCCGTGACTTCTACGCCAAGGTCCTGGCTGACAACGGGCGATGAGCGCCCCACCGATCGTCGCGGAGAAGAGGACCGCGGCGAAGAAGGCCACGGCGGTTCCGCGGCAGCAGCTGTCCTTCGGGCAGCGGCTGCGGCGGGACTGGCCGCTGCTCCTGATGTGCGTCCCGGCGATGCTGTTGCTGCTGGTCTTCCACTACATCCCGGCGCTCGGCAACGTCATCGCCTTCCAGGACTACAACCCGTTCGTCGGGGACAATCCGCTCGAAGCGTTCCTCTACAGCGAGTGGATCGGGTTCGGCAACTTCGAGTATCTGTTCGAGAATCCGGCGTTCTGGGACTCGGTGCTCACCACCCTCTCGATCACCGCTTTCCAGCTGGTGTTCTACTTCCCGATTCCGATCCTGCTGGCGATCCTGCTGAACAGCATCATGTCGCCACGCGTCCGATCACTGGTGCAGAGCGTCGTCTACCTGCCGCACTTCTTCAGCTGGGTGCTGGTGGTCTCGCTGTTCCAGATGATGCTCGGCGGCGCCGGCCTGATCGCGCAGACCGCGCGGGAGGCCGGGTACACCGCGCCGGACATCATGACGAACCCGGACACGTTCATGTTCCTGATCACCTCGCAGGCGGTCTGGAAGGACGCCGGCTGGGGCATGATCGTCTTCCTGGCGGCGCTGGCGGCCATCGACCCCGCGCTGTATGAGGCGTCCGCCGCGGACGGCGCCGGCCGATGGCGGCGGATGTGGCACATCACCCTGCCCGGCCTGCGGTCGGTCATCGTGCTGCTGCTGATCCTGCGCCTGGGCGACGCGCTCAACGTCGGGTTCGAGCAGTTCGTGCTGCAACGGGAGATGGTCGGCCGGGAGGCGGCCGAGGTGCTCGACACCTACGTCTACTACCAGGGCATCGCGGTCCAGCAGTGGGGTGTCGGCGCGGCCGCCGGCCTGTTCAAGGCGGTGGTCGGCATCCTCCTGATCGTGGGTGCCAACAAGCTGGCGCACCGGTTCGGCGAGCAAGGGATCTATTCGAAGTCATGAGCGCAGAAACCGTGGTCCGGCCCCGCCGCAAGACGCTCCGCCCGCCGTGGGAGGAGCAGCCCAGCCTGCTCGGCCAGTTCGGTAAGGGCACGATCATCACGGTCGTGCTGGCGGTCGTGCTCGTGCCGCTCTGGGTGGTCGTGGTCACCAGCCTCTCGTCCGAGAAGACGATCAACGAGGCCGGTGGCTACGTCTTCCTCCCGCGCGAACTCGACCCCCGTGCGTACGTGGTGATCTTCTCGGGTGGGCAGGTCACCGACGCGATCCTGGTCAGCACCGTGGTCACGATCGCCGGAACCGCCCTCAGCCTGATCGTGACGGTCCTCGCCGCCTACGGCCTGTCCCGGCCCGGCACCCTCGGGCACAAGCCGATCCTGTTCTACTTCCTGCTCACGTTCCTGATCTACCCCGGCATGATCCCGAGCTATCTGGTGGTCACCGGCCTGGGCCTGAAGGACAACCTGCTCGCGCTGATCCTGCCGACCGCGATCAGCGCGTTCAACCTGGTGGTGCTGCGGGCGTTCTTCATGAGCATCCCCGGCGAGCTCTATGACAGCGCCCGCATGGACGGCGCCGGTGAGCTGCGCATCCTCACCCGGATCGTGCTGCCGCTCTCCAAGGCGGTGACCGCGGTGGTCGGCCTGTTCTACGCGGTCGGGTACTGGAACGCGTTCTTCAACGCGATCCTCTACATCGACCGCAACGACCTCCAGCCGGTCCAGCGGGTGCTCCAGCAGTTCATCCTGGCCGGGCAGTCGCCGGCCACGTCGGGGGCGGCGGTCGCCATCCCGGGCCTCGGCTCGTCGGTTCCGCCCAGCCTGGCGATCAAGATGGCCGTCGTGGTGGTGACCATCGTGCCCGCGCTGATCATCTACCCGTTCGTCCAGCGCCACTTCACCAAGGGCGTGATCATTGGCGCGGTCAAGGGCTGAACCATGCTGCCGGTCCCGGCCTCACCTGGCCGGGCCGGCATCCTTTTCGGTACGCGCGGACCCGTCCCGCCGGAGCCGCCACGTCCCCGCCTGCCCGGCGCGCGCCGAGTGCCGCGCGAGGCCCCAGCGCGACCGCCGGGAAAGGGTCCCTACACGGTCGACGGCCGCCCAGCGGTCAGGGGGAGCGTCGTCGTGCCGCGCGGATGAGTCACCTCGACCGTGCGATCGACCGGGGAGACGAGCGTGGCCTCGAAGTCCCCGGGGGACCAGGACAGGTCGACGGTGACCGGCCCACGGGCCACCAGGCCGCGGACCCGGCCGGACGGCCACGCCGAGGGCAGGGCGGGAAGCAGGCGGAGCCGGGCGACACCGTCGGCATCGAGGTCGCGACTCTGCAACAGCATCGCCACGACCAGCGCCGGGAGACCACCGGCCAGGTCCACGTTGAACATGTGGTCCCGGTTGTGGGTGGGCACCAGGTTGGGCCGCCAGTAGGCGCCGGCGATCCGGTCCAGCGCCGCGTACGCCTCCGCGGCCAGCCCCAGATGTGCCGCCGCCACGCCGAGCAGCGCCAGCCCGTACCCCATCTCGTCGGACTCCTCGCTCAGCCACCACCGTAGGCGCGACCGCACGGCCCGCACCGCCGCGGCACGCAGTGCCGGATCCGTTTCGAAAGCCGGGTCACCGGCGTAGAAGAACGGGTAGAGGTGGCTGGCGTGCCGGTGCTCATGGTTGTCCGGGAAGCGCGGGTCGATCCACTCGGCCAGCTCACCGGCGTCGTTGATCCGGTACGGCGGCAGCGCGTCCAGCAACGCCCGCCAGCGCGGCGCGTCGGCGTCGCGGGGTGCAAGCGTCAGCAGGGCGCGCAGCATGTCCCCGACCGCCTGCACGTCCAGAGCGGCGTCGACGGTGGCCTGGTCACGGCATCCGCCCGGATCGTTCTCGGGGGAGTAGGACGGGCTGAACCGCGCGCGACCGCCCGCGATCTCGGCGAAGCCCAGGTGGAACTCGGCGACCTCGCGCAGGTAGGGCAGGGCACGCGAGTCCAGGAAGGACCGATCGCCGGTGTGCTGCCAGTGGTCGACGTAGAGGCGGCCGAGCCAGGCGGCGCCCGCGGTCCAGAAGGTCAGGCACCAGATCGGGCCGAAATGGTTCTGCCTGCCGTGGGTACCGAGGTGCGCGGGCACGTAGAGGCCGGGTAGGCCGTACAGGCGGCGCGCGTTCTCCCGGAAGTCGTCGCGGAGGGCGTCGAGCAGGTCGAACAGCGGCGGCATCAGCTCGGGCGTACCGGTCGGGTGCACCGCGAGCAGTGCAGCCTGGAGGTTGCCGTCGATGGTCCAGCCGCTGCGCCAGGGCGGCGCAAAGGTGCCGCTCCAGACGCCCTGGAGGGTGGGCGGCCGGGTGCCGGTGCTGCTGATGATCGCGTACCGGCCGGCGTCGAAGAGGGTCTGCTCGCGCCGGCCGCCGAGGTCCAGGATGACCCGTTCGAAGAGGTCGCGATGCTCGGCGGCGTGCTCCTCGAGGAGCTCCTGGAAACCGCCGGACGGCAGCTCGGCCAGGGCCGATGCGGGCGGGCGCAGGCCGGGTGCGGTGCGGGCCACGATCAGGACCGATTTCCCGGTACGCCGTACGCGCACCGCCACGGTCCAGCCGTCCAGCGCACCCGCCCAGAGCGGGCCGGTGAACCGTCCGGTGAGGACCAGATCGTCACCGAGCCGGTCGACGGAGAACCCGATCGGTCGTTCCGGGGTGCCGTCGATCGGCCCGATCCGGACCGTCCCACCGGTGCCGGTGATCCGCACCACCAGCGCGTCCGCCGTCCGGGAGACGAAGGCGTCGCAGGTCACGCCGGACCACTGCTGGCGGACGACGCCGGTGGCGAAGTCGGTGCCGCGCAGGTAGCCGTCGCCGGGGGAGTCCGGCGTGAAGGTGAGGGTGGCGGCTGCGATCAGCGGGTCTATCCAGCGCGTTTCGGCGTACCCCGGATGCTCTTGAACGGCGAGGTCGCAGACGGCTCGCGCCGCGTCGCCGAAGCGGTCGGCGGCGAGAAGCTCGCGCAGACGCGGCAGGGCCGCGGCGGTGGCCGGGGCCGGCAGCGGCTCGGTGACCGGCTGGAAGAGGTCCTCGTGGGCCAGGGTGAACCGCAGCGCGCGGGGTGAGCCGTAGCAGAGCGCGCCTTGGCGGCCGTTGCCGGTGATCAGCGCGCGTTCCCAGTCCTCGGTGCTCTCGGCGTCACGGAAGGACAGATTGACTTGGCTCTGCACGGCTCATACTTTGTTTAGAGGTCAAACTAAAGTCAAGGCGGTGGGATGCTCTTCTTCGGCGGCGACTACAACCCGGAGCAGTGGCCGGAGGAGGTCTGGGAGGACGACGTCAGGCTGATGCGGCAGGCCGGCGTCACCATCGCCACGGTCGGCGTCTTCGCCTGGTCGAACCTCGAACCCGAGGAGGGCCGGTACGAGTTCGGCTGGCTCGACCGGGTGCTGGACCGGCTGCACGACGGCGGCATCCAGGTCGCGCTCGCCACCCCGACCGCCTCACCGCCGCCCTGGTTCACCCTCGCTCACCCGGACGCCATGCCGGTCGGTGCCAACGGGGTGCGGCTCACCCACGGCAGCCGGGACACCTACTGCGTCTCCGCTCCGGCCTATCGAGCCGCGGCCCGCAACATCGCCGTCAAGCTGGCCGAACGCTATGCGCGGCACCCGGCGCTGGCGATGTGGCACGTGCACAACGAGTACGGGACCGACTGCCGGTGCGACTTCACCGCCGCGTCGTTCCGGAGCTGGCTGCAGAAGAGACACGGCGATCTGGACACCCTGAACGAGGCCTGGACCACGGCGTTCTGGAGCCAGCGCTACTCGGACTGGGCGCAGATCATGCCGCCGCGCGCGACGCAGTACCTGCCGAACCCGGCACACGTGCTGGACTTTCGCCGGTTCCTCTCGGACGAGCTGCTCGGTGCCTACGTCGAGCAGCGCGACCTGCTGCGCGCCGCCGGCCCGGACGTGCCGGTCACCACGAACTTCGTGCAGGGCGGCTGGGTGAGCGTGGATCACGCGCGCTGGGCCGCCGAGGTCGATGTGGTGGCGGTCGATCATTACCCGTCCTCGGCGGACGGCGGCGCGGAGGAGGAGACCGCGTTCGCCGGGGACCTGGCGCGCGGCTGGGGCGGCGGGTCGTGGTTGCTGATGGAGACCGCGCCGAACCTGATCTACACGCGGGGGCGGATGCACGCCAAGGAGCCGGGGCGGCTCACCCGGCACAGTCTCGGCTACGTGGCCCGGGGCTCCGGCGGGGCGATGTACTTCCAGTGGCGGCAGCCGCGCGGCGGGGCGGAGCTGTTCCACTCGGCGCTGGTCCCGCACGCGGGGCCGGACAGCCCGGTCTTCCGCGAGGCGGTGGGCCTCGGGCGTACGCTCAAAGCCCTCTCGCCGCACGTCGCCGAGGCTCCGCCGCCGGCCGCCAAGATCGCGATCACCTGGGACGCGCCGTCCTGGTGGGCGTTGCAGGGCGGCGGGCTGCCGGCCTCGGACATCGACTATCTGGCCGCGGTCCAGCAGGCTCACCGCGCGCTGTTCCGGGCCAAGCTGCCGACCGATTTCGTCTTTCCGGGCAGCGCAACCGACTTCTCCGCCTACCGCGTGATCGTAGTGCCGCATCTCTACCTGGTCTCGGACGAGACGGCCGTGGCGTTCCGCGACTTCGTCGCGAGCGGTGGGCACCTCGTGGTGGGTTACCTGAGCGGGATCGCGGATCCGGCTGGCCGCATCCGGCTGGGTGGTTACCCGGGAGCTTTCCGCGAGGTTCTCGGGGTGCGGGTGGTCGAGTGGCATCCGCAGCCGCCGGGTGTCGAGGTGCTTCTGGACGGCAGCTTTTCCTCCGCGATCGACGGTCGGGAGTTGGCTGGGCGGTGGAGTGAGCGGGTGGAGACGGCCGGCGCCGAAACGCTGGCCCGGTACTCGGCCGGGGTGCTGGCGGGCGCCCCGGCCGTCACCCGTAACCGCTACGGCGCCGGCACCGCCTGGTACGTCTCCACCGGCCTGACCGACGACGGCCTGGGCCGGTTGCTGAGCCGGGTGGCGGACGAGGCCGGGGTGCCGCCGGTACTGCCCGGCCTGCCGGCGCCGGTGGAGGCGGTGCGGCGCGGAGACCTGCTCTTCCTCTTCAACCACGGGATCGCCGCGGCCACCGTGACGCTGCCCGCTCCCGGTGTCAACGCGGTGACCGGCCGCGAACTGGACGGCGTGGCGACGGTGCAGGGCGGTGGCGTGGTGACGGTCCGCCTACGCTGAGACCTGGAACGCCCGGCGGTACGCCGACGGCGACGTCTTCATCGCCTGGCCGAAGTGATGCCGGTAGGTGACCGCGGTCTCGAAACCGACCGCGGTCGCGATCGCCTCGATCGGCGCCCGGGTGGACTCCAGCAGCGCCAGGCTCGCCTGCACCCGCCGATCGATCAGCCAGCGGATCGGCGTCGTCCCGGTCGCCCGGGCGAAGTGCCGCAGATAGGTACGCGTGGACATGTGCGCCCGCCGGGCCAGCGCGTCCACAGTGATCGGTTCGCCGAGGTTGGCCAGCGCCCACTCCATGCTGCCGGCCACCCGGGCGTCCTCCGGATCGGCCGCGACCGGCGCCTCGACGAACTGCGCCTGCCCGCCCTCCCGGTGCGGCTGCACGACCAGCCGGCGGGCCACCGCGTTGGCGACGCTCGGGCCGTGGTCGCGGCGCACCACGTGCAGGCAGAGGTCCAGGCCGGCGGCGCTGCCGGCGCTGGTCAGCACGGTGCCGTCGTCGATGTAGAGCACGTCCGCGTCGACCTCGACGGCCGGATGGCGGCGGCGCAGGGCATCCGCGTACCGCCAGTGGGTGGTGGCCCGGCGGCCGTCCAGCAGACCGGCGCCGGCCAGCGCGAACGCACCCGAGCAGATGGACATGATGCGGGCGCCGCGAGCGTGGGCCTGCCGCAGGGCGGCGACCAGCTCCGGCGAGGTGTCGGCGTCGACGTCCGGCACGCCCGGGACGATCAACGTGTCGGCGGCGGCGAACGTGTCCAGGCCGTGCTCGGTGTGCAGGGTCGCGCCGCCGACCACGCGGACCGGGCCGGGCGTCTCGGCGCAGATGGTCAACTCGTACCACCGGCCGAACTCGGGACGGGGCAGACCGAACACCTCGGTGACGATGCCCATCTCGAAGACCGACATCCCCTCGAAGGCCAGCACCGACACGGCCGGCCCGCGGCGTCCGATCGTCAGCATGGCGAAATCTTAGCGGTCGGTGTCCTGCACGCCACTTGGCCGGTATCCGTCCGGTCGGCACGATCGGGGCATGACTTCTTCCGCTGTCGCCTTCTTCGCCGCCCGCCTGGAGTTCGAGACCGACGTGAGCGACGTGCACGCCGACCTGGAGGCCGGCCGGTCCGGCGTGGTGGTCGTCGACTCCCGCAGCGCCGAGGCGTGGCACCAGGGCCACCTCCCGCACGCCGTCCACCTGCCCACCCGGGAGATCGCCGCCCGCGCGGCCGAGGTCATCCCGCCCGGCAGCCAGGTCGTCACCTACTGCTGGGGCCCGGGCTGCAACGGCGCGACCCGGGCGGCGCTGGAGTTCGCCAAGCTCGGATATCCGGTCCAGGAGATGATCGGCGGGTACGAGTACTGGGTGCGCGAGGGCTTCCCGATCCGCGACGACCAGGGGGTCAGCAGCCGCCCGGTGGACGACCTGACCGCCCCGGTCACCGCCGGTGCCGCCTGCGGCTGCTAACCGAGCAGGTTCTCCAGCCACTCGTTGCGGAACGTGCCGGACGGGTCGAAGCGCTGGACCAGCTCGGCGAAGTCGCCGAAGCGGGGGTACGCCTCGCGCAGCGCGGCCGGATCCGTCGTGAAGATCTTGCCCCAGTGCGGGCGGGCGTTCAGCGGTGCCAGGGCCTCGTCGAGCTCGGCGACCACTGGCAGCACCGCCTCGGTGTCGGCGATCCAGGTGAAGTGCAGGGCCAGGCTGTCGCGCTGGTAGTTCGGGCTCAGCCAGAGGTCGTCCGCGGCGATCGTACGGATCTCGCAGACCTGGAGCACGGCGGCGACCCGCTCGCGGAGCGCGCCCACCGCCTCGATCGCGGCCCGGCCCTGCTCGCGCGGCACATGCCACTCGGACTGGAGCTCCTCCCCGCTGCTCGGGGTGAACTCCATCCGGAAGTGCGGTAGCCGGGCGTGCCAGGGACCGGGCACGCCGCCCTGCTCGGTGCAGTTGACGGTGGGCATGCCCGGCACCGGATGGCGGGGGCCGTCGGCGGGGCGCGCGCCGAACCAGTCGCCGGCCGGCATCGGGTCGTGGCGCTTCAACCAGACCATGTCGACGCCGGGGCCGGTCCAGCCGGTGAAGAGGCTGACGCTGTATCCGTCGGCGAGGATGTCGTCGAGGTGATCGCGGACGGCGGAGCCGGGCAGGTCGTCGTAGACGTACTGACGCAACTCGAAGGCCGGCACCACGTCCAGGGTGAGGGCGGTGACCACGCCCAGCGCGCCGAGCCCGACCACGGCACCCGGGAAGTCCGCGTCGCCCCGGGTCAGGGTGACCAGCTCGCCGTCGGCGCGGACCACCTCGAGGCCGGAGACCGCGGTGGCCAGGTTGCCGTTGCGCTCGCCGGAACCGTGGGTGGCCGTGGCGACCGCACCGACCACCGAGATGTGTGGCAGCGAGGCCAGGTTGTGCACCGCCAGGCCCTCGGTCGCCAGCCGGGCGGCCAGCTCGCCGTAGCGGATGCCGCCGTCGACGCGGGCCGAGGTGCGATCCGGTCCGATCTCGACGGTGCGCGGCAGATCGGCGAGGGAGAGCAGGTCGCCGTCGGTGTCGGCGAGCCGGTTGAACGAGTGGCCGCTGCCGAGCACACGGAGCCGGCCGGCCGCGGCGACGATCTCCTGCACCTCGCCGGCCGAGCGCGGGCGATGCAACCGCTCCGCCCCGAAGACGATGTTGCCGGCCCAGTTCGTCAGTCGTTCCCGCATTGCTCTCCCAGGTCGCCGAAGCATTCGCGTCCTACCCTACGACCGGTCAGCGGGCCGGTCCGGGGCATTTCGGACGTGCAGGGCGGGTCGAGCTACCGACCGGCGGTGCAACGCCTGCCGTAACCCAAAGTTATATTAGTCGCCGCGAGTATCTTTTCTAGTCGATTTGTCACCGTCTGCTCACTCAGCATCCAATCAAGCCTGCTATGTGCCCAAACGTGGCGACTGGGTGGCCCTCCCGGGACATAAAATCGGCCGACGATCCAAATCGAGATCAGCTGCACGTTCTCTCGTAACGAAAGCTGCGTCACAATCAGTCACGGCCATGGCGGTGGTGCGGGCAGGATGCAGCCCGGCGGAATCGCGAGCGAGAGGAAAAGCGCGAAATGGCGGAGATCCATCACTTTGACTACGGATGGGTTACCCCGGCGGTCAGCTACGTTCTGTCGGTCCTCGGTTCCCTCCTCGGTCTCACCTCCGCGGTCCGGCTGCGCTCCGCCAAGTCCGGCGGCGAGCGGACCTGGTGGCTGATCCTGGCGGCCATCGCGATCGGGGCGACCGGCATCTGGAGCATGCACTTCGTCGCCATGATGGGCTTCAAGGTCGAGGGCACGCCGATCCGGTACAACGTCGGCCTCACCGTGGCCAGCGCGGTGATCGCGTTCGTGGCCGTCGGCGTCGGCCTGGCCATCGCGCTGCTCGGCAGCGCCGCCCCACGCACCCGCATCCTGATCGGCGGCACGCTGGCCGGCCTCGGTGTGGCGGCGATGCACTACACCGGCATGGCGGCGATGGAGTTGCACGGCGAGATCCACTACGCCGGCCGTGAGGTCGCGCTCTCCATCGCGATCGCCGTCGTCGCGGCGTGCGTCGCGCTCTGGCTGACCCTGGTCGTTCGCAAGCCGATCATCATCTTCGTCTCGGCGCTGGTCATGGGCGTCGCGGTCAACGGCATGCACTTCACCGGCATGTTCGCCATGTCCGTGCTGTCCGAGCCCTCGTTCGGATCGGTCAACGGCGCGACCGCCAGCGGCCTGCTCGTCCCGATCGGCGGCGCTGTGCTCTTCGCCATCATCGGCATGGTCTACTCGCTCGCCGCGGCGCCGACCGAGGAGGACCGGGTGGCCGCGGCCTACCTCGCGCAGCGCCTGGACTCGCGGCCCGCGCCGGCCGCCGGTACGCAGCCCGGTCAGCTGTGGGGTCAGCGTCCGCAGGGCCAGCAGCCCGGTCAGCAGGGCCAGTACCAGGGACAACAGCCGGGCCAGCAGCAGGCTCCGGGTCAGGGCCCGGGTCGCTCGACCCTCGGTGGTTCCTGGACGTATCGGGACCGTTCCTCACAGTAGACGAAAGCCGGAGATCCGACCGAGGCTCGCCTACCGGACTGTCCGGCTTTTATCAGCCGAACCGGCAGTGGATCGATCCGCATGTCGTTGCCCTCGATCGATAAAGTTCGGGTGGCGAAAAACGTGAAAGTTGAACGTCCGAGCACAACGGGGGAGACGCGTGGCGGTCGGCATTCTCGGGACGGGTTCCTACCTCCCGGCGCGGGTCGTGAGCAATGTGGACCTGCTGGAACTGGTGCCGGACGCGGATCCGGAGTGGGTGTCGCGCAAGACGCTGATCGAGCAGCGGCGGTTCGCGGCACCGCACGAGGCGGCGTCCGACCTGGCCGCGAACGCGGCGCGGGCGGCGATGGAGCGGGCCGGCGTCACGGCGGCGGAGATCGACTACATCATCGTCTCCACCTCGACCGGTGACTCGCCCCAGCCGCCCACGTCCAACCTCGTGCAGCACGTCATCGGAGCGACCCGGGCCGCCTGCTTCGACGTCAACGCGGTGTGCGCCGGCTTCGTCTTCGCGCTCAACGTGGCGAACGGTCTGGTCGCCACGAACCCGGGCGCGCTGGTCCTGGTGATCGCCTCGGACATCTACTCGCGGATCCTCGACTTCGGCGACCGGCGTACGGCCGTGCTCTTCGGCGACGGTGCCGGTGCCGCGGTGGTCGGTGCGGTGCCCGAGGGCTACGGGATCATCGACATGGAGCTGGCGTCCCGGGGCGAGGCCAGCGACCTGATCTACGTGAAGGGTGGCGGCAGCCGCCTGCCGGCCTCCCCGGAGACGGTCGCCGACGGCGACCACTACTTCCGGATGAACGGCCGGGGCGTCCGCGACTTCGTCGCCACGGCGGTCCCGCCGGCGCTGGACTCGCTGCTGCGCCGGGCCGACCTGAAGGCCGAGGACGTCGATCACTTCGTCCCGCACCAGGCCAACGGCATCATGCTCCAGGAGCTGGTGGAAGCGGCCGGCTTCCAGAACGCGCACACCCATCTGACCCTGCCGTGGTACGGCAACGTCGGCAGCGCGTCTCTCCCGGTCACCCTGGACGACGCGGCCCGGAACGGCTCGCTCCGCGACGGCGAGCTGGTGCTGCTGGCCGGTTTCGGCGGCGGCATGTCCCTCGGCGCGTGCCTGCTCCGCTGGGGCTGCTGAGCCTCGCTGTTCTTGAACGAGCCCGGGCCTCGGCCCGGGCTCGTTTCGTTCTACTTGGGCTGGATCAGCCAGTCCCAGGCCCGCTTCAAGCCGGTGCTGCGACTCCCGGCCAGGCCGGCCGGTGAGTCCGCGCTCGGCGTCGCCAGCTTGTCGGCCGGCTCGCTGACGATCACGCCGTGCTCGAAGAGGCCGTCGACCTGATCGCCACCGGCGAACCGGTGCCCGTCACTCGTCTTGATCAGAAGGCCGTGGAACACGTCCTGCGGCTCGTCGGCCAGGACGTGCTCGATCGTGCCCACCGACTCGCCGGAGCGGTCGTACACGGGCGTGCCGTCCTTGACGACCAGATATGCCACCGGGGCGCCGAGGTCCTCCGGTGCGGTTTCCCTCTTCTGCGTCATGCCCGGTGGTTTACCCGGTTTCCCGCGGGTTCACTCGACCGGCCGGCGCGGGTCAACATCATCTTTTCGGTCGAGCCGTTCTAAACATTTTGTACAGAAAAGGGTTTTTGTCCCGAAACGCGCATGAAAACCTGACGATTCGCACCGAATTGTCCTACTGTCCGTTTTGTCGGAGGCGTCATCGCGACGACGAACACATCAGGCGACTGGAGGGATTCCCCATGCAGAAGAGTCGGCGAATCGGAGCGATCGTTGCCATGGCCACGGTGGCCGCGGGCATCGGGGCGGCTACCGCGGCCGCTCCTGCCGCGGCGGTCGTTCGCGGCCCCCAGCCGGTCTCCAACTGGCTCCAGCAGGTGCGGGCCAACACCAGCAGCTGGATCACCATCCACTGGCGTACCGACCGGCGCGTCTGCGACGTCGAGGTGCGTGTGCGCGGCGACCGGGTGAAGGTCGACTACCCGGGCTTCCGGCGCTCCACGTCGCTCTCCCGCGGCGACACGCTGCGGCCGGGACGCGGCGATTTCTCGAGGATTCGCGTTACCCCGTACGCGCAGCGCACCGGGGTGACGCGGCTGTGGGCGACCATCTCGTACGACGAGTGCGGCTGGCGGTCGCGCACCATGACGCGCACGGCGGTGCTTTCACTGCCGGTGCTGCGGAACACCTGGCCGGGTGGCAACGGCGGTCCGGGCGGTCCCGGACACGGTCACCCGGGCGGGCCCGGCCAGGGCGGTCCCGGCGGTCCGGGACAGGGCGGTCCGGGCACTCCGGGACAGCACAGCGGTCCGGGCGGGGGCCACAGCGGTCCCGGGCAGGGCGGTCCTGGCCACACCCACTCCGGTGGTGGCCAGGGCCTGCCCAGCGGTGCGGGCAACAATGCTGGTCCGGGCAACAATGACCAGTGGCCGTAATGCGGTCGGGTAGCTCATAAAACGACGCG
>NZ_JADQTO010000069.1 GCF_015704865.1 Actinoplanes aureus | reverse complement strand
GCAACGGGGTTGGGCCGCCTCGGCGACCGTGCCCGCTTCTTCGCCGGTGACGGAGGACCTGCAAGGCGAGGTGGCTCAGGTCTGTGCCGAGGTGCTGAAGGTGGACGTGGCGGAGCTGGACCCGGATGAGGAGCTGTCCAGCTACGGCCTCGACTCGATCCTGATGATGACGCTGCTGACCCGGCTGGAAGCGCGGCTGGACCGGATCGTCGAGCCGAACGTGATCAACGAACATCCCTCGATCGCGGCCCTGGCGCGCCACCTGGCGCGGACGGCCGCTCCGCCGTCCGGCGAAACGTCGTCCCCGCCAGCGGCCACCGTCTCACAGCCGGCCGATGCGGTCGCGGTGGTGGGCATGGCGGGGCGTTTTCCGGGTTCGCCGTCGGTGCCGGCGTTGTGGGAGAACCTGCTGGCCGGGCGGCATCTGGTGTCGGAGGTGCCGGCGGATCGCTGGGATGTGGACGCGGTCTTCGATCCGTCGCGGGAGCGGCCGAACTCGTCGTATTCGAAGTGGGCCGGGTTCGTCGACGGGGTGTTCGACTTCGATCCCAGCTATTTCGGGATCGAGGATGTTGATGCGGTGGTGATGGATCCGCATCAGCGGCTGGTGCTGGAGTTGGCGGCGGAGTTGTTCGCTGAAGCGGGGTATCGGCCGGAGGAGGTCGCGGGGACCCGTACCGGTGTGTTCATCGGCGGCGGGGAGAGCCCGTACCTTCGCGGGCGGCTGGCTGACCTGCCGGCGGAAAGCCGGCGCAACGCGCTGGTGGGCGCCATTCCGAACATGATGGCGGCCCGGGTGGCGGACTTCTTCGACCTGCGCGGGCCGGCACAGACCATCGACACGGCGTGTTCGTCGGCCCTGGTGGCCATCCACGCGGCCTGCCGGG
This sequence comes from Actinoplanes aureus, assembly GCF_015704865.1. Taxonomy (GTDB): domain Bacteria; phylum Actinomycetota; class Actinomycetes; order Mycobacteriales; family Micromonosporaceae; genus Actinoplanes; species Actinoplanes aureus. The sequence continues at coordinate 7,173 of NZ_JADQTO010000069.1, read as the reverse complement.
CGCTGCGGGCCGGCGAGTGCGATCTCGCCATCGCCGGCGGGGTCGAGCTGATCATCGGGTCGGACCTGCACGTCGGCTTCAGCGAGGCGGGTGCGCTGGCGCCGGACGGGGTGTGCGCGGTGTTCGACGAGGGCGCACGCGGGTTGGTGCTGGGTGAGGGCGGCGGTCTGGTGCTGCTCCGCCGGGTTCCGGATGCGGTGGCCGGTGGGGATCGGATCGCGGGTGTGGTGCTGGGCGGCGCGGTGAACAACGACGGCCGCACGATGGGCCTCACGGTGCCCAGCCTGGAAGGGCAGGAAGCCGTGCTGCGTGCGGCGCTGACGGACGCCGGAGTCGGCGCGGAGACGATCGGCTACCTCGAAGCGCACGGCACGGGCACGCTGCTGGGAGACCCCATTGAGGTACGGGCGGCGTCGCGGGTGTTCGGTCCGGCAGACGGAGCCCGGTGTGGAATCGGGTCGGTGAAGTCGAACCTCGGGCATCTGATGCGGGCCGCGGGAGTGGTGGGCTTCATGAAGGCGGTGCTGGCGGTGGAGTCGGGAATGTTGCCGGCGACGTTGCATTGTGTACGGCCGCATCCGCGGTTCCGGTTCGCCGAGTCGCCGTTCTTCCCGGTGACTTCGACGCGGTCGTGGGAGGACGGTGGCGGGCCGCGGCGGGCGGGGGTGTCGGCGTTCGGGTTCGGCGGGACCAATGCGCATGTGGTGGTGCAGCAGTATCAGGGTCCGGTCGGGACGCGGGTGCCGTTGCCGCCGCCGGAGTTCCGGCGCCGCCGCTACCGGCTCGGCGAGACCGTCACGGCTGCGCCGGACGATATCGACGACCTCCTCGACCGGCTGCGGGACGGCCACGTCGACCTGGACCACGCGGCGGCCGCGGTCGGCCGCCTGACCGAGGAGCGGGCATGACCGCCTGCACCGAGCGGCACCCAGCCGCACCTGCGCTAGTGCCTGGCAGGCGAGGGCCAGAAGGGCATGCCGAAGGGGGCACAGCATGACCACCGACATCCGCGCCGTGCTCGCCGAATTCCAGGCCGGGCGGCTCTCCCGCGAGGAGGTCAAGGCGCTCCTCGACAAGCCGGCGGACACCGTCGTACGCACCTTCCGGCACGACGAACCGTACCTTCGGGCCCACCAGGTCTTCGGCCGCCAGGTCCTGATCGGGGTCACCCACTGCTCCCTCGCCCTGGAACTGGCCCGCGGCGCCCACCTGCGCGGGCTCACCTTCCACGAGCCCGTGGTCCTGGAGCCGGGAGCATCCGCCGAGGTCACCGTCGCCGTCCGAGAGCGGGACGGGCGCCGGATCGTCGAGAGCCGATACTCGGCCGGAGACGAGTCCAGGCTCAGCGTCACGGCCGAAGTGCGCGACGGCGACCGGCTCGCCGAGGTGCCCGCGCTCGACATCGCCGGACCGCGGGCGGGGGACCACCGCGACGCCGGACAGCTCGCCGCCAACCCGCTGCTGGCTCGCGAACCGGCGCTGCGCTGCGTGGAGGAGGTGTGGGTGAGCGGCGGCGAGAGCATCGGCCGGCTCCGCCTCTCCGACGACGCGCGGGCCGCCCTGACCGGGCTCGCCGTGCACCCTGTGCTGCTCGACGGCGCGTTCATCACCGGCGCCGCCGCCGTGGACGACGAGATCCTCCTGCCGGCGGGCAGGCCCGGCATGTGGGTGCCGGCCGCCGTCGCCGCCGTGCACGGCGGAGAGCCGCTGCCCGAGGTGTGTTACTGCCGGGCTCGCGTACGCCGGGCGGACGCGCACGCCCTCACGATGGACCTGGTGCTCGCCGATGAGACGGGCCGGCCGCTGCTCGCCGTCGACGGCTTCACCTTCCGCCACGTCGGTGACGCCCAGCTCTTCCCCGCGCCGGGTTCCGCGGATGGGCGCGTCGAGGCGTACCTGGCCGGTCTGGTCGCCGCCCACCTGGGCGCCGACCCGGCGACGCTGGACCGCGCCACGAACTTCATGGAGCTGGGCGTGCAGTCCGGCGACCTGATCGACCTCACCCGGCGCATAGAGGACGATCTCGGGCTGGAGCTGTATCCGACGCTGTTCTTCGAGCACCAGAGCCTGGCCGAGCTGACGGCGTATTTCGTGGCCGAGCACGGGGCGGCGGTGGGGTCGCGGTTGCCCACTTCCGCCGCGGACCCCTCGCCGCCGCCCGCGGCCCCGCCGCCGGCCGTGGCCGGGAAGGACCGGCTGTCGGGTGCGGTCGCGGTGGTCGGCATGGCGGGCAGATTCGCCGGCGCCGAGAACCTCGCCGCACTCTGGGCCAACCTGATGTCCGGCGCCGACGTGCTGAGCGAGGTGCCGCCGGAGCGGTGGGACTGGCGCGCGTGGTTCGACGAGGACCGCTCGGCCGCGGACCGGTCCTACGCACGGTGGGGGAGTTTCCTGTCCGGCGTCGACCGCTTCGATGCGGAGTTCTTCGGCATCGCTCCCCGTGAGGCCACGTGGCTAGACCCCCAGCTGCGGCAGCTGCTCGAGGTGACCTACGAGGCGTTCGAGGACGCGGGCTACGCGTCCCGGATCCGCGGCACCCGCACCGGCGTCTATCTCGGCGTGTCGTTCCACGAGTACTGGGACGAGATCGTGCGTGCCCGGGTGCCGATCCGGGACTACCAGGCGGTCACCGCCGTACCGTCCGCGTTGGCCGGCCGGCTGTCGTACGTCTTCGATCTGCAAGGCCCGAGCGTGCCGGTGGACAACGCGTGCGCGTCGTCGCTGACCGCGCTGCACCTCGCGGTGCGGGCGCTGCGCTCCGGTGAGTGCGACACCGCCGTCGTGGCCGGGGCCAACCTGCTGCTGAGCCCTCTGCACTACGTCTACACCGCGAAGGCGCAGGCGCTGTCCCCGACCGGGCGGTGCCGCCCGTTCGACGCCGACGCGGACGGGTACGTGCCGGGCGAGGGTGTCGCGGTGCTGGTGCTGCGGCCTCTGGAACGGGCGCTGGCCGACGGGGACCGCGTCTTGGCGGTGGTGCGTGGGTCCGCGACCAACCACGTCGGCCGCTCGAACAGCCCGACGGCACCACGACCGGAGGCCCAGGCACGGGTGTTGCGCGACGCCTGGGCGGATGCCGGGGTGTCACCGGGCGAGCTGGGCCTGTTGGAGGCGCACGGGACCGGGACCCTGCTGGGCGACCCGGTGGAGGTTCGCGCGCTGCGGGCGGCGTTCGGCGACGAGGGCCGGCCGGGCGCTTGTGTCCTGGGCTCGGTCAAGGCGAATCTGGGACACCTGGAGGCGGCCGCCGGCCTCGCCGGGGTGATGCGGGCGATCCTGTCGCTGCGGCACGGAACGATCCCGGCGATGCCCGGCTGGAACCGGCCGAATCCGTTCCTGGACCTGGACGGCTCGCCGTTCGTGCTCAACAACGCGACCGTGCCGTGGCCCGCGGCGCCGGGTTCGGTGCGCCGCGCCGGCATCAGCTCGTTCGGCATGTCGGGCAGCAACACCCACGTGGTGGTCGAGGAGCCGCCGCCGGGCACCGCGCCGATCCGGCCGGAGGGCGGCCGGCTGGTGGTGGTGTCGGCGCGCAGCGCCGACCGGTTGCGGGTGCACTGCGGCCGGCTGGCGCAGGCGTTGCGCCGCGACCGGCCGCATCTGACGGACGTGGCCTGGACGCTGCAGACCGGCCGGGAGGCCTTCGAGCACCGGGCCGCGTTCTGGGCCGAGCACCTCGACGAGGCCGTCGACGCGCTGGAGGTGCTGGCCACCGGCGGCAGCCCGGAGCAACCGTGCTGGACCGGCGCGGTGCCGGCCGGAAGCACGCCGCAGCCGGTGACCACTCACCCGGACGCCGACCGGCAGACCTGGGAGCAGTGGGCACAGGCGTGGACGGCCGGGGCCGCCGTGGAGTGGGCGACGGCCTGGCCGGCCGACCGGCCGCCGCTGGCCGAGCTGCCCGCCTACCCCTTCAGCCCGGATCGGTACTGGCTGCCGGAGGAGCACACCCACACGCCCCCGTCCGGTTCGCAGCCCTTCACGGTGCGGCTCACGCCGGCCGATGCGGTCCTGGCCGACCACGTGGTCCAAGACGTGCCCGTCCTGCCCGGCGCGGCCCAGCTGGAACTGGCCCGCGAGGCCGCCGCCCGGTCCCGCCCGGACGAGCGGGTCGCCGCCCTCACCGACGTGGTGTGGGTCCGGCCGGCCGCGGGGGCCGAGCAGCGCATCACGGTCGAACTCACCGCCGGCCCGGACCATGCCGGGTTCGTCGTCCGCGACGCGGAGGGCACGAAGTTCAGCCAGGGGCGTGTGCTGTTCGGGGACGCGACGGGTGACACCGCGCCGGTGGACCTGGCGGCGGTTGTCGCGCGCTGCGACAAACGCCGGGACGGTACGTCCGCGTACCGCGCCTTCGAAACGGCCGGCCTCCATTACGGGCCGCTCTACCGGGCCGTCCAGAACCTGCACAGCGGCGCCGGAGAGGCCGTCGCCGAGCTTCACCTCGCCGACGCCGGCCACTGGGTCATGCACCCCGGGCTGCTCGACGCCGCCTTCCAATCCGTCACCGGCCTGCTCCCGGACGGCGTACCGGGCGACCCCGCGCCCCTGTACGTGCCGTTTGCGGTGCGCCGCGTCGAGGTGCTCGGCCCGCTGCCGGTGCACTGCTTCGCGATAGCCACCTGGTCCGGCGGCCGCCGGCCGGACGACGGAACGGCCGCTTTCGACATCACCGTCACCGACCCGGACGGTCGCCGTCTCGTCGTGGTGCACGGCCTGACGCTGCGAGGCCTGCCGGCGCCCGCCGCCGAGGTTCCGACCGTACGGTTCGAGCAGCAGTGGACCCCCGCGCCTCTACCGCCCGGGAACCGCCCGGTCCGACACGTGGTGGTGATTTCCGACGAGGTGATTCCGCCGTGGACGGCGGAGCGCATCACCAAGGTGACCACCGGGGCGGCCTTCGCCGAACTGCCCAACGGCGACTTCCAGGTGGGCGACGACCCCGGCGACATGGCGCGGCTCTGGGAACGGCTCCGCGCCCGCGGCGTGCCGGACACCATCGTTCACGCCTGGGAAGTGACCGACGACCCTCACCGCCCGGTGCACACGCTGCTGGCACTGGTGAGTGCCGTGGCGCGGACAAAGGTGGAAACGACGGTCCGCGTCGTGGTGGCGCATCCGGGGACGCTCGCCGGCGACAGCCTTGGCGGGTTCGCGCGCTCGATCGGCATGGAGTGCGGCTGGTTGCGCCTGCGGGTGGTCGGTGTGGGTGGGTTGCGCGGGCCGGCGCTGGCGGCGGCCTTGTGGCCGGAGATCGCCGGGGAGGACGACGCGATCGAAGTACGCACCGACGGCACCGTCCGGGAGGTGCTGGGATATCGGCAGGTGCCGGCTGTGGCCGGTGCTCCGGCCGTGTCGCCCGGTGACGTGGTGGTGATCTCCGGGGGCCTGGGCGGGCTGGGCCGGCTGGTCACGGACTTCCTGGTGCGGCGATGTGGCGCCCGGGCCGGGCTGCTGGGTCGTTCGGAGCCGGACGCGGCGGCCCGGCAATGGCTGGCGGGCCATGGCGAGTCGGTGATGTACGCGCGGGCCGACGTCTCGGAGCGTTCGCAGGTTCACGCGGCGGTCGCGCAGGTGCGTGAGCGGTTCGGCCGGGTGGACGCGGTGATCCATGCCGCCGGGGTGACCGGCGACGGATGGGCCCGCGACAAGTCGGTCGAGCAGTTCCGGTCGGTCGTAGCGCCGAAGGTGTGGGGTGCGGTGTGGCTTGACGAGGCGACCACTGCCGACGGTCTGAAGCTGTTCGTCGGGTTCTCGTCGGTGGCGGGACTGGCCGGCAACGCGGGGCAGTGTGATTACGCGTACGCGAACCGGTTCTTGGACGAGTTCCTGCGGCGGCGGGCGGGGCGCGGTGTGTCGATCGCGTGGCCGTACTGGGCGGACGGCGGCATGCGCATCGAGGAGAGCGCCCGGCAGGCGATGGAACGGTCCACGGGGCTCATCCCGCTGCCCACCGGGACCGGGCTGGACATCCTGCGCCGGGCGATGGCCGGCGAGGAGTCCCAGGTGATCGAGCTCTGCGGCGACCCCGACCGGCTGAGCCGCTGGCTGAACCCCGTCGTCCCGGCGAAGCAGACGGCGCCCGTCGCCGATCAGGTGCTCTCCTCCGTGCGCCGGGATGTGGCCCGCGCCGCCGCCTCGGTCCTCGGCATGCGGGCGAGCGACCTGGAGATCGAGGCGGACCTCAGCGACTTCGGCTTCGACTCGGTCTCCTTCACCGAGCTGGCCAACGTCCTCAACGGGCAACTCGGCCTGGAACTGCTGCCGTCGGTGTTCTTCGAACATTCGACACTGGCCGCCCTCGCCGAGCAGATCGTGGCGAACCACGCCGACCGCCTGACCGAGCACTACGGGGCCACGCCCGCCCCGGTCCCACAGCCGGTCACCGTGGTCGAACGGAAGCCGCCGGAGCCGGTGCCGGTAGTGGTGCCCGGCGATGCGGTCGCGATCGTGGGTCTTGCCGGGGTGTTCCCGGGTTCGGCGGACGCGGAGGGGTTCTTCGCCGATCTGGCCGCCGGCCGCGACCTGGTCGGCGAGGTGCCGGCCGACCGCTGGGACTGGCGGCGCTGGGAGGCTGACGGCCTGCGCTGGGGATCCTTCCTCTCCGAGGTGGACCGGTTCGACCCGCGGTTCTTCGGCATCTCGGCGGCCGAGGCGGAGTTGATGGACCCGCAGCAGCGGATCTTCCTGGAGACCGTCTGGCGCACCATCGAGGACGCCGGCTACCGGGCCTCGGATCTGGCCGGCACCGACACCGGCCTGTTCGTCGGCGTGAGCGGCATGGACTACGCGGAGCTGCTCAGGAACGCGGCCGGCGACATCCAGGCGCACACCTCCACCGGGATGGCGCACGCCATGCTGGCGAACCGGGTGTCGTTCCTGCTGGACCTGCACGGCCCGAGCGAGCCGGTGGACACCGCCTGCTCCGCCTCGCTGGTCGCGGTGCACCGCGCGGTCACCAGCATCCAGCGCGGGGAGTGCAGCGCCGCCATCGCCGGTGGGGTGAACGTGATTCTCAGCCCGTTGACGACCCTGTCGTTCAGCCGGGCCGGGATGCTGGCGCCGGACGGGCGGTGCAAAGTGTTCGACGCCGCCGCCGACGGCTACGTCCGCGGCGAGGGCTGCGGCGCCGTCCTCCTCAAACCGCTCGCCACCGCCCTCGCCGACGGCGAC
>NZ_JADQTO010000068.1 GCF_015704865.1 Actinoplanes aureus | reverse complement strand
GACCGGTGCCAGGTGGGGCAGGAGGTCAGCGAGTTCAACACCACATATCGGCAGGATCGCTCGAAGACGGCATTCCTCACCATTCCCCGTTCAAGTGATCTTCCGCTACGAAAATCTTGCCAGAGCCCTTGAACTGCAGAGCCGCGTACGCCACGAAGCACACAGCAGCCATTGACGTCGGCACATCTGCGGGGACAGGCCGCGAGCAACCGTCGACTACGCTAAGTCACCGCAAGCGGAGGCGGCGCAGGACCGCGCGCTGGGCGTCGTCCCGGTCAGTGCGCCGGCCGCGACCAGGGCCGCGATCGATCTGTACGCCCTCGCTGCTGGCCGCACGGCCCATCTGCTCGACGCCGAACAGAGCGCGGTGGTACACCGAGCCCTCACCGTCGCCGGGTAGCGCGCATCGGCATCGCTCAGCGATCGCGCCAGGACAGCGGTGATATGACGACCGCGGCTTCCCCGATGCGTCGGCTCGTCTCTGTCTACAGATCCTTACGTGCGGAGCCGATCCCACTGTCGACTCGGCGTCCGCCGGTGTTGTCAACGGTTGTTGATGGCCTGGAGCGAAGGCCGCCGCTCTGTCGTAGGGCGGAGCGGCGCACGGGACAACACCAAAGACCGCAAACCCGAGACACGCTTGGGCGATCCACGATTGACCCTCACACCGCCAAGCACCCGTCGGAGTTGATCCACCAGGCGGTCACGCCCGTCGGCCCCACCCTGGCGGCGATCTTCGTCGCCGAGATCGGTGACGTCACCCGGTTCGCCACGCCCGCGTAGCTGAGCTCAGCTCATGGGCCGAGCTGACGCCCAAGCACCGCGAATCCGACGCCGTCGTGCACCGCGGGCGGATCACCAAGCAAGCTCCACGCTGGTGCGCTGGGCCGCCGACGAAGCCGCCAAGGCGCCACAACGCCGACTGGCTGACCGAGACACGTGCCCGGATCGCGGAACGGCGCGGCCGCAACATCGCCACCATCGCGGTGGCCCGCAATCTGCCCACTCTCGTGTACTACGGCCTGCGCGACCGGGCACCTCCGTGCCCTCGAGAAGGCCGCGGCGGCGTGAGCAGGCTCGAACGTAACCGGAAGCGGGCCGTTCTGCGTCTGACCCCCGTCGGCCGGCGGCTTGGTCGTGGTCTTCATTGACCCCGTCCGGTCACGGTCGTAGATCACCATGCCCCACCAGCGGCGCGGATGGATGACCGGCAGCCGAGCCTCGGCCCGCCCTCCGGCTATCACCGGCACCTGGCGAACGTACCCACACCACTGCGATCAACGCCGCCCCCACCGAGGCAGGCGCGACTCGCGTGCCCCTGGCACGTCCGCCACCGGGACAGAAGACCGTGAAACCACCAGTTGACCGGCTCGACTCCTTCATGGAGGACACAGAGGGTTTGCTGCGAGAGCGAGACCTGGCTAGCGGGCTGGGCATTCAGTGCGCTCGGGGCGCTCGTCTGACCGCCAGCGTCCTCGCTCGCGCCGCAGGGTGATGCACGCCATGCCGTTGGTAACTACGACGAGCTGGTAGGTGGCTCGCGGCACGTTCATATCCGCTGAATGGGCAGAATGCTGCGCCCAACCGGAGTTAGTCACAGCGCGATATGGGTCACCGCGCAGGACTGTTTGGCGCAAACTTCCGGAGATTGATCCCTATGTCATTGAAGGCAGCAACCATACCGTGATCGCGCAAGATCAACTAGGACGGGACCAGCTCAATGGAAAGTAAGGCCGGGACGGCCCGCATGCACCACGCCGTCCGTAGGTGGGCATTCAGCGGCTTGGCTGCCGCGACCAGCCTGACGATGACGGTAACGCTCGCCACCGTGGTGCCTGCGCATGGAAAAGGCCCTTTGGGAATCTCCGAACTCGCCAGACCTGACGCGGCCTCAGCACTTGCGGCCGCGAGGCAAAGTGGTCAGCGTGTGGCGATTACGAACATGGCCACGGAAAGGGCGGAGTACTTCGCCACGCCAGACGGCCATGTTACAGGAATTATTTCAACCGAAGCAGTACGGTTTCGCCGAGACGGGGCCTGGGTGCCGGTAGACCTCACGCTGCGCCGCATGGCCGACGGGTCGGTGGCGCCGGTTGCGCACCCGGACAGCTTGCGAATGTCGGGTGCACGCTCTGCAGCCTCAGGCGACCTGGCGTCTCTGGGAACAGGGGCAGAGCGGGTGGCGATGGGCTGGAACGGCGCACTGCCAGAACCGGACCTTGACGGCAGCAAAGCCACCTACGCCGAGGTATTTCCCGGCGTTGACCTCGTTGTCCAGGCGACTTCGACCGGTTTTGAACAATTCGCGGTGGTGAAGTCCGCTACGGCTGCTGCGCGGTACGTCAAGGAAATTTCCTTGCCAATAAGCGGAGCGGGCGTCCGGGCCGCTACGGAGGACAAGCGAGGCCAGATTCGCGTTCGAGATGCGAACGGTCGACAGGTGGCCGACATCCCGACACCCATGATGTGGGACGCGCGGTCGGATGGGCGGAACCGGCCGCCGGTGCCTCGCCAGATCGCGGTGGACGTCACCAGCACGGCGCCGACATCCGGACGAGCCGCCGGCGTAATGCTCAACCTCAAACCCGACCAGAAATGGCTGGCTGACCGCAACACGGTTTACCCAGTGACAATTGACCCAGAGGTTGACCGGCTCACCACTATCAATAGCACCACGGTTGTTAAGAACTATCCCTATGGCTGGCCAGATGCGGACTCGTTGTTCTTGGGCACGTACGACGACACGCTATCGTTCCGGTCCTTCGTGTCCTGGGATACGACCGCATTGCGCGGCTCCTATGTAAAGTCTGCAACGGCGCACTTCACGAATCCGTGGTCGAGTACGTGCGAATCGGTTCCGTGGGAACTCTGGACTACAGGCTCTATTTCGGCCGACACCGCGTGGGACAACCAACCACAATGGCTCCACCAGGAGTCTACGTCAACCGAGACTAGCTGTTACGACACCACGGTGACCGCGGAGGCGACTAGCTTCTTCCGGCGCGCTGCAACCGACAACGTCAGCACAGCGACTATGGGTTTGCGCGCAACTGACGAGACCGACTACAGCCAGTACAAGCAGTTCTGGTCGCGTAACTACACCGATGCGTCGAGAGTGCCCTTCGTGGAGGTGAGCTTCACCTTCGACGTGACAGCTAGTAACCCGTCGATCGACGAGGGTTCCTCTTGCGTCAGTGGAGAAGACCGCCCGACGACCGACAACATCACGCCGGCCCTGCACGTCGAGATTAATGCTCCCGCTGGCGCTCAGGCGCATGCTGAGTTTGAGCTCACCCAGCTGGGCGGGGAAGCCTTGTTCACGTCGACCTCCGCACCGCAGGCCTCGGGCACTGTTTTCACAGCAGTGGTGCCTGCCGGCAAACTAGCTGATGGCGGATTATATCGGTGGCGCACACGTGGCGCCACCGGCGGCAGCTCCGGACCTTGGACGGCGTGGTGCGAATTCACCGTTAACAAGGGTGTCGTTATCGTCGCTGCTGACGACGTTAACGAGCCGGTTCCGGAGGACCTCCGAGACGCGCTCGGTGTCTACGATGAGCTTGCCGAAGGCAACCCGGAAGAATTCGGCTACGCGACAGTGGAAGGCTCGGCAGTCGTCGTCGACGTGGTGACAGCCGCGGGAGAGCAGAAGGCTGAGGCGCTCGAGAACGGAACGCTCGAGCCCGATCCGACCTCCGGCTCGGATCCTGAGGAGAACACAGCCGAGGAAGCGGCAATCCTCGGGCAGGAAAAGGTTGAGGGTGTCGAAATGGACACCGCCATTACTACAGTCAGCCGCGCCGAAACCGAGCGCCTGCGAGAACAACTGCACAACGCGGTGGAGAACAACGCGTCGCTGGCCTCCGCGGATATCTGGATGACAGAAGTGGACCGGGAGACCGGGCGAGTCGCGGTTACGATGACCGACATCACGAGTCCTGCCGCGCAAGCACTGGAGGAAATGTTCGGCGATAAAGTGCAACTCGTGAGGGAAGCGAATCCAGAATCTGAAGCCGAAACGGGCCGCCTAGCCGACGAATCACCCTTCACCGGTGGAGCGCGAATCAAATTTCCTGGCCTGAGCGGAAAGTGCACCAACGCTTTCTCATGGAAGATAGATGCCAGCAGATCAGGGATGCTAACGGCGGGCCACTGCGCCGCTGTGAGTGGCCAAGCCGTACAAACCAATTCCGGCGATGCGCTAGGCTCAATTATGAGTGAAAACTACGGTCCTCGAGGAACAGAATACCTTCCGCAACAGAAAGTGTACCGGGGGGATATGTCACTCATTCGAGTGCCGTCCGGAAAAATCTACCCGTATATTTACCGCGGCGTGAGCAGTAGTAGTGCCCGCTACACAGTTCGGGCGATGTGGCACCGAAGGGCTCAGCCGGGCGACCAATACTGTACAGGCGGTTCCTACGGTGGCGAGATCTGTGGCTGGAAAGTCAAGTCAACCGGAGCAACGGTGAACAGTGACGGCAAATGGCTTCGGAATGTAGTCGTGAGCGAAAAGAAGAAGGGATGGTGTACTCGCCCGGGTGACTCCGGCGGTCCGGTGTACACCGTCAATTCCGATGGAAGTGTGGTCGCCAAGGGCATCCACCATGGCAGTAATGGCGGTGGCGGAGATGATCACTACGCCGGCGCGTTGGACAAATGCCTTGAGATATTCACCGACATTCGAGACGCGTATTTTGGATTTCCGGGGCACTTGGAAACGAGGTGAAAGCAATAAAATTTGCGTCTAGTGCAGTTGCCGTGGCGCTTGCATTGACGTTGTCTGGATGCAGCGACGGCGAAACCTCTGCCGACCTGGAAAGCTTCCGGCCCGGACCCGGAGACAACGACATAACCATCACCTACATACAGGGGCCGAGTGATTCACCTGGACATATTGAGATTATAGAGGAAGGCTCAACGCAGATAAGAATAAGAGTGCTTTACGAGGCGGCGGATGGTGTACAACCAGACCTTGGTATCGCCAAGGAGGCCGTTGGCCGACTAAAGCAGCCCGTGGGAGGCCGGTCGGTCGTTGATGAGCGCGGCAACGAGGTCCCTCAAGTCGAGTCTGCTGAGTAAGGCCTGGTTGGCTGGGTGCCGCTTTGGTTGAGGGGTCGTGACCTGCGTAAGTGGGTCACGACCCTTCATGCTTAGCTTTTCCGAGCTGATCTTGCAGCTCAGGACAGGTGCGGCGTGCCCGGAAATTTGATGAGAGGGCTCCAGGTAAAGCCAGCAGTCGACCAAACCTGATGCCCCGACCGGGAGCCTCGCCTGTGCTGTCGTACCCGTCCACGATCTCCATGTCCAGCCGAACCCCGATGGCGTGAAGAAGCGGGGCCTCGCTCCTCGTGACTCCCGGCGGGATACTCGGGGTCTCACAAACCTCACGGTGATCGAGGCCCCACCACGCAGGCAGAGTTCGACGGCCGACTATCTATCGGCCAAAGTCAGTCTGCTGATCGCGACGACCTATATGATCCAGCGTTGCACGGATCTGGCACCCCTCTGTGTCATCCATGAAGGAGCGGGGCCGGTCAAGTAGGGGTTTTGGGGGGCTTTGCGGCGGCGGTAGGTCGCGCTGCGCATGCGAGGTTCCGCCACCCCGGTGTCAGTGGAGTTGCTGGGTATGGGTTGGTCGTGTTCGCCAGGTTCCGGTGATGTCCGGAGGGCAGGCCGAGGCTCGGCTGCCGGTCATCCATTCGCCCTGTGGTTCGGCATGGTGATCTACGACCGTGACCGGGCGGGGTCAATCAAGACCGCGACCACGCCGCCGGCCGACGGGGGTCAGACACAGAACGACCCGCGTCCGGTCACGTCCGAGCCTGCTCACGCAGCCTTGGCCTGCTCGAGAGCACGAATGTGCCCGTCGCGCAGGCCGTAGTAGACGAAGGTGAGCAGCTTGCGGGCCACCGCGACGGTGGCGATGTTGCGGCCGCGTCGTTCCGCGATCCGGGTGCGCGTCTCGGTCAGCCAGTCGGCGTTGCGGGCGCCCTGAGCGGCTTCCACGGCGGCCCAGCGCACCAGCGCAGAGCCTTGCTTGGTGTTCGGCCCGCGGTGTACGACCGTGTCAGACTCGCGATGTTTGGGCGTCAGCCCGGCCCAGGAACTTAGATGCGCGGGTGTGGCGAACCGGGTGACGTCGCCGATCTCGTCGACGAAGATCGCGGCCAGCACCGGGCCGACGCCGGGGACCTGCTGCACTGCGGTGAACCCGGCGTGGCCGGCCAGGGCGACGCAGCGGCCCGCCGACCGCGCGGATCTCGAAGTCGATGGCGTCGATCAGCCGCAGCAGGGCGTTGACCCGCAGCCGATACGCCGCCTCCACCGGCGCCGCGGTCAGCCATCCGCGCCCGGCGACCCCGAACAGATCCGTCACGGCCGGCCGCAGTCCCTGCTTGGCCAGGACCGCATGGATCGACGCTTTCAGCCCGCTGCGCCAGGCCACCAGCTTCGCCCGGTGCCGCACCAGCTCCCGCAGTTCGCGCACCGGCGGCGGGGCGATCCAGGCCTCGGGCAGCCGGCCCATCCGCAGCAGGTCCGCCAAATCGGCGGCGTCACGCATGTCGTTCTTCACCCGCCGGTAGGCGAACCCCTTCACCCCGAGCGGGTGCGCCAGGTGCACCCGGGCCCCGGCGTCGTGCAGCACGTCGACGGCCCAATACCAGCCGTAGGTGGCTTCCAGCACCACCTGTGGATCTTCTCCGGCCTGCGCAAGCTCCGCCGTCAAGGCCATCGGGTCGTTGTCGATACGCTTACTGCCGAGCTGCCGCCCGGCCTGGTCCATCCGCACGATCACCGACCGGCGCCGATGCAGATCGATACCGACGTATTGCTGTTCGTCGTACGCTGCTGACACAGGGGCCTCCTTCGTCGATTGACGTGAGCACCCCGAGCATCCCGCCGGGAGTCACGCGGAGCGAGGCCCCGCTCCTTCATGCCATCAACCCCCGATGAGGGTTGGTGTTTTAGGGTGGGTTGCGGCGGGTCCGGGAAGTGACTTCTCCGAAGTGTCGATCTTGGGGTTTGGGTCGGCCGCGCTGGATGTCAGAGTCGCCCCCACGTGTCCTCCCGGGCCCGTCCCGGCCTGCTCGGTGTCGGCGAGCATCTGCCGGTAGACGAGGTCGGACAGGCGGCGTTTCAACGCGCGCAGCGCTTCCATCGAGGTCTTGCCGGCGGCGAGTTTGCGCCGGTAGTAGCGGCGCCCTTCGGTGTCGTGACGCAGCTGGACGATGGCCATGATGTGCAGCGCCCGGTTGATGCGCCGGTTGCCGGCACGCGACAGCCGGTGCCGGTCCTGATTACCGGAGGACGCGTCGATGGGTGCGGTGCCATTCCACGAGGCGAAGTGGGCACGGCTTGGGAAGCGGGCGATGTCACCGATGTCGCCGAGCAGCCGGGCGGCACCGGACGAGCCGATGCCGTGCAGGTTCATCAGACCGCTGCCTGTGGCGGCGACCAGGTCGGTGAGCTCCTGCTTCGCGACCTTGATCTTCTTGTCGATGACGACCAGCTCGTGGATCAGCTCGGAGGCCAGCCAGCGGCGGGTCTTGCCGACCACGTCCCGCGGCCGCACGGTGTTGAGCAGGGCCCGGGCCTGCTGGGCGGACAGGTCCTTCTTCGCGCCGCCAGGCACCAGTTCAAGCAGCAGGTGATGCAGCCGGGAAACCAGCTCGGTGCGGGCCCGACCGAGCTGGTCACGGCGGTCGACGAGCAACCGCAACGCGACCGTGGTGTCATCGATCTCGACTCGGCGCAGGCCTGGGGTGCGCAGCGCGGCCACCGCGACACTGTGCGCGTCGACCGGGTCGGTCTTGCGGCCCTGTCCGGTGGCGAACACCCGGGCCCGGGCGGACAGCTTCGCGGGCACGTCCAGGACGGTTTCGCCGTCGGCGAGCAGACGCTGGGCGACGTGCCGGCCGATGCCGTTGCAGCCCTCGACCGCCCACATCCGGTCGGGATGCGTACGACCGGCGGTCAGCATGGCCCGGTAGCCATCGGTGTCCGTGCTGTATCGGCCCTTGCCGAGCACGCGCTCGCGCTGGTCGATGACCTCGACGGTCGCGGAACGCTTGTGCGGGTCTACGCCGATGATGACCTGGCCCATGTGCTTGCCTCTCCCTCGAGCCGACGATGGGTGTCGACGGTGTCGCCGCTTCCTGAAGAGTGGATCTGGATCTGACCCACTTTTCGTGACCCGAGACTGACCCTGGCGTCTTCTGATCCACTGTGTATGGTCGGCCGCCGTGCGTTCTTCTGATCTTGCTGCGGTGTTGCCTCACCTCGCGGCTGTAGTCGTTG
>NZ_JADQTO010000067.1 GCF_015704865.1 Actinoplanes aureus | reverse complement strand
GAAACTCCAAAAGAGACTCATGGCCGGCCGGGCGAAAATCCCGCTCCTACGCCAACGAGTCGTCCTCATCGCACACCTACGGCGACGCACCGCCGCAGCTCACTAACGATCTTCCGCTACGAAAATCATGCCAGAGCCACTGACGCGAGTACCCCGACAGGTATTCAAGTTGAGCTGCATGTGGCCGACAAGCAGGTACAACGGCTACCGGATCCCGCTGGCGGGTTCTTCGATGCCGCCGGAGACTTCGATCGGCTGGTCTCTCGGGAAATCCCGCACTTCGGCTGTTCGGTCAAATCGATCCGCATGGCGAGACCCGTTTCGGCGCAGGCCAGATGCAGCGACTCGTTGTTGAGGTGGAACTGCTGCTCGCACAAGCAACGGCTGGCGCAGAGCAACGTGGGCTAATGCGGCTTCGCACCA
The DNA here is from genome assembly GCF_015704865.1 of Actinoplanes aureus. Lineage (GTDB taxonomy): Bacteria > Actinomycetota > Actinomycetes > Mycobacteriales > Micromonosporaceae > Actinoplanes > Actinoplanes aureus. The sequence goes on along the minus strand of NZ_JADQTO010000067.1, from coordinate 7,909 downwards.
TGGCCGAGCGCTGCGCCGAGGAGCACGGCGAACTGGTGTTCGTCGGCGACTGAGCGCGCTGTCCGTCGAGCACGCGACTCGCGGCAGATGCGGTCACCATGCCAGACGTCCGATTAATTCCGGCAGGAGTCGTCAGTTCAGAAGTCGGTGTGCCCAATAGACCTGGCCGTCGGGCCCCACACTGATCAGGGCGACCAGCATGTCTTCCACTGATACGGGTGCCGTGGCCACCCGGTGCTCGGGAGGTGTCTCGGGGCGTGCCTGGTGAAACACGGTTTGGAATGTCACTGGTGAGGCGTTCACCGATTCCACGAAGATCGCACTGCCCGAGGTCCAGTACGACCCATTGGTCTCCCGCGTGCCGACGCCCTGTAGCCACGGGTAGCGCTTCTGGGCGATGTCGAGAGTTCCGTCCAGCCCGGTGCTGACGTCGTTGGGCCTGGCCGAGGTCACGGCGATGAAGCCGGGCATGAGGTGACTGCGCTTATCCAGCAGAACGATCCGGAAGGAGTCGCCCTTCTGCGGGTTGGGCGGTGAAGACCAGCTGACGCGTCCGAGGAGAATCTGGTCGCCTTCGCCGGCGGTCGCCGCGTTGACCGGTTTGAGCGCGGCGTCGGCGGTTGCCGGGTCAACGAGCTGAAGTGTCGCCTGTGCGTTCAGGACGTCCGGCCCATAGGGTGGCCGGTTGTGCCACCACCGCCAGCCGGCCACGGCGCTGATTCCGGCGAGGGCGATGACCGCGCTCAGGATCAGAATCGACCGACGCTTCATACCGGCAGTAGATCACGTCTGGTCACATGGCCGCCGACGAGCCAACCACCGTCGCCGGTGCCCGGTCTCAGCACTAGCACACGTCGGCCGCAGTGGTTGGGCCGCGACGATCCGTAGCGCGCAACTTGCGGCAGATCCGTGCGGGTAAGCCGTCAGCGAAGTGGATGGGGGGCCTACCCTAGGCGCCGAACAGGGCTAGAAGCCAAGATCCGCCGCCTATCCTTTCCGTATGTCGACACGGCCGACGCCCACCGACCCCGAACGCGAGGTCGGCCTTGGCCGCATCGCGTTGTGGCTAAGTCCGGAAGACCTTCGGTGGTTAGCGTCGCGCTGTACCTGCACGGACGCCACTGACGAGAACGACCGAGAGACCTGCGGGCGTATCCGATTCCGCGCCAACGCGGCACTTCACAAGGCTGGCGCAGACCAGACCGGTTGAACAGCGCCTCCGGCGGGCAGAATCTCCGACCCGGCATCCGGGAGAAGCCTCCGGCCGGCCAGGGCTACCTGCCGTGAATCCGCACCGAGGCGCGCGGATCGCGGCAGATCCGGTCATCGGAGTGCCGATCCTGCGCAGAACGCCGGCTCAGGGTCGGGATTGCCAACGACTGCTGCTCCGGTCCGCCCGTCTCGCGCTATGAGCGTGCTGCGGCGGCTGCGGCTGGTGGATTCGATTACCGGGTGTGTTATACGTCAGTGGCGGCGGAATGCTCCATCGCAGTAACCGCGTGTTCGCTCTCGATCCCTCTGCCTGCTTCACCGTCGGCGTCGACTTCAGCTCGGGGATGCTCGCCCAGGCCCGCACCCGCCCACCCCGGCGCGCAGCCGATGCGGGCGAACGGCCCTGCTCACCGGGTCCACCAGGCGCTGCCGGCTGATCTGGGCCTGTTGGCTTCCGCGACCTCTACCCGAAATCGGGGTGGCGGGGGCCGCCCAGCTTGACGGAGATCGCGTCCACCAGCCTGCGGTAGGCGGTGCCGTCCGGCGGTAGCGGGTCCCCCTCGTTGGTTTCGAGGGCAGCCTCGTCCGCGAGGAAGGCCGATCCGGTCAGCTGCAGCAGCAGGCCGGTCCAACGCGGCCCGGTCAGCGTCATCCTGGCGCCGATCGGGCCGATGTCGGTGCCCGCGCGCAGCAGGCGCCGCTGGCGGCCGCACAGGGTGACCGTGTACTTGCGGTCGGGTCGCAGGCCCAGCTCGTTCAACGCCTCCAGGCTGACGTCACCCAGCTTGCGGTAGTCGACGGCGTCCGCGGACACGGTGAACTCGCACCAGGGTGACCAGCCCAGCTCGTCGTCGTCCGGGCTCCAGAAGACATCGCCGGCCTGCTCGTCGGCGTCGACTCGGGCCCGCCAGCGGTAGTTGCCGCCCGGCACCAGGTCACCCAGACCGAACTCGTGCACAGCGGATCCGGACGAGCTGATGGTCTCGCTGCCGTCGAGCGGCCCGTGTTCGTAGATGAGCGTCTCGCCTTCACCGGCTGTCGCCCGCGCGGTGGCCAGGGCCGTGCCGATCACCGGACGTCCGGGGCCGGTGATGCAACCGAATTGGTCTCCGGTGCTCACAGGCGTCGGTGCGGGCGGGACGGGGGCGGCCGGCATCCACAGCTTCGGATCCACGACGGTGCCGTCCGACCTCTTACACACCACCGCGATCGAGACGTGCTCCGTGCCGGAGTGCTCCTCGGCGATGTCCTGCATGCCTTGGCGGCATTGCGCGTACAGGGCTGCATCGTTGTCCGGTTCGGCGCCCGCAGGCGCCGAGCCTGCCGCGACAAGTACGCTCGCCAGCGCCGCCGCCAAGGCCGGCCAGCGCAACGCTGTACGTGTCCGCACCGCTACCCCCAACCCGTTCGACCGCTTCTCTCGCACCGGCTGCCGGCGCGGCACCTCACCGTTCGCGGCGGGGAAGTGTCGCATACGCAGCAGAGACGCCTCGGATTGCACCTCCCCACCGCGGCGGCATCCGCGACGTGAGGCGACGGCATTACGGCTTTCGGGCGTAACGTCGCCCGTCAAGCGTCGCCCTCGATACCACTCGCCCACTGACCGCCGTACACGACCCACGGCGCCTTGCGGGCCAGCCGACACCCCGAGCCAACGCGCTCATCTCGGCAAATCCGGCGCTCGGGTGACAAGACAGGCCGCTACCCAGCATGATGGTCGGATCCTGGCCGACGCACCTGCTCTGCGGCGTGTGAGTTAACGAAACCGTGCGGGACAGTCGATGCGTCGTCACGCTGTCGAGCCATGCAGCGGGGCCGGATGCGATGTGCGGGGCAGCACGCGCGAATCCGAGGAATAGTGGCCTATGAAGTGGGATCAGTCCTCGCGGGCGATGTCGATGCGCAGGGCGATTGGCAGGCCATCGACATCCACGTCCAAGTGGACGGGGAAGAAGCCGTCGCCGACTGAGGTCATCGCCATCAGGATGTCCGCGCCTGCGACCTGAATCACGCCGGCCTCCTGGTCGGAGGCCCTTACGAGACGCATCACCTGCCAGTAATGCGAGTGCGGTCGAAAGTCGAACGCGAATTTCGGCCCGCCGGGTTTGTTCCGCCGCGTCTCGATGGCCAGCCCGCGCTGGTACGCCTCCTCGACGGGCAGATCCACCCACCCGTACTCGACGCCGACGGAGTCGCCAAGCCGTGGCGCGCCGAACTCGTCAGCGACCTGCTCCTGATCGCGGCCCCAGAGGACCAGATCAGCCAGCCCATCCAGCGGCCTGAAGTGCTCCCACGAGCTCAGCGCGTCCGCGTCGGCGAAGACGAACCGCGCGTGGTCGACTCCCAGCTCCCCGAACACCCATGAATCGGCCACCGCCGCGTCACTGAACTCAATCCGCATGGACTGCGAGCCGTACGCACCGGGGACCGCGGTGACACGCAGCGCGCGATCAGCTGGCACCTCGATCGGCAGCACCGGAACGCCCATGACGATGAATCCGGGTTCCCGGGCCGCGACCGCGTGCCGGACCCGTTCACGGTGCGGGACCTGCTGCTCGAACTCACGCAGGCGCGCATCGTGCTCCTGCTCGCGGCAGTGTTTGTCGAACGTAGCGGTGAACTCGGCGACGGCGTGGGCGGGTATGTCGTACAGCCGGGTTCCGGTCTGCCGGTCAAAGGATTCCGCCGCGGCCTCGGCGTCCGGACCCACGATCGCAAAGTCGGTTGCCGGGCGCTCCTCGTTGTCCGGCGCCTGGTCGCCGGACCACAGTTCGAGGTAACCACCGTCCATGACCACCAACTGACCGGACGGGCACGTCACCTCACCGAGCACCACCTCGACTGTCATGATCATGAAGTGTAGGGTCCGACAACGTCGTTCAGGTACGCACGGCGATCGTCTCGCTGGGAAGTGCGGTCGCGGTACTGGACCTACACAAACGTGCGAACGCTCGGTCGGCGGCAGATCCGGATGCGTGCCGGGTCCAGAGGGTGTCATTCTGCTCCGATGAACGACCACGAGGCTCGCCATGATGTCTTGCGCCTGTTTCCTGAAGCTCGACGGCCGCCGGGGAAGCTGTTTCTCGGTGAGCGCTTGGGCGGCGCTTAAGGCGAACGAGAGATACCCAGATGGAGGAAAGTAGAACGCCTATCGGCCCTGCATTGGTCGGCCATGCTTTCCTTCTCCATGGGGCAAAAGACCGACTGATCTGTGGAACGAGGCCCACGAGTGCAAGGTGAGGCCGCAGACGGACGAGCAGAAATACGACACCAAGGTTGACCGTCACAACAACTACTGGGGTCGCGGTGCTGAGGACTGGGCCCGACGCTACTACTCCGTATGGGAAGTCTATGACGCACAAATGGGTGTGTAACCGCTGCTACGAGCTTCTGCGCGAAAATCACCTCGACGGCTCCAGTCCGGAGGGTTGATCATTTCATGAAGCGCTTGGCATGCGTCGGCGCTACGCTGATGCTGCATGCTGGCGTGCTGGCAGCCTGCGGGGCCTCGTCTGGCTTGGACTGTGGGGAACAGAGGTCATTGGCAGTTCGACTGGCCGACGACCCTTCGCTCAGCGCCGTCGAGTCCAGTGAAGCAGTCGGCGCTTACACGTCCTACGAGAGCTATCCCTGCCTGGAGAACAGCGGAGGTTCGATGGTGATCGCCGAACGTGAGTACGACCTCAAGCAGCCACTGTCATACGATGGCCTGCTAGAGCTCGGCGGTAAGGCCGCCAGCGTCGGGCAATGGAACGCCTTTGCCGAAATACGCCCGGAGGAGGCCGGCGGACTCGGCGACGGACTCGTTTGTTACCGCAACGTCACCGGCAACGTTCACCGCTACTTGATCTTGCGCACTGGCGATGCGACCGCAGCCACAGCCACAGCCAACAATCCCCTCGGCGCCAGGGAGTACGACTCCTTCTCGATCGCGGTCGGGCAATCGAATCGCCAGGTTGATATATGCCCTAAGTAGGTAATGAATGGCGAAAATTAGCTGAGTTGAGGCCGGGGCCATCGAATGGTTCCGGCCTCCCGCGCATTAGCCTCGGCGCTTCGTTAACGATTATGCGTCGCACTCTCATCGGCAAAGTCGTGCACCGAGAAGATGCAAGAGCGGTACGGAGTGTGACGTCGCGCCGGAATGCCAGCGTGCGTCGCGGCAGACTCGTGCACTCTTGGAGTGTGCCCTCCGGTCCGGCTCCCGTGACCCAGCTGTTATCCCGGCTTCTGTAGGTGACGCTTCGGCATGCTGGGAACAGCCGGAGTACGAGGGCTGAGGCTGACGTAGTCAGCGCAGGAGTGCCCAGGTCCGAGCGAAGTCCTGCTTGGCGAGGTCACTGTCGCGGATCCAGAACTCGATGTGCCCCATGTCGCCGATCCATCCGTCGAGGGGACCGACACCGGGGATGTCAGCGAGAAGCAGGTAGTCGTCGCGGTCGCTCAGCGGCAGAACGTCGGCGAGGCGCTGGTTGGCAATCAGTCGTTCCTCGGCGCTGTGACCGAACAACAGGGGGACAGCGTCGGGAGGCTCTTCCAGTTCGTCGATGCCCCATGACGACGTCACCGTTTCGAGGACCCGCTCGTTGGCGGCCTGCAGGAGGTCGAAGGTCTGATCGTCGAGGTCCAGATCGAGTGGAGAGGGGAATGTCCACGTCTGTTCCACCCTCGCCGTGCACCGGTCATGGAAGGCGTCGTCGGTCAGGTCGTTAGGTCGGCGCAGCATCGCCGTCTCGGGAAAGATGCTGTGGTGGACCAGCCAACCACCGTTCTGGCCGTCGACCGGCTCGTCGCCGATAGTTTCGAGGTCGTGGAAGAACTGAAGGACTCCCTCGGTGGGCATTGCCGGATGCCGCTTCGATAGCGGCGGATGATCGCCCAGTTCCACCTGGAGCAGATGCGCCAACGGGATCCCGTCGGCGCGCCGCGGCCACTCGGCAAGGCCGGCAGCTGGCTCACCGCAGAACCAGGTCAGTCCGTCGACGAACGCATCCGGCACCACCGTCAGCGCCGGCTCAGGATGCAGCTCCAGGTCACCCAAGCCGACGAGAGGGTTGTTCAGCCAGCGCTTGAGATCGGTAGCAGAGTCCGGACGAGGGACGAACGGCCGAGCTACCTGCCGAGCGCGCAACCGGACGGACCGATCCTGGTCCTGCTCCGCGACCCGCTGCAACGCCCGTACCTGCTCCGGGTCGTGGACAGCTACCTCAGCCAGCCGATTCAGTTGGTCGACGAGCCTGTTCCACTGGCGAACACCTGGGTGTCCCTGCTGTTCCCATCGCGACAACGTCCGCCACCCGTCGACGAGGCCGGAAACATGGTCAGCGGGCTCGTGCGCCATGTGAACCATCCTGCCGTCACAGACCGCACGATGGGCGGCATTCCGCCACGAACATGTACGGCTGAGGCAGCCATGGCCAGTCCGACCAAGCCTGCCTGTGCTCCGAGCCCCGGCAGCGAATCGCGCACGCGGAGCATGATCAAATGCACGCTTCTCGGCTAGTTCAGCACGCCGACCGGCAGAGGGTGTCGACCACCGAGCGTGACTGCACGTCGTCTCCAGGCGCGTACGGATGGCGGCAGAGGCGCGTGTCCGTGTCCGATCTGATCCGCCCTGTGTCTCGCGGGCTGCAGATCCGGACTCGTGCCTCGGTGCGGCCCGGGGTCCGCTGATGGCCTTAGGTAGCGTCTGCCGCCATGATTTCTTCCATTGGCCGTACTCGCGCCGTCGTTGTCACCGGTGTGGCTCGGTGGTGGGTGGCCGCGGGGCGATTTCTGCTGTTCGCGCTGGCGGCCGCGTCCGCGGTGGTATGGGCGCTCGGCGTGACCGTGCTCCAGCCGCTGAGCGAGCCGACCGGCCCGGAAGCGTTCGGTGAGAACAACACGTATTGGGCCCGTGAGCTGCGCTGGGGTGCGCTGATCGCCCTCGTTCTGGTGCTTGTCGTGCTGGCACGTGGCAGCCGCTGGACCACCTACGGTGCGGTAGCGGGAGGTGGCGCCTGGCTGGCGGTCGACGTCGGCCTCGACCGGATCGACAAGACCTCCGGCACGGCGGAACTCGCGATGGCCGCCGGGGTGGCCGCACTGCTGCTCTGTTGCGTCATCGTGGTGGCCGTCCCGGCCGCCCCTCGTCCACGTGCGCTACTCGCTGTGGCTACCGTGGCTGCCGTCGCGTCGGGGGTGGCGACGGCCACCGAGTCGCCCACCGACGTCGAACCTGCACTGACCACGGGCAGCGCCGCAGTCGGCTCCCTGCTGGCGCTGGTCGCCGTCGCTGCTGCGGTACACGCGGCCGGCCCGCTCAGCCGGCCACCCACCCGCAGGACGGTTCAGGTCAGCGCCATCGCCGGGGCCACGCCGTGGCTCCTGCGCTACGTCTCCCCGCAGCCGAGCGGAGGCCGGTACCTTGCGATCTTCGCATTCACCGTGCTGCTGATTGTCAGCGTGGTCGCGCTCGCCGGACCCCGCGCTGAATCTCGGCGACACCGGTACGGCCACCCCGTGGTGGCCGCCATCGTCGCTGTCACGCTGCCGGCGATGTACCTACCGCTCGCGCTGCTCGCCATCGTCTTGCAGATCGGCGAACCGTTCACCGAGCTAGCCGCCAACACGCCGATCAACACCGCGGACGAGGACGTCGTATTGATCGCCCTTACCATCCCGATCGGGCTGGTCCTCGCCCGTATCCTGCGGGATT
>NZ_JADQTO010000066.1 GCF_015704865.1 Actinoplanes aureus | reverse complement strand
CACCACATGCGCGTTGGTCCCGCTCACCCCGAACGACGACACCCCCGCCCGCCGAGGCCGCTCCCCCCGCTCCCACGGCACCGGCTCGGTCAACAACCGCACCGCACCCGCCGACCAGTCCACATGCCGCGACGGCTCCTCCGCGTGCAGCGTCCGCGGCAACACCCCGTGCCGCAGGGCCAGGATCATCTTGATGACCCCGCCGATCCCGGCCGCGGCCTGCGCGTGACCGATGTTCGACTTGACCGAGCCCAGCCAGAGCGGCCGATCGCGGTTCCCGCCGAAGACCTCGATCAGCGCCTCCGCCTCGATCGGGTCGCCGAGCGCGGTGCCGGTGCCGTGCGCCTCGACGGCATCCACGTCCCGGGGGCCGAGTCCGGCACTCGCCAGCGCGTCGCGGATCACCCGTTGCTGCGCCAGCCCGTTGGGTGCGGTCAGCCCGTTGCTGGCGCCGTCCTGGTTGACCGCACTGCCGCGCAGCAGCGCCACCACCGGGTGGCCGTGCCGGCGGGCGTCCGACAGGCGTTCCAAAAGCACCAGCCCGGCGCCCTCGCCCCACGCGGTGCCGTCGGCGCCGGCGGCGAACGCCTTGCACCGCCCGTCCGGCGCCAGCCCGCCCTGCCGGGCGAACTCGACGAAGGCGGTGGGTGTGGCCATCACCGTGGCACCGCCGGCCAGCGCCAGGTCGCACTCACCCTGCCGCAGCGACTGCGCGGCCAGGTGCAGCGCGACCAGCGATGCCGAGCACGCGGTGTCGACGGTGACCGCCGGACCTTCGAAGCCGAACGTGTACGACACCCGGCCGGACACCACGCTCGCCGCGTTGCCGGTGATCAGGTAGCCCTCGGCGCCGGAGTCGCCCTGGGCGAGCGCGCCGTAGTCCTGGCCGTTGGTGCCGGCGAACACCCCGGTACGGCTGCCGCGCAGCTTCGACGCGTCGATGCCGGCGTTCTCCAGCGTCTCCCAGGTGACCTCGAGCAGCAGTCGCTGCTGCGGGTCCATGGACCGTGCCTCGCGCGGGCTGATGCCGAAGAAACCGGGGTCGAAGTCACCGGCCCCGGTCAGGAATCCACCCTCGGTGATGCCGCCGGCGGCCGTCACGTCCCAGCCCCGGTCGGCCGGGAACGGCTCGACGGCGTCACCGCCCTTGACGAGCAGCGCCCAGAAGTCGTCCGGGCCGGTGACCCCGCCCGGGAAGCGGCATCCCATCGCCACGACGGCGATCGGATCGGCGAGCCGCTGGTTCTCGTCCTTGAGGCGCTTGTTGTCGCGTAGTGCGGTGCGCAGTGCCCGTACCAGATCGGCGGTGTTGTCGGTCACCGGTCCTCGCCCTCCATGGCCAGGCGGATCAGGTCCGCGGTGCTCATCGCGTCGAACTCGTCCGCACCGCCGGCCCGCGGGCCGGCGGGCGCGAGGCGCTCGTTCAGGTGCCCGGCCAGCGCGGCGGGGGTCGGATGGTCGAACAGGACCGTCGGCGGCAGCCGCAGCCCGGTCACCGCGGCGACCCGGTTGCGCAGCTCCAGCAGGGTGAGCGAGTCGAAGCCGAGCTCCTGGAACACGAGATCCGGTGCCACCGTGGCCGCCGACTCGTGGCGCAGAACCGTCGCGGCATGCGTGCGGACGATGTCGAGCAGCAGTTCCGGGCGCTCGGCCGGCGAGCATCCGCCGAGACGCGCGGCCAGGTCCGAGGTGGTCCGGTCCGCGGCGGGGGCGACTAGGTCGCACAGCAGCGGGCTTGGGCGTACCTCGGTGAAGGCCGCGCCGAAGCGGGACCAGTCGATGTCGGCCACGCCTACGCAGGTTTCGTCGCCGTCGAGTACGGCGCGCAGCGCCGCGAGCGCGCGTTCGGGCGGCATCGGGCGGATCCCGCGCCGGTGCAGCCGCTCCCCCACTTCCCCGCCGGCCAGGCCACCGTCGGCCCAGGCGCCCCAGGCCACCGACGTCGCGGCGAGCCCGGCCGCGCGCCGGTGCCGGGCGAGGGCGTCCAGGTAGGCGTTGGCGGCGGCGTAGTTGGCCTGACCCGCGTTGCCGACCAGCCCGGCGAACGAGGAGAACAGCACGAACGCGTCGAGGTCGAGGCCGGCGGTCAGCTCGTGCAGGTGGCGGGCCGCCACGGCCTTCGGCCGGTCGACGCCGGCGAACCGTTGCGGGGTCAGGCCGGCGAGAAGCCCGTCGTCGAGGACGCCGGCGGTGTGGAAGACGGCGGTCAGCGGCGCGTCAGCGGGCACCTCGTCGAGCAGGCGGGCGACCGCCGCGCGGTCTCCCACGTCGGCCGCGCGCACGGTGACCCGGCTGCCCAGGGCGGTCAGCTCGGCGGTCAGTTCGGCCGCGCCGGGCGCGGCGGGACCGCGCCGGCTGACCAGGATCAGATGTGCCGCGCCGGCGCGGGCCAGCCAGCGGGCCACGTGGGCGCCGAGCGCGCCGGTGCCGCCGGTGACGAGCACCGAGCCGGCCGGGGTCCAGCTGTGCCGGGGGGCCGCCGGCGCGGCATGGGCGAGACGGCGGGCGTACGCGCCGGTGCCGCGAACCGCTACCTGATCCTCGTGGCCGCCCAGGACGGCGACGAGGCTCTCCGGGGAGACGTCGCCGGTGATGTCGACGAGGCCACCCCACTGCCCTTCGAGGGCGGCCACCCGGCCCAGCCCCCACAGCCGCGCGCGCTCCGGGTCGGTGAGCGGGTCGTCCGGTCCGGTCGATACGGCGCCGCTGGTGACGCACCAGATCGGCGCGTCGTGGCCGGCGCCGAGCAGCGCGACGGTCTCCCGCATCGCGTCGGCCTCGCCGTCCAGGCCGTGCAGGGACAGGATGCCGGTCACCGGCGAGCCGTCCGGGACGTCCCGCACGGCCTCGGCCCCGGCCGCCCGGATCGCGTCGGCGCAGGCGTCCGCGAGGCCCTTGCCGTCGTCACCCACCACGAGCCAAATGCCGGTGGGTGCCGGTGCCGTGCCGGTGAGCGGCTCCCAGCGCTCCTGGTAGAGCCAGCCGGCGACGGTGGACCGCTCCTCGTGCCGCCGCCGCCAGGAGGCCAGGGCGGGTTGGAGCCGCTGCCAGGCGTCCCGGTTCGCCGCGTCGCCGGCGGCGAGGGCGTCGAGGTCGCCGGACTCCACCGCGGCCCAGAACTCGGTGTCGGCCGCGGCGGGCGGCGGCACGTCGAGCCAGTAGCGGCGGCGTTGGAACCGGTAGGTGGGCAGCGGCACCCGGCGCGGGTCACGGCCGGTGAACACCGCTTGCCAGTCCACTCGGGCGCCACGTGCCCATACGCGGGCCAGCGAGGCGTGGAACCGGTCCAGACCGCCGTCGTCGCGGCGCAGCGAGCCGAGTTCGTGAGCCAGTACCGGATGAGGGCTGACCTCTACCAACGTGTCGATCCCGGCCGCTACGACCGCGTCGGCGAACCGCACCGTCTGCCGCAGATTCCGATACCAGTACCCGGCGTCCAGCACCGTTTCCCCTGGCGTGACGGTGGAGTGGAACGGCACCTGCGGTGTGCGCGGCTCGATGCCCTCCAGCGCCGCCAGGATCTCGTCTTTCACCGCCTCCACGTGCGGCGAATGCGACGCGTAGTCCACCGCGATCCGCCGGGCCCTCGGCTCTTCAATCAGGAACCGGTCCACCGCGTCTGTGTCACCGGACAAGATCACCGACTCCGGGCCGTTGACCGCCGCGACCGACAACTCACCCGCATCGACGTCAGCGAACGGCACCGACACCATCCCGCCCCGCCCGGCGATCGCCCGCAACGCCCGGCTGCGCAGGGCCACGATGCGCGCCGCATCCTCCAGCGACAACGCCCCGGCCACGTAGGCGGCGGCGATCTCCCCCTGCGAGTGACCGACCACCGCCGCCGGTTCGACCCCGTAGGAGCGCCACAACGCCGCGAGGGACACCATCACCGCGAACAGGGCGGGCTGCACCACATCCACCTGGTCCAGCGGGCCGGCGAGTTGCTCACGCAGCGACCAGCCGGTGTGCGGGCGCAGCGCCTCTTCGCAGGCTTGCATCGACGCGGCGAACACCGGCGAGGCATCCCACAGCTGCAAACCCATGCCGGTCCACTGCGAGCCCTGACCCGGGAACACGAACACCACCCGGCCATCGCCAGCGCGCACCGGCAGGTCCTCACCGGCCACCCACCGCCACGGCAACGCCGCCCGGCCGGTGGCGAGAGTGAACGCCACATCCACCGGCCGCAGATGTGTGAGCCCTTGCAGTTGAGCGACCTGCTCCACCAGCGCCGGCTCGGACGCGGCCGACACCACCCAGGGAACGACCGGACCAGCGTCATCGGCGGGTTCGTCGGGAACGGCCTCTTCGACGATCAGGTGGGCGTTCGTGCCGGACATCCCGAAGGATGACACCCCGGCCCGCCGCAGACGGTCCCGGCGCGGCCACGGGACCTCGTCGGCCAGCAGGCGTACCGCACCCGCCGACCAGTCCACCTGCGACGACGGCTGCTCCGCGTGCAGCGAACGCGGCAGCACCCCGTGGTTCAGGGCGAGCACCATCTTCATGACGCCGGCCACCCCGGCGGCGGCCTGGGTGTGACCGAGGTTCGCCTTCAGCGATCCCAGCCAGAGAGGCTCGGCACGGTCGGCACCGTAGGTGTTCAGCAGTGCGCCCGCCTCGATCGGATCACCCAGCCGGGTACCGGTTCCGTGCGCCTCCACCACATCGACGTCGCCTGTAGACAACCGGGCATCCGCCAGAGCCTCGGCGATCACCCGTTCCTGGGCCGGACCGTTCGGCGCGGTCAGGCCGTTCGACGCGCCGTCCTGGTTGACCGCGCTGCCCCGCACGACGGCCAGCACCGGATGCCCGTTGCGCCGGGCGTCCGACAACCGCTCCACCACCAGCAGGCCCACACCCTCGGACCAGCCCGTACCGTCGGCCGCCTCGGCGAACGGCTTGCACCGGCCGTCCGCCGCCAGCCCACCCTGCCGGCTGAACTCCACGAACAGGCTCGGCATGGACATCACGGTGACCCCGCCCGCCAGCGCCAGGTCGCACTCACCCTGCCGCAGCGCGCGTACGGCCAGGTGCAGCGCCACCAACGACGACGAACAGGCCGTGTCGACCGTCATCGCCGGCCCCTCCAGGCCCAGCACGTACGCGATCCGCCCGGTCGCCACACTGCCCGCGCTGCCGCTGCCCAGATAGCCTTCGAGGTCCTCGGGGATCTCCCGCAGGCGGGCGGCGTAGTCGTGGTGCATGAGCCCGGCGAACACCCCGGTGCGGCTGCCGCGCAGGGATCGCGGGTTGATGCCGGCCCGCTCGAACGCCTCCCACGAGGTTTCCAGCAGCAGCCGCTGCTGTGGATCCATCGCGGTCGCCTCCCGCGGCGAGATCCCGAAGAAGGCGGCGTCGAACTCCGCGGCACCCTCGAGGAAACCGCCGACCCGCACGTCGCTGCGGGCGGTCAGCGCGGGATCCCAGCCGCGGTCGGCCGGGAACGGGCCGAGCACCTCGCCGCCCTCGGCGATCAGGCGCCACAGGTCTTCCGGTGACGCGATCCCGCCGGGGTAGCGGCAGGCCATCGCGACGATCGCGATCGGCTCGTCGCTGCCCGGGCGTACCGCCACCGGGCGCGGGGGCTCGGCCGCACCGGTCAGCCGGGCATGGAGGTGGGCGGCGAGCAGGGCCGGGGTGGGGTGGTCGAACACGGCGGTGACCGGCAGGCGTACGCCGGTCGCCGCTCCCAGGCGGTTGCGCAGCTCCACCGCGGTCAGCGAGTCGAAGCCCAGCTCCTTGAAGGCCCGGTCCGTGTCGACCGGTGTCTCGTGCCGCAGGACCGCCGTGACGTGGCGGCGGACCAGGTCGAGCAGGAAGCCCTCGCTGGCGGCACCGGAGAGCCGGCCGAGCTCGGCGGCGGGCGGTGGCGCTAGAACCGGGCGGGCGCGGGAGGGGGCCAGACCGCGCAGGAGAGCGGGTCCGTCGGGGCCGAGGGCGGCCGGTCCCAGGCGTACCGGGACCACGGTCGCATCGCCGGCGCCGATCGCGGCGTCGAAGAGGGCCATCGCCTCCGCCGTCGCCAGCGGCTCCAGCCCGGACTGGCGCAGCCGGTCCCGGTCGGCCTCCGTGAGGTGGCCGGTGAGCCCGCTCGGCTCGTCCCAGAGTCCCCAGGCAAGGGACGTCGCCGGGAGTCCCTCGGCCTGCCGGTGACCGGCGAGGGCGTCCAGGAAGGCGTTGGCCGCGGCGTAGTTGGCCTGCCCCGGCCCGCCGAAGACCCCGGCTGCGGAGGAGAACAGCACGAAGGCGGTGAGGTCCGCGCCGCGGGTGAGCTCGTGCAGATGCCACGCCGCGTCGACCTTGGGGCGGGCCACCCGGTCGAGCTGTTCGGGGGTCATCGCCTCGACCAGCCCGTCGTCGATCGTGCCGGCGGCGTGCACCACGGCGGTGAGCGGGCGGTCGGCCGGGATGGCGGCGAGCAGGGCGCTCAACGCGGCGCGATCGGCCACGTCGCAGGCGGCGACCGTGAGGCGGGTGCCGTGGGCGGCCAGCTCCTCGCGGAGCCCGTCGGGCGCCGCGCCGCCGCGCGAGACGAGCAGGAGTTCCGGTACGCCGTGCGCGGCGGCGAGGTGCCGGGCCAACCGGGTGCCGAGCGTGCCGGTGCCGCCGGTGATCAGCACAGTGCCGTTCCCGAACCCGTCCGGTGTCCCGGCACCGGGCCGGCGCACCAGCCGCGGCACGTGCCAGGTCGCGCCGCGCAGGGCGAGTTCGGGTTCGCCGGCGGGGATCGCGCCGGGCAGCGGCGCCTCGGGGTCGAGGTCGAGCAGGATGAAACGGTCCGGGTGTTCGCGTTGCGCTGAGCGGATCAGCCCCCACACGGGCGCGGACGCCACGTCGGTGAGCGGGCCGGCCGGAACCGCGCCGCGCGTGACGACGACCAGGCGGTGGTCGCTGTCGCGGTCCTCGGCGAGATGGCGCTGGACGCAATCGAGGGCCTGCCGGGCCGCAATCATCGCGCGCGCCGGAACCGGTGTCTCCGGGTCGCCGCCGGTGACGGACACGAACCGCAGGTCGGACGTGTACTCGGTGGCGGTCAGCTTGGGCCAGGCGACCCGGAACAGGGAGTCGCGGAATTTCCTGGTGATCAGGGAGGTGACCGAGACGACGGGCGATCCGGTGGCGTCGGTGGCGTGCAGCGAGATGGATTCGTCGGCGTGCACCGTGGCTCTCACCCGCAGGGTGTCCGCGCCGGTGGCGTGCAGTCGCACACCGCCCCAGCTGAACGGGAGGCGGCCGGGACCGGCGCCGCCGGTGTCCGGTACGAGGGCGACGGCGTGCAGGGCGGCGTCCAGCAGCGCGGGGTGCAGCCCGTATCGCGCGGCGTCCGCACGCTGGTCCTCGGGAAGTGCCACCTCGGCGAGGATCTGGTCGCCGTGCCGCCATACCGCGCGCAGCCCTTGGAACGCGGGGCCGTAATAGAAGCCGGCTGCGGCGGCGCGCTCGTAGACGCCGTCGAGGGACACCGGTTCGGCGCCGGTGGGTGGCCAGAGGCTGTCGTCGTGGTCCGGTTCGGGGGTGGTGTCGGGTAGCAGGGTGCCGGTGGCGTGGGTGGTCCATTCGTCGCCGGTGCGGGAGTGGATGGACACCGTGCGGCGTCCGGTGTCGTCGGGCAGGCCGACGGCGACCTGAACCGGTGCGGGCGGGTGCAACGGAGTGTGCAGGATCAGCTCTTCGACCGTCCCGCCGGCCCACAGCGCGAGTTCGAGCAGTCCGGTGCCCGGTACCAGCGCTACCCCGTCAACACTGTGGTCGGCCAGCCACGGCGCATCGATCTGCCCGTCGAACAGCAGGCCCTGCGCCCATTCGACCGGCTTGCCCAGCCAGCCCGGCGAGCCGCCGTCCAGCCAGTAGCGGCGGCGCTGGAAACGGTAGGTCGGCAGGATCACTCGGCGCGGGTCACGGCCGGCGAACACCGCCGGCCAATCCACTCGGGCGCCACGCGCCCACACCCGGGCCAGCGACGCGAAAACCCGGTCCAGACCGCCCTCGTCGCGGCGCAGCGAACCGAGTTCATGGGCCAGCACCGGATGCGGGCTGATCTCCACCAGCGTGTCGATCCCGGCCGCCGCCACCGCGTCGGCGAACCGCACTGTCTGCCGCAGATTTCGATACCAGTAGTCAGCGTCCAGCACCGATTCCCCTGGCGCGACCGTCGAGTAGAACGGCACGACGGGTGTGCGTGGCTCGATCCCGGCCAGTGCCGCCAGGATTTCGTCCTTTACGGCTTCCACGTGCGGGGAATGTGAGGCGTAGTCCACCGCGATCCGCCGGGCTCGCGGTTCTCCAGCGAGAAACCGGTCCACCGCGTCTGTGTCACCGGACAGGATCACCGAATCGGGGCCGTTCACCGCCGCAATCGACAGCTCGCCGGGGTCGACGTCGGCGAACGGCACCGACACCATCCCGCCCCGCCCGGCGATCGCCCGCAACGCCCGACTCCGCAACGCCACCACCCGCGCCGCGTCATCAAGAGACAACGCGCCCGCCACATACGCGGCCGCGATCTCCCCCTGCGAATGACCCACCACCGCCGCTGGTTCGACTCCGTAGGAGCGCCACAACGCGGCGAGGGACACCATCACCGCGAACAGGGCCGGCTGCACCACATCCACCTGGTCCAGCGGACCCGCCAACTGCGACCGCAGCGACCAGCCGGTGTGCGGGCGCAGCGCCTCCTCACACGCCTGCATCGACGCGGCGAACACCGGCGACGTGTCCCACAACTCCAGACCCATGCCGGTCCACTGCGAACCCTGACCCGGGAACACGAACACCACCCGGCCATCACCAGCCCGCACCGGCAAGTCCTCACCAGCCACCCACCGCCACGGCAACGCCGCCCGCCCGACCGCCAGAGTGAACGCCACATCCACCGGCCGCAGATCCGCGACTTCCTGCAGCTCGGCGACCTGCTCCCGCAGGGCCTGCTCGGACGCCGCCGACACCACCCACGGCACCACCGGACCGGCATCCTCCGGTGGAG
>NZ_JADQTO010000065.1 GCF_015704865.1 Actinoplanes aureus | reverse complement strand
CTGATAGCCGGCCACCAGCAATGCCTGCACCCACGGACCGTGGTCCGTCTCGATGCCAACCCGTACCCGGGCCGCGGCCTGGACCGGGTCGAGATCACTCCACTCGGCGGGCATGTGCTCAGCGACCAACGCATGCAGCCGGGCGATGCCGTCGAGTCCTTCGGGCAACCGCTTACGAACCAGCCGCTTGCCGTGCTCGTCGACCAGCTCGACATCATGGTGATCTTCGGCCCAGTCGTCTCCCAGGAACAACACTGCATCCTCCTGCCCGATGGACACATCCCGTCGAGTCGGCAGCGCGGAAGAGACCCCAGCGATCTAATGGTCAAGTGCTCACCGCGCACGCAGCCGGGGCACGTCATCCCATCAGTTGTCCAGTCTCCTCACGACCGGCAGGCGCACCGTCTGCCGCAAGACCTTCAAGGCCCGATCCGAAGAGTGCTGACCCGCCGGCCGCTACCGGAGCCATCCTGCACCAGCAGGCTGACAGAACCCATTAGATCCGGATGCCGGTATCGGCGAAAGTGACGCGATGACGAGGCGCACCGGGCGGCGTTTTGGCTGCCCGGTGCGCCTCGTCGTGACAGTTGGCTACGGCGCGGTGGTGACGAGTTCTCCCCGGCCGTCGGCGCCTGCCGGCCGTCAGTCCTCCGGCGCGCTGGTAGGTCTGCGCGATTACCCCTGTGGGGGGTGGACTACATGCCGGTCAAGCGTCGTGCCGCCGGGATGGTTCCGGGCTCGGACAGCCGCTTGCCCTTGCCGAGGATCACCGGGAAGGTCAGCAACCGGATGTCGTCGACGAGGTGATGGCGGAGCAGTGCCTGAATGAGCCTGCCGCTTCCGTGTACCTGCAGCGGCTGCCCCGGCTAGCGTTCGAGCGACGACAACTCGTCGAGCAGGTCACCGGTCAGCCGGTGCGAGTTGTTCCAGACCAGTTCGGTGGTGGTGCTCGTGGGCACGCATTGGGCAGGCCGTTTAGCTTGGCCGCGACCTGATCCTCCGGATCGGTGATCTTGGGCCAGTGCGCGGCAAGAAGCTCGTACGAGACTCGTCCCAGCAGGAACGCGTCCGCGTCGGCGAACCAGTCCACGACGAATCAGCGCCAGCGCGACGGCGACGCCGGTCAGCGTATGCCATCATCAGGCCACGCTCGTCACTCCCCGCGGTCGTCCGGTCGACGCGACCGTAACGCGGTGCGCTCGCGTTTCCTGGCCCGGTGATGGACCGCGGCGAGCCGGGCGGCCATGCCCAGGCAGGCGGCGACTAGGACGGCCAGGAGTACCAGCGCCGGGTTCACCCAGGCCGGGACCAGGTCGTAGTCGGCGTTGCATCGGTCGTGCAGGGGGAACCAGCGCGACGGTTCCCGCCAATGGGCGGCGCGGTAGGCCGGGTCGTAGGTGGTGCCGGACGTATGGCAGGACTCCTCCGGGTCCAAGCCTCCCGCGAAGGCCCCGATGAACCACGTGACGGCCGCGGCGAGGACGCCGAGCACGGCCGTCGCGACGAACCAGCCGGGCCTTCGCCACCGGCCGGTGAGCAGCGGCCGGCCCCACAGCCACAGCACCAGCGCCGCGGGGCCGGCGGCCACGAGACAACACCCGACGAGACCCATCTAGGCAAACGTGTACGGGGTCAGGTATTCCGGCAGCAGAATCCTGGTGCGGGGCGCCGCCTTCCGGACGGCGGCTAGGAACGCGTCGAGCCGCTTCCGGTCCTCGGGTGTGGTCGCCGGCGGGTTGGTCAGCGGGGTCTCGAAGTTGTCCCAGTGCACCGGCACGACGGTAGCCGGGCGGTCCAACGCCGCCAGCAGGCGGGGCACGTAGGCGTGCGTGGCGTCGGTGGCCGGCACGGCGATCATCGCGACGTCCGGGTTCAGGCCGGCGAGGTTGTGCTCGACGAAGTCGCTCGCGCCCATGAAGAACACCGACGGCCCGCCCCGGACGGTCACCTGGTAGGCGAGCGTGTCGCCCTCGGGCAGGTCGGCGATGCTGGCCGGCCGGTCCGGTACGGCCACGCAGACGCCGGGAAACGCCATCGAGTACGCGGCGTTGCGGCTATGCAGCGCCGCGACAACCGAGACGGTGTACTCGCCGAAGTCGAGCATCTCGCCACCCTTGACCGGGCTGAGTTGCCCGGCCGGCAGCCCGAGGGCCAACCCCAGGTGGTACGCGGTGAGCGTGCCGAACACCCGGGCTCCGGTGCGGCCGGCGATGTGCGGCACGTCGTTGAAGTGGTCCCAGTGGGTGTGCGTGACCAGGATCGTCTGAGGGCTGCCGGCGTGCTCGTCGACCCTGCCGGCGTCGACCCGGAGTGCGGCGGCCGGGTTGAACACCCCGTCGAACAGGCCGGTGTGGAAGCGGCTCAGGTAGGGATCGACCAGCACGGTCTTCGGGCCGATGTCGATGCGCCAGCCGGCGGTGCCGAGCCAGCGGAACGTCGCCGGCACGGCGGGCGGTCGGCGACCTTCCGCGGTGGAGGCGGAGGCGGCGGTGGGGCCGGTGGCCGCGGCGGCCAGGGCGGCGCCGGCGGCGGTGCCGAGGAACCGGCGCCGGCCGAGTCGTGAGTGGGTCATGGCGGGCAGCCAAGCACCGGCGGGCGGGCCTGGTCCAAGACGATCCGGCCGCACCGGCGATATCCGGCCGCGTATCGGCCCAGTACAGGAACCGCCCGCTCCGGCGCGGCCGAGACGCGGATCACATCTGCCGCAAGGCCTCGGCGGCCGCCCGGGCCGCCGCACCCATCGCCAGGTCGACGTCGATCTGGCGGGGGTTCAACCCCGAGGTCCGGGCGAAGACCGCGATCGCGTACCGGCCGCCGTCGGGGTATTCGACCACGCCGGCCTCGATGTGCAGTCCCGGCAGGGTGCCGGTCTTGGCGGCCACCCGGACCCCCGGCGGGAAGCCGGACGGCAGCCTGGTCCAGTGCAACTGCCGTGCCATCAGGTCCCGGACCATCGCGCAGGCGGCGGGCGGCCCGGCCTCATCGCGCCAGATCAGGGTCAGCAGGCGGGTGATCTCCCGCGCGGTGCTGGAGGTGGTGTGCTTGGGGTCGAAGGCCCGCAGGGCTCGGATCCGCTCCTCGGGCAGGGTGGCGAAGAGCTGGGCGAACTCGGCGGCGTCCCGAGCATCCACGTCGGCGAACATCGACTCCAGCAGCTGCCGCGGCCCGCCGACGACCCGGGTACGGGTGAGTCCCAACTCCGCGGCGAGCAACGGTACGACGTCCGGGCCCACCCGGCGCATCAGCAGATCGGCGGCGGTGTTGTCGCTCACCGACATGGCGAAGTACGCCAGGTCCCGTAGGGAAAGCTCGACGTCGTCCGCGCACCCGGCCACGCCCCAGCCGCCCAGCCGATCCCCGGTGCGCACCAGGATCCGTTCGGTGGGGTCGAGTTGCCCGGCCACGGCCTGCCGGGCGAACTCCAGGACTAGCAGGATCTTGAACACGGAGGCGATGACGACCTGATCGTCCGCGCGCAGGCCGACGTCGAGGCCGGTATCGACGTCGACCGCGTGCAGGCGCCCGTCGATGCCGGCCCGGTCGAAGATCTCAGTGATCAGCACGGCGCCACGGTAACCGGCGCGGCTCGCGTACCGTCGCGCCATGGATCTCCTCCGGCACCTGCGCCACTTCGTGACGGTGGCCGAGGAACTGCATTTCGGCCGTGCCGCCGAACTGCTCGGCATCGCCCAACCCCCGCTGAGCCAGTCGATACAGCGGCTGGAGCGGGAGCTCGGCGTCGAGTTGTTCGACCGTTCCCGGCGCCGGATCGACCTCACCCCCGCCGGCCGGCTGCTGCTCGACGAGGCGCGTTCCCTGCTGGCCGGCGCGGAGCGGATGCGGGCGGTCATGCGCATGGTCCGCGACGGCACGCTGGGTACGCTGCGCGCCGGCGTGCCACCGGAGACCCCCGCCGGCACGCTGCAGACCCTCCTGCGGCGCCTCGCCGACCAGGTGCCCGGGCTCGACGTCGACCTGCAGGAGCTCACCACCGGCGAACAGTTACGGATGCTCGCCGACGCCCGCCTCGACGTCGGCCTGGTACACCACCCGGTCGACGCGCCGGACCTGCGATTCGGCCCGGCCGTCCAGACCCGCCTCGGGCTGGTGCTGCCGCGAACGTCGCCGCTGGCCCGGCGGACCGAGGTGGCGTTGGCCGACCTCGCTGGCCACGACCTCGTGCTGCCGCCCCGCGCCACCGCGCCGGGCTGGCACGACCACGTCCTCGACGTGTGCCGCCGGCACGGCTTCACTCCAGCGCGGATCCGCCAGGCCCGCAACCCCGATTTTCTGCTGGGCCTCGTGCTCGCCGGGCACGGGGTGGCGTTCGAACCGGAGAGCGCCGCACGCCGGGAGCCACGCGTGGTCTGGCGGCCCGCCGCCGGCGACCCGCTGCACCGGACTACCTCGGCGGCCTGGCCGGCGCAGTCGCCCCACCCGGTAGTCGAGCAAGTCGCCGAGATAGCCGCGGCGACGCTGGCCGAGGCGGCACCGGAACCGCTGGCCGTTCCGCACGCCGACGCGGCCCGTCCCTGGAACGTCGTCTTCGCAACGCGGCACCGGGCAGCCGGTTGAGGCCCGGAGGAACCTCCGCCCTATCCGGGGCGTTGTCAACTCCGCCGACGGCGGACAAACATGGGAATCCAACTGGGTCATGGAGTTCACCCGCGCGTGACAGAGCGGCTCGGCCTGGAAGGGTCCAGCCGCGCCCCTACCGGCCACCCCCATCCGCCCGAGCAGTCAGCGACGAGCGAACGTCCGCACATCGGCATGTGCGTGCACTGGCCGGCGAGAGCGTCCGTGACACTCCGTGGCGAGCGACTCGCGGCAGATTAGTGCGTCGCTCTGGTGAAACGCTACGTGCGTTCGGGACCGCCGTCGCGTCGTACTTGCGATACGCCCAAGCGGCGCTGGCAGAGATGGATGGGTCAACGGTCCCGCTCATCGGCCTTTCTCGCGAACTTCATGACAAGCACTCCAGTGACGGCTCCCAGGCCGGAGACGAAAGGCGTGGGGCTCAGGTCGGTCGTCTCCTCGATCATCAATCCGGCGAACGCGGCGATGATTGTGCTCAGCATGGCGAGGCTTGTCCTGCTTATGCCTGCGCTGACTTTCTGAGCACTTCGGTGAGGGCCGAGATGCTGTGATCGCCATGGCCCGCCTCCGCCGCCCGCCTCAACAGGTCATACAGGGGGACAAGCCAGGTCGTGTCGACGTTCGCCTCCGTGGCCAGGTCATCGTCGTGGGCCGCGCCAGCGAGGAAAAGGTTCACGGAGGAGACGGCATTGGCGTAGTCCCCGCTGTCGATCTCCTCGGCATAGACCGGCAGCAAGGACTTGATCATGTCCAGCCACTTACCTGCGAACCGCACCATTGACTGTGCCTCGAGCCCGTGTGCCTGAACGGCGGCGGCGCCCTGGAAGAAACCGACAAGTGCGGGTAACAGGATGGCACCCACGGCCATCTCGTACAGGGCGGCCAGGTCGGCCCCGCCGCCCAGGTGCACGGTGTCGCCACCCAGCACCTTCAAAGTCGTCTCGAACTCCTCAAAGACGGTCTCGTCGCCGCTGTAGTACAGCAGGGTGTCCCGCGCTCCCACGGCCGAGGGCACATTCTTGACTGCTCCGGCGAGGAACCGGGCGCCATGACCGTTGACCCAGGTGGCCATCTGGCGGGCCCCGGCGGGAGAACCGCTGTTCAGGGTGACAACGGCCCGGCCCGGCAGGGACGTGACGGCCGGCTCCAGAGCCAGCCGAGTGTCCTCGAACGTGGTCAGACAGGTGATGACTAGAGGGCTTGCCGTTACCGCGTCCTCGATGGCTTCCGCATGGTTGGCCCCCATGGCGATCAGGGGTGCGGCTTTAGCGGCGGTCCTGTTCCAGACGGTGGTCGGGTGTCCGGCCTTGACGAATGCCTCGGCCAGCGCCGCGCCCATCGAGCCAAGTCCGATGATGGTCACCGAGGTCGGGTGATTGCCAGTCACGTGCGTACTCCAGTCACAGATGGAACAGAACAGTGAACGCGCCGCCCTCGATGCTGTTGGTGGTATTGCGTGGCGGCTGATTCATGCTGGGACCCATACATACATTTCTTCAAGTACTGACATTTTTGCCAGGTACTCACAAGAATGTAAGTATCAGCCGATGAAGAAGACGACGGAGCGAACGTTCACCTGCGGACTCGACGCTGCCATCGCCGTCATGGGAGGCAAGTGGAAGGGGCTGATCCTGTTCGCGCTTCAGGATGGCCCCCTGCGCTTCGGGGAGCTGCGACGCGCGGTCCCTGGCATCAGCGAGCGGGTACTGATCCTGCAGCTTCGGGACATGGAGACCACCGGACTGCTGCATCGCGAGGTCTATCACCAGGTCCCGCCCAAGGTGGAGTACTCACTCACCGAGTTCGGTCACACGCTCAACACCGCGATGGCACCGCTTGGGGAGTGGGGCGAGGAGAACATCGAACGCATCGAGGCCATCCCTTGGGACCAGGTCGGGTGACTGGCTTGGACACCGTCGCGTCCGAGGCCGGGATCAACAACGCCGATCCGAAGGCACCAACCGCGCCACCAAACCGTCGCCCGCGACGCCTACGGATCCCGCAACCCTGAAGCTCGCGGCTACGCACCCGCACCGCCAACACCGCGGGCATCTCAACACCGCTTAACTTCGAAGAGCCTGCAAAGAGGGCGACCCTCGGACTCAAGCGAGATCGGTCAACCCGATCACGGGAAAGCCCCAAGGCGGTCGGATGATTCGTTGGGGTTGTAGATCCCGGATCGTTTGCCTGGCCTCTCTCGGCGGGCGGTGACACGCGAACACCGGCACGCGCCAAGGTGACCCGGCCGGGGTCCGGGCCACCTCGGACCGATGGGATCAGGCGGGCTGCGGGGCGAGCGTTGCGGGAGCGGCCGCGAGCTTGCGGGTCTCGCGCATCATCAGCAGGCCGTTGACCACCATCAGCGTCGCGGTCAGGCCGTGGACGCCGAGCGCGGTGGCCACGGAGCCGTGGTGGGCCAGCACGGTGGTCATGTCGCCGTACGCGGCGAGGGCCTCCACCAGCAGCACCCAGCCCAGCGCCCGGCGGTGGCCTGTCACCAGCAGAATGCCCAGGACCAGGGCCAAGACGACGTCGCGGACTCCCTTGATGATCAGGAAGCCGCCGCCATCGCCGGACGGCCAACTTGGCAGGCCGAAGCCCGGCGCCGTCGTCTCCGGCCTCAGGATGAACTCCAGCCCGAACCAGAGGATGAAGAGGATGAAGGCGGCGGCCAGGACGGTGTTGATCTTCTTCAGCGGCATGGTGCTTCTCCGTGTGAGTCTGGATGGAGGTGAGGGTGCCGCGCGGCCGAGCGGTTGCGGCTGGCGACCGGGCGGGTTAGCCCGCCGGCTCAGGTGAGAGCGGCGACCAGCAGGGCGAAGGCGGCGATGATGACGGCGACGCGGACGTAGTGAAAGCGGTCCCAGCGGTTCATCTGCTGCTTCCAGTCGGCGGGCCGATTCTCGGGGGTCCACGTCTTGCTGCGGTTGTTGATCGGGACGAGCAGCAGGATCGACATGATCACGCTGAGGATCAGCAGTGCGCCGGCGGTGACGACCAGGCCGGCGCCGTGGTGGTGCCATCCGGCGATCGCCCAGACCCCGACGAGGACGAGCGAAGTGATGTACCAGACCGGCATCACGGCGCCGAGCATCCGGCCCCCGTGGGCGCGGCCGAGTTGGCCGCTGTCCTCCGGGAGGGCGTTGAGGATCGGGTTGATGACGAAGGCGACGGAGAACTCCACCCCCACCATCACGCCGACGACCACCGTGGTGACGACCTCGAGTGCGTTGAGCATGTTGACCTCTCCCGACATCTAGCAGTGCTAGGTTCAGAAGCGACGCTAGCACTGCCGCCGCTCGATTGTCTAGCGGTGCTAGGATCGGGTCATGTCGGTACAGGAACGCAAGGAACGCGAACGAGCGGAGCGTGAGCGCCTCATCGTGGCGACGGCCCGTGAACTCGCCGAGCAGCAGGGCTGGGACTCGGTCACCACCCGCCGGCTCGCCGAGTGCATCGAGTACAGCCAGCCCGTCCTCTACAGCCACTTCCGCGGCAAGCGCGAGATCATCGGCGCCGTCGCCCTCCAGGGCGCCACCGAGATGGCCACGGCGGTGCGGGCCGCGACCGCCGCCGTGGACGGCCCGCGCGAGCGGGTCGCCGCCCTCGCGCGCGCCTACCTTGACTTCGCCGCCCGCAACCCGGCGGTCTACGACGCCCTCTTCCAGCTCGACGGCGGTCTTGCGTACGCGCAGGAGGACACCCCGGAACCTCTCAAGGACGCTTTCGCCGCGCTACTGGAGAGCCTGGGCGAGGTCGCCGGGGACGGCGTCAACCCGGGGCTGTTCACCGAGGTATTCTGGGCGTCCCTGCACGGCCTGGCGACCCTGACCCGGACGGGACGGCTGCTGCCGCAGGACACCGAGCCGAGGGTGGAGCTGCTGGTGGACAGGCTCGCCATGCTCTGACACACCGTCCCGGCAGGCACGCCACCCGCCAGGGTCAAGATCCCGGACCTCGCCGCCGGTATCCGCGGGTCAAACCGAAGCCACCCGCCTTCCACTCAGCCCTGCCCTACGGCAAACGGCGGTCGGCAGCCCGAAACAGCACCAGGCCGAGGGCAGCCATCCTCAGCGGGGCTCCTGGTTGGAACCCTTCTCGTCCCGGCGGTGTCGATCATTCAGACCCGACCGGGAGGAGGTGGCCGTATGCCCGCCACACCGCGCCGCGAGCTGATCGTCTGCAGCGAAGCGAACCGGCCCCACGATGGGCTATCGCCTGACCGGCGGCCGCAGACCGCAGGTAGGTGGCGCCGCCGAGCTGGTAGCGCCTTGATCGCGGTGGCGTTGTTGGCGGCGATCGGCGTTTCGGTTACCCACGTGGCACCGGGCGGGAGAATCAGCCGGGGCAGCGGCGCGGTGCCGGCGGACGCGACGTACTTCCACGATGCCGTTACCGGAGTAGACGCCGGCGAGGTGAATGGGGCGCGATTCGATGCCCTCTTCGTCCAGTTCGTCGACCCGGAACACGGATTCGCGCTGACCGCGACGTGCCCCGGCGGTAAGCGGCTTTGCTCGTACGGACTGGCCGTCAGCATCGACGGTGGTCGCACCTACGAGAATCGGGCGCTCCCGTTGGCGAAGGTTCCACCGCTTGAGGGCTATAGCGCCGACCTGCACGCCGTCACCACACAGACCGTCGTGATCGAAGACCGCGGACAGTGGTGGGTGAGCATCGACGCCGGTCGTACGTGGCGGTCGGCACCGGACTCCGCGGCACGAAACGTCGCCGAGATCCCCGCCGCCGGGCGTCTGCACACGCGTTGTGCCGATACGAACTGCGACATCCGCGAACTAACGGTGATCGACCCGGACACCGGCATGCGCTTGAAGGTGCCCAACGTACCGCTGAAGCGGGTCCACGGATCGTCGGAGTCCACGATCACCCC
>NZ_JADQTO010000064.1 GCF_015704865.1 Actinoplanes aureus | reverse complement strand
CAGGACAACCCCGTCGAGCGGATCTGGGCCGCGATGAAACACAAACTCGCCAACACCGCACCGGCCACGATGGCCGACCGCGTACGTCAGGCACATGCCTTCTTCCGCCACCGCACCGCCGCCGAAACCTCACCACCGCGGCCCCGTGGACCTCACCCTGGCTACCCAAGGGTTACGGGAAGAACTTCTGGCCAGGTGCTTAGATGGTGTTCCTCTCCACGGCGGCAAGCCGGAACGAGTCGAACCCTGTGCCGAGCCGCAACGGCCTCGCGCACACGCGCTCATCTTGCACCCCTCTGTGTCATCCATGAAGGAGTGGCGCCGGTCAAGCAGGGGGTTTTGAGGCCTTTTGCTGCGGCGGCGGTAGGTTCCGTTGCGGCATGCGAAGTTCCGCCACCAGGGTGGTGGCGGTGCCGGGTATGGGGTTGGTCGTGTTCGCCAGGTTCTTGGTGATCGGCCCGCGATGTACGACCGTGTCTGACTCACGGTGCTTGGGCGTCAGCCCCGGCCACGAGCTCAGATGCGCGGGCGTGGCGAACCGGGTGACGTCGCCGATCTCGGCGACGAAGATCGCGGCGAGAATCGGGCCGACACCGGGGACCTGCTGCACCGGCGGTGAGCCCTGCATGGCCGGCCTGGGCGACGCGCAGCGGTTCGGCGACCGCGCGGATCTCGAAGTGGTCGCTGCGATGGGAGCCCCGACCACATTCCGGCAAGAAGCCGTGCTGGCTCGAGTCCCGCAGTTGTTCGAAAAAATTCGAAGCCTATGCTCGCCTGCTGCCGCTGACGAACCTTGGGAGCGAGGACCAACCGAACGAACTCGCTCCTGGGAAAAAAGAGGAGCTTGCGGACAAGCTGACCACCTGGTTTTACGAGAAGGGGGCGGGTTTGTTGCTCACCGGTAGATCTCCCCGTCGGGATCGGCACCGTCGAAAAAAGCCCACCAGCCAGACGATCGGCATGCAAACTCAGCCGACGCGTTTGGGTCATCACGTCCGCCATGGCCCGATGCTGGCGGGTAGATCGTTATCGGCTGGGCCCGGCGTATTGCGGAAGCGGCCGTCACCGCGGGCTTCCGGTTCTCGGGAGCTGAAGGGCGAGGGTGGCGTGGACTTGGGCGAGTTGCGTCGTGGCGGTAAGCATCGCGAGGTCGGCGCTAGGAACGTACGGTTCGTCAGAGTGGTCGTCCTCGTTGATGTTGGTTTGGTAGTCGACCAGGCAGATCTGGTAGAGACGTTCGGCTTCGGCGGTGAGTTCGGCGGCGCGGGCAGCATGCTCGTCAGCAGTCATGTCGATCATGGTGTCATCTTGGCCGGGAAGAGCCGGCCATCTGCAACAGGTGGAGCGCCGGTGGCAGGTGGCCTACGCGAGACGGTAGCCGGCTGCGCGCTGGCCGGGGATCTCGATGAGGGCGATCAATGACTACGCCGACGGCGCACTCATTTGCCGCAACCCGTGCGCGGTGGCCTCTGGGAGGCGTAAGCGATCGGCGTGAGCGCGACGTTGTAGGAGTTGGCCGCTTCACCGGCCGGGGAGAACGTCGAGATACGTCGGGTGGGGCATCCCAGCCAGGGACTCCCGTACTGCGAACGACCAGGTAGACGCAGGTTCCTGATAACAGTCTGGATACAGGCTGTGTGATTGCCGATTGTCGCCCTTGCGGCCGGGTATCCGCTGCTCGCCGTCGTCAGACGGCTTGAAGAAGCCCCCCAGGAGATAATCATGGCTACGAGCACCCACCCTCACAACGAGAACGCCACCGTGAAAGGCGCCCGTTTCCGTGGTGAGGAAACCAAGCCGTCCTTCAAGACCACTGAGCTGGTCGTCTACGTACTCGCGGTCATCGGTGTACTGATCGCCTCGAACACCGTCGGTGACGGATCTGCCAACAACGGCGCTGACTACTTCGCCGCCGACAAGGCGTGGTGGTACATCACCCTGCTGACTATCGGCTACATGATCAGCCGGGGCCTGGCCAAGGCCGGCAGCCGTAGCAGCGACACCGACCCGCGCACGCACTGATCAAGCTGCAGCATCCGCGGGTGCGGTCGAGTCGTAAGGCTCGGCTGCGCCCGCAGCGCTGTGCGACCTGGCCGCCGTGGCAGCAGGACAGGCACGGGTGAGAGAGCGCGGCCCGAACGCCCTCAACTGCCGCTGAGTACGCGCGCCGGCCGCCGGGCCGCCGTCACCGTCCGTGTACGCCAGCGCGTGCATGCTCGTGCCGGTCTCAGTGTCAGTCGCCGTCGCTGTCGTAGATGTCGAACTCGAGTGCTGCGCCTAGCTGGCCGAGGCGGGAGAGGACATCTGGTTCCAACCAGAGCATGTTTCCGGTTGGCTTGGCTGTGACGAAGCATGACCAGAACGCTGTAGCGCCCGTGCCTCGGATCTGACGCAGGGCGGAGCTTCGCGGCTCGAGGAGCGGAAGCAAAGCTTCCAGATGTGCGGCTGGCTCCGCATCCTCCGGCAGGCTGCTGGCCAACTCCCATGTCGTGTGTCGGCGTTGCGCGGGACCGGGATTGCGCCAAGAAGTCGGGGCGCCCTTGTCAACGACGTTCGTCGGCTGCAGGCCCATCCTCTCGCTGATCTCGTCCGCTGCAAGTACTTCGCTCTGGATGATGAACGTCAACCGGCTCCGTCCTGCCACACCGGCATTCTGCCGCAGCGCGTATCCAGTGACGCGAAGCGCGCGGATCTGCCGCTGGTGGCGCGTGTCGCCCTGGTTGGATGCGGCACGGTCGTAGGCTGAAGGATCTCGGATGGCAGGAGGTAGGCATGGGTTTGTCTGGCCGCAATTGCCCGGACTGCGGCCGCCGCGTCCGCGAGCCGTTCGAGAGGACCGTCACCGGGCGAGAGGTCTGCCCTGACTGCGCGAACGCGCTATTTACGGGTTCTGCCGCAGGGGCTATTACGGGTGACATGGGCTCCGGATTTGGAGTCTGGGCGATGCTCATGCGCAAAATTCGTCGGTCCGGGTAGGACACGCCTCAGTCGATCGCCGGCGCAGCGGGACGGCTGCCGATTCTCGTGCGCGCTTCTGCCGCCGTCCGTGCTCGTGGCCAGCGCGGCTGTCACCCTCTATACGGCGTACACGATTCCCGGCGCGCGCTCCTGCCGATGGGAGTGGCCGAGGGCGGGTGGTGTCCGGCCGATGACTGCGGCTGCGGCACTCGTGCCGTCACCGTAGGGGGTGTGGACACCAGGAACTGGATCGTTCTGGTCACGGCGACAGTGACGGCGCTGGTTGCGATCGGCGGATACTTCGTGAATCAGGCCGCGGCGCGCAGCGAACGGCGCAGCAAGGTATTCGCCGAGGCTCTGGCCGCGGTGTTCGAGTACCAGGAACTGCCTTTCCGCATCCGCCGCCGAACGGGCACACCCGAGGCCGCCATGGCCTTGGCGCAAAAGGTCGGTGACGCTTTCGCCCGCCTGACCTTCTACCGGCGTTGGCTCGGCCTCGAGTCACCGCTGGTCGGAAGGGCGTTCGACAATCTCGTGCGACGCACGGACGCTCAGTGGGAGGAGTTCTGCGAACATGCGTGGCACCAGTCGCCGCCGGAGGACGACATCGGCTACCAGGTCGAGCAGTGGCAGCCCTACCAGTTCGACAACCTGGACGAGCAGGAACTCTGTCTCCGCGTGATGCGACGCGAGCTGAGACTGCTCGGTCCGTTGTACCGCCGGTCGAGCCGCACCGATATCGACGCACAACAAGCGGCGAGATCGGCGTCAGGTTGACCACGCGACATGCATGGATGCGCGGATTTGCCGCGATCAGTGCGTTTTCGCCGGTGGTGTGCGACCTCGGAAGACAGCCTGGTGACGGTGGTGCGGCGCAGGAGAGCGCCGCGGGAGAGGCGGTCGGTGGGGTGATACTGGGCGGGTGGCTGACGGCTGGGTGCTGCATGTCGATCTCGACCAGTTCTTCGCGTCGGTCGAGGTGTTACGCCGCCCTGAGCTGCGTGGTCGACCGGTGGTGGTGGGTGGATCCGGCGATCCCGCCAAGGCCCGTACGGTGGTGGCTACCGCCTCCCGGGAGGCCCGCGAGTTCGGTGTGCATTCCGGGATGCCGATGCGGATGGCCGCGCGCAAATGCCCCGACGCGGTGTTCCTGCCCACCGACATGCCGGCCTACCGGCAGGCTTCGGCCCAGGTCATGGCCACTTTGCGGGATTTGCCCGTACGGCTTGAGGTCTACGGACTGGACGAGGCCTTCCTCGGCGGTGACATCGACGACCCACAGCGGCTCGCAACCGACGTCAAGGCGGCGATCCTCGATCAGGTCGGGCTGACCTGCGCGGTGGGGGTCGGCCGCAACAAGAACCAGGCGAAGATCGCCGCCCGGTTCGCCAAGCAGGACCCGGCCGGCATCGCCACTCTGACCGACGAGACCTGGATGTCGGTGATGGGCGCCCGGCCGGTCGGCGATCTGTGGGGCGTCGGGCCGAAAACGGTTCAGAAACTCGACGATTTGAGCCTGCCGACGATCGCCGACCTGGCAGCGGCGGGCCTCGAGACGTTATTGCAGCGCTTCCCGCTGCGGGCGGCCCAGTGGCTGTCCGTGATCGCCCGCGGTGGCGGTGACACCGAGGTGGTGACCGAGCCGTGGGTGGCCAAGTCGCGTAGCAAGGAGGTCACGTTCGCCCGCGACCTGACCGAACGCGCGGACATCGAGCAACAGTTGACTGTCCTGGTCCGCGAGCTCGGCACGGAGGTGGTCGCAGCCGGGCGGCAGGTGGTCCGGGTGGCAGTGAAGGTGCGCTCCTCGAGCTTCTACACGCAAACGCGCCAGGCGAAACTGCGTGGTGGTCCGAGCACCGACCTCGAGGTGATCTCTCGTGCGGCTTTGTCGGTGCTGGAGAAGATCGAGCTGAGGCGGCCGGTACGCCTGCTCGGCGTGCGGGCCGACCTGCACCTGGACGAATAGCAGGATCCGCGGTCACGCTGCATGAATCACCGGCGACCCGGCGCCAGCCGTGGTCAAGAGCCGGCAGCACCGCCGCCGGCATTGGTCGCCGCGCTCAGCACCTTCCGTTGCTGCAGGAGGTGGTCTCGATTCACTTGGGACGGAATCACGTGGTGTGTCTTCTGGCGGGGCTGATACGTCGACGAGCGATCCCGCCGGTCACCTCGACCAAGCCTGGCCCCGCTGCGGTCGTAGATCAATGGAACATTTAGGCACCGGTCCTGTGCGCCGGACGGCGTCGTTTGGTGAGCTCTAGCGCGCTCTCTCATCCTTGCGGCAGGCCGGGCGAACCGTTTATCGACGACTGCCCTTGTTACGGTGGCTGCATGCCCCGTCATCTACGAGTCGCCTACGTGCTGACTCTGCTGGCGAGTCCGGTTCTGGGCTTCGTATGGGATGCCCCGATATATATCGTGATGCCGGTCGGTGTTGCAGTCATGCTCCCTGTCACTGTTGCACTCTTCGTGGACGAGCGGCGACGGCGTCCGGGTCAGCCTGCCAGCAGCAAAGCGAAGGGATTGGACTTCCGGCCCGGGGCTGGCCGGTTGTGGCCGCCCTCTTGAGCATCTCCGCGCCGCGGTGACCGGCGGGCGCACGCCAGAAGAGACGAACACGCCCGCCGGGACTCCCTCGGATCGTTGGCATATGGGTGGCAGCGCCTACTGCTGTACTACATGTCGGTTAACAGCAGCCAGCCGTGGACGGTGCTGGTGGTGCCGCACCTGATGGGCGACCAATACTCCGAGGACTACTTACACTTGCCAGGCATGACGGCCGAGGACGCGGCCCGATTGGACTGGGTGGCGCGCGACGTTGATACGCCAGGCGTTGCCTCCCGACAGTTGCCTGGATCTTCAGTTCGCCGCGGTCTGCGGAGGGGAGGCGCTCTCGCAGACCTTGACAGCCAGACGTTCTTACCGCGGTCCGCCGAGGTAGGCGATTCTTCCGGTGCGGCGCGCCTGGATGGCAACGCGGCGATCAGGTAGGGGCGTGCTCGTACACCGAGACGTGGCGGGTGCTGCGGGCGGTGAGCGGGGAGCGGTCCCATCCGCCGTACCGGGCGCGCAGCTGCAGGCCGGCGGCCCGTGCCATGAAGTCCAGTTCGCTGAGGCCGATGTAGCGTTTCGCCGAGGGCAGCATCCGCCACGTGCCGTCGGTCTGCAGGCGGATCTCCTGCGAGATGACCAGCTGGCGGGTCGGGTCGTGGGCCTGCAGGGTGAGTCGTACGTGGTCGTCGTCGACGTGCCGGACGACAACCTGCCGGTCGCCGGCGATCACCGTGTGCGGGAGCGCGGCCTCGATCAGGAACCGGCCGCCGGGGCTGAGCACGTCGGCGACCCGGCGCAGGCACTGCTTCTGCCGGTCGGCGGTGCCGAGCAGCAGGAACGTGGACGCGGCGACGTAGACGAAGCGAAGCGGGAACGGCGCGGGTGGGCGGAAGTCGGCCATGTCGGCTATCCGGGCGTCGACGGGCAGTTCGCCGCGGTGGCGGCGCAGCACGGCGATCATCTGCGGTGAGGCGTCGATCCCGCTGACCGGTATGCCTCGGCGGGCCAGCGGCAGGGCGAGGCGCCCGGAGCCGATGCCGAGTTCGAGGACCGGGCCGTCTCCGGCGAGGTCGGCGAGCAAGTCGATCGCCTGGTCGGGGTTGAGGTGGCCGGCGGAGTCGTCGTCGTAGAACGCCGCCCACCGGTCCCAGTGGGCGGCCTGCTGGCCGAACGGGTCCACCTCGACCATTGATCATTCTCTTTCTGCGCGGATGGGTGACAGGTTGCGCCGCAGGTGTGTCGGGCCTCCCACGGCGCGACGGGAGTCGCTAGGTTGCCGCGGTGACCTCGGCCAGACCCGGTGTCTGACCGGAATCGCTTTGCCCGGTCTTGAACCACCCGATCGGTGAGGTGTGGCGCCCGTGGGGTACCTGAAGCTGCTGCGTCGGCGGCCGGTGCTGGTGTTGTGGTCGTCGGCGGCGATGAGTGTGCTCGGGGATCGCCTGTACGGGCTCGCGGTGATGTGGGTGGTGTACGCGTCGACGGGCTCGGCGGCGTGGATGGGTGTGGCCGCGGTGGTCGAGTCGATCCCGTACATCGTGATCGGCACGTTCGGCCGGGACCTGGTGGCCCGGTTCGCCTCGTTCGGGGCGCTCGGCTGGCTGGACGCCGGCCGGGCCGCTGCGGCGTGCGCGGTGCCGCTGCTGTGGTCGCCGGACGGCGGCGGCCTGGCCGTGCTGCTGGTGCTGGTGTTCGTGCTCGGCACCCTCGGTGCCCTGTTCGATCCGAACCTGGGCGGGCTGGTGCCGGACCTGGTGGAGCCGGGCGAGGTGCGGCAGGTGACCGCGCTGCTGGATTTGACCACCCGGATCGCGGCGATCGCCGGGCCCGGCGCGGTCGGGCTGATCCTGCTGACCGTCACGGAGGTGCAGCTGTTCGCCCTGGACGGGGTGACGTTCGTAGTGTCGGCGGCCGCGATGTGGTGGCTGCACTCTCATGCCCGCCGTACCGTGCGGTCGGCGACCAGTGTCCCGGCGCCGGGCGGCAACTCGGCGCCGGGAACCACCGGTTCGGCGGTGGCAGCGGTGCCGGTGCTGCGCCGTCACCCGGACGTGGCCGTGGGGATCGGCTTGCACGGTGTCGGTTTCTTCGTGGCGGCCGTGTCCGCGGTCGGCCTGCCCGCCCTGCTCGCCGTGAAGCTGGGCCAGGGCGCGGCCGGGTACGGGCTGGCGCTCGCCGCCGTCGGCGCCGGTGCGCTGGCCGGGAACCTGCTGGTCGGCAACGTACGTCTGGGCCGCTGGCTGAGCGTGTACTGCGGGGCGTGGACGGTGGCCGGGCTGGCGCTGCTCGGCTACTCGGCCGCGCCGTCGCTGCCGATCCTGCTGGCCGTCGGGTTCCTCGCGGGGCTGGCCACCCCGGCCGCCGCGGTGACTCTGCGGACCCGGCTCGCCGAGTTCGGTAAGCCGCAGCGGCTGCGGCTGATCACCGTCGACCAGACCGTGATCCGTACGGCCGGCACGCTCGGCATGCTCACCTTGCCGCTGGCCGTCGACGCCGCCCCGGCCACCGCGTTCGCCGGCGCCGGGGTGCTGCTGATCGCCGCCGCCGGGGTCGCGGCGCTCGCTGGCCGTCGGGTCACCGCCGCTGCGGTGGCGCTGCCCGCGGGGGAGCCGGTAGCCAGTCGCGCCTCCTGAACGGGTGCCCGTCCCGCGCGCTGCCCGTGGCGCGGGACGGGCGGGATTCATCGGGCTAGGCCGTCGCTGCGGCGGTCAACGCGGCGGGCGACTCGGACGCCGTCTCGGTGGCCGTGAACTGGGCGACGTCGGCGGCGAGGAAGTGCTGGATGCTGATCGCCTCCGGCGCGATGCCGATGAGCTCGTAGATCTTCTTGTGCATGCGGCTGAACCCGGCCTGGCCGCCTTCGGTGAAGAACTCCTGCTCGTACCAGGCGACGCCGAGGAACACGGTGCCGCCGCCGGCCTGCGGGTCCTGCGGTTTGCGGAACTGCACGTACGTGGTGTCCCAGTCCCACAGCATGAGGTCCTCGGGACGGGCGCGCAGCTTGTCGTCGCTCTCCTTGATCGCGTCGACGCACCGCGCCATGGTCGCGAAGTCGGGGCACTCGTACCGGCAGTCGCTGAACGCGATGACGGTCTTGTCACCGCGGCGGGCCGCGTCGTCGCTCTCGCCGAGGAGCACCCGGATACGGGCCAACTCTACGGCGACGCCACCCGGTTCCAGCAACAGGTCGAGGACGCCGCAACCCTGCTGCACGAACACCCCGCCGATCACGACCCCGCCGCGCCTATCTACCTGCACCGGTACAGCCTGGACGTGCTGGAGGAGCAGTCCGCCGGCGGCTATCGAGCCTGTGGGCAGGCAGCCGAGGCCGTCCGCATCCTTGAAGACAAGATCAAGGCAACAGGCGAGCGCCTACGCCGGGACCACGGACATCTGCTGGCCAAACTCGCCAACACGGTGCTGGCCACGAAGGAGCCGGAGCCGGACCGGGCGACCGCGCTCGGGCTGCGCAGCGCCACGGCAGCCGCGCTCACCGGCTCGGCCCGCATCGGCAAGGAACTGCGCACGCTCGACAGCGTGCTGGCGGTCCGCTTCCCGACGGCCCTGGGCCGGCGCGAACTGCACGACGCAGTCGCTGCGCTGCGCTGACACCCGTGGCTCCGCCCGGGCGCCACCGCGTTCACCCTGGCAGCGGCACTGCGGACTGGACGGCACCGGACCACCACGCCCATTCGTCGTTCACGCGCAGGGCTGGCACCGTGTCGGCGAGGCCGCGCAGCAGCGACTCCTCCACGCCTGGCATGAGCACCTCGACTTCCTTGCCGTTGACCTCGACAGCCCAGCCGTACCGGCCGTCCGCGTCGAGGGATTCACGGCGGACCGGTTCGCCGGTCTGCGGTGTGTAGCCACGGACCTCGCCGTTGAGCGCGGCGTGTTCGCGTACGTCGTCGAGGAACGAGTTCATATTGGCGGCGGCGACCTCCGGGGTGGCGCCTTCGACGGGACCGAACGCGGGCGTGATCATGACGTTAGCGTAGGGCCGTCAACCGCCCAGCCCTGCTCGGCCTCTTGAAACAATCAGCCTTCAGCGGCCCAGACGCCGCCGCAGCAGTACGCGAGGCGGCTCAGCGGCCTTCAGCCTCCGGCCGTGCCGCTGGCGGCCAGTCGGCGCGGTGGGTGGAGACGCCGGTACACCGCTCTTCCACGCGGTACGGGCAGCGGCCAGGCGAGAACGGAAGGTCAGCACACCTTCATTGCACCCTGCGCGTTCCGCTTTGGTCATCCGCGAGAGGGACGCTGACGTTCAACGAAAGATCGACGAATACCGCAGAACTCGAATACCGTACCTGCACCAGCTCATTGTGCAGAGTCGCAGTAGATGCAACGACTCGCTGGTTGTCGTACGCAGACCACCTGGGCGGCCCTTAGACGCGGGGAAAAGGCCATAGTGGTCGTCCTGCCGGACACCGGTAGGCGGCTATCTGAGCACCCCGCTGTTCGCGATCTCCTGAGACGGTGGTGTCCCGGGGGCGGACCGCCTACCGGGACATCGC
The DNA here is from genome assembly GCF_015704865.1 of Actinoplanes aureus. Lineage (GTDB taxonomy): Bacteria > Actinomycetota > Actinomycetes > Mycobacteriales > Micromonosporaceae > Actinoplanes > Actinoplanes aureus. The sequence goes on along the minus strand of NZ_JADQTO010000064.1, from coordinate 270 downwards.
GGCCGGATCAGAGAGCGGTGTCGACGCCGGCTTCCTCGCAAACCGTGTTGACCAGCGTGCGGCCCAGGGTCGTCTTGGCGTTGTTGTCGTACTCGCCGATCGGGTCCGCCGGGTCCTTGGCGGCCTTGGCTACCGAGGCGGCAAGGCTCTTGACCGCCTCCGCGGTCGCGGTCTCGCTGTCACCGGCCGCCTTGGTAAGGGAGGCCGCGAGGCCCTTCAGGACCTTCTTGCTCCCGGCGAGCGGAAGGTCCGCACCGTTGTTGGTGGCTT
>NZ_JADQTO010000063.1 GCF_015704865.1 Actinoplanes aureus | reverse complement strand
GCGTCCCGGCAATCAAAGATTGCCAAAGGAATCCTCAACCCATCGCCTAAACGACGGGCCGGGGTATTGCCATAAATGGCACTGGCTTATCAAGCACCCTGTTGAGTTCTCAAAGAACAACCGCACATCGAGAATGAACCTCATCAGAGGTTCGCCCTCAAGGCAACCGTTCAAGCTTACCTGGTCGTTTTCGCCGCACAGAATCCGGGACCCTGTTGGCATCGCCCAAGTGGTTTCCCCGCTAGGGGGAAGAGTGGCTCAAGCAGACCGGCCGACGATCGTTATCCGATCAATCCGCCCGGCTCCCTGCCGGCTGTGTCACTCTACCCGGTCGGCCTCGCGGCTGCAAATTCAATTTCTTGAACCTCAAGTCGCACCGCCCGGCGCTGAAGTCAAGCATAGCTCGCTCTCAGCGGCCCCCGTGTCGCCTTCCGGATTTGTCACTTTCGTGGCTCTCCGTACCGGTTTCCCGCGGGCAGAGAAGAAGTTACGGGACCCGGCCGGGTGACCGCAAATCGACGCCCGTGCCCGCCTCGGCGGCGCGGCGGCACACGCCGAAGGGAAACCGTGACAGAGTGGCGTTATGGACGCATCCGAGACGCTGGCGGTCGACGCGTTCCTCGGCCTGCTGGTGCCGCTCTGGCAACTCGTGATCGGCGTGCTTGTGCTGGTCACAGTGGTCGTCTCGGTCCACCGGCTGTTCCTGAGAGGCCCCTCCCGGATGGGAGGGGCGCTTCTTTTGCTGGGCGGCGCGGTGGTCGGTCTGGCCGTCGTCAGCTACCTCGTGGAGAGTTTGTGACGCCGGCTACACCTTGATCACAGCCGCCGGTTCGCCAGGCTGGGCAGCTCCGCGCGGATGGTCTCCAGCCGGTCCATGTCCAGGTCAGCGAGGGTGACGCCCACCGTGTCCGGAGCCTGGGCCAGCACCGTCCCCCACGGGTCGATGATCATGCTGCGACCGAAACAGGTGCGCCCCGGCTCGTGATCGCCGATCTGTCCGGCGGCCAGGACATAGCACTGATTCTCGATCGCCCGGGCGCGGAGAAGCACCTCCCAGTGGTCCCGGCCGGTGTGCAGCATGAAGGCCGCGGGCACCACCAGAATCTTGGCGCCAGCCACCGCGAGCTGCCGGTACAACTCGGGGAAGCGCAGGTCGTAGCAGGTGCTGAGGCCGGTGGGAACACCGTTGATCTCCGCCACCACGGTGCGGTCACCGGGCGCCACCGTCCGCGACTCTTGGTAGGAGACTCGACCGGCGATCTCCACGTCGTACAGATGGATCTTGCGGTAGGTCGCAGCAAGCGCACCGTCCGGCGCGAAGAGCAAGGTGGTGTTGAAGGTCCGGCTCTCGTCCGGGCCGACCTCGTGGAACGAGCCGGCATGCACCCAGATGCCGAGCTCGCGCGCGGCCGCGGCGAAGAACGCCCCGAACTCGCCGTCGACCGGCTCGGGCTTGGGTACGTCGGCCGACCGGCCGAGGAAATCGACGTACTCCGGCAGGACCGCGAGTTCGGCGCCGCCTGCGGCGGCTCGCTCGAGCAATCCCCGAGCAACGGCAAGGTTGTGGGCACGGTCTTCACGTGCGTTCAGCTGGCAGACGGCGACGCGCATGAATTCGAGGGTACGGCGTCCGCAGAGTCCCCGACGTCCCCTGGGAGCTGAGCACGGCGCCAGGCCCCAGGGCCACCGCCGGGCTGACGTAGTCGCCAACGAGCGCCTTTACCTGGCCTGCAAACGCCGCCACCGCCGCCCCAGTGGGACGGCGGTGGCGGAAAGACTGCTTCGTGGCCGCGAATCAAACGGACTGCGTCCCGCACTGATGCGGGCACCATCCGGTCAGGCGGACTTCTCCTCGCGGTCGGGACGGCGACGCCGGCCGACGAACTCGCGCGGGACGATCGTCGGGTTCACGTTCTCCAGGACGACCTCGCGAGTGATCACTACGCGAGCGGCGTCCGGGTTGCTGGGCACCTCGTACATCACGGAGAGGAGGACCTCTTCCATGATCGCGCGGAGACCACGAGCGCCGGTGCCGCGGAGCATGGCCTGGTCGGCGATGGCCTGCAGGGCACCGTCGTCGAACTCCAGCTCCACGCCGTCCAGCTCGAAGAGACGCTGGTACTGCTTCACGTAGGCGTTGCGCGGCTCAGTGAGGATCTTGATGAGCGCGTCCCGGTCCAGGTTCCGCACGGTCGTGATGACCGGGAGCCGGCCGATGAACTCGGGGATCAGCCCGAACTTCAGCATGTCCTCCGGCATGACCTTGCTGAAGATGTCGTCGGTGTTCCGCTCCGAGATCGACCGCAGGCGGGCACCGAAGCCGACGCCGCTCTGACCGACCCGCTGCTCGATTATCCGGTCCAGCCCCGCGAAGGCGCCGCCGACGATGAACAGCACGTTTGTCGTGTCGATCTGGATGAACTCCTGGTGCGGGTGCTTGCGGCCGCCCTGCGGCGGAACGTTCGCCACCGTACCCTCGAGGATCTTGAGCAGGGCCTGCTGCACGCCCTCGCCGGAGACGTCCCGGGTGATCGACGGGTTCTCGCTCTTACGGGCGATCTTGTCGACCTCGTCGATGTAGATGATGCCCTGCTCGGCGCGCTTGACGTCGTAGTCCGCCGCCTGGATGAGCTTGAGCAGGATGTTCTCGACGTCCTCGCCGACGTAGCCGGCCTCGGTCAGCGCCGTGGCGTCCGCGATGGCGAACGGCACGTTGAGCATCCGGGCCAGGGTCTGCGCCAGGTGCGTCTTACCGCAACCGGTGGGGCCGATGAGCATGATGTTGGACTTGGCGACCTCGACGTCGCTGCCACCGCCGGGCGCGCCGCTCGACTCCGCCTGGATCCGCTTGTAGTGGTTGTAGACCGCCACGGAGAGGGCCTTCTTCGCCTGCTCCTGGCCGACAACGTAGTTGTCCAGGAACTGGCAGATCTCCATCGGCTTGGGAAGCTCTTCCCACTTCACCTCGCCGGTTTCGGCCAGCTCCTCCTCGATGATCTCGTTGCAGAGATCGATGCATTCGTCGCAGATGTAGACCCCTGGGCCCGCGATGAGCTTTTTGACCTGCTTCTGCGACTTCCCACAGAAGGAGCACTTCAGTAGGTCGCCACCGTCACCGATCCGTGCCACCTACGTTCTCCTTGCTTTGGTTGCCGGCCGTCAACCGGTCCATGTCCGAGGACGGATTGCCTCGTTGCCATCTCATCGTCCGCCGACCCGCGTAACTGAGGCTGCGGAGTCGACGTTACCCGCAAAGGGGCTGTTCTCCGACCCCCCAAAACGGGCGTGTCAGGGGTCGGCCAGTTTAACTGTCGCCGGGCCGACCCCTGACACCACACACTCAGCTTCAGACGCCGACGGTCTGCAGGCTCTTCTTACGGGTCGCCAGGACGACGTCGACCAGGCCGTACTCCTTGGCCTCGGCCGCCGTCATGATCTTGTCGCGGTCGATGTCCTTGCGGACCTTCTCGATCGACTGGTTGGAGTGATGCGAAATCATCTCCTCCAGCTGGGTCCGCATCCGCATGATCTCGCGGGCCTGGATCTCGATGTCCGAGCCCTGGCCGTAACCACCCTCGGTGGCCGGCTGGTGGATGATGATGCGCGAGTGCGGCAGGGCCATCCGCTTGCCGGGAGTGCCGCCGGCGAGCAGGACCGCGGCGGCGCTGGCGGCCTGGCCCAGGCACACCGTGCTGATGTCCGGCCGCACGTACTGCATGGTGTCGTAGATGGCCGTCATCGCCGTGAACGAGCCACCGGGCGAGTTGATGTACATCAAGATGTCGCGGTCCGGGTCGGTGCTCTCCAGCGTCAGCAGCTGGGCCATCACGTCGTTCGCCGACGCGTCGTCCACCTGGACGCCGAGGAAGATGATCCGATCCTCGAACATCTTGTTGTACGGGTTCGACTCCTTGACACCCCACGAGGTGCGCTCGGAGAACGACGGCAGCACGTAGCGGTTGTGCACCGGAGCGAACCCGGGAGGCATGGTCAGGTCAGTCATGGTTCAGCTCCTCAGTTCAGCGTTCCGGCGCCGTCCGGGACCTGCTGGGCCCCGGTGATCACCTTGTCGATGAAGCCATAGTCCTTGGCCTCGGTGGCCGTGAACCAACGGTCGCGGTCGAAGTCGGCCGCGATCTGCTCCGGAGTCTGTCCCGTGTGGTACGCGATCCGCTCCTGGAACATACGCTTGGTGTACAGCATCTGCTCCGCCTGGATGGCGATGTCGGCGGCGGTGCCGCCCATGCCACCGGACGGCTGGTGCATCATGATCCGCGCGTGCGGCAACGCGTACCGCTTGCCCGGGGTGCCGGCGCAGAGCAGGAACTGCCCCATCGACGCGGCCATGCCCATCCCGACGGTGGAGACGTCGTTGTCGATGAACTGCATCGTGTCGTAGATCGCCATGCCCGAGTAGACCGAGCCACCGGGCGAGTTGATCCAGAGGTGGATGTCCGCCTCCGGGTCTTCGGCGGAGAGCAGTAGCAGCTGGGCGCAGATGCGGTTGGCGACCGCGTCGCTCACCTCGCTGCCGAGGAAGATGATCCGCTCACGCAGCAGACGGTTGTAGACCGAATCGTCGAGGTTGCCACTGAGTGATTCGCCCCGGCGCAGCGAGGGGCTCGCGGGGATGTGGAGATCGGTCATGGCAGCCCTTCACAGCTGACTGTGTCGGCCGAGAGTTCCGGCCGGCAGGTTGTCCGTCGTACGACCAACCTAACTGGTCGGATGCGCATCAGCTTCCCGCTCGGGCGACTGTTCGCTGACAGCGCACCCGCGCTCGCGCGTACCCCCGAAAGACAGCGGCCACCGCGCATGCGTGAGCGATGCGCGGTGGCCGTGAAGTGCCTGCCTCAGTGGTTGTGCCCGGCGTGCTCGTCGTCGCCGTTGCGCAGGTCGTCGAGGGACAGGACGTTGCCGTCGCTGTCCTTCATCGTGACCTGCTCCATCACGGAGGCGAGGGCCTTGCCCCGGCGCACGTCGCCGAAGACGGCAGCCGCGGCACCCGAGCGGACCAGCTGGTCGTAGTACTGCTGCGGCTGCATCTGGGCGCGCTGAGCCCGGTGCACGATCTCGTGACCGAACTCGTCGTCGCTGACCTGAACGTCCTCGGCGTCGGCGACCGTGTCGAGGAGCAGCTGGATCCGTACGCCCTCCTGGGCCGCCTCGGTCAGCTCCTGCTCGATCTGCTCCTCGGTCTTCTCCTCCGAGGCCAGGTAGTCCTGCAGGGTCGCGCCGATCCGCTCCAGCTGGTCGGTCATGGCCTGCTTGCGGCCCTCGACCTCGTCCTTGACGACGCCCTCCGGAGCCGGGATGTTCGCCGCCTCGACGAGCTGCTTGAGGGCCTCGTCACGGGCGGCGTAGATCTGCTCGACCTTCTTCACCCGGGAGAGCCGCTCGCGCAGGTCGCCGCGCAGCTCCTCGAGGGTGTCGAACTCGCTCGCCAGCTGGGCGAACTCGTCGTCGATCTCGGGCAGCTGCTTGTCCTTGACGGTGCGCACGACGACCTTCACCTCGGCGTCGCTGCCGGCGAAGTCGCCGCCGACGAGCTGGGTGGTGAAGGTGGCCTCCTCGCCGGCGGAGAGGCCGACCAGCACCTCGTCCAGACCGGGCAGCAGCTGCTTGCTGCCGACCTCGTGGGAGATGTTGGTGGCCGAGCCGCCCGGCACCTCTTCGCCGTCGACCGTCGCGTTGAGGTCGAGCTGCACGTAGTCGCCCTCCGCAGCAGCACGCTCGACGGTCTTCAGCGTGGCGAAGCGCTCGCGCAGGCCGTTGATCTGCTCGTCGATCTCGCTGTCACCGATCTCCACGGCCGGAACCGTGACGGTGATGCCGGAGAGGTCCGGGACGGTGATCTCCGGGCGAACGTCGACCTCGGCCGTGAACTTCAGCGGCGCGTTGTCGGCGAACTCGGTGATCTCGACCTCAGGACGTCCGAGCGTCTTGACCTCGTGCTCCTGGACCGCGGCAAGAATCTGCTGCGGAATGGCTTCCTGGACCGCCTCGTTGAGCACCGCACCCCGGCCGACCCGCTGGTCGATCACCGCGGCTGGGACCTTGCCCTTGCGGAAGCCCGGCACCTGCACCTGCGCGCCGATCTCCCGGTACGCCTTCTGCAGGCTCGGCTTGAGCTCGTCGAACGGCACCTCGATGGCGAGCTTCACCCGAGTCGGGCTCAGAGTCTCGACGGTGCTCTTCACAGGCGTACTCCTTGTTGCTGCGGATAGATGGTGGCAGTCGGGGTGGCGGGATTTGAACCCACGGCCCCTCGCTCCCAAAGCGAGTGCGCTACCAAGCTGCGCCACACCCCGTGGCGTCGGCCAGTGTATGCGGTCCGCCTGCGTGTGTGTGCGCTGGAGTCACCTGCTGGGGAATCCGGTTCGCGCGGACGGGAGATGATTCAGTAAGCTGTGCACGAACCCCGGACGTTCTCGGGGATCATGCGGGCGTAGCTCAATGGTAGAGCCTCAGTCTTCCAAACTGATTACGCGAGTTCGATTCTCGTCGCCCGCTCCAAGTTCGCCCTGCTCAAGAGCTATTTTGCACTGCGCATCGATGAGTGACTTAGGCCACTTAGCGGATGCTAGGGAAGGCGACCGCCTGACCAGGCCTTTCTCAGCCGCGCGCATCCCTGGCGGAAATCTGAAGACACCAGCTTGACGTCCAGCGTCTTCGTCACCTCAAAGAGGGGGTCAGCGTCGCACCGACGACCGCGAGGTGCGGTGCGCGGCGACGGCTGCTGACTCGTCTGGTCCTCGTCATGGGGCGGGCGTCGGTGGACGCCTATAGCTTCTCTTGGGTCGCCGGTGCCCTGGTGTGGCGTGGCCGGGTTCGGCGATGCGGTACGGGGCAGTGACGATGCGTCGGCTGCCCGCGGCGCCGAGGACGCTGGGGCAGCGGTATCCGCAGGGCAGGCCATTGTGACCGGGACGGTCGGTGCAGTCGGCTGTTGCCGTCGTTGCGCCAGTCTATCGGCGAGGACCGTACGCCAGTCATAGTCGGGTTCGGCCTCGAACCGGGCTACCAGCCAGTTCGCCGCGTCGGATCGGTAGACGTGTTGCTCTGTGGGGATCATGCGCGCCAGGCGCGCCTTGATCCCTCCAGACGTGCGGCCAACAGCACGGCCAGTTCCTTGACAGACGAGCCGGCCCGCAGGTGCTTCACCATCTCGGCCGCCTCGTCCATCGACCAGGAGGCACCCGTACGTTTGTCTTTAACCGGCCGTGACGCGGTGCCAACGTCGTCGACCGCACCGCCCGAGGCGACCACCTCATCGACAGACATACCCGCACTTATCGAGCAACGCCAACACTCTGGGTAGAGATCTAGATCGATCGGCGGATTTGCACGATTCGGCCACCCCGCTTGCCAAGTCTGGTCACCGAGCGACGTCGCGACAGCCGCCCCGGCGCTCGACCACGGCTCGGTACCGAACGACAAAAGGGCCAAGTGCCTCAACGGTGCCCTAAGGGCTTGACCCGGGTGAGCGCGGCACGCTGACGGATGCCGGGTGATGTCTTGCCGCATTGATCGACGGCAAGACATCACACCCCGCGGTCAGGGTTGGCGGATGGTCGGGCGTGGCGGCGTGCGCATGTCGACGCCGATGAAGAAGCTGGGGTGCGGGGGCTGGTTGTATGCCGTGTTCTGCCAGGCCAGTGCTACCCGGTACTGAGCGTCCTGGAGCAAGGTGGTGATCCGCCGGTCAGTGGGAACGGGTGTGGAGTAGATGCGCAGTGCGGTGTTGTCCGCGGTCGGCCAGATCACCTCCTCGCGCCAGTCGCCGAGGATGTCGCCGGACAGTGACGGCGTGGACTTGGTGCCGTTGTTGGAGTGCACGCCGGCCGCGGTGAGCAGGCGAGCGTCGCCCGAGGTGCCGTATTTGTCGATGTGGTTGCCGTCGAGCAGTTCCCGTACCGGGTCGGCGTCCCACCAGGCCAGGAAGTTCATCGAACCGGGTTTGCGGTTGTTGACGACGGTTCCGTTCGGGGAGCGCAGTCCTACCGGTGCCGCGGACCACGATTCGGCGCCGGGGCTGCCGGCCCAGACGTCGGCGGAGACGCCACGGCCGTTGTCGCCGGAGGCCGGGGTGGACCAGAGGACCTGACCGGTCCGGGCGTCGGCGAACCAGGACGACGGTTTGCTGCCGTCCTCGTCGACCTTGAAGACCTCCAGTCCCGGACGGGCCGGATCGAGGTCGCCGACGTGCATGGCGTCGCCGTGTCCGTTGCCGGTGTTCCACAGCCGGGCGCCGTTGTCGTCGACGGCCATCGACCCGTACACGATTTCGTCGCGGCCGTCTGCGTCGACGTCGGCGACCGACAGGTTGTGGTTTCCCTGAGCGGCGTATGAGCCGTTGCCCGAGGCGCTGCTGTCGAAGGTCCAGCGCCGGGTCAGGGTGCCGTTGCGGAAGTCCCAGGCGACGATGACGCTGCGGGTGTAGTAGCCGCGCGCCATGATGATGCTGGGCCGGGAGCCGTCCAGGTATGCGGTGGCCGCGAGGAACCGGTCGGCCCGGTTGCCGTAGTTGTCGCCCCAGGACGATACGGTGCCGCGCGGCGGCTCGTAGTTGGTGGTGGCCAGCACCGCGCCGGTGCGACCGCTGAAGACGGTGAGGAACTCCGGCCCGGCGAGGACGTATCCATCGGAGTTGCGGTGGTCGGCACTGGCGTTACCGATCACCTGCCCGGTTCCGGAGACGGTGCCGTCGGCGGTCTTCATCGCGACTTCCGCGGTCCCGTCGCCGTCGTAGTCGTACACCTGGAATTGGGTGTAATGGGCTCCGGCGCGGATGTTGCGGCCCAGGTTGATCCGCCACAGCCGGGTGCCGTTGAGCTTGTAGCCGTCGAGGTAGACCGGGTCGGTCACGCCGGACTGCGAATTGTCCTTGGCGTTCAGCGGGTCCCATTTGAGCACCAGATCCGGTTGGCCGTCGCCGTCCAGGTCGCCGACGCTGGCGTCGTTGGCCGCGTAGCGAGCCGGATCGGGGTTCTGGATGGGTACGTCGAGGTAGCCGGCCGCGAATCGCAGCGCGGCCGGTGACGGCGCCTGCTCCGTGCCGCCGACCACGGCACGGACGGTGTATGCCGCGCCGGAGCCGGCTCCCGAGTCGAGGTAGTTCGTCGATCCGGTGATCGGCGTCGCGTTGGCCTTCGTGCCGTCGCGGTAGATGTTGAAGGCCACGTCGGAGGGGTCGGCTGCCAACCATCGCCAGCTCACCAGATTGCCGTTTCCGGAACGAACGCTGACGAGACCGCGATCCAGTCGTTCCATCTGCCGGCCCGTCCCGGGTTGCGGCGGCGGGTTGGACGGCTGTGGACCCGACGGCTGTGGACTCGACGGTGTGGTGGAGGGGTTGGTGACTCCACCGGTGCAGGCGGTGCCGTTGAGGGTGAAGCCGGTCGGGACCGGGTTGGCGCTGCTGAACGCTCCGTTGAAACCGAAGGAGGCGCTGCCGTTGGTGGGTATGGCGGCGTTGTAGCCGGCGTCGCGCACGGTGACGGCGGCGCCGGACTGGATGAACGAGGCGTTCCAGGCCTGGGTGATGCTCTGGCCGGGACCGAAGGTGAAGTTCAGCGTCCAGTTCGGGATCGGGTCGCCGAGGTTGTCGATGGTGACGTCGGCGCCGAATCCGCCCTGCCACTGGTTGGTGACGGTGTAGTGGATGCGGCATCCGGCAGCGGCGAAGGCATTGAGGGTGACGAGACCGGAGGCGGCGGTGACCGCTGCGCTGGTCGCCGCGATCAGGAGAACTCTGCGGGGATGTGGCATGGCGAATGCCCTTCTGGCGCGCGGGGGGACGGCGCGCCGGCGAGGTGGTTGGGGACGGGGTGCCCCGCCTGCCTCGGGGGGACAGGCGGGGTACGGAATCAGGTGCCGATGCTGACGGTGGACGTCGGGGAGTGGTGTTTCATTCGCCGGAGGGTGCGGTCAGGGTGACGCCGAGGCGGACAGGGGTGCCGAAGTTGGGGGTGCCGTCGGCGTTCCAGGTGAACTTCTGGGCCCGGGTGGAGCGGTTCATGTCGCAGCCGCCGCCGGCGGAGTCGTTGGCGTGGTAGACGATCCAGTCCTCGGTGCCGTCGGGGCTCTTGAAGAAGCCGTTGTGGCCGGGCGCGAAGACCCCGTTGGCGTCGTTGCGCTGGAACACCGGGTTCGGGCTCTTCGTCCAGTGCGCCGGATTCATCGGATCGCTGCCGGTCAGGGTGAGCAGGCCGAGCTTGTAGTCGGGCCCCCAGCAGGCCGACGCGGAGTAGACGACCATGACCCGGCCGTTGCGGTAGAGCGGTTCCGGGCCCTCGTTGACCGCGCCGGTCTGCCGTTCCCAGGACAGTGTCGGCGAACTGAGCCGGACCCGGGAGCCGCTGAGGGTCCAGGGGTTGGTCAGGCGCTGGATGAAGTTGGACTGGCCGTAGGAGCCGCCGGCGTTGTAGGTGCCCATCAGGTAGAGGTTGCTGCCCACCTTGAGCACGCTGGCGTCCAGCGCCCACTCGTTGCCGAGGTC
>NZ_JADQTO010000062.1 GCF_015704865.1 Actinoplanes aureus | reverse complement strand
CTCACCCCATGGCTGCTACTGCAACGCTGTTGGACAGCCTGGACCAACAAACCGCCACCCCGTGAACTCCAGCAACTCCTCAACGCCGTCGGAAACGGCCGCGCCCTCAACCTCTATCTACCACCATAAAGGCGACAAACTACCGCTAGACGAGATTGATCCGGCGCTTCAGCAGGTGGCGGTGGCGGCGATCGAGGAGTTCGCGGCGACCGATCGTGGGGTGGTGGTGACTTGCCGGGTGCGGGAGTTCCAGCGGGCGACGGCGGGTGGGGTCCTGGCACGGGCGGCGGTGGTGCAGTTGCAGCCGCTCGCAGCGGAGGATGTGATCGCTTTCCTGGAGGATCCGGATCCGCGGCGGCGGTTGTTGTGGCAGCCGGTGTTCGCCAAGCTGCGGGAGGACCCGGGTGGGGTGCTGGGTTCGGCGTTGTCCACGCCGTTGATGGCTGGGCTGGCCAAGGACGTCTACGGCCCGCGGCTTGGCGTGGCGACTGTGGTGGTGCCGGATCCTGGCGAGCTGGTGCAGTTCACTACGCGGGGCAGATCGCGGCACGGTTGATCGACGGGTTCATCGCTGCCGTCTATGACCAGCCTCGCGCCGACGAGGGTAGGGGTGCCGCTGGTAACGGGGGCACGGCCGAGGGGGGGTCGGTCTGCACGGTGCAGGACGCCGCGCGGTGGCTGGGGAATCTCGCCTATCTGGGGTATCTGGGCGGTAGCCGGGATCTGCGGTGGTGGCTGCTGCCGTGGGAACAGCTGGCTGTCCGGCCGAACCGCAACGGCTGGTGGCAGACCGCTGGGTTGGCTGGCACGGTGCTGGTTGTCGTCGCGGCGCTGGGATGGGTGTGGTCCGTCCGTCCGTGCGGTAGCGGCTGCGGCACTGATCGCGGTGATCGTGGCGTTGTGCTACCGCGGGGTATTCGGGTGGATTTTCGCGCACGAGTTTCAGCCGCGCCCGTCGGTGCCAGCATGGTTGCGGTGGCTGGTCCGGCGGACCAGGACGACCAGCGGTGTTAGATGGGTGCTGCAGATTGCGTTCGGTGGGCTGTGCGGTGCGGCGACCGGGGTGCTGCTGTCCCAGCCGCTGACCGGGCTTGTCGCGGGTGCGACGGCTGGTGGTGCGGTTGCGCTGATCCCGCCGACTGGGGAACGAGCTACGCCGGCCGGGCCTGCAGCCACCCTTCGCGCCAACCACGTTCTCGCGTCCATTCTCACCGTTAGGCATCTGCTCGCGGGTGCCCTCGTGTGCACTGGTGCTGCAGCCCTAACCGGCGCGTCGCTTATCGGGTGGGTGGTGGCTGCAACGGGATTTTTCGGCCTGGGCGCGTTCATCGGTGTGGAACGAAACTGGCTGCGGTTCCGGATCACCCAACTCGCATTGTCTACCCGGGCCGCCGGGTCGATGCTGCCCCGCCGGCTCGTCGCGCTGCTCACCGAGGGCACCCGTCCGGAACGCAACACCATCCGTGTCAATGGCACAGCCTGGCAGTTCCGCCACGCCAACATCCAGGACCACCTCAGTACCGCGGCGCACACCAACCTCCTGCGCCGCCGCGCCGACGCCGGCGACGGGCCCGCCGCCCGGCAGTTGGCCGGGTTGTTGCGGGAGCAGGGCAACCTCGATGAAGCGATCGCGGTTGTGCGCCGCCGTGCCGACGCCGGCGACGTGTCCGCCGCTGGGCAGTTGGCCGAGTTGTTGCGGGAGCAGGGCAACCTCGACGAGCTGCGCCGCCGCGCCGACGCCGGCGACGGGCCCGCCGCCTGGCAGTTGGCCTGGTTGTTGCGGGAGCAGGGCAACCTCGACGAGCTACGCCGCCCCCTGACATCGACTAACCGCTGAGATCCCAACCATGCCGCTCCTTGATCAATGCCCAAGTGGTTTCGCTCCGCGCTCATAGGCATTTGTCAGCATGATCAGGCGTCCGGATTTGCCGCCGATCGTGCGCGCTGGCCGATGACGGGTCGTTACGTTCCGTGGCCGACCTGGCGCCTAGACGACGCCCTGAACTGCCGAATTGAGGGTGCTTGGATGGGGGTGAGATAACCGAATAATCGGATCCGGGGACGTCACCGTGGCCGCCGTGCTCAACTGAAGGATAAGGAGGAAGAAATGTCCGTAACGAAAACCTTTACTCGCAGAGGCGCCGCAGCGACCCTGGCGGCGGTTACATCGATTGCCTGCTATCCGGGCATTGCCGCTGCGACAGCAGTCGCGCCCAATCAACCCGGCGCCAGCGCCAGCGGTGCGGCTGTCATGCCAACACCAGCAACGCTGTATTCCGCGGACTGGTCTGCAGGACTCAACGGATGGGCAGGTTCAGGCGCTTGGAAGACCCTCAACGGCATGCTGCTTAGTGACGGAACTGAGAATGATGACGTTGTTACCGCTCCGTGGGTCGCTGCTGAGCATGCCGACTACGCGGTCGAGGCAGAGATTCGCGTCAATCAGGGCATGACCGGTCACTTCGGCCTATTCGCGCGGAGGGCTTTGGATGATTCCGGGTATCGAGGCGCGATTGGACGTTTGACAAACTCTAAGATTTTCAACTCAACCAGCAGGTATTATTCGCAGATTGCTGAGGGCGATCCCTTTGCCCCCGATGAAGGCTGGCATCGGTACAGGCTCGAAGTGCGCGGCAACGTAATCACGTTCTCGGTGGACGGCGCTTCCCTGGTGACCGTTATCGACAATAGGTATCTGTCGGGCGGGAGGGTAGGTTTGTACTCATCGAGCCAGCAAATGGAGATTCGCAGCTTTCGTGTATCTGCGCTGAAGCAAGGCGGACGGCAGGCCCTTGCTATTCGGAGGGACATTAGTCTCACGCCGCTGATAATGCGTGCTGGGCTCTGACCTTACGAAACGGTCCAAGCGCCGGGCGGCGGCCATTGCTCGGGGAGAACCTCACGACATGGGACCGCCGCCCGGCACTCCTACAGGGTAGGCGCTTCATGATCCGTGGCGCTGACAGCTGCCCGCACGGATCTGGGGATTCGGCACTACCAAATGCGATGACGTATGAGTAGCCCACGCGCCTGACGTAGTAGCCCGGGCGACGGGGCCTGGACGCACCCGCGCTCCAGATAGTAGCGGCCAGCAAGAAGTCCGTTTGGCGCGTACTTCTGCCGCCGGCCCATGCGCGGCGCTCCGCACACCCGTCACGCTCTGTGCGACCAGCGCGGAGGCTGTACGCGCTCGTGCCGAATTGAGTGCGCATGAGCAACTAGAAGAGACGTAGTCCGTCGACGGTCCGGGAAATCGCAGTTCTCACGATGAAAGCGCCCATGCCCTCATCCGAGGCGATATTCTGGACGACAGGCTATCGAACGAGGCCGCCACCCAACATAGTAGCGGCCGCGACGCTGCTGAGTCATGGGTCGACCGCCAGGGCATACGAGACGTCACTGCAGTTCGACCAGTATCTGGTTGAATCGTCAGAGCATTCACTTGGCGGCGGAGCACCAGACTGCCTCCGCCGCCTTTTCTGGACATGGTGGTAGTAATGATTAGTAATAGCCGCATGTTGCGCCTGTCCGTCGGGGTAGCTTTCGCCGCCTCCTATATGGGATCACCGGCATGGGCCGGTCCGCGATCGAATGGAAGCGCGGATCAGTCGCTTGCGATCACGAACGAACGTCTCCTCGGCGGCGTCGACATGCAGGGATACTGCGTGTCGCGCGGCTACGTTCGAGCGGAGCTTCAAGGCAATACCGCATACGACTGGCGATGTGTGAACGGATCCGGTAGTCGCGACCATATCTCGATGACCGACGCCTGTCGTTGGCAGTATTCAAGGACAGACGTCATAGATCGAGTCGGCAACTTCTACGACCCCTACTCGTGGCAATGTTGGGGGAACTGAACCTAAATCTCTTGCTGGAGACCTTCGCGCGAATGACCCGCATTGAGAGGCATCCGCCGTCGCAGGGCAGGCACTGCATAGAGGCCAACTCTGAGTCCTCCGCCAATCGATATAGCTGTAGCGCGCCTATGGCGATATGGCGTGTGGTGCAGGCGTGAGCCGCACGGCATACCCATCTGCCGCTGGCCGTGCGCGCTGATCGTCACGCTCGTGCGGCGGCGGGCGCTCGATGGCGGGTTTCGGCACGATATAGCGGTGACACGTCGAAAGTGGGAAGGCGATCACTCCTCGGCAGCTCCGAGGCGTCCTGGTCGTGGATCGTCGCACCGAATGCCGACGGTCGTGATTTCTCCGGTGCGTACCAGTTCCCGGATCGCCGCCGTCATTGCCGCTATGCCCGGATCAGGCACGATCAACTGGTCGACGGCCCAGAAGTAGCTGCCGTTCGCAACCTCGCCGGTCTCCTTCCGGCGGGCCAACTGGCGGCTGACCTCACCGACGGTGAAGATCATCAGCGCCCACGTGGAGCCATCGGGCAGGTCGACGAACGTGTCGACGTTGGTCACCGTCTCCAGGGTGTCCGTGTGGGGATCGAGAAGGAACCGGGCCGCGAACGTCGGTTCGGTGATGGTCGTGTACGGATCGTCGGCACCCATGAACGCCATCATGGCGTACGCCTTGCCCATCC
Source organism: Actinoplanes aureus (assembly GCF_015704865.1). Classification (GTDB taxonomy): domain Bacteria; phylum Actinomycetota; class Actinomycetes; order Mycobacteriales; family Micromonosporaceae; genus Actinoplanes; species Actinoplanes aureus. The sequence continues at coordinate 9,190 of NZ_JADQTO010000062.1, read as the reverse complement.
GGATCTGCCGCTGGCCGTACGCGGTGCGCCGCGCAGCCGTCTCGCTCTGTGCGACCAGTTCGGAGGCCGGTACGCGTGCGTGCCGAAGAGCTGAGCCCGGGAGAGATGTGTCGACCGCGGTCGGCGCCCGTGCTACCCCCGCCGCCGACCGACTGTTGAAGATCTGGTCCGCCGATGTGCGGTCGCGGAACATAGCCCGACGCGGGCGGCGGCAGGGCCGCCAGGCAGGCCTTGGAACAGGCGTTCACGAGCAGCGGCAGCACGTCAGTGGCGACAGCCAGAGAGATCCAAGCCTGGTGCAGTTCGGCATTGATGGGGCCGCGGCAGACGCTACAGGTCCGAATCGCGCCCGTCCCCCATACCCGAGGGTCGAGCCGGTCGAAATTGACTTCAGCCGCCGTGGTCACCGGGCGCAGTTGCGGAAACGGCGGACGGAACTTGAAGTTGCCGTACAGCACGCGTGTGCTCACCGTGCTGTCCCGCATCCGGCTGCACCTGGTCAGTTCGTAGGGATACCAGTGCAGTCGGTGCGAGGTGTACGGCTCGAACCGTTCAAGACTGGCCATCATGCCGATCTCCGGAGGCAGCCGTACCAGATTGGTGCCGTACAAGACCAGGTGCTTGACCTGCGTCAGCTTGCCGATGGAGAACGGCAAGGTGACGATCTGTCGGCGTTCTGCTGCGCTCAACTCGACGAAGGGCTTGAACACGGTCCTGCCATCGGCTGCCGCCTGATCAATCAGTGCGAGCAGATGCAACCATCCCGCGCTTTCGGTGTCTTGCCGGTCGGCGTGGAACTCCACGTCCGCCGGACGAGTCGCGGCCGAATACCCAACGCATCGGCAACGATCCCGGTCAAGCCGACCGGCCGAAGGCCCGACAGCATCAGCGAACCGGTTGGCGAAGACACGTGGCTGATCCTCCGGTCCGCTCATGGCTGCACAGCGTATCCCGCACCAGGATCGGCATCGATCTTTAGCCGCCCCTCCAGCCGCGGCCCGTGACCTAGCCGGCATCCGCTTCGGCGCACTCCGAGCGCGACGGCCAACACGGTCGTGACGCTCCGTACGCTCCCGGCTGGGAATCGAGCAGGCACGTGCCGATGTGTGGGCGTCTCAGGTTCGGGTCGGGCGCGCGCTGCTCCAACTGATCGCCGGGGCTCGCCGTCTACACCTCGGCTAAATAGTGTCCATGCAATCGCGTGGACATCCGAGCTCGCTCCGGGCACACTCCCGCGGGTGAGTACGACGGATGCCGACCTGGCCTGGCGATATCTGGCTGACGAAGGCTTCACGCCGATCGGACCCGATCGGTGGAAGTGGGACGGCACGCCCTCGGAGGACATGTCGGCCGAGGACGTGGCCTTCCACACCGCGTTCGAGATCACCACCAACGAGGGCCTCGATGCCGTCCAACGCGTACACACGGCGCTCGGCCTGCTCGATCTGACCTGCGCCTTCGAGGTGCTGACTCATCTGGACGCCTACGTCTGCGACAACGCCGACCCGGCGGTCACCGACGCCTTTTGGGCCGGTTTGCGCGACCGGATGGCGATTCCAGAGCCGATCGAGCACCTGCGGCTGCACTTGCGGACGTACTGGTTTGTGGGGCGCACCGCCAGGACCGCCTTCGACGCGCTGCTCGGCGATGATGTGCGCCGTCTCGCAGCGGCTGGCCGTCTGCATGAACTGGCCACCGGTCCACTGCACCTGCGCGCCCGTCACGTCCTGGAAGACTCGGGTTCGGTCGGCTGGGACGACAAGCGCGACGTCTATCAGGCCGCCGCTGCTGTCGCCGCACTTCGTCCGGCGGTCTTCCGCGGCCTGCTCGGCAGCTATCACGGCGTCTACGGCAGTCTTGACCCGGGCGGGGCCCTGGCCCTGCTGGACAGCCTGCACCTGCCCCACTGACACCGAACACCTGCCCCGGCTGCGCACGGTCCTGCGCAACGGCGTCGCGAACCACTACAAGAACCCCGCCGCCTGGCGGGCGTGAAGCGAGGCGTTGCGCCGCCGAGAGGCAGCCGATCCTGTCCGACGCCCCTAGACACGCGTTGTCGGACCATCACAGCCATCCGGATCTGCCGCCGACCGTGCGCCCTTGCTTCCCGGAGGCCGGGGTCATCCGGCCCGTACCGGCTACGGCCTGCGAGCCGCTTGTGCCGACAGGCTCCCGTCATCCCCCTGCGAGGACTAGCGGTAGATGTCTCGCCAATCAATGCCGATCGCTCCCAGGGTGCCGCCTACGAGCATCACCACTCCCACGGTGATCGCCATCGTCCGGCTGAAGATCCAATTGAAGCGGTACGCACGTGACCCCTCACGAAGGTGGATCCCGAAGTCTCGGCGGCTGCTCACGACGCTAGCCTCCGCGAAGGAGCGATTACGCACGACGGCGTACAGACCCATGACGGCGACCAAGCCGGCGATCAAGCGCTCCCCAGACGTCATCACTACATCCTTCCCCCGGAGCACTGATGACTCCATCGAACTGCAGGAAGTGACGGTGGGTCGGCTCGCCAAGCAGGCGGATCGCCAGACGCGCCGGGTCCTGACGCCTGGACCTTGATCGACCGCGAGCTGTCCCTCGAATTCGGCGAACGGGCCGCCGCAACCTTCGGCTTCCCGCGCGACTGCCGACTACACCTCGACGTGGACGACGACGCGATCCGGCGAGTCCGGGCCGCGCTCCTGGAGATCCTGGACTGCGCCTGCTTCGTGGTCGACACCGCCGAGGGCCGCATTCCCAGCTGAAGTGCAATGCTTAGTTGCTCGATTGAACGGCAGTTCGGGCTCTGTATCCGGCAACGCGTTCGAAGGCCGGCAGAGACGTACGTCTGCGCGTCCTCGATCCACGCCCAGGACTACTCCAAGGCGACCGACGACGAGGAGGTCTATCCAATGCGGGTCAGTCCAACAGGCAACCTCGCACTGATCTAGCCGCGATCCGGGCCCTGCTGATCTTTCGGGCGTCACTCTCCGTCCGCGTCCCACACGCGCTCGAACTCGACTTCCGCGATCTCGAAGTCGCTCCAATCATCGCCAGAGTCGTAGAGGCTCGCTTCGCCGAGACCGCCGTAGCGGTCTTCTTGGTGACCGGGGCCGTAGCGCAGAACGCGGCCAGCGTCGTATACCTCGACCTGGCGAACGGGCCAGCCGTCATCACCAGCCTCGAAGTACCAGTCCGAATGGCCCCAGGCGTCGAACTCATCACCTCGGGTCTCGTCCCAGCGACGGCGATAGAAGCGATGCGGCACGGCCGAAGGGTACCGTCGCGCGCGTCCTCTTTTGCCGCGAGTCGCTCGCCACGGAGTGTCACGGACGCTCTCGCCGGCCAGTGCACGCACATGCCGATGTGAGTGCGTTCAGGTCGGCAAGCCGACCTCAGGATGAGCCCTCTCGAACATACGGGAGATTGATTTCGCGCTCGGCAAGGACAGCCTCGTAGAATTGAAGTAATTGAGTCATCTCATCGACGACGTAGTCAAGGTCATCCAGTGCCTCGCCATCGCTCGGATCTCGACGTATCCGACGTGCGACGTCGGCAACCTGATGTTGCAGATTGGCGAACGTGTCACCTTGGATATGCAGGCCAGGAAATTCCCGGCCGATGAGCTGAGTAACGGCGACATTCCCACCGATCGCTAGAACCTGTCCTTGCTCATCACTCACTCGACGATGATCCCACTTCGCCTCACCCGGCAGCCAGCCGAGCCGGTCTCCGGCGCCAAGCGGCACGCTGAACGCCGAAAGTAGTGCGTTGGTCAGGCCAGGGGAGTCAATGCCGTACTTGCCAATGCCCTGACCTGATCCCATTCCGATCTCCTGGCCAAGGCGTCGACTTGCCACACGTCAGCGTTGTGCTCTCCGCTCATCGGTTGCTATCGGCTGCCCCGGCGGCCGAGAGGCTCCGCTAAGTGGCCTTCTCGTGAGCGACCGGATGCTCGATGGTGAGCACCGGTCAATGATCGGTAGCTTGACACCTCCCTCACCCGGTCAAGGCTCGCCTGGCATCCGGTCGGGTGGTCACGGGGACGGACGACGGCGAGATATTCGTAGTCTGGGCTCCGAACGACTTCGTCGAGAGTGCGCAGATAACGGCATACGGGCCAGGTAACTCAATCATCGCGAAAGCTGCGGCATCAGACGGCTCCTAAGCAATGGACCTCGCGCTGTAGACAAGCGCCAGCCAACGCCCTCAACTGCCGCTGTCCGCGTGCATCGGCCGGTCGCAAGGCGCCGACGTATGAGTTCACCCATTCCGTAACAGCAGCGAACGAAGGAACATCCAAAGGCTCTGTCCGGCAACATGCGCGATGCTGTCAGGATCCGTGATCGTGTCGATGAAGCCCACCTGCCCGGTGAACTCGCCGCTGGTTACCAGGACGTAGTAGTTGCCGCAGCCATCGCCTGCCACTGGTAGCCAGCCGGACTCCTGCCACTGTGGGAACATCGCCAGGTACGTGGCCATATCGAGAAACTCGTCATCAGTTCTGGCACCAAAGACGCCACCAGCGCAGATCCCTTCGCCCTTACAGACGCGCAGCCAGTCGACGAGCGCCTCGGGCAGAGGTATCCCAAGCCGCCGTTCCAGGTCGGCGATCTCCTGATCGTCAGCACCACCGGGAAACGGCTCCCCAGGCGGCCGTTCGGCCTCAGGCAGCAGTCGCAGGACGTCCCGGCGAGCCTCGTGATCGTTCACCGGAGCAGAATGACACCCCTCCGGATCCGGCACGCATCCGGATCTGCCGCCGATCGTGCTCGCCGCCGGGCTCAGCCGTTACGCTGCGTGGCTGTGGTGACGGGAGTCCGGGCGTCCTGCTTCAACCGATGAGCGGACCGCCCGGTCGGACTCACTCTTGGGGGCCGTCTCCCGTTCGCGCCAAGCGCTCGCGGCTCAGATACCGAACCGGCTTGCCGAGCGACTCCGCGTAGGCAATCTCCCGTCGGGTCGACTCACCTAAATAGCCGCCCGGATCCACGATGTACACCTCGTCAGCCATACGAATCTTCTGGAAGTGCACGCCGCCAAGCCGCCCTTTCAGGTCCGAGCTGTCGACTGTCCAGTCGTAATCCGGCAGATAGGGGAGGCTGAACATTCCGAGGCTGATCACGACGCAACCTTCCATCGTGAGCCGCTGGTTGACCTCCGCGAACTCAGCCTCAAACTTGGTCGAGCCGCAGAGCGTGATGACCTTCGCCTCACCCTCGGCCGACTGCGGCGCCTGCCGGTCCTCCATCAGGTTCATGATCGGTGAACGGGAAGGACATGTCTATCGCCGCCCTCTGGACGTCCGCTCATGCCGCCGTCCGTGCGCGCTGCGCGCGTTAGCCGCCGATGGTCTGCCCGCGCACCGCCTGGCCGTCGTCGACACCGGTACCGCGTTCGTCGCCGCCACCCGTCGCCCGCCGGCGACATGTGTACGCCGTGGGCGTGGGTGCCCGACGTGCTGCTGCAGCCGGGCAACGCCGCGGTGGTGGCGCGCTGATCGCCGATGCGGTGCTGCGCTACGAACACGGCATCGACTGACGGATTTGAAGTTCCGCTATCGGGCCGCCTATCGACGGTGCATAGTCGGCGCATGCGGAAACGTGACAGGGTCCCTGGCCGCGGTGCGAGGGCGTGGTCTGTTAACCGCGGTCAACAGACCACGCCCTCGCATTGATGCTGGCGTGCCATCGCTATTCCGCGGCATCTTTCCTGCTGGGTAGGCGTCGGCGAGGGCCAAGTTCCACTGGCTGGTGGGTCTGGCCGGAGTGCGTTCACAGGATCAAGTTGTCGTGGTCGTCAAACTTCCAGCCGTCTTCGTAGAGCACTTCGACCAAGTGCCCGTCGGGGTCGGTGAAGTAGCCGTTGTGCCCCCAGGGGTTGGCCCCTGCCGGTCGGGTGACCGTGGCACCCAGGCTTTCGGCTTTCGCGATGGTCCGGTACACCTCGTCGGGGCTGTGTGCGATGTACGCGAGCGCGAATCCGGCGAACCCGCCCCGTCCATGGTCGGTGAGCCCGGCGTCGGCAGCGAACGCCTGCCGGGACTGGAACGCGATGGCCACGCCGCCTAGGTCGAAGAGCGCGAATTCGTCGGACCCGGACTCCGAGCGCGTCCAGCCCAGGGCCTCGTAGAACGCCACGGCGGCAAGGACATCACGGACACCGAGAAGGATCAAATTCAGTCGTTGGCGCATGGGTCGTTCCTGTCAGTGAGGCGACAAAGCGCCATCCTGTCAGGCATACCTGCACTCGGCCTGGAACTGGCCGCCCACAAGATCCGGGTCAACGCCCTCTCCGGGCCGTTGCCATCCCCCTCTACGAGGGCTTCATCCCGCTGGCGGAGGTCGACACCCGAACTGGCCGGATTCAACGGCTTCCACCCGACCGTCCGGTTCGGCACCACCGAAGACGTCTCTGCCGTCACCACGGATCCTGCTCTGGGACGACGTCCTCTTCTGCCGCCGAGCGTGCGCGGGCGACTCGCCAGGCCTTGACTCTCTGTGACCGGTCTCTGGGCTCCGACATGTGCTGAACTGCTGATGTGAGTGCGTTCGATCATGCCGATGACCGGTCGCCCGATCATGGCTGGCCTTCTGCCTGGCCCAATCAGTAATGCGCCCGCGACCACGAAGCCCTCCGCGTTCGCGACGCGCCGCACTGGCTACCTATGGTTGTCCGCTCTACCTGGACAGTTACGACTGTTGATGGAGCCGGGGTGCGTCGGGCTGCGGTGGAGTCCGTCTCCGGCTGCTTCCGCAGCCTCGCGGTGCGGCGGAACGACAGGCAGGCGACGAGCCGACCCATGCTCAGGTCACGCTCGCGTTGCTGAAATCCGGTCTGCGGGGTGGTCAGCTCCAGGCCGAAAAGGTACGGCATCATGGCGGTTGCTCCTGGTCGTCGGATGCCCCACCCGGGGCGCTATCACCTGAACGTCGAAGCTGGTTCCGCGTTTCTCGACACCGTCCGCAATCACTTTCGATGCGGTCGCGGGCAGATGAGCACTCGCCGCACGACCGGCGGCGACCCCGGCGTCCCAGCTCGACCCTCTCCGCCGATCAGCCGTGCAACGATGAAGCCGTTGAACGGTGTCCGCTCATGCCGCCGATAGTGCGCGTTGTGCTCGGTACCCGGCCGCGGAGTGCAGCCACCGACAGGTCGGCCAAGCGGAGTTCACACCAAACGTGGCTTGATGGCGAGCCACGTGCAGAGTCGGTCGGCCAGATCTGGATCATCGAGGTCGGCCAGGTGACGTTCGGCAGCATTGACCAGTTTCCTGGCGCGCCGCGAATCGAGCATCGGCTGGCGTTCCAGGGCGTATAGGTTCTGCCGATCGGTCAGAACAGCGACCTGGTCGACGGAGACGCGTATGGCATCCAGGCAAGCCCGGACCACAGTGTCCGCCGACGGCAGTACTGATGCCGCCATTCCGGCGTCGCGCATCTGCGAAACGAGGTACGCCAGCCGCTCCGCGACCTCGCCCTGGCCGAGGACGGGACGGGCCTGGTTAAGCGCCCATATCTTGAGCTGAGCCCACGCGGCGCGTTCCGCCGGCTGACTCTCCCATCTCTCGTCGATCAAGAGCAGCAGGTGCAACCACCAATTCGGTTCCGGGGCCACGGGCTGACGGCGCTCCAGCCATTGCCTGCGCCCATCGTCGTCCGACCGCAACAGCCGATCGAGATCTACGCCGAGGACCGTCTCATCGCGCACCCCTCAACAGTCGCGCCGCCCGCGACGTTAATCAAGAACGTCACCACGGGGCTATGCCAGCACGCGGATACGACGTCCGGATCTAATGGGTTCTGTCAGCCTGCTGATGCAGGATGGCTCCGGTAGCGGCCGGTGGGTCAGCACTCTTCGGATCGGGCCTTGAAGGCCTTGCGGCAGACTGTGCGCCTGCCGGTCGTGAGGAGGCTGGACAACTGATGGGATGACGTGCCCCGGCTGCGTGCGCGGTGAGCACTTGACCATTAGATCGCTGGGGTCTCTTCCGCGCTGCCGACCCGACGGATGTGTCCATCTGGGAGCAGGGGCGCAGAGTGTTGTTCTTAGGAGATGACTGGGCCGAAGATCATCACGATGTCGAGCTGGTCGACGAGCACGGCAAGCGGCTGGCTCGCAAACGGTTGCCGGAAGGACTCGACGGCATCGCCCGGCTGCATGCGTTGATCGCTGAGCACATGCCCGCCGAGTGGGCTGATCTCGACCCGGTCCAGGCCGCGGCCCGGGTACGGGTTGGCATCGAGACGGACCACGGTCCGTGGGTACAGGCATTGCTGGTGGCCGGCTATCACGTGTTCGCGATCAACCCGCTGTCAGTGGCGCGCTACCGCGAACGGCATTCCACCTCCGGGGCGAAATCGGATCAAGGTGATGCACATGTGCTGGCCGAGATCGTGCGTCTGGATCACGCTCATCACCGCCAGATCGCCGGCGACAGTGTGCAGGCCGAGGCAGTCAAGCTGGTGGCACGTACCCACCAGGTGCTGATCTGGGAACGCACCCGGCACCTGCTGCGGCTACGCAGCGCTCTGCGCGAGTTCTACCCCGCCGCGCTGAACGCCTTCGACGACCTCACCGCCGCGGACACCCTTGAACTGCTGGCCCGCGCACCTGATCCGACGCGGGCTGCCCGGCTGTCGCGCTCGCAGATCACCGCGGCGCTGCACCGAGCCAACCGGCGCAATATCGAGGTCAAAGCCGCCGCGCTGCAACAACAGCTACGCGCCGACCAGCTGCGCCAGCCCGCACCCGTGCAGAGCGCCTACGCAGCCATCGTGACCACTCAGGTCCGGCTGATCACCGCGCTCAACACTGAGATCGAGCGGCTGGGCCAGGTGGCGGCAGAGCATTTTGGCCGGCACCGCGACGCTGACTACTACCTGAGCCTGCCCGGGCTCGCAGTGATTCTCGGCGCGCGGATCCTCGGCGAGTTCGGCGACGACCCACACCGATTCACCGACGCGAAATCCCGCAAAAACTACGCCGGAACCTCCCCGATCACCCGAGCCTCCGGCACCCGCAAAGTGGTCCTGGCCCGCTACGCCCGCAACCGAAGACTCGGCGACGCCGTGCAGCAATGGGCGTTCTGCGCGATGAAAGGCTCCCCGGGAGCCCGCACCTACTACAACCTGCTCCGCAAGCGCGGCACCGGCCACCAAGCCGCACTACGCCAGCTCGGCAACCGCCTCGTCGGCATCCT
>NZ_JADQTO010000061.1 GCF_015704865.1 Actinoplanes aureus | reverse complement strand
CGCGAAGGCCGCACCAAACGCGAGATCATGCGCAGCCTCAAGCGCTACATCAGCAGGCAACTCTTCCGGACCCTGCAGGGCGCCGACCTGGCCGCCAGCAGCACTTGACAGTTATAGAAGCATCTCATTGACTCGCGGCCCGGCTCGGCCTGGTTCTTTCCATGGCCGAGATGTTCGGTCATCTCCTCATTCAGCGCGGCCTCGAGCACGTTCTTGGTGAATAGCTTCAGCAGCCCGTTCCGGCCGGTCAGCTCCAAACCGCGAGCCTTCGCCTCGGCCACCATCGCCGCCGCGGCGGCCTGCTCCGGCGACAGCCGCCGCCCATCACCCTCGGTTTTCTTCGGTGGACTCACGTTCGATGTCATCACTGACGGTGCCCATCTCGCCGGACCTGAGCCCGGCGTGTCGGGCCGGAAACACCGCTCCTGGCACAGTCCCCCAGCAGCCCGGCGGCACGGTTCACCGCGCTGCACGAAGCGGTCAATCTAGACACCGGCGGCCTCGCGGACGGGCCTGACTACGACTGGATCGAACAACCCCGCGAACAGGTCCGTCGCCAAGGCATACGCGCTCGACTCCACCTAGCAGACCTGCTCGCCGAGCAAAGCCCGAGCGAGGCCAGCGATCTGGCCCAGACCGCCGCCGAACTCAACAGATACAACGAGGACGCCGCCCGGTACGCCATGCGTACCCTGGCCCGCATCGGCTACACCGCCGGTATCCATAGGCGCCTACAACGGCTTCATGACGCCCTCGACGAAATCGGCGAAGAGCCTGCCGCAGAGACCATCGCGGTCGCTGCGCAGCTCGTTGGAAGAACCTCCGGAGCCGCAGGCTCACTGAACGAGCAAGAAGCGCACCCGAAAGAGCGCCCAGACACCAGCCAACCAGGTACAGGCACCTGAAGGTCGCTCTATGCAAGCTGGCGCCATCAACCGGCGACGCTGTTGCTTAAGCATGGATCAACGGAATGTGAGTATTGGCCCACGCGCGATGGCCGCAATAGTTGTCAATCTTCCAAAGTTGTAATGCGTCAGAACTGTAACTAACTCGAAGATTCCAGGTTCCCCCAGTCGCACCGAGCACCTAGCACTGAAATGCCGATCTCCAGAAAGCGGAACTACCGCAAATCCCAGTTTCGCATCGGAACCATACCCGATTGGCTCGGCGAAAATATCGAGGTGCCATTCGCCTCCTAATAGGAGTGAAGATTGTTGATCGAGTATCCAAGATGCCATTACGTTAAACGCTTCCCCCACGATCAGCTCAGTGCCTGGCCTCCCGTTATTGTCGGCGACAGAAACATTCGGAGCATCTAGAGGTTCGAGGGTGAACGCCCGGACATTCGATTGCCGCTTTGCCCAATCGCGCGCATCCCCGGCTCCGTCAGATTCGGATGTGGTCATCCGTCTCACCCTTTCGAACCAGCCCGATGTCGGCATCTCTGGCTGCCAACAGATTGTCGAAATGAGGACCGAATACCCGGCTTCTGACAGGTAAGAGCGAGCCAATTAGCCTAATATCTATGCAACAAAGTGTCACTCGACCGGCCCAGACCGGAAATAAATTCCGCGATCGAGGTCGTTGTTAAGCAGCCCGAGGAACAAGCGAAGTAACGTTGAAGCCGATCACCGCCCAACGGCAAGCGAATTTTTCGGTCTTCCTTGTCGACTCACCTTCTATTCCAAACTTCACTGCTACCAACGGTTCTTAAGCCGTCATGAGAAGTATCCTCTTTTGCTACACCCCTAGCCGGCGACCGTCAAGGTGGCCCTATTACAGCCGAACCGAGCCTTGCTGATGCGTGGGTCGATACCGCGACGGGGGCGGTATCGACTACTTCGCGCTTGACAAGGGTCGCAGCTACGGCATCCTCGTCGACCTACCCAACCAGCGGCTACGTCCAAGGCGGCCGCCTCAGCGCCCCGGACGCAGTCCAGGTCGCCGAACGCTTCCAACTGCTCCCGAACCTCGCCCAAGCCGTCAACCGGACCATGCACGACCACCGCAAATACCGGAAAATCCGACCAAGACCGAGGCGGTCGCCCAGTCCTGAAACGGAGCCTCGGCGGGCCCCAGCGTCGAGGCGGCCCGATGGCTGGCGACACGTCGACGTCCATGCCTTCACGCCGAGGGCGTCGGCTACACCGCGAGAAGCCGAGCACTCAACCTTGCCCAAGAGACCGGTTACGCACCTCAGCGCCGCCACCGCCCAATACAGTCGGACCGCGCGTCGCAGCCCATCAAGCTACTTCTTCAATGCCGCCAGGAACTCCTCCTTCTCCGACCACCGGAACATGATCTTGAACCTCATGAGGCGAAGGTGGCTCACTGCGCGGTGTCCTGCTGACGACAGTCGAGTTCAAGTCCGCACGGGTCGCCGCTACCATCCGGAGAATTCCCGCGAGGGCGTGAGCCGTGTGATTGCGGGTTCTCAATCAGGAGAAGACATGACGGCCGATCAAGTCATTCGCCTCTTGACCGCGATCGCGGGCCTCCTCGGCGTCCTTGTCTGGCCGGCACTCGTGCTATTTGTGACCATTCGGTTTCGAGCCCCGTTGTCCGACTTCTTCAGGGACCTCGGTGAGTTCTCATTTAAGGCGCCCGGGTTGGAGGCGTCCGCAAGACGACGACAGGTGGAGGCCGCAGCAGCACTCGGTGCCGCCGTCGCAACGCGAGGCGGACAGCGTCCTGGCACAGCAAACCCCTTCGATGTCGCTGACGCCTTGGCTGAGGCGGTTCCTGATATGCGTAGTCAAAGGCGACTGCTCGGCCGCTCGGTGCTGTGGGTCGACGACCGTCCTGACAACAACCGCTACGAGAGGCGGGTGCTTGAAGCCCTAGGCGTGCGGTTGACGACAGCTGCTTCTACAGAGGAGGCCGTCGACCAGCTTAAACGCCAATCCTTCGACCTAATCATCTCGGACATGGGACGGCCCCCTGATCCACGCGCTGGATACACACTGCTCGACGAGTTGAGAAGCGGTGGCAACCACACCCCATTCGTAATCTACGCTGGCTCGCGTTCACCCGAACATGTCAAGGAAGCACGCCAACGGGGAGCGCTCGGCTGCACCAACTCGCCGCAAGAGCTAATCCAGATAGTGACCCAAACTCTGCGAGAGATCCACTATAAATGACAGCAGGTGAGGTACTGGCACTAACGGTACAAAGCCGCCGCCTGATAGCCACGAGCTGCCGACACACCGGGACGGCTGACGTATCGGCCTGTTGACAGGTCGGTCTGATAGGCGGCCACGGCGCTCACGGATGGGAAGACTGTTCAGGTGCATTCCGGTACCCGTATTTCGCCACGATCCCGCAGTCGGTGCCTCCTGTGAGGATGGCTGCGGCGGTGAACGTGCGGGTCTGTATCTTCCACACGTCGACGGTGTAGCCGTTGTTCAAGCGCGGGTGAATTAGTACTCCAGCAGGAGATCCGTTTCAGGGTTCGGTGAGGGCTTGGCGGGCGTAGTGGCTGGTCTTGGTGTCGGCGTCGGAAGATGGCCCAGCTGATGACGTCGGCGGCCTGGGCGGCGCCGGGGCTGCTGCGATGGCCGGACTGCCCCTGCCCGCCGACGGGAGCTGTCACGCGCTCACCGCAGCCTGGCTGCGGTCGATTCACTCAGTGCACGCGCGTCGGGCCTTACATGCGCGACCTGACTAGCCGGCTCAGCCGCTAAGGCGCAACGCAAGAAGCCCCGACCTGGCAATGCCAAGCCGGGGCTTCGTTCAACAGACGTGGATCATTCGGCCAGCTCGCCGACTCACCCGCACCCTCGCAGCGCCGAAATGACAGCCGGCCGGACGCAACTCCCGCCCAACGCGATGAGCCTGTGCTGTTCCGCGAATCCGCGGAGTCCTGCCGGTCCACCACGACGCCCGCACCGCCCATGCCGAGGTGATGCCGGCGCCGAACTCGGCTAATCGCGGCCCGCTGCGGCACCCCGGGTCCAGATGAAGGATCGGCTTGGCGCAGGTCGATAACGGCCTTTATGTAACTCAGACATCCGCGATTCACCGCAGCCACCGCCGAACTCCGGTCCACACACACCCATCGAGAGTCAACGGTGGCTGCTTTAAACAGAGTCGCTATCCCACAATCATGTCCAGGCCACGCTTGCGACCTCAGACCTCAGCCAGCCTCAGAAGTCGAAATCGCCACTCTTGACGCCGGCAACAAAGTCTCTCCACTCGACCGAGCTGTACACCAGGCAGCGCCGCTGCGGATCTTTGGAATCGCGCACGACGACGGCCTCTCCAGTGAACGCCACTTCAACACATGCCGAACTGGAACAGAACGAGGAGGTGCGCCACACGAGGCTCCTCATAAGACCGTGCTCAGTATGCATAGTCGCCCCTTCAGATCTATTTGAGTGAAACTAGGAAGAGATTTGACGGGCAGCGAATCACTGGCTTCATGCACCTGGCAGAAGAAGTTCGCTTTGCCGCCCATATCGTCTTACTGTTCTATACACACCGCCTTGCCCCCGAGCGAACCTTCGTCGTAGACGAGACCAGAACTGGCGAGTGCCGTTAGGAAACTGAAGCCCGCCACACACGCTTCAGTCGCCCTCAACAGAGAACAAGGGCTTGCAGTTCGATCCGAGATCCGAACTCAGAGCTTCGAGTTTGACAGGGTTTGGACTTCGCGATGCCTTGATGTAACGGCACGGATGGGATTCGACTGGTCTTTGACGGCGAGAGAAGCGGCCCTGACGGTCAACTCCTTCGAGCCGAGTTCAAGATCGACTTGTAGCCTGCCCGGCACCGCCCCGAGCCGCTGCGAAGCTTCTAGACCTAGGACTACCGGGCATGATCGCCACCTTCGTGATCGCATCAGCGTGTCATACACAAATGTGCCACATGGAAAGTGCCTGCGGCAATGCCAGTATGCAAACGACGGTGGCAATTGCCATGACGCTCGAGGGTTGGGGCGTGACGGTCAGTTGCCCGTCGGGCGGCCGTCTCGTGGTAATCGGGTTCGCCTCGATGTAACCGCATGAGGGGCAACTGGATACATTGATGAGGACGGCCACAGGAAGCTGCTGCCACCAGGCAGAAGGCCCCCGTGACGGCTCACGCGAAGACCCGCGCCCGTGGCGAGCGACCGATTCGCGCTGAGGACCTAGAAGATCCTGGCCACGCTGCGCTGGTGCCTACGTCGAGCCACGCCCAGCCGTGCAGGCGATCCTCGTTCTGCCCCCGTCGACGCGAGCCTCTGCGCAGGATGAAGGTGCTCACTGTTGCAACGGACCTAACAAATGCCGTGCCCTTGCCACGCGGTTCGTGGCCGGGAACGACTCGTTGGCCCTACCGCACCCCAGTGGGCCCCCGTGTAGAAGTGCGCTGCGAACCTCGACGGAAGAGCCAACGGCAGATTCGCCCCCCATCGGCAATCGGTCTGGCTCCGGCCGAAAATCGAGTCACGATCTTGCGCGCGTCTATATCTCGCGCCGACGATCCGTGAGGACTATATCAAGACGAAGCCCAATCAGCGGCCGCTGCGCGTCGATTATGTCGCAGGGATATACGACTTTTGATCGCGGACAACTAACCAAGATGGTAAACCAGCAGCGGTCATGACCGATATCCTCTTCACACGCCATCGAGCGGTCGCTTCGCACACGAACCTACGCATCACCGCCAAAGGAATGGACATACCAGGTTAACTCGAAGTCACTAATTCCGTGATCACGCTAAGAGACGCACACTCATACCAATGCACGCCTGCATGATACATCGGCCACGGTTTCACACATCAAATTCGCCGCCTTTAACTCCATCGACGAAATCACGCCACTCAACTCTGGTAAACATCAGACCTGGGCGCTGCGGATTTTTCGAATCCCTCACAGCCACGGAATCTCCCACGACTGCGACTTCTACGCACGCCCCGTTGCTGCAATGCGAGGACGTGCGCCAGGGAAATTTGTTTTCGAAATCCTCTTTGTTCCTCATTACGATCCCTCGGGATAATCTCGACCGGCTACAGCCCCACACCTAATAGCCCCTAAGGACCGCCTCCATGAACGAGTTAGATGCCCGCCGATCAAGCGCTTTCTCTTCGAGCCTTCCGAATATCTTCAAATACCGTTCCACTTCTTCGGACTGCTCTATATACGCCCCGGCACCAATGACACCCTCATGGTATACGATGTCGGACAAGCTCGCTGCCGAACCAGTCGATACTGAATTAGCGAATTGTAAGATGATGAATCCGGAAACCAAGCCTTGATACGCTCCGGCCGAGTACGGAATAACTTGACACTCTAAGTTCGATCCGGTGTTTAAATCGATGATCTTCCGGATTTGACCCCGCATGATTTCCCTGCTGCCGACCCATCGGTGTAATGCAGCTTCGTCGATAACGAATCTAAATAGAGCCCCCTTACTCAAGATCTGCTGCCTAGCGATCCGCACGTCGACTGCGTCTTTGAGGACCTCGGGAGCATCACTCCAAGGCCCGCTGATCGCAGCGGCGTACTCCGGCGTCTGGAGCAGGCCCGGAACGATTGCAACCTGATAATCGCTTATTGTTGTGGCCGCTCCTTCCAATCCGATCAACCGCTCATATCCCGGGTCGAGGTTGTACTGTGCCCACCACGCGGATTCCCGGCTCTCCTCGACGAGCCTCATGAGCTCGTCCCGGACGACAGGATCGGTTACACGATAAACGTCCATCAGGTCACGAACGTCGCGGGCGGAGATACTTCTCTGTGCCGTTTCGATCCGGCTGATCTTGGAGGGAGAGAGGAGTAGCCTCTTGGCCACCTCCGCAAGGCTGAGGCCGGCGTCGGTGCGATGTCGCCGCAGCGCCGCCCCGAGTTGTCGGCGACGAGCCAATGGCCCAGGGTGGCCGGAAATGATCGTTACCTCCGTGATCGCGGCGCGCTTCTTGCCAGGTGTCAATCTGCCACATTGCAAGTGCCTGTGGCAATGCCAACACGGCAAGCGACTCTGGCAATCGCCAGAACGATCAGTCATGATGTGAGAGCAGTCAGTTACAGATGTGTGTCTCCTTGTAGGCGATCAAGTCGATCTCAAGGTAACTCGGCCTGAAGGGAGTAGGAGCGTTTGCCCAGAACATCCCTACTTACGATGCCGCACGGATAGGCATCTGGTGACGCCGGGCTATCGGCGCCAAGCCCCGCGCACCGGTGTGGCCAGCGCGGCAACGTTGGCCACACCATTTAACCACAGCCCTAGCTTGTCGTGCGTAGAGACCTGCGCAATGCACTAAGCCAGTGGGGGCACAGCCAGTCTGCCTGGTCTTCGAGGACTTCCCGCCGCACGGTCTGCGTGGCCGATGATCACGGCGTGGTCTAGCTTCGCCTTCCAGGCAGAAGCCGCGCGCTGACGCTTGACGCTTTCACCGATCATGCTGCTCCACCGCCGCGCCGGCCCTCCGACATGAGGTTGTGCGCCGCTTCTGCCTCCGCGCTCCAACTCTGTGGCTCTCCATGGTGCTACGCGCGAAGCACAAATGACAGCCGCAAACCTGCAAACCTATTCCCGCGCCATCGATTCGGGACAGTCCATGAAGATCTCGGTAGCCGCAGACCCCACTCCCATAATGGCCGGCGTGACAACTGGCGACTGGCTCGCGATCGGCGCTGGCGTCGTCAGCGGCATCCTCACCGCGCTCGTTGCCATCGCGATCGCCCGCGTTCAGCGCTTCTCCCAGTTAGGGGATCGTGCCCAGGACCTGGCAGATCAGCGCGCGGAGCAGGCACGACTCGCTCAACAAGAGCGGGAGCGACAGAACCGACAGGCTAGACGCTATGCGCGCCAGCACCAATATCTTGAGACGAATGAGGTCCTTCGGCTTGGCCAGCAGATCGAGTGGCAGGTCCGTAACAACGGTCCTTACACAAAGACTGAACTGGACCACCTGCGCATAGGTGAACTCGCGATGGAAGCGGAGCAACTCGCTGCCCGAGGGCCGGATCGGTTATCCAGTCCTCTGCAACGCGTCTCCAAAGCGGCTTCTAGGCTGCAACAGATGGCCATGCCGGACGTGACCGACCGCCCGACTTCGCCGTCACCGGGGAACGTCACAACGGTAGCGATAACCCATGCCGAGTTTCGCCGGGCGATCCAGCAAGACCGACTCGCGCACAAGTTGGGTGAGGAACTTCAGGGGGCGTGGAACGCCTTGACCGAAGAATGGGGTAGTTGACCAGCTCGCGCGTGCACCGCGCCTGCTTGGATCCGATGGCTTGAACTGCCACCGGGCGAGGGCCGGCCTGAAGGCGGCAAGAGCAGGTGCGGCGGGCCGTGACCGGACAGGTGGCCAGCCGCCTCTCAAGTCGCAGCATTAGCTGGATCACGCTCCGGCGAGGTAGGTGGTGACGGCGTCGGTGGTGGACAGCTCGGCGGGGATGCCGTTCGGGTCGAGCAGGGCGGCGGTGTTGACTAGCGGACGGGCTAGGTGTTCTGACCACGGACGTTGGTAACGCGGCGGAGTTCCTGAAATAAATGAGGACCTCCGGGTGAGGTGGAGCTTGGCGAGAGTTCCGTTTCACCCGGGAGGTCCTCTATGCCCCACGCTAACGCCACACTGACCGAACGCGGCCGATTGCGACTCGCACGGTGCGTCGTGGACGACAAATGGCCGCTGCGGCGGGCCGCGGAGCGGTTCCAGGTCAGCCCGTCCACCGCGAAGCGCTGGGCCGACCGCTACCGGGCCGAAGGTGTGGCGGGTATGACCGACCGGTCCAGCCGGCCACACACGAGTCCGAACCGCACACCCCGCCCGATCGAACGCCGGGTCCTGCACCTACGCCGTAGCAAACGCCTCGGGCCGGTACGCATCGGCTGGCGACTCGGCCTGCCCGCCTCGACCTGCCACGCGATCCTGCGCCGGGCGGGCGCCGTACGCCTGGCCCACCTCGACCGGGCCACCGCCGAACCGATCCGCCGCTACGAACATGGCTCACCCGGTGATCTGATCCACGTCGACATCAAGAAACTCGGCAACGGCCCGGATCCGCACCCACTCCGACACCCCGTCGTCGCGGGCCCGGTACACCCACTCGGCGCCGACCACGAACCGCGAGGCATCGAAGCCCATCAGGTATCACTCCCTGCCGTCAGACCGGATCGGCTCCGTAGCCGCGGCGGTACTCGCCCGGTAGCCGTTACGCGAGTTGCTGCGTGCGCGGCACGCCACGCCGCACACTGAGTCGGCCTCGGCCTGAGCGGGCCATCGCAACCTGGATCCGCCGCGAACCAACATGTGCCCTGCAACAACGCTGCACCGCAAAGGGTGCTCCGACGGCACGTGCCAGCAATGTCACCCGATCGTGGACTCACGCCGGACTGGCTCCGTGGACCTTTATCTATGACTCTTTCTCCAGGCGCCGAACGAAAGGACCTCGGGTGCCCACCCCTGACAGTTCATCCGATCATCAATCATGGCGGCCCATAGACCACGGCACCTCGACTAGGCATGTGGTCCTTCTCATCGAGGCGCTCTGTTCCGCTGGTGTCACGACTTACCTGGTTACCGAATCCGTCAAGATCACGGTGATCGTTGCAGTGACAGCGGTGCCCGTTGCAGTGACAGCATTGCTGACCGTGGCTGTGAGACGCCGTGGTTGACCATGAGACCACGAGTGACGGCAGCACCGCACTAAGTTCGGACAAGGTCCGCGCGCCCCACGCCACCGGATCTCAAAACGGGACCACCACCGTCGTGAGCATGCCCGATGGCGCAACATCCCCACCAGCGACGGCGTTACCGGCACCGGCCATCCAGCAGGCGCCGGCCTCACGCGGGGACGGGACGACTGAGGCCTTAGAGGCTTTCTACCAAGCCACCTACCGCATCTTGCTCAAGCAGGCCCGCTATGCCGGAGCGAATGTGCACGAGGCCGAGGATGCAGCCGCAGCGACTATGGCCGACGTATACGAGCACTGGCACCGCCTGGACGATCCTCCCGCTTGGGCCCGACAGGCTGTGGTGCGGTTCTATCTCAAAGCCAAAACTCGCAATCTGGACAGGGTCCGTGCCCGGCAAGTCCGCCACGGCGTCGGCACTCCGCACGGGTGTACAGACGCACGCTTGAACGATTGGGAGGAGTGGCAGTACATCAAACAAATGCTGCTAAACGGCCTGACCGCTGATCAACGCGAGGTCGTGGCATTGGTTCTAGACGGCTACGGCCCCACCGAGATCGCCGGAATGATCGGTGCGACACCGCAGGCGGTGAGGCAACGGCTCAGCAACGCCCGACGCTCACTCGTCAAGCTTTGGACACGACGCGACGCCAGACTTGACGTGGGCAGCGGGGAGAACACGGCATGAGCGATCAATCAGCAGATCCTCCCGCCTCCCACGAGACTCTGGATGAGATTGATGCCGCCGTGGACGAGATTCCTGACGGAGAAATCGCCGCACGGCTCAACGCGTTACTTGCACATGTGGCAGGTTTACGCGTGTCCGACGCTGATCATACCGCGCCCTCGGAGGATGCCGTGTTGGTCAGATGGAAGGCCGAGCATGCCGTCGAGCTGGAGAACCTGATCGAGACCCTGGAGGCGACACGACGGGAATTACGCATCGTCCAGTCCGAAGTCATTGCGGCCAGAGCTCGCCGCGACGACCTCAACAGAGCGGCGAATCTTGCTGATCTCCGACTCGTCCAGGCACGCAGACAGCTCGCTGAGACCACTCCAGACACCGCCGCGTTCCTCGATGCCGTTAGCACACGCAGCCGGGAGGTCTTGGAGAACGCACACAACACAGCACAAAAGATCGTCAACGATGCCCACGCTCAGGCAGACGGCATTCTGGGGCGCGCCCGATTTCGTGCAGAGTTCGTGAATCGGTGAATCACCTCGGGATGTTCCTGCGTACAGGTGGCGCTGTGGTCGAAGGCTCGCGCACGGACCCGACTGGCGAGACAACCGCAAGCCCGCTACCCGGAACCCTGCCTGCGGAAGCAACTCGTTCCAGCTGCTCGGCACCGGTCACGCTGGCGCCTTTCATATCGCCGAGGTCGATAACAGTCCTTCTGTCATCACAGGTCGGCAAGACGCTGGTGTTGGCCGGCCGGTTCGGCTCAGCGAGGGTCTGGGCACGCAGGCGGAAATATTTGGCCGAGCTGCGGACGTCGTCCTCGGCGGCGCGACTGGCCAAGCTCGGCGGCAGCCCGCTCGGATTATCGGCTCCGAACGCGTTAAGCGTTGCGTGTTGGCGAAATTCCAACGGATCATGCCCGACCGAATAAGTATGTTCCCAAGACGGTGCGGCCTGGAGGGGGCTGATGTGCGGCGTGCGAGAAACCCGGCTTGGACTGCAGTGGTGCTGACGTTCGCGTTGACTTCCTGTGACGGCAGTCAGGAACATGGCGATCCCCAAGTTCCGTCAAGTACAGCTGTGGCTCCATCTGCTGCCGTTGAGACGGGGGCCGGCTGTGCGGCCGTACCAGTTGATCCGTCGGATCCCGGTAGCTTCGCAGCGATGGCAGCCAAGCCGGTCGCGTCGGCCGTCGCGGGCAGCGCCTTCCTTTCGGAGCTTTCCACGGGTCTGAAGCGTGCCGGCTTGATTGACTCGCTGAATACGGCGAAGGCGTTGACTCTGTTCGCCCCGGTCAATTCAGCCATCCGGAAGTCGAAGGAGTGGGCGTCCGCTAAAAGCCGCGACGAACTTGCGCGGCTGTTGGCGAATCACGTCTTGCCGGAACGCCTGTCCCCTCAGCACGTGCTCGGACGACATACATCGATAGCTGGGGCTACGGTTGCAGTCGAGATGGACGCTGGCCAGACGAAGGTGAACGGTGCGGCGCGCGTCATTTGCGCCAACATTCAAACTAGAAATGCGACCATCTATCTCATCGACACTCTTTTGTCGGCCGATGGCTTCCCCAGCTCAGGTCCCATAGTCACTCCGAAGTAGCAAGCGCGCTCGGCGCTTCAGGACCTATGACTGTCTTTATGCGGGGTTTCTGCCCCCTCACCTCTCGCCTCGCCCGGGTCGCCTGAACGGTCGTCCAGCACGGCGATGCGGTGGGCCGCCAAGCGGCGGGCCTCCCGACATGGGCGGAACCCGCCACAGTGCTACCCCAGACGTCTCATGGCGCCTTTCTGCGTGCCGGGCGCGTCCAAGCCGCAAGCGCTTGGGGTGGCTTCTCGACGGAGCGGGTCTTGAGACTTCCGGCACGTGATCAGCACAACCTGCCAACAGTTAGGCCAGCCGATAAATGCCGGCGCTCTTCCCGTGGTGCAGGAGTAAACGCGTGCTCCTGACGTGGCGGGGCTGCTTCGATTTGATAGTTCGAACAGGCAATTCAAGATGCCGATCCGGCCTCACGACCCTCATCCATCCCATGACCAAGGGGGCTTTTAGGTCGTACCTCTTGCAACGGGCATAGCTCACTCTTTGGGCAGGTCAGAACCTGCACGAGGAGCGTTCATGGCGGCTGAGCAACCGCGCATCTTGCTGGACCCGGCACGACGGGTATTTCGTGCACCATCGCGCCGACGCATGCCCGTAGTTGTGGTGTGTGTGTTGGCCATGATGGCCAGTTACGTCACCGCGAGTCCGGCGTCAGCGGCAACGGCAACGGCAACGGCCGTGACGCTAGCGAATCCCGGCGCCCAGGCAAGCCCGACCAAGGTCGCGGCATCGTTGACGATGGTGGCCACCGGTGGTACCACCCCGTACGTCTGGTCGGCGACCGGGTTGCCCTCGGGGCTGAGCATCAGCAGCGGTAGCGGCGTCATTTCCGGCACGCCGTCGGCCGCCGGCTCGTTCGCCACGACGGTGACGGTGACCGACGCGACCAAGCTGACAAGCAGCGTGTCGTTCGCGTGGAAGACCGGCGTGGTAGTCACCAACCCGGGAATGCTGGGCACCGCTACCGGGGCTACGGCGAGCACGACGATGGCAGCTCGAGGCGGAACGACGCCGTACACCTGGACGGCCACAGGGCTACCCACCGGTCTGAGCATCAACAGCACCACCGGCGTGGTTACCGGCACCGCTTCCACCGCCGGCGCCTACACGGCCGCAGTCACCGCCACTGACACGGCGAAGGTCGCCGGGACAACCTCGTTCACCTGGAACGTCGCGGCCGCACCGACCGTGACGAATCCGGGTGCCCAGGCAAGCCCGACCAAGGTCGCCCTCACGCTGGCCAACTCCGCCACTGGCGGCACCGCCCCCTACACCTGGACAGCGACAAGCCTGCCGGCCGGTCTGGCCATCAACGCCTCCACCGGTGCGATCACCGGGACACCGACCAGCGCGGGAACCACCAACACGATGGTGACCGCCACAGACGCCAAGAAGATCGCGAAGAGCGTGTCCTTCGCCTGGACAACCGGTGTGATCGTCAAGAACTCCCTCACCCGGGGAACCGCCACCGGCGCCGCCGCCAACGTGAGCAACTCGGCTACCGGCGGCACCACCCCGTACACCTGGTCGGCGACAGGCCTCCCGACGGGCCTGACCATTAACGCCTCGACCGGTGCCATTACGGGCACGGCCACCACCGCTGGCGCCTACACGGTCAAGGTGACCGCAACGGACACAGCCTCGATCGCAGGGAGCACCACCTACACCTGGAACGTCGGCGCAGCCCCCACCGTCACGAACCCGGGAGCCCAGCTGAGCACCACGGGTGCCGCCGTGTCCAAGACCGTCACGGCGACCGGCGGAGCCACGCCGTACACCTGGTCGGCCACGGGCCTGCCCGCCGGTCTGACCATCAACACCTCCACCGGCGCCATCACCGGCACCCCCACCGCAGCCGGTAGCAGCACGGCGACGGTCACCGCTACCGACGCCAAGCAGATCGCCACGTCGACGTCGATCGCCTGGACCGTCGGCACCCCGGTAGCCGTGACCAACCCGGGCACCCAGCACGGCACCACGGGTATCGCCGCATCCAAGACCATCACGGCTACCGGCGGCGCCACGCCCTACACCTGGTCGGCCACAGGCCTGCCCGCCGGTCTGACCATCAACACCTCCACCGGCGCCATCACCGGCACCCCCACCGCCAACGGCACGAGCAGCACAACGGTGAAGGTCACCGACGCCGCGAGCCGCACCCACAGCGTCACCTTCAGCTGGCTGGTGTACGCAACCGTCACAGTGACCAACCCCGGCACCCAGCACGGCACGACCGGCACCGCGACGACGCTGAACCTCACCGCGGCCGGTGGCGCCACGCCCTACACCTGGTCGGCCACGGGCCTGCCCGCCGGCCTGATCATCAACACCTCCACCGGCGCCATCACCGGCACCCCCAGCACCGCCGCCAGCAGCACAGTCACGATCACGGTCAGCGACACCGGCGCACGCACCAGCAGCATCACCTTCACCTTCACCGTCGCCACCCCCGTCGCCGTAACCAACCCCGGCACCCAGCAAGGCACCACCGGCGTCGCGGCATCCAAGACGCTCGCGGCCACCGGCGGCACCGCCCCCTACACCTGGACCGCGTCCGGGCTCCCGGCCGGCCTGGCGATCAACGCATCGACCGGTGCGATCACCGGCACACCAACCACCGCGGGTAACAGCACGGTGACCATCACGGCCACCGACACCGGACGCCGGACCGCCACGCTGTCGTTCTCCTGGACCGTCACCCCGGCCGTCCCACAGGCACCGACGGGTGTGACGGCGCGGGCGGAGGGTCCGCAGACGGTGCACCTGGCCTGGGCGGAGGTCCCCGGCGCGGCCGGCTACTACATCCACCGCAACGAGCAGGTGGTCAAGAAGACCATCGGCACCT
>NZ_JADQTO010000060.1 GCF_015704865.1 Actinoplanes aureus | reverse complement strand
CACCACATGCGCGTTGGTCCCGCTCACCCCGAACGACGACACCCCCGCCCGCCGAGGCCGCTCCCCCCGCTCCCACGGCACCGGCTCGGTCAACAACCGCACCGCACCCGCCGACCAGTCCACATGCGGCGACGGCTCCTCGGCGTGCAACGTGCGCGGCAGCGTACTGTGCCGCATCGCGAGCACCATCTTCATCACCCCGGCCACCCCGGCAGCGGCCTGGGAGTGCCCGATGTTCGACTTCAGTGAGCCGAGCCAGAGCGGCTCGGCACGGCCGGCGCCGTAGGTGGCCAGGATCGCGTCGGCCTCGATCGGGTCGCCCAGCGTGGTCCCGGTGCCGTGCGCCTCCACCGCGTCCACCTCGTCGGCGGTCAGCGCGGCGCTCGCCAGGGCCTGGCGGATCACCCGCTGCTGGGCCAGCCCGTTCGGCGCGGTCAGCCCGTTGCTGGCGCCGTCCTGGTTGACCGCGCTGCCGCGCAGGACGGCGAGCACCGGTTGCCCGTCGCGGCGGGCGTCGGCAAAACGGCGAAGCAGCAGGACACCGGCTCCCTCGGCCCAGGCCGTACCGTCGGCACCCGCGCCGAATGCCTTGCACCGCCCGTCCGGTGCCAGCCCGCCCTGCCGGCTGAACTCGACGAACGCGCCCGGGGTGGCCATCACGGTGACCCCGCCGGCGAGAGCCGCGTCGCACTCGCCCTGCCGCAGGGACTGCATGGCCAGGTGGATGGCGACCAGCGACGACGAGCAGGCGGTGTCGACGGTGACCGCCGGGCCCTCCAGGCCGAGTGTGTAGGCGACCCGTCCGGAGGCGACGCTGCCGGCGCTGCCCTGGCCGAGGTAGCCCTCGACCTCCTCGGGAACCGGGCCGGCCAGTGAGGCGTAGCCGCCGTGGAGCAGCCCGGCGAAGACGCCGGTGCTGGTTCCGCGTACCGAGCCGGGATCGATGCCGGCCCGTTCGAAGACCTCCCATGCGATCTCCAGCAGGAGCCGCTGCTGCGGGTCCATGGCGAGCGCCTCGCGCGGGCTGATGCCGAAGAAACCGGCGTCGAACAGGGCCGCGTCGTGCAGGAAACCGCCCTGGCGGGTGTGTGTCGACAGCGCGTCGAGATCCCAGCCGCGGTCGGTGGGGAATGCGGTGATGGCGTCGCAGCCGTCGGCCACCAGACGCCACAGCGCCTCGGGACTGTCCACGCCGCCCGGATAGCGGCAGGCCATGGCGACGATCGCGATGTCGCCGCCGTCCGCCGCCCGGGACGGGGCCGGGGCAGCCGATCCGGTCGCGGATCCGCCCAGCAGTCCGGCGAGGTGATCGGCCAGCCGGTCCGGGCTCGGCTGGTCGAAGACGACGGTGGCGGGCAGCCGCAGCCCGGTGGCGGCACTGACCCGGTTACGCAGTTCCAGGGCGGTCAGCGAGTCGAAGCCGAGTTCCTTGAACGCCCGGTCACCGAGCCCGTCCGGGGTGGGGTGGCCGAGGACGGCCGCAGCCTGTGCGCGTACCAGATCGGCGAGGATCCGGCGGCGTTCGGCGTCGGTGAGCGGGCCGAGCCGCGCGGCGAGGTCACCGGCGTCCGCCCGGGCGGACGCCGCCGCGCGGGGCAGTTGCCGGCGGCGCGCCGCCAGGCGGGCCGGTACGAGCAGCGCGTCCGCCGCGACCACACCGGCGTCGAACAGCTCCAGCCCCTCAGGCACGCTCAGCGGCCTCACGTCGGCGCGCCGCCGCTGGGCCCGATCGAGGTGACCGGTCATCGCGCTGGGCGGTTCCCACAGTCCCCAGGCGAGCGAGACCGCCGGCCGGCCGGCACCGCGGCGATGCTGGGCCAGGGCGTCGAGGAAGGTGTTCGCCGCCGCATAACCGGCCTGGCCGCCGCCGCCGAGCACCCCGGCCGCCGAGGAGAACAGCACGAACGCCGACAAGTCCGCGTCGCGGGTCAGCTCGTCCAGGTGCCGCGCCGCGTCGATCTTGGGACGCAGCACCCGGTCCAGCCGGTCGGCCGTGAGGTCGGTGACGAGTCCGTCGTCGAGGACACCGGCCGCGTGCACGACCATCCGCAACGGGTGCTCGGCGGGGATCGCGGCGAGCGCGGCGGCGAGCGCCTCCCGGTCGGCCGCGTCGCACGCCACGACGGTGGCCTCCGCGCCCAGCCCGGTCAGTTCGTCGGCGAGCGCGGTGGCCGGCTCCCGGCTGAGCAACAACAGGTGCCGGACGCCCCACGAGGTCACCAGGTGCCGTGCGACGACACCGCCGAGCGTGCCGCGCGCACCGGTGATCAGCGCGGTGCCGCCGGCGTGGACCGGCATCGGTACGGTCAGCACCACCTTGCCGACATTGCGCCCCCGGCTCAGGTGCCGGAACGCGTCCCGGGCCCGGCGCACGTCGACCGCGGTGCACGGCAGCGGCCGCAGCTGGCCGCCGGCCAGCAGCGGCAGCAGCAGGTCGAGCATCTCGCGCGTACGGTCGGCGCCGGCCTCCTTGAGGTCGAAGGCGCGGTACCGCAGCCGGGGGTGATCGGCGGGATCGCGGATGTCGGTCTTGCCCATCTCGATGAACCGGCCACCGTCGCGGACCAGGCGCAGCGAGGCGTCGGTGAACTCGTGCGCCAGGCTGTTCAGGACCACGTCGACGCCGCGCCCACCGGTCGCGGACCGGATCCACTCCTCGAAGTCCAGGTCCCGGGAGGACGCGAGGTGGTCCTCGGGCACGCCGAGCGCCTGGACCGCGGCCCATTTGGCGGGACTCGCGGTGGCGTAGACCTCGGCGCCGAGGTGCCGGGCCAGCTGGACCGCGGCCATCCCGACCCCGCCCGCGGCGGCATGCACCAGGACCGTCTCGCCGGGCCGCAGCCGGGCCAGGTCAACCAGCGCGTAGTACGCGGTGAGGAACGCGATCGGCACGGTGGCGGCCTCGGCGAACGACCAGCCCTCCGGGACACCCGTGAGCAGCCGCCGGTCGGCGACCGACTCCGCGCCGAACGAGCCGGGCAGCACGCCGAACACCCGGTCGCCGGGCCGCAGATCGGTGACGTCCGGCCCGGTCTCCAGGACGACGCCGGCGCCCTCGCCACCGAGGCCGGCCTCCCCGGGCACGGCGCCCAAGGCCACCATGACGTCGCGGAAGTTGAGGCCGGCGGCGCGTACGCCCACCCGTACCTGTCCGGGCTCCAGCGGTGCCGGGGCGGCCGGGCGCTCGACCAGCCGCAGGTTGTCGAGGCTGCCCGTCTCCGAGAGTTCGAGCTGCCAGGACGCCGGCAGCGGCGGTTCCGGCGCGGCGGGCACTAGGCTGGGCACGAGAACCTCGCCGGCTCGGACCGCGAAGGCTTCGGCGGCGTCGGTGAACCGGGGCAGCACCGGGTCGCCGTCCAGGTCGACGAGGCCGAACCGTCCCGGATGCTCCGCGGCGGCCGACTTGATCAGTCCCCAGAGCGGCGTTACGGCCGGGTCAGGCCGCTCGCAGGGACCGGTCGCGACGGCGCCGCGAGTCGTGAAAACCAGCCGGGACCCGGCGAAGCGCTCGCCGGCGAGCCACTCCTGGACCAGGTCAAGAGCGTGGACCAGTACGTCACGGGCCGCGCTCTCCGTCGGCGGCGGGACGACCAGCACCGGCGGCACCGGATCGGGAACCGCGGCCAGGTCGCCGGCCAGGACGAACTCGGCGGACATCTCGGCCGGGACCGGTGTCCACTCCACCCGGTGCATCGCGTCGAGCCCGGGACGGACGGCGGTGAACGGCCGCAGCGCCAGTGCGCCGACCGTGGCGACCGGGGCGCCGGTCCGGTCGGCGACGTCGATTCCGATCCGGTCGGTGCCGGCGGGGTGGATCCGTACCCGCAGGTCGGTGGCGCCGGTGGCGTGCAGGGTGACGTCGCTGAAGGCGAACGGCAGGCGGTCACCACCGGCCGCGTCCACCACCGACCCGGCGCGTACGGCCTGCACGCCCGCGTCGAGCAGGGCGGGATGCAGCAGGAACCGGCCGGCGGCGGCGCGCTCCGGTTCGGGCAGGGCCACCTCGGCGTACACCTCGTCGCCGAGCCGCCAGGCGGCCCGCAGGCCCTGGAACGCCGGCCCGTACGCGAAGCCGTCCGCCGCCGCGTTCGCGTAGAAGTCCGTGAGCGGCACGGCGACGGCGTCCGCCGGCGGCCATGCGGTGAGTGCCGTCCCGGCCACCTCGCCGTCCGACAGCACACCGGTGGCGTGCCTGCGCCACGGCCCGTCCGGTCCCGCCGCCTCGCCGTCCGACAGCACACCGGTGGCGTGCCTGCGCCACGGCCCGTCCGGCCCCGCCGCCGAGTGCACGGTGACCGGCAGCCGCCCGTCCTCGCCGGCCTCGCCGACCCGGACCTGCACCGGCACCGCACCCGACGCCGGCAGGATCAGCGGCGCCTCCAGGGTCAACTCCTCGACGCGGGAGCAGCCCGCCCGTTCGGCGGCCGTCAGGGCCAGCTCCAGCAGGGCCGTGCCGGGCAGCAGCACGGTGCCGCCGACGGCGTGGTCGGCCAGCCACGGATGGTCCTGCCGGGACAGCCGGCCGGTGAACAGGTGCCCGGTCGTGCCGGCCAGCGGCGTGCTGGTCTCCAGCAGCGGATGCTCGGCGTCGCCGGCCGCCGGCGAGCCGGTCAGCCAGTACCGTTCGCCCTGGAACGGATAGGTGGGCAGGTCGGCCAGGCGGGCATCGCGCCCGGCGTACGCGGCCGGCCAGTCCACCGCCACACCGCTAGCCCACACCTGGGCCAGCGACGCGTAGAACCGCTCCAGGCCACCGTCGTCGCGGCGCAGCGAGCCGAGTTCGTGGGCCAGCACGGGATGGGGGCTGACCTCGACCAGCGTGCCCAGTCCGGTGATCGCGTCGGCGAACCGCACGGTCTGCCGCAGATTCCGGTACCAGTAGGCGGCGTCCAGCACCACGTCCTCGCCCGGGGTGACCGTGGAGTGGAACGGCACCTGCGGCGCCAAGGGCACGATCCCGTCCAGGGCAGTCAGGATCTCCTCGCGGACCGCCTCCACATGCGGGGAATGCGACGCGTAGTCCACCGCGATCCGCCGCGCCCTCGGCTCTTCAATGAGGAACCGGTCCACCGCCTCTGTGTCACCGGACAGGATCACCGACTCCGGGCCGTTGACCGCCCCCATCGACAGCCCGCCCGGATCGACGTCAGCGAACGGCACCGACACCATCCCGCCCCGACCCGCGATCGCCCGCAACGCCCGACTGCGCAACGCCACCACCCGCGCGGCGTCCTCCAGCGACAGCGCCCCGGCCACATAAGCAGCAGCGATCTCCCCCTGCGAATGACCGACCACCCCGGCCGGTTCGACCCCGTAAGACCGCCACAACGCGGCCAGGGACACCATCACCGCGAACAGGGCCGGCTGCACCACATCGACCTGGTCGAGGGGGCCGGCCAAGACTTCGCGCAGCGACCAGCCGGTGTGCGGCTTCAACGCCTCCTCACACGCCTGCATCGACGCCGCGAACACCGGCGAGCTGTCCCACAACGCCAAACCCATCCCGGTCCACTGCGAACCCTGACCCGGGAACACGAAGACGGCGCGGCGCGTGGTGACCGGAACGGCCGGGGCCGAGCTCAGCTCACGGAGCCGGTCGACGAGGACGCCCCGGTCGGCAGCGACGGCCACCGCCCGGTACGGCAGCGCCGCCCGCCCGGTGGCCAGAGTGTGCGCCACATCAAGCAGCCGAATGTTCTCGTCACCGACCACCGTGGCGAGCCGCCCCGCCTGCGCTTGCAGGGCAGCCTCGCTGCGGGCGGAGAGGACAAACGGCAGCACCGGATCACCGCCGTCGCCCGGTTCGGCCGCGCCCGCCGGAGCCTGCTCCAGGATCACGTGCGCGTTCGTGCCGCTGACCCCGAACGACGAGACGCCCGCCCGCCGCACCGCGCCACCGGATTGCCAGCCCACCGGCTCGGTCAGCAGCCGGACCGGACCGGCCGACCAATCCACGTGACTGGACGGCTCGTCGGCGTGCAGGGTGCGCGGCAGCACTCCGTGCCGAAGAGCGAGGGCCATCTTGATGATGCCGCCGACCCCGGCGGCGGCCTGGGTGTGGCCGACGTTCGACTTCAGCGAGCCCAGCCACAGCGGCCGGTCCCGGCCTTCGCCGTACGTGGCCAGCAGCGCCTGCGCCTCGATCGGGTCGCCGAGCGTGGTGCCGGTGCCGTGCGCCTCGACGGCGTCGATGTCGCCGGGGTTGAGCCGGGCGCTGGCGAGAGCCGCCCGGATCACCCGTTCCTGGGCGGGTCCGCTGGGTGCGCTCAGCCCGTTCGACGCTCCGTCCTGGTTGACCGCGCTGCCGCGCAGCACGGCCACGATCGGATGTCCCAGCCGGCGGGCGTCGGAGAGCCGCGCCAGCAGCAGCCACCCGGCGCCCTCGGCGAAACCGGCGCCGTCGGCGTCCGCGGCGAAGGACCGGCAGCGGCCGTCCGGTGACAGGCCGCGCTGGCGGCTGAATTCGGTGAACAGCCGTGGCGTGGCCATCACCGTGACGCCGCCGGCCAGGGCCATGTCGCATTCGCCCTGCCGAAGCGCCTGTGCGGCGAGATGCGTCGCCACCAGCGACGACGAGCAGGCGGTGTCGATCGTGACGGCCGGTCCCTCCAGACCGAAGGTGTACGCCACCCGCCCGGACACCACGCTGCTCGAGCCGCCGGTGCCGAGGAAGCCTTCGACCTCCCGGGACACGTGCTGCAGCCGGCTCGCGTAGTCGTGGTACATCACGCCCGCGAAGACCCCGGTACGACTGCCGCGTACCGCGGTCGGGTCGAGGCCGGCCCGTTCGAAGACCTCCCAGCTCAGCTCCAGCAGGATCCGCTGCTGCGGGTCCATGGCGAGCGCCTCGCGCGGGCTGATGCCGAAGAACCCGGCGTCGAAGCGGCCCACGTCGTCGAGGAAGCCACCCCGGCGCGTGTACGTCGTACCCGGGTGATCGGGATCGGGGTGGTAGAGCGACGCCACGTCCCAGCCACGGTCCGCGGGGAACTCGCCGGTGGCGTCGACGCCCTCGGCCAGCAGCCGCCACAGCTCGTCGGGCGTGGTCACCCCGCCGGGGTAGCGGCATCCCATCGCCACGATGGCGATCGGCTCACCGTCGGCCACAGCGGCCCGGGGCGCGTCCCGCACCGGGCCGGCCTTCCCGGCCAGCCGGGTCGCCAGGTGGTCGGCGAGCGCGTTCGCCGTCGGGTGGTCGAAGATCAACGTCGCCGGCAGCCGCAGGCCGGTCGCACCGGCAAGGCGGTTACGCAGCTCGACCGCGGTCAGCGAGTCGAAGCCGAGCTCGCGGAAGGCGACGCCGGGGTCGATCGCGTCGGCCGTGGCGTGCCGCAGCACGGCCGCGACGTGCTGCCGGACAAGGTCGAGGGGATCGGCGGCGGCGTCCGCCGCCGGCAGCGCCCGCACCGGCCGGGCCGGGCCGGAGCGTACGTGCTCGAGGCGGGCGGCGACCACCACGGGTTCGTCGCCGGCCAGCGCGGCGTCGAACAGTGCCAGGCCCTCCGCGTCGTCCAGGGGCGCCACCCCGGAGGCGGTCATCCGGGCCAGGTCAGCGTCGCTCAACCGGCCGGTCAGGCCGCTGCGCCGGGCCCACATGCCCCAGGCGATCGACACGGCGGGACGGCCTTGGGCGCGGCGGTGCACGGCGAGCGCGTCGAGGGCGGCGTTGGCGGCGGCGTACCCGCCCTGACCCGGGGTGCCCCGGGTGCCGGCGAGTGAGGAGAACAGCACGAACGCCGTGAGGTCGGCGCCGGCGGTCAGCTCGTCCAGGTGCCGCGCCGCGTCGATCTTGGGGCGGAGGACCGCGTCGACCCGCTCCGGGGTCAGCGAGGTGAGCACACCGTCGTCGAGGACGCCGGCCGCGTGCACCACGATCCGGATCGGCTGCTCGGCGAGCACGGCCCGCAGCGCGTCCCGGTCCGCGACGTCCAGCGCGTGCACGATGGCCTCCGCGCCGAGCGCGGTCAGCTCGTCGGCGAGGGCGGTGGCGGGGGTGCGGCTGAGCAACAACAGCCGGCGTACGCCGTGCCGGGTCACCAGGTGCCGGGCGACGAGCCCGCCGAGCATTCCGCTGGCACCGGTGATCACCGCTGTGCCGTCGCCGGGTGTGGGGGTGGCCGTGGCTGCGGGCACGGGCACCAGGCGGGGGCCGTACACCCGTCCGTTGCGGACCGTGACTTCGGTGGCGCCGGCCGCGATCGCCGGCACCGCCACCGCCACCGTCGCGTCACCGTCGGAGTCGGTGTCGGCGAGCGCGAACCGGTCCGGGTGCTCTTCCCGCGCTGAGCGGATGAGGCCCCACACCGCGGCCGCCGCGACGCCGCCGGCCGATACCGCGGCCGCCGACACGTCGCCGGCCGGCACCGCGATCGCTGCGACTTCGCCGGCCGACACCGCGCCGCGGGTGACGAAGACGAGGCGGGAGGCGGCGTAGCGGTCGTCGGCGAGCCACGCCTGGCACGCGGCGAGTGCGGCATGCACGGCGGCGTGCGGCTCCTCGGCCACGACCGGCAGCAGTACGGTCGCCGGCACCACCTCGGGCAGCGTCCCGGCCGGGTCGAGCAGCGTCCACTCGCCGGGTGCGACGGGTGCGGCTTCGGGCAGTGGTTCCCAGGCGAGACGGCGCAGCGGGGTGAGCGAGCCGGGCAGTGGCCGGCTGGTCAGGGCGTCGGCGGTGGCCACCGGGCGGCCGGTGGAGTCGGTGACGTCCAGGGACACGCCGTCGGCGGCGGAGCTGAGGCGGACCCGGAGCGCGGCGGCGCCGGTCGCGTACAGCGAGACGCCGGTGAAGGAGAACGGCAGGCGGCCGGGCTCATCGCCGGGCAGGGCGGCGGCCATCGCCTGCAGCGCGGCGTCGAGCAGGGCCGGGTGCACCCCGAAACGTACGGCGTCCGCCTCCTGCTCGGCGGCCAGGCGCACGTCGGCGTACAGGTCGTCGCCGTGCCGCCAGAGTTCCCGCAGGCCGTGGAACGCCGGCCCGTACCGGAATCCGGCTTCGGCCAGGCGGTCGCGCAGCGCCGCCACGTCGACCGGTTCGGCACCGGCGGGCGGCCACTGAACAGGTGGTGTTTCCGGGGCCGGTCCGGCAGCCGTCAGGACGCCGCTGGCGTGCGTGGTCCACGGCTCGTCGCCGTCGTCGGGGCGAGCCCACACGGTCACGGCCCGGCGCCCGCTCCCGTCGTCGGCGCCGACCGTGACCTGCAGTTGCACGCCACCGCGAGCCGGTAGCACCAGCGGTACCGGCATCACCAGCTCGTCGACCCGGCGGCAGTCCACCTGCTCACCCGCGCGCAGCACCAGTTCGAGCAGCGCCGTTGCGGGTAGCAGCACGGTGCCCCGGACCGCGTGGTCGGCGAGCCAGGGGTGGGTGAGCCGGGAGATCCGCCCGGTGAGCAGCAGGTCGCCGGCGGTGCCGGCCAGGGTCGCCGCCGCGCCCAGCAGCGGATGTCCGGTCGGGCCGAGCCCGAGGCCGGTGGCCGCATCGGCGTAAGGCGGCGCGTCGAGCCAGTACCGCCGCCGCTGGAACGGGT
The DNA here is from genome assembly GCF_015704865.1 of Actinoplanes aureus. Taxonomy (GTDB): domain Bacteria; phylum Actinomycetota; class Actinomycetes; order Mycobacteriales; family Micromonosporaceae; genus Actinoplanes; species Actinoplanes aureus. The sequence continues at coordinate 6,257 of NZ_JADQTO010000060.1, read as the reverse complement.
AGGTGGGCAGGATGGCCGGCCGCCCGGCCGGCACCAGGTCGCTGACCGCGGCGCCGCGGACGTACGCCTCGGCCAGGGTGTGCAGGAGGCGGCCGGTGCCGTCCTCGTCGCGCCGCAGTGTGCCGATCGCCTCGGCAGGCAGCGCGGCGAGCAGCACCGGGTGCGGGCTGACCTCGATGAACAGGTCGTTCGAGAGCTGCTCCACGACGTCGCCGAAGCGGACCGTCTGCCGCAAATTGCGGTACCAGTAGTCGGCGTCCGGGACCACGTCCTCGCCCGGCGTGACCGTGGAGTGGAACGGCACCTGCGGCACCAGAGGCACGATGCCGTCCAGCGCGGCCAGGATCTCCTCGCGGACCGCCTCCACGTGCGGCGAATGCGAGGCGTAGTCCACCGCGATCCGCCGCGCTCGCGGTTCGGCGGCGAGGAACCGCTCGACCGCCTCGGCATCACCGGACAGCACCACCGACTCCGGGCCGTTGACCGCCGCAATCGACAGCTCGCCCGCATCGACGTCGGCGAACGGCACCGACACCATCCCGCCCCGACCCGCGATCGCCCGCAACGCCCGACTCCGCAACGCCACCACCCGCGCGGCGTCCTCCAGCGACAAGGCGCCAGCCACATACGCGGCGGCGATCTCCCCCTGCGAATGACCCACCACCGCCGACGGCTCGACCCCGTAGGACCGCCACAACGCGGCCAGGGACACCATCACCGCGAACAACGCCGGCTGCACCACATCCACCTGATCCAGCGGACCCGCCAACTGCTCCCGCAACGACCAGCCGGTGTGCGGCTTCAGCGCCTCCTCACACGCCTGCATCGACGCCGCGAACACCGGCGAGCTGTCCCACAACTCCAGACCCATACCGGTCCACTGCGAACCCTGACCCGGAAACACGAACACGATGCGGCGGGTTCCGTCGGGTGCCGTTCCGCGTACGGTATGCGGCCCCGGCGTGCCGGCCGCGAGCGCCCGCAGCTCGCCGGCGAGGGTCTCCGTGTCGGTGGCCAGCACCACCGCCCGCTCGGCGAAACGGGCCCGTCCGGTGGCGAGGGTGTGTGCCACATCGACCAGCCGAGACGCGGCGGTGACGCACTCGGCGAGCCGGGCCGCCTGCTCCCGCAGGGCAACGTCATCCCGCGCGGAGATGGGGTACGCCAGCAGCCCGTCCACCGGCGCCGGCACGGGATCCTCCGGCGCCTCCTCGATGATCGCGTGGGCGTTCGTACCGCTCGCCCCGAACGACGACACACCGGCGCGGCGCACCCGCCCGGGCGCGGCCGGCCACGGAGTCCGCTCGGCCAGCAGCGACACCGCACCAGCGGTCCAGTCCACGTGGCTGGACGGTTCGCCGGCGTGCAGGGTGCGCGGCAGCACGCCCTCGCGCAGTGCGAGAACGGTCTTGATGACACCACCGACCCCGGCGGCAGCCTGGGTGTGGCCGATGTTCGACTTGAGCGAGCCGAGCCACAGCGGCCGCTCCCGGTCCTGCCCGTACGTGGCGAGCAGCGCCTGCGCCTCGATCGGATCGCCGAGCGGGGTGCCGGTGCCGTGCGCCTCCACCACGTCCACGTCCGAGGCGGCCAGCCCGGCGTCGGCGAGCGCGGCCCGGATCACCCGCTGCTGGGCGGGACCGTTGGGCGCGGTCAGCCCGCTGCTGGCGCCGTCCTGATTGATAGCGGTGCCGCGAACCACGGCGAGCACCGGATGGCCCCCGCGCCGCGCGTCGGAGAGCCGCTCCAGCAGCAGGATTCCGGCGCCCTCGGCGAACCCGGCGCCGTCCGCCGCCTCCGAGAAGGCCTTGCACCGCCCGTCGCGGGCCAGACCGCGCTGGCGGGCCGCCTCGATCAGCATGTTCGGGGTGGCCATCACCGTGACCCCGCCGGCGAGCGCCAGGTCACAGTCACCGTTGCGCAGTGCCCGCACCGCCAAGTGCAGGCAGACCAGCGAGGACGAGCAGGCTGTGTCGACGGTGACGGCCGGCCCTTCCAGCCCGAGCGTGTACGCGACGCGACCCGAGGCGATGCTGCCGGCACTGCCGTTGGCGAAGTACCCCTCGCTGCCCTCCGGCGCGCGGGGCAGCCGCGCGGCGTAGTCGTGCGACATGACGCCGGCGAACACGCCGGTGCGGCTGCCCCGGACCGCGTGCGGATCGATGCCGGCCCGCTCGAACGCCTCCCAGGAGATCTCGAGCAACAGGCGCTGCTGGGGATCCATGGCGACGGCCTCGCGCGGGCTGATCCGGAAGAACGCCGGGTCGAAGTCCGCGGCGTCGTGCAGGAAGCCGCCCTCGCGCACGTAGCAGGTGCCGGGCCGGTCCGGGTCGGGATCGTAGAGGGCGTCGAGGTCCCAGCCACGGTCGGCGGGGAAACCGGAGATCGCGTCACCACCCGCGGCGAGCAGCGACCACAGGTCTTCCGGCGACCGTACGCTGCCCGGATAGCGGCAGGCCAGCGCCACGACGGCGATGGGTTCCCGGTCCCGGGCCTCCAGTTCGTGGATGCGTTCCCGGGCCGCGGAGAGGTCCGCGGTGACCCACTTGAGATAGTCGAGCAGCTTCTCCTCGTCACTCATCGTGAATCACTCCCGTTGCCGTTCGCCCGGCCGAGTTGCTTGTCGATGAAGGCGAACACCTCGTCGGCCGAGGCGCCGTCGAGCACCGCAGGACGCGGTGGCGGCACCGCCGTGACCTGCTCCGGCACCGGGTTGAGGGCCGCCGCGAGGTGCTCGGCCAGCCGATCCGGGGTGGGATGGTCGAAGATCAGCGTGGCCGGCAGGCGCAGGCCGGTCACCGTGGCGAGGCGGTTGCGCAGCTCGACCGCGGTCAGCGAGTCGAAGCCGATCTCGAGGAAGCCGTGCGTCTCCGGGACGGCCGCGGCGGACCCGTGGCCCAGCACCGTCGCGGCGTGGTCACGAACCAGGCCCAGCAGGCCGGCCGGTGTCGTGGGAAGAACGGAGGTGCCCCGGGCCGCCGCGGGGTGGGGGGAAGGTGCGGCGGCCCGGGGTGCTGCGCGGGCGGGGAGGGAGACCAGACCGCGCAGCAGGGCGGGCACCGCGGTGTCCCGCAGTGCCGCCGGATCGAGGTGCGCGGCGACGATGGCCGGCTCCGCGGCCACCAGCGCCGCGTCGAGTAGGGCCAGGCCTTCGGCGGGCGCGAGAGCCAGCATGCCGGAGCGGCGCATCCGGGCGATGTCGGTGTCCGTGAGGTGCCCGGTCATCCCGCCGCCGCCGTCCCAGAGCCCCCAGGCGACGGCGACCGCGGGCAGCCCGTTCGCGCGGCGATGCTGGGCGAGGCCGTCCAGGAAGGCGTTCGCCGCCGCGTAGTTGCCCTGGCCCTGGCGGCCGAACACGCCGGCCGCCGCGGAGAAGAGCACGAAGGCGGTGAGCTTCTCCTGGCGGGTCAGTTCGTGCAGGTGCACCGCCCCGTCGATCTTGGGGCGGGTGACCCGGTCGAGCTGGGCCGGGCTCATCGTCTCGACCAGGCCGTCGTCGAGCACACCGGCCAGATGGACGACCGCGGTGAGCGGGTGCTCGGCGGGCACCCGGCCGAGCAGCCGCGCGGTGGCTTCCCGGTCCGCGACATCGCAGGCTTCGACGGTCACGGTCGCACCGAGGGAGGTCAGCTCGGTGACCAGATCCTCGCCGCCGCCACGGCGGCTCGCCAGCAGCAGATGCCGGACCCCGTGCACGGTGATTAGATGCCGGGCTACCAGCGATCCGAGGGTGCCGGTGCCGCCGGTGAGCAACACCGTCCCGTTGCGGTCCAGGGCGTTCCAGGAGTCCTGGCGTGCCGCGGTCCGGACCAGGCGGGGCACCCGTGGGGCGCCCGAGCGTACGGCCAGCTGCGGCTCCGACCGGGTGAGCAGCGAGCGGAGCGCGTCGTGCGAGGCCGGCAGATCGTCCACGTCGACCAGGTGGATGCGGTCCGGGTGCTCCGACTGTGCCGAGCGCACCAGGCCCCAGGTCGCGGCATGGGCGAGGTCGGTCACGTCCTCGTCCGGTGTGGTCGCCACCGCGCCCCGGGTGACGATCACCAGACGGGATCCGGCCAGCGCGGGTTCGGCCAGCCATTCCTGGACCAGGTCGAGGACCCGGTGGGCCGCCGACCGCGCGGACACCGCCAGGTCGGGGCCATCGGACAGGCACGTCGCCAGCACGTGCCCGGGCATGGGTGCGCCGTGTGCGACCGCACGGCGCAGGGCGGAGAGGTCGGCGTGGACCGGAGCGCCGGCGGCCAGTCCGAGCGGGTCAGGGCCGATGACCGTACGGTCGCCGAGGTCCCCCGCCGAGCCGGTGGGTGCGGACCAGGAGACACGGAACAGGAAGTTGCTGGGCAGCGCGGTCAGTGGCCGGCTGACCAGCGATTCCACGGTCGCCACGGGCGCGCCGGTGAAATCGTGCAGGGTGAGTTCCAGGGCGCCGTCCGCGGTGTCGCGCAGCCGCACCCGGACGGCGGTGGCACCGGTGGCGTGCAGCCGCACACCACTCCAGGAGAACGGGACCCGTGCCCGGTCGCCCGGCTCGACCCGGGTCAGGGCCGCGGCGTGGGTGGCGGCGTCCAGCAGTGCGGGGTGCAGTCCGAAGTGGTGGGCTTCGGGGATCAGTTCCTCCGGCAGGACCACCTCGGCGAGGATCTCGTCGCCGTGCCGCCATACCCGGCGCAGCCCCTGGAACGCCGGACCGTAGGTCAGCCCGGTGCCGGCCAGCCGGTCGAGCACGGAACGCGGATCCACCCGCTCAGCGCCGGTGGGTGGCCAGAGGCTGTCGTCGTGGTCCGGCTCGGATCCGGTGTCGGGTAGCAGGGTGCCGGTGGCGTGGGTGGTCCATTCGTCGCCGGTGCGGGAGTGGATGGACACGATGCGGCGTCCGGTGTCGTCGGGCAGACCAACCGCCACCTGCACCTGCGCCGGCGGATGCAACGGAGCGTGCAGGGTCAGCTCCTCGACCGTCCCGCCGGCCCGCAACGCGAGTTCGAGCAGGCCGGTGCCCGGCACCAACGCCGTCCCGTCAACGGCGTGGTCAGCCAGCCACGGCGCATCGATCTGCCCGTCGAACAACAAGCCTTGCGCCCACTGGACCGGCTCACCCAGCCAGCCCGGCGACGCACCGTCCAGCCAGTACCGGCGGCGCTGGAAACGGTAGGTCGGCAGGACTACCCGGCGCGGGTCACGGCCGGCGAACACCGCCGCCCAATCCACCGCCGCACCACGAGCCCACACCCGCGCCAGCGACGCGAAAAACCGGTCCAGGCCACCCTCGTCGCGGCGCAGCGAACCGAGTTCATGGGCCAGCACCGGATGCGGGCTGACCTCTACCAGCGTGCCCAGCCCGGTGATCGCGTCGGCGAACCGCACGGTCTGCCGCAGATTGCGGTACCAGTAGGCGGCGTCCAGGACCACGTCCTCGCCCGGGGCGACCGTGGAGTGGAACGGCACCAGCGGCACCAAAGGCACGATCCCGTCCAGCGCGACCAGGATCTCCTCGCGAACCGCCTCCACATGCGGGGAATGCGAGGCGTAGTCCACCGCGATCCGCCGGGCTCGCGGTTCTCCAGCGAGGAACCGGTCCACCGCGTCTTTGTCACCGGACAGGATCACCGAATCGGGGCCGTTGACCGCCGCCACGGAGAGTTCGCCGGGGTCGACGTCGGCGAACGGCACCGACACCATCCCGCCCCGACCCGCGATCGCCCGCAACGCCCGACTGCGCAACGCCACCACCCGCGCGGCGTCCTCCAGCGACAGCGCCCCGGCCACATACGCGGCGGCGATCTCGCCCTGCGAATGACCCACCACCGCCGCTGGTTCGACCCCGTAGGACCGCCACAACGCGGCGAGGGACACCATCACCGCGAACAGGGCGGGCTGCACCACATCCACCTGGTCGAGAGGGCCGGCGAGTTGCTCGCGCAGCGACCAGCCGGTGTGCGGCTTCAACGCCTCCTCACACGCCTGCATCGACGCGGCGAACACCGGCGAGCTGTCCCACAACTCCAGACCCATGCCGGTCCACTGCGAACCCTGACCCGGGAACACGAACACCACCCGGCCATCACCAGCGCGCACCGGCAAGTCCTCACCAGCCACCCACCGCCACGGCAACGCCGCCCGCCCGACCGCCAGGGTGAACGCCACATCCACCGGCCGCAGATCCGCGACTTCCTGCAGCTCGGCGACCTGCTCCCGCAGGGCCTGCTCGGACGCCGCCGACACCACCCACGGCACCACCGGACCGGCATCCTCCGGTGGAG
>NZ_JADQTO010000006.1:282600-466263 GCF_015704865.1 Actinoplanes aureus | reverse complement strand
GCGCAGCTTGGTGAGGGCCTTGGTCAGCAACCGGGAGACGTGCATCTGCGAGATCCCGATCTGCTCGGCGATCTGCGACTGGGTCAGGTTGCCGTAGAAACGCAGCGTCAGGATCTTCTGCTCCCGCTCGTCCAGCGTCGCCAGCGCCGGACCCAGCGCCACCCGGGTCTCGGCGATCTCATACTCGTGGTCCTCGCCACCGAGCGTGTCGCCCAGCTCGGTCGTGCCGTCCGCGCTGATCGGCGTGGACAACGACGTCGCGTTGTACGCCCGCGCACCCTCCAGACCCTCGAGCACGTCCTCCTCGCTGATCCCCAGATGCGCCGCGATGTCCGGCACCGTCGGCGAACGGCCCAGCGAGTGCGTCAGCGTGCTGTTCGCCTCGGTGATCGCCAGCCGCAACTCCTGCAGCCGCCGCGGCACCCGCACCGACCACGTCCGGTCCCGGAAATGCCGCTTGATCTCACCGATGACCGTCGGAATCGCATAACCCGCGAAATCGACACCACGCTCCGGATCGAACTTGTCCACCGCCTTGATCAACCCAACCGTCGCGGTCTGGATCAGATCATCGGTCGGCTCGCCCCGGCCGGAATACCGGTGAGCCAGGTGACGGGCGAGAGGCAACCACGCCTCGATAGCGCGGTCCCGGATCCTGGACCGCTGCCCCGGCGGGGCGCTGGTCATCACGGTGAGCAGCTCAGAGGCGCTGGTCTCCGGGGTTAGCCGGGACGATGCAGGGGAAAGGTGAAGAAGGGTCATGACAGGTCCTCCATCAGCGGGCAGAGAGCCGTGCCCGCGCGCGGCGACCGTTCCTTAGGGCAACGCTAGCCGAGAAGATGAGCCCCCGACTAGCCGAAAGTATGAGTGACGTTGCGTGAATACGGGAACTACGGAACGAATTCATCCTATGGTGTCGGCCGCACCCAGTCCCCGGAGCGCGCGATTTAGTGTCGGTCGGGCGTGGTAGACACCAGCGGTGAACCTCCCGAGCGGAAGAACGGAAGACGGATGACCATCCTCGGCATCGACATCGGCGGCTCCGGAGTGAAAGGCGCACCGGTCGACACAGTGCGCGGCGAGCTGCTCGAAGAGCGATTCCGCGTGCCCACCCCCCAGCCCGCCGACGTCGACAGTGTCGTCGAGGCGGTCGCCGAGGTGGCCGGCAAGTTCCACGGCATCGAGCGGGTCGGCATCACCTTCCCCGGCGTGGTGGTCGACGGCGTGACCCGGTCAGCGGCGAACGTCGACAAGTCCTGGGTCGACGCGCCCGCCGCCAAGCTGTTCGCCGAGCGGCTCGGCCTGCCGGCGACGGTGCTCAACGACGCCGACGCCGCCGGAGCGGCCGAGGTGGCGTTCGGCGCCGGCCGTGACCAGTCCGGTCTGATCATGATGGTGACCCTCGGCACCGGCATCGGCACCGCGCTGTTCCTCGACGGCGTGCTGATCCCGAACACCGAGCTCGGCCACCTCGAGATCGACGGCCGGGACGCCGAGCTGCTCGCCTCCGACCGGGTCCGCGAGGCCGACGAGCTGAGCTGGGAGCAGTGGGCGCCGCGGGTCGAGCGTTACCTGCGGCACGTCGAGATGCTGCTCTCCCCCCGGCTGTTCATCATCGGCGGCGGAGTGAGCAAGAAATCGGAGAAGTTCTTCCCGCTGCTCGACATCCGCACCCCGATCGTCGCGGCCACGCTGCTCAACAACGCCGGCATCATCGGCGCCGCCGTTAGTGCTGAGCAAGCCGCGGCCGGCCCCGGTCCGCAGGACCCGGGCGCCATCGAGGTGGACGCCGCCGCCCAGGCCGAGCGCGGCTGAGAGGGAGACACGACATGGCCCGCACCATCGCGACGAACGACCGTGTCGACCGGCAGCAGCTGATCGACTTCCTGCGGCCCCGGCACCACGCCATCCTCATGACCACCCGCAAGGACGGGCGCCCGCAGTCCTCGCCGAACACCTGCGGCGTGGACACCGAGGGCCGGATCGTCATCTCCAGCTATCCGGAGCGCGCCAAGGTGGCGAACGTCCGCCGCGACCCACGGGTCACCCTCTGCGTCCTCTCCGACGACTGGAACGGCCCGTGGGTCCAGGTCGACGGCACCGCCGAGGTCATCGACCTGCCCGAGGCCGTGGAGCCGCTGGTCGAGTACTTCCGGGTGATCTCCGGTGAGCACCCGGACTGGGAGGAGTACCGGCAGGCCATGCGTGACCAGGGCAAGTGCCTGATCCGGGTGACGATCGAGTCGTGGGGCCCGATCGCCACCGGCGGCTTCCCGGCCCGGCTGAGCTAGCCGCGCCAGGTGGTCAGGCGGTCGGCGGCGGCGCGGGTCAGCGACTCCACCACCGAGCGGTCCGAGGGGACGGATTCGTAGCCGTACGTCTCGAGGAGGGTGACCGCGTCGTTCACCCGGACCGCCGCGATGTAGGTCCGGCGCCGGTTTCCGCTCGGCGTGCCGTCGTCGTTGTAACCCTCGGTGGAGCGTTCGACGAGCAGTGACTCGTCGCCGAGGCCCATCGAGCCGAGACTGCGGAACGCGGCCGGTGCGGAGCCCAGCTTGCCCTCGGGGCAGGACCGCACCGCCGCCCGCAGTTCGTCGAGGAACTCCTCGGCGCCCGTGGCGCGGTAGGCGGTGACGGTGTTCCGGACCTCGTCGCTCGGCGTGTACTCCGGGCCCAGCTCCGGCGCCCGGTAGAGCAGGCGGACCGTGGCGCGTACCAGCACCCGTTTCTCACTCGGGTAGGAGGCGGCCGAACACGGTTTCGGCGGCGGCTTGCCATCCTCGAACCGGTAGAACTCGTCGGTGTTGCCGTCGGCGTACTTCAGCATCGCCCAGTCGGGCACGTCCGCCGGGATGTTGAGAGTGCGGGACGACCGCGGTGTGCCGGACGGCGGCCGAGCGGAAACAGGCGTGGTTGACGGTGCCGACGAGGCACTAGGCGCCGGAACCCGGTCCGCTGGGTGGTCAGGCCGGCGGTGGTCCTCCCCCGCCAGGGCGAACCGGGCGCCGGCCGTGGCGCCGGTGGCCAGGACCGCCACCGCGACCAGTGCCGCGGCGGATCGCACGGCGGTGCGGCGCCCGGCCCGGCGGCGCAGCTCGGCCGCCGGGGCCAGCCGGGCCCGTTCGGCGTCGCGGCTCAGTGCGGCGAAGGCACGTTCCAGATCATTCGACATCGGTGGCCCCCTCCAAGCGCGCCGGGTGATGGTTCGGGGTGGTCGGCTTGTGCCCGTAGGCGGCCGACCGGGGCCCGCGAGGCGCGGCGACCGCGTCCGGGGCGGAGAGCAACGACGCCAGCTCGCGGCGGCCACGGGTCAGCCATGAGGTGACGGTGCCGACCGGTACGCCGGTCTCCTCGGCGATCGCCGCGACCGGCAGGTCGAAGAGGTAGTGCAGCGCGAGCGCCTGGCGCAGGTGCTCCGGCAGCCGGCGCAGCGCGGCGGTCACCAGCACGGTGTCGTCGGCGGGTGGCCGGGCCGGTTCGGGTGGCCCGCTGCGGCTCAGCGCCGTCCACCACCCCCGGATCCGGCGCCGCCGGTCGGAGGCGAGCCGGGCGATCACCAGCCGGATCCACGCCTCCGGCGCCGGGTGCGCGGACACCGTGCGCCATTGCCGCCAGGCCCGGGTGTACGCCTCCTGCACCAGATCCTGTGCCTCGGCGAGTTCACCGGTCAGCGCGTACCCGTAGCGCACCATGCGCGCGGACGTATCCCGATAGAACTCGTCGAACCCCGACGGGTCCCTCATCCGATCCCCCGCTCCGTTCATCGTCTGTGCACCGGTAACGCACGGCGGCTCACCGATGCTGCACGACGTCCGGATTTTCTCCCGGGCACCGGAAACGACGAAGGCCGCGAGACCGGCACCCAGGAGGACAGGGCGGTGCCGGCCTCGCGGCCTTCAGGACCCCTCCCGCGTATCGGACTCGCACACCCGCGTGCGCGCGGCCCGGTAGGGAGAGGAAGAACTACGGCGTCAGAAGGCGCGATCCCCGCCGAGCGGAGCGAGGCCATCAGACACAGCCGGCTCAGCGTCGAGCAGGTACAGCAGGGTGTCGCGGTGCATGGCCGCGATCGGCTCCAGCAGGTCCGGGTGGCGCAGGAGCGCAGCGGCCTCGCGGTCGCGGTTGTCCGGCTGGAGCAGGCGGCGGAACTCGTTGGGCAGGCCGCCGGAGCGCCGGGCGTGCGGGCGCGGGCGCGGGTCGGCCATCGGCCCCGGCATCGCGGCGATCACCGAGTCGACGCCGCGGCGGGCCAGCATCGGGTCGGCCAGCAGGCAGGCGGCCCAGCTGACCACGACCTCGTCGACCCAGGTGCGCCAGCCCTCGCCGTCGGCGAACTCGTCCTCGGGCTCGCTGCCGGCCTTCCAGTCGAGCAGCGCGGAGCCGCCCGGACCGGCGATCGCGACGAGCGCGGCGTCGACCTCGGTGGGGTAGCGCAGCCAGGCGGCGACCGTCACGGCCTGCCGGGCCTGCAGTTCGGCGAGGGTGTGCGCGACCGTGTTGGAGTCCCCGCCGGGGTAGGCGCGCGCCAGCCAGTGGGTGCTGGCGGCGATCACCGGCGACAGTGCGGTAGACGGTCCGGCCACGTAGGTAGCTCCTCCCTCAGGCGCTAGCCGGGTCCGGCTGGCGTCAGGGATATAGCTCGGGAGCGCGGGCGCCGTCTTGAGCAAGGGCACTCGATGGCAACGCACGGCAACCGACACACTCCTTTGCCGGCGGCGGCACGGGGATGAACGCTTGTTGCGTAGAGGTGAACTTGTGGTGTTTTCCGGCGGCGCCCGGCCGCGTCTGGACGGGCCGGGCTGAGTCCACTCCGGTAGGTTGAGAGCCACCTCGGCGGTCGGCCGTTTCATTTTTTCCACTCCGGAGAAGTCATAGGACGAACGGCGGTGGGTTTTGCCGGTCGCCGAGTCCTCCCGAGCCCCTCTGACTACGGTGGAGATCATGACCGGTCGCTTCCCCATCGAAGACGTGACGCCGGCTGTGTCCGGCGGCCGCTACCCCGCCAAAGCGGTGGTCGGCGAACTTGTTCCCGTCTCGGCGGTGTCCTATCGCGAAGGTCACCACGCCCTCGGTGTGAACGTGGTATGGCGCGGACCCGACGGCGAGATCAGGCCGTTCACCCGGATGACCCCCGGCGAGCCGGGACTGGATCAATGGCACGCCACGATCCGCCCGGACGCGGTGGGCCGCTGGACGTTCACCGTGGAAGCCTTCGACGATCCGTACCGGACGTGGCGCGACGCCGTGGTGAAGAAGATCGGCGCCGGGCAGGGCGCCGAGGACCTGGCGAACGATCTGGCCGAGGGTGCCGAGGTGCTCGACCTGGCCACCAAGGTCGCGCCTTCGGCTGGCGACGAGGACCAGGTGCGGGCTGCGGCCGCCGCCCTGCGCGACGAGCAGCGTTCGCTGTTCGCCCGGGTCACCCCGGCGCTGGACCTGGAGGAGTTGCTCTGGCACAACCCGGTGCGGCACCTGGTCACCACCACCCGCTCGTTCGCGCTCTGGGTGGATCGCAAGCGCGCTCTCTACTCGGCGTGGTACGAGTTCTTCCCCCGCTCCGAGGGCGCCGAGATCGGCCCGGACGCGACCCCGATCAAGCACGGCACCTTCGTCACCGCCGCCGCGCGTCTGCCCGCCGTCGCGGCGATGGGCTTCAACGTCGTCTACCTGCCGCCGATCCACCCGATCGGCAAGATCAACCGTAAGGGCCGGAACAACACCCTGGTGGCCCGGCCGGAGGACGTCGGCTCGCCGTGGGCGATCGGCTCGGACGAGGGCGGACACGACGCGATCCACCCGCAGCTGGGCACCCTGGACGACTTCATCGCGTTCCGGGAGCGGGCCGAGGAGCTGGGCATGGAGGTCGCGCTCGACCTGGCCCTGCAGGCCGCGCCGGACCACCCGTGGGTCAAGCAGTACCCGCAGTTCTTCACCACCAAGGCGGACGGCACCATCGCGTACGCCGAGAACCCGCCCAAGAAGTACCAGGACATCTACCCGATCAACTGGGACAACGACTACCGCACGCTGCGTGACGAGGTCTATCGCGTGGTCATGCACTGGGTGAACGCCGGCGTGAAGATCTTCCGGGTCGACAACCCGCACACCAAGGCGGTCAACTTCTGGCAGTGGCTGATCCCCAAGGTCAAGGAGTCCGACCCGGACGTGCTGTTCCTGGCCGAGGCGTTCACCCGGCCGGCCATGATGAACGGACTCGGCAAGATCGGCTTCACCCAGTCGTACACCTACTTCACCTGGCGCAACTCCGCTCCCGAGATGCGCGAGTACATGCAGCAGCTGCTCACCTCGATCGACTGGATGCGGCCGAACTTCTGGCCGAACACCCCCGACATCCTGCACGAGGCGTTGCAGCACGGCGGCCCGCCGATGTTCAAGATCCGCGCGGTGCTGGCGTCGATGCTCACCCCGTCCTGGGGCCTCTACTCCGGGTACGAGCTCTTCGAGCACGTGGCCCGGCCGGGCTCGGAGGAGTACATCGACAACGAGAAGTTCGAGTTGAAGCCGCGGGACTGGGCGGCCGCCGAGCGCAGCGGGCGCTCGCTCGCGCCGTATCTGACCCGGCTGAACCGGATCCGCGACGAGAACCCGGCCCTGCACTGGTTGCGCAACCTGCGCTTCCACGAGATCGACAACGGTGCGCTGCTGTGCTTCTCCAAGCGGGATCCCGACACCGGCAACACCGTTCTGGTGATCTGCTCGTTCGACTCGAGCAACGTGCAGTGGGGCAACACCTCTCTCGACATGGCGGCGCTGGGCCTGAACTGGCACGACCGCTTCACCGTGGTCGACCAGATGAGCGGGGCGACGTACGAGTGGGGTCAGTTCAACGCGGTCCGGATCGACCCGTACGTCGAGCCGGCGCACATCTTCGTGGTACAGGCGGGGTAGGGGGAACCAGATGGAGATGACGGGCGAGCACGATCCCGCCGAGGGCAGTCACACCGAGGACGGAGTGGTCGAACACCCGACGTCCGACGACTTCGGACACGCGCGGGCGCTCCCGGCCGACCGGACGTGGTTCCAGCGTGCCGTCTTCTACGAGGTCCTGGTCCGGGCGTTCTACGACTCCGGGTCGGACGGCGGTGGCGACCTTCGCGGCCTGATCGAGCGCCTCGACTACCTGCAATGGCTCGGCGTGGACTGCCTCTGGCTGCCGCCGTTCTACGACTCGCCGCTGCGTGACGGCGGCTACGACATCCGCGACTTCTACAAGGTGCTGCCGGAGTTCGGCACGGTCGACGACTTCGTGGCGCTGCTCGACGCGGCGCACAGGCGTGGCATCCGGGTGATCACCGACCTGGTCATGAACCACACGTCCGACTCGCACCCGTGGTTCCAGGCGTCGCGGCACGACCCGGACGGGCCGTACGGCGACTTCTACGTCTGGAACGACACCAGCGAGAAGTACCAGGACGCGCGGATCATCTTCGTCGACACCGAGGAGTCGAACTGGACGTTCGACCCGGTGCGGCGGCAGTTCTACTGGCACCGGTTCTTCTCGCACCAGCCGGACCTCAACTACGAGAACCCGGCCGTGCAGGAGGCGATGCTCGACGTCCTGCGGTTCTGGCTCGACCTGGGCATCGACGGGTTCCGGCTGGACGCGGTGCCGTACCTGTTCGAGCAGGAGGGCACCAACTGCGAGAACCTGCCGGCCACGCACGCCTTCCTGAAGCACTGCCGCAAGGTGATCGACGACGAGTTCCCCGGCCGGGTGCTGCTGGCCGAGGCGAACCAGTGGCCGGCCGACGTGGTGGAGTACTTCGGCGATCCGCGTTCCGGCGGCGACGAGTGCCACATGGCGTTCCACTTCCCGCTGATGCCGCGCATCTTCATGGCGGTACGGCGGGAGTCGCGCTTCCCGATCTCGGAGATCCTGGCGCAGACCCCGTCCATCCCGGACAACTGCCAGTGGGGCATCTTCCTGCGTAACCACGACGAGCTGACGCTCGAGATGGTGACCGACGAAGAACGCGACTACATGTACTCCGAGTACGCCAAGGACCCGCGGATGAAGGCGAACGTCGGCATCCGCCGCCGGCTCGCCCCGCTGCTGGAGAACGACCGCAACCAGATCGAGCTGTTCACCGCCCTGCTGCTGTCGCTGCCCGGCTCGCCGGTGCTCTACTACGGCGACGAGATCGGGATGGGCGACAACATCTGGCTCGGTGACCGGGACGGCGTACGGACACCGATGCAGTGGACCCCGGACCGCAACGCGGGCTTCTCCACCGCCACCCCCGGCCGGCTCTACCTGCCGGTCAACCAGGACCCGGTGTACGGCTACCAGGCGGTGAACGTCGAGGCCCAGCGGGACAGTTCGACCTCACTGCTGAACTGGACCCGGACCATGCTGGCGGTACGCCGCCGGCACGAGGCGTTCGCCGTCGGAACATTCCGCGAACTGGGCGGCTCCAACCCGTCGGTGCTCGCGTACCTACGCGAGATCGGTGACGACGTGGTCCTCTGCGTCAACAACCTGTCCCGTTTCCCGCAGCCGATCGAGCTCAACCTGCAGCACTGGAACGGGTACACCCCGGTGGAGCTGACCGGACATGTCAACTTCCCACGAATCGGCCAGTTGCCGTACCTTTTGACCCTTCCGGGACATGGCTTCTACTGGTTCCAGTTGTGTGGGTCGGAGGAGAAGCAATGACGCTGCCTTTCGCCGAGTGGTTACCGAAACAACGCTGGTACGCGGGACGCAGCCGAGTCGTCGCGTCCATCAAGGAGGCGTCCGCCACGCCGCTCGGCGACGACCTGGAGCTGGTGCTCGTCGACGTCGAGTACACCGACGGCAGTTCCGAGCGGTACCAGATCCCGGTCGGCTGGGGTGCCGGCCCGGTCCCGGAGTACAGCTCGGTCGCCACGATCGGCACCGCCGACGACGGGCGGACCGGCTACGACGCGCTCTACGACCCGGCGGCGGCCCGCTACCTGCTGGGGCTGGTCGACCGCTCCGAGCCGGTCGGTGACGTCACCTTCGAGAAGGAGCCGGACACCACCCTTCCCCTCGAGGCCTGGCCCCGCGTCTTCGACGCCGAGCAGAGCAACACCAGCGTGATCTTCGACGAGGACGCGATCCTCAAGGTGTTCCGGCGGGTCACCTGTGGCATCAACCCGGACATCGAGCTCAACCGGGTGCTCGGCCGGGCCGGCAACCCGCACGTGGCCCGGCTGCTCGGCTCGTTCGAGGCCTCCGACTCCGGCGGCCCGTGCTCGCTCGGCATGGTCACCGAGTACGCGGTCAACTCCGCCGAGGGCTGGGCCATGGCGACCGCGTCGGCCCGCGACCTGTTCGCCGACGCGGCGTTCGCGGCCGACGAGGTGGGTGGCGACTTCCAGGGCGAATCGTTCCGGCTCGGTGAGGCCGTCGCCTCGGTGCACCTCACGCTCGCCGAGGAGATGGGCGCCGGACCGGCCCCGTTCCCGCTGGACGCGGTCCTCGCCCGGCTGCGCAACGCCGCCAACGCGGTGCCCGAGCTGCAGCAGTACGTCCCGGCGATCACCGACCGGTTCACCGAGCTCACCGGCGAACAGGTCGTCGTCCAGCGGATCCACGGCGACCTGCACCTCGGACAGGTGCTGCGCACCCCCGAGGCGTGGCTGCTGATCGACTTCGAGGGCGAGCCCGGCCAGCCGCTCGACGAGCGCCGCCTGCCGGACTCGCCGCTGCGGGACGTGGCCGGTGTGCTGCGCTCCTACGAGTACGCCGCCTATCAACTGCTGGTGGACCAGGACGAGGACGAGCACCTGGCCGCGCGCGCCCGGGAGTGGGTGGACCGCAACCGGGCCGCGTTCTGCGACGGGTACGCGCGGGCGGCCGGCATCGACCCTCGGTCGCGTGGTGCGCTGCTGGCGGCGTACGAACTGGACAAGGCGGTCTACGAGGCCGCGTACGAGTCCCGGCACCGCCCCGGTTGGCTGCGGATCCCCCTGCGGTCCATCACGCGGCTGATCGACGAGACCCCCGGAGGAATTCCCAAGCCATGATCGGGCACAGCAGCTCTCGCCTGGCCGCCGACAAGCGGGCCATGAACAGCGTGATCGCCGGGGACACCCACGA
The DNA here is from genome assembly GCF_015704865.1 of Actinoplanes aureus. Taxonomy (GTDB): domain Bacteria; phylum Actinomycetota; class Actinomycetes; order Mycobacteriales; family Micromonosporaceae; genus Actinoplanes; species Actinoplanes aureus. Next base: position 456,176 of record NZ_JADQTO010000006.1, on the reverse strand, counting down.
TCCGCACGCCATCCTGGGCGCGCATCCGCACGGCGGGCACACCGTGATCCGTACGTTGCGCAAGGGCGCCGAGGCCGTCGCGGTCCTGCACGACGGTGAACGGTACGAGATGACCCTGGTGCACGAGGACGGGATCTTCGCGGCCGAGTTGCCGGGCACGGTGCTCGACTACCGCCTGGACGTGGACGGGACGCAGTGCGACGACCCGTACCGGCATCTGCCCACCCTCGGTGAGCTGGACCTGCACCTGATCGGTGAGGGCCGGCACGAGAAGCTGTGGAAGGTGCTCGGCGCGCAGCCGCGCGGCACCGGCGTGGCGTTCGGGGTGTGGGCGCCGAGCGCCCGCGGCGTCCAGGTGATCGGCGACTTCTCCGGCTGGGGGCCGTACGACGGGTGGCCGATGCGCTCGCTCGGTTCCAGCGGCGTCTGGGAGATCTACGTTCCGACCGCGCACATCGGCACCAAGTACAAGTTCAAGATCCTGGGCCGGGACGGCGTCTGGCGTGAGCACGCCGACCCGATCGCCCAGTACGCGGAGGTCCCGCCGGCCACCGCGTCGGTGGTCTACCAGTCGTCGTACCAGTGGCACGACGAGGACTGGATGCGCGAGCGCGCCCGCAAGGCGTGGCACCAGGAGCCGACCAGCGTCTATGAGGTGCACCTGGGCTCCTGGCGGCCCGGGCTGACCTACGTCGAGCTGGCCGAGCAGCTGGTCGAGTACGTGCTGGAGACCGGCTTCACGCACGTCGAGCTGATGCCGGTGATGGAGCACCCGTTCGGCGGCTCCTGGGGTTACCAGGTCACCGGCTACTACGCCCCGACCTCACGGTTCGGCACCCCCGACGAGTTCCGCCACCTGGTCGACAAGCTGCACCAGGCCGGCATCGGCGTGATCCTGGACTGGGTGCCCGCGCACTTCCCGAAGGACGAGTGGGCCCTGGCCCGCTTCGACGGCACCCCGCTCTACGAGCACGGCGACTGGCGGCGCGGCGAGCACCCGGACTGGGGCACGTACGTCTTCGACTTCGGCCGCAAGGAGGTCCGCAACTTCCTGGTGGCGAACGCGCTCTACTGGTGCGAGGAGTTCCACGCCGACGGTCTGCGGGTCGACGCGGTCGCCTCGATGCTGTACCTGGACTACTCCCGCAAGGACGGCGAGTGGACCCCGAACCAGTACGGCGGCCGGGAGAACCTGGACGCGATCAGCTTCCTCCAGGAGATGAACGCGACCGTCTACAAGCACCACCCCGGTGTAGTGACGATCGCCGAGGAGTCCACGGCGTGGCCCGGCGTCACCCGCCCCACCCACCTGGGCGGTCTCGGCTTCGGGTTCAAGTGGAACATGGGCTGGATGAACGACACCTTGACCTACATGACCAAGGAGCCGATCTACCGGCAGTGGCACCACCACCAGATGACCTTCGCGACGGTCTACGCGTGGAGCGAGAACTACATCCTGCCGATCAGCCACGACGAGGTGGTCCACGGCAAGGGCTCGCTGACCGGCAAGATGCCCGGCGACCTCTGGCAGAAGCTGGCCAACACCCGGGCCCTGCTCGGTTTCATGTGGGCGTTCACCGGTAAGCAGCTGCTGTTCATGGGCGCCGAGATGGGCGACGAGTTCGAGTGGAACGAGGGCGGCGGCCTGCACTGGCACCTGCTCGACGACCCGCAGCACGCCGGCGTCAAGCGCCTGGTCGGCGACCTGAACCGGGTCTACCGGGACACTCCGGCGATCTGGACGCAGGACACCAACCCGTCCGGCTTCCGCTGGATCACCAGCGAGGACTCACAGCACAACACGTTCTCGTTCGTCCGGTTCGCGCCGAACGGCGACACCATGGCGTGCATCGTCAACTTCGCCGCGGTCCCGCACGAGGGCTACCGCATCGGCCTGCCCCGTCCCGGCCGCTGGGCCGAGGTGATCAACACGGACAGCGAGCTGTACGGCGGCTCGGGCGTCGGCAACATGGGCGCCGTCGAGGCGGAGAACCTGCCCTGGCACGGCTTCGACGCCTCGGTCTCACTGCGGGTCCCCCCGCTAGGGGCAGTCTGGCTCCGTCACGAAGGCTGACCATCGAGCCGGGGACGGGCTCAGGCCCGTCCCCACTCGGTGCCGAGGAGGCCGTAGATCAGGTCGTCGGTCCACTCACCCTTGATGTAGGTCTGCTGCCGCAGCAGGCCCTCCCGCTGGAACCCCAGCCGCTCCATCAGGGCCGCCGACGCCTTGTTCCGCGCGTCGCACTCCCCGGTCACCTTGTGCAGCCCCTGTAGGCGGAACAAGCGGTCCAGCACGGCCCGCACGGCCTCGGTCGCATAACCCCGTTTCTGGTACGCCGGGGCCAGCGTGAACCCGATCTCCGCCTGCTTCAGGTTGTCGTGCAGGCGCACGTAGACGTCCCCGATCAGCACCCGGTCCGCGGCGTGCTCGATCCCGTACTGGAAATGCCCCGGCCGGTCGGGCGTGCCGGCTGCGAAGTTGCGGACCGCGACCACCGCCTTCTCGGCCGGGAACGGCGCGTCCCACGACTGGTAGCGCGCCACCTCCGGGGCCGACCGGTAGGCCGCCAGGGCGGCAGCGTCCGACGCCCGGAAGCGCCGCAGGACAAGTCGCTCCGTTGCGATCAGCACGCGCACAGGATATGCCCTCGCTGTCCCGTGGATCTCGACCGCCGCACCGGCACATGAAAACATCTACATACGGCGATCTCGCCGGTCCGGTTCGGGGAGGGCTTGGCGTGGATCTGTCCGACGCATTGCAGACGTTCTCGCTGGCAGCGGTCGCGGTGGCCCTCCTACTCAACTACCGGCAGGCCAGGGCGACCGGTATGCAGGCCGCCGAAACCGCCAAACAGGTACAGATCTCCTCCTCGCTGTTGAAACAGGAGGTGGCCCGGAACCTCGATCACTACGCCACCGAGTTCAACGTCCCGTTCCTGGTCTCCGACGAGCGGCTGCTGGCCTGGTTTCTCGGCACGCGCGGCATTCCCATCGGATCGCACACCGAGAATCTGCGCTCGCTGTTCCTCTTCAACCGCATCGACGTGCACGCGTCGACCTACGCCGGATACCGGTCCCGGCTACTCGAGGAGGACGTCTGGAACGGCTGGCGCCGGGTGGTCGAACTCGATGTGGCGACACCGGAGTTCCAGGTCCTCTGGCCGCACGTCCGTGATCAGTACTCCAGCCAGGTGGTCGAGCTGATCGAGACCGTGCTGCGGGAACAGCGAGCCGCCACCTAGGCCTCGACGACGTCGGCGACGATCACCGTGACGTTGTCCGGAGCGCCGTTGTCGAGCGTGCGCTGCACCAGTTCGGCGGCGCACGTCTTGCGGTCCTCGACCTCGCGCAGCGTCTGCGCGATCACCGCGTCCTCGACGTAGTCGGAGAGCCCGTCACTGCACAGCAGGTACCGGTCGCCGATCCGGGCCGGGATCATCCGGCCGGCCGGGCGGAACGGGCCACCCTGCACGGCCTGCGTGACCAGGGCCCGCTGCGGGTGGCGGCGGGCGTCGTCCGGGGTGAGCACGCCCTGGTCGACGAGCGCCTGAACGTAGGTGTCGTCGCGGGTGAGCTGGGTGAACTCGCCGTCGCGCAGCAGGTAGCAGCGGGAGTCGCCGACGTTGAGAGCGGCCAGCCGGTCCCCGGAGAGCAGCAGCGCGGTCACCGTCGTACCCATGCCGTCGCGGGCGTCGTCGTCGGCGACCGCCGCCTCGATCCGCTGGTTGGCCGTCTCCAGGGCGCTGATCAGATCCTGGAGGGGCTCGCCGTTGTCCGGCGCCGTGTCGACCACGCTGAGCGTCTGCACCAGGATGTCGCTCGCCAGCTCGCCGGCCGGGAGGCCGCCCATGCCGTCCGCCACCACGAAGAGTCGATTACCGACGAAGACGGCGTCTTCGTTGTTGGACCGGACCAGGCCCTGATCAGTGGCGGCGACCGCCCGGACAGCAAGCGTCATGTGACAAGAGTGCCAAAGGCCCAATCGGTTGTCTCTAGTACCTCCTACGTAGTGTTGGGTGGTGATGGCGGTGACGATGGTGGGTCGCGGCCCCGCGCTGGCCGAGCTGCGGCGCTCCTGCGCCCTGGTGCGCTCCGGCGGCGGGCCGGTGACCGCGCTGGTCACGGGCGATCCGGGCACCGGCAAGAGCACCCTGGTGACCGCACTGCGGCACGCCGAGAAGTCGATGCCGGTGCTGGCCGGCGCGGCGCGGGTGCACTCGCCGGCGCCGTACGACTGGCTCGCCGCCGTCCTGGCCGGTCGTGACATTCGCGACATCGAGGTACCGGCGGGCGCTCTCGCCTGGCTCAAGCAGGATCCGGACGTCCCTCGCGAGCGGTACACGCCGGACGCGTTGCTGCGGCTGGCGGTGTCGACCGTCCGCGAGCTGGTGGGCGGCCGCCCGACCGTACTCGTGGTGGAAGATCTCCACGCACTCGACCCGGCCAGCCTGAACCTGGTCGCCGAGCTGGCCGCGGCGGACCTTCCGGCGCTGCTGCTGGTCACCAGCCAGCCGCCGGAGGCCGCGGTGTCGCCGCGGCTCACCGCACGGACGCTGGCCCGCCTGGCGGGCCGGCCGGGCACGGTGCGGCGCCATCTGGGCGCGCTGCGCCCGGCCGAGGTGGCCGAGGTTCTGGAGCAACGGTACGAGCGGACGCCCGGCCCGGATCTCGTCGCGGCCGTCTGGCAACGCACCGAGGGCAACCCGTACCGGCTCAGCGAGCTGCTCGCCGTGGAGGGCGCCGACGGGCCGGAATCCCTGCTCGGCCGCCGCGCCGACCTGACCGCACGGGAACGGGAGGTGCTCGGCTGCCTGGCCGAGGGGATGTCGAACAAGCAGATCGCCACCGCGCTCGGCATCTCGGTGCGGACGGTGACCGTGCACGTGTCGAACCTGCTGCGCAAGACCGGTGCCGCGTCCCGTACCGAAGCCGCGCTCTGGGCCGTATCACATCGTGCCCCGCGTGATCTGAAGACCCTGCCGGCACCGTCCGCCGGGTGATCGTCCGTCGTGCGCCCTGCGGGGCGGCGCGACAAGGCACAGCCGCCTCGGTAACAATCGACGTCGTGACGACAGCGATCCATCAACGCATTGCCTCCGAACTCGGGGTCCGGGAAGGGCAGGTGACGGCCGCGGTCGAGCTGCTCGACGGCGGGGCCACGGTGCCGTTCATCGCCCGCTACCGCAAGGAGGTGACCGGCACGCTCGACGACGCCCAGCTGCGTACGCTCGAGGAGCGCCTGGGCTACCTGCGGGAGCTGGAGGACCGGCGGGCCGCGGTGCTGGAGTCGATCCGGTCCCAGGGAAAGCTCGACGACGCTCTGGAGCGGCAGATCCTCGAGGCCGACACCAAGGCCCGGCTGGAGGACATCTACCTGCCGTACAAGCCGAAGCGGCGGACCAAGGCGCAGATCGCCCGCGAGGCCGGCCTGGAGCCCCTGGCTGATCAACTGCTGGGTGACCCCTCGGCAGACCCGCGAACGGCCGCTGAGGGCTTCGTGGACGCCGAGAAGAACGTGGCGGACGCGGCCGCCGCGCTGGACGGCGCCCGGGCCATCCTGATCGAGCGGTTCGCCGAGGACGCCGACCTGATCGGTGAGCTTCGCGAACAGATGTGGACGCGGGGCCGGCTGGTCGCCAAGGTGCGCGACGGCAAGCAGAACGACGGCGCCAAGTTCGCCGACTACTTCGACTTCGCCGAGCCGTACACGAAGCTGCCCTCGCACCGCATCCTGGCGATGCTGCGCGGTGAGAAGGAGGAGATCCTCGACCTCACCATGGAGCCGCATCCCGAGGAGGACGAGGGGTACTTCGAGGGCCGCATCGCCGGGCGCAACGGCATCAGCGACCAGGGCCGGCCGGGCGACCGGTGGCTGGTCGACACGGTCCGCTGGGCGTGGCGGACCCGGATTCTCATCCACCTCGGCGCGGACCTGCGGGTGCGGCTCCGGGAGGCGGCCGAGGACGAGGCGGTACGCGTCTTCGCCGCCAACCTGCGCGACCTGCTCCTGGCCGCACCGGCCGGCACCCGGACCACGATGGGCCTGGACCCGGGCTTCCGGACCGGCGTGAAGGTGGCCGTGGTCGACGCCACCGGCAAGGTGGTCGCCACCGACACGATCTACCCGCACGTGCCGCAGAACAAGTGGGACGAGTCGATCCACCGGCTCGCCGCGCTCGCCTCCAAGCACAACGTCGACCTGATCGCGATCGGCAACGGCACCGCGTCCCGGGAGACCGACAAGCTGGCCGCCGAGCTGATCAAGCGGCACCCGGAGGCCAAGCTGACCAAGGCGGTCGTCTCCGAGGCCGGCGCGTCGGTCTACTCCGCCTCGGCGTACGCCTCCCAGGAACTGCCCGGGATGGACGTCTCGCTGCGTGGCGCGGTCTCCATCGCCCGCCGCCTCCAGGACCCGCTCGCCGAGCTGGTGAAGATCGACCCGCGCTCGATCGGCGTCGGCCAGTACCAGCACGACATCTCCGAGGTGAAGCTGGCCCGCTCGCTGGACGCCGTGGTCGAGGACTGCGTGAACGGCGTCGGCGTGGACATCAACACCGCCTCGGCGCCGCTGCTCACCCGGGTCTCCGGGATCACCGCCGGGCTGGCCGAGAACATCGTGCTGTACCGCGACCAGAACGGCCGGTTCAAGAACCGCAACGAGATCAAGAAGGTGGCCCGGCTCGGGCCGAAGGCGTTCGAGCAGTGCGCCGGCTTCCTGCGGATCCGGGACGGCGAGGACCCGCTCGACTTCTCCAGCGTGCACCCGGAGTCGTACCCGGTGGTGCGGACCATCGCGGCCGACGCCGGCGCCGACGTCAGGTCGCTGATCGGCAACAGCCCGCTGCTGAAGGCGATCCGGCCGGACCGGTTCGTCACCGACACGGTCGGCCTGCCGACCATCACCGACATCCTCAAGGAACTGGAGAAGCCGGGACGCGACCCGCGGCCGGCGTTCACCACCGCCACCTTCGCCGAGGGCGTCGAGAAGATCGCCGACCTGAAGCCGGGCATGATCCTGGAGGGCCAGGTGACGAACGTGGCGGCGTTCGGGGCGTTCGTCGACATCGGCGTGCACCAGGACGGTCTCGTGCACGTGTCGGCGCTCTCCGACAAGTTCGTGCAGGATCCGCGCGAGGTGGTCAAGTCCGGTGACGTGGTGAAGGTCCGGGTCCTGGAGGTGGACGAGGCCCGCAAGCGGATCTCGCTGACCATGCGCCTGTCCGACGAGCCGAACAAGGGGCGCCAGCCGCGCGAGGACCGTGGCCGGGGCGGCGGTCAGGGCGGCCAGGGTGGCCAGCAACGTCAGGGCGGCGGTCAGCAGCGCCAGGGTGGGCAGCGCCAGCCCCGGCAGCAGGGCGGCGGTCAGCGGGGCGGTCAGGGCGGCGCAATCGCCAACAGCGCGATGGCCGACGCGCTGCGCCGCGCGGGGCTGACCCGCGACTGAGCGGACAGTGAGCGAAGGCCCGGGCGTTCGCCCGGGCCTTCCGCGTCAGAGGTACCAGATCTTCAGGTCGGTGAAGGCCACCTCGTACCGGGCGTTCCGCGGCGCGTCGCGCTCGCTGTGCACGCCGAGCAGCAGCCGGCCCGCCTGAAGCTCCTTCACGGTCAGCGCGGCGTCGCCGACCACGATGCCGTCCCGGGACACCTGCACCTTGTCCCCGGAGATCACCAGGCCGATCCGGGTGTGCTCGGCGCCCACCGCGATCGGATTGTCGCCCAGCGGCATCGTGCGCAGCACCGGGATCGCGGCGCCGGAGCCGTGCTCGCCCAGGTAGATGTTGCGCTCGCAGACCCGCAGCTGATAGCCGTGGTACGCGACGTTGCGGAACCAGATCGTCGCGCAACTGTCCGGCGTGAGCAGGCGGACATTGACCTCGGCCCGCAGATCCGGCGGGATCTCGTCCTGCGGACCCTTGCACTTGAAGGGGTCGCTGTCCTCCCGGGTGGCCACCAGCCCGTTGTCGAACTCGCAGTGCGCCTTCCCGTTGGGCAGGGCGGTCGCCTTCCAGAGCGACTCCCGGGTCAGCCCGTCGGTGATGTCCGGTGCGGTGGCCGGTGCGGACGGCGCCGGCTGCGCCGATTCGGTGACCGTTGGGGTCGCCTGGTCGCCGCCGGGGTGCCGCAGCGAGAGGGCCAGCATGACGGCGCCGGCCACCACCGCGAGGATCAGGAACGCGACAGCGGCGGGCAGTGCCCACCGGCGGGCCGGCTCGGGCGGCGGCGGGCCGGGCGGCGTTTCTCCCGGGGGCGCCGAGATCGGCACCGTGACGATCGAGTTCTCGTCGTAGCCGACCATCCCCGCCGGGATGTCCAGGGTGGGTACCGTCATCGTCCCGGCGGTGGGCGGGCCGGAGACCCCGGTCACCGCCTGCGCCTCGGTCGCCGCCGCGCGCAGAGCCGGCTGGTCGGCGAAGGCCGCGGCGGTGGCCGCCGGCCGCTCGTTGCCGGAGATCAGCAGGTCGAGCAGCTCGCGGGAGCTGGGCCGGTTGGCCGGGTCCTTCTCCAGGGCGTGCGCCACCAGGTCGCGCAGCGGCCCGCTGAGACCGTCCAGCCGGGGCGGCTGGGTGAGGATGCGGGCCGCGGTGGCCGGCGGCGAGTCGGCGTGGAACGGGGTGTTGCCGGTCCCCGCGTACGCCACCACGCTGCCCCAGGCGAAGATGTCGGCGGCCGGGGTCACCGGGGTGTCCGGATCGGAGCTGAAGCGCTCCGGCGCCATGTAGGACACCGTGCCGACCATCTGATCGGTACGCGTGTTCGCGCTGGTCGCCTCCATGGCCCGGGCGATCCCGAAGTCGATCACCTTGGGGCTGCCCGGCGCCAGCAGCACGTTGCGCGGTTTCAGATCGCGGTGAATGACCCCGGCGCCGTGGATCGCGGTGAGCGCGGTGGCCACCCCGATCGCCACTCCGTGCAGGTTCGCCTTGGTCAGCGGGCCGCGCTGCTCCACCACCTCGGCCAGGGTGGGACCGTCCACGTACTCGACCACGAGGTACGGCGACTCGTGGTCCGGGTCGGCGTCGAGGACCTCGGCGGTGCAGAACGGCGGCACCTGACGGGCCCGGTTCACCTCGCTGCGGAACCGGCGGCGGAACTCGTCGTCATGAGCCAGGTCGGCGCGCACCATCTTGACCGCGACCAGCACGCCGTTCGCCGCACGGGCCAGATAGACGGTGCCCATGCCGCCCTCACCGAGGCGCCCGACCAGCTCGTAGACGCCGAGGGCGCGCGGGTCCCGCGAGCGCAGTGGCTGCGTCCGCTCACCCGGCAGTGTGCCATCGACCATGTTCGTGCTCCCCCGGACCGCCCCGTCGGCCGGCCACACTCTTCACCGCCTGGCACTGTATCGGGCGCTGTCTCTGCCCGAACAGACCCCGCGCGGGTTGATCATGATCACCGGCGGAGCCCCGAATGGTAACCAGAAATCGGCCACCTGCGACAGGTGCCCTCCCGGACATCCCCGAGGTGGATCTCCGGGTTGGATCCGGGCGTCGCCCCATGGTTACGACGGTGACCACGCGTCACTGTTGAGTCACCGGTTCTTCACCGCGAAAAGCCGAGATCAGTGAAAGCGAGACAACCATGAACGCCGTGCACGACGCGATGGCCCGCCAGGGCCTGGTCCGCCCTCAGGACGGCCGGATGTTGGCCGGTGTGTGCGCGGGCCTGGGCCGCCGCTTCGGGGTCGACCCGTGGAGCGCCCGCCTGCTGTTCGTCCTGATCCTCTTCGTCGTCCCGGGCAGCCAGATCCTGATCTACCCGCTGCTGTGGCTGCTGATGCCGGCCGAGAAGCCGGCCTGGTCCGCGGCCACCCCGCCGCCGACCACCATGTGACCTTGCTCCCCCGGCCGGCGCCGGTGGTCCCCGCCCCGGGACCGCCGGCGCCGGTTTAGTTTGACCGCGCGTAGCCATCCGGACACGATGAGCAGTGGAATCCCACAACGGCGTGCTGGAGGCGACGATGACCAGGATCCTGCTCCTCACCGGTGACGCGGCCGAGGACCTGGAGGTGATGTACCCGTACCAGCGGTTGCTGGAGGAGGGGTACGAGGTGGACATCGCGGCGCCGTCCGCGAAGAAGCTCCAGTTCGTGGTGCACGACTTCGTGGACGGCTTCGACACGTACACCGAGAAGCCGGGACACACCTGGCCCGCGGACAAGGCGTTCGCCGACGTCGACCCGTCGGAGTACGCGGCACTGGTCCTGCCCGGCGGGCGCGCACCCGAGTACATCCGCACGAACGAGGAGTGCCTGCGGCTCGTGCGGCACTTCTTCGAGGCGGACAAACCGGTGGCGGCGCTCTGCCACGGGCCTCTCGTCCTCGCGGCGGCGGGCGTGCTGAACGGGCGCACCGTCAGCGCGTACCCCGCTTGTGCTCCTGATGTGCGCGGCGCGGGCGCCGCCTTCGCGGACAGTGCCGCCCAGGTCGATGGCGTGCTGGTGACCGGCCGTGCCTGGCCGGACCACCCGTACTGGATGCGCGAGTTCCTCAACGTGCTGCGGGCCAAGGCGCCGATCGCCCTCACGCGGTGACCGCGCGCACCTTCTCGGTGAGCTGCAGATCGTCCAGGTAGCCGGTGTGGAGGATCTTCCCGTCCGGGTCGATCAGCACGTACCAGCTCTGCTGTGCGATCCCGAACCGCTGCCAGATCTTGCCGGCCGGGTCGTTCAGATGCGGCACGGCCTGCAACTGGAAGTCACTGACGAACTCGTTCATCGCCTTCTTCGTGCCCATCCCGGCGATGCCGAGGATGCCCAGCCGGTCGCCGTACTCCTCCTGGACGTCGGCGATCGACTGGGCCTCGCTGGCGCAGGTGGCGCACCAGGGCGCCCAGAACCAGAGCAGGGCCGGCTTGCCGGCCAGCGAGGCCGCGTCGAACGCGGCCCCCTCCAGCGTGGTCCCGCTGAACTTCAGCGACTTCGGCGTCACCGGTTTCGCCGGCGCCGCCGGCGACGCGCTCACCACTTGCGCGGCCGGTTGCGCCGGCGCGGCCTTCTCCGCGGGCTGGGTGCAGCCCGTCAGGGCGAGCCCGGCCGCCAGCAGCACCGCGCGCCTTTTCATCGTCAGCTCACTTCGCCGTCGTCGGTTCGGTCAGGCGCAGGGCCAGCGCCGGGCAGACGTTGACCGCCTTGCGGGCGCCGTTCTCCAGCCACGGCGGCAGCGGCGTCTGCGGGAACGCCGGGAAGCCGTTCTGGTCCAGCCGGATGATCTCCGGCGCCACCGCGGAGCAGAGCCCGTGCCCGTCGCACCGGGACCAGTCCAGGGCCAGCTTGCGGGCACCCTTCTCGGCGGTGTACGGCAGCGGCAGGATGCCGCGCACCTGCTTGCCGCAGCCCTCGCCGTTGGCGTGCGCCTCCACGTCCCGGTGGAAGACCTCCATCGCGGACAGCGCGAAGCGGGACGTGCCGTCCGGGTGGCTGCACGCGCCCCGGCCCTTGACCATGCCGGCCGCCTGGCGCACGTTCTCCAGCGCGCTGCCGCCGAGCGACACCAGGGTGACCGCGCGGGCCAGGTCGGGCAGACCCAGCCGGCAGGGGCCGCACTGGCCGGCCGACTCGCCGGCCAGGTACTGCACGACCTGGGCGACCTCGCCGAGCGGGCAGGTCTTGGAGCCGATCGGGATCAGTATTCCGGCGCCGAGCGTGCCGCCGACCTTGGCGAACCCCTTGCGGGAGATGGTGACGTTCTGGGCGGCCTCGGCACTGATCCACTTGCCGTGGTAGCCACCGACCAGCAGGCCCGGGCCGAGGTCGGCCCCGCACATCTCGAGCACCTCCATGAGCGGGGTGCCGCTCGGTGCCTCCACCACCGCGGGCGCGGTGGCCGAGCCGCCGATGGTCAGCATGACCGTGCCGGGCTCCTCGGGGATGCCGACCGAGTTGTACTCCCACGGCCCGAGCCTGGCCGCGATCGCCAGCTGCGAGAACGTCTCGGCGTTGGAGAGCAGGGTGGGCAGGCCCATCACGCCGTTGTCGCTGGACCGCACCTTGCGGCCGGGCGGGATGTGCGCCTCGCCGTTGATGCCGCGGACCAGCGCGCCGCCCTCACCGGAGATGAACCGGTGCGGCACCGTGACGATCCGCGTCGGGCAGGGCATCTTCCGCTCGGCCAGCGCGGCGGTGATCGAGCTCTGGCCGACGCCGTCGTCGGCGATGCCGATGACGATCTCCTCGGCGTCCAGGGCGGCGGCCGCCAGGGCGGCGCCGTCCAGGATCAGGTGCGGGCCGCGGGTCAGCACCGCCTTGTCCTTCCAGGACGGCGGCTCACCCTCGGTGGCGTTGACCACGATGACCGGGGGCAGCTCCTGCCGGCGGCAGGAGTCGATGACCGCGCGCACCTTGCGGGCGAACGGGAAGCCCGCGCCGCCACGGCCGCGCAGCTCGATCCGGTCGGCCAGCCCGACCAGTTCGCCCGAGGTGAGCGCGGCGAACCCGCCGTGCACCTCCTGGTGGGCGATCAGGTCGAGACGGCCGTACTCGTCGAAGCCCGCGGTGATGCGTGGCGTGCCGATCGCCGTGACCGGTGGAACCTGTGCGGTACTCAACGCGCGTCACCACGCAACTGCGAGAAGTACGCCTCGTCCTCTTCCACCGCACGGCGGCTACGGCGGCCGCGGCCCTCGTCCTCCGGCGGGGTGGCCCGGCGGGACCTCGGGGGCGCGGTGTCGACCATGGTCGGGCCGTCGTCGTAGCCGGGGTCGCCGCCCCACTGGTCGGCGGCGAGGTCGACGAACTGGCTGCGGCTGCTGTGCCGGCCGTCGGCACGGCGCTGCGGCTCCTCGTACGGCTCCTCGTAGCGGGCGCCACGCTGGCGGGGGACGTCCTCGTAGCCGTCGTACCCGGGCTCGGGCTCCCGGCGGCGGGCACGCGGGGGCGGCGGCTCGTCGTCGGCGTACCGGCGCATCCGGGTGCCGGTCGTCTCCAGGTCATCACGGCGCATCCGCGTGCCGGTGGACTCCAGGTCATCACGGCGCATCCGCGTGCCGGTCGTCTCCAGGTCATCACGGCGCATCCGCGTGCCGGTCGTCTCCAGGTCATCACGGCGCATCCGCGTGCCGGTGGACTCCAGGTCGTCACGGCGCATCCGGGTGCCGGTGTCCTCGAACGCCCGGCGGTCGCGCGGTGCCGGCTCGTCGTCGTCGTCGAACCGGCGGCCGCGCCGCGGTCCGGCGTCGTAGATCTCCTGCGAGCGGGCTCCCCGGGTGCGCGGTGCGGGCTCGTCGTCGTACCGGTAGTCCTCGATGTCCTGCCGGGACATGGCCCGGGTGGAGGTGTCGTACCGGTCGTCGTCCTCGACGGCACGACGCGGACGCGGCGCGGGCGGAGCCTCCAGCTCGGGCTGGCGACGTCCGCGGGGCGCGGGGAAGTCGTCGTCCTGGGGCATGGCCTGGACCGGCGGGCGCGGCGGGGCCGGTGCCGGGCTGACCGGGCGGGCCGGCGGCGCCGCCGGAACCCAGGTCTCGGTGGCCGGTCCGGCCGAGGCGAGCAGGTCCACCGCGGGCTCGCCGCGACGGCCGGGACGCCGCATGGGCGACGGCGACGCGGTCGGCACGATCTTCCCGACCGGCTTGACGGCGCCGGTACCGGTGCCCGCCGGAGAGGAGAAGTCCTTCTTGCGGTTCAGGCTGACCGACAGCCGCACGGCGAGACCGACCAGGACGCCGAGCACGCAGATGACGTAGCTGACCGTGACCCAGGTGGGCGCCGGACGGCCGGCCGAGAGGCCGTGCACCAGGGCGATCGGCCAGATCAGGTACGAGATCGCGTGGATGCCCCGCCACATCCAGGGCTTGCCCCGGCCGATGAACCGGGAGCGGGCGATGCCGGTCCACATGACCAGCACCATCACCCAGCCGGCGACGGTGCCGAGGCCGACGTAGACCCGGTTGAACCCGGGCAGCATGAACGGCACGAAGACGTCGATGAGCCGGATGTGCTCCTCGGCGTACTTCGTCCAGACGTGCACGAACAGGGCGCTGACCGCCATCAAGCCGATGGTGCGGTGACCGGACTGCAGCAGGACGCGCTGGCGGATGCTGAGCACCAGCCGATCGGTGGCCACCAGGCCGACCATGATGGTGATCGAGAGCGACACCAGGCTGATGACGCCCATGTAGAACTCGACGTAGCTGAAGAAGTAGTAGTACCCGACTCGGCCGGGCTTGGTCATCATCGCGACCGCCCATACCGCGGCCAGGACGCTGATGACGAGCAGTACCACCTCGGTTTTCGACGCCGAACGCGTACCGGTGGATGCGACATCGACGGCCACCCGCGGGGCGGCGGCTCGCTGGTTGTTCTTCGACCGGGCCATTGACTCCTCGTTCCTTGGTGCGGTCACGTCCCGGTGGGCGGTGGGACGCCGGTGTCCGTGGGGAACACCCCGCGCTCAAGCTCTTCCTGGACCCGATCCGTGGCCGTGCTTTCCCCTGCCTGCCCCGGTCCGTGTCCTCCCGGGATTACGTGGCGGGCACGGTTTCGGATGAACACCGTCGAAACTTTTTGCGTAGCCGTGTTACTACTTTCCGCACATGCGTGCTGACCTGCGACAACAGCGGAGGGTGTGCGCGGCTAAGGAAGATTTAATCCGCACCGGGGAGTGACGCGGAGCACCGGGTGAACCATTCTGCCCCCGCGGGCGAACTAAGTAGTGCAGGCGAATCGACGGGCGTGCCCAGAGAGGGGGATCGCCATGCGTCACCGGATCGCGGCACTGACCGGTGCGGTGCTCGCCGGCACCCTGGTGAATGCGGGGTGGGAGACACCGGCGGCAGCCGACAAGCCGGGCTTCAGCGTCCGGGTCGACGCACCCGGCGAGTTCACCGTGGGATCGGCCGCCAAGACGGTGACCGCGGTCGTCACCTCGCAGAACCGGCAGTGCCGGAAGGTCCGCTGGGCGCTGCTGGTGCACTCCGAGTTCAGCCCCGGCCAGATGCGGGTGACCCGGGTCGAGGAGGAGCCGGGCTTCCCGGTGGAGACCACGGCCGAGGGTGACACCACCCGGATCGTCGACGAGTCCCTGGACCCGGGCGTGCTCTGCCGTGGCCGGACCGTCACCGGGCGCTGGCAGATCGAGTTCGAGGGACCGGACGCGGGCGCGGTGCAGTTCGAGGTGCAGGCGCTCGACGTACGCGACGAGCTGCTCAGCGCGGGCGGAGCCGCCGCCCGGGTGGAGGGCGGCGAACGGGAGGCCGAGCCGGCCCCGTCCGCGGAGGCGGCGCCCGCGCCGGAGGACAACCGGCCGCCCGCCGCCCAGGAGTCCGAGGACGCCGAGCCGTCCGCCCTCGTCTCCCAGGAGTCCACCCTGCTCGGGCCCGGGCTCATCGTGGGCGGCGTCTTCGTCTTCCTCGGCGTGCTCCTGCTGCTGCGGATCCGTTCCCGGGCGAAAGAGGCCCGCCGCCGGGCCGAGGCGCTGCCGACCGGCTTCTACACGATGCCCGGAGCGCCCCGGTAACCGCACATCCTCCGGGTGAATTCCCGACTCGACGACCCTCCCCCGGCCGGTACGCCTCTACGGTGAAGCTCCGCGTCACCGTCCACGGGGAGGACTCAGTGACCAGGTTGTCGATCCCGGGTGCCATCGGCGCCCTCGCGCTCGTCGCGGTCGCGGTACCGGCCGGCGTCTCGTTCGCCGGCACCGAGCGGCCGCCGGCCGAGTCCCGCCCGGCCACCACACAGGCGGACAGCTTCCTCGGCGGATCGCCGAAGGTCCCGGACGCCCTCGCGCCGCCGCCGGGCAACGCTCTGCACTCGGTCTTCAAGGCCCGCGGCGTCCAGGTCTACGGGTGCCAGAACGGCACCTGGACGCTGATCGAGCCGGCCGCCTCGCTGACCGGCGTCACGCTGCACCCGGTGAAGAAGGTGACCGCTCTGCACTTCCGGGGCCCGAGCTGGCAGTCGGACCAGGACGGCTCGCTGGTGGAGGGCAACCCGGAGGGAGTGCTCCGCGCGCCCTCGGACCACCCGGACAGCATCCCGCAACTGCGGATCACCGCGAAGACGACCCGCGGTGACGGAGTGTTCGGCCAGGTCACCTACATCCAGCGGATCGACACGGTCGGCGGGATCGCGCCCGCCGGGCCGTGCACCGGGACGGCCACCACCGCGGTGCCGTACCGGGCGGTCTACCGGTTCTTCGCCGCCAGGGGCTGAACCAGCGCGCCGGCGGCCGCCACCAGGCCCTCCGGGTCGTCCGCATGGAAGCGGATCACGCTGACCGGCTCCCCGAGCGTCTTGCGGACCGGCACGACGCGCGGGGCGGTCAGGCGTACGTCGATGCTGGTCTGACTGGCCATCCCGAGGGAGAGCACGCCGTCCTCCACCTGGGTCTGCCCGCCCGGCGGCATCGAGCGGCGGCGCACCTCGATCGACTCGATCTCGTCCCAGGCCAGCGGCAGGTCGAGCGTAATGCTGTTACGGATCCGCAGGCCGGACGGGCCGACCAGGTGCGGATACACCCGCATGGTGGCGAGCAGGCCGACCATCCAGATCAGGCCGTACACACCGACGGCGAGCAGGGCGACCCGTACGCCGTCCCACGGGATCATCAGGTGCAGGATCGGGATCTCCAGGGCGGAGACGCCGAGGAAGACGCCGAGGATCATCTTCACGGCACCCACGTACTCGAAGCGTGACGTGCCCGGCTCCACCGGGATCGGCCGGCGCAGGATCCAGCGGAACAGCGCCGCCCAGAGCCGCAGCTCGTAGACCACCACGAATCGGATGAGACCCCATACCTTCGCCATGCGGTAACGGTAGGTCACAATGCACTCGTATTGCAATAGCCGTGGGGCAACACACAACCGGCCGGCGCCACGGGGGCGCCGGCCGGTTGCCGGAAGGAGCTAGCCGCGGATCAGAGCGCCGGGTAGGCGTTCTGCATCAGCTGCTGGAACTGCGCGGGGAACCAGGCGCCGGAGATCGGGGCGTCGGGCAGCGCGCCGGACAGGCTGTTGCCGTTACGGGCGTTACCGGTGTAGGCCGGGTCGCACATCTGGTCGAAGCCCTTGCCCTCGTTGTTCGGGATGAGCTTGCTGGAGCCGTCCGACTCACCCGGCGGCTTCACCCAGACGTAGGCGTCGATACCCGAGGCCGGAGCCGCGGTCGGACGCTCACCCAGACCGGCACCGGACTGGTTGCACCAGTTGCCGGCGTGGATCCGGCGGTCGATGCGGGACTCGTTGACGT
The DNA here is from genome assembly GCF_015704865.1 of Actinoplanes aureus. Lineage (GTDB taxonomy): Bacteria > Actinomycetota > Actinomycetes > Mycobacteriales > Micromonosporaceae > Actinoplanes > Actinoplanes aureus. Next base: position 438,991 of record NZ_JADQTO010000006.1, on the reverse strand, counting down.
ACGTGTCGACGTTTGTCGACGTGCTCGCCGCGGTCGGACGGGCCGAGCCGCCCCAGCCGTTGCGCGAGGTGTCGATCAGCATGCCGATGCCGGAGTCGAAGCCGATCGAGACCAGCTTGTTCCGGAACGCCTGAGCGAAGGTGAGCTCATCGGTGTACATGTTCCAGTCGACCCACTTGGACTGGCGGACGCTCTGGCCACCGACCGTGGTGGTCGGCTGGACGAACGGCTCACGCAGCGCCGAGTAGTTCGCGGTGTTGGTGATGAAGCCGTGCACGTTGCGCACGTTGCCGGAGGCCCGGGCGGCCTCGAGCATGATGTCCGCGGTCGGGCCGAAGTTCGAGTCCCAGCCGATCCAGCCGTGGTGAGCGGCGTCCACGTAGTTGTAGACGTTGCCGAGCGCGCCGAGCTTCTGCAGGGCGTAGCCGATGCCCTGCACGTAGCCGCCGTTCGCCTTCATCGTGTCGCAGGTCGCCGTGCCGCCCGGCTGGCCGGAGGTGTTGGTGACCAGGTTCGGCAGCGAATCGATCTCGACGACGTTGATGATCCGCAGGCTCCGGTACTTCGCGTCGCCCTGGATCGCGGCGATCGGGTCGATGTACTCGGTCTTGTAACGGGGCAGCTCGTCCGGCTTGAGCTCACCGTTGGAGGCGAGCGCGGCGCAGTCCCGGCCGGGCAGGTTGTAGATCACGAACTGGATGTAGCCGGCACCCTGCTCGAGGGCCTCGTCCAGGTGGTCCCGGACGCCCATCGAGCCGTTCGAGCTGCTGCCCGTGGTGCCGTTGATCGCGGCGATCCGGTCGATCCAGACCGCGGTCGGGGTGTTGGACACCCGGCTGCCGCCGGAGACCGACTCGGCCTTGGCCTTCCACTCCGGGTTGACGTAGCCGCGCGCACCGGCGTACGGGTTGTCGACCTTGGTACCCGGGTTGGTGGGGTTCGACGGGGACGTCGACGGCGAGCTGGAGGGTGAGCTCGACGGGGAGCTGGAGGGCGGGTTCGACGGGGAACCGGTCGGGACGTCGCCGGTGCAGACCGTGCCGTTCAGCGAGAACGACGCGGGCGCGGTGTTGGTGCCCGAGTAGTTGCCGTTGAAGCCGAAGTTCGCCGTGCCACCGTTGGGGAGCGAGGCCGCCCACGACGGGTTGGTGGCGGTGACGTTCTGCCCGGACTGGCTGATCGTCGCGCTCCAGCCCTGGCTGATCGTCTGGTTGCCGGGCCACGTCCAGGTCAGGCGCCAGCCACCGCTGATCGGGTCGCCGAGGTTCGTGACGGTGACGTTGCCGGTGAAACCGGTGTTCCACTGGTTAACGGTGTAGTTGACGCGACAACCGGCCGCGGCACTCGCACTACCGGCCATGGCGATGGCGCCGCCGCCGGCCACGACGCTCACCGCGGCGGCGGCCGCCAGAGCGCGTGCACGGGTGGGGATGGGTCTCATAGAGGGCTCCTCGAGACGGGGGTGGCGCGGGAGCGCGCCGAGGGAACGGCGGCCAACACATCGGTGGGGATCGTTGGCCGATGTGGACAGCATTGCATGGGAGCGCTCCCAGCGCAATGATCCGGAAACACCTGAGCAACTGGCAGTTCACGGCAACCGAGCCCTGGCACGGATGATTCAGGCCCTAACCCGGACGCACCCGTTTTGCCCCCGCCTGCGGCCCGCCCGGCGCTCAACCCGCCGGGCCCGGTGCCGACCACTAGGACCATGAGCGTGGGCAGCGAAGTGCACACAGCCGGACCCGTGGCGGAGGGGTCCGGCGAGGCGGACATGACCCCGGACCGGCAGGCACTGCTGCTGGCCGAACTGGTGGCGTTCATGACCAAGGACACCCCCTCGGTGCAGCACGTCCTGGACCTGACCACGCCGCGCCTGCGGGAGATCGCCGGGCTGACCGCCGCCACCGTCTTCGAGCTGGACTCGGAGACCGGCATGATGACCGCCACGGCCCGGTTCGGTGAACCCGGCCGGCGGGACCAGCTGGTGGCCGGCAAGGTGTTCCGCGCCCCGGCCGGCGGCAAGCCGGTGGTCAACGGCGAGCAGATGGCGATCCGGCTGCGGATCGGCGGGCAGACGGTGGGCGTACTGCTGCTGACCGGCGGCGACCTGACCGGGCTGCGGCTGGACACCATCTCGACGATGTCGCTGCACTTCGCCACCACCCTGCAGGGACTGGCCGCGGAGAAGCAGCGGCAGTTCGTCGCGCACAGCAGCGCCACCATCCAGGAGCTGTTCGAACAGGGCATGTCCGCGGGCAGCGTGGAGACGGCCGCCGAGCTGCTGGCGCGGTCCTGCGCGACCGCGTTCCGTACCGAGCACGCCGCGCTGCACCTGATCGACCACGACGGCCGGATCCGGTACGTGCACGGCGTCGGCTTCCCGCCGGAGCTGCGCCAGACCCTGGCCGACAACCTGCTCGGCAAGCCGGCCGCCGACTCGCCGGTGTGGCGGGCCTCGGCCGAGTCCGGCGAGCCGGTGATGATCGGCGACGCGGCGACCGCGAAGCTGCGGGCCGGCGGTTTCGTGCAGACGATCGGCACGCGGTCGTTCATCGCGATGCCGCTGATGTCCGGGAACGGGCCGGTCGGCATGGTGATGTGCGGCGACTCCGCCGGAACCCGCGAGTGGAGCGCCCGCGACCGGATCCTCGCGCAGCAGCTCGCCGTCGAAGGTGCGCTGATCATGGACAGCGCCCGGATGCGGGAGGCCGCCCAGGTGCACGTCGAGGAGCTGACCCACCAGGCGTTCCACGACTCGCTCACCGGGCTGCCCAACCGCAAGCACCTGCTGGACCGGGCCGAGCAGGCGGTCGAGATCGCCGCCGCCACCGGCACCCGGGTCGCCCTGCTGCTGCTCGACCTGAACGGCTTCAAGCAGGTCAACGACACCGTCGGGCACCACGCCGGCGACGTCCTGCTCCAGCTCGTGGCGAAGCGCCTGGAGAACACGGTGCGCCGGCCCGACCTGGTGGCCCGGCTCGGCGGCGACGAGTTCTCGGTGCTGCTCACCGGCGACCCGGACGAGACCTCGGCGGTCCACGCCGGCGAGCGGATCTGCGAGCGGTTGCGCGAACCGTTCGACATCGAGGGGCAGGAGGTCCGGATCGGGGCGAGCATCGGCGTGGCCCTGTTCCCGGAGCACGCCACCGAGTTCGGCGCCCTGATGCGCGACGCCGACGCCTCGATGTATCTGGCGAAGCGTGGGGGTGGCGGCGTACGCCTGACCGGCGCCTGACGCGCCGCAGCTAGGGATGAATCGGGATCAAGCGGTCCAAATGCTGGTAGCGTCGGGCCCGCGATCACCGATCCGGAAGGGCCCCGAGATGCGCGGAGCACACCTGTTCGCGGCGACTGCCGCGCTGCTGGCCGGGCTGTCCGGCGCGGCACCGGCACGGGCCGCGGACACGCCCGTGACGATGACCTTCGCGGTCGCTCCGGACGAGGTGCGGCAGGGCAGCCGGATCGTCCTCGCCGGCCGCGCCGGCTTCGGTAACAGAGGCAACGCCGGCCCCGTCGACCTGTACTTCCGCAAGTCGGAGAACGACCCCTACGTCCGGCTCAGCTCGATCGCCGCCACGAGTTCCGGCCGGTTCCGCACCACGCTCACCGCCCGCGCCTCCGGCGACTACCAGGCGGTCTACCGCGGCAACAAGCTCCGCGGCCCGGCCTCCGGCAGCGACTTCCTCGCCGTCTACACCACCAGCTCGACCGACCGGCTGGTGTACAGCTGGTCCGGCACCCGCCTCCAGTGCCACCCGACCTGCCTGGCCACCGGCCCGGCGCAGTCGGCCGGCCCCGCCCCGATCCGCGTCACCTTCAAGCGCACCTGCGCCCAGCCGAAGTCCGGCGGCAGCCTCGGCTTCACCGCCGACCCGGCGAACGCCCGCAAGCCGGGCGACCGCGGCTGGCGCGACTTCCCCGACGGCGTCGGCCCGACCGAGTTCGAGCTCACCCCGCCGGCCACCGGCGGGCACTTCCACCTGCGCTGGAGCAGCCCGGCCGGCAAGGACACCAGCTGCGACCTGGCCTTCACCGCCATCCAGCGACACGACCAAAAACGCTACCTCTAGGTTCCATCCTGCTTCTTCGAGGTACGCGCAACCGGTCGTCCCGCCGAAGCCGACCCGTCCCCGCTCTCCCCGGCGCAAGCCTGGCTTCCCTTCACCGCCCCGAACGCGACCGCCGGGAAAACAGCATCACCTGACGGTTACGGCGACGAACGCGGGCAACCGCGGCCCTACGGCCCGTGCGCGTACCGGATGAGGGTTAGACGAAGGCGCTGTGGCCGGTCACCGCCCTGCCTACGATGAGCGAGTTGATCTCGCGCGTGCCCTCGTAGGAATAGAGGGCCTCGGCGTCGGCTACGAAGCGGCCGATGTCGTAGTCGAGGACGATGCCGTTGCCGGCGAGGAGTTCGCGGGCCCAGCCGACCACCTCGCGCATGCGGGTGGTGCAGTAGGCCTTCGCCAAGGCGGAGTGTTCGTCCCGGTAGACGCCGGTGTCCTGGAGCTGGGCCAGCCGCACGCACATGCCGAGCGAGGCCGTCACGTTGCCGACCATGCGCACCAGCAGGTCCTGGACCAGCTGGAACTTGGCGATGGGCCGGCCGAACTGCTCGCGCTCGCCGGCGTAGCGCAGGGCGATCTCGTAGGCGGCGAGCATGACGCCGACGGCCTGCCAGGCTACGCCGGCGCGGGTTTGCCGCAGCACCTTCGCGGTGTCCTTGAACGTGTTGGCCGACTGCAGCCGGTCCGCCTCCGGCACCCGCACGTCGACCAGCGAGATGTCGGCGTTCTGGACGATACGCAGGGCGATCTTGTTCTCGATCTTGGTGGCGGTGAAGCCGGGGGCGTCACCGGGCACCACGAAGCCCTTGACCTGGTTGTCGGCCTCGTCACGCGCCCACACGATGATCAGGTCGGCGAAGGTGGCGTTGCCGATCCAGCGCTTGCTGCCGTTGAGGATCCAGTGGTCGCCGTCGCGGCGGGCGGTGGTGCGCAGGCCGGCCGCCACGTCGGAGCCGCCGGTGGGCTCGGTCAGCGCGAACGCGCCGATCTTGTCGAAGTCGTGCATCGCGGGCAGCCAGCGTTCCCGCTGCTCGGGTGAGCCGCAGGTCTGGATGCTGCCCATCGCGAGCCCGGCATGCACGCCGTAGAAGGTGGCCAGGGAGGCGTCGGCGTGTCCCATCTCCAGGGCCAGCCACCCGTTGAGCAGCGACGACCGCTCCACGCCGGCCAGGCCCAGCCCGGCGAACCGCTTGATCAGGTGGGTGGGGAACTCGGCCCGGGTCCAGTACTCGTTCGCGATCGGCGTGACCTCGGCGGCGAGGAAGTCGCGGACCCGCTGGACGGTGTCCGACTCCTCGGCGGTCAACAGGTCCTGAAAGGCGTAAAGATCTCCGGCAAGCATGAATGCGTTCGTACCCCCGAGACGGCACACCTAGACTTCGGTCCCATGCTCACCATGCAGGACGCGCTCGCCCGGTTGACGACGTATTGGACGGATCAGGGTGCCCTGGTCGTCCAGCCGATGAACACCGAGGTCGGTGCGGGCACGCTCAACCCGGCGACGTTCCTGCGGGTGCTCGGCCCGGAGCCGTGGAAGGTGGTCTATGTCGAGCCGTCGGTGCGGCCGGACGACTCCCGCTACGGCGAGAACCCGAACCGGTTGCAGACGCACACCCAGCTCCAGGTCATCCTCAAGCCCGACCCGGGCAACCCGCAGGAGCTCTACCTGGGCAGTCTCGAGGCGCTCGGCATCGACGTGGCCGCGCACGACGTGCGGTTCGTGGAGGACAACTGGGCCTCCCCCGCGCTCGGGGCGTGGGGCCTGGGCTGGGAGGTCTGGCTGGACGGGCTGGAGATCACCCAGTTCACCTACTTCCAGCAGGCGGGCGGGCTGAACCTCGATCCGGTCAGCGTGGAGATCACGTACGGCATCGAGCGGATCATCATGGCGCTCCAGGAGAAGACCCACTTCAAGGAGATCGAGTACGCGCCGGGCGTGAGCTACGGCGAGGTGTTCGGGCAGGCCGAGTACGAGATGTCGCGGTACTACCTGGACGACGCCGACATCGAGGCGAACAGGCGGCTCCTGGAGCTCTACGCGGGCGAGGCGCAGCGGATGATCGACGCCGGGCTGCCGGTGCCGGCGCACAGCTACGTGTTGAAAAGCTCGCAGGCGTTCAACGTGCTGGACGCCCGGGGCGCGGTGTCGACCGCCGAGCGGGCCGCCGAGTTCGGCCGGATGCGCCGGCTCGCCGGTGAGGTCGCCAAGCTCTGGGTGGGCCGCCGGACCGAGCTTGATCATCCTCTCGGTGTCGTTTCCGCACTGGACCACGCCCGGCCGGCCGCCGCGGCGCAGACCTCCGACGACGAACGCACGCTGGTCTTCGAGATCGGCACCGAGGAGCTTCCGCCGGCCGAGCTGCGCTCGGCCCGGCAGCAGATGCTCCGGCTGGTCACCGAGGGCCTGGCGGCCACCCGGCTGGCGCACGGCGCGCCGCGGATCTTTGGCACCCCACGCCGGCTCATCGCCGTGGTCCCGGCGGTCGCGGCGCGCGAGGACGACCACGTGCGCACGGTCAAAGGACCTAAAACCCAGGCCGCGTACGGTGCGGACGGCACGCCTACGAAGGCGCTCGAAGGGTTCGTCCGCGGACAGGGTGCCACCCTCGGCGAGGTGTCGACCGAGGAGCTGAACGGCGTACCCCATGTGGTGTTGAAGACGCACGAAGCCGGCCGCGCGGCACCCGACGTGCTCGCCGCCGTGCTCGCGCAGGTCGTCACCGGGCTGCGCGCGGCCAAGAACATGCGGTGGAACGATCCGAAGCTGGCCTTCAGCCGGCCGATCCGCTGGCTCACGGCACTCTGGGGCGACGACGTGGTGCCGGTGACCGTGTCCACCCTGGCCGCCGATCGCGAGACCCGTCTGCTGCGGACGGCCGCGCAGCCGGTCGTGGCGATCGAGTCCGCCGAGACGTTCGTGGAGACGCTCGGGGTCAATGGGATCGTCGCCGACCACGAGGACCGCCGGGAACTGATCGTCATCGGCGCCCAGGATCTCGTCTACCCGGACGGCCGGATCGACGTGACCGGCGAGGCGGCCCTGATCGACCAGATCACCGACCTGGTGGAACAGCCGTTGCCGCTGCTCGGGACGTTCGACGAGGCGTACCTGACGCTGCCGGACGCCGTACTCACCACGGTGATGCGCAAGCACCAGCGGTATCTGCCGGTGCGGGACGCCGACGGCGGCCTGCTGCCGATGTTCGTGACCGTGGCGAACGGCCCGGTCGACGTCGAGCTGGTCCGGGCCGGCAACGAGGCCGTGCTGCGCGCCCGGTACGAGGACGCGGCGTTCTTCTACCGCGCCGACCTGTCGACTCCGCTGGCGGACATGCGGGCCCGGCTGGCCCGGCTGACGTTCACCGACAAGCTGGGCTCGATGGCCGACCGGGCCGACCGGATCGCCGCGCTCGCGCGTTCCCTGGCCGCCCGGCTCGGCCTGGAGTCGCCGGTGCTGGACCGGGCCGCCGCCCTGGTCAAGTTCGACCTCGGGTCGCAGCTGGTCACCGAGATGACCAGCCTGGCCGGGGTGATGGCCCGCGACTACGCGCTGCACGCCGGCGAGGACCGGCCGGTGGCACAGGCGGTGTACGAGGCGGAGCTGCCGCGCAACACCGGTGACGACCTGCCGCGTTCGGTGGCCGGGGCACTGCTGTCGCTCGCCGACCGGCTCGACCTGGTGGCCGGGCTGGCCGCGACCGTCGGGCTGCCGACCGGGTCGAGCGACCCGTTCGCGGTGCGGCGGGCGTTCCTGGGCCTGATCGCCGTGCACCGGGCCACGCCCGCCCTTGCCGGCCTGGACCTCTCCGAGGCGCTCGCCCTCGCCACGCAGCCGGTGCCGGTCCCGGCCGAGGTTCTCCAGGCCTGCTCGGAGTTCCTGGCCAAGCGGTTGGAGCAGGTGCTGGTCGAGGAGGGGCAGCCGGTGGACCGGGTGCGGGCCGTGCTGCCGCATCACGCACGGCCGGCCGTGGTGGACTCGCTGCTGGCCTCGCTGGCCACCGCCGTCGACGATCCCGGCTTCCGTGCGGTGGCGTCGGCGATCCAGCGGGCCCGGCGGATCGTCCCGGCCGGCACGCCCGCCGGTTACGACGCCGCTGTCCTGAAGGAGCCGGCCGAGCTCGCGTTGCACGCCGCCATTCCCGCCGACACCGGCTTCTCGGACCTGTCGTCGTTCGTGGCCCGGACGCAGCCGTTGGTGGCGCCCGTCGGGCGGTTCTTCGACGAGGTCTTCGTGATGGCCGACGACCCGGTGCTGCGGGCCGCCCGGCTCGGCCTGCTGGCCACCATCCGGGACCTCGGGGAAGGCCTGCTGGACTGGTCGCATCTGCGGCTCTGAGGTGCTCTCACACCCTGGTCCTAGGGTGTTCGCATGTCTCTCACGTGGGCCGGGCTCGCCGAGCCGCTCCGCCGCACCGACAGCGCCGGGCTGACCAGGCTCCTCCTCGACGCCACCGCGGAGGAGCGACTGGCCTTCGCCGCTCAGGTCGAGGCCCGCGTGCGGGCGGATGCTGACGCGTTCGGCTCGGCCGGCTGCCTCGCGCTCGCCGTTGTCGCCTGCATGCCCACGGCCGCCCGGGCCGCCGCACTGCTCACCCGCCGCGGCATGCGCGAGTGGCACCTGATCCGGCCCGGGTGCTTCCTGGAGATCGCCCGGGCACGGCGGCTCACCTGGATCGGCGAGCTCGGCGTCCGTCTGGCCCGGCGCCTGCCGGAGCGCGACACGTGGCCCGATGACTGGCGGTTCGTCGAGGCGCTGCTGATCGAGGGCGATGCCGAGCCGCCGGTCACCGGGGCCGTCGTGCGGGCCTGGCTGCGATCGGTCCAGGACGGCGCCGTCAGCTTCCGCGGCTCGCCCTGGCTCGATCTGCTGCTGCCGGCGGTGTTCGAGATCGACGGCGTCGGCGGCGAGCTTCCCGGCGCTTCCTTTCCGTCCGCGATCGCTGCACTGGTCGCCGAGGGCCGGTTGGTCCGCAAGACCGTCCTGGATGCCACGGTCGACCGCCTGGCCCGGCCCGACCGCCCGGTTTTCCTGCGCCCGTTCGCCCGGCTGCACGACGAGCTGGCGCCCACCGCCTTGGAGATGACGGCGTTCGTCGCGGATTACGCCCGTCTGCTCCCGGACGCGCCGTCTCCGATCGCCGGCCTTGCCCAGCGGGCCCTCCGCGCTGTCGACGACGCTGGGCTGCTTGGGGTGGAGAAGCTGGTGGAGCTCTCCTCGGCGGTCCTGCTCCGCAGCGAGAAGACGCTGGTCAAGGCCCAGCTCAGCTGGCTGGACCGGGTGGTTCGCCGGGAGCCGGAGCGGGCCGCGGAGATCCTTGCGGTGGTGGCGGTCGCGTTTGGTCATCCGGCTATGGATGTGCAGGAGCGGGCCCTTGGCTTGATCGGCGTTCATCTGCGGCGCCTGGCGCCGCAGGACGCGGCTGGGCTGGCTGTGGCGGCTGGCGAGCTGCCTGGTGTTCTGCGTGATCGGGCGGCCGGATTGTTTGCCGCGTCGGCTTCTCGGGGGGCCTTGACAGCATCTGGGCATGGTGTGGGGAGCGCCGGGCCGCAAGATGGGCCGGGGCTGCGGAGTGCTGGGACGCGGCCTGGCCGGCCGGAGCCGCAGAGCGCTCGGACGCAGCCTGGCGGCTCGGAGCCGCAAGGCGACGGAGCGGAAGCTGAGCCGCGGCCTGGCCCGTGGATGTGGGTCGCTGAGATGCCGCCGCCGATCGGCACCGCGGCTGAGCTTGCCGAGGAGTTGACCGCGCTCGCCGTGGAGAAGTCGGCGGTGGGCTGGGAGCGGGCGATGGCCGGCCTGGTGACGCTGCACGCCGCCGGCGACCCGGACGGTCTCTCCAAGGTTCTCGGGCCCGTGCTCGAACGCTGTGGTTACGACGACGCGTGGGACGACATCCGGTTGCTCGGCATGGCGGTCAACGCGGCGATCGGGCGTCACCGCAACGACGGCGGGCGCAGCCTCGAGCCGTTCAACGTGCCACCGGACGTGCTGACCGCACGCCTCGCCGAGCTGGCCACCTGGCTCACCGGCAGTCCGGTGCCGGTGCTGCTGGCGACGCCCACCCACGTCTCCGGCAGCCTCGACGCCGGTGTGCTGACCGACCGCCTCGCCCGGCTGGAGGACGAGGGCCGGGATCCGTGGCCGTTCGACTTCGAGCAGGCGCTGCTGCGGGTCGCCCGTACCGATGATGTCGCGGTCCTCGCCCGGGCCGCCGCGCTCACCTCGCCGGAGGGGAAGCGGCTCGCCGAATGGCTCGGCGAGGGCGGGCGGCCTGATCCGACCGCGACCCGTTTCGTGCAGCTGGCCGATGACGACCCGCACGACACCTGGAGCGTGTTCGACTCCGGGCCGCGGGTGCACCGGCGCGTCGTCGCCGATCTGGCGCCGCCGCGGGCCGGCGGGTCGCTGCCGTTGCTGGGCAAGTCGGTGTTCACCATCGACCGGCGGCCGACGCCGCGGGAGGACTACGAGGCCTTCCACTACTACCGTCCGGACGTGCTCGCGATGGTCCTGCCGCAGGACCGCGAGGCCGTGGCAGCGTGGGCGCTGCCCGAGATCGCCGCGCTGGCCGACCAGGACAGCCGGGAGGAGACGGCGCTGCCCCTGCTCGCCGACTGCGCCGGTCCGGCCGGGCCGGCGACGACGCTCGCGCTGGCCTACGGGCTCGGCGCCAGGCATCCGGCCGGCCGGGCCGCGGCCGTCGACACGTTCCTGGCCGTCACGTCCGGCAGCGGGTCGCTCGCCGCCGCGATCGGCACCGAACTGGGCGACCTCTGCGGCGACGGCACGGTGAAATTGAACCGGGTGGCGGCCGCCCTCGCCGACGTCCACGCCGCCGGCGCGTCCGCGGCGGTCTGGCAGTTGCTCCGCACCGCGCTGCCGCTGCTGCTGCCGGTCGCTCCCCGCGGCCTGCCGGACCTGCTGGAGCTGGCGACCCGCGTGGCCGACGCCCTGGGCAGGCGCGGTGACGAGATCGGCGGCCTGGCCGAGGTGGCCGGGCGGGTGGGCGGTTCCCGCCTGGTCCGCGAGGCGAAACGCCTGCACAGCACCCTCGCCCTTGGCTGACCGCCGCCAGCCCCGTTTGGCTCGGGCGGAGCTTCGGCCTGATCCCGCCGCCAGCAACCCGCCGCCAGCAACCCGCCGACAGCAACGCGGACCGGAACGTCGCCCTGATTCCGGCGCCGCCACCAGCCGGCCGAGAGCGGCGCAGGCGGCGTTTCGGCCTGGTCCCGCGTGCCGTCATTGGATGTCCGGGATTGACCATTAGTGCTGCGTTCGCCGGGCCGTCATGTGCTCGTCCGGTCTCCGACGGATCGGTAACGTCGACTGCCATCGGAAATCCGGCGATCAGCGCCGGACCTGAATTTCGGTGGAGGACAACGTGGCAGATCGCCGTCAGGTGCTGCGCTTGGGCGCGGTCGCCGCCGCCACGCCGGTGCTGGCCGGGGTCACTTCCGCGCCCGCGTGGGCCGGCGGTGGGCGGCCGGACAAGAAGCCGCTGGTGGTGGGGCACCGGGGCGCGTCCGGCTACCGGCCGGAGCACACCCTCGCGTCGTACGAGCTGGCCGCCCGGATGGGTGCCGACTACCTGGAGCCGGACCTGGTGATCACCAAGGACGGCGTGCTGGTGTGCCGGCACGAACCCGAGATCGGGGGCACTACCAATGTGGCGTCGCGGCCGGAGTTCGCCGGTCGCCAGCGGACCGTGACGCTCGACGGGGTCAGCGTCACCGGGTGGTTCACGCACGACTTCACGCTCGCCGAGCTGAAGACGCTGCGTGCCACCGAGCGGATCCCCGCCGTCCGCCAGCAGAACACCCTCTACGACGGGCTGTTCGAGGTGCCGACCTTCCAGGAGGTCCTGGACCTGCGCAAGCGGCTCTCCAGGGAGCTGGGCCGGGACCTGGGCGTGTTCCCGGAGACCAAGCACCCGACCTACTTCCAGCGGCTCGGGCTGGAGCTGGAGAAGCCGCTCGTCCGTACGCTGCGGCGCAACGGCCTGGACCGGCGCGGCGCGAAGGTGTTCGTGCAGTCCTTCGAGGCGGCCAACCTGCGGGTTCTCGCCGACGAGCACCGCCTCGAGGTGCCGCTGGTCTTCCTGAGCAGCGCCGCCGGTAACCCGTTCAACGACCCGCGCAGCTACGCCGACTACCTGACGCCGGCCGGGCTCAAGGAGCTGTCGCAGTTCGTGGACGGTATCGGCCCGGAGAAGAGCCAGGTCATCCCGCGGAAGGCGGACGGCACACTGGGCGCCCCGACCAGCCTGGTCGCCGACGCGCACGCGGCCGGGCTCAAGGTCATCCCGTACACGTTCCGGGCGGAGAACCAGTTCCTGCCGGCTGAGCTGCGGGTGGGCACCGACCCCACCGCGTACGGCAAGGCGATCGACGAGCAGGTGACGTTCCTGCGTACCGGCATCGACGGCCTCTTCACCGACAACCCGGACATCGGCGTGCTGGCTCGCACCCTGGTCTGATCCCGGCCCGGCGGAAGGCGGCCGGCGAAGGCGGCCAGCGAAGGCGGCGGCTCCGCAGCCGCATCCCGGCTGAGCGCACACCGGCCGGCTAAGCCGGCCGGACGCCAAGCCGGCCAGGCACTGAGCCGGCGCCACGAAGGAAAACGCAAGGCCCCGGCGCCACAAACGCCGGGGCCTTACGTCGGTTGCTACTTGGCGATGAACGTCGGGTAGATGTGCTCGAAGCTCATCTTGTACCCGAACCCACCAGCCACGATGAACGTGATGCCGAGGACCACACCGAGAACGACCACCGCGAAGAGCAGGTAGCCGGTCGCCGTGCCGAGAGGGCGGCGGGGGCCCGGAGCCGTTACTCCGCTCGGGTTGACCGAGGCTTCGCCGGCGCCCCAGGCGAGGGAGCGGATGCCGAGGGCGAACAGGATCGGCAGGCCGGCTCCGAGGGCCAGGCCGGCGAGCAGCACCTGCCACGCGCCGGAGAGCGCGAAACCGAAATTGTGCATGGCGCGAACCCTCTCAGTTGGCCGCGACGGCGGGAACGGGGGTGGGGACGGCGGCGAGGTCGGGCGAGCCGTCCCAGTCGTCGTTGACGTTCTCGTGGTCGATCCGGCCGGAGCGGGACCGCAGCCACATCGCGCCGGACGCGAGGACGAGCAGGGCGAAGACGACGAGCGCGCCGGCCATGCCGCCGACCGCGTCGCCGACCCACCAGGTGACCGCGCCGATCAGGCCGGCCGCGGGCAGGGTGATCATCCAGGCGGCGACCATGCGGCCGGCGACCGCCCAGCGGACCGTGGCGCCGGGGCGGCCCAGGCCGGAGCCGAGGACCGAGCCGGTGGCGACGTGGGTGGTGGAGAGCGCGAAGCCGAGGTGGCTGGAGGCGAGGATGACCGCGGCGGCGCCGGACTGCGCGGCGGTGCCCTGCGGCGGGTTGATGTCGGTGAGGCCCTTGCCGAGCGTACGGATGATCCGCCAGCCGCCCAGGTAGGTGCCGAGCGCGATGGCGACGGCCGCGGAGACCTTGACCCAGAGCGGGATGTTTTCCAGATCGCTCCAGTGACCGCTGGCGATCAGGGCGAGCGTGATGACACCCATGGTCTTCTGCGCGTCGTTGGTGCCGTGGGCGAGGGAGACCAGCGAGGCGCTGCCGATCTGGCCCCAGCGGAAGCCCTTGTCGGTGAAGCGGGCCGCGATCCCGGCAGTGATCTTGAAGATGATCCAGGTGCCGACGGCGGCGACCAGGGCGGCGATGACCGGGGAGAGCACGGCGGGCAGCAGCACCTTGCCGACCACACCGTCGAGCTTCGAACCGTCGCCGTTCCAGTTGACCCCGGCCCAGCCGAGGCCGGCGACGCATGCGCCGACGAGGCCGCCGAAGAGGGCGTGTGACGAGCTGGACGGCAGGCCGAACAGCCAGGTGAGCAGGTTCCAGATGATCCCGCCGACCAGGCCGGCCAGGATGATCATCATCAGGCCGTTGCCGCCGTCGGCGAGCAGTTCGGCCTTGGGCGCACCGGTCTTGTCCTGGATCTTGACGACGGCGTTGGTGACGGTCAGCGCGACCTCGACGGAGAGGAAGGCGCCGACCAGGTTCAGTATCCCGGAGAGAGCGACGGCGGTTTTGGGCCGTAGCGCCTTGGTGGCGATGGAGGTGGCCATCGCGTTCGCGGTGTCGTGGAACCCGTTGGTGAAATCGAAGGCCAGGGCCGTAAGGACCACCAGCGCCAAGATCACGGATGTTTCAGTCACGCCGTGATCGTGACGGAGCCATGCCACCGGCGGCCATAGCAGGAACGGCACATGTACAAGATTCGGCCCCCGTTAACCTGCTGTTTTCCAAACTTCACCGCCGCGTGAACGAATCACTACTCAACGCGTGCGTCAACTCCGTACGGATGAACAGTTCTTTAGGTCCGTTCGGGCAGTCCGGGCTCCGCGACAGCAGTCGCGGCCCTGACGAACTCGCGGATCCGCTCGGTGGTCGCGGCCTCCCGCCAGACCAGCCCACGCCGGATCGGCGGCGCGTCGCTGATCGGCACGTAGACCACGTCCGGCCTCGGGTAATACGCCCGGGAGTGGGCTCCGACCGGCAGCACGCCGCGGCCCATCGCGACGAGTGTGAGCATCTCCGAGAAGCTGTTGCCGGCGGGGCCCTTCGGCACCGGCCGGCCGGACGGCGTGCGGTCCGGGGTGCGGTCGCGCTTGAACGCGTCCGAGGTGACCGCCGGGTACTGGATCACCGGGTGTTCACCCAGCACCTCCAGCGACACCGACTGTTCACCCGCGAGGGAATGATCGGCGGCGACGGCGAGCACGCGGTCCTCGGTCAGCAGCACCGGGCCGCAGGCCATCCCGTCGAACGGGTACGCGGCGAACAGCATGTCGATGCTGCCGTCGGCCAGGCTCGCCCGCGAGTTGGACAGTTGGACCTCGACCACGTCGACCGCGCAGTCGGGATGCAGCGAGCCGAATCGGGCGGCGGCCTTCAGCAGCAGCGGCGCGGTCCACTCCCCCAGGAACGCCACCCGTAGCCGGCCGGTCACACCACGGCCCGACTCCGCGGCCCGGCGTACCGCGTCCTCGATCCCGGCCACCAGCGGCGCGAGGTCGTCGGCGAGGCGGCGGCCGATCGGGGTCAGCCGGACGACCCGGCTGGTGCGCTCGAACAACGGCGCGCCGACCCGGCGTTCCAGCCCTTTGACGACATGGCTGACCCGCCCGGTGGAGATCCGCAGGACCGAGGCGGTACGCCCGAAGTGCAGCTCACGAGCGAGAGTCAAGAACGTCTCCAGCTCGTAGCGTTCGAGCATCCCGGCTTCCCATCGTTGACTCCAGGTCAACGATCGTAGCGTGATCGGATCTTGGTCGGGTCACCGGCGCGGACCACCATGAGACACATGACGATCACTGATTACCTCGCCGCCCTGCCCGCCCCGCTGCGGGAGACCGCGGAAAAGACCCGCGAGCTGATCGACGCGGCCCTGCCGGAGAGCACCAGCCGGATGTACCACGGCCACCCGGTCTGGTTCCTCGGCGGTGAGCCGGCCTGCCTGTTGAAGGCGTACAAGAACTACGTGACGTTCGGCTTCTGGCACGGGCAGGATCTCGGCGACACGTCCGGCCGGCTCGCCCCGGGCGCCCGCCGGATGGCCTCGGTCAAGCTCGCCACGCCCGCTGACATCGACACGGACCTGTTCGCCACCTGGCTGCGCGGTGCGGCCGGGGTGGCGAACAGGTCCTGACCTCGCTCACTCCTCCGGAGTGAGAACCACCTGGTCGGTGCCGGTCTGCGGCGGCGTGCCGGTGTCGGTGTACGACGCGAAGAACACCGCCGTGAGGTTGTCGGCGCCGGCGTGCCCGCCGTCGACGAAGGTGGTGATCGAGCCGGTGCAGCCCTGCGACGTCGACTGCGGATGCCCGTGTTCGTCGTGCCCGAGGATGTACGACACGGTCACCGCCGCACAGTTGATCGGTGCGTCGTCGGTGACCTGCACCTCGTAGGTCACCGTGTCACCGAACTCGAACGGCTGGTCCTCGACCGGGGTCACGAACGTGACGACCGGGGCGAGGGTGCCGACCGGCAGGATCACCTCGGCCGACGCGGACCGGCCGGTGCTGTCGGTGACCTTCAGGGTCGGCCGGTAGTTGCCGTTCGCCGTGAACGTGTACGTCGGGTTCGGCTCCCGCGAGTCCACCCGGCCGTCGGCGTCGAAGTCCCACGCGTACCGGAGCGGGTCGCCGTCCGGGTCCACCGTGCCGGCGCTGGAGAACGTCACGGTGAGCGGCGCCTGGCCGGAGGTCGGCGTGGCGGCCGCCTTCACGATCGGGGTGCGGTTGCCGCGGACGTAGTCGATCCGGGCGAGCTGGGCGTCCGGGTTCTCGCTGAAGTACCCGTCGCCGTACTCCAGGACGTAGAGCGCGCCGTCCGGGCCGAACTCCAGGTCCATCGGGTTGTCGAAGACGATCTCCGGCAGCACCGGGTCGATCTGGGTGACCTGGTTGCGCTGGTCCAGGTGGAACGCCTTGACGAAGTCACGGGTCCACTCGGCGAACAGCGGCAGCCCGTCGAAGGTCTCCGGCCACTTGAACGGCGACCTCGACCACCGGGAGTAGTCGTACGCCGGGCCACCCATCGGGCCGATGCCACCGGTGCCGAAGTCCGGGTGAGCCGCGTAGCTGTAGATGATCTCGGCGCGCTCCACCGGCGGCAGGTCGCGCAGCCCGGTGTTGCGGGGTGACTCGTTGACCGGCGCGGCGCAGTTGAACGGCGCGCCCGACACCCCGGTGGCGAAGTCGTAGTCCACGTACGGCATGTCCGGCGTCACGCAGTACGGCCAGCCGTAGTTCGCCGGTTTGTCGATCGCCATCCACCGCCCGTGCCCGGCCGGGCCGCGCGCCGGGTTGGCGTTCCGCGCGTCCGGTGAGTAGTCGGCCAGATAGACCACGTTGGTGTCCGGATCGACGGTGAACCGGAACGGGTTGCGCAGCCCCATCGCGTAGATCTCGGGGCGGGTCTTCGGCGTGCCCGGGCGGAACAGGTTGCCGCGCGGGACGGTGTAGCCGCCGTCCCGGCCGACCTTGATGCGCAGCAGCTTGCCGCGCAGGTCGTTGGTGTTGGCGGAGGTGCGCTGCGCGTCGAAGACCGGGTTGCGCTCCGGCCGCTCGTCGATCGGCGCGAACCCGTTGGACATGAACGGGTTGCTGTCGTCGCCGGTGGAGAGCAGCAGGTTGCCGTCCCGGTCGAAGTCGATCTTCCCGCCCACGTGGCAGCACTGCCCGCGGTCGGTGGGCACGTCGAGGATCCGCTGCTCGGTGTTCAGCCGCAGAGTGTTGCCCACCAGCTTGAACCGGGACAGCCGCAGCACGCCCCGGAACCGGGCCCAGTCGGCGGCGGTGCCCTCGTTGGGCGCGTTGCCCTCGTTGACGGTCGGGGTAGCCGGATCGTCGGTCGGCGTGTCCAGCGGCGGCGAGTAGTAGATGTAGACCCACTTGTTGCGGCTGAAGTCCGCGTCGATGGCGATGCCCTGCACACCCTCCTCGTCGTGCTGGTAGACGGGGATCGTCGCAGCCAGGACGTTGCGGCCGGTGGACGGCTCGTGGATGCGTACCTGCCCGGTCCGGGCGGTGTGCAGCACCCGCCGGTCCGGCAGCACGGCGAGCGCCATCGGCTCACCGGGGAAGTCGTTGAGGGTGACCTTCTGGAAGTCGGAGGAGGGCGGCAGCTCGTGGCCCGGGTGGGCCACGGCCGCGGTCGGCACGGCCAGCACGGCCACGCCGACGACGCTGATCAGCACCCGGCCGCGGAACATCAGAACCGCAATCCGGCCAGGTAGTCGTAGCCGATCTTCGCCGTGACGAGGGCGTCCGCCGGGGTGCGCGGCGGGCTGCCCGCGTCGTCGCGCTCCACGATGTACTCGACCAGCCCGGCCTCGCGCGAGCGCTCGAAGATCCGGCCGAAGTCGATGAGCCCGGCGCCCGGATCGGCGAAGCTGCCGGCCGCGTTCAGGTCCTTGACGTGCACCTGCCTGATCCGGCCGCGGTGCCGGCGGATCAGGTCGACCGGGTCGGCGGCGCCACGGAACGCCCAGAACAGGTCCAGCTCGATGTGCACCAGGCGCGGGTCGGTCTCCCCGGTGAGGATGTCGAATCCGGTCACGTCGGTGCCGGACTGGCGGAAGAACTCGTTCTGGTGGTTGTGGTAGCCGAAGCTCAGCCCGGCCCGCCGGGCCAGCTCGCCGGCCCGGTTCAGGTCCTGGGCGAAGGCACGGTAGACCGCCGCGTCCCGGATCGGCCCGTTCGGGCCGGCCCCGAAGTACGGGTGGACGATGAACTTGTTGCCGACGATGGCGGCGTCCTCCAGCGCCCGCTGCCAGGTGGCGGCGTCGAACGGCTGCGGGATGCCGACGTGGCCGGAGGTGGCGCGCAGGCCGGCGGCGTCGAGCGCGGCGCGGAACTGCGCCGGGGTCCGGCCGACGAATCCGGCGTGCTCGACCCGGGTGTAGCCGATCTCGGCGAGCTCGGCGAGGCTGCCCTCCAGGTCGATGGTGAGCTGGTTACGCAGGGTGTAGAGCTGGACGCTGATCTGATCGCGCGGCACCCGGTGGACGGAGCCTCCCCCACCTGCTGCCGCCACCCCCGGGACGGCCAGCGTGCCGGCGGCTCCGGCCGCGGCGGCGGCGCCGAGGAGCCGGCGGCGACTCAGTGACTGCGACATTGCGGTCCCCCCTCATATAGATGCATCTACATGAGTCAGGACGTTACCGAGCTGTTTCGTCCACAGTGAAGTCAAGTTTCTTCAGATCCAGCGAAAGTTCGCGACCCAACGACAAAACCCAGCCGAGGTACGCGTCAGCGGCCGTCCCGCCACACCGAAACCGTCCCGCCGGTGCCACGCGATCAAGGAGCCGGCTCGCGGCCCCGGCGCGACCGCCGGGCTGATGCGGCGCTCGCGGTTCAGCCGCGTTGCAGCCGGCGGGCGATCGCCGCGGCCGCCGTGCTGACGAAGAGCAGCCCGGCGGCGATCAGCCCGTACGCGACCCAGGCCGT
The DNA here is from genome assembly GCF_015704865.1 of Actinoplanes aureus. Lineage (GTDB taxonomy): Bacteria > Actinomycetota > Actinomycetes > Mycobacteriales > Micromonosporaceae > Actinoplanes > Actinoplanes aureus. The sequence continues at coordinate 419,907 of NZ_JADQTO010000006.1, read as the reverse complement.
CCACCCGCGCGCCAGATACGCCGACTGCTGCCCCAGATCCACCACGGGCAGCAGCAGGTCCGCTGTGTAGGCGGACGCGTGGAACTCCGGGGCCTTCGGCGCCTCCGCGGCTCTCGGCGGCACCCAGCTGAAGATGACGGTGCCCGCCACCAGGAGCGGCACCAGCCACAACGCGGCGCGGACCGGCTTGTACCCGTACCCCACCGTCCAGTCCTGCAAAGCCGCCCAGACCCGTCCCATCCGGTTCCGGTGCCGGTGCCGCTCGGCGGCGTACCGCACCGTGCGGGCGTCGTCGTCCCGCCCGGCCGCCTGGTACATGGCGGCCAGCTGGCTGTACGCCTGCGGGCGGTAGCCCTGCGGGTCGCGGCGCAGCCAGCGCAGCCGCTCCTCCGCCTGGGCCGGCCCGCCGATCGCCTGGTAGACCAGGCCGTCGAGGACGATCTCCGCGGGCCACGTGCCGGCGTCGTCGCGCAGCAGCCCGATCCGGGCGTAGCTGAGGTCGATCCGGCCGCCGAACGGTGTCCGGGGCCGCAGCGTGACCTCGTTGGCGACCAGGTTGCGCAGGTCGAGGCAGCCGTCGCCGTCACCGGTGAGCTCGGCGCCCTGCACCGAGAGCAGGCCACCGACCTCCGCGTTGCTCATCCGGATGGACCCTTCGGCGGTGAAGCCGCCGGTCAGGTCGACGACGCCGCCCACCTTGATGCCCGGGGCGTCCACGGCACACCCACCGGGGTTGCGCACCGTCGCGCCGGACCATCGCAGGGACCCCGCCACGGTCGCGCCGCCCAGCCAGATCGGGCCGTCACTGACGAAGCCGTTGCGGGCCAGGATGCTGCTCGCGGCGGACAGGTGCGAGCCGTCGAGAGTGCGGGACGGTCCGCTGAGCCGGGCGCCGTCGAGCACGAGCACACCGTGCAGCCGGGTGCCGACCATGTCGACCCGCCCGGTCACCACCGAGTCCTCCAGGGTCATCCCGCCGGTGATCTCGCCGTTGCCGACGTTGACCCCCGGCAGCTCGCATCTGCGCAGCCGCAGCCCCTGCAACCGGGACCCGTAGAGGTCGATCCGGTGCTCGAAACGGCACGCCGTCAGGCTCACCAGGGCGCCCACGTCGGCGTAGACCAGTTCCAGCGTGCCGGTGACCCGGGCGCCGACGAGACGGAGCGCGGGCAGGGCGCCGCCGTCGGAGGGGTTGCCGCCGAGCAGGAGACGCCGGAGCACCTCCGCGCGGACGACCCGGTCCTGTGTCGCGGCCAGGTCGACCGTGCGGCCCTCCGGGAAAGCGTCCCAGACCAGCCGTTCGGTGGCGCTGAGGGACGGCTCTTCCACAGTGGAACCCTAAGCGACGCGTGCCTCGGCGTCGGCGGTGGCGATGGAGTCGGTCAGGATGGCGAGTCCCTCGCGGGCCTCCTCCTCGGTCAGCGTGAGGGCGGGGCCGAGGCGGAGCACGTTGCCGTACAGGCCGCCCTTGCCGACCAGCAGGCCGCCCTCCCGGCACAGGTCGAAGACGCGCACCGTGGTGGCCGGGTCGGGTTCGGTGGTGCCGGGGCGGACGAACTCGAGGCCGATCATGAGCCCGCGTCCGCGTACCTCGGCAAGGATCGTGGCCGGAAGCGAGCGCAGGCCGCCCAGCAAGATCTCGCCGACGCGCTTCGCGTTGCCCTGCAGGTCGTGGTCGAGGACGTAGTCGAGGACCGCGTTGCCGGCGGCCGCGCTCACCGGGTTGCCACCGAAGGTGGAGAAACTGATCGCCGGCACCGCGTTCATCACCTCGGCCCGGCCCACCACGCCGCCGAGCGCGAAGCCGTTGCCGATGCCCTTGGCGAAGGTGATCAGGTCGGGTGTCACGCCGTGCGCCTGGTAGCCCCAGAAGTGCTCGCCGGTACGCCCCCAGCCGGTCTGCACCTCGTCGGCGATGAGCAGGATCCCGTGCTCGGCGAGGACCTTGCGATAGGCGCCGAGCAGGCCGTCCGGCCCGTGCACGAACCCGCCGACACCCTGGATCGGCTCGGCGATCAGCGCCGCCACGTCGCCTGCGGTGACCGTGGCCAGCACCTCACGCAGGTCGTCGACGGCCGCGTCGAGCAGGTCGCCGTCGGAGAGCCCGGCCATCCGGCCGCGCAGCCGGTCGGCCGAGGACAGCCAGTTGACCGTGAGCGGGGTGAGCGAGCTGGACGACCAGCTACGGTGCCCGGTGATCGCCATGGTGGCGAAGGTCCGGCCGTGGTAGCCGTTCTTGATCGCCAGGATCTGGTTGGAGCGGCGCACGTTGCACGCGAAGAGCAGCGCGGACTCGTTCGCCTCGCTGCCGGAGTTGGTGAAGAACACCCGGGCGTCCGGGATACCGGAGACCCGGGCGATCTTCTCGGCCAGTTCGATCTGCTGCCGGATCAGGTAGAGCGTGGAGGTGTGCGCCACGCCGGTGTCGATCTGCCGGCGCACCGCGTCGCTGACCTCGGCGATGTCATATCCGATCATGTTGGTCAGCACGCCGCCGAAGAAGTCCAGGTAGGACCGGCCTCGCGCGTCGGTGACCCGGCGGCCGGAGCCGGAGACGATCTCCAGCGCGTCGTCGCCGTAGTAGACGGGCATCCAGCCGGGCATCACCGCGCGGTGCCGGTCGAGAAGACTCATCGCCTGTTCCCTCCTGAGGATGGATGTTCAGCGCCAGCCGTGGGGGTGCCCGAGGCCGCGCCGGCCGCTGCCGCGGCTGGTGTGGAACGCCGCCGACGCGAGCACGCCGGCCAGTTCGTCGTAGCCGCCGGTGACCAGCCCGGCGGTGATCCGGAGGTGGTCGCCGGGGAGCGGGGTGACGCAGAACGGCGCGCCGGGCGCGGCCGCGACACCGTGCGCGGCCAGCGCGACCAGGGCGTGCTGCTGGTCGGGGACGGTCATCCAGAGGTTGATCCCGTCGGCCGCGACGGCCGTGATCCCGCGTGCCCGCAGCGCGGTGAGCAGGGCGGCCCGGCGGGCCGCGTAGGCGGCCCGGGCGGCGGCCACCTGGGCGATCGCGCCGGCATCGGTGAGCAGGTCCAGCAGTACGCCCTGAAGCAGCCGGCTGGACCAGCCGGGACCGAGCAGCCGCCGGTCGGCGACCGCGTCCACCACGTGCGCCGGTCCGCCGATCGCGGCCAGCCGCAGGTCCGGCCCGTGACTCTTGGAGAAGCTGGCCACGTGCACGGTCCGGTCCGGCAGGTGCGTCCCGACGCTGACCGGCGGCGCCGAGGCGATGTCGCCGGCGTGGTCGTCCTCGACGACCAGCAGGTTCGGCGCCTCCCGAAGGATCTCGGCGAGCACTCCGGCACGGGCGGCGCTCATGCTGACGCCGGTCGGGTTGTGTGCCCGGGGCTGGAGGAAGAGAGCGACCGGCCGGTAGTCGCGCAGCATCTGCCGCAGCGCCTCCGGCACCAGGCCGGAGGAGTCCATCGGCACCCCGATCACGGTGGCGCCGACCGCCTGGAGCAGGTCCAGCAGGGGCGCGAACGCCGGGTTCTCCACCAGCACGTGGTCGCCGAACCGCAGCCCGGCGCCGGCGATCCGGTCCAGGGCGTCCATCGCGCCGTCCACCACGGTCAGCCGCTCCGGCGGGTACGGCCACCGGTCCCGCAGCACCCCCTCCAGCTCCGGCAGCACCGGCGCGTCCAGGTACGAACCCGCCCACCGGCCGTCGCCGACGCGGCGCAGCGACTCGCTCAGGTCGGGCAGCAGCGCCGGGTCCGGCACGCCGGTCGACAGGTCCCGGGGCAGAGCCACGCGCATCCCGCCGAGCTGCGTGTAGCGGAGCCGCTCGCGGGGCGGCAGGGGGCCCGCCACGAAAGTCCCGGAGCGCCCGCGGGTCTGGATCGCCCCGGCGTGGATCAGGCTCCGCCACGCCTCGCTGACCGTGGTGGGGCTGACCCCGAGCTCGCTCGCCACCGTGCGCACGGTGGGCAGCCGGCCACCCGCCGGCAGCCGGCCGGCGGTGATCAGACGGCTCACGGCCGCGGCGATGCCCCGGGCGCTGCGGTCCTGGACCGCCCCGGTGATCAGGGTGAGCAAATTACCTCTCCGAAACAAACGGTTACGTAACAGCAATTGTTCGCTTCAATGTGTGTCGTTAGTGTCCTACGGCATCCGGCGCTGACAAGCAACCCCTGGCGCAGGACCTATCACAGGGAGTAGACACACGATCACAGGCGCTTTTTGCTGGCGTACTGCGCGTGGGAAACCAACCGAGAGGGGCCCCGATGACGACCGGAGTCGTCCGCGCCGCCCTCGTCCAGACAACCTGGACGGGCGACAAGGAATCCATGATCAAGGCGCACGAGGTCTATGCCCGTGACGCCGCCGCCCAGGGCGCGAAGGTGATCTGCTTCCAGGAGCTGTTCTACGGCCCGTACTTCTGCCAGGTGCAGGACGCGGCCTACTACGAATACGCCGAGTCCATCCCGGGCCCGACCACCGAGCGCTTCCAGGCCCTGGCGGCCGAGCTCGGCATGGTGATGGTCCTGCCGATGTACGAGCAGGAGCAGCCCGGCGTCCTCTACAACACCGCCGCGGTGGTCGACGCCGACGGCAGCTACCTCGGCAAGTACCGCAAGAACCACATTCCGCAGGTCAAGGGCTTCTGGGAGAAGTTCTACTTCCGGCCCGGCAACCTCGGCTACCCGGTGTTCGACACCGCGGTCGGCAAGGTCGGCGTCTACATCTGCTACGACCGGCACTTCCCGGAGGGCTGGCGGGCGCTCGGCCTGAACGGCGCCCAGATCGTCTTCAACCCGTCCGCCACCAGCCGGGGGCTCTCGGCGTACCTCTGGCAGCTGGAACAGCCGGCCAGCGCGGTGGCGAACGAGTACTTCATCGGCGCGATCAACCGGGTCGGCGTGGAGCCGCTCGGCGACAACGACTTCTACGGGCAGACGTACTTCGTCGACCCGGAGGGCAAGTTCGTCGGCGACGTGGCGGACACCCACAACTCCGAGCTGATCGTCCGTGACCTGGACCTGAGCCTGCTCGAGACGGTCCGCAACCGGTGGCAGTTCTACCGCGACCGCCGCCCGGACAGCTACGACGGGCTGGTAGCACCATGAGCATGCTGATCAAGGGTGGGACGGTCGTCGGACCGACCGGCGCCATCGAGGCCGATGTCCTGATCGACGGCGAGACGATCGCCGCCATCTACGCGCCGGGCCAGGCACCTTCCATCGACCACACCATCGACGCCACCGGGAAGTACGTGATCCCGGGCGCGGTCGACGCGCACACCCACATGGAGCTGCCGTTCGGCGGCACCCACGCCAGCGACACCTTCGACACCGGCACCAAGGCCGCCGCGATCGGCGGGACCACCACCATTGTCGACTTCGCCGTGCAGCGGTACGGCGAGGTGGTGCAGGACGGTCTCGCCGCCTGGCACGGCAAGGCCGAGGGCAACTGCCACATCGACTACGCCTTCCACATGATCCTCGGCGGGGTCGACGACGACTCCCTCAAGGCGATGGACCACCTGGTCGCCAACGAGGGGATCAGCAGTTTCAAGCTGTTCATGGCGTACCCCGGGGTGTTCTACTCCGACGACGGCCAGATCCTGCGCGCCATGCAGAAGGCCCGCGACAACGGCGCCATGATCATGATGCACGCGGAGAACGGCCCGGCCATCGACGTGCTGGTCAAGCAGGCCCTGGAACGCGGCGAGACGGACCCTATCCACCACGGCCTGACCCGCCCGCAGGAGCTCGAGGCGGAGGCGACGAGCCGTGCCATCTGGCTGGCGAGCGTGGCCGCCGACTGCCCGCTCTACATCGTGCACCTGTCCGCGTCGAAGGCTCTCGAGCAGGTCAAAGCGGCCCGCGACATGGGCCGCAACGTGTTCGCCGAGACCTGCCCGCAGTACCTCTACCTGACCCTGGAGGACCAGCTCGGCGCGCCCGGATTCGAGGGCGCCAAGTGGGTCTGCTCGACACCGCTGCGCAGCAAGCACGAGAGCCACCGGGCCGACCTGTGGCAGGGCCTGCGCACCAACGACCTGTCGGTGGTGTCGACCGACCACTGCCCGTTCTGCTTCAAGGACCAGAAGGAGCTCGGCCTCGGCGACTTCTCCAAGATCCCGAACGGGATCGGCAGCGTCGAACACCGGGTGGACCTGCTCTACCAGGGCGTGGTCGACAAGAAGCTGTCGCTGAGCCGCTGGGTGGAGACCATCGCCACCACCCCGGCCCGGATGTTCGGCCTCTATCCGAAGAAGGGCATCATCGCGCCCGGCTCGGACGCCGACATCGTGCTCTACGACCCGAACGGGCGCACCCGGATCAGCGTCGAGACCCACCACATGAACATGGACCACTCCGCCTGGGAGGGCTGGGAGATCGACGGCAAGGTCGACACCGTCCTGTCCCGCGGCGAGGTGATCGCGTCGGCCGGCGAGTACACCGGGCGGGCCGGCCGCGGCCGGTACCTCAAGCGCGGCCTCAGCGACTACCTGCTCTAAGGGGGCTGCGCCTACTCCGCGGCGGAAAACCCATGACAAACCGGAGTTGACATGGACATAGGTGTTGTGCTCCAGAACGACCCACCAGCCATGGCGGTGGTCGATTGGGCGAAGAAGGCCGAGGCCGCCGGCTTCAGTCATTTCTGGACGTTCGACTCGCACGTGCTCTGGCAGGAGCCGTTCGTCGTCTACTCGGCCATCCTCGGCGCGACCGAGCGGATCGTCGTCGGCCCGATGGTGACCAACCCCGGCACCCGGGACTGGACGGTCACCGCGTCACTCTTCGCCACCCTCAACGAGATGTACGGCAACCGGACCATCTGCGGGATCGGCCGGGGCGACTCGGCGCTGCGCGTCCTCGGCCTCACCCCACAGACCCTGGGCCAGCTGCGCGAGAGCGTCCAGGTGATCAAAGGGCTGGGCAACGGCGAGAAAGTGACGGTACGCAGAAACGAGATCCAGTTCGCCTGGGCACCGGACAGTCGCCTGGAGGTCTGGGTCGCCGCCTACGGCCCGAAGGCGCTCGCCCTGACCGGGGAGGTCGGCGACGGCTACATCCTGCAGCTGGCCGACCCGGACATCGCCGAGTGGATGATCGGCGCCGTCCGCGCGGCCGCTGCCAGGAAGAAAAGGGACCCGGACGCGATCAAGTTCTGTGTGGCCGCGCCGGCGTACGTCGGCGACGACCTGGAACACCAGCGGGACCAGACCCGCTGGTTCGGCGGGATGGTCGGCAACCACGTGGCCGACATCGTGGCCCGCTACGGCGGCGACGGCGCGGTCCCGCAGGCGCTGACCGACTACATCAAGGCCCGCGAGGGTTACGACTACTCGGAGCACGGGCGGGCCGGCAACACGCACACCACGTTCGTGCCGGACGAGATCGTCGACCGGTTCTGCGTGCTCGGCCCGGTGGAGAACCACGTCAAGCGGCTGCAGGAGCTGAAGGCCCTCGGGGTCGACCAGTTCGCCGTCTACCTGCAGCACGACGCCAAGGAGGAAACCCTCGCCGCGTACGGCGAGCACATCATCCCGGCGTTTACATGAGGAGGTTCCTCGCGGTTCTCGCCGGACTGCTCGCGGCCGCGCTGGTCTGGGAGGGCTACAAGGCGGTCGGGAACCCCGAGGGGACGGTCGTGTTCGGCGTGCGGGTGCTCCCGCGCGCCGACGACCTCTCCATGCCGCACCTCTGGACGATCGCCGAGCGGCTCGGCGCGCCCGAGCTGACCGGGGGCCGGCCGGTGTGGCAGGTCGTCCTGGAAGCCTGTCTGTTCACGCTCGGCATCACCGCGGTCGGGTTCGTCGCCGGTGCGGTGGTGGGACTCGTGCTCGCGGTGGCGATGCAGCGCTTCCGGATCGTCGAGCGCGGGCTTCTGCCGTACGTCATCCTCTCTCAGACCGTGCCCCTGGTGGCGCTCGCGCCGCTGATCGCCGGCTGGGGCGGCACGATCATGCCGGCCTGGGCGACGGTCTCGGTGATCGCCGCCTACCTGGCCTTCTTCCCGGTCGCCGTGGGCATGCTGCGCGGGCTGCAATCGCCGGCCTCGGCCGGCGTCGAGCTGATGCGCAGCTACGCCGCCGGCTGGTGGCGCACGCTGGTGAAGCTGCGCTTCCCCGCGGCGCTGCCGTATCTCTTCCCCGCGCTGCGCCTGGCCGGCGCGGCGGCGGTGGTGGGCGCGGTGGTCGGCGAGATCTCCACCGGTACGCGCGGCGGCATCGGCCGTCTGATCATCGAGTACTCGCGGGAGGCCACCTCGGATCCCGCCAAGGTGTACACGGCCATGCTCGGCGCGGCGCTGCTCGGCCTGCTCGTCGCCGCCGCGGTAACGCTCCTCGAAGTGCCCCTGATGCGGCACCGGCGTCACGTGGAGGTGGTGACTCTATGACCGCGGTGGTCGTCGACAACGTCACGAAGGTCTTCAACCAGGGCCGGTCCGACGAGGTGACCGCGCTCGCCGAGGTGGACCTGACCGTGGACGACGGCGAGTTCGTGTCGCTGATCGGGCCGTCCGGGTGCGGCAAGAGCACCCTGCTGCGCCTGATCGCCGACCTGATCGAGCCGAGCACCGGCACGGTCACCGTGGCCGACCGGCCCGCCGCGCAGGCCCGCCGCGAGCAGGAATACGGCATCGCCTTCCAGCAGTCCGGCCTCTTCGAGTGGCGGACCGTGCGCCGCAACGTCGAACTGCCCCTGGAACTGCGCGGCATCGGCCGGGCCGAACGCAAGGCCAAGGCCGAACAGATGCTGGAACTGGTCGGGCTCGCCGACTTCGCCGGGCACTACCCGGGCCAGCTCTCCGGCGGCATGCAGCAGCGCGTCGCGATCGCCCGGGCCCTCGCCGTGCAGCCCCCGCTGCTGCTGATGGACGAACCGTTCGGCGCACTCGACGAGATGACCCGGGAACGGCTCCAGTCCGAGCTGCTGGCCATCTGCGCCAAGACCAGGACCAGCACGGTCTTCGTCACCCACTCGATCTCCGAGGCGGTCTTCCTGTCCGACCGGGTGGTGGTGATGTCCGCCCGGCCCGGCCGGATCACCGCGTCGATCGAGGTGAGGCTGCCGTCCCGCGACGAGGCCGGCCGGCAGTCGCCGGTCTACTTCGACAAGATCACCGAGGTACGGAAGGCACTGCGCGGATGAGACGCGTCGTGCCGCCGATCGTCGCCGGGGTCCTCGCGCTGGTCCTCTGGGAGCTGACCGTCACGCTCGGCCGGGTAGCCCCGTTCATCCTGCCCGCCCCGACCGCGATCTGGCGCGAGCTGGTCGCGCAGCGCGGCAACGTCTGGGACGCCGCCCTGGCCAGCGGCGCGAACGCCCTGGTCGGCCTGATCGCCGGCAGCGTGGCCGCGATCCTGGCCGCCCTCGCGGCCAGCCGCTTCCGGACGCTCGGCGAGGTCTCCATCCCGTTCGCCGCGGTGGTCGGCGCCCTGCCGATCATCGCGCTCGCCCCGATCCTCAACAACATGTTCGAGTCGACCAGCAGCGTCCCGCGCCGGATCGTCACCGCGATCGTCGTCTTCTTCCCGGTCTTCCTGAACACGCTGCGCGGGCTGCGCGAGGTGAGCCCGGTCCACCAGGAGCTGATGCACTCGTACGCGGCCGGCGGCTGGACCTTCGCCCGCAAGGTCCGCCTGCCCGGCGCGCTCCCCCATCTCTTCACCGGCCTGCGACAGGCGTCGTCGCTGGCCGTGATCGCCGCGGTGGTCGCCGAGTACTTCGGCGGACTGCAGGACGGGCTCGGCGCCCGGATCACTTCGGCCGCCGCGTTCACCGCGTACCCCCGTGCCTGGGCCTTCGTGGCCGGCGCCTGCCTCCTCGGACTCACCTTCTACCTGGTCACGCTCCTGCTCGAACGCCTGGCCATGCCTTGGAAACTCGCCTGATCGACTAGGGGTGCCCTATGCGACGTCTTTTCCTCGTGTCTGTTCTGCTGCTTGCCGCGTGCGGCACCGCCGACCAGCCCTCGACCCCCGCGCCGGGCGGCAGCGGCGCTACCACCAAGATCAAGCTCCAGTTGCAGTGGTTCTACCAGGCCCAGTTCGGCGGCTACATCGCCGCGGTCGACCAGGGCTTCTACAAAGAGCAGGGGCTCGACGTCGAGTTGCTCGAAGGCGGCGTCGACATCGTCCCGCAGACCGTGCTCGCCCAGGGCAAGGCCGACTACGCGGTGGCCTGGGTGCCGAAGGCGCTCGCCTCCCGTGAGCAGGGGGCCGGGATCACCGACGTCGGCCAGATCTTCGCCCGTTCCGGCACGTACCAGGTGGCCTGGAAGGACAGCGGCATCAGCTCGGCCGCCGATCTGAAAGGCAAGAAGGTCGGCAACTGGGGCTTCGGCAACGAGTTCGAGCTGTTCGCCGGGATGACCAAGGCCGGGATCGACCCGGGCAAGGACGTCACCCTGGTGCAGCAGCAGTTCGACATGCAGGCGCTGCTGAAGAAGGAGATCGACGCCGCCCAGGCGATGAGCTATAACGAGTACGCCCAGCTCCTGGAGGCGAAGAACCCGGCGACCGGCAAGCTGTACACCGCCGACGACTTCTCGATCATCGACTGGAAGAACGAGGGGTCGTCGATGCTGCAGGACGCGGTCTGGGCGAACACCGAGAAGCTCAGCGACCCGGCCTACCAGCAGCAGACGGTGAAGTTCCTGACCGCCACGATCAAGGGCTGGGCGTTCTGCCGGGACAACGCCGAGAAGTGCCGTGACCTGGTCGTCGCCAAGGGCTCGAAGCTCGGCAAGAGTCACCAGCTCTGGCAGATGAACGAGGTCAACAAGCTGATCTGGCCGGCCGCGGGCGCCGGGATCGGCGTGATCGACGAGGCGGCCTGGAAGCAGACCGTCGACCTCTCGCAGACCACGAAGAACCAGACCGGCGACACCGTGCTGACCAAGGCCCCGGAGGGGCTGGCCTACACGAATGACTACATCAACCAGGCGATCGAGCAGGCCAAGGCCGCCGGCGTCGACGTGACCGGCTCGTCCTTCCAGCCGGCCACCGTGACGCTGGAGGAGGGCGGCGTTTAAAGAGGCATGAGGCGGGCGGCGAGGGCGACCGCGTTCAGGTCGCCCTTGCGCAGCTTCTCCGCCGCGTCCTTCTCGCCGAGACCCTCCAGGCGGACCGCGGAGGCGTCGACGAGCGCGTCCTCTCCGGCGAGCAGGCGGCGGGCGATGCGCGACTGGGCCGGGCTCAGCTCGGCGTACGCGCAGCGGTCCAGCGCCGCGACCGTCTCCTCGTCGAGCTCACCGGCGAGCGCACGCTCAGTGACGATCTTCAGCAGCCAGCTGGGCCACCAGCTGTACTTTCCGATCACCTTCCCGGAGGCCAGGGCGGCGGCCGGCGGCTGCCCGGCGGCGAGCATCTTCACCGCCACGTCACCGTCGAACCGCTCCAGCCGGAGCGCGCCGACGAAGATCCGCAGGATCGAGTGGGTCTTGACGAACTCCTCGGCCTCGTTGGCCGCCTCACCGTAGCGGCCTTCGAGGAGGTGGCAGAGCGCGTGCACCTCGCGGAGCTCGAACGCCTCGCCGGAGCGCTCACCCAGCCGCTCCACCGTGGCGACCAGGCGTTCGACGCCCTTGACGGCCCGCTCGGCCAGCTCTTCACTGTTCGGCTTGCCCAGGTGCCGCACCACGATGTCCGCCGCGATCTCCGCCTCGCGCCGCAGCAACGGCGACGAGATCTTGGCGGTGATCAGGTCGCTCAGACCCTCGGTCAGGTACGCGGTGTCGAACCGGTCGGAGGCCTCTTGGAACTGCGCCCACCAGGACGCCGGGTGTCTCCGCAGTTGTGTCACCAACCAAGCGTGACCGACCGATTACGGTCCGGCAAAGGAATCCGCGAACGAGATCTTATGGTGCTACTCACGACCGATTTTCATCAACTGCCGCGGGTCGAGCAGGCCACCCTTGACCACGGTCCGGCTCAGCGGCCGGGTGAGCGACGCCAGCCGCAGGCAGCCCTCCTCACCCAGCGCCCGGTACGCGGGCTCGGCCAGCCGGTCGGTGGTCGCCTCGAGGTCGGCCCGCAACCCCCGCCCGGCGTCGGTGAGCCCGTCCTCGGCGAGCAGCCCGCGCGCCCGCAGGTCCTCGGTCGCGGCCGCCCACGCCTCGCGGCTCCAGCCCCGGGAGGGTCGCAGGAACCGCTCGTCGATCTCGCCGCTGGCCACGTGCAGCACGACCGCCTCCAAGCCGGACACGCCCGCCGCCAGCAACGCCGCCACGTGCCCGTCGCCGCGGAACTCGCGCAGCAGCATCTGCGCGTGGAAGAGCACCAGGTGCGGCTGCTCCGGCCAGGTCAGCTCGGCGTGCGCGGCGAAGAGCGGCCGCCCCTGCGGCCACTGCGTCGCCGCGAGGGCCGCGGTACGCGCCAGCTCCGCCGCCTCGGCCACCTCCGGACCGGCCAGGACCTCGGCGCCGAGGCCCCGGGTCAGAGCGGCGTCCGCGGCGTCGAGCCGGGCCGCCACCATCGCGGCCGGGGTGGTCTTCTCCCACGCCGCCGGCAGCACCCGGGCGACGAGGGCCGGGTTGAAGTTGTAGAAGGTGGCCGTCACGACCGCCGGGCCGACCGGGCCGAAGGCGGCGCCACGGGACGCGAAATAGCCCGCCCTCGCGTCGAGACCGCACCCGGCGTACCGCTCGGCGGCCTCGGGCACGAAGTACACCATCGCGTGCAGCGGCTCGGTGACGCGCCAGGCCAGGCGGTACGGACTCTCAGTCATGTCTCGCTCTCCCACGGCAGTTCCTCCACCTCGGCGGTGGACACGACAGTACTGGAGTGCTCCGGAGGCGGACGGTCGGCGACCGTGCGCCACCGCCCGGACTGCCGGGCGGCCTCCCGGGTGACCAGGTGCACCGGCAGCGGCGGCGGGAGGAACGGGCCGGTGCCCCAGCGCACCCAGATGGCGACCCGGCCGGCCGCCGCCTCGGCGAGCAGCTTGTCGACCGTACGCTGCCGGTCCAGCCGGTCCACCTCGATCGCGATCGGCGCCGCGCCGGGGCGGGCGCAGGCCACGTCCAGCACCGAGTTGCCGCGCAGCGGTGGCGGCAGCGGGAAGACGCTGGGCGCCCGCCGGTAGACCCGCCAGCCCTGGGCGGCACCCCAGTCCGCGACCGCGTCGACGATCCGCGCGGTCGCCTGGTCGGCGGTCAGGTCGGCGAAGGTGAGCCGGTCCAGCCACGCCGCGAGCGAGCGCGCCGTACCGGTGCCGTCGTCCACCGTGTCCATCGCCGTACCCTAACCGGCGTCCTGACCGGTTGCTGCTCAGGCCGCGGCAGCGGCGCGCTGCGCGGCGAACAGCGCGGTGATCTCCTCCGCGCTGACCGGGCGGCCCAGGTGGTAGCCCTGCCCGACGGTGTAGCCGAGCCTGAGCAGCCGGTCCGCCTGCTCCTGGTTCTCGATCCCCTCGGCGACCGTGTCCAGGCCGAGCGCGCCCGCGAGCTGCACGACCGCGCGGGCCACCGCCTGCCGGGCGTCGGCCGCCGCGGTGCCCGGCTCGTCGAACTCGATGCCGTCGACGAACGACTTGTCCAGCTTGACGATCGAGGCCGGGAAGCTGCGCAGCAGGCTCAGCGACGACTCGCCGGTGCCGAAGTCGTCCAGCGCCAGCCGTACGCCCATGTCGTGCAGCTCGTGCAGTACCCGCAGCACCTGCTGGCCGCGCAGCACCGCGGACTCGGTGAGCTCCAGCACCAGCCGGTCCGGGCCGAGGCCGTGGTCGGCGAGGGCGGCGCGGACGTCGGCCACGAAGTCGGGGTCGTGCAGCTGGCGCACCGAGACGTTCGGCGCCACCTTCTGGAGCACCTCCGGCCCGAACTCGGCCAGCCAGGCGGCGGCCTGCCGGCAGGCCTCCCGGAGCACGAAGCGGCCCAGCGGCACGATCAGGCCGGTACGCTCGGCGGCCGGGATGAAGTCGGCCGGTGACACCATGCCGCGCTCCGGGTGGGCCCAGCGGACCAGCGCCTCGACCCCGAGGACCCGGCCGTCGGCCAGGCCGACGATCGGCTGGTAGACCACCCGCAGCTCACCCTGGTCGAGCGCCCGGCGCAGGTCCCCGCCGAGCCGGGCGTGTGCCTGCGCGGGCAGCTCCATCCCGCTGGCGTAGCGCACCCAGTTCGCCTTGCCACGCTGTTTGGCCTGGTGCATGGCGGCGTCCGCGTCGCGCAGCAGCTGGCTGGCGGCGGTACCGGGCGGCGCCGTGGCCAGCCCGGCGCTGACGTGCACGAGCAGCCGGTGCGCGCTGAGCGGCAGGCCGGTCGCGGCCATCACCCGCTCGGCCACGCCGGCGCCCCGGTCCGGGTCGGTGATCAGCACCGCGAACTCGTCACCGGCGAGCCGGGCGACCATGCCGTCGGCACCGGCCGCCTCGCACAGCGCGCCGGCGAACCCGGCCAGCAGCGCGTCGCCGACGTCGTGGCCGAGCGAGTCGTTGACGGTCTTGAAGTCGTCCAGGTCGACCAGGAGCACGGTGGCACTCTCGGCGACCAGGGCGGCGTCCAGCCACAGCCGGAACAGGGCCCGGTTGGCGAGCCCGGTCAGCGGGTCGTGGGTGGCCTCGTGCCGGAGCAGGGCCTCGGAGGTGTGCTTCTCGCGCAACAGGCGGGCGTTCTCGCGGAACACGACGTACTGCCGCACCGCCACCAGCGCGGTGACGGTGACCGCCGCCAGCACGACGAGCCGGCCCTCCCAGACGCCGGGGGCCCAGTAGGAGGGCTCGAACAGCGCGTGGGCGACCGGTACGTCGACCGCGAGCACGGCGAGGTAGGGAAGCCAGACGTTGCCCGGCCGCTGCACCGTGCCACCGGCCGACTGCTGCCGCCGGGCGCCGAGCGCGATCAGCAGCCCGGACAGCGGCATGCAGAGCGCCTGCGCGGGCACCGCGCCCTGGTAGCCGCCGATGACCGAGAGCACCGCCACCCCGGCCGCGGTCAGGCCGGTCGAGGCGACCAGGCGCATCGCCGTACGGTCGACCGGCCCACCGGCGATGTACGAGACCTTGGTGATGGAGCCGGCCGCGAACGCACAGGCGAGCAGCAGGATGGCCAGGGCCGAGGTGGACCACGGGTCGGGCGCGGTGACCATCGGCGACACCCCGAAGTGCCAGAGCACGGTGGCGCATCCCAGCAGCGCGATGGTGCGGTCCAGCCACTGCTTGCCGCGCTCGTACCGGCTGGTCACGCCGAGCGGCACGGACGCGACGCCCCACATGGCGAGGACCACCCCGGAGCCGATCAGCACGGCACCGGCCGGTGGCATCGCCGGCAGCTCCGGGCCGACCCGGAACGCCTCCACGGCGAGCAGGGTGAAGCCGGCCGCGAACAGGTAGCAGCAGATCTCGACGGGGAGCCAGAACCGGCGGCCCGCCGGGGCCAGCGGAACGGCCCGGCGCATCGCGCGGATGGCGAGCCCGCCGACGGCCATCACGAGCGGCATGAACAGGAAGCCGGCCGCGACCGGGCCGGCGCCGGTGAGGAACCAGCACGCGTACCAGAGCACGCCGAGGACCACGATCGTCGCGGTGGTCACGACGTACCGCCAGGGCGCGGTCATGACGTCACCGCTCGCGAGCGCTGCTTCTCGTCGTACATCCGCAGGTCGGCCGCGTGCAGCAGCTGATCCGGATCGGTGGCCGGCCCGCGGGCGGCGCCGATGCTCGCGCCCACCGTGAGCCGCCGCCCGGCGACCTCGGCCGGCTCGGCGAGGGCCGCCCGGATCCGGGTCGCGAGCCGCTCGGCCGCGTCCGGGTCCCGGTCGCCGAGCAGCACCGCGAACTCGTCACCGCCCAGCCGGGCGGGCACGTCGTCCGGGCCGGCGCACTCGCGCAGGCGACCGGCGACGTGCCGCAGCACCGCGTCGCCGACGCCGTGGCCGTACGTGTCGTTGATCTGCTTGAAGCCGTTCAGGTCGATCAGCAGAACCGCCGCCTCGCCGTCGGTCGCCAGCATCGCGGCGGTGAACCGGCGCCGGTTGGCCAGGCCGGTGAGGTCGTCGTGGCCGGCCTGGAAGCTCAGCCGCTCGTGCAGCTCCCGCTCCTCGGTGACGTCCCGCGAGTTGCAGACCACGCCACCGATGCCGGGCTCGTGCGTCAGGTTCACGGAGACCACCTCCAGCCAGCGCCACGTGCCGTCGGCCCGCCGGTACCGGCCCTGGAAGGTGAGTTCCGCACCCGGCGTGGAGTAGAGGACCGCCAGCTGGGCGCCGAGCCGGGCCTTGTCGTCGTGGTGCAGGATCTCCAGCGACGAGCGCCCCAGCGCCCGGGCCGCCGGGATGCCGAGTACCTTCTCGACGGCCGGGCTGATGTAGAGGAACCGGCCGTCCGACCCGGTGATCGAGGTGATCTCGGAGGCGTGCCGGAGCAGCGACTCGACGCGCCGCTCACGCTGGTCGAGGCGGTCCAGCAGGCGATTGTTCTCGGCGAGCGCGAGCACCTGCCGGGCCACCACCAGGGCGACGTTCACCAGCAGTGCGGCCAGAGCGCCCCAGGCGGGCGGGCCAAGACCTCCGGCGGCCAGTGCGGCCACCAGGGTGGCCCCGCAGACAACCGTTGCGGCGTACGGGAGGACGCTGTACCGCCGGCTCGGAACCGGCCGGCCGTTCGCCGCCACGCCGGACGTGCCCGGCACGCCCCGCAGCAGCTGGATCCGCGGCCCGTAGAGCAGCACCAGGCACGGGAGGAGTACGAGCATCAACTGGGTGCCGATGTCCCCGGCGCTGGAGCTGGGCACGAGCGCGGTGCCCATGGCCTGGATCAAAGTCGCACCGGTGATCGGGACGGCGGCCGCGGCGCAGGCCGGGCTGTTGCCGCTGAGCAGCAGCTTCACGGAGAGCAGCACCGCGCAGAACATCACGCCGCAGCCGACCACCGCGGTGGCGACGGCGGCGGTACCCGCCGACGCCAGGCCCGGACGGGTCATCAGGCACCAGGCGACCGCCGCGGCGGCGGTGTTCACGATGGCGGCGTCCAGAGCGAACCGGGCGCGCCGGCCGCTGGTCCAGGTCCCGGTCGGGTGCGCGAGCGCCACGCCGCAGATCAGGAACACGCCGATAAGTCCGGCGATCGTCTGCACCGGGTGGAAGACGAGCCGGTCCACGGACGGATCGGCGAGCACCGTCGCACACTGCACGAGATCGCCGGCCGCGAAGAGCAGCCCGCCGGCGGAGACCGTACGCCAGAACCGGCGGGCCTCCGGTGACAGGCCCGGGGTGCGCTGAACCTGCCGGGCCATCCAGAACAGCAGGAGGTCGCAGACCGGCATGAACAGCCAGGTCACCACGAGCAGCGGGTGCGGGCCGCCGAGGTTCGAGGCGTACCCGCCGGCCAGCAGCACGCCGGTCACGGTGAGCGCGACCAGCACCGGGTCTCGCCACAGCGGAACCTGGCGGGCGGCGTCGGCGACCGCTGCGGGCATACTCGTCCTTCCGTCGCTGCCTGTACCTGCCAGCGATCGGCCGTTCCGGACGCGGGCTTAGCTTTTCCAGCCCTCGCGTAACCGCCATTTGATCTTCGCCCACTCGTCACTGTGCGCCAATATATTGATGCTCTTATATCTGCGGCGAGAGGGGCATCGATGTTCCAGAGGGTCTCGGGTACCGGACGCTGGACGACGGCCGCGGCGGCCGGAGTGCTGATCGCGACGGTCGCGGCGGCACCGGCGGAGGCGGCGGTGAGCCGGGCGGAGCTGGCGCTGCGCTGGGCACCGATCCACTACCAGGACGTGGACGCCACCGGCACGCACGCGCTCGCCGGCAAGGCGGACATGATCACCAGCTACGACTTCGACGGCAATCTGAACGGCCGGGACAACTGGGACAACGCCGGACGCGAGACCGCCGCGCACGCCTACTACTCGGTGGCCGAGACCGCGACCCACTGGTACCTGACGTACTTCTTCTTCCACCCGCGGGACTGGGTGGACCACCCGTTCTTCGAGACCGAGCACGAGAACGACGGCGAGGGCGTACTGCTCGTGGTCGAGCGGGACGGGTCGGACCACGGG
Organism: Actinoplanes aureus; assembly: GCF_015704865.1. Classification (GTDB taxonomy): domain Bacteria; phylum Actinomycetota; class Actinomycetes; order Mycobacteriales; family Micromonosporaceae; genus Actinoplanes; species Actinoplanes aureus. Next base: position 401,946 of record NZ_JADQTO010000006.1, on the reverse strand, counting down.
GCGCTGCGGGCGGCGGTGACGGTGGCGCACAGCGACTTCTACTCGTACACGCCGGCCGGCAGCACCTGGACCGGCGGCTCCGAGACGGTGGACGGCACGCTGCGGCTCCAGCCGTCGCCGCACGACTCGTTCCAGCACCCGGTCACCGCGCAGGAGGCGAAGGGGCACGGGCTGAAGGCGTACCCGCAGTACACGATCAACGGCGACGGCATCGTCTACTACCCGTCGACGGTGGCCGAGTCGCCGTCCGGGGCGAACGACCGGGACGTGCGGTACCGGCTGGTCGACGTCTTCGCCGCCGGCGGCCTGTGGGCGCAGCGCGAGAACAGCAACCTGTTCGCCGCCCTCGGCACCTTCGCCGGGGACGCCAGCGGCGGCTGCGGCACCGGCACCTGGTCGTGCGGGGTGAACTCGGCGAACGCGCCGTGGGGCTGGGACGACGGCAACGACACGGTGGCCCGCGGCGAGATCGCCACGGACCCGGCCCGGCTCGCCACCGCGTACTTCACGGTGCCGGGGACTCCGGCGCGGGCGTACACCTTCAATCCGTACACCGAGGCGGCCGCCGAACTGCGTGAGGCCGCACGCACGCTGCCGCCGACCGTGGACTGAGCACGGCGACCGGCCCGCCCGCTCGTCATGGCGGTGGGCGGGCCGGTCGGCCTGGAGGACTTACGCCCCGGGCTCCTCGATGGGCGCCGGCTCCGCGGCGGGGTCGGGCTCCGCGGTGGGGTCGGGCTCCGCGGTGGGGTCGGTGGTCGGCTCGACCGTCGGCTCGGCGGCCGGCGCCGACGAGGACGGGGACGGCGAGGGCGACTGGGTGGGCGCGGCCGACGGGGAACTGGTCGGCGTCACCGACGGGCTGGGCGAGGGCTTGGCGGTCTTGCCGGTGGCCTGGACCTTGGCGGCGGTGTAGGCGCTGTCGATCCGGGTGCCGGTCACCGTGACCCGGTTGCCGGCGCTCAGCCCGCCCACCTTGACGCTCTTGCCGTTCAGCAGGATCCGGACACTCGACGGCACGGTGATCGTCACCGTCTTGCCCTTCACGTCCTTGGTGCCGGCGGTCACGGCGACCTTGATCGTGCCCTTGGCCGCGTCGACGGCGGTGACCGTACCGTTGGCGGCGAACGCGACCTTGACCTTCTTGCCCGAGCTCTTCGTCGGCGACGGGGACGGCTTCTTGGCCGGGGTCTTGGCCGGGGTCTTGGCCGGTGCCTTCTTGGCGGGAGCCTTCTTGGCCGGTGCCTTCTTCACGGCGGAGGCCGACGAGCCCGGCTTGGCGGACGCGGCCACGCCGGTGCTGACTGCGGGGACGGTGACGGCCACGATCATGGCGACCGCGACGGCGGTACGGCGCATGCGCATTCGGAACTCCTCAAACCTCGGGGGAGTTCCCATCTTGGTGATTCGCGGGTTCGAGACGGTTGTGTCCCGGGTTGCGAATGGGTTGCCGACTTTTCACGAATAGTGCCGCTCACCGGCGGGTTCCGCCTGCCCTCACGGTGAGATGCGACGCCCGCCGCGCGCGCAGGAGTTGACATGCCCGGCTGACTTGCGTGAATGTCCTCGCATGCACGATGTTTGGCCGGCTTCGGGCGTCCTTCTGGCTTCGCGGTACCGCCTCGTCACGCTGCTCGAAACCGGCGGCATGGCGCAGGTCTGGCGAGCCGTGGACGAGTTGCTGGACCGCCCGGTGGCGGTCAAGCTGCCCGCCGGCGACACCCGGGCCGCGCATCTGGCCTGGCGGGAGGCCCGCCTCGCGGCCCGCCTGTCGCATCCCGGCATCGCCGCGGTGCACGACTACCGCGAGGCGGTCCGCCCGGACGGCTCGGTCGCGCCGTTCGTGGTGATGGAGCTGCTCAGCGGCGAGACCGTGGCGGCCCGCCTGGTCGAGGGGCCGATGCCGTGGGGCGAGGCGGTCTCGATCGGCACCGCCGTCGCCGCCGCACTCGCCGCCGCGCACGCGGCCGGGGTCGTGCACCGCGACATCAAGCCGGGCAACGTCATGCTCTGCCCGGACGGCGTCAAGCTGCTCGACTTCGGGATCAGCGCGGCCGCCGGCGAGCCCGACGACGACGACACCGGCGCCACGTTCGGCACCCCGGCGTACGCGGCACCGGAACGGCTCGACGGCAAGCCCGCCGAACCCGCCACCGACCTGTACGGACTGGGCGTGCTGCTGTTCGAGATGGTCGCCGGTGAGCCGCCGTACTGTGTGGACACCTGGGAGGAGCTGGCCGCGGCACAGGCGACCGGCCCGTCCCGGCTTCCCGACGGGCTGCCGGCCGGGCTGCGCGACCTGATCTACCGGTGCCTCGACGACGACCCGTACCGCCGGCCCTCGGCCGCCGACGCCCGCAAGGCGCTGGCCCGCCTGATCCCGTCCACGCCGGCCCGCAGCACCATCCCGCTGCCCGAGCCACCCCCGACCGGCCTGGCCCGGGTCATCCCGGCGACGGGCCGGCGCAACCGGACAGCGGGCCGCCTCGGCGCGGTCGCCGGCCTGGCCCTGGTCGTCGCCGCCTTCGTTCTCCTGATCAACACGGTCGGCGGGCCGGACGGCGGTGACGAGGAGACCGCCCAGCCGCCGGTCGGGACCCCGTCGGCCGCGCCGTCGGCGACCACCGCGGCGCCGCAGCCGCCGCCGGCGATCACCACCGAGGCCACGCCCACCGCCACACTCACAGTGGACGCCGCGCTCGGCCGGGTCCGCGCGGCCGTGGAGCGCGGCGAGGAACGCGGCGAGATCCGCCCGGACGTCGCCCTGGACCTGATGAACCTGCTGCGCCAGATCGACGTCAGCGACGTGGACGTGAGCGACCAGGTGGATCAGCTCAGCAGCAAGGTACGGCAGCGGCTCGGCGAGGGTGCGCTGACCGAGGCCCAGGCGTCGGTGCTCCAGTCCCGCCTGGAAGACCTGCGGGACGTCAGCGGGGCCTGACGCTCAGACGGCCGGACGATCAGGCCGAGCCGCGCAGGATCAGCCGGGTCGGCAGGACGGTCTCGTGCTCGACCGGCTCGTCTCCGTCGAGCTTGGCGAGCAGCAGCCGCACCATCTCCTGGCCCATCTGCTCGATCGGCTGGTAGACGCTGGTCAGCGGCGGATCGGTGTGCCGGGCGATGCCGGAGTCGTCGAAGCCGATGACGGCCACGTCCTGCGGCACCCGCCGGCCCGCGCGGCGCAGCACGCGCAGCGCGCCGGCCGCCATCATGTCCGAGGCGGCGAACACCGCGTCGATCTGCGGGTGCTGGGTGAGCAGCCACTCCATCGCGGTGGCGCCGCTCAGCTCGCCGAAGTCACCGCGGGCGGCCGGGCCCTCGCCGACCACGTCGCGGTATCCGTCGTACCGCGCGATACCCGCGGCCATGTCCAGCGGGCCGGTGATCGTCGCGATGCACCGGCGGCCCTGGTCGCGCAGGTAGGAGACGGCGGCCCGGGCGCCGCCGCGGTTGTCCGCGTCGACGTAGCTGACCGGCTCCGGGTGCACCGGGCGGCCCACCCGCACGGTCGGGACGCCACGCTCCTCCAGCTGGGCGGGCAGCGGATCGTCACCGTGCAGCGAGAGCAGCAGGGCACCGTCGACGTGCTGGCGGGTCAGGTAGCCCTCCAGCTGGCGCCGCTCCTCCGGGGCCTGGGCGATCATCAGAACCATCTGCAGGTTCCGCGCCACCAGCACGGACGAGACCGACTGGACGATGCGGCCGAAGAACGGCTCGGCGAAGAACCGCTCCCCCGACTCGAAGACGACCAGGGCGATCGAATCGGTTCGCTGCGTGACGAGCGCCCGCGCGGCACGGTTCGGCACGTAGCCCAGGGCGTCGATCGCGTCCTGAACCGCCTGCCGCGCCTTGGGGCTGACCTGCGCCGACCCGTTGACGACGCGGGACACCGTCCCGCGGCCGACCCCGGCCCGGGCCGCGACCTCCTCCAGCGTCGGCCGCCCTGTCGAGCGGCTCCGGTCCTCCCTCATCGCCGGCCGTCCTTTCCGCGTGGCCACACGCACCCGCGAGAAGAGTAGTCCGCCCGGTTCCGGCCGGTCGCCCCTGTCCCCGCCGACACTTGGCCGAATCCTTGCGGACAACGTCCCGGCCGCCAGTTCCGTGCCCGCCGGAGACCGGGCAGAGTCGATGTCGTGGACGGACACAAGATCGCGGTACTGGTGCTGCCCGGCGCCGCTCCCCTCGACGTCGGCATCCCGGCACAGGTCTTCGCACCCCGCCACGGCCTGGGCTACGAGTTGCGGCCCTGCTCGCTGGAGGCGGGCCCGGTGGCCGGGCGCGACGGACTGGGTTTCGTGGTCGAGGCCGGCATCGAGGCACTGGCCGAGGCGGACACCGTCATCGTCCCGGGCTTCCAGAACCCGGCGGGCCCGCTGGACCCGCGGATCCTCGACGCTCTGCGGGACGCCGCGTTCCGGGGCGCGCGCATGGTCTCCATCTGCGGCGGGGCGTTCGCCCTGGCCGCGGCGGGCCTGCTGGACGGGCTGCGGGCCACCACGCACTGGCTGCTGGCACCGGTGCTGGCCCGGGAGTACCCGAAGGTGCGGGTCGACGGTGGTGTGCTGTTCGTCGACGAGGGACAGGTGCTGACCTCGGCCGGGGTGGCCGCCGGCATCGACATCTGCCTGCACCTGGTCCGCACCGACCACGGGGTGCAGGCGTCGAACGCGGTGGCGCGGGTGATGGTCGCGGCCCCGTACCGCAGCGGCGGGCAGTCGCAGTACGTGCCCCGGACGATCCCGGAGCCGCTCGGCGAGGTGTTCGCGGCCACCCGGGAGTGGGCCATGCGGCACCTGGAGGAGCCGCTCACCGTGGAGATGCTGGCCCGGCACGCCCGCGTCTCGGCCCGTACGTTCGGGCGGCGGTTCGTCGAGGACACCGGGTACACGCCGATGCAGTGGATCCTGCGCGCCCGCGTCGACCTGGCCCGGGAACTGCTGGAGAGCACCACTCTCGGGGTGGACCAGGTGGCCACCCGGGTCGGTGTCGGCACCGGCGCCAACCTGCGGATGCACTTCCAGCGGATCCTCGGCACCTCGCCCAGCGAGTACCGCCGGACCTTCGGTGGCGGAAACCTTGCGCGGACTGGCGCCGCACCACCTGCCGGGCCGGCGGCCGGCACAGCAAAGTGAGATTCATGACGACACGGGTAGCAATCAACGGATTCGGCCGCATCGGGCGCAACGTCTTCCGGGCGGCCCTGGACCGCGGCGCCGACGTCGAGATCGTCGCCGTGAACGACCTGGCCGACCCGCGGACTCTGGCACACCTGCTGCGCTACGACAGCACGCTGGGCCGGTTCGGGCGGCGGGTCGAGGCGCACGACGGCCACCTGCTCGTGGACGGCCACCGGATCGAGGTGTCGGCCGAGCGGGACCCGGCGAAGCTGCGCTGGAAGGACATCGGCGTGGACGTGGCGCTGGAGGCCACCGGCCGGTTCACCGCCGCCGCGGACGCCCGGGCACACCTCGCCGCCGGTGCCCGCAAGGTGCTGGTCAGCGCGCCGTCGAAGGGTGCGGACATCACCATCGCGTACGGGCTGAACCACGGCGACTACGACCCGGCCCGGCACGACGTGGTCTCCAACGCGTCCTGCACCACGAACGGGCTGGCGCCGGTGGCCTCGGTCCTCGACGACCTGGCCGGGATCGAGGCGGGATCGATGACGACGATTCACGCGTACACCCAGGAGCAGAACCTTCAGGACGGCCCGCACCGGGACCTGCGGCGCGCTCGCGCCGCCGCGCTCAACATCGCGCCCACCACCACCGGCGCGGCCACCGCGATCGGCGCCGTGCTGCCCCGCCTGGACGGCCGGCTGCGCGGCTACTCGGTACGCGTCCCGGTCCCGGTCGGCTCCCTGGTGGAGCTGAACGCGCTGGTCGAGCGCGAGGTCACGGCCGAGGAGGTGAACAGCGCGTTCGAGGCCGCCGCGGCCGGACCGCTGCGCGGCATCCTGGAGTTCTCCACCGATCCACTGGTCTCCACCGACATCACCGGCAACCCGGCATCGTCGATCTTCGACTCGCTGCTGACCACCGCGCAGGGCCGGTTGGTCAAGGCCGTGGCCTGGTACGACAACGAGTGGGGCTTCGCCAACCGGGTCGTCGACACCGTCACCCTGCTCGGAGCCGATCTTCACTAGACTGTGCCGATGGCGGTCACCCTCGCAGATGTGGCCCGGCTCGCCGGGGTCTCCCCGGCAACCGTCTCCCGCGTGATCAACGACAGTTCCAAACGGGTCAACGACGACCTGCGCGAGCGGGTCCTGGCCGCTGTCGCGCAGCTGCACTACGTGCCGAACGCACACGCCCAGCACGTCGCCCGGCCCCGCAAGTCGGCGGTCGGGGTGATCGTGCACGACGTCTCCGACCCGTACTTCGCCGAGATCACCCGCGGGCTGCAACGCCAGGCGGGCGCGCACGACCGGCTCCTGGTGATCTGCAACAGCTACCGGGAGCCGGAGCGCGAGCTGGCGTACGTCGCGCTGCTGCGGGCCCAGCAGGTGCACGCGCTGATCCTGGCCGGCTCCGGCTACCACGACGACGCGTTCACCGAGCGGCTCAACGCCGAGCTGGGGGCGTACCAGCAGGCCGGCGGCCGGGTCGCGGTGATCGGCCGGCACCGCCTGGTGGGCAGTGCGGTGCTGCCCGCGAACGAGGACGGCGCGTACGCCCTCGGCCTGCGCCTGCTCGGCCTCGGCCACCGCCGGGTCGCGGTGATCGCCGGCCCGCGCGGGCTGACCACCACCACCGACCGCCTCACCGGCTTCTGCCGGGCCGCCGGCGAACTCGGCGTCGAGCTACCGGCGTCGCGCGTCCTCTACACCGACTTCACCCGCGACGGCGGCGCCGCGGCCGCCGCCTCGTTGATCGAAGCCGAGCCGGGCATCACCGCCCTGGTCGCCCTGAACGACTCGATGGCCGTCGGCGCCCTCGCCGCCCTGCGCGAGCGCGGCGTGCGCGTCCCCGACGACATCTCGGTCACCGGCTTCGACGACATGCCGATCGCCCGCGACGTCACACCCTCGCTGACCACCGTCCGGCTTCCGCTCGTGGAGATGGGCGAGCGCGCCATGGCGCTCGCGCTGGGCGACGATCCCGGGCCGCGGGCCGAGCCTGCCGAGGCCACCATCGTCTGGCGGGAGAGCTGCGCGCCACCAGTCACGCGGTGAGGTGGGTCCGCTCGCCGTCGTGGTCGAGGATGGTGATCACCTCGGCCGGGCCGCCCAGGGCGCCGAAGGCGTGCGGGGTCATCGTGGAGAAGGCGGCTGCCTGGCCGGCCTCGACGATGATGGTCCGCTCGCCGAGCAGCAGCTCGATCCGGCCGGACAGGACGGTGAACCAGTCGCGGCCGGGGTGCACACCCATCGCCTCGGGGTCCCGGGACGCCGGCCGGGTGATCCGCATCCGTGCGACCGTCATGCCCTTGCCGCCGGGCTCGTGGTCGAGCACCCAGGTGGTGATCCCCCGCTCCGGCTGATGGTGCGGCTTGATCACCACCTCCTCGCCGGCGGTCTCGACCAGGGAGTCGAGGCTGGCGCCGAGGGCGCGAGCGATCGCGGTCAGCTGGTCCAGCCCGATGCGGCGGTGGCCGGTCTCGATCCGGCTCAGCGTGGACGGGCTCAGGTAGCAGCGGGCCGCCAGGTCGTCGAGCGACCAGCCCTTCGCCAGCCGCAGCCCGCGGATCCGGGCCCGGACGAGAGCGTCCATCTCAGCGTCTTGCGTCATACGCAAGATTGTATGCGCTTGCCGCAAGATGCTCGTACAGTCGGACGCATGGCATCCGAACACGCACCTCACCACCACCCCGGGCACGGCCACGGACACGACGGCGACCACGACATGACGGAGATGCTCGACCTGGACGCCGAGGTCGCCAGTGCGGAGATCGACGCACTCACCGCCCGCATCGCCGAGCTGGCCACGACTGTGGTGCGGGACATCATCGACGTCGGCAGCGGGACCGGCACGGGGTCGTTCGCCCTGCTGCGGCGTTTCCCGGAGGCGACGGTGACCGCGGTCGACACCTCGGAGGATCTGCAGCGGCACCTCGCCGCCGCCGCCGGCCGGCACGGCCTGGCCGGGCGGATCCGGCCGGTGCGGGCCGACCTCGACGCCGGCTGGCCCGGCCTGGGTCCCGCCGACCTGGTGTGGGCGTCGTCCTCGATGCACCACATGACCGACCCGGACCGGGTGCTGCGTGACGTCCGGGCCGCCCTGCGCCCGGGCGGCCTGCTGGTGCTGGTGGAGATGGAGCGCATGCCGAACTTCCTGCCCGCGGGCTTCGGCGACGGCCTGGAGGACCGCCTGCACGCCGCGCACGCCGAGGCCCGTGCCGAGCACCTGCCGCACATCGGCTCGGATTGGACGGCCCGTCTCAAGGCCGCCGGTTTCACCGTCCACGACCAGCACGTCCTCACCGTCGAGCGGGTGGCGCCCCTGCCGCACGAGGCCGTGCGCTACGCGGAGGCCACGCTGCGCCGCTTCCGGCACTCGCTCGCCGACCGGCTCTCGGCCGGGGACCAGGCCACTCTGGACGGCCTGCTGCACGGCGGCCTGGCCGGGCGCGACGACCTGACCGTGATCAGCAACCGCGACGTCTGGATCGCCGGGGCCTGACCGGGCAGGATCTACCGCGTGCTGGCAACCGATGAGGAGTGGCGCGGCGGCACCCGCACCACTACGGGCACGCGTACCGGTCCTGACGTCACGCCGGCGCGGCGACCCGCTCCTCCACGGTGGCCTTGATCCGGTCGGCCTGGACCCGGCTCTTCACGCCGGTGAGGGACTGCACGCGGTACCGGCTCAGCCGGCCGGTGGCACGCAGGATCTCGTCCAGCTGCCGGCCGTAGACCTCGAGGATCTCCTCGTCGCTGGCGCCCCGGCCACCCTGCGGGCGGGGCAGCAGGTGCTGCCACTCCTCGGCCGCTCCCGGTCCGGACTGGCCACCGAGCGCCTGCAAGTAGTCGGTGACGAACCCGCGGATCGTCAGGTCGTCGAGGCGGGGCGCGCTGGGGGCGAGCAGCTCCGCGAGCTCGCGCGGATCACGCGGGAACTCGCCCTGCCCGAGCTCCTCCTCCAGGGCGCCGCGCAGCGCCTCCAGGCCGGCCAGCCACGCGGGCGAGCCCTTCGGAGCGACGGCCGGCTGCGGGAGAAGATCACGCCACGGGTACGCCGCCTCACCGTGCTCGCCGCTGAGCTCCCGCACGTAGTCGATGACGAAGGCGCGGACGACACCGTCACCGAGCTCGGGCACCCGCGGCGCCAGGGTCCGGGCGAGCTCGGTGACCTGGAGATAGCTCATCTCCAGCAGTTCCTCGGGGCTCGTCTCGGTGGCCAGGTGGCGGCTCAGGTTCTGCACGGCCAGCCGCCACCAGGGCGACCCGGGGATGCTGACCGCCGGGCGGGAACCGGTGGGCGTGGAGGCCCAGGCCGGGATCGCCGGGGCCGGCGAGACCGGCACCACCGCCGTGGGCTGGACCTCCTCCTCGGGTGACCGGCGCGGTGTGGGCACCTCGGGCACCGCGTCCAGCGGCACGGGATCGGTCTCCACCGGCTGCACGAACTGGACGGGCTGCACCGCGGGGGCGCTCCGGTCCGGCGCGCTCAGGCCGGCCGACGCCGGGCCCGCCGCAGCGGACGCGGCTGGAACCGAGGCCGGCGCGGCGGGGACCGAGGCGGACGCTGCCGGAACCGACGCGGGCCCGGCCGGAACCGACGCGGACGTGACGGGGACCGAGGCGGACGCTGCCGGAACCGACGCGGGCCCGGCCGGAACCGACGCGGACGTGACGGGGACCGAGGCGGACGCTGCCGGAACCGACGCGGGCCCGGCCGGAACCGACGCGGACGTGGCCGGGACCGACGCGGGCACGGCGGAGACCGAAGCGGGCACGGCCGCGACCGGAACCGACGCGACCGGAACCGAGGCGGGCACGGCGGAGACCGAAGCGGGCTCAGCCGCGACCGGGGCCGACGCGACCGGGGAGAAGGCCGGCACCGCCGGGGCGGAGAGGGCCGCAGCGGGCGGGACGAGCGGATCGGCGGCCGCAAGCAGCGCAGGCGCCTGGCCGGCGCCCGGCGCGCCGCCCGGGATCAGCAGGTCCATGACGCGCTGGATGCGGGCAAGCTGCTCGACCACGTCATGAACCACCGGCTCGCCGGCGGTGCGAGCGTCCTTCAGCAACCGGGACCGCCACCAGGCCCTGGGCCAGCGACCGCTGCTGACCCGGTGGTGGTTGACGATCATCCGGCGCACCTGGCGGTCGGCGGCCATCCGTACCAGATCGGGGTCGTCGTCCGGGATGAGCCATCCCCAGCGCTCGGCGAGCCGGCGCGGGCTGTAGGCGAAGCGGCCGCGCCGCACCCGCTGCCCGGCGGCGGTGAGCGCCGCCCACCACATCAAGAAGATCACGCACGGTACGGCGAGCCGCAGCAGCTTCTCGGTGCCGGTGACGGCGTTGCTGGCCACGATGATGCCGGAGAGCGCCGCGATCAGGGCGGCGATGTAGAGCATCGACCCGGGGTGACCAGGAGTGACGATCTTGCCGTCCGGGCCGTAGACCGTGGTACGCCGGTACTGCTCGGCGGCCAGCGACGTCGCGGTCAGGAAGCAGATCTCGAAGACCGCGAAGACCAGGACCGCGAAGATCTTCGGCAGTTTCAGCTGGTCGATCGCGATCACCCACATGCCCTCGGCGTTGAGCAGCAAGGCCAGGTTCATGCTGACGGCCAGGGCGATCGGGCGCAGCGGCTTCTTCGACCGTCTGGCCCAGATGCCCAGCCCGAGGAGCGAGAACACGCCGACCAGGCCGGCGCCGAGCAGCAGCAGGGCGGCGTAGTCCTGCCAGAAGTCCGCGATCAGTTCATTGAGCTGCTTCACGCGGGTACGCCTTTCGACACGGCGGGGAGGAACTCGTCGAGCGCGGTCGCGATCAACGCGGAGCGGTTGCCGGTGGTGTGCCGGGCGGCGAGGTCGTCGATGACGGCGAGGTTCGCGGGATTCGGCCGGATCGACACCTGCACCTGATCCTCGGAGTGCTGCCGGCGACCCGTACGCTGCGCCACGAAGATCCCGTCGGCGACCGCCGCCGCCGGGCCGTGCGCCGTGACCAGGTCGGCGAACCGGTCGTGGGTGGCATTGAGCGCGTCGAAGACGAGCTGGGTGTGCGACCGCCCGGTCGCGGCGGCGTGGGCGCGGAGCCGGGAGCGCAGACTCACCGGCAGATAGACCACCACGCTGGCGCCGGACCTGACGGCACCTGTCACGGTGCGGGCGAACGGCACAGCGGCTCCCTCTCGACGGCGACTCGTGCTGGCGGGTTTTCTACCACGCCTCTGTTACGTCGCCGTGGAGGCGCGCGTGCCACAAAGCGAGCCCGGAGGCTATCGGATAGCACTATCCGATAGCCCACCGGGTGGCGGCGCACACGAATCGGCCCGGCCGTGGGACGGCCGGGCCGATTTCGAGATTCGTACGGTTCACACGCTGCCCGGCGCCGGCGGGTTCGGGGGGACCCGGCGCCGGGCAGCGCGCGCTCTCACTGGTTGAGCGAGCAGGGCGCGAGGCCTTCGGCGTTGAGGTTCGGCTTGGCCGCGGCCCGGCCGATCGCCGTCTCCATCCGGTTGATCGCGGCGAACCGCTTGCCCTCCAGCGGGCCGAGGATCGCGTTCTGGATGAAGTTCGGGCCGCCCTGGCCGACCGTGTTGCGGATCCGGTTGTTCGCCTCCTGGATCTGGGTCTGGAGCAGAGCCAGGTTGCGGTCGATCTCGGCCTGCGCGGAGGCAGGGATCGCCACGGTGATGTTCACCTGCGGGCAGTTGACGGTCGGCAGGTTCGCCGCGACGTCGTCCGGGTTCGCGGTGGCGACCGCGGTCGGCTCGGGTGCCGCCTCGCCGCCGCCGTTCTCGTTCAGCGAGCAGGGCGCGAGACCTTCGGCGTTCAGATCCGGCTTGGCCGCGGCCCGCCCGATCGCCGTCTCCATCCGGTTGATCGCCGCGAACCGCTTGTCCTTCAGCGGCCCCAGGATCGCGTTGTTGATGAAGTTCGGCCCGCCCTGGCCCACGGTGTTGCGGATCCGGGTGTTCGCCTCCTGGATCTGCGTGTTCAGCAGGGCCAGGTTGCGCTGGATCTCGGCCTGCGCGGACGCCGGTACGGCCGGCAGCTTGTCCGCCACGGTCGGGCAGTTCACGGTCGGCAGCGCGTCCCCGCCGTCGTTACCACCGCCATTGTTCCCGCCGCCGGCGTTGCCGCCGCCGTTGGTGGGTGCCACGGTCGGCTCCGGTGCCGCCTCGCCGCCGCCGTTCTCGTTCAGCGAGCAGGGCGCGAGACCTTCGGCGTTCAGATCCGGCTTGGCCGCGGCCCGCCCGATCGCCGTCTCCATCCGGTTGATCGCCGCGAACCGCTTGTCCTTCAGCGGCCCGAGGATCGCGTTGTTGATGAAGTTCGGCCCGCCCTGGCCGACCGAGCTCGCGATCCGGGCGTTCGCCTCCTGGATCTGCTTGTTCAGCTGGGCCAGGTTGCTGGTGACCTCGGCCTGCGCGGAGGCCGGGACGGCCGGCAGCTTGTCGGCGACGGTCGGGCAGTTCACCGTGGGCACCGCCTCGTCGGCCGCGGCCGCGACGCCGAGTCCCACACCCACCAGGGCCACCGCGACGCCCGCCACGCCGGCCACCCGCCAGCGCCGCATGTTCGTTCCCCCGTTGTTCCGGTAGCTCCGGTAGCGCTTCATCTGCGTGCCTTCCTTTCGAACCGCGTTCTCACCCGGTCCGTACGGGAACGCTCCCACAGCGGATCGAAATAAAGCCAAACTTAAGACTCGAGGGGCTGTCCTCTTAAGAAACCTGTCCGTTAGCGATCAGCGCTATCCGTGCGCTCGCCTGCGCATGTCCGCAGGTCAGCAAACCATTGTGGCCGGTTCAGACCGGCTCGACCGCGACCTCGGCGAAGGTCACCACGGTCTGCCCGGCAACCGTCCCGGCGCCGGCCGTCATGCCGAGCACCACCGCTCCGCGAACCGGTGCGATCGCGACCGGCGCGGTGAGCACCCGCCGCCCGTCGAGGGTCACCTCGAGGTCCCTCCCGTCGGCCCGCACCGTCAGGTCACGCCACGCGGCCGGGTCCGCGGGCGCCCGCAGCGACTGGAAGGCGAGCATCCGCACCAGCCGGCCGGTCTCGGCCTCCAGCAGGGCGCGGTCGTCGCAGACGGTGACCCGGTAGGCACCCGCATCCGACCGCACCCGGATCAGCGCGCACGCCTCCCGGGCGGCCAGAGCGAACCGTGCGCCGACCGACCAGCCGCCCTCGACGGTGGCCGGCGGGCAGGCGGCCACCGCGGGCAGTTCGGGCCGTAGCTCCAGCGGACCGGCGAGGGCGCACGTCGGGCGCTGCTCGTCCCGGCTGGCGGGTCCGGAGGCCCGTTCGCCGCGGTCGCCCAGGGACAGGCTGCTGACCGGTGGCGCGGGCCGCGGCCCGGTCGGGCGATCCCCCGCCGGCAGCGCGGCGAAGAGGCTGATGCTGGTGCCGAGCGCGACCAAGGCTGCCAGCACACCGGTGCCGGCCGGGCGATTCCGGGCCCGGCGGCCGGGAGCCCGGCGCCCCGGAGCCCGGCATTCCGGAGACGGGCCGCCGGCTCGCTGCGGGATGACCATCCGGACCGTGTGACGTACCGCGGCGGCCGCCCGGCGGAGTTCGGGCCGGCCGGCCAGTCCTGCCCGCACCTGCGGATTGCCCGCGGCGCCGGCACGCAGGAGGCGGTCCAGGAGTTCGTGCGCGGTGGGCCGGGCCGCCGGGTCGGCTCGCAGGGCGATCCGGACCAGCTCGCGCAGCGGATGCGGCAGTCCGGCCAGGTCCGGCTCGGGCAGCCGCAGGCCGGCCGCGGCGCCGATCATGTCGTCCCAGCTGTACGGGGTCCGGCCGGTGGCGGCGTACATGACGATCGCGCCCCAGGCGAAGATGTCGGTGGCCGGCCCCACGCTCCGCGAGGTCGCCACGTCGAACCGCTCCGGTCCCATGTAGGCGATCGTGCCCACCACCTGGCCGGGTTCGGTGTGCTGGTCGACGCTGCCGACCCCCTTGGCGATCCCGAAGTCGATGACCTTCGGGGCGGCGAGGTCGAAGAGCACGTTGGCCGGCTTGAGGTCGCGGTGCACGACGCCGGCGTCGTGGATCGCGACCAGTGCCGTGGCCACGCCGATCGCCACGTTGTGCAGGCTGCCGCCGGTCAGCGGGCCGCGTTCCCCGACGACCTCGGCCAGGCTCGGCCCGTCGACCAGCTCGACCACCAGGTACGGGTGGTCGGCGTCCGCGTCCGCGTCGAGGACCTCGGCGGTGCAGAACGGCGGCACCTGCCGGGCCCGCTCCACCTCGCCGCGGAAGCGGGCCCGGAACTCCGGGTCGGACGACAGCTCGGGCCGGACGACCTTCACCGCGACGCGGCGGCCGATCTCGCTCTGTCCGAGAAAGACCGAGCCCATCCCACCCTCACCGAGGCGGCCGAGGAGACGATAAGTGCCGATTCGCTGGGGATCACCGGGGCGCAGGGGACTCACGGTCACAGATCCGGCACCTATCATTCAGAGTTTCCGGCAGGCCGTTCCGCACCGTACACAGCGCATTCAACCCGGCACGACCCCTCGATTCACAAGGGGCCGGAAAGCCACGTCGGAGCAGCAGAAGCACGTTTACAACGGTTCGATATACAGAGATCGACGACGTTCGGCGAGCAATTCTCACAAAATTGCGGCGGCCCACCCCGGCTGCCGGAGTGGGCCGCTTTCGGCTACACCTTTCCGGCGCCGGCCTGAGCGTTCACGACCGCCGGCACCTGCGCGGCCGGGGTGACCGATCCGGGCCGCAGCACCGGCGTCCAGCCGGCGTCGGTGCCCAGGTCCGGGTCGTGCGTGGCGTTGTACTCACCGAGCAGGCTGACCGGCTCGACCGGCCCGGTGCCGACCCGGGTCAGCGTGCCGATCTCGGTCATCGCGGTGCCGCCCCAGTCGTAGACGAAGTCGTCCAGGGCGAGGTCCGCGCTGCGCAGCAGGAAGTTGTTCTCCGCGTAGATCGCCGAGTAGACCCCGACGCCCCACGAGTACGAGTACGCGTCCTCATCGGTCAGGTAGTAGTAGTTGTTGTAGACGTCCACCTGGCCGAACCGGACCCGCGGCACCCGCTGCCCGACGTTCGCGAACTTGTTGTGGTGCACGGTGACCCGCAGCTTGCCGACATCCGCGCCGACCGTGTTCGACGAGCCGATCAGCATCGTCTTGTCGTGCTCCTGGAACACGTTGTACGAGATGGTGACCAGGTCGGAGGCGCGGATGACGTCGAGCGCCCCGTCGTGCACCTGGTACGGCCGCCCGAAGTACAGCGGCTGGCTCGCGTCGACGTTGTTGCCGTCGCTGAAGGTGTTGTGGTCGGCCCACACGTGCGTCGACCCGGTCACCGTGACCAGGTCGTACGCCGAGTTCCAGTTGCCGGCCGAGCCGTCGGTCGGGTCCCAGGCCGGGAAGCAGTCGGCGGCGTCCTCCAGGCGCAGGTTCCGCACGATCACGTTGTCCACGTTCTGGATCAGCAGGTTCGCTCCGACCAACCGGGCGTTCGGCAGGCCGAAGATCGTGGTGTTCGCGCCCACCCGCAGGTTGATCCGGGCCGCCTGGTTGCGCGCCGACCGGACCCGGGCCTCCTCGAGCGGACCGCTGGGCCGGGCGGCACGACCCCACACGGCCGGTTCGTAGGTCGCCAGGTACTGATCCAGGCTGTAGGCCGGGTCGGCGTAATCAGCACACGTCAGCGGCTGGTTCTGGTCGTCGGTGTTGGCCCGGATGGTGCCCGCGACCAGGACGATCCGCGGGGTGGGATCGGTGCCGCCGGCGAGCGCGGCGGCCAGTTCGGCCCGGTTGCGGACGACGAAGACGTGCGCGTCGTCGGCCGCGGCGCCGCCGGTGGTTCCGGTGGTGGCCGCCGCCCACCCGTCGTTCGCGGGGAGCACCTGACGGGCCGCGGCGGGAACCGCCGCGGAGGCGGTGGCGGGAATGATGGCGATGCCGGCGGCGAGGACGAGGCCGGCGGTCGCGGCGAGAGCGGTTCGCATAACGGCCTACTCAGCCGGTTCCGGTGCGAGGTGCAGCCAGACGAAGACCAGCGGGTCGGTTCCCCGGCTGATCAGGTGGTGGTCCTCACCGGGTTCGAAGAGCACGGCCTCGCCGGCGGTGAACTTGTCCACCTCGGCGCCCTCGATCTCGATGGCCCCGCTCCCCTGCACGATCACGAAGAGCTCCGGCACGGTGTGCACGTGCCGTCCCGGTTCGTCGTGGGTGCGGAAGTTCGGTTCCGGGTAGATCCGGAAGCCGCCCTTCTCAACGACGTGGCCGGGCAGCGGGCTGGTGAACTGCGGGCCGCGATGATGTGGTTCGAGTTCAGCGATGCTGAGCTTGCGCATGGGTTACTCCTTTCTTTCTCAGAGGCACCCGGTGCGGCTGTTCCGCCCAGGCGGTGCCGATCTCGGACGGCAGGCGGCCGGTGGAGGCCACCCGCTGGACGAGCTCATCGATGCCGGCCACGACGTAGCCGTCGCCGTCCGGGTGTGGCCGCAGCAGGTTCTGCGGGATCGCCGCCGGGGGCGGCGCGGCCACGATGGCCTCGGCCACCGCGGTGAAGGTCCGGGTCCGTTCCAGCGGAGCGATCAGGGGTACGCCGGAGTCGCGCCGATGGTCGAGCAGGTTCTCCAGCAGTCCCACCCGGCCCGGCACCTCACGGGCCTCGGCCTCCCCCGGCAGTCGCAGCCGGTCGGTCGGGTACTCGAGGACGGCCTCGCCCACCTGGATCTCCCCGCGGATGAAGACCTCCGACGCGAGGGTGACGGCGGCGGTGATCCGCTGCCCGTCCTCGCCGGTCAGCCGCAGGAACGTGGTGTCGTCGGTCTCGATCGCGCGTGACCGGTAACGCTCCAGCTCCATCAGCGCCGGCTGGAAACCGTCCGCGATGACCAGCGACTGCATCAACGCGTGCGCGAACGGGTTGACCAGTGCGCCGTCGAGGACCGGCCGGCCGGCGACGGCCCGCCGCCCGGCCCACGGTGCCCGCAGGTAGTAGCTGTCCGGCCGCCACCATGCCCCGGACACGCCGATCGGCCCGGCCGGTGCGGCCGCGCGGAGCTCGGCGAGCGCCGCCGACCCGAGGGCCTGGAAGCCGACCTGTACGAGCCGGCCGGTCGCGGCGACGGCCTCCGCCAGGCTGTCGTGCTCCGCCGACGACATGACCGGCGGCTTCTCCAGCAGCAGGTCCGCACCGGAACCGAGGACGTCGAGGGCGATCCGCAGATGGGTGTGCGGCGGCGTACAGATGATGACGACCTCGGGCCGGGCCGTCCGGAGCAGTTCGGTGTGATCGGTGTAGAACGCGACGCCGGTCAGCGGCGCGTCCGGATGCGGCTCGACCGGCTGCCGGTCGCAGAGCCCCACCACCTCGATCCGTCCCTGGTCGGAGAGCCGCTGGAGCGTGCGCCGGTGCCAGAGCCCGTGGCCGCCGGCACCGATCAGAGCCACCCGATGAGTCACCGCCATGCCGGCCCGTCCGGGAACCGGAATCCGGCGATCGAGCCGGGCTTCATCTCGACGCTGTAGCCGGGTTTCACCGGCAGCCGGTAGCGGCCGTCGACGACCGTCACCGGATCGGTGAAGTGCTCGTGCAGGTGGTCGACGTACTCGATCATGCGGCCGTCCAGCGACCGGCCGGCCCGCAGGTAATCGAAGATCGCCAGGTGCTGGACGTACTCGCAGAGGCCGACCCCGCCGGCGTGCGGGCAGACCGGCACGCCGAACTTGGCGGCGAGCAGCAGGATGGCGAGCACCTCGTTGACGCCGCCGACCCGGCACGCGTCCACCTGGCAGACCTGGAGAGCGCCGGCCTGGAGCATCTGCTTGAAGATCACCCGGTTGGCGGCGACCTCGCCGGTGGCGACCCGGACCGGGTTCACCGCGCGGGCGACGCGGGCGTGCCCCAGCACGTCGTCGGCGTGGGTCGGCTCCTCGATCCAGTACGGGTCGAACGGCGCCAGCCGCCGCATCGCCTCGATCGCCTCGTCGACGTCCCACACCTGGTTCGCGTCCATCATCAGCAGCGCACCGGGGGGCAGTTCGTCGCGGATGATCCGGGCGCGCCGTACGTCGTCCTCGATCGGCCCGCCGACCTTCATCTTGACCGCGGTCCAGCCGTCGGCGACCGCCCGCCGGGTCAGCTCCCGCACCTTGGCGTCCGGGTAGCCGAGCCAGCCGACGCTGGTCGTGTACGCCGGGAAGCCGTTCCGCTCCAGCTCGGCGAGGCGGTCGTCGTACCCGATCGCGTTCTTCTCCAGCAGATCCCGGGCCTCGCCCGGGGTGAGCGCGTCGGTGATGTGCCGGAAGTCGATCGAAGCGACGATCTCGCCGGCCGGGAGCTCGGCCAGATAGCGCCACATCGGCTTGCCGGCGAGCCGGGCCCGCAGGTCCCAGACCGCGTTGATCAGCGCGCCGGCCGCCATGTGGATGACGCCCTTCTCCGGGCCCAGCCAGCGCAGCTGCACGTCGGCGGTGATCGACCGGGAGAAGCCGGCCTGATCGGCCTCGATCTCCTCGACCGTGCGGCCGGCGACATGGTGTGCCAGGGCCCGGACCGCGGCGCAGGTGATCTCGTTGCCGCGGCCGTTGGTGAAGGTGAGCCCGCTGCCGGTCACCCCGGCGTCGGTGGTCAGCTCGACGTAGGTGGCCGAGTAGTCACCCCGGTTGATCGCATCCGATCCGTCGCCGGCGGCCGCGGTCGGGAAGCGCACGTCGTGCACCTCGACCCCGGTGATCCGGACGCTCACCGCTGCTCTCCGTCCAACCGGAACACCTTCTTCGGCAGGTGGTACGCGAGGTCGGCGATGGTCTCGGCGGCCTCGTCGAGCGGCAGCCGGCCCTCGGCGACCAACCGGGCCAGGAAACCGGCGTCGACGCGGCGGGCCACGTCGTGCCGGGCCGGGATGGAGCAGAACGCCCGGGTGTCGTCGACGAAGCCGGACGTGTTGTAGAAACCGGCCGTCTCGGTGACCGTCTCCCGGAACCGGCGCAGCCCCTCCGGACTGTCCAGGAACCACCACGGCGCGCCCAGGTAGAGCGAGGCGTAGCCGCCGGCCAGCGGTGCGAGCTCCCGGGTGAACGTGGTCTCGTCCAGGGTGTAGAGCACGACGCGCAGCCGCGGGTCGTCGCCGTACCGGTCGAGCAGCGGTCGCAGGGCGCGGACGTATTCGGTGGCTGAGGGGATGTCACCGCCCACGTCGCGGCCGTGCCTGGCGTGCAGGGCCTGGTTGTGGTTGCGCACCGAGCCCGGGTGCAGCTGCATGACCAGGCCGTCGTCGAGCGACATCCGGGCGAACTCGACGAGCATGTGCGCCCGGAACACCTCGGCGTCGCACTCGTCGGTGCCGCCGCCGAGTGCCTTGCGGTAGAGCACGGCCGCGTCGGCGTCGTCCAGCACCACGGTGGCCGCGGTCGGGTGGCCGTGATCCGAACTGGTCGCACCGGCCTCGATGAACGCCTCGCGCCGGGCCCGCAGCGCGGACAGGAAGCCGGGGAACGTGCCGACGTCCTGCCCGGTCAGTTCGCCCAGGGTGGCGACCCGCTCGCGCCAGCCGGCCCAGTCCATGTCGACCAGGTTGTCCGGGCGGAACGTGGTGATCACCCGGCCGCCCGGGCCGCCCCAGCCGTCGGCGGCGAGCTTGGCGTGCGCGGAGAGGTCGTCGATCGGGCTCTCGGTGGTGGCCAGGACCTCGATGTTGAACCGGGTGAACAGGGCGCGTGGCCGGAAGTCCGGCTCGGCCAGACGGTCGGCGAGCTCGTCGTAGATCTCGTCGGCGGTCTTCGCGTTCAGCGGCTGGTCGATGCCGAACACCTCGGCGAAGACCTTCTCGGTCCACAGCCGCGACGGCGTGCCGCGGAACAGGTGCCAGTTGGCGGCGAGCAGCCGCCAGATCGTCCGGCCGTCGGACTCCACCTCGGTCCCGTCGATGCTCGGCACGCCGAGCCGGGCCGGCGGGATGCCCTGGCTGGCGAGCATCCGGGTCACGTAGTGGTCGGGCACCACGAAGAGCCGGGCCGGGTCGGGAAACGGCTCGTCGTCGGCGAGCAGCGCCGGTGCGACGTGGCCGTGCGGGCTGATCAGCGGCAGGTCGCGGGCGTGCCGGTAGAGCTCACGGGCGATCTGGCGCTGGGTGTTCTCGGCGGGGAAGAGATGATCTTCTTCGGGCACCAAGGTCTCCTAGCGGTTCGGGGAAAGATCAAGAAGGTCTTTGACGCGTACGGCCTCGCCGGTGACCAGGGACTCGTTGCCGGCCAGACCGGTCAGCAGGGCACGGGCTCCGTCGACCGCTCCCGCCGTACGCCCCAGTGGGTCGACGTTATCGCCGGGACGGATGAGATCGGCGAGCATCCGCACGTCGGCGCCGCCGTGGCCGCCACGGCTGAGCCCCTCCACCCGCACCTCCCGGGGCGGCGCCCAGTACGGCCGGACCAGCAGGCGCTTGAATCCCCGCTCGGCGGTGGACTCCGCGCCCGGCTCGCCCTTGACCCCGGCGGCCGCGGCGGGCGCGACGTGGTCGCTCTCCACCACCTCCAGCTCGAGGCGGCCCCGGCTGCCGTTGAACATCACCCGATAGCCCTCCCACGGCGCGTACGCGGTGAGGTGGTAGCTCATCGACGGGCCACCGGCGTAGCGGACCAGCACCGCCATGTCGTCCTCGATGGACACCCCGCCGGCGAAGACGTTCTGGTCCCGGTGGTAGCCGTCGTGGCTCTCCGCGTCCAGGTAGAGCTCGCGCAGGCCGGGCTCGTCGGCGAGGCGCAACGCGAACGGGTCGCCCTCGGCGGTGGCGGCGCCGTGCGCCCTCGCGTAGTCGCGGGCGTACCCGTGCCGCCGTCCCTGATCGCCGTAGAAGAAGAGCCGGCCGGCCGCGTACACCCGCTCCGGCTCGTCGTCGAGCCACCAGTTCACCAGGTCGAAGTGGTGACTCGCCTTGTGCACCAGCAGGCCGCCGGAGTTGGCCTTGTCGCGGTGCCACCGGCGGAAGTAGTCGGCGCCGTGCCGGACGTCGAGCAGCCACTCGAAGTGCACCGACCCGAGCTCGCCGATCTCACCACTGGCCAGGATCCGCTTCACCGCCTCGTGCAGCGGGTTGTAGCGGTAGTTGAAGGTGACCCGCACGTCGCGCCCGGTACGCCGCTGGGCGTCCAGGATGCGCCGGCAGCCGGCCACGTCCACGGTCATCGGCTTTTCGGTGATGGCGTCGCAGCCCGCGTCCAGCGCGGCCGCGACGTAGTGGTCGTGATACCGGTCCACGGTCGTGACCAGGGCGACGTCCACCTGCTCCCGCTTGAGCATCTCGGTGAAGTCCGCGGCGTCGTAGACCGGGACGGGCGCGGCACCGAGCGCCTCGAGCCGGGCATTGTGGACAGCCGGTCTGGCCGGGTTCGTATCGGCCAGGGCAACCAGTTCGGCCACGTCGGCGTGGTCGGTGGTGAGTGCCCGGAGAAAGAGACCGGCCCGTGCGCCGGCGCCCACGAGGGCATACCGGCGGCGGGGTGACAACGACATTCCGTCGCCTCCATTCGGCAAACGTTTGCAACAGATTAGGGATCAGAGGGAGACCCAAGTCAATGGACGGCCCATATATGTCTAGTTTTATGTGGATTGGTTTACGCTCACGCCACAAGATCGACATCGAAGGGCGTTGACACGCCAGCAACCGTTTGCATTAATGGCTTCCACCGGAGAGATCCGGGTCACATCACCGTTCCAAGGAGGCATCGTGGCCGTGACGATCCGGGACGTCGCACGGGCGTCCGGCGTGCACATCTCCACGGTGTCGCGCACCTTTTCCGCACCGCATCTGGTCAACCCCGAGACCCGCTCCCGGGTGCTGGCCACCGCGGAGCAGCTCGGTTACCGCCCGAACCGGGCGGCCCGGGCACTGATCACCGGACGTACCCACAACATCGGCCTGATCGTGGCCGATATCGCGAACCCGTTCTTCCCGCCTCTGATCAAGGCGGCCGAGACCCACGCCCGGCGGCGCGACTACCACGTCTTCGTCGCCGACACCGACGAGGACCCGATCGTCGAGGCCGAACTGGTCCAGGCCCTGGCCAAGCAGGTCGACGGGATCCTGCTGTGCAGTCCCCGGATGAGCGACGACCAGATAGAGCAGCTGCGCCGTGAGGTGCCGCTGGTCGTCATCAACCGCATGATCACCGGCCTTCCGGCGGTGGTCATGGATGTCGGGCACGGCGCACGGCAGGCTGTCCGGCACCTGCTCGACCTGGGCCACGACAACCTGGTCTACCTGGCCGGGCCACGTGGCTCGTGGACCAACCGGGAGATCCGCCGGGCCGCCGGGGCCACCGCCCGCGCGGCCGGTGCGGAGCTGACCGTCCTCGGTCCGCACCAGCCGGTCGAGGAGGCCGGCGCCGCGGCCGCCGAGGCGGTTCTCGCCACCGGCGCCACCGCGGTGCTGGCCTACAACGACCTGATGGCGATCGGTCTGCTCCAGGCACTGCAGGATCGCGACATCGCGGTGCCCGGGCAGATCAGCGTCGTCGGCATCGACGACATCGCCTACAGCGGCCTGATCCGCCCGAAGCTCACCACCGTGGCGAACCCGACCGCAGCCGCCGGACGCGCCGCCGTCGACATGTTGCTCCAGCAGGGCGACGACGGCGCCACCGGACAGGTCACCCTCCGGACCGACTTGATCATTCGCAACTCCACCGGCCCCGGGCCTCTCACCCCGGCCGCCGCGACCACCGCTGAGGTAGCCGCAACCGTCAAGGAGTGACGACAAGCATGACCGCACCCATGTCCTTCGCCGATTCCCACCACCGCCCCACCCGACGCCGCTTGTTGAGTGGCCTCGTCGCCGGCATGCTGGCCCTTCCCCTGGCCCTCGGCGCCTGCGGTGGCGACGACGAGCCCGCCGCCGACGGCAAGGTCGAACTGAGCTTCTTCTGGTGGGGAGGCGAGGCCCGCGCCGAGCTGACCGAGAAGGCGCTCGACCTCTACACCGCGAAGCACCCCAACGTCACGTTCAAGAAGACCTGGCAGGCCAACCAGGGCTACTTCGACAAGCTGGCGACGCTCACCGCCGGCGACGACGCGCCGGACATCTTCCAGATCGACGACAACTACCTGGCGGAGTACGCGACCCGCAACGTCACGCTCGACCTCGCCTCGTACCAGCAGTCCGGCAAGCTCGACACCACCAAGTTCCCCAAGGGCCTGATCGAGTACGGCACCGTCGACGGCAAGCTCGCCGGCCTCTCGTTCGGCGAGAACACCCAGGGCCTGGTCTACAACAAGACCAAGCTGGAGGCCGCGAAGGTCCCGCTGCCCACCACCGGGCAGAGCTGGGAGGAGCACATCGCCTGGGCGAAGGACGCGGCGGTGAAGACCAAGGTGGCCGGTACCCAGGATCCGAGCGCGGACTACAAAGCGTTCTGGGTCTGGCTGCGCCAGCAGGGCAAGGAGCTGTACAACGGCAACCAGCTCGGCTTCACCAAGGAAGACGTGCAGAAGTGGTTCGAGCTGTGGAAGGGTGCCCGCGACGGCAAGGCCACGCCGACCGCCGACGTGATCCACGAGGGCAACCAGACCGACGTCACCAAGCAGCTGGTGGTGACCGGTAAGGCGCTCACCTCCTGGGTGTGGGCGAACCAGATGCCCGAGCTGCAGAAGAACACCAAGGACCAGCTCGGCGTGATCGCGTACCCGGGTGACGCGACCAAGCAGTGGCCGCGCTCCTCGATGTACTTCTCGGTCTACCGCGGCACCGAGCACAAGGACACCGCGGTGGACGTGCTCAACTTCCTGGCCAACGACCCGGAGGTCGGCAAGATCCTCGGGACCGACCGGGGTCTGCCGTCCAACCTGGACATCCGTTCGCAGGTCGCCGCGTCCACCGAGAACCCGTCGATGAAGCAGACCATCGAGGTCGTCGGTGAGCTGGCCAAGAACTTCGGCCCGGCGCCGACGGTCCCGCCGAAGGGCCACAGCACGGTGCGCTCCGAGCTGATCAAGGCCGCGGAGGAGGCTCAGTACGGCCGCGCCACCCCCGCCGCGGCCGCCGAGCAGTTCTTCGCCGCCAGCCAGGCCGCGATCAGCCGGTGAGTCCAGTGGCAACAACCACGGCCCGGCAGACGCCGGCCCGGCCGCCCGCCGGTCCCGCCGCCCACCAGCGGCGGGGCCGGCCCGCCCGGCCGAAGACCGACGGCATCGCCGGTTACGTCTTCCTCTCCCCCTGGCTGCTCGGGCTGCTCGCCATCACGGCGGTCCCGATGCTCATGTCGCTCTACCTCAGCTTCACCAACTACGACGTGCTCAGCGACTGGGAGTCGACCGAGTGGGTGGGGCTGGACAACTACCGCACGATGTTCACCGAGGACCCGTCCTTCTGGCACGCGGTCCGGGTCACCGTCACGTTCGCGCTGGTGGCCACCCCGCTGAAGCTGGCCGCCGCCCTCGGTGTCGCGCTGCTGCTCAACCGGTCGTTCCGGGGTGCCGGCATCTTCCGGGGCCTGTTCTACCTGCCGTCGCTGCTGGGTGGCAGCGTGGCCCTGGCGATCGTCTGGGTCAACATGTTCAACCGTGACGGCGCCTTCAACTCGTTCCTCGCCTGGTTCGGGATCGAGGGCAAGGCCTGGGTGAACGACCCGGACTTCGCGCTCGGCACGCTGATCCTGCTGGCCGTCTGGCAGTTCGGCGCACCGATGGTGATCTTCCTGGCCGGCCTCAAGCAGGTACCGAACGAGCTGTACGAGGCGGCGTCGGTGGACGGCGCCGGCGCGGTCCGCAAGTTCTTCGCGGTGACCCTGCCGATCCTGTCCCCGGTGATCTTCTTCAACCTGGTCCTCGAGACGATCAACGGCTTCCAGGGCTTCACCTCGGCCTTCGTGCTGAGCAACGGCACCGGCGGCCCGGTCGACTCGACCCTGATGTACACGCTGCACCTCTACATCAAGGGCTGGAACGAGTACCAGATGGGCTACGCCTCGGCCATGGCCTGGGTCTTCCTGCTCTCGATCGGCCTGGTCACCGCGGTCATCTTCCGCACCGGCAAGTTCTGGGTGCACTACTCGGACGGAGAAGACTGATGGTCCTCCAGCGCCTGTCGCGACCGATCGCGCTGGTCCTGCTCTCGGTGATCGTGCTCTACCCGCTGGTGTGGATGCTCGGCAGTTCGTTCAAGGCGCCCGACGAGGTGCTCAACAACATGTCGGTGTTCCCGCGCGAGTTCACTCCGGGCAACTACGCCGACGGCTGGGGCCACTTCGACGTCAACTTCGGGCGGTTCTTCGTGAACAGCGCGATGGTCGCGGGCCTCACCGTGGTGGCGAACTGCATCTCCTGCCTGCTGGCGGCGTACGCCTTCGCCCGCCTGCGGTTCCGGCTGCGCGGCTTCTGGTTCGCCATCATGATCGGGACGCTGCTGCTGCCCGGGCACGTGCTGATCGTGCCGCAGTTCGTGATGTTCAAGACGTTCGGCTGGGTGGGCGGCGACTGGCCGTACGCGCCGCTGATCGTCCCGCAGCTGCTGGCCACCGAGGCGTTCTTCGTCTTCCTGATGGTCCAGTTCATGCGGGGTGTGCCGCGCGAGCTGGACGACGCCGCGAAGATCGACGGCTGCACGCCGTACGGTGTCTTCCGGCACGTCATCCTGCCGCTCTCCCGCCCGGCCCTGGTCTCGACGGCGATCTTCTCGTTCATCTGGACCTGGAACGACTTCTTCCGTCAGCTGGTCTATCTGTCCGATCTGGAGAAGTACACCGCTCCGGTGGCGCTGACCCTGTTCATCGACTCGTCCGGCCAGTCCGCGGTGGGTCCGATGTTCGCCATGTCGGTGCTGTCGCTGCTGCCGGTGTTCCTCTTCTTCGTCGCCTTCCAGCGGATGCTGGTCGAGGGCATCAACACGACGGGCCTGAAGGGATGAGTGCGGCCGTGACCGAGCCGGGCATGCCGGACTGGCCGGCCGAGGACGCGCCGGCGGCGCGCCCCGACTGGCGGGAACGGCTTGCCCTGGGCACCGATCTGGCGCTGATCGGCTTCCTGGTGACCGTCGCAGCGCTGCCGGTGCTGACCGCGCCGGCGGCGCTGGCGGCGGGTTCGGCGGCGGTCCGGCACCGCTACACCACGGGCGGGCTGCCGCCGGTACGGCCACTGCTGCGCCTGTACCGGCGGACGATCCTGCCCGGCCTCCCGGTTCTGCTGGTCGCCATGGCGCTGCTGGTCGACCTGGTGGCGATCAGCCGCGGCTGGGTGCCCGGCGGTCCGGTGCTGTTCACCGCGACCGCCGCGGTGGCGGCCTTCCTCGGCGGGTTCGCCACGCTGGCCGTGGTCGCCATCGGCCGGGATCCGTCCCGGCCGCTGCGCGACGCCGCCGGCTGGGCCTGGCAGTCGGCGACCGCCAGGCCCTGGACGGCCCTCGCACCGGCCCTGGCCGGTGTGCTGGCGTTCTTCCTGGCGCTGACCGTGCCCGCGACGATTCCGCTGGTGGTGGGCTTCCACCTGTTCGCCGCGCACGTGATCAGCGACCGGCTGGCCGGCTAGATCTTGCTTGGCCCACGCTCAATGCTGTCTCGACGGCCGCCAGACAGCGCCCACGTTGGGCCGGACAAGACCCTGACCGCGAAGGTCCTCTAGAACGCTCCACTTCCCGGCGGTCGCGTTGGGGCCGTGCGCGGCGCCTGGCCGGCGCCCGGACGGCGGGACTGGGTCGATCCGGCGGGACGGCCGGTCACGCGTACCCCGAAGGGATTTTGGTTTATCGCATCGCCAGATCGGCCCAGACGAGGCGGTGGTCGGAGGTGGGGAAGCCGTTGACCGCCGCCCAGGCCGGGTCGTAGACGCCGGTGAGGCGCGACAGCGGGTCGGAGCGCACCGGCCAGAAGACACCGGAGCCGGTCACCTTGATGTTCACCCGGGGCAGCACGTAGTCGGCGCGCAGGTTGCCCGGCGCGGTGTCCGAGAAGTCCGCGGTGTCGAACCGCGGGTCGCCGGTGTGGGTCAGGTTCGCGCCGCCCTGCAGCGTCGCGGCCTCCGCCGCTCCGGCGCTGGCCGGCGTCGTGCGGGTGTTGATCAGCGGGTGCCCGGTCAGCTGATGGATCGCGTCGTCGTAGGAGTCGCCGTCGGCCGGGTCGGCGTTCTGGTCGCCGGCGATCACGAAGAGCTGCCCCTTCTTCAGGCCGCCGCGACGTCCCCGGTCGTCGTAGACATAGGACGATTTGCCGGGCGTCACGTAGTCGGCCCAGAACCGGATCTCGTCGTGGTTACGCCTCCCGTTGCGGTCCTCCGGGCCGTCGAAGGTCGGCGGCGTCGGGTGCGAGACCAGGAAATGCACGGTCTTGCGGCCGACCTTGACGGGCACGTCCCAGTGGCTCTTCGACGACAGGCGCAGGACGGCCTGCTCCTCGGCCGAGTAGAAGTCCGCCGGGATCAGGTTGCCCGGCATGTCCTTCCACTTGAAGTTCTGGAACGTACGGACCCCACGCGGGTCGATCGGGTACTTCGAGTACACGACCATGCCGTACTGGCCGGGGAAGAGACCGAAACCGAAAGAATCATCGCCGTACGCCTGGTCGCCCGGCGTGGTGTCGATGACGCCGTTGTTGTTCAGGTCGAAGCCGGAGGAGATGCCGGTGTTGGACGGCGCCACGTACCGGTAGAGGTACCGCTGCGCCTTCGCCCCGTTCTGCGACACCGCGAGGAAGTTCTCCGCGAACAGCCGCACGGCCTCCGGGTCGTAGTCGAACTCGTTGAGCAGCACGACGTCCGGAGCCGCCCGCTGGATCACCTCGGCCACGTTGCGCGCCTGCCGCCGGTACACGTCGTCGACGTCCGGGTTCGCCAGGTGCTCCCGGAGCAGCCCCTGCGCCGGCCGGTTCAGCGACAGGTTGTATGTGGCGAACCGGACGTCGTGGTCCCTACCGCCCGCGCTCGCCGGCGCCGCCGCGAAGGCGGTCCCGAGCACCGCCGTGCTCAACACGGCCGTCAGAAGTTTCCTCATGTCACCCTCCCTATCGGACCTCCGCAGGGCGTGCAATGGTGATCATGGAACGAAGGTCGCGGCGTCCGGGAACGCGACCGGGGCGGCCTCGACCTCGCAGAAAGCCAGCAGCGACTCGGCCTTGCCGGGCGGATCGGTGCTCGCCGGCGCCGGGCTACCGGCGACGGCGACGACGCCGGAGGCGGTGAACTCGTCCCCGATGGCCAGGGTCAGGCCGCCGGGAAGTTCGACACCCTCCTCCGAGGAGACCTCGGTGCCGTCCGGCCAGAACGGATGCCGCTCGACGCCGTCGACGACGACGTGGACACAACCGTTCGGCCGCACGGTCAGCTCGGCTTTCAGCGACTGAGCGGGCCCGCCGAAATCGGCGCTGAGAGAGGAGTGCCGCAGGTCGTCCATGTCCAGATGGCCGAAGCCCGCCCGGTCGTCGTCGGAGCAGCCGGCCAGCAGGAGCAGCGCGGCCAGCGTCGCCACTGCTCTCAATTGCCCCTCCGGTGCTC
Organism: Actinoplanes aureus; assembly: GCF_015704865.1. Lineage (GTDB taxonomy): Bacteria > Actinomycetota > Actinomycetes > Mycobacteriales > Micromonosporaceae > Actinoplanes > Actinoplanes aureus. The sequence goes on along the minus strand of NZ_JADQTO010000006.1, from coordinate 373,380 downwards.
GAAGATCAGGTACGTCTCGGTGCCGGCGATCAGGCGGGTGCCGCTGAGCCGTTCGGTGATCACCGAGCGCAGGTCGTCGACGTCGGCGGCGGCCACGTGCAGCAGGAAGTCGTAGGAGCCGGAGACGAAGTAGACGTCGCGGACCGCGGGGATCCCGGCCAGGGACTCGGCGAACTTGCCGATCCCTTCCCGGGCGTCGGAGCGGATCCGCACCGCGATCATCGCCTGGATCGGCCGGCCGATCCAGGCCGGGTCGACGTCGGCGTGGAAACCGCGGATCGCGCCGATCTCGCGCAGCCGGCGCACCCGGGTCAGGCAGGTGGACGGGGCGATGCCGACCCGGTCGGCGAGAGCGTTGTTCGGCATCCGGCCGTCGGCGCGCAGCAGGCTCAGCAGTTCCAGGTCGATCTCGTCGAGGCCTCGAACATCCTTCGGAAGATCGCTCATCGCGGGGACCCGGATCGAATGATCTGCTCCCCTGACGTTGCGAACAGAATCTCATTCGCTCGTATTGCCTGCCTGCTGCACATCGTTCCACCCTATCGCCAGCAGACAACGAGGTCTGGAGTCGAAAGGAAAGGTCCCATGCGCATCGGTGTGCCGAAAGAAGTAAAGAACCACGAGTACCGGGTGGCCACCACCCCGGCCGGCGTGGTCGAAGCGGTACGCCACGGCCACGAAGTCGTCGTACAGGCCGGGGCCGGGGCGGGCTCCGCGATCACCGACGAGGACTACATCGCGGCCGGCGCCCGGATCGCACCCGACGCCGACTCGGTGTGGGACGCGGCCGACATGGTCCTCAAGGTGAAGGAGCCGATCGCCGAGGAGTACCACCGGCTCCGCGCCGGCCAGGTCCTCTTCACCTACCTGCACCTCGCCGCCGACGCCGAGGGCACCAAGGCGCTGCTCGACAGCGGGACCACCGCGATCGCGTACGAGACCGTGCAGCTCACCGACGGCTCCCTGCCGCTGCTCGCCCCGATGTCCGAGGTCGCCGGACGGCTCGCCCCGCAGGTCGGCGCATACAGCCTGATGCGCAACAGCGGCGGCCGCGGCGTCCTGCCCGGCGGCGTCCCCGGCGTGGCGCCCGCCAAGATCACCGTCATCGGCGGTGGCGTCTCCGGCGTCAACGCGGCGACCATCGCGCTGGGCCTAGGCGCCGACGTGACCGTCCTCGACCTGAGCCTGCCCCGGCTGCGGCAGATCGACGCGCAGTTCGGCGGGCGGATCAAGACCCTGGTGTCGAACGCGTACACCATCGAGCAGTCGGTCATCGAGGCCGACATGGTGATCGGCGCGGTCCTCGTGCCCGGCGCCAAGGCGCCCACGCTGGTCAGCAACGACCTGGTCAAGCGGATGAAGCCCGGCTCGGTGCTGGTCGACATCGCCATCGACCAGGGCGGCTGTTTCGAGGACTCGCGGCCGACCACCCACCAGAACCCGGTCTACCAGGTGCACGAGTCGGTCTTCTACTGCGTCGCCAACATGCCCGGCGCGGTGCCGAACACCTCGACGTACGCCCTGACCAACGCCACCCTGCCGTACGTGCTGCGCCTCGCCGACCTCGGCTGGCGCGAGGCGCTGCGGGCCGACCCGGCGCTCGCCCTCGGCCTGAACACGCACGCCGGCGCACTCACCAACGACCTGGTCGGTTCGGCCCTCGGCCTCCCCACCGAGACCGTCAGCTCGGTCCTCGAGGCCTGACCGGCCCACCTCGCGCGCCCTCCGCATCCCGCGGAGGGCGTGCGCCTATTCTCAAAGCGGATCAGCCGCCCGCGCTGTAGAGCGCGGCCTGCTGCGCCTCGCTCGGCGCCGAGTAGGGCCGTGACTCGCCCTGCCGGGTCTCCACCAGTTCCACGTGGTCGTCCGGCAGGATCCGCGGCGGCAGAGTCTTGAAGTTCTCCTCGCGCTCCCGTTCCTCGTTCATGCGCTGAGTATGCGCCGATCATGCCCGCCGTGGACGCCCACGGCGGGCATGATCTTTCGTGGGTGTCTCAGCCGCGGCGGAACGTCTGGTTGGCGCCGCCGTGGCAGTCCCACTGGAGGAGCTTCGCCCCGTCGTTCGCGTTCCAGGCCTCGATGTCGATGCAACGGCCGGACTGCGGGTTGCGCAGCGTCCCGTTGCTCTGGTGGACGAACTGCTGCGCCGGGTTGCCGCTGCACGTCGCCAGCTGGATGATCGCGCCGTTGGCGGTGGAGCCCCACGCGACGTCCACGCACTTGTTGTTCTGGCTCTGCAGCGCCCCGCCGGTGAAGGTGAACTTCTGGGCGCTGGTGTTGTTGCAGGTCCACATCTGCAGCTGGACGCCGTCGGCGAAGTTGGCGTTCGGCACGTCGATGCACTTGTTGTTCAGGTTGCTGATCAGCGAGGTCGCGCCGGTGCCCGGGTTGGTCGGCCCGCCGCCGCCGGTGAACGGGGACAGGATGATGCCGGCCGAGCGCGGGTCGCCGTCGTGGACCAGCGACTCGAACGCGCCGACGTCGTCGAAGGCGAACGCGTACGCCTTGCCGTCGGCCATGTTCTGGTGGATCACCTTGGCGTACACGTTCGTCGGGTTGCTCTTGTAGAAGTCGTTCGCGTTGGTGCTCGGCTGGGTGTCGATGGTGCCGAGCGTGCCGCGGTTGAGTGCGGCGCAGAGGGTACGCGAGATCGGGCCGACCACCTGATCGTTGGGCGCCGGCAGGTCGCCGTCACAGCCCCACACGCTGGCCGACGACGGGCGGTTGAACGACGCCACCCGGGTGCCGGCCGCGTTGGTGAAGTTCATGACGTTGCCCGAGGTCCGGCCGAAGTACCGGGTGTTGGGCTGGTCGCCGAACGGCACCACGGTCAGCGTCTTGGTGGTGTAGGCGTTCCACGCCGACGCGATGTACGGGTCGAGGTAGGTGGCGCTCATCAGACCGGCGCCGGCCGCCTTGCCCGGGGCGAGCACCCGCAGGACCGAGCCGTCGGAACGGGTACGGACCGTGTTCTGCCAGCCGGCGGTGTTACGCAACGTGTTGATGACGTTGTCCCGGCCGTTGGCGACGACGTCGCCGGTCCGCTTGGTCTGGCCGCTCGCGCCGGTGACCGTGACCGCGTGCGGGATGGCGAACATGTCGACCTGCGAGCTGTTCAGCCACAGCCCGGCGTCGTTGTAGGTGAACTCGCTCCAGTCGAACAGGATGTTGGCGTTCGGGTCGCCGGCGGCCCACGGGGCGGGCTGGACCAGGCCGTCCGGGGTGAGGAAGAACTTCAGCTTCTCCCCCATCGACATGTAGACCCGGCCGGAGAAGCCACGCGGGAAGTTGATCAGGGTGCTGCCGCCGTTGCCGGCGCCGGGGATGGACACGTCGGGCGCGGGCGCCGGTGGAAGCGCCCCGCCGGTCCAGGGGGTGAACGTGCCGGCCTGGTTGACGTAGCCGAGCCGGCCGGAGGAGAGCTGGACACCGATCACGTACAGGTACACGGCTTCGCCACGGCCGGTGCTGTTGCTGACGGTCACCGGCAGCACGGCCGGGCCGATGGCTTGGGCTGCTGGTGGGGATACCGCGGCCGTGACCGGTATGGCCATGGCCAGTGCGGCGAGGGCGCGCAGGACGTTACGCACGAGGGAACCTCGATTCCGCTGTCAGGGAGTGCAGAGAGCGCTCTCTCACACAGTGCGATTTGTTAACAACGCTTGTCAATAGATGCGCGACGATCTTCTTCGGTCGAGTACGAATCAGCACATATCAGCACGGCCCTTTTCTGTTAGGAAACCTTGCTTTATATTCCTGTCACACCCGTCGATCGATGTTCATCGTTTTGAGGAGTGACACATGCGCAAGTTGATCGCCGTCTTAGCGGTCGCTCTCGTCGGTGCCGCCGGCTCGCTCCTGGTGGCCTCACCCGCCGCGGCACACGGTTACGTCTCCAACCCGCCCAGCCGGCAGGCGCACTGCGCGCGCGGCACGGTCGCCTGTGGGCAGATCAAGTACGAGCCGCAGAGCGTGGAGGGCCCCAAGGGCCTGCGTAACTGCCACGGGAACAACGCCCAGTTCGCCGAGCTCAACGACGACAGCCGGAACTGGCCGGCCACCAACGTCGGCACCTCGCTCACGCTGACCTGGATCAACACTGCCCGGCACGCCACCACCGGATGGGAGTACTTCATCGGCGGCACCCGGGTCGGCTCGTTCAGCGGCAACAACCAGCAGCCGCCGGCCACGCTCTCGCACACGATCAACCTGGGCGGCTTCTCCGGCCGGCAGAAGATCCTCGCCGTCTGGACCATCTCCGACACGGCCAACGCCTTCTACTCCTGCATCGACGTCAACATCGGCGGCAGCGGTGGCGGTGGCGGCAACCCGCCGCCGCCGACCGGCTGCTCGTCCGCGGCGTGGAGCGCGAGCGCGGTCTACGTCGGCGGCAACACGGTCTCGCACAACGGCCGCATCTGGCGGGCCAAGTGGTGGACGCAGGGCGAGACGCCCGGCGCCGCCGACGTCTGGGCCGACCAGGGCGCCTGCTCCTCGCTCAGCCTGGCCGCCGCCACGGCCAAGGCGCTCTAACCGGCAGCCACCTGCCTGGGCCCGAGCTTGGCGCGAGGCGAAAGCGAAGGGGTGCGTCCCATCGGACGCACCCCTTCGGCAAGGTGATCAGGCAATGTGATCAGAAAGCGGCGAGCACCGAGCCCTGGTACTTGTCCGTGATGAACTTCTTGACCTCGGCCGAGTGCAGCAGCTTCTCCAGCTTGGTCACCCGGGCGTCGGCCTCGTCGCCGGTGCGGACGACGACCAGGTTCGCGTACGGGTTGTCGTCGCCGCTCTCCAGCACCAGCGAGTCGGTCGCCGGCTTGAGCCCGGTCTCGATCGCGTAGTTGCCGTTGATCACCGAGATCGCGGTGTCCTCCAGGCTGCGCGGCAGCTGGGCCGCCTCGAGCGCCTTGAACTCCAGGTTCTTCGGGTTGGCGGTGATGTCCTTCTCGGTGGCCTTGACGCCGACGCCGTCCTTGAGCGTGATCAGCCCGTTCTTGGCGAGCAGGTTCAGGGCGCGGCCGGAGTTGGACGGGTCGTTCGGGATGCCGACCACCCCGCCGGCGGGCACCTCGGCGAGCGTCTTGACCTTCTTGGAGTAGACGCCGAGCGGCTCGATGTGCACCGGCTTGAGCGCGGTGAACTTGTAGCCCTTCGACGCGACCTCCTCCTCCAGGTACGGGATGTGCTGGAAGTAGTTCGCGTCGAGCTGCTTCTCCTGGAGGGCGACGTTCGGCTGGATGTAGTCGTTGAACTCGACGATCTCGAGCTTGAGGCCCTCGGCCGCGGCGAGGTTGTCGGCGACGTACTTGAGGATCTCGGCGTGCGGAACGGGGCTGACCCCGACCTTGAGGGTGTCCGAGGCGGAGGACGAACCGGACTCGTCGTCGGAGGAGCCGCAGGCGCCCAGCCCCAGGGCGAGGGTGGCGGCTGCCAGGACGGCGGCGATGGAGCGGCGGCGCATGATCAGGCGATCCTTTCAATTTCTATGGGAATAACAGGAAAACGGAGAGACGGCAGCGGATGGGCGGGGGCAGGGAGGTCAGCGGTGGGAGAGCCGGCGGACCAGGAGGTCGCCGAGCATCTGGACGAGCTGGACGAAGACCACCAGCGCCACCACCGTGGCGATCATGACCTCGGTCTCGAAGCGCTGGTAGCCGTAGCGGATGGCCAGGTCGCCGAGGCCGCCGCCGCCGACCACGCCGGCCATCGCCGAGTAGCCGACCAGCGCGATCACGGTGATGGTCAGGCCGGCGACCAGGGCCGGCATCGCCTCGCGCAGCAGCACCTTGCCGACGATCTGACGACGGGTGGCGCCCATCGCGGTGGCGGCGGCGACCACGTCCGGCGGCACCTCACGCAGGGCGGACTCGACGATCCGGGCGAAGAACGGGATGGCGCCGATGGTCAGCGGAACGATCGCCGCGTCGGTGCCGATGGTGGTGCCGACCAGCAGGCGCGTGAACGGGATGACCGCCACCAGCAGGATGATGAACGGCAGCGAGCGGCCGATGTTGACGATCAGCCCGAGGACCGCGTTGACCGGGGGCGCGGGCAGCATGCCGGCCTTGTCGGTGAGCACGAGCAGCACCCCGACGAGCAGGCCGCCGACCGCGGTGAGCAGCGTGGAGACGGCGACCATCCAGGCGGTCTCCTGGAAGCCGACGTTGAGCAGGTCGAGAACCTCGGACCAGGTCACGATGCCACCCCCACCCGGGCGCCGAGGGTGCGCAGGTACTCCAGGGCGTCCCGGTTCTCCTCCGGGCCGCCGGGCAGGGCGAGCCGCCACCGACCGGCCCGGGTGGCGGCGAGCGTTTCCACGGTGCCGCCGAGGATGCGTACGTCGGTGTCGAAGCGCCTGGCCAGCTCGGCGATGATCGGCGTGTCCGCGTCCTCGCCGCTGACCGTCACGTCGACCACGGTCGCGCCCGGCACCGACTCCGGCGCCTCGAACGGGAAGAGGTCGCGGGCCAGCTCGGACCCGGGCTGGCGCAGCAGGTCGGCGACCCGGCCGGACTCGACGAACCGGCCGTCGCGCATCACCGCGGCCGAGGTGCAGATCCGCTTCACCACGGTCATCTCGTGGGTGATCAGCAGGATCGTGAGGCCGAGCCGGCGGTTCAGGTCGAGCAGCAGCCGCAGGATCGACTCGGTGGTCTCCGGGTCCAGCGCCGAGGTGGCCTCGTCGGAGAGCAGCACCTTCGGCCGCGCGGCGAGCGCGCGGGCGATGCCCACCCGCTGTTTCTGGCCGCCGGAGAGCTGAGCGGGGTACGCCTCCGCGCGCTCGGTGAGCCCGACCAGGTCGAGCAGCTCCGCCACCCGGGTCCGCCGCTCGGCCCGCGGCACCCCGGTGACCTCCAGCGCGAACGCCACGTTGCCCGCGACGGTCCGCGAGGACAGCAGCGCGAAGTGCTGGTGGATCATCCCGATGGTGTGCCGGGCCAGGCGCAGCCGCTTGCGGCGCAGCCCGGTCAGCTCGACGCCGTCCACGCTGACCGTGCCGGCGTCCGGGCGCTCCAGCATGTTGACGCAGCGCAGCAGCGTGCTCTTGCCGGCGCCGCTGCGGCCCAGCACGCCGAAGACCTCGCCCTCGCCAACGGTGAGGTCCACCCCGTCGACCGCGACGACGTCACCGGCTTTCGAGCGGTACGTCTTGCGGAGACCGCTTATTTCGATCACGTGAAACACCCTGGTCAGCCGTTGTGACGTACGTCGCAAAACCTACTCAACAGATGGGTTTTGCAGCGGGCACAACGCTAGTCGCCCCGAGCGTTCGGTACCACTGGATGTAACGACCCTCACGGGCGTTGTAAAGCTTCGTGGACCAGGATCGCCACCTGCACCCGATTCGCGCAGCCGAGCTTGTCGAGGAGCCGGGACACGTACGCCTTCACGGTCGGCACGCTCATGTGCAACGCCCGGCCGATCTCCGCGTTGGAACGGCCGGTCGCCACCGCGTCGGCCACCTCCCGCTCCCGCTCGGTGAGCCGGTCCAGCGCCGCATGGGCACGTGTCACCCGGTCGTTCGGGCCGTCGTCGTCCTTGCGGCCCACCGCGTACCCGATCAAACGGGGCACGACCGACGGTGCCAGGATCGACTCGCCGGCCGCCGCACGCCGTACCGCGTCCAGGATCTCGGTCGGCGCGATGTCCTTCAGCAGGAAGCCGTTGGCGCCCAGCCGCAGCGCACCGAGCAGGTGCTCGTCGGTGTCGAACGTGGTCAGCACCACGATCGCCGGGTTCGGCCCGTCGCGCCGCAGCTCCTCGGTGGCAGCCAGGCCGTCCATCCGCGGCATCCGGATGTCCATCAGCACCACGTCCGGGCGCAGCCGCCGGGCCGCCTCGACCGCCTCGGCGCCGTCGCCCGCCTCACCCACCAGCTGCAGGTCCGGGCCCGCGCCCAGAACCATGGACAGACCCACCCGCACCAGGGGGTCGTCGTCAGCGATCAGCACCCGGATCAGCTCGGCCACGGCAACCACGCTTCCAGATGAAAACCGAGCCCGGTACGCGGGTCGGCCCGCACGCCGTGCCTCAGCCGCCCGCCGAGCAAATCCACCCGCTCGGCCAGGCCGACCAGACCGGCGCCGGCACCCGGCACCAGCGCCGCCGGCGTGCCCGGCAACGCGTTGGAGACCTCGACATGCAGCTCACCCTTGGCGGTTCTTTCCAACAGCAGGTGCACGGGTACGCCCGGCGCGTGCTTTCCGGCGTTGGTCAGCCCCTCCTGCACGAGACGGAACACGGTCCGGCCGAGGGAGGGACTGACCGGTGTGCCGTTGAGGAGGTTCTGCGCTTCCACCCGTACCCCCGCGGTCTGTGCCTCGGCGACCAGATCGTTCAGATCGTCCAGCCCGGGTTGCGGCCGCAGGCCGTCGCCCTCGCCGGCGCGCAGCACCCCGAGGATCTCCCGCAGGTCCTCCAGAGCGTGGTGAGCGCTGTCCCGGATCGTCACCGCCGCCTTCGCCACCTCCTCCGGCGACAGGTCGGGGCGGACCTGTAGCGCCCCGGCGTGCAGGCTGACCATGGAGATCCGATGGGCGAGGGCGTCGTGCATCTCGCGGGCGATCCGTTCCCGCTCCAGCGCGCGCAGCCGGTCGGCGCGCAGGCCGGCCGCCTCCTCGGCGCGGGCCGCACGCTCGCGCAGCGACTCGACCAGCTCGCGCCGGGACCGCACCGCCACCCCGATCGCCACGGTCGCCGCGATCAGGGCGCCGCTCAGCAACAGCTCGACAAGGGGTGGGACACCCGGGTCGGGCCGCCGCAGCGAATAGCCGAACCCGATGAGCAGGTGCAGGAGCAGCACGAGCGCGACGATCCGGCCCCGGCGCAACGTGATCAGGGTGTAGACGATGACCAGCCCGGCGTAGGCGGACGTGTCGGTGAACAGCCCGGTCGGCGCGATGACGATCGCCGTGGCCACCGGGTGGCTGCGCCGCCACCAGATCGCCAGCGACGTCACCCAGCCCAGTGTCAGCAGCGGCAGGACCTCGCCGCTGCTGATCCGGCCGATGTTCTCGGCCTCGCCGACCAGGACCAGCGCGACGAACCAGGAGATCAGGATGGCGAGGACGTCCACCGCCCGGTACCGCACCCAGGCCCGCAGACGCACCAGCCGGTCCTGGCGCGGCGGAGTCGTCACGAGCGGACCAGCGGGCGCCAGAACTGCTTGTCGCCGTCGTCGCGGACGGCGTACCCCAGCTTCTGAAGCGTGTCCCGCAGCTCGCCGGCCTCCTTGCCGGCCTTCTTGCGCAGCGCCACGGCGCGCGCCGACAGGACCGCGTCCGCCGCCACCGGCAGCAAGCCGGTGTCCGGCACCCACCGGTGGTACAGCTCGGCGAACGGGTCGGCGTCCCGCCACGGGTAGCCGAACTCGCGGAAGGCCCGCTCCAGCACCGCCGCGCCGGCCCGGGCCTCACCGCGGAACGCCTGCCGCGACTCCCGGTCCAGCACCACCAGCGCGTCACCGTCCCGATAGATCGCCTCGATGTCGGCGCGAGGCAGGGTACGGCGGTCGTCCGCGAGCTCCAGGCTCACCTCGTCGGAGCCGACCGTGACGCTGGCCGTGCGGCGCAGGATCTCCATCGTCACCACGGCGCCCAGCCCGGCGAGGATGGCCGCCTGCACGGCCAGCTCCCACCACCGGTCGATCGAACCGGCCACCACCCAGACCGGCCGGAACGGCAGCGGGATGTCCAGGTCCAGCGCCCATCGCGCGACCATCGGCAGGACCGCGGCGAGCACGAGGCCCAGCACGGCCGGTCCGGCGGTCACGAGCGCCCGATCAAATCCGGTGTACGTCAGCACGACGGGTTGGTTGCGCACACCGCCGACGCTATGCCCCACCGGCGAACCGGACCAGACGACCGAAGTCGGCCGTCCGCGACTTTGGTCTATCGGCGGCGGGGGGCTTCGGGGTGAGCGCGACCGGCTGCATGGGCCCGGCGGTCGCGCTGGGGCGGTGAGTGGGCAGGTGGCCGCGCGGGAGCGGCGGGGCGGTGTGGGTTCGGCGGGAGGTGTCGCGCGTACCGGGAAGGGGTTTTCAGGATTCTGGGAGCGCGAGGGCGATGGTCAGAGCGAGCACCCACTGCGGATCGCGCAGTTTGTCGCCGTAGAGCTCACGGAGGCGGGCCATCCGGTAGCGGACCGTCTGCGGATGGACGAAGAGTTCGGCGGCGACGTCCTCGCGGCGGCCGTGATGCAGCAGCCAGCTGCGGAGCGTCTCGACGAGTTTGGCGGCGGCGGCGCCGCGTTCGCCGGCGAGCGGGGCGAGGGCGCGGGCGCGCAGATCGGCGAGGGCACCCGGGTCGGCGGTGACCACGACCCCGGCCAGGTGGTCCTCGGTGTCGACCACCGCACCGGCGGCGGGCGGGTGGAGTTGGTGCACCCGGATCACGCGGTCGAGCGAGCCCTTCGCCTCCGGCCAGGGGCGGGCCGGGCCGATGATCGCGCTGTGGCCGGACAGCAGCCGGGTCAGATGCGGGCGGGACGCGCCCTGCGGGTCGGGTACCAGCAGCACGGTCATGCCGGGCAGGTCCGGCACCGCTTCGGCGAGCTGGAGGGTGCGCGGATCGAGCAGGTCGATCACCCAGCGGGCGGAGCGTTCCGGCAGCATGATCGCGGTGAGGGTCTGCGGCGGCGTCCACTCGGCCTGCTCCGCGGCGGCCTGCACCACGAGCGGCGGCTCGCCCGCGACCAGCGCCTGCGCCAGCTCCTGGAGGTGCCGCAGCCGGATCCGGCCGGAGGCGGCGAGCTCGTCGGCGTGCCCGGCAACGCTCGCCGCGGAGAGCTCGTCGATGTAGGCGAACACCAGCTCGGCGAAGTCCGCGATGGTGGCGGCCGGCTGCCCGATGCCGACACTGATCGCGGCCAGCTCACGCCACGAGACACGGGCGCCGACCCGGTAGGCGGCGAGCAGCGCGTCCAGGCTGCGGCCCGAGCGGGCCTCACCCCGGCCCAGCGCGTACGCCGCCTCGAGCGCCGCCGCCAGCGGAGTGCCGGGGTCGGCTCCCGGGCGGGACACCAGGTTGAGGAACGTGCCGAGAGCGGCCTGCACCGCCTTCTCGATCTTGTGGCCGAGTTCGCCGGCGAAGGCCTCCGCGTAGGCGGGCACCTCCATCGTGATCGCCGCGATGGTCTGCACGGCCACCTCGGGCAGCCCCTGCCGGAGCGGATCGATCACTTCCGCGGGGAGGCGATAGGACCGGACGTCCCGCAGCGGTTGTTTCATAGGTGCACCTTCTCCCGCCAGTTCAACGTTTGCCGCCCGAGTGTTGTACCCACCGAACAATTATCACGCTTGCGTTTCACTTCCCATGGTCATGCTTTCGCCCGCTCCAGGTAGCAGGCTTGGTGATGTGCCAGTTACTCAGAAATTGCGCAACGGCGCCTGGCGCGTCGTCGAGTTGATCACGACGCCGGTGGTGCCGGCCGACTACCTCGACGTCATCGCGCCCCTGCGCAACCCGACCGTCCTGCGCGCCCGGATCGAGGCGGTACACCGGGAGACCGCGAACGCGGTCACCCTGGAACTGCGCCCCGGACGCAACTGGGAGCAACACCGGCCAGGTCAGTACATCCGGCTCGGCGTGGACGTCAACGGCACACGGCTGTGGCGGGCCTACTCCGTGTCGAGCGCCGCCGGCCGCAAGGACGGGCGGTTCACCGTGACCGTCAACGCGGTCCAGGACGGCGTGGTGAGCGGCCACCTGCTCCGGCACGCCAAGCGCGGCATGATCGTCAACCTCGACCTGCCCACCGGCGACTTCGTGCTGCCGTCCACTCCCCCGGCGAAGGCTCTGTTCGTGACCGCCGGAAGCGGCATCACCCCGGTCATGGGCATGCTGCGCAGCGCCCTGCACCAGATGCCCGACGTGGTCGTGGTGCACTCCGCGCGGACCGCCGACGACGTGGTCTTCGGCGCCGAGCTCCGTGCGCTCGCCTCGTCCGGGCGGATCCGCCTGATCGAACGGCACACCCGGGCCGACGGGCGCCTCAAGCCCGCCGAGCTGGCCTCGCTGGTGCCCGACCTGTTCGAGCGGGACACCTGGGCGTGCGGCCCGGGCGAGATGCTCGACGACCTGGGCTCGCACTGGACCGACGCGGGCGCCGCCGACCGGCTGCACGTGGAACGGTTCCGCCCCACCGTGCTGGTCGCGGGTGACGGTGGCACGGTCGCCTTCGAACGCACCGGGACGGTCGCCGACGCACCCGCCGGCACGTCGATCCTCGAGGCCGGCGAGGCCGCCGGCCAGCTGATGAAGTCCGGCTGCCGGATGGGCATCTGCTTCAAGTGCGTGCTGCCGATGCGCGAGGGGATCGTCCGCGACCTGCGCGACGGCACGCTCACCACCGTCACCGAGGTGGACGGCGCCAACGTCCTGATCCAGACCTGCATCTCGGCCGCCGCCGGGCCGTGCCGGTTCGACGCCTAGTTTTTGTGAGGGAAATTTCGTGACGACGCTTCAGCGCAAGGAAGTCAACCCGATCGCCCACCTCAGCCCCGAGGACATCGAGCAGATCGGGCGTGAACTCGACGCGATCCGGGACGAGGTGCTCGCCGTTCGCGGTGAGAAGGACGCCAACTACATCCGCCGGATGATCGCGGTGCAGCGCCGCATCGAACTCGGCAGCCGCGCGCTGCTGCTCTTCTCGCTCTTCCCGCCGGCCTGGATCCTCGGCACCGCCGGCCTGTCGATCTCCAAGATCCTCGAGAACATGGAGATCGGCCACAACATCCTGCACGGCCAGTACGACTTCATGCGCGACCCGAAGATCCACTCGACGACGTGGGAGTGGGACTCGGCGTCCCCCGCCGAGCAGTGGAAGCACTCGCACAACGAGCTGCACCACAAGTACACCAACGTGGTCGGGCGTGACAACGACCTCGGGTACGGCATCATGCGCGTCGACGAGCAGCAGAAGTGGGTGCCGGCGCACCTCGGGCAGCCGCTCTACAACTTCATCAACGCCTGCTTCTTCGAGTACGGCATCGCCGCGTACGACCTGGAGCTGGGCCGCAACCTCAAGACCAAGAAGCGGCGCAGCAACCCCGCCTTCCGCGAGAACCTGCGCGCCGTCGGCCGCAAGATCCGCCGCCAGGTGCTGAAGGACTACGTCGTCCACCCGGCCCTCGCCATCCCGGTCGGCTTCCTGATGGGCAACCCGTTCGGCGCGTTCCTGGGCACCCTGGCCGCGAACGCCGTCGCCAGCCTGGTCCGCAATCTGTGGAGCCACTCGGTGATCATGTGCGGCCACTTCCCGAACGGCGTCGAGACCTTCGAACGGACCTCGATCACCGGCGAGACCCGCGGCGAGTGGTACCTGCGGCAGATGCTCGGCTCGGCGAACATCTCCGGCAGCAAGCTGATGCACATCATGACCGGCAACCTCTCGCACCAGATCGAGCACCACCTCTTCCCCGACCTGCCGGCCAGCCGCTACGCGGAGATCGCGCCGAAGGTGCGGGCGTTGTTCGAGAAGTACGAGCTGAACTACGTCACCGGGCCGATGGTGGTCCAGGTGGCCTCGGCCTGGGCGAAGGTCTTCCGGCTGGCGCTGCCGAACCGCAAGGCGGCCAAGGAGATCGACTACTCGATCCCGCCGCGCCACCCGGCCGAGCAGCCGGCTGGGGTCTGAGGTTGCTGTGGTCTGAGGGCTCCGAAGACTGGGTCTCCTCGGTTTGAGGCCTCTGCAGACTTAGGTCTCGCGACGAGAAGGCGAGCGTGGGTCACCGCCGGTTCACGGGTGGTGGTCTCGCTCGCCTTTCTTCGTCGGTGGTGGGGCGTCGCTCTGGTAGGCGTTTGGGCAACTGCCAGACAGCCACCGGCTGCTGAGGCTTCGGCGTTGCTGCCCGCCACAGCCGCCAGCGGGCCAAAGGCTGCGGCGCTGCCGCACGCCACACAGCCACCAGCGGCCTAAGGCTTCCGTGCTGCCGCGCCCGCCACACAGCCGCCAGCGGCTTAGGGCTTAGGCGCTGCCACCTGTCTGATGGGCGAGGCCCAGGCCGCGGCGGTTCCCAGCTCGGTCGCCCGAAGTCTCGTCACGCCGGCATGGTGCGCCGCATGCCGGCGCGCAGGCCGCGTCAGGCTGGCATGGGTGGGACGCCCAGGCCGCCGGCGACCGCATACTCGTGGCTCTCGAACTCGCCGGTCAGCATCGGCATCGCCTTGCTGATGGCGGCCCTGGTCTCCGGCAGCTGGAGCGACGCGTCGTGATGCTCCTTGCTGTCCCACACCTCGCTGACCCAGATCGTCTGGTCGTCGGTCTCCGAGACGCCCACGACGTAGAGACTGCAACCGGCCGACGGCAGCCCGTCCGAGGCGCTGAGCAGGATCGAGACGACCTCATCCCGATGCCCTGCCTTGGCCTTCATCGAGCCGAGATACCCATACATCAAGCACTCCGTCCGCCGCCGCACTGTCCGCCGAAAACAGACTGCCATCCTGGTCTGACAGTTTCGGCGATACCGTCTGACAGTCTCGGCGATACCTCAGCGGAGGTATGCGAGTTCGCGGAACTCGTCGCGGTAGGCGTCGATCAGACGACGGGCGACCGGTTCCGAACCGACCAGCGGGTGCGCGGCCATCGCCCGGACAGCCGTGGCCCGGGACCCGGCGGCCACCGCCTCCAGGACGCCCCGCTCAACGCCCTTGACCGCCTGAACGAGCTCCACACCGTGCGCGGGCAGCGGCGCCACGCGGTGCGGCAGGGCTCCGCGCGCGTCCACCGTGCACGGCACCTCGACGACCGCTTCGTCGTCCAGCACACCGAGGCAGCCCCGGTTGCGGACGTTGAGAATGAGAGTGACCGGCTCGTCGTGGGCGAGGGCGCGCATGACGGCGAGTGCTACGCCCTCGTAGCCGGCCGGGCGGGACTCGTCGTGCTCGCGCTCGCCGGCGCCGGCCAGTTCCCGGTTCTCCGCCATGTAGGTCGCCTCCCGCTCCCGCCAGGCCTCCAGCCAGGCGTCCAGCGGATCGCGATCCGGTGAAGCGATCCGCGCGTAGCAGCGTTGCTGCTGCTCAAGCAGGAAAGCGCCACGGGTCTGCGGTGCGTCTCGGATCGCGGCGAGCGTGCCGGCGGGGTCGTAGTAATAGTGCAGATACTCGTTGGGGATGGCGCCGAGCTCGCGCAGCCGGTCGGCCCCGAAGAGGCGGCCCTCCTCGATGCTGTCCACGAGCGCCTTGTCAGCAAGCAGGCCCGCAAGCAAACCGCCGTCGGCTGGGCGGCCGCCGGCCGCGCCCATGGGTGGCATGTCACCGGACGGTCGCACGCCGCCAGACTGGCCCGCACCGCGCGAATGATCCACGCCACCAGGCGACCGCATGCCGCCAAGCTGATCCGCGCCGCCAGGCTCATCTACGCCATCAGGCAGGCGCATGCCGCCGGGCTCATCTACGCCACCAGGCAGGCGCATGCCGCCGGGCTGATCCACGCCCCCGGTAGGGTGCCCGCCGCCGGGTGGGCTGGTGGGCGGGACGGGATGGATGCCGTAGAGCCAACCCAGATGGTTGAGCCCCGCGTAGTCGACATGGACGGTGGCCGGGTCGGCGCCGACCGCCCGCACCGCCCGGTCGACCAGGCCGGCGGGGGAATCGCAGATGCCGATCACCCGGTCGCCGAGCCGGGTGGCCATGGCCTCGGTGACCAGGCCGGCCGGGTTGGTGAAGTTGATCGTCCAGGCGGCGGGCGCCAGCCGGGCGATGTGTTCGGCGATGTGGAGAGCCACCGGGACGGTCCGCAGACCGTATGAGATGCCGCCGGCACCTACCGTCTCCTGGCCGAGCACGCCCGCGTCGAGGGCGACCCTCTCGTCGATGACCCGGCCGCGCAGGCCGCCGACCCGGATCGCGCAGAACACGAACGACGCGCCGGTGACGGCGGTGTCCAGGTCGGTGCTGGTGATCACCGCTGGGGCGCCGGGCACGGCGCGGGCCTGGGCGGCGAGCACCCGGGCGATCGCGTCGAGACGTCCGCGGTCGGCGTCGTAGAGCATGACCTCGGTGATGCCGGTCCGCTGGTTACCGGCCAGCAGCGCCCGGTAGACCAGCGGCACCCGGAAACCGCCGCCGCCCAGAATCGTCAGCCGCATCGCATCTCCGCTCTCGTCGTCTCATCGGCCTTCCGGCCGAAGGCCGTGCGGTCACTCCCTGCTAAGGACCGTGCCACCCTCCCGGCCGAGGGCCTGCGGCCCCTTGCGATCCAGGCCGCGCAGCCCCTCCCGGCCGAGGGCCGGGCGGCCCACCGTGCCGCCCTTCCCAGTCCAGGCCTGCGGCCGCCCCTGGCCCGAGACCGTCCCGCCACTCCCGATCCAGGCCGCATGGCCGCTCCCGGCCGAATGCCGTGCGGCCATTCCCGGCCAAGACCGTGCCGCCCCTCCCGATCCGGGCCGCGCGCCCCCTCCGGGCCGAGGGCCCTGCGGCCACTCCCGACCCAAGACCGTCCCACCCCTCCCGATCCAGGCCGGGCGGGCCCTCCCGGCCCAGGCCGGGCGGCCCTCGGCCGATCCGGATCGCGTCGCCCTGCCGATCCGGGCCGGGCGGCCCCTGCCGGCCCCAGGGCCGCGCGGCCACCGACCCAGACCGCGCCGGCCCTGGCGGCCCGGGGCTGAGGGGCATGCTCAAACCTGGACGTCGGAGAGGCGGGCAATCGTCGCGGTCGCGCGATGGACCGCCGTCCGGCGGCCGGGCGGGATCACCTCGTCCAGGAAGCCGAATCGGCGGGCCAGCACGGCCCCGGCCGATTCGGCATGGCCGCGGGTGGCCGAGCAGCGGACCGTCTGCCACCAGTCGGCGATGTCGCCCCAGCCCGGGGCGGAGAGGGAGCCGCCGAAGTGCTGGACGGAGAGGGAGGCGACCAGGTTGGCGAAGGCCACCCGGTCGGCGAGTGGCCAGCCGCCCAGCGTCCCGGTGATGAAGCCGGCGGTGAAGACGTCGCCGGCGCCGGTGGGGTCGAGTGCCGCCACCGGTACGCCGGGCACGGCCACGACCTCGCCGGTGCCCGAGTCGATCGCCAGGGCGCCGTCCGCACCGCAGGTCACCACGACGACCGGGACCAGGCCGGAGAGCTTGTCCAGGGCCTGCCGGGGCGAGTCGGTACGCGTGTACCGCATCGCCTCGACCGCGTTGGGCAGGAAGGCGTGGCAGTCGCTGAGGGTGGTCAGTACGTCGCAGGACCACTGGTCGGTCTCGTCCCAGCCGACGTCCGCGAAGACCATCGTGCCGGCGGCCCTGGCCCGGTGCACCCACCCGATGCCGGTGCCGGCCAGGCTCACCGCCGCGCTGCGGGCCGCGGGCAGGCCGTTGACCAGGCCGTCGGCGTCGGTCGGGAGCGGGTGGCCGTGGGTGATCATGCTGCGGTCCCGGTCGGAGGCGAGCGAGACGGTCACCGGGGAGTGCCAGTCGTCGATCCGGGTCGACGCGGAGAGGTCGATCCCCTCCTGACGGCTCAGCACCTGGTGACAGAACTCGCCGTAGGCGTCGGAGCTGAGCGCGGTCCCGAGGCCGGTGTGCAGGCCCAGCCGGCTGGCCGCCACCGCCAGATTGGCCACGCCGCCGGGGCAGGAACCCATCCCGGACGCCTGCACCTCGGTGCCGGGCTCGGGCAGCTCACGGAGGCCGGTGAAGACGACGTCGAGGTACACCACCCCCGGCACGAACAGATCGAGCTGTCCACCCATTAGCCGATCTTACCTCCGTCCCGATAGGCCCAGTAGTGATTGATCATCGGACGCGGCGCAGGTCGGAGTGGGCGGCACGCAGGGTGTCCACGGCGCGATCGGTGCCCGGCGGGCGCATGTCGTCGAGCAGGCGCCAGGCCTCATCCAAGGCTTGGGACAGCTCCCGGATCCGGCCGGCGTGCTGCCGCCGGACGTCCTCCCGCACCTGCTCGATCCGGCGCAGCCAACCAGCCGCGGCCTTCTCCCCAGCGACCGGCACGGCCACCGGCGCCGCGCGCGGCAAAGCCGGCGGCTGAGCCGGTGGCTGAGGCAGTGGCTGAGCCGGCGGCTGAGGCAGTGGCTGAGCCGGCGGCGCCGGCCCGGCGCCGAGCACATCGCCCGGCGGCACGATGGCCGCGATCGGCCGCCCACCATCAACCACGATCGTCACCTGGCCGGTGACCCCGGTCACCCGGACGAGTTGCTGAAACCGCAGGCGCGCCTCGGCGACCGTGAGCTCGAGCCGGCGGCGGATCGGCGTAGCTGGTTCTCCCATGCCGCGATGATGCCGCCTGCCTATGACATTTTTCCGGTGCGTCCGCGGAAAGGGCCCGTTACGGTACCCGCATGACGAATCCCGGACCGGTCACCTCAGCCGACGTACGCCTGGCGACCGATCTGGCGATCACCGCCCTCGAGCCCGCCGCCGACCGGGACTGGCAGGTGCCGGCCGGCGATCTGACCTGGACGGTCTGGGAGACGGTGGAGCACATCGCGGACGACCTCTTCGCATACGCGGGGCAGGTCGCGGCACGGCGTCCGGCGCTGAAGGCGTACGTCCCCTTCGGTTATCGCCGGCGCCCGGACGGCCCGGCGCTGACCGTCTATGCGCAACCCGATGCCGGTGTCGCGGGCCTGCTCGATGTGCTGGACGCCTCCGGCGGCCTGCTGGCCGCCCAGGTGCAGGTCGCGCCGCGCCAGGCGCGCGCCTTCCATCCGATGGGCGTCGCCGATCCGGAGGGCTTCGCCGCGATGGGTGTCGTCGAGGTGCTCGCGCACACGCACGACGTCGCCGCCGGTCTCGGCCTGCCGTGGAACCCTCCGGACGATCTCTGCGACCGGGTGCTCTGGCGGATCTTCCCGCAGGCACCGCTCGACGGGTGGGCGGCTCTGCTCTGGGCCACCGGCCGCGCCGAGCTGCCCGGCCGCCCGCGCCAGCGGGAGTGGCGCTGGTACGCGGCGCCCCGGGAGGGCTAGCCGGTCCGGTACGCGTGCAGCAACCGCATCACCTTCTCCGCGCCGTCGGTGATCACGGCCAGGTCCACATCGGTGAAGATGCGCGGCCGGGCGTCGATCACGCAGTGCGCGCCCAGGATGTGCCCGCCCGCGCCGAGCAGTGGTACGCCCAGATAGCTGACCAGCCCGGTCAGCTGCAGGAACGGGTTGCCGGAGTGCCTCGGGTCGGAGCGGCCGTCGGTGATGCAGTACGGTTCGCCGGCCAGCACCGTGTAGGTGCACATGGCCCACTCGGCCGGGGTGCCCTGTGCCGCCGCCACCCAGCCGGAGACGCCGTGCGAGCCGAGGATGAACTGCGCGCTCTCGAGGATCACCGACACCAGCGACACCGGTGCTTCCAGCAGGGTGGCGCTGCGCTGGGCGACCGCGTCGAGGCTGGTCCGCAGGTCCGGGTTGAGCAGGTCGTATCCGGCGAGTTCGCGCATCCGGGCGGGTTCGCCGAGCCGGTCGAACAGTTCGGTGTTCACGTCAGCTCCTGGTGATGCTCTGCGCGGCGGCGGCGAGGTGCGTGTGCGAGGTGACCCGGATCCGCAGGGCGAGCGCGCAGAGCCGGGTGGTGGCGTCCGATGTGCTCATCTGCGTGAGCAGCCGGTCCAGGGCGGAGTCGTCGGTCTCGCGTCCGGTGAGCCCGGCGGCGTGCAGGAGCTGGTCCCAGATCCGGCGGCCGTCACCGGCGTGCACGCGCAGGACGGCGGCGCGGGCGTCGTCCATGGTGGGGCGGCTGAGGCCGTACGGCGAGCTGGCGATCATCACACGCTCCGGAATCCGCCGACGAGGTTCGTCAGGTCGCCGGCCAGCCGGGTGAGGTCGACGGCGGCCTGCTGGGTGGCCCGGGCGCCGTCGGCGGTCGCGGCCGCGACCTCGGCGACCCCGGAGACGGTACGCGCGACCTCGCCGCTGCTGGTGGCCGCGTCGGCGACCGAGCGGCTCATCTCCCCGGTGGTCGCGGTCTGCTCCTCCACCGCCGAGGCGATCGTCGTGGTGTAGTCGCCGATCCGCTGGATGACCTGGGTGATCTCGCCGATCGCCGCGGCCGCGGAGTCGCTGGACACCTGGATGGCACCGATCCGGTCGGTGATCTCCTCGGTGGCCTTGGCGGTCTGCTGGGCCAGTTCCTTGACCTCGCCGGCGACCACGGCGAAGCCCTTGCCGAGTTCGCCGGCCCGGGCCGCCTCGATGGTGGCGTTGAGGGCGAGCAGGTTGGTCTGCTCGGCGATGCTGGTGATCAGCCGGACCACGTCGCCGATCTCGGCGCTGGCCGCGCCCAGTTCGGCCACCTGGTTGTTGGTGCGCTCGGCGACGGACATGCCCTCCTGGGCGACCCGGGCGGCGTCGGAGGCGTTCGTGGCGATCTCGGCGATCGAGGCGCTCATCTGCTCGGCGCCGGCCGCGATGGACTGGACGCCGGTGTTGACCTCTTCGCTGGCGGAGCTGGCCGAGCCGGCCTTGTCCGCGACGTCGGCGGCGCCGGTCTGCAGCTGGGCGCTGACCGCGGAGAGTTCCTCGGAGGCGCCGGCCAGGGTGGCGGCGGACCCGCCGATGGTGTTGATCGTGTCGCGCAGCCGGGTGATCGCCGCGTCCAGGGCCCGTCCCATCCGGCCCGGCTCGTCGTGGGAGGTGAGTCCGGTGTCGCGGGTCAGGTCGCCGTCGGCCAGTCCTTCACAGACGACGGTGACCCGGATGAGCGAACGTACGATGCCGCGGGCCACGAAGACGCCGAGGGCCAGGGCCGCCAGGATGCCGCCGACGAGCAGCAGGATCGACTGGATGCGGTTGCTCTCGTACCCGGATCTGGCGTCCTCGGCGGCCTGCGCGGCCGCGGCCTGCTCGATCTGCTTCATCTCGGCGACGTGTTCGGTGATCTCGGTGACCAGCGACGCCATCTCGCCGTTGCGGACCGCCGTCCAGGTCGCCAGGTCGTTACGTGCCGAGGCCGGGAGCAGCTGCTCGTTCGCGCTCTTCACGAGGGCCTGCCAGTCGGCCTTCACGTCTTCGACCATGGCCTTCTCCGGGACCGGGCCGGTGATGTCGTAGTCGGCCCAGGCCGCGTCGACGGCTTCCACGTCGGCGGCGTACTGGTCCGCGTACTCCCGTTTCGCCGTGGCGCCCCGGTTGAGGGCGTGGTTCGACAGGTCGAGCTGGGTCTGGGTCATCCCGTTCTGCACGGCGCCCAGCGCGGCGACTCCCAGCACGTTGCTCCGGTAGATCTGCTGTGCGGCGTTGCTGGCGTCGCTCAGGGAACGAAGGCCCAGGATCCCGATCAGCAGCGCGACGGCGGCGGCCACGCAGATCGCGATCAAAATCTTGACGTTGACGCTGAGATCGGCCCACGGCCTCATGTCGTGTCTCCTCCGACACCCTGCGCGGCCCCCGCCGACCGTCACCCGTACTACTCCCGTCGGCACGGATGACGTGCCTGCTGAGGGAGTGAGGCCAGAGTTATTGGTGTGCAGGCGCACCACTTGCTCGCGGGACGTTAGCAACGGACGCCGGCGGGTAGACGCGAACGCATGACGACGGTTCAGGAACAGGATGTGATCGAGCTGCTGCTTGCCCAGCACCAGCAGATCAAGGCCCTTTTCACGCGGGTGCGGCAGTCCACGGGCGAGACCCGGGAACAGGCGTTCCAGGAGCTCGTACGGCTGCTCGCCGTGCACGAGAGCGCCGAGGAGCAGGTGGTGCACCCGGCCGCCCGCGACGACGCCGGCGACGCGGTCGTCGACTCCCGGCTGGCCGAGGAGAACGAGGCCAAGCGGGCCCTCGCCGAGCTCTACGACCTGGGCACCGGCGCGCCCGGGTTCGACGACCGGTTCACCGCGTTCGAGGCCGCCGTGCTCAGCCACGCGCTGCACGAGGAGCAGGAGGAGTTCCCGCTGCTGCGTACCAGGACCGACCCGGCGCGGCTGGTCCGGATGGCCGGCGCGGTGCGCGCGGCCGAGGCGGTCTCGCCCACCAAGCCGCATCCGGGGACCGGCGAAAACCCGGTGGTCAACATGATCGCCGGCCCGCCGGTAGCGATCTTCGACAAGATGCGGGACGCCGTCCAGGAGTGGCGCCGCTCCCAGGCGGACTGACCTCGGGTCAGGCGGCCCGGCGCGACGGCGCCGGGCCCGACTCCCGGCGGCGTCCCGGACCGGCCGGTACGTACCGCACCGGCGGGGTGATCCGCAACCGGCGCAGGACCGGCAGGAAGGGGTCGCCGAAGGTACGCGCGGCCGTGTGGAGCAGCAGCGCGGCCGCGACCATGCCGACCGCCGGCATCCCGATCAGCAGGGCCACCACCGAGCCGGTCAGACCGGCCCACACCATCACGCGCAGGCCGACGTCGGCGACCGGGATGCCGCTCGGCCGCTGCCTGGTCCAGATCGGCAGGAACGACGAGGCCAGGGCCAGCCCCACCGCCCCGAGAACGGCGGCGGCCGTGAGGAACGCCCGCGGCCAGTCGAAGTGCCGGCCCAGCGCGTAGCCGCCGGAGAGCACGGCCCCGAACCAGACCTTTCCCAGCGCCCAGCGACCGAGGCGGATCAGCACGTCCTCGTTGGTCGTCATGAGGGCTCCCCGCCGGTGAGGTCTCCGATCAGCCTACCGAGCCGCTTCGCTCAGGGAACGGCGAAGCATGCGCGGAACGCTTCGCGAGTCCCGTCGCGCCGGTCGACGATCGCGAACACCACCCGTTCGAACCACGGGCTGTCCCGGAGCGCGTCCGCGAAGACCCGCGCGACCTCGGCCGGGTCGTTGCCGAAGACCCCGCAACCCCACGCGCCGAGCACCAGGTCACGATGCCCGTGCGCGGCCGCGACCCGAAGGATCCGGGCCGCCCTGCGGGCGAGCACCCCGGACACCTGAGGCAACAGATCCGGCTGGTCTCGCACGATCATCGCGCGGTTGGGCGCGGCCGAGGTCAAGAACGAGACCGGGTACGCCTCCGTCAGCAGTGCCCCGCGATCGTCCCGGAACACCGGCACCCGCGGCGAGTAGATGACCCGGTCGGTGTAGAGCAGCCCGCGATCCGCCCGGTGGTACGCGTAGAACTCGCCCGCCGCCCGCAGGCACGGATAGAGCGCGGAGCTGCGAGCGAGGCTCTCCTCCTGGGCCTGCGCCCCGTTCAGGAAGCCACCGCCCGGGTTCCGCGCGGACGCGAAGTTGAGAGCGGCCGCGCCGTCGCCGAGGCGCCGGGCGGCCGCGAGCGTGGACTCGCCGGTGACCTCGACGACCGGTGCACCGGCCACCTCGGCGGGTTCCGGCAGGTCGTCATCGGGCAGATGCAGCCGGGTGCCGGCCACGGCCGCCGCCACCTCGCCGGCGAAGCGGACCTGGCCGTAACCGCCGCGCTCCACGATGGAGACCGTTTCCTGCGCGATCGCCCGCATCCTGCCGCTCATACCGTTGATCATCACCCGGGAAGCCGGCCGGAGACCACGGGTTTGTCGGATCGCCGGCCATCCGGGCGAGATCGACTCCAGTAAGCATGCTCACTCTAGTGAACATGTAGGAATAATGGGTAGGCTGCGCGCCATGAGCGCCGTACCCCTGCGACTGTCCGGCGTCGGCAAGGCGTTCACCGCGAACGGCCGCCGGCGCGAGGTGCTGGCCGGCGTCGACCTGGAGGTCGCCGCCGGCGAGGTGGTGGCCCTGCTCGGCCCCTCCGGCTGCGGCAAGTCGACGCTGCTGCGCCTGGCCGGCGGCCTGGACACCCCGACCGCGGGTTCGGTACGCGTCGACGGCCGCGAGGTGCGCGGCATCGAACCCCGCTGTGCCGTCGTGTTCCAGGAACCGCGCCTGCTCCCCTGGCGGACCATCGAGCGCAACGTCGCGTACGGGCTGCCCCGCGGGACCACCGGTGAAACGGCCCGCGACGAGGTGCGGCACTGGCTCTCCGTGGTCGGCCTGGCCGACTTCGCCCGGCACCGGCCCCGGCAGGTCTCCGGTGGCATGGCCCAGCGCGCCGCCCTGGCCCGGGCCCTCGCCCGCCGGCCCGGCGTGCTGCTGCTGGACGAACCGTTCGCGGCACTCGACGCGCTGACCCGGCTGCGCATGCAGGACCTGCTCGCCGAGGTACAGCGGGAGGCCGGTACGACGGTGCTGCTGGTGACCCACGACGTGGACGAGGCGCTGCACCTGGCCGACCGGGTGGTGCTGCTCGGCGGTACGCCGGCCGGCGTCCAGCTCGTTCGCGACGTCCCGGGCCCGCGGCCGCGCGACCGTGGCGACGCCGGCCTGGCCGCCCTGCGGGTGTCGCTCCTGGCTGAACTCGGGGTGCGCACCCACGCCCCCATCCCCACCTGAGATCCGGAAGGAAACACCCCGATATGAGGATCATGCGGGCCGTGCTCGCGGCGGCCGCCGCCACCGTCGTGCTGGCCGGATGCGTGCAGGGCGAGGACGCGCCGGCCGAGAAGGGCGGCGGTGGCGACGCCGTCACGCTGCGGCTGGACTACGCGTACTACAACCCGGCCAGCCTGGTGCTGCGCGACCAGAAGTGGCTGGAGACCGAGCTGGGCGCCAACGGCGTCACGGTGTCCTGGCAGCTCTCGGCCGGCAGCAACAAGGCGAACGAGGCGCTGCGGGCCGAGGCGATCGACGTCGGCTCGACCGCCGGGGTGGCGGCACTGGTGGCCCGCGCCAACGGGGCGCCGATCAAGACGATCAACGTGTTCAGCCAGCCGGAGTGGGCGGCGATCGTGGTGCCGAAGGGCTCGGCGATCACCTCGGTGGCCGGGTTGAAGGGCAAGAAGGTGGCCGCCACCAAGGGCACCGACCCGTACTTCTTCCTGCTCCAGACCCTGGCCGAGGCGGGACTGAAGCCGGACGACGTGACCGTCACCAACCTTCAGCACGCCGACGGCAGGACCGCCCTCGAACGCGGTGACGTGGACGCGTGGGCCGGGCTCGACCCGCTGATGGCGACGTCCGAACTGGAGGCCGGCTCGAAGCTGATCTACCGCAACGTGGGCTTCAACTCGTACGGCGTGCTCAACGCCCGGGAGACGTTCCTGAGCGAGCATCCGGAGCTGGCGCAGGCCGTGGTGAACGCATACGAGAAGGCACGTCAGTGGATCAAGGACAACCCGGACCAGGCGGTGACGCTGTACGCCAAGGAGGCGAAGATCTCCGAGGCGGTGGCGACCAAGGTGCTGACCGAGCGGACCCGCCTCGATATCGACCCGGTGCCCGGCGCCGCGCAGAAGACGGTCTTCGAGAAGATCCTGCCGGTGCTGGTCGCGGACGCCAACGTCAAGACCGAGGAGGCCGCCCGGACCGCGCTCGACTCGATCTTCGAGCCGAAGTACGCGAGCGCTTCGTGACCCTGCTCCACCGCCGTACGGCCGGCGTCGTCCTGCCCCTGCTGCTTCTCGCGGTGTGGCAGCTGACCGCGTCGGCCGGGATCTACTCGGCGGCGCAGCTGCCGCCGCCCAGCGAGGTGGTCACCGCGCTGGGTGAGCTGCTGCGCCGCGGGGAGCTCTGGCACCACCTGGCGATCAGTACGCAGCGCGTGCTGATCGGCTTCGCCGCCGGCTCGGTGCTCGGGCTGGCCCTCGGCGGGCTGGTCGGCCTCTCCCGTACGGCGAGCGCGATGCTGTCACCGACCGTGCAGGCGATCCGGGCCGTACCGTCGCTGGCCTGGGTGCCCCTGCTGCTGCTCTGGCTCGGCATCGGCGAGACACCGAAAATCGTGCTGGTAGCGATCGGTGCGTTCTTCCCGGTCTACACGACGGTGTCGGCGGCCCTCGCGCACATCGATCCGCACCTGATCGAGGTCGGCCGCGCGTACGGGCGATCCGGGCTCCCGCTGCTCGGCACCGTCCTGTTCCCGGCCGCCACCCCGTCGATCCTCTCCGGACTCCGGCTGGGCCTCGCGCAGGGCTGGCTCTTCCTGGTCGCGGCGGAGCTGATCGCCTCGTCGATGGGACTGGGCTTCCTGCTGATCGACAGCTAGAACACCGGGCGTACCGATGTGATGTTGCTGGCGATCATCCTGCTGGCCCTGCTCGGCAAGCTCAGCGACACCGTGCTCGGCGCCGGCGAACACCGCCTGCTGGCGGCCCGCCGCTGACCGGTGCGCCATACTGCCTGCCGTGACGAACGACGGACTGCTTCTGGTCGCGGTGGTGGAGATGGCCGGCGGGCACGCCGAAACCGGCCGGCGGTACGAGGACGCCGTGCTGGCGCTGCTCGGCCGGCACGGCGGGACACTCGAACGCCGGCTGCGCGAGGACGGCGGCACGGAGGTGCACGTGATCCGCTTCGCCGCCCGGTCCGGTCTGGACTCGTTCATGGTGGACCCGGAACGGCTGGCGCTGCGGGCCGAGATCGGCGACGCCGCACCCACCACCCGGGTCCTCGAGGTCCGCGACGTCTAGGCCGCCAGCCGGAACGCCTCGAAGTGCACCTGGCGGGACGGGACCCGCAGCTCGCGGAGGCTCTTCAGGACAGCGCCGGTCAGCGCCGCCGGACCGCACACGTACACGTCGCGGTCGGTGATGTCCGGGACCAGCGACTGGAGGCTGTCCGGGCGGAACGGCTGGTTTCCCGGGCCGGTCTTCCCGGTGATCACGTGCAGCCGGGCGCCGCGGACGCGGGCCAGGTTGCGCAGCTCACCGAGCAGCACCGCCTCGGCCGTGGAGCGGACCCGGTAGAGGACTACCACGTCGCCGCCGATCTCCGGGTCCTCGAGCAGCGAGCGGATCGGCGTGATGCCGATCCCGCCGGCGATCAGCAGGGTGGCCGTCCGGGTACGCCGGGCCAGGGTGAACGCGCCGTACGGGCCCTCGGCGAAGACGCGGGCGCCGATCGGCAGGTCCCGTAGCCCGGCGCTGGTCGTACCGATGCCCTTGGCGGTGAGCCGCAGCGAACGGCCGTTCGGCGCCGCGGACAGGGAGAACGGGTTCACCTGCCACCACCGGTTGTGCCCGGGGAAGCGCCACAGGAAGAACTGGCCGGCCCGGGCCGGCAACCGGTCCAGGTCACGGCCGGTGACGTGCACCGACACCACGTCGCCGGACTCCGGGACGACCGCGGCGACCCGCAGCCGGTGCCGGGCGTTGCGGATCAGCGGGACGATCAGCCGGCCGGTCAGCAGGGCACCGAGGGCGAACGCCCACAGCCCCCACCAGTACACCTCGGTCCAGATGTTGATCCTGAAGGCGGTGCCCTCGTAGAGCTGGTGTATCACGCCGAGCGTGACCACGACGTAGAGCAGCAGGTGGACCGCGTGCCAGGTCTCGTAGGACAGGCGGCGCCGCGCGATCCGGACGGAGAGGGCCACGACCAGCACGATCAGGCCGACCGCGATCAGGCCGAGGATCACCGGCAGCTGCTTCGACAGGGTCAGCGCGGTCCGGAGGACCGACACCTTGTCGTAGACGGCGAAGCCAACGATCACGAACGAGGGGTGCAGGATCGCGAGCCAGAAGATGGTGAAGCCGACCCACCGGTGCCAGCCGGTGAGCCGGTCCATGCCGAACGCCCGGTCCAGCACCGGCAGGCGGGCGATCAGCAGGATCTGGACGACCATCGCGAAGGCCAGGTGGAGGCCGAGGAGACGGCCGATGGAACCGAACAGGTTGTGCGCCGGCGGGCCGGCGATCTGGAACATCAGCTGGATGGCGACGAGGTTGAGGAGAAGGAACACCCCGATCGAGGCGCGTGCGGCCAGGGCGGAGCGGCGGACGGTGATTACCTGTGGGTGGGTCACGGCGGTCATCCCGGTCTCCCCTGCTGTGCTGTTGTCAGGGTGTACCGCGGGTGCCGCCGCCCGGTTCAGCCGGGCGGCGGCGGATCTCCGCTGCTCTACTGTGGTGCGCCCAGGTCGTCCAGGGCCTTCGTGGCGCCCCGCTGCACCGGCACCGGGGCGGTCTGGCGTGCGGTCTGCACGTTGATCTCCTTGGCCGCCGCGTTGGCCTGTTCCAGCTGGGCCTTGCGGTCGAAGAGCGTCTTGGTGAGCACGCACGCCACGTTCGGGTCCAGGTCCTCGCGGACCAGCAGGAAGTTCGGCACCACGATGGTCTTCACGTCGGCGGCCGTGCCGTACGCGGCGGCCGGGATGCTGCCCTCCTGATAGACCTCGTTGATCTTCTGCATCTCCGGCAGCAGCGGGGTGATGTCGAGGAACTCGACCTGGTCCTTCGCCGTGGTGAGCAGGTCGGTGATACCCGGCGTGGGCAGGCCGCCGGACCAGAACAGCGCGTCGATCGTGCCGTCCTTCATCCCGTCGACGGTCTTGGTGAGGTCCAGCTTCTGCGCCTGGACGTCGGTCTCCGGCTTCAGCCCGGCCGCGGTCAGGATGCGGTTGGCGATCACCTCGGTGCCCGACTTGGGCGAGCCGGTGGAGACCCGCTTGCCCTTCATCCCGGCGACGTCCTTGATGCCGGACGCCTTGCGGACGATCACCTGGGTGTAGTTGGTGTGAATGCGGGCCAGCGCGGCGATCGGCTGCTTCTCGGTGAAGCTGCCGGTGCCGTTGATCGCGTTCGCCGCCGTGTCGGCCAGCGAGAAGGCGACGTCGTACGTGCCGGCGACCAGCTGCTGGATGTTCTGCACCGAGGCGCCGGTCTCGGCGGCCGTCGCCTGGACGTTGCCGCCGGCCGCGTTGATCTGCTCGGCGTACGCGTTACCGAGCGCGAAGTAGACGCCGGTGGCGTTCCCGGTCGCGATGCCGATCCGGGTCGCCTGCTCGACCTCGCAGGTGACGTCGCCGCCGGTGTCGCTGGCGGCGCTGTCCTGCCGGCCGCCGCACGCCGCGGTCGTCACCGCGAGCGCGCCGACCAGTGCGGTGCTCACTATGCGTCTCATGTTCTCCTCCGGGGAACGAGTGGTGCGCTACGAACTCATCCGTGGGGGGACGACTCGGGTTTCGGTACGGCGTCCGGCACTTCGGGCGCGGCGGGCTCGTCCGCGCCGCGGCCGCGCTGGACGGCCGCGACGAGAGCGGCCACGATCAGCGCGGCGATACCGGCGGCGATCGCGACCGGCTCCAGGTAGAGCAGCAGCAGCCCGGCCGCACCGGCGAGGACCCGGCTCACCGGGCCGGCCGGACCGACGCCCGGCACCCAGCCACCGGTCGCGATCGCCAGGCCGACCACGGCCAGGGCCGCCGCCGCGGTGGTCCAGAGGATGCCGGTCACCGGCCCGCGGGCGAGCAGGTACTCGCCGTTGTCGGTCAGGACGAACGCGATCGGGGCGAGGAAGGCCGGAAGCGCGTACTTCAACGCCTGCCACATGGTCGGGATCGCCCGGCCGCCGGTGATCGCGCTCGCGCCCACCGCCGCCAGGGCGGTGGGCGGGGTGACCTCGGAGAGCACCGAGTAGTAGAAGACGAACATCGCCGCGGCCGGCGCCGGGACGCCGAGGGTGAGCAGCGCCGGCCCGATGATCACCCAGCCGATGATGAAGCTGGCGGTGACCGGCACCGCCAGGCCGAGCAGGGCCAGCGCGAACGCCGCCAGCACCACGGTCAGCGCCAGCACCGCGGTCGGGTTGTCGGTGATCGCCTGCGCGCCGTTGACCAGCAGCGAGGCGAGTTGCGCGCCGAGGCCGGTCTTGGTGGTGGTCGCGGTGATGATGCCGGCGGCGGCGCAGACCGCGACGACCGGCAGGACTCCGCGTACGCCCGCGGATAGTGCCACAAAGATCCGTCGCGGGGTCATCCAGTGCCGGCGGTCCAGGAAGGACAGCGCGCCGGCCAGGATGGTCGCGTAGACCACCGCGCGGGTGGCGGTCTCGCCGAGCGCGAGGAGCACGACGATCACCACGAGCGACGAGAAGTGGTAGCCGAACCGGGCCAGCAGCCGCCACGCGCTGGTCTGCGGGGCGTCGATCGCGCGTACCCCGAACCTTCGCACGTCGATCTCCACCGCGAGCAGGATGCCCAGGTAGTAGAGAACGGTCGGGATCATCGCCCAGCCGAGAACGGTCAGGTAGGAGACGTTCAGGTACTCGGCGACGATGAACGCGGCCGCGCCCAGGGTCGGCGGCGAGAGGATGGCGCCGACACCGGCCGCGGCCAGCATCCCGCCGGCCTGCTCCCGGGGGTAGCCGGCCTTGCGCAGCATCGGCCAGGTGACCGCGCCGACGCTGACCGCGGTGGCCGTACCGGATCCGGAGACCGTGCCCAGCAGGAAGCCCGCGGCCACCGCGGTGCGTCCCGCCGCGCTGCGCGACTTGCGGAAGGCGGCGACCGAGAGATCGACGAAGAACCGGCTTCCGCCGGACAGGTCCAGCACGGCGCCATAGATGGTGAACAGCACGATGTACGTGGCAGCGACGTCCAGCGGCGTCCCGTAGAAGCCGCTCCCCGAGTTGTAGAGGGCGTCGACGATCTGGGCGAAGTCCAGTCCGGCGTGCGCCACCGGCAGGTGCTGAGGCAGCAGGCCGCCGTAGTAGCCGTACGCCAGGAAGAGCAGGCAGACGATCGGCAGCGCCCACCCGGTGGTCCGCCGGCACGCCTCGATCACCAGCACCAGCAGCACCGCGCCGAAGATCACGTCGATCGGTTCCAGCAGACCCTGCCGGTCGAGGAACGCGTTGTAGCCGCCGTCGAACGGGTTCAGCGGATAGAGGCAGACCAGCAGCGCCCCGGCGGCCAGCACCCAGTCGCTCACGCCGGGCAGCTCCCGGCCGTTACCGAACCCCGATCGGTACGCGAGAAAGACCAGCGGCAGTGTCCCCGCCAAGAAGATGATCAGGTAGTACTGGCTGCCCTGGGCGAGCGGCCGGAACACCTGCCAGAGCACCAGCAGGGCGACACCGAACGCGACGATCGAGACGAACGCTCCGACCCGGCCGGGAAGCTCACGAGCCGGCCGCTCCTCCTCGTCGTAATGCACCGCGGCCGGCTCGGCTGGCGGCCCGCCGGATCGATCTTCGCCCATGGACCGGACATTAGTCGCCGCGCACATGTCCCACTACTACAGAATTTCTACAGCGAAATTCCACCGGCCTCACCGCGTGTCTCGACCTCGGCGACAATCGCGGCCACCGCCGTCCGGGTGAATTTGTCCGCGCCCCTCAGCTCCCCGGAAGCGGACTTGACCAGTCGCCGGCAGATCCGCGCCAACAGCTGGGCGGAGTCCGGATCCGTGTGTGCCCGGCCGAGCAGGACCACACCGGCGGCGTGCAGGAGCGGCACCAGCCGATCCGTGGGAGGCGTGCCCCAGGCACTCAGCCATTCATCCAGCTGACTCACCACCTCGAGCACGACCGCGAGGGGAAGCCGCGTGTTGATCTGGAGGGCGTTGCAGAGCAGCCTCCAGAGTGCGTCGGCCTCATCGTCGGGCAGCACCGAATCGCTGGCGAGGGCGGCACACTGAAGATAGGCCTGCCGGGTCACGTCGGCGTTGCTCCAGGTGGCGTCCGACAACAACGCGGTCAGCAGGTTCCGGGCGACCGACCGTGGCTCCCCCGCCGGGGTACCGAACAGCCAGAGACCGTTGGCGAGCGGCGACTGCAGCAGCGGCTCGACGGCATGCAGCAACGCGTAACTCCGGGCACCGCCGTCGAACTCGATGGCGCGGCGAAAGGTGGCCGGCATCTGCCCGCCCACGACGAAGTCGGCCTCGCCCTCGGGCACCTCGAACACCCACCGCGGGTCCGGGGGATGGAGTCCGAGCTCGTGGCGGCCGACCGCGAGCCACAGATCGCGTACGCCGTCCGGCTCCCAGCAGGGACTGATCTCCAGCGCCTCGATCATGCCTTCCCAGCCCTCGTCGGTGAGCTGGGAGTGCCAGAGCAGCGCCTGGTCGTGCCACTGCCGGGCCGGATCGGCCGGTCCCGGCTCGGCAAGCGTGCCGAAGCGCAGCTCGCCGGAGACGATCACGGCGAGCAGGATCAGGTTGGCGGTGTAGGCGGCATAGCGCGCCGGCATCCGCATGGTCACCGGCCGGTACTCGCCGGCCTGCAAGCCCCAGTTCAGGTGCTGGCTACGGCGGTAAATGCGGGCGAGCGTCCCGGGCCAGTCGTCCTGGTGGCCCTTCTCGGCGAGCCGGGCCGCCATCTGGCCGAGGAAGCGGACGATCGGTGCCCGGACCACCAGGGGTGCGAACGAGAGCAGCCGGGCGAGCAGGCCGTCGTCGGTGTTCCAGCCGGGTGACGCGGTGACGGACGCCCGGGCCACGGCTTCTTCGAGCATCTGCCAGGTGAAGCGCGCGACGAGGTATTCGCCGAAGGTGGCGTGCAGGAACTCGTACGTCTGAAGGGTCTGCCGTCCCCGGACGGCCTGGGCCCGGTGCACGAAGAAGAACCGGCCCAGAAGCAGGGTGGCGGGATTTATCCCGCCGTCGGCGCCGGGCGCGGCACCGAAGATCGCCTCGAGGTCGCGTTCCAGGTCCGCCTCGGTGACCCACTGCGCGGAGCGGTTCAGCATGGCGAACGCGACCACCGAGAGGCGGCGTAACTCCTGCTCGACCTTGGGCTGGCACTCCTCGTCGGAGAGGTGCGGGCCGGCCTTGCGCACCTCGCGCCGGGCGAAGGTGGTGAGCAGGCGCTCGTAGAGTTCGCCCGGCGAGAGTTCGCCGGTGTGCTGCAGCCCGTTCTCGTCGGCGTCGTAGAGGGCGAGCATCAGCAACAGCAAGGGCTGCCCGGCCAGGTCCGGAAAGCGGAGCGCGACCTCGGCCGGCAGGGTACGCAGTCCGCGCTCGGCCAGCCGTGCCCCGTTGGTCTCCCGCCAGACGGCAAGCCAGCTGGATATCCGGGTGTCGTCGAACGGTTCCAGCCTGAGCAGCAAGGTGTCGGGTGGCGCGGTGGCCCGGTCCGCGACGCTGGTCCGTGTCGTGGCCAGCACCGCGACGGCCCGGCCCAGATCCCGCTCCCGCTGCTGGAAGTCGGCGACCTTGTACAGGTAGTCGCTCTGGCTGGTCGCGGTCGCCTGCAACAACTCGTCGAAGCCGTCCAGCAGGATCACCGGCAGCCGCCCGTCCGCCGCCTCGGCCAGCCGGGGCCAGGTGATCGTCTCGGTGGTGTTGACCCGCACCGCCTCCTCGATGTGGCGCTGCAGGTCGAGCGCGGTGTCGACGTCGCGCAACGGCACCCTGATCGGCAGGAAGTCGCCCTCGACCAGCCCGGCGGCCAGCACCTTGGTGAGCACCGACTTGCCGGCGCCGGGCTGCCCGAGCACCACCATCGGGGCCGTCTGCGCCCGCGGCGAGGTCAGATAGCCGGCCAGCGTCTGGTGCAGATCGGAGCGGACCGGCACGTCCTGCCAGACCCGCTCGTCACTCGCCGCGAAGTCCGGGCCCGCCTCGGTGATCCGGAACAGCGACGGCAGGTACGCCGCTCGCAGGCTGGGCACGTCCAGTCCGGCCGGCAGGTCGCCGGTTTCCACGACCGGCCGCTCGAGCAGGGCCCGGTACGCGCGGGTCAGCACGTAGGCGACGCCGGTCGGCGTGGCCGCCGGACCGGCGAGGCGGCGCATCAGCTCATGGTTCTCCCGTACCGAGAAGAGCAGAGCGCTCGCCTGCTCGTCGCGCAGCCAGAGATCCACCTCGGGGCAGTCGATCCGCAGGTCGAGAAGCAGTTCCTCGTATCGCTGGACCGCGCGGTCCGGAAGCCGGTTGAGCGCGCGCCTGGCCGCCTCCTCCCGGCCGGGACCGAGGCGGTCCCAGAGGGCCAGCCCGTGCAGGAAGGCCTCGGCGCTGAGGGCGAGCTGCCGGTAGTAGGCGGCCAGGTCGCTCAGGTAGGCGTCCCGGAAGCCGTGCGGCTCGGGTAGGCGGACCGCGGCTCGCAGGGCCCGGTGGGCAAGGCTCTGCGCATGGCTCGCCTCCCGGGTGGCCAGCCGTAGCTGATCCTCCTCGGACAGTGCCGCCTCGGCCAGTTTGAACGGCACGTCCTCGGCCAGCCGTTCGAAGAAGGCGGCGATGACGACGACCGTGTGCGCGGCGGCGACGCGTTCGGTCCGGCTGAGCCGGTGCGCACCGGTCAGCCGCTGCGAGAAGATCTTGACGACCTGCTGCGAGAGCTTCGCGAACTGCGCGTGCGCGTCGAACCAGCCGAGCACACCGGTGGTGGTGATCGTCGCGCCGAGCAGCAGTCCCCCGGTCACGTCGTTGAGCCGGCGTACCCACTCGTCATCCGGGCCCTGCCCGAGGATGCGTACCGCGTCGGCGTAGCTGAGGGCTTTCGGCACCCATCCATCGTGGCACCTATCGACTGATTTCGAAGCGGCGCACCGCGCCGGTCAGTTCGTCGGCCATGCCGGCCAGATGATGGGCCGCCGCGCGGGAACTGTTCAGGCCGGAGGTGGTCGCCGCGGCGGCGCCGGCCACCTCGCTGACACTGCGGGCGATCTCCTCGGCACCGGTGGCCGCCTCGGTGACGCTGCGAGTGATCTCGCCGGCGGTGGCGGTTTGCTCCTCGACGGCCGAGGCGATGGTGGTCTGGTAGTCGCTGATCCGCATGATCACCCCGGAGATCCGCTCGATCGCCGCGACCGCGCCGGCCGTGTCCGTCTGGATCATCTGGACCCGCTGGCCGATCGTCTCGGTCGCCTTCGCGGTCTCCTGGGCCAGCTCCTTGACCTCGCCCGCCACCACCGCGAAACCCTTGCCGAGTTCGCCGGCGCGGGCCGCCTCGATGGTGGCGTTCAGGGCGAGCAGGTTGGTCTGCTCGGCGATCGAGTTGATCACCTTGATGATGTTGCCGATCTCGTTCGACGACTCGCCCAGCTTGCCGACGATCCCGCTGGTCTCCTGGGCCACCGTGACCGCCTCGGTGGCCACGCCGGCCGCGTCCGAGGCGTTCGTCGCGATCTCCCGGATCGACACGCCCATCTCCTCGGCCGCGGCGCTGAGCGTGTGCACGTGCCGGGCCACGTCCTCGGCGGCCTGCTGTGCGGCGGCCGCCCGGCCGGCCGCGGTGTCCGCGCCGGTGGCGAGGCTGTCGTTGACGACGTTCAGGTTGCGGGAGGAGTCCAGCACGGTCGCCGCACTGCTGTTGATCACGGTGACCGCGTCCCGCATGCTCGCGGTGGCCTGGCGGAGCGCCTCGGCCATCTGGCCCACCTCGTCCCGGCTGCGGACCTCGGGGTCGCGGGTGAGATCACCGGCCGCCACCGCCTTGAGCACGTCGGTGACCCGCCGCACCGGCCCGACGACGGCACGCACCGCGAGCAGCGCCACCGCCAGCCCGACCAGGAGGCCGAGGACGCCGATGACCAGCACCTGGGTGGTGACGGTCCGCTTGGCCTCGGAGACCTCGCGGTTGGCGGCGACCGCCTCATCGGCGTGCGCCTGCTCCAGGGTGGTGAACTGCTCGTCCACCTCGGTGAACACCGCGGTGGCGGGATTCCACCCGGCCCAGAAGCCGGGCAAATCGTTCTGGGCCGCGGCCGGCATCATCACCTCGTCGCGCAGCCGGAGGAACTCCGCGTAGTTCTCCTCGAGGCTGGAGGCGAGCCGCTGGTCGGCGGCGTGTGGCGCGTACTGCGACCAGACCGTGGTGACGCGCTGGTCCAGCTCATCCATCTGGGCGCTGATCTTCCGCCGGAACTCGGCACCGGACATGTAGTAGTTCAGCGTCAGCATCCGCGTCCGCAGCACGTCCTGGTGCAGGCTGGCGAGATGCTGGATCGGGGTGACGCCGTTCTGGTAGACGGCGTTCGACCGGGTCTCGACGAGCCGGAGCCCGCCGACCGCGATCAGAATGACCGAGGCGCAGGCGAGCGCGACGGCTACCACCGAGGTGAGCATCTTGACAGCCAGCGGCAGATCGGCAAGACGCTGCCGCGGCGAGCGAGACATGCGGAATCAGCCCTTTCCTAAGCAGCCGCTCCTCCCCATCGTCTAATCGGTGAGCGGGCGCGGTGGCTGAGCCTCTTCAGTGACACGGGAGGTGCCTTGAGGGCCGACATCAGCGCAATCAGGACGGCGCCTACCTCCGGCAGCGCCGCGTCACTCGAACCACTCATCCGGGCCACGGAAGCCCGGCACCCCTTCGCCTCCGAATTCTTCGGCCTCGCGTGCGAGAGCCGAAAGGACCTTCCGGCCATCCGAAGACAACCCCTCCGGCTGAGGCTCACCAGCAAAGGCAACGGCGAACCGGTACGTGACCCAGCGACGAACCGCCACGTCCGGCCGGGTAATGGGCAGGAGTTCGACGGCCCCGGTCGCAATCTTGATCGCCCCGCGCCGAGGCGGCGACCACCGGTAGTCGGCCTCGGCGAATTCGGCCGCCGGGGCGCCACCGTACGGGCTGGGCGCCTGCGCGGAGCCGGCGAAAGCCACTCTCGCGCGGACCGCGTCGCCGGTAACGGAGAGCGGCTCGAGAATCTGCTCGGCGGAGAGGCCGAGGAGTTCGCGAACCGGCAGCTCAGGAACCACGACACAGCCGCGCGCCCAATCCTCGGCCGGGACACCGCCGTCCACCACGTCGGATATGAACTTCGTGGCGTAGGCGCGATTCTCCGGCGAAACCACACGCCAGAAGAACATCTGGCGCTGCGCGGGCTGCATCGTTCGCATCTCATCGATCAGCTCGGGCGCCATCCGATTCAGGTCCTCGACGACCATCCCGCCTCACTTCCGGGCAGTCGCGGAGACGCTTCCCGGCACCAACTGCTTGCCGAAGCCCTCCACATCGACGCTCTCCAAACCGCCCAGCTCGATCGTGAAATTCGCATAACCGACAGCCTCCCGGTGGCTACCGAATGACACCTTGCGGATCGCCACCTGCGCCCAAGCCTCGCTTCCCGCCCCGGGCATGGCGAGTTGAGCCTTGTACCACTCCTTTTGGAAGTGCTTCAAATTGTCCTCCTGAAGGGATCCTCCCAACGTCTCGGGGTCTCGGCCGAACGTCTCGCGGTACCTCGCGTTGACGAGATCCAGGGCGATCGAGGTGATTCCCTTGATCGCCAGGGAGTACGTTTTGCCTTGGTGGCTGACGGAATTCTTGTACAGCCCCATGGTCGGGCCCTTGGGATCAGGTGTCCCGTCCGCCCGCATCGGAACGCTCGCCAGTCCCCAGAGTGCGGACCCGCCAGGCAGGTTGACCATCAGCTCGACGTCCCAGCTCTTCGCCGAGAGCTTTCCGGGCGTGGCGTAGAGGTCCTCCTTCGTGACACTGATCTTCTCCGGGCTCTCCAGGTTCTCGCTCTCCCCGGTCGGATTGATGCTGGCCCGCGCCCGGAAGACGCCCGGCGCCCGATCGATGAGGACCAGCTCGGTCAATCCGTAGCGCCGCTTGATGCGCGGGATCGCCTTTTCGACCTTCTTCCGGTCGCCGCCGCCCGCGACGATCCCCTCGACCTTGCGCAACGCGGCGGCGATCGCCTGGAGCTTCTGCTTCTCGGAGCGGGTCTCCTTCTTGCCGGGCTTCGGCCTGGACGCGCGCCGGGCCAGCAGGCTCTTGAGCTTCTCCCAGGCCTTCTTGAGCAACGCCACGATCTTGTCGATCACCCAGTCCACAGCTCGCCCGACCTGCTTCGCCAGCTTCTCGACGAACTTGCGCACCCGCCCCGGAATCCCGCCCAGCCCGAGGATCGCCGCCAGCACCCCGATCAGGATCGGGATCGACCTGGCCAGCGCCCTCTCGATCAGCGCCGCCACCCCGCCGGCTCCACCGCGGGCTATCGCGATCACCGCGTCCAGCACGGCGTTGACGAACTCGATGATCTGCCGCCCGCGCTCGACGATGAACCGGACGATGTCGATGATCAGCTTGCAGGCGCGGATGAACGCGGACGCCGGGTTGAGCAGCGACAGCACCCACATGATCCCGGCCTGGATCACCGTCGGGATGATGAAGTCGGCGATGTTGTCGAAGAGCTGTTTCTTGAGGTCGCCGACCCGGGCCTTCAGATCCTCCCAGATCGCACCGGGGCCCTCCTTGCCGATCCTGACCAGAATCGGTGCCGCGCGTTCGAGTTCGCCGGTCGCCTGCCGGGCCGGTGGTGGCAGCTTCTTCATGATCCGGGCCTTGATCGCGGCGGCGGTCAGGCCGAGCATGCTCGCCAGCATCAGCAGCAGGCCCTTGGCGTCCAGCTTCTGCGGCAGCTGGATGCCGGCTCGGGCGGCCGCGCCCAGCAGCCAGCCGAGCATGCCCTGCAACAGGTGCGTGCCGATGTTGGCGAGGAAGAGGCGGAGGCCCGCGCCGACCGCCGACACCAGGTTGCGCAGGAAGCCGATCGGGTCCTTCAGGATCAGCATGACCGCCTGTGCGGCCTTCGCGAGCACGCCGAGCAGCAGGTTCTTGAGTTCCAGGATGGTCTTGATGACGCCCTTGACCGCGTCCACGGCCTTGGCGACCAGGCCCTTGTTCTTCTCCTTCTCGGCGGCGATCTCGTCGTCGACCGCCTTGAGCGCGTCGGTGTACTTCGTGGCGAGGGTGTCGACCAGTTCGGTGCCCTTGTCGTCCACCGACTGCTCCAGGTCGTCGAAGCGGCCGGAGAACTCGGACGCGGCCTCGCGGGCGATCGCCTTCTGGTCGGCGGGCAGCTTGTCGATCGCCGCCTTCAGTTCGTCGCGGCCCCGGGCGATGCGCTGCTTGGCGCGGTTCAGTTCGGCGCCGATCAGGTCGGCGATGTCCGAGATGACCTGGCGCATCCGGCGCACGTAGCCCTCGCGGGCGCGCACGAAGATGTCGTCCGCTTCCTTCGGCAGGCCCAGTAGCTTGTCCCGGCCCCAGCGGTACCACCCGAGCCCGCCGCTGTAGCGCCGCTCCTTGTAGGCGTCCATCTCGCGCCGGTGCTCGGCGGTGAAGGCGTCCCGGGCGGTCTTCTCCTTCTCGGTGAACTGGGCGTCCACCTTCTGATCGAGACCGGTCAGGATCGCCTCGACGTCCTTCTTGGTGACGTCGAAGACGCTCTGCAGCACGGCGGTGACCGCGGCCTGCTTCTGCTCGTCCGCGGACTGCGCTTTGGACTTGCCCGCGGCGACCTGCTGTCCGGCGGTGCGGCGGTCGGCGGCCAGGGCGGCCATGCCCTCGGCGCCTTCCTTGCCGGCCGCGGCCTTGCCCTCGGCGAGGACGGCGTGCTCGTCGGCGCGGATCTTGCCGGGTGCGTCGGCGGAGTGTTCCCCGGCGGTCTTGCGCTGGTCCAGGGCACCGGTGAACCGCGGTTCGTTCGACTTCGCCAGCTGCTGCTCGGTGACCTGGGCATCGGCCATCTGCCGGTCGATCTGCCGGGGCCCGGCGGAGAAGTCGGTCGCCGCGGGCGGCGCCTTGTCGGGCACGGCGAGGCGCGGGTCGGGCCGGGCGGGCACGCCCGGCGGGCGGTCCGCCTCCAGGGGTACGACCTGCTTGTCCACGACTCCGGAGGTGTCCGGCCCGGCGGCCGTGGTCGCCGCGATCTCCCCGGCCGACGTGGCTTTGCCGGCCTCCACCTGGCCTTGAACCTGGTCCTTGACCTCGGCGGCCTTGCCGGAGCCGGCGAACTCGTCGGCCTCTTCCAGGTTCTTCGGCGCCCGCTCGGCGATCGCCTTCTCGACGGCCTGGACGAACGCGCCCTTGTCGAACTCGCGCGGCTTCGCCTCGTTCATGTTCTCCGCCTGGGCCGCCTTGCCCTCGGCGACCCGGTGGTCGGCGGGCTGCTTGGCGGCTGCGCCGGCGGCCGCCGCCTCGGCCTTCGCCGGCGGGTGGCTGGCACCGATGTGGCGCTTCTTGGCCGTCACGTCCTTCGCGAGCGCCTGGAACTTCGGATCCGACCCGGGACCACCCCGCCTGCCGACCGGAGCGGCGCCCCCGGCGGCGGGCGCGCTCGGCGCTCCACCCGCGACCGCCGCCGATTGCACCGGCGGCGCACCGGCAGGCGCGCTGGGCGCTCTGCTCGCGGCCGTCACGGGCTGCACCGCCACCGAACCAGCAGGCGCGCTCGCACTCATCAGCGATTGAGCCGCCGAACCACCGGCCGCGCCCGGCGCACCACTGGCCACGCTCGGCGAACCACCGGCCGCGCTCGGCGCTTCCCTTGCGCCCGCAGACGGCTGAGCCGGCGACAACCCCAGCGACGGTACGCCCGCAGCACTCCCCCGCCCAGCCGGAGCCCCGCCCCGGAGCTGCCGCCCAGCGCCCGCGACCGCCGCACCCGGTGGCAGCGCGCCCAGCATCGACGCCACCGCCGCGTTCCCGGCGACCGGCGGCCCACCCGTCCCCGGCCCGCCGGGCGTCCGGGCCGCACCCGGCGCGGAGCCGGCCGGTCGAGCACGGGCGTCCTGCCGGGCCCGCGCCGGCTTACGAGCCGGTGCGGGCGGGACCGCCGGACGAGGTCCGGGCATCCGCGCCTTCGCCGGGGGCGGCACCGGTCACCCCTTGTCCGGCCGGGCCGGGCCGTCCAGCAGGCTCGCGTACCCGCCGAGGTCCGCCGCCCGCAGCAGTCGCGCCTCACGCTGGTACTGCCGGGTCACGCCGGCGACCACGTCCCGCATCGCGATCGCCCGGCCGGCGTCCGCGGCGATCAGCGCGGCGCTGCGGGCCGCCGAGGCGATGCCCGCGCCGGTCATGTCGAGCCGGGCCAGGGCGGCCATGTCCACGTCCGCCTCCAGGGGCGCCTCCGGCGGGAACACGGCCCGCCACAGCCGCAGGCGTTCCGCCTGGCCGGGTCGCACGAAGTTGACGACGAAGTGGAACCGCCGGGTGAAGCCGACGTCGATGTTCTCCCGCAGGTTGCTGGCCAGGATGATCAGCGCGTCGCTGCTCTCCAGGCGCTGCAGGAGGTAGCCGACCTCGAGGTTGGCGTACCGGTCGGTGCCGTGGCGGACGTCGCCGCGCTTGCCGAAGAGTGAGTCGGCCTCGTCGAAGAACATCACCGCCTGGCTCTCCTCGGCCTGCCGGAAGACCAGCTCGAGGTTCTTCTCGGTCTCGCCGACCCACTTGGAGACCAGCTGGGAGAGATCGACCTTGAGCAGGTCGAGCCCGAGCCGCCCGGCGATGATCTCGGCGGTCAGCGTCTTCCCGGTCCCCGGCTCGCCGGTGAAGAGCACCTTCACACCGGAGTCACCGGCTCGCCGGCTGAAGCCCCACGCCTCGGCCACCCGCGGCCAGGCCCGGAACGCCGCCGCGATCTCCAGCACCCGGCGGTGCTGTTCGGGCGGCAGCACGAGGTCGTCGAGGGTGTGGCGCGGTGCGACCGTTCGCGCGTACGCGGAATTGTGACCACGGGTGACCGCCGCCAGCGCGCCCGGCAGATGGTTCTCGATCCGGTCCGGCTGCCCGTTGCCGGCGAAGCGCGCGCCGGTCTCGGCGACGGCGGCGACCGCGCGCAGGTCGTCACCGCTCATCCGGAAGCGGGCCGCCAGGTCGGTGACGACCTCGTCGGTGAGCTGCGGCAGGGCGGCGGACCAGGCCGCCCGCCGCTGCCGGTGATCCGGTGCGGGGAGCGTGACCTCGGCGTACGCGCGGTGGGCGAGCAGCGGCACCGGCCGCCACGGCGCGGTCCCGGTGACGACGACGGGCAGCCGGGTGCGCCCGAGCAGTTCGACGATCGCGCGCTCGGCCGGCCCGCCACGCACCTCGTCGGCGGGGATCCAGAGGATCGCACCCAGATCGGCCGCGATCCGTACGGCGGAGGTGAGCTCGTCGGGTGCCGGTCCGCCGGACAGGACGCGCAGCGGGCGATCGGCGGCGGCCGCGACGGCGAGCGCGGCGTCCCGGTGGGCAGCGGCCGCGCCCCAGACGCCGAACAGGTCCAGGCGGCCGGACGAGAGAGCCGGGCCGATCCGTGCGGGCACGTCCGGGTCGAGGTTCGCCGGTGGGCGCCAGCCGGGCGGCGCGGTCACCTCGCCGGGGTCGCGGGCCACCAGCCCGGCCTCGCCCGACCAGCCGAGCAGCACCTCCAGCACGCCGTCACCGAGGCGGAACTCCTGGCTGGTCCGGGACGTGTCACCGGGCAGCGCGCGGACGAGGCCGTAGCGGCGTAATGGCGCGGACTCGGTGAGCATCCGGGAGACGGCCGGCCCGCCGCCGAGCGTCTCGGTGAGCAGTTCCACGCCGGGCACGCGACGATTCAGGTCGTCCACCACGTACGCGAAGATCCGCTCGTACCCCGCATCCAGATCGGGCATCGCGATCAGAGTGAGCACGTCCTGCTCGGCGCGGCGCAGCCGCAGCCGGGCCGCGAGCTCGTCGAGCGGAAGCGGAAGCCCGGCGGCGGAGGCCAGCCGGCGCAGTTCCCGCTCCTGTTCGCCCTCGATCGCCGTCGGAGCGGCCCCGCCGTCGCCCGGATCCGGAACGAGGCTTGCGGCGACGTCGTCGAGGAGGGCCGCCACCTGCTCGTCCGTGACGCAGAACGGGGTCAGATCCGGACGGGTCAACCTGGCGTTGCGTTCCGTGCGGCGCTCGGCGGCGGCACGCAGCGCGCGTTGCAGCGGCGCCAGCCGCAGCCGCAGATGCGCGAGAGCCAGCGAGGCGCGGTCCACCCGCGCGGAGACGTCGACGTGAATGGTGCCGGGACGCTCGGGCATGGTCACCCTCCGCTGAAGCGCAGTGTGCGGCCGCCCAGCCAGAACACGCCTGGCACGTCGGCGAGCAGGCCGCTCCGGTCGAGGTCGGCGTGCCGCCGGCCGAGAGGCAGCCGGACGCGTACCTCGTCCGGCGTGTGGGTGACCACCGCGCTGAGGTCGCCGAAGCGTTCCGCGGCGAGCGGCCCGTCGGTGGGCTCACGATCGCGCCACAGCTGCCAGGCGATGGTGGCCAGGCCGATGCCGGCGGCGAGCGTGACGGTGCGCTGCAGCGCCCGCCCACCGTCCAGAGGCACGGCCGCCCGCTGCGCGGCGTCGGCCATCTGCCGGTCCAGGGCTTCGGCGATCGGCTCCGGGTCGAACCCGGCCGGCGGCACGGCGGCGGGTTCGCTCGCCCAGAGCCGCTGCCGGCCGGGCAGCCGCTGCCATCGCTCACCCCGGGTGGGTGGAAAGGCGGCAAGCAGGGGTACGCCCGAAGCACACATCTCACGGACCGCGGCGGATCCCACCGGCTCCCCCACGAGCACGGTCACCGGTTCCCCGGCCGCCCGCCAGCACGGCAGCAGGCCGTCCACGTTCTCCGCCCAGGCGACCGGGAACGCGCCGTCCACCTCGGCGAGCAGCAGCCCGCCCCCGTGATCGCCGGCGACGCGGGTGACGGCCAGCGCCCGCCCCGGCTCGTGACCGGCCGCGACGGCGAGCCCGAGAACCGCGTCCACGAGCGGTAACGCGGTCGCGGCCCGGCGGGCGAAGGCGACCAGGTCCGGCTCCGGCTCGTCCTCCGGGCGTCCGGTGAAGGCCGCCGCGTCGTGGTGGTCGGTGTCCGGGCGCCGCCAGCCCCGGGCCAGCGGGCCGAGGCACTGATAGGCGAGCGCCGTCGCGAAGATCGGGGCTTCGTCGTCGAGCCCGGCCCCGGCGAGGGCGTCACCGGCACGGTCGAGGACGCCGATCCGCTCCAGCGCCGCCGCGACCAGGAAGGGCAGGGCGGACCGGACCTCGACGCTGCCGTGACGGCTCGCCGGGACGCGGGGAGAGGTCGGTGAGCCGGTGGGCGGCACCCCGTAGTGCCCGGCGAGCGCGGCGGCCAGGGCGGGCTCGTCGCTCGCGGTCAGCGCCAGCTCAGCGGCGGCGATCAGGCGGTGCCGTGTGGTCGCCG
This sequence comes from Actinoplanes aureus, assembly GCF_015704865.1. Classification (GTDB taxonomy): domain Bacteria; phylum Actinomycetota; class Actinomycetes; order Mycobacteriales; family Micromonosporaceae; genus Actinoplanes; species Actinoplanes aureus. The sequence goes on along the minus strand of NZ_JADQTO010000006.1, from coordinate 329,897 downwards.
GGGAGTCCTCGGGCGGGCCGGGAAGGCGGGCGGGGCTCGGCTCGGAGCCGGCGGCCACCTGGGACCCGGGTGCGGCGGGATCGAGGCGGGGGGCTGACGTGCTGCGGGGGCCGGTCGAACCCGCCTCCTCGGCAGGGCCGAGCGCTTGGGCGTACCGTCGCAAAGTCTCCTGGGGAAGAAGCGCGAGCAACTCGGAGAGGCGTCCCTCGGCGCCGATGGCGCCGAGCAGGCGGGCCAGCGCAACTGGCGCCGGGACGGCCGTGCTCTCCAGGCTCCCGGCCTTCGCCGCGCCCATCTCACTCTCGGTGATCCTCCTGCTCGCGGCGCCACTCACCGGCATGGCGAGGTCCGCCGCTTGCTCCGCGAGGTCCGCCGCCGGTTGCGGAAGCACCCGGCCCGCATGGTTCTCCGAAGCCGGGGCCGGCCGGTGCCCCGGCCGCGGCACCGAGTGGTCGGCCTGAGCGGTGGATTCCTGGTGCCGGGAACCGACCGCCGGCACCGCGGTGACCGGCCCGGAGACCTCCACAACAGACTCCGCGAGCACCCGCCACCGGTCCGGCGAGCCCCGCAGCGCGTCGGCCCGGACCGGAACCACCAACCGCACCGGCTCGGTGACCACCACGTCCGTGCCGTCCTCGGCAAGCCGTGCGTACCGGGCGGCGATCAGGTCGGCGAGCGCCCGCACCAGCCCCGGCGGCAGGTCCCGGGGACTCGGCCCCCAGCTCCAGCCGCCGCGGCGCACCACGCGCACGACACAGCGCTCGACGATGACGTCCGGCTCGGTCACTACGTCACCCGCACCGCTTCGAGACGGCCGTGCCAGCCCTCGGCCAGGGTGAGCACCGTGTACCAGGCGTCCTGCTCCAGCGCGACGCCGATCTTGGTCATCTTGCGGCCGGCGAAGACCTGGCCGGCGAGGGTGAACACCTCGCCCTCCGTCCCGTCCTCGGCGCTCGCGGCGAACGCCAGGTCGACGCCCTTCCCGGCGAGAACCACCAGCACCGCGGTCGGCTGGCCCGCGGAGGTGTGGTCCAGGGTGAGGGTGATGCCGTTCGTCTTGAGCTCGACCGGTTTGCTGTTCGCGTCCCAGGGGGTGAGCGGGACCGGCGTACGGCCGCCGCCGACGGCGAACTCCAGCGGGTTCTCCAGCAGCCGCGGCACCCGCTCGGCGGCCGCCGTGGCGAGGTGTTCGGCCCGGATCAGGGCCCGGGACGGCTGCTTGTCACCGCCGTCGGGCTGACCCGGCACCGGGCTCCAGCGCAGCGGCAGGGCGGTCCCGGCCAGCTGTTCCACCGGCACCGGCGGGCCGGGTGGGCCGGTCAGGTCGGCCGCGCCGAGGATGTGCCCGGTCCGTTGCACGTGTACCACCGTGAGACCCATCGCGCTCAGCCTCCCGCCCCGGACGAGGCCACCGCGAGCAGCAGAAACTCCGCCGGCACCGGGAACTCGGTGGACAGCGGCGAACCCGGCGGTACGCCCTTGAAACTGATCTTGCGGATCCGGGAGTGCACCCGGCGCTCGTCGTCGACCCGGCACTCCAGGGTCGTCTCGATCGCGACCTCGTCGGCCGGCGGCGCCACCGGACGGTACGGCCGCAACCAGACGTGCAGCACCACGTTCTCGTCGGTGACCTGCTCCTCGGTCACCCCGGCCGGTAGCGGCAACCGGAGTCCGTCGCTGATCACCCCGGAGGTCACCAGCACGTCACCGCGGCGAGGCAGGTCCGCGATGGCGCCGCGCACCTCCAGATCGCCGCGGGCGGAGACGGCGAGCAGCGCCTCCTCGCCCCCACCGGCCCCGACGGTGCCGAAGAACAGGCCGTCCTTCTCGTCCAGGCGCAGCACGGTGACCGTGCCCGCCTGGCTGACCGGACGGGTGCGCAGGACCAGCCCGCCGGCCGGGGCGGCGACCACGGCGGCCCGGACACCGGCCCGGGGCGGCGCGTTGCCCTGCGGGTCCTCCTCGCTGACCTTGACGAAGTGATCGCCGTTCCAGTGCACGTAGCCGAGCAGGACCCGCCACCGGTCGCCGTCGCCGGGCCCGTCGCCGACCGCCGGCTCCTCGTCGGTCTCGAGCTGGTCGCCGAGCTTGCCGAAGATGATCTGGTACGTCTCGGCGACCCGGGTCGGCGGCTGCCCGGACCCGCACCGGTCCGCGGTGAACGAGACCGGCACCTGCTCCTCGTCGAGCCCGGCGAGGAAGACCGGGTACCCGTCCTCCTCGGTGGCGCTCGTGTCGGCGCCGTTCGCGTCGTCGAAGGCCGACTCGGAGAGCACCACCGGCTCCGGTACGACGATCTCCCGCCCGGTGCCGTCGACCGCCACGCCGGCGGTGAGGGTCACCTCGACGTACGGGTCACCGCCGGCCGGATCCTCGACCGGCTCCGCGACGAGCCGCAGGCCCTCGGCGATCCCCCACTGGTGCAGGTAGCGGGCGTGCCGGGCGGCCTGGTTCCGCGGATGTCCGACCCCCGCCTCGAGATCGGCGGCCGCGAGGATCTGGCCCTCCGCGTAGGTGGGCCGCAGTACGGCGGTCATCAGTCATCCTCCGGTGGCCAGAGCAGTTCCAGCAGCTGGTCGTGGTCGGACGAGGTGTCCGGCTCGAGGAGCAGGCGCTCCACGTACTCGATCGCCAACGGGTCCGTGGGTCCGGCCGGCCAGCGGCAGACCCGGCGGGCCAGCTCCCACGCTCTGGCCCGGTCCGGGCTCCAGGAGCCGGCGAGGTGCACCTGTGGCCGTGCCACGGTGCAGATCCGCAGCACCGCGCAGTCGCGCAGGGTGATCCGGGCCAGCAGCACGTCGGAGTCCGGGCAGTCCGGGCAGGGCGGCAGCAGGCTGCGGCCGGCGCAGTCGGCGACCAGCCGCCGCAGGCAACCGACGATCCGGGCCGCGGCCCCGGCGAGCTGCACCAGGCGGGGTGCCTCAGCCGGGCCTGTCACGCCGCCCGGCTCGGGCAGCGGCTTGCCCACGTCGGCCGGCAGGGCGCAGTCGCCACGGTCGGCGATCTTCTCCAGCCGGATGTGCAGCCAGTCCCGGATCTGGCGCAGGTCCGCGTACAACCTGGCGCGGAACGCGGGACTCAGCGGCAGACCGAACACCAGCATCCGGCGCTCCAGCTTCCAGGTCTCCGGCTTCTCGGGATCCGGCTTCGCCTCCGGCCCGCAGCGCTCCACCAGCTCGGCCAGCGCCGCCTGGGCGGTGGAGAGCTGGACCGGGTACGGCCACCAGTTGTCGGTCAGCAGTGGCCACAGGTGGTCCACGGCGGTCACCAGCCCTTGCCGGACCGAGTCCAGCACCGCGTCCACCTCGGCGACCTTCGCCTTGGCCGCGTCGTACCGGGCGACGTAGGCGGCAAGGCGGCGGACCAGCTCGGCCACCTCCTGCGCGGCCTCCCCGGGCAGCGTCTCGCCCTCCGCCGGCAGCTTCGCCTGCACGTCCGTCCAGGCCATCAGCAGGAGTTCGGAGTCCGCTTCCTCGAAGGTCACGGCCTTGTCCGGCTCGGCGCCCACCCGGGCCAGCGTCGCGGCGTACTGGTCCAGCCGGTAGGCGAGCGCCCAGATCTCGGAGAAGTCCCGGCGTTTGCCCAGGAAGCGGGCCAGCGGTGCGCCCGGCCCGACGCCGTGTGCGTGGTCGTCGATCGACTTGAGCAGGAACCCGTACGTCTCCCGGATCCGCGACGGCTGGCAGTCCCCGCCCGCGCAGACGTCCCCGGCCGGGTACGCGGCGACCGGCTCGACCCGCTCCTCCAGGTAACGCACGTAGAGCCCGTAGTCGCGGTCGTCCGGATCGGCGCCCGGCGTCGTGCAGGGGTCCCCGCAGTCCACGCCGAGCGACCGGTGCCGCAGGTCGCGCAGCAGGGCGGCGACGTCGAGCCGGGTCTCCGCCTCGACCACCACGTCGTGGCCGCAGCAGTCCAGGCCGTACCCGGGGCGGACCAGCACGCTGCCGCGCCCGCACGGGTCGCAGACCACGTCGAAGCCGCAGACCACGCCGGCGCCGAAGAGCATCCGGTTGTGCAGGCGGGCCTTCGCGGTGATGTAGCCGGTCAGGCTGGTCATGTCGTCCTCGGTGAGCAGCTGCCCGGAGAAGAAGACCGGCCGGGTCAGCCCGGCGCCGCTGCTGCGGACCGGCGGCGAGCCGGCGGAGCAGCCGCATCCGCAGCCGGTGGTCGCCGTGGCGGTCATCCCGCGCTCCCGGCCACGAAGAACCAGCTCTCGAATACGTCGCCGCCCGCGCCGCTGCCCGAGGTCCACCGGCCCACCCCGGAGGGCGGCCGGCGGCACCAGCGGGAACGCTCCGGTTTCTCCCCGCCGGCGCCCGGCCGGTCGTCGAGCAGCGGCACCCGGCCGCCGACGTGGGTGCCGTCGACCGGCCGGCAGCAGCGGTCCAGCAGGAAGGCCGTACGGATGGTGATCAGCACCCGGTCGTCCTCCTGCAACGTCTCCCGGGTGGTCTGCCGGTAGCGCAGCTCGCGGGTGAACCGGTCGGCGGGCAGGTCCTCGAACTGGCCTCCCATGAACCAGGAGGAGGCGTTCTTGCCGGCCCCGCCCTCGATCACCTGGATGTCGATCACGCCGCGCTTGAGGCCCTCGACGTGGATGTCGTCGGAGAACCGCACCCGCAGGCCACCGTTGCGGTCGGTGGTGCCGAGCAGCTGCCTGGTCTCCTCGACCGAGTACGTGGCGCCGTGCGTCCAGTTGATCCCGGTGATGACGGTCGGCACGCGCAGCCCGAAGAGCCGCCGGATGTTCATGTGGATCCTCCCCGGGTGGACCGGGCGACGCCAGTCCACGTCGATGCGGGCCAGCCAGAGCACCGGGTACCGCTCACCGGCCGGCAGGTGGTCGCCGAGCGGGCCACAGGTGTCGCAGCGGCGATCGAGGTCGGGCGGCTTCGAGGTGACCCGGACCCGGTACGTCTCGCGCGTCCAGCCGTACTCGCAGTCCGAGGTGTCGCCGCAGTCGGAGACGAAGACCGAACGGGTCGGTGACTCGTCCTCCTCGTGGAAGGACACGCCGACCCAGACCCGCTTCGGCGGGTTGCCGGAGGTGCGTTCCTCGGCGGGCAGCCGCTGCCAGAGGTCGACCTCGCAGGCGCCGGGCACCACGATCTGGTTGCCCAGGGCGTCGATGCCGAGCCCGGGGGTGATCCAGACCTTGGCGCGCGGCGGACCGTGCAGCTCCCCGGCGTCTTCCGCCTCTTCCTCCGAAGACTCCTCCGGGACCTCTTCCGGCGTCTCCTCGGCGACGTCTTCCGAGGACGTGTTGTACTCCGGTTCACCGCGGACATGCAGGCCGTGCGCCACCCCGTACCCGAGAAGGCAGCGCAGCTGGCGCCGGATCCTCGCCTGCTGCTGCTCCTGATCCTCGCGGAGGTCGGGCGCGTTCAGCAGCCGACCGTGGAAGTACCGCAGGCGCCGGGCAGGCGCGTCGAACGCGGTCTCCGTCATCTCTCATCCCTCGATTCGGTCCTCACCACACGACAGTTGTCACGCCCACCGTGGCCCGCTCACCCACGGCGAATCCCTTCCGCTCGCCCTTGCGGCTCGCCGCCAGCACGCTCTGCCGGCCCAGCCGCACCGGTGTATCGCCTTTGCTGAGCACCGCCGGCGGCAGCGGCACCAGCGCGGTGTCCACACCGACCACCGAGCGCACCCCGACGACCCATCCCGCGCCGCCGCCGTGCACCTCGGCCGCGGTGTGCGCCGGCGCCTGCGCGCGGACCAGCCGGGCGAGCGCGCCCAGGTCCGGGCCGCGTCCCGGGATCGCCGGCACCGAGACCCGTAGCCGGTACGCGTGCTCGCGCAGCGGATCCCCGTACGGATCGCCCTGGCCGCGCAGCGGTGCCCGGCCCAGCGGCGCGCCGACCCGCAGCCGGGCACTGGCCCGGCCGAACAGGTGGGCCACGCCGAGCCGCCCGTCGGTGCCGATCCGCAGCCAGTCGCGCTCGGCGGCCAGCTCGTGGATCACCGGGTCGGCCCCGAAGACGATCCGCACCGCCCGTGCCACCCCGGCCGGCGTACCCCGGGCCCGGAACAGCTCGGGCGCGGCCGCGATCAGATCCCGCCGGACGTCGTCGCCCCAGCCGGCCTCGAACGCCAGCCCGAGCAGCCCGCCCAGCCACGGCAGCGCCTCGCCCGGCAGCGACCGGCCGTCCAGCAGCGCCGGATAACGCTCGACGACCCGGTCGATCTCGCCGATCGAGGCGTCGAACAGCGACAGGAACCGCTCGGCGAAGTCGTCCGCGGCCGGGTCGTCCCGGAACGCCGCCGGCAGCAACTCGGCGCTGGTCTCGCGGGGGAAGTCGAGGCGTACCCGCCGGACCCGCGGGGTGTCCCGGCCGTCCGAGTCGAGCCGCAGCCGCAGGTAGAGATAGCGGCCGGGCGGCTGGTCGACGAGCGCGTCGGTGGCGCCCGCCGGCAGCGCCTGCCAGTCGGTCTCGACCGGCCGGCCGGCGTCGCCGGGTTCCTCGGTGACCGCCACCGAGACCTGGACGGTGGTGCCCTCCGGCACGTCCGCGTCCACCCGCACCCGATGCCACCGGCACCGGGACAGCCCACTGTCGATCGCCGTGGTCTCCAGCCGGCCGGCCGCGACGAACTCGCCGGCGGGCGGGACGGGCGGCGTCGCCATCGGCCGTCCGTTCCAGTCGAAGCACTCCAGCCCGGCGTCCGCGTCGAGCGTCTCGGGCCGGCGCAGGCAGAAGCCGCCCGGTTCGTCCGCGACCGCGGCAAGATCACTCGCGGTCAGCGCCGCGGCCAGATCCGGAAGCCGGCGTTCCCGCGGCGTCGCCCCGAACCGCTCGGCCTCCCAGATCCGCAGCCGCTCGTCACCGGACCGCTGCTCGGCGGTGAGGATCCAGACGGCGGCCTGACGGCCGATCCGGAGACCTTCGACGCGGCCCGGCAGTCCGGTCACCCAGCCGCGGCGCCGGCAACCATCCGGGGAGTACGCGCGAAGCTCGGTCCCCGACTGTGCCGCGGCGACGACGGTCCCGTCCCGGCCGACGGCGAGCCGGGCCACCGGTTCACCGGTCGCCACCCCGGTGAGCTGCTCACCCTCTCGCCACCAGACGAGCAGCCGGTCCGGCCCGCCGACCGCCAGCCAGTGCCCACGCGCCGCCACCGTGACGGGTTCGCCCAGCTCCGGCCCGGCGAGGTCGATCGCGGTGAACCCGGTCCCGCAGCCGTCGCGCCGCAACACCCGGTCGCCGGCGAGCAGGTACCAGTCCGGGGCCAGCCGCCGGTCCGGGAACCAGGGCAGCAGTTCGGCGCGGCCCGGCCCGTCCGGCGCGGCACCGGTCCGGGGCAGCCGCACCCCGGCCACGTCGTCGAGGGCGACCAGTTCCGGGAGCGCGTCCGGCCCCGGCTCGGCGCGGTCCCAGCCGACGTAGGCGTCCAGCAGCCGGAACGTCATGACCGCTCCCGGGAGGTCTCGGCGGCCGGGATGAGCACCGGCCGGTCGGCCCAGGGCAGCGCGTACGGCCGTAGCGGCGCGTCGGCGCAGGGCGGCGCGGGGCGGCCGTCCACGACGACTCGCAACGACGGCACGGCCAGCACGCCCGGCACCGCGAGGAGCCACCGGACGAGGGCCACGTACGGCAGCGGCGCCCCAAGCGGCCATCCGTCCCCGTCCGCACCGCCGCGGACCGGGTGCAGATAGGTCAGCAACGCGTCGCCGGCCGCCTGGAAAACCTCCGCGCGGTCGCGCCGCGGGTCGGCGGCGAGCCGGGCCTCGACACGTACCCGCTGGTACCGCGGGCTCGCCACGACCACCCGGACGCCGGCCGGCGCCACGGCGGTGGACAGATAGCGGGCCACCGCGTCGAGCGTCGCGCTCTCCGGTACCGGCGGCGTCCCGTCCTCGGGCAGCACCGGCACGACGAAGACGGCGACCACCCCCGGCGACAGCACCCCGGGCCGCGCCGGGTCGGCCCCGGCCACCCCGTGCGCCCGGGCCACCAGCACACCCGGGGCCCGCTCGGCCAGGTACGCGTAATCCGCCACGGTGACCGCCCGCCCGCCGGCCCGCAACCGCCCCGGCCCGTGCCGGAGGGTCCGCGCGACCGGTTCGGCGTCGGTGCCCCCGGAGGCGGGCGCCGGGTTCGTCACCCCGGTGACGAACGGCAGTGAGCTGACCGTGGCGTTGATCGCCCCGGCCGCGACCGCCCCGGCCCGCCCGCCGCCGACCCGGTAGCGGGTGGCCCGGACGTTGCGGAAGCCCGGCGGCACCCGGGCACCCTGCCGCCCGTCGCCGAAGGTGACCTCCCCGGTGGCGTGGTCGACGGTGAACACCCGTGCGTCCGGCGCCTGCCCCGCGAGGGACGGCACCTCCTGCCAGCGCGCCGCGCCGGGCGGGTCGCCGGTCAGGTCGTCGTCGACCTCGATCACCACGCTTCCCGGCACGCTCGGCGTCTCGCTCAGCCGCATCCGGGTACGCCCGTCGTCCGGCCCGCCCGGAAGCGGTGACAGGGCCTCGTCGCGGACCGTGCGGACCGCGGCGGAGGCGACCATGTTGAGGCGTACCGACGCCAGCTCCGGTGCCCGCGGGTAGGCGCCGTGCGTGAGGACCACCCGCAGCCAGCGCAGCTCCGGCAGCGGCCTCGACGAGGGCGGACGGCCCGGCCGCCAGCCGGACGGCAGGCGCAGGTCGATCGTGCCGGAGACGCGGAAGCCGGCGGTGCCGTCGCGGACCACCTCGACCGGGCGGTACCGGTTGCCGTCCAGCAGCGACCAGGTCAGCAGCGGCTCCACGCCGTTACCGAGGGTGTCGCCGCCCACGGTCACCGGCTCGGGCACGCCGCCCGGCGCCGCCACCGCCTCGACGGTGAGCATCGGGTACGGCGCGGCCGGTCCGGCGAGCCCGAGCCAGAGCACGTCGCCGGGCTGCGGGCGCGGGCCGAACGGGGCGAACCGCCGGTCCGGGCGAACCGCGTCGAGCCGGCCCGCCGTGCCGCTGAGCACCGAGGCCAGCGTCGCCGGGGTGGCCCACAGGTCCCGCTCGGTCTCGAAGACCACCTGGTCGTCGCTGCCGTCGGCGGGCGTCGCGCCGGCCTGGAACCCGGCCGGGATCAGCACCGACGCACCGTCCGACGGGGTCACCGTGAACTGCAGGACGGCGGCGGCCGGTGCCGGACCGGTCAACCCGGCGCCGGAGACGCGCAGCGCCTCGGTGAGCAGCTTCTCCGGCAGCCGGTTGAGCCGCTCCAGCACCGGCGCGGCGGTGACCGCGAAGAGCTGGATCAGGGCGCTGCCCGCGTCGGCCGGATCGATGCTGCTCCAGTCCGGGGTGTAGGCCGGCACCCGGTCGCGTACCCGGTCCCGGATGGCCGCGCGGCCGGCGTCGACCAGCTCCGGCTGCCGGCCGGCCGGTCCCGCGCCGGGCACCAGCCGGGGCGTCTCGCCGCCGGCCGCCTTGCCCCACCACGCCGCCTCGGTCACCATCCGCCTCCCGTCCGTCCGTCATCGACCAGGAGCACCCGCAGGGCGGTGTGATCGAGCGCGGGCAGGTCACCGTCGCGCAGCTCGGTGTCCGTGCAGTCGTCGGCGGGCTCGGCACCGTCCAGGCCGACGGCGACCGCGACCACCTCGGCGGCGTCGCCGGCCGCGGCCTGCGCGACCCGGACCAGCGCGGTCGGCCGCAGCGGCGCCCCGAACGGCCAGCCGGTCCCGTCGTCGCCGCCGGCGATCGGGTCCAGGTAGCGGCGCAGCGCGAGACGCAGGGCCGCGCGCACCGTGGACGGGTCGGCGGGCCGGCCGCGCAGGTCCACCCGCAGCCGTACGGTCCGATAGCGAGGACCGTCCACGAAGACCTCGGTGCCGAGCAGCCGGGCGCGGTCCAGCCGGGCGCGTACCGCGGCGAGCAGCCCGGGATCCGGTCGCACGGCCGCCGGGACCGACGGGTCACCCAGGACCCGATCGTCACGCCGCACCAGCGGCAGGACGCGTACGCTCACCGCGCCCGGAACCTCGGAGCAGGGATAGCCGGGGTGTACCCCGATCGCGACGTGGCACCGGGCCACGGCCACTCCCGGGGTGCCGCGGGCCAGCGCGGCGAAGTCCGCAGCGGTCACCGCGCGGCGTACCTCCCCCAGGTCGACGGCGGCCCGCGAGCGCGCCTCCGCCACGGTCTCGGGGTCACGGCCGCCCTCGGCCGGCACCACGTTCGCCGCGGTCACCAGCACGCCGCTCTCCATCGGCACCCGAGCGGACGCCGCATCCGGCACGGACGGCTCGGCGAGCAACCAGCGGTCGGTCAGACCACCGTTGCCCGTCGTGCCGCCGCCGATGCTGTAGTCGACCGCGCCACCCGCCGGGTCCGGTACCGGGATCGCCCCGGTCAACCCGTCCCCGAAGACCAGCGTTCCGGCCTGCCGGTCGACGGTGAAGACCCGGTCGCCCGGCCCGCTGAACGCGAACGACGCGACGGCGCTCCACTCCTGCTCGACTCCGCCACGGGTGATCGTCACCCGCGGCGCGTGCCGCTCCGGATCCGGGCCGCCGCTAGTCCCGTCGCCGGGCGGGCGCATCGGGAGGGGCGGGGCCAGGAGCGTGCCCCGGGCGCCGGGCAGCTCGATCCGCTGGCCGGGCAGGCGGCGCCACGCCGTGATCCGGTCGGTGAGGTCCAGGCCGGAGATCCGCCGGGCGTGCTCGGCCGGTGCCACGTTCGGCGTGGCCCGGCGCAGCACCGGCGGCTGCGACCAGGTGGCGGCCGTGGTGTGGATCCGCAGGCCGTACCGTTCCGGCGAGGTGCCCGCGCCGCACCACTCGGCCGGGAGCCGCAGGGCGACCACCCCGGAGCGGCGCAGCCCGGCCGTACCGTCCGACACCTCGGCGACCGGCCACTCGCGATCGCCGCCCGGCTCGTACCAGTGCCAGGTCAGCCCGGCCGGCACCGGGACGTCCGTTACGGCTCCGGGATGCCAGGAGGGCGGGCTGCCGGCCGGCACGTCGAGGTCGAGCAGCAGGGTGAGCTCGGTGCCGGCCTCCGGCCGCTGATCGGTGCCGGTCCGCCTGAGGACCAGGCGCACCTCGGCCGGCTCGCCGTCCGCGCCGAACACCGGGATCCCGCGGCCCGCCCGCAGGTCGGCGGTGTGGTCCCGGCCTCCGGTGATCAGCTGCTCCGGGTCCGGCGCGAGCGGCAGGACGGTGACCTTCCGGCCGGTCGTGAAGAACGCCTCCCGCAACGGGTCGCGGGAGAGCACCGATCCCGCCTCGATCGCGACGCCCCGGGCCACCGCCTCGACGGCCTTCTCGTTGCCCGGATCCGCCTCGGCCGCGAACCGCAGCACGGTGCCGGCCGGGCGGGCCGGGCGAGGACCGTCCACCCCGAGCAGGTCCAGGATGCCGAGCACCAGGTCGGCGGGGATCTGGTCGAGCCAGTAGAGGCGCTGCTCCAGCAGGTAGGCGAGCAGTTCGAGCAGGGTGATGCCGGGGTCGACCGGCGCGTGCAGCGTCCACCGCCCGTCGGAGGCGGCCGGGATACGCCGCCGCGCCGCGTCGGTGAGCGTCTCCCAGGTGAGGTCGTCGAGGACCAGCGGCGGCAGGCTCATGGCAGCGCCCCGGTCTCTAGGCCGCCGGCGGCGTCGGCGCCCAGGTAGTACGGGAACACCAGGTTGGCGCGGGTGTTCGTGTGCCGCACCCGGTACTCGACCCGCACCTCGACGCGGCTCTCCCCGATCCGCTCGGCGGCCACCTCGTCCAGCTCGATCCGCGGCTCGAAGTCCAGCACCGCCTCCCGGATCGAGTCCTCCAGGTCGCGCAGGTTCCGGGTGCTGTCCGGGGCGAAGACCAGCTCGGGCGCGCGGGTGCCGAGGCCGGGCCGCATCACCCGCTCACCCAGTCCGGTCTGGAGCAGCGCGAGCAGGCAGGAGCGGATGCTCTCCTCGCCGGAGACGTACGGCAGCCGCCCCGCCTCGTCCGGGACGATCGGGAACCGCCACCCGGTGCCGGTGAAGTCCTCGCTCACGGCGTCACCTCCGCCCGGACCGGCGGGCTCGTACGGTCGCCGCTCATCCGGTCCTCACCTTCGTCGAGTTCACCGTCGGCAGCATCGGCGTGACCGGTGGCGACGTCGGGCCGACCGCCGAGCCGTGGGTGTGCGTGTTGAACGTGGTGAGCAGCGAGTCGCCGAACGGCACCGGGTGGGTGGCGCCCTCGCCGACCGTCACGCTCGGCGCGTCGATCGCGACCTGCGGCGCCTTGAGCGTCACGCCCTGCTTGGACTCGATCGTGATCCGTTCGTCCGCGGTGACCGAGACGCTCGCCCCGGCGGCCGCCTTGATCCGGATCGCCTTGCCCTTGTCGTCGAGCTCGACGACGTGCCCGGCGGCCGAGGTGACCCGGACGGCGGCCTGCGACTGCTGGTCGTCGAGGAGTACCTGGTGTCCGTGCTTGGTGCGGATCAGCTTCTGGTCGCGGCCGTCCGTACGGGCGGTCGGCGGCTTGTCGACGCCGTTGTAGAGGCCGCCGAGGACGATCGGGAAGCGCAGGTCGCCGTGGACGAACGCGACGAGCACCTCGTCGCCCTTCTCCGGCACGAAGGTGAACCCGTAGCCGCCGCCGGCGTACGGCTGGACGACCGGGACCCAGTCGGTGATCGTGCCCGGGTCGAACCAGGGCAGACTCAGCTTGACCCGGCACTCGTCGTCGCCCTCGATCTCCTCGACGATCGCCGAGGCGACGCCGAAGAAGCGCTGGTCGGTGCTGCGCGAGCGGGGAACGGTGCTCATGACCGGTCACCCGACCAGACCCGCCGGCCGGCGAACTCGGTGAAGAAGCCGCTGCTGCTCAAGGAGTGCTCCACTCGCCGTACGAAATAGGAACCGGAGAAGCGGGCGCCCACCCCGAAGATCTCCACGTTGTCGCCGGGGCGCAGCTCCGGGAGGCCGGCCACCCGGCCGGTCGCGGTGATGAACTCGTAGGCGCGCTCGCGCAGCAGGCTGATCGCCAGCTGTCGCGCCTCCTCGTCGGTGGCGACCGGCGCGTCGATCACCACGTCCTGGCGGCTCTCCAGGCTCTCCTGCGCGGCGCCCGGGCCGGTCTCGCCGTTGCGGCCGTCCAGCCCGCCGGGCAGGTCCTTGAGCTCCGCCCGGTAGCTGATCGGCTTCTTGGTGCGCGGGTTCCAGCCCCGCACGGTCAGCTTGCCGACCTGTTTGGACAGCGTGATCGCCGGCGTGAAGCTGATCAGGTTGGGGACCAGCCCGGCCGGCTGGCTCACCACGCCCAGCGCCGGCGGGCCGGTGCGGCCGCGCTCGCGCCGCGCGCCGGCGGAGAGGCCGGGACCGTAGCCGAACTGGAAGACCCGGACCGGGGCGGCGTCCCGGCCGTCCGACGGCCGGTCGAAGTGCAGCACGTCCGGGTCGCCGAAGTCGTCGCCCGGCAGCACGTACAGGTTGAAGTCGATCCGCTTGGCGCGCTCCATCAGGAACTCCACGTCGTCCTGGTTCTTCTGGACCACCAGCTCGTGCTTGGGGCCGTCGCGGGTGGGTGAGAACGCGAAGCCGTGCCGGCGCGCCACCTTCTCGGCGATCTGCCAGTCGGTCATCTGCGGGTAGAAGACCGGGTCGGACTCGGTGGGCTTGTTGTCGCGGAGCTTGTTCAGGTAGTCGACGCCGCTGATCGCGATGGTCGGCGAGGCCCCGTCCGGGAACGACGGGTTCATCGTGTTGACCATGCCGGTGAAGACGAGGAGCTCGGTCTCGGCGTACCCCATCTTGATCTCGATCTTGCCGCCGATCGGGAAGGTGTCGCTGTGCTTGAAGGTGAGGGCCTTGTCGTCCCAGTTGTTCAAGGTCAGGTCGAAGCCGGACATCTCCTCCAGTTCGCGGCGCACCTTGAGGTCGATGACGTCGCCCTTGGTCTCCGGGTCCGCGTCCACACCGGCGATCCGGACGGTGAAGGCCGGCGCGTACCGGTCGGCCGGGGCGATCTCGCGAATGCTCGGTGCCATCCGCGCTCACCTCAGCCTGGGCACCGTGAGCAGGCGGCCGGGCCGCAGGTCACGAGGGTCGTCGATGCCGTTGGCGCGGGCCAGCACCCGCCACGCGCCGGGGTCCCGGTAGAGCTTGGCGGCGATGCCGGCGAGGGTGTCACCACGGCGTACCGGGTAGCTCTTCGCCTCGGTCGACGAGGACCGGGGCGGGTCCATGACCTGGCGCTTGACCTCGCGGTATTCCTTCAGGCCGAGGTCCAGCTTGGCGCGCAGCGGCACGCCGTCCGGCCGGAAGAGCTGGTACGTCACGTCCAGCTTCTCCAGCACACCGAGGAAGACGGTCGGCCCCCAGACGAAGCGCACGATCGGCGGGGCGTGCTCGCGGTCGTCCGGCGTCATCAGCGCCCGCAGCCGCTGCACGTAGACCACCCGTACGTCCAGCAGGGTGTCCGAGGTGTCGACGAGCGCCTCCAGGGTGAGCGTCTCGCTGCCGCCGCGCACGTACTGGATCGGCGGCGTCTCCAGGCCCGGGATGCCGATCTCGGAGAAGGTGTTGGACTTGCTGATCTTGAAGTCGGTGGGGTTGAACCGCAGGGGGATCAGGCTGGTCACGAAGTCGGCCGCCCGCGGCCGGACGATCTGCAGGTGTGCGCGCGCCAGCATCTGCCCGGCGGCCGGAACCGGGGCGGTCATCGCCGGGCCTGCCGGTCGCCGATGGCGCGCTCCTGGTCGGTGCGGGCCCGGCGCTCGCACTCCCGGGCGTAGGCCCGGCTCCACGCGTTGATGTGCCGCTCGAAGAGCCGGGCGAAGACCGCGTCGTCGTCCCCCTCCACCTGGAAGTGGACCTCCATCATGTGGATCGTCACCGAAGCCATCCCTGCTCCTCTCAGGTCCGCAGCACCGCGTCGAGGCCGGCCTGGCTCAGCCCCTCGTGGGCGATCTCCAGCTGCTCGACAGCCACCGCGTTCTGTTCCGCGTTCAGGTCCGGGCCGGTCCACTTCGCGGCCAGGCCGGCGCGGAAGGACCATGCGGCGGCGGGCTGCCCGTCGGCGCCGAGCAGCACCACGGCGCCGTCCCGGCGGGCGCCGAGCGAGTCGCCGAGCCCGGCCACGTACCAGGACCAGAGGCCGGGGCCGCGGGCCACGCCGCGCTTGAGGGTGAGTCGGTTCCAGCTGTAGCGCAGGGGCAGCTGGTGCACCGATTCGTTGTGGCCGCCCTCGGCGTACGACACCACCTCGAGCTGGCCGCCGAGCCCGGTGACCTCCTGGAAGGCGCCCGCCGCGAGCAGCGGCAGCAGGGCCGCCTGGGCCGGCGGCAGGTACGCGTCCCCGGGGTCGAGAGTCACCAGGAACCGGTGCTTGGCGAGCGGGTCGGGGCGTACCACGTCGATCGGGGCGGTCACTGCTCGATCACCTCCAGCGCGCGGTCCTGGCCGAGCACCAGCCGGATGTCGATGAACTCCATCGGGTTCGCCGGCGCCACCCCGATGTCGCAGACCACCGTGGCCGGATCGGCGTCCGGCGGGTTGTTGCGCTCGTCGCAGACCACGGCGAACGCCTCCTCGGGACGGTTACCGGCGAGCGCGCCCGAGCGGTACGCGGCCAGCAGCACCGAGGTGATCCCGCGGACCAGGGCGAACCGCAGTTCCGGGCCGTTCACCTCGAAGATCAGCGGCTCGGCGACCCGCCGGGCGGCGCGGACCAGCAGGTGCACGAGCCGCCGGTGCGCGATGAACCGGACGCCCGGCACGGCGTCGTCCGGAACCGTGCCGTCCGGATCGCCGCCGGCCGGCGGCCGGACCGCCAGGGTGCGGCCGCCCCAGACGAGCGGACCCCGTCCGGCCGGTGCCCGCAGCAGATTCACGCCGGCGCCGAAGAGCAGCGCCTCCTGCTCCTCCGGGTGAACCACGGCCAGATCCACGACCTCGAGCAGAGCCGCGTTCGCCGGGGTGTGGTGCGCGCCCCGCTCGGCGTCGAGCCGGGCGATCAGCCCGGTCACGTGTCCGCTGGCCGGCACCGAGCGCAGCCCGCCGAGCGGATCGGCCGGATCCGGCACCCGGACCTCGGGGTGGTAGACGGCGGCCGAGCGCCGCAGGTCGCGCTCG
The DNA here is from genome assembly GCF_015704865.1 of Actinoplanes aureus. Lineage (GTDB taxonomy): Bacteria > Actinomycetota > Actinomycetes > Mycobacteriales > Micromonosporaceae > Actinoplanes > Actinoplanes aureus. The sequence goes on along the minus strand of NZ_JADQTO010000006.1, from coordinate 313,863 downwards.
CCGGCGCTGGTAAGCCCGGCCAGCCAGGCGCGGATCCCGTCGGCGGAGGCCGGTTCCCCGGCGGTGACGTCGAGGACGGCGAGCCGGTCGTTCAGCGGCGCGATCTCGGCGAGCAGGTCGCGGACCAGCGTGCGGCGCTGCTCCGCACCGGTGAAGTGGGCGCCCAGGTCCGGTATCGCGACCAGGGCCGGCTCGGGCAGCGCGGACTGCACGGCGAAGGCCTCGCGGTAGGCGGGCTCGGCCGGCACCGGGTCGGCCCCCGCCGTCTCCCGGGTGGCGCCGAGCGTGAGGTCCCACCGCCGGGTCAGCGGGCCGGTCTGCCGCTGCCCGGGCGACTCCGAGCCCGGTGCGGGCACGAGCCGGATCAGCCGGGAGGCGGTGAGCCGCTCCACCACGTCGGCGGGCGGTACCTCGGCGAACGTCTCGGCGGGCTCGCCCGGCGTGAGCACCCGCAGGCTCACCACCGGCGGGCCGGCCACGCTGCTGGCCCGGAAGGTGATCGACACCCGCGTCTGGTTGGCCCAGGCGCCGGGGCTGGTCGCCTCGATCCGGTACGCGCTGTGCCGGAAGCCGCCCCGGGCCGGCGTGTCCGCGGGCCACTCGCCGTCCGCTCCCCGGGCCGCCACGGTCCAGGTCGCCGACGCCGTGGCCGCGCCCGCCCCGCCGATCCGGATCAGCCAGGCGGTCCGGCCGCCGTTGGCGAAGAAGCCGCGGACCGCGTACGGCGTACGGTGCCGCCCGTCGATCGACCCGAAGAGCTGCTGCGCCTCGGTCCAGCTGCGCACCCGGCAGGCGGTGCCGACCGGGCCCCGCCGGAAGCCGCCCAGCAGCGCCGCCACGTCGGTGCGCGCCGGGTCCGGCTCGGGCTCCGGCGTCGTCACCGACACCCGCAGGCCGGGAAGCAGCTCGGTGGTCATCGGCCGTCCCCTAGACCGCGATGGCGAGACGCTCGACGGCCAGGACCAGGGTCTCGAAGGCGATCTCGTTCTTGCCGGCCCCGAGTGACGGTCCGGTGTACTTGGTCGGCCAGGCGCGGTCGAAGTTCCACCGCATGACCTCCTGACGGTTCTCGTCGAGCAGGATCACCGACCCGGCGGTACGCCGGACCTTGCCGTTGAGCGCCTCGACGATCCAGTTCCAGAACGCGACGTCGCCGGTGATGCCGCGCTTCAGCGTGATGTTGGTGAACTTCTTCAGGCCGGGGACCTTGCGGACGGTGATGTCCTCGGCGCCGGTCCGGTACTCGATCGGCGCCACCTCGATCTCGAGCCCGGACACCTCGTTGAAGGCGCCACCGACGGCGACACCGTCGTCGCTCACGTTGGTGACGATGACCTGGAAGTTGTAGACGGCGTACGGATCGGCACGGAACACGGGCGGCATCTGCGGGCTCCCCTCACACGGGCTGGGTCTCGCGGGTCTTCTGCTGGATGCGGAAGATGACGAACTCGGCCGGGAAGACCGGCGCCACACCGATCACGCAGATCAGGCGGCCGTTCTGCAGATCGTCCTCGGTCATCGTGGTGCGGTCGCAGGCCACGAAGTACGCCTCGTCCGGGGTGGTCCCGGCCAGCGCCCCGGAGCGCCACACGGTGCCCAGGAAGTTCTCCACGGTCTGCTTGACCAGCGCCCAGAGGGCTTCGGCGTTCGGCTCGAACACCACCCACTGGGTGCCCTCCTCGATCGACTCCTCCAGGAAGATGAAGAGCCGGCGTACGTTGACGTACCGCCACGCGCTGTCCGAGGAGAGGGTGCGGGCGCCCCACACCCGGTTGCCCATCCCGGGGAAGTAGCGCAACGCGTTGATCCCCTTCGGGTTGAGCAGGTCCTGGTGCCGCCGGGTCAGGTCGGCGGCGAGGCCGTCGCGCAGGTTGATGCCACGGACGACGGCGTTCGCGGGCGCCTTGTGCACACCGCGCTCCACATCGGTGCGTGCGTAGATCCCGGCCATGTGCCCGGACGGCGGCAGGTCGGTCGGCAGCCCGGTCACCGGGTGATTGAGCACCACCCACGGGTAGTAGAGGGCCGCGTACTTGGTGCTGTAGGGCGCCCGGAAGTCCTGGATCTGGTCGATGGTCAGGCCGTTGCGCGGGTCCAGGATGGCGAACCGGTCCTTCAGGTCCTCGCAGTGGCCGATCAGGGCCTGCTGCACGGTCTGCGACCAGACGCCGGGGACCGCGCAGATCGCCACCTCGTCGATGTCCTCCAGCGCCACGATCCCGGTACGGCGTCCGCTGCCGCCGTCCACCCCGACGAAGTCGCCCGGTTTCAGCCCTCCGTAGTTGTCGTCGCCGCCGCTCGCCAGCGGCGTCCACGCCCGCTCCCCGCCGGCGAACCACGGCCGGGACGTGAAGAGGTCGCCGACCCCGGTTGCCCGGACCAGCTGCGAGCGGGCGGAGACGGCCGCGGCCACCGCGTCCGGGTCGCCGTCGCTGGCCGCCAGCCAGTGCAGGCCGCCGATCGTCTCCTCGGTGACCTCGCCGCCCTCGTCGGTGAACCGGACCGCGGTCTCGGCCTCGATCAGGTACACCCGGTCGTTCTCGAAGTACCGGCCGGTCAGGGCCGAGTCCAGGGTCACCAGGTCGTCGACCGGTGCCTCCTTCACCGTCCGGATGACCAGCGCGCCGGTCGCGGCGTCGTCGAACTGCAGCAGCGCGTTCCGGTACAGCTGGGCGGCGCCGCCCAGCCGGATCCGGTCGGTGTCGGCGGCGTTGGCCTGCCGGATCCGCTGCACCACGGTCGCCCCGCCGGTCCAGCCCGGCTTCTCCGGCCTGGCCGGGTCCAGGTCGAGCGTGACGTCGGTGCCGACGTCGGCCCCGAGGGTGGCCAGGTACCGGCGGCCGTCGATCAGGACCCAGAGCGGGTCGGGGACCGGATCGCCCAGATCGGCCCGGGGCACCAGGACCGGGTCGTCCTTGGTCTTGACGTCCTCGGAGAGCTGGGTGATGAAGATGCCGCCCTGGCCGGGGTCGGGCAGCACGGGAAGCTGGGCGGCGGCCACCGGGCGCAGCCGGACCTGGACCTGCTTCCCCCAGCTGCCCCGGCTGCTCGCGGTGAAGGTGATGCTGTCCGGCCGGGGATTCTGCGGCACCACGGCGAGGTGGTCGCCACGCGCCGCCCGCACGCCCTTGGTCAGGGGCGCCTTCAGCCGCACGGTGCTCTGCGGGCCGATGACGTAGGAGTCCACGTCGGCCTGCTCCAGCTCCTCGCCGGTGTCGCCCCGGCGGATCGAGACCTGCTGGTCCTTGCCCGCGAAGCCGAGCAGGTGCCGCACCTCGATGTCCTGCTCACCGACGGCGGCGTCCTTGGTGATCTCGCTGGTCAGGCCGCTCTTGAGGGTGGCCGTGGCCGGCGTGGCGCCTAGGCTGAACACCCGCTTGACGAAGAGCCGCTGTCCACCGTTCTCGAAGAAGCCGCGCACCGCGAGGGGGAACTTCCACCACTGGCCGCCTTCGCCGGCGCTGTTGGTCCAGCGGCTGCGCACCGTGGCGACCGGGTCGGGCAGCAGGCCGCCGAAGGTCCGCTGGAACTCGAGGTAGCTGGTGACCAGGCGGGGCTTGCCGTCCTCCGGCCCGCGCCGGGTGACCCCGACCATGCCGGCGGTGCTGGTGCTGACGCCCGCGATCGGGCGCGGTCCGGCGTCGATCTCCTCGATGAACACGCCGGGGCTCAGATACTCGGGCATTCCGCTGCTCCTCTAATCGCCGATCTGGATCACGTAGGTGGTGGGCTCGGCCGGGTGTTCCGGGTCCCAGCGGACCTCGACCGTCCCGGAGCGGCCCAGCGCCCGGTACGCCCCGACGGTGAAGGTCTCGGGCTGCGGACGCGGCGAGTCGGGCTCCTCGACCGTGCCCCGCCAGCGCAGCGACAGCCGGAACTCGCCGTTCGCGTCGGTGAGGGTGCGTTCGGCCCAGTCGCCGTAGTCGGCGACCTTCGGGGTACGCGCGACGACCAGCGCGCCGGGGATGCCGGCCCCGTCCGGCAGCCGGACGACGCCGCGGATCACCCGGGTCCCCGGCGGGTACGCGAACGTCACCCCCGGCACGAGACGCAGGATGTCCGGACCCTCCCCGGGAGCCGGCCGGGTCCGATCGTCGTAGTGCGGGACGACGAACTCGCGCGCGTCGTCGGTGGCGTCGAAGTTCGTCTCGTACTCCGGCCGGTCCCGCGGGTAGAGCGCCCGCCGGCCGGGCGCCTCGACCCGGATGCGGTACATGGTGTCCGGCGCCGTCCACGGCCGGCGGCGCCGGCCCAGGCCCGGGTAGGTGAGCACCCGGCCCAGGGTGATCAATGGCCGGCTCTCGTCCGGTACCCACTCGTCGCCCGCCCAGCGGTCCAGGGTCACCCCGATCGGTCCGGTGTAGCGCTCCCGGTGGAACTCGTCCCAGAGCACGAACCATCCGCCGCTGACCGAGATCATCGCCGGCTCCCGATCCGCTGGGCGTCGGTGGCGCGGGACGTCACGGCCGGCGCCGCGGGCCGGTCCAGTGCGTCCAGGTTGACCACCCGGACCTCGTAGTTCAGGGAGAGCCGGTACGGCTTCTGCAGGGCGAACCAGACGTACGACTTCTGGTCCAGGGTCAGCGGGGTGAGTGTCAGGTGCAGAGCGTCGGTGCTGCCGGCCAGGCTTCCCGGCGGACTGCCGGTGAGCTGGGCACCGTCGATGATGGCGTCGTTGTAGAGCGCCTCGAGGGCCCGGCCGAGCATCCGCTGCTGAGTGGGCTGGTCGCCGCCCCAGGCGGTGATCAGGTAGCGCAGCACCAGGGCCATCGGCGGCTTGCGGACCGTCACCGGACCGTTCGTGGTGGCCGGTTCCACGCGGATGGTCCCCCGGTTGCGCGAGGCCGCGTCCTCGGCGATCTCGTAGAGGAAGAGGGTGAGCTTCGGCGGGCTGTTCGCCACGGTCCCGGAGAGGTCGTCGAGGATGGCCCGTGGTCGCTCGACGCCGCCGACGTCGAGGTCGCGGACCGCCTCGTCGAGCACCGCGACGAGGATCTCGGAGACCTCGGCGATGACGTTGTGATCGCCCACCGGCCCTCCTCCCGCCCGCCCACGCCCGACGGACGAAAGCTAGGCCGGCAGGAGCCCGGGAAGCGCCGATGAGAACCCCGGTGGGCACCCTGGATCACGACGGGCCGGGGATTTCACCGGTCCCGGCCGACGATGTGGGCCAGCTCGGCCCGGGACCGCAGGCCGAGCTTGCGGTAGATGCTGCGCAGGTGGAACTCGACCGTCTTGGGGCTGAGGAAGAGCTCCTTGGCCGTCTCCCGGTTGGTGGCGCCCCGCCCCACGAGATCGGCGACCCGCAACTCCTGAGTGGTCAGGCCCGCGACCCGCCACCGTGGCGGCGAAGCGGAGGAGGAAGAGGAAGGGGAAGGGTAAGTCGGAGCGGCAGTCGTGCCGGGCTCGCGGGACAGCGCCTGCCGCGCCCGATCCGCCCACGGACGCGCCGCCAGCCGGACGAACGTGTCGCGAGCCTGCCGCAACGCCCGCTCCGCCTCCGCCGCACACCCCTGGGAGGCCAGGGTTTCCCCTAGGAGCAGCCGGGCCCGGGCCGCCTCGAACGGCTCCCCGCTGCCCGCCGCGGCCCGGAACAGCTCGGTGGCCCGCTCCGGGTTCACCAGCCCCTCGCAGCGGTTGAGCACCGCCCGCAACGGCACCGACCCCATCCCCCGCGCCGCCACCCCGGCGATCGCACCGCGGGCCTCCTCCGAGCGGCCGGACCGGACCGCCGCCTCGGTCAGATCGCCCACCCACGGGATCCGCCCGAAGTCCGGCGACCCACGGACCTCGGCCAGCCGCGCGGCGCCTTCCAGCCGGGCGTACGCCGCCTCGTCCTCACCCAGGCTGAGCGCGAGCAGCCCCTCGGTCGCCTCCGCCGGCACCACCAGGCTGCCCAGCCGCAGGCCGGTCGCGAGCCGGCGGATCCGGCCGAGCTGCTCCCGGCACTCCTCGCCGTGGCCCCGGGCCGCGGCGAGCCGCGCCTGGCAGAGCCGGGCCGCCGCCTCGTACGCGCCCTGGCCCGTCCGCCCCGCCCGCCGCACCGCCTCCGCCGCCTCGGCCTGGGCGTCATCCCAGGAACCGGTGCGCGCGTGCAGCTCCGCCTGGACTGCCAGCAGCCCGGCCAGCAGGCCGTCGATCTCGCGCCGGCGCGCCTCGAAGACCAGCTCCTCCAGGATCGGGGTGACGATCGCGAGCTCGCCGAGGCGCAGCAGCAGGACCGGGTACCAGAGCCAGAGGTCGCCGCGCCAGCCGACCGGGAGCGCGCCGTCGGAGGTGAGCGTCTCGATCCCGGACCGGCAGCCGGACCAGAGCTCGCGGGCGATCACCAGCTCGCCGGTGGCCGCCACCGCCGCGGCCCGCCGGCCGGTGAGCACCTCCGCCGGCGGCCCGGCCGGCGAGCGGCGCAGGCCCGCGGCCTGCGAGACCGCAGCGAGGGCGCCTCCCGGATCGCCGGCGAGCGCCTCGGCGTCGGCGGTCGCGAGCAGCATGACGGCCGCCCGGTCCGGGTCGAGCGCGCGGACCCGGACCGCCTCCCGGCGCAGCGTGCGACGGGCCGGTTCGGGGCCGGTGCGGACCCGTTCGCCCCGGGCCAGCAGGGCCTGCGTCTCGGCCCGGACGCGGACGTCGTCGCTGCGGTGCGCGACCTCGTCGCCGATCCGGGCGGCACGCTCCGGGTACCCCGCGAGCTGCCAGCACTCGGCGGCCAGCATGCTGCGCCGGGCCCGCGCCGCGGCGTCGCCGGTCAGCTCGGCGGCGCACTCCAGCAGCCGCGCGGCCTGGCTCATGGCATGTGCCGCGTACGGCTGGGCAGCCGCCCGTTCCAGCTCGCCGGCGACGCCCTCGTCCAGGCCCAGCGTGGCGACGCCGAGGTGCCGGGCCCGCCGGGCGCCCGTGGTGACGGCGGCGAAGGCGGCGTGCACCCGGCGCCGGTACGGCAGCTCCCCCAGCTGATACGCGGCGCAGCGGACGAGCGGATCGGTGAAGGTCACCTCGTTGCCGTGGCAGCGCAGCACGCCCGCCGCCTCGGCCGCCTCCAGGGCCTCCGCGGGCAGGTCCAGCTCGGTGAGCACGGCCCGGATCGCCTGAAGTCCGGCGTCCCCGGCCGCGGCCACGACCACCAGCGCCGCCCAGTGCTCCGCGGTGAGCTCGGCGGCCCGGCGCCGTACCGCCTCCAGCACTCGTGGGCCGACCGGCAGCGGGTCGGGCAGCGGCACCGCCCCGCCGAGTTCCTCCGCGCCGAGCACCGCCGGGGCTTCCACCAGGGCGAGGGGCAGGCCGCCGCAGACGCGCAGCAGCCGCCGCAGCATCGGTGCGGAGAGCTGGGTCCCGGCCGTCGCCCGCAGCAGCGCCTCAGCCTCGTCGTCGTCGAGCGGGTCGAGCCGGTGCTGTTCCAGGTGGTCGCCGTCGGCGCCGCCGTCCATCGTGGCGATCACGCCGACACCGGCGCCGGTGGCACGGCGGGCCACGAACAGCACCGCGCGCCGGGAGACCTGGTCGAGCAGGTGCAGGTCGTCGACGAGCAGCAGGCCGGTGCCCCGGTCGGCGGCGGTGAGCAGGCTCAGCGTGCCGGCGGCCACCGCGTACGGGTCGGAGTCGGGAGGCGGGCCGGAGCCGAGGCCGGCCGCGAGCGCGGCGCACTGGTGCTCCGGGATGCTCGGCAGCAGGTGCCGTACCGGGGCGAGCAGCGCGTGCAGCCCGGCGAACGGAAGGTCGCTCTCGGCCTCCGCGCCGTGCACCACGAGCACGTCGGTGGCGCCGGCGCGATCAGCCGCGTAGTTGAGCAGGGCGCTCTTGCCGATCCCCGGGCCGCCGGTGAAGAGCAGGCTCCCGCCGGCACCGGCCCGGAGGCCGGCCAGCAGCTCGTCGATTTTCCGGCATTCCGGGTCCCGGCCATAGAGAACCGTCGCTCCGGTCAGCATGGAACGAATGGTATGCACCGGTCCGCTTCGGTTCTGTCGTTGATCGGGCTCTTCACAGGGTCAAGGATCAGACGAGCTCACCCGTGGCCCGCCCGGTCACCTCGACCGCGTCGATCGCGAGCAGCTGGTCCTCGACCGCGGCGAGCCGGTCCCGCGCCTGCGCCGGCACGTAGACCGGCGACCCGGCGGCGAGTGGCAGCACGTGCAGCGTGACCTCGGCCCCGGGCCGGTACCCGGCGTCGGCCAGGTTCACCGTCCAGCGCGAGCCGTCCCAGTAGCGGTCGGTGAAGGTACGGCCGTCGACACGCAGCTCGGCGACGTCACCGGCCCAGGAGATCCGCAACAGCGCGTCCCGCTCCGGTTCGGCCGCCCACTCCGGCAGCCGCAGGCGGTAGACGGCGGCGAGCTCGTCGAAGACCTCGGGCGCGGGCGCCGAGGGACGGCCGTCGTGCTTGCCGTAGCTGACCGGAACCGTGGCGGCCGCCGGACGCACCCGCTCGACGTCCACCCCCACGGCCAGTGCCTCCGACGCGAGGCCGAGGGACGCTGCGATGAAGGACTGCGAGGACGGGTCGTATACGCGTACCGAAGGAGTCTTGACGGCCTTGACCCGCACCCGGCCGGAAGCGTCCCACTGGAGCTCGTCGTCGCTCAGCAGCAGCCGCCGCCCGCCGTCCTCGGCCACCCAGACCGATCCGGCGGTCTCCGCCGGGAGGACCAGAACGTCCAGGCCGCCCAGCCGGACCGGCTCGAGGCCCGGAGTCACCTGGCGGATCTCGCCGCCGGCGAGGGCGATCTCCGGCTCGATGCCGGCCTCCGCGATCAGCACCAGCGTCGGGACGTCACCCGGCAGGAGGGTGAGCGCGGACGCGGTGGCCCAGGCGATCGTGACGCCACCCGCGGTGAGGTTGACCGGCCAGCGGGCCAGGGTGCCCGGCGGCACGTCGACCGGTGTGGACGGCAGCTCCAGCTCGCCGTCCTCCAGCACCACCCGGAAGCGGGCGCCCCGGTACGCCGGGAGCGGGAAGTGCGGCTGGTGCCACGAGACGAAGAGGAACCCGCTCCGCCCGTCGCTGCGCAGCGCCCAGCGCAGGGTCGACGCGTCCTCGACACCGGACGGGCGCACCTCGGGAAGGCTGGACGGCATCTCGGCGAGCTGGGCGCCGAACGCGGCGAGGAAGGCGTGCTGGCGGCGCAGTTCGGCGTGGCTGGGCGCGAGCGTGCCGGCCTCACCGATCGGGGCGTGGAAGTCGTAGCCGAGGCGGGCGATGTCGTTCGGGTAGCCGGTGGCGTGCGACTCCTGCAGATCCGGGCCGGGATTGGTGCCGCCCGCGTACATGTAGTAGCCCTGCCAGGCCGAGCCGTTGCCGATCTTGCAGTGCGCGACGGCGGCGACGTCGAGCGCGGACGGCCGCGGCCGCCGGTGGTACGCGGTCGCCATGCCGCCGCCGAGCTCGCAGGTCGCGGCCGGGAACAGCTCGGACGGGGTGCGCGGGCCGCCGGACGCGGCCTCGATCGCCTGGGCGCGCCGCACGTCCGCGCCGATGCCGGCGTCGTCCCAGACGTGCGAGAAGAAGTAATGGTCCCGGAAGGTCGGGTCCCACGGCGCGTCGGCGTCCACCCAGAAGCCGTCGCCGTAGCCGCCGTAGAGCGGCAGCACCTCGGCCTCCGGCAGGTCGGCGCCGCCCCACGCGGTGGCGGTCCAGAGCGGTGCGGACATGCCCGCCTCGCGGGCCAGGCGCTTGAGCGTGACCAGGTGTCGCGGCTGGTCGTAGAGCTCGTTCTCCAGCTGGATACCGATGATCTTGTCGATGACCGGCTTGACTTCCTGTCCGATTTGCCGGAACCACTCGGTGACCAGCTCGAGATACCCCGGGTCGTCGGTACGGTGCCGCACGGGCGCCTGCTGCACCCAATCGGGGAAGCCGCCGTTGCGGGACTCGCCGTGGCACCAGGGTCCGATCCGCAGCACCACGTCGAGACCGGTTTCCACCGCGCACTCGACGAAGGCGGCCACGTCGAGGTTCCCGTCGAAGCGGGCCGCACCCCGGCGCTCGCTGTGGTGCAGCCAGAAGACGTAGGTGGCCACCACGGTGACGCCACCGGCCTTCATCTGCCGCAGCCGCTCCGCCCAGCGGTGCCGGGGCACCCGGCTGTAGTGCAGCTCGCCGGAGACCGGGACGACCGGGCGTCCGTCCCGGATCAGGTAGCGGTTGGTCAGCGAGAGCCCGGCCCGCACGTCCTCGTCGTTGCTCATCCGCGGCCGGCGCAGTGGCGTCGCCCAGGGTTGATGGCGAACGGAGAGCGGCATGGGATCAGCTCCTTGCGTTTTTGACTGTAACCGGTCACAGCCCGGCGAGCCCGAACGATACACAGGCGTAACGGGTCGGATGCAAGGTCTTGACACATCGCCGTAACAGCAGCACTGTAACCGGTCACAGGAACCGACCGAGGCGAATGCCTGCCGGCGGCTTCCGTCCACGGCTTTCCGCTCCCCGGCCAAGCCGATCAAGGAGGATCGATGAAGAAATTCGCCCCGCTCGTGGCTGCCCTGACTCTGCTCACCGTCACCGCTGCCTGCGGCAGCTCCGACGACGACACCTCGACCGAGTCGAACGAGAAGGTCGCCCTGACCTACTGGAGCTGGGCGCCGAACATGGACAAGGTCGTCGCCGCCTGGAACGCCAAGAACCCGAACATCCAGGTCACGGTCAACAAGCAGGACGGTGGCGACCCGGCGGTGACCAAGCTGCTCACCGCGATCAAGGCCGGCAGCGGCGCGCCGGACGTCATGCAGGCCGAGTACCAGAAGATCCCGACGCTGGTCTCCGCCGACGCGATCGCCGACATCGCCGGCGAGGCCGGCTCGCTCAAGGACAAGTTCCCGCAAGGCTCCTGGAACGGCGTCACCCTCGGTTCCGAGGCGGTGTACGGCGTACCGCAGGACTCCGGCCCGCTGATGTTCTTCTACCGCGCCGACATCTTCGAGAAGAACGGGCTGCAGGCACCGAAGACCTGGGACGACTACGCCGCGGCCGCCGAGAAGATCCACACCGCGAACCCGAAGCAGTACCTGGGCACCTTCTCGGCCACCGACGCGGGCCTGTTCACCGGTCTCGCCCAGCAGGCCGGCGCTTCCTGGTGGGGCGTGAACGGCGACTCCTGGACCGTCAACATCAACGACGCGGCCACCCAGAAGGTCGCCGCGTACTGGGGTGGGCTGGTCGAGAAGGGCGTCATCGACAACAAGCCGATGTACACCCCGGAGTGGAACACCGCCCTCAACGACGGCACACAGGTCGGCTGGGTCAGCGCGGTCTGGGCGCCCGGCGTGCTCGAGGGCAGTGCCAAGGACACCAAGGGCAAGTGGAAGGCCGCTCCCATGCCGCAGTGGGACGCCGCCGGCCCGGCCACCGGCGCCTGGGGCGGCTCGGCCACCAGCGTGACCACCCAGACCAAGCACAAGAAGCAGGCCGCCCAGTTCGTGGCCTGGCTGAACAGCGACCCCGAGGCCCTGAAGCTGCTGGCCACCACGGCGAACGTCTACCCGGCGGCGACCGCGGCCACCAGCGTGCTCACCTCCCCGCCGGCGTTCTTCGCCGACCAGCCGGACTTCTACACGATCGCCGCCGAGGCCGCGAAGGCCACCAAGCCGTTCACGTACGGCCCGAACGTCAACGTCGCGTACAGCGCGTTCAACGACGCCTTCGGCAAGGCCGCCGAGTCGAAGAAGGCCGCCGCCTTCACCGAGTCGCTCGCGACCATGCAGAAGACCACGGTCGACGACATGAAGAACAGCGGCTTCAACGTCGCCGGATGAGTCGACTCCCGGGCGGGGCACGCCCCGCCCGGGAATCCGAAAGGAAGTCTCGGCGATGTCGCTGATCACCCCCACCCGCATCTCCACCCCCGCCCCGGCGGCGCCCGCGGTGGCGAGAAAGGCCCGGCGCGGCGGCGTGCCGTACGCCTTCCTCGCTCCGGCACTGGTGCTCTTCGTACTCTTCCTCGCCGCGCCGATCGGGTACGCCGGATACCTGAGTCTGCGCAAGGTCAAGGTCAGCGGGCTGGGCCTCGGCTCCAAGTCGCGGACCGAGGTGTGGGCCGGGCTGAGCAACTACGCCCGGTCGCTGTCCGACCCGGACTTCCTGCCCAGCGTGGGGCGGGTCGCGGCGTACGGCGTGATCGTGGTGCCCACCATGCTCGGGCTGGCCCTGCTCTTCGCGCTGCTGCTGGACGCCAACCGGACCAGGGAGTCGGTCGGCAAGTTCTCCCGGGTCGCGATCTTCCTGCCGTACGCGGTGCCGGCCGTGGTGGCCTCGCTGCTCTGGGGCTTCCTCTACCTGCCCCGGGTCAGCCCGTTCGCCGACGCGTTCGAGGCGGCCGGGTTCGCCGCCCCGAACATCCTGTCCTCGTCCGGGACGCTCTGGGCGGTCGCGAACATCGCGGTCTGGGGCGGCACCGGCTTCAACATGATCGTCATCTACACCGCGCTGCGGGCCGTCCCGACCAGCCTGTACGAGTCGGCCCGCATCGACGGCGCCTCCGAACTGTCGATCGCCTGGCGCATCAAGATCCCGATCGTGATGCCGTCACTGGTGATGACGTTCGTCTTCTCGCTGATCGCCACGCTCCAGGTCTTCGCCGAGCCGATGACGCTCAAGCCGCTCAGCAACACGATCTCCACGACGTGGACGCCGCTGATGAAGGTCTACCGGGACGCCTTCGTCCGCAACGACATCTACGCGGCGGCCGCCACCTCGGTGATCATCGCGCTCGCCACGTTCATCCTGTCCTTCGGCTTCCTGAAGCTCGTCGGGCGCCGGGCCTTCAACCAGGAGGACTGATGAATCTTCGTAGAAGTCCGGTCGCCACAACCCTTCTCCTGCTGGGCGCCGCCTACTGCCTGCTCCCGGTCCTCTGGGTGCTGATCGCGTCGTCGAAGAGCGCCGGCGAGCTGTTCTCCACGTTCACGCTCGCCCCGAGCGTCCACCTGTTCGACAACATCGCCGAGCTGAGCGGCTACCGGGACGGCCTGTACTGGCGCTGGATGGCGAACACCGCCCTGTACGCCGGCATCGGCGCGGGCGTCTCCACGCTCATCTCGGCGATGGCCGGGTACGCCCTGGCCAAGTTCGAGTTCCGCGGCAAGAGCTTCGTCTTCAACGTGATCCTGGCCGGTGTCCTGGTGCCCGGCGTCATCCTGGCCATCCCGCAGTACCTGCTGCTGGCGAAGGTCGGCATGACCAACACCTACTGGGCCGTCCTGCTGCCCAGCTTCATCAGCCCGTACGGCATCTACCTGGCCCGGATCTTCGCGGCCGCGTCGGTGCCGACCGAGATCCTGGAGGCGTCCCGCATCGACGGCGCCGGCGACTGGCGCACGTTCGGCAGGGTGGTTCTGCCGATGATGCGTACCGGGCTGGTGACCGTCTTCCTCTTCCAGTTCGTGGCGATCTGGAACAACTTCATGCTGCCGTACATCATGCTCGGCGACGACAAGCTCTACCCGATCACGGTCGGGCTGAGCGGCCTGCTCAACCAGGGAGCGTCCCAGCCGGCCATGTACACGTCGGTGGTGACCGGGGCACTGCTGTCGATCATCCCGCTGATCGCCCTGTTCCTCACGTTGCAGCGGTACTGGCAGGTCGACCTGGCCGCCGGCGGTGTCAAGGCATGACTATGATCCCGAACGTGTCCCGGAAACGCCCGACCATCCGCGACGTCGCTCGCGAGGCCGGGGTGTCCTACGCGACCGTGTCGCGGGTCCTGAACGGGCGCGACTGGGTCAGCCCGGAAGCGGTCCGCGCGGTCCGCGACGCCATCTCCCGGACCGGGTACACCACCAACCAGCACGCCCGGTCGCTCGCCACCGGCCGCTCCGGGTCGATCGCCTTCCTGCTCACCGAGCCGCAGCACCTGCTCTTCGAGGACCCGAACTTCTCGGTGCTGCTGCGCGGGGTGGCACAGGCGCTCTCCGACCGGGAGCTGACGCTGATCCTGATGATCGCGTCGACGCCGGAGGAGCGCAGCCGGACCATCGCGTTCCTCAACGGCGGGCACGTCGACGGCGTACTGCTGGTCTCCCCGCACTCCGGTGACCCGCTGCTCAAGCAACTGGTGCAGGCCCAGGTGCCGATCGTCGCCTGCGGCCAGGTGCTGGGCTTCGAGGACAAGATCAGTTCGGTGTCGGCCGACGACTGGGGTGGCGCGCGCTCGGCGGTGGAGCATCTGCTCGCGGCCGGCCGGCGGCGGATCGCCACGATCACCGGGCCGCAGGACACCTTCGGCGGGGTGTACCGGCTGCGCGGCTACACCGACGCGCTGGCCGCGGCCGGGATCACGGCCGACCCGGCGTACATCGTGCACGGCGACTGGAGCCGGCAGAGCGGCGCGGCCGGCATGCGCGCGCTGCTCGACCGGGTGCCGGAGGTGGACGCGGTCTTCGCCGCCTCCGACGCGATGGCCGCCGCCACGCTGCCGGTGCTCCGCGAGGCCGGCCGGGACGTACCCGGTGACGTGCGGGTCGTCGGCTTCGACGACTCGGGTCTGGCGGCCACCACCGAACCGCCGCTCACCACCGTGCGGCATCCGCTGGAACGCATCAGCGAGGAGATGGTCCGCCTCCTCGTCGACGTCATCGCCGGGCGTACCCCGCTCTCCATCACCGTGCCCACCAGCCTGGTGATCCGCTCTTCCTCCCCAGCCTGAGTCCTTCTCGGGCCCCCCGGGCCGGCCTCGCTCTCCCCCTCGATCGAGGCCGGTTCCCGACCTCATTCCGTCCTTTTAATCCACAAAGGAGCGTAATGAAACTCGCCGCCCTCGTCGCCGCGGTCCTCGCGGTGACCCTCTCCCCGACCCCCGCCCACGCCCATCAACCCGGCCTGACCATGCGCGGCGCCGACGTCTCGACGCTGCCGCGCGCTCTCGAACTCGGCGCGAAGTTCTACGACTTCCGCGGCAAGCGCGACAACCCCTACGACATCCTCAAGAAGGCCGGCGCCAACTACATGCGCCTGCGCATCTGGAACGACCCGGCCAGCGGCTACAGCAACAAGGCACAGGTCCTCCGCCAGGCCAGGGCGATCAAGGCGGCCGGCCACAAGCTGCTCATCGACTTCCACTACTCGGACACCTGGGCCGACCCGGGCAAGCAGTTCATCCCGTCCGCCTGGGCGGGACATGACCTCGCGCAACTCCAGAAGGACGTCTACGACTACACCTACGACGTCTGCACCAGCCTGAAGCGGCAGGGCACCACCCCGGACAGCGTGCAGATCGGCAACGAGATCAACGTCGGCATGCTGTGGCCGGTGGGCCGGGTCGACAACAGCGACTTCGGGCCGCTGGCGGGCCTGCTCAAGGCCGGCTACGACGCGACGAAGGCGTGCCACCGGTCCACCCAGGTCATGATCCACACCGCGCTGGCCGGCAACATCGACGCGGCGCACTGGTTCTACGACGGGATCACCGCGCAGGGCGTGAAGTGGGACATCACCGCGCTGTCCTACTACTGCATGTGGCACGGCAGCCTGGACAACCTGCGCACGGTCCTCACCGACGCCCGGGACAGGTACGGCAAGCCGGTGGTGATCGCGGAGACGGCGTACCCGTGGACCACCGAGAACTTCGACCACCTGGAGAACATCATCCTGTCCCCGGCACCGTGCGACGGGATCCCGGCGACCCGGCAGGGGCAGGCGCGGCAGTTCGAGGCGGTTCAGGACGTGGCCCGCGAGGCCGGTGCGCTCGGCGCCTTCTACTGGGAGCCCACCTGGACCGCCATCGACGGGAACGGCTGGGACACCGAGGACATCGAGACGTCCGGGAACGCCTGGGAGAACATGGCGACCTTTGACGACTCGGGGCGGGTCAACCCGTACATCCGCTGGGAGCGATGATGCGCATTTTCCGGATATTTCTGATTGCTGCGGCCGTGCTGGCCTTCACGCCCTCCCCCGCTCAAGCCGCGCCGCTGACCATGCTCGGCGCCGATGTGTCGTCGCTCCAGCGCAGCCTCGACCTCGGCGCCCGGTACTACCGCAACGGCACCGCCACCGACCCCTACGACATCCTCAAGGGCGCGGGCGCCAACTACATGCGGTTGCGCGTCTGGAACAACCCGGCCAGCGGCTACAACAACAAGGCGAAGGTCCTCCAGCAGGCGAAGGCGATCAAGGCCAAGGGCCTCAAGCTCCTGATCGACTTCCACTACTCGGACACCTGGGCCGACCCCGGCAAGCAGTACCCGCCCGCCGCCTGGGCCTCGCACAGCCTCACCCAGTTGCAGACCGACGTCTACAACTACACCTACGACGTCTGCACCGCACTCAAGGCGCAGGGCACCACCCCCGACAGCGTGCAGATCGGCAACGAGATCAACGTCGGCATGCTCTGGCCCCGCGGCCAGGTCGTGAACAGCAACTTCGCCCCGCTCGCGTCCCTGCTCAAACAGGGCTACAACGCCACCAAGGCGTGCAACGGCTCCACCCAGGTCATGATCCACACCGCGAACTCCGACAGTCTCACCAACGCCCGCTGGTTCTACGACGGCATCCGGGCCGCCGGCGTGCAGTGGGACATCACCGCGCTCTCCTACTACTGCATGTGGCACGGCACGCTGGCCAATCTCTACAACGTCATCACCGACATGCGCACCCGCTACGGCAAGCCGGTCGTCATAGCGGAGACCGCCTACCAGTTCACCAGCGCCGACGCCGACAGCGAGAGAAACTCCATCCCCGGCACGGTCCTCTGCGACAACATCCCGTCCACCTGGGCCGGCCAGGCCCAGCAGTTCAGCTGGGTGCAGAACACCGCCCGCAACGCCGGCGCCATCGGCGTCTTCTACTGGGAACCCACCTGGTACGCCATCAAGGGCAACGGCTGGGACCCGGCCAACATCAACGACACCGGCGACGGCTGGGACAACATGGCCACCTTCGACTGGACCGGCAACGTCAACCCCAGCCTCCGCTGGACCCCATGACCAGACACCGCCCCGGCCTCCGCCGGACCCCATAGCCAGACACCGCTCCAGCTGATCACTTCCCCGCCGGCCCGGCATCCCACCGGGCCGGCACCTTTTCCGGTACGCGTAATCCACCGTCCCGCCGAATCAACGGCAGTCCCGCCCTGCCACGCGGCCACCTGCCCACTCCCGCCCCCAACGCGACCGCCGGCCAAGGCACACCCCCAGCGGCCCCGCCCCAAACCCGATCCGGCACCCGCACGCCAGCCGAACCCGGCCGCGAGTGCGTGCCCGGCCCCCCGGTTCCGGCGAGCACAACGCCCCACCCGCTCCTCCATAAGGTGCGCAAGCGACGGCCCGCCAGCCGTAGCCCACGCACCCACCACACCTCGAAACGTGCGCCAGCGACGGCTCGGCCCCGCCGGCCGTAGCTGCCGCGGCCGCCTGCCTGGGCCCGGCGGGCGCGCTGGGGCCGGGCGGTTTGCGGAGGTCGCGCGGGAGGTCGGGGACGGGTGGAATTCGGCGGGACGGCCGGACTCGTACCGAAAAGGGGCCGGCGCCGTCCTGAAGGGACGGCGCCGGGATGGTCAGGCGGTGGCGGGATGGGTTAGGCGGTGGCGGGGGCTGAGGCCTTCGGCGGGTCGATGGTGGGGGGCCTGCGTTCGAGGGCGGCACCCTCCACGTCCAGCTCCGGGAGCCAGCGGAGCCAGGCCGGGAGCCACCAGGCCGCGCGGCCGAGCAGGGCCAGGGCGGCCGGGACGGCGATCATGCGGACGATGAAGGCGTCGAAGGCGATGCCTACCGCGAGAGCGAAGGCGATCGGCTTGATGGTGTCGTTGCCTTCCGGGACGAACGCGGCGAAGACCGCGAACATGATGGTGGCGGCCGCGATGACCACCGGGGCGGCCTGGCGGAAGCCGGTCGTGATCGCGTCGCGCGGTGCGGCGCCGTGGGCGTGTGCCTCGTGCATGCGGGAGACCAGGAAGACCTGGTAGTCCATGGCGAGGCCGAACAGGATGCCGACGATGATGATCGGCGCGAGGCTGAGGATCGGGCCGGTGGAGCCGGCGTTCACCGCGTCGGCGGCCCAGCCCCACTGGAAGACCGCGACCGTGGCGCCGAAGGCCGCGCCGATGGTGAGCAGGAAGCCGAGTACGCCGACGACCGGCACCAGGATCGACCGGAAGACCAGCACGAGCAGGACGAACGCGAGCCCGACGACCAGGGCGAGATAGACCGGGAGCGCGTCGTTGAGCTTCTGCGACACGTCGATGCTGACCGCAGTGTTGCCGGTGACGTAGACCTCGGCGCCGCTGGTGTCGGCGACCGTGTCGCGGATGTTGTGCACCAGGTCGACGGTCTTCTGGTCCTCGGGACCGGACGCCGGGATGATCGTGATCAGCGCGGCGGTACCGTCCTGGCTCGGCTGGGCCGGGGTGGCCAGGGCGACGTCGGGCAGGGCGGCGACCTGCTTCTGCACCTCGCCGGCGTAGGAGACCGCGTCCGGCCCGTCGACCAGGATCAGCAGCGGGCTGCTCACGCCGGGACCGAACCGGGTGTCGATGATCTGCTGGGCCCAGTACTGGGTGCTGCCCTCGGCCGGCCGCTGGTTGAGGGTGGTCTTCATCGAGAAGAACGGGATGGCGATGACCGCGAGCGCGGCGACCGCCACGATCAGGCTGAGCCAGCGCTGCCGGGTGACCATGGCCGCCCAGCCCTGGATGAAGCCGCTGCCGGCCGGGATCTCCTCGCCGGCCGGTACGCCACGCAGCTTGCGCGGCAGGGCCCGGGCTCCGATGAAGCCCAGGATGGCCGGCACCAGGGTGATCGCGATCAGCACCGCGATGACGATGGTGGCGGCCGCGGCGATACCCATCTCGCTGAGGAACGGGATGCCGACGACGGAGAGGCCGGCGAGCGCGATCACCACGGTGAGGCCGGCGGTGACCACGGCCGCGCCGGCGGTGCCGACGGCCATCGCGGCGGCCGCCTCGACCGGGAGGCCGCGGCGCAGTTCGTGCCGGTGCCGGGTGACGATGAACAGCGCGTAGTCGATGCCGACCGCGAGGCCCAGCATCACCGCGAGGATCGGGGTGGTGGACTGGAGGTCGACGAAGCCGGTGAGGGTGACGATGCCGGCCGCGCCGATGCCGACGCCGACGATCGCGGTCAGCAGGTTCATCCCGGCGGCGACCAGCGAACCGTACGTGAGGGCCAGCACGATCAGCGCGACCACCACACCGAGGATCTCGGAGGCACCGCCGATGTCCGCGGGGTTGCTGAGCGCCTCACCCCGGGCCTCGACGGTGAGCAGCGCGGCCCGGGGCGGGTCGAGCGCGCTGATGAGCGCGGCCCGCTCGTCGTCGGTCACCTCGGAGGGCTGCACCCCGTAGGTCACCGTGCTGTACGCGGCCCCCTGATCCCGGGAGACGGTCGGCGCCGCCGGGTCCAGCGGGTTGCTCGCCGAGACCACGCCGGGAAGCTTGCCGAGGGACGCCACGGTCTGGGCGACCGTCGCCGCGTTCTGCGGGTCGGTGATCTTCTGGCCGTCCGGCGCCTCGAAGACCACCTGGACGGTGGCGCCCGCCGAGGCCGCGCCGAACTTCTCCGTCATCAGGTCGAGCGCGGTGGTCGACTCCTGGCCGGGAATGCTGAAGGTGTTGGCCGTGGTGCCGGAGAGGGTGACCGCGCCGGCGCCGACGGCGACCAGGGCCACCAGCCACGCGATGGTGACGGCGATCCGGTGCCGTGCGGACGCCAGCCCGAGACGGTGCAACAACGTTGCCATGTGCGGGAATCCTTCGGTTTGGTGTGGAACCTAGGCTCGGTGCCCGAGCGCGTCGTAGCCGACCTCGACGAGGGTGGTCATCACGTCGGAGGTGAAGTGGTCGCGGAGCGCGACGCTGGCGACGGCCAGCGCGCCGAGCGCCCCGGTGACCCGCACGGCGCGGGTCTGGTCGCCGAGGAAGTCGTCGCCGAAGGCCTCCGCGACTGCCTGCCCGACTGCCTGCAATGCTGTGCCCATCTCGCTCTCCGGCTCGCTGAGCAGGGAGGAGAGCAGGAGCGCGACGACACCGCGCTGGGCGAGCGCGAGCCGCGCCACGGCGGTGATCACGGCGCGGTCCCGCTCCGGACCGGTCGGCAGGTCCGCCACCCCGGCGGCGGTGTCGCGGATCTGGCCCACGCAGCGCGTGATGACCGCCTCCTGCAGCGCCTCCTTGGTGGGGAAGCGGTGCAGCAGGCCGGTCTTCGAATAGCCGACCGTGTCGGCGATGCGCTGCACCGACGTCTCCTTGAACCCGTGCCGGGCGAACAGGCTCGCGGCGGCGTCCAGGATCTCGTCGTCGATCTGCTGCTTTGTCGGGCGCGGCATAGGACCACCGTAGACCGTACTGGACCAACCTGGTCCGTCAGGGACCGTGGCGGTCCCCACACCTTAGAGAGGTTTCCCCTCCACGAAAGGGATAAACCCGGCGAGGTACGGATCCGGCCCGTCCATCGCCGCGCCGAAGACCAGCGGCTCGTCCTCGCACTCGACCAGGTACACCGGCAGCCAGTCCGGGCGGATACCGGTCTGCTCCACCGCCACCGGCACCACCGGGCCGGTGAAGTCGGCGACGTCCGGGCGGCTCAGCAGCTCGGCGACGGCGGACTCCGGCAGCGCGGCGGCGCCGGGAACCGGCCGGAACCGGGTGCCGTCGGGCAGGGTCAGCTCCGGTTCGCTCAACCAGATGGAGCCGGTCACGCAGGCGTACGGCACCGGCGCACCGGCGAACCCGTCGAACCGCAGCAACAGCCGGCGGCCGTGGGCGAGCTGGTAACGCCGCCCCTCGGCGACCGACTGCCGGCCAAGCTCGGTCAGCGTCACCGTGTCACCGTCGCGCCGCAGATGCCCGATCCCGGCGAGGAAGCGCACCGCCCGGGACACCAGGGCGGGCTCCACGCCGAGGAAGCCGGCCAGCCCGGCGGTGTCCGACAGGCCGCCCTCGGCGATCGCCCGGGACAGGTAACGGTCCAGGACGTCGTAGGGGTGGTTCTCGCGTACGGTCGCGGTGACCTCGGCGGCCCACATCGGCAGCAGCAGCGGGACGATCCGGCGCGGTCGGACACCGGGCAGGGCGTCCACCCGCCGGGCCACCTCCCGCAGCGGGAGGGTCATCGGAGACGGATCCGGTTGGCCTCGGGCGCGCGGGCGTCGAGCAGGTCGAGGACGCTGCCGGCGGGCGCACCCCGGTGGCTGACCGCGCCGGCCAGGATCGCCCGGCGGGACCGGACCAGCGGCACGAGCGCGGCCGGCACCGGAACCCGGCCGGCGTCCTCGATCACGACCAGGTCGAACTCGAGCTCGCCGTACTCCGGGCGGCCGACGTCCAGGCAGGTCGCGGCCACCACGTCCGCGTACCGCAGCAACTCGTGGTACAGCTGCCGGCTGGGCCGGGCGGCCCGCTGCCGCCACTCGCGGATCAGGACGGCCCGGCCGCGCAGCACCGGCTCCAGCTCCCGGCAGCGGCCGGCGAAGGCGGTGAGCCCGGCGGCGTCGGCGGTCCACTCCGGCGCCGGGAGCACCGCGGCGAGCAGCCGGGTCAGCTGGTGGGCCGCACGCTCGGCGGACTCGAGGGCGCGGTGCGCGGCCAGGTCCGCGAAGGCCGCCCGGTCGGCCGCCGCCCGTACCGCGCCGTCCTGCTCCACCTCTTTCTCCAGGCCGGACTCGCGGTCCGCGTACTCCTCCCGGGCCCGCCGCAGCGCCATCCGCGCGGCGGCCGCCGCCGGGACGGCCTGGGCCAGCCGCCCGCGCAGCCGCTCGGCCCGCCACCGGCCGAACCGGTAACTCTCGGCCCGGCGCAGCGCGTCGCCGAGCCGGTCCACCGACTCGGCCGCGAGCGTGACGCCACGTTCGGCCACCTCGACCGCCCGCCGCTCCTCACGGATCGCCCCGCCGAGCCGGTCCCGGGCCGCGGCGGCGGTGGCGTCGCGCTCGGCGATCGCCTGGTCGGCCTGCTCACGCGCCTGCGCCGCCTCGTCGAGCGCGGTGGTCAGCCGCCGCAGCCAGCCGGTCGCCGGCGCGGGGTCGCCCAGCCAGGGTTCGAGACCGTGCGCGGCGGCCTGCGTGCGGGCCAGGATCCGGCGCTGCGTCTCGGCCGCCGCGTCCGCCAGCGTGCCATGCCCGTTGCCGCGCTGATCGGTACGGACCACGGTCAGCTCGGCCGACGGCGTGCCGTGCCCGTTGCGGCGCTGATCGGTACGGACCACGGTCGGCTCGGTCGGCAGCCGGGCCGCCAGGACGTCGAGCGCCGCCGAGGTGGGCGCGGTGACCAGCACCCGCTCGCCGCGCTCCGCGGCGGCTCGCACGATCTCCAGGACGGTGACCGTCCGGGCCACGCCCGGCGGCGCGTGCAGGCAGAGCAGATCCGGTACGGCGAGCGCGCGCCGCACCACGTCATCCTCCTGACCACCGGGCGGCACCGGCGCGTACCGGGCGGCGGCCAGCAGCGCCAGCAGGCCCGGGTTGGCGGTGGCACCGGCACGCAGCCGGACGATCGCGTCGCGCTGGATCCGCTCGCCAAGACCGGCGTCACGCTGGGCCGGGACCCGCTCGGCACCGGCCTGCGCGGCCAGGGCGACCTCCAGGGCCGCGCAGAAGCCGTCGTTCTCGTCGCGTTCTAGATCGACAGAGGTCGACGCCATCCGCCCACCATAGTTGCGCCGCCGACCCGGGCCAAAGATGACCTTTCGACGTGGCCCGGCGCCGATGCCGGGCCGAAGCCCGATCGGGCAGGCTATGACCATGAAGCATGCTGACCTGATCTTCACCGGCGGGCCGGTGTTCACCGCCGACCCGGCACGCGGGCACGCCACCACGCTCGCCGTCCGCGACGGCCGGATCCTCGCCGTGGGCACCGACGAGGTACGCGACCTGGCCGGCCCCGGCACCGAGACCGTCGACCTGGGCGGCCGGCTGCTGCTCCCGGGGTTCCAGGACGCCCACGTGCACGCGGTGATGGGCGGGGTCGAGCTCAATCAGTGCGATCTGTCCGGCACCACCGATCCGGACGAGTACCTGCGGCGGGTCAGGCAGTACGCGGACCGGCACCCCGAGTCCGAGTGGATCGCGGGCGGCGGCTGGTCCATGGAGAGCTTCCCGGGTGGCGTACCGGATCGTGAGCTGCTGGACCGGGTCGTTCCCGACCGGCCGGTCTACCTGATCAACCGGGATCATCACGGCGCCTGGGTGAACAGCCGGGCCCTGTCGATGGCCGGGATCACCGCGGAAACCACCGATCCGGCGGACGGCCGGATCGACCGGGCGCCCGACGGCAGCCCGGCCGGCGGGCTCCAGGAAGGGGCCATGCAGCTGGTCGCGGCGCTGCTGCCGGAGGTGACCCCGGGCGAACGGCTGGCCGGGCTGCTCCGGGCGCAGGAGCTGCTGCACTCGCTCGGAGTGACGGCCTGGCAGGACGCCATGATGTGCGGGACCAACGGCTATCCGGACGTGTCCGACGCGTACCGGACGGCGGCCGTGGACGGGTTGCTGACCGCGAGCGTGGTCGGCGCGCTGTGGTGGGACCGGGACTTCGGCGCCGAGCAGATCCCGGATCTGGTCGCGAAGCGGGACCGGTTCACGGTCGGGCGGCTGCGCAGCGACAGCGTGAAGCTGATGCTGGACGGGGTGGCGGAGAACTTCACCGCGGCGATGACCGAGCCGTACCGGGACGGGTGCGGGTGCGCCACCACGAACCGGGGGCTGTCGTTCATCGACCCGGCGGCGCTGCCCGGCTACGTGACCGAGCTGGACGCGCTCGGCTTCCAGACGCATTTCCACGCGCTCGGCGACCGGGCGGTCCGGGACGCGCTGGACGCGGTGGCGGCGGCCCGGGCGGCGAACGGGTTCCGCGACACCCGCCCGCACCTGGCGCACCTGCAGGTGGTGCATCCGCGCGACGTGCCGCGGTTCCGGGCGCTGGGTGCGACGGCGAACCTGCAGGCGTACTGGGCGTCGCATGAACCGCAGATGGACGATCTGACCATTCCGTTCCTGGATCCGTCGCTGGTGCGGCGGCAGTACCCGTTCGGCGATCTGCTGCGGGCCGGTGCGCATCTGGCGGCGGGCAGCGACTGGCCGGTCACCACGCCCGACCCGGTGCAGGCGATCCACGTGGCGGTGAACCGGGCGCATCACGGCGGCGGCTACGAGGCGTTCCTCGGCGAGCAGGCGCTGGATCTCGGGACCGCGCTGACGGCGTACACGGCCGGGTCGGCGTACGTGAACCGGCTCGACGACACCGGCACGCTGCGCCCGGGCAACCGGGCCGACCTGGTCGTGCTGGACCGCGACCCGTTCGCCGCACCGGCCGCCGAGATCGGCGAGACCCGGGTCGCGCTCACCTACGTCGACGGACGACGGGTGTACGCGGCCCGGGACGCCTGACGCCTACTTCTTGGCGGGCTCGTCGTCCTCGTCGAGCTCGTCCTCGTCGTCCAGCACGCGGGCCGGCTGGGCGTGCCGCGCGTGCGCCGGGCCGGCCTCGAGCTCCTCGGCGATCGGCTCCTCCTCCAGGATCTCGCCGGTGACCTGCGGCGCGTCCATCCAGAGGGCGCGCAGCTGGCCCTGCATGAAGGCGGTGAGCCGGCTGCGGTACTCGCGGTCGAAGTCCTCGAGGGCCTCGATCTGCTGCTGGAGGGACTCCCGCTTGGCACCGAGGCTGCCGACGACGTCGTCGTAGCGCTGCTGGGCCTGGTGGCGCAGCTGCTCCGCGCCGGCCACCGCGTCCGCGCCGATGGTCTCGGCCCGGGACCGGGCGTCCGCCACGATCCGCTCGGCGGTGCGGCGGGCCTCCTCGGCGTGGGCCTGCGCGTCGCGGGCGATCTGCTCGGCGGCGGCACGAGCCTCGGCCAGCACCCGGTCCGCCTCGCGGCGCACGTTGTTGGCGTGGTTCTGCGCGTCGCGGGCGATCTGCTCGGCGGCCGCGAGGGCGTCCGTACGGATCTTGTCCGCGTGGTGCTGTGCACTAGCGACGTGCTCCTCGGCGGTGCGCTGGGCGAGGGCCAGCACCTGCAGCGCCTGGTTCGGCAGGCCGGGGGTGGGTCCGATCACCGCGTGCTCCGAGGTCTCACCGTTCGTCCCATTGAGCAGCACTTCGACACGATCCTTCTCTGCTGGTCAGCCTTGCGAAAGCGCCGGTGGCGACCGGCGCCGCCCCGGAATTCCCGGCCGGGGCGCTGACCATGATCGGCGGATGCTACCAAGCCGAACCGGGCGTTTGCGAGAGAGCTTCGGTGACCGGATGCCTACGCTGCGGAGCCGTTTTGGCGATCGGGGACAAAAAGTACATGAACCCCATTAGGCTCGATACGTTCTAACCCCACACCCCTTGAGGACGCGCCATGGGATGCCGCCGTTCACTGGTCCTGCTGACCGCCGCCCTGACCGTCCTCATGACCGGCGGGACGGTGCCGGCCGGCGCCACCGTCGTCTCGCCCTACGAGGTCGCGGTCTGGGGGATGAACGAGCCCAGAGGTGCCACCCGCATGCTGGACAGCAGCGGCCACGGGATGCACGGCCGCATCGGTGACGAGGTCGGCACCGGGATGTCCGCCGAGGCCGACGGCGGCTACCGCTTCGAGCGCCTCGAACCGGACACCCCGCCGGCTCGTCCGGGCCACCTGGTCGTCGTACCGCACCACGCGGCCCTCAACCCGGAGAGCCGGGACTTCGCGGTGACGCTGCGGCTGCGCACCACCGGCAAGTTCGGCAACATCATCCAGAAGGGCCAGGCCACCGTCGCCGGCGGCAGCTTCAAGCTGCAGATTCCCAACGGCCGGGTGGACTGCATGTTCCGGGGCTCGGCGGGCACCATCGAGCTGGTCGCCCCGAACCGGATCAACGACGGCTACTGGCACGTGGTCAAGTGCGCCCGCCTCCGGGGCGGCGTGGTTCTACTGATCGACGGGCAGCAGGTCGACTCCCGGGCCGGCTGGACCGGCCCGATCGCCAACACCTGGCCGGTCTCCATCGGCGGCAAGATGGACTGCGACCAGGTCGAGGTCGGCTGCGACTACTACGCCGGCGACCTCGACTACGTCATCGTCGAGGCCGCCTGAGGCTGTCCCGCTGCCGGTCCCGGCGGCCGCGCCGGGGCCGGGACCAGGCAGCGAGATCGCGTGGCACGGCGGGACTGTCCCGGTTCGGCGGGACGGCCCTCACGCGTACCCCACTGGGGTTTTCTAGCGGCCGAAGCCGCGCGCCAGGCGGTGGTAGGCCTGGTTCCACCGCACTTCCTTGACGAAGGACCGGGTCGTGGTCGCCTGGTCGATCACCAGCAGCTCGGTGCCGGCCATCTCGGCGAGATCCGCCAGTTCCTCCGCGCCCACCGCCGAGGAGAGCACGGTGTGGTGCGGGCCGCCGGCGGTCAGCCAGCACTCCGCCGACGTGGACAGCGACGGCGCCGGCTTCCACACCGCCCGGGCGACCGGGAGCTTGGGCAGCGGCTCGGTCGGCGGTACCACCTCGATCTCGTTGGCGACCAGCCGGAACCGCTCGCCCAGGTCGGCCAGACCGAGCACGACGGCGGGGCCGGGCGCGGCGTCGAAGACCATCCGGACCGGGTCCTCGCGGCCGCCGATCCCGAGCGGGTGGATCTCGAGCCGCGGGGTGCCGGCGGCGATGGTCGGGCACACCTCGAGCATGTGCGCGCCGAGGATGACCTCGTTGCCCGGCGTCAGGTCATAGGTGTAGTCCTCCATGAAGGACGTTGCCCCGCCCGGTGCCATCGCCTTGAGCGTGTGCACCAGCACCGACGTCTTCCAGTCGCCCTCGCCACCGAAGCCGTACCCGTCGGCCATCAGCCGCTGCACGGCCAGGCCGGGCAGCTGGCGCAGCCCGCCCAGGTCCTCGAAGTTGGTGGTGAACGCCCGGAACCCGCCCTCGGTGAGGAACTGCCGCAGGCCCAGCTCGATGCGGGCCGCGTAGCGCAGTGAGTCGTTCCGCTCGCCGAGCAGCTCCGGGACCACCTCATAGGTGTCCTGGTACTCCGCGACCAGCTTGTCGATCTCCGTGTCCAGCACCTGGTCCACGACCGCGACGAGGTCGTTCACGCCGTACGTGTTGACCGAGACACCGAAGCGCAGCTGCGCCTCGACCTTGTCACCCTCGGTGACCGCGACGTCGCGCATGTTGTCACCGAAGCGGGCCAGCTTCAGGCCGCGCATCGCGGCATAGCCGCGGGCGGCCTTCACCCAGGTGGAGATCCGGGCGACCACTGCCGGGTTGCTGACGTGCCCGGCCACCGTCTTGCGGGGTACGCCGAGCCGGCTCTCGATGAACCCGAACTCCCGGTCGCCGTGCGCGGCCTGGTTGAGGTTCATGAAGTCCATGTCGATGGACTCCCACGGCAGCGCCACGTTGTGCTGGGTGTGCAGGTGCAGCAGCGGGGCGCGCAGCGCGTCCAGCCCGGCGATCCACATCTTGGCCGGGGAGAACGTGTGCATCCAGGTGATCACACCGAGCACGCCGGGGGTCGAGGAGGCCCGCCGGCAGACGTCCAGGATCTGCTCCGCCGTGGTCAGCACCGGCTGCCAGACCACGTCGGCGTCCAGCTGACCGTCCAGGGCGCGGGCGATCTCCTGGGACTGCGAAGCGACCTGCTCCAGGGTCTCCGGGCCGTAAAGTCCCTGGCTGCCGGTGAGGAACCAGACTTCCCCGTTGCTCATTGCTTCACCTTTCTGGTGACAAGCCGCTGCATGACGATGAACGCGAAGAGCAGGACGCCGACGATGATCCGGGTCCAGGCCGAGTTCAGGTCACCCTGGAAGATGATGATCGTCTGGATCAGACCGGTGACCATCACGCCGAGCAGGGTGCCGAACACGTAACCCGAGCCGCCGGTCAGCAGGACGCCACCGATGACGCACGCGGCGATCGCGTCCAGCTCCAGGCCGTTGCCCTGCAAGGCCCAGCCGGAGGTGGAGTTGATGCTGAACAGCACGCCGCCGAGGGCCGCGCAGAAACCGCTCAGGGTGTAGACGGCGATCCGGGTCCGGCCGACCGGCAGGCCCATCAGCAGCGCCGAGTCGGCGTTGCCGCCGATCGCGTAGACGTTGCGGCCGAACCGCGTCCAGGCCAGCACCGCGGCGGCGATCAGCACCGCGGCCAGCGCCACGATGGCGATCGGCTTGGTGACGACCCCGTCGGCGATCTCGATCCGGTACTCCGAGATCGCTTTCCACGTCTCGTCCCGGATCGGGATCGAGCTCTGGTTGATGAACAGCGCGATGCCCCGGGCCAGGAACAGGCCGGCCAGGGTGGCGATGAACGGCTCCACCTTGAAGTAGTGGATCACCGCGCCCTGACCGGCGCCGAGCAGCGAGCCGAGCAGCAGCACCAGAACCAGTACGACCAGCGGCGGCCAGCCGCCCTGCAGCAGCGTCGCGGTCAGCGTGGTGGTCATCGAGATGACCGCGCCCACCGACAGGTCGATGCCGCCGGTCAGGATCACGAAGGTCATGCCGACCGCGACCACCAGCAGGACCGCGTTGTCGCGGAACAGGTTGACCAGGACGCTCGGCTGCCCGAAGTTCTCGTAGTTCACGACGCCGCTGGTGTACATGATCACCAGCAGGGCGAGGGTGGCGAGAATCGGGATGTACTTGGTGTTCGGCCGGTAGACCCGGCGGCGTGGGTTGGCCGGTGACTCGGGCTTCTTGCCGGTCTCCGGAGTGACGTCGATGGTGGTCACGCGGGAACCTCCGCTCGGACGGCGGGACGCGGCTTGAAGCGCCCGAACACCTTCTGCCGGAAGGTCGGGGACTGGGACAGACAGAGCGCGACCACCACGATGGCCTTGAACAGCAGCGTGGCCTTGGCCGGAACACCGACCGCGACCACGGTGACGCCCAGGGTCTGGATGAGGATCGCGCCGAGGACCGTGCCGGCGATGGAGAACCGGCCACCGATCAGCGCGGTACCGCCGATCACCACGGCGAGGATGGCGTCGAGCTCGATCAGGTTGCCGGCCGAGATGCTGTCGGCGCTCTTGATGTTGGCGCTGTAGATCAGGCCGGCCAGACCGGCGAACCCGCCGGAGACGACGTACACCATGATCGTGATCCGCCGGGCGCCGATGCCGGCCAGCCGGCTCGCGGTCGGGCTGCCGCCGACCGACTCCAGCAGCAGGCCCAGCGCGGTACGCCGGGTCAGCAGGGTGATCAACGCGACCGCGGCGGCGGCGATCAGGAACGCCACCGGCAGCGCGAGGAAGAAGCCCGAGGCGATCGTCGCGTACGGTCCGGACTGGACGTTGATGATCTGACCGTCGGTGATCAGCTGGGCGATACCGCGGCCGGCCACCATGAGGATCAGCGTGGCGATGATGGGCTGGATGCCGATCACCGCGACCAGAGCGCCGTTCCACAGGCCCAGCACCAGCGACACCAGGATCGCGATGCCGATGATCAGCAACACCGACCCCACGCTGTTCTGATTGCCCAGGTCGCTGATCAGCAGACAGGCGACAGCACCGGAGATCGCCATCACCGAGCCCACCGACAGGTCGATGCCGCCGGTGGCGATGACCAGCGTCATGCCGAGCGCGACCAGGACCAGCGGCGCGCTGCCGCGGAGGATGTCGATGAAGGTGCCGAAGAGGTGACCGTCCCGGACGGTGACGAACTGGTTGGAGGTGAACATGTTGACGACCAGCAGCACCACCAGAATGGCGGCGGGCCAGAACAACCGGTTCTTCAGGATGGCGGTCATGAGGTTGCTCCACTGGCAATCGTCCGCATGATGCGGTCCGCGTCGACGTCGGAGGTGTTCTCCAGCTCCTCGACCAGCCGCCGGTCCCGCAGCACCTCGATCTTGTGACTGAGCCGGAGGACCTCCTCCAGCTCGGCGCTGACGAACAGCACCGCCATGCCGCCGTCGGACAGCTCGGCGACCAGCTTCTGGATCTCCGCCTTGGCGCCGACGTCGATGCCGCGGGTCGGCTCGTCGATGATGAGCAGTTTCGGCTCGGTGATCAGCCAGCGGGCGAGCAGCACCTTCTGCTGGTTGCCGCCGCTGAGGTTGCGGACCGGGCGCTCCGGGTCGGCCGGCCGGATCTGAAGCGCCTTGATGTACTTCTCGACGATCTCGTCCTGCCGCTTGCGCGGGATCGGCCGGGTCCAGCCCCGGGATGCCTGCAACGCCAGGATGATGTTCTCCCGGACGCTCAGGTCGCCGATGATGCCCTCGGTGCGGCGGTTCTCCGAGGAGAAGGCGATGCCACGCTTCATCGCCAGCTGCGGGCTGCGCAGATTGACCGGTTTGCCGGCGACGCGCAGCTCACCCTCGTCCGCCTTGTCGGCGCCGAAGAGAAGCCGGGCCAGTTCGGTACGCCCGGAGCCGAGCAGCCCGGCCAGCCCGACCACCTCACCCTCGTGGATGGTCAGGTCGTACGGTGCGATCGCGCCGGTCCGCCCGAGTCCCCTGGCCTCGATGACCGGCTTGGCCTCGGCGGCCTTCTCCCGGGTCCGCTGCGCCTTGTCCTCCAGGTCCTCCAGCGCGGCGAGCTCCTTGCCGATCATCTTCTCGACGAGTTGCACCTGCGGCAGTTCGGCCGTGCGGTACTCCCCGATGAGCTGGCCGTTGCGCAGCACCGTCAGCCGGTCCGAGACCTCGTAGATCTGGTCCAGGAAGTGCGAGACGAACAGGATCGCCACCCCGTCGGCCTTGAGCCGGCGCATGACCGCGAACAGCTGCTCGACCTCGGAGGAGTCCAGACTGGAGGTGGGCTCGTCCAGGATGAGAACGCGGGCCGAGACGTCGACCGCGCGCGCGATCGCGACCATCTGCTGAATCGCGAGCGAGTAGGTGCTCAGCGGCGCCGACACGTCGAGGTTCAGATCGAGGCGGCCGAGCAGTTCCGCGGCACGCCGCCGCATCACGCCCCACTGGATCCGGCCGAACCGGCGCGGCTCGCGCCCGATGAAGATGTTCTCCGCCACCGACAGGTTGGTGCAGAGGTTGACCTCCTGATAGACCGTGCTGACCCCGACCTGCTGGGCCTGCAGCGGTCCGGAGATCCGCACCGGCTCGCCGGCGAGCTTGATGTCGCCGCCGTCGATCTCGTAGACGCCGGTCAGCACCTTGATCAGGGTTGACTTGCCGGCGCCGTTCTCGCCCATCAGAGCGTGGATCTCGCCGGGGAACAGGCGGAAATCGACGCCGTCGAGAGCGACGACGCCGGGAAAGACTTTTCTAATCCCGGTCATCTCGAGGACCGGTGACTGCGCGCCCAATTCGTGCTCCGTTTCGCGCTGCCGCGGGGGGGGGGGGGGGGGGGGGCGGGGGCGCCCCCCCCCCCGCCCGCCCCCCGGCCACAGGGGGGGGGGGGGGGG
>NZ_JADQTO010000006.1:0-282590 GCF_015704865.1 Actinoplanes aureus | reverse complement strand
GTTGCCGGCGCCCCAATGTCGGGCCCGTTTCGGCGGGGCGGGGGGTTGCCCGGGCCGGGCCGGCCGGGACAACCCGCGGGGCAGACCGATCAGTACTTGCGGTTCGGGAGCTCGGTCTTGGCCTGCTCCTGGGTGAAGGTGGTCTCCTCGGTGAGGACCCGCTTCTCGAGGGTCTCGCCGGCGGCGGCCTTCTTGGCGAGGTCCATCAGCTGCGGGCCGAGGAGCGGGCTGCACTCGACGATGAAGTTGATCTTGCCGTCGGCGAGCGCCGTCATGCCGTCCTTGACCGCGTCCACCGTGATGATCTTGATGTCGGTACCGGGCTTCTTGCCGGCCGCCTCGATCGCCTCGATGGCGCCCAGGCCCATGTCGTCATTGTGCGCGTAGAGCACGTCGATGTCCGGGGTGGACTGCAGGAAGGTCTCCATCACAGTCTTGCCGTCGGCCCGCTTGAAGTCACCGGTCTGCGACTTCACGATCGTGATGTTCGGGTTGGCCTTGATGGCCTCCGCGAAGCCCTTCTGCCGGTCGATCGCCGGGGCCGAGCCAGTGGTGCCCTGCAGCTCCACGACGTTGACCTTGTCGGTCTTGCCCTCGTACTCCTTGACCAGCCAGTCGCCGGCCTTCTTGCCCTCCTCGACGAAGTCCGAGCCGATGAAGGTCTCGTACAGCGAGGTGTCCTGCGAGTCCACCGCGCGGTCGGTCAGGATCACCGGGATGCCGGCGTCCTTGGCCTCTTTCAGCACGGCGTCCCACCCGGAGGTGACCACCGGCGAGAAGGCGATGACGTCGACCTTCTGCGTGATGAAGTTGCGGATCGCCGAGATCTGGTTCTCCTGCTTGCCCTGCGCGTCGGAGAACTTCAGATCGATGCCCGCGGACGCCGCCGACTCCTGGATCGACTTGGTGTTCGCCGTACGCCAGCCGCTCTCGGCACCCACCTGGGAGAAGCCGAGGGTGATCTTGTCGTCGCCACCGCTGTTGCCGGAGCCCGCGTCGTCGCCGCCACCACCGCACCCGGCGAGCGCCGAGACAGCGAGGACACCACTCAGCACGGCCGCGGAGATGTTCCTGCGCACCATTACCTCCCGAAACTGTTACCGTTCACAAAATTTTCAGCGGATGGCCGACCAGCCATGACCGCAACGTCTTGCGTAGCGCTGCGACCGTGGTCACAGCTTGCGTTTCGTGAGTGTTACCGTTCTCAACACGCTCGTCAAGAGATCCGGATCAACGTTTCCGACTGGTTGCAAGAACGGCGGTATCGCTCATGGTCATCGAACCGTCACCTGCTACAAGTCCTCCAATGGCGACACCTGCACCCACGCCGGGCCTCGAACCGGCCGGCCACCAGCCCACCGACCCGGTCCGCACCGAGCCACGCTCCCGGCGGATGTCGCGATCCGGCAAGGAGCGCGGGACAGTCATGCGCGACGTGGCGAAATTGGCCGGGGTGTCCCACCAAACGGTCTCCCGAGTGATAAATGACCATCCCAACGTCCGTGCCGAGACCCGGGAACGCGTCCTGGCCGCGATGCGGTCGCTCAACTACCGGCGGAACCTGGCGGCGCGTACGCTCGCCACCCGCGAGTCGCACACGCTCGGCATCATCGGCTTCGAGACCACGCTGTTCGGTCCGGAGTCCATGCTCTACGGCATCGAGAGTGCCGCCCGCGCCGCCGGATACCTGGTCAGCGTCGCCACCGTCCGCGACCTCGCGCACCGCCCGGTCCTGGAAGCCGTCGACCGGCTGGCCCAGCACGACGTGGACGGCATCATCGCCATCGCACCCAAGCCGTCGGTGATCATGGCGTTGACGCACGCGCCCGCCGGTCTGGCCTGCGTCGCCGTGGGCGGCGCCGGGCACGGCGACCCGTTCCCGACCGTGCGCGTCGACAACAAGGCCGGCGCCGCCCTGGTCACCCGGCACCTGCTCGACCTCGGGCACGCCACGGTCCACCACGTGGCCGGACCGTCCGACTGGCCGGAGGCGCAGGCCCGCGTCGACGGCTGGCGGGAAGCCCTCTACGCGGCGGGTGCCGTGGTCCCCGAGGTCACCGCCGGCTGGTGGGACGCCGCCGCCGGCTACGAACAGGGCCTGCGCCTGGCCGCCGACCCGGCGGTCACCGCGGTCTTCTGCGCCAACGACCGGATCGCCCTGGGCGTGCTGCGCGCCATGCACGAGGCCGGGCGCCGGGTGCCGCAGGACGTCAGCGTGGTCGGTTTCGACGACATGCCGGACTCGGGATACTTCCTGCCCCCGCTCACCACGGTGCATCAGGACTTCGCCGAACTCGGGCGGCGCGCCCTCGCCCTGCTCCTGCGCCATCTGGGCCGTCCACCGGGCGACGCGCCGCCGGAGGACGTGGTGGTCGCTCCCCTGCTGGTGCCCCGGGTGAGCGCGGCGGCGCCGTCGGCCCGGAAATGAACTTTCCTCCCGTGTCGTGCATCTGGTAGATGACACGCCTATAGGGAGGACCACATGCGCACCGAAATCGGCGGGACGACGCTCTACTTCGACGTGGAAGGATCACAGCTCGCGGTCGACGGGACCGGGCTGACCGAACGGCCGGTCATCCTGGTTCTGCACGGCGGCCCCGGCTTCGACCAGGGCTATCTGCGGCCGGGGCTGAGCGCGCTCAGCGCGTACGCCCAGCTGGTCTACGTCGATCTGCGCGGGCAGGGCCGCTCGGGACGCCCACCGGTGGCCACCTGCACCCTCGAGCAGATGGCCGACGACGTGGCCGAACTCTGCGATCGGCTGGGCATCGCCGACCCGATCGTGCTGGGCCACTCCGGCGGCGGGTTCGTGGCGCTGCACCTCGCGCTGCGGCGGCCGGACGCGGTGCGTGCGCTGATCCTCTGCTCCACCAGCGCCACCCTGCGGCCCTTCGACGACCCGGACCCGCCGCCCAGCCTGGCGGAACGCGCGTCCCCCGAGGCGACCGCGGTGGCCGCCCGGATGTTCGGCGGCGACTTCAGTCCGGCGACCCTGCGCGCGTTCGAGGAGCAGGTGGCCCCGACGTACGCCGGACCGCGCCACACCGACGTGCCCGGCCGCCTGCTCCCGCTGAGCGGTTTCGCGTCGGACGTGGCCGGGTATTTCTTCGGCGAGCTGGCCCCGAAGTACGACCTGCGCCAGGACCTGTCGCGGATCACGGCTCCGGCGCTCGTGGTGGCCGGCGCCTACGACTGGGTGTGCCCGCCGTCCGCGTCCCGCGGCATCGCCGCCGGGATACCCGGCGCGGAGCTCGTCGAGATCGCCGAGGCCGGGCACTTCCCGTTCAGCGAGGAGCCGGCGATCTTCCAGGACGCGGTACGCGGCTTTCTGGCACGTCTGGAATCCGACAGCTAGAGGCTCACTCTCCCCGGTGACGGAGAGCCGATCCGGGCCCGGGAGCCGTTACAGTCCGAAAGGTGTTCGACGACGACACACGGCTCCCGGCACCCCCGCCGCAGACAGCGACGGGGCGGTGACCGTGGGAGCCGGGTTCACCGGCCGGCTACGCCGGCGCGGCCAGCCGCGGCTCTCCGGCACGCTGTACATCCAGGACCCCAACGGCTTCGAACTCACCGTGCCGCTGCGCGGCCGGGCATCGGTGCTCACCGCCGGCGGAACCGGCCTCACCGGCTACGGCGAGGTGTGGGCCGTCCACACCACGGCCTCCGCCACGGAGACCAGCCTGATGATCAGTTACGGTCCGGACGGATCACCGGACTGCCGGCAGTCCGGCCTCTGCGCCGCCGGCGCGACGATCGAGCTGGGCGGCGTTCGTTTCACCTGGCGGCAGGTGCCGCCGGTGACGGTCCCCCGCCCGCGGGCGCCCGGCCTGCCCCGAAACGTGCGGACATCATCGGCCAAGGCGAGCAACACCCGGGACGAGCCGCAGCCGGCCGCCGGCTTGCGCCGGCGTCTGCAGAACATGGTCCGCGTGGTCACCCAGCCGCCCCGGCATTAACCCTTTCGGGGTACGCGTTCCCACAGTCGCGCCGGAATCGGACCGTCCCCGCTCTCCCGCGCGACCCTCCACGGGGACGTGGCTGGGCGGGACGGCCGCGATTCGGCGGCACGGCGCGTGCGCGTACCGAAAATCAGCATGCCGGGCCATCGGCGAGCGGGACCGAATCGCCGGCTCCCGCGTTTCGCGGAAGAGACCCCTATCCTGCCGGGATGGAACATTGCGGGGAGTGTGGTTTCACCTATGCGGAGGTCTCGGCCGAGGCGATTCCGGGCCGGCTTCGCGAGGCCGGGCCGCGCTTCGCCGCGGCCCTCGCGGCAGTGCCGGGGCCGCGCCGGCGGCCGGAGCCGGACGTGTGGTCGCCGCTGGAGTACGTGTGTCACGTGCGGGACGTGCTGCGCGTGCAGGGTGAGCGGGTCGCACTGGCGCTGGCGGCCGATGAGCCCGAGTTCGCTCCGATGGGGCGGGAGGAGCGGGTGGTCGCGGACGCCTACAACGATCAGGATCCGCGGGTCGTCCTGGCCGAGCTCGCGGGCGCGGCGGAGGAACTGGCCCGGGACTTCGGTGCGCTGGCGCCCGCGCAGTGGGCCCGCACCGGGGTCTACAACTGGCCGGTGGCCGCGTCCCGGACGCTGCTCTGGCTGGGACGGCACACCGTCCATGAGGTGGAGCACCACCTCATGGACGTGGTCCGGAGCGACCGCGGAGGTCAGGCCTTGGGGTTGCCGTAGTAGGCGCCCGGGCCGTGCTTGCGTTTGAAGTGGCGCTCGGCGAGGTGGTCGGGGATGGTCGCGGCCGGGTTCAGCGCCAGGGTCTTGAGCGCCATCTCGGCGACGGCCTCGCAGATGATGGCGTGCTCGACCGACTTGCCGGGGGTGGCGCCCCAGGTGAACGGGCCGTGGTTGGCCACCAGGGCGGCCGGCATGGCGGCGGCGGACGCGTCGTCGCCGATGAGCTCGACGATGACGCGGCCGGTGTTCAGCTCGTAGTCGGTGGCGCACTCATCCGCGGTGAGACCCCGGGTCACCGGCACCGGACCGTTGAACGTGTCGGCGTGCGTGGTGCCGAGCAGCGGGATGTCCCGATTGGCCTGGGCGAAAGCGACCGCGTGGGTGGAGTGGGTGTGCGTGACGCCGCCGATCGACGGCCAGGCCAGGTAGAAGGCGCGGTGTGACTCGCTGTCCACGGACGGGCGCAGGTCGCCGGCGAGGACCTGGCCGGTCCGCAGGTCGACCGGCACCAGCTGGTCCTCGGTCAGATCGTCGTAGCGCACACCGGACGGCTTGATCAGGTAGTAGCCGCCCTCGCGGTCCACGCCACTGACGTTGCCCCAGGTCAGCTGGGCCAGTCCGGCCTCGGGAATCACCTGGTTGGCCCGCAGGACGGCCTGGCGCAGGGCGTTGGAACCGTACGTCACTTCTTCTCCTCGGCACCGGGAATGTTAGCGCTAACCATAACCGCTGTCAGCGCAAACAGCGGGGTTCGCCCGCGAAACGGACGAACCCCCAGGTCATCAGCGCAGCGAGTGCGGCAGCGCGATGGTGATCCACTCATTGTTGTCGGCCACGCCGGGGGTACGGCCGTTGGAGAACGGGAAGTTGTTGTCGTTCAGCACCGCGATGGTCTTCTCGTCCAGGATCACGACGTCCTCGATGGTCTGGAACGGGAAGGTGAACGTGGTGCCGAAACCGCCGAGCTTGCGCGGGTTGGCGATGTTCATCAGGTCGACGAGCAGGATCTTGTCCAGCAGGCCGTCGTGGTTGCGGTCCCGCTTGTCGGCCAGGTAGATCTTCTTGAACACGGCGGTGGCGCCCTGCCCGTTGTCCCGCTCGATGATCAGGAAGCGGTTCCGGTCGACGCTGATGGCGTCACCGATCGCGTTGGCCGGGCTTTCCAGCTGGTAGGCGTAGCGCTTGCCGGTGTACCTGCCGGCCCGCTTGTCGAATTCGTTGAGCCGCAGCCGCCCTGCGGGGTCACCGGTGACCGTGCCCTCCAGGAGCGGGTACAGGTAGCGGCCGTCGGGCGACTCGGCCAGGCCCTCGAAACCCTTGCTGCCGCCGAGGGTCGCGGTGACGCCGGTGCGGGTGGCGGTCTCCGGCGCGATCACGCCGTCCAGCGGCGCGGGTGCCGCGAGCAGGCGTCCGGCACGGTCGAAGTGCAGGAGGTACGGGCCGAACTCGTCACCGATCCAGTAGCTGCCGTCGTCGCCCTTGACGATCGACTCGACGTCGAAGTCGGCACCGGTGAGCACCCGGTCCTCGCGGGTCAGCTTCCACGGGACGAGCCCGCGCGGGTCGGTCAGGTGCACGCCGCCGAGCACGTCGACGGTGTTCGTGGCGAACGCCGGGGCGAGCCGCTGGACGCGCAGCAGGAAGTCGGCCGAGTTGGCCTGATTGCCGTAGCCGTTGTCGGAGAGCACGTCGAAGGTGCCGTCGCCGTTGTCGGCGATCCCGCTGAAGCCCTGGACCGGCTGGTCGGCGAAGGGCACCGGGACGCCGTTGGTGTTGCCGGTGACCAGAGTGCCGGACGGCTCGCTGCCGGGCACGAACGTGGTGGCCGGCAGCGACGCGAACCCGGTCAGGGTCGGTGTGGTGACCTTGCCGGGGCCGCCGGCGTACGAGGCGTTGCCGGCCAGCGTCAGGGTGAGCGTCAGGACACCCGCGCCGGCGAGGATCTTGTTGATCTTTCTCATGGGGCCGGACGATAGGGATCGCGGGTGAACCGGGGCCCACGCGACGATGGCCTGCAGGTCACTTGCGGACGGCCGTGCGGCGGGGCCGGGACGCGCGGCGTTTCGGCGCCGCCTCGTGCCGTGGCAGCGAGGTGGGATCGGGCAGGCCGTGACCGATGGTCAGCCCGTCGGCCTGCTGGAGCAGCCGGCCCTCCTCGACCAGGTCGCCGATCAGGCCGGTGAGGCGGTCGTCCAGCTCGGCGGGCCGGCGCGCCGCCCAGCCGTACAGGCGGGCGGTGGCGGCGAGCAACTCGTCCTCGGTCAGCACACCGCCGTCGTGGACCAGGTGCTCCAGCGCGACCCGTACCTCGGCGTCGGCGACCTGGTCCGGCTTGCGGGCCACGCCGTCGGCGCGGTAGCGCACCGCCGGCACCGGCTGGTCCGGATCGCTGAGGAAGGTGCCGTCCCAGGCGATCCCGGCCTCCGGCAGGACCGCTTCGACGGCGAGCCGGGCCGGCTTGCTGATCCGGACCAGGGCCCACTCCTCGCGCATGCGCTGGAGGGCGACGCTGACGTGGACCGGGCCTTCGGCCTCGGCGATCCGCCGGACGGCGGCGACCAGGTGGTCGTGCGTGCCGGGATCGGTCAGGCCGGCGCCGGGCGGCAGCGGGTCCAGACGCGCTTTCCGGTACGGGTGAGCCCAGTCCCCCGGAGCCGGCTGTCCCGTGCGCCGCTGGGCCGTCACCGGCTCCGGCGGGAATTCCGCGGCGACCGGCTCGGGTGCCGGCGGAGTCGCCTGGTACGGGTGCACGTCCTCGTCGATGCGGGCGACGTGCTCGAACGTGGCCGGAAAGACGCCCTGGTAGTCCTCGACGGCGGCTACCACGTCGGGCTGCTCGTCGTACGTGGGCTCCAGGTCGGCGTCGAACTCCATGCCGGTGGCGGCCGGCCAGACCGTGTGCGGCTCCGCCACCGCGGGCTCCGGCTCCGCCACCCCGGGCTCGGGCAACGCCTCGGCGAGCGGCGTGCCGGCGGCCTGCCGGTCGGTGTCGTCCACCCCGGCGAGGTACGCGCCGGCCTGTTCCGCGACGACCTCGTGGTAGGCGGGCTCTTCCTCGGCGAGGCCGGCCGGGGTCGCGTACTGATCGGCGTCCTCGACCGCGACCTCCTCGAACCCGGCGGCCTCGGCGGCCGGAGGGAACTCGTCCTCGAAGGTCGTCTCCGGCTCGGCGAAGCCGGCCGTCGTCGCCGCGAACTCGGCGCCGGCGAACTCGCCTTCGGTGAACTCGGTGCGGGCCTCGGCGGTCGGCGCGGGCGAGACCGGGGCCTCGACCGGCACGTCGGTGACGGTCACGGTCAGCTCCGGCGTCTGTTCCTCGGGGAACTCGGCGAAGGCCGCGTCGATGGCGGCGCGCAGCCGCTCCTCCTCGTTCGGCCGGTCCAGGTACCAGGCGGTGCCCCAGATCCGGTGCAGCCGCCAGCCGAGCCGCTGCAGTTCCTGCTCGCGCAGCCGGTCCCGGTCCCGTGCGGCGTGCGCGGAATCGTACGTGGTGCCGTCGCACTCGATGCCGAGCGCGAACGGGGCGTTGCGCCGGGCGTTGCGGCTGACGGCCAGGTCGATCCGAAAGGAGCCGGTACCGACCCGGGTCCGCACCTGGTAGCCCCAAGAGCGGATCACGTCGCGTACCGAGTCCTCGAACGGCGTCTGCTCGTCCGGGAGCGTGTCGTCGAGGTTGAGGGCCGCGTCACCGCGTACCGCGTAGTCCAGGTAGGCGGCCAGGTGCCGCAACTCCCCGGTCTCCGGCAGGTCGCGGCCGCGTACCGCGGAGACCACCTCCAGGCGGCGGGCGGCGCGGGTGGTGGCGACGTTGAGCCGCCGCCAGCCGTCGGTGCCGGCCAGGCCGCCGAGCTCCTCGCTGATCGCGAGGATGACCACGTCCCGCTCGTCGCCCTGCACAGTGTCGAGGTCCTTGACGAAGAACCCGCGCAGCCGGTCGTCGTCCGCCGCCTCGACCATGTCGTGCACCGCGGTCTCGATCTCGTGGGCCTGCTCGGGCGAGCAGGCCACCACGCCGAGGGTCAGGTCGGGGCGGGTGACCAGGTGGTGCGCCACCCGGCTGGCGACCATGCCGGCGAGCGGCGTCTCCCCGGTGGCCGGGAAGAGCTGCACCCCGGCGTCCGGCCCGGGCGGACCGGCGGCCGGGAACGTGTTCAGCCGCCCCTGGTAGAAGCTGTGGTTGGCGAAGGCGATCAGCGACTCGTGCCGGCTGCGATAGTGCGTGCCGAGGTCGATCACCCGGAAAGCGCCGCAGCCGACGGCCAGGTCCAGGATCGACTGGCCGTCACCGCCGGGCAGGCCGGCCGCGGTGATCTGCCGGTCGTCGCCGACCACGACCAGCGCGGCGCCCCGGTACGCGCAGGTGACCGCGTCCGGAACCGGCATCCGGGACGCCTCGTCGACGATCACCACATCGAAGTGCAGGTCGGCCGGGAGCAGCCGGCTGGCCTCGGCGGGCACGGTCAAAAAGCACGGCTTGACGGCGAGGGTGGCGTGCCGGGTCTGCGCGATCAGCTCGTGCACCGGCATCCGCCGGCCCTGCTGGGCGGCGGTGGCGCGCAGCAGGGCGGCCTCACCGGCGGCGGCCTCGGAGGGCTGCATCGCGTCGACCGCGTTCATCACGTCCGCGGCCGCGGCGCGCTGCAGCCGGGTGTCCCAGACCCGGAACTCCTCGATCAGGCGGTCCCGGCCGGCCGCGTCGAGCGGCGGGAGCCGGTCGTCCTCGCGGATGACGGTGTCCACCCAGGACTGGAACAGCGCCCGGCCCAGCACCGGCAGGATCTGCTCGGTCGGCAGGTCCTCCCGGGCGCAGAAGTCCACCACGGCGTCCAGGCCGTGCTCGGACAGGACCGTGTGGGCCGCCTGGTACTCGAACCACTCCTGCTGGCCGCGGCTGTCCTCGAGCAGCGCCCGGATCAGCTCGCGGGCGTGCTCGTAGTCGTCCAGCACGGCGGTCAGCGACGGGTGCCGGCGGGGCGCGAAGGCACGCAGGATCCAGTCCCGGGCGGCCTGCCACTCGGCCACTCGGGACGGCAGGGTGTCGGTGGCCCGGGCCTTGCGGAGCACCTCGGCCTGTTCCGGGGTGAACGCGATGTCGCCGCCGGTGCGTACCCGGCGCGCCTCGGAGGTCCAGGCCATCGCGGTGGACAGGGCGTCCACGTCGGTCTGGGTTCCCCGGTACGCGGCACCCAGCACCCGGGCGTACTCGGTGGCGTTGGCGGCCAGCGCCCCGGCCGCGTCGGCGGCGGTCTCCCGCAGCATGCCGATCGCGGCCGACTCGGCGAGCGTGAAGTCCCGCCCGGCCGCCGCGCTGTACGCCTGCACCAGCTCCGCCGCCGCGGTGAACGGCTCCACGTGCGCCCGCAGCCAGGTGACCGCGTCGTGGATCGGGCCGGCGGCGAGCTGCGGCCGGGGCGCCGGCTCGGGTGCCGGGCGCAGGGCCGCGGTCCACCGGTCGAACTCCTTGCGCGCCTCGGTGACGATCCGGATAATCGCGCTGTTCGGGGTGGGTGCGCTGACCCGCTCGATCACCGCCGGCAGTGCCTCCGGCGGGGTCACCCGCATCACCTCCTCGGCGGTGCGCAGCGCCTCCTCGATCGCCTCGAAGTCGGTGTCGAGCCGTTTCCAGTGCCGGCCGAGGATCCGGGCGTACTCCCGCTCGGCCGTGTCCAGCTCTTGAAGGGACCGCTTCCACGCGGCCGCGGCGCCCAGATTGGCGACCGCCTGCTTGCGCTTCACGTCCGGCCGGGCGATCTCCGCGGCGGCCCGCTTGTCCCGCCGGTACGGCGCCCGCAGCTTGCGCAGGCCCTTGTGCACGGTGGCGAACCGTTCGGCCAGCTCGTCCACCGGCTCGGCGAGGGCCGCGTCGTTGAAGTGCTCCCGGGCCCGGGACTCGGCCGCCTGGGCCCCCTCGACGGCACGCTTCAGCATCCGCGCCGAAGTCCGCGCGGCGGTCGTACCGACGCTGTCGAACCAGGCCGGCTCCGGCTTGTGCGGCCGGGACAGCAGGTTGACGATGTCCGCGACCCGCCCGATGTCGGTGAACGCGACCACGTTCGGCAGCCCGAGCCGGGCGGTGACCCGGTCCAGGCTGTGCTGGTGCTGCTCGAGGCGGTCGGCGTCGTCGGCGAACCGGCGGGCCAGGCCGCGGGCCTGGGCGGCGGTCAGCGGGAGCAGCTCGACCGGCGGCGGGTTGAGGTGGGCCAGGCTCGGGACGATCGGCAGCTTGGCCGGGTTGGGCAGCGTCGACCAGGTCACCCCGGACCGGGTCCGGACCGCCTCCTCGGCCTGGTGCAACGCCCTGAGGTGGCGCACCAGCCCCTCGGCGGCCCGGGCCACCGGCTCCAGGCTGGGCAGGGTGAGCCACTCGTCGGCGGCCTCGGCCGGCCGCCGGGCGGCGTGCCCGATCAGGGTGGTCAGGATGGTCGCGTCGGCCATGGTGTGCGCGTCGAAAGCGGCGGCGACCGGATCCTTGGCGACCGCTTCGGTGAGATGTTCCAGGGCGGTCTGCGCCTGGTGCAGCCGGGCGTCGAGCCGGTTGCGGTCGACCACCTCGCGCCAGAGGAAGTCCTCGCCCTGCACGGCCGGACGCCAGGCCCGGCCGAGACGTTCCGCCGCGTTCCGGACGTGTTGCAGCGACTGGGTGGTGAGCGGGATCGGCAGGGCCGGCGGCACCGGCGCGGCCGGCACGTCGATCATCTGCGCGCACATGCCGAGCACGTCGTGCAGCCGGTGGCCGAGCGGTTCCCGGACCTCGTTCATCGCCTCCGCGTACGCGTTCAGCCGCCGCCGGTGCTCGCGCAACTCCTCGCGCTCGTCGGTGGAGAGGCCGGGCGGCGGCAGCGGGATGAAGTCCAGCGCGGCGGCCAGAGTGGCCGCCACCTGGGTCCGGCCGGTCCGGTCGCTGTGCAGCTCGAGCAGGTAGTCCTCGAGACCGGCCCGGGCCAGCCGCTCCTTCACCTTGTCCAGGGCGGCCGCCTTCTCGGAGACCACCAGGACGCGTTTCCCGGCGTGCAGCAGGCAGGCGATCATGTTGGCGACGGTCTGCGTCTTGCCGGTGCCGGGTGCGCCGCGCATCACGAAACTGCGCCCGGCCACGGCGGCGGCGACGCAGGCCCGCTGCGCCGCGTCGGCGTCGAGCACGAGCGGTACGTCGTCCGGCGCGGCCACCTCGTCGATGCGGCGCGCCGGGATCGGGTCGAAGTGGAACGCGTCGATCTGCGACTTCGGGTCGGTGGCCAGCGCGCGGACCACCGGGTGGGCGAGGATCTGCCGCTCGTTGCCGACCAGGTCGCCGTACATCACCTCGCGGTCCACGGCGAACCGGGCCAGCATGATGGCCTCGTCGGTCCGCCACTCCTGGTGCTCGCTGATCGCCGCGTCCAGGCGGGCCCAGAAGACGGTCACGTCCAGGCCGGCCAGGCTCTCCACGGCCGGCAGTTCCACGCCGTACAGGCGTAGCCGGACGGTGAGGGCCGGGTTCACGATCGGCTCGTCCGGGCGGGGCCGCAGCCGCGGGTAGTCCAGCGGGTCGGTGTCCACGAGGTCGACCGGGAGCAGCAGGATCGGGCTGGCGTACGGCTGCTCGCCGTCGCGCCAGTGCAGCGTGCCGAGCGTCAGGTAGAGCGCCGCCAGGCCGTGCTCCAGCTGATCCCGCCGGGCGGTACGCCGCAGCGCATGCAGGGTCGCGTCCATGTCCGCGTCGGCCATCTCGGTCTGGAACACGTGCGCGGCGCGCGGACGGGGCCCCTCGGCCTGCTCCTCGATGCCGAGGAAGCCGCACTCCCGGCCCTGCTGGAGCGCCTCCACCACGCTGCGTGGTGACGGGCTGACGATCGGCACCACGCCCGTACCGGCCGGATCGACGTCGATCAGGGGGTTGGTGCCGGTGAGGTCGAGCAAACCGGAACGCCAGGCTTCGAGCACGCCTCGTACACGCGCGTCCGGCCGTCCGGTCAGGCCATCCGCATCATCCCACCGCATTCGCCCATTCCAACAAGGCGAGGTGGGTCACCGTGGCGATTTTCCGGGTTAATCCGACGTTCCGGACGTATACCGATCAGATTCGCCCCGGAAAACCGCCCAAACCGCCCATTCTGGCGGGTCAATCCCAGGTGGGCACCCACCACTGCCAGCCGGACGGAGCGAGCGGCCAGCTCGGGTCCGGGCGCCATCCGGCCGGCGGGTACCACCCGCTGGGCGGGACCGGCCAGCCCGGCGGGACCGCGAACCGGATCCCGGTGGGCGCCGGAGGGATCGCCGGGTGCGGGTTGCCGTCCGCGGCCGGGGACACCGGTGCGACGCCGCCGCGCCGGCCGGCGTTGCCCTTGACGACGGCGGCCAGCGCGGGAATGACCGTGGTCTCGGCGATCGTCGCTCCCGAACCGTCCAGCGGGGCCGGGCTGACCGGGTGCGCGGAGGGGTCGCTCGTCGACGGCTCGGCCAGCCGCGACACGGCCGGCGAGCCGGCGAAAGCCGACGACTCGGACTGCCGCGACCCCGCCGGCGAGCCGGCGAAAGCGGACGCCGGGCCGGAGAGAGCGGACGGCGAGCCGGGGAAGGCGGAAGCACCCTGGGCGCTCGCGACCGAGGCGACCGGCTCGGTGACGCCGAGCGATCCGGAGTGCGCGCCCATGAGGTCCATCCGTGCCGTCGAGCCACCGACCGCACCGGCCCGGTCCAGCCAGGAGTTGCCGACCGCCCCGTTGGCCTCCACCCGCGGGATCGAACCGGTGGACGTCGACGGCGCGTCCAGGCGCGGCGCCGGCCCACCCGGCAGCGCACCGG
Source organism: Actinoplanes aureus (assembly GCF_015704865.1). GTDB lineage: Bacteria > Actinomycetota > Actinomycetes > Mycobacteriales > Micromonosporaceae > Actinoplanes > Actinoplanes aureus. The sequence goes on along the minus strand of NZ_JADQTO010000006.1, from coordinate 269,116 downwards.
CGGACGGCAGCGTCGGCAGGGCGCTCGACGACGACACGGCCCAGCTCGGCTTGCCGGTGCTGGGCACCGCCCAGCTGGGCGTACCGGCCGGGTCCCCGGCCGCCGGGTCCCAGGCCGGCGCCTGCTCAGCGGACGCGGCCCAGGCCGGCGTGGATTCGGACGCGGCCCAGCTCGGCACCGGCTCGCTCGGTGCCGCCCAGCTGGGCACCGGCTCGTCGGGTGCGGCCCAGCCGGGTGCCGCCGGCGGGGTGCCGGCCGGGCCCGCTGCGGCTCCCGCCCCGGTCGCGGCCGATCCCGTGGTGGCCACGCCCGAGTGCGGGAAGCTCGCCTGGGCCCGGCCGGACGCTCCGCCCCCGACGGCCGCGGCGAGCGTGGACGCCCGCGGGCCGGCCGGGGAGATCGCGGCGGCCGCGGCCTGCCGGGCCGCCGTACCCTGCCAGCTCTCCGGCAGGTCGTGGACGCGGGCCAGGTAGAGCATGACCTCGGCCTTGCCGTCGATGCCCTTGACGATCGCCCGGGCCGCGGTGACCAGGCCCCGCTCGGCCAGGTGCCGCAGGGCGGGCAGCAGCTCGCCGCTCATCTTCGGGCTGAGGTCGCCGACCCGCGCGTCGCCGACGCGGACCTCGATCAGGTGGTCGGCCATCTCGTGCAGGGTCACGTACGCCCAGCACTCGCCCTCCCGGCGCAGCAGCGGCCGCAACGCGTCGAGGAACTGCTGCTGGCCGATCACCTGGACGGCCGAGCCGGTCGGCAGCACCCGGTGCTCCTGGGCCGGCGGCGAGTTGGCCGGGACCAGCATGTGCGGCTCGGCCAGGTCGAGCCGGATGGTCGCGTCGAAGGCCGGCGGGCGCCCGTCGTACTCACCCCACTCGCGCCCGTGGATGCGGGCGTTCACCTCGGGCAGCAGGCCGCGGGTGGTGAGCGAGGTGAGCACCTGGGCGTAGCGGGCGGCCTCCGGCCGGGGCAGGTGGCCGAGCAGGCTGGAACCGGACCAGACGCCGACGGCGTTACGGTCGTGCCGGTTGGCGCGGTCCGGGATCAGCTGCACCGGGACGGTTATGTCGGTTCCCTGGGGGTTGAAGTCGTTGCCGAAGAGCGCACGTATCGCCTTCGCGTAGTGCGTCTCGCCGACCACCTCGGCGCTTGCCCAGCCCGCTTGACCCCAAAGTGGGAACCGATTCGCCACACGGGAACGCTAGTGTCTGCTTTCCGTCAGTGACCTCACCCGTACGGACGAGTGCGATCAACCATACGTTCCGTATCGACTCGGCTCGCCAGAGCGACCAAACCATCGTTCAGCGGCGGAAATATCCGACGCTCCGTCCGAAACCGATCAAAGGCGCACGACCATCTTGCCGATGTTCTCGCCGCGCAGCACGCCGAGGAACGCTTCCGGAGCGTTCACCAGGCCTTCCACCACTGTTTCCCGGGCCGAGATCTGCCCGTCCCGCAGCCAGGCGCTCGCCTCGGCGAGGAAGTCGGGCATCCGGTGGTTGTGGTTGCCGACGATGAAACCGCGCAGGTTGAGCTCCTTGCCGACGGCGAGGCCCAGGTTGCGCGGCCCGGCCGGCGGAACCTCCTCGTTGTACTGAGCGATGGCACCGCAGAGCGCGACCCGCCCGAACTTGTTCAGCGAGCCGAGGGCCGCCTCCAGATGGTCGCCGCCGACGTTGTCGAAGTACACGTCGATCCCGTCCGGGGCGGCGGCGCGCAGCTGGTCGCGTACCGGTGCGTCCTTGTAGTTGAAGGCGGCGTCGAAGCCGAGATCCTCGACCAGGTGGCGGACCTTCTCGGCGGAGCCGGCGCTGCCGATGACGCGCTTCGCTCCGCGAAGCCGGGCGATCTGCCCGGCGACGCTGCCGACGGCGCCGGCGGCGCCGGAGACGAAGACGGTGTCGCCCTCGCGGAACCGCGCGATGTCCAGGAGACCGACGTACGCCGTGAGCCCGGTCATCCCGAGCAGACCGAGGTACGCGGACAGGGTCGGCGCCGCGGCCGGGTCGACCACGCGTACCCGGTTCGCGTCGGCCACCGCGTACTCCCGCCAGCCGTAGCCGTGCGCGACCACCGCGCCCACCTCGATGCCCTCGGCGCGGGACTCGACCACCTCGCCGATCGCGGCGCCGTCCAGCGGCGCGCCGACCTGGAACGGTGCGATGTAGGACTTGGCGTCGTTCATCCGCCCCCGCATGTACGGGTCGACCGACATGTAGAGGTTGCGGATCAGCACCTGACCGTCGCCGGCCGCGGGGACCGGCGTCTCGGCGATCTCGAAGTTCGCGGCGGTCGGCCAGCCGGTGGGGCGGCTCGCGAGGCGGATCTCTTTCACGATGTTCCTCCTGGGGGACGACTGGTCGTGGTTAGTCGACAGTACGTCGAAAAAGTCGACAGCGCGTCGAGTCCGTCTGTGGGAAGGGTTACGGTTGATCGCATGAGCCCTCCCCCCGGCCGGCGGCGCGGCCCCAGCAAGGGCGATCGGCGCGAGCAGGCGATCCTGGACACCGCCCGCACCCTGCTGGCCCGCAAGCCGCTCGCCGAGATCACCATCGACGAGCTGGCCGCCGGGGCGGAGATCTCCCGGTCCAGCTTCTACTTCTACTTCGACTCCAAGCTCGCCGTCGTGGTGGCGCTGCTGCACGGCCTCGCCGGCGAGCTGGATGCCGATGCCGGCCCCTGGCTGGACGGCACCGGCCCGGACGAGCCGGCCCTGCGCCGGTCACTCACCGCTCTGGCCGCGATCTGGCGTACGCACGGCCGCCTGCTCGCCGGCGCCCTGGCCGCGGCGCCCGGCTGCCCACCGATCGGCGAGTGGCGGAACAGCCTGCGTGCGGCGCACGTGTCCCGGCTCGCCGCACGCATCGAGCGGGAGCGCGCCGCCGGACTGGCACCGGACGGGCCGGAGCCGCACGTGCTGGCCGGGATGATCGACGATCTGCGGACGGCGGCCTTCGCCGGTGCCACCGACCCGGAACGCCTGGTGGACGACCTGGTCACCGTCGAGCTGCGGATGCTGTACGGGGATTTGCGCGTTCTCCACTCGCCCGGGTGACCGGCCAGGCACCCTGAAATCATGCGGATCGGTGTGATCGGAGCAGGCCGGCTCGGCGGCACTCTCGCGGCTTGGTGCGCCGAAAGCGGCCACGACGTGGCGGTCACCTCCCGGCATCCGGAGCAGCTGCGCGAGCTGGTGGACCGGATGAACTGGCGGATGCGGGTGATGCCGGTCCCCGAGGCGGCCTCCTTCGGCGAGATGGTGATCTTCGCGCCGAACTGGGCCTCCGCGAAGGAAGCGGTCGACCTGACGCTGGGCGGCATCGAGGGCAAGGTGGTCATCGACGCCACCAATCCGGCCGATCCGGTGCCGGGCGCGCCCGGTCCCGGCGGGCTCGCCGGGATGCCCGGGGTCTTCTCCGGCGGGGGCGGCTTCACCGACGAGGGCGCCAGCAGCAAGAGCTCGGTCGAGGTGGCGGCCGCGGTCACCGGTCCGCCGGGTGAGGCGGCCGACCGGATGCTGGCCCGGGCCGGCGGCAAGAGCGGCCTGGAGACGCTCATCGAGTGGGCGCCCGAGGCGCACTGGGTGAAGGCGTTCAACACCATCCCGGCCGAGGTGCTCAACCGCCGCCGCGGGCACGACCCGCTGCTGGCCGAGTTCGTCTGCACCGACCAGCCGGACGCCCGGGCGGCCGCCTCGCGGATCATCCGCGAGCTGGGCTTCGCCCCGTTCTACGCCGGCGGCGCCAAGGCGGCGCGGCTCACCGAGACCGGCGGCCCGTTGCAGAGCCGCGAGGTCGACGTCCAGGACGCCACGGACGTCCTCGCCGAGGCGCTGACCGCGCTGCGCTGAGCGCCTCTCAGTCCTGCTCCGCGCCGGCGGCCTGCTCGTCCCGCGCTGCGGGCTCGGTCATCAGCCGCCACGGGTGCGGCCGGCTGTCCTCACGGCGACGCAGCCAGGCGGCGTGCGTCTCCCGGACGGTGGACGGGGTGGACGTACCGATGGCGATGGTCATGGCGGGCTCCTGTTCACGACGAGTGCACCGCCTATCGGCGCCGGCCCGGGTCACACCAGGAATTCGAGTCACCCGTTAGGTATCGAAGGGGTTGCGGTGTCCCGCGGTCGCGCCTAACGTACAACCACATGGTTGTAGGTTCGCTTTCCGGCGCCGACACGGACCGCGTTTTCCACGCGCTCGCGGACGCGACCCGGCGGGACATCCTGATCCGGGTGATCCGTTCCGGGCAGTCCGTGTCGGAGCTGGCGCGGCTCTATCCGATGAGCTTCGCGGCGGTGCAGAAACACGTCGCGGTGCTGGAGCGGGCGGCCCTGGTCAGCAAGACGCGGCGAGGGCGGGAGCAGATCGTGAACGGTGAGGTCGGGGCACTGCGGCGGGTGTCGCTGCTGCTCGACGCGTACGAGGAGATCTGGCGTCAGCGGGTCGAGCAGATCTCCGCCATCCTGGACGAGGAGTAGGAAATGACCGTGATCAGTTCGACCAAGGACGTGGACAAACTCACTCTGACCTTCGTGGCCGAGTTCGACGCCCCCGTGGAGCGGGTCTGGCGGGTCTGGTCCGACCCGCGCAAGCTGGAGCGCTGGTGGGGTCCGCCGACCTGGCCGGCCACCTTCGAGCGGTACGAGTTCCAGCCCGGCGGCCAGGTGCGGTACTTCATGACCGGCCCGGACGGGGAGAAGGCGCACGGCTGGTGGACGATCACCGCGGTCGAGGCGCCGCACCGCCTGGAGTTCGACGACGGTTTCGCCGACGACAAGGGCGAGCCGGTCGACCCGAAGGACATCACGCACGGCGTGGTCACCCTCGAGGCGACCGGCAGCGGGACGCGGATGACCACGGTCTCGACGTTCGTCAGTGCCGAGCAGCTGGAGCGGATGGCCGCGATGGGCATGGAGGAGGGCATGCGCGAGGGCATGGGCCAGATCGACGCGCTGCTCAAGGAGTGATCGACGGCCCGCCCCGCTGACCGGCGGGGCGGGCCGAACCACCTACGCCGGACACCGCGGCACGGTAGCGTCGGTTCACCCACAATGTGCCGGGACGGGAGGAGGACCGTGGTGTGGTCCGTCCTGGCCGCCGCCCTGCTGGTGCTGGCCACCGGCATCTGGCTGATCCTGAGGAGCCGCCGGATCACCACGGCCGGGGACGCCGGCGCCCAGCGGGAGATCGCCTCGCTCGCCGAGGCGCTGCGCGAGCGTGACGCCGAACTGGAGCGGTTGCGGGCCGATCAGGACGCCAGCGCCGAGGCCGCCCAGGTGGAGCAGCGCCAGCTCAACCACCGGCTCCGCCGCCGCGCCAAGGAGGCGATCGACAGCACCGCGGCCGTGATCGGCGGCAAGCTGGAGGACGTCGTGCTCCAGGTGGACGCGGCCCGCAACGCGGCGACCGCCACGCACGAGCGGGTGACCCTCACCAACGACGCCGCGGAGGCCCTGGTCCAGCGCGCGCACAGCGCCGACGAGGCGGCCACCGCGCTGAACGCCAGTCTCCGCCAGGTGGCCGGCATCGCCAGCGTGATCTCCGGGATCGCCTCGCAGACCCGGCTGCTCGCGCTGAACGCCACCATCGAGGCGGTCCGGGCCGGTGCCGCCGGCAGCGGGTTCGCCGTGGTGGCCGACGAGGTGAAGAGCCTGGCCGACACCACGGCCGACTCCACCGAGCAGATCACCAGCACGATCGCGACCCTGGAGGCGGACGTCGCGCAGATGGGCCAGACGCTGAACGCGATCGTCCGGGACGTCGGTGACATCGAGGACGCGCTGCGCCAGCTCGGCGGGATCGCCGACCAGCAGCACGGCATCGTCATGCAGCTGCACCAGAGCGTGGACGCCACGATGCACCAGATCGGCGATCTGTCCGACGTGGCCGAACGCCTGGAACGCCGGCGCCACGACCGGATCCCGGTGCCGGGCACGGCGATGCTGCAGACGGTGTCCGGTCAGACCATCACCGCACGGATGACGGACCTGAGTGCCGACGGCCTGGGCTGCACGGTCCCGCCGGGCACGGCCCTCAAGGTCGGCGATCCGGTACGCGCCGACTGCACCTTCGACGGCTTCCGCGGGACGCTCGACGCGCGGGTGGTGCGCCGGCTGGTCCGGGACGACGCCATCGAGATCGGCCTGCACTTCGACGAGTTGCCGGACGCGCTGCGCGACAAGGTCGACGCCTACCTGGCCAGTCTCAGCGCCCAGCACACCTGACCGGTCACCCCTCGACGCCGGTCGAGTCGTGCGGGCTGCCCACCGGCTTCGACTCCGGGGAGCCGCGCTGCCGCAGGTAGATCGAGAGGATCACCATCGACGCGACGGCGAGCAGCTCGGACTGCCAGTTCTGCAGGGTGCGGTTCCAGAAGTCCGGCTCGGTCAGGTACCGCGCCCAGGAGACCGGTTCCTGGAGGTCGCGCAGCTGCTCCTCGTTGAAGGCGGCCATCCCGGCGATCGACTGGGTGAGCCAGGACGCGACGAAGAGCAGGCCCATCACCAGACCGAGCGAGTTGGACAACAGTGTCCGGCGCAGCCCGCCGGCCCGCGCCCAGCTCGGCGAGTCCTCGGTGGCGTACCGGCCGACCTTCTGCTCGCGGTCCGACTCCCGGCCCTCGTCGCCCGGCTTCTTCGACTCGGGCGAGCCCTTCTGCACCAGCCAGACCGTCAGGAAGATGTAGAGGAAGAACTGGAGGTACTCGGACTGCCAGTTCTCCGCCACGTCGGCGGCGAACGACGCCGAGGTCAGGTAGCGGCCGAGCGAGATCGGCTCCATGCCCGCGGCGAGCTGCTGGTGGTTGAAGTCGGCGTGCCCGGCGAACGCCTGCCCGACCAGCACGATCAGGAAGAGGCTGCCGAAGACCAGGCCGAGCGAGTTGTCCCTCAGTGCCCTGCTCATCGGTGCAGCACCCCGAGCGTCGCGAAGTAGAGAAGGCCGGTGGTGACCACCAGCAGGAGCAGCACGTATTGGGCTCGCATCGGCGTCACCCCTCGATCTCGCAGTCGTAGGGACGCTCACCGCGCGGGGTGCATCCGGCGGCCACGACCCGCCAGCCGTCCGGGAAGACGGCGAGGAACACCGTCTCACCGCCGAGCCGGACCAGCGCGCGCTGGCCGTACACCTCGGAATCGGTGACCGGCGCCGGCGCCGGAAGCGCCTCGCTCAGAATGCTCTCCGCGCAGGGCGCGTCGATCTCCGCCTCGGTCTCCGGTGCCAGCAGGGCGCAGGCGGCCTCGCCGTCACCGCCGGCCACCGCCTCGAGGAACCGCGTAGCGGTGTCTCCGGCGGCCGAGGCCCGCTCCTGGACCGATCCGCATCCGGCCAGCAACAGGGCCGGCACCAGCACCATCGCAAGTCGCACGACACGCGGCTTGCCCCGAAGGGCCACGTTTCATGCCTCGGGAAAGACTCCCGGAAGATCTTCGGTGAGGTAGCGCTGGACGGTCGGGCCGATCGCGGCGACCAGAGTCTCCGACGGCACGGAGGCCAGCGGTTCCACCTTGATCACATAGCGGGCCATGGCCAGGCCGACCAGGTGGCTGGCCGCGAGGGTGACCCGCAGGCTGGCCTCGGCCGGGTCGAGACCGAGCCTGGGTACGGCCCGGCGCAGGACCTGGGTGATGATGAACTCGCGGAACAGCTTGGTGGTCCACTCGGTGCCGACCACCGACCGCAGCAGCGCCACCGCGGCCGCGCCGCGCGGCCCGTCCCACATGCGCAGGAACGCGCGCACGAACCGGACGCCGATCTCGTCGCGGTCACCGTCGGTCGCCTCGGTGATGATGTCGATCGGGTCGATCGGCGAGTTCATGGTGGCCAGGAAGAGCTTGTCCTTGGTGCCGAAGTAGTGATGAACCAGCGCCGGGTCGACCCCGGCGCCGGTCGCGATGGCACGGATCGAGGCGCCGTCGTACCCCTTCTCGGCGAACGCGCTGCGCGCCGCCGCCAGGATCGCCTCGCGCGTGTCCGGGTTTCCGGGCCGGCGTCCGGTCCGTCGCACCATCGTTCTCCTTCGTACCGCTCAAGGCGTCCTGCGCCGGAGGGTGGCCGCACCCAGGGTGAGCGCCACCACGACCGCCCCCACCACGACGGCGAGGTCTCGCCACATGATGCCGGTCGGCTCGGCGTTGGCGCCCACCTCGGTCAGCGCCTCCACTGAGTAGGACATCGGCAGCACGTCGCTGATCGCCTGCAACCAGCCGGCCATCGCGGCGCGCGGCACGAACAGACCGCAGAGCAGCAGCTGCGGCGCCACGACGAGCGGCATGAACTGCACCGCCTGGAACTCGGTACGCGCGAACGCGCTGCACAGCAGCCCGAGGGCCACCCCGAGCACGGCGTTGGCCACGGCGATCAGGATGACCAGCGAGAGACTGCCCGCGGTCGTCATGTCCAGCACCCAGTACGCGAAGCCGGCCGCGACGGTGGCCTGCGCCGCCGCCGCCAGACCGAACGCCACCCCGTAACCGAAGAGCAGGTCGAGCTTGCCGACCGGGGTGGTGAAGAGCCGCTCCAGCGTGCCGGTGGTGCGCTCGCGCAGCATCGCGATGCTGGTGATCAGGAACATCACGATGAACGGGAAGACGCCGAGCATGGTCAGCGCGATCCGGTCGAAGACCGCGGGCTGCTCGTCGTACATGAAGTAGATCAGGGTGATCAGCAGCGTCGGCACCACGATGATCAGCGCGATGGTGCGCGGGTCGTGCCGCAGCTGGGTGAGGATCCGCTTGATCGTGCTGGAGAGAATCACGCCGCCACCGCCTGTCGCTTGATCAATTGCAGGAAGGCCTGGTCCAGGTCGTCGGCACCGGCCGCGTGTTTGACCCCCGCGGGGGTGTCGTCGGCGATCAGCGCGCCCTCGCGGATCAGCAGCAGCCGGTCACACCGGTTCGCCTCGTCCATCACGTGGCTGGAGACCAGCACGGTGGTGCCGTCCGCGGCGAGGCGGCGGAAGTGGTCCCACAGCTCGTCGCGCAGCACCGGGTCCTGCCCGACGGTCGGCTCGTCCAGGACCAGGACCTCGGGCCGGCCGACGATCGCGCAGGCGAGGGAGGCGCGGCTGCGCTGCCCGCCGGAGAGGTCGGCCACCAGCTGGCCGGCCGCGCCGGTCAGCCCGACCGCCGCGATCGCCTCGTCGGCCACCGCCGCCTTGAGGCGGTAGAGGCTGGCGAAGTAGCGGGTGTTCTCCCGCACGGTGAGGTCGGCGTAGACGCTGGGCGCCTGGGTCAGGTAACCGATCTTGCGGCGCAGCGGGGTGGAGCCGGCGGGGTGGCCGAGGACGGTCACCCCGCCGGACTCGACGACCTGCACGCCGACGATCGCGCGCATCAGGGTGGTCTTGCCGCTGCCGCTGGGGCCCAGCAGGCCGGTGACGCTGCCGCGCGGGATGACGCAGGAGAAGCCGTCGAGCACGACCCGCTTCCCGCGTTTGACGACGAGGTCGGTGACCTCGATCGCGGTGTCCATATTTCCTCCCCGGAAACTCATCAGGTGTTGAACTCAACGCTAGATGAATTTCCCGGGCACACACAAGTGCCGATTTCAACAGATGAAGAATTAGACCCCGGCGGGGTGGAAGCGGGACAGCACCTCGTCCACGTCCTCGTCGGTGAGCTGGGTGAAGTCCGCGTACCAGCGGCCCACCGCGAGGAACTGCTCCGGCGCACTCAGGTAGACGAGCGCGTCGGTCTCCGGCGCGAGCGCGTCCCGGGCCTGCGGCGCGCACACCGGCACGGCCAGGATCAGCCGCTGCGGGTCGTGCTCGCGTACCCAGCGCAGCGCGGCGTGCGCGGTCACCCCGGTGGCCAGACCGTCGTCGATCAGCACCACCGTCCGGCCCCGGACCGGCGGCGGCGGGCGGTCGCCCCGGTACCGCCGGATCCGGCGGCTCAGCTCGGCGCGCTCGCCGGCCAGGGTGGCGGCGACGTCCTTTTCGGTGATCCCGGCGTACCGCAGGTTCTGCCGGTCGTACACCGGCGGGCCGTCCTCGGCCACCGCACCGACGCCGAACTCGGCATGCCCCGGAGCGCCGATCTTGCGGGCCACCACGATGTCCAGGTCGCCACCGATCCGCTCAGCGACCGGCGCGGCGACCGGCAGGCCGCCCCGCGGCAGAGCCAGGACCAGCGGCCGGCCCTCCCCCGCCGCGCCGATCACCTCGGCGACACGGCCGGCCAGGGCCCGCCCGGCCTCGGTGCGATTCGCGAAGATCATCAGACTCACCTCACCGGCTCCCGGGACGCGGCCGCCAGATGCATGCTGAACCAGTCCCCGGCCTCCTCCGCCACCTGCTCCAGGGCGCCGGGCTCCTCGAACAGGTGCGTGGCGCTCGGGATGATCCGCAACTCGGCGCGGATCCGCATGGTGTTGCGTGCCTGCTCGTTCATGTCGACCACGCGCTGATCCCGCTCGCCGACGATCAGCAGCGTCGGGGCCCGCACCTCGACCAGGGCCGGTCCGGCCAGGTCGGGGCGGCCACCGCGGGACACCACCGCGCGTACCGCCTCGGGCCGGGCCGCGGCGGCGACCAGCGCCGCTCCCCCGCCGGTGCTGGCGCCGAACAGGCCGATCGGCAGCGACGCGGTGGGCGGCTGGTTCCGCGTCCAGTCGATCATGGCGACTAGCCGGTCGGCGAGCAGGCCGATGTCGAAGCGCAGATCACCGGTACGCGAGTCGGCGGCCTCTTCCTCCCGGGTCAGCAGATCGGCGAGCAACGTGGCCAGCCCGCGCCGGTTCAGCTCCTGCGCCACCGCCCGGTTACGCGGGCTGTGCCGGGAACTGCCGCTGCCGTGCGCGAAGAGGACCACGCCGGCCGGATGCTCCGGCAGGGTCAGGTCGCCGTCGAGGCGTACCGTGCCGGCATCGATCCGTTCTTGGGTTGTCCAGGTGGTCATCGTCCGTCCTCTCGGTCCGTTTCATCGGTCGGAGTCCGGAGGGACAGGGGCCTCACCACCACGGTAAGCCGGAGGGGCCGGAAAAGCTCTCAGGTTCGGCGACCGGTTGCCGATCAGGAGGAGGAAGAGGCACCACGGCCTTCGGGGGTCTGCCATGTCCGTGTCCCGGCTGAATCGCAGCTCGCAACCACTGCCGGCCACCCCGGTCCGGACCGCCGCCCGGGAACGCAACCAGCACGCCCGCCAGGACGCGGAGTCGCTGACCGATCGCGACCGGGAGCTCATCTATCAGGCCACCGGCCAGCGGATCCGGCCCGGCGAGCCCAACCCGGGGTGGATCAACGCGCTGGCCGCGGCGATCGCCGCCGACCGGGCGGCCGGGAAGCTGGCCCCGGGCCAGGAGGTGACCGCGGTCTACCTCAAGGACCTGGCCCGCCGGTACGACCAGAACCCGACCGGCCGGAACCCGGTCACCGGCTATCTGGAGCCGGCGCTGCGCCACCTGTCCCAGCAGGGCGGCGGTGGCGGCCGGCTCGACGTGACCGCCTGACCGCTCCTCGTCGGTGTGCTGGCGCCGGGCCGGAGTGCCGCCTGGGTGCACCACCCCGGCCCGGGATCAACGGGACCTCAGCTCTGGCCGAGCGGCAGCGCGAGGTCGGTCACCGTGACCGTGGCGGGGAACCGGCCCAGCTGGTCGGCCCGGCCGCTGAGCAGCGAGATCCGGTACAGGACGTTGCGACCGCCCACCTGGAGAGCGGCGAAACCGGTGGCGTCGGCATCGGTGTAGATGTCGAAGCCGGCCTCCGCACCGGCGTCGACGCCGAGCTTGCCGGTCGGGCTGAGCAGGCCCGCGTTGGCCGGCGCTTGAACGGCGATCTGGTCCAGGGTGGTGTCCAGGTCGAACAACGTGGTGGCGGTGTCCGGGCTCAGGTCGTTGTTGGTGTACGCGACCGCCGTCACACCGGTCGCGGGCGTGGTGGCCGGCGGAATCGTCAGGGTGGCGTCGGCGACCGTGGTGCCGCCGGCGTTGACGTCGTGCCGCAGGTTCTGGCCGGTGTCGCTGACGATCCGCAGCCGGTCGGCGGCCGGGTTGAAGTCGACGCCGAAGCTCGTGCCGTTCAGCGCCACCGCCAACTGGCTGACCTTGGTGGCCTTCGCCCCGCGCACCACCAGGGTGTAGACGCCACCCGCGTCACCGACGCCGTACAGCTTGCCGTCCTGTACCCGGTAGTCGACGCCGACCAGCCGGGTGTCGCTCTGTAGACCGGTGACCTTCCCGGCCGTACGGACCCGGCCCGGCTTGTCCACGGCGAACGTGACCAGCTGCTGGTCGGCGGTCAGCCCGACAGCCTGCAGGCGCCGGTCGTCGTCATCGCTACCCGCGAACGCGGCCCCGGCCGCCCCGAGCGTCAGGGCGACCGCGGCCGCGGTACCCAGGCCGGCGGTGATCCATCGGTTCATCTTGTGCCTCCGCTTGCTCCGTTGGGACATCGCAGGCGATTCGCGGCCCGCGGGGCAGCGGATGGGAAGCGTCGGCCAGACGACACATGCTCGCCCGAGTCAGCGACGCGTGTAGATGAGCCCGATCTTGTCGACCGCGGTGCCCGACCTGCCGTGGAATCCGGCGATCTGCCAGCCGTCCGGGGCGGTCCGGGTCACGCAGTCCGCGGTCGTGGTGCCACCCGCGATGCTGTTGCCCAGGTTCGTGGTGAACCTGGCGTAGAAGATCCGGGTGTGCCCGCTGTACTTGCCCTGGCACAGGTAGGCGCTGGTCAGGTACTCCGCGCTGCCCAGCGTCAGCGACCGGGCCGTGCCGCCGGTCCCGCCGTGGTTCAGCGTGGTGCCACCGGCGAGAGTCAGCGACAGCTGGTCCAGGCGCGACCCGGCCCGCAGTCCGACCGTGGTGGCCCGCGCGCCGGCCGGCACCGCGGTGATGTCGTTGTAGTACGCGCCGTGCGGCCCGCCGAACTGCTCGCTGAACTGGTACGCCGGGTTCACCGACCAGCTGAACGCGGTGCTGATCGGGAAGTGGTCGGACAGCATCAGCCCGTCCGCGGTGCGGAACCCGAGATGCTCGTTGTGGTAACCGGTCGCCTCGAGCGTGACGAACCGGCTGCTCCGGTAGAGGACCTTGTCGACCACCTCGCAGGTGTCGGTGATCGCCGCCGCGTCGCAGAGCAGCGCCCCGGAACCGGCCGGCGGGGCGACGCCGCCGCGTTCCAGTTGCACCCAGGCGTCGGTCAGCCCGTTGGCCGCGACGAAGTCCCGGATCGTGTCGGCCGCCCGGGTGTAGCGGGTGTTGGTGTCGCCCGCGACGACGACCGCGTTGCCGGCCGAGTGGGTGGCGATGAACGCGCCGAGCTGATTCAGGTTGTCGGCCCGGGCCTGCTGGTCGCCCGTGCTGGTGCCGGCGTTGGTGTGCAGGTTGTAGAAGTCGGCGTAGACGCCCTCGGCGAGCCGGATCCGCTGGAAGGTGAAGCCCTTCGGGGTGAGGCAGTCACCGGAGTCGAACTGGCAGGCGTTCCAGTCGCCGCGCTCGAAGTCACCGGTGTCGTAGGCGTACGCGGAAAGGGTGTTGAGCCCGGATCCGATCCCGGCGCCACCACTGGTCGGGGTCCGGTGTGCGTGCGCCGTGTCGGCCGCGTAGAGGTACGCGTGGTAGTTGAAGTCCTCCTGAACCTGCACGATCTCGTAGGGCGCGAGCCGCTGGCCGATCGCGGTGGTGGCGGTCTTCCGGTCGGTCTCCGCGCTGGAGATCAGCTCGGGCAGCCCGGCGATGTTGTAGGTGAGCAGATCGAAGGAGCCGCCGGTGGCGGCCCGGGCGGGAGCGGGGACGACGAGCAGGGCGGCGGCGAGGACGCCGGTCGCGAGGATTCCCTGACGAAGCATGACCGGAAGGTATCCACCGGCATCGAGTTACGCACGCGCCGCCTGATCGACCCGCACAGCGCGCCGGCCGGAGGAGCCCGGCCGGCGCGCCGGCGTCAGCGGGCCGGGCAGGCGGGTGCGACGAACAGCGGGCGTACCGCCTCGGTGAACCGGCAGCCGAAGCTCGCGCTCGCCACCGCGCGCCGGTCCAGGATCGCGTCCCCGGCCGGCCGGCGGCCGGTCTCCACCCAGCGGACCAGGTCGTCGAAGCCGCGCTGCCGCTCGGCCAGGGCGAACCCGCAGTGCGCCACGTCACGGATCGCCCGCGAGACGAACAGATGCGACCGCCCGTTGCGGCGCGCCTCCCGGGCGTACTCCTGCTCCATCGAGAACGGCACGAACAGGTCGCCGATGCCGTGCAGGGACAGCACCGGCACCGGCGGCCGGCCGTCGATCCGGGGCACGCCGGCCAGACCCGGATCCGCCACCGCGGTACGCCGTACCCGCAGCACGTCCCGGTTGAGCTGCCACTCCACGGCGGTCGGCCAGGCCTTGTCGGTGGCCCGGTAGAACGTGTGCCGGTTGTCGGTGAGGTTGCCGGGCGCGATGCCCGCCGTGCCGCCGGAGGTGGCCGGGTTCACGCTGAACAGGAACGGCAGCCCACCCTGCTGTGCGGTGTTCCAGTACCGGAACGACGACTCGAATCCCGGCCGCTCGCCGCCGCTGCGCCGCTCCACCACGTCGGACCAGACCTGCCCGGCGCCGGTCAGCGGTGCCGGGAGGCCGAGCGCGGGCTTGATCTGTGCGACCTGCGCGGCCCACGCGGCCGGCTCCACCGGGAAGGAGGTCGGCACCCCGGCGAGCGCGGCGGCCGTCACGCTGGCGTCCAGGAAGTAGTCGAAGAGCTCCACGTCGCCGAGCACCCCGCAGGTCGGCATGGCACCGGCGAACGCCCGCGGATACTCCTCGATCGCCACCGCGGTGATGTGACCGCCCATCGAGTCGCCGGTCATGTAGACCTTGCGTGCCGAGTGGCCGGTCACCTCCTTGAAGAGGCCGATCAACGCGTACGAGTCGCGGACGCCCTGCCCCACGTCGTAACCGTTGGTGGCGTAGCTGGACGCGGCCCAGGCGTACCCGTTGCTCACGTAGTGCTGGCGCAGGTCCGGGCTGCCGACGTACACCGTGGTGCCGGTACCCCGGTAGCCGTGCGCGTACAGCACCAGCCGGCCGTTCCAGCGCTCCGGTATCTCGATCCGGTAGGCGGCGCCGTCCCGGATCCCGGTACGCGTACGCGCTCCGGGCAGTGCGGTGAACGGCGTACCGTCCACATCGCAGTCCGGATCGGCCACCAGATAGCCGGGCTGTGTAGTGCTCGGTGTCGGTGCGGTACAGACCTCGGCGGCGGCTGCCGGTACGCCGAACAACATCCCGGCGATCAGGGAAACCACGACTGCGGCGGCACGAACGATCATCGCGTTACCTCCCGGTAACATCCAATGATTCGTTCAGATCGATGTCAAGTGGCGAAACGGCCCACGCAGCGCGGCCCACTGCACCAGCATGATCGTCTTGGCGTCGGCGATCTCTCCGGAGTCGATCCGCCTCAGCGCCTCGGCGAACGGCAACTCCACCGCCTCGATGTCCTCGCCGTCGCCGGCCAGCCCACCGCCGGCACCGACCCGCGACTCCGCGCTGTACGCCGCCGCGAAGCAGTGCACCCGCTCGGTCACCGAGCCCGGACTGGTCCACACGGCGAAGACCGGCTCCAGCGCGCCCACCTCGACGCCCAGCTCCTCGCTCGCCTCCCGCCGGATCGCCGCGGCCGGGTCGTCGCCGTCGAGCAGGCCGGCCGCGGTCTCCAGGAACATCCCGTCAGGGTGGCCGTTCACGTACACCGGGAACCGGAACTGCCTGGTCAGCAGCACGGTCTCCCGGTGCGGGTCGTAGAGCAGCACGGTCGCGCCGTCCCCACGGTCGTAGGTCTCCCGCTGCTCACGGCTCCAGCTCCCGTCCCGCCGCCGGTAGTCGTACGTGGTCCGGCGCAGCACATGCCAGGCCGCCGCCAGCAATTCCACATCGCGGAT
Organism: Actinoplanes aureus; assembly: GCF_015704865.1. GTDB lineage: Bacteria > Actinomycetota > Actinomycetes > Mycobacteriales > Micromonosporaceae > Actinoplanes > Actinoplanes aureus. Next base: position 253,273 of record NZ_JADQTO010000006.1, on the reverse strand, counting down.
CACCACGTCCGGGTTGCCGGCCAGATCCCGGCCTACTTGATCCAGCCCGGTACGACCGCGGGCGTCCGGCACGTCGAGGCCGGGATGGTTCGGCATTGGCTTCGTCACGACCGGGAACCTACACTGCAAAACGCGCAACAGTCGACAACAATAAGGAGAATCACGGATGCTGGCGGCGGAACGACGTGACTTCCTCCTGGCCCGGCTGCACACCGACGGCAAGCTGGTGGCCAAGGAGATCGCCGCCGAGCTCGGCGTGGCCGAGGACAGCATCCGGCGCGACCTGCGCGAGCTCGCCGCCGCCGGCCTGTGCCAGCGCGTCTACGGCGGTGCCCTGCCCGTCTCGCCGGCAGTCGCCGACTACGCGGCCCGGACCACCGTCGCCACCTCCAGCAAGGACCGGGTCGCCGCCGCGGCCGCCGCCCTGATCCGGCCCGGCAGCACGGTCCTGCTCGACGGCGGCACCACCGCTCTCGCCGTCACCGCCGCCCTGCCCGCCGACCTGCACGCCACCGTGGTCACCCACAGCCCCACCGTCGCCGCCGCACTGGTCACCCACGCCGCCGTCGACGTCTACGTCCTGGGCGGCCGGCTCTTCAAGCACTCCGCGGTCACCTGCGGAGCGGCCGCCGCCGAAGCCGCCCAGCGGATCTCCGCCGACCTGTTCCTGCTCGGCGTCACCGGCGTCCACCACGAGGCCGGCCTCACCACCGGCGACGCCGACGAGGCCGCCATGAAACGCACCCTCGCCGGCCGGGCCGCCGACACGTACGTGCTGGCCTCCAGCGAGAAGATCGGCGCCGCCTCACCCTTCACCGTGCTGACCCCCGACGCGGTGAGCGGCGTCATCACCGACGCTCCGGCGGACCATCCGGTGCTGCGCGCCCTGCGCACCGCCGGCGTCGCCATCATCCCGGCCTGAGCACGGCCTGCCGGCCGGATCTTCTCGGGCCCAACCTGAGTGTTGTCTTGAGGCCGTTGAGACAGCATTGAGGTTGGGCCGAGATCACCGCTAGGCCGGGCCGGCCGGCTGGGCCTCCCGGACCACCTGTTGCAGGGTGTCGCGGAAGGCGCGGGCGGCCGGCGAGGCCGCACCGGCCAGGCGCTGGGCGGTGAAGATGGTGCGGCGTGGCTGCTCCGCCAGCTCCAGCAGGCGGCAGGAGGTCGAGCGGCCCGCCCACACCAGGTCCGGGATCAGCGCCACCGCGTTGCCGGACTCGACCAGGCGCATGTGGGCCTGCAGGTCCGCGGTCTCGTAGCGCACGTCCGGTTCGAAACCGGCGCGGCGGCAGGCCTGTTCGGCGAAGTGCCGGGAGGCGGCGCCACGCGGTTCCATCACCCAGGGCATGTGCCGCGCGGAGGAGAGCGAGTCGACCGGGTGCAGGGAGGACGCGACCGACGGCAGGGCCAGCCGGATCGCGTCGGTGGTGAGGTCGCGGCGGTCCAGGCCGGGGTGGTGTGGCGCGGCGTGTGCCGGGTACTGCTCAGCCACGACCATGTCGAAGTCGCGCGCCCAGGTTTCCCGGAGGGCTTCCTCGGGTTCGCGCTGGACCATCTCCACGCGTACGTCGGGGTGGCGCAGGGCCATGGCGCGCAGGGTGGCCGGCATGAAGGCCAGGGCCGCGGACTGGAAGACCGCGACCCGGACCCGGCCGGTGACCCGGGTGGCGGCGGCCTGCAGGCGGGCCTCGGCCCGTTCGAGGGTGTCCAGGACCTCGCCGACGGAGGCGACGAGCACCTCGGCCTGCGGGGTGAGCTGGACCCGGCGGCCGGCTTTGCGCAACAGCTGGGTGCCGGTCTCCTTCTCCAGCTGGCTGAGCTGCTGGCTCACCGCGGACGGGGTGAAGTTCAGCGCCTCGGCGACGGCGGCGATGGTGCCGCGGATGGCGAGCTCGCGGAGCAGCACGAGGCGGCGAATCTCCAGCATGAGCCCATAGGTTAGCTGAACTTAAGAACACCGGTCATAAAGCATCGCTTTTCCTAACCGGAGAACAGGGAACACACTGTGGCGGAAACCGGAAGGAGCATCCCGATGTCTGAGATCGCCGAAGAGACGATCGCCCTGGTCCGGCGCTGGCTGCGCGAGGCGGCGGACGTCCCCGTCGGCGGTTCGGCAGCGCAGCTCGCCGGCGTGCTGCGCGACCCGAAGGGGCTGGCGTTCACCGTCGGCTTCGTCGACGGTGTGGTCCGCCCGGAGGATCTGCGGGTCAGCGCCCGCGCCCTCAATACGCTGGCCAAGGACATCCCCACGTTCCTGCCGGCGTACCAGCGCGCCGCGGTGAAGCTCGGCGGCCGGCTCGCGCCGGTGCTGCCCGGCGTGGTGGTCCCGATCGCCCGCCGCGTGCTCCGGCACATGGTCGGCCACCTGATCGTCGACGCCACCGACGCGCGCCTGGGCAGAGCCATCAAGCGCATCAAGAAGCGCGACGTCCGGCTCAACGTCAACCTGCTCGGCGAAGCCGTCCTCGGCCGCCGGGAAGCCGCCCAGCGGCTGAAGAGCACCGAGCGCCTGCTGGCCCGCGACGACGTCGACTACGTGTCGATCAAGGTGTCGTCGACGGTCGCACCGCACAACCCGTGGGCGTTCGACGAGTCCGTCACGGACATCGTCGAGGAACTGACTCCGCTGTTCACCCTGGCCGCGCGGACCGGCAAGTTCGTCAACCTGGACATGGAGGAGTACAAGGATCTCGACCTGACGATCGCGGTCTTCACCCGGCTGCTCGACCGGCCGGACATGCTCGGCCTGGAGGCCGGGATCGTGCTCCAGGCGTATCTGCCGGACGCGCTGAGCGCCATGATGCGCCTGCAGGCCTGGTCCGCGGCGCGGCGCGAGCGTGGTGGCGCCGGGATCAAGGTACGCCTGGTCAAGGGCGCCAACCTGCCGATGGAGCGGGTGGAGGCGGAACTGCACGGCTGGCCGGTGGCGACCTGCGACAGCAAGCAGGCCACCGACACCAACTACAAGCGGGTCCTGAACTACGCGCTGCACCCGGACCGGATCCGCAACGTGCGGCTCGGTGTGGCCGGGCACAACCTGTTCGATGTCGCGTACGCCTGGGTTCTGGCGGGTGAGCGCGACGTGCGTGCCGGCATCGAGTTCGAGATGCTGCTCGGCATGGCCGAAGGCCAGGCCGAGGCGGTCCGGCGCGAGGTGGGCGGGCTGCTGCTTTACACCCCGGTGGTACGCCCGGAGCAGTTCGACGTAGCCATCGCCTACCTGATCCGCCGTCTCGAAGAGGGCGCCAGCTCGGACAACTTCATGTCCGCCGTGTTCGAGCTGCACCAGAACGAGCAGCTCTTCGCCCGCGAGCAGGAGCGGTTCCTCGCCTCACTGCGTGACCTGGACGAGACGGTGCCCGCGCCGAAGCGGGTCGCCGAACGCTACGCCGCCGTCCCGCGCAGCGAGCCCGGCAGGTTCGTCAACTCACCGGACACCGACCCGGCCGTGGCCGTCAACCGGGACCAGTTCCGCGCGATCCTGGGCCGCGTCGAGGAGTCCACCCTCGGCCTGGCGGTCCCCCGGATCACCAGCCGTGAGCACCTCGACGAGACCCTGGAGAAGGCCGCCGCGGCGAACTGGGGTGGCGCCGACCGCCGTGCCGTGCTGCACCTCATCGGTGACGCCCTGGAGAAGCAGCGGGACACGCTGCTGGAGGTGATGGCCGCCGAGGCCGGCAAGACCGTCGACCAGGCCGACCCGGAGATCTCCGAGGCGATCGACTTCGCCCACTACTACGCCGAGCTCTCCGCCGAGTTGCAGCGGACCGACGGCGCCGTCCCGGTCCCGGTCCGGCTCACCCTGGTCACGCCGCCGTGGAACTTCCCGGTCGCCATTCCGGCCGGTTCGGTGCTGGCCGCCCTCGCCGCCGGCTCCTCGGTGGTGCTCAAGCCGGCCGGCCCGGCCGAACGCTGCGGCACCGTCCTGGCCGGCATCGTGCGTGACGCGCTCTCCGCCGCCGGCGCCGACCCGGACATGGTCACGCTGGTCCAGGTCGACGAGGCCACGCTGGGCCGGGAACTGATCGCCCACCCGCTCGTCGACCGGGTGATCCTGACCGGCGCGTACGAGACCGCCGAACTGTTCCGCTCGTTCCGCCGCGACCTGCCGCTGCTCGCCGAGACCAGCGGCAAGAACGCGATAATCGTGACCCCGAGCGCCGACCTTGACCTGGCCGTCAAGGACGTGGTGTCGTCCGCGTTCGGCCACGCCGGCCAGAAGTGCTCGGCCGCCTCCCTGGTCGTGCTGGTCGGTTCGGTGGCCCGCTCCGCGCGGTTCCGCACCCAGCTCCTCGACGCGGTGTCGTCGCTGGAGGTCGGCTACCCCGCGAACCCGCGCAGCCAGGTCGGCCCGGTCGTGGAACCGGCCGCCGGCAAACTCCTGGACGGCCTCACTACGCTCGGCCCCGGCGAGAAGTGGCTGCTCGAGCCGCGCAAGCTGGACGACACCGGCAAGCTGTGGAGCCCGGGTGTCCGGGACGGGGTGCGGCGCGGTTCGGAGTACCACCGGACCGAGTACTTCGGACCGATCCTCGGCATCATGACGGCCGACACGCTGGATGAGGCGATCGACCTGGTCAACGACGTGGACTTCGGTCTCACGTCGGGCCTGCACTCGCTCGACGAGACGGAGATCCGCACCTGGCTGGACCGGGTGCAGGCGGGCAACCTCTACGTCAACCGGGGCATCACCGGCGCCATCGTCCAGCGGCAGCCGTTCGGCGGCTGGAAGCGCTCGGCGGTCGGCCCCGGCACCAAGGCCGGCGGCCCGAACTACCTGGTCGGCCTCACCGGCTGGGAGTCCCGCCCGGCCACCGCCACCGCCTCGATCGACCACCCCGGCGTGCGGGAACTGCTCGCCGCGGCCGAGCCGCTGGTCACCGCCGACGAGTTCGCCGCCCTCCAGCGCGCCGCCCGCAGCGACGCGGCCTTCCCGATCGCGGCCGCCGACGTCTCCGGGCTCCAGTCGGAACGCAACGTCCTGCGCTACCTGCCCTGCCCGGTGACGGTCCGGCTGGCCGCCGGCGGCTCGATCGCCGACCTGATCCGTGTCCTGGCCGCTGGCACCCTGGCCGGCGCCGACCCGCACGTCTCCACCGCGGAGCCGCTGCCCGCCGTGCTCGCCGCGAAGCTGCGCGACGCGGTGGTCGAGGACGACGCGACCTTCACCGCGAAGCTCGGCGCGGGCCGGCTCCGGCTGATCGGCGGCGACGCCGCCGCGCTGGCCGAGGCCACCGCCGGACGGCCCGACCTGGCGGTCTGGTCCGGCCCGGTGACCGAGGCCGGGCGGGTGGAGCTGCTGCCGTTCCTGCGCGAGCAGGCGGTCAGCATCACCGCACACCGGTTCGGTAACCCTCTGCCGTTGGCTGAGCAGGTTCTTTGAGGGGTACGCGGAGCGGCCGTCCCGGCCGCTCCGCACCGTCCCGCCGAGCCACGCGACCAGCCGCAGCCGCACGGCCTTACCGCGACCGCCGGGCCGGGTGGAGCCGTTCGCTTGCGGTTTGCAGGGCCGGTTGCGGTCGGCTGGTGGTAGGGCGGGACGGTCCCGGTTTCACCGGACGGGCGGTCACGCGTACCGAGGATGTTTTAGATCACGGAGAAGCCCGCCGGGAGGGATGTGCGGCCGGTGAGGGCGCGCAGGAGCTCGGGGCCGTCGCCGGCGGCGACGGCCATGCGGGCCGCGAGTGATGCGGCCTCGGCGAGGGTGCCGGCGTCGAAGGAGATCGGCTCGGAGGCCGCCGCCGCTATGTCGGTGCCGTGCACGACCAGCTCGAACGTGCGGGTCGGCAACCAGTCGCGGACCCGCATGCCGCCGGCCGGCGTGGCCACCAGGTCGTCGTCGCCGGCGCCGGCCAGGGCCGACGTGGCGCGGCCGATGTAGTCGCTGATGAGGGTCGACGGCTGGTCGCCGAGCGCCTTTCCGGTGTCCCGGGCGTCGTCGGTGGACGCCGACCGGGCGGCCGCTACGAGTTCCGGCGGGGCGCTGCGGGCCACCGCGAAGTAGCCCTCCGGGGAACCGACCAGCAGCGTGGGTGCCTTCTCGGACAGCACCACCGGCACCTGGCGCAGCGCCGAGCTGACGGTGTGCCCGAGCAGGTCCCGCAGCGTCCAGTCGCCGAGACCCGGGCCGTCCAGGCGGTCCGGCGGGATGCGGGAGACCAGGTCGGCGAAGGCGATGGCCGCGGACCGGTACGTTCGGCGATAGTCCATGCCGTCAAACCTGCCACGCCGCGGGGCCGCGGGTAAGCCGCGCCACTGTCCGAAGCGTCGCGCCGGGCGGTATCGACGCTGCCCGCTACCCTGCGCCGGTGCTGCTTCCCCTGCCTCCGGGCGAGTTCCGGGCCTACCTCTTCGACTGCGACGGCACCATCACCGACTCGATGCCGGTGCACTACCGCGCCTGGCAGACCGTGCTCGGCGAGTGGGGGTGCGACTTTCCCGAGGAACAGTTCTACGCGTGGGGCGGCCGGCCGGTGGCGGACATCATCGCCGAACTGAACGAGCGGCAGGGCCTGCGGATGCCGGTCGCGGCGGTCGCCGCCCGGCAGGAAGAGGTGTTCCAGGCGGGGCTGGCCGACATGCGAGCCGTGCCGGGGGTGCTCTGGCACATCGAGGACGCGTACCGGCGGGTGCCGTTCGGGGTGGTGTCCGGCAGCACCCGGCCGGCCGTGGTCGCCTCCCTCGAGGCGCTCGGGCTGCTGGATCGGTTCGAGGTGCTGGTCTGTGCGGGCGACTACGTGACCCCGAAGCCGGACCCGGAGGCGTACCTGCTCGGCGCCCGGCTGATCGGCGTGCCGCCGGAGGCGTGCCTGGTCTTCGAGGACACCGACCTCGGCGTGCAGGCGGCGACGGCGGCGGGGATGGCCTCGGTGCGGGTCCCGCCGCCCTGGTTGCGCTGAGATCTAGTCGAGCGGCTCCATCACCCGGTTCCGGGCGTGCTGGTAGATGATCGAGCTGCGGAACCCGACGATCTCCCGGCGGTCGGAGAACCGGTCCATCAGGAACGCGTGCAGGCTGTCCACACTGGGCACCGCGACGTGCACCAGGAAGTCGTCGCCGCCGGCCAGCACGAAGACGCTCAGCACCTCGGGCAGGCCGGCCGCGTACGACTTGAAGCCCTCGATCACCGCCCGGGTCAGCGGCCGGACCTGCACATGCAGCAGCGCCTGGACCTCCCGGCCGAGCGCGGTCAGGCTCACCTCCGCGTGGTAGCCGGTGATCACACCCCGGTCGCGCAGCAGCCGCACCCGTTCCAGGCAGGTCGACGGCGCGATGCCGACCGCGCTCGCCAGGTCCCGGTTGGTCTGCCGGGCGTTCGTCTGGAGTTCTCGTACCAGCGCCGAATCAATGTCGTCCACGGCCGCCATCTTCGCACTCAAGCCGAATTTCGTTCGGCGACTTCGTTCCGGGTCCGGGCAACGTCCTAGCGTCGACGCCGACCGAGCAGCAGATGTACGGGAGGCCGCCATGTCGTTCCAGCCCCAGCGTGTCGTCGTCGAGCGGGGCCACCGGTCCGGCGTGCCGATCGTCGTCGCGGTCCACTCCACGGTCCTCGGGCAGGCGATCGGCGGATGCCGGCTGGCCGCCTACCCGGACTGGCGGGACGGGCTCGACGACGCGTTGCGCCTGTCCGCCGCGATGACCGGGAAAGCGGCCCTCGCCGGGCTGCCACACGGCGGCGGGAAGACCGTGATCGCGCTGCCGGCCGGGCATATTCTCACCCCGGCCCGGCGGCGGGACGCGCTGCTCGACGCCGGGGACGTGATCGCCGGGCTGCACGGGACGTACGCCACCGGCCCGGACGTGGGCACCGGGCCCGCCGACATGGTGACGATCGGCGAGCGTACCCAGCACGTCTTCTGCCGCCCGGCGGAGGCCGGCGGCAGCGGCGACTCCTCCCCGCACACCGCCGCCGGTGTCCTGGCCGCCCTGCGCGCCGTCGCCGTCGAGCGGTTCGGCTCGCCGGACCTGACCGGCCGCAGCTTCGCCGTGCTCGGGCTGGGCCGCGTCGGCACGCATGTGCTCCGGCTGCTCGCGTCGGCCGGCGCGGCCCACCTGGTGGCCGCCGACGTCGACCCGTCCCGGCGCGAGGTGGCCGCCGAGTACGGTGCCACCTGGACCGACCCGCACGACTGCCTGACCGCCGAGGTCGACGTGCTGATCCCCGCCGCGCTCGGCGGGCTGCTCACCCCGGACACCGTGCCGCGGCTGAGCTGCTCGGCGATCGCCGGTCCGGCCAACAACCAGCTCGACGTCCTGTCGACCGCCGATCTGCTGCACGAGCGGGGCATCCTCTGGGCGCCGGACGTGGTGGTCAGCGCCGGCGGCATCGTGCACGCCGTCGCCGCCGAACTGCACCACGAGACCGAAGCACAGATCAGCGCCCGGATCGACGGGATCGGCGACACCCTGGCGAAGATCCTGCACGCCGCCCGGGAGACCTCGTCCACCCCGGCCGCCGCGGCCACCCGGCTCGCCGAGTTCCTCGCCAGCGAGCGAACGGCTTCTATGCTGGCGGCATGCTGAAGGCGCGACGTACGAGCATGTGGCGGAACCGGTACGAGATCAGCAACGACGCCACCCCGATCGCGGTCTGGGACGGCAACTCCTGGACCAGCGGCGGACGGTTCGAACTCGACGGGCACGCCTACCGGATCGGCGCCAACGGCTGGGGCACGCGGTACACGATGACCGACTCACGGGACGCGGTGCTCGCCGAGGCCGAGCGGGTCGGCCGTAAGCAGTGGCGGGTGCACGCCGGTGGGCGGACCTACGAGTTCAAGCGCGACTCGCTGTGGCGCGGCAGCGACGAGCAGCTGATGGACGGCGAAACCGTGATCGGCCGGATCAAGCGGACCAGCGCCTGGCGCGGCGACGTCGCCGCCGAACTGCCCGGCCTGCCGCTGCCGGTGCAGATCTTCGTGCTCGGCGTCGTGGTCACCAACTGGAACAACCAGGCCGCGGCCGCCGCCTAGCCCGCTCGATCACCTAGAAGGGGAACGTACGCCGGTCCTGACGGGCGGTCACCCACTGCACCTGGGTGAACTCCTCGGCGGCGAAGCCCATCCCGAACCGGCCCGCGCCGCTGTCCTTCACCCCGCCGAACGGCATCTGCGGCTCGTCGTTGACCGGCTGGTCGTTGACGTGCACGATCCCGGCCTGCAGGTGCCGGGCCAGGTCGAGACCCCGGTACGTGTCGCCGGTGATGACACCCGCGGTCAGCCCGAAGTCGGTGGCGTTGGCCCGGCGTACCGCGTCGTCCGCACCGTCCGCCCCCTCCAGGAGCACGACCGGCCCGAACGTCTCGTCGAAGGCCAGCTCGGCGGTGGCCGGCACACCGGTCAGCACGGTCGGCGGGAAGCAGCGACCGGACGGCACACCGCCGGTGAGCAGTCGGGCGCCCATCGCGACGGCCTCGTGGACCCGGCGTTCCAGCAGCGACAACGCCCATTCGTTGATCACCGGCCCGATCACCGTGCCGGGGTCGGACGGGTCGCCGACCGGCAGCGCGGCGGCCCGCTCGACGAACCGTTCAGTGAACTCGGCGGCGATCGAGGAGTCCACGATGATCCGGCGGGCACACATGCAGGTCTGGCCGGTGTGCACGAAGGCGCCGTAGGTGGCGGCGTCGACGGCGTACGCCAGGTCCGCGTCGGCGAGCACCAGCAGCGGGTTGTGGCCGCCGAGCTGGAGCACCACCCGCTTGAGGTGGCGCCCGGCCTGCTCGGCGAGCCGCCGGCCGGTGACCGTGGAGCCGGTGAAGCTGATCCGGCGTACCCGCGGGTCGGCGATCAGGACGTCGGCGATCGCGCCGGCCTCACCGGGCGCGTGGGTGACCACGTTGAGTACGCCGGCCGGCAGCCCGGCCTCGGCGAGCAGCTCGGCCCAGAGGGTGCCGCCGGTCAGCGGCGCCTCCTCGGAGGGTTTCAGCACGACGGTGTTGCCGACCGCGATCGGGGCCACCACGGCACGGCCGGCCAGCACCAGCGAGGCGTTCCACGGCGCGATCGCGGCGACCACGCCGACCGGGCGGCGCATCGCGAGGGCGCGGGTGCCGGCCAGGTCCGACGGGAGGATCTGGCCGGCCGGCGCGTACGCCAGACCGGCCGCCTGCCGCAGCATGTTGACGCAGAAGTCGAGCTGGATCGTGGCGAAGTGCACGCCGCATCCGGTCTCGGCGGCGAGCAGCGCGCGTACCTCGGCACGCCGCCGGTCCAGGGCCTCGGCCGCGCGCAACATGATCTGCTGCCGCTGGACCGGCGGGGTTTCCGCCCAGGCCGGAAAGGCCCGCTGGGCGGCCTCGACGGCCGCCGTCGCGTCGTCGGCGTCACCCGCCGCGACCTGGGCGAAGACCTCGCCGGTCCACGGGTTCCGCTTGTCGTAGGTGCGCCCGTTGGCGCCCGCCGCCCAGCGACCATCCAGGTGATGCCGCAGCGATCTGATCTCCCCGTCCATAGCGTTCGCGATGGTAGCGCGTTCCGGCTGTCCGAACGCGTGGCTACCATGCGGCATGACCGCCGACGAGGAAGCCACCTCCAGCGCCGCGTTCTCCCAGTCCCTGGAGCGCGGCCTGACGATCCTGTCGTCGTTCAGCGAGTCCCGGCCGGTGCTCGGCATCGCCGACCTGTCCCGCGCCGTCTCGCTGAACAAGAGCACCACCCACCGGTACGTGGCCACCCTGGCCCGGCTCGGTTACCTGGAGCAGGACCCGGAGACCAAGAAGTACTCGCTGGGGCCACGGGTGGTCGACCTCGGGTTCGCCGCGGTCAACTCCCTGGAGATCAACCGGGTGGCGGCGCCGTATCTGCAGGCGCTCGCGGACGAGACCGGGTACACGGTGAGCATGGCGGTGCTCGACGGCACCGACATCATCTACGTGGAGCGGCGGCGCAGCTGCCGGGCCGGCGGGTTCGCGATGGGGCTGAACCTGCACGTCGGGTCGCGGCTGCCGGCGTACTGCACGTCGATGGGGAAGGTGCTGCTGGCGTACCAGGAGCCGGGCGTGCTGCGAGGGCTGCTGGACCGTACCGACTTCGCGCGCCGCGGGCCGAAGACGCTCACCAACCGGGAGCAGCTCACCGCCGCGCTGGCGAGGATCCGGCAGTCCGGGGTGGCGGTGAACGACGAGGAGCTGGCGTCGGGACTGCGCTCGGTCGCCGCACCGGTCCGCGACCGGACCGGGCAGGTGGTCGCCGCGGTCAACATCGCGGTGCACCTGACCGTCTGGTCGACCACCGCGGACACCGTGGTCGCCCGTCTGGAGCGGCCGCTGCGGCACACCGCCGCGGAGATCTCCACCCGGCTCGGTCACCGCTGATGGTTCTGATTCTCCGAATCCGCGTTCGGATCAGCCGAACAACTCGTTGATCTGCCGGAAACATGGGCTTACCGTCAGCGCACCCTGCGCACCGGGAGGCGAGCGACCATGCTCCTCGACGAGAAAATCTGGACCGGCAACATCTTCATCGGCGGCGAGTGGAAGCCGGGGCGAGGTGACGCGTACGACGTCGTCGAACCCGCGACCGGCGACGTGCTCGGGCGGATCGGGCGGGCCACGCCCGAAGACGTCGACGAGGCCGCCCGGCGCGCCGCCGAGGCGCAGAAGAGCTGGGCCGCCACCCCGCACCCGGCCCGCGCGGCGGTGCTCCGGCGGGCCGCCCGGCTGTGGACCGAGCACGCCGAGGAGATCTCCCGGTGGAACGTCCGCGAGGTCGGCGCCATCCCGCCGATGGCCGGGTTCGCGCTGCACGTCGCCGAGCAGGAGTGCTACGAGGCGGCCGGGCTGCCCAGCCGGCCGTACGGCGAGCTGCTGCCCAGCGAGGAGCCGCGCCTCTCGATGTCCCGGCGGGTCCCGGCCGGCGTGGTCGCCGTGATCGCCCCGTTCAACGTGCCGATCATCCTGGCCATCCGGTCCGTGGCGCCGGCCCTCGCGCTGGGCAACGCGGTGCTGCTCAAGCCGGATCCGCGGACCGCGGTGACCGGCGGCGTCACCCTGGCCCGCATCTTCGAGGAGGCCGGCCTGCCGGAGGGCGTCCTCCAGATGCTGCCCGGCGCCGCCGACGTCGGCGAGGCCCTGGTCACCCACCCGCTGGTACGGGTCATCTCGTTCACCGGTTCCACCGCGGCCGGTCGCCGGGTCGGCGCGCTGGCCGGTCAGCACCTCAAGCGAGCCCACCTGGAACTGGGCGGCAACTCGGCGCTCGTCGTGCTGGACGACGCGGACGTCGGCGCGGCCGTGGACGCGGCGGCCTTCGGTTCCTGGTTCCATCAGGGCCAGATCTGCATGACGACCGGCCGGCACCTGGTCCACGAGCGGATCTACGACGAGTTCGTGGCCCGGCTGGCGGCGAAGGCGGAGGCCCTGCCGGTCGGCGACCCGAACCGGGAGACCGTGGTGCTCGGCCCGATCATCGACGCCGGGCAGCGCGACAAGATCCACAGTGTGGTGACCCGTTCCGGCGAACGCGGCGCCCGGGTCGCGGCCGGCGGCCGGTACGAGGATCTCTTCTACTCCCCCACGGTGCTCGCCGACGTCGCCGACGACACCCCGGCCTTCACCGAGGAGATCTTCGGGCCGGTCGCGCCGGTGCTGCGGTTCCGCGACACCGAGGAGGCGGTCCGGCTCGCCACCGCCAGCGAGTACGGCCTCTCGCTCGGCATCGTGACCCGCGACGTGATGCGCGGCCTGGCCCTGGCCGACCAGATCCCGACCGGCATCGTGCACATCAACGACCAGACCGTCAGCGACGAGGCGAACAGCCCGTTCGGCGGCGTCTCGGCCTCCGGAACCGGTTCCCGTTTCGGTGGCGCGGCGGCCAACGTGGAGGCGTTCACCGAGACCCGCTGGGTCACCGTCCGGGACAAGCCGCCGGCGTACCCGTTCTGAGGAAAGTTGTTTCCGCGCCGTAAACGCCCCCATGAGGCCCTTGCGTTAAATGGACGTTCCTCAATAATGAGCGCCATGAATCGAGCCGAGGCGATGCCGGTTGACGGATCCCGGAGCACGACCGCGACCCCCGGCGAAGGCGCTCCGCCGGGGGCTTCCGGGGAGGCCGGCCGCCCCCTGAATCCGCAGGTCACCGCCGGTGGCGGTGGCCTACCCGCACCGATCCGACCGCCCGCACCCGGTCCGGACGGCCGCACCCGCGACCTGGAGGTCCGCTCCGGACCGGACGGCCGGACGCACGACCTGGAGGTCCGGTCCCGCGAAGTGGACCGGCCCGGCCGCCGGAGACAGCCCCCGACGCGCAGACTGGTCGGGCTGTGAGCCCACCGGCGCGGCCACCGGCTCTCGCACCGGCGGACCGCCTATCCCCCATCCCCCCAGCCGCCCCGCCACTCCCCACGGCGCGCGGCACCATCCCCCCGGCTCCCGCGGCACACCCCACCGCGCGCGGCACCATCCCCCCGGCCCCCGCGGCACACCCCACCGCGCGCGGCCCCATCCCCCGATCACTCCCGCGATCCGCCGCCGCCACCAGCCGGCACGCGCGGAGCCTGATTCCCGGTCCGCTGCCGCCAGGCGCAACCGCGTCATGCGGGCTCCGGCGCGGGCTCATCTCCCGCAGAGGGCGCGGCGGGCCACCACGGCCGGCCGAGCGTCTGCTGAGCGCTCACGCACACAGCCTGACGCGGCGTGTCCGACCACCCCTGCCCGGCAGCACCGAAAGTCCCGCGACCGACGAACCCGGCGGTCAACCAGATCGCGCCGCGCACCACCCCGGCGACCAGCCCGCTGCGGCCCCCGGTGACACGACCGGCCGCCGCCCCACCGGGATCGCCTCCCCCGAGCGCCCGCACGGCGGATCCCGGGCGCCGCTCGCACTCGCGTTCCCCCTCCGCACCTGGCGCGGGCCGCGCACCGCGACACCCCCCGCACCCGCCGGCCACGCCGGCCGCCCACCACCCCGGCCCGGAAACCCGGCGGCCGCGCTGGCGGGCCGGCCGCCTGCGGCGCCGCGAGCCGGACCCGCTGCATGGGCCCGGCGGTCGCGGTGCGGCCCGGCTCACCTGCCGGGTCGCGCGGCTCGGCGGGACGGGGCCGTGCGGGCGGGACGGCGGTAGCGCGTACCCAAAAGGGGTAGAAGTAGAGGCGTTCGCGCGCCTGGAGGGTGCGCCCGCGACCAATTCGGGAGGGCCCGCATGGCGGCCACGCCAGACATCACGCTCAACAACGGCATCTCGATGCCGCAGGTCGGCTTCGGCGTCTTCCAGATCCCGGAGACGGAGACCACCGCCGCCGTCGCCACCGCGTTGGAGGCCGGGTATCGCAGCATCGACACGGCGTCGGCCTACGGGAACGAGACCGGCGTCGGCACCGCGCTGAAGGCGTCCGGGATCCCGCGGGACGAACTGTTCATCACCACCAAGCTGTGGAACAGCGATCAGGGGTACGACGAGACGCTGCGCGCGTTCGACGCCAGTGTGGCCCGGCTCGGGCTGGACGTGCTCGATCTGTACCTGATCCACTGGCCGACCCCGAAGCACGGCAAGTACCTGGACACCTGGCGGGCGATGGAGAACCTCTACCAGCAGGGCCGGATACGCGCGATCGGCGTCTCCAACTTCCTGCCGGAGCACCTGCGGGCCGTCGCCGGCCTGGGCGGCACCGTCCCGGCGGTAAACCAGATCGAGGTGCACCCGCGACTGCAGCAGCGGACCGCGCAGGAGGCGAACGCCGAGCTCGGTGTGGTGACCGAGGCCTGGAGCCCGCTGGCGCAGGCCGGGGTGCTCGACGACCCGGCGGTGACCCGGATCGCCACCGCCCACGACCGCACCCCGGCGCAGGTGGTGCTGCGCTGGCACGTGCAGCAGGGCCGGGTGATCATCCCGAAGTCGGTGACGCCGGACCGGATCCGGCAGAATCTGGCGCTGTTCGACTTCGAGTTGTCGGCCGATGAGATGGTCGCGATCGACGGCTTGGAGAGTGACGGCCGCACCGGGCCGCACCCGGATCACTTCAACTGAAACCGCTGCTCAGCAAGCCCACAGGAACCCATCGCATAGTTGAGGAACATCCCCCAGCTGGAGGTACTGATGGGTCTACTCGCCCTGGTCAACCTGGTTCTGCTCGTCGTTCAGCTGCTGCTGGTCGCACGTGCGGTCCTCGACTGGAGCGTGGCCTTGGCCGGTCCGGCGATGCCGGGGTCGTTCCGGTCGCGGGCGACGAGCGGCGTGACCGCGGTGACCGAGCCGATCCTGGCTCCGGTCCGTAAGGTGCTGCCGCCGCTGCGGGTCGGCGGCGTCTCGATCGACCTGGCCTTCATCGTGCTCTTCCTCGGCATCAGCGTGCTGCGCGCACTGATCTGATTTCGAAGGGCCCCGGGGAAACCCGGGGCCCTCGTCATTCTCAGCTCAGGCGGTCGTCGACGAACTCGAGCGCCGCGGTGTCGAAGAACCCGCGGCCGCCCTCGTGGCCGTCCCACTCGAAGACCTCGATCTGTTTCGCCGCCGGGATCGCGTTGTAGGCGGCGAACACCCCGGACGGCGGGCAGACCGCGTCCATCAGCGCCACCGACACGATGGCCGGCGCGGTGATCCGCTTCGCGAAGTGCACCACGTCGATGTGGTCAAGCGTCGCCAGGACCCGCGACGCCTGGTGCGGGTTGGCCCGCAGGAAACGCACCACCTCATGGAACGGGTCGCTGTCGGTGATCGTGACGGACCGGCGGATGTCGCAGAGGAACGGTACGCCGGAGGCCACCGCCGACACCTTCTCGGGCACCAGACCGGCCGCCGCCAGCGACAGCGCGCCGCCCTGGCTCTTGCCGGCCACCACGAGCCGGGACGCGTCGACCCCGGGCAGTTCGGCCGCGACCTCGACGGCCCGGGCCGCGTCGGTGTAGAGCCGGCGGTAGTACATCGTCTCCGGGGCGAGCACGCCACGGGTGAGGAAGCCGGGCGAGGAGGGGCCGGCGCCGGACTCGTCGGGATCGGGGGTGTCGCCGCCGCGCCAGCTGCCGCCCTGTCCGCGGGTGTCCATCACCAGGTGGGCGTACCCGGCGCTGGCCCAGAGCAGCCAGTCGATCGGCAGGCCGCGGCCGCCGCCGTAGCCGATGAACTCGACGACGACGGGGAGCGGGCCGGTCGCTCCGGCGGGACGGTTCAGCCAGGCCTTGACCGGCTGTCCTGCGTACCCGGAAAACGTGACGTCGTAGCTGGTGATCCCGCGCAGCGGCGTGCTCACCTCGGTGACCTTAGCCGGGGTGGCGGCCCGGCGCGCCGAGGCCAGCGTGCCGGACCAGAAGGCGTCGAAGCCGGGCGGCTCCGGGGTCGGGGAGCGGTAGCTACGCAACTCGGGCAGCGGGAGGTCGAAGAGCGCCATGTTGATCACGCTAGGCCCTGCCGCCGCGGCTTGGAAAGGCGCCGGGCACGATGGGCGCGTGTCTCCGGATGCCAAGCAACGACCGGCGCCGCACGTCCTCGAGGCGGTGCTGGAACGACTGACGTACGTGAACGAGGAGACCGGCTACACCGTGGCCCGGGTCGCCGTCGGCCGAAGTTCCGACCTGCTCACGGTGGTCGGCGCGCTGCTCGGCGCCCAGCCCGGGGAGAGCCTGCGGCTGAGTGGCTGGTGGTCGTCGCATCCGCAGTACGGGCGGCAGTTCGAGGTGGTCTCGTACACGACCGTGCTACCGGCGACCGTGCAGGGCATCCGCCGCTATCTGGGGTCCGGGCTGGTCAAGGGCATCGGGCCGGTCTTCGCCGAACGGATCGTGGACCACTTCGGACTGGACACCCTGGAGATCATCGAGACGGCGCCGGAGCGGCTGATCGAGGTGGCCGGGCTCGGCCCGAAACGCACCAAGAAGATCACCTCGGCGTGGGCCGAGCAGAAGGCGATCAAGGAGGTGATGGTCTTTCTCCAGGGGGTCGGCGTGTCCACGTCGATCGCCGTGCGGATTTACAAGAAATACGGGGATTCTTCGATCAGCATCGTCAAGAACTCGCCCTATAAACTCGCTGCGGACGTGTGGGGCATCGGCTTCAAGACGGCTGACACGATCGCGCAGGCGGTCGGCATCCCGCACGACAGTCCCGAACGGGTGAAGGCCGGCCTGCAGTACACGCTGTCGCAGGCCACCGACAACGGGCACTGCTTCCTCCCCGCCGATCACCTGATCGCTGAGGCCGCCAAGATCCTCGACGTGCCGGGCGGGCTCGTTCCGGCCTGCCTCGACGCGCTGGTCGAGGAGGAGGGAGTGGTCCGTGAAGAGGACGCGGTCTATCTGGTCCCGTTCCACCGCGCCGAGCAGTCTCTCGCCTCGACGCTCATACGACTTTTGTCGGATAGATCAGACCGGATGCCGCACTTCGCCGACGTGGACTGGGGCAAAGCGCTGGCATGGCTGCACAAGCGGACCGGCTCGACGCTGGCCAAAGAGCAGGAACAGGCGGTGAGGATCGCGCTCACCGAGAAGGTCGCGGTCCTCACCGGCGGGCCGGGCTGCGGCAAGAGCTTCACCGTACGCTCGATCGTCGAACTCGCCGCCGCCAAACGGGCCAAGATCCAGCTGGTGGCGCCGACCGGCCGGGCCGCGAAGCGGCTCGCCGAGCTGACCGGCCACCCGGCCGCCACCGTTCACCGCCTGCTCAAACTCCAGCCCGGCGGCGACGCCACGTTCGACCGGGACAACCCGCTCGACGCCGATCTGGTGGTCGCCGACGAGGCCTCGATGCTCGACCTGATCCTGGCGAACAAGCTGGTCAAGGCCATCCCGCCGGGCGCGCACCTGCTGCTCGTCGGCGACGTCGACCAGCTGCCGTCGGTCGGCGCGGGCGAGGTGCTGCGTGACCTGCTGGCCGCCGACGTCATCCCGCGGGTGCGGCTCACCCAGATCTTCCGGCAGGCCGCGGAGAGCGGCGTCGTCACCAACGCGCACCGCGTCAACCAGGGCAAACCCCCGCTGCTGCAGGGCCTGGCCGACTTCTTCCTCTTCCCGTGCGACGACACCGAGGCGACGGCCGGACTCACCGTGGACGTGGCGTGCACCCGGATCCCCCGCAAGTTCGGCCTCGACCCGCGCCGCGACATCCAGATCCTCACCCCGATGCACCGCGGCCCGGCCGGCTCGGGCGCGCTCAACACGCTGCTCCAGCAACAGCTCACCCCGGGCCGCGAGGGCCTGCCGGAGCGGCGGGTGGGCGGGCGGGTGTTCCGGGTCGGCGACAAGGTCACGCAGATCCGGAACAACTACGACAAGGGGGTTGCGGGAGTCTTCAACGGCACGGTGGGCGTCGTGACCGGGCTGTCGCCCGAGGAGCAGACCTTGAGCGTACGCACGGACGAAGACGAACTGATCGACTACGACTTCGACGAGCTTGACGAACTGGTCCACGCCTATGCGATCACGATCCACCGCTCACAGGGCTCGGAGTATCCGGCGGTAGTCATCCCGCTGACCACCAGCGCCTGGATGATGCTGCAACGCAACCTGCTTTACACCGCGATCACCCGGGCGAAGAAGCTGGTCGTGCTCGTCGGCTCCCGCCGCGCCCTGGCCGCCGCGGTGCGCACGGTCGGCGCGGGCCGCCGGCACACCGGGCTGACCCGGCGACTGACCGAATAGCACAAATCACTTCGGGCAGGGCGGCCATTCCGGAATTCGGGCCGAATGGCCGCCATTCCCAAACTCCCGTACTGCTGTTCACAGCGCCGGTCGCGGCCCTTCACGATATCGCTAGGGTAGGCAATGGAAAAGATTAGGGAGCACCATTTCCGAACCTTTCTCCGATTCGGTTGATGGAATGCAGAACCCAATGGGGGTATTTCTCATGTTGCGATCCATGACTGCCGGTGCGGCTCTCCTCTGCGCGCTGGCCGTGGCCGCTCCGGTCCAGGCGGCGCCGGCGCCCGCGCCGGACGAGATGATGATCATCGACGTGGTGACCGTCAACGGCTCGGGTTGCCCGCCGAAGAGCGCGGAAGTCGCGGTCTCGCCGGACAACACCGCGTTCACCGTGACGTACTCCAAGTACACCGCCCAGGTCGGCCCGGAGGCGACGCCGCTCGACTTCCGGAAGAACTGTCAGCTCGCCCTGGACATCAAGGTGCCGTCCGGTTTCACCTTCGCGATCGCCAGCGCCGACTACCGGGGATACGCGAACCTGCAGAAGGGTGCGGTAGCGCAGGAGGCGGCCAACTATTACTTCCAGGGCCATTCCCAGAGCACCCGGATCCGGCACGATTTCAAAGGCCCGATGGACGATGTCTGGCAGCGCACCGACAAGGTCGGAGTAGCGTCGCTGAGCTTCCTGCCCTGCGGGGAACGGCGCTTTCTTAACATCAACACCGAATTGCGGGTGAACCGCGGCAGCTCGAACGCGAAGAGGCACACGAGTTTCATCTCGATGGACTCCACCGACGCCGCCATCAACACCATCTACCGGGTCGCCTGGAAGAAGTGCCCCAAGCAGTAGCACCTCACCGCTCGACGAACGCGGCCCAGGGGTCCTCCGGCGGGCGCCGTACCTCTTCCACGGTGGGTGCGGCGCCGCCACCCGGATCCGGTCGCGGCGAGCGCGCGGCCAGGAACGCGGCCAGGGCCGTGGTGATCGGCACCGCCGCCACCAGGCCGATCGTGCCGACCGCGCTGCGCACCAGCTCCTGCGCGATCAGCTGGGAGGTGAGCAGTTCGCTGACCGGTGTGTCGCCGGCCGCGAAGAGCAGCATGAGCGGCAGCGAGGCGCCGGCGTACGCCAGCACGATCGTGTTGATCACCGAGGCGATGTGTGCCCGGCCGATCCGGGTGGCGGCACCGTAGAGCTGCCGGAAGCCGTACGCGGGATTGGCCACGGCCAGCTCGGTCACGGTCGCCGACTGGGTGACCGTGACGTCGTCGAGCACACCGAGCGAACCGATCACGATGCCGGCCAGCAGCAGGCCCCGCATGTTCACGTCGCCCTGGGTGATGGTCAGGAAGTTCGACGTCTCGTCGGCCACGCCGGACAGGCTCACCGCGGAGGTCGCCACCGCCGCCAGCACCGCCGTGATCGCGAGGCTGGCCAGGGTGCCGGCCACCGCGATGGTCGTCGTGGTGGAGAACCCGTGCGTCAGGTACAGCACGATCAGCATGATCGCGGCCGCACCGACCACCGCGACCGCCACCGGCGAGCGCCCGTCCAGGATCGCCGGGACGATGAACCAGAGCAGGATGCCGAAGGTGACCGCGAGGCCGGCCAGCGCGGTGACCCCCCGCCAGCGTCCGAACGCGATCACGGCGAGGGCGAACGCCGCCCCGAGCAGCCAGAGCTGGGTGGAGCGCTGATGGTCGGAGATGGAGTAGCTGACCGCGCCGTCCTGATCGTTGAGCGCCAGCAGGACCACCTGATCGCCGGCACTCACCTCCGGCGCACCGGGGCCACCGGGCATGTCGGTGGTGATCTCGGTGCCGTCGTCCAGCCGTACCGTGACGGTGCCGCAGTTCTCCAGCGGCGTCTCCCCCTCCGGAACGGGCGGGCACTGCGCCGGGGCGACCGCGACGATCTCGCCGAAGACACGTGCCGGGCCCTCGCCCCCGTCCACCTGCGGCGCGTCCCGTGGCCAGAGCAGCAGCATCCCCACGACGGTGATCAGCACCGCCGGGATCAGCACGAGCAGGGTGAGCCGGCGGGCCGCGGGCGGCACCGGGCCGCCACCGGGCGCGTGGTGATGGTGATGGTGGTTCACCCGCGGAACGGTACCTTCACATGCCGGCGCGGCCCTTCTGCGGGGCGGACCGGGCCCGGTCGGTGGCGGAACGGCCGAAGACCAGCCAGAAGTCGGTGATCGCGAGGCTCAGCACGGGACGCCGGCCGGCGAGATAGCCGAGCGGTCCGGCCGGGTCGGGGCGCCACGCCGCGTTGGCCGTACGCACTCCGGCGCGGCCGCGCACCGGGGTACGCCGTACCTGCTCGCCGAAGGCCTGAGCCACCTTGAAGCCGATCGGGAACCGGCCCGGCAGCCGCCCCTTCAGGCGGATCAGGGCCGAGGAGATCGGCGCACCCGGCGGCTCGGTGGCGCTGGCGTTCGCGTCGACCAGGTCGTCGTCCGCCTCGATCTGGAACTCGGCCAGCTCCTTGGGGATGCCCCAGAGCCGCCGGCCGCCCTGGAGCGAGGCGACGCTGTCCACCCAGATGTCGGTGATGCTCACCCGGGGACGGCCACGCTCGTGCACCAGCACGGCGCTGAGCAGCTCCTGGTAATGCAGGACGCCGCCGGGCTCGTACTTGACCCAGGCGGCGCCGACGACGCCCCGGCCGCCGATGGTGAGCGGGCGGACCGAGGCGTCGAGGACCGGGGGCAGCTGCGGGAGCCGCCTCCGGGGAAGCAGGAAGACCGACAGGAACATCTGACCGCGCAAATGCCACGGCTCGGGCGGGTACATGTCACTGACCTCCGATGCTGCCGTCTCTAGCTACACATTGGCAGTTGTCGACGGCAGGCACCAGAACGTCAGTACCGGAAGCGGGAGACCACGGTCTGGAGCTGCGCGGCGGTGGCGGTCAGGTCCTCGGCCGCGTGCCGGGTGTCGCCGACCGTGTCGGTGGTCCGGCGGGTGGCGTCCGAGACCGAGGTGATCGTCGCGGCGATGTTGCCGGCGCCGCTGGCCGCCTCGGTGAGCGTACGGTTCATCTCCTGCGTGGTGGCGGTCTGCTCCTCCACCGCGGAGGCGATGGTCAGCTGGAGGCCGTTGATCCGCTCGATGATCGTCGAGATCTCGCCGATCGCGGTGACCGCGCCGCTGGTGTCGGCCTGGATGGCCTGGACCCGCTGGGAGATGTCCTCGGTCGCCTTGGCGGTCTCCTGGGCCAGGTCCTTGACCTCGCCGGCGACGACCGCGAAGCCCTTGCCGAGCTCGCCGGCCCGGGCCGCCTCGATGGTGGCGTTGAGCGCCAGCAGGTTGGTCTGCTCCGCGATGCTGGTGATCACCTTGACCACGGTGGCGATCTCCGCGGAGGAGTCGCCGAGCCGGGACACGATCGCGTTGGTCGCCTCGGCGACCCGCACGGCCTGGGCGGCGACCTCGGTCGCCTCGGAGGTCGAGACGCTGATGTCGCGGATCGCCGAGCCCATCTCCTGCGAGCCGGCCGAGACGATCTGGAGGTTGTTGGAGACCACGTCGGCGGCGGCCGCGACCGTGCCGGCCTGCGCGGAGGCCTGGTTGGCGGCGTCGTCGACCGAGACCGAGACCGAGCTGAGCTGGCCGGCCGCGGTCTGCAGGGTGGTCACGCTGCCGGCCAGTTGCACGACGTCCTCGCGCAGCCGGGAGATGCCCCGGTCCATCGCGGCGGCCATCCGGCCGATCTCGTCCTGGGTGGTCACCCCGGAGGAACGGGTCAGGTCGCCCTCGGCCAGTCCTTCGGCGATGTGCGACACGGCGCGCACGGTCTCGCCGACCCGCGACGCCACCCGGAAGCCGATGAGCAGGCTGAGCAGCACGCCGGCGCCGAGCAGCAGGCCGATGGTCCAGGTGGCCCGGGTACCGGCCTCCTCGGCATCGGTGATGCTCTGCTCGGCGAGCTGCATGGCGCGCGCCTTGAGGGCCGCCTGGTCCTCGGTGAGCTCGGCGCGCAACGCGGTGTACGTCTTCAGTCCCTCGGCGAGCTCCTCGGGCGAGGCCGAGGAGCCCTTGGTCGCGCCGATGAACGCGAGGTACGCCTCCCAGTCCTTCTTCGCCTTGGCCACGGTGGCGTCGCCCGGCAGGGTGTTCGCCAGGGTGGTGAGCGCCTCGGTGATCGCCTTCTGGTTCGCCGCCATGCCCTGCTGGATCTGGCCGCTGATGGCCGGGTAGAGCTGTTGCGAGGAGATGCCGCCGCTGAACGCCTCGATGTTCGTGCTGTACGCGCCGACCGCCCCTTCGATCGCCAGCGATTGGCGCTGGGCCGTGGCGGACTCCTCGTTGAGGTTGTCAACCGTGTTGATGGCCAGACCGCCGACGAGCAGACCGCTCACCGTCGCCGTCATCGCGGCCGCACCGATCTTCGTCCGCAGGGACCGGTTGTCGAACAACCCACTGAAGCCCATTCCCATGCTCTCCTCTACACCGAGTTCGCTCGCTACGGCCGCAGGATCGGCACCGCGTCGGCGAGCTTGAGGAACCGGTGATGCGGGACTGAGCCTCTCTAGGTGATTGTCGGCCGGTGACACCCTCTGGAGGGCAGGCTCGGCGAGACTCGGGAGGCTCGTTGGCCCCACCAGTGCTTCGCCGTCACATTTTCGTCATGCGGTGACGTCGGCGAGCGCCTTGAAGATCAACGCGGTGGAGGTGGCGCCGGGGTCCTGGTGGCCGATACTGCGCTCGCCCAGGTAGGAGGCGCGGCCCTTGCGGGCCTGCATCGCCGTGGTGGCGCGGGCGCCCTCGTCCGCCGCCCGGGCGGCCGCCGCGGCGGCCCCGGCGAGATCCGCGCCGCCGGCCACCGCTTCCTCGAAGGCGTCGAGCGCCGGACGGTACGCGTCCACGATGGTCTTGTCTCCCGGTTCCGCCCCGCCCAGTTTGCGCACCGCCTCCAGGCCCGCCTCGAGCCCACCGGCCAGCGCCGCGAGCTCCACCTCCGGCCCGGGCGGCAACGCCTTGCCGAGGGCTCGCAGTGCGCTGCCGTAGAGCGGGCCCGACGCGCCGCCCACTTTGGAGATCAGTGTCCCGCCGGCCTTGACGAACAGGGCGCCCACCGCGTCCGGCGGGGTGGCGTCCAGAGCGGCCACGACGGCGGCGAAGCCCCGGTTCATGTTCACCCCGTGGTCGCCGTCGCCGATCGCCGAGTCCAGCCGGGTGAGCCGGTCGGACTCGGCGGCGACGGCACCGGCCGAGGCGCGCAGCCAGGCGAGGGCGAGCGCGACGTCCACGTCACGCGCCCCAGCGCAGGCCGGGGGTACGCACCGGGGCGTCCCAGAGCCGGATCATCTCGTCGGTGACCCGGGTGACGGTCAGCGACATCCCGGCCATGTCCAGGCTTGTCACGTAGTTGCCGACCAGCCGGCGGGCGACCCGCACGCCGCGCTCGGCCAGCACCGTGGCGACCTCACCGTAGACCAGGTAGAGCTCCAGCAGCGGGGTGCCGCCCAGGCCGTTCACCAGCACGATCACCTGGTCACCGTCGTTCACCGGCTTGGCCTCGAGGATGGCGTCGAGGGCGGAGCGGACCAGTTCCCTCGCCGGGCGCAGCTTCTCCCGGCGGCGGCCCGGTTCGCCGTGGATGCCGACGCCGACCTCGATCTCGTCCTCCGGCAGGTCGAACCCGGGACGGCCCGCGGCGGGGGTGGTGCCGGCGGTCAGCGCGTACGCGAAAGAGGCGGAAGCGGTGTTGACCTCGCGCCCGATCGCCGCGACCTCGGCGAGCTTGCCGCCCTCCTCGGCGCGCGCGCCGGCGATCTTCTCCACCAGCAGGGTGGCGCCGGTGCCGCGCCGGCCCGCCGTCCACGTCGAGTTCTCCACCGCCACGTCGTCGTCGACCAGCACCGTCTCCACGGCGATACCCTCGTCGGCGGCGAGCTCCGCGGCGAGCTGGAAGTTCATCACGTCGCCGGTGTAGTTCTTCACCACGTGCACCACGCCGGCGCCACCGTCGACGGCCTTGGTCGCGGCGAGAATCTGGTCCGGCACCGGGGAGGTGAAGACCTCGCCGGGACAGGCGGCGTCGAGCATCCCGGTGCCGACGAAGCCGCCGTGCAGCGGCTCGTGACCGGAACCGCCACCGGACACCAGTGCGACCTTGCCACCGCGGGGCGCGTCGGCCCGGGCGATGTACTGCTCCGAGACGTCCACGCGCAGATCGTCGGGGTGGGCGGCGGCCAGCCCGGCGAGCGCCTCGGCCACCACATCGGCGGGATCGTTGATGAACTTCTTCACGACCGGCTCCTTCCAGGGGCGACGGTGCCTCGACCCCAGCATTGTCGCGCTGGGCGATTCGGCCAAGACTTTCTGTGAACCTTGTTCGCGACGGTGGAGACCATGTGACCCGCCCGCAACTGACTAACATCCACAGTCATGGCACTCGTAGGGATCGTGCTGGTGTCGCACAGCGAGAAACTGGCCCTCGGCCTGCGCGACCTGCTGCGGCAGGTCGCGACCGAGGAGGTACGGATAGAGCCGGCCGCCGGCACCGAGGACGGTGATCTCGGCACCAGCGCCGCTCTCATCGAGGCCGCCGTGCGCCGGGCCGACGCCGGTGCGGGCGTGCTCGTGCTGGCCGACCTGGGCAGTGCGGTGCTGACCGCGAGGACCGTCCTGGAGGATCTGCCGCCCGGCCCGCTCCTGGTGGACGCGCCGTTCGTAGAGGGCGCGGTCGCCGCCGCGGTGCTCGCCTCGACCGGCGCCGACCTGGCGACCGTCGCCGGCGCCGCCCGGGAGGCCCGCGATGTCCCCAAATTCTGAGGCCACCGTCGTCCTCCCCGCGGCCCTGCACGCCCGGCCGGCGGGCGAGGTGGTGCGGGCCGCCGCCGGCTTCACCGCGACGATCGAGATCCGGTACGGCGAGAAGTCAGCGAGCGCCCGCAGCGCCCTGCGGCTGATGTCGCTCGGCGCCGATGCCGGCAGCACGGTCACCGTGCACGCGGAGGGCGACGACGCCTCCGCCGCGGTCACCGCGATCGCCGAGGCTTTGGCTTCCGCCGAGTGAGATTCCGAAACTTTCGGAGCCGCCTGGCGATATGGGCGCGCTCCCATCCTCATCATTACCGGGGAGAAAGGACAATTTGACCTTGGTGGATCACGGGACGGATTACTAAAGTTTCGGCCGTCCAGAGCCATCCGTCGATGCCCCGAGTCGACTGGACCGAAGGCAGACCGTCATGACCCGTCCCCGTACCGTCCTCGTCGCGCTGGCCGCCGGCCTCGTCGCGGCAGGTTCGTTCCTCGTCCTGTCCCCATCCGCGAGCGCGGCGTCGACCCTCGGCGCGGCCGCTGCCGAGAAGGGCCGTTACTTCGGCACCGCGGTGGCGATCAACAAGCTGAGCGACTCGACCTATTCGAGCATCCTCAACCGCGAGTTCAACATGCTCACGGCCGAGAACGAGATGAAGATCGACGCTCTCGAGCCGCAGCAGAACCAGTTCAACTTCACCACCGCCGACCGGCTGATCACCCGCGCCAACGAGATCGGCGCCAAGGTCCGCGGCCACACGCTGGCCTGGCACTCGCAGCAGCCCGGCTGGATGCAGAACCTCAGCGGCACCGCACTGCGCAACGCGATGAAGAACCACATCACCCAGGTCATGACCCACTACAAGGGCAAGATCTACGCCTGGGACGTGGTGAACGAGGCGTTCGACGACAGCAACGGCGGCCGCCGCGACTCCAACCTGCAGCGCACCGGCAACGACTGGATCGAGGACGCGTTCCGGACCGCGCGTACCGCCGACCCGGCCGCCAAGCTCTGCTACAACGACTACAACACCGACAACTGGAGCTGGGCCAAGACGCAGGCCGTCTACAACATGGTCCGGGACTTCAAGGCGCGTGGCGTGCCGATCGACTGCGTCGGTCTGCAGTCGCACTTCAACAGCGGCTCGCCGTACCCGAGCAACTACCGCACCACGCTGGAGAACTTCGCCGCCCTCGGCGTCGACGTGCAGATCACCGAGCTCGACATCGAAGGCTCCGGCACCACCCAGGCCACCACGTACGGCAACGTGGTCAAGGACTGCCTCGCCGTCGCCCGCTGCAACGGCATCACCGTGTGGGGCATCCGGGACACCGACTCCTGGCGGGCCAGCGGTACCCCGCTGCTCTTCGACGGCAGCGGCAACCCGAAGCCGGCGTACAACGCGGTGCTGAGCGCCCTCAACGGCGGCACCACCCCGTCGTCGCCGTCCTCGCCGTCGCCCTCGTCACCGTCGCCGTCCTCGCCTTCTTCGCCGTCGCCGAGCGGCCCGACCACCCCGGGCTCCTGCTCCGCGACGACCAGCGTGAACGCCTGGACCGGCGGCTTCGTCACCACCGTGAAGGTCACCGCGGGCTCGTCCGCGCTGACCGGCTGGCGGGTCAGCGTCACGGTGCCCGGCGCGGTCACCAACACCTGGAACGCGTCGGCGAGCGGCACCAGCGGTGCGGTCACCTTCAGCAACGTGAGCTACAACGGCCGCGTCGCGGCCGGGCAGAGCACGGAGTTCGGCTTCCAGGGCACCGGCACAGCCCCTTCCGGTACGCCCACCTGCGCCGCCGCCTGACCCGCGCCGCGCTCAGGCCCAACGCGGGCGCTGCCTCAGCCCCAGCGAGCCAGCACCCGCGTTGGGCCAACATGCTTGGGTCCAACACGGGTGCTGCCTCGGGGGCGGTGAGGCAGCAACGGCGCTGGGCTGGCTAGCGCTCCAGGATGGCCACTACGCCCTGGCCGCCGGCGGCGCAGATGGAGATCAGGCCGCGGCCCGCGCCCTTCTGGGCGAGCAGCTTGGCCAGCGAGGCCACGATCCGGCCGCCGGTCGCGGCGAACGGGTGGCCGGCCGCCAGGGACGAGCCGTTGACGTTGAGCTTGGCGCGGTCGATCGAGCCGAGCGGGGCGTCCAGGCCCAGCTTCTCCTTGCAGAACTCCGGCGACTCCCAGGCGGCCAGGGTGGACAGCACCTGCGACGCGAACGCCTCGTGGATCTCGTAGTAGTCGAAGTCCTGCAACGTCAGGCCGTTGCGGGCGAGCATCCGCGGCACCGCGTACGCCGGGGCCATCAGCAGACCCTCGTCGCCGTGCACGTAGTCGACGGCGGCGGTCTCCGAGTCGGCGAAGTAGGCCAGCACCGGCAGCGAACGCGCCTCGGCCCACTCGTCGGAGGCCAGCAGCACGGTGGAGGCGCCGTCGGTAAGCGGGGTGGAGTTGCCCGCGGTCATCGTCGCGTTCTCCGTGCCGTACACCGGCTTGAGCTTGGCGAGTTTCTCCAGGCTGGAGTCGGCGCGCAGGTTCTGGTCGCGGGTCAGCCCCAGGTAGGGGGTCAGGAGATCGTCGAAGAACCCGCTTTCGTACGCCGCCGCGAGCCGCTGGTGCGACGTGAGGGCCAGCCCGTCCTGTGCCGCCCGGTCGATGTGCCAGCGCAGCGCGGTGACCGCCGCGTGCTCGCCCATCGACAGGCCGGTCCGCGGCTCGGCGTTGCGCGGCAGCTCCGGCTTGAACGCCTGCTGCGGGCGCAGTCTCGCGACGGCCTTCAGCCGGTCGCCGAGCGAGCGGGCCCGGTTCAGGTCCAGCAGGGCCCGGCGCATGTCCTCGTTGAGCTGCAGCGGCGCGTCGGAGGTGGTGTCCACGCCACCGGCAACACCGGAGTCGATCTGGCCGAGCGCGATCTTGTTGGCGACCAGGATGGCCGCTTCCAGGCCGGTGCCGCAGGCCTGCTGGATGTCGTACGCCGGGGTGCGCGGATCGAGCCGGGAGCCGAGCACCACCTCACGGGTCAGGTTGAAGTCGCGGGAGTGCTTGAGCACCGCACCGGCCACCACCTCGCCGAGCTGCTCGCCGGCCAGGCCGAACCGGGCGATCAGCCCGTCCAGGGCGGCGGTGAGCATGTCCTGGTTCGAGGCCCGGGCGTACCGGCTGTTGGAGCGGGCGAACGGGATCCGGTTCCCGCCCAAGACAGCAACACGGCGCACGTTCGGCACGACTATCCTCCACATCGACGGCATCGAAGCTACTCACCGGTAGGCTACTCGCATGGCTGACAGGTACGCGAACTTCGCCAACTCCGGTCTCGGCCGGACCGTGGTCAAGCGCCTCGGGCTGCCTGATCCGCCCCGGCTGCGCCGCTTCCAGCCCGGGGATCCGCTGACCACCGGGCCGGTGCTGCTCGGCGCGGCGCCCGGCGGCCGGCTCGCCGAGCCGGTCCGCAAGCTGGTGGAGGCGGCCGGCACCGAGGTCACCGACGCGGGCTCCGACGGCGCGCGGTACGGCGCACTCGTCTTCGACGCGACCGGGATCGGGGACTCCACACAGCTCCGGGCCCTCTTCGACTTCTTCCACCCGTACGCCCGCTCCCTGAACGTCTCCGGCCGCGTGATCGTGCTGGGCACCCCACCGGAAGCCACCGCCGGGCCGAAGGAGGCGACCGCGCAGCGGGCGCTCGAAGGTCTCACCCGCAGCATCGGCAAGGAGTTCGGGCGCGGCGTCACCGCCCAGCTCGTCTACGTGGCACCCGGCGGCGAGGCGGCGCTCGAGTCCACCCTGCGGTTCCTGCTGAGCGGCCGCTCGGCGTACGTCTCCGGCCAGGTGATCCGGGTGGGCGCCGGCCACGCGCCCGCGCCGGCCGACTGGGAGCGCCCGCTCGACGGCAAGCTCGCGCTGGTCACCGGCGCGGCCCGGGGCATCGGCGCGGCCATCGCGCGCACCCTGGCCCGCGACGGCGCCGACGTGATCGCCCTGGACGTGCCGGCCGCCGGCGACGCGCTCGCCGACGTGGCGAACCAGACCCGCGGGCGGGCGCTCCAGCTGGACCTGACCACGGCCGACGCGCCGGAACGGCTGGCCGGCTATCTGGCCGCCGGACCGCACGCCGGGGTGGACATCCTGGTGCACAACGCCGGGATCACCCGGGACAAGACCATCGCGCGGATGGACGACTCCCGCTGGGACTCGGTGCTCGGCGTCAACCTGACCGCTCCGGAACGGGTCAACGACCTGCTGCTGGAACGCGGCCTGATCCCGCCCGGCGGCCGCGTCGTCGGGGTCGCCTCGATCGCCGGCATCGCCGGGAACCGGGGTCAGACCAACTACGCGACGAGCAAGGCCGGCGTGATCGGCCTGGTCCAGTCGCACGCTCCGGCGCTGCTGGAACGCGGTATCACGATCAACGCGGTGGCGCCCGGCTTCATCGAGACGGCGATGACCGCGAAGATGCCGCTCGGGCTGCGCGAGGCCGGGCGGCGGCTGAACAGCATGTCGCAGGGCGGCCTGCCGATCGACGTGGCGGAGACCATCGCCTGGTTCGCCTCGCCGGGTTCGGCGACCATCACCGGCAACGTGGTCCGCGTCTGCGGCCAGAGCCTGCTGGGGGCGTGACATGGTCGCGGTCGTCGAGCTGAGTTCCGGGCCGGGCACCGGAGCCGCCTACGCGCGGGCCGTCCTCGGCCTGCTGCCCGGCACCCGGCGGGGCGCCGCTCTGCCCGACATGGAGATGGTGCAGCGCGGCGTGGTCGTGGACCGCTCCCACCTGGCGGTCTACGACCGGGTGTGCGGCTTCCGCCTCTCCGACACGCTGCCCGCCACGTACCCGCACGTGCTGGCGTTCCCGCTCGCCATGCGGCTGATGACGGCGCCGGACTTCCCGCTCCCGCTGATCGGCCTGGTGCACGTGACCAACCGGATCACGGTGCGCCGTCCCCTCTCCGCGGACACTCCCCTGGACCTGTCCGTCCGCGTCGCCGACCTGCGCGATCACCCGCGTGGCCGCCAGTTCGACGCCATCGCCACGGCCTCGGTGGACGGCGAGGAGGTTTGGCGTGGCGTTTCGACGTACCTGCGCATCTCGGGCCCGGCCGCGGCCAAGGGCGACCGCCCGGCCGAGCCCGCCGCCCTGCCCGGCGGCGCGGTCTGGCGGGTGCCGGCCCGGGTCGGCAGCGATTACGCCGCCGTCTCCGGCGACCGCAACCCGATCCACACGTCCCGCCTGGGTGCCCGGCTCTTCGGCTTCCCCCGCCCGATCGCCCACGGCATGTGGACCAAGGCCCGGTCGCTGGCGGCTCTGGAGGGTCGCCTCCCGGAGGCCTACTCGGTCGACGTGACCTTCAAGCAGCCGGTCCTGCTGCCGGCGAGGGTCACGTTCACCGCGGCCCGGACCGGTGCGGGCTGGCAGTTCGCGGTCCGGTCGAATCGTCTGCACATCGACGGGCTTGTCAGTGAGGCGGCGCACTCCTAAAGTTACCGGCGAGTTAACCAGCCGCCGGAAGGGCTGATCCGCCGTGGAGTTCTGGCTCGACCTCAACGAAGAACAACAAGACCTGCGCGAGTGGGTGCACGGCTTCGCCGAGTCGGTGATCCGGCCCGCCGCCGCCGAGTGGGACGAGCGCGAGGAGACACCCTGGCCCGTCCTTCAGGAGGCGGCGAAGATCGGGCTCTACGGCTTCGAGTTCCTGGTAAACACCTGGTCCGACACGAGTGGGCTGTCCCTGCCGGTGGCCAACGAGGAGCTCTTCTGGGGTGACGGCGGGATCGGCATGGCGATCTCCGGCACCTCGCTCGCGGTCGCCGCGATCTACGGCTCCGGTACGCCGGACCAGCTCGTCGAGTGGGTGCCGCAGTGCTTCGGCGACGCCGGCGATCCGAAGGTGGCGGCGTTCTGCAGCACCGAGCCGGAGGCCGGGTCGGACGTGGCGTCGATGCGGACCCGGGCGGTCTACCACGAGGCGACCGACGAGTGGGTGCTCAGCGGGCAGAAGGCGTACGCGACGAACGGCGGCATCGCGAACGTGCACGTGGTCACCGCCAGCGTCGACCCGTCGCTGGGATCCCGCGGGCAGGCGGCGTTCATCGTCCCGCCGGGCACGAAGGGCCTGGCCGGCACGAAGAAGCTGAAGAAGCTCGGCCTGCGCGCCTCGCACACCGCGGACGTCTTCCTCGACGACGTGCGGGTGCCGGGCAGCTGCCTGCTCGGCGGCAAGGAGACCCTGGACCGGCGCCTCGCGAAGGCCCGGGAGGGGCAGCGGGCAACCAAACAGGCCGCGATGCGTACCTTCGAGCTGTCCCGGCCCGCGGTGGGCGCGCAGGCGATCGGCATCGCCCGGGCGGCGTACGAGTACGCCCTGGAGTACGCGAAGACCCGGGTCCAGTTCGGCCGTCCGATCATCGAGAACCAGGCGATCGCCTTCGCCCTCGCCGACATGCGGATGGAGATCGACGCCGCCCGCCTGCTGGTGTGGCGGGCCGCGTGGATGGGCCGCAGCGACCGGCCGTTCACCGCCGGTGAGGGCTCGATGTCGAAGCTGAAGGCCGGCGAGGTGGCCGTCGCGGTCACCGAGAAGGCGGTGCAGATCCTCGGCGGCGCCGGCTACCTCCGGGACCACCCGGTGGAGCGGATGTTCCGGGACGCCAAGATCTACACCATTTTCGAGGGGACCTCGGAGATCCAGCGGCTGGTCATCGCCCGCGCCATCTCCGGCATGCAGATCCGCTGACGGGGTAACCACGGCGCATGCGCTTCGACAGCTATGACCGCATCGCGATCGTGACCGGCTCGGACTCGGGTATCGGCGAGGCCAGCGCTGTCGCGCTGGCCAAGGCCGGGTTCGACGTGGGCATCACCTACCGGTCCGACAAGGCCGGCGCCGAGGAGACCGCGGTCAAGGTACGCGAGACCGGCCGCACCGCCGAGGTACGCCAGATCGACCTGTCCCGCCTGCCGCAGGCCGCCGACGTGATCGACGACCTGGCCGAGGCGCTCGGCGGCCTGGGCGTGCTGGTGAACTGCGCCGGCACCGGGATCTCCACCCCGGTCGTCGACACCGGGTACGACCAGTGGCGTGAGGTCCTCGCCGTCGATCTGGACGGCCCGTTCCTCTGTGCACAGCGCGCCGCCCGCCGGATGCTGCGGGCCGGCCGGGGCGGCCGGATCATCAACATCACCAGCGTGCACGAGCACGCGCCCCGGGTCGGTTCGGGCGCGTACTGCGCGGCGAAGGGCGGGCTCGGCCTGCTCACCAAGGTGATGGCCCAGGAGCTGGCGGCCGCCGGGATCACGGTCAACGCGGTGGCGCCGGGTGAGATCGCGACCCCGATGACCGGCAACGAGGACGTCGACCCGCACACGGTGAAGCGGCCGGGGGTGCCGGTGGGCCGTCCGGGCGACGCGAACGAGGTCGCCGCGGTGGTGGCGATGCTCGCCGGGCCGGACGCGGCGTACGTCACCGGATCGTCCTGGGTGATCGACGGCGGCATGCTGCTGATGGGCCCGCAGGCCGGTTCGCACCTGCCGGACGACGAGTGGCGCAACGGTTGATCTCGAGTTTTCCGCAACTTGCACGTTTTCGCGCCAACGGCTAGACCTCCCGCACCGATAGTGACCATCGTGATACGCGGTGTATTGATCGGTGTGGGAGGTTCCGGGATGCGACTACTGCTGAACGGAGCGTTCGACGAGCTGTTCCAGACGTTCGAGTCCTCCGCGTTCCACCTGGAGGTCTCCGACGAGTACGACCTGCCCGAGGAGTCCGAGCCGATCCGCCGCTTCCTGGCCGGTGAACCGGACGACTACGCGTGGCAGAAGCCCTGGCTGGACCTGATCCGCGGGGCGACCGCGGCCGGCCGCCGGGTGGAGCGCCTGCGGGTCGTCTCGGTGCCGCACGGCGACTACACCCGATGGCTGCTGACCATCTCGGCGCTGAACATCCAGGCCGGCGAGGACATCCGCTGGCTCCGCCGGGACGCGGTGAACGGGCTGGCCCTGGCCGCCGACGACTTCTGGCTCTTCGACCGCACCCGGGTGGTGTTCACCCTGTTCGCCGCGGACGGGTCGTTCGCCGGTGGCGCGGCGACCCAGGACCGGGAGATCGTCGCGCACTGCCGGCGGGTGCGCGACGAACTGTGGCCGGTCGCGGTCCCGCACGCCGACTACGTCCGGTGATCCTCAGCGGCTCACCTGCTCCGCGGCCGGCCGGCGGGCCCCGGCGTCGGCCCGGTGCGGCAGCGTCGCCGGGTCCGGCAGATCCAGCAGGTCGTCGTCGGCTGGTGCGGCGATCAGCCCGTTGCGGTGCGCGATGAGGCGGCCCGCCGACACCAGGTCGTCCAGCATCTCGGCGAGCCGCGCCGTACCGGCCTTGTTACCGCTCCACCCGAACAACCGGCCGGCGGCGGCCAGCAGGTCCTCGCCCTCCACCAGGCCGGCGTCCAGCACCAGGTACTCCAGGGCCAGCTGCAGCTCGGAGTCGGCGATGTGGTCCGGTTTGCGGGTCACCCCGTCGCCGGGTACGCGTACCGCCGGGATCGGCGCGTCGGCCGCGGTCACGAAGGTCCCGTCGAAACCGGCGCCGGACTGCCGGACCGCCTCCTCGATCGCGGTGCGGATCGGCTGGGTGACCCGGTTGATCCGCCAGGCGTCGCGGATCCGGTGGATCACGGTCGCCATGTGCACCGGGCCCTCCACCTCGGCGATCCGCCCGACCGTGCGGATCAGCAGCTCCCGGGCCACGCCGTCGTTGACGCGGGCGGAGTCGGGCAGCGGCTCCACCTGGGCCCGCTCGTACGGCAGCGCCCACTCCGGGACCTGCGCCGGACGCACGGAGAGCTGCTCCTCGTCGGGTGCGGCGAACACGTCCGGCGTGGCCAGGGCGTTCTCGATCGCGACGCGCAGGCGGGCCTCCTCGCCGGTCCGGTCGTGATACCAGGCGACGCTCCACATCCGGTGCAGATGCCAGCCCAGGCCGTGCAGCACCTGGTCGTGCACCCGGTCCCGGTCCCTGGCCACCGGCGAGAGCTGGTATCCGGGGCCGTCGCAGCGGATGCCGAGTGCGTAGGGGCCGACGTCCCGGCGTACCGCGATCTCGATGCGGCATCGACCGGAGCCCACCTGGGCGTCCGCCTGATAGCCCCAGCCACGCACGGTGTCGAGGACGGAGTCCTCGAAGGAGGTGGCCGGGCCGCGAGGTTCGCCGCCGGCGTCGCCGTCGCCCGCGCGTTCGGCGAAGTCGAGGTACGCGACGAGCCGGCTCTCGCCCTCCCCTGCGGGCTCCTCGCGCCCGCCGGCCGGGATGCCGGTGACCACCTCGATCCGCTGGCGGGCCCGGGTGATCGCCACGTCGAGCCGGCGCGCTCCGGCCGGCCCGCCGGCTGCGGCCAGGCCGGCGCCGGTGGAGAGGATCACCACGTCGCGTTCGTCGCCCTGCGCGGCCTCGGCGCACCGGACCGAGAAGCCGCCGAGCGAGCCCTCCAGGTCGGGACGGCCGGCCAGGGCCACCTCGACGGCGTCGGCGACCGTGTCCGCCTGAGCCGCGGTGAGGGTGACCACGCCGAGCGAGAGCGTGGGCCGGGTGGTGAGGTGGTGGATCACCCGGGTGGCGACGAGTTCCGCCTCGGCGGCCGCGTCCCCGGCCGGGTAGAGCCGCACGCCGATGTCCTCGCCCACCGGGTGCGCGCCCGGGAAGGTGATCAACCGGCCCTGGTAGAAGGCATCGTTGGCGAACCGGATCAGGCTCTCGTGCCGGCTGCGGTAGTGCCAGGTCAGGCAGAGGCGGGAGAAGGCGCCGCAGTCGTTCGCCACCACCAGCACGGACGGCTGGTCGCCGGCCGGCGGTAGCTGCGCGTCGTCGCCGATCACGACCAGCGACGTGCCCCGATAGGCACACGCGGCCGCGGCGGCCGGGGTCATCCGGGACGCCTCGTCGATGATCACGACGTCGAACCGCGCCTCGGCGGGCAGCAGCCGGCTGACCGCGGCGGGCGGCATCACGAAGCACGGCTTGAGCGCGGCCACCGTCTCCCAGGCCCCGGCGAACAGCTCGCGGACCGGCAGATGGCCGGACGCCTTGAGCCCCTCGGCCCGGATCAGGGCGGGGCCGCCGTCGGCGGTGACGGCCGGGCGGTGGGCGTCGACCGCGCCGATCACGGCCGCCGCCGCGTCCTGGAGCAGGTCGGCGTCCAGGCGGCGGAACTCGTCGACCAGCTCGGCACGCTCGGCCGCGGCCAGCGGCTGGAGCCGCTCGTCAGCCGCGATCACCTCGTCCACCCAGGCCCGGTACGCGGTCCGCGCGACCACGTCGCCCACCCGCCGGGCCGGCATGCCGTGGTCGGCGCAGTAGTCGACGGCGGTGTCCAGGCCGTACCCGGTGAGCACCTCGCGGGCGGCCAGGTAGTCGAACCACTCCTGCTGCCCGCCCGCGTCGTCGCGCAGGTCACGCAGCAGGTCCCGGGCGGTCTCGTAGCGATCCAGCGCGGTGGCCAGGCGGACCTGCCGGGCCGGGCCGAACGCGTCGATGATCCGCCCCCGGGCATCCTCCCACGCCTCGATGAGCGGCCTCAGGTCGGCGGCCGGGCGACCGGCGGCCAGGGCCTGCGCCTGCTCGCTGGTGAGCGCGGCGTCCGTGCCGGTACGCAGGGCCCGGGCCCGCGCCGCCCACTCGATCGCCTCGGCCAGGGCCCGCTGGTCGGTGTTCCGCCCCCGGTACACCGGCCCCAGGATGGACTCGTAGATCGGGCCGGCCGCGGCGAACGCCTCCTCGGCCTCGATCGCGGCGCGCCGGGCGGCGAGTACCGTCCCGGCCTCGGTGGCGTTCAGTTCCCGGCCCAGCGCGTCGTCCAGTTGCTGGAGCAGTGCCGCCACCGCGCGCAGCGGCGCGAGCTGGGCACGCATCCAGGTGACGGCGGCCTGCACGCTGCCCTGACCGAGTTCCGGGCGGGCGGCCGGCTCGGGTTCCGGGCGCAGCGTGGACCGCCAGTGCCGGAACACGTCACGCGCCTCGGTGACCGTCTGGCGCAGCCGGTCGTCGGCGTGCCGGGTGCTGACGTACTCGACGACCGCGGGCAGCGCCTCCGGCGGGGTGACCCGCAGCGCCTCGTCGACCGTCTGCAGGGCCCGGCCGATCGCCGGGAAGTCGGTGTCCAGCCGCTTCCAGTAGTGCCCGAGGTGTCCGGCGTGCTGCTTCTCGGCCGCCAGCAGCCCCTCGTACGCCCGCCGCCACGCCACCGCGAGGTGCAGGTTGGCGACGGCCTCCTCCACGCCGATCCCCGGCGCCGCCAGCCCGGCCACCGTCTCCTTGTCCCGGCGGTGCGGTGCGAGCAGTTTCCGGGCCCCCCGGTGCACGGTGGCGAACCGCTCGGCCAGGTCGTCCACCGGCTCGTGGAGCACCGCGTCGGTGTAGAGATCCCGCGCTTCGGCCCGGGCGGCGGTGACCGCCTCCACGTGCCGGCGCAGCGACGCGGCCGCGTTGTGCACGGCGCTCTGCGCGCCGGGCGCGAACCAGGCCGGCTCCGGCTTGTCCGTGCGGCCGCCGAGTTCGGCGACCAGGTGCACGAGCTCGACGTCGGAGAAGGTGACCACGTCGGGCAGGCCGAGCCGGGTGGTCACCCGGTCCAGGTTGCGCTGCTGGTGCTCCAGTTCGTCGGCGTCGGCGGCGAACCGGCCGGCGAGGGCCTTGGCCTCGGCGGCGGTCAGCGGCTCCAGGCGGACCGCGGGCGGGTCGAGCCGTGGCGGTTCGGGGACGTCCTCCGACTCCAGTGGCCCGGCGAGGGCCTCGAACGCGACGCCGATCCGGGTCTGCACGTGGTCGACGGCCTGGCGTACCGCCTCCACCTGCTCGGCCAGGTCGTCGGCGGCCTGCCGGACCGGCCGCAGCGTGGGCCCGGTGAGCCAGCTGTCGGCGACCTCCGCCGGACGGCGGGTGGCGTGCGCGGCGAGTTCCGAGAGCGCGGCCGCGTCGGCCGGCAGGCGCACGTGGAACGCGGCGGCCAGGGCGGCGTTCGGCGCGGCCGCCTCGGCCAGGTCCTCGAGGGTGAGCTGGGCCAGGAACAGGGCGTCGTCGAGCGACTCCCGCTCGGCCACCTCACGCCAGCGGTAGCCGCTGCGCTCGGTGGCCGGCCGCCAGGCCTGGGCGAGACGGCCGGTGGCCTCGTGGATCCGCTCCAGCGCGGCCTCGGTCAGCGCGCCGGCCTGCAACCCGGGCGCCGGTGCCTCCGGCACGTCGGCGAGCCGAGCCAGTTCGCCGATCACGTCGTGCAGGCTGCGGCCGAGCGGGTCGCGGACCTCGAGAACCGCTTCGGCGTACGCGTTGAGCCGCGCCCGCCGATCCCGGAGCAGGTCGCGATCGGTCTCGTCCATCCGGGACGCCGGCAGCGGCACCGCCTCCAGGGCCGCGGCGAGGGCACCCGCCACCGGCTTCCGGGCGGCCTTCGCGCCGTGCAGGTCGAGCAGGTAGTTGCCGAGGCCGACGGCGGCGAGCCGCTGCTGAACGGAGTCCAGGGCGACGGCCTTCTCGGAGACGAACAGCACCCGCTTCCCGGCGTGCGCCAGCGCGGCGATCATGTTGGCGGCGGTCTGCGACTTGCCGGTGCCGGGCGGCCCGTCGACCACGAAGCTGTGTCCCTCCAGGGCGGCGGCGACGCAGGCCCGCTGTCCCGCGTCGGCCTCCAGCACCAGCGGCATGTCGTCCGGCGGCGCCAGCACGTCGATCTCGGCCGGGGTGAGCGACTCGAAGGTGAACGCGCCGGCCGTACCGTCGGCGGCGGCCAGCGCGCGGACCACCGGGTGTTCGGCGATCAGTTCCTCGTTGACCAGCAGATCGTCACGGATCGCCTCGGTCGCCGGGTCGAGCCGGGCCAGC
Source organism: Actinoplanes aureus (assembly GCF_015704865.1). GTDB lineage: Bacteria > Actinomycetota > Actinomycetes > Mycobacteriales > Micromonosporaceae > Actinoplanes > Actinoplanes aureus. The sequence goes on along the minus strand of NZ_JADQTO010000006.1, from coordinate 215,081 downwards.
ACGACGACGTCGGCGGTACGCCAGCCGGGGCGCCCGGCGATCGCGGCGTCCACCCGGGCGCGCAGGGCGGCCGGGTCGAGCCCGGCCAGCGCGTCCACCCGCGGCAGCTCGACGCCGGAGCGCCGCAGCCGGGCGGCCAGCGCCGGGTTGACCGACGGATCACCGGCGCCGGCCCGCAGCCGTGGCACGTCGTCCGGGCCGAGCGCGACCAGGTCGACCGGCAGGAGCAGCAGCGGGCTCGCGTACCCGGTGCCGTCCGGGTCCTCCCAGTGCAGCAGGCCGACCGCCAGGTGCAGCACGTCGACCCCACGGTCGGCCTGCTCCTGGTCGGTGTGCCGGCGCAGCCGGCGCAGCAGCGGATGCAGCACCTCGTCGGCCAGCTCGGTACGCAGGCTGTCCCGCTGTTTCGCCTTGCCTCCCGGCCCGGTCAGCGCGCAGTCCCGTCCCTGCCGCAACGCCTCGACGACGCCGGACGGGTCGGGGGCGACGATCTCGACCAGGTCGGCACCGCCTCGGGGCAGATCGAGGAGGCGGTTGGCGGCGCCGGCGCCGGCGATCCCGTCGCGCCAGGCCGCGAGCGCCGCCCGGGCGTCGTCACCCGGGCCGGTGTGTCCATCAGCATCATCCGGCCGCATGTGCCCATTCCAGCAAGGTGACCGGGGCCATGCGGGCGATTCGCCCATATCACCCGCACAGCCCCGCTGTCCCGGCGCTCACGGCGCGGCCCTCGTCCCGTTCGCGGCCCGCCGAGGGCGGGTCGCGTCAGACGCGGCGGCGGGCGACCAGGACGGCGTCGCGGATGGTGATCGGCCGGCCGTCCGGATCGGTGGACGGGCGTGGCCGGGCGTCCGTCACGAGCACCTCCCAGTCGCCGGAGTCCAGCGATTCCGCGATCTCCTCGGCCGTGAACAGCATCTCCGGGAAGTGCATCCGGCCGGCACCGGAGGCCAGATCCGACGGGTGGTGGCCGACGATCAGCAGCGTGCCGCCGGGCGCCACGGCGCCGGCCAGGTGGGCGTACAGCTCGCGCCGCGCCGCCGGCGGCAGGTGCATGAACTGCGCGGAGACCAGATCGTACGCGCGCTGCTCCGGTGCCTCCCGGCGCAGATCGGCGTGCTGGAAGGTGACCTGCCCGGCCACCCCGGCGTCGGCGGCGTGCCTGGCCGCCCGGTCCAGCGCGACCGTCGAGATGTCCACTGCGGTCACCTGCCAGCCCCGACGTGCCAGCCAGACCGCGTCCGCGCCCTCGCCGCAGCCGACGTCCAGGGCGCGCCCGGCGGTCAGGCCCTCCGCCTCCGCCACCAGCTGCGGGTTCGGCCGGCCGCTCCACACCGCCGGCTTGCCGCGGTACCGCTCCTCCCAGGCCTCCTCCTCGAAGATGGTCGAGATCCGGTGCCGGTAGTCGGCCACCGCGACCCGGGTGTCCTCGGCGATCAGATCCATGTTGATCGCCGCGCCGGCGATCTGCCCGGCGGCGGCCGCCGCGGCCACGGTCGCGCCGAGGTTGGTGACGTTGCCGGCCACCCAGACGCCGGGCACCGAGGTGGCTCCCATCCCGTCCGCCGGGATGTGGCTGCCCAGCGAGACCCCGTTCATCTCGAAGTCGGCCGGCTTGAGCCCGAGGGACTCCAGCACCGCCGAGCGGGCCACGAACCGCGGGCCCACCGCGATCGCGTCCAGCGCCACCACGTCACCGGACGCCAGCCGCACCCCGGTCAGGCGATCCCCGGCGACCTCCACCGACGCGATCGGCTCGGCCACCACCGGGATGCCCCGGGCGGCCAGCTCCTCGGCCTGCTCCGGGCCGGGTTCCGGCCGGCCGTTCAGCAGGAACAGCACGTGCGGGCTGATCTGCCGCCACATCTGCGCCTGGTGCAGGCTCAGCGGGCCGGACTCCAGCACGCCGATCCGCTGGTCCCGCAGTTCCCAGCCGTGGCAGTACGGGCAGTGCGCCACGTCCCGGCCCCACCGCTCGGCCAGTCCCGGCACGTCCGGCAGCTCGTCCACCAGCCCGGTGGTCACCAGCAGCCGGCGTCCGCGTACCTCCCGGCCGCCGTCCAGCGTCACCCGGAACACGTCACCGTCACGGACGGCGGACTCGGCCCGGCCGTCGGTCAGCTCGGCGCCGTAGCCGGCCACCTCGGCCCGCCCGGCCGCGTACAGCTCGGCCGGCGATTTCCCGTCGTGCCCGAGAACGTTGTGCATGTGCGCCGCCGGAGCGTTGCGCGGCTCGCCGCTGTCGACCACGAGCACCGACCGCCGCGAGCGGCCCAGCGCGAGGGCCCCGCTCAGTCCGGCCGCGCCGCCGCCGATCACCACCACGTCGTACGTCTGCTCCACTGGTCTCCCCTTTCGTTCCCGCCCACCGTGCCGCACGCTCTCGCCAGACAGCAACTATCGTTGCTGTTATGGCAAAAGACCTGGACAGTGCGCTCGCCGCCGTCGGACCCCGGTTGCGGGAGCTGCGGCAACGGCGGGAGATGACGCTCACCCAGCTGGCCGAGAGCACCGGCATCTCGGTGAGCACCCTGTCCCGGCTGGAGTCCGGGACGCGCAGACCGACGCTGGAGCTGCTGCTGCCGCTGGCCGAGGCGTACCAGGTCACGCTCGACGAACTGGTGGACGCACCGGAGACCGGCGACCCGCGGGTGCGGGCCCGCCCGATCGAGCGCGGCGGCCGCACGTGGATCCCGCTCACCCGCCGGCCCGGCGGTCTCCAGGCCTTCAAGCAGATCCTGCCACCCGACCCGCCGGCCGCCTGCGACCAGGAACAGAAGACCCACGAGGGCTACGAGTGGCTCTACGTCCTCTCCGGCAAGGTGCGGCTGCTGCTCGGTGAGCACGACATCGTGCTCACCCCGGGCGAGGCCGCCGAATTCGACACCCGCCTGCCGCATCTCATCCTCAACCCCGGCCCGGAGCCGGCCGAGGTGCTCAACATCTTCGGCCCGCAGGGTGAACGCCTGCACGTCCGCGCGCGCTCCACCTGAGGCCGCTAGGAGACGACGTTGCGCAATGGGCGACCGGCCCGGAAGGCCGCCACGTTCTCGCTGATCAGGGTGGACGCGCCGACCGGGCGGCCGCCGGCCGCGTGCGGGCTGATGATGATGTTCGGCTCGTCCCAGAGGGGCGAGCCGGCGGGCAGCGGCTCGGTGTCGAAGACGTCGAGCGCGGCGCCGGCCAGGCGGCCGGAACGGACCGCGGTGCACAGGGCCGCCTCGTCGAGGGTGCTGCCGCGTCCGACATTGACCACCCAGGCGTGCGACGGGAGCTGGCCGAGGACGCCGGCGTTCAGGGCCTTTTCGGTCGCCGGGGTGGCCGGCAGGATCGAGATCAGCACATCGGTGGCCGGCAGCAGGGAGGCGAAGGCGTCCTCGGTGACCACCGGGAAGCCGTGCCGGGTGCCGGCACTGCGCGCCACCCCGGTCACCCGCGCGCCGAGGGCGGTGAGCAGCGGTGCGAGTGTCGCCGCGATGCCGCCGAAGCCCCAGATCACCACGTTGGCGTCGCGCAGCGTACGGAACGAGTTCGCCTGCCGGACCGGCTGGAGGCCGCCCAGCTCCTCCGCCCAGCGGCGCCCGATCTGCGCCCGGACCAGCAGGTTGAGCCGTCGCGCCGCGGCCAGCACCAGGGCGAGGGTGTGCTCGGCGACGGTCTGGTCGTGCAGGCCGAGACCGGCGGTGATCAGCACGTCGGGGGCGAAGCCGGCGGCCAGCACGGCGTCCGGACCGGCGGCGAGGGTCTGCACCCACCGCAGGCTCTTCAGCCGGGTCGCCGCGTCGCTCAGCGTGTCCGGCGGATTGCCCCACACCACGAGCACTTCGGCGTCGGTGTGCTCGTCGGGCACGGGTCGCCGGACGTCGTAGACGACCGCGATGGTGCCGGCCGGCAGTTCCGGGTCGAGTTCAACGGTGTCGGGCAGCAGGACCTTCATGGAGGTCAGCTTGCCCGAGTCCGTTCGTAGAGCGCTACCGTCGCCCGCTCCGGCTGCCAGATGCCGACCCGCCGGTACTCGGCCCCGAGGAACCGGCGCAGGGTGGGCCGCGCGGTGATCGGGTCGTCGCGTTCGGCCCCGAGCACGAGCCAGATCCGCGGGGCACCGGACAGGTGCACGGTGTCGTCCGCGTACTCCTCGGCGATCAGCCGGCCGGTCTCGGCGGACGGCACCCGGACCAGGGGGTCGGCGGGCCGGTCCGGCAGCCGGTCGAGGTAGTAGTCCATGCCGGCCCGGATGGCCCGGCTCCGCGGCGGGTAGACGACCACGTCGCCGGGCAGCCGCCGCTCGCCGACGATCTGCGCGGCGGCCCGGTAGTCGGGACCGTTCTTCGCGGTGGGCGACCGGACGGCCCGCTGTGCGGGTATCACCACGGCGCCGAGCAGCAGGAGCACGGCGACGATCCGGACCGCGCCGAACCTGCTCCATCCGTCGCGCCCGCCGGCCAGGGCCACCGCGGCCAGCATGGCGAGCGGGGCGAGGACCACCAGCAGGTACCGGGCCACCCACATCGGCGAGATCAGCGCCGACACCAGCGCGAGCACGCTCAGCGGCCCGGCCACCAGCGCGGCCATCGGGGCCAGCCGGCGCAGCGGCCGCCAGGACGCCAGGACCACGAGACCGATCAGCAGCCACGCCGCCTCGGGCGAGCCGACGATCTGCCCGGGCATGCCGCGGATGCCGCCGAAGGTGATCGGCTGCACCCAGTGCAGCTGGGTGTCCTCCTGGCGCATGCCGAGAACGGCGAAGGGCAGCAGCGGAAGCAGCGCGGCCAGCACCGTACCGGCCCACACCACGGCGGTTCGCCGGCGCCGGGTGCGCCAGACGAAGAGACCCACCAGCACCGCGTGCGCCACCAGCGTGGTCAGGGCGACCAGGTGGAACAGGCCGAGGAGCAGCACGCTGAGGCCGTAGCCGGCCCATCGGTACGGACCGCCGCGCCGCACCGCCCCGACCAGGAGCAGCAGGGCCAGGATCGAGAAGAAGCAGGCGAACGCGTACGGGCGTGCCTCCGCCGCGTACCGGGAGGTGTTGGGGAGCACGGCCAGGATGATCCCGGTGATCAGGCCGATCATCGGGGTGAACAGGCGCCGGCCCAGTTCGGCCGCGACGGCGACACCGGCCGCCATCGCGATGATCGACGGCAGCCGCAGCTGCACCTCGGACGTGCCCACCAGGGCGCTCCAGAAATGCAGGAAGACGTAGTAGGGGGCGAAGACCGCGTCGACGTTCTGGGCCAGCTCCCAGATCTGCGGGACGGTCCGCTGCGAGACCTCGGCGGAGGTCACCTCGTCCCAGCTCAGGCTGGGACGGCCGGCCTGGATCAGCCCGAACCCGAGCATCATCGCCCCGGGGACCAGTGCGGGCAGGGCGTGGACGAGCCGATGCCCGGGCGGTGGCGCCGGACGCGGCGTCCCCGTCCGGCGGGCGGCCGGTCGCGTCCTGGTCTGCACTTCGGTCACCTGTCACCCCCTGCCGACGCACGTCAACAGTTGAGAACACGATTACCCGCCTGTTCCGGATCAGCCCCTCGGCGAACTTCACCATGCGCACAGGTGACAAGATGCCGCGATTCGGTCCCAAAGCCCGCAAATAGAACGGCCGCGGCGTGCTACGCCGCGGCCGTTCAGCAGGAGTCCGGTCAGCTACCGATCGGACCGCCGTCGGTACGCCAGGTGACGATCACGGCCGGCTTGGCGTAGTCGCCGTCCGGCCAGACCGACGCCGGCTTCTCCACCGACGCGCCGGTGATCTCGCCGGGGTGCTGGACCGCGACGAAGACCGAGCGGTCGTCGCCGGTGATGAACGGGCCGCAGGTCTCGGCGCCCTTCGGCACGGTGAGGAACTGCTTGAGGTGGCCCCGCTCCCGGCCCTCGATCGCGGTGGCGAACAGGCCGTCGTTGCTGCCCAGCGCGTTGCCGTCGGTCGAGATCCAGAGGTTGCCGGCGCTGTCGAAGGCGACGTTGTCCGGGCAGGAGATCGGCGAGACGGCGTTCTTGTCGTACCCACCGAAGTAGGTGTCGGCGGCCTTCGGGTCGCCGCAGACGATCGGCAGCGACCAGGTGAAGCTGGTACCGGTGTGGTCGCCGCGGTCCTCGACGATCTCGAAGATGTGGCCGTGCTTGTTGGCGTTGCGCGGGTTGGCCTCGTCGGCCGGCGCGTTGGTCCCGACACCGCGGTTGGTGTTGTTGGTCATCGCCGCGTAGATCTTGCCGGTGCGCAGGCTCGGCTGCACGTCCTCGGGCCGGTCCATCTTGGTGGCGAGGACCGCGTCACCGGCGAGCCGGGTGAAGGTCAGCACGTCCGCCGCGGTCATGCCGGGGACTTCGGACTTGTTGCCGGAGACCAGCTTGATCCACTTGCCCTTGCCGTCGAACTTGCCGTCGGACGGGAGCTTGCCGCTGCCGTCGATCTCGGTGGCCGGGCTGTCGCCGGCCACCTGGGCGACGTACAGGGTGCCGGACTCCAGGAGCGAGAGGTTGTGCTTGCGCGCCCACGGAGCCTTGCTGTCGATGTACTTCTTGTCGGAGACGAACTTGTACAGGTAGTCGAACCGCTCGTCGTCACCCATGTACGCGACGACGTGCCCGCTGCGGGCCACGATGACGTTCGCGCCCTCGTGCTTGAACCGGCCCATCGCGGTGTGCTTGCGCGGCGGCGCGTCCGGGTCGAACGGGTCGACCTCGACGATCCAGCCGAACCGGTTCGCCTCGTTCGGGTGCTTGGCCAGGTCGAAGCGCTCCTGCGCGCGGTCCCACTTACGGTTGCCGCTGGGGTAGCGGGCGGTGGTGGAGAAGCCGTACCGGGCCAGCTTCGGCTTGGCGTCGGCCGGAGCCTGGTCGCCGCCGACGAAGTACTGGTTGAAGTTCTCCTCGCCGGAGAGCACGGTGCCCCACGGGGTGACGCCGCCGGCGCAGTTGTTCAGCGTGCCGATGACGACCCGGCCGGACGGGTCCGCAGCGGTCCGGAGCAGCGGCGTGCCGGCCGCGGGCCCGGTCAGCTCGAACTTCGTCTCCAGCGCGGTGATCCGCCGGTTGAAGTGCGGGCGACGGCTCTTGACCGGCTTCCACCGGCCGGTACGCCCGACCCGCTCGATCTCCACCACGGAGAGACCGTGCGCGGCCATCGCGACCTTGAGCTGCTCGACCGAGAGGTTGTCCAGGCCGGTGAAGCCCGGGAACATCAGGTCCTCGTTGGTGTACTCGTGGTTGACCACGAGCAGCGCGCGGTCCTTGCTGCCCGGGATCGGCAGCACACCGACGAAGTCGTTGTTGTAGCCGAACTGCTTCGACTGGCCGGCGGCGGTCTGGTTGTGCAGGTCGAACGCGGGCGCGCCGGCCTCGACCGGGTCACCCCAGCGCAGCACCACCTCGGTCTGGTAACCGGCCGGGATGGTGACGGCGTCCAGGGTGTTCGGCGCGACGGTCTCGAAGGTCAGCTTGCCGGCCTTGCCGTGCGGCCGGCCGCCCAGGGTGGCGGCGGTCTCGACCGGTGCCGCGGCCGCAGCGGGCCCCGCCGCCGCTGCCGCCGCGCCACCGAAGCCGAGAACCATCGCACCCACCGCGCCGGCGCGGACCACACCGCGACGGCTCATCTCGACGTTCACCACGTCCCCGAGGTACGGGTTCGCGGACACGTTCGGTACCGGGTGGTCACACGCGTTGCCGCAGCGGTACAGACAGGTCATCGCGTCCCGGCTGCCGCCACTGTGGCCCAGCAGCGGTAACAGACGACGAATCTTGTCGGGCATCAAATCTCCTCGGTCTCACGTCACCGGTGGTGACGGGTTGCCCGGACGCTAAGCAGCGCAGATGTGGCTTCCACCCAGGCGAGGTGCCGGCGAGGTGAACGAGACATGAACGTCCGTGCAGTGCAGCGCTGCAAAATTATCACGCCGACCCGGTCCGCGTTGTCGCTGGTGAACGTTAACAACAAACGGAATCCGCGATCATCAAGCCTCTTTAGCAGCAAATACATCGACGCAGGCCTCTTGACAGGGCCGTGGATGTTTGCGTACACATTGCAGAGTCTCTGCACCCGAAACGTCCCCGACACACCACCCGAGATCCGCACCGGAGGATCCCGCATGCCCAGAATCCCCACCCGCCTCGCGGGCGTGGCCGCTGTCCTGGTCTCGCTCCCGCTCGCGGTCGCCCCGCCCGTCTCCGCCGCGGCGGTCGAGCCGGACTACACCGTCACGGTGAAGCCGGGCGCGACCGGCGCCGCCATCCCCAAGTCGATGTACGGCGTCTTCTTCGAGGACATCAACTACGCGGCCGACGGCGGTCTCTACGCCGAGCTGGTCCGCAACCGCTCGTTCGAGTTCCTGCCGGCCGACAACCGCTCGTACACCGGGCTGACCGGCTGGACCGTGAACGGCACGGCCACCACCGTGAACGACGATCAGCGGCTCAACGAGCGCAACCGCACCTATCTCCGGCTCACCGGCCCGGCCGGGATCACCAACTCCGGCTATAACACGGGCCTGGCCGTCGAGAAGGGCGAGCGCTACGACTTCTCGGTGTGGGCCCGTGCCGACGCCGGCGTCCCGCTCAAGGTCTCGCTGCACACCACGGACGGCACGGCGCTCGCGGCGCCGATCACGGTCACGGTCAAGAGCGACACCTGGACGAAGTACACCGGCACGCTGCGGGCCACGGCCACCAGCGACGCGGCCCGGCTGAGCGTGCAGACGGCCGGGACCGGCACGGTGCGGCTCGACGAGATCTCGCTGTTCCCGCAGGACACCTACAAGGGCCGCGACAACGGCCTGCGCCGGGACCTGGCCGAGAAGGTCGCCGCGCTGAAGCCGGGCTTCGTCCGCTTCCCCGGCGGCTGCCTGGTCAACACCGGCAGCCACTACCCGTACGACGCGGCGAATAACTACCCGCGCGCCCGGTCCTACCAGTGGAAGGACACTGTCGGGCCGGTCGAGACGCGGGCCACCAACGCGAACTTCTGGGGCTACAACCAGTCGTACGGCCTCGGCTACTACGAGTACTTCCAATTCTCCGAGGACATCGGCGCCATGCCGCTGCCGGTGGTGCCGGCCATGGTGGTCGGCTGCGGCCAGAACCGGGCCACCGACGACGAGGCGCTGCTGCAGAAGCACATCCAGGACACCCTGGACCTGATCGAGTTCGCCAACGGGCCGGTCACCTCGACCTGGGGCAAGCTGCGCGCCGAGATGGGCCACCCGAAGCCGTTCGGCCTGACCCACCTCGGGGTCGGCAACGAGGAGAACCTGCCGGAGGAGTACTGGGCGGCGTTCCTCAAGTTCGAGGCGGCGATCAAGGCCAAGTACCCGAGCATCACCGTGATCAGCAACTCCGGGCCGGACGACCAGGGCGCCACCTTCGACAACCTGTGGGCGAAGAACCGGGCGCACGGCTCCGACATGGTCGACGAGCACTACTACAACAGCCCGAGCTGGTTCCTGCAGAACAACGCGCGCTACGACAGCTACGACCGCAATGGGCCGAAGGTGTTCCTGGGCGAGTACGCGTCGCTGGACAACAAGCTGTTCAACTCGCTCGCCGAGGCGGCGTACATGACCGGTCTGGAGCGCAACGCCGACGTCGTGAAGATGGCGTCGTACGCCCCGCTGCTGGCCAACATCGACAACGTGCAGTGGCGGCCGGACATGATCTGGTTCGACAACGACGAGTCGTGGGGCTCCACCAGCTACCTGGTGCAGAAGCTGTTCATGAACAACGTCGGTGACCGGGTGGTGCCGTCGACGGCCACCGGGAACGTGCTTCAGCCGAAGCCGATCACCGGCGCGATCGGGCTCTCCACCTGGCGTACCGCAGCGGTCTACGACGACGTGAAGGTCACCCGCCCGGACGGCACCGTGCTGTTCAGCGACGACTTCAACGACGGTAACGCGGACGGCTGGACCCCGGTGCAGCCGCGCGGCACGTGGACGGTCACGAACAACGCGTACGCCCAGACCGACACGGCGTCCGAGGACACCATGGTCAAGGCGGCCACCATCGGTGAGACCGACTACGACTACACGCTGAAGGCCACCAAGACGGCCGGCGCGGAGGGCTTCCTGGTCGCCTTCGGCATCCAGGAGACCGGCCAGTTCTACTGGTGGAACCTGGGCGGCTGGAACAACACCCAGGGCGCCGTGGAGAAGGGCATCACCAGCGCCAAGGAGCAGATCCTCACCAAGCCGAACACGGTGACCACGGGCCAGACCTACGACCTCAAAATTCAGGTACGAGGTACGAAGGTCACCCTGATCCTGGACGGGAGTGAGTGGGCCAGCTTCGACGACAACAAGGTCAGCGAGCCGTTCGCGCAGGTCATCACCGAGGACACCAAGGCCGGTGAGCTGATCGTCAAGGTGGTCAACGCGCAGGACACCGCCGCGGTGACCAAGATCGACCTGGCCGGGCGCAAGGTGGCCCGGACCGCGCGGATGACCGTGATCACCGGCGACCCGGGCGAGCAGAACACCCGCTCGGCCGAGCCGATCCAGCCGGTCACCAGCACGGTCAGCGGCATCGGCTCGACCTTCACCCGCGAGTTCCCGGCGAACTCGGTCACCTTCCTGCGCATCAAGACCCGATAGGTGGAGCTCATGAATCGTCGTACCCTGCTGCGGGGTTCTCTCGGGGTAAGCGCGGCCGGCGCGCTCAGCGCGCTCGCCGCCAGCGGAGCGGAAGGCGCGCCTCAGCTGCGCAGCGATGCTGAAATCTACGGTGTGCCCACCGTTGACCCGCTGATCAGCCAGCGCGCCGACCCGTTCATCACCCGGCCGGTCGGCGGCATGTACTACTTCACCGGCTCGGTGCCGGAGTACGACCGCTTGGTCGTGCGCGGCGCACCGACCATCGCCGGCCTGGCCGGCGCCGAGGAGACGGTGATCTGGCGGCGCCCGGCCACCGGCACCATGGCCGGGCACATCTGGGCGCCGGAGCTGCACCGCATCGGCGGCAAGTGGTACATCTACTTCGCCGCGGGCGACTCCGACGACGTGTTCCGGATCCGGACGTATGTGATGGAGTCGGCGCTCGACGACCCGCGCGACGCGTCCGGCTGGACGCTGAAGGGCAAGCTGGTCACCGAGTGGGAGGGCTTCACGCTCGACGCCACCACCTTCGCCCATCGCGGCAAGCAGTACCTGGTGTGGGCGCAGAGCGAGCCGGAGATCGCGGTCAACACCAGCCTCTACATCGCCGAGATGGCGAACCCCTGGACGCTGAAGAGCAAGCCCACCCGGATCGCCACGCCCACGAAGAGCTGGGAGATCCAGGGCTTCCGGGTGAACGAGGGCCCGGCCGTGCTGATCCGCAACGGCAAGGTGTTCATCGCCTTCTCGGCGAGCGCCACCGACGCCCGGTACTGCATGGGCCTGCTCACCGCCGACGCGTCCGACAACCTGCTGGAGCGGGCGAGCTGGACGAAAACCCCGGACCCGATCTTCGTGACGAACCGCGCGACGGAACGGTTCGGGCCGGGGCACAACTCGTTCACCGTGGCCGAGGACGGGAAGACTGACGTGCTGGTCTACCACGCCCGCGACTACGAGGCGATCACCGGCGACCCGCTGTACGACCCGAACCGGCACACCCGGGTGCAGAAGCTGTACTGGCACGAGGACGGCACGCCGCTGTTCGGCATCCCGGTCGGTGAGGGCGGGCCGATCGTCCGGCTCTCCCCCAGCGACTCGCCGCGCTCGTTCGTCAAGCACGTGGGTGACGCGGTGGTCGCCGAGCGGGCGCCGCGGGAGCTGGAGCTGACCCAGTTCCGGTTCGTCGCGGCGGCCGGCGGCACCGAGACGATCCAGTCGGTGGACCAGCCGGCGAAGTTCGTCACGGTCAGCGGCAGCACCGTGTCGCTGGGCGCCACCGGCACCCCGGTGGTCCGGACCGCCGCCCGGGATGGGGTGACCATCCGGGTCGCCGCTTCACCGGGGACCTACCTGCGGCACGCCGCCGGGCAGATCACCGCCGGCGACAAGGCCACGGTGTTCAAGCTCAGCTGATCGTCCGGCCGTGCTTCCGGCTGACGCTCACCGTCCTATCCGCGCTGGAGACGATGGTGAGCGTCAGCCGAATCATGGAGCGCTGGGCTGGGCTGCGGGATGACGACGGGCCGGAAGTCGGCCGGGTCCAGGCGGGCGGTGCGGCGGCGGTACTCGGCGGCCTTGCCCGGCCAGTTCGTGACGACCCGGCCGGAGGCGGTCCGGTACCAGCTCCGGCAGGCGGTCCAGACACTGCCGGCGAGCCGCCCCTGGATCTCCTGGTCGTAGGCGGTCGCGCGCTCCTCGCGTACCTCCAAGGGGCTTTCGCCGGCGGCGATCCGCCGCACCGCCTGCGCGATGTATCGCGCCTGGGATTCATGGAAGTAGATCACCGACGTGTTGCCGGTGTTGGTGTTCGGTCCGTAGATCAGGAACAGGTTGGGGAAGCCGGGCACGGTCATGCCGAGGTACGCGTGCGCGCCGTCCCGCCACTCGTCGGTCAGGCGCACCCCGTCCCGCCCGGTGACCCGGATCGGCGCCAGGAACTCGGTCGCCGCGAACCCGGTGCCGTAGATCAGCACATCACACGGGTGCTCCACCCCGTCCGCCGTCCGGATGCCGTCCGGGGTGACCGCGATGATCTTCTCGATGACCAGGTCGACGTCGGGCCGGGCCAGAGCGGGCAGCCAGGCGTTGGTGAACAGCACCCGCTTGCAGCCCAGCGGATCGTCCGGGGTGACCTTGGAGCGCAGTTCCGGATCGCGCACCTGCCAGCGGCGCTGGGCCCGGGAGTAGCCCCGGACCAGCGGGTTGACGACCCGGTTGCCGGCCACCGCGGCACCCTGGACGAGCGTCAGCCCCCAGGTGGCGGCGCGGGAGAGCCGCATCAGCCCGGGGATCCGCCGGTACGCCGCCCGGCGCACCGGCCCGTAGCGGCGGTCCGGTTTGGGCAGTGTCCAGGGCGCGGTGCGCTGGAAGACGGTGACCCGGGCGGCCGTGCCGACGATCTCCGGGACGAGCTGGATGGCGCTGGCGCCGGTGCCGATCACCGCGACCCGCCGGCCGTCGATCGCGAGGTGCGGATCCCAGTGCGCGGTGTGCAGCTGCCGGCCCCGGAACGTCTCGGCGCCGGGCAGCACCGGGATGCTGGGCCGGGAGAGCTGACCCATCGCGGGGATCAGCACGTCGGCGCTGATCAGCTCACCGGCCGTCGTGGTGATCTGCCAGTGATCACCCGTCCAGCCGGCATCGGCCACCTCGACGCCGAACCGGACCAGGTCGGTCACGCCCAGCTCGCGAGCACAGCGCTCCAGATAGGTCAGGATCTCCTGGTGCGGCGGGTAGCGGCGGGACCAGTCCGGGTTCAACGCGAAGGAGAAGGAGTAGAGCGGCGCCGGCACGTCGCAGGCGCACCCCGGATAGGTGTTGTCCCGCCACACCCCGCCGATCCGATCCGCCTTCTCCAGCAGCACGATGTCGCGGAAGCCCTGCCGGAGCAGCTCGGCCGCGACCGCCACCCCGCCGAACCCGGCCCCGATGATCGCCACCCGGGTCATGGCCGCACCTCCGTGTTCAGCCGCAGCGCCGCCGGTGCGCCGGCCGGCACCACCGGGTTCCTCGGCGCCACCGGGGTCACCCGCCGATAGGCCAGCCCCATCGCCGGACGGGGGTCGGGGTCGCCGGCGTTCGGCCAGAACGACATCGCCCGCTCGGCGAGGGCGGTGATGGTCAGCGACGGGTTGACGCCCAGGTTCGCCGCGACCACCGAGCCGTCGGCGACGTGCAGCCCCGGATATCCGAAGAGTCGCTGATACGGATCCACCACGCCGCTGTCCGGATCGGAACCGATGGCGCAACCGCCGATGAAGTGCCCGGTCACCGGCCGTCCGGCGACCTCTGTCCAGGAACCCAGCGGCACACCGTCGACCTTCTCCGCGGTGCGCCGGGCCACGTCGTGGGCGGCCGGGTTCCACAGCGGGTTGGGCTCGCCGATGCCGGGCTTGCTGGTCAGCCGGCCGCGCTTGCGGTAGACGGTGATCGAGTTGTCGAGCGGCTGCATGGCCAGCAGCACCACGGTCTGCCGCGACCAGTCCCGCGGCGACAGGTACAGCCGCAGGTCGCGGCCGGCTCGGGCCAGGGTGCGTGCGGCGTACGCCCAGCGGGACCGGCCGCCGGTGTCGCCGACCAGGACCGTGCCGAGCAGACCCAGCAGGTTGCTGCCGGGACCGTAGCGGACCGGCTCGACGTGGGTCACCGGATCCGGGTAGATCGACGAGGTGACCGCGACGCCGTGGCTGTAGTCGCGGTCCCGGCGCCGGGTGCGCGCGCCCAGGATGGACTCGGAGTTGGTGCGGCTCAGCTCGCCGAGCCGGGCGGAGATCCGGGGCAGGGTGCCGCCGTCGCGCATCCGGTGCAGCAGCCGCTGTGTGCCGAGCGCGCCGGCCGCGAACACCACCTGCTGGGCGGTGAACCGTCGCTTCTTCCGGCCGCCGGTGCGCCGGGTGTCGATCGCGTAGCCGCCGCCGGGCAGCGGGGTGACCGTGCGGACCGTGGTGAGTGGATGCACCACCGCGCCCGCCTTCTCGGCCAGATACAGGTAGTTCTTCACCGTGGTGTTCTTCGCGTTGGTGCGGCAGCCGGTCATGCACGAGCCGCAGAACGTGCAGGTGCGCCGGGCCGGGCCGGCCCCGCCGAAGAACGGGTCCGGCACCTCGGCGCCGGCCCGGTCGCCGAACAACACCCCCACCGGGGTACGCCGATACGACTCGGAGACCCCGAGATCCTCCGCGACGGCCTTGAGGGCGTGGTCGGCGGCCGTCTCCACGGGGTTGACCGTCACGCCGAGCATCCGGTTCGCCTGGGCGTAGTAGGGGGCGAGCTCGGACTTCCAGTCGGTGATCGCGGCCCACTGCGGGTCGGCGTAGAACGGGTCCGGCGGCTCGTACAGCGTGTTGGCGTATCCGAGCGAGCCGCCGCCCACGCCGGCGCCGGAGAGCACCAGCACGTCCTTGAGCAGGGTCAGCCGCAGGATGCCGTAGCAGCCGAGGGCCGGTGCGTACACGTAGTCACGCAGCCGCCAGGAGGTCTTGGCGAACTGCTCGTCGGTGAACCGGCGGCCCGCTTCGAGCACACCGACCCGGTAACCCTTCTCGGTCAGACGCAGCGCGGTCACGCTCCCGCCGAAGCCGGAGCCGATGACGAGAACGTCGTAGTCGTACGACATCGCCGTACCATCACACCGCTATTGGCAACATGTCAACAACGGGCTTCCGGTCTTGGCTCGCAGTGCCAATCCTGTTGCCCGCGCCCCTGCTTGATCGCGCCCGGCGGGAGAGTGGAGCGATGACGGAGCTGTCCTACGTCCGGCGCGGATACGGCCCGCCGCTCGTGCTGATCCACGGCATCGGCAGTCACTGGCGGGTGTGGTCGCCGATCCTTGGCGAAGTCAGCCGGCACCGCGACGTGATCGCCCTCGACCTGCCCGGATTCGGCGACTCCCCGCCCTGGCCGGACCTTCCGCCCGGCGGGGGGCCACCCGGTTCGGTCACCCACCTCGCCGACCTGGTCACCGCCTTCCTGGACCGGCTCGGCGTGCGCACCCCCGAGGTGGCCGGCAGCTCCCTCGGCGGCGGCATCGCCCTGGAACTCGGACGGCGCGGCCTGGCCCGGACCGTCACCGCGTTCGCCCCGGTCGGCTTCTGGAACAGGTCCGGCCGCCGCTGGTGCCAGGCCGTCGTCGGCGCCGCCCGCACCGGCGCGGTCCGCCTCGGCCCCGCACTACCCCAGATCATGGCGTCCCGGGCCGGCCGGGCCGCGTTCTGCTCGGTCTTCTACGCGCACCCGGGCCGGCTGCACGCCGCCGACTGCCTGGCCGCGGCCCGCGCCCTGGCCGGCGCGCCCGGCTTCGCCGAGGCGCGCCGCGCCTTCGCCCACCTGCGCCCATGGACCTATGCCAGAACCGGCGACCTGACCCGCATCCCGGTCACCATCGCCTGGGGTACGCGCGACGCCGTCCTCCCGCACCGCAGCCAGGCCCGCCGCGCCCGGGTCGTGCTGCCAACCGCCCGGCACGTCCGCCTACCCGGCTGCGGCCACCTCCCGTTCGCCGACGATCCGTCCCGCTGCGCCGAGCTGCTCCTCGCCGGCACGTCCGGACACCCGGGCCCGGACCACCCGCAGTAGCTCGGCCGGGCGCAGTGCGTCGTCACGTTCCCAGAGTTCGGCCTCGATCGTCCGCCCCAGCGGGAGGTCCTCGACGACCTCCAGCCCGTGCCGGGCCAGCAGGCCGGCCGCCTGCTCCGGGGTGAGGAAGGTTCGCCACGGCTCGCCCTGCTCGCCGGCGACCGCGGCGACCGCGGACGCGTAGGCCCGGCCCGCCTCGTCGCGCATCCGCTCCGGGACCAGGTAGTCCAGGACGACCTCGGTGCCAGGCGCCCAGCGACCGATCGCCTCCAGTGTCCGCCCCACGGCGTCCGGAGTGAGGTACATGGTGACGCCGAGCCAGCTGACGAGCGCCGGCGACGCCGGGTCGAAGCCGCCCTGGCGCAGTCCGTCCACCAGAGAGCCGGTCTCCAGGTCCAGCGGCACGTGCCGGACCGCCGGCGGCACCGGGACGCCGGCCTCGCCGATGCGCCGGAGTTTCCACTCCTGCATGCCGTGATCGTCCACTTCGAAGACCCGCGGCGGCGCATCCGAGCGGTAGGCGTAGCTGTCCAGGCCGGCCCCGAGGATCACGTACTGACCGAGATCGGCCCGAGCCACCCGGGACTCGACGTAGCGGCTGCGGCACAGGGTCTGGGCGCGGGCGCCGGCCAGAATCGGGTGGGCGCCGTAGGCGTGGTGGTAACCGATCAGCTCGCGGGCCCGATCACCGAGCAGCGTCTCGGCGAGCGGGTCGGTGAAGATGGTGGGTGCGCCGTCGACGAGCGGGTGCGCGGCGCGGGCGGCGGCAGCCTGGAGTGCGGTGATGCTGAGGGGGTGCGTCATGGTTCGCAACGCTAGCCCGCAATCCGGACATCATACCACAAAATGCCTTCTCGAACAAGGGCCGTACGTACCTCAGCGGGTCAGCCAGGTGACCAGCATGACCAGCAGGAAGATCAGGCCCGCGGCCAGGGTGACCGTAGCGACGAGCGTGTTGACGCCGTCCTCGGAGCGCGCGGGGCGGTCGACCGGGGTGGCCAGGTTGCCGACGGTGGAGAGGACACGCGAACCGGCATGGCGCAGCCGCCGGACCCAGACGTGGACCTGGTCCACTCCGGACATATGACCACACCTCCGCGCACCGCCTCGCTCGACCGGTCAACGAGCCATGGGCGGAACAGTGATGCGGCGCCGGGTGCGGCACTGCCACACTCTGCGTGCCGAGGTATGGATCAAATGCGGAAGGGGATCGCATGGAACACCTGCGGGAGGCCGCGAAGCTGCTGGCCCAGGCGCAGCGGGTGGCGGTCTTCACCGGCGCCGGCATCTCCGCGGAGAGCGGCGTGCCGACCTTCCGGGACGCGCTCACCGGGTTGTGGGAACGGTTCGACGCGCAGTCGCTGGCCACGCCGCAGGCCTTCCACGAGGATCCCGATCTGGTGTGGGGCTGGTACGAGTGGCGCCGCCACCGGGTCGGCATCGCCCGCCCGAACGCCGGGCACGATGCGGTGGCCGCGATCGAGACGCACGCCCCGCACACCACCGTCATCACCCAGAACGTCGACGACCTGCACGAACGCGCCGGGTCGGCGGGGACCGTCCACCTGCACGGCAGCCTGTTCGCGCCGCGCTGCGTCGTCTGCGAGAAGCCGGCCGCGCTGCCCGAGCCGACCGGCGAACCGGACGGCGGCCGCCGCCTCCCGCCGCCGGCGTGCGTGAGCTGCGGTGGCCTCGTGCGCCCGGGCGTGGTCTGGTTCGGCGAGGCGCTGCCGGAGGCGGCGCTGGAGACCGCCTGCCGCGCCGCCGCCGGGTGTGACGTGCTGCTGACCATCGGCACCTCGGGGCTGGTCTACCCGGCCGCCGAGATCCCCCGGCTGGCGGCCCGGTCCGGAGCCGCGGTGATCCAGGTGAACCCGCGGCCCACCCCGCTGGACCGGATCGCCGCGGTCAACCTGCACGGGCCGGCCGCCCGATCACTGCCCGACCTGGTGGCCGCTACCTGGTCCTAGGGAGCGGGAGATCGCGCAGCGGCCCCTTGCGGACCTTGTTGGAGCCGGTACGCGGAAGGTCGTCCACCACGTCCACGTAGACCGGGATCTTGTACTTGGCGAGCCGCCCCGCCAGGAACGCCGGCACCTCACCCGGCTCCAGGCGCTGTCCCGGCACCGGTACGACGAACGCCCGGCCCACCTCGCCCCACTTCTCGTCCGGCACGCCGACCACCGCGGCCTCGGCCACCGCCGGGTGCTCGAAGATCGCCGCTTCCACCTCGGCCGGGTACACGTTCTCCCCGCCGGAGATGTACATGTCCTTGGTCCGGTCGACGATCCGGAAGTGGCCGTGCTCGTCGACCACGGCCAGGTCGCCGGAGCGGAACCAGTCGCCGTCCACGAAGGCGGCCGCGGTCGCCGCCGGATCGTTCCAGTAGCCGGGTGTCACGTTGGGGCCCCGGACCAGCACCTCGCCGGGCTCCCCGGGCTCGGCGTCGGCACGGACGTCGGTGAAGAAGACCGGCAGCCCCGCCGAGCCGACGTGCTCGCGGCTCTCCCGGGCCTCCAGGAAGGTCGCGCCGGGCGCCGTCTCGGTCATCCCGTAGCCCTGGCAGAAGGCCAGACCCCGCTCCTGGTAGGTGCGGATCAGCGCCTCCGGCACGGACGCGCCCCCGGTCATCAGGTTGCGGACCGAGGACAGGTCGGCGTCCGGCCAGCGCGGTGACTGGGAGAGGCCGGCGAACATGGTGGAGACGCCGAACATCCAGGTCACCCGGTGCCGGGCGATCAGGTCGAAGCAGCCGTCCACGTTCCAGCCCGGCATGATCACCGAGGTGCCGCCCTTCAGGAACGTCGGCAGCAGGCACTGGTTCAGCGCCGCGACGTGGAAGAGCGGCGCACTGACCAGGGTGACCTCGTCGCTCGCCACGTCCACGCAGACCAGCAGGTTGTAGCAGTTCCAGATCAGGTTGCCGTGGGTGAGCATGGCGCCCTTGGGATTGCCGGTCGTCCCCGAGGTGTAGAGGATGCAGGCAACGTCGTCGTGGTCCACCGGCTCGTCGACCTCGACCGGTTCGCCCGACGCCAGAAACGCGTCGTAGCTCGATAAATCGACCTTAGGCGAAATGTCGGTCTGCACCGGAAGAGCGTGGATCAGCGCCACCGCCCCACTGTGGCCCAACTGGTAGTCGATCTCCGGCGGGGTGAGCCGGAAGTTCAACGGGACGAAAACGGCACCCAGGGCATAGGTGGCGAACATCGTCTCCACAAAGGCCGGATGGTTCTGCCCCAGATAGGCCACCCGGTCGCCACGCCGCACCCCGGCACCGCGCAGAGCCGAGGCCAGCCGGAGAATCCGCTGGTAGAGCGAGGCGTACGTGACCGGCCGGTCCTCGAAGATCAGCGCGGTGCGCCCGGGCGACATGGCCGCCCGGCGCGCTGGCCACGATCCGAGACCTCGATTACGCAGGCCTTGATTAGGCATAGTGCCGGTAGACGGGCCGGGCCACGCAGGCCGGCTTCGACGACCCGTCCACCTCGACGGTGAAGTCGAAGGTGCTCTGCACCCCACCGCCGGCCACGTCCTCGACGCTCACCACCTTGGCGGTCAGCCGGATCTTGGCGCCGACCTTGACCGGGGTGGGAAAGCGCACCTTCTCCAGCCCGTAGTTGACGCCCATCTTGATGCCCTCGACCTTGAGCAGGCCGGCGAACAGCGGGATGACCAGCGACAGGGTGAGGTAGCCGTGGGCGATCGGGCCGCCGAACGGTCCGGTCTTGGCGCGCTCGACGTCCACGTGGATCCACTGGTGGTCACCGGTGGCGTCGGCGAAGGTGTTCACCCGCTCCTGGGTGATCTCCAGCCACTCGGAGGGGCCGAGCTCCTGGCCGACGAGCGACTTGAGTCCGTCGAGGCCGTTCACGGTGGTCGTGGTCATTTGTCGTTCTCCCTGAATAGAAGGCGGGCTGCGTTGTCGCGAAGGATCTTTGGCCGGACCGTTTCCTTGATGTCGAGGGCCGCGAAGTCGGCGAGCCAGCGGTCCGGGGTGATGACGGGATAGTCCGAGCCGAACAGCACCTTGTCCTGGAGCAGGCTGTTCGCGTAGCGGACGAGCTGGGGCGGGAAGTACTTGGGTGACCAGCCGGACAGGTCGATGTAGACGTGCTCCTTGTGCGTGGCGACCGCGAGAGCCTCGTCCTGCCACGGGAAGGACGGGTGGGCCAGGATGATCCGCAGGTCCGGGAAGTCCACCGCGACGTCGTCGACGAGCATCGGGTTGGAGAACTTGAGGCGGATCCCACCACCGCCGCGGACCCGGGCACCGATGCCGGTCTGCCCGGTGTGGAACAGGGCCACCGCCCCGAGCTCCTCGATCGCCTCGTACAGCGGGTAGGCCATCCGGTCGTCCGGCGCGAAACCCTGGATGCTGGGATGGAACTTGAAGCCGCGTACGCCGTAGTCGTTCACCAGCCGGCGGGCCTCGCGGACGCCGGCCCGGCCCTTGTGCGGGTCGACGCTGGCGAACGGGATGAGCGTGTCCGGGTGCGCCGCGCAGCCCTCGGCGATCTCCTCGTTGGCGATCCGCGGGTGCCCGGTGGCGTGTTCGGCGTCGACGGTGAAGACCACCGCGGCCATCCGGCGTTCCGCGTAGTACGAGGCCATCTCGTCGATGGTCGGCTGCCGGTGGCCGTGCGCCTGGAAGTAGTCGGCCGAGGCGCCGAGCAGCGCGGGGTCGAGCGAGGTGTGCCCGTCCCTGCTGACCTCGGCGTGCGTGTGCACGTCGATCGCGGTGAGCTGGTCGAGGTTCATGACCGGGGCGCCGGGATGCCGTAGGTCTCCGGGACGAAGTCCCACCCGGCCGCGATCGCGGCGGCCGTCCAGCCTCCGTCGGCGTACTTGACCGCCTTCTCCGCCGGATGCGACCAGAGTGCCAGCCTGTCGCCGCCGATGCCGATCGCCTGGCCGGTGACGTCCTTCGACGCGTCCGAGGCCAGGAAGGTGATCAGCCCGGTGACGTCCTCGACGGTCCCGAGGCCCTCGTCGCGGCGCAGCCAGGCCGGGAACGGCTGACCGGTCCGCTCGGCCTCCTCGATCACCGGGGCGAACGCCGGGATGGTCTTGGTCATCTCGGTGGCCGCGACCGGCACCACGGCGTTCACCGTGATCCCGGCGCGCCCGAGCTCGAGCGCCCAGGTCCGCGCCATCGCCGCGATGCCCGCCTTGGCGGCCGCGTAGTTGGTCTGCCCGAAGTTGCCGCGCTGCCCGGCCGGCGACGAGATCAGGATCAGCCGGCCGCCGTCGCCCTGCTCACGCATCCGGATCGCGGCCGCGCGGGCGCAGGTGAAGGTGCCGCGCAGGTGCACGTCGATCACCGCGTCGAAGTCCTCGTCGGACATCTTCCAGAGCACCCGGTCGCGCAGGATGCCGGCGTTGGTGACCAGCACGTCGAGCCGGCCGAAGTTCTCCACGGCCGCGGCGACCAGCCGCTCGGCGGTCTCGGTGCCGCCGACCGCGGCGGCGACGCCGACCGATCCGGGGATCTCGGCGACCGCGGCATCCACCACGGCCTGGTCCACGTCGTTCACGACCACCGAGGCGCCGGTGGAGGCGAGCGCCTTCGCGTAGGCCAGACCCAGCCCGCGCCCGCTACCGGTCACGATGGCGACCTTGCCAGTCAGATCCATGCTCATCAACCTCTCACAGAATGCCGCCCGAGATTAACAGGAATCCTGTTGATCTGATCCTCAAGGAGGATCAGGTTTCCTGTCAATGGGGTAATCTGGCGGCCCGTGCGAAACCGAGGAGCGTCGTGATGCCGTCCCTGCTGTACCTGGTCAAACAGCTCGAACTGGCGGTACGCAGCCACCTGGACGAGCTGGTCCGCTCGGCCGGGATCACCGCGCTGCAATACACCGCGCTCACCGTCCTGGAACGCCACGACGGCCTCTCCGCCGCCCAGCTCGCCCGCGACTCGTTCGTCACCGCCCAGTCGATGGCCGACATGGTGCGCGCCCTGGAGACCCGCGGCCTGATTCGCCGCGAACGCAACGCCGGCAACCGGCGGGAACTGCTCATCCGCCTCACCGACGAGGGCCGGTCCCTGCTGGCCTCGGTCGCCGGCCCGGTCCGCGAGCTGGAGGAACGCATGATCAGCAAGCTGACGGCGGCCCAGGCCGCCGACTTCCGCCACTCCCTGATCACCGCCTGGCAAGCCCTTTCGAGGTACGTGTAACCGCACAGTCCCGCCTCCGCCGCGCGAGCTTCGCGCCACCCCGGGCCCCAGCGCGACCGCCGGGAAACAGCACGGGGAGAGCCTCACACGCGCGGCGGCGGTCCGGTACCGCGCAAATCGCCGATCCTCAGGCGGGGTCGACCGGGGTCCGGGCCGGGAAGGCGGCCTCGATGTCGCCGGCATCCTGGAGCTGATGCCGGCCGGCGTCGCCGTCTAGGCTCCCGCCGCGTCGAGGCGGGCCAGCTGCTCGGCGTCGAGCTTGATGTCGAGAGCCGGCAGGGCGTCCTCGAGTTGCCCGTAGGTGCGCGGGCCGATCAGCGGCAGGACAGGCGGGGTGGCCTGGTGCAGCAGCCAGGCCAGGACCAGCTGGTTCGGCTTGACGCCGAGTTCGTCGGCGAGCGACGTGAGGACGGCGAGGCGGCGTTCGCTGTCCTCGCCGGCGTACGGTTCCATCGCCCAGTGGCCGGTCCGCTTCGCCGGGTCGTCGTAGACGCCCTTGAGGATCGGCGAGTAGGAGACCAGGGTCAGGTCCCGGTGCGACGCCAGGTAGTCCCACTGCTCGGTGCCGACGATCGAGGCGTGGTCCAGGCCGGCCCGGGGCCGCAGGTAGGTGTGCTGCTGCTGGACCGCGACCGGCGCCGGCCAGCCGTACCGGTCGCAGAGTTGCCGGATCGCCTCCAGGCGCCAGGTACGCACGTTGGACCAGCCGAGGTGGCGTACCTTGCCCGCGGTCACCAGCCCGGCCAGGGCCTCCAGGGTCTCCTCGAGCGGGGTGTTCCGGTCGTCCACGTGCACGTAGTAAAGGTCGACGTGGTCGGTGCCGAGCCGGCGCAGGCTGCCGTCCAGGGCGTGCCGCAGGGTGTCCGCGCCGGCCCCCGCGAAGGTACGCCGGGCCAGCTCCCAGTTCGCCGTCCCGTCGGCGGCCCAGAGGTCCGGCGAGTAGTGCGGCAGGGCGCTGCCCTTGGTGGCGAGGAAGACGTCGTTCCGCCGATTGCCGGCCCGCATCCAGCGGCCGAGCAGTTCTTCACTCTCCCCGCCCCGGCTGCCGGGCGTCGCCCACCACTCGTAGCAGTCGGCGGTGTCCACGAAGGAGCCGCCGGCCTCGAAGTAGCGGTCGAGGATGCGGAAGGACGACTGCTCGTCGGTGGCGTTGCCCATCTGCATGGCACCGAGCGCGAGCTTGCTGACCTGTTCACCGGTGCGTCCCAGTTCGATCGTGTCCATGGACCCGACGCTATGAGCTGGAGCGCGCTCCAGGTCAACCCAGTGACCGCGGGCACATTTCGATACGAGGACGTTCCGTTTCCCCGACACCGGGCATAGGGTCATCGAGGAATACGAAACAGTTCCGTTTCGAAATCGGGGGCTACTCAACATGGACAACCCGCAAGCCGGGCATCCCCGGCGCTGGGCGATCCTCGGCGTGCTGGTGATCAGCCTGATCGTGGTCGTGCTCGACAACACCGTGCTCAACGTCGCGCTGAGCACCATCTCCGACCCGGAGCGCGGGCTGGGCGCCACCCAGAGCGAGCTGGAGTGGGCGATCAACTCGTACACCCTGGTCTTCGCCGGCCTGCTCTTCACCGCCGGCATCCTGGCCGACCGGCTGGGCCGCCGGATCACCCTGATCGCCGGCCTGGTCGTCTTCGGCGTCGCGTCGCTGATCTCGGCGTACGCCGACACGCCCAGCCAGCTGATCGCGGCCCGCGCCGTAATGGGTCTCGGCGCCGCGGCCGTCATGCCGGCCACCCTGTCGATCATCGCCAACGTCTTCGACCCGCGCGAGCGGGCCCGCGCCATCGGCGTCTGGGCCGGCGCGGTGGGCCTCGCGGTGGCGGTCGGCCCGGTGATCGGCGGCCTGCTGCTGGAGAACTTCTGGTGGGGCTCGGTCTTCCTGATCAACGTGCCGATCGTGATCGCCGGCGTGGTCCTGGTGCTGGTGCTCGTGCCGGAGTCGCGTGACCCGAAGCCGAACCGGATCGACGTGCTCGGTGTGCTGCTGTCGATCATCGGCCTGACCCTGCTCACCTACGGCGTGATCAAGGGCGGCGAGGACGGCTTCGGCGAGACCGCGGCCTGGAGCACGATCGCCACCGGCGTGCTGGTGCTGGCCGGGTTCGTGCTCTACCAGAGCCGGATCGAGTTCCCGTCGCTGGACGTACGCCTCTTCAAGAACCGGCAGTTCTCCGCCTCGGTGGGCATCGTCGGCCTGGTCTTCTTCGCGGCGATGGGCGCGATGTTCTTCGGCGCGTTCTACCTCCAGCTGGTCCGCGGCTACGGGCCGCTCGCCTCGGGCGCGCTGTTCGTACCGTTCGCGGTCGGCCAGATGATCTTCGCCCCGCTCAGCGCGAACATGGTCAAGCGGTTCGGCCCCAAGGCGGTCAGCACGGTGGGCCTGCTTCTGGTCGCGGCGGCCCTCTCCACCTGGCTGCTGATCGGCGCCGAGACCCCGATCTGGGTGGTCGCGGTGGCGTTCTTCGTGCAGGGCGTCGGCATGGCCAACGTGATGCCGCCGGCCACCGAGGCGATCATGGCAGCGCTGCCCCGGGAGAAGGCGGGCGTCGGCTCGGCGGTCAGCAACACGATCCGCCAGCTCGGCGGGGCGCTCGGCGTGGCGGTGCTGGGCGCGGTCGTGTCGTCGGCGTACCGGGGACATCTCGGCGAGGCCGCCTCGGCCCTGCCGCCCGCCGCCGAGGAGGCGGCCCGCGAGTCGGTCGCCGGCGCGTACGCGGTGGCCGCCCAGGCCGGCCCGGCCGGTGCCGAGCTGATCAGCCAGGCGAACGCGGCGTTCATCACCGCGATGCACTACGCCGCCGTCGGCACCACGGTGTTCGCCCTGCTCGGCACGCTGGTCGCGGCGATCTGGCTGCCCGGCCGGCGGCGCACCGGGACGCCGGCACCGGCCGCGGCCGATCAGCCGGACGCCGAGTTGGTCGGCGCGTAAACCGCTCGGCGACAATGAACGACATGACCGTCGCTGACGCCGCACCCGAGACCGGCCAGGAGCGCAAAGCTCCTGGCCGGCCCCGCAACGCCCAGGCCGACGAGGCCATCCTCGACGCGGTGCTGGCGCTCCTCTCCGACGGGCAGAGCGCGGCCGCGATCTCCATCGAGGCGGTGGCGGCGCGGGCCGGCGTCGGCAAGGCGACCATCTACCGCCGCTGGCCGAACAAGGAGGCCCTGCTGATCGAGGCGGTGCGCGCGATGAAGGGGCCGCTGCCGGAGCTGGCGGGCCGATCGGTACGCGACGACCTGATCGCCCTGGTGGAGGCGAACCGGACTCCGAACGCCCAGCGCAACGGCAAGATCACCGCCTGCCTGCTGCCCGAGTTCATCAAGGACGAGGAGCTGGGCCGGATGCACCAGGCGGTCGTCGAGCCGCGCCGCGACGTGACGCGCCAGGTGCTGCGGCGCGGGATCGAGTCCGGCGAGCTGCGAGCCGACCTGGACGTCGAGCTGACCCTGCTGATGCTGTCCGCCCCGTCCATGGTGCAGGCCATGCTGCCGTGGTCACCGCGGGTGCCCGACGAGGGCTTCGCCGAGAAGTTGGTCGACGCGCTACTGCGCGGCGCGGCTGCCTGAGCCTCGCGCATCCCGAAACGCCAGCGAAAAAGTGTTCGCTTTGGTGCAATCGGGACATGAGAGACCGTCCGGGTAAAACATCATCGGCACCAGCCCGCGCCGAGGTTCGCGCGGCGCTGCACGCGTGGCGGGACAGCCTCGTCGATCTGGGCGACACCAACCGGCTGATCAGCTTCCCGTCCGACCACCCCGACACGGTGGAGATCGTCGGCCCGGACCCGGAGGCCGTGGTGGCCGCCCTGCACCACGGCCGGGAGTGCGCCCTGGTCGGCACCGGCGCCGACCCCGAGCGGTACGCGGCTGCGGATCAGGTGCTGCGTACCGAGCTGCCCGACCCGTCGTTGGACGCCGCACTGCGGCGGATGATGAAGAAGGCCCGGCAGGAGTACCTGGACCGGGGTGTGTCGGTGCTGCACCTGGTGCTCGGGCTACTGCGCTGGCGGGACGAGGCCGATCAGCCGTACGCCAGCCCGGTCCTGCTGCTGCCGGTGGAGCTGGTGGCGTCCGGCCCCGGCGACCCGCCGCGGCTGCGGCTGCGCGACGACGACGCGGTGCTCAACCCGGCCCTCGCCATCCGGCTGCGCCGCCTCGGGATCGAACCGCCGGCCATCGGCTCCGAGCTGGACGTCGCCCGGATCTGGTCGGACCTGCAGAGTTCGGTGTCCCGCCGCCGCGGCTGGCACGTCGAACGGACCGTGGCGCTCTCCTGCCTGACCTTCCACAAGGAGGCGATCTACCGGGACCTGCTGGTCAACGAGGACCGGATCCTCGGCGATCCGATAGTCCAGGCGCTCGCGGTCACCGGCACCGGCCGGCAGACCGACGCGTTCCGGTTCCACCCGATCCCGGCCGCCGACATCGATCGGGTGGCCGGTCCCGAGCACGTGCCGCTGGTGCTCGACGCCGACGCCTCGCAGCGGGCCTGCATCGCGGCGGCGGTGGCCGGGCACAGCTTCGTCATGGACGGCCCGCCCGGGACCGGCAAGTCGCAGACCATCGCCAACATGATCGGCTGCCTGCTGCACGCCGGGAAGCGGGTGCTCTTCGTCTCGGAGAAGGCGGCGGCACTCGACGTGGTGCACCACCGGCTGGTCGAGGCCGGCCTGGACCGGTACGTGCTGGAGCTGCACGGGCACAAGGCCGGGCGCAAGGAGGTGGCGACCGCCGTCGCCGCGGCCCTGGACGACGGGCCGGCACCGCGCGGCGCCGGGGCCTCGTCCAAGGCGGCCGCACCGGACCGGCGCGGCACCCGGGAACGCCGGGAGCAGCTGAGCACGTACGCGGAGGCGATGAACGAGGTACGCCAGCCGCTGAACCGCAGCCTGAACGACATCCTCGGCTTCTGCGCGCAGCTCGTCACCGCGCCGGCCGCCCCGGTGCCGGTGATCCCGCCGGCCACCGTGACACCGGAGTCGGTACGCCGGATCCGGGAGGCCGCCAACCGTCTCGCCGCCTCCTGGCGTACCGCCGTGGAACGCGACGTGCTGCCCTGGCGTGACGTGGCGAAACGGGAGCCGCTGGACCCGATCCTGTCCAAGGCGGAGCGGGCGCTGACCGGCCTGACCCGGGCGGTACGCGACGACCGGGCGCCGGCCGCCGCCTTCGGGCTGGGCAGCCCGGACGACGCGGGAACCCTGGCCCGGCTCGCCGGGCACGCCGGGCACCGGCCGCCGCCGGTCCGCGACGAGTGGCTGACCGCGCCCACCCTGGATCCGGTCCGGCAGGCCGCGGAGGCGCTGGGCCGCGACCTCACCACGGTGCGCGCCGCCCGCGAGTCGACCACCAAACGGGCCGGGGCGACCTGGTCCGCGCTTCCGGTGCCGGCCGACCTGCCCGGTGTGCCGGACCTGAGCGCGCTGGTCCCGGAGCCGGTGGACCTGGCGCCGCTGACCGCCGCCGAGGCCGACCGGCAGGCACGGGCCTGCACCGAGGCCGCCGACGAGCTGGAACGGCACCGGGCGGCGATCGACAAGGTGACCGCGAAGCTGGGCCTGCCGAAGGCGGTGACGGTCGCCGACATCGGGCGGATCGCGGACATCGCCGAGCTCGGGTCGCGGACGCACAAGCCGGAGCCGTTCTGGTTCGGCCCGGGCGCGGCGGCCACCGTCGCCACCGGCGTGCAGACCCTGCGGCGGGCCCTGGAGAACCTGGTCGCGGCCGAGGTACGGGCCCGGCCGTTCTTCGCCGAGGCGATCCTCACCCAGCCGGTCGAGGAACTGGCCGACCGCTTCGCCCGGGTGCACCGCGGGTGGCGCAAGCTGCTCGGGGCGTACCGGCACGACCGGCGGATCGTCTCTGCCTTCGTGCTGCCCACGGCCGCGGTACGGGACGCGCTGCCCCGGCTGGAGACCGCGGTGGCCTGGCAGCGGGCCCGGCAGGACCTGGCGGCGGCGGAGCAGGCGTACGGGCCGGCGCTGGGCCGGTACTGGCAGGGGCCGGGGACCGACTTCTCGGCGGTCGAGGAGGCGTTGCAGGTCGTCGACCAGGGGCTACGGGCCGCGCCGCCGGCGGCGGTTCCGGCTGTGGCGGCGTACGCCTGCGCGCCCTCACCGGATCCGGAACTGATCCGCCAGGCCACCGCCGCCCGCGACGCCGTGCTCGGCAAGCAGCCCGGCCCGTACACCGCGGACCGCCCGGAGCTGGTCGCCGGCCCGATCGAGATCGCGGTGGCCTGGCTGCGCGCGCACGCCACCGCCCTGGCTGCGGTGGCCGCCGTGGTGCACGCCTACGACGTGGCCACCGGCCGCACCCTGGACTTCGCCGAGGTGAGCCTGCTGGGCCGGCTCCGGCAGGAGGTCGCCGACGCCGAGGCGGGACTGGCCGCCAGCGCCGCGAAGTACGTGGAGGTGTTCGGGGACGCGTACCGGGGCGCGGAGACCGACGAGGCGGCCCTGGCCGCGGCAGTCGCCTGGGCCGGCGAAACCCGCGCCCTGCTCACCGGGTCGGACAAGCCGCTGACCGGTCCGCAGGTGGCCGCGCTGCGCGACCTGCGGCCGGTCGCCGGGCTGGCCAAGCTCGCCGAGCAGTGGGCCGCGGCTCGGCAGACCGTGCTCCAGGCGTTCGCGCCGGCCCGGCGCGCCGCCCTCGGCGAGGAACTCGCCGATCCGGAGCGGGCGCGGGCGTTCCTGCAGCGGATCCGCGACGACGCCGGCGGCCAGGAGGAGTGGTTCGCCGCGCAGGACGCCCGGGCCGTGCTCAGCGGGTACGGCCTGGACGGCGTCGTGGAGTTCTGCGCCGACCGCGGGGTGGCCGCCGAGCAGATCCGGCCGGCCGTGGAGCGGGCCCTGTTCCGGGCCTGGGCGGACGCGGTGATCCAGAGCGACCAGCGGCTGCGGCCGTGGCGGGCCGCCGACCGGGATCGCCTGGTCGCCGAGTTCCGCGGTCTGGACAGCCGGCTGACCGCCTCGGCGGTGGACGACATCGCCGAGGCCGTCGCCGCCCGCCGGCCACCGACCGACAGCCCGGAGGCGGACCTGGTACGCCGGGAGGCGATGAAGGCGAGCCGGCACCTGCCGGTCCGTGAGCTGATCGGGCGGGCCCGCGAGCTGGTCCTCGGGCTGCGGCCGTGTTTCCTGATGTCGCCGCTGACGGTGAGCCAGTCGCTGCCGCCGGACCTCCGCTTCGACGTGGTGATCTTCGACGAGGCGTCGCAGGTGACCCCGGCCGACGCGGTCAACTGCATCTACCGGGGCACCGCGCTGATCACCGCCGGGGACGACCGGCAGCTGCCGCCGACCTCGTTCTTCGACCGGGCGCTGAGCGCCGTCGACGACGACGAGCCGGAGCTCGCGGTGCTCGACTTCGAGTCGGTGCTGGAGCTGGCCAAAGGCTGCGGAGCGTTCCCCAGCCTGGGCCTGAACTGGCATTACCGCAGCCGGCACGAGGCGCTTATCGCCTTCTCCAACCACCAGTTCTACCAGGGCCGGCTCAGCGTCTTCCCGAGCGCCAGCGCCGGCGGGCCGGACACCGGCGTCGCCCTGCTGCCGGCCGGCGGCGTCTACCGGCGCAGCGGCGGACGGGACAACCCGGTGGAGGCGGCGCGGGTCGCCGAGCGGATCGTGCACCACTTCACCACGCGGCCCGGCTTGTCGCTCGGCGTGGTCACCTTCTCGATGGCGCAGGCCGAGGCGATCGAACGGGCCGTGGAGCAGGTGGCGGCCGGCCGGCCGGAGCTGTCCCGGATCCTCGACGACGACCGGCTGCACGGCTTCTTCGTGAAGAGCCTGGAGGCGGTGCAGGGCGACGAGCGGGACGTGATGATCTTCTCGATCGGCTACGGGTTCGACGAGGACGGCAAGATCAGCTCCAACTTCGGTGCGCTGAACCGGCCCAACGGGTGGCGCCGGCTCAACGTGGCGATCACCCGGGCCCGCTACCGGGTGGAGATCGTCACCTCGATCACGGCACGGGACGTGCCGGAGACCGACAACGAGGGGGTACGCCTGCTCGCGTCGTACCTCGACTATGCCGAGCGGGGCCCGGCCGCTCTGGAGACGTCGATCCCGGAGCGGGCCGCCGGTGAGCCGGACGGGCCGTTCGTCGAGTCGGTGCTGGCCACCATCCGCTCCTGGGGCTACCCGGTGCACCCGGCGCTGGGCTGGGCGGGTGGCCGGGTCGACCTGGGCGTGCGGCCGCCGGACCGGCCGGAGGCGGGGTACGCGCTCGGCGTCCGGTGCGACGGCCCGGCGTACGGGGACTGCCCGGCGGCGCGGGACCGGGACCGGCTCAGCGAGCAGGTGCTGCTCGGCCTCGGCTGGACCCTGCACCGGATCTGGTCGATCGCCTGGTACCGGGACCGGGACGGCGAGGAGGCCCGGCTGCGGGCGGCCCTGGAGCGGGCCACCGGCAGCATCCGGGCCCTGCCGGAGCGGCATCTCTCGGCGGCACCGACCAGCACGCCGCAAAACGGCACGCCGCAAAACGGCACAGCTCCACACGGCACGGGCCCCGCCGTGTCAGGAAGCAGCGCGCTCCCAGCGGTCGGCGGGTAGCGCCGCGCACAGGGCGGCGAGCTGCGCGATCACCGCGCGCGGCTCGCCGTCCGGGCGCAGGCGACGCAGTTCGCCGGCGGCCAGCGGCGGCACCTCGACGTGCGAGATCAGCGGGTGGAACGGGCGCCGGTCCACCTCGCCGGCACCGAACAGGGTCTCGGCGAGCTTCTCCCCCGGCCGCAGCCCGGTGTAGCGGATCTCCACCGGCTCCGGCGCGAGCTGGACCATCTGCTGCGCCACCTCGGCGATCCGCACCGGGTGGCCCATCTCCAGGACCAGCGCCTCGCCGTCCCGGCCGATCGCCGCGGCCTGGATGACCAGGTGCACCGCCTCCGGGATGGTCATGAAGTAGCGGGTCACGTCCGGATGCGTGACGGTGACCGGGCCGCCGTCGGCGATCTGCGCGCTGAACGTGGTGAAGACCGAACCGCGGCTGCCGAGCACGTTGCCGAAGCGCACGCTCAGGAAGCTGCCGCGGCGGCGCCCCGCGGTCCAGGCGGTGAGCCGCTCGGTGATCCTCTTCGAGTAGCCCAGGACACTTGTCGGGTCGGCCGCCTTGTCGGTGGAGATGTTGACGAACCGTTCCACGTGCTCCGCCGCGTCGAGCACGTTCTGGGTGCCGAGCACGTTCGTCTTGATCGCCTCGCCCGGGTACTTCTGGAGCAGCGCGAGGTGCTTGAGCGCGGCCGCGTGGAAGACCACCTCGGGCCGCCGGGTGCGGAAGACGGCCCGGATCTGCTCGGCGTCGCGCAGGTCGGCCAGGATCACCGCCGGGTCGTCGAGGCGGCCGAGCGGGTCCAGGGACAGCTGCACGGCCTGCAACGCGGTCTCGTCGCGGTCCAGCATCATCAGCTCGGCCGGCTGGAAGTGGTGGATCTGCCGGCACAACTCGGAGCCGATCGACCCGCCGGCCCCGGTGACCAGCACGCGTTTGCCGGTCAGGTACCCGGCGATGGCGTGCAGGTCGGTCTCGATCTGGTGCCGGCCGAGCAGGTCGGTGACCTGCACGTCACGGATGTCGTCGACGGCCACCGAATGGTCCATCAGCTCGCTCACCGACGGCACCACCTTGAAGGTGGCGCCGGCCGCGACCGTGCGGTCGCGGATGTCGCGCACCAGCTCGGCCTCGGCGTTGGCCACCGCGAACACCAGCATGGAGGCACCGGTCGCGGTGAGCACGGACGCGATGTCCTGACGAGAACCCCGCACCGGTACGCCGAGCACGTGCAGCCGCCGCTTGTGCGGGTCGTCGTCGATCAGCCCCACCGGCAGGTACCGCCCGCCCGGGTCGTGCAGCATCGAGCGCAGCAGCAGGGTCGCGGCCTCTCCGGCGCCGAAGAGGACGACCGGGGCGGCGGTGCGCACGTCCGGACGCCGGCGGCGCATGGCACGGGAGCGGTGGGCGTACCGGGCGGCGAGCATGAGCAGCATCGCCACCGCGCCACC
Organism: Actinoplanes aureus; assembly: GCF_015704865.1. Classification (GTDB taxonomy): domain Bacteria; phylum Actinomycetota; class Actinomycetes; order Mycobacteriales; family Micromonosporaceae; genus Actinoplanes; species Actinoplanes aureus. The sequence goes on along the minus strand of NZ_JADQTO010000006.1, from coordinate 182,724 downwards.
CATCACCGGGGCGCTCGCCGGGACGGGGTGCCGGGAGAGCAGCACGTCGACCACGAAAAGTCCCGCGGCGGTGGCGCCGGTGGTGGCCGCGACCGCCCGGATCTCGTCGAAGCTCGCGTACCGGTAGCGGCCCCGGTAGAGGTGCCGGGTGTGTCCGATGGCGGCCTGGAGGAACACGGCGAGCAGCACCGCGGCGACCGTCCCGGCGAGCCGGTCCCGGTCCGGGGCCGAGCCGTACCGGGTCAGCACGGCGGCGAACAGACCTGCCGCCCAGGCGGCGCTGTCCACCAGGAGGAAGCCCAGGTGGCGATGGCGTCTCGCCCGGGCCCGTACGTCGTCCCACGAGAACACGCTCGTCCTCCAACCACGCCCAGCCCGGTCGAGGCCACTCTACCGACCAATATCCTCCTAAAGAGGACTTTTCTGATATCGCCGGTGAACGCCCGATCACGCCATATCGTGGCAGTAGCCACGGAACGGGGAGGTCTGCATGGGCCTACGGGATTACCTCCGTGTTGCCAAGAGACACTGGTGGCTGGTGGTGACCTCGGTTCTCCTCGCGCTCGGCGTGGCCCTCGTGGTGAACCTCCGCACCACGACGTTGTACGCGGCCCACGTCACGTTCTTCTTCACCACACCCTCACAGATGGCGGCCGACCTCTATCCGGGCAGCATGTTCTCCACCGGCCGGATGGCCACCTACGCCGAGCTGCTGACCAGCGACGAGATCGTGGTGCCGCTGACGGCCGCCACCCGGACCGGTCTCACCCCGGACCAGCTGCGGGGACGGATCAGCGCCGAGCCCATCGCCGACACGGTGATGCTCGAGGTCACCGTGGAGGACCCGTCGCCGGAACGCGCGATGGTGCTCATCTCCGCACTCACCACCCTGTTCAAGGAGACCGTGGAGGGCCTGGAGCGCAACCCCGAGGCCGACGGCCCGGCGGTACGGGTGGAAGTCGTCAACCAGCCACACCTGGCGGAGGAGCCGGTCGCCCCCCGCCCACTGGACAACTTCGCCCTCGCCGTGATGGCCGGCCTGATCGTCGGCGCCGGTTCCGCCGTGCTCCGCGAGGTCTCCGACGCGACCGTCCGCAACGCCGACGCGCTACAGGCCCTGGCGTGCGCGCCCGTACTGGCCCGGGTTCCGGCGGACGCGGGTGCGCCGTCCGTCGGGCCGTTCGTGTCGGCGAGCAACTCCGCGCGTACCGAGGCGCTGCGCCAGGTCCGTACCCTCCTGCAGACCACTGCGGCCGGCAGCTCGCTCAAGACCCTCGCGGTGACCAGCGCGGTTCCCGGTGAGGGCCGCTCCGGGACCGCGTGCAGCCTCGCGCTGCTGTTCGCCGAGACCGGTCAGCGGGTGCTGGTCGTCGACGCGGAGTTGCGGCGTCCCCGCCTCGCCAAGTTCCTCGGCCGGGACGACTCGGCCGGGCTGAGCACCGTACTGAACGGCTCGGCCACCGTCGACCAGGCGCTGCAGCCCTGGGGCGCCGGGTTGTGGCTGCTGGCCGGCGGGCGTCCGCCGCCGAACCCGAGCGAGCTGCTCAGCTCGCAGCGGATGACCGAGCTGGTGGACGAGGTGCGCCGCCGCTTCGACGTGGTGATCTTCGACTGCCCGCCGCTGCTGCCGGTGACCGACGGCGAGGTGATCGCCGCCCGCGCGGACGGCACGCTGCTGGTCGTCCGGTTCAGCCGGACCACCGGCGCGCAGGTCAGCGCCGCGGTGCGCGCGTTGCACGGGGTGAACGCGTCGCTGATCGGCTGCGTGCTCAACATGGTGCCGCGCAAGAACACCGACGCCTTCCCGCACTTCGACGAGTACGTCGCCCCGCCGCCGGAACGCCGGCCGGGCCTGTGGCCGAGGTGGTGGACGCGGTCGCTCATCGGACCCGAGCTGATCGGAGCGGGTCTCGCGCTGATCGGAACCCAGCTGATCGGAACGCAGCTGATCGGGACGCAGCTGATCGGGACGCAGCTGATCGGCGCCGGGTTGTGAACGCCGTTCGCCCGCCGTGCGCGATCCGCCCACCCGGGCGATCTTCGCTGGTTACGCTGCGAAGGCAAGGGGGACAAATGGTCGCACCACGGTACGAGCTGAACAACCGGGCGATGGACTTCGCCGCGATGGCCGTGATCGCGGCCGGCACACCCGCGCCACCGCGACGCGTGGTCCCGGTCGACCTGGCGAATGTCCGGCGGTGACCACCGCTCGTTCCGGTCGCTGCTGCTGGCCGTCCCGGCCGCCGTCCGGCGCGACTACGCCGGAACCCTGCTCGCGCAGTGGTTCGTCCTCGGCTCCGGCCTGCTCCTGTTCCACCTGGTCGCGGAGCGCGGCAGCGTAGACGGGTTCGCGTACTACCAGATCGCCCGCGGAACGGTGAGCATCTTCCAGCCGCTGGTCCTCGTCGGCCTCGGCCAGGCGCTGCAGCGCTACCTGCCGCGATCGCACACCGGGACCGAGCGCCTGGCCCGTCGGGCCATCCTGAGCCAGGCCTGCGTGGCCGGCGTGTTCGCGCTCGGCGGTGTGGCGCTCAGCCCCTGGCTCGCCCGGTTCCTCGGACTCGGCGGCGGCGCCGCGGCCGTCGGCGCGGTGCTGATCATGCTTACCGGCAGTTCCCTGTGCGCCCTCGCCGTCGCCGCGCTGCGCGGCACCCACCAGGTCGCCCGCTCCAACACCGTCTCCATGGTCGGCTTCGGCCTGGTACCGCTGACGGCCTTCGCGCTCGCCGACCGGATCGACGACTTCCTCATCCTCCAGGGCGCGGGCATGGCGCTGGTCGCGGCATGGGGCGCGGTCACGATCCGCCGTCAGCGGCCGGCTCCGCCGGCTCCCCATCACCACTCCGAGCCGACGATGCGGACCCTTCTGCGGTACGGCGTACGCCGCCTGCCCGGCGACATCGCCCTGCCCGCGCTCTTCACCTACCCGACGTTCGCGGTCGCGGCGGTGCTGCCCGGTGGCGCCGAGGCCGGGTACGTCGGCTTCGCCACCTCCGCGGTCACCCTGATCTGCTCGTTCTTCGGGATGCTCACCCCGGTGCTGCTGCCCCGGTTGAGCCGGCTCTTCCACCGGCCCGGCCGGGACGGCGCCACCGTGCGGATGCTGACCACGCTGCCGGTCTTCGCCGCCGGCCTGGCCAGCGTCCCCGCCGCGGTGTTCGCGCTGCTCGCGCCGGTGCTGGTCCGAGGCTTCCTGGGTCCGGAGTTCGCCGCGGCCGCCGGAGTGCTGCGCGCCGGCGTGCTCGCCGCGATCCCGCTCGCCATGTTCTACGCCGCCCGCCCCACCCTGGACGCTCTGCTGGAGACCCCGGTGATCAGCCGGCTGCTGCTGGTCTGCCTCGCCATCGAGGTCCTCGTGACGCACGCGGCACAGAACGTGTTCGCCGCGCCGTACGCCGCCGTCGTTGCCCTCTGTGCCGCCGCCACGGTCCTCGGCGTCTGCTCGGAACGGCTGGTGGTGCGCGCCCTGCGCACCGCGCCGTCGTGACCCCGCCCGCCGCCGGCCAGGATCCCGGCTCCGAAACCGGCCCACCCCGCCCGGGCATGGTGGTGGTCGTCGTGTTCATCGCCGCGCTCGCCGGGCGGTTCACCCTGGACCGGGTCGGCATGGACGTCCCGGTGTTCAACGACGTACGCGTGCCGCTTCTCCTGGCCGTTCTCATGTGCCTGCTGCTGGAGGCGCACCGGATCGGCCCGCGCGCGGCGGTCGGCGGCTACTGCGTCCTGCCGATCATCGGATTGCACGGGTACCAGGTGCTCTCGGCCACCTGGACCCCGCCCGGCGCGGCCATCGCACCGGTGATCGGTGACCTGTTCGCGGTGGTGTTCTTCGTGGTCGTGTACTACACCCTGGCCAAGTGGGACCGCGACCACGTCACCCGGATCACGCTGTGCTGCTTCCACGCCGCCGCCTGGGTGTACTTCCTGGCCGCCTCCACCGGGCGCGGCCACGCGGCCGGCGGCCGATGGGCGGCGCTCGGCGGCGGCCCCAACGTGTTCGTCCGGGTGATGATGCTCGGCGTCATCACGTCGATCTACCTGTACGTCAGCAGTGGCGGGAAACTGCGCTGCCTGGTGCCGATCCCGGTCTTCATGTTCGGCGCGATCGCCTCCGGATCCCGCGGCGGGATGGTCGCGCTCGGCATCACGATCTTCATATTGCTGGCCGCGAGCCGCCCCCGGCCTCGCTGGAACCAGCTCGCCAAACCCGTCGGGCTGCTGGTGGTGCTGTCGATCATGCTGGCGCTCACCGCCGGCCCGACGATCGCCGAGTTCGTGCAGAACCGGTTCTTCAAGGCGACCTTCGAGGAGGGCTACACCTCGGAGCGGGACGTGCTGTTCGCCTATGCGCTGCGGCTGTTCTGGCAGCGGCCGCTATTCGGCACCGGCGTCAACGGGTTCAACGCCTTCGCCGGCATTAGCGAGGACCTGTACGTGCACAACCTGCCCCTCTCGATCGCGGCCGAGGGCGGCTTCACCGGCCTGATCCTGCTCGGCCTGGCCTGGTTCACCCTCTGGCACGCGTACGCCCGGACGCCCCGCGACCAGCGCAGCCCGGAAGCCCGCACGGCCGCCTACTGCGGCATCTACATCGGGGCGACCTGCCTGTTCTCCGGCGACTATTTCGACGCCCGGCTGATGTGGGCTCTCCTGCTCCTGGCCGTCGTACGCCCCGCCCCGCCGGCCCCGCTGTCCGCAACCGGTAGCATCGCCTATCCGTGGAGCCGAACCTCGACCTGATCACCGTTCCGGCGGGTTCGATCGCCCTGTCCGACCGGCGCACCAGCCGCCGATGGACCGTCGAGGTGGCCGCGTTCCGGCTCGCCGCCGCCCCGGTCAACCAGGCCCTGTACGCCGAGGTGACCGGCGAACGGCCGAGCAACACCCGGGGTGACCTGCTCCCGGTGGAGGGCGTGTCCTGGTGGGACGCGCTTCAGTTCTGCAACGCCCTGTCCGCGCGGGAGGGCCGTACCCCGGCGTATCGCCTGCTCCCGGCCGACAGCTCGCTCCCCGCGCACAGCTCTAGTCCCGCGCACAGCTCTAGTCCCGCGCACAGCTCTAGTCCCGCACACAGCTCTCGTCCCGCGCACGGGCGGTTTTCCGCGGGTGGCCGCGTCGACAACGAGGGGCGTCTGCTCGCCGACGGTGACCTGCTCCCCTCCGACGACGAACCCGGCGTGCTGTGGGACCGGTCCGCCGACGGCTACCGGCTGCCGACCGAGGCCGAGTGGGAGCACGCCTGCCGCGCCGGCACCACCGAAGCCCGCTACGGCCCGCTGGACGAGATCGCCTGGTACCGCGGCAACTCCGGCGAGCGGATCCACGAACCGGGCGGCAAGCTGCCCAACGCGTGGGGCTTGCACGACATGCTCGGAAACGCCTGGGACTGGTGCTGGGACGTCTACGACGCCGAGGTGTACGGCACCTACCGCGTCCTGCGCGGCGGTGGATGGTTCGACGAGCAGTGGAGCTGCCGCGCCTCGGTGCGCCGCCGCAGCCACCCGTCGCTGCGCATCGACGACGTCAGCTTCCGCGTGGCGCGCGGCTAGACCCGGCGCATCACGCAGACGACCTTGCCCAGCACCACCGCGTCGTCGCCGGGAATCACCTGGTAGAGCGGGTTGCGGGGAATCAGCTCGACCCGCCCGCCGCGCCGGCGCAGCACCTTGACCGTGGCCTCGCCCTCGATCATCGCAGCGACGATGTCGCCGTTCTCCGCGACCGGCTGGCGGCGCACCACCACGACGTCACCGTCGCAGATCGCGGCGTCGATCATCGAGTCGCCCTTGACGTTGAGAGCGAAGAAGGTGCCGAAGCCGACCATCTCCCGCGACACGGTCAGGTGATCCTCGACGTGCTCCTCGGCGAGGATCGGGGCGCCGGCCGCGATGTCGCCGAGGACCGGAACGGTGACCGTGCGCTCGGCGGGGCTGGGCCGCACGTCGACCGCACGCGACTCGTTGGGCCGGCGGCGCAGCAGGCCGTGCCGCTCCAGGACCTTGAGGTGGTGGGAGACCGAGGAGGGCGAGACCAGGCCGACGGCCGCCCCGATCTCCCGCACGGTAGGCGGATAGCCGCGGTCACGGACCGAATCACGAATCACGGCGAGGATGCGTTCCTGCCTCACGGTGATGGGACGAGGGGCACCCTCACCGCTGTCGATACTCATGCCACGCACCCTACCGCAAGATTCGATCAGGTGTACTAATCGCGACCGAAACCGCACGTTCGGGGGACGGCCCCGACACCCCTGCGACGGATTGCTGTGCGGCATCCGCACTGGTGCGATCGTCCGATGCCGACCATCTGGGAGTACGCCGAGCAGGTCGCCGCCGGAGACACCGGCCGCTGGCACGCCGCCACCCGCCGCGCCGCGATCCTGCTCGCGCCGACCCACTCGGTGCTCGCGCTGCCCCACGGGCTGCCGGTACACCAGGTACTGGTGCAGACGACGGCACTGATCGTGCACGCGCTGGCCACCCGCACACCCGGGCACGTGGTGACCAGCATGGAACTGGCCGCCTGGGCCGCCGACCACACGATCCCGTGCACACCGCCCTCCGCCGCCGAAGCCTCGCGAGTCACAGCCGCGGTGCGACGCCAGCAGGACGACCTCGCCGTCCTGCTGCGCGCCGCCGCACCTTCGGCCCAGCGATCGTCTGACCGCTATCCGGCAGGCATGGGCGGCGCACGGCGGACAGCCCGGCTGGCCGTTCCGGCGACCGCGGCGGCCAGCATCACCGCCGCGAGCACCCACACCGAGCCGATCGGGCCGACCGCGCTGAGCAGAAGACCAGCGCCGAGCGACGCGATCGGCATGACTCCCCAGGTCAGCATCATGGAAGCGCTCATCACCCGGCCGAGCAGCTGGTTGGGGACCAGGACGCTCGCGTAGGTGACCATCACGACGCTCCAGAGCGGGCCGACGAACGCGCAGGCGGCGCCGATCACCCCGATCTGCAGTGGATGCGTGGTGAGCACGATCAGCGGCAGCAGCGCGACCCAGACCCAGTTGATCCCGACGATCACCGTGCGGGGCGTGAAGTTCCGGTGGAACCGGCCGGCGGCCAGCGCGCCGAGAAGGCCACCGACGCTGTAGAGACCCAGCATCAGGCCGACCCCGCCGGCCGTCGCACCCTGCTGGCGGGCCAGCACGACGATCACCAGCACCAGGGCCTGGAAGACCAGGTTGCTGACCGCGAGCAGCAGGATAGCGGCACGGACCAGCGGATTCCGCCAGATCCACCGCAGGCCGGTGACAGCCGCCTTCCACAGCGGTTCCGCCGCTTCCATGCTCGCGGCCTCCGGCTCTCGAAGCCCCGGAACGCCCAGCCCCGGGTCGCGCACGTCCGGGTCACGCTGGCTCAGGTCGTTGTGCGGGTCCCTGCGCGGATTCAGGTTTCTGCGCAGGAAGACCAGCGCGCCCGCGGCGAGCAGGTAGGAGAATCCGTCGGCCAGGAACGGGAGGGACCGGTCGATACCGAAGAGCAGGCCGCCGAGTGGTGGGCCGGCCAGAGCGGCGCCCCGGCCGCGGGCCTCGTTGTGCGCGATCGCGGTCGGCAGCACGGCGACCGGCACGATCAGCGGGAGGGCGGCGCGTTCGGCCAGGCCGAAGAAGACGAAGCAGAGCCCCTGGACGAAGGCGACCAGGCACAGCAACGCGGTACTAAGCGATGGGGAGCTGAACGGGTGAGCGCTGGCGGGCTCGGCACCCAGCAAACCGGACCACAGGGCGAGCGGCACGATGAGCAGCGCGAACCCGGCGACCACCTCGGCCACGATCATGAGCCGGCGGCGGTCCCAGCGGTCCACGACCGGGCCGGCCGGCAGACTGGCGATCAGGTGCGGCAGCGTGCCGGCCGCACCGACCAGACCGGCGTCGGTGGGCGAGCCGGTGATGCCCAGGACCAGCAGCGGCATCGCCGTCCCGCTGATCGCGGCGCCCAGGTTGGAGATGACCTGACCGCTCCAGAGCAGGGTGAAGTCCCGGTTGCGCCAGAGCGAAGGCCGCTCCGTGGTGGCGGTCATGACTCCGCGCCCGGCGCCGGGAAGGCATGGAAGACCACGGTGATGGTCCGGCTGTCCGCGGGCGCTTCGGCGGGTGTGCGGTTCCAGCGCTTCAGGAAGCTCATGTACTCCTCGCCGAACCGGGCAAGCTCCTCGGCGGTCAGCACGGTGGTACCGAAGGAGTGCATGGCCGCGGCGGCGAACTCACCGAAGGCCGGCCGGTCCGCGAGGTAGCCACGGAGGTCACGCTCGGACCGCTCCAGCCACAGCCGGCCGATCTCGTCCGCCACGGCGGCCACCTCGGGATCGGCCGGGCCGCGCGGCAGCCGCAGATCCTGCGGGATCGCCCGCCAGTACCGGCGGCGCCCGGCCGAGCGTCCGGTGTCCTCCTCGATGAATCCGTAGCGGGCGAGCTGGCGCAGGTGATAGCTGGTGGCGCCGCGATCCGCGCCGAACCGGGCGGCCAGGTCGGCGGACGTGGCTGATCCGTGGCGCTGCAACTGGGCCAGCATCTGCTGGCGCAGCGGGTGGGCGAGAGCTTTGAGCGAGTCGACGTCGGTCAGGAGGCGCGGCTCAGGTTCCGGCATGATGAGAAGATATCAATGCAAAGAGTTCTTCTCAATCCCATCCGGAAGCGGGAAGGGGCGAGTTTCAGCGGACGAACAGGAGGAACAAGCCGGCCCAGGTGCAGGCGATCATGAACAGCACCATCGGCAGTTCGTCCGCCAGAACGGCTAGCGGCGGCCGACCTGGATCAGCGGCGAGAGCCCGGTCGTGCGCGATCACCACGCCGAGGACATGTCCGATCAGGATCAGCGCAATCTGAGCTCCGGCGATCACCTCGGGGACCGGTACCACATCCCACCGCGCCCCGGCCCCGATCCCCCATTGCTGGAGCAGCAGCAACACGCCGCGCGGACCCTCCACCAGCAACAAGGAGAGGTAGTGGGCGAGGGTGTACCCGACGGCGATCGGAATCAGCGACGCGGTGACGTCCAGCCGGCCCGCCGTCCATCGGACCGCCGCGAACACCAGCGCACAGAACCCGACGAGTCCGGCGGTCGCCCACAGCACCGGGAGACCGGCACGCTGCACGAATCCCGCCCAGAACGGCGACGCGGAAGCACTGTCGAAGACCGTCGAACCCCACCAGATGGCGAGGAAGGCGGCCACGCCCGCCCCCGCCGGCAGGGGCGCGGCGAGTCCGGAGAGCGGCCTCAGCCACCGCACCGCGCCGAACCGGGCGGGGCCGAACCGAGCCGGGCTGGGCTGCACTGAGCTGGGCTGCACTGAGCTGGGCTGCACTGGGCTGGGCTGGAGTGGACTGAGCCGCCCGGCCAGTTCCGAGTAGACCTCGAAGCAGTCGCCCCGGGCGAACCACTCCTCCCCGCGTACCGTGGCGAAGGCGAGCTGCGTACCGGCGTACCCCAAAAGAAAAACGCCCACCGCGACCGGATCGCCATGATGGGGCGCGGCCAGCTCGAACCAGACGAAGCCCAGCAGGTACGCCGCGGCCGGCCAGGTCCCCGCCGAGCTGCCCGGCGGCAGCGGGCGCAGCCCGCCCGCCGGCAGCCGCCTACCGCCGAAGAGACGGGTCCCGAGAAGCCCGCGCAGCAGGGCGTAGAGGGTGCGCAGCGGGTTGATCGTCCGCCACACCGGGCCGAACACGACGCTGAGCGGGATCAGGCCCACCCAGAGCCAGACGAACACCGCGTGCGCCGCTGGGTTCTCCGGTCCTCGCGGTCCGAGGAACGCGTTGCCGACGAGGTACAGGGCGAGGGCGAGCACGGCGAATCGCACCCACCGGCTCGCCCGCGGCGGCCGCGGCTCGGCGGCCACCAGCCGCGGCTCGCGCCACCAGAGGGCCGAGACGAGAAAGGACAGCACGACAGTGGCGGCCCCGGCCTGGAGGACCAGGTCGAGCGGCAGCGGCAGGTCGGCGGAGCTGCCGACACCATGAGCGAGTACGCCCGTCGCATCGGCCTCGCCCAGCGATCCAGCCTGCACCGGACCTCGCGCCGCCGTCACCGGACCTCGAGTTGGAGGAGCAGGATCTCGGGATGCGCCTCGACGTCGAAGACACCGGTTCGGCCGGCGACGAAGAGTACGCAGGCGGGGCTACCGGGTCGCACGGGATACACCAGGTCGTAGCCGTGGACGTGCACCTCCGCTGCTACGTCGCTGGTGACCCCGAGCAGGACCGGGCTGTTCACCGGAATCTCGACCCGGTGGGGCTCCGGGTCGGCACGCCCATTCCGCAAAGCGGCGTCGACCGGGACGGCGTTCGGCGCGGCGGAGCCGCAGGCGGCGGGCGCGGAGTGTGTGGGGTCAGGCTGGGCGCAGCCCGCAAGCGAGAGGCCGGCAAGCAGCGCGCCAAGCAGAGCCCGGACAGGCAAATCCAGGACACGCAAAGCCCTGACAGCCAAAGCCCCGACACCCAAAGCCCGGACACGCAGGGCGGAAGCGCTCCTGGCAGGCCTGACGTGGGACGCGGGTCTCGTCACCGCTGCTCCTGCTTGGCGGCCTCGCCCGCCAAGGTGCGCAGGACGCCCGCGCCGGCCACCGCGACCGCGGCGCCGAGGCCGAGCGCGAGCGCCACCAAGAGGCGCTCGGCGTCTGCGGGGCCGGCGAACGGCAGTACCGGGCGGTGGAAGGACGTCACGTCGGGCAGCACGAAGACCGCGGTCAGGGCCGCTCCCCCGCAGACGGCCAGCACCCCGGCCGCCCGGCCACGCAGCGCTGTGACGGCACCGCCGATGATCAGCGGCCACGCCAGGAGGTTGATTCCGGCAGCGCTGAGGAACGTCCCGGCGAGCGGCGCCGATTCCACCGCGAGCGTCGAGCCGGCCACGTGCGCGATGGAGGCCCCTGCGGCGACGGCCCCGGCGGCCGCGAGCAGCAGATCCGCGCGACGCAGCCGCCGCGCCAGCAGCACCAGCGCCACCGCGATGACCGCGGTCGCCGCCCACCACAGCGCTGGTACGGGCGGTCGCTCGCCGATCAGCTCCCCGGTGATCGTGACCGTCCCGCCGTTCACGTCGAGCGGGACCGTCCACGGCACGGTCTCGCCGGCCGCGACAGTACGCCCGTCCGGCGTGGCCCGCTCGTCGATCCAGGTCAGCTCGTCACCGGGCGAGACCGTCGCCGGCGTCGCCGTTCCTCCACCGGCGCCCACGGTGACCGGGCCCGCCGTGCCGTTGCGCAGCCGCAGCCGGGCGCCGCCCTCGATCGCGGTCACCTCCAGACCGCTCACCGCAGGCGTCACCGCCACGATCCGGCCGCGCGAGTCGGTGGCGGTGAGACCACCCGCGTGGGCAGCGGCCGGCGCCGAGGTAGCGACCAGCATGCCGCCTGCTACGAGCAGCGTCAGACCGATCCGGCCCAGCAAACGCCGAAGGCGAGCAGCCAGCGAGGCGAGCTGACTGGGACCGAGCCGAGACGGGCCGAGCCGAGACGGACCGAGCTGCGACCCGCCGAGCTGACGCGGGCCGGGTCTGTGCAGGGTGGTCACTCCGGCAAGTGCTGGACGCTGCGGGCTACGAGTACGGTCGCTACGCCGGTCATCGCGGTCAGCGTGAGCAAGCCGGTGACCATGTGGATGTTGAAACCGGTGCTGCCCGTCTGGATCTTGCCGACCAGCAGCACAGCGCCCCATATCGCGGGCGGGGCGATCAGGCCGAGCAGGATCCAATGGACGTTGGCCGTCGTCTTGATCAGCGGTGTTACCAGGCGCAGCACGATCTCGATCGCCACGGCTGCGGCGGCCACGGTGAGGGCCGGCCACCAGGCGTCCTGCGAGTCGAACATCAGGTGCATGAGCACGGCTATGACGGCGACGAGGATGGCGGGCAGGCCGACCGGCAACGGCCAGCGCCGGCCGATGATCACGAATGGCAGCAGGAGGAGGATCGTGCTGAAGACGTACCCGTGGATGAGCTGCGCGTCGGGCGAGAAGACCGGTACCGGGTCCTGGCCGCTGCCCAGGTGGCGGAAGCCGATCGACGAGGCGTGCAGCGAGTAGATGTGCACCGGCAGCACCGAGAACAGCGTGGAGACGCCGACCAGGAGACTTCCGCCGATGCCGAGCCGGCGCTCGGGGCCGGTGGCGAGCATCAGCGTCGGGCCCATCGCGACCAGCGCCATGCCGAGGATGATGAACTCGTGGCTGGGGCTGACGAAGATCTCCATGTCACGTTCGATGCCGAAGATGTTGTGCCAGAGGGTGTCCACGCCGCCGCCGACTAGCAGGAACGCCATGCCGGCGAGCGGGATGCGCAACGCGTTCGGCAGGGCCAGCAGGGAGCGGTACGTCGGGATGCCGGGCAGCCGGGACCGCATGATCCAGAGCAGGGTGAACCCGGAGGCGGCGATGCCGGAGTAGAGGACGCCGTGCCACGGCGTCCAGAAGGTTTCCAGCTCTGGCATGGTGGCGTGGGCGTACGCGTCCAGTTGCAACCCGATGACCAGCCAGGCGCTGGCGACCAGCAGCACCCACCGCTCGCGCGCGGTGAACGATACGGTCCCCATCGCCGTGGACTGTGTCCGTTCCACGGACGTCGTCACGATTACCACTCCCCTGATCGATTCGGCGATCGGTAACCTACATCGCCGCTGTTACATAATTCGATCCGACATCGGACCCGGTCATCGGAAAAGAGCCGCCGGGTCCGAAAAGAGGAGATTGACCGTTAGCTCGGATCAGCGCCGGCTGTGCCCAAAAAAGGGCCCTCATCAAGACGCCGCCAGCACGATGTCGAAGCGGGTACGCGTCCACGGCCCGTCAACGACCCGCCCGTCCGGCCCCGGCGTGCCGGCCGGCTGCCCGACAAAGTCCTTGATCAGCGACTCTTTCACGCCGAACACGCTGTCGGTGGCAAGGTGCTCGCATCCCCGGACGAAGATGTGCGTGACAAGCGTGTGCAGACCGGGCGCGGTGACCATGAAGTGCAGGTGCGAGGCCCTCATCGGCGACCGGCCGGCCGCTCTGAGCAGGTCGCCCACCGGCCCGTCGTCCGGGATCGGGTACGGCGTCGGCGTCACACCCCAGAACGCGTACCGCCCGTCCGCGTCGCTGAACAGATGCCCCCGCGCCGCGACCCGGTCGTCGGCGTACTGGACGTCGTAGAACCCGTCCTCGTCGGCCTCCCACACCTCGATCCGCGCCCCGGCGACCGGGTTGCCGCCGGTGTCGGTGACCGTCCCCTCCACCCAGCACGGCCGGCCCGCCGCGCCGCCGGCGATGTCACCGCCGAGCGGCACCTCCGGTGAGTCCGCCACGAAGAACGGCCCAAGCACGGTCGCCTCCGTCGCGTCAGCATGATCCTGGCTCTGGGCCGCGTTGTTGATCGCGATCGTCTGCATGGACACGCCGAGCACATCGCTGAGCAGGATGAACTCCTGCCGCTTGTCGTCGGTGATCGCGCCGCACCGGGTCAGGAACCCGATGGCCGCCTCCCACTCCGCCCCGGTGAGCCGGGTCTCTCGCACGAACCCGTGCAGATGCCGGGTCAGCGAGGTGAGCAACTCCCGGAGCCGATCCGAGGAGGCACCGCCGAACGACGCCACCACCTCGCGAACGAGAGCCTCCTCACGAGCGACCTGCTCAGGAGAGACGGCGGACCCCACGGAAGCAGCGCCAGACGAAGAAGCAGCGCCAGACGAAGAGACAGCGCCAGACGAAGAGACAGCGCCAGACGAAGAGACAGCGCCAGACGAAGAGACAGGGCTCGACGAAGCGGTCATGCGGCACCCACCGGCGTTTCGCCCGCCCACGCCGCCCGGAGCAGAGCCTCCAGAACCCGCCGATCGACCGGCCCCGGGTTGGACGGCGGCACGACCGGCAGGATGCGGGCGGCCGCGTCCCGGATGTCGGCCTCGTCGAAGCCGGCATCCTTGAGCGCCCGCGGCGCTCCCACCGACGCACGCAGCCGCTCCAGCGCCGCGACCGGCTCATCGCCGCCCAGGGCCCGGCCGATGCGCAGACCGATCTCCGGTACGGCCGGAGCGTTCAACGCCAGCACATGCGGCAGAACGACGGCGTGGGTCTCGGCGTGCGGCAGGTTGTAGGTGCCGCCGAGCACGTGGCAGATCTTGTGATGCAGCCCGGAACCGGCCGATGCGAACGCCACCGCCGAGAGGTACGCCCCGTACAGGCACTCGTCGCGCCCCTCGATGCCGGACGGGTCCGCCACGACCTTGGGCAGGCCCGCGGCCAGCACCCGGATTCCCTCCAGCGCGAGCGTCCGGTTGATCGGGTCACTGCCGGACGCCCACATCGAGTCGACGCAGTGCGCCAGCGCGTTGAACCCGGACGCCACCGACAGGCCGACCGGCAGCGAGAGCGTCAGCGTCGAGTCGTAGACGACCGTCACCGGCAGCACCGAGGGGTGCACACCGGTCGTCTTGTGCCGGCCCTCGGTCAGGCCCCACACGGCGGTCGCCTCGCTCCCGGCGTACGTCGTCGGCACCGCGACGATCGGCACCCGGGCGCTCAGGGCGATGGCCTTGGCCAGCCCGGTCGTCGACCCGCCACCCACCGGGACCAGCAGGTCCACGGCGGCGGAAGCCGCCGCTTCCCGGGCCCGCTCGGCCAGTTCGACCGGCACGTGCTGGATCACCTCGGTCCAGCGCAGCGCGACCGGCAGGCCCGCGGCGACCCGGTCGGCGAGATCGGCCTCGGCGTCGGACGCGATGAGCATGATGCGGTCCGCGCCGAGCCGGGACACCTCGGCGGCGAGGTTCTTCGCCGCTCCGCCGGCCTCCAGGACAACCCGCTGGCCGAGCGTGTCGTGAACGAACGAGTTAGTGGGCATGCGCGCCTCCCCCACCGGCTTATCTAATCGAGCGCGCCTTGTCCAGCGAACCCCGGCGAACCCTGTCCAGCGCCGGGACCAGCCCCTTCGGCAGGAAGAGCACGCAGACCACGAGCAGCAGGGCGTACACCGCGTAGTTCAGGACGGTGGGCGCGTAGTCCGGCATTCCCGGCTGGGTGCCGAGTGTGTTCAGCACCTGCACCAGCAACACGATCACCGTCGCTCCGACGACCGGGCCGGCGATCGTCCCGAGGCCGCCCACGACGGCCATCACCACGTACTCGATCGAGAGCAGCACCGGGAACGAGCCCGGCGCCAGATAGCCCAGGTAGAAGGCGTAGACCCCGCCGGCCAGCCCGGCGAAGGCGGCGGAGAGCGCGAACACCGCGAGCCGGTAGCCGCCGACCGCGACACCACTGGCCGCGGCGGCGACCTCGCTCGTCGCGGCGGCGCGCAGGCCGCGACCGGCGCGGGAGGCGACCACGTTGCGCGCGACCAGCAGTGCGATGGCAAGAACACCGCAGGAGAGGTACGCGTACCCGAGGTCGTTCCGCAGCTCGAACCCGCCGACCGAGAACCGGGGAATGCCCTGCAGCCCGATGGCGCCACCCGCCCAGTCGGCCTGTGCCAGCAGCGACAGCAGGATCAACTGCACGGCGAGGGTGGCGAACGCCAGGTGGTGGCCGCGGAGCCGGAGCAGCGGCGCGCCGAGCAGCACGGCGGCGACCGCGGCGATCACCGGCGCGGCCAGCAGTCCGAGCAACGGCGGTGTTCCGTGCACGGCGAGCAGGCCGGCCGTGTACGCCCCGATCGCGTAGAAGGACGCCTGCCCGAGCGAGACCTGTCCGGCGTACCCCATCAGCAGAGAGACACCGACGGTGACCGCGGCTGCCAGCGTGAGCAGCACGAACGTCGCGAGATGCCGCTCCGGCAGGAGCGGCGGCAGAGCAACCAGCAGCAGCGCCAGCACGCCGAAACCGAGCCTTTTCATCGGGCTGTCTCCGCGACCGGGCCGGTGCGTGCGGCCTGGACGATCATCACGGTGAGCATCAGCACGAGCGCGACCTCCACCTGGTAGGCACCGCCGCCGTACCCGGCGACCAGCGTCTGCGCGACGCCCAGCAGCAGCCCGCCGGCGAGCGCGACACCCGGCCGGGTGAGACCGCCGAGGACCGCCGCGGCGAAACCGTTCACGATCAGCGCGACGTCGCTGTCGAACGTCACCTGCTGCACCGGGGTGGTGAGTACCCCGGCGAGACCACCGAGCGCGCCGCCGATCGCGAACGCGAGCAACCCCATCCGGCGCACGTCGATGCCGACGACCTGCGCCGCGTACCGGTTCGAGGCGCAGGCGGACAGCGCCTTGCCCAGGTCGGTGCGGGCGAAGAACCACGCCATCACGGCGAACACCGGCCCGGTCACCGCGACGATCAGCAGGTAGTGCGCCTGAAGGCGGGCGCCGCCCACCTCGGCCACCCCGGGCACGCCCGGGTAGGAACGTGGCTGGTCACCCCAGATCAAGATCTCTATTGCGTACGCGAGGACGCCGAGCCCCAGCGTCACGATGAGCGACGTTCCGGGGCTGGTGCCCGGGCGCCCGATCGCCACGACACCGACCAGCAGCCCGGTGATCGCGCCGAGCGCCACCCCGCCGAGTTCCGCGACACCGTGCGGCACGCCCGATCCGAGCAGCGACGCGGTCAGCATGGCGGCCAGCACCGCGAACGCGCCCTGCGCGAAGTTGACCACCCGGGTGACCCGGTAGATCGCGACCAGACCGCTGGCGACCAGCGCGAAGCCGGCCCCGATGCCGAGCCCGGTGACGATGTAGCCGAGCAGGTCACTCATGTGGCCGCCTCCACGTGCCCGCCCGATGCGTGCCCGCCCGCCTCTAGGCGGCCGCCCGCTTCTTGGCCGCCGCCGACTTCTACGTGGCCGCCCGCTTCTAGGCCGCCGCCGGCTTCTACGTGGCCGCCCAGATAGGCCGCCGTCACCTGCGGGTCGCGGGCCAGGTCTTTCGCGGCGCCGTGCAGGGCGATCCGGCCGGTCTCCAGGACGTAGGCGCGCTCGCACATGTCGAGTGCGAGGCGGGCGTTCTGTTCGATGAGCAGCACGGCGAGTCCCCGCTCGGTGTTGAGCGTGCGCAGATGCCCGACCAGGGTGGTCACGACCAGGGGCGCGAGGCCGAGGCTGAGTTCGTCGACGACCAGGATGTCCGGCCGGGCCATCAGCGCCCGGCCGATGGCGACCATCTGCTGCTGGCCGCCGGAGAGCGAACCGGCCCGGCGGCGGCGCAGGTCGCTCAGCTCGGGAAGCAGTTCGTAGATCGGGCTCGTGTCCCGGCCGCGGCGGCCTTCGGGATTGCGCCAGCCACCCAGGCGCAGGTTGTCGTCGACGGTGAGGTCGCCGAACATCTCGCGGCCCTCCGGGACCTGGGCCAGGCGCCCACGCACGGTGATCGTCCCGGCGTGCGGGCGGAGCAGGCCGGAAAGCGCTTTGACCAGGGTGGACTTGCCCGCCCCGTTGGCGCCGATCAGCGCGACGAGCTCGCCTTCGCCGACTGCCAGGTCGACACCGTCGAGCGCGGTCGCACCGGCGTAGCGGACCGTCAACCCGGTGACCTCGACGACCGGGCGGCTCACGGCTCGGCACCCTTCCGTGCGGATGCGCTGTCCTCGCGTACCCCGGCGTTTTGCTGTCCTTGATCCTCGGCGGCGCGCGCCGCCGTGCCCGCGTCGCGCTCGCCGCCGGTCGCGGTCTGTGTCTCTGTCGCTGTTGCTGTTGCTGTTGCTGCCGCTGCCGCTGCCTCTGGGCCTGTCTCTTCCGGCGCGGCCCCCAGGTAGGCGGCGATGACGCGGGGATCGGCGCGCACCTCGGCCGCGGTGCCTTCGGCGATCACGCCGCCCAGGTCGAGGACCGTGACCCGGTCGGCGAGGCGCATCACGAACGCCACGTCGTGCTCGACCAGCAGCATGGTCAGGCCCTCGGCGCGCAGTTCGCCGATCAGCGTGGCCAGCCGCTCGCGCTCGCCGGCGCGCAGGCCCGACGCCGGCTCGTCGAGCAGGAGCAGCCGGGGCTGGGCGCAGAGCGCCCGCGCCAGCTGAAGCGCGCGCTGCTGGCCGAGCGGCAGTTCCTCGGCCGGGCGGTCCGCCCAATCCGCGATGCCGGCGCGGGCCAGGCACTCCAGCGCGCGTTCGCGGATCAGGCGTTCCTCCCGATGATGTACGGGCAGCCGCAGCGCCCCGGCCAGGAACCCGGCGCCGTTGGTGGCGTGCGCGCCGACCATCACGTTCTCCAGCGCGGTCATCCCGTGGAAGATCCGGGCGGCCTGGAAGACCACGCTGATCCCGAGCCGGGCGCGGCGGTGCGCGGACAGCCGGTCGATGCGTGCGCCGTCGAGTCGCACCTCGCCGGCCTGCGGTGCCAGCTGGCCGCCGATCAGCGCGAACAGGGTGGACTTCCCGGCGCCGTTGGGCCCGATCACCGCGCGCAGCTCGCCGGGTGCCACGCTCAGGGTGACGTCACGGACGGCGTAGACCCCGCCGAACGCGCGGTCCACGCCGGTGACCGTGAGCTCGGCCCCGTTCGTCACTTCAGCTTTTCCTGGGAGAACTCGGTCGGGACGAACTTGCCGGCCTGCACCATGTTGATCGCGATGAAGTCGGTGGTGAGCCCGCTGTGGTTGGCCGCCGAATACGCGTAGGTGCCGTTCGGTGTGGTGAGGCTCAGTCCTTCCAGGGCGTCACGGACCTTGGCCCGGTCGGTGCCGCCGGCCTTCTCGATCGCGGCGGCGAGCAGTTTGACGCCGCTGTAGCCGTCCTGCGCGAACTGCGGCGGCGGGTAGCCGTACTTCGCGGTGAACGCGGTGGTCAGCTCGTCGACCGCGGTCTTCAACTCACCGGCCGGTAGGTACTCGCCGACCACGCCGACGGAACTGGCGATGACGACGCCCTCGGCGGCCGGTCCGGCCGGATCCAGGAACAGTTTGCTGGCCTGGGCGCCGGTCAGGACCAGCGGGATCTTCAGGCCGGAGGCGGCGTACTGCTTGGTCAGCGCGACAGCGGGTGCGCCGGTCGCCCAGACCATCAGCGCCTGCGCGTCGGACGAGCGGACGTGCGTGAAGATCGCGCTGAACTCGGTGGCGGTGGTCTGGAACTCCTCGATCGGGTTGACGGTCACGCCGTACTGCCCGGCCTTGGCCTGGAGCCCCTTCGCACCGGCGACCGCGTAACTGCTCTTCGTGTCGTAGGCCAGGGCGACCTTGGACAGCTTGCTCGCCTGGAAGTACTGGAGCGCCGCCTCGGCATAGGTGGCCGACGTCGCCGGGACCACGAAGACGTACGGATGAACGGGGTTGATCTGCTCGTCCGCCGGGGTGAGCGAGATGTACGGAATCTCCTCCCGGTCCACGAGCGGGATCGTGGCCAGCGCCGAGTTGCTGAACGGCGAGCCGATGATGGCGTCGGAGTCGTCCTTCAGCTCGTTGAACGCGAGGACGGCCTGGTCGGGGAGGCTCTTGTCGTCGCGTACGGTCAGCTCGATCTTGCGGCCGCCGACGCCGCCATCTGCGTTGATCTTGTCGACCGCCAGGGCGACCGACTTCTGGTTCTCGGTGCCGAGCGGCGAGTAGTTGCCGGTGAGCGAGACGATCTGGCCGACCCGGATCGGGTCGTCACCGCCTGCGCCGCTGCCTTCGTCGCCGCCGCACGCGGCAAGTGTTATCGCGAGAGAGAGTGTGGCGATGCTGAGCGTTCTGCTGAGCGTTCTGAGGCCTTGCCCGGTTCCGCGCACGACGACCTCCTCGATGAGGTGGACCGGGGCTGAGACATCGAAGTTAGGCGTTCTATACACAGCCGTCAACGAACTGCCTAACATCTTCCTCATGCTGCTCACCGGGAGGCCCTGCCGTTGACCGACACCGAGAACTCGACTCGTCCTCAGACGCTGATGCTCATGCTGTTCGGCGACTTCGTGCTGGACCGAGGCGTGTGCGTCTTCTCCGGCAGCGTGATCGACGTCTTCGCACGGCTCGGCGTCTCGTCGCACGCCACCCGCTCCACGCTGACCCGCATGGTCAACCGCGGCCTGCTGCGCCGGCAGCGGCACGGCCGCCGGATGTACTACGGGCTCACCTGCCGGTCCACGGCGATCCTGCACGACGGCCGGGCGCGCATCTGGCAGAGCGGCGCGGTCAACGACCGGTGGGACGGCAGCTGGACGCTGCTCTGCTTCTCACTGCCGGAGTCCTGGCAGCGGCAACGCCACGATTTGCGGTCCCAGCTCGCATGGGCCGGGTTCGGGCCGATCCAGGGTGGCCTGTGGATCGCGCCGGGCGCGGTGGCGGCTCAGGACATCGTCACCGGCCTCGGTCTGGAGGCGCACGCGCGGGTCTTTCACGCGCGGGCTGACGAGCTCACCGACATCGGGGGGATGGTGCGCGACGCGTACGATCTGGCCGGGCTGGCCGCCCGCTACGAGGATTTCCTGAACCGGTGGGACGGCCCCGCGCCGCTGGCGGATCCCCTTGCCGCCCGCCTCAGCTTGATAGCCGAATGGCTCGGCGCGATCCGGCGCGATCCGCGGTTGCCGGTGGAGCACCTGCCGGCGGCGTGGCCGGCGGTGCGGGCTCAGAAGCTGTTTCGTGAGCTTGAGGCGTCATATCTTGAGCCGTCACGTGAGGTGGCTGCGGGCCTGCTCGACCTTCAACCTGACGAGCAGGCCTGAGCCAGATCTCTTTGCGTCTGATGCCGGGTGCTCAGGACGTTCTGCCTGCTGGATCGCGCGGCTGTCGATCTTGGTAGCGCTGATCTTGCCGCTGCTGATCTCGGTGCCACGACGTCGCGGCCGCCGTTTCCCGTGCGGCGACCTTGCCGCCGCCGCTCTCCGTGCCGCGACCTTGCCGCCGCCGCTCGCGGTGGCCTTGCCGCTGCCGTTCTCCGTGCCGCGATCTTGCCGCTGCCGCTGCCGCGCTCGGCGCGGCGATCTTGCCGCTGCCGCAGTAGGTGCGGCGATCTTGCCGCGAGCTCGCGGCGGCAATCGCAGTGCTGGCAGACTTCGTTCTGGCGGTTTCGTTACGTGCGGGCACCCGGCTTCATGTAGCCCGGCAGGCCCGCGTCCGCTGCGGCCGCGACTAGCAGCTCGTGGTGCGAGGCGATGATCGGCGTGGCGTTCTCAGCGAGCTCCGACACCGATGAATCCGCGCCGTTCTTTGCCTGCTCCTCGGCCCGGCGCATGGCGTCCCGGTGCGCCGCCAACTGAGTGGAGATGAAGTATTCGTCGAACGCCTGCGGGTCGGCCGCCACATAGCGCGCGGTAAGCGCCTGCTGTTCCTCGGTCGGCTGCGACGGCAGGCTGACCTTCAGCTGCCGCGCCGTTTCAGTGAGATCCGCATCCATCCTGATGTGGTTCCGCATGAACGTCGCAGCCAAGTTCTTCACCGTCTCATCCGTGCTCTTCACCCAGGCGATCCGCCCACTGGCAATCTCGGCGAGGTTGGCCTGGTGCGCAGCCCGCAGGAACCCGACGTCCTGGGCGGAAGGCGCAGCGACGGCGGCAGTCGCCGGCAGCACCATCAACCCAGCGGCGGCGAGGGTGGTTGCGATTCGTCGCAAAAACATGCTGTTCTCTCCTTAGGTCGGAATTGCAGCTTATCTACGATAAACAACAACTTTTCGCGTTTTCGCAGCTGCAGGTGCGCGGTTTCCCGTTCCCCGCGCAGCCCGCCTCCGGCGCGCGCGGCCCTTGGCGCCCTGCCCCGCCATGCCTGACCTTCCGACCGACATGGCCCTGCGCCCGCCGCCCCTCACGCCGACTTTCGCCGCCTGCTCGCCGTTCGCTCTTCGCCCGCTGTCTCCACCCTGACCTCCGTCCGCCCTCAGCCCTCCGTCCGCCCTCAGCCCTCCGTCCGCCCTCAGCCCTCCGTCCGCCCTCAGCCCTCCGTCCGCCCTCAGCCCTCCGTCCGCCCTCAGCCCTTCGTACTCCTCTCCCCTTGTTCGTCTTCGCCCTCGCCCACCGCCCTTCACCCTCCGCCCGCCGCCGTCCGGCCCCCGTCCTCCGCGGTCGCCGTCCGCCCCTCGCCGTTCGCCAGTCGCCCCTCCCCGTCCGCCCGGTCGCCGTCCGATCCCCGTCCTCCGCGCGTCGCCCCTCGCGGTCGCCGCCCTCCGTCCGTCGCCGCTCGTCCCTCGCCATTCGCAAGAGAGGGCATACCTCTTCGGTGCACGCCGTTTCTTGTCGTACATGTGTTCGATGATGCTGGCATGCAGGACGCATTGCGGGAGTTGACCAGCGTCGCGGCAGAGGCTGCGGCGGCCTCGATGTGGCCGCTGTCCGAGGAGGAACTCCTGACCTTCATCGACCGGGTGCACACCGCACAGCAAATGCTGCACGCGGCAATGCTGCACGCGGTGCGAGAAGTCGAGGGCAGGGCCATCCCGGCCAAACATCAGGCCACCTCCCCACAGGTGTGGCTCCGCGGACGACTGCGCATAGGCATTGGCTCCGCGCTGCGGATGCTTGCACAGGCCCGCCTCCTGGACACCGTTCCGGAGTTGGACGCCGCCGTCACCGCCGGCCGGATCAACGCCGAGCAACTTGACTCGATCGTCAAAGCCGTGGGTGACCTGCCGAGCGACCTCGAGCCGGACGTTCGTAACAAGGCCACCACCACGCTGATGTCGTGGACGTCCCACTTGGACCCGATTGAACTCCGCAAGGCCGGCAAACGGATCCAGATGCACGTGGCGCCAGACCTCGACGACGCCGCCGAGGAGGAGCGCCTTCGTCGCGCCGAACGCGCGGCCTACGAGCAGCGCTTCCTGACGCTCAGCCCGATCGGCGACGGCCGCGTGCGGGTACGCGGCATCCTCGATGCACGGGCAGCCGCCACCGTGACCGCCGCTATCGATCCCCTGTGCCGCCCCGGCACAGCGCCGCCCATCGCCGACCGAGGCGGACCCAACGCAGAAAGGGCCGACGCGACAGGGATCGACGGAGGCGAAGACCTGCGCACACCCGGGCAGCGTCGCGCTGACGCGCTCGTCGACGTCAGCCGGTTGCTGCTCGCCGGCGGACTGCTGCCGGACAACGGCGGCGACCGGCCGCAACTGGTGATCACGGCTTCTTACGACGTGCTCCGGCAGCGACTCGGCGGCGGAACGACGGATACCGGTGAGCCGGTGTCAGCTGCCGCCGTACGTCAGATGGCCTGCGACGCCCGCATCCTGCCGCTCGTCTTCGGCGGCGACAGCCAGATCCTCGACGCCGGCCGCAGTCGCAGGCTCGTCACCGGACCGCTGCGCCGAGCGCTCAACGCCCGCGACCGCGGCTGCACGTTTCCCGGCTGCGATCGGCCCGCCGGCTGGTGCGACGCCCACCACATCGTCCCCTGGACCGACGGCGGGACGACCGACCTGACGAACGTGGCGCTCCTCTGCGAACATCACCACCGCGCCGTCCACGACGTGAACGGTTGGCAGGTCCGCATCGGTGCCGACGGTCACCCCGAGTTCATGCCGCCCGCCTGGATCGACCCGGAGCAGGTGCCTCGCCGCAATCCGTACCACCGGCGGACATGAGGGCCATTCAGGGGGCGGACAGCTGCTCCTCGAGGTGGAAGACCTGGTCCAGGACGACCATGCCCTGGTCCGGCCGGGCCTCACCGAGCGAGGGAAAGAACTCCGCCATCGCCGCCTGCCACCGCGCGTTCACCTCAGTACGCGCCATCGCCTCCTGCGCCGCAGCGAAGTCGTCGGTCTCCAACGTGCCGACAAGAAGCCCGTCGGCGCGGAGAAAGAGCCGGTAGTTACGCCACCCGGTGGCTGCGAGCGCCTCCAGCATCTCCGGCCACACAGCGGCGTGGGCGGAGCGGTAGGCGTCGAGCTTCGCCGGATCGACCTGAAGGGTGAAACAGACGTGGGTCAACGAAACTCCTCTGCTCGGGGCAGTGCGCTGCGCGGGCCATCATGCCGATCCCCAGCCCGCACCGCCACGGCCACGCCATCGGCGCGACACCGTCACGACCGCACGGTCGGGGGCAACACCGTCACGACCGCACCGTCACGGGCGGCGCCGTGACTGGCACACCCGCAGCGCCGCATTGTCACGGGCGCAACGCGACTAACCGCACAGCCACAAGGCACGGCGGTGATGAACGGGCTCAGCAGGTGGAGTGGAAGAGGCCACCGACTCGCTCAGGCTTCGCGGCGCGAGGGCCACCGGAGCCAGAGTTGGCAGGTGCAGCGTTCGCCGGCTCAGCGTCGGCAGGTTCGTTGTTGGCGAGTTCGTTGTAGATGCGCACCGCCTCGGTCGTCTCTGCTTCGTGCACGGTCACGTCCCGCTGGCGGAGCAGTTCGAGCGTGGCCGGGTCGACGCGGAGCCGGCCCTCCATGCCCTTGGACAGAACGACCGTCGTGGCGCCGCGATCGAGCAGTTCCTGCACGTCGGCGGGCTGAATGCCGGGGTCGTGGCGGGTGCCGGTCTCGTTCCAGTCCCACTCCCGGCCGCCGCCCGGATACAGCTTGAAGTCCTTCCCGGCGGGGAGGCCTTCCACCTCCATCCGCCCCCAGGAGACCGACTCGATTCTCGGGGATCGCTCCATGCCGCCGTCCTCCCTGTACACGACTCTGGACATACCTCTGTACACGCCTCGACCGTAGGGCATCTCCAGCCTGGCATCTCAACCCTGAGCATCTCCGCGGGCGTGACCGTCTACCCCTCCCTCGAACGCCGATGCTAGTTTATTTCGCATGCGAAATAGCGAGATCAAGTTGGCGGTCGGCGATGGCGGCACGATCACCGGCACCCTCCGGGAGCCGGCCGACGAGCCGCACGCCGCCCTCGTCATCCACCCCGCCACCGCGACGCCCGAGCGGTTCTATGCCGGCTTCGCCAGCTTCCTCGCCGACAACGGGCTCGCCACGGTCACGTACGACTATCGCGGCACCGGCCGGTCCGGCTCGCCGCGCGCGCACCGCGCCCTGGGAATGCGCGACTGGATGGAGGGCGACGTGCCGGCCGTCGCGGCCTGGACGGCCGAACGGTTCCCGGCTCTTCCGCAGCTGGCGATCGGCCACAGCCTCGGCGGGCATGCGCTGTCGCTGGGCAACGGCACCGCCAGCCTGGCCGCGTTCGCGCTGCTCGCCTCACACGCCGGCACCGTGAACGCGATTCCCGATCCGATGGAGCGGTTCCGCGTACGCATGGTGCTACACCTGCTCGGGCCCGCCCTCGGAGCCGCGCTCGGCTATGTCCCGGCCCGCCGTCTCGGACTTGGCGAGGACATTCCGGCGGCCGCGATGACCCAGTGGGGTGGGTGGGCCCGTCTTCCCCGCTACTTCTTCGACGACCCGTCGATGCGGGCGAGCGAGCGGGCCGCCACGGTCACTCAACCGGTCCTGGCGCTGGGCTTCAGCGACGACCCGTGGGCGACGCCGGGCCAGATCGACATGCTGACCGGCCAGCTCGTCGCGGCGAGCGTGGAACGGCGGACCTACTCGCCGGCGGACGGCGGGGTCACGAAGATCGGGCACCACGGGTTCCTGCGCAGCGGCGTACGCGACACGCTTTGGCCCGAGGTGCTCGGCTGGTTGAACAAGCAGGCCGCGAGCGTCGCACGATGACGGAACCGCGCCTGGTCTTCGAGTTGATGAGCGCGGAGCGCTCGATTCGGCGGTGGATCGACGCCCGAGCGGGCGGCACCGGCATCGGTGCCGCCGGCGCCGGGGTGCTCTTTCACTTGGCCACGCACGACAACGCGCTGGTGGGTGACGTGACCGCCGCTCTGTGCGCGTCTCCGTCCGGGATGAGCGGGTTGATCAGCCGGCTGGAGAAGGGCGGTTTCGTGACCAAGTCGCCGGATCCGGCCGACGCCCGCGCTGTTCGGCTCGGTCTCACCCCGCTCGGGCGCGACGCTGTGGCGACCGCTCGCACGGTGGTGCGCGACCTGAACGCCCACTTGACGGACGGCTTCGCTCCAGAGGAGTTACGCACGGTGGTGCGCTGGCTGGCGCACACCGCCGCTATCCAACCCGCCGCTATCCAGCCCGCCAATATCCCACCCGCCGCCGCTCAATCCCCAGCCACAACGCAATCCGCCCCCATACAAGGTGGCTGATTCCCCACACTCCGGTCGCGTGTACTTCCCTATCGGCGCGGGGCATACCAGTGTGGTTTCTGGGTGCCCTAGCGGAGGAGTGCAGCATGCGACATCGCGTGGTAGTCGTGGGAGCCGGATTCGGAGGTCTGTTCGCCATCAAGGCGCTGCGCCGGGCGGATGTGGACATCACCCTGATCAACGGTACGGCGTACCACCTCTTCCAGCCGCTGCTGTACCAGGTCGCCACCGGCATCCTCTCCGAGGGCGAGGTGGCGCCGCCGATCCGTGAGGTGCTGAAGCGGCAGAAGAACGTGGACGTCCGTCTCGGCTGGGTGCAGGCCGTGGACGTCGAGGCGAAGACGGTGTCGGTGGCCGGTCCGGGCATCGACTACACCGTGGAGTACGACACGCTGATCGTGGCTGCCGGCGCCTCCCAGTCGTACTTCGGCAACGACGAGTTCGCCGACCACGCGCCGGGCATGAAGAGCATCGACGATGCCCTCGAGCTGCGGGCGCGCATCTTCGGCGCGTTCGAGGTGGCCGATCTGCAGACCGACCCGGAGGCGGTGGAGCGCTGGCTCACCTTCGTGATCGTGGGCGCCGGGCCGACCGGCACCGAGATGGCCGGGCAGATCGCCGAGCTGGCGCACCGTACGCTTCCCGGCCAGTACCGCCGGATCGACCCGCACAAGGCCCGGATCATCCTGATCGACGCGCTCGGCGCGGTGCTGAACACGTTCGGTGATCGGCTCTCGTCGCGGGCACAGCGGCAGTTGGAGAAGATCGGCGTCGAGGTCCGGGTGAACACCAAGGTGGTCGGCGTCGACTCCACCGGCATCGAGGTCGAATCCGAACGGGGCCGGGAGCGAATCGGATCGATGACCAAGGTGTGGGCGGCCGGTGTCGCCGCTCCGCCACTGGCCACCAAGCTGTCCGAGGCGACCGGCGCGAAGACCGACCGGGCCGGCCGGATGCTCGTCGAGAAGGACACCACGCTCCCGGGCCATCCGGAGATCTTCGTGCTCGGCGACATGATGAACCTGGCCGGCGAGGACGGGCGGCCGCTGCCCGGCGTGGCGCAGGTCGCCATCCAGAGCGGGCGGCACGCCGCCGACCAGATCAAACGCCGGCTCGCCGGCAAGGAGACCGGGCAGCCGTTCAAGTACTTCGACAAGGGCAGCCTGGCGACGATCTCCCGGTTCTCGGCGGTCGCCAGCATCGGCAAGCTGCGCCTGTCCGGATTCACGGCCTGGGTGGTGTGGGTCGCGGTGCACCTGTTCTACCTGGTCGGGTTCAAGAACCGG
Source organism: Actinoplanes aureus (assembly GCF_015704865.1). Lineage (GTDB taxonomy): Bacteria > Actinomycetota > Actinomycetes > Mycobacteriales > Micromonosporaceae > Actinoplanes > Actinoplanes aureus. Next base: position 155,509 of record NZ_JADQTO010000006.1, on the reverse strand, counting down.
GTGACCGCGGTGCTGCACTGGGCGGTCAGCTTCCTGGGCCGGGGCAGGTCGGAGCGGGTGGCGACGCAGCAGCAGGCGTTCGCCCGGCAGGCGATCCGCGCGTACGGTGATCCGTTCCGCCGAGAGACAGCCGACCGAGCAGCCATGGAGAGCGGCCCGGCCGGCGACGGCGAGGCGACGCGGGTTCCCTGATTAGCGGGCGCGGGTTCCTGATCACTGGGCGCGGGTACCGGCCCGGCCACGGCGTGCGAAACCCCGTGACCGGGCCAGGTAGCGTGTACCGGCCCGCTGAAGTCCCGAGGAAGGCTCACCTTGGTCCCGGTAACGAGTCCGCTGCCGACGAACCGCGCCGCCGCGTCCATCGCGCCGCGCGCCCGGACCATGGCGCCGGTCTTCCACGAGTTGACGCTGTTCCACGGCAGCATGGGCGCCGGCAAGTCGACGCTCGCGCTGCAGAACGCGTACAACCGGCGGCAGGCGGGGCGTCCCGGGATTCTGTTGACCAGCATGGACCGGGCCGGTAGCGGGGTGTTGTCGTCGCGGCTGGGTGTGATGGCCGACGCCATCGAGGTGACCGACAGCACCGACCTGATCACGCTGATCGCCGGGGAGGTCCCGTCCGGCGGGTTCGTCATCGTCGACGAGGCGCAGTTCCTCAGGGTGGAGCAGGTCGAGCAGGTGGCCTGGGCGGTCGACGAACTCTGCGTGGACGTCGACTGCTACGCGATCGCCACTGACTTCCAGTCGCTGCTCTTCCCCGGCTCGCAACGACTGCTGGAACTCGCCGACCACACCGTCGCGCTGCAGGTAGAGGTGACCTGCTGGTGCGGGCGACCCGGCCGGCAGAACGCCCGGATCGAGGACGGCCGGGTGGCCCGGTTCGGCGCTCAGGTCGCGGTCGGCGACACGTCCGACGCGGCCGACGTCACATACCGGGTGCTGTGCCGACGGCACTGGCGCGAGGGCGAGCTCGGCCCGGAGTGACGGGCGCAGCGCTGCTTTGGGTAGATCCGCTTACGGGTAGATCCGCCAAGCGCGCAGGTCACCCTTCGGGTCGAAGAGGTAGCCGCCGTCACCGTAACCGCGGTTGGCCGGGTCGAAGTTGGTGAAGATCGGCGAGCTCAACCCCCAGTACTTGCGGATCGCGGTGTTCTCGCCCTTACCGACGTGGACGTGGACGGAACCGCCGGCCGGCACCACGGTGCTGGCCGGGAACGTGTAACGGCGGAGCGCGGAGTCACGCACCCACCAGCCGGCGAGCGAAACGGCCTGTGCTGACGGGTTGTCGACGCGGAACCATTCGCCGTTGAGGTTCTGCTGGTCCGCGCCGTCCGGGTCGGGGTTGATCGAGAGGGCGAGACCTGCGCTCTGGGCCGGCCCGCTGCCGCACTTGTCGGTGTCGTAGAGGTTCCGGCGCTCCCGGGCGGCTGCCTGTGCGGCCACCCGGTACGCCTCGTCCCACGCCCATTCGCCGGAGAACGGCAGCCAGAGGCCGTGTCCGCGGCGGATCAGGTCCAGCCCGATGTCCTGCCACCTACCGTTGATCTTCACGGCGGCGGAGCGGAGCGGCCGGTTCCCGCTCGAGCTGGAGGAGCGGAGTGCGGTCAGGCGTACGGTGCCTCCACCGGCCTTGACCAGCTGCTCGACCCGCGCGGTCGCGGCCAGGCTGTGGCAGTCGCCGCGCCGTTTCGCCGGATTGGGTGAGTAGACGGTCTGTTCCATGGCTTGCAGGCCGACGAGCCGGATGGACTTCAGTGTCTTCGTACCGTCCCCGGCGAGGTCGACGCGCAGCGTGTCGCCGTCGGCCACCCAGGAGACCTTGCCGGTCCACACCTGGCAGCGCGGGCTACCAGCGGCCGGCGAACACGCGACGGTGGCCGCCTGTGCCGCGGCAGGAAGTCCGGCCAACGCTAGGGCGGCGGTCATGGTGGTGGTCACGGCGGTGGCTGCGATACGGCGGAACATGCACCATCCATCGCCCCGGACCGGGCACACATGAGAAGTCCTGCCGGGTCACGGACTCCCTGCCCGCATCCTCTCCCGCCACGGCCCGGATCGACGCCGCCGACAGTGCCAATAGTGGCCCGGCACACTCACCTACCACGCAGACGTGCCCGTCCCGCGAACCGGCGGCGCAGCGCAGGTCAGAAAGCAGCGCAGGTCAGAAAGCAGCGCAGGTCAGAAAGCAGCGCAGGTCAGAAAGCAGCGCAGGTCAGAGACCCGGATGGCGGGCATCCGGACAAGGCCGGACGCCCGCCGTGCACCGGGTCAGATTCCTAACCCGCCCGCCGTCCAGAAAAGGGCCCTGGCGTACTGCGCGTACAGCCCCTTCGGGTGCGCCCGGAACAGCGGCTCAGTCCCGAACAACACGGTCTTGCCGCCCCGCGCCGTAATCCCGGAGACGACCGCGGCCTGACCCGCCGCCTGGGCCTGCCCGTTGGTGCCGGCGGCGGTGGGCAGCCAGTGACCGGCCACGAGCGGATCCGCGCCGTACCGCTGCTCGACCGTGAACCCGCTGCCGGTGAACCACAGCGGCGAGTAGACGAACGAGTGAGGCAGCGAACCGGCGCCCACGACCGGACCGACGTTGTCGACGTTGACCACGCCGTTCGCGTCACCACGGGCCGCGACCGCGGTGGCCGGGAGCAGCCCCGCCGCGGCGTTGAACGCGGCACCGGTGGCGCCGCGGGTGACCACTCCGCCGCCGCGGGCCAGGTACGCGTCGACCGCGGCGCGGCCGGTGGCGTTCAGCGCGGTGTAGGAGAGGCCGGACGAGACGAGCAGGGTGTCGACGTCGGAGAGGTCCGCGCCGGCGTTCAGCACCGCCGTGGAGACTGTCCGGACCTGGAACCCCATCTCGTTCAGCGCGAAGAGCTCGTCGGCGGAGACCGCTGCGGCGATCACCGGCTGGTCGAACACCTCACCCTGGGCTCCGCGAGGCGCGGCGGTGAAGCGTACGCCGAACCGGTGTGCCACCGAGGCAGCCTGGGGTCGCGCCTCGGCCGGGACCACAACGGTGCCCGCGTCGGTGCCCTGCGATGCGACGCTCCGCAACTTGACGCCCAGCCTGAGCAACTCGTTGACCGCGCGCACGTCGTTGCCGTCGCGCAGCGACAGGGCGAGATCCTTGCCGCGCGGCGCGTCGACCGAGCCGGTGGACGCGGCCTGGCGCACCGGGGAGGTGGCGACCCGCGGCGCGGCGTTGCGGCTGATGTCGACGGCGGCGCCCCAGAGCAGGCGGTGGCTCCAGCCGGAGATGTCGTACATCTGCGGGACCAGGTCGGAGATGTCCCGGCCGGCCTCGAGCATCACGTTGGCCAGGCCGCGCTTGGGCTGGTGCATGTCGACGATGTACGTGCCGGCCGGGTAACGCTTGCCGTTCAGGCTGAACGTGTGCCGGGCCTTGGTGACCCGTACGTCGTGGTCCACCAGGTGGTTGACCAGCCGGGCGGCGGCGGGCGTCCCGGACGGGATCACGTACGCCCGCGGGAACTCGGTGGTGTACCGGTCCTCGGGGCCGAACCCGGGAACGTACCCGTCCGGGATCGTCGGTGACGGCTCCCCGGCCCAGCCGCGGCGGAACTGCTCGATCTGGTCGGCGAGCAGCGAGGCGCGGTTCGTGTCGGCGTACGCCAGCGCGGCCTCGATCGTCGCGGCCGCGACATCGGTGTTGATCGCCGACCGGCGGCGCAGCTCCTCGACCGGCAGCGTGGTGTACGCGTTGTTGTTGACCTGCAGCGGGATCTCCACGGTGTGCCCCACCGCGCCCTGGTACATGGCGTACATCGGGGTGAAGATCGGCGGCCAGTCGTCCCAGTCGCCCGGCGCGTAGTCCCGGAACGGGATGTCGGCGCGGGTGGTCTCCGGGTAGCCGAGCCGCTGGATCGCCGCCTCCATGCCGAGCGCGTTGGGCAGGGCGTGCTTGATGTAGAGGTCGTACTCGTAGTTCTGCCCGTGCGGCGGCGTGGCCGGCTCGATCAGCGTGGTGCCGGTGTATCCGTGCTCGTCGAGCATCACGAACGGCTGGGTGCCGATCACCACGTCACGCACCGCGCGCGACTCGGGCTGCGAACTGGTGGCGTGGTCACGGTTGATGTCGAAGCCGGCGCCGTTGGCCCGGGTGCCGGCGACCCGCCCGTCCGGGTTGTTGGTGACGGTCACGTAGACCCGGCTGCGCTTCAGGAAGGCGGCGGTGGCGGCGTCGGTCGCGGTGGCCAGGCGCTCGATGACGCGCAGCGATCCGTCGGTGCCCTCCCACTCGTTGCCGTGGATGTTCGCGTTGATCCAGACCGGGGTCTTGTAGCCGCGCGCGAGCGACCTGTCCCGCTTCGCGGCACGCGGGTCGTCCTCGATCTGCTCGCGCCAGCGGTCCTGCCGGGCCGCTTCCGCGGCCGATTCCGGCGCCGTCACGGTCACCAGGTAGAGGTCGCGGCCTCCGGCCGATTTCCCGATCACTTCGGCGGAGACCTTGTCGGAGGCCGCCTGCAGGGCATTCAGCGTGGGCGCGATGGCGTGGTACGGGATGAGCCCGAGCTTGATCGACGAGTCGGCCGGGTTCTCCGGGTAGACCGGCAGCGTCGTCTGTCTCGGGTAACCGCGCGGTCTCGGCGTCCACCGGGCCTGCGGGTCACCGGCCGCTTCACCGGCGGCGCGAAGTAGCGCGGCGGCGTTCTCCGGAGCGGCCGCGGCCACCTCGTTGCGTTCCGGCCCGTTGCCGAAATCGCGAGTCGACGGGGATGGCGAGTCGCCGGGCGCGGCCGCTGCGGGGTTGGCGAGCAACGCCGCGGTCAGCAGCGCGGCGCCGAGTCCGGTCAGCGTTCGTGACAAGTCCACAAAGCACCTCCGTTGGGATCCCCTCGAACCCTCTCCGGATCACCGACCGATGCGCAAGGATCTATATGGACCGTTGACCATATCGTTCGGGTCATCGCGGCTCGCTTGATCAGCGCTTCTGCCCTTCAATCAGCGCTGACCAGCGCCGACCAGCGCTGACCAGAGCTGACCAGCGCCTCAGGCTTACACACCGCGTCCTCAATGCGTGCCTGATCCGAGGATCGCGTCGAGGCCGCCGTCGAAGAGAAGGTCGTCGTCCCAGCGGGACGCGTCGAGGTGCCCGGACGCGTCCAGGGTGGGATACGCCGCGATGCGGCGCCGGGTCTCCGCCCGCGCCCGCGCATCGGAGGCGCGCCGCCAGGTGGCCTCGGTGACCGCCGCGCCGATCACGTAGTTGGCCAGCAGCCGGGTGGTCACCGCAAGGTCCATGCCGGTGCGGCCACCGCGGACCAGCGCGGCCTGCAGGAACTCGGTGCGAGCCAGCACATTGGGCCCGAGCAGCGGACGCCCGATCAGGGCGGGCGCCCAGGGATGCGCGAGCATGGCAGCCCGCCAACCCCGCACGAGGGTACGCACGTCAGCACGCCAATCCTGCCCCGGTTCAGGGATCGGCACCTCGCTGAAGATCTGGTCGACGGCCAGGTCGAGTACGTCGTCCTTGGTGGCGACGTGCCAGTAGAGCGCGGTCGACGTGACGCCGAGCCGCCGTGCCAGGTTGCGCATGGTGAGCCCGTCGACGCCGTCCTCGTCGAGCAGCGCGACCGCCTCGCCGACGATGCGTTCGCGGGTGAGCTGGGGCGCCCGGCGCCGGCGGGGTTCCTCGTCACGAAGCCAGATGGAAGACGTCACAGCGTTAGGTTAACGTTGGTAAGTCAGCTTGCCGACGTTAAGGGGAGCCATCATGGCCCTGATGCGGATACAGCTGGAGAGCGACCGGAAGACCGCCAAGCGGGTGATGGCTCTGCACCTGGACGGCCGGTCGGACCGCGATTCGGTGGACGCGGCCCGCGAGGCGGTGTGGCGGCACGGGCGCACCCCGGCCGGCGAACCCGTCTTCGTGGGCGTCACCAACGGCGAGCCGGTCCGCCTGCTCTACGACGTGGAGGTCTACCTGAACAGCTAGGGGAACGGACAGCTGGGGGAACGGACAACTGGGGGAACGGACAGCTGGGGGAACGGACAGCTAGTGAGACGGGCCCACGTGATGGTCCAGCCAGTCGCGCAACGGGCGGCTGGCTCGCAGGAACTTGACCACGCGGTCCTTCGCCGCCGCGGTGCCCATCCACGCGGCCGGCCGCCATTCCTGCCAGGTGGTCAGGCCCTTGTGGCGCAGGAGGTCGACCCGCGGATGGTCCTTCGGGTAGCCGCGCGGCACGGTTTTCAAGCTGCCGTGGCCGTGCACGCCGATGCCGGCCTTCTCGATGGCCGCGATCAATTCGATCAGTTCCGGCCCGGCTGACGACCCGGCGACCGCGCGTCGGTAACGGTCGACCTGGTCGGGGGCCATCTGGTACATGCCGCAGCCGGCGGCCAGGCCGTCGGCGGAGAGCTGGAGGTAGCCGCCGGACTCCAGCCACGCGCCGATGTGCGTCTTGTACGGGCTCTTGTCCTTACTGAACCGCACGTCCCGGTATGGCCGGAAGATCCGCCCCGGACCGAACTCCGGCTCCAGCTCGGCCAGCAGTAGCTCCATCGGCGCGCGCACCTGGGTCTCGTAGAAGTCGCGGTGCGCGGCCCAGTAGGTCTTCGAATTGTCGGCGGCGAGACCGTCGTAGAACTCGAGGGCCTCACTCGGCCAGCCGCGAAACGTCACTGCCGAGCTCGTCGGTGAGGAAGCCGAGCGCTTTCGGGAAGCTGAACTCGACTGGGAAGCTGAACTCGACTTGGAAGCTGAGGTCACTCGGAAAGTCTGCCACCGGCCAGGCCGACCATGCGCCTCGCATCGCTGAAGCGACGCGCTGCACAATCAATCATGACCGCCACTGCCTTGCGCGCGCTGCTCGCCTCCGACCATGTCACCCACGTGCCCGGCGTCTACGACCCGGTGACGGCCGCGCTCGCGGTGCGGGCCGGGCACCGGGCCGTGCATCTGTCCGGCGCCGCGGTCACGGCGATCGCACTGGGCGGCGCCGACCTCGGCTTCGCGCACGGCACCCAGATCGCCGACCGGGCGACCACCTTGATCCCGGCGCTCGGCGGGGTGCCGCTGCTGGCCGACGCGGGCACCGGATACGACGATCCGCTGCACGCGGTCTGGACCGGTCTGGCATACGCCCGGGCCGGCATCTCCGGGCTGCACCTGGATGACCAGGTCAACCCGGATCACCGCGGACAACCGGTCGGCAACCAGGTAGGCGGCAGAGAGCGGGCCGGCCGGGCGGTGGCTGGCAGAGAGATCGCCGGCAGGGAGATCGCCGGGATCGGCCTGGCGGCCGCCAAGATCTCCGCACTGGCCGATCAGGTGCCGGAGCTCGCGCTTATCGCGCGGACCAGCACGTACGCCGCACACGGTCTCGCCGAGACGATCGTCCGCTGCCGGGCGTACGCCGAAGCCGGAGCCGACGCGGTCCTCCCGGAGGGTGTCGACTCCCTCGACGAGCTGGCCGAGATGCACCGGGCGATGCCCGGCGTACCGATCGTGATCAGCCGCTCGGAGGCCGGCGGCAACCACCCGGCGATCACCGACGCCGATCTCGCCGCCGTCGGCGTCCGTCTGGTCCTGCACCCGGTCTCCGCGCTGCTCGCCGCCATGCGCGCGGCGTCACTGGTCTACCGCGCGATAGCCGAGAGCGGCTCGGCGGAACCGGTCGACCGGATGCCGTGGGCCGCGTTCACCGCGCTGGTCGGCCAGGAGGAGGCGCTCGACCCGGACGCCCGCTACGTACCGGGGGGACTCCAGACGTGACCCGCATCCTGTGACGTGGACCACTGCGGTTCACGTCCCGTGCGCCGTCCCCGTCTCGTGCATGACAACCGGCGGGATAGAAGCCGGCGGGGAGACCGGCGCGGAGAGAGGAACGGGACGATGCACGAGATCGTGATTCTGGGCGGGGGCTACACCGGAATGGCCGCGGCGACCGTCCTCGCGGGCCGCACCAAGGGCCGCGACGACGTACGGATCACCGTGATCAACGCGAGTGACCGCTTCACCGAGCGGCTCCGGCTGCACCAGACGGCGACCGGCCAGCAGCTGGCCGATCTGCGCATCCCGGAGATGCTGGCGGGCACCAACGCCGCCCTGGTCACCGGCTGGGTCACCGCCGTCGACCCGGAGTCCGGTACGGTCCGGATCGACGACGAGCGGGAGATCCGGTACGACCGGCTGGTCTTCGCGCTCGGCGCGACGGCGGACACCACCGCTGTCCCGGGGGCGGACGAGTACGCGTACACGTTGGACAGCGCTCACGCAGCGGACGCGCTCGCGCGGCGCCTGGCCGGGCTGGGCGGCGGCACCGTCGCGGTCTGCGGTACCGGGCTGACCGGGATCGAGGCGGCGACCGAGATCGCCGAGCGGCACCCGGGACTGGACGTACTGCTGGTCGGCGACGCCGAGCCGGGCGCGGCGATGGGGCGGCGGGCGAGGGCATACCTGGACCGGGCGCTGGACCGGCTCGGCGTACGCGTACGCACCGGCACCCGGATCGCCAAGGTGCTGCCCGACTCGCTGACGACGAGTGACGGGGAGAGCCTGGCGGCCGACGTCGTGGTCTGGACCGGTGGCGTACGCGTCCCCGCGCTGGCCGCCGCGGCCGGCTTCACCGTCGACGACCGGGGCCGGATCGTCACCGACGGCTCGCTGCGTTCCGTCTCGCACCCCGGCGTGTACGCGATCGGCGACGCGGCCGCGATCCGCCAGAACTACGGCGTCATGCACGGCACCTGCCAGGGCGGCATACCGAGCGCGGTGCACGCGGCGTACTCGCTGATGCGGGAGCTGGACGGGCGGGAGCCGGGCCGGTTCCGGTTCGGCTACGTGCACCTGCCGGTGAGCCTGGGCCGCCGGGACGCGGTCATCCAGTTCACCCGGCCGGACGGCGCCGCCAAGCGGCTGGCCCTCACCGGCCGGGCGGCCGTCTGGTACAAGGAGACGGTGAGCTCATCGCCGTGGCAGACCTTCCAGCGCCTGACCCGGACACCGGCAGCCGGCCTGTTCTCCTGGCGCCGCGGCGGCCAGTACACCCGATGACCAGCGCAGACATGACCAGCGCAGACATGACCAGCGCAGACATGACCAGCGCAGAGAACCCGGCGCACCGCGCCCCGGCCGGACCGTTCGAGGACTACCGCAACCTGCTCTTCTCGGTGGCCTACCGGATTCTGGGCACGGCCGTGGACGCAGAGGACGCGGTGCAGGACACCTGGATGAAGTGGTCCGCGGCGGACCGCTCCCAGGTGGCCGAGCCGAAGGCGTACCTGGTGCGGATCGTGACCAATGTGGCGATGGATCGGCTGCGGTCGGCGCGGGCGCGGCGGGAGACGTACGTCGGGCCGTGGCTGCCGGAGCCGATCCTGACCGGTGATGGCGTCACCAGCGGGGACGCGGGTGAGGACGTCGCCCTGGCCGAGTCGGTGTCGGCCGGGCTGCTGATGCTGTTGGAGAGTCTCAGCCCGCTCGAGAGGGCGGTGTTCGTGCTCCGGGAGGCGTTCGGCTTCGGATACGGGGAGATCGCGGCGGCCGTGGAGCGGTCCGAGGAGTCCGTGCGGCAGGCGGCGCACCGGGCCCGCGGGCATGTGCGGGACCGGCGCCCCCGGTTCCCGGCCACGCCGGCCCGGCACCGGCAGGTGACCGAACGGTTTCTCGCCGCCGCCGGGGGCGGCGACATCAACACGCTGATGGAGCTGCTCGCGCCGGACGTGACGCTGTGGACCGACGGCGGCGGCCGGGTACGCCAGGCGCTGCGCCCGGTGATCGGCGCGGAACGGGTGGCGACGTGGCTGGCCGGGGTCGCCGGCCGGGCGTACGAGGGGGTCGCGCCGGCCGACATGCGCGTGGAGATCGCCGAGTTGAACGGCGCGCCGGGGCTCGTCTTCCACGGCGCCGGGCGGGTGCTGGCCACCATGACGGTCGAGCTCGGCGCGGACGGGCGGATCACGGCGGTCCACAACGTGGCGAACCCGGAAAAGCTCGCGGCGGTGACCGCCGGAACGGTGCACACGCTGCGCAGGTAAACCCCTATCTCGTCAGCCGACGGGTACGGCGCGGACCGCGTCATCCTCCTTCGCCATCGCGTCCTGGCGGCCCGGCTCCTCGCGGAGGATCGCCGCGTTCAGCCAGGCGTCCGGGATGGCGAAGGCGTCGACCAGCGTGCGCATGTGCGGGCGCAACTCGCGCAGCAGGTCGTTGACCACCGCGGTCACCGCCTTGGAGCGGGCCGGGGTCAGCCGGCCGTGTTCCATGAGCCAGCCCTTCTCCGCTTCGATGACGCTCAGCGCGTACAGATCGCAGACGCGGGAGAGCAACTCGCGGGCCGCCGGGTCGGTGGTGCGTTCGATGCCGGCGACGAACGCTTCGAGGGTGATCCGGTCGATGTGCGCGGTGGCCGTCTTCAGCACGTGGTCCTGCACGTCGTTGAAGATGTCGAACGGGCGATCCTTCTTGGTGGCCGCGCCCTTGCGCAGCCGGCGGATCGCGCCGTCGAGGAGATGCTTCTCGCGGTCCTCGAAGACGGTCAGGTGCCAGCCGCGGTCGGTGACCGCGACCTCCTCGTCCCGGCCGGGTACGGCACCGACCAGCCGCTGGATCAGTGAGCGGGCGGCGGTCCGCTCCAGAACCATCTCGCGCACCTGCTCGGCGACGAAGGTGGCCCGGCCCCAGCCGTCGAGCGAGCCGAACGCGTCGCGGTATCCGGTGAGCAGACCCTTGGCGACGAGCTGGAGCAGCACCGTGTTGTCACCCTCGAACGTGGTGAACACGTCGGTGTCCGCTTTCAGCCCGGGCAGCCGGTTCTCGGCCAGGTATCCGGCGCCGCCGCAGGCCTCGCGGCACATCTGGATGGTGTGGGTGGCGTGCCAGGTCTGCACCGCCTTCAGGCCGGCCGCCCGGGACTCGAGCTCCCGCTGGCGGTGCTCATCGACCGCGTCACCGGAGGTGCCACCGGAGACACCGCCCTGCACGTCGGCCAGGGTGGCGACCAGCTCCTCCTGGGCGAAGGCGTACGCGTACGTGGTGGCCAGCGCCGGCAACAGTTTGCGCTGGTGGGCGAGGTAGTCGTTGAGGACCACCTCACGGTCGTCGCCGGGCCGGGTGAACTGGCGGCGGGCGTCGCCGTACCGGACCGCGATGGTCAGTGCGCTGCGGGTGGCCGCCGAGGCGGAGGCGCCGACCGTGACCCGGCCGCGGACCAGGGTGCCGAGCATGGTGAAGAAGCGGCGGGTGTCGTTCTCGATCGAGCTGCTGTACGTGCCGTCCGGGGCGACCTGGCCGTACCGGTCCAGCAGCATCTCCCGGGGGACCGTGACGTGGTCGAAGGAGATCCGCCCGTTGTCGACGCCGAGCAGGCCGGCCTTCGCGCCCGCGTCGCCCAACGTGACGCCGGGCATCGGGTTGCCCTGTTCGTCGCGGATCGGCACCAGCCAGGCGTGTACGCCGTACCGCCGCCCACCAGTGATCAGCTGTGCGAAGACGACCGCCATCCGGCCGTCCCGCGCCGCGTTGCCGATGTAGTCCTTGCGGGCGGCCTGATGCGGCGTGTGCAGGTCGAAGGTTTGCGAGACCGGATCGTACGTGCAGGTGGTGCGCAACTGCTGCACGTCGGAGCCGTGACCGGTCTCGGTCATCGCGAAGCAGCCCATCAGGTCGGCCGAGATGATGTCCCGCAGGTACGCGTCGTGGTGCTTCGCCGTCCCGAGCGCCACCACGGCACCGCCGAACAGGCCCCACTGCACGCCCGCCTTGACCATCAGCGACAGGTCGACCTGTGCCAGCATCTCGGCCGCGACGGCCGAGCCGCCCGGGTCGCCGGACCCGCCGTACGCGGCCGGGAAGGCGGAGGCGACGCCGACGTCGGTGGGCAGCTCGCGGATCAGCCGGCTGATCCGCTCCCGTGCCTGGTCGCCGGTCTCTCCCGGGACCGTGACGAACTCGGGGCCCAGCCGGTCACGCACCGCCTGGCGGATGTGCGCCCAACGCCCGTCGAGCACTTCCTGAACACGGGCCGGATCAACTTCGCGGGTCATGCCCCCATATTACCCATCAGTAACCTCAGCCGAACCAGGAACGCCCATGCCGGCAGCCTGACCGGCGAGCGGCCGGCCCTCATCACCCCGGACAGATGAGTTAGCGCGACCTCGGCGCACCGGCCGAGCACCAGCCGGCGGCACGTGGGTGACAGACTGCGTTCATGGGGTTGTTCACGCTGCCACAGGCCCGGGCGGAGCTGGCACGGCTGCGGCCGGTCCTCGACGAGATCGTCACGGTCCGGGCCGACATGGTCGAACTCTCCGCCGCGCTCACCCCCGGCGGCACCCCCACCGACCTCGGCGGTTTGCCGGAACGCAAGGCCGCCGAGGCCCGGCTCAACGAGCTGATGACCGAGGTGCAGCAGACCGGCGCGGAGCTCAAAGGCGTGGCGCCGTTGCTCGTCGACTTCCCGGGTGATCTGGACGGCGTACCGGTGCTGTTCTGCTGGCTGGAAGGCGACCAGGACCTGGCCTGGTATCACCGCGCCGACCTCGGCTTCGCCGGCCGCCGAAGGCTGCCCGCGGAATAGACGCGGAATAGATCTGCGGCGGCGGATACGGTGCCGGGATGACCGGAACCGCCGAGGGTCTGACCCTGCGCCAGCTCGGGCCGAGTGTGTACCTGCCGTCGGGCGTCTACTCGACCGCCCTCGGCGCGGTGGCGCCCGTGGTGGTGCTCTCGGCGACCGGTCTGGGCGCCTCGCTGGCCACGGCGGCGCTGGTCGCGGCCATGATCGGGCTGGGTCAGATCGCCGGATCGCTGCCGGCCGGCGTGCTGATCGCCCGATTCGGTGAGCAGCGCACGATGGTCGCCGCGACCGCCCTCGCCGTGCCCGCACTGGGCGCCTGCATGCTGGCCCGGAACGTGCTGATGCTCGGTGCGGCGGTCGGCCTGCTCGGCGTGGCGGGCGCGGCCTGGATCGTGGCCCGGCACGCGTACCTCACCGAGGCCGTCCACCCGACCCTGCGGGCCCGGGCGATGTCCACGCTCGGCGGGGTGGCCCGCATCGGTACGTTCATCGGGCCGTTCCTCGGCGCCGCGGCGATGCACCTCACCGGCCTGAGGGGTGCCTACCTGGTCGCGATGGCCGGCGCCGGCCTGGCGACCGCGCTCCTCGCCCTGCTGCCGCCGGTGCCGCACGACCGTCCGGCGCACACCCTCGGTGCCCCGGCCCGCCTGTGGACGGTGATCCGCGACAACCGGCGCACGCTGCGCACTCTCGGCCTCGGCGTACTGCTGGTCGGAGCGCTGCGCGCCTCCCGGCAGGCGATCGTGCCGCTGTGGGGCGCCTCGCTCGGACTCGACCCGGCCACCATCGGCCTCATCTACGGCTGCTCCGGCGCGGTGGACATGCTGCTGTTCTACCCGGCCGGCCGCCTGATGGACCGGCACGGCCGGCGCTGGGCCGCGGTACCGGCGATGGCACTGCTCGGCCTCGCCCACGCGCTGCTGCCGCTGGCCACCGGCGGGCCCGGCCTGGCCGCCGCCGCCATGCTGATGGGCCTGGGCAACGGCCTCAGCGCCGGCCTGGTCCTGACCATCGGCTCCGACGTCTCCCCGGCCGAAGGCCGCGCCCAGTTCCTCGGCGCCTGGCGGCTGTGCGCCGACATCGGCAACGGCGGCGGTCCACTGCTGATCGGCGCCGTCACCGCCGCCCTGTCCCTGGCCGCGGCCGCACTGACCGTCGCCTCGGCCGGCCTGCTGGCCGCCACCCTGCTGTACCGCTGGCTCCCCACACCCGTCGCCCATCTGAGCGGCCGGCCACCTCGAACATGACTAGAACCGCGGCGGCTCGACCGCGGGCCTTCCAATGGCCACAATCGAACCGCGTCAAGACCCGCGCCCGCGGGTCGTTCGTGACCCCCTCCCGTGGAGACCACGATGGATTCCAGCGCTGCCGGCCGCTCGCATCGTCACGGCCGGGACCCCGAACCGGAGGATCTGCCCGACGTCGTCCGGCGTTCACAGCCCTCCCGGCGACGCACCCAGGTCTCCGCGGACGCCGAACCACCGGCCGGCTCGGAGGCCTGGTCCGAGACCGCGGGCCGGGTGAACCGGACGCGATCCCTGCTGGGTTACGGCCATCTGGTCGATCCCGCGGACCGTCCCGCGCCCCGCTTCCCGCAGAGCCGGGTGCCGTGGGTGACCCAGCGGATCCGGGACGCCCTCGACGACTGGCGGATCGGCGCCGGTACCACCGTGGTCACCGGGGGTGCCCGCGGCGCGGACATCATCATCGCCGAGGAGGCGCACTCGCGCGGTGCCGCCCTGCACCTGTGTCTCGCCCTGCCGCCCGAGGAGTTCGAGCGTGTCTCCGTGCACCTGCCCGGTACGGTCTGGACCGCCCGGTTCCGCCGGCTGCTGCGGCTCGCCCTGGTGGTCGAGGTGCTGCCGCACGGACCGGACGGCGAGATGTTCGCGCGGACCAACGCGTGGATGGTGGAGCTGGCCCGGGAACTGGACCCGGACCCGTACGCGATCGTGGTCTGGGACGGGCGCCCCGGCGACGGCCCGGACGGCACCGCCGACCTGGTGAAGCGCCTCGGCTACCCGGCCGGCCATCCCCGCCTGCGGGTCATCGATCCCACCCCGGCCCGGCGGGCGACCGCGCACGAGTAAGCCCGGCACCATCGGGTGCCGGGCTACACAAAGGCGGGGAACAATTCAGTCCTCGCGCCAGGGCACCACGAGCGGGTGCCGTTCCTCATCGCGTGCCGCGATCCCGGCCATGGACCGCAGGTACTGACGCTGGGTGATGTCGCCCTCCAGCAGCTGGGCACAGAGGACTCCTTCGAGGCTCTGCGGGCCGAAGAACGCCTCCGGGACGTTCAGCGGCTCCGCCTCGGCCCGAGCGTCCGCCCGCACCCCGCGCACCGCGAACACGCAGGCGGCGGCCAGGACCAGGATGAGCAGGGACAGGATCAGCATCGCCACCGCCTTGTCGGTCACCGCGGGACGTCGTGCCCCGCTTGACAGAGAGAACGGCTCACAGCGCGTATCGGTTCGACGCTCTACGTCACTGCGGCATATTCCTAGCCTCACCTCGGGATACGCACCGCGTGTGCGACGACCGAACCTCACTGTCCGCAATCAGAGCGCCGCCACCAGTGCGTCCACCACCGTCGCGGTGTCGGCGGTGCCGTGCAGATCCCGGGTACGGCTCGCCGGATTCGCGAGGGTCGCCTCGATCGCCGTCACGATCCGCGCCGCGGCGGCCGGATGACCCAGATGCTCCAGCAGCAGCGCCGCCGACCAGACCGCGCCGACCGGATTCGCGACACCGCGACCGGCGATGTCCGGCGCGGATCCGTGCACCGGCTCGAACATCGACGGGTACGTACGGGTCGGGTCGAGGTTCGCCGACGGGGCGATCCCGATGCTCCCGGCGACCGCGGCGGCCAGATCGCTGAGGATGTCGCCGAAGAGGTTCGACGCCACGATCACGTCGAACCGGCCCGGCTCGAGGACCAGTTTGGCCGCCAGCGCGTCGATGTGCTCGGAGTCCCAGCGCACGTCGGGGAACCGCTCGGCGCGCGAGGCCACCACCTCGTCCCAGAACGGCAGCGTGTGCACGATGCCGTTGGACTTGGTGGCCGAGGTCAGGTAGGCGCGGCGGCCGCGGGCCAGTTCGAACGCGTAGTCGGCGATGCGGCTCACCCCGGCCCGAGTGAAGATCGACTCCTGCACCGCGACCTCGTCCGGGAAGCCGCGGTTGAGCCGGCCGCCGATCTCGCTGTACTCGCCCTCGACGTTCTCCCGGATCACCACCAGGTCGACGCTGCCCGGCTCGGCCCGCAACGGCCCGGGCACTCCGGCGAAGACCCGGGCCGGGCGCAGGTTGACGTACTGCCGGAAGGCCCGGCGGATCGGGATGAGCAGGCCCCAGAGCGAGACGTGGTCCGGCACGCCGGGCCAGCCGACCGCGCCGAGCAGGATGGCATCGTACGCCCGGAGCTGCTCGATCCCGTCCGCCGGCATCATCGCCCCGTCCCGCGCGTACCGCCGGCAGGACCAGTCGAACTCGTCGTAGGCCAGCTCGATGCCGTGCCCGGCGGTGACCGCGTCCAGCACGGTACGCGCGGCCGCGGTCACCTCGATCCCGATGCCGTCGCCGGGGATGACGGCTATCCGCTGCACCATCAGCTGAGCCCGTCCATCAGCCGAGCCCCACCACGGCGACCATCAGCGGCAGGAGCAGGAGGATCAGGATCGCGCCAAGCACGTCGAAGGAGATCCCGGAGCGGATCATCGTGGTGATCGGCACGACGCCGGAGCCGTAGACGATCGCGTTCTGCGGCGTGGAGACCGGCAGCATGAAGCCGAACGACGCGGCGAAGGTGGCGGCCAGCGCGGGCACGAGCGGATTGACCCCGGCCGCCACCGCGATCGGGATGATGATCGGCACCACCACGGCGGCGGACGCCGTGTTGCTCGTCGTCTCCGAGACCAGGATCGCCAGGGCGACGGCGAACGCCGAGATCGCGAATGTGCTGGTCAGCCCGAGGGCGTCAGCGCTGGAGGTGCCGATGGTCTCGGCAAGTCCGGTGTCGGCGAGCAGCGACCCGAAGATGATGCCGGTGCCGAAGAGCAGGATCGTGCCCCAGTCGATGCGCGCCGCGTCGCTCCAGTTGAGGGTGAACTCGCGGTCGCGCCACGAGGTGGGCAGCAGGAAGAGCAGCGAGGCGCCGAGGACTGCCACGATGCCCTCGTTGAGCCGTCCACTGACGACGTCGTAGATCTCGGAATCGGTCGTCCAGATGACGGCGACGATGCCCGGCACGATCCAGAGCGTGACGGTCGTGACGAAGGCGATCAGCGTGTTGCGCTCGGCGACGGAGAACTTGCCGAGCTTGGCGCGCTCGGCGGCGACGTACTCCTCGACGCCCTCGATCTTGCGGATCTCCGGCTTGTTCAGCAGCAGGAGCACGACCGCCAGCACGACGAACATCGAGAGGCAGATCGGCGCGGCCATGGCCATCCACGCGGCGAAGGAGATCTTCTCGCCGGTCGCCTCCTCGATGAGTCCCCGGCCGATCAGGTTCGGCGGGCTGCCCACCGGCGTCAGCAGGCCGCCGACGCTGGCACCGTACGCAAGCATCAACATCAGCGCGGCACCCACCCGCAGCCGCGTCGGATCGAAGTCGGCGCTGACCAGGCCGCGGTCCTGCATCATCTTCGCGATGACCGAAAGGATGCCCAGCGCGGTGGGCAGCAGCATCGCCACCGTCGCGGTGTTCGAGACGAAGGCCGAGAGCCCGCAGGTGATCAGGCCGAAGGCGATGATCACGCGGGGCGTGGACCGGCCGACGCCGGGCAGCGAGAGCATCCGGAACGCGAACCGGCGGGCCAGGCCGTGCTTGAGCATCGCCTGGGCCAGGATGAACGCGCCGATGAAGGTGAACACGGTGGACGACCCGAACGGTGCCAGGACGTCGGACGCGGATGCCACGCCGAAGATCACAATGCAGCTCACGCCGATCAGGCCGCCGATCGGGATCGGCACCGCCTCGGTCACCCAGAGCACGATGACGCCGAGCAGGATCCCGGCCAGCACGTGCTGGCTGGGCCGCAGGCCGAACGGCAGGGCCACGAAGATCAGCGTCACCACCGGCGCCAGGAACAGCCCGATGGTCCGGCGGCCGCGCTCGAAGCGCTCCTCCGCGGGCGAGAGCCGTTGCTCGCCGAGACTCCGGTAGGTGCCGCCGCCCAGCAGGCGGCGCTCGACATCGGTACGCGTTGGGGGCGCACCCTCGGTCGTGGACATGCCGGCCTCCCATCTGTGGTCCCGATCACTTATTCGCTTGGCTCGATCTTAGGCTCGCCGACACGATCGGGTACGAGGTATGCCCGATATTAGGGGAATATAGCTATTGTTCCACTGTGCCCGGTAAGCGAATTAATTACACTGCGCGGCCATTGTCGTGCAATGAGTGAGGTAGGAAACGGAAAGTAACCGCCCGCCACTCCAGCCATTCGTGACCTTGCCCACGCAAGATCACATAATCGATCGCCAATACCTACTCTGACGTGCTGTCTTAGCGAAAGCAGAGTGACGCCAGGCATTGCCGGCACCAGGGTGATGACGACCGTCCAAATTACTTAGAGCGACAGACCGTCGCAGGGGAGTCCGATGACAGGCCAGCAACCGGGCAGCCATCACTACGACTACGACGGCTTCAGCCGCATCGCCGGCCCGGCGGAACCCGTACCGGACGGCAAATACCGGGTCGAGCTGCGGCCGCTCTCCGCCCGCCGCCCGGTACGGTCGCTGCTCATCGCGCTCTTCGCGTTCGCCTTCGAGGCCACCTTCTTCGGGTGGCTGCTCTCCTCCATCGAATTGCCGGACCGCCGCATGCACGCCTGGCTCTTCGCGGCGACCGTGTTCATGATCGGCGCGACCGCGCTGATCGAGCTGTTCCGGCTGGTCAACGTCGTGACGCTCTGCCTCGCCACGCTCTGGGCCCGCGATCCGGTGCCGGTGCGGCCGCAGCAGCGGCTGCGCGTCGCCTTCCTCACCACGATCGTCCCCGGCAAGGAGCCGATCGAGATGGTGGAGAAGACCCTGCGGGCCGCCCGCAAGATCCGGCACGGCGGGCGCTACGACGTGTGGCTGCTCGACGAGGGCAACGATCCCGACGTCAAGGCCATGTGCGCGCGGATCGGCGTGAACCACTTCAGCCGCAAGGGCGTCGACAAGTACAACACCCCGGCCGGGGCGTTCAAGGCCAGGACCAAGCACGGCAACTACAACGCCTGGGTGGACAAGCACGGGACCGGCTACGACGTCTTCGTCTC
Source organism: Actinoplanes aureus (assembly GCF_015704865.1). GTDB lineage: Bacteria > Actinomycetota > Actinomycetes > Mycobacteriales > Micromonosporaceae > Actinoplanes > Actinoplanes aureus. The sequence continues at coordinate 136,701 of NZ_JADQTO010000006.1, read as the reverse complement.
GGTCGACCCGGACCACGTGCCGCTGCCGAACTTCTGCGAGCGCCTGCTCGGCTACTTCCGCGACCCGGACGTGGCGTTCGTGATCGGCCCGCAGATCTACGGCAACTACGACAACGTGGTGACCCGCTGGGCCGAGTCGCAGCAGTACCTGTTCCACTCGCTGCTCCAGCGCGCCGGCAACCGGCTCGGCATCCCGATGCTGGTCGGCACCAACAACGCGGTACGCATCGCCGCCCTCAAGTCGATCGGCGGCCTCCAGGACTCGATCACCGAGGACATGGCGACCAGCCTGGCCGTGCACGGCGCCCGCAACAAGGCCACCACCCGGCGGTGGAAGTCGGTCTACACCCCGGACGTGCTCGCCGTCGGCGAGGGCCCGTCCTCCTGGACCGACTACTTCAGCCAGCAGCACCGCTGGTCCCGCGGCACCGACGAGGTGGTCGTGGCGAACTTCGCCCGGACCGTGCGGCGGCTCGGCTTCCGCCGGACCGTGCACTACGCGCTGCTGATGGCGTACTACCCGCTCACCGCGATCTCCTGGGTGCTCGGCGCGGCGACCGCCGTCTGCCACATCGTGCTCGGCGCCAAGGGCGTGCAGGTGCCGCAGGAGGTGTGGCTGATGCTCTATGTGGACGCCGCGCTCTTCCAGGTCGGTCTCTACCTGTGGAACCGGCGGCACAACGTGAGCCCGCACGAGGAGGTCGGCTCGTCCGGCCTGACCGGCATGCTGCTCTCCACCCTGTGTGCCCCGATCTACGTCACCTCGTTCGTGCAGGCGGTACTGCGCCGCCGGGCCGGGTTCGTGGTGACGCCCAAGGGTGACTCGGCCAGCCCGGATCACCTGCTCACCTTCCGTACCCATCTGCGCTGGGCGGCCTTCTTCGCGGTGCTGCTGGTGGTGGCCGTCTTCACCGGTCACGCACACGGCTTCATGTGGCTGTGGCCCGCGCTCAACCTGACCCTCTGCCTGACCCCGCCGGCGATCTGGGCGCTGCAGTCGCTCACCCGCCGGCCCGAGCCGCCGGTGGAGCCGATCACCGCTGCTGAAGAACCCGTGGAGACGTACGCATGACCCGCATGACCCCCCGAAAGCCCAGCCCGGCCCGCCGGCTGCTCACCGCGGTCGTGGCCCTGCTCGCCGCCGCGGCCGTCGTGGTGGTGAACCGGCCGATGGTCGTGTTCGCCGCCGACAAGTACCACGACTTCAACATCAACCGGCAGGCCTACAAGGAGAAGTACGGCCACTGGTCGATGCTGCCGGTGCCGGCCGGCTTCCGGGTCAACGCGATCCACGGTGCCCTGCTGAAGACCGGCAAGGTGCTGATCATCGCGGGTTCCGGCAACAACCGGGACAACTTCGAGGCCGGCACCTTCCAGACCGTCCTGTGGGATCCGGCCACCGACAAGTTCTCGCTGGTGCCGACGCCGACCGACCTGTTCTGCGCCGGGCACACCTTCCTGGCGAACGGCAATCTGCTGGTCGCCGGCGGCACCAAGTCGTACGAGGTGCTCGAGGCCGACATCACCCACGCGGCCGGGGTCATGAAGATCAAGAACGAGTCGCCGGACCACGGCGCCCGTACCTTCCCCAAGAGCACGGTCCTCACCTCGGCGGACGGCCGCAGGTACGCGACCCGGGCCGACCTCACCGTGCCGGCCGCCACCAAGATGCAGCACGGCGCGCACACCATGGTGCACGCCGGTGAGGCCGAGGTCTGGGTGGACGCCGAGGAGGCGGGCGACGCGGCGATCGTCAAGGAGCCGGCCCAGTACTCCATCGCCGGCCTGACCGGCCTGGACGCCCGCAACCTGTACGGCGTCGCCGAGAAGATCACCCGCGAGAAGCAGGAGTACGGCGGCGACAAGACGTCGTACGAGTTCGACCCGGAGACCGAGCGCTACGTCCGTACCGGCGACATGGTGGAGCACCGCTGGTACCCGACGCTGGCGCCGCTGCCGAACGGGGACATCCTGGCCGTCTCCGGCCTGGACGAGTTCGGCCGGATGCTGCCCGGCCTGAACGAGACCTACCGCACCGCCGAGAAGCGCTGGGTCGCCTCGCCGGAACTGACCCGGGTCTTCCCCACCTACCCGGCGCTGTTCGTCACCCGCGACGAGCGGCTGTTCTTCTCCGGCTCCAACGCGGGCTACGGCTCGGACACCGAGGGCCGTACGCCGGGCCTGTGGAACACCCGCACCAACAAGTTCCAGGTGGTGCCCGGCCTGCGGGATCCGGCCATGACCGAGACCAGCGCGTCCGTGCTGCTGCCGCCGGCCCAGGAGCAGAAGGTGATGATCCTCGGCGGTGGCGGGGTCGGCGACTCCCCGGTCTCCACGGCCCGGACCGCGATCGTCGACCTGGACGTGCCGCAACTGGCCTACCAGCCGGGCCCGGACCTGCCGCATCCCACCCGGTACCTGAACACCGTGGTGCTGCCCGACGACACCGTGTTCACCAGCCACGGCTCGTCCGGTTACCGGGGTGGCTCGTACCAGGGCGCCAAGCGCAGCGACCTGCTGACCGCGCAGATCTACCACCCGGACAGCAACGAGTTCCGCACCGCCGCCGCGCCGACGGTGGGCCGCAACTACCACTCCGAGGCGCTGCTGCTGCCGGACGGGCGGGTGCTCACCATGGGCAGCGACCCGATCTACGCCCGCAACGGGCGCGACCCGGGCACCTTCGAGCAGCGGATCGAGATCTACAGCCCGCCCTACCTGTTCGGCAAGGGCGAGCGGCCGGCGGTGACCGGCGGTCCGACCGTCGTGAAGCACGGCGGTAAGTACACCTTCACCTCGCCGGACGCCGGCCGGGTCCGGTCCGCCCGGCTGGTCCGGCCCAGCGCGGTCACCCACGGCACGGACGTCGACCAGCGCTCGGTGGCGCTGACCGCGTCGGCCGTTCCGGGCGGGGTACGCGTGACCGTGCCGAAGGAACGCGGCGTGCTGCCGTCCGGCTGGTACATGCTGTTCGTGACCGACGACTCCGGGGTGCCGTCACCGGCACGCTGGGTCCAGGTGGCCTGAGCAGGCGTCAGTTGGTGGCCAGATCCAGTGCGTACTCTGGCCACCACTGACCGGCCGGCGGGGCACCGTTCCCGCAGGCGCCGTCGGACTCACCGGGCCGCTTCACCCAGAGGTACGCGTCCACCCGCGGATGCCCGGTCTCGGTGGTCGGCGCCTCGCCGAGAGCCCGGCCCGGCGGGTTGCACCAGTGCGCGTCACCCGCACCGATCTTCGCCGGGCCGTTGCCGTTGCGGCTCGTGTCGATCACGAAGTGGGCGCCGTCCAGCCGGTCCGAGATCTGCTCGCCGTACCCGATGTTCGCCTCGGTGGTCTCGAAGTTCGACACGTTCAGGCTGAAGCCGTCGGCGCGCTCCACACCGGACTTCCGCAACGCGTCGGCGACCCGGTCGACGTCCTTCACCCAGCTCGGGTTGCCGCCGTCGAGGTAGACGCGGACCCGCGGGCCCTGCTTGAACTCGCGCACCGCCGCGTCCAGCAGCGCGAACCGCTCGGTGGCGCCGGAGCCGGTCACGCAGCCCTCGAGCACGTGGGTCATCGCGTCGGGTTCCAGCACGACGATGGCGTCGGAGTCGCGTACCGCCGTGGCCAGCTCGCTCACCCAGGCGCGGTAGGCGGCCGCGTCGGGGGCGCCGCCACCGGAGTGACCGCCGCAGTCGCGGTCCGGCACGTGATAGGCGACCAGCACCGGGGTACGCCCGGCCGCGGCCGCCGCGGCGACCAGGCCGCGCGCCCGGTCGGCGTAGCCGGGGTTGGCGTCGGCGAACCACACCGCGGCCGGGGAGGTGGCGATCCGGCGTACCGCCTCGGCGTCCGCGGAGCGCCCGGCGGCCTCCCACTGCGCGACCTGGTTCATGGCCGGGCCGGCCGGCTCCACGTAGAACGGTCCGGCGCCGATCACCTCGGGAGTGCTCGGGACGGCCGAGGGCGTCGGGGTCGGAGCGGGGTTGTCGCCGCCGGCCGAACAGCCGGCGGCGCCGAACGCCACCAGGCCGCCGATCAGGAGCGCGGGAAGACTTCTCATCGCCAGCAACGCTACTTGATCAGGATTTATCACTACATCCTCAGCGCACCGACTGTGCGACGCGAACCGCCTCCTCCAAGGTCGCGAATCCCTCCAGCCGGTACGTGATCAACTCGGACGTGTCCCAGATCAGCGTGGGTCCCGCCAGACGCGCCGTCGCGGTGTACTCAGTCCCGGTCCGATCGGCGTACGTCAGCGGATGCGGCGAGGCCATCCAGATCGCGCCGTCCGGCACGCCCGCCAGCTCCACCCACTGGGCGTCCGGCGCGGTCTTCCGGAAGAGCGGAGACAGGTTCCCGGCGAACTGGTCGAACCGGACCGTTCCGCCGCGGAACACGAGGGTCACCACACGCGGACGGCCACCCGGGTCCGGGTCGGCCAGCAGGACCTCCTCCGGAGGACCCAGCAGCTCCGGCACCAGCACCCGGAAACCGGCGGCCCGTTCCGCCTCCGCCAGATCGGCGGTGCGCGTCGAGGGCAGCGGGCTCGGGTTGGCCGGGAGAGAACCGCGCGGGTGCTCTCGGCGTACCTCGATGCCCGCGACCCGCAGCAGGTCACCGACCACCTCGACCACCGCGGCGCGCGCCGGTGCGACAAGCGTGACCGTCGCGGTCAGCGCGGCCACCGCGGCCGCCAGCCAGAGGCGCACGCGAGGCCGATGGGGCGCCGGCCGGGCAAGGCGCGCCCGGACCGCATTTCTCTGATCAACCGGTTGCGGTACGGCCAGAGCGCGCCCGAGTTCACGCAGCTCGCCGATCAGGTCGTCGTGCTCAGGCACCGGGCACCTCCTTCACCGGCAGCCGGTCGCGCAGCCGGGTCAGCGCCCGCGCGGTCCGCGACTTCACCGTCCCCTTCGGCAGCCCGAGTGTCATCGCCGTCTCCGCCTCCGACAGGTCCAGCAGATAGCGGCAGACCAGCACCTCCCGGTCCCGGACGTCGAGCGCGCGCAACTGCTCGACCAGGAACCGGCGCCGCTCAGTCGCCTCCGCCGACTCGGCCGGATCCGGTTCCAGCGGCATCGGGTCCTCCCGCACCGCGGCCCGCATCAGCAACCCGGCCCGCCGGTTGCGCGACCGGAGCAGGTTGCGGGTCTCGTTCGCGACGATGGCCAGCAGCCACGGCCGGAAACCGGACTCCCCCCGATACCGCCCCAGCTGCCGGTACGCCTTGACGAACGCCTCCTGCACCACGTCATCCGCGTCCGCACCCGCGCCGAGCAGCGTCGCCGCCCGATGCGCGGGCGCGGTGAACCGGACGACCAGGACCTCGTACGCGTCCAGATCGCCCGCACGGGCTCTCGCCACAGCGGTCGCCTCGTCGTTCTCGATGGCCGCCCCCCTCACCACACCCTATTGACACCGCCCGGCGGGAACCGGTTCCCACCGGCCGGTGTCACCACTACATGACGACCCGGCGCACTCTTCTGCTCCTCGCGGGATCCGGCCTCGCCGCGGCGGCCACCGGCTGCCGCGAACCCGCCGCCAAGGCCACCGAGGCCGCCCTGCCCGATGTGGTCCTCGCCGACAGCACCCGCGGCCTGCTGCGGCTGTTCCCCGGCGGCGAGCAGCGGCTCGGGTCGGCGGTGGTGGCCTTCGACGGCGCGCACGTCTACGCGCGCCAGGACGCGGACCTGGTCCGGTTCGATCCGGCGACCGGGGCAACCACCCGCAGTACGGCGCTCGGGGGTGGGTGGCTGCCCCGGGCCGTCTCCGCGGACGGCCGGGCGTGCGCACTGGGCCGAACACCGGCCGAGGTCCGGCCGGTGGCGCGCGCCCGGACCCCGCTGCTGATCACCGGACCGGACGGCGATCGCGAGTACGACCTGCCCGGCGTGATCGAACCGGACGCCTTCACCACCGACGGCCAGGGACTGTTCGTGCTCGACTGGCTGCCCGCCAACGCACCCGAGACCTATCGGGTGCGCCTGCTCGACCTGACCACCGGCGAGCTGCAACCGCTGCTCACCCGCAACAAGGTCCCGGTTCCAGCCGGTGCCGAGGAGGAGATGCGCGGTGAGGGCCGCCAGGCGGTGCTCTCCGCCGACCGGCAGATGCTGTTCACCCTCTACACCCACCAGCCCGGCCACCGGCACACCCGCGACCTGGTCTCCGGCCGGCCCGGCAACGCGCACGCCTTCGTGCACGTGCTGCACCTGACCGAGCGATGGGCGTACTGCCTGGACCTGCCGCACCCGTTCGGCGAGGGCGGGATGGACGGGCACGCCCTCGCCGCCGACCAGCACCGCATCGCGGTGGTGGACCTCAACTCCGGCAAGCTCGCCTACGCCGGCCCGTCGTCGCTGACCGTCGAGCAGGTGGTCGACGTGCGCCCCGCCGCCGGCGCCACCGCCGCCCTGATCCTCACCACCGACGGCCGCACCCTGATCGGCGGCGGCGACGCGGTGACGGTCCTGGACACCGCCGCGCACACCCCGATCGCGCGCTGGGAACTACCGGCCCCGATCAAGGGCCTGGCGCTGAGCCGCGACGGCGCCCGCCTCTACGCCGGCGCGGAGCGCCGCCTGATCTGGCTCGACGCCACCTCCGGCAAACGCGCGGGCCAGCGCGAGGTGATCGGCCTGACCGCGGTCAAGCAGGTCCTCTGACCCCGGTTCCGGGTCAAGCTCCGCTGCCCGGTCCCGATCCTTCGGGGTACGCGCTCCGGCCGTACCCATCCTTTCCGCCCGTCCCGCCCTGCCCGCGATCGACTGCCCGCTTGCGCGCCCCAGCGCGCCAGCCGGGCCCGGGCACGTGGTGCGCCGGCCGCATCACTCGGCGCCGGCCCGCGGCGTGCGGGTGATCTGGTCGAGCCGGGCAAGTCGCCCGTCCGGAGCGAGGCTTCCGAAGGTGTAGATCTCCGTCGTCACGGTTCTTCCCTGCCGTAGCCGGGCGGTGAGCGTGTACCGCGCGGCGACCTGCTGGCCGGCGGTCAGCACCTCGTGGATGTCGACGGAGACCGCCGTCGCGTTGCGGCGGGCGGGACGGGCGTGCGCGATCAGCCGGTCCCGGTCCATCGGCAGCCCGTCGTTGTGAAGCACGAAGTCCGGGACGTGGTAGCGGTCGAAGACCGCCTCGGCGGGCTCCGTGCCGAGGCCCATCTCGTCGGGATAGCGAAGCAGATAGTCGGTGAAGCTGAACATCGGTTCCTCCGGCGATGATCGGTTACAAGTCTGACAGCACTGTCCAAGATAAGCCGATGGGCTAACCTTGACAACCGTGTCAGAGATGACCGGGAGTCCGGGACGACGACGACGGGCCGACGCCGAGCGCAGCCGGGCCGCGATCATCGACGCGGCTATCGACCTGCTCGGCCGGCGGCCCGCCGCCAGCATGGAAGAGATCGCCGCGGCGGCCGGCGTGGCCCGGCAGACCGTGTACGCCCACTACTCCTCGCGGGAGGCACTACTCGGGGCGATCGTCGAACGGATCACCGGTGAGACCGTGGCGGCGCTCAACGCGATCGATCCGGGCGGCCCGGCGATCGAGGCCCTGCGCGAGTGGCTGACCGTGAGCTGGGAAGTCGTCGGCCGCTACCGGATGCTGCTCACGGTGCCCCTGCCGGCCGGGGACGCCGCCGGCGAGCACGACCGGCACCTACCGATCATGGAGCGGCTCACCGAGATCGTCGGGCGCGGACAGGCGACCGGCGAGTTCACCACCGGCCATCCCGCTGGCTGGCTGGTGGCCGCGACGATCAGCCTCGGTCACACCGCGGGCCAGGAGGTGGCAGCCGGGCGGATGACCCCCGAACAGGCCGGGGCGGCGTATCGGGAGAGCGTCCTGCGGCTCGCCGTCAGGTAGCGCGGCGCAGCGTGTCCAGCAGGAACCAGTCGTCCTCGTGGTGGACGACGGGCTCCAGGCCGGGGCGGGCGGCCAGGGCGGCGTGCACGTTGAAGCCGTCGTAGTTGCCGGGGTTCTGGCGGTCGCGGAAGTGCAGGGCGACGATGTCACCGCCCGGTTCGAGCCGCTCCACCACGCCGGCCAGGAACGTCTCCAGGTCCGCGGCGGACAGGTAGTAGAGCAGGTCGCCGATGACGATCAGGTCGAAGGTACCGTCCGGCAGCTCGGCCGGGAGCAAAGCCCGCTCCACGCGTACGTTCGGCAGGTCGGCGGTGTTCTCGCGGGCCTGCTGGACGGCCTCCTCGACGCTGTCGACGGCGAGGATCTCGTCGCAGCGCGGGGCGAGCATCCGGGTGAACAGGCCGATGGAGGCGCCCGGCTCGTAGCACCGGCGGTACCGCTCGCGCGGCAGGCTGGCCAGGGTGACCGCGTACTTGCGCTGGTTGTGCCACTTGGACGCGACGTCCCACGGATCGTCCTTCGCCAGGTAGAGCCCGGTGAAGTAGTCCAGCGAGACCGTGGTCTCCGGCGGTACGGCGTCGCCCTCTGCTCGTGTCACGCCGGAATTGTGCCGAACGCTCCGGCAGCCGCGCCAACCGGGTGCTCGGCGACCCAACACCCTCAGCGAGCTGACACCGTCAGCGTGCCCACGCCCTCCTCCGCGTTGAGGTCCAACCCGCCGGAACCGGCTCCCACGGTCAGTTCGTCGCCCCGCCGCACGCCCCTGTCCCGGTCGCCGTAGACGGTCACCGTGCCAGCGCCGCGCCGGAAGGCCGCCCGGACCGGGACCTCGCCGGCGGTGGTGATCCGCCACCGCTCGACGCCCCCGGCCAGCACGATCGGCAGCGCCGCCCGCTGCCGGGGCAGCGTGAGGTCCAGCCGGCCGATGCCGCCGAGCAGGTCGACCCGGTCGACGGTGCCGTCCTTCAGGTCGAGCGCCGCGGTCCGGAAGCCGCCGCGCGTCCGTACCGTCCAGTCGACCTCCTCGCTGAGCAGCACGTCGACCCGGGCCGAGCCTCTCGTCCCGGTGGGCTCGATGCCGACCCGCAGCGTCGTGCCGTCCACCTCGGTGCTCGGCACCACCCCGCTCCCCCGTGGCGAGGTGACCCGGAACCAGCCGCCGGCGACCTCCCCGATCGTCACATTGAGCTCGGTGGTGTTGTCGACGAACTCGAAGGTGGCGGCCGCCGGCACCACCGGCGGCGGGGCCGGCCGGCTCGGTGGCGGTGTACCGATGGCGACCGGCGGATTGGTCACGGCCGCGGACGGGACCGGGGAGGCCGCACCGCCGGCGAAGGTGGGCGGGCCCGGCGGCTCGGGGTCCGGCCGCGCGATCGCCCACGCCAGGGTGCCGCCCACACCCAGCAGAGTGGCCAGGACCACGGCGGATCTCCAGAACGACCGGTGCGGACGCACGCCCACCGGAATCTCCACGGTGGCACGGTCGACGGTGGCACGGTCGACGGTGGCACGGTCGCGCGCGGTGGTGCGGCCGGTCGCGGGCCGGTAGCCGCCCGCCGGCGGGCCGGCCGGATCCGGGCCGGCCAGGTTGTGCCAGGCCGGAGTCGTCCGGTCGGGGTCGGCCCCGGGCAGCTCGTAGTGGTCGGCGGGCGGTCCGAGGCGTTGCGGTGCGTCCGGCCAGTAGTCGGAGATGTCCGGCAACCGCGGTGCGCCGGCCTCGGACGCGGCTGCGGTGTCGGCTGCGGTCTCGGCTGCGGTCTCGGCTCCGGCAACAACTGGACTGTCCACGCGCGCTCTCCTCGATGCGGCCACCCGCCGCCGGGGGCGAGCGGGGGTTACGCAACGAGATACGGACCCGAGGCCCGATCGGTTCGACTGGGATCGCTCCCAGATCAATTGTCCACGTGTAACCCCTTGCCCTCGGTCACCGATACCGGTAGATCATTATCAAAACATTAAGTGGTCTGCAGAGAGCGAATTTGATGCCGGAAGACGAAACCCGGGACGGGCTCCGGGTCGGAGGCTGGGTTCCGCCCTATTCCCCGGACGGTTCCGCGCCTTCCCCACGCATCCGTCCGGCGCGGCGACCGGCACTTCCGCGCGGCGCCGAACGCCGCGCACTCGGCGCCGGACCGACCCGTCCGGGGCAGTCGCGCGGCCGCCTCCTGCTGGCCGCCGCGCTGGCGATCGGGTGCGCCACGGCGGCTGCGGTGACGTTCGCGCTCGGCGACGAGGAGAGCGCCGCGCCGGTCGCGGCGCCGGGCGAGTTCGTGTGGCCGGCCACGCCGGACGAGCCGGTCGCTCCGACCGGGACGATCTCCCTGCTGCCGAACCCGAGTGCGACGAGCACGTCGAAGCCGGTCTCCCGGGCCGCCACCGCGGCGCACAGCCGGTCCCGGAAGCCGAGTGCGGCCAGGCCGCCAGCGAGCCGGAGCGCGCGACCGGCGGCACCCGCACTGGCGGCTGGCACCGGCGTCGGCCTGGAGGCGGCCGACCGGCCCGGCTTCCGGGTGCGGCATCGCGACTTCCGGGGCCGGCTCGATCCGGTCGGGCCCACCAGCAGCGAGCTGGACCGTGCCGACGCGCGCTTCACGGTTCGCACCGGGCGGGCGAATGCGAACTGCTTCTCTTTCGAATCTGTCAACTACCCCGGCTATTTTCTCCGGCATCGGAACTTCGAAATCCGGATCGATCGGCCCGAGCGTACGGAACTGTTCGACCAGGACGCCACATTCTGCACGGTGACAATTCGTCAGGGCACCGCACTGGCGTTACGCTCGGTCAATTTTCCGGACCGGCACGTGGTCGCCGACGGCGACCGGCTCCTCCTCCGCGAGAGCACCGCGGAGTGGGCCACCGGGTTCCGGCCGGGGTCGCCGTTTGGCGTGGGTGGTCCGGCCGGGGCCCTCCGGCCGGACCACCACCCATCAGTCCCGGCGCAGGACCAGCACGGCTCTCGGCTCGAGCGTCTCCGGCGCTCCGGACAGTTCGCTCAGATCGACCGGACGGTCGGTGCGGTTGATCAGGAACCAGTGGTCGCCCCGGATCGCCAGCTCCACCGGGCCACGCAATCCGGGCGGCAGTTCACTGCCGACCGCGGCCGGTTCCAGCAGGGCCGGCAACAGGGTGGTCAGGCCGTCCGCGCCGAGCCGGGTGGAGACGTACGCCGCCGACCCCTCCCCCACCACCCGGCGCGTGACCGCCGCTCGTTCCGCCTGCTCACCGGTCTTGTAGCGGGCGATGATCTCGGTGTCGCCGGCGACGTCGACCCGATCGGTCCACACCGTGCCGGTGGTGCCGTTGTCCAGCTCGACGCTCTCCGAGTCGAGCAGCGGCGCGAACTCCTCGATCCGGATCCCGAGCAGATCACGCAGGGCGCCGGGGTACCCGCCGAGCCACACGTGGTCGTTCTCGTCCACGATCCCGGAGAAGTACGTGGTGACCAGGTGCCCGCCGCCCGCCACGTACTCCCGCAGCCGCTGCGCCAGAGCGGCCGGCACGACGTGCAGGATCGGGGCGATCAGCATCCGGTAACCCTCCAGCGGCCCGCCGGTCGGCACCACGTCGGCGCGTACGCCGTGGTTGAGCAGCGCCGTGTACCAGTCCAGGGCCTCCTGCCGGTAGCGCAGCCGGTCGGTCGGGTGCGAGTCGTGCTCGGACACCCACCAGGACTCCCAGTCGAAGACGATGCCCACCTCGGCCCGGCGCCGCGACGAGCCGGCGACCGGGGCCAGGTCCCGCAGGCGCGCCCCGAGTTCGGTGACCGCCCGGAACACCGCGCTGTCGCGTCCGGCGTGCGGCAGCATCGACGAGTGGTACTTCTCCGCGCCGGCCTTGGACTGCCGCCACTGGAAGAAGCAGACCGCGTCCGCGCCGTGCGCCACGTGGGTGAGCGAGTCCCGGGCCAGCTCGCCGGGCTTCTTCGCGAGGTTGACCGGCTGCCAGTTGACCGCGCTCGTCGAGTGCTCCATCAGGAACCACGGCCGGCCACCGGCGAGGTTGCCGGTCAGGTTGGCCGAGAAGGAGAGCTCGTCACGGGCCTGCGGGCCCGGCACCACGTAGTGGTCGTTCGAGACGAAGTCGACGTCCGCGGCCCAGTCGGCGTAGTTCATCGGTTTCTGCAGGCCCATCACCATGAAGTTGGTGGTGACCGGCACCTGCGGGGTCAGCTCACGCAGCACCGCGGTCTCGGCGCGCAGGTGCTCCTTGAGCGCGTCCGAGGAGAACCGGCGGAAGTCGAGCTGCTGAGTGGGGTTGGGATGCGACGCGGCGATCCGGGGCGGCAGGATCTCGTCGAAACAGTCGTAGCGCTGGGACCAGAACGCGGTGCCCCAGGCGTCGTTCAGGGACCCGATCGTGCCGTAACGCGCCCGCAGCCAGTCACGGAACGCGGCCGCTGCGTCGTCCGAGAAGTCGTAGATGTTGTGGCAGCCCAGCTCGTTGTTGACGTGCCAGGCGACCAGCGCCGGGTGCTCGGCGTACCGGGTGGCGAGGGCGCGGACCAGCGTCAGCGCGTGCGCACGGAAGACCGGCGAGGTGGGCCGCCAGTGCTGCCGGGCACCCGGCCAGACCGTGTTGCCGTCCCGGTTGACCGGCAGGATCTCCGGGTGCTTCGCGGTCAGCCACGGCGGCGGTGAGGCGGTGGCCGTGGCCAGGTCGACCGCGATACCGCCGGCGTGCAGCAGGTCCATCACCTCGTCCAGCCACGCGAAGTCGTACTCGCCCTCGCGGGGCTGGATCCGCGCCCAGGAGAAGATCGCGAGCGAGACGATCGTGACGCCGGCCTCGCGCATGGCGCGTACGTCGTCGTCCCAGACCTCGCGCGGCCACTGCTCGGGGTTGTAGTCGGCGCCGAACTCCAGACGCGCCGCTCCGGCGCGGCGGAGCCAGCGCCGGAGCGGTTGAACGTTGCTCGATGTCATTTAACCGTGAAGCCCTGTTCCTGGCCGTACTTGACCGATGCGTCCTGCCAGGACTTGAGTCCGTCCTGCAGGGTTCCCTGCCCCAGGTACGCCTTACCCACGGTGTCGCCGTAGATGCTGTTGGCGTAGACCTGGAACGGCAGGTATGACCAGCCGGGGACGACCTGCCCGGCGGACGCGGCGAGAACCTCGTTGACCTTCTGCCCGCCGAAGTACGGGAACTCCTTACCCAGGAACTCCGTCGAGCCGAGCTCCTTGGTGGTGGCCGGGAAGGCACCGTTCGCGGCGCGGGTGGCCGCTCCCTCGTCGACCGTCGCGTACTTGAGGAACGCGTACGCGAGGGTCTTGTTGGCGGCCTTCTCCGGGATGGCGATGGAGCTGCCGCCGTTCTCGGAGGTGGCCTTGCCACCGGCCTCCCACTGCGGCATCGGCGCGACCCGCCACTTACCGTTGCCGGCCTTCACACCGGACTCCAGGTTGGCCGGCATCCAGGCGCCGATCACCAGCGAGGCGATGGTGCCGTCGGCGAGGCCCTGGTACCAGCCGTCGCTCCAGCCGGGTACCGGGTTGAGCAGCTTCTTGTCGATCAGCGGCTGCCAGAGCCCGGTGAACTTCTGGGTGCCGGGGTCGGAGAAGTTGACGCCGACGTTGGTGCCGTCCACGGTGTACGGCTTTCCCCCCGCCTGCCAGATCATGCTGGTGGTGAAGCCGGCGTCGCCGCTGTCGCTGGTGATGTATGCCTTCGGGTCGGCGGCGTGCAGTTTCTCCGCGGCCGCCGCGTACTCCTGCCAGGTGGCCGGCACCGCGATCCCGTGCTTGTCGAAGACCTCCTTGTTGTAGAAGAGCGCCATCGGTCCGGAGTCCATCGGCAGCCCGTAGACGGCCTCGCCGGCGTGGACGGAGTTCCAGGTGCCCGGGGTGAAGGTGCCGTCCAGCCCGGACGCCCCGAACGTGTTCAGGTCGGTCAGGTTCTTGGCGAGGGCGTACTGCGGCAGCGCGTAGTACTCGATCTGTGCCACGTCCGGCACCCCGGTCCCGGCCGTGATCGCGTTCTGCAGCGCGGTGTACGCGTCGTTGCCGGTGCCGGAGTTGACCAGCTCCACCTTCACCTTGGGGTACTTCTTCTGGAAGTCGGCGACGACCTGCTTCAGGGTCGGCTCCCAGGCCCAGACCTTGATCGCGCCCCCGGCGTCCAGGGCGGCCTGCACGTCCGCCTCGGAGACCGTGGTCTCGGCGGCCGCGCCGCCGGAGTCGGAGTCGTCGGAGCCACCGCAACCGGCGGCCAGCAGGGTTATCGACAAGGCGGCACCCAGGAGCGCGCGCCGGCGGGTGATCATCATGGGCTTCCCTTCTTCGGGATGGGGGAGGGTGCTACTGCTTGACGCTTCCCGCGGCGAGACCCGACTGCCAGTAACGCTGGAGCAGCAGGAACGCCGCGATGAGCGGGACGATGGTGAGCAGCGAGCCGGTGATCACGAGGTTGTAGACGACGTCCCCGCCGACCGTGCTCGCCTGCTCGGCCCACGAGTAGAGGCCCAGGGTGAGCGGATAGAGATCGGGATCCTTCAGCATGATCAGCGGCAGGAAGAAGTTGTTCCAGGTCACGACGGTGTTGAAGAGCAGGACCGTCACGAGGCCGGGCGCGAGCAGCGGCGTCGCCAGCGAGAAGAAGATCTTGAACTCGCCGGCGCCGTCCACCCGGGCCGACTCCAGGATCTCGTCCGGCACCGCATCGGTGGCGTACGTCCACATCAGGTAGAGGCCGAACGGGCACACCAGCGCGGGGATGATGATCGCCCAGGGCGTGTCGGTGAGCCCCATCTTGGCGAACATCAGGAAGGTCGGCACGGCGAGCGCGGTGGGCGGCACCGCGACCCCGCCGAGGACCACGGCGAACACCGCGGCGCGGCCCCGGAAGTTGAACTTCGCCAGCCCGTACCCGGCCAGCGCGTTCAGCAGGGTCGCGCCACCGGCGCCGACCACCACGTACAGGAACGTGTTGAGCAGCCAGCGGGCGAAGATGCCGTCCTGATAGGCGAAGGTGTCGGCGATGTTGCCGAACAGCGCGAAGTCGCCGGAGAACCAGAGCCCGAAGGAACTGAACAGCCCCTCCTGGGTCTTGGTCGAGCTGATCAGCAGCCAGACCACCGGAAGCAGGCTGTAGATCAGGGCCAGGGCGGTGATCACGGTCAGCGTGATGCTGCGGTGACGTCTCTTCACCGAGCCGTCACGCTGCGCGCCGCGTGCCGCCGGGCGGATGGTCAGGGTGTCGGTCATCGTTCCGCTCCCCGCATGCCACGGCGCTGGAAGAGGTACGCGACCAGCATGGTCACCACGCCCATGATCAGGGCGATGGTCGCCGAGTAGTTGACCTGCTGCCCGGCGAAGGACAGCTGGTACGCGTAGACGTTCGGGGTGAAGTAGGTGGTGATCGAGTTCGGCGCCAGGGTGTCCAGGATCTGCGGCTCGTTGAAGAGCTGGAAGCTGCCGATGATCGAGAAGATGGTGGCGACGACCAGCGGCCCGCGCAGTGCCGGCAGCTTGATCGCCCGGATGATCCGGAACTGGCCGGCGCCGTCGATGGCGGCCGCCTCGTAGAGAGCGGTGTCCACCACCCGCAGCCCGGAGTACAGAATGATCATGTTGTACCCGACGAATTCCCAGGTCACGATGTTGCCGATGGCGGTGAGGATCAGGTCGGGGGCGAGCGGGTCGGGGATCGCCCAGCCGAAGGACTCGTTGAGGTTGCCGACCAGGCCGATCCGGGAGCCGTACATGAAGCCCCACATCAGCGTGGCCACCACGGCCGGCACCGCGTAGGGCAGGAAGATGGAGATCCGGAAGAAGGCCGCGCCGTAGAGCCGCCCGCTGTCGATGGCCAGTGCGATGAGCAGTGCCAGGAACAGCATGATCGGCACCTGGATCACCAGGAACAGCCCCACCCGGGTGAGCGCCTCCCAGAACTGCGGGTCGCTCAGCGCCTTCGTGTAGTTCTCCAGGCCGACGAAGGTGGTCCCGCCGACCAGTTGGGTGCGAAACACGCTGAGGTACGCCGAGTAGGCGATCGGCGCGAGGAAGACCAGCGCGAACACCGCGAGGAACGGCCCGGTGAACCCCCAGCCGATCCAGGAACGCCGCGTCAAACCGCCGCTCCCTCCGTCGATGTTTACGTTAACAATTTCGGACACGTGACGAGATGTTTACGTAAACGTGTGTGCCGTATAGTGGCACGCGTCACCAGGGCGGTCAAGGTTCGCAGGGAGCCAGGCATCGAAACACAGCGACTCCGCGCCGGCTCGGACGTCCCGGGCGGGCGCCGCAAACAGCGCGTCTCCATGGCCGACGTGGCCCGGCTCGCCGGGGTCTCCTCGCAGACCGTCTCGCGCGTGGCCAACGGCCAGCCCGGTGTCGTCGAGTCCACCCGCGAGCAGGTGCTCACCGCCATGCGCGAGCTGGGCTACCGGCCCAACAGCGCGGCCCGCTCGCTGCGGTACGGCCGGTTCAACACCATCGGCGTGATCCTTTTCGGTCTCTCCTCCACCGGCAACAGCCGTACGGTCGAGGCGATAGCCACCCACGCCGCCGCCGAGGGCTACGCGATAACCCTGATCCCGGTCGGCATGCCCACCCAGGACAACGTGCTCGGCGCGTTCACCAGGATGGGTGAGCTCGCCGTCGACGGCGTCATCGTGATCATCGAGGTGCACCTGCTGGACGCCACCGCGGTGGCCCTGCCGCCCGGCGTGCACGTGGTCGTCGTGGACTCCGACGCCGGTGACCGCTACCCGGTCGTCGACACCGACCAGGCCGACGGGGCCCGTCAGGCCGTCCGCCACCTGCTCGGCCTGGGGCACCGGACGGTGTGGCACCTGTCCGGGCCGGCCGAGTCGTTCGCCGCCGAGCGCCGGGCGAGCGCGTGGCGTGCCGTCCTCGAGGAGGCCGGCCGGCCGGTGCCACCGGTCGAGCACGGCGACTGGTCCGCCGACTCCGGCTACCACGCCGGGCTGCGGCTGGCCGGCGTGCCGGAGTGCACGGCGATCTTCGTGGCGAACGATCAGATGGCGCTCGGCGTTCTGCGGGCCCTGCACGAGCGGGGACGCCGGGTGCCGGACGAGGTGAGCGTGGTGGGCTTCGACGACATCGCGGACGCCGGCTCCTACCTGCCGCCGCTGACCACGGTGCACCAGGACTTCGCCGAGGTGGGACGGCGCTGCGTGCGGTCGCTGCTGCACCAGATCCACGACGGGCCGGCCGGCCCGGGCACCGATCTGGTGGCGACCCGGCTGATCGTGCGCGGGAGCACCGCACCGGCACCGGCTTGACCCGGAGGAGGAGGCTGAGGGGGATGGCCTCGACACGGAGGGTGATCTCCATGACGCGCAAGACCGACAGCAGCAGCGACATCCTGGAAAAGGCCCGGGCGGCCACCGACAACGCCACGGTGGGCCGGGTGTTCGGTACCCCGGTGGAGAAGGACGGTGTCCTGATCCTGCCGGTGGCCGTGGTCGGTGGGGGCGGCGGCGGTGGCTCGGGCAGCGGCTCCGGCGCCGCCGGCATCAAGGCCCGCGGCGAGCAGACCGGCGACGAGTCCTTCGGCACCGGCTCCGCCGGCTCCGAACCGGAGGGCGAGGGCTCCGGTGGCGGCTTCGGCTACTCCGCCCGGCCGGCCGGCGTCTACGTGCTGAAGAACGGCCAGGTGTCCTGGCAGCCGGCCGTCGACGTCAACAAGATCGTCCTGGGCGGCCAGCTGGTCCTGGTCGCCGCACTGCTGGTGACCCGCTCGATCCTGAAGCGCCGGGGCCGCCGCCGGCACCGCTGAGCCCGGCACGGACCGGAGCAGGTCAGGGCTCCGGGTAGCGGGCTACCCGGAGCCGGCGGGCGAAGACCGCGAGGGTCAGGCCGGCGCAGAACAGCCAGACCACCGCCGCGTGGGCGAGGCCGCGCCAGACCATGTCGGTGGAGCCGCCGTCGACCGCGTACGTGCCGATCTCGCGGGTCGACCAGAACGGCATGAACTTGGCGACCAGCCCGGCCGGGTCGGCCAGCATCTGCACGGCGCAGACGCTCAGCAGGGCCAGCGCGCCTTCCAGCTCGCGCGGCAGCAGCGCGCCGACCAGGCTGCCGAACGGCGCCGCCACCACGGCGGTGACCAGCATCATCAGCCCGGCCGCCCAGGGGTGCGGGAGGTCCTGGTCGAACCCGGCGAGCGCCCAGTAACCCAGGGCGAGCATCGCTCCGGCGCCGGTCATGGCGATCAGCCGCCCGCCGATGATGCTCGTCACCGACGCACCGGACAGCCGCAGCCGGGGGTCGACGCCCCGGGACGCGTTCACCACGAACAGCGTGAGCGTGGAGACGGCCCAGCCGATGCCGAGCGCCAGCATCCGGATCGACTGCCCGGTCAGATCCCGGCGGACCAGGTAGAACCAGAGCGGCAACGAGATCAGCAGGAGCAGCGCGGTCCAGCGCCGGCTCATCTCCCGGGCCGACAGCCCGGCCACCACCAGTGCGGTCATCGGTTTCCTCCCGCCGCGCCCAGGTCGAGCACGTGATCGACGTTCTGCAGCTCGTGCAGCAGGTGGGTGACCACCACGACCGCCCGGCCGGCCTCCCGCCACGCCCGGACCTGCTGCCAGAAGTCCAGGTACGACCCCTGATCGAAACCCTGGTAGGGCTCGTCGAGCAGGAGCAGGTCGGGGCCGTGCAGTTCGCCGAGCACCAGGTTCAGCTTCTGCCGGGTGCCGCCGGAGAGCTGCTGGACGGGCTGGCCGGGAGCGGGCCGCCAAGCGAGGCGGGCGGCGAGGTGGGTACCGGTGGAGCGGGCCTTGCGCGGGACCATCCCGGCGGCCGCACCGAAGAGGGTGAAGTGCTCGTCGGCGGTCAGCCAGCTCGCCGTACCCCCGTCCTGCGGCACGAAGCCGACCCGGCGGGTCCGGTGTACCGTGCCCGCGTCCGGGCGGATCAGGCCGGCGCAGACGCGCAGCAGGGTGGACTTGCCGCAGCCGTTGGCGCCGACGATGGCGGCCACCTCACCGCCGCGGACGGTCAGGTCGACACCGGAGAAGACGGTCCGGCGCCGGTAACGCTTGCCGACGCCGGCCAGCCGCAGCATGACCGGGCCGGACACGTGCCGCTCCGAGACAAGAGCCGGGGCCCGCAACTCGGTGACCAGGTGCCGGGCGTACAGGTGGGCGGGGCCGAAGAGACGATCCGGGTCGGTGCCGTGCTCGCCGGCCTGCTCGGCGGTCTCGGCGCTGAGGCGGCGGGCCCGGGCGGGCTGGAGGCCGAGCCGGACCAGTTCCTCCTCGAAACGAGCCGGCCAGTCACTCATCGGGCCACCTCGGGTGAGCCGACCAGCGAGTCGACGCCGTCGCGGAACCGGCGCCACTCGTCGGCCTGGGCGGCGAGCAGGTCGAGGCCGGCCGGGGTGATCGCGTAGTACTTGCGGCGCGGGCCGGTGTCGGACGGCGCCCAGCTCGGCTCGGCGAGGCCCTGCTGTTCCAGCCGGAGCAGGGCCGGGTACAGCGTGCCGCCGGGCACGTCGGCGACGCCGGCCACGGCCAGCCGGTGCGCCAGCCCGTACCCGTAATCGGGCTGGTCACGCAGCATGGCGAGCAGGCAGAGGTCGAGGAATCCGTGCAGCCACGGTCGCGGGGTCATGTAGGCAGACTAACTGCATAGCAGCCCGCCTACCTAGCGGGGCTACTCTGAAGCGGCTGGAAAATAGTTCGGAGTCCGAGTGCACAATCCATGGCCGGGCCGCATCGATTCAGGTGTGACCTTCGAGCAATTCGCGGTGGCCCGCCTTCCGAGCCTGCTGCGGTACGCGGTCGTCCTGACGGGCAATCGCGACCTGGCGCAGGACGTGGTGCAGGAGGTGCTGGCCCGGGCCCAGGTCAAATGGCGGCGGATCAGCGACGCCGACTCACCGGAGGCGTACGTGCGACGGATGGTGCTCAACGAGTACCTTTCCTGGCGGCGCAGCTGGGCCGCCCGGCACGTGCACGCCGCCGGCGAGAAGCTGGTCGAGATCGACGACGCCCGCGGCGGGGTACGCGACCACGCCGACGGAGTGGTCGAGGCCGACGCGCTGTGGAACCGCCTGGCCCTGCTCGGCCGGCGGCAACGGGCCGTCCTGGTCCTGCGCTACTACGAGCAGCTGGAGGACGACGCGATCGCCGATCTGCTCGGCTGCAGCGCGGCCACGGTACGCAGCCACGCGTCGAAGGCACTCAAGACACTCCGGCTCACCTCCGAGCGGGAGCAGCGGGAATACGCCGAGGAGAGGTCGTGACCGAGCACGAAAACCGGCTGCGCGAAGCCTTCGAGACACACGAGAACCAGACACCTGATCCGGCCCTGGTCTACGCCCGGGTCGAGGTGCTGGCGCGCAAGCACAAGTGGCGCCGCCGTAGCGCCACGGCGGCCGGTGGTGCGGTACTCAGCGCCGGCCTGATCGCCGGCGTGGCGAACCTGCCCGCCATCCTTCCCGGCGACCCCGCCGCGACCGTACCCGTCGCGGTCCTCCCGGCCGCCGCTCCCGCCTCACCGTCGGTCGCGGCCCCGACTCCGTCGACGGACGCGGAGCTGCAGAAGCGGTGGGACGCTTACTTCCGCGCCGGGTACAACTACACGACCGCGGTGGAGCTGGCGAAACTCTGGAAGATGAACCCCGACGAGATCGGGCTGGTCAAGGCCGAGGCCGGGCGGCGACTGCTGGCCGGCGAGACCCTGCCGCTCCGGCCGTTGCCGGAGGTGGAGGTGGAGCAGGACGACAATCCGGACCTCACCGCCGAGCAGGAGAAGCAGCTCGACGCCTTCTTCAACGCCGGTTACACCTGGGACGACGCGGTCGAGCTCGCGAAGCTGTGGAAGCTGGACGACCCCTCGGGCGCCAAGTTCGAGGCCGGCAAGCGGCTGCTGGACGGCAAGAAGCTGCCGGTGCGTCCGGACCCGAAGAACGTCGCGGAGGCCAAGAAGGCTCAGAAGGCGAACGCCTTCTGGGAGGCCGGGTACGACTACGAGGACGCCGAGAAGCTGGCGAAGCTCTGGAAGCTGGACGACACGTACCAGGCCAAGGTCATGGCGGGAGCGAAGCTCCTGGCCGGCGAAACCCTGCCGATCCAGCCGTGACGGCCCGCCTGCGCCGGCGTATCGGCTTCGAGATCGAGTTGATGGCGCCACCCGGCGTCAGCCGGCGCACGCTCGCGTTCGACCTGGCCGGACGGTGCGGGGGCACCGTCCGGCCGGTCTGGCACCACGACAGCGAACCGTCCCTGGTCCCCGGCCTGGGACGGTTTCTGCATCTCACCCAGGGCTTCGAGGTACGCCGGGCCGACGGCACCCCGCTCTGCACCCTGGTCGACGACGTCACCCTGCTCGCCGGGCTCTCCCCGAGCGCTCCCGCCGTACCGGGCTGGTTCCGGCTCCTGACCGATGACCGGCGGCTGCTGCGGCTGCTCGCCGCCCAGTGCGACCCGGGCGGCAGCCTGGCGGGCGTGCTCGAGCCGGCCGCACGGCTCTGGGGCACCGAGGTACAGCGGCACGGGTCGGTCTACCGGCTGGACGACCCGGGCGGCGCGACGATCGCCCTGGCGGCGCCCCTGACCGGGGAGCGGGAGCGGCCGTGTGAGCTGATCACCCCGCCGCTCGCCGCCGATCATCACAAAGCCCTCGCCGAACTGCTCGAACCGGCCCGCGAGCTGGGCTTCACCGTGCCCCGCGAGGCGGCCGTGCATCTGCACCTGGACGGCGGCCCGTTCCGCGCGCCGGCCGCGCTGGCCAACCTGGTGCGGCTGTTCGCGTACTGGCGGGAGCCGCTGCGGGCGCTGCTGGCCACCAATCCGGCCTGCCGCCGCCTGGCTCCGCTGCCGGAGCAGCTGGTGGCGGCGGTGTCCGGTAATCCCACGACCGACGAGCTGCGGCAGGCGGCGCGGGCGGGCGAGCTGACCAAGTTCTTCGACGTCAACCTGACCCAGGTGCTGACCGACACCCCACCCGTCCGGGACACCGTGGAGGTCCGGATCCTGCCGGGCGCGATCGACGCCGGCGAGATCGTGGACCGGGCCGGGCTGGTCGAGCTGCTGCTGGACCGCTGCCTGGAGCCGGAGCCGATCCCGGCCCCGCCGGCCGACGCGGGGGCCGCGCTGCTGGAGATGGCCGCCGAGATGCTCGCACTACGGGATTAGATCGCCCAGCCAGTCGCGGCTCGCTCCGGCGATCCGGGCCGGGACCCCCAGGTCGCCGAGGAGTTCGGCGGCCGCGGCCATCTCGTCGCGGCGGCGTACGGCGTGCTTGCGGGAACCGTCCACCAGGCGGTCCAGCGTGTCGGCGTCGCCGCGGATCAGCTCGTCGCGGATGTTGCCACGCAACCACTCCTCCAGGCCGGCCGCCTTCGCCGCGGCCAGGGACTCCACCACGGCGGCGGCCAGACCCTTGTAGAAGACGCTGCGCAACAGCTTGCGGGTGGCCGCGGCGCCGACCGGGCCGTCCAGCACGTCGACGGTCGCGCCGAAGCCCCGCAGGACGGCGGCCAGCTCACCGGCGGCGGGGCCGCTCATGGTCATCGGGGTGCGCAGGCCGCGGCCGGGTACCGGGGCCATCAGGGCGACGTCGACCACGCGTACCACGCCGGCGCCGAGCGTACCCAGACTCTCCTTGAGGCCGGGGGTGGCGGTGTTGAGGTCGGCCCAGATGGTGGCCGGCCGCAGTGCCGGCAGCGCGGCCCGCAGGGCCTCGGTGGCGTCGGCCGCGCTGTTGACGCTCAGCACGATCGAGGCGCCGGCGCATGCCTCGGCGTCGCTCGCCGCGGCCCGGACGCCGGGCGGCGGCGGCACCTTCGGGTCGAAGCCCCGCACGGTCGCGCCGGCGGCGACCAGGTCGGCGGCGATCAGGCTGCCCGCCTCCCCGAGACCGAGCACGGCGATGAGCGTCGTCATGGAGCCAATTGTTTCACCGGTAGCTGTCGCCTAGGCTGAGCGACGTCCGCAGATTGTTGACAATATCGTAGGTAATGCGGAGGGGAAGACGCGATGACCGCGACCCTGGTACTCACCGCTCACCCCGGAGACTTCGTCTGGCGTGCCGGCGGTGCGATCGCCCTGGCCACCTCCCGAGGGCGACGAGTGGTGATCGGCTGCATGAGCTTCGGTGAGCGCGGCGAGTCGGCCTCGCTGTGGCGCAAGGGCTACACGCTCGACGAGGTGAAGGCGCACCGCCGGGGCGAGGCCGAGCAGGCCGCCAAGGTTCTCGGCGCGGAGATCCGGTTCTTCGACGCGGACGACTACCCACTCGTGGAGACTCCCGAGCTGCTGCGCGGCCTGATCGACCTGTACCGGGAGGTGCAGCCGGCGGTCGTGCTGACCCATGCGGCGGCCGACCCGTACAACTTCGACCACCCGTTCGCGCACGCCATCGCGCTGAAGTCGCGGATCCTGGCGCAGGCCCCGGGCGTCGAGGGGCCGGGCGAGGTCATCGGGGCACCACCGGTCTTCTGCTTCGAGCCGCACCAGCCGGAGCAGTGCGGGTTCATCCCGAACGTACTGCTGGACATCACCGAGGTGTGGGAGCGCAAGACCGAGGCGATGCGGATCCTGGCCGCCCAGAAGCACCTGCACAGGTACTACACCGAGCTGGGCAGCCGGCGCGGCCTCCAGGCGGCCCGCAACTCCGGGCCCAACCTGGGTCTGCCGAACGAGACGTACGCCGAGGCGTACATGCGGCTCTACCCGCAGGTCACCCGGGAGCTGTCGTGAGCCACGTGATCGTACGGACCGGGAAGCGGGTTCCCGCAGACGTTCTGCGAGGGCTGGCGGAAGCGGGTGCCTCGACGGTGCACGAGGCCGACGGGCGGCGCGGCGCGGTCTCCCCCGGCCTGAAGCCGATCCAGGGGGGTACGCGGATCGCCGGCTCGGCGGTGACCGTCTCCTGCCACCCGGGCGACAACCTGATGATCCACGCGGCCGTGGAGCAGGTCCGGCCCGGCGACATCGTGGTGATCACGACGACGTCGCCGTCCACCGACGGGATGCTGGGTGACCTGCTCGCCACCTCGCTGCGGGCCCACGGCGCGATCGGCGTGGTCCTCGACGCCGGCGTGCGGGACGTGGCCGAGCTGCGGGCGATGAGCTTCCCGGTGTGGTCGCGGGCGATCAGTACGCAGGGCACGGTCAAGGCCAGCCCCGGGTCGGTGAACGTGCCTATCGTGGTCGGCGGCCAGCTGATCAACCCGGGAGACGCGATCGTCGCCGACGACGACGGTGTCGTGGTGGTGCCGCACGAGCGGGCCGCGACGGTCCTGGCGGCGGCGCGAGCGCGTACCGCGAACGAGGACACCAAACGCGCGCGGCTCGCCGCGGGTGAGCTGGGCCTGGACATGTACCACCTGCGGCCGCTGCTCGAAGAGCTCGGCGTCGTCTACCGGGACGAGCCATGAGCATCCCGGTCATGATCATGCGCGGGGGCACCTCGAAGGGCGCCTACTTCCGGCGCGAGGACCTGCCGGACGACGAGACGGAACGGAACGCGCTGCTCCTTTCCGTCATGGGTTCGCCGGATCCGCGGCAGGTCGACGGCATCGGCGGCGGCCACCCGCTGACCAGCAAGGTCGCCGTGGTGAGCCGGTCCGGGGACCCGGCCGCTGAAGTGGACTACCTGTTCCTCCAGGTCCAGGTCGACCGGCCGAGGGTCAGCGCCGAACAGCCGTGCGGCAACATCCTGGCCGGGGTCGGGCCGTTCGCCATCGAGCGCGGCCTGGTGGCCGCTGCCGGCGACACCACCCCGGTACGCGTCCGCATGGTCAACACCGGTGCGCTGGCGACAGTGCACGTCCCCGTGCGCGACGGCCGGCCGGTCTACGCCGGCGACACCGCGCTCAGCGGCGTGCCCGGCACCGCCGCCCGGATCCAGGTGGAGTTCCAGGACACGGCCGGCTCGGTCGCACCGGCGCTGCTGCCCACCGGCCGGGTCCGGGACGACCTGGACGGCGTGCCGGCCACCCTGATCGACAACGGCATGCCGGTCGTGCTCATGACCGCCGAGTCGCTCGGCGTCACCGGTTACGAGACACCGGACCAGCTCGAGGCCGACGGCCGGCTCCGGCGCCGGGTCGAGGAGCTGCGGCTCGCCGCGGGCAGGCTCATGGGTCTGGGGGATGTGAGCGCGACGACCGTACCGAAAATGTGTCTGATCGCGCCGCCCGCTCAGGGCGGCACGCTGTGCACGCGGATGTTCATCCCGCATCGCGTGCATTCCTCGATCGGCGTGCTGGCGGCGGTCACCGTCGGCACGGCGGTGGCGATGCCCGGCAGCGTCGCGCACACCGCAGCGGAGGGCACGATCCGGGTGGAGCATCCCACCGGCTTCTCCGACGTGGTCATCGACCTCGACGCCGGCCGCTCGGCGATCGTCAGCACCGCCCGCCTGCTCCTGGAGGGGCGGGTCCATCCCCGTCTGACTGTGGAAGGGGCCATCACGCATGGCTGAGAAGATCCGGGACATCGCACACGTCTCCGCGGTGGAGCTGCTGACGCCGGTCCTCGACGACACGGTCCGGTTCTTCACCGACCAGATGGCCATGGAGGTCGTCGAACGCCGGGGCGACAGCGCCTACCTGCACGCGTGGGACGACTACGAGCGGTTCACCGTCAAGATCACCGGCGGGAACACCTCCGGGATCGGCCGGACCTGGCTGCGGGCCCGCAGCCCGCAGGCCCTGGACCGGCGGGTGCGCGAGATCGAGGCGGCCGGGCTCGGCGAGGGCTGGAGCAAGGACGAGCCGGGGTACGGGCCGGTCTACCACTTCACCGACCCGGACGGTCACCGGTTCGGCCTCTACTACGAGACCCAGCGCTACGTCGCCTCGGACGCCACCCGCCCGTCGCTGAAGAACCAGGCCGCCCGCTTCCCCGGCCGCGGCTCCAACGTGCGCCGGCTGGACCACGTCAACTTCCTCGCCAAGGACGTGCCGTCGGACTTCGTCCCCACCGTGCTGACCGGGCGGGCCAGCGAGCAGATCGTGCTGGACAACGGCACGACGGCCGCGATCTGGTTCACCTTCTCCGACAAGTCGTACGACCTGGTCTACACCCGGGACTGGACCGGAACCAGGGGCCGGCTGCACCACGTGGCGTTCGCGACCGACACCCGCGAGGACATCCTGCGTGCCGCCGACGTGTTCCTGGAGGCCGGCGTGCACATCGAGACCGGTCCGCACAAGCACGCCATCCAGCAGACGTTCTTCCTGTACGTCTGGGAGCCCGGCGGCAACCGCATCGAGCTCTGCAACGCCGGCGCCCGGCTGCTGCTCGCCCCGGACCACGAGGTGGTGACCTGGACCGAGGCGGAACGGGCGAAGGGCCAGGCGTGGGGTCTGCAGACGATCGAGAGCTTCCACACCCACGGCACCCCGCCGGTCTAGGGAATGATCCCCTGGTCGTCGAGGGTGCGCAGCACCTCGATGACGCTGGCGATGTGGTCGCGCATCGCCGCCTCGGCCTCGCCCGGATCGCGCCCGCGGATCGCCGTGATGATCCGCTCGTGCTGCGGCAGGGAGACCATCGGACGGCCCGGCAGCAGCGACAGCATGAACTGGTGCCGGGCCAGCTGCGCGCGCAGCGTGCCGATCAGCCGGTCGGCGGTCTGATGCCCGGCGATCCGGCGGACCAGGGCGTGCAGCTGCTGGTTGAGATCGCTGTAGCGGCGGAACTCGCCGGCCTCGACGGCACGCCGCATCAGCAGGCCGATCTCGTCGAGCTCGCTGGCCTCCTCGTCGGTGACCCGGGTCGCCGCCTGCGCCGCCACCAGTCCCTCCAGGACCATCCGGACCTGGGTGATCTCGATCGTCTCGGCGAGTGAGATCTTGCGGACCTGCGCTCCGCGGTTGCGCTGGATCTCGACCAGGCCCTCGCCGGCGAGGTCCTGCAGGGCCAGCCGGATGTTGAACCGGCTCGCCCCGAACCGCTCGATCAGCTGGGCCTCGACCAGGCGCTCCCCCGGCATGTACTCGCCGGCGAGGATCGCCTTGCGCAGTTCGTCGCGCGCGGTCGCCTTGTCCTTTCCCTCATCCGTCCTGCGCGGTCGTGACCGGCGTACGCCGGTGAGGTTGTTCTCCGCAGACATGTACGTCCCGTCGCCCTGGTGCCGGACAGCTGGTGCCGCACAGCGGCGCCCCGCCCGGTGCCGGTACGATACCGCGCCCTCCGAAAAGTTGTTGACAACTTCGCTGACTATTTGTCGTCGCTCAGGAAACCGAGCAGCTCGGCGATGAAGGCGGGCTCCCGCACCGCACCGAGATGATCACCGTCGATGACCTTGAGCCGCGCCCCGGGGATCGCCTTCGCGAGCACCTCGGGCCGCCCGGCCAGTACGTCGTCGCGGCCGGCCAGCACCAGAGCCGGCGCGGAGATCGCGTCCAGCGGAATCGGCTCAGCGTGCATCCGCTGCGCCTGCGCGCCGAGCGCCGCCCGGTCCCCGCCGACCGCGTCGATGAAGGCGCGGAACCCGGCCGCCGCCGGATCCGTGATCGTGGCGGGATTTTCCGCGTCCAGAGCCTCGCGCAGCGGCGCCGGCCCGATCACCCGGGTGTCCACACCGCCGAGCTCGACGACCGCCGCTCCCACGCCGCCGATCACGAGCCGCCGGACGCGGCTCTCGCGGGTCGCGGTGATCAGCGAGACGACGGCGCCCATCGAGTAGCCGACCAGGTCGACCGTGGACACGCCGAGCAGGTCGAGCAGGGTGGTCACGTCCTCGGCCATCCGTACCTCGCCGTAGAACGCCGGGTCGTGCGGCTTGCCGGACTGGCCGTGCCCGCGCGCGTCGATCGTGATCACCCGGCGGCCGGCCGAGTTCAGCGCGTCCACCACCCCGGTCAGCACCCAGTTGGTGACGCCGTTCGCGATGAACCCGTGATGCAGCAGCACCGGCGGCCGATCGGAGCGCCCGTCCCAGCTCTGGTAGAAGATCTCGACACCGTCGGTGGCCTGGAACGTGGGCATGGGCGGTCCTCTCTCGATCTGCGCGGCCCGAAGCCTAGCCGCGGCATCGGCGGTGGCGGATCGGTGAGATCGCCGGTGTCACGCCGAGGGGTCGAGCGCGATAGATTGCGGGTGAGCTTCCAACCACTCCGTAGGGGGATGGACGGGCCGTGACCCCCACTCAGTTACGCGCGTATTCCGCTGTTGTCCGGTTAGGTTCGGTGAAGCAGGCCGCGGCCCAGCTGGAGGTGTCCGAGTCGGCGGTTTCGCTGCACATCGGACAGCTGCGCAAGGAGCTCGGCGACCCGCTGTTCTCGCGTACCGCGGGCGGCCTGGCGTTCACCCCCGGCGGCCTGCGGCTGGCCAGCCGGGCCACCGAGATGCTCGGATTGCAGGACATCACGGTCCTGGAGGTCAGCTCGGCCGGCCAGGGCCGGCGGTTGCTGCGGGTCGGCGCGTCGAGCCTGTTCGCCGAGCACGCCGCCCCCGGCCTGATCGAGCTGTTCGCCGGCCGGGCCGCCGATCTGGACCTGGAGCTCTCCGTCCGCAACCCCGGCTGCTTCCGGGAACTGCTGATCGAGCGCACCATCGACATCGCGATCGGCCCGCCCCCGGCCGCACCGGACCCGTCGATGATGTGCCGCCCGGTGATGTACTACCGGGTCGTCACGGTCGCCGGGCCGGAACACCCGCTGGCCGGGACCCACCCCACCCCGCGCCAGCTCCGCGAGCAGACCTGGTTGCTCGGCCCGTCCGCCGCCGCCGACTGTGGCGCGATCCGCACGCTGGTGCGCCGGCTCGGCGTGCCGGACGACCGCCAGCAGATCTTCCAGAGCCACGCGGCGGCGCTGGAGGAGGCGAAGCGAGGCCGGGGCGTGGCCGCGGCCCTCTCCTTCACCGTGGCGCCGGAGGTCCGCAAGGGTCACCTCGTGCAGTTCTGCGGGCCGCACGCGAGCCTGGAAGAGGTCTGGCACTCGCTCACGCTGGCCGAGCCGGGCACCCCGTCTGCGGCGGCCGAGCTCGCCCGCTTCGCCTCCACACCGCGCGCCATCCAGGCCATGATGCGCGGCACCGGCGTCAACGTCGCCCGATTCCGCCCCTCCGTGCACGTCACCCTCTGGAGCTGAACCCCCTGGAACTCAGGGTTTGCAGGCAGGTCGCGGCTCCGGCCAGGTCGGCGAAGGTCGCGGCGGGCAGCAGCTCGTCGCAGAAGGGCAGGGCGGCGGCCATGCCGCCGACGCGCGGGGCGAAGCCGGGTGCGCCGGCGCGGGGATTGAGCCAGAGGATTCGGTACGCGCGCCGGCGCAGCCGGGCCATCGCGGCGGCCATCCGCTCGGGTGGGTCACTGTCCCAGCCGTCCGAGGCGACGAGCACGAGACCGCCGCGGACCGCGTTCCCGTGGTACGAGTCGAGCAGCGCCCCGATGTTGCGGGCGATCCGGGTCCCGCCGAAACGGTCGGTCACCGCGGCACTCGCCTGCTCGATCGCCTCCTGCGCCGAGGTGTGCCGCAACGCGGGTGTGAGCCGGGTCAGCGTGGTCGCGAAGGCGAACACCTCGGCATCGGCGACCAGCGTGAACGCCCGCATCAGGTGCAGGTACGCGGTCGCCTGGGCGCGCATCGACTCGCTCACGTCGCAGAGCAGCACCACCCGGCGCGGGCGGCGTACCGGTCGTTCCCGGACCACCGTCACCGCCTCCCACCCGGTCCGCCGGGCCCGGGCGATGGTCGGCCGCAGCGCGACGCGGCGCCCACCGGGGTCGGCGGCGTGCCGGCGGCTGCGGCGTTGCGGCCAGTGCGTGAGGGCGGACCGCAGGGCGTCGCCGAGCGCTTCGGCCTGCTGAGCGTCGAGTTCCTCGAAGGGCAGGTCGGCGAGGACCGCGAGGGCGCTGGGCCGCAGTTCCGGCACCCGCAGACCGGAGTCCTCGCCGGACTCGTCGGCAGCCACGGCGGGCGGCAGGGTGGCCCACGGGAGTCCGTCACCGGCCACCGTCTCGCCGCCACCGGCCGGGACCGCGACGTGCACGTCGTCGTCGCGTCTGCGTGCCGGCAGCGAGGAGCGGTTCAGCGGCAACGGGGCCGCGTCGTCGAAGACCGCGGCGAAGACCCGGTCGAAGACGGCCAGGTCGGCGTGTTTGCGGACCAGGGCCACCCGCGCGGTCCAGTAGAGGGCGTCGCGCGAGGTGGGCGGGCTGATCTCCAGAGCCCGGACCAGGTCGTCGGTCTCGGTGATCCCGGCGGCCAGACCCGCGCCGCGCAACCGGGCCACGAACGCGACGGCGAACGCGGCCCGGTCGATGCCGCGCAGTAGCACCGGGGTGGGCTCGGCGGCGGGCACGTCAGGGGCGAGTGACGGCCCAGATGATCACCGCGGCCGCCACCGCCGCGCCGACGACCACCGGGATCGCCCGCTTGTAGATCGACTTGCCGGCGATGCCGAGCAGGTCGAGCGGCTCGGGCTCGGCAGACTCGATCTTCCGCTCAACCGGCGCCGCGCCACTCGAGGCCGCCACGTCGGTGGCGGCTGCCGGGCTATCGGCCGAGGTGCGGGCGGCCGCCGCCGCCGGGCTTTCGGCGGCCTCGATGAGATTGGCCGGCGGGACGTTGAGCGGGGCGATCGGGTCGGGAGTGCCCTCGGCGTTCTCGAGCCGGCCCGCGGCCGGCTCGACCGTGCCGGCGGACGGGTCCGGCGCCACCGGCTCGCTGCCGGAGGTGCCGCCGTCGGGAACGCCCGGGCTCACCGCGCCCAGCGCCACGGACGTGTCCGGCGCGGTATCGACCGCGGCAGCCGACACGGCGCCTTCGGCCGCCGCCCCAGCTCCGTCACCCACCGAGCTGGAGGAGGAGGAAGCCGGCGAGGACCCGCTGGCGGGAGCAGCCGACCCGGAAGTCGCGGTCTCGTCCGCCGCCAGCTTGGCCTCGAGGTTGCTCACGAACTGGGCCAGCAGCTTCGCCGACACCTCCTTGATCATTCCGCTGCCGAACTGCGCCAGCTTCCCGCTGATCTTCAGATCGGTGTCCACGCTGACCTTGGTGCTGTCCGGCCCTTCCGCGGTGAGTGCCGCGGTGACCAGCGCCGACGCGTTGCCCGCCGACCGCGCGTCGCGGCCCTTGGCGTCGATCACCGCCCGGTAGGCCGCGTCGTCCTTCGAGGTGAACCGGGCCGTGCCGGTGAAGTCGGAGATCACCGGCCCGACCTTGACCTTCACCTTGCCGCGGTAGACCTCCCCCTCCACGCCGGTCAGCTGGGCGCCGGGCATGCAGGGTGCGATGCCCTCCAGGTCGGTGAGCACCTGCCAGGCCCGGTCGATCGAGGTGTGCACGGTGAACTCGTTGGTGATCTTCATGCGCGGGTCTCCTGGTGTACGGCGTCGGCGACCAGGATCCGGTCGTCGGGGGTCTTGGCGATGGTGCCGATGGTGCGCAGGACGTCGGCGTCGGCGAGTTCGGAGACGCCGAGCGCGGCGAGGGCGGACACCCAGTCGATGGTCTCGGCGAGTCCGGGCGCCTTGTCGAGGTCGAGGCGGCGGACCTTGCCGATGAACTCGGTGGTGGAGCGGATCAGCGGTGCCGCCGCGCCCGGTACCGACCGGCGGACGATCTCGGCGGCCCGGGCCGGAGCCGGGAACTCGATCCAGTGGTAGAGGCAGCGGCGGCGCAGCGCGTCGTGCAGGTCGCGGCTGCGGTTGGAGGTGAGCACCACGATCGGCGGCCGGGTGGCGGCGAAGGTGCCCAGCTCCGGAACGGTGATCGCGGCCTCGCCGAGGAACTCGAACAGCAGCGCCTCGAACTCGTCGTCGGCCCGGTCGATCTCGTCGATGAGCAGCACCGGCGGGGTGGGTCCGGTGTGCCGTACCGCCCGCAGGATCGGCCGCTCCAGCAGGAACTCGGCGCCGAAGAGGTCGGCGTCGTGCACCGCGCGACCCTGGGCCTCGGCGAGCCGGATGTGCAGCAGCTGGCGCTGGTAGTTCCACTCGTACAGCGCTTCGCCGGCGGTCAGGCCCTCGTAACACTGGAGCCGGATGAACGGTGTGTCCAGCGCCTGGGCGAGCGCCTTCGCGGCGGCGGTCTTGCCGACACCGGGCTCGCCCTCCAGGAGCAGCGGTTTGCCGAGCCGCAACGCCAGGAAGACCGCCATGGCGAGGCCGTCGTCGACCAGGTAGTCGACGGCGTCCAGCCGCTGGATGACCTCGTCAGGATTGTTCATTCGTCAGCAGCCGCTCGTAGTCTTCCCGGGTGTCCACATCGATCGGCACGGTACCGGCGGTATCGATCTCGGTCACCGGGTATCTGCCCGAGTGCAGCAGCTTCCACACCGCCTTGTCGCCGTGCAGTTGGGTCAGTTCGCCGAACACGTCGCGGTGGAACAGGAACGGGTGGCCCAGGCCGTCCGCGTAGCGGCAGACGCCGAGCGGGGTCGGCACGCCGACCAGCCGTCGCACGTCGGACGGGCGGACGCCGGGCTGGTCGCCGAGGAGCAGGACGAGCCGGTGCGAGGCGGCCGGGATCGAGGGGATCACCGAGCTGATCGACGATCCGCAGCCGGTGGCGAACGCCGGGTTCTCGATCACGCGTACCCCGGAAAGGTCCACCCGGGCGCGGATGGCCGCCGCCGAACCGCCCAGGGTGACCACCAGGTCGTCGAAGCCGCAGGCGCGTGCCATGTCCAGAGTGGCGTCGAGCAGCGTCCGGCCGCGGAACGGCAGCAGCTGCTTGGCCTCGCCGAGCCGGCGGGAGCCGCCGGCCGCCAGCACCAGACCGGTCACGCCCATTGAACTTTTTTCAACGTGGCGAGGGCCGCACGGCCCGGCGCCGGTCAGCGGTCCGGAAGCCTTCGGCCCGATGACAGGTTGAAAAAGGTTCATAGGCTAGGCCGCCGTGAACTTCTTCAGGCAGCCGGGGCAGCAGAACCAGTGGTCCCGGCCGTCCACCACGCCGTGCGGGGTGTCCGGCCCGATCACCACGGTCATCCCGCAGACCGGGTCGATCGCGGTGGCCGCCGGCGTATCCGGCGGAAGCGAGACCGGCCCGACGGGCAGTGTCGGGCCGGCGATGAGTTCCGGTCCGGCCTGGGCAAGGGCCGCGGCCTCGGCGTGCGGCGCGGCGGTGCGCGCGGGCGCCGGCTCGGCGGATCCGGCGGCGAGGCCGCCGACCCGCACTTCCCGGACGATTTCGGCGAGCACGGAGAGCGCGATCTCCTTGGGTGTACGCGCTCCGATGTCGATTCCGGCGTGCGGCCGGATCCGGGCTCGCTCGCCGGCGCTGAGCTCCATGGCGTCGAGCAGCACGGCCGACCGCCGGTGGCTGGCGATCAGCGCGATCAGGCCGACGCCGGCGTCCAGAGCGGCCCGGATGGCGCGTTCCTCGTCGCGGCCGAGTCCGGCGACGACGGTCGCGGTGACACCCGCGTACGACCCGTCCGGCGCGACCTCGAAGTCGAGGAACTCGGCCAGGTCGGCCACCGCCGCACCGATCGGGGTGTTGCCGGCCACCGCGACCAGCGGTTTGGGCAGCACCGGGCGCAGGAAGATCTCGATGGCCCCGCCGGAGTGGCAGGGGTTGACGACGACGAGCGCGCCGGGCGTCTCCGGGAAGTCGGCGGCGTCCTCGGGCAGCACCCGCAGCAGCATCGAGTTGCCGTCACGCAGCGTGTCCATGGCGGCGGCCCGCACCGACGTCTCCGCGCAGACGCCGCCGATGAAGCCCTCGATGGAGCCGTCGGCGAGGATCACCGCGTCGTCGCCGGCCCGGGCCGAGGTGGGTTCCTGCGCCCGGACCACGGTGGCGTGCACGAACGGCCGTCGCGCGTCGGTCAGCTCCCGCGCCCGCTCGGCGATGCTCGTCGTCATCGCGTACTCCCTCACGGTTCTGAGCATGTGGGTGCCGCGCGTGCGCGGCACCCACAGCATGTGCCTAGATCGGCGGCGTCGCCTGCCCGCGCATCGCGTCCCAGACGCGGCTCGGGGTCAGCGGCATGTCCGCGTGCCGCACGCCGAACGGCTTGAGCGCGTCGACGACCGCGTTGACGATCGCCGGCGGCGAGCCGACCGTGGCGGACTCGCCGACGCCCTTCGCGCCGATCGGGTGGTGCGGCGACGGGGTGACCGTGAAGCCGGTCTCCCAGTCGGGCACCTCGAGCGAGGTCGGGATCAGGTAGTCCATCAGCGAGGCACCGAGGCAGTTGCCGTCCTCGTCGAAGGCGATCATCTCCATCAGCGCCATGCCGACGCCGTCGGTGAGGCCGCCGTGCACCTGACCCTCGATGATCATCGGGTTGATCCGGGTGCCGCAGTCGTCGACCGCGATGAACCGGCGCACCTTCACCTCGGCGGTGCCCGGGTCGATGTCGACCACGCAGATGTACGCCCCGTGCGGGTAGGTCAGGTTCGACGGGTTGTAGCAGATCTGCGCCTCGAGCGCGCCCTCCATGCCCTCCGGCAGGTCACCCGCGCCGTGTGCCTTGAAGGCGATCTCCTGGATCGTGACCGACCGGCCCGGGTCGCCCTTGACCTGGAACGCGCCCTTGACCCAGTCCAGGTCGGCGACCGACACCTCGAGCATCGCGGAGGCGATCAGCTGCGCCTTGTCGCGTACCTTGCGGGCGACCAGCGCGGCCGCCGCACCGGAGACCGGTGTCGACCGGCTGCCGTACGTGCCCAGGCCGAACGGCGTGTTGTCGGTGTCGCCGTGGATCACGTCGATGTCGTCCGGCGGGATGCCGAGCTCCTCGGCGATGATCTGCGCGAACGTCGTCTCGTGGCCCTGGCCCTGTGTCTTCACCGACAGCCGGACCACGGCCTTGCCGGTCGGGTGGACCCGCAGCTCACAGCCGTCGTTCATGCCGAGGCCGAGGATGTCCATGTTCTTGCGCGGACCGGCGCCGACCGCCTCGGTGAAGAACGCGATGCCGATACCCATCAGCTCGCCCTTGGCCCGCTTGAGCGCCTGCTCCTTGCGCAGCTCCTCGTAACCGGCCATGTCCATGGCCAGCCGCATGGTGGGCTCATAGTTACCGGAGTCGTACACCCAGCCGGTCTTGGTGGTGTACGGGAACTGGTCGGGCTGGATGAAGTTCTTCAACCGCAGCTCGGCCGGGTCCATCTCCAGCTCGTCGGCGAGGCAGTCGACGATCCGCTCGACCAGGTAGACGGCCTCGGTGATGCGGAACGAGCAGGCGTACGCGACACCGCCGGGCGCCTTGTTCGTGTAGACCGCGGTCATCTTGCAGTGCGCGGCCATCAGGTCGTAACTGCCGGTGAAGACGCCGAAGAAACCGGCCGGGTACTTCACCGGGGCGGCCGTGCCGTTGAACGCGCCGTGGTCGGCGAGCACGTTCGTCCGAATCGCCAGGATCTTGCCCTCGCGGGTCGCCGCGATCTCCGCCCGCATGATGTAGTCACGCGCGAAGCCCGTGCTGATCAGGTTTTCCGAGCGGTCCTCCATCCACTTCACCGGCTTGCCGGTGACGATGGAGCCGACGATCGAGTGCACGTAACCGGGGTAGATCGGCACCTTGTTGCCGAAGCCGCCGCCGATGTCCGGTGCGATGACCTGGATCTTGTGCTCGGGCAGGCCGGCCACGATCGCGTACAGGGTGCGGTGGGCGTGCGGTGCCTGAGTGGTCGACCAGAGCCGCAGCCGGCCCTCGACCGGGTCGAAGTCGGCGACCGAGCCGCACGTCTCCATCGGGGCCGGGTGCACCCGCGGGTAGACGATGTCCTCCTTGACGATCACGTCCGCCTCGGCGAAGACCCGGTCGGTCTCCTCGGCGTCGCCGGTCTCCCAGTCGAAGACGTGGTTGTTCGTCTTGCCGTCCAGGTCGTCGCGGATGAGCGGGGCGTCCGGCTCGAGCGCCTTGCGGACGTCGATGACCGGGTCGAGCACCTCGTACTCGACGTCGATCAGTTCGAGGGCGTCGCGGGCCTGGTAGCGGTCCTCGGCGACGACGAACGCCACCTCCTGGCCCTGGAAGCGCACCTTGTCGGTGGCGAGCACGGCCTGCACGTCGTTGGACAGGGTCGGCATCCAGGCCAGGCCGAGCCCCTTGAGGGTCTCGCCGGTGACAACGGCCTTCACACCGGGCGACGCCTCGGCCGCGCTGGTGTCGATGCTGACGATCTTCGCGTGCGCGAACGGCGACCGCAGGATCGCCAGGTGCAGCATGCCGGGCAGCTGCACGTCGTCGACGAACCGGCCGCGGCCGCGCAGCAGACGGGCGTCCTCCTTGCGGAGCATCCGGCCGAAACCGACCGGCTTCTGGTCGTTGTCCTCGAACTCGGTGAGCTTCTTCTCCGAGACGGTCGTCATGCCTGGGCCACCTCCTCCTTCGCCTTCGCCTCGTGCACCGCGGTCCAGCGGACCGACCGGATGATCGAGGAGTAGCCCGTGCAGCGGCAGATCTGGCCGGAGATGGCCTCGCGGATCTCGCCCTCGGTCGGGTCCGGGTTCTTGTCCAGCAGCGCCCGGCAGGTCATCAGCATGCCCGGCGTGCAGAAACCGCACTGCAGGCCGTGGCACTGCCGGAAGCCCTCCTGGATCGGGTCCAGCTCGGCGCCGTTGGCCAGGCCCTCGACGGTACGCACCTCGCGCCCACCGGCCATCGCCGCGAGCACGGTGCACGACTTGACCGGCTCGCCGTCCATCCACACCACACAGACGCCGCAGTTGCTGGTGTCACAGCCCCAGTGCGTCCCGGTCAGGCCGAGCACGTCGCGCAGGAAGTGCACGAGCAGCATGCGGCCCTCGATCTCACGGGTGTACTCGACCCCGTTGACGGTCATGGTGACCTGCATCAGCTCAGCTCCTCGCCCGTTCCACGGCGCTTGCTCTTTCCACGGCGCCGCGCAGGGTGCGCCGGGTCAACTCGTCCGCCAGGTGCCGCTTGTAGTCGGCGCTGCCGCGGGTGTCGGTGACCGGGTCGCAGCTGCGTGCCGCGATCGCGCCGGCCAGTTCGTACAGGCTCTCGTCCGGGGCCCGACCGCGCAGCGAGGCGGAGATCTCCGGGATGCCGGTGGTGTTGGGGCCGACCGCGGCCAGGCCCACCCGGGCGTCGGAGATCTGGCCCTGCTCGTCGAGCCAGACGGCGGCACCGGCACTCACCACGGCCCAGTCACCGGCGCGGCGCTCGACCTTGGCGTACGCGGAGCCCGACTTCCCGGGTTTGATGGGAATCCGGATCTCGGTGAGGATCTCACCGTCGCCGACCGCCGTCTCGTACGGCCCGACGTGGAACTCCTCCATGGTGACGACGCGCTCGCCCCGGGAGCCGCGGATGACGCAGCTGGCGTCCAGCGTCGTGCAGACCGCCGACAGGTCCTCCGACGGGTCCGCCTGGCACAGCGAGCCACCCAGCGTGCCGCGGTTGCGCACCACCGGGTCGGCGATCACCCGCTCGGCGTCCCGGAAGATCGGGAACACCTGGGCCAGCGCGTCCGACTCCAGCAGCTCCCGGTGCCGGGTCATGGCTCCGATCCGCACCTCGTCGGCGGCCACCCGGATGTAGCCGAGCTCGCCGTGCAGATCATTGATGTCGATCAGATACTCGAAGTTCGCCAGGCGGAGCTTCATCATCGGCAGCAGGCTGTGGCCCCCGGCCACCAGCCGCGCTGAGCTGCCCAGACGTTCCAGCAGACCGATGGCTTGATCCACGCTCGTGGCACGTTCGTATTCGAACGGAGCCGGCACCTGCACCCTGCACCTCCCGTGATTCGGCCGACCCTCGCGCGCTTGGCGTCCAATGTCAACAGCGACCTAAGCGTTCTCTTAACTAGTCGTTGACTCGATCGCGGAGATCACGGAATCTGCTGGGATGCGCGACATCGTGGACGGCCTCCTCGCCTGGCGTGCTGCGGGGGTCACCTTCGCGGTGGCGACCGTGGTGAACACCTGGCGGTCGGCGCCCCGGCAGCCGGGCGCGGCGATGGCGGTCAACGAGCACGGCGAGGTTCTCGGCAGCGTTTCCGGCGGCTGCGTGGAGGGCGCCGTCTACGCCGCCGCCGGCGAGGTGATCGAGACCGGAAAAGCGCAGACCCAGGCGT
Organism: Actinoplanes aureus; assembly: GCF_015704865.1. Lineage (GTDB taxonomy): Bacteria > Actinomycetota > Actinomycetes > Mycobacteriales > Micromonosporaceae > Actinoplanes > Actinoplanes aureus. The sequence continues at coordinate 98,920 of NZ_JADQTO010000006.1, read as the reverse complement.
ACGGGGTGAGCGACGGCGACGCTTTCGAGGTGGGGCTGACCTGCGGCGGGACCATCGAGGTGATGATCCAGCCGGGGTCGGCGCTGACCGGCCTGGACGCCGTGCTCGCGGCAGTGGCCGCCGGGCAGCCGGTCGCCACCGTCTCGCTACCGGGCGCCCAGCTGGTCGTCTGGGCGGATCGGGTGGAGGGCTCTCTCGGCGACGCGGAGCTGGATCGGATCGCCGCTCAGCGGGCCGCCGGCCTGCTCGCACACGGCCGCACCGCCATGATCACCGCCTGCGAGCGCGAGGTCTTCGTCCAGTCCTTGGCCGCCCCGGCCCGCATGATCGTTTTCGGCGCGATCGACTTCGCCGCGGCGGTCGCCCGGATCGGCAAGTTCCTCGGCTACCAGGTCACCGTCTGCGACGCCCGCGGCGTCTTCGCCACCCCGGCCCGCTTCCCCGACGCGGACGAGGTGATCGTGGAGTGGCCGCACCGGTACCTGGAGAGCACCGAGGTGGACGAGCGCACGGTGCTCTGCGTGCTCACCCACGACCCGAAGTTCGACATCCCGCTGCTCCAGGTGGCGTTGCACACCCCGGCCCGGTACATCGGGGCGATGGGCAGCCGGCGTACCTGCGAGGACCGGGTGCGGCGGCTCCGCGAGGCCGGGGTGTCCGAGGCAGCGCTGTCCCGCCTGCGCGCGCCGATCGGGCTGGACCTCGGCGCCCGGACCCCGGAGGAGACCGCGGTGGCCGTGGCCGCCGAGATCGTCGCCCTGTCCTGGGGCGGGTCGGGCGCGCCGCTCACCGACCTGACCGCACCCATCCACGGCCCGGCCTGAGCAGCCGCTCTCGCCGCCCGGCGATCACCGCGGCGCTCACCTCGCGGTGATCACTGCCCGGCGTTCACTGCGCGGCGTGGTCGGCGAGCACCTCGTTGATCACGTGCCGGTTCTCCTCGGCCTCCGCCCGGTCGCCGGCGCGGATGGCGCCGCCGAGCACGAGCATCGCCTTCCACAGCGCCCAGCCGCGCGCCCGCGCCCAGGTGCCGGCGTCCTGCGCCACCGCCTCCCGGAACGCCTCGCGGCTGCCGTCCTCGGTCGCGAACATCGTCCAGGCGATCACCAGGTCGCACGCCGGGTCGCCGACCCCGGCGGTGCCGAAGTCGATGACCGCGGCGAGCTTGCCGTCCACCACGAGGAGATTTCCCGGTGCGATGTCGCCGTGGAACCAGACCGGATCGCCACGCCACTCCGCGGCCAGGGCGGCCGCCCAGACCTCGGCCGCCCGCGCCGTGTCGATGTGGGCCCCGAGCGTGGCCAGGTCGGTGCGCGCCTGATCGTCGTAGTGCGCGGGAGGACAGCCCCGGAACCAGCTGTGCTCGCCGCCGGGCGGCCCGCCGGCCGGGTCACAACGCTGCAAGGCCCGGATGAACCCGGCCACCGATCGGGCGAACTCCGGAAGGTCGGCGATCCGCTCCCGCCCGGCCGTCTCCCCCGGCAGCCAGGCGCGCACCGACCAGGGGTGCGGGTACCCCTCCCCCGGTATCCCGACGGCGAGCACGCGGGGGACGGCGACCGGCAGCTGCGGCGCCAGGCGGGGCAGCCACTCGTTCTCCTTGGCGACGGCCGGGACATAGCCGGGCGCGGTCGGCAGGCGCACGGTCATGTCGTCGCCCAGCCGGTAGGTCCGGTTGTCCCAGCCGTCCACCGCGACCGGGGTCACCGGCAGATCGCGCCACCGGGGGAACTGCCCCGCGAGCAGGCGCCGCACCAACGCCACGTCGATGCCGGCACGGCCATCGGGAGCTGTCGAAGTCATGTTCCGGATCATCGCCGTCGCGGATGCCGCGCCCAACCGAATTTCGACGGCAGGCATGAGCCGGCGGCGGGCTATGACCGGGACGGAGTGCATGGCCGGCCCGCCGCGAGAGCGGGGACGGTGCGGCTGCTCGTACTGTAAAAGGGTCAGCCGCGCTTCATGAGGCGGCCCACCGCGGCCATCAGCTCGCCCGCCATCTCGTCCGCGCGGCCCTCCTGGGCGCCCTCGTGCATGCAGTGCCGGGCGTGCCCGTCGAGCAGGCCGAGCGCCACCTTGTCGAGGGCGGCCTGGATCGCGGAGATCTGGGTGAGGATGTCGATGCAGTAGCGGTCGTCCTCGACCATCCGCTCGATGCCCCGCACCTGGCCCTCGATGCGGCGCAGCCGGGACTGCAGGTTGTCCTTGGTGGCCGTGTAACCGCGGGTCGGCGCAGGGTTGGTCATGGTCGCGATGATACAACCCCTGGGGGGTATTGCGCCGGTGCTTCATACCCCTACGGGGTATGTGTATGGTGGGCGGAGAGACCGGCGAGAGGAGCCAGCCATGCAGACCACCACCTACCCCGTCCTCGGCATGACGTGCGGACACTGCGTCGAGTCGGTGCGGTCCGAGGTGAGCCTGATCCCCGGCGTGACCAGCGTCGCAGTCGACCTGGCCGGCGGCTCGGTGACCGTCACCTCGCAGCGACCGGTCGACCGTGAGACTGTTCGCGCCGCTGTCGACGAGGCCGGATACGAGCTGGGGGTGCCGTCGTGAGGACGTCCGTCAAACTGGGCGCCTACGCCCTCGGCCTGGTCGTCGTGTTCGGCGCGACGGCCGGCGCGGGCCGGGTGTTCGGGCCCGAGGAGAAGCCGGCCCCGCCGCCGGCACACACCGAGGCCCACGCCGAGCCGGCGGCCGAGTCCGCGGCGGCTCATGTGCCGGGCGGGCTGCAGGTCGCGCAGGACGGTTACCGCCTGACCCTGATCACCACCAGCCTGACCACCGGCGACGCCCAACCGTTCCGGTTCCGGGTGCTCGGGCCGGACGGTGAGCCGGTGACGGCCTACACGACGAATCACGACAAGGACCTGCACCTGATCGTGGTCCGCCGCGACCTCTCCGGCTTCCAGCACGTCCACCCCACGCTCGGCACCGACGGCACCTGGTCGATCCCGCTCGCCGTGGATACCCCCGGGCAGTATCGGGTGTTCGCCGACTTCCAGCCGGCCGCCCGCGACGAGGGCCTCACCCTCGGCGTGGACGTGCCCGCGCCCGGCGACTACCAGCCCCGCCCGCTGCCGGTTCCGGCCCGCACCGCCGAGGTCGACGGCTACACCGTCACCCTCGCCGGCGACCTGACTGCCGGGGCGTCCGCCCAGCTCACCCTCTCGGTGAGCCGCGACGGACAACCGGTCGTCCCGGAGCCGTACCTCGGTGCGTCCGGCCACCTGGTCGCGCTCCGCGACGGCGACCTGGCCTATCTGCACGTGCACCCGACCGACGAGAAGAGCCTGTCCTTCGCGGCGGAGGTCCCGTCCGCCGGGGTCTACCGTCTGTATCTGGACTTCAAGCACGACGGAAAGGTGCGCACCGCCGAGTTCACCGCCACCACCAGCGGAGTCGTGGTCCCGCAACCGCAAGCCACCGAGCCGGCGCACGACGCCGACGGCCACACGCACGACTGAGGGAACGCCATGAGTTTGCAGACTGCACCCCAGCAGATCGAGCTTGCGATCGGCGGCATGACCTGTGCCTCGTGCGCGTCGCGGATCGAGAAGAAACTGAACCGGATGGACGGCGTGACCGCCACGGTCAACTACGCCACCGAGAAGGCGACGGCCACGGTCAACGGGGGGATCACCGCGGCCGACCTGATCGCCACGGTGGAGAAGACCGGCTACACGGCAGCGGTCCCGGCTCCGGAAGAGGCCGAGGCACCGGAGCGGCCGGAGGCGGATCCGCTGCGCACCCGGCTCTGGGTGTCGATCGTGCTGAGCGTGCCGGTGGTCGCCCTGGCCATGGTTCCGGCCTGGCAGTTCACCTACTGGCAGTGGCTGTCGCTGACCCTGGCCGCTCCGGTCGTGGTCTACGGCGGCTGGCCGTTCCACCGGGCCGCGGCGGTCAACCTGCGGCACGGCGCGGCCACCATGGACACGCTCGTCTCACTCGGCACCCTGGCCGCGTTCGGCTGGTCGCTGTGGGCACTGTTCCTCGGCACGGCCGGCGAGCCGGGGATGACGCACCCGTTCCAGTTCGACATCTCGCGTACCGACGGTGCCGGCAACATCTATCTGGAGGCGGCCGCCGGGGTGACGACGTTCCTCCTGGCCGGGCGGTACTTCGAGGCCCGCTCCAAGCGCCGGGCCGGCGCCGCCCTGCGGGCTCTGCTGGAGCTCGGGGCCAAGGACGTGGCGGTGCTGCGCGACGGCGCCGAGGTACGGGTCCCGATCGGCCGGCTGGCCGTCGGCGACCGGTTCGTGGTCCGGCCCGGCGAGAAGATCGCGACCGACGGGGTCGTCGAGGACGGCTCCTCGGCGGTGGACCGCAGCATGCTCACCGGCGAGAGCGTCCCGGTCGAGGTCGGCCCGGGCGGTGCGGTGGTCGGCGCGACGGTGAACGCGGGCGGCCGGCTGGTCGTACGGGCCACCCGGGTCGGCGCCGACACCCAGCTGGCGCAGATGGCCCGGCTGGTCGAGCAGGCGCAGGCCGGCAAGGCGGACGTGCAGCGGCTCGCCGACCGGATCTCCGGGGTCTTCGTGCCGATCGTGATCGCCCTGGCGGTGGGCACCCTCGGCTGGTGGTCCGGCACCGGCGCCGGCTGGGCCGCCGCGTTCACCGCCGCGGTGGCTGTCCTGATCATCGCCTGCCCGTGTGCGCTCGGCCTGGCCACGCCCACCGCGCTGCTGGTCGGCACCGGCCGCGGCGCCCAGCTCGGCATCCTGATCAAGGGGCCCGAGGTGCTCGAGTCGACCCGCCGGGTGGACACCGTCGTGCTGGACAAGACCGGCACGGTCACCACCGGCACGATGGCGCTCGCCGGCGTCGTGCCGGCGCCCGGCCAGGACCGCGACGAGCTGCTGCGGCTGGCCGCATCGGTGGAGGCCGCGTCGGAACACCCGATCGGCAAGGCGATCGCGGCCGAGCCGGCCGCACCGGTCAGCGGTTTCGCCAACCTCGAGGGCCTCGGCGTACGCGGAACGGTGGACGGCCGGGACGTGCTGGTGGGGCGGATCGCCCTGCTGCGCCGGGAAGGTTTCGAGGTCCCGGAGGCGGTGGAGCAGGCCGCCACCGCCGAGCAGGAGGCAGGCCGGACCGCGGTCGTGGCCGGCTGGGACGGTGTGGCCCGGGGCGTCCTCTCGGTCGCCGACGAGGTGAAGCCGACCAGCCGCGAAGCGGTCGACGGCTTGCGCCGGCTCGGCCTGCACCCGGTCCTGCTGACCGGCGACAACGCCACGGTTGCCCGGGCCGTGGCCGCGGAGGTCGGCATCGACGAGGTGATCGCCGACGTGCTGCCGGCCGACAAGGTCGACGTGGTGAAGCGGTTGCAGGAATCCGGCAAGGTCGTCGCCATGGTCGGCGACGGGGTGAACGACGCCGCCGCGCTCGCCCAGGCCGACCTGGGCCTGGCCATGGGCACCGGCACGGACGTGGCCATCGAGGCGTCCGACCTGACGCTGGTCCGCGGCGACCTGACCGCTGCGGTGGACGCGATCCGGCTGTCCCGGCGCACCCTGCGGATCATCAAGAGCAACCTGTTCTGGGCGTTCGCCTACAACGTGGCGGCGTTGCCGCTGGCCGCCGCCGGCCTGCTCAACCCGATGATCGCCGGCGGGGCGATGGCGTTGAGCTCGGTCTTCGTGGTCGCGAACAGCCTGCGGCTGCGCCGCTTCCGGGCCGTCTTCCCCGGCTAGCGCCGAACGGGTGGCCCGGCTCTCGCCGGGCCACCCGTCTTTCAGTCGAGCACCTCGGTGACGGTGCCGGCGGCGACCGTGCGGTTGCCCTCACGGACCGCGAAGCCGAGACCCACCTCCAGGGCGATCTCCTTGCCCAGGGTCACGGTCACCTCCTCCAGGGTGTCGCCCGGCATGACCAGGTCACGGTCGCCGAGGTCCATCCCGCCGGACACGTCGGTGGTGTGGAAGTAGAACTGCGGCCGGTAGTTCGCCTCGAACGGCGTGTGCCGGCCGCCCTCCTCCTTCGTCAGCGCGTACATCCGGGCCTTGAAGACCCGGTGCGGCCGCACGCTGCCCGGCGCCGCGACCACCTGGCCGCGCTGCACCTGCTCGCGCTTGACCCCGCGGAGCAGTACGGCGGCGTTGTCGCCGGCCTGCGCCGACTCCAGCACCTTGCCAAACATCTCCAGGCCGGTGGCGACACTGGCGACGGTCGGGCCGAGGCCAACCACCTCGACCGGCTCGCCGGCGCGCAGCTCGCCACGCTCCACCTTGCCGGTGACCACGGTGCCGCGGCCGCTGATCGACAGCACGTTCTCGATCGGCATCAGGAACGGCTCCCCCAGCTCACGCGGCGGGACCGGCACGTAGTCGTCGACCGCGTCGAGCAGTTCGACGATCTTCGCGGTCCAGCCCGGGTCGCCCTCGAGTGCCTTCAGCGCGCTGACCCGCACCACCGGGACCTCGTCGCCGGGGAACCCGTACTGCGTCAGCAGCTCACGGACCTCCAGCTCGACCAGGTCGAGCAGCTCCGGGTCGTCCACCGCGTCGCTCTTGTTCAGGGCGACCACCAGGTACGGCACGCCGACCCGCTGGGCGAGCAGCACGTGCTCGCGGGTCTGCGGCATCGACCCGTCCTGCGCCGAGACGACCAGGATCGCGCCGTCCACCTGCGCCGCCCCCGTGATCATGTTCTTCACGTAGTCGGCGTGGCCGGGCATGTCGACGTGGGCGTAGTGGCGGTTCGGCGTCTCGTACTCGACGTGGGCGATGGTGATGGTGATGCCGCGGGCGGCCTCCTCCGGGGCCTTGTCGATCCCCTCGAACGCGACGTACCGGTTGGAGACCGGGTCGCGGTCGGCGAGAACCTTGGTGATGGCGGCGGTCAGGGTCGTCTTGCCGTGGTCGACGTGACCCATCGTGCCGATGTTGACGTGCGGCTTCGTACGGATGAATTGGCTCTTCGCCATGATCTTTTTCAGTCCTCACTGGATGCGAGGCATTGCGGTGTTACACGACCCGTCGCCAGGCGGGAGGCGTCAGAACCCAGGCAGGGAGCAGCCACCCTTCCCCGGGGTTCTGCTGCCGGTGGGGAAGGGTCAGAGTCGGGTATCAGCGCCGGGGAGAACGCACACGGGAGCCACCGTGGGGGGCAGCTGCAGACCGGGCGCGAACATGAACAGCACGATAGGCCCGAACGCTCACCCACGCGACCGAATTCCTCCGCGGTCCCGGACGTTCCGGCCGGCGCGGGCTCACCGTGATCCCCGTGGATTCTTCGATCCGCGTGTCACGCCGCACTGATCGGGTAGCGGCAGGGGTGTGACTTCGGAACGCGTGGTGGTTGCCGGGCAGCTGGCCCGGGACCTGGTGCTCCTCATCGACGAGATGCCGGCGGCCGGGACCTCGGCCGACGCCCGGGTGCGGCGCGAGATGCTCGGCGGCAAGGGAGCCAACCAGGCCGTGGCGCTCGCCCAGCTGGGCGCGCGCCACGGTGCTGGTGGCGGTTCGCGGCGACGACCGGGTCGGTGAGGGACTGCTCGCACAGGCTCGCGGCCTCCGGAGCCACCGTCGGCGACCCGGGCGGCCGCCCCGACCTCACCGGGCTGGCGCCGCCTCCAACGGCCCACTGACCGCCCAGTGTTCGACGATGAGGAAGTCCTCGAAACGCCAGATGTCGACCACCGCCTCGGTAGGGCCGTCGGCCGGGGTCATGTGGTAGTGGGCGACCACGAATTCCGGGTCGGCGACCACGTGGATCAGTTCGAGCGTGGCGGACGCGATCGGGGAGTTCTTGATGAACTCGATCCAGGCGTCCCGGCCGGACGGCGCGCCGGGGACGTGGGTGACGAAATCCTCTCGGATGATCTCGCGAAGCACCTCGGTGTCACCCTCGGCGAACCGGCTGAACGCCTCCAGGAAACGTCTCTTGTTCTCTGCCGCGACATCGATGTCAGTCATGCCTCCACGGTGGCACCGGGCACGCGTGCCTGTCGACCGTCCGGCCGGGCATAGCATCGACCGGCACGTTTGTCCGGCGTTTCCGGAATGTCTGTCCGGACGTCCGGCGGCGATGCGCCCGGACGGCCAATAAACGGGTACGCCGGCACACCGGCAGGCGTTTCCCTCGCGCTATTTCCTGCGCCGCTCAACTGCCGAAACGTACGTTTCTCAGCGGCGCCCTCGGTATTCGTGGGGCGCATTCCCAACCCGTTTCACGTTTGTGGAGGACATTCATGCTGAGCGCGATCACCGCCGGAGCCATGCTCTTCTCGTCGCTGGGGGCACCGTCCACGAGCTGGGCGATCGCGCCGCCACCGCCCGATCAGATGGCCATCGACGTGGTCGCGGCGAACGGCTCCGGCTGCCCGGGTGACACCGCGGTGGTGTCGGTATCCCCGGACAACAAGGCGTTCACCGTCGCCTACAGCGAATTCGTCGCCCAGGTGGGGCCGGACGCCAAACGCACCGACTTCCGGAAGAACTGTCAGATCGCGCTGGACGTGCACGTGCCGGAGGGCTACACGTACGCGGTCGCCGGCGCCGATTATCGCGGATACGCCAACCTGGAAGAGGGCGCGACCGGGTCGGAAACCGCGTACTACTACTTTCAGGGCGAGCCGCACACCACCCGGATCCGGCACGAGTTCAAGGGTTTCATGGCCGAGAACTGGCAGCGCAGCGACCAGGTCGAGATCAGCTCGATGTCGTTCCTGCCGTGCGGCGAGAAGCGTTATCTCAACGTCAACACGGAACTGCGGGTCAATGCGGGGACCGCCAGGTCGGCCACCAACTTCCTGACGATGGACTCCTCCGACGGCAACCTGGAAACCGTTTACCACGTCTCCTGGATGAAGTGCTGACGGGCGGGAGATCGCCGGTCGGCCGCCTCCGCCAGGGCGGCCGACACCGTGACGACGATGTGCTGCGGCGCGCGCAGCACGTCGTCCGCGGTGAAGCGCAGGACGGTCCAGCCGGCCATCCGTATGGCGTTCAGCCGAGCGACGTCCCGACGGAATTGAGCCGGATCCCTGTGGTGGTCGCCGTCGTACTCGGCGATCACCCCGGACTCCGGCCAGGCCAGGTCCGCGCGGGCCAGCAACCGGCCGCTGGGAAGCCGGATCTCGAACTGAGGCACCGGAGGCGGCAGCCGGGCGTCCGCGATCATGAGCCTCAGCCGGGACTCCATCGGGGACTCGGCTCGCGGATCGGCCAGCGCCAGCAGGTCGAGCAACCCGGTGCTCCCCGGCCACGCCCGGCGCTCCAGCGTCATGGCATGCAACACATCCCGTCTCAGCACGTGCCGGTGCAGCATCGCGTCCAGCAATGGCAGGGCATCGGACCGCGGCAGCCTCCGGCCGAGATCGAAGGCGGTCCGCTCCGGCGTCGTCACCGGCATGCCGTCATGAATCGTCCGGTCGCCGCCGGCGATGGTCGTGTACTGAACCGAGAGTCGATGATCCAGGCGGATCCCGAGGTCACGCGGGACGACGACGGAAACCCGATCCGTGCGGAACTCGAACCCCCAGAGGAAGGCGGCGCTGAGCCCGCCGATCGCCGCGCCCTCCGGCAGGACCAGAACGGCGGCGCGGCACAACGCGCGGTGGTCCAGCGGCATGTCCCGGTGCGCGTAAACGTCGCGCAGCAGCCGTCGCCAGCATGAGCTGCGCAGCATCGACCTGCTGAGGAGGCCGGCGCGGATCGCGGCCGAACCACGGAACGGGCGATGCCGGAGCTCCCGCGGAACTCTGGGCGAGTGAGGCATCGCGCCAGCATGGCCCAGACCGCCGGAGCCGGCCCGGGAGGCTGTGGACAGGCAAGAACTGTGGACAACCTTCGGGGTACGGGTGACCGGCCGTCCCGCCGAAATCGGGCCCGTCCCCGCTCTCCCCACGCGAGCGCGCCGCCTGGTCGCGGCCCCAACGCGGCCGCCGGGAAACGCCACCCGAAGGCCGTGACCGCCGCAGCTACCAGCTCGGTGATCGATCAGACGGGCTCCGGAGCGTGGGCTATGGGCTGTGGCTGCTTGATCGGCCCGGAAGGGTGCCCAGGACACAGCCGAGTGATCAACTAGGGCTGAAATTCGGACCGAGCTGTCGGCTGTGGCTGTTACGCCGCGCGCACCCTTGCCCGGTGAGGCAGCCGGCCGGGCTGGCGAGCGGCCGGGCCGGGCAAGAAACGGGCCGGGCAGGTGGCGGGCCGGGCGAGCCGGGCAGGTGGCGGGCCGGGCGAGCCGGCAGGCGGGTCAGCGGGGCCGGACCAGGCCGGCGTTGAACGCGGCGATGACCAGCTGCGCCCGATCACGGGCGGCCAGTTTGGCCAGCAGGTGGGTGATGTGCGTCTTGACCGTCTTGATCGAGATGACCAGGGCCGCCGCGATCTCGTCGTTGGACAGGCCATTACCGATCAGTGCCAGCACCTCGACCTCACGCGGGGTGAGGCCGCGCAGCGCCGCGGGCGGGCGTTCCGGGCGGGGTGCCGCCACGTAGTGGGCGACCAGGCGCGTGAGGATCGACGGCGCGAAGAGCGATTCACCGCGGTGGGTACGGCGTACGGCGTCGAGCAGTTCCTCGGGGCGGGCGTCCTTCAGCAGGAAACCGGAGGCGCCCGCGTGCAGGGCCTCGTAGACGTACTCGTCCAGTTCGAACATGCTCAGCACCAGTACCCGGCAGCCGGTGAGGGCCGGATCGGTGCAGATCCGGCGGGTCGCCTCCAGGCCGTCGAGGCCCGGCATGCGTACGTCCATCAGCACCACGTCGGGCCGGGCCGCGCGGGCGCACCGGACAGCCGAAGCGCCGTCGCCGGCCTGGCCCGCCACGGTCAGGTCCGGCTCGTTGTCGATAATCATGGCCAGCGATCGCCGGAGCAGCGGCTGGTCGTCCACCAGCAGCACGCGGATCACGGGCAGGTCTCGTCGGGGATGCGGGCGGTCAGCCGGAAGCCGCCCTCGACCGGCTCCGCGGAGAGCGTCCCGCTCAGGCCGGCGACTCGTTCGCGCAGCCCGGCCAGGCCGTGACCGGCGCCCGGCACCGCCCGCCAGCCCGGTGTGGCGGGACCCCGGTCGGCCACGCTCACCACCACGAACCGGCCGTCCCGGTGCACCCGCGCGAGCACGTCACACGGGCCGGCGTGGCGGGCGGCGTTGCTCAGCCCCTCGCGTACCGTCTTGCAGATCGCGACCTGCACACCCTGGGTGACCTCGCCCAGCGGCTCGCACACGAGCCGCGGCCGCAGCCCGGCCGCCTCGGCGGCCCGCACGATCTCCGGCAGGGCGTCCAGGCTCTCCAGCGGGGTACGCGGACCGGCCGTCCCCGGTTCGCGCAGAACCGTGAGCATCCGGCGCAGTTCGGCCGTGGCGTGCCGGCTGGCCTCCTCGATGTCGGCGAGCGCCGCACCCACCTCGGGCGGCTTCGGCAGGTGCCGGGTGCTCGCCGCCCGCACGGTGATCAACCCCAGTCCGTGCGACACCAGGTCGTGCATGTCCCGGGCGATCCGCAGGCGCTCTTCGAGGACCGCCTCGGTCGCCGCCCACTCGGTGAGCCGCCGCTCGTAGTCGGCCCGGTCGGCGCGCCACCGGCGCACGGCCCAGAAGACCGCGGCGGCGGCAGCGCCCCCGATCAGCGGCGGGATGATCCTGGTGGCCGGCCCGGACGCGCCCACCGTGCACATCGCCAGGACAAGCACGGTGGCGACCACGGCGACGACCGGGACGGCACGGGTGCGCCAGGCCGGGCGCGGGTGGGCGAGCACGGGCCCGACTGTAGTCCTCGGACCCAGGTCCGAGGCGGGCCGAGGAAGTCGGAGCGGAGTCCGATGTGCCCGGCCCGCGACACCGGTTCACTGACCCTATGATCTCGATCGACCAGGTTTCCAAGCACAAGGGCCGGGCCCGGATCCTGCACGAGGTGAGCTTCGAGGCGCGGCCCGGCCGGGTGACCGGCTTCCTCGGGCCGAACGGCGCCGGCAAGACGTCCACGCTGCGGGTCCTGCTCGGGCTGGACCGCCCGCGGAGCGGCACCGCGCTGATCGACGGCCGGCCGTACGCCGCCTGGAACCGCCCGCTCACCGTCGCCGGAGCGCTGCTGGACGGCAGCGGCGCGCACCGGGCCCGCACCGCCCGCGCCCACCTGCGCTGGGTGGCGGCGAGCAACGGGCTGCCCCGCACCCGCGTCGAGGAGGTGCTCGACCTGGTCGGTCTCACCGCCGACGCGGGCAAGCGGGCCGGGAAATTCTCGCTCGGCATGAGCCGCCGGCTCGGGCTGGCCACGGCGCTGCTCGGCGACCCACCGGTTCTGGTCCTGGACGAACCGGTGAACGGCCTCGACCCGGCCGGGATCCGGTGGATGCGCACGTTCCTGCGGGACAGCGCGGACCAGGGCCGGACCGTGCTGCTCTCCAGCCACCTGATGGGCGAGCTGGCCGAGATCGCCGACGACGTGGTGATCATCGATCGGGGGCGGGTGGTGGCCCGGGGCACCCTCGACGAGGTCACCGGCGGGCATCCGACGCTGGAGGACGCGTTCCTCGCGCTGACCGCGGCCGGGCAGCCGTGGTGAGCGCGGTCCGCGCCGAGCTGCGCAAACTGCTCGGCCTGCCGACCGCCTGGGTGGGCCTGCTGCTGGGCCTGCTGGCGGCGCCGGCCCTGGTGATCCTGAACGCGGGTGCCACCCGCCGGGCGATCGCCGACGGCATCGTGAGCGACGTGTCCGACCTGGGCTTGCAGAATCTCGGGATCGGCGTGCTCGGCGCGATGATCCTCGGCGTGGTCACGGTGAGCAGCGAATACACCGCGACCGGGGAGGACAGCCCGGGGGCACGCCAGCTCACCACGACCCTCACGGCGGTGCCGCGCCGCACGCGGCTGCTGGCCGCCAAGGCGGCCGCGCTGAGCCTGGTGGTCGCGGTCCAGGGCACGCTCACGGCGATCGCGACGCTCGCGCTGACCAGGCAGATGCACGGTACGGCGGTACCGTCGCCGGAGCCCGTCCGCGTGGTGGCGGCGGTTCTGTACTGGACGATGATCGGGCTTCTGGCGTACGCGATCACGCTCATCGCCCGCAACGGGATCATCACGCTGACCCTGTTGATCGTGAACTCCGCGGTCGTGTCGTTCTCCTACCTGCTGACCAAGGTGACGCCGCTGGCCGCGTACCTGCCGGACATCGTCGGGGCACACATGTTCCTGCGCGGCATCGACGTCCCGGTGCGGATCACACCGGTGACCGCCGGTGTGGTGATGACGGCCTGGGTGGCCGGGCTGCTCGCGGTCGCCGGGTACCTCTTCCACCGGCGCGACGCGTGAACGCGGTCCGCGCCGAGATCGGCAAACTCGTCACCCTGCCGTCGTTGTGGATCACCGCTTCACTCACCCTCGCGGTGACGCTGCTGCTGCGCGTCCTGGGACTGCCCGGATCGGTGCTGCTGCACACTCAGGCCGGGCTGCTGGTCTTCGGCGTGCTGGCCACGGCCCACGAGTATCAGGGCGGCGGCCAGATCCGGACAACCCTGCTGGCGACGCCGCGGCGGCTGGCGCTCGCGGCGGCGAAGACGGTCGCGCTGACCCTGGTGGCGCTTCCCGTCGCGGGCGCGGCAGCGGTTCTGGCCGGTGAGGTGCCGGCGACCCCTCGGGTGACGCTGTCGATGCTGGTGGCGGCCGGGGTGGGCGGGATCGTGCGGCAGGCGGTGGCGGCGGTCGGGATCGTGCTCACGGCGTACCTCATCGTGGTTCCGCTGCTGGCGGCGCGCGTGCCGGCGAGCGCGCGCTGGCTGCCGGACACCGCCTGGCCGGCCGCGTTCGTCTGGGCCGTCGCGATGGTCGCGGCCTGGGCGACGGTCCTGCGCCATCGTGACGCCAATACCTAGTTGACATATAGGGTTTGGGGGTTAATGCTCGGGATGGGCCGGCGACACCACTCCGGCGACCGACGTCCGGCGGCCGAGGTCCGCCACCGCGGACCCCCGGCCCGACGACCGACCATGCACGGCACGGGCAGCGGCCCGCGCCGTGCACCCGGGCGGGGCCACGCCGAGGACGCCGATGGCCGCGAGACCGGCGAAACGCCGAGGAGACGTGATGACCAGCGAACCCGTACCGCTCGATCTGACCGCTGACGTGGTGGTGGCCGGCGGCGGACCGGCCGGCACCTGGGCGGCGCTCGCCGCCGCTGAGGCCGGCGCCGACGTGCTGCTGCTGGACAAGGGCTACTGCGGCACGAGCGGGCCGACCGCGTCCGGGGGCACCGGTGTCTGGTACGTGGATCCCGAGCCGGCGGCCCGGGAGAAGGCGATGGCGAGCCGGGAGGGTCTCGGCGGCTATCTGGCCGACCGGCGCTGGATGGCCCGGGTGCTGGATCAGACGTACGAGAACATGAACCGCCTGGCCACCGAGGCCCGCTACCCGTTCCCGGTGGTGGACGGGGAACTCTACAAGCGGGGTGTGCAGGGCCCGGAGTACATGCGCCGGATGCGGTCCTGGGTCAAGCGGGCCGGAGTGCGGATCCTGGACCACAGCCCGGTCCTGGAGTTGCTGGTGGACAACGCCGGGACGGTCGCGGGGGTACGCGGGCACCGGCGCCAGCACGACACCGGTTACCGGGTCCGGGCCGGGGCCGTGGTCCTCGCCACCGGCGGCTGCGCGTTCCTGAGCAAGGCGCTCGGCTGTGACGTCGACACCGGGGACGGCGCGCTCTACGCCGCCGAGGTGGGCGCCGAGATGTCCGGCATGGAGTTCTCCAACGCGTACGGGATCGCGCCGACGTTCACCTCGGTGACGAAGACCGCGTACTACGGTTTCGCGACGTTCTTCCGCGGCGACGGCACTCCGCTGGAGGGGGCCGGCAGCCAGGGCGGCCGTTCGGTGATCGCCCGGGAGCTGCTGCGCGCCGGGACCGTGCTGTGCACGCTGGATCAGGCGACCCCGGAGCAGCGACAGCAGATGCGTCTCGGCCAGCCGAACTTCTTCCTCACCTTCGACCGGCTCGGGATCGACCCGTTCACCGACCGGTTCCCGGTCACGCTGTTGCTGGAGGGCACGGTACGGGGTACCGGCGGGATCCGGATCGCGGCCGACGACTGCGCCACCTCGGTGCCGGGGCTCTTCGCCGCCGGGGACGCGGCCACCCGTGAGCTGATCTGCGGCGGTTTCACCGGGGGCGGCAGCCACAACTCGGCGTGGGCCATGTCGTCGGGCACCTGGGCCGGGCGGGGCGCGGCCCAGTTCGCCTCGGGGCTGGGTGCGGGGACGCACCGGCGCCGGCTGACGGCGGCCGGCGGTGCGGGACTGCGGCCCACCGGGACTCCGCGTGGAGCCGGGTGGGGCGAGGAGGCGATCCTGGTGGTCAGAGAGCAGGTTCACCCGTACGACAAGAATTATCTGCGGCACGGTGACCGGCTGCGCCCGGCTCTCGCCGAATTGGACGCCGCCTGGTCCGCGTTGCGGACCGGGAGTGGCGCTGCGGGCGCCGCGGCCGTGCGCACCCGGCAGGCGGCCGCGATGGTGGCGCACGCGCGCTGGATGTACCACAGTGCGCTGGCCCGCACGGAAAGCCGCGGGATGGCCCGCCGCCAGGAGTTTCCCGGGCTGGACCCGGCGCAGCACCACCGGCTCACGGTGGGCGGCCTGGACGAGATATGGGTACGCCCGGAGGCCCGCGAAACCGTGGCGGTGGCGTCGTGATCGAGATCGTCTCCGGCAGCCGCTGCGTCACCTGCGACGTCTGCGTCGCGGTCTGCCCGACGAACGTCTTCGACCGCGGCCCGGACGGCGTTCCGGTGATCGCCCGGCAGGGCGACTGCCAGACCTGTTTCATGTGTGAGGCGCACTGCCCGGCGGACGCGCTGTTCGTGGCGCCGCTGACGCATCCGGCGCCGGCGGACTCACCGTTCGTCGATGAGACGCACCTGGTCACCGGCGGCCTGCTGGGCAGCTACCGCAAAGAGATCGGCTGGGGGCGCGGCCGCAAGCCCGGCGCCCGGCTGGCCGTGGGCCCGGAGCTGGGCGCGGCCCGGATCACGCCGGCCGCCCTGTCCTGAGTCCCCGAGCGAAACTAGGACGGGATTCGTCCGCAATGGTGGTTACGGTCCCGGACATGACTGGATTTGATACCCGTACCGTCCTGGTCACCGGCGCCACCGGCAACGTGGGCCGTCCGCTCGTGGACAGCCTGCTGGCCGCCGGTCACCGGGTCCGCGCCCTGACCCGCGACCCGTCGCGGGCCGCTCTGCCGGCCGGAGTGGAGGTGATCGCCGGCAACCTGTCCGACACCGCGGGCCTGGCCCGGGCCTTCGACGGCGCCGACGCCGCTCATCTGATCACCTTCGGCGAGGGCTATGCCCCGCTGACCAACGGCGACGAGATCGCCGCGCTGGCGCTCAAGAGCGGTGTCACCAAGGTGTCGGTGCTCAAGGGCGACGTGACGAGGAGCCCTCTCGAAGAGGCGATCGAGGCCAGCGGTCTGCGCTGGACGTTCCTGAGCCCGGTGGAGTTCATGTCGAACACCCTGGAGTGGGCCGAATCGGTCCGCACCGAGTCGACGATCCGGGCCGGCTTCGCCACCGCCCGCAGCGCGATGATCCACGACGGGGACATCGCCGAGACCGCGGCCGTGGTGCTGACCCGCGACGGCCACGACGGCCGGGAGTACTGGCTGACCGGGCCGGAGGTGCTGACCCCGCCGGACCAGGCGCGGATCATCGGCGAAGCGCTCGGCCGTGAGATCCGCTTCGTCGAGTTGTCCCGCGACGAGGTCGTCGCGCACTGGCGGGCGGAGGGCTTCGGTGCCGAGGACATCGAGTTCTTCCTGGCCATGCGCACCGACCCGCCCGAGGCGGGCTACACGGTGCTGCCCACGGTCGAGGAGGTGACCGGCCGGCCGGCGCGCACGTACCGGACGTGGGTCACCGAGAACCTGGCGGCCTTCAGCTGAGCAGGCGGGCGGCGGCCGGTCCGGCCGCCGCCGTCGGTTCACAACCGCAGGGGTACGACGTCCGGGGCGCCCAGCCGGGTCGCGTCCGCGGTCTCGTCGTCCTGCTGCTCCTGGGAGGCGCGTTCGGCCTCCACCCGCAGCCGGTAGTTCTCCACCTCCCGGTCCCGTTGTTCGGGTGTCCACCCCAGCACCCGTCCCATCAGTTCGGCCGCGTCCCGCGCGGCGACGGTGCCCCGGTCGAAGGTTTCGATCGAGATCCGGGTACGCCGGGTCAGCACGTCCACCAGATGCCGGGCCCCCTCGGCCGCGGCCGCGTAGACGAACTCGGCCCGCAGGTAGTCGTCGGCGCCCTCGATCGGCCGGCCCAGGTCGGGATCCTCCCGGATCAGGTCGAGCAGCTCCAGCGTGAGCGTGCCGTACCGGCCGAGCAGGTGCTCGACGCGGGCCACGTGCAGCCCGGAGTCGGCGGCCAGCAGACCGCGCCGGTTCCACAGTGCCGGATAGCCCTCGGCGCCGAGCAGCGGCACATCGTCGGTGACGCAGCGCGGCACCGAGCGGGCCAGACCGTGGACGCAGGCGTCGATCGCGTCGCGGGCCATCACCCGGTAGGTCGTGTACTTGCCCCCGGCGACCACCACCAGTCCCGGGACCGGGCTGCCCACCGTGTGCTCCCGGGACAGTTTCGACGTCGACTCCGACTCGCCGGAGAGCAGCGGACGCAGCCCCGCGTAGACGCCCTCCACGTCGGCCCGTTCGAGGGGCCGGGACAGCACCTTGTTCACCTCGCCGAGCAGGTAGTCGATGTCCTTGCTGGAGGCGGCCGGGTGCGCCTTGTCCAGGGACCAGTCGGTGTCGGTGGTGCCGACGATCCAGTGCCGGCCCCACGGGATGACGAAGAGCACGCTTGTCGCGGTGCGCAGGATCAGCCCGGTCGAGGATTGGATCCGGTCGCGGGGTACGACCAGGTGGATGCCCTTGGACGCGCGGACGTGGAACTGGCCGCGCTCGCCGACCAGCGACTGGGTGTCGTCGGTCCACACGCCGGTCGAGTTGACGACCTGCTGGGCGCGGATCTCGAAGGTGTGGTCGTGTTCCAGGTCGTGGACGCGTACCCCGGTGACCCGTTCGCCCTCGCGCAGGAAGCCGACCACCTCGGCGCGGGAGACGACGTGTGCCCCGTACGCGGCGGCGGTGCGGGCCAGGAACATCGTGTGCCGGGCGTCGTCGAGTTGCCCGTCGTAATACTGCAACGCGCCGACCAGCGAGTCGCTACGCAGCGCCGGGCAGGCCCGCAACGCACCGCGCCGGGTCAGGTGCCGGTGCCGCGGCAGCGAATGCGACCAGGCCATGGTGTCGTAGAGGGTGACGCCGAGCCCGGCGTACAGGCGCTCCCAGGCGTGGTGTTTCAGCGGGTAGAGGAACCGGACCGGGCGGGCCAGGTGCGGCGCGAGGCGCTGCAGGATCAGACCGCGTTCCCGCAACGCCTCGCGGACCAGCCCGAAGTCCAGCATCTCCAGGTAGCGCAGGCCGCCGTGGATCAGCTTGCTGGACCGGCTGGACGTGCCGGAGGCGAAGTCGCGCGCCTCGACGAGGCCCACGGTGAGTCCCCGTGTGACCGCGTCGAGCGCGCAACCCGCCCCCACCACTCCCCCACCGATCACCAGCACGTCGACCTCGGCCTCCGCGAGGGTGGCCAGGGCGGCGTCCCGGTAGTTAGGTGACAGAGCCGTCATGATCAGTCCACATCCACCCAGTCCAGGGTTCGCTGCACCGCCTTCTTCCACTTGCCGAAGCCCTGCTCGCGTTGTTCCTGCGACCAGTTCGGCTGCCAGCGCTGCGACTCGTTCCAGTTCTCCCGCAGTTCGTCGGTGTTCTTCCAGAAGCCGACCGCGAGGCCGGCGGCGTACGCGGCACCGAGCGCTGTCGTCTCGGCCACCACCGGGCGGCTGACCGGCACGCCGAGCACGTCCGCCTGGATCTGCATGCAGAGGTTGTTCTGGGTGATGCCGCCGTCGACCTTGAGCACGTCCAGCGTCACCCCGGAGTCCTGCGCCATCGCGTCGACCACGTCGCGGGTC
Organism: Actinoplanes aureus; assembly: GCF_015704865.1. GTDB lineage: Bacteria > Actinomycetota > Actinomycetes > Mycobacteriales > Micromonosporaceae > Actinoplanes > Actinoplanes aureus. Next base: position 79,960 of record NZ_JADQTO010000006.1, on the reverse strand, counting down.
TGGTAGCAGATGGACTCGAGGGTGGCCCGGGCGATGTGCGCGCTGGTGTTGAAGCGGGACAGCCCGACGATGGCGCCGCGGGCGTCCGAGCGCCAGTAGGGCGCGAACAGGCCGGAGAAGGCCGGCACGAAGTAGACGCCGCCGTTGTCCGGGACCTGGGCCGCCAGGGACTCGCTCTCGGCGGCTTCGTGAATGATGTGCAACTGGTCGCGCAGCCACTGCACGGCGGACCCGGTCACCGCGATCGAGCCCTCCAGGGCGTAGACCGGGGCGGCGTCGCCGAACTTGTAGCAGACCGTGGTGAGCAGGCCGTTCTCCGAGCGCACCAGGTTCGTACCGGTGTTGAGCAGCATGAAGTTGCCCGTACCGTAGGTGTTCTTGGCCTCGCCCTGTGCGAAGCAGACCTGGCCGACCGTGGCGGCCTGCTGGTCGCCGAGGTCCCCGGTGATCGGGACGTCACCGCCCAGCGGGCCCGGCGAGTGCGCCGTGCCGAAGGTGTTCGGGTCGGACGACGGCCGGATCTCCGGCAGCATCCGCCGCGGGATGTTGAAGAACGACAGCAGTTCGTCGTCCCAGTCCAGGGTCTCCAGGTTCATCAGCATGGTGCGGCTGGCGTTGGTGACGTCGGTGAGGTGGTTGCCGCCGTCGGTGCCGCCGGTCATGTTCCAGATCACCCAGCTGTCGGTGTTGCCGAAGATCGCGTCGCCGCGCTCGGCCGCCTCCCGGACCCCGTCGACGTTATCCAGGATCCATTGAATCTTGCCGCCGGAGAAGTAGGTGGCCGGCGGCAGGCCGGCCTTGCGGCGGATGACGTCGCCGCGCCCGTCCCGGTCCAGCGCCGAGGCGATCCGGTCGGTACGGGTGTCCTGCCAGACGATCGCGTTGTAGTACGGCCGGCCGGTGCGCCGGTCCCACACCACCGCGGTCTCCCGCTGGTTGGTGATGCCCACCGCGGCCAGGTCGCTCGCCGACAGGTTGGCCTTCTGCATCGCGGTACGCACCACCGCGACGGTCCGCTCCCAGATCTCGATGGGGTTGTGCTCCACCCAGCCGGCCTGGGGCAGGATCTGCTCGTGTTCGAGCTGGTGCCGCCCCACCTCGTTGCCACTGTGATCGAAGATCATGAAGCGGGTGCTGGTGGTGCCCTGGTCCACAGCACCGACGAAGTCAGCCACGGCGTGCCTCCACGTTGTCGTCGTCTCCTCGGGGTGTCGGCACCCTGCCCGGTTCCGGGGGTCCCTCGGCGGGCAGGAATCGTCCCACCAGAACTTTGTACAGGCCGGCGCCGAGAACACCACCGAGGATGGGCGCGACTATCGGCACCCAGAAGTAGAGATACCCCGTCTGATCTCGGAACGCGTCCTCATATCCGGTCAGGAAGCTGGCGAGTCGCGGCCCGAAGTCACGGGCCGGGTTGATCGCGTAGCCGGCGGCGGTGCCCCACGCCATGCCGATGCCGACGACGATCAGGCCGATGATGAACGGGGCCAGGTTGGCCTGCGGCGGCGTGCTGAGCACGTCGGTGACCGCGAGGATCAGGAACAGCAGGATGGCGGTGCCGATGATCTGGTCGCGGAACGCGCCCCACTCACTGATCGGCAGCGTGCCGTTGCCGGGCAGGGTGGAGAAGACGCCCTGCGTCTTGATGGTCAGTCCGGGGTCCGCGGCGTTCAGCACCTCGGTGTAGTTCCAGCGCACGATCAGCGCCGCGACGAACGCGCCGAGGAACTGGGCGACGATGTACGGCGCCACCTTGCGCCAGGAGAAGCCCTGGAAGACGGCGAGTGCGATGGTGACCGCCGGATTGAGGTGCGCGCCGCTGATCCGCGCCGCGACGTACACGCCGAACACCACACCCAGGCCCCAGGCCCAGGCGATGCTGTCGTGGTCTCCGATGCCGGCACCGGCGACCTGCGCCACCACGCCGACGCCGAACAGAATGAGGATCATGGTGCCGGCGAACTCGGCGGCGAACTCGCCGAGGATGCCGGGAATCTTGGGTCGTGTAGCCATGCTCCCTCCCTGAATTCCGATGTCTCGGACGCTAGGAAGGGCATCGGTATGGGGCAATGAACGTCGGTCGGCATTGTCGAACATCGACCACGGCGCGTCGTCATCCGCTGGCATAGAGTCCGAAACATGCCCGGTACGGTGCAGTCGATCGAGAGAGCGGCCGCGATCCTGCGGATCCTGGCCGGTGGGCCGGGCCGGCTCGGGCTCAGCGAGATCGCCCGGGCACTCGACCTGGCCAAGGGCACCACGCACGGCATCCTGCGCACGTTGCAGGTGGTCGGCTTCGTCGAGCAGGACCGGGTCTCCGGGCAGTACCAGCTCGGCGGGGCCCTGCTGCACCTGGGCACCAGCTATCTGGACATCAACGAGCTGCGCTCGCGATCGATCAACTGGGCCGACCCGCTCGCCGCGCGCAGCGGGGAAGCGGTCCGGATCGGCACCGTCCTGGAGGGACGGGTGCTCGTCGTGCACCACGTCTTCCGGCCCGACGACACCTTCCAGACCCTGGACGTCGGCGCTCTGCTGCCGCTGCACGCCACCGCGCTGGGGAAGGTGCTGCTCGCTTACCGGCCTTTTGTCTCTTCCGACTTGGAGGCGTACACCCGGCTCACCATCGTGGAGCCGAAAGCCCTTGCGGCGGCGCTGGAGGGAGTGCGGGAGACCGGCTGGGCCACCGAGGTCGAGGAGTTCCTGCTCGGTCAGGCGGCGGTGGCGGCGCCGATCCGGGGGTACGGTGGCCTGGTCGTCGGAGCGATCGGTATCTCCGGTCCGGTCGAGCGCATCTGCGACAGCAGGTACCGGCCCCACCAACGCCTCGTCACCTACGTCCGCGACGCCGCCCGTGCGGTGTCCCGGGACCTGGGAGCCGCCCGATGACCGAGAGTTTCGTGGTCGCGATCGACCAGGGCACCACCTCCACGCGCTGCATCGTCTTCGACCGGCGGGGACAGCTGGTCTCCCTCGCCCAGCAGGAGCACAAGCAGCACTTCCCCCGGCCCGGCTGGGTCGAGCACGACGCCGCGGAGATCTGGCGCAACGTGGAACGGCTCGCGCCGAGAGCGCTGCGCCGGGCCGGGATCGGCCTCGACCAGGTGGCCGCGCTGGGCATCGCCAACCAGCGGGAGACCACGGTCCTCTGGGACCGGCGCAACGGTACGCCGATCGGGCGCGCCATCACCTGGCAGGACACCCGGACCGACGCGCTGGTGCACGAGCTGGAAGGGCGACCAGAGGCGAAAGAGGTGGAGCACCGGGCGGGGCTGCCGCTGGCCACGTACTTCTCCGGGCCGCGCCTGCAATGGATCCTGGACCACACGCCCGGGCTGCGGGAACGCGCCGAACGCGGTGACGTGCTCTGCGGGACGATGGAGACCTGGCTGATCTGGAACCTCACCGGCGGTCTCCATGTCACGGATGTGACGAACGCCAGCCGGACGATGCTGCTCGACGTCCGCAGCCTGGACTGGTCCGAGGAGAGCCTGTCCTTCTTCGGCATCCCGCGGGCCATGCTGCCGGAGGTGCGCCCGTCGATCGGAGTGTTCGGCACGGCGACCGCGGCCTTCCCCGGGGTGCGGATCGGGGCGGCGCTCGGCGACCAGCAGGCGGCACTGTTCGGGCAGACCTGCTTCACCCCGGGCGAGGCGAAGTGCACGTACGGCACCGGCAGTTTCCTGCTGCTCAACACCGGGAACGAGCTGGTCCGCTCGGACAACGGGCTGCTCAGCACGGTGGCGTACCAGATCGCCGGCGAGCCGGCCGCGTACGCCCTGGAGGGCTCGATCGCGATCACCGGCTCGCTGGTGCAGTGGTTCCGCGACCAGCTCGAACTGATCTCCAGCGCACCGGAGATCGAGACTCTGGCGCGGACCGTCGCCGACAACGGCGGCTGCTACATCGTGCCCGCCTTCTCCGGCCTGTACGCGCCGTACTGGCGCAGCGAGGCCCGTGGCGTCATCGTCGGCCTGACCTCGTACATCACCAAGGGGCACCTGGCCCGGGCGGTCCTGGAAGCGACCGCCTGGCAGACCCGCGAGGTGGTCGACGCGATGAACGCGAACTCCGGGCTCACCCTCACCACGCTCAAGGTCGACGGCGGGATGACCGCGGACAACCTGCTCATGCAGATGATCGCCGACGTGCTGGACGTGCCGCTGGTCCGGCCGCTGGCGGTGGAGACGGTGTCGCTGGGCGCGGCGTACGCCGCCGGGCTGGCCGTCGGCTACTGGCCGGACCTCGACGGGCTGCGCCGCAACTGGCACATCGCCGGCCAGTGGATGCCCGCCATGGACCCGGTGGTGCGCTCCGCCGAGTACGCCAACTGGCGGCGTGCGGTGGAGCGCACCTTCGACTGGATCCAGCCGGCCTGACCTACTTCGTGGCGCGGCCGGTCAGCTTGTCGCGGAGCCGGTCGACCAGGCCGACGCCCGGGCCCACCAGCTTGTGGAACAGCTCGCTGTTGGGGGCGCCGGGATGCGGGCGGGTCGGTGCGAGCTTCTTGGCCGACTCGACCTTGCCGGCGAGCTCGGTCAGCTCCTCGGCCGGCACCCGGCGGCGCAGCTCGGGGAACTGCTCGGACTCCTCGTCCTGCACGTGGTCGGCGAGCAGGTCCTCCAGGCGGTTCAGTGCCTGGACGAACTCGGACGTCTCCACATCGAGGCCCTCGAGACGCTTCATCGTCTCCTCGAGTTCCTTGTGCTCCTCGATGTCGTGCTCGACGGCCTTCTCCCCTTCCGGCAGGTACTTCTTCATGACCGGGTAGACGTACATCTCCTCGGCCACGGCGTGCCGCACCAGCTCGCTGATCGCGGTGTCGGTGAGGTCACGCCGGATCATCGGGTCGGTCACCGACCGGATGTTGGCGATCAGTGCGGTCACGTCGCGGTGGTCGGCGACGAGGACGTCGATCACGTCCCCGTTCTGCGGGCTCGTCACGGTTTCCTCCAGGGGGCAGTCGGGTGCAACGACTGCCGCCTACCCCCGACGGGCCAGATCATGCGACGAACCGGCCTCCCGGAAGCCGCGGCAGTGGCCGCAGACCAGGAAGTGGCGGCTCGGCTTGACCGGGAAGAGCGGGATGAAGAACAGGGTGAACTTGGTGCTGCGCCGCAGCATCGTCTGCGGCGCCTCCCACCCGCAGAGCTCGCACAACATCGTGCGGGTGGCGACCATGTGGTCCTTGGTCCGCAGACCGAACAGCAGGAACAACGGACTCTCCTCGGCTCGACTTGTTCCCATGGTCTTACCCACCGGCAACCAGCAAAATGCCGGAAATCCTTCAGTTCGCCGCCGGCCCGCCGACTGAACCCTCCGAGAGTTGACGTTTCAACGAGCAAAGGATGGCTTGGTTTGCACACCTCCGCGGTTAACGACGAGATCCCCGTTGTCAAGGCGACCGGTCGTGGGTCCACCACTCTCTCCGCGTTCCACGACGCGCTGGTGCAGGCCGACCTGGCCGTCTACAACCTGGTCCGGCTGTCGAGCGTGATCCCGCCCGGCACCACCGTCGACGCGACCGGCAAGGCGCCGGTGCCGCAGGGCGCCTGGGGCGACCGGATGTACGTCGTCTACGCCGACCAGTACGCCACCCTGCCGGGCGAGCAGGCCTGGGCCGGCATCGGCTGGGTGCAGCGTCTCGACGGGCAGGGCGGCCTGTTCGTCGAGCACGAGGGCACCAGCGAGGGCTATGTCACCCAGGCGATCAAGGACAGCCTCCGTGACCTGGTCCGCGGCCACGAGGAGGCCTTCACCGACCCCGACTTCGTGGTGCACGGCGTGGTCTGCGAGAGCGACCCGGTGTGCGCCATGGTGATCGCGCCCTACGAGTCCGCCTCCTGGGCCGGCGCCGCGCGCGGCTGACCCTTTCGAACCGCCCGTCCGGCCGGTGTGCCACCCGTCACGGTGTGCCGCCGGCCGGAATCGGTTCGGGGCCCGGGAGGTTCGCGCTGACATGACGAAGATCGGATTCATCGGCAGCGGCAACATCGGAAGCACCGTGGCTCGGCTCGCGGTGGCCGCCGGCCACGACGTGGTGCTGAGCAACTCGCGCGGCCCGGAGACGCTGCGGGACCTGGTGGCGGAACTAGGCCCGAAGGCGCGCGCCGCGACTCCCGCCGAGGCGGCCGCGGCCGGGGACGTCGTGGTGGTGACGGTGCCGCTGGCGGCGTACCGGGACGTTCCGGCCGAGCCCTTGGCCGGCAAGGTGGTCATCGACACGAACAACTACTACCCGGAGCGCGACGGCGTCTTCCCCGAGCTGGAGGACGGCTCGTCCACCACCGGCGAGCTGCTGCAGAAGCACCTCGGCGAAGCTCGCGTGGTGAAGGGCTTCAACAACATCTGGTTCGAGCACCTGCGGTCCCTCGCGCGTCCGTCGGGCAGCGCGGACCGGACGGCGCTGCCGATCGCCGGTGACGATCCGGCCGCCAAGCAGACGGTCACCGAGTTCTTCGACAGCATCGGGTACGACGTCGTGGACGCCGGGCCGCTCGCCGAGAACTGGCGTACCCAGCGGGACACCCCGGTCTACGTGCATCCCTACGGAACTTTCGGGGTACTTCCCGGTACACCGGCGAGCGCGCGGGGCGTACGCGATCTGGTCGCCGCGGCGAAGCGCGCCGGGGCCTGAGAACCTTCCTCCAGGCTGTGGCCCGCCGCCGAGGGGCGTCGGCGGCGGGCCCAGCGCATCTCCCGCCTCAAGGTTGCAGCGTGACGGACGCGCGGAACGAGCCGTCCATCTCGAACGGCACCGACTCGTGCTCGTGTGTCACCAGCCAGCGCCCGTCGATGCGGCGCAGCCCCAGCGTCACCCGGAACCAGAGGCTGAAGCTCTCCGCCGAGCCGCGCGGGGTGGCGGTCAGGCAGTCGATGCTGGTCGCGAAGGCCACATCGCCGTCCGCGGTGATCTCCAGCTGGGTGACCTCGCGCCGGGGCGGCGCCTCGAAGCCGGCCAGCCAGGCCTCCAGCGGAGCCGGGTCGCGGCCGTCGCCCGGCTGGCGCAGCGGCGGGGCGAGGTTGTACTCGACGAACGTGTCGGCGTAGTGCGACAGGATGGCCTTGGCGTCGCCGGTCTCCAGCAGCGCGGCCTTGCGTTCGACGACTTCCTGGATCTCGTTCATGGCGGATCCTTCCTTTCTCTCACCGGGGACGTCGAATCCGGGCCGGCCGGTTTCGACATCCTTGGCGAGAGAGAAGGAGAACCTCATGAAGTACGTGATCCTGATCCAGTCCAACCCGCAGTCGCTGGCCGTGTGGGAGACGCTTACCGACGAGCAGCGCACCGACTTCGGTCTCGGCCACCTGCGGCTCACCGAACAGATGCGCGACGCCGGCGTCCTGGTGGTCAGCGAGGGTCTCGGCGATCCGGCACTGGCCACCCAGGTCTCCGTCCGCGACGGGAAGACGATCACCTGCGACGGCCCGTACGCCGAGGTCAAGGAGCACCTGGCCGGCTTCTACCTGATCGACGTGGCGGATCTCGACGAAGCCGTGGCCTGGGCCGCGAAGGCGCCGGACGCGGCGTACACCAGGGTCGAGGTGCGGCCGGTCCTGGACATGAGCACGTGGGAGATCTAGAGCTGCCGGACCTGCTGCGCGAGTGCGCGCCGCAGGTCCTCGCCGCCGTGGTGCGCCGCTACGGCGACTTCGAAGCCTGCGAGGACGCGGTCCAGGAGGCGCTGCTGGCGGCCGCCCGGCAGTGGCCCGAGACCGGCGTCCCCGAGCAGCCACGGAACTGGTTGATCACCGTCGCCGGCCGCCGCCGGGTGGAGTTGCTGCGCAACGAGACCGCGCGGCGGCGGCGCGAGGAGGCGCTGTGCCAGGAGCCGGCCCCCGCGGTCCGTGGTGACGACGAGCTCGCCCTGCTGCTGCTCTGCTGCCATCCCGCGCTGAGCGTGCCGGCGCAGGTCACGCTCACCCTGCGCGCGGTAGGCGGGCTCACCACCGCGGAGATCGCCCGGGCCCTGCTGCTGCCGGAGGCCACCGTGGGCCAGCGGATCAGCCGGGCCAAGCAGCGGATCCGCGACACCGGCACCCGGTTCGAGATGCCCGCTCCACAACAGCTCGGCGAGCGGCTCACCGCGGTGCGGCACGTGCTCTACCTGATCTTCAACGAGGGCTACACCGCCAGCTCCGGCGACGCGCTGAGCCGGGTGGAGCTGACCCGGGAGGCGATCCGGCTGACCCGCCAGTTGCACCGGCGCCTGTTCCAGGACGGGGAGGTGGCCGGGCTCTTGGCGTTAATGCTGCTCACCGATGCGCGCCGGCCCGCGCGTACCGGGCCGGACGGCACCCTGATCCCGCTCGCCGAGCAGGACCGGAGCCGGTGGGACGCGGCCGCGATCGCCGAAGGCGTCGCGATTATCACCCGGACGCTGGCGCGGGCCCCGATCGGCCCGTTCCAGCTACAGGCCGCGATCGCCGCGGTGCACGACGAGGCAGCGCGCGCCGAGGACACCGATTGGCCGCAGATCCTTGCCCTGTACGGGATGCTGCACGCACTCGCCCCGAGCCCGATGGTGACGCTGAACCGGATCGTGGCACGCGCCATGGTCGACGGGCCGGCCGCCGGGCTCGCCGCCCTGGACGGGGTCGCCGGGGATCCGGTGCTGGGCCGGCATCACCGGACCGCCGCGGTCCGCGCCCACCTGCTGGAGATGGCCGGTGACCGGGCCGCCGCGCGGGAGCAGTACCGCCGGGCGGCGCGGCTCACGCTCAGCCGGCCCGAGCAGCGCTATCTGGAGTCGCGGGCCTCGAGACTCCGGTGAGCCGGGCGGCCGCCCGCTGTTTCAGGGCGAATCCCTGCTTCGCCGCGTCACGCAGCCGGGCCACCAGCGGCGACCGGGACCGCCGGGCCCAGGGCACCGGCACCTCGGTGGTGCCGTACTTCGCCTTGTACGCGTTACCGCCGACGAAGTCGAACTCGGTCACGCCGCGCTCCCTGGCCCACCGCAACGCGTGCCAGATCAGCGCCTCGTTGGGGCGCAGGTGCTGGTGCTCGCGGTAGCTCGCGCCGCCCCAGAAGTACATGGTCCGGTGGTACCAGGGCAGGATCGCCGTGGCGATGGACCGGTGCTCCGGATCGCGGGCGCGTAACTGGAGGATCCGCCCGGCGGGTTCCAGGTGACGGATCAACGACCGAACTCTTTCCACCGAATAGGTGGGCACCAGATTCTGCTTGGCGAAAACGTCCCGCAATTGATCGTAGAATTCGTCGGCGAATGCGGGATCGCCGTGCACCTCTTCGATGACGACACCCGACTTCGCCGCCTTGCGGATGTTGCGGCGGCAGGCGCTGGCCATGGCGCCGAAGAGCTCGTCCTCGGACGGCGTCAAGTCGATCACCGCGGTCGGCGCGGTGTCCCAGACCAGGCCCAGCCCGCCGAGTTCCGACTCGGCCAGGAACCGGTCGCGGATCTCCAGATGGGCACAACCGAGCTCGTTGAAGGCGAACGGCAGCAGGGCTTCCAGCGCGGCCCGCCGCGGCACCGCCGGATCCAGGTTGAAGCCCACGTAGGACGTGGTCCAGCCGGCCATCGGGCTGCCCAGGATGCGCAGTCCGTACTTCTTGGTGATCAGGCCGGTGAAGTGGCCGGCGGGAGTGTCGCCGTCGGTGACGGTGGCCAGCACCGGCTCGGCGCCCTGGCACTGCGCCACGAAAGAGATCCACTCAGGAGTGTGGAAGATCAGCCGATCGGGGTAGCCGGCCCGATCCGACCAGAGGGCGGCCGACGGCTCCACCCGGTGCAGACGCAGCATGACGCTCCCCGCTGGAAATTAGGCCTATTGCCGGATGATGCTCCGCCGCGAGGCTATTCCACAAGAAGCCGATCGGGCTATTTCTAATTGAAGTGAATAATACTCGCGTTCCTTATGACAATTGCTACTGCCGCCGCCCGTACGCATTTGCAATCGTTGGTGAAGGCCGCCGCGGGGCCACGCTGCGCCGTGGCCGCGAGCGGATCGACGACTAGCGGGAGGATGCCGAACGCATGCAGCCGCCGACGGCGATCAAGCGACGCTTGAACGAGCTGGGGTTGCGCAGCCGCCTGCGGGCCCGGCCCCGGTTGCAGGGCCGGATCCTGGCACCGGCCGGACTCCGGCGCCGGCTGCCCAGCGCGCCCGGTCTCTACTTCCCCTTCTACCACGACGTGCTGCCGGAGTACGGCGCCGACCTGCGGCGCCACCTGAACACCCTGCGGCGGATCGGGCCGATGGTGTCCTGGGACGAGTCGCTGCGGATCCTGGCCGGCGAGCGGCCGCTGACCGGGCCGGTGTTCTGTCTCTCCTTCGACGACGCCCACCTGAGCTGGCGGGACGTGGCCGCACCGGTGCTGCTGGAGATGCGGGTGCCGGCGATGTTCTTCCTCACCTCCGGGCTGGTCGGGCAGCCCGGCAACCTGACCTGGCAGGACTGCCGGGACCTGGTGGCCGCCGGCTTCGCCTTCGGGTCGCACACGGTCACCCACCACCGGCTGGCCGACCAGGACGACGAGACCGCGGCCCGGGAGATCGTGGACTCCAAACGGGAGATCGAGGACCAGCTGGGTGTCGAGGTGCGGGACTTCGCCGCGCCGTACGGCAATCCCGCGGTGGACTTCCTCGACCGCGACGTCGAGGTCGCCCGCGAGGCGGGATACCGCAGCTTCGCCACCACCCTGCGGCCCGCGATGCGTCCCGGCGACTCCCCGATGTTCATCCACCGCCAGGGCCTGCACCCGGCCTGGCCGATCCTGGCGATGAGGACCCGGGTCCATGACTGACACCCGCATCTACCTGTCCCCGCCGGACGTCACCGACGTCGAGCGCAAGCTGCTGCTCAACGCGTTCGACTCGAACTGGGTCGCCCCGGTCGGCCCGGACCTGGACGCCTTCGAGGAGCGGGTGGCCGAGCTGGTCGGCGTCCGGCACGCGGTGGCGCTCAGCAGCGGGACCGCGGCCCTGCACCTGGCGCTGATCGCGGCCGGTGTGCGCCGGGGCGACACCGTGCTGGTGCCGTCGTTCACCTTCGCCGCCACCGCGAACGCGGTCGCCTACCTGGGTGCCCGCCCGGTCTTCCTGGACAGCACCCCGCACAGCTGGAACGTCGACCCGGAGCTGGTCGCCGGGGAGCTGCGGGCCCGGGCCGGACGCGGTCAGCTGCCGCGCGCGGTGATCGCCGTGGACATGTACGGGCAGTGCGCCGACTACGACCCGCTGCTGGCCGCCTGCGACCGGTACGGCGTGCCGCTGATCGAGGACGCGGCCGAGGCCCTCGGCGCCACCTACCGCGGGCGGGCGGCCGGGTCGTTCGGGCTGGCCGGGGTGCTCTCCTTCAACGGCAACAAGATCATCACCACCGGCGGCGGCGGGATGCTGGTCACCGACGACGGCAGCGTCGCGAAACAGGCCCGGCACCTGGCCACCCAGGCCCGCGAGCCGGTGCCGCACTACGAGCACCGCAGCGTCGGCTACAACTACCGGCTGAGCAACCTGCTGGCCGCCGTCGGCCGCGGTCAGCTCCAGCGCCTCGGGCAGATGATCGAGGCACGCCGACGGACCTTCGAGCACTACCGCGCGGCTCTCGGCGACCTGCCCGGGATCGAGTTCATGCCGATCGCCGCCTACGGCGTACCCAACTACTGGCTGACCTGCCTGCTGGTCGACGCCGAGCGCTTCGGTGCCGGCCGCGACCGGATCCTCGACGCACTGGCGGCCCGCGACATCGAGGGACGGCCGGCGTGGAAGCCGATGCATCTGCAACCGGTCTTCCAGGACTGCGTGATGCGCGGCGGCGAGGTCAGCGCCAGCCTGTTCCACCGCGGGGTCTGCCTGCCGAGCGGATCCGCCCTCACCGACCGGGACCGGGATCGCGTCGTCGACGCGGTCCGATCGGTCACCTGCGAACAGAAGGGGTGACGGGCCGGATGCGCGTCGTCTACATCCATCAGTACTACTGCAACCCGCGGATGGCCGGCGGGATCCGCTCGTACGAGCAGGCACGCCGGCTGGTCGAGCGGGGGCACACGGTCGACGTGATCACCACGGACATCACCCCGGGCACCCGGGAGCTCGGCTGGCGGGTCACCGAGGAGGACGGCGTCACCGTCCACTGGTTCCGCGTGCCGTACTCCAACGACATGTCGTACGCCCGCCGCCTGCGCGCCTTCGCCGAGTTCATGGTCCTGGCCGGGACGAAGGCGGCCCGGCTCCGGGCCGACCTGGTCTTCGCCACCAGCACCCCGCTCACCGTCGCCGTGCCCGGCGTGCTCGCCGCCAGGCTGCGCCGGGTGCCGTTCGTCTTCGAGGTCCGCGACCTCTGGCCGGAGGTGCCGATCGAGATGGGCGCGCTGCGCAACCCGGCGGCCCGCGGCCTGGCCGGGGCGCTGGCGAACTTCGCGTACCGCAACGCCAAGGAGGTCATCGCCCTCTCCCCCGGGATGGCCGCCGGGATCGCCGCGCGCCGGCCCGGCACCCCGACCACGATCATCCCGAACGCCGCCGACCTGGACCTGTTCGCGGTGGATCCGGAGCGGGTGCGGCGGTTCCGGGCCGAGCACAGCTGGCTCGGCGACCGGCCGCTGATCGTCTACACCGGAGCGCTCGGCGCGGTGAACGGCGTGGAGTACCTGGTCCGGGCCGCCGGCCGGATGCGGCAGCTGGACCCGGACATCCGGGTGCTGATCGTCGGGCACGGCAAGGAGTGGGAGCCGACCAAGCAGCTCGCCGCCGAGCAGGGCCTGCTCGGCGACGTGGTGCACATGTGGGAGAAGGTGCCGAAATCGCAGCTGCCGGTGATCCTCGGCGCGGCCACCATGTCGTCCAGCTTCGTCCGGCCGATCCGCGGGCTCTGGGACAACTCGGCGAACAAGTTCTTCGACGCCCTCGCCGCCTCCCGGCCGATCGCCATCAACTACGGCGGCTGGCAGGCCGACCTGCTGCGCGAGTCCGGCGCCGGGCTGGTGCTGGACCCGGAGGACACCGAGTCGGCCGCCGGTCTGCTGGTCCGGCACCTACGCGACGAGCTGTGGCTGAAGCGGGCGCGCGAGGCGGCGCACCGGCTGGCGGTCGAGCGGTTCTCCCGGGACCTGCTCTTCGCGCGTTTCGAGGAAGTCCTGAACCGGGCGGCGGGAAAACGCCCGGTTCTCGCCGAGCGGGTCTGACGATCGGGGGAAGTCAGCGTGGAACTGCGTGCGTACGTACGGGCCTGCCGGCGTCGATGGCTCTGGCTCGCGGTGCCGGTACTGCTCGCCGTCGGCATCGCGGCGGGACTGACGCTGACGGCGGCGCCTTCCTACCGCTCTTCCATGATCCTCTTCGTGACCGGGGGCAACGGTGATCCGGACGCCGGGGCGCGCCGGCTGAACTCGTACATCGCACTGGTCACCGGGCCGCGGGTGGCGCAGGGTGTGGTGGACCGGCTCGGGTCTGATCTCACCGCCGACCAGGTACAGAAGAGCCTCTCCGCCCAGGTGCAGGAGGGCACCGACCTGCTGGTCATCTCGGCCACCGACTCGGAGTCGGTACGCAGCCGGCAGATCGTCACGACGGCGGCCTCGGTGCTGGTCGGCCTGGCCCGCCAGATCGGCACCCCGACCGAGGAGGACGGCCCGGCGCCGGCCGTGTCGATCGTCCAGGACGCGGTGACCGTCCGGGAGCCGGACAACCTGCTGCGCAACGTCGGCTTCTCGGCGGTGCTCGGCCTGCTGATCGGGGCGATCGCGGTGGCGGTCCGGGAGGCCACCGCCAAGACCGTCGGCGACGAGGACGACCTGCGCGATCTGGGCCTGGGCACGGTCGGGACGATCTCCCTCGGTGGCCGGACGATCCGGTCGGGCCACCCGGACCAGGCGCTCGCCGAGGCGTTCCGGCGGCTGCGCAGCCTGATGCCGGCGCTGGCCGACACCAACCGTGGCTTCGGTCGCGGCCGGTCGCTGCTGCTCACCGGCTCGCACCGCAAGGAGGGCACCACCGCGGTGACCTGCGGGCTCGCCATCGCGATGGCCGAGACCGGCGCCCGGGTGGTGCTGGTCGACGCCAACATGCGGCACCCGGGAGTCGGCCGCTACCTGGCGCTGGAGGGGGCGCCCGGTCTCGCCGAGGTCCTGGCCGGCACGGCACGGGTGCCGGACGTGCTGCAGAACTCGCTGAACGGCCGGGTGACCGTGCTGCCGGCCGGCCAGCACGCTCCGGACCCGGGCGAGATCCTCGCCTCGCCGCGGCTCGGCGCGACGGTGCGTACGCTCACCGAACGCTTCGACGTGGTGCTGGTGGACGGACCGGCCCTGCACGGCGTGGCGGACGCGACCGTGCTGAGCCGGGTGACCGACAGCGCGCTGCTGGTGGTCCGCGCCCACCGGACCCGGACCGCCGACGTGCGGCGCTCCATGGACCTGCTCGAACGAGTCGGCGCCCAACTGGCCGGGGCGGTGCTCAACGCGCTGCCCCGCAAGCTGCCGACCGGCAAGGACTGGCACGAGGGCGTGGCCGAGGTCCCGGCGGCGGACACCGGGCTGGGGCTGTTCGCAGACGCGGACCCCGGCCGGGTCGCCCGGCCCGACGACACGTTCGTCTCGCTGCCCCCGGTCGGCACCGCGCGGGGCCGGGCCCGGGTGGTGAAGCCGGTGATCAACGCGGAGCCGGAACCGGTCGAGGAGAAGGCCGAGCCGGACGAAGACGTGGTGGTACGGGGCTGGGCGAAGGTGTTCACCACCAAGCCCGGGGACGTGGACGCGCCGGAACCGCCTCACCTGCCGGTACAGCGCAACTCCGGCGAGATCGAGACAGCTCCGGATCCGGCACCGACGGACACCGACGAGGAGCAGCGACGCGGTGAGTGAGGTCCAGGTGGACCGGCCGGAGGCCGAGCCACTCAGCCCGCCACGCCGAGGTGGTCCGGTCACCTGGGTGGGCGCCCTGCTGCGCGAGCCGACCGTGCTGCTGCTCGCGTCGCAGGTGCTCACCGGGACGGTGGCGCTGACCGCGAACATCCTGATGGTCCGTTCGCTCACGCCTACCCACCGGGGCGAGGTCGCGCTGCTGCTCCAGGTGGTCTACCTGTCGACCCAGGTACTGCTGCTCGGCACCGAGCGCAGTTTCGTGGCGAGCTACCACAACGTCACGCCGGCGTCCGCGGTCCGCGAGTACGCCCGGCTGCTCGCGGTCCCGTCCGGGCTGTTCCTCAGCGCCGCGCTGATCTGGGGAGTGGCCGCTCCGGACCGGCTCACGCCCGGCGCGGCGGTCGTCGCGATGGTGGCCTGGTTCGCGCTGGTCGAGGCCACCGCGCTGGCCACCCGGTCGATCGCGATCGCGGTGGGCCGGGTCCGTGACTTCCTGCTCACCCGGGTGATCGAGGCGCTGCTGCTGCTCACCATGCTGATCGGGCTCTACCTGACCGGTGCCGGCGATCCGGCCGCCTGGTTGCTGGCGTACCTGATCGCCGGTGCCCTGCCCACGGTCACCTTCCTGGTCATCTGGCTGCGGCTGGCACCCGCGCCGGGCGCGGTCGCGGTGCGGCCCGAGCAGAACCGCCAGGTCCGCCGGGAAGGTCTCGCGCTGTTCCCGGCGGCGATCTCCAACATGGCGATGCTGCGGGTGGACCGGCTGGTCATCCCGGCGCTGGCGTCCACCGCCGCCCTCGGCCTGTACGCGTCGGTCGCCACCATGACCGAGTTGCTGGCCTGGCCGCTGCGGGCGTACGCGGACTCCCGCCTGGGCCGGTGGCGGGCCGCCCACCACGACGGCAGCCTGCGGACCCGGCCGATCATGTTGGGTACCGTGGCCTACACACTGGCCGTCGTCCCGATCGCGGCCGGCGGGCTCTACCTGCTGATCGAGCCGGTCTTCGGCCACCAGTACCACCCCGCCAAGTCGATCGTGGTGCCACTGGTCGTCGCCGCCGGGCTGTACGGCATCTCCCGGGTCAGCCTGGGCCTGCTCATCGCGAAGGGGCACGCCAAGCTGGTCTCGGCCGCCGAGATCACCGGTTTCGCGGTCAGCTTCGCGGCGTACGTGCTGCTGATCCCCCGGCTCGGTGTCCTCGGCGCCGCCTGGGGCTCGCTGCTCGGTTACGGCGCCTGCCTGCTGTTCGCCATGGTCACCACGGCCCTCACCAGGGACCGGTCGTGAGATCACGGGTGTTCTTCGCGCCGGGGCTGCTGCTGGTCCTGGTGACGATCGGCGGCCGCTACACCCTGGACCGGGCCGGGCTGCTCGACCTGGCCTGGGTGGACCTGCGGGTGATCGGACTGGCGGTCGCGCTGGTGCTGCTCGCTCTCGACGCCGCCCACCGGCCCCGCCGCACGGGCGGCCCGGGACGTGAGGGCTGGCTGGTGGCGGCCATGTTGTTCTTCCTCTACCAGATCGCCTCCGGGTTGTGGGCGCCGCCGGCCGCCCGGGTCGGCCCGCAGACCCTCGACCTGGTCCTGCTCGGCGTGCTGGTCCTCGCCTTCTACGCGTACGCGCTCGGCGACCCGGACCGGGTGATCCGCACGGTGTTCGTGCTCATGTTCGTCGCCGCGGTGGTGTTCGCCCTGGCCGCGCTGCTCGGCGGCCCGGGCGAGCAGGGCCGCTACTCGGCGTTCGGCGGCGGGCCGAACGTGTTCGTCCGGATCCAGATCCTCGGCGTGATCAGCGCGGTCGCCATGTTCCTGCTGATGGGCCGGGTCTGGCCGCTGCTGGTGACGCCGCTGTTCATGCTCGCGGCGGTGCTGTCCGGTTCGCGGGCCGGCCTGCTGGCCGGCGGCGTGGTGGGTTTCGCCGCGCTGCTGAAACTACGGCGCCGGCTGCGCACCGGCCCGACCGTCGCCGCCGGTGTGGTGCTGCTGGGCGTGTGTGCCGCGCTCTGGGCGTTCGCCCCGCCATCGTTCACCGACCTGTTCCAGGAACGGTTCGTCGAGCAGACCGTGCAGGAGCAGTACCTGTCGGACCGGACCTCGATCTGGGCGGCGGCGTGGAACCTGTTCCTGGACCATCCGATCATCGGAGCCGGGCTGGACGGGTTCTACGGTGCGATCGGCGTCAACCAGATGGTCGAGTACCCGCACAACTACGTGCTCGGCGTGGCCGGCGAGGGCGGTCTGATCGGGCTGGGTCTGCTCACCGCGTCGATCGTGCTGTGGACCCGGATCGTGCGCGGCGGCGGCGAGCGGCCGCAGCTGACCGGGCTGGCCGTGGCGTCCGCCGTGTTCGTGGCGTTGAGCAGCCTGTTCTCCGGTGACTACTACGACTCCCGGCTGGCCTGGATCTTCGCCGCGCTGGCCGCCGCGGCAGCCCTGGCGCCGGACGGCGTCACCCACCCCGACCGCGAGCTGGTGTCCACATGAAACGCCGTACCCTGCTGATCACGCTGGGCCTCGGCTCGGCGGCCGCCGCCACCACCGCCGCGGCGCACGTGGTCCGAGACGACGACGTGCCGGAGGTCCGCGACCCGATGCCGGGGTCGGCCCCGGCCACGCAGGACCGGCTCAAGGTGAAGACGGTCGCGTTCTGGACCGGCGTCTTCATGAAGAGCTGGGACTACGGGTACCGCAACGGGCTACCGCTGAGCAAGTCGGCGGACAGCCGGGACCACTATGACCTGGCGTACGACGTGGACGCTTGTGTCGCCATGTTCCGGGCCACCGACCAGCGCCGGTTCCTGGACCGGGCGCTGACGTTCGTGGAGAACGTGGTGGCCTCGGCGAAACCGTCGTCGTCGCTGGCGGACAGCCGGTTCAAGGACAAGTACCGCGGCTGGGCATCGTCGCGGTCCGGCGAGGACGGCAACGAGGTGCCGCTCTACGAGAGCTACTTCTGGCGGTACGCGACGACGCTGCTGGTCGCCATGCGCGACAGCCCCGGTGTCTACGCCGACGCGGGCTACCGGGGCCGCTACGACCGGCTGCTCGCCTTCGCCGAGGAGCAGATCTTCGACAAGTGGTACTCCCGCGGCACGAACGACTACATCTACCGCGAGCGGACGCACATGGCCGCGCACTGGGCGCTGATCTCGCTCAACCTGTCCCGGCTCACCAACGACCAGACCCGTCGCACCCGGTACACCACGGTCGCCGAGACGATCAGCGCCCGGCTGCGCGCTCAGCTGCGGCGCAACCCGGTCGAGGCGACCGCCTACTTCTGGAGCGACGTCTGGGGCTCGGCGGAACGGCCCGGCCAGGACGTCGGGCACGGCAACGGCGTCCTCACGTACGTCGTGGAGGCGCGCGACCGCGGCGCCGGCTGGACCGACGCCGACATGGCGGCCTTCTCCGCATTGCTCACGAAGGTGATCTGGCCCGGCGGCAAGACCTATCACGCCTATGTGGACGGCACCGGCGAGGACAACGGCTGGTTCGCCGACGGTTTCGTGAAGCTGGGCCGCTACGACCCGGCCGTGCAACTGCGGCTGGAGGAACACCAGGTGGTGAACGATCAGTTCGCCGCGAACATGGCGCTCAACGCCCGCGTGCTGCGGTCGTGAGGCGCCGGAAGGGATTGCCATGACGGCTTCGCTGCTGGACCCAGCGGCACGTGAGTGGAAGGAAACGCTCCAGCACGTCGGCCACGACATGTACCACGTGCCGGACTACGTCGTCCTCGACGCCCGGCTCTACGGCGGCACACCGGCCGCATTCTGGTACGAACAGAACGGCCGGCGCCTGCTGATCCCGCTGATCCTGCGCGAGATACCCGGCTCGGACCTGCGGGACGCGCTCTCGCCGTACGGGTATCCCGGCCCGGTCAGTGACGCGGTGCCGGGGGACGCCGCGTTCTGGGAGCCGGCCTGCACCCGGTTCGTGGACACGCTGCGCGGGGAGGGCGTCGTGTCCGCGTTCATCAGGATGCATCCGCTGCTGAACGCACCGTCGCCGACGCTGGAACGGTTCGGCGCGATGGTGCACCACGGTGAGACGGTGTCGATGGACCTCACCGTCTCTCTCGAACAGATGTGGAAGCAGACCCGCAGCGATCACCGCAACCACATCAACCGGGCCAGACGCGCGGGCACCCGGGTGGTGTTCGACGACTGGGACCGGCTCGGCGAGTGGGTCGAGGTCTACCACGACAACATGCGGCGGGTGGGTGCCACGTCGTACTACTTCTTCACGACCGAGCACCTGACCGCGTTGCACGACGCGGTCGGCGACCGGATGCACCTCGCGGTCGCCATGGAAGGCGACGAGGTGGTCGGCGGCAACACCTTCTTCGAGTACGACGGGATCGCCACCGGGTACGTGTCGTCGACCCGCCGGGCCCCGAAACGCTACGCCGACGAGCTGCTGTACGACGAGGTCCGCCGCTGGTGCAAACAACGCGGCGCGCGGGTCTTCCACCTCGGCGGCGGCAAGGGCGGGTGCAACGACTCGCTGTTCACGTACAAGGCGGGCTTCTCGCCGAGCCGGCACCCGTTCCACACCTGGCGGGTGGTGGCCGATCCGGGCGCCTATGCCCGGCTGGTGCACGAGCGCCGCCCGGACGCCGACCCGGCCGACCTGACCACCACGTTCCCCTCCTACCGATAGGAGACCGCCATGCGGATCACCTGCGTCGGCGGCGGTCCCGCCGGCCTGTACTTCGCGGTGCTGGCGAAACTCGCCGACCCCGGCCACGAGATCACCGTGCTGGAGCGCAACCCGGCCGGCGTCACCTGGGGCTGGGGCGTGGTCTTCTGGGACGACCTGCTCGACGACCTGTTCCGGTACGACCCGGTCAGCGCCGAACGGATCTGGGAGTCGGCACGCCAGTGGGACGAGTACGAGGTACGGGCCACCGGCAAACCGGTCACCCACCTCGCCGGCTACGGGTTCAGCTTGGGCCGGCACCGGCTGCTGGAGATCCTCGCCGAGCGGGCCGCCGAGCTCGGCGTGCGGATCAGCTACCGCGACGAGCTGACCGACCTGTCCGACCTGCCGCCGGCGGATCTCGTGGTGGCCTGCGACGGCGCCCGCAGCCGGATCCGGGAGCAGTACGCCGAGCACTTCGGCGCCGAGGTGGAGGTGGCCCGCAACAAGTACATCTGGCTCGGCACGACGCACGTCTTCGACACGTTCACCTTCGGCTTCGAGAAGACCGAGGCCGGGTGGATCTGGTTCCACGCGTACCCGTTCAACGACCGGACCAGCACCTTCATCGTGGAGTGCCAGCCGTCGACGTGGGCCGCGCTGGGCTTCGACACGCTCGACGCACGGGACGGCTGCGTCAAGCTCCAGGAGATCTTCGCGGAGCACCTGAACGGCAAGGCGCTGATCGACCACCGCGCCGAGGTCGGCGGCACCGGCTGGCTCAACTTCCGCCGGGTCACCGCGCACCGCTGGGACCACGGCAACGTCGTGCTGATGGGCGACTCGGCACACACCACGCACTTCGCGATCGGTTCCGGCACCAAGCTGGCGATGCAGGACGCGATGGCGCTGGCGGAGGCCGTCGCCTCCGGCGACGATCTGGCGGTGGCGCTGGAACGGTACGAGCACCGGCGCAAGGCGGCACTGGCCCCGCTCCAGCGGGCGGCGCGGGCGAGCAGCGCCTGGTTCGAGCGCATGCCGGAGTACGCCGACCTGCCGGCCAAACGTTTCTCGTACGCCCTGTCGAACCGGCGCGGCGAGTATCCGATGTGGCGGTTCGTGCTGCACATGGCGACGCAGAACATCGTGGCGCGCACCCTCTTGCGCTGGACGTTGAGTGCCCGGCGGTGGAGCCGGGCCCGGCGCCGGCCGAACACGAGTCACTCCGTGGCGGCGGGGCAGGCGATACCCAATACCGCGTAACAAGTGAAAACGGAAGGGATGACCGATGGCCGAAGGCGCCCTACTGGAACCCGACGACACGGCGTGGATGGACGCACTTGAACGCGTCCGGCACGACGTGTACCACCTTCCCGCTTACGTCAGCCTGGACGCCCGGCTCTCCGGAGGCACGCCGGCCGCGTTCCGGTACGACGAGGCGGATCATGTGCTCCTCCTCCCCCTCGTCCTGCGCTCGATCCCGGGGACCGGGCTGCGGGACGCCGTCTCCCCGTACGGATACCCCGGTCCGATCAGCGACGTCCCATCCACCAGCACCGGCTTCTGGGCGCGCGCCGCCCGCGCCATGGTGGAGATGCTGCGGACCCACGACGTGATCACCGTGTTCACCCGGCTGCATCCACTGCTGCATGCGCCGCTGGTCTCCCTGGAACGGGTCGGCACCGTGGTCCACCACGGTGCGACCGTCTCGGTCGACCTCACCCTCTCCCCCGAGCAGATCTGGCAGCAGACCCACCGCACCCATCGCAACCAGATCAACAAGGCGTCGCGGGCCGGCGTGCGGGTGGTCTTCGACGACTGGGACCGGCTGGACGAGTGGATCGCCACCTACCACGCGACCATGCGCCGGGTCGGCGCGGCCGAGTTCTACTTCTTCGAACGCGGCCACTTCCACCGGTTGCGCCGCGCGCTCGGCGACCATCTGCACCTCGCGGTGGCGCTGGATCCCGACGGCGAGGTCCTCGGCGGCAACCTGTTCTTCGAACTCGGCGGGATCATGCACACCCACCTGCAGTCCACCCGGGAGGGCCCGATCTGGTGGGCCGACAAGCTGCTCTACCACGAGGTCCGGCTCTGGGGCCGCGACCGCGGCAACCAGACCTACCACCTCGGCGGCGGCGTCGGCGGCGCCGACGACTCGCTGTTCCGCTACAAGGCGGCCTTCGCCGCCGGACGGCAGCCCTTCCACACCTGGCGGGTGATCACCGACCTGATCTCCTTCGAGAAACTGGCCGGCCCGCCCACGCTCGAGGCCATGACCGGGCGCTTCCCGCCCTACCGCTGATCTTTTTCGGTACGCGTGCCCGCAGTCCCCAACCCCACCTACCCCGTCCCCGCTCTCCCGCGCGATCACCAGCCCGCTCGCGGCCGCAACGCGCCCGCCGGGCCGCCAGCCCAACGTGAGCGATGTGTCGCGCGGGTCGAGACAGCACTGGCGTTGGGCCGCCCCAAACCGGCCCAACGCGAGCGATGTGTCCCGCGGGTTAAGGCAGCACTGGCGTTGGGCCGGGCGGTGCGGGGCGGTCGCGCGTACCTCGCGGGAGGCTTACGCGAAGCGTGAGCTCGGGGATCAAGCGCGCCCGACGTCGTAGCGGTCGACCAGGTCGGCGAGGATGTCGCGGGTGTGCTTCAGGTCGGCGATCTGCTCCTCGATGCGCTTCAGCTCGTCGCGGAGCCGGCCGGCCAGCCAGGGGGTGCGGATGGTCTCGTCGGCGACGCACGGCAGCACGTCGTGGATGGTGGCGGTGGTGAGGCCGGCGCCGAGCAGGGAGCGGATCAGTGCGACGCGTTCGACGTCCGCCGCGCCGTAGGTTCGCTGGCCGCCGGGGCCGCGCTCGCTGCTGAGCAGGCCCTGCTCCTCGTAGTAGCGCAGCGAGCGCGGGCTCGCTCCGGTCGCCGCGGCCAGGTCACCGATCCGCATCACTGTCTCCCGGGTCACAAAGGCTTGAACCTCACATCTATGTCAAGTTTTAGCGTGCTCGCATGACGACGACAACCAGCCTCCTCGGCCCGCTCACCAGCCCGGCCACCCTGGCCGGCCTCGATCTGCGCAACCGCTTCGTGATGGCGCCGATGACCCGGTTCCGCTCGCCCGGCGGCGTGCCGACGCCCGAGGTGGCGGCCTACTACCGGCGGCGTGCGGAGAACGGGATCGGCCTGGTCGTCACCGAGGGGGTGCTGGTCGGACACCGCAGCGCGAGCCACGAGACGACCGTGCCGCGGATGACCGCCGGTGCGGCCGAGGACGGCTGGCGGCGGGTGACCGCCGAGGTGCACGCGGCCGGCGGCCGGATCGCCGCGCAGCTCTGGCACCTGGGCAGCGAGCGCGAGCCGGTCGACGGCTACCCGGCCTGGACTCCCGCGACCATGAGCACCGCGGACATCGGCACCATCGTGGCGGCCTACGCGGAGGCGGCGCGGGTCGCGGTCCGGGCCGGCTTCGACGCGGTGGAGATCCACGCGGCGCACGGCTATCTGCTGGACGAGTTCCTCTGGCCGCACACCAACCGGCGCACCGACCGGTACGGCGGCGGCCCGGCCGGCCGGGCCGCCTTCCCGGCCGAGGTGGTCGGCGCGGTCCGGGCCGAGCTTCCGGCCCGGATGCCGCTGATCGTACGGTTCTCGCAGTTCAAGGAGCGCGACTACAGCGCACGGATCGCCGCGTCGCCGGACGAGCTGGCCTCCCTGCTGGCTCCGCTGGTGTCCGCGGGCGCCGACGTCCTGCACGCCTCGCAGCGCCGCTTCTGGGAGCCGGTGTTCGACGGCTCACCGCTCAACCTGGCCGGCTGGGCCAAGCGGATCACCGGCCTGCCGACGATCACGGTCGGCTCGGTGGGCCTGACCCGGTCCTTCCCGGTCTCGGAGTCGATGGACCGGCTGGTAGCCGGCCTGACCGGCGGCGACTACGACCTGGTCGCGCTGGGCCGGATCCTGCTCGGCAACCCGGCCTGGGTCCGGCTGGCCGAGGAGGGCCGGCTCGACGAGATCCGCGACTACGACAAGTCCCACGAGGACACCTACTTCTGACCGATCAGCCCACAGCGTGTCCGGCCGGTCCTCGTTGGTCACACATGACGCTGCTCGACCGGATCTTGACGCACAAGTGGTGGCTGGGGGTCTCCGGGGTCGTCGCGATGGTGGCCGTCGCTGTCACGATCGTCCTGGACGACGAGCAACCGGCGGCGCCCGGGCCGGCGGCGTCCGCCCGGCCCGGTCCCGGCTCGGGGAGCCTTGTGGAGAACGGCGCCTGCGTCGCGCAGGGCTCGGAGATCAGCATCACCTGTGTTCCACCCCCGCCCGCGCCCACCGCGGAGGGCCTGGAGTTCCTGCGGCAGTCGGTGCGCGGCACGGGCAACGGAGCCGCTTCGTTCGCGCTACCCGCGGACGTGCCCCTGGAGAACCTCCCGGAGGGCAACGGGATCGGCTTCTGCACCGACGAGCAGACCGACTGGCTGCGCAGGCACGGTGACGAGGCGACCGGCGACGGTTTCATCCGAATCCGCAACGCCGGGACCACCGGTGCGAAGCTGAACCTGTCCGACCTGCGGATCGAAGGGCTGAAGCGAACGGCACCGAAGCCGGTCATCTACTTCGCCTGCCCGAGCGCCGGCGCGGACGACGGCCTGATCGCCACTCTGAACCTGGATCGGCAGGGCGGCGTGGAGGTCTGGTACCCGGAAGACGAGGAGACGGTTCCGGGGGCTGCGTTCTCGTTCAGCCTCGACCCGGGTGAGGGCGGCCGGCTGCTCACCACCGTCATCCAGGAGAGCGGCGCCGACTACTCCGGCCGCCTGGTGGTGACCGCCCGGTACGGCGACACCGAACAGGACGTCACGCTGCGCCTCTTCGGCGAGGAGGACACCTTCCACCTGCCCGGCTGGGGACATGAGCACACCGTGATGGTCTCCCCGACGGATTCGCCGGATCATCCGTTCACCTGCCGCGATCGCGGCCAGCTCTACGAGTACTCCGGGTGCACCATCTCCGAGATCCGGGAGCGGCTGACCGGGTGACGCCGCGCCAGGTCACCCCGGCGCGGCGTCCGGCTCAGTTCAGTTCGACCGGCCGCGCAGGTAGCCGTGCGGGTCGAGGACGTACTTGCGGGCCGCGCCCTGGTCGAACTCCTGGTAGCCCTGAGGGGCCTGCTCCAGCGGGATCGCCATGGCGTTGACGTTCTTCGCGATCTGCACACGGTCGTGCAGGATCGCCATCATCAGCCCGTGGTTGTACTTCATCACCGGGCACTGACCGGTGACGAAGGAATGCGACTTCGCCCAGCCCAGGCCGAGCCGCAGGGACAGCGAGCCGACCTTGGCGGCCTCGTCGACACCGCCCGGGTCGCCGGTGACGTAGAGGCCCGGTACGCCGATCGCGCCGCCGGCCCGGGTGAGGTCCATCAGCGAGTTCAGCACCGTCGCGGGCATCTCGGTCTGCGAGTCCCGGCCGTGGCCGCGGGCCTCGAACCCGACCGCGTCGACCGCCGAGTCGACCAGCGGCTGGCCGATCGCCGGTGCGGCCCGGCCGAGGATCTGCTGCACCTGCTCCGCCGGTTCACCCTGCGACACGTTGATCGTCTCGCAGCCGAAGCTGCGCGCCTGAGCCAGCCGCTCGTCGTTGAGGTCACCGACGATGACAACCGCCGCGCCGAGCAGGAACGCCGAGGTGGCCGCGGCCAGGCCGACCGGGCCGGCGCCGGCGATGTAGACCGTGGAGCCGGTCGTCACGCCCGCGCTGACGCAACCGTGGTAGCCGGTCGGGAAGATGTCGCTCAGCATGGCCAGGTCCAGGGCCTTCTCGATCGCCTGATCCCGGTCCGGGAACTTGAGCAGGTTCCAGTCCGCGTACGGGACGAGCACGTACTCGGCCTGCCCGCCGACCCAGCCGCCCATGTCGACGTAGCCGTACGCCGAGCC
Organism: Actinoplanes aureus; assembly: GCF_015704865.1. Taxonomy (GTDB): domain Bacteria; phylum Actinomycetota; class Actinomycetes; order Mycobacteriales; family Micromonosporaceae; genus Actinoplanes; species Actinoplanes aureus. Next base: position 54,561 of record NZ_JADQTO010000006.1, on the reverse strand, counting down.
GGGCCGGTCGGGGTTGACGTTGAGGCAGACGCCGGTCTTGCGCTCCTTGCAGTTGCGGCACCGGCCGCAGGAGATGTTGAACGGCACCGAGCAGACGTCACCGACCCGGATGTACTCCACGTCCGGACCGACGTCGATGACCTCACCGGTGATCTCGTGGCCGAGCACCAGTCCCTCCGGTGCGGTGGTACGCCCGCGGACCATGTGCTGGTCGCTGCCGCAGATGTTGCTCGCGACCGTCTTCAGGATCGCCCCGTGAGGTGTCTTGCGCCCGACGTTCATCTTGTTGACGCCGGGTCCGTCCTTCATCTCGTAGGTCGGGTAGTCGAGATCGCGGATCTCGACCCGGCCGGGCCCCTGGTAGACAACGGCTTTGTTGCCTGACATGGTGCGCTCCCATCCTCGAGCTTGGAACGAGCCTCCTGGCGTCATATTTCTCGCGGCGTGACCGGAACAGAACCCTCGGTAATCTCGATAAATGTCGATAGTCCCATTTCTGGCGGCTGGATCTACGCTCCGGAACGGATGACGGTGTCGCCGGCGTCGGTCAGAGTGGTTCCGTGGCAACAGTCCGGACCCGCGACCTGGCGGGCACGCTCGTCCTGTGCCTCGCGCTGCTTGCCTGGACCCGCTGGGTCGCACCCCAGATGCTGTACGGGCGTGAGGTGGACGCGGGCGCGTACCTGCTGGTCGCGACCAACTCCCTGGCCCTGATCTGGCGGCGCGTCGCCCCGCGGCGCGTGCTGGCCGTCACCACCGTCGCGTCGGCCGCCTACATGTGGTTCGAGTACGCGTACGGACCGGCGCTGCTGCCGTTCGCGATCGCCGTCTACACGGTCGCCCGGTATCTGCCGTGGCGCACCGCGGCCGTCGCGGCCGGGCTCGCCTGGCCCGTACTGGCCTCGCACAACCTGAACGACGGCGTGGCCCTCACCGACGTGGTCGGCTTCCTCCCGGCCGCCGGCTGGATCGCCGTACCGTTCGCGATCGGCACCACCGTCGCACAGCGCACCGAATCGGTCGCCCGGGACCGCCGCGAGGCTCTGGAACGCGGCATCCAGGAGGAACGGCTGCGGATGGCTCAGGAGGTGCACGACATCGTCGGCCACGGGCTCGCCGCGATCAAGATGCAGGCCGACATCGCCCTGCACGTGCTGCCCAAGCAACCCGAGATCGCCCGGCCCACCCTGGAGGCGGTCAGCGCCACCAGCGCCCAGGCCCTGGACGAGCTGCGCACCACGTTGCGCATGCTGCGCTCGGCCGACGAGTCGAAGGCGTCCATGCCCGGGCTGGCCGACCTGGAGGCGCTCTACCAGCGGATGCGGGACGCCGGGCTGCGGGTGCGGGTCCGCACGATCGGACCGCCGAGCACCCTGCCGGCCGAGACCGACATGACCGCCTACCGGACGATCCAGGAGTCGCTCACCAACGTGTTGAAACACGCGTACCCGAAAGAGGCCGACATCGTGCTGGAGAACGAACCCGGCGCCCTGCGCATCCGGGTGATCAGCGCCCACCCGGAGACGGAGGCGCCGCCCAGCGGCGGCCTGGGCATCGCCGGCATGCGCGAACGCGTCGCCGCGCACGGCGGCAGATTCGCCGCCGGGCCGGCGCCCGGCGCGCGATTCATCGTCGATGCGTGGCTTCCGGTGAGCACGTCATGATCTCGGTGCTTCTCGTCGACGACCAAGATTTGGTACGGCTGGGCTTGCGCACCCTGCTGACCAGCGAGGACGGGTTCACCGTCGCGGGCGAGGCGGCCGACGGGCTGGCCGCGGTGGAACAGGCCCGCTCGATACGGCCGGATGTCGTGCTGATGGACGTACGGATGCCCGGCATCGACGGCCTGGAAGCCACCCGCCGCATCATGGCCCAGCCCGATCTGACCGGCACCCGGGTCATCGTGCTGACCACCTTCGAACGCGACGAGTACGTCTTCGAGGCGCTGCGGATCGGAGCGAGCGGCTTCCTGCTGAAGGACACCCCGCCGGTGACACTGCTGGACGCGATCCGCACAGTGGCCGACGGCGGCGCGCTGCTGTCACCGTCGGTGACCCGGACGCTGATCCGGGAGTTCGTCACGAAAGGACCGCGGCGCCTGGTCCCGCATCCGCGCCTGGACCAGCTGACCGAGCGGGAGCGCGAGGTGGTGGCGCTGGCGGCGGAAGGGCTGAGCAACCAGGAGATCGCGGGGCGGTTGGTGGTCAGTCCGGCTACCGCGCGTACGCACGTCAGCCGGGCCATGGTCAAGCTGGGCGCCCGGGATCGGGCGCAGTTGGTGGTGTTCGCCTTCCAGTCCGGCCTGGCCGCCTGAACCGCGAGCTACGTCCGACAGCGCCCAGCCGTCGCCCACGAACACTATGAGGCGCGCCGGGGCGGCCGGGACGGATTGGTGTTTCCCGGCGGTCGCGGTGGAGCCGTGACGGGGCGGATGGCTCGCGTCGGGAGAGCGGGGACGAGAAGATTCCGGCGGGACGGCCGGTGACGCGTACTGAGGAAGGAGCGTGACCGGCGAACGGACCCGGACTCTGTCCAGCTCCTGCCGACGCCCGTCGGCGGACCCCATCCCCGCCTACCTGCCGCGCCCCCGCCCGCCTGCCGCGCCCCCGCCGCGATCTTGTGGGGTTGGCGGGAATCGGCGCACAACAGGTTCACAAGATCGCCGGCAAATTCGGGCGGCAGGCGACGGCAGACGGGAAGCCGTCAGGCCGCTATCACCGTGCCGGTGATGGTGGGCGGTCTGGCGGTGGCGAGGGTGAGCCGGGCCAGGACCGGCTCCTCGGGGATCGGCGCGGCTCCCGAGCCGGCGATCGGCCGGGGACGGCGGGGCTGGACCCGCCCGGCGCTGCCGCCACGGCCTGGATAGATCAGCAACCCGTTGACCGGGTCGGGCACGGCGTCCAGGGCCGCGCGGACGATCGGCACGTCGCGGTAGGAGGACCAGCGGTCGTCGCTTCGGAAGCCGATTTCGAAGAGGACGCCCCAGGAGAACCGGTGCCAGCGCCATTCGTAGGCACCGTGCGCGATGGCGGCCTCGACCAGAACGTTGCCGTAGGAGTCCTGCCAGCGCGCCGCGGACTGGTGCGCGCCGTCCAGAACCTCGATGGACCACCACTGCAAATTCATGGTGCCCCGATGCTACTGCGCATCGACGACGGTCTCGCCGATCCGATGGATGCGGTCTGAAGTTGGCACCCAGCCTTCGTACAGCAAAGCAGCACAACCGACGATCGGAGGCCGCGGCGGCAAGGCGTGCGCGGGCCTACGACCGGGCAGCCGGCAGGCGGGCGGGTCAGGCGGCGGTGGAACGCCGGCGGCCCGGCGGCAAAGCGTGCGCCGGCTTGCGACCGGCCAGCCTGCGGGCGCGGCGGATGACCGGGCGGTCGGCGCCGGTCTGGCGGGTCTCCGGGAGTTGCGGGCCGGCCCAGGCGGGGATCGCGCCGGGTGGGGTGAGGGTGCGGTCGGGAGGCACCCAGAGCGGCTGCGGCGCCGTGGGCGAACCCCACCACCGGAACGTGCCGTAGCCGCGGACCAGCGGAGGCTGCAACGCCGGCCAGTGGGCTTCCGGTGGGATCGCCAGGCGCCACGCCTCGGCCGGCAGCAGGGCCAGGCCGGCCTGCGGCGGTGGTACGGGCAGGCGCGCGGAGGTGGTGCCGGCCAGGCGGGGGTCTCCGGCGGGGGCGGGTACGGCGTCGGCGGGTGCGGTGGCGGCGGGTGCGGAGGCGAGGATGACGGCGGCGGCGATGGTGATCACGCCGGCGATCAGGGCGGCCGGTTCCCAGCCGGGCCGGACGGTGTCGCCGAGCAGGGTCAGGGCGATCACCGAGGGGGCGACGACCTCGCCGGTCCAGTGCACCGCGGTGACCCGGCCGACCTCGCCCTGCTGGAGGGCGTTCGCATACATGATCATGCCGTTGACCGGGTAGATCAGCAGCGCCCAGACCAGCGGCTCGGTGGCGATGGCGACGATCGCGGTGGAGGTCTGTGCCATCGCCTCGGGCGGGATGTGCAGGGCCCGGCCGCAGAGCGCGGCGCCGCCGAGTGAGAAGCCGCCGACGGCCGCCATGAGTCCGGGGATGCCGACGCGGGTGGTGGCCCAGCCGAGCACCACGAGTGCGACCGCGCCGGCGCAGAAGGCGATCCGCATCGTCGACGTCAGCGTGATCTCGTGCTGCTGACCGGCGGACATCGCCAGGACGGTCAGCGCCGTGCTGGTGGCGATGATGGCGACGACGTCACGGTGGCGCAGCCGGGACTTGAGGAACAGCCAGGCGAGCACGGCGGTGACGGCCAGCGAGCCGGCCAGCACCGACTCGACCACGTAGACCGCGAGCTGCTGCAACGCGAACATCGCGGCGACCCAGGCCGACATGTCGAGCGCGATGCCGACCATGTACAGCGGATGGCCGAGCGTGCTGACCGTGCTGGTGCTGCGTTTGGCGCCGACGGCCTGGAGGATCGATCCCACCGCGTAACTCAGGGCGCCGTACACGGCGAGGCCCAGCGCTATCCAGCCCGCGGTGGCCATCGCCTACCGCCCTAGATCACTCAGCGTAGATCGACCGATCACGCCCCGATGATATGACGCGAGATGAATCCACGCGAGCCTATGCGGCCCCGGCGACCGGCGATGGCACGAATGCCCGCACCACCTCGGCGATCCGCCGCACGTCGCCGGGACCGCACCGGTGATCGACCGGAAGGGTGAGCATCCGCGCGGCCAGCGCGGCGGCCTCCTCGTCGCCGCTCCACCAACGATCACGTTCCTGCCGCCAGTGCACCGGCGCGTAGACGCCGTTGCGCGCCAGGTGCGCGAGCAGTGCGTCACGCACGCTTTCCGACGCGCATTCCAGCTGCACCCGGAACGGCCCCGCACCCGAAACCCACCAAGCAGGGGTACGCGCGGACAACGCCTCCGCGAGGTCAGCGGCGTGACGTGCGCTCGCCGTACGCAATCCGGCTGTGTCGAGCAGCGGCAGCGTCGCCACCGTGACCGCGCTGGCCGGCGCCGTGCTGCCCAGCAGTTCCTGCTCGCCCTGCTGTTGCAGGGCCCGGAAGCGGTCCTTGGGCACCGGCCGCCCGGCCAGCCAGGCCGCTTTGAGCAGCATGCCCGCGAGTTTCCGCGCGGCGCCCGGGCTCTCCGGGCCTACCGGCCGGGGCAGGTCCAGGCCGCGCGGCGACCAGAGCAGGCCGCCGTCCGGCAGCGGCAGGGTCTTGCGGAGCGAGGCGACCGCGTACGCCGCGGTGCTGGCACACGCCCACTCGCTGAGCGGATCGTGCGAGTGATCCTCGATCACCGTCACCCCGGGGTGCACCCGCGTCCACGCTTCCCACGGTGCCCCGGCATCCCGGCCGAACAGGTTCTGTGCCAGGACGACGTCGCCGTCCGCCGCCCGCAAGGTGTCGAGCCGCGGCCCGCGCCCGTCCGGCAGGTGCCGGTACCAGGAGATCGGTATCCGCTCGGAGAGGAGCTCGGCGACGCCCATGCAGAAGTACGACGGAACGTGCAGCCGGCCGGCCGGGGCGAGCAGGCGCAGCAGCTCGCTGAGCGCGCCCGAGGCGGTGGCGTAGAGCGCCCGCCGGGCCGGAAGCCATCCGGGCAGGCCGCCCCGCTCGGCGCTGAGCAGGGCGGCCGGGTCCCAGTGGTACTCCGACCCGATCTCGCGGGACGGTTCAGGCGGCACGGCTCATGTCTCCGGTCTCGGACCGGCTGGAAGCACGCTGGATGTTGAGGGTGTCGACGTGCACCGGCGGCTCGCCGCGTTGCAGGGTCAGTGCGGTACGCCAGAGGATCTTCAGATCGAGCGCCGGCGACCAGTTGTCGACGTACCAGCGGTCCAGGATGAAGCGCTGCGGCCAGTCGATGTCGTCGCGGCCGTTGACCTGCGCCCAGCCGGTGATGCCGGGTTTGACCTCGAGCCGCCGGGCGTCCTCGGCGGAGTAGCCGGCGACCTGCGGCAGCACGTCGGGCCGGGGTCCGACCAGGTTCATCTCGCCGCGCAGCACGTTGATCAGCTGGGGCAGCTCGTCAAGGCTGGTCCGCCGCAGGAAGCGGCCGCACCGGGTGATCCGCGGGTCGTCCTGGATCAGGCCGAACGGGTCGTCGATGCCGAGCTGGGCGCTGAGCGCGACCGAGTTGTGCACCATGGACCGGAACTTGAGCATCCGGAACGGCTTGCCGTCCTTGCCGGCCCGGTCCTGGACGAAGAGGACACCTTTGCCGTCGGCTATCCGGATCCAGGCGGCGATCGCGAGTACCACCGGGGCGAGCAGGATCAGGAACACGGCGGCGACCAGGCGGTTCAGGCCGTTCCAGAAGGAGCGCACGAGTTTGTCCCCTCTACAGTGACTCGACCGTTGGTCCGGTCAGGCGGTGGCGGGTGTCCAGCACGTACTGGGCGTGCTGGACGACGAGGTCGAGGTCGAAGTCGTCGTGATCGGCGAGCAGGATCACCGCGTCGGCGGCGGCCACCTGTTCGGCGGTGAGCGCTACGCGTGTCACCCGGCTGTCGACGTGGGCGTCCTCGACGACGTGCGGGTCGGCTGCGCGTACCTCCGCTCCCATGTCCAGCAGGAGCGCGGCGACGCGCCGGGCCGGCGACTCGCGCGCGTCGCCGCTGTTCTTCTTGTAGGCGAGGCCGAGCAGCAGCACCGTTGAGCCGTTGACCGCCTTGCGCCGTTCGTTGAGCGCGGCGACCAGGCGGCGCGCCACGTAGTCCGGCATGTGGTTGTTGATGTCGTTGGCCAGCTCGACGAAGCGGAAGCTCTGGCCGAGGGTTCGCTGCACCCGCCAGGACAGGTAGGACGGGTCGATCGGCAGGCAGTGGCCGCCGACGCCGGGGCCGGGCACGAACCGCATGTAGCCGAACGGCTTGGACGACGCGGCGCCGATCGCCTCCCAGACGTCGATGCCGAGGTCGTGCGCGTACACCGCGAGTTCGTTGACCAGGGCGATGTTCACGTGCCGGAAGGTGTTCTCGAGCAGCTTGGCCAGCTCGGCGACCTTGGGGTCGGAGACCGGGACGGTCCGCTCGACCACCGAGGCGTAGAAGGCCTCCACCTTCTCCAGCGAGAGCGGGTCGATGCCGGAGACGACCTTGGGCGTGGTGACCAGGTTCCACTCGCGGTTGCCCGGGTCGATCCGTTCGGGGCTGTAGCCGAGGTGGAAGTCGACGCCGGCGATCAGGCCGGAGCCCTCTTCGAGCAGCGGCGCGACGAGCTCGGTCGTGGTGCCCGGGTAGGTCGTCGACTCGAGCGCGACGGTGGCGCCGGGCCGCAGGTAGCGGGCCAGAGTACGGGCGGAGTCCTCGATGTAGCGCAGGTCCGGTGTGCCGTCGCGCAGCGGGGTGGGCACCGCGATGACCGCGACGTCGAAGCCGGCGCAGGACCGCGGGTCGGACGAGGGCTGGAAGTTGCCGGCGGCGAGGATCGCCTGGAGCTCGGCGGAGGAGATGTCGTCGACGTACGACTCACCGGCGGCGAGCCGCTTGATCCGCTCCTCGTCGACGTCGAAGCCGACGACGGTGTGGCCGACCTGGGCGGCGCGGACCGCCAGGGGCAGCCCGACGTATCCCTGACCGGCGATGACGACCCGCATGGGTGTGCTCTCCTTCTTCTTCGCGCGTTGCCGGGGGCTCACGGCCGCCGTCCCGGCGGGACGGCGGCGGTCTCGGGGTGCCGTTTGCTGCCGACGGCGGCGCGGTGCCACTCGGTGTGGATCGGTCCGCCGGCCATCGGCTTCTCCCGCCCGGTGGGCAGGGCCGGCGACTCGGCGAGCCAGTGCAGGACGGCGATCAGGTCCTCCCGGGGCGCGGACGGGTCGAGCAGCGAGAGCACGGCGCCGTCGAGCGGCGGGACCGGTGCCTGCGAGATGAGCGGGTGGTTGGGCCGGTGGTCGGGCTCGTCCGGGCCGAGCAGGATCTCGGCGAGCTTCTCGCCCGGGCGCAGCCCGGTGTAGACGATCTGGATGTGCTGGTCGGCGGCGTCGGCGATGCGCCGGGCGACGTCGGCGATGCGGACCGGCTCGCCCATGTCCAGGACCAGGACCTCGCCCTTGCTGTCCAGCGCACCGGCCTGGATGACCAGCCGGACCGCCTCCTGCACGGTCATGAAGTAGCGGGTGACGTCGGGGTCGGTGACGGTGATCGGACCGCCCGCCTGGACCTGGGCGGCGAACGCGGTGAGCACCGATCCACGGCTGCCGAGCACGTTGCCGAACCGGACGCTGCTGTAGCGGCCGGAGGCGGTGGCGTCGGCCGCGGCGGTGAGCCGCTCGGTGATCCGCTTCGAGTAGCCGAGCACGCTGCACGGGTCGGCGGCCTTGTCGGTGGAGATGTTCACGAGGCGGTCGACGTTGTGCCGCAGCGCGGTCTGCAGGATCTGGTACGTACCGATGATGTTGGTCTTGAGTGCCTCGGACGGGTGCATCTCGAGCAGCGGCAGGTGCTTGAGCGCGGCGGCGTGGAAGACCACCTGCGGCTTGTGCTCGGCGAACACCTCGTCGAGGCGCTGCTGGTCGCGGATGTCGGCGACGACCAGATTGCGGTCGTCGAGCATGCCGCGGCCGTCGAGGGATAGCTGTACGGCGTGCAGGCCGGACTCGTCCCGGTCCAGCATGATCAGCTTGGCCGGGTTGAAGCGGGCCAGCTGCCGGCACAGTTCGGAGCCGATCGAGCCGCCGGCGCCGGTGACCAGCACCCGCCGGCCGGCCAGGTAACCGGCGACCGCGGCCAGGTCGATGGTGATCTCGCGGCGGCCGAGCAGGTCCTCGTGGCTGACCGGGCGGATGTCCTCGACCCGCACGGTCCGCCCGAACAGCTCCACCACCGGCGGAACCACCTTGAGGTCCACGTTGAGCGGCTGGGCCAGGTCGGTGAGCTTGCGGATCAGGTCGGCGCTCGCGCTCGGGATGGCGATCACCACCGCCTCGGCGCGGAACCGGCGGACCACCTCGCTCATCGCGTACCGGTTGCCGGCCACCGGGACGCCCATCACGTGCAGGGCGCGCTTGGCCGGGTCGTCGTCGAGCAGGGCGACCGGGACGTACCGGCTGGACGGGCTGCGCAGCATGGCCCGGATCACCTGGGTGGCGCCCTCACCGGCGCCCATCACCACGACCCGGATGCCGTGCTCGGGTGAGGGACGCAGCCGGCTGTCCTGGAAGAGGCGGACGAAGTACCGGACGCCGGCGGCGAGGACCATCATGATCAGGCCGGCGCCGATGATCGCCGAGCGGGGCACGAGCCGGCCCAGCAGGGTGTCCAGGACGAAGACCACCGGCACGGTGACCGCGACGGTCTTGGCCAGCGCGGCGATCTCTTCGAAGCACCCGTACGACCAGCGGCCGATGTAGAGCCCGAGCCGGATGCCGGCGACGATCTGCACCGCCGCGGCGACGGCGGAGAGGATCACCAGTCCGCGGACGTCCACATCGCCGATCTGGCCGTCGTGGCGCAGCAGCGTGGCGATGAGCAGCGCGGTGGCCAGAGCGAGGGCGTCGGTGCCGGCCCGGGCGGCCCGGCCCGGAAGAACGGTGCGTGCCCACGACTCCGGATCGGTGATCCGGTCGCGCCACTCACCGGGATTGGCGTCGGCCGCGGTGTCACCGGGCCGGGTTCGCCTAACCTGCATGGATTCCCCCTCGTACGACGCCGGCGCAGCCGGCCGCGGATCCTTCGCTCGACAAGGAAAAACGAGTTGGCCTGAATTGCAATTTCCCAATGGGAACGCCCGCCGACACTCGCCGTCACATCGCCTTTAAACCTTTCGCAAAAATCAGGGTTCCAGGCATGGAAGGCGGTTTACAGTAGCAATTGTCATGGGCTACGTGAGAAGCTTTCATGTTCGTCGATTAGCCGAGAACGCGGCCTTGATCGGCGTTCCCGGAGAATACTTTCAGGCCCGCCGGAGGACCATTCGGCGGAGGATGTCATATGGAGAGTGAGAAGCTCTCACCTTAGGCATGACATCTGCGACTTACATTCCGGCGAACATTCCGGCAGCGTCGTCACCGCGGGTGTCGCAAGCGTTCTGTCTAAAATCAGGCTTATTTCACGAGCGGGTGACGTAGTCGATCTCCGCCGCCGTGAGGAAGCGTGACGCGACCGGGGGATACGAGATGCGGGTGCTGCACGTCATCAGCACGCTGGGACCGGGTGGGGCCGGGCACCAGCTGCGCCTGCTGGTGCGCCGTCTGCCGCACGAGAGCGAGGTGGTCACGCTGTCGCCACCCGCCGCCTCCACGGACATGCTGCGGCCGGAGGGCGCCCGGGTGCACCACCTGAGCTCCCGCGGAGACCACGATCCGGCGGCGATCGGCCGGTTGCGCCGCCTGATGCGGGCCGGCCACTACGACGTCGTGCACACCCACCTCTACCGGGCGAGCGTGCTGGGCCGGATCGCGGCCCGGCTGGCCGGCGTACCGCACGTGGTGGCGACCGAGCACCACCTGGGTGCCGAGGCCATCGAGGGCCGCCGGATCTCGCCCGGCGTGCGTGCCCTCTACCTGGCGGGCGAGCGGCTCGGCCAGATCACCATCGCGGCCTCACCGGCCATCGCCGGACGGCTGCGGGCGTGGGGTGTGCCGGACACCCGGCTCACCACGATCCCCAAGGCGATCGACGCCCGCGAGTACCGGTTCGACCCGGAACTGCGGGACGCCGCCCGGGCCCGGCTGGACATCGCACCCGGCGTGCCGGTGATCGGCGGGATCGGCCGGCTGGAGCCGGACAAACGGTTCGACCTGCTGATCCGGGCGCTCACCGAGGTGCCCGGGGCCACCCTGCTGCTGGTCGGCGACGGGCCGGCCCGGGCCGCCCTGGAACGGCTGGCCGACATCGAGGGGGTCGCCGGCCGGGTGCGGTTCGCCGGGGTCGTCGGTCACGTACGCGAGATGCTCTGCGCGATGGACGTGTTCGCCTCACCGGGCCAGGAGACCTTCGGGCTGGCCACGCTCGAGGCGATCGCATCCGGGCTGCCGGCCCTGTACGCGGCGTGCGCCCCGCTGGAGGAGCGGGCCGCCGCCCGCGCGCCGGTCCGCGGCACCCAGCGGCTCTCCCGAGACCGGGAGTCGCTGCCCCGGGCGCTGCGCGCCGAACTGCTCTGCCTCGCCGAACGCGACGGCAAGCGGCTGCCGGCCCGATCGACCGGCTTCCGGTACGACGCCGACCACCTGGCCGCCTCGGTCGGACGACTCTACGAGCGGATGGCGGAGGGTCCCGGCCGGCGCCGGATCATCGCACCGCTGCTGGCGTATCGCGGCCGGTTCGGGCGAAAGAACAGTTTTCCACTGCCCGGCGGAAACGTGCGAAACGCATGAGCCGCCGGAACGCCAGATAACCGAAATACGCCCCGAGTGTGTTCGACATCAGATCATTCACGTCGGCCCACCGGTCACCGTGCAGGGTGACCGCCAGAATCGCCTGGACCGACTCGATCGTGAGGCTCAGCAGAAAGCCGCAGAGCACCACCCGCCGCACATCGCGGACGCCGAACGAGACGTGCAGCACCGCCGCCAGCGGGACGGTCATGGCGATGTTCAGCATGAAGTCCAGGGGCCGCATGCCGACCACCGGCTCCAGCACCAACCGGCCCGGCTCGAAGTAGCCGGCGCCCGGGCCCCAGGCCAGGCGCATCGGCAGCATCGTCGCGCCGAAGACGGCCACCGCGTACCACCCGGCGAGCCACGCGACCCCCAGACGGCTCGGCGTCAGCAGGCCCCGCCGGTGCAGCAGGACCGCGGCCAGAACCATCAGGGTGAAGCCGAGCGGCAGCAGAACCGGCAGCGCCGGCACGGTGAACTGGTGGAATGGCATCGGTTCTGAAAATACGCCGCCGGACTGGGAGGGCCATGAAAAACCGCTCAGCGCAGCCAGCCCTGCTTGCGGGCGATCCGGATCGCGTCGAGCCGGTTGCGGGCGCCGGTCTTGCTGATGATCGCGGAGAGGTAGTTGCGCACCGTCCCGCCGGACAGGTAGAGGCGACCGGCGATCTCCTTGACCGACTCACCCTCGGCGGCCAGCCCGAGGACCTCGAGCTCGCGGGTGCTCAGTCCCCGGTCGGTGTTCAGCGAGGCGGCCTGGAGCATCGGCGAGACCACCCGCTCGCCCCGGGCGAGACGGCGGACCGCGTCCGCCAGCATCGGCGGGGACGAATCCTTGACCAGGAAGTTCAGCCCGCCGTTCCACCGGCGGGGCGGGAGCATGCCGCGCTTGGACGGGTCGCAGAGCAGCAGCATGGAGCAGGACGGTATGGCGGCGTGCAGCTCGTCGGCGATCGGCAGCACCTGACTCACCATGTACTGCGTGTCGATCACGACGACGGTCGGCCACAGCTGCGCCGCGCGCTGGGCCAGGTCACCACCGATGGGCAGGGTGTCGACGTAGTGCATGTCCGGTTCGGTCTCCAGGAACGCGCGCACGGGGACACCGAAGTAGCCCTCGTCTCTCACCACCACGACCCGGATCATCACACCACCCTCGTCGATGGACGCCGGCGATGAGCCGGAGCGCCGCCATGTCAGGAACGCTGGATGCACTTACCTTTCTATCGCCTCGTGTCCATTCTGTGGACGCCGGGGCGAGAGATCTTCCAATGATCCGGAGGAACGCGAGTTCCCCCAGCTCAAAACCGATTCGTGCCAACGGAGATCGCTGCGCTGCCGTACTTAACGTAACGGTCGGAGGCACACTTCGCACATAGCCATAGCCGATCGACTGACTGAGGTTTACCGGATCTACGAATCCCCGGCCGGAAAGACCCGCGATATCGATCAGATACGACCCGGTAACTTACCGCAAATCGGACTTTATGCCCTATAAGCGGACGCTAAAGTGATCCTTATTCGTCATTGCCCTCACCCGAAAGTGATATTGATTCCGGCTCCGCAAGCGGACCGTCCGGTAATCAATTCATGATCCATTCCTCAGGCACCTGACCGGAAAGGATTACCCTCGTCCCGAACCCGGCCGGGCGGTACCCCGAAGGTGCGCTTGAACGCCCGGCAGAAGGGTGAACCGGGCCGCGAAGGCCGAACGGGAGAGCGGCGCCACCGGGGCGGGGGGCCGTGCGGGAGCAGGGTGAGACTCCCGGCCGCCAGGTGCCGGGGTTCCTCGCCGTCGACCTCCAGTAGGCAGCCGCGGCGACGGGCGTGTGGACGCGATGATCCGGACTCGGGCTGGCCTGCGCGATCCCGTTGCTACGACGGTGATGGAGCGGGGTGCCCTCCGGCACCCCGCTCACCCGTCAACGGAGATCGGCACCGCCCTCCTTGGCGATCCGGACCAGTTCCAGCAGTCCGGAGGCGTACTCCTGGGACTCGGCGTGCGCCTCGTCGAACGGCGGCTGGAAGCCGACGCCCTCCCACTGCTGGGTGGCCTCGTTCCAGCGGTCGTTGCCGACCTCGAAGTTCCACGCGGTGATGCCCAGGTCGTAGTACAGGTGGTCGGCGGAGTTGCCGGCCGCCGAGTAGAGCACGTCGGCGACCGGACCGGTGTACGCCGGCCAGGTGACCGTGCCACGCTCGGCGCTGATCGCGGAGACGATGCGGCGGGCGCTGTCCAGGAAGAACTTCGACTCGTCGATGGACGGCCGGGGCAGCGTGATCCGCCCGGGCACCTTGTAGGCGCCCGGCGACCACATGAAGTAGCCGCCGTAGCTGTGCACGTTCATCGAGAACTTGATGTTCTTGTTCGCCGACGCCAGGGCGATCACGTTGCGGCTCTCGTTCTCGGAGAGTTCCGCGGTGCCCGCGTACGTGCCGGACAGGCAGTTCTGGCTGGCACCGAAGTAACCGTCGAAGTAGGACCCGACGGCGTAGTTGCGGTTCACGTCGACGCCCCACGAGTTGCGGTTCACCGGGTCCCGGGCCGCGCCGGTGCAGTGGTTGACCAGGTTCTTGCGCTGGAAGTTGAAGTCGTTGAACGAGTAGTTCGCCCCGTCCGGGTTCACCGTCGGGATGATGAACACGTCCACCTCGTCGACAAGCGACCTCGTCGCCGGATCGGTCGCGTAGTTGGCCAGCAGCCGCTCCGCGAACTCCAGCGTCACCAGCGGCGTCGCCCACTCCCGGGCGTGCTCCTGCGAGTAGGCGAGCACGCCGGGCTTCGAACCGTCGCGGACCTTGCCGATGCGCAGCGCCTGCACGGTCCACGGCTTCTTCGGCACCTCGGCGCCGGCCAGGCCGTCGTCCAGCCGCGCCGGTCCGGCGACCGGCATCACCAGGCCCGCCGAGCCCTGCTCGACGAAGGCCCGGAACCGCTGCGGGTAGCGCGCGGAGATGAACGCGGCCACCTGGTCGGTCGTGCTGATCACCGCGCCGGCGGCATCAGTCGCGAGGCGCACGGTCAAAACCCGGTCACGGTACGCCGCGGACAGCGGCCGATTCGCGGCACCGGGATTCACGGTACGTACCTGGACGCCGTTCATGCCCTGGTCACCGAACTTCACCGACTCCACGACGATCGCGGCGGTGGCCGGGTCGCCGAGGTACGCGACAGCCGTACGCCGATAGCCCTGGGTCTTGTTCGGCAGATTGATGACGTCGACGAGCTGCGGGTACTGCCGGGCCAGCCGCTTGATCCGCGCGCTGATGTCGGTCGGGGTCATGTAGGCGTCGATGAAGTCCTTCTGGTACCCGCTGGGCAGCGCCGGCGGGGTGACGCCCGGCCAGCTCTGCGGGGTGATCGCCCGGGACGCGCCGCCCAGGCTGGACACCGCCTTGACGCTCACCGGCTGGCCGGGCAGCGGCTGCGGCAGCGCGTAGTGGTACTGGTACTCGTCCGCGTCCTCGAAGCGGACCAGCGGGTACGTCCCGGTGGTCCCGTCCGCGGTGGTCCAGGTGACGGTGATCTCCACGTCCGGGTCGTCGGTGGCCGTGGTCGCCACCTGCGTCTGGAGGAAGGTCCGGCCGTTGCTGGTCCACCAGTACGCCTGGAGGAATTGCAGGGTGTCGGCGGCCATCGTCCGCACGGCGGCGCGGCTGCGGGTTGCGCTCGACTCCTGCTGGATCAGCTGGACCGGCTTCGCCCCCTCCGCGGTGAGTGCGGCGAGTTCGCGGTCGTCGACCACGACGTCGGCCAGGACGGAACCGGCGGTGAGACGTGGACGTGCGGCCACGTCGGCGCCCCGGGCGAGCAGGCGGTCGAACGCCGCCTCGTCGGGGAGCTGGAATCGGATGAGGGCCCGCTCACCGGCGGACAGCGCGATCGGCGCTTCGGCTCGCGCCGCGGCGGGGGTCGCGAGCGGGACGGTGAGCATTGCGGCGGCCAGGACTGCGGTGGCGACGGTGGCCGACCAACGGTGTCCGGACGACATCGAACCTCCTGCTACGTCGAAGGATGTTGATGTCCACCGCAGTCCACGGATTGGGATCTGTCAATGTTGCTGGCCAGATCTTGCGCCCGGCGGTACTCTGCCCGCGATGACTACCTCCTCGTACGGATTGGGGGTCTCGTTCGCTGAAGGTGAGTGCTGATGCGCTCCGCGAACGACACCCGACTTCTCATCTGGCTGCGCGTGCGCGAGTTCGCCGTGCCGCCCGCGATGATCGAGACCGCGACGGCCCGGCGTCTCGCCGGTGACTGGGCCGGGGCGTGTGCCGCCGCACGCGTCGACGTCGACCTGCATCCGCGCGCTGCCGCGCGCACCCATGGCGACCGGATCGCGTCCCAGATCCGCGCCGACCTCCGCGCCCTCGCGCCGGATCTGCTCCGCTGGCACCTTCCGCGGGTCGCTCCGGACGGCCTGTTGCGGCCCGGCCTGACCGTCGCGCTGGCCCGGTACGATCCGCCGGCCGCCCCGCCGCTGTACCTGGTGGCTCGCACTCCCCCGGCCTGGGCGGATGCCGGGCAGCGGATCAGCCTGGCACTGTGGACGCGGTCCGCGGACCGGTCGTGTGCGCACCCGCGTCCGCGCCCGGACCGGCGTTTCCGGCTCGATCTGCACCGGCACCTGTGGGACGCCCACCGCGCCGGCGAGCTGTGGCAGCGCACCCGCCCCGACCTGCTGCCCGCCCCCGGCTGGACCTCCGGATACGCCGTGCATCGCTGGGCGGCGGAGGCCCGTCTCCTTCTCCGAGGCGACGGCATCTCCGGCGGGCCGGTCATCGTCCGGCTCGACCACGGCCGCCGCCTGCTGCTCGATCCGGACGGACCGGAGCCCCGGCCCACCGGACCCGGTTCGGCAGCCGGCCGGCCGGTCCTGCCCGACGCGGCCACCCGCATTCCACCGGACCTGGAGTTGCTCCGCGCCGGCCTGATCGACGCCGACCGCCTGCATCCGCTGGTCGCGACCGCCCTGACACCGGACGGACCACGCGCCAGGCCCACTCGTGTGCCGCCTGCCCCTCGGCACTCAGCCGGTGCGGTCGAGCGGATCGTCGACTGCGGCGGAGCCCGGCATCGGATCGGATTGGCCGGAGGGGTGCTCACCCCGCTCGACCACGATCCGGCTGAGCTGCGGCGTGAGGCGATCCTGGTCGCCCTCGGCGGCAGCCCGCTGCCGTGTCTGCGGGCCGTCGACGAGACCATCCGTCATCCGGCGTCCCTCGCCGACGTGCGCGCCCGGCTCGACCACGGCGACTTCGCCGGTGCGCTGCGCCTGGTGGAGGGCCTGCTCGGTCCGGACGCGCTGCTGCGCGACGGTGCGCTGCGCGACGAGTTGGAGACGGCCGCGCTCCGGCGCCTGACGCACGGCATGTTCCGGGCCGGGTTCACCGGGTTCGGCCCGCCCCGGCACGAACAGGAAGTCCGCCGGCGGCGCGATGTGCGCTCCCGGCCCCGCCAGGCGATCAATCGCTGACCCGCTCCGGCCCGCCGAGCGGGCCGGACTAGTGCCCTCCGGACACCAGCGCCGCGAACGGCGCCCGACGAAAGCCAAGGTGATCGAACTTGACCATGACTCTGTCCACCGCCGGAAACCTCGACGTCGCCGCCGACCTGCTGGCGCTGCTCGGCGACACCGCCACCGAACCCCGCCCGGACACCCAATTGGAGGCGCTCACCCTCGCCGTCAGCGCGGACCTGCCGGTACTGCTCTGGGGTGAACCGGGCATCGGCAAGACCTCCGCCCTCAACCAGCTCGCCGGCGCCCTCGGCCTGCCCCTGACCACCGTCATCGCCAGCGTGCACGAGCCGTCGGACTTCGCCGGGCTACCGGTGGTCGGGGACGATCCCGCTGTCCAGGGTGTACCGATGGCGCCGCCGGACTGGGCGGTGCGCCTCGCGCGTACCGGAACGGGTCTGCTCTTTCTTGATGAGCTCTCCACCGCACCGCCCGCGGTACAGGCCGCGCTGCTGCGGGTGGTCCTGGAGCGCCGGGTGGGCGCGCTGCGGTTGCCGCCCGGCATCCGGATCGTGGCCGCCGCCAACCCGCGGGCCTCCGCCGCCGACGGCTGGGAGCTCAGCGCGCCGCTGGCCAACCGGTTCGTGCATCTCCAGTGGGGCTTCGACCACGATGTGGTGGTCCGCGGGCTCGGCGGCACCTGGCCCCGGGCGGCGCTGCCCCGGCTCGACGCCGGACGGCTGCCGGACGCGGTGGCCCTGGCCAGGCGGGCGGTGTGCGGCCTGTTGAGCACCCGGCCCGCCCTGGTGCACCAGCTGCCGACCAGCGAGACCCGGCGCGGCGGGCCCTGGCCGTCGCCGCGCAGCTGGGAGATGACCCTGCGGCTGCTGGCGTTCGGCACCGCGGCCGGCGCCTCCCGGGACGCGCTCTCCATGCTGGTACGCGGCACCGTCGGCGACGGACCCGGGCTGGAACTGCTGGCCGCGCTGGACCGGCTCGACCTGCCGGACCCCGAGAACCTGCTGGCCGACCCGGCGTCGGCTGTGCTGCCCGAGCGCGGCGACCTGCGTCAGGCGGTGCTCGACGGTGTGGTGGAGGCGGTCCGGAGACGACCGGAACGGTCCCGCTGGGAGGCCGCCTGGACGGTGCTCGCCCGGGCGCTCGACACCGGAGCACCGGACCTGGTCGTCGTGCCCGCGTCCACTCTGGCCCAGCTGCGCCGGGACGGGTGGGAGGTGCCGGTGACGATGGAACGGCTGGGCAGCGCGGTGACGCTGTCGCAGCGGGCCGCGGCATGAGCGGGCTCGCGGAACTGGATCGGGAGAAGCTGTTCGCGGCCCGCCTGTACGCGACCCGGGCCCGGCCCTACCTGGCGACGGCGCTGTTCGCGCTGGAGCCGGTGGAGTCGTCCCGGGTGCCGACGATGGCCGTGGACGCGCACTGGCGCTGTTACATCTCACCTCGATTCGTGGCGCGGACGCCGCTTGCGGACCTGGCCGGGGTGTGGGTGCACGAGGTGTCGCATCTCCTGCGTGATCACCACGGGCGCGGCGACCGCTACGCGGCGCGCTCGGGCCGGGACGGGCCCGGCGAGCGGTTGCGGATGAACATCGCCGCCGACTTCGAGATCAACGACGACGTGTACGGCGACGGGCTGCCCTGGCCGGCGGACGCCGCCCAGCCGAAGTCGCTGAACCTGCCGGAGGACCTGCTGATGGAGCAGTACCTCGGCCGGTTCACGCTCGGCGGACACGCCCAGTGCTGGGCCTGGCTGGATTGCGGCAGCGGCGCCGACGGCTTCGGCCGGCCGTGGGATCTCGGGAAAGCCGGTGCGGACGGGCTCACCCGCGAGGAGCAGGACGCGATCCGGTTCCGGGTGGCCCGGGGCATGCAGGGTCCGCCGGGGAGTGTGCCGGCGGGCTGGAAGCGGTGGGCCGACGAGGTGTTCCACCCGCCGCAGCCCTGGCGCGACCTGCTGGGCGCGGCAGTACGGTCGGCGGCCTCCGGATCGGGTTCGGGCGGCGACTACTCCTACGCGCGGCCGGCCCGCCGGTCGGCCAGCCTGCCCGGCGTGGTCCTGCCCAGCCTGCGACGGCGACCACCGCGGGTGTGCGTGGTCATCGACACCTCCGGTTCGGTCAGCGACGCCGAGCTGGGCAGTGCCCTGCTGGAGGTGGCCGCGATCGGGCGGGCGGTGGGTGGCCGCCGTGACTCGGTGACCGTGATCTCCTGCGACGCCGCCGCCCAGACGACGGCGTCGCTGTGCCAGGCGGAAGGGATCCCGCTGGTAGGCGGCGGCGGAACGGATCTGCGCGCCGGCTTCGAGAAGGCACTGCGGAGCACACCGCGCCCCGACGTGATCGTCGCACTGACCGACGGGGAGACCCCGTGGCCGGGCACACCACCTCCGTGCCGCACGGTCGTCGGGCTCTTCCGCCGGCGGAAAGCCGGATTTCTGGAGCGTCCGCCGGCCTGGGCACGGGTGGTCACCATCGGATGACGACCCGTGCTCCGGCGGCATCAGCTGTCCCACTCCGTCATCGCGCGATCGATCCACTCGCCGGTCAAGGCGCCGAAGAGGGCCGGCTGCTCGATCTGCAGGTTGTGTCCCGCCACGTCGAGCACCGCGAACGACGCCCGCGGATAGTGCGGGAGCAGGGCGAACTGCTCCGCATAGCCCACGATGCTGTCCTGGCGGCCGGCCAGGATCAGCGTCGGGCGGGTGAAGGGAACGCCGTTCTCCGGCTCCTTGGTGAGCGCGTAACGCTGGCCGATCCGCTCGGTCGCGGTGCGATCGGCGGCCTCCAGGCCGGACCAGATCTCATCGCCGAACCGCTGTCGGGTCTCCGCCGTCTGCACCACCGAGATGGACTCGAACTCCGCGGTCGACCGGGCGTCGTCGCCGGCCGGCAGATCAGGGTCGCGGCGCAGCACCCGGTGCTCCGGCAGGTCGCGCTGGTCGCGCGGCAGGGCGGTGCCGACCGGGCAGATCAGCGCCAGGCCACGCACCTGCGCGGGCCGGTCGTGGGCGAGCGCCCGCGCCAGATATCCCCCATAGGACTCGCCGAGCAGCAGGAACGGCGTGTCACCGAGGTGGTCGTCGATGAAGTCGTGCACGGCGGCGAGCATGTCGTCGGAGCTCGCGATGGAGGGCGGAGCGGCCGAGCCGCCCATGCCGGGCAGATCCGGATAGAGGCGGCGGAAGCCTGGCCGGGTGGCGAAGACCGGCTCGAGGCAGCCGAGCATGAGGCGGTGGTCGACAGTCCACCCGTGCAGGGCGAGGGCCGGGATCCCGGATCCGTGTTCGACGTGATGCATGCAGGGGATGCTGCCATCCACCTCTGACAAAAACCGGGCGTTCAGCGGCAGCTGGTGACGTACGCCGCAGCCTCGGCGAGCTGTGCCGGCTGCTCACCGGCGAGCTGCTTGCGGCGTACGTCGAGAGCGCGGTCCAGGATGGACAGCGGGTCGCCACCGGCCAGCGGCAGGAACTCGGCGAGGAGCGCTCCGGCGGGCTGGGCGAGGGCATGCGTCCGGTCGACGGCGACCTCGGCCAGGATGAGCGCGGAGATCGCCAGGTCGAGGTCCGGCGGTCCCTCGGTGCCGTTGCGCCAGTCGATGACGACCGGTCCGCGCGCGGTCAGCATGACGTTCTCCGGGTGCAGATCCAGATGCAGGATCCGATCCCCCGGGTCGCGGCCGGTCCGGGCCGGGAGGTCGTGCAACCGCCGGTGCAGATCGGCGAGCAGGCCGGCCGACTCAGAGACGGTCACCTCGCCCGTGACGGCCGCCGCGGCCAGCGTGGGACCGTCGAGCCGCTCCAGGACCATGTCGGCGCCGCGTGACTCGTACACCCGCGGCACGGGGAAGTCGAAGCGTGCGACGTACGCCATGATCTCCACCTCGGCGGTCACGTCGCCGCCGCCGCGATAGCGGCGCAGCACCCGGCCCTCGTCGAGGGCGTAGACGTCGGCCTCCCGGCCCGATCCGAGAAGCCCCGTCATGACCGCGACCCTAACCGGATGCCGCAAGCGGTATATCGCGGCGCCTAATAGTCAGCTATTATGCGTCGCATGATAGAGACCGACGACGCCGAGCGGCATACCCAGCTGCTGCGCGGCGCGCTGGACATGTGCCTGCTGGCGCTGCTGGCCGGCGCGCCCGCGCACGGATACGAGTTGGTGCGGCGGGTGGAGGCGGCCGGGTTCGGGGCGGTCAGCTACGGCACCGTCTACCCGTTGCTGACCCGGATGCGCCGGCTCGGCCTGGTCGCCGACGAGCAGCAGGCCAGCCCGGCCGGCCCGCCCCGCAAGGTGTACGCGCTGACCGAGGCCGGCCAGGTACGCCTCGACGCCTGGCAGAAGCAGTGGACGCGGTTCGCCGACACCGTCGCCGCGGTTCTGGCCGCATCCGACCCCTCCCCGAGGAGCTGACCGTGGAGACCATCGACAGCGTGCTGACCGCCGCCGACCGGGCCTGGCAGGCCTACGGGGTGCGTTCCGCCGATCGGGCCGCTCTCGCCGCCGACCTGCGCGCCGACCTGGAGGCCGCGGTCGCCGAGGGCGCCGGCCCGGATCAATTGATCGGTCCGGACGTCGGGGACTTCGCCCGGCGGCTGGCCGACGAGTCCGGGGTGCCGCGCAGCCACCCGGAGTACCCGCGGCTGCTCGGCACCGCCCTGGTCGGCGCGGCCCTCGGCGCCACCGCCGGATACGCGGTGTTCGCGCTGCTCTACCCGCTGATGATCCGGATGTTCGACAAACCGCCGGCGTTCGATGTCCCGGTTCAGCTGACCGTCGGCGTCTTCTACGGGATCCCCGCCGCCATCGTGGTCCTGGGCGCGGTGATCACGGTCCGGGTGCGGATGCGGGAGGTGGCCCGGATCCGGCAGACGGCCAACGCGATCGCCGTGCTGTGGCCGCTGACCGGCCTGCTGATCACGCCCGTGGTGATGGCCTTCGGATACGCCTTCGACTACAGCCTCGCCACGACGGTCGTGTTCAGCGAGATCGCGATAGTGCTGGGAGCCCTGGCCGGGGCGACCTATCTGGCCCGCCGCTGGGCACTGCGCGAACCGCGGCCCAGGACGACGGTGCCACCGGAGAACGCCGCCAGCACCAGCCCCGCCTGACCCCGGCTCCGGAAAAGAACACGGCGCGGGATGGGCGTCATCCGCCCACCCCGCGCCGGGCGGTGTGTCAGTGCAGCACGACCGGGGCGGCCTTGGTCCCCTGGTCGTCCAGCAAGTGCGACTCCTCCTTCTTCCGCGGCAGGAAGAACGCCGGGATGAGGGTGAGCAAGACCAGCACGAAGCCCACCATGAAGGTGCTGGCGAACGAGTCGGCCGCGAACTGCAGGCCCTGTTCCAGCAGGCCCGGAGGCGCTCCCTGGGCGATCGCCGGGTTCTGCTGGGCGGCGATGGCCAGGCCGGCCTCGGTCATCGGCTCGCCGTTCTGCGGGTTGGTCACGCCGGGGACCGTAGGCGAGTCGTTGAGCGCGCTGGTCAGGATGACCGACATGACGGCCGTACCGACCGAGCCGGCGATCTGCTGCAGGATGTTCAGCAGGGTGGAGCCGCGGGCCACGTCGTGGTTGGTGAGCGTGCGCAACGCCGAAGTCATGATCGGCATCATCGTGCCGCCCATGCCCAGACCCATCACGAACAGCGAACCGCACAGCAGCACGTACGACGTGTCGGTGCCCACCTGGGTGAAGGTGAAGAAGCCGGCCGCGATGAACAGCAGCGCGAACGGCACGGTCCGGCCCACCGGCACCTTGTCGGCAAGCATGCCCGCGATCGGCATGGTGACCATGGCGCCGATGCCCTGCGGGGCCATCAGCAGACCGGCGTCCAGCGTCGACTCGCCCCGCACCTGCAGGAAGTAGCTCGGGAAGAGCAGACCGGCACCCATGAACGCGACGGTGAACACGGCGAGCGTGATCGACGCGACGGTCAGGTTGCGGTTGCGCAGCAGGCGCAGGTCGAGAAGCGGGTGCGCGGGCTTGAACGAGTAGAGGACGAACCCGATCACGAGCAGCCCGCCCACGAGCATCGGCAGCCACACCCTGGTGGCGCTGATCGTGCCCTCCTCCGGAAGGGAGGAGACACCGAAGAGGAACAGGGCCAGACCCGGCGAGAGCATCAGCATGCCGATGAAGTCGAACGACTCGGACGGCTCCGGGTTGTCCTTGGGCAGCACGAACTGCGCGTAGACCAGCGCGGCGATGCCGAGCGGCAGGTTGATCAGGAAGATCCACTCCCAGCTGGCGACGTCGATCAGCCAGCCACCGAGGATCGGGCCACCGATCGGGCCGAGCAGCATCGGAACGCCCAGCACGGCCATCAGCCGGCCGATCCGCTCCGGTCCGGCCGCCCGGGTCATGATCGTCATGCCGAGCGGCATCAGCATGCCGCCACCCAGGCCCTGGAGCACCCGGTATCCGATGAGCTGGCCGATGCTGTCGGCGGTGGCACACAGCACCGAGCCGAGGGTGAACAGGACGAGCGCCGTCATGTAGAGGCGTTTCGTCCCGAACCGGTCAGCCGCCCAACCGGTCAACGGGATGACCGTGGCGAGCGCCAGCGTGTAGCCGGTCATCGTCCAGGCGACCTCGGCGTAGGTCGCGTTGAACTCGACCTGGAACGTGGGCAGCGCGACGCTGACCACCGTGATGTCGAGGATCGACATGATCGCGCCGAGAACCACGACCCCGGCGATCTTGAAAACGGCGGCGTCGAGCTTGGCCGGTGCCGCCTCTGGTTGACTGCTCACAGCGATACTCCTGGGAAGCTGGGCGAAAACGCCGAGCGGCCGCGCACGGTCCGTACGCGGCATGATCGTCGATCAGATCACATCCGGGTCGCCAGCCATCTCCCCCCAACGCGGCTACGGCAACCGCCCGGGATGCACGCCGTGAGCCTAACCATGCGTCCCCGGCTTCACCGCCCCTTTTCTTCCGGCCGGCCGGACCGTCCCGCCTGGTCACGCGGTATACCCGAGACCCTTGCGGATACGAGAATTCCCAGGCCATTGGCCGCCCAGTGCACCGCGAAGGGTGCGAGCAGGCCGCCGGTGACGTGTCGCAGCTCACCCAGGGCGATTCCGGCCAGCGTGGTGAACGCCACTGTTCCGAGGTTCTCTCGTACATCCGATTGGGGTGATAGATGCCAAAGGCCGAAGAGCACCGCGGTGACTCCGGTGGCCCAGATCGGACCATGGTCGCGGGCGATCAGCCCCCACAGGACCCCGCGGAACGCCACCTCCTCGAAGGTCACCGTGGCCAGCGGTACGCCGACGAACGCGGTGAAAACCGGTCGCGGGTGGTCGGCGGCGGCCAGGGCACGGCGGGCGGGGCGGATCAGCAGCGCCAGCCCGTACCCCGCCGCGATAGCGGTGACGCCGCTCAGCGCGTACCCCGAACCGGAAAGGGTGAGTCCCGCCTCAGCGGGAGTGAGCCCGGAGAGCAGGACCAGCAGGACCAGCAGGGCCGCGGCAAGCGGCCCGGTGATCGGCTGCGCCCAGCGCGGCCCGGTGTAGTTCCAGATCCGGACGAGGAGCAGAAAACCGATCGACAGCGCGATCATGCCCGCATAGCCTCTCCCCCATCATCGCGACCAGGAGGGAGACACCGCCGTGCGTTACCGCATCGCCGTCGTCATCCCGGTGTCGCGTTTCGAGTTGATCCTCGTGTCTGGTGTGCCCGGCCCCGGCCGCGCCACCGGGGCTGGACGTTCCTGACCTCGCTCTCTGACAGCGAGGCGGGTCGGCGCCGTCCATCGTCCGATCATGCAGGAAAGACCCACAGATCATGAATGTCCGCAATATCGGCATCCTCGCGCACGTCGACGCCGGCAAGACCACCCTGACCGAACGGATCCTGTTCACCACCGGCGCCACCTACAAGAGCGGCCGGGTGGACGACGGGAACACCGTCACCGACTTCGATCCGCAGGAGCGCGACCGTGGCATCACCATCTTCGCGGCGGCGGTCAGCTGCGACTGGAACGACCACCGGCTGAACCTGATCGACACGCCGGGTCACGTCGACTTCTCCGACGAGGTGGAGCGCTCGTTGCGCGTCCTCGACGGGGCGGTCGCGGTCTTCGACGGTGTCGCCGGAGTCGAACCGCAGTCCGAGGCGGTCTGGCGCAAGGCGGACCACTATCAGGTGCCACGGATCGCCTTCGTCAACAAGCTCGACCGGGCCGGCGCCGACCTCGACGCGGCGGTCGCCTCGATCCGCGACAAACTGGACGTCACTCCGCTCGTGGTGCAGGTGCCGGTCGGCCGGGAGGGCGGCTTCTCCGGCGTGATCGACCTGGTCGATCAACCTCCGCCGACGGTCGCCGCGGCACGACGGCTGCTGGAGGAGGAGGTCGCGTCGCGGCATCCCGGCGCACTGGAAGAGCTGGACGACATGTCGGACGCGACGCTCAGATCCGCGTTGCGCGACCTGACGTCGAAAGGTGAGGCGGTGGTGGTGCTCTGCGGCTCCGCCTACCGCGACATCGGCGTGGAACAGCTGCTCGACGCGGTGGTCGACTACCTGCCGGCCCCGACCGGAGACCCGGGAGGTGACCTGGCGGCGCTGGTGTTCAAGCGCCGGGAACGCCTCACCTACCTGCGCGTCTACGACGGCACGATGACGAAGGGGGACACCGTGTGGGACGCGGGCGCCGGGCGTACCGAACGCATCTCCCGCATCCTGCGGGTGCAGGCCGACCGGCACACCGACATCGACCGTGCGGTGGCCGGCGACATCGTCGCCGTCGCCGGAGTGAAGGCCGCCAAGGCCGGCACGACGCTCTCCACCAGGCAGCACCCCGTGCTGCTGGAGGCGCCGCAGGCGGCCGAGCCGCTGGTCTCGGTCGCGGTCGAGGCGCGCACGCGCGCCGAGGCGCAACGCCTGCCGGGCGCGCTCGCCGCGCTGGTCGAGGAGGATCCATCCTTGACCGTACGCACGGACGCCGAAACCGGTCAGACGTTGCTCTCCGGACTCGGCGAGCTGCACCTGGAGGTGGCCGTGGAGAAGCTGCGCCAGGCGACCGGCCTGGCCGTGACCACGGGCGCACCCCAGGTGGCGTTCCGCGAGACGGTCGTGGCCGGCGTCACCGGCCTGGTCTACCGGCACGTCAAACAGGACGGTGGCGCGGGCCAGTTCGCGCACGTCGTGCTGGACGTCGAGCCGCTCGGCGGCACCGGCTTCGAGTTCGTCTCGGCGGTGACCGGCGGGCGGGTGCCGGCCGAGTACGTCCGTGCGGTCGAGGCCGGCTGCCGCGAAGCCCTCGCCGGCGGTCCGCTAGGTGGTCACCCGGTGGTCGGGCTGCGGGTCACACTCACCGACGGGCAGACGCATGTGAAGGACTCGTCGGAGATGGCGTTCCGGGCGGCGGGACGGTTCGGCCTGCGGGCCGCGCTGCGCGCCGCCACGCTCGAACTGCTCGAGCCGGTCGCGGAGGTCACCGTGAGCGCGCCCACGGACGCGCTCGGCGCGGTGCTCGGCGATCTGGCCGCGCGGCGCGGCCAGGTGACGGATTCGGGCGTACGCGCGGTCACCGCGATCGTGCCGCTGGCGGAGCTGTTCGGGTACGCGACCAGGTTGCGCAGCCGGACCCACGGGCGGGGCACGTTCACCAGCCGCCCGGCCGGTTACCGCCCGGCGGCGTAACACCCGGGGGCCCGGTACTCACCGAGTACCGGGCCCCTTCCTCAGCCCTTCACCGCCTCGAACAGGGTGCGGCTCGAGTGAGCGACGAACGGCCCATGCTCCCGGATGCGCGCGTCGAGCTCCGCAAGCCGGTCCCGGTACCGCTCGACGCTGAAGCCCGGCACCCACCAGACGCACTTGCGCAGCAAGTAGACGACTGCACCGACGTCGAAGAGCTCCATCCGGCACCGCACGGTGCGCAGTGCCACCACCTCCAGACCGGCAGCGCGGGCCGCCGCGGCCTCGCGATGCGGATCGCGGTCCAGATCTTCCCGCGGCAGCGGCCCCAGAAAGAATTCGATCAATTCGTACGCCGACGCGGGCCCGACATGCTGCGCGAAGTAGGTCCCGCCGCTCCGCAGCACCCGCGCGATCTCGCCCCAGGCCGGAGCCACCGGATGCCGGCTCGACACCAGGTCGAACGCCCCATCCGCGAAGGGGAGCGGCGCGCCCTGCTCCACCGGCACCACCTCGACGCCACGCGGCTCCAGCAACCGCCGGGCGCGCTCCACATTGGGCTGCCACCCCTCGGTGACCACCATCCGCGACGGCAGCTCCGGCACGCCCGCGATGATCTCCCCACCGCCGGTATCCAGATCCAGCGCGGCCTCGGCACGCGGCAGGCGATCGGCAAGCTGCCGCGCATAGCCCCACGGCGGTCGTTCCTCGGTCGCCCGCCCGTCCAGCCACCCGAAGTCCCACCCCGACACGTCGGCGGTGGTCGCTTCCTCGATAAGACCTTGGAAGTCACGCACCCCGTCATGCTCCCGCGGCCGTCAACGCCTTTACCGCCGGCGGTTCACGCCGCGTTGCACTCGCGCCACAGACCGGAACGCTTCGTTCCGTTCAGTCCCGATCGCTCAGGTCACTCTCGCCCCAGCCGCGAGGCCGCCGCCGAAGCGGAACGCTGCATTCCGTTCCGTAGCTGGCGGCTCAAAGCAAGTGCGACGGTCAGGACCGGGTGAGGTCGAGTTGGTAGAGGCAGCTGCGGTAGACGGGGCGATAGCCGAGCTCGTCGTTGATCCGCCGCATACCGGTGTTGCTGTCGGCGGTGTCGGCGAGCAGGCCTTCCAGGTTCGGGAAGCGGACCCGCGCCAGTGCGATCGCCTCGGCTTTCATCCAGCGGGCCAGGCCTCGGCCGCGGTGTTCCGGCAGCACGCCCGTGCCGTAGTGCTGGCCGTCGCCCTTGCCGTCGCTGGCCACCACCAGCTCGGTGAATCCGGCGATCTCCCCGTCGGCGGTGACCGCTGCCGTTGTGCAGAGGATCTCGCCGCGCTTGGCGACCGCCTCGGCGATCGCGTGCAGGCGCGCCACGTCCCACGGCTGCGGCGTGTAGCCGGCATCGTCCATCGGCATGTCGTCCATGGCCCGGCGGGAGCGCGCGAACGTCTCCGCCAGCTCGTCCGGAACCGTGCCCTCCCAGTGCACCAACCGGTACCCATCCACCGGCTGGCCGACCTGGGACCGGCCCAGCACGGGATCGCTCGATGCCGCGCCGGCGGGCGCCGCGGCCGCCGCGCCAGAGGTGGCAATGCCCGGCGCCGTGCCGTCCGGGGTTGTGATGGCGGGATTCAGCACCAGGCGGGTGTAGGTCAGGGCGAGCACCCGCCGCAGCCCACGCGCCCGGCAGAATTCGTCGCCCTCGCTGCCCTCCTGTACCGGCTCGGTGAGCACGCCGTCCAGGTTCAGGCCGGCGGCGGCCTCGGTGGCCGCGTTCAGCAGCTGGGTGCCGACGCCGGATCGGCGTTCGGCCGGGTGCACCCGCAGCTCCAGGTCGGCAACGCCGCCGTCGGCGGGGACCCGTAGGAAGGCGGTGCCCAGCGGGCGGCCGTCGGCTTCGGTGGCGAGCCAGGCCAGGCGGTGGCCGGACGAGCTGCGGGCCGGGTCGGTGAGCGGCGTGATGCGTACGATCATGGTGGCAATTGTGCAGGCAGCGCGTCAGTGCGCCCGTGCGGCCGGTGGGGATGCCATCATGCTCGGATGCGTCCCTCGGTGGCGGTGGTTTACGAAATGGTGTCGGCGTGCGAGCCGGGCGACAATCTGGAGGCCGAGCACCGGGCGCACGCGCGGACCTGGCTGCTCAGCACCGACGATGTGTTCCGGCGGGTCAAGCCGGCCACGCCGGCACAGCACCTGGTGTCGTACGTGGTGCCGGTCGACCCGGCCACCGGGGCGGTCCTGCTGGTGGACCACATCAACGCCAGGCTGTGGCTGCCTCCGGGCGGGCACGTCGAGGTGGACGAGCATCCGGCGGTCACCGCGGTGCGCGAGGCCGAGGAGGAGCTCGGCGTGAGCACGGTCCCGGTCGGGGAGCCGCTCTTCCTGACCGTCACCCGCACCGTCGGGATGGATGCGGGGCACACCGATGTGAGCCTGTGGTTCGTACTCGATCTGCGGTCTGATCAGACCTTGACCCCGGATCAGGGTGAGTTTCACGGTGTGCGCTGGTGGTCGCCGGCCGAGCTGCGCTCGGCCGATCCGGCGCGGTTCGATCCGCATTTCTTCCGGTTCCTGGAAAAGCTGGAGCGGAGTACGGCGACTACCGCATGACCTGGTAGGTGAGGTGGGTGACGCCCGACCCGGCGATGATCTGCGGGTCGGAGAGGTGGATCGGCGCCACGGTGAGCGTGTCGAAGAAGCCGACGCCTTCGCCCAGCAACACCGGCACCAGAGAGACGGTGAGCTCGTCGAGGAGGCCGGCGTCAAGGTACAGACGGGTGAGGGTCGGCGTGGAGACTCCGACGATCCGGTCGCCGGCTTCGGCTCGTGCGGCGTCCAGGGCGGCCATCGGGTCGGGATAGAACGTGGTCGCCGAGCCGCCGCGTGGCCAGCCGGCCGGGATGCTGTGGCTCACCACGAAGACCGGGCAGCCCAGCGGATGCCGGCCGCCCCACCCGTCGGTACGGTCGAACAGCCGCCGGCCGCAGATCAGCGCGCCGCACTCGGTCAGCGCACGGCGCAGGAACCGGGCGCTCGCCTCGGTCATATGAAACGTCCACCGCGGATCGGCACTGGGTACTTCGACGTCCCCGTTCTGGTACCAGCCGAACAGTGGGGCGACGCTGTCGTACTCGTCGGCGACGAAGCCGTCCAGCGACATGGACAGGGCGGCGACGACCTTGCCCACGGCGCACCTCCTTCGAGCGGTCTCACCCGCAGAATCGTCCTGCCGCGCCGGGCAGGCAAGGCACTGCGGATGAATGAAAGCCGTAGTCTTGACCGGCCTGCCGTCATACGACAAGATGTCGCATGTGCACTTGCGGCATAGCAATGGGCGTCCCGGGTACGGCTTCGCTGAAGCGATCACCACGGCGGGGGGAACGATGCACATCCGGCTCGGCGAGCTGCTGGCGGTTGCGCTGCTGCACGTTCTCGCCGGCTTGGGAACGGTGAGCCGCGACCTCTTCATCGCGAAAGCGGCTGAGCACGACGGGCCGGAGCCGGTCGCTTTCCCGCCTCACTTCACGGCGACCGACGTCTACGGTCAGGTGGCCGAGACGGGCAGCGCATGCCGTCCAGGACGGCTGGAGCAGCGCCACACAGCGGCAGGCGTCCAGGGCCGGATCGGGCGGCCTTTCGCCGCCGTCCTGGAGTGCAAACGGCGAAGCGACGCCGCCTTCAACAACGTCCCCATCGCACACGCGACCCCGACCGGAAGCAGGGCCCAGACGCCGCGAGGCGGGATTGTCGCGCTGTAGGCGACGCCACCCATGGCGACCTCGCGGTAAGAACTTGGTCTCACCCCCGCGGCAGCGGGATCGTGGCCGGTCCACACCGGACGGCAGTATGCGTGATCACCCCGCGCACGAGGCCGACGGACCAGGGCGCCACATCCTCGCCAGGTTGACGAGGTTCGCACCGTCGCCGGGAAGCGCTGATCATTCGGGCGACCCAGGCCGGAGCGCTTCTTCTGACTCGCGCAGGCCGCTCAAGCCTGTCGAAAAGCTACGCGCGCGACGACCCGCACCTCGATAACGCCGGGAACGCAATCAAGATTAACGTTCATGATTAAGATTCAGGTCCGCGGTACGCGCGGCTGATCGTCATTCGTGATTGCGATCTTATGGCGGTCTATCGGCAATGCTTCAGTTACACGCGGGGTGACGACAAAAATACAAGATCCATTTACCTCTCGACCGAGAATGCCCTACATACGCTATATGACCCGTTTCATGTTTCGGGCATATTGCTCGCATGATCGAATCGAGAATGACTCACAAAGAGTGCGAGATGTGTCCGAATTGTGGGTAAATGACACACGCATTCAGCAAGTTCACAGGAACAGTGAACCTAGCGCAGGCGCTCTTTCGCTTGCATTGGGATGCGTGGTGCTACCGTACTCATGGGTCAAGACTGATGCGAAAGGATTGATGACCCAACACGGCCAAGATCAGGCCCTGACGCTTAGGCAACGACAGGGCACAAAGATCGGCAATGCACCCGCAAATCAAGAGCGTCGGTCACGCCACAACTACAGCCGGCCATCTCACGACGCTCGGAGTTGAAAGGAGGGGTCCGTCGTGGCCCCGATTGATCCACGCCGCTGGTTAGCGACTCTACGGCAACTTTTCAAGGTCCACGGAAGCCGCGCCGCAAACCGCCTTCAGTCAGGGAGCTACATCGCCGACGGCGCCATGACCATGCTCGGCGCGGTCGCTCATGTTGGTCAGGCCGAACTAGCCGTCGCGCTGATCAGCATTACGCTCCGTCTGACCGTGAACATCATCAACGCACCCCACTGCAATACTCAGCGATTCGCTCGAACCATCCGCGCCTTGCACGACCTCGGCCTCCTGGCACACGGCGCCTCAGCAATTCTCCTTTTCGTCGGCGGACACCACCGCTTGAGCGTGACGCTAGGGGTCTGCGCTCTCGCCTTCGGCGTCCTCAGCAAACTGCTCCGGCGAAAGGCGCGTAAATAATAAGCAGATGCGGAGAGGCCGGAATTCATTCCGGCCTCTCCTTTTGACTCTAATTCCTGAGACGTGATCCGAGCGGAGGCTTGACGTCGAGCAGAAGCGACGGAATACCCATCCTGTTGGTGAGGTTATGGAGTATCTCTCGCATGTACGGGTGCACCACATCGAGCGCACCGTACTCAGCGAATGCCTGCAGAGCCGCGTCGGACACACTTTCGTCCGCAATCTGGAACACCGCGCTCATCGTGATGGTCGCGTTCAAAACTTTTCGGTCTCGATGGTCTCTTACGTCCAACTCGTACGTGGCATGGTAGGAGAAGACCCCATCAGACGCCCGGGATATCACCGGAATAACGACCTGTGAACCGACACTGAGCGGCCGAACCGGGCTACGAACCAGAAGATCGGTACTCAAGTGAGTCATCCTGAGATCAACGATGGAGGACTTGGCGGCCACTCCGTCGGAGATCACGCGTGGATCTTCCACGCCCTTAGGCAACGTCACTCACCTCGGCAGAAGCACTCGAAACCCGCGAGATCGCCATCTCGACGAGGTCTTCACCGCTGAGATATTGATTGCCCTCGAGCTCGACGACGGCGGGGTTCACCACGGAACTGGGGCCGGCCTCGGGCTCGCCCTCGTCCTGCGGTCCGGCGCGCTGGCGAGGGGGCAGGCCGCTGCGGAGTTCCTTGACGTCGGGGCTCTCGATGACCTTGGCCTGCCTTACCGAAGAGTCGTAAGGCCACGACCGCTGCGTCCAGGAATAGAGACTCGTCCAGGAGTCGCTGCGCAGGTGGACTTCCAGCGTCACGCCGAGCGCCCGAGCAATCTTCTGGATCGTCGAAAGCCGGAAGTCGATTTGCCCCTGCTCGATATCCGAAATAGCGGACTGGTGAGTGCCGGTCCTTCGCGCGAGTTCCGTCTGGGTGACACCTCGCTGCTTCCGCACCAGAGCAAGAGTCCAAGCCAGCCACCGACGGGTACGGGCGTCCTCGACGTCAGCTCGAGTTTGTGCGTCTCTGAGCCGGCGGCGCACCATCGCGTTCTGCTCAGCCCACTGCGTCTGTAGAAGCGACTCCAATTGGGCTTTGCTGATTGTTAAAAGTGCGTCGGAGGCTACAAGGGCGTCGGAGACTGCACTGTCCCTCTTGCTAGACGTATCGCTCACGGCGATCTCTCCCGTCCCGGTTGGGCCCCCCGTGGCCACATCGGTCCTAACCGATACTGTCACCTGCATGGCCTGTTAGGAAGGCCTAAGAGCATTTCTGCCTCTTTTAGCTAAACGTCATTCGGTCGTTCATCCACGAGTTGCCGGACCCACGTGGTATACCTGAAGGTTGCTGTCTTAACCGCTTCGGCGGGGATCCCCAAGTCGGTGGCTTGCTCAGCGTAGTGATCGAAATCGGCCTCAAACGCATGCAAAGCCAATCCGACTTCTACTCTCTGTAATTCGATCAAGCGGAAGAGGATGCCGCATCGCAGGCCGTCCTTACCGGTGTTGGGCAGCCACAGGCCCATCAGGAGATCGTCCACAGTGAAGCCCTCGCACATCGGACGCTCCGACCAGTCCCAGGTGCAAAGCTCAATCCAACCGGCCTCGGCATGGTCACCGATCCGGCGGAGATCTTCGTCGAGCCCGGGATGGGGCTTGAGGTACGCCATCCACCGCCCTGGCACGAAGAGTTCTCCTTTGGCTACGCAACGTGTCTTCTTTCACGGTAGTGGGGCATCGCCGTAGATAACCAGCCCCCACTCCGCGGCAATCGCACACGAGGTCCGATTGCCCGATAGGCACGATTGAGCCTTTTGATTCCGAAATCGGGTTATCGTTAGCTCTTCGGTCAGACGCAAGGGGAGTCGTCCGATCGAGGGATCCCCATCTGTCGCCATAGTTGCACATTCGTCGATCTGACCAGTTCCGACTGCACAGTTTGATCATGTAACCTGGCACTCGACTCCGGCGAACAGTGAGATGGTCGGCTGGAGTAAGTGGTACGATCCGGCGCCTACCGGCCCGTGCCACGGGACCGGCGGACCGTTGATCGGGCCGCCGGTCTTTTCTTTACCGCTCGAGACGCCGCTCGAGACGCCGTCGACTACGTCGCCGGGCCAACGGTAACCGGCCACCCCAACTGATAGATATTGGCCAACGCACGCGGGCCGGCCCACGCTGCCGTACAGATACCCACCGCGACCTTGAGTGCGCCGCCGGGGAGTCGAACCCCGAACCTACTGATTAAGAGTCAGCAGCTCTGCCAATTGAGCTAGCGGCACGTGTCGCCGGGTGGTTTCGAACCACCGGCCTCCGCCTTATGAGGGCAGCGCTCTCCCACTGAGCTACGGCGACGTGGAACAGGAATGCGGAGAGCGAGAGATTCGAACTCTCGGCAGCGGCATACGCCACTGCTGCGGATTAGCAATCCGCCGCCTTAGGCCGCTCGGCCAGCTCTCCCTTGCCTTTCGTGGACCCGGCCGGGGTCGAACCGGCCACCTCCCGCTTGCAAGGCGGGCGCTCTACCAGATGAGCTACGAGCCCATGCGTACCCGGGGCGCGATTCGAACGCGCACTTCCGCCGTTCTGAGCGGCGTGCCTCCTGCCAATTGGGCTACCCGGGCTTGTTGAAATCGTCGGAACAGTGCCCTCGGCGCGATTCGAACGCGCACCGTCCAGGTCCTCGGCCTGGTGCCTCTGCCGGTTGGGCCACGAGGGCGAAGGCCCGGCCGGAGACGGCCGGGCAGCTGCGGGTGGAGGACTCGAACCTCCAACCTTCCGGTTCAGAGCCGGACGTGCTGCCAGATTGCACCAACCCGCATCAACGAGTGACTGCCGGGCCTCGGGCCCGGGACGGCGAGCTACAGCCACATCGTGTCCCCGGAGAGATTCGAACTCCCGACACCCGGATCCGTAATCCGGTGCTCTATCCACTGAGCTACGAGGACATGTGTGCGATCCGCTGTGGAGTTTTCAAGTAACGCGCGCACGGGCAGCAGGAGTCGAACCCGCATCTGCCAGATTTGGAGGCTGGTGCTCTGCCAGTTGAGCTACACCCGTAAAAGAAGAACGCCGCCCGTTCCTGGAAGGAGGGGCGGCGCGAGGATCACCGGATCATCCGGCTGAATCGCGCCACCGTCGCAGCTGTCGGCTGCCCTTGCGCAGGGCGAGACGCTGCCACATGGCGATCGCGGAATTGCGCATCATGACTTCGTCTCCTTCCCGTCGGCTCGGCCGGTGTTGACGACAAAGCTAAGCCGCGGCCCGGGTACCGGCAATCGAATTAATCGAGATCCGTTTCGCGATGTGGGCGGCGTCGCGGCCGACGCCCTGGATCATCGATGACGCCAGGGCGTATTGGAAGATCCATCCGACCAGGTAGAGGCCGGGATGTCCGATGACGACGCCGCGCCGGTGCGCCGGTTCCGGGCCGCCGAACCCCGGCAGGTCGATCCAGCTCAGATCCGGCCGGTAGCCGGTGCACCAGAGGACGCCGCTGACCGGTACGGCGCGGCCGTCGGCCAGCAGCGGCAGGCCGTCGCGGACACCGGTGACGCGCGGGACCCGGGTGATCCCGGCGGCGGCGAGATCGGCCGGCTTGACCCGGACCAGCGGGCCGCCGTGCGCGAAGACGTACGGCCGCAGCCGCCGGCCCGGCGGCGTGCGGACGGTCAGCAGATGCCGGAAGGCGAAGAAGGTCAGCGGGCAGAGCAGCGGCGTGAGGCCGCGTTCGATCCGCCAGGGCAGGTGGCCGGGATGCCGCCCGGACAACAACACCTGATGGGTACGGGCCAGCTCGAGCGCGATGTCCGCCCCCGAGTTCCCGGCTCCCACCACCAGCACGGTCCCGTCGCCGAACTGGCCGGGTTCGCGGTAGTCCGCCGAGTGCAGCTGCGGCACCCGCGGGTCGAGCCGGGCGGCGAAGTCCGGCAGACGCGGGAGCCGGTCGAAGCCGGTGGCGATGACGACGTTGCGCGCGGCGTACCGGGCATGGGTTGTGTCCACCTGGTAGCCGTCGCCGTCGCTGCTCAGCCGGCGCACCGCATCGCCGGTGCGCACCGGCAGCCGGAACTGGGCGGCGTAGTCGGCCAGGTAGTCGGCGAACTCGAGGCGGGTGGGAAACGTCCAGGCCGGCGCCGGGAACGGGCGGCCGGGCAGCGAGCTGTAGCGGGCCGGGGTGAACAGCCGCAGCGAGTCCCAGCGCTGCCGCCAGGAGTCACCGATCCGCGGCGCGGCCTCCAGGATGACGTGCGGGCGGCCGCGTCGCCGCAGGTGATAGCCGGCGGCGAGCCCGGCCTGTCCACCGCCGATGATCACGGTCTCGATCTGTTCCATCGGCTCAGCGTGCGCCGTCGCGCGCGGCGCGCGCTTCGGCAGCAATACCCAGCCGCCCGGCGGCGGGTGGGCAATTCAGACCAGGCGATGCTCGTACGCGTACGCGGCCACCGCCGTCCGCGACCCGACGCCGAGCTTGCCGAAGATGTTGCTGACGTGCCGGGCGACGGTCTTCTCGCTGAGCCGCAACTGTCCGGCGATCTCCCGGTTGGTGCCGCCCTGGGCGAGCAGCCGGATCACCTCGAGCTCCCGGGAGGTGAGGCCGTGCGGCTCGGCGCGGCGTACCGCCGGGGTCGCGCCGAGCCGGCGGAACACCTGTTCGGCGGCGTCGTGTTCCATCGCCGCGGCGTCGTCGTCGCCCAGGTCGCGGCAGGCCGCGCCGATCAGCGCCTGGCTGCGCGCCGCTTCGTAGGGCGCTTCCAGGTCCCGCCACAGCCGGAAGCCCTCGCGCAACGGCGGCAGTGCGGTGGCGGCCTGCCCGGCGGCCAGGCGTACCGCACCGGTGGCGTGGGCGGCCATCGCGGCGAGGGCGGTGGTGCCGTACCGGGTGGCGACGGCGGTCAGCTCCGCCGCGCACCGCTCCGCGGCGTCCAGGTCGCCGGCCGCCACCAGGATCTCCACCGCGGCCGGAAGCAGCCGGGCCCGGTTCAGCGGCTGGTCCGCCTCGGCCAGCGCGCGGCGGACACCCGCTTCGGCGGCCCGGGTCCGGCCCTGGGCCAGGCGCAGCAGGGCGAGACCGGGCTGGATGTTCCAGCCGCGGCGCAACGCCTCCCGGTACGCCCGGTCGGCCTCGCCGAACTCCCCGCGCAGCCGGCACACCTCGGCCAGCTGGTAGTAGGCGCCGCCCGCGACCATCTCGCCGTATCCCGCGGTGAGCTGCGCGCAGGCGGCCCGGGCCTCGCGTACGGCTTCGGGCCAGCCGCCGGTCAGAGTCAGCACGGCGACCCGGTGCACCCGGCACAGTCCCCGGTACGCGCCGGTGAACTCGGGCTGGGCGTCGCACCAGCCGGCCAGTGCCCGGGTCCACTCCTTGGCCCGGCGCAGTTCGTGCAGGTCCTGGCAGGCACCGATGACCGCGCAGTAGACCATCCCGGTGGCGCGGGCGGTGAGCAGGCCGTCGACGGCGGCCACCATCGCCTCGTCCAGCTGGGCCAGCCCGGCGTCGACCTGGTCGTGGGTGAGCAGTGCGATCCCGTACAGCATCGCGGCGGCGGCGCGCAGATCGGCGTCGTCTCCGGTGCGGGCCTGCTCGGCCAGCCGGGCGGCGGTGTCCAGCAGGGCGGCCCGGCGGCCGGCCCGCAGGTGCTGCTCACCGGCGAGCAGCTCCAGGTAGCCGCACTCCGGCTCGGGGCCGGCGGTGGCGGCCAGTTGCAGGGCGCGGGACTGCCAGGCGTTGGAGTGGCCCAGGTCGCCGGCCCAGAAGAGCGCCTTGCACAGCCAGTAGCCGCAGCGCAGGGCGGCACCGATCGCGCCGGACTCCGCGTACCCCAGATAGGCCCGGCGCAGCAGGCGCACCGCCTCGTCGCCACGCCCGCACATCTCGGCGGCCTCGGCCGCCAGTTCCAGATCGGCGGGCGTCAGTGGGGTGACCGCGTCTGCACGTGCGAACAGCGTGACGGCGCGCTGCCATGCCTGGCCGGCATATGCCGCCCGGGCCTGCTGCGGATCGCCCGCCGATTCCACGGCCGTTGCCCTCCTTTGCAAGCACGATACGGGTGGGCCAGAGGGTTCCATTGCCCTCGCCACCTTGAGAAAGGTTCACTGGCTGGTATGGGATACCGGATCCTGGCCGATGCGACGATGGTCGTCCATTTCGCATTCCTGGCCTGGGTGGTGTTCGGCGGTTTTCTGGCCTGGCGCCGGCCGTGGGCTATCTGGCCGCACCTGCTCACCGCGGTGTGGGGCTTTTCGACCGTGCTGTTCGGCTTCAACTGCCCGCTGACGTGGGTGGAGGACCGGGCCAGGGAGCAGGCCGGCAGCGCGGGGCTGGAGCGCGGGTTCATCGACACCTACCTGACCGGGATCATCTACCCGGAGCGGTACGCCGGACTGATGCAGGCCCTGGTGGCGGTGGTGGTGGCGGTCTCGTGGGCGGGTGCGGCGTACCGGTGGCGGGTCAGAGCACAGCGGCCAGAACTGTCGTGACGGTGTGCCGGACCGCCTCCGGTTCGGGGCGGGCACCGGTACGGTCGGCGAAGAGCAGGTGCGTGCTGCCGATCAGCACGGCGGCGAGTGTGTCGACGTGGGCACCGGCCGCGATCCGGCCGCGATCGCGTTCCTCGGCGAGGTAGCCGGCGATCATCTCGGCGCCTTCGGTGAGCACCGGAACACCGGCCGGCCAGGTCTCCCGGAGGCGGGCCCGCAACTCGTCGCGGAAGGTGATCAGGGCGACGATGGCCACCGCGACCGAGCCGAACAGGGCGGTCAGCGCCTCGGTGAGGTTGCCGGTGACCGTGCCGGTCCCGGCGGCTTCGCGCAGCACGGCCGCCTGTTCGTCCATCCGGCCGGCGCGGTCCAGCACGTACTCGGCGAGGAACGCGTCGAAGTCGGCGAAGTGCCGGTGCAGGACGCCTTTCGCGCAGCCCGCGTCGTCGGTGACGGCCCGGCTGGTCAGGCCGTGCGGCCCGTCCCGGAGCAGGATCCGGTCGGCTGCCGCGAAGAGCTGTTCGCGCACGTCGCGCAGGGCCACACCGGTCGGCACCGAAGACTCCCCTTCCTTGAGTGGGCGCTTGCCCACTATGGTGGGCGCATGCCCACTCTACCGAGCACCCCGCACGAGCAGCGGCGGATCGCCGAGTCGTTCGGTGCGGACGCCGAGCGATACGACCGGACCCGGCCGGCCTATCCCACGGAACTGATCGCCCGGATCGTCGCCGCGGCGCCCGGGCCCGAGGTGGCCGACGTCGGCTGCGGCACCGGTACGGCCGCGCGGCAGTTCCAGGCGGCCGGATGCCGGGTGCTCGGGGTCGAGCCGGACGAGCGGATGGCCCGGTTCGCCCGGGACCGGGGGCTGCCGGTCGAGACGGCGACCTTCGAGGACTGGGATCCGGCCGGGCGCCGGTTCGACGCGGTGGTCGCCGGCACGGCGTGGCACTGGGTCGATCCGGTCGCCGGCGCGGCAAAGGCGGCCCGGATCCTGCGCCCGGGTGGCCTGCTCGCCGCGTTCTGGCACGTGCCGGAGCCACCCGCCGCGGCCACCGAGGCGCTCGGGGCGGCGGTCCGGCGGATGCTCCCGGATTCGCCGTTCGACCTGACCCCGCGGCCGGGGCGTACCGCTCTGGACGGCTATCAGCTGCTGCTCGACAAGGCAGCCGACGGGATCCGGCGGACCGGCGGGTTCACCGAGCCGGAGCAGTGGCAGCTTCGCTGGGAGCGGCGGTACACCCGCGCCGAGTGGCTCGATCAGCTGCCGACCTCCGGCATTCTGACCCGGCTGCCGCCGCGGCAACTGGCCGGAATCCTCGACGCGGTCGGCGCCGCGCTCGAGGACAGCTTCGTCGTGTCGTACACGACGGTGGCCGTCACGGCGACTCGCTGAGCAGCGAGTCGGCCGGGCCGTCGCTGCCGGCCGGGTACTCCAGGAGCGGCACGTCGCCGGCACGCCAGGCGGAGACCACCGGCTCGACGATGCGCCAGCACTGCTCGGCCGTGTCACCGCGTACCGACAGGGTCGGATCGTTGTCGAAGACGCCGCGCAGCACCTCGCCGTACGGCGGGAGGTCGCCGGGGCCGAAGGCCGCCTCCAGGCTGACCGCGTCCAGCTCGAACGGGTCACCCGGGCCGTTGATGTTGAAGTCGACGGCGAGCCGGTCCGGGCCGAAGCCGATGCGCAGCCGGTCCGGCTGGTCGCAGCCGCGCAGGCCGTCCGGGATCCGGGGCGGGTGCTTGAAGGTGATCACGGCCTCCTTGCGGCTGTTCCCGACCGCCTTGCCGGAGCGCAGCCGGAACGGCACCCCGGCCCAGCGCCAGGTGTCCACCGTGACGACCAGCTCGGCGAGCGTCTCGGTGCCGCGGGACTCGTCGACGCCGGGCTCGTCCGCGTACGCCGGAAGGTCGCGACCGTCCAGCTCGCCGGCGGTGTACCGGGCCCGGCGGCTGCAGGCCGCCGGATCCTTGCTCCACAACCGGGTGGCGCGCAGCACGTCGGCCTTGCGGTCGCGGAACTCCCCGGCCTCCAGAGTGGTCGGCGCCTCCATGGCGAGCAGCGCGAGGATCTGCAGCAGGTGGCTCTGGATCATGTCGGCGAGCGCGCCGGCGTGGTCGTAGTAGCCGGCCCGGCCTTCGAGGGCGAGCTTCTCGTCGAAGACGATGTCGACCGAGGCGACATGGCCGGCGTCGAGCAGCGGCTCGAAGATCCGGTTGGCGAAGCGCAGTCCGAGGATGTTGAGCACGGTGGACTTGCCGAGGAAGTGGTCCACCCGGTGGATGCGCTCCTCGGGCGCCAACCGGGCGAGCACGCTGTTCAGCGCGGCCGCGGCGTCGCCGTCGATGCCGAACGGCTTCTCCAGGACCAGGCGGGTGCCTTCGGGCAATTCGACGTCGAGCAGGGCGTCGCAGGCCCGGGCGGTGATCGCGGGCGGCAGCGCGAAGAAGATCGCCACCGGGCCGTTCGCCTCGCCGAGGACCCGCCGCAGGTCGTCGGCCTTCGTGACGTCGGTCGGCAGGTAGCGGGCCCGCTCGGCCACGTCGGTGGCCACGCCGTCGCCGAACGACTCAGCGACCCGGCGGCGCCAATGATCGTCGTCCCAGTCGTCGCGGGCCGCGCCGATCAGCGACAGCCCGGGTACCTGGCCGGTCGCGAGCAGCGCGCCCAGGCCGGGAAGCAGCAGCCGGGCGGTCAGGTCGCCGCTGGCGCCCAGGATGATCAGAGTCTGGTCCGTCATGGACTCCCGGTACCCGCACCGGCCGGGCGGTACTCGGGCTCGACCCGCCTCGATCCGTCCCCGGCTCCTAGCATGAGGGCGTGAACTTCTGGGACACGCTGACGCAGCCGCAGGCCGTTCTGGCCGCCGCAACGGTCGGCGCCTTCGGGGCGATCCTCGGCGCCTTCCTGGCGAACCTCGTCGGACAGGCGCTGAACGCCCGGTCCAGCTCCCGCCGCCAGTGGGACGACGCCCGCCACAAGTCGTACGCGAAGGTGTCGGAGACGTTCTACCTGCTCTGGGACGGCTTCGACACCCGCGGGCGGCCCGCCGTCACCGCCGGGCTCGCCGACGCACGCGGCACCGACTTCCTGGCCGCCTACAGTGCCGCGGCCCTGATCGCCAAGGATCGCGGCACCTCGGCGGCGCTCGACCGGATGCTGGCGGCGGCGCAGCGGCTCTGGGGTGATCCGGCGGCCGACTGGCCGGCCACGGATCAGGCCTGCAACCAGGCGCACACCGGCTTCCAGCGGGCGGCGCGGGCCGAGTTCGGCCTGCCCGAGTACGCCCCGCAGCCGGTTCCCCGCCCGGCCGCCACTGCCTAGGTCACCGCCGCTCCACCTTGAGGGTGAGCTGGATGGCTCCGTCCGTGGCCGGACCGGTGATCAGGGCGCCGCCGTCACCGGCGAGCGCGATGCCGAGTTTGATCTCGACGCTCAGGGTGCCCTCGCCCTGTTCGGAGAGATGCTTCGCCGCGCTCTCGCCGATGCCGATCGCGGTGGCGATGACCTCCTCCAGGTCCGCGCGGCGCTCGGTGAAGGTCCGGATCTCGCGGTGCCGCGGATTGATCTGCCGCCGCCGGGCGCCGTCCGAGTCGACCACCTCGATGCTGATGTCGGTCATCCTCAGTCCCTCCCGTCGGCGAGCCGGTCCCGGAGCGCCTGGAGCGACTCCTCCACCGACAGCGCGCCCGCCTCGGGTTCCGGCCGGGCGTGGAGTGTCTGGACCTGCCGTCCGTGTGCCTCCCACAACTCGCGTGCCCGCGCGTACTGCTCCTCCCAGGCCACGCGCTGCTCGTCGGCGCCCTCCATCCACTCGCCGGTGTCCGGGTCGAAGCCCTCCGGATAGATGTAGTTGCCGTCGTCGTCGTAGGTGGCCGGCATGCCGTAGAGGGCCGGGTCGAAATACTCCTCCTCGGCGAGGTAGTCCTCGTCGGCCTGCTTGAGCGACAGCGAGATCCGGCGGCGTTCCAGGTCGATGTCGATCACCTTGACCAGCAGTTCCTGCCCGGCACGCACCACCTGCTCGGGCAGCTCCACGCGGCGCCCGGCCAGTTCGGACACGTGCGCCAGGCCCTCGATGCCGTCGTCGACGCGGATGAACGCACCGAACGGAGCCAGCCTGGTGACCTGGCCGCGCACGATCTGGCCGATCGCGTGAGTCCGCGCGAACCGGTGCCACGGGTCGTCCTGTGTCGCCTTGAGCGACAGCGAGACGCGCTCGCGGCCCAGGTCGACGCCGACCACCTCGACCTCGACCTCCTGGCCGACCCGTACCGCCTCGGATGGGTGCCGGACCGGCGTCCACGACAGCTCGGAGATGTGGACCAGCCCGTCCACGCCACCGAGGTCCACGAACGCGCCGAAGTTGACAATGGAGGAGACCACGCCCTTGCGGATCTGGCCCGACTGGAGCTTGTGGAGGAGCTCGCCGCGAATCTCGGACCGGGTCTGCTCGAGCCAGGCGCGGCGGGACAGGATCACGTTGTTGCGGCTCTTGTCCAGCTCGATGACCTTCACCTCGAGCTCCCGGCCCAGGTAGGGCCGCAGGTCACGGACCCGCCGCGGCTCCACGAGGGAGGCCGGCAGGAAGCCACGCAGGCCGATGTCGAGGATGAGACCGCCCTTGACGACCTCGACCACCTCGCCACGGACGACACCGTCGTCCTCCTTGACCTTCTCGATGGCGGCCCAGGCACGTTCGAAGTCGGCCTGCTTCCTCGATAGGAGCAGGGCCGCCTCCGAGGGAAGGCCGTCGGCGGCCGGCGCCGCCCGCAGCGAGGCCTCCACCGACTCCCACAGCTCGACGAGACCCGGCTCGGTCCCGAACACCTCCCGCGGCGGAGCGAGCACCGTCCCCTCTTCGCGGCCGTCCCCGTTCTCGTCGTCGGCGGCCCCGACCAGGCGCCGGCAGGCGGTCAGCGTCCGGCCGACCAGGACGGTGGTGGAGTGCTCCGCGCCCAGAAGCCGGCCGGCCCGGTCGGCGGCCGTGGCGAGCGCCTCCCCGGCGCGGCGGGCGAGCGCGACGGATCGCAGGCGGGTGGCCAGCTCGAGTTCGGCGACCGCGCTGTCGGCCAGCAGCATCGCCGGCACCGGGTGTTCGGATCCGAGCACCTCGGCGGCCTGGTCCGCGACCTGGCTGAGGTCGGCGGCCACACTCCGCAGCGACGCCGGTGACTCGTCCAGACGGGCCACCGCCAGGCCGGCCCGGCCGGCCTGCGCCCTGGCCATCAGCGTCTGCGGGTGTTTGAACCCGAGCCGGAGAATCGACCGCTCGACCGTGCGTGCCGTGTCGGCGGCCACCCGGCGGCAGATGTCCTCGCTACCCCGGCTGACCCCGACATGGAGGTCGCACTCGTGCTGGCGCACGCGGCTCAGCAGCACGCGGGGATGGTCGGCGCCCAGCATCGCGCCGAGCATCTGCACGGCGACACCGAGCACCGAGACCAGGGGCGGGAGCGGCGGGTTCGTGCCGGCCAGGCGGGCGGCCTGGAACCGTGCGAAGGCGAGGTCGGCGATCGCCGCCACCGCGGTCGGATGCTGCGCGGGCAGAGAAGCGAGCACCTTCTCGCATGCCG
Source organism: Actinoplanes aureus (assembly GCF_015704865.1). Lineage (GTDB taxonomy): Bacteria > Actinomycetota > Actinomycetes > Mycobacteriales > Micromonosporaceae > Actinoplanes > Actinoplanes aureus. The sequence goes on along the minus strand of NZ_JADQTO010000006.1, from coordinate 11,108 downwards.
CGGCGAGCAACCGGACCGTGCTCTCCGCCATCCCCCCGTCCTCGCGCAGCACGACGACCTGAAGCTTCGTCATCTGGATCGTGAAGGTGCACCTCGGGTCCACCGGCAGGTCCAGAGCCGAGAACTCGGCGCGTGCGGCGAGTGTCTCGGCCTGTGCCGGATCACCCAGCTGGAATTCCAGCGCCGCCAGGTTCGCGTAGGTCCGGTAGGCGGCCACCGGGTCACCGGCGATGTCGATCAACGCGTCCTGGAACGCGGCACGGGCCTCGTGCAGGCGTCCGGCCTCGGTCAGCAGCACTCCGCGCAGGTTGCTGAGTCGTGCCCGCACCGCCGGATCCGCGCTCCGGGCCCCCAGTGCCTGGAGCGCGTCCACCGCCAGATCGGTATTGCCGAGTCCCGACAGAAGGCCGGCCAGATAGCACCAGTCGTCGATGGCCGGCCGCGCCGGGTCGGTCTCGAGGATCGCACCAGGGACGCTTACCCGGAGAAATTCGCGCCCTATCGCGTCGGTGTCGCCCGACAGCAGCTCACGTTCGGCATGGGTTATCAGACCGGCGAGCGGATACCTCACTCGAAGGCCTCCTCGATCACACGGTTCAGGACCTTGACCTGCATCTGGCAGCTGACCGCGATGTCGACCGTCCCGGCCTGCACGCCGTCCCGGAGGTACTCCAGAACCTGGTCGGCCTTGGCCATGGTGAGTTTCGCCGCGTCGCTCAGGACGCTCCGCTCGGGCGCGGCCGTCTCACCGAAGAGAGTCGCCACCTGTAGCAGGTCACGGAACCGGGTGAACTGGCGCAGCGCCTCCTGAATGGTGGCGGCGAACAGGACGGGCGCGGCGCGATCCGGACTGTGCCGATCCGGGTACTGCTCGATCAGCAGGCCCACCAGGGTCCGGGAGCCGGAGGCATGGCGCTCCACCGGGCCGCCGGAGTAGCCGGAATAGTCGCCGAACGATGAGTTGGCACGCAGTTGCAGCGCCCGGATCAGGGCACCCGACGCGGCCTGAAAGTCCATCTCGCCGTTCTCCACGAAGCCGTAGAGAAGGGCGTCCCCGTCGGACGGCCGATAGGGCGCTGACCACAGGTCGTCCTTCTGGCATCGGTCGGTGTCCGGAACGCCCACACCGGCGAAGTCGAGCCCGGCCACCTCGACCAGCGCGAGATCGGGTTCCGGCAGCACCTCGATCACCTGCGCCGGAACCGCGCTCCGGCCGGCACCGGCGAGCTGCACGTCCGGCCGGTCCGCGGCCCAGGCCTCGCGGACGCAGTGGGCAGCCGTCAGCACGTACGCCGGTGAGAGCAGGAACCCACCGCCCAATATCCGGGAGTCCTGCTCGATGGTCACCCAATAGGAATCATCGGGTCCGACGGCTCGCTTCGGCGGATCGCCGAGATTCTGCGACGAATATGGCATTGACCGATCCGATCGGCGGCGAATTGCGACGACTGCCAGAAGGAACACGGTACCGGGGTCCTTCAGAACCGCAAAAGTCGTCGCACAAGCGGGGTGACAGCGGCATGCGGCGGCTGACAGCGGCGTGTGCGGACCGTGCCAGCGCGACCCGCGAACCTCTGAGACAGCCGGGCGGCGATCCGCCCGGCACACACGGAGGGATGCGACACATCGTGGAAGATCTCGTGGTCCGCGCCGAAGGGCTGCGGAAACGGTTCGGCAAGACGCAGGCGCTCGACGGCGTCGACCTGGCCATGCGGCGGGGCACCGTGCTCGGCGTGCTCGGGCCGAACGGGGCCGGCAAGACCACCGCGGTACGCGTACTGGCCACCCTGCTGCGGCCGGACGAGGGCAGCGCGTTCGTGGCCGGTGTCGACGTGCTCAAGAACCCCCAGGAGGTACGCCGCCGGATCGGCCTCACCGGTCAGTACGCGTCGGTCGACGAGGACCTGACGGGCGTACAGAATCTGGTGTTGATCGGTCGTCTGCTGGACCTGACCGGCAAGCAGGCCCGGCTGCGGGCCGACGAGTTGCTGGCCTGGTTCGAGCTGACGGAGGCCGGGCAGCGGCCGGCCAAGACCTACTCGGGTGGCATGCGCCGCCGCCTCGACCTGGCGGCGAGCCTGGTCGGCCGGCCCGAGGTGATCTTCCTGGACGAGCCGACGACCGGGCTCGACCCGGCCAAGCGCGAGGACATGTGGGGTGTGGTCCGCTCGCAGGTGGCGCGGGGTGCGAGCGTGCTGCTGACCACCCAGTACCTGGAGGAGGCGGACGCGCTCGCCGACGAGATCGTGGTGGTGGACCACGGGCGGGTGATCGCGCACGACACCGCGGACGGTCTGAAGCGCCGGGTCGGTGGCCAGACGCTGCGGGTCCGGCCGGCCGACCCGGAACGGCTGCCGGACGTGCTGCACGTGCTGGACGCGGTGGCGGCACCGGGCACGACGGCCACCAAGGACGCGGCGGCGGGCAGCCGGCCGGGAGCCGCGTCGGTGCCGGTGACCAGCGACGCCGCGCTCGGCGACGTGGTGCCCGAGCTGCGCCGGATCGGGGTCGAGGTGACCGAACTGGCCCTGCACCTGCCCAGCCTGGACGAGGTCTTCCACACCCTCACGGGTTCGGTCAAGGCGGAGGAACTGGTATGACCGCGACGGCTCTGGCACGGCACAGTGGCGCGCTGGCGCAGCGCAGCCTGATCAAGACGTTGCGGACGCCCGAGGCGCTCATCGACGTCACCATCCAGCCGGTGATCTTCCTGCTGCTGTTCACGTACCTGTTCGGTGGTGCGATCGCGGACGGCGACCGGCACGCGTACCTGCAATTCCTGTTACCCGGCATGCTGGCGCAGTCGCTGGCGATGGGCGGGGTGGCGCTGGGCCAGAACCTCAACGCCGACATCGAGAAGGGCGTCTTCGACCGGTTCCGGTCGCTGCCGGTGTCCCGGTCGGCACCGCTGGTCGGCGCGGTCCTCGCGGACGTGGTGCGCTACCTGTCGGTCTGCGTGGTGATGCTCGGCTTCGGCACGATCATGGGCTTCCGGGTGGAGACCGGGTTCGTCCCGGCGCTGGCCGCGGTGGCGCTGTCGATCGGGTTCGGGCTCTGCTTCTGCTGGATCTCGGTCTGGGTCGGCATGCTGGTCCGAACCTCCGGCGCCGTGCAGGGCATCATGTTCCTGCTGGTGCTGCCACTCGCGTTCGGCAGCAACGTCTACGTGGCGACCGAGACGCTGCCCGGCTGGTTGCAGGCGTTCGTGCAGGTCAACCCGATCACGCCGCTGGTCGGGACGATCCGCGGGCTGCTGATCGGCGGCCCGGTGGCCGGGCACCTGGCGGCGACGCTGGCCTGGATGGCCGGCCTGCTGGTGGTCTTCGTGCCGCTGGCGCTGCGGGCCTATGCGCGCCGGGCCTGAGGGGCCGGCGGCAGGGACGGCTGGGTGAGCCGCGCGGGGTCGACCTGACTCTGCGCGGCCGCCGCGTCCAGCGACCAGCCGACCGCGTACGCCTCCCCGAACACCTCGTCCCCCAGCACCGCCCGCGCCTTGCCGGACACATCGGTCACACCCAGGTCGGTGTGGTCGTGCGAACCCCGCAGCCGGGCCGCCGCGCCGAGCAGCACCGCCGCGTCGCGATGCCGGCCACGCAGCACGGCCAGCCCACCGGCGGTCACCGCGACCATCGCCACGATCGGCATGTCCTGCGTCTCCAGGGCCGCCGCATAGGCCACCGCGAGCGCCTTCTCCGCGGTCTCCGGGTCACCGCGGCGCAGGGCGAGCGAGGCCCGGATCGCGCCGACGATGGCGGTGCCGTGGTCGCCGCCCATCACCGGCATACCGTCGCGGCCCAGCCCGGCGGCGGCCCGGGACAGCAGCTCCCCGGCCCGGTCGAGGTCGCCCTGCCAGATCAGGATGCCGGCCTCCAGGGCGTCCACCAGCAGGGCCAGCTCACCCGACGCGGACCCGTCGACGCGGGCCCGGGCCCGGGCGATCGCGGCCGTCGCCTCGGCCGGCTCGCCGCGCCGCAGGTGCAGGTCGGCCCAGCGCAGGTGGATGAAGATCTCGTCGGCGGCGTCCAGGGAGCCGAACTCGCCGGCCAGGGCACGGGCGGTGCGTAGGTCGGCGAGGGCGCCGTCGAGGTCACCGTCGTACTGGCGGATCAGGGCACGCAGCGGCAGCACGGTGGCCTGGCCCCACTTGTCGCCGATCGTGCGGAACCCGTCGAGCGCGGCGGCGGCGTCCCGGCTGAGCTGCCCCAGGTCACCGGCGTTCTCGGCGACCTGGGCCCGGTACAGGTGGGCCATCGAGGACAGCCAGAGATCCGGGCCGGCGATGATCCGGTCGATCCGCTCGATCGCGGCCGCGCTCTCCTCGGCGAAGTAGAGCACCGCGGCGACGATCACCCCGATCGGGCCGGGCGGCTCCGGGTGGGTCAGGATACGCCGGGCCAGCTCGCGCAGGCGGCTCCGGCGCTGCTCAGCGGTCTCGGTCATCAGCCCCGGCTCCATGCCGGTGCGGTTCAGGACCAGCACCGCCTCGGCGCAGTCGGCCGCGAGCGCGTCGGTCTCGCCCGGCACGGCGAGAGCCCGCGCCAGCCAGTACGCGGCGTCGGCGTTGCGGCCGAACATGTGCCAGTACCAGCACAGGTCCAGCGCCAGCCGGAGCGCGGCCCGGGCGTCGCCGGAGTCGCAGAGATGGCGCAGGGCGGCGAGGGCGTTGTCGTACTCGGCGCGCAGCACCCGCAGCGCGGCGAACTGGTCGGCGGTGCGCAGCAGCGGGTCGAGGCGGGCGACGAGCGCGGCGAAGTGGGCGGCGGCGAGATCCCGCACCTGATCCAGGAGGCCCTGCTCGGTGAGGCGTTCGATGCCGTACTCCCGGATCGTCTCCAGCATCCGGTAGCGGCCGTCCGGCGTGAGCTGCAACAGCGACCGGTCGACGAGGGCGGCGAGCAGATCGGGCCCGGCCGCGCCGGTCAGGGCGGCGGCCGAGTCGGCGGTGACCCCGCCGGGCAGGACGGCGACGCGTTCGGCGAGCACCCGCTCGTCGCCGGACAGCAGATTCCAGCTCCAGGCGATGACCGCCCGCAGCGTACGGTGCCGGGGCTGGGCGGTCCGGCTGCCGCTGGTGAGCAGCCGGAACCGGTCGGAGAGGCCGGCCGCCAGCTCGGGCAGGGCGAGCGTGCGCAGCCGGGCGGCGGCCAGTTCCAGGGCGAGCGGCAGGCCGTCGAGGCCGCGGACGATCCGTACGACGTCGCCCACGGTGCCGTCGTCGACCGTGAAGCCGGGCCGGACAGCGGCGGCCCGCTCGGCGAAGAGGCGGACCGCGGCGGCCCGGACGGCCTGCCCCGGTTCGTCGTCCGGCTCCGGCAGTCCGAGCGGGCCCAGGGGCACGAGTGACTCGCCGTCCACCGCCAGGGGTTCCCGGCTGGTGGCGAGCACGTGCAGGCGCGGGCAGCGCACGAGCAGCGCGGTGGTCAGGTGGGCGACGGCGTCGACGAGGTGTTCGCAGTTGTCGACGACCAGCAGGATGGCCCGGCTGCCGAGCCGCTCGGCGAGCACGTCGAGGTCGTCGCGGCCCTCGGGGCGTACCCGGGTGGTGGTTTCGAAGAGGGCCGCGCCCCGCAGGCCGGCGGCGGCCACCACCGCGGCGCCGACCTTGGCAGGTTCGGTCACCGAAGCCAGGTCGATCAGCCAGGTGCCGTCCGGGTACGCGTCCGCGCGCCGCCGGGCCGCCTCCAGTGCCAGCCGGGTCTTGCCGGCCCCGCCCGGACCGAGGACGGTCACCAGCCGCCCGGCGGTGAACAGGGTGTCGATACGCGCCAGGTCGTCGTCGCGGCCGACGAAGCTGGTCAGCGGGGCGGGCAGGTTGGTCGGTGGCGGTCCACTCGCGCCGGGCACGGGTCCAGCCGGAGCGCCCCGCAGCAGCCGCAGATGCCGCTCCCGCAATGCCGCCCCCGGGTCGGCCCCCAACTGGTCGGCGAGGCTCTCCCTGATCCGTTCGTAGACGGCGAGGGCGTCGGCCTGCCGGCCCTGCGCGGCGAGGGCGTCGATGAGCAGCGCCGCCAGCCGCTCGCTCAGCGGGTCCTCGGCCAGGGCCACGGTCAGCCGGGCGGTGGCCGCCTCGGCCCGGCCCAGAGCCAGCTCGGCCTCAGCCAGGCCGGCGACGGCCTCGGCGACCGCCTGCGCGAACCGGGTGGCATGGGCGGGCGCGACCTCGCCGACCTCGGGTGCGATCGGACCACGCATCAGCGCGACGGCCTCGCCGAGAACCGTGGCGGCGGCGGCCGGGTCACCGGCGCGCAGCCGCTCGCGGCCGGCGGCGGCCAGGCTGTCGAACCGGACGGCGTCGACGTCGGCGGCGAGCCGGTAGCCCGCCTCGGATTGGGTGACGGTGTCACCGCCGAGCAGCCGGCGCAGCCGGGACACCAGCGATTGGAGGGCGTTGAGCGGATCGGCCGGGCGGTCCGCGGGCCAGAGGGCGTCCACCAGCGACGCCGCGGCGACCGGGTGGCCGGCCGCCACCGCGAGACGCGTCAGCAGGCCGCGCAGCCGCGCTCCGGGCACCGGCACGGCGTCGTCGCCCCGGCGCACCGACAGGGCGCCGAGCAGATCGACTCGCAACCGGTGCTCGCTCACGTCACGATCCTCTCGCGGGCGGACAACCGGTCAATTCTCGTCGGCGTACCTCTCGACCTTCGCGGTGTCCCCGGCGACGATCAGGACGGCTCCTTCGGGGACGGCGGTCTCGGGTCTCGCGTACACGAAATCCTCGCCGGGCCGTTTGGTGCCGACCACGGTGACCCCCCATTTGGTGCGCAACGCCAGGTCCGCGAGGGTCCGCCCGGCGGCGCCGCGCGGCGCCCGGACCTTGGCGATGGCGAAGCCGTCGTCGAACTCGATGTAGTCCAGCATCCGTCCGCTGATCAGATGGGCGACCCGCTCGCCCATCTCCACCTCGGGATAGATGACGTGGTCCGCGCCGACCGACGAGAGGATCTTGCCGTGTTTGACGCTGGTCGCCTTGGCCCAGATCTCCGGCACGCCCAGCTCGGTGAGCGTGAGCACGGTCAGCACGCTGGTCTCCAGGTTGGTGCCGATGCCGACCACGGCGCGCGGGAAGTCCTGCACGCCGAGCTGGCGCAGCACGTCCTCGTCGGTGGCGTCGCCCTCCACGACGTGGGTCAGCCGGTCCGACCAGTCCTGCACGATCTTGGCGTTGGTGTCCAGGCCCAGCACCTCGTAGCCGAGGTCGAGCAGCTGCTCGGCCACGGCGCCGCCGAACCGCCCCAGGCCGACCACCACCACGTTGCCGCCCTGCGACTTCTTCTTCTCAGCCAACGAGGGGCCTCTCCTCCGGATAGCGGTATTGCCGGCGGCGGGTGTTCAACGCGATCGCGGTGCCCACCGCGATCGTGCCGACCCGGCCGACGTACATCAGGATGACGAGTACGACGTGGGCGGACGGCGGCAGGCCCGGGGTGATGCCGGTGCTCAGACCCACGGTCGCGAAGGCCGAGGTGGCCTCGAACAGGGCCCGGTCGAACGGCACGTCCACGGTCAGCGCGTCCAGGGCGACGGTACCGGCCGCGACCAGCAGCACGCCGAGCAACGCCACGGTGATCGCCTGCCGCTGGGTGTCCTCGGCGATCCGCCGCTGCCGGATCACCACGTCCGGCTCGCCCCGGATCTCGGCCCAGATCACGTACGCCAGCAGCAGGAACGTGGTGACCTTGATGCCGCCGGCGGTGCTGGCGCTGCCGCCGCCGATGAACATCAGGCCGATGGTGATCGCGACCGTCTCACTGTTCGCCTTGCCGAGGTCGACGCTGTTGAACCCGCCGGAGCGGGTCATCACGTCCTGGGTGAAGGCGGCGAGCATCTTGCCCGGCACGTTCAGCGGGCCCAGCGTGCCGGGGTTACGCCACTCGAAGGCCAGGAAGATCAGCGTGCCGAGGACCGAGAAGACCACGGTGCCGGCGACCGTCAGCCAGGTGTGCGTCGACCAGCATCCAGGGCTACGCCACTCGCGGGCCAGCTCGAACAGCACCGGGAACCCGATCGAACCGGCCAGCACCCCGAACCCGAGCGACAGGCAGATCCACGGGTCGGTGACGAACCGGACGATGCTGTCCGAGTAGAGCGCGAACCCGGCGTTGTTGAACGCCTGCACCGCGTGGAACACCGCTTCCCAGAGGGCTCGGCCGAGCGCGTAGTCGTACGTCACCCAGAGACGCACGGTGAGCACCGCGGCGATGAGGCTCTCCGAGATCAGCATGACCAGCGCCACCCGCAGCAGCACGGCGCCGATGTTGCCGCTGGCCAGGCCGGCGCTCTCGGCCTGCGCCAGCAGCCGGCCGCGCAGCCGCAGCCGGCGCGAGACCAGCAGGCTGAGCAGCGTGGCCAGGGTCATGATGCCGAAGCCGCCGACCTGAGTGAGCACGGTCAGCAGCACGTGGCCGAAGGTGGACCAGTAGGTGGGTGTGTCGACCACGGCCAGGCCGGTGACGCAGACCGCGGAGGCGGCGGTGAACAGCGCGGTGACGAACGGGGCGTGACCCGGCTCGGCCCGCGCGGCGGGCAGCATCATCAAAGCGGTGCCCACCGCGATCGCGCACAGGAACGCCAGTGGGACGATCCGCGCCGGATGCTGCCAACCTGATCTCACCGCTGAGTAATATCACCCGGCGCGCGTCAGTACTGCACGAGAGCCCAGCAGGCGGCGGCGAACGCGCCGGTGCTGGTGAGCGTGCGCAGGTGGTTCCACCGCACCCAGCGGGGGAAGAAGGCGGCCCACACCGCGGTGGGGTCGCCCGGGGTGCCGGCGGCGTGGAGCCGGTTGTTCAGCGGGATGTTGACCACGGCGGTGACCAGCAGTGTGGCCGCGTAGAGCAGCAACGCGACCAGCAGCGGGACGAACACGTCGGTGGTGCCCGCGTTCTGGAACACCGCGATCCCGGTGAAGACCAGCGCGCCGGCGAAGATCAGCAGGAACAGCGGGTTCTGGATGGCCACATTGATCCGCTGCATCACCTCGACGGCGGCGCGGTCGTCCGCCTGGCGCATGCCGGGCATGACCGAGCCGGAGTACGCGTAGAAGAGCCCGGCCATCAGCCCCAGCGCGACGACGGCGAGCAGCAGAATCGTGGTGCGCACCCGGGTCCCCCTCCCAGTTGTCCACCCGCGACAGTACCGGTTTGCAAAAAACCTGCAAACGAAAATCTCTTCACATCGAGTCATGCCTATGTTTGTCTGTGGCCGGGAGCGCTCCCCATCCCCAGGTATTTCACATCGAGAAAGAAAGCTGGAGAAATGTCAGGTCGAATTCCCCGATTCGCCGCGACCGCTCTTCCGCTCGTCCTCGCGGGCACGGTCCTGGGCGTCACCCCCAACGCCTCGGCGGCACCGGTGCAAACCTTCGCGATCACCGACCTGGTCGGCTGGGCCACCCAGAACGGCGGCACGACCGGCGGTGGCAGTGCCGGGACCACAACCGTGACCAGCGCATCCGCGCTGACATCGGCGCTGGGCTCGTCATCGGCCGCGGTCATCCGGGTCTCCGGGACCATCAACTGCAGCGGCATGCTGCGGGTCCGGTCCAACAAGACGATCATCGGAAACGCCGGTGCCGCGATCGTCGGCTGCGGATTCAACATCAACGGTGACCGCAACGTCATCATCCGCAACCTGTCCTTCCGGAATTGGAACGACGACGCGATCAACGTGCAGGAGTCGGCAACCAACATCTGGGTGGATCACAACAGTTTCAGCAACGGCAACGACGGCGCGGTGGACATCAAACGCGGATCCGATTTCATCACGGTCTCGTGGAACCGCGTTTTCAATCACGACAAGTCCATGTTGCTCGGTCACAGCGACAGCAACGCGTCGCAGGACACCGGTCACCTGCGCGTCACCTACCACCACAACTGGTTCGACGCGTCGACGCAGCGGCACCCGCGGGTCCGCTTCGGCAACCCGGTGCATGTTTACAACAACTACTACTACAACAACAGCGGGTACGGCGTCGCCTCCACCGAGGGCGCTGGCGTGCTGGTCGAGGCCAATTCGTTCGAGAACGTGGAAGATCCGTTCCACCTCGGCGAAGGGTCCTCGGACGAGGGTAGTTTGGTCGCCCGCAACAATTTGCTGGTCAACTCCGGCAGTGGGCAGACGGGTGGCAGCGTTCGGGCCATTCCGTATGCGTACACCGCGGACGCACCCGCCAATGTCAAGAGCATCGTGACTGCCAACGCGGGCGCTGGGCGTATCAGCGTGTGATCCATGGTGCCCTCCCCCTGTGGGAGGGCACCCCTTTCGGTAGTGCTCGGCCGGCGCGCCGGTTCCCCACGCGGCGGCCGGCCCGGGCATCACTGAGCTGCGCAACGGAGGCCGGATTCGGTGCGCGCCGGCGCGCTGGGGGCTAGGCAGCTTTCCGGGTCACGGTTGTCAGCTTCTTTGGGGTACGCGTTCACGCTGTGTACTCCGCGTTCCCGCGCGAGCTGAGTGCCTGTGTCCTGGCCTTACCGCGACCGCCGGACCTGGGTGGAGCCGTCCGCTTGCGGTTTGCAGAGCTGGTTGCGGTCGGCCGGTGGTTGCTGGCCAGCGGCCGGGGTGCCCACTCACGGTTCGTGGCGCCGGCTGCGGCCGACCAGTCGCTGCTGGCCAGCGGCCGGAGTGCCCACTCACGGTTGGTGACGCCGGCTGCGCTCGGCCGGTCCTTGCCGGCCGCCCGTCCGGGCATGGCGAGTGTGGTGTGGATCAGCGAGACAGCCACCACTGCTAGCTCGGTGGTCGACAAGGCGGGGTTGTGCGGGCCGGCCGTGCGCGAGGGCTGCCTGAACGGCCGGGAAGCAGCCCTCGCGCACAGCCGAATGATCAAACAGGCCGAAAAAGCGGGCCCGGCTGTGCCTGATGGCTGTCACCGCCTCCCGGACCGCGCCGGGCCGCGCCGAGCGGGTCTTTGTCGCGCAGCGCTAGGCCGAGCACCCGCGTTGGGCCAAGACCCTGAGCACGGAAGCTCTCTAGTTGTGATGTTCGGGGACGTTGGTCGAGGAAGTGTGACCACTCGATCTGACGATCATCAGCTGGTTCTGTGAACGATGAAGGCCTCCAGCGATGCAGTGGAGTTGTCGAGAAACCACTGACCAGCACCGGAGGCCTTC
>NZ_JADQTO010000059.1 GCF_015704865.1 Actinoplanes aureus | reverse complement strand
ACGGCGTGACGGTCGTGTAGCCCTCGGGGATCGCCTTGACAGACATTTCGGGTGACTCTTTCTGCCAGCGGGAAGATGCTTCCGACGCTAATCGCGGTATAGGTCATTTTCTGTCCTATACGGCACGAAGCATCCTGGCGGCCATCTCGCACAGGTCGCTGGCCGGCTCGGGCGGCTCGAACTCGACGGAACATCCAGCCGACGTCGCCGTGTGCCAGCTTGAGCGGTCACCGCAAGCGCGTCCTGTCCGGAATCCGGTCGTCAACGCCGACATCGCCCCCCGTCGGCGAGCCGAGGCGAAGTAGTCCGACACATGCCGCCGCCAACGCGTGCTGGCCCGCCAATACAGCCTCAACCGCCGGACTTCGATGGCACAAACCGCTCGCGGGACAAGCTTCGCTGACACGAGGGACAAGGCTGAATGGCAAAGGACACCCGCAGAACGAGCTGACCTCGGCCGCCTCAACCCGGGTGGTGCATCGTCGACCGCTGTGTATGGTGACGGCCATCAAGCAGTCAAGTCGCTGCCTTCGGCGGGTGGAAACCTAATATCGCCGCAGGCTCCTCGCGAATAGGCTCGCGCTCATGACCGACGGCGACTGGCGGGATAGTGGGTTCAGGCAGCGCCGGCCCTCCGCGGAGACTCTCGACTGGGTCGCGGCGTCGATGGGTCGAGGCAGTCGCGTCGTCGGCTATCGCCGGTTGACCGGTGGTGTCTGCTCCGCCGTGCATCGGCTAACTGTCGAGCGACGTGAAAGGCTCCGTTGCATTGTCTGTTCGGCGAGCGCGACGAATTCCTCGGCCGCCGCTGGTCAGATGGCTCGAGGGAGTCCGGTGAACGCTGCGGCGAGTCTGGGGGCCGGCGGCTTGTCGAGTGCGATGTCGTAGTGGCCGCGTCGCAGATTCTGCATGAAGGCGTGCCCGGCGATGACCACTTGTGCGGTGCGATCGGTCTGGAGTCCGCGCATCGGTCGCAGTCGGCGCTTGAGCTGGCCGTGATCGGCCTCGATCGGATTGTTCGCGTACTGCTCGACGTGGTGCCACGCCGACGGAAGCAGTTCGTCGAGCACGGCGGGGTAGACCGGCGCCGCGTCGGTCACCACCTCGCTCGGCATCACCTTCAGCGTCCGCAGCGCCCGGGTAAAGAACCGGCGGGTGGCCGTAGCGTCGCGGCGGGCGGAAAGCAGCACGTCGATGACCTGGCCGTGCCGGTCGACGGCCCGGTACACGTAGCGCCACACACCATTGACTTTGATGTACGTCTCGTCGACATACCGTCGGTCGCCAGGTGAGTGGCGAGTGAACCGGGCGGCATCGGCCAGCAGCGGGGTGAACCGCTGCACCCACCGGTACACCGTCACGTGGTCGACCTCGATCCCGCGTTCCGCGAGTAACTCTTCGACATCGCGGTAGGAGAGCCCGTAACGCAGGTACCAGCGGACCGCCACCACGATCACCTCGGCCGGGAAGCGGAACCCTGCGAACGCGGACCGGGGAGGCGACCAGAGACGAGAACGCGCGGCATGCTTCACCGGTCAAGCCTGCCTTGATCTCCCGACGAGCGAACGCAACAGAGCCAGTCGTACTCGATGCCACACAGGACGGCTGGAGCCGCGCATCGACGCCGCTAACGCAACCCTGTCCTGTAGTTGTAAAGTCGCGGACGGCACCGCTATCGGCGGAAGGGTGGAGCCGATGTCATCAGGCCGCCGCCGGAAAGGCATTCGCGAGGTCGCCGCGGCAGCCGGCGTCTCGGTCGGCACTGTCTCGAACGTCTTGAACAGCCCTGACATCGTGGCGGTTGACACCCGCAAACGGGTTGAGCGGGTTATGCACGAACTTGGATTCGTGCGAAACGGGCTGGCCCGCCAGCTGCGGGAAGGGCGCGGCAGCACGGTCGGAGCCGTGGTGCTGGACATCGGCAATCCGTTCTTCACCGAGGTGGCGCGCGGAATCGAGGACCGCCTCGCGGAGGCCGGCTGCTTACTCACCCTGTGTAGCACGGACCAGCGGCCGGAGCGGGAGGCCCGCTACGTGCAGATGTTGGAAGAGCATGGCGTACGAGGCCTGCTGGTGACACCGAGCCGACGGGACTTCACGTCACTGCTGGCGGTTCAGCGCCGCGGCGTCCCTGTCGTGCTGTTGGACTGTCCGAGCCCTGCCGAGGAGTTGAGTTCGGTCTCGATCGACGATGTACGCGGCGGCGAACTGGCCGCCGCGCATCTGGTCAGTCAAGGCCATCGACGAATCCTGTTCTTGAACGGGCCGGCGCAGGTCATGCAGTGCGCTGCTCGGAGCCGGGGCGCGCGCCGCGCCGTACGGCAGGCCGGACTGGATCCGTCGAGGCATCTGTTCGAGGTGGAGATGTCACGGGCGGACACTGACAGAGCCGAGCACACTCTGAAGCAGATTCTGGCCTTGCCGCAGCGGCCGACCGCCATCATGTGTGTCAGCGACATGGTTGCCTTGGGCGTCATGCGGGGCTTGCGCAAACAGGGCGTCAAGGTGCCGGATGACATCGCCGTCGTCGGCTACGACGATGTGCCCTTCGCGGCTGAACTCGCCACGTCCCTGACCACTGTCCGGCAACCCACCTACGAACTCGGACACGCCGCGGCGGAGATTCTGCTGACCGAGGCGGACCCTGCAGTACCCACGCGACCTCAACAGTTGGTCTATCAACCCGAATTGATCCTGCGCGAGTCCGCCTGAGGAGACGCCGGGTCGCCGGGTGATACGAGGTGGGCGGGTCATCCAGCGAGGAGACCGCGCCGCGGCTCGATAGGGGCGCCGCCTTGGGTGCCCGCCTTCGGACGGCGATGCGATCTTGGGTGCAGCCTCGCTCGTGCTCCTCGCGGCGTGATCCCAGTCATCGATCGATGTGGCGCCTCCCTTGAGTGATCTGTGTTCTTCTGGTAGACAGGAATCGCACTTGGGAGCGCTCCCACCCTCTGAGCGTTCTTGCATGTGCTTGCAGTTCGGCTGCCGAAGCGCGGCGACATGCACATGCCTGGACGGCCCCACCGACCTGCCAGGCAAGGGATGTCAGCGCTAAATCCCCCTAATTCGATGCCTGTCAATTCTTGCGGGCATTGTTCGCTCTGCGATTCGAATTCTCAGTGTCGATCTGACTGCGGGTCGAACCGCTCCACTGCGTGCGTTGTCCGCACGTACGCCGTCTCGCAAACGGCCAGTTTTTCATGCCGGTCATTGAAAGCTTTCAACCCGGCGGTGCGAGTGTACGGCCATGCCCTCGCGCCGCAACGTGCCGGCATCTGATCACTCGCCTTCATGGCGGAGGCGATATCGACAACAAGGATGGAGCCGGATGATGCTGTCCAGACAAAGACGCACCGCGTTACTCGCCGCAGCCGTTGCAACGGTGGTCGGCGGTGCCGGTCTGCTTGCCACGGTTGCCGCCAGTGCCGCTGCCGCAGGGTGCCGGGTGGACTACGTCGTGACCAACCAGTGGCAAGGCGGGTTCGGCGCCAACCTCACCGTCACCAATCTCGGTGATCCGGTCGACGGCTGGACCCTGACGTGGTCGTACAGTGCCGGCCAGGCCGTGACGCAGGCATGGAACGCGACCGTCACCCAGGCCGGCAGCAGGGTGACCGCTAGAAACGTCAGCCACAACGCCGGTATCGCGACGAACGGCACCGTCGCGTTCGGTTTCAACGGCTCGTGGACCAGCAGCAACCCCGAGCCCAGCGACTTCACCCTCAACGGCACGGCCTGCACGGGAGCGACCACGCCACCCACCGGCGGGCCCTCGCCTTCCGGCCCGACGCCTTCTACTCCGCCGTCCTCCCCGCCTCCTTCGTCGGGATCGGGCAAGCAGATGGAGGACCTCAACCGCGGTCTGGTCAGTGTCCGCTCCGGCTCCGGCAACCTCGTCTCCTGGCGGCTGTTCGGCTACGAGGCCGCCTCGACGGGATTCAACGTCTACCGCGGCTCCACCAAGGTGAACTCCGCACCGATCACCAACTCCACCAACCTGATGGACAACGGAGCCCCAGCCGACGCGACGTACACCGTGCGGGCCGTGGTCGGCGGCGCGGAACAGCCGCCGTCGGAGCAGTCCCTGCGGTTCGCCGGCGGCAACTATCTCGACGTGCCGATCTCACGTCCGGGCAGCAACTATTCGGCCGGTGACGCCAGCGTCGGCGACGTCGACGGCGACGGGCAGCACGAGATCTTCCTGAAATGGGATCCCAGCGACCAGAAGGACAACTCCCAGAGCGGCACCACGAGCAACGTCTACATCGACGCCTACCGGCTCAACGGCACCCGGCTCTGGCGGGTCAACCTCGGCCGCAACATCCGGGCCGGCGCTCACTACACCCAGTTCCAGGTGTACGACTACGACGGCGACGGCCGGGCGGAGATGGCGGTCAAGACCGGCGACGGCAGCGTCTCAGGCACCGGACAGGTGATCGGCAACGCCAACGCCGACCACCGCAACTCTGCCGGACACGTCATCACCGGCCCGGAGTTCCTCACCGTGTTCAACGGCCTCACCGGCGCCGTGGCGTCGACCGTGAACTACGAGCCCGCTCGCGGAAACATCGCCGACTGGGGTGACAACTACGGCAACCGGGGCGAACGGTATCTGGCCGGCACCGCCTACCTCGACGGCGAGCGCCCCAGCATCATCATGGGCCGCGGCTACTACGCCCGAAGCACGATCGCGGCCTATGACTTCCGCGACGGCCGGCTCACCCTGCGATGGAAGTTTGACTCCCGCACCGCCGGCAGCCAGTACACCGGCAAGGGCACGCACTCGCTGTCCATCGCCGACGTCGACGGCAACGGCACCGACGAGATCATCTACGGCGGCATGACGATCAACGCCAACGGCACCGGCCGCTACGCCAACTACCCCCACGGTGACGCCCTACACGTCAGCGACTTCGTCACCAACCGTCCGGGTCAGGAGATCTGGCAGATCCACGAGAGCGGCGGCATCGCTGCATCACTGCGGGATGCACGCACCGGCGCGACCATCTTCTCGAAGGACAACACCTGCGGCTGCGAAGGACCCGCCCGCGGCGCTGCCGGTGACATCTACGCCGGCAACCCCGGCGGAGAGTTCTGGGGTCAGGGCACAGGCCTGACCGCCCTGTTCAACGGCTCCGGCGGCAACGCCGGGCGCAGCCCCGGCGTGGCGAACTTCCTCGCCTGGTGGGACGGCGACCTGACCCGGGAACTGCTGAACAGCAACCAGGTCGACAAGTACGGAACCGGCGGGAACACCCGGCTGTTCACCGGCTCCGGCGCCCACTCCATCAACGGAACCAAGTCGACCCCGTCGCTGTCCGGCGACCTGTTCGGCGACTGGCGTGAGGAGATCATCCTGCCTCGCGACGACAACGGCGCCCTGCGCATCTTCGCCACCCAGAACCAGACCGACCAGCGCATCTACACCCTGCTCCACGACGCTCAGTACCGGGTGGCCCTCGCCTGGCAGAACACCGCCTACAACCAGCCGCCGCACCCCAGCTTCCACATCGGCAGCGGCATGGCAACCCCGCCACGACCGAACCACCCCGTCCGCTGACGCCCGCCCGGGCGGGCCCCCCGGCGTTCAGCGCCGGGGTGCCCTCCGTGGATGTCTGGGACGGCTCGCGTCCGCCGCCGGTTTGGGTGCATGTGCCCGTGTGGTTGTGTCCTGGAGATTACCCGTGGTAATCAACGGCGAAGTCGGCTCAACCAGACCGGCGGGACGCTCTTAGCAGATTTGGTTGCTCCCGCCGTACGACGCTGTTTCCTGGGCGCGGCTACGGTGTGCCGGTCGAGCAGGGGTCGATGTTGACTCTTTGATCCGGATCGCCGTTGACCGTGGGGTTGATGGGAGCTTCTGCGGCGGAGCGCCAGGGCAGCTGTGGCCACCACTGTTGCTGTCCGGCGACAGCGTCCGCGCTCGGCTCGGTCGGTACCCCCGGTACCAGTGGCAGATAGCTCTGGCCCCGGCATGCCGCTTCCGCCCGCACCCGCTCGATCGGTTCTGTCCAACTGTGCGGCGCCAGATTGAACCGCCCCCAATGCACCGGAACCATCAGTTTGCCGCCGACGAGTGTGTTCGCTTGCACAGCGAGTTCCGGGCTCAGGTGAGTATCCGGCCATTTCTCGTCGTACTGCCCCGAATCGATCAGGGTCACGTCGAACGGTCCGAGACGTTGCCCGATCTGGGCGAGCTCGGCGAAGTATCCGGTGTCGCCCGAGTACCACACCCGGTGCTGCGGCCCCCGCATCGCCCAGCCTGACCACAGGGTCTCGTTGCTGCGCGGGGTCTCGGGCCGAAGAGTGCCGGGCGGGGGTGGACACCAGTTCCACGGCGCCCACAGTGGCGCTCTGCCACCAGTCGAGTTCACGGATCCGCTCCGCGGGGATCCCCCAACGCTGCAGGTGCGCACCGATCCCGAGTGGCACCACAAACGTGGTGGCTGACCAGCCTGCCATGGCCCTGATCGTCTGATGATCGAGGTGATCCCAGTGGTCGTGGGAGATGAGTACGGCATCCACCTTCCCGAGATCGGAAAGCGCGGCCGGTACCGGGTAGAACGCCTTGGTACCCAGCAGACCGGACGGCCCTGCCTGTTCTCCCCAGACCGGGTCGATCAGCACGCGCAGACCGTCGATTTCCATCAGGGTCGACGAGTGCCCGAACCAGGTGAGGCGCAGCCCCTGCGCCGGAGCAGTGGCGAGCAGGCCGGTGTCGGTCGCCGCGATGTCGAGGGGCCGATCCGGGCTGCTGGTATCGCTGTCGCCACCGGGGATCGCCGCTGCGGGGGACATCCACTGCGGCCAGGGATCCGCGAACTCGCCGTCACGCCACTGCGGCGACTGCTCGATCGATGCCAGCCGCTCGCCGTCCGGAGACGCCCCGAAAGGTTCGCTCCGCACATAGATCAAACCGCCGCCCACCGAGACTGCCAGCAGAGCACCGATCCCGGCCACAGTCCGGCGCACCCACCGCCACCGACGCCGAGGGCGACGCGAAGCAGACATACTCTGCTCGTTCTGAGCGTCCTCGGAAGTGCCCGGGAGATGCGCGTCTTCGCCGTGATCCGGTTGAGCGGTCATCACATGTCCTTTGTATGGGAGCGGCGTGCGTCCGCATGGCGTCGGCCTGGCGCTCAAGGCAGCTCGACATGACGGCGCTGTGGCGCGCGCCATGAGGTAACCAGTACTTGGTGCCGGCAGGCAGTCCCTGCCAATGGGTGTACTGGGCGTACACCCGAGCGCCGGCCTACCCGTCGTAATCCGGGCGGGTGCGGAGCGGACGTGGCCCTCTCCCGTTCCGGCAGGCCGGCTGGTGCATGACGGGCCGACGATCGGTCGCGTCGTGGTGCTATCGCGCGAGATCGGGCTGGTGGATATCAGTGGCGCCGATCTCGCCGTGCGGCTGCGCAGGGCCGATTGAAGCGCAGCTGCGGTGCTCAGAACCGCCGGCCGGAGTTCCGGCCACGGAACTGTGGCGAGGATGGCGAACTCGAGTTCGAGCGTGCGGCCGGCCGCGGCCGCCGCGAGCATGGCAGTGTACTCGGGGCCGGGGGTACTAAAGCGTCCACCAGCGCCTGCGAGCGTCGCAGAAAGAGCAGTCCCCAGGCGGCCGGAATGGTGTCGGCGAGCGTACTGCCCACCTGCCCGGCCCGGTGACCGATGTCCAGCAAAGCCCGCCCCAGACACGGCAAGGTTCAGGACGGGCAGCACCTGGGCTAACTACGCCTCCGACGACCACAGCAGATAGGTCAGCCCGACCGACACTCCGCCTCGCGTTGCACAGCGCGAGCATGTCCTCCTCTGACGGCAATGCTGGAGTGTCAATGGCCAATCAGATCGCCCCGTAGCGGGGCGGCAAATGGCCGCCTATGGGGATCATTCACTGGCCGCCGACACTGGAGCTTGTCGACCTCGATGCCGCTCAATCGTCACCCTGTAGAACGCCTGCCAGTCAGCCCCATCGGGCAGCACGCCGAAGGTCGGCGAGTCCAGGAGGGCGATCCTTTAGCCGAAGTCGCTTAGTGGCTAGCTCGCCAAGTTCCACGTCGATCGAGGCGGCGAAGGCGTCGATTGTTACGGCACCCTCGCACCGAATTCGGCCGACCCGCACAGTGATGGACGCGATGTCACCGACCTCATCGAGTGCAATGTCGTTGAGCACCCCACCGCCCTCAAGCGCCATGAACCGATCGTCGGTCAGCTTGATCCTCAGATCCGCTTCGATGCTTGCGCTGGACATCGAATGCGCTCTTGGCTCGCTCAGCACGACATGATCTGCACAGTCTTCACGCTGGCACACCGCCTACGGGCGCGAACAGGCGAACCGCTGCGACGCTCCGGAAACTACACGGATTGGGCGCAGGATGCTGTTCTGTAAGCGGCCGCTGGTACCGGACAACCTTGGTCGCCCCACCGGCCCTGATCGTGCAGAGCGCTGCTGGCCTCGGTGCAGCCGACCTCTGCCATTGACAATCGCCCGGAAAATGTGTCAAAAGGTTTAGGGTTGCGACCACGAGCCAGGCCGCTAGTGGAGTTGGGCCAGCTGTCGGGTCGGCTTGTGGTCGCTGATTTGTTCATGTGGTGATGTTGGTGGCAATGCCGGTATCGAGCCAGTGGAGGCTCCGCTTGATGTCGGCGGCGGTGTTGGTGAACGCGCGTTCAACGGCGTGCCGGGGTTGCCGGAAGTGCCGCCATCCTTCGTAGTGGACGGGGATGACCGTGTGCGGGCGGATGGCCTGGCACAGTTCGACGGCTTTACGGCCGGTCATGGAGTACCGCAGTGGTCCGGTGATCGGGAATCGGACGCCGCCGAGGTGCAGGATGGCGGTACCGATGTGGAGCCGTTCGGCGACGGTGCGCAGGCCTGCGAATAGCACGGTGTCGCCAGAGATCCATAGGACGCCATGGCGTTGGCCGTTCCATTGCAGGGCGAAGCCGGTGACATCGCCGACGATCGGCCGGCTCAGTGGTGGGCCGTGCCGGCAGGGGGTGGCGGTGATCTCGATGGTGGGCCGGCCTGGGGCGCTGAGGATGGTGGTGGCCCACGGTGCGAGTCCTTGTGCGCCGCCACCGAGCCGTTCGGCGCCTGACACGGTGGTGAGCACCGTGTCCGCGTCGGGCAGCAGTGTGCGGCCGAGTGTGTCGAGGTTGTCGCCGTGGTGGTCGTGGGTGAGCAGGACCGCGTCGATCCGGCCGAGCTGACCGGCCGGGATCGCCGGTCCGGTCAGCTTCGTCGAGGAGGTGCCCCAGCCGAAGGCGTACCGGCGGCCGGGCGGGTCGAATGTCGGGTCGGTCAGTAAGCGCCATCCACCGACCTCGATCAGGGTGGTCGGTCCGCCGATGTGCGTGATGCGGACCTGCGACGCCGGGCTCATCGCGCGTGGCGCAGCGCCCAGTCGAGGGCGAAGTCGGCGATCTCCTCCCAGCCTTTCTGGGCCGGCAGCAGGTGGGCGTACCCGTCGTACTCGACGTGTTCGGTGATGGTGTTCGACTTGTAGTGCTTGACGTTGGAGCGTTGCACGGCGGGGGGCATGATGTGGTCCTCGCTGCCGGAGATGAACAGCAGCGGCGCCCGGTTGGCGTTGTGGTAGTCGACCCAGGTGTCCTGGTGGCCGGGCTGAAAGTTGGCAAGCACGCTGCCCCACAGGATGCCGCCGTTGGCCGGGATGTGGTAGCGCTCGTACAGCGCCTGCGCCTCCTCGTCGCTGAACGTGTTCGTGAAGGCGTACTTCCACTCCTCGAGGGTCAGCCCGACGGACTTGTGCCGGTTCGCCGGTGACTTGAGCACCGGGAACGTCGACTTCACCTGCGACAGCGGCACCACCTTGACGCCTTCGGTGGGCGCCGAGTTCATCGCCACCCCGACCGCACCGTAGCCGTGGTCGAGCAGGATCTGGGTGAACGCACCGCCGGCCGAGTGCCCGATGATGATCGGAGGCTCGGGCAGAGCCTTGATCTCGGCCTCCAGCTTGTCGATGATCGCCGGCACGGTCACCGCGGTGATGATATCGGGGTTGGCGTTGAGCGCCTCGACCTCGACGTCGAAGCCCGGGTATCCGGGGGCAAGGACCCGGAATCCCTTGGCCTCGTAGTGGGTGATCCAGTGCTCCCAGCTGCGTGGGGTGACCCAGAACCCGTGCACGAGCACGATGGTGTCGGGGATGCCGGTCATGGTCAGGCTCCGTAGGTGTCGAGGAAGGTGAGCAAGTCGGCGCTGAGCTGCTCCTTGTGGGTGTCGGTGATGCCGTGCGGCGCACCCGGGTAGACGATCAGCTGGGCGTCCTTGACCCGTGCGGCCGACGCCTTGCCGCCGACCTCGAACGGGACGACCTGGTCGTCGTCGCCGTGGATGACCAGGGTCGGCACGTCGAACTTGGCGAGGTCGTCGCGGAAGTCGGTGGCCGAGAACGCGGCGATCGACTCGTAGGCGTTGCGGTGCCCGGCGGCCATGGACTGCAGCCAGAAAGCGTCCCGGATGCCTTGGGAGACGTTGGCGCCAGGCCGGTTGTTGCCGAAGAACGGCCCGTCGGCCAGGTCCTTGTACAGCTGCGAGCGGTCGGCGGCCGAGCCCGCGCGGATGCCGTCGAACACCTCGATCGGCACCCCGCCGGGGTTGTCGTCGCGCAGCACCATCAGCGGCGGCACCGCCGAGACCAGCACCGCCTGCGCGACGCGGGAAGTGCCGTGCCGTCCGATGTACCGGGTGATCTCCCCACCACCGGTGGAGAACCCGACCAGCGTCACCTCCCGCAGGTCCAGGTGGTCG
Source organism: Actinoplanes aureus (assembly GCF_015704865.1). Classification (GTDB taxonomy): domain Bacteria; phylum Actinomycetota; class Actinomycetes; order Mycobacteriales; family Micromonosporaceae; genus Actinoplanes; species Actinoplanes aureus. Next base: position 7,621 of record NZ_JADQTO010000059.1, on the reverse strand, counting down.
AGCAGGGTGGCCAGGTCGTCGGCGTAGGTGTCCATTTCGTTGCCGGTCCAGGTCTGCGTGGAGCGGCCGTGCCCGCGCCGGTCGTGCGCGATGGCCCGGTAGCCGTGCTCGGCGAGGAACAGCTGCTGGGCCTCCCAGCTGTCGGCGTTGAGCGGCCAGCCGTGGCTGAGCACGACCGGGCGGCCGGCGCCCCAATCCTTGTAGAAGATCTGGGTGTCGTCGGCGGTAGTAATAGAGGGCATGACGTCGTCCTTTCGGTGCTGGAAGGGTGGTGCGGGTGGCAGGCGCCGCTCAGGAGCGCTGCTCGGCGGCCGCCCGGGCAGCCAGCGTGATCAGCTCGGCAGTGAAGCGCGGCTGCGACATCATGGCCACGTGCGAGGCCCGAATCTCCACGGTGCGGGCGCCGGCCCGCTGCGCCATGAACCGCTGCGCCGCCGCGGGGATGAGGTTGTCGTCGCGGGCGACGAGGTACCAGGAGGGGATCTGCTTCCACGCCGGTGCCCCCGACGCCTGCTGCAGCGTGTGGCCCTCGCCGGGCCGCTGGGTGGCGGCCATGATCTCGGTTGTGGAGCGGGGCAGGTCAGCGGCGAAGATGTCGCGGAACCGGTCCTTCTTGACGTACCCGTCGACGGCGTCCCCACCGCCGGGCAGCGGCCGGAAGTCCAGGGCGTCGAGGCCGAGTTTCGTGCCCGGGAACATGGTCTGCAGCCCGATGACGGTGTCGCCGGCGTCCGGCGCGAACGCCGCCACGTAGACCAGCGCCTTGACGTTGGGGTTGCCGGTGGCGGCGTTGGTGATGACCACCCCGCCGTAGGAGTGCCCGACCAGCACGATCGGTCCGGAGATGGTGGCCAGGATGCTGGCGAGGTACGCGGAATCAGTGTCGACGCCTCGCAGCGGGTTCGCCGGCGCCAGCACCGGGTAGCCGTCGCGGATCAGCCGCCGGATGACGTCGTTCCAGCCGGATGCGTCGGCGAACGCGCCGTGCACCAGCACGACGGTCGGACGCGCCGGTCGTGTCGACGCCGGGTTGGCCGACGCGGAAGCAGTTGGGGCGAGGACCGTAGGGGTGAAAGCGAGTGTCGTGGCACCGAGTGCGCCACCCAGCAACGTGCGGCGGCGGTGCGCACCACCGGGGGATGGGGTCTGGGACATGGATCTCCTTCCGTCGCACGCCCGGGACCGGTGTCGCGAGCGTGGTGTGGCATGACGGTATGGAGAGGGTGGATGGCGGCGTCTGAACGAAAACTGAACGGTGGCACTCCGGCAGCGACGCCGGGCCCGTCTGATACGCAGGCGTCGCAACGGTTGAGCCGGAACAGTGTGCGACGGCGTCAGCGTCGGTGCACGGTGAAATGGTCCGAATGGCCGGGATCGATCGCGGCAAGCTTGCGGCGCAGCTGCTCGGCGTCCGAACTACCGATCATCTCCATGATCGCGAGGGCTTGTCGCCAAAACTCACGCGCTTCCGCGGATTTGCCCGCGGCTTGCTGGTTGTCGCCGAGGCGGTGCAGGACGAGCGCCTCGTGGGACCGAGCACCCTGGTTGCGACGTACCTGTAACGCCATCAGGTAGTACTCGTTGGCGCGCGCAAAGTCGCCGAGCTTGTGGTGCGCGTGGCCCAGAGTGTCCAAGGAATTGGCGATGCCATCATCGCGGTCGAGTTCGCGGAAAATAGCAAGTGCTCGCTCGGCGTCATCGACGGCCAGGGCAAGATCGCCGTCCAGGACGTGGATCCAGGCCAGATTGTTGAGTGATGCAGCTACAGCGCCCCTGTGTTCGGCAGCGCTGGCATAGGCCAATGCGTCGGTCGCGTGCACGAGCGCCTCGGCTAAGTTGTCACGCTGGGCACAGAGGTAAGACAAATGCCAAGAGACGCGTGCCTGCCCGTATCCGTCGCCGAGCGAGCCGAATAGCGCGTGGGCATTCACGAGGTGCGGCTCGGCGTCTTCGTACAGGTCCAGCTCTATCAAGACCATACCGAGTTCTGTGGAGATCTGTGCGCGGACGTCCGTGCTGGCGACATCCGCGCCCGCCGTCAGCGCGTCCGCCAGGACGGTACGCATGTCGTCCCAGTGACCCAATTGGTACAGGAACGGGGTAAGGCTCCACGCCATGTGGCAGGCGTGGTCGGCGCGGCCGAGCACTGTGACTTCGCGAACAGCAGCAAGGAGCGTAAGTCGTTCGGCGGTGAACCATGCACCGGCCGTATCGCGGTCGGTAGGGCCTTCCAGTGGTGGAGGTTGCCGGTCGACCTCGATCGAACTACGGCCGGGGTAGTAGAGGCGCTCGGCACTAAGCGCGGTGAGACGGTAATAGTCGAGCAACCGGTGCAGGGCAGCCTGATGTGCAGGGCCGCCGTCGTCGCCTGCCACCTCTGCGGCGAAGGCCGCGATCAGATCGTGCATGGCATACCGATTCGGCCCCTGCCGGTTGATGAGGGTCGCTTGAAGTAGTTCGGCGAGCAGCGGCCGCACGTCTCGGATCGAGACCCCGGCGAGACTCGCCGCCGCGGCCAATCCGATGTCGGGTCCGACCCGGGTCTTGCCGAGGAGCCGAAACAAGCGGGCGGCCTCGTCGCTGAGGGCGTGATACGACCAGGAAAACACCGTACGGACGTCTATAACCGCTTCGGTTTCGGCGAACGCGTCGAGTCGACCGTGCGTGGCCGCGAGGTCCGCGACGATGGCGTCCAGGCCGAGGGCCAGGCCGGTCGCCGCCCGCGCCGCCACGACGGCCAGGGCCAGGGGCAGGCCACCGCAGTACCGGATGATCGCCGCCGCTGCTTGCGGCTCGGCCTCGATCCGCTCGCGGCCAACGCGGTGCGCCAGCATTTCGAGGGCGTCTTCGTCGGACATCGTTTGCAGCGGCAGCGGATGAGCACCATTCGTCACCACCAGGCTGGACAGCATGGTTCGGCTGGTGACGACGGTCAGGCAGCTGCGGCTGCCGGGCAGCAGCGGCCGGACGTGTTCCGCGTCGCGCGCGTTGTCGATGACCACGAGGACGCGCCGCTCGGCGAGCAGGCTGCGGTACATCGTGACCATGCCGTCCAACGTTCGTGGCATCTTCGCCGCGGTGACCTCGAACGCTTCGAGGAACCCACGCAGCGCATCGGACGGATCGACCAAGGAACCGTCGGGGTCGAAGCCGCGTAGGTTGACGAAGAGTTGACCGTCGGGATACCGGGAGGCGACCTCGTGAGCGAGGTGCACCGCCAGCGCGGTCTTACCCACACCGGCCATCCCCACCACGGTGACAAGCGGTCGCACCGCAGCACCGTCGGGTCTCATCGCCATCGCCGCGGCCAGCTCGGTAACTCGGCCGGTGAACGACGGCAGGTCGGCCGGAAGCTGCGCCGGCCGGACCGCTGTCACCGGTGCCGGTGGCGCAAGAGACAGGACGGTTGCCGGCCGGAGCACCTCGCGTTGGGCCGCCGCCAACTCGTCGCCAGGGTCGACCCCCAGGTCTTCGGCCAGCGTGCGGCGCACCAATTCGAACCGCTCCAGCGCCTGCGCCTGCCGGCCTGCCGCCGCGAGCAACAGCATCAACCTGGCCTGCACCGACTCATCGAGCAAGTCGCGATCGGCGATCGTGTGAATAGCGTCAAGCACCGCCAGGCCGTGCCCGGCGTGCAGCGCCGCGTCGGAGGCCTCGCACGCCGCCTGGAGACACTCCCGTTCGACCTCCCGGAACAGCGCGTGGGAACGTACCGCCGCATCGATGTTGCCGGCGATCGGGCCTGTCCACAGCTGCAGCGCAGACCGAAAAGAGGCCACCGCTGAGGCGCCGTCGCTCGCCGTCCGCGCCTGGCCGACAAGCCGGCGGAACTCAACCAGGTCGACCTGCCCCTGCCCGCCGTCGAGCTGGTAACCGCCGCTACCCCGGATGAGCCACTGGCCGTTGTCCCGCGTGGGGAGGCCAGGTTCCAGGAGCCGGCGCAACGTCCGCACATGGACGTGCACGGCATTCACCGCGGCGCTCGGTACGGACGGTCCCCACACGACATCCAGGACGTCCGGAATGCTCACCGGCATACCCACCCGGGCTAACAGCACCGCCAGCACCGCACGTGCCTGCGGTGGCCGCAGCGCAATCTCGCGCTCTTCCCGCCACGCCCTGACCGATCCCAGGACCGCCAGCCGAACCTGTGGGCTCACCGGCGCAACACCGCCACGCGCCGCGGGCATGACACAGCATCGCGGTACAGCACAGTTCGCGAGCCTCCCCCGACTTCAAACATCGCTGCTGCAACTTTCGGAAGCCGCACCCCAGACCACCCGGCTGAACCAGGGAAAGCAAGACGCTCAACGGGAATCCACTGGGCACCGAACGATCGCACGTCACCAAGGCACGCGCCTTCGAGCGCCCGCGCGCAGTAGACCACGCACCGCATGCCGACAAGATCGGCGTACCCGTTCTACTGCATCACCCGTTCAGGCAGTCTCCGACACGTATCCGGGACCATCTCGCTAACGGTGTTTCCGGCGTCTTCCAGTCTCCGCACCGGTGTATGGCGCCAAAGTTGCAAGACGGGTGCGGACCAGCTGCACCTGACTGCGGTGCCGCTTTGGGCGGCGGGGGTCAGCCGTCGCCGTGGCTCAGGACGGCACTCGGCAGACCGCTCCAACCGCACAGCCGCAGGGTCGTGATCACGGCGGGGGAACAGTAGATGTGAACGATCCCGCGTTGACGATCTCCGGGTTGCGGACCAGGACCGCGATTTCGGGCAGCGTCTCGTACGGCCGCCGGACTACCTCGCCGGCAGTGAGCTGCTCGGCCAGGGCGGCGGCCTGCTCCGCGCTGGCCCACCGCACTCCGGTACGCCACCCGTCAGTGGCGAGCGGTCCTGCGTTCACCGTCATCGTGGCGTTCCCCTCTTCCGGTCAGCTATCGACGAAATCCGCTGTCACCGGGCTGGGTGAGGATCTGCACGGCCCGGGTGCCGACGGCCGTGATGTCCAGGTCGGTGGTCATGGCGGTGCTCCTTGCAGCAGGGGAGGGTCCGGCCGGTCCGGCGTGAGCCCGCCCGGCTCATGTACACAGCGTCATCGTGCGCTGCGGGTTGTGAAGGGCTGCGGTGTTGCGGCAACATCGGCGGCAACGGATCGAAGGAGCGCCCCGGATGGACGCCGTACGCCACGTCTTCGGCGTCGTCCTGAACCACCTGCGCACCGAGGCAGGCCTGAGCCTGCGCGCCCTGGCCGCGAAGGCCCGCTACGACCACACCCGGCTCAGCCGCGCCGAGCACGGCGAGCACCTGCCCGCCGCGGACTGGGTCAAGGACATCGACACCGCCCTGCATGCCGGAGGTCTGCTGAACCTGCTGCACTCCCTCGCCCCAGCGGACACCTCAGCCTCGAGAGGGCGGACGGCCCTTCCGCTTGCTGGCCTGCGCGTCGATGATGGCCAGAGCGATAGCGTGACCTTGCAGATGCAGACACCGGACGGAAGGACGGTGCAGGTGAAGCTGTCCCGACGCCAGCTCGGCGAACTCATGGCCACCGGCCTGCTACGCACGGCCCTGCCCGCCGGAGTCACCGACCCGGACCAGGCCGAACGCATCGCCAAAGTGCTCGCCGAACAACACCCGGTCGATCCACAGGTACTCGGCTACTTCCGGCGGCTTCTCAACGAGCACTTCACCGCGGACAAAATGATCGGGCCTCAGCAGTTACTCGGCACCACGCTCGCCCAGGTCCGCGTCCTTGACCGGCTGCGACGCACCGCATCACCCGACACGACGCAACTCCTGCTGCGGCTGCCAGCGCAGTACGGCGAGTTCACCGGCTGGCTGCAGCAGGACCTCGGCGACACCACCGCGGCCCGGTACTGGTCAGACCGGGCGAGCCAGTGGCACAGGCCGCGGACGACTACGCCATGGTCGCGTACCTGATGATCCGCAAGTCCAACATCGCGCTGCTGGACAACGATCCCCGCGAGGTGATCGAGCTGGCGGCCGGCGCCCGCAAGGTACCCCGCGCGACGAATCCCCGGTTGCACGCCCTGGCCGCCCATCAACAGGCCCGCGGCTGGGCGCTCCACGGCGACGCCACCCGGTTCCAGCAACAGATCGAGGACGCCGCAACCCTGCTGCACGAACACCCCGCCGATCACGACAACGCCGCCTATCTACCTGCACCAGTACAGCTTGGACGTGCTGGAGGAGCAGTCCGCCGGCGGCTATCGGGCCTGCGGGCAGACAGCAGAGGCCGTCCGCATCCTTGAAGACAAGATCAAGGCAACAGGCGAGCACCTACGCCGGGATCACGGACATCTGCTGGCCAAACTCGCCAACACGGTGCTCGCCACGAAGGAGCCGGAGCCGGACCGGGCGATCACGCTCGGGCTGCGCAGCGCCACGGCAGCCGCGCTCACCGGCTCGGCCCGCATCGGCAAGGAACTGCGCACGCTCGACAGCGTGCTGGCGGTCCGCTTCCCGACGGCCCCGGGCCGGCACGAACTGCACGACGCAGTCGCTGCGCTGCGCTGACACCCTTGGCTCCGCCCGGCATCGCACTCGCGGAGGCCCTGGCCCACGCCGCCTGAGACACCCGGGCGCGGAACCTGCACCACTGCTGGAGGCTCTGGAGTGCCCGATCCGTGCCGTTCGGCTCGGGTTTACGGTGCGATCAGGAACCGCACCACGGTCACCATGACCGTGATCGCAACACTAAGGACAGCCAGCCCACGCCGGCGGCGGCGACCGGCAGACCCATCGCCAAGGCGCCGAGCCTGGAACGCGTGTAACTACCGTGACGATCCATGAAGAACGATGTGGCCCTCCCGGGAGACCGCCCGCTGCGTAACAGCCGGTCCCCCGGCCGGCGTCCGTTCGCGGCGGGCGCCTTCCACCACCTCGCTCCCACGGCGCAAGGGCTCCCCCAACGAGAGCGCGGTTGCCTTGCCTGGTCCAGCACTCCGGGTTGGCAAATTGAAGAGTGACCAACCCGCACACCACACATCCGCCGTCCTAGACCGCGACGCCTCCCACCGCTCGCTGCCCGGTAGCGGATACCCCAACCGGGGTGGCTGGCGACGCTCGAAGGCCGGGTGCGCGCTGGCCGCGCCGGGGCCACTGCTACGCGGCAACGAGTCGAAGCACGGTATCGCCTCGGTCGTCGATCGGGTCGATCAGTTCTGGCCCTCGTGATCCACCGCGGCCGGTCTTGTTGACTGCGGTCGACTCGCTGGTTGTCGTACGCAGAGCACCTGGGTGGCCTTAGACGCGTGGAAAAGGCCATGGTGGTCGTCCTGCCGGACACCGGTAGGCGGCTATCTGAGCACCCTGCTGTTCGCGGTCTCCTGAGACGGTGGTGTCCCGGGGGCGGACCGCCTACCGGGACATCGCGGCCGGATCAGAGGGCGGTGTCGACGCCGGCTTCCTCGCAAGCCGTGTTGACCAGCGTGCGGCCCAGGGTCGTCTTGGCGTTGTTGTCGTACTCGCCGATCGGGTCCGCCGGGTCCTTGGCGGCCTTGGCTACCGAGGCGGCGAGGCTCTTGACCGCCTCCGCGGTCGCGGTCTCGCTGTCACCGGCCGCCTTGGTAAGGGAGGCCGCGAGGCCCTTCAGGACCTTCTTGCTCCCGGCGAGCGGAAGGTCCGCACCGTTGTTGGTGGCTT
>NZ_JADQTO010000058.1 GCF_015704865.1 Actinoplanes aureus | reverse complement strand
CCATCCGTTACATCGCCTCGCCCGACGCCGGCTACCTGACAGGGCAGATCATCGGTCTCAACGGCGGTGCCGTACTCGGCCGTTGACGATTGCACCGCCGGAATCTGCCGCTGTCCGTGCACGCTGGGCGCCAACGAGCACGTCACGGGCCGTAGCCGGGGTCGCCGGCGCTCAACGTCCACTCTGCCGATGAGCGGGCGCCGCACGGCAGGCAATTCCGGACTTGCGTACCTCGAACCACCGTGTCCAAGCGCCCCGACCTGCCCCCGGACTGGCGAACGATCTTCAATAACCGCTCGATGTTCTCATAATTGCGCGATTGCGGCCCGGAGGAAGTGATCACGTCGGAGCGCTGCGTGAGGACTGTAAGAGTCGGTAGGCGTATTGAGAGCAGCCACGGCGTCCCAGAAGGGAATATCGGCGGCGCGTGTGCCGCTGGCCCGCTCCCACCCCTCAAGGACGTATCCGGGAGCGTCCTCACCGTAGAGGATCGCAGCCTGTTTGCGCAGTTCGCCGAGATCCACACCGGGGTTGCCGACGCCAGCGGTCTTCCAGTCAATCAAGGCGTGTACCCCGCCACCGTCGACCATCGTGTTGCCAGGCCACACATCACCGTGGACAAAGACGATCGGTGTGGTGGGAGTCTTGATCGCCTGAACTCGCTCGTCGGCCAATTGCAGCAGGGCGGTGGTCGGTAGCCGGCCGGTTCGGCGCTCATGAGCGAAGTCGTCCACCGCGATAGGCCGGGTTCGCACCGGCAGCTGCGGTTGCGGGATGAGGCGGACGGTGTGGACCTTGGCAATGGCGGCGCCAGCCGACAGGAGCAGCTTGGTAGTGAGTGCAGCAGACCACCTGCTCGTCCCTGACACAGCGGTCTCCAGACTTGCTGATACCCCGGCCACGCGACCGTCAAGATCGGTTGCAAGTAGGCGAGGGGCTCGCAGGCCGGCTCTCTGAGCAACGGCGAGCGCGGCTGCATTCGTCGCAATCTGTTCAGATGAGATCCGGCTGCTTGGAGACCGGAGGACCACCGAAAAGATGGACCGGCCGGGCGTTGTCACGTCGATCCACCAAGGGCTTTCCCCGCCATGCAGGGAACGAACCGCTCTGACCGTCATCCGACTGCTCAGCTGTGTCTTGAGCCAGGCGAGCAAGGGCTCAGCAAGACCAACACCGCGTTGATTACCCTTCCCGCACTGGACGACTCTGATCCAGCTACGGGTAACTGTCAAGAAGGTGGAAGATCCCTTCAGCGCTTGCCATCCGGATCTGCCGCGAGTCGCTCGCCACGGAGCGTTGCAGCCGTCCTCACAGGCCTGGCGCACGCTCGGGCCGAATTGAGGATGTGCTCACCGCTGGCCGACCGGGGGTTGCGATGGATTTCGAAACGCCGGCTTCAGCGAAGATCCTCGTGGGATGACATTGTTCTCGTTGCCGACGATCGCGACGTGCTGGGGTCGTCTGCCTCCTCTCCATTCAGCATCGCCGGGTATTCGGGCACCTGCACGGCCATGGCGAACTGGTTCGCGATCCGGCGTCCAGAAGACCGGCATCCGCGAGGTGCTACCTCACCGGGTGGACAACGCCAGCTGCTCCCGCCGAGGGCCCACCGGTTGACCGCGGGTCAGCACCAAGGCGATCCCCCCGAGCGCCGCCCCGATCAACACCGTGCTTGCCACGCCGAACCCCGACACCGCCAGGCCACCGGCGAAGGCCCCGAACGTGATCCCGACGTTGACCGCGGCTGACAGCGTTGCGGCCGCCACGTCGGAGCGTCCCGGCGCCACCTGCAGGACCAGACCACCCAGCGCTGCCGTGAACGCCGCAAACGCCATGCCGGATAGGGCGATCATGCCGACGGCCACCACCGGCTGCCGACCGAACATGTACAGGACGAGCAGTGCCACGGTCTGCAGCATCACGGTCGTTATCAGGGCAAGCCACGGGTTGCGGTCGACGAACGCTCCGATCGCGAGCATGGCGAGCACGCTGGCGATGCCGCGCGCCAGCAGGATGGCGCCGACGGACGCGGCGGGGAAGCCGGTGACCTTGGTGACGAACAGGGCGACATAGGTGTAGGCGGCGATGGCGCCGGCCGTCGTCAGGATGGCGATCGCCACGAGCAGCCAGAACCGTCGGGCATCGGGGGTCGCGCCATAGGTGGCGTGCCCCTCGCCGGGCGTCGACGGCAGCAAGGTGGCCACCACGACCAGGACCACCACGCCGAGGCCGGCCACCGCCAAAAACGACGCCTGCCAGCCGGCCTTCTCGCCCAGCCAGGTGCCGGCGGGCACGCCGGCGAGCAGCGCGACGTTGCCGCCGGCGAACACCACCGCGACCACCCGTCCGCGCAGGCTGGGCTGGAACAGCTCGGCCGCGGCCGGCACCACCACCGCCCAGAACAGGGCGTGGGTCAGTCCGGTGGCCACCCGGGCCGCCGCTGCTTGTGCGAACGAGGTGGCGAAGACCGTGGCCGCGTTGCTGACGACGAAGCCGGCCAGCAGCCCTGACAGTAGCCGCCGGCGTGTGATGCGGCGGGCCAGCACGGTCAACGGGACCGAGGCGATCATCACGACCGCGCCGTAGACGGTGACCAGCATGCCGACTTGGGACGGGGAGATGTCCAGGTCAGCGGCCATCGGGAGCAACAGGCCTACTGGCAGGCCCTCAGCGGTGCCGTACAGAAAGGTGCCAGCGGCCAAGCCGATCAGAGCACCAACCGCGCGCTTCATGGTCCACCTCGTTTCCGGCTAAATAAGATTTGATGGGAACATGGCGCCGGCTGTCGCGCAACTGGTAAAATCCGTTTTGATGGAAACAGTGACTCGCATGCGCCTGGTCGGCGGCAACCTCGCCCTCGACTTCGTCAACACGCGGGTCGGTCCACCGGACGCCGCTCCGGACGACGACGTGCTCACGGGTTATCCCGAACTGATCGCCTGGGGCAAGTACGCAGGCGACCTCACCGACGCCGAGGCGACAGCCCTACGCCGACGCGCCCGCGTCGATGCAGCCGGCGCGGACACCACCTTTCTGCGCGCGCTGCATACGCGCGACTACCTGGACGGGATATTTCAAGGGCTGGCCGCTGGCCGGAGCCCGGACCCGACCGCCCTGGCCCGGTTGCGGGATGACGAAGCGGACGCGCTCGCCCACGCCCGGCTCGACCAGGACAGCGGATTCGCCTGGACCTGGCGGGACGACCACTCGCTGACGCGCCCGCTACGGCCGGTGGTGCACGCGGCGATCACGCTGCTCACCACGGCTACGACGAAACGCATCAAACGGTGCGAGGCCTGCAGCTTCGTCTTCTACGACGAGAGCAAGAACCGCAGCCGCCGCTGGTGCAGCATGGAGGACTGCGGCACCGCCGAAAAGATGCGGCGCTACGTCGCCGCACGGCGCAGCCGGCTCATTCGCGAACGGTCAAGTAACGCAACGCCCCGTCGGCCGTCGGGGGCACCTTCAGGCTCCACCGCTCCTTCGGCCGACTCGACGTAGCCCCGCCGGAGCTTGGCCGCATGGGTCATTTGCCGAGCCGTACACCCAGCAAGTAAGCATCGAGCGCGTCGAACGTGGCGGTCAAGCGGCGCGCCATTCGCTCACCGGTGGTTCGGGCGGTGTTGTCGAGACCGTGACAGCGTGCCCCACAGCATCCGCTTCTGCCGCTGTCCGTGCGCGCCGGGCGCCAACGAGCACGTCACGCGCCGTAGCCGGGGTCGCGGGCGCTCGACATCCGACTCTGGCCGATGAGATTGAACCGATTTCAGTAGCCGCTGGCGACACCGGTCCGCTGGTCGTGGCACCGTACGCCAAGGCCTTGGACTGGCCCGGGCACACTTGGGCCGTGGTACGTCACGAGTTCGGCGCCGCGGTACGCCAGTTGCGGGAGAGTACGGCCCCTGCGGCTGTCGGGCTACCGGTCGGCCGTCGGCGGGTGCGAGGGTTGCGGCGGGAGGAGCTCGGCGAGCTCGCGGGGATGTCTGCGGACTACGTACGCCGGTTGGAGCAAGGGCGCAGCCATCCGTCGGCCGGGGTGGTGAACGCCATCGCCCGCGCGTTACGGATCGGGCGGGCGGAGTATGAGCGGCTCTGCGCGCTGGCCGGGTACGCCGCCGCGGACGGGCAAGTGCCGACCGAAGTCGGTCCGGGTGCGATGCGGCTGCTGGAGCGATTCACGGACACGCCGATGTTCGTCTCCGACGCGGCGATGAATCTGGTCGCCGTGAACAGTGCGTTCATGGCCCTGGGGCATTGGGATCTCACCGGGGACTCTTGGGAGTGGAACATCGCCTGGCGCACGTTCTGCGATCCGTTCAGTGGTTTCAAGCAATCTGCGGCTGACGCAACCGATCATGAGGCGATTCTCGTTGCTCGCCTGAATAGCGCGCTGTTGCGCTACCCCGCAGACACGTCGCTCGCCGCGCTGGTGGACGAGCTGCGGAGCCGAAGCCACCTGTTCGACACCTTGTGGCGCACGCCGCGTCCGGTGGCGGCCTACGAGAGTAGTGCCGCGTTCATTCATCCGGACGGCGGCGCCGTCACGCTCGTCGGTAGCTTGCTCGCCATCCCGGGCGACGATTTGGCGGCTCTGATGCTTACCGCGGCGCCGGGCTCGACCGATGCGGCGCGCCTCGCTGAGATCGTCGGCGTCGCCGGGGAGCCGACCATCATCAAGGTGGGCCGGCCTGGCCCAGGCTAACCGCGCTGGATCCTGCGAAGTTGAGTGACGTCTCCAGCAACCGCGGATCCAGGGGCTGCCTCCGGGCGGCCCTGGTGACGCGGGGTTGGACGCCTTCGCAACTCGAAGCAAAGCCGTAGGCGCTTCTCTCTGCGCCGGAATTGTTTCAAGTTCGGAGCACATTGACGGAGCTCACAGAAGCAGGTGCAGCAATGAAGGCAGTGCGTTTTCACGAGTTCGGCGGTCCCGAAGTCCTGCGCTACGAGGACGTCGAGCTGCCCACGCCCGGCGCCGGTCAGGTGCGGATCCGCGTCGCCGCGACGTCGTTCAACGGCGTCGACGGCAACATCCGCGCGGGCTACATGCAAGGCCCGATCCCGGTCGAGCTGCCACACACTCCCGGCATCGACGTCGCCGGCACGGTCGACGCCCTCGGTGACGACGTGGACGACGTCGCGGTCGGCGACCAGGTCATCGGCTTCCTGCCGATGACAGGGACGGGGGCGGCCGCAGAGTATGTGATCGCGCCGGCGGAGATCTTGACGGGGGCACCCAAGAACATCCCGTTGGCCGACTCGGCGGCGTTCCCGCTGGTGGCCCTGACCGCGTGGCAGGCGCTGTTCGACCACGGCAACCTGACCGCCGGTCAGCGGGTGCTGATCAACGGCGCCGGCGGAGCGGTCGGCGGATACGCCGTGCAACTGGCCAAGGAGGCCCGTGCTCGGGTGATCGCCACGGCCAGCCCACGCAGCGCCGAGCGTGTCAAAGCCGCAGGCGCCGACGAGGTGATCGACCACACGACCATCGACGTGATCGCGGCGGTGACCGAGCCGGTCGACCTCGTGCTCAACCTCGCGCCGGTCGCCCCGGAGCAGTTGGCCGCGCTGGTCACGCTGATCCGTGACGGCGGCACGCTCGTCAACACCACCGTCTGGATGCCGGCCCCTTCCGACGAGGATCGCGGCGTGCGCGGCGTCAACCTGTTCGTCCGCAGCGATGCCGATCAACTCGCCGACCTGGCCGCTCGCGTCAGCAACGGTGAGTTGCGCGTCGAGGTCGCCCAGCGGGTGGCGCTGGCCGACCTGCCCAAACTCCACGCCCAGGCCGGCGCGGGCGAGCTGGCGGGCAAGACCATTGTCCTCGCGCCCACGGCCTGACACGCCCCCAAAAAAGACAGTCATGTCTTTGTCGTTGGATCCCGAGATCGCCGAGGCTCTGGCCTCGATGGCCGGTGCGATGGCCCGCCACCCCACCGGGAGTGGGCGACATCGCGGGCGTCGTGCCTTGTGGGAACCGATCACAACTGCGATGAAGTTCCAGATCCGGGACCGAGCGCGGCAAGTCCACCACTCACCTCGACCGCCGTTGGGCTGTTGGGTACGTTGGGTACTCGGGCGCCGGATCGGGACGGGCGGGATGCGGCAGATCCCCTTTGTGGCGGACGGGCTGCTGCTGGGAACCGCGATGTCCGGGGCGGCCGGCTTGACCGTGGGCTCGCCGGCCTGGTTCACCTGGCTGGCCGACGACGCCGTCCGGTCGTTCTCGTTCCGCTCACCGGCCGGGGCGTACACCGCGCGCAAAGAGCGCCGGCAGCGCGGCAGCGCCTACTGGGTCGCCTACCGAACGGCCGCCGGGCGCCAGCACAAGGTCTACCTGGGCAAGGCGGACGAGCTCACGCCCGAGCGCCTGGCCGAGGCGGGCGCCGCGCTGGCCGTACGCATCAATCGGGCTTCTCCCGGCCGGCTTGACCAGGGCGCCGGCGGCGCGCTGTTGCTGACCACCAAGCTGTACGTGCCCCGGCCTCGCCCCGATCTGGTGCCCCGGCCCAGGCTGATCGGGCACCTCAACGAAGGCCTCGACACGGCTCGGTGCTCGCTTCTGTCGGCCCCGGCCGGTGCCGGCAAGACCAGCCTGTTGGCTGCCTGGCTGGCCCAGCTGGACCGCCCGGTCGCCTGGCTCACCCTCGACGACCGTGACCAGGCGGCCGACCAGGTGCTCCGCTACCTCGTCGCAGCCTGCCAGACGATCGCGCCCGGCTGTGGGCGGCGAGCGTTGGCCTGGCTCGAAGCCCCGCGGCCACCGCCGTCCGACCTTCTGGTCGGCGAGTTGATCAACGACCTGGCGGCACTGCCCGCTCCCAGCGTCCTCGTCCTCGACGACTACCACGTCGTGCGCGACCCGGGCGTGCACGCCGCGGTCGTGTTCCTGCTCGATCACCTGCCGCCGGCGCTGCATCTGGTGATCGCCACCCGCGAGGACCCGCCGCTGCCCCTGCCGCGGCTGCGCGCCCGCCGCGAACTGGTCGAGGTGCGAGCGGCCGATCTGGGCTTCAGCGCCGAGGAGGCGACCGCGTTCCTGGACGCGGGCATCGGGCTGCGCCTGCCCGAGGCTCAGGTGGCGCTGCTGATCGAGCGCACGGAGGGCTGGGCCGCCGGACTGCAGCTCGCCGGGCTCGCCCTGCGCGACCGACCCGACCCGGCGGCGTTCGTGGCGGCCTTCACCGGCGGGCACCGGCTGGTGGCCGACTACCTGCTCGCCGAGGTGCTGGAGCGCCAGCCGCCGTCGACGCGACGCTTCCTGCTGGTCACCAGCGTGCTCGACCGGCTGTGCGCCCCGCTGTGCGACACCCTGCTGGCCTCCGGCGCCGGGGACGGCCAGAAGGTGCTTGAAGAGCTGGAGCGGGCCAATCTGTTCCTGGTACCGCTGGACGACGAACGGGTGTGGTACCGCTATCACCACCTGTTCGCCGACGCGTTGCGGACGCGCCTGGCCCGAGAAGCCGGCGCCGAGGCGGCGGCCGCCCTCCACCGGCGAGCCAGCGCCTGGTTCGGCGGAGAAGGGCTGCTGCCGGAAGCGATCGGGCACGCGCTGGCGGGCGGGGCCGCTGAGGACGCGGCGACCTGGATCGAGGCGCTGACGCCCCAGCTGTTCGCGACCATGAGTATCCACCGGGCGCTTGAGGGTTGGCTGGCGGCGCTTCCGGAGCCGGTCGTGCACAGCCGCCCGCTGCTCTGCCTGGCGCGGGCCTGGCTCCTGCTCCACCGGGTCGAGCTGGAACGTGCCGCCGCGTGGATCGACGCGGCGGCACGCGCGCTTCCCGCGGCCGGCCACGCAAGCGGTGCGGTCGCTGCCACCCGTGCCTACCTGGCCACCGTCGTGCCGGATACGGCGCCTGATCAGGCCGTGACCTGGGCGGAACGGGCGCTCGCCGACCTCGCACCGGACGACGTGGCCTACCGCGGCATCGCCGGCATCAGTCTGGGGCAGGCCGCGCTCGCTCTGGGTCAGCTCGACCGCGCCGAACGGGCGTTCGCGGAGGTCGCCACGGCTGACCGGGCGGCCGGCCTGGTCCAGGGCAGCCTGACGGCTTCCACCCAGCAGATGAACGTCCAGCGACTCCGCGGCGCCCGGCGGCAGGCGCTGGCGACCGGATGGGCGGCCCTGGACTGGGCCGGCGGGCACGTCGTGCCCGCGACCGTGGGCCGGCTACGGACGGCCCTGGCCGAGCTGCTGATCGACGAGAACGATTTGACGGCGGCGTGGCCGTTGGCGACCGAAGGGCTGGCCGCCCTGAGTGAGTTCGGGAACGCGCCGCCACTGGTGCTTCTCGCAAGCATTCCCCTGCTACGGCTGCGCCTGGCCCAGGGCGACGTGGCCGCGGCGGAAGCCGTGCTGTCCGAGCTCCGGCCGCATCTTCAGGGTGTGCCGTTCGCGATGGTGGAGAAGCTGCTGGAGGCGGCAGAGGCGCGGGTACGCCTGGCCCGGGGTGACGGAGCCGCCGCCGTTGCCTGGGCCGCTGCCGTTGCCTGGACCGCTCCGGTCGAACCGGCGACGCTGGCGGACCTGCTCCGGTTCGGTGCTGCCGCCGTCGAGGCCGCGGCCGTCATCCCGGCGCGCGTCCTGGTCACTCAGGGCCGGGTCACCGGCGACGGTGCCCTGCTGCAGCAGGCACGACGGCACCTGCAGGTCGCTGGGCAGCTGGCAGACGGGCGAGGGCTGGGCTGGCTGCGGCTTCGGGTGTCCATCCTCCGTACGCTGCTCGCCGATGCCCGAGGCGACCGTCAGGTGGCGCTCGAGTTGCTTGCGGCGGCGGTCGCCCAGGCCGAGACCGAGGATGTGATCCGGCCCTTCCTCGACGAAGGCGAGCCCATGGCCGCGCTCCTGGCGGCCCTGCGTGCGCCGGCGCGGGACGTGTTGTCGGCCTTCCTTGGCACCCTGCTCGCCGCTTTTGCCGGCGGACCGCCCGGTTCGCACGGCACCGGGCTCATCGAGCCGTTGACCGAGCGGGAGCTGGACGTGCTGCGGCTGCTCGCGGCGGGACACTCCAATGCCGACATGGCAGCGGAGCTGTTCGTGGAACAGAGCACGGTCAAGACCCATCTGATCCACCTGTACCGCAAGCTCGGCGTCCGCAGCCGCACTCAGGCGGCGGCCCGCGCCCGCGCTCTCCGGTTGCTGGACTGATCTAGCCGCAGGTTTCCACCCCGCGCTCCACATTCCGGTGGACGCCCCTGACGGGTCGCGCCGCCAAGCTGACGAGCAGCAGGGAAATCCCACGACGATCAAGAGGGGCCGAACCGATGACCATCACACTGCCGACCTTCACGCCGCTCGAGGACAGCCTGTGGCTGACCCTGTGCGGCCGGGCTCTCGACAACCGCTCGGCACACCCCATTCTCGGCGACGCCATGTCCGACCAGATCGTGCGCACCCTCGACTACGACTACGGCCGGCTCAACATCGACACCAATTTCCGGCTCAGCGTCGCCCTCCGGGCCAAGAAGCTGGACCAGGTGGTTGCCGACTTCCTGGTTCGTCACCCGGACGCGGTCGTGCTCGACCTCGGCGTCGGGCTCGACACTCGACACGCACGGCTGACCGTGCCGGCCACGGCCGACTGGTACGACGTCGACTTCCCCGCGGTTGTCGCCGTCCGGGAGCGCTTGATCCCAGCGCACCCGAGACGTCACGCCATCAGCGCGGATGTGCGTGACTCGGACTGGTTGGACGCCGTACCGACCGGACGGCCGGCCGTGATCGTGGCCGATGGTCTGATGGGGTTCCTCAGCGAGGACGAGATGGCGTCGCTGTGGAATCGGCTCATCAACCACTTCCCCAGCGGCGAGCTCGTCTTCAACGCCTACACCCGGTTCGCCGTCTGGGTGGCCCGGCACGCGCGCGGCACGAAGTCAGTCGCCGGGCTGATGAAATTTCCCGGCATGGACGACCCGCGGGACGCCGAAGGCTGGAACCCCAAGCTCCATCTGGTCCGGGAGATCGTGCTCAGCAAGGAACCTGAAGTCGCCGAGTTTCCGCCGGGCTGGCGCCTGTTCCAGCGGCTCATCTCGCACAGCACCACCTTGTCCCGGATGGCGAGCTTCGTTCTGCACTACCGCTTCTGAAGAACCTTCCCGGAACCCGACGCCCGATTTCTCAGCCGCCCGGCCGGCGGACCCGCCGGTCGGGGTGACCACACCATGACCGGACCAGCTCAACCGCCAGCGCGCTACCGGATCCGCCTCCGCGGCCACGTCGACCCGGACTGGTCAACGTGGTTCGACGGCCTCACCGTCACCCAAGCCGATGACGGCACCAGCGAGCTGACCGGCCCCTTGGCCGACCAGGCGGCACTCTTCGGGCTGCTGGCCCGGCTACGCGATCTGGGTGCGACCCTCCTACTGGTTGAACACCTGACAGCGGCCGATGACATCATTCGGCGCGTCTCGTAGAACTGCAGGACGCGACCATCTCGGCGGTTCCGGCATAACAGATTCATGGTCCGACAGTGGCAAAAAGATTTACGAGTAGTGACGATAAGCGGGCGCATGGATGGTGGCCGGAAACTGTTGTTTCCGACGCGTCACCGTGTCAGCATTGCGGTTCATTGAAGTCCGTTGCTTTGTCCCCGGATTTTGCGCTCACCGGCTTCTGTTATTCCGCATGCCTGGCGGCTGGCGTGGAGCCGAGAAGGGAGCCCTTGTGGAATTGAGGTCCCGGCGGCCGCTGTGCTTCACCGTTATTCAGCGGTCGAGGCGGGCGGGCTCACCGGAGCCGCTGCGCCGGACGAGCCAGGCCTCGGTGATGTGGGTGAACATCGCCTCGGCTGCGCCCTGTGGGTCGTGGGCGGCGATCCGTTCGCAGATGCGCCGATGCCCGCGGTTGGACGCTACACACAGGGACCGTTCGGTGCGGCCCATGTATCGGGCCGTGTTGACGACCTGGCTCTCCAGTGCCCGCACGACGCTGCGTGCGACGCGGTTGCCGGAAGCCTGCATGATCGTGTCGTGGAAGGCTCGGTCGTGTTCCTGGTAGGTGATGTGGTCGTCGACGAGTTCGTCCATCCTGTCCACCATGGCACGGAGGCGTTGGACGGTGTCCGGCCCGGCGGTGCGGGCGGCGACGTTGGCCATGTCCGACTCCAGCAGTCGCCGGGTGACGACGACGTCGTCGAGGATGGCCAGGGTGTCGTCCTCGGCGATGGTGGCCATGAGAACGAGTTCGTCGAGCATGTCCCACTGTGATGACGGGGTCACGGTGGTGCCTGCGCCCTGGCGGACCTGGACCAGCCCCTTCTCCTGGAGGATCTTCACCGCTTCCCGGACGACGGTCCGGCTGACCGAGAATGTTTCGCAGAGGACCGGTTCGGGCGGCAGCGGCGTCCCGGAGGGATAGACGTTCCGGACGATGCGCTCGACCAGTTCGGCGGTGAGGGCCTTGGCGAGGCTGCTGGGCCGGCGAGCCCAGGCCGGGTTGGCCACGGGATTCACGGCCGTGTCATGCGATGGCGTCATTTCCCCTCCGGTTGCTCGCCGGCTGCGGCGTCGTATCAGTGTACGACTGGACCGTTGACGACATACGTCATACGAGTTACGTTTCCGAGCACTGTTGGCCCCCGCGGCCCGTCGGCCGCTCTCTCAGAGGTGGCGAGATGAGAAGGCGCTCTTTGTGGTCGGCGGTCCTCGTGGCTGGGCTGACGGTGGCCGGTTGTGGTAGTGCCACCGGTTCTGATCAGTCCTCCGGCGGGTCCACCGACAAGCTGGTGGTCTGGGACTGGAAATCCGGCGAGCCGTCCGCGGCGTCCTATATCGAGAAGGCGAAGGCCGGCTTCGCCAAGAAACATCCCCACGTCACGGTCGAGTTCGTCGCGCAACCGTTCGACCAGTACTACACACTGCTCGGTGCGGCGATCCAATCCGGCAAGGGCCCGGACGTCATGCTGTTCAACGGTGGCGGGCAGATCCGCGACCGGGTGGACGCACTGGTGCCGCTGGACGAGTACCTGACTGAGGACAAGCAACGGCTGGCCGGCTGGGAAGCGTTCACCAAGGACGGCAAGACCTACGCCGGCCCAGTGACGTTGCAGGGCCATCCCATCTACTACAACAAGGCGCTGTACGAGAAGGCCGGTCTGGATCCGGCTACCCCGGCCACCACGTGGGACGAGTTCCTCGCCGATTGTGGCGCCATCGCCAAGGCGGGCGCCGACTGCATCGCTCTCGGGAACAAGGAGGGGGCCGGCATCCAGTTCTGGCTCTCGGCGCTGGGCTCGGGAATTCTTACCGCCCAGGAGTACGACGACTGGATCGCCGGCAAACGCGACTGGACATCGCCCCACGTCAAGCAGGTCTTCGAGCTGTGGAAGCAGGCCGGCGACCAGGGATTGAACAACGACGGCGCGAACTCGACGGCGATGTTCAACGATTCCTTCGCCCTCTTCCAATCCAGCAAAGCCGCGCATGTGATCGGCCTGATGTCGGATGTCGGGCACTGGAAGGACTTCAACGAGTTCGTCACGCCGGACAAGCTCGGCGTCATGGGTGCTCCGGTGGTCACGGCCGGCACCACCCCGAGTCTGGCCTACGACGGCGGCATCGGGTACGGGGTGGCCAAGTGGACCAAGGAGCCGAAGGTCGCTGCGGACCTCGTACGCTCGTTGACCTCGACGGAAGCGCTCACAGCCTTCTACGCGGACGCCGGCGCGATCGCGGCCGACACGACGATAGACGTGTCCCAAGGCGGCCCTGCGGCGGCCGCGATCGTCGCCGGGATCAAGACCGGTAAGCCCGCACTGCACGTGGCGCTGTCCTCGAAGACCCTGGACCTGATGGGGCGCCTGTCTCAGCAACTGCTGAGCGGGTCCACCACCGTCGACGAGGTGGTGAAGCAACTCGCCGCCTCCGACAAGGCGGCCTGAGCCCGGTGCCGCTCCGTAACGCGCATCCGTCGGTCCGCGCGGGTGGTGCCGGGCGGACCGACGAGGCGCTGCCGCCTCCCGCGGAACGCCGCTCTCCCCGTCCGGTGCGGGGCTCACGTACCGAGCGCCTCGCGCCCTATGTGTTGATTGCTCCCACCGCGCTCATCATCCTGGCGCTGCGGCTGTACCCGCTGTTACTCGGGGTGAACTTCTCGTTCACCGGCGACGGCGAACGGAATGGGACGGCGGTCGGCGTCGACAATTACCGGGAGCTGTTCGGGGACCCGCTGTTCCGGACCGCACTGGGCAACGTCGGCCTGCTGGTGCTGCTGCTCCCCGTCGCTGTGGCGATTCCCGGCCTCCTTGCCACGTTCATCTACCTCCGGGTACCCGGCCACCGCCTCTATCGCAGCGTCTACTTCTTCCCTGCCGTCCTCTCACCGGTCATCGTCGGGGCCATCTTCAACCTTCTGCTCGCCTTCGACGGCCCTCTCAACGCCGCCCTCAGCAGGGCGGGGGTGAGTCCGGTGGACTGGCTGGGCGACCCCGACGTCGCCATGTTCGCCGTTGTCGGCGTACACGTGTGGGCCACATTCGGGATGGCCCTGGTGGTGTTCCTGGCCGGGTTCGCCACGCTGGACTCCGCACTCCTGGACGCGGCGCGGGTGGACGGGGCGTCGCTGCTCCGCGTGATCTGGCACGTGATAATTCCGCGCCTGACGCGCACCATCCAGTTCGTCTTCGTCACCACCATGATCGGGATGCTGACCTCGATGTTCGGCCTCCTTTACGTGATGACCAGCGGCGGTCCGGAGGGGTCCACCTACCTGCCGGAGTACTACATCTGGATTCAGCAGGGACAGATGAACCGGCCGGCCCTCGCGTCGGCGGCGTCCACGGTCCTCTTCGTGATCATGCTCGTGGTCGGCCTGCTGCAGATCACGCTGCTCCAGCGGGCAGGGAGGGACGACTGATGTCCCGCGTCCGCCCGGGTCCCTGGCTGGCTGCGCTGCCGATGTCCCTGCTGGCGCTGGCCACGCTCTATCCGTTGCTGTTCACCGCCAACGTCGCCATGAAGACCCGGCGCGACTACGTTCTCGATCGCTTCGCCCTGGTCGACACCCTGCGCGGGCAGAACCTGGAAACGGCGTGGACCAGCGTCGGGATGGGGCGCTACTTCGTCAATTCGCTGATCGTCGTGACGTCGTCGGTGCTGCTGCTGCTCCTGCTCGGATCGATGGCCGGCTTCGCCTTGAGCAGGCTGCGGTTCCGCGGATCGTCGCTGCTGTACCTGACCTTCCTGGCCGGGCTGTTCGTCCCGTTCCAGGTGATCATGGTGCCGCTCGCCCGGATCATGGCCGATGCCGCGCTCATCGACACGTACCCCGGGCTGGTCCTCGTCTACGTCGCCCAGTTCCTGCCGTTCACCGTCTTCCTCCTGACCAGCTACTACCGGACGATCCCGCAAGAGGTGATCGACGCGGCCAGGATCGACGGCAACAGCGTCTACGGCGTGTATCGCCGGATCATGCTCCCGCTGGGTAGGCCGGCCCTGCTGTCGGTCGGCATCCTCAACGCCCTCTTCTGCTGGAACGATGTACTCATGTCGCTGGTGATGATGCCCTCGGCCGACCATCGGACCCTCATGGTGGGCGTGACCTCGCTGCGAGGGCAGTACTCCGACGACATCCCGACCTTCGCCTCCGGTGTTCTGATCGCCGCACTTCCCGTGCTCGTCGTCTACCTGTTCCTTCAGCGCCAGATCGCCGACGGCGTCGCCGCCGGCTCCACGAAGGGCTGACATGCGGATCACCGGATACCGGCCACTGACCACGACGCAGGAATGGGGACGGCCGGTCGGCGACGCGAACGGTGTCTTCGCCGACGGGGTGGTTCCGGTGCCCCTCGTGATCGTCGACACGGACGAAGGTATCTCTGGCGTCGGCCTCGGCCCGCACGTCGAGCTCGAACGGATCTTCACTGCCATCGAGGGGGAAGATCCCCGCGCGGTGACGTCCCTCTATGACCGTATGCTCCGGCACACCTTCAAGGCCGGGCACGCGGGTCCGGTGTTCGGCACCATCGGCGCGCTGGACACCGCCCTGTGGGACATCAAGGCCCAGGCGGCCGGCCAGCCGCTGTGGCGGCTGCTCGGGGGACGCGACCGACGGGTCCCGGCGTACGCCTCCGGCCTCGACATCGCACTGACCGACGAGGAACTCGCCGCCACGTATCAGGTCTACGCCCGGCACGGCCTGCGCGCCGCCAAACTCAAGGGCGGTCTGGACATCGAGCGCGATCGGGATCGGCTGTGCCTGGTCAGGGACGTGCTGACTGAAGCGGCGCACGGACGGCGGCCAGGCCTCATGCTCGACGTGAACGAGGCCTGGACCCGCAAGCAGGCCGTGCGGCACGTCGGCGAGCTCGAGCGCACACTCGATCTCATCTGGATCGAGGAGCCCGTCCGGCGCTGGGACGCCGAGGGCCTCGCCGCAGTCACCCGCGGCGTCCGCGCGTCAGTCGCCACGGGGGAGAACCTCAGTGGGCTCGAGCAGTACCGCCCGCTGATCGCCGCGGGGGCCGTCGACGTCGTGCAGGCGGCCGCGGTCGGGGGCGTCACCCACTTCCTGCGAGTCTGCGCCCTGGCGCACGCCTACGATTTGCCGGTGAGCCCGGTGGGCAACAGCCCGATCGGACTACTGCACGCGGCGGCCTCCATACCGAACCACTTGACCAGCGAGTTGCAGGATCTGTCCCCGCCGATCGGCGTCTCGTTGGACCTGCGCGTCGACGACGGCGCCTTCCTGCTCGGCGACACTCCGGGTCTGGGGATGCGCGTCGACGACCAGGCCATCCTGGCCGCGGCGCAGCGTTCCGGTCCGCCCTCGGCGGGAGGGCCGCACGTCCGCCCGGAACGTGCCGGGCGGCGGTTGCTGCCGGAACTGGACGGTGCTGCCCGCGGCACCCGATTCGCGGTCGCGCCGCCGCGGAACAACGACGTCTGGCCTCGGTAGGCCGGTCCGGGATGCGGTGACCGGTTCGGGATTGCGCCCGGTCCGACAGAATCGACAATCATCGATCATTGAACACACGTCATTCGTATGATGAAATGACTTCGAGTCGCCCATGCCGGGATTTCGTGGTGCCGCATCCGGCAGCTCGTCAGCGGTTCAACCGCACCGCGAGACCAGATTCCAAACCCGCCCAGGTAAGGAGACAGCCGTGTCCGTACCCTCGTCCTCGGGGTCACCCGGAAGACTCTTGGCCGGGCTCGCGACGGCGACATTGACAGTCGCCGCCACCGCGGCCGCCGTGGCGGCGTCCGCCGCGCCCGCCCTCGCCGCGACCACCACCCTCTACGCCGCCCCATCCGGAACCGGCACCAGCTGCACCAGCGTCCAGCCGTGCTCGCTGACCGGCGCTCAGACCGCTGTGCGGTCGCTCAACAGCTCCATGTCCGGCGACATCGTCGTGCAGCTCGCCGACGGGGTGTACCGGTTGGCGGCACCTCTGCGGCTGACCGCTGCCGACTCCGGCACGAACGGCTACCGCGTGCTGTGGCAGGCGGCACCGTCGGCCCGTCCCGTGATCAGCGGTGCCCGGGCCGTCACCGGCTGGTCGCTGGTGGATGCCGGAAAGAACATCTGGCGCGCCAACGTCGGCGCGGGCCGGGACAGCAGGCAGCTCTACGTCAACGGCGCCATCGCCACCAGGGCGCGTACCCAGGTCAATCGCGCCGACTTCACCGCGGACAGCACGGGCCTGAGGTTCACCAGCAGCGCGCTGTCGTACCTCAACAACTTGTCCAACGACAGCCGCATCCAGGTGGAGAGCGTCGGCTCGTTCACCGATCGGTACGTGTCGGTGCAGAACATCGCCGGGAATCTGATCACGATGCAGCAGCCCGGCTGGAGCAACAACAACTTCGGGTACGACACGTTCACCAGCCCGCATCGTGCGGGACCGCTCTACCTCAGCAACGCGTACGAATTCCTGGACGCGCCGGGGGAGTGGCACCTCGACCCGGGAAGCGGTGCACTGTCCTACATCCCGCTCGCCGGGCAGAACATGAGCAGTGTCGGCGTTGAACTGCCCACGCTCGACTCCCTTCTCGCCGTGGGAGGAACCTACGCGGCCCCGGCCCACCACATCACCTTCACCGGGATCACGTTCACCGGCACGAGCTGGCTCGGGCCCAGCAGCAACCAGGGCTACGCCGACCAGCAGACGGGCGCGTACATCTCCGGGAACTGGAACTGGCCCGGCTTCACGTCGTGCCACAACGGTTGCCCCCAGTTCGAGGCCACCCGGCCGAACTGGTTCCAGTCGCCCGCCGCCGTGCAGGTCTCCGCGGCCAACAACGTCACCTTCGCCGACTCGCAGTTCGTCAACCTGGGCCAGACGGCGATCGGTATCGGCAACGACGCCACCGCAC
The DNA here is from genome assembly GCF_015704865.1 of Actinoplanes aureus. Taxonomy (GTDB): domain Bacteria; phylum Actinomycetota; class Actinomycetes; order Mycobacteriales; family Micromonosporaceae; genus Actinoplanes; species Actinoplanes aureus. The sequence continues at coordinate 3,963 of NZ_JADQTO010000058.1, read as the reverse complement.
ACGCCAGCGGCGTCGGTCTGGGAGCCGCCGGCATCACCGTGACGCGGTCCGAGATCGCCCGCAACTCGGCCGGCGGCATCGTCGTCGGCGGCGTACGCGCTGACGCACACCACCCCTCCGACCAGCGCATGGTCAACCGGGACATCAACATCAGCAACAACCGGCTCCACGATCTCGGCATCGAACATCGGGGGATCGTGTCGGTTCTGGCCACGTACGTCTCCGGTGCCACGATCACGCACAACGAGGTCTACAACCTGCCGTACACCGGCATGTCGATCGGGTACGGCTGGGGTTCGAACGACGCCGGCGGCAGTAATCACTACGCCGACCGAGGCCTTTACAACTACCAGCCGCGCTATTCGACTGCCACCACCGCGTCGAACAACGTGCTCACCGGCAACTACATCCACGACGTGATGCAACAGATGAACGACGGTGGCTGCATCTACACGCTGTCGGCCAACCCGGGCGCTCTGATCGGCGACAACTACTGCCTGCGCACCAACGGGTACTTCGGCCTCTACTTCGACGAGGGCTCGCGGTACTACACCGCCCGCAACAACGTCTTCTCCGCGACCGGAACCTGGGCCACCGCCAACTACTGGTTCGCCGAGAACATGGGCAACTTCACCGTCACCGGCAACTGGTCCACCAACGGCAGCACCAACGTCACCAACGGCGACCGGGGCAACGTGGTCTCCGGCAACGTCACGGTGACCGGCGGCAATTGGCCTGCGGGGGCGCAGGCGGTGATGGCGGCGGCCGGGCCGCAGAGCGGGTCCGGGCGGCAGAATGTGCAGATCGTCGGTGGCGGGTCCGGCCGCTGCATCGAGGTCGGCGGATCCAGCACGGCGAACGGTACCCAGGTGCAGCTGTGGGATTGTCACGGCGGGACGAACCAGCGATGGACCTACACCGCCGGCAAACAGTTGACGGTGTACGGCAACAAGTGCCTTGACGCGTCCGGTAACGGCACGGCCAACGGTACTGCCGTGATCATCTGGGACTGCAACGGCCAGGCCAATCAGCAGTGGAACGTGAACCCCAACGGGACGATCACCGGCGCGCAGTCCGGTCTGTGCGTGGACGCCAGCGGCAACGGCACCGCGAACGGGACGAGGATTCACCTCTGGGCATGTCACGGTGGCACCAACCAGCAGTGGAATCTGCGCGGCTGAGCGGCCCGGCGAGAACGACTCTGCCGTCGCCGAGCTGTTGCCCCGGCTCGGCGACGGCGGCCCACCGGCATGGCACCCGGTGGGTCGCGGCAACGTCCGGCCATCACATCGGCGCGTCGGCGCGCGCCCCAGCCTGGCAGTCAGCTGCTCAGGAAGGGATCGCACCCTCATGCTCACCCGAGATCAGAGATCCTCTGTCGTGCGCGGACACGCTGCGGTAGCGACACTGCTGCTGCTCGCGGCCACTCTCACCGTCCAGATGTCCACTGCGCCTCCGGCCTCGGCCCACACGATCAACGGCGCCGACTTCCAGCAGGTGCAGCTCGCCCGGGGCGTATCCGAGGTAGGCGAGCCGATGTCGCTCGCGGTGCTTCCGGACCGCTCCGTGCTGCACACCGCGCGCAACGGAACGCTGCGCCGCACCGATGCCAGCGGCAACACCTCCGTGGTCGGCACGATCCCCGTGTACTCGCACGACGAGGACGGTCTGCAAGGGATCGGCGTCGACCCCGGATTCGCCACCAACCGGCACATCTACCTGTACTACGCACCGCCCCTGTCCACGCCGGGCGGGGATGCGCCGGTTACCGGCACCAACTGGTCCGCCTGGCAGGGCGTCAACCGGCTGTCGCGGTTCACCCTCAACGCCGACTTCACCCTCAACACGGCCAGCAAGGTCGACGTTCTCGAGGTGGCGGCCGACCGGGGCATCTGCTGCCATGCCGGCGGCGACATCGACTTCGACGCGGCCGGCAACCTGTACCTGTCCACCGGGGACGACACCAACCCGTTCGAGTCGGCCGGCTATGCCCCGATCGACGAGCGGACCAACCGGAATCCGGCGTTCGACGCGCAGCGCAGCGCCGCCAACACCAACGACCTGCGCGGCAAGGTGCTGCGGATCAAGGTGAACGCGAACGGGTCGTACTCGATTCCGTCCGGCAACCTGTTCCCGGCCGGGACCGCGGGAACCCGGCCGGAGATCTACGCGATGGGTCTGCGGAACCCGTTCCGGATGAGCGTGGACAAGGCCACCGGCGTCGTGTACGTCGCCGACTACGGTCCGGACGCCGGCGTCACCACGTCGCGCGGACCGCAGGGCCAGGTCGAGTTCAACCGGATCACCGGCCCCGGCTTCTACGGCTGGCCGTACTGTACCGGCGCGAACACCACCTCTGAGACGTACGCCGAATGGAACTTCGCCACCAACACGGCAGGCGCGAAGTACAACTGCTCGGGCGGCGCGACGAACAACTCGTTCCGGAACACCGGTCTCAGCACGCTTCCGCCCGCCAAGGGGGCCTGGATCAGGTACGCCGGCGACGCCGGTAGTCCGCCGGAGTTCGGCGGCGGCGCGGAGTCGCCCATGGCCGGGCCGGTGTACCGCTACGATCCCGCCTCGACATCGCCGACGAAGTTCCCGCAGGCGTTCGACGGGCAGTTCTTCGCCACCGAGTTCGGCCGGGGCTGGATCAAGCCGATCCACCTCAACGCCGACGGCTCACCGGGGACGATCGACAGTTTCCCCTGGACCGGCAAACAGGTGATGGACTCCGCCTTCGGCCCGGACGGCTCCTACTACGTGCTCGACTACGGCACCGGGTATTACAGCGGCGACGCCAACTCGGCGCTCTACAGGTTCGACTATGTCGGTGGCGGCAACCGCGCGCCGGTGGCGGCGGCGAGCGCGGACAAGACCTCCGGCCAGGCGCCGCTGACCGTGACCTTCTCATCGGCCGGCTCATCGGATCCCGAGGGTGGCCCGCTGACGTTCGCGTGGAACTTCGGTGACGGCACCAGTTCGTCGGCTGCCAACCCGACGAAGACCTACACCACCAACGGGAACTACACGGCCACGTTGACGGTGCGCGACACGGCGGGCGCGACAGGCACCGCCAGCGTACGGATCACGGTCGGCAACACCGCGCCGACAGTGACGTTCGGCAGTCCCGCCGCCGGGCACATCTTCACCTTCGGTGACACCGTGCCCTTCACCGTCACGGTGACCGATCCGGAGGACGGAACGATCGACTGCGCCCGGGTGAAGGTGACCTACGTTCTCGGTCACGACAACCACGGCCACCAGATCACCTCGAAGACCGGGTGCACCGGCACGCTCACCATCCCGGTCGACGGGGAGCACGACGACGCGGCGAACATCTTCGCGGTCTTCGACGCCGAGTACACCGACGACGCCGGGCTCACCACGCACACGCAGCACATCCTGCAGCCGAGACATCGCCAGGCGGAGCACTACAGGACCTCGTCCGGCATCGTCGTCCACGACAAGTCCACCGCCGAGGGCGGCAAGACCGTCGGCAGCATCGACAACGGCGACTGGATCGCCTTCGAGCCCTACCACCTGGGCGCCGCCACGTCGTTCACCGCCCGGGTGTCGTCCGCCGGTGCCGGCGGCACGGTGCAGATCCGCGCCGGCTCGCCCAGCGGCACCGTCCTCGGCTCGGCCACCGTCGCGGCAACCGGCTCCTGGGACACCTTCACCACCGTGAGCGGTTCGATCTCCGGCGCGCCGGCCGGCACCACGACGCTCTACCTGACCTTCGCCGGCGGCTCCGGCTTCCTCTTCGACGTCGACGCGTTCACCTTCAACACCGGCACCCAACCTGGCGGAACGGGTCCGATCGTGGGCATCGGCGGTAAGTGCCTGGATGTGCGTAACGGTAGTTCGGTGGATGGGACGCAGGTGCAGATCGCGTCGTGCAACGGTACGGCGGGGCAGCGGTGGACGGTGACGCCGGGCTCGACGATCAGGGCGTTGGGC
>NZ_JADQTO010000057.1 GCF_015704865.1 Actinoplanes aureus | reverse complement strand
TGGCGAACATGCGAGCGATCTGCTTACCGATGCCGGTTCCGCCACCCGACACCACCGCAAGGCGGGATCCAGTTGTCATGCCGTCACGATAACGATCATCGACGGTGATCTCATCCGTGCATCCGCTTCTCGGCAGAATCGGGAGCTGACGGAACTTCGTCAGCTGCACGGCGGGTTACCAGCCGGCGCGACACAGCGCGGAATCGCGCACGAATGCGCAAAGGTACCAGTACGAATGCCGGGCAACCGGTTACAGCGTTGGCGGGCGCTCGGTTGGGCGACTGCTGGCGTTGTACGAGTTCTTGGCCGCGACCACGGCCGGCTGGATGTGCTCGGGGTCGACGCCATGGACGTTGAGCGGCGGGTGTAGACGCCGGACGAGTTCGGCCTCGATGGTTGCCGGTTCCGGGTCCTCGGCCCAGGTCAAGCGCAGGTGCGTGTACATCCATGCGGTCAGCCGTGACTCGTCCTCAGGAATCAGGACAACACGGTCGGTCCAGGTCGTCCGGTAGCCCTCGCAGGTAAGAAGCCCGGCCAACGTACGGCGCAGTGTCGAGCTACCCGAACGCCTCAGGTGGTTGCGTAGAATCCTGCCCCGCAGGCTGGTTGCCCGCCCGAGGTACAGCAGCCGCAGCGAGGGGACGCTTAAATTCGACGGCCCGGGCAAGTCGGGAAAGATCGACGGAGCAGCCCACCAGGCGTAGACACCACCGCCACGGCTGAGCATCTTGACGGCGACATCGAGTCCGGTCGGCACGCCGGAGAGCAGCCGCAGCGCCTCTTCGGTCCGGGCTCGGTCGGTCGGGACGTCGTCGGGTCGCGTTCCGGAACTAGTCATCGCGGCAATGCTAGGTCTCGCACGTCTCGATTAGGATCGCTTGCACGTCGTAAGTGGCCTCCTGATCTTGCATTCTGGCGCTACTGTGTCGCCGCTGATCTTGATTGAGGATAGGACGACGTTGAGCGAGAACCCGGTCGGCCGGCCAGACGACGACCAGCCCCACAACAGCAGCGGGACACCGTCCGGCAACCCCGAAGGCGACCTCGGTTCTACCCTGCCGCCGCCCAGCGACCCCACGGCGCCACCCCCGGGGTATGGACCCCCCGGCTACCAGCCTCCGAACTACGCCAGCCCCGGTAGCCCCTACAACCAGCCTCCGTACGGCCCGCCCTCGCACGGTCAAGCCTCGAGCTACGGATCCCCGGCCAACCCCTACAACCAGCCTCCGTCGGGCCCGCCTGCGTACGGCTGGCCCGGCGGTTCGGTTCCGCCCGGCTACGGCCCGGCGTCCCAGCCCCAGTACCCCTATGGCGCGCCGCCGCCGGGTTACGGCCCCCAGTTCGGCTGGTACGCCAGCCCGGATGACCCCCTGGTGAGCCCCACCTTCGGCGGCTGGTGGAGCAGGGCCTTCGCCCTCTTCTCGGCCGCCTGGCGTCCGATGGCCATGGTCCAGCTGATCTGGGCTTTCCCTTTGGTCCTCCTCGGCGTCGTCATCAACCTCGCACCCGCTGAGACCGAGACGAGCACCAATGTCGAGTTCACCGGCGACGTCCTCGCGGTGCTGCTGACCATTCTCGGTGCCTTTCTGGTCGCGACGCTGCTGAGCCTGGTCACCCAACTCGCCACCATTCAGATCCTGGTGCAGCGCGCCACCGGCCAGCCGGTCTCGGTAGGCGGGGCGCTGATGACCGGCCTGCGCCGTGCCCCCGCGATGCTCGGCTGGGGCTTCCTGGCCGGCCTGCTCATCGTGGTGGGGCTGGTGCTCTGCGTCCTGCCCGGCCTCTACATGGCGCTGGTCATGTTGGTGCTCCCGGTGATCGTCCTGCTGGAACGGGGGAACGGCATCGGTCGCGCCTTTAAGTTGTTCCACGCAGACTTCGGCGCGGCGATCGGCCGGGTGGCCACGATCGTCGGCATCATGCTGGCGTTCGGCCTGGTGGAAACCGTTCTCTCCAGTTACCTCGTGACACCGAGTAACCTCAGCGACGACGGCGTGGACGTCGGACTAGCTCTTACCGCCGCGGTCATCTCGGCGGCCTTCTCGATCATCTCGAGCATCGTGGTGTCTCCGCTGCTGCTCACCGCATACGCCGACATGCGCGCCCGGCACGAGCCGTTCTCCACGGCATACCTGGCCCCGCCCTCTAAATGAGTGTTTGAGGGAGGGCATCAGTCTGGCGTGGTGAAGGTCCGTCGACGTTGCCGTTGGCCGGGTTGTCGCGGTCGAGGCGGCGGATCATCGAAGCCGATCCACCAAGATTGAACGCTCACCACTAACAGCGGACACACTCGGCGAAGATTACGGTGCTCCATGCCGGCCCCAGATTGCCCACGCAATGATGCGCGGCTGAGCTACGACTTAATCCGTAGAGCCGAACTCGGGCGCACTCTTCTCGGTAGAAGCGGACACGTGTAGGGCACCTATGCGATGCCGTGCTCGTTGAACAGCGCCCATAGGCGGGGGTAACGCAGGGCCACCGTTTCGGTGTTGAGTAGGGCCCAGTCGAGGTCGTCAGGATTGGGATCTGTGCGTAGCGTTACGGCGCGCTCCTCGGCCACGACGTCGCGGACGTCTCCGTCGATGTCCGCCCGCTGGTCGCCGACCTCGCAGGCCACGTATTCCAGGGACTCCCACGTGGGGTAGTCGTCGTCGTGCCAAGGACGTGGGAGCAACGCCAGCCGCTGCACGGCCGGAACCGTGGCGAGGCTATCGGGGTCGGCGATCGCTCGCTCGTACGCTGTGCGGCCGAGCCCGACGAGCCACATCTGGAAGTAGTGAAATCCGTCGGTGCTCCAGCCGCCCTCGATGAGGATGTCTGCGGCTCGCCAAAGGCGATATGTGTTGGCCGGTTCCCGGGTCGCGGACAGGTGCTGGACAAAGTCGAGCAGGTGGGAGCGGGAGATTCGGCTGAGCCTGTGGGCTATGAAGGCCTCGCGGTCGCCGGGCTTGGGTCCGGCTCGGCGCGAGAGCTCGATGAAGGTCCAGAAATCGTCTACGCCCACAGCGGCAGCGTAAACATCCGCTCTTCGGCAAAGTCGGATGCCAAGCGCCCGCGACCCCGGCTACGGCGCGTGACGTGCTCGTTGGCGGCCAGCGCGCCCGGACAGCGGCATGTGAGTACGCTGTGATCGTTTGCGCATTACTCTTTCCGTGTTGCCCAATAAGAGTTCGATTGACAAGATCAGGATGCGGGTCAAGCTTGCGAACCATCAGTGAGCTCTGGGGAGATTCTCTACGCAGCGCATCGCGGCTGCTTTCGACTCTTCGAGCCAAGCCCGCCCTAATCCTGCCTGTCCTGCTGGCGGCAGCGAGCATTCTGGTTCTTGCCTTGGGGCTAATTTTGTCCGCACGGCAGCTCTTAGGTCAGCACAACGATGCCAACTACCTATTTCACCAGGATCGCGGCGGCGGTGGCCCACCAGAGGCAAAGGAAATCCGGCCTAGATACGAAGAATCGTTCGCATCTGGTAGCGAAACCTCCTTTATTCACCTTCGCTTTGCATTCACAGAGTTCGACGCAAAGCGGGGAACAATCCGCGGGACCGTTGCAGGACTTATCGATGAAACCGCTTATGCTAGACAGTATTACGGCTCTGCTCTGCCAAAATCTACGAAACTTACGCTGCGCTCATTGTTTACTACTATCAAACTCGAGGTTCCGCTAGTCCCCAAAGTAGATTCCGAGTCTGAGGTCAAAGTTCCGTTGGAGCTGGACGCGTGGGGCGAGCCGAGCACTTTTCCCGGAGATTCCTATGCGATAGTCTACTTCTTCGACGTAGGAGCAGGAATGGATCGGCCGTCCGCGTCGGTTCTTCTCGGTTCCGGCCTGCGCTTATATTCCATATCTGGAAGTATCGGCAATCCCTACTTCAACATTCTGTTGGAACGCCGCGAGACCCAGCGTTGGTGGGTTTACACGCTTGCGCTCTCGCCACTTATACTGTTTTTCGCTTTGGCTTGGTCAAGCCTCCGACTGCGCGACAATTCAGTGGCGTTGTCAACGGAAACGGCAGTTGGGGTACTGGCCCTACTCCCTTTAAGGCAAGTCCTTGTCCCATCTGAAATCAGTAGTTTAACTAATGTTGACCTCATATTAGGGATCGAATTTCTTCTGTTCATCGGATGGATGGGATGGAGCATCTTTATTGCCAGCAATAACACCCAAGGACCAGGTGCCGATACTTCGATTCGCTGACCGATTGAAACCACATTCCCAGGCAATAGACGCCCTATCTGGCTGAGTGTGCTCTCATCGGCAAAGTCGGACGTCGAGCGCCCGCGACCCGGCTACGGCGCGTGACGTGCTCGTTGGCGGCCAGCGCGCTCGGACAGCGGCATGTGAGTAGGTCGGAATGTGCTCCTTTGATAGGGAGGATCACCCTGGCGGGTGGCTTCCGCGGTTACCGGCGGGAGCCCAATCTCGAGCGTTGCAATCATGGCGCCTATGCCACCAGACGAAGGTGCGCGGGCAACCGTCAAAGGCGTCTGGATCGCTTGTTTCGCCGCGGGCTTTACCGGAGTCCTCGCCACGGTAGCGGTGATATGGGCGCAGTCTTCGCAGCTTGACGCGGCTCGCGAAGCACGAGTCCAGGAGCTGAGGGTCGTTGCTTACACCGAGTACGCAACTGCGGCCGGTGACCTTGCGGGGATTAAGCTCGACGAGGCACTCTGTCGGGTCCAATCTGAGGCCGCAGCTGGCGCTGCGGGCGCTCTCGGAAAGAAAACTCTTTATGCGTTGAGCTGCGGGAACTTGGCGCCAGACGCTGTGCAGAAGCTTGAGGATAAGTACGCTTCGCTGTTCGTATATGCGACCGACGAGGCAAAGAAAGAAGCGGACGCAGTAAGGGCGTCAGTGGTCTCTAACGATCAGACCGGAGAAGTGGATATTAGGTTGCCAGAATTGGAAGCCGCACGCCATCGGTTCGCATTGGTGATGTGCCGCGACCTGAATTCGTATGATGCCCGCGACGAGTGCAAGTGATCAACGCGCGGGTTCGCCACGTCGGAGCGCGCCTCTCTCGGCGAAGCATGCGCTGGGAATGACGGCGCTCCGGAGCCGATGAAGGCAGCGAAGATGCAGTTGGGTGGCGGTCGTGGTTCTTGTGGGCACGGCCGTAGCGCATCGTAATGCGGTCGGCGAACTGGTTTTGTGTGGCCCACGGCCACACAAAACGAGTCCTGCATGATAGCCCGGTGAGGGACACCAGACTTCAGGTTCTTCGGGCGCGCATCGCGGAGCATCCCGGCACCCGAGCCCAGGCCACGTGGAGTAGATTGCGGCGGACGCACGGAGTCCTCGCCGGAACGTCCGCGAACTCGACGAACTGCTTGCCGGGCCAGAAGGCGACTGGCGGCAAGCAGTGACCCTTGTTAACAACACGGGTGCCTACGAAGCGGAACAAACCGCTCATCTGGACGAGTTCGATCGCCGACTACACAACGTCGTTGCGGCTATCGGCACACTCATCGATCACACGCGTGTGGTTGCTAACCGATACAAGGGAACCCCTTTCCACGACGAGTATCAGGAGCACATGCGTCGTACTGGACCGGCTTCTACTCCTGACGCCACCCACGTGATCTCGAACGTCCGCATCTGCCGCGATCCGGTCACTACGCAAAGTTATCCGGCGCGACCACAGCGGTGGTTCCTCCCGCTACGTGGCGTCGGCTCATGGTTGCTGCGTATTGGCGCTGGTTGCCAGGACGGAATGTCGTCGCGAGGGCAGAGGGCTGGAGGCAGCGTGGTGCTTGTCGGGGCGAGACTGCCGCGCCTGCCGAGTTCTCCGACGGTTCCCTGGTCGAGGATTTCGACTGGGCATACGCCGGGGCGGCTGATCGCGGTCATCGCCTCGGCGTGGCGCAGCCCGTCGCCGGGCACGTCGTGCATGGCGTACGCGAGGAACGACAGCGGTGCCTTGTACGCCCGGTCCTGGACGCGCAAGGCACCGGCGGCGGCGTTGCGGGGGTTGGCGAAGGCCTGGCCGCTGTGCGCGATGCGCCGCTTGTTGGTCTTGGCGAAGTCGGTGTCGGTCATGAAGACCTCGACGCATACCGCGAGCGGGCGCGGCCGGGTCGGGAGCGACGGCGACCTCGTGCCGCCGGCGGCGGTGAGCCGGAGCAGATCGCCCGAGCAGGTCGGGGTCGGCGGTCACGACGAGGGGCAGGCGAGTGACGGGCGTCGTGGCTCTCCAACGCGGGCGGTGGGCGGTTGAGGCGCCCACCGTCCCGGTTGGGGCTACGCCGAGACAACGCCCGTCCCGGCCAGCTGTGGATAGCCCAGATGTGTGTGGAGAAGCGCTCGCGAGCTGCTCGGTCTGCTATGGGAGCGGGATCACTGTCGGGCGGAGGAGCCGGCCGGTTCGACCCGTAGCGGCTGTCCGGGGAACCCTTCGAAGATCTCGCCCATGGAGGTCACCCAGACCGGTACGACCCGGTAGGACAGCGCCCCGGCGACCGGCGGAGCCGTCAGGTCCACCCACTCGGTGCGGCTGACCGGGCCGCTCACGTTGCTCCAGGAGTCCTCCGAGATCCCGCGGTACACGTGGTAGTAGTCGGCCTCCCTTTCGTACTCGTCTCCCGGCGGCACCGGCTTCCAGCTGAGCGCGACCGAGGGCAGCCGGCCGGGCGCCTCGGGCGGGGTGTAGCGGTGCCGGACGATGTCGGCCCGGTGGTTGAGGAAGTTCGACGGGCCGGTGAGGAACGTCGTGCCGTCGAGTACCCGCAGGACCGGCGTGGCTTCCGGGTCGCCCAGCACGTGGTAGTCGGTCGTGCCGACCGAGTGCAGGCGCATCCCGTACGGCGGCCAGTGGTGGATGATGCCGACCTGGACGGGTGCGTCCCGGGACACCAGCGTCAGCGTCTCGCCCCCGGCCGGCCGCACCTTGAGGATCATGTTGTTGTTCAGCTGCATCAGTGCTGGGAACTGGAAGGTGGGTGCGTCCCGGTCGACCGGCTTCATGAAATCGAACGGGTTGAGGCTGTGATCCATGGTCACGTTGACCGTGGCGTCCGCGTTGCCGCCGTCGATGATGAGCCGGGTGATCTGGAGCCGCGCCTCCCAGGAGTTGGTCTCGTCGTTGAACGACGGGACGTTGGTGCGGCAGGCCGAGCAGCGGGCTCCCTGGAGGACCTTCACCTCGCCGGCGCCCGGAGTGAGCATCTGGTAGGAGAAGTCCAGCTCCGTGCGGCTGGCCGAGAACGTCCCGTGACTGGGCTGGGTCGAGCCGCGGGCGAACTCCGGCTCGTACGGTTGCCGGTCCACGCCGAGCGCGGCGACCAGCTCGCTGAACCGGCCGCTGCTCAGCTCCGGCGTGCCGGCGACGGCGGCCAGATCGGTGAAACCGCCGGCCGGGCGCCTGTCCAGCAGGTTGTCGATGAGGCTCGGCTGCCCGGGCACGGCGCGGTCGACCAGCGGTGCCGCCTGCCGGAACCGCTCGGCGTCGGCCATCCCGTTCAACGCGCCCACCACCCGTTCGGCGACGGCGGCCGGCACGTCGTCGGGGGTGATGCGGGCCAGGTAGTCCCGTTCGTCATGGAGCCGGAACTGACAGCGCTCGCAGGTCGGGCGCGTCTCGTCGTTCAGCATTCCGCAGATGTGGCACCTTTTCACGCCGGTGTCCTCCCCCGAAGCATTGGGCGAGCCCCCGTTCGGCCTGCCCCCGTAACGGCATCGTGACAGTTCCCACGTCAGGTGACTTCTCCGTAATTGCGGAGATGTCGCCTATGGAGCCGAGCAAGGCATGACCCGGACATACGGTCAGCAGGTGCCGGGCCCGCAAAGGGAACGGCCTCTGTCAGGGGAGACGGAGGCCGTTCGAGGATTCGGCTCCGAGGGGTCAAGCCTAATCGGCTCGATGATCGCGGCCGTCGACGACGGCCATCGGTCGGGTCTACAACGCCTCGGACTCGGTTGACGTCGGCAAGCTGTAACGCTCGCAACACCGCCGCCTCGCCGTGCCGACTAGCCCCAACGACAGCACCACCCGAGATCAGCCGTCCGGATTTGCCGCTGATCGCGCGCGGCCCCGCTGACCTTTGGGCACCGTCAGCAACTGGCACCGAAGACGCGCGTGTGTCCTCAACTCCGATGACGGGATGCCGGGAGCGCCCCGGTCTGCCGGTCGACTCACGTCTCGCTGACCGGCTGGGCCGGTTGATGAATCACAAGCTGCGACTGGCGGCCGGCGAAGGCCCACTTGGGGTCTCTTACTTTACGATCCGAGCGGGAGAAGAAGCCTGCTCGGTCGACGTGGACTATCAATGCGTCATGATGGTCGATGACACCAGAGATTGCTCGCCTCTGGATTGTGTCGAGCCAGGCCTCGACATTCCGCCCGAACCGGGGCGGAAGTCCGCACGGGTCTGATACCGCCTCCCAAAAGTCATCGATCGTCTCTATCGGCTTGCCTCGCAAGTCGACGACGAGATCCTTGGCTACCTCAGCGCCATACCTTCGAAGTCACGTGTCTGCCGGGGCGCGACCGCGCTTCCTGATGCTCGGATCAACTAGGCCGCGTGGTGCTCGGCATCATCCCCTGCGAAGATCACGACCCGGCGCGCTGGCCGGCTGGTCAAACACGAAGTTCCGCAACGTACGGGCGAGGATCAGTCCCATCGGGATGGTTAAGACGATCATCACGGCATCTGCGTCTGCACTGTGGATCGGTGTGTTGGCGGCGAGTTCGGTGAACGGTCTGCCGATCTGCACGACGAGGGCGAGCAGCGCGAGCGGCCAAAGCATCATCGGCAGCGCGACAACAGCAATGGCCGCCACCACGCCGTAGCTGTATCGGTCTTGCCGAGGACCAGGACGGGTCTTGGCGAGCGCGACGACAACGACCACCAGCAGGACGGCGAACGCGAACGTTACGAGCAGCCGGGCTCCGCTCGGCTGCGGCCAGACATGACGCAGTAGCCACGGCGTCGCCAGAGCAAGGATGCCGACCGCAACCGTCGTGCGAACACCTGGCCGGTCGACCGGACCAGCCGTTTGCACCGCGGCAGCGACAGCGACCAGCGCCAGCAGGGAACCGACTGCGGCACTGCCCGTGTTGAGTGCGGGCTCGACGTCGGTTGGCGACTCGGTGGCCGTCGCCATCCCGGATGCGACCGCAGCCACCATCGCCACAGCGAGCAACGCGTTCGGACGAGGCACTGCCGGGACAACCATCACGACGGCACAACAGATCAGCGCTGCCGCGGCCGCACCGATTCCGAGCTTTGTGCTGTCGGAATTGTAGTCAATCCGGTCGAGGCCGACGTCGACCGCCAGCCAGGCGCAGCCACTAACCAGCACGCCCCAGGTGGTCCAGCGGCCACCACGTGCCAGCAGGATCAACACCAGAAGCAGGGCGATCAGCGCACCCCAGCGCAGCTCCCGAGCCCAGTACGTGTTGTCCTCGGCGAAGGCGTCCGGGCCCGTCGGCTCGCTCAGCGGCTGAAGCACGGTCACGCCGAGCGCCCACGCCACCGCTGACGCGGCCGCTGACCCCAAAAGCACGAGTCGACCTGCCACCAACCACCATCGGGCCGGACCGGTGTTCGCGCCGGCGCGAGTACGGCGGTTGACAACACTCATGGCGGCAGACGCTACCCAACGTCGATCAAATTTCCCCCCGCCGCCTAGGCCTTCAAGATCCGGGCCGGGAGTGCGCCACACGCGGGCAAGTCCAGATCAATCGGGGAAGCGCGCACTTCTGGCCGTCGGGCGGGGAGCCCGAAAGTAGCGGCGTGTGCGCCCGACGATTCTTTGGTATCGCGTCCGCCGCATTCCCCGACGTCTGGATCATGGAACATCACACAGTCACATTGGTTTCGGGCCGTTATTCGCGTAGCCCTTCTGCCGCGGAGTCAATAGTGCTTCGCAATCTCCTATGGTCGGTAGCTCACCTCTCGCCTGCCTGTATAGCCTTCATTTACCGGCCGGAATATTCGACAGGAGGATGCGAATGAATTCTAACAAGGAACAGTACGAAAGCCCGTCTTTCATCAAGATGGGGAAATTCCGTAAGCTGACCGGAGTCTCGGTCTTCGCGATCGACGGCGAGTGGTGGCTCGGGCGTTACGTCTGAGTAAGGAGTAGCGGATGCCTGGCCCCGACGGACCTCCCTCTTTCGTAGTTCTTCCGGACAACGAGGCGTTGTCCGGTGTTGCCCGGCATCCCGCACTGACGGCGCCAGGGATCCGGACCCTTCGCCATCCGTCCGGCCGTCCGTGGATCATCGGAAGATGGTCCACGGACGAGCTGGTGGCTGCCATCGACGGATCCACCAGAGCTGTCCTGCTCGGCGAGACCAATGCCACGGTCGCTGAGCTGACCCGTCAGACGTCCGGTGGCGCCACGGTCACCGAGCTGAACCGGCTGCACGACCTTTCCGGCTCGTTCCACATCGTGGCCGCGGCCGGTGACCACATGCGTGTGCAGGGCACCGCCTCTGGTTGGCGGCGTGTCTTTCAAGCACAGATCAACGGTTGTACCGTGGCCGCGAGCCACGCGAACCTTCTCGCCCGGCTGATCGGCGCGGTGCCGTCGATGGCCGCCGTGGCGGTGCGGCTGCTCGAACCGCTGTTGTATCCCTTGGGCGAGACGCCGATGTGGGACGGTGTCAGCGCTGTCGCCCCGGACGCCTACCTGTTCGTGACCGACTCGGGACGGCGTGTCCGGCACCGGCAGTGGTGGACTGCTCCGGAGCAGTCGCTCAGTCTGGCAGCGGGAGCGCCGGCGGTCCGTGCCGCCCTGGTGGCCGCAGTTGCCGCCCGGCTCGGGCGCGGCGGCCACATGAGCGCGGACCTGTCCGGTGGCTACGACTCGACATCCGTGGCGTTCCTGGCGGCTCGCCAAGGCGCCGAGCTCACCGCTTGCACCATGTACAGCGACGACGGGGCCTCGGACGAGCTGGGTTGGGCTCAGCGGGCCGCAGCGAAGCTGCCGTTGCGTGAGCACCTGCTGCTGCCGCCCAGCGAAGTAGCGCTCCCGTACGCGGATATGGCTATGGGCCAGTACCAGCTGGATGAGCCTTCCGTGCTCGCGGTCTTCCGCGGGCGCGCACTGTCCGCATTCCGGCGGATTGGACAGACGGGATCACGGCTTCACCTCACCGGTTTCGGCGGCGACCACCTCTTCACGGGCACGCCGGCCCACCTACACGGACTCATAGCGCGGGCGCCTCGGCGGGCGGTTCGTGACCTGCGCGGGTTTCGTGCCCTCTTCTCCTGGCGCCGCACGGAGCTGATCCGGCAACTGCTTGACCACCGTTCATGGCGGGCCGCCATGCTGGCGGTGAACATCGAGGACCCGCCGCCCGTGAACATCACCCGCCCGCGGCTCGGCTGGGTGCCGGACATCCGGGTACCGCGCTGGCTGACGCCCGAGGCGCGCTCGATCATTGGCGCGGCGATTCGGCACGCCGCCGAGTCGGCGGGTCCCTTGGCCGCCGACCGGGGTCTGCACCTCGACCTTTACTCCCTACGCACCGGCGCTCGGGACATCAGCGCCCTGGACATGATGGCGCGCTCCGCCGGCGTCTCGCTGGCCGCACCCTTCTTCGATGACCACGTCGCCGAGGCGGTGTTCGCGGTCCGTAGCGAGGAGCGGATTTCCCCGTACGCGTACAAGCCTTTGCTGGCCGAGGCGGTGCGAGGCATCGTGCCGGACGAGTGCCTGGAGCGGCAAACCAAGGCACAGGGCTCGGCGGAAGGCGCCAAGGGCCTGCGTAACGAGCGAGCCGGGCTCACGGAAATCTGGGACGACTCACGCCTCGCCGAGATCGGCCTGGTCGATGCGGACATGTTGCGCCGCCTTTGCGCGTCGCCGTCGGCTCCGGAACTCGTGGACGGCGCGCTGTTCAGCACGCTCGCGTGCGAGTCCTGGCTCCGAGGCTTGCCTTCGCCCGTCCACGTTTCCGACATGCTGGGGGTCCGGTGACCTTGCGATTGCACGACGACATTGTCCTTAACGAGACGGAGTACGGCGCTGTCCTGCTAAATCAGCGCCGGGGCACGTACTGGCAGCTCAATCCAACCGGGACGGCGATCATCAAGGCGATGCTCGAGAACGACGACGTCGAAGCGACGGCGAAGGTTCTCGCCGAGCGGTTCGACGTGGATTTCGAACGCGCTTGCCAGGACGTCCGGTCGTTGGTGGCCGAAATGCAGGCGGCTGGGGCGTTCCGATGACGTTCGAGATGTCGGTCCGGCGGGGCAGCCGGGATCCTTCTCTACGCCGCCGCGTGGTCACCCGGGTCGCGATCACGATCGCCCACCTGTTGCGGCCTCTTCCGCCCGCGCTCTTGACCCGGGTGCTCGGTGTCCTACGGCGGGGCGCCCGAACGGCGACCTATGCAGAGGCTGAGGCAGCCCGCAACCGGGTGCTGAGCGCCAGCCTCGGCATGAACGCCCTTAAGGCGTGCCTGCAACGATCGCTGGCGGTGACCATTCTCTGCCGGATGTCCGGCGCATGGCCGACATGGTGCGCCGGTGTGCGCAAGACGCCTCCGTTCACCGCTCACGCCTGGATCGAAGCCGAAGGCCGCAGCGTCGGCGAGCCCGGAGTCTCGGAGGTCTACGTCTGCATGCTCCGTGTAGCGCCCCTAGTACGGCAGCCGCCGCTCCTGATGTGACCTGGGATTCCGCGGGAACGAGGACGGCCACTGCATATCGTCTCTGCGTTGTGGACACAACATCAGACCTTGCGGTGGCCGATAGCCACAGCTTGAAGCCTGCTCGGTGGCGACGAACCATTGACCTGGTGACCGGCTCGTTCGCGGGCCGTTCACCGAGTCACCGGCCAGTTCATCGCTCCAGTCCTAGCGATTTTTGGTCTCCAGAATCTTCATGATTGAGGCAAGTTTTAGGCGGCGCGGGGCAGCCGGGCGCGGGTGGCGTAATGGTCGACGTGCTGGGTGATGGTGGTGAGGGCGGCGCGGAGTTCGGGTGGGCTTGCGGCTGATCGGCGCTGGTGAACGGGACGAGCAGCCGGTGGTAGATCTTGGTGTAGAAGATCGCGATGCGGATGCCGTCGGGCGTGAGGGTGTAGCGGTTGTGGCCGGGGAGTCGGCGGATCAGGCCGTTGAGGCGTAGCCGGCGCAGGTCGTAGGTCATCTGGTTGGGGCGGTAGTCGCTGCCGAGCAGCCCGGCAATCAGGACGCGCAGGTGCTTGTTGGTGAAGCCGGTCGCGGCGAGCAGGGTGTGGCAGAGGGCGCCGGTCAGGGCCATGACCCGGGGATCGCCGAACCGCAGGGCCGGGGTCCTACCACCCGCCGCATCCAGCGTGGGGTGCGCGGTCCGCTCAAGGCTGGAGCCGCGAGGACACAGCCCTGACCGACACGTTCAGCATCCAGGATCCGCCGATTACAGGCACGGGCCTTGGTCTGCAGGTTGTTCCGCACCGGGTTTGATGGAGACATCGAAACCTGGGAGGAACACCAGCGATGCCCGCACCGAAGAAGTACAACGATGAGCTGCGTGAGCGTGCGACCCGGTTGGCGGTTGAGGCCCGCCGGGATCCGGCGTCCGCGGTCGGAGCGATCCGGCGGATCGCCAGTCAGCTCGGGGTTCATCCGGAGGCGTTGCGCACGTGGGTGAAGAAGGCCGAGACCGACGCCGGCGACCGTCTGGGCACTACCAGCAGCGACGCGGACCGCATCGCCGCCCTGGAACGGGAGAATCGTGAGCTGCGGCGGGCGAACCAGATCCTGAAGTCCGCGGCGAGTTTCTTCGCGGCGGAGCTGGACCGTCCGTCGCGATGAAGGCCGACTTCGTCGACTCCCAACAGGCCGAACACGGTGTCCAGCCGGTCCTGCAGGCACTCCAAGACACGCCGGCACAGATCGCACCGTCGACCTACTGCACCGCCAAGACCCGCCCCGCCAGCGCCCGATCGAGGCGCGACGACGAACTGACCGCGATGATCGAGCGGATCCACGCCGAGAACTACGGCGTCTACGGGGCCCGCAAGATCTGGAAGGAGCTGCTGCGCCGTGGTGTCCGGGTGGCCCGGTGCACGGTCGAGCGGCTGATGCGAGAGTCCGGGCTGCGGGGGGCTGCTCCGCGACAAGTCACCGCGGACGACCCGGCCCGCGGCCGAGACCAGCCGGCCTGCTGACCTGGTCAGGCGTGACTTCACCACGGCCGGCCCGAACCAGCTGTGGTCGCCGACCTGACGTATGTGCGTACCAGCGTGGGCTGGGTGTACGCCGCGTTCGTCCTGGACGTGCACTCCCGCATGATCGTCGGCTGGCAGGTGTCCACGAGTCTCTACACCGAGCTGGCCCTCGATGCGCTGAAGATGGCCATCTGGCGCCGCCAGAATCAAGGCGCTGACCTGGACGGACTCGTGCATCACTCGGACCGGGGAGTCCAATATCGAGCGATCCGTTACACCCAGCGGCTCGCCGAGGCCGGCGCCGTCGCCTCGGTCGGTTCCAAGGGCGACGCCTTCGACAACGCCATGGCCGAAGCGTTCAACTCCCTCTACAAGGCCGAACTCGTCCGCAACAAGGGGCCCTGGCGCGGGCTCGACAACCCGGAGATGGCCACCGTCGAGTACATCGACTGGTACAACAACCGGCGCTTGCACGGCGAGCTCGGGCACGTCCCACCCGCCGAACACGAGGCACTACACGCAATGGCCCAGCCGGTCACCGGATACCTGAAAACCAGCTAACCAACTCTCCATCAAACCCAGGGCTTGACACCGCGACTTGATCGCCCGGAACTGGACCTATCCCCGACGCCGGCCGGGCCGTCCGCCGGTTCAGGCGGCAATCCAGGCGCTGGTGCTGCGCCTGGCGAAGGAGAATCCGAGCTGGGGCCATCGCAGAATCCAGGGCGAACTGGTCGGCCTGGGATACCGGGTGGCGGTCAGCACCGTGTGGTCCATCCTGACCAGGGCCGGGGTGGATCCGGCACCGCGATGGAGATTGGCACCCGGCGGGTGCACGTCCTCGGCGCGACCGTCCATCCGAGCGGGGAGTGGGTGGCGCAGCAGGCCCGTAACCTGATGCTGGACCTGGGGGAGCGGGCCGGGCAGTTCCGGTTCCTGATCCGAGACCGCGACACCAAGTACACCGACGTGTTCGACGAGGTGTTCACCAGCGAAGGCATCGAGGTCCTACGCAGGGCGTTGTTGCGTTGCGAGATCAGCGGCCGCGCTGAACTCGGCCAGGGCAGGCTTCAGATCGCCCGGCCCAGTTGGGTGAATGCCGCGGCGGTCCGTAGCGCGGGGTGGGCGTCGACTCCGAGTTCGTAGTGGCCGCGTCGCAGATTCTGCACGAAGGCGTGGCCTGCAATCACCACCTGCGCCGTTCGATCGGTTTGCAGTCCGCGCATTGGTCTCAGCCGGCACTTGAGCTCACCGTGATCGGCTTCTATCGGGTTGTTCGCGTACTGCTCGACGTGGTGCCAGGCCGAGGGAACCAGTTCTTCGAGTACCGCCGGGTAGACCGGTGCGGCGTCGGTGGCCACCTCGCTCGGGATCGCCTTCAGCATCCGTAGCGCGCGAGTGAAGAACCGACGAGCGGCTGCGGCGTCTCGGCGCGTCGAGAGCAACACGTCGATGACCTGTCCGTGCTGGTCGACGGCCCGGTAGACGTAGCGCCACACGCCGTTGACTTTGACGTACGTCTCGTCGACGAACCACCGGTTACCCGGCGAGTGCCGAGCGAATCGGGCGGCGTCGCTCAGCGGCGGGGTGAACCGCTGTACTGACCGTTAGACGGTCACATGGTCGACGTCGATCCCGCGCTCGGCGAACAACTCCTCGACGTCGCGGTACGACACGCCGTACCGCAGGTACCAGCGCACCGCCACCACGATCACCTCGGCCGGGAAGCGGAAGCCGGCGAACGCCGACCGGGAAGGAGACCACGGACGAGACTGAGCGATGGACTTCACCGGTCAATCCTGCCTGACAGCCGACGCAACAGAGCCCCCAGGAACGCCGGAGCTGCCTGTCGGAGCAAGTGATCCCGCGGGCATAACGATCGCGACGACAGCAAGCCAGCGATGTAGCAGACACCTTAACCAGCTGCACGTCGAGGCCGCCCGGGTTTCGGTTGGCGAGCATCCCCGGCGCCGGTCCGCTGTTGATGGTTGCGCTGTGTCAAGGTCATGTCGCTCAGCGATGAGCGTCGATACGGGGACGGGGATTCCACTAGCTGCCTCTAATTAGCCGCGATCCGGTACCGCGATCGAGCCGAAGCGGGTACGCCGGCCTCTTGGACGAGGAGATGCCGGATCAAGGTTCGAGCCAGGACTGGAACCTCGGTGCTTGGCTTCCTGGCCTCTACTATCCCGGTGTGGTTGGAGCTGACACGTACCGGACGGCTGTCGAGCGCGTCACCGCGCTGGCGTCCCGTCTGGCTCCTGTGGTCGATCTCCCGTCTTCGGAACGGCTCGCCGACATCCTTACCGATGCTGGGTGGGTTACCGAACGGCCAGGCCGTTTCACCGCTGACGGATTGACCGCCTCGGTGTTCGCCGACTGGGGCACCACTGCGATTCACGTCGACCTGCACGACTTCGGCTGTCCCGAGGAGGTGGACTACAGCGACTACGACATTGACGAGTCTTACAACGCCGCCCGCGACCAGCTCTACCTTGACGCGGAGGCGGCCATGCGGACCGTGGCCGGGCTGCTCGGCCTGCCCCCGGCTGACCCGCTTGCCATCGACCTGCGCGCCGACTACGGCGAGCGAATTCTGCTGGGAAGCGGCCACTGGGCGGTAGCCGTTGCCGTCGTACACGAAGGCCCCGACCTACCGATTGTCCTCGAAGTGAGCCTCGCCTACGGTGCCGACCTGCCCGGCCGGCTCGCGCAACTGGCGGGTCCGCCGCACGGTTACCACCCAGTCGACTGGGAGGCCATCTCGGCGCACATTGAGGTCGACATGCCAGACGACTACCGCTGGCTGATGGAGAACTACGGCCCCGGAACCTTCGACGACTACCTCACCTTGATCGCACCGGAGGAGCTGTCGAAGCCGCAGTTCGGCCCACTGACCGTCACCGGCAGCTGGCACCAAACCTTGCCGCTGACCACCACGCCCGACGAGGTTGTGGTATCCGCCATTCTGTTCCCGCGGTGGAACGGTCTGAAGGTCACAGCACCAGGTATGCCGGATCGCGACGTGTCCGGAGGCCTCCTCCAGTTCCCCGTGGTGCTCTTGTCCGGTGCCGAACGTTTACCCCAGTTCCCGTCCCGGTTTCCCACTCGTGCGCCTCGGTTCAAGGCAGCCGGGCCTGTCTGATGATGTTCGACGGACCCTCGTCGTGGTCGTTGCGCCCGCCGAGGACAATGCGGCTAGTGCAGGCGTCGCTGCTCTAACCGGACCTCAGAGGATCTTGATTTCGGTATCCGGATCTGCCGCTCCGGGCGTGCTGGCGTTCATCGACGGTGGTAACGCAGCGTGGAGCATGGCTACTTCTTATTCGGAGTCGGGAAGCACGTTCTCTGATCATGTGGTGTTGCGGGCGGCGGTCGCCGCCTATCTGGGCCGTTACCGGGGCCAGACTCGGCTGCATGCCGAGTCGGATCTGCGGGTCTTCCTGCGCTGGTGCGCCCGTCAGGATCTCGATGTCTTGGCCGCGGTGCGAGCGGACATCGAACGGTACGTGCGGTGGCTGCAGGACGAGGGTTGCTATCAGCCTTCGACGGTCTCGCGCCGGTTGTCGGTCGTGGTGGTCTTCTACCGGGTCTGCGTCATCGACCAGGTCCTGCCGTACTCGCCAGCCGACTACGTACGCCGTCCTCGGGTGCCGGTGGAGTCGCCGACCCTGGGCCTCGGCCATCTGCAGTTCGAAGCGCTGATCACTGCCGCCCGGCTGTCGACTAACATCAACGATTTCGCGCTGGTGGCCCTGCTCGGGCTGCTCGGGCTACGGATCTTCGAGGCCTGCGGCCTGAACATCAGCGACCTTGGCGAGGAACACGGCCACCGCGTCTTACGGGTGCGCGGCAAGGGCGGCAAGGTCGTGCTCGTCCCGCTGCCGCCCGCGGTTGCCCGCGCCGTCGATCGGGCGGTCGACGAGCGCGAAAGTGGGCCGATCCTGCGCAACATGCTTGGCCGGCGGCTGGACCGGCACGCCGCGACCCGCCGCCTCCAGCAGCTGGCTGTCGGTGCCGGGATCCGGATGCCGAGGATGCACCCGCACATGCTGCGGCACACCTTCGTCACCACCATGCTCGACGCCGGTGTCAGCCTGCGCGATGTGCAGATCGCCGCCCGCCACGCAGACCCACGCACCACCATGCGTTACGACCGCGCCGGCGGAACCTCGACCGGCACCCCAACTACATCCTGGCCGCCTACATGGCCTCCGGAACATGAACCTGACGCGCGACTCTGCCGATGACCGCGCGCTGGGACGGCTTGGAAGCGGGAGTCGAAAGTCGGCGCGAGTGCGTGCGGGGGCCGGACCCAGCCGTGGTTGACCGGGTGTACGGGCCGTCGCCATCGGAGGCCATTCTCGTGGACCCGGCGTGCTACAGAAGGGCGAGGCCGCTGGTGCTGGGCGTGCCGGGTACGAGGCTGGTGTGCTTCACCGAGGTGAGGGGTGGGCGGATGAGGGCGGTCGTGTACGACAGGTACGGGTCTGCAGACGTGTTGCGGATTGAAGATCTTCCCAAGCCATCCCCTTCGGGCCGGCAGGTGCTGGTCAAGGTCGCGGCGACATCGATCAACCTCAGCGATTGGGAGACCCTGCGAGGTTCGCCGCTGTATTCGCGTATCGGTGGGCTTCGAACACCGGCGCGCCGGACGCTGGGTTCGGACATCGCCGGATGGGTCGACGCCGTCGGTCCGGCCGTCACCCGGTTCCGGCCCGGTGACGAGGTCTACGGCGACAACCTCATGCTCAAGGGCGGCTTCGCGGAGTACGCGATCGCCCCCGAGTCGGTGCTGGCGCACAAGCCCACGGCGCTGACCTTCGCCGAGGCGTCGACGGTTCCGCAGGCGGGCGCGATCGCGCAGCAGGGGACCGGCGGCGCCGCGGCCGGGCAACGGATTGTGATCAACGGTGCCGGCGGCGGTTCCGGTTCATTCGCCATTCAGCTCGGCAAGCGTCTCGGCGCCGAGGTGACCGGAGTGGACAACGCGAGCAAGCTCGACTTCATGCGGTCGGTGGGCGCGGACAAGGTGATCGACTACCGGAGTGAGGACTTCACTCGCAGCGGTCCGTACGATCTCATCCTCGATCTGGTGGCGCATCGATCGGTGTTGGCCTACCGTCGGGCACTGGCGCCGGGCGGTCGTTATCGGTGCGTTGGCGGATCGGTGCGGACGCTGCTGCGCGTCCTGACGATCGGCTCGGTGGCCGGTTGGCTCACGCACCGCCGGCTCGGCGTGCTCGCGGTCAAGGAAGGGCCGGCGCATTTCGGACCGGTCGCCGACCTCTGCGTAACGGGTGACCTCGCCGTCCACATCGACCGCACCTTCACCCTCGACCAGGTCCCCGAGGCCCTGGCCCATGTAGGCGAGGGACGCGCCCGCGGCAAGGTCGTCGTGACAGTGACCTGACCGCCGTGCCGCGCCGCGTCCGGTTACTCGGCAACCGGATCTCAGACATCTCGCCCGGCGGGACAGCGGGGCCGCTCGAACGCGGTGGCCCTCGGCGCGCTCATCGCCTCGACGACTCGTTCGCCATCCGCGGCAGGCGAACCCACAGCAACGGCGCGCCGAACGTCGCCTTTACCGCCATCCTGGGCCGCAACGAGTATCCGGATCTGCCGCCGATCGTGTGCGGGCGTCTCAGCACGACATCCCGCTGCGTGTAGCTCGCTCAGTGCCGCCGGGGCGCTATCGTGTCGATGAGCGGACGTCAGGTTCGGTAGTCCTCGAATTCCCAATAGCCCACCCTGCCCAGGCGCTCGCCGATCTCCGACCAGGTGTCGGCTTCAACCTCGTTCACCCTCGCCGCGAGCCAAGCTCGGAGCTTGCGCACGTCGAAGTCTTCCACGCGAACGACCACATGGTGTCGTGCGTTGTAGATGCCGCCGACCTCACGACAGGTCTTGGCCAGCCATTCCGGCGAGCAGACGGTGACGTCGAAGGACTCCTCGCCCGGCGAGTCGGGCGGGCCGACGATCATGCGGGCGATCAACGCGAACTCGGACGGATCGCCTGGAAGCGTCGACGGGTCGGGATCAAGGTCAAGGCTCTTGAGGGCAGCTCGCCCACCGTTGATCATGCCGTACTAAACGTCCGCTCGTGCCGCTGTTCATGCGCGACTGGGTACCATCGCGGGCGTGTTCATCGAGGTCATCGGACGTCGCCTTCTACCCGACCACATCGACCGCGATGACGTCGAGGACCTGCTCGCCGACGCGCTCGGAACGGACGGCGAGGTGACCGGAGCCGGTACGGGCGAGACCGGATGGCATCTCGACGTCGAGATCGTGGCTGACACGCCCAACTCCCGACAGGTTCTGCGAAGACTGGCGATCGCCTTGGTCGAGCAGAACCTCGGGTGGATAGTGCTTCGTCGCGAGCAGGAACTTTCCGGTAGACCGGCTCAAGAGATTGTCTGAATCCAGCAAATGGGCGCACGGATGCGCCGCGATCCGGGGTGTGGGATCTATCCGAAGCTGACCGCACTACCGAAGCCGAGCGTTCCGTCGCCGATCGACTATGACCAGGCAGCTCAGGACCATCGAGGCGCAACCGAGAGATGCCGGTGCGCCGGGCACATGCAGGAGTCGGCTGCCGACGTACCCGAGTGCGGCGCCACTCACCAACAACGCCATGACCACTGCCCAACCGGCCGGATTGAGCTGCACGCTCCGGAACAGCCGGACATTGGCAAGACGTGCACGCCAGCGCGACACCGGGCGGTACTCGGCGAATCGACGTTGCATTGAACGCACCTTCCGGAACACAGTGGACGTTCGCTCATTCTCGCGCCCCGATCAAGAAGGCCAGCAAGACCAGGTGCACGGATTTGCCGCGAACAAAGGCGACTCAGCCAGCAGGATGCCTGTCCTCGGCTCTGAGTATTCGTGAGGGCATCCCATCGGGCGGTGGGGCGGTACGGGGCGGGTTCCGAAGGGCGTGCACGATACGGGCTGTGCGTACTGAGCGTTTCGAGTTCTCCGTTGATTCCGTCGAGGCCATCCCGGACGGGTGGCGGCTGGAGGGCGAGCCGGGTTATCACCCGCGGCACTGGGCACGGCCAGGTGAACACTTCCGCCTTGCCTGCGAGGAGCACGGCCGCCGGCGGCGCGACGTGGATCTGGTCGTCGTCGAGCTCACCGAGACGTACACCATCGTGAGCGGCACCGGCGGCGACCTGCTCCGGCCGGATGACATCGTGTCCGGTGAGCGCACCATCGCGGACCTCGCCGAAACGGGCCGGACGCCGGTCGAGGCCGCCGCGCACCTGGCGGAGATTCTGGGTCTGCCGCCCCTTGCCGATTCGGCCGGAAACGGCAAGGACTGGTCGGCGGTGGAGACCGAGCTCGGCGCCGCACTGCCCGGCGACTACAAGGCGTTCATCGACGCGTACGGCCCGGGCTTGGTCGATGACCATGTTTACGTGTGCGCCCCCGACGCGGCCGAGGAGTGGGCGGACCTGGTCGGGCAGAACTCCTACGCGCATGAGTGCGTCGGCGCGGAGTTCTTCGGGTGGGGCAACTGGCGGCGGGAGTGGCAATTGGGGGACGCGTCCCGCTGGAACCCGGACCGGGAAGACATTCCCTCATGGTTCGAGCCCGGCGACAATCTGATTTCCTGGGGGCACACCGGGAACGGCGACTTCCTCTTCTGGCACGTCAAACCCGGCACGTCCGCCGACGACTGGCCCGTGATGTTCAAGGAGGAAGGACCGCTCTGGGAGCAGTACGGAACAGGCTTCGCCACCGCATTGGCCCACCTGCTGTCCGGCGACATCCAATCGGAGTATTTGAGCCGCTGGCTCGGCGGTCCGCACTCTTACGGCCGTTGACCGGCCGCGCCCATGACCGCCAGATCGGGGACGGTGAGAGGGCGGGCCCAGGTGATAGCCACGACGGGGCGAAGACCATAGGACTCGAGCTAGGCGAAGCGCGACGGCCGCGCCGTCGCCGAAGGCTGTGCTCACTCATACCTGCCGCTGCCTGGACCCGGTCTGATGCGACGCGCACATCTGCCGCCGGTAATGGGTGTAGTCCGGGCGAGCCCTCGCGCGGTGTACTCGGCCCGCCCGGGGCGGGCGCCTGCCGACGGGAAGGCGCGAAGGGCCGGACATGGCAGCCGCTACGGAAGGGCCAGCTCAGCCCAGTCCGCTTCGCCTGCCAGCGCCGATGGCACGCAGGTTCCGCTCAAGCCCGTGAATCGCTGCAACGTAGGCGTCCAAGGCGCCGTCCCATCGGTCAGGTTCAGCGAAGGCGCTCCGTAGTGATCGGTGGAGATTCCGCAGTTCCTCGACGTCGGCCAGGAGGGGCTCGCTTCCAGGCGTGGCCGCGAACCTCGTACCGACTCTGTAGCGGTCTGCGCTACCTCTGTGCACGTTAGCCAGAGACACGCCAGAGTCGTGAGCTTCAACCAGGTCTCCGGCAAGCTGATGATGGACAGCGAGCAACTCAGCCCCATTGTCCAGCAGGCGCTGGAGTTGGATCCGCCTCCACTCATAGCGCCGTCGGATGATGTCGGTCAGCACGACGAGTAGTCCGCCTACGAGCACGCCGGCAAGGGATGTGAAAACCTGCATGCTTCCACTGTCGTAGACGAGGGCAACGGCTCGATGCCTGCACGACCCACGCTCGACAACCGAGCCAGACAACGCACGGATCTGCCGCTGTCCGTGCACGCTGGCCGCCAATGAGCACGTCACGCGCCGTGGCCGGGGTCGCGGGCGCTTGACATCCGACTTTGGCCGATGACAGTGCGTTCAGGAGTGGAGATAAATTGGGCGTAGAGCTGGCGTCAGCTGATGCGCGACACGTGGTCGAGCGAGGTGGCTGGTGCTGGCTGACTCCGCAACATATGACCCGGATGTCAAGGGCTGTATACGGCCACGGTCCAGGAGCCGCCGCGCCGATTGAGAATGGGGTCGAAGCCCAGCGTGATCGTCGCGGTTGTCGGCCGGTCGCCTTGCAGGCCCAACGCGGCATCCCATGAAGATGTAGACGGCTTTCGCACGTGATCGAGTCGGAGTCCATGAGCTGCCAGGCCGCCTGGTTGAAGCTGATTTCCTGGTCGGCGATCGCCGACGTGCAGACGAAGCTGATGTACGACCTCTTGGTCGGAACGTTGATCTGCACCGTTCGCTGCGCAGGCCACACGCCGTGATACTCCTGCACAAGTCTTAAACGCTCGGTTGTTCCATACGATCCCACAGTGGCCGGCGCCTGCGGGCTGCGGGTGGGGGCGCCAGCGTGTCCGGAAGGCTCCAGGTGTAGACGGCTACTGCCCACGCCGCGGGCGCGGTCGTGGGTGCGTCTGCCAAGGTCTCCAACTGCACCAGACGCAACCGGCCGTTGGCGGTCAGGGCGGATCGGTCGATGTGCATAACCTGGGATAGCCCACACGAAACGGGCTCGTCACCGTGAGGATCAGGAGTACGTATCCCTATTGCGGAAACGTCGTCGGATCGCGGTCGGGCCAGCGCGCAGGAACCATAGAGGCTCAGCGGCGTACTGCCGGGCGGGACGGCGACCTCGACCTCGGATTGCTTCGAGGTGTCCAGATATGCCACCGCCACACGCGTGTACGTCGTCCCGTCCTCGGCGCGGATCGTCGGTGCCGGCAACGGCAGTGACGTGGGATCCGGCACGCGCGGCGAGGCATCACCCCGGATCAGCACACCGACCGTCACCGCCGCCAGAATGCAACCACAGGCGAGGGCCACTCGACGCCGCCGAAATCAAGACGTGCCCATGAGCCGAAACGCCTCCCCAGCCTGGCATGATCAACAATTGGTGCCGATCATAGGCAAGCCCTCGCATGCCGCTGACGACATGACGAACGTTGTGGCTCTCACCCGAGCGAACGCACCAATCTGCCTCTCGTCAATCGTGCGGAGCGCTCGCCGTACGAACCGTCGGGGTGCCTGGCGGCGGCCATCGCTCGGGGAGAACCTCACGACATGAGACCGTCACCCGGCACCGCTCCAGGGTAGGCACCCCATGATCGGATTGCGCCGACGGCCGCCCGCACGGATCTGCCGCAGAGCGCGCATGTCCGTCGTATCGCCGGCGTGGGAGCAGGCGACACCGATGTACGGTCCGTACGTGGACGGCATCAGACTGCGCGTTGACCGGGTCGACGTCCGGCAGGACGACGACGAGCACACGCTGATCCTCGGCGCTGACGGCGTCCACGTCATGCTGATCCGCCTGCGCTACGACGGCTGGGTGGACGAGGTGATCAACAGCGCAGGATCGGCCGCACCGGGTCCCGGCGCCTGGACCCTAATAGACCGCGAGCTGTCCCTCGAATTCGGCGAACGGGCCGCCGCGGCCCTCGGCTTTCCGCGCGACTGCCGACTGCACTTCGACGTGGACGAGGAGGCGATCCGGCGGGTCCGGGCCGCGCTCCTGGAGATCCTGGACTGCGCCTGCTTTGTGGTCGATACCGCCGAGGGCCGTATAACGAGCTGAAGCGCAGCACTCAGTTGCTCGATCGAACGGTAGTTCGCT
>NZ_JADQTO010000056.1 GCF_015704865.1 Actinoplanes aureus | reverse complement strand
GCGGCAGACCTCGTCGTGGTTCGGGTTGTTGTGTGGAAACTCGATCCGAACCCACGACGAGGTCTTTGTGTTGGTATGTCCCTCTAACCGAGCGCGTTGCGTACAGAACTTCTGGCTACCTGCTTAGAGGGAAATTTAGACGGGAATCTAGGGGAACTTAGCTGGGAGTAGTGGTCTCTACCTGCCGGAACGCACCTGCTCCGAGGCGGACAAGGAAAGATGGCTGTCGATTTCGCGACGGTTGGTGGACGACACCCTCCATCCGACCAGTGCCACGCGATGACCGGCGGCCTGCGCGATCACTCGACGGAGGCGCGTCCGGCGAGGATGTGAATGGCCACCCGGCCCTTAAGGCTCCGCTGCACTAGGCAGAAGCAGTGCAAGAGCGTCTAGGACAGGTGATTCTGGACTGTGCTGCGCGGTTCCCGTCTGGACCCATCCCCAACGTTCGTACAAGCGGCGGGCATCGGCGTTAGGCACAGCTGTGAGAATCGCGTATCGCTCGGTTCGTCCACTCAGCAGTCCGTTCATCAGTTGGTGACCGATCCCCAACCGGCGCCATCGTTTCCGAACTAACAGCTCAATTACTGCGAATTTGGACGCCGCGCGTAATTCTGCTGGTGGCTCGGTGGCGTCCCCTGCCCACCAAGACCCTTCCGCGAAGGGCAGTCCGAACGAAAAGCCGACTACCTGATGACCGACTCGCGCTGCGAGAAAAGAGAATCCCTCTCGTCTGGCCTGGCGGCGAGTCCGGTCAACGAAAACGGATCGGGACCACAGTTCACCACTGTCATAAGGGGGCTCGGAGTAGACTTCTGCATAGATTTCAGCGAGCTCGTCAATTCTGGCCTCGACGGCAAGCCTCGACCACTGCTCGATCTCATATGAAGGCACCGTGTCCGTCATCCCCTCAGCGTTGAGCGCGATATCCGCAACAGATCGCCGAATTCGCGGGCCTCGGCACGGCCTCGCTCGCGGCTGGGCACTGTCTCAAACACGTGATCGGCTACGGCCAAGACAAATTCCTTACGATTCGTCAGATCGGTGCTCGCCACCGCATTATTCGCCTGGCGTAGGCCTTCTGTCATCTCGCCGTTGATAATGAGACATCGGGCTCGGTGCAGGCTGATCTGGCACCGAGCTATCCGACGACTGTCCGGATAGAGCTTCAACGCAGATTCTTGTGCATCGATAGCCTTCGCGGTGCTGCCAGTCATGGAGTAGGTGAACGATGCCGCATGGTGCAGACGATGTTCGGGCCAGCCGAAGAAGGAATCCCGCAGCGTCGTGCAGGCAGAGGGAAGGTGTGCATACGTTTTTCGAAGCTCGTCGAGGGCAGAATGTGCCTCGCGAGGCCGGCCAAGTAGCGAAAGCACCTGGGCTTGGCCGCCAAGGATCTCCGCCTTACCCGCACTCGGCGCGCTATTGGGACTGCTGGATATGGCTCGCTGTGCGAGCTCTGCGAGGACGGGAAGCGGACGCCGCTGATAGATGCCAGACGTGATCTCGTGTCCGCTGACCCATAGCCGTACAGCGCTATCTTGTGAGAGGTCAGCGTATCTTCGCGCGAACCGCCACAGATGACGTGCTTCTCTTGCATACCCAAGGTCCGTACAAATCAGCGCCATGAGCGAGGTGAGCTGCGCCGCTACGGCAGCCGCCGGTTGCGCTACCGCCTTTCCTGCGGCGAGGTGCCCAGCTAACTGACGCCTCAGGGCTTCCTGGTCGCGGCCGATGTCGACGAGGAGCTTCTCCCTACGAGCGAGGTGATAGTCATATCCGTATTCCCAGACCGCCTCCTGCCAGTGATCGATATCGGCGGTAAGAACGTCTCGTTCGCGGTCGGCCACAGGCGGTGTTGGCCTTGCCGCACCGATCAATGGGCTGCCGGCAGCAGCGAGCGCGAGTAGGACTGTTCGACGGATCATCTCGCCAGTGTCACCCCGGTCACGGATCGATTCCAGATCTGCCGACGAGCTGTCGATGGACCGCGGCGTTCCAGATTCGGCGGAACCCGCAACTGTGGCAGGCTTGTGGGCAATGTTTGCAGGGCTGAGCCTGGCCTCTCCAACGACGACACTGACCGGACGGGCTACAGCGGTTGGCTGCTGTCCCCTTTTGTCGAAGAGGCCGAGATCTTCGTCGGTGGCTGCCTGCAGAGTCTGCCGGTATGCGTTACGCCGCGGTTGACGCGGCCAGGTGACCTGGCCGCGTTCGATCTTGCCGATGTCGTTGTCCGATACCCGGTAGGCGTCCGGGACGAGTTGGTTGACGGCGTCTGCGAGGGCCTGCCTGCTGCCGAACAAACGCCGGCGCGCATCACGGAACAAGGTGTTCGGCACCACGTCCAGCGTAGGCATCGCCGCCTCCTGCGAACCGATGTTGCGATCTTCGAATAGAGGGTGGTCGACGGTTTCCCGTCCCAGCCATCATCTGTCACGCCCTGACGGTGATGTGCTGTGCGTCGGTCATCGCATCGTGATGGCTGCCAGCCGTCGCCATTGCGGTAGTGGCAACGCGCGTGAGTCCGGGGCGAGGACGTTGATGCAGACGTGGTCCGCGCCGGCCTGGTGGTGCCGGCTGATGCGCTCCGCGATGCGGTCCTCGTCGCCCCAGGCCACCAGCGCGTCAATGAGGCGATCGCTGCCGTGGTGGGCGAGGTCGTTGGCGGTGAAGCCTAGTCTTCGCAGGTTGTCGGTGTAGTTGGAAAGAGGCAGATATCGGCGCACGTGTTGGCGAGCGATGTCATAGGCGCGAGTCTTGTCAGTTTCGAGAATCACTGCTTGTTCCGGGATCAGGAGCTTGTTGGGTCCCAGCTGGTGCCGTGCGAGTGCAGTGTGTTCCGCAGGGACCAGGTAGGTGTGAGCGCCATCGGTGAGCGTGTCGGCGAGTCGGAGCATCCGGGGGCCGAGGGCCGCGACGAGTCGGATGACGTTGTCCGCCGGGACCGCCCGGTACCTTCGCGCGTGGTCGTCCATCGCCCGCAGGTAGTCGTGCATGGCTTTAATGGGCTTTTCGTATCGCAATCCTCGGTTCTGTTCGACCAGCCTTCGGTGACTGACACCAAGGCCGAGGATGAAGCGGTCGGGGTGCGCCTCGCTGAGAGTCTGCTGTGCTGCGTAGGTGGAGAGCGGATCGCGTGCCCAGATGTTCGCGACGGCGGTAGCGACGATCATCCGCCGAGTCGCCGCCAGCAGGATGCCGGCCTGACTGATTGGCTCACGGCCGACGTTCTCCCCCACCCACAGCGAGTGGTAACCGAGGTCCTCCAGTTCCTGGACGGTGTCACAAACGATCTGAGCCGGCTGGAAATCGAACTGCGCGGTCCAGATTCCGAGGCCGGTGAGCTTCATGATGTCGCACCGGCGGCTACGGTTGCCAGCGCCGCGGCGAACTCGGCGATCGGGTCGTCAAGGTTTCGGCTTGCTCGCGGGTCTCGTTTCGCAACGGATCGTTGGATCCTGCGAGCCTGCTGAAGGATCGGCAGGATCGGTTGATGGGTGGCCGATGTCAGAGCGCTATGGGCCAACTCGACTGCTCGGCCTGTCTGGTCTGACTGCACGGCAGCGTCGGCGATCGACAGCGTCAAAACCGCTCGAGCTTTGCTGTGGGTCTGCGGCAAGGCCTGGAGCGAACCCGACAACTCCGCCTCCGCCATCTCAGGCTGTTGCAGCAGCAGCCAGCCCGAACCCGCGTAGTACCGCGCGTCGAGAATGCCCTGGTCGAAGTCCATGCCGTGTCGACGGTCTCTCTCGGTCGAGTATTCCGCTGCTTCTTGGGCCCGGGCGTAGGATCGCTCGAATCCTGCTCGGTCACGCGTCGCCGCACGTGCTCGGGCCTGGAGGGCGTAGAGCCAGGCTCTCGTCGTCTCGTCCGAGCCGTGACGGGCGTGGTAAATGCCACGCTCGATGAGGTCAGCAGCTCCCCGGAAGTCACGCCGATGCCATGGAATGAGGCTCTGAGCACCGAGCAGCCATGCTCCCACACTCCACGCCTGGGCTTCTTGAGCCGCGGAAACCGAGAGCTCGAACCAGCGTCCGGCGGCGCGATGCTCGTCGACGTCGAAACAACCCCAGGCCCGCAGACCGCTTAGCCGCGCCGCAAGTGTCACCAGCCGCTGCTGATTGTGAATCGTCTGTCGACAGCTAAGTTGCGCAATGACTGCTGTCATGAGATCACGGACTTGGGTGAGTGTGGTGTCGGGAGGCATCCGAGGGTAGTCCCGGTCCAGTTGATCGCACGCTAACTCCGCGGCGGTGAGTTCCGCGGCACCAATTCCCGAGGGTTCCAGGACCGTGGCAAAACTAACCAGGTCCGTCCCATCGACGATGTCGGTGAGCAACGCTGGTCGCGGCTCGTTCGCATCGGCCTTTCGGGCCGGGAAGCTTCCCTCGACGCAGACAGCATCCGCTCTTGGCCCTATGTCCGGTGACGACCTCCCCGGAGAGCCAGCGTTGATCGATCGCTGCCTTCGCCGATCGAAGAGGCCGATCTGCTGGTCGGTGCCTGCCTGCAGCGCCTTGCGGAACGCCGTTCGGCGTGGCTCGCGGGGCCAGGTGACTTCTCCTCGCTCGAGCTTGCCGATGTCGTTCTCGGACACTACGAAGGAGGTCGGCACCATGGTGTTGACCGCTTCGGCGAGAGCCTGTCTGCTGCCGAACAGCCGGACACGGGCATCGCGGAACAGTTCATTCGGTACCGCGTCGGACTCGGGCATCGCCATCTCTTTCTGCGCGGGGCAAGGCTGCAGTGAGCTAGGCATACGTATGGTGATGGGAGGCCTGTTAGGCCCGCAAGTTGTCGGTCAGTGCAGGCCACCCGTCGGTGTGGTTCCTGCCGTTGGGATCAGCGGTCGAAGTCGCCGTCCTTGGCTCCGCCGACCCAGGCATCGAACTCCTCGTCGGTGAAGATCAGCGACCCGGCTTCCGGGCGCTTGGAGTTGCGTACCTCCACCCCGCCCTCAGGAAGGTATTGAACCTCGACGCAGTTGGATGCCGGAGCCGAGCGGCGGGATTTGATCCACACTCCTGTTGGCCGCGGAGCCGCTGATGCCGCTGTGGTTTCCATATTCATCTCCTTGTTAAGTACTCCTGCGCCATGGCGGCGAGGAGTTCGACGGAATCGGCCGCGCTGAGTGCGTCGTCCTGCAATTCGGATCTAAGGCTGGCGTAGATGCCTACCTTGTCGTTCTCGGTAAGAATCATGTCGTCGATATTGGTGTCGACGGTGACGATCTCAAGATTGTCGGGATCGGTATAGGTGTAGTACGAGAACGCGCTGCGGGCTTGTAATCGCTCCGCGAGGGCGGCGTCGAGCGGTAAGACGCGCACGGTTACCGCCCGCAGGTGCAGCGTCGCACCGATCAGGTGTTCCAGCTGCCGGTGCATGACGTCCGCCGTGACCGTACGCCGGCGAAGGGCTGTCTCGTCAATCACCACCTCGTACGGTGTTGCGTCCGTGCCGGACAGGATGGCCTGGCGTTTCGCCCGCGCTTCCAGGTCACGCGCGGTGGAGAAGCGGCGGCTGCGGGTGGTGCGTGTGGCCTCGGCGCGGGCCCGCGCGAAGTCCGGTGTCTGCAAGAGCCCGGGAATGAGAAATGGCTGGTACTCGAAGATCGTGATGGCGCCGGCCTCCAGGTCGGCGGTCTGCGCTTGGCGTGGACCCATCTCATCGTCGTAGCGCTTCCACCACCCCTGCGCTGCAGCCCGTTCGGCAGCTCGCATGATCTTGGTGTGGCGAGGGGCCGCGACTTGGAGGGCATCCACGATGAGGCGGATGACCGCAGGATCGACCGGCCGATTGGCGGTCTCGATATGGCTGATCTTCTGCCGCTGTATGCCTGTCTCCTGAGACAGCCTGTCAGTGGTGTATCCGGCTTGCTTGCGCGCATCGAGGATCGCCGCGGCAAGCCAGAGTCGGTTCACATACGGGCTGAAGTTCACAACGCGACCTTCCATGCTCTGCCGCATTCGATTAAGCCGCTCGACGAGAGAAGCGGCAATGCCGGCATCGTAACCCACCCACGAAACTCAGCCGGACCCGCTGGAACAGCCGTGCTCGGAGTTTCCGCCGCTCATGGCACATAGTTCCCGCGCCGATTCCCTTTTAAATTCCCCTCGATTCCCATGAAACTGGGATTCCTCTCGCCGCGCACCTAGGCGAATGTGGAGCAACACAGATGGGGCGTCTTCTCGAATTCCAGGTCCCGCGGCGCCAACTCGCATCGCGCTGCCGGTCGAGTTCGGCGCAGATGCCGGGAACCGATGCACTACCGCCAGCCACTAGACGACGCGAGGAACCGAGCATGGCTGAGGGCACCGCGAGCACCTGTCCACCCAAGCGATCAGGCACTGCCGAATCTCGAGACACTGATGCCGCGCAGCTGTTTGTCGGTGTCGCTGTCGATGACGCTGGGTTGGGTGGGCGTCGACGCGGTCCCTGGCCGCAGGGCGATGCGGCCTTCGTCCGCGGCAGGTCCGGTGAGACGCGGCTATGACGATGCTGCCTGAACCTGGCGCCGGCGGCTGCGCGGGCAGACCGGCCGCGACACGGCTTGCCCGGCCTGCTGCTGACTACGTGGCCGCAGGACGCGGGACTCGATCGGCTTCCGGCCGGCGGATGCATCACGAACCGCTCAGACACCGCGGCGGCCAGGCGACTGCGCCCGCTCATGTTCCGAGCGCCGGAATAGGGGACCGCTGATGCAGACACATCGTGACGCGACCTACTGGGACATCCAACCTGTGGCAGGTGTCCTTGCGGCCACTGTGCTGCCCACGATGCTGGGCCGCTGGCTGGAGGCCGAGCCGGTCGCCCGCGGCCGGCGGTTGTTCCATCACCATGTGGCCAGGACGGTGGCGGCGATGCAGTACGGCGTAGCACGGGTCGTCGAGAACGGCGATCAGGTGATCGCCGCAGTGCTGTGGCTGCCCTGCATGGCCCCCGGCATTGCGAGGGCAGTGAACGCCGACGACGGAGGCGGTTTCGCCGCCAGGCTCGGCGAGCTCGATGCCGTACCCGGACAACCGCATCCTCGCCATCCGCATCTGCGGCTGGCGAGTTTGGGTGTGCTGCCTCGCTGGCAGCGGCACGGTATCGCCAGCATGCTGCTCACCGATCATCTGGCGGCCGCTCCAACACCAACGCGCTGTCTGCTCGCTGCCGACGATGCCGTCACAGCCGTGGCCTTGCGGTGCGGATACCGCCCACACGGCGATCCGGTTCTTCTCGGCTCCGGAGTAGCCACCATCCAGCCGATGCTGCGCACGGCTGAGCCCGACGCCGTGCGTGTCCACGTGAACACCTCCGCCGGGAGATTCGGCCCGGGTTGCGCTCGCCGTGACACCGCGAGCGCCGTCAGCACTGCGCACAAGCCGTTGCGGGGGACGCCGTGAACGCGAAAGCAAAACCGTCAGACCGCGCCGAGCCCATCAATTGCCGACACAGGCGTACGCCAGGCAGGACCGATCGGCGTTCCAGGAGCCTGCCGATGATGTGGACAGTGCCGAGATGAGCCTCGACTACGAATCCGGCGCCGCATCGGAGCACCATGATCCGCCGGGTGTCAACATCAACGTGCCGCACTCAGCCCGGATCTACGACTACTGGCTCGGCGGCAAGGACAACTTCGCCGTCGACCGGGGCGTGGGCGACGCGATGATCCAGGCCATCCCGGGCATGCGCTACATGGCCGGGGAGAATCGCAAGTTCGTCCACCGGGCGGCCCGCGACCTCGTCCAACGGGAAGGCATCCGCCAGTTCCTGGACGTCGGCACCGGCATCCCCACCCGGCCCAACCTGCACGAGGTGGCCCAGGCGATCGCCCCGCAGACCCGGGTGGTCTATGTGGACAACGACCCGATCGTGCTCGTCCACGCACGCGCCCTGATGATCAGCCACCCCGCCGGTCGCAGTGAGTACATCTCGGCGGACCTGCGTGACCCCGCTTCGATCCTCGGCGACCGGGCCCTGAGCGACACGCTCGACCTGACCAAGCCGGTCGGGCTGACCCTGATCGCGATCCTGATGCTGCTCGCCGATGAGGATGACCCGTGGAGCAAGGTCGCGCAGCTGCGCGACGCTCTGCCGTCCGGCAGCTGTCTGGCGATCACCCACCCGACGGCCGACTTCAATCCGGCCGAGGTGGACGCCGCCGTTGCGGTGGCCACCGGCGCTGGGATGACCCTGGTCGCCCGGGATGAGGAGGCGGTGCGCCGCTTCTTCGGGGACTGGGAGCTGCTCGAGCCGGGAGTGGTGCCCGTGTCGGCCTGGCGGCCGGACGACCCGGACGTCGATCCGAAGGCGGCGTACTACTGGGCGGGCCTGGCCCGCAAACCCTGAGTGTTGAACACCCTTTCCCGCCGCGAGGTGCGACATGAGCTTCGACGAAGGCCACACCCGCAGGGGCGCCCGCCACGATCCGCGCGGCGTCCACCAGACGATCAGAGCAGCACGTGCTGTGGTGGCGAGCTACGTTCGCGTGCTTCAGGAGGAACTCGACGACGATGGCGAGGCGTTTTTCCAGGTGGAGATGCTGTTCGCGGATCTGGATCCGGCGGGCTCTGTACCCGATCGTGACCTGGCGGATGCCGCGATCATCTATGCCCGCAGCTGCGCCGACGGCCACGATCACTCGAAGAATATTGCGTGGGCCACGTATGCCCGTGACGCCAACGAACGGCTGCGCGGCCCGCTTCACCCGCGGACGGTGACCGCCATCGCGGTGCTCGCCGAGGTCTACGAAACTCGCGCCATCACCGCGGCGTGCCGGCGCAGCCAGGCCGGCCTCTACGGTCAGGCTGCTGAGGTCTACCGGTCGCTGATCGACGTATACGAGCAGCGCTGCATGCCCGTGGCCGTTGATCAGGCCCGGGTCCGGCTGGCGGTCTGCGGGCACGCGAGCGGCGGGTGTGGTGAGGCGATCCGCACGACCGGCCAGTGCTGGCAGAACTGGTGCCGCATACCACAACGCTGGCCGGCCGACGGCTGTGAGATCGCCGGCCGCTACACCGCGATGCTGCGCCTGTGCCACCGGTCGGACGAGGCTGACGCGGTCGACGTCGAAGCCCGCAGGTTCCTTGGCGGCGACTTCCGGCCTGGCTCGTCGCTGTTCGACCTGGCCGCTGGAGACGTCAGCCGACGTCGGCACGAGCCGGTTTGCGCCCGTAATCTCCGCCTGGACCAGCTGTGAACGCCCGGGAAGCCAGGGCCGCCGAGCGGCTGTCCTGCGAGGTGCTACGGGACCGGGTTCTGCGCCGGCCGGCCAGTGTCGTACGGGTTCTGCACCGGCAGCCCGAGGACAGCGATGACGACGTGTCGTGGGCTGGGCTGCCGGCCGCCGTGCGCCATACCGTGCGGGCCGAGGCGTACCTGCGGCTGCAGCGGCCCGATGCCGCTTTCGCCGAGGTTCGTGTCGCGATCGCCGCGATCGCGGGCGCCAACGACGGCATCACAGCGGACGCCCCGC
Organism: Actinoplanes aureus; assembly: GCF_015704865.1. GTDB lineage: Bacteria > Actinomycetota > Actinomycetes > Mycobacteriales > Micromonosporaceae > Actinoplanes > Actinoplanes aureus. Next base: position 16,236 of record NZ_JADQTO010000056.1, on the reverse strand, counting down.
CGCAGGTTCTCCCGCTGGCCGCGGTGTACGCGGATCTGAGTGTCTGTGTCGGCGACCAGGACGCCGCCGCGTGCTGCCGGGTCTATCAGGGACTGGCCGAACGTGTCGGCGAGGAACGACGCACGCAGCTGGCCGCGGCGTTGCACGCGGTCGCCGTTTATCACCACGAGGACGGTGAGCGCGGCCGCCTGTATCTGGCACAGGCCCTGCGCAGCCACCGCAGTGTCTACGGCGACGATGGCACCAGCCGCATGCTCGCCGAAGGGCTCGCCGTGATGGCCGACACGCTCACCGACGGCCGGCACCATCGCGGCCGGGCGGACCCTTTCCGGATTCCGGTGCCGGGCGGCAGGCTGTGCCCGGACGAGACCAGAGGGCGGCGCCACTACTTGGCCAGCCGGATTCAGCTGCATCCCCCGCACCTGCCGCCGGACGTGATCGGCGAAGCGTCATGAACCTGAGGCCGAGCTCGCGGGATCCGCGCCGGACGGCGGCGCGAACGATCGCGAACACCTGCGGTGGGCGTCGCCGCGTCGCCGACAGCCACCGCCCTGAGCGGGACGGCGGCCTGCACGTCGCGGCCGGTCCTGCTGGACCGGCTGCCCTCGCCCCGGCAGGCGCCGGTGAGGTCGTTGCAGGGGTGCTTCTATGCGGTGGCGTCCGCGATGAGTGTCGCGGAGGCGGCCGGGTCCAGTGCCTGCGCAGCGATCCGCTCGAACGTGGTGGCGAGCCGGGCCAGTTCAGCGGTCTCGTGAATCAGGGTGTCGCCGGTCATGGAGTCGGTGACCGCCAGTGTCGAGCCGAACGGGGCGCCGAGGTCCATGACGGTCAGCGAACCGTTCATCCCGGGGTGCGCGCCGGCGCCGAAGGGCAGCACCTGCACGGTGACGTGGGCGGCCGACGCGGCTTCGGCGAGGCGGTGCAGCTGCTCGCGCATCACGCCGACGCCGCCGACTTCGCGGCGGATCACCGCTTCATCCAGTACTGCCCACAGTCGCGGCGGGGCAGGCCGGGTGAGGACCTGCTGGCGTTGCAGGCGCACCCGCACAAGCCGTTCGACTTCGTCCGGTGCCAGGTCCGGGTCGGCACCGCCGATCGCCGCGCGGGCGTACGCCTCGGTCTGCAACAGCCCGGGAACGAACTGGCTCTCGTGGGTGCGTACTCGTTCGGCGCTGTCCTCCAGCCGGATGTAGGTCGAATAGTGCTCGCTCAGATACGGCTCGTGCTCGCTGACCCAGTCGTCGCCGGAGGGTTTCAGCCAGCTCAGCACGATGGCGCGCTGCTGCGGGTCGGTCACGCCGTAGGCGTCGAGCAGGAGATTGACGGTACGGCGCTGTGGTTGGTGTACGGCGCGTTCGATGCGGTTGATCGACGAGGCGTACAGGCCGAGCCGCTTCTCCGCCTCATGCAGGGACAGGCCGCTGGCCAGGCGCAGTCTTCGCAGTTCCCAGGCCAGTCGGGGCAACCGACTCGTGTTTGCCATGTGCCCCGCCACACCTTTCTGCCGCCTCGTCGGCTCAGTGTGCCTATGCCGCAGGGCCGTGGCTGCACGCGGCCCAACGTATGCGACGAGTTGCTTAAGCTTCGTGTTGCTTACGCAACTGGTTGCATCCAGCGGATCTCTGGTCCATCATGGGCATCGGCGTCGATGCATACCCGGCGTTTCGCCCGGCTCGGTGTGCCTTCGGGCGGACCCGGCCGACGCCGCAAACGTCCCGGCCCTTCACTTGGCCGACGCAGCCAGGCCGGGACCGCGGGGCGGCGGGCACGCCGTTTCCATGCCGCGGTTGGCGGCGCGCCCACCGTCACGCCTGACACATCCGTCCGCTGACCGAAGCTGCTACCCAATTCGGGGGTTGTCATGTCCTACCCAGATGCGCCGGGTCACCACGATCCGCACCGGTTACCGCCGGCCGCCCACGCGCCGGTGGTAAGGCGTGACGGGATGACGCCCAGCGGGCACATTCCGGCGACTTCAGCCCCAGCCCGGCACCCGACCCCCGACAGCGCCCGCGGAGCCGTCGTCGGCACCATCCGTATCCCCGTAGCCGAAACCGTCGGGACCGCGGCTGCCCAATCCGTTCTACGCGTGAGAGGAACCGTCATGCCGTCCGCGGTGTCGACCAGGCTCACCGACGACTTTTGGCTTGCGGCGAATGACGGCACCAAGCGCAAAGAGCAGGTGATCGCCGACTGGCCGCTCGGAGTCGGGACGGCCGCCGGACTGCTGGGCGAGCTGATTTACGCCGGGTATCTCGAGCTGCGTGACGGCGAGCTCTTCCGCTGCGGGGAGACGATGTCCGACGATCCTGCGCTGCACACGGTGCTCGCCACGATGGCGGAGGAGGAACAGCGTTGGTACTCGGCCGCGCCCGGGCAGGCGTGGCAGCAGAACGACCAAGCGTGGCCGCCGCAGGCGGAAAGCCACCACCGCCGGCGCGGCCACGCACTCGGCACCTGGCTGTCGTACCTCACGTATGAACGCCGGGCGGAGAAGCTGGTCGTCGATCGGCTGTCTCGTACCGGCCTAGTCCAGCTGCAGGAGCAGCGCCGCTGGCTCGGTCGCCCCACGGTGCGGTACGTGCCCTACAACTCCGTGGCCTCCGGCAGCCGCGCGAGCGCGATCACCACCGCCGTACGACACGAGCACCCGCTGTCCCGGCGGCAACTGTTCCTCGCGCGGCTGTTCTTCGCGACCGGGCTGCACCAGCATGCGCTGGCCACCCTGACTCCCCGCGAGCGATCCCGGCTGGCGGATCGGATCGCCGAGGGCCTGGACCCGATGTCACAGGAGCTGCTCATGGCCGCGGACGCGACCGTCGGCGAAGCAGCGATGCGGTAGCACGTCTAAACCCCGAGCACCACCCTTCTCTCTTTCACCCCCGCATCCAGGAGGACATCCACGGTGCCCATAACATCCATGCCCGCCGGCAGGGGCAGCGTGCACGACGCGCTGGCCCGCGACCGGCTCGGCCCGCTCGCGATCGGCTCGGCCATCGCCTCGTCGGTGGCACCACTGACGGTCATCACGCTGTCCGTGCCCCTCTCGCTGGCCGCAACCGGCCTGATCAGCTTCCCCATCGCGATCATCATGGTCGCCGCCATCCTGATGATCTACGCGGTCGGCTATCTGGCGATGGCCCGGCACATCCCGAACGCCGGCGCGTTCTACGCCTACGTCGCCCACGGCCTCGGCCGCCCGATCGGCGTCGGCACCGCATGGTTCGCGCTGGCCACCTACAACGCGTTTCAGCTGTGCTGTTACGGCGCGTTCAGCGCCGCCATCGGCGCCCCGCTGCTCAGCGACTGGCTCCGCTTCAACGTGCCCTGGCTCATCCCTGCCTTGGTCGCCTGGGCCCTGGTGGCGGTCCTGGGAGCAAACGAAGTCAAGATTGCGGGCGCCGTCCTGGTGGTCCTCGTCGTCGCCGAAACCCTGCTGGTCGCTCTCTACAGCATCGCGATCATGCTCAGCCCCGGGTTCGCCTTCACCAGCGCGGCCATGTCGCTCGACCTGTCCGGGCAGAGCCCCGCAGCGCTGGCCACGACGCTCGGCGTGCTGGTCATCCTGGGCGCGACCAGCTTCGCCGGGGTCGAACAGTCGGTCGTCTATGTCGAGGAAAGCAAGGACCCCAAGCGCACCATCCCGGTCGCCACCTACGTCACGATCGCCGCGATCGGCGCGGTGTACTGGTTCGGGTCCTGGGTGCAGATCTCGGCCGGCGGGCCCCAGGTCATCGACCGCGCGAGCGCCGAAGGCGCGGACCTGTTCTTCAACCAGGCCGCGGCCGCGCTCGGGCAGGGCTCCCTGACCGTCGGGAAGATACTGCTCGGCACCGGAACCCTCGCCGCGGCGATCGCCTTCCACAACGCCATCACCCGATACATGTTCGCTCTCGGCCGCGAAGGAGTCCTGCCCCGGGTATTCGGCCACACCACGCTTAAAGGCGCTCCCCGCAAGGCTTCGCTGGCTCAAACCGTGGTCGCCTTGGTTGTGCTCATCGGCTACGCGCTGGCTGGCTGGGACCCGCTCGTGCAGTTGTTCTATTGGGGCAGTACCGCGGGAGGGTTCGGCGTCCTGCTGCTGTACACCGTGACCAGCGTGTCCGTGGTCGCCTTCTTCGCCCGCGGCGCTCGCGGCGAAGGGCTGTGGCAACGGTTGATCGCCCCGCTCATCGCCACGGCCATCCTGCTGTTCGTCACCTATCTGGCGATCACCAACCTGCCCACTTTGTTCGGCGTTGACCCGGGCACCGGGCCTGCCCGCGTCGTGCCCCTCGCCTTCCTGGTGGTTTTCGCCGCCGGCACCGTCTGGGGCCTGATCCTGCGGCACACCAAACCCACCGTCTACCGGGGCATCGGCAGCGGCACCCGCAGCCCCGAAGCCTCCAGCCTGTCCAGCCGCTTTGCTGAAAGGACCCTCTGATGGCCACCAGCACCAGCCCGGCGCTGCGCATCGCCGAGGCAAACGACATCGACCCGGTCGCCGACCTGATCTCCCACGCATTCGATCACCTCGGCGTCATCCACTTCCTCGTGCCCGACCAGAGCCGCCGCCGACTGGTCTCCCGCGACTGGTACCGGCTGTACGTCGAACACGCGATCAGCGGAGCCGGACAGGTCATCGTCACCGAAGACGGCGACGCCGCCGCGGTGTGGTTCGACCGCACCAGCGAACCGAGCGAACCCGACGGCTACGACAAACGCCTCGCCGAACTCGCCGGCGAACATCTGGACAACTTCCGCCACCTGGACCAGCAGATGGAGAACCACCATCCGAGCGACCCGCACTGGTACCTGCTCTTCCTCGCCGTGCACCCCGACCGGTGGAGCCACGGCCTCGGCAGTGCACTGCTGCAGGACACCCACGCCCGGCTGGACTCCGACGGCATCCCGGCCTATCTGGAAGCCACCGGTGAACAGAACCAGCGGCTGTATCAGCGGCACGGCTACACCGACATGGCCCCACCGACGATCACGGTGTCCGCCGGCATCAGCCTCTACCGCATGTGGCGTCCCCCGCAGAACACCAGGTGAGGATCATGGCAAGACGGCACCGGCCTCAGTGGCTGACGCGGCGGTACTGGACCGACATGCCGGACGGGAAGCCGCTACACACCGACGCGGGCACCAAAGTGCTCGACGTGATCAGCGAATTCTCCCTGATTCTCACCGCAGCCATTGCCATCAACATGCTCCTGGCTGCCGTCGGAACCCATCCCGTACTGCGCTGCCTGCTGTCGTCACTCTTCTTCGCTGCCGCGCGTGCCCATCGCCGCCATCCCCGCCGACGAAGGAGCCCGCCGGCGGCGAGGCCGTGATCACCCGCACCAGACCGACGCGCCACTAACGCACGCGGGCTGCGCCTCCAATGCGCATCTTTGCGGATTGCACCCGTCCCGATCTCGGCCCGTCAGGTTCGCCCTGATCCGGGTCGACGGCGGTGTACCCACCGGGTCAAAGAGGTGACCCCACCGGCACACCGCCGAGCCGTGGTCAGCAGCGTGGCTGGCCCGGCACCGTCGCGTACCGGTCACGGACGCGGCAGAACCGCCACAGGCAAGGCAAGGCCAGGCCAGGCCAGTGGCGGCCGGGTGCGCATCTCCTTCCCCAGCGGAAATGCGCACCCGGCTCCTGCCCTGTTCGCCTGTGCAGCGACACACCCGCCGACCGCCAGCCCGACCGGGCAGAAAGGCCCGCCATGCCTTCACCACGCCGCACCCGCCGAGCCCCGCGAATGCTCAGGCACCCGTCGCGCACAGCATCCGCCGCACCGTGCTCCAGCGGACTGGAGGACCTTCCCGACGCCGTCATCACCGCATCCCAGCTGATCCGCGCCGGCGACACCGGCGCAGCAGCCGCTCTGCTCCAGCAGCATCTGCACGACCTCGACTTCGCATGGCTGCCCCACGATCCGGTCCTCATCGACGCGTGCACCCTCTACGCCACCGTCACCACCGGCACCGTCCAACTCGACGCCGCAGGCTACGCCTATCGGGCCAGCCGACGCCTGCACTACCCCGATCATCCCCGCCGGCTCGCCGCGACCCAGGCCTACGGCACCGCCCTGCACCACAACGATCAACCCGGACACGCTGTCAATGTCCGCCGCGACCGGCTGCACACCTACCGCACTCTCGGCCGCACCCACGACGCTCTCACCACGGCCGCCGACCTCGCCATCAGCCTGCACGCCGGCGGCCACTGCACCGACGCGATCGGCACCATCGCCGACGCCTGGCAGACCTGGCGCCACCACGCCACCCGCGACCTCGCTACCGGCACCCGGCTGCTACGCACCTACCTGCTCATCCTGCGCGGCTGCCGCTACGACCTCGACGTCATCACGCTGCTCCATCAAGCCCACCACACCGGCACCCTGCACGCCCTCGCCACCACACGCACCGACGACACGATCCAGGAAGAAAGCGACTACGTCACCCGCCATTGCGGCACCGTCTGCACCCAGCCGCCCCAGCATCCGTCCCCCACCGGCGCGCCCGGCCACGACGACGGGCAGCCCACCGCCGCCGCCCCGGCGTCGCCTGACCCCACAGCAGGCCCTGTCCCCGACAACATCGGCAATCTGCTGCGTGACGTGCCCGGACGTGACGCCGGACCGGCTGACCACCGCACCACCGCGTTACGGCATCCGTTCACCGGCTACCACCAGCAGGACATCGGCAGTGCTCTCGCCCGCCTGCTCGCCGCGCCCGGGGCCATGCCACTGCTCGACCCAGCGGGCACCGACCCCGGCACCAAGGCCGCTGCCCGCCGATCTGTCATCTCCTTCATCGCCGCCCACTTGGGCCACCGGCGCGGCCGCCGGGCCGCTCTGCGCACCGCCGCCGTCCTGCTACCCGCCCTGATCCTGCTCTGCCTCATCGCCTAACAGCCTGCGCCGGGGCCTCACCCTCCGGCGCCAGCACGCGAGCCCCGACCCCGCCGTGGAGGACGTGATGAGCTCCAGCCCACCCGCCGCCGACACCAGCCCGAAGACAGCAAAGCCCAACAGGGCGCCGCGGCGCCACCGGCTGCGCCCCACGAAAGAGCAACGCGCCGAACAGGCCAAGACCGCAGTCACGCGATACGAGCAGGGCGAGTCGGTTCGAGCCATCGCCGCCGCACTGAACTGCTCGTACGGCACCGCTCACAGGATGCTCCAAATGGAGGGCGTGAAAATGCGGAAGCGAGGCGGGCGCGGCCGCCCGCCTGCCAGCGCCCGCAGCGGCAGGAGTCCGGTGAGCACCGCAACACCGGACGAGCCGGTCCGCGCCGGCGGCCGGGTGGCTCAGGGAGCCGGCCGGGGGTGACCGCTGTGGCAAGCGACATCATCGTCCCGGCTGCCTACGTCGAGATCCGCATCGAGGATGCGCGCGCCCACGGGCGGCGTGCCGGTAGACGTCTCCACCCTCCCGCCGGCTTCCCCCCGCCGGGTTGAGGGTGGTGCGCCGTCCGCGCGGGACTCAAAGGGGTGGGTTCCGCCCGGACGGCTCACGCCGGGCCAGGACAACACCGCGGCCGGCCCGGCACCGCCGCGCACCGGTCGGTCATCGGCGCGGCGGCAACGCCGCAGGCAAGGACGATGCCTGCGGCGGCCGGGTGCGCATCCTTCGCTACTCCAGGAGCACCGGATGCGCACCCGGCACCGAATCCGTTTCGGAGATGCCACATGCAGTTTCCTGAACCTCGCACCGCTACCGGTGAGAACGCGGCAATGACCGCCTTACCTTCCACGCCGAACACCGCACGAAGCGGGCCGACAGTAATCCCCGGCTTCGCCGGCACCCGGACCCACCGGGCCGCTGTCGCGCTCGTCGTGCGTCACCACCACGACGGCACCGGCCGCTGCGCCTGCTGCCGGCACCCGTTCCCCTGCCCCACCCGCACGGGCGCCCTGCACACCTGCGCGGCCGCCAGCGAGCCACTCACCTCGATACCGCCGGATACCTCTTACCCCGCGACCGCCACCACCGCCACGACCGCCGTCACCCTCCGGAGCCCGCAGTGACCGCGCACCAACCCGATCCGCCCACATCACGATGGCGGGCGGCCCGAACCTTAGGTCGGCTTCGCCGGCGGCCACCCGACACGCCACCGGCCAACGACCGGCCGCCGTGGCCCTACCAGCGGACCGCCGTGCTGACCACCGCCCTGCACCTGCTCGACACCCGCAACACACACGCAGCCCGAGACGTGCTCAGCCGCCACCTCGACACCGTCGACCTGACCGCCTACACCGACGATCCAGTGCTCATCGACCTCGTACTGCTCTACGCCAGTCTCACCGACGGTCCCCGCCAGCTCACCGCCGCCGAGTTCGCCTACGCCACCACCCGGCTCCCCGGCTGGGACCAACCACGCCGTGATCAAGCCGCCTGGCTGCTCGGCACCGCAGCCCACCACCAGCACGACTACCCGCGTGCCAGCGCCATCCGCACCGCCCTGCTCAGCAACCTGCACAGCACCGACCCGAGCGAGGCCCTGCGCGTCCGAACAGAGCTGGCCGACAGCCTGCACCACAGCGGACGGTGCGGCGAAGCCGTCCGGCACGCCGAGCAAGCCTGGCGCGGCTGGCAACACAGCACCGAGCCAAGCCCGTACCTCGGCGCCCGTATCGCCATCAGCTACGCCCGCAAGCTAGCCGCCTGCCAGCGGCACACCGACCTGCACGCACTCATCGCACAAGCCCGCGACGCGGACTCCTCCTTCGAAACCCCGCTACACCCACTCACCCCGGGCTCCCCGACCGCCGACGCCCTGGCGGCCCAGCACCACCCGATCTGCGCCGGCCGGCTCTGCACCGACGGCGTGCTGGACGTGGACGCCCTCACCGCCGACCACCCGCACCCCGGACAGCAATGAGCACCACCACCCCGGTAGCGCCGTTTCGACCGCACCACGCACAGCGCCGCGGACGACCGGTCCTACTGGCCGTCCTGACACCCCGGGCGTGCTGCCCACCGTGCGGTGCGGTCGGCACACGCATCCACGACCCCGCCAAGTCCACACCCGTTGATGGGAGGCCACGCATGACCGGCTCGCACCGCGCCTACCGCACCGCGCAGCAGCGCGCCGCCGACATCAAGCGTTTCGTCGATATGTACCAGAACCAGAAGCTTTCATTGCAGGACATCGCCGACCAGGTGGGACTGTCCTACGCCACCGTGCACCGCGACCTCGCCGCGGCCGGCGTAGAAATGCGCGGCCGCGGCGGCAGTAACACGCGCAAGACGCCTCCACAGACGGCGAGATCAGACCGGTGATGAAATGTCATGCCGGTCGTGTCCTCTCGCAACTCGCCACGGGGCAGACGCCTTCGCCCGGCACCGCCGTGGCACCTTCGTTCTCCCCCGCAACGCCGGCGCGGCGACGCCCAGCGATCAACGTCCCTGCGAACGGCTCATCGGTGTGCTCGGCGCCCAGGCCTGCGCCCTGACGGCTAACCGCGCGCTCATCATCGTCGTGCCGTGGCTGGCCATGACCGGCACCGGCAACCCGGCCCACGCTCGGCTGGTCGGGATCTGCCACACCCTGCCGTACACGCTGGCCCAAGGTCCTCGGCGGGGTGTCCCGGCTGCCCGTCGTCGCCGCCGACGCCAGCCCCGAAACCGTCATCGCCGTGTTCGCCCTCGCCGGCCTCGGCTGCGGCACCACCAACATGATCCCCGACGCCACCAGATCCGGTTGATCCCCGAACGCCTGCACGGCCGGGTCCGCGCCCTGATCAACGCCGGGGCCAGGCTCGGCATCCCACTCGGCAGCCTCACCGGCGCCGCCAGCGCCGGCCCGCTCGCCGCAGCCCTGCCCACCACGCTGTAGGCCAGTAGCGGCCGCTACCTGGCCGCCGTCGCATATCCCGGGCTGGCGAGCCACCTGGCCCGCAACAGATCCCAGCGCCGACAGCACGCCCAAGGCGCCCGTCACGTCCCCGGCACCAGGAGAACCCGTGATCCCAAACCCGCCGGTCACGCCCGGCCCACCACCGTGCGCCAGCCGACGTTCCCACCCCCGGGCCGGATGACAGCGCCCACCACTGATCGACAACCCAACCGAACCGGCGAAAGGACCCGCGACATGAACAATGCCTCCGCCCCCACCTGGCGTAAAAGCAGCCGCTGCAGCACCAGCACCTGCGTGGAAGTCGCCACGGTAGGCGGCGCGATGCTGATCCGGAACTCGAGCACCCCGGCGGCACCCCCGCTGAGAATCAGCAGGAAGGACTGGGAGGGCTTCCTGGATGCCATTGTCGCCGGCAACTACCGCGACTGACCGCGACCGACCTTTCACCGCCGTCGCAGGGTCCACACCAACACCCAGCTCTACGTCCCGGACAGATCCGGTGCGCTCCCCGCACTCCCGCAAGCCGACGCACCTGGCGGCGGCCACCAGCCCTCGGCAGGAGGCGACGGTGTTGCAGCAACCCCCGCCGGGGTAGTCGACAGAACGGACATCACCGTGGCCACCGTCTCCCACGTCCGTGCACGCCACCCTCGACCGCGTGCGCACACCCTGACCACAGCCGAGGCGGTACGCGAATGGTGACCGCGAAAGAAGTCGTCCGGTTTCGATACGCCCCGTGGTCACACCGCCGCTGGGTGATCGAACTCCGATACACCAGCACGGTCGGCACCCCCTACGTACGGCTGGTCTCCCTCGATGGAGCCACGCGCACGACAGCCCCGGAGGCCGCGGTACGACCGGACTAGGAGCCACCGGGACGGCATGGCCGAAGCGGGCGGCGCCATCCGCGCCGGCGGCGAACGCGCTACCCGCGGGCGGGCCAGCGCCCATCATCGCCGCATCGGCGAAGCGCACCCACGGCTCGGGCCGTGCCAGAGCGGCCAACCAGCCGTCGCGTTCCCGGCGACACCTCCCCGCTGTCGATCACAGCCAACCGGAGTGGCAACGCGGCGAGGGTACGCTACGCTGCGACTTAGTACGGATGTTCGACACTTGCCGCGAACAAGTGCCGCCCATCCCGACGACGGCCTGCGTCTTCCTCCGCAGCCACAGCACGGGGGCGCGGGAGCGAACGTGGGCACAGCGTGGAACGGTGACGGCCGCATCAACGGCCTCGCCGATGTACGCGCCGCCCTCGGCAGGGTCAACGCCGCCGCTCAGCACCGCGGCACCACCGCCCAGCTCGCCCACGCCGTCCAAACCGCCGACCAGGCGGAACTCGCGCCCGACGTCACGCAGATCCTGCCCGCCGATCCAGCCCTGCAACCCCTACTCCCGTGGCCCGGGGGTCTGCGCAAAGGGGCGACCGTTGCGGCGGTCGGCTCCACGTCGCTGCTGATGCTGCTGCTGGCCGGCGCCATGCACGACACCGGCTCGTGGGCCTGCATCGTCGGCCTGCCGTCGTTCGGGGTGCTCGCGGCCGGGCAGGACTACGGCGTGCCGCTGGAACGGCTCGCCCTCGTACCGGAGCCTGGCCCGGACTGGCCATCGATCGCCGGCACGCTACTCGACGGCGTCGACCTGGTCATCGTCGCTCCACCGGCTGACGTCCCGGAAGGCCTCGCCCGGTCTCTGTCATCTCGCGCACGCCAGAGCGGGGCCGTGCTGATCCCCACCCGGGCGTGGCCGGGCGCCGAACTCACCATCGACGTCACCTCGCGCCGCTGGCACGGCCTCGGCCCGGGCCACGGCAGGCTGCGCTACTGCACCCTTGAAGCCCGATCTACCGGCCGAGGCAGAGCAGTCCAACCCCGCACGACGACGCTCGCTGTGCCGCCCGGAGCCGACACCACCCGGAGGACGATCCCGCCGGCACCGCCACGAACGCCTCTACCGCCGCTGGTGATCTAGTCGCCGCGGCTGAATTACCTGCTTGTAGTTCGCTCGGCATAGGTGACCTTGACGCAAGGGTGGGGTAGGCAGAACCGATGACCGACGCTCTGCCGGAACTGATCGCGCCGATGCTGGCCGCACCCGGCGCGCTGCCCGCCGGCGAGGGCTGGGCGTTCGAGTTCAAATTCGACGGCGTCCGCGCGATCACCTACGTCGAGGGCGGCAGCGTGCGGGCTTTGTCGCGCAACGGCAACGACGTCACCACCACATATCCCGAGCTCGGTACGCTGGGCGGCCTGCTGGCCGGACACACCGCTGTCCTGGACGGCGAGGTCGTCGCCCTGCAAGCCGGCGACCGGCCGTCGTTCGCCCGGCTCGCGGCGCGTATCCACGTGGCGCGGCCCTCCTCCACCTTGCTGACGACGGTGCCGGTCGTCTACTACGCGTTCGACCTGCTTCACCTCGACGGCCGGCCCCTGATCGATGAGCCGTACGAGCAGCGCCGCGAGCGCCTGGCCGCCCTCGGCCTCGACGGCGAAACGGTGCGGACCCCGCCGCACTTCACCGGCGCCGACGGCACCGCCGTTCTGCGCGCTGCCGAGTTGGCAGGTCTCGAAGGTGTGGTCGCGAAACGGCTCGGCTCGCCGTATCGGCCCGGCAAACGCTCGGCCGACTGGACGAAGGTGCCGCTGATTCGCACCCAAGAGGCGCTGATCATCGGCTGGAAGCCGGGCGAAGGCCGCCGCGCCGGCACGATCGGATCCCTGCTCCTCGGCGTGTACAACGCCACCGACAACCTGGTATTCGCCGGCCATGTCGGCACCGGCTTCACCGACGTCATGCTCCGGCAGCTGAGCCAGCAGCTGGCATCGCTGCACCGATCCGCACCCGCGGTCGCGGACGTCCCCCGCGAGCACGCCCGCCACGCCCGGTGGGTGGAGCCGGTGCTGGTCGGTGAGGTGGCATTCCGGAACTGGACGCCGGAGGGTCGGCTGCGACATCCGTCGTGGCGGGGTCTGCGCAGCGACCGCAGTCCGCGTGCCGCCCGCCGCCGCGATGCCCCGCTTGCTGAGCCGCCGGCACCGAGACCGGTCCCGCAGCGCCGAGAGACCGTAGAGGGGGCACTGGAAACTCCGGACGGCCGGTGGCGTGTCGAAGTGGTCCGCCGGGGCCGGGATCAGTTCTATCGGCTCATGAACGTGGCCGCCGACAACTCCGTCGACGGCTTGTCGATCACCACCCTGCAGCGACTGCTGGCCGAGGCGGGCGTCGACATGGCCGACCTGCTCACCGCCGGCACGAGCATCGACCGGACCACCGGCGCCGCCTGACCAAGACGGCCCGCACGATCCCGGCGCCAGACAGCCACCCCACCCGACCAGCAGCGCCGCTCACCGACGAGGAATCGTCCCGTCACACGGCCACCGCGGACTGGAGCCGGCGGCGATCAGCGACAGGTCGATGCACGACCGTGGAGGCGGCCAGCTGCGTCGCCTCGACGAGCACGTCGCGGCTGCCGAAGACGCGGGCAGCGCCGATGAGACCGGGCAGGATCGCGGCCAGATAGTCGTAGTCGCCGCACCAGTACGCCGTCCATACCCCCGCGGAGTTCGGCGTTGCAGCCATCGCGGCGTCGGAGGCTCCACGACGTCGACCGTACGCACGTCGAGCCGCCGCGTTCATCCCTCGTCCGAGGTAGGGGCCGCCTACGTGACCGACGCGCCGGCGTGCAGCTTGGCGACGACGCCCTCGAGCGCATCGGCGACCGTCTCCGGCTCCACCTGCGTGAGCGCGTCGCCCTCGTCACCGTCCAAGGCGTCGACCAGCTGGTCCGGCAGCACCACACCGGCCGCCTCAAGCGCGCGGGCGATCCGGATGGCCGCATGCGGGCCGATCTCGTACTCGCGGAGCCCGGCCACGACCGCCTCCAGCACCGCCACCGCGGCGGCCGCCGACATCGACTCGACCCGAACGGCACTCACATCTGCGAGCGTACGAGCGCATGAGCTTCGGCAACCGGATAGAACCGAAACAGAGCCGGCAGAACCCGGGAAGGTATCCGGGCTAGTGCAAATACTGCACGCCTCAGGCGCGCGGTGAGCGGCGGCACGCTACCTCCGCCTGGTCACATGCCGCCGAACAGGCCGGTGAGCTTCTTCACCGCACGCCCCCGCGCCGCCATTTCGGCAGCAGCCTCGGCCGGCGCCGGTTCGAGTCGACCATGCTGGCGATCTCGTGGTCTACCAGCTCGCGCGCGCCGGCTAGCGCGACGGCGAGGACCTCTCGCAGGTTGCCGCAGGTGCGGCAGTCGGGTCGCCGGCAGTCGCGGCGGTGTTCGGTCGCGGTTTGGACGATCAGCGCGGACATGCCGCCTTCGGCGTACCCGAGCGGCCCGCTCTCGCGCATCCTGGCCCTATACCGGGCGACAGTGTCGTCTCGGACTTCGTAGGCCTGCGCGGTTTCTCCAATAGCCTGCAGCGCTTGCGCGTAGATGCTGGTTTCCGCTGGCATACGTTCCCCTCGTCGCCCGGCGTGATCTCCGTGTGCCTGGGACGCTACGCCGAGGACTCGAAGCGCGGCATGGACCGGACAGCCGATATTCGATCAGGTGTACTACTGAGGACACGACGGCAGTCACAGCCCACGTGGGCTGTTCGGAGGAACGCGTCCACAAAAAGCGGACAATGGCCGCCCCGCAGCGTGACGCGCAAGGATGCACGCCTAGCGACCGGGGCCCGCAACGCTGACCAGGCACCCGCAAGAGTCGCCGCCGACTCCACAGGCACGGCGGCCCTATCTAGCGTGGCGACATCTAGTCGTGTCGCTATATAGTCATGGGTATGACGGTGAAACCGGTCCGCCTCATGGGCGCGCACGAGATCCGCATCCGCCTTGGTGGCGTAAGCCGCCAGCGCGCATATCAGATCACCAACCGGTCAGACTTTCCTGCGGCGGTCGCTGACCTGGCGCAAGGCAAGGTCTGGCTGGCCGAGGACGTCGAGAGCTGGATGAGGGTGCATCGCCGCCAGGACTCCACGAACGACAAAGCGTAGAACCGCAGTCGCTGGCCCGCATGACTCGACGGACTGCGAGCACGTCCCTCTGGCCCGCGCCCGCCGGCCGGGCCGTCCGGTGACCACGCAGGGGGCCGTGGCGGACAGGCCGAAGCGCCCAAATGGGTACGGCGGGGCTGCGCGCAACGTAGAGGACGGCAGCCTTGGGCGGTGAGGATCGGCGGGGCGCCGCGAACAGCTGAAATACTAGAACATATGTGCGACTACTCAGGTTTCCATGGGCAGATCCAGGGTGACTCCACCCAGGCATAGGTAGATGGCCGCGGTGAGGGCGTCGAGGTTGCGGAAGCCGTAACCGCGGCGCTGAATCAGCCGGATCTTGGCGTTGATGCCTTCAAGACGGGAGTTGGACAGGCCGAGTTCGACCGCGGCGACGATGGCGTCGGCGTGTTTCTCGATCCGGCGGACGAGGTTGCGGAAGGCAGGAGTCGGGCTGCGTTTCGCGGCGGTGCCCCAGCGTTTGAGGTATGCGCGGGCCTCGGCGGGATCGGTCGTGCGGTAGAGATCGCGGAGTTGCTCTTTGAGTTCCTAGGTGCGCCAGAGCCGGTAGCGGTGGCGCCGGAGCAGGCGCAGGATCTGCCGGTGCTCGTCGTCGAGGTTCTCCCGGCCGGCGCGTACGGCGAAGCGGGCGCGGCGCCAGTGGCGCCGTTCGGGCATGCCGGGACCGGAGGGCATGGTGGGTGCTTCGGCCCGGTAGACCGATTCGACGACCTCGTTGGTCCACTTGATCACGTGGAACGGGTCGAGGCAGATCCGTGCTTGCGGGATCTGTTCGCGGGTGACGGGCAGGTAGACGCTGCTGCCGTCGAGACTGATCGCTTCGACCGCGGCGGCACGCTCAGGGCCGAGCGCGGCGAAGAAGTCCTCGAAGGCGGCCTTGGAGCGTTCCTTGCCGACCCAGACCACGTTTCCGGTGTCGTGATCGGCGACGATGGTCAGGAACTTGTGGCCGCGTTTGTAGGAGATTTCGTCTACGCCGATGCGGTAGAGCTGGTCGAGGCGTCGGTCGTCGATGTGGTCGGCCACGACCCGGGTGACGATCGCGTCGACCGCTTCCCACGAGCAGCGCAGCAGCCGGGCGATGCTTGCCTTGTCCATGCGCTGGGCCAGCCACGCGGCGACGTTCTCGAAGTCGGTGGTGTGCCGCGCGTTCGGCCTCGCCCACGGCACCTGCTCGGTGCGCACTCGCGAGCAGGAGCGGCAGTCGATGCGGTGGATGTCAGCTTCCAGCCAGGCCTGGCAGGCACCGAAGTCCAGATGCCGCCACCGGCGCCGCGACGTGTCGTAGCGGGCCATCGTCGGTGCCCCGCACGGGCAGATCAGACGCCGTCGGCGCCGACGCAACCCGATCACGAGTCCCCGGTCGGTA
>NZ_JADQTO010000055.1 GCF_015704865.1 Actinoplanes aureus | reverse complement strand
CCGCGTTCGCCGGCGCCGGGGTGCTGCTGATCGCCGCCGCCGGGGTCGCGGCGCTCGCTGGCCGTCGGGTCACCGCCGCTGCGGTGGCGCTGCCCGCGGGGGAGCCGGTAGCCAGTCGCGCCTCCTGAACGGGTGCCCGTCCCGCGCGCTGCCCGTGGCGCGGGACGGGCGGGATTCATCGGGCTAGGCCGTCGCTGCGGCGGTCAACGCGGCGGGCGACTCGGACGCCGTCTCGGTGGCCGTGAACTGGGCGACGTCGGCGGCGAGGAAGTGCTGGATGCTGATCGCCTCCGGCGCGATGCCGATGAGCTCGTAGATCTTCTTGTGCATGCGGCTGAACCCGGCCTGGCCGCCTTCGGTGAAGAACTCCTGCTCGTACCAGGCGACGCCGAGGAACACGGTGCCGCCGCCGGCCTGCGGGTCCTGCGGTTTGCGGAACTGCACGTACGTGGTGTCCCAGTCCCACAGCATGAGGTCCTCGGGACGGGCGCGCAGCTTGTCGTCGCTCTCCTTGATCGCGTCGACGCACCGCGCCATGGTCGCGAAGTCGGGGCACTCGTACCGGCAGTCGCTGAACGCGATGACGGTCTTGTCACCGCGGCGGGCCGCGTCGTCGCTCTCGCCGAGGAGCACCCGGATACGGGCCAACTCTACGGCGACGCCACCCGGTTCCAGCAACAGGTCGAGGACGCCGCAACCCTGCTGCACGAACACCCCGCCGATCACGACCCCGCCGCGCCTATCTACCTGCACCGGTACAGCCTGGACGTGCTGGAGGAGCAGTCCGCCGGCGGCTATCGAGCCTGTGGGCAGGCAGCCGAGGCCGTCCGCATCCTTGAAGACAAGATCAAGGCAACAGGCGAGCGCCTACGCCGGGACCACGGACATCTGCTGGCCAAACTCGCCAACACGGTGCTGGCCACGAAGGAGCCGGAGCCGGACCGGGCGACCGCGCTCGGGCTGCGCAGCGCCACGGCAGCCGCGCTCACCGGCTCGGCCCGCATCGGCAAGGAACTGCGCACGCTCGACAGCGTGCTGGCGGTCCGCTTCCCGACGGCCCTGGGCCGGCGCGAACTGCACGACGCAGTCGCTGCGCTGCGCTGACACCCGTGGCTCCGCCCGGGCGCCACCGCGTTCACCCTGGCAGCGGCACTGCGGACTGGACGGCACCGGACCACCACGCCCATTCGTCGTTCACGCGCAGGGCTGGCACCGTGTCGGCGAGGCCGCGCAGCAGCGACTCCTCCACGCCTGGCATGAGCACCTCGACTTCCTTGCCGTTGACCTCGACAGCCCAGCCGTACCGGCCGTCCGCGTCGAGGGATTCACGGCGGACCGGTTCGCCGGTCTGCGGTGTGTAGCCACGGACCTCGCCGTTGAGCGCGGCGTGTTCGCGTACGTCGTCGAGGAACGAGTTCATATTGGCGGCGGCGACCTCCGGGGTGGCGCCTTCGACGGGACCGAACGCGGGCGTGATCATGACGTTAGCGTAGGGCCGTCAACCGCCCAGCCCTGCTCGGCCTCTTGAAACAATCAGCCTTCAGCGGCCCAGACGCCGCCGCAGCAGTACGCGAGGCGGCTCAGCGGCCTTCAGCCTCCGGCCGTGCCGCTGGCGGCCAGTCGGCGCGGTGGGTGGAGACGCCGGTACACCGCTCTTCCACGCGGTACGGGCAGCGGCCAGGCGAGAACGGAAGGTCAGCACACCTTCATTGCACCCTGCGCGTTCCGCTTTGGTCATCCGCGAGAGGGACGCTGACGTTCAACGAAAGATCGACGAATACCGCAGAACTCGAATACCGTACCTGCACCAGCTCATTGTGCAGAGTCGCAGTAGATGCAACGACTCGCTGGTTGTCGTACGCAGACCACCTGGGCGGCCCTTAGACGCGGGGAAAAGGCCATAGTGGTCGTCCTGCCGGACACCGGTAGGCGGCTATCTGAGCACCCCGCTGTTCGCGATCTCCTGAGACGGTGGTGTCCCGGGGGCGGACCGCCTACCGGGACATCGCGGCCGGATCAGAGAGCGGTGTCGACGCCGGCTTCCTCGCAAACCGTGTTGACCAGCGTGCGGCCCAGGGTCGTCTTGGCGTTGTTGTCGTACTCGCCGATCGGGTCCGCCGGGTCCTTGGCGGCCTTGGCTACCGAGGCGGCAAGGCTCTTGACCGCCTCCGCGGTCGCGGTCTCGCTGTCACCGGCCGCCTTGGTAAGGGAGGCCGCGAGGCCCTTCAGGACCTTCTTGCTCCCGGCGAGCGGAAGGTCCGCACCGTTGTTGGTGGCTTTCGCCGCCAGGGCCACCAGCCCCTCGCCGTAAGCCGCGCTCGCCTTCTCGACGGCTGTACAGATCTCCTCATCGGAGGGGGCGGCGGGGGCCGCGGGCGCGGACGAGTCCGTGGTGGCCGCGGCGGTTGTGGCGGCCGGTGCCGGTGAGGAGGTCTTATCATTCTCGCCGCACGCAGCGAGACCACCCATCATCGAAACGCCGATCAGTACGGCGGAAGCAACTCGTGTGAGATTGATGCGGCGAGACGCTAGGTGATCATGAGGATGATGATCAACTAGCCGTACTGTGGGGAAGATCCCGTTGACAGCCTGCTCGAATAGATGCCCCGTTCGTCAAGCACTGACGGTCTCCACTCGGGATCGGCCGGCCTTACCGGCGTCTCCTCCTGCTCGTCCGCCGTCAGTCGGTGATGTGGGCCGAGCTCAGCCGTACGTCTTCGAAAGCTGGCCTGGCCAGGATGTCCGGCATCCCTAGTTATGCCCCCTGTTTCGTAGCGCCGTCGATGTTGCGGCGTGGCGGTAATCGATAATGGAAGGGTCTCCGGTATTTGGTTCAGCGACCAAGCAAATGCGGAGGATGCATGGCTACGGAGGTTGGCACCCAGTTCCGACGCGCGCTCGCCAAGGCGGCCCTCATGCCGGGCGTTGGCTGGGCTGTTGTCGTGGTGGCATTGCTGGGCGCCGCCACTAGAGGCGCATCCCCGCCTCTTCTCAACCTGGCGATTTTCGTCATTCCAGGCTTCGCCTTCGTCCCGGCCACCATTTTTGTGATCCACCTACACCGCGCAGCGGACCAGGCGACCTTCGACCGCGCGATGCGGCGCGTGCTTGTGTCAGCGGGGATAGGCCTGGCGTTGTTAATCGGTGCCGGTTACGCGCTCAGTGGGTTGAGCGATTGAGCTGGCGGGGCCAAATGCAACCGTCATAGCCAGTGGTGGCCCGCTCCTCCGCTGCTGCCCGAACGGCTCAGGAGGCGGAGGAGGCAGCGGCAAGTCGGTGGGCAGCTGTGGTCCGCAGTGCCGCGTGCAGTCGGGGAGCGGGGACCACTCGGCCGGCCGGCAGGAAGACGTTGCCGCATCCCGTGCAGTAGAAGGTGTGCTGCCATAGGTCCCATGCCGCCACCATCAGCGCGCCTTCACGCTGGATCCGGCGCTGTCGGCGAACTGCGGCCAGCGCGCATAGTGCGGCTAGTGCCGCAGTGACCGTGGCCAGGAACCATGCTCCCAGATCGGAACTGCCAGGAAGGGTCGCGGCGACGACCAGCAACCCAGAAAGACCTGCCAACACGGCTGCGGCGACGGCGACACCCGCCGGCGACGGCAACGCCGGCGGGGGAGCGAGGTAACCAGCCAGCACGGTGTGCTGGACCGACCGGCCTCGGCTACGTCCTCGGTAGCGGCCCCCATTAACGGAAAAACGCGTGTAGGTCTCGGTAACGCTCACGCCGGCGGCGTACTCGGCGGGCACCGACCGCACGCGCGCCGCCGTGCCACAGCGAGGGCAGCATGTCGAGGAAACGGAGGCCATGTCACCATTGTGGACCGTCAATGCGGGCGGCGGGATCCCAACTGCAGCTCCTGGCAACACACGGGACCCGGGTAACTCGGCGGCTGTCATTGAACGCGTATCCGCAGAGCTAGCACGGACCTGCCCGCACGGGTGATCAGGCGAGCTAGCCCCCCGCCCTCGCCGACGATCTCGCAGAAACCTAGCCCACGGCTGAGCAGAGGGCTGTGCACACCACTTAGTGCCTGTCTCGCTACTTCAAGATCGGGTCTAGGATCGATTCTGCGTTCGCGGGGACGGCGCTGAAGGTTCGCACCAGACTCTGGGTTGGCCGGGATTCCCGCGTTGGTGACGTACCGGGCGCAACGAGGCGTCGGCGGCGGGCACCTTATAGCCGCAGGTCCCGCAGGTTGTGTACTGGCCGGTGTCGAAGTGGTAGCTCAGCTCCGACAGCGCCCCGTCCAGGGTGTCGATCAGGTGGGTCGCAAGGATGCGCTGGTCGGAGGGCTGCAGGGTCGGGTCGGTCATGAGGCTTCTTTCGGTTCGTCGGCGTGGCCGGCACGGGCTGGCTGGCTGGCTAGTAGGAGTCAGTGTGCCGCGTGGTGGCATATGTCGGCTAGATCCGTGTGCCGGATCAAGCTGGGCGGCGGCCGTAGCTCCGCAGCGTTTGATTTGACGTCACCGTGACGCTCATACGAACGGCATTGACAGAGCTCAGTCGACCAACGTTTGCGCTAGCTGCGGGAACAGGTAGCGAGACAGCCACTTAACGGCCGCCATCCACGGATCGAGCCGCGCACCACGGCAGAACCATCCCCCCGACCGCATGCCGTATGCCGGTATCGGCCTCGAATGCATCCCCCCGGGCTGCGAAAACGTTTCGAGATCCAATTAGACAGTCTGCTGTGGCTGCAAACGTACCTACGTCGCCGCGAGGATCTTGGCTGCCCTCGCGTCCAGGCGCTTCGCAGCGGCCAACCCGCGCAGCTTGTAGGGCGCCAGATGCTGCCGCAAGGCCACTACGGCGTCGCGGGTACGGGACGAGCGGATTCCGTCCATGCTGTCCAGGGCGAGGTCCCACGTCTTGCATGCCTTCTCGGCGTGGCCCTGCCTGCACTGCGTCTCGGCAAGATCCGCCATCGCGAGCGCATATACCCGGGGATAGCGGGCTTCGTCCCAACAGCTCGCAGCTCTGGCCAGTTGCGTCTCCGCCGCGGCCAGGTCGTTAAGTGCCTGCAAGGTCTTCCCCGCCTGGTGAGCGAGGCGTGCCTCCGCCGGCCCTCCGAGCGATGCCCATCTCGGCGCCTGCTCGGCTCGTGCCTTACTGATGAGTGCCTCAGCAGTTCGCAGCGCGGTACGAGCTTCGGCCGGGGATCCCGCCGCAGCCCGGGCGCGGGCGGCGGTCAACCAGAAGAGGCTTTCCAGCCCTCGATCAACATTCCCGCGCGTCAGCGCCAAGGCCTCGTCAGCCAGGTCGACGCAGTGCGCGTGCTGGCCAAGGTCCATCGCCTGGTGAGCGAGGATCCGTAGCCCGTAGGCGGCATGTGCACGGGGGTCGTGTTCCTGAGCCAGTTGGAAGCTCCGGAGGTAGTACTGCTGAGCCAGGCCAGCTCGTCCGATGTCGTGCGCCTTCCAGCCGGCCAGGTACGCCAGGGAGGCGGCTGCGCCGAACATGTCTTTGCGGTGCGTGGCGGAGGCGAACCTGCTGGACAGGTAGCCGGCGACGTCGGTGCGGAGGTACTCCACCACGGCGGTCCGGGCGTGTCCGCCGCCGAGCCGTTCGTCGGCGTCGGTCAGCGCCTTCGTCATGTCGCGGACTGCCTTGAGCTCACCGTCGCCGACGGTGCTTCGCAGACGTACCGCTCGCTGACTGCGATCGGCGTGTTCCCGTAGCACGTCCAGAGGCAGAAGGAGCGCGCCGATGGAGTAGGCGGCTCCGGTGATCACGGTGCGGCGGTCCACGTCGGCACTTCCCAAGTTGACGAGGCTGGCGACTGGGTCAGGTGGCAGCCGGTCCTGGCAGATGATCGGGTCCAAGTCGGAGGCTAGCCCAATGTCGGCCGCAGTCAGTAACCTCCCAACCCTTCGAGACAACGCCTCCACGAGATACCCGATGACCTTCTGCCCCGGCTTATGGCCGGCCACCCAATGGCCTACAGCTGTCTTGGTGACTGTCTGATCATGGTCCCGGCTCTCCCTGGCCACACCCTCAACGGCGACCGCCAGCGCCCCATAACTACACCCTGCCTCTTCGATGATCTTCGTTAGGGCGTAGTTCCTTTCCAGCGGTGCAGTACGCATGATCGGGACTCCTCCGGCAGTCAGGTTGAGACGGATGAGACGCATTGATCTACCAAGTACCTACGCAATGCGAGCGCCGCACGGTTCACTGTGGATGCCTGCGCGGATTACCTCTCCGCCGGGTCCGGAATCTGCAAGTTGCATGTTTCGCCCCTGGTCAGGGCGCTTCATGATCGCGCTGCGGGGCGGCGCGCCCGGCACCGGCACTACACACTTGCCGCTATTTCTACCTGCCAGAATTGCCTCCCACTCAAGCTCAACATCGGAATCGAGAATCGCTCATGTCGGTAACCCGCGAAAACGATCCCGCTGCCCTGCGTGCCGCGATGGTGGTTTCTCTGCGAAATCAGGGCCTGCTACACGACGAGGACGTGGCGAGGGCACTCTCAGTAGTGCCACGGCACCTATTCGCCCCCGGCGAGACCGACCTCAAGCGGGTGTACGACACGCACACCACCCTGGAAGCGGTGCACTTCGCCGACGGCCGGCAGTCGAGTGTGGTCTCGGCGTCGCACATCCAGGCGATCCAACTGGAGATGGCCGGCATCGAGCCGGGCATGCGCGTTCTGGAGATCGGTTCCGGCGGCTACAACGCGGCGCTGATCGCGGAACTCGTCGGCCCGACCGGCTCGGTCACGTCCGTCGACATCGACGAAGGCGTCGTCGACCGGGCCCGAGCCTGCCTCAACGAAGCCGGCTACAGCCAGGTCAACGTCGTGCTGGCCGACGCCGAGCACGGCGTGCCCGCTCACGCACCGTATGACCGCATCCTGGTGACGGTCGGTGCCTTCGACATCCCGCCCGCCTGGTTCGAACAGCTCACCGATAATGGTCTGCTCGTCGTGCCGTTGCGGTTCTCCGGCATCACACGGCTGATCACCTTCGGCCGCACCGGCGACATCCTGACGGCCAGCAATTATCGGCTCGCCGCGTTCGTCCCGATGCAGGGCGACGGCGCGGCCACCGAGCAACTGATCCAGCTCACCGACGACATCGGCCTGGTCGTCGATCCGCAGCACAAGGCCGACTTCAACCTGGCCGCGCTGCGGGAGGCGCTGCACCGCCCGCCCGTCGACCTGTGGGCCGGCACCCCCTTCGACATGCCCGACGAACTCGCCCTGTTCCAGCTCACCACCGGGGGCCCCGGGATGGTCATGCTGCGCGCAGCGCAGAAAGCGGTCGACGAGGGCCTCGTCGACCCGGCCGTCCGCCACGGCATGCCGGTCCTCGTGCAGGGCGGCAGCTTCGCCTACCGCATCAAGCGGAAGAGCGACAACCAACCGGGCGGCTACGAAGCCGGAGTCCGCGCCCACGGATCAGACGCTGAGAAGGTCGGCCAGCAGATGCTCCAACTGATCCGCGCCTGGGGTACCGACCACTTCTACCGCGGCGCCGCCAGCATCACCTACTACCCGGCCGAGGCCGACACCGCCGGCCTGACCGGATGGCGTAGCGAGAAGCCCCACGGGACTCTCGCCGTCAGCTGGTCCTGACATGAGCTTCCGGCCTCACATTGGCCGGAGGGACCCACCCCAACTCCCATCCAGGAGGTTGCAGTGACAGCACCGCCGATCGCACCGCCCGTCATCAGCCCCTCGCTCGGTGACGAGGTCCTCGAAGTCGCGGCCGAGACCACGACCGGGGTCATCAGCGACGAGGGCTTCCTCGACGACCTCGATATCACCTTCGTCGAAGCCGGCGACGCCGTCGGGCACATCATCAAGATGACCGACGACGGGTGCGGCAGCACCTGCCAGTCCGCCTGCAACAGCTGCTGACCGAACGGGCAGCGGCGTAACACGAACGAGTCCGGGCCGACCTGCCGGCCGGCCCGGACTCACCCCGGCTTCAGCTCGAAAGGGGAAGGTCGTGTACCAGAGCCTGGACAATGCGCTGCTGATCCGCGCGGCGGTCTGCCGCCCTGATCAGGTCAAGGCATGGCCGGACCTGATCAGCAGCGATGCGGCATCATCGTGGCCGCAATGGATCCGTCAAGCCCTGCAGATTCCCGGGTTCGCGGCCGCCGTCGACCACGCCAGCCCCGACCTCACCCAGCGCATCCACGCCGTGCTCGCCGGCACGGCACCCGAACGCGATGCCCGCCGCGTCGTCCTGGCGGTCATGCGCTACCTGCTGCGTGCCACCACCCGAGCCACCCCGTACGGACTGTTCGCCGGCGTCGCCGCGGCCACCGCCCACGAGCCCGCTACAGCCCACGTCGGTGACAACCACCGACCGGTGGCCCGGATCCGGACCCCGTGGCTCGACGAAGCCCTGGCCCGCCTGGAGGCCGACCGACAACTCCGTCAGGACCTGCTGGTACATGCCAACGACCTGCTGACCGAACGCGGCGAACTGATCGTGCTCGAGCACCGCGCCAGCAGCACCGCAGAAGGCGCACCCGTCCACGTGCGGGTCCGTGTCACCGCCGCCGTCCGGGTGGCGCTACACAGTGCCTGCTCGCCACTGCGGTGGGCGGACCTGGTGGACAAGGTCGCCGCCGGATGCGACGTGTCGCCAGCGGCTGCCGAACGGCTGTTGGGCCACCTGCTGGAGCAACGGCTGCTCGTCACCGAGCTGCGGCCATCGATGACCGCGACCGACCCGCTGGCGGCAGTGCTGGCCGTCCTTAACCGCCTGCCCGACCAGACCACCCCCGAGACCCCCGTCCCGAAGTCCGCCGCTGAGGTGGTCAACGTGCTCCGCCGGGTGGCTCATCTCAAACGGCGCCACGACCAGGCCCGAAGTCGGGCAGCCGCCACCAGCGACCGGCGCGAACTCGCCGCGGCCGCCGCCATAGTCAGCGACAGACCCGCGGTTGCTGTGGATCTACGGCTGGATGCCGAAATAGTTCTACCGCCGATCGTCACACGCGAGACCGCCCGAGCAGCCGCTGCGCTGACCCGCCTCTCCGTTCCCGCGCCGATCGGCTGGGCGGCGTGGCACCGCCGATTCCTCGAACGCTTCGGCCCGTACGCGCTGGTGCCCGTCCGTGACGCCGTCGACCCCGTATGCGGACTCGACTACCCCGCCGGGTTCGCCGGCGCCGCCCCGGCAGCCTCTCCGCCCGTCACCGGCCGCGACCGCGCCCTGGTCGCGCTGGCCCAGCGCGCGGCCCTCGCCCGTCAACGAGAGATCGTCGTCGAGGACGACCTGCTCGCTCAGGTGGGCGGTGAAGCCCCGGATACGGCTCAGGCTTCCACCGAACTCACCGTGCGGGTACACGCTTCATCCCTGCTCGACATCCGAGCCGGAGCGTTCACCCTTACGCTGGTTCGGGCATCCCGCAACGCCGGGACGAGCACCGGCCGGATGCTAGATCTTCTCGACCCCGCCGAACAGCAGCGGATGGCCGCCGCCTACACCGACGGGACGCCACGGATCACCGAGGGCGCACTACTGTCGCAGCTGGTTTCCCCAACCCGGTACGCGATCAGCATGGACGTCGCCCGCGCGCCGCAGGTGCTGCCGCATCTGACCCCAGTGGGGGAGTACCACACCGATGACGACCCGCAGCAGATCACGGTCAACGACATCGCCGTCATCGCCGACCCGCACCGGCTCTACCTGATCTGTCTCTCCCGGCGTCGACCGATCCAGTTGGTACCGTTCACCGCAGCGGATCCGGCACGGCAAATGACGCCGCTCGCGCGCTTCCTCGCCGAGGCCTCCACCGCGCTGGCCGCACCGTGCCATCCGTTCGACTGGGGCCCGGCCGCCCACGACCTGCCTTACCACCCCCGGCTTCGCTACGGTCGTACCATCCTCAGTGCCGCCCGCTGGCGGCTGACGAGTAACGACCTGCCAGCGGCCGGTGCCAGCTGGACGAACTGGTTAGGCCAGTTCACGCGTTGGCGCGAGCTCACCGGCTGCCCGTCGCAGGTTTCGGTGGGCAGCAGTGACCAGCGCCTGGCGCTCGACCTGGACGAGCCCGCCCATCAGGCGCTGCTGCGCGACTACCTGGCCCGCTACCCGGTCACAGTGCTTCGCGAAGCGCCCCCCGGCGCGGGATGGATCGGTGATCGGCCCCACGAGGTCGTCGTCCCGCTGGTCGCGACGTCGCCGCCCGTTCCAGCACCGACGCTACCCGCGGAGGCGACATGCGTCCGACAGCACGGCTTTCTTCCCGGCGGCCACCACACCTACCTGAAGGTCTACGCCGGCCTCGACCAGCAAGACCACGTCCTCACCGGCCACCTGGACGACTTGCTCGGCGGCCAGCCCGGCGAATGGTGGTTCCAGCGCTACCACGATCCCGACCAGCACCTGCGACTCCGGCTCACCGGCGACCGCACCGCGCCGGTCCAGCGATGGTCGGAGAATCTGCGGGCCGCCGGCCTGACTGTCCGGGTCCAACTGGACACCGACTTCCCCGAGGTCAGCCGCTTCGGCGGGTCTCACGCCTACCCATCCGCGCAGACGGTATTCGCCGCCGACTCGGCCGCCGTGATCGCTCAGCTCACCGCCACCGGCAGCAGCAACGGCCCCCACCCGCAGGCGCTTACCGCGGCCAGCATGCTCGACATCGTCACCGCGGTCCTCGGCGGCCCGGACGCAGCCTGCCGATGGCTGACCGAGCACACTCGGCCCCAGCGCACCGCCCCGCCGCGACCCGTCTACAACCAGGCCGTTCATCTTGCCGACCCCGAGCGCACCGCCTTCACCGCCGCGCCGTGGGGTGAAGGAATCCTGGCCGCCTGGCGGGCCCGGGCGACAGCGCTGGCTGCCTACCGCGACGTGCGCCAGGCTGCCGGAACCGACCCGGCCACCCTGCTGCCCGACCTGCTGCACCTGCACCACACCCGCCTCACCGGACCAGACCGGGACGCGGAAGGTGTCTGCCTACACCTCGCCCGCGCCGCCGCGCTGAGCTGGAGCGCCCGAACCAGGAGCCGTTCATGACCGCCACCACCACACCCGTCGCCGCCAAGCTCGGCCCGCTCCTCACCGCCGCCGCCGACCAGCTTGCCGACCCGGCCATCGTCAGGATCGCCGATGACTGGCGGACCCTGCCGCCGTCTCTCGCCGGCGGTGCTGCCGGCATCGCCCTGTTCCACCTCGAGCGGGCCGCCTCCGGCCACGGTGACGTGGCGGTCGCCCGCCGATGGGTCCGTGCCGCCGTGGACTTTCCCATCAGCGTCGGACCCAATGCCAACCTCTTCTACGGCGTCCCGACTCTGGCCCTGCTGCTGCACATCGCGGCTCCGGCGATCGGCGGCTGCCAGCGGACACTCACGACCCTGGACAACCGGACCAGCGCGCTCACCCGAGACCGGCTCGACGCCGCTTACGCCCGCATCGACCGCGGCGACCCGCTACCAATGCGCGAGTTCGACCTCGTGCACGGCCTGACCGGACTCGGCGCCTACCACCTGCACCGCCACCCCGACCACCCGATCACCCACGACGTGCTGACCTACCTGGCCCGCATCACCGAACCCCTCGACCAGCACAGCAACCGGCCGCCGTGGTGGCTGCACTCCGGGCTCGGCGGCCTCCCGGATCCCCGCTTCCCGCATGGCCACGCCAACCTCGGCGCCGCTCACGGCATGAGCGCCGTCATTGCCCTCCTCTCCCTGGCCGTGCTCGCCGGGCAGCAACCACCCGGCGTCCTCGAAGCGCTTACCCGCCTCTGCGACTGGACCGACCAGCACCAGCACGAGGACGACACCGCTGGCGGCCCCTGGTGGCCCGGATACGTCACCGACGACCCCGGCCCGCCCCGCCGGCACCGGCCGTCCTGGTGCTACGGCACCGCAGGCGCCGCCCGCGCCCAGCAACTAGCCGGCCACGCCCTGAACGACAGCCTCCGGCACCGCCGAGCCGAAGCCGCGATGCTCGCCTCGCTCCGGGCACCAAACCAGCGAGCCGCACTGCCGGAAGGCAGCCTGTGCCACGGCAAAGCCGGACTCCTGCAAGCCACCTGGCGCACCATTGCTACCAGCACCAATCCCCACCTGGCAGAACAGCTCGCCAGCGAACTTCCGCTCCTGGCCGACGACGTGGCCCGGCAACTCGCCGCCACGCCACCGGACTCACCCGAACTCATGGACGGCACCGCCGGGATCGCGCTCGCGCTCCACACCGCCCACACCAACGCCTGCGTCACCACCTGGGACGCCTTCCTCCTGCTCGCCTGAACCCCCACGGAGGCCATCGTGAGCACGTCCGCCTGGCACCAGACCGACATCGGGTTCACCGACCACTGCACCGCCGAACAGAGCGCCGCCACCCACGTGATCCCGATCCTCGCCACCGCCGAAGCCCGCGGCCTGATCAGCGCCTGGTCAATCGTGCGCAAGGGCACCCAGTGGCGGCTGCGCTACCGGCCCACCCGCACCGGCGCCGACGCCCCCGCCGGGATCACCGCGAGCCTCACCGCGCTATGCGGGGCCGGCCATCTCACCAAGGTCGTCGACGTCATCTACGAACCGGAGACTGAAGCCTTCGGCGGCCCCCGGGCGATGCGAATCGCGCACCGGCTATGGCACCTCGACAGCCGGCACCTGCTGACCGCACGACCCGACCAACCGTCATCCACCCGCCGCCGGGAAATGTCGATCCTGCTGTGCACCACCATGATGCGGGCCGCCGGCCTGGACTGGTACGAGCAAGGCGCCGTCTGGGCGCAGGTAGCCAAGCACCGTGACCCCGTCGATCCGGACCACGTCATCGCCGTGCTCGATGCCGTCCGCCGACTACTTACGGTGGCCCCGGAGAGCCTGACAGCCATCGGTGCCTCGCTGGCCGCCGACAAAGCGTGGATCAACGCGTTCGCCACCACCGGCGCCGCCATCCGCCGCATTCACGACGACGGCCACCTTCAACGAGGACTACGTGATGTGCTTGCCCACCACATCATCTTCGCCTGGAACCGACACGGCGTCCGCGCCGTCGACCAGGCCGCGCTTGCCACGGCAGCCCAGACCGTCGTCTTCGGGCCCGATCCCACCGCCTCCCTCACGATCGAAACGGCGGCCACCAGATGAACCACATCACCGCCCGCCGATTCCCCCTAGTCGCCCGGCCCCGGCCCGCTTGCACACCACTACCCCAGCGCATCGCGGGACTGCACGTCATCGCGGACAAAGCCGCAGCCACGGGCGGCCTCGCGGCCGCAGTCTCCGTGTTCAATCTGGCTGCCCTACTCGCCTCCGACGTCGGCATGCACGACCTGGCCCGCCAGTGGTGCCACCGCCTCGCCCGCGTAGCCCTCGCCCAACGACACGCCGGCCATCACGCCCTCGAACCGGTGGTGAACCTGGCCCGGCTCCTGATCCGGGCCGGCGACGGACCCGGCGCCTGGACGATGCTGGAGAACCTCTTCCAGGCGGTATCCCGCCGCAGCGACATCACCATCGACGGCATAGGCATCCCCACCGCAGAGCTGACCCAGACGGTAGAAGCCCACCGTGAGCTCCGAGAATGGCTCTGGAAAGTCCTGCTGGGCACCGGCTCCCACGCCCTAGCCTCCGCCGGGCGATGGGACGAGGCCCGCAACCGCCTCAGCCAGCACCGTGCCATCGGCGCGAACATGCTCGACGGTCGGCAGATCGCCGTCATCTCCCACGCCCTCGCCGGCCGTCACGCTCAGGCTGACCAACTCCTGCGCAGCACCCTCCCCGGCGAGCAATGGGAAAACGCCGTAACAGGCTGCCTGACCCTGCTCTGCACTCCCGGCCACCGCGTAGACACCAGCCTGCTCACCCACAGCATCCACCCCGAGCCCGGCTTGGCCGTCTTCTGGACCCGCCTGGGACTGAGCCTCATCGACGCACTCGGCACCGGCCAACCGGACACGCTCGCCGTCGCCACCGGCCTGCTCCGACTCGCCTCCACCGACGGGTACGCAGCGCGCGACGTCCTGGCCCACCCCGTCTGCCGCGCCAGCGCAATCGAGGCACAGATCCTCCACCTGCAACACCTCGTCGACGCCTGCGGCCTCGACCGTGGCTACCTCTCCGCCAGCGAGCTGACACAGGTGAACAACCTGTTGGGTCGGGTCGAGCTGGTAATCAGTCGCCCGGCCACACAACTGGTATAACCCACGACCCGAACCACCCAGACGGTGGACGACGGGCCTGCCCGCACGGGAGCCGGCCCGCGGGCCGGCTCCCGGTTGCCACCCGCTCTGCGACTGCCGACGCCGGCGCCTGCGCTCCTGCTTCAGTAGACCCGACCTCAGTAGACCCGACCACCGTTCGGCTCGGGATCGGGCGGTGTCGTTCTAACCGGCGCCGAACGACAGATCAACCGCTACATCAGGGGTCCTGCAAATCTGATCCGCGGGTAGACAGGCGATGGGTGCTGGCACGTGACGGCAACCTAGATCTAGACAGCTTTCGTGGTCGGGGTCTCGTTCGGCCCACACTCAATGCTGTCTCAACGGCCTCAAGACAACACTCACGTTGGGCCGAGAGAATCCGGCCGGCGGACCCTGACCGCGAAGGCTGTCTAGCAGCCGGTGCAGATGCTGTTGTTCCTCGGCTTGGGTCTTGAATGTCACGACACGACACCGTACGGATGGGGTACGACGAGTACGTCCCCGGCAGTAATCCGGCTGGGACGTCGGGATGCTGATCTCGGGTTGACCGGCAGGTACACGGCGGGCGCCGTCAGTGTTCGCTCAGGTGGCCGCCGGGTCCAGGAAAGCGCGGGCTGAAACCCACAGCTGCCGGTCCGGTTCAGCCCACGTTTTCAGGGGATATGCGCTCCGAGATCCAGGAGGAGCACTTGCCCGGCACCACCGCACAGCCAGAACCCCGCCACGAAGATTTCACCTGCCCACGGTGCAAAGCACGCATCAATGTGCCCTGCACCTTTCGCCGCCCCCGCCGTCCGGCTGACCTGCCGTGCCACGCCCCGCGCTTCGACAAATGGCAGCGAGCACACCTGCGGTGGCGAACCACCGGCGCGCACTGCTCGCCGAGCTCAGAGACCGCTGTGGTGTCCCCTTCCGGGTGATCACGTCGTGGCGATCCCGCCCGCGACGACCTGGCCGTCGCCCGGCTTCCCGTCCTGCCCGCTGCCGCGGGCGCCGGCGTGCGGCGGCCGCTGATCGCCACCGCCAGCGGCCGGTCCCTGGATCGCGGCGCGGTGTGGCGGCTGCTGCGCCGCCTCGCCAAAACCGCCGACATCACCCTGGTGATGAGCCCGCACATCCTTACGACACTGACGGCGCCCGCCTCGGCCGATCTCCCGGCTATCGGCTCGCCGATCACCTCAGCGACACCGCCGCGTAGCGTCGGTGTGTTCTGTCGTACCCCTCTGCGATGCTGACGCGTATCAATGACGGTCAACTTCAGGGAGGTCGGAAGTGGGCGATCTACCAGCGTCGGAACCAGCCGCGACCGGCACAACCTATGTGCTGCAGTTCGGC
Source organism: Actinoplanes aureus (assembly GCF_015704865.1). Classification (GTDB taxonomy): domain Bacteria; phylum Actinomycetota; class Actinomycetes; order Mycobacteriales; family Micromonosporaceae; genus Actinoplanes; species Actinoplanes aureus. Next base: position 10,326 of record NZ_JADQTO010000055.1, on the reverse strand, counting down.
GACCGGCATGTGTTCGTCGGCCCCCTGCTGGCGCGCACCGCCGACCCGTTGACCAGCGAGCAGGCCCAGCAGTGGGCCCGGCCGTGGATCGGCGACACCACGATCGACTGGGAAGCCCACCCGCTCGACGGGCCGCCCGGCAGCGGCTGGGCCACCATGGACTTCCTCAGCGGCGAGCAGTTCATGCTGCACTGCTACCCGGACGGATGGCGGCTGGTGCGGGCCCTGTCCCGTGGCGACGGCGTGACGGTGGAATCCGACACCGAGGCCTGCGCCTGGGCCGACCGGGTCGTCAAGGTCAAAGACAACGTCACCGGGCTGCACTGGTCGCCCGGACCGACCCCGGACGGGGTCACCACCTGGTACGGCACTGCCTGAAGACGATTTCGTCGCCCGAGAACGTCAGCGGGTGTCGATACGCTATGTCTCCTGTGTAGTCAGGCGACCACGAGCGGCGAGGTGACGCATGAAGTGGTTCAAAAGGCCAGGGCCGGAACCCGAGGACGATCAGCAGGCCGTCAAGGAGTTGCTGGACCGCTACCACCACCGGGCGAGCATCAGCGACGGCGACCGGCTACTCCTGCAGCCGGGCCAGGTGCTGGAGAACATCGCCCTGGCGATGGAACGGCTGGACAACGACATCAACACCCCGATCAGCATCGAGCAAGACGTTGTCCCGCTCGGCGACCTGCTGGCGATGGTCCGAAACCTGCGCCTGGGACCCCTGCTCGCGGTCCACGTGGTCAACACCGCGATGCGGATCATGTCGGCCCGCTATCCAATGGAGTTGGTCCGGCGGCCGTTTCCGCCGGAGTTCGACCTGCGCAAGCTGCACGCGATGACCTACAGCGACCACGAGCACGAGACGGCCAAGAGCATCTTCAACCAGCGCACCGCCAGCGCCGGCGACCTGGACGAGCCGGACGTCGCGCCGGTCCTGGAACCGTTGACCGCCGATCAGCAGGTTCAGGTCTTCACAGCATTGTTCTTCATGTTCGGCACCAAGGTGGGAGCGATGAAGTACCGCACCGGCATCCCGTGACGAGGGCCAGACGCGGCCTGAGCAATCGCGCCTGCCGTGCCGGCCCGACGGCAGGGGTATCGGACGGGCAGATCGCCCGTCAGGTCGCACTGACGGCCCGCTCCCCCTCGTCCTTGGCAGCTTGTGGGGCGGCCTTGGTCTCGGCTCGCCGGCAAACCTCTTTCGCTTGGTCTGCCTCGCCCGGTTCGCTCTCCCCCGCTGCCCGCCCTCACCCGCCGGCCACCCGGTCCGGGACGCGTACCTGGGGCGTTGCTGACGGATGCGCGACCAGGAATCCAAAAGTTGGTCTAGATTGCGACGGTCGCTGGTCGCGCGGAACGTTCATGGTGGACCCCGGTGTCGGCCGGCGGCGAGTGCTCCGCAAGGCCGGCCACGCCGTCGAGCAGGTCAAGCATCTTGCGGGCGACCACCATCAGCGTGCTCGACGCCTTCTCCAACCGCGGCATCGCCTCCAGCCGGGCGCGGTCGGTGACCCGCCGAGCCGGGCCGATCAGCCGGGTTGCCATCAGCGAGTCCAACAGATCCAGCGCGTCGTCCATCGCCGCGGCCTCCAGCCGGCGAGCCGTGGCCAACAGCGTGGCGGTCCTGCGCGGCTCGGCCAGCACTCCGCACTTCCGGTCCGACTTGCAAACGTAAGTCGCTCATACGGTGGGGGTTAGAGCGAAGGTGGTTATCGAGCTGCGACCATAGGGCGATCAGGATCGTCCTCTACTCAGATTTTCAGCAGCTCAGGGAGACGGCATGGCCGGTCTTGTAGACCGGTGAGAACTTCCTCTACATCTCTCAAGGCGCGGCCCGGGGATCGACGCCTCTCGCCTGCGGCTTCGGCGTCGACCCCGGCCGCGCAGACGCAAAAGCCCGGCCATCCCCTCGACAGGAGACAACCGGGCCTTCAGATAGCTGTACGTAGCTGCGGGACCAAATCTGGTTACTGCGCCGCGGCCACGCCGAGTGCTAGATTCGCCCAGACCGATGGGCTGGCAGGGATCTGCCACAGCGCGCCGAGTACTGCACCCTCGGAAATCGACAGTCGGCCTTCCGGACATGGAGACTCAATGGAGCGGCTGCCACAGACAGACCGGCCTAAGCTGAAGCTAGGCCGGAAGGCGATTCTGCTAATCATCGCGGCATTTGTCTGGCCGGGTCTGGTCGCGGCAGCCTTTGTAGCTATGGACGCTGAAGGCCCCTTTATGGCTGCGTCGGTGGCGTTACTCACCATGCCTGTGGGATTCGGTCTGGTTCTCTACCTCAGCAAGCAGCGGCGCTAGCCTCTCACACGATCGACGGACAGGGATGCCTCGGCGGCCCTGCCGGGGGCGGCCTGCGGCCAGCTGAGGAACAACTGCGCCTCCGGCGGGCGCTCGGGGAAGCCTTCCCGCCACGCGCCGGAGGCAATCAGACCGGGTAGCCGGCCCGATTGGGCAGAGCCCGCGCGACGGGAAGCCTCCGGCCCTCACCCTGATTTCAAGGTCACCGGACATGCCGTGCCGAATACGTGCCGAAGCCCAGCCCGCCGAACGGCAAAGGCCGGTTCCGGCCCTGGTCAGAAGCATGATTAAGGGCCATTACCCACGCCGCCCTCCGAAGGAGACATATCCGCGTGACCCGCACGGCCAGGGTCGGCGGCGACCATAGCGCGACAACATTGGGGCAGCCATCAGTGTTCATGCAGGTCAGCACTTTGCACTGGCCGGTCTTGAAAACCGGTACGAATGGGGTCGTACTCCGAAGGTCTTCGCGAGAAATTATTGGATGTCCGCACTTCGGCAAAGTCGGATGTCGAGCGCCGCGGCCCGGCTACGGTCCGTGACGTGCTTGTGGGTGGCCAGCGCGCTCGGACAGCGGCAGAAGCGTGCATGAGATCCGCAGCGGTTTCGCGGCCCGGATGGGTCAGGCACTCTCAACCAGAGCGGCGGATTTTACGCATGAGCATCGCGGCATTTGAGTCTATCTATTTGCAGCTCCGCAACCTCCTACCTAAGCTCCGAACTTGTCTTTCATGCGGGGCCGGACGCCGGTTCTTCAGGCTTGGGAGGATCGTCTGCCATTGAGGATCGCGACAACTCCTGGGCAATTTGCGACAGTGTCGAATCCCGCACCTCTGCATCCTGAATCTTCGCCACTAGGAGGTTCCCGAAAACGACATGATGGGTCGCCACGAGCCTTTTATGAAAGTCGACCATCGACTGAACGACGGACGAGAACATCCTGAGAAATATCAACCCTACAAAATTAGCCAATATCCCGCCCACCGCACCCAGCGAGGCAACCACAATCTTCTCCGAAATTTGCTCCTGACTCTCGGCGGTGATTAGACGGAAAGCGGCGAATATCGAGGCAAACCCAGCAATTATACACAGGATTCCAACGTAGAATATCAGGCGTCGCTGCCTAAGGGCCTGCTCGTAGTATCTCCTGACCTCCAGATTGTCGATCTGAAATAGCCGGAAAGCCCTCTTTTCGTCGTCATTGAGCAGGTTGACTAGATCAAGAGAATTCTCCTTAGACTGCATTTCCTGTTCAAGCCGGCGGGCGCCGAGCAGCAACGGGAAGGGGGCGATCCATAGAAGGATCGCGCCTATGGTCAGCGGCACGGCTATTGTCCATTGACCAGGTCTTGAATCCTCAAATAGAGGTCGCACCCAGGCAATTACGGCAACGAGCGAGGTGACAGCCGCCGCAAGGAGGGCGAGTGGCATGCGGGTATGAATCGCCGCATATCGCCGCCTGAGCAGGTCCACCTCATTTCTTGTTTCGGCCTCCAGGGCGTTGCTCGATTGAAGCGATAGCTCAACCCCCTCCCCGGGAACCCAGCTCGAAATCAACCGAGCCCAGATTGCATCGTCACGACTTTTGAGCGCGCGCTTAACCCAGCGGCGTAACGCTTCTGCCGCTCCGTCGGCCTTGAATATCCATGCGCTGCTAGGCTCACCTCTCCGAATAGCTGTAGTTGAAAGGTCCCAAACCAGTGAGGGCCGTGGTGCTACGCTTAATGGTGTCGCGAAAATCCGAAACTCAATCTTTTTCGCTGTAACGTCGATACCATCTATTACATAACGGGACCCTAGGCGGAATTTGACAAGAGTCGACAGGCGGAACTTCGACAATTTCTTTTTCAATTTTTCGCGTAGCTCATCCATGGCTGCGTCACTTAGTTGCGATAGATCTATCGAGATCAAAAGCGCTTCCCCGGAGACGAAGACCCTACCCTTTCGGCGCATCTCTTTTCGCGACGCAGGACTGACAATTCGATCTGATGTAGGAGCACTAGTACTTGGGTCACTCATGGTCGCGCAGCCCTTCTCTGAGGTCAAGCGAGATCGTAACCCAAAAGGTGCCTCCTGTGATTCCTAGCGCACCGATCTTGCGTCCTGTCCCGGCCCGAGCGTATTCGGTTCACGCTGGGTGACACTCTCATCGGCAGTTCAGCGCGCTGAGCAGCCCGGAGGGCTGCCACCGAGTCTGACTGCCGATGGAAAAAGGTGCATGCACGCTCGGCGGCGAATAGCGAGGTACACCGTTATGCCAGTGTGCTTGTTGACTAGTTGGTTTCCTCCGGCGCGGGGATTGCTGAGGCGCGGCGCTCTGCGTGTCAGGTCTACCGGGGACAGCCGCAGACAACTTCCGGGGCTGACCGTGACGGGGCAAGGTCGTTGGCGGGGGAGCCACCGCTGGTTTGGGGGACGGTCTGCTGGCGAGGCGGGGCAGGCCAGTGGTGGCGCCCTCACCATGGGCCGTCGCGAAGCGTCCGAGCTTGCCGACCGCTTTGGGTACGGCAGCTCAGGCTGCCGCCCCTCGGTCCATCTTCCCTGAGCGGCCGTTCCGGACGGCTTTTCCGGCGAAGCGCTATGCCACAGCAGGCCGGCACCGTCCCCTCGGCTGATCCCGTCACCGTAGAGAGGAACGGCATGCCATCAGGTCAGAATCTGCGGCGCCAGTTATTCCGGCGCGCAGCGCTGCTCACCAGCGGTCTTGTTGCCGCCACCGTGCTGCCCGGCCAGGGCGCGTTGGCCGCCGGCAACGCGCAGCTGGTCACGGTAAGCACCGACCAGGCGTACTACCAGGCCGGCGAAGGCAAGAGCAGCACCATCACCCTGACCGTCGCCACCGGCGACGGCAAGCCGCTCGCCACCGAGACCACGCTGGCCTACCGCACGGGCACCGGCACCGCGTCGGCCGGAGCCGACTACACCGCGGTAGCCGGCACGGTGACGTTCGCCAAGGGCAGCCACCCCGGCACCGGCAAAACCATCAGCGTTGCGCTGCGCCGCGACCGGGCCGCGGAGACCGCCGAGACGATCCCTGTGACTTTGACCGCGTCCACCGCCGGGGCCACCGTGGCGTCCGCGCCGACCGTGGTAATCAACGCGAACGGACTGTCCTACCTCGATCCGAGGTTGAGCATTAGGTGGCGCGTCGCGGACCTGATCTCCCGGATGAGCCTGGACGACAAGGTCGGCCAGATGACGCAGGCCGAACGCGCCGCCGTCGCCGATGAGCCGGCCAAGGTGGCCGAGCTGCGGCTCGGCTCCGTGCTGTCCGGCGGCGGCTCGGTACCCGCCCCGAACACTCTGGCCGGCTGGGTGAGCATGGTCAACACACTGCAGCGAGCGGCGATGAGCCTGCCGTTGCAGATCCCGATCATCTACGGCGTCGACGCCGTGCACGGCCACGGCAACGTGCACGGCGCCACCGTCTTCGCGCACAACATCGGTCTCGGCGCCACCCGCGACCCGAACCTGGTGGAGCGGGTCTATCACGCCACCGCCGCCGAGGTCCGGGCCACCGGAATTCCGTGGAACTTCGCGCCGTGCGTCTGCGTGTCCCGTGACGAACGCTGGGGCCGCACCTACGAAAGCTTCGGCGAAGACCCGGCCCTGGTCTCACGGATGACCACCGCGGTCGCCGGCCTGCAGGGCCGCAGCCGCAAACAGCTCGACGACCCGGACCGCGTCCTCGCGACCGTCAAGCATTACGCCGGCGACGGCGACACCCGATACGGCACCGGCTCCGGCGACTACGCCATCGACCAGGGCGTCACGGTCAGCAGCCGCGCTGCGTTCGCCCGCACGAACCTGCCGCCCTACCTGCGCGGCATCCGAGCCGGCGCCGGCAGCGTGATGCCGTCGTTCTCCAGCGTCGACTTCACCGACGACGGCGAAGGTAACCCGGTCAAGATGCACGCCCACCGCGACCTGCTCACCGGCACGCTGAAGGGCAAGCTCGGCTTCAAAGGGTTCGTGATCAGCGACTGGGAAGGCATTCACCAGCTGCCCGACCCGACGGCTCCCGCCGGTGCGGCGGAGCCGACGGCCGGCCAGGTTCGCGTTGCCGTCAACGCCGGCGTGGACATGTTCATGGAACCGAACACCGCCCCACAATTCGAGGCCCTGCTGAAGGCGGAAGTCACCGCCGGGCGGATCTCCATGGCCCGCATCGACGACGCCGTCTCGCGGATCCTGACCAGCAAATTCGAGGTTGGCCTGTTCGACCAGCCGTACGCCTCGACGGCCCGCACCAATGTCGTCGGCAGCGCCCAGCACCGGGCCATCGGCCGTGAAGCGGTCGCCAAGTCGCAGGTGCTGCTGAAGAACACCGGCAGCGTCCTGCCGCTACGCCCGGACGCGAAGATCTACGTGGCCGGCCGTAACGCCGACAACATCGGCAACCAGGCCGGCGGCTGGACACTTGACTGGCAGGGCCGCTCCGGAGACACCATCCCCGGCACCACCATCCTCGACGGCATCCGCCAGGTCGCGCCGCGCGCTCAGCTCACCTTCAGCGCTGATGCGTCCGCGCCGATCACGGGCGCGGATGTGGGTGTCGTGGTGGTGGGGGAGACCCCGTACGCCGAAGGCTACGGCGACGTCGGCGGCCCGGCCTGGCCGTGGGGCACCGACGCGCAGCAGGAAACCAAAGCGCTCACCCTGCAGCCGTCCGACAAAGCAGCGATCGACAAGGTCTGCGACGCCGTCGCGAAATGCGTTGTGCTGGTCGTCTCCGGCCGCCCGCAAATCCTCACCGACCAGCTCGGCAAGATCGAGGCTCTGGTGGCGTCCTGGCTGCCCGGCAGCGAAGGCACCGGTGTCGCCGACGTGCTGTTCGGCAAGCGCCCGTTCACCGGCCGCCTGCCGATGACCTGGCCCGCCAGTGTCGACCAGGTGCCGACCAACGCCGGCGACAAGAACTACCAGCCGCTGTACCCCTACGGCTGGGGCCTGCGCACCGGCGACGGCCGCGACCGCCTCGCCGACGCCGCCGGCCGCCGCCCTTCCGCAGCGATGCGCGCCCTGCTGACCCCCGCGCACTGGGACGGCGCGACACTACGCGCCAGCACGTCCACCGTCCGGCTCGCCGAACACGCCTTCACCACAACGCGCGACGCGACGCTGCAAGACGAACTCCTGGCCGTCCTGCACGACACCGCCCAAGCCCGCATGACATCCGGCTCCGGCGCCACCAACGGAGCCGCCGTTATCGCCGACGCGGACCGCGCCCACGACGCCGGGCGAACACACCAGGCCGTCACGACACTGACCAGGTTCATCGGCTCCTAACCGCGGACCGCCGGACCGGGCACCACCCCGCCCGGTCCGGCCCACAACACACCGTCGCGCCAAGAGACAGAACCGCCACGGCACCTCGAAGCCGGTCCGCCGGCCGCCACAAGCAACCAGCCCATGCCCCGCAGACCAGCAGACCGCCGCGCCAGCGACCCAGCCACCGCCAACGCCGTCCCCCCGGGCGGCGGTGCCACCGCCGGCCACGCCTGCAGGCAGCCAATGCCCCTCGGCACCACATCCAGCTGTACCCACCGCGTCCCCCATTTGCCTATCAACCATCGGCGATGAAGGAGTCACCGTGCAGCAATCCACCGTCGACACCCCGCAAACCCGGGCCGGCCTCAGCAATCCCACCCCGCAGTGGACTGGCCGGTTCCGGACCAGACGTACCACCTGGGCAAGCGCAGCGATCGCCGCGACCGCGTCCGTTCTGCTGCTGCTCGGCTTCGCGGCCGCCCCTGCTCAGGCGGTGTGGTGGCAGTCCATCAAACGCGGCGCGCTGTGCATGTTCCTCGCCCTCGACACCAGCACCCCGGTATCGCTGAACGGCTGCGGCCTCGTCGGATCCGCGCTCAAGCGCGTCGGCCGCGGCGCCCACAACGGTCACCGACTGATCCAGATCAAACTGCCATCCACCTACCCCTACTGCCTGGACTCGCGCGCGCAGCGGACCGGCTACGTACGCAGCCATCCCTGCAACAGAGGCAGCTACCAACTCCTCGAAGTCTTCGCCGGATCCAAGCCACGAACCGTGGTCCTCAAGTCCCTCGGCGCCTGGCAGCACCAGCGCGTACACATCTGCATCTCCAGCGGCAACGCCAAAGGATCGAAGATGAAGTGGGCGCCGTGCCACACGAGATCCACAGCGCAGCAATTCCGTTACACCTGAAAAAGCGAAACTTTGTCCTCGTCCAGCCCTCTCCGCCACACCACACACGACAGCTCGGACAGCTGCCCGAGCTCCCTCCATCGCGAACCTGACCAGGTCGACACAGCTGAAACAGCTCTGCGGCGCTAGAGAAGGAACCAGAACCAGATGACGGATGGCGCTGAGGATGGCGGATCGGCTGACGTACTCAGCCAGCTGCGCGACGAGGCGGCGACGGTCCAGATCCGCCCCGGCACGCTGCCCACCACCGGTTTCCTGATCTCCGTACCTCAGTATTCGCTGGCCGGCCGAGGAGTCTGGTCCGACGCAGAGATCCTGGAATGGTGGAGGCGCGTCGAGCACGTCTGCACCGATCCCAAGGCCTGGTTCACTGAACTCGGCGCCATCCGCGCCCTGGGGATGACCCTAGGCCTCGACTCCGAGCCAACCGTTCTCTACGCCGGCACATGGACTGACCGCGAGACGAAATGGTTTGACGCCAACCTCTATATCCCCCGCCACCTAACTGTGGCCGGAAAGCTGGGCTTGGGTGACCTCCATCCTCCAACAACTGGTTCGCCGTCCAGCTTCTGGCACCAGAAACGCCGCGGCTGCCGAGAACCCGACGCACTCGACGTTGCGTTCGCGGTAGGGAGAAGCCTCCACCAGGCCGCGGTATGGGAACTCGACGATCAACTTCCGATAGGTGGCCGCAGTTGGCCCGTCTGGTACTGACAGCTCCGCTGGGTGCGAGGCACTGAATCGGCGAGGCAATCACCATGCCAACGTAGGTTCCTTACGGCTACCAGCGCATCGGACGACGCTGTCCTGCAAACCGGCGGCGTACCCCATCGAGGGATTCTCGCCGCCTCGCGAAAAGGGAGGCATGCATGGACGACTCGCTCCCAGGCCAGATCGTGGCCTACCGCCACGCCCGGCAGCGGGCGAGGGAACTAGTCTAGTTCAGAGCCGCCCTGCGGAAGGCGAATACTGGTCACGCGAGTGCCTGTTTCTCAACCCAAGATCGTTAGGGCCGGTCGCGAGCTAGCAAGTCACCCATCACGCCAACCGCCTTGACTAGACGCTATACGTCTAGTCAGACTAGACGGACATCGTCTAGTGGGAGAACGCCATGTTTAGCGAGTGCGTGACGATCAACCTGGCCGATGTCGACATGGCCGAGCACCTAAGCGAGGACGCCGCCTTCCGTGGCAACGGCTACTACATCGACGTCGAGGGCAACACCATCACGATCACCAAAGACTGCCTGACCGAGGTTTTCGGCGAGCTCACCGAGGACGAGGACGGCCACTACGACGGCGTCCACCTGTGGATCGGCGGCTTGAACTACTCCATCCGGCCGGCCAGCCCCGAGTCACGCCCCACTGGCGGTCTCCGATGACCTCCGACCACGAGATCCTGACTCGGCAGCTGCGCCGCGACGTCGGCGCGGCTGCCGAGGCTCTCGGCGCCCTACTCGGTCCCGACCTGACGCTCACCCTGACGTCCATGGTCCACGAGCGTGCACCCCTCTGGGCCGGGCAACTGCTATCCGGCGACGACCGTGAGGCCGCGCAGGTCGTCACCGACCTGGCCGTCGCAGGCATCGTCCCGGAGAACCCGGACGACCGATGGTGGGCGACACCGTTGGGCCGGGCCGTGGCCCGCTCCGTGGGGCACCCCGCAGCCGAGACGGTCTCTCACTCGGTCGCCGCCGCGATGCTCGGCGTCCACAAGTCGCGGATCGGGCAGCTCATCGCCAAGGGACAACTCGACCGAGCACCGGACGGCAGCATCACCACCATTTCGATCCGCGCGTACCTAACGACCCCCTCCGGATAGCCGTGCAGCCG
>NZ_JADQTO010000054.1 GCF_015704865.1 Actinoplanes aureus | reverse complement strand
CAACGACTACAGCCGCGAGGTGAGGCAACACCGCAGCAAGATCAGAAGAACGCACGGCGGCCGACCATACACAGTGGATCAGAAGACGCCAGGGTCAGTCTCGGGTCACGAAAAGTGGGTCAGATCCGACAAACAGTGACGCTTGACTGTGCGAGAAATGACGGCCGGGGATGAATATGGGTTCACCGCACACGCTCCCGCCGCCGGCCACGATGGCCGCCCTGTTCGTGGCCGTCCTGGCGGTCTCGTCGTCCGCGCCGCTGATCGCCTTCGCGGCCGCTCCGGCGCTCGCCGTCGCCTTCTGGCGGAACGCTCTGGCCACGGCCGTGCTCGCGCCGGTCGTGGCGGTCTCCCGGCGTGCCGAAATACGCGACGTGCTCCGCGGCCCTCGGCGGCGGGAGGGCGTCTTCTGCCTGCTGGCCGGGCTGGCGCTGGCCGCGCACTTCGCGACCTGGATGCCCAGCGTGCAACTTGGATCGGTGGCCACCGCCACCGCGCTGGTCGCCACTCAGCCGGTCTGGCAGGGACTGATCGCGGCGGCGCAGGGCCGGCGTCCGTCCACGGCCGGCTGGATCGGCATCGGGCTGGCCGTGGCCGGCGCCGCCTGGGCGACCGGTGCCGACCTCGGCGTCTCCACGCAAGCGGTGTTCGCGGACGTGCTCGCCCTGCTCGGAGCGGTCGCCGCGGCCGTGTATACCGCGCTCGGCGAGCGGGCCCGGACCGCGTTGAGCACGACCACGTACACCGGCATCTGCTACGGCACGTGCGCGATCATCCTGCTGATCGGGTGTGTCGCCGGCGGGGTCGACCTGGCCGGATACGACCAGCAGACCTGGCTGGCGATCCTGGCCATCGTCGTCGGCGCCCAGCTGCTGGGTCACTCGATGTTCAACTACGCCCTGCATCACACGTCGGCCACCACGGTCAGCGTGCTGATCCTGCTCGAGGTCCCCGGCGCCGCGCTGATCGCATGGGCCTGGCTGGGGCAGGTGCCGCGGATGAGTTCGCTGCCCGGGCTGGCGCTGCTGCTTCTCGGCGTAGCCGTGGTGATCCTGGGTGCGGCGCGCAGTGGACGCCGGGCCGCGGTCGCGGCCGTACCGTCCTGATCGAGCCCCACGGTCTCTTTCCAGCGAATTCGATAGGGATTCGCCGTCCTCATTCCGGTCTGCGATAGAACGTCGCGTTGGCCCTCGCCGTCCGATACGCCGTCACCAGCGGCGCGGTTCCGCTCGTTGCACAGCGGTCGGCCGGCGACGCAGCGGGATCGAGGGGGAGTGGATGCGACGCGTTCGGGTGGTCAAGCTGCTGGCCGCGGGGATCCTCGCCATGCACGGCACCGGCTGTGCGGAGTTCAGCGGCGCGACCTTGCGGGACCGGGCCGGCCTGACCGGAACCTGGCGCACCGCCGGATGCGAGTTCAGCCGATCCCCGCAGCACGCCGTCGTGGGCGGAGTCCGGACGCCGGTCACCCCGGCCCGGCTGGCCGCGGCCATGGAACGCATCGAGCAGGGCGGCCGGGAGCGGTTCGCCGCAAGCTACGCAGGCATCGAGGTCGACCAGATCCGGGTACGCGCGCACGTCTACCGAGTCCCGTCGGCCGCCTTCGACGACTACCTGCGGCACAGCGCCGAGGACAGCTGCATCGTGGTACGCGACGCGGCGCACGCCGTAGCTGAACTCGGCGCCTGGCACGACCGGGTGATCGCCGATCTGCCGTTCTGGACGGCCCGGGGTGTTCGAATCGTCGCGGTGGGCAGCCGCCATGACGGCGTCGGGGTGGAGGTCGGTACGCGCGACTTCGACCGTGCCCGCCGCATCCTTCCCGCCCGGTACGGCTCCCGGGCGCCCCTGGTCTTCGTCGAGGAGGGCCCGGTGATGTCGCGGGCTGAGGGGCGGCCGGTTGCGCCTGGTGCCGGTGGTTGAGGGGCGCTGGTGGTGTCGCGGGCCGCGGGGCGGCCGGTCGCGCCTGGTGCTGGTGGTTGAGGGGTGACGGCCGCAGCTCGGCGTTCCCGGCGCAGCCGCCTCAGCTCGGCCGATTCGTCACTGCTCACGCCCTGCCGCTGCCATCCCTCATTCGTTCCCAAGCAGGGAAGTCTCTACAAGATCCGGGGCGGTTCAATTGGTCGCGCCCGGCGCTGCTGGTCGAAGGGCTGGTCACATCGCGGTCCGGCGGTTGGCCTTGTGCCCTGGGGCCGGCGGACGGGACTCTCGTTACTGTCAGAAAGCCGTCAGAATCGGGCCACGTCGGGAAGGCCCGGGTACGCCACAGTGACACGATGTTTGCCCCGGCTTCCGGGAGCAGGCAGGATCGCCGCATGGTCTTCGACGCCCGTTCCGCCGGGGGTAGTCCGTCCCGGCGTGACGCCACCCGCCCCGCTGATGGCCGACCACCCCGCTCCGGCGCGCCCGGTGGGGATTCGGAACGCCCCGACCAGCCGGACATGGTGGAGGTCGTGGAAGCGGAGATCGAGGAGTCCGGTGAGGCGCCTGTGACCCTCCGCCTGGACGGCAAGGTCGCCCTGGTCACCGGTGCCGGCAGCCCCGACGGCATCGGGTACGCGACCGCGCGTCGCCTGCGCAACCTCGGCGCCCGGGTCGCGATCGTGTCGACGACCCGCCGCATCCACGAGCGTGCCTCGGAACTCGGCGTGACCGGGTTCGTGGCCGACCTCACCGACGAGTCCGAGGTCGGCGCACTGGCCGACGCGATCTCCGACCAGCTCGGCGACGTCGAGGTTCTGGTCAACAACGCCGGCCTGGCCAGCCGGGCCAGCCCCGAGGTACTGCGGCCGGTCGCCCAGCTCACCCTCGACGAGTGGAAAGCCGAGATCGACCGCAACCTGAGCACCGCGTTCCTGTGCAGCCGCGCGTTCGTAGGCGGCATGTCGGAACGCGGCTGGGGCCGGATCGTCAACCTCGCCGCCACCGCCGGTCCGGTGAACGCCCTACCCACCGAGGCGGCGTACGCGGCCGCGAAAGCAGGCGTCGTCGGCCTGACCCGGGCTCTGGCGATGGAGCTGGTCGCCGACGGCGTCAACGTCAACTGCGTCGCCCCCGGCACGATCTACACGGCAGCCTCCACTGTCACCGAGATCAAGCAGGGCCTCGGTACGCCGATCGGCCGCCCTGGAACCCCGGACGAGGTCGCTGCGGCGGTCGCGTTCCTGTGCTCACCCGCGGCGTCGTACATCACCGGCCAGATGCTCGTGGTGGACGGCGGCAACAGCGTTCGCGAGGCCCAGTTCCGCTGATCCGCCCCGTTTCCGGTGTGCTGTCCGATGGACAGCACACCGGTGCGGCAATCCCGTGGTCGCGCTTCGGTCCTGCTTGCGGTACGGGGTGCGCCGCTCTTGTTGCTGTTCGCACGCCGGGTTGCGGCGCTTGCGCCGCTCTTGCTGCGCTGCGGGTTGCGTGCTCGCGCCGTTTCTACCGGCGCCGCCACTGCGGTCCTCGCCGTCCGTTCGTCGCAGCCAGTTGCGGTGCTCGTGCGGCAAAGGCAGTGCGCCGGATATGGCCGCGCGCCACGGTCGCGCATCAGGCATGCGCTCATCCCGCTGTGCGACGACTCGGATAACCGTCCGGCGAACCACTCGCCTCGACCAGGTCGGTCAGGACAGCTTGGTGAGCTGACCGACCGCCCGCTCCACGGCGAGGCACCGATCCTCGACGTAGTCCATGCCCGCCTCCTCAGCGATCCGCCGCGCCTCGGCGGAGACTATGCCGCTCTGCAGCCACACGGCCGGCGCCTTGATGGCGGCGGCCTGTCGGACCACCTCCACGGCGTCCTCTGCCGGCCGGAAGATATCGACCAGGTCGACCGGCTCGCCGATGTCCGCCAGTGTGGGCACAGTCTTGACGCCGAACACCTCGTCCACGAACGGGTTGACCGGGATGATCCGCCACCCGTACCGCATCATCTGCAACGGAACGGTGTGAGAGGGCTTATAGGGATCCCGTGATGCACCGACGACGGCGATGACATTCGCGTCCGCGAGAATCTGCTGAGCGCTCCGCATACATCAACACTATCCGCGCATCCGCCCCTCCCGACCTTGGCGGTCCGAGCCGTGCGAGGCCGCCGCGCGGGCGTGCCGCGGGTAGCAAGGTTCGGCGGTTTCCCGGGCCCGTCATCCGTGGCCCGACGCCTGGAAAAGTCGTGTGCTGCGTCGATCGTGATCAACCTCCATCCTGTAGCCAGCCGGCTGTGAGAGCGAGCCGGCTGTGAGGGCGAACTGGTTGTGAGGGCGAACCGGCCCTGTAGCGAGCTGGCTGTGGGGCGAGCTGGCTGTGAGGGCCTGCCGGCCGTGAGGCCGGCCGACCGTGAGGCGGGCCGCCGTGAGGTCGGCCGACCGTGTGGCGGGCCGCCGTGAGGGCCTGCCGGCTGTGAGGGCCTGCCGGCTGTGAGGGCCTGCCGGCCGTGAGGCCGGCCGACCGTGGCGGGCCGCCGTGAGGGCCTGCCAGCTGTGAGGTGCTCCCAGCTGTAAGGGCTGCCGGCCGTGAGGGCCAGCCGGCCGTGAGGGCCAGCCGACCGCGAGGGCCAGCCGACCGTGTGGCGAGCCGCCGTGACGGCCTGCCGGCTGTGAGGGCCAGCGGGCCCTTGCAGTTAGCCAGCGCGAGGTTCACAGCAGAGTGAGCTGATCAGCGTTACCCCCACTCCCCGGCCGAGACCGCCGACCGCTCCCTGGCTCGGCCGCGCTCCCCGGCCCGGCCGCCGGCTCGGCCTCGGTGACCCGCCGAGCCTCGGCCGGCTCCGACCGATACAGCCCATGCCGGCGCGCGGCCATGCGGACCCGGGCGCCGATCTCCTCCTGATAAGCACGCGGCAGGTAGGACCCGTTGCCGAACAGCTCCCGGTACCGCGGCCGCAGCTCGGGATGGGTGCGGCCCAGCCAGGCCGCATACCACTCGCGGGCGCCGGGGCGCAGGTGCAGGGCGAGAGGCGACACGCTCGTCGCGCCGGATTTGGCTATCGCGGCCACCGTCTCGTCGATGGACTCGTCGGTGTCGGTGAGGCCGGGCAGGATCGGCGCCATGAGGACGCTGACCCGGAGGCCGGCGTCGGTGAGGCGGCGGACCACCTCGAGCCGGCGGCGTGGGCTCGGCGTGCCGGGCTCGGCGGAGCGCCACACGGTCTCGTCGATGAAGCCGACCGAGACGGAGAGGCCGACCCTGGTCACCTGGGCGGCCTGCTCGAGCAGATCGAGGTCGCGCAGGATCAGCGTGCCCTTGGTCAGGATCGAGAACGGGTTGGCGTGATCGCGCAGCGCGGCCAGGATCTCCGGCATCAGCCGGTAGCGGCCCTCGGCGCGCTGGTAGACGTCGACGTTGGTGCCCATCGCGATCGAGGCGCCGGACCAGCGCGGATCGGCCAGCTCGCGGCGGATCAGCTCGCCGGCGTTCACCTTCACCACGATGCGGGTGTCGAAGTCGTGGCCGGCGTCCAGATCGAGGTAGGTGTGTGTGTTGCGGGCGAAGCAGTTGTGGCTGACCACGCCGTCGGCGATGAAGTCGCCGGTGCCGGTGGAGATGTCGAAGAGCGGCAGGGTGAGGCCTAGATCCTCGATGTCGGCCACGGCGAGGCGCCGCTCGGTCCGCACTCCGACGCCGGAGGCGTCCAGCGGCATCTGAGACGCCCCCGTGATGTGCCGGAAGCGGAGAGCCGCCTCGAGATGCCGCTCCGTCTCGACACGGCCGAGGGAAGCCGGCCCGCGGACGGCCGGCGTCCGGACCCGGGCCGGGGTGCGGGCGACCATCCCGAGGTGTGTGAGGGCCTCGGCGATCCGTCGCAGGTACGCCTGGTCGCCGCTCTCGAACACCACGGCGAGCCGCTCCGCGCGTCCCACCGCGCCGAACGCACCGGCCAGAAATCCCCGGTGCCAGTCGGCGGTGGGCAGCTCGGGCCAGCGCAGGGCCTCAGTGAGGGAGACGTCGTCGAGGTAGCCGTCGGCCCGGATCCAGGCATCTCCCTCGCCGGCCACGCCTGCGCCGGAGGCGTCACCGCGGAGCAACCCGCAGAGGAACCCGGCCTGGTAGTCGGGGGACTCCTTGGGCGGCTCGGCGAAGTGGCCGACCCCGAACATCAGGTCGCCGACGGCCAGGGCCGGCTGGTGCGGCTCGGCGGGGCTGACGTGCCGCCACCCTCGGTCGGTGAGGAAGCGGTGATCTCCGCTGGAGACCAGCCGGGTGCCGTCGGTCAGGGTGACCCGGAACGCGGGCTTGCTTGTGGACCAGTGGTCCAGCACCGTGGTCGGCACATAGCGCCGGTGCGGACCGGCGCCCATGGTGCCCATGACGGCGTCGCCGGGACGGATCTGCGCCAGCGGGCGGGTGGAGCCGTCGGCGAGCAGGATGGGAGTGTCACCGGCCAAGCAATACGTACAAGCGTGGGAGCACCCGCGATAGGGGTTGATGGTCCACTCGAACGGCACCCGGGACGCGCCGGGCACCCGGTTGATCAGGGATTTGGCCCGCACCTCATAGAACGTCATCCCGGCGAAGCCGGGGGTGTCGAAGGTGCGGACCGTCGCGTCGGGCAGCGCCAGCGGCAGGGGTGGAGCCGCCAGCGCCGCCCTGTCCACGAGCGAGCCGTCGTCGGTGCCAGCCGACAGGTTGGACCATCGCATGGCAGGTATTCGAACACATGTTCTATGCCGTGTCCATCACCCTCGCCGGATCTGTGGACAACGCGTCGGACCTGTGTAAAAGCAGGTGCGCATACGAAAAGGGGCCCGCGAATCGCGGGCCCCTTCGTAGTTCCGGGCTCAGCTGCGGCCGGCGGCCGCCGCTTCCTCCTTGGCCGGAGCCTCGGCCTCGTCCGCGTCGCCGTGCGCACCCTTGCGGTGTGCGGCGATCTGCTCGCGAACCTCTTCCATGTCCAGCTGCTCGACCTTCTCGATCAGGCTCTCCAGCGCGGACTCGGGGAGTGCGCCCGGCTGGGCGAACACCACGATGCCGTCGCGGACGGCCATGATCGTCGGGATGGAGCGGATGTCGAACTTCGCGGCCAGCTCCTGCTCGGCCTCGGTGTCGACCTTGCCGAAGGTGATCTCCGGGTGCTTCTCCGAAGAGCGCTCGTAGGTGGGCGCGAAGCGTACGCAAGGCCCGCACCAGCTGGCCCAGAAGTCGACCAGGACGATGCCGTCCTTGCCGGTGACCTCGTCGAAGTTCGCTGCGGTCAGCGCAACCGTCGCCATGATGCCTCCGTCTGCGGGAATCGCTTACGTCCGGTGGAACCTCTGGTTACCCCTTCACCATTCCCGCTCGGGCGGCGGCGACACGTGTCGTACAGCACCATCGGGTTCGGCGGGGACAACCCATCGTAACTGAAAGTAGGCGCTCAGTGTCTGGTTGCTGACTCTCCGGGCGCGGCTGATCCGTCCGCCATCTTGTGATCTAGGCGATTTGTCCTGCACACGCGTCCGGTGTGGGAGCGCATCTAAAGATCATTCTATTAGTAAAGAAACCTAAATGTGACCTGGGTCACACCTGAAAGTCCTTCACATGGATACGGACGGTAAGGCAAACTCTTTCTCAACAGAGCGTGGGCGGCGGGTGCCGGGGAGGGCCCCGCCGCTCATTGCGTCTCCCGTCAGATCTCCGCCGATGCGGTGAGATCGAATGAGTAGCCTAACGCCTCATGACGGCGGGCGAAGACCAATCTTTTGAAATCGGCGTAGGCCCCTGGGCGGGTCCCTGGCCCACCGGCGAGAAGTACGACCCGGAGCTCCTCAAGGCCGGTGACCGGCGCAACGTCGTGGATCGGTATCGCTATTGGCGCCGGGAAGCCGTGATCGCCGACCTGGACGCGCGGCGGCACGATTTCCATGTCGCCATCGAGAACTGGCAACACGATCTCAATATCGGCACCGTGGTCCGTAACGCCAATGCCTTCCTTGCCGCAGAGGTGCACATCGTGGGCCTGCGCCGGTGGAATCGCCGGGGTGCCATGGTCACGGACCGTTATCAGCATGTGCGTCACCACCCGACCATCGAGGAGTTCGTGACGTGGGCGGCCGCTGAGGGTCTGCCGGTGATCGGCATCGACAACCTGCCGGGTTCGCGCCCGATGGAGACGACCACGCTGCCGCGCCGGTGTGTCCTCCTCTTCGGGCAGGAGGGGCCCGGCCTGTCGGATCCGGCCAGAGCGGCCTGCTCCCAGCTGTTCTCGATCGCCCAGTACGGGTCGACCCGCTCCATCAATGCCGGTGTCGCCAGCGGTATCGCCATGCACGCGTGGATCCGCGCACATGCCGGTCCGCCGCCCGCCTGAGCAGGATCAGCCCGTGTTCTGCCGATTCGCTTGACGGGGACTCCCGCGACCCGCACGGTATGGAGTGTGGGTGTCACGGTGAGTTGCCCCAGATGTGCTGCTCAGGTCCGGAAGCCGGACCTGATGCACAGCACCTGGCGGTGCGACAGCTGTGGCGACGTTCCGCCGTTCCACGTCGCCGAGCACATCAGTGCGGAGATCGTCGGTGCGGTGCTGCGGGAGTCGGCGTCGAGCGCGGAGCGGATACCGCTCTGGTGTCCGTGGCCGCTGCCCACCGGTTGGATGGTCACCGGGGTCGCCTGGTCCGGTGACGAGCGCTTCGGGGTCCGGGCGACCGCGCTGGCATGCAGCGGTCCCGAGCCGCTCGGTGGCGGGCCGGCTGATCTGGTTCTCATCGCCGAGCAGCCCGGGGTGGGCCTGGGCAACCGGTTCGCCGGCATTCCGGGCATCGATCCCGGGCATCTGCTCTCCGAGGCGCTGGCCGTACGGGGTGCGCACGCCGGTCCACACGCGAAGATCAAGGCGGCCGGGCACCCGACTCCACTGTGGTGCGTCAAGTCACCGGAAGATCGAAGTGCCTACGTGAGTGAGGCAAAAGGAATGTGGCTCTATGCGGTAGCGTGGCCCGCAAGCGCGGGCTATCTTCTCGCGGAGCACGTCGTTCTGCACGACCTCTCCGAGGGGGTGCCGCCCGAGCTGGTGTTCGGGGCGCCGTCGCCCTATCTACACGGTCGCGCCTGACTCTTAGGTGTGACCTGCGGATATGGCAATCGGCTTTCCGGACACTTTGTTCACACGAAGCGACGAAGCTGATACCGTCAGTATTGCCGCGGCGCTGAACGTCACCCGCACCGGAGGAGAAGGCCCGCCATGATCAAGAAGGTCCTCACCTGGCTTGGTATCGCATTCTTGATCTTCTTCATCGCCTTCAACCCGAGATCCGCCGCTGCGGTCTTCGAGTCACTCGGAGGCACGATCGCGGACATCGCACGAGGCTTCGGCACGTTCTTCACCGATCTCGTCGCATAGCATCACCATATGGATCCTGGTGAGCCGCGCGGCCAGCGAGGTGAGGGTGCTGGACGCCCTCAGGATGACGATGCGAGTTTCGGGTTCAACGACCCGGCGTACCAGGACAGCCCTGAGTACTCACGCGCTGATCGCTCTGATCCCTATGGGGATGATGAGGCGTATGCGCGGGGGCAGCAGCGTCGTGACTCCTATGACGCGCCGGAGGAGTACGAGGCGCCCAGCTTCACCGAGGAGGAGCTGGAAGGCCTCGATCGCAGCGGCGGTCCGCGTCGGTTCCTCCCCCTGGAGGATGAACCGACCACACTGGTCGCCCGCTACCTCTTCCCGACCGAGCGGTACCGCGGTGAGTGGAAGCGTCACTGGATCCATCTGACCGGCCCGATCGGCATCGGCGCCGGCGCCACACTCCTCCTCGGCTACCTGGCCGGCTTCCTGACCCGGCAGAACGTCGACGGCATGGTGACCGTCGCGGTCCTGATCTGGCTCGGCGTGATCAGCTGGGTCGCCTGGAAGGTCTTCGACTGGTACTTCGACCGGTTCATCCTCACCAACAAGCGCGTGATGGTGGTCAACGGCATCATCACCCGCAAGGTGGCGATGATGCCGTTGCTGCGGGTCACCGACATGAAGTACGAGCAGTCCGCCCTCGGCCGCATGCTCAGCTACGGCACGTTCGTGCTGGAGTCGGCCGGTCAGGACCAGGCGCTCCGCGAGGTCAAGCACCTGCCCAACCCCAACGAGCTCTACCTGCGTGTGGTCGAGGAGATGTATGAGCCGCAGGCGGTCGAGGCCCGGCTGGGCAAGGACGACGAGGGAGATGACGCCTGAGGCCCCGTAGATGGCCAAGTCGGCAGTAGCGTGGCAGCGGTGACCAGCATCGACCTGCACTGCCATTCGACCGCCAGCGACGGCACGCTGACACCGGCCGAGCTGGTGCGGGCCGGTGCCGAGGCCGGCCTCGACGTCATGGCGATCACCGATCACGACACCACCGGCGGCTGGGAGCAGGCCGCGGCGGCCCTTCCGGACGGAATGCGCCTGGTCCGAGGCGCGGAGCTGTCCTGCCGGTGGTTCGGTGCGCAGCCGGCCATTCCCCTGCACGTGCTGGCCTATCTGTTCGATCCGGCCGAGCCGAGGCTGGCGGCGGATCTGGTGCGCCTGCGCGAGGACCGGGAGCAGCGGGCCGAGAAGATCGTGGCGAAGCTGCGGGCGGACGGCGTACCGATCACGTGGCCCGAGGTGCTCGGGTATGCGGCGGGCGGGTCGGTGGGGCGGCCGCACATCGCGCAGGCGCTGATCCGGGCCGGGCTGGTGCGTACCACCACGGAAGCGTTCGCCTCGACCTGGCTGGGCGCGCGTTACTTCGTACCCAAATCGGATCTTGATGTTTTTGAAGCGGTGCGTGCGGTGCGTGCCGCCGGCGGTGTCGCGGTTTTCGCGCATCCCCGGGCCACCGTGCGGGGCCGGGTGGTGCCGGACGAGCTGATCATGGAGTTGGCCGAGGAAGGGTTGTTCGGCCTGGAGGCCGACCATGAAGATCACACGCCCGCGCAGCGGGCCGAGGTGCGAGCTCTGGCGGAACGGCTCGGCCTGGTCGTCACCGGATCATCCGACTTCCACGGTACGCACAAGACAGTCGCTCTCGGAGCCTTCCGCACCGCCCCGGAGGCGTACGAGAAGATCGTCTCCGCCGCGACCGGCGTGCCCGTGCTGGGGTGACGATCGCCCCACCAGCCTGCGCCCAACCGCGCCGCCACCTACCTTGAGCGGGTGAACGTCAAGCTGTTCGGCGAATTCTTCGTGACTCTGCTGGTGATCGTCGATCCGCCCGGCATGGTCCCGGTCTTCCTCGCGCTCACCGGAACCCTGCCGCCGAAGGCCCGCAACCGGGCCGGCACCCAGGCCGTGCTGCTCGCGCTCGGGGTGATCGTCGGCTTCGCCGTGGCCGGGCAGACGCTCTTGGACTATCTGCACGTTCAGCTCCCGGCGTTGCAGGCCGCCGGTGGTCTGCTGCTGGTGCTTGTCGCGTTGCAGCTGCTCACCGGCAAGACCGACGAGCCGTCGGAGCAGGCCGGCACCACCAACGTCGCGCTGGTCCCGCTCGGCACCCCGCTGCTCGCCGGGCCTGGTGCCATCGTGGCGACCATGCTCTTCGTCCAGCGGGCGGAGACCACCGACGAGTACCTGATCCTGGCCGGGGCCATCCTGGCCGTGATGGCCACCGTCTGGCTGGTGCTGCGCTTCTCCGGGATGATCGTCCGGCTGCTCCGGCCGGCCGGTATCGAGGTGCTCACCCGGATCGCCGGTCTGCTGCTCGCGGCCATCGCGGTTCAGCTCATCGCGGATGCCATCTTTGCCTTCGTGAAGTCGTACTCGGCGCTGCTCTGACTTCTTGTCGGAGGGTGCTGGCAGGATTGTCGCGTGCCCCCCACCAGATCCCGCGCCACCAAGCCGGGTGCCGTCGTGCCGGAGCAACTCGGTTTCGCCGGCATGCCGGAGCGGCTCTTCGTCTGCACGCCGAGCAAGCTCGGGGCGTACATCGACTGTCCCCGCCGCTATCGATATACGTATGTGGATCGTCCCAGCCCACCGAAGGGGCCGCCGTGGGCGCACAACTCGCTCGGCGCGAGTGTGCACACGGCCCTGAAGAACTGGTTCACGCTGCCGCCCGACCGGCGCGCACCAGGCGCGCTGCCGACGCTGCTCAAGGCGACCTGGGTGCGGGAGGGATACCGCGACGTCGACCAGGAGCGGGTCGCCTATCGCCGGGCGCTGGACTGGCTCGAGTCCTACGTGGCGACTCTCGACCCGGCGGAGGAGCCGCTCGGCGTGGAGCGGGGAGTGGCGACCAAGACGGCGATCCTCGCGCTGAACGGGCGGGCCGACCGGATCGACGGCCGCGCCGGGCCGGACGGTCCGGAGGCGGTGATCGTCGACTACAAGACGGGCCGATCGGGGCTGGACGCCGACGACGCCCGGGGATCGCAGGCGCTGGCGCTCTATGCGTTCGCGGCTCAGCGGGTCTTCCGGCGGCCGTGCCGGCGGGTCGAGCTGCACCACCTGCCGACCGGCACGGTGGCCGCGCACGAGCACACCGAGGAGTCGCTGGCCCGGCAGGTGCGCCGGGCCGAGGAGACCGCGATCGACATCATGGCGGCGGAGAAGGCGGTGGCCGCGGGCGCCGACCCGGACGAGTCGTTCCCCACCAACCCGGGCTCGCTCTGCGGGTGGTGTGACTTCCGCAAGGTGTGCCCGGCCGGCGCGGAGGTGCCGGCGAAGGAGCCGTGGGCGGCGGTCGAGCACCTGGGCGGCTGATCTTTCGCCCGGAGGTGGGTCAGGCCAGGCCGACGCGTTCCAGGGCGGCCCGGCGCACCGGGGAGACCTGGTACTGCTTCGGCAGGGTGGACAGGATCGTGGCGATCAGTGCGCGCAGGCCGCGGGCCGAAAGTCGGGCGGCCAGGTCCGTGGTGGGCCAGCCCAGGCCGCCGTACATCTTGCGGGCCCAGGGCGGCAGCAGGCCGATCGCGGTGCCGGCGACGCCGAGGTACGCCCAGCGCGGCGGGCCGAGATTGAGCCCGAGGCGGAGCGCCCGGCCGCCACCCCAGAGGTCCGGGATCGGTGGCACGGTCAGGAAGAGCGCCGCCTCCGCACTGTCCCGGGTCAGGGCGAGCTCCGGGCGCAGACCGGCGTAGTAGTCGGCCACCTCGGCGGCGGTGGACGGCACCGTGGCCGGGTCCAGACCGACCAGCTCGGCGGCACGGAGCTGCTCGGTGAAGTACGCGTCCACCTCGTCGTCGGTGAGCCGCACCCCGGCGTGTACCGCGGTACTCAGGAACGACTCGACCTCAGCGACGTGCACCCAGCGCAGCAGATCCGGCTCGTCGATCCGGAATCGTTCCCCGGTGCGCGGGTCGACCGCCGTCATCCGGGCGTGCAACCGGCGCAGGCGGGCGGCGGCCTCGCGTACCTCGGTGGTGCTGCCGTAGACCACCGTCCCGACGTAGTCCGACGTGCGCAACAGCCGGCCCCAGGGGTCGGCGCGGTAGCCGGAGTTCTGTGAGACGCCGGCGACCGCACGCGGGTGCAGCGCCTGTAGATAGAGCGACCGCAGCCCGCCCAGCAGCAGGATCGGTTCGCGGTGCAGTTTCCAGGTGACCGAGTCCGGTCCGAACAGCCCCACGTCTGCCGTCATGACATCCAGCGTGCCACGCGCCGGCGGCCGACCTGAAGCGAAGGCGCCGGCGAGGTCAGGCCGAGGTGTCGGCCTCTCGGCGGGTCTGGCAGGCGGGGCAGAGACCCCAGAAGGTGACCTCGGCCTCGTCGAGGGCGAAACCGTGGGTGGAGCTCGGCATCATGCACGGCGGTTCGCCCGCGGCGCAGTCGACGTCGGCGATCGCGCCGCAGCCACGGCACACGATGTGGTGGTGGTTGTCACCGGCACGGGCCTCGAAGCGGGCCGGGCTGCCGGCCGGCTCGATCCGGCGGGCCAGGCCGGCCCGGGAGAGCGCGCCGAGTACGTCGTACACCGCCTGGGTGGAGACGGATTCGAGCCGGGTGCGCACCTGCCGGGCGATCTCGTCGACCTCGAGATGTCCGCCCGCGGTGAGGACCTCGAGCACGGCAAGACGCGGGCGGGTGACCCGCAAGCCGTGCGTACGCAGCAGTTCTGCACCGGTGGACATCGGTCCATGACAACACGAGCAGGGTGATTCACCAACTCGCAAGGCGACCCAGTTCGAGCCGTTCAGGCCACAAGATTGTCACGAAGAATGTTTGAGCGTTCAAACAACTCCTAAGCTTGCCCGCACACCGGATCCTGGAGCACACCCGGATCCCGCTTGCACCTCGGATCGAGGAGGAATGGTGTTCGACCAGGTCAACGGTTTGCCCGTCCATGCTCTCGTGTTACACGCCGCCGTCATATTCGTGCCGCTGCTGGCTCTGGGCGCGACCGTCTACGCGCTGGTCCGGCCCTGGCGGCCCAAGCTCGGCTGGGCCGTCGCGCTCCTCGCCGTGGTGGCGCCGGCCTCCGCCTTCGTCGCGAAGCTCTCCGGCACTGAGCTCTACAACCGCCTGATCGGTGAGGAGCGGGTCTCGCCCGCCGGCCGGGAGATCATCGACCAGCACATGGACTTCGGCACCCTCACCACCTGGGTGTCGATCGCCCTGGGTGTGGTCAGCCTGATCCTGGTCGCGCTGACCGTGCGCAACCCCCGGGCTCTGCCGAAGCTCGCCGACGTGGCATTCGCCGTGGTCGTCGTGGTCCTCGCCGCGGTAAACGGCTACTACGTCTTCAAGACCGGCGACTCGGGCGCGACCGCGGTCTGGGGCACCTACTGACGGCTGCCGGCGCGGGCCGTGCGGGAGTTTCCCCGTGCGGCCGGTGCCGGAGGCAGCCCGTTCAGAAGAGGATTCGGGAGCAGAACAGGCAGATGAGGATGATCGCGACCGCGCCGGCGACCAGGCCGATCCCGTAGGTGACGGTGCGCGCGGAACCCTCCGCCTCGTCGAGGGCGTCGATGTCCTGAGCCGGCATCGAGCGGGGCGGCGGTGGATTGGCGATCGTCGGTGGCCGCCAGCTCGGCGACGGTGGCTCGGCTCGGGGCGGCCCGGCATAGCCGGCGGGTTCGGTTGCGGGCGGCTCGTCCCGCTCCGGGCGGCCGAGCGATGCGGCGGACGGGTCCGGCCGCTGCCAGAAGGCGTCGTCCGGGTCGCTGGTGGGGGAGCTCACGTTCACCGACGGTACAGCCGGAGGGGGACGACGGCCGCGCCGCTGTCGGCTTACCCTCGTAGTCGTGGACATCCTGGATGACCCTGAGCGGGACAACGACGCCGAACGCGAAGTCGACTTCGAGTCCGAAGAGGCTCCGGTGCTGCCCGATCAGACCCGCGACGACACCGAGCGGGGCTGGGGCGAGGTGAGTTACTCCAACGACGATCGCCTGATCGAGGACCGGCCGCCGCACTGGGACTGAGCGCGGGCCGGCCGGGATCAGCCCGGCCTGATCAGGATCGCGAAACCGCGGCCGGGTGCCGCGACCGCCCGCTCGGCTTCGCGTGGGCTGAGGGCCAGTAACAGACCGCCGGTCACCGGATCGTCCTTGCCGGTGACGTCCAGGACCAGTGCGCTACTCGCCACCGGTGTGGTCCGGCGCCCGGCGTCGTCCTCGAGACGCAGCAGATCGACACGATTGCCGGGCCGGACCACGGCCAGCGCCGCTGGATCGGCCAGCCGGACCGGCACGCCGACACTGCCCGGCGGGACGGCGCCGACACTGCCCGGCGGGACGGCGCCGACACTGCCCGGCGGGACGGCGCCGACACTGCCCGGCGGGACGGCGCCGGCGGTGCCGGGCGCAACGGCCGGTTTCGCGGGCGCCGACGACGACGCCGTGATGATCACCGGGGCGCAGGACGTGGGCCGGGTCCACAGGACCGCCGCTGCTGTGATCAACAACACCGCGACCGTGCCGAGGCGCAGGAGCGAGCCGCGGCTCGGCCCACGCCACCGCACCGGATCGAGGCGTTCACCCTGCCGGTCGGGGTTGGAACGGGGCATGCTGGCCTCCTGTTCGCCGATGACGGGGTGACGCTAGGCGGCTCAGCGGAGGCGGCGGGAGCGGGCTGTGGACGGCGGTGAAGTGTGGACGACGCCGGAAACCCCAAGTGATCTTGCTAAGGAAAAACGCGCCGGACCTTGATCGGCCCGGCGCGTTCTCATGTCTGACGGGGTCAGGAAGCCGCAGCGGTCTTGGTCGTCGACGAGGAGCTGGAGCTCGTGCTCGACGACGACGTGGCCGCCGGCGTCGAGGACGGGGTCGAGGTGGTGGACGGCGAACTCTCCGGCTTCTTGGCCGCCGAGTCTCCGGATCCGCCCGACTTCTCGGCGCTCACGTTGCCGGAGCGAGAGTCGTTGCGGTAGAACCCGGAACCCTTGAAGACGACGCCGACCGAGTTGAACACCTTACGGAGCTTGCCTCGGCAGTTCGGGCACTCGGTAAGGGCCGGGTCGGAGAAGGACTGCACGGCTTCGAGCTGCTCACCACACTCGGTGCAGGCGTACTGGTAGGTAGGCACGGCTCCTCCGGATCATTCGGCTGCTGGCACTCGCCAACTCCGAGTGCCAATGTTGCGGCATCGGAGGTCAGTTCGTCCACTCCGGGCCCGGCCTGAGGGCGAAGCCGCCAGTGGGCGTGATCACAGCGCCGACTCGGCGGTCATGCGGTTCGGCCGGTACCTCGTCGACGTCCTCGCCGTCGTGGAGCAGTGCCACGACCAGCGGGCCCGGTGCCGGCAGGCGGGCGAGAGCCCGGTCGTAGGAGCCGCCGCCCCGTCCCATTCGGGTTCCGTCCCGGCCGACCGCGAGCGCCGGCACCAGCACCAGATCGGCCTCCCGGATCGCGGCCACGCCCAACCGGGGGCCATCCGGTTCGAGCAGGCCGCGTGGGCCGCGAAGGAGCCGCGATGAGTAGGGGGACCAGTCCAGGTCGCCGTCGGGCAGGAGGACCGGAAGCAGCAGGCGGCCACCCGGGGGCAGGGTGCCGGCCAGCAGACGGGGCAGGTCCGGGCCGCCCGGTTCGGAGCCGACCGGGACGTACGCCGCAATGGTGTTCGGCGCCGCGCGGCGTACCAGAGCGAGGGTTTGATTTTGAATTTGGGCGGCGGCCGCGGCGCGGGCGGCGTCGGTAAGTGATCGACGCGCCGTGAGCAGTCGAACGCGCAGCGCGATCTTACTTTGTGGTGATTTTTCCGCGTCACCGGCTAAATCCGACATGCAACACCCCCTTTCGAAAACCGGCAAACGGTGCACACTATGTCAGCATCGCTGGACAAGAGGGCCACTCCCGGGAGGATGTGTGACACTTCGTGGCCGGCTCACCAGCGCGTTTCTGGTGGTCGTGCTCGGTCCGGTCCTGCTCGGGTCAATCTTCGTCGCCTTGACCGTCGGCGCCGTGAGCCGGGAGCGAACGGCCGAGCGTCTCGATCATGCCGCGACCACTGTCGGCACTGCCGTGGGGGCACTCTGCCGCCAGTTGCAAGCGGTGGCGGACTCGGTCGCGGTGGTCCCGGACGGTGGCCGTTCCGCGGTCGCCGAACAGCTGATCACCCGCGGACTCGCCACCGAGGTCCGGCTGACCGGTCCGGATCACGCCGCGGTGATTCCGCTGGGGCGCGGGGCCGCGCGGCACACCGCGATCCAGCCGCAGGCGAGCGCACGCACGGCCGACAACGGCACGGCCGGTTGGCGGGACTGCGCCGGATCCGGAACGGCGCCGGATCCAGCCGCGATCACGGCGATCTCCGCGGCCGCGTACGCCGACGATCTGACCGTCATCGCTGCTCAGCGCATCGATCCCGGATTGCTGGACCGCCTGGGCGCGGCCGGCGGGGTGGGTGTGGCGCTCGGCGCCACCGCGCCGGACCGCGACGGCACCGCGACCCGGCAGCTTGCCGGCGGGCCCGGCCAGCCACTGCCGCTGACCCTCAGCGTCCCCGCCGGGAACCCCACCCTCCGGTACGCGATCCTGCTGATGATCGTCCTGGCCACCGCGGTGGCGGCGGTGCTCGCCGCCCGCTGGCTGGCGCGGTCCACCACCCGCCCGCTCGGTGATCTGGCCTGGGCGGCGGACCGGGTGGCGAACGGCGATCTGGACACCCGGGTGCCGATTCCGCGCCCGGATGAACTCGGGCGGCTGGCCGGCACCTTCAACCGGATGACGCGGGAGCTCCAGTCCTACGTGCAGGCGCTGACCGCCAGCCGGGACCAGCTTCGCCGGCACCTGGCCATTCTCGGCGACACCCTGTCCAGCACCCACGACCTGGACCGCATCCTGCCGGTGATCATGCGGACCGCGATGACCGCCACCGGTGCCCGGGCCGGCCTCATCCTGCTCGCCGACGCGACGGACGGGCGGCTGGCGGCGCGCTGCGGCGCCGGCCTGACCGGGACCTGGGACCTGCCCGACGCCGAACTGTCCCAGCGCCGGCTGGTGCCCGGGCGCGGAGTGCTCGGTACGGTCGCGGCCACCGGATCGCCCCTGCGCGGTTCCAGCGGGGCGGGTCCGGACGAGCCGGCGTGTGAGTCGTATCTCGCCGTGCCGATCTGCGCCCCGCCGAATGACTCGGAGACCGAACCGGATCCCGGCACCCTCGGCGTGCTGGCACTCTACGACCGGCTCGGCGGGCCGGCCTTCGACGACGCCGATCTGCGGACCGTACGCACTTTCGCAGGTCAGGCCGGTATCGCGGTGCACAACGTACGCCTGCACGAGGAGGCGCAGCGACTTTCTCTGACCGATCCGCTCACCGGACTGTGGAACTACCGTTATCTGCGTGAGGTGCTGCGCCGGGAGGTGGAGCGGGCCAGCCGGTTCGGGCGGATGCTCACCGTGCTGGTGCTGGATCTGGATCACTTCAAGGAAGTGAACGACACTTACGGGCACGCGGCCGGTGATCAGGTGCTGGGCGAGTTCGCACGGCGGATCCGGATCGGGTTGCGCGAGGTGGACGTGGCGTTCCGCCAGGGCGGGGAGGAGTTCGTGGTGCTGCTTCCCGAGACCGACGCGTACGGCGGGGTGATCGTCGCGGAACGACTCGGCGCCGCGGTCCGTGAGTGGCCGGTGCCGGTCGACCCGCGGCGACCCGGCCTCGACGACCGGATCCCGATCAGCGTCTCGATCGGCATCGCGGTCTTCCCGGAGCACGGCAGCACCGCTCAGGAAGTGCTGGACGCCGCAGACGAAGCGCTTTACGCGGCGAAGAACTCGGGTAGAGACACGTATCGACTTGCTGAGCGGGAATCGGTCGTTACCGGTGGGCCGCAACCGCCCAGACCCGGTGGTGGCCGATAGTCTCGCGGCATGCCCGAGCACGATCCAGCGAAGGTGCGGTGACTGAATGACGACGAACAGGCGCGCGGTGAAGGCAGTGATCCCGGCGGCGGGCCTCGCCACGCGGTTCCTGCCGGCCACCAAGGCGGTTCCCAAGGAACTGCTGCCGGTGGTCGACCGGCCGGTGCTGCAGTACATCGTCGAGGAGGCGGCCGCGGCCGGCATCACCGATGTCCTGCTGGTCACCGGTCGAGGCAAGACCTCGATGGTCGACCACTTCGACCGCCGCCCGGACGTGGAGCAGCGACTGGAGGAGAAGGGCGACCTGGAGCGCCTCGCCGCCGTACGCCGGACCAGCGAGCTGGCCGACATCTACACCTGCCGGCAGGGTGAGCCGCTCGGTCTGGGCCACGCGGTCGGAACCGCCGCCTCGCACGTCGGCGACAACGCGTTCGCGGTGCTGCTCGGCGACGAGTTCGTGGACGAGGAGCAACCGCTGCTGCCGGCCATGCTCGACCTGCAGCAACAGACCGGCGGCATCGTGCTGGCGCTGCTGGAGGTCGCTCCGGAGGAGACCTCCCGCTATGGCATCGCCTCCATCGAACAGACGGACGAGCCCGATGTTGTCAAGATCACCGGGCTGGTCGAGAAGCCGTCGCCGGAGGAGGCTCCGAGCAACCTGGCGCTGATCGGGCGCTACGTGCTGCCGGGGAAGATCTTCGACACGATCGCGGACACCAAGCCGGGTGCCGGTGGCGAGATCCAGCTGACCGACGCGATGGCGACGCTGCTCGCCGAGGGCACGCCGGTGCACGGCATCGTCTACCGCGGGCACCGCTACGACACCGGCATGCCGCTGGGCTACCTCCAGACCGTCGTCGAACTGGCCGTCAAGCGGCCGGACCTGGGGAGTGAGTTCCGGGCCTGGCTGACCGACTTCGTCGGTGGTCAGAAGGGATGACCGCTACGGCCGATGCCGAGGCGGCCGCCAACGAGCTGATGCCTCTCGCCGAGTACCTGGGCAGCGTGCTGCGCAGGTTGCGGGCGCTGCCTCCGCTCGACCTCGACCTCACTCAGGCACACGGGAACGTGCTCGCGGCCGACGTGTTCGCCCCGCACCCGTTCCCCGCCTTCGACCAGGCCGCGATCGACGGGTACGCGGCCCGATGGGAAGACCTGGCGGGAGCCGGGCGCATCGGGTCGCACCCGTCGTTCGGGCAGTTCGACAGCAACACCCGCACGGTCCGGCTCAACGTGGTCGGTGACCTGGGCGCGGCCAGCTGGCGTCCGGTCCGGCTCACCCCGGGGACCTGTTTCTCGGTGGCGGCCGGCGCACCGCTGCCGATCGGGGCCGACGTGGTGGTGCCGGTGCACTGGACCGACCAGGGCATGGCGGCGGTGGAGATCATGCACGCGCCGAAGCGGGGTTCGGGCGTACGGCGAGCCGGCGAAGAACTCGCGGTCGGTCAGGTGCTCGCCACCGCCGGCTCGTACGTGAGCCCGCCGATGGTGGCCACCTTCGCGGCCGCCGGCATCGGGCACGTCATGGTCCGGCCCAGCCCGCGGGTGGTGGTCGTGGCCACCGGCGACGAGCTCGTCGACGTCGGCCGGCCCAGCCAGCCCGGACAGGTGGTCGACGCCAACTCGCACGCGCTGACCGCGGCGGCTGTGGAGGCGGGTGCGCTCGCGTACCGGATCGGCATCTGCGACGACGACCCGGAAGGGCTGCGCGGCCTGCTGGAGGACCAGACGCTGCGCGCCGACCTGATCATCACCACCGGCGGCACCGGCACCGGCCCGGGCGACATGCTGCGCCGGGTGCTCTCCCGCCCGGGCACCGGCCGCGGCTCGGTCGAGTTCACCGATGTCGCGCTCTGCCCCGGCACCTGCTTCGGCTTCGGCACGGTCGGCGGCGAGGAGGTGCCGGTGGTGTGCCTGCCCGGCGAGCCCGGCGCCGCGCTGATCGGCTTCGAGGTGCTGGCCCGTCCGGTCATTCAGCTGCTGGCCGGGTCGGAACCGGTCTTCCGGCCCGGCGTCAAGGCGCACCTGCTGGAGACCATCTCCTCGCCCGGCGGACTGCGCGAGTTCCGGCCGGCGCACGTCGCGGAACGGCGGGGCGGTGGCTACACGGTGCAGCCGCTCGCCGGTGGGCCGTACACTCTCTCCGGTCTCGCCGAGGCCAACGGCCTGCTGGTGCTCGGTGAGCGGGTCACCACCGCGGCCGCGGGATCGACCGTCGACGTACTGCTCCTCGACCGGAGGCGATGAATGCTGGGGGCCACGCCCGGTTGGCCCGCCGTGCTGGCGGACGGGCCGGTCTTGCTCCGGCCCTACAAGCGTGGTGACGCCCGGGCCTGGTCGGATGTGCGGATCGCCAATCAGGCGTGGCTGTCCCCCTGGGAATCGGCGCCGCCCGGACCGTGGGCCGAGATGAACTCGCCGCGCGCCTTCGGATACGTGTACCGGGACATGAAACGGGCCGCCCGGCGCGGCGACAGCATGCCGTTCGCCGTCTGCCTGGTCGAGGACGGCACGGAACGGCTGGTCGGGCACGTCAACCTGGGCAACATCGTGCGGCGGGCGTTCGCCTCGGCGTACGCGGGCTACTGGGTCGACTACCGGGTGGCCGGGCGCGGCGTGATCCCGACCGCGCTGGCGCTCGCCGTGGACCACGCGTTCGGGCCGGGCGGGCTGCACCGCATCGAGGTCAACATCCGGCCGGAGAACGGGCCGAGCCGCCGTGTGGTGGAGAAGCTGGGTTTCCGCGAGGAGGCGTACCACCAGCGCTACATGCACATCGACGGCGGCTGGCGCGATCACCTCGGATACGCCATGACCAGCGAAGAAGTCGCCGCCGAGGGCGGCCTGTTGTCCCGCTGGAAACGCGTACGCGCCAGCAATTGATCTTGTACGTCGCGACGCTACCGGCGCGGCGCGCGAAATATCACGGCTACCGCCCGTAACCTCGCAATCGTCGCGTCATTCGACGTGCCTACAGTCGTGGCGAAACGGAGGAGTGAGGGTGCCGACCTCGGTGCTCCTCGCCGTCCTCGCCGCGGCCGGCTTGCTCGCCCTCGCCCCGGCGCTGGTCCGCCGGTACGACGCCACCGAGCGACTGGCCGCGGAGCGGGCGTCGTCGACGGCGCGGGTGTTGCAACGCCGCCGCCGTCGCCGCACCGTGCCCGGACGCCGACCGATCAACCCCGGCCGTCAGGTGACGGTTACGGTACCCGCCCCATCGGGTGATCCCGATCCACCCCAACGGCGTCTCCGCCTGGTCACCGGCAAGCGGCCGGCGCGCGTACGCGAACGCCGCGGCACCCCCGCGGTAGTCCGCCGCCGCCGCGTCTTCGCCGCGCTGGTCCTGCTCAACGCCATCGAACTGGTCGGCGTCCTGGCCGTCGGCCCCGGCTTCTGGATCAGCTTCGCGGTCACCGGCACCCTCCTCGGCGTCTACCTGATCCACCTGCGCAACCGCGCCATCGCCGACCGCCGGCGCCGCCGCGTCCAAGCCCGCGAAGCCGCCTGGCTCGCCGCCCGCCAGGCCGAGGTCCGCCGCGAACAGGCCCGCCGGGCAGCCGCCCGCCGCGAAGCCCAGCGCCGCCTGGCCGCCCAGCGCGAAGCGGTCCGGCGCGCGGCCATGGGCCTCGATCGCGAGCCCTCCGACCTGCCGCTGGCCGCCAACGGCGGCTCGGTCTCCTACCGCAGGCGAGGCGGCCTGCGCGGCCGCCCCTACGAAGCCGGCGGCCGGCACCACACAGCCTGAGAACAACCCCGCGGGGTACGGCAAGCGGACAGTCCCCGCTGTCTCCCCGGCGGCCACCGCCCGGTACCGGGCCGCAGCGCCGGTTCCGGGCTGATGCGGTGGGCCGGTTCGCGACCCGGCCGGCCGACCTGTTAGCCTTGCTGCGGTTCCACGGTGAGGCATTCACCGCGAAGCCAAGGGGCTGTGGCGCAGACTGGTAGCGCACCTCGTTCGCATCGAGGGGGTCAGGGGTTCAAATCCCCTCAGCTCCACCCCAGGTCAAAGGCTGTTCCGGGAGATCCCGGAGCAGCCTTTTGATGTTGTCCAGCAGCGAAGCACAGCAGCGGCCCGGCATCGACCCTCACTCCTCGTCCTGCTCGCCGTCGATGCGGTCGCTGAGCCGCCCGACTTCTCCAGGCCAGTAGCTGAATGACGCGCCGTTGAACCGGACGCTCCCAACAGGCGTGTACCAGTGACGCAGGCGCATCCGCGCCCAGTGGCTGGCTCGTCGCAAGGTTCTGCGAGGTTCAAGCGGATCAGCTAACCGACAGCGGGGTAGCGGAGGGCAGCCGAGCTAAGGACACTATCCGCCATTCATGGACGAGGGGTTAAGGCGTGGCCAGGCGAACCGGTCGTGAAGCGCGTGCCAGTGGCTTCGTTCTGAGCCTGTGGTGCGCCATCGTCGTGATCGAGCTGATCGTTACGGCGTTCGCGGCGACTGGGTTCGACGAAGTCGCGGACGCCTCTCCGTTCGGGCGAGCCGGGACCATTGTCGTGTCCCTGGCTATAGCGGCGGTCGCCTGCGTCGGGGCTGTATGCGCCTGGCGTGGCGCGCCAGGACCTCTGCGGGTTCTGGTGGCCGTCCTGCTGTTTCTTGGTACGGGCCTCCTCGTATTGATTGCCCTGTTCTTTGTCATCGCCGCAGATGTGACGGTGATCCTGGGTTTTCTTCTGGTGCCGGCCGCCGTATTCGTTGGCTTGATCGGCGCAGCCGTCTCGCGCTCGATGCCGTCTCGGGTAGGGCGGTGAGTGGTATGGAGCCCGGCATCGGTCAGCGACTCCGACAGCAAGCGGAGCAGCTGGGGAAGTTGGCGAGCGAACTGGTAGGCGCTAGCCCTCACAGGACCGAAGGGTGCGACGCAAGCGGGCGAGTGGTCGTCGTACTCGGATCAGACGGCCTACCGACTGAGATCAGAGTCCGTGATGCGTGGCATCAGCGCATCGAACCGGCGGATCTCGGTGCTGCTGTCCTCGACGCATACACTGATGCCGTTCAACAGGCGGTACGAGCATGGACGGACCGGTTGGACGATGATCGCTGGTGGCAGCGACAGCGAGACGCCGAAGAGGCGGAAATTCAGCAGGTGCGTCCCTCTCATGCTCCGGCGGTAGAGCCTCGGGGCGGCCGTGCGCAAGAAGATCCCGAGTTCAACGAACTTGTCATGAACGCGCTAAGCGCGGTACAGAAACAACCGGCTGACCGGCCAGCGGAACCCGAGGGCTGGGACGACGGGCGACATGTATTACTCCGACTCGGTGCCGGAGGCCTCACCGACTGTGAGATCGAGCCGAGATGGGCACGCAACCGTGACGGAGCCTCCGTCACCACTGCTCTCTCCCAGGCCCTCAAACGCGCGAAATGTGAACTCACCGCTGCGACGAGCCAGCCGGACGAACTTGATTCCCTGGTGAAGGACGCTCTCGCAACGCTTAGATCCCTTACTGCGCAGCATCAACCTCAGGGCGATAGGCGATGACATACCCCAGCCACGAGCAGGTCTCTGGCGCGACCGATGCGCTGCGCCGCGAAGCGACTCAATGGGAGACGCAGAGCGGCAAATTGGGCGCGTTGAGCGGCAAGGTCGCTGAGATGGAGTTCGGCCGGCTCGAAGCGGGGCTCTTCCAGATCATGGTCGGTCCCTACAACGACGTCATCAACGCCGTGGCCGCGCGGTGCGCCGAGGGCGCAACAGCGATGTCGGAGATCGCCGGCACCTTGCGGAGCGCCGCGGATACCTATGAGGCCGAAGACGAGGCAGGAGCGCACCGCATCAAGAACGTCTACTAACGGGGGAGCCTGTCGATGTTCAGTCAAGCCCAGTACGAAGCGGTAATCCGCGAGATCGAGAACGGCACGAGGACGCTTGAGGCGAAGCTCGCCGAGGTCCATCCTGCCGCGCGGAAAGCCAAGGGCCAGTGGTGGATAACCCCACCGGCGGCCATGGCGATCGAATGGATCGCAGAGAAAACCGTCGAAGTCGGTAAGGCGATCTTGAACTGGTTCCTAGATCTTCTGAAGGGTGCGGTCGCGCCGATCTTCATGTTCATCGACGCTTACCATTGGATGGACATCCGAGGATCGGCCAATGCCGTCTCTACCGATCTGACCACGCAGA
This sequence comes from Actinoplanes aureus, assembly GCF_015704865.1. Taxonomy (GTDB): domain Bacteria; phylum Actinomycetota; class Actinomycetes; order Mycobacteriales; family Micromonosporaceae; genus Actinoplanes; species Actinoplanes aureus. The sequence continues at coordinate 617 of NZ_JADQTO010000054.1, read as the reverse complement.
ACCTCGTTGTCGATAACTCCGATTGGTCGGGTGCGGGGCACGACGCCTATCTGACCACTGCTGGCGCGCAGTCGTCGGCTGCAAGCCGTGTCGGCTCGATCGCTACCAGCACGAGTATCAATCTGCTCGCCTGCGCGGCAGCCGGGCTGGCCTTCTATGTAGCGCTCGCAGGTGTGCTGGCCAAGCTCATTGCCGCGTTGGCTGTTGTGATCGCGGCGTTCGGGTCGGTCGTATTCTCGTGGGCCGGCCTCGCTCTTTTCTTGGAAGAGGCGGGGGTAAATACGGCCATCATCGTCACGGCCGTCGCAACCCTCGGCGCGTTTCTTGGTGCGCAGGCCACAGCGATGATCATGCTGCACGGTGACGCCGTCGACCCGAGCGGCTTTCCTGAGGGTGTCTGGCCGAAATCGAACACCGCTCAGTACAGCGACGCCTCCGTCCTCGACGGAGACGCGGACTGGTCACTCAAGAGCGAGTAGCACTGCGTGATCTAGAGCGCTTTCGGGGTCAGGGTTTGTGCCAGGTCTATTGAAGACGCTTTCGGGGGATCGACCGGTTTCGCCGGTTTCGGGTGTGCTGGAAGCATGCGGTACGGCGATGGTGGTGGCCTGAACCAG
>NZ_JADQTO010000053.1 GCF_015704865.1 Actinoplanes aureus | reverse complement strand
CCAGGTTCATCGGCTCCTAACCGCGGACCGCCGGACCGGGCACCACCCCGCCCGGTCCGGCCCACAACACACCGTCGCGCCAAGAGACAGAACCGCCACGGCACCTCGAAGCCGGTCCGCCGGCCGCCACAAGCAACCAGCCCATGCCCCGCAGACCAGCAGACCGCCGCGCCAGCGACCCAGCCACCGCCAACGCCGTCCCCCCGGGCGGCGGTGCCACCGCCGGCCACGCCTGCAGGCAGCCAATGCCCCTCGGCACCACATCCAGCTGTACCCACCGCGTCCCCCATTTGCCTATCAACCATCGGCGATGAAGGAGTCACCGTGCAGCAATCCACCGTCGACACCCCGCAAACCCGGGCCGGCCTCAGCAATCCCACCCCGCAGTGGACTGGCCGGTTCCGGACCAGACGTACCACCTGGGCAAGCGCAGCGATCGCCGCGACCGCGTCCGTTCTGCTGCTGCTCGGCTTCGCGGCCGCCCCTGCTCAGGCGGTGTGGTGGCAGTCCATCAAACGCGGCGCGCTGTGCATGTTCCTCGCCCTCGACACCAGCACCCCGGTATCGCTGAACGGCTGCGGCCTCGTCGGATCCGCGCTCAAGCGCGTCGGCCGCGGCGCCCACAACGGTCACCGACTGATCCAGATCAAACTGCCATCCACCTACCCCTACTGCCTGGACTCGCGCGCGCAGCGGACCGGCTACGTACGCAGCCATCCCTGCAACAGAGGCAGCTACCAACTCCTCGAAGTCTTCGCCGGATCCAAGCCACGAACCGTGGTCCTCAAGTCCCTCGGCGCCTGGCAGCACCAGCGCGTACACATCTGCATCTCCAGCGGCAACGCCAAAGGATCGAAGATGAAGTGGGCGCCGTGCCACACGAGATCCACAGCGCAGCAATTCCGTTACACCTGAAAAAGCGAAACTTTGTCCTCGTCCAGCCCTCTCCGCCACACCACACACGACAGCTCGGACAGCTGCCCGAGCTCCCTCCATCGCGAACCTGACCAGGTCGACACAGCTGAAACAGCTCTGCGGCGCTAGAGAAGGAACCAGAACCAGATGACGGATGGCGCTGAGGATGGCGGATCGGCTGACGTACTCAGCCAGCTGCGCGACGAGGCGGCGACGGTCCAGATCCGCCCCGGCACGCTGCCCACCACCGGTTTCCTGATCTCCGTACCTCAGTATTCGCTGGCCGGCCGAGGAGTCTGGTCCGACGCAGAGATCCTGGAATGGTGGAGGCGCGTCGAGCACGTCTGCACCGATCCCAAGGCCTGGTTCACTGAACTCGGCGCCATCCGCGCCCTGGGGATGACCCTAGGCCTCGACTCCGAGCCAACCGTTCTCTACGCCGGCACATGGACTGACCGCGAGACGAAATGGTTTGACGCCAACCTCTATATCCCCCGCCACCTAACTGTGGCCGGAAAGCTGGGCTTGGGTGACCTCCATCCTCCAACAACTGGTTCGCCGTCCAGCTTCTGGCACCAGAAACGCCGCGGCTGCCGAGAACCCGACGCACTCGACGTTGCGTTCGCGGTAGGGAGAAGCCTCCACCAGGCCGCGGTATGGGAACTCGACGATCAACTTCCGATAGGTGGCCGCAGTTGGCCCGTCTGGTACTGACAGCTCCGCTGGGTGCGAGGCACTGAATCGGCGAGGCAATCACCATGCCAACGTAGGTTCCTTACGGCTACCAGCGCATCGGACGACGCTGTCCTGCAAACCGGCGGCGTACCCCATCGAGGGATTCTCGCCGCCTCGCGAAAAGGGAGGCATGCATGGACGACTCGCTCCCAGGCCAGATCGTGGCCTACCGCCACGCCCGGCAGCGGGCGAGGGAACTAGTCTAGTTCAGAGCCGCCCTGCGGAAGGCGAATACTGGTCACGCGAGTGCCTGTTTCTCAACCCAAGATCGTTAGGGCCGGTCGCGAGCTAGCAAGTCACCCATCACGCCAACCGCCTTGACTAGACGCTATACGTCTAGTCAGACTAGACGGACATCGTCTAGTGGGAGAACGCCATGTTTAGCGAGTGCGTGACGATCAACCTGGCCGATGTCGACATGGCCGAGCACCTAAGCGAGGACGCCGCCTTCCGTGGCAACGGCTACTACATCGACGTCGAGGGCAACACCATCACGATCACCAAAGACTGCCTGACCGAGGTTTTCGGCGAGCTCACCGAGGACGAGGACGGCCACTACGACGGCGTCCACCTGTGGATCGGCGGCTTGAACTACTCCATCCGGCCGGCCAGCCCCGAGTCACGCCCCACTGGCGGTCTCCGATGACCTCCGACCACGAGATCCTGACTCGGCAGCTGCGCCGCGACGTCGGCGCGGCTGCCGAGGCTCTCGGCGCCCTACTCGGTCCCGACCTGACGCTCACCCTGACGTCCATGGTCCACGAGCGTGCACCCCTCTGGGCCGGGCAACTGCTATCCGGCGACGACCGTGAGGCCGCGCAGGTCGTCACCGACCTGGCCGTCGCAGGCATCGTCCCGGAGAACCCGGACGACCGATGGTGGGCGACACCGTTGGGCCGGGCCGTGGCCCGCTCCGTGGGGCACCCCGCAGCCGAGACGGTCTCTCACTCGGTCGCCGCCGCGATGCTCGGCGTCCACAAGTCGCGGATCGGGCAGCTCATCGCCAAGGGACAACTCGACCGAGCACCGGACGGCAGCATCACCACCATTTCGATCCGCGCGTACCTAACGACCCCCTCCGGATAGCCGTGCAGCCGTTCGGCTCAGCGTCATCGTGACGCCGAGCCGAACGGCTGCACAGGGTGAGGCAAGACCAGGCTTCCCCGCGACTCGCGAAAACGGTTGAATACAGCCACTGAGCCAGCGCAGTCCGCGGAAGTCGGGGTCGAGGACTTGTAGGCAGACATGGTTCGTCATCGAAGCCGAGTACTCGGCGGATCCAATGGCGGACTCCCGACTGCGCTCGTCCAAGAGGCCTCACAGTTGACCCTCGGCAGCACCACCCGCCACCATCGACGGTCAAGAATCCCCGGATCGAGGCAGTAGGAAGCCAGCGGGGTCTCCGCAAGGCCGGCGGCGCCGGCGAAGCCGACAGCAGAAAAGCGACGCCGACCCGGGATTCCTCCACCCGAGGCGGCGCCACCACCCACGACCACAGTCAGCGACTGCTGTTGTAGGCCTCCACAACCTCCGTCGGAATACGACCACGCTCAGACACCTTGCGACCGTTCTTCCGCGCCCACTCACGAATCGCCTGATTCTGCCGACGAGAAGAACCAGCACCGGCGACACCCGCACGACCGGGACCACGACGCGCCACTCCAGCCGCGCGCCCCCGGCGAGTACCAGCCGAAATGAAAGGCTCCAGCGCCTTCCGCAGCTTCCCCGCATTCTTGTCAGACAGGTCAATCGTGTAGTTCACGCCGTCCAATCCGAACTCAACCGTTCTGTCTGCCCCGCCGCCGTCGAGGTCATCTGTGAGAATCGTGACTACCTGCTTCGCCATGACAAAACTCCGAAATCGGCTGGGCATACACGCGCCAAGGATGTTCTGAACCATATTAGCCGCAGCGCCAACGATTGGTGAAGCCGCCAAGATGCCGTAATCCCCGGATTGCAGAACGACCCGTCAACCGGCCGATCCATAGCCCATACCGTGGGTGTCCAGCGGATCAGTCGGCATAAGACCGGGGCCCTGCGGGGCACTCGACGGCCACCAGGCATCGCGGGCGGCTGCAGCCTTTTGGGCGCTCGTAGTCAACCGACTCTTAGACGGCACCCAGCCCCCTGCGTGACCAGCGAATTGCCCCGCAACTCGCCGCAGAAGTTGCATCTGCGCCTGCGGACGCCAGCCGCAACCTGGCTTCTCGACCGCTCTAGACCTAGGTCCTTGACGACGCCCAGACAACCACAGACAACCACAGACAACTTATGAGTGACGGGCTTCACCGCCACAGTCAGGTTAGTGAACCTGTCGAAAAACGGAGTCCTCTATCCCCCAGGACTTCCGGGGTCGTTGGCCCCAGGCGGCGCGGTCAATGAGCCCGGTAGCCGTGTCGCCTGTAGCCAACGGCTCCTTGGTCTGAGGACACAGGCAGGAAGCGCCTCGATAGATCGTACGGTCAGGGAGGATTGCATGGGACGGCCGCCGCTGCCGCTGGGCACAGCTGGAAAGTTCCGATTCTACGGCTCCGGCGAGAAATGGATCGCGCGATGTGGATTCAGGGACTACGACGGAGTAACGCGGACGATGGAACGCTCCGGCCCATCACGTGCAGCCGCAGAGAGGGCGCTGAAGACTGCGATAAGAAACCGGGCCTATCGCAACCGCGGAGCTGACATCGACCCTGATACGAGAATCAAGGATGTTGCCGAATCGTGGTGGAAAGTCTATTGCAGGAAGAAGAAGGTAGGCCTCAACACGTTGTATCAGTATCGGCGCCAGCTGGACAGCAACATCCTGCCGTCGGTGGGCTATCTGAAATGCCGAGAGCTTTCGATTTCCATCGCAGAAAACTTCCTCCTGACGACCGAGGATGAACACGGTGCGGCGGTGGCTAAGACGGCTCGCTCGGTGCTAAGTAACATCTGTTCCTACGCTGCACGGCTCGATGCCATGAGCCGGAACCCCGTGCGCGAGACGACTCCTATCAGCGTCACGCCCAAGAATGAACTCCCGGTGTCGCTGGACGCCGAAGAATTCTGGCGGCTCCGTGACGCCGCGGTCAATCACCCCAGAGCCAATGTGTGCAGCATTGTCGAGCTGACTGACACTATGGCGGCCACAGGGTCCCGGATCGGCGAGTGTCTGGCACTGATCACGGACGACGTGTGCCTCGAAGCGAAGACCGTTACGATCAATGGCACAATCGTTGACGTTCCTGGCATGGGTGTCGTGATCAAGCGGCAGCCCAAGAGTAAAGCGGGCCAGCGGACGCTCACCCTTCCCGATTGGGCCATGTCCTCGGTTAGCACCCAATTCGCCAGGGCTGAGCCCGTAACGGTCACAGTGTTCAAGGACCCCGACACCGGAGTGGAATACCTCATATTCCCAGACGGCGTTGCATCGCGGCGCAGAAAGCCGGCCGAGTGGCTCCAGCGTAAGCTCGATAAAGGAACCTACTCAATGCGGGAGGTCGCACTCCTTCTCCCAGCACCGACTGGACGCCTGTGGGCGCCCGAAAAGGCCTGCACGATAGTGAAGAAAGTCTTCGTCGCCGCAGGCATTCCCGAAGGCACCTCACACATGATCCGGAAGACCGTAGCAACCCACATGGACGATGCCGGGTACTCGGCACGAGTTATCGCCGACCAGCTTGGCCACTCCCGGCCAAGCATGACCCAAGACATATACATGGGAAGGAGCCGGATCAGCACTGAAGGCGCCGTAGCTCTGGCACCCCTCGGATTCGAGGTCATTCCGCCGAGGCGGAGCGCTACCAGCTAGAGACGGCCATGGTGATGCACGGCCGTAGCTGCTCGGCGTGGTCAGCATGGCGGTCGCCCTGATCGACATCGCCACGGCGGACTGCTCATCCTGCTTGCCGACCTCGCCGGGGGCACCCTCAACCTTGCCGCCGGAGTCGCACACCGGCGGCGCCGGCCCGGCCGAAGCACCGCTCGACGCGCTGCCGGACATCGCCGCCAACTCGGCCACCGGGTCCTCAGCACCGAGCAGCCGCATGCCGGCCGCGGTCTGCAGCAGCCGGGTCACATACGACGGCCACCACCGGGCCCGGCCGCCGGGCGTAGGCACGCCTGTGGCGTTCAGCAGCTCGCAGATGCCGCGCATCGTCCAATCAGCCCGGCGCATCTGCACGACAAGCAGCAGCGTGTCATCGGGGCATACCCGCGGCCGGCTCACCGGCGGCCGCCGAGCCAGGACTTGACCACCTCGAGCAGGTGGTGGAATACCCCGAGCAGGTCCCGGAGGACCTGGCGGGCGTTGTCGCCGACCGGCCCGGCCACCAGCGTGAACGGCAACAGCAGGAGCAGGTAGACGCCGAACAGGCCTACTACGCCGGCGCCGGCCCAGACCAGCGGTGTGAAGTCGGGGAAGTCAGGAAGAAGGTCAACAAACGGGGACAGGTTCTCTTCGGACAAGGGGGTCTCCCGGGAAGGGCGGGAGGCCACGTCTCATCCGTGTGCCGTCCCGCAGGCCGATGGTTAAAACTCGGCCTGCGGTGTTGGGACCACGCGCCTGGCGGGGCGTGGTATGGACGATGGTGCTTGGTGGCCTGGTCCCAGTGACCTGCAGCCGGATGGTGAACGCGACGCGGAGGAGTGCTTCAGTCAGCGCGTCGAAAAGGCTCTCCGCCAGCGTGGCGGTCTCGGCCGGGACCTGGTGCGTCTGCCTCAGGGAGCGGACCTTCTCGACCAAGGCCCGCACCCGCTGCAACCGGGCGCGGCCGCGCTTCACCTGCCGGGTCGTCGGCTTTCGCTTCCCGGGCCACGAAGCGCTGAGAACTGCCCTCATGCTGGGCGGCACGTCGTTCCAGAAGAACTTGCCTTTCCCTACGTACGTGAGGTGCTGCAGCCCTGCGGGCCGCATGGCGACGGCTCGTACCGCCGGGTTTGTCATGACCGCCTGCGCTGCGGGCCGGATGGCGGCCTGCACGGCCGGGCTCGACATGATCGACTGCACTGTGGGCTGGATGGCGGCTTGCAGGGCCGGACTTGACATGACCATCGACAGGAGCTTCTGCGCTGTGGGTCGCATTGCCGCTCGCACCGCAGCGCTCCCCATGACCTGCTGTGATGCATGCTGAGGGGCGGCTTTCGTCGCAGCGTTCGCCAGAGATGACTGAACCCCAGCGGCTGCTCGGGGAGCCTGCGTGGTCGAGTCAGTCGACGCGGAGGTTCCAGCGACTTCCGCCACGGTGGCGAGCGCCGGAACGCCGTGGCCGAGCACCTTCTCGATCTCTCCGAGCTTCAGCATGCTTCCAGGTTAGAGGCCTGCCGCTCTGTTCCCGTAACTCCACTTCGAGGACGGCCTCTGTAGGTTTCGTTCACAAGCGACCGCAAGGATCATGATCGCTGCGAGGTGCGCGGGTGGTGCTCCGGCGTGTGGACGAGTTGTCCGGTAACGAACGTTGGTGATGCACCCGCACCCGGCGACATTTCCCCAGGTCAGGTTTCTAATACAACCCAGGTCCGCGTCGTCGCAACGCGCTCGGGGTTCGCCGCGGACTTCGTCGTCGCGAGGGAGGACCGTCTCGCCGTGCGGCGGCGGCGCTGCTCGTCGGGCTTCGGCGCTTGCACCGTGCCGAGTGCCATCGGTCCTCCGTTCGAGTGAGCGAACTTGGCAGGGCTGGTTAACGTGGTCTGCGCAGGTGGGCTTGGACACCCCATCGCCGAGACGAGGGACCCTCTCCGCCCTGGAGTCAGGAGGGAGCGCGCGATCCGTCAGCCTTCTTTTCGGAGACATATGTCCGCCATCGAAATCGCGACCTGGCTCACCTCGGCAGCACTTGCCGGAGCGGTCGGCAATCTGGCTTCACACCTGCTGAAGCGGGCGGGCCGTAGCAGCGTTGCGCAAATCCAACGCTGGCGACTCAGGCGTTCCGAGCGACGGGAGCGTTCGCCCAGAACGTGATGTACCAAAGAGGCTCGTCACGGAGCGCCTGGTTTCCATGAACCGCCTTCCTGGTCCGTTGAGGTCGGCGACCATCAGGCGGGAGGGATCGGACATGGCAAAGCACAAGAATTCTTCAGGCGGCAAGAAGCGGACTGCGGCGTACAGAAAGCCCTCACGCCAGCAGCTCGCCGCGCTCAGCGATGCGAGAGCCAAGCTCAAAGAGGCCAGAGACAAGGAGCGCGCGGCGGACGCCAAGGCGCAGGGTCCTAGTGAGGTAGTTGCGACGGTCGAGTTTTGATCGCTGGTGTGGTTTCGAACGGCGCAGGTAGCCCAGTCATGCACGGTTACTTTGAGTATCAGTAACTGCGGGCTGAGAGCCATCCCGCGACCTCTACGCCGTACGCGGCTCGGGATGCTATGCCGCTTCGGTCACCGCCTCGGCGTCGGCCGCTGACTCGGCCAGCAGGGCGTCGAGCGGATGACGCGTCGGAACTGCGTCCCAGCCGGACCGGACTCGCCGGGTTTGCGGCGCTGCGCGCCGAACCAAACCCCAGAAGTGCTCGCTGAGCGTGTCGCCAGGCCGGGAGTTGAAGAGGCGACGCCCTCCAGGACGAGGAAGTAGGCCAGTCAGATTAGCCAGTCGGTCGTGTAGGGACTCCTTCGGCTCTCTCTGCGACGGGAGACAAGCGAGGTCGGCGGCCGGCACGTGCGCCAGGCCGCACAAACTCGCGATAGGGCCTCGGACAGACCGTCCTGCCGATCACCGCGACGCGCGACTCGGCGATCCAGTCCGGGCAGAAGTGCAGGTACGGAGATGCGGGCTCAGTGATGTAGTAGCCATGGGCGCCGCCCTGGCGCCCCGCCCGCACGATGCGAGCGAGGGCCAGGCCGGCCGACACCGTGAGCAACGTGTCGACGGGAGTGTCACTGCGGTACGCCGCCGCGTGTCAGGTAGTCCGCGACGCGGAGGATCGCGGCCGCGAGCAGGACGGCCGGCTCGCCCTCCTGGGCTGCGTCGATTGCGAGAGCTCCTCGAAGCTGAGCTTCTCGCCGTCGATGTCGGTCCTGCTGAAGAGGTCGGTCACTGGCCCTCCGGGCTCGTCGGGGTGGAACGAGTCGCAAGCGGGCCTGGGGCCTTCAGATGTGCACGCACTCAGTGCACGGTGCTTGGATATTCGTGGATATCATCGGATGCCCGCTTACCGCATCTTGCACCAGGCCATTTAGCTGGCACGTGGATGGTTGGCAATTGCCACTGGCATGAGCTCGGCGCGCTGCTGCACCCGCTGACCTCGGCCTGTGAGGACTCGAAAACTGGGCTACTACGCGCTCTGGCGCGACGACCCGTGCCCACTCAACGGCCTGCTCCAAGGGGTGTACGCCTTCGTCGGCATCACGGACTTCTGGTGGGTGCGCCGGAAGGCTGAAGCTCGGTACAAGGCACTCCGCAACCCTTGACGATCCAGAATTAGCCACTACGGTTTGTGCACTCATAAGCAACAGTGCGAAGTCAGCGCTTGCTAGGAGACGTTGCCGATCTGCGGCACCCGTCACTCATCGCCCAGGAGAAGTCGATGACGGTTGAGCCTCGTGATGACCAACAGAAGTCGTCCAACGTACCCGCTAGCAGTCCCGTGCCCGCAGACGCCGGCATCAACCGCAGCAACGTTGCAATCAAGGTCCTCGCCGCCGGAGGAGTCTTCATCGGAGGGATAGGTACCGTGCTCACCGCCGCGGCCTTCGGCGCCGTTGCAAACGCGGCGGTGCTGGCTGCGCTGGCTGCGGTCTGCTTCATAGCGGCGACCACACTCGTTGCCGTTGCATGGATTGTCCGCAGATGAGCGACCGACCGCATCGCGACGGGGGGGTGTGACCAGGGCCTCGGCAAAGTCGTGATGGTGTCCGACTTGTGCGCGCATCCGCGTGCATCTGCCTGATCCGCTGGCCGCGCCTCTACGTCGTGATCGAAGGCGTGCGCTACGAGGTCGAGCCCGCCGAGGCTGACACCCCGACCAGCGTTCTCTTCCGCACCTGGTGCGCGAGTACACCTACCCGTTCCGGACCGTCGCCGCGCAGACGCGCGCCGCCTGACTCGATCGGAGATCCCCACCCATGGCTGAATCCGCCCCGCGCTACACCACCGGCGACGTGCCCCGCCTGCGCCGCGACCTCGCCGACTGGTACGGCGGAACGCAAGGCACACAGTTCTACTACAACGCCATCCTCATGGGCCAGCAAAAGCTCAAGCCGCCCGGCCCGCCCGAACGCGTCGCCCCGGCGCTGGCCGCCGCCGAGACATCCCGGCTGCGCGACGGCGACCTCTGGTACGTCGACGAGGACCTGTGCGTGCTGCTCAACGCCGCGCACCCGAGCATGCCCGCGTTCGCGCCCCGACCCAACGACCTGCCCTCGAAGGTCGGGTTCGCGGTGTTCGCCGAGCCGATCGCGGCCTACGACGCGCAGGAAGCCCGCCGCGACGACGTGGTCGACGCGCTGGCCGACCTGCACGGCGGTGACGAGTTCCGGCGCATCGGCCAGGCCGCCTACGAAGACCAGGCCCGGATCGTCGCCGTCTCCTGGGGGCCAGTCGACAACCCGCACTGGAAAGCCGGCGGCCTGTGGATGTCCTTCTACGCCGTCACCGACAAGACCACCGATGACCTGCTCGCCGGGCACCCCGGCGCGGCCGCCCGCGCCCGGGCCATGCTCCCACCGCTGCCGGTCGACAACGAGGCCGCGATCGCCTGGCGGCCCGACGGCGCCCCGCCCGAGGAGTACATGCTCACCGGTGCCGAAGACCAGCATGGCACCCTGGCCTGGACGCGGCTGGTGTTCGCGACCTTCCAGCTCGCCGCGCAGGCTAACCTCGCCGAGACCGAGAACCACACCACGCCCCGGCCGGAACGCCGCCGTACCGAACGCGCCGGGCTCCCGCCCCGCGACGTACGCATCATCCGCCTGCGCCGCACCGTCGCCGCGGCCCGCGACGCCGACCAGACCGGCACCGGCCGGGACTGGCAACACCGGTGGATCGTGCGCGGTCACTGGCGCAACCACTGGTACCCCTCGCTCGGCGATCACCGCCCTCTCTGGATCGCGCCCTACCTCAAAGGTCCCGCCGACGCGCCACTGATCGGCGGTGACAAGGTCAACGTTGTCAACGCTCCGAAGGACTACGGCCAAGATCGCCCTTAGCAGGACTCTCCCGAGCTAACAGCGCGACCGTGAAGACCAAGATGATGATCAGCGCGATGATCGTGACCCACGTGCGGCTGCTCGGCGGCGGCCCACTATGCGCCGGCACGGGCTCGCCCTCCGAGCCATCCAACGTGTTGGCGTTCATCGCGCCCCATGATCGCGAAGTTGAGCTCTCGATAGCGGGCCCAATTCGCCTATCACGTCCGGATTCCGGCAGTCACCACGGATCTGGGCCAACAGCGTCAGCGCTCACACGTCAACGCAGCCGCCGGGCGCAGCCGACCAAAGACGCCGCCAAACCCGCGACAGGTAACACGCACGACACTGCTGGGGTCATCAGCGAAACCGAACCGCACCGGCGGCAGAGCCAGCATCTCTGCCAAAGGCGCCTCGCCACCTCCACGTCCGCGCCGGCACACAACAACCCGTAACGCCTTACCCACAGCAGCCTCGCGCACCCTGAACCGACACCCAGAAGCAGCAAGACAGCCGGCCAGCGACCCGACGAGCCGCCGACAGACAGCAAAACAGCCAGGCACAGCCCAGCGAATCCAAGCATGACCGCAGGTCCCGTAACCGAGAGCGGCCGCCGAGGCGGCGCCAAAGCTCGAGCCAGCCCCGACATGCTCACCGCCTGGGCGCGAACCGACACGGGCCCCTCCGGACCAACAGCGAACCCTTGAACCTGCGTTACCGAGCGCCCCTCGCGATAGGCCTCAGCCACCCGAACAACTTGCGTTCCGCTGCCACAGGCCAAACACGCCGGCCCAGTAGCAGGGTGGTGCTCGTCCCGCCGGCTATTCCGCGCAGCGCTCACAAGCTCGGTGGTGAGCGTCGGATCCCGACCTGAGCCGGGGCTCGCCGTCCTTCCCTTGTCACCATCTCGCATCATCGTTCGCGCCTCCCGGAACGTGAATTGGCACGCGCAACATATTGAAGCACGTACAGGATGGTTCGCCACCCGGTGACGCGGGCCAACCGCCTTGCCACCGGGGACGACAAATCTAGGGCGCAAAGTCGACGAGAGCCGTGGCACCCCTTGTACTCTTCCTACTCCGGCCCAAATAGACGTCAGAAGTCATACTCGGCCTAGCATGCCCGAGCTGATCAGCAATCTCCCGAGTAGGGACGCCCGCGTCGTCCATCTGCGTAGCTACAGTCTTCCGAAGCAGATGCGATGTGTCATCATCCAAGCCCGCAAACTCAAAGGCATCCTTGATGTCGTTCGCCACGTTCGAAGGATCCCGAAGCGTACCCACTGAAGAAGGAAAAACGATCACCACCCGCTCCGTCCAGGACTTACCGCCGTCCAGCATCTCCTGAAGCCACAGCGGCGGCGCCGACCTCCGCCTCCCCGCCGTAGAAACCGTCGGCGGAATCACCAGCTCAACACCATTCTTGAGCCTCACAACTGTCGCCACAACATCCACAGCGTTGGCGAGAAGGCACTCAACCGTCGGCATCACCCAATCAGGCAAGGTGAGCGTACGAAACCCAGCCTCTGTCTTCGGAAATCGCGAAATGCAAACACCCACACCTTTATGGCGCACGACGGTTCCCCGAATCTCCACCGTGCGCGCCCCGACGTCCAACGTGTCACCAGTCACCGCCAGGCACTCGCCAAGACGCTCACCCGTGGCCCCAAGAAAGTCAATGATCTCAGGAATCCCACGCCGAACCGCCTGCGACGAATAAGACACCCAGGCCCTCAGCTGGCGAAACTGGACAGCGGTCAGCGCCCGAGGCGCCTTCCTCGGCTTGATGCTGACGGGTGACGTCTCCCGAACAGGATTCCGGTCCATCGCGCCCATTCGCGCCGCGAAGGCACAGATATTGCTAAGCACGGAGCGGACAGTCTTCGTTATCGAGGGTCCGTGAACATTCTCAACCCGCCGTAACGCCCGCTCAGCAAGTGCGACGGAAAACTCGCGACACTTAAGGCTTCCAACCTGCGGAAGGATGTGATTATCGATCTGCTCACGGTAGATCCTTCTCGAGCCGAGAGACCCCTCCTTGATCACATACGTCTTCCACCATTCCTCTGTTACGACGCTCAACCTCGTGTCCGGACTGATCGCGGCATCGCGATTCTCGTGGGTTCGATCGCGAATCGCAATCTTGAGCGCCGCTTCCGCAGCGGCCTTGGTGGCGCCAGTGCGCTCGACATCCCGAGTGACCCCGTCGTAGTCCCGGAACGAGCACCGTGCGCGCCAGGTGCTCTTACCGACCTGCGTGTGCCTGACTTTGCCTGCTGTGCCGATGGGCAACTGCGGCCGTGCCAACCTGCTTCCTCCCGGCTTACTCACGGTTTATTCGCCCGACATCGATCCGCATTGAGCGATACTGATTGAGGTCCGGCAGCGAACTGTGCAGGTGGAAGGCTATATTGAGTCACAATGAGCAGCAACAGGCATCGAAACCATTTACCCGGCAGGTTATTGGTTCGTGGACCGTCGGTAGCAGAGCTGACAATAGCCTTCCGAGCCATATGCTATATCGCGTTCCTTGAATTGTCTACCCGTCGGCGTTGCCGTCGGTAAACGTTCCGATGACGGGCGCTGTGCGCATGTCTTGTTGCTCGTCGTTGCGTGTTGCGGCGCGTTATTGAGAATCTTGCTGCGCCGAATGATTTTTTGATTCGGTGGCTGCCGTTCGGGTCTACTGCGGACAACTGCAGACAACTTCACCAGAAGTATTTCGGCTGCGATCATGAATTATGAGCTGGTCGCTGATGCGGTCCTGCCTTCGTGGCGCCAGTTATCCACTCTCCAGCTCAAGCGAGGGCTTGAATCCACTGGGGGATGTTGTGCTGGATCTCCAGAAGGTTTGCCATGATGTCGCTCCGTCCTGGTTCGATTATCTGCGGGATTGGGATCGCACGCTGCGCGGCGGGAACTATCCCGAGACGACGCGCTACAACTATCTGCTCGCCGGTGCGCAGCTGGGCCGGTATCTGAGGGAGAACGCTGACGAGCTTGCCGCGGTGGATGCGGCGGGGGATCCGACTGAGGTTGAGCGGGGACATGTCGAGGAGTTTCAGGCGTGGATGGTGCGGACCCGGTCGGCGTCGACGGCGTTGAACAAGCACAAAGGGTTGCAGCAGTTCTTCAAGTGGCTGGTCGAGGAGGAGGACCTGGAGCGGTCGCCACTGGCTCGGGTGAAGCAGCCGAAGACCGGGGAGACGCTGATTCCGATCCTCGGGGATGAGGAGACCGCCAAGATCCTGGCGACCTGCAAGGACAAGACGTTCCTGTCGCTGCGTGACGAGGCGATCATCCGGGTCTTCTTCAACACGGGTGCCCGGCTGTCGGAGGTCGCTGGTCTACTCGTTGATGACGTGGACCTGGACCACGACACGTTGTTGTTTCACGGTAAGGGTATGAAGGACCGCCGGGTGCGGTTCGGTGGCAAGGCCGGCCGGGCGTTGAGCCGGTATCTGCGGGCGCGTGCCCGCCGTCGCTTCGCGGAGTCGCCGGTGTTGTGGCTGCCGGAGAAGGGTGAGACGCCGCTGGCGGCGAACGGCATCAAGATCATGCTGCGGCGCCGCGGTGAACTAGCCGGGGTCGCGAAGGTTCACGCGCACCGGTGGCGGCACAACTTCGCGCATGAGTGGAAGCTGGCTGGCGGTGACACCGGTGATCTGATGTTGGTGCTCGGTTGGGCCTCGGATGACATGCCGCGCCGCTATGGGGCGAGCGCGGCGGCGGAGCGGGCGCAGCAGGTTCATGCGCGGCTGCGGATCGGTGATCGAGTCTGACTTTCGGGGGGAGGAGTCGGTGATGGCGTTGACCGGGCGGCAGCGTGTGCGGCGCGCGCGGATCGCAGCGCACGCGTCCTGGGCGAACACCGCTGATCGTAAGGGCCGTACGGCGCCGGCGACGTCGGCGTTTCTGGCCCGGTTCGAGAGGCAGGTCGATCCCCTCGGTGTGCTGGAGCCTGAGGTTCGGGCGCAGATGGCTGAGCATGCGCGCAGGGCGTACATGTTGCAGTTGGCGGAGCGGTCGGCGAAGGCGCGGGCGCGTCGGGCCGCCGGTGGTTGACCGGGTACTCGATCGGGTTGTTCTCGCAGGATCGCCGGTCGAGGAAAGTTATAAGGATATGAGGCATTCATGAGTCGTTCGATACGAGGTGCGTCGTGACCAGTTATGCCGCTGACGTCGAGGCCAGCACGTTGATCAGGACCTGGCCGGCCGGTGCCGGGTTGCGTGCGGCGGTGGTCAGCGCGCTTCCGCCCTCTGCCGGTGTGGATGAGGTGCTTGCCCTCGCGGCGGAGCTCACGGGCCTGTCGGCTGCGTTGTGGCGGTGCTACACGCATCCCGCGAGTTCGGCGGCCAGCATGGAGGAGAACTCGGAAGGTTGGCGGCGGCAGTTGGAGCGGGACAGCTTCACCACGGTCGTGGCGAACGTGGCGACCCCGAACCTTCCTGACGAGGAGGGGATGCTGCTCGTCAGCTATGACCCGGTGGAGGAGGGCGCCCACCGGGCCGGCAGGGCGTTACACGCGATCGGCGACCAGAAGCAGCGCGATGCGGTGCTCGCCGACGTTGAGGCCGAGATCGAGGCCGTGGAGATGGCCGAGCGTGGCGACTTGACGGGGCGAGCGGTGCAAGCCGTGGTGTTGAGCCGCGCTGGCGCGAGTCCACTGCATGTGTCCGCCGCGCACGCCGCCCTGTTGAAGGATCCGTTGGGAGGGCAACGGTTGCTGACATCTTTCGACCCGACGGCCGCGTGCGTGGCGGCCGCGCACTGGCTGAAGGCGGCGGTGGACGTCGTCGCGACCGTGTCCGAGATCGATCCGGCAGGGGTGCTGCCCGCTGCTGATGATCTCGAGGCTCTGCCGCTCGATAGTCCCGTCGAGGTTTTGAGCCTCATCGAGTTCAGTAACACGGTGTACCGGGTGGTCGTTGAAATGGTCGCTGACGCCATGCTGGTCGCCGAAGGAATCGTCTCGGACCTCGATGATGTACTGATTCAACGAAACCTTGACGGAGCCGACGAGCCGGACGACGACGATGAGGACGCCGAGCGTACTGCGCTGCGGGTGACACTGCTCGACCCGCGACGGCCGGCCCCGGACCTGCTCGAAGATCTGGTGTCGGCGATGCGAGGCTGCCGCCTGCTGTACGAGGAGTACGTCGACAGCGAGGACGATGTCGACGCCCGCTTCGGCGCCGCGGTCCGCGCTGAAGCCGAGAAGAACATCGGGCGGCTCATGTAGGTTCGCCGGCGACCGCGAGCCACCGCGCCCGCGCCGCGTGCGCGCGCAGCGTCTCGGGGTGCTCGGCGCCGTAAATCTCCTCGTACAAGAAAGCGATTTGGGCGAAGGTCCCCGGGCGTCGAGCCGGGCGCCGCCGGCCTCCACGAGGTTGGCGCGGGCCCTCAGCGTGTCGGGGTGGGTCGGTACGCACACCCGCTCGTAGACGGGGATCAGGTCGGCGAACTGGTCCCGCATGGCCCACTCGTCGCCCGCGGCGGAGGCAAGATTCGCCCGTACGCGCAGCGTCTCGATGTGCTCCTCGCCGAACCGCTCGGCGTACAGCGGCACCAGCGCGGCGAGTTGATCGCGGGCGGCCGCCGTGTCGCCGGACTCGCCGGTCCACCGGGCGAGCGAGCCGCGGACCTCGAGCGTGTCGGGATGGGTCTCGCCGAGACTGCGAACGAACAGGCTGAGCAGCCCGGACAGCTCGGTACGCGCGGCCTCCGGCCGCCCCGAGGCGCCCAGCACAGCGGCGAGCTGGGCCCGGGCCCGCAACGTCGCCGGATGGTCGGCGCCGAGCCGTTGCGCGCAGGCCTTCGCGACCTCCCGGCCGGTCTGCTCGGCCGCCGGGTACAGCCCGCTGATGTTCAGGTGGCGTACCGCCCGCAGCGCACCCGACGCGGCGTTCAGGAACACCTCGATGGGCGCCCCGGCGGCTGCGCCGGACAGGTGAGTCAGGTGCGGATCGAGCAGCTGCCACAGCGGCCACCCCGCCGGGTCCTCCGGCCGCCCGGCGATCTCGTCCGACGCGGCGCGGCCGACGAGCTCGACGGCGAGGCCCAGGGAGTCCGGCGTCCGGGCGGTGTCACGCACCAGCGGGTGCAGCCGCACAGTCAACGGCCGCCGGGCCGGCGGGGTGCCGCGGGTCTCCAGGTCGATCAGCGACAGCCCGGCGAGGGCTTGCAGCAGTTCCCGAAGCCGCGCCTCGTCCAGCCCCGCGAACGGCTCCGAGCCGGCCAGCACCGCCGCGTCCAGCACCCGCTCGTACGGGATCGGAGCGTCGGCCAGACCGGCGAGCAGCCGCAGCAGCGGCCGGCCGGCGCCCAGCCCTCGGCCCGCCAGCAGGTCCAGCGACAGCTCCCAGGTGCGGCCGATCACCCCTCGGGCCCGCTCGTCGGTGAGCGCCGCGTCGGGCATACCGAAGACAGCCGTCACGCCGCCGCGGCCGTAGGCGTCGCGGTAGGCCGCGTAGGTGGTGATGGCGCCCGGCAGCGGCACCCGGTTGGTGCTCGCCAGGTAGCCTCCGGCGAGCCGCAGCGCCAGCGGCAGGCCGCCAAGCCGCTCGGCGAGCGCGACCGCGTCGTCCCAGCTCCCGGCCGGGTCGCCGGCCTGGTCGCGGAGGACCCTCGCCCCGTCCTGGCTGTTCAGGACGCCGATCGGCCGGATCTGGCACCAGCGGGCCCAGCTGCTCGGGTCACCGTCCCGGCTGGTCACGAGGATCGCCCCACGGCCGGACGGGACCGGGCGCAGCCAGCCGCGCGCCGCCGCGACCGTCTCGCCCTCGGCGGCCAGCGCATCGACGTCGTCGGCGTTGTCGATGACCAGTAACCACCGGCGGGACCGGGCCTCAAGCAGTCGCCAGAGCAGGCCCGGCGCGTCGCCACTGGTGGACCAGGCTCGGTTGACGTCCCCCTCGGTGGCGCCGAGAGCGTAGGCGAGCGCCCGCATGCCGGCCTGGAGACCGGTCGCCGTGGCGCCGGACACCCACCAGACGTCCACCCCTCGCCGGCGCAGCCGGTGCGCGACGACGCCGGCGACGGCGGTCTTGCCCGAGCCGCCGAGGCCGCTGAGGACCCGCACCCGTGGGGCGCGCCGCCCGCGGAGGCTGAAGATGCGGGTCAGCTCGGCGATCACCGCGTCGCGGCCGCGGACCCTCTGCTCGGCGAGGTCCGCCGGCGGAACCAGCGACACCATGCCCGCCGCGCCGGTGCCGGCCGGTTCCTGATCGGCCGGCTCGTCTCCCCGCCACTGCCGGAGCGCGACGAGGCCGGCCAGAACCGCGACCCCGGTGGCCGCGGCCAGCAGGACCGTCCGGTGCTTGGTGAGATCGCCGAGGCTGCCGGCCGCGGCGTTGACCACGAGGTCCCCGGCGACTGTGCCCACGGCGATGAGGAAGACCGACAATCCGGCCCACGGTGGCTTGGAGCGCACGCGGACATCGTCCACTGTTTCGTCCGGCGACTCCACATCGCGCGGTGCGGCGGCGTGGGGTGCGGCCAGTTTGAATACCGCGTGGGCACATTTGCCTCCTACGCCTACGCCTGCGTCAACGCGGGGCCAGGCTGCTGCAGAGCTCACCCCTACTCGGCGGAGAGCCTGGCGCCGTCGAGGGGCGGCGCCGGGCCCTTCTGGTCAGCGGTCGCGCCGCTGCATGATCGCGGTGATCAGCGCGAGCGCACCCGCGATCACGTGCAACAGGTCGCCGACGGGGTGGATGACGGACAGGTACTCGATCATGGTGTTGCCCCTTCAGTTCGGAACGGGGGTGCGGGCCGGCCGGGACCACTTGGCACACCCCCTATCGAACTGGCCGAACACACCGCTCAGCGCATTACCGAGAGGGTTTGAGCGACTGAGCAGCCCTGTTGGGCAACCCCGGGCGTGCATCTGCATCGATGGCCCGGGGCAGGCTGCGGTCTACAGTGGCGACATGGGCCGCCGCTCAGCGCCGAGAGGGACCGACAGGGCGGTGCCCGACCCTGCACAGATACAGACTCGTGCTCAGTTCGCCGACGCCTTGGCCCGGCTCAAGGGCACCCGCACGCACCGGGAGATCACCCGGGCACTGGAACAACGCACCCACGCTGACACGATCGTCTCGGCGACGATCAGCAACATGACCCGCGGCACGCACTTTCCTGGCCAGCAGAACCTCACCCGGTTCCTCACCGGATGCGGTGTCATCGGAGCCGACCAACAGCCGTGGATCGACGCGCGTAACCGACTCGACCGGAAATACCAACCGGCGGCGGCGACCAGCAGACCGCGGCCGTTGCTGGTCTCCGAGGCCGACCCGCGCATGCTCGGCGTGCACGCAAGCATCCAGGTCGAGCCCGGGACCACCAGCCTGCCGCCATACGTCCGCCGTGACCTCGACGACGCGGTTTGCGCTGTCATCACCGACGCGTCGGCTAACGGCGGGATGCTTGTCCTGGTCGGCGGGTCCAGCGTCGGCAAGACCAGCCTGCTGTGGGCCGGCGTCCGCGCCGCCGCGCCGCACGCGCAGATCATCCAGCCGTCCCAACCGAGCGACCTTGCCACAATGCCGGCCAGCATGACACCGCAACCGGTCATCTGGCTCGACAATCTTCCACGCTTTCTCGACCACCGGGATCCGCTGAGCGCAGACGTCGTCCGCACGCTGCTCAGCCGCCGGATGATCGTGCTCGCCACGATCTGGCCGGGGCACTACTTCGCCCGTACCGCACCGCCCAACCCGGACGCGACAGGACTCGACCCGTACGCCAACGACCGCGACATCCTCGGCCTGGCCAAGGTTATCGACGTGCCGGAGTCATTCAGCGTCGAGGAGTTACGCCGAGCCCGCGACACCGACGACCCGCGCATCCTCGTCGCGCTCGCCGGCGGAAACAGCCGCGTCGCTCAAGTCCTGGCCGCTGGCCCGGAGCTGGTCCGCCGCTGGACGAACCGCACCCATCCCACCGGCTCCGCTCTGATAACCGCAGCCCTCGACGCCAACCGTGTCGGGGCCACGCACCCGGTCCCGACTGATTTCCTCCGGCAGGCTGCGCCGGGATACCTCACCGAGCAGGCTAGAGCGGCGGCCGACGAGCTCACCTGGTTCACCGACGCGCTCACCTACGCGACCGCCCAGGTTCGTGGCGGAACGGCCTGCCTGACCGCCGTCGCCACGCAGATCGGCGTCATCGACGGCTACCGGCCAGCCGACTATCTGGTTCAGTACGCCAGCACCCACCGTCACAACGAACGGCTGCCGGACACGGCGTGGACGGCACTGATTCACCACCACCACCGCGACGACACCACTCGAATCGCTCGCACCGCCGAACGCCACGGGTGCCTCGACATCGCCGAAGATCTTTTCCGTGCCGCCATGACACACCGCGAGCCGGGCGCCCGCAGCGGACTTGCCGACGTTCTGGTCGCCCAAGGCCGCGTCGATGAAGCTGTCGCCGCGGTCATGAACCCGGCCACCAACGAGTCCCGCCGCGAGATCGCCCGGATCCTCGAGCACCGCGGGCATCAGGACCGGGCCGAGGAAATCCTGAGACCTGCCGCAGACACCGGCGATGTAGCCGCCGTCAGCCAGCTCGCCCACCTACTGACCGCGATGGGCCGCCCGTCGGACGCCCTCACCTTGTTACGCCCGTACGCCCTAACCGACGAGAACCTCGCCTCGCAGCTCGTCGACCTGCTGCTCGCCGGCGACCACGACGACGAAGCCATCGCGGTGCTGTCAGCTTGGGTCGCAGCGCACCCCGCCAGTAGCCTGCTCAGTATCCGACTCATCGAGATCCTGGAAGAGAAGCAGCGCATCGACCACCTCCGAGACCTGAGCGTCGTACCAGATCACAGCGACGATCCCCGCTGCCCACAGTGTGGCCGGCGCCCGCATGATGACACCGCACACCATGAACAGCTGACCGCCGACACCGCCACCACTGCGCTGCATCGCACACTGGCTCAGCTCGACAAGCTCGACGAACTGCGAGCCGCCGCTGCCGGTGACGACTCCGCCGCCTTCTGGCTCGCCGAGGGGCTTGCCCTGCACCACCACACCGCCGAACTGCACGCCCGGGCACAGGCTGGCGACCGCCACGCCATCATCGTGGTGGCCAACATGGCGGAATCAACCGAGACCGAGCGGCGGCGTGCCATCGCCATGCTGCGCCCACTGGCTGAGGCCGGTGATGAGGGCGCCACCCGGGATCTCGCTTCTCTGCTCGCCGCTACCGACCTCGACGCGGCCGTGGGCTTGCTGCGGCCGCTGGCCGAACGCGGCCAGATCCTCGAACCGCTGCTCGGATCCAACGCCGTCACGTTCGACATCGCGGACCTGCTCAGCGAACATGGGCGGGTCGACGACGCGTACCAGTGGCTGATGGAACGCGCCGCCGCGGGAAGCTGGACCGCTGTCCGTTACCTGGCTGACCTGCTCCTGCGCCACGAGCGCCCAGACCTGCTCCGGGCCTTGTCAGCTGCCGGATACGCCATCGGTGACGTTCGCCTGGCTGACCTGCTTGCCGACAGCGGCCGCATCGCCGAGCTGCGGGCGGAAAGTTCGCGAGGAAACGAACACGCCACCACGCGCCTTGCCGATCTTGGCCGGCGACCGTCGCCCTGAGAGAGGTGACCGGCACCATGTCAGCCAAAGATCAGGCAGGCCCGATCCGGCTGCTCGACACAGTTGCCGGATGCGTGCGGCGTAAATCCAGTGAGCCTGGCGCCCACACCTCCCTCAGCTGAATCACGGTCAGCCGTATGGGCGGACAGGCGGTATGCCGAAGGTGAGGGTGTGCACGATGAAGTCGGCGGAGGCCTTCGCCGCGAGCTGTCTGGTGCTGTCGGTCAGTTCGCCGGTGCCCCAGTCGGAGATGCCTTTGACCATGATCCAGCCGCTGCGGCGACCGGCGGTGGCCACGTAGACCCCGGTCAGTTCCTTCTCGCCGGCCGCCGCCTCCTCGAACTCCCGGCGCAGTTGCGCGCGCAGCGTTGCGCTGCCGACGAGGGTGCTGCCGGACAGGACCGTACCGAAGTGGACCGGGCGGCCGGTCCAGCCGGGCGTCGCCGCCTTGAACGCCAGCAGCAACGGGGTGCTCGCCGGGACCCGCTCGCCGCGCCAGATGATCCGTTCGCTGCCGTCCTCGTCGGTCACCTTGCGGTGGTCGACGTTGTGCACGTACTCCGAGACGACGACATCGCCGAGTCCCTGTGCGCCGCCGTCGTGCTCGCTCGACCATAGCCCGAAGCAGATGCCGGCGAGGATTACGTAGTCGGGCTGCACGGCGGGAATGAGCCGTTCCGCGGTGAGCATCATGGCGGCTGGGGTCACGATGCCTTGTGCGAACTGGGCGAGAAGCACCTCGGTGCCTTGGTCACCGAGTCGGCCGAGGCGGAAGACCGGATAGCCACCCAGCGTGTCGGGCTCGGCCTGCCGACCGTTCGCGGCGGTGACCGCGCGGATGACCGCGTCTCGCTCGACATCCATTACCGTCAGCACGAGGACACGGAGGCGGCGGTTGATCGTCGCCTCCAAATGGGCGTACGTCCTTGCCTGTCGTTTCTTAAAAGTGCTCGCCTGCCGCCTGCCCGCGACGACGAGGCAGAGCAGGACGACCAGGCCGAGCTGCGGCATCAGCCAGCCGAAGATCCGTGCCTGCGTGGTCGCCGGGGTCAGACCGGCATCATCGAGGACCATCCGGTAGATCAGCCAGGTCATGGCGTCGATCCAGGTTGCCGGCCGGCCGGCGCAATCCTGCGCGGTGGCGCAGGCGCCTGCCTCCGCGTTCGCGACGAGCAGGCCGGCCACCGCGACGGCGAGCGCCGTACCGGTCAGGAGCAGCGGAATGAAGCTGATCTGCCGGTGTGCCCCCGGATCCGGCGGCACGAACCCACCGCCGTCGAACACGACGAGAACGCCCGGCCGGTCCGGGCCAGAGTCGGTGGCGGACGGTGCGTCCCTAACGGCCTGCCGGGCCTCCACGGTGGTGACCGCGCGCTCCAGGCACATCAGGGCGTGAGTGCCCTCGGCCACGTCCGGCCGGATGTTCGTCCTCGTCAGGTACTGCGACTGGTCGAGAGCGGCCCGCAGCAGCCGATCGGCGTTCGCCGGGTCGGTCAGGTGGACCAGGACCACAGTCCAGTGCAGACCGCGGACGCTGTCGCCGGACGTGCCCCACATCCGGTTGACGGAACGCAGGATGAGCCCGACGGTCACCTGCGCCAGGATGTACAGCAACGCGATGCCGACCAGCAGGAGCGCGACCCGCGGGCCCACCACGGGGACAAACGCCGCCGGTACGCTCGCGGTGAGCAGCAGGAACGGTGGGACGCCGAACACCAGGTGGTCCCACCAGCGATCCAGGCGGCCGAGCCAAGTGCGCCCGGCGGCGCTGCGCGCCCAATCCCTGCCGCGGGCGATCGGCGGCTGGATCAGTGCAAACTCGTCGGCGGACCGCCAGACCAGACGACCGTCCCAGGCGGCCACATAAAGCAACAGGCCGAGCGGTGGACGGGATCGGTGGATGCCGACGCCGGGCGGGCGCACCGCATCCCTGACGTGCGGCCAACACGGCGTTGCCCGCACCGCCCGGGCTGCCTCCCGGCAAGCGTTCAGATCGGGTACAACGGGGCTCATTGGTCGGGCGTCTCTGATGTTGTCCGCGGCTTGGGCTTTGGGGCCGTTATGCCGCGAATGCGGCGCCACCCGTACGCCGCCGCCGTGGCGAACGTCGCAACCACACCGACCTGTTCCAGGTCCTCCCATACCTTCGCCCAACCGCCGGCCCCATGGAGGCACACGACAGGCACTGCAGTGACCAGCACGACGAGCCAGCTGAGCCGGTCGTCCGTGGTAACCAGCCAGTCCAGCGGCCGGCACGCCTGCCGCCGCGCGTCCTGGGCGCGCATCCTGACCGCTGCGGCGAGGAAGCCCGCGCCGGCACGCAACTGTTGCCGCCTGTTAAGAGCCCGATCGCCAGGATGGCCAAGCAGGTGCGCCGACCATGTTTCGGCGTCGCTGGCGCGTCGCGGACCGGCAACAACCGCGGCCACCGTGATGACGCCCCCGATGAGCCGGCTCCGCGCTCCGGCCAGGGGCTTTCTAGCACGCCGCTTCGGCCCGGTGGGGCCGACGATGTACCCCAGGGAGACGATCACGAGAGCCACCAGGAGGGCACCGACCGCCACACTGACCGCCAGCATCGCCGTGCTTAGCGCAGAGGACCAGAAGGACCCAACGATCTCCCGTTCCAGTGCGTTGGCAATCAAGGTCAACACTGCTATCACGACAATGCTGCAGACCAGGCCAACAATCGCGGCGAAGACCTTGTTCCTAGCCTTGGCGATGCATTGCCAGTGGTCTTCACCGGCGCGATCTTCATGGAAGAACTCGTTCACGATGCCCCGCCGCTTTCAACCTTCGGCGTAAACGGCGCCCAGCGACGACGGCGCGCTGCACGGGCGGCGCGGGCCTCGGCGAGTTGAAGTCGGCCAACGCCGGTCATCCGGTAGTAGCGACGGCGTGGGCGACCAGACGGCTGTTCCGCCTCCTGCCACGATTCGATCCAGCCGATCTCGGCGAGGCGCTCCAAGATCGGGTACACAGTGCCGGGGCCAAGATCCGCTTCGTCGCAGACGCGAAGTCCGTAGACCGGGTCTTCGTCGCTGGCGTGGGTGAGCACGTCGAGCACAGCCAAGGTTGGCTGTGTCAGGCGCGGCCAGTTGCTGGACACGCCATCACTGTACGCGTATATCGAGAACGACACACGAGAAAATGTTCGCGCCCTGAACCCGGCCAGATCCACTCAGGATTCCTCCCGCGCCTCCCGGATCAGTTCGTACGCCACCTGCTGGGCGACGCCCTTCGGCGGCGATGTCGGCGACTGGGCGGCCGGCCTCGCGCTCTTGGGCAACTCGCGCGGCCCTGGCGCGGCGCCATCCCCCTATTTCTGCGCGGTGAAGCTCGATGCGCTCGTGCGTCAACAGGCGCGACGGCCTGTGCCATGACCCGACCGTCTCTCGGCCCCGGCACGCCCGTGTACCGCAAATCGGGGCCCGCCAATCGACCTGATGACCGCTACCGCTGCAGACTGATGCCAAAGGATCCCGCGAACCGGCAAGATTCACGCCACCGGATCGAGTGCCCCGTCCTGCCGCGACCGCACCACGTCCTCGTCCGGCACACCGCATGATCCCGGCAACCGCGGCCAGGACGCCCGAGCCGACATATCGGCCGCGACAGAATCGGGTCTAGGCGTGAAGCATTGATTCCGTTACGTTCCATCCCATGGGGACTACCGCCGGTGACGGAGATCCGTTCTTCGATGCGGTTCGGCTGCTGCTCCTACTCGACGCCGCAGTCACCGACATAGATCTCCGCGAGGCGAACACGGCACCAGCCACCGCTGTGGGCGTCGTGCGGACGCAGACACTCCTGCAGAAGCTCGACTTCTGGCTGCGCTACCCCGACTACCTCGCCGACGAACTCCTCACCGAGTATGAGAAGAGCGGTGAGCCGGTGCTACTGAGACTCGCTGCGCAGATCCTCGATTCCGACGAGCCAGAGCTCCGCCAGATTCCGATGTTGCGGTTCAAGTTCGGTGCCTACGAACCATTGGACATGCCCATGAGCGTGCTGTCCGTCGCCGGTCTGGCCGTTGTGCGCTCCTCTCGCACCGACCAGCGCGTCCGCCACTACGACTACTTCCTGACGACCAGGGGCCGACAAACCGCACGATCCTGTGTCGAAGACTTCCCCAACCTGGCATGGTACGGAAAACGAACCAAACTGGTCGTAGCACTGGCGCAAGGAACCGGCATGACCGGCACAGCCCTACGAAAGAGGCAATACCTCCAAAGGGACTATGCGGGGACGGGCCTGAACGAAGAAATCGCGTCCATCGCCGAACGGGCCCGACAGCGCCTCGCTGAGATGAAGCCGAACGCGGCGGCCCCCGCATGATCCACAACGTGCCCAACGAAGGCGAACTACTCAACAACATCGCGCAAGCCGCTGGAGCCGCCGAGGAAGCCGTCCGATCTGTACTGGCAGACGCCGGCGTCACCCTCACCCGGCCACTTCCGGCACAACGTAGCCTCGTCATTCACCGCCTTTACGTTCGCGGTGAGAAGACCGGTACCACGGAAGGCTCCGACGGGCCCTTCGAATGGGACGTCACCCTCGGCCCTGGAGCCTGGGCAGTAGCCAGCACCATCAACTCCGCCGGCAAGTCAACCATTCTCTGGGCACTGACCTGGCCGCTACGCGGCGAACCCGACGAAACCTACGAGCGGTCAGACACCCGCCGGTGGTTCCACTACATCCGCCTCGACGCAGAAGTCGCCACGGTCCCCGTCTCCTTCCGCCTCAACCTCCAGAACGGAACCCTCCGCGAAGCCGCGCTGCTGACAGCCGACAGGACCGAGCAACTCGCTGCCCTTCCGACTGACGCCGAAGCCGGGTCAGGCGTGCGCATCGTGGAAACGGTCGACAACCAGGACGCATACGCCGCACTGGTAAGCCGCTTCATGCTTCAACGCCTCGCCCTGCCACCGCTGCACGTCTTCAGTGCCACACCCGGCGCCACCGAAGAAGACGGGGCCCGCGACGGCAGTGTCCAGACCCACGGCTGGCCCGCTTACTTCTCCGTCATCGCCCTGGCGTCAGGCAGCGACTCCGTGCTCTTCGGCCGCACCGCCTTCGGCCAACTGCCCACCCGCTACATGCAGGTCTTCCTCGACGTCCCATTCACCGCCGAAGTCATGGGCGCGGACGTCTCCGCCAAGGAGAACCTGCAGGCCAGCCGACACGCCGCCCGACGCGCAACCGCGGACGCAGCCGTACGCACACAGCAATGGCAGCCGCTGCACGACGAACTCGCCCGAGCCCAATCCCGCCTCGACTCCATACGCTCCACCCGGCCCGATCTTCCTGCCCGGCTCAGGGAGGCCCAAGAGTCAACCCGCGCACTCCTTCCCCTTCAACGTCAGCTAGCCCGCGCACAAGACGCATACGAGCGAGCCCGGCAAGCCCGCATACAAGACGAACGCTCGCTTCGAAGAGCATCAGAATCAGCAGCCGCCCGAACCCTGTTCGCCGCGCTCGACCCGCACTCCTGTCCCCGCTGCGAAACCGACATCAGCGAGAATCGGCGCCAGCGAGAGGCTCAGCAACATCGATGCGCGGTATGCGCGAGCCCGCTGCACATCGAGAGCGTCGACGACGACGATCGCCAAGAACTCCTCGACGCACTACAGCACCGCCTCACCGCCTCACGATCGGCCGAGAACAGCGCCGACTCCGCGATGAAATCACTCAAAAGGGCACTGTCACAGGCGGAGGCCCTCGCAGACCAAGCGACAGCGGCCGCCGAACACGAACAGGGCTACGCCGACTACCTGGCAGACCTACGGGCGGCTGAAACCGAGGTCGCGCGACTCAAAGGCGCTCTCGAAGTGGTCTCGAAGCTCGGCGACCAGACACCCGCCGACGACGAAACCGAACGCATCCTGTCCGCAGCCAAGGCCACTCTCAACAAGATCGCTACTGACGCGACACGCGAGCTGTTCGACGAACTGAACGCCGAGATCATCACTCTCGCCCGGCAACTCGGCATCACCAACCTCAAGTCGGTCAAGCTGGACCTCGCCGGCAGAGTCAACGCCCTCAAATCCGACAACACACGCACCACTCCGTTCAGGAGACTCGGACCCGGCGAACGACTTCGCCTTCGCATCGCCGTCGTGGTAAGCCTGATTCGCGTCGGCCGGCGCCACGGCATCCACTCACACCCCGGCCTGCTCGTCATCGACTCACCCGCAGACGTCGAGATCGTCAAAGGCGATGTCCAAACCCTGTTTGACGAACTCCGCAGCCTCGGCGAGGACGAAGGTGTGCAGATCATCCTGGCCACCGCCCGCGACGAAATCTGGGAAACCTTCCCCGCCGACAAGATCTTCGCCGGAGCAGACCGCACACATCTCTACTAGATCAGCGCATATATGCTCTAACCCGACGTAGGGGGTGCGGAATGAACCAAGCGATCACCGCATCCCTGCAAGCATGGGCACTACAAGCAACCGCCGACGAACTTCACGCAGGCCCCCGCGCCGCAGACCTCGGCGGCCTGCCAGCCGTCGCAGCCGACGCCACCCACCTTGCCCCCAGCCCGCTATTCCCCTACCTCATCGACATCGCCGGCCGAGAAAACCAGACAGTAGACGAATCAGCACGCCATCTAATCGACAAAGCGATCCTGCACGGACTCGCAGAACATGACCGCTACTCGTCCTACCTCAGCGCCACCACCCGGCTGATCCGCTACCCGTCACTGACCACCCGCCTCGGCAGACCACTCGAACGGGTGCTTCAACAGCGCGCCGAAGCCGGCACCGACCCGGAAGCCGACGAAACCACAGCCGCTATCGGCGCAACCGCACTGGAACTCTGGCTGCACCTGTGCACAACGCAGATCCTCCGCCCGCACCGCCTGCTAGCACTGCTAACCGAGCTGCCCGACATCGTCACCAACGCGCCCACCGAGATGACCAAGCGCCTACCAAGAATCGCCGGCCTCGCCCACGAGCACTTTCCCGACGACGACCTGCTCACTCTCCTGCACCGCCTCACCGGCATCCCCGACGCGGAAGCAGACGCAGGATTCGAAACAGCGCTGGCCGACCTACGTAGAGCACTCGACGCTGACAACCAGGACCAGCTCGTACACGCCCTCGCGCAAGCCCGCACTGGCTTCGCCGCCGTCGAAGCAACCGACGAAGCACGCCACGACGCCCAAACCTACGCAGCCGCACTCGACGCGATCATGGCCTTCCAGCGAGCCGACACAGCCCCACTCCGCGCCGCCGCGAACCGACTCCGTGACGCGGTCACCCACCACCAAGCCTGGCTCTCCGGAGGCTACCTACCCCCATGGTCCTGGGCGCGAGCCGAAGCCGAAACTGCCTGGCTCCAACTCGCCGAAACCCTCACTACGGCCGCCGAACCACTCACAAGCGACTGCTGGTATCACCCAAGCCAAGCCATCGCAGCACTCCGCGACGCATACCAAGCCGCGAGATCATTCGCCGTGCACGCCGACTCGAACGACCCCCACGGCATAGAGCTACTCATACGGCCAACAATCGAAAGCGCCTTCATCGACGACAAGGCCCGGCTCGCCGTCCTGGACCATGCCCTTGCCCATGATCCAACCTTCGCAGACGATCCCTCCACCCAGCGCCTCCACATTGCTGTCCACCAGGCCCTTCGCTGCAGCCAACCATCACCCGACGCGGCACCCGCAGCAGGGAAGCGTGATGGCCTGGGAAAAGAGCTCAGCCGCCTACCGGCGGTTCTACACCACTTCGGTATTGAAGACGCAATCGAACTTGTAAATAACGTCCCAGCTCGGCTGCAACAAGCCATCGAATCCATTCTGTGGAACGCAAAGATCGCCGAAGCCGAAACAGGCAACATCAAGATCGAAACCAAACTCGGCGAACTCCAACGGCAGCTGGCCGCCTCACCGGACTGGATCGGAGCAAGCGCCGGCCCATTCCAAATGCTGCTCCAGCAAACCATGCTCTTCCTAGTCAGCCGCCACAATATCGGCGCAACCATGGGCGGCGAACGGACCGCCTACCTTAGGACGACGCCGAACTCGGCCGCAGCCTTGGAGAAGCCCTTCCACCAAGACTATAAGGAATGGATCTCTCAGGGGCCGCTCTACAACGTCGCCCAAGCCGAAACTATAGACCGCGGTCGCGGTCGGGCCGACGTACTGGTCAAATTCAGGAACGTCAGCTTCTGCGTTGAATGCAAACGCGAGACGACAGACGCAAGTAAAGATGGACTCCGAAGCTACGCAGGTCAAGCAGCCGTCTACACCGACACTGACATAGCCTTCGCAATTCTTTTAGTTCTCGACCTCACAACGCCACCGACAGGCGCCCCGGACCTGTACTCGAACATGTGGGTCGAGCAGGTGCAGCGCGAAGAGGAAGACAACCCCAGATACATCGTCATTGCACGGCTGCCAGGAAAGAAACCCGACCCTTCGGCAACCAGGACACCGCCGCGCCGCGATGGGTGACGGGAGCCGGTCCGTTTCCCGCGATGCCGCCCGACACGATCAGGCCGCCACTCAGGCGATCCGGAGCCAGGCACGGACGGCAGTAGGGGGCGTCTGACAGAACGGCGGCAACAAAAGTCCAGGTCATATAGGATGTGGAGAGCTCCAAATGGGCGACTGGCGTGGACCCCTTTACTCGGCCGAGTATACTTTTGAGTGACCTGGTAAAACGTTTGTTAGCACGTCGCTGGGCCCTCTAAATGCTGGGGGTCAAGGGGTCGCAGGTTCAAATCCTGTCAGCCCGACCATTAAAAAGCCCTGACCAGCAGGAATGCTGATCAGGGCTTTTGCCTTGCCTGTTCTATTTTGAACCGTCCCCCGAAACTCTCTCCCCGGTGCAGCGATACGTTCGCCCGAGTTTGGACGACGGTGTACCTGCCGAGAATGTCGTACGGGCAGGTCGAGCGGCGTGCTCGTACTCGCGCAGCGAGTGCAGCAGACGTCGGCGGTTGAAGATCAAAATCCGGTCGTGCAGTTGGCGGCGGGAAATCCGCATCTATCGCTCCATCGCCGCGCTCATCCGGGCATTCGGACGCCCGCTGAGCACAACGTTGATGTCTGCGTCGGTGAGGGCCGTGTCGAACTGGGCCGGGTGTTCGCCGTCCTGGTCGCAGATGAGGCCCTTCACCGGGCATCCCGTGTCCTCCAGGTCCATCATCGGGTTGCGAGCGGCCTGGGTCACCCATGCCGCAGTCGGGTGCGCGGTGGCGCCGAGGATCCGGATCCGGCGGCTGGTGGTCGCTGACCGAGGACGTACATGCGGGTGCCGGTCAGTGTGATCGTTTCGAGGAAGTCCGCGGCCGGCAGCCCCTCGGCCTGCGAGCGCAGGAACTGCGCCCAGGTGGTGGCAGCCCGCTCCGGGGGCCGGATCGATGCGCACCCGCAGGCGCAGCAGCACGGCCGGCCATGCCCGATCGGCCGGCTCGAACCGGACCCGTTGTTCGCCGAATTGGCGGTGCAGCACGGCGAGTTGGTGGCGTATTACGTCAGGATCTCCGCGTGCTTGTCGTGGTCGCTGCCCGGCAGTAGCCGCAGGAAGGCGAACGCGTGGGTGATACCCGGAACGCCCCCTGGCCGGCACGGACATTCGTCGGCAGGCAGGACGCCGTGGATCCGGATATGAGGAAGCCCGCAGCGTCGCGTCACCGGCCTTTTGCGTCCACGACCCAGCCATGCCGCTGTGCAGATCAGGAAGGATCTTTAGGAAGGGAGCA
>NZ_JADQTO010000052.1 GCF_015704865.1 Actinoplanes aureus | reverse complement strand
CCAGCGTGCTCCGCCGCGCGGTCGCCTGGTTCACCGAACGCGGCGTCACCACCCGCCGTGTGCTGTCCGACAACGGCTCCGCCTACAAATCCCGGCTCTGGGCCACGACCTGCGCCGAGCTCGGCATCACGGTAAAGAAGACCCGCCCTTACCGGCCGCAGACCAACGGCAAGATCGAACGCTTCCACCGCACCTTGGCCGACGGCTGGGCCTTCGCCAAGCACTACACCAGCGAAAAAACTCGCCGCGCTGCCCTACCCGGCTTCCTGCACGACTACAACCACCACCGGCCCCACACCGCGATCGGCAAGCTGGCACCCATCACCCGGTTGAACAACCTGGCTGGACATCACAGCTAGCGGGCCGGGCGGACCACCGCGGCCGCACCACCGCCCCGGCGGGACGGTTCGGACGAGGCGATGAAGCCGCCGCCCCTGGTGAACTCGATGGCGGTCGCCGCGCCCAGCTCCGCCACATCGGGAGCGAAGGTGTGGCCGAGTGCGGTGAGCGCCGGCCCGTACCGCGTGTGGAACGCCGGCTCGGCCTGGATGCCGGCGGTGTTGCGCTGCGAGGCTCGCGGTGCGGCCATCGCCTCCGGCAGGGTCATGCCCAGATCGACCCGGTTGAGGATCATCTGAAGCACGGTCGTGATGATGGTCGCGCCACCCGGCGAGCCGAGGGCGAGGAACGGCTTGCCGTCGGAGAGCACGATGGTCGGCGACATCGAGCTGCGCGGTCGCTTGCCCGGGCCGGGCAGGTTGGGGTCGGGCGCGTCGCCCTGGGTCGGGGCGAAGTTGAAGTCGGTCAGCTCGTTGTTCAGGACGAAGCCGCGGCCCGGCACGACCATGGTGTTGCCGCCGGTGGCCTCGATGGTGAACGTGTACTCGACGATGTTGCCCCACTTGTCGGCGACGGTGAGGTTGGTGGTGCTCTGTCCCTGCTCGGCCGGTCCGCCGACGGTGGCCGGGGTGCAGCCGGTGGCCGTAATGTCACCGGGCGGAACCGGCTTGGTGAGCGCCTTGCCCGGGTCGATCTGGCAGGCCCGCTGCGCCGCCCAGCGGTCCGAGAGCAGCCGCCGGATGGTCCGTTGCGGGGTGTCCGCGCCGACGTACCGGTTGCGGTCGGCGAAGGCGAGCGCCGACGCCTCCAGGTAGTAGTGCAGCTTCTCGGTGGTCGAGGCGGACGCCGGCAGGCCCTTCTCGATGATGTTCAGGGCCTCACCGACCGCGGTGCCGCCGCTGGACGGCGTGTTCATGCCGTAGACGGTCAGCCCGCGGTAGTCGGAGCGCACCGGATCCGGGTAGCGCAGCCGGTAACCGGCCAGGTCGGCACGGGTCAGGGCGCCGGGCCGGATCGGGTACGCCCAGTCGCCGATCGGATCGTCGGCGATCGGCGGGTTCTGCACCGTCTCGATCAGATCCGCACCGATCGCCCCGCGGTAGAAGACATCGGTGCCCTTGCGCGCGATCAGCCGGTAGGTGGCCGCGAGATCCGGGTTGCGCTGGATGCTGCCCACCGCCGGAGGCGCGCCGCCGGGCAGGTAGAGCTCGCTGGTCGAACTGAACTGGCCGAACGCGGGCGCGATGGCGGCGATCTGCTGGTTGAACGTCGCGTCGACGACGAAACCCTCCTCGGCGACCCGGGCGGCCGGCTGGAGCAGGCTGGACAGCGACCGGGTGCCCCACTTGCGGGCGGCCGACTCCCAGGTGGCCAGCGTGCCGGGCGCGCCGACCGACAGCCCGCTGACCCGCGCCTCGTTGAAGTCGTACGGCAACCCGTCGGCCGGGTCGATGAAGAGTCTCTCGGTGGCCGAGGCCGGGGCCGTCTCCCGCCCGTCGATGGTGGAGATCTTCTTCCGCTTGGCGTCGTAGTAGACGAAGAAGCCGCCGCCGCCGATCCCGGCCGAGAACGGCTCGGTCACCCCGAGCGTGGCGGCGGCCGCGATGGCGGCGTCGACCGCGTTGCCGCCGCGCCGGAGCACGTCCAGGCCGACCGCGGTGGCGTTGGCGTCGACGGTGGCGACCGCGCCGCCGTATCCGGTGGCGGTCGGGCCGAGGGCCGGGTTGCCGCCCGCGGTGGCGGGCGGGGAGGCGACCACGACCCCCATGGTGGTCAGTGACAGCGCTGTCAGTGCGGGCAGGAACCGCATCGGCCCTCCAGGTCGGACAGTGTCGGTTGTCAATACTTTGCCTACCCGTGATCGGGGCTGGACACAACCGGTGGGCTCAGCCGACGCCGTACGGCTCCGGCTCGATGGCCGGGCAGCTCGCCTCGGCCGCGGGCAGGCGCAGGTCGATCAGATAGCGATCCACCGCCTCGCTCACGCACTTGCTGTGGGAGTAGGTGACGTGCCCCCACCCCTCGTAGGTGAGCAGCCGGGCGGACGGCCCCAGCTGCCCGGCGACCTGCTTCGCCCACGTGTGTGCGGTGGCCGGGTCATGGCGCGCGTTGACCAGCAGCACCGGGCCGGCCGCCGGCTGGACCGCGCGCTGCGGGTTGACCGGCCGGGTCGGCCAGCCGAGACAACCGGCCACGGCGGTCAGGGCCAGCGGCGAGCCGAGGATCTGCGGAGCCCGGGCGGCGAGGGCACGCAGCCGGTCGCGGTATCCGGTGAACCCGCCGACCGGCAGCGACCAGTCCTGGCAGACCACGGCCGGGAAGCTGTGCGGGGTCAGGTCGACCGGCATGCGGCCCCGCCGCCCGGCCGGTTTCGACTGGGACGCCTCCTTCAGGTAGTGCGCGAAGGAGTACCACTGCGGGTCGTAGAAGGCGCTGAACGCCGATGACATCAGATCCCAGACCCGCAGGCGGTTCGGTGGGTCGTACGGGTCCACCAAGGTTCCGGCCGCGGCCCGTCTCATCAGCGCCGCCCACATCGCCGGGATGTCCTGGCCGCGCAGCACGCACCGGTTGTCCCGGGCGCACCAGGCGATGAACTCGTCGAAGGCGTCCTGCGCGGCGTCGGCCGACTGGGTCAGGAAGTCGTCGACGCCCACGCTGTGGTCCATCACGCTGTCCAGGACCAGGGCGCGCAGCCGCTGCGGGTAGAACTCGCCGTAGAGCTGCCCGATCAGCGTGCCGTACGAGGCGCCGTAGAAGTTGATCTGCGGTTCACCGAGGGCGATGCGCACGGCCTCCATGTCGCGGACCACGCTGACCGAGTCCGCGTGATGGAAGGCCGGCCCGGAACGCGCCGAGCAGTCCGCGGCCAGCCGCTGGTTGAACGTGGCGATCGCGTCGAACTCGGCCTCGGTGGTGGGCAGCGGTGACGGCTTCTCGTCGACCAGCTTCTGATCGCAGAGGACCGGTGCGCTGCGGCCCACCCCGCGCGGGTCGAGGCCGACGATGTCGAACCGCTCGGACACCTCGGCGTTGAAGAAGCTGGTGTCGAGGGCCATGTTGACCGCCGAGACGCCCGGGCCGCCGGGGTTCACCATGAGGACCCCGAGCCGCCGCGACGGGTCGGCGGCCGGGCGGCGAGCCAGGGACACGTCGATCCGCGGCCCGTACGGCCGGGTCCAGTCGACCGGTACGTGCATCGTCCCGCACTGCGTCCGCTCGTCCTCGGGGCAGGGCTCCCAGGCGATCGTGGTGACGCTGTCGTACCGGGTGCGTGGCGGCACGCCCACTCCCGGATCGGCGCGGGCCGGCTGTGGCGCGTACCCGAACAGGGTGGTGAGAGTGAGGATCGCGGCCGTGACCGGCCGTGCCAAAGCTCGCAAAACCTCATCTCCGCCCTCGCGGCCACCGCACCGCGCGGCCCCCATCTTGGGCCTCATCGCGGCGCCGAATCCGGCAAACAGCCACATTTAACGCGGATTGACCAGCGCGAGGCCAGCCGGAGTGGCTAGATCGTGGCACCGTTGACGGATGGAATCCGCCCGGCTGGTTCTCGCCGCGACCGGCGTCGTGCTGCTCGCCGCCTGCTCCTCCAACGGCGACGCAACCCCGCCCACCGTGCAGCCGGTCCCCTCGGTTTCGGCGCTCCCGTCCACGACCGCCGCCGCGCCGGTCCCCCGCGGCACACCCGACCTGTCCGCCCCGGAGACGGTGGCGACCGGGCTGAACGTGCCGTGGGGTCTCGCCTTCCTGCCGGACGGCAGCGCGCTGGCGGCGGAACGGAACACCGGCCGCGTCCTCCAGGTGAAACCGGGGGCGCAGCCGCGGGAGGTGTACCGGGTGGCGGGCGTGGACGCGGGCGGCGAGGGTGGCCTGCTGGGTCTCGCGGTCGCCGGGGACTACGCCGAGACCGAGCTGGTGTACGCCTACTTCACCGCGGCGGACGACAACCGGATCGTCCGGTTCAAGCTGGGCGGCGGAGCGGCCGAAGTCATCTTCGACGGCATCACCAAGGGGCCGCGGCACAACGGCGGCCGGATCGCGTTCGGGCCGGACCGGATGCTCTACGTCGGGACCGGGGACGCCAGCGAGGAACCGCGCTCACAGGACCGGGACGATCCGAGCGGCAAGATCCTGCGGCTCACGCCGGACGGCGAGCCGGCGCCGGGCAACCCGTGGGACGGCTCCCCGGTCTGGACCCTGGGACACCGCAACGTGCAGGGCCTGGCCTGGGACGGTCAGGGCCGGATGTACGGCATCGAGTTCGGGCAGAACACCTGGGACGAGGTGAACGTCATCGAGAAGGGCAAGAACTACGGCTGGCCCGAGGTGGAAGGCCGCGGCGACGACGACCGGTACGTCAATCCGATCGTCCAGTGGACCACCGACGAGGCGTCCCCGAGCGGAGCCGCGGTCGCCGGGGACACGCTGTACGTCGCCGCGCTGCGCGGGGAGCGGCTGTGGACCGTACCGCTGGGTGGCGGGCGGACCAGGGCCGAGTTCACCGGGAGATACGGCCGGCTGCGCACGGTCGCCGTGGCGCCGGATGGTTCGCTGTGGTTGACCACTTCGAACACCGACGGCCGCGGCGACCGGCGTGACGGGGACGATCGGATCCTGCGATTCCCAGCGCGATGACGATCAGCCGTTGGGTGGCAACGAGGAGATGGCGCTCGCGTACTGCGCGACCTGCCGGACGTTGGGCACCACGCCGTAAATGCGTAGCTGGTTCTGGATGACCTCCTTTACGAGATCTTGACTCTGTCCGCGGTGGGTTTGCATGACCTTGTTGACCACGAAGTCGACACGCAACTGGATCTGCCAGGCGGCGCCGCGGCGGCCGCCGGAGCCGGTGACGCTGCTGATGGGGGCGAGAAATGACATGCCCCCGTTATCGGTTGTCCGGATGCGCCTCTTGAAGATTCGGTGACCTGCAACGAGACAGCACCCGGGCAACACCGTTCCGGCCATCAAGACTCGCGGGCGGCCCGTTCGTCGGGCGGCAGTTCGTCCTCGACGTCCGGGTCCCGCGGCGGCCCCGGCGGGTTGAGCTTGAGCCAGAGCAGCATGAGCAGCCCGAGCGCGAGCATCCCCAGACCCATCCACAGATTGATCCGTACGCCCTCCGCCTTGTCCAGCTCGGTTTCGCCGTCGAAGAGCCCGATCAGCGTGACGATCAAGCCGTAGATCAGGAACAGGCCACCGATCACGGTGCGTACGTCGAAGAGCCGGGCGGCGGTCGCCACCTTCTCCTCATCCTTGTCGGTCATCGGGTGTCTCCTCACCAGACGGGGATGTACAGGAGGACGGCCAGCGCGAGGGCGATGAAGCCGAGCAGAACCGGATTACGCCACCAGACCTTCTCGGAGGCGATGATCACTTCACCGGAGGTGGTCGGGCCGCCCAGGCCGTAGACGAGGCCGCGCAGTTCGTCGTCCCGCTTGCCCGGGGTGAACGGCGTGACGATCAGCGCCACCACGACCGCGGTCACGAAGGCGAGACCCGCTCCCCAGAAGCTCTCCTCCAGGTCCGAGTTGAAGTGCACCACCTCGGTCAGGTGCAGGATGTAGAGCGTGAGCGAGGCGAGGAAGCCGAGCAGCAGGGACCAGAAGCCGGCCCACGCGGACATCCGCTTCCAGAACATGCCGACGATGAAGGTGGCGAACAGCGGCGCGTTGAACAGCGAGAACAGCGCCTGGATGTAGTTCATGATGTTGCTGAAGCCGGCCGCGATGAACGCCGTGCCGATGCCGACCACGATGCCGGCGATCGTCGCGATCCGGCCGACCCGCAGGTAGTACCCGTCGCTGCGGTGGCGGCGGACGTAGGTCTGCCAGATGTCGTACGTGAAGACGGTGTTGAACCCGCTCACGTTGGCCGCCATGCCGGCCATGAAGGACGCGACCAGGCCGGTCACCGCCACTCCCAGCACGCCGTTCGGCAGCAGGTCGCGCATCAGCAGCGGGATCGCGTTGTTGTAGATGAGGTCGCCCTCCTCGGCGCCCAGCCCCTGGATGGTCACCAGCGCGATCAGACCGGGGATGATGGTGATCGCCGGCACCAGCAGCTTCGGGAAGGCGCCGATGATCGACGTACGCCGCGCCGCGTTCATGTCCTTGGCGCTCAGCGCCCGCTGCACCTCGGCGAAGTTCGTCGTCCAGTAGCCGAACGAGAGCACGAAGCCCAGCCCGAACACGATGCCGATCCAGTGCGCGCCGAGCGGGTTGTCGGTGCCGCCGGTGTCCGCCCACGTGTGCAGGCCGGCCTCGCCGAGCGGGGACTGGCGCACCTTGTCGAACAGGCCGTCGATGCCGCCGACCTTGACCAGGCCGATGATGGTGATCGGCAGCAGGCCCGCCACGATCACGAAGAACTGGAGCACCTCGTTGTAGATCGCCGAGGAGAGCCCGCCCAGGGTGATGTAGGCCAGCACGATGGCGGCGCCGACCACGATCGACAACCAGAGTGGCCAGCCGAGCAGGGCCTGCAGGATCAGGGACAGTGCGTACAGGTTGACGCCGGCGATGAGCACCTGGGCCACCGCGAAACTGAGCGCGTTGAACAGGTGCGTCGGCCGGTTGAAGCGCAGCCGCAGGAACTCCGGCACGCTGCGGACCTTGGAGCCGTAGTAGAACGGCATCATCACGATGCCCAGGAAGACCATTGCCGGTACGGCGCCGATCCAGAAGTAGTGGACCGTCATCATGCCGTACTCGGCGCCGTTGGCGGACATCCCGATGACCTCGAGGGCGCCCAGGTTGGCCGAGATGAAGGCCAGACCGGTGACCCAGGCGGGCATCGAGCGCCCGGAGAGGAAGAAGTCGGCGCTGCTCTTGATCGCGCGCCGGGCGGCGAACCCCACGCCCAGCACCGTGACGAAATAGATCGTGAGAATCAGATAGTCGACGAAGCTCACGTCGAGCCGGAGTCCATCCACGGGCCCACCTCCGAGAAAGTCGGCCCGGCAGATACCCGGATCGAAGATCTTTCACACCAGGCGGGCGACCGCCTCCGGAGTCACCTCGGTGATGCTGTCCACCACGAGTTTCGCCTGGGCCAGAGCATCGGCGGCCGGCGGGTACACACCGTGCGGGACGGCGATCACCGTCAGCCCGGCCGCGCCGGCCGCGCGGAGCCCGTTGCTGGAGTCCTCGATCGCCACGCAGTCGGCCGGGGTGAGCCCGAGCCCGGCCACCGCGGTGAGGTAGACGTCCGGCGCCGGCTTGCCACGAGGAACCTCCTCGGTGGACAGCGTCACCTCGAACTCACCGGTCAGCCCGGCGGTCTCGAGCACCTGGTCGATCAGGATCCGCGCGGACGAGCTGGCCAGCGCGAGCCGGTAGCGGGCGCCGAGGGCCCGGACCACCTCGACCGAGCCGGGGATCAGCGGGAGCGCCTCCCGGTACCGCGCGGCCATCCGGCCCAGCACGTCGGCGGCGACCTGCTCGGCGGTACGCGGCACGCCCACCTCGTCGGCGAGGTGCGCGGACCACTCCCCGGTGCTCATACCCATCATCCGGTCCTGGGTGTCCGGCAGGAACTCGCGGCCGTGCTCGGCCACGTAACCCCGGCGGACCTCCTCCCAGACCTCCTCGGTGTCGATGATGACCCCGTCCAGGTCGAAGACGACCGCCTTGATGCCGCTCGGTTTCACATCGATCACCCTACCAACCCGTACGCACAGTAATCATGCCGCCACGATAGACGATCTTGATGAGGGGGTTCGGCCCACTGAGATGATCACCATCAACCGTCTGGCCGGTTGCCGGCGCGGTGCAGGCCGGTAGCTTGACAAGGCACCTACACCGAGCCGGGAGCCGCACCAAGATGACAGTTCAGGGTCGCCCCGGTGATCGTCCAGCTTCACCCTCGGTAAGCGTGGTGATTCCGGCGGGCACGGCTGACAAGCTGCCCCTGCTGCTCGGCGCCCTTCCACCGGTCCACGAGATCATCGTCGTGGTCGGCCCCGGCGCGGACACCAGCCGTCCCCTCCCCCGGGCCGCGCGGGTGATCCGGCAGACGCGTACCGGTCCCGGCAACGCGATCGCCTGCGGCGTCGCGGAGAGCACCGGGGACGTGGTGGTCACCCTGCCCGGCGACGGCACCTGCGACCCGGCCGACGTGCCGCGGTTCGTGGCGGCCCTGCGCGACGGCGCCGACGTGGTCCACGGCTCCCGCTATCTCACCGCACCGGGCGCCCCGGCCGGCCCGGACGCCGGCCCGCTGGCCCGATGTGCGGATCTCGTCCTGCTCTGGGTGATGAGCGTGCTCTTCGGGTGCCGTCCCAGCGACCCCGGTTTCGGGTACCGGGCGTTCTGGCGGGACACCGCGGGCCGGCTGGGCCTGCCCCGGGTCGCCGGCACCGAGCCGGTACGCGGTGACGGGCCGGAGGTCGAGCCGCTGCTGACGGTTCGTACCACCACGGCCCGGCTGCACGTCGCCGAACTGCCCGCCGGCGTCTACTCACCGACCGGCCGGGCCGGCTCACCGCTGCTGCCGGCCGTCCGGGCCCTCGTCTCCGAGTACGCCGACCGGCGCCGGACCACCCGCACCGGAACCGAGGAGAGCATCGTCGTCCTCACCGGCTCGTCACCGGTGGCCGAGCCGGCGCACCCGCTGGTCAACACCCCGCACCTGCCGGCCACCGCGGACGGGTACGTCAACGGTGCCCGTGGCTGGCCCGCCCCCAACCTGGACCGCGTCCTGGCCGGCCTGGACCGGCGGGACGGCGGGACGCTTCCCGGCGATCCCGGCTTCGCCGACCGCAGGTTCGCCGGGTCGACGGCGTCCTTCCGCCGCAGCGACGGCGAACCGTTCAGCCGTCGGCGGTGGCGGGACAACCGGGTCGAGACCGAGGCGGCCACCCCCCGGGAATCGGGACGGCGCCGCCTCCAGGGCCGCCCCAACCTGCGCGTGATCAACGGCGAGGCGACCGGCCCGACCGGCCCGCGCAGCGGTCACCTGCGCTCGGTTCCCCGCCCCCGCCAGCCGTGACCGCTCAGCCGGCCTATGCGGAGGAGCGGGAGCGCAGGCGCGGCAGGATCTCGCCGGCGTACAGCCGCAGGAAACGCTCCTGATCCGGGCCCGGCGCGTGGAACACCAGGTGCTTGAAGCCCATGTCGAGGTATTCCGCGACCTTCAGCGCGTGCTCCTCCGGGTCGGACGAGACGATCCACCGGGTGGCGGTCCGCTCGACCGACAGCGCGTCGGCGAGGCGCTGCATCTCGATCGGGTCCTCGACGCCGGTCTTCTCCTCCGGTGACAGGGCCAGCGCACCCCAGTACTGGGTGTCGTTGCGCGCCTGCTCCAGGTCCGCGTCGAAGGAGACCTTCACCTCGATCATCAGGTCCAGGTCGTCGACCTTGCGGCCGGCCTTCTCGGCACCCTCGGTGACCGCCGGGAGCAGCGTGTCGGTGTATAGCCCGTGGCCCTTGCCGCTGGTCGTGATGAACCCGTCGGCGATCCGCCCGGCCAGCCGGGTCGCGGCCGGCCCGGAGGCGCCGATGTAGATCGGCACCGGCGTCGCGGGCTTGTCGTAGATGGTGGCGTTCTCGGTCTTGTAGAACTGGCCCTCGTAGGTCACCCGGTCCTCGGCCCAGAGCTTCTGGATCAGCAGGACCGCCTCCTTGAGACGGGCGAAGCGCTCCTTGCCGTCCGGCCACTGCGTGCCGAGCAGCACCTCGTTGAGCGACTCGCCGGAGCCGACGCCGAGCACGGCGCGGCCCGGCGCGAGGCAGCCGAGGGTGGCGAAGGCCTGGGCGACCACAGCCGGGTGGTAGCGGAACGTCGGGGTCAGCACGCTGGTCCCGATCAACACCTTTTCGGTACGCGCGGCGAGCGCACCCAGCCACGGCAGTGCCGCCGGGGCGTGACCGCCGTCGTGCCGCCACGGCTGGAGGTGGTCGCTGATGAAGACCGAGTCGAAGCCCAGTTCCTCCGCGAGGATGCCGTACCTGAGCAGTTCAGCCGGCGCGAACTGTTCCGCCGACGCCTTGTACCCGAACCGAATCATGAAGGCAGCCTAACCCGCTGCGCGGTAGGCTTTCCCCGCCTCGGTGGGCGTCTTGCCGTCCTTGTAAAGCCCGAAGTCCACGCTGTCCCCGACGGCCGGGAGCCCGAACCAGGCGTACCGCTGGACGAACGAGCGCTTCTCCAGGCCGGTGGTGGCGCCCTCGATGAACCGGACCTTCTGCGCGTCGCTCGGGTACTTCTGCGGCCCACCGAAGTTGATCAGGCCGAACTCGGTGACCCAGATCGGTTTGCCGTACCGCTTGTGCACGGCGTCGACGTAGCCGAGGAACTGGTTCACGGCGGCGGCGCTGAAGTCGGAGCCGTACCAGTGCAGGGCGATCGCGTCGACCCGCAGCCCCTTCTCGGTGGCGCCCTTCATGAAGCGGTCGAGCCAGCCGCCCGGGGTGTCCCCGCCGAACGCGACGGCCGGGCTGACCAGCTTCATTCCGGTGGACTCCAGGCGTGGCCAGGCGGCCAGGGCGTCCTCGACGTTCATGTTCGACTGCTCGGCCAGGTCCGGCTCGTTGAAGCCGAGCAGCACGTCGCCCTCGGCCTTCGCCTGTTTCAGGGTGGCGTCGGTGACATTCGCCTTCCCCCAGATCATCGGCACGAACTCGACGCCGGCCGGGCCCGGCACCTCGTCGTCGCTCGGCGCCCAGCTGTAGTACCAGCCCGCGCCGACGTCCTTGAGCGCACCCTTCGCC
Source organism: Actinoplanes aureus (assembly GCF_015704865.1). GTDB lineage: Bacteria > Actinomycetota > Actinomycetes > Mycobacteriales > Micromonosporaceae > Actinoplanes > Actinoplanes aureus. Next base: position 25,675 of record NZ_JADQTO010000052.1, on the reverse strand, counting down.
CCGGCGCACTTCCACACCCCGACGCCCTTCTTGGCGGACTGTTCCGCGGCGGCGGCGGGGGCGGCGCTCGTCCGCTTCGCGGACTTCGACGGGGACGGTGCGACGGAGGGCGGGAGCGACGGCGCCGGCGACGCGGCCGGTGAGGTGGGCGGCGCGATCGGCGAGCGGGAGACCTCGGGCGCGGCGACCACTGCCGCATTGACCGGCTCCGCCGGGGCGCGGTACGCGACGACGGCCGCACCGCCACCGGCGACGGCTCCGGTGGCGAGCACTCCCACGAGCACCTTCTGTGCCAGGGAACTGCCGGCCTTCGCCGCGAGCTTTACGGGGACGGCTTGGATTTGGCTAATAGGTGTGGCCGTACTGAGAACGGGGTTGAAGTTGATCGGAAGCGGGACCAGCGCCATGCCGGTCAGCAGCCTTTCGGCCGCGACCAGATTTTCCCAGGCCGGCGCGCAAGCGCGGCAGTCGCGCGTGTGCCGCGCGATGCGCTTGCGCCAGAGCGAACCCGGCCGTCCGTCCCAGGCGTCGAGCAGGACCATCAGGTCGGCGCAGCGAGGTGCCCGGTTGAGCGCCCGGACCACCGCCCGGGCCGTCTCCAACTGGGCCTTCATTCGCTGGATCCGCACCGCGGTGTGCTGGCGGCCGACACCGGTGGCCGCGACGATCTCGTCGCGGGTGAGTTCGCCGGAGGCCTCCAGCCACCACAGCGAGAGCAGTTCGCGGTATTCCTCGTCCAACCACCGGGTCGCCTCGGCGGTCTCCCGGCGCTGACCGGAGAGCTCCAGCCGGGTGATCGCCAGGTCGGTGAAGTCGGCGCCCGGGTCGCGCAGCTCGGGGTCGAGCGGCACCGCGGCCGGCCGGGCCCGGAATCGTTCCCGCACCTGGCGCACGGTGATGGCGACCAGCCAGGACCGGAAGGACTCGGGATCACGCAGATCGCCCAGGTTGCGCAGGACGCGCAGCATGACCTCCTGCACCACGTCGTCGACGTCCGCGTGACCCTCCAGGGCGCGGCCGACGATCGTGTAGACCAGCGGCAGATAGCCGGCGACCAGTCGATCCACCGCGGCCGGGTCCCCGGCGCGGGCAGCGATCACCGTCGCGGTGTCGGACTGTCGAGCCATAGTTCCGCCTTCCCTGGGCATGCGCGTCTCGGCCTGGGAAGGGAGACGGGCACGGCGACCATGGATAACACGAATCGGGGAGGCGGTCACCCGCGCGCGGTTAATCGAACGGAGGATGGGGCACAGAAAAACCATGCGTATGTCGGTCCGGCTTAACCTTCCCCGCGAGGTGGACAGCGTCCCCGCCGTACGCCGGCTGCTGCGCTGCGCACTCTCGATCCTGAAAGTAGACCGGCAGGCGGGTGCCGATCTGGAGATCGCACTCACCGAGGCGTGCGCCAACGTGGTGAAGCACGCCAGCGGAGCGGACAAGTTCGAGGTGCGCCTCGACGTCGGCCACGACCACTGCGCGATCGACGTGGTCGACGAGGGCAACGGCTTCGACCTCGGCGCGGACGCCGCCGCCTCACCGCCCGCGCACAGCGAGCGAGGCCGCGGCCTCTTCCTGATCAAGGCGCTCGGCGAGAACGTGCGCATGCAGTCGAGTCCGCGCACGGGAAGCCTGATCCACTTCGAGAAGTCCTTCGCCTGAGGTCCTGACCCGCGCCGGACGGACCTATGGGGCCTGTCCGGCGCAAAAATGCTTGCCGTATAACAAATACCTGCCACTGTGGAGAGGAGTTGTGAGAGTTGTCCGACCGCCCGGTTCCCCTCGGTGTCCTGCTGCGTGCCGCGCCGCCCGATCGGCTCCCGGAGGTGGCAGCCGATCACCTGCGCCGGCACTACGCGGCCGACCGGGTGGAGGTCTTCGTCCCCGACCTCACGCTCTCCGCGCTCTGCCCGCTGCTCGGCGACCCGGGGCCGGACACCGAGCCGGCCGTGCTGCGCTGCCTCGGCAGCCAGCGGCCGGACACCCAGGCCACCGCGAGCGGTGCCACCTGCCTGCACCTCCCGCTGAACTGCTGGGGCGAGCGGGTCGGGGTGCTGCGCCTGGAACTCCCGTCGCGCCCCGAACCGGAACTCACCGAGGAACTGGCGGCACACGCCGACGAACTGGCCATCGCGCTGCGCGCGGCCGGAACCAGCACCGACCGCTACCGGCGGGCCCAGCGCCGGGCCCGGCTCACCATGGCCGCCGAGCTCCAGTGGGACCTGCTGCCCGGCCGATCGCTGGCCGACGAGCGCTTCCTGGTGGCCGGGCAGCTGGAGCCGGCGTACGACGTACGCGGTGATCACTTCGACTGGTCCCTCGACGGCGACCAGCTCACCGTCACGGTGCTCAACGGCCACGGCGACGGGATGGAGGCGGCCCTGCTCACCTCGCTGGCCGTCAACGCCATGCGCAACGCGCGCCGGTGTGGCGCCGACATCGTCGAGCAGGCGGAGCTCGCCTCCGACGCGGTGCACTCCCGGCACAGCGGCTCGGCGCACGTCTCCACCCTGCTGCTGGAGATCGACCTGGTCGGTGGCGGTGTGGCGGCGGTCGACGCCGGCTCGCCCCGCTGCCTGATCGCCCGGTCCGGTGACATCAAGCCGGTCGAGCTGGAGCAGCAGTTGCCGTTCGGCATGTTCGGTGAGGCGCACTACGACATCCAGCGATTCCGGCTGGAGCCGGGTGACCGGCTGCTCGTGGTCAGCGATGGAGTGCACGGAGCGGTGCCCTCCGGGCGTCGATCGTTCGGTGAGTCCGCGCTGCTCAGCGCACTTCGGCGGACACGGCTCCAACCGGCTACCGAGGCGGTGGGTACCGTGATGCGGAGTCTGCGCGACTATCACGCCGGCACCGAGCCGGAGGATGACGCGGTCACCGTCTGCCTGGATTGGCGGCGCTGAGTCCGGGGTAGGGGTACAGGCTCATGGGTCCGCGACTCTCATTACGGGGAAACGGCATGGAGCGTGCCACCGAAGTCGCCACGACCGTCGAGTCGTCGGTGGAGTCGCTGGTCGCCGTCCTGGATCGGGCGCGGCTGGCGCAGCACCCCGCCGTACCACCCGCACAGTTGCGGGTGCTCACCATCGTGGCCGGTAACCGGCACACCAACATGAGCCGCCTGGCCGAGACCCTCGGCGTGGTGCCCTCCTCGGCCAGCCGGCTCTGCGACCGGCTGGAGGCGACCGGGCTGCTGCGCCGGGTCGCCGACCCGCGGGACCGCCGCGAGGTGCGGCTGCTGCTCACCCCCGCCTCCCGCCGAGTTCTCGCCGACCTGCGGGAGCGCCGCCGCGAAGCCCTCGCCGACGTGCTCGACCGGATGCCACCGGAGGCCCAGCAGGAGCTGGTCCGGGCGCTGCGGGCGTTCGAGACCGCGGCCACCGACTTCCCCGGCTCCCAGGACGGCCTCCGGACCGCCTGACGATCCCGGTACGCTTCGCCGATGCGCATCGGCATCGTGATTCTCCCCGACCAGCGCTGGGCCGAGTCGAGCCGGCGGTGGCGCCGGGCCGAGGAGTACGGCTTCGACCACGCCTGGACGTACGACCACCTGGGCTGGCGCGATCTGATCGACGGCCCGTGGTTCGACTCGGTACCGACCCTCACCGCGGCCGCCATGGTCACCTCGCGGATCCGTCTCGGGACGTACGTGGCCTCGCCGAACTTCCGTCACCCGGTGCATTTCGCCCGCGAGGCGGTGGCGCTCGACGACATCTCGGACGGCCGGCTGCTGCTCGGGCTGGGCGCAGGCGGGATCGGCTTCGACTCGGCGGTGCTGGGCGCCGCGGAGCTCACCCCGCGGCAGCGGGTGGACCGCTTCGCCGAGTTCCTGGAACTGTTCGACACGATCCTGCGGTCGCCGGCCACCACCTGGTCCGGCTCCTGGTTCTCGGCGGTGGACGCCCGCAGCATCCCCGGCCCGGTCCAACAGCCCCGGACGCCGTTCGTGGTCGCCGCCAACGGGCCGCGGGCGCTGCGCCTCGCGGTCCGGTACGGCGACGGCTGGGTCACCACCGGCGCACACGACGTGGACGGCCCGGAGTCGTGGTGGCGTTCGGTGGCCGAGGTCAAGGACCGTTTCGAAGCCGCCCTGACCGCCGCCGGCCGCCCGCTCGACGCGATGGACCGCTATCTGAATCTGGACACCTCGCCGATTTACTCGATGAGCAGTGTGGCGGCGTTCGAGGACGCGGTCGGCAGAGCGGCGGAACTCGGCTTCACCGACGTCATCACGCACTGGCCGCGGCAGTCCAGTTGGTACGCCGGTGACGAGAAGGTGCTGGAGGCGGTTGCCGCCGAACTACCCCGGCTCCGGAGCTAGCTTTATCGGCGCGCTTTATGCTTTTCCGCCCGCCCGCCCGGCCGCTGCCGCCGCAGCCTCGTTGAAATAGGTTCAATTGGGACGGGTGGGATTTCCCAGCCCGCCGGCTTTACCGCCAGTTATCGGTTCGTCTCGCAGAGAGATCCTTAACTGAGCTGTGCCGGTGGCGCGGCACCGGCACAGCCGCAACCGGCGAATCAGCGACCGTGGGCCGCCCGGTACGCGTTGCTGACCTCCTGCGGAATGCGGCCGCGCTCGGAGATTTTGTGCCCGTTCTGGATCGCCCACTCGCGGATCAGCCGGTTCTCGTCGCGCGAACCCGCGGTCCGGGCCGGTGCCCCGCCGCGCGAGGCGATACGCCCGGACACGGTACGCCCCAGACGTGTGCCCGCGGAGATGTACGGGTCCAGAGCCTTACGCAACTTTCCGGCATTGGCCTCGGAAAGGTCGATCGTGTAGCTGACGCCGTCGAGGCTGAACTCAACGGTCCGATCCGCCTTCTTGCCGTCCAGATCGTCGATCAGGGTGGTGATTACCTGCCGCGCCATAACGACTCCCGAGAGAAATTAATCAACCGCGCCCAGTCTGGCTCGCAACCGGTGTGCCGCGCAACTCCCCGCCGCGATCCGGCAATTCTTTCGCCACTGGCGAAGCCTCGCCGTTATCAAAATAGCGACACGGAATGGCACCGGATTCGCAGAGAAAGCCCGGTTGGCCGCCGGCCCGGGGTTCACGTTAGGGTCGGCGCCATGCGGGACGAGCAGGCCGACTGGCGGGAGCAGCAGAGGCGTGCGGTGGCCGGCCGCGCCGCCGCACTGGAGGCCGAACGGGCCGCCGAGGCTCGCCGGGCCGCCGCACTGCTCGACGACTTCGTCCGGCGCGCCACCGAGCGCGGGCTCGAACCGCACACCCTGACCGCCCGCACGCTCGACGGACGCTCCACCTACAAGACCACCGTCCGCGGCTGGTACCTGAAGTCGGACCGCTCGGTGGCCGTCGGCGAGGACGGCGAGTACTACATCCTGACCGTCCCGCCCTCGCTGCGGGCCCGGTTCGCCGGCGCCGACCTCTCCCCCAGCATGCCCCGGATGATCGTGGGCGCGGGCGGCGGAGACGGCGAGCCGATGCCACTCGGGCAACTGCTCGACCGCCGGCTGGAGGCGGGGGCCCGCTGGCCGTGACCCGGATCCTCGCGGCACTGGCCGCAACGTTGTTCGCCGTCCCCGCGGCCGCCCTGCCCGCCTCGCCGGCTCTCGCCGCCGAGCTTCCCTGCCCGAAGCCGAAGGTCGCCGCTCCGAGCATGCCGCCGCGCCCGGTGCCGCCGGCCGAGAACCCCGCGGACATGGCGGTCGGCGGCAGCGCCCTCGCCACGCACGGGCTGGTCGCCGCCGAGGGCAGCCCGAGACCGCCGGCGGTCACCGCCACCACCTGGCTGGTCGCCGACCTGGACACCGGCGAGGTGCTGGGTGCCTGCGGGCCGCACGTGCACCAGACCCCGGCCAGCGTGCAGAAGATCCTGCTGGCGGCGACCGCGCTGGAACAACTGGATCCGGCGCAGAAGGTGACCATCACCCGGGGCGACCTGAACATCGAGCCCGGCAGCTCCGCGGTCGGCCTGGTGGTCGGCGGCGTCTATCCGATCTCGACGCTCTGGCTCGGCCTGCTGCTCAACTCCGGCAACGACGCCGCCAACGCCCTGGCCCGGCTGGCCGGTGGCGGCGGCAACGACGGCCTGCCCAAGACGGTCGCCGCGATGAACGCGAAGGCCGCGTCGCTGGGCGCCAACCAGACGCACGCGGTGACACCGTCCGGACTGGACGGCAAGGGGCAGTTCACCAGTGCGTACGATCTGGCGCTGATCGCCCGGGTGTGCTTCGCGAACGACGACTTCCGCAAGTACGTGCTCACCCGTTCCGCGAAGATGCCGGCGCAGAAGCTGAAGTCGCGGAAGGTGGGCGGCTTCCAGTTCCAGAACGAGAACAAGCTGGTCTACAACTACCCGGGCGCGCTCGGCGGCAAGACCGGGTTCACCACCCTGGCCCGCCACAGCTATGTCGGCGCGGCCGAGCGCGACGGCCGCCGGCTGGTGGTCACCCTCCTCGGCGCCGAGGCCCGGCCACTGCGCGGCTGGGAGCAGGGCGCCAAGCTGCTCGACTGGGGTTTCGCGCAGCCCAAGGGCACGTCGGTCGGCCACCTGGTGACGCCCGAGGAGGTGGCCGAGGCGAAGGCCGCGGCTCCGGCGGAGGAGGAGAAGGCGGTCGGCGGCGAGACGGAGAGCGGGACGGCCCGGCCGTCCGCTCCGCGTGGTCTCGCCGTGGCGGCGGCGCTGTCGGTCGCCGTCGTCCTGACCGCCGCGCCGCTGTTGCTGCTGCTCACGCAACGGCGCCGGCGCCGGCTGGCCCGTTCTACGCGATGATCAGGCCGAGGACGAAGACCACCGCGATGGCCAGTGCGGCGGCGAACTCGACGAGCAGTGAGAGCCCGACCGCGGCGAACGCCGACCGGGTGGACGGCCACGCGCGCTCGTGACCCACCCGGTTCAGCTCGACCAGCCAGACGCCGAGCAGGAAGCCTAGAACCAGGCCGATCACGGGTATCACGAAGAACCCGATAAGGCCCAGCACACCGCCGGCCATCAGCGCCGACGTCGGCACCCCGGTGCTCTTCAGCCGCTTGCCCGGCCAGAGGAACTTGATCACCAGGCCGGCGCCGGCGATCAGCGTGGCGACCACCAGGATCGCCCACCGCACGCCAGCTCCGCCGCCTCCGAGCAGCGTCCAGAGCAACACACCGCTCCAGCTGAGCAGCAGGCCGGGTAGCACCGGCAGCATCACGCCGATCACCCCGGTCGCGATGAGCAGGCCGGCGAGAAGGGCGACCAGCCCGGCGGTGTCAGTCAGATCCATGCGGCACACCCTGCACCACCGGGCCGGAACCCTCAACCAGGCCCGCCGGGCGCCGATGGACCACCAACGCCGGGAACGCGGTCCGGATGCAACTGGTACGCAACTGTGCGTGACCGGTACGTGCACCCTCCGCGCCGGAAAGTTCTCCCTGTCAGCCGACGCCCACCAGCCATCGGGCGCCGACAACAACCGGGGGAAACGACATGACCAGCACCGTGACGACCGCTGCCGACTTCGCCGCCGACACCGCTACCGCCACGCCCGTGCTCTCCGCCGCGGAGCAGGAGGAGCTGATCCGCACGCACATGCCGCTGGTCGGCCACCTGGTGCGGGACATGCTGAGCCGCATCCCCAACCACATCCACCGCGACGACCTGACCAGCGCCGGCCTGCACGCCCTGGTCACCGCGGTCCGCGGCTGGGACCCGAACCGCGGCGTCCCGTTCCACCGCTTCGCCGGCACCCGGATCCGTGGCGCGCTCCTGGACGAGCTGCGCGCGCTGGACTGGGCGACCCGCTCGGTGCGGTCCAAGGCCCGCAACACCGACGTGACCCGCCAGCAGCTCACCACCACGCTGGGCCGTACGCCCACGCCGGAGGAGCTGGCCCAGGCGCTCGGCACCACCACGAGCGAGCTGCACCAGACCGACACCGACGTGCAGCGCGCCACCGTGCTCTCGCTCCAGGGCTTCACCACCAGCAGCGCCGACGACCTGGTCACCGAGCGTGACCCGGGCCCGGAGGAGATGCTGCTGCGCCGCGAGCAGATCGGCTACCTGCACCACGCCATCGACTCGCTGCCGGAGCGCCTGCAGACCGTCGTCACCGAGTACTTCCTGAACGAGCGCCCGATGGCGGACATCGCCGCCGACCTGGGCGTCACCGAGTCGCGGGTCTCGCAGCTGCGCGCCGAGGCGCTCTCGCTGCTCAAGGACGGTCTGAACACCCACCTCAACCCGGACCTGGCGCCGGTTCCGGACAACCCGGAGAGCATCACCGCGCGCCGGCGTGCCACCTACTACGCCAACATCGCGAACAACACCACCATGCACAGCCGTCTCGCCATGACGAACGCGCACGGACACACCGCGATCGGCCGCGGCACGCACAAGCAGCCGGCTACCGCCGCCTGACCAGAGCAGCAGGAGAAGGGCCCGGCATCCGCCGGGCCCTTTTCGTCAGCCCAGCTCCAGGCTCGTCACGGCGTAGATACCGGACAGATCCATCTCGGGCGTGCCGGAGGTGTACATCCGGGCGGTGTCCCAGGCCGGCTCCAGCCCGAGCCGCCCGGCCAGCTTCGCCGCCTCCGGGTTGGTCCCCGGCACGTCGAGGAGCACCGGCATCTCGTAGTCGGTGCTCAGACCCGCCAGCAGCGTCTCGGCGGCGGCCAGGTCGTCGGCGAACACCGGCCCGATCCGGTCGGCGTCCCCGGCGGGCCGCCGGACCGCGAACCCGGCCACCCGGTCGTCGCGGATCACCGCCACCCCGTGCCGTCCCGGCGCGGTGATCCAGAGCGCCAGGAAGGCGTCGCGCTCGGCCGGGAAGAACCGGCGATCGTACGCGGCCAGCTCGCCGAACGGGACCTCCGAGGCCTCCACCACCTCGAGGCCGGGTGCCGTCTCCGCACCGGCGAGCACCCCCTCGTACCGGGTGGTGATCCACGCCTGCTGGAACCCGGACCTGCGGTAGTTCTCCTGCTGGGCGACGACCCCGTCGAGACCGATGTGGCGTCCGGCGAGCCGTTCCATGCCGGCCTGCCAGGTCTTCAGGCCGTAGCCCCGGCCACGGAACTCCGGAACCGTCAGGTAGAGCCCGATGAACCCGTGCCCGCTCCCGTACCGGATCGCCGCGATCGAGCTGATCGGCCGCTCGTCCAGCCGACCGACGAGGAAACCGCCCGGGTCGGTGGGGAAGAAGACGTTCTCGTCACCGTCCCCCGGGTGCCAGCCCTCGTCGCGCGCCCAGGCCGCGATCAGTCGCATGTCGTCCGCGCTCGCCGTCGACACCGTGAACTCCGCCATGCCGCCACCTTAGCGGCGGATAACACCCGAAAAAGGCGATATTGCCTGGTGGGGTGCTCCGAGGGGAGCACCCCGGCGGTCTCAGGCGAGGGAGGACAGCACCCCGGGCAGATCGTCGGTGTGCAGCACACCGAGATGCCGGGTGGCCCGGGTGACCGCGACGTAGAGGTCGGAGAGCCCGCGCGGGCTCTCCGCGACGATCTCGTCGGGCGCGACGACCAGGACCGAGTCGAACTCCAGGCCCTTGGCCTGGCGGACGGTCATCAGGACGACGTGGTTGAGCAGGTCGGGCTGCTCACCCACGGCCGCGCCGGGAATCGCCGCGACCAGCTCGGCGCCGAGCGAGGCCTCCAGCCGCTCGGGCACCAGGACGCCGAGCCGGCCCTCCTCGATCAGGGCGGCCTCCTTGCGTACGTCGGCGATCAGCTCTTCGGCGAGAGTGGCCGCCGGCACCCGGCGTGCCCACGGCGTGACGCCGGCCGAACGCACCGAACGCGGCGGCCGCAGCGCGGGATCGATCGCGGCCAGGATGTCGGCCGCGACCGCCATCACCTCGGCCGGGGTGCGGTAGTTGACGCTCAGCTCGACCAGACGCCAGCGCTGCGCCACGTACGGCTCGAAGATCTGCTCCCAGCTGGTGCTCCCGGCCAGCTCCGAGGTCTGCGCGACGTCACCGACCGCGGTGATCGAGCGGCTCGGGCAGCGGCGCATCAGCAGGCGCCAGGCCATCGGCGACAGCTCCTGCGCCTCGTCGACGATCACGTGCCCGAAGGCCCAGGTGCGGTCGGTGGCGGCCCGCTCCGCGGCGGTACGCGTGTCGAGCACCTCGTGCCGCTCGACGAAGGCGCTGGCGTCCACCACGTCGAGCGCCGAGAGGATCTCGTCCTTCTCGGCGGACTCGTCCTCGAAGTCCAGCGACCGGGAGCCCTCGACGATCTCGAGGACGCCTTCCGCGTACTCGATCGCGGCTCGGCGCTGGCGCTGCTGCTCGCGCACCTTGAGGGTGTCGTCGATACCGAGCAGCTCGGCGAGCTCGTCGAGCAACGGCACGTCGGCCGGCGTCCAGCCGGCGTCCCGGTCACGCAGCAGCAGCGCGCGTTCCGCCGGGGTGCAGCCGGCCGATTCCAGGCGGTCGTCGTCGGTGAGCAGGTCACGCAGCACCTGGCGTGGCGTGAGCACCGGCCAGAAGTCGAAGAGTGCCTGCTGGACGTCGACGTCCTCACGCAGCTCCCGGCGGGTCTCGGCCAGGTCGGCCTCGGAGAGCAGGTTGTCGCCGCCCAGCGGGTCCGCGCCGATCCGCTCGGCGATCTGCAGGGAGAGCTGGTGGATCGCCTCGGTCACGAAGAGCTGCCGGGCCACGTTGTGCGGGCGGCCGGACCGGCGGGCGACGGCACGGGCGTCCTCGAGGACGGCCCGCTCGATGCGCACCGGGTAGCCGTCGTGGTCCACCTCGACGAACTGGTCCGGCACGGTCTGCCGGTCGGCGACCGCGTTCTCCAGCACGTCGAGCATGTGCGGCGAGCCCTTGAGCGCGGCGGCCGCCGGCGGCTCGACGGCCCGGGCGCGGACGCCGGGGAACATGTCACCGAGGGTGGCGAGCAGCACTCCGGTCTCGGCCAGCGACGGCAGCACCTGCGAGATGTAGCGAAGGAAGGTGGTGTTCGGGCCGAGAATCAGCACACCGCTGCGGGTCAGCTGCTCCCGGTAGGTGTAGAGCAGGTACGCCGCGCGGTGCAGCGCGACCGCGGTCTTGCCGGTCCCCGGACCACCCTGCACCACCAGCGCCCCGGGCAGCCCGGACCGGATCACCTCGTCCTGCTCGGCCTGGATGGTCTCGACGATGTCGCGCATCCGGCCGGTGCGGTTGGCGGTCAGCGCGGAGAGCAGCGCCGCCTCACCGGTCACGTCCTCGCGGCCGGTGCCGTCGCCGGCCTCGATGTCCAGGATCTCGTCGTCGATGCCGGTGAGGACCCGCCCCCGGGTGCGCAGGTGCCGCCTGCGGGTCACGCCGTCCGGGCTCACCGCGGTGGCGAGGTAGAAGGGCCGGGCGGCGGCCGCCCGCCAGTCCACCAGAAGTGGATCCCGATCACGATCCGCGGCGAAAAGTCCGATCCGGCCGATGTAGCGCGGATTCTGGGCACTGAAGTCGAGCCGGCCGAAACAAAGTCCGTTCTCGACGGAATTGAACTGAGCGAGTTGTTCCGCGTAGTGACTACGGGTGGCCTCGCGCTGGGTGCGGCCCTGTGGGGTGCCGCCGGCCTCCAACAGGATCGCGCGCAGGCGGGTGTCGGCCTGCTCACGCAATTGATCCAGCCGCTGGTAGAGCGTGGTCAAGTACGCCTGTTCGTATTCGATCTCAGGCCCCGAGCTTGACAAAGTCGCCCCTTTTCGTGCTATCATTCCGCCGCTGGCAACCATTTTCATGGTTGCCTTTTTGTGTTTGCGGCAACGAATTCCGCAAACGACCAGAATAGCGGAAGGCCGGCGGGTTACGGCCGGCGGTGCGACTGTCAGGATTCCGTCATCGACACGCCGGGGCGTTACGCCAGGCGGCCACCCGGGATTAACCGTGCATGGACTCCTACCACCCGTACCGACGGTTCAGCGCCGTGGCCCTCGCCGCGACCGCCACGATCACCTTCGCCACCGCCTGCTCCGACGACGCCGAGGAGCCGGCCGGCAACGCCGCCGCGGCCGCCGCGGGCGGACCGGAGCAGAAGACCCTGGACGGCGCCAAGTCCGCCGCGCAGACGGTGTTCGACCGGTTCAGCGGTGGGGACTTCGCCGGCGCCTGGGAGATGTACACCACTGCCGGCAAGCAGGCGATCAGCAAGGACGACTACGTCAAGCTGAACCAGGCCTGCTCCCGCAAGGGACTGGCGATCCAGCTGACCAGCGCCCGGATGGAGGGCACCGACAAGGCCATCGTGATCGCGAAGCAGCTGGTCGCGGCCCAGTCCTACACGATGGTCTACGAGGGCGACGCCTGGAAGCTGGAGCCGGCCAAGGAAGGGCTGGCCCTCTACAAGCTGGGTGCGGACAAGGCGATCGCCGCCCAGAAGAAGGCCGGCACCTGCGCCAACGCCTGAGAAAGTTATTGGGGCCCGCCGCGAACCGCGGCGGGCCCCGTTTCCTGCGCGATGGTCTATGCGGCTGCCGCGAGCGGCAGGCCGTCCGGGCCGGTAAGCGCGAGCCGGGTGCGCAGGGTGCCGCAGCCGGCGATCCGGTCGTAGTACGCGGCGCGCCGGCGAGCGACGCAGCCCTCCTTCGGCGGGTTCTGCGCCGCCAGGGCCGGGTCCAGGTGGGTGTTGAGCCCGTCCCGCAGCAGGACCAGTGCCTCGGCACGCAGCTGCGACACCCTGGACTCGCTCACTCCCAGCTCGGCGGCGATCTGGGCCATCGGGCGCTCGTCGAAGAAGTAACCCTGGACCACCACCCGGAGGCGGTCCGGCAGGGCCTCCACGGCGTGCCGCAGGTAGCCGAACCGCTCCCGGCGCAGCAACATCTCCTCCGGTCCGGCGCCCGGCTCGGTGACGATGTCGTCGGCCGTCGCGGTGGCGAAGCCCTGAAGGCTGAAGACCGTCGCGCGATGCACGTCGTCCTGGGAGTGCTCGATGTCCTCGACCGTGCAGCCGAGCCGCTCCGCGACCTCCTGAACGGTCGGGATCCGCCCGAGCTCGGCGATCAGTTCCTCTCGTGCCGAGTCGGTACGCCGAGCCCGCTGGCGTACCGAGCGGCTGGCCCAGTCAAGGCCGCGCAACTCGTCCAGCAGGGCGCCGCGTACCCGTGCGGCGGCGAAGCGCGGGAACGGCACCCCGCGCTCCGGGTCGAATCCTCGTGCGGCAGCCACCAGCGCGGCGTATCCGGCGGAGAGCAGGTCGTCGCGGTTCACGTGCGCCGGTACCCGGGCCAGTATCTCCCGGACCAGGTGCCCGACCAGCGGCATGTTCGCTCGTACGATGTCCTCGCCGCGCCGCTCAACAATGGCTTCACCGGTCATCAGGGGTCTCCTCAGATCCCCGCCGGGTTGGGGGGAGTCCCGGCGCTGAGGAAAAAGATGCGCTGCGTTGAGTGCCAGCCGGTTTGCCCTCGGGTGCGACGTGGTTGCGAATTCCGCCCGGTACAATGATCTAAGCGGCTCGCCACGTCTTGCTCGGGCCGCCCTCGGATCGACCACCACGCGCCGCGGCCGGGTTCCTGGTCAGCGCCGGGCAGGACGACCTCGACGACGTTGGAGTTCCCACCTTTATGACAACCTTCACCGAGCTCGGCGTGCCCGCCGTCCTCACCACGGCACTGACCAAGCTCGGGATCGCAACACCGTTCCCGATCCAGGCCGCCACCCTGCCCGACTCACTGGCAGGTCGCGACGTTCTCGGCCGGGGACGGACCGGCTCCGGTAAGACCTATGCGTTCGTGCTGCCGGTGGTCACCCGCCTGGCCGCCGCGGCGAAGCCGGCCCGGCCCGGCCGGCCGCGCGCGCTGATCCTCGCTCCCACCCGGGAGCTCGCCACCCAGATCGAGGCGACGCTGCGCCCGCTCGCCGAGGTGGCCGGGCTGCGTACCCTCGTCGTCTTCGGCGGCGTCGGGCCGAACCCGCAGATCAAGGCCCTGCGCGCCGGCGTGGACATCCTGGTGGCCTGCCCCGGCCGGCTCGACGACCACATCCGCAGCGGGCACGCCTCGCTCGAGTCGGTCGAGATCACCGTCCTCGATGAGGCCGACCACATGGCCGACCTGGGCTTCCTGCCGGTGGTACGACGGCTGATGTCGCAGACCCCGGCCACCGGCCAGCGGCTGCTCTTCTCGGCCACCCTCGACAACGGGGTGGACGTGCTGGTGCAGAAGTTCATGCGCCGGCCGGTCACGCACCACGTCGACGCGGCCACGCAGGCACCGGTCGAGATGGACCACCACGTGCTGCACGTCCAGCACGACGACCGGTTCGGCGTGCTGGTCGACCTGCTCGCGGCGCCGGGACGGTCGGTGGTGTTCACGCGTACCAAGCGGCGCGCCAAGGTGCTGACCCGGCAACTCGTGGCGGCCGGGGTTCCGGCCGTCGAGCTGCACGGCAACCTCGCGCAGAACGCCCGTAACCGCAACCTGTCGGCCTTCTCGGACGGCACCGCCGGCACGCTCGTGGCCACGGACATCGCGGCACGCGGCATCCACGTCGACGACGTGACGCTTGTCGTGCACGCCGACCCGCCGGTGGAGCACAAGGCGTACCTGCACCGCTCCGGCCGTACCGCCCGGGCCGGCGCCCGCGGCACGGTCATCACCCTGATGACCGACGACCAGCAGGCCGACGTGCGGGATCTGGCGCGTAAGGCCGGCATCCGCCCGCTCACCCGGCGAGTTCGCCCGGGTGACGCGCTGCTGGCCGAGATCGCGCCGGGCGAGCGTACGTTCGTCGCTCCGTCGGCGGCCGCGTCGGCCGCTGCTTCGGCGGCCGGGTTCTCCGAAGACGCACCGGCCGGGCGCTCCCGGTCCGCACGCGGCCGTCGTGGGCGGTCCGGTGCGCCGGTCGCGCCGTCCGGCGGCGATTCCCGCTCGGCGTCGGGCGCCGGTGGCGGCCGCAATCCGGGGTCCGGCTTCGCAGCCGGTTCGGCGCGCGGCGCGCGGAAGGCCTCCGGTCAGGCAGCGAGCGCGGGCCAGGCCGGCCAGGCACGAGGAGCGGGCCAGGCACGCGGGTCCGGCCAGACACGGGGTTCGGCTCCGGCACACCGTCCGGGTACGCCCCAGCAGCGTCCCGCCTCGTCCAGCGGCGGCGCGGCGGCCTTCTCCGCCCGTGCGGGTGGCCGGCGCTCCAGCCGCTGATCTCCTGAGCCGGCGCGGCGGCGATCTCCGTTCATCGGGGTCGCCCCCGCTCCGGCTGTCTTCTTTCTAGAGACCTTCGTGGTCACGGTCTTGGCCCGACGTGGGTGCCGTCTGGCGGCCGTTGAGACAGCATTGAGCGTGGGCCAAGTAAGATCACCGCTGTCTCAGCGGGTGGCGGCGGGCCGGGCTTCCGGGATGTACCGGGCCGGCGCGGGCACCGGCACGGCGTGGATGTCCAGATTGACGTGCACGTAGCGGCCGATGATCAACCGGCCGCTGGTGACGCCGGCCGCGATCCGGTCCACGACGCAGCTCGCGACGAGCCGGTAGCCGTCGTCGTCGGCTTCGGCGGAGACCAGGTCCAGGACCACCTCGCAGGAACCGCCCCGGACGGCGAGAACGCCGGCCAGTTGCCAGCCGTCGGCGGTACGGCGGCAGCGGGTGCTCCGGAAACCCATCTCCGGATGATTACCGGCATCCAGGAAGCGTTTGCCACGTACGTCCTTGTCGCGGCGGGGGTCGTCGGTCGTGAAGGACGCCGCGTCGAGCTCGGCGGAGGCGATCGAGCGTTCCGGGTCCTCGGCGACAGTGATCGTGCCGCCGGTGACGCTCATGGTGCCGATGACCGGTTTGAGGCCGAACGAATGGGTGGCGGTGAACCGGCACGCCGAGCGCGCCGGGTCGATGCGGTAGGTGCCGGTACGGATGTCGGTGAGCGTGTTCGTCGTCATGCGTCCAGCCTCGGGCGGCGCCGACCCGCACACCTCAGTGCTGGTACTGATTTCCGGCACTCAGACGTGCGGCGAGCTGGGTGCGGTTGACCAGACCGAGCTTGGCGAGAGCGTTGCGGACGTGCGTCTCCACGGTCCGCTCGGAGATGTGCAACCGCTCGGCGATCACGCGGTTCGGCAGGCCCTCCGCGGCGATCTTGACGATCTCCCGTTCCCGGGCGGTCAGGTCGTCGCGGGTCAGCGCGGCCGCGGCGCCGGCGATCGCGGCCAAACCGAGCCGGCGTGCGGTGGTGAGCGCCTCCTCGGCGAGCGCCCGCGAACGGCGTGCGTCGAGGTCACGGAGCGTTTGAGCGTACGCGAGACGGGCCTGCGCCGCGAACGGCGCGGCACCGATCCGGTCCTCCATCTCGATCGCGGCGAGGTGATGCCGGTCGGCGGCGTCCCGGTCGCCGAGAGCCGCCGCGATGGTGCCGAGTGGCCGGGCCACCGCGCCGTGGCAGGCGGTCATCGTGTTCAGGTAGCGACCGGCCCACGGCTGCGCACCGGCGTAGGCGTCGGCTGCCAGGTCCCGATCGTCCAGCCAGACGCCGATCTCTCCGGCGCTGAGCACCACGAAGGCGCGCCGGCTGTCCGGCGGCAGGCCGGGCAGCATGGCCCGGAGACCCCGGGCACATTGCGCGCCGACGGACCGGTCACCGCTGAGCATCGCGAGCCGGCCGATCTGGGCCACCGCGATCGGCTCGGACCCGAACCTGGCCAGCGCGGCTGTCAGACCGCCCGGCCACTCCGGAACGTCACCGGTGAACACCGCGAGACAGGCACGGAAGGCCGCGTAGAGTTCCCGGACCGGCTGGTTGTCGAAGATCTCCGCCTGCGCGAACGCCTCCGCCGCGGTCTCCCCCGCCGCCTCGATCCGGCCGCCGATCAGCAGCCGGGCGGCGCGGGCGCGCAGCAGATGCCAGCGGACCACCGGCCAGCCGAGCCGCTCGGCGAGACCGGCCAGTGCGGCTGTCGCGGCGTCGTAGCCGGGCAGGTCGCCGACGGTGAGCGAGGCGTCGAGGCGCCAGAGACGGCCCCACAGTTCGGCCTCCACCCGGCCACCGGCGGCGGCCAGCTCGCAGCTGCGCCGGGCGAGGTCGAGGATCTCCTCGGTGTCGGCGGCCAGGTCGAGCACCTCGTGCCGGGCATGTACGGCGGCCGCCATCGCCTGCGGGTCACCGATTCGCTCCGCGAGCGCCATCGCCTCCCGGCTGATCGGCCCGGCCCGGCCATGCTGCCCGGCCTCGACCAGGAGGATCGCGTAGTGGGCCAGCAGCTCGGCCCGTGCCACCGCGGCGTCGCCACGATCGGGGCCGGTGTCCGTGGACGGGCCGGCCGGGGCCGGCCGGGTGTCCGCGTCGAGGGCGAGGGCGCGCTCGCAGAGGCGCAGGACAGCGGCGGCCGCCTGGCCGCCGTATCCGCGCACCACCAGCGCGGCGGCCGCCGCCAGGTCCGTTCGCCGCTCGGCTTCGGCGAGCTCCAGCACGGTGGTGCAGTCGGCGACCGCCAGACCGAGCCGGCCGTCGCGGCAGGCCGCCTCGGCGCGGGCCAGCCGCAGCCACGGATCGGCCGGGAAGAGGTCGACGGCCTGACCGAGCCAGGTCGCCGCGGCATGGTGATCGAGACGGCGGGTGGCCTCCCGCGCGGCCACCGTGCAGGCCTCCCGTGCCAGGTGCCGCGAGCGCTCGTCGACCGCCGCCCGGACGCGGTGGCGGGCGGTCTCGTCGGCCCGGGCCGCCGATCCGGCCAGCGCCGCGGCGATCCGCTCGTGAGCCGCGATCCGCTCGGTGCGGCTCAGCTGGGCGTACCTGGCCTCGCGGACCAGCTCGTGTGCGAAGCGCAGCCGGGCCGGCGCCCAGGGATCCTCGACCAGCACGCCGGCCGCGATGGCCTCGGCCAGCAGCGGCTCGACCGGCCCGTCCGCTATCCGGGTGAGCAGGACCACGTCGACGTCCGTGCCCAGGGCCGAGGCCAGGCCGAGCAGGTCACGGCAGGCCGTGCCGAGCCCGGCGATCCGGCGCCCGACCAGGCGCAACAGGCCGTCCGGCAGGTCGAGGGCGGCGGCCGGGCGGCGCAGCCCGCCGGACGCGGCGAGCAGCCGGGCCAGCTCCCGGGTGTAGAGCGGGTTGCCGCCGCCGAGCCGGTGCACCACCGGCGGCCAGGAGGCGTGCACCGGTCCGTCCGCCTGCTGGGCCAGGTAGGTGGCGACGGTCGCCTGGTCCCAGGGGCGCAGCGCGAGGATCTCCGCGCCGGGCAGATCGGTGTCCAGCGCGCGGGCGGTGGCGACGACCAGCAGCGGGGCGTCGGCCAGGTCCCGGGACAGGGTGGCCAGCAGGGTGAGCGAACCCGGGTCGGCCCAGTGCAGGTCCTCCAGCACCAGCACCAGGCCGCCGTCCGCACCGGCCGCGGCGGCACGCAAGGCGCGGACGGTGGCCTGCATCGCACGGAACCGGGCGGCGGCCGGTGACTCCCCGGTGTCCCCGGTGGTGAGCAGGGCGGGACTGAGCCCGGGCAGGTCGCAGTCGAGCAGGCGCAGCCACGGCCAGAACGCGGGTGCGCCCTCGTCCGGGTCGGCGCGGCCGGTCAGCACCGTGGCGCCGGCCGCGTACGCCCGGGCCACCGCCTCCTCGACGACGGCCGTCTTGCCGATCCCCGCCTCACCGGTCAGCAGCGCCACGGCACCCGAGCCCGCGGCGGCGTCCACGCGCAGCCGGTCCAGTGTGACTACCTCGGCCACCCGGGCGACCAGCCGCGTACTCATGAGGCGATTCTCCGCCGCCGGACCGGGTCAGGCCTCCGGTACGCGTATCGAAATCTCGTCCCCCAGGGTGAATCCCGGGCAGAGCTCGAGGTCGTCGCCGCTCCAGAAGCGGCCGGGGTCGTACCAGTTGGCCTTGCGGCCGACCGGCAGCAGGCCCATGTCCTCGTAGGTCACCGCGACCACCTCGGCGCAGTACGCCTTCTCCAGAGTGGCCTCGCTGACCTTGCCGTCCTGCCAGGGCGGCCGGATCTGCGGCACCCGGCCGCGCAGCCACCGCCAGGCCAGCTGGGAGGTGGACGGGAACGGGGTGCCGTCCAGCCGGGCCACCGTCTTGAGTGCCTTGTCCTCCATGGCGCGGGTGGCGCCCGGGTCGAGCTGGCGCAGCCAGCCGCGCTGGCCGTACCGGCGGGCCCAGACGGTGACCGCGTCGCGCAGGTCGTGCAGCTGGACACCGCGCTGGAAGGTGCCGGACCACATGTCCGGAAGCGACCTGCCCAGCTCGGCGTGCCACATCAGCGGCGGCATGTCCTCGATCACCAGGGACATGCCGACATGGTTCACCGGGCTGTTGGTGAGCGCCTGGATGGCACGGTCCGGCCCGGAACGACCCCGGAATATCCAGATGTCACCCGTACGCGTCAGATCTAGTGCCTCGTCGAGGCTGAGTTCGGCGACCACGTGTCTATCCTCAGCTGATGCGTTGGTGGAAGGTAGCGGGACTGGCGGGGCTGGCAGGAGTCGCGGCGACGGGCGTGGTGATCGCCCGATCGGAGCGGCGCCGCCGCGCGTACAGCCCGGATGAGATCCGGAGGAAGCTGCACGAGCGCGTCGCCGAGGCTACCGACAAGAAGGAGTGACCGCTCACACCAGTCCGGTGTCGCGCAGCACCGACCACAGACCGGCGCCGTCCGGGGCGGAGAACCAGGTCTTGCCGCCGGACGGCACCACCTCGGCCGTCTCGGACGGGCCGGGGATGGCACCGGCGAGCACCGCCTGAGTGGGTGACAGCCGGCGGATCGCGACGGCCGCCACATTCTCCGGGTGAGTACGCGCGAACTCCGAGTAGATCTCCTGGTCGTGTTGCCCGTCGTCGCCGATGAGCAGCCACTTCACGTCCGGGAACTCCTCGGCCAGCCGGCGCAGTGACTTGCGCTTGTGCTCCTGCCCGCTACGGAACCAGCGGTCCGGGGTGGGACCCCAGTCGGTGAGCAGGATCGGCCCGGCCGGGTAGAGGTGCCGGCTGAGGAACCGGGTGAGTGTCGGAGCGACGTTCCACGCGCCGGTGGACAGGTAGACGACCGGGGCACCGGGGTTGGCGTTGACCAGCCGCTCGTAGAGGACCGCCATCCCGGGCACCGCCGTGCGCGCGTGCTCGTCGAGGACGAACGTGTTCCACGCGGCGAGCAGCGGGCGCGGCAGTGCGGTGACCATGACCGTGTCGTCGATGTCGGAGATGACGCCGAACTTCACCGTGGGGTCGAGGACGCGGATCGGCGCGTCCACCGGGGTGTCGCCCTCGGTGCTCAGCTTCGCGCTGCCCCAGCCGGGGTCCAGGTCGCCCTTGACCCGGCAGTCGAGGTAGCCGCTGCGGTCGGTCCGGGCCTCGGTGACGGTGGCGCCGATCTCGATGCGGACCACCGCGTTGCTGGCCGGGGTGGTGGTGAAGCTACGCCAGCCGCGCACTTTCTCCCGCCGCTTGGGGGTCAGGCCGGGCCGGGTCAGCAGCACCCGCCCCATCACCCGGGCCCAGCCGGGCGCGCCGTAACCGGTGTACGCCGTGATGTACGGCTTCCAGCCCCGGGACCGCAGCCGGCGCTCGATGAACTCGTGCACCGCGTCCTCGACCAGGGCCGCACGGTGAACCCGGATATCCGGCGGGCTCGCACCTGCGGGAGTAACCGTCACCATCGCCTCCTTACCCGTCCGACGTACCGCCCGTCCGCTCGGCCACGTTACCCGGACGCTGTTACGGCGAAGCGTGAACGGTGTTGGGGGTCCGCGGTGGACATCAAGCGGCCGCCGGCAGTTCGGCCGGCGTCCACTGCTCGGACCACCAATGGCGATCGATGGACTCGGCGGCCGGGCCGCGGAGCCGGGCCGAGGCCGCCTCGGCACGCAGGTCCCGTACAGCCTCGGCGGCCGCCTCGACGCTCCGCCAAGCGGCCTGTTCCCGTTCGACCGCCTGCCGGTACGCCGCGAACCGGTGCGCCCGGACCGCGTCGCGCAGCACCGCCTCCTGCTGGACCGGGTGCAGGCGCGGGTTCCAGCCGCGGTGCGCGTACACGTCGTTGAGCTGAGCGATGGACAGATCGTGGGTGCGGCACAGCTGGGTGGCGGCGCGGTGCAGGTAGCGCTGCCGGTCGGTGTTCTCCCCCGGCTTGCGGCGGCGGCTCAGAAGCGGGTACGCGGTCGCGGCCGAGGTGCGCCGGGCCAGCCGGTCGGCCTCCTCGTACGCCGACCAGGCCGCCTCGACCGCGTCCTGCGCCGAGAGCCACTCCGCGCGCCGGCGGCCGGCCGTCTCAGCCGCCTGGACGGCCGCGGTCTCCAGCTCCGCCGCGTACCGGTTCTCCTCCTTTTCCGGCGGCTCCGGCAGGAGGCCGCGGGGCACCTTCGCGGTGGCGACCGCGACGGCGAGGAGCAGCAGGATGATCAGCCAGATCGCGGCGGCCTGCGGCACCGCGCTCACCAAGGTCTGCAGAGCGGAATCCATGGAACACCCCCAAGAAGTGGATCTACGGCCGGCACGACGGATCCGGACGGGCCGACGGCCCGCCGGGTTCAGCGGGCCGGGGGTGCGCGGGAACCGGCGCTCCGCGGGATCTCACCGGTGGGTGGCCGTCGGGGTTGCTCCGGTTTTCCGCCGGGAAGCCGGCCCAGTCGCGGTGCCGGAACGATCTCGATGATTTCCATGGTGCCGGCGGCCGAAACACCCGCCTCCGGCTCGGTCCGGCTCGCCGGGGCCGGCGTCTCGGCGACCACGGCCACCGCGGCGGGGGCCGGCGCCTCGGCCGGGGCCACCGCGTCCGGGCCGGGCAGGCGGAGTGTGACGGCGAGCGCAAGCATCGCCAGGCTGGTGAGGAACCGCAGCGCGCGGCGCCCGTCCCAGGGACGGGGCGTCTGCTGCGCCACCGCTTTCACGAATATCAACCTACTAGTGCACCGGTGCACCCGCACCGCTCGTCTTCGTCAGGGCCACCCGAGAGATGTCGCCGCCGGTCACCCGTACGAGGGACGATGTATGGCATGGACCTTCAGGAGCTGGAGCAGGTGACCCGGCTGGACGAGTGGATCGCCGAGGGTGGCGTGGTGGTCCTCAGCGGGGCCGGCCTCTCCACCGACTCCGGGATCCCGGACTACCGGGGACCCTCCGGCTCGGCCCGCCGCGGTACGCCGATGACCTACCAGACGTTCACCTCGGACCCGGTCGCCCGCACCCGGTACTGGGCGCGCAGCCACCTCGGGTGGCGGACGATCGGCACGGCCCGGCCGAACGACGGGCACGCGGCGGTGGCCCGGTGGCAGCGACTGGGCCTGCTGTCCGGCCTGATCACCCAGAACGTGGACGGGTTGCACCAGGCGGCCGGCGCCCGCGACGTGGTGGAGTTGCACGGCAATCTGGCGCGGATCGTCTGCCTGGACTGCGGTGAGCTGACCGCCCGTACCGAGCTGGAGCGGCGCCTGACCGAGGCGAACCCGGACTTCAGCGCGGTGGCCGCGTCCATCAATCCGGACGGCGACGTGGAGCTGGACGACGCCGAGCTGGCGGGCTTCACGGTGGTGGCCTGCCGGTCCTGCGACGGTGTGCTGAAACCGGACGTCGTCTACTTCGGCGAGACCGTGCCGGCCGACCGGGTGAGCAGTGCGTTCTCCCTGGTGGAGGCGGCTCGCACGCTGCTCGTCCTAGGTTCTTCGCTGACCGTGATGTCGGGGCGGCGGTTCGTGCTCCGGGCGGTCCGGGAGGGCATCCGGGTGGCGATCGTGAACCGGGGCGTCACCCGGGGCGAGCCGTACGCCGATCTCGTGGTCGACGCCCCACTAGGAGTGGTTTTGCCCAACCTGGCCACGGCTCCCGTACGCCATGGTTACCGTCTCGAAATCTAAATAGATCTCTTGGCACATTGACGTGACCGCCCTCACTGAGGTTGACTGCCGAAACCGGTACCGAAACCGGTTCCGAAACGCCGACGCAACCGCGTAGTCACACCCCGGAGGAGCTGTGCCGATCACCATCGCCGATGTGGCGGCCCGGGCCAAGGTCAGTAAGACCACGGTGTCCCGGGTGCTGAACGGCAAGGGCGAGCTCGACGAGACGACGGCCGCCCGGGTCCGTGCGGTCATCGACGAACTCGGCTACGTGCCGAGCGCCCGGGCGGTCAACCTCGCCCGCGGGCGCACCCGGGTGGTCGGCATGCTGGTCCCCTCGCTCACGTGGCCCTGGATGGGCGAGGTGGTGCAGGGGGCGGTGGACGTGCTGGAGGCCGAGGAATACGGCCTGCTGCTGTTCACCTGCAACCGCGGTGCCGACTCGATGCGCCAGTTCAACGCGCAGGTCGCCGCGAAGTCCTTCGACGGGCTCCTGGTCATCGAGCCGGAGGGCACCTTCGACTACATCGCCACCCTGCACGCCCGTGGCCTGCCCATGGTGCTGATCGACGACCGCGACCAGGTGGACGGCCAGATCCCGAGCGTCGGCACCACCAACCACACCGGCGCCGCCTCGGCGGCCCGGCACCTGCTGGAGATCGGGCGCCACAAGCCGCTCGTGATCACCGGGCCGTCCCGCTTCGGCTGCACCCAGCAGCGTTCGGACGGCTTCGCCTCGGTCTTCGCCGACGCGGGGCACCCGATTGCCGAGGAGCGGATGCTGCTCGGCGACTTCACCTTCGCCGCCGGCGTCGACAACATCCGGCGGGCGATCGACGCCGGCATCGAGTTCGACGCCGTCTTCTGCCACAACGACATCTCCGCGACCGGCGCCATGCAGGCGATCCTCGACTCGGGACGCCGCATTCCGGAAGACGTCGCGGTGGTCGGTTTCGACGACATCCCGCTCGCCGCGCACACCCAGCCGCCGCTGACCACGGTTCACCAGCCCATGCGGGAGATGGGTGAGTCGGCGGCCCGTACGCTGCTCGCCCACTTCGAGGGCACTCCGCTGCCGAACCGGCCGACGATCATCCCGGCCACCTTCACCGTCCGCGCCTCGACCGCTTCCTGAACAACACCTACATCTCCCGGCCCCTGTAGCGGCCGGAAACCCGGCGAGATCTCGCGGCCGGCCCTGGGCCGGTCGCTCGGTTCCGCACGCCCTCCGGGCACCCCTCTCACCCGAAAAACCGTGTTTGACCCCGAGGAGTATTGCGATGCAGAGAAGGAAACTTTTCGCGGTCGCCCTGGCGGGCGTGCTCGCCACGGGCGGGCTCGCCGCGTGCGGTGACTCGCCGAACGACAACAACAAGAACGCGAACTCCGGCAAGCAGGTCGACTTCCTGTCGATCGGTATGCCGAACGGCACCGTGACCGAGAACAACAACCCGTTCGTCGGCACCTCGGCCGGCGCCGCGCTCGGTTACCGCTGGATGATCTACGAGCCCCTCGGTCAGTGGAACAACACCAAGCCGGGCGACCCGCTGACCCCGTGGCTGGCCAGCGAGATCAAGTGGTCCGCCGACTACAAGACCGTCGACCTGGTCATCCGGGACAACGCCACCTGGTCGGACGGCCAGAAGCTGACCGCCGACGACGTGGTGTTCACCCACACCCTGATCAAGGGCAACGAGGCGCTCAACATCTTCGCCATTCCGTACGACTCGATCACCGCGGACGGCAACAAGGTGAAGATGACGTTCAAGACGTCGCAGTTCACCACGCAGCACAAGGTCATCGGACAGACCCCGATCGTGCCCAAGCACATCTGGGAGAAGCTGGCGGACCCGGCCACCGACCCGATCAAGGAGCCGATCGGCAGTGGCCCGTACACCTTGAAGTCGTTCAGCCAGCAGGCGACGATTCTCACCGCCCGAGAGAGCGGTTACTGGCAGGACCCGCCGAAGGTGAAGGAGCTGCGCTACACCTCCTTCGCCGACAACAACGCGCAGGCCACGGCCCTCGCCAGCGGCCAGTCGGAGTGGAGCTTCGTCTTCATCCCGAACTACCAGCAGACCTTCGTCGCCAAGGACCCGGAGCACTACAAGGTCTGGGCGCCGGGCGTGCTGGGCATCCACGGCCTCTACATCAACACCACGAAGAAGCCGTTCGACGACCCGGCCCTGCGCCGTGCCATGAACATGGTGATCAACCGGAACGACATCTTCGTCCAGGCCGAGGCCGGCTACTTCCACCCGGAGATCAAGAGCATCACCGGTCTGCCCGAGGGCGCTGGTGACGCCTACATCGCCGACGAGTACAAGGGCAAGAACTTCACGGTCGACGTCGAGGGCGCCAAGAAGCTGCTCGCCGACTCCGGCTACAAGCTCGAGGGCACCACGCTGAAGGACAAGGCCGGCAAGCCGGTCACCATCAAGCTCAGCGACCCGGCGCCGTGGTCCGACTACCAGACCACTCTGGAGATCATCAA
Source organism: Actinoplanes aureus (assembly GCF_015704865.1). GTDB lineage: Bacteria > Actinomycetota > Actinomycetes > Mycobacteriales > Micromonosporaceae > Actinoplanes > Actinoplanes aureus. The sequence continues at coordinate 502 of NZ_JADQTO010000052.1, read as the reverse complement.
GAGCAACCTGGCCGAGATCGGCATCGCGGCGACGGTGGAGAAGCCGAACCAGAACGTCTGGGACCAGAACGTTCAGAAGGGCGACTTCGAGGCCAGCATGCGCTGGACCAACGGTGGCTCGACGCCGTTCGACATCTACCAGACGGTGATGGACGGCGACCTGATGAAGCCGATCGGCACCGCCGCCCAGCAGGGTAACTTCGGCCGCTTCCAGAGCCCGGAGGCCACCGCGGCGCTGAAGGCGTACTCGAACGCGACCGACGAGGGCGCCCGCAAGACCGCGCTCGCCACGATCCAGAAGATCTTCGTGGAGCAGGCGCCGATGCTGCCGGTCGGCTCGGACAACGTCGGTGCCGCGTACAGCACCAAGAACTGGGTCGGCTGGCCCTCGGACGCGGACTCGTACGCGCCCGCGCAGCCCACGCAGGCCGCCGCGCTGACGGTCGTCCTGAAGCTGCAGCCCGCCAACTCCTGATCGCCTCGCGGGGGCCCCCGGCCCCCC
>NZ_JADQTO010000051.1 GCF_015704865.1 Actinoplanes aureus | reverse complement strand
TGGCGAACATGCGAGCGATCTGCTTACCGATGCCGGTTCCGCCACCCGACACCACCGCAAGGCGGGATCCAGTTGTCATGCCGTCACGATAACGATCATCGACGGTGATCTCATCCGTGCATCCGCTCTCGGCAGATCCGGACGTCGGGACGGCGAGATTCGACCACAGCGCGCGACGCGTTCCGCCGCGGCCAAGGGCACTCCATCCCGCCTACCGGCCGGCTAAGCAGAACATCTGCGCGGATCTAGGCTCCGAACCCCTGCCGCCCCACGCGACACCCGCCCGGGCGCCGCTGCCCTGACGCCCCGGCTCAGCTCGCCGCCTCCCACACGAACCCGTCCGGATCGGTCTTCGGCGCGGCGCCGCCACCGATCACGACTCGGTGGGATCCGGCGCCGTCCACGGCGACTCCGGCAGCCTTGGCGAGAGCCTTTCGTTTCAACAGCGACAACTTCACCGTACGGGCAGCGGCCTCGAACTCGACGTACTTGCTCCCGAAGCTGCGACCCACCGTGAGGCCGCTCGCGACGTAGAATCGCTTGGCGGCGGCCACGTCGGCCACACCCAGCTGGATCACGATGTCGTCGATCTGGCGCGTGGCCGGGCCGGTGTCCTTCTTCGACGAGGACGCCACCGTCACGATCGTCCCGTCCGGAGCCTGCACGACGCCGCCGTAGCCGAACAGGGACTTCTCGGCCGGCTTCAGCGTGGTGGCGCCGGCCTCGAGCGCCGCGTCGATGAGCGCGTTGACGTTGGCCGGCTGCGAGCAGATCAGCGACAGGGTGAACCCGCGGAAGCCGGTCGTCGGCTCTTCCGAGGCCCGGACGCGAACCCAGGCGCCCAGGCCGAGAACGTCGGTGTAGAAGATCTTGGCGGCGGTGGGGTCGGCGACCTCGAGGGTGATGTGCTCGATGCTGGTCATGACGGATTCCTTTCGAAGCGCTGGAGAAGGCCGAGGACGTTGCCGTTGGGGTCCTCGACGATGGCGGCCAGTTGTCCGGCGCCGACGTCCTTGACGTCCTGGCGCGTACGCCAGCCCGCTGCGACGGCCGCGCGCAGGCTCGCGGTGACGTCGCTGACGTGGCAGTAGCCGACCGGACCGGTCATCCCGTGGTTGTGGCCGTTGGGATCCAGGCCGATCTCCTGGTCGCCGACCCGGAAGCCGACGTAGTAAGGCTCGTCCGCGTAGGGCTCCACGCCCAGGATGGTGCCGTACAGCGTCTTGGCGGCGGCCAGGTCCCGTACCGGAACGATGATGGTCTTGATGGACATGCGAACAGCTTGCCGCCGGCCGGGCACGGCCGGCATCCGTGCCGAGCACGGAGAACACCACGGAGAAACAACACCGAGGCGTACGCGAGAATGGCGCTCGTGTCGAAGCAGCCAGCCCCATCGGGGGTTTCGCCTCGTGAGGCCGAGATCCTGGCCCTGGTCGGGGAGCACCGCAGCAACGCCGAGATCGGTGCCCAACTGTTCATCTCGGTACGCACGGTGGAGACCCACGTGTCGTCGCTGCTGCGCAAGCTCGGCGCGGCGGATCGGCGGGCGCTCGCCGACCTCGCCGCCGAACCCGCCCGGCCGACGCACGCGCCGGTCGCCCTGCCGGCGCCACTGAGCCGGTTCATCGGCCGTGCCCGGGAACGCGACGCGCTGCGCGGCGCCGTCACCGGCCACCGCCAGGTCACCGCCGTCGGCCCCGGCGGCGTCGGCAAGACCCGGCTCGTGCTGGCCGTGGCCGCCGACCTGGCCGGCGCCTTTCCCGACGGCGTCTGGTTCGTCGACCTGGTGCCGGTCACCGACCCGGCGATGGTGGCGGCGGCGGTCGCGGCCGCGGTCGGCCTCGGCGAGCAGCAGGGCCGCAGCATCGACGACTCGGTGCCGGCCGCCCTGGCCGACCGGCGCGCCCTCCTGGTGCTGGACAACTGTGAGCACGTGGCCGACGGAGTCGCGCCGTTCGTCGAGCGTCTGCTGGCGCGCTGCCCGCAGGTGAGCGTGCTGGCCACCAGCCGGGCCCGGCTCATGGTGCCGTTCGAGTGGGTCTACCACGTCCCGCCGCTGTCTCTCGACGGCGAGTCGGATGCGGTCGAGTTGTTCCGCGATCGGGCCGCCGCCGTGGGCTGGACCGTCGAGGCCGCCCAGGTCGAGCAGATCGCCGACCTGTGCCGGAAGCTGGACGGCGTGGCGCTGGCGATCGAGCTGGCCGCCGCGCGCCTGCCGACGCTCGGGCTCGACGGGCTGGTCGCCGGCCTTTCCGACCACCTGCGGCTGCTTGTCGGCGGGTACCGGGCCGACGACCGGCACCGCTCGGTGCGGGCGATGCTCGACTGGAGTCAGGCGCTGCTCACCGGCGACGACCTGGCCCTGTTGCGCCGGGTCGCGGTGTTCGTCTCGCCGTTCACCGCTCCGGCCGCCACGGCCGTGGCCGGTTTCGACCCGCTGGCGCCCGGCCACGTCGTCGACGGCTTGGCGCGGCTCGCCGATCAGAGCCTGCTCAGCGTGATCGCGTCGGCCGGCGGCACCCGCTATCGAGCCTTGGAGACCATCCGGCAGTACGGGATCGAGCAGCTCACCGCGGCCGGCGAGCAAGAGGCCGCGCTCGGCCGGCATCTGCGCTGGTGCCTGGAGGCCGCCGAGGATCTCGCAGCCTCGGGGAAAGATGGCTGGCGGGCCAGGTTCGACGCGGTGGCCGATGACCTCCGGGCGGCCCTGAGCTGGGCCGCCGACCGCCCCGGCCGGCGTGCCGAGGCGCACCGCCTGGCCCTGCTGCTCGGGCGCCTGGCCTTTGACCGCAACCTGATCGGCGAGTCCCAGCAGCGGTACGAGCAGGCGGCCGCCCTGGCTGACGATCCCGCCGCCCTGCGGCATGCCGCGACCGTGGCCGCGTGCCGGATGCGCGGCGACGACGCGTACCGGCTCTGGCGGGCCGCCGCGGACGCCGCCGGCGACACGACCGACGCGGCGCGGGACCTCGCCACCGCGACCACTACCTACTTCCGCAAGTCCGGAGCCTTCGCCCAGCTTCCGCCGCGTGACGAGCCGGCAGCTCTGCTGTCCCGGGCGCGACAGCTGGCCGGCGACGACCCCGCCGCACAGGCCGCCGTCGCTCTCGCCGACTGCGCCACCGCGGGCTATGCGTCCTTCGCCGAACAGAGCGAGGACGCCGCGTCGCGGATGATGGCCCTCGCTGAGCGCGCCGTGGAACTGGCCCGCCGCCTCGACGATCCCCTGGCCGAGTGCGGCGCCCTCTTCGCGCTGACCGGGGCGCAGCGCCGCGCGGGCGACGAGTCCGCCGCCGCGGCCACCGCCCGTAGCCGCGTCGAGCTGCTCGACCCCCTGCCCCTCACCCCGGACGTCGCCGACGAGCTGATCGACGCGCTCCTGATCGCCACCGCGACCGGCATCGCCGTCGGCGATCTGGTGGCGGCCCGGCGCTGGGGCCGCCGGCTGCGCGACCTGCCGCTGCTGGCCGAGGCCGGGCACGTCGCGACGTCCCGCATCCTCATGGCCGACGCCCTCGCCGGCCACGCCACCGACGTGATCGCGGCCAGCGGCCGGTTCCTGGACGGCTGGACGCAGGCGGGCCGCCCACCGGCCAGAAACCTCGGCCCGGTGGCCGCCGCGGTCGCGATGGTCCACGACCTGCAAGGCGACCAGGCCGCCCGCGACGAGTGGCTGGCCGTCCTCGACCAGCTGGGCGTCACCACCCAGGATCGCGCCGGCTACCACCCCGCCTTCGAGGCCATCGCCCTGCTGCACCACGGGAAGCCCGCGCTCGCCCTGGAACGGCTGGACACCCCGGGCGCGTGGCGCACCGGGATCCTGATGCACTGGCACGTCGCTCTTCGGGTGGAAGCGGCCGTGCTGGCCGGTCATCCCAACGCCGCCGACCTCCTGACCGAGACCCGCCCGATCGCCGCCGGGAATCCCATCGCCGGCGCGCTCCTCGACCGTGCCGCCGCGCTGCTCGACGGCGACAAGGAAGGCATCCTCGCGACCGCCGGCGCCTTCGCGGCCGCGGGCTGTCCCTACCAGCAGACTCGGACGCTCCTGCTGGCCGGCGCCGGCTGAACGATCACCGTCCGATGGTCCGGGGGCGCTGTCGGCATTGGCCTCGAACCAGTCAATGGAGTTCAAGTTGAGGGACGTGGCAGGGTGAGGATGAACGTGGCGCCGTGGGGTTTGTTGGGCTGGTAGCGGACTTGCAGGTTGCCGGCGGTGGCGAGCTTGTGAACGAGATACAGACCGAGGCCGGTGCCGGATTTGGTGGTGGCCACCCCCGGTGTCGGCGCGCGCGAACCGCTCGAATAGTTGATCGATGAACTCCGGTGGTACTCCCTCGCCGTGGTCGGTCACGTGGATGTGCAGTTGTTCGTCGTCTCGGGCCAAAGTGAGGATTTCTTCGACGATGCCGTCGGCGCGGCGCCCTCCTGCGGCGATGCGGGTGACGTATCGGCGTCTGAGGGCGTCCTCGAGCTCGGCCCATTCGTCCATCAGCACGTGGCTGTAGGTGACAATAGAGCTCAGTGGCTGGCGTACGTCATGGCTGAGCATGGCGATGAAGTCGGCCAGTTGGGCGTTGGCGAGTTCGAGGTCGCGTCGGCTGCGCCGCGCGCGAGCGACAGCGGCCACCACGAGCAGGCCCACGCCACTGGCGCCGACGACGGCTATTCGACTGGCCGTCGATGCCGCGACTACCGGGCCGTACAGCATGTCCTCGGTGATGGCAGCGGTCAGCCGCCATGGGTTCCTCGAACGGTGTCGAACGGAACCGCGAAGTTGATCACCGGCACGCTCCCGGCAATGGACGACAGGACGGCGGAGACCACCGGGGTGCCCTGCCGCACGGCGATGGCAAGGTACGGATATCGCTTGGTCAGGTGGTGCTTGAGGGGGATCTCTTTTGCCGGAGCGACGTGCAGAACCTCGCCCTGGAGGTCGAGCAGGACCGCCGCTGGAAAGCCGAATCCGGCGACGACGCGAGTGAAGTCCTGTTCGCCCGCGACAGGATCGCTGAGGGAGGCCAGCGCGTGGCGAAGCTGGATCAGCAGAAGCCAGAGGGTCAGCGGCAAAGCGAAGAATCGCCAGCCGCCAATCCTTCCCGCAAAAGGCGCACATGTTGAGGATAGGGAATTAAGGGTCAGCCGGTCCGCGCCTCAGGCAGTTCGGTCACCTCCGGACGGGCGTGACGCGGCAGGACGTTTGCGGCTCGAGACTGAGCTAAGCCTTGATCGCTGGTCTTGTGGCGTGTGCCGAGGGTGACGAGCAGTGCGGCGCACGTCAGGGTGACGCCGAACCAGACAGCGCTGTCGACGCCGAGGGCGTCGGTGAGCGATCCGCCGATCAGGGCGCCGAGCGCGATGGATGTGTTGTATCCGAGGGTGTTGATGGACATGGCCGCCTCGAACTTGTCGGGTGCGGCGCCGAGCATCAGGGTGATCTGGCACAGGTTCGCGGCGCCGAAGGACACTCCCCAGAGGGCGGCGGCGAGGATCAGCCCGGTCCGGGTGTGGCCGACGGTGAGTAGCAGCAGCATCGCGGTCACGAGCCCGGCGCAGGCGATGATGAAGCTGAGCCGTGGATTCTTGGTCACCGTGTAGCCGGCGATGAAGTTGCCGGCCGCGCCGCCAACGCCGTACATGATGAGCAGGGCGCTGATGAATGCGGCGGATGCGGATGTGTGTTCCTCCGCGAAGGGCCGGATGAAGGTGTACGCGCCGAAGTGGCCGAGCACGTACAGCGTCACGGCGAGCATCACCAGACGCAGCTGCTTGTTCTGGAGCGGCAGTCGGAAGACTTCCCGGACGGGGACGGCGTTCTGCGAGGGCAGCGAGGGAACCACCACGGTGACGGCGAGGAACACCAGCGTGCTGAGACCCGCCCAGATGAGGAAGGTGGCGCGCCAGCTGGTGAGGCTTTCCAGGTACGTGCCGAGGGGGATGCCTGCCACCGCGGCGATCGAGATGCCGGACAGCGCGATCGCCGATGCGCGGGAGGCGAGACGTTGCGGTACCAGTCGCATCGCCATGCTGACGCCGATGGCCCAGAAGACACCGTTGGCGAACCCCATGACGAGCCGGGTCGCCACGATCAACGCGAAGTTCGGCAAGACGGCGGTGAGCAGGTTCCCCAAGGCCAGAATCGCCAACAGCGCGGACAGCAGCAGGCGCCGGTTGACGTGCCTGGACCACGCCACGATGAACGGCACGCCCAGCCCGGCGGAGATCCCGTACAGGGTGACCATCAATCCCGCGACGCCGGGCGACACCTTCAGGTGGTCGCTCATCGGGGTGAGCAGGCCGATAGGCATCAGCTCGGTGGTGACGAAGGTGAACAGGCTGGCGGTGATGACGGCAACGCCCGACCATGACCTCACGGGCGAGTACGGGTGCGTATCTGTGGTGCCCATAGCTGCTTTCTTGTCGGAGGGGATCGCGCTCCGAGCTTCGCCCGCACCAGATCAATGAGTCCAACACATGTTTGTCACTTGATCCATCGTGATTCAAGATGGGTTCGTGGAGCTGCAGCAAATGCGCTACGTCATCGCGGTCGCCGAGTCGAACAGTTTCACCAGGGCAGCCGAACGGTGCCTGGTGGTGCAATCCGCGCTCAGCCACCAGATCGCCCGCCTGGAACGGGAACTGGGCGCGAAATTGTTCGAGCGCACCAGCCGGCGTGTCCGGCTCACCCCGGCGGGCGCCGCGTTCCTGCCCGCCGCCCGTCAGTGCCTCGACGCCGCCGAACGCGCCGCCGCAGAGGTTGCAGCAGCCGTCGGGGAGATCCGTGGACGGCTCGCCGTCGGTCTCATCCCGACCGTCGCCGCAGTCGACCTCCCCAGCATGCTGCGGGACTTTCGCCAGCAGTACCCGTCCGTGCGCATCACCCTTCGAGCGGGCGCCAGCGAGGAACTCGTCGAGCAGGTCAAGCAGGGCACCGTCGAGGTGGCCTTCCTCGGCCTGCCCACCACCGCCCGCCCCGAAGGCGTCGACGCCCGCGAACTCGCCCGCGACCGTCTCGTCGCCGTCGTCGCGCCCGACCATCCCCTCGCCGCGGAAACATCGGTCACCCTGCGCCGGCTCTCCACCGAGGTGTTCGTGGACCTGCCCGCCAAGACCGCCGGGCGGACCCAATCCGATCAGGCCTTCGCCGCCGCCGGTCTCACCCGTGACGTCGCCTTCGAGGTCACCACCGCCTACCTCACATCCCGGCTGGTCGAGCAGGGACTCGCCGTGGCCATGCTCCCGTCCGCCTACGCACCGCAACTCACCGGCGTGACCACCATCGAGGTCACGGACGCGCCGGAACGTGTCGAATACGTCATCTGGAACCGGTACGACCGCACGCCCGCCGCGAACGCCTTCCTCACCCTCCTCGAAACTCAGCGGAAGAGGGCGCCGGTCCGATTGAAGCGCACCTAGCCCGGAAGCGTCCGGGCCGCTTCTTGCCGGGCACGGCGGTGCAGGTAGCGCTGCTGCTGGAGGCTCATGGTCCGCTCGGCCGCGGATTCGAAGCCGGCCCGGGCTGCGGCGTGGTCGCCGGCCATCGCGTGCAGGTGGGCCCGGACGGCGTGCAGCCGGTGGTCCGCGTCGAGGATGTCGCCCAGCCCGGCGATCAGGTCCAGCCCGGCCGCCGGGCCGTCGCGCATCGCGACCGCCACCGCGTGGTTGAGCGCCACCACCGGGTTGGCGGAGATCCGGAGCAGCACCTCGTACAGCGCGACGATCTGCGGCCAGTCGGTGGCCGCGCTGCTCGGCGCCTCGCCGTGCACCGCCGCGATCGCCGCCTGTACCTGGTACGGCCCGATCTCGCCGCGCGGCAGCGCGTCGCCGACCAGGGCGACCCCCTCGGCGATCAGGCCGGCGTCCCAGCAGGCACGGTCCTGTTCGTCCATCGGCACCAGCGCGCCGTCCGGGCCGGCGCGGCCGGGCCGCCGCGCGTCGGTGAGCAGCATCAGCGCCAGCAAGCCGGTCACCTCAGGGTCGGCGGGCAGCTGCCGGTGCAGCAGGCGGCCGAGCCGGATCGCCTCGGCGGCGAGGTCCGGGCGGGCGAGGTCGGGACCGGCCGTCGCCGCGTACCCCTCGTTGAAGATCAGGTAAAGCACATGCAGGACGGCACCGAGGCGCTCGGCCCGCTCGGCCGGCGGCGGCATCAGGAACCGTTGGCCATGCTCGCGGATGGCCTGCTTGGCCCGGGTGATCCGGCGGGTCATCGTCGCTTCCGGCACCAGGAACGCGCGGGCGATCTCGCCGGTGGTCAGGCCGCCGACCGCGCGCAGCGTCAGGGCTATCTGCGACGACGGCGACAGCGCCGGATGGCAGCACAGGAACAGCAGGATCAGGGTGTCGTCGGTGTCCGTGGCGTACTGCTCCTCGACGGGCCGCCACTGCTCCTCGCGCCGCCGGCGGGCCTGCTCGCTGCGCAGCAGGTCGGTGAGGCGGCGAGCGGCGACGGTGATCAGCCAGGCGCGAGGACTCGCCGGGATGCCGGCGGCGGGCCACTGCTCGGCGGCCGCTAGCAGCGCCTCCTGCACCGCGTCCTCGGCGGTGTCGAAATGGCCGTACCGCCGGACCACGGCGCCGAGGACCTGCGGCGCCTCGATGCGCAGCAGGTCCTCGATCCCGCGATCAGCCATCCAGGTCACCGGCGCCTTCGAGGATCGGGCGTACGTCCACGTACCAGTTGTCACCGGGTGTGCCCGGGGCTTCGGTGAGCTGCACCGCGATCTCGGTGGCCCGGTCGAAGCCGGCGCACTCGACGATCGTGTAGCCGGCCAGAACCTCCTGCGTCTCCGCGTACGGCCCGTCGGTGACCACCGGGACGCCGGCCCGCAGCGTGACGCGGCGGGCGTGCACCGGCGCGGTCAGGCCGCGGGCCTCGACGAACTCGCCCGACTCCACCAGCCGCTGGTTCCAGGCGGTCATGAACTCGTACAGGCCGGCGGCCTCCTCACCCGACAGCGCGCCGTCGGCGGCCTTGCCGGAGAGCCGGTCGTAGTCGTGCTGCGATCCGATCATCATGATCATGTACTTCACGGGTCACTCCCTCTGCTGCGACTGGTACACCAGGGACGTCGGAACCGCCGCACGCTTTCCGGACACAGGTCCGGCCGCACCACCCCGCTCCGACGTACCGGGCATGACAAACCGACTCGCCGGCGCCGCCATCATCGCCTACCAGATACTTTTGGCGGCCATCATCCTGATCCGCCCGGAGATCAACCCCACCCACAAACCCATAAGCGAGTACGCGATCGGACGGCTCGGCTGGATCGCGGTCCTCGCCTTCCTGCTGGCCACCACCGCGTACGCCCTGCTCTTCGCCGCCCTGCGCCCGCTGGTCCGCGGCCGGCTCGGCCTGAGCCTGCTCGCCATCTGCGTCCTGGGCACCTTCGGCGTAGGCGTCTTCGTCGCCGATCCGGTGACGACCCCGTGGTCCGCGATGACCACCGTCGGCCGCCTGCACGTCATCTGCGGCCTCTCCGCGCTGGTACTGCTCCCCTTCGCAGCGCTGCTGATCAATCGGGAGCTCGCCCGCCGCCTACCCGCCGCAGCCCGAGTGCTTCGCTGGACCGGATGGCTGCCGCTGGCCGGGCTGATACTGCACGCACTGTTGTCAACGGTCATCCCGCCGGAGGGCTGGCCGCCGCGGCTGCTGTTCCTGACGTACGCGATCTGGCTACTAATCGTGGCCGATGTGATTGGGGAATCCCGCAAGCACGCCGGCACCGTCAGGTAGAAACGGCTCAGCGATGTTGGAACACGAGTAGACCGTTGGCGGGGATACGCACGTGGATCCGGCCCGCCTCCGCCGGCACGGTGGCCCCGAAGTTCCCGATGTCGGCGCCGCCGTACAGGCTGGAGTCGCTGTTGAACGTCTCCTGCCACTGGCCGGACGGCAGCCGGTCCGGTGTGGTGGCGATGGTGTAACCGGAGGCGAACGGCCGGTTGCTGAGGCTGGCGACGACGAGCAGCCGGCTCTGGCCGGCGATGCGGGTGAAGGCGATGACGCGGTCGCGGTCGTTGACGTGAACGATGTCAATGTGCCGGGACCGGACCGCGCTGCTACGCCGCCGCAGCCGGATCAGATCCTGGTAGTAGCGGAACATCTTCGCTCCCGCACCCACTCGCTCGCCGTGCAGATCCTCTTTGCTGCCGGCGACGTTGTCGAATCGGTACGGCCGCTGCGCGACGATCTCCTCCCCCATCAGAAACATCGGCGCGCCGGCGGACAACATCGACAGACCGGCGACCACTCTCGACCGTGCCTCGGCGTATTCACGGGTGACACCCCACAGCGGCGCGCCACCGACGGCCACGGTGCTGGTTCGTCCCGATCCTCGGGCGTTGCCGGCCTCGTCGTGTGACTCGGAATAGGTGACCTTGTCGAATTGGCTGAGCCACAACGCGTGCGCGAACTGCCCCATCGGCAGGGGTCCGTCGTGACCGAGCCCGGCCCGGGCGAGCAGTCGTGCGGCGCCCTCGGCCATGACGGAGTCGCCGACGAGCTGGTGGCAGAACTCCGCGAACCAGGTGGCGCCGAACCCGAGGCCGCCCACGCCGGGCGGCTGGGTGACGGCGTCCCACCCGCTGTGGTCCTCGGCGACGAGCAGCACGGACGGGCGGACCATCCGGAGCGTACGGCTCCATTCGCGCAGCAGTTTCTGACCGAACAGATTCGCGCTGCCGACGGACCGGCCGTCGGCGTGCAACCTGTTGTCGCGGTGGATCGCCTGGGTGAGATCCACCCGCAGGCCGTCGACGTGGAACTCCTCGATCAGCTCGACCGCGCTGCTGATGAACATCTGCCGCACCTGCTCGGCGTGGTAGCGGGGCGCGAACCCGGACGAACCGTTGTCCAGGTATCCGCCGTTGGGATGGCGGTGATCGGCGCTGCGCCCCTCGTACCAGTAGTAGATGTTCTGCTCCGGTGCGGTGGAGTCGTACTGCCACTCCGCCCGCTCGGCGTTCTGGTCGAAGTGGTTGTAGACCACGTCCTGGATCACCGCCATGCCGCGGCGGTGACACGCGCGGACGAAGTGTTTGTACTTGTCCCGCCCACCCGCGCTGGATTCGATGGCGAAGTGGTGGGTGTCGCCGTAGCCCCAGCTGAACGAGTCGGAGAACTCGGCCAGCGGCATGAGCTCGATCGCTGTGACACCGAGGTCGGTCAGGTGGTCGAGCAGGTTCATGGCGTCGGCGAGCGTCCCCGGCCCGCGCCCCGGGTAGCCGAGCGCGCCGACGTGCAGCTCGTAGACCACCAAATCTTCCATCCGGGTCGGCACCGGCCGGCCGGGCGTGAACTCCCGCTCCCAGAAGTCGGTGTCGGGCAGACGTACGAGCGGGCCCGCCGCCGGCTCGAAATCGCGGCGCACGGTGTCCTGGTCGACGACCACGCTGCAGCTCACCGTGCCCTCGAGCGTGTCGATCCGGCCGTCCCATCCGCCGCGGGCGGGATCGACGTCACCCCGTCCTGCCTGCCACCGGGAATGCAGGTCGGTGCGATACACCCGGTCGCCCTGAGCGTTCGTGATCCGGAACAGGTACGGGGTGCCCTCGAACTTGGCGAACGAGTCGACGGGATCGCTGGTCCAGATCCCGTCGGGTCCGGCGGCCAGCGCGATCGCCGGCATCGACGGGTCGAGTCCCGTGCCGTCGTCGGCGATGTAGGGGCGGCCCGGCTCGGCGAAGACCACCTCAACCACCCGTGCGTTGGGCGCCCAGACCGCGAACCGTAGATCCGGATCGGCGGCACCGGCGCGATAGAGCTTCTGCGCGCCGAGCCGGCGGCTCCACGTGAGCAGGTAACGCTCCTCGGCGACAGCGCCCGGCCCGGGAAGGGTGAATTCCCGGTACCGGTCCTGCTGGTCGGCGATCGGAACCTCGGTGGCGATCGCCCAGGCGTTCGGCCCGGACGGCCCGTCGAGCCGAACCCCCCAGCGGACTATCTGGCCGGCCTGACCGTCGTCGAACTGCACGGTGCGGCTGAAGGCGGGACAACCGTCGTCGGCGACCTCGGGATCCATCGGCGCTTCGCGCCAGCCGTCCCAGCTGCCGGCCAGGCGGGCGTTGCGGAACATCGGGCGCGCGCAGCCGGTCAGATAGCGAAACGTCACGGTGATCATGTCAGTTGCTCCTGCCTTGAGTACCGTGCTCAAGCAGAGAGTTGGCTCGCCGAGAAGGCGATGCGATCAGGTCCGCGACAATGAAACCTTCCCGACAACCGAGGCTCAGGAGATCGCGCTCACCCAGGCGAGCACTGTCAGAACGGCGACGAGTACGAGCCCGGCGATAAGGCAAAACAGCGCCCCCACAACCTTTCGGTGTTTGGCGGCGGCCGTCGCCCAAATGAGCAAGGTCATGTTGTGCGAGATCGCCGCGAACGGGCCGCCGTCAATGAACGCCGCAGCGACGCAGTCCGTACGTGGCGTCGCTGCGGCGTCGGCTACTGCAGGAGGGCGTCGTCGAGGTAATAGCCGTCGGTGCCGGACGTGGTCTCGACGTACCACGTGGCACCGGACAGCGTGCCGCTCCAGGACACGCTCGCCGTACCGGACAGCAACGTCCAGCCGGTCCCGGTGACGGCCGTCGCCGGCGTCATCGAGACGTAGCTGGTCGAGCCGCCTGCCGTGAGCGCCAGGGTGGCCTTGGCCGTGGTGGCGCTACCGCTCTGGGTGCGTACCCAGACGCTGGTGGTGTAGGTCCGGCCGTTCACCAGTTGCGACGTGACGTCCTGGCCGGCGCCGTTCCATGCGGCGGTGCGGCCGCTGAGCGCCAGCGAGCGTGTGCCGCCGTGGACGACGCCGGTGTCCGAGGACAGGGTGCCGGTGCCGAACACGCGCCATCCCGTGGTGCCGTTCTCCGCGGTGCCGTTGGTGAGCAAGTTGGTGCCGGCGGTACCGGCGAACTGCCACCAGTTCACGTTGAACAGCGAGCCGCTACCTCCGGTGAACCGCAGATACAGGTCCTGGGTGCCGGTGGCGCCGTTGACCGGGCAGCTGATGGTGGTCCAGGTCTGCCAGCCGCCGGTGCCCGGCACCGTACAGGTCCCGGCGAGGGTGCCGGTGGGGCTGCCCAGCCGCAGTTCGATGCGGCCACCGGCGGCCGCGGAGGCGACACGAGCGGAGAACGAGGTCGCACCGGATCCGAAGGCGACGCCCTTCACCTTGATGTAGTCGCCGTTGTCGAGATAGCCGACGTTCATGCCGCCTTCGCTCGACGGTTCGGTTTCGACACCGGAGCTCCAGGCGATGGTTTCGGCCTCCTGCCGGGCGTACGGATTGAGCGTCCCATTCTGTGGCGCGCCGCCCGTGGTCATGGTGATCGTCGGAATGGTGCCGTCGGCGTTGTAGCTGAATCTTTCCACGGCGACCGAGCGGGTGTATCCGCCACCGCCGGGCAACGCGCCGTTGTGGTAGAAGAAGTACGAGCTGCCGTTGAAGTCGATGACTCCCGGATGATTGGTAAAACTGCTGCCCTGAGTGGGCATGACGGTGCCACGGTAGGTCCACGGACCGGTCGGGCCGGGCGCGGTGGAATAGCCGATGAACTCCGAACAGCACCTGGCGGCGAAGACGTTGTAATAGACCCCGTTGCGTTTATAGACCCAGGGGCCCTCCTCGTACAGCGTCGGCCGGCTGGCGTTGCCGGTGCGGGTGCCGAAGCCGGCGGTGGTGAGCGGGATCTGGTTCACGCCGCCGCTGTAGCTGACCATGTCGGTGTTCAGCCGCACGTACCAGAGGTTGGGGTTTCCCCAATAGAGGTAAGCCTGGCCGTCGTCGTCGATGAGCACCGTCGGGTCGATCTCACCGTTCTCGACCAGCGGGCGCCCGATGGCGTCGGTGAACGGTCCGGTCGGGCTGGTGGCCACCCCGACACCGATGGCCATTCTCCCGGTCGCACGGTTCTTGACGGGTACGTACCAGTAGAACCTGCCGTTGCGCTGGACCACCTGGCCGGCCCACGCGTCGGCGCTCGCCCAGCTGAAGGTGGCCAGGCTCATCGGTGAGCCGTGGTCGGTCCAGTTGACCATGTCAGCGGACGAGTACAGCCGCCATTCCTTCATCGTGAAGTAGGTGGAGTTGTCCTCGTCGTGGCCGGTGTAGAGGTAGACGCGGCCGTTGTGCACCAGTGGTGCCGGGTCGGCGGTGTAGACGGTCTGCACGATCGGGTTGTCGGCCTGCGCGGCGGACGGGACCGCGATGAACGCGCACACCATGGCCACGACCCAGAGAAGCCTCTTCAGCATCAGCCCCGGCTCCATCGCTGGTTGGCGGCGGCGGTACAGGTCCACAGCAGGACCAGCGTGCCGTTGGCGGTCAGGTTGCGATCGACGTCCAGGCAGAGCCCGGAGGCGACGCCGCGGACGGTCCCGTCGGTGTTGAGGGTCCACTGCTGGTTGGTGCCGCCGTTGCAGTCCCAGAGCTGGACCTTGGCGCCGGCGCTCGCGTTGAGCGGCGCGTCGAGGCACTTGCCGAGCGCCTGAAGGGTCTGGCCGGTGGTGCTCCAGCGCTGGTTCGTGCCGCCGTTGCAGTCCCAGATGACCGGCTGGGTGCCGTTGGCGGTGTTCCCGTTCGGTACGTCGAGGCAGCGTCCCGAGGAGGCGCTGACGATCGTGGTGGTGGTCGGCGGTGTGCTGGTCCCGCCGCTGACCCGGTAGACCACGGTGCCGTGGCCGGGGACACTGGCGCTGATGCCGCCGGTGCTGGTCGTCGTCGCACCGGTCCAGGCGTCCTGCAGGGTGAAGGAACTGCCGGACTTGCCGATCGCCGCGGCCGTGGTCGAGACGGTCGTGGTGGAGCCGCCCTGGTTGAACAGGGCCACCGCGACGTCACCGTTGGCCAGCCTCTTGGCCAGCACTCGGCGCGTGCCGTCGTACGAAATCTGCGAAGCCTGCAGGCCGAGTGTGTCCTGATTGATCGCGATGAGGCGGGGGTTTTTCAAGATTGTCTGGGTGGCCGTGCTCATCGACCGCAGGTCGTTGCCGGCGATCAGCGGCGAAGCCATGATCGCCCAGAGCGCGAAGTGGCTGCGCTGCTCGGTGTCGGTCATGCCGCCGCGGCCGACCTCCATCATGTCCGGGTCGTTGAAACTCCCCGGCCGGGCGTAACCGGCGAGCGGGACGGTGACGTCGACGATGTTCTTCACGCCCATCGGATAGCCGTTGGTCTGCCCGGTGTCCCAGGCGTCGGTGATGTCCTCGGTGGTGCGCCACATGTTGGCGACGTCGCCCCAGTTGCGCTGCGGGCCGGTCTTGGCGTGGATGCTGTTCGGGTTGATGCTGTAGACGATCGGCCGGCCGGTCGCGGCGAGCGCGTCGCGCATCTTGGCGAACGTGGCGACCTGGTCGTTGATGGTGCCGCTCGGTGAGCACCAGTCGTATTTGAGGTAGTCGACGCCCCAGGCGGCGAACTGCCGGGCGTCCTGCACCTCGTGACCCTGGGCGCCGGTCGCGCCGGGGTAGCTGCCGAAGTACTGGGCGCAGGTCCGGTCCAGCGGCGCTTGGTAGATGCCGAACTTCAGCCCCCGTGCGTGCAGGTAGTCGCCCAGGGCTTTCATGCCGCTGGGGAACCGGTTCGGGTCGCCCTGCAGGTTGCCGGAGGCGTCACGGTTGGGGTTCATCCAGCAGTCGTCCACGACGACGTACTGGTAGCCCAGGTCCCGCATGCCACTGGAGACCATCGCGTCGGCCATCTGCCGGATCAGCGTCTCGTTGATGTTGCAGCCGAAGGTGTTCCAGGAGTTCCAGCCCATCGGTGGGGTACGGGCCACGCCGTTGTCCAGCGCCTTGGCGGGGGAGCCGGGCAGCAACAGCAGCACTGCGAGAAGTACGGTCGTCAGCTTCCTCATCATCGCCTCGTCCACAGTTGGTTGGGGGCATTGGTGCAGGTCCAGAGGATTACGGTGGTGCCGTTGGCGGTGGCGCGGCCGTTGACGTCCAGGCACAGACCCGACTGCGCGTTGCGGATCGTGCCGCCGGACGTGAACGTCCATCGCTGGTTGGCGGCGCCGCTGCAGTCCCACAGCTGCGCCTTGGTGCCCGCGGTGGCACCGGTGGGTGAGTCGAGGCACTTGCCCAGCGATCGGAAGGTCTGGCCGTCGTAGGCCCACTGCTGGTTCGCGGCGCCACCGCAGTCCCAGATGATCGGCTGGGTGCCGTTGGCGGTGCTGCCGTTCGGAAGGTCCAGGCACCGCCCGGAGCCGGTGCCGACCAGCGCCCCGCCCGTGCCGGTGACCGGGTCGCCGATGGTTCCGGGTACGGACCGCAGCGCCGCGTACCAGGTGGCGGCCATCTTGTCGTAGCCACCGGCGGTCGGGTGGATGCCGTCGATCAGGTCGGCCGTGGTGAGCGCGGCGTGCATGTCGACGAGGTGGACCCGCGAGCCCTTGCTCCGCACGATTCCGGGAAGCGCCGCATTGAAGGTACGGGCGGCAGCCTCCTGCCCCGGGTTGGCCAGCGGGATGATGGTGGCCACGAAGACGTCAGCCGAGGGCGCCGCGGCGGTGATGTGGTCGATCAGGGCGGAGAGCCGGCCGGGCGCGCCGGCCAGGTTGTAGTTCTGCAGTACGTCGTTGGTGCCGATGTGCAACAGCACGGTCCGTGGCGTACTGGAGCGCAGCCAGCCGCTGATGCCGGCGTCGATCTGGTCGATGCGCCATCCCGGGTGGCCTTCGTGGTCGTGGTCGCCGAGGGCGGCCGGTCCGTTGAACTGGGATCCGACGAAGTCCACCCGATATCCGGCGCTCGCCATCCGCTGCCACAGGCCGATCCGGTAGCCGCCGGGCACCTGTGTGCCCTCGGTGATGGAGTCGCCCAGCGGCATGACGCGCGTACCGCCGTTGGATTCCGCGGCGGCCGCACCGGGCTGGACGACGACACCGGCGACGGCCAATGCGACCGTGAGGACCGCTACGAGAAACGACCGTCTTCTTTTGGGCATGGCGATGCCTCCTCGGCGACCGGCTCAAATCAATGTGAGCTGCTGTTATCGCTCACAGCACGCTGCTTGCTGGGTGGTGCGGACCTTGGATGCGAGCGCTATCAGGCTGATTCGAGAGATTGCCAGGATGTTTCAAAACATTCAAGAGGTCTTTTGTGGTCATCTCGCTGAGAGATCGGAACAAGGTGCGACGACTCTGCTACACCTACGCGCATAACAATTTTTGAGCGTTCAAAAAGCATTGACGCTGACTGGGAGCGCTCCCGTAACATTCCTGTCATTGATGACAATAGATTTCAGAAAGAACATTCGGACGGCGGGCTCAAACCTCGACCGCGACGAACCGACGGGCCGATGAGGAGGCTTCCGGTGGCACATCGAAGAGCGAAGAACCGGGTACTCGGCGCGGCTGTCGCCGCCGCCGCGTTGTTGATCGTCGCGGGGACGGCGGTCCTGACGAGCGGGACCGCGTCGGCCGAGCAGGGCGCTGCCCTGGCAGCCACCGCGGGGTGCGGAAAGACGCCGACGTTGCGCGACGGTACATACACGATCCAGAGCGGCGGCCAGGCCCGCACCTACATCCTGCGGCTACCGGGGAACTACACCAGCAGCCAGCCCTACCGGCTCGTCGTCGGCCTGCACTGGCTCAACGGCAGCGCCAATGACGTGATCAGCAACGGGTTCTACGGACTGCAGCAGCGATCCGGCAACAGCGCGATCTTCGTGGCGCCCCAGGGCCTGGACGCCGGCTGGGCCAACACCGGCGGCCGCGACGTCACCCTGGTCGACGACATCCTGCGCGTGATCGAGAACGACCTGTGTGTCGACACGTCCCAGCGGTTCGCGCTGGGCTTCAGCTATGGCGGCGCGATGAGCTACGCCCTCGCCTGTGCCCGGCCGACCGTGTTCCGGGCGGTCGCGCCGATCGCCGGCGCCAACCTCAGCGGCTGCTCGTCAGGATCCCAACCGGTCGCCTACTTCGGCATCCACGGCATCCGGGACAGCGTCTTGAACATCTCGATGGGACGCACGATCCGGGACACCTTCGTCCGCGCCAACGGCTGCACGGCGCAGAACCCGCCGGAGCCGACGCAGGGCAGCGGAAGCCACATCACCACCGCCTACTCGGGATGCCGGGCCGGTTATCCGGTCCAGTGGGCCGCGTTCGACGGCGACCACGTGCCCCTTCCGGTGGACCGCAACGCCTCGTCGTCCTGGATATCCGGCGAGGTGTGGCAGTTCTTCACCCAGCTCGGCAGCACCACGCCGCCGTCGAGCCCGACGCCCGGCCCCAGCTCGCCCGGCCCGTCCACACCGCCGGGTGATGCGGCGTGCCGCGCCACCAGCACCGTCAACGCCTGGAACAACGGCCTGACCGCCAACGTGACCGTCACCAACACCGGCAGCTCGGCGATCAACGGCTGGACCGTGGCGTTCAGCCTCCCCGCCGGCCAGACGATCACCAACGGCTGGAACGCCACCTACGCGCCCACCTCCGGACGGGTCACGGCGACCAATGTCAGCTACAACGCGGGGCTGGCGCCCGGTGCGTCGGTCAGCTTCGGGTTCCAGGCCACCCACACCGGCAACAGTGGGCCGCCGACGGCGTACGCGCTCAACGCTGCCGCCTGCACCAGCGGGTGACGAGGCCGACGCCCTCGCTTGACACGGCAGCGCATTCTGACGATGGCACCGACGCATGGACGGCGGTGCATATCCCAGCACGACCGGCGACAACTGCTTCACCACTCCGGACCGCACGGTGGTCAACTGCGAGTCCAACCGGCCGAGCTGAAATCTGCGGGGAAGGATCCCCATGAGACGTAGCACTCGGCTGACCAGCGTCGGTCTCGGTATCTTCACCACGGTCGCGGTCGTCGGCACCGCGGCCGCGCCGGCACAGGCGGCCGCCGCCGGCGTCGCTTCGGCAGCCGGGACAACGGTGCAGTACAAGGCCGCGGCCGGCAAGGCCAACCAGGTCGTCGTGACCCGCTCCGGCCGGACGATCACCATCGACGACAAGGTCGCGGTCAGGGCCGGCAAGGGCTGCAAGGCGGTCAAGGGCGACAAGACCAAGGTGCGCTGCACCACGACGAAAGCGCCGACCCGGGTACGTGTCTACCTGGGCTCCCGCGGCGACTCGGTCACCAACCGGACCGGCGTGCCGATGACCGCGTACGGGAGCACCGGCAACGACCGCCTCATCGGTGGATCGGGCAAGGACCAACTGTTCGGGGGAAGCGGCAGCGACAAGATCTGGGGCCACGCCGGCGCGGACAGCATCGACGCGGGATCGGGTTCCGACACTGCCCGCGGCGGCTCCGGTGACGACCGGATCCAGGGAGGTTCCGGCTCGGACTGGATCGCCACCGAGTCCGGCGAGGACCTCGGGCTCGGCGGCACCGGCAACGACACCATCTACCTCGGTACCGGCTGGGACGCCGCCGAGGGTGGCGGCGGCAACGACGTCATCGACGCCGGCGACGGCGACGACCGGATTCACGGTGCGAGCTTCAACGACTCGGCCGAACCGGTGGCCGACCGCGGCAGTGACACGCTGCGCGGCGGGAGCGGGCAGGACCGGCTCGAGGGCAACGGGGGCGCTGACCGGCTCGAGGGCGGCGACGGTGACGACCAGCTCGCCGGTGACTTCTTCCGTACCGATGCCACCAACACCAGGGAGTTGGGGGCACCGGACGTCGTGCTCGGTGGCGCCGGCTACGACGAGGTGAACTACGGCGCCTACACCAACCCGCTCACGATCGACCTCGACGGCCAGCCCGGCGACGACGGCCAGGCCGGCGAACACGACACGGTCGGTGCCGACGTCGAGGGACTCATCGGCGGACCGGGCGACGACCGGCTGACCGGTAACGCCGCCGCCAACTACATCCAGGGCGATCGCGGCAACGACGTCCTCCGCGGCGGCGGCGGCAACGACTTTCTCCGCGACGGGATGGGCCACGACGAGCTCTACGGCGACGGCGGTGACGACGAGATCTATGCCGAATGGCCGGACACCGAACCGGACCGGGTGGACGGCGGCGCGAACGCCACCGCGACCGGGGACATCTGCCGGGTCACCCCGGACGACGTCGTGACCACCTGCGAGGCCGTGTATTACGACCGGTAGTGAGCTAGGCCGACCAGCGATCACGCTGGTCGCCGTGAAGTGTGGGCAGCCAGCATTAGCCGGGGGCGGCTGTCAGTGAGCGCTGCCTTGTCCCCCGTGCGAGCTACCCGTAAGTGCCCACCGCGGGGTGACGTTTGCCGGCCGTCGCATCCATAGCCTTCGTCGTAGCCGCGGCACCGAGGTCGCGGCCCGGTGAAGGAGTCCTCGTGCGTCTGGTGAAACAGTTCGTGGCCGTTGCGGCAGTCGCCTTCGTCGGCGGTCTCAGCGCCGCGGCATTGCAGGACAACGCCTGGCTCACGCTGATCATCGGTGCCGTGACATCCGTCGCCGCGGTCCTCGTCTACCGGTGGGTGGTGCGGAGGTCCGCACCGAGGGCATGGGGTCGAGCGCCGCGTCACCGGGTGGCAGCGGGCGCGGCCTCACCGGTCTCAGCCAGCGGGTGGGTGTGCTGGGTGGAGAGTTCAGCGCCGGTCCGCAGCCGGGCGGCGGCTTCGTGGTCCGCGCCCAGATCCCCGCCGGGGATCCGTTGTGACGGTGCCGCTGCGGGTCCTGGTCTGCGACGACCAGGCGCTGATCCGCACCGGGTTCGCCACGATCATCGGCGCGCAACCCGACCTCCGGCTGGCACCCGTCGGCCCTGTCATGAACTACGCGTCGATCGGCCTGTTCGATCTGGCCGACGGCGTACCGAACTACGAGTTCGCACTTCCGGAGATGCAGACGTCCGGAGCGCTCGTCGTCGGCGGCAAGAAGTACCAGGTGAAGGGCACTTCCTGGCTGGACAGGCAGTGGGGTGAGATGCCGACGTCGCTTACCCGGTGGACGTGGATGAACCTCAGCATGCCGAATGGCGACAAGGTCGCCATCTGGGACACGATCGGCGCCGAATCCCAGAACAGTTGGGCGACAGTCCTGCATCCGGACGGCTCCTACGACGTGGTCGACGTCGAGC
Organism: Actinoplanes aureus; assembly: GCF_015704865.1. Lineage (GTDB taxonomy): Bacteria > Actinomycetota > Actinomycetes > Mycobacteriales > Micromonosporaceae > Actinoplanes > Actinoplanes aureus. Next base: position 16,061 of record NZ_JADQTO010000051.1, on the reverse strand, counting down.
CGCTCGCACAGGGCGCCTCCCGGCAGTGGACCAGTCCGGCCACCGGCCAGACCTATCCCACTCGTTGGCGCATCCGCATTCCCGCCCTACGCTCAGAGCTCGACGTGCGGGTCACCGGAAGTCCGGACCAGGAGGTCGAGACTCCCGACAGGAGCGGCTACCTGGAGGCCGCAGCGGCTTTCACCGGTAAGTACAACGGCAAGACGGTCCGTGGTGAGAACTACGTCGAGATGACCGGGGAGTGGAACCCCTGATCCGACATCACTCCGGGATCGAACGCTGATCCCGGGGTGATCGTGTGCTCGACGTCGATCCGGCTGATGTAATCCGGACGGGCAACATGCCGTCCTCCGCGTGGGCATGGCCAACGGTCAGCTCGCTCTGCAGTACGAGCACGGCTCCCCCGACCGCCGCCGCGTCCGATCCGCTGACCGACGGCACGACCCGCACCGGGTGCGCCCGGCGGGCGAACGTGCGCCGGTCCACCTCCTGCTGGATCAGCGTCTGGTATATCGAGCCGGCCACGGCGAAGCTCGGCCCGGCGAGAACGATCAGGTCCAGATCGAACAGGCTGGTGATCGTCACGGCGGCGCAGCCCAGATACCGCGCCGACTGTTCGATGAGATGTCGCGCGTCCGCGTTGCCGGCGTTCGCGGCGGCGGCGATGCGCGCGAACTCGCTGAGGAAGTCCGTTCCTGCCGGGTCGAGCACCAGCTGATCGGCGAGCCCGGGGGTATCCAGCGCCTGCCGGACCACGGCAGCCGGACCGGCATAGTTCTCCAGGCAACCGCGGTTGCCGCACGGGCACTCGTCGCCGTGAACATCGATGGAGATGTGGCCGATCTCCACACTGTTCGAGGAACTGCCGCGATACACCTCCCCGGCCACGACGACTCCGCCGCCGATCCCGGTGGCCATGTAGATGCAGCCGTAGGTGCTGCGCGGGTCGACTGTGCCTATCCAGTACTCGCCGATCGCGGCCGCGGCGGCATCGTTGTCGAGCACGACGGGCATGCCGAGGATCTCGGCCAGTCGTGGTGCGACCGGGTAGTCGAACCACTCGTCGGTCGGCTGCGGGGTCAACAGCAGGCCGGCGTGCCGGTCCTGAGGGCCGTAGCTCACCAGGCCCACTCCGAGCACCCTGTCGCGGTCGACGGCCGCCGCGTCCAGTAGCCCGTTCACGTGCGTGGCCAGGAACGGCAGCGCTTGCTGTGGCGGCATCTGGGCCGTGCCGCGAAACGAGGTCCTGGCCACCTGTCGCCCGGCCAGGTCGACGATCACGATGACGCAGGCATTGCGTTCGAGCTGCACACCGACGCTGTAGCGGGCGTTTGGGTTGAGCTGCAGCAGCGTGGGTGGCTTGCCACCAGTCGACGCGCCGCGCCCCGCCTCGACGACCAGTCCGTCGGTCATGAGGTCCCGGACAGCCTCGGAGATCGTCGGCGGCGTCAGGCCCGAGGACGCCGCGAGTTCAACCCGGCTGATCGTGCGGGCCGCCCTGATCAGGTCGAGCACTACCCCGCGGGTCTTCAGCCTGCTGCCCCAGACCGGGCTGGTCGGCATGCAACCTCCTCAGCAGCCAGCATCGACTTTCACAGATCAGCTTACTTTGTGCCCGTCCCAGTGATTGGCCGCAATCGATGGCGACGAAGTCGCGCGGGTGTTCCAGGACATTGACTTTGGTAGATAGCCTAAATAAGGTGCTGGGAGCGCTCCCAAACGACGATCGCCTCTGAAACCTAGGAGATCAGATGATGAGATTTCGTCGTACTCTGCTGGCCTCTGGCGCCGCCGCGGCGCTCGTGGCCGGCGCCGTGGCCACGGTCATGCAACCGGCCGCGGCGGCGACCACCGGCTGCTCGGTCACCTACACGGTGCAGAGTCAATGGCCCGGCGGGTTCACCGCAAACGTCGGCATCACGAATCTTGGGTCGGCCGTCACGAGCTGGACGCTGACGTTCGACTTCCCCAGCCCCAGCCAGAAAGTCAACCAGGGCTGGAGCGCCGCCTGGGCGCAGTCCGGCGCCCGGGTCACGGCCGCAAGCATGAACTGGAACGGGGCACTCGGCACGGGGGCGTCCACATCGATCGGCTTCACCGGCGCATGGAGCGGCACGAACCCGGTACCGGCCTCGTTCTCGCTCAACGGCACCGCGTGTACGGGCTCCGTGGTCCCGCCGACGTCGAGTCCCACCTCCGCCCCGCCGAGCACCCCGCCGGACAGCGGCCCGGCTCCAGAACTCAAGGTCTCGGGCAACAAGATCGTCACCGCGGACGGCCGGGCGTACCGGCTGCTCGGCGTGAGCCGCTCCAGCGGCGAGTTCGCCTGCGTGCAGGGCAAGGGACTCTGGGACTCCGGTCCGGTCGACCAGGCCTCCGTCGACGCGATGAAGACCTGGAACATCCGCGCCGTACGCATTCCGCTGAATGAGGAGTGCTGGCTCGGCGTCAATGGCTCGCCCAGCGGCGCCGCCTACCAGCAGGGCGTCAAGGACTACGTGGACCTGCTGGTCGCCAGCGGCATCAACGTGATCCTGGATCTGCACTGGACGTGGGGTGCCTACACCACGGGGCCGGACTGGCACTGCAAAGAGGAACACGCGACCTGCCAGAAGCCGGCGCCCGACGCGCGATATGCCCCGCAGTTCTGGACCGGCGTGGCCGAGACGTTCAAGGGCAACGACGCGGTCGTCTTCGACCTGTTCAACGAGCCGTACCCGGAGATCGCCAGCGACTGGAACAAGACACTGGGCTGGCAATGCCTGCGCGACGGCGGCACCTGTACCGGCATTCCCTATGAGGTGGCCGGCATGCAGGACCTGGTCGAAGCGGTACGCGCCACCGGCGCCACGAACATGCTGATGGTCGGCGGACTCGAGTGGACCAACGACATGCGGGAGTGGCTGGCGTACAAGCCGGTCGATCCGCTGAACAACATCGCCGCGTCATGGCACGCGTACAGCTTCAACGCCTGCGCCAGCGAGTCCTGCTGGGACAGCCAGATCGCCCCGCTGGCGCAGCAGGTCCCGGTGGTCCTGGGTGAGTTCGGTCAGGACGACTGCGCCTTCGACTACATGCAGCGGCTCGTCACCTGGGCCGACGCGCACGACATGGGATACCTGGCCTGGACCTGGAACCCCTGGGGCTGCACCAGCGGCGCCGTACTCATCAAGGACTGGTCCGGCACCCCGGAACCCGGCGTCGGCGAAGGCTTCAAGGCGCACCTGCTGACCCAGAGCCCGTACGTCTAGCACACCTTTCCGGCCGGCTCCGAGAACGCGGGCCGGCCGGAAAGCCCCTCATCTTCAAGGTGAAGATCCGTCTGGTGGAGAGAAGAAAGCCCACCAGCACGGGCGTCGACCGCATGTCCAGGCGCTCCAGCGCCGCCATCACCGCGCCGGCTTGGTCTGGGAGAGCAGGAAGTCCGTCACGGCCGGGGCGAAGGCGGGCCCCAGTTGGGGTACGTGGACGCCACCGTTGATGGTCCACGCCTGCACGCTCGACCCGTCGGCGCACCCCTGCACGTAGGTGCGTATCGACGTCTCGGCGGCCGGGAGGTCGGTGACCAGGTCGAGCGCAGGTTCGTCGCGCCCGGTCTCGGCGCACCGGTTGTGGCCCACCCATTGGGCGACGGTGCTGGCTGCCGACGGGTAGGCGGTGCCGTCGATGGCACCGCCGCTGAATGTGACGATCTCGTCGTTGCTGCTGTGGATGGCGAGCACGCTCACCGGTTCGGACGGCCGGCACCGCGCGGCGTCGTTCCAGGTCGCGCCGTTGAGCGAGACGATTGCGGTGATCTGGTCGGCGTGGTCGCAGGCCATCCGGAACGACATGAACCCGCCGTTCGAGTGGCCGATCAGGTAGACCCGGGAGGGGTCGATCCGGTACGAGTTCTGGATGGAGGAGATGAGCTCGCTGAGGTATCGCGAGTCGTCCGGTTCCGGATCGGAGAATGCGCAGCACGCGTCGGTGGCGTTCCAGTAACGACGGCCCCGGTGGTCGGTGGATCCGTCGGGATAGGCGTAAATGAATCCGTGCCGGTCCGACTCCGCCGTCAGTCGCAGGTACATTTCCAGTTCCCGCGGGCTGGACGTGTATCCGTGCAGTCCGAGGACCAGCGGTGCGGGCCGGGCCGGGTCATAGGAGTCCGGGACGTGCACGTTGACCGCCCGGCCGCCGATTTCTACCGGCGCGGAGGGGTTGGACCCACCGCAGGCCAGCGTCACCAGGACGGCCACCGCGACGGTCATGGCCCGAGCCGCCTGCTGCCAGTGTCGAGCCATGGAGCCCAGAGTACCGCTCGGCACAATGCCGTTACTTATGACTGATTCAAGCAAAACAACTCGCAGATTCCGGCATATCGTACGGCCTATTGACCAGTTCAAATAGAACCGCAGATACTCGAAAACGTGTCGGCCATCAGCGCGCACCCCGGCCTTCGCGGCGGCAACCACCGTCGCGTCGTCCACGCGCTGCGGCGTCACGGCGCGCTGACCCGTGCCGCGCTCGCCGACGGCGGGCTCTCCCGGTCCACGGTGACGGCCGTGGTCGCCGAGTTGCTCGAGACCGGCCTGCTCATCGAGATCAGCGATCCGGCGCGCGACGGGCGGGCCACCGGCCGGCCACCGACCCTGGTCCGGCTCAACGGCGAGCTCGGCGTCACCGTCGGTGTGGAGATCGCCAACGGGATCGTCCGGGCCGCGGTCTGCGACGTCGCCCAGGAGCTGCTGGCACACGACTCGATCGCCACCGACGACCAGGCCGACCCGCGGACCACCCTGGCCGCCACCAGCACGCTGATCGATGAGTTGCTGGAGCGCACCGGCTTCGGCCGCGACCGGGTGATCGGTGTCGGTCTCGCCGTTCCCGGCCCGATCCAGCGGCGCACCGGGCTGACCGGCCGGGCCTGCACGCTCAAGCCGTGGGCCGGCATCAACCCGAGCACGGTCGCCACCGAGGTGCTGCACCTGCCGGCGCTCGCCGACAACGACGCCAACCTGGCCGCCCTGGCCGAGCTCACCTGGGGCGCGGCCCGCGGGCTGCGCGACTACGCCTACATCTACACCGCGAAGGGCATCGGCGCGGGTTTCGTCATCAACGGCGAGATCTATGCCGGCGCCAACGGCACGGCCGGCGAGATCGGCCACACCACCCTCAACGAGGACGGCCTGGTCTGCGAGTGCGGCGGCCGCGGCTGCCTCAACACCCTGGCCAACCCGGACGCCATCGCCCAGCAACTGTGGCAGATTCACGGCCGCCGGCTGCGGCTCGCCGAGGTGATCGACCTCGCGCAGGCCGGGGACGCCGGCTGCCGGCGGGTGCTCGCCGACGCCGGCCGCCACATCGGTGTCGCGATGGCCAACATGTACAACCTGCTCGATCCGGAGCTGATCGTCATCGGTGGCAACCTGGCCGCGGCCGGGGCCATGCTGATCGACCCGCTCCACCAGTCGATGGTGCGCCGGGCGATCCACGCCGGCGAAGCCGTGCCGGCCGTCGTCGCCGGCGCCCTGGACCCGGAAACGGTCGTGGTGGTCGGCGCCGCGGCGGCCGTGTTGCGGGACTCGGCCACTTTCCCTCTCCCCGCGTGAGGTGTGTGAAGAGCGAACCCTGACACCACCCGAGGTGTGAAGATCATGACATTCCAACATCGTGCCCGTGTCCTGGCCGCCACGACCGCCGCCCTGCTCGCCGCGCCGGCGTGCAGCACCGGATCATCCGACGGCGACACCGCCGCCGGCAGCGGCACCGAAAAGATCAAGATCGCTCTGTCGAACTCGTTCATCGGCAACACCTGGCGTGTCGAGATGGAGAACGTGTTCAAGGCGGCCTGCGGCATGCCGCCGTACAAGGACCAGGTCGAGTGCTCCGTCTACAACGCGGGCAACGACGCGGCCACGCAGAACCGGCAGATCGCCAACCTGATCGCGCAGGGCGTCGACGCCATCGTGATCAACGCGGCGTCGACGACCGGGCTCAACGGCACCGTGCAGCAGGCCTGCGACCGCGACATCGTGGTCGTGTCGTTCGACAACACCGTCGGCAACCCGTGCGGGCTGACCGTCAACACCGATCAGATCAAGTTCGGTGAGCAGCTGGCACAGTTCGTCGTCGACGAGCTCGGCGGCACCGGCAACGTCATGATGGTCACCGGCGTGGCGGGCACCGGCGCGGACAACGACCGCAACGCCGGGGCGAAGAAGGTGTTCGCCGCCAATCCCGGGATCAAAGTGGTCGCTACCTACAGCGGGATGTGGGACTCGGCGACCGCGCAGCGGCAGACCGCCGCCCAACTGCCCAGCCAGCCAAAGGTGGACGGCGTCTGGGTGTCCGGCGGCACCGACGGTGTGATCAAGGCGTTCATCGAGGCGAAGCGGCCGATGCCGGTGGTCGGTGGCGAGGCCGAGAACGGCTTCCGCAAGTACCTGGCCGGGGTCAGCGAACCGAAGGTCAACGGCATGTCGATCGGGCAGCCGCCGTACCTGTCGGTGATCTCCCTGGAGCTGGCCCGGGCCGTGGTCAAGGGCGAGCACGACAAGAAGAGCATCACCATCCCGTTCCCGATGGTGAACTCGGAGACGGTGAAGGTCGGCGAGACGGTGTTCCCGGACCTGCCGGACAGCTTCTTCGCCGACTTCACCGACTCCGGGCCCGAGGCCACCGTCGTGCTGTGCCAGGAAGCCGCCACCGACGGCACCCCGTGCCCGGGTGAGCTGACCGTCCGGCTCGGAGCCTGACGTGCTGATGGTCAGCGGGGTGTCGAAGTCGTTCGGGGGCGTCAAAGCACTGCGGGACGCGTCGTTCGCGGCGCGTCCCGGTGAGATCCACGCCCTGGCCGGAGAGAACGGCGCCGGCAAGAGCACCCTGATCAAGGTGCTCTGCGGGGTGCTGCGCCCCGACTCCGGCACGGTCCAAACCACGGGTGAGCTGGCCACCGCCTTCCAGGAGCTGTCGCTCGCGCCGGACCTGACGGTGGCCGAGAACCTGTTCCTGCACGATCCGCCGCGCGGGCGTCTCGGCCTGGTCCGCCGTAGCGTCCTGGCTCCGCGCGCCGACGAACTGCTGCGCCGTTTCGGCGTGGACTACGTCGACAGCCGGGCGGTCACCGCGGACCTGTCCGTGGCGCACCGCCAGATCGTCGAGCTCGTGCGTGCCCTGGCGACCGAGCCGGAGATTCTGGTGCTCGACGAGCCGACCGCCGCGCTGCAGGAGAGCCAGGTCGCCTGGCTGGCCGGGCACATGCGCCGGCTGCGCGAGCAGGGCTGCTGCGTGGTGTTCACCTCGCACCGGTGGCGCGAGATCGAGGACCTGGCCGACCGGGTCACCGTGTTCCGCAACGGCAGCCACGTCACCACCCGCGAGAAGCTCGGCGAGGCGGAGGCGGTCACTCTGATGAGCGGCCGGTCGATCGACCGGACCTATCCGCGACTGCCGCCGGTTCCGGCCGGCGCCGACCGTACGCTCACGGTCTCTGGATTGCGTGCCGGCGCATTGCGGGAGGTTTCGTTCGACCTGCACCGCGGCGAGGTGCTCGGCGTCGGCGGCCTGGCCGGGCAGGGGCAGGCCGACCTGTTCCTCGCCCTGTTCGGCGCCCGCCGGGCGGCCGGCGGAACCATCCAGCTCGCCGGGCGGCCGCTGCGGGTGCGCCGGCCGCGCGACGCGATCCGGGCCGGCATCGGGATCGCGTACGTGCCGGAGGACCGCAAGTCCGAAGGCCTGCTGCTGCCCATGTCGGTGCGTGACAACCTGGCCCTGGGCATCCTGGACCGGCTGAGCAGCGCGGGGCTCGTGCGCCGGAGCGCCGAGCGGGCCGCAGTCCGTTCGATGGTGACGCAGCTCGGCATCGTGGCGAGCCGTCCGATGACCCAGCCGGTCGGCACCCTTTCCGGCGGAAACCAGCAGAAGGTGCTGATGGGCCGGTGGCTGCTCACCGACGCCGAGGTGCTGCTGCTCTACGACGTGACCCGGGGTGTGGACGCCGCGACCAAGCACGACTTCTACCAGCTCATCGCGCAGCTCGCCGAACGCGGCAAGGCGATCCTGCTCTACTCCAGCGAGACCGAGGAGATCGCCCACCTGTGCCACCGCGTGCTGGTACTGCGCGAGGGCCGCATCGCCGCGGAGCTCGCCGGGCCGGTCGGTGACGCCGAGCAGATCGTGGCCGCATCCATGAGGGAGCGACGGTGAAACAGGCCCTGCTCGTGCTGACCGGCACCTACACCACCTACCTGCTGGTCTACACCACCAGCCTGGGGCACCTGCCCACCCCGTTCGACTACCTGTCGCTGCTCAACACCTGCCTGCCGTTGATCTTCGTGGCGATCGGGCAGAGCCTGGTCGTGCTCACCGGCGGCATCGACCTGTCCGTCGGCGGCATCATGAGCCTGGGCATCGCGATCATCGCGGCGCGCGGCGGCACCGCCACCGCCGCACTCACCGTTCTCATCATCTGTACGGCCTGCGGAGTGCTCAACGGTCTGCTGGTGGCCCGCGGCCGGATCGCCCCGATCCTCACCACATTGGCCACCTTGTCAATCTTCAGTGGGCTCGCGTTGCGTACCCTCCCGGTCCCTGGTGGATCGATAGATCCCGGCCTGCGTGCCGTGCTGACCCACCCGGACGTGCCCACCGGCCTGATCTGGCTGGGCGCCGCCGTCGGCGGCTGGCTCGTGCTGCGCCGCACCCGCTTCGGCATGCGGATCTACGCGGTCGGCAGCGACGAGGCCGCCGCCCGCGCCACCGGCATCCCGGTGGTCCGGGTCAAGGTCGGCGTGTACGGGCTGTGCGGCCTGTGCTGCGGCATCGCCGCCGTGCTGTACGTGTCCGCGACCACCTCCGGTGACCCGAACGCCGGCATGCCGTTCATCCTCACCTCGATCGCCGCCGTCGTGGTCGGCGGCATCGCGTTCACCGGCGGGCGCGGCAGCGCGCTCGGCGCGATGGCCGGCGCCGTCGCGCTCACGCTGGTCACCGACGTGCTGTTCTTCGCCGGCATCGACCCGCTCTACCAATCCCTGTTCCAGGGCCTGTTCCTCGTCGTCGCGGTGCTGCTCGGCAGCGGCGCGGTGCTGGCCGGCAACCGGCGGAGGGCCGCCGCATGAGCATCGACACCCAGGCGAGCACGCAGGCGGAGACCGGCAAGCGCCGGCTCGACTCGCTCACCCCCAACACCAAACTCATCCTGTACGCCTACGCGGCCACGGCCGCGGTATTGCTGGCGGGTGCGCTGTTGCATCCGGGGTTCGCCGGATGGGCCAGTCTGCGCGCGATGCTCATCGTCGCCAGCTTCATCGGCTTCGTCGCCGCCGGGCAGATGCTGGTCGTCCTGATCGGCGGGATCGACCTGTCCATCCCGTGGGTGCTCAACTCCGCCGCGATCGTGTTCACCACCGCCGGGCTCGGGCAGAGCGGTCGTCTGCCGTACGCAATCGCCCTTGCTCTTTGCGTGGGTGCTGCCGTCGGCCTCCTGAACGGCTTGGGCGTCGCCTGGCTGGGGGTGCCCGCGGTGGTGATGACGCTGGGCCTCAACGGCATCATGCAGGGCCTGTCACTCGGCCTCTCCGGTGGCCTGACCTGCTCTTCCTGTGCCTCCTACGCGCCCGAACCGCTGCGCCGCCTGGTCCAGGGAGACACCCAGCTGCTGCTGTGGGCCGCCGTGGCCGTGTTCGTGACCGTGCTGCTCAGCCTGACCCGGTTCGGCCGGCACGTGTACGCGGTCGGCAACAGCCCCCGCGCCGCCTACCTCGCCGGAGTGCCGGTACGCAGCGTCACCGTCACCCTCTACACGCTCAGCGGAGTGTTCGCCGCCCTGGCCGGGATCACGCTGGTCGCCTACGGCGGGCAGGCCTCCCTCGGCCTCGGCGACCCCTACCTGTTCGAGTCGATCGCCGCGGTCGTGGTGGGCGGGGTGTCCATCCTGGGCGGCCGCGGCCACTACATCGGCGTGGTGGCCGGCTCGGTCACCCTGGTCGCCATCGTCACCCTGCTACAGGCCAAACAGGTGCCCGAGTACGGGCGCGACATCATCTACGGCCTGGTGATCCTGGCCATCCTGTTCACCTACGGACGGGACCGAGAACATGACTGACGTGACCGCTCTGACCGACATCGTCTGCGAGCTCGGCGAGAGCGCCCTCTGGGACGACCGGCTGGCCCGGCTCTACTGGGTCGACATCACCGGGCAGCGGATCTTCGCGCTAAACTGGGCGAGCCGCGCCACGAAGGCGCTGGACGTGCCTTCGCCGGTAGGAAGTGTGGCCCTGCGCGTCGACGGTGGCTTGATCGCTGTGTTGCCGCACGCGGTCGTGCACTGCGACGTGGACCGACAGACCATCGAGCCCGTCCACGACGTCGAGCCGGATCTGGACGCCAACCGCTGCAACGACGGTGCCGTGGACGCCTGGGGCCGGTTCTGGTTCGGCACCATGGACCTCGGCGAGAAACTGCCGACCGGCTCGTTCTACCGCTTCGACGGCGGTCTGCACCGGGCCTTCGGCGGGATCGTCTGCCACAACGGGCCGGCCTGGAGCCCGGACGGCCGGGTTCTGTATCACGTCGACTCGGCCCGGCGGCTGATCACCGCGTACGACTTCGACGGCCCGGCCGGCACCGTCGGCGCGGGCCGCACGTTCGTCTCCGACGAGGGCGAGGACTGGTTCCCGGACGGGGTGACGGTCGACGCCGAGGGCTTCGTCTGGAACTGCAAGTGGGACGGCGCCCGGATCGTGCGCTACTCCCCCGACGGTTCGGTGGACCGGGTGCTGCACGTACCGGTCCCCCGGCCGACCCGGTGCGCCTTCGCCGGCGACGACCTCAGCGTCCTCGCGGTCACGACGGCCCGGATCGGCCTACGCGACCCGGATCCGCTGTCCGGGCGGGTCTTGCTGCTCGACCCGGGAGTGGCCGGCCTGCCGGCACACCGATACGGCGCATGAGTGGTGTTGACGCTTCGTCATCACGCCGAGCCCAGAACGCCGAGATCAGGCCACAAAGATGCAGAACGGATGGCCCGGGGGATCCGCGAAGACGAAGAGCGGCTCGTCAGGATCGTTCGTTCGGTCGAACAACAACTGAGCCCCGAGCGCCTCGGCCCGCTGCCGCTGCAGGTGCAGCTCTTCGAGGTTGGGAACCGTCAAGTCGAGGTGCATCTGCATCGGGACGTCATGTGCCGGCCAGGTTGTCCGCCGCAGCTGCTCAACCCGTTGAAACGCCAGCTTGCGGGCACCGTTCGAGTCGGTGAGGACAAGCCAATCCTGTTTGTCCTCGTGACCGCCGTCGGCGGCAGGTTCGTCGCCCTGCCGGTATTGCAGGCCCAGCAGCCGGCGGTAGAACTCCGCAAGTGCGCGAGGATCAGTGGTGTCGATGACGGTGTGCAGCAGATGGGGATGTCGAGCCACCATGCCTCCTCGGGATCGAGCGCTCTGCCATACTCTCATCGGCCAGAGCAGGTACGACTCGGGATGACCTCGGATGAGGCCCGTGCTGCGCTCGAGACCATCGGCGCGCTGCGGCAGACGGCTCGCGGCGAGCTTGCCATCCATCTCGACAGCGGCTTCAGCGTGGGTTGCGGAGTCGGGGCGACGCTCGACCGGGCCAACGCGATCGAAGTGTGGCGTCCACACGAGCGAGACGTGGTCCGGTACCGCGACGTCGACGTGTTCGGCCTGGTTACTGATCGGCGCTCGTCTCCCGCGAGGACGAAGGCCCGCTCATTCGGCAAGTCCGTGCACCAGGGCAACAGGCACGCTGTCACGGTAGGCAGCGAGCGGATCGCGGCTAGATCCGTGCAACGGGACGATGGCCCGGCACTCTCGGATCATGACCTCCACGCAATGCCCTCCTCGCCGCGAAGAAGTCGACGCCTGGTTTGCCGCCCTGCTGGCCGGTACGCGCACACGTGACAAGGCAGACCGGTGGGCTGCCCAGTGGCGCGGATGCCGCGGTCGACGACGAAGTCATCTGGTGGGCTCTCGGTCTACTCCACGGCATCGACTTGCCCACCAGCCCGGACGGCAGTGGCTCGCCGAGTTCCGCCACCACTGCGCGATGTCCCCCTCCAGCGAGGCGTCAAGCGGCGAGTAGTGCGGCGCACTCCCGGCATGCACAACCGTCCCGACCCCGTAAGCGCCGTGTTCAGGGCCTGGTTGTGTCCAACCGCGCATCATCAGCGGCAAATCGGGACAACTGATCGTGAGTGGCTGTGGTGGAGCACTGTCGGAAGGGTTTGGTGTCGCGCAGTCTCGCCGGTTGGGCAGCTCGGCGACCTGACTTCATGAGCTCTGCGTGATGACCTGGGCAACCAGCCGGACCAGCCCGAAAGATCCGTACACGGTACGCAGCCGGACCACCACATCCACCAGCGACCCCGGCGCCCAACTCGGACCCAGATCTGCACTTGCCCGAAATTCTTGGTTGGTCCGGGCGCTCGGATTGAGCTCGACCAGCGGCGCCACCCATACCTCGTCGCCCTGCACCAATACAACACGGTCCGCTTGCAGAGAAGGCGGCAGGACGTCCGCCTTGTCGGTAGAAACCCTTACCCCCACCGACAGCCGGCCCTGATTGTCGAAATCTCGGAAAAGCGGATCATCAGAGGCGATCTTAGGAGAGAAGTCACAGTGGAGGCCGACTTCAACGGTCACTGGGAAGTCACCGAGCATAGCCCTGTTCTGCGGCGCCTGCGTCATCAGCACAAGCGGCACGTCGACCGCCCGCAGCGTCGCCCCCATCCGGATCTCGGCGAGCCAATGGAAAGCGCGCTCGACCGCGGGCGAGATAGTGACCGGCTGGTGCATCAATCGCTCCGATGGCCGTACTGGGACCGCCGCGGAAAGCACCATGTCCACCAGCATCCGAACGATGGTGGACCAGTTTTCGCGGCCCCTGCTGTACACACTGTGGTAGGTCACCGCGCAGGCGAGAACATCCACGATTGCCTCGACGTCGGCGTCCGGCGGCAGATCGCCTCGGGCGATCCCCCGCTCCAGCACGGTCATGACGACGCCTCGCCATTTGCGTTCGCCCAACTCCCGGATACGCGCGACGCTCTCGAGGTCATTGCCGGCGGTCAGCGCCATTTGCAGCAGCGTGCGTGCCGAGTCGGACTGAGCTGGGTAAGTGCCGACCAACTGGATCAACGCCTGAAAGAGCTCCGAACTGGTGCTTCCAAGATCTGGAACCTCGCTCACCCACCGTTCCCGACCCAAGGCCTCGGCATACAGCAGATCCGGACGCAAGCAGAGCCGGTAGAGGTCGTCGGAGTCCATGCCCATCCGCTCGGCGACGTCGGACGACGCGAACATCTGCGGCCTCCATAGCGCTGCGAAGACGTTGGCGGTCGCTTCGACGATGGCCGCTGCGGTGTCGGGGTCCAGTTCCGGTCGATCACCCACGCGTCCAGCCTAGAGCGGGCGCGCGTGGCCCGAAACGCATGCACTCATCTCGGCAGTTCAGCACGCCGACCGGCAGAGGGTGTCGACCACCGAGCGCGACTGCACGTCGTCTCCAGGCGCGCACGGACAGCGCCATGAGCGCATGCCGGCGACGTCCGGACAGCGGAAGCGGTACAACCGGCAACTAGGTCGCGCCGAGGGCGGAAAGAGCGGCCAGTGCCCGGCGCCGGACGTACTCATCGTCATCCTGCGCGAGCTGCTTCAAAGCCTGGACGGCCCCCTCGCCGAGAGCGCACGGAAGGATGATCGCTATCTGCCATCGTGCCTGGGGCTGTTCGACCAGTCGTGGCGAAGCCTCCAGGGCCGCCGCGATCCGCTCATCCTCGTTCTCGCGGGCCAGGACGTACAGCAACTCATGTCGTTCCGTCTCGCTCAACTCGGCCGAGGTTGCGAGACGATCGCGCACCGCGGTCAAGAGCTCCTCCCAGTGGGGATGGTTGCACTCCCCCTCGACGCCATAGCCGAGCCCGAGCACATCGTGCACCGCTATCGGCCCACTCGCGGAAACGGTGCACCTCGTAGCCGAACGAATCCATAAGCCAGGCTTACTGGATGTTGGACGCCTTCCAGGCCAACATGGCCGCGCTCCAGCACCCACGCAGCAAAGGTTCCTCGCACCATGATCCGGCATCCGCATCTCGGCAAAGTCGGACGCCGAGCGCCCGCGACCCGGCTACGGCGCGTGACGTGCTTGTTGGCGGCCAGCGCACTCGGACAGCGGCTAGATCAGTGCGCGGTTCGTCTTGTGCGCTTCCGCGGCCGGCGCGCACGGACTGCGGCAGAGGCGCGCGTCCGTGTCCGATCTGATCCACCCCGTGTCTCGCGGACTGCCGATCCGGACTCGTGATTTGGTGCGACTCGGGGTCCACTGATTGCCTTAGGTAGCGTCTGCCGCCATGATTCCTTCCCCCGGCCGTACTTCCGCCGTCGTTGTCACCGGTGCGGCTCGATGGTGGGTGGCCGCGGGGCGATTTCTGCTGTTCGCGCTGGCGGCCGCGTCAGCGGTGGTATGGGCCCTCGGCGTGACCGTGCTCCAGCCGCTGAGCGAGCCAACCGGCCCGGAAGCCTTCGGCGAGAACAACACGTATTGGGCCCGGGAGCTGCGCTGGGGTGCGCTGATCGCCCTCGTTCTGGTGCTTGTCGTGCTGGCACGTGGCAGCCGCTGGACCACCTACGGTGCGGTAGCGGGAGGTGGCGCCTGGCTGGCGGTCGACGTCGGCCTCGCCGGATCGACAAGACCTCCGGCACGGCGGAACTCGCGATTGCCGCCGGCGTGGCCGCACTGCTCTGTTGCGCCATCATGGTGGCCGTCCCGGCCGCCCCTCGTCCACGTGCGCTACTCGCCGTGGCTACCGTGGCTGCCGTCGCGTCCGGGGTGGCGACGGCCACCGAGTCGCCCACCGACGTCGAGCCTGCACTCACCACGGGCAGCGCCGCAGTCGGTTCCCTGCTGGCGCTGGTCGCCGTCGCTGCTGCGGTACACGCGGCCGGCCCGCTCAGCCGGCCACCCACCCGCAGGACGGTTCAGGTCAGTGCCCTCGCCGGGGCCACGCCGTGGCTCCTGCGCTACGTCTCCCCGCAGCCGAGCGGAGGCCGGTACCTTGCGATCTTCGCATTCACCGTGCTGCTGGTCGTCAGCGTGGTCGCGCTCGCCGGACCCCGCGCTGAATCTCGGCGACACCGGTACGGCCACGCAGCGGTGGCCGCCATCGTCGCTGTCACGCTGCCGGCGATGTACCTACCGCTCGCGCTGCTCGCCATCGTTTTGCAGATCGGCGAACCGTTCACCGAGCTAGCCGCCAACACGCCGATCAACACCGCGGACGAGGACGTCGTATTGATCGCCCTTACCATCCCGATCGGGCTGGTCCTCGCCCGTATCCTGCGGGATTTCACGCTCGACGAGTCGGCCGGCGCACCAGGCGGTAAATCTGGCCGACAGTAGAACGGCAGGCTCCACGAGACATCAGCCCAGGCGGAAGAGCCAGAGACGGGCGTTTCGGATGCGCGCCGAACCTCGGCGGGACAACTGCTCCATCGCGGCAGATCAGGGCGCCGACGCCTCCATCATGTGTCCCGTTGGTGGTGCCGGTAGCGGACCTCGGTCACCGTCATGCCGCGTGAATCGTCGGTCCTCGACGATCCGTCCGCGCGCCAACCACCGGCTTCGTAGAAGCGTCGAGCCCGCTCGTTGCTTTCCAAAACCCACAGGACCATTTCGCGGTAGCCCGCCTCCGCGAGCCGACACAGACCGGCCTCCATCAGAAGCTTGCCGACTCCCTGCCCCCAATGCTTCGGCAGCACGTAGACGGCCTGGATCTCGCCCACCCGCCGAGAATCTGTATCGGAGTCGCGGCACGGCGAGACGTAAATGAATCCCACGACACCGTCAACCGGATGTTCCGCGACGAGAGTTCCGGTAGGTGCATGATCCGATCGAAGATGCTGGGCCCATATCTGCCGGCGTCGCGATAGATCAAGCTGATCAAGGTGAGCCTGGGGGAACTGCCCGCGGTATGCCTCCTGCGAGGTGTGTACGTGCACCACAGCAAGCGCATCAGCGTCGTCCGCGGTTGCCACTCTGACAATCACGGCAGCTATCGTGCCATC
>NZ_JADQTO010000050.1 GCF_015704865.1 Actinoplanes aureus | reverse complement strand
CCGACGGGTGTGACGGCGCGGGCGGAGGGTCCGCAGACGGTGCACCTGGCCTGGGCGGAGGTCCCCGGCGCGGCCGGCTACTACATCCACCGCAACGAGCAGGTGGTCAAGAAGACCATCGGCACCTGGCCGGCCTACATCGACCGGCAGCTCGAGGGCGTCACCACCTACCGGTACCAGATCAGCGCCTACGACGCCGACGGCGACATCTCCCCGCTCAGCGCCATCGCCACCGCGACCACCGAGCCGGCACCGGCCGCACCGGTCAACTACGCCCGCTGCGCCGCCGCCGACGGCAAACCCGGCTGCACCTACACCGCCAGCATCCCCGCCGACGCCGCCTACCCGGACACCAACGGTGGCGAGCTCACCGACGGCGTGCACGGCACCGCCGGCTACGGCCCGGCCTGGCAGGGCCGCAACAACGTCAGCGTCTACTCCTTCACCGTCGACCTCGGCGCCAACCGGCCCATCACCGAGATCAACAGCAGCTGGCTGCAGGCCATCAACGACTTCACCGTCCTGCCGCCCTCGATCACCTACCTGATCTCCACCGACGGCATCACCTTCCACCACGCCGCCTACATCGACCGGCCCGCAGTCAGCAGCGCCAACCAAACCGTCACCTACCGCGCCATCAGCCTGAACACCACCGCCCGCTACATCAAAGCCGAACTCGACGGCAGCAACGTCTGGACCATGCCCGACGAAATCGAAGCCCGCGGCACCCAGCCCATCGGCCTCGACACTCCGACGGGTGTGACGGCGCGGGCGGAGGGTCCGCAGACGGTGCACCTGGCCTGGGCGGAGGTCCCCGGCGCGGCCGGCTACTACATCCACCGCAACGAGCAGGTGGTCAAGAAGACCATCGGCACCTGGCCGGCCTACATCGACCGGCAGCTCGAGGGCGTCACCACCTACCGGTACCAGATCAGCGCCTACGACGCCGACGGCGACATCTCCCCGCTCAGCGCCATCGCCACCGCGACCACCGAGCCGGCACCGGCCGCACCGGTCAACTACGCCCGCTGCGCCGCCGCCGACGGCAAACCCGGCTGCACCTACACCGCCAGCATCCCCGCCGACGCCGCCTACCCGGACACCAACGGTGGCGAGCTCACCGACGGCGTGCACGGCACCGCCGGCTACGGCCCGGCCTGGCAGGGCCGCAACAACGTCAGCGTCTACTCCTTCACCGTCGACCTCGGCGCCAACCGGCCCATCACCGAGATCAACAGCAGCTGGCTGCAGGCCATCAACGACTTCACCGTCCTGCCGCCCTCGATCACCTACCTGATCTCCACCGACGGCATCACCTTCCACCACGCCGCCTACATCGACCGGCCCGCAGTCAGCAGCGCCAACCAAACCGTCACCTACCGCGCCATCAGCCTGAACACCACCGCCCGCTACATCAAAGCCGAACTCGACGGCAGCAACGTCTGGACCATGCCCGACGAAATCGAAGCCCGCGGGCCGACAGCCACCGGTGCCTTGACGCTGACCAATCCCGGCGCTCAGGCAGGCAGCGTCACCGTCGAGGAGAACAGGCCGATGGACGCCACCGGCGGCAGCCAGCCCTACCGGTGGACCGCTACCAACCTCCCGGCGGGACTTACCATCGACGCCGACACCGGAGTCATCGCGGGCACCCCCACCGTCCTTGACACCAGAACTGCAACCGTGACGGTGACCGACGCCGCCGGTGTCAGCCGCACCGCAACCTTCACCTGGGCAATCGCCACTCCCGTAACCATCGACCACGACGTCTCGCTGTTCGCAACGATCGGACAGGAGACGAACATCCCGCTGCGGGCCTCGGGAGGAGTCGGCTCGTACCGATGGTCAGCGGGGGGACTGCCTGCGGGCCTCACGATGAACGCGGCAACCGGTGTGATCACTGGCCGCGCGGCGGACATGCTCGAAGAGTCTACGACCGTGTCCGTAACCCTGACTGCCACCGACAGCGCCGGCCGGTATACCACCTGGGACACCTGGTTCCATGTCACGCAGCGCGTGATCGTGGATCTGCAGCGGGACCTTCCACGCAACAAGGAAGTCCACGTCTCCGCGCAAGACGTCGGTTCCTACGTCGTCCAGGTCGTCGATCTGACCGCTGGCAAAGTCCTCCCTGTCACAAACCTCCCAAACCGCACCGCCTTGCTGGACTACAAGGCAACCGGAGCCCATACCTTCATTGCCCGCATCTCCCGAGAAGACGGAAGCGACGTACAAGCCACCGGTCGAAGGTCTTCGATTTCTCGAAAGTCGGACCAATTGAGTGGGGCGACCTCTGGCAAACCCAGCTCGGCTACGAAGTCATCTACCCGCACGAGAGTGAGGCGGTTTCCTCCGTACTCGTGCACGCCATGTCGACGAGGTACCTCACCAGCTCACCCGAATCACTCGAGATCGAGGACATAACGACTGGTAAGGTGCTCAACAGCTGCGGTGTCGGCGCCGACTGCTGGGTCACAATTCCTCGGAGCCTTGCCAGTCATGACTTCAGAGTCACGATAGCCACCTATAGCAACGGAATCCGAAATGTCCACCCTGACTGGATGGGCGACGCGTATATCATCGGGAAGATCGACTTCGATGCGGCCTGGATCAGCTTGACTCCGCTTCATCGTGCCGGCACGAACGGGGAGCGGGACACCTGGTCCTTCAGCGTGAATACGAATCGGTTCCCGAGGAATGAAGTGTTTCAACCGGATCATCACTATATGTGGGTCTACGACGCCACTACGGGCCGCTCCCTCGGCGGCTGCCAGTCGTACGGCTTCAACGATCAATGGACAAGGAGCTATCACTACCAGGAAAACGGTGCCGAGGCCTTGAGCGAGGACTGGCGTGCGGGTGCGATGCCAGCCTGGCATCACTGCTCCGTACAAGCTCCATATGACTTCGACCCGACCCACCGCGTCGAGGCAAGGCTAGGCAGGAAGTACCCGTCCATGGTGCTCGCCAGGTCCGGTGAGATCCTCCCGACCGACGAGCAGCCGACTTACAAGGTCCTTTCGTACGTCATAGCGGATCCGGATCTGGTGAAACAGCCGGAAACAGTCGCCCAGGAACTGAAGCAGTACGGGAATCTCGACCGGCTCGGAGTCAAGCCGGCAGCTGGCAACAAACCTTCCGAGATCGTCCGACCTGAAACTCTCGCGCTGATGAGCGCTACGCAGCAGGAGCCCGACTCTTATGTGATCGACTCTGGCCGTTACCCTGGCTCTGGACAGCAGCCGGAGGATCGTTATAACTACATTGAATTGGGCGAGTGCAGGTCAACCGACGCGGCAATCCGCAACGTAGGGTGGATCAAGAATCGTTACTCTTACTGTCAGCGGCACCTCATAGCCGGCTCAGTGATCGAATGCAGATTCCGTGGATGCTCGTTCAGCAGTTTCCTCGCGAATAGCACCGTCATCGGGTACGGAAAACGTGGGTCCTACCGTGACACTGCGGGTGACCGGTGGGCACAGTTTACGGTAAGCATTCAGATGCTGGAGGCAAGCGGCGTTTACAACAACGTCGGTACCCGCCTAACGACTAGGATGGGTTGCGAGGGCGATTATAAAGGTAGCGGGCCGGATTCGGAGGCCTGCCACGGCGGCGGTGCCAGTGAGGTCACCAAATCACTGACCGCATGGACCGTTGACCATACCGCAACCCTAGACCTGGTTTCTGAGGCCCAGGCCCCTGACGCCTCTCGTGGCGAACAGTTGGCAACTGGGGTTTTCCGGGTGGACTACGACTTCGACTTTCCCCAGCCATGGATAATTGACTTCGGCGCAGCGTCCAGCCCGGAAGGAGGAATGCGCTTCGACAGTGCCTGGTATCTGGCGCCCACAAGCCCGAATGACCAACTCGGTTCGGTGTTCGACCGCGCTATGCCCGGTTTGGGGTACTCAATAGCCGACGACGTTGTCCGAGGCGTGGCGGTACACCTGCTCGAAGCAGAAACGGAGCCGGAGAAGACGTCCCCTACGAAACCTGGAAAAAGCCTTCCTGGGTTTTCACCCAGCAACCCACTGCGCCGGCTGGCCCAAGCCAAGGGCCAGTATCAGAACGAGCGCTACCGGGCGAACGACTCCGAACGCGTCAGTTACTGCAGAAGCGTCGAGTTTACGAGCCGCAGACCAGAACCGACCACGGAAAATCCCAACTATGACTGCGACGAGTACCCTTTCCGCTCAACATACGAAGGCGCAGGCCGCTATCGGTTCGAGGGCACCGATGGTGAGTACAAGAATTCCTACTCGGTGAAATGGGTGAACAGGACACAGAATCAATCCGCGGGCGGACGCCTAGGACGTTGGTACCTGGAGGAGCGCATCCTTGACGAGGACAAGTTCTTCATGCAGATCACGCCCTGAGATCAAGTTGTGACGTTGGTGAGGTTCCCGGGCTGAATGGAATCAATCGGTTCCGGGGACCTCACTCCGCAGGTTCCGAGCCTGCGTCCGCGACCCAGAACTGAACGAGAGCGAATGCCTGCGGTTTCACGACTTCGAAGTCATGCGTTCCGGCACGCCAGGCCAACCGCACATGATAGTGCCCTGAGCCCTCAACATTGAAGACGTCTTGCTGCGCACTCGTAAATTCGTAAACTGCGATCCGACCCGAAGGCAGATATAGCACAATATCTTCATTGATCGGCCAGTCCGCCGAATCGAGCGGCGGCGGCGGGCCGTTCCATAACTCGAAGTAGAAACGTGCCAGATAGATATCTTCTTGCGACTCCAAAAGCACTCGCGAGGTACCTACGCTGATCCACGGGTGACCGATCGAGTTGGGCAGCGGCAAATACTCATCGACCTCGCCGTCGGACACGCCGACTAGACGATAAGCGACAGAGGCGTCGACCTCAGCGCTGGCCAACATTGAAGACACTTGACAGACTCCAATCCTCAAAATTTGCTAGCACCCACCAAAGAAGCGATCTTCCGCTCACGTGCGCCAGGTCCGTGTCTGTCCCACTATGGTATACCCCTCACCGCTACGCCGGGATACACTATTTGACTTAAGGGCTGGTACACGCTGGCATTGGCGAGGTGGAGGTCAGCCTGTACAGCCCGGACATCATCTCGGCTGCGACTCGAAAAAGGAGAAGACGATGCAGCCTCGAAAGGGCTTGTTGCCCACGGCCCTTGCCTCGACCCTGCTACTCGCCGGTTGCGGGATTGCCGTTCCGCGCGTAGAGACTTCGCCTGCAGCGCCCACTCCGCCTTCAGCCTCGGAGCCGGAAAGCGACTGCTCAGACGCCCCGGCAGACGCAACGAGCCCAGCTAGCCTCCGATCGATGGCGGCCAAGCCAGTGGGATCAGCCATCGCCGACAACCGGGGAGTCTCGATGATGGGCTCCGCTTTAGAGAAGGCCGGCCTGGTGGACACTCTCAATGCAGCATCGTCGTGGACGGTCTTCGTGCCTAGCAACGGAGCCTTCGCGAGGATGCCTGAGGAGCAACTGGTAGCAATAGCGGGAGACCGCGAGAGAATGACGCTTCTACTAAGAAATCACATTGTTGCCGGGCGGCTTTCATCCGAGCAGATCTCCGGAACTCACAATACCCTAGCTGGCAGCAAGGTTACCGTGACTGACGACAAGGGAACGACGATCGTAAATTCAATCGCCAGGGTCGTCTGTGCGAACGTGAAGACAACGAACGCAGCCGTCTACTTTATCGATACGGTGCTGACACCGAGCTAAGCTCGCAGGTCACGCGGAGCCACGGCTAACCTCTGGCTCGCACCGTTCGAGCTGGCGGCACCTTCATCGACATACCGGGGCAGAATCACGGCGTTCTCGCAGATTGGCGTGGTCGCGCCGGGTGAGGTGATGCAGATCGACACGACCCCTTTGGACGTGATGATGCTGCTGGACGAGGGCGTAACCGCACGAGTGAACTGACCGCGCTGGTCGACATCGGCACGAGGTCGATCACCACGGCGGTGTTACCGCCGTCGACCAAGGCGGTCGACACGTCGGTGTTGCTGGCCCGGTCGGTGACCGCCGAGCCGATGCGTCCCGGCTAAAGCGACGCGCTACGGATGGCGGCCTCGGTGCTGCCGCATCAGCGGCTGGTCGACATCGACGCCCGTTGCAGCACGCGGCGGCCCGCCCGGTCATCGTCCCAGAGACGATTGTCTATGACCACGGCAAGGCGTTCATCTCGGACACGTTCGGGCGTCGTGCCGGTTCTGGGCATCTATCTGCAGCCGGCCACGCTGTTCGCCCAGTATCTTGCCGGCTATGTTGGCCGTAGGGTCGAGCATCGCGGCCGCGACATCGGCGAGTGCCGGCGCTGGAAGCGGCGGGAAGTGCAGGACCTGCTCGACGAGTGGATCGTCACGGTCTGGCAGAGCCGGCCTCATGACGGGCTCCGGGATCCGCCGCCGCCGGGCCGGGCGTTCACTCCGAACGAGAAGTGCGCGACGCTGATCGAGGTCGCCGGCTACACGCCGATCGCGTCGAAACCCGACGACTACGTCGAGTCGCTTCCCGCGAAGTGGCAGGCGATCACCGCATCCGGAGTCCGGATCGGCCGGCGCGCCGACGACGCCCGGGACCTGCTGAGCGGGCCATTACGCCATCCAACTTAGAACCGGGCTTCTGGCGTTGACCTTCGACCGGGCTGGTGCCGTCGCTCATAGCGGCGGATTGCCGTTTGAACAGAACGACGCGGTTGAACAGGGCAAGATTTTGTACGGTGTGCCGTCGACTCAAACCGAGAGCAGGGTCGGGGACTGCGGCGAGTCAGGCTGACCACGCGGCTCCGGAGAGCGCCCGGTAAGAGCCGCCACTGACATTTGGACGAGATTCTCTTAACCGCGGCGTTCATCTATCAGCGAAGTCTGGGCCTGGTGGCAGGCGAACATCAGCCCCGCATCTCTCGGGACTCTTTGCGCGCGTTCGTCACCTCTGTTCACAAGTGCGGAGCCTACGGCCGGGAACACCCTCGTTTCTCTCTCTGCCTTACACCATAAGTGTCATTCCGCAGCGCCTGAGTGCTCTCCAGCTCAGCCTGCGACAGTGCGGCGGTTTTACGCGACACGTAGAGCACCGCGACGCTCCACCCACGGCTGATGGCGGGCCTCGACAGTTTGCAGGTCGAAGCGCCGACCCTGATCACGAGCGCCGATAATCCCGCTTAAGATTCGTTCGCCGATACTGCCCGTCTTCCCGAACAGCGGAACAGCAAGGAAGGCCTGAATCACATCCCTGCGAATCAGGCCCCCCAAAATTCATGCGCTCAGAAGGATAGGATCGGAACCCAGGAGCCCAATCCGTCAAACAGCACGGCTGCACCGCTGGAGCGCCGAACATCGTGAAGCGAGATCATTCCGAACTTCCAGCAGAGTTGAGAGCCCGCTCCCATTCACCAATCAGGGTTTCACGTAGTCCGAAGTCCATTCGACCAGACTCGACGGTGCCATTCAATTCTCCTGCGTACTCGACTTGGAAGGAGACGCCATTCTGCTCGGATATTCGACAGACTTCGCCAAGTAATTCTTTGACCTCCTCCAGGTGGGCCCTGTCCACTTGCGGATCGAGCTCCTCGCCCCAAGGCGGCCGCGCCGTGTAAAGCATGAGCCCGAACCCTATCCAGCGAGTGCCCTGTTCATCGTTCTGATCAAGAAGTCGGGGTGGGCCTAGAACCCACGCTCGCCGGTCAGCAAGCTGCTGGGCCGACGCCCGCATCACACTAACGACCGGTACGGACACCTCTCCCTCTAGCGCAACGACAAGTCGGTCGATGGGATGTTCTTCTCGCATTGCGACTTCCCCTAACCCGTACAACCCGGACCGCCAGGATTGTAACGAGTCCCTCCCGGCTGATGAGCAGCGTGATGACGGCTGGTCGGAAGCGGAACAGTGATCTTGTGCCCGGCAATATGATGCATTGTGATTTTCTCCCCAATCAGATTTGCGTCACCGGGGAAGAACCTGACCCACTGCGCATCAACTTTGGGCACGAGATTGTGCTGGATCTTCCACCTGTTCCCTTTACTCAGGATGTCCTTGTAGATGGGATCCCTATCCCAGATAGCCATCTGCCGCTTCCAGTCGCCCGGGTTGTCCCGCGTGAATCCCTCTCTCGTTGTGTTATCACCGTCGTTGTGTACCAGGATCGGCGTATTTCCCGCCACCACATAGTAGGTGTGAAGGTTCTTGACGGTGAGGTTGTACATGTAGCTCGGGCCGAACACCGGTGCGACGTTGGTGACCGTGACGGTTCCGGCAGCGATGGTTTCCAGCTGGTGTCCGGTTTCGAGGTCGGATGCATCAATCCAAATATCGAGTGTCGCATCCCAAAAGGGGTGGTCTGCGGTGGTGTGGACGACGCTCTTTTTTCCATGGTCGCCGACGATCTGAACATCGACGAGTTGCATGTCGAGGTTCTTGTGCAGGACGGTGACTTCCTCCGCGCGTGTCTCTCCGGTGAGCGGGTCGGTTGCGAAGACCTTGTCGCCGAGTTGGATTTCACCGATCGGCTTGATGCTGCCGTCTCCCATGATCACCGGCGTGTCCGCCCGGAAGCTGTTTCCGGCGGCGGCTTGGGCGCCCTGCTGCGCCGTGCAGGCCCTGATTGCTTGTCCGCCGTCACCGCGTAGGGCGGCGCGGATCAGTGCCAAGGGCACTGAGGTTGCTCCGCCGAAGAGCAGGGCGTCGCCGACGTCGTGGTTGAGGGTGGTGCCCAGGGACGGTCCGCTCGCCATTGTTTGCAGGCCGGCATCGCCTATGCAGGCCATGCTGTTGCCGCACTGCATCTCGATCGCGATGCCTTCCGGCGAGGCGCCGTTTCTCAGCTGGTCGAGCCAGCCGGCGCACAGGTCGGGTCTCATGCGGCAGGCGGCCCCGATCGGAGTCCTGGGGTCGGGTTGCGGCACCGACATGATGGCGATCATGACGACGCGGAGGTTCTCGGTTTGCAGGCTTACGCCCTGTTCGCAGGCGTTGGCGGAGCTGCAGCCGGTTGCACCTCCTCCTGTTCCTCCGCTGGTGGTGCTGCCGCCGCCATTTCCGCCGCCTCCGCTGGTGCCGTCGCAGGTCGGGCAGGGGATGCCGCCGCCGCCGCTGTCGCTGCCGTCGCCGGTGTATCCGTCTTGCATGTCCGGCGTCCCCATCAGGCCAGTGGGGTCGCTGATAGTAATGGGGGTGTTGGAGGCGTAGGAGTAGCCGTTCCACTGTTGCGGATCGCCAAGGTCCTGCAGCGGGTCGACGGAGATGAAGCGGCCGTTGGTGGGGTCGTATTCGCGGGCGCCGAGGTGGGTGAGGCCGGTGTTGTCGTTGGTGCCGCCGACGTATCCGCGGTTGTTGGGCCACGCTCCTGCGGGGGTGCCCCGCGGTGTTCCGTAGGGGGTTTGCCGTCGGGTGGTCGCTTGTTGGTTGGCGGCGTTGATTGCGGTGCTGGCGGTGCCTTGGTGGTCTGCGGACAACCAGGTAAGGCCCGTACTGGTACGGGAGCCGATGGTGGCGCCGGCGTGGCTGTAGTAGCGGGTGCAGCTGGTGGTGGCGGTGCCCTTGTTGTAGCGAAGTTCTTGGCCGGGCAGGTAGAGGGTGCTGCCGGTGGCGTCGCGTTGGACGAGGCGGTTGCCGTCGGCGTCGTAGATGTATGTGGTGGTGCCGGTGTTGTCCGTGACCGTGTCGATGTGGCCTTCGGCGTCCCAGGTGAGAGTCTGGGTGCCGGCGGATGCGGTGGGCCGGGTCAGGGTGTTGCCGGTGGCGTCGTACGTGTAGCTGCCGGTCCGGGCGCCGGTGGTGCTGGTCACCGCATGCGGGCGAACGCTGGTGGCGCCCGAGGCGGGGTACTGGTACGTGGTGGTGTTGTCGCCAGAGGCGGTGTGGATTGTCTCTTCGGTGCGGTTGCCGATGGTGTCGAGTTTCCAGCTGTGCCAGTACGGGGCCGGCCCGCCCAACGCCGAGGCGGATGGTGTGGCAGCGCAGTCGCCGCTGGCGGGTGTCCAAGCTTCGGTGAGTCGGCGCAGGTTGTCGTAGGTGAAGCATTGGGTGTCGTCGACGGTCTCGGGTGCAGCATCGGCGATCTTGGTGATGTTGCCGGCGTTGTCGTACTGGTAGGTGGTGTCGGTCACAATGTAGGGGGCGACGGAGTCTCTATCGGTGCGGATGCCGGTGAGCCGGCCGGTTTCGAGTTCGCGGGTGAACTTGGTGTAGACCCTGCCGCCGTCGCCGGTTCCGGTGTGGAGCTTGATCTGGTCGATCTGGCCGAGTGCGTTGTAGTCAGTGCCGGTGACATACGCCTGGTTGGTGCTGCCGTAGAGGCTGTCGACGGTGGTCGGCTGCCCGTAGTCGTCGTAGGCGAAGGTAAGCGTCTCGGGCTGTAGGCCGCTGTTGAGGCCGGGAATGTTGGTCGATTTGACCGAGCCGTCGAGGTTGTAGGTGGTGTTGTAGTGGTAGATGCCGTCGAGGCCGGTTTCGGTTTCAGGGATGATGATCTCGATGTTGCCGGGCTGGTAGTTGTCGTTGTAGTCCAAGATCCGAGTCTGGTACCCGACTGACCCGACGAACCGGGTGGATGTCGACAGCTGGCCCTTGGCGATGGTGTCGTAGATCCACTGGGCGCGCAGGATGCCGCCGACTTCGTTATCGAAGGCGTCGGTCTTGCGGCCGAGCGCGTCGTAGTCGTAGGCGATCTTCTTGCCGCGGGCGTCCTTTGAGGTGAGGATGTTGCCGGCGTTGTCGTAGGTGTACTCGGTGCTCCCGCGGTCGGGGTCGTCGACCTTGACTTGCCGACCGCGGACGTCGTACGTGTAGCCCCAGTCGTTCCCTTCGTCGTCGATGACCTGGGTTTGGTAGCCGCGCGCATCGAATTTGTACTTGGTGCTGACCCAGCTACCCCCCGTGCGGGGGGTGGGTGCGGGGCCGTCGTATTGCCTCAGTTCGACGGTCCGGCCACGGGCGTCGCTCACGGTAGAGGCTGCAGTACCGCCCGCGGGTGGGGTGATGTCGGTGCGATCGCCGCCGTAGGCCGTGGTGGTACGCCACCGTTCACGGCCGTAAGGCTGGAAGACGTCAGCGACTGTTCGGCTGGCGCCGTCGTAGACGGTGCGGGTTTGGGTCGGCACGGACGCTTGGTCGGTGGTGGCCAAAAGGGTTGTGCCGGGGTCGCCGCTGGCGTGGTAGGCCCCGAAGGTCAGGAACTGTCGGCCGGCGGTGTCGTAGAACGACTCGGTGACGATGCGTCCGCCGGACGGTGACAATGATGGCGCTTGTGTCTGCCGTTGCCGGAGGAGCCCGTCGTAGAGCGTGTAGGAGGTGACGTAGTTGCCAGCGGCGTTGAGTGCCGAGGTGGAGACCACCGACGGGGCGTTGGTGTTTAGCGCATAGCTGTATTTCACGTTCGGGGTGTCGGTGCCCTTGGTCCGTCCGGGCAGCCACACGGCGACTACCCGGCCCAGAGGGTCGAATTCGAGATCAGTGCGTTTGCCGTTGGGATCGACGGACGCGATCGTGGTGCCTCGCCCGGGTTCGATAGTGGTTCTGGCCTCGTGATCAAGGGGGTTCTTGACCAGCGTCGAGGTGACCGGGCCATCCTGGGCGGGCGTGTAGGTCGTCGTTGTCGTCTCACCGAGGGCGTCGGTGACGGAGGTCGGCCGACCGTGGACGTCGAAGGCGGTCTTGCCGGTCACCGTGAAGGTGGGCGTCCCGTTGTTCCAGGCGGACATCGTCTGCACCTGGGTGGCGAGACCCCGGGGCGGGGCGACTTCAAATGCCTTGTCGTCGTAGAGGGTACGGGTCTCCCCGATGACTTGCGCTTCGGTAAGGGTTCCGGTGGTGGCGGAGCATTTCACCGCGTACGACTGGACGCGGTGGGCCCGGTTCATGATCCACGCGGTGATGTTGCGTGGGGTGTAGTCGGTCTTGGTGCACTGTTCGTCGCCGTCGACACCGTCCTGGCCCAAGTCGTCGACCTGGGCCACCATGCCGTACTCGTCGAAGGTATTGACCGTCTTTGTCACCCGCTCGCCGCGGTTGCCGTCAAGGGTGACGTGGTGGGTGGTCGATGCGACTCCGGTGAACCGAGCAGTCACGGTGTCGCCGTTGATCGTGCGCGTGGCTGTCTCTGCTGACGCCCACGGGGTGTAGCGCGTCTTGGACACGACTGCGCCACCCGGGCCATTGAAAATGGCGGTTTCGCGGGTCTGGCCGGCGAACCAGTCGTGGTCGGTGATCCCGTCGACGGTCACGGTTTTGGTGCCCCCGTTGTCGTCGAGCCGGTCACCGTTCATACCGCGGAAGTAGCGGGTCTCGGTATACGTCTGCTCGCCGGCGTCACCGACTGTGACACCGACACGGCCGTAGCCGCGGTAGCTCGACCAGGTCTTGTATTTTCTCTTAATCAGCCCGTCGTCGTCGGTGTAGTGCCAGGCCGCACCGTCGTAGTAGTCGTACTTGTAGACGATGCGCTGGCTGCCTGCGGGCGGTGCCCCGCCGGTGTTGTCGTTTTCGTAGACGGTGGTGACTACGTATTTGTTGAACCAGTCTTCGACCGGAGTGTCGCGGCCGTCCGGGATCCATTTGACCGGGTAGCAGCGGCTGGTGTTGGTGGCCGGGTCGGGGGTTTGGCCGGGCTGGCAGTCCTGGGCCGAGTACACGACGGTGGTCGAGCCGCCGGTTTCGGTGCGGATGTCGTTGATGCGCATCCAGTTCATCGCCTCGGCGAAGTCACCGGTCCGGTCCACCCGGTTCGGCAGTTGGGTCGGGGTGAACTCCACGTACGGAGTCTTGGCGCTACCGCCGACCAGACCTTCGTGGGAGATCTTCGACAGCCACAGGCCGGCGCGGGTGCCGTCACCCGGATCCGGGAAGCCGTGCGTGAAGGTCCATCGATCGACGTCGCGGTAAGTGGTGCCGTTGCGGACCTGTGTGGTGACGCTGGCCAGCCGTTGGGTCGACCAGAACGTCGGCGAGAAGTTGTCCTCGCAGGAGGCGCCGGTGCATTCGGTGTCCCATGGCACGTCGGGCCAGCGGGTCGCGTTGTGGGTGTCGCAGTTGCTAAGGCAGCGGTCCGCGTAGTCGAAGTCGACGCGCATCGGGGCGAGGGTCCGGTGTACCGATTCCATGCCGCTGATCTTGCGGGTGCCGTAGTCGATGCGGTCGAGCCAGGCTTCGCGGTCGTAGTCGGCGGCGTCGGCGGCGTCGAGGTTGCGGCCGTACTTGTTGGTCTTCTTCTCGTACCAGTACGACATCGAGTTACCGGACGTATCGATGACGTAGTCGAGGTTCCATCGCCAGGCCTGCTTGCAGTCGGAGTCGGCGAAGGCGGTGGCATGGCACGGCTCGGCCGGGTCGTTGCCGAACACCGGGACGGTGAGCACTGAGTTGGTCAACGGTTTGCCGGTGGTCCAGCCGACGAGCCGGTTGATGCCGAACCAGTACTGCACGCCGTCGGTGGTGGTGAGCACCCAGTGTTCGCCGTCGTTGTCGCCGTTGGTGGCGCCGGTCTTGCGTTCTATCTTGCTGCCGTCGTCGCTGCGCAGGTGCCACAACTTCTCGGTGCTGTTGTAGATCAGTTCACCAGAGTGCCCGGCAAGCGACAGGGTGGCGTTGTAGGTCTCCCAGCACAGGTCGCCGGTCTTCTTGTCGTTGTTCGCCGAGCCGTTCATGTCCTGGGCGCAGGACTGATAGCGGCGCTCGATGTAGCCACCGGCGGCTTCCTCGAAACCTTCCCCGACCCGGGACGGCTGGTTGTTGGAGGCGGCGTGGCGGCCGTCGACCGACTGTGACGAGTAGGACAGTTTGACCTCGGGTGCCGGACCGCCCAGTGACGGTGGAACCTTCATCGGGTAGTTCCAGGTGAAGGCGCCGGAGTTGCCGCCGGCCGACCAGGTCGATGACGCGTTCAGGGTGGTCGCCGAGTAGTCGCCGGCCGGGCCGGCCGCTGCAGCGGTGGTCGCCACCAGCGTCGGGGCGCTGGAGACTGCGACGTCTGCCGACAGGGTCTGTGTCGCCACGTCGTTGTCTGAGGCCAGCGGCGTGCCCTCACACCCGGTCTTTTGCGGTGTGGTCAGTGCGCAGGCGGGCAGAGAGACCAGGCGCAGCCGGCTCGACCAGTCCGCCCCGTACGCGGTCGCGAATGACTGGTAGTCGAGGGTGACCTTGGTTGTGCCTGCTGCGGTGACACCGTCTGCCCGGCCCAGGCGCATTAGCACCCCGCGGACGCCGGCGCGGTCGGTGGTCTTGCGGTCCAGTATTTCCACCAGGACGCTGGACGGGGCAGGCTGCGCGGACCGGGCTTTGGCTGACTTCGCCGGTTGCTCGATCCGCACCGGCAGCATGTCGGCTTGTACGGCGGGGGCACCCGGCGCGGGCATGTCGATGGTTTCGCCCGCTGCCTGCGGCCAGGTAGGCGCTGGCCGGGCTGACGCCTGCGGCGGCTGTTTGCCCTTCGCCGCTGGGGTGATCTTCGCGGCCTTCACGGGCACCGTCGGGACCGGCTTGGCGGCCTGCGGCTTGTAGGGCGCAGGTTGGGCGGCCATGGCGGGCGCGTGGCCCAGCCCGAGGACCAGGGTGACAGCGAGACTCGCCGCTACGGCGATGCGCGGCTGGGACAGCAGTCTTCTCGCCGGCGGCGCGCTGGCGGGTGGGGACGACGTCATCTGCTGCTCCGGTGAATCAAAAGGGGTGGGGGACGCGGGTTGAGGCAGGCGGGTCATGCGGTGACCGGCTCGAAGCGCAGGGCGACGTCGGGGCGCAGGGCGGTGAGCCGGTCGGCGTAGAGGAGCGCGCCGCCGTCCTTGCTGCGCAGGCCGATGGTGGCGGCGCCGCCGCTGCGAGTGAACGTGGTGTCGGTGTCCGGGTAGACGTAGCTGAAGCCGCCGGCCTCGTGGAGGATCACCTGGAAGGTGAGGCGTGTGTCGGGGTCGGTGTGGTGCCGCACGTCGCGCCACTCGACGACGTACTGCCGGTTCGGTGCGGTGCCCCGGACGGCGGCGCGGATGCTGGACTGGTCATCCGCTTCCCAGTCGCCGCGGAACGGGTGCAGCACGGCGTTGGCGAAGTCGAGGCTGCCTTCGGTACCGACTGACATGCTGGTGTGGGTCTGCCCGTAGACCTGTACCGGGAACGGCAGGTCTACCGTCGTCCAGGTGTTGTAGCCGCGGGTCAGGTGGGTGTCGGCGTCGAGCGGCGTGTAGGTGGTCTCGGTCTCGGTGATGGTGTAGCCGCTGCCTTGCGCTGTGGCTTGCAGGTTGAAGTCGGTCGGTTGCAGGCTTTCACCAGCCAGTATGGGTCGCGTTGTTGTTCCGGCGCAGTCGCCGGCCGCGACCGTGACCAGCGCGGTTTGGGTCTTGGCGGGGATGTCGCCGAGGAAGTACTCGCCGTCGTGCGAGGTCGTGGTGCTCTGCCCGGTGACCGCCACGGTGGCGGAATCGACCGGCTCGCCGGCGCAGGTGACCCTGCCGTTGATATAGCCGGTCTCGAATCCCCTGGGCGTGTAGTGCACGCCAGAACCGTCGGTGAGCAGGTCGGCGCTGTACAGGTATTGGAAGGCGACGGTTCCGCCCGGGTTTTCGATGCCGACGGTGGCTTCGGCGCCGCGCTCGATTGGGTTGTCGTCGATGCCGTCGTAGGCGAACGTGATGCCGCCGTCCTCGTCGAAGATGGCCTCGAAGGAGACGCGGACGCCGTCGTTGCCGTACCAGGCGACGTTGCGCCATTCGACGAGCCATTGCCGGTTGGGGGCGGTGCCGCTGACCTTGGTGGCGATGGCCGCTGAGCTGTCGACGACCCAGTCACCCCAGAACGGGTAGATCGCGGCGTTCGGGGTGCCGTCCTCGGCCTCGTACGGGATCGGGGTTCGGTCCGGGCTGGTGGCCCCTTCCGGGCTGAGGGTGAGGAAGCCGTTGCTGCTGATCCACGGCTTGGTCGTGGACTCGCCGTACAGCTTGATCGGGAACGGAGCGGTGGCCTGCCACATCTCGTCGTCGCCCGTCCAGGACTGTACGGTGTCGCCGGCGACGAACGCCTGCGCGGCGTTCGTGCAGTGGTAGAAGGGGTCGGCGTCGTTGTTCAGCGATAGGTCACTCTTCGCGTCGCCGCTGGTCTTGAACACCTCGGCGGCCGCGTACTGGCCCATGCAGCGCTCACCTTCGGGTGAGGCGAGCACATAGTAGGCGCCGGGTGTGACGTTGGTGAACTGGTAGCTGCCGTCAGCGCCGGTGGTCACCGTCTGGCCACCCGGGTTGAGGGTGATCGTGGTGCCGGCGAGCGGTGTGGTGGTGACCGCCTCGGTCAGCACGCCGCTGATCGCCCCGGTGACGGCGGGGGTGTAGGTGATCGAACTGTTCGCGGTCAGCGCCGGTTCCCGTTCGGAGTAGTACGCCGACGCACGGAACGACATGGCCACCATGCCCACCGTCGCGGTGCTGCCTTTCTGCAGGTCGCTTGACATGGCCCCGTAGTGGTAGGCGACCCGGCCGTCCTCGTGCAGGATCACCTCGAACGTGGTGCGCTCGCCGGTGCCGTTGAACAGTGCGTTGCGCCACTCGATCACATAGGACCGGTTGGGTGCGGTGCCCCGCGAGGTGGTGAGGATGCTGGCCGGTTCGTCGATGCGCAAATCGCTCCAGAGCGGCGTCAGGTAGCCGCCGCCGATGCCGACCCAGCCGTTGGTCGACACGGTCGCGTAGTTGGCCGAGCGTCCGTAGAACGGCATGGAGAACGGCAGGTAGACGTCGGTTTCCACGTCGTCACCGGTCAGCCATGTCGGGGTGTCGGCCGCCACGTAGCCGGAGGCCCCGACCGTGCAGGCGTAGCCCATCTCGCCATAGTCCGGGCCGAACTTGAGGTCACGAACCGTGTCAGCGGACAGGTCGACGACGCTTTCCGCCCTGACTCCGCAACGACCGGCTTGCCGGCTGGTCACGGTGTAGCTGTCGGCGACCAGGCCGAAGAAGGCGTAGCTGCCGTCGGTGGCCGTGGTGGTGCTCAGCCCGCTCGGGTCCAGCGTCACCGTCGCCCCGGCCACCGCAGTACCAGCATTGTTGGTCAGTTTGCCGGTCAGGTTGTGCACTTCCAGCGGGTCCCCGCTTGCGCGGCTGAACACGATTGCCTTGCCGTTACTCAACACCGGGTCTCCGGTCGAGTACTCCAAGCTGGCCTCACCGGTCGGCGACTCGATCCCGACGGCGGCGTTGTCGCCCTGCTCGGCGGCGTTGTCGAGGCCGGTGTAGTTGGTGGTGATCGTGCCGTCCATGCCGAGAGTGACCGACAAGCTGAGCCGCTGTGCGGCGTTGTCCTTACGGTGCACGTTGTTCCACTCGATCAGCACCTGCTGTGTCGCCCCGGAGCCGGTGACTGCCGTGCGCACGCTTGCCGCCGAGTCCACCACCAGGTTGTCCCAGAACGGGGCGATAACCCCGTTGGGTGCTGCGACCGCGCCCAGCTTCGCGCTTCCGGTGTGTGGGTACGACACGCACGGGTCGGTGAAGGTGATCAGGCCGTTCGTGTCGACGCACACCTCCCGAGCCGGGCTGCCGTAGAACGGGAATGCGAACGGCAGCGTGAGCTTCGTGGCCGCGTCGTCACCGGTCAGCGGCAACACGGTGGTTCCGGTGGCGAATGCCGTAGTGCGTTCCGTACAGAGGTGGCCGGCTTCGGTACCGACCCGCCGGATCTTGACCTGGATCTCGATGCCATGTTTGCCGACCAGGAAGGTCTGGAGTCCGGCCATGCCGCACCGGCCACCGAAGCTGGCGCGGATGTCATAGGTGTTGACCGGCAGCTCCGGGAAGTTGTAGATGCCGTCGGCGTCGGACGTCGCGGTGTAGCCACCGGGTGTGAGCGTGACCACGGCTCCGGCAACGGGTCGCCCATCGTCATCGACGACCGGGCCGAACAGACTGGCCGCCGCGAGTACCTGAAAGCTCCGCTGGTTTGTTGGGCCGGTCCCGATTGCGTCCTGTGAGGCGAAGAACAGTTGCCGCTCACCGCGGCTCGTTCCGACGGGGACGTTCACTGTCGCGGCCCCGCCGGCTGTCCCGGCGTTTACCGTGTTGTCCAGGGTGTTCCCGTCGACGCTGTACCGGAACTTGGTGACGTTGGTGTCACCTGCGGCGTCAAAAGTGACTTTGAGGGTGCCGTTCTGGGCGACCTCAACCCCGTCCGGGAAGGTGATCGCCGGCTGCAGCGGCTTGGCGAGATCAACGAACGTGTCCGGCTTCATGGCGGAGCTAAATACTTGGACGTCATCGACCACGCCGTTGAAGTAGCCGCTATCGACGCCGTTCCACTTGCGCTTACCGATGGTGACCGGACCGGTCGCGTTGAACACGGTGGCGGCCGTGGCGGTAGCCGTCTGCGCCACCCCGTTGACGTACAGGGTCAACTTCTTGGTCGCCGAGTCGTAGACACCGGCAAGATGAGTCCATTTGCCCGCGACCGCCGCGCCGTTCGAGACCGCCGAGTACGTCGTGGCGTTGTCGGCGTCAGCACCGGTCATGGTGAACCGCCACTTGCCATCGCTCTGGGCGTTGCCGAGGGAGTAGGCGAAGACACGGTTACCGCCGGCAGCGACTGCGGTGTTCTGCCCGGTGCCAGTCGCCGTGGACGCGAGTTTGACTCGAGCTGTCACCGTGAAATTCGCGTCCGTGCGAACGGCGATCGCCGCTCCGGTGCTGGCGTGCGGGTAGGTGAGCACCGAACTGGTAGCCGCGGAACCGGACGTCCCGTTCAGCGAGAGCGCACTGCCGTCATTGCCGCGACCGGCGGTACGGGTTGCCCCGCTGAGGTTGAGGGTGTTGCCGTGCTGCGTGGTGTCGGCAGCTGTTGCGGGGTTCTCAGTGTCGTCGAAGTCCCATGCCGCAGCCGGACCCGATCCGTGCAGCACGGTGAACGTGTATGTGACCTCGGCAGACGTACGGCCAGCGGGGTCAACAGACCAGACACGTAACGTTTTGAGGCCGTCGGTCGTCGGTTTCCAGCCGGAGATCGTCCCGCTGTAGTCAGTGGTGTTGACCGGTACCGTCGGAGCGTTCAGCTTCACGCCGCTGTCGAACGTCCACGCGTACTTATAGAGATCTTTCTTACGTTTGGCGGCCTCGTCAGCTGATAGACCGCTGAAGTCGGGTGGAAGAATCTTGAAGTTGCCGGGATAGCCCACGCCGCCGCTGGGCTCGCTCGACGAGTAGTCCGTCGAGCTGATCCCGCTGGGTGCCGAGGGATTCGTCGCATCAACCGCGAACTCGCACGTCCCCGACCAGGTCTTCATCGTGGTGGCGGTAGTGGGTGGGCCATCGAGGGTCTGTGCCTGCCACCGGTAGATGCCACCATCGACGAGCGCCGGCAGCGTTCCGGTCACGGGCTTGCCGTTGCCGTTCTTCTGCGACACGAACACTTTGTCGTTGCGGGTCGAGGTGGTGGGCCACCAGTGGAAGTTTGTCGTCAAGTCCTGCTGGTTCTGGTCCTGAACCTTGTCGGGGTCGCTTTGGGTTCCGGTGAGTTGGATACCCGTCGTCCGGGTCACATACGGGCGGGCGGAACCGTTAACGCAGTCCTTGGCGTCCGACTTCATTCCCGTCAGCGGATTCGGCGCCTGGTTGTAGGTGACCGACAGCCTCGCCGTTGAATGCTTGAACCGCTTCCACTGGTTCTTCGTGCTTTCGTCGATCGCCTTCAGACCGAGGGTCACCGTGTCGGCGGAGTCGCTGACCATCTTGGTCACGTTGAATTCGACGTCGTTCGGCCCGTTGCACCCGTGGACAGCGCCGTATTTGTGGTTGGCGCTCGCCTCATCGGTGAGCGACCCGTACCACGTCGGCTGGTTTTTCCAGGTTGTGGCCGACGAGATCTCACCCGTCTTCCACACCTTCGCGTTACTCTTCGGGTTGCACGTCCACGACCAACGCTGCTCGATGTGGAACGTGGCTTTGAGCACCGCGCCCTTGACAGCGCTGGTGTTCAACCGGAAAAACGACCGGATGATGTGATCCGAGCATCCTTCGCAGTCCTCGGTCCGGCCCACCCCCGCAGCGCCCCTCACCGATCCGTCGGTCAGCGCCGTCGAGTTCTTCCAGAACGACTGCGTCGGATACTTACTCCACACCGACGTCCACGCCCCACCCGACAGATTGCCGCTCACCCCCGGATCGATGTATACGGGGAACTCCGTACGCGGATCGGCCAGCATCGCTTTGTTCGGCGTCAGCGTCACCGTCCCGTCGCCGAGCTTGATCGGCATCACCGCTCTGCGAACCGGATCGCCCTGCGTGCCCTCGCCCGACCGGCCCAGTTCCCTGGGCTCCTCCTTGGCAGGAGCCTTTCCAGATGCCGATGCGCTGGCTTGTGCTTCGACCGACGGAGTCGAATCCCACATCAGCGGCGCCGGCGCCGTGAACACCTCCGCCCCTGTGGCATCCGAGGCGGTGAGTCCCCCCGCCGCGCTCTTGCGAACCGTGACACCTTTGGTGTCCAGCCGGAACTTCAGCGCGGAAAGGTCCGAGTTCGCGGCAGCGTCACGAGTGTGCACCACCAACACCTCGGAGAAGCCGGTGGCCGAAGCGGTCACCTGCAGATCCACATCCGGCAACACATCCGGGTAAACCGCGGTGTCACCCTTGAGCTGCGGCTTCGGTAGCTTCTCGGGCCAGCGCAGCGCCAGCTCCCGGTCGCCGTCGACCAGTCGGCCGACCAGGGTGTCTCCACCACCGGAGAAGGTCATCGGCAGCACCGTTGCCCGCGGCACCACACCGGCGGACGTGCGCTTCAGCGTGGTATCCACCGACACCCAGGATTTGCCCCGACGCACCCGCTGCGGCTCGACACTCTGCTCCAGCGTCCGGGTTCCGTCGGCGTTGAGGAACACTTGCGACGACTCGGTGCGCTCCGAAAGGATCTCCACCGGACGTCTACAGACTTCGACCATCTTCTGTGCGGCGACCTCGTCGGCCTGCTCCAGCGCACACGCCGATGGCGCCGAGGGTGCGGCGGAAACCGGCGACGTTATTACGACTGTGGACAGCGCCGTAGTCATCAACGTCGCGGCGCCAGCGACTGCCATACGCTGGTAAAACGGCACACCGATAGCACGCATCGTCGATTCCCCGTGATCCGCAGAGCCAAATGTTCGAGCACTGTAGAGACGCAAGATCGCCGATGTAAAGCCCCTGCAGAGTGCCGCCGGAACGCCCGACATCACCGGCCGCAGTGTCGACCGAATCGCCTCACGCCTCCGAGATGCACTGCTCAGCCAACGCGGTAAGGGTGTCCCCACAGGGCCAGGTGCCGATGAAACTCTCACCCTCCGTGGTTGCGGATGATCATGATCGAACAAAGTCGCAAAAGCTATAGAACGGACTCGCCTGCCTTAACGTGGCGAACGCTGACATGCCCGACGGACTCCGTCTTCGAAAGGGCGACAACACCGGCATCAGCGACCCGCATCGCGGGATCCCGCCATCGCAGGATCGTCGTTGTTGGAGCGGTGCTGTCGACACTAGGTGCGCCTACGGCTTCACTCGGCCGGCTTCAGCCCTGAACTACCGTCAGCGACGTCGTGGCGCGCGAGGATCTGCGCCATCGGTCCTTCGACGTCCCCGCTGGACGCTGTGCGCGGAGCGTTCCTCCGCCCTCAACCCGGAGTGGCAGGGCTGTCCCAAATCCACGACCTGCTCGCGTATGGTGCTCGCACAAAATCGACAAACGGAGGCGCAAGTGCTTTCAAGATCGCGGTGGGCAGTGATCTCCGGGCTGCTCGTCACGCTGACCGCGGCTTGTACGAACGGTGCAGGTACGGCACCACAGGCTGCACCGTTATCGACTACTAGCCAGTCGCCGGGACGGACCTGGCAAGGGTTTTCCTCCGGATGCCCGACGCTGACTGCTCCGCCCTACGAACTGGTCGCGAACGGCAAGCGGACCAGCACCTATGTGTCACCCGGGGAGCAGAAACTCCTCGGCGAGGTAGTCCCCGGCGCTGCGTTAGACCAGACAACCTGTCAATACTCCGAGGCTGGCACGCTGTCGCCCAGCGCCGTGGCCAGCATCAAGATTTTCGCTCAGGAGACGGGCGCGATGCAGGCGACCGCCTGGTTCCAATCGGAGAAGTCGGCATCGAGCCGGCTGGGCGGCGGTGTCGACTTTGCCGACGTGCCGGGCCTAGCCGATGAGGCATTTGCCCTCTACCGCGAGCCCTCACTACGCCTTGCCGCCCGGTCGGGCAACGCCTACGTCTTCATCCAAGTCATGCCTGGCGAAAAGGCAAGTCGGAGCTTCGACAAACTTCAGCCACTCCAGCACCAGCTTCCCGCCCTCACTGCTGTCATGACAGACGTGCTCACCGGCCTCCAAGGACGATGAGCCCGTCCCCAAGCGGGATGGTTTTGATCGGGACAGATCATCCAGTCGCCGCGTGGGCTCCCCCGGGAGTGCGCTGCCCGCAACAAGTCAGGGTGCGCGAAATGCGAGGCTGCTACACCAGAGAGAACCAGTTCATAAATTTGGTCACTATTTGTCGCGTTTCGCCGGCGCCTTCGATCCACGCTTCCACATCCTCGGCCAGCCGGGCCTCGCCTTGGAAACAAGTGCGCCGCCGGCTTCGGGAAGTCTGCCCGACTGGTGATCTGGTAAGTCCGCTGCCGGGACACCCGGCCCGGCCGGACCCGAACCTCGTGCGCGCCCATAAGTTGGATCGACTTCACTGCCAAACCAATGACTATAGTCTTACGACTAGAGAGTTAGCAGCAGGTCGACTTCCAGGTTGAGCAGGTCGGCGAGCTGGTCCGGTCCTAGGCACCCTGGTCAACGCGGGGCGCTGGCGACGAACGCCGGATGCCCTCGCGGTGCGTCGTCGCGCAATACTGATCTATCCGCCCGCCACTATTGCCGCGATGATGGCCCCGCTCGCGAGAAAGGGTCCGAACGGAACCTCGGCGGACGCCTCGCTGGTTGGTCGTCTGCGCAAGATGAGGGCGAACGGGAATACGAGCACGTAGGCCAGTACCAGGCCGAGCACTAAGGCGTTCCCGTCGATGGTCCCCAGCGCGGCTCCGAGGACAGCCGCCAGACGAACGTCACCCCAACCGATCTTACCCGGCAGGGATAGGGCGATTAGCAGATAGAACCCGCCCAGACCGATGGCGCCCAGCAACGCGGCCAGCAACAGCATAGGTTGGCCGGCCAGTAGCGCAGCCGCAGATGCGCCGAGTGCTACTACCAGGCCAACGACGCGGACGATCCTCATCGGCAGCCGGCGTGCCGCGACGTCGATCAAGGAGAGCAACGTACTGGCCTGCACGACGAGCAGCCACATCACGAGCAGGGCGGTCTGCCCGGCCTCGGCATGGGGTAGCCGCCATGTCAGAGCCGCCGTTGCAGCGCCTGCGCACACGGATGCCGCCCACAAGGTGTGGGTTCCGGCACGGCAAAGCCGGCAGGGTCTGCCCAACCGGACCCAGCCGCGCCAGCCGGCGGCAAACAGCCGGTGGCATTCGGGGCAACCCGCGCGCGACGGTGGGTCGTCCGCTGCGAACCGGCACGCCACTCGTGGCCACAGGCCCGCGAATACGGTGTTGCACGCTGCAACACT
This sequence comes from Actinoplanes aureus, assembly GCF_015704865.1. Lineage (GTDB taxonomy): Bacteria > Actinomycetota > Actinomycetes > Mycobacteriales > Micromonosporaceae > Actinoplanes > Actinoplanes aureus. Next base: position 13,939 of record NZ_JADQTO010000050.1, on the reverse strand, counting down.
TACGATCAGCGCAACGCTCGCTGTCATGGTCATCGCCGCCCTTGCACCGGCGACATGGTGGCTTCCGCACTCGGTCGGACGGCTTTGCGGCATGCAGGTTCGCCGATGACCTGATGTCGGGGTTGCACGCTATGGGAGCGTCCCGATTCGGGCGGTAGCCCCGTACCCGGCCGCCTCGGCCGCGGTGGGCCGAGGTCCGGGATCGGCGCGCCAGTCCGATAGCGACACGATTCCCGGATCGATCAGGTGCAGGCCTTCGAAAAACCGTGCCACTTCGGCTTCTGTGCGAGGGCGGAACGGCGGGCCGCTGTTCTGGTTCGCGGCGTCGAGCCGCGCGATCGTGTCTGGATCGAGTGGGTCATAGGTGACGTGCGAGAGCACGAGGTAGCTGCCGGCCGGCAAGGCGCTGACAAGACGCTTCACGATGGCGTACGGGTCGTCGTCGTCCGGGATGAAGTGCAGCAGTGCCACCATCAGAAGCGCCAACGGCTGAGACATGTCGAGCGTGTCGCGGACGGCCGGATCGTCGAGGATGCTTTCGGGGTTGCGTACGTCCGCCTCGATGTATGCGGTGGCGCCTTGCTCGGAGCTGTTCAGCAGGGCACGGGCGTGTGCGAGGACCAGGGGATCGTTGTCTACGTAGACGACCCGAGATTGCGGGGCGATGCGCTGGGCGACCTCGTGGACGTTGTCCGCGGTGGGCAGTCCGGTACCGATGTCCAGGAATTGACGGATGCCGGCTTCCGCCGTAAGCCACCGCACCGCCCGCTGCAGGAAGGCCCGGTTCTCTCTCGCTGCGGTCCGGATGTGCGGGAACACGGCAGCAATGGCCTCGCCTGCATCGCGATCCGCCTGAAAGTTGTCCTTACCGCCCAGCCAGTAGTTGTAACGACGCGCGGGATGAGGCACTGACGAGTTGATTGAGCCCGGTGCCTGCTCTTCAGGCACTTGCCGCCTCCTACTCGTGCTTCGATCGCTGTCCGTGTCCTTACGCCGGGCGGCCACGGCCGGGCCCTGGGCCGTCTCCGCGTCACTCAACGTGCTTTTTGGCGGCGGCGTAGATCCGGAGTCGCTGAGTTGATCAATAGCGGCAACAGCGGTGCGCCCGAGATCGGTCAGCGCCCAGGCACGTCGCCGGGTTTCCGGCAGATCGCGTTGTTCGATCAGACCAAGGCGCCGCAGATCGCGCAGTTCCGTACTCAGATAGCCGTCACCTGGCGTCTGCCCGCTCGCCTCCACCAACTTGGCCCGGATGGCGACGTACCGCTGGGGCCCTTGCGACAACGCACACAAGATGGGTGGTCGCCAAACATGGGTCAAGATCTCCCTGATGACCTCCGGGCGTAGATCGCTCAACGCAGCTACCCCATCCCCCGTACCAAGACCCCGCCGACCGCCAGTACGCGCCGGTCACGGGTCAACTACAAAGCGCAACGGAAGATCCATTCAGCCGGATATGGTCAGCAAAAGTCAAGGCGCTCGATGCGAAACATGAAAGCGTGTTGTCTTCCTCCTCCGACTTTCACGTCGCCCCCTAGCCAAGATCGTCCGATCTGCGAGCAACAACGCGCCCAGGAGCCACCACGTCCGGGTGCGGGCCAGTCAAGATCGCTTGGCCGCGGATCGATGCAGCACACGGCGAATACATCGCTGCTACGACGCATTCAGAACAACGCAACCACGGCGGCGCATTGTTGACGCCGTAGCGCCAGCGCTCCGCTTGCGGTAGACCAGATCGGGCACCGATCGAACAAGGTCACTAGACGGTGGGTGCCCACGCCGGAGCAGAGGAGTGCGGATGAGCCGCAGGAGCTCGCGGACCACGGATTCACACGGCACAGCCGAGCTGGCCCTGTCGCACGGCGTAGCAAGAGGTGATGTCCGTAGTAAGTGGCACCGGCATGCTGAGCGATCGCTTGCACGCCGAATCCTTGCCAGAATTCGCTTGGCGTCGCTCGGCTTCCTCGTCGGCATCGCTGCGGTCGGATGCACCTCCGAGGCGAGCCCCGACCCAACCGTTCCTTCCGCATCGCAGTCGAAGCCCTCAGCGGCGACCATCCCGGACGCCACCACGGCCGGCCGCGACGCGATCGCCGCCTATCGCGGGATGTGGCAGGCGTACACGGCCGCCTTGGCTATACCAGACCCTGCGTACCCGGATCTGGCCCGCTACGCCGACGGTGAAGCCTTGGATGTCCTGACCGAAGGTGTGCAGGAAACGAAGGACGGCGGGCTCAAGGGCACCGGCGGTGTCGTCGTGTCCCCCGAGGTAACTTCTGCTGCACCGGTGGACGCGCCGACCGAGGTTCAGATCACCGACTGTCTCGACAGCAGCGGTTCGCAGATCGTTCGTGCATCGCCTGGACCGCCCTACAGCGACTCACCCGGCGGGAAGCGCCGCGCGGAAGCGAGCGTCCGATGGCAGCCCAGCGGCTGGAAAGTAAGCAGCTTCGGGGTTCTAGAGGTGGGAACATGCTGAGTGCTCGCTACGCACGCACGCTCTCAGCAGCTCTCTTCCTCCTTGCTGCCTTGGGTACGCCGGCACATGCGGACAGCCTCAAGCCAGTCAATTGCACCAAAACACCGACGGCTCCCATTTGTAACGTGACGGTCGGTGGGCCCGGCAGCGGCGGCGGTCGGGGCGACGATTCGGGCCAAGGATCCGACGACGGCTCCGGATCGGGTGACGAAGGCGACGACGACCACTGCACCTACCAGCCAGTCGAAGGCAAACCGCCGCCGGCGGGCAAGACCGCCAAGGACGGTGGCTGGTACATCGAAATCTGCTTTGTTATTGGGGAGGGTCCTGGCGGTACGCAGGTCAGTTTCCCGATGTGGATCGATGGGCCGGGGCCGACGGTGGATCCGGCTGTGCTGGCGCGGCAAGCGGTTGCGGGCCTGTCGTTGCCGAGGCCGGGCATCAGGGTCAACCCGGAGTCGCCGGCCAAGCAGTTGACATGGTTCCCGACGTGGGTGTGGCTGGATGACTCGTCGTGGGCGGCGCAGTCGGCGACGGCTTCCGTTCCCGGTCTGTCGGTAACGGCCACCGCGAAGCCGACAAAGCTGGTGCTCTCCCCCGGCGACGATTCGAAGAACGTGGCTTGTGTCGGCCGCGGCACCGTCTGGACTCCGGACCGCGATCCGGATGACCAGTCACCCACCTGCGGCCATACCTACACCAAGGCCGGCTCGTTCACGGTGACCGTCACCGTCACCTGGCAGGTCACCTGGGCTGGCGGCGGGCAGACGGGCGCGGTTCCGGACCTGACGACGGCTTCGACGCGCACGCTGACCGTGACCGAATCTCAAGGGCTCAATACGACGACACGGGGATAACCATGTCTTCCTCCGCAACGCTCGACGCCCGGCGTCCGAGCGGCAGTACCGGCTTGCCTGTGAACGGTGCACCAGCAGGACCGGTCATCCGGCGCCGGATCAGCGTTCCCCGTGTCCTGCTGGGCGCGGTGCTGATCCTGGGCCTCGCCTTGGCCGGCGCGATTGTGGCCAACCGGGTGGACACTCGGGTGCCGGTGCTGGCCGTCGCACGCGACATCGCCGCAGGGCAGACGATCACCGACGCTGACTTGACCGTGGTGCGCATCGCCGCCGAGGCCGGGGTGGCGACCGTGCCGGAGGCGCAGCGTACGACGGTGGCCGGCAGGACGGCGTCGATGCCGGTGGCCGCTGGCACGTTGCTGCACGAGGGTCTGCTGGGTGAGGTGGTGTTTCCGGCGGCCGGGCAGGCAGTGATCGCCCTGGGGGTCAAGCCCGGTCACGCCCCGAGCGGCCTGGCGGCCGGTACCAAGGTGACGGTGCTGATCGTGCCGACTGCCGGTGCGGCCGGCGGCGTTGCAACGAGTGCGGGGCCGGTCGTGCACGCCAAGGCGACGGTGGTGTCGGTGGAGCAGGCGGCCGATCAGTCGGGGCAGCAGGTGGTCTCGCTGCTGTTGGCCAGTGCCGACGCCACGAAGGTCGCCTCAACGGTGGGCGAGCCGTCACTGATCCAGCTCGGCGCGGGGCGGTGATCGGCTCGTGTTGATCGCTGTCTGCTCGGTCAAGGGCGCTCCGGGTGTCACCACGCTGGGTCTCGGTCTGGCGGCGTTGTGGCCGGAGGAGGGCGCGGTGCTGTTGGAGTGTGACCCCGAGGGCGGGGATCTGGCCGCCCGGTTCGGGCATCACCCCGAACCGGGATTGACGAGCCTGGCGGCTGCCTCCCGGCCCGGCAGTGGACCGGTCAGCTTCGATGACCACACGCAATCGGTGAGCGTGGGCGCGCGGGTGGTGCTGGCGCCGCCGGGTGACGCGGCTGCCGCGGCGGTGCAGACGCTGGTCTACAGCGGCGCCGAGGTGCTGCGCCGTACCGCCGATGTGCGCGCCGTGATCGTCGATCTGGGCCGGCTGACCCGGGGTAGCGCCGGGGTGCGGTTGGCCGCAGCGGCGGATCATGTGCTGGTCGTTGCCGGTGGGCATTTGGCCGACGCGTTGCAGGTCCAAGCGCGCCTGGAGTGGCTGCGTCCCGAGTTGTCCGGCAGGTTGTGGCTGGTCCGTGCAGGTGACGACGGCTACGGCGCGGCCGAGCTGAGTCGGGCGCTGGGCGTGCCGGTGCTGGGTGAGTCGCCGCCCAGCCGGTTGGTGGGTGGTGCGCTGGCCGGGCGGTTGCAGGTGCCGAACTGGCGGCGATTGAGACTCGCCCGTGCGATGCGGGACATGGCTATCACGTTGACCACCGCGCAGCCGGCGTCGATCTTGCCCGACGCCGCTGTTGATCGGCTCGTGCCGGTGGAGGTGCGGTCATGACGATGCTCGGGCAACCGCGCGCTGGGTGGCAGCCGCAGGTTCATCAGTCGCTGATCGACGAGCTACGGGCGCAGGTCGCGTCCCAGCTCGCGGCGTCCGGTGCGCGGCTGACCGGCCGGGAGCGCGACCAGCGGGTCGCTGACCTGGTCGGTGCCGCGTTGGACGCGCACGCCCGTGGCCGGCTCGCCGCGGGTGACATGCCACTGGATCCGCCGGTGGAGACGGTGGTGGCCAAGGCGGTCCGCGATGCGCTGACCGGTATGGGCCCGTTGCAGCCGCTGCTGGCCGACCCGGCGATCACGAACATTGCGATCAATGGCGGCATCGTGTGGGTCAAACGCGCCGACGGCACGAAGACCCGGATGCCGGCGATCACCAGAGACGCCGACGAGCTGATCGCGCTGATCCGCGACATCGCCGCCCGCGCCGGCGCCGACGAACGCCGCTTCGACCGTGGCGTACCGCGCGTCTCGGTCCGGCTGCCCGACGGGTCCCGCCTGTTCGCGACCATGCTGTCGCGGGAGCCGTCGATATCGATCCGCAAGCACACGTTGCTACGCACCAACCTCGACGAACTCGCGATTGACTACGGCGCAATGGACGCCGGGCTGCGGGATCTGCTGACCGCGATGGTCCTGGCCCGCCGTAACGTGATCATTTGCGGCGGCACTGACACTGGTAAGACCACCTTCCTGCGGGCGATGGCCAAGGCCATTCCCCCGCAGGAGCGGCTGATCACCATTGAGGACACCGACGAGCTGGCCCTGGATGAGGACCCGGACCATCCCGATTGTGTGGCGCTGCAGGCCCGCGAACCCAACGTCGAGGGCGAGGGCGGGATCGACCTGGCCGAGCTGGTCCGGTGGGCGCTGCGGATGTCGCCGGACCGGGTCATCCTCGGCGAGGCCCGCGGCGGTGAGGTCGTCCCGCTTCTCAACTGCATGAGCCAGGGCAACGACGGCAGCCTGGCGACCATCCACGCCTCCTCATCGAAACAGGCCTTCACCCGGCTGATGACCTACGCCGCCCAGTCCGCCGAACGGTTGCCGTTCGAGTCCACCGCGCCGCTGATCGGTGGCGCCGTGCACTTCGTGGTCCACCTGGCCTGGTCCACCGACGGCAGGCGGGTCGTCTCCTCGATCCGGGAGGTCGTTCACGCCGAGGGTGGTGAGGTCATCTCCAACGAGGTATTCCGACCGGGTCCCGACCGGCGGGCCGTGCCGTCGGCGATGCTGCGCTCCGACACGCTCGACGAGCTCGTGGCCGCCGGCTTCAATCCCGACACGATCCGGGGCTGGTGAGACGCGATGAGGGCGTTGTTCGCGTTGTTGGGCGCCGGCATCGGTGCCGCGGTGCTCGTACTGGTTAGTGGGGTGCGGGCACGGGCGCGCCCGGACCGGCCGGCCCGCGCCGAGCGTCGCCGGGCCCGCGCCGGCATGTCTGCCCTGCGGATCGCCGCTGTCCTGACCGTCGGCGCCGTCATCGGGGCGGCGACCCGGTGGCCGATCGCGGCGGTACTCGCCGGGATCGCCGCGTGGGCGCTGCCGAGCGTGCTCGGCCCGGACCGGGCGCAGAAGCGCACCCTGGCCCGGGTCGAGGCGATCGCCGCGTGGGCCGAGGACCTGTCCGGTACGTTGCGCGCTGCGGCCGGGATCGAGCAGACGATCCTGGAGACCGCGGCGGTCGCCCCGGTGGAGATCCGCTCCGAGCTGTCCCGGTTAGCGGAGGCGTTGCGGGCCGGGATCCGGCTGCCCGACGCGTTGCGGGCATTCGCGAAGGATCTGTCCGATCCGACCGCCGACATGGTCGCCAACGTGCTGCTGCAGGCCGCGCAGTATCAGGCTCGTGACATCGCCGTCGGCCTGTCCGGGGTCGGCCGCCGCGCTCGGCGGCAGGCCTCGTCGCGGCTGCGGATCGCCACCGGCAGGGCCCGCACCCGCACCGCGACCAGGATCGTCATCTGCGTCATGCTGTCCACGGTCGTGCTGATGGCCATGTTCGGCGGGGACTTCCTCGCCCCCTACGGCACCGGGCTCGGGCAGCTGATTCTCGCCGCACTCGGGGCCCTGTTCGGCGCGGCGCTGGTGTGGATGGTGCGCACCGGCCGGGTCCGGGACCTGCCGCGCATCTTGACGGGCAGCGCCGATGACGTGGCGGTGCTCCCGTGACCACGATGATTGTGATTGGCGCGGGTATCGGCCTCGGCCTGACGGTCCTCGTTCTCGCTCTCGCGCCGGCCCGGCCGCCGCTGGCAGCGGCGATCGACACCCTGCGCCGCCCACCACCGCCCGTGGCACACGGCCGGCAACGACTGCTGCAGGCGCTCGGGTCCCCGCTGCAGCACCTCGGGCTGCCCCGCGAACGGGTCCGTAAAGACCTCGCCATCCTGGAACGTGACCCGCACGAGTACCTCGCCGCTCAGGTCGGGCTCGCCGTGCTCGGCCTGCTCGCCCCGCCGGCGACCGTCGCCGTGCTCAACGTCATGGGCGCCGGTATCAGCCTGACCGTGCCGCTGTGGATCGGCCTCGCGTTGGGCGCCGGCGCGTTCATCGTCGGTGAGCTGTCGGTGCACGAGGAAGCCGAGGAACGCCGGTTGCTGATGCGGCACACCCTCGCCGCGCTGCTCGACGTCGTGCCTCCCGCGTTGGCTGCCGGCGCGGGGATCGAGCAAGCCCTCAACGACGCGTCATCGATCGCCGAGGGTTGGGCTGCCCGCCGGATCCGCGAGGCGCTGGTCACCGCCCGGGTGAGTCGGATCCCGATCTGGATACCGGTGCGCGAGCTGGGCGAGCGCACCGGCGTGGTGCAGCTGGAACAGCTCGCCGGGACCCTGCAACTCGCGGCCGGCGAGGGCACCCGGATCCGGGAGGCGCTGCTGCAACGCGGCGAGGCCCTCGCTGACCGGCTCACCGCCGAGATGGAGGCCGAGGCGGAGTCGGCCACCGAACGGATGAGCATCCCGCTGATGGCGCTCACCTCGATCTTCCTGCTGTTTCTGATCTACCCGGCCATCGTCTCGATCACCAGCTGACAGGAGTGGTCATGCACCGCAACCCCGCGCTCGCCCTGATCGCGTACGCCGCCGCGACGCTGCACGCCCGCGCCGACGAACTGCGCCGCCAACCTGAGCGGGGCAGCCACGCCGTGGAGTACGCGATCGGCATCGGCCTCGGCGCTCTGGCCGTCATCGGCCTGTACGCGGCGTACCGCAACGGCGTCACCCAGATCGTCGCCAACTGGGTGTTCCAGTAGTGCCCGGCGCTCCTCCCGCCGCGACTGGCCGCTGGCGTCGCCTGCTGCGCGACGACCGCGGCTCGAGCGCGGTGGAGTTCGCCCTCGGCGCCCCAATCGTGCTCAGCGTGGTGCTATTACTGCTGCAGATGTTCGCCTGGGGCGCGGGCAGCCTGGCCGCGCACGCCGCCGCCGACCACGCCGCACAGACCACCCGGGTGGTCGGGGGCAGCGCCGCCGCAGGCCACGCGGATGCCGCAGCTCTGCTCGCCGACCTGGGCGGCTCCTTCATCGACGACCCGTCCGTGAGTGTCAGCCGCAGCGCCGCCGTCACCACCGTGACCGTACGTGGTCACACCCGCGGCCTGCCGTTCCCGATCAGCGTCACCGTCCATGCCCCTACCGAGAGATACGTCCCATGACGTCCTCTACCACCGGAGCCCCCGCGTCGGGCCGCGATGATGATCGCGGGTCGATCGCCGTCGAACTCGCCCTCGGCGTGCCCATGGCAGTGCTGCTGATCTTCCTGCTCGTCGGCGCCTTCAACGTGGGCCGCGCCACCATCGACGTCAACAGCGCCGCCGGTGCCGCCTCCCGGTCCGCGTCGCTGGCCCGCACCGCCCCGGCCGCCGCGGCGGCCGCCCACGGCAGCGCCACCGCCAACCTGTCCGACCGGTGCGCCCGGATGTCCGTAACCGTCGACACCAGCCAGTTCCGGCGCGGCGGCACGGTCACCGTCGAAGTCCGCTGCACCGTGACCACCCACGGACTGCTCGGCATCGGACTGCCCGGTTCCCTGACGATGACCGCAGCATCTAGCAGCCCTCTCGACCGGTATCGGGCAGACACATGACACCTCACCTGCGAGCAGCCGCCCGTGCCGGTGTGGTGAGCGGCCTACGCCGCCAGCTCACCGCGGCGCGCGGCGACGACCGTGGCGCCGTCGCCGTCATGCTGCTGTTCATCGGCATGATCGCCATCGTCGCCGCGGCCGGGCTCCTCGGCGGCGGTGCGGTGTTCGCCGCCCGCGCCCACGGCTACGACCTGGCCCAGGCCGCCGCCCGCGCCGGCGCCCAGCAGATCGACACCGGCGCCTACCGCACCGACGGAACCGTGCGCCTCGATGCGGCACGCGCCGCCCAGGCCGCCAAGCAGTTCCTCGCCGCCGCCGATGCCACCGGCAACGTGCAGGTGACCGCCGCCGAGATCACCGTGACCGCGACCAGCCGGCAGGCCACCCCGATGCTGCGCATGTTCGGCATCGCCACGATCACGGTCACCTCGACCGCCGCCGCCACCCCCACCCTCGGACCACCTACCTGACACCCGCGGGAGCGTGACACGAATGCTGATGCACCGGGTCGGCCGCCTGCTCATCCGGGCGGCCAGTCTGCTGACCACGCTCGCCCTGCTCGCCGGCCTGCCGGCAGCGCTGGCCGCGGTCGTCGGCTGGCCACTGCCCCGACGCCTGCCGAACAACGTGGCCGGCTGGGAGGCCGTGCTCACCGGCGGCTTCCCCGACCAAGCCGTGATCAACCTGCTCGCGTGCGCGTTGTGGCTGGTCTGGGCCGCGTTCTGCTACAGCCTGATCGGCGAGATCGCCGCCGCCCGCCGCGGCCGGCCGGTCCGCCGTGTCCGGGCGCTGTCACCGGTCCAGGCACTCGCCGCGCTGCTGGTCGCCGGCATGTCCGCCGGGCCCGCAGCCGCCGCCACGCTGGTCGTGCCGCCGGCCGTAGTCACTACCGTGACACCGCCGTCAGCGGCAGTCGCCGCCCCGGAACTGGCCGCGCGTGCCGGAAGCACCGCCGCCGCACCCCTGATGGCCGACAGCTCTGCTCTGGCGAACCGGTCGGCATCCGTGACAGCTCTACCGGCCCTAGTTACCGCGGCCGCCGAGGTGTCAACGCCGCTGCCCCGGTTCGCGCTCGTCGCGCACAGCGGCCCGCTGACCGTCACCACCGCAGGCCACGACTACACCGTCACCGTCAAACGCGGCGACACCCTCTGGGAACTCGCCGACCGCTGGCTCGGCGACCCGCACCGCTGGCCGGAGATCTACCAGCTCAACGCCGACCGCTACGACGACAACGGCCGCATGCTCGGCGGCGACCACATCGAACGCGGCTGGGTGCTGACCCTGCCCGACGACGCCGTCCCGCCGCCCGGCACCCGACCGGCCACACCACCGCAGCTACCACCCGCCGTCGCCGGCCCAAACGAGCACCCGGGCACGCCGGCAACGCCGCTACCGACCACACCCGTCACCGACACCCCCGCGCCGACACCACCTTCCACACCGGCTACCACAACTCCCCCACGTCCGGAACCGCACAGCAGCACCGCTGCGCCGAACAACCCGCCGCCAGCAGCGGCGCGCCCGACCCCCACACCGTCGCCGACCGGCGACCGCACCGGTGCCACCGAAACGTCCGCACCCACCAACTCGCCCGCCCCGTCCTCGGCGATCGCCGGCGACGCGGCAGGACAGCAACCACAGCCGGAACGCAGCCGCACCGCCTCACCCGGAATATCGCTGGCCAGCGGCAGCTGGCTGGACCTCGGCCTCGCCGCCGCCGTCGCCGCCGCCGTCGCCCTCGTCTGGGCACACCGGCGCCGCCGCTACACCCCCCGCCCCCTCTCCCCCGACCTGCGCCTCGACGACCCGGGCCTGGCGCCGATGCCGTCGGTGGTCACCCAGATCCGGCGCCGGCTGCGCGACGACCCGCAGGCCGCCGACACCGATGCCGCGGCCGCCTGGACCACGCCGACCTCCACCACCGCCACCCACACGCTGAACTTCTCCGACATCGACCCGGCAGAACCGCCGCGCGGGAAAGACGACCGTGACGCCGGCGAACCCGCCGACCCGACCGCGGCCACCGGCGCCGAAGCAGACCCTGCCCGCGACGTAAGTGCCGCGCCGGCTGCCCGTCCCGTCGTGCCCGCGTCGACGAACCCGGCAGCGGCCGTGTGGCCGTCGTCCGGGCTGGGCCTGACCGGTCCCGGTGCCGAATCCGCGGCCCGCGGCTTCCTCGCCGCAGCCCTGGCTGACAGCGACGCCGGTACCCCGCCCGGCCAGGTGATGCTGCCCTCCACCACGGCGGCCACGTTGCTCGGCGCCGCAGCGGTCACCTTGCCCAGCACCCCGCGTCTGGTCGTGACCGACGACCTCGCCGAAGCCCTCAGCGTGCTGGAACAGCAGATCCTGCACCGCAGCCGGCTGGTCTACACGCACGAGGTCGACACCGTCACCGCCATGCGCGCGGCCGACCCCTACGAAGAGCCCACCCCGCCGATCCTGCTACTGGCCGACGCCACCAGCAGCCACGAACGCACCCGGATCGCCGCCCTGCTCGCCCAAGGCCAACGCCTCGACATCCACGGCATCCTGCTCAGCGACTGGCCCGCCGGCGACACCATCATCGTGGACACCGACGGCTCCACCACCGCCGGCGACACCGGACGCCACGGCCACCATCCCGCCGACGTCGGCCGGCTCGCCGTCCTCACCCCCGCCGAGACCGTCGCGGTCATCACCACCCTGGCCGAAGCGCACACCGGGCTGCCGCAGCCCCCGCCTCCAGCCGAACCGCAACCGCACCGGCCCACCACCGATGCCGAACCCGCATCATCGGGCACCGCAGGCATCGTCCTGCCCCTCGACGACGCGGGCCGGGTCCTGACCGCGCTGGCCGACCACGGCGACGCCACCGCCGCCGCGATCGCCGCCCATCTCGCCCTGCCGTACCCGACCGTCACCACCAACCTCGTGCAGTGGGAGCACACCGGCCACGCCGAGACGATCCGCACCGACACCGGCCAAACCGTGTGGCGACTCACCGCCACCGGCCACGCCGCCCTCGGCGTCACCAAGACCACACTCGCCGCGGAACCGGCCGGTACGCAATCCGACACCGACCAGCCAACCTCGGCTCCAGAGACGGGCGAGGGCGCACCTCCCACCGCCGACCGCTACGCCGAGATCGGCACCGCCCTACAGTGGCCCGACCCCTCGACCGCCTTCACCAGTGAGCACCCGCAACCGCCCGCACCCAACACCGTCGACAACGCCGACAACCCGGGGCACGTCGAGGTGACCGTGCTCGGCGAAGCGGGCATCGTGGCCACCAATCCCGACCGGCGGCCCCGCAGAAAAGCCCTGGAACTGCTGGTCTACCTCGCCGTCCACGACGGCAGCGCCACCGTCGAGGCCATCCTGGACGACCTGCTGCCCGACGCCCCGGCCAGCAAAGCCCCCGAGCGGCTGCACACCTACGTCTCCGACCTGCGCGCCGTCATGCGCCGCATCGGCGGACCCGCCACCTATCTGACCCACCCCCACCAGCGCTACTCGCTCAACCACGATGCAATCGACATCGACCTGTGGCGGATGCGCACCGCGATCCGCGAAGCCCACCAGGCCACCGACCCGCAACAGCGCATCGACGCACTGCAGCGGGCCGTCGACTGCTACCGCGGCCCACTCGCCGACGGCGCCCACTACGAATGGGCTGAGCCCTACCGCGAGGCCATCCGCCAACAAGCCCTCGACGCCCACCTGGCCCTCGCCGACGCCATCACCGACGACCCCGCCGCACAGGCCCGGACACTGGAAGCCGCCATCAGCCACAGCCCGTACAGCGAACAGCTGTACCAGCAGGCGATGCGGGCCCGCGCCGCACTCGGCCACCTCGACGCGATCCGCACCCTGCGCCGCGCCCTCGACCGCGCCCTGGCCGAGATCGACGCCGAGGCCAGCGACGAAACCATCACCCTCGCCGACCAGCTCATCACCGACCTGCAACGTCCCGGCCGCCGCACCGACATCGAAACCGCCAGCGGCTCCAACTGACATGCCCATCGGCCAGCCGTTCGCCACGCCCGAGACCTACTGTCGGCGTACGACTTCCAGAGGCTCTAGCAAGATTTCGTAGCGGTAGATCGATAGTGAGCTGTGGTGCGGCTATGACGGAGCGACCTGCTCCAGCAGGACGGCCTCAACGGGCCCCATCACAGAGACTCGGCCCAGAGCTGTCAGGTAACGGTGGGTGACCACCTCGTTCTTGGGCCGCTGCGGTAGTAAGGCACGCTCATAGCCGATGTGCGGACGTTCTGCACGCACCGATCAACGCGGCGAATCCGCCCGCCCAAGAGTCGAGACCGAACCCGAATCAGTAACCAGGTTCGTGGCCCGCGCGGCCAGCCGTGCCGCCGCCTCGGCCGGAGTGTCGTCGTAGCCGGGCCTGGCGATGAGCACGGACTGGAAGAAGTGACCCTGCGTCTCATCGGGGTCGTCATCCGCAGCGAAAGGCCGCCACAGCGCAAGATACAACTCTCGCGCGGTGAACCCGTCATCCTCCTCGTTCGCTTCCACCTCCACATGACGACGCAGCTGCTCTACGACCTCCAGCGCAGGCACACCGAGCACGTCGACGTCGCGATACCGCACTACGTCACGTTCGTGTGGACGCCATACCTCGATCGCGTTAACCCTGTTAAGCGTCACGCCGACCCCGAAACCCACACTGAACCCCAAGCCGCTGGCGAGATGCACGGCGAGCTCGCCATAGGCCGTAGGCTGCAGCGGGCCGATGCTCTCGAGCGCCGCCCGTACCTCGTCTGGCGCCATCCCAAGCCGTAACGGACCGACGCCAAAGGGCGGATCGAGCAGGAACTCCATCCGGTGATGATCGCAAACATCATCCGAGGGGTGCGGATCGGACTGCTCACCCCGGCGGGTACGGATCTAGCCGCGAGTCGCTCGCTACGCAACGTCACGGCGACCATCCCGGCCAGCGCACGCCCCGCCGAAAGTGGTGCGTCGGTCAGGCCAGGAGAGTCAATGCCGTCCTTGCCAACGCCCTGACCTCATCCCATTCCGTTCTCCTGGCCAAGGCCTCGACTTGCCACA
>NZ_JADQTO010000005.1:170690-544839 GCF_015704865.1 Actinoplanes aureus | reverse complement strand
ACCAGCAACCAGGACCGCGCCGACGCCCTACCCGGCTGGCTCCACACCTACAACTACCATCGAGCCCACACCGCGCTCGGAGGCCAGCCACCCATCAACCGCGTCAACAACGGTCCTGGTCACTACAGCTAGAGACCTACGGCCCCGCGCGCACGCCCGCCCACCCGAGCCGCCACCGATTCTGCGCCGAGGCCATGACGATCGCACGACCACGGAGCCCAGGGAAATACCTCGGGATCAGACACTGCGCCACCGGCGTCCTCAAGCCTTGCCACGACACCGGGAAGGTCATCGGCTGAATTCGATTGATCGCTACACCTGACGTCAACCGTGACGGCAACGCGGGCTGACTACCGCACCCCCGCGCGAGCAACCGCCACGCTGCGTATCCGCAACGATCGCTCGGTGCAGCCAGCCTGATCAATAATCTACCTGCATGACCGGCCGCCCCTGAATCTTGGCAATGAAGCCATCATCCTGCACCATGACCACAATCCCTGTCACGGGTGACACAATTATCACGTGTCCATCCATCATGTATGAGCCAACCCGACTCCCAAAATCCTTAACGAAGTCTCGCAGCTCAGAGGAGTCGACGAAATATGGCCCCCTCCGATAAGAATAAGAAGCATAGCTGGTGTCATTGACCACGACCAGGGGCCCAACTAGGTCGGAACAGTATCCGAGAAGTTCATCCTCCACTTCGTCCATGTCGCGATGCTCCACGTCGAATGGCGACCAATCTTCTTCCGAATGACCACGAATACCGTCCGGCGAATATCCCGTCGACCCCGGAACGATCGACGCCAGTAGCTTTATCGCAAAATCCCAGTTGGGATGCGGCGCCGGCTGACGCATCAAGAACCCCCATCCCATCTCTTCTTATACTGCTCATGCCCCTTGACGAAGAAATAGGCCAGCGTCCGCCATCTATTACCCTTCCCTCCTGCTCCGGGCTTCTGAACGGGAGAGAACGCATCTTCCGGTTCCATGATCTTGACGTGCGGACCCTCATTAGTGTGCGGATGCCCGACCGGATTGAGCTCGATCTTCTGGAAGCGACCGTCCGGGAGCTGCCCAGAATAGTAGTCATCCTTGTCGTGATCCAAATGCAAGAAGCCAAAGTGCTCAGCGACGCTGTCTAGATCTTTGAGGTCATCCACGAGGTAGCGCACTACCTTATCGCCAGCTGAATTTGTGTGCGATTTGTCCGTGTAGTTTACCGGGCAGGAGGCAAGCCGCTCGTCGAAGTCGTTGTTGTGTACGAGTACCGGGCTGTTGCCGGCGATCACATAGTACGTGCGAATATCCGCGACGGTGAGGTTGTCGACCGCTCGGACAGCGCTGTATTCGCGGACACCGGCGATCGCCACCCCGGCCCCCGAGGAGGTCCGGACCCGGTCGCCCGGCTCGAGATCGGCCGCAAGCGTCCAGGCACGCCGGTTCTCGGTCCAGAAACGGGTGTCCGGCCGTCGAGGTCACCGTCGCCGTGGCCGCACCCTTCGCCCCGTCGAGGTCGACCGTGATCTCCACCAGGTCCTTGCGCCCATGGCCGG
This sequence comes from Actinoplanes aureus, assembly GCF_015704865.1. Lineage (GTDB taxonomy): Bacteria > Actinomycetota > Actinomycetes > Mycobacteriales > Micromonosporaceae > Actinoplanes > Actinoplanes aureus. Next base: position 543,283 of record NZ_JADQTO010000005.1, on the reverse strand, counting down.
TAATGGTGTTCGTGACGACCTTCGACGCGGATCTCCCGGTGGCCGGGTCGGTGGCCAGCACCGCGTCGCCGACCTTCACGTCTTCGATCGGCTTGGTGCTTCCGTCGGCCATCAAGACGGGCGTGTCCGGGTCGAAGCTGTGGCACGGTATCGGCGGGATGTGCGGCACGCCGCCGAAGTCGGAGACGATGTCGCCGTACTCGCCGACCTGGCGAGACAGATCGATGCACCGTTTTCCGCAGTCCGGGTCGCGCATGTTGTTGAGGAGGTTGTCCTCGGTCGCGAGCTGGTCCCGCAGCGCCGCGCCGCACTGGACCTCGCCCTTCTCGCAGACGGCCCGGATGGCGAGGACGTTGGCGTAGTACCAGTCGCCGGTCTCCGCGTAATAGCGTGCGTAGTACTTGTCGGCGGCACGCGCCAGTTCGACCGGATCCGGACCGTCGGTGTACTGGAAGCCGCCGATCTGGTTCTGGTATCCCTTGCCGCGCCCGCTGACGTGGTCGCTGGGCAGGAACGGCGTGGGAATGCGGCGTTCGGCGTCCTGTTTGTTCGTCGGCGGCCTGGTGTCGTGGGCGTGGTCGGCAGCGGCGTGGTTGGTGTTCTGGACAGTGCTGCCGCCGCCGCTGCTTCCTCCGCCGGGGGAGGCGCCGGAGCCGTCCCACATACCCGTGTTGAACCACTGGTCGTCAGTGATCGGCTTGAGACCGTCCGGGTCGGACCGGGTTACCGGGCTGTTGCCGGCGTACGAGTATCCGTTCCACTGGTGCGGGTCGGCCATGTCCATCAGTGGGTCGACCGAGATGAAGCGGCCCGTGACCGCGTCGTACTCGCGGGCGCCGAGGTGGACCAGGCCGGTCGGGTCGTTGTCGCCGCCGACGAAGCCCTTGCCGGTCGGCCACGCTGACCGCGGGCCGCGCGGACCGCCGTACGGGGTCTGCCGCCGAACCGTCACCGCGTGGCTGGCGGCGTTCACCGCGGTCTGCTGCGTTCCCTGGTGGTCGGTGTAGAGCCAGGTCAGGTTCGCCGATGCCGAACCGCCCGTGCGGGACGCGATGACGCCGCCGGCGAAGGAGTAGTAGCGCGTACCGGTGACGGTGTTTCCTTCCTGGCGGATCTCCTGGCCGGGCAGGTAGAGCGTCCGGCCGGTGCTGTCCCGGCGGATCAGGCGTGCGCCATCGGCGTCGTAGACGTTGGCTTGCTCGGTCTTTCCGGCGGCTGCGATCGCGGCCACCCGGCCCTCGGCGTCCCACGTGAGGACCTGGCTGCCGCTGCCGTCGTCGCAGTCGTTGGCGGCTGTGCCGGCGGGCCGGCAGACGGTGTTGCCGGACGCGTCGTAGGCGTACTTGTTGGTGACCGGTGCCTTGCCGGGCTCGGCTGTCGTCATCTCGGTTAGGGCGTGCGGCCGGGTGACGCCCGCGCCGCCGGCCGGCACCCGGTATGTCCGGGTGGTGTTCCCAGCCGTGCCGTGCGACACCTCGGTGACCCGGCTGCCGGTGGAGTTGATCGTCCAGTCGGTCCAGTACGGCGCGGGTCCGCCCAGGTCGGCGACGGCTGGCTCGGCGGCGCAGGTCATGCCCTGCTTGGGCGTCCAGGCCCGGGTGAGCTGGGCCAGCCGGTCGTAGCGGAAGCACTGCCGGTCGTCCGGCTCGGCGAGCTCCGTGATGTTGCCGGCCGGGTCGTAGGTGTAGCCGCGCTCGGTCACGCCGACCGCTGAGGTCCGCGAGATCCGGCGGGTCGCCTCGTCGCGGTAGATCACGTCTTCGACGGCCGGCGTGCCCGCCACGCTGCGCACGGAGCCGTTGACCTCCCCGTACGCGGTGTAGCTCGTGGTCGCCAGGGTTCCGGCCGACCCGGTGAGGCTGGTGTCGACGCGGACCGGCAGCCCGGTCGCGCCGTCGTAGCCGGTGGTCAGCTGCTCGGTCACCAGCCCGCTGCCGGCCGGACCGGCGGGGTAGGTGGTCGTCAGCGGTTCACCGTTCGGTGCCGCGTACCCGTAGCTGTAGACGTAGGTGCCGCTCAGCTTGTCGTCACCGGCCGGGAGGGTGGCGGGAATGACATGGTTGATGCCGGTGGGCTGATAGCGGGCGTCGAACTGGCGGACCTGCCAGCGGTAGGCGCTGGCGGAGCCGGCCGGCTCGTACCGGACGGACTCGGTCAGGTGGCCGCGGAAGCCCGCCTGGCCGCTGTAGAGGGTGTCGTACCTCCACTGGGCCCGCAGCGCACCGGCCGGCGAGTCGTCGCGCGTCTCGGTCTTGCGGCCGATCCGGTCGTAGCCGTACCAGAGCACCTCGTCGCGGGCATCGGTGACCGTGACGACCTCACCGGCGTCGTTGTAGGTCGTCCGCGTGATCCCGTGGTCCGGGTCGGTGGCCTGCGTCTTGCGGCCACGCGCGTCGAACTGCGAGGTCCATTCGTTGCCCGCCGGGTCGATGACCTTGACCTGGTTGCCCTTGCGGTCGAACCGGTAGCGGGTCTCCTGGTAGGCGCCGGCCACGCCGGCGGTCGTGGTGTGCTGACGCAGTGCGATCGTGCGGCCCTCGATGTCGGTGACCGTCGAGGTCGCGATCCCACCGGCCGGCGGTGTCGTCGTCAGGATGTCACCCTCGTGGGCGGTGGTGGTCCGCCACTTCTCGACGAGGTTCTCCCGGTCGTCGCCGGACAGGAACACCTCGGCCTCGACCCGTCCGGCCAGGTCCAGGTCGGTCCGGGAGACGGCCGGCACGGACCACTGCGGCTCGGTCCACAGCGTCTCGGACGCCGCGCCCGGCTCCACGTGCGGGCCGTACGCGACGGTGGCCCTGCCGTACTGGTCATGGATGGTGTCGGTGACGACGCGGTTGCCGTCGCCGGCCGCCGACGGGGTCTGAGTCTGCCGCGGTCGCAGCAGGCCGTCGACGATCTGGTACGAGCTGACCGGGTTCCCGGTGGCGTTGAGCGTCGTGACCCGGACGTACGGGTAGCCGTCCCGCTCGGCCGCGAAGTGGTACGTGTACTCGCTCGACGGCTTGCTCTCGTGCCCTGACCGTGACCAGCCGAGCCGCCACACCTTCGCCGTGCGCCCCAGCGGGTCGTAGGCCAGCTCGCCGGTGACCCGGTCATTGACGTCGACAATCTTCACCGCCGACCCCCAGTACGGAGTGAGGTCGCGCCGCGAGGTCCAGCCCGGCATGGGCCCGGTGGTCGTCACGCTGGTGACCGGTCCGCCGACCCGGGGTGTGTACCCGGTGGTGGTCACGTTGCCTCTGACGTCGGTGGTCGTGCGGACGCGGCCGTCCGCCTGATAGGTGCTCTGTTCGACGGTGTGCCAGACGGTCCCGGTGCCGGGCGTCCAGTCCTTGAGCTGTTCCGTCCGGGTCACAGGGTCGGCGTCAGCGTGCCGACCGACAGCACTCCGGTCTCCGGGCACGCCACGCCGGCGACCTGAAGCGCGGTCGGCGGCGTCGGGACGGAGTCGTAGTCGACGATCAGCTTGGTCTCGTTCGGGAAGAATCGCTTCCACCGCGCCTGGATCGATTCGCCGCCGTGGCCGCTGTCGCGGGCGGTCACCGCGACCGTCACGTCCCCCCATCGGTCGTTCGCGCCCTGCTGGATGAGCGCGGTCAGGTTGGCGCTCTGGAAGTTCATGTACATGTCCGGCCGCGGCGGGTTGCAGCCGCCCGCCTCGTTCGCGCTGCCCCACGCCTCACCCAGGTGCGTCGCCAGCCCCATCGCGGACCAGCTCGCCTTGGGCACCGCGTTGATCACCGAGGTCCAGTAGAGCGACGCCGGTGTCGGGCTACAGCCCCAGGAGTGGTCGAGCTTCATCTCCACGCGGGCCGACTGGATGTGCTTGCCACCCAGGAACACGCCGTTGGCGGTGGTCGGGAACGCGAAGCAGGAGCGGTAGAGCGCACCGGAGTCCGGGTTGAGACCCACGCGGGCGGAGCTCAGGTCGTTGCTCGCGCCGTTGTTGGTCGCGTACGCCCATTTGTTCTTGAACACTGACCAGTCCGGATCGATAAAGATCGGGAAGACCCGGTCCTTCGCGTCCAGCAACTTCGGATCCGCGCGGAGCAGGAGGTTCTTCCCGGCCACCTCGGCACGCACCGGCGCCACCTTCGCGCCGTCACCCGTGGTCGCCGCCGACGACCGGGTCTTCGGGCCGGTCGCGCCCCGCGAGTCCCACATCAGCGCGGGCGCGGCCTCGGCCACCGACGTGCCGCCGGCCGTGGCCCGCAACGTCCCGTCCCGGCGCTGGCTCAGGTCCACACCGCCGCCGACGGTCAGGCGCGTCGTCCGTACCGCCGGGTCGGCCGCCGCCGCCGGCCGCAGCCGCCCGTCCGCGCCGCACGCCAGGCGGAGATCGACGTCGGCCCAGCCGCCGTCGCGGGTCCGCGCCCGCTGCGGCACCACGGCCGACTCGAACCTCATCCGGCCGTCCGGCTGGGCGACGACCTGCGTCAGTTCGGTTCGCGACCCGGCGACCACGACGGCCCGCCGGCACGCCGCGGCCATGGTCACCGCCCGGGCTTCGCCGTCCGCGACGCTGACGCAGGCCGGACCAGCATCCGCCGGCCTCGCTGGAGCCGCCAGCAGCGTCCCGATCAGGGCGACTGAAACAAATGCGCCCAGCATCCGGCGGCTCCTCCCCCGAGTTCGGCCGGCGGATGCGGCCGTTACGTCGGAGGGTCCCGACTGCGGCGCCAGCCCGGAACGGGTGTTCGCCGATCTCGCACAAAGGACCTTGTTCACGCAGGTCAGCGATTTGTGTGAGGCATCACGCCGAACAAAGTCAGGGGCCGCACCGCTGATCAATCCTCTTCGGCGAAGACCACCTCGCGCCGCTTGCGGATCGCCGGGAAGGCGGCGATGGCCAGCGCCGCCACGGTCAGCGCCAGCAGCGTCGCGGAGATCGGCCGGGTGAGGAAGACCGTCGCGTCGCCGCGCGAGATGATGAGCGCCCGCCGCAGGTTCTCCTCCAGCAGGGGTCCGAGGACGAAGCCGAGCAGCAGCGGCGCCGGTTCGCAGCCGCACTTGATCAGTACATATCCGAGGATCCCGAAGAAGGCGATCGCGTAGACGTCGTACTCGTTGGACCCCAGCGAATAGGTGCCGATCACGGCGAACAGCACGATCATCGGGAAGAGCACCTGATAAGGGATGCGCAGCATGCGCACCCAGATGCCGATCAACGGCAGATTCAGGAGTACGAGCAGCACGTTGCCGATCCACATGGACGCGATCAGGCCCCAGACGAGCGCCGGTTCGTCGGTTATCACGTTCGGGCCCGGGGTGATGCCGTGCACGATGAACGCCCCGACCATCAGCGCCATCACCGGGTGGGCCGGCAGGCCCAGGGTGAGCAGCGGGATGAACGACGTCTGCGCGGCCGCGTTGTTGGCCGACTCGGGCCCGGCGACGCCCTCGATCGCGCCGTGCCCGAACTCCGACCGCCGCTTCGAGATGCGCTTCTCTACGGCATACGAGGTGAACGAGGCCAGCACGTGGCCGCCGCCGGGCAGAACTCCGAGCGCGGCACCGAGTCCGGTGCCGCGTGCGATCGGGCCGACGATCCGGCGCCGGTCCTCTCTGGTCGGCCAGAGACTCGTCACCCGGTCCAGGACCGACGGGCGGTCCCGCTCGTTCTCCAGGTTGCGCAGAATCTCGGCGATGCCGAACATGCCGACGGCGACGGACACGAAGTCGATGCCGCCGTACAGTTCGCGCTGGCCGAGCACGAACCGGGGCGTACCGGTGTAGATGTCCTGGCCGACCGTGCCGAGCAGGATGCCGAGCGCGATCATCGCGAGTGCCTTGAGCGCCGAGCCCCGCGCCAGCGCGATCGACACGATCAGGCCGAACAGCACGAGCGCGAAGTAGTCGGCCGGGCCGAACTTCAACGCGACGGCGGCCAGCGGCGGTGCGGCGACGGCCAGCACGACGGTGGCTACCGTGCCCGCGATGAAGGAGCCGATGGCGGCGGCGGCCAGGGCCGGACCGGCCCGCCCCTGCCGGGCCATCTCGTGGCCGTCGAGCGCGGTGACCGCCGCCGACGACTCGCCGGGCAGGTTGATCAGGATGGCCGTCGTCGAACCGCCGTACTGAGCGCCGTAGTAGATGCCGGCCAGCATGATCAGCGCGGTCACCGGCTCGAAGTTGAAGGTGATCGGCAGCAGCATCGCCACCGTCGCGGTCGGCCCGATGCCGGGCAGTACGCCGACAGCCGTCCCGAGCAGCACTCCCACGAAGCAGTAGAGGACGTTCTGGACCAGTAGAGCGGTCGAGAAGCCCAGCACGAGATTGTCGAAGAGATCCATGTCAGAACACGAACCCCGGCCCCCACAGCGGGATCCGTAACTGGAGCCCGACGACGAAGATGAGCGTGGCGGCCACGGTCAGCCCAGCGGACACCGCCAACGCCGTGAGCAGCCGGACGCGCCGGCTGGCCAGGGTGGTGAGCAGGGCGGTCACCGCCGAGGTCGGCACGAACCCCAGGCTTCCGATGAAGAACCCGAAGAACACGACCGCGAGCACGATCAGTACGACCGCACGCCACGGAACCGCCTCGGACGGGATCACCTCGCCGGCGACCAGCCCCTTGACGATGATCGCCAGGCCCAGGACGGCCACGATCGCGCCGACCATCAGCGGGAAGTAGCCGGGGCCCATCCGCAGTGGGGTCCCCCGGTCGTAGCCGAGGGCACCCACCACGAACACGCCACCGATCAGGACGAAGATTCCCCCGGCGAGGACGTCCGGGAGGGACCGCCGCCGCTGCACCTAGGAGGCCTTCACGCCGGCGTCGGAGATGACCTTCGCCCAGGTCGTGAGCTGCTCCTCGAGATGTGCCCGGTGCGCTTCCGGAGTCGCGTCCGCGGCCGCGACCGGCGCGGTGCCTAGCTTGGCCATCTGGTCGATGACCGCCTGATCGGCCAGCGCCGTCTTGAGCGCGCCGGACAGCTTCTGCACGATCTCCGGCGGTGTGCCGGTCGGCACGTAGAGGCCGTGCCACACGCTGACCGCCAGCTGGGGCATCCCGGCCTCGGCCGTGGTGGGCACGTCGGGCAGGCTCTTCACCCGCTCCGGGGTGGTGACCGCGTACGCCTTCACCTTGCCCGCGGAGATCTGGCCGGTGGTGTTGGTCGTCTGGTCGCACATGAAGTCGACCTGGCCGCCGACCAGGTCGGTCAGCGCCGGACCGGTGCCCTGGTACGGCACCTCCTGGAGCTTCACGCCGGCCGCGGCCTGGAACAACAGGCCGCACAGGTGCGACGCGGCGCCGATGCCGGCGTTGGCCAGGGTGACCTTGGCCGAGTTCGCCTTCACGTACGTCGTCAGGTCCGCCAGCGTCGTCGGCGGGAAGTCCTTGCGGGCGACGACGGTCATCGGCACCTCGGTGACGAGCCCGACCGTCGCGAAGTCCTCGAGCGGCTGATAGCCCAGGTCCTTGTACAGGGCGGGCGCGGTCGACATGCCGATGTGGTGCATGAGCACGGTGTAGCCGTCCGGCCGGGCCTGCGCGACCTGGCCGGCCGCGACCGTGCCGCCGGCACCCTCGACGTTCTGGACGACGATCTTGCCGCCGAGCGCCTTGGCCATCGGATCGGCGATCATCCGGGTCACGGTGTCGGTCGGGCCGCCGGCGCTGAACGGCACGACGACGGTGATGTTCTGTTCCGGGTATCCCGCGGCGTCGCCGCCCTCGGCGCCGCCGTTGCCGTTGCCGGAACAGGCGGCGATGAGAGAGACGGCGGCGAACGTGGCGATCATCCGTGGCGTGCTGCTCGTTCTCATGTGCTGACCTCCCTGTCAGTACTCGTCCCCTCTTCATCAAGATTCATCGATGACCGTATTTGCTATCCGGGTTGATCACTAGAGCGGCCGCCCGGCTGTCGCCGAACCGCTACCCGGAGGTACGGGCACACCACCGCAACCACCGATCAACGGGAGTCGATCACCCGGTCGGTCGCGCGTCATCGCCCAGCGGGTGATGGACACTCCCGGCACCCGGCGATATAACTCGTTGAACACGCACCAGGACGGGTGGTGATCAAGTGGCGGCCGGCTTCACCGACCGCGAGCTGAGCGAGCTCGCACGGATCTTCCCCCTCGCTCGCGCCACGCCACTGACCCTGGTCCGCCTCGGGTTCGACCGCGACACGCTGCCCAACATCCAGGCCGTCGACAACGCGTTCGAGTACTGGCTGCTGATCAACGAGAAGATCTGCACCGGGGAGGTCGCCGGCGGCCGCGAGGCGGTGCTCCGGGCCGCGGGCAAGCGCGCTCCGTACAATGAGGTGCTTTTCGGCGCGGAGCCGCCGGGGGTGTGGCAGGTCCTGTTCCTCGGATCGTCGCCGCCCGGGCTGGACCCGCTGCAGTTCGACGGTGAGTTCCGCCGGCTGGTCGACGCCGGCCCGCACCTGCGGCCGGACTACCGTCCGATCGCGACCGTCCGGGATGTCTCCGAGCTGCGCGACGGCAAGTACCACCTGTTGCATCTGGCCTGCCACGCCCGCGCCGACGAACTGTTCTTCACCGACCGCTCCGGCCGGACGCTGGTGGTGCGGGCCGGCGACCTCGCCGACCTGATCCGGCCGGGCCGGCTTCGCGGCATCGTCCTCAACGCCTGCACCAGCGAGGCGGCAGCGACGATCCTGCGGGCGGTCGCGGACGTCACGGTCGCACACCGGGACGAGCTGGTCGACGAGGACGCCGGGCTGTGGGCCGGATATCTGTACGACGCGCTCGGCCGCACCCGTGATCTCGCCGGCGCGGCCGACCTGGCACGGCGGGAGCTGATCGTCGAGCACGGTGACAAGCGCGCGATGGCCGAGGGTGTCGTGGTGGTGCTGGGGTCCACGACGTGACCGCGCCGACCTGGGTGCCGGCGATCATGTCCACGCCGCTGGACGGTGACCGGGTGCGGTGCGACCTGTGCCCGCACCGGTGCGAGCTGGCCGACGGCGCGGCCGGCGCCTGTCACGTCCGGCGCAATCGGGGCGGGCGGCTGGAGACGGCCTCGTTCGCGACGAGCGTGGCGCACCTCGACCCCATCGAGCGCAAGCCGCTCTATCACGTGCGCCCGGGGTCCCGGGTGCTGACGCTTGCCGCTCCGGGCTGCACGTTCCGGTGCAACTACTGCCTCAACCACGCGCTCTCCCAGTACGGCCGGGAGGAGTCGGTGCCGTGGACGGCGCGGCCGGCCGACGTCGCCGGGTTGCGGGCACGCGCCACGGCCGAGCACGCCGCGATCGGGTTCTCGTACGCCGAAGCCGCTCTCGCCCTGGAGCTGTCGCTGGCCCTGGCCGGCGGCCCGGCGGTGTCGTTGGTCTGGAAGACGAACGGGTTCCTGACGCCGGAGGCGATCGACCTGATCGCCCCGCACCTGCTGGCGGTGAACGTGGACGTCAAGGCGGCGGACGAGAGCGCGCACCGCCGGCTGACCGGCGCGGCGCTGGCGCCGGTGTTCGAGGCGATCGAGCGTTTCCACCGGCTCGGCGTCTGGATCGAGGTGTCCACTCCGATCATCCCCGGCATCAGCGACGAGCCGCGTCATTGGCACACCGTGGCCGGTGCGCTGGCCGAGATCGATCGCAACATCCCGTGGCATCTCGTCCGGTTCAGCCCGGACTTCCGGATGGGGCGCTTCGCGCCGACACCGCCGGCTCTGCTGGCCGGCGCCGCCGCGGCCGGGGGCGAGGCCGGCCTGCGATTCGTGTACGTGGAGCGCGCGCTCGGTGCACACGGACGGCGTACCCGGTGTCCTGGATGTGACGCAACCGCCGTGGAACGCGGCATCTGGCGCACGATGGAGTCGGCCGTCGTGGCCGGCTCCTGTCCGCGTTGCGGGACCGACATTCCCGGCCGATGGGAGCAGCTCGATGCCTGACCGCGAGTTCGTCCAGGACCTGCCGGACCTGATCGACGCCGGCGAGTATCCGGATCATCCGGAGGGCCGGCTCGTCCGGTTGCGGATCACGGTGGACGAGAACGGCGTGTCCGTGCTGGCCGACGGTTTCCGGCCGCTCGAGGTCGAGCGGCTGATGGAGCAACTCGGCGGCGGCCCGGTCCAGCAGATGCTGTGCGGGTGACCGTGGACGAGGACGAACTGTTCGGCGTCGGGCTGGACGATGCCAGCGAGCCGCCACCGGACCGGGACGAGGCGCGTGACGGGGACGCCATCACCGGAGTGACCTCCTGGTGGCACACCGGCCGCTGCTCCCGGTGCGGGCACACGTTCCGCCGGGGAGATCTGGTTCACGTCGACAGTCGCACCCGGGAGGTCACCCACCTCGATCCGGTGCTGTCCTGCGCGGTCGAGGCGAAGTCCGGCACCGACGACACGGACGCGAGCGCGTTCGTCGCCGGGCTGCTGGCCGCCTGGCCGGTGACCGGGGACGTCCAGGTGATCAGTACGGACGAGGTGCCGTACCTGTGCCGGCCACCGGACGGCGGCTTCCGCCGGCGCTCCTGCCTGGTCTGCGCACATTCGTTCCGCCCGGCCGAAATGGTGATCATCTGCCCGTGCGCACCCGCCGACCCGCGGTGCCGGGCGGCGGTGCACCGGGACCCGGCGCAGGGTCTGGTGTGCTGGGAGACCTGGCTGCCGGCCAGCGAGCTACCGGCCTGCCCGGTCATGACGCGGAGTCTGGGCCGATGACGACGGATCCGGACCGGCACGAGCGCCAGCGGCAGATGCCCGGCTGGGATCAGTCCCGCGTCGCCGGCGCGACCGCGGTCGTGGCCGGGGTCGGCGCGCTCGGCAACGAGGTGGCCAAGAACCTCGGCATGCTCGGCATCGGCCGGCTGATCCTCTGTGATCCGGACACCGTGGCGGCACACAACCTCAGCCGTACCGTCCTGTTCGACTCGTCCGATCTGGATCGGCCGAAGGCGGAGGCCGCGGCCCGGTCGCTGGCCCGGATCGCACCCGGCACGGTCGTCGACGCCCGAGTCGACGACCTCGTGCGCGGCGTCGGCATGGGCGAGCTCGCCGACGCCGACGTGGTGCTGGGCTGCCTGGACACCCGGTGGGCGCGGTTGCAGCTGCTCGAGCGCTGCACGCTGGCCGGCGCCGCGCTGGTGGACGGCGGCACCCATCCATGGGGCGGCGAGGTACGGCTGCGCGTCGACGCCGAGGAGCCCTGCTACGGCTGCACACTCACCCCGGCCGAACGCTGGAGCTCGGAGGTGCCGGCGAGTTGTGCGGAGCTCGGCGACCGCCCGCTGGCCGCGTCCATCCTCTCGTCGTCGCTGGTGGCCGGCTGGATGGCGGCGGCCGCGGCGCGCCAGGTACTGGGTACGCCGCTGCCCTGGCGGTTCCTCTCCATCGACATCGCCGCCTCCGACACCGCCGCGGTGACGGTCGACCGCGACCCGGGCTGTCCGCACCACACGGCGAGCGGTGCGGTGCCCCGGGTGCCGGTGTCCCGCGACGACACGGTGGGCGAGTTGCTCGCCGTGCTGGCGCCCGGCTCGGAGGCGCTGGCCTGGGCCGAGTTCCCGGTGCCACAGGAGTGCTACCGGTGTCACGGCTCCTGCGACCCGGGCTACGGGTACCGCGAGCCGACCATCACGTGCCCGCATTGCGGCAACCGGTTCCGGCTGCGCCGGACCACCCGTATCGGGGAGGCCTCGGCCGGGACGAAGCTGGCCGAGCTCGGCATCGCGCCCCACGAGGTTCTTGCCGTCCGATCAGCAGAGGGGAGGTACTCATGGCTCAGGCTCGGATGACGGCGGGTGGCCGGGGCGAGGACGAGGCCGGCGGCGAGCGCCCGGACGCGCGGCTGACGCCGGAGGACCGGGACGCGTTCATCCAGGTGATGACCCAGCTGGCGCAGAACCGTGAGGCGGGCGCCAGATGGCTGCGCCGGCTCGGTTTCCCGCAGGATCACATCCCGCAGCCGGCCGAGGACGCGGAGAGCTGGTGGTGGCTGGCGTTCGATCAGCTCGACCTCGGCCGGGTGCAGCGCCCCTACTCACGACTGCTCCGGTTCGTCCACACCGAGTTCCCGTACAACGAGGGGGTCACCCGCCTCTACGAACGCTATGTGGCGGAGACCGAGGCGCCGCCTGACAACACCGTGGTTCAGCGGGCCGTCCAGGAGGCCACCTGCCGGGTCATGGTGACCGTACGATCCGACGCCGAGCGGGCCGAAGCCGAGCGGCAGCTGCGCGAACTGGGCCTGGAACCGCAGTTCAGCTGGGCGTCCACGTACCAGACGTCGTTCATGGTGAACAACCCGAGCGTCCCGCAGGTCTCGGCGCTGCTGGACCGCACCGAACTGGGCTGGACGGTCGCCGGGCCGGGCCAGCCGGACTACGTCTACTCGGCGCTCACGCTGCAGGGCCCGGACGGCTCCCGGTTCATCGCCCGGGACACGCCGTCGGTGCGGACCTTCCGGGACGTCGCGGAGGACGTGATCAGCGAGCACTATCCCGGCGCGGTGACCGGTGACACCGTCAACAACGCGATCGTCGACCGGATCGGACTGGGCGGCGACCGGCGCCGGGCCAACCCCGACGAGACACTGCACGACGCGGGCGTGCAGGACGGTGAGCAGATGCGCATCGGTTTCGAGGGACGGGCCGGCGCGGTCAACCCGGTGCTCCGCGAGGACGCGCTGCAGCGGGTGCACAAGCAGATCAGGGACTACGTGGGCGAGCACCCGGGCATGCGCCTCACGGCCAACGCCGAGACGCTCCCGACCGTCTACGACCTGGAGTTCGAGGAGGACAGCTTCGGGCCACCCGGCGCCGACGGCGAGCCGACCCTGATCCGGCACCACCAGATCCGCATCGAACTGGGGCCGGACTTCCCCGAGCGGCACCCCGACGTGTTCTTCCTCAGCCCGATCTTCCACCCGAACGTCTTCCCGATGTACGACACCCCGGAGACGCACCACAAGCAGGAACTGCGCGGCCTGGTCTGCCTGGGCGAACTGGACGACACCTGGTATCCGGGGATGGACATGGGCGAGGTCTGCCAGATGCTCGTGGAGATCGCCGGGTACCGCAACTACGACCTCTTCCACGTCACGCACGACGGCGGCGAGCCGGCGCTGCGGCAGAACTTCTTCGACGAACGGGCCGCGCTGTGGGCCCTGCGCAACCAACAACTGATCATGGACAGGGGAGGAGTCCCGATTGTCCGGTCCGCTGCCCTCCGACCTCGGGCGCCGCGAAGTGTCATCGATCGCGTGGACTGAGGACCGCAAGACGGTCGGCATCGACCTCTACCGGACCGACGACTACGTGTTCCACGGGCGCGCCGACCTGTACCCGCTCCTGCGCGGTGTGTTCCGCGAGGCGCTGGGCCGGCCGCTGGACGACGCGCTGTTCGCGCTGAGCTTCCACCAGGTGTCCGACCAGCGCGACAACGGCGGTCACCCGGAGATGGTGAGCCTGCGGCCCAGCCACAGTTACCTCACGATCCGGATCCTGGTCGGCGACCGCCTGATCTACCGCCATCCGCATTCGGTCCGGGAGGTCGTCGCGAAGCCGCTGCAGCGGCTGCTCGCCGCCGACTTCCCGGACGAGGACCATTGGGGGTACGCCCTCGCGGGTCCCGGGCTCGAGAAGATCGCTCTGGAGCGCCCGGCACCGCGGTTGGAGGGGACGATCGACGTCCGGCCCCGCCGTGGCCGCACCAGCCGGCTGAACCTGGAGGAGGTCGCCGAGCCCGAGCCGCCGCCGGCCCGCCTCGCCGACCTCGGCGTGCCGGAGAGCGACAGGAAGTCCACCGTCCTGGAGCCGGCGGACGAGGTCGCGGTCGTGTTCGGGCCGGAGGCGGCGCGGGCGCTACGCCACGACCTGCCGTTGTCCGAGGAGGTCGAGGAGGGCGGCTTCCTGGTCGGCCTGGTACGCCGGGACGCCGACCATCCCGAGCGGTACCTGGTCGAGGTCGTGCACGCGCTGCCGGCCGAGCGTACCGGCGCCTCGATGTTGCAGTTCACGTTCACCGGTGAGAGCTTCCTGCGGGCCAACGACGCCGTACAGCGGCTCGGCGGTGATCTCCAGCTGGTCGGTTGGTACCACACCCACCTGTTCCCGGCGTCCGACCGGCTCGGGCTGTCCAGCAGCGACGTCGATCTGCACAGCCGTACGTTCCGGCGCCGGTGGCAGATCGCCGGACTGCTCAACCTGGACGGTGGCGAACGGGTGCTGCGGGCGTATGGATGGAACGGGCGCCGGATGAGGCGCCTGCCGCACTGGGTGGTGGACGGCGAATGAACGCCCTGACCACGGCTCAGCGAGTGCTGAGGTGGGCGGCGGCACCGGCCGGCCCGCTACCGTCCGGGCCGCTGCGCCTGGCCGGGTCGCTCGCCGACGCCGGCGGGTGCGCTCCGGAGGTACGCCGGCTGGTGGCGACGACCGGTGCCCTGCTCGCCGCCGGAGATCCACCCTGGGGCGACGGCACGCCGGTCGGGGCGGGCGTCGTCCTGATCGCCGCCGCTGTCGGCGGCCGGGTGGACCCACGCAGCGCCGACGTGCTCGGGCACGTCCCGGACGTCTCGCCCCGCCGGGACGGACGCTGGGCCGAGGCGCTGGCCCGGCACGCCCTGATCGCCCCGGTGCTGGGCGCCACCGGCAGCGGCGTCCCGGCCGACCTGGCCGACCGGCTCCGGGCGCTGTCCCCGCTCACCGCGGTGTTCCTCCGGCCGCCCAGCACGGTGTCCGGCCGTACCGCCGCACTCAGCCTGAGCATGCTGCTGCTGGACCAGCCGCGCGGCGCCGCCTCGCTGACCGCGGCGCTGGCCCGGCCGAGCCCGGATCCGCTGGTGCTGGACTGGCGGACCAGGCTGCTGCGTACCCTCCGCGAGCGGCGGCCGGCCCTGATGCTCGACGTCTACCTGGCCGCCCGGCTGCGGCACGGAGCCGCATGGAACGCGCAGATCGCCGCCGCGGACGCCGCCATGACCCGCGTCGAGGGCCCGGATCCGCTGGCACTCGCCACGGTCCGTTTCTGGGGACCGCTCGCCGACACCGAACGCGTCGAGATCGAGGCGGACACGATCGCCGGCCGGATCAAGGGCGTGACGGTCGATCCGGCGGCCTCGATCCGCGCCCGTACCTATCTGACCTACGCCGAGTACGGCCGCGCCGTGCGGCTCTTCGATCGGCACCGCGACGTCCTCACGATCGGAGACCGGCCGTGACCAGCAAACGGACCCGGGTGGCCCTGGTCGCGCTCGGCGATTCCCAGTCGCTGAGCGACCGCTGGCTGATGGCCCAGGACCGCGAGCCCGAACTCACGCTCGGGCAGGCGCTGGCCGACACGCCGGCACTGTCCACCGCACCGCTCTCCCCCGAGATGCTGGAGATTCCGCTCCACCGGTTCAGCCTCACTTTTCCGGCGCCGGCGGCCGAGACGCCGCTCTACTGGCCGCCGGGGATGACGGTGGCCGGGGCACAGGGCGGTGCGCCGGCCCCGGTGCCGGACGCCGTCGTCGAGCCGCCCCGCGTCACGGCGCAGGTCGACTCCCGCCACCCGAAGCGGATCGACGAGGCGGAGGCCGTCAAGATCGCGCACAAGCCGGACATCGAGAAGGCCGCGCAGTACCTCGACGCCGGTCTGTCGGTCGTGGTCCAGTGCGAGAAACTGCTGGTCGAGTACCTCGCCAAGGAGATCACGACGCGGTCCGGCCGGAAGCCGACGATCGTCCGGCCGGAGACGACCGCCGGGCCCGGGGAATTCGGCGGGATGCAGGCCGGCCGGCGTCAGCAGTCCCTGCACGCCCTGCAGGAGGCGGTGCGGCATGCCAAGGAGAACGACGTGGTCGTCGTACCACACCTGGATCTCCTTGCCGGCGGCAGCGATGCGGCGCTGAACAGTGAGGCGCGGGAGCTGACCGATGTCCTGTACGACCGGAGCTCGTGCGTCCTGCTGGCCTTCGTGGACCCGTCCCTGGTGATCCCGGAGGTGCTGGCCAACCGGTTCGCCGTCCGGATCTCGATCGACATCCTCCCGCGCGAGGTCCGCCGGGACGACGGGCGGGCGCCGGTGGGCACCGCCCTGGTCACCGAGAGCGAGGCCGCGATGTTCTCCGGCTTCGACGAGGTGGGCCTCTACAAACACATCGCCGGCATGAACGCGGTGCGCTTCCGGCACGCCATGCGGTACGCCCAGCACCAGCACCGGGACGGCGGAACCTTCACCGACCTGCTCGACGAGCTGCGCATCTTCAAGGCGACCACCTCGAACGACTTCGACCTGCCGGACGTGACGTTCGACCAGATCGGCGGCTATCAGCCGGTCAAGGACGAACTGCAGCACGCCATCGACCTGATCAACGGCGGGGCCGGGCTGCCCGAGCACCTGCACCGGGAGCTGATTCCGCGCGGCTTCATCTTCCACGGGCCGCCCGGCACCGGTAAGACGCTGTTCGCCAAGGCGCTGGCGACCGCGTTCCAGGCCACCATCAACGTGGTGTCCGGGCCCGAGGTGACCGACATGTACGTCGGGGAGAGCGAACGCAAGGTCCGCGAGATCTTCGCCGAGGCCCGCCGCAACGCGCCCGCGGTGGTCGTCTTCGACGAGTTCGACTCGATCGCGAGCCGGCGGTCGGGTCGTGAGGACGGCGGCAGCCGGGCCGGCAACGCCATCGTCGCGCAGTTGCTGACCGAGATGGACGGGTTCCGGCCCGCCGTACCCGTACTGATCGTCGGGACGACGAACCGGCTGGACATCATCGACGAGGCCCTGCTGCGGCCGAGCCGGTTCCGTCCGATCCGGATCGATCTGCCCGATCTGGAGGCTCGCCGGCGGATCGCCGAAGTCCACGCCGCGCACTTCGGGATCCCGGTCACCGAGGCCCTGCTGAACCGCATCGCCACCGCCACGAACCTGATGAACGGAGACGACATCCGCTCGATCTTCACCACCGCCCGCGGCGAGGCCGCGGTCAAACGGATGGATCCGGTGAAGGACCCGTACCGGCTCGGGCAGTTGGTGGGCCGCCTGCGCCGGACGATCCAGGAACGCGACGCCGACCGCAGCCAGCGCTCGGTCCGCCGACCCTCGAACGCCGGGGGCGGCCGCGCCACCGGCGACCCCGCCATGATTCCCCAGACGCCCGAGGAACCAGCCCAGCCATGACTGCACCCAGCCCGGACGCCCTCCGCAAGGGACGTGTGTTCGCCCAGGCGATGGAGGACTTCAAGAGCGAGTACGTCGACCGCGACGTCGCGGTGGACGTGATCGCGCTGGCCGTGCTGTGCCGGGAGCACGTGCTCCTGATCGGCCCGCCCGGCACCGCGAAGACCTCCCTCATCGAGCGCTTCAGCAAACTGCTCGACACGTCCTACTTCGGTTACCTGCTGACCCGCTTCACCGAGCCCGCCGAGCTGTTCGGCGCGATCGACGTGGAGGCCTTCCAGCAGGAGAACGTCTACCGCATCAAGACCGACGGCATGCTGCCCAAAGTCGACATCGCTTTCCTCGACGAGATCTTCAACGGCAGCAGCGCGATCCTGAACACGCTGCTGACGCTGGTGCACGAGCGGACGTTCGTCAACGGCTCGCACCGTGAGCAGGCCAACCTCATCTCGCTGTTCGGCGCGGCCAACGAACTCGTCGACGACCCGGTGCTGCAGGCCTTCTCCGACCGGTTCCTGTTCCGCTGCCGGCTCGACTACGTGCCCGACGAGTCGCTCGAGGAGATGCTGGGCAGCGGATGGGACGCCGAGCGTACGCTGCTCGCCGGTCAGACCCAGGCCGCCGGAGAAGGGCGGTTCCCCCGCCAGGACCTGCTCGAGCTGCAGGCGGCGGTGGCCGCGGTCGACCTCAGCCGGGTGCGCCCGCACCTGGCCGCGATCCTCCGGTCGATGCGCGAGGACCGGATCACCTTCTCGGACCGCCGGGCGGTCAAGGCCCAGAAGGCGATCGCGGCGAACGCCCTGCTCCACGGCCGGCCCCGGGCCGAGCTGGACGACCTCTCGGTGCTCGTCCACCTCTGGAGCACCGAGTACGACGAGAAGATCATCCGTCAGGTCGTGGCGGCGCACGACGTACCGATGTACACCGATCGGCCGGCCCGGCACGTCACCGAGGTGGTCGCCGACATCAAGGAGCTGGCCCGCGCGGTTCCGGCCATCACCGGGATGGAGGAGCTCAACGAGGCGCAGCGGCGGACCGCCCGGCTCCTCCGGGAGATCCGGACCGGCCAGCTCGACGCCGGCGACTCGCTCGCCCTGTTGCGGGGTGTGCAGCTCGACGTCATCGAGAAGCTCCAGCAGCTCAGAAGGGACGGCTAGCCATGTGCAATCCCCGGCGCATCGACGTCACCGCGACGCAGCACCTGCGGGAGGCATGGGAACACGAGGTCCGGCGGGCGGCGACGATCAGCGGTGCGGCGACCGGGCGGGCCCGGATCGTCGAGTCGCTGGACACCACGCTCGGCGCACCGACACTCGCCGCGCTGGCCCAGACGCTGGACCGGGCCGACGGGTGGGTGCTGGACGGCGACGTCTACCGCTACGAGATGGCGGGCGGGTACGTCGCGTACCACACCGACACCTGTGAGCTGGAGATCGTCGCTGTGCTGGCCGAGGAGCTCAGCGCCACGGGCGAGGCGTCCCGGACCGTCAGCGGCGAAGTCGACCGGGACATCGAGGCGTCCGGCTCGGGCATCCACTACGACGACAACTGGGGCGGCATCACCGAGGACGACGCCCGCCGCGAAGCGGAGCGCCAGGCGCAACGCAACCTCTCGGCCGCCCGCGAGGAGGCGCTCTCCGCGGCACAGACCGCGGCGGCGGCGGAACATCTCGCCGACCTGGACGCGTCCGCCCGGGCCGCCGCCACCGCCGAACTCGACCGGCTGGTCGGGGAACGCTCGGCCCAGCTGAACGAGGCCGCCGCCGAGTCGCTGGCGGCGATCGGCGTACGGGGACGCAACGAGTTCCACCGCGTGCTCGCCGAGGCCTACCGGGAAGCGGTCCTCGCCTACGCCCGGGTCCGCGGCGCCGACTCCGTCCACGTCGTCGAGTCGGACGGCGTGCTGGAGATCGAGTTCGAGATCCAGGCCTGAGGAGGTCCCCGATGCGGCTACGCGTCCGATTCCGTTATCGCGCCGACACCGGCGAGGTGGAGGTCTTCACCGTCGACGACGTGGAGGGTGGTCCCCGGGCCGCCGACCACGACGCCCGGCACGACGCGGCCACCCGCGAGGTGGCCCGGGTGGTCGACCCGTACGCGTCGATCCACGAGGTGGGCGGCGCGGCGCCGGCCGCCGTTCCCCCGCTCACCCTGCCGCCCGACGACGAACAGCGCCGATCGGAGCCGATGCGTGACTAGGCCGTACCCCCCGAATTCGGCCTGGTCCCAGGCCGCCCAGTGCTACGAGCAGGCCGGCCAGTACGGGAACGCCGGTCGCTGCTACGCCAACGCCGGCAACTTCTCGCTGGCCGCCCGCGCCTACCGGGCCGACGGCAACCTGCGGGCCGCGGCCCGGATGGAGAACGAGGCGGGCCGGCACACGTTCGCGGCCTGGACCTATGTGCACGAGCTGGGTGACCTCGACGCCGCCCGGATGTCGCTGCGGCTCCCTGACACCCGGAGAGACTGGACCGAGGACGGGTCCACCATCGACCTGCGGCGGCGCCTCGTGGAGACTCGCTGCGCCCTCGCCGAGGACGCGCCGGCCGACATCGTCCTGCCGGTCCTCACCGACGTTCAGAACCACCTGGTCGCGATGGCCGCCTTGGTCGTCCGCGTGGCGGCGCTCCAGGACTGGGCGATCGCCGTCGCCGAGGCCGCGAAACGATTCGACCAGGTCGCCCTGACGTTCGCGGCCGCGGTTCGCGGTGGTGACCCGGCCGCCGCCGAGCGGTGGCGCCGATGGGCCCTGGACCGATACGGGCAGACGATCGTGATCCCGAGGGCGGCAGGGTGAACTGGTTCCGCCGGCGCCCCTCCGCCGAACCCACGTCGCCGCCGGCCCCGCCGAGCGTGCCGCCGCCGCGCACCCACCGCGCGGGTGGCCCGATCGAACGCCTCCCACCCGACCCACCACCGCCGCTACCGGCGGTCACTCCCCCACCGCTTCTTCAGCCGTCACCTCCGGCGCCGGTCCCGGCATCGGACGAAGTCTTCGTTTGCCTGCCCGACGCGAGCCGGGCGCTGCGCTGCCTCTCCCTGCTCGGCGGCTCGGAAGACCGGATCTACCAGCGCGGCAGCACGTGGTGGCTGCACACCGAGGCCGACCTCGACCTGGTCCGGACGGCCGCGTACGGCGCCGGTGGCCGCATCTATGCCCGGCACGACGACCTGCTGTTCCTCCACCGCCCGTTCGGCGGCCCGGTGTCCGGCAGCGACGGCATCGCGGTGAGCGTCCTCGAACCCAGCGACATCACCGAACTGGTCCGGCACGCCCCGCTGGCGCCCGTCCGGAAGGCGCCGCTGCACGACGCCGCCGTGCTCACTCCCGGCGTGACCACGGAGGAGATGGTGCACCGGGCCCTCGAGCTCGACCTGGACGTCTGGCAGCGACCGGTCCGGCTGAGCCCGCTCGGCGCCCACGACGAGGGTGAGACGGTGATGCTGGAGGTGACCGTGCGCGCCGGCGGCGCCCGTACCATCCCGGCCGGGCTGTTCGCGGTCGCCGACCGCCTCCCGCTGACCACCGCGTTCCGGCGCGCCGGCGAACAGGGCGGCCTGCTCGTCCAGCACGGCGCCGGCCTGCCGATCGCGGACTACCAGCTCTCCGCGCTGCTGCCGGCCGGTGGGTGGGCGCTGGCCGACGAGGCGTTCGGCGCCTGGCGTGTCGAACCGCTGGGCGGGCATCAGCCGGCCGCCTCCCTGATCCGGGTGGCCACCGGCTTCGAGCGCCAGCACCAGGAGCCACTCGGCGACCACGGTACGACCACGAACGCACCACTGCGGGTAATACCCCGCCGGAGCCCCGGCCAGCGGGTCGACGCGGTTCTCCTCGACGACACCGACCTCGTGCTGGTGCCGCTGATGCTGGAAGGTCACCCGCTCGCCGAAGCCGCGCTGATCATTCGTGGCCGCGATCGCCACCTGCTCGTCGCCGCCGGTGGCCTGCTGGTCGACGTCGGCATCGGCACACCGCTCACCTGCCTCGGCCCCGGGCCGCTGTTCCTCCCGATCGGGTCGGCGCTCAGCCCCGAACTGCCGCCGGCCGCCCGCCGTCGCCTGTTCCTCCCGGACGACCGGCACATCGTGGTGATCCTCGACGGCGCGGCCCTGCACTTCCCGATCGCCGGACGGCGACCGGTCTGGGAACTGTGGGCCCCGGAACGGCCGCGCATCGACCTGCAACTGCCGCCCGCGACCGCCGAGGCCCTTACCGAACTGACCCGTGAGCAGGACATCCCGCGGCCGGAGGCACCGCTCGTACCCCTGCCGCAGCCGTTCCCGTCGCGCCCGGCCACGTCGCCCGACGACTGGCGTGAGCAGGCCTGGCAAGCGGAACGCAATGGCGACCTGGCCCAGGCCGCGGCCCTGCACCGGGCACACCACCAGCCGCTGCAGGCCGCGAGGCTCCTCGAACGGCTCGCGTTGGAGCGTGACGCCGAACGCCCCGGTGGGCCGCCCGATCCCCGACTCCCGGAGGGACCCCCATGACCCCACTCACCGCGCCCGCTCTGGAGGCACAGCCGCTGGACCTCGACCTCGAGGCCACCACCGTCCGGGGGAAGGACGAGGAGGTTTCCGACTCGCCGGATCTCTCCGGCCGGGTGTTTCTCGGCGGTCCGGTGTCGCTGCCGATCACGGCCGCTGACGCTGACGACGCCGGCCTGGTTCGCTGGCTGAAGGCACAGGAGCAGCGGTACCGGTTCTGGCGGATGCACCTGGAGGTGACCTTCCAGACCCGCGACGGCGATCCGCCGTTCGAGGCGGCGGCCGTGCAGCTGGACCTGGCGTCCCGGCAGGAACACGCCGATCCGCCGATCACCTGGTCGATGGCACCGCGCCTGCTGAGCGACGACGTCGAGGTGGTCCGGCGATGGCAGCTGGGGCCGGAACTCGGGCTGGCCGACGTCACGGCGAACGTCGGGAACATCGGCCGCGAACGCAGGACGACCGAGGGCGCCGTCTATCTGGAGGCCGTCCGCCTGTTGCGGCCGGACGCGGCCTGGGAATTCCGGCGGACGAAGCAGCGCCCGCTGAGCGGGCTGCCGGAGCCGCTGGTGGCGATCGTACGGGCGCCGGTCGGCCACTCCGTGCAGGCGGTCGTCTCGGTGCGGGCCACGGTGCGTGAGCGGCAGTTGTTCAGATATCGGTCGCGGTCGGCGACGCCGGTCCTGTTGAGCGCCGAGCTGTGACGGCGCCGGGATCCGCCGACGGGGTACGGGCGTGGGCGGAGGCGCACGCGCGGACGGTCGGCCGGGCGGGTTCCGCGGCCGGCGGCCAACCGCGACGGGCGCCGGCATCCCGCCTGCCCGACCGTGACCCGGAGCCGCGGATCATCCGGACCATC
Organism: Actinoplanes aureus; assembly: GCF_015704865.1. GTDB lineage: Bacteria > Actinomycetota > Actinomycetes > Mycobacteriales > Micromonosporaceae > Actinoplanes > Actinoplanes aureus. The sequence continues at coordinate 520,859 of NZ_JADQTO010000005.1, read as the reverse complement.
GACGCGGAACTCAATCTCTCCGCCCTCCTGTCCACGTCCATGCCGGACGGCCGGACTCTGCTCGCCGGCCTGGACTACCGGGGGAATCTCCGGATCTGGGACGCCGGTACCGGTGAGGTCCTGTGCGATCGGAACGATTCGGTCACCGAAGCGGTGTTCGCCTCGATGCCCGGCGACGATCCCGTATTGATCACGGGATCGACGGACGGGGTGGTCCAGATCCGTGATCCCGCCTCGGGGGTACCGCGCGAGACGATCGCGACCACCGACGACGAGCCGTTCTCACTGTCCGCGTATCGCCGGGACGACCTGCTCTGGATCGCATTGGGAGACACCAGTCGCGGCATGCGGGTGATCACGGCCGACGGGACGAGTTTCCTCGAAGACGGGCGTACGCACAGGCCCCTGGGAAAGACGATCTTCGCCGATACGGCCAACGGTCTGTGGTTGATCGTGGCCGACCAGAGAGGCGGGATCTCCATCCGCGACGTCCGTACCGGCGAGCTCGTGCACTCGTTCCAGTCCGATCAGGAACGCATCATCGAGATGGCGGCCGTCCGAAGTCCCAGTGGCAGACCGATCCTGGTCACCGTCGGCATCGCTACGTCGGCGGTGAAGGCGTGGGACCTGATCGACTTCACCCAGGTCACCGAGCTCGAGGGCTCGACGTCGATCTCCTTCGGCGGAGCGGCGATCGTCAACCGAGCCGGCGATACGCTGATCGCGGTCGCCACCGGAAACGGTTACAACCTGTGGAGCCTCGGGACCGGCCGATGTCTCGCCGAGATCGATGTCAACTACGGCCTCTACGAGATGGTGTTCGCCGAGGTCGACGGCCGGCTCATGGTGGTCACCGACCGCTATGGCGAGGCACTCCACCTCTGGGACATCTGGAGCGAGGAGAGCGAAGAACCGGAAGTACCGAAAGTGCCGGTCGGAGATGACGTTCTCTTCACGGCGGAGCGCGAGGATCTGCCCTTCGAGAGCGATGTCACGGACGTCTGGAGCACCTCACTCCTGACCTCACCTCACCATCCGACCCTATTGGGTATCAGCGGCAAGAGTGGTCGTTACGAGATCTGGGATCTCGATCATCGCCTGCTCCTGGCTCAATCAGACATCAACCCGTCAGGAGACATGGGGCTGCCGTTCTGCTTGATCTCGTTGACCCATCTTGACGAACGACCGGTCGCCCTGATCGCTTCGGATTATTCGCCGTTCACAGTGATCGACGCACTGTCGGGAGAACAGCTGTGCTCTGTTCCCCATGAGATCGACCTCCTCGGCCTGCCGGACTCTGTTCTGGCCGATGGAAGATCTGTTGTCGCCCTGATCGGTGACTCCGAAGTGCCCATCATCGAGATTCCGTCCGGCCGCCAGATCTCCGTGGTGTACTCAGCGGCATCGACCACCGAGCGAGGATTCTGGATTTCCCGCCCGGACGCTGACCCACTCCTCGTCCTCTCCAGCGGCGCAGGGGGAACAGTTGAAATGTGGGAGCCGGACGACAACACAACGCCGAGGACTTTCAATTTCCCGCGCGACGACGTGGCACAGGCCTGGGCGCTCCTGCCGGACGGCCGCTCCTGTCTGGCGCTGGGCGATGGGGACGGCGCCGTGACGTTGCGGGATCTCGACCGGAACGAGCTGATCAGCGAGCGCGTTTTCGAGCCCGGATCGAGTATCTCCAGCCTGAGTTTCGTCGACGTCCTCGCCGGCCGAGCCGTTCTCCTGATCGCCTCCAAGTCAGGACGGTATTTCCTCTGGGATGTCACCGCCGACACGATCCTGGCGGAAAGCCCGGGTAGCGGCGAGCCGCCACTCGACATAGGAATCGCGATGGCGGGTGACTCCCTTCTCCTGGCGGGACAGAAAGCCGGAAACAACGGAGCCGAACTCATCCGGATCCGGATGTCGCCGGAACGGCGCCCCCCGGTCGGCACACTCGACGCCGCCGGACCCGCCGAACGCACGACCCTCGGCGGCAGAAACGCGGAAGACACTCTGCACGCCGTGGCCGGGATGCACCTGGCGGACGGCAGCCTGCTGGTTGCCGCCTCCGCCGTCGAGGGTCCGGTCGAGGTTTGGAACGGCATCACCGGGGACCGGATCGCCGCCTTCGAACATGGGCTCGGGCGAGCATGGAGCCTTGAGTTCGTACGTACCCGTGACGGTGAGGTCCGGATCGCCGTCGGCGGCTACCAGCAGGTGCGGCTCTACGACCTCGACGGCATCCCGGCCACCGACCTGGAGACCGATTCCGACAACTGGGGAGACTTCTACGCGGTCGATTTCATCGAAACACCCGAGGGAGTCCCCTTGGTCGCCGCGGCCGGCACCTATTTCGGTGTGGGATTGTGGGACGCGGACACCGGGCGCCTGTTGGCTCGGATTTCCCATCCCGAACCGATGACGCTGGCATTGGGCAGGCGACCGTCGGGCGAGGCCGTCCTCGCCGTCGGCGACAGCACCGGTGAGGTCAGTGTCATCGACGTGACGACCAGGACGTCTCTGGCCAGATTTTCTACCGGCGTGTACGAAAGTGTCAGCTCAGTGGCGATCACCGTGATGCCGGACGACCAGATACTGATCGGCACCGCGCAGAGCCACGGAGTGGACATCTGGGACGGCGGATCAGGAGATCGGTTGCGCCGGGTCGAGACGGCCGGCTTCGGATCGCGCGACATCAGCCAGGCGGAAAATGGCGAGCTCTTCATCCTCGCCAGTGGCTCCGGCGATGGGGGCGTGCTCGAGGTGGTGCACGCCCCGACCGGCAAGATCGTGGCGTCGATCGAATTGCCACCGCCCGGCCAGTCCCAGCCCGACAAGATGTTCGCGAAGGTGGTGGACGGTGACCGCCTCCTGGTCGTCGTTCCGGCCAACGGCGGAACGCATCTGATCAAGCAGCCTCTGCGAGTGGACGGCGGCGTCGACACCGGGACGGCCTGGTCGCCCGGGCAGGACATTCCGGCGAGCGCCGATGCCCTCGTCAGTCTGGTCGACACCGGTCTGCAGCCGCCGCTGAGCCTCCTCCACGAGGCGACGCAGCTCATCGGCGGCGGCACCGGCACCTCCGAGCTGGCGGGCCTCGCCGATCATCCCGGCGTTCTCCGGCTTCGTTCGCTGGGCTGGCCGCCTGAGGCCCGAGCAGGCTTGGCCGCCCTGCTACTGCGCGACCTCCCTCCGGATCCCGCGTTCAGCGCGCCCGACAGCACACGGACCGAGCTGCGGGCCGCGTTGAGCAGGGCACTTTCCGGCGATCCCGTGCCGCCGGCGGCACCGCCGGCACCGCTGGCCCTGGTTCGCGCCGGAGCGGACCGGATCGATTCCGGCCTCATGACGCTGCTCAGCATTCTCGGCCCGGAGGCGGTCGCCGCCGACCCGGGACTCCCGCTGCGGATGGAACAGCACGGCGGGTCGCTTCCCGACCTGAACCTCGACACCCGCATGCTCCTCGCCCGGGACATCGGGGAGCTGGTATCCGAGTCGGGCACCCGGTCGCTGACCACACGCACGCTCGGCGAACTGGCGGGCACGAGCCGCCACGGCCCGGTCTCGAAGCTGCTGCACTTCCAGCTGGCCCTGCCAGCCGACCTGTTCCGGATGCAGCTGGCGCAGGACAACCTGCTGTACCGGATGCACGTGACGTCGTCGGACACCGAGCCGCCGTCGATCGCCATCGTCCTGGACACGTCACCGGCGACGTTCGGCCCGATCGAGACGGTGCTGCGTTCGGTGGGGCACCTGCTGGCGTCGACGGTTCAGCACGCGTGCCTGGTTCGCACCGACATGCCGGGGCAGGCGCAGCCCCTCACCGACCGGACGAGTCTGCTCGCGATGTGGCTGGGGCGAGGTCTGCACCGGCCGGACCTGGCGGCGGCGATATCGACCGCGGCCGCCTGCGGGATGGAGCTCGTCGTGGTCCTGACCGAGCATCACGCGGCGCGGGAACAGCAGCTGCCGGTCGACGCCCGGACCCGGCTGCTGACGACCCACGCCGGCGACCCGCCCGTCCGCCGGTCACGCACGCCGTTCCATGTTCATCTGCCGCCGGGGCCGACGCCGGCCGCACTGGTCGGGGCCGCGATGAGCCTGATCGTCCCCGATCCGCCGTGGAGCGGCGAGGTGCGTCCCGCCAGGGCGCGGAGCCGCACGAGACAGTAGCCGTGAAGCGGACACGCCCGCCCGATGGAGGCCCTTGATCGTGAAAGCAGCACAGATCGCCCAGTACGCCGCGGACCTGCCGCGCGCCACCGCCTTCTACACCGACCTGCTCGGGGCGGCGCCCATCGCCTCGTTCGATCCGCCGGGGCTGGTCTTCTTCGATCTGGACGGGCAACGCCTGCTGCTCGACCGGGGCGCACCGCCGGCGCTGCACTACTACCTGGTCGACGACGTCGACGCGACCGTCGAACGGCTGCGAGCGGCCGGCACACCGGTCGAGAGCGAACCGCATGTGATCTTCACCCACCGCGACGACCTGCTCGGCCCGTCCGGCACCGAGGAGGTGCACGCGTTCGTACGCGACACCGAAGGCAACCTGGTCGGCCTCATCGAGCACCGAGCCCTCGGCTGAACGACCGGTTCGACGTTCTTCGCAATTCCGGACCAACCTGAACGTTACGCTGCCTGGTGGCCCCCTGGCGTCGCAACGAGCCGCAGGAGGATTGCGTAGTCATGTCGCCATGTGTGAAGACCGTGCTCGCCTCGATCGCGGTGACCGCCACGGTACTGGCGGCCGCCGGAACGCCGGCCTCGGCGGCCGCCTTACCGATGTCACTGAGCAGCAGTTTCGGGCCCAGCGGAGGCGGTGGAACGATCATCGGCTCGGTCACTCCGAACACGGCGGTGCCGGCACCGTTCCCGACGGCCCCGGCGGTCCAGTTCCAGTACATCGGGTCGGGATCCACCAGCTGCAGCGCGAAGGCCAGGGCGAGAGCGCAGATCGCCGCGACCGGTACGGCGACGACCGCCGGTGTGCTGACCGTCGAGCCGGCCGATGTCAAGCGGGTCACGTCCTGGAAGATCGTATTCAAAGTGCCGTCCACGGCCTACCAGGCTGAGAACTTCAATACCAGCGGACTGGTGCTGGCCGGGACGCAGACGCAGGCCAAGTGGGCCGTCTGCGCCTACGACAGCGACAGCACCACTACCAGCACCCTGCTGGCGACGGCCCTGTACACGCTGACGCTCAAGCCGACCATCACCTCGATCAGCCCGAAGAGCAGCCCGGCGGCGGGCGGACAGCTGATCACGGTCACCGGCACCGGCTTCGCCCCGGTCACGACTCCGATCACCGCGACGGCCGGCGGGATCCCGCTCACGAACATCAAGGTCGCGGCGAACGGCAACAGCTTCACGGCGACCACCGGGGCGCGGGCCGCGGACAGCAGCCTGCCGCTGATCGTGACGGCACCGGGTGGCACGGTGAGCAGTCTCGATCCCGACAACAACGGCCTGCCTCAGGACGGCGACCCGGCCACGGCCGACGCCCCCATCGCGTTCTCCTACAGCAACGGCATCACGATCACGCCGAACACCGGCGCCGTAGGCACCATGGTCACCATCGATGTCACCGGCGCGGGCTTCTCGCCGCTCGACTTCGAACCGACCGGCGGCGATCCGACGAGTGCTCTGGCGCATGTCTTCCTCGTCGAGGGCGCCTACAACTCCGCGACCAATCGAGGCGTGGCCGAGTGCGTCGTCGGCATGGTGGTGAGCGACACCCAGCTGGTCTGCGACCTTGACCTGGCCGCGAGCAAGCTCAACCCGACCACCAGCGGGTCGCAGGGTGTCCCGATAGCCGAGGACGCCTACATCCTGACGGTGGTGCAGGACGGTTCACTGGGCGCCGTCGGCGCGAATCCGTCGATCATCAGCAGCGGCGCCGCGTTCGTCGTCGGGCCCTATTGACGGCCCGGCCGCTGTCGGTGAGCTCGACGACGCTGGCGCGCTTGTCCGAGGGGTCGGGCCGGCGCCGGATGTGGCCGGAGGCCGGGATCGCCCTGGCCCTCGCCGCGGCCGGCCGGCTGCTGCCACGGCGTCAGCACCGCTGATCGCCAGGGTCACAGCCGGACGGCGGGCTCCACGTACGGCTCGAAGCTGGGTTCCGGCACCGGACGGCCGAAGTGGTAGCCCTGTGCGTACGGGTAGCCGAGGTCGCGCAGGTAGGCGGCCTGTTCGGCGGTCTCCACGCCCTCGGCGACGGCGCGCAGGCCGAGGCCGTTGCTCACGTGGATCAGCGCGTCGACGATGACGGCGCGGCGGCCGGCCGTGGTGATCTCGTCGACGAACGACTTGTCCACCTTCAGCACGTCGACCGGCACGGTACGCAGCAGGCCCAGCGAGGAGTGCCCGGTGCCGAAGTCGTCGAGGGCTATCCCGATCCCGGACCGGTGCAGGGTCTCCACCGCCTCGATCGCGGTCTGGCCGGCGAACAGGGCGGTCTCGGTCACCTCGACGAGCAGCGCGTTCGGGGCGACACCGGTCTCGGCCAGGATGCCGATCACGACGTCCGGGAAGCCGGGTTCGTTGAGCTGGCGGGCGGAGACGTTGACGCTGACGTACTCCGGGGCGCGGTCGCCCAGCTCGTGGCACCAGGTGGCGAACTGCCGGCAGGCGGTCCGCATCACCCACTCCCCCAGCTCGACGATGAGCCCGTTGTCCTCGGCGACCGGGATGAACGCGGCGGGACTGACCGGGCCGCGTACCGGGTGGTCCCACCTGACCAGGGCCTCGACGGCCGCGATCCGGCCGCCGCGCAGTTCGACGATGGGCTGGTAGAAGACCCGGAAGTCGCCGTCGTCCAGGCTGTGCCGCAGGTCGGCACCGAGCCGCTCGGCGGCTTCCGCGCGTTCGTCGAGCTCGCAGCCGTACGCCACGAGTTGCCCGCCGGTGGCCTTCGCCGCGTAACGCGCGGTGTCGGCCCGGCGGATCAGCTCGATCGCGTTGATGTCGCCGGTGGCCTCGGCGACGCCGAGCCGCGCGTTGAGCAGCAGCTCGTGCTCGCCGGCCTGCACCGGACGGCGCAGCATCTCCATGAGCCGGGTGGAGACGGTGTCGCCGTCGCCGGGCAGCGTGTCGCGGACCAGCACGGCGAATTCGTCGGCGCCCATCCGGGCCACCACGTCCCCCTCGCGGACGCATTCGTGCAGCAGCCCGGCGACTGCGATCAGGGCCTGGTCACCGACCGCGCGGCCGAGCCGGTCGTTGACGTGCTTGAACCCGGCCAGATCGATCATGACGAGCTGGCAGTTGCCGTCGGCGACCGCTTCGGCGGCCCGCCGTTCCAGGTCGCGCCGGTTCGGCAGGCCGGTCAGGTCGTCGCGCATCGCGAGTTCGCGCAGCTGCCGGGCCTGCGTGTCGACCCGGGCGATGTAGCCGGACATCCGGGTCGCGACCAGCACGAACAGAGCCATCGAGCCGACGCCGATGACGGCCCAGCTCAGCTCGCCGCCCGCCCGTTCGCCCTGCACCAGCAGGATCGCCGGGACCATCAGCATCGAGGCGGTCAGAACGATGAGGCGGCTGCGGCCGAGGGTCTCGCCCGTACCGATCGCTGGGCGGCTCATCGACGGGTGCAGCGCCGCCGCGGCCCAGAACGCGTACGCGGTCAGGTAGCCGGCGAAGACCAGCTGGCCGGTGTATGACAGCGCCGCCGGCAGCAGGGCGTACCCGATGTTGCACGCGAGGGTGATCGCGCTGCCCGCGGTCAGCAGCCAGAGACTGGGAGTACGGGATCCGCGCCGGAGCAGGATCGGGGTGATCACCGCGCAGAGCAGCACGCCGACGATGAGGTTGGCCGCGGCCGCCGTACGGACGAGCGGCGGTGTCGTGGTGTCCGTGACAACCGGCTCGATCAGGAACGTCCAGTAGGCGATGCCGACCGCGACCGCGATGATCGCCGAGTCGATCAGACTGCCGGACCGGACGCTGCCCTGGCGGGTGAGCCGGAACAGGGCCAACGTCAGCAACGGATAGGCGCCCAGGTAGCAGGCGTCCGCCCAGGAGGGGTACGGCAGATCCCGCAGTACGAGCAGCTGCCAGGCGTAGATCAGGTCGCCGAGCACCCACAGGGCGATTCCGGCGGCGAAGACGTACCACAGGTTCCGCGAAGCCGGCCGGTACGCGCGAACGCCGGCCACCATCAGCGCGCACGATCCGGCCGAGACCGTCGTGGAGACGGCAACGGACAGCCAGCCGTACGGCAGCAGCGCGTAGGCCACCGCGGCGGCGATCCCCGCGGCCAGCCACAGACGCCACCAGGGGCGGAGCCGGAAGTCCGTCACAGTTTGTCTTTCGGCGAGTGATCCGCGAAGTTGAGGCCTGGTCCTCATGTCGGCCCGCCGGCTGCCGAAGAGGGCGGCGAGATGGATGTGATGACGCGGGCCTGCCTTGGCCTCTTCGCCATGGCCGCGACCTGGTTCGCGGTCAACCTGGTGCACCCCGTCGGTCCGCCGGAACTGTTGTGGATCACCATCCCGCTCTACGGTCCGCTGGTCGCGGCGATCTTCTGGTCGACCGCGCGCAAGCCGGAGCTGCCGGCGCCGACCCGGCGGTTCTGGCGTCACCTGTCGGCGGTGCCGTTGCTGATCGGCGCCGGGCAGACCGCACAGGCCGTGGACGTGCTCACCCATCCTGGTTCGCGAGCCTCGTACACCGGGCCGCTGATGCTGGTCTTCGACGGCGTCGCGCTGCTCTGCCTCAGCTACGCCCTCAGCCGGCTGCCGGTCGGCGGTGAGCAGCGCGGCGCGCTGGCCCGGGTGGTCCTGGACGCCGGCAGCGTCGCGCTCGCGGCGGCCGTGTACATCTGGCACTTCGGCACCCGGCAGGCGATCGCCGCCGGCGTCACCCCTCCGGTTCTCGCGTCGCTGGCCCTGGCGGTGCTGGCGATCCTCGCGGTGTTCGCGCTCGCCAAGGCGGTGCTGGCCGACTACTCGGCGATCGACGAGCGCGGTCTGCGCCTGCTCGCGGCCGGTGTCCTGATCGGTGCCCTGGCGCCCATGCTCCAGCCGGTGGTGGCCGCCGCCGACGAGCGGTTCTACGTGGGGCAGGTGCACCTGCCGGCCGTGTTCTGCCTGGCGGCACTGGCGGCCCGGGCGCAAGGGCGTTCGCCGGCGGCGGCCCGCGGCCGGGCTGCCCGCAAGCGCCGGCGTCCGTACAGCCTGCTGCCGTACGCGGCGGTCGCCGGGGTGGACGGGTTGCTGCTGTGGGAGGCCTGGACCGGCGGCGACGACATCGTGGTGGTGGCGTCCTGCGGGGTCGCCCTGACCGCGGTGGTGGTGGTCCGGCAGATCTCGGCGCTGCGTGACAACAGCCGGCTGCTGGCCCAGGTGAACCACGCGGCGTCGCACGACGCGCTGACCGGCCTGGCCAACCGGGCGCTGTTCCAGCGGCGGCTGACGGAGGCGCTGGCCGGCCCCGGCCCGGTGACCGTGGCGCTGCTCGACCTGGACGGCTTCAAGCAGGTCAACGACACGTTCGGGCACGAGGCCGGTGACGCGCTGCTGGCGACGGTCGCCGGGGTGCTGCGCGAGTGCGTGCGGCCCGGTGACACCGCGGCCCGGCTCGGCGGCGACGAGTTCGTGCTGGTGCTGGAGGGCGCGGACCGCGCCGAGGCGAGCCGGACCGCCGAGGCGATCGCGGACCGGCTGCGACGCGACCGGGTGCGGCCGATCCGGGCCAGCATTGGGCTCGCCTGCGGCGTCGCCGGCGAGGATCCGGTCGAGCTGCTGCGGCGCGCGGACGCGGCGATGTACGCCGCCAAGAAGATTCCCGGTACGGCGTACCAGCACACGGCCTGAGTCAGCTGCGGCGGCGCACCCGGCGTACGACGAGCAGGACGAGCCCCGCGGCGCCGAGGGTCAGCGCGACGATCGGGACCAGGGCCACGCCGATGACGCCGCGGGCGGGGAACGGAGCTGCCCGCGGGGTGGGTCCGCCGAAGCGGCCGGCCTCGAGCAGGTCGCGGGCGACGTCCATGGTCAGTACGCCGTCGGGCGGGTCGAGCAGGGTACGCGTACCGCCGCCCGGTTCCAGCGCGAGCAGCGTGATGTGCCCGGTCTCCTCCCAGCCGGTGTCGTTCCAGTACTCGTCGTCGCTCGCCCGGTACGCGTCGTCCTCCGGCTGGTGGCGGAGCACGACGAGGTCGCGTCCCCGGCTCCAGCCGAGCGCGCGGACCGCGGACCCGGTGACCACGGGCAGGCGCGGGCCGGCGGCCGGGCGGCCGGTGGCGGCGTCCAGGTAGCTGAAGCTCCACTCGCGGGCGGCGAGCGCGTCCCGGTCGCACTCGGTGAGGCAGCCGTTCAGATCCGCGATCGCGATCCGGGTGCCGTCCGGGCTGAAAGCCCCGGCCCCGGCCAGATACCGGTTCCCCTCCAGCTCGGTGCTCCAGACCACCCGGCCGGTACGGTCCAGCAGCCGTACCGTGCCGCCCTCGGTCAGGACGACGCGCTGCCCGTCCGGCGAGAACGCGCCCCGCGACGCGGTCCGCAGACGCTCCCAGGCGGAGTGGCTCGCGCCGAGGACGGTGACCCGATCGCTGCCGAGGTCGAGCAGGGCCGGCCGGACCGTCGCCTCGCCGTCCTCGGGGTAGTCGTCGTAGACCTCGACGAGCATGGACCGGCCGTCCGGCGCCCAGGCGACCGGCACGCAGCATCGGCCCTCCGGCTGCCCGCCGTGATAGATCGTGCTGCGACCGGTGGTCAGATCGACGATGTCGAGCCCGGTCTGGTTCGCGGTGGAGCCGATCAGGTACTCCTGGGCGGCGCGGCGGCCGTCCGGGGAGAGCAGCACGTCCTCGCCGGCCATGATGCTGTTCTTTCCGCCGTAGAGCAGGGTGCGGTAGTCACCGTCCCGGCCGACCGCGGCGATCTTGCCTTCCGAGTCGTAGATGTCGCTGCCCTGGAAGCCGCTGGTGTCGCCGCCGATCAGCACCGACACCGGGCCGGGCGGGTCCATCCGCACGGTGGCCTGCCACAGGTACGGCAGGGTCAGGCCGCCCGGGACCACCTCACCGACCGGCTGCGGCCGCTGCCATGGCCGGGTCAGCCCGGCCAGCACCAGCGCGGCGACCAGCAGGCTCACCGCGGTGCCCGCCACGATCTTCTTGAGCACGGCGGTTCAGAGTACGGAGCGGTTCGGGGCGGCGATCCGCAGGTCGGCCTCGATGGCGGCGGTGGCGGCGAGCAACGGTGGCAGCAGCCGTTCGCGGATCTCGTCGACGGTGGCCCGGGCGGCGTGCACCGAGACGTTTACCGCCCCGGCGGCGGCACCGCTGCGGTCCCGGACCGGCGCGGCGATCGCCCGCAGGCCCTCCTCCAGCTCCTGGTCGACGATGGCGTGGCCGTCCGCGCGTACCCGGTCGAGTTCGGCACGCAGCGCGGCAGGCGAGTGGACGGTGCGGTCGGTGAGCGGCTCCAGCTTGGCGCGTGTGAGGTACGCCTCAAGTTCCTCGCACGGCAGGGCGGCGAGCAGCACCCGGCCCATGGCGGTCGCGTACGCCGGGAAGCGGGTGCCGACGTTGATCGCGACCCGCATGATCCTGCTGGTTGGGACGCGAGCGACGTAGACGATGTCGTCACCGTCGAGCACCGACATCGACGACGACTCGCGCACCTCGGCGACCAGGCGCTCCAGGTGCGGCTCGGCGACCTCGGGCAGGGACTGGCTGGACAGGTACGCGTAGCCGAGCTCGAGTACCCGCGGGGCCAGGGAGAACAGCCGGCCGTCGGTCCGCACGTACCCCAGATCGGTAAGAGTGAGCAGAAATCGCCGCGCCGCGGCGCGGGTCAGACCGCAGGCCCGCGCGACGTCACTGAGCGTCAGTTCGCGATGTTGTGCGTCGAATGCACGGATCACCGCGAGCCCCCGCTCGAGCGATTGGACGTAGTACGGTTCCCGCGGCATCAGATGATCGAGACCAATCGTTGACGTGACACGGGGCACATCATAGCGTTCTTCATGAGAACTCTTGTTCGTAGAGCGCACAGAATTCTAAGGAGCAGATATGCGGCGTCTTCTCTCGGGGATGGCGGCATTGGCGCTGGCCGGTTCACTGGCGGCATGTGGCACGTCCAGCGACTCGGGCAGCTCGGGCGACTCGGGCGGCGTCGACAAGGTGAAGGTCGGGGTCATCCCCATCATCGACGTGGCCCCGATCTATCTCGGTCAGCAGAAGGGGTTCTTCAAGAACCGGAACATCGAGCTGACCATGGAGTCCGGGCAGGGCGGCGCGGCGATCGTCCCCGGTGTGGTGAGCGGCCAGTTCCAGTTCGGCTTCAGCAACTTCACCTCGCTCATGATCGCGCAGACCAAGAACGTGCCGATCAAGACGGTGGCCGCCGGTGTCGCCTCCACCGGTGAGCAGGGCAAGGACTTCGGCGCCGTGGTGGTGACCAAGGACAGCCCGATCAAGACCGCGGCCGACCTGGTCGGCAAGAAGGTCTCGGTCAACACGCTGAAGAACATCGGTGACACGGTGACCCGCGAGTCGGTGCGCAAGGCCGGCGGCGACGGTGCGAACGTCAACTTCGTCGAGATGCCGTTCCCGAACATGCAGGCGGCGCTGGAGAAGGGCGACGTCGACGCGGCGTGGGTGGTCGAGCCGCAGCTGTCCACCATCAAGGCGGCCGGCGGCCGGGAGGTGGCCTCGACGTTCGTGGACGCCGCGGACGACCTGACCGTGGCCGCGTACTTCACCTCCACGAAGCTGCTCGCCGACGACGCCGACCTGGTCAAGCGCTTCACCGAGGCGGTCAACGAGTCGCTCGCGTACGCCGACGCGAACCCGGAAGAGGTCCGGACCGTCCTCAGCACCTACACCAAGATCGACGCCGCGCTCGGCGCCAAGCTGGTCCTGCCGAAGTGGCCCACCCAGATCAACGAGCCCTCGGTCCAGACCCTGGCCAAGCTCGGCGAGGGCGACGGCATCTTCTCCGGCACGCCGGACCTGGAGAAGCTGCTCCCGTGACATCGGTACGCCGTGGTAGCCCGGTCCGGCTCGGCAGTCCCGCCCTCCTGGGCGCTGCCGGGCTGGCCGGGTTGCTCCTCGTCATCGAAATGCTGCCCCGCCTCGGCCTGGTCGACGACAGGTATCTGCCGCCGACCAGCCGGATCGCGGCCGCCCTGGCCGACGAGACGGGCAACCCACAGTTCTGGGCCTCGCTCGGTGACACCCTCGTCGCCTGGGCGCTGGGCCTGGCCATCGCGGTCGGTGCCGGCGTCCTGGCCGGCATCGTGATCGGCTCGATCCCGGTGCTGCGGAACCTGACCGCCTCGACCGTCGAGTTCCTACGGCCGATCCCGTCGGTCGCGCTGATCCCCCTGGCCGTGCTGCTCTATGGCACCGACATCGGCTCCACCCTGATGCTGGTCTGCTACGCCGCCTTCTGGCAGGTGTTCGTGCAGGTGCTGTACGGGGTGGCGGACGTCGACCCGGTCGCCTACGAGACCGCGCGCAGTTTCCGGTTCTCCGCGTGGGCCCGGATCCGGCACGTGCTCTGGCCCACCGCCCTGCCGTACGTCTTCACCGGGGTCCGGCTCGCCGCCTCGGTGGCCCTGGTCCTGGCGATCACGGCCGAGCTGGTGATCGGCGCGCCGGGGCTGGGCAAGGAGATCGCGGTCGCGCAGGCCTCCGAGGCGGTCCCGACCATGTACGCGCTGATCGTCGTCACCGGCATCCTCGGCGTGCTGATCAACCTGCTGGCTCGTACCGGCGAGCGCCGCCTGCTCGCCTGGCACCAGTCGGTCCGGGGAGAGGTGGCCACGTGATCAAACGTGTTCTTTATGTCGTCGCGCTGCCGGCAGTGCTGTTCGGGGCGTGGTTCGTGCTCAGCGACAACAGCGAGAGCTTCTACTCGCCGCCGCTGCGCGACATCCTCACCGCGTTCGGCGACACCTGGTCGGCCGACCGGCTTCGCGCCGACGTCGTCCCCAGCCTGCTGCGGCTGTTCGCCGGTTACCTGCTCGCGGCGGTCATCGGTGTCGCCCTGGGCGTGGCGATCGGCCTCAACCGGCGGCTGCGGGCCACGGTGGAACCGGTTCTGGAGTTCTTCCGGGCGATTCCGCCGCCGGTGCTCGTACCGGTCATCATGCTCTTCGCCGGCATCGGCGACGGCATGAAGGTGATCGTGATCGTCTTCGGCTGCATCTGGCCGATCCTCCTCAACACCGTCGAGGGGGTGCGCGCGGTGGACAGCGTGGTGCTGGACACCGCCCGCGCGTACGGGGTGACCGGCCCGGCCCGGCTCACCAAGGTGATCCTGCCGTCGGCGGGCCCGCAGATCGCGGCCGGACTGCGCCAGGCGCTGTCCATCGCGATCATCCTGATGGTGATCAGCGAGATGTTCGCGGCCAGCAACGGTCTGGGCTTCACCATCGTCCAGTTCCAGCGCAGCTTCGCGATCCCCGAGATGTGGAGCGGGATCATCCTGCTCGGCCTGCTCGGCTTCGTGCTGTCGCTGCTCTTCCGGCTCGCTGAGCAGCGGGCGTTGCGGTGGTACGAGGGCCTGCGCGCGGCGCAGCGCCAAGGGTAGGAGGTCGACGATGCTCGAGGTGAAGGGCCTGCGAAAGGTCTACCGGTCCGGGAGCCGGGAGGTCGAGGCACTCCGCGACCTCACGTTCACCGTGGACAACGGCGACATGGTCTGCCTGGTCGGGCCGTCCGGCTGCGGCAAGACGACCCTGCTGCGCTGCATCTCCGGTCTGCTGGACCCGACCGGCGGCGACGTGCGGGTCAACGGCAAGGCGGTGGACGGGCCGCCGCCCGGCATGGCCGTGGTGTTCCAGGAGTACGGGCGCAGCCTGTTCCCCTGGATGAGCGTGCGGGACAACGTGGAGCTGCCGCTCAAGCAGAAAAAGGTGGCTCGTTCCCGCCGCAGGGAGCTGGTCGACGAGGCGCTGGACGCGGTCGGGCTGACCGGCACCGAGTCGGCGTACCCGTGGCAGCTGTCCGGCGGCATGCAGCAGCGGGTGGCGATCGCCCGCGCGGTGGCGTACGAGCCGCAGACGCTGCTGATGGACGAGCCGTTCGCGGCGGTCGACGCGCAGACCCGCGCCGACCTGGAGGACCTGGTCCGCTCGCTGTGGAAGCGGCTGAACGTGACCATCCTGTTCGTCACCCACGACATCGACGAGTCGGTGTACCTGGGGCAGCGGGTGGTCATGCTGTCGTCGTCACCGACCGTGGTGCAGGACGAGCTGATCATCGACCTGCCGGCCGAGCGGGACCAGCTGCACACCCGGGCCGACCCGCGCTTCGTCGAGCTGCGAACCCGCGTCTACGAGCAGATCCAGCTGGCCAAGAAGGCCGCCAGGTAGTACGGCCCGGACATCCGCCTGGATGTCCGGGCCGCGTCATGCTCAGCGCGTGGTGACCGCCGCACGAACCTCCGCGCGGAAGTCCTGCCCGCCGGCGGCCGCGACCTTGGCCGTCGCCGCGGCGGCGGTCGGGTCCGGCTGCGGAACCGGGTCGCACTGCTTGTCGGACCGGTTGCCGCGCACCCGGTCCGGCAGCTCACCGGTGGCCAGGTAGGCCGCGATGGTGTCGTCGGTGCAGGCGATGCCGCTCAGCGAGCCGGAGTGCGTGGTCCCACCGACCCCCTCGATCAGCACCGACCTCGGGAACCGCTGACGGACCTCGAGCGCACCGGTGTACGGCGTAGCGGCGTCGTTGGTCTCGGCGATCATCAGGATCGGCGGGGCCTTCTTGCCGTTCACCTCGACCGGCTTGCCGGCCTTGGCACCCCACCAGATGCAGGGCGCGTTGTACCAGGCGTTGTTCCAGGTGATGAACGGGTACTTGGCGTGGATCCGCCAGTTGTCCCGCTGCCAGGTGGACCACTTCTTCGGCCACTGCACGTCGGTGCACTGGACGGCCAGGTACACGGCGTAGCCGTTGTCGGCGCCGGGACCGCCGGGCTCGCCGAACAGGTCGAGCAGGCCGGTCGCGTCCTTGTCGTTGACCCAGGCGGCGAACGCCTCGGCGACCGCCTCCCAGCCGTAGACGTAGTAGCCGGCCGAGACGAAGATGTCGTTCCACTCGGCCGGGCCGATCTTGCCGGCGGCCGGGGACTTGATCAGCGAATACAGCGTCGCGTAGTACTTCTGCTTCACCGACCTGGCGGTGGTGCCGAGGTGGTAGACCGAGTCGTACTTCGCGATCCAGGCGAAGTAGATGTCCATGTTCTTGTCGAACTGGATGTCCTGGTCGAGGTTCGCGTCGTACCAGACCCGCTCCGGGTTGACCACGCCGTCGAAGACCATCCGGCGGACCCGGTCCGGGTGCAGGGTGGCGTAGACCTGGCCCAGGTACGTCCCGTAGGAGAAGCCGTAGAAGTTGATCTGCCGCTCACCGAGGGCCTTACGCAGGCTCTCCATGTCGGCGATCGTGTCGGTCGTCCGCAGGTGGTCGAGAAGCTCACCGCCGGCCCGGTCGCACGCCTCGGCGTACCCCTTGGCCTTGGCCAGCCAGGTCTTCTCCAGCGAGCGGGTCACCGGCACGTAGAACGGGCGGTTGTATCCGGTGTAGTCCGGGTCGCAGCTCAGCGCCGGGACGCTGGAGCCGACACCACGCGGATCGAAGCCGATCCAGTCGTAGTAGTTTCCGGCGTCGTTCGGGATCGCCTCGCCGAGCGTGGCGAGGCCCAGACCCGACCCGCCGGGGCCGCCCGGGTTGGTGAGCATGACGCCCTGGTAGTCGGCGTCACTGGACTTGTGCTTGATCCGGGACACCGCGACCTTGATCTTGGTGCCGCCCGGCTTCGCGTAGTCCAGCGGAACGACCAGGAAGCCACACTGCGCGCCACGAGCCGCCAGGCTCGCCCTCGTGCAGGTGCCCCAGTCGATGGGTGGAGGCGTGTAGCCGCTCGTCCTTTCAGTGGCCTGCGCTGCGGCCGGGATCACTCCGGCGCCGAGCAGCAGTCCGACGGACGCGGCGACGGTAGCCGCCAGAATTCTTCGCATCCTCTGCCTTCCGTTGTCGAACCACATCGGTCGATCACCGCAGCTTAAGCATCCAGAGATGGAGATGCGCCTCTTCCGTACCGGCGAATTTTCTGCCGGATCATCGGTTGCTTTTCATCGAACGCGATAGGTATCGATTGGTATGAGGGCGCGACCTGCTCGCTCTGCGATGCTCGGGCCCATGCGAGCACTCCCCTTCATCGGCGTCGCTGCACTCGTCGCCGGCCTGGCGACCGCCACCCCGGCCCAGGCCGCCGCCGCACCGGACATCCCGGTCGCCAACGTCAAAGCCCACCTCAGCCAGTTCCAGAGCATCGCCACCGCCAACGGCGGCAACCGCGCCCACGGCCGGCCCGGCTACCTCGCCTCGGTCACCTACGTGAAGAACCTGCTCGACGCGGCGGGCTTCACCACCAGCCAGCAGTCGTTCACCTACAACGGCGCCACCGGCTACAACCTGATCGCCGACTGGCCCGGCGGCGACACCAGCGACACGCTGATGATCGGCGGGCACCTGGACAGCGTCACGGCCGGACCCGGCATCAACGACAACGGGTCCGGGTCGGCGGCCATCCTGGAGGTCGCGCTGCAGGTCGCACGCTCCGGCTTCCAGCCGGACCGGCATCTGCGTTTCGCCTGGTGGGGCGCGGAGGAGCTGGGGCTGCGAGGTTCACGGGCGTACGTGAACTCGCTGACCACGGCCCAGCGGGCGGCGATCGGCGGTTACCTGAACTTCGACATGGTCGGATCGCCGAACCCCGGCTACTTCCTCTACGACGGTGACAACTCGGACGGCACCGGCGCGGGACCCGGCCCGGCCGGATCGGCGGAGATCGAGCAGACCCTGGCCGCGTATTTCAGCTCGATCGGCGTACCGACCCGCGGCACCGACTTCGACGGCCGCAGCGACTACGGGCCGTTCATCTCGGCCGGCATCCCGGCGGGCGGCACCTTCACCGGCGCGGAAGGCACCAAGACCGCCGCGCAGGTGCAGCTCTGGGGCGGCACGACCGGACGTTTCGACCCCTGCTACCACGCGTCCTGCGACACCCTGACCAACATCAGCGACACCGCGCTGGACCGCAACACCGACGCCATCGCGTACGCGGTGTGGACCCTCGCCGACGACGGCGGCACCACCCCGCCGGGCACCACGGTCTGGTCCGACGACCTGGAGACCGCCACTGCCTGGACGGCCCTGTCGTCCGACACCGCGACCGCCGGCCGGCTGGAACGCGGCAACCCGGCGGCCACCAGCAGCTCCGGCGTCGCCACGCAGCTGGACGCGGCAGCCGGCGGCAGCTACGCCCTGGTCACCGGCGCGGCCGCCGGCACCAGTGCCGGCGCGAACGACCTGGACGGCGGCGTGACCACGCTGCTCTCGCCGGCGATCACCCTGCCCACCGGCACGCTCACGCTGAACCTGTCCTGGTACCTGGCCCACCTCAACAACGCGACAAGCGCCGACTACCTGCGCATCCGGGTGGTCTCCGGGACAACCACCACCACCGTGCTGAGCCTGACCGGCGCGGCGAGCAACCGGGCGGCGGCCTGGGCGACCGCTTCCGCGAGCCTTTCGGGGTACGCGGGGCAGACGATCCGGATCCAGGTGGAGGCGGCTGACGCCGGAACCGCTTCGCTGGTCGAGGCGGCCGTCGACAACCTGCGGATCACCCGCTCCTGAGGTATCCACGCGGGCCGCGGCCGGCCGTCCCGGCCGCGGCCCGCAACCATCTCGCCACCCTGCGGCCCGAGCCAGACAGCCGACCGCGCCACCTAACCCAGGCCCGGCAGCCGCGCCTGGAGAGCCTTGTCCGGCCCAACGTGAATGCTGTCTGGCGGCCGTTGAGACAGCATTCACGTTGGGCCGTAACCGGTAGGTGATGCTGTTTCCCGGCGGTCGCGCTGGGGCCGGGACGGAAGGCCTGGCCCGCGCCGGGAGAGCGGGGACGGGTCGGCTTCGGCGGGGCGACCGGTCACGCGTACCCCGAAGAAGCGGAACCGACAAGACCAGAAAGCCTCAGGCCGGGGCGTGCGGAGCCGATCGGAAGCTACAGCCCTCCGATCGCAGAGAAGGACGCACGCGCATGACCGACCCCGCGCCCGCCGGATGGTACGCCGACCCGAGTGGCCTGCCCGCCCTGCGCTGGTGGGACGGCCGGGAGTGGACGGCGCACCTGCAACCGGGCGGGGCCGCCATGCCGCCGACCACCATCTCGGCCGGCTGGCGCGGTGGCCTGGCCACCAAGCCGGCCGGCGAGCCGGTGCCCGGCCCGCACACCGCCGAACCGTCCTCGGGTGAGATCTTCGCGCCGCACTCCGCGGAGATCACCGCGCCGTCGATCACCACGCCGGCGGCGCCGCTGCCGGCTTCCCCGGGGTACGCGCACGGCGGCGCCTTCCTGAGCCAGCCGGTCGACTCGGTCTCCGCGCAGCTCGGTTACACCACGCCGGCCGGGATGCCGGCCGCGGCGCCGTCAGCGCCGCCCGCCGCCTCCGGTGGCCGCACCGATCCCGGACCGGAGAAGCGGACCGTGGTGGTCGGCGCGGTCAGCCTGGTGATCAATCCGCTGCTGCTCTGCTCGCTGTACGCGATCGTGATGGGCCTGCGCGCGATCCGGGAGTCGGCGCCCGGCTCCCCGGCCCGCCGGAACGGCACGTTCGCGGTCGCGTTGGGCGCGGGCGGCGTGCTCACCCAGATCGGGTACGCGACAGCGCTGTACTTCCTGCTCTGAGCCTCTCGCCACCGGGGTGGCGATGAAACGTGTCCATGGTGGGTACTCCAGGGTCCACCACAGTCCGAAGTGACCGATCACGGACACCGATCCGCGGGACGCCCACCGGGCCGCTAACGTGGATGACCCCGCGCCGCCGCCCCCCGGAGGCACCACATGAATCGCAACCAGCTGACCACCATCGGCGTCGGGATCCTACTGGGACTGATCCTCCTGTTCGTGGTGCTGGCCTCCTGCGGGCCGGATGACGACGGCGACAACACCGGCCAGCCGGTCGCCTCGCCGTCCGCCTCGGTGTCCGCGCCGCCGTCCGGGAGCCTGCCGCCGGAGAACCCGTCATCCGGGCCACCGTCCGGCACGCTGCCGGCGGAACCCGGCGAGGGCGGTCCCGAGCCAGACCCGACGACCGACCCGGTGGCGACCAGGACGCCGTCCGGCGGGGTGGACGCGGGCGGCGGCAGCGGGATCACCGGGCGCCGGGTGGCGCTGCTGGTGACCGGCACGTTCCTGCTGATGGCGGCGATCGGCACGGCGGGTTACGCGGTCCGCCGGCCGAACCGCGGCTGACCCTGTGTACACGCCGGAGCCGGACCGCCGGACGTGGGTGCGTGATCGCCGGGCAGCGGCGTTCGCCGTGGTGCTGGCGGTTCTCGGCTCGGTGACCACCGCGATGGGGGTGCGCACCGAGGACGGGCTGCCGCCGCCCCCGCCCGCACCGGAGCCGTCCTCGCCGCTGGAGGAGGGCACCAATCCACCACCGCCGCCACCCAGCCGGGCCGTCAGCAGGGGCAAGACCAAGACCGGGATGGGGTACGCCGAGCCGGTGCGGCTGGACATCCCGGCGATCGAGTTGCGCAGCGCTGTCGTGCCGATCGGCCTGCGCCGTGACGGGACCATCGACGTGCCGCCGCTGCGCGCGGACGCGCCCGCCGGCTGGTACCAGCACGCGCCCTCGCCGGGCCAGGTCGGCGCCGCGGTGCTGGTCGGGCACGTGGACACCGCGCGAGAGGGCCCGGCGGTCTTCTACCGGCTGCGCGAGCTGAAGCGCGGCGACGCCATCGCGGTACGCCGTGCCGACAAGACCGTGGCCGAATTCGTGGTGACCCGGGTGACCACCCACCCCAAGAACGACTTCCCGAGCGACGAGGTGTACGGGTCGGTGGGCGGTCCGGAGCTTCGGTTGATCACCTGCGGCGGGGTGTTCGACCGGTCCCGGGGAAGCTATCGCAGCAACGTCGTCGTGTTCGCCCGAAGAGCCCCGTAAGCGATTCCGGGACCGGTTCCAGTGGACTTTTCGGACAGCTCGGTTCCGGAACTCGCCGGACTTCTGGCGCTTGGCCGGATATGCCGGTTCGGCGCTCTTGACATGGGCGTTCGCCGATTGCTTCTGTGACCGGGATCATTGCGATCTTGTTTCCGGAAGGGATCCTCCGCATGACCCTAATTCGCGAGCGCATGGGGCTTTCCCCACTGCGCCGCACCACCGCCGGAGCGCTCGCTCTCGGCCTGGCACTCGCCGCCGCCGGCGCCGGCTCCTCGCCGGCCGCCGCCGCGCCGGCCAGCGCCGGCGCCCCGAACCTCGGCGCGAACGTGACCGTCTTCGACCCCAGCATGCCGGTGAGCGAGATCCAGGCGAAGCTGGACGCCACGCACGCCGCGCAGGTCAACAACGAGATGGGTACGCAGCGGTACGCGTTCCTGTTCAAGCCGGGCACCTACGGCACCGCGGAACAGCCGCTGCAGTTCCAGGTCGGCTACTACACCGAGATCACCGGTCTCGGCGCCAACCCGGGTGACGTGGTCATCAACGGCAAGGTGGAGGTCTACAACCGCTGCCTGAGCGCGGACCCGGCCAACCCGAACTGCATCGCGCTGGTCAACTTCTGGCGCACCATCTCCAACCTGACCGTCAACATCAACGGTGCCGGGCAGGACGGCTGCCGGCAGACGGCGAACTTCTGGGCCGTCTCGCAGGCGGTCTCGATGCGCCGGACGCAGTTCAACGGCGGCACCCTGTCGCTGATGGACTACTGCACCGCCGGCCCGCAGTACGCCAGCGGCGGCTTCATCGCCAACTCCAAGCTGCCGGCCACCACCAACGGCTCGCAGCAGCAGTGGCTGACCCGTAACAGCGAGGTCGAGAGCTGGTCCAACGCCGTCTGGAACCAGGTCTTCGCCGGGGTCAAGGGCGCGCCGGACGACTCGGCGTTCCCGAACCCGCCGTACACCACCCTGGAGACCACCCCGGTGAGCCGGGAGAAGCCGTACCTGTTCGTCGACGCTTCCGGTCGCTACCAGGTCCGGGTGCCCGCCGCACAGCGCAACACCAGCGGCATCAACTGGAGCGGTCCGGGACGGACGATCCCGCTCTCGGACTTCTACATCGCCAAGCCGGGCGACTCGGTGACGAAGATCAACGTGGCGCTCGCCCTCGGCAAGCACCTGCTGCTCACCCCGGGTGTGTACGACATCGCCCGCAGCATCGAGGTCTGGCGGCCCAACACGGTCGTCCTCGGCCTCGGCCACGCCACGCTCACGGCGGTCAACGGCTCCACCCCGATCGACGTCGCGGACGTGCCCGGCGTGATCATCGCCGGCGTGACCATCGACGCCGGCACCAAGGAGTCGAAGGTCCTGCTGCGGGTCGGCAAGAAGCACGGCATCGGCATCAGCTCGCCGTCCAACCCGACGACGCTGTCCGACGTCTACTTCCGGGTCGGCGGGCCGCACATCGGCAAGACCGACATCGCGCTCGAGGTGAACAGCGACAACGTGCTCATCGACCACACCTGGGTGTGGCGCGGGGACCACGGCGTCGAGGGCTTCACGGAGGGCGTGAACGGGGACACCGACCGGTGGCGTACCAACACCGGGCGGTACGGCGCGGTCATCAACGGCGACGACGTGACGGCCACCGGCCTGTTCGTCGAGCACTTCCAGAAGTACAACACCGTCTGGAACGGTGAGCGCGGCACCACCGTGCTCTACCAGAACGAGCTGCCGTACGACCCGCCGACGCAGGCGGACTGGATGAACGGTGACGTCGAGGGCTACGCCGGATACAAGGTGGGCGCTCGCGTCAAGAACCACACGCTGTACGGCGGTGGCGTCTACGTCTTCAACCAGAACAACCCGTCGATCCACACCGAGAACGGTTTCGAGGTGCCGAACACGCCCGGCGTGAAGCTGCACCACATCATGACCGTCAACCTCAGTGCCGGCATCATCGACCACGTCGTGAACGGGGTCGGCGAGGCCGCGGACACCACGAAGGTCGGTCAGCCGGTCTTCATCACGCAGTACCCCGCGGCACCCTAGATGTGCCCGCTGGTGGTCACTTGCCCGCACCTGGGTGGGTGACCACCAGCACCGGCCGCCCCGCCTTCTCGATCAGGCTGAGCGGCACACTTCCCAGCAGCCGCTGCGCGACCAGTGGGCGGGCACTCGACCCGACCACGATCAGGTCGGCTGACTGCTCCTCGGCGTACCGGATGATCTGATCGACAGGGCGACCGGGAAGCACCGCCTGCGTCGCCTCGATGCCGGCGTCGGCCAGACGCCGGGTCGCGGCCTCCGCGGCCCGCTCGGCGCGTTCGGTGTAGACGCTGCGCGGCATCGGCGCCAGGTGCTCGGTCTCCAACTCGTCCACCGCGACCACCGTCACCGTCGCCCCGGTCTGGCGCACCAGGTCCGCTGCGGCGTCGGTGACCCACGGCTGATCGGCCTCGGGATTGGCGGCGAGCACGATACGCATGGTGGCCTCCCAGTAGTTCCCAGGTTTCCCGCCACCCAAGGTACGGGTAACGTCACTGTTCCGCAGGTTCCGTGTTTCCGTGGCTTCGGGACGAGGGGCGAGCTATGGCCGATGCGATCAGGACCGAATCGGAACAGCCCACCCTGAAACGGGTCATCGGGCCATCGCTGCTGCTGCTCTTCGTGGTCGGCGACATCCTCGGCACCGGCGTGTACGCGCTGACCGGCAAGGTCGCCAACGAGGTCGGCGGCGCGGTCTGGTTGCCGTTCCTGCTGGCCTTCGTGGTCGCCCTGCTGACCGCGTTCAGCTATCTGGAGCTGGTCACCAAGTACCCCCGGGCGGCCGGCGCGGCGCTCTACACGCACAAGGCGTTCGGGATCCACTTCCTGACGTTCATGGTGACGTTCGCGGTGATGTGCTCCGGTCTCACCTCCGCGTCCAGCGCGTCCAAGGCGTTCGCCGGGAACTTCGGCGAGGCGTTCGACCTCTCCATCGGCGACGGCTTCGCGCTCACCGCCATCGCGCTCGGCTTCATCACCCTGGTCGCGCTGATCAACTTCCGCGGCGTCGGTGAGAGCGTCAAGGCCAACGTGGTGCTGACCTGCGTCGAGCTGACCGGTCTGCTGATCGTCATCTGCATCGGCGCGTGGGCGCTCGGCGGCGGCAACGGCGACCTGTCCCGGCTCACCGAGTTCAACACCCCGCCGGGCGACGCGGTCGCGCTGTCCGTCACCGCCGGCACGGCGCTCGCGTTCTTCGCGATGGTCGGCTTCGAGGACTCGGTGAACATGGCCGAGGAGACCCGCGACCCGGTCCGGATCTTCCCCAAGGTGATGCTCACCGGCCTCTGCATCACCGGCCTCATCTACGTGCTCGTGGCCATCTCCGCCGTCGCGCTGGTCACCCCGGAGGACCTCGGCGAGGGCGACACCCCGCTGCTCAAGGTGGTCGAGGCCGGTGCGCCGGCGTTCCCGCTCACCATCTTCGCGTTCATCACGATGTTCGCGGTGGCCAACTCGGCGCTGATCAACATGATGATGGCGAGCCGGCTGCTCTACGGCATGGCCAACGAGCGGGTGCTGCCGACCGTGCTCGGACGGGTGCACCCGACCCGCCGTACGCCGTGGGTGGGCATCATCTTCACCACCGTGATCGCCTTCGGACTGATCTGGTTCGCCGACCTGGCCGCGCTCGGCGGCACGACCGCGCTGCTGCTGCTCTGCGTCTTCACCGTGGTCAACGTGGCGGTGCTGGTGCTGCGCAAGGACCCGGTCGACCACGACCACTTCAAGGCGCCCACCGTGATCCCGATCATCGGAGCGATCGCCTGCGCCTTCCTGGCCAGCCCGTTCTCCGGGCGGGCGACGGCCGACTACCGGATCGCGGGCGTGCTGCTTGTGGTCGGCATCGTGCTCTGGGCGATCACATATGCGGCGAACAAGTACGTGCCGGGCGCGATAACCCGTCCCTGAACGAGTGACCGTCGCAGATTGATCATGGGTCGGTGACACTCCGGAAATCCACGTAGGCCGAGGTCGGATCGCATGGTGGCACTTCGCCACCCTGGTCTCGGCTGCTCAACGGGATGTGCGAAGCTGCCCGCTACCACATGCACCCCCATCTCCTGTCCGGAGGCCCGATATGGCATCATTCCTCTACTTTGTTGCCGGGCTCGTGATCGGCGTGATAGCCGGTTGGCTGCTCTGGGGCTGGCGTCTCGTCTCCCCGCGGCCCCAGCGCGCCGCCGAGACGAAGCCGGCGACCGAAGCCACGCCCGCCGTCGTCACCGAACCGGCCGACGCTTCGCCCGTTGCTGACGCTTCGCCCGTTGCGGACGCTTCGCCTGCTGTTGATGCTTCGCCTGCTGCTGATGCTTCGCCTGCTGCTGACGCATCGCCCGCTGCTGACGCTTCCCCCGTTGTTGACGCTTCGCCCGCTGCCGGCACTGAGCCGGCCGTTGACGCTGTGCCGGTCGAGAAGCCGGCGCCTGCCGGGTCCACGGCCGACAGCGCGGTGAAGTCCGAAGAGGCTTCCGCGCCGGTCGACGCCCCGGCCGAGACGGTTGCGCGGCCCGAGGCGGCGCTGAGCGCCGAGCCCGTTCCGGCTGTCACCGAGCCGGTCGCAGCCACGCCGCCCGCCGTCACCGAGCCGATCGCCGCCTCGCCGTCCGCCGTCACCGAGCCGGTTGCCGAGCCTGTTGCCGTGGCCGAGCCCGTTGCGGTAGCCGAGCCCGCCGCCGAGCCGATCATCGTCGAGCCGGTGGCCGGGGCCGAGGAGCCGGACGACCTCACCCGGATCCCGGGCATCGGACCCAAGATGGCCATGGCGCTCGCGGCGGCAGGCATCACCACTTACGCGAAGCTGGCCGACTCCGACGTGACCAGCCTGAAGCAGGCCGTCGCCGCCGCCGGCATGCGCGGCTCGGCGAGCCTGGCGAACTGGCCGGAGCGCGCCCGCGAACTGGTCGGCGTCAAGAGCTGACCTCGTCCCACCGCTGATCCGGTACCCCACGGGGTACCGGATCGCTCTTTATCCGGCCTTCGGTGGAAGTGTGGCTCAGGCCACTTCGAAAAGTTGCAGCACGGGAGCGCCCCGGACGATGGTTGCGGCCGTCCCCCACCCGGCAGCAACCGAGGAGCTCCCCGAATGTCGATCTCCGTCAGCGCAGCGACCGCCTCGACCTGGAACAGCCACGCCGCCTGGAGCCGCTTGCAGTCCGCCCGGCAGAAGCTCAGCGACGATCTCAGCCCCGCGACCACCTGCGCCGCCGTGCTCACGTCAGACCGCGCCGCCGTCACCAACGCCGAACACGAGGTGGCCCGTATCGAAGCCGTCCGCGCTGCCGACATGGCCCACCTGAAGGCGACCGGCCAGACCTTCGACCTGATGGTCTGACACGGCAACGCGCTCTGACCGCCACGCACCATTCGGCATGTCCGCTCGGCACCTTAGGCACCGCCGCCGGGTCAGCCGCGTGATGAAGGCGCCGCCGGCTGGCCCGAGTGCGTGCGACGCTGCGGCGGAGTCAAGGGGCGTGACGTGACGGCTATCCGTCAATCCGCGCCGGCATGGGCCGCCGAGGATCCCTGAACTGGGGAGATCCGCCACTGGATCCAGTGAAATCGCGATGTTGGCATTCCTGGTCCATCGACGTTGATCGACATCGTTGAGCCCCGGCGGTGGCCGCAACATCATCCCTGGTAGATCGCCGTTCGCCGGGCGGGTGCGATACGGCCGGAGGACCCACCCACCTCGAGATCAACAACGCTGCGTCGCCGATGGGTGGCGGTTCGTAATTGTCGAGGGGTTTCGTGGCAGGCCGCGGCATCGCACCATGGATGCAGGGTGATGCGATGAGCGGGCGACGACTGGCAGTGGTGGCGACCGTCGAACACCACGATGATCCGGTCCTGAGCAGGTTCGCGGTGCCGTCAGCTGACGTGCCCGCGTTCGCCGAGGTGCTCGGCGACTCCGGGCTGGGCGGCTACGAGGTGGCCTTCCTGCGCAATCCCGGGGTGCAGGAGGCGTTCGAGCAGGTGCAGTCCCTGTTCGAGGGGCGCGACCAGGACGACAGCGTCCTGTTCTACTTCCGTGGCGTCATGCTGACCGGGCCTGGCGGCGGCCTCTTCCTGGCCGGGTCGGACACCGCGATGGGCCGGCCCGCGGACACCGCGCTGGACGTGGCGCAGGTCGCCGTACTGCTGCAACGCAGCCGCGCCGGGCAGGCCGTGGTGCTGCTCGACGGGCGGACCGGTGGGCCGGTGGACGCCGGTCACCACTTCCGCGCGGCGCGCTCGGCGGAATGGCAGAGCCGGGTGGTGATCGCCGCGACCGCTCGCCCCGAACCGCCGACCTTCGCCGGGCTGATCGCCGACGGCGTGCGCAGCGGGACCGCGGACCGCGACCGGGACGGTTTCATCGGAATCGGCGAACTGCACGATCACCTGCGAGAACGCGATCCGAGCGTACGCCAATGGGTTTTCGGTTCCGGCCGGCAGCCGTACGTCTCACGGGTTCGGCGCCAGGGCAGTGACCAGATGACGCTGATCGCCCAGCTTGCCGCGGCGGCGGCCGGTGAAGATCTGTCCCGGGCCGTCGAGGCGCGCGAGACGCTGCGCCGGATGGCGACCGGCGAAGGCCGCGTCGCCGCCGCAGCCGCGGCCGCGCTGCGCCGCACTTCCGTCCGGATCGCCGAGCCGGCGCTTGACTTCGGCCGGGTGGCGCCCGGAACCCGGCAGCTGGCGGCCGGTGTGCCCGTGCAAGGCCCGCCGCTGGCGGCGGCGTCGGCGGTGAGCACGTCGGCCGAGGGACTGCACGCCCGGCTGGAGGGCGGGCTGTTGCGGATCTCGTGGTTCCCGACGGTAGGCCGCCTCGACGGCGCGATCACGCTGGACGGCCCGGCCGGCACGGCACGCCTGGTGGTGACGGGTGAGGTAACCGAGGACTTCGATGTGGCGACGGGTGGCTGGGTGCCGGCGGCCGGGGTCAACGGGGTGGAGCCGGACCCGACCGATGCTTTCCCGCCCGGAGCGGTGCCGCAGGGGTCGACTGGGGTGCAGGTTCCGGCTGGTCCGCCGCCTGCGGTTAGCGCTCGGCCCGGACCTTATCCGCCGGGCGTCGCGCCCGCGCCCTATGGGTCGCAGGGCCCCGGTGGGCCCGCATACACACCCCATGGCGCCGGTGGGCAAGCTCCGCCCGCACCCTATGGACCGCAAGGTGCCGGTGCGCAGGCTCCGCCCGGCACCGCGCACGCGCCGAACAGGTCGCTCGAGAATGCTGGCGGGCCGCCGGTTCCGGTCGACGCTCCACCCGCTGGATCGCCGGACCTCAGCAGGCAGGAGGCGGCGGGATCTCCGCCGCCCGATCCGGGAACGGCACCGGCTGCGCCGATGCCTCCGGGCACGGCTGCCGCGCCTGCCAGGCGGGGGCCGTTCCCGCCTGGTCCGCCGCAGCCCGGGGCGCCGCAGCCCGGCGTGCTGCAGCCCGGGGCGCCGGGCATCGTGGGGCGCGCGTCGGTCGGCCCGATGCCGCCGGCACCCGCCCAGGAAGGTGACCCGGTGACCACGTCCGGCGACGAGCCGGCGCGATCCGACGCCCCGGCCAGCCAGGAAACCGGCCGGGTGAGCACGCCCGGTGACGAGGCCGCGCTGACCGGAGGCCCGGCGACGACGGATCGGCCGCACGCATCGGCGGCCGGCTTCGATGCGGCCGTCAACTCGCCGGAGGCGTCCGGCGCGGCTGCGGATGGGCCGGCGGCAAGCTCGCCGGCCGTGCCCAGGCAGCGTGACGCGACGCGGCATCCGATCTCGCCCGCTGGTGACACGGCAGCACAGTCATGGCCGGGCAGTGGTGGATGGCCGAGTTCGACGCCGGGTGGGTTCGGCTGGTCGAGCGCTACAACCCCCGGCTCGCCGCCGGCAGCTGCGGAGTCCGGCGCCATTTCGGGTACGCCCAACGCGCCGGAACCCACCCCGGCCCGAACCGGCCCCACTCCGGACCCGACCGACGCACCGGCGAACACGCCGACTGGCCCCGAGTCGTCGCCCGATCGCATGGCGCCGGATGCCCGGAGCGATGAAACCGGGTTCGAACCGCGTCGCCCCGAGGAGACCGAAGCAGCGCAGTCCGGCGCGGCGTCGGCACCGGGTGCGGACGTGCCAGCCCGGCCAGCCGGTTCCGGCGGCCAGGACGTCCGCGAGCCGCATCCCAACGCGGAGCCGATCGGCCTAGGTTCGCGCGAATCGCATCCCACCGCCGAGCCGATCGACCAAGGTTCGCGCGAGTCGCATCCCACCGCCGAGTCGATCGGCCAGGGCCCGCGCGAACCGCATCCCACCGCCGGGTCGCCCGAATCGAGCAGCCAGAGTTCGCGAGAACCGCAACCCACCACCGGGTCGCCCGAATCGAGCAGCCAGGACCCGCGCAAACCCCAGGCGACCGCCGGGCCGGTGGGCTCGGGTGGCCACGACGAGCCAGAAGCTGGGATCACGCCCGGCACGGCCGGGCCGCAGAGCGATACCGCTCCGGAGGTGTCCCGGCCAGAGACCACGGCAGACGCCGCTACGCCGGTTGCCGGATCCGCGCCGCTTGCCGGCCGGAACCCCGATCCGCAAGACGCTGCCGATGACTCCCCGGCCACCGCACGTGCCGGCGGCGACGACTCCCGGCCGGGAGGCTACGTCGGTGCCGCCGTCGCCGCCGCGGGCGCGGCGATGGCCGCCAGGCTGTCCAACGAGGATGTCCCGGGCGAGCAAGCGCCTGTCCCGGACGCTCCCCGCTCCGGAGACGTCCCGGAAGCTGGTGCAACCGCATCACCAAATGGGATCGCCGAACCGGATGCGGGCGGTCCTCCGAGGCCGCAACGGGTCCAGGGCAGAGCCTCGATGCCCAGCCAGCGTGAACCGGGCGCCGGCTGGCCGGCCGCTTCCGGTGCTGGTGGCCTTTGGCCCGGCGAGGCACCGGAAGCCGCTGAACTTCCGGCGGCTGGTCACGAGGGCTCCAGTCCGGGTGCAGCTCAGCACACCGCATCGGGCAATCCGTGGCTGACCTCGCCCAACCGCCCGGTGTCCGGCGCCCAGCCGTCCGCACCGATCTCAGGCACCCCGGCCGGTCCGTGGCGTGGCACCCCGCCCTCCCCAGGCGCTCCCGCCGGCTCGCAGCCGACCTCCGGCGGCCCGGCATGGCCGGCCGCGTCGCCCACGTCCGGCAGCCCGGCAGCACCTGTGCCCGGCCGGCCCACGGCCACCGGCGACGCCCCCGCAGGTCCGGCACCCACGTCCGGCAGCCCTGCGGCACCATGGCACGGCACCGCGCCCACGTCCGGCAGCCCTGCGGCACCGTGGCACGGCACCGCACCCACATCCGGCGGCGCCACCGCGGCCTGGCCGGCCGGCAGCGTGCCCACGTCCGGCAGCCCGGCCGATCCCTGGCATGGCACGCCGCCGCCATCAGCCAACCCGCCCTGGCCCACGGGCGGCGCCGCAGAACCGACATCCGGCCAACCGGCCTCACCTTGGCCCGGCACAACGCCGACCTCGGGCGCCGCCCCCTGGCCCGGCACGACGCCGGCATCCGGCGCGCCGGCCGACCCTTGGCAGCAGGCCGCGCCCATCTCCGGCAGCCGGGCCGCGCCCTGGCCGCACACCGCCGCGCCCACCTCCGGCAGCCCGCCCAACGCATGGCCGGCCGCCGCCGCGGGTGGCTGGCAGGCCGCGGCGTCGCCGGGTGCGGCGGCCTGGCCGGGGAGCACGGACTGGGCCCCGGCACCGCCCGGCGGGCCCGGGCAGCCCGGTGGACCAGGCCCGGCGTACCCCGCTGACAAACCGCCGCCTCGCCGGCGCGGGCTCAAGGTGGCCGGAATCCTGCTGGCGATAGCGACGCTGGCGGCCGGCAGCTACCTGGGGGTCCGGTTGGCGCTGGGCGGCGACGACCGGGACAACGCAACGCCGGGTGCCGCGCCGCAGCAATCGGTGGCGGTGGATCCGCAGGGCAGCGCCGCGCCGACCGAGGGCGCGCCGGCCGCGCCGGTTCCGGTGTCGCTGGCCAAGCCGGTGGTGGCTGATCGGTTCCGGCTGGGCCGTGAGCCGGAGGGCGTGGCGGTGTCGCCGGACAACCGTACGGTGTTCGTCGCCGATCAGAACTCGAAGGACGTGCACTTCGTCGACCTCGGGTCGCGGAAGATCGTCGCGGTGAAGGTGCCGAACACGCCCCGCTTCCTGGCGGTGTCGGAGGACGGCGGCCGGATCTACGTCTCGATGTTCGAGAACGACTTCACCGGTAACGGTCTCGCCGTCATCGACACCGCGAAGCGGACTGTGGTGAAGACGATCCGGACCGGGCCGCGGCCGTTCGAGCCGGCGGTGGCGCCGGACGGGCAGGTCTGGGTGCCGATTCACAACGGTGCCCGGGTGGAGATCTTCGACCCTCGGTCCCTCACCGAGTCCGGGCGGATCTCGGTGCCGCCGAACCCGCACTGGGTGACGTTCTCCCCGGACGGCGGCATCGCGTACACGGCCAACCACGAGTCCAGCCAGATCTCGGTGATCAATGCCAAGGAAGGGCTGGTCCTGCGCAACATCAAGGTGGGGCGGTCGCCGCACAGCATCGCGGTGACGCCGGACGGGCGGACGCTGATCGTCACGAATTACGACCTGGACACGGTGGAGGTCTTCGACACGGGCTCCCTGAAGCGGCTGCACCGGCTCGCGGTGGGCAAGGAACCGCAGGCGGTGATCACGTCGACCGACGGCAGGCACGCGTACGTGGTGAACGAGGGTTCGGACAATCTGTCGGTGGTCGATCTGAAGGCCGGGAAGGTCGTGTCGACGGTCGCGGTCGGTGACAGCCCACGGGTCGTCGCGCTGTCCCCGGACGGTCTCCGGCTGTATGTGACGGACGGCGGCGGACGTACGGTTACCGTACTCAGAACCTCTGAGAAGTGATGATTCCCTGGTAACGTCGCGCCATGTCGACGGATTCCGGAATCGATCGCGCCCGCCTGCGCACTCTCGCCGAGCGCGAGCGCGCCACCTTCGCCGACCGCCACCCGCGTTCGAGAGCCGCATACGGGAAGGCCGACCACCTGTTCGGCCGGGTACCGATGACCTGGATGAACAAGACATCCGCAGGTTTCCCGATATATCTGGACAAAGCCTGGGGTAATCGCATCGTCGACGTGGACGGGAACGAGTTCGTCGACCTCTGCCTCGGCGACACCGGCGCGATGGCCGGCCACTCCCCCGAGCCGGTGGTCGCCGCGGTCACCGAGCGGATCAAGGGTGGCCTGGCCACCATGCTGCCCACCGAGGACGCCGCGGTCGCGGGTGCTGAGCTGGCCGCCCGGTTCGGGCTGCCGGCCTGGAGTTTCGCGTTGACCGCGACGGACGCGAACCGGTGGGCCATCCGGCTGCTGCGCGCGGTCACCGGCCGTTCGAAGATCCTGGTGAACAGCTACTGCTACCACGGTTCGGTGGACGAGTCGCTGATCGTGGTGGGCCCGGACGGCAACGGGCAGAGCCGGGAGGGCAACGTCGGCGCGCCGGTGGACGTGACCCGGACCAGCCGGGTCGCCGAGTTCAACGATCTGGTGGGCCTGGAGCGAGAGCTGGCCAACGGGGATGTGGCGGCCGTGCTGATGGAGCCGGCACTGACGAACATCGGGATCGTGCTGCCGGAGGACGGCTACCTGGCCGGGGTGCGGGAGCTGACCCGGAAGTACGGCACTTACCTGATCAACGATGAGACGCACACCTTCTCTGCCGGCCCGGGCGGGGCGACCGCCGCCTGGGGCCTGAAGCCGGACGTGGTGACGATCGGAAAGGCCATCGGTGGCGGTGTGCCCGTCGGCGCGTACGGTCTCAGTGCCGAGCTCGCGGAGGCACTCACCGGGCGCGGTGATCTTGACCTGGTGGACATGGGCGGGGTGGGCGGCACGCTCGCCGGCAATCCGGTGTCGATGGCCGCGACGCGCGCCACGCTGCAAGAAGTGCTCACCGAGGCCGCGTTCGCCCACATGATCGAGACCGCGTCGGCCTTCGCCGACGGCATTCAAAAGATCATTGAGGGGTACGGGTTGCCGTGGTCGGTCAGCCGTCTCGGCGCCCGCGTCGAGTACCGGTTCGCGAACCCGGCGCCGCGCAACGGCACCGAGTCGGCGGCCAGCGCGGACGGCGAACTGGAGGACTTCCTGCACGTCTACCTGGCGAACCGGGGTGTGCTGCTCACCCCGTTCCACAACATGGCGCTGATGTGCCCCACGACGAGCGCCGCCGACGTGGCCCGGCATCACGAGATCTTCGACCGGGCCCTCGCCGAGCTCCTCTGAAGGTCGGCGGTCACCGACCGGGGTCGCGCAACGCTGCTTCGCGGACCATAGTGGGCCCGGTGATGACCGAAACTGATGTCGCCGCTCCGGGCGGGCAGACCCTCCACGCGTACGACTGGGGCAGCGGCGACCGGGTGGTCATGTGGCACCACGGGACGCCGAACATCGGGTTACCGCCCAAGCCGTTGTTCGCGGCGGCGGAGCGGCTCGGGGTGCGGTTCATCTCGTACGACCGGCCCGGCTACGGCGGATCGACTCCCCTGCCGGGCCGGGACATGGCGTCGGCGGCGAGCCTGGCCGCCACGGTCGCCGACGCGCTGGGCGTCGACCGGTTCGCGGTGATGGGGCACTCCAGCGGCGGCCCGCATTCGCTCGCGTGCGCGGCGCTGCTGCCGGAGCGGGTCACCGCCGCGGTCAGCATCTCCGGTCTGGCGCCGTTCACCGCGGACGGGCTGGACTGGTTCGCCGGCATGGGTCCGGGCAGCCTCGCCTCGCTGGGCGCGGCGGCGGCCGGGCGGGCGGCGAAAGAGGCGCAGGCCGCGGTGGAGGGCGCGCCGGACTTCACGCCCGGGGACTGGGCGGCGCTCGACGGCGACTGGGGCTGGTTCGGCAGCGTGGTGGAGCCCGCGATGGCGGCCGGCCCCGCCCCGCTGGTCGACGACGACCTGGCCAACGTGGGTCCGTGGGGCTTCGACCCGGCGGTGATCACGGCACCGGTGCTGCTCGTGCACGGCGGGGCCGACCTCGTGGTGCCGAGCTCGCACAGCGCCTGGTTGGCCGGGCGGATCCCGAAGGCGGAGCTGCGGGTCGTGCCGGGCGAGGGGCACATCTCAGTGCTGCCGGGTGAGGCCGTCCCGGCCCTGGAGTGGCTGGCGCGGGTCGCCTGAGGCGTCATACCCGCGGGAACCCGAGAGGCAGAATGCTGCGGCATGCGTGAGGCACCGGCGGACCTGGCCGTACCCGAACTGTTGGCGGCCCTGCGGGCCGGCTGGGCGGTCCGGTCCGGCACGGCCGAGTTCCTGCCGGTGGGTGCCGGGAGCTTCCACTGGGCGGTGGCGGACCGCTTCGTCAAGGTCGACGATCTGGGCTTCGACGGACCGGACGCGGCCTTCGACCGGCTGCGCCGGTCCCTCGAGACCGCGCTGGCGCTGCGGCTCGACTTCGTCCTAGCCCCGATCCCGGCGGCCGGCGGCGAGGTCGTGCGGCGCCTGACCGATCGGTACGCGGTTTCGGTGTTCCCGCTGCTCCACGGCGTATCCGGCGAGTTCGCACCGCATCCGCCGGCGGACCGGCCCGCGGTCGTCGACATGCTCGCCGCACTGCATCGGACCGCCGTGCCGGTCGCACCACACGCCGACCTGCTGCTGCCCGGCCGGGACCGCCTCGAAGCGGTGCTGCGCGAGACCGGCCGGCCCTGGGACAACGGCCCGTACGCCGAGCCCGCCCGCCGGGTTCTGGCCGAGCACGCCTCGAAGGTCGAGGACTGGCTCGCTCACTTCGACCGCCTCGCCGCGATCGTCGGCGCGGACCGTACCGGGTGGGTGGTCACCCACGGTGAACCACATCCCGGCAACTTCCTTCGCACCGCCACCGGCACACTGCTGATCGACTGGGACACCGTGCGGGTCGCGCCGCCGGAACGGGACCTGTGGATGCTCACCGCCGGCTTCGCCGACATGCTCGGCGTGGAGGCGGCCGGTGACGACGAGGCGGTGCTGGGCCGGTACCGCGAGCTGACCGGGCACACGATCTCAGCGGACGCGCTCGCCCTGTACCGGCGGTGGTGGGAACTCGCCGACGTCGCCGTCTACGCCGGCGAACTGCGCCGGCCGCATCGGGAGAGCGCGGACCTGGCCGCCTCCCTCACCTACCTCACCGGCTATCTCCAGTCCTGAGTGAGCGGCGGCGTGATCGCCCGGCCGGGGGATCAGGTGGGGAGGGCGAAACCGGCCGGGCGATCGGGTGTGGCCGTCAGAGGCGGATGCGCTGACCCGGGAAGATCAGGTTGGGGCTGTCCAGGCGGTCCCTGTTGATCTTGTAGAGGGTTCGCCAGCCGCCCTTGACCTTGAACTTCTTCGCGATCGAGGCGAGGGTGTCGCCGGAGCGGATCACGTAGGTCTTGCCGCTCGCCTTCGCGGTGACCGTCTTCTTCTTCGCGGTGTTCTTGGTGGTCTTGTAGACGCCGGGCTTCTTCCCGCACGTCGGCCAGGGCTTCAGCCCCCGCTTCTTGTACAGCTTGTTGGCGATCGCGATCTGCTCCGCCTTGCTGGCCTTGTCGGCGGTGCGGGCGTACTTGCCGCCGCCGTTCGACAGCCACGTGCTGCGGCTGAACTGCAGGCCGCCGTAGTACCCGTTTCCGGTGTTGATGTGCCACCTGCCGCCGGACTCGCACTTGGCGACCACATCCCAGTTGACCTGGCGGGCCGCCTGGGCCGGGGCTGCGGGACCGAAGAGCAGAGCTCCTGCTCCGGTCATACCCGCGGTCGCCAGACCGAGGGCAAGGCGCGTTCGTCTACCGATCCGAGACATGGGAGATCCTCCACGCCTGCGAGGTGAGCTGTCGGGTTCGGACAGAGGTGCCCGGCCGTCTCATGCGGCTTCACCCCGAGGCGCGCGCTGCTGGGCGCGCCGAGTTACCTGGGTCCCCCGCTCCTGCCGTGGATTCGTGTCCGTGGGCGGCGGCAGGATTCGGCGGACCGTCCACGGTGCCCGCCATCGCGGGACGGCCCGACGGTAACCACGCCGGGTCGGCATAGACCAAGCTCTCAGCCCGGAATAGTGACGTTCTTCTCAGTATTTGCCCGATTTGATCTTGTTCGTGCCCCGGAAAGGCAGGCATTCCGGAAAAGGCCTTTGGGTCGCTCGTGCCGCTATCCGGCGGCCGGACACATCGGACGTGTTCGGTCGAAGTTGATCCTGGTGGCGGGTATCAGCGCGCTGTCCGGAGATCACCTTTGAGAAACAGGGCCCGGCGACCGTTGAGCGGCCGCCCGGCGGCTCCGGCTGGCCTTGAGGCACGCAATGAAGGCCCCGATTCGGTGCCGCATCGACGGCCGGAGCTCTGCTGCTCTCGCCTTGTGACCAGCCGCGAAACCGCCAGCCAGCAGCCGGAGTGCCTACTCGCGGTTGATGAGGCCGGTTGCGGCCGGCCGGACTAGTCACCGGCCTAACTGAACGGCGTTGGCGCTAGAGGGCTTCCGTAGTCAGGGTCCCCAAGCGGTGATCTTGCTTGGCCCACGCTCAACGCTGCCTCAGCGACCGCCAGACAGCACCCACGTTGGGCCGGACAAGACTCTGACCGCGAAGGCTGTCTAAATCGCGAAGTGGTTGGCGGTGTGTGCGGCGATGAAGTCGGGGTCGGGGTCCCAGCCGAGGCCGGGCGTGTCGGGCACGTCGACGAAGCCGTCGGTGCAGGTGATCGGGCGGGTGGTGACGTCGCGGGCGTAGTACTTGTCGGAGCCGGAGACGTCGGACGGGAGGGTGAAGCCGGGGAGGGCGCTCAGAGCGACGTTCGCGGCGCGGCCGATGCCGAATTCGTGCATGCCGCCGCACCAGACCGGGATGTCTGAGGCGCGGGCCAGGTCGTGGGCGCGGACCGCGTGGGTGAGGCCGCCCATCCGGGAGACCTTGATGTTGAGGATCCGGCCGGCATCGAGGCGCAGAGCGGTGACCAGGTCTTCGACGTCCTCGATGGACTCGTCCAGGCAGACGGGTGTGGTCAGCGTGGCCTGCAACTCGGCGTGGGCGACGAGGGCGCGCGGCGCGAATGGCTGCTCGATCATCAGCAAGCCGAGCTCGTCCAAATGCTCGAAGACAGAAATTTCGGATGTGTCGTAAGCGCCGTTGGCATCCACATGGACGGGGACGTCGGGGAAGGCGGCCCGGACGGCACCGACCGGCTGCACGTCCCAGCCGGGGGCGATCTTCAGCTTTACCCGGCGGTAACCCTCGGAGACCCGCGCCGAGACCTGGTCCAGCAGGTCGTCGATGGTGGGCTCGATGCCGAGCGACACACCGGCGGAAACCCGCGCCCGCTCTCCCCCGAGCG
The DNA here is from genome assembly GCF_015704865.1 of Actinoplanes aureus. Taxonomy (GTDB): domain Bacteria; phylum Actinomycetota; class Actinomycetes; order Mycobacteriales; family Micromonosporaceae; genus Actinoplanes; species Actinoplanes aureus. Next base: position 483,537 of record NZ_JADQTO010000005.1, on the reverse strand, counting down.
CCGCGGCCAGCGGCACACCCCGCGACGAGGACCACAGCGCCCACGCCGCCATGTCGAAGCCGGCGCGGGCGAAGTGGTTGCCACGCACCTTGCCCATCGCCGCGGCAAGCGTCGACGGATGGTCCCACTCCACGCCCATGACCAGCGGCGCCAGAAAGGAGCGGGCCATCGCCCAGCAGCTGTCCACGGTCTCCGCCGAATAGAACGGCCCGCTCGGCGACGCGATCTCACCCCACCCGACGGCACCGTCCGTGCTGGTCAGCGTGACCAGGATGTGCTCCAGGTGCTTCTTGGCGTGTGAGCTGGTCTGGAACTCGTGCACGAGCGGCAGCCGGACCCGGCGCAACTCGACCCTCGCGATCCGAATCATGATTCTTCCGTGTAGAGACCCAGCTCGGCGGCGAGGGCGTCCCGGTCGCGCAGGCGGCGACCGGCACCCTTGGAGCTGGCGATGGTCAGGGTGGCTAGCAGGTGCAGGGCGAGCACGACCGAGGTGGGCGAGTTCGCGTACGACGCGGTGTCGGAGCCGATCACGATGCTCGTGGTGGCGAGACCGGCCAGCGGAGCGTCGTCGGCGTCGGTGATCAGGACCAGTTCGCCGCCGTGCCGCGCGTAGGCGGCGGCGACGTCGACGGTGTCCCGGCGATAGCGCTCCATGGACACGGCGATGAGCAGGTCGCCCTGGCGGATGTCGCTGAGCACGTCGAGTGGGCGCAGCGAGGCGCCGTCGACCAGGTGCACGCCGGAGAGGCCGGCGCTGAGGTCGGAGGCGAGCAGCGAGGCGTAGCTGAGCGACTTGCCGGAGCCGAGCAGGAAGCGGCGCCGGGCGGAGACGATCAGGGCGGCGGCGCGCTCGATGGCGTCCTGCTCGGCGGCCCGGGCCAGGGCCTTCTCGAACTCGGCGCGCTGCTGCTCGAGAACGCGCTGCTTGAGGACCTGGGCGGAACGTCGCTGCACGTTACGGTCGAACCGCTCGGCGGGGGTGGATCGGCGGGTGGTCACGACTGATCATCCTCGAACGCGTAGACAACCCGATCTTCCGTATCCGCCGGCCTGGTCACGGCGACCAGGCGGCCGCCGGCCGCGAAGCGCTTCATCAGCTGCTGGCGCAGCCACGCCCGATCCAGGGGGCCGGGCGCCGCATATCGGTCACCGGCGGGTGCCACCAGGCCTTCGACATGCGGGGTACGGGTACGCGCGCCGCCCGTCAGGTCCCAGCTCACCAGCACCCGGTCGGTCCCGGGTGCCCCGTAGAAGTCGGGCAGGAACCTGATTCCGATCGCGCCGAGCACGGTGAAGTTGAAGTGGGCGTTGCGCAACGCGTACGGATCGAAGGTCCACCGCATGCTCCGCGCACCCGTGCGGCGCGCCGCCACGGCCTGGGCCTGCTTGAGCAACCGGCCGACGCCGGTGCCCTGCGCGCTCGCCGCCACCACCGCGGCCTGACTGTAGTGATAGATCTCCCCGCCCTCGACCGCGCAGAAGCCGTAGCAGAAACCGATAAGCGCGCCGCCCGGGTCGAAGGCGCCGATCACGGTGCCGGAGTTCTCCCCCAGCGCGGCCAGCAGGCGCGGGCTCAACCCCCACTCGGGTTCCTGGTATCCGAAGACGGAGCGGTAGAGGGCGGAGGCCGCCGTCCACTCGGCGAGCCCGTCCAGGTCACGCACCACCACGTCAGCCATCCGAGGTCACCCCCCTTCGATCAAAGATAGCGAACGTATAACCGGCATCCTGCCGCTATTCTGGCTCGTTGACAACGCAAGAGGGGCGACTTAGCGTTCGCATATGTCGTTCATCGAGACCCTGCACCGGTACGTGGCAGTGGAGTCACCCACCGGTGACCCACGCTCACTCGCGGCGCTCGCCGAGGTGCTCGAGGCCGACGCCACCCGGGCCGGGTTCAGCACCGCCCGCGTGCCGCACCCCACCGGCGACCACCTGATCTGGACGCTGCCCGCCCGGGAGGTGGCGGGTGAGCCGATCCTGCTGCTCAGCCACTACGACACCGTCTGGCCGGTGGGCACCCTGGCCGAGATGCCGTGGTCGGTGGAGGACGACGTGATCCGCGGGCCGGGCGTCTACGACACCAAGTCCGGCATCGTCGCGCTGCTGGCAGCGGCCGAGCGGATCGGCGACCGGCCGCATCCGGAGATCCGGGTGATCGTGGTGGCGGACGAGGAGATCGGCTCCCCCACCGCGGGCGACCTGGTGCGTGCTGAGGCTGCCCGGGCCCGGGCCGTGCTCGGGCTGGAACCACCGCACCCGGATGGTGATCTCAAGACCGGGCGCCGGGGCAGCACCCGGGCCAGGATCGAGGTGACCGGGATCGAGACGCACGCGGCGCTCGACCCGGACGCCGGGGTGAACGCCATCGACGAGCTGATCGACCAGCTGCTGCGTTTCCGGGCCGTGGTGGCGGAGCGGCCGGTGCTGCTCAACACCGGGACGATCGCCGGCGGCGGGCGGACCAACGTGGTCGCCGGTGCGGCGCACGCCGATCTGGGCCTGCGCTTCAGCGACCCGGACAACGAGCGGGCCGTCCTGGAGGCACTCCGGTCGCTGCGCCCGGTACGGGAACGGGCCGAGGTGTCGGCGCGGCTGCTCTCGCACCGGCCCACCTGGCGGCCGGGGCCCGCGGGCGAGGCTCTTCTCCAGCAGATCAAGGACATCGCGGCGGGAATCGGGGAGGATCTCGACGGGCGACCCGCGGACGGGGCCGCGGACACCAACACGGCGGGCTCGCTGGGGTACCCGACGGTGGACGGGCTGGCTCCGGCGGGCGGCGGTGCTCATGCGCGTACCGAATGGGTGTCGGCCGCGAGCATCGCCGGGCGCACCGCTCTGCTGGCGGCCCTCCTCACCGGCGTCGATGGGGTTTCGCGGGGCTGACCGGTTCACCCGTTCGTGAGCGTTTGCGGCGCACCGGCCGCGGGTAAGCTCCGGCATCCGGAGACTCCGAGGAGTCCATCGATGCTGGACGATGACGAGAGGCGCATCCTCGCCGACCTGGAGCGCGAGTTCCAGGAACCCGTGGAGCGCCCCTTCCCCACCATCCCTGTGCTCTGCGTCCTGCTTTTCCTCGCCTTTCCGCTGGTCATGCTGCTGTTCGGCTGGCCCGGCCTGGTGATCACCTTCGACCTGTTCGCCGCCTCCGTGGCGATCGTGCTGCTCCGCCGCCGCTGTCGATGACGGGTCTTCGGCGAGCGGATGTCAGGCGATGACCGCGGTGAGGCCGTCGGTGGAGCGGCCCTGGGCGGTGAGTGCCTCGATCCGGGCCGCCACGGCCGCGAGGCCGCCGTCGCCGATCGGGCCGCCGGCTCGCAGCTCGATCAGGTGGCGCAGCACGGTGAGGTGCTCGCCGAGATCCGCCGGGCCGCGCGGGAAGTCGCCCCTGACGAGCTCGGCGGCGGTGGCGGAGGTGGCGTCGACCACGTGGCCGAGCTGCGTGGCGGCCGTGTCGGCGAAGTCGGTGACGTCGATGCCGGCGGTGCGGACCGTGTCGAGGGCTCGGAGCAGGCCGAGCTGGGCGTCGTACCAGACACCGAAGAGGGCCAGGTCCCAGATCGCCGCGGCGGCCGGGGAGTCGCCGACGAAGCGGGGTGGCCCGAGAAGTCGCAGGGTGTCCAGGTGACGGTCGAAGGTGGCGCGGTCGCCGCCGTACAGGAGGGTGGCCGCGCCGGTGCGGATCGCCTCCGGTGCGGCCTGGACGCCCGCGTCGAGATAGCGGGCGCCCAGACCGGTGACCACCTCGGCGGCTTGAAGCGCCTCCGCCGGGGTGCCGGTGCACAGCGCGATCACGGTGTGCCCGTCCAGATCCGGCGGGAGAGTGGCCAGGACGTCGCCGACCGCCTGATAGTCGGTGAGGGTGAGCAGGACGAGTTCGCTCGACGACGCGGCCGCGGCGGCCGAGGGGGCCGGCCGGGCACCCGCCTCGGTCAGGCCGGTGAGCCGCTCCGGGGTGCGGTTCCAGATCGCCACGTCACGGCCGGCGTCGAGCAGGCGGCCGGTGACCGCTGTTCCGATGGCACCGGTGCCCAGCACTGCGATGTTCTCTGCCATGCCGCCATGCTCGGACCTCAAGCTGACTTCAGGTCAAGCGGTGACGTCCAGCAGGTCGCCGCTGTCCAGGACGTCGCGGAGGGCGTACAGATCAACGCCTTTGTCCTTGAAGAGGGCGACCAGATCGGAAGCGCTGGTGGCCCGCCTGCTGACGTCCGACGAGTTCATGCCGAGCAACTCGCTCAGCTCAGCCAGCTTGGCCTCGTCCCGCAAGCCCGCGTTCGCGCCGCGCGGCGCGACCGGATCCGGTGCGGTGCGCTGGGCCGCGATCTTCGCGGCGGTGGTGCCGGCGTCAGCGGCGGCGACCGGCAGACCGGACCTGATGGCGGTGATCAGCTTGTCGTGCGGGATGCCGCGCGCCGCGGCGATGTCGTTGAGGCTGCGGCCGAGGTCCAGCTGATCCTTGAGCGTGCCGGAACTCAGGTCGAGCGCGTCGGCGACCCGGGTCAGAGGGTCGACTCTCTCGTTGCGGCCCGGTGAGATGTAGACCCGGCCCGATGTGATGCTGCTGATGGTGGTCATCGTGCTCCCCACGTGCGGCGGGGCTTGGGTCTGCCCCGCGCGTGGGGAGTGAGATCGGCAGATTGGGGGCCGGGTTGCGGAAAAATCGGACAGCTCACAGCCCGGCGGACAGGAAGCGGTCGCCGGACAGCAGGACGGCGAGGGTGAGGGCGGCGGCGAGCCCGGCGCCCGTGGCGGCGGTCAGCCAGGCTCGCCGGCCGGTTGCCGGAGGGCGGGACGGGAGGAGGCCGGCCGCGGCGCCCACCGCCAGGGTGAGCAGGGCGAGCATGGACAGCGGGCGGGAGGCGTAGATCAACGCCGAGGAGAGCGGGTCCTCGTAACCGGGCAGGAACCGCAGCAGCACGCCGGCGCTGACGGTGAGTGCGGCGACCGGGGCGGCCAGCAGTGCGTCGCCGAGGCCGGAGGCGCCCCGCAGACCGAGAAGCAGCAGCGTCACCGCGAATCCGGCCGCGGCTCCCGTCCACCAGTCGCGTTCCCCCACGTGGTGCGGTTCGACCGGGCCGAGCGGGGCCAGCCAGCGCACGGCCAGCGCGCCGAGCCCCGCGAGCAGGCCACCGGCCGCGACGAGTCCGGCGCGGCGGCCGAGCCCAGCGGTGGCCGCCAGGGCGAACGCGACCACACCGACGGCGATCACGTGCCGCCACTCACCGGCGAAGCCGCCCTGCCACAGCAGCCCGATCAGGCCGTCGGGCAGGCCGAACGTGGCAAACGGCAGCGGCACGGCCAGGACCGAACCGATCCAGATCGCGCCGGCGAAGGCTGCCGCGCTGAGCACGGCCGTGACCGGCCATCGCCGGCCGGCACCCGGTGCTGGGAACTGCGGCACTGGATGGCCGGCGCCGGGATGCCGCGCAGGCATTGCACGCGCCGCGGGCGCGGCGGGTGCGGCGATCGGGACCGGCTCGATGGGTGCGAAGGACTCGGAAGCTGGGACCGACCCCGCAGGGAGCGGCGCGGAGGCTGGTTGGCGGCGCCACGGGCCCGGCCGGGATCGGGTGGCGGTCAGGGCGAGGGTGCAGCCGCCGGCGCCGGCCAGGGTCAGTGGCACGAAGATCAGTTGCCGCCAGTTGGGGGCGCCCGCGACGGTGAGCATGGCCGCCGGGTTGAGACTCAGCAGCAGGCCGGCCGCGCTGCCGGCGGCCAGGCCGAGCATGGCGGCCCGCGGCGGGCCGGGGGTGGGGGCCTGCGGTGCGCCGGAGGTGGCGGCTCGCAACCATAAAGCGAGACCCCAGGTGGTGGCCAGCAGCGCGACGGCCAGCAGGCCGGCGAGAAATGGCGAGTACGGCTCGAGTGGGGTGGCGAGCAAGCCGGCGGCGACGATGGTGGCGCCGAACGACCAGATGGCCATGGCCAGGGCCGCGGCCACGGCGGCGGTCACCGCCGGGATGCCGGGCAGCAGCGATGGGTCGCGCAGGATCGCCACCCGGCGGGCCGGGGGTGGGTGCATGGCGAGCAGCCGGGACAGACGGCCGGGCCGGGGTGGCGGGGCGGCGGTGAGGAGCGCGGCCAGGGCCTGGCCCGAGCCGGCGCGGGCGGCGTGGGTGTCGGCCTCGTGTTCGCGGGTGCGCATCACGCCACGGGCGAGGAGGTACGCGGCGAGCCAGAGCAGCGCGCCGCGGGAGAGGTACTCCAGCCAGAACGGGACGTCGCCCAGCCGGCCCTGGATCGTGGCCACGACCAGCGGGATCGGCAGCATCACCGGCAGCGCCCAGAGGGTGGAGCGGGTCAGCCAGACCAGGGTGACGTCACCGGCGGCGACGTGGGCGGTCTCGTGCCGGAGCACGGCGTCGAGCGCCTCCTCCGGCAGGCGCCGCACACCGGGTGGCAGCACGATCCGGGTCGCGCCGTTCGCGCGTACGGTGAAAGGCTCTTGAAGGTCCCAGGGTCCCATCTCGAGCGCCGGCGCCCGGCGGACGCCGAGTTGTGCGGCGATCGCGGCGGCCCGGTCGCGCAGCGGCCCGGGCACGGGGCGGCGCGGGCCGACGCGGCGCAGCATCAGCCGGGGCAGCAGCCAGGCGAACGCCATCGCCAGCGTGAGGGTCAGCAGGGCGCCGGCCACGTCGTAACCGGCCAGCCGGTGCTCGACCGTTGCCCGGCACTCGTTGAACACCCGCTGCCGCTCCGGGATCGCGGTGGGGTCGGGAACGATCTCGGCGGCCGACGACAGGCACGCGGAGGTCGTGGCGATCCACTCCTCGCCGGCCAGCAGCAGGTGACCGACCCGCCCGGCGAACGCACCGGCCAGGAGCAGCACCACGATCACCAGCAGGTACTGGCCGCGGGTGGCGGACGGCGGGCGGCGGACCGGTACCGCCGTGGTCACGTCTCGTCGGCGACGCGCAGCCGCAGCGCGCCGATCACCGCCTCGGCCAGCCGGTGCGCCTCGTCCTCGGGCAGCCGGTCCGCGGCGCGTTCGCGGATCAGCCGGAACACCTCGCGTTCCTGCTCGGGGGTCAGCCAGTCGGGCGCGGCGACGGCCGGGCGGCGGCGGAAGGCGGCGGCGAGTTTCTCCCGGGTGGTGCTGGTCAGGTATTTCGCGGTGTCCTCGACCACGCTGCCGAGGACCGCGGTGGCCAGCAGCGACACCGCGGAGAGGACGACCGGGACGACGGAGGCGAACTCGACGCCCATGCCGACGGGTGGTCGCACGCCGTGCGCGAGCGGACGCGGCGCGGTGCGGAACCACTCCGCCGCGGCGTCGAAGTCTTCGAGCTCGGCTGGGTACGCGGTCCGGACGACGGACTCCCCGACCTCGCGTACCTCCGTCCAATGTGCCGTCACGGCCCGATTATGGGCGGGCGGCACAACGGCGGTCAGCCGCCGGTCACCGAGGTCGCGGTGACCACGCCTTCCGCGTCGGCGCTGCCCTGCACGGTGACCTGCTGGCCGGCGGTCAGGCTGGACAGCGCGGCCGGCTGGGCCACCTTCACCGTGGTGGTGTCGCTGGTCCGTACGGTGACCGTGGTCCCGGAGGCGGTCTCCAGGTAGAGGGTGGTGCCGTCGACCAGCTTGACCTTGCCGGCGGTGCCGGCCGCCGGCGGCATGCTCGGGCCCGCCGTGACGGGCGCCGCCGAGGTGGTTCCCCAGCGCTCCCGCGCCCCGACCCCGCCGAGGAAGCCGCAGATCAGCAGGGCTACGCCGGCCAGGACGAGGGTGGTCCGGTTCCACCACCGGCGCGGGGCGGCCTCGGCGAGCGCCTCGGTCAGCTCGGCCGGCGGCGGCGGTGTGTCGCTGTCGCTGTCGCCGGTGCGCGGGAGCACCTCGGTGTTGTCCTTGAGACGGGTCACGGTTTCCTCACTCGTAGCGCAGGGCGTCGATCGGCCGCAGCCGGGCGGCGCGGGCCGCGGGCAGCCCGCCGAAGAAGAGTCCGATGAGCACGGAGACACCAAGCGCGAGCAGCACCGAGCTCGGCACGATCACCGGTCGCACGCCGACGATCGAGAAGCGGCTGCCGATCACGGCGGCCGCGACCCCCAGGCCTCCACCGATGACGCTGAGCAGGGTCGCCTCGACCAGGAACTGGGTGAGGATGACCCGGCGCGGGGCTCCGAGGGCCTTGCGGATACCGATCTCGCGGGTCCGTTCGGTGACCGTGACCAGCATGATGTTGGTGATGCCGATGCCGCCGACCAGCAGGCTGATCGCGGCGACCGCGCCGAGCAGCGCGGTGAAGGTGCCGGCGGTCTCGGTCCGGGTCTCGAGGAGCTGGGACGCGTTCTGGATCCGGTACGCGCCCGCACCCAGCCGCTCATCGAGGATGGTCGCCACCTCGCTCCGCGCCACGTCCACCCGGCCGGAGCCCGCCGCCTCGACCAGGATCGAGCTGAGCCCGCCGTACCCGGCGAGCACCTGGCGCACCGCGCTGATCGGGGCGACCGCGGTGTCGCCGGCGTCCTGGAAGCCGGCCGAGCTCTTCTCCTTGAGCACGCCGACCACGGTGAACAGGGCGCCGCCGACGGTGACCTGCGCGCCGACCGGGTCGGTGCCGGGGAACATCTCCTCGGCGACGGTCTTGCCGATCACCACCACCCGCCGGGCCTGGGACTCGTCCTCGGCGCTGAAGACCGAGCCGGTGGCGACCGGGGAGTTCGAGGCGGTGAACCAGGCCGGTGTGGTGCCGACGAACGAGGTCACCTCGTGCTCGGCGCCCTCGTAGGTGAGCGTGGCGGGGGCACTGACCACCGGGGACACGGACCTGACGTCGGGGGCGAGCACCGGATCGTCGAGGGCTTCGGCGACCCTCGGGGTCAGGCCGCCGCTCCCCCGGCTGGTGCTCATCACGGTCAGCGTGTTGGTGCCGAGCGCCTCGATCCGGGTGGTGATCGCCTGCGCGGACCCGTTGCCGACCGCCACCAGCAGGATCACCGCGGCGACGCCGATCAGGATGCCGAGCATGGTGAGTGCCGAGCGCAGCTTGTTGGCGCCGATGCCGCGCAGCGCGAACCGGACGATCTCCGCGAAGCTCACCGGACCATCCCGGCGGCCGAGTGCCGTCCCACCGGCGCCTGGCGGGAGTCGGCGACGATCCGGCCGTCGAACAGCTTGATCAGCCGGTCGGCGCGGGCACCCACCTCCTCCTCGTGGCTGATCAGCACGATGGTCCGTCCGGCCGCGTTGAGGTCGTCCAACACGCTCAGCACCTCCTCGGTGGCGTGGCTGTCCAGGTTGCCGGTGGGCTCGTCGGCGAGCAGCAGGGCCGGCTCGGTGACCAGGGCGCGGGCGACGGCCACGCGCTGTTGCTGGCCGCCGGAGAGCTGGTTGGGCTGGAGCTCGGCCCGGTCGGCCAGGCCGACCAGGTCCAGGGCGAACATGGCGCGGCGCCGGCGTTCGGTGGCACGCATGCCGGCGTACGCCAGCGGCAGCTCGACGTTCGCCACGGCGCTGGTCCGCGGGATCAGGTTGTACGCCTGGAAGACGAATCCGATCAGCCGGTTGCGGGCCAGGGCGAGTTGCACGTCGCTGAGCCGGCTGACGTCCACGCCGTCGAGCAGGTAGGTGCCGGCCGTCGGGGCGTCGAGGCAGCCGAGGATGTTCATCAGCGTGGACTTGCCGGACCCCGAGGACCCCATGATCGCCAGGTACTCGCCGCGTTCCACCTGGAAGGAGACGCCGTCGAGGGCTCGTACCGTGGTCTCGCCCTCGCCGTACACCTTGGTCAGCGACCGAACGTCGAGTACCGGCCGGGTGGCGGACATGGTCAGCGCCCGCCCCGGTCCGTCGCGGCGGCCGGCACGATCACCCGCTCGCCGGCGACCAGGCCCGTGGTGATCTGGTACGCGTCATCGCCCTCCAGCCCCACCTGAACCTCCCGGGTCTCCGGCCGGCCGGCCGGGCCGAGCACGGTCACCATGTGCCGGCCGCCGGTCCTGGTGACCGCCGCCGAGTTGACCAGGACGGCGTTCTCCACGTTGCCGGTGATCACCGAGACGGTGACCGTCTGCCCGGGCCGGGCGCCCTTCGGCGGGGTGGGCAGGCTCACCGTCACGCCGTACGTGACCACGTTCTTCTCCGTCGTGGCGGTCGGGTCGACGGCGATCACCCGGCCCATGGTCTCGGCGCCGTCCAGCGCGTTCCAGGTGATCGCCGCGGTCTGCCCCTCGGTGAGCTCGGTGGCGTCGGCCTCGGAGAAGGCCGCGGTGATCTGGAGTTTTCCGAGGTCGGCCAGCTCGACGAAGCCGCCGTCATGCGCGCCGGAGGTCTGCGAGGAACCGCCCAGGCTCCCGTTCACCGCGACGACGGTGCCGGTCATCGGCGCGGTCAGCCGGGTGCCGGCGACCGCGGCCGCGGCCTTGTCGACGGCGAGTTCGGCCGCGGTGACCGCGTTCATCGCGGTGGTGGTGTCGGTGCCGGCGTCCTGGGCCCGGTCCAGGGCATCTCCGGCGGCGTCCAGGTTGGCCCGGGCCAGCGCGAGGTCGCGTTTGGCGGCGGTGTCGTCGACGCGGGCCAGCAGTGTGCCGGCGGCGACGGTCTGGCCGACCTTCACCCGGATGCTGCTGACCGTCCCGGCGGTGCCGAAGGTCGCGGTCGCGGTGGCGGCGCTCGCCACGCTGCCGCCGGCGGACACGGTCCTGGTGACGGTGCCCTGCGCGGCGGTGACCGTACGCACGCCGGACGCGTTCGCCTGGGTGTCCGAGGAGGCGTCCCGCAGCAGGGCCCAGCCCCAGAATCCGGCACCGACGATCAGGAGCACCAGCAGGGCGTTCACCGCCGTACTGGGACGACGCAGCGCATTCACCTGGTCATTGAATCATCAGAAACGTACGATTTGTTCGCCTTCAGCTAGTCCGTCGGTTATCTCGGTGTACCGGTCGCCCCGGAGCCCGACGGCCACAGCGCGTCGTTCCGACCGGTTCCCGGTACGCACGAGGACCGTCCCCGATCCCCCGGAGACCTCGCGTACCGCGGTGGAGGGCACGCGTACCGCCGAGGTGACCTCGCCGGTGCGGACCTTGACCTGGGCGCTCTGCCCGAGCAGCAGGTCGTCCGGCGAGTCCGCGAAGGAGAGCAGTACGCCGTACCGGACCAGGGTGCCGTCGGAGGTGCCGACCGGATCGACCCGCACCACCTTCGCGTCGAACGCCTCGTCGGAGCCGGCCGGCGTGACCGTGGCGGGCTGTCCCGCGGCGAGGGCGCCCGCGTCCGCCTCCGGGAAGTCCGCCCGCACCTGCATCGTGTACGTGTCCGCCAGGCTGACCACGGTGGATCCGCCCGGCACCTGGTCGCCGACGCGGGCGGCGACCGAGACCACGGTGCCGGCCATGGGTGCCTTGATGACCGTGCCGTCGAGGGCGTCCCGCGCGTCCTCGACCGCCTTCGCCGCCCGGTTGACCGCCTGCTGAGCGCTGAGCACCTGGTCCGAGCCGGTGTCCGGGTAGCCGCGGGTGGCGCAGGCGGCCGCGGCCGGCGTCGCGCTGTCGTGGGCGCAGGCGGTGGCGTTCCTCGTGGTGGTCACGGCCGCGTGAGTGGCGGAGGCGAGCCGGGCCTGCGCCTCGGCGAGCCGGCTCTGGGCGTCGCTGACGTCCCCGGCCGCGCCGGTGTCGTCGAGCGTGGCGAGGGTCTGGCCGGCCTTGATCCGGTTGCCGGCCTGGGCGGCCACCGACTCCACCGTGCCGCCGACCGCGAAGGAGAGGCTGCGGGTGGTGGCCGGTTCGACGGTGCCGGTGGTGGCTACGTCGACGGTGACCTCGCCACGGTCGACGGTCGTGGTGGTGACCGCCGCGGTCTCGGTTCGGTCCTCATGGGCCACGGCCAGAACGATGCCCCCGGCTAGCACCCCGGCCACCACGATGGCGGCGCCGATCCATCGCTTTTGTCCCATAACCTTGCTCATAGTCAGCGATTGTCGCTGTTCCGGCGCGTGTGCGTATGAGGTTTGGCGGTCACATCTTGCGCTTGCCCGTGGTCTCGGCTATCGACGAGAGGTGAGGGGATCATGGTGAAGGCGGCATCGCTGCTCACGTACGGCAGCGCACGAGGCCGGTGGACGCTGGCCGCGACCGTCGGCGGGTCGGCGATCGCGTCGATCGACGCCACGGCGGTGAACATCGCGCTGCCCGCGATCGGCCGCGAGTTCGACACCGACCTCGCGGTTCTGCAATGGGTGGTCACCGCCTACACGCTGACGCTGGCCGGTCTGCTGCTGGTGGCCGGCGCGCTGGGCGACCGGTACGGCCGCCGGCGCGTCTTCGACATCGGCATCGTCTGGTTCGCGCTCGCGTCGCTGCTGTGCAGTGTGGCGTGGGACCCGCAGTCGCTGATCGCGGCCCGCGCGTTGCAGGGTGTCGGCGCCGCCCTGCTGACCCCGGGCAGCCTGGCCATCCTGGAGGCCGTCTTCGTGCCCGCGGACCGGGGCCGGGCGATCGGGGCGTGGTCCGGCCTGACCGGTGTGGCCAGCGCGATCGGGCCGTTCCTCGGCGGCTGGCTGATCCAGGCGGCGTCCTGGCGGTGGATCTTCGCGATCAACCTGCCGATCGCCGTCGTGGTGGTCCTCGTCTCGCGGCGGCACATCCCGGAGTCGCGTGATCCGCTGGCGACCGGCCGGGTCGACATGATCGGCGGAGTCCTGGTCACCCTGGGCCTGGTCGGTCTCACCTTCGGGCTGATCCAGTGGCCGTCACCGGCCGCGCTGACCGTCGGGGTCGTGCTGCTGACCGCCTTCGTCCTCTGGGAGCTCCGCACGCCGGCACCGATCCTGCCGATGCACCTGTTCCGATCCACCCAGTTCACCGCCACCAACCTGGTGACCTTCATCGTCTACGGCGCGATGGGCGGCGCGTTGTTCCTGCTGCCGCTGCAACTGCAGGAGGTCTCCGGGTACACCCCGCTGCAGGCCGGGATCTCGCTGCTGCCGGTCACCGTCATCATGCTGCTGCTGTCCACCCGCTCCGGCGCCCTGGCCGCCCGCATCGGCCCGAGACTCCAGATGAGCGCCGGCCCGGTGCTGGTCGGGCTCGGTTTCGCGCTGTTCGGCCGGATCGGGCCGACCGGCACGTATCTCACCGAGGTGCTGCCCGCCGTCACCGTGCTCGGGCTCGGGCTGGCCGTGACCGTGGCGCCGCTGACCGCGACCGTGCTGGCGGCGGTCCCGGCCCGGCACGCCGGCGTGGCATCGGCGGTCAACAACGACGTGGCCCGGGCGGCCGCGCTGATCGCGGTCGCGGTGCTGCCCACGGCGGCCGGTATCACCGGTGGCGCCTACATGCAGCCGGCACAGTTCACCGAAGGTTTTCACACCGCCTCGATGATCTGCGCCGGGTTGTGCCTGGTCGCCGGCGCGCTGGCCGCGGTGACCATCCGCAACGAGGCCCGGCCTCCGGTGGCGGCGCCGGCGCAGCCGTTTCACTGCCAGCTCGACGCCCCGAACTCACGGGCCGCCGTCGGGCGGGACACGACCGAGCGGTCATAGCGCGCCGAGCCGGCGGCGCAACAGCGCGCGCTCCGCTTCGCTGCCGGCCAGGTGGAGCGCGTCGCGGTAGGCGGACTCGGCCTCGGCGCGCCGGCCCAGGCGCTGCAACAGGTCGGCCCGGGCGGCGGCGTACGGGTGATGGCCACGCAACAGCGGCTCCCCGGCCAGCTCGTCGAGCAGATCCAGCCCGGCCTGCGGCCCGTCCCGCATCGCCACGGCGGCGGCCCGGTTCAACGCGACCACCGGGGACGGGGTAATCGCCAGCAGCACGTCGTAGAGCGCCACGATCTGCGGCCAGTCGGTGCTCGCGAAGTCGTCCGCCTCGTCGTGCAGGGCCGCGATGGCCGCCTGCACCCCGTACGGCCCGGGTGGCCCGCCGGTCAGCGCGGCCACCACCAGGTTCCGTCCCTCGTCGATCATCGGCCGGTCCCAGCGGGCCCGATCCTGCTCGGCCAGCAGGAGGAGCCCGCCGTCCCGCGCGTCCCGCCGGGCGTGCACCAGCAGCATCAGCGCCAGCAGGCCGGGGATCTCCCGCTCGCCGGGCAGCAACCGGTGCAGGATCCGGGTGAGCCGGATCGCCTCTTCCGCGAGGTCCGGGCGCTGTGCCGCGTACCCCTCGGTGAAGATCGAGTAGATCGCCTGCAGCACCACCGGCAGCCGTTCCGGCAGTTCGTCCTGACCCGGCACCCGGAACGGGATCCGCGCCTCGCGGATCTTCTTCTTGGCCCTGGTGATGCGCTTGGCCATCGTCTCGGCCGGCACCAGGAACGCCCGCGCGACCTCCGGCGTGGTCAGGCCGCCCAGGCAGCGCAGGGTCAGCGCGATCCGGTCGTCGGCGGCGAGCGCCGGGTGCGCGCAGGTGAAGAAGAGCTGGAGGCGGTCGTCCGGCAGGTCGGCGCCGGCCTCGACGGCCGGCACCGGGCCGGCCCGGTCCGCCTCCACCTGGAGCACCGCCAGCCGGGTGGCCAGCACCCGGTCGCGTCGCAACCGGTCGACGGCCTTGCGGCGGGCGGTGGTCATCAGCCAGGCCCCGGGTTTCGGCGGTACGCCCTCGGACGGCCAATGCAGCAGCGCCGCCTCGATCGCCTCCGAGGTGACCTCCTCGGCCAGATCCAGGTCACCGAAGCGGCGGACGAGGGCGGCCAGCAGGCGGCCGTACTCCTCGCGGAACACCGCCTCGACGGGGGCCGTCACGGCTCAGAAATCCGCGACCGGGCGGACCGTGATCGACCCGTCCCGCGCGCCCGGGCAGCGGGCCGCCCAGTCCAGCGCGGCGTCCAGGTCGGGCACGTCGATGACGTAGAAACCGCCCAGGACCTCGCGCGTCTCGGCGAACGGCCCGTCGGTGACGGTGCGTTTGCCTCCGGCATCCACCCGTACCGTGGTCGCGGTCACCAGGTCGGCCAGGGACTCGCCGGAGACGAAGATGCCGGCCTCCTTGACCTCCTTGTCGTACGCCATCCAGTCGGCCGGCGTGCACGCCGGCGGCTTTCCGGCCTCGTCTACGGCGTCCGCGTTGATCAGCAGCAGGTACTTCATGACGGCTCCTCCGATGTCCCGTTGTTCTCCTTACGCCATCACCACGAACGAGGCCACCCGGGATGGACACACCCGCGCGGATTTCTTTCGCGTTAAGCTGCCATCGAAACTCTTCATTAGCTTCACCGCCGATTCACGGCGGCTCCTTAGCGTCTGCCTCGACCACGGGAGGAAAGCGAATGATTCGTCGAGTTCTCTGCACGCTCCTCGCGGTGTGCGCGCTGCTGTTCACCGGCGCCACCGCCGCGCAGGCGGGCGACCGCCACGGGGTACGCCCGCTGGCGCGCGCTCACGCCCACAACGACTACGAGCACGAGCGTCCGCTGTTCGACGCGCTGTCGCACGGCTTCACCAGCGTGGAAGCCGACATCTACCTGGTCGGCGGCGAGCTGCTGGTCGCGCACGACCCGGAGGACGTGGTGCCGGGCCGCACTCTGCAGAGCCTCTACCTGGACCCGCTCGCCCGGCTCACCCGCAGCGGCAAGGTGCGATCGCTGCAGCTGCTGGTCGACATCAAGAACACCGGGGCGGCGACCTACACCGAGCTGGACCGGGTGCTGCGCGCGTACCGGAAGATGCTGACGTCGTACCGCTACGGCCGGGTCCACCGGGACTCCGTCACCGTGGTGGTCAGCGGTGACCGGCCGCGTGAGCTGATGCAGGCGCAGCGTGTGCGGTACGCCTTCTACGACGGTCGCAGCGCCGACCTGAACTCCGGGGTGCCGGCCTCGTTCATCCCGCTGATCAGCGACAACTGGAACAACCTGTTCACCTGGCAGGGCGTCGGCCCGATGCCGGAGGCCGAACGCGCGAAGCTGCACCAGTTCGTCCGGGACGCGCACGCCGCCGGGCAGCGGGTCCGCTTCTGGGCGACGCCGGACCTGCCCGGCCCGGCCCGCGAGGCGGTCTGGCGGGAGCTGGTGGCCGCCGATGTCGACCACATCAACACCGATGACCTGGCCGGGCTGGAAGCGTTCCTGCGCAGCCTGCCCCGCACGCGCGCAGCCGCCTGACACCGCGCGTACCCCGGAGCTGGACCGGCAAGCCTGTCAGGCCTCGGCCAGGCTGCGGCGCAGCGCGGCGGCAGACTCGCGCGGGTCGTATCCCGCCGGGACGCCGTCGACGATGATGATGTCGGCGTCCATGTGGCGGGTGCGCAGCGGGAGGATCTCCTGGTAGGCCGGGGACGCGTACCAGGTGCGGATCGCGTCCAGGTCCGGGAACTCCAGCATCACCACGGTGCCCGGCCAGTCGCCTTCGATGACCTCGACCTCGGCCATGTGCACCAGGAACCGGCCGCCGTACGGGTCCATCGTGTCCTGGATGCGGTCGATGTAGTCGATGATCTCTTCGTTCATGCCGTTCGGACGGAGGTGCGCGATTGCGTAAGCGGTCATGTCATCGATCCTCACGCGTATGCCGGAGCCTGGCGATTACCCGTGAGGTAATGGCCGGTATTACGCCGCCGAGACGGCATGAGCGGACTGAACCGGCGCATCCGGGTAGCGGCGGCTGACGGCCGCGCACGCCGGACCGCGTGCTAGTTTTCGTGCGTGTTCGACAGCCGGGACCGGGCATGCTGATCCTCATCGGCGTCCTGACGATCGTGCTGCTGACCGCGGCGACGGGCTACTTCGTGGCTCAGGAGTTCGCCTACGTGGCTGTCGACCGCGAGCAGCTGCGGGCGCTGGCCGACCAGGGTGACGCCGCCGCGGAGCGGGCGCTGCGGGTCACCCAGAAGTTGTCGTTCGTGCTCTCCGGCGCCCAGGTGGGCATCACCGTGACCGCCCTGCTCGCCGGGTACGTCGCCGAGCCGTACCTGGGCCGCGGGACCGCCGAACTGCTCGGCGCCACCGGGCTGTCCGAGGCGGCCAGCGCGTCGGTGTCGATGGTGTTCGCGCTGCTGTTCGCCACCGTCGTGCAGATGGTGCTCGGCGAGCTGGCGCCGAAGAACCTGGCCATCGCCAAGCCGGAGACCTTGGCCCGGGCGCTGTCCCGCTCCACGCTGATCTACCTGACCGTGGCCGGCCCGCTGATCCGGCTGTTCGACGGCACCGCGACCCGGCTGCTGCGCGCCGTCGGCATCGAACCGGTCGAGGAGCTGCCGCAGGGCGCCACCACCGAGGACCTGGACCGGATCATCGCCACCGCCAGCACTCGGGGCGCCCTCGACGCGCGGGCCGCCCGGCTGCTCGACCACGGCCTGGACTTCCGGGTACACACCGCCGCCGAGGCGATGCGGCCACGGGTCGACGTCACCACGATCCGGGCCGGTGAGCCGGCGTCCCGGGTGGTCGAGCTGCTGGACACCGGCCACTCCCGGTTCCCGGTGATCGGTGACGACGTGGACGACGTGGTCGGCGTGGTCACCATCGCCGACGTGGTCACCCTGGAACCCGCCGCCCGCGCCACCACCGCGGTGCGCGGACTCGCCACCGACGCGGTCGCCCTGCCGGAGTCCGCCCGGCTGCCGGAGGTCCTCGATCGGCTGAAGGCGGCGCACCGGCAGATGGCGATCGTCGTGGACGAGTACGGCGGGTTCGCCGGGATCATCACCCTCGAGGACGTCGCCGAGGAGCTGGTCGGTGAGATCCGCGACGAGGACGACCTGCCGGAGCCGGTCATCGAGCGGACCGGCGAAGACTCCTGGACGATCCCCGGCCGGGCCCGGGTCGACGAGATCGCCGACGCCACCGGGGTGCGGCTGCCCGACGACGACGCGTACGACACCGTGTCCGGGCTGATCCTGGAGCGGCTGGGCCGCCTGCCCACGGCCCGGGAGCAGGTCGAGGTCGAGCTGCCGCCGACGGTCGACGAGGACGGTGTGCCGCAGCCGCAGGGGATGGCGCGGCTGACGGTGCTGGCCGTACGCCGGCACGTCCCGGACCGGGTGGCGCTCACCCTGATCCCCGGCGGGAACGGGGAGGTGCCGGGATGAGCACACCCTGGGCGCTGCTCGTCTCGGTACTGTTGCTGGCCCTCAACGGGTTCTTCGTCGCGGCGGAGTTCGCGCTGGTCGCCGCGAAACGGCACCGGCTTGAGCAGGCCGCCGCCGACGGCTCGCGCGGCGCCCGGGCGGCGCTGGCCGGCACCCGCCGGCTGTCGATGATGCTGGCCGGGGCGCAGCTCGGCATCACGCTGTGCACGCTGGGCCTCGGCGCGCTGGCCAAACCGACCGTGGCCCACCTGCTCGAACCGGTGTTCACCGCGGTCGGCCTGCCGGAGGGCGCGGCGTACGTCATCGCCTTCGTCCTGGCCGTCGCCCTGGTCGGCTTCCTGCACGTGGTGGTCGGCGAGATGGCACCCAAGTCGTGGGCGATCAGCCACCCGGAGACCTCGGCGCAGCTGCTCGCCATCCCGTTCGTCGGCTTCACCACCGTCCTGCGCCCGGTCCTCGCCGCGCTCAACGGGCTGGCCAACGCCTGCCTGCGCCTGGTCAAGGTGACACCGCAGGACGAGCTGGCCCAGGTGCACAACCCCGAGCAGCTGCGCATGCTGCTGCACACCTCCAAGGAGCACGGCACCATCGCCGACGCGGAACACGAGCTGCTCACCGCCATGCTCGAGGTGCAGTCGACCACGGTCCGCGAGGTGATGGTCCCGATCGCCGGGATCGTCTCGGTGGACGCCGGCGCCGACGGCCGCGCCGTCGAGCTGCGCAGCCTCGAGACCGGCCGGTCGCGGCTCCCGGTCACCGGCGCCGGCGGCACGCTGGTCGGCGTCGTACACGTCCGCGACGCCGCGAAGGCCACCAGCAGCGGCGAGTCCGCCACGGCCGGGAGTCTGATGTCCGCGCCGTTGTCACTGCCGGCCGGCACCAGCGTGCTGGACGCCATCGCCGCGATGCGCCAGCGGCGCGGCCACCTCGCACTGGTCGCCGACGCCGGCCGCGTGATCGGCCTGGTCACCCTCGAGGACCTCCTCGAGCAGGTGATCGGCCAGTTCGACGACGAGACCGACCCGGTCATCGACGCCGCCCGCCGGGCCGGGCGCACCGCCGGCAACCCCGGCTAGGTTCCTCAGGACGCGGTCCCGGCGGGCGATAGTGCGGTCGTGCGCTTGCCAGGGTCTTCGCGGCCGCGCCCCGCTGGGGTGACGGCCGGTTTCGTGGTGCTGGCGACGGCGTTCGCGATCGGGCACCTGACCGGTTCGGCGACCGTACGCCTCGCCCTGCTGTTCGCCTCCGGCCTGATCGCCGCGGTGGCCGTGCTGATCGGCGTGCGCGTGAACCGGGTGAGCGACCGCCGCCCCTGGCTCCTGGTGATCATCGCGATGGTGTCGCTCAGCGTGGTGAACGGGGCCTGGCTGCTGACCGCCGTGCTGCCCATGCCGTGGGCCGAGCCGCCGCCCTGGCTGGTCGTGCCGCCGCAGATCGGCGGATACGCCCTCATGCTCGCCGCCAGCCTGATGATCGTGCTGCGGCACGCCCCGCGCGACGGCAGCGGCACCATCGACGCGGCGGTGGCCGGCATCGCGGTGGCGGCACCGGTGTGGGAGTTCGTGTTCCGCCCCCGGATGCTGCACGAACACGCCGGCATCGGTCAGCAGCTGATCGTGCTCACCCAGCTCCTGGTGCTGTTCGGGATCTGCGGCGCCCTGCTGCGAGTGGCCCGCACCTGCGGCTCCGGCCGGGCGTGCCTGGGCTACCTGTTCGCCGCGCTCGGCTGCACCGTCGCCGGTACGGCGGCGGTCAACATGATGCCGTCGGCCTCGGGGCACCAGGGGTCCTTGCCGGCGCTCTGTTTCGCCCTCGGCTACCTGTGCCTCGGCGCCGCCGGCCTCCACCCCAGCGTGCGTGCCCTGATGGAGCCCAGCGTCCCGGCCACCGGCCGGGGCCCGCGCCGGCAGCTGGAGATGTTCGGCGCCGCGATGCTGGTCGTCCCGGTGGTCGGCGGCATCGGGCAGCTGCTCGGCGAGCCGCCGGACGGGCTGCTGCTCACGCTCGCGCCGGTGCTCAGCATCCCGCTGGTCATGGTCCGGCTCAGCCGGCTGAACGCGCAGCGCGCCCGCGACCAGCGTGCGCTGGCACACCAGGCCGCGCACGACGAGCTGACCGGGCTGGTCAACCGGCGCCGGCTGTTCACGCTGATGGAACGGGCCATCGCCCGGCACGCCGCCGGCACCGCCGGCGACCTGGCGCTGATCTACTGCGACCTGAACGACTTCAAGCCGGTCAACGACCGGTACGGCCACGAGGCCGGCGACGAGATCCTGCGTGCCACGGCCGACCGGATCAGCGCGGTGGTGCGCCCCGGGGACGTGGTGGCCCGGATCGGCGGCGACGAGTTCCTGATCTTCTGCCCGGACACCGACGAGGCGTCCGCGTACGCGCTGAGCGACCGGATCGCCGGCGCCGTCGCCCAGCCGCTGCCCTGGCAGGGGAAACGGCTGCGGGTCACCGCGGCGGTCGGCACCACGCTGTGGGCCGAACGCCGCGAGGTCGCCCCGGACGTGCTGCTGGCCACCGCCGATGCCCGGATGTACGCGAACAAGCGCGCCCGCAAGAACCTGGCCGCCTGACCTGCGATACAACGTCACCGTGACACTCCACTTCTGCACCGACCCCGCGCCCGCCGACTGGATCGCCGACAGCGAACTGCCGTGGGAGGATCTCGTCACGCTGGGCCCGGGCGGGTTCGACGCGTACGCGCGGCTGCGGTTGCTGCCCGATCCGGTACGCCCCGGCATGAGCGAGAACGACGCCGAGGCGGAGGACTGGCGTTCCGAGCAGCTACCCCGGCTCTTCGAGCTGCTGGCCGCCGAGACCACCACGCCCGGCGACTGCTACTTCTGCGTCTGGGACGGCTTCGGCCAGTCGGACGTGGTGAGCGACGAGTGGCGGCCCGACCCGTGGTACGACCGGAAGGTGCAGCTGCCGGCCCGCGCCTACTGGCTGTTCCGGGGACCGCTGGCCGAGGTGGGCACCTGGGACTCGGCCGCCGGCTGGCCCGGTGAGGTGCGGCTCGACGACGCCGAGCCGGCGTTCGTCTGGCCGGCCGACCGCGCCTGGTGTTTCGCCTTCGACGTCGACCCGCACTGGGCCGGCATCGGCGGCGACCCGGGGCTGATCGCGCGGCTCGCCGCCGACCCGCGCCTCGACGTGGTTCCCACCGACCGCTCCGCCGACCGCCCGTTCTACTCCTGAGAGACGGAGATCAGATGCTGAAGTCACGATTGCCGCTGGCCGCGATCGTCCTGCTGCTCGCGGTGCCGGTGGCGTCCTGGTGGCTGATCGGCGATCTCACCAGCGAGTCGCTGCGGCAGCTGGAGGCGGACGGCGTTCCGCTCGACTACGGATCGTTCGGCCCGGGCACGCTGGGGCCGGCCGCTGATCGTACCCTCGGAATCGTCGCCTGCGTGGCCGCCGCCGGCGCTCTCGGTGTGCTGATCCGGTCGGCGGCCACCCGCCGCCTGGACGCGCGGTGGTGGCTGGCGCTGGTGCCGCTGATCGCGGTCGGTGTCTTCGCCGGCTGGGCCTGGCGGGTGATGACCATGGGGGTGATCGGCGCCAACATCGGAGCCGGCCTGCTCGTTCTGTTCGTCATGGGTGCCGCGGGAATTCTGCTGGTCGGAGTCGCGGTCGCCGCGCTGACGGCCTTCGGCCGCCGGGCGTTCCAGCGAACGCGCTGAGGAATGGAGCGGCCGGGGTCCGGGTACATCCGGGCCATGGCCACCAATGAATTGGACGCCGAGGACCGCAACGCGATGCCCGATCGCGAGTTCGCCTTTCCGCGCGTCCGTAAGGAACCGTTGAACGACGCCAGCCACGTACGCAACGCGATCGCGCGCTTCGATCAGGTCAAGGACGTGTCCGACGAGGAGCGGGACGAGGCGTTCCGCCGGATCCAGCGCGCGGCGAAGAAGTTCGGCGTCGAGATGTCCGAGAGTCGCTGGCAGGAGCTCGGCAAACCGTAGCCCGCGGTTCCGGAACCGGGAGCCATGGTGTCCGCTCCCCGGCGGCGATAGCGTGATCGGATCATGGACATTCGCCGGGCACGGGTCGCGACTTCGCTGGTCTTCCTCCTGTTCGGAACGGCGCTGGGCGTGTGGACGGCCCGCATTCCGACGGTCAAGGAGAATCTCGGGCTCAGCGACGGGCGGCTGACTTTCGCCCTGCTGGCCTTCGCGGCCGGATGCATTCTCGGCATGCTCGCGCTGGGCCGGCTGACTGACCGTTTCGGCAGTTCCCGGGTGCTGATTCCGGCGGCGATCCTGGAGGGTCTGCTGCTGATCGCCCCGGGATTCGCCGGGGGTCTCTGGACGCTGTCGATCGCGTTGTTCGCCTTCGGCGCGGCGCACGGGACGCTGAACATCGCGATGAACGCCAACGCGATCGAGGTGCAGCGCGCCTGGGGCCGCCCGATCATGTCGTCGTTCCACGCGACCTACAGCATCGGCGGGTTCCTCGGCGCGATCACCGGCAGCGTGTTCGCCCACAACGGGGTCGGCGTCGGCACCACCTTCCTCGCCGTCGGCGTGGCGGTGCTGGTGGTGGCGGTCTGGGCGGCCCGATGGCTGCTGCCGGGGGCACCGGCCCGGGAGGCGGCGGTCACCGGGGCGGACGCCGCCGAGCCCGCCGGACGCTCGTTGCTGCTGGTCTTCTTCGGTGTGCTGGTGCTCTGCACGCTCGTCGGCGAGGGCGCGGCCGCCGACTGGAGCGCCGTCTACCTGCGCGACAACCTGGAGACCACCACCGGCTTCGCCGCGTACGGGTACGCCGCCTTCTCGATCATGATGACCGTTGGCCGGCTCTTCGGCGACCGCCTGGTCACCGCGCTCGGCCCGGTTCTGCTGGTCCGGCTCAGCGGCGCCCTCGCGGCCCTCGGCCTCGGCACGGCGCTCGCGCTGGACCATCCGGTGGCGGGCGTCGCCGGTTTCGGGCTGCTCGGCATCGGACTGTCCTGCATCGCACCGCAGGTCTTCTCCGCCGCCGGAAACCTCGACCCGCAGCGGGCCGGCCGCGCGTTGTCGCTGGTGGTCAGCATCGGCTACGCCGGCTTCCTGCTCGGTCCGATCCTGATCGGCGCGGCGGCCACCGTGGTCGGCCTTCCCGCCGCGCTCTGGATCCCGGTGGTCCTGGCGCTGTTCGTCGCCGCCAGCGCCGGCGCCATGCGCGTCCCGCGCGCCGCCACGCGCAAAGCGGCGGTTTGACCGCTGTTTCCCGGCGGCCGCGCTGGGGCCGCGCGGCCCGCGGCGATCGCGCGGGAGAGCGGGGACGGCCAGGGTGACGATGAACGGCGCCATCCGGGTGTACACGATCAGCACGCCGTTGAGCAGGCCGATCAGCCCGCACACCGCGAGCGGGACGGCGATCGCGGCGTGATCGAACTGCAATCTGGCCTATCCGCCGCCGGGGCGCAGCCGGGCGGCGAAGCGCTGCCAGGCGGCGCGCACCTCGGCGGGTCCGTGGATGACGATCTCGGCGTCCAGGAAGGCCAGACCCGGCAGCAGCCACTGCCAGGCGTCGACCACGACCACGGCATGGGTGCGATCGCCGTCGAGCGCGGTGAGGTCGGCCTCGTGGTGCCGCAAGGCGTCCGCCACCGCGAGCATCGGGGCGTGGACGGTGAACTCCACTCGCTGGCCGTCCTTGCCCAGGCCCTCCCGCAGGTAGTCGAGGCCGGTCCGGGCCGGCAGCGGCCGCTCGGCGTACGGCCGGCCGGTGTCACGCGGCTCGGCGATCCGGTCGATCCGGAACACCCGCCAGTCGTCGCGGCCGGTGTCGAAGGCCAGCAGATACCAGCGCAACCGGAAGTGGATCTGCCGGTACGGCTCGACCCGGCGCACGGTGGCGGCCCCGGTCGCGCCGGCGTAGCCGAATGTCACCAGGTGCCGGCCGGCGATGGCGCCGGCCAGCAGGCTCATGGTGGCGGCGTTCGTGCTGGGGCCGGGCGTCCGGCCGGTCTCCAGTGCGGACCGCAGCGCGGCCGCCTGATGACGCAACCGCCGGGGCAGGAACTGGTCGAGTTTGCCGTACGCCCGGGCCGCCGCGTCGTCGACGCTGCCGCTGCCGGCACTGCCCGCCGCGGCCAGGGTGGCCAGTCCGAGCATCGCCGCCACGGCCTCGTCGTCGTCGAGCAGCAACGGTGGCATGACGGCGCCGCGGGCCAGCCGGTAGAAGCCGCCCGGTCCGGGCTGGGTCTCCACCGGATACCCGTAGCCGCGCAGCCGTTCGATGTCGCGGCGCAGCGTACGAGGGCTGGTGTCCAGCCGGCCGGCGAGTTCGTCACCGCTGAACGCCCGGCCGGTCTGCAGCGTGGCGAGCAGCGCGAGGACCCGTTGCGTGACGTCGGCCATCACCGCAGTCTGCCGGTAATCGCGGCCATTTTCCGGCCACATCTGCTCGTAGCGTCGGGCCCATGGCTCAGCAGCAGCGCATGATCCGCATTCGTCAGGCCCGGACCAACAACCTGCGGGCGCTCGACCTGGACGTACCGCGCGGCCGGTTGGTGGTGTTCGCCGGGGTGTCCGGTTCCGGCAAGTCGTCGCTCGTGTTCGACACCATCGCGGCGGAGGCCGGCCGCCAGCTCACCGAGACGTTCCCGCCGTTCACCCGGAACCGGCTGCCGAAGTGGGCGAAACCCGACGTGGCCCGGATCGACGGGCTGTCCCCGGTAGTGGTGATCGACCAGCGCCGTCTCGGCGGCAACGCGCGGTCCACGGTCGGCACCGTCACCGACGCCTGGACGTACCTGCGGCTGCTCTTCTCCCGGCTGAGCACACCGCACGTCGGCGAGTCCAGCCGGTTCTCCTTCAACGACCCGGCCGGCATGTGCCCGGCCTGCTCCGGCCTCGGCGAGCGGGTGGTCACCGACGTGGACCGGGTGCTCGACCTGGACCGGTCGCTGCGCGGCGGCGCCGTCCGGCTGCCCGGCTTCGGCGACGGCGGCTACTGGTACAGCCAGTACGCCGACATCGGCGAGTTCGACCAGGACACCCCGCTGCGGGACTGGACCCCGCAGCAGCGCGAGGCCCTGCTGTACGGCGGCCGCCGCGCGGCACGGCTGGGCGGCAAACCGGCGAAGGCGTACGAGGGGATCGTCGAACGGTTCGAACGGATCTACCTGCACACCACCGACGACCTGTCGGACCGCAAGCGCGCGGTGCTCGCCCGGTTCACCCGGTCGCAGACCTGCCCGGACTGCCACGGTGACCGCCTCAACAAGGAGGCCCGCAGCGCCACCGTCCTGGACCGCACCATCGCCGAGATGTCCCGCATGGAGATCACCGAACTGGCGGCGCTGGTGACCCGCATCCGTGAACCCAGGGCGCTGCCCGTGGTCACCGCCCTGCACGAGCGACTGACCGCGATGGACACGATCGGACTCGGCTACCTGAACCTGGGCCGGGGAACCGCCACGCTGTCCGGCGGCGAGTCACAACGCGTCAAGACCGTCAAGCATCTGGGCAGCAGCCTGATCGAGATGCTCTACGTCTTCGACGAACCGACCGCCGGACTGCACCCGGCCGACGTCGACGCGATGACCACGCTGCTGGTCCGGCTGCGGGACGCCGGCAACACCGTGCTCGTCGTGGAACACGATCCGGCCGTCATGGCGGCCGCCGACCAGGTCGTCGAGATCGGGCCCGGCGCCGGCGAGCACGGCGGCAAGCTGGTCTTCCAGGGCACGTTCGCCGAGCTGACCCGGGCCGGTACGCCCACCGGCAAGGCCCTGGCCCAGCCATTACAGGACACCCGCCCTCCCCGGAAGCGGAACGGCACCATCACCGTCTCCGGCGCCACCCGCAACAACCTGCGGAACCTGAGCGTCGACCTGCCGGAGTCGGTGCTGACCGTGCTCACCGGCGTGGCCGGCTCCGGCAAGTCCAGCCTGGCCGCCGAACTCGTCGCCCGGCACGACGCCGTGGTGATCGATCAGCGGCCGGTCAGCACGAACGGCCGCTCCACGCCGATCACGTACACCGGGATCGCCGCCGCCATCCGCAAGCTGTTCGCCCGCCGCAACGGCGTGCCGGCCGCGTTGTTCAGCCCGAACTCGGCCGGCGGCTGCCCGGCCTGCCAGGGCCGCGGCGTCATCATGACCGATCTCGCCTTCATGGCCGGTCAGGAGACAATCTGCGAGGTGTGCGGCGGGCGCCGGTTCAAGCCCGAGGTGCTGCGCCACCACGTCGACGGGCTGTCCATCGCGGACGTCGACGAGATCACCATCGCTGAGGCCGTGCACCGGCTGCCGGACCCGGCGATCGTGCGAGCACTCGAGCACCTCGACACCATCGGCCTCGGCTACCTACGCCTGGGCCAGCGGATGACCACCCTCTCCGGCGGAGAGGCGCAACGCGTGAAGATCGCCAAAGAACTGCGGGACGCGGCCGGGCCCACGCTCTACGTACTCGACGAGCCCACCACCGGACTACACCTGCACGACGTCGCCATCCTGCTGCACGCACTCGACCGCCTGGTGGACGACGGCCACACGGTGGTCGTCATCGAACACCACCTGGCAGTCATCCGGCACGCCGACTGGCTGGTCGACCTCGGCCCAGGCCCGGGCCGGCACGGAGGCTGCATCCTCTACGCGGGCCCGGTCGCCGACATCCCGGACACCGCCACCGGCCGCGCCCTACGCTCCGCAGCCGGCTGATTCTGCTGCGCTGTACAGACTTTGGCCGAGGTTTGCATCGCCGGTCCCGCTCTTTCGGGGTACGCGTGACCGGCGTCCCGCCGAAGCCGACGCGTGCCCGCCCTCCCCACGCGAGCCAGGCTTTCCGTCCCGGCCCCAGCGCGCCCGCCGGGAAACACCAGTCCGTCGCGCCGCGGGCGGGCGGTTGCTCGCCACGCGGCCAGGCTGCCTGCCCGAGGTTCGCGGGGCCGGGCGCGGTGGTTGCTTGCCAGCGGCCGGGGCGCCTACTGGGGTCTGTGGGGCCGGGCGCGGGTTCGTCGTGGTTGCTCGCCAGCGCCCTGGGTGCCGGGCCCGGGTGGTAGGGCCCCACACGGGAGGCGATCGGCGCGGGCCTACTGCTGGTAGCCGCCGTTGCGTGGTGGTTTGGGCAATGTGGTGGACCGGGTGCGCCCCTACCCACCCGATCCACCACGATCCGCGAGACCGGCCGCAAGGTCTGGTAGGTGACCGCTCCAGGAGTGTCGCGGCAGTCGAGCGGCGAGCCCGTTTGCGGCCCCCGGCCCAGCACAGCGCGGCACGGCCCAGCACAGCGCGGCACGGCCCAGCACAGCGCGGCGCAGCGCGGCACGGCACAGCGCGGCACGGCACAGCGCGGCCCCGGGAGCGGTGACAGCCATCAGGCACAGCCGGGCCCGCTTTTCGGCCTCGTTGATCAATCGGCTATGCGTCAGGGCTGCTTCCCGGCCCTTCGAAGCAGCCCTGACGCACAGCCGGCGGCAAAGACCGCGCCTTTTCGATCACTGGGCTAGCAGCAGTGGCTGTCTCGCTGATCAACACCTCGACCGCCTGCCGGGCGGACGGTCAGCAGCCACCGGCTGGCCGGCCCCACACGCCGCAAGCAGGCACCCCGGCCGTTGGCCAGCAGCCACCAGCCGACCGCAACCGGCCCCACACACCGCGAGCAGACACTCCGGCCGCTGGCCAGCAACCGACCGCCGACCACAACCGGCCCGCGGACCGCGAGCAAGTGCCCCCCGCCGCTGGCCAGC
The DNA here is from genome assembly GCF_015704865.1 of Actinoplanes aureus. Lineage (GTDB taxonomy): Bacteria > Actinomycetota > Actinomycetes > Mycobacteriales > Micromonosporaceae > Actinoplanes > Actinoplanes aureus. The sequence goes on along the minus strand of NZ_JADQTO010000005.1, from coordinate 455,881 downwards.
GACCACCCGCCGACCACAACCGGTCCCGCGGCCCGCAAGCGCACGACTCCCCGCCCGACGGTCGCGGTAAGGCTGCCGCGCAGGCAGTCAGCTCGCGCCCGAACGCGGACTGCCAACCCTGACCCCGAAGGGTCCAGAGAGCCTTCGCGGTCAGGGTCCGCCGGCCGGATTGTCTCGGCCCAACGTGGGTGCTGTCTTGAGGCCGTTGAGACAGCACCCACGTTGGGCCGGACAGGACCCTGACCGCGACGGCTCTTCAGAGCAGGGCTGAGGCTACGGCTGGGAGGACCTCGGCCAGGTTGCACAAGCGGACCCGGGCGGCATGTTCGGCGGTGAAAGTGTGCAGCGGGATCGGGTCTGGGCCGTAGTGGTTCTGGAACCGGGCGCGCAGGTGCTTCGAGGAGCGGGACAGCAGGTCGGCGACCGATGTGGTGCTGGTGCGCAGAAACCGCAGGGGCTGCTCGCCGGCTACCCACAGTTCGGGGCGGCGGCCTGATCCGTCGAGGGCTAGATGGACGAGATCGGCGGTCAGCGTTCGTTTGCGCATCATGTCGCCGCCGGACCAGACGGCGACCTTGAACTCGGCGACACGTCGGTTCGTCTCCAGGTCGTAGGGCCGCGATTTGTCGTTGCCGGGGCCCAGCGATGGTCGGTTGGTCACGGTTTCGCCCTCGTCGAGGATGACTGGCAGAGCGAGTGCGATGACAGCGGCGTGTATGACGTCGCTGATCCGGCCGACGTCGCGCCGGACGATCAACGCGGAGCGCAGCAGGTCGTCGGTGAGACCGGCCTGGTTGGTCACGGCGGCTACGGTGTGCCGGTCGGCCTCGACTAGCTGATGTTCGAGCGTGCTGACTCCGTCGGTGAGAGGGCTGCCGCGCAAGAAGGTGACCAGGGTGGCGAATGCCGCGCCGGCCTCTTCGGCGCTGATGCGCGGCGTCGGCTGTGTCCGTGGCGATGGACGGGATGTGCCGGCTGGCAAGGTCGGTGATGAGCTGGTCACGAAGCCGAGCCGGATCAGCACCGAGCGGGCGGTCTGCGAGGTGAATCTGTTGCGGGAGATCCCGGATCCTGCCTCCAGCGCCTGCTTGACCGGGAAACGTGTGCCCTCGACGTCGACCCAGTGCGTCTGCACCTGCTCGGGAGCAAGTCCACGTAGGCGTGCTGCCACCGCGTCTACGTCGAGGTCGATCGCTTCGCCGTCGATCGTGAACCGCATCGGTGATCTCCCGTCGGAAAACGGCACCTTACCGTGGCTCCGCGCTCTCGAAAACGGGCGACGAGTGGGCGGGCGGCGGAGTTCGCCGGGGGCCGGTACTGTCGGCGCATGTCAGCCCCCGGGGACGTGCGGCCGGAGATTCTGGAGCGGCTGCGACCGATCTGTCTGGGGCTGCCGGAGACATATGAGGAGCCGGCCTGGATCGGTGTTCGCTGGCGGATCCGGCAGCGGACGGTCGCCCATGTCTACACGGCGGACCCTGAGCGTAATCTGCTCTACCCCCGGCATCTGATCGCCGATGAGCCGCCGACCCTGATGACATTTCGGGTGCCCGCCGAGGATCTGCTCGGCCTGACCGGTAGCGGCTTTCCGTTCTTCCGTGCGGATTGGGGCCACAACGTCGCCGGCGCCTTCCTCGGTGACCATACCGACTGGACCGAGATCGCCGAGCTGGTCACCGACAGCTACTGCGAGATGGCCCCGAGGTTTCTCGCCGCCCGGGTGTCCGTCCCGCCGGACCGGGCTTGAGCGACCCCCCGCATGGGCCCGGCGGTCGCGCTGGGGCCTGGGGTTGTGCCTGGTCGCGGGGCAGGGCGGAACTGTTCGTGGGCCGTACATCTGAAGGTCTGTCGTTCGTGGAATTGTGGTGCCCATGGTGAAACTCGGCGTGAGCCTTCCCCAGTTCCAGCACTACACCCCGGGCAAGGACGTGGTGACCGCGGCCAAGGCCCTGGAAGAGATCGGCTTCGACAGCCTCTGGACCTTCGAGCGGGTCCTCGTGCCGGAGGACCAGAGTGGACCGCACGGGCTGTACGGCGTGCCGGACCTGCCCTGGCCGGACGCCTACCGGGGTGTCACCGACCCGCTGACGACGCTTGCCATGGCGGCGGCGGTGACCGAGCGCGTCGAGCTGGGCACCGGTGTCCTGGTGGTGCCGCTGCACCTGCCGCTGCGGCTCGCCAAGCAGCTGGCGACGCTGGACGCCGCCAGCGGTGGCCGGGTGATCGCGGGTCTCGGCTCGGGGTGGTCGCCGGACGAGTTCGCCGCTTCGGCGCCGGTTCCGCTCAGTGAGCGTGGTCGTGCGATGGACGATTTCCTGGACATCGCGGCCGAGGTGTGGGGGCCGAATCCGGTCAGGTTCAAGACCCGGCGGTACGAGGCCGCGGCGGCGGACGTCGGGCCGAAGCCGGCCCGGCGGATCCCGGTGCTGCTGGCCGGCAGCACCGAACGGGCCCTGGCCCGGGTGGCGCGGCGTGCCGACGGATGGCTGCCGACCGCTGTTCCGCCGGCCGGGGTGGGAGCGACGTTGCGCCGGCTGCGGGAGCTGGCCGAGGAGGCCGGGCGCGATCCGCGGGCGATCAGCTGCACCGCGCAGATCGTCACCGGGGACCTGACGGAGTCGCGGGAGCAGCCGCGGGCGCCGTACACGGGTAGTGTCGCGCAGCTCGTGGAGGACGTGGCGGCGCTGGTGGAGGTGGGCGTGGAGCACGTCTACGTGACGCTTCCGGCGGCGGTGCGCGACGTCGACGAGTTGATCGACCGGGCGGCCGAATTGCACGAGAGGGTGCGCGCGGCCGGTCTGTGAGGTTGACGGGCCCGCTGCGGTGGTGCCGCAGCGGGTCCGGCTCAGCGGCAGAACGCGTGGTTGAGGAAGGCGTTGACGGCGTTGTCCGGGTTGGTGGTGAAGTCCGGGGTGAGCGCCACAGTGACCTGGCGCCGGCGGTCCGCGGTGGTGAACGCGTAGGACTGGTACGCCAGCGCGTCGCCGTCGTTGCCGTACACCCGGATCCCGCAGTCGGTGTCGCGCCAGGCCAGTCCCAGCCCGTACCGCCCGTCCCGGACGCCCGGCTTCAGCATCTCGTCGAACCATGGGCCCTTCACCAGTCGCCCGCTGAGCAGGGCGTCGAAGAACCGGCGAAGGTCCGCCGCGGTGGAGATCAGTTCGCCGCTGGCGCCGAACAGTGACGGGTTCATCTCGGTGTAGTCGACGAGACCGTCGGGGCCCGGCACGTAGCCACGGGAGTGCGCGCCGGGGATGCGCGGCGAGGTGCCGGGCATCGATGTGCCGTGCAGCCCCAGTGGCCGGATGATCCGCCGCTCGATCTGGTCGCCGTACGAACCGCGGCCGGCCTTCTCGATGACCTCGCCGAGCAGCAGGTAGCCGGTGTTCGAGTACTTGAACGAGCCGGGCGACGTGACGGGCTGGGTCAGTGCCCGCTGGATCAGTTCGCCGGCGGTCCGGGTACGCCAGCGGTTGGCGAAGAACTCCGGGCTCGGCGGCAGCGGCAGCGTGGGCCGGACGTCGGGTACGCCGCCGGTGTGGTTGAGCAGCCGGCGCAGGGTGATCCGGTCACCGCCGGGTACCGTGCCGGGCAGCCAGGTCTCGATCGTGTCGTCCAGTCGCAGCCGGCCCTCCTCGGCCAGTTGCAGCACGACGGTGGCGACGAAGGTCTTGGTGATGCTGCCGGCCCGGAACCGGCCGTGGACCGGGACCGGCCTCGTGGTGCCGTGTATCGCGGAGCCGCTGCTGCCGCGCCAGGTGCCGTGCTCGTCGCGTACCTCCGCCAGAACGCCGACCGCGCCGGCCGCGGTCACCCTGTCCAGCTCTCGTTGCAGTTCGTCGTGCGGCGTGGCCGCGGTCGCGGCGGCGGCCGGGGCCGCCAGCACCGCCAGCGCGGTCGCCATGCTGATCAGAACTCGCCTCATGGACCGAGCCAACCGCTCGCCCGCCGCCGGAGACATCCGGGACTGCCCTGGTCTTGATCAGGGTTCACCCGGGCGGGGCGACAGCAGCGGCTGCAAGCCGTCGAGCAGGCGTTGCAGGCCGAACTCCAGCAGCACGTCCAGGTTGAACGAAGGGTCGCCGGCGGCCAGGAAGCGCTCGAGCATCGGCAGCCGGCCGGTGGCCAGCACGGCCGCCAGACGGTCCTGCTGGGCCGCCAGCCATTCGTCCTCGCTCATCCCGGTCTCCTGCTCGGCCTGGGCCTCGTCCTCCAGGTTGACCGCCGTGCCGCGAACGTAGTTGGCGACCATCACGGCCGCCCGGAACTGGGTGCTCGGGTCGAGTCCGTGACCGTCGAGGGCGCGCATCACGTACTCGGTGTGCGCCATCGCGTGCGGCGCCAGCAGCGGCCGGGTGAAGGAGATCGCCTGTGCGAGCCAGGTGTGCCGCCGGTACATCGACCACTGGATCCGGGCGAGGGCCTGCACGCAGGCGCGCCAGCCGTGCTCGGCCGGGGTGAGCCCGGGCGGCGGGTGTGCCGCCATCACCCGGTCCATCATGTGCAGGACCAGGTCCTCCTTGTCGGCGACGTGCCGGTACAGCGACATCGTCGGGATGCCCAATTCGCCGGCGAGCCGGCGCATGGAGAGACCGGGCAGCCCTTCGGCGTCGGCGATGGTCACGGCGGTCGCGACCACCCGGTCCCGGTCGGGCGCCGCCGGGCCGGCACCGGCGCCCCGGCTGACCACGGTGCCGGAGCCGGGCGTCGCCTGGACCAGGCCCTGCTCGCGCAACGCGGCGATGACCTTGGAGGCGGTGGCCATCGCGACGCCGTGCGCCGCCATGATCTGCCGGGTCGACGGGATCCGGTCGCCCGGTGCCAGCTCGCCGGAGGTGATCCGGGCCGCGATCAGCGCGGCGATCCGCCGGTGGACCGGCTCGGCGCTGGTGGACGGCACCGGGTCAGGGTACGTCAGCCGGGCCGCACTAGTGCACTTGGTCCAGTGCACTAGCCACAATAGGGGTGCTAACCCTACCGACAGCGTGAGTAGTGCGTTCGTACGGTGTAGTCATGAATGAGGCCGTGCGACTGGAATCGCTGTACAAGACCTACGACGGCGGCGTGACCGCCCTCGACGGGGTCACCGCCACTTTCGCCGCGGGCAGCTTCACCGCGGTGATGGGCCCGTCCGGCTCCGGCAAGAGCACGCTGTTGCACTGCGCAGCCGGACTCGACCGCCCCACCGGTGGGCGGGTCTTCATCGGCGGCACCGAGCTGACCGCCACCACCGACACCGCGATGACGAAATTCCGGCGCGACCGGGTCGGGTTCGTCTTCCAGGACTACAACCTGCTGCCGTCGCTCACCGTGGAACAGAACGTGCTGCTCCCCCAGCGCCTGGCCGGACGCCGCGCGGACCGGCGGCGCAGCCAGGACGTGCTCACCCGGCTGGGCCTCGGCGACCGGCTGCACGAGTTGCCGGACCGGCTCTCCGGCGGGCAGCGGCAACGGGTCGCCATCGCCCGGGCCCTGGTCGCCGAGCCCGCGGTGGTCTTCGCCGACGAGCCGACCGGCGCACTCGACCTGCGCAGTGCCGGCGAGGTCCTGACCCTGCTGCGGGCGGCGGTGCACGAGCACGGCCGTACCGTCGTCATGGTCACCCACGACCCGGTCGCGGCGGCGTACGCGGACTCGGTCCTCTTCCTCGCCGACGGACGCCTCGCCGGTGCGCTCAGCGCGCCCACCGCGGAGGCCGTCGCCGAGCGCCTCACCCACCTCGGCGACCTGGTCGCCGCGCGCCCGTCCGGAGCCGTCGCATGATCGCCGTCGCGCTGCGCAACCTGCGCCACCGGCCCGGCGGCTTCGTCGCCACCTTCCTGTCCGCCTTCCTCGGCGCGACCCTGCTGATGGCGTTCGCGTCGTTGATCGACACCGCCGCGGACGCCGACCCGGCCAGCAGCGAGTCGCTGACCACGACAGCGGGCGTGGCCGGCGGCTGGTGCCTGATCATCGTCGCGTTCGCCGTCACGTCGACGCTGAGCCTGGCGGTACGCCGGCGCGCCGAGCAGATCGCCCTGCTGCGCCGGGTCGGCGCGACCGGCCCACAGCTGCGCCGGATGATCGTCGGGGAGGCCGCACTCGTCGCCGTCGTGGCGTCAGCGGTCGCCGTGCCGGCCGGAGCGCTGCTCGGCGGCGCCCTGCTGCGACTGCTCCAGAACACCGGTCAGGTCGCCGAAGCGGTGCCGGGTGCCTTCGGCCCGGTCGCCCTCGGTACGGGTTTCGGCGTGACGCTGCTCGGTTCGATCGTCGCCGGCGTCGCCACGGCCCGGCGTACCACCGCTCCGCCCGGCACCCGGCCGGCCCGCCCGCGGGCCCGGCGCATCGCCGCGGTGCTGTTCCTGTTGACCGGCGCCAACTGCGCGGTGCTGACCGCCACGCTGATGGACGGCAAGGGCGTCGACGCCATGCAGACGGCCGGACAGGCCGGCATCTGGGCGTCGATCGGGCTGGCGCTGCTGGCGCCGGAACTGCTTCGGCTGGTCACCGCGGTGCTGGGCGCACCGGTACGCGCGCTCGGCGGCGTAGCCGGCGAACTCGCGGTCCTCGCGGTGCACTCGCGGATCCGGCAGCTGGCCGGCGCCGTGATGCCGGTGCTGCTGTTCGCCGGGATCGCCACCGGCACCGTCTACATGCAGGGCGTCGAGGACAAGGCGTCGGCCGGGCAGGTCCAGCCGGACTACGCGCAGGACGTCAAGACCCTCAACTACGTGGTGGTCGGCATGATCACCCTGTTCGTGGCGGTGATGCTGGTCAACACGCTGATCGCGGCGACCGCCGGCCGGCGGCGCGAGTTCGCCCAGCACCGGCTGGCCGGCGCCACCCGCGGCCAGCTCACCGCGATGGTGTCCTTCGAGGTCCTGCTGGTGACGGCGACCGGGGTGCTCGGCGGCACCGTGGCCGCGCTGTTCACCGTCCTGCCGTTCGGCTCGGCCCGGGTGGACCGGCTCTGGCCGGACGTGACGCCGGCCGCGTACGTGCTCATCGTGGCGGTGGCGGTGGCGCTGACCGCGACGGCCATGGTGGGCACCGCCCGCCGGACCGTACGCGGGCCGGCCACCGCGGCGATCCGGGCCTGACGGGGGTGGTCAGGCCCGCGGATCGGTGACGGCACCGAGGAAGAGGATGGCCCCGGTCTGCTGGTCGGAGATGGTGAACGCGAACGGCCGGTCCACGCGGAACACCGTCCGGTCCAGCTTCGCCGAGCTCTCCATCATCACCCCGCCGGACACGGCGGCGGCCTCGGTGCCGTTCTCGTCCACCCGGACGTACGTCTTGTGCATCACGTCCGACACCCACATGGCCACCGGGGACATCGGCCGGAAGCCGGCTCCGGCACCGAACGCGGCGTTCATGCCGAGTCGCTGGAGCGGTTCGACCATCTCGCCCGTCCAGCGCAGTTCGAAGCGCGGCAGGGCGAGCTCGTCGATGGTCTGCTCGGTGAGGCTGCCGGCGGCGGCACGCCACTCGGTGGCGTCCAGCTTCGCGAGCAGGCCGGTCAGGGTGTTGCCGTCATCGGGCAGCAGGATCTCCATGCCGTACCGCCCGTTCTCGCCGTAGGGCAGCCGGATCATGCGGTAGCCGTCGCGCTCGGTGTGGCCGAACGCCTCCCCGTTCAGATGCATGGTCGGCACGTCGGCCGCACCCGAGGACAGCGTGAACGGGGCCGGCCGGGTGGCGGCGGGGTCGAACCGGGTGGACCACTCGCCGAGGAAGTAGACCGCGTTCAGCAGCACCAGGACGGCGTCCGGGTTTGGCAGCTCAAGATCCGCGGCGATCTCGTCGATGAGCCCGTTGGTGTTCTCGCCGGCCCAGGCGTCGATCTCCTCGGCGGTGCCGGGCGAGCCGAGGTCGCCCTGCTCCACGGTGGCGCCGAAGACCCGGCGCACATATGACAGGTAGTCCTCGTTGAACGGCGTGTTCGGGTCGGCCCAGAGCGCGTTGGCCACCGACAGGGTGACCTCGTCGGTGTCGGCGAGCTCGCGCAGCAGGGCGCTGACCCGTACGTCCCGGCTGTCGCTCAGGTGCAGCACGCGGGCGATCTCCGCGGCGGTCGGGCCGTCCGCGCCGGCCAGCAGCATCGCCAGCAGCACGGTCATCGACAGCGGCGCGGTGACCGCGTTCTCCCGGCCGTCGGCCACCTCGCCGAACAGGTCGAAGGCGAACTGGTTGACCGCCTGGCTCACCGCCTGGGCGTCGCCCGGAGCGAGGTCGGCGACCAGCCGGGCGTCGATGCGCGCCGCGTCGCCCGGCGGCTCCGATGCGCCACATCCCGCCACGATCATCACGACGGCGGCCAGAATCACGCCGGTGCGCAGCATCATGCCGGTTCGACGCCGGCCGGGTGACGACGGTTCCGGGGAGGCTCAACCGGCCATGTGCAGCCGGATGCTGGTGCCGCCGGGACGGGTGTGGATGCGGACCAGATCGCACAGCAGGTTGGCGAGCAGCAGCCCGCGACCGCCCTCGACGTGCGCGGCCGGCGGCACCCGGCCGGCGAGGACGTCGGCGAGGTGGCCGTCGTCGTCGACCTGGCAGGCGAGATGGCCGGCCTCCGCCCAGACCGAGACGACGCCGCCGGCCGGGGTGTACAGGATGGTGTTCTCGGCCAGCTCGTTGACGGCCGCGACCAGGTCGTCGGCGCGCGCCGCCGGCAGGCCGGCCCGCTCCGCGTATGCCGCGACCGAGCTGCGGATCCGGGCCAGGTCGCGCACCGAGGCGAACCGCACCACCGCGGCACCCGCGGGCACCGGGGGCAACGGCTGGTTGAACCGGGCGGCGGTGGCCAGCGGATCGGTGTACCACGGGCTGGGCCGCCGGTCACCGCCGGTGATCATCACGGGATGGGTACGCCACGCGTCGCGCAGCCGGTCGTCGTCCAGGCGTACGGCGTCGTACGGGCACAGGATCGCCGCGTCACGACCGGCGAACACCGAGTTGATCAGCGCCTCGTGTGCGGCACAGGCCGGGTACTCGACGTCGGAACGCTCGGGCCAGATCGGTTCGCCGATGATCGACACCCGGCGGCCCGCGTGCGCGGCGGCGAAGGCCAGCAGCACGCCCGGGATGATGCGCCCGGGATTGCGGCCGGCCACCGTCATGTCCGCGAAGATCACCGCGTCCGCGACGTCGGCCAGACTGTCCCGCAGCGGGGCGAGATTGCCGCCGGGCACGGCCACCAGCACCGCATCCCCGGCGGCGACCGCCGAATACACGAACTCGGTGGTGCCCGCCAGGTACTCGTCGAGATCGCGGTAGAGCAGACCGGGATGATCGAACTCCGCCCGCATCATGCGGCCGGCTCCACGGTCAGCCCGGTCACCGCGTCGGCGCCGTTGAAGGTGAGCAGGCGCCGCAGCGCCGGCGAGCAGCCGACCACGCGCAGCCGGTGCGCCTCGGTCGTCGCCGTGCGCATCAGGATCCGCATGGCGGCGGCGTCGGCGAAACGCAGGCGGGAGACGTCCACGGTCAGCGACCCGACGGAGGCCGGGGTGTCCTCGACGAGGTGCTCCATCACGGCGCGCAGCGCGTGCCGGTTCGACAGGTCGGCGTCGCCCTCGAGGCGGATGCCGGGCGGGTGGGTGGTCCGGATGGCACGCAGCGCGGGCTCGGCATCGGTGCCGGTCTCGTGGTCCACGGTCGCCGGGTGCGACCAGCAGATCCGTTGCAGGGCGGTGTCGGTGAACAGCCGCCGGTCGTAGAGGCAGATCGCCATCGCGTCACCGCCGGCGAAGACCCGGTTGACCTGCGCCTCGTACCACGGCAGCAGCTCGGCACCGGGCACCGGCCGGGCCGCCCAGGACATGTCGCCGATGGCGCGCATCCCGCGGTAGCCGGCGGCCAGCGCACTCTCGGTCTCCGAACGCCACCCGGCGATGGTCACCGCCGGGTCGAAGGATCCGGAGGCGAGGTACGAGTCCTCGGGCGTGGCCATCCGCAACTGCCCGCGCTCCCGGGCCGCCAGGGTGTCGAGGCCCAGCGCGGCGAGATCGGCGCTCAACCGCTCGACGCCCGGGCCGAAGTAGAGGACGCGGTGGTTGTCGCACAGGCCGGCGGCGACGTAGGTGGCCAGGTAGCGCAGCCGGATGGCATCGTCGTCGACGACTACACAGGCATGGTCGCCCAGGCGCAGACGATCGATCATCCCTGCACGATAGTTGTCATCAGGCAATCATCACATCACTCGATCAGCGGTGTCGGCCACGCCACAGTGCGAAAACTCAGACCCATGGCGGGCTTGCCGATCCGACTCACATGCGACTGGCAATACGGCGGCTGTGGCCGATCATCGGGGCGCTCCTCGCCTGCGCTCTCGGCTTCCTGCTGCTGCGCCAGGTGGCCACCGGCGCGTTCGACGAACTCGAGGCCCGGCAGGTGGCGCAGGACGCCGACCGGATCCGGATCGGCCTGGACGGACAGGCCCGGCTACTCAGCGTGTTCGGCGTCACCAACAGCATCTGGGACAACAGCCACCTCGACGTGGCCCGCGGCGACCGGGACGCGTTCGCCGAGGACTTCCCGCCGGCCAGCCAGCACGAGGACAACGACCTGGACGGCATCCTCGGTGTCGGCCCGGACGGCGCGCTGCGGGTCGGTGGCCTGACCGCCGGCGGCGACGAGTTCACCGCGCCGCCGGCCGAGCTGACCGACCCCGCCCTGCTCAAGCGGCTGTACGACGCCGGCGCACCGGCCGGCACCCCGGTCTGCGGTGTGCTGGCGACCGGCGGCGGATACCTGTTCTGCGGCCTCGGCGCGTTCCCGAGCAGCGGCGAGGGCGACCCGTCCGGCGGACTGATCCTGCTCAAGCAGCTCTCCGCGGAGCGTCTCGGTAAGCTCGGCGCCGACCTCGGACTGAGCATCACCGCCGTCACCGGAACCCGCCCGGACGCCACCGCCCAGCCGGCGCTGACCAGCCTCACCGGCGCGATGAGCGTGCACACCGCGGTACTCGACGCGGACCGGATCGCGGTCGACGTCAGCATCGCCACCGTCGACGGCGCGACGCTGACCCTGGAGGCCGTGCAGCCCCGGCCGATGTACCAGGCGGCGACCAGCACCGCACAGCGCCTGTTCGCCCTGATGGCGGCCGCCACCGTGCTGCTGGTCCTGCTGATGCGGTGGTCCACCCGGCGGGCGCTGCGCAACCGGGTCCGCCCGTTGCGGCACACCACCGAGCAGATCATCGCGTCGGGTGACCACACCCTGCGGATCAACGCGACCGGCGACGACGACATCGCGGCGCTCGGCAAGGCCGTCGACACCATGCTCGACAAGATCAGCGCGAACGAGGAGCAGCTGCGCACCGAACAGGAACAGCGGCAGCGCGAGCTGCGGGCGGCGCACGAGGAGCAGACCGCCGCCCAGCGGCAGGCCCAGGAGACCGCCCGGGAGCTGGTGACCAGCACGTCGACGATGGTGAGCGGCCAGCTGGGCGGCGTCTCCGAGCGGGCCGGCACGGTCGGCTCGTCGGCGGCACGCATCGAGCGGCAGGTCGAGGACGTACGCGCGGCCGCCGGCCGGCTGCTCTCCAGCAACGCCACGGCCGGTGACGCGGTCGGCACCCTGCACACCAGCCTGCGCAAGGTCGGCGAGGTGGCCCAGTTCATCGGTGGGCTGGCCAAGCAGACCAACCTGCTCGCCCTGAACGCCACCATCGAGGCCGCCCGTGCCGGCGAGGCCGGTGTCGGGTTCGCCGTGGTCGCCGACGAGGTCAAGTCCCTCGCCTCGACCACCGCCGAGTCCACCGAGACGATCAGCACCACCCTCGAGGAGCTCAACGCGCACATCGAGGCCGTGGTCGCGATCATGGAGACGATGACCGCGGCGATCACCGACATCGACCGGACCACCGCGGAGGCCCAGACTATGACGGCCGAGCAGGCCGGCACGCTGACCGCCCTCAACGACGAGGTGTCGGCGGCTATCGAGCGCCTCGGCGAGCTGGCCGCGACGACTACGGCATCCCGATGACGGGTCTGCTGTCCCGGCCGGCCCGTACGGCGGGAGTGCTCGTCGCGGTCGCCGGCGGGTGGGCGCTGGCCGCCGTACTGATCGGGGTCCTCGGCCTGGTGGTCGCCGTCCCGGCCTGGGCGTTGTGGCCGGCGGCGGTGGGTACCGTGGCCACGTCGGTGGCCGGCTGTGCGCTGGCCGCGGCCACCGGAGTGGGTGCCGGCCGGCTCTTCTGGGTGCGTCTCGGCGGCGCCGCGGCGCTGCTGGCCGCCGGAACGGCCAGCCAGGCCGTCGACACCGTGCACGGCGCCGGCCAGCTCGTGGCGATGAGCCCGCTGACCGGCCTGCTGTACCTGGCCGCGGTCGGCCTCGCCGTGGTGGCGCTGCTGCGGCTGCCCGGCCGGCAGCGCAGCTGGCGCGCCACCGTCGCGCTGTGGCTGGATGTCGCCATCGTCGGGGTCGCGGCCGCCCTGGTGATGGTCCAGGTGCTGTCGGTCATGCCGGTGCCGGTGTCGGAGGGCGCGCTCGCCGCGGCGCTGCGGGTCATCGTGCTGGCCACCGCGTGCGCGGCGGTCGTGGCCGTGGTCAAGGTGGGTATGAGCGGCACCGGTCAGGTGTACGGGCGGGCGCTGTGGATGCTCAGCCCGGTCGGCCTGCTCGGTCCCGCGTCGCTGCTGCTCGCACCGGCCGTGCAGCCGTGGCCGCATCTGAACGGCACCGTGCTGGTACTGCCTCCGTTCGGACTGCTGCTGGCTCTCGCCGCTCATGTTCAGACGCGGGCCAACGTCCTCCCGGCGGCTGCCGGAACCCGCCCGGAACACCCCGGCGCCGCCTCGGCCAGCGGTGGCAGCCGGATCTCGTACGTCGCGGTCGGGGTGACCGCGACCATGCTGCTGAGCGTGACCATGGGCACCGGTTACCTGCCGGCCCGGCTCGCCGCCGGAGCGGTGGTGCTGATCCTGCTCGTCGTCGTGCGCCAGCACGCGGCGCTGTCCGACAACGCCATGCTGATGGAACGCCTGGCGGACCAGGCCCGCTACGACGATCTCACCCGGCTGCCGAACCGGCGGTACTTCACCGGCGCGCTCCAGCAGGGTGGCACGGGCGTCACCGTGGCCGTCTGCGACCTGGACGACTTCGCGGCGCTCAACGACCGGCTCGGCGACGAGGCCGGCGACGCCGTCCTGCGTGCGGCGGCCGACCGGATCGCGCACACCGCCGGCGGCACGGCGCTCGTCGCCCGCCTGACCGGTGACGAGTTCGGCATCCTGCTGCCCGGCGATCATCCGCTGGCCGGCGACGCCCGGCTGGCCGAGGCGCTGCTGCGGGCCTTCCAGGCCCCGCTGTCGATCAACGACCGCGACCTGCTGGTCACCGTCACCGTCGGCATCGCCGTGGGCGGCGACGACACCGCCGCGGATCTGCTGCGCCGTGCCGAACTCGCCCTGCAGGCCGCCCAGCGCATCGGCGCCAACCGCTACCTGCCGCACACGCCGGCACTCGACGCCAGCGCCCAGCACCACGCCGATCTCGCCGCGGCACTGCGCAGCGGCCTCGACAACGGCGAGTTCCACCTGGTCTACCAGCCGATCGTCGAGTTGCCGCACGGCGCCATCCGGGCCGTCGAGGCCCTGGTGCGCTGGCATCCCGCCGGCCGGGCGCCGGTGTCGCCGGCCGAGTTCATCCCGGTCGCCGAACAGACCGGCCTCATCCTCGACCTGGGTGCGTGGATCCTCGACACGGCCTGCGCCGACGCCGCCGGCTGGCAACGGCGGCACGGCTCCGCCGCGCCCCGCGTCAGCATCAACGTCTCCGCACGGCAGCTGCTCGACCCGGAGCTGCCCGGCCTCGTCGCGGCGACGCTGCACCGCCACGGGCTCACGCCGCGGCAACTTACCCTGGAGATCACCGAGACCGCCGTGTTCGGCGGCGGGCCCGCCCTGGCCACCGTGCACGCGCTGCGTGAGCTCGGTGCCGGCATCGCCCTCGACGACTTCGGCACCGGCCACTCGTCGCTGACCCTGCTGCGCACCTGCCCGGTCACCACGCTCAAGGTCGACAAGTCGTTCATCGACGAGCTCAACGGCGGCCCGCAGCAGGAGGCGATCGCCGCCTCGCTCAGCGGGATCGCGGACACCCTCGGCCTCAGCGCCGTCGCCGAGGGCGTCGAGACCCAGGACCAGGCCGACCGGCTGCACGTCCTCGGCTACCGCTACGCCCAGGGCTTCCACTTCGCCCGGCCGGCACCGGCCGACCACATCGACGCGTCACTGATCGGGGCGAGCGCGGTACCGGTTCCCTGACCACGCCCGGTGATAATCCAAGGCGTGCGATTCGGCATCCTGGGCCCGACGACGGCCGTCCGCGACGACGGGCGGCCGGTGAGCCTGGGCGGCCCCCGGCAGCGCGCCCTGCTGGCCCGGCTGCTGCTCGACCCGGGCCGGGTGGTGCCGGCCCAGCACCTGGTGGACGACGTCTACGGCGACCGGCCACCGGCCGGCGCGGCGAACGCGTTGCAGGCACAGGTCTCCCGGCTGCGGCAGGCCCTGCGACCGGACGACGCCATCCTCGCCTCCCTGCCGGCCGGCTACCGCCTGGACATCGCACCGGACGACGTGGACGCGCATCGGTTCGAGCGGCTGGCCGCGGCCGGTCGCCGCGAACTCGCCGGCGGCGATCCGGCCGCCGCTGCCCGGCTGCTCGACGAGGCGCTGCACCTGTGGCGCGGCCCGGCTCTGTCCGACCTGGAATCGGCCGTGGCCGCGGCGGCCCGGCTGGAGGAGCTGCACCTGGCCGCGACCGAGGACCGGATCGACGCCCGCCTGACACTCGGCGGGCACGCCGACGCGGTCGCCGAACTGTCCGGTCTGGTGGCCCGGCATCCGCTGCGGGAACGGCTCCGGGGTCTGCTCATCCGGGCACTGCACGCCGGTGGGCGGCAGGCGGAGGCCCTTGCCGCGTTTGAGGACGCGCGCCGTACGCTCGCCGACGAGCTAGGCGCCGACCCGTCGCCCGCGCTGGCCGCCGTCCACCTGGCGGTGCTGCGCGGCACGGATGGATCAGCCGGCCCGCGTCCGGTCACCGGCGTGCCCGCGCAGCTGACCACCTTCGTCGGGCGCGACGCCGAGTTACGGCGGCTGGAGAAGCAGCTCGCCGAGGCGCGGCTGGTCACGCTGATCGGGCCGGGCGGCGCCGGCAAGACGCGCCTGGCGGTGGAGGGCGTGCGCCGCCGTACCGGTGAGGTGGGCTTCGTCGAGCTGACCCCGCTGACCGACCGCGCCGACGTGGCACACGCCGTGCTGGCCGCGGTGGGCCTGCGCGACACCGGTCTGCTCTCCGCCGACGCCGGCCGGCCGGCGCCCGACCCGCTGGACCGGCTCGCGCTGGCCCTCGCCGACCGGCCGATGCTGCTCGTGCTCGACAACTGCGAGCACCTGGTGGACGCGGTCGCCGACTTCGCCGCCCGGCTGCTCGCCCGGTGCCCGGCGGTACGGGTGCTGGCCACCAGCCGCGAGGCGCTCGGCGTCACCGGCGAGACGCTGTGCCCGGTGCCGTCGCTGGCCCTGCCGCCGCCGGAGGAACGCCCGGCGGCGCCACTGGAATACGCGGCGGTACGCCTGTTCGCCGAGCGAGCCGCCGCGGTGCGTCCCGGCTTCACCGTCGACGCCGGCAACGTCGACGCGGTGGTACGCATCTGCCGGGCCCTCGACGGCCTGCCGCTCGCGATCGAGCTGGCCGCGGCCAGGATCCGGGTGTTCGACGCGCGGGAGGTCGCCGACCGGCTGACCGACCGGTTCCGGTTGCTATCGCGGGGCAGCCGCACCGCGCCCGCGCGGCATCGCACGTTGCGGGCCGTGGTCGAGTGGAGCTGGGACCTGCTCGACGCCGGCGAGCGGATGCTGGCCCGCCGCCTGACCGTGTTCGCCGGCGGCGCCACGCTGGACGCCGCGCACCGGGTCTGCCGGGTGGACGATCTGGAGGACGTGCTCGCCGCGCTGGTGGACAAGTCGCTGGTCGAGGCCGGCGCGCGGTTCCGGATGCTGGAGACCGTGCGCGCCTTCGGCGCCGAGCAGCTGGCGGCGGCCGGTGAGGAGGAGACGGTCCGGCGGGCCCACGTCGACTACCTGATCGAGCTGGCCGCGGCGGCCGAGCCCCGGCTGCGAGGCGCCGATCAGGTGGCCTGGCTGAAGCGGCTCGACGGCGAGCACGACAACGTCGTGGACGCCCTGCGCTGGGCCACCCGCCACGATCCGGCCCGGGCGCTGCGGCTGGCCGCGCCGCTGGCCACCTACTGGGGCATGCGCGGGTGGGGCGGCGCCGGCTCGCTGCTCTGCCTCGAGGTGCTGGAGGCGGCCGGCTGGACGCCGCCGGACGGCCTGACCGAGGAGTACGCGGTCACGCTCGCCACCGCGACACTCGGCGACCTGGACGGCCGGCGGCGCGCACGGCTGCTCGCCGAGCTCGAGCCGCTGGTGATCCAGGCGCACGCCGCGCCGAAGTACCCGTTCCTCATGGTGACGTGGTCGATGATGACCGGCATCGGCGGTGGCGAGCGGATCAGCCAGGACTCCATCGGCGCCGCTCTCGCCGAGCCGGACCCCTGGCTGGTCGCTCTGCTCCGCATGGGTGAGGGGTTCGCCGCCTTCTACGGCGGCGACGCCGGCACCGCCGAGGCCGGGATGCGGGCGGCCGTCGACAGTTTCCGCTCGATCGGCGACCGGTGGGGCATGACGGTGGCCCTCTCCGAACGCGGCAAGCTGCTCGGCTGGCGCGGCGACTGGACGGCGGCACGGTCCTGCTTCGACGAGGCCATCGCGCTGGCCGAGGAGCTGGGCACCGGCAACGACATGGCCGACCTGCTCAGTCAGCGCGTCCTGACCCGCATCCACCAGAGTCACGGCACCGGCGACCGGCTGGACGACGCGTACGCCGACGCGGAGCGGGCCACGGTCCTCGCCCGGCGCGCCGGCGCGCCGATCACGCTCGGGTACTCGCTGTGGGTCCTGGCCGAGGTCGAGCGGCTGCGCGGCGACCTCACGCACGCCCATCGGCGGGCCGAGCAGGCCCTGGCCGTCTGCCCGGCCGGCTGGTTCAGCGCCGAGGAGACCCGCGGCCAGATCCTGGTGACGCTGGGCCGCCTCGCCGAGGCGTCCGGCGACGCCGACGCCGCCCGCGCCTGGCATCTGCGCGCCGCCGGTCTGGGTCTGCGCTGGCAGCATCGGCCGGCGGTGGCGTGCGGGATCGAGGGTCTGGCCGGTGCGGCGTTGCTCGACGGTGCCGCCGGGCGGGCGGCGCTGCTGCTGGGCGCGGCCGCCGCCGTGCGCGGCTGGTCGGTGGCCGGCCAGCCGGACGTGGCCCGGGTCCGCGGCCGAGGCGCGCGCGGCGCTGGGCGCGGAGGCTTACCAGGACGCGTACGGGCGGGGCCGCGCGATGCCGGTCGGCGAGGCGCTGACCGAGGCGGGTGTGGATACGTCAGCGTCCGGTCAGTGACCGGTCAGCGCCCGCCGGGACCCTGCCGGCATGACCGAGATCAGTTCGCGGCGCCGCTGGGCCACCCTGGCCATCCTGTGCGCCGCCTCGCTGTTGCTGTCCATCGACCTGACCGTGCTGCACCTGGCGATCCCGAAGCTGGTCGCCGACCTGAACCCGACCGGCAACCAGATCCTCTGGATCGCCGACATCTACGGGTTCACCCTCGGCGGCCTGCTCGTGCTGATGGGCAACCTCGGCGACCGGATCGGCCGCAAACGGCTGCTGCTGATCGGCTCGGTGGCGTTCGGGCTGGCCTCGGTCGTGACCGCGTACGCGCCCACCCCGGAGCTGCTGATCGCCGCGCGGGCGCTGCTGGGCGTGGCGGGTGCCACCATCATGCCGTCCACCCTGTCGATCATCCGCAACGTCTTCACCGACGCCCGGGAGCGCACCAGCGCCGTCGGCGTCTGGGGTGGTGTCACCGCGGGCGGGTTCGCGCTCGGCCCGATCGTCGGCGGCACCCTGCTGGAGTTCTTCTGGTGGGGCTCGGTCTTCCTGATCAACGTGCCGGTGGTGATCGCCATCGTGATCGCCGGCACGCTGGTGATCCCGGAGTCGCGCAACCCGCGGCCGGGCCGTCTCGACGTGCTCAGCGCGCTGCTGTCCATCGTCGGCATCGTGTCGGTCATCTACGCGATCAAGGAGGGCTTCCACGGCGGCTTCGGGCAGACCGGCGTGCTCACCGCCGTGGCGCTCGGCGCGCTGGCGCTGACGGTCTTCGGCGTACGCCAGACCAGGCTCGCCGACCCGCTGATCGACCTGCGCCTGTTCCGCAACCGGGCGTTCTCCGCCTCGATCGCCGCCACCACGGTGAGCATGTTCGCCAACCTCGCCCTGTCGCTGATCCTCAGCCAGTACCTGCAACTGGTCCTCGGCTGGTCGCCGGTCAAGGCCGGGCTGGCCGGGCTGCCCGGTGGCATGGCCGGGATGGCCGGCGGCTTCCTCGCCGGCACGCTGGTACACCGGATCGGCCGGGCCGCGGTGGTCTCCGGCGGGCTCGGGCTGTCCGCGGTGGGCTTCGCCCTCTACACGCTGATCGGCCGGGACACCGGCTACGCCACCCTGCTGCCCGCGATGCTGGTGTTCGGTCTGGGTATCGGGGTCAGCTTCGCCACGGTCAGCGACACGGTGCTGGCGAGCGTGCCGCGGGAACGGGCCGGTGCGGCGTCGGCCATCTCGGAGACGGCGACGGAAATCGGCGGGGCGGTCGGCATGGGTGTGCTCGGCAGCGTGCTCAACCGGACGTATCGCGAGCACCTCGAGCTGCCGCCGGGCCTGCCGGCCGAGGCCGAGGCACCGGTCCGGGAGTCGCTGGGCACCGCACTGCACGTGGCGGCGCAACTGCCCGGCGACCTGGCCGGTGCGCTCGCCCAGGCGGCCCGCTGGGCGTTCATCGACGGCCTGCACGTCATGGTGATCAGCTGCGCGGTCCTGGTCGGCGTACTGGCGGTGGCGGCGCTGGTGGCGCTGCGTGGCGTACCGGCGGTCCTGGACACCGAGGAAGCGATGGCGCAGTCAGCGACCGGGCCGATGCGATAGGGTGCCGCGCAGCGGACCCGGTCACCAGGTACCGGTTCAGGAAAGGCGCACCCTCATTTCCCACGTCGTCTTGAGCCGCCCGGACGAAGAGGCGGACGGCATCCCAGACCGGACCGATTCCGGCGGGCCGCTCGAGCGGCTCCGGATCGCGGCGCGCCACGCGGCGCCCGCGATCGGCCTGTACCTGTTCCTGCGCGCGCTCAGCCTCCAGGTGATGTACGCCCTGGCCGCGCACGCACACACCCGGGACCCCGGCAAGTGGGTCTACCCGGACGGCTCGATCAACCAGTGGCGCCAGTTCACCTCGTTCATGGACGCCCTGGTCTCCTGGGACGCGCGGTGGTACGCGAAGATCGCCGGCAGCGGCCTCGGCGGACCGGTCGGCGCGGTCGACGCCGACGGCGTGCCGTACCAGCTGCGCCTGATGTTCTTCCCGCTCTACCCGTGGCTGGCCCGCCCGCTGACGTACCTGCCGTTCATCTCCCCGATCACGGCGTGCCTGATCGTCTCCTTCATCTCGGCCGTCGCCGCCGCCTGGGGCCTGTACGCGATCGGCCGGCACGTGCACAGCCACCGCACCGGCGTCATGCTGGCCGCCGTCTGGGCCCTGGCCCCCGCGGCCATGACCCAGAACGGCGCGTTCACCGAGTCGCTGTTCACCGCGCTCTCCGCCTGGACGCTGTACTCGCTTCTCAAAGAACGCTGGCTGATCGCCGGCCTGCTCGCCGGGGTGAGCGGCCTGAGCCGGCCGACGGCCGCCGCGCTGATCGGCACGGTCGGCCTGGCCGCGCTGGTCGCCGCGTTCTCCCGGCGGGGCGGCTGGCGGCCGTACGCCGCGATGCTGCTCGCCCCGGCCGGCCTGCTCGCCTACCTCGCCTACGCCTCGGCCAAGCTCGGCGGCGTCTCGCAGTACTTCGACGTGCACAGCAACACCTTCGGCGCGTGGTGGGACTACGGCGAGTCCACCTGGAAGGTCGTCACCGACATCATGATCGGCGTCGGCGAGGAGGACTCCAGCAAGCCGATCCGGCTGCTGTCCGTGCTGTTCCTGGGCGGGTTCATCATCCTGTTCGCCCTGCTGGCCCGCCGCGGGCCGTGGCAGCTGACCGTGTTCGCCGCCGCGACCCTGGTCCTGGCGGCCGGCTCGCACGCGCACATCTCGATGATGGGCCGGCACCTGCTGCCCGCCTTCCCGGTGCTGCTGGTGCCCGCCATCGCGCTGGCACGCGCATCGAACCGGGACGCCGCCATCGTGCTCGGCCCGCTCGCCCTGCTCTCCGGCTGGTACGCCGGCTGGCTGCCGTTCATCTCCGGCCAGGCGATCTGACCGATGGCCAGGCGATCTCACCCGATGGCCAGGCGATCTGACCGGTTCAGCGGCTGGTCAGCTCGGCCAGCAGCTCCTCCCATTCGGCGGCGATGACCGGCATCTGGTATTTCGCGCCGGTCGCCCGGGCAGCGACCCCCATCCGTTCGCGCTCGCTGGGGTTCTCGATGAGGTGGGACATCCCGGCGGCCAGGCCGGCCACGTCCTCGGCGGGAACGAGCACCCCGTTGACGCCGTCCCGCACCACCTCGGCCGGGCCGGTCGGGCAGTCGAACGACACCGCAGGCAGTCCGGCGCTCATCGCCTCGAGCAGCACCATCGGCAGGCCCTCCCGGCGCGAGCTGAGCACGAAGATCGACGCCTTGGCCAGCTCACCCTCCAGATTCCGGGTGAGCCCGGGCATGGCCACCACGCCGCCGAGGCCGCGTTCCTCGATCTGGGCGGTCAGCTTCGGCCGCCACCGGCCCTCGCCGAAGATGTTCAGCCGCCAGTCCGGGTGCTTGGCGTGGACCTGCTCGAACGCCTCGATGAGCAGGTCGAAACCCTTCTGCCGGGTGAGCCGGCCGGCGGCCACCACGATCCGGCCGCGCTCGCCGGTGATGTCCTTGCCGGGCGGAATGCCGTTCGGGATGCGCACCAGATGCACGGAGTCGCCGAACACCCGGTGGTACGCGGCGAAGTCGGCGCGCGTCAGCACGGTCACGGCGTCCAGCCGCGGATAGGCGCGGACGATCGCGGCCTGCAGCCGTGGCTTGTAGCTGCTGAAGTTCATGTGGTCCTGGCCGATCCGGGTCAGCCGCCGGGGCGCGAACCAGGCCGACATCAGGTTGAGCGCCGGCCGCGTGGTCACCAGCACCGCGTCGTGCTGCGCCCGGAAGTAGCGGATCACCTTGAGATCGACGAGCGGATCCCACCGCCGGTACCGGAAGTCCCGGCCGTGCGGCAACGGGTTGCGGAAGCGCCGCGTCTTGCGCGCGAGCCGGGCACTGCCGGTCCGCGGCTTGCCGTCGTCGCGGAGATCGGTCAATGAGATCAGCCGCACCCGTGGGTCGAGTGGCAGCGCGGGGGCCTGAGCCGACCGGAACACGCTAGCGATCTCGACGTCGTGTGTGGCGCACAGCGCGTTGGCCTGATTGAAGACCGTACGGATCGTGCCACCGACCCCGTACGCGTTGTGCAGGACGTAACGAATTCTCACAGGGTCAACCTATGACCTCCCCTCAACCCGGGGGTGGATCCGGAAGCGGCCGGCACCGTGTGGCGCCGCGGCAGCCCGTCGATCAGGTCGTCCAGGCGCTTGAGCCGCGCGTCACCGGCGTCGGCGAGATAGTCGTCCGGCCGTGTCGCGTCGCCTCCGCCGGGCACTCCGGCCGCACGCAGCAGCACGGTGGCCAGCGCGGCGACGGCGAGGTTGAGCAGCAGGGCGACGATGCCGACGTACACGGTTGAGCCGTTGCCGAGCGACCAGCTCGTCCCGCCGAAGTGCTCGGCGACCACACGTCCGGTGGCGTCCAGCTTCGGGACGTCGTAGAGCATCGCGACGCCGGCGGTCAGGCCGGTGAGCAGGCCGGCGATCAGCGCGGCCCGGTGGAACCAGCCGGTGAGCAGCCCCAGGAAGGTCGCCGGGATGGTCTGCAGGATGATCACGCCACCGATCAGCTGGAGGTCCACGGAGAACGCCGGGTCGACGGCGAGGATCAGCGCGGCCGCACCGAACTTGACGAGCAGCGACACCCATCGGCTCACCCGGGCCTCGGTGGCCGGGGACGCGCCCGGCCGCAGATAGGGGCGGTAGAGGCTGCGGGTGAAGGCGCTCGCCGCGGCGATCGACATCACCGCGGCGGGGATCAGCGCGGCGACGCTGAGTGCGGCGTACGCGATCCCGGCCGACCAGCTGGGGAAGAACTCGTGGATCAGCCGCGGCACGACGGTGTTGAGGTCGCCGTCGACCGGGGTGACCCCGCGGGCCAGCGCGAAGAACCCCAGCAGGGCCATCAGCGCCAGCGCCAGGCAGTAGATCGGCAGGGCGGCGGCGTTGCGCCGTACGGTCGCGCGGTCCTTGGCGGCGAGCATGCCGACAAGAGCATGGGGGTACGCGAACACGGCCAGCGCCGAGCCGATGACCAGCGTGAGGAAGCCGAGATGACCGGTGTCCGGCAGCAGCAGACCGTCGACCGGCGACGGGGTGCCGGCGAAATACTCCCCGGAGACACGGAAGGTCCGGTCCCACCCGCCGTACATCGCCACCACCAGCAGCGCGGTCAGCAGCATCCACGCCATCAGCACGTCCTTGACCACGGACAGCAGGGCGGGCGCCCGCAACCCGGAGCGGAACGTGCAGACCGACATCACGGTCACCGCCGCCAGCAGCGGCCACTCCCCGCCGAACCCGACCGTACGCAGCACCGCCTGCAACGCCAGGAGCTGCACCGCGACGTACGGCATGGTGGCCAGGATGCCGGTGACCGCGACCGCGGCACCCAGCCCGGGCGAACCGAACCTCGCGCTGGCGAACTCGCTGTGCGTCAGAAAGCCGTGCCGCCGGGCCACCGACCAGGCCCGGGTGGTGAAGACGAAGGTCAGCGGCGTCGTGATGATCGCGAACGGCACGGCGAAGTACCCGATCGCGCCGATGCCGTAGGTGAGCGCCGGAACGGCGACGAACGTGTACGCGCTGTACATGCTCCCGCCGATCAGGAACCAGATCGTCCAGTTGCCGAACGCCCGGCCGCCGGCGCCCCACTCCTCGAGGGTGTGCGGGTCCTGCGGTGCCCGCCACCGTGCCGCGCCGAATCCGAGCACCAGCACGACGGCCATCAGGACGGTGAAGACGCCGACCTCGACGTCCCGGTCAGTCATGGCCGCCGTCACGGGTGGCCAGGTGCACCGCGGAGATGACGACGATGGCGAACAGCGCGCAGGCGAACTGGTACCAGAAGAAGAACGGCACACCCAGCAAAACCGGTTCGATCCGGTTGGCGAACGGGGTGAGCAGTGGTGCGACGGCCGGCAGGATCAGCAGCCACTGCCAGTGGCGCGAGCGGGGGGCGCGTGGTGCCATGGTGCTCCTTCATCAATGGCGCGCGGCACGCCCTGGGGCGTGCCGCGCGTTTGCTGGACGGATCGGCCGGGCTATGGGACCGGTGCGGTGACCGCGTCGCGCAGGTTCCGCGCGGCGTCGGCGGGCAGCAGGTAGCCGGCGCGGACGTTGCGCAGGTCGGCGTGCACGACCCGGCCGACGTACGCGGCGTGGCTGCGATAGAGCTCGTCCAGGACGGCCTGGTCGAACGGGACGTGCGTGCCGAACAGCCGGCAGAACGACTCGCCGCTGTTGTCACCGCTGTTCAGCGCGATCGGCGCCGCGACCTGGGAGAGCCGGATCCCGCCGCGGGCCAGGCCGAGTTCGTCGCGCTGCTTCGTGCCGTCGGCGTTCACCACGAGGGGCTCGGCGGCCGGCGGGGGTGTGCCGCGGCGTACCCACCGGTCGAGGTGGGCGTACGACGCGGCGACCACGTGGTGCAGCGGGACCCGGCTGAACGGTGGCTGCGCGCAGTCGTACACCGGTGCGGCGCCGAGGTCACGCTCCTGGATCGGTTGCCGGTACACCTGACCGGCGTGGCCGGAGTGGGCGGCGCCGGCCACCTCCCAGCGGCGGAACCGGTCGGTGTCCGGCGGACGCACCGGGCTGCGCACATCGGTCTCGGACAGCACCTGGAACACCGGCTCCGGGCCGCGCCGCACCGGGGCACTGCCGACGATGAACCCGTATCCGTCGAAGACCGGCTCCACCTGCGGCAGCACCCGGTCGTAGTAGACGGTCATCCGGGCCGCCGACTGCGACGCGCCGATGGCGAGCAGGGTGCGGGCTTTCAGCCCGCCGAGCGGCTTGCGAGTCGCGGTGAGCGCCCGCGCGGCCTGGGCGAAGATGTCGTACGAGAGCTCGTCGCCGAGGTACGCGCCGGCACCGGTGACGTCGAGCGACCCGTACCGGGCCGGACTCCAGCCACGCAGCTGGTCCACGCCGACCCGCTGCGCCGAGACGCCGATCCAGGCGTAACCGGCCCGGGTCACGGTGTCCGCGTTCCACAACGCGTCGAGGTCGTAGCCGGCGGTGACGTTCTGCCACTCGACCAGCGCGGTGCCGTTGAACCGCGCGGCCCGGGCCGGGCGGCGCACCACGATCCGCGTGGTGTACGGAACCCCGGTGGCGACTCGTACGCCCGAGGTGTCCCAGCCGTCCGCCCGGCCGGAGATCAGGAACTCCTGCTCGATGTAGCCGCGCGCGGCCAGATCGTCGGGAGTGGCGAAGAACGGGTAGGTGTCGGCGAGGTCCGGTGACTTCGGGTCACCGGGCGCGGTGCCGGGCAACGGACCGCTGACGGAGGGCACGGCGACGGGCTGGACCGCGGCTGTGCCGGCGCCGGCCGGCGAGCCGGCGAGCACGGTGGACGCGACGACGGCGATCGCGACGGCGGTGGATCGCCACGAATGCTTGACCATGCCGCACCATATGCAGTCGTCGATGCGTTGAGCCACGGTCGCGGGAAAAGCTGCGACAGGTGTCTCAGCAAGCCGCCAGCAACAGCGTCCGCGCGGCACGCTGGGCCACGCCCAGGTCGGCGGGGCGACCGGCGACCAGCTCGGCGTAGAGCGCCGACTCGATGATCCGCACGTACAGGTAGGCCAGGTCGGCACTCGCACCGTCCAGGCCGACCTCGGTGAAGATCTCCTGCTGAGCGGTCACCATCCGGTCGGTCAGCCCGCCGGCGTAGGTCAGCAGGACCCGTGCGGCGGCCTCCGGTTCGGCCGCGATGAACCGGCGGAACGGCTCGGCCGCCAGCAACCGCCCGGTGAACCGGTGGGTGATCTCCAGCGCGCCGTCCACACCGGTTCGGGTACGGCGGCGGCGCGCGTCGGCGAGCGTCCGGTCGGCCAGCCGCCACAGCACCTCGCCGAGCAGCCGGTCGCGCCCGTGCGTGACCCGGTAGAGGGTGGCGCGGCTGACGCACATGGTGGCGGCCAGCCGATCCATGTCGACGGTCCCGTGCCGCAGGAAGAAGTGACACCCGGCACGCGTCACCTCGTCGTCGCTCACCACCCGGCGCCCGTTCACGCCCAGCACCGTACGCCACTGACATTTGTCATGGTCGAACCGTGCGCGGCGCATGTGAACTCGTGCGCGACGGCACTGCCCCGGCCGCGCCGGCTCGAACAGACTCGAATCCATGAGCACATCAGCCACTTCAGCAGCGGTCGAGGTGAACGCGGTACACCGCCGGTACGGCGGCCCGCACGGTTTCGAGGCGGTCCGTGGCGTCTCGTTCGAGGTCCGGCGCGGCGAACTGTTCGCCCTGCTCGGCACGAACGGCGCGGGCAAGACCTCCACGATGGAACTGGTGGCCGGATTCAGCCGCCCGCAGGCCGGCGAGGTACGGGTGCTCGGCCACGACCCGGAGCGGGACCGGGCCGCCGTCCGCCCGCGGGTCGGGATCATGCTCCAGGAGGGCGGCTTCCCGCCCGACCTGACCGTCGCGGAGACCGTGGCGATGTGGGCCGGCACGCTGACCGACCCGCGACCGGCGGGTGAGGCGCTGGAACTGGTCGATCTGAGCGACCGCGCGAGCGTACGCGTCCGGCAGCTCTCCGGCGGCGAGCGCCGCCGCCTGGACCTCGCCCTCGCCGTGCTCGGCCGCCCCGCGGTGCTGCTGCTCGACGAGCCCACCACCGGGCTGGACCCGGAGAGCCGCCGCAACGCCTGGACGATGGTCCGGTCGCTGCTCGCCGACGGGGTGACCGTGCTGCTCACCACCCACTACCTGCACGAGGCGCAGGAACTCGCCGACCGGCTCGCCATCATGCACGGGGGCGTCGTCGTGGCCGCCGGCTCCCCCGCCGAGATCGTCGCCGGGCACCCGGCCCGGATCACCTTCCGGCTGCCCGGCGGCGTCACGCCGGAGCTGCTGCCGCCGCTTCCGGGCGCCCGCCCGGAGAGCACGGCCGTCGCGGCGGGCCAGCCGATGACCATCCGGACCGACGCCTTGCAGGCGACGCTCACCGAGTTGCTGAGCTGGGCACACCGGCACGAGGTCGAACTGGCCGGCCTGGAGGCCCGGCCGGCCTCGCTCGAAGAGGCCTTCCTCGCGGTGGCCGACCACGACAACCCCATGGAGGTACGCGCATGAGCACCATCCGCCTCAGCCGGTTCCGCTCGGTCAGCGCCGCCGAGTTGCGGCTGTTCGGACGCAACCGCAGTGCCCTGTTCAGCGCGCTCGTCCTGCCGCTCATCCTGGCCGTCACCGTCGCCGGCGCCGGCGTCGAGGAATCCGGGACGTCCGCCGCCGGCTTGGTGGTCACCTCGCTGCTCGGCTACGTCCTGCTCGCCGCGGTGTACTACAACCTGGTCACCACGTACGTGAGCCGGCGCGAGGAACTGATGCTGAAACGCCTGCGCGCCGGTGAACTGACCGACACCGAGATCCTCACCGGCATCGCCACTCCGATGGTCGTGGTCGCGCTGGCTCAGATGGTCGTGTTCGTCGCGGCCGGGGCGGTGCTGTTCGGGCTGCCCGTACCGGTCAATGTCCTTCTTCTGCTGGCCGGCGCCCTCGGCGGCGTGGTGGTGTTCGTGCTGATCGCCGCGATGTCCACCGAGTTCACCCGGACCACCGAGGCCGCGCAGGTGACCACGCTGCCGGTGATGATCGCCTGTCTGGTCGGCTCGATGATGTACACGGCGCTGGACGACGCGCCGGAGGCGGTCATCGCGGCGCTGCGTGCCCTGCCGCTCACCCCGGTCGTCGATCTGATGCGGCTGGGCTGGCTGGGCACCACCGGCCCGGCCGCCGCGGAAGGGTTCACGGGGGTGCTCGACGACGCGCTGGTCCCGGCAGGGATCCTGATGGCGTGGATCATCGTGGGCGTGCTGACGGTCCGGCGCCGGTTCCGCTGGGAACCGCGACGCTGAGGAGGGTGGACCGATGATGTCGTCGCGGAGCCGGGCGTCCCGTGTGGACTGGTACCTGCGGGGCTCCATGTTCGTGCTGTACCTGGCGGTTCCGCTCGCGATCGGGGGGTCGCTCGGATCGGCGCTCGGCCCGGTGGCCCTGATCGGCGTGGGCTTCGGAACGGCACAGGCGATCGCCGCGGCCCTGCTCCTGAACGCCGCGCTCGAATACCGTCTGGGCCGCGGCGCCCGGCCGACCCGGCTGCTGGTCACCGTCGTGGTCCTGAGCGTGCTCACCGTCGGGGCCGGGTGGCCGGGGTACGACGAGGTTGAGCCCGCCTTCGCCTTCATCGTGACAGTGATGCTCACGTCGTTGCTCTCCGCGGTCGCCCCGATGGTGTCCACGACGGCGGTTACCTCGTTGTCCTTCGCCGGCTGGCTGGTAGCGGCCGCTCCGGCGATCTGGCGGGACGGTGACGAGTTCTTCCCGCAGCTGGGCCTGCTCATCGTCATCGGCGTGGGGGTCTCCACCAGCCGTACCACCGCGTGGATGCTCGACCTGGTGTGGCAGCTCGACGACGCCCAGAACGTCCGGGCCGACCTGGCGGTGGCCGAGGAACGGCTGCGCTTCGCCCGGGACCTGCACGACGTGGCCGGACGTGCGCTGTCGGTGGTGGCGCTGAAGGCGGAACTCGCCGCGAAGCTCGGCAGCCGTGGCCGGCCGGAGGCCGTCGACGAGATGCTCGAGGTGCGCCGCATCGCCCAGGAATCCATGGCCGAGCTGCGTGCTGTGGTCAGCGGCCTGCGTACCGCCCAGCTGGGTGAGGAACTGGCGGGCGCCAGGTCCCTGCTCGCCGCCGCCGGGATCACCTGCCGGGTGATCGGCGAAGCCGGCGGGCTCGGGCCCCGCACCGAGACCGCGCTCGGCTGGGCGGTCCGTGAGGCCACCACCAACGTGCTGCGCCACAGCGAGGCCCGCGAGTGCACGATCGAGCTGGACCGCGCCGCGGACGGTACGGTCTCCCTGATCATGAGGAACGACGGCGCCACCGGCGGCCGGGCCCGCCACGGCAACGGCCTGACCGGGCTCACCGAGCGCATCACCGCGGTCGGCGGCACCGTCACGGCCGACCGGGAGCCGCCCGACCGCTTCCGCGTCGAGGTACGCCTGCCCGCGGCGGCCGAGCTCCCGGAGGTGGCGCACCCGTGATCCGGATTCTCCTGGCCGACGATGAGCACCTGATCCGCGGCGCGCTCGCGGCACTGCTGGCCCTCGAGGACGACCTCACCATCGTCGGTCAGGCCGCCACCGGCGCCGAGGCGATCGCCGCCGCCCGGGCGCTGCGCCCCGACGTGGCCGTCATCGACCTGCAGATGCCCGACCTCGACGGGGTCACGGTCGCGGCCCGGCTGCAGACCGAGGTGCCGGACTGCCGCACGATGATCGTCACCAGCCACGGCCGGCCCGGGCACCTCAAGCAGGCCCTGGCCGCCGGGGTCCGGGGTTTCCTGCCGAAAACGGTCTCCGCCGACGACCTGGCGATGGTCGTGCGTACCGTGCACGGCGGCGGCCGCTACGTCGACCCGCAGCTAGCCGCCGAGGCGATCAGCGCCGGCGACAGCCCGCTCACCGCGCGCGAGGCCGACGTGCTGCAACTGGCCGCCGAGGGCGCGCCGGTCGACGAGATCGCCCGGCGGGCGTCATTGTCACCCGGCACCGTGCGCAACTATCTCTCCTCCGCGGCCGGCAAGGTCGGCGCCGCCAACCGGCACGAGGCGGCCCGGATCGCCCGCAAGCACGGCTGGATCTGAGCGCGGAAAAAATGTCGTACCCCAGGGCTAGCGTTAGCGATGAATCAGCACCGGCCGGCTGGTCCAACCTTCGAGAGCGTCACCGCCACCTGGAGGAGGAGATCACCATGACCGCCATGCTCACCGCCGCTCGCGCCGAGGCGCTGTTCACCAGCCACCTGTCGACCGGCACCAGCCCGTCCTACGACGTCGTCGACGCCGAGATCCGCCGCGCGGTGCGCGCCCACGGCGGTGTCCGGGGTTGTGCGGCCGACGTCGCCGCCGAGTACGGCGACCATCCCGAGACCGCCGCACCCCGCATGCGCTGGGCACGCGCCGTCGTCCTCCAGCTGTATGGTGCACGCCGCTCCCGCGCCGGCTGGGCGCTGGTGGCCTGACCGCCCGGCCTGCATGCCGCACGCCGCTCACGCCCTGGTTGCTCGCTGCCGGCGCCCCACCGCATTGCCGCCTCGTGCTACGACCGCGGGTGGGGCCATCGCCCATGCGAAGTCGAAATGCGCATAACGCCCAGATGGGATGCCGGGGTTATATATGGTCTCCCGATGGGTCAGGAGGTAGATCTTCGATTTCTGCAGGTCATGGCAGAGATGACGGCGTCGTCGCACCTGATGCAGGCCGACGAGGTGGCGCCGAAGGTGGACCAGGCGCTGTCGCGGCTGGGCATGGGTGCCACGATGTTCCTGATCGATCAGGAACAGCTGCTGCTGCGGGCGCTGCCGGTGCCCGGGCGGGAGGTGCCGTCGCCGCTGCCGGTGGCCGGGTCGTTGCCGGGCCGCTCGTACATGTTGATCCAACCGGAGCCGGACCCGGGTCGCCCTGGCCGGCTGTGGGTACCGCTGCTCGACGGCACGGCACGCTTCGGTGTGATGCGCTTCGCCCTGCCCGCCGATGCCGATGCGCATGACCCGGCGTGGCAGCAGCGATGCGCACTGATCTCCGGGCTGGCCGCACACCTGGTCAGCTCGAAGTTGACCAGCGGTGACACCCTGCACAGACTCCAGCGGGTTCGGCCGATGACGGTCGCGGCCGAACTGATGTGGCAGATGCTGCCGCCACTCACCTCGAGCCACGAACGGCTGGCGCTGACCGCGATCATGCAGCCGTGCTACGACATCGGCGGCGACGGCTACGACTACGCCGTGGACGGCGACACCGCCTGGCTCGTGCTGCTCGACGCGATGGGCCGCGGGTTGAGCGCCGCCGTGGCCTGCGCGGTGGCCCTGTCCGCGATCCGGGCCACCCGCAGAGCCGGCGGCGACCTGCTCGAGCAGGTCCGCGCCGCCGACGAGAACCTCGTCGAGCAGTTCGGGCCGACCGGCCGGGCCCGGTTCGTCACCGGGCTGCTGGCCCAGTTCGACCTGGAGACCGGACTCGTGCGCTACATCAACGCCGGCAACCCCTTGCCAGTGATCTTGCGGAATGCCGACCTGCTCGGTGTCCCGACGGGCGGCGCGCGCCTGCCGCTAGGCCTGCGCGCCGACGTCGCGACGCACGTCGGCGAGCAACTGCTGGAACCGGGCGACCGGATGCTGCTGCACACCGACGGCGTCACCGAGGCCCGCGCCGCCGACGGCAGCCCGTTCGGCGCCGCACGGCTCACCCAACTGGCCACCTACTGTGAAAAAGAGCGTCTGCCCGCGCCGGAAACACTGCGCCGGCTGGCGCTGGCCGTCGCCGAGCACCGCGGCGGGCCACCGAGCGACGACGCCGCGATGGTGCTGGTCGAGTGGTCCCCCGCCGCGGCGCAGCGCACCCTGATCGGGCCACTGTCTCCCGGCGACGGCGAGCAGCGGTCATGAGCCAGCCGTACCTGAGCGTCACCAGCGCCGACGTCACCGCGGACATCACCGTGCTCACCGTCGCCGGCGAACTCGACATCCGCACCGAGCAGCGGGTCCGCGCCGAGGTGAGTGCACTGCTGAACCGGGGCCGCACCCACCTGGTGTTCGACCTGGGCGCCATGACCTTCTGCGACTCCACCGGCATCGGCATGTTCATCGACGTGCACCGCACCGTCCGCGCCCACAACGGCCGGCTCCGCCTGGCTTCCCTCAAGCCCTTCGTCCTGCAGTGCTTCCGGCAGCTCAGCCTGGAGCAGATACTCGATCTCTACGACACCTGTGACGACGCCGTCACCGGGCACGGCCCGATGGACAATCTCGGCACGTCACCCGCCTGACAGGTGCGTTTTCGGCGTCGCGTCGATCGCGGACAGACCGTCGAGCACCCGGTGGCGCAGCAGTTCGTACTGTTCGCGGCACCGGCGGGGCGCATCGGAGGGACGCGGCTGCACCTGTCCTCCGGTCACCGTCTCGCCGGGCCGGAACTGGTCGGCGGTGAGGTCGGCCTCCCGCCCGTCCGGCAACCGGTTCCAGTAGTGGTGGCCGGTCTTGACCCCGCCGACGAGCACCTCGCCGAGCACCAGGTCCCCACCCAGCAGGTCCTGCACGACGAGAGCCGTCACCCCGCACTGGCCGCGGGCCGGGTTCTCCGGCCGCCAGTCCGGCAGATCGTGCGGGTCGCACGTGTCGGCGCCCCAGGCGGCTCGCAGGATCGTGGCCACCAATTCGAGATCAGTCATGCCGGCCAGGCTGCCTCCTCGACCAGGTCGAGAGTCAAGGACCGGCGGTTACGAGGTCCGGGCGGCCGCCTCCCCGGGTTCCTCGACGACGAACTGCTGGTAGAGGTTCGTCACCTCGAGCACCATGCGCACCATCGGCCCGGGAGCGCGCAGCCGCAACGTGGCGCCCTGGGCCTCCGCGGCCCGGCGGGCGGCCACCAGCATGCCCAGGCCGGACGAGTCCAGGAAGGTCACCGCGCTCATGTCGACCTCCACGTGCGCGCAGTCCCGGCGGTCCAGGACCTGTTGCAGCACCTGGCGGAGCACGGCCGCGTTGTTGATGTCCAGGTCGCCTTCCGGGAAGACCACCAGGCTGTCGCCGGTGCGCTCGATGGTGCAGTCGAACGACATGGACCCACTTCCCTCCGGACGGATGCTCTTGATCAGCGCGCCGGACGCGTACCCATCGACGGGCTTTGTGAAACCGGCTTTCGTTGCCGCCCGGCAAAGATTTTTGGCGCCCGCCGCAGGGCGCCCGGTGGAAGGATCGGGCGAGATCGCCTCCGGCGGAGGGAACGAGGAGATGCAGCGGGTCAACGACCGCCTGATGAACTGGGCCAGCCTGATCGAGGAGGACACCCTGCGGCAGGCCGAGAAGGCGTCGCGGCTGCCGTTCATCCATCCGCACATCGCCCTGATGCCGGACGCGCACCTGGGCAAGGGCGCGACGGTCGGTTCGGTCATCCCGACGCTCGGCGCGCTCATTCCCGCCGCGGTCGGTGTCGACATCGGCTGCGGGATGGCCGCCGTCCGTACCCGGTACCACCGCGACGATCTCCGCTCCGACCTGGGCCCGTTACGGCTCGCGATCGAACGGGCCGTGCCGCTGTCGGCCGGCGTCTACAACACCCGGCTCACCGATTCGGCCCGCGAGCGGGTGGACCAGCTGGCCGGGGCCGCCGGTTTCGACCCCGGCCGGTACGCGAAGAACTGGCAGCTCCAGCTCGGCACGCTGGGCTCGGGCAACCATTTCATCGAGGTGTGCCACGACGAGAACGGTGCCGTCTGGCTCTTCCTGCACTCCGGCTCCCGGGGCGTCGGCAACAAGATCGCCAGCCACCACATCCGGGTCGCGCAGGAGATCATGACGCAACGCCGGATCACCCTGCCGGACCGCGACCTGGCGTACCTGACCGAGGGCACCGAGGAGTTCGCGGCGTACCTGCACGAGCTGCGCTGGGCGCAGAGTTTCGCCCTCGCCAACCGCGACGAGATGATGGACCGGGTCGTCGCCTGCTTCGCCGCCTTTGTCGGCGGCCCGGTCGAGGAGCTCGAACGGGTGCAGTGCCACCACAACTACACCGAGCAGGAGACCCACTTCGGCAAGCAGGTGTGGCTCTCCCGCAAGGGCGCGATCAACGCCGCCGCCGGTGTGCCCGGGTTGATCCCCGGCTCGATGGGTGACGCTTCCTACGTGGTGACCGGCAGGGGCAACGAACAGGCTTTGAACTCGTCCCCGCACGGCGCCGGCCGGTCGTACTCGCGGTCGAAGGCCCGCAAGACCTTCACCCGGCAGCAGCTGCGCGAGGCGATGAAAGGCATCGAGTTCCGCGACACCGACGCGTTCCTCGACGAGATCCCGCAGGCTTACAAGCCGATCGACGTGGTCATGCGCGACGCCGCCGACCTGGTCGAGATCCGCCACACCCTCCGCCAGCTGGTCAACGTCAAAGGCGATTGATACATCCGGCCGATGATCGGATGAGCGGCGGTGCGATCCGTGCGAGTGGAGGGATTCGAACCCCCTGAGCAAATCTGCGACCGCGTTACAGCCGGCCCCGACTCTCCCGCGTCGGCGCACTCGCTTGGTGGCGGAGGCCGGATTCGAACCGGCGATTTCGGGCTTATGAGGCCCGCGAGGACGACCGAACTCCTCTACTCCGCTAGCGGATGGGGTCGGGATCGAACCGACACGGGATTGCTCCCCAACGGTTTTCGAGACCGCGGCCGTCGCCTGCCCTCGGCTGGCCCATCCGTGAAGTCGGGTATGCAGGATTCGAACCTGCGCCCTCTCGGTCCCAAGCCGAGCGCGCTACCAAGCTGCGCCAATACCCGTACGTAGGCCAGGCGGGAATCGAACCCGCGATCTTCGCTGTGAGAGAGCGACGAGCACTCCGGACTGCTCTGCTGGCCCATGGCTGTGCACTGTGGAGTTTTATTCAGGCGGATACGAAAAAGCCGCCCGGTTCCGATTTCGGAAAGGGCGGCGCGAATGTCGCTAGCCGGCTGCTAGCAGCGCCACCGATCGGGGTAACGGCCGTTCTCAGAAACCGCATACGGCGACATGACCGGCACCTCCTTGATCGCTTGCTGAGTGGTGTCTAAGAAAATATGCGCCCCGCGAGGGCGCCGCAACGCAATTTATCCGGCCGGCAGCACGGCCGGCTCACGGTGAGGCGAGCCGGCCGCGAGAAGAGCTACTCCCGCTCGGCCTCGAGGGTGCGGCCGTTGGCGTCGCCGGTGCCGGTGCCGCGCAGCCCGGCGGAACCGAGCTTGGCCAGCAGGTTGGTCAGGTCGACGCCGGTCAGGTCGGTGCCCAGCTGGAGGCCCTGTGCGACGTTGCTGGCGACCGACTTGGTCAGCGAGGAAGCGCCGTCCGTCGAGATCACGGTCATCTTGTCGATCGCGCTCATCGGAGCACTCGCCGCCTCGACGACCTGCGGCAGCACCTTCACCAGCAGGTCCAGGACGGCCGCTTCGCCGTACGCCGCGAATGCTTCGGCCTTGCGCGCCATCGCCTCGGCCTCCGCCTGCCCACGCGCGAGGATCGCCGCGGCCTCGGCCGCGCCCTCACGCTCGATCGCGTCCGCGATCGCGGTACGCCGGCGCTGCTCCGCCTCACCCTCCTTGGCACCCTCGATGGCGTGCGCCTCGGCCAGCGCGGCCCGCCGGGCCCGCTCGCCCTCACCGGTGAGGCGGGCCTGCTCGGCCTGCGCCTGCGCGGCCGCGATGGTGGCCTGCCGCTGCGCGTCGGCACCGATGACCGACGCGTTACGGGCCGCCTCGGCCTCCTGCTCGACCTTGTAGCGCGCGGCGTCGGCCGGCTTGCGCACCTCGGTGTCGAGCTGACGCTGCTTGAGCTCGGCGTTCTGCTCGGCCACCTTCTGCTGCTCGGCGAGGATCGCCTGGTCCCGCTCGGCCTGGGCGAGCGGGCCGGCGGCCGCCGACTTGGCCTTGGCCGCGTCGATCTCGGCCGCGATGGCGGCCTGCTTGAGGTTCAGGTTCCGGTTCGCCTCGGCGATCGCCTCCTCGGCGAGCAGTCGCTCCTGCTCGGCGGCCTGCCGGGCGCGGGCCTCGGCGATGGCGGCGTCCTTGAGCACGCGAGCGGCCTCGGGACGGCCCAGGTCCTGCAGGTACGAACCCTCGGCCAGGATGTCCTGGAGCTGGAACGTGTCGAGCACCAGACCCTGGTTGGTCATCGAGTGCTCGGCCTCCTCGGCGACCGCGCTGGCGAACGCCGCCCGGTCCCGGATGATCTCCTCGACGGTGAGCCGGCCGACGATCGAGCGCAGCGCGCCGGCGAGCACCTCACGGGTGAAGTCCTCGATCTCGGCCTGCTGGTGCAGGAACCGCTGCGCGGCGGCCCGGATCGCGTCCTCGGTGCCGCCGACCTTGACGATGGCGACACCGTGCAGCTCGGCCCGGATGCCCTGCTTGGACACGGCGCCCTTGATGCTGACGTCGATGCGCCGGCTGGACAGGTCGAGGGACTGCAGGCGCTGCACGACCGGCATGACGAACACCGAGGCGCCCATCACGACCTTCTGCCCGGACAGGTCGGTGCTGCTGGTGCCGTCCGCCGACTGGGTCACCCGGCCCTTGCGGCCGGTGATGATGAAGGCCTCGTTCGGCCCGGCCACCTTGATCCGGGAGAGCACGAAGAGCACGAGGAGGATGACCAGCAGCAGCGCGCCGCCGATCGCGTACAGCAGTGGTGACATTTATGCCCTTCCGGGGGTTGGCGTCGCCTCGACGACGACGGACGTGTCAGTGGGTGCTTCCACCACGAAGATCTGGGTGCCGGCCGGCAGCGCGTGGTCGGCGCGGGCGTTGAGTTTGACCGGCTGGCCGCCGAGCCGGACCCGTACCTCGCCGTAGCCGCCGCCGTCGGGCACCGGGGTGACCACCACGCCGAGCGTGCCGATCAGGTGCTGCCGGGTGGGGGTGGCGTCGGTCGGCATGTCGCGGGCCGCGCGGGACAACCGCAGCGCGAGCCAGGCGGCCACCACGGCGGCCACGGCGGCGACGGCCGTCGAGACGGCGATGAGACCGGGGGTACGCGCATCGAGCACTTCCGCGGTGATCGCGCCGCCGAAGCCCAGCGCGCCGAGGAAACCGGCGACCGCCTCGAGGGACACCAGCCCGTCCGCGCCGATACCCCCGATGTGTGCGATCTCGCCGCCGAGCAGCGCGAACGCGAGCAACGCGAGCCCCACTCCGCCGATCACCAGGAACACCACGGTCGCCGCCGTCACCCGCGTACCCTCCCCGTTGTCGCCGATCATCGATCGGCCGGCTCAGGGTAGGTCAGGGCCGCTAGCGGCACCAGGACCGGGTGACCGGCGCTTGCGGACTATTCGGGCACTATCCGCGGCCGGTGCGTCGGAATGTCGACAAGATCATCGATTCGGCTGGGTGAGGTGCAGCAACGCGACGGTACGCAGCGCCCGCCGGACCGTACGGTCGAAGGCCGCCGGATCGAGGAACAGCCCGCCCTGCGGTTCGATCGTGAACAGTTCACCACCGCGTACGGTCCACGGCGCGATCAGGCCGTCCAGGAAGGCCTGGCGCACCTCCGGATCGGTCTGCCGGGGCCAGTCGCCGACGAACCGGTACGGCAGCCGCAGCCCCATCTCCGGCACCGGCCTCGGCAGCCCGACCACGACGAAGACACCCCGGCCGGCACGGGCCAGGACCAGCCCGGCGAGCGCGCCACCCGTCCAGTGGATCTCCCCGGTGGTGACCGGCAGGCCGTCCACCTCCCGGGTCCAGGCGCGCGTCACCCGGATGTCGCCACGCAGCCGCAGCTCCTGCCAGGGCCACGGCCGGCTGCTCTCGCCGGCGGCGGTCCACCCGGCGTCCCCCGCCCAGGCCACCGCCCGCCTCCGGAGCAACGCGCGGCGGGTGAGCAGAGCCAGGCCGATCAGGAGCACGACGGAGGCGGCCGCCAGCAGGGCCCATCCGGGGTACCAGTTCGCCGCGGCACGCCACGCGAAGATCACCACCGAGGCGACGACGAGGCCGGCCCCCACGGTGCGGGGCGCGCGTTTGATGGGCATCGCCGATCAGCGTAGAGATCACCGGCTATCCCCGGGAACGGCAAGGGCGCCCCGGCTGCTGGATCATCGCGAGCCGGAACGCCCTGCACCGGAACGACGGGTCACGGCCAAGCAACACCCGCTCCTAATGCCATGATGCTGCGGTTGCTAGCTTTTGGCAACAAGGGTGAGCCTGATCAGGCCGCTGCCGAGGACGAAGGTGGCGAGCACGCCGATCACGCCGGACAGCCCGGTGGCGCCGAACGCGTAGTCGGCGAACGGGCTGCCGGCCAGCTCGTGACCGGTCTCCCCCTGCGCCATGCACGTTCCGGCGATGATCTCGCCACCGACGTCGAAAACGCACCCCACCCGGGCGGCGTGGTCCAGCCCGTCCGGGCTCTCCGACGCGAAGTTGCTGACCACCCCGGCCAGCACCAGCGCCACCAGCAGGCCGGCGACGAGGAACCAGCCGAGCCGGCGCCTGCGGCGGACGCTGTCGCGGTCAGCGGCGCCCACACCGTCGAGGATGTCCAGGCCGGCGTCCCGGTCGTCGTCCCGGTTCATGCCGATGCTCCGACCGGGACCGTGCGAGCCGAGCGGCGCAGCGCGTAGACCAGGTCGGGCCGGACCCGGGCCACCGTCACCACGGTGACCGCGGCGATCAGTCCCTCGCCGACACCGATCAGCAGATGGGCACCCGCCAGCAGACCCGCCACCTCGGCGATCGGCAGCTCGGTGGTGCCGCCCAGGGCGTACTGGAGGACGAAGCCCTGAGCCGCGGCGACCACGCTGACGATGGAAGCGACCAGGGCGGTCAGGCCGAGCCCGGCCGTCGTCCGCGGCAGCACCCGCAACAGGCCGGCGGCCAGCAGATATCCCACCCCGGTGCCGATGATCGCCATGTTGACGACGTTCAGGCCGATGGCCGTCAGCCCGCCGTCGGCAAAGAGCAGCGCCTGCACGATCAGCACGGTCGCCACGCACAGCGCGCCCAGCCAGGGACCGACCAGCAATGCCGCGAGAGCGCCGCCGAGCAGGTGGCCGGAGACACCGGCGGCCACCGGGAAGTTCAGCATCTGCGCGGCGAAGATGAACGCCGCCGCCAGACCCGCCATCGGTGCCAGCCGGTCGTCGAGGTCCGCGCGGGCCCGCCATACGCAGAACGCCAGCGCGGCTACCGCGACGACCAGGAACAGGGCGGAGATCGGCGCGTTCACGATCCCGTTGGCGATGTGCATCGCCTGTGTGTCCATGGCATCTCTCCCAGACGTGCCGGGCAGGCGCCCGGGCTCGCCTGTCATTCGTGGCCGGCCGGGCCCCGGATGCCTCAGGGAAGCGCCAGGATCACCGCCGGTTCGCGGTCGGCCCAGCCGGTGGGCAGCACGGCGAGGGCGTCCGCGGAGGCGGCGGCCCGCAGGCCGGCCGCGCCGCCGGCGGCGGCGATCCGGGCCGGGCCACCTTCGAAGAGCACGGGTACGACACGTACGCCCTGCCTCACCTCGGCCACTCCGCTGACCGGCATGCGCGCCAGCGGTGCCGCAGGCCGGCCGGCGAGGGCGGTCAGCAACGGTTCGAGCAGGGTCAGCGCCGCGACCAGACCGGCGTACGGGTTACCGGGCAGGCTGACCACCCACCGCCCGTCCGGCAGGCGGGCCAGCGCCTGCGGGTGTCCCGGCCGGCAGGCGACGCCGCGCACGTGCCAGGTGGCCCGCCGGGCGTCGAGCTCGGCGTGCAGGTGGTCGGCGGCGCCGGCCGAGGACGAGCCGCTGACCACCACCACGTCGGTGCCGGCGACGTCGAGCGCGTCCCGCAGCAGCGCCGGGTCGTCCCGCAGATGGCGGCTCGACCGCATCTCGCCACCCGCCCGGACCGTGACCGCGGTGACCAGCCCGGTGAAGGAGTCCCGTACCTGACCCGGCCCCGGCGTCCCCGAAATGATCACCTCATCCCCGGTCACCAGCAACGACACGGCCGGCCGCCGGTGTGCCCGCAGTTGCTCCACCCCGGCCTGAACAGCAGCGGCCGCGAGCGTCGCGGTCACCACCCGCCCGGCCGGGGCCACCGTGTCGCCCGCCCGGCCGTCGTCGCCCACCCGGCGGATGTGGTCCCGCGGGCCGCGCGTGCCGGTGACCGTCACACCGTCGCGCCGGCAGTCCTCGTAGGGCAGAACCGCCTCGGCCCCGACCGGAACCGGCGCCCCGGTGGCGATCTCCACCGCCATGCCGGAAGTCAGCGACCCGTCGCCGGCCCGGGCGCCGGCGAGGACGCGGCCGACGACGGTCCACGGACCCGCGCCGGTCACGGCGTAGCCGTCCATCGCCGCGCAGTCGAAGGCGGGCACCGGTACCGCGGCGAGCACCGCCTCGGCCAGGACCCGTCCGGTCGCCGCGGCCACCGCGGCCGGCTCGGAGGGCAGCGGGCCGGCGGTGTCGCGGGCCACCGCGTACGCCTGGTCCCAGGCCATGCCGGTGGGATGCGCGCGAAGCGTGAAGGACTGCACCTGACCAGTAGACGCCACCGCGGTGTCGCGGTGGCGACCGGAACCTCACCGGACCGGTCCGGGCGTTGTGACACGGAACGGCCGGCCCTCGCGACGAGGGCCGGCCGTTCCAGGTGCTGTCGGCGGTGTCACCCGTCGGTGCGACGCCGGATCCGGAAGAGCCACATCAGCGCGGTACCGAGCAGCACGGCACCGACACCGCTGGACACGATGATCAGCAGCGGTTCACCGGACGGACCGGTCGTCGGCAGGGCGGCCTCGTCGCTCTCCGCGCCCTCGTCGCCCGAGTCGTCGTCGCCACCGCCCGAACCGCCTTCGCTGACCACCTCGACCACGGTGGTGACCGTGACACCCGAGGTGAGGCCGGTCGCCACTAGCGTCGCGTTGCCGACCTCGGTCAGGGGCACCTGGACGCTGAAGCGGCCGTTCTCGTCCGCGGTGGTGGTGATGGTGACGCGCTGCGGAAGCGCCGCCGCGGCGAGCACGAACCCGTCGGACCGCGGCGCCCGCTCGAACGACGCGGCGCTGTTGTCCGAGCCCTCGTAGCCGATCTCGATCGAGATCCGCTCGAAGGGCAGGAAGCCCTCACCCGAGAACGTCACGGTCCCGCCCGGCTCGACGGTGCCGTCGGAGACACCGGAGTCCGGCGGGCTGACCGGGTACGGCTCGGCGTACGCGGCAGCCGGCGCCGCGAACACCATGGCGCCGACGAGGACCAACACCCTCAACATTCGACGGAAGTACATAGAACCCTCGCAACCATGGCATAGGCACATGAAAGTTATTTTTAGGCTGAGGCGAATCTATCGGGTGTTCCGACATCCGTCCCCGGAATGGATCATTCGGTCCCAGGAAACCAGGCCGGGGGTGGTCCACAGCCGGGGCGTGACCGTCGTGCCGTACCCGCCGGCGGGCACTCCGGTCAGCATCGTGACGTCGAGCGTCCGGCGGGTACCGGGCCGGACGTCCACGGTGATGATGCCGACGGCGCGCCGGCGGTCCCGGCCGGAGCCGAACGAGCGCTTCTCGCCGTCCAGGCGCATCCCGGCGATCGCTCCCCCGGTCGGGCTGTAGACCGACACGTTGGTCCGGACCGTGTACGGATCACCCGCCAGACCGAGCCCGAGCACGTACGCCGGCAGTCCCGACTTCGGCGCGGTCGAGCCCAGCACCACCCGCAGCGTGATCTCACGGCGGCCGTCTCCGCGGCACACCGGCGTGACGGCGACCTCGGCGTCGTGGGTCAGGTAGTAGCCGAGCTTGGCGCCACTGCCGTCGTTCAGGAACACCCCCACCGTGGGTTCGGTGCCGTCGCCGGCGGGCAGCACCCCGGCGAGCACGGTGTTCGCCAGCAGCCGGTTCTCCTCGGCGCGGGTGCTCCACACCAGCAGCCGCCGCTCGCCGGCGGCCCGGGCCAGCGCGTCCAGCAGATCGCGCGGATCGAGCGGGCGGGCCAGCAGCGCGCGGAAGGTGGCCCGGGCCGCGGCGGCGAAGTACGCGTCCTGCCGCGCCGAGGAGATGTCGTCGCGGTAGAGCCGGGACAGCAGGACCGGCACGGCGTTCCTCGCGGTCAGCGGCGCGCCGCCGCGCACCGGCACCGGCCCCAGGACGGTCAGCAGATAGGAGAGCGCCACCGGGTCGGTGGAGAGCACCCCGT
Source organism: Actinoplanes aureus (assembly GCF_015704865.1). Lineage (GTDB taxonomy): Bacteria > Actinomycetota > Actinomycetes > Mycobacteriales > Micromonosporaceae > Actinoplanes > Actinoplanes aureus. The sequence continues at coordinate 414,744 of NZ_JADQTO010000005.1, read as the reverse complement.
CGACGGTCACACCGGTGCGGCGCCGGTACATCTCCCGGGCGATCTCACCGGTGGTCGGGAAGTGCGGGGTGAGGTTGACGTTGGCCGGGTAGGTGGCCAGCTTGTCGGTGTAGAGGTGCCGGTCGGCGGGCGTGAGGTCGACGACCGGCCGCTGGAACGGCGCGAGGCCGGTGGCCGTACCCTGATCCGCTATTTTGATCTTGCCCTGGTCGGCCTCGACCACCACGTAGGCGCCCGGCATGCCGCCGGTGGCCCGGACCTCGGCGAGATTCTGGAACAGCACGAGATAGGTACGCCGGCCGTCCGCCCCGAGCATCGGCGGCAGCAGCGTGGCGCTCTTCGCCGCCATGGTCACCGTCCGGGCGGTGTCCCCCAGCTCGGTCCCGAGCCGGACGACGGCCGCCCGAACCGGCGCGGCGAGACCGTCGACGGCGATCGCCTCGACCGTGCCGCGGGCCTTCCGCATGGCCGCGTCAGCCGCGGCGAGTTGCGGAGCGGCGCGTTGCAGCGGCGTCAGGTCGATCCGGCCGTCGCGGGGAAGCAGGGATCCGGCCCGTAACAGGCCGGCGGTGGCGACAAGCTGCGGCAGGCCGTCGCGGGCGAGATCGTCCAGAGTGGTCGCGATCGTCCGGACGGCGGCCAGGTCGTCGCCGGCCGCCGGCAGGTGGGCGCCGGCCCACCAGGTCGGATCCTCGACGTCGGCCCGGGCCGCCCGGGTCTCGCCCTGCAACCGGGTGAGGGTCCGCGCCGCGGCCGGATCGACCGCCCGCAGCTGGCGTCCCAGCTCTCGCACCAGAACCGCCGCCTCCTGAAGGTGGTCGTGCGAGCTGAACACGCGCGTCCCGGCCCAGACGGTGCCGGCGGACCCGGCCATCAGGACGGCGAGCGCACCGAGGAGAACCCGGCGCGCCGTCCGGCACCTCAACGGACACCTTCGGTAGTGCGTACCGATCCGGTCAGTACCCGCTCGAACTCCTGGAACAGCAGGTCACGGTCGAATCGATCGCGGGCGAGCGCGGCCGCCGCAGTCCGCGCGGTGCTCGTCGCCCCGGGGTCACGCACGAAGGCGGCCACCGCGGCGGCCGCGGCGGCCGGATCGTCCGGTGGCAGCACCAGACCGGCACCGCTCGCGGTGATCAGGTCGGCGATCCAGCCGCCGTGGTTGACCGCGACCGGCCGCCCGGCGGCGAAGGCGTCGATGAGCTTGTTCGAGGAGTCGGGGCTCAGCCCGGGAACGTCGATGGTCAGGGCGGTGGCCAGGTCACAGGCGGCGACGAAGGCCACCACGTCGGTCTTGGGGACCGGCCCGAGCAGGAACAGGTTCCGGTCCAGCACGCCCAGCTCGGCGGCCAGGCGGCGGACCTGCTCCCGCATCCGGCCCTCGCCGAGGATCGCGATCCGCACGTCGGGGTCGATGCCGGCGAGCGGGACGGCCATCCGCGCGAGGTAGTCCACGCCGTTGGCCACCCCGAGAGTTCCGGCGTACAGGATCAGCGGACGGTCCTGGAGCCACGGCGTGGCCCGGCGCAGCGCCGCTGCCGCCTGCTTGGCGTCGGCGCCGCCGAACAACGCCCGGTCGGAACCGTTCGGAACAACGGTGACCGGCACGCCGGGGAACCGGCGCCGGATGCTGGCGGCCATGCCCACGGAGAGCGCGATGACGTGCGCCGATCGGCGGTAGGCCCACGCCTCGAGCCGCCGGGCGGCCCAGCGGGTGACCGGCGAGCGCAGCGCGCCCATCGCGATCGGCACCTCCGGCCACAGGTCCCGGACCTCGAACACCATCGGCACCCGCCGGCGCAGCGCCGCGAAGACGCCGGGGATCGCGACCGTCAAGGGCGTACTGGTCGCGAAGACGAGATCATGCCGCAGGCGTCCGGCGACCGCCGTCGATCGGCAGACGAAGCTGAGGAACGCCCAGATCCGGCGGCTGTAGGACATCGAGTTGGCGTACGGCACCGGGAGCCAGTGCACCACGATGCCGGACTCCGTGCTGATTCGCGCTCGGCCTCCGTTCGTCTCGCCGGTGATCACGTGCACCTCATGGCCGCGCTCCACGAGCCGCCGGGCGAACTCGTAGGAGCGCGTGCCACCGGCCATGTCGGGCGTTTTGAAATACTGATGTATGTAAGTAATACGCACTAGGCCCCCCAGATGCGCACTTTAAGTATCCGCCCTCGGGGCGTAGGTGCGAATCAGGCACAGATCACTTCTATCGGTCTTTCTCCGTGCATTGCCCCCCTAAGCCCGTGTAATCGACCTACCATCTGATACCGGGCAAGGGGGTGTAACCTGTGCAGGACAACGCACCACGGGTGGTTCACGTCTCCACGGTGCATCCGTGGACCGACAACCGGGTCTTCCGGCGTGAGTGCCGCACGCTGGCCCGGAGCGGGTACGACGTCACTCTCATCGCGGTCGCCGACGAGGCACAGCACTGCGACGGCGTACGCGTCATCCCCGCGGCGCAGGCGCGCACCCGGCTCGGCCGCATGGTGGGCGGGGTGATCCACGCGTTCGGCCTGGCGTGGAACCTGAAGGCCGACATCTACCATCTCCACGACCCGGAACTGATCCTCCTCACCCCCTTTCTGCGACTGCGCGGCAGCAAGGTCGTGTACGACGCACACGAGGACCTGCCCGAGCAGGTGCTCGGCAAGGACTATCTGCCCGCCGTCAGCCGCCGGGCCGTCGCCCTGGCCTGCCGCGGGCTCTGCCGGTTCGTGGGGCGCGCCAGCAACCACGTGGTCACGGCCACGCCCACCATCGCCGCGCGGTTCGCGCCACGGCCGGCCACCGTCGTGCACAACTACCCCGAGCTGCTGCCGCACGTCGACGGGCTGGTCCCGTACGAGGCGCGCGAGGACGTGGTGGTCTACACCGGCGCTCTCGGGGTGCTGCGCGGCGCGGCGCAGATGGTCGACGCCATGGCCGCGGCGCGGCTCGACGGGTGGCGGCTGCGGCTGGTCGGGCCCTTCCGGCCGGCCACACTGACCGATGAGCTGGCCACCAGGCCCGGCTGGTCATGGGTGCACCGGATGGGCACGGTGTCCCCGTTGGAGGCCCGGCGGCTGACGTCCACCGCGAAAATCGGACTGCTGGTGCTCCAGCCGTCGACGGCGTACCGCGACTCGATGCCCACCAAGCTCTTCGAGTACATGGCGGCCGGGATTCCGGTCATCGCCTCGGACTTCCCGCTGTGGCGTTCGATCGTCGAAGAGCTCGGCTGCGGGCTTCTCGTCGACCCGACGAAGCCGGAGGCGATCGCGACGGCGCTGCGGGAACTCGCCGAGGATCCGGCGCGGGCGCAGGCGATGGGTGAACGCGGCCGGCAGGCCGTCCTGCACCGGCTGAACTGGAGCACCGAGGAACGCGCGCTGCTCCACCTCTACGACCGGCTGCGGGGTGCCGCCTGATCCGCATGTCCTCGATCGCCGGAGACCTGAGATCCGCGCTGCGTGCGGACCTTCGCCAGGTAGCCGTCGTGGTGCCCGCCGCGCTCGGCTACGCCGTCATCCTGCACTGGGTCTACGCCGTCAAGGTCGCGCCGACCTTCGCCTACCTCGGTTACAGCTACCGGACGCCGGACGCGCACTTCTACACGCTCGCTCTCCTGCTCTTCGTCACGGTGGCGGTGGCACTGCCGCCGCGCATCAGACGCCCGTCCGACTTCGTACTGTGGCTGTTGTTCATCCTGGCCGCCGGCCCCTCCATCCTGGTGCCCCAGTACGCGGGCGTCATCAGCCCCGGCATGGGAACGGCCGCCTCACTCGGGTTCGGTGCCGGTTTTCTCACCACGACCATCCTGACCCGGCGCCTGCGACTGCATGTCATGCCGCACGGCCGCTCCAGCGGGACCACCCTGTGGGTCCTCATCGGCACGGTCTCCGTGGCGTTCTACGTCTTCCTGGCCATCACCGTAGGACTGCATGTGCGGCTGGTCGGCCTGCTGAGCGTCTACGACCTGCGCTCCGAGTACCGCGCCGACATCGCCAGTGTCGGCCGCGTCCTGAGCTACGTCCTGGTCTGGCAGGGAAACGTCCTGAACCCGGTCATGGTCGTGTGGGGCCTGTTCCAGCGCAAGGTGCTCCCGGTGGTCCTCGGCGGGCTGGGGCAGCTGATCATTTTCTCGGCCGCCGGCCACAAGACCATCATGCTGTCGATGGTGGCGCTCATCGCGGTCGGATGGTGGCTCACGTGGCGGCCTCACCTCCCGGGAACCGCCATCCTCTGGGGTGCCTCGCTCCTCTCCGTCGCCTGGGTGGTCGTCGATCAGTTCGCCGGGTCGGTGACCTGGACGTCCATCTTCGTACGCCGGCTCCTGCTCACCTCCGGCATGCTGACCTCGACGTACGTGACGTTCTTCAACGACCATCCGAAGCTCTACCTCAGTCAGTCGTTCACCGCGAGCTGGCTGGACTACCCGTACGCGCTGCCGTACACCCGGGTGGTGGGCGAGTACGTCACCGGATCCTCCGAGGTCTCCATGAACGCCCACATCCTGGCGGACGGGTTCGCCAACGCGGGATGGCCGGGTGTGGCCGCGGCAAGCGTCCTCCTCGCGCTGGTCCTCGCCCTGGTGGACGACGCGTCGCGCGACCTGCCGATCGCGGTTCCGGCGACGATCCTGCTGTTGCCGACCATCGCTCTCGCCAACGGCGGTCTGCTCACCGTCCTGCTGTCCCACGGCCTCGGACTCGCCGTCGTCGTGCTGGCGATCCTGCCGCGCACCGGGTGGAGCCGGTGCCCCACCTGTCAACCGCGGCAGCGGACCGGCGTCTCCGGAGCCGAGGCGCACGCCGCGTCATGCCGGGCGGCCGCCCGCGCGCAGTAGAGATACAGCCATCCGTAGGCCACCACATGGCTGCCCGAGAGCAGCAGCAGCGCGACGATGATCGGTACGCCCGTCGCCGCGCACGCCAGTACACCGCCCAGAGTCAGCACCGAGCGCGCGACGTCCCAGCGCAACTGCTGGCCCTGCCGCTCCAGCACGTTCAGCGTCTGTGAAACGGGATTGACCACGAACTGCGCCAGACAACCCAGTGCCAGCACGCGGGCGTACTCTCCGGACGGGGTCCAGGCGGAGCCGAAGACCGCGCCGAACAACGGCGGGCCGAAGAGCAGCAGGACGCCGGCCGGTACGACACCGACCAGCAGCAGCCGGCCCGCGGTGCGAGTCAGGGTCCGGTGCAGACTCGTCGTGCCGGCCCGGACGAGCGCGCTGGCCTCACCCAGATAGTGGGTGGCCACCGCCTGGCCGATCAGCGCGACCGGCATCGCCAGCACGCGGACGGTCAGCCCGGCCAGTCCGATGGCGACCTGCCCGTACGCCGCCGCCAGGATCAGCAACGGCCCGTGCAGGCCGACGCTGTTGAACAGCGCCGACCAGGTCGACATCAGGGGAAAGCGGCGATATCTGCGGACGATCTCGGCCATCTGACGCCCGGTGACCTTCGGCTGACGCAGCAGTCCATGCCGCGAGGCGAGGCCACCGCACCCGGCCAGCCGGCCGGCCGCGACACCGATCAGCAGGCCCAGCGGCCGCAGGCCCAGCACTCCCGTCACGGTCTGCGCCAGTGTCTGGCCGAACCCCTGAGCCGCGTTGCGGACGCCCAGCGCGGAGTACCGGCGCTCCCGCACCATCCAGGCCGAGAGGACCTGGCTGACCCCGATCGCCAGCACCGTCACCGGTAGCAGCCACCAGAGCCGGTGGAGGGCCTCGGCGTTCAACGCCCGGCTGACCGGGCCCCCGGACAGGCCGGCCACGACGGCCAGGGCGACGGACAGGCCGCCGACCGCGCAGAGTGCCGCCCACGCCACAGCCGCGGCGTCGGCGTCCTGGCGGGGCAGCGGAATCGCCGCTTCCAGACGGAGGGTCGATACCGCGGCCAGGATTCCAGCGAGCGCGGTGAACACCGTGAGAGCCCCGAAGTCGGACGGGTCGTACAGACGGGTGAGTATCGGCGACGACGCCAGTACCAGGCCGTGGCCCGCGGCGGCACCGAGAAGGATGCTCGTCACGCCACGCCCTGGACGCCGGCCGTCAGCCATAAGTCGTCCTCACCTACGCCGCGGGAACGCCTTTGACGATCTTGTCCGGGCTCACGTCACGGACGACGCAGGCGCCGGCCCCGACCGTCGACCGGTCGCCGACCGCCCGGCCCTGAAGCACCGACGCACTCGTGCCGATCAGCACCTCCCGGCCGATCCGGCAGTCGCCGGAGACCGCCGCGACCGGATTGACCTGGACGAACTCGGCGAGGACCGAGTCGTGGCCGACTGTCGCGTTCTGATTGACGTGCACGTGCCGGCCCAGGCTCACGTTCGTCGTGATGCGGGCGCCGGCGAAGACGACGACCCCGTCAGCCAGGTCGTTGTCCAGTCCCACCGTCGCCGCCGGATGGACGAGCCGGGCCGCCGGCCGGCCGAGCGGGTCGAGTTCGGCGGCCACGACGGCGCGGACCCGCGGGTCGCCGATGCCGATGACGTAGTGCGCGTCGAGTTGTGCCAGCGAGGCACCCGGGCCCAGCCAAGCCACGCCGAGCCGGTCGAGGCGACCCAGGTTCGACTCCGTCGGTGCGTCGTCGAGGAAGCCCACGACCTTCCAGGGGTCACCCTCGGCGTGGTTGACGGCCGAGATGATCCCGAAGATCTCCCGGCCGTGGCCACCGCAGCCGACGATGACGATGGGTCTACGCACTGTCCCCATCCTTGTCGCCGAGCGGTTTCGTGCCACGGAACTCAGGCATCGTCGGGTCGCCCGGAGCCGTGATGCCGTGCCTGCGGAACAGGATCAGGACGGTCCGCGCACAGATCCGGGCGTTCAGGGTCAGGGACCGGTTCTCGACGTACCAGACGTCGAGTTCCAGCCGTTCCGCCCAGCTCAGCGCGTTGCGTCCGCTCGCCTGCGCGAGTCCGGTGACGCCGGGCCGCACCAGATGGCGGCGTGCCTGTTCCGGCGTGTACAGATCGAGGTACTTCATCAGCAGCGGCCGCGGCCCCACCAGGCTCATCTCGCCGCGCAGCACGTTCCACATCGTCGGCAGCTCGTCCAGGCTGCTCGCGCGCAGAGCACGGCCCAGGCCGGTGAGCCGGTCGGCGTCGGTGATCAGCCCGCGCTCCTCGTCCACGTCCAGCATCGTGCGGAACTTGACCAGCGTGAACGGCCGGCCGTGCAGGCCCGGCCGCTCCTGGCGGAACAGCACCGGCCGGCCGAGCCGGACCGCGACCACGGCGCCGACCGCGAGCAGGACCGGAGAGGTGACGACCAGGACCGCGGCGGCGACGCCGACATCGATCACCCGTTGCACGACGTCAGTGGTACGGGGCGACAACCTCACCGGCGGCCGTCCAGGAACTCCATGACGTCGCCGAGGACCCTCCTGACCTGGTTCTCGTCCAGAGCGGAACCGCTGGGCAGGACGAGGCCGTTCTCGTACAGGTGCTCGGCGGCGCCGCTCAAGGAGGTACGGGCTCGCGCGAAGACCGGCTGGAGATGCATGGGTTTGAAGATCGGCCTCGTCTCCACCTCCCTCGCCCTCAGGTGCGCGGCCAGGTCGCCGGCCCGCCAGCCGGCGCGTTCCGGATCGACGACGACGCTGGTGAGCCAGCAATTTCCCGAGAAGTCCTCGCCGCCCAGCAGACGCACGCCGTCCACGCCCGCGAAGACCTGGGCGTACCCGTCGCGCACCGCCCGGCGACGCTCGATCATCTCGTCCAGACGGCACAGCTGGGCCCGCCCCAGCGCGGCCAGTAGGTTGCTCAGCCGGTAGTTGTAACCGATCTCGACATGCTCGTAGTGCTCCACCGGCTGCCGGGCCTGGCCGGCCAGGTATCTCGCCCGGCTCGCCAGCCCACCGTCGGCGGTGAGCAGCATTCCACCGCCGGAGGTCGTCATGATCTTGTTGCCGTTGAAGGACAGCACCGCCGCCCGGCCGAAGGAGCCGGCCGGACGGCCGCGGTGGACGGCACCGAGCGCCTCCGCGGCGTCCTCGACGACCGGCACGCCGTACTGGTCGCACAACGGAAGGATCCGCTCGTAGTCGGCACAGAGTCCGTACAGGTCGACGGTCAGCACCGCACGCACCGGCACGCCGTCGCGGTGCAGGGCGGCGAGCAGGCCGGCCAGCAACTCGACGTCGATGTTGCCGGTCGCCGGATAACAGTCGACGAAGACCGGCCTCGCACCGGTGTAGACGACGGCGTTCGCCGTGGCCGCGAACGTGAGGGTCGGCACCACGACGACGTCGCCCGGGCCGGCGCCGATACCCAGCAGAGCCAGATGCAGTGCGGCGGTGCCCGAGCTCACCGCGACCGCGTGCGGAACTCCCACCCGGCCGGCGATCTCCCGTTCGAACAGGTCGAGGTCGGGGCCGACCGGCGCCACCCAGCCCGAACGGAGCGCCGCGAGGAGGTACTCCTCCTCCAGGCTCCCGATGTCGGGGCCGGACAGCAGAACCCGGTGACTTTGGATGATCATGCGCACAACGTCCGTGATCTCGAGTTACGGTGCCCGGACCAGCACCGCGGACGGAAGGCGTACGGCATGACTGACCGGTCCGACATACTCTTCGTCTGCCACGCCAACCTGTGCCGGTCACCGATGGCCGAGCTGCTGTTGCGGCACGCGATCGGGGGCGCTGAGGTGCGGGTCGGCAGCGCCGGGACGCACGCCTGGGAGGATCTGCCGGCCCACCCGCTCACAGCACGGGTGCTACAGGAGCACGGTGCCGACCCGGGCGGCTTCCGCAGCCGGAGGCTGACCGCCGGCCTGATCGACGGCGCCGGCCTGGTCCTCACGGCGACCCGGCAGCAGCGGGCCGCGTGCGTCGCGCTCCGGCCCGCGGCGGTACGCCGTGCCTTCACGATCAAGCAGTTCGGCCGGTACGCCTCCGCGGCGGCCCAGGCCGTACCGGACGACGGGACACCACCGGAACGGCTGCGCCGGCTGCTCGACCAGGTGCCACTGATCCGCGGTGAGCGTCCCGTCACCCACGCCGAGGAGGACGACCTGCCGGACCCGGTGAACCAGCCGATCGACGCGTTCCGCCGCTGCGCCGCGGAACTCCAGCGGATGGTGGACGCGATCGCGGCGGTCATCGCACCGACGCCGCGTGCCTGGCCGACGCCGTGTCCGCAGGACTCTCGCCGCTCATGAGATCGGCCAGAGCGCTGCCCTTCGGCGCGTACTCGTCGTAGTAGTAATAGGCGTCCGGCCCCTTCGAGGCGACCATGTTGAGCACACAGCCCAGCAGCCGGGCGTCCACCGAGCGGAGTGCCTTGACCGCCGTGGTCACCTGGGCGCTGGTCGTCTTGCGGGACCGGGCCAGCAGCAGAGCGCCGTCGGCGCGGGCCGCGACCACCGCGGCGTCGGTCACCGGCAGCAGCGGCGGACAGTCCACAATGATCATGTCGAACTGCTTGCGGAGTTCACCCAGCAGGTCGGCCATGTGCCGGGAACCGAGCATCTCGCTGGGGTTGGGCGGGAGGAACCCGCTCGGCAGCACCCAGAGATTGGTGCCGTAACGCTGCAGCACGTCGTCGATCTCCGCCTGGCCGGCGAGCACGGTGGTCAGGCCGACCGCGCCTTCCAGGCCGAGGTAGTCGGCGATCCGGGGACGGCGCAGGTCCGCGTCCATGATGAGCACGCGCTGCTCGGCCTCGGCGAAGAGCATCGCAAGACCGCAGGCCGTCGAGGACTTGCCCTCACCGGGCACCGCGCTGGTCACCACGAGCGTGTTGACCGGCTTGTCGACGTCCACGTACTGCAGGTTCGTACGGAGCTGCCGGAGCGCCTCGGCCCGGGCGGAGTGTCCTTTGCCGCTCACGTTCAGCGGTCCGGACTTGGCGTCGGTGTCGAAGGGAACCCCGGCCAGGACCGGCGCCGCCGCCAGGTCCTGCAGCGCCTCCGGGCTCTTGATCGTGGTGTCCAGCAACTCCCGCAGGGCGGCGGCGCCACAGCCGGCGATGACGCCGAGCAGGGCGGCGAACAGGAGATTGCGCACCGGCTTGGGCGACACCGGCGTATCGGTCGTCTTCGGACCCGCCGCCACCTCCACCTTCACCGAGGAGAGGCGTTTGCCCGGCGGGGTCTCCAGTGACTCCACCAAAGCCTTGAAGCGGGTGGCAAGCGTCGTGGCGATGAGCTTGGACCGCGCGGGGTCGCTGTCGGTGACGGTCGCCTCGAGCAGCACCGTCTCGTGGATCGCCTGTGCCGAGATCCGTTCACGGATCTGATCCGGCGTGAGCCCGGCACCGGTGCGCTCCGCGATGAGCAGGGCGAGCCGGTCGCTGGTCAGCAGGTTCTGGTACGACTTCACCCGCTGCTGGGAGAAGAGGCCACCCTGGTACGCGTCCGTCACACCGGTGTTCGGCGTGGTGATGAAGAACGTCACGGACGTCGCGTACTGCGGAACGGTCTGCACCGTGATGATCGCCGCGACGCCGACCGCGGCCAGCAGGCCGGTCAACACCATCCACCAGTGCTTACGGGCGACGCGGATGTAGGTGCGCAGATCCACGCGAGCCTCCTGTAGCCGTGAACATCGTCACGATATCCACGCATAGGCTAAGAAGAGAGGGAATGAACATTTTGTCAGCTCCTATCCACAGATGTTCCTATGCTCAGCGACGAGAGGTGGACGAACCTGCCGGGCAAGGAGGCTGCTTGTGGCGGAGCGGGACTGTGGCCGCGTGGACACCATCCGCCCCGGCGGAGTGCTGCCGGACCTCGTCGACGGCAGTGCCTGGTCCATCGGCCTGAGCGCGGCCGTCTTCACCCGGTACGAGTTCGCCCTGACCGCCCGTCAGCTGACGGCGACCCTGGTGGTCATCCTGGTCGCCACCGTCCTGCACGCCGTGGTGGGCCGCCTCTACTTCCTGCGCCCCCACCGGCACCCGTACGCCAGCTTCGAGGAGGTACGCGCGGTCTCCCTGACCGTCTGCGTGACCGCCGTGCTGCTGCTCACCGGCGACCTGCTGTTGACGCCTCGGCCGGTACCGGTGAGCGGGCCGGTGATCGGCGGCCTGATCGCGCTGGTGGTCATGCTCGGCGTCCGCTACCTCCAGCGGGCGCAGCACGACCGCAGCCTGCGGCCCGATCCGCGGGTCGCCGTGCCGGTGCTGCTGTTCGGCGCCGGGACCGCCGGGCATCTGCTGCTGCGGTCCCTGCTCTCCGACCGCCGTGGCGGCTACCTGCCGGTCGGCGTCATCGACGACGACCCGGGCAAGCGGGGGCTACGGGTGCACGGTGTGCCGGTGCTCGGCCACCGGGAGAGCATTCCGGCCGAGCTCGCCCGCACCGGCGCCCGAGTGGTCATCTTCTCGGTCGCCAACGCCGACGCCGCCCTGGTACGCGAGATCCGCGCGATCACCGTGGCGGCCGGCGCGGAGTTCCGGGTGGTGCCGTCGGTCAGCGAGCTGATCAGCGACGGCTCACACCTGACCGACCTGCGCGAGGTGCAGATCACCGACCTGCTCGGACGCCACCAGATCGACACCGACCTGGACTCCATCGCGGGCTACCTGACCGGCAAGCGGGTACTGGTCACCGGCGCCGGCGGCTCGATCGGGTCGGAGTTGTGCCGGCAGATCTCCCGCTACGCGCCGGCCGAGCTGATGATGCTGGACCGCGACGAGTCGGCGCTGCACGCCGTGCAGCTGTCGCTGGACCGGCGGGCGCTGCTCGACGACCCGTCGCTGATCCTGGCCGATCTGCGCGACCCGGCGGCCATCCAGGCGATCTTCCGGGACCGGCGCCCGCAGGTGGTGTTCCACGCCGCGGCGCTCAAACACCTTCCCCTGCTCGAACGGTTCCCGGGCGAGGCCGTGAAGACCAACATCTGGGGCACGCTGACCGTGCTGGAAGCCTCGGCCGGCGTGGAGCGGTTCGTCAACATCTCCACCGACAAGGCAGCCAACCCGTGCAGCGTGCTGGGCTACTCCAAGCGGATCACCGAACGGCTCACCGCGTACACGGCGGCGGCCACCGGCGCCACGTTCCTCAGCGTGCGGTTCGGCAACGTGCTGGGCAGCCGGGGCTCGGTGCTGACCGCGTTCAGCGCGCAGATCGCGGCGGGCGGCCCGCTGGTGGTCACCCATCCGGACGTGACCCGCTATTTCATGACCACCCAGGAGGCCGTCCACCTGGTCATCCAGGCCGCCGCCATCGGCTGGGGCGGCGAGGCGCTGGTCCTGCAGATGGGCGAGCCGGTGCGCATCGCCGAGGTGGCCCGGCAGATGGCCCGGCTGGCGCCGGTGCCGGTCGACATCGAGTTCTCCAGCCTGCGACCGGGCGAGAAGCTGCACGAGGAGCTGTTCGGTGCCGGCGAGGTGGACCGGCGGCCGCTGCACCCGCTCATCTCGCACGTCCAGGTGCCCGGGCTCGACCCGGCCGAGGTGCGCCTGCTGGACAGCCACGGCGATCCCGCCGAGATCATCGCGCAGCTGGCCGGCCTGTGCGGCTCCCTGCGCGACGCGGACGCCGGCTCCGGCGCGATCCAGGTGCGCGGCTGAGGCCGCGGCCGCGACCCCCTCATCGATCAGACCCTTCGCGGTACGCGCAACCGGCCGTCCCGCCGAACCGGCGCCGTCCCCGCTCTCCCCCCGCGGCCACGCGGCGCTTTCCGGCCCCCGCGCGACCGCCGGGCCGGTGCTGTTTCCCGGCGGTCGCGCTGGGGCCGCAAGTGGCAGCCGGCTCGCGCGGGCCGGCGGGGACGGCCGAAAAGGGGGCGTGACGGCGCGAACCCGTACCTCCAAATGGTGTAGGCGAAAGCGATGGCGAACACCGTTCCCACCGGGCCGGTGTGGTTGCCGGGCGTGAGCCACCGGCACGCCTAGGGTTGACGTCGCTATGACTGCCGCGCCTGAATCCGAGACCGAGAGCCGCCCCTGCGCGCACTGCGGTCGCCCCGTCCCGCAACGCGCCTCCGCCGGGCGCCCGTTCCGCTACTGCCGTGACAACGACGGCGAGTGCCAGCGAGCCTCCCGCAACGTGCGGATGCGGCACCGCTCCTCCCCCGGCCTGGCCGGGTCGGTGGCGCGGGCCTGGGAGGTGGTGGACCGCCTGGACACCCTGGTCGGCACGCTCACCGAGGCGCTGCATTCGGAGATGTCGCCGGCCGGCGTCGAGCGACAGGTGGCCGAGGTACGCGCGGAGACGTCCGGGCAGGTGGCGGCCGCGCACGCGGAGCGGGACGACGCGCGCCGCGACGCGGAGCAGGCGGCCGTCGCGACTGCCGCGGCCCAGCAGATCGCCGTGGCGGCGACCGCGGAGCGCGACGAGGCGCGGCAGCGGGCGGCGGAGGCGGAACGCGCGGCCGAGGAGGCCGGCAAACGCGCACAGGAGGCGACGTCGGCGCGGGACGAGGCGGTGCGCGCGGCTACCGCGGCCGCCGCGCTGCGCGAGCGGGCCGAGGCCGAACGCGACACCGCGACCGAGGAACTGGCCGAAGCGCGCCGCGATCTCCAGGAGGTGCGCGGGCAGCGCGACGCCGCCGAGCGGGACCTGGCGGCGGCGCTCAAGGACGCGTCCGATTTCCGGCGTACGGCGGAAGCCGCCCAGCAACGCGCGAAAGAGGATCTGTCGGCCGCCCGGCAGCAGGCGGACGAGCTCCGGGTCACGGCGGAGCAGGCGCGCACCGAGGCCACGGCGGCCGGCAAGCGTGCGGACGCCGCCGTCCGGGAGCGCGACGAGGCGGTGGAGTCGGTGCGGTCGGCCCGCGCCGAGGTGACCGCCGTGCGGGCGGAGCTGGCGGGCGTGCTGGCTTCGCGGGACGAGCTGCGCCGTACCGTCGAGGATCTGGAACGCGCCGCGCGCGACCACGCCGATCTGGAACGCCGGCTGGCGTCGGCGCGGGCCGACGCGGAGGCCGCCCAGACTCGCGCCGCCCAGCTGACTTCGCAGGTCAGCGACCTGGCGTCGGCGCTCGCCTCGCTGGGCGCGGGACGCCCGGCGGCTCCCGCCCAGGCCACGCCTTCCGGGGACAGTTGATCGAGTGGCGCGTCTGACTCTCGACAGGGCGAGATTTCTCACGTATACCGCCCGGCAAGTGCGGACGGGACGGGCATATCGGGGCGTCATCCGCTACCAGATCGCTACCGGCTGCTGACCGACCGCTAACCGATGGGTGAGTTAATTACCGATGAATCAGAGTGAGTGACCGACATCGCACTACCCGTACATGTGGCAAATGACCGTAAAGTGGACCAAGGTCCGCTCGAACGCCGGTTCGGTTTGCCGGGTAACGGGTGTGGCCGGTTACGCTCATAGCGTTAACACCGCCGATACCGGCGGTTCCGGGCCAGGCAGAGTTGGCGGCGCAGGAATCCAGCGGCCGCCCCTTTCGTTACACCAACGAGAGCAGCACCACGAGCGAGGGGAAAGCCGATCATGGGCGAACGCATGCTGCGCGGCAGCCGTCTAGGCGCAGTCAGCTACGAGTCCGACCGTAACACCGAGCTTGCGCCCCGACAGACCCGTGAGTACCTCTGCGTCAAGGGTCACCAGTTCGAGGTTCCGTTCGCCGTCGACGCCGAGGTGCCCACCACCTGGGAGTGCAAGTTCGACGGCAGCGTGGCCCGTCTGATCGACGGCAGCGAGCCGGAGCAGAAGAAGGCGAAGCCGCCGCGGACCCACTGGGACATGCTGCTCGAGCGGCGTTCGATCGCCGAGCTCGAGGACATTCTCAACGAGCGGCTCCAGGAAGTCCGCACCCGCCGCGGTCGCTGAGCAATCATCGAAAAGGGCCGCCCCGGTCACCGGGGCGGCCCTTTCGCATGCTGTGGGGACGGCGTACGCCTCAGCGGACGATCTCCCCCTCGATGGCGCCGGCCGGCGGGCGCGGGTCGTCGTCCGGTACGACGACGGTGACCGGGTCGCCGCTGTAGACGCGGACCTTGCGGGGGCCGAACAGGTCGCCGGTGACCGCGCCGCCGAGGTTGCGCTGGGCGAAACGCTCGACCCCGCGGCGGGCCAGGACGCGGCCGGGCGGGAGCAGCAGGAGCAGGCCGGCGACGCCGGTGATGAAGCCGGGGACCGCCAGCAGCATGGCGCCGCCCAGGCCGACCAGGGAGTTGGTCACCTCGGAGCCCGGTGGACGGCCGGTACGGGCCGCCTCCTGGAAGGCGTGCCAGCCGCGGATGCCCTCGCGGCGCAGCAGGGCGAACCCGGCGACGGTGCAGGCGATGACGATCAGCAGCGCCCAGCCGGTGCCGATGGCGGACGCCACCAGCAGGAAGGTCATGATCTCCGCGAACGCCAGCAGCGGGAACGCGATCGGTAGGTAGGCCAGTCTGCTTCGCCGCATTTGTTAGTCCTCCGAAATCCCGGGCCCGCAAGACGAGACCAGGCCCGGGTCAAGCATGCCACCTCACGGCCAGGTGGAACCCTGTCGCGGTTTGCGGTTGAGCAGCGACAGCAGGCTGTCCTTGCGTGCCTGCGCGCCCCACAGAGTGACCCTGAGCAGCTGTTCCTTGAAGATGTTGCCGCTCATCTTGCTGACGCCGTGTTCGCGTTCGGTGAACGTGATCGGCACCTCGATCATCCGGAATCCCTGCCGGTACGCCCGCCAGGCCATCTCCACCTGGAACGAGTACCCGGTGGAGGCGATGGTCGCCACGTCGATCTCGTCGAGCACCCCGATCCGGTACGCCCGGTAGCCCCCGGTCGCGTCCTTGAACGGCATGCCCAGCGCGGTCCGGATGTAGATGTTGCCGCCGCGCGAGAGCAGCAGCCGGTGGACCGGCCAGTTGTGCACGCTGCCGCCGGGGATGTAGCGGGTGCCCAGCACCACGTCGTGGTCACCGAGCGCGTCCAGCAGCTGCGACAGCTCCTCCGGAGCGTGCGAGCCGTCCGCGTCCATCTCGACGACCGCGTCGTACCCCTTGTCCTTGGCCCACGCGAAGCCGGCCTTGTACGCCGCGCCCAGCCCTTCCTTGCCGGCCCGGTGCAGCACGAAGATGTGGTCGTCCTGAACGGCGAGCTCGTCGGCGATGGCGCCGGTGCCGTCCGGCGAGTTGTCGTCGGCGACCAGGATGTCCACCTCGGGAACCGACTCACGCACCCGCTCGGTGATCGCCCGGAGATTGTCCGACTCGTTGTACGTCGGGATGATCACGAGGACACGTCCGACTCCGGGGTAGCCTTCCGCCGCGCTCACCGTTCCTCCGTAACCTGCTCGCCGTTGCTGCCTTCATTGTCGCGCCGACGGCGCAGGGGCAGCACGCCGGCGAGCGCGACAGCCGTCAGGAGGACGGCCACCACCTCGGGCCAGATGCCCGAACGAGTCGCCAGCGTACGCGGTCCACCTAGGTGGATGTCACGGACCACCACCGCAGCAGTGTTGAAACCGGTTGAACCGTGCACATCTCCATCGGTGCCGACGAAAGCGGACACTCCAACGGTGGACACCATCAGAGCGTCGCGGCCGTGTTCGACGGCGCGCAGCCGTACCATGGCGAGCTGCTGGCGGGCCTCGGCCTCGTTGAAGGTGGCGTTGTTGGTCTGCACGGCGAGCAGTTCGGCCCCGCCGGTCACGGTGTCGCGGACGACCCCGTCGTAGGCGACCTCGAAGCAGATCACGTCACCGAGCACCCCGCCGGCCCCGGTGTCGATGACGCCCGGGGCGTCGCCGGGCAGCATGTTGCGGACCAGGTCGACCTTGTCGGTGACCAGCCGGGCGATCGAGCGCAGCGGCATGTACTCGGCGAACGGGACCGGATGCCGCTTCTCGTACTGCTGGTCCAGGTCGGGGCCGGTGCCCGGGCGCCACAGGATGCCGACGTTGTAGATGTCGCCGGGCACGTCGGTGCGTTGCAGGGTGCCGACCAGGACGGGTGCGCCGATGGCGTCGGCCGCGGACTGGATGAGGTCAGCGGCGTCGGAGTTGCGCAGCGGGTCGATGTCGCTCGAGTTCTCCGGCCACACCACCAGGTCGGGCTGCTTCTGCCGGCCGGCGGCCACCTCGGCGGCCAGCTGCTTGGTGGCGTTGACGTGGTTGTCCAGGACCGCCCGGCGCTGGGCGTTGAAGTCCAGGCCGAGGCGGGGCACGTTGCCCTGCACCAGGGCGATCGTGCTGGTCGCGGCGTTCGGCCGGGCCACCGGCAGCGCGGCCGGCCCGGCCATCAGGACCGCCGCGATCGCCGCGAACCCGCCCGCGGCGAGCAGCACGGCGGCCCGCCGTCGTGGCCCGTCCGGCGTGCCGGGCGCCCGGTCCGGGGCCGCCCTCCAGTGCCGCCAGACGAGCGCCAGCAGGGCGCCACCGGCCGCCGCCACGGCGAACGTCACGAGCGGGGCCCCGCCGTACGCGGCCAGCCGCAGGGACGGCGCGTCGCCCTGGCTGAACGCCAGCCGGCCCCACGGGAACCCGCCGAACGGGGCCCGGTCGCGCAGCGCCTCCTGGGTGGTCCAGAGCAGCCCGGTGAGCAGCGGCCACAGCGCCGGCCACCGGTCGGGCAGCGGCGACAGCCACGCCCCGGTCAGGCCGAGCAGCCCGAGGAAGACGGCCTGGGCGAGCGAGAGAATGATCCACGGCAGCCAGCCGGCGCCGATCGTGGTCCACTCCAGCAAGGGGACGAACAGCACCAGCCCGGCGAGGAACCCGAGGCCGAACCCGGCCCGCAGGCGCCGGCGGTGGGTCGCCGCCGCGAGCAGGGCCACCCCGGCCGGGGCGAGCCACCACAGGTCGTACGGCGGCAGCGCCAGCAGCAGCGACAGACCCGCGGCCACCGCCAGCGCCACGGCCACCGGCAGGCGCAGCGGCCGCCGGGGCGGCGCGGCGGGGGTGCTGCCGGGGTCGGCGAGGGCGGGCGGCGGCATCGTCATTTCCACGGCTCGCAGGCTACCCGCCTGTGGCCTGCGACGACGGAGGGGCGCGGCCACGTTTCAGCCACGCCCCTCGGGTGCTTCCGTCTGTCCCCGGCCGGTGGTTCCGGTGACCTCACAATGACCTTCGGACCGACTCGCCGCGCGCCGGATGCCCGCGCCGTGCCGTTGTCTACTGGCCATGATCGGACCCCAGAGGGACCACCTGAACGCGACCCGGTCCGCGCCGCCCCGCGCACCTCCACCCCCTGGACCTGGCTGAACGCGCGACCCCAGCGAGGACTGCGGCCAGTGGGTGGAGGGACGAAGCGGATCACAACCGCTCGCCGTGAACACGACCTGAAGACGGTACGTCCAGGTACCGGCGTCCTGTCAACCGGGAGTTCCGTGCTCCGGCGTGTCGCGTTCATCGGCGTGTCATGACCCGTACCGGATCGAGCTACCGAGCAGACCGGCCGCGACCTGCGGATGATCCACGGCGAGCAGCCCGGCGGCCGCGAGCACGTATTTCTCGTCCACCACAGTCTTGGCACGTTCCGGTGGCGCCCAGCCGCCGCCCACGTCGGCGAGGACGGCGCCGAGCACGTCATCACCACCGCCGTGCCGCAGCACTCCGCCGGAACCCACGACGAGGCGGACGTCACGAAGATCACGCCCGGCGGTGCGCGGCAGCCCGGGCCCGGGCGAGTGGCCGCGGGCGTGCCGTCGCAACGCGATCACCGCCGCGGCGGCCGCGAGCTCGAGATCATCTGTCGGCGACGGCAGCTTCTCGGCGGCAGCGGCCGCCCGCGTCCCGGCGGCGCCCACCGCCACGCCCAGGTCGCCCTCGACGGTACGGGCGCGCCACAGCGTGCCGGCCACGTCGCGACGCGGCCCGCTCTCGCTCTCCGCGTCCGGCACCAGGGCCGAGTAGACGTCGGTGGTCGCCCCGCCGACGTCGACCACCAGGACCCCGGTGCCGGTCAGGTCGGCGAGCAGCTCGACCCCGGCGAGGACCGCGTCCGGGGTGGCGGCGCGCACCAGCGAGGCGAACCGCCGCCCTTTGGACAGCCGTTTACCGCCGATCACGTGGCGCAGGAACACCTCGCGGATCGCCGCGCGGGCCGGCGCCGGATCGAGGACGCCGATTCGGGGCAGCACGTTGCTCGCCGCGGTCACCGGCACGCCCGCCAGCTCGGCGAGCGCGTCACCCCGGGCGTCGGCGTTGCCGGCCAGCACGACCGGGATCCGGATCCGCGCCTTCCCCAGCCGGCGCGCGTTGTGCAGCAGCACCTCGGCGTCGCCGCCGTCGGTGCCGCCGACCAGCAGCAGCACGTCCGGGCGGGCGGCACGTAACGCGGTCAGGTCCGGGCCGCTCAGCGGGCCGGAGGCCACGTGCACCACCTGCGCGCCGGCGGAGAGGCCGACCCGGTGGCCGGCCTCGGCGGTGACCAGGGCCTCGTACCCGATCACGGCGAGCCGCAGCCCGCCGCCGGCGGACGAGCAGACATACAGCTCGTCTCCGCCGCCGACGGCGGCGATCGCCGCGTCCAGGCCGTGCAGCACGTCCGTTCCGGACGTGGTGGGCACTTCGGCCCGGCTGATCAGTCGCGCGTCGCGCAGGTCGATCTTGGCGGCTTTGGTGTACGTCGAACCGACGTCGACGCACACCGCGCTGTTCATTGCGGCTTGGTCGGCACGACGACGGTCCCGACCGCGGTGGTCGCCACGATCGGCTCCTCCAGCACCTGCGCCGCCGACCCCTCGGTGCCCCGGCAGACCACGGTCACCGTGAACTCGATCTTCCGGGACCGGGTGCCCATCTTCACCACGGCCGCGGTGATCTCCAGGACGTCACCGGCCCGGATCGGCGCCTTGAACTGCACGTCGTCGTAGGACGCGAACAGACCCTCGTCACCGTCGAGCCGGATGCAGAGCTCGGTGGCCACGTCGCCGAACAGGCCGAGCGAGTACGCCCCGTCGACCAGGTTCCCGGCGTAGTGGGCGTGCGAGTAGGGCACGTAGCGGCGGTGGGTCACGGTGATCATGAGGAGCTCCCGACGAGGGCGTGTACGAGGTAGGAGGCGACCTCCCGTGGCGTGGTGCCGCGGCTGAAGATCCGGTCGACACCGAGGTCGCCGGCCATCAGCTCGTCGAACCGGGGCCCGCCGACGATCAGCAGCGGCCGTTTCCCGGCCGGCAGCGCCTCACGGAACGCCGCCGACATGGCCCGGGTGTTCAGCAGGTGCGCGTCGCGCTGGGTGACCACCTGGGAGACCAGCACCGCGTCGGCCTTCTTCTCCCGGGCCGTCTCGACCAGGTCGGGCACCGACACCTGGGCGCCCATGTTGGTGACCGACAGCTCGGAGTAGTACTCCAGGCCCTTCTCCCCCGCGATGCCCTTGAGGTTGAGGATCGCGTCGATGCCGACGGTGTGCGCGTCGGTGCCGATGCAGGCGCCCACCACGTTCAGCCGCCGCCGCAGCCGCCGCTTGATCACGGCGTTCACCTCCTTGGCGCTGAGCAGCGGGAAGTCACGCTCGACGACCTGCACCTTGTCGGTGTCGACCAGGTGGTTGACCTTGCCGTAGACGACGAAGAAGGTGAAGCCGTCGCCCATCTGCTTGGCGTGCACCAGCATCGCCGGGTCCATGCCCATCTTGCCGGCGAGCTGGACGGCGGCACCCTCGGCGCGCTTGTCGTGCGGGATCGGCAGGGTGAAGGAGAGCTGCACCATCCCGTCCCCGGTCGCGTCCCCGTACGGCCGGACGATGCTCATTCAAGACCCTCCGTCACCGGGTTGTAGTAGTCCTCGTCCTGCTTGGCGACGCCGTCCAGGCCCTTGCCGCGGTCCGCCGGGCGCTTCATGATCCCGAAGGTCCCGTCGGCGATCGCGTCCAGCAGGGTGTCGTCGACGATGCGTTCGAGCAGGTCGATGGCCTCGGTGAGGACCTGCTCGGCGCGGCCGCGGATGAACGGGCCGGGCGTGAAGTCCTCGTGCAGATTCCCGGCTCCGTTGAGCACGTAGCGCACGTTCTGCAGGGCGATGTCGCGGTCGGAGAGCCACGGGGTGACCACGGCCTCGGTCATCATGCCGACCAGCAGGATGCCCTGGCCGGTCAGCGCGCCGGCCAGGTTGAAGAAGCCGTCGAGCAGGTTGCCGCGGAACACGTCGCCGGTCATGTGCTTGGTCGGCGGCATCCACTTCAGTGGCGCGTCCGGGAACAGTTCCCGGGCGAGCAGGGCGTGTGCCAGCTCCAGCCGGAACGAGTCCGGCAGGTCCGGATTGATCTCGAAGGCGTGCCCGAGGCCGAGCTGCCAGTTCTCCAGACCGGCCTCGTGCGCGAAGAACTCGTTGAGCAGCTGCGACACGGTCACCGTGTGCGCGGCCTCGACCGCGTCCGCGGTGGTCAGGTAGTTGTCCTCGCCGGTGTTGATGATGATCCCGGCGCGGGCGTGCACCTGCCGGGAGAACCGCTGGTCGACGAAGGTGCGGATCGGGTTGATGTCGCGGAACAGGATGCCGTACATCGAGTCGTTGAGCATCATGTCGAGCCGTTCCAGGCCGGCCAGCGCGGCGATCTCCGGCATGCACAGCCCGGACGCGTAGTTGGTGAGCCGGATGTAGCGGCCCAGCTCCTTCGACGTCTCGTCGAGCGCGGCCCGCATCAGCCGGAAGTTCTCCTGGGTGGCGTAGGTGCCGGCGAACCCCTCCCGGGTGGCGCCCTCCGGCACGTAGTCCAGCAGCGACTGCCCGGTGGACCGGATCACCGCGATGACGTCGGCGCCGGCCCGGGCGGCGGCCTGCGCCTGGGGGATGTCCTCGTAGATGTCGCCGGTCGCGACGATCAGGTAGATCCACGGGCGCTGCTTCGGGTCGCCGTACCTCTTGATCAGCCGATCCCGCTCGGCGCGGCGCCGGTCCACCTGTTTGAGGCCCGCGCGGGCGGCCCGGGAAGCGGCCCGGCGGGCCGCGGTGATCTCGCCCTTCTTGTCGGGGACGGCGAACCGCACCGCGCCCGCCGCCGCCTTCTGCGCCAGCACGGTCACATCCTCGACGCCGGTCGA
Source organism: Actinoplanes aureus (assembly GCF_015704865.1). Taxonomy (GTDB): domain Bacteria; phylum Actinomycetota; class Actinomycetes; order Mycobacteriales; family Micromonosporaceae; genus Actinoplanes; species Actinoplanes aureus. Next base: position 392,876 of record NZ_JADQTO010000005.1, on the reverse strand, counting down.
AGCGAGCGCGTGGAACACCGGGACGGCCACCCCGTGGCCGAGTCCGACGTCCTCGCGGACCGCGTCCACCAGGCGGTTCACCCAGGGGATGCCGTCCGCGTCGGCGCCGCGCACACCGGCCAGGCGCAGCACCGCACGCTCCACCGAGACGGTGGTGTGCGAGCGCGCCAGGTCGACGACGGGCTGTCCCGCCCGTGCCGCCAGCTTTCTGGCGCGCGCCACGACCCGCGGATCGAGGTCTAGTTTCCCGGCCAACGTCGTTGTGCTCCTTACTCGAATATCGTGTCGCCGTGCAGTACGGTGCGCCGGCAGATCGGCCGTTCCGGCACCGCACCTTCGATGTCCGGCAGCAGGGCCGGGAGTCCTTCACTGACGCCGCCCGGCGTCTCCCACACCGCGAAGGTCGCCGACGCGCCCGGGACGAGGGTCCCGGCGCCGCTGATACCGGCGGCCCGCCAGCCACCGCGGCTGCTCGCCGCGAACGCCGAGCGCACGGTCATCCGGTAGACCGGGTTGCGGGGCGCGGCGGCCGCGAGCACCATCGCCCACGGGTCCAGGGCGGTCACCGGCGAGTCGGAGCCGAACGCCAGGGCCACCCCGGTGGCGTGCATCTGGCCGATCGGGTTGCTGGCCAGGGCACGTTCGACGCCGAGGCGCTGGGCGTACATCCGGTCGGCGCCACCCCAGAGGGCGTCGAAGACCGGCTGCACCGAGGCGACCACGCCGAACTCGACCATCCGAGCGATCATCGCCTTGTCGATCAGCTCGACGTGCTCGATCCGGTGGTGCCCCTCGCGCAACCTGTCCACACCGACCTGCTTGGCGGCCAACGCGAAGCCCTCCAGGACAGTCTCGATCGCGGCGTCGCCGATCGCGTGGAAACCGCCCTGGAAACCGGCCCCGACGCAGTCGAGCAGGTGCTCGGCGGCCTGTTCGGCGGTCAGGAACGCCTCACCGCAGCCGTGGTCGCCGTCGAGGTAGGGCGCGCGGACCGACGCCGTGCGGGAACCGAGTGCGCCGTCGGCGTACAGATCTCCGGCCGCGCCGTGCGCGCCCAGCTCGCGTGCCCGTTGCACGCCGCCCAGCTCGCCCCAGTAGCCGAACACCTGGGGCAGGCCGCGGCCGGAGAGCCGGAGCACCGAGCGGAAGTCGGCCTCGCTGGAGGTGCCCGGACCACCGCACTCGTGCACCGCGGCGATGCCCATCGACGCCGCCTTGGACAGCGCCGTGCGCTGGGCCGCTTCGCACTGCTGCGCGGTCAGCGAGCCCAGAGCGACCGCCCGGACCGCGTGATGCGCCTGCTCGCGCACCCAGCCGGACTCGTCGTAGCCGTCCACCTCCCGCGCGGCCGGCAGCAGCGACGCCGAGGCGAGAGCGGAGTGCACCGACGCCTGGGACAGGTAGACCCGCCGGCCGCCGCCGGCGCGTTCCAGCTCGCCCGCGGTCGGCGGGGTCTGCTCGGTCCAGGTCGACTCGTCCCAGCCGTGCCCGTGCACCACACCGTCGGCCGGCCGGGTGGCCGCGAACGCCGCCACCGCGTCCAGCAGTTCGCCCGCCGAACGCACGCCGGACAGGTCGAGGCCGTCGAACGCCAGGCCGGTGTCGGTGGCGTGCAGGTGCGCGTCCACGAAAGCGGGCGTGACCAGGCCGCCGTCCAGGTCGACGGTGCGGTCGGCGGCGGGCGCGTCGGCGGTCTGGCCCAGCCAGGCTATTTTGTCGCCGGTGGTGACCATGGCGGTGGCACGGGGGTCGGCCGGTGAGTAGAAGCGACCGTTGACGAAACGGACCGCCATTTGATTTTGCATCGGTTTTCCGCCGCGGGTAGACACAGTCATGCCGGTCAGTCTGCCGCGATCCGGGCCTCGAAGAGCGCACGCACCGCGGGCACCTCGCGAAGCAGCCCGACCGCGAAGTCGGCGTGGCCGGGCACGTACCCGTTGCCGACCAGCATGGTCACGTCGGCAGCGAGGCCTTCCGCGCCGAGCGCGGCCGCCGAGAAGCTGGTCGCCATGGAGAAGAAGATCACCGTGCCGCCGGGCGCGGTGGCCAGGATCGCGCCGTGCTCGCAGCCCGGCACGTCCACGCAGACCACGGTGACGTCCGCCGGTTCACCGACGGCCACCGCAATCGGGTCACGCGCGTCCGCGATCGCGATCTCATCAGCGAGCCCGGTTGCTTCGAGCGCGTCGCGCTCCGTTTCCGAGACGACGATCGCTTTGGTACGCGCACCCGCGCGCTTGGCCGCCGCAAGGGAGAGCGACCCGCTCTTGCCCGCACCACCCAGAACCAGCACCATCGGATCCTGATATTTACCGACAACGCGGTCGACCAGCGCCGGCGCTCCGCACACGTCGTAGACGGCGAGGGCCAGTTCCGCGGGCAGATCGCCGGGCAGCACCCCGACGATCGAGCGGCCGAACAGGATCGCGGTGCCCTCGGCCGGGACCTGCTCGCTGAGCCCGTCCCACCCGGCCAGCCCGTCGGTGATCCGCAGCGGGGTCAGCGTCAGCGACACCAGGGTGGCCACCCGATCGCCCGGCTTCACCGGCAGCGGTGACTGCGGCCCCACCTCGTCGACGACGCCGATCAGCATGCCGCCCGAACCGGTGACCGGGTTGTGCATCTTGCCGCGCGTGCCGACGATCTCGAGCACCTCGGCCCGGATCGCCGCGCCGTCACCCTCATGCTTCTCGGCCAGCTGCCGATAGCTGGCGGCGTCGAGGTTGAGCCGCTGCACCCGGATCCGCACCTCGTCCGGGCCGATCTCGGGCGAGGCGTCCAGCCGCCAGGCCGCCTGGGGCAGCACCCCGGCCGGCTCCAGCACCCTCGTCAGGCCCACGGACCCCGCCATTCCCAACCCCCTCGTTCGAAACATCTCCCGCGCATGGCGGCTATACCGTAAATGTTACGCAGCCATAGTTTCTAGACCGGAAATTCTCCGGTACGTTGATCGAGGCCACAAGCTACCTGAGGAGGACCGGTGCAGCCCTACGAGTACCAGCGGCGTGAGCTGATCGAGCCGGATTGGACCCGGTTCCCCGGCTGGCGGGACGTCACCGCCGCCCAGTGGCAGTCCGCCCAGTGGCAGCGGGTCAACTGCGTGAAGAACGTCAAGCAGCTGCGCGCCGTCATGGGCGACCTGCTCGACGAGACCTTCTACGCCGACTTGGAGGCCGACCAGCAGCACCTGGCCACCATGTCGATGCTGATCCCGCCGCAGATGCTCAACACCATGGTTCCCGACCGGGCCCCGGACACGGCGTCGTTCCTGGCGGATCCGATCCGCAACTACATGCTCCCGGTCGCCTCCGACCGCCGGCAGGACTGGGCGTCACACCCCAACGCCAGCCGCGACTCGCTGCACGAGCACGACATGTGGGTCGCCGAGGGCCTCACCCACCGCTACCCCACCAAGGTGCTCGCCGAGCTGCTCGCCACCTGCCCGCAGTACTGCGGGCACTGCACCCGGATGGACCTGGTCGGCAACAGCACGCCGGCGGTGTCGAAGCTCAAGCTCCTGCAGAAGCCGGTGGACCGCTACGCGGCCCACATGGACTACCTCAAGGCCCACCCCGGGGTACGCGACGTCGTGGTCTCCGGCGGCGACGTGGCGAACGTGCCGTGGAAGCAGCTCGAGGCATACCTCATGGGGTTGCTCTCGGTGCCCACCGTGCGTGACATCCGGCTGGCCACCAAGGCGCTGATGGGCCTGCCCCAGCACTGGCTCCAGGACGACGTGGTGGAGGGCATGCACCGGGTCGCGGTGACCGCCGAGCGGCGCGGGGTGAACCTGGCCGTGCACACCCACGTCAACCACGTGAACTCGCTGACACCGCTGGTCGCGCGCGCTGTGCGTACGCTGCTCGAAGTCGGCGTGCGGGACGTGCGCAACCAGGGTGTGCTGATGCGGGGTGTCAACGCGGACACCGCGGACCTGCTGGACCTGTGCTTCGCCTTGCAGGGCGAAGCGGGCATCCTGCCCTACTACTTCTACATGTGCGACATGATCCCGAACGCGGAGCATTGGCGGGTGCCGGTCTGGCACGCCCAGCAGTTGCAGCACGACATGATGGGCTACCTGCCCGGGTACGCGACGCCGCGAATCGTCTGTGACGTCCCGTTCGTCGGCAAGCGGTGGGTGCACATGATCGCCGACTACGACCGGGAGCATGGCATCTCGTACTGGACCAAGAACTACCGGACCTCGATCGAGGCCGAGGACACCGAGGCGCTCAGCAAGCAGTACGCGTACTACGACCCGATCGACACGCTGCCGCAGTCCGGCCAGGACTGGTGGCGCAAGCAGGAGGCATGAGAAAGGGCCCGGCGGATGCCGGGCCCTTTCCTCGTCTGACTCAGCTGAAGGCGTCGCGGACGTCGCGACCGGCGTCCTTGACGTGCTCGCCCGCCTGCTTGGCGTGCGCCGCGGTCTCCTGCGCCTGGCCCTCGGCGAAGAGGCGGTCGTTGCCGGTCGCCTCGCCGACGCCCTGCTTCGCCTTGCCGGCGAGCTCCTCGGCCTTGTTCTTGGCCTTGTCGGTGATGCTCATCGTCATACCTCCTTCGTGGGGCTTACGGATGATCAAGTGCCCGTTCCGGGCAGCTTTGAAACGAAGTGCGGGAACGGATCCGGGATACGCTGGACCACCGTGAACGAGCACGCCTCCTCTTTCGGCGCGGCCGCCGGCGCGTACGAGCGCGGCCGTCCCCCGTACCCCGGAGAGGCCCTCGACTGGCTGCTGCCCGGCGGCGCACCGCGGGTGCTGGACCTCGGTGCCGGCACCGGCAAGCTGACCCGGCAGGTCCGCGACCGCGGCCTCGACGTGATCGCCGTCGACCCGTCCCGGGAGATGCTCGCCGAGCTGCGCCGGGTCCTGCCCGGCGTGCCCGCCCACCTGGGCACCGCGGAAAGCATCCCGCTGCCCGGCCACTCGGTGGACGTCGTGCTCGTCGCCCAGGCCTGGCACTGGGTGGACGGCGAACGCGCCCTTCCGGAGATCAGCCGCGTGCTGACCCCCGGCGGCCGGCTCGGCCTGATCTGGAACCACCGCGATGAACGCGCCGACTGGGTGCGGCGGCTCGGTGTGATCATCGGCGGTGCCGAAACCGGCCGCGGTCCCCGGATTACCGCGCCGTTCGGGCCGGCCGAGACCACCACCTTCGACTGGACGCACACCGTCAAACCGGACGAGTTGCTCGATCTGGTCGCCTCCCGCAGCCGGATCATCCTGCTCCCGGCCGACGAGCGGGCCGCGGTGCTCGCCCAGGTCCGCCAGCTGATGACGACCCACCCGGCGTTGCTCGGCCGGGCCTCCTACGACCTGCCGTACGTCACGGAGTGCACCCGCGCCGATCTCTGACCGATCGCCACGCCGGCCTGCCCGGACCACGACGCGGTGCTCGTTGCCGTCTCACGCGCCGTGCCGGGCGGCTTATATCTTGGTGACCGTGCCAGAGCTCACCGAAGTGCGGCGGGATCACTTCATGCGGGCCGCGATCGTCTGCTTCGCCCGGTACGGCTACCGCCGCACCTCGATGGACACCATCGCCCAGGCCGCGGACGTGTCACGGCCCGCTCTGTACCAGTACTACCGCAACAAGGAGGAGGTCTTCCGGGCGGCCGTCCAGTGGGGACTCGACGACCTGGCCCGGCGGGCCCGCGCCGAGGCCGGCAAGCCCGGTGAGATCACCGAGCGGCTGGCCGCCGTGCTCGGCGTCGTGATCGACATGCACCTGCCGCGCCGCGCTCGCGACGGCGCCCGGTTCGACGCCGAGCTCATCGACGAGACCCGGGCGCGGGCCGGCGACCACTGGGCGTCGTTCGAGCAGACGATGATCGCCGCCCTGCTGTCCGTGCTGGACCGGCCGCTCGGCGACGTGGCGCAGGTGCTCTTCTACGGGGCGAAGGGGATCGCCCTGCAACTCGACGACCGCGCCGAGGCGTTGCGGCTGCTGCGCCGGCTCACCGACGTGGTGGTGCACGGCACCCCTGGCCTTCGCTGACACTTTTTGCAATTGTTGTCAGATGGATCCCCGTACGCGCATCGCTGAGATCCGCCGGGACGGCGGCAAGGCGGACCCGGACGAACTCGACCAGATCTGGGCGGCCCTTCCGGCCGTCCCGACGTCGGAGCTCATCGGCACCTGGAAGGGCGGCGAGTTCGTCACCGGCCACCGCTTCGAGGGCACGCTTGCCGAGATCGGGTGGTACGGCAAGACGTTCACCTCGCTCGCCGAGGTGGCCCCGCTGGTCTGCCGCGACGCTTCCGGCGAGCTGTATGTGAACAGCGAACTCGCCGGCGGCGGCGCCTCGCTGTGGATGGTGGAGTTCCGCGGCGAGGTGACGGCCACCATGGTCTACGACGGCAAGCCGGTGCTCGACCACTTCAAGCGGGTCGACGAACGCACCGTGCTGGGCGTGATGAACGGCAAGGGCGTACAGGACGGCGACCGGTTCTACTACTTCTTCCTCGAACGCGACTGATGCGGGCGGTAGCAGCGCTGGTGGAGGCACCCGGCGAACCGTTCACGCTGCACGACGTCGAGATCGAGGAGCCGCGCCCGGACGAGATCCTGGTCCGGATCACCGCGGCGGGCATCTGCCACACCGACCTGATCATGCGGCGCTCCTGGCCGCTGACGCCGATGGTCTTCGGACACGAGGGCGCCGGCGTCGTCGAGGCGGTCGGCTCCGGCGTCACGACTGTCGCGCCCGGCGACACCGTCTGCCTCAGCTACCGCAGCTGCGGCGAATGCCCACAGTGCCTGGCCGCGTCTCCCGCGTACTGCCTGCACAGCGGCCTGAATTCCCGTGGCACGCGGGCCGACGGCAGCAGCCCGCTGTCACGCGGCGGATCGGTCGTCCATGGCAACTTCTTCGGCCAGTCGAGCTTCGCCACGTACGCCCTCGCCCATGCGAGCAACACCGTGAAGGTCCCGAGCGACCTCTCCCCCGTGCTGGCCGCCCCGCTCGGCTGCGGCGTGCAGACCGGCGCCGGCACCGTGCTCAACGTCCTGGACCCTGCGCCCGGCTCGACGGTGCTCGTCCTGGGTGCCGGCAGCGTCGGCCTGAGCGCTGTGATGGCCGCGGTCGCTCGTGGCTGCACGGTGATCGCCGTCGACCCGGTGCCCGCCCGCCGTGAACTCGCCTCCTCGTTCGGCGCCGCCGAGGCGGTGCCCGACCTGCTCAACAGTCGCGCCGACTACGCCATCGACACCACCGGACGCCCGGACGTCATCGACCGGGCGCTGCGCGCGCTGCGCCGGCAGGGCACGCTGGCACTGGTCGGCATCGGCGCCAAGGCCGAGATCGACATCATGACCGTGATGACCAACGGCCTGCGCGTCCGCGGCGTCATCGAGGGCGACGCGGTGCCCGCGTCCTTCATCCCGCAGCTGATCGACCTGCACCGCCGCGGCCTGCTCCCGATCGAGAAGATCATCACCGAGTACCCGTTCGCGGAGATCGAAACCGCCGCCCGCGACGCCACAGCCGGCCGTGCCGTCAAGCCGGTCCTCGTCGTAAGTTAATCCAGGATTACAGTGACTGCCATGGATGAAGGCCTCTTCGACGACTCCGCTGTCATCCGCCGGGTGGCCGGTGAGGGGCTGCTGCTGACCGGCGGCGGACGCGCCACCCTCCTCCAGATCGCCCACCCCGGTGTCGCCCAGGGCGTGCACGACCACAGCTCCTTCGCCGCCCGCCCCCTGGACCGGCTGCGCACCACGATGAGTTACGTCTACGGCGTCCTCTACGGCACCCGCGAAGAGGCCGGCGCCGTCAGCCGCGCGGTCAGTGCCATGCACGCCCGGGTCATCGGCCCCGGCTACACCGCGAACGATCCCGACCTGCAGGTCTGGGTCAACGCCACCCTCTTCGACACCGCGATGCTGCTCTACGAGCGCGTCTTCGGCCCGCTGGCCCCGGCCGAGGCCGACGCCTGCTACCGGCAGTACAGCGTGCTCGCCACCGCCATCGGCTGCCCCGAGTCCGCCTGGCCGGCCGACCGGGACGCCTTCACGCGGTACTGGAACCGGATGACCGCCACCGTCGAGGTCAACGACACCGCCCGGCGGATCGCCAACACCCTGCTCTGGCCGGAGGGTCTGCCCGTCGCGCTGCGGCCGGCCGTCCCGATCAACCGGTTCGTCACCATCGGCCTGCTCCCGGAGCCGATCCGCGACGGCTACGGCTACCCTTGGTCACCGCGCCGGCAGCAGCTCCTCGACCGGGTGCTGAGCGGCACGGCCACCGTCTATCCGCGACTGCCGGCCCGCGTCCGGCACGCCCCGAAGGACCTCTACCTGCGCGACTTCCGCAAGCGCCTGGCCCGCCGCCGCAAACCGCTCGCCGCCGGCTAGGCGGTGGCCCGGCGGGCCTGGTTCGCCTCGCGTACGACCGCCCAGGCGTCGGCCACCGGGCCCAGGTGCCGCAGCTTGTCCGGGTTGATCACCGCGCGGATCGTCTGGATCCGCCCGTCGAGGATGTCCAGCGCCAAGGTGTTGACGACCCTGCCGTCCCGGTCGCGGAAGATCGCGCCCGGCTGGCCGTTCACCTCGCGTGACTCGACGGTGCCGCCGATCCGGAGGAACGGCGCGACGATCGAGGTGAGCACACGGGCCACGTTGCCGGCGCCGAAAACGCCCGTGCCCCACAACGGGGCCTTGCCGCCGCTGTCGCCGACCATCCGCACGTCGGCCGCGAGCAGCTCGCGCAGTCCGCCGAGGTCCCCGTCCCGGAAGGCGCCGAAGAAACGGTCGGCGAGTTCGGCCCGCTCCCTCCGGTCGGCCTGGAAGCGGGGGCGTCCGGCGTCCATGTGGCGGCGTGCCCGCACCGCGAGCTGGCGGCACGCCGCCTCCGAGCGCCCCACCGCCGACGCGATCTCCGGGAAGCCGAACGCGAACACCTCCCGCAGCACGAAGACCGCGCGTTCGAGAGGGCTGAGCCGCTCCAGCAGAAGCAGTGCCGCCATCGACACCGAGTCGGCCAGCTCCGCGGATCGCTGCGGATCCTCGTACGGGTCGTCCAGCAGCGGTTCCGGGAACCATCGCCCGGCATACTCCTCCCGCCGTACGCGTGCCGAGCGCAGCACGTCGATCGCGATCCTCGACACCGTGGCGGACAGGAACGCCTTGACCGACGCGGGCCGGGTCGGCGACGCCTCGTACCGCAGCCACGTCTCCTGGACCGCGTCCTCGGCCTCGCTCACGCTGCCCAGGATCCGGTAGGCGATGGCGAACAGCAGTGGCCGCAGCCGTACGAACTCCTCGGCCCGCCTCACGCCAGCTCCGCCCGGAAACCCTGCCGCCACGACGGGTATCGAAGCCGCCAGCCGAGTTCCCGCTTGGCCTTGGCGTTGGAGAAGCCACGCCCCTCGGTCATCATCGTCACCGCCACCTCTCCGGCCAGCGGCCGGGCCAGCCAGACCGGGACCCGCATCGGCTTCCCGGCACCCGCGCACCGGGCCAGGTACGGCAGCCACTCACGGGCCGGGGCCGGCTCGTCGTCGACGATGTTGAACACGCCGGTCGCCTTCTGCTCCACGACCAGGACGGTGGCGGCCGCGGCGTCGTCCAGATGCACCCACGAGCTGTAGCCGGCGCCGTCTCCGATGACCGGGTACTGCCGCTTGCGTACCAGCTCGACCTGATCGTCGGTGGCCCCCGGGCCATAGAAGGCGCCGTACCGCAGGACCGCGCCTCCCGCCTTGACGACCACGTCCTCGAGGTGGCGGATCGCGGCCGCCCCCTTGCCCGTGCTCGTCGGGTCCAGCGGGTCCTCCTCCGTCTTCACCCAGCCACCCTCGCGGATGCCGTTCCACGAGCCGTAGCTCTGCGCGACGACATGGGACACGCCGGTGGCCTCGGCGGCGGCCAGCAGGTGGTCGGTCCCCTCGGTACGCAGCCGGTTGGTGGTGGCGAACCAGCGGTCGAAGTGCTTGATGTCAGGCTTGCCGGAGATCGCGGTCATCTGGTGCACGATCACCTCCGGCCGTGCCCGCGCCACCACCTCGCCCACCGACCGGGCGTCCAGCCCGTCCATCACCACCGCCTCGGCGCCCAGCCGCTTCAGCGGCTCGAGCCTGGCCGCGCTCCTTGTCGTCGCGGTCACCTCGTGACCACGCGCAGTCAGCTGTGGCACCAGGCGCCGGCCCAGTACTCCGGTCCCGCCCGCCACGAACACCCGCATAACAAGCACCCTCTCGACGTCTGCGTCTGTCTGCCTTCGTTGGCCGTGCCGTCGTTGGCCCTGCCGTCACTACCCGGGACGAGACAGCCGGGCCGCCTGTGACATCGGAGGTGACCGCCGGTCGCATGTCACAGAACGGCCCGGCTGCCTCGTCCCGGGTTGGACAGATCCACCCGGACACAGGAGCTTGGTCATGAACGACGACACCACCCGCCAGAAGGTGGCGCTGATCACCGGCGCGAACAAGGGAATCGGCCGCGCGACCGCCGAGCAGCTCGCCGCAGCCGGCGTGACGATCCTGATCGGCGCCAGAAACCCGCAGCGCGGTGAGCAGGCGGCCGCGGAGGTGCGTGCGGCAGGCGGCGACGCCCATCCGGTCATCCTGGACGTCACCGACCCGGCCACCATTCAGCAGGCCGTGCGGTGGGTCGAGGACCGCTTCGACCACCTCGACGTGCTGGTCAACAACGCGGCGATCACCGGTTCCGGGCAGGTCTCGCCGGAGAACGCCCACGACCAGGTTCCGAGCACGGTTCGCCTGGACATGGTCCGGGCGGTGTTCGAGACGAACGTCTTCGGGGTGATCGCGGTGACCAATGCCGTGCTGCCGCTGCTGCGACGCTCGCCGGCCGCGCGCATCGTCAACGTCAGCAGCACTGCCGGGTCGCTGACCATCGCCGCCGACCCCGACGGGCCGCTGGCGGGGCTGCTGGCGTCGGCCGCGTACTCGCCGTCGAAGACCGCGCTGAACGCACTGACCGTGCAGTACGCCAACGAATTGCGCAAGGACGGCATCCTGGTCAACGCCGCCGATCCCGGCTACGTCGACACCGACATCAACAACCACACCGGGTTCCTCACCCCGGCGCAGGGCGCCGCGGTCGTGGTGCGCCTGGCCACGCTCGACGGAGACGGACCCACCGGCCAGTTCTTCAGCGAGAGCGGCCCGGTGCCCTGGTAGCGGCCACGCGGTACACCACGCCGGGAGCCTCCGGTCCGCGACGTCCGCTGCGCCGCGGACCCGGCCGATTCGCGGCGCAGCGGAGCCGGTCAACCCCGGCGCAGGTACTCGGCGGGCAGGTCCGCGGGGGCGGCCGGCGCGCCGAGGTCGGCCGGGCCGCGGCCGCCCGGATAGCCGGGATAGGTGCGGTTGCCCGGCGCGACGCCGAGCACCGATGCACGGCGCGGCGGGAACCACCGCAACGCCCGCGACCGCGCCTTCAGCCCGGCGCTCGCCAGCGCGGAGACCCAGCGCGGCGCGGGCTGGAACCCGAAGGCGCGCAGCACCGGCTCGTCCAGCATGCCGCGTACGCCCAATCGCACGACCGGGCGCAGAAAAGCCGGGAACCAGCGCGCGAACAGCTCGACGGTGTACTGGCCGATCTCCCGGTTGGTCTCGGAGAAGACGAATTCGCGCCGCTCGTACTCCTGCTTGAAGTCGCGGTAGGCCGCGAAGTCGCCGGGGATGTCGCGGATGCCCATCCGCTTGCCGACCTCGCTGTAGTAGTGGAAGGCGGCCAGTCGCTCGTTCTCGTGCAGGGGCCGCCAGCCGTACCGGTCGAGCCAGTCGATCGGGTCGTAGACGAACGTGGAGAGCACATAGAGCATGTCGTCGTTGCTGATCGCATACCGGCCGTGGGCATGGTTGATCACCCGCAGCGCCTCCTTGCCGCGCGGCGAGTCGTACCCGTGCGCGGCGACCTCGGCCATCAGCAGGGCGGTGTCGTCGTAGCGTTTCTGCGGCCGGTCCCGGAACTCGCCGGTGGCGGCGAGCAGCCGCGAGATGCTCGGCACGCAGTAGGTGCGGAACAGCGCGAACTCCAGCGCACGCGTGTAGTCCCAGGGGAACTCCAGCCCTGCCGAGATCTGGTAGATCTCCAGGTGGTCGCGAACCGGGTCGAGGCGGGCGATGCGGTCCAGGTGACGTGTCACAACAGCTCCTTCACCCGGGCCAGCAGGCGGGCCGGATCCTCGCCGATCGGGGTCACGTTGAGAATGGTGACACCCGATTCGGCGTAGGCGGCGATGCGCTCCCGCACATACGACTCCGGGCCGATCAGGCTGGTCCGCTCCAGCAACTCGGCGGGGACCGCGGCGGCCGCCTCCGCCTTCCGGCCCGACAGATACAGCTCCTGGATCTTGTCGGCCTCGGCGGCATAACCGTACCGGCTGACCAGGTCGTGGTAGAAGTTGCGGCCGCGGGCGCCCATCCCGCCGACGTAGAGGGCGATCATCGGGCGGGCCAGGTCACGAAGGCCGGTCACGTCGTCGCCGATCGCCACCGGTCCCCCGGCCACCACGTCGAGCGGACCGAGCTCGGTGGACCGGCGCGCGGTGCCGGCGGCCAGGGCGCCGCCCCAGATCCCGGTGGCCTTCTCCGGCATGTACAGGAACGGGTGCCAGCCGTCGGCCAGCTCGGCGGTCATCTTGACGTTACGGTCGCCGAGGGCGGCCACGTGGATCGGAATGCGCTCGCGGACCGGCCTGGTCAGCATCTTCAGCGGCTTGCCGAGGCCGGTGCCCTGGTCCGGTGGCAGCGGCAACCGGTAGATGCCGTCGAACTCCAGGACCTCACGACGCCAGGCGGCCCGGCAGATCTCGATCGTCTCCCGGGTACGCGCGAGCGGCCGATCGTAGGGCACACCGTGCCACCCCTCGATCACCTGCGGGCCGGAGGCGCCCAGGCCCAGGATGGCCCGGCCCCGGGACAGCGCGTCCAGGCCGGCGGCGGTCTGGGCGAGCAACGCGGGGGTACGCGAGTACAACGGCAGGATCGACGACCCGATCTCCACCCGTTCGGTACGGGCGGCCAGGTAACCCATCACGGTCGGCGCGTCGAACCCGTACGCCTCGGAGACCCACACGACGTCGAGCCCGGCGTTCTCCCACCCGGCCACCTCGTCCGCGACGGCGCGCGGGTCTCCGGCGTACATCAAAGACGTGCCGAGCCGCATCACTCTTGCCCCCTATTTGATATTTGATACCGTAAGCCGCTGAATCGTCGGAGGTGAAGATGGCGTTGCCGGTCGAGCGCCCGCAACTGTCCGAAGAGGTGGCCGCCGCGCTGCGCGGCCGGATCATGTCCGGCGAGCTGCGCCCGGGCACCCGGATCCGCCTCGAGGAGGTCGCCGCACAACTCGGCGTCAGCATCACCCCGGTCCGCGAGGCACTGCTCACCCTGCGCGGTGAGGACATGGTCGAGTTGGAGCCGCGCAAGGGGTACGTGGTCGCGCCGCTCTCCAAGCAGGACGTGGTCGACCTGTTCCAGTTGCAGGGCAACATCGCCGGAGAGCTGGCCGCCCGGGTCGCCGAGCAGATCACCGAGGGGCAGCTCGCCGAGCTGACCATGACCAACCAGCTGCTGCTGCGGGCCATCCGGGCCCGCCGGACGGTCGACATCGAGCATCTGGAGTTCGCCTTCCACCGCGGCATCAACCTGATCGCGCAGGCTCGGAAGCTGAGCTGGTTCCTGCACGTGGCGACCCGTTACACCCCGGCCCGTTTCTACGCCGCCGACCCGGGTTGGCGCGCCGGGGTGCGCGACGACCACGCGGAACTGCTGGCGGCGTTCGCCGCGCCCGATCCGGCGACGGCTCGCGCGGTGATGACCCGGCACTTCACCGACGGCGCACAGCTGCTGATCAAGCACCTGGACGACCTGGGCATCTGGGACTGACACCGGCCGCCCTCACCCCGCGCCCCGGGCGTGCCGGAAGCGGAAGAGGCGGCGAGCCCGCTCCAGCGCCGCGGGATCGCGATCCAGCCGCATCAGGTCGATCGGCGCCGAGAACCGCTTCCAGGTGACCGACTGCGCCCGGCTGAACTCGCGCAGCCCGTCAGCACCGTGAATACGCCCGAACCCGGAGTCACCCACTCCGCCGAACGGCAGGGACGGAACCGCCGCGAACCCGAGCACCGAGTTGATCGAGACGGCACCCACGCGCAGGCGGCGGGCCAGCGCCGCCGCGGCCTGCCGGTCGGCGGAGAAGATCGAGGCAGCGAGGCCGTAGCGGGTGGCGTTGGCACGCTCGACGGCCTCGTCCAGGTCGGCCACCGGGTCGACCACGAGCACCGGACCGAAGGTCTCCTCGGTCGCCGCCGCGCTCCGTGGTGGCACATCGGTGAGGACGACCGGATGCACGAACGGCGCCTGCACCGAATCCGGCCCGCCGACGACCGCCCGGCCGCCGCTCGCGAGGGCCTCCGTCACGTGGGCGCGGACCACCTTGATCTGCTCCGGTGTGGTCATCGGCCCGTACGCCAGCCCGGGCTCGATCTGTTTCGCCAGGGTGGCCAGCCGGTCCAGGAAGTCGGCGTGAACGGCCTGAACCACAAAGACACGCTCGACGCCCGCACAGGTCTGGCCCGCGTTGCCGAACCCGCCGAACGCCGCAGCCCGGGCGGCCGCGTCCAGGTCCGCGTCCGCCGCCACGATCATCGCGTCCTTGCCGCCACCCTCGACGACGATCGGGGTGAGCCGGCGGGCGCAGGCCGCCATCACGAGGCGGGCGGTGGCGGCCGAGCCGGTGAAGGCCACCTTGTCCACACCCGCGTCGACCAGTGCCGCACCGGTCTCCCCGGCGCCGAACACCGCCTGGAGCACCGGGTGCTCCGGCACCGCCCGGGCCCACGCGCCGGCCAGCCAGGCCCCCACGCCCGGCGTGTACTCACTGGGTTTGAAGACCACCGCGTTGCCGGCGGCGAGGGCGTAGGACACCGAGCCGAGCGGTGTGTACACCGGATAGTTCCACGGGCCGATCACGCCGATCACGCCGAGCGGCCGATACTCCAGCGCGGCGCCCTGATCGGCGGCGAGCAGGCCGCTGCGCACCTTGCGGCGGCGCAGCACCCGCCCGGCGTTGCGGGCCGCCCAGTCCAGGTGCTCGACGGCGAGCATCACCTCGAGGACGGCGTCACCCTGCGGCTTGCCGGTCTCCGCGCGGATCAGCGAGGCGAGCTCGTCGACGCCCGCGGCGATCGCCCGTTTCCAGCTCAGCAGCCGATCCCGGCGTGCCCGGTAGCTGAGCCCGGCCCACCAGGTCGCGGCCGCCCGGGCCCGGGTGACCGCCTCCCGGACCGCTTCGGTACCCGAGATCTCGTACTCCCCCAGCAGCTCCTCGGTGGCTGGAGAAAGGGAACGCAGCCGGCTCATCACGCCTCCCAGATTTGATATTTGATATGCTACGGTGGCTGTCAATACCCGCTCCGAACTGGGCGTATCCGCAGAAGGGATCGACATGATTCTGGACCTGACCGATGAGCAGCGCGCCTTCGCGGCCGCCGTCGACGACTTCTGCCGCCGCGAGGCCGGCACCCGCGCGCAGCGGGACGCCCTCACCGACCACGGTCGCCACGCCCATCACCAGGACACGTACCAGAAACTCGCCGATCTCGGCTATCTCGGCGTGGCCATCCCCGAGCAGTTCGGCGGAGCCGGCGGCGGCATGGTCGACACCTGTCTGTTCCTGGAGCGGATCGGCTACGGCCTGCTGCCCGTCGGCGGCTTCGCCACCTCCGCGATCGTCGCGTCCGCCGTGCAACGCTCCGGCTCCGAGGCGCAGAAGAAGACGGTGCTCGGCGGCCTGACGTCCGGCCGCACGTTCTCCATCGCCATGTCCGAGCCCGAGGCCGGTTCCGACGTCGCCGCGCTGGCCTGCCGCGCGGCACCCGGCCCAGACGGCGGCTATGTGATCAACGGCCAGAAGACCTGGTGCTCCAACGCCCACTTCGCCGACGCGATCCTCCTGGTCGCCCGCACCGGCGGTGCCGCCGGCGACCACGACGGCCTGACCATGTTCCTGGTCCCGGCCGACACCCCAGGCCTGCGCGTCTCCGGCATCCAGACGATGGGCGGCAAGGAGGTCAACGACCTGTACTTCACCGAGTGCGCACTACCCGCCGACTCAGTCGTGGGCACGGTCGGCGGCGGCTGGTGGCAGCTGATGGCCGGCCTCAACGTGGAGCGGCTCATCCTAGCCGGCCTGATGCTCGGCACGGCCCAGCGCGCCTTCGACGACACCCTCGACTACATCAAGCAGCGCAAACAGTTCGGCCGCCCGATCGGCAGCTTCCAGGTCCTGCGCCACCGCATCGCCGACCTGGCCACCGAGATCGAGTGCTGCAAGCTACTCGTGCACCGCACCGCCCAGCTGGTCGACCGCGACCCGGCGAAGGTGCTGCCCCGCGAGAGCTCGATGGTCAAGCTGAAGACCACCGAGGTCGCGCGCGAGACAGCCCTCGCAGGCATGCAGATGATGGGCGGCTACGGCTACGCCAGCGAATACGACATGGAGCGCCACGTCCGCGCCACCCTGGTCTCCACCATCTACGGCGGCACCAGCGAAATCCAGCGCGACATCATCGGAAAGACTTACGGCCTTTAACCCCATCATCGGTACGGGCCACGAAAGGTCCCCAAGCCACCCCGCGACCACCTGCCACTCAAGGCCGATCGGCGCCCGCCGGGCCCAGGCAGATGGTCGCGCCGCGCGTGCCGCGCAGAAAACCGCAGCCCTCACGCCCCGGCCGGGATTAGCGAACGCGCCGCCGGACGGCCCGGCCAGCCGCCCCCGCAAGCCGTGACCGGCCTCGGCAGACGCGCGGGTGAGCGGCTCGGGCGCGTCGTTAGTCGACGGCTGCTCGCAAGGTCCAGGACGTGAGGCGGGGGCGGTCGGGCAGCGAGATCCGGCCGGTGCACCAGAGCAGTGCGTGCACCGGGTCGCCGCCGGGTGCGTTCGGGAAGAGGCGGGTGAGGACGGCGGCGCATAGCGGGGGCGGCGGCTGCCAGGCGAGGTGGAGGCCGTTGGCTATGTCGTAGGTGTGCAGCAGGATCTCGTTGACCCCGAGCGCGGCGAAACCGGAGGGGTCGGTGGGGCCCCAGTGCCATGCCCGGGCGTCCGGGCCGGCGGCGCGCAGCGCGACGCCGAGCAGGTCGGCGCTCGCGGCGGCGATCTGGAGGATCTGCGGCGGCGTCGCCTCGGGACGGACGGTCAGGTCGAGGGGCAGGTAGGCGTCGTCGGCCCGGGCGGTGAGCTGGGTGGCGTAGGCGAGAAGGTCGTGCGCGATGTGGGCGGCCGTCTCCCGGCAGCTCCACTCCAGCGTTCCCGCCGCCACGCCCCAATCGGCCTCGGCCGCCGGAGTCAGCGCGGCCAGCATCGCGGTCTTCGCCGCTTCCACATGATCGGCATTCATCGCTGACAGCATGGCAGGCGCCGCACCGAGGCAAGCGCGACCCGGAGGCAGGCACGCACCGGACCGGGCCATGCGCACACGAGCGCGCAGGCGCGGGGCCGAGCCACACGCGACCCCGAGCGGGCAGGCACGCGGCGCGCCGAGGCACGCGGGCGGCCAGCGTGCCGGGCCGGGCCACGTGCGGCACAAGCGCGTCGGCAGCGCGGGGCCGCAGCGGGCGAGGGCTGGCGCGGGGGTAAGTGGCGGCCTGGGAGTCTGAGGGGCGGGAGCGGGGCGCGGGTGGGACATAGACTCGCGGCGTGGAGTTTGGTGTTGGTTACTTTCCCACTCATGACGCGATGCGGCCCGGTGAGGTTGCCCGGCGGGTTGAGGAGCGTGGGCAGGATGCGATCTTCTTCGCCGAGCACACCCACATCCCGGCGTCCCGGGAGACGGTCTATCCGGGTGGCGGGCAGCTGCCGCGCAAGTACTGGCACACCTATGACCTGTTCGTCGCGCTGACCGCTGCGGCGGCGGCTACCTCGCGGCTGCGCGTGGGCAGCGGCATCTGCCTGGTCACCGAACGGGATCCGATCGTCACCGCCAAGGAGGTGGCCTCGATCGACCACCTCAGCGGGGGGCGGTTCGAGTTCGGGGTGGGCGCCGGGTGGAACCGGGAGGAGATGGCCAATCATGGCACCGATCCGCGTACCCGGATGCGGCTGATGAGCGACCGGGTCCGGGCCATGCAGGCCATCTGGACGCAGGACGAGGCGTCCTACAGTTCCGAGTTCGTCAAGTTCGACCGGATCTGGTCGTGGCCTAAGCCGGCGCAGAAGCCGTGGCCGCCGGTGCTCGTCGGTGGGGAGGGGCCGACGGTGCTGGACCGGGTGCTCGCGTACGGGGATGGCTGGTTCCCCAACTACAGTGCGTCGGTACCGGGCCGGATCGCGGAGTTGCGGGCCCGCGCGGACCGGCCCCTCCAGGTGCAGGTGATCACCGCCCCGGCGGATCCGCGCGTCCTGGAGCAGCTGGCGGAAGCCGGGGTGCACCGGGCGTCGACGTGGCTGCCGTCGGGGCCGTGGAGCGTGGTCGAAGCCAAGCTGATCCGGTGGGAGAGCGCGATCGCCGAGTTCAACGGCCGATGACTCCGGCCGAGCGGTTCGCCACGGCCCGGGTGGCGCGTCTGGCGACGGTCACCCCGGAGGGCGCCCCGCATCTCGTACCGATCGTGTTCGCCCTGGTCGGGGATGTGATCAGTACGGCGGTCGACGGGAAGCCGAAGCGGCACCGGCGGCTGCGGCGGCTGGCCAACATCGCGCACGAGCCGCGGGTCAGTGTGCTGGCCGATCACTACGACGAGGACTGGTCGATGCTCTGGTGGGTTCGGGCGGACGGCCTCGCCACCATCGAGGAGGAGCCGGAGCCGGCGCTGCTGGGCCGCTACCCGCAGTACGCCGAGGTGCCACCGCCCGGCCCGTTCCTGCGTATCCATGTGGAGAAGTGGACCGCCTGGTCGGCGTCCTGATCAGTCGGCGATGCGGGGTGGGCGGTTCTCGTACGGCGTGGAGAGCACCACCGTCGTCCGCGTGGTGACGTTCGCCCCGGTACGGATCTCCTGGAGCAGCCGTTCCAGGTCGGCGGGGCTCTTCACCCGGACCAGCAGCATGTAGAAGTCCTCACCGGCGACCGAGTAGCACGAGTCGATCTCAGTGAGGTGAGCGAGCCGGTCGGGAGCGTCGTCCGGCTGCGACGGGTCGAACGGGCGGATCGCCACGAACGCCGTCAGCGGCAGATCGAGCGCCTCGTAGGACACCCGGGCGGCGTAGCCGGCGATCACACCGCGCTGTTCGAGGCGGCGGACCCGCTGGTGCACGGCGGAGACACTCAGCCCCACCCGCTCGGCCAGGTCGGTGTAGGACAACCGGCCGTCCGCGGTGAGGGCCGACACGATCGCCCGGTCGATCTCTTCCACGGCCGTCACACTACTTGCCCGTAGGGCCGGACCGGTCGGCGACCGGCCCGGCAGGAAGGCGGCGGATCAGCCGGTCATCGAGCGGGCGATCACCAACCGCTGGATCTGGTTGGTGCCCTCGACGATCTGCAGCAGCTTCGCCTCCCGGAACCAGCGCTCCACCGGGTGGTCGGCGACGTAGCCGTACCCACCGAGGACCTGGACCGCGTCGGTGGTGACCCGCATCGCCGCGTCGGTGGCGAACAGTTTCGCCTTCGCCGCCTCGATGGAGAACGGCCGGCCTGCGTCCTTGAGCCGGGCCGCCGCGAGCAGCAGCGCGCGGGCCGCCGACACCTGGGTGGCCATGTCGGCGAGCATGAAACCGACGCCCTGGAACCGCCCGATCGGCCGGCCGAACTGGTCACGCTCTTTCGCGTACCCCGTCGCGTAGTCGATCGCGGCCTGTGCCAGGCCGACCGCGCAGGCTGCGAT
This sequence comes from Actinoplanes aureus, assembly GCF_015704865.1. Classification (GTDB taxonomy): domain Bacteria; phylum Actinomycetota; class Actinomycetes; order Mycobacteriales; family Micromonosporaceae; genus Actinoplanes; species Actinoplanes aureus. Next base: position 373,074 of record NZ_JADQTO010000005.1, on the reverse strand, counting down.
GCCGAGACGCCCCGCGTCGAGGGCCTGCATGGCGATGGCGAAGCCTTCGCCCTCCGCACCGACCAGCCGGTCGCGCGGCACCCGGGCGTTCTCCAGGACGATCTGCGCCGGCGCCGCGGCACGCAGACCCATCAGGCGTTCCCGCGGCTGCGGCAGCAGCCCGGGCGTGGCGGCGTCGGCCAGCAGGCAGGAGATGCCGCGGGCGCCGGGCCCGCCGGTGCGGCAGAACAGGTTGTAGAAGTCGGCCGTGCCGCCGTGCGTGATCCACGCCTTGGTCCCGTTGACCACCCACTCGTCGCCGTCGGCGACCGCCCGGGTGGCGAGGCTCGCGGCGTCCGAACCGCCCTGCGGCTCGGACAGGCAGTAGGCGCCGAGCAGATCCCCGCCGAGCATGTCCGGCAGCATCTTGCGCTGCCGCTCGGTGCCGAAGGCGGCCACCGGAAAGCAGGACAGCGTATGCACGCTGACCGCTTCGGCGATCGACAGCCAGCTGCCGGCCAGCAGTTCCAGGACCTGGAGATAGACCTCGTACGGCTGGGCCGCGCCGCCGTCGGCCTCCGGGTACGGCAGCCCGAGCAGCCCGGAGTGTCCCAGGGTGCGCAGGATCTCGCGCGGGAACTCGCCGCGCGCCTCGAAGTCGTCGGCCTTCCCGGCGAGCTCGCGGGTGATGAGCTCGCGGGTGAGGTCGAGGAGGTCGTGTGCTTCAGGGGTGGGAAGCAGTCGGTCCACGGTCATGTGACGAGCTTAACGCTCGTTAACCCGACGGCGTGACCAGCCCGGTCTCGTAGGCGAGGACCACCGCCTGGGCACGGTCGCGCAGGTCCAGCTTGGCGAAGATGCGTGCCACATGAGTCTTCACCGTGGCCTCGCTCAGTGTCAGCGTGTCGGCCAGTTCGGTGTTCGACAGACCGCGTCCGAGCAGGGTGAGCACCTCCAGCTCGCGCGGGGTGAGCGCGGCCAGGTCGCGGTGCACGGCGGGCGGACCGTCGCCGGCCGAGGCGAAGCGCTGCACCAGGCGGCGGGTGATCGACGGCGCGAGCAGGGCGTCGCCGGTGCCGACCAGGCGTACCGCGTTGGCCAGATGGTCGGCGGTCACGTCCTTGAGCAGGAAGCCGCTGGCGCCGATGGCGAGGGCCGCGTAGACGTACCGGTCCAGGTCGAAGGTGGTCAGCATCAGCACCCGGCAGGCGGAGTTCTGGGCCAGGATGCGCCGGGTGGCCTCCAGGCCGTCCATGCCGGGCATCCGGATGTCCATCAGCACCACGTCGGGACGCAGGCGGCGTTCGGCGGCGACGGCTGCGGCGCCGTCGGCGGCCTCCCCGGCGACCTCGATGCCGCGCGCGGTGAGGATCAGGCGGAATCCGGCCCGGATCAGCTCCTGGTCGTCGACGATGAGCACTCGCGGCCCCCTCGTAGAGGTCATGACGAGGCCTCCAGGGGGATGCGGGCGCGGACCCGGTAGCCACCGCCGAGCCGGCGGCGGGCGTCCAGGTCGCCGCCGTAGACGGCGACCCGCTGCCGCAGCCCGAGCAGGCCGCGGCCGGCGCCGTCACCGTGGCCGGCCGACGACGGCGCACCGCCGGTGAGCACGCTCGGGCCGGTGGTCAGCACCTCCACGCGCAGGGCGTGGTCGGCGTACCGGATGGTGACCTCGGCCTTGCCGCCGGCGCCGTGCTTGAGCGCGTTGGTCAGGGCCTCCTGCACGATCCGGTACGCGGTGACGTCGATCCCGGACGGCAGCGGCCGCGGTTCGCCGGAGACGCGCACCTCGACCGGCAGGCCGGCGAACGCGATCCGGTCGATCAACCGGCTCAGGCTGCTCAGCGTCGGCTGGGGCGCGAGATCCGTACCCTCGTGGTCTTCTTCTCCGTCGGCGGCCGGCGCCAGCAGGCCGAGCAGATGCCGCAGCTCGGTCATGGTGGTCCGGCCGGCCTTCTCCACCGCCTCCAGGGCGCCCACCGCCTCGTCCGGCATCGTGGTCAGGACCTCGCGGGCCGCGCCCGCCTGCACGATCATGACGCTGACGTTGTGGCTGACGATGTCGTGCAGCTCGCGGGCGATCCGGGCGCGCTCCTCGTCCACAGCGGTCCGAGCGGCCACCTGACGCTCGCGTTCCAGCAGCCAGCCGCGCTCCCCCATGGACCGCTCGTGCCGGCGCCGGACGCGCAGCAGGGCCACGCCGAACCCGGCGGCGGCGAGCGACGCCGCCACCAAACCGATACCGAGCAACACCGTCCCCACGACGGACACCCTGTCAGAAGCGCGCGCCGGGCACATCATCCCGGGCGCCGAGGGCCATACATCTCCGGGATGAGAGCGGCGGCGGGTTGCATCCGCCGGTGGATGACCGACGGGGTACGCCCTCCGTAGCGTCCTTCCCATGACGACAGACAGCCGAGTGGTACGCCTGGACGGCGTCCGCAAGGAATACGGGGACACGGTGGCACTGGACGGCGTCTCGCTGGAGATCCACGCCGGTGAGGCGGTGGCCGTGATGGGGCCTTCCGGCTGCGGCAAGTCCACGCTGCTCAACATGATCGCCGGCCTGGACCGGCCGACCGCCGGAGAGGTCACGGTGCACGGCGAGCGGCTGGACACGATGAACGAGAAGGGCCTCGCCCTGTTCCGCCGCCACCACCTCGGCATGATCTTCCAGTTCTTCAACCTCCTCGACGACCTGCCGGCGCTGGACAATGTCGCGCTCGCCGCCCAGCTCACCGGCACGTCGGCCGGGGTGGCCCGCAAGCGCGCGATGGAACTGCTCGACGAGCTCGGCATCGCCGACCGCCGGGACGTGTACCCGGCGGCGCTCAGCGGTGGCGAGCGGCAGCGGGTCGCGGTGGCCCGGGCGCTGATGAACCGGCCCGCGCTGCTGCTCGCCGACGAGCCGACCGGCGCGCTCGACAGCAAGGCCGGTGAACAGGTGATGGACCTGCTGCTGGACCTCAACCAGATCGGGCAGACGCTGCTGATCGTCACGCACGACGAGCGGCTCGCCCACCGGTGCGCGAGCCGGCTGATCGAGCTGGCCGACGGCCAGGTCGCCCGCGAGTCCGCCCTGGACCGGGTATGAACGCCGTCTGGAGAACCGCCCGGGCCGCGGTGCGGCGCCGCAAGCTGCAGACGTTCGTGATCTTCCTGGTAGTGCTGATGTGCACCGCCACGGTGACGGTGTCGCTGGTCCTGCTGGACGCCGCGTCGGCGCCGTTCGACCGGGCCTTCGCGGAACAGAAGGGCGCCCACGCGGTGGCCGCCTACGACCCGGCGAAGGTGACCGGCGCCCAGCTCGCCGCGGCCCGCACCGGCGTGGAGGCGGCGAACGGGCCGTTCGGCCAGGTGGTGCTGGAGCCGGACGACAGCCCGGCGCCGGGCGTCGACGGGCCGCTCACCGTGGTCGGCCGGGCCGACCCGGGTGGGGCCGTCGACCAGATCGATCTCTGGCGGGGGCGGTGGCCGTCCGCGCCGGGCGAGATCGTGCTGGACGAGACGCCGCAGTTCGACGGGTGGGCGCTCGACATGCTCGACGCGCAGAAAACCGTGACTGCGGACGGGAAGACGTTCACCGTCGTCGGGTGGGCGTTCAGCATGAGCGGGTCGGCCGACGCCTGGGTGACGCCGGAGCAGGTCGCCGCGCTGAACCCGACCGGTACGCAGATGCTGTACCGCTTCGACGGCGACGTGTCGAGCCGTTCCGCCGTCGATCAGCGCCTCGCCGGGGTGACCACGGGGCTCCCCGGCGGCGCGCTGCTCGCGGCCCAGCCGTACCTGGTGCTCAAGGAGCAGGCGGCCGCGCAGCCCGGTACCTATCTGCCGTTCCTCGCCACCTTCGGGGTGCTCGGCCTGCTGGTCGCGGTGATCATCGTCGCCAACGTGGTGAGTGGCGCGGTGATCTCCGGGTTCCGGCACATCGGCGTGCTCAAGTCGCTCGGCTTCACGCCGCGGCAGGTGGTCGCCGTCTACCTGACCATGGTGTCGGTACCGGCCGTGGTGGGCGCGGTGCCCGGAACGGTGCTCGGCGCGATCGCGGCGCGGCCGATGCTGTCCGACACGTTCGCGGGACTCGGCTTCGGGCAGGACACCAGCGCCCGCCTCTGGGTCTGGGTCGTGTCGCTGCTGGGCGTACCGGGACTGGTCTTCCTGGCCGCGCTGCTTCCCGCCCGGCGTGCCGGCCGGCTCTCCGCCGCCGAGGCGATCAGCGCGGGCAGCGCGCCGCGGCGCGGCCGCGGGCTGCGAGTGCAGCGCAAACTGAGCGGTACGCGCCTCCCGCGCGCCGTCAGCCTCGGGCTGGGCCTACCGTTCGCCCGTCCCGGCCGCACCGCCCTCACCATGGCCTCCCTGCTGCTCGGGGTGGTCACGGTGACCTTCGCGACCGGCCTCTCCGACTCGATCATCCGGGTCGCCGAGGTCGGTGCCCAGTCCGGCGGCGACATCGGGGTGCGGGCCAATCCCCGGCCCGGTGGCCAGCAGGCGAGCACCCGATCGGACGCCGAGGTCGAGCGGATACTGCGCGGCATCGCCGGCGTCGAACGGGTCGCGGTGGCCGTCGGGCGGCAGGTGACCGTGCTCGGCGACAGCGAGCCGATCCTGTTCAACTTCGCCCGCGGCGAGGTCGCCGAGATGGGGTACCGGGCTCAGCTGCTGGAGGGCCGCTGGATGGCCGCCGCGGACGAGGTGGTCGCGCCGAGCCAGCTGCTCAACGAACGCAACCTGGCGATCGGTGACCGGCTCACCGCCGAGATCGACGGGGTACGCAGCACGTACACCGTGGTCGGCGAGACGGTTCGCGGCTTCCCCGGCCCGGAAGGCCTGTTCGCCCACTGGCGCGAGTTCGCCGACGCCCGGCCGGGGGACTTCTTCTACCAGGTGCAGGTCACCGACGGCACCGACGCCGAGGCGTACGCCGCCGCGGTGCAGGCCGCCGACCCCGGGCTGTTCGCCTGGGCCAACAACGGCAACAACGAGTTCGCCGTGGTGGTGACCTCCTTCTCCACCGTGCTGGCCCTGCTGCTGGCCACGGTGGCGGCGCTCGGGGTGCTCAACACGGTCGCCCTCAACATCCAGGACCGGCGGCGTGACCTGGGCATGCTCAAATCGATCGGGATGACCCCGCGCCAGGTGGTGACCATGACGGTGACGTCGATGGCGGCGCTCGGCGTGGCCGGCGGGCTGATCGGGGTGCCGATCGGGATGGCCGCGCACGGATGGGTCGTGCCGCTCGCCGCGGACTCCGCGAAGGTCCGTCTCCCGGACTACGTGCTGGCGGTCTGGGACCCGGCGACCCTCGCCTTGATGGTGTTCAGCGGCGTATTGATCGCGGTACTTGGTGCGCTGCTGCCGGCCCGGCGGGCGGCCCGCCTGACCATCGCCCGGGTCCTGCACAACGAGTGAGGCACGGGTGCGAGCTGTCCGCCTTCCGTCACCGCGGACGGCGGACAGCCAATCGTCAATATTCTGGGCGGCGGGAGCAACCGTGAACGTTCTCGCCGCCGTCGTCTCCGTCGTCACCGGCTCGGCCCTCGCCTGGTTCATCGGGAGCCGGGTCACTTTCGGCTGGGACGAGGTGAAACGGCAACGCGAGTCGGATCTGGCCGCTCTCCGGTCGTTCTACGACTGCTACGGGAAGTTCTTCGCGACCTGGAAGGCATGGAACATCTACGTCCGTGCCCGCGGCACTCGGCCGGACGGGTCCTTCCCGGTCACCGACGACAAGGCGTGGGCCCTGCTCCGCGACGCCGAGGCCGCTGAGGGCGGATTCGAGTCCATCCTAGTCAAGCTCGCCGCGGAGTACGCGACGAGCGAGCGGGACCAACTGCTGCTCGCCTCCTTCCGGCAGGGAGCCCAGTCGCTGCGCGAGGAGATGCGGGACGGCCGGGAGCTGAGCTGGAAGGCACAGCCGACCTCCGTGGACCGGCCGCAGCACCCGGACCAGCGCCTCCTCGACTACCGCAGATACCGGGCCTTCAAGGCGCTGAGCGAATACGTGGCGCTCCGGCTGGCCGACGGGCCGCGCCCCCGGAGCACCACATCACCGCCGCGCGACCGGATGACCCTGTTGCTCGGTCTGCGCCCAGCGCGCGCTACCGACGAAGCTGCCGCGGTGACCGCGCTCATCAAGATCACTCAGACCGCCGGCATCGCGGACCGCTGGTACCGGATCGCCGAGGACGTGTTCCACCTGCCGGACGCCCGGTCCGGCGCATCCGCCGAGGTGGGGAGGCAGGTCATGACGAACACACCGACGCAGGCACCACCGGCCGGTAACGGGAACAGGATCGTCTTGCACGGGCGGCGATGGCTGCGGTTCGTGGACCGGCATCGCCGCTCCCTGCTGGACTGGGCGGCCGCGGTGCTCTTCCTGCTGAGCCTGCTCATTCTCGGCCTCGCGTTCGCCAACGACTCGGTGGGCCGGCTGACCACCTCGGACCTGGTGCAGCTGGGCAGCGTGCTCCTCGCGGCGGGCGGGATCCTGCTCGGCATCGGAGGCGGTCGGCGCGATTCCTGAGCAGCGCCACTAGGGTGGTGCCGTGAACCGACCACTGCTGGCCGTCGACGCCCCGAGCCTGTATTTCCGTGCGTTCCACGGCATCCCGGAGAAGGCCGCACAGACCCCGGCCGGTGAGCCGGTCAACGCGATCCGCGGCTTCATGGACATGCTCGCCCAGCTGATCCGCACCCGGCAGCCCGACCGCGTGGTCTGCGCGCTGGACGCGAGCTGGCGACCGGCGTGGCGGGTGAAGCTCGTCCCGTCGTACAAGAAGCATCGCGTGGCACACGGCGACGTCGAGGAGGTGCCGGCCTCGCTGGAGCGACAGGTTCCGATCCTGCTGGAGGTGCTGGCCGCGATCGGCATCCCGGCGTTCGGGGTGGACGGCTACGAGGCCGACGACGTGCTCGGCACGCTCGCCGCGACCCAGCCCGCCCCGGTCGAGGTGGTCTCCGGCGACCGCGACCTGTTCCAGCTCGTCGACGACGCCCGCGGCACCCGGCTGCTCTACTGCGGCCGCGGGGTGGCCAAGCTGGACGACGCCGACGAGGCCCTGGTCCAGGCGAAATACGGGGTGCCGGCCCGCTGGTACGCGGACTTCGCGGCGATGCGCGGCGACCCGAGCGACGGGTTGCCCGGGGTGCCCGGCGTCGGGGAGAAGACCGCGGCCCGCCTCATCGAGCGCTACGGCGGGGTGGAGCAGATCCTGGCGGCTCTCGACGATCCGGGCGCCGGGTTCGCTCCGGGCGTGCGGATCAAACTCGATGCCGCCCGGGAGTACCTCGCCAAGGCCCTGCCGGTCTGCAAGGTGGCACTGGATGTGCCGCTGCCCGCCTTCGAGGCGGCGCTGCCGAAGGCGCCGCACGACGGTGACGCGCTGCTGGCGCTCGCCGAGCGGTGGAATCTGGCCGGCTCCGCGCGCCGGCTGGTGGATGCCCTGGCGAGCTGAGCACCGGTTGCCGGGCGGTTGCGGCTCGGTCACCGGTCTCAGGTCGGCGCCGGCGGCTCCGATACGGCGGGTCGGCAACCCCGCCGACCGACGATCGGAGTACGCACTTTGTCGACGCGAGCGGCTCGCGCGTGCTTCGGCGCCTGGATCGTGGCGCTCACCGGGCTCTACTACGCCCTGCCGGACACCCACCTCTACACCTGGGCGGCGCTCGGCTACTCCTGCGCCGCCATGGTGCTGGTCGGCGTACGGCTGAACCAGCCGGCACGCCGGGCACCCTGGTATCTGATCAGCGCCGCGCTGGCCTGCTTCACCACCGGTGACAGCTGGAACAACCTGGTCCTGGCGATGGGCCGGGAGCCGGCCTTCCCGGGCGTCGCCGACCTGTTCTTCGTGCTGGTGTACCCGCTGCTCACCGGCGGCCTGCTGATGTTCGTGCGGGCCCGCTCGGGCGGCGGCACCAACCGCGCCGCGCTGCTCGACGCACTGGTCCCGACGGTCGGCCTCGGCCTGGTCGCCTGGGTGTACTGGATCGCCCCGTTCACCCGCTCCGAGTACCTGTCCCTGCTGGAGAAGCTGGTCTCGATCGGCTATCCGCTCGGCGACGTGCTGGTCCTGGCGATGATCCTGCGGATGCTGACCGGCGCCGGCAAGCGTGGCGGCGCGGTGACCACCATCGGGCTGGCCATGGTCGGGCTGCTCGTCTCCGACATCTTCTTCGGCCAGTCGCAGCTGAACAGCGACTGGGCGCCGGGCGGGCCGGTCGACCTGGGCTGGGTCGTCTTCTACTCGCTGATGGCCTTCGCGTCGCTCCAGCCGTCGATGCGCGCGCTGACCCGGCCCGCCGAACGGGCCCCGGCCGACATGGGCCGGCACCGGATCTTCTGGCTGGCCGCGGCCGCGATGATCGCGCCGGCCGTGCTCGCCGTCGAGTACGCGAAGGGCCACGAGATCGAGGCGGCCCGCGACGGCGTCGTCGACGCGCCGGTGATCTCGGCCGCCGCGACGGTGATGTTCCTGCTGGTCCTGGGCCGAGTGGCGGACCTCGCGCTGGCCCAGCGGCAGGCCGGCATCCGGGAGCGCGCGCTGCGCCAGGCCGGTGCGAGCCTGTTCGCCGCCACCACCGCGGACGACGTGGCGGTCGGTATCCGGCGCGCGGCGGCCCGGCTGATGCCGGCCGGCGAGCCATACCACCTGGAGATCGTCCCCGAGCTCTTCCCCGGCGACGCGGAGGTCAGCGTTCGCCTGATGACCGCCGAGGAGCTTCCGCACGGCGGGGCCGGTGGCTTCACGCACGCGCTCTACGGCACCCAGCCGATGCCCGGCGGCGGTTACGGCGTACTGGTGATCGGTGCGCCGGAGGAGGTCCTGATCACCGTGCGCCCGGCCTTCGAGACGCTCGGCGCGCAGGTCGCCGTGGTGCTGGAGCGGATCGCGCTGACCGCCGAGATCAGCCGGCGGGACACCGAGGCCTACTTCCGCACGCTGATCCGGGCCGCCGCCGACGTCATCCTGATCCTCGACGACGACGGCACCATCCGGTACGCCAGCCCGTCGGCCGAGACGCTGTTCGGGCGCGGCGACCCGACCGGGTCACCGTTCGCCGGCTTGCTCGCTCCGGACTCGCAGGAGGCGCTGCGCGAGGTGTGGGCCCGGATCGTCGGCTGCGCCGGCGACCTGGACGGCATCGACCTCGCGGCGGACCGCGACGGGCGGCGCGTGGAGATCGAGTGCGATCTGCGCGATCTACGGGAGGATCCGACCGTACGCGGACTCGTGGTCACCCTTCGCGACGTGACCGAGCGGCGCCGCCTCGAGGACGACCTCAGCCACCAGGCGTTCCACGACTCCCTGACCGGCCTGGCCAACCGGGTGCTGTTCCGGAACCGGCTCGAGCAGGCGTTCAGCGTCGCCGAGCGGGACGGCGCCACCCTCGGCGTGCTCTTCGTCGACCTGGACGACTTCAAGGAGGTCAACGACACGCTCGGGCACGCCGTCGGTGATCAGCTGCTGCTCACCGTCGCGCGGCGGATCTCCGCGATCATCGGGGCCGGCAGCACCGCGGCCCGCATGGGCGGGGACGAGTTCGCCGTACTGGTCGAGCAGAGTGACAGTGCCGACGCCGCCGAGGACGTGGCCGCACGGCTGGTGGCCGCGCTGGCCGAACCGATCGAGGTGACCGACGCCGCGGGTGCGGTGCACCAGGTCAGCGGTGCCGCCAGCGTCGGCGTCGCCACCAGCCGGGAGGCGGAGAACGCCACCGAGCTGCTGCGCCACGCCGACCTGGCGCTCTACCTGGCCAAGGGCCTCGGCAAGGGCGCCTGGCAGCGGTACCAGAACGACCTGCACACCCAGATGGTGCAGCGGCTGGAGATGCGGTCGGCCCTGCACGAGGCTATCGAGGACGAGCAGTTCGTGCTCCAGTTCCAGCCGATCGTCGAGCTCGGTGACAAGCGGATCACCGGCGTCGAGGCGCTGGTCCGCTGGCAGCACCCGGCTCGCGGGCTGCTCGGGCCGTTCCACTTCGTGGAGGCGGCCGAGGAGAGCGGTGCCATCGTCGGCATCGGCTCGTGGGTGCTGCGCGAGGCCCTGCGCCAGTTCGCGCAGTGGCGGGCGGAGAACCCGGCGACGACGCTGCGGTACGTGAGCGTCAACGTCTCGGCGCGCCAGTTCCGCGTACCGGACTTCACCGACGTGGTGCGCAAGGCCCTCGAGGAGACCGGTGCCCGGCCGGAATGGCTGCTGCTGGAGATCACCGAGAGCCTGGTACTGCGGGACGCCGACAAGGTCCTGGCGGACCTCAAGGCGCTGCGCGCCATGGGGGTGCGCATCGCGATCGACGATTTCGGTACGGGGTACTCCTCGCTGAGTTACTTGCGGCAGATGCCGGTGGACGTGCTAAAGCTGGACAAGTCGTTTATCGACGACATTCTGCACAGCCGGCAGCAGCACGCCCTCGTCGACGCGATCGTCACCCTCGCCCACAACCTGGACCTCGCCGTGGTCGCCGAAGGCATCGAGGAGGCCGGGCAGCACGCGGCCCTGGACGTCATGGGCTGCCAGTACGGGCAGGGCTACCTGTTCGCCAAGCCGCTCTGGCCCACCGAGATCCCGGCCCGGACCGCCGCACCGGAGGCAATGGCAACCGTGTGACAAGTTTTTGATAGCCCTGGAAGACCAGCGTGCGCCCCCACGGGGGTGGTTCGACGGATATCTACTGGCGCGGGGCGGCGGGACCGGGCAGGGTCGCAGGTGTGCTGAACAATCCCGTGTGGGCTTCCCTCACCGGGCCTCAGGCGTGCTTCGCCGAGGCCGCCGGTGACGCCGCCCGATACCTGCCCGAGATCGCCCCGTTCTGCGCGCTGCGCGACCCCGGTGACCCGGCCGGCTGGCGCGACCTCGCGACACTCACCGACTTCGCGCTGCTCACCGGCCCGTCGATCACACCGCTGGCCGGCTGGGAGACCGAGTCCGTGATGCACGGCCGGCAGATGATCGGCCAGAGCATGACCGGTGTCGAGGACCCGGAGGCCGTTCTGCTCACCGAGCACGACGTGCCGGAGATGCTGGAGCTCGTCGCCCGCTCCCAGCCCGGCCCGTTCCGCAAGCGCACCATCGACCTGGGCCGCTACCTCGGCATCCGCGACGGCGCCGGCCGCCTCATCGCGATGGCCGGCGAGCGGCTCCGGATGCCCGGCTGGACCGAGGTGAGCGCGGTCTGCACCGACCCCGAGTTCCGCGGCCAGGGCCTCGGCGCCCGCCTCACCATGGCCGTCGCGGCCGGCATCCTGGCCCGCGGCGAGCTGCCGTTCCTGCACGTGGTCTCGGACAACGAGAGCGCCATCCGGCTGTATGAGCGGCTCGGCTTCGAGCACAGCAACGAGGTGGTCTTCGCCGCCTTCCGGGTTGCCAGATGACCTTGTAAACGGGACACTGCTGCCGTGACGGACAGCATCACGGACAAACTCAACGTCGACGTGCCGCACTCCGCCCGGGTGTGGAACTACTGGCTCGGCGGCAAGGACAACTTCGCCGCCGACCGGGCGGTCGGAGACCAGGTCCGGGCGGTCTTTCCGGAGATCGTGGACGCGGCCCGGCAGACCCGGGCCTTTCTGCACCGCGCCGTCACCCATCTCGCCGGTGACGCGGGCATCCGGCAGTTCCTCGACGTGGGCACCGGCCTGCCGACCGCGGACAACACCCACGAGGTGGCCCAGCAGGTGGCGCCCGAGGCCCGGATCGCCTACGTCGACAACGACCCGCTGGTGCTCACCCACGCGCGGGCACTGCTCACCAGCACGCCGGAGGGCGTCACCCGGTACATCGATCGCGACCTGCGCGACACCGCGGGCGTGATCGCCGAGGCGCGTACGATCCTGGACTTCTCGCAGCCGATCGCGCTCATGATGCTGGGTGTCATGGGGCACGTGGAGGACCCCGCCGAGGCCCGGACGATCGTCCACGGTCTGGTCGCCGCTCTGCCGCCGGGCAGTTACCTGGTGATGTCCGACGGCACCGCCACCAGCGAGCGCGTGATCGAGTCGCACCGGCAGTACAACGAGAGCGGCGCGGTGCCGTACCACCTGCGTTCGGTCGACGACTTCACCTCCTTCTTCGACGGCCTCGAGCTCGTCGAGCCGGGCGTGGTGCCGATCCCGCAGTGGCGCCCGGTCAGCGACGACCGCCCGGACGTCGACGGGTACGCGGGAGTCGCCCGCAAACCGTCCTCGTGAGCCGCGGCGATGGAACCCGGGCAGGAGCGTGACCCGCGGCGGGAGCGCGACCACGCCCGGCTCAACATCTGGGTGACCTTCGCCGGGACCGTTCTGGCGGCGCTCATCGGCGGCATCTTCGCCCTGATCGCCGCCGGCGACGAGGACAAGCCGTCGGCCACCCCGACGCCCACGCGGCAGTCCACCGTCGCACCTCCTGCGGTCGCGACCACAACCGCCGCGCCCAGCCCGGTCGCGCCCGCCGGGGCCGCTGTCCGATGGTCCGGCACGGTCGTGGCGCAGGATTTCGGCCTCGCCGACGCCGTCGACCTGGATCAGCGGCCGCCCCGCTCGATGGACGACACCGGACGCAAGGCCGACCTGAGCGTCGGATCGCTCGACGCCACGGAAGCCGACGTGGGAAAGGCCGCCTTCGGCGTCTCGGCCGTCGCACGGTGGACGGGCGATGGGACGCCGGAACTCGCGGAGTGCCGGGATGCCGCTGCCGGGGGCATCGACAAGGTCAAGGGCGTCACCACCGGGGAAGTGCTCTGCCTGCGTACCAGTGACGAGCGGATCGCCCGGCTGGCCGTCGGGAAATCAATTCGCGGGAGGGCACCGTCACCTTCGAGGCCGTCGTCTGGGAGTGATCGGCTCCGCCGGCCGCACAACATCTGGACGGATCCGATCGCTGCCGTTCCGGTCACCCGCACCGGACGAAGCGGTGGACGGACCGGAACGAACACCTGTCGCCAAGATCATCTTTGCCGGGGGAGGCTATAGGGATGATCAACGGCGGGGGTTCGTCGCTGGAACCGGCTACCGCATCGAACCGGCCCGCGCCCCACCGTTCGCGGCCCGTCGCGCTGTCGGTCCTGGCCGCTCTGCTGCTGGCCGGCACCGGGATGATCGTCGCCGGGCTCCTGGAGCATCCGGCGGAGCCGACCTGGGCGACCAGCGAGGTCGCCGACACACCGGTGGTCGCTGCGCAGGCCAGCGGCTCCCCCGCCGGAGAGACGCCGAGCACCGCCACAGCGGCGACGTCAGCCGCGCCGTCCCGCAAAATCTCCCGCAATGCCTCCCGCAGAGCCTCCCGCAAGCCGAAGAGCACCGCACCATCGCGCAAACCGGCGGCCAAGCCGGCGCAGACCTCCCCGGCGCCCCGCCCGTCCGCGACCGCCGAGCCCTCACCCAGCAGCTCGCCGACGGTGGTGACGCTCGGCTCGAGCTGCTCCCCGGAGGGCGCCCGCGCGGTCTCGATCCTCGGTTTCCCGGTGATCTGCGAGACCCGGCCCTGGGACGAGAAACTCCGCTGGCGCCTGGACTGACCCAGCCCGGCGGACACCCGGCACCGCCGCCCGAACAACGGCGGCGGCCAGCCGGGCAGACAGGCTGACACCCAGCGCCCCACAGCCGGCCGAACAACAGCGGCAGCCAGCCGAGCAGACACGCTGACACCCAGCGCCGCCCCAAGTACCACCCAAAACAACAGCGGCAGCCAGCCGGGTAAACCGTGAGCCGCCCTATGGGCGTCGGGGGTGCGGACAGGGCGAGCCCGAGCCGTGCCTGGGCCCGGCGCCGGCCGGGCGGCCCGGTGTTGCAGGTGGTCGCCGCGGGCAGGGCGGGACAGTCCGGCTTCGGCGGCGCGGCCGGCGCGCGTACCCCTAAAGCTGTCCGTGATTGGGCGGCAGAATGCCGGCCAGTTCAAACGCTGCTATATGGGCGTATTTCCAATCGACCGGGTCGTGCACGCTGTGCGTGCGCGCGTTGCGCCAGTGCCGGTCCAGGTCGTATTTCGCGGCGGCCGAGCTGGTGCCGCAGAGAGCGAACAGCTCGGACCCGGCCTCCACCGCGATCTCGCTGCCGAAGGCTTTCGCGGCCGCGACAGCGAGCGAGCCGCGTGCCGCGGCTTCCGCGTCGGCCGGGACCAGGCCGATTTCGTCGAGGGTACGCGCGGCGGAGTCAAGAAGCGCTTCGGCTGCGCGGACGCGGCTGGCGAGACGGCCGTAACGGTGCCGGACGTGCGGGTCGTCGGTGGCGGCCGCGGCGCCGGCACGGACCGCCTCGGACGACGGGCGTGCCTTGGTGCGCAGGTAGTCGCGGGTGTCGCGCAGGGCGGCGCCGGCGATGCCCACCTCGATCGCGGCGTGCACGAGCTGGGCGCGGGCGCCCAGCTGCTGCGGCACGGAGAACGCGCTCGCATAGGCGATCACCAACTGCGGGTCCACCGTGACCTGGGTGAACGTGGCTGTTCCGCTGATCGTGGCGCGCTGGCCCACCATGTCCCAGTCGGTGTCGACGGTGACGCCGTCCGCGTCGCGCGGTACGAACGCCAGCACCAGCCGGTCGCCCTCGTCGAGTGCGCTGACCGCGATCCAGGCGCTGGTGAGCGCGCCGGTGGTGTAGTACTTGACGCCGTCGAGGCGGCCGCCGGCGATCCGGGTCTTCAGGTCCTGCGCGTGTTTGCCGCCGCGCTCGGCGAGCCCGTTGCCGAGCCGGCGGCCGGCGAGCACGTCGCCGTAGAGGCGCTTGCGGGCCTGCGGCGTGCCGTGCACGGCCAGGATGTCGATCATCAGGTAGTGGCCCTGCGGCACCTGGGCGATGGCCGGGTCGGCGGCGGCCAGGACGCGGGCGACCTCGGCGAGGGTACGCGGCCCGAGCCCCGGCCCACCGTCGGAGGCCGGAACCGTGATCGCCAGCAGGCCGGAGGCGTCCAGGTCGGCGAGGGCGTCGTGCGGGATCACCGCCGCGCCGTCGCGGTCGCGCTGGGCCGCGCCGGGTTCGAGCCGCTCGGCGAGCCGGTGGGCGGCTGCGACGGCCTGGTCATGAGTGTGTGGAACAACCATCCCTGGATCCCACCCTGCAACCGGCCGTTTCTCAAGTGGCCCCACCGCGGTACCGATGCAAGGCGTCATGCAGACCTGGACGCGACGTGTGCCGCCGCCGCAGCACCGTCGAGCACCGGCTTCGGCCTCGGCGTACCTGCTGCTCGGCGGCCTGTACGCCGCGATGCTGGCGCTCTCCAGTGCTGCCCTGGTGACCGGATTCACCTCGTACGACGAGGTGGCCGAGCTGGCCCGCTTCGTGTTCGGGGTCTTCGGCCTGGTGGCGGCCGTCCACGCGGCCCGCAAGACGGCGCTGCGGCCCCGGCTGCGGCAGGCCTGGGGAGCGGTGGCCGCCTGCTTCGCCGTGCTGGTCGTCAGCACGCCGCTGCTGGTGTTCTTCTTCGACCCCGCCGGCTCGGCGGTCGCCGCGGACGTCAGCCACGTCGTCTTCGTGGTGGCGCTGCTGATCGCGTTGCAACGGTTCCCGCTGGCCCCGATGAACCGCCGGGACCGTTCGAAGACCGTTCTGGACGCGCTGACCGTGCTGGTCGGCGGTTCGATGGTGCTCTGGTACACGGCGTTCGACCCGTACGTGGAGCGCCACGGCCTCTCCCCCAGCGTGATCTTCAGTGCGGCGGTCTACCCGATCGCGGACCTCGCCCTGCTCTTCGTGGCCTCCCGGGCGCTGCTGCGGGGCGCCGACGAGTCCGCGCAGCGCCCGCTGCGCCTGCTCACCGCCGGCACGCTGGTCCTGTTCCTCGGTGACGCGGTGCACGGCTACCTGAACGGGCACGAACCGGGTACCCACGCGTCCTGGCAGTTCGTCTGCTGGATCACCGCGGACGCGCTGCTCGTGGCGGCCGCGGTGGCGCAGTGCCGGGCTCGGGGCGGGGTCGCCCGCGAGTCGCGGGAGGAGTTCCGGCTCGGCCGGTTCCTGCCGTTCGGTGCGGTCGCCGTGGTGCACGTGCTGATGCTGGCCACCGCCGTCGGCGAAGGCCAGTTCTCGCCATGGGGCGGGATGGCTCTCGGCGGTGCCGCGCTCAGCGCGCTGGTGCTCTACCGGCAGACCCTGGTGCAGCGGGAGAGCGACGAGCAGGCCCGCACCGACGGGCTGACCGGTCTGGCCAACCGGAGCCGGTTCCAGGCCACGTCGGACCGGACGCTGGCCCGCGGCGCCCGCACCGGCCGGCACACCGCCATCTTGATGATCGACATGAACGGGTTCAAGCAGGTCAACGACACCCTCGGCCACAAGGCCGGTGACCTGGTGCTGGTGGCCTTCGCCGAGGTGCTGCGGCGCTGCGTGCCCGGGCCGGCGCTGCCGGCCCGGCTGGGCGGCGACGAGTTCGCGGTGATCGTTCCGGACGTCGGGTTTCCGGAGGAGGCGTACGAGCTGGCCGGGCGCATCGCCGCCGCGCTGGGTCCGGTGGCCGTCGACGGCCGGCTGATCACGCTGGCCGCCAGCATCGGGGTGGCCGTCTCCGGTCCCGGCGAGCTGACCCACGACGAGCTGGTGCACCGGGCCGACCTGGCCATGTACCGGGCCAAGTCGCTCGGGCCGGACACCCGATGGGCGATCTGGCAGGAGTCCCTGGAACCGGCCGAACTATCATCGTTAGCCTCGTGAACACTGCGTTTCTTCTTCTCAAACCCGACTGCCTGCGGCGGGGACTGACCGGCGACGTGGAACGGACCGTCGCCCGGGCCGGCCTGCGGATCCGCTGCCGGCACCGGGTCGAGCTGACCCCGGACGACACCCGGTTCCTCTGGTCGGAGTACACCGATTCCGGTCACGTGCTGGCCCGCGCCTTCCTCGACCGGTATCTCACCGGCGGCCCGTCCGAGATACTGCTGGTCAGCGGCGAGGACGCGTTCGAGGCGGCCCGCCGGGTGAAGCGTTCGGTGCGGTCCCGGCACGCGATGGGCCTGTTCGCCAACGTGGTGCACGCCGCGGAACGGCGGGGCGAGCTCGCCCGCCAGGGCAACCACCTCGCCGGGCGATGCGCCTCGTGCACCCGGCCGTTCACGTCGTCCGGCGAGCTCAACGCGGTACGCCCGGCCGGCGCCGACTTCCGCGAGCACGCCGACATCCCGCGGCTCGTCGACTCGCTCTGGCCGAAGCTCCAGGTCGATCTGGAGGCGCCGGAACCGTACCGGCTGGACGGCGACCCGGTCGCCGCGGTGTATCTCGGCAGCGACCGGGACCACTCGCTGGACTCGTCGGTCACCGCGGTGTGGCGGGCGCTGCCCGGGGTCGAGCTCGGCGAAGCGGTGCTGCTCACGATGTACGCGGACCGGGTCGGCGGCTTCCCGATCGCGGTCGGCGGCGAGGACGCCGTCCGACGAACTCACCGGGCGCTGCTCGACCACGGGATCCGGGTGTGCGGGACCGGGCCCTACCACCCTTCGCGCTGAAATCGCCTCGCACCACCCGGGGCCGGCATGTGAGGGTGGCGAAATGCCCCAGCCGATCCTGCGCACCGACCGCCTGCTGCTCGTCCCGCTCGCCGACCGGCACTTCGAGCTGGAGGTGGAGCTCGACTCCGACCCGGAGGTGCTGCGCTTCCTGTTCGGCCGGGCGCGGACGCGGGAAGAGGTCGCCGAGTCCCACGCGACGCGGATGGCCTTCGGCGCGAAGGTCGACGGCCTCGGCTACTGGATGGCGTTCGCGCCCCACGACGAGGAGTCCGGCGAGTTCGTCGGGCTGATGATGCTGCCGCCGGCGCACGGCCCGGACCAGCCGGACGACCCGGCGGTCGCCGAACTCGGCTACCGCCTCGTCCGCCGGTTCTGGCGGCAGGGTCTGGCCACCGAGGCGTCCCGCGAACTGCTCCGGCACGCCTTCGAGACCGTCGGCCAGGAACGGGTGATCGCGCAGACGATGGCGGTCAACGCGGGGTCCCGGGGTGTGATGGCCGCCGTCGGGATGCGCTACGTGCGCACCTTCCACCCGGACTTCGACGATCCGCTGCCCGGCGCCGAGCAGGGCGAGGTCGAATACGAGATCACCCGCGAGATGTGGGCGGCCCGCTTCCGCCGATGATTCGGTACGTCTCAGTCCGCGACCCCGCTGAAAGCCGTCACCTGCGCGATCCGCAGACGCACCAGCAACTCCCCCGGTGCCGCGTTGCGGACGCCGTACTGATCGGCCAGCTCAGCACCCATGTACCGGTGAGCGATCCGGGTAGACCACTCCCGCATGCCGGCCACGTTGTCACTGAGGGTGACCGGCCCGCGGACCGCGACGAACGCGTAGGGAGCCGCCTCCTCGTCCACACAGACCATCGCGCGCGGATCGCGAGCCAGGTTCCGGCCTTTCACCGACGTCGCGCCGGTGTTGAAGACCAGGTCGTCGCCGTCCAGGACGAACCAGATCGGGACCACGTGCGGTGACCCGTCGGCGCGGGTGGTGGCCAGTTTGCCGGTGCGGGTGCCGTGCTCGAGGAAGGCCCGCCACTCCGCATCGCTCATCGCTTTCGCCATGATCTCAGTGTGCGGCCTCGGTGCGGTCCACGAGGACCCGGGCACACACTGCGGTGACCAGGCCCGCGGCCACCACGGTGAGCAGGCCGAGCCGCAGGCTGGTCTGGTCGGCGACGAAACCGACAAGCGGCGGCGACGCCAGGAAGCCGACCCGCAGCAGCCAGCTGACCACGGTCAGGCCGACGCCGGCGGGCAGGCCGGGCAGCTCGTCGGCGGTGTGCATGGCGGCCGGCACGAGCGTGGCGACGCCGAGGCCGGCCAGGGCGAACCCGGCCAGGGTGGTCCAGAGCGACGGTACGGCGAGGGCCAGGCCCATGCCGGCGGCGGCCAGCAGGCCGCCGGCGCGGACGACGGTGCGCTGGCCGAAGCGGTCGACCACGCGGTCGCCGGCGAGCCGGCCGGCGGTCATCGCCACCTGGAGCGCCACGAAGGCCAGTCCGGCCGCGGCGGCGCCGGTGGCGAGCTCGTCACGCAGGTAGATCGCACCCCAGGAGGCGCCGGCGTCCTCGACGAGCGCACCGCAGGCGGCGAGCACGCCGAGCACCGCGAGCATGCGCACGGCGGTGGCCGGCCAGGCCCGTTTGGCGGCGGGCGAGGAGGCCGGAGAAGGCGAGGCGCCGTCCGGGCCGGGGAGCAGGAAACGGTACGCGACGAGCGCGACCGCGCTGAACAGTACGGCGGAGATGCCCAGGTGCACGCCGAGCGGCAGGTCCAGCCCGGCCGCCGCGGAGCCCATCAGACCGCCGAGGACCGCGCCGACGCTCCACAGGCCGTGGAACGAGTTGACGATCGACCGGCCGTAGAGGCGCTGGACCCGCAGGCCGTGCGCGTTCTGCGCGACGTCGATGACCGAGTCGAGCGCACCGGCCAGGAACATGACGGCGGCCAGGGCGAAGACGTTCGGCACGAAGGCGACCAGGAAGGTGGCGACGGCGAGCAGCACGATGCCGAGGGCGGCGACCCGGGAGGACCGGAACCGCTGGATCGCGGCGGCGGCGAACAGGCCGGCCAGCAGCGCGCCGAACGGCATCGCGGCGATGGCGGCGCCGAGCGCCACGTTGGAGAGGTCGAGGTCGGCTTTGAGCTGCGGGAACCGGGGTACGACGTTGGCGTACAACGCGCCGTTGGTGAGGAAGACGGCAGCGACGGCGGCCCGGGCGAGACGGGCCTGCCGGGTGGGCTGTTCGACGGTCGGGGCGGCGCTGGGCATGCGTACGATCGTACATATCATGTGTACGTCTGTACACAGCGCCCCGAATTCTCATGACCCCCGGCCACCGACCGATAACGGGGGCATGAGTCTCACGCCCGTCCTCCGGAGGGATCCGGTCCTCACGGCCGCAACCTGGTGGACGGCGGTGGGCATCGTCCTGTTGTTCGCGTTCAACGGGGACTTCGAGGCGGAGACTCAGATCTTCTGGGCCTTCCAGGTGCCGCTGGACGCGTTGCTCGCGTACTCGTCGTGGCAGGTCGCCCGGATCGCGACCGGTGCCTTCCGCCGCTTCTGGCTGGTCCTGACCGTCTGCGGGGTGCTGTTCACCTGCGGCGACGCGACCCAGGCGATCACCGAACTGCTGAACCGCACGAGCACGGGTTCCACCGCCGGCGGCACCGTGCAGAGCACCTGCTTCGCCTTGGGGCTCGGCCTGCTCATCGTCGCGATGCTGGCTCACCCGCACCCCAGCCGCTCCGCCCGGGAACGGCTGGCGTTCTGGCTCGACTCGGCCACCGTACTGGTCGGCGGCGCGGTCGTCGCCTGGTGCATCACCGCGGACAAGGGCGACTGGGTGACCGCGGTCGCGACCGCCGCGGTGATCCTCACCGCGGGCTTCGCCTCGGTCAAGATGGTGCTCAGCGGCAACGCGCCGATGCACCGGGCCGCGGCCACTCCGATGATCATCTCGTCGGCGGTGAACGGCCTCGGCGTCTTCGTGGCACTCGGGCAGACCGAGCAACTGCCCGCGTACGTCCTGGCCATCCGCTTCCTGCCGTCGCTGCTGATCGCGATGGGAGCCCGGAACCAGGAGATCATCGCCCGGTTCGACCAGTCCGCCTTCGGCTCGCGCCGGCGCAAGCCGTACAGCCTGCTGCCCTACGGGTCGGTCGTCGTCGTCTTCACCGCGATGATCATCGTGCTGCGCAAGGCACTCGAAGACGAGTCCGGGGTGAAGATCTGGGGTGTCGTCGCCGGCCTCGGCTTGATCGTCGCCCTGGTCGCCGTTCGCCAGCTGGTCGCCTTCCACGACAACACCCGGCTCATCAAGGAGCTCGACACCACCCTGGCCGACCTGCGCGAGCACGAGACCCGGCTGCGGCACCAGGCGCACTACGACGGCCTGACCGAGCTGGCCAACCGCACGTTCTTCCACGAGCAGCTCACCGAGGCGCTGGACGGCAGCGAACCCGGCGCGGTGTCCCTGCTGCTGATCGACCTGGACGGCTTCAAGGCGGTGAACGACACCCTCGGCCACGCCGCCGGTGACGCCCTGCTGGCCGGGGTGGCCGATCACCTGCGCGCCTCGGTCCGGGCCGGCGACACGGTGGCCCGGCTCGGTGGGGACGAGTTCGCCGTACTGCTGCGCGACTGTGACGCCCGCTCCGGCGAGCACACCGCCCAGCGCATCCTGCGCGCCTTCGAGACGCCGGTGCTGATCGGCGGTGAGCGGGTGCGTGCCCACGCCAGCATCGGCGTGGCCAGCGCCACCGGCGAGGAGGACGTCGCCGCGCTGCTGCGCGCGGCCGACCTGGCCATGTACGCGGCCAAGCACCAGGGCAAGAACTGCTGGCGCAACTACGAGCCGGCCATGCCGGCCGCCTGACCCGCCGCACAGGAAGCCCACAGATCGTTCATGGGAGGCAGCAAAGAGTGGCCCGCATCGTAAACGGCATGACCCAGATGGCGATGCGCATCCCGTACTCCCGGTGCTCCGTCACCGTCGCCGCGCCGTTGCGCCGGCGTCTGCGCGGCGCGGCGATGGCGGCGGCCTTCATGGTCGGCTCGGCCACCGTCAAGACCGAAAACCATCATCGGTACGCCGACCGCGGTGTCGCCTTGACCCCCGTCACGTCCGAGCCGCTCTGGGCCGCACCGGCACCCGCCGCCACGGCATCGCCCTGGACCGGCGGATCCACCGGCACCCCGGCCACCGCCGCCACGCTGTACGGCGCGATCACCGGCACCTCGCAGCGGGCCGGCTTCGTCTACCAGGCCGGCTGACCGCAACTTCGATCTTGTCGGCTCGGACACGAGAAATTCACGTCGATCATCATCCGGTGACGCCGGGCTCCCGTAGATATGTGTCGATCCATTATCGATGGGAGCTCCACATGCACCTGTCCGCTCGTCCCCTTCTCGCGCTCGCCGGCCTGATCGCCGCCGCGCTGGTCGCCTCCCCCGCCCAGGCCGCCCCGACCGGCATCCCGTCCAAGGCCACCGCCCAGACCTACCTGAACTCGCTGACCGTGGGTGCGGAGGCGAACGCCGGCACCTACGACCGGGACCTCTTCCCGCACTGGATCACCATCTCCGGCACCTGCAACACCCGGGAGACCGTCCTCAAGCGTGACGGCAGCAACGTGGTGACCAGCTCCGCGTGCGCCGCGACCTCCGGCCGCTGGTACTCGCCGTACGACGGTGCGACCTGGACGGCGGCGTCCGACGTCGACATCGACCACGTCGTGCCGCTCGCCGAGGCATGGCGGTCCGGTGCCAGCACCTGGACCACCAGCAGGCGGCAGAGCTTCGCGAACGACCTGACCCGGCCGCAGCTGATCGCGGTGACCGACAACGTGAACCAGTCCAAGGGCGATCAGGACCCGTCGACCTGGCAGCCGTCGGTCAGCTCGTACCGGTGCACCTACGCCCGGATGTGGATCGCGGTGAAGTACCACTGGGCGCTGCGGCTCCAGTCGTCGGAGAAGACCGCCCTGCAGAGCATGCTGAACACCTGCGCCTAACGCTGACGCAGGGTACGGAAGAACGCGCGCAGGTCCCGGACCAGCAGATCCGGGACCTCCAGCGCTGGGAAGTGACCACCGCGATCGTGCTCTGACCAGTAGCGGATGTCCGGGAACCGGCGGGCCGCCCAGCGCCGGGACGGCCGCGGCACCTCGGCCGGGAAGATCGACGCACCGACCGGTACGGTGACCGGCTCGGCCGCCGCTCCGCTGATCCACGCCGCGACCCGCTCGATGCTCTCCGCGTAGAGGCGCGCCGACGAGGCCGCGGTGCCGGTGAGCCAGTAGAGCGTGACCTGGTCGAGAATCTGATCCCGGCTGAGCCCGCCGGTGTCGCTCCAGGCCAGCAGCTTCTCGGCCATCCAGGCGCAGAGCCCGGCCGGCGAGTCCACCAGGGCGTAGCCGACGGTCTGCGGCGCGGTCCGATGCATCTCGGAGTACGCCGACGACGACCGTCCACGCTCCGCCGCCTGGACGAGGGCCTCCCGTTCCGCGTCGGTGAGCTCCCCGTCCGCAGGAGCCGGCCCGGCCAGCGGCGGGATCAGGTGGATGCCGGCCACATGCTCGGCGTCGGCCACCGCGAGGGCGCTGGAGACGCTGGTGCCCCAGTCGCTGCCGGCCGCGCCGTACCGGGAGTAGCCGAGGCCGGCCATCAGCTCCGCCCAGGCGGCCGCGATCCGCTCGACGCCCCAGCCCGGCGCGGACGGTTTGGCGCTGAACCCGTACCCGGGTAGCGACGGGATCACCACGTCGAACGCGTCGGCCGGATCGGGCGGATCGGTCAGCGGCCCGACCAGGTCGACGAGTTCGAGAACCGAGCCCGGCCAGCCGTGGGTGAGCACGAGCGGCAACGCTCCCGGATGCGGCGACCGGGCGTGCAACACGTGCACGTCCAGGCCGCCGAGCCGGGCCAGGTACTGCGGGACCGCGTTGAGCCGTGCCTCCGCGGCCCGCCACCGGTAGTCCTCGGCCCAGTACTGGCACAGGTCCCGCACCACGTCGAGCGGGACACCCTGCGCCCATCCGAGGACCGGCGCCGGCTCCGGCCAACGGGTCCGCGCCAGCCGGGAGCGCAGGTCGGTCAGGGCGGCGTCCGGCACCCGGACGTGAAAGGGCTGAAGACGAAGCATCACCCCGGTGTACCCGTGAACCGGGCGGCCGCATCACCCTCCAGGTGGCCGGGCGGCAGCCGCCGGCCGCAGATGACCAGCAGCAGGTACTGGGCCTCGCCGAACACCGGCGTCCCGGTGCCGAAACTCCAGTCGCGATCGGTCGCCCGCAGCGACACCCCGGCGAGATCGGCGCCGAAGAACGCGATGTTCTGCGCCGCCAGCCCGGAGAGGACCAGGTCCGTCCGGTGCGCCGGCACGCGCCGCCCGAGACCCAGGGCCACGCTGACGTCGAGCCCGTGGATGACGTCGTGGGACAGCGGTGCGAGCGGCCCGCTCCCCGGCGGCTGCCACGGGTGCCCGGCGTTGTCACGGACCGCCGCCACCAGTTCCTCGCTGGTCAGCCGGGCCGCGTCGCGGCGGGCGCACCGGTCCAGCATCCGGTTCATCCGGCCGCCGGATCGCACCAGCTCCCACAGGGTCCGCGCCGTCGAGACGCGAAACGGCATCGTCGTGTGAGCCACGACCTCGCGTACCCGCCAGCCCGCGCAGAGGGACTCGGCGTCCCACTGCTCGGGCCGCAGGGCCGCCAGCAGTTCGGCCTGTTCGCTGCGTTCCGCCCGGATCTCCGCGCGGATGTCCTCGTCCGTTGTCCTCATGTCAGACAGACCTGGCAGGTGCTCCGAACTCATCGGTCCCCGGCCCGCATCCGCTCAGGTCAATCGCGCTGCCTGGTCGGTGACGGCGGCCAGGAAGGCGGTGAGCGCCGGGGCGGGCGGTCCGTCCCGGGTGACCAGGAACAGGCGGCGGCCCACAGCCGCCTCGGCGACATCACGGACCGCGACGGCCGGGTCGGCCGGCGGCAGGGTCATCGCCGGTAGCAGCCCGACGACGCCCGCGACGCGGATCAGCTCGAGTTGCACGTCCGCGTCACCGGAGCGGTGCCGCAGGTCCGGCTCGTAGCCGCCGAGGGACCGGCAGGTGCTGACCACCATGGCGTAGTGGCCGGTTCCCTCGTCCGAGGCGGCCCAGACGTCCGCCCGCAGAGCGGCGATCGGGACCGGCCCGCCGCTCCCGGCGAGCGGATGCGCCGCCGGCAGCACCACTTTCAGCGGCTCCTCGTGCACCAGCGTGAACCGCAGCCCATCCGGGCGGGGGCGGGGATGTCCGTCGTACTCGTCGATGACGATCATGTCGATCGAGCCCAGGCGCAGCCCGGGTAGCGCCTGCTCCAGCTCCAGTTCGGAGACCTCGACACGGACCCGTGGATGCTCGGCCGCCATCCGGGCCACGGCGGGCACCAGCAGGCGGCGGGCGGCGGATTGCAGGCCACCGGCCCGGACCGTGCCGCGCACCTCGTCGCTCAGCGCGGCCAGGTCAGCCGCCGCCGCCTCGGCCGCGGTGAGCAGGATCCGCGCGTGCCGGGCGAGCAGGCGTCCGGCGTCGGTCAGTCGCACGCCGCGTCCCGCCTTCTCGAAGAGCCGGGCGCCGGACTCCTTCTCCAGGAGGGTGAGCTGCTGGGAGACGGCGGACGGGCTGTAGTCCAGGGCCGCGGCGACAGCGCCCAGGGTGCCTCGCTCCTCGAACTCGCGGAGGAACCGGAGACGGCGCAGATCGAACGTCACCATGCACAAATCCTAACCATTCACCTCCAGGAATCGTCACTGGACCTGATGGTTCCGCCGGACGATGCTCGAGGCATGGGTCCACTCCTCTGCCTGCTCTCGGCGGCGTGCTTCGGTGCCATGGCGATCTTCGGGAAGCTCGCGTACCAGGCCGGCGTCGCTCCGGCTTCGCTGCTGCTGGTGCGCTTCGGCCTGGCCGCCGCCCTCCTGGCGGCGCTGCTGCTGGTCCGGCCGGGGCTGCGCGCGCCGGTGCGGCCGCGCACGCTGGTCATCGCGCTCGGGCTGGGCGCCATCGGGTACGCGACGCAGGCCGGCCTGTACTTCGCGGCGCTGGAGATCATGGACGCCGGACTGCTGTCGCTGATCCTCTACACGTACCCGCTGCTGGTGACGGTGACGGCGGTCGCGCTCGGCCGTGACCGGCTGACCGCCGGACGCGCCGCCGCCCTGCTGATCGCCTCGTGCGGGACCCTGCTGGTCCTGCTCGGTACCGGCGGCGGCGCGGTCAACCCGGTCGGCGCGGTCCTGGCCTTCGGTGCGGCGGTCACCTACACCGTCTACATCCTGGTCGCCGACACCGTCGTGCACCGGATGCCGCCGGTGCCGCTCGCCACCCTCGTGATGGCCGGTGCCTTCGTCACGCTCGCCGGACACTCCCTGGTCACCGGTGGCCCGGACCTGGACTTCGGGCTCCGGGGATGGCTCTGGCTGCTGTGCATAGCGGCCGTCTCCACGGTCCTCGCGATGCTCACCTTCTTCGCCGGCCTGCGCCGCACCGGCCCGTCCACCGCGGCGATCCTGTCCACCTTCGAACCGGTCGTCACCGCGGTCCTGGCCGCGCTCGCCCTGCACGAGTTCCTCACGCCGGTTCAGCTCGCCGGTGGGCTGCTCGTGCTCGCCGCGGCCGCCGCGATCCAGGTCCGCCCGGCCGGTGAGCCGGGGCGTGCCCACACCGGCCTGGAAACAAGGCTGAGCGACAGCCGGCCCCGAAACGGCGGTGGGTGACAGCCGGCCACGTGCCCCGGCCCGGCGGTCGCGGTGCGGCCGGGAGCGGGCTGTCAGGTCGCGCGGTGGACGTGGGACGGGCCGTCTTCTCGGGACGGCGGAGTCCCGTACCCCTCAATGAAGCCGCCAGATGACCGCTTCGATGTCGTGCGTCAGTTCGGTGAAGCGGCCGCCGGCCGCTGCCGAGGCCAGCAGGCCGCGCAGGTCGGCCTCGAAGGCCGGCAAGCGGTCGGCGAAGAGGTGCGGCGCCGCGCCGGACGTGGAGAAGACCGACGCCACGACGTCGTCGATCGTGCGGGCGACGGGGCGGCCGCCGCCGAGCGTGAGCCGGGTGGGGCCGCGGAAGCCGGCGGCCCGCATCACGTCCTCCTCGCCGGAGCGCGTGCCGTTCGGGAGGTGGCCCTGACCGGCCCGGCGCACCGGGCCGAGATAGCGGGTGACCAGTTCGTCGACGCTGTCCCACGGCGGCTGCCCGGCAGTGGCCGCGCCCTGGTGGGTGGTGCCGCCGACGTGCACCCAGAAGCCGCCCGGCTCCAGCATGTGGTCGCGAACACGCGCGGCCACCAGCGGCTGGTCCATCCAGTGGAACGACTGGGCGAACGTCACCACCCGGAAGACGCCGAGGCCGGCCGGCAGGTCCTCGGCCCGCGCCCGGTGCCATCGGACGTTCGCCGCTCCGGGCCGGCGGGAGGCCTCGGTCAGCATGTCCGGGTCGGGATCGACGCCGATCGCTTCGGCGAAGAGCGGGGCCAGCAGCAACGTCAGCGAGCCGGGGCCGCAGCCGACGTCGAGGAGGCGGCCGGTGCCGTCGAGGCCGAGTTCCTCGCGGAGGGCGTCGACCAGCTCCGGCGAGTACGGCATCCGGCCGGTGAGGTAGTGGGCGGCGGTCCCGGCGAACAGGGTCTCGTCCCAGCGCCACTCAGTCCCCGGTCGTCTCTCGGTCATCTCCCGATGATGCGCCGGCCATCGATGCCGGGCAGACTGCGCGGGTTGCGCTCGCCCGCGCGGGGGAAAGGTAGACATCCATGGTCTTGGTGAAGAGGGGTTCCCGACTGATCACCGTGGACGGCGTGGTGTACCGGTGGCGGGTGCGCAAGCGGCCCGCCTACCCGCAGGCGCTGGCCGCCACGCCCCTGTCGTTCGCCGTCGAGCAGGCCGAGCGGCGCGGTTCGGTGCTGATCGCCACGATGCCGGGCGGGCCTGCGGGCAACTGGATCGGCGCGGCCGCCGCGCCGGTCGTCCCGTCGCTGGTCACGGCCGTCATCCGCCGGGCCCGTGAGCAGGGCTGGCGGCCGGACCGGCCGGGCCCGGCGTTCTCCCTCGCCGTCGGCCGGGCGATCTGGGCCGACACGATGAGTGATCGCTGACGGGCGCAGATCACAAAAGGAAATGCCCGTCGCGGCGCCGGCTGTCCGCATCGGTAGCCTTGCCCGCCATGCGCAGATTCACCACCGCGGCCGTCGCCCTGACCACCCTCATCGGGCTTTTCGGCTGTGCCTCCACGAGCGAGAACGCCGAATCCGGCGCCGCACCCACCACCCCGGCCATCACCGCGGGCCTGGACCAGGGAACGCACAACGCCTGCGTCCTGTCCGGTCAGGCGACGCTTAACGAAGCCGGCCGCGACCTGGACGTCGCGACGGCCAAGGACATCATCTCCGCCGGTAAGGCCTCGGAGAGCACCCTGATCACCAGCGCGGTGAACGTGCTGGAGTCCGCGGCCCTGCGCGCCGAGGCCGCGGCCGGCACTCCGGACGAGGGTGCCATCCTCGCCGAGGTCAGCGCGGCGATCCTGAAGGTGCAGACGGTGTGCCGGGACATCGACGCCCTCAAGGCGAGCATCGAGACGCGCGGCGCCGGTGGCGGCGGCGAGGCCGGCACCGAGAGCGACGAGAGCGCGGTCGGCGACCGCCAGAACTAGACGACGACGATCTCCTGGGCGGCGCCCGGCGCGTGGAACGCCAGCAGCGCCGCCCCCTCCGCCTCGGCGCCGTCGATCTCGGCGGCGGTCAGCGGCCGGAACGGCCGGATGGTGAGGGTGGCGAGGTTCCTGCCCACGGCGATCCGCCAGGTGGCGGCGGCGAACCCGTCCGCCAGCAGGGTCCGCGGCTGTTCCATGTTGCCGCCGCCCCAGCCCTGGGTGGTGTAGTCGACCGTGACGACCCGGGTGCGGTCGGCGTGCGAGAGCAGCAGGTTGTCGAAGTCGTACAGGTAGCGGACCGGTGCCGGGGTGTCCGGGTCCGGGCGCGGGGCGCCGGGCAGATCGAACAGCTCGCGACCGTGCTCGTCGCGGAAGGTGACCAGCCGGGGCCGCAGCCGGTCGGCGACCTCGGCCAGCCGGGTCAGTCCGGACCACTGCTGGGCGTCGCGGACCGTCGCCGGCCCGAACGCGGCCAGGTAGCGCAGGAACAGCTCGTCGACCGGGGCCGCGACGAGGTCGAGACCGAGAGGTACGTGCGCCGGCCGCCCGCTGCGCCCCCACAGCCCTCGCGGCGGGACCTGGACCAGCGGCATCCACATCCGGGCCGCCTGGGCCAGCGCCGCCGGGTCGTGCCCGGGGAAGGAAGGCGCGAGTGCCCGGCCCAGCTCGCTGAAGATCAGCGGCTGCTCGGCCATCGCCTTGCGCGCCGCCTCGACCAGACGGTCCCGGTCCACGCCCTTCAGGTGCCTACCGAAGGCGCCCATGGTGCTGCGGATGATCACCGGCTCGACCAGGGGCCGCAGCCACCGGCAGTCGTCGGCGGTGACCAGGTGGATGGTGGAGCGCATCAGCGCCATCCGGAGGATCACGCCGTCGTTCAGCAGCGCGGCGGTCGGCTCCGGTGTGTAGTCCTCGAGCCGGCTCCAGAGACCCACGTACCAGGTGTGCGGGGTCTGTGCCTGTAGCCCGGCGAGCCGGGTCAGCGCCTCCGGCACGGTGAGGCGTTCCCGGCGCAGCAGCATCTGCCGGGCCAGGGTCGCGCGGTTGAGGGAGCGCCGGTCGAGCGTTCGGGAGGTCACGCTCCGAACGGTAGTGCTGATAGCGGCCAGTTTCTGTCCGCTGAGCGAGGGCGAGGGCGATGGCGATCCGGTCGAGCAGATCGCTCACCCCGGCCCGGGTGTTGTTCGCGATCACCGAGAAGACCACGCCGCCCACATACCCGGAGAGCGCGTTGACGCCGGCCAGCGTGCCGGTCTTGGCGCGCACGTTCCCGGCCGCGGCGGTACCGCGCATCCGGTCACGCAGAGTGCCGCCAACCAGCGGATCTGGGTCGCCGGCCACCGGCAGTGCCGGGTACCAGTCGCGGAACCACGGGCGCTTCCGGGCCGCTGCCAGCAGGGTGGTCAGCTGCCGGGTGGTCACCCAGTTCCGGCGGCTCAGCCCGGAACCGTCACCCATGGTGATCGCGGCGGTGTCCACGCCGAGGGTGGCGAGGGCGGCCGAGGCCGCCGCCAGGCCGGTCGGCCAGCTGCCGGGCACGCCCGGCGCCGCAACCCGGCCCATCGCCTTGACCAGCAGTTCGGCGAGGCCGTTGTTGGACAACTTCAGCAGCGGCGGCAACAACCGGCTGAGCGGTGGCGAGCTCTGCGCGGTCAGGGTCCGGGCCGCCGGCGGTGTCAAACCCTTCGCGGTACGCCCGGACAGCGTCACACCGTGCCGCCGCAACGCCACGCGGAACAGGTCCGCGGCGGTGCTCGCCGGATCGAGGACGGAGACGAGCTCGGTGCCGGCCGAGGCGACGGTGCCGGTCACCACGACGGTACGGCTGCCGTGGCCCCGGGTGACGGTGACCGCGTCGGCCGTACCGCTGACCGTCCGGTTGACGAGCCGCACCGTGGAGGTCGGCGGGAACAGGGTGACGGCCGGCGGGCTACCGGGACGGTAGCGAACCTCGACGGCGGCGGTGTCGTACCGGTCGTTCGCGGCGAAGGTCAGCGCGGAGACGGGTGCGGTGTCCGCGTACGGCTCGTCCTGCCAGGACCAGTCGAGGCCGAGCGGGACCCGGTCGAACCAGGAGTCGTCGGCGACCAGCCGCCCGGTCACCCGCGTGACCCCGGTCCTGGCCACGGCTGCGGCGAGCGCGTCGTATCTCGCGTACGTCATCGCCGGATCGCCCTGGCCGTGCAGGTAGAGGTCGCCGCGCAGAACGCCGGCGCCGACGGTGCCGGTGTGCCGGACCGTGGTGCGGAACCGGTACGCCGGGCCGAGCACGTCCAGCGCGGCGGCCCCGGTCAGCAGCTTCTGGTTGGAGGCGGGCAGCACCCGCAGGCCGGGGTTGCGGGCGTAGACGGTGGCGCCGGTCGCCTCGTCGCGCACGTCGACGGCGACGGTCGCGCCGGCCAGCCGGGGATCGGCCAGGACGCGGTCCAGCTCGGCGGTCAGCCCGATGCCGGCGGGCGCGGCCCGAGCCACGCCCGGCACCAGGAGGGTCGCGCCGAGCGCGGCCACGGCGAAGGCGCGGGCGAGGCGCATGGTTGGTTCCTCAGCGACGGTACGGGCTACGGCCGCCGCGATCGTCACACGCTCCCGCGCCGTTTCCGCGCACCGCCGCACGGAACCACCGCCCGTTCACCCGTCGGATGATCACCCCGCCCGGGTTCCCACCGACGGTGATCGATGGCACCATGCCAGCACAGTCCCCGACGCCGCGGAGGGCCGATGCGCGCCGTCCTCACCGACCTGTCGATCCCCCGCTACCTGCTCACCGCGGCGGCGCAGACCCTGCCGCGCGGTGCCGGCCGCAACGCCGGCTGGGGTGTGGCGGGCCTGCTCTCGCTCCGTGACGACCTGCCGGAACCGGTGCTGCCGGACGCGCCCGGCTGGGTGCTGCTGCGCCCCGAGCTCGCCGGGATCTGCGGCAGCGACACCGCGGCCGCGCACGCCAAGTCGTCGCCGGTGCTCAGCGCCTACTACTCCGCGCGGCGGCAGATCTTCGGCCACGAGATCGTCGCCGTCGTGACCGCGACCGGGCCGGGCGTCACGTCGGTGCGCGACGGTGACCGGGTCGCCGTGGATCCGGTTCTGTCCTGCGCGCACCGCGGGTTCGAGCCGTGCCGGTCGTGCCGGGACGGTTTCCCGTACGTCTGTGAGCGCTTCGACGAGCCGGGCCGGTCCGGCTGCCACTCGCCCACCCAGGGCTTCGACGCCGCACTCGGCGGCGGCTGGGGTGAGTACGTCGTCGCACACCAGACCCAGCTGCACCCGGTCGGCGCGATCCCGTCGCGGCGGGCGGTGCTCGCCGAACCCGCGTCGATCGCTCTGCACGCGGCGCTGCGCTGGACCCGGCGCGGGGACCGGGCGGTGGTCATCGGCCCCGGCACGATCGGCCTGCTGCTCGTCGCCGCGCTGCGCCGGCTCCACCCGGACCTCGACATCACCGTCGTCGGCCCCGGCGCGTTCAGCCGCGAGCGGGCGATGTCCGCCGGGGCGAACCGCACCCTGGAACCCGGGCCACGGGTCGTGGAGGCGCTCGCCCGTGAGCACGGTGGCCGGGTGATCCGGCCGCGGCTGACCCGTACGCCGATCCTGGAGCAGGGCGTCGACGTGGTCTTCGACTGCGTCGCCCTCAGCTCGACCCTCGATCTGGGGCTGCACCTGCTGCGGCCGACCGGGATGCTGGTGCTGGTCGGCAGCGCGGGCCGGCAGCGGGTGGACTGGTCGCTGGTCTGGAACCGGCAGCTCACCGTCCAGGGCACCGTCAACTCCGGGCCGGAGCCGGCACTCGACGGCCGCCCGACGATGGCTCACGTGGTGGAGTGGCTGGGCGATCCGGCGTACCCGGCCGACGGCCTGGTCACCCACGTCTTCGAACTGCCGCGCTGGCGGGAAGCCCTGGTCACGGCGTCGGCCGGGCCCCGGGCCGGCGCCGTGAAGGTCACCCTGCGGCCCAACCCGGATCTGCCGCTGCTGGAATGAGCCTATGGGACAGAGCCTCGCAGAGATCCTGGACGACGCCGCCGGCGGCCGGTTCCCGCCGGCGGACGGCGGCACCACCGTCCTGGCGCAGAGCGGGTCCCGCGACGCCGGGGTGATCGCGTTCACCGCCCACGCGGTGATCTTCGCCGACGTGGACCCCGAGTGGGTGCACACCACCCTCGCCACCGCCGGCTGCGACCCGCTCGCCGCCGCCATGAACCCGCGTTTCCTCACCGCGCTGCTGAACCACACCGGCCGGGTCATGGACACGATCGACCTGCTCACCGTGGCCGCCGCGCTACCCGGCCCGCCGCCGGTAGAGCTGCGGGAGATCACCTCGGCGGATCACCCGCGGGTGCGGCGGGCCCGGCTGCACCGAGACGAGGTACGGGTGTGGACCACCACCGGCGGCGGAGTGCTGATCCTCGGCCGCGGTGTGGCGGGACGGTGGGAGACCGCCATCGAGGTGGAACCGGAGCACCAGCAACGCGGACTCGGTCGCCGGCTCGCGGTGGCCGCGCGTCATCTCGTACCCCATGGCTCCTGGATCTGGTCCCAGCAAGCCGCCGGCAACGCGCGCAGCGTGCGTGCCTTCCAGGCCGCCGGTTATCGCCCGGTCGGCGCCGAGGCTCTCATGGTGCCGGCCGCGCATAGCATCATCGATGGATGACCGACGCATACGAGACCGGACGGTTCGCCGCCGTTCCACCGGGCGCGGTGGCCCGGGTGGAGTCCGCAGACGATGTCGCTGAAGTGATCGGCCGGATGCTCGCCGATCTGCGCGCGCACCCCGGCGCGTGGGAGAACCACACCCTGGAGTCGTTCCTCGCCGCGACGCAGGAGTCGGTGACGTCGCTGCCCTGGGTGTACCGGGACCGGGACGAGGAGTTCCCGCCGGAGCCGGGCTGGCGGCAGTTCGCCGAGGTCCTGGTGATGGCGAGCGGGCTCGAATGACGGCGCGGGTACGCGAGGTACGCCACCGGCTGGCCGCCGACGGACCCGGGTGGACGCGCGGCCCGGAGCTGGACTTCCAGCGGGTGACCCTGCCCGAACGCGACTGCGACCTGCTCCGCGACCTGCTGATCGCCGAGCGGGCCGAGACGGTCGTCGAGGTCGGGCTCGCCTACGGCAGTTCCGCGCTGGCCATCGGCGAGGCCCTGCTGACCGTCGGCGCGCCGAGGTCCCGGCACGTCGTGATCGACCCGTTCCAGGAGCAGGCCTACCACGACGTCGGGTGGAACCTGCTCCGCGACGCCGGGCTGCACTCGATCGCCTCGCTGATCTCCGAGCCCTCGTCGCTCGCCCTGTCCCGCCTGGTCGCCGAGGGTTTCCGGGCCGACGCGGCCTTCGTGGACGGCAGCCACCGGTTCCACGAGGTGTTCGTCGACCTCTACTTCCTCCGGAAGATCGTCCGGCCGGGCGGTCTGATCGTCCTCGACGACGACTGGACGCCGTCGGTGCACACCGCGGTCCGCTACTACGAGACCAACCTGGGCTGGACGGTCATCCCCATCGCGTCCGCACGGTGCCGGGCATTGCGCCTGCCGGACCCGTCGTTCGAGCCGCCGTTCGAGGATTTCCAGCCGTTCAGCGGCCGGTGAAGAAGGAGACCGCCTCGGTGAGGGCGAGGTCGGTCAGCACCGGATCGTGCCGGGGACCGACGTCGCGCATGAAGGCGTGCTCGCCGCCGGAGTAGACGTGCAGCTCGACGTCGTCCTTGCCGGCGGCGTACAGGGCGGAGATCGTCCGCAGTCGCGCGTCGGCGGGCACGTGCGGATCCGCCGAGCCGAAGACGATCAGCATGCGGCCGGTGATGTCGGCGGCGCGAGCGAGCGAACCCGGGTCGTCCGCGCCCAGCGAGCCGCTGTGCAGGCCGGTCGGGTAGAAGCAGACGGTGGCCGCCACGCGCGGGTCGAAGGCGGCCCGGAACGCCAGGTGGCCGCCGATGCAGAAACCGGTGACGTAGAGCGTGGTGACGTCCGGCCGTTGTGCGAGATGGTCGAGGACGGCGACCCGGTCGGTGTCGAAGTGGGCGGTCGTGGTGGCGGCGGCACCGGCGAGACCGGCGGCCTTGCCCGCGTCGTCGAACTCGAGGGCCACCCCGGCCAGTTCGGTGCGCGGATAGATCTCCGGCACGGCCACCACGAACCCGTACGACGCGAGCCGCCGCACGGTGCGCAACGTGGACTCGGTGAGCTGGAAGATGTCGGTGTAGAGCAGCACACCGGGCAGCGGCTCGACACCCACCGGGCGGACCACGATCGTCCGGATCGCACAGTCCGGCGCCGGGATCCGTACCTCGTCCTCACGCAACTTCATGATCTGGACCCTAGCGGTCGAGCAGGTCCACTGTGCGCTGGTCCGGGCCGTCGTAATACCGCTGGAGGACACTCTCGAAGAGAGCCGGGTCGTCGGCGGCGCGGGCGAACAGGGTCATCGACGAGCGCAGCTTCAGGTCGTCGGGATAGCCGAAGATCTGCTCGGCGCTGCGGTTCTCGTGCTTGAGCAGGGCCGAGCAGCACTCGGCGAGACGCGGGCCGAGCACCGGGTGGGCCAGGTAGGCGCGGGCCTCGGCCAGGTCGCGGATCGCGAAGCGCTGGGCGGTCGGACTGGAGCCGAGGCCGGCCAGCTGCGGGAAGACGAACCACATCCAGTGGCTGCGCTTGTTCCCGGCCAGCAACTCGCTCAGCGCCTGCTGGTAGACGCCGTCCTGAGCTCGTACGAATCGGTCCAGATCATTCACGCGCGCGCCGCGTCTCCCGGTCGTTGGCCTTCTGGATGGCGTCGACGAGCTCGGCCTTGGTCATGGTGGACCGGCCCGAGATGTCCAGCCTGCGGGCCAAACCTAGCAAATGCTCCTTGCTGGCGTTGGCGTCCACGCCGCCCGCCGTCTCGGCGCGCGTGTCCCGGCCACCAGCGGCCTTCGGGTCACTCGGGCCCTTCTTCTCCTTCGGCTCCCAGTGGTCGCCGACCTTCTCGAACGAGTGCTTCACGGCGGAGAACGCGGTGCGGTGGGCACGCTCGCCCTCGCCGTACTGCTCGACGGCGGAGTCGTGCGTCTTGATGAACGTTTCCTGCGCCTTCTCCGGTGAGCGCTTCAGGGTCTCCGGCAGTTCGTCACGTCCAGGCATGACCTCCGGATTTCCCGGGTGCCCCGCTGCCAAACCGGCCCACCCGGGCACCGGGCGGCCCGGGAAGCGGGCGGCGGGCCGCGCCCAGGCCGCTCACCCCCTCGACGGTCACCTCGATGATGTCGGCGTCGGTGAGCACCAGGGTCTCCCCGCCGGCGGGCATCGTCAGGATCAGTTCGCCGTGATCGCGTACCTCTCCCCCGAAGGCGGACAGGCCGGTCGCGCCGTTGATCAGGTAGTGGTCGAGGTGCGGGTGCGGTGAGGCGAGCAGGCGCTCGTCGCGTACCGAAAGAATCCAGGGAAGGGTGAAGGTGCCCGCCCAGGCCGACCCGGGCGGTGCCGCTTCCTCGCCGAGCCTGGCGAGCGCGCAGCGGCGGCCGGCGACGTCGAGGAAGGTGGCGGCGGGGCCGAGACGGCCCCGGCCGAAGACGCCCCAGGACCGGGCGGTGAAGCCCCGGCCGTCATAGTCGCCGATCGCGTACGCCTCCTCGCCGGCACCGTCGTTGACCAGGAGCACCCAGGCGCCGTCGAGAGGGAACAGCCGAGGGCAGCCCCAGGACCGGGCGGCGACCAGGATCCCGTCGCAGGTCCAGTTGATCAGGTCGTCGGAGCGGTACTGGACCACCGCGCCGGCGTCGCCGCCGGTCCGGCCGCCGAGCAGCATCCGCCAGCCGCCGTCGGCCGGGAACACGTACGGATCGGACAGGTCGCTGACGCCGCCGGGTGGGGCCGAGATCAACGGCTCGGCCGGGTCGGTACGCCAGCCGGGCCGGCCGGGGTCGGCGACCGCCCGCATCACTCCCCCACCGGCACGGGTGAAGAACAGGGTGGGTCCACCCGGCCCGGCGAAGACGGTGCCGCACCCGAGGTCGGCCGGCGGCGGGACGACCTGCCGCTCGGTCCAGAGGACGAGGTCGTCGGAGGTCGCGTACCCCCAGCCGGTGACCCCGCCGGCGTCCGGACGATGCTCGTAGTAGACGTGGTACATGCCGTCGGTGGCCAGGACGCCGAAAAGGTCGCCGACCCGGCCGGCGCGCGGGGTGAAGTGCAACCGGGGCCGCAGGCCCGAAACGCGCGGTGCGGGTTCCATGCCTCTGCGTAGCATCGCCGGCTTCCGGGCGCCACCCCACACGCCTGCCAACCCCGCCCCGGCTGCGCTTGACCTGGAGCGCGCTCCAGGTGACAAGGTCATCCTCATGATCGATATGACGCAGTCCCCGCTGGTGCTCGGTGCGATGATGTTCGGTACTCAGATCGACGAGGACACGTCGTTCGCGCTGCTGGACCGGTTCGTCGAACGCGGCGGACAGTGGATCGACACGGCCAACTGCTACTCCTTCTGGGCCAGCGACAGCGGGCACGGCGGCGCGAGCGAGCGGGTGATCGGCCGCTGGCTCGCCGCCCGCCCCGGCGTCCGTGACCGGGTGAAGATCGCCACCAAGCTGGGTGCCGAGCCGGTCGAGCCGGGCTCCTGGCCGGAGCGCCGGGAAGGGCTGTCCGCGGGTGCCGTAGCGGCCGCGTTCGCCGCCAGCCTCGAACGGCTTCAGGTCGACCGGGTCGACCGGCTCTGGCTGCACATGGAGGACCGGTCGACGCCGATCGAGGAAACCGTCGGCGCGCTCGCCGGGTTGGCTGCCGACAGCTTCGGGGTGTCCAACCACCCCACCTGGCAGGTCGAGCGGGGCCGTGCCCACGCCCGCGCGATCGGGGCGCTGCCGTTTGACGCGCTACAGCTCAACGCCACCTACCTGCGTCCGCGGCCGGGCACGTTGCCGCCCGGGGTCGCGCATCGGTTCGGGGTGCTCAGCGACGAGCAGGCCGACTATGCCGCGGAGCATGAGATGGAGGTGTGGGCGTACACGCCGTTGTTGTCCGGTGCGTACGACAACCCGGCCAAGCCGATCCCGCAGGTGTACGACCACCCGGGTAACACCGCCCGGCTTCAGGCCCTGGACGCGGTGGCCGGCGAGGCCGGGGCCACCCGCGGGCAGGTGGTGCTGGCCTGGCTGCTGAGCCGCGGCATCCGCCCGATGCTCGGCGGCAGCAAGCTGTATCAGCTCGACAGCGCGTTCGACGGCGTCGATCTCAAGCTCGGCTCGGAGCAGCTCGAACGCCTCGACGCGGCGGATCATTCGCCGTGGGCCAGCCCGTACGCCCAGCGCTGACGGGCGGCATGACGCCGCCCGGCTGTCCGGCCGGGCGGCGCGTCACCGCGTTCTGATCAGCAGACCGGCTTGCCCTTGAAGTTCTTCAGGACGAAGTTGGCCGGTCCGGCTTGGAAGTAGCCGGCACCTTC
Organism: Actinoplanes aureus; assembly: GCF_015704865.1. Taxonomy (GTDB): domain Bacteria; phylum Actinomycetota; class Actinomycetes; order Mycobacteriales; family Micromonosporaceae; genus Actinoplanes; species Actinoplanes aureus. Next base: position 335,602 of record NZ_JADQTO010000005.1, on the reverse strand, counting down.
GCGAATCGGGTGCCCGGTGTACAACTCGACCCGGGAACCGATGCGGACGACGTACGCCTGCTCGCCTTCGCTGTTGTGGATCAGGCGGCCGCGGCTGCCGTAGATGTCCTCGAGCTCGGCCCAGCCCATGCCGACCGACGCGCCGCGCGGCGACCGGGGCGGGACGGTGGCGGTGCCGACCTCCACCAGCCGGCCGGCCCGGAAGGCCAGGATGAGTTTCCCGGACCAATCGCCGGTGACGCCGGTGTGCACGACGTCGCACTTCTGCGGCGGGGCGACCCAGCTGATCAGGCCAGCCTTCTGCAAGGCTGGCAGGCGAGCGCCGATTCGGTACGGACCGGCACCGCGAACACTCAGCACCGATTCGGCCGGACCATCCACAATGGTGCCGGCCGGCGCCGGGCGGGCTGAAGCGGACGAGGGTACCGCCGCCGTGACAAGTGCTCCCAGAGCCAGCACACCGACGGCGATGAAGCGTGGGAGCGAGGAACGGTTCATTCAGTTCTCCTCAGTTGTGGCGATCGTTACCTCGTTAGTCCGCTCGCCACCCACGTTTGTTCGCCGGGTGCTGACAATTCGTTGTGTCACGATGGGCCCGATGCCGGACATGGAAGAGACGTGAGCTCTGAGGACCGGTTCCGGCGCGTCTACGCCGGCAACTTCGAAGCGCTTCTCGCGTACGCGTCACGTCGTGTCGAGCAGCCGGACGACGCCGCCGACGTGGTCGCGGAAACCTTCCTGGTGGCCTGGCGGCGCAGCGCCGACCTGCCGCCCGACGACGAGATACGGCTGTGGCTGTACGGGGTGGCGCGCCGCGTGCTGGCGAATCACCACCGTGGCGGGATGCGCCGGGAGCGGCTGGGCGAGCGGCTGCGGCAGCGCCTGACCCCGGCGCCGACGCGCGACCCGGGCAGCGAGGTGCCGCAGCGGCTCGCCGTGCGCGCCGCGCTGAGCCGGCTGAACGAGACGGACCGGGAGGTGTTGCTGCTCACCATCTGGGAGGACCTCCAGCCGTGGGAGGTGGCGGAGGTGATCGGGGTGAGCCCGGCCGCGGTGCGGACCCGCCTGTCGCGGGCGCGAGCCCGGCTGCGTCAACTCGTGGGTCACGACCGTGACGCACCCGGACATGTACTCGACGTCCTGGCCGTACCCGTCCCGGAGGAGGGCAGATGACCGACGAGCACCTCGACCGCCTGGTTCGAGACGCCGACCCCTATCGACCTGAGATCATCGAGCGCCTCGGCGGGGCGGATCAGCATCTCCTGGAGGAGATCATGTCCACCCCGAAGCTCGACTCCCCGGCACGGCCGCTGCGCCGTACCCTGGTCCGCCGGCTCGCCGGCGCGATGGCCGCCGCGGCGGCCGTGGCCGGCATCATCGCCACCTCGTCGCTCTGGCAGACGCAGCCCGACGACGTCTACGCCGGGCCGACCGGCCTGCCCAGCGCCGGCGCCCGCGTGGGCGCGATCAGCGGGTGGGAACTCGACCTGAAGGCCGCGCAGGGTCACCCGCGCCTGCTGATCGACGAGCCGGGCTGGAAACCGGACCACGTCTACGGGTTCGCCGAGGAGAGCGGCAGCATCAACTTTCAGAACGGCGGACGCGGCCTCCAGATGAACTGGTACCCGGACGAGCAGTATCAGAGCTACTACGACGACCGGCTTCACGTCAGCGAGCCGGAGGCGACCACCGTGGCGAACCGTCCGGCCAGCGTCTTCACGTACAGCAAGAACGACATGGCGGCCATGCTCAAGCCGCAGGACGGTACGTTCGTCGAGTTGCGCACGCAGGGCGACTGGACGCGGGCCACCTTCGACGAGATCCTCGCCCATGTGATCAAGGTGGACGCCGAGTCCTTCCTCAAGGCGCTGCCGCCGGAGATCGTCACGCCCGGTGACGTCCGGACCGAGGCCGCCAAGCTTCTCGCGGACATGCCGGCCCCGCCTGGCTTCGACGTGGCGGTGCTGGACAACGCCGGGGCCAACGACCCGTACCAGTTCGGCGCCGCGGTGGCCGGCCGGGTCGCGTGCGATTGGATCGCCGAGTGGGTCCGGGCCGACAAGGCCGGCGACAAGGAGGCGGTCAAGCAGGCCGCCGCGGCGTTGCGCAGCAGCCACCAGTGGAAGGTGCTGCACGACATGAACGGCCAGGGCGACTACCCCGAGGTCCTCTGGGAGCTCGCCGACAAGGTCGCCGGCGGTGACGTCCCCGCGTGGTACAAGGAGGGCCTGGGCTGCTGACCCCGCCGGTAGCCGCACATGCCCCACCGGCGTGTGCGGCTACCGGCGCTTCGAGCGCTGGGGCACACTGCAATGTGGAACGTGCTGGAAATGCCAAGGCGCGACGAATGCCGTGGAAGGCAGGTACCGCATGATCGCACGGACGTGGCGAGGCTGGGCTACCACCTCGACAGCCGACGACTACCAGCAGCTCTACGAAACCGTTGTCGCTGAACGCCTGAAGAAGGTTTCGGGATACCGCGGTGCGCGGCTGTTGCGTCGTGACGACGGCGACGAGGTGCTGTTCACCTCCATCACCTTCTTCGCGAGCATGGATGATGTGCGTGCGTTCGCCGGCGAGGATCATGAGCGAGCCGTGGTGGAACAGGCCGCCCGCCGCAGCCTGACACGGTGGGACGAGCGCGTGATCCATGACCACGTCTCCCTCGACCTCCAGCCGGTGAATCCCGAACCTCGGTAGTACCGCGCATCCGTGCGCTCGCGCAGAAGATGCCTATCCGGACGCCGCGCTCACCGAAGCGCGGCGCGTGCACCCTGTCCATGGAGCCGCAGTTCTTCGAGATAACCGGCACTCAACCGCCCGTCTGGTCGAAGCAATCGCCCTCCGACGAACTCTCCGCCGCAGGAGGCGGCTGTTCGGTCGTCGCTTGACCTGGAGTGCGCTCCAGCATCCAAGCTCTTCCCATGGCAACGGAGAATTCGATCGTCCTCGGCGCACTGGCCTTCGGCACCCGGGTGGACGAGGCACAGTCCATGGATCTGCTCGACCAGTTCACCGAGCTCGGCGGCGAATGGATCGACACGGCGAACAACTACTCCTGGTGGCTGCACGACAGCGGCCTCGGCGGGCAGAGCGAGGCGATCATCGGGCGGTGGCTGGCGAAGCGGCCCGGCATGCGGGAACGGATCAAGCTGAGCACCAAGGGCGGTGCGGAACCGACCGTCCCGAACGGGTACCCGGACCACGTCGAAGGGCTGTCCGGGCCGGCGCTGCGCAACGCCCTGGCCGGCAGCCTGGAGCGGCTTCAGACGGACCGGGTGGACCTGTACTGGACACACATCGAGGACCGGACGGTGCCGCTCGAGGAGACCGTGGAGACAGTCGGCGGGTTCGTCGCGGACGGGCGGGTGGCCCGGCTCGGCGCCTCGAACCATCCGGCGTGGCGGGTCGCGCAGTCCCGGGCCCACGCGGCGCAACGAGGGCTGGCCGGGTACACCACGATGCAGCTGCGCTGGTCGTACCTGCAGCCGCTACCCGGAGTGGCGCTGCCGGAGAGCGGTCACGTGCACGCCTCGCCGGAAACGTTGGACTACATCACGCACACCGACGGCCTGCGGCTCTGGGTCTACAACGCCCTGCTCAACGGCGGGTACACCCGGCCGGACCGGCCGCTGCCCGACGCCTACGACCACCCGGGCACCGCCCGGCGGCTGGCCGTGCTCGACGAGGTGGCGCGGGAGCTCGGCGCGACCCGCAACCAGGTGGTGCTCGCCTGGCTGATCGGAGGGAAGGCTCCGATCTCCCCGCTTGTCGGCGTGACCACGGCCGCGCAGATCAGCGAGGCGATGTCGGCGCGCGACCTCGAGATCAGCGCACAGCAGCGCGCCCGCCTGGACGCCGCGGCCTAGCACGATCGCGTTGCGAGCTGGGACGCGCTCCAGTCGAGCGCGCCCCAGCTGAGCATCAACGGGTCACTGTCACCGGGGTGGTGACGGTGATCGGTGTGGACGCGGCCTGGCTGCGGGCGATCGTCAGCACGTGGCCGGGACCGCGGATCAGGCCCTTTGCCGTCACCGTGTAGGACACCTTGCCGCCCGGTTGCGCGCCGACACTGGTGACCCGCAGGTCAGTGGTGGGCAGGGTGCCGGCGGGCAACCGCGCTCCCGCGGTGCCGGCGGCGTTCTCGGCGCCGACGGTGAACGGCTGGCCCGGGTCTCTCATGGTGTCGAACTTGTAGGCGTACTGGATGTCCTGGGCGCCGTTGATGCCCAGCCAGACCTGGAAGACGCGCTGGTCGGCTGTTCCGCGCACGTTGACCTGCCACTCGACGACGATCCAGCTGGCAACGCCGTCGGTCAGCACGTTGGCCAGCACGCCGGTGGTGCCGGTGCCGTCGAAGTCGCTCCAGAACGGCGCGATGACGTTGTTCGGCCGGGCCGGGTCGGGCAGCGTACCGTTCGGGCTCACGTCGGCCTGCTCGCCGCCGCCGGCGACGAGGTAGCCGTTCGAGGTGATGCCGAGCCGGTTGTAGGTGGTGTCGTCGAAGACGAACCCGGGCACGTCGAGGTTGCTGATCTCCTCGTCGCCGAGCGGGATGACGGTGTTGCCACCGAAGGCGGTCAGCGGGATGTAGCCGAAGATGTTGCCGGGGTCGGCCGCCACGGCGACGGGGCCGGCGGCCCGGACGCCGGCCAGGGTGGCCCGCGGCGCCTTGGCGGTGAACGGTGTGGTCGCGGTCGCGCCGGTGGCCGCGGTGATCGGCAGGTTCAGCGTGGTGGCCGTGCCCAGGTCGACCGTGGTGCTCGCGGCGCCGGTGTTCTCGGCGGTGATCGTGCAGGTGGTCGTCTGCTTCAGCGTGACGGTGGCCGGGTCGCAGGTCTGGCTCAGCTTGACCGGGCTGTCCGCCGCCGGTGCCGCCTGCCGGCTCTTCGCGCTCGCCGCCGCCCCCGCGACGGTCAGGTCGATGCCGGCCGGCCGGAGCTTCGAGCGGTCGGGTGCGGCCTGCGCGGGCGATGCGGAGATCAGCAGGAGTGCGGCGGCGGCCGCACTGATCCATCGGGTACGAGACATCGGTGTCCCCCTCGTGACAGGAAAGGTCCCGTCGAGGATGCGGAGCGCGTGGCCGATGTGGACACTCTGTGTCTGACAGGCGTCACGCGGCGTGCCCATCCGGCCAGGGGGCGCCGCCCGATCAGTACCCGGGCGGTTACCCTGTCGGCAGCAGACGAGCTACGGGGAGGCAGCGTGCCGTACACGCCGGGCGAGGCGGCCGGACGGATCGGGGTCAGCATCGACACGATCCGCTACTACGAGAAGATCGGCCTGATGCACGGCATCCGGCGTGACTCCGGCGGCCGCCGGGTCTTCTCCGAGGACGACCTGTCGCGGCTGGGGCTGCTGCGCTGCCTGCGCGACTCGGGCATGCCGATCGCCCGGTTGCGGCGGTTCGCCGAGCTGCTCCAGGGCGGCGACGCGACGGCAGACCAGCGCACCGCCCTGCTCGAGGAACACGACCGGGAGATCGACGAGAAGGTCGCCCAGCTGCGCCGCGAGCAGGAACGGGTGCGCGAGAAGATCAAGTGGTACCGGTCGGTGTCAGTAGCGGCACCGCAGGACACCGAGGCTGTGGCGCGTCACTGAGATCTGGCCGCCGGCCCGGAAGGTCTTGCGCCGGACCGCGAGCAGCGGGTCGGCCGTGTTCGCCACGATCTCCCAGGTACGCCCGTAGTCGCGCCCCGGCAGCGTGAACGACACGTCCTCGTCGAGCGGGTTGAACAGCAGCAGGAACGAGTCGTCCCGGATCTCCTCGCCGAGCGCGTCCCGTTCCGGGATGCCGTGGCCGTTGAGGAAGACGGTCATGGTCATGCCGCTGCGGGTGTTCCAGTCCGAGGCGGTCATCACCTCGCCGTCGCGGCGCAGCCAGGCGATGTCGGGCAGCTTCGAGTCACCGGCCGGTTCGCCGGTGAAGAACCGGCGGCGACGGAAGATCGGATGCTCGGCGCGAAGCTTGAGCAGCCGGTGCACGAAGCCGGTCAGCACGTCGTAGTTGCGGGCGTCCTGCCAGTCCATCCAGCTCAGCTCGCTGTCCTGGCAGTACACGTTGTTGTTGCCCTGCTGGGTGCGGCCCAGCTCGTCGCCGTGCGAGATCATCGGCACGCCCTGGCTGAGCAGCAGGGTGGCCAGGAAGTTGCGCTTCTGCCGTTCCCGCAGCGTGACGATCTCCGGGTCCTCGGTGGGTCCCTCGATGCCGCAGTTCCATGACCGGTTGTGACTCTCGCCGTCCCGGTTGCCCTCGCCGTTGGCGTCGTTGTGCTTCTCGTTGTACGACACCAGGTCGTGCAGGGTGAACCCGTCGTGGGCGGTGACGAAGTTGATCGACGCGATCGGCCGGCGCCCGTCGTCCTGATAGAGGTCGGAGCTCCCGGTGAACCGGGAGGCGAACTCGCCGAGGCTGAACGACTCGCCACGCCAGAAGTCACGGACCGAGTCGCGGTACTTGCCGTTCCACTCCGTCCAGTTCGGCGGGAAACCACCGACCTGGTAGCCACCGTCGCCGACGTCCCACGGCTCGGCGATCAGTTTGACCTGGGACACCACCGGGTCCTGGTTGACCAGGTCGAAGAACGCCGCGAGGCGGTCCACCTCGTGGAACTCACGGGCCAGCGCGGCGGCCAGGTCGAACCGGAAGCCGTCCACGTGCATCTCGGTCACCCAGTACCGCAGCGAGTCCATGATCAGCCGCAGTGACTCGTGGTGGCGCACGTTCAGGCTGTTACCGGTGCCGGTCGTGTCGTAGTAGTACTGCTTGGCCCCGTCGACCAGGCGGTAGTAGGCCGGGTTGTCGATGCCGCGGAACGACAGGGTCGGACCGAGATGGTTGCCCTCGGCGGTGTGGTTGTAGACGACGTCCAGGATGACCTCGATGCCGGCCTGGTGCAGCGCCTTGACCATCGCCTTGAACTCCTGCACCTGCCCGCCGCCACCGGCGAACGAGGAGTAGCCGTTGTGCGGGGCGAAGAAGCCGATGGTGTTGTAGCCCCAGTAGTTGTTCAGCCCTCGCTCGATCAGGCCGCTGTCGTGCACGAACTGGTGCACCGGCATCAACTCGACCGCCGTGACACCGAGCCCCTTCAGATACTTGATCATCACTGGGTGGGCCAGGCCGGAGTAGGTGCCGCGCACGTCGGCCGGGATGTCCTTGTGCTGGACCGTCATCCCCTTGACGTGCGCCTCGTAGATGACCGTCTCGTACATCGGGATCTTCAGCGGCCGGTCGTTGCCCCAGTCGAAGTACGGGTTGATCACCACGGACCGGGGTGCGTACGGTGCCGAGTCGGCGTCGTTGTACGACTCCGGATCACCGAACCGGTAGGAGAACAGCGCCTCGTTCCACCGGTAGTCCCCGTCGATCGCCTTCGCGTACGGGTCCAGCAGCAACTTGTTCGGGTTGCACCACAGCCCCCGGGACGGGTCGTGCGGCCCGTGCACCCGGTAGCCGTACCGCTGGCCCGGCACCACCCGCGGCAGGTAACCGTGCCAGACCATGGCCTCCCGTTCCGGCAGGTCGATCCGGGTCTCGTTGCCGTCGTCGTCGAACAGGCACAGTTCCACCCGGTGCGCCGCCTCGGAGAAGAGCGCGAAGTTAGTGCCTCCCCCGTCATAGGTGGCACCCAGCGGGTAGGGGTTGCCCGGCCAGATATGCATGCGCCAACGATGCCCAATCCACGGGCACGGGGAAACGCCTGTCCGCTGTGACCAACGTCCCGCGAGCCGGTTTAGCTCTCGGCCGGTCGGCAAATGGGAAGGTCATGAAGCGTGGAATCCGGGCGGCCGCGGCGGCTGCGGCCTCGGCGATCACGGCTGTCGCCGTACGGGATCTGGTCCAGCGCAACCACGCCCTGCTGCGCAATTTCCCGGTGATCGGACACGGTCGCTACCTGATCGAAGCGATCGGGCCGGAGTTGCGCCAGTACGTGGTGGCGGGCAACAACGAGGAGCGCCCGTTCACCCGTGACCAGCGGCGATGGGTCTACGCCTCGGCGAAGAAGGAGAACAACTACTTCGGATTCGGTACGGACAACGATCTCGAGTACACGGCCGGATATCCGATCATCAAGCATCGTACGTTCGGACGCGCGGTCCCCCGCTCGAACCCGGCGACCGGCTACGAGGCGTACGTGCCGTGTGCGAAGGTGCTGGGCGCGGCGCGCGGCCGGGCCCACGCGTTCCGGCCGGAGTCGGTGGTGAACATCTCCGGCATGAGCTTCGGCTCGCTCTCCGGCGCCGCCGTGGAGGCCCTGAACCGGGGCGCCGCCCTGGCCGGGTGCCTGCACAACACCGGCGAGGGCGGGCTGTCGCCGTACCACCGGCACGGCGGTGACCTGGTCTTCCAGATCGGCACCTCGTACTTCGGCTGCCGCGACGAGCAGGGCCGCTTCGACCTGCGACGGCTCAAGGACCTGGTCGCCTCCGCCCCGGTCCGGGCCTTGGAGATCAAACTCAGTCAGGGCGCCAAGCCCAGCCTCGGCGGGCTCCTGCCCGGCGCCAAGGTCTCCGCCGAGATCGCCGCCACCCGCGGCATCCCGCAGGGGAAGGACTGCGTGAGCCCGTCGCGGCACGCGGAGTTCTCCGACACCGACAGCCTGCTCGACTGGCTGGAGCTGCTCGCCGCCGAGACCGGCGTGCCGGTCGGCATCAAGTCGGCGGTCGGTGACCTGGAGTTCTGGGACGAGCTGACCAGTCTGATGGTGAGCACCGGCCGGGGCCCCGACTTCGTGACGATCGACGGCGGCGAGGGCGGCACCGGTGCCGCTCCGCTGATCTTCACCGACACGGTGTCGCTGCCGTTCCAGCTGGCCTTCGCACGGATCTACCGGATGTTCGCCGAGCGCGGACTGCACGAGCAGGTGGTCTTCATCGGCGCCGGCAAGCTGGGGCTGCCGGACAACGCGATCGTGGCGTTCGCGCTGGGCTGCGACATGGTCAACGTGGCCCGGGAGGCGATGCTGTCGATCGGCTGTATCCAGGCCCAGAAGTGCCACACCGACACCTGCCCCACCGGCGTGGCCACCCAGAACCGCTGGCTGACCCGGGGCCTGGACCCGGCACTGAAGTCGGTCCGCGCCGCGAACTACATCAAGACGCTGCGGCGTGACCTGGTGAAGGTCGCCGAGGCCTGCGGGGTCGAGCACCCCGGCCTGATCGACACGGGCTCGGTGGAGATCCTCGACGGGCGTACCGCGGCCACCGGTCTGGACCAGGTCTACGACTACCGGCCCGGCTGGGGGCTGCCCTCGGCCGCGGACCAGAAAACGATCATCGCGCTGATGACCGCCACCGAACCGCAGGGTGGCAGCGCTCCGCCGTCGGACACACGGGTGGGCGACCCAGCACGAGCGTAGGACCGAGAGCGTGCCCCGCCGCTACCTGATCCTCGCGATCTGCTGCCTGAGCCTGCTGATCATCAGCCTGGACGCGACGATCGTGAACATCGCCCTGCCCGCCATCCGCGAGGATCTGGACGCCTCGGTCGCCGGCCTGCAGTGGACGCTCGACGCGTACACCCTGGTTCTGGCCAGCCTGCTGGTGCTGGCCGGCTCGGTCGCCGACCGGATCGGCCGGCGCCGGGTCTTCCAGGCCGGGCTGGCCCTGTCCCTCGGCTCGCTGCTGTGCAGCCTGGCGCGTTCCGGCTGGCCTGGCGCCTCATCCCGGAGTCCCGGGCCGAGCATCCGCGCCGCCTCGACCCGGGTGGCCAGATGCTGGTCTTCACCCTGCTCGCCGCGGTCACGTACGGGCTCATCGAACTCGGGCTGTTCCGCAGCATCCCGTTCAGCGGCGCCACGCTGATCGCGGTCTGCGCGTTCGCCGCGCTCGGCGGCTTCCTCTTCCTGAACACCCTCTACCTGCAGGAGGTCCGCGGCCTGTCCGCGCTGCACGCCGGCTTATACACGCTGCCGCTGGCGGTGACGACCATCATCGCCTCACCGCTCTCCGGCCGCCTGGTCGCCGCCCGCGGCACCCGCGTGCCGCTGACCGTGGCGGGCGCCGCGATGGCTCTCGGCATGCTGCCGATGACCTGGGCCGGCGCGGACACGGCGCCCTGGCAGCTGTTCGCCGGCTACCTGGTGTTCGGGTTCGGCTTCGGCATGGTGAACACGCCGATCACCGATACCGCGGTCTCCGGCCTGCCCCGGGAGCGGGCCGGCGTCGCCGCCGCGATCGCCTCCACCAGCCGCCAGGTCGGCACCGCGCTCGGCGTCGCGGTAATCGGTGCGGTGGTGGCCTCGTCGGCCGCCGGCGGCGTCGACCAGACCACACAGCACGCCGCCTGGTGGATCCTCTGCGGCCTGGGCGTGGCGGTGCTCGGACTGGGACTGTTCAGCACCGGCCGCCGGGCCCGTGCGACGGCGAGGCCGGCGCACACCGAGATGGTGGCCCGTTGACCAGCGCCGGCGTCAGCGGCCTGCCACGGTCAGCGCCGCGTCCACGATCGACGCCGTGTCGATGCCGTGCAGCCGGTAGGCGTCGGCCAGGCTGGACGACTGCCCGAACTCGGTCACGCCGAGGCAACGCGTCCGATCGCCGCGGGCGGCGCCCAGGAACGCCAGGGTGTGCGGATGTCCGTCGTGGACCGTGACCAGCGGCGCCCGGTGCTCGGCGGGGAACAGCTCGTCCAGGATGCCGCCGCCCAGCCCGGCGGCCCGGTTGCCGCGTTGCTGGAACGACCGGAACACCAGGTCGGGGCTGGTCAGACAGACCACCCCGGCGTTGACTCCCTGTGCGGACAGGGCCTGCGCGGCCGCGATCACCTCCGGCATGATGGCACCAGCGCCGACCAGGGTGACGTCCTCTTCACCCGGCAGATGCCCGGCCGGGAGCCGGTAGCCACCGGCGACCGCCTGCCGGCGCCGGCGCTCCCGCAGGGCCGGGTCGTCGGGCACCCCGGCGAGCCGCGGGTCGATCGGCCTGGTGGAGAGCCGGAAGTAGGCGGACGTGCCCCCGTCCACGCCGACCCGGCTCATCGCGTGCAGGAAGCACCACTCCAGGTCCTGGGGGAACGCCGGCTCCCAGGCGACACATCCGGGTTGCTCCAGCCCGATCGACGGCGTCGTGATCGACTGGTGTGCACCGCCCTCGGGCGCCAGGGTCACCCCGGACGGCGTACCGACCAGGATCGACTGGCCGCCCGCGTAGATGCCGTACGACCAGGGTTCCAGAGCGCGCGAGACGAACGGGTCGTAGAGGGTCGCGATGGGTATGAGCCGTTCGCCCCAGCGTGACCAGGTCGCGCCGAGTTCGCCGAGCAGGGACACCAGGTTGACCTCGGCGATGCCGAGTTCGATGTGCTGGCCGTTGCGGTTCTCCTGCCAGCGCAGCACCCGTTCGGCGTCGTCGGCGAACCAGTCGCGCCGGTCCTGCACCGACCACACGCCGGTCTTGTTGATCCAGCCGCCCAGGTTGGTCGAGGAGGCGACGTCCGGGGAGCAGGTGACCACCCGGGCGGCCGCCACCGGCGCGTCGCGCGGCAGGTCGGCCAGCAGCCGGCCGAGGGCGGCCTGGGTGCTGATCGGCTTACGGTACGGGTGACCGAGCTGAGCCGGCACCGCAACCGGTGACGTCGGCGTGACCGGCTCCCGGCGCAGCACCCGTCCCCGGTCGGCGCACAGCCGCCCGGCCGCGGTGCCGGACGCGAAACGCTGCCACGGCGCGGTGCGGTCCATGCCGGAGGACACCGCGAGGGCGTCCATCTGTGCGGCGGACAGCAGCGCGGAGTGGTTGTTGGGATGCCCCTCGGTCGGCAGGCCACGGCCCTTGACGGTGTAGGCGAACACCACGGTCGGGCGGTGCGGGTCGACGTCGCGGAACGTGTCGACGAGCAGCCCGAGGTCGTGCCCGCCGAGATCGCGTACCGCGGCGGCGAGCTCGTCCGGCGCGATCTCGTCCAGCAGCGCCTTGAGCCGCGGCCCGTCGGCGAAGTCGCCGGCCAGGATGCGCTCGGCGGTCTGCGCCGGGCCGGCCCGCAGCATCCGCTGGTACTCCTCGTTGGGCATCGCCTCGAGCCGGGCCCGCAGCACCTGCCCGCCGGGACGGTCGAACAGTTCCGAGATGATCCGTCCCCACTTGAGGACGACGACCTGCCACCCGGCGGCGGCGAACATGCCCTGCAGCTTGGCGATCTGGATGTCCGGGACGACTCGGTCCAGGGACTGCCGGTTGAGATCCACGACCCAGAGCAGCTCACCCATCTTGGCGACGGCCGGGTCCATGACCGCTTCCCAGATGGCGCCCTCGTCGAGTTCGGCGTCGCCGAGCAGGCTGACGAACCGCCCACCGGCGGGTGTGCCGGGGAACTGGGAGGTCAGGTAGCGGTGCGCCATCGCGGCCCACAACGCGGCGGTCGCCCCGATGCCGACCGACCCGGTGGAGAAGTCGACCGTGCCGGGATCCTTGAGGCGCGACGGGTACGACTGCAGCCCGCCCTTCGCGCGCAGCATCGGCAGGTAGGACTCGTCGAGGTCGCCGAGCAGGTAGTTGATGGCGTGCAACACGGGCGAGGCGTGCGGTTTGACCGACACCCGGTCCTGGGCGGTCAGTTCGGCGAACCACAGGGCCACCATGATGTCCACCATCGACGCGCTGGAGGCCTGATGGCCGCCCACCTTCACCCCGGAGTCGTTCGGCCGGCCGGCGTTGGCGGCGTCGACGATCGACGCCGACAGCCACAGCACACGGCGGGCGATCTCGCGCAGGACGTCGACGTCGTTCATCAGAACCTTCCGGTGGCGGCGAGAGTGGTGGCGCCGAGCGCCTGATCGAGATCCGCGACCAGGTCGTCGGCGTGCTCGAGGCCGACCGAGAGCCGCACCACGTCGGCGGACGGGCGGGCGTGCGGCGCCACGGGCCGGTGCGTCAGGGCGGCCGGATGCTGGATCAGGGAGTCCACTCCGCCGAGAGAGACGGCGTGGGTGAACAGCCGGGTGCTCGAGGTGAGCCGGCCGGCGGCCTCGAACCCGCCGCGCAGCGCGACGGAGACCATCGCCCCCGGGCCGCGCATCTGCCGGCGCAGCAGCCCGCGCGGGTCACCGTCGAGACCCGGGTAGTAGACGCGGGCGACGGCCGGATGCCGCGACAGCCACGCGGCGACCCGGCCGGCGTTGTCCTGCTGGGCGCGTACGCGGATCGGCAGCGTCGTCAGGCCACGGTGCAACAGGTACCCACCCCACGGGTGCAGCAGCCCGCCGGTCACGGCCCGGACCTGCCGCAACCTGCCGGCCGTCTCCTCGCCGCAGGCGATGACCCCGGCGACGACGTCCCCGTGGCCGCCGAGGTACTTGGTCGCGCTGTGCAGAGCCATGGTCGCCCCGAGCGTAACGGGATTCTGCAGGATCGGCGTCGCGAACGTGTTGTCCACCAGCACCGGGACCGGCCCGGCCTGCGCCACGACGGCCGCGATGTCGACCAGGTCCAGGGTCGGATTCGCGGGCGTCTCCAGGATCACCAGGCCGGTGTCGGGCCGGATCGCGTCGGCGACCTCCGCCTCGGCGCAGAACGTCACCTCCGCGCCGAGCAGGCCGGTGGCCAGGAGATGGTCGGTGCCGCCGTACAGCGGCCGGACCGCCACGACGTGCCGCCGGCCGATCATCGTGGTGTGCGCCAGGATCGCCGCCGTCATCGCCGCCATGCCCGACCCGAACGCGACCGCCGTGCTGGTGTGCTCCAGCTGTGCCAGGGCGGTCTCGAACCGGGCCACGGTCGAGTTCCACAGCCGGGCGTACACCGCGCCGCCGTCCGGCAGCGGATATCCGCCGCCGGCCATGGCCTCGTAGGACTCGCCGCCGCGGGTGAGGTCCGGCAGCGGATGGGTCGACGAGAGATCCAGAGGCAGGGCGTGCACGCCGAGCGCGGTGAGGTCCGCACGGCCGGCGTGCACGGCAACCGAGTCGCTGTGCATTCCGGTAGGGTTCCGGAAATCCCAAGAACTTCATAGTCTTGCTGTAGAAGCAGCAGCTGCCTGGTCGTAATTCGATGTTTTCAGCAATGATCGACTGAGTTGGAGCGATCCCATTGCGAAATGCGCAAGCGAACCTCGACCACGTCGACCACCAGCTGCTCAAGGCGCTGTCCGAGGACGCCGACGTGACCAACAAGGCGCTCGCCGGCCGCCTCGGCCTCGCCGAGTCGACCTGCGCCTACCGGGTTCGCGCCCTGCGCGAGGCCGGCGTCATCACCGGCACCCGGGTCCAGCTGGATCTGGCGCTGCTCGGCCATCCCCTCCAGGCGATCATCATGGTGCGGCTGGGCAGCCACACCATGGCCAACGTCAACCAGCTGTACGACGCCCTGGCCGCGACCCCCGGTGTCCTCCAGGCCTTCCACGTCGCCGGCGCCGACGACTTCTACCTGCACGTCGCCGTCGAGAACGCCGAGGCGCTGCGCGACTTCGTGCTGCGACACGTCACCACCCATCGGGTGGTCCGTCAGACCGAGACCCACCTGGTCTTCGAGGTCCGCACCGGCGCCGGCGTGCTGGGGTCCGAGGGACAATAGGGTCGTGACCGACCTGCTGGACATCCGCCGCATCTATCTCGAACCGGCGGCTGCCGAACTGCCTCGCGGCCGGGAGATCCTGGCCCGCTTCCCGGACGCCACGGTCGTCGAGGTGGGGAGCCACCAGCGGATCCCGGAGCTCTACGGCGACGAGACGAACGTGCGCCGCTGGGTGCGGATCAAGCGGGAGGCCCTGGTCCTCGGCGTACGAAAGACGCTCACCGCCCGGCCGAACGGGCGCTCCGCCGACTTCATCGCCCCGTCCACCGCGAACGGCTGCGCCATGGCGTGCGCCTACTGCTACGTGCCCCGGCACAAGGGCTACAGCAACCCGATCACCGTCTTCGCGAACATCGAGAAGATCACGGGCTACCTGAGGCGGCACGCGGCCCGGCAGGGCGGCAAGCCGGAGCCGAACGAGTGCGATCCGCACGCCTGGGTCTACGACATCGGCGAGAACTCCGACTGCTCGGTCGACGCCCGGGTCAGCGACAACGTCCGCGACCTGGTCACGCTCTTCCGCGACCTGCCGAACGCCAAGGCCAGCTTCGCCACCAAACACGTCAACCGTGACCTGCTCGGCTGGGACCCGCGCGGCCGTACCCGGATCCGGTTCTCGCTGATGCCGGCGGCCGACGCCAAGGTGCTCGACATCCGCACCAGCGGAATCCCGGAGCGGATCGCCGCGATCGACGACTTCGTGGCCGCCGGTTTCGAGGTGCACGTCAACTTCAGCCCGGTGGTGGTCCGCGACGGCTGGCTCGCCGACTGGGCCGACCTGCTCGACCAGCTCGACGCCGGGATCGGGCCGGCTACGAAGAAACAGCTCGCCGCCGAGATCATCTTCCTGACACACAACCGCGGCCTGCACGAGGTCAACCTCGGCTGGCATCCGCGCGCCGAGGACCTGCTCTGGCAGCCCGCCCTCCAGCAGCCCAAACGCTCGCAGAACGGCGACCTCAACGTCCGCTACCGGACCGGCGCGAAAGGCTCGTACGTCCGCGCCCTCACCGACCTGATCGCCGAGCGCACGCCCTACCTCCGCGTCCGCTACGCCTTCTGAGAGGGTGGGGTGGTGGGCGGACCAAGCGATGTCTTCGATGAGGCGGCGGCCGAATACGATCAGCTAGGGGTGGAGTTCTTCACCCCGATGGGTGTGGCGCTGGCCGCCGCGGCCGGGATCCGGGCCGGGGACCGGGTCCTCGACGTGGGCTGCGGGCGCGGTGCGGTGCTCTTCCCGGCGGCCCGGGCAGCGGGGCCGCGGGGACGGGTCACCGGGATCGATCTGGCGCCGGCGATGGTGGAGCTGACCCGGGCCGACGCGGCGGGGCTGCCACAGGTCGAGGTGGCGGTCGGCGACGCGCAGGCGCCGGACTTCCCGGAGTCGAGCTTCGACGTGGTCACGGCGGGACTGCTGCTCTTCTTCCTGCCGGACCCGGGTGCCGCGCTTCGCGCGTACCGGAAATTGTTGCGGCCGCGAGGAACGCTGGCCTTCAGCACGTTCGCCGAGTTCGACCCGCGCCATCGGGCCTCGATGCAGGCGGTGGCGCGGCACGCGGTCGATCCACCGCGGCAGGCCGCGCTCTCCGAGATCTTCCAGGACGCGGCGCGGTTGCGCGCCACCGTGGCTGAGGCGGGCTTTGATGGTACGCGCGCCGAAGAGCTGACCGTACGCAGCGAGTTCCGCGACGTGGAGCACTACGTCGCCTGGATCGCCTCGCACTCCGGGCGGGACGTGCTGCGCCGCGTGCCGATGGAGGGCCGCGCTGACCTGCTCGCCGAACTGGCCACGATCCTGCCGGACCCGCCGGAGCTGACGACCACGATCCGGCTGACCGTCGCGCACCGGCCGGGCTGAAACGGGCCGAAGCCCGGCGGGATCACCGCCGGGCTCCGGGTAGGGGCGGGTGCCGGGTTCAGGCGAGGCGGGCCGCGATCCAGTCGGCCACCAGGTCAGCGGACTGGATGACCGCCTGGTCGTGGTTGGCGCCCGGGATCGGAACGAACTCCACCGAGAGGCTGGGGTACTGCTGCTTCAGCTGCGGAACCAGATAGTCCTCGGAGAGGAAGAACGGGACGGCCTCGTCGGCGGTGCCGTGCACGATCAGCACCGGCGCGCTCGGCGAGGTCTGGCCCGGGTTGAGGTACTGACGGAACTTGTTGAGGACCGCGCCGGGCACGACGCCGCCGTTCACCAGCTGGGCCGCGGTGAGCTCGTCGTAGGCGTCGAGGATCTCGAAGAGGCAGCCGGTCTGTAGCACTCCGACCCTCGCCTCGGCGGGCGCGGCCAGATACGTGAACGGCTGGAACGTGGGTTCGACGGCGTTGACGCCGTACAGGGCCATCACGAAGTAGCCCTGGGCGGGCGTACCCGGGATGAACGGGGCGAGCACGTCGGCGTTGGAGAGCGGGGCGATGCTGGCCGTGCCGCGCAACACCAGGTTCCCGTCGTAGGAGGGCGCGAGCTGGCTGGCGAACAGGGCACCCTGGCCGCCCTGCGAGTGGCCGTCGACCACGTACTGGGTGGACAGTGCGGAGTCGAGGTTGCGTGCCGCTTTCACGCTGTCGATCAGCGAGCGGCCCTCACTGGCGCCGATCAGGTACGGGTGGGGCTGCGGGGTGCCGAGTCCCGGGTAGTCGGGCGCCGCAACGGTCCAGCCGCGACTCAGCAGTTCGGCGACGGCAATTCGGGCTTCTTCCCAGAAAACGCCCTGATTGGTGGACGGGGCGCACTTGTCGGCGAGGCCGGTGGTGCCGTGCCCCCACGCGACGATCTTGTTTTGCTTTCCGGTTTTCGGCGTCAGGACCAGGCCGGTCGCCGTGATCAAACCGCCATTGACGTTGGTGGAGACGTACTGCACGCGCCGGCCGGTGGCCAGTGGTGACAATTCAGCCGGGAGAGCAGCGGCCGAGGAGGAGAGCACGAAGCCTGGCAGTTGCGCCGCGCTCGCCGCCGTGCCGGTCGTGGCCACGGTCCCGGCCAGCGCGAGCAAGACGGCGAGCAGGATCCTGACGATCGTTTTCATGGCACCCCGTTCCCTGGGAAATCCGAGCTTTTTGGTCGGTGGGAACACAGCCTAAAACTGATCACGACAGCGTGTATCCGTATCCAGGTACACAGATACATAGCCGCGAATCCGATGTGTACTCACCGTTTGCGCCAAAAAGAAGATCCAATTAAGCGACCCTTTACGAATGAACGCTCACACTCCACTGGGGAATGTTTCCGGCTCCCGGGTGTCAACCCGCAGAGTGTGCAGCGGCCGCAGCGCGTGGCTCTCGTCGAACCAGAGGAACGCGTCGTACCGCTCCCCCAGCACGGTCGGCACGTAGTTCGCCCAGCGCTCCCGCTCCGGCCGGTACACCACGCCCACCGCCCGGTGCGGCAGCACGGTGGTGAGCAGGTCCGGCCCGTCCGGCGCGGGCGGGAACACGAAGATCCCGCACGGCGGCGCGGTCAGGTGCAGGATCTCCTCGAGCGAGCCGGACCGCGCCGGCGGCACCGGCATCGCCTCCATCGGCGCGCCCCACTCGGGTCCGGCCACCGCACTGCCGCGGTACGTCGCCAAGCCGACCAGGACCACCTCGTCGTCCCCGTACCGCTCGCGGGCCAGTTGCCCCAGGGTGACCTCGCCGTACTGCGACTGGTCGGTGGCCCGGGCGTCGCCGACGTGCGTGTTGTGCGCCCAGACCACGGCTTTCGCGGCCGGGCCGTACCGGTCCAGCAGCCGGTCCAGGGTGCGGTCCATGTGCCGGTCCCGGATGTTCCAGGCCTCCGGGCCGCCGCGCACCATGGTCCGGTAGTAACCCTCCGCACCCGCGACGACCTCAGCGTTCTGCCACACCCCGAAGTCGCGGTCGCGCAGCGTCGTGAGCATCTCGACGACGCTCCTCTCGCAGCTCGCCGGGACGAACTGGGTGGCCCAGCCGTACGCGTTCGGGTCCTCGGCGTACGGCTCGAAGCACCGGTACGCGTCCAGCGCGGCCGGCACCAGGTCCGGGTCGTGCTCGCGCAGCCAGGTCAGGATCTCGCGCATGGACTCCCACAGCGAGTAGACGTCGAGCCCGTGGAAGCCGGCCCGGTCGTCCGGCGCGCGGGCCGCGTTGTACTCGTGCAGCCAGCAGGTGAAGTCGACGGTCTCCTCGTTCGCCCACATCCAGGTGGGCCAGCGGTCGTACCGGACAAGCGCCTCGCGCGGATCGGTTCCGCCACGGACCGCGGCGTCCACCCGCTGGCAGTCGGGCCAGTCCCCCTCCACCGCGACGAAGGAGAAACCGCGCTCGGCGATCAGCCGCTGGGTCAGCGCGGCGCGCCACTCGTAGAACTCGTGCGTACCGTGTGTGGCTTCGCCGATCATGACGACCCGCGCGCCGGCCGCCCGATCCAGAAGGATCTCCAGGTCGCCCGGGTCGCGCAGCGGCCGGGCGATGGATGCCACCTCGTCCCCGTACCGGATCATTCCGTGCTGGTACCCCGACGAATCTGCGGCATACGTCCGACTTTGTTCCTCTGCCATCATCGAACGATGGGACGGCCGACCCTCTACGAAGCCGCCGGCGGCGCGCCGGCCATGCTCGCTCTCGCCACCGACTTCCACGCCCGCTGCCTCGCCGATCCGGTTCTCGAGCACCCCTTCTCGAAACGCGGCAGCCCGGAGCACGTGCAGCGGCTCGCCGACTACTGGGGTGAGGTGCTCGGCGGGCCGCCGGTCTACTCCGAGGAGTACGGCGGGCACGAGGCCGTGCTGCGGCTGCACGCCAACCAGGTGGACGACGAGGATCCGTTCTCGGCGCTGTTCCTGGACTGCTTCAACGCCGCGGTGGCGGCCACGCTGCCCGCCGATCCGGAGCTGCGGGCGGCTCTGGACGCCTACATGCGGGCGGCGACGGCCGAGGTGGCGTCGTACTTCCCGATGGACGCGAAGGTGCCGGCCGGAGCCCCGATGCCGCACTGGGACTGGGACGGCCCGGTTCAGCGATAGTCCACCAGCGAGTCGAGCTTGTGCGGCTCACCGATGCGGGCCGGCGCGCGACGCCGATCATGCCCGCCCGCGAGACCGCTGTCAGACCGTGAGGGTGGCCTTGGCCAACTCGTACGCGGGGAGCATGGCCTCGTGCTCGTCGTTGTCGAAGCTGTCGAGTACCACCACCACGGTGCCCTTCCCGGTGCCCACCGCGAAGGCGCGCTCCTGCTCGAGGCTGTCGTCGAGCTCGCTCTTCTTCTGGTAGACCACCTCGACCGCCGGCCGCCCGCCGATCTTCAGATCGGTGTAGGCCGGCTCGATGGCGTCCTTGCCCAGGTAGGCCTCCAAGTTCTTCTTCGGGCCCTTCACCTTGGCGGTCCAGACCCGCAGGAAGCCGATGTTGCCGGCCGGCTTGGCGTCGATCTCGCAGGCCATCGTCAGGTCGCCCCGTTTACCCAGCGCGGCCTCCAGTTCGTCGTCCGGGTCGACCGTTACCGCCTTGGGCTTCCAGTCCTGGGCGAACTCAAACTCGACCGGCAGCTTGCAGGCGCTGCCCTTCGCTCCGATCTTGCCGCCGGACGGTGCCGCGGCCGCGGAGGTGGCGGCCGCGGAGGTGGCGGCCGGCGTGGAGGCGGCGGGAGCCGGGAGCGAAGTCGTGGGCTCCTCGGACTGCCCGCAGGCGGCGAGGGCGAGCAACGGGATCGCCAGGAGAGCGGCGGATTTGAATTTCACGAGGCAGGAGCATAGGAGGCAGGTCTGACAAGATCAACTTTTAGGTGATGACAGTCGCCCCAGCGTGCCGGGCCAGGCCGCGACGCGGGGTGAGGTGGCGGCTCGGGCGGGCGGCCAGGATGCAGGTGTCGTCGTCCGGGTTGGCGCGGCGCAGCCGGGCCAGAAGTTCGGTGAGCGGCTGCTGGGGTGCCACGCGGACCGCGTCGTCCACCGTCGCGATCACCGCGTCCAGGCCGGCGTCGAGGCTGTGCCGCCGGTGCTCGACCAGGCCGTCGGTGTAGAGCAGCAGCACGTCGCCGGTGCGGAACTCGGTGACCGCGTCCGCGTACGTGGCGTCGTCGACCACGCCGAGCATCGGCCCGGCCGGCCGGGCCAGCGGCGCGGTCCGGCCGTCCCGGCTGAGCAGCGGCGGCGGGTGCCCGGCCTGGGCCCAGACCAGCTCGCACCGGCGCGGGTCGAAGCGGGCGATCACCGCGGTGGCCGCCAGTTCGGGTGTGTCCGCCTCCAGCTCGCAGGTCAGCCGGTTGAGGTGCTCCAGCAGCGTGCTGGGGTCGCTGGTGAGGATGCTGAGCGCGCGCAGGGCGTGCCGCAGCTGGGCCATCGTGGTCGCCGCCTGGGTGCCGTGGCCGGCGACGTCCCCGACGGCCAGCAGCACCGAGCCGTCACGCAGCGCGGCCGCGTGGTACCAGTCCCCGCCGACCATGGTGTCGTCGCCGGCCGGCAGGTAGCGGACGGCGGCCTTCAGACCGGGCAGGTCGATCGGCTCCTCGGGGATCGGCAGGATGATGCGCTGCAGGCGGGCGGCCAGGTCGTGCTCGGCGGCGAGCGTACGGCGCTGCTCGTCGAGCTGGTGCTCCACCTCGGCGAGGCGCTCGGCACCGGCCTGCTGGTCGGTGACGTCCTGCACGACGCCGTAGACGCGCAGCGGCCGGCCCTCGGTGTCGCGTACCGCGTCGGCGACCGTCCGCAGGTGTTTGATCCGCCCGGCGATCCGCACCCGGGTGACCATGTCGACCCGCTCGGCCCGCAGGAACGACTCCAGCGCGGCGGTCCGCAGCGGCTGGTCGTCGGCGACCTCGATCTCCTTCGCCTGGTCCTCCTGGAGCGGTCCGAGCGCCGGGTCCCGCTCGTAGATGCGGTACAGCTGCGGTGACCAGTAGACCGCGCCGCTGACCAGGTCCCACTCGCCCCAGCCGAGGTTGCCGAGCTGTTCCATGCCCTCCAGCCGGTCCACCTCGCGGTGCGGGTCGTCGCGCCGCTGCCAGCTGATCATCAGACCGGGGCCGAGCGCCCGGGCCTGGACGGTCAGGTCGGCCTCCCCGGTACGCACCAGGCCGAGGTCGGCCGGCTCACCGGTGTCCAGCACCCGCTGATAGACCAGCCAGCGCTGTTCGCCGACGACGTGCGGGTAGTACCGGCTGATCGGCTGCCCGACCAGCTGCGTACCGCGCCGCCCGTCCGGCGTCACCGCCTCCGGGGTGGCGGCCGCCCACACCAGGTCGATCAGCCGGCCGGCCTGGTCGCGTTCCGGGGTGAAGAACGCGGCCATGCCGGGCAGCGCGTCGAGAACGCTCTGCACGGTCCGCAGCCACGGCCGGAACCGGCGGCCGGGCGGCTCGGCGTGGGTCAGTGCCGGCGCCGGGCTGACCACCGCGGGATTCACCAGGGCGGCGGTGACGAGCTGCGGGACCGTCTCCGGCGGCGGCCGGTCGGCGAGTTGGTCGCCGCTGTCGAAGAGCCGGATCACGCGGCCGGCCACGTCCGCCACGTCGCAGCGCTGCGCGGCCGCCATCCGCAGCAGGTGCCGGTGCGCCTCGGCGAGGCGGCAGCGCGCCCGTCCGGCGAGGAGCCCGACCGCCCGGTCGACGGCGGCGCGTGCGCCCTCCGGCGAGTCGTACTCCCCGCCGGGACGCAGGCTGCTCGTGGCCTGCCTGTGCGCCTGACCTCCCACCAGCGACCTCCCGCCCGTTTCGGGTTCCTGCTTACGCCAGCGGGCACCCGCTCGGCATCCCCCGTTCATCCGCCCACGCGCCCTGCCTGCGGCGTCACGTCGCACGGGTCACCCGGTCGGGCGTCGAACTTTCGGGGCCGAGGCATCGGCCGACAAGAGTCGGTCAGAGCTCGAAAAGGTCGCGGACCGCCTCAGCGAGGCGGGCCATGCTCGCTCCGGTCACCATGCCGATGCGTTCCGCGCCGGTGGACGCCGGCAGCCGGCGCATCCGGTTGACCACGACCACGCCGGTGATCGGATCCTGTTCGGTCAGCGCCACCGCGTACGGCGGGAGCTCGGTGACACCGCGCTGGCGCACGATGGGCGCGCAGATCGGCGCGGCGTTGCCGCGCTCGTTGTAGCTGTCGGCGGAGAGTACGAGTACGCGGTAACGCAGGTCGGCGCGGTCGCCGATGGTCCAGATCTCGCCGCGTCTCATGTCTGCGGGATCCGGAGGTAACAGGTGGTCCGGATCGGCATGGCAGGAAGCGTACCGCCGCGCCGATCTCCCCGGCGCTCGCCCCTGCAGCGTGTTTCGCCCGGTACAGAGCGCCTGGCGGAGTTCACCACGTGGACGTGATCGAACCCCGGGAGGCCGGTTCCCGTAAGAATGACGGCGGGGCCCGTAACGGGCGGGTAACGAGGAAGGACGTAGTGATGTCGCAGAAGGCGCAGATCGGAGTCACCGGCCTGGCGGTGATGGGCCGCAACCTGGCCCGTAACTTCGCCCGGCACGGGCACACCGTGGCGTTGCACAACCGGTCCTACGGCCGCACCAAGGAACTCGTCGAGCAGTTCGGTCACGAGGGCACGTTCCTGCCGGCCGAGACCGCCGAGCAGTTCGTGGCGAGCCTGGAGCGCCCGCGCCGCGTGGTCATCATGGTGAAGGCCGGCCCGGCCACCGACGCCGTGATCGACGAGTTCGCCCCGCTGCTGGAGGAGGGCGACATGCTGATCGACGCGGGCAACGCGCACTTCGCGGACACCCGGCGGCGGGAGGCGGCGCTCAAGGCGAAGGGCCTGCACTTCGTGGGCGCCGGCGTCTCCGGCGGCGAGGAGGGCGCGCTGCACGGCCCGTCGATCATGCCGGGTGGGCCGAAGGAGTCGTACGAGGCGCTCGGCCCGCTGCTCGAGGACATCGCGGCGAAGGTGGACGGGGAGCCGTGCTGCGTGCACGTCGGCCCGGACGGCGCCGGTCACTTCGTGAAGATGGTGCACAACGGCATCGAGTACGCGGACATGCAGCTCATCGCCGAGGCGTACGACCTGCTGCGGCAGGTGGGCGGGCTGTCACCGGCGGAGATCGCCGGCGTGTTCGGCCAGTGGAACGAGGGGCGGCTCGGCTCGTACCTGATCGAGATCACCGCCGAGGTGCTCAAGCAGGTCGACGCGGACACCGGCAAGCCGTTCGTGGACGTCGTGCTGGACCAGGCCGAGCAGAAGGGCACCGGCCGCTGGACCGTGCAGGCGGCGCTGGACCTGGGCGTACCGGTCTCCGGCATCGCCGAGTCTGTCTTCGCCCGCGCCCTGTCCGGCGGCGCGGACGTGCGCAAGGCGGCCGCCGACGCGGGCCTGCCCGGCCCGTCGGCCTCGGCCGGCGCGCACGCCGGAGACCTGGTCGCCGACGTCGAGCAGGCGCTGTTCGCTTCCAAGATCGTGGCGTACGCGCAGGGCTTCCAGCAGGTCCAGGCGGCCAGCAAGGAGTACGGCTGGGACATCGACCCGGGCGCGATGGCGAAGATCTGGCGCGCCGGTTGCATCATCCGCGCCAAGTTCCTCGACTTCATCAAGCAGGCGTACGACAAGCAGCCGGACCTGCCCACGCTGCTCGTGGACCAGTACTTCCTGGACGCGGTCAGCGGCGCACAGGACGCGTGGCGCCGGGTGGCGGCGACCGCCGCGCAGCAGGGCATCCCGGCGCCCGGCTTCTCGTCGGCGCTGGCCTACTACGACGGCCTGCGCGCCAAGCGGCTGCCGGCCGCGCTGATCCAGGGGCAGCGCGACTTCTTCGGCGCGCACACCTATCACCGGATCGACAAGGAGGGTTCGTTCCACACCCTCTGGGCGACCGAGGACCGTTCCGAGGTCGACGCCTGAGTCACCGGTCGCGGGGGGGGGGGGAAGAAGGCAGAAACGCGGCGCGCGGGGGGCCGGCGCCCGGGGCGGTGGGCGCCTCCCCACCCCGGGGGCCGGCCACCCCCCCTCCCCCGCCCCCCCCGCGGCTCGTCGGGACCGGGCTCGGTCTTCTCCTCGGCCGGCTCGGTGCTCTTCTCCTCGGCCGGCTCGGTGGTCTTCTCCTCGGCCAGGCGGCGGCTGAGCCGGTGGTAGGGGCGGCTGATCAGGGCGAGCGACGTGGCGATCACGCCGATGATGCCGGTCAGCACGAAGACCAGTGCCATGCCCCGGTCGGCGCCGGTGCCGAACCACGGCCCGATGGTGCGGGCGCCGGCCCCGTCGGTCATGAACGGGATGAAGAAGAACTGGGTGATCGGCGAGATCAGGAACGCGGTCAGTGGTGAGGCGGCCTGCTCGGCGCTCTGTGCCAGGCCGAAGACCCGGCCCTGCCGCTCGTACGGCACCACCTTCTGCAGGATGGTCTGTTCGGTGGCCTCCGCGTACGGCACCAGGGTCATGTAGAGGAAGAAGCCGATCGCCAGCGGGATGATCGACGCCCACAGCGGGAACACGATGATGATCGCCCAGAGCACCACGTTGATCAGCAGGAGCAGCCGGACCGGGCGGCGCCCCAGGCCGGTACGCGCCACCAGCAGCCCGCCGATGATGAACCCGGTGCTCAGCACACCCCAGAGCAGACCCCACGTCTGCACCGACACCAGCGACAACCCGTACGCGTCGGCGAGCGCCATGAACACGCCGCCGAGGAAGTTGTTGAACGTGCTGAACAGGATCAGCGCGGTCAGGCCCGGCACACCGGCGATGATCCGCAGCGTGCCGCGCAGGTCCACACCGGATTTCGGCACGTCGTCCCCGGTGTGCACGATCTCCCGCTCGGGGATCGGCACGAAGCTCAGGTGCACCAGCGAGATCGCCAGCACCACCAGCGCCAGCAGCAGCACCGAGAACATGCCGTCCAGGGCCACCAGCACACCACTGATCACCGAGGTGACCAGGAAGGTGGTGCCCGAGACGGTGCCGACCAGGCCGTTCGCCCGGTCCCTGGTGTCCTCCTCGATGAGCAGCGTGACCAGGGTGGGCAGTGCGATGGTGCGGATGTTGCCGGCGATCACGCCGAACATCAGCAGCAGGACGAACGCCCACAGCACGGGGCTCGCCGGTTTGCGGAACTCGTCGTCCGGCACGGCCAGGTAGAGCGCGAAGGCCGCACCGTACAGCAGCAGCGACGCCACGGCGGAGAGCTGGAGCGCGGTCTTCTTGCGGTGGCCGTCGAC
The DNA here is from genome assembly GCF_015704865.1 of Actinoplanes aureus. Taxonomy (GTDB): domain Bacteria; phylum Actinomycetota; class Actinomycetes; order Mycobacteriales; family Micromonosporaceae; genus Actinoplanes; species Actinoplanes aureus. Next base: position 309,998 of record NZ_JADQTO010000005.1, on the reverse strand, counting down.
GATGCCGCCGAACCAGATGCCGGTGAACGCGGTCAGCACCAGGAAGATGCCGGAGATCATCCCGGTCGCGAAGACCGACCTGGTCTGCAGGTACACCCAGAAGGTGACGGCGAACCAGACGGTGAAATTCATGACCGACACCAGCAGGGTGTTGCCGAGCAGCTGGTAGAAGGTCTTCACGTTGCCCCGGATGACGGCCATCCCAAGACCGTATTACCTGAACCGGTCTTGAGGTCTACCCGTTTTAGGCGGCGCGGACCGGATCGGCGGCCATCAGCGCTCCGCACTCGGCGGCGGGCAGCGGTTTGGCCATGTAGAAGCCCTGGCCGTACCGGTAGCCCATGTCCCGCAGCCGGTCCACCTGCTCCCGGCTCTCGATGCCCTCGGCGACCGCCTTGAGCTGGAGATGTTCGGCCAGCTGGGCGACCGCGGCGGCCACCGCGACGCGGCCGCGGTCCTCGCCGTCGGCGATCCCGTCGACGAACGACTTGTCCAGCTTCAGCACGTCGACCGGGAAGGCGCGCAGCAGGCTGAGCGAGGACTGGCCGGTGCCGAAATCGTCAAGCGCCAGGCGTACGCCGATGTCGTGCAACGTCTGCAGGGTCTCCCGGACCTGCCAGCCGTCGACCACCGACGACTCGGTCACCTCGAGGATCAGGTTGGCCGGCATGAGCCCGGTGTCGCTGAGCACCGCGGCCACCTCGTCCACGAAGCCGGCCTCGCGCAGCTGACGGACGGCGACGTTGACGTTCACCGCCTCGATCGCGTTGGGGTACTCCGCACGCCAGCTGGCGAGCTGGGTACAGGCCTCCCGCAGCACCCAGGCGCCGAGCGGCACGATCAGCCCGGAGCGCTCGGCGACCGGGATGAACTCTCCCGGCGAGACGAACCCGCGGGTCGGGTGCTGCCAGCGCACCAGTGCCTCGGCGCCGTGCAGCCGGCCGGTGACCAGGTCGAACACCGGCTGGTAGAGCAGCCGCAGCTCGCCGCGGATGATGCCGTTCTGCAGCTCGCTGGCCAGCCGGGCATGGTTCACCATGTCCTGGCGCATCCGCGGCTCGAAGCGTACCCAGGAGGCCTTGCCGGACTCCTTGGCCGCGTACATCGCGATGTCCGCGTTACGCAGCACCTCGTCGGCGGTCTCGCCGGTGCCGGCCAGGGCGATACCGGCACTGGAGTGCAGCAGCAGCGTCTGGTCGCCCACCCGGAACGGGTCGGCGAAGGCCAGCAGCAGCCGGGTGGCGGCCGCCTCGGCCTCCTCCGGCTCGTCGGCCGGGAGCAGCACGGCGAACTCGTCGCCGCCGAGCCGGGCCGGCATCTCGCCGGCCGCGCAGTGCTGCCGCAGCCGCTGCGCGACCTGGTAGAGCAGCTGGTCACCGGCGGCCGGGCCGAGCGTGTCGTTGATCATTTTGAAGTCGTCGACGTCGATCAGCAGGGCACCGGCCGGCTGGTGCGCGCCGATCCGCTCGGCCAGCGCGACACCGAACCGGGCCCGGTTCGGCAGCCCGGTGAGCGAGTCGCTGAGCGCCAGCCGCTCCAGTTCGGCCTGCTGCCGGCGGATGCCCTTCAGCGCCAGGCTGTTCTCCCGCAGGCTGAGCAGCTGGCGGACCACGACGAAGCCGGCGATCAGGACCGCACCGATGATCACGGTGCGCTGCCGGCCGGTCATGTCCTGGCTGCTGACGCTGATCACCAGGACCGCGGTCGCGGTGACCGCGAGGAACGGCAACAGGTTGAACAGCGAGCGGTGCGCGAGCGCGGCGTCCTGCGGGCGTTCCGGATCGGTCATCGCCCGCCGTTGGAGGTGGGCGGCGACGCAGATCGAGACCGCGACCAGCGGGATGGCCAGCACCGACAGCGCCAGCCGGCTCCAGTCGCCACCGGCGATCAGCAGTACGTTGCCGGCGACCGCGGCGAGCGGCGCGAGGGCCAGCACCCGCAGCGCGTCGGGGGCGACCATGGTCTGCGGCCGGGCCGCCGCCTTGCCGATCACGACGAGCAGCAGCATGCCGCCGGTGCCCACCACGGCGGCCCCGGTGCGGGCCACCATCGAGGTGCCCCCGGGTGCCAGGTCGAGCACGACGTACCAGAAGATCAGCGCGCTGGCGACCGCCACCGTGGCGCCGTCCAGCAGCGCTCGTATCCAGCCCACCGCGGTCCGCTTCGGGCCGGGCAGCAGCAGGAACGCGGCCAGCAGCAACAGTACGCCGGCCAGCAGCGGCACACCGACGTACGGCGACAGCCCGGCCTCGTTGTTGGCCCGGAACATCGCGATGACCGCAGCGGCCAGCATGCAGACGCCGGCGTGCTCGATACGGCGCCAGAACGACCGCACCGGGCGCGGCAGCTGCACCACCCGGGCGATCCGCTGGCAGGCGAGGACCGCCGTGGCCATGGCGATCGGACCGCCCAGGTACCCGAGGTGGAGCAGGGACGGGTCCACCAGTAGCCACACCAGTACCGCGACGATGGCCGCCAGGGCCACCACCACGGCGGTGAGCCCGCCGGCTCGCTGCCGGGAGCCGGCGGTCTCGGGTGCGCTCATCGGGTTCGTACGGCTCCTCGCCAGGTCTGCACAGTGCTTGCGGCATTCCTGTCGGCGGAACCGGCCCGAACCTGAGTGGAACCGGATCAGCTCCCGAGGGCCGCCGAGACCACGGCGCGCGCCTCTTCCTGGATCCGGGCCAGGTGCTCGGGTCCGTGGAACGACTCGGCGTAGATCTTGTAGACGTCCTCGGTGCCGGACGGGCGGGCCGCGAACCAACCGGAGCCGGTGACCACCTTGAGGCCGCCGATCGCCGCGCCGTTGGCCGGGGCGCTGGTCAGCACGGCGGTGATCGGCTCGCCGGCCAGCTCCGTGGCGGTCACCTGCTCCGGCGACAGCTTGCCGAGGATCGCCTTCTGCTCCCGGTTCGCCGGGGCGTCGATCCGGGCGTAGGCGGGCTCACCGAACCGTGCGGTCAGCTCGCGGTAGTGCTCGCTCGGCGTCTTGCCGGTGGTGGCGATGATCTCGGAGGCGAGCAGGTCGAGCAGGATGCCGTCCTTGTCGGTGCTCCACACGCTGCCGTCGCGGCGCAGGAACGAGGCGCCGGCGCTCTCCTCGCCGCCGAAGCCGATCGACGCGTCCAGCAGGCCGGGCACGAACCACTTGAAGCCGACCGGCACCTCGTCGAGGCGGCGGCCCAGGTCGGCGGCGACCCGGTCGATCATCGAGGAGGAGACCAGCGTCTTGCCGATCCCGGCGGTGGCCGGCCAGTCGGTACGGGCCCGGAACAGGTAGCCGATCGCCACCGCGAGGTAGTGGTTCGGGTTCATCAGGCCGCCGTCCGGGGTGACGATGCCGTGCCGGTCGGCGTCCGCGTCGTTGCCGGTCGCGATCTGGAAGCGGTCCTTCTGCTCGATCAGCGACGCCATGGCGTACGGCGACGAGCAGTCCATCCGGATCTTGCCGTCCCAGTCCAGGGTCATGAAGCCGAACCGCGGGTCGACCACGGGGTTGACCACGGTCAGGTCCAGGCCGTGCCGGTCGGCGATCTCACCCCAGTACGCGACGCTCGCCCCGCCGAGCGGGTCGGCGCCGATCCGTACCCCGGCCCGCCGGATCGCCTCGATGTCGATCACCGAGGGCAGGTCGTCCACGTATGTGGCCAGGTAGTCGTACCCGGAGACGGTCGCCGACTCGCGGGCCTGCGCCGCGCCGACCCGCCGGACGTCCTTCAACCCGCCCGCGATCAGGGCGTTCGCCCGGTCCTGGATCCACTTGGTGGCGTCGGTGTCGGCCGGCCCGCCGTTCGGCGGGTTGTACTTGAAGCCTCCGTCGTCCGGCGGGTTGTGCGAGGGAGTGACCACCACGCCGTCCGCCTTGCGCGCGGACGAGCGGTTGAACGTCAGGATGGCGTGCGACAGCGCCGGCGTCGGGGTGTACCCGTCCCGGCTGTCGATCAGCGTGGTCACGTCGTTGGCGGCGAACACCTCCAACGCGGTGATCATCGCCGGCTCGCTCAGCGCGTGGGTGTCCCGGGCCATGAAGAGCGGGCCGTCGACGCCCTGCTCCCGGCGGTACTCGACGATGGCCTGACTGGTCGCGGCGATGTGGTCCTCGTTGAAGGCGCAGCGGAGGCTGGAACCCCGGTGCCCCGAGGTGCCGAACGCGACCTGCTGCCCCGCCTGCCCGGGGTCCGGGTGCTCGGTGTAGTAACGCGAGATGACCTTGGGTACGTCGATCAGATCGGCGGGTTCGGCCGGCCGGCCGGCACGGGGGTGGACAGACATCGTGGCCTCCTCGCAGAGCGCATGGATCTGTGCCGGATCGTATCCAGCGACGACCCGCTTGAACCTTTCCCGGCCCGCTTCCGAACTACCCGGTGTGACGAGGGTTCGTAACATTCCACTCCTGCTGCTGTTCGCCGTGCTCGGAGTGCTGTTCCTGCCCGCCGTCCCGGCGTCCGCGCACGCCACGCCGGTCAGTTCGGATCCGGTTCCGGGCAGCGTCGTCGGCGCCTCGCCGAGCGTCGTGACGGTCACGTTCAGCGAGCCGATCGCCGTGGTCAGCGGACGGATCCAGGTGATCGCCCCGGACGGCGAGCGGATCAACGGCACACCCACCGTCGAGGGCGCCGTCCTGCGCATCCCGGTCCGCAAGCCCGGCCGCCCGCTCGGCACCTATCTGATCAGCTTCCGGGTCATCTCCGCCGACAGCCACCCGGTCGGCGGCGCCATCACCTTCTCGGTCGGCGCGCCCTCCGAGCGGCCCGAGGCCGCGACCAGCACCGGGCCGCACTGGTCGGTCGCGGCCGCGATCCCCACCCTGAAATTCACCGGGTACGCCGGACTCACGCTGATCGCCGGCCCCGCGCTGTTCCTGGCCTTCCTGTGGCCACCGCGCCGCTCCCGCCGATCGGCGCTGATCACCGTGCGTACCGGCATCGCCCTGACCGCCGTGGCGACCGTCGGCGCGCTCGGCCTTCAGGCGCAGCAGGGCAGCGGCTCCGCCCTGTGGCAGGTCAGCGCCGGCGAGCTGGGCGAGGTGCTGACCAGCCAGTTCGGGCTCCTGCTGACGATCAGGCTGGCGGTACTGGCGGTACTGGCGGCACTGCTGCCCCGGCTGCTGCGCGGCCCGCGCCGGACCCCGGCCATCGGGCCCTCCCCCGCGCCCGCGCCGGCCCGCGAACTCGTACCCGCCGGCGGCCCCGCCCTCACCCTGGTCTCGACCGACGCCCCCGCGCTCATCACGGTCCCCCGGGTCGCTCCCACCGTCGTCCAGCCGCGCGCCCACCGGGCCCAGGTCGTCGCGGTGCTGCTACTCGCCGTCGCCGGGCTGGTCACCTGGCCGCTGACCGGGCACGCCGCCGCCGCGCCGATGCCCGCGGTCACGGTCGCCGTCGGCGTGGTGCACATGGCTGCCATGGCGATCTGGATCGGCGGCCTTATCACCCTGATCGCGTTCCTGCTGCGCGGCACCCACCGGCGGGTCCTCGCCAAGATCCTGCCGGTCTGGTCCCGGTGGGCGGCCATGTCCGTGCTCTGGCTCGCGATCGCCGGCGGGGTGCAGTCCGCCGTGCAGCTCGGCTCTCTCGAAGCACTCTGGCGCACCGGGTACGGCCAGTTGCTGCTCGCCAAGCTGGGCGTTCTCGCCCTGGTCCTCGGCGCCGCGGCGGTGGCCCGCAAGCTCGTGCTCACCGCCCGCAACGGCGGGGTCCTGCGGCGTACGGTCGGCATCGAGGTCGTCGCGACCGTGGTGATCCTGGCGCTCAGCGCCGTGCTGGTGCAGGTGGACCCGGGTCGCACCGCCGCGGTCAAGGACAACGCGATCAGCGGCCGGGGCTCCTCGGACACCCTGGACAGCCCGATCTACGCGCTCCAGTTCAACATCTATCCGGTGGAGCTGGGCGAGTACAACACCGTGCACGCCTTCCTCTACTCCCCGTCCGGCGCACCGCTGCGGGCCGCCGAGTGGCAGTTGACCGCCCGCCTGCTCGACCAGGACCTGGAGGCGGTCCCCCAGCCGATCGCCGGCCTGGACGCCCCGTCGCACCAGGCCCTCGGCTCGGTGACCTTCCCGTTGCCGGGCACCTACGAGCTGGCCTTCACCATCCGGACCAGCGAGATCGATCGGGCAACCGTGAAAACGACCGTCACCGTGGAGAGGTGACGGCGAGGCGGTTTCTGGGCAAGAAGCCGATGTGTACGTCTTCCTTGCCGAGGAACCCGGCGCCGTAGTGGTGACCGTGCGCGGGCACCTGGACCTGGACAGCGCACCCAGTCTCGCCGCCAAGCTGGACGAGGCGCTGTCGAAACCCCAGCCCCGCGTGGTGGTCGACCTGGCCGGTGTCGAGTTCTGCGACTCGATCGGGCTGAGCACGTTCGTGGTCGGGCACAACCGGGCCCGCGCCGGCGGCGGCTGGCTGCGGCTCGCCGGCCCCGGCGAATTCCTGGAACGGCTGCTCGACACGGTGGGACTGACCACCCGGATCGGGGTCTACCCGACCGTTGCGGACGCCCTGGCCGACCGGCCGGACGGCACCGCCGGTTAGTCTCGCCGCGTGCTGATCCTGCTGCCACCGTCCGAGGGCAAGACCCCGGCCGTCACCGGCGAACCCGTCGACCCGGCCGCGCTCTGGCTGCCCGAACTCGCCAAGGCCCGGACCCGGGTGCTCAACCGGCTGGTGGCGCTCTGCAAGCGGACAAGTGAACGGTCGATCGCCGGCTCGCTCGCCACCCTCGGACTCAGCGCCGGCCAGCGCGCTGAGGTGGCCCGCAACGCCGAGCTGCCCGGCGCGCCGGCGGCCCCGGCCGCGGAGATCTACACCGGGGTGCTGTACGAGGCGCTCGGCGCGGACAGCCTGGCTCCGGCGGCGCGGGATTGGCTGGAGCGGAACGCCGTGGTCTTCTCCGGGCTGTGGGGCGTGGTCCGGCTCGGTGACCGGATTCCGGCGTACCGCTGCTCGGTGGGCGTCACCCTGCCGGCGCCGGTGGGCGGGCTCACCACGTACTGGAAGAAGGCCCTCCGCCCGGCACTCGACGCCGCCACCGACGGCCAACCGGTGCTCGATCTGCGCTCCGGCGCGTACGCCGCGATGTGGTCGCCGGCCGCCGGCAGCGCCACGCGGGCGGCCGCACTGCGGGTGCTGCACGAGCGGAACGTCGATGGCGTGCCCAAGCGGTCGGTGGTGAGCCACTTCAACAAGGCCACCAAGGGTCGCCTGGTCCGCGCCCTCGCCGCGGACGGCGCCGCGCCGGAGTCGGTGGATGACCTGGTCACGGCGCTGCGCGACCTCAAGTTCACGGTGGAGGAGACGCCGGGCGCGCCCGGTCGGCCGCGCGCCCTCGACGTCGTGGTGACCGAGTTGTAACGGCTACTTCGCGTCCAGGATGTCGACGACGAAGCGCAGGTCGCCCTTCGACGGCCCGTACGCCAGGTCGGCCGGCACGTCCAGCTGGATCCGGCTGCCCACCTTCTGCCCGGGGACGGCCTGGTCCCAGCCGGGGATCAGCTGGCCCACGCCGATCTGCGCGGAGAACGGCTGCCCGCCGTCCCACGACGAGTCGATCAGCTCCCCGGTCTTGTACGAGATCACCTTGTAGTTGACCGTGATGGTCTGACCCTTCTGCACCACCGCACCGGTCCCCGGAACGATCTCCGTGATGACGATCTTGTCGACCGTGCCGGTGCCCGGCTTCATCTCCGGCTCCACCTCGAGCGGGTTGGCGGGCTGGGTCGCGGAGGCCTGGGTGGTCGCCGGCTCCTCGTCACGAGACTGCACCAGGAAGAAGATCCCGGCCAGCACGGCGAGAACCAGCACCCCGCCCGCCACCGCCAAGGCGAGACCCTTGCTCTTCGAGCCGGTCCTGTCAGTCATGCCATCCCCTGTCCGCAAGTCGGAAAACTCCGGACACGGTACTCGTGAGCGGGAGCAAACCCACGAAGAACCTCCGCCGAATCGCCGAGGCGGATGATCACCCGTACGTCCGGAGACCCGCCACCCCCTCTTCATAACCGGGCCACAAGATGAGATCGTTTATCGCCTCCGCGCCCCCACCCCCGCCTGATCTGGAGGATCCTTGCCCGATCAGACGCCCGTGCACGAGCACAGACCGTCGGCCGCGCTGGTACCGGCACGCCCCGGCGCCCGCCGGCGCCAGGTGCCCGACGTGCTGCTCGAGAGGGGCTGGCAGCGCTGGCAGGAACACTTCGCCACGGCCGGCGTGATCCTCCTCGGGGTGCTCGCCGTGCTCTCCTTCGGCCTGGTCGTCCGCGCCCGGTCGGCGGACCGCGCGGCCCCGGCGGTCACCACCCCGGCGCTCGCCGAGCCGACCGCCGCCCAGCTGCCGATCCCGCTGCCCAGCGCCTCCCCGTCGATGTCCGTCCGGCCGGTGAACTCGATCGTCACCGAGCGCGTACCGATCGCCTCGACGGTGGACCTGGCAGCCGACGGGGAGATCGACTGGGTGCACTGGGGTGAGCAGGGCCGGTACACCCTCGAACGCAAGGCGGACGGCGACTTCGTCATCCTCGAGGGCACGCCGGACGAAACCCGGACCAAGGTCACGAACAGCCCGCAGCGGTACCGCTGGACCGGGGGCAGCCCACTCGCTCAGGCCACCGGCGTGACCAGCGGTGTGCGTACCTGCGGTGCGGGTAAAGGCTTCACGCTCACGGCGCCGGCCACGACGGAACGCACCACCCTCCGGCTCTACCTCGGCGTCTCGTCCGGCCGGGGACGACTTCAGGCAAGCCTCTCCACCGGCGGGGAGATCTACACCGACCGCTGGGCGCAGCGCGGAACCGGGCTGTCCACGGCTGCCTACACGCTGAACTACCGGGCCACCGGTGCTGGCAAGATCTCGGTGCAGTGGATCACCGAAGAGTCCTTCGGCGGGGATTGCGGCGGGGTCGTCCTGTTCGCCGCAGCTCTGCGCTGAGCTGCGGTAACTCGCACTTTCGACAGGTAAGGGGAGCTTGTGTTCGCGGGCTGGGGATCACGGGTCGCCCGACTTCGCTGGCCGGTGCTGATCATCGCACTCGTCGCGGTGATCGGTTCCGGGGTGTGGGGCTTCGGCGTGTTCGACCGTCTCTCCGAGGGCGGCTACAACGACCCGCGCAGTGAGTCCGGCCGGGCCGCCGACGTGGTCGCCGAGGCCCTCGACGGGCAGGGCGGCGACGTCATCGCGATCTACACGCCGGACCAGGGGACCATCGACGACGCCGCCCTCTCCAAGCGGATCAAGGAGCGGCTCGCGGCGCTGCCGGAGTCGGCGGTGACCGCGCACGACTCGTACTGGGAGAAGAAGGCGGCGGGCTTCGCCGCCGAGGACAAATCCAGCGCGATCGCGGTGATCACGGTGGCCGGCGACGACGACGCCGAGAAGATGGATGCGTACGCGCAGATCGAGGACGACTTCACCGTCCCGGGGGCACACGTCCAACTCGCCGGCGGCGTGCCCCTGAACCACACCTCGTCGGTCCGCTCGACCCAGGACCTGGCGTCCGCCGAGCTGATCTCACTGCCGATCGTGCTGATCCTGCTGCTGCTCATCTTCGGCTCGCTGGTGGCCGCCGCGCTGCCGGTGCTGATCGGCGGCTGCGCGGTGCTCGGCTCCCTGGGCGTCCTGCACGCGGTCGCGCTGAACCACGAGGTCAACTCGTTCGCCGTCAACGTGGCCAGCCTGCTCGGCCTGGGCATGGCGATCGACTACGGCCTGTTCATGGTCGGCCGGTTCCGCGAGGAGCAGGCGGTCCACAGCACCGCGGAGGCCGTACGCCGTACCGTCGCCACCGCCGGCCGTACCGTGCTCTTCTCCGCGACCCTGCTGATGACGGCCCTGGCCGGCCTGCTGCTCTTCCCCCAGGGCTTCCTCAAGTCCCTGGCGTACGGCGGCCTCGCCGCCGTCTTCCTCGCCATGCTGCTCTCGCTCACCCTGCTGCCGGCGATCCTGGCGATCATCGGCCCCGGCGTCGACAAGCTGCCGGTCCGGCTCCCCGGCCGCCGCGACACCGGCGCCGGGCCCGGCGGGTGGGAACGGCTCGCCGGCGCCGTGCTGCGCCGCCCGTTCCTGGTGGCGCTGCCGATCCTGGCCGCCCTGCTCGTGCTGGCGCTGCCGATCACCGACGCCCGGTTCGGCGAGAACGACGAACGCGTGCTGCCCGCCGGCGACCCGGGACGGGTCGCGGTGGAGACGCTCAAGACCGACTATCCGCAGTTCAGCGCCGACGGCGTGCAACTCGTGGTACGCGGGACCGACGGCAAGAAGCCGGACGTCAAGAAGTTCACCGAAACCGCCGGCAAGGTCCCCGGCATCGCCGAGATCACCACGTCCGGCACCGGAGACGACGTCGTCGTCCTCAACGCCGACCTGGAGAGCACCGACTCGTTCAGCACCGAGGCCCGCCAGGCCGTCGAGAACCTGCGCGCGCTGTCCGCCCCGGCGAACGCCGAAGTGCTGGTCGGCGGCATCACCGCCCGCAACGTGGACAGCCTGGACGCGATCGCCGACCGGCTGCCCCTGATGATCGGCCTGCTGGCCGGCGCCACGCTGGTCCTGATGTTCCTGGCGTTCGGCTCGATCCTGCTGCCGATCAAGGCCGTCGTGGTGAGCGCGCTGAGCCTCTGCGCGACGTTCGGCATCCTCGTCTGGATCTTCCAGGAGGGCCACGGCAGCGGCCTGCTCAACGTCACCCCGGCACCCCTGGAAGCCGGCATCGTCGTGCTGATGGCCGCCGTGGTGTTCGGCCTCTCCACCGACTACGAGGTGTTCCTGCTGTCCCGGATGGTCGAGGCCCGTACCCGCGGCGCCTCCACCGCCGAGGCCGTCACCATCGGCCTGAGCCGCACCGGCCGGGTGATCAGCGCGGCCGCGCTGCTGCTCATCGTGGTGACCGGCGCCTTCGCGCTCTCCTCGGTGACCACCATGAAGTTCGTCGGCGTCGGCATGATCATCGCCCTGGTCCTGGACGCCACCGTAGTCCGGATGTTGCTGGTGCCGGCCGTGCTCGCCCTCTTCGGCGACGCGGCCTGGTGGGCGCCGGGTCCGCTGCGCCGCCTCCAGGAACGAGCCGGCCTGGCCGAACACGCCGGGGAAGCGGAGATCACCGACTGGCAGCCTCCGGTCAGCCCGGCCCTCGCCCCTTCGTCCTTCTCTGATGACACCGTCACCTTCGCCCTGCCGGCCGGCGTCGCCGCGGCGGGTGCGCTGCCGGCGGGCACGTCGGTGTCGCAGACCGTCGTCCTGGATTACGCGGCGGTTCTCGACTACATCGCCGAGAAGGAGCAGGGCGCGGTTACCCGGCCGGTGGCGGCGTTGCCGGCGGGGCCGGGGGAAGAGACCACGGTGCTTCCGGTGGTTGCCGGTAGGGGGCGGGCGGTTGGCGATTCCGGGCATGACTCGGAAGTCATCGATGGAGACGCGACGGCTGCGGAGTCGGAGCCTGCGGCTGGGTCCGCTACCACGTCCGATTTCGACGCCGAGCCGGAGTTCGACGCCGAGCCCGGCATCAAGTCCGCGTTCGCCGCCGAGTCCGGGCATGACTCGGACGTCACCGACAGGGGCGCCGGCGCCGACCAGTCGGAGCCCGCCTCGGACATCGTTGACCTGCCGGTGGCCTCGCTACTCGGCCTCGAACCGGAGAAGCTCACCGAAGGCGCAGCCGCGTATCCGGCCCTCTTCGCCGACGAAGATCCCTCAGCAACCGACACCGTGACACCGGACGACGAAACGCCGATCATGGACGCCGTGGCGGAAGAGACGGAAAGCTCCAGCACGCCGCTCCTCTACCGGGCGCCCTCCGACGCCGCCGCCCCCGCCGATTCCGTCCTGATCGACGATCTCCTTGCTGACGCCGCCCCTGTCGAGGCTGCTTCGGTCGACGATCCCCTGGCCGACGTTGCCATCGGTGCCGGTCCTCATGCCGACGCGGCGCCGGACGAGTCACTGCCTCCGCTCCTCGAAGCGGTGACCAGGGCGGCCGCCACCGACGCGGAGCCCACGCCGGCCACCCCCGGCACGCCGGAGAGGACAAGCGAAGAATCCTCGCCGATCTTCGCGGCTGCGGCTTCTGCTTTCAGCGCGCCCATCGCGACGAGCAAGGAGTCAACGCCGGCCTACGCGGAAGGGACTACTTCCGCTGGCACGCCTGAGACTGCGAACGGGCAAACAGAGCTCAGCTACGCCGAAGCGGCCACTCCCGCTGATCCCGCCTCCGCGACGCCCGAAGCCATGATCAGCAAGCCTGAGCCCGACCAGGCCGCGACCGGAGTCGCATCGACCGAGCCGGAACCGATGTCGCCCAACACCACACCCGCCCCGATCGGAACGGAACTATTCATTCCGTTCAGCGAAGTGGCTGGCCCAGCAAGGTCGGCGACACCGACCGACGCGGACAGCACGGACCGAGAGTCCGTGCCCGAGCCCACGCCGGGCTCGGAGCCGGAGCGGGTGCCGCAGCCCACCGAAACCGCAGCTGCAGCCGCGAAGGCAGGCATAGACGCAGGCCCTGGCGTGGTGGACGCGGACGCGAGCACTCGCGTGGACGCAGCAGGCACAGACGCTGGCGCTGGCGTGGACACAGCAGGCACAGACGCTGGCGTGGACGCAGGCACAGACGCAGGCCCCCGCGTGGACGCAGGCGCAAGCGCTCGCGGAGACGTGGGCGCGGGCCCCGGCACAGGCGCGGGCTTGGAAGTGAGCGCAGGCGCAGGACTAAGCGCGTCGGCAGGCGCGGACGCGCCGACCGAGTCGGAACCCACGCCGCTCAACGCCGCCCCGATCCCGATCGGAACGGAACCATTCATTCCGACTGGCAGCGACATAGCTGCCGCGGCGTCCTCGGTCGCACCGGGCGCACGGGAGACCGCGGCAGCCATGTCGCTCGACACCGCGCAGTCCGAACCGGCGGGCGACATCCACGCCGGGCCGTCCGAACCGGCGAGCGACATCCACACCGGGCCGTCCGAGCCGGCTGGCGACATCCACGCCGGGCCGTCTGAACTGGCGAGCGACATCCACGCCGGGCCGTCCGAACCGGCGAGCGACATCCACGCCGGGCCGTCCGAACCGGCGAGCGACATCGACGCCGCGCCGTCCGAACCGGCGGTCGCCGAGGACGAGACCGTAGACGCGGCGCCGGCATCTGGCCGTGCGATGTCTACCGGTAGTGGATCTGCGCCCGCACCGGCCGGGATCGAGGATCTGTTCGCCTGGCGATCCGATCCCCGCCTCATGAACCTCGCCGCCTCGGGCTCGGACTCCTTCGGCTGGCTGCCCCACGCCGGCGCGACCGGCGGAGGATCGACCACGCCGGAAGAAAGCGTCCCGGCCGCCGAGGTCGCGCCCGCAGCGGGTTCCGAATCTCGGTCCGGTGCTGTGGACGAGGATCAAGCCACGTCCGCGCCCTGGCAGCCGGCCACGCTGATGCCGGAAGCGGCCCTGCCGTACTCGTTCCAGGATCGTCCCGGTAACACCCGCCCGCAGACCCTGGGCGACTGGACCGGCAACCGGCCGGCTCAGGACCGTCCTCGAAGCCTCGATGATCTGACGACGCCGGTCAGCGCGGTTCCGGCGACGGGGCGACGCCCGCAGACGCTGGATGAGTGGCTGAGCGGCCCGGCTGCGGAGGGCGAGCGCCCGTCCCGCCCGGAAACCCTCGGTGACCTCTCCGCTACGCCGGTCGGCCCGGCCGCCTCGGCCCGGGCCGAGGTGACGGACGCGGCAGAGCCTGCCCCGGCAGACCGGTCCGCCGGCCCCGAAGCAGCAGAGACCGTCGCGGCCCCGATCGCCCCGGCCACACAAACCACAGCTCCGCACGCGGCGGAGTTCGTCTCGGCCGAACGACCCACAGCTGCGCACACAGCAGAGACCGCCTCGGCCGAACGACCCACAGCTCCGCACGCAGCAGAGACCGCTCCGGCCGAACAGCCCATCACCCCGCACGCAGCGGGAATCGCTCCGGCCGCACAAACCACAGCCCCGCACGCAGCAGAGACCGTCCCGGCCGAACGACCGACGGACGCCGAACTCCCGCCCGGCGCGGAAACGACCGCCACCACGAGCGGCGCCGCAGTCCTGGAGCCGGCTAACAGCGGTGACGATTCCGGGTTCATCCGCCGCCCGCAGACGCTCGACGAATGGCTGAAGGGTGGCCCGATCGTTTCCGAGCCGGCGGCCGCCGCCGAGCGTCCCCACACGCTCGGCGACCTCACCACCGGCGGGATCCGCCGGCCGAAGACCCTCGACGACTGGCTCAGCGGCGCGACCCCCACCGGGCCGTCCACGCCTCCGGAGAGTGCCGCCCGGCCGGCGACGCTCGCCGATGACGAGGCGGTCCGGCGCCGGGCCGCCAACGGCGGGCCGCACAACTGGGCAGGCGGGTCGGGCGAGCATCCGTACGATCGATCCGGCCGCCGGCCGTCCTCCTTGGCCGACCATCCGGGGTCCGCGTCGCGGGCGGGCCGCAAGCCCGCCGGGGAAGAGCCGGAGCCTGATCCGGCCCCGCAACCGTGACCCGCGCCGGCCCCAGTGTGACCGGCCGCAGCCTGATCCGGCCCTGCGATCCTGACCGGCGCCGGCCCGGCGTGACCCAATGCCACTTAGCCTAAGTGGATCATGGGAGGTGACCGGCGGGTACGCGGGTGGCGGTTGGCAGCCCTCTCCAGCGAGGCGCCCTACCTGACCGAGACGTCCTCGCAGATCAGGGGCTACGGCGCCTCAGCCCAAGCCAAAATCAACCTAGGCTAAATAGCACTGGCGCTGGGCGAGCCGTCGCCGGCGCACCCCCATGCAGGCCTAGGTTGATCTTGATTAGCGACCGCAAGGGGTCGCGAGGCATCTCGGCGGGTCGCCGCCTGGGACGTGGCTACCGCCACCGCATGCCCGCAGGTCAGCCATCATGATCAACTTAGGCCAGGTGGCATTGGGCTGACCGGCCGCAGCCCGATCCCGCCCGCAACCTGACCCGCACCGGCCCGGCATGACAAGCCGGAGCCCGATCCGCAGGGCACGGGTCCGCCGCCGACTCGGGGGCCGACGCCGAAAAGGGCTGCGAATTCGGTGACCGGCGCCCTTGCGGGGCGCCGCCGGCGGCCGATAGGACGGCGGGTAAGTACAGTGCCTGCGGTGGGAACAGAGGGGGACGTACTAATGACGGACGACGCCGTGGGCGTGGCTCCGGACCGCCTCGCGGAATGCCTCGCCGTGCTGGCCGAGGTCGAGGCGTTGCCGGTCGAGCATCCGGACGCGGTGCGTGTGCGCCGGGCGGTCGGCGGGCTGTTCAAGACGGCGAAGATGCAGCGTCGCCGGGAGCGCCGGGACGCGGTCCTCACGCATGACAAGACGGTGACCGAGGCAACAGCGACCGGCGCGCCGGGGCGGATCGACGATGAGACGGCCGGGATTCCGCTGAAGAGCACGATCCGGGGCGCTAGTGCCGGGGTGCTCAAGCAGGCGCGCGGCTGCTACGTGTGCAAGCAGCGGTTCACCGTGGTGGACGCGTTCTACCACCAGCTCTGCCCGTCGTGCGCGGAGCTGAATCACGCCCGCCGGGACGCGCGTACCGATCTGACCGGGCGCCGGGCGCTGCTCACCGGCGGCCGCGCCAAGATCGGCATGTACATCGCGCTGCGGCTGTTGCGCGACGGCGCGGATCTGACGATCACGACGCGCTTTCCGCACGATGCCGTCCGCCGCTTCGCGGCGATGCCGGACAGCGCGGACTGGCTGCATCGGCTGCGGGTGGTGGGCATCGATCTGCGAGACCCGGCCCAGGTGGTGGGTCTGGCTGATTCGGTGGCGTCACGCGGGCCGTTGGACATTCTGATCAACAACGCAGCCCAGACGGTACGTCGTACCGCAGGCGCGTACTCGGCCATCGCCGCGGCGGAGGCGGAGCCGCTGCCGAGCGGAAAGTTGCCGGAGCTGGAGTATTTCGGCGCGGCCGGAACGTCCCCGGCGGCCGCGTTGACGGCGGGCAAGTCGTCGCTGTCCCCGCAGCAGATCACCGAGCTGGCGCTGACCGCCCGTTCGGCCGAGATCGACGCGGGTGGCCTGGTGCCGGACACCACGCCGACGAACAGCTGGAGCGACCGGGTGCACGAGGTGGACCCGCTCGAGCTTCTCGAGGTCCAGCTGTGCAACGTGACCGCGCCGTTCATCCTGGTCAGCCGGCTGCGCAGGGCGATGCTGGCGTCGCCGTTCCCGCGCCGGTACGTGGTGAACGTCTCCGCGATGGAGGGCATCTTCGCGCGTGGCTACAAGGGAGCGGGTCACCCGCACACCAACATGGCGAAGGCCTCGCTGAACATGCTGACCCGCACCAGCGCGGTCGACATGTTCGCCGACGGGATCCTGATGACAAGCGTCGACACCGGCTGGATCACCGACGAGCGCCCGCACCCGACGAAGATGCGGCTGCACGAAGAGGGCTTCCACGCGCCCCTGGACCTGGTCGACGGCGCAGCCCGGGTGTACGACCCGATCGTCCGCGGCGAGCTGGGCGAGGACGTGTACGGCTGCTTCCTGAAGGACTACGTCCCGGTCGCCTGGTGACCTGAAACGACGCCGGGCCGCGCCGTGGATACGGTGCGGCCCGCTCGTCAGAACGAGAAGAAGCCGTTGCGGTCAGGAATGCTACGGCCGCCGTCCTCGCCCTAAGGCATGCCCTTCCAGTCCTTGACCTTGTCGTGCTGCCCCTGCGGGTACTTCCAGTCCTGGTCCTGGTACTTGTCGTGGGGTCCCTGCGGGTACTGGTCCTGGTACTTGTCGTGGGGTCCCTGCGGGTACTGGCCCTGGTACTTGTCGTTAGGCCCCTGCGGGTACTTCCAGTCCTGGTACTTGTCGCCCGGGGCGTCCTTCCAGTGGTCGAACTTGTTGCCCTTGTAGTTCTTCCACGGGAAGCCGTTGTGCTTGTACGGCTGGCCGATGTTGAACGGGCTACCCACGTAGTCCGGCTTGTACGGCCAGTCGCCGGGCCATCCGCCGTCCCAGTCGTCCCAGTTCCAGTACTCCTGACGGACCTGCAGTTTCCACGCCCAGCCACGCCAGCTGACCCGCACCGGGGAGCACTTGTACTTGTCCCAGGCACCGTACTTGATGCCCGTCCACCCGGCGTTCCGGCAGCTCCGCTGCCACCGGAAGTAGCCGACGACATAGTCGTAGTCGGCCCAGCTCTGTGCGTGGTATCCCGCGTTGCTTCCAGCGGCCTGGTCGGTGGCCGGTGCGGCGTGCACCGGACCCACGCCGATCATCGCGCCGGCGGCGAGGCTCATGCCGGCGATCGCAAGCGAACGAATTGCTTTGTTCATGTCACACCTTTTCAGGACAAAAACGCCATGACGTGCGTAGCTCATCACGCTCGGCGAAGGGCCCTCCGCGGTTTGCCGGAATGCTGACCGTTTGGACGACCCACTCAGGGCCGTAACGGCGAAGTGCGATCTCCTTCTTCGTGGCAGTCGCCATCAACCCGCCGGAGCCCGGTCATGACATGCGGCGGCGCCGTTTGCTCCGCGACGGCTTCGCTCCCACTCGCGGCGACTCCACGGCCGGGCGCGGGGCCGGCGGTCCGGCCGGCGTCGCCGGCGCCAGCGGGTAGCGGCGCAGGATCCACGCCTGCTGGCCCAGCGCGAACAGGTTCTGCACGGCCCAGTAGAAGACCACTCCGATCGGGAAGATCACACCGGACACCAGGAGGGACAGCGGGAACCCGTACAGCATCAGGCGCTGCACCATCCGGCCCTGCGGGTCCGCCGCCGGACCGCTCTTGCTGATCATCTGCCGGGTCGTCAGGTACGTGGTAGCGGTCATGATCAGGATCAATACCGCCGCCACCAGCTTCACGGTGACGCCCGAGGCACCGAACATGCTCAGCTGCTCGGCGGACGAGGTGAACCCCGCGGCGATCGGCGCCCCGAACAGTTTCGCGTGGACCGCGCTGTCGAACTGGGTGAGCGTCCAGCCGTACAGGGTGCGGGAGGCCGCACTGGTGACGTCCGGCCGCACGTGGCGCAGCACGTGCAACAGGCCGAACAGGATCGGCGCCTGCACCAGCAGCGGCAGCAGGCCGGCCATCGGCTTGATCTTCTCGGTCTGGTAGAGCTTGAGCAGTTCGGCCTGCATGCCGGGCCGGTCGCCGCGATATCTCTCGCGCACCTCCTGGATCCTCGGCTGGAGCCGTTGCACCGCACGCTGCGAGCGGACCTGCCGCACGACCAGCGGGAACAGTGCAATCCGGACGGTCAGGACGAGAAAGGCGATGCCGAGAACCCAGGCCCAGTCGGTCCGCAGGGCGTCGGCGTCGCCGAACACCCGGTACCAGGCGCTGTGCCAGAAGAGCAGAATCGCTGAGATCGCCGTGTAGACGGCGTCCATCAAGGAAGACATGGTGAGGGAACTCCTCGCGAGCCGGGACGTGGACAGACGTCAGCGGCCGGCGAGCGGTCGGAAGGGAACGCTCAGGCGGCCGCGAGGGCCGCGGTGGGTCCTCTCGGCCGGGTGCGCCCAGCGGCGTCGGGGTCGCGGTGACGCGGCACACCGGTACGCCGGGCGCGCTCGCGCAGCCAGTGGCGGCTGGTCCCGGGCTCGGTGGCGGTGAAGCGCCCGCCGAGCAGCATGCTCGCGGTGAGGGCGGTCACCAGCAGCACACCGGCGACGGCGCCGGCTCCGAGCAGCAGACCGGTCGGGCCGGACTCGGTCAGCAGCACGCCGACCAAGCGCCACAACGCCTCGAACCAGATCACGGGCCCACCCTAGTGCGGCCGCGCAACGTCAATCCCGGTCGTCGTCGGTCAACGCCAGGTACGCCGGGCGCAGCACCTCCGTCACCGGCTTGCCGTGGTGGCTGAGCGCGGGCGGGTCCAGCTGGTCGAGGAGCGCGTCCGGGCGTACCCCGCGAAGCGGCTCGGACTCGCCGCCCGCTTCCGTGCCCCAGAACGCGTTCGGATCGTCCGGATCGACAAGGGCGGCCGGTGGCGGCGGCGGATCCGGATCCGCGACTGCCGGGGACGCGGCGGCGAGCTGCGAGTCCACGGCCGTCGACTCGCGCAGCCGTCGCAGGCGCATCAGCAGCTCGTCGCGGGACCGGCCGCGCCAGGTGAACACCTCGAACGGGTCGGTCTCGAAGGCACGCGCGAGGGCGTAGGTGGTTGCCGCCAGGTGGATGCACGGCATCGGCCAGCGCTCGCAGGTGCAGTCCATCGCCACCTCGTCGAGCGACAGCGGCAGCAGGCCCAGCCCGGCGCCGGCGAAGACCGTCTCGATCCCGGCCGGCATCCGCCCGTCGAGCAGATCAGCGACGTAGCGCGCCTCGCTGACCAGTGCTTTCTCGACTCGCACCCAGTCGGCCGCACCGAACGCCCGCACGGCGATCCGCGAGCGGAAGGCGACCGGGTCTTCCGGGCCGCGCACCAGCGCGACGGCCAGGCTGCTGGAGACGGTCAGGCTGCGCACATAACCGGCGCGCTCGTCACGGCGGCCGCGAGCGAACGTAGGCCCCATCCGGAGCGACTCGAACATGCCCAGGAAGGCCAGGGGGAACTCGTTCTGCGGCGGCATCGGTTTTCCGCCACGGGTCGGCTCAGTCAACGATCGCCTCCGGGGCCAGGGCGAACAGGTCGCGCAGTTCCTGAGCGGACAGCGCGCTGAGCCAGCCCTCACCGGTGCCGACCACGCGCTCGGCGAGGACGCCCTTGTCGGCGACGAGCCGATCGATGCGCTCCTCCAGGGTGCCGAGGCAGACCAGGTTGTGCACGTGCACGTCGCGGCGCTGGCCGATCCGGTACGCCCGGTCGGACGCCTGCGTCTCAGCGGCCGGGTTCCACCAGCGGTCCACGTGCACCACATGGTTGGCGGCGGTCAGGTTGAGCCCGGTGCCGCCCGCCTTCAACGACAACACGAAGATCCCCGGACGGGTGGCCTGCTGGAACTCCGCGACCATGGCGTCGCGGGCGCCGCGCGGCGTGCCGCCGTGCAGGAATTTCACCGGCACGCCGAAGCGCGCCGCCAGGTGTGGCACGAGCATCCCGCCGAACCGGGCGAACTGGGTGAAGCACAGCACGCTCTCCCCCACCCCGAGCGCGTGGTCCAGGATCTCCTCGAGACGATCCACCTTCCCGGAGCGCCCGGGCAGCGGCGAACCGTCCTTGAGCAGCAGTGCCGGATGCACACAGACCTGTTTGAGCTTGGTCATGGCGGCCAGCACCAGGCCCTTGCGCCATTTCTCGCCCGGCTCGGCCAGCCGCTGCTCCAGCTCGTCGAGAACCGCCCGGTAGAGGCTGACCTGCTCGGTCGTCATGCCGCACAGGTGCCGCACGTGCCGCTTGGCGGGCAGGTCACCGGCGATCCCCGGGTCCAGCTTGGTGCGTCGCAGCAGGAACGGCCGGGTCGCCTGGCGCAGGCGGGCGGCGGCGTCCTCCTCCGCATAGCGCTCGATCGGCACGGCGAACCGGGCCCGGAACGTGTGCGCCGACGCCAGCAGGCCGGGGTTGAGGAAGTCGAGGATGGACCAGAGCTCGGAGAGCCGATTCTCCACCGGTGTGCCGGTCAGCGCGATCCGGTTGCGCGCCGGGAAGCGCCGCACCGCCTTGGCCGCGCCGCCACCCGCGTTCTTGATGTGCTGGGCCTCGTCGAGCACCACGCGATCCCACTCGATCGCGGCGAGCGCGTCGGCGTCGCGGACGGCCGTCGCATAGGTCGTCAGCACCAGGTCGGCGTCGCCGGCCAGGGACGCCGGATCCTCCCGGCCGGCACCGTGCAGCACACGGACCCGCAACGACGGTGCGAACCGCTCCGTCTCGCGCTGCCAGTTGCCCAGCACCGACAGCGGGCAGATCAGCAGCGCCGGACCCGCCCGGTGGTGCAGCAGCAGGGCGAGCAGCTGCACGGTCTTGCCCAGCCCCATGTCGTCGGCCAGGCAGGCACCCAGCCCCAGCGAGTCCAGGAAGGCGAGCCAGGAGAAACCCCGGATCTGGTACGCCCGGAGCACGCCGTGCAGCCCCGGCGGCGGATCGAGCACCTCCAGCCGCTGGTCGAGGCGCCCGGTGAGCAGGTCGGCCAGCCAGCCCTCACCCCGGGCGTCGGTGACCGGCAGCGGCAGCTCCTCGGGCGGGAGCAGGCGCATCACCTTGAGCGCCTCGCCCGCGGTCATCGTGCCGCCGCCCCGGCGCAGGAAGGCCAGCCCCGTGGCGAGCCGCTGCGGGTCCAGGAACACCCAGCGCCCACGCAGCCGGACCAGGGGCACCTTGGCCCGGGCCAGGTCGGTCAGCTCGTCCGCGGTGAGGGTGCGCCCGCCGAGCGCCAGCCCCCACTGGTAGTCGACCATCTCCCGCAACCCGACCGCCCGGTCCCGCAGCACGGTGGAGACCGGATCGCGGCCGCGCACGTGCAGCGACAACCCGAGGCTCGGCCGTCGCTGCCACCAGGCCGGCAGCAGCACCCCGTAGCCGGCCTCCTCGAGCAGTGCGGCGTGGCTGAGGAACCGGTGCGCGCCCTCGGTGTCCAGCAGCATCTCGGTCGGGTGGGCGCCGCGCAGCGCCTCACCCAGCTCCGGGTAGAGGCGGGCCGCCCGGCCCAGCCCGGCCAGCAGCCGCTCCTGCGGATGCGATGTCCACCGGGACAGCGGCGCGTATCGATCCCGCCACACCTCGGCGGCGCTGACCAGCACGCTCGGCTCATCGGCCGCCTGGAGCAGGAACTCGAGCCGCCACGCGTCGTCCGGCAGCGGAACGTCGTCGGGCATCACCGGCTCGTGC
The DNA here is from genome assembly GCF_015704865.1 of Actinoplanes aureus. GTDB lineage: Bacteria > Actinomycetota > Actinomycetes > Mycobacteriales > Micromonosporaceae > Actinoplanes > Actinoplanes aureus. Next base: position 288,267 of record NZ_JADQTO010000005.1, on the reverse strand, counting down.
TCGCGCGGATCGCTCAGCCGGAAGCAGACCCGAACCTCGGCCCCGCGGGCGGCCTGTGCGAACCACTCGTCGAGCCGCCGGGTCAGCTCGTCGACCAGCGCCGGGGCCGCCTCGAACTCGGGCTCCCCGGTGAGCGCGGCCAGCCACCCGTAGTCGGCCAGGGCGACCCCGGCCTCCGCCAGCCGGGTCCGGACCAGCCCGTCGACGAGACGCTCCAGGCCGCTTTGGAGCAGCTCACCGGCATCCTGCACAACCGGGTCCGCCGCCCGGCCGCGGTCCCGCCGCCCGCCGCCATCGACCGGCGGCTCCGGATCGGGCTGCGCTGCCGGCCGCGCGTGCCCGGCGCGGGGTGCGGAAGGCGCGGACCAGGCCCGGCAGGCCGGCGGCATCCGATCTCGCAGCGACGCGTAGCGAACCGCGTCCGCCCCGATCAGCACCGGCCGCCACCAGGCCGCCGGGCGCGGGCCGTCGAGGCGCACGCCGGGCAGGAGCCGCCCGCGCCGGACCAGGCTCGCCGCGAACGCGCAGAGCTCGACCAGCCACCCGACCGACGGCGCGGCCCGCCCGTCGAACTCGGCGACCAGGTCCGGGTCGAGGAACGGAACCGAGACGGCGGGCACCCGCCAGATCCGGGGACGCGGGGTCCCCCGGCGGGCCGGCAACCCGAGCTGCGGCGACGGCAGCGGCCCGGCACTGGTCGAGGGAAGCACCAGGACGGCGGGCCGTGCCTCACCGGCCGGCAGCCCCTCGACCGGGACCGCGAACGGATGATCGGGGGTCTCCCCGCGCCGTCTCCCCGCGCGGGCCGGACCCTCGGCGGCGTCGGTCTCCGCCCACAGCGAGATCGTGCCGCCAGGCCCGAGGAAGCCGTGCAACACCCGCACCTCGGCGGCGGCAGCGGTGACCACGGCGGTCACGGCAGCCACCGGCAGCGGGCGGGCGGGTCACGGTCGATCAGCACGTCGCCGACTCTAGGCCGACCCTCCGACACTTTTCCGGACGCCCCGCTCAGCGGAGCACGGCGTCACTCCAGGGTCCAGGTGAGGTCCGGCGGGCGGACCCGTTTACTCCAGAGCCCAGGTGAGGTCCGGCGGGCGGACCCGGGCGCAGCGCGGGCCCCCGTCGGCGTCGGTCAGGCCGAGCCGGCCGACAAGGACGCCCTGGTCCGCCGCGGCCGCCCGCAACAACGGGCCTGGGATGTCGCCGAACAACAGCTTCGCGCGCCGGAACATCGAGAACGTCTCCCCGTCGGCCGCGCCCCAGCTCAGGTAGAGGAAGCGGGCCCCGGGCCGCCCGTGCACCCACGGCCCGCCCACGTCGACCAGCCCGTCCACGTCCCGGGTGGTGACCTCCAGCTCCCAGACGGCCCGCTCCTCGTGGACCGGCACCCGCCCGACCACCTCGCTCTTGCGCTGCATCCCCACCTGTACGCCGCCGAGCCGCAGCTGCTCGGCCTGCGGCGCCCCGGGCCGCCCGGGCAGGTCGTGGCCTTCGATCCGCATCCGCATGCCGCCGACCCTAGAGGGACCGGCGCCAGAAATCGTAGGGAGTGTCGCCCGGCCGGAAGCCGTACGCCTCGGCCATCGCGGCCGCCTCCCGGAAACCGAGACCGACCGCCTCGGGGAAATGGGCGTCGCTGCCGAAGGACACCGCCCGGCCACCCTCGTCGCGCCACCAGTCGAGGATCGTTGCGTGCAGGGGCAGCCGCGTGTTGATCTCGAGGGCCCGGCCGGACCGTGCGGTCGCCCGCAGCGCGGCGCGGAACTCCTCCTCGAACGCCGCCACGTCGAACGGCGGATCCGGCCAGAACCGGACCGGGTAGTCGATGTGTGCCAGCACCACGAAGTCGCCGGTGGTGCTGACCAGCCGGATCACCTCGGCGAGGTATTCGCGGACCACCTCCGCCGGGTCGCGGTGCGGAAAGATGCCCCACGGTTCGGCGTAGTGGTCGCCGTCCGGGAGGCAGTGCAGCGAGCCGAGCACCCGGTCGAAGGGGCCGGTCGCGAGGATCTTCGAGAGCTCGCCGCCGAACCGGTGTGGTTCGCCCATCTCCAGGCCGGTGAGGATGTGCAGGCCGGGAAAGCGTTCGCGGCAGCGCTCGACGGCCGCCAGGTAGCCGGCGGCGTCGAACGCGGGCGGGGTGAAGAGCCCGGCCGGGTCGGCCGCGGCGGTGATCCGGTCGTTGGCGTACGGGCCGTCGACCGGGGCCGGCCAGGAGTGATGGTCGACGTGCTCGGTGAACGCGAGCGCCGGCAGGCCGATCTCGATCGCCCGGGCGCAGGTCCGTTCCATCGAGCCGCGCACCGCGTCCCAGGACCACTCGCTGTGCACGTGACTGTCTGCGGGCAGCGCCATGTCGCCCATCGTGCCAGTCTGGACGGCGTGACGATCATTCTGGTGCCGTACCACCAAGATCAGCCCCTGCCGGTCGGTGACATCCCGGTGCCGGCGGCGGTCACCGTACGGGCGGAGTCGTCGGACCCGGACCCATGGCTGCGGATCGCGGCGGTTCAGGGCGCGGTGGCCGAGGCGGTCGGTTCGGCCGGCGCCCGGCCGGTGATCTTCTCCGGGGACTGTCTCGTCGCGGGCGGCGTCGTCGCCGGGGTGCAGCGGACCGGCCTGGATCCGGGCATCGTCTGGTTCGACGGGCACGCCGACCTGCACACTTTCCAGACCACCACGTCCGGCTACCCGGGCGGCCTGTCGTTGCGGCTGGTCACCGGTGCGCACCCGGAGGCGTACGCCGGACTCTTCGGACTGCGCCCGGTGCCACCGGAGCGGGCCGTCCTGGTGGACGCGCGGGACACCGATCCGGCCGAGGCCGACTACCTGGCCACCGGTGCGATCCGCCGCGTCTCGGTGGCGCAGGTGGACGCGGGCACGGCTCCGCCCGGCCCGTTCGTGCTGCACATCGACGCCGACGTGATCGACCCGGGCGAGCTGCCCGGGCTTCGCTTTCCCGCGCCCGGCGGCCCGTCCGGCGACGACGTGCTGGCCGCCGCCGGGCGCCTCCTGGCCACCGGCTGGGTCGTCGCCGTGCACGTCGCCTGTCCGTGGTGGCCCGCCGACAACCTGGAGACGGCGGATCTGCGCGCCCGCTTCCTGTCCCGCCTCACCGCGGCGATCGGCTGACCCCGGCCCGATCGCGGCGGCGGGCGCCGGCACAAGCCGGGCGAGCGGGCGGGCGCGGCGTTAGGGTGCGTTCATGGCGGGCGCGGGCGGGGCACGGTGGGAGGGCGCCACGCTCTCTTTCCGGTACGCCGACGCGACGCACACCCTCTGCGGAGCCCGGGTGCTCAGTTCCGCGTTCAAAGCCGACCTCGCCTTCCACGACGGATTCTGGGAGTTGAGCCGCGAGACGCCGCCCGTGCAACGACTCGAGTACCGCTTGGAGCTGCTCCACCGGGACGGCTCGCGGGAAACCGTCTGCGATCCGGCGAACCCCGACCGAGTGCCGGGCGGCTTCGGCGAGTCGTCGGTGCTGCACTCCCCCGACTACCGGGAGCCGGCCTGGCTGCACCTGCCGCCCGCGCCCGGCTCCTGGCGCACGGTGCGGCTGCCGGTCCGCGGCCTGCGGACCGCCCTGAGCCTGCGGATCTGGTCGCCGGAGACCCCGACCACCCGGGTGCTTCTGGCGCACGACGGGCCGGACTATGACCGCTTCGGCGACCTGGGGCGATACACCGCCGCGATGATCGGCGACGGGCGCGTCGCGCCCTACCACCTGGTGCTGCTGCCGGCCGGCGACCGCCTGGAGTGGTATTCGGCCTCCCGCGCCTACGCCCTGGCCCTGGCCGGCGAAGTCCTCCCCCGCGTGCGCGCCGGCCTGGCAAGCGCCGCCGCCCAGCAAAGCGCCCGACTGGACAGCGCCGCCCAGCAAAGCGCCCAACTGGACAGCGCCGCCCAGCAAAGCGCCCAACTGGACAGCGCCGCCCAGGAGAGCGCCCGGCTGAACCACACCGGCCCGCCGGGCGGCACGGTCGTGGGCGCCGGCGCCAGCCTGGGCGCGCTCGCCATGCTGCACGCCCAGCGCCGCCACCCGGCCGGCTTCGCCGGGCTGTTCCTGCAGTCCGGCAGCTTTTTCCAGCCCCGGTACGACAGCCAGGAGTCCGGCTTCCAGCACTGGAAGCGGATCGTCCGGTTCACCACCCGCACCCTGCGAGCGCGCCGTGGCCCGGCCGTCCCGGCGGCGATCACGTGCGGCGCCGCCGAGGAGAACCTGGCGAACAACCGGGACATGGCGGATGCCCTGGCGAAACAGGGGTATCCCGTGACGACCACCGAGAACCCGGACGCCCACACCTGGGTGGGCTGGCGCGATGCCCTGGACCCGCATCTGACCTCACTGCTGCGGCAGGTGTGGCCGAACTGATCTGAAGGAGGCGGCCGTGGCCGACGTCGAGCACACCATCGGATTGCTGCTGGGCACCGAGGACGACTGGCCACGCGCCTACGAGGCCCTGCTACGGCGGCTGGGCACGGTGTCCGGGCCGGACGGGCGCAGCCACCGGGCCCTGTCGGTACGCGTCACCATCGAGCCGTTCAACCTGCGCGACAAGCCCCGCCACGACCTGGTGATCGACCGGCTGGCGCACTGGTATTACCACCCTCGCGAGTGGCTCAAGAAGATCGCGCTGATGGACGACGTCTACCTGCTGAACAGCCCGTTCACGTTTCAGTCGATGGAGAAGCACGCCGCGTACTGCGCGATGATGCGGCTCGGGCTGAAGGTGCCGGAGACGGTGCTGGTGCCCTTCAAGAACCCCCTGGAGAACTCGCGGTGGGCGTACACAGCGGCCCGCTACAACCGGCCGTTCGACCTGGAGGCGACGGCCGGGTCGGTCGGTTACCCGCTTTACATGAAGCCGTACGACGGCGGGGCCTGGGTCGGCGTCTCGCGTATCCGCAACACCGACGAGCTGCACGCGGCGTACGACGCGTCGGGTGAGCGGCTGATGCACCTCCAGGCGTCGGTGGAGGACTACGACATCTTCGCCCGGAGCCTGAGCATCGGGCCGGAGACGATGGTGATGAAGTTCCGCCCCGACCAGCCGATGCACGCCCGTTACGAGGTGGACCACAACTTCCTGTCGCCGTCCGCGGGCGACGAGGTGGTGACCATCTCCCGGCTGGTCAACGCCTTCTTCCGGTGGGAGTTCAACTCCTGCGAATCCCTGGTACGCGGCGACGACGTGCACCCCATCGATTACGCCAATGCCTGCCCCGACGTGGCGCTGACCTCGCTGCACTACTACTTCCCGTGGGCGATGACCGCGCTGCTGCGCTGGACCGTGTTCTGCGTCGTCACCGGCCGCAAGCCGCAACTGGACACCGACACCTCGGAGTACTTCACGATCGCCGACACCCCGGGCATCTCGTACGCCGAGAAGCTCGCCGGGTACCGCAAGCTCGCCGACGACTACTTCGAGGTGGACCGGTACCAGGAGTTCTGCGCGAAGCATCTGGCGAACGTGGACGAGATGGTCTACGACTGGGTGACCTCCGAGGAGTTCCGGTCGCTGCTGCGGGAAACGGTACGTGCGACGTACCCGGTGCACGAGCACGAGAAGTTCCTCTCCCACTTCGGCGGGTTGATCGACGCCTGGATCCGTGACCAAGGGCGTTGACTCGGTAACGCACTCGCAATCAATATGTCTGCATGCCTCTATGGGAGCGCTCCCTCAAAATAGGAATGACCACCCTCCTCCTCACCGTCGGCGTCGCCGCGCCCGCTCAGGCCGACGAGGTCGAGCAGGTCGTCAACGGCGGCTTCGACGGGACCGCCGACCCGTTCTGGTCCACCGCCGGCATGCCGATCGCCCTCACCGACGGCGTCGCCTGCGTGGACGTGCCCGGCGGCACCACCAACCGCTGGGACGCCGCCGTCGGCCAGAACGACATCGACCTGGTCGCCGGCGAGACCTACCGGTTCAGCTTCGACGCGGGCGGCACGGCCGGGAAGGTGGTCCGAGCGATCACCGGCCTCGCGGTCGCGCCGTACGACACCTACTTCGAGCAGTCGCCGGTGCTGACCGAGGGCCTGACCCACTACGAATACACGTTCACCGCGAACACCTCCACCGCGCAGGGGCAGGTCGCCTTCCAGATCGGCGGCAGCCCCGACCCGTGGCGCTTCTGCGTCGACAACGTCTCCCTCGTCGGCGGCGTCCCGCCCGAGGAATACGAGCCTGACACCGGCCCCAGGGTGAGAGTCAACCAGGTCGCGTACGTCAAGGACGGCCCGAAGGGCGCCACGCTGGTCACCGAGAAGACCACCGCTGTGCCGTGGGAGCTCAAGGACGGCTCGGGCAAGGTCCTGGCGAGAGGGACCACGCGGCCGCACGGCGTCGACCCCTCGTCGGGCCAGAACGTGCACACCATCGACTTCGGCCGGTACCGGCGGGCCGCCACCGGCCTCACCCTCACCGCCGACGGCGAGACGTCCCGGCCGTTCGACATCGGCGGAGACGCCTACGACCGGTTGCGCACCGACGCGCTCAAGCTCTACTACACCCAGCGCTCCGGCATCGAGATCCGCGACGACCTGCGTCCCGGATACGCCCGCCCGGCCGGCCACGTCGACGTGCCGCCGAACCAGGGTGACGGCGACGTGCCGTGCCAGCCCGGCGTCTGCGACTACACGCTGGACGTGCGCGGCGGCTGGTACGACGCCGGCGACCACGGCAAGTACGTCGTGAACGGCGGCATCTCGGTCTGGGAGCTGCTCAGCGAGTACGAGCACAACCGCGGCTCCCGCAAGGTGAACCTGACCATCCCGGAGAGCGGGAACAGCACGCCGGACCTGCTCGACGAGGCCCGGTGGGAGCTGGAGTTCCTCCTGAAGATGCAGGTTCCGGCCGGTAAGCCGTACGCCGGCATGGCGCATCACAAGATGCACGATGCGGCCTGGACCGGACTGCCGCTGCTGCCCCACCTGGACCCGCAGCCGCGCGAGCTGCACCCGGTCTCCACCGCCGCGACGCTGAACCTCGCCGCGACAGCGGCGCAGGCGGCGCGGCTCTACAAGCCGTTCGACGCGGCCTTCGCGACGCGTGCGCTGGCCGCCGCGCGCACCGCCTACCTGGCCGCAAAGGCCAACCCGGCGCTGTACGCCCCGGCGTCCGACGGCACCGGCGGCGGTCCCTACAACGACGACAAGGTGACCGACGAGTTCTACTGGGCGGCCGCCGAGCTGTTCCTGACCACCGGCGAGAAGCAGTACGCCACCGACGTGCTCACCTCGCCCGAGCACACCGCCGACGTGTTCGGACCGGTCGCCTTCGACTGGGCGGCCACCGCCGCGGCCGCCAAGATCGATCTGGCCCTGCTGCCGAACAAGCTCCCCGGCCGGGCGCTCGTGCAGGCCCAGGTGGTCAAGGGCGCCGAGGAGTACCTGGCGGTCCAGCGCGGACACGGCTACGGCGTCGCCTACGCCCCGACCGACAACAAGTGGGACTGGGGCTCGAGCAGCATCATCGCCAACAACCTCGTGGTGATCGCGTCGGCGCACAAGCTGACCGGTCTGGACCGCTACCGCAACGGCGTGCTGACCGGCCTGGACTACCTGTTCGGCCGCAACGCGCTGAACATCTCCTACGTCACCGGGTACGGCGAGGTCAGCTCGCAGAACCAGCACAGCCGCTGGTACGCCGCGCAGCTCGACCCGGCGCTGCCGCACCCGCCGGCCGGCACGCTGTCCGGCGGTCCCAACTCGTCCATCCAGGACCCGGTCGCCCAGCAGTACCTGACCGGCTGCGTCGGCCAGTTCTGCTACATCGACGACATCCAGTCCTGGTCCACCAACGAACTGACCATCAACTGGAACGCGGCGCTCGCCTGGCTGAGCTCCTATGTAGCCGAAGTCGACTGATCGTCCTAAGCTGCCGGGTGTGCAGGCTCTGCGATTCGCCGCGACGCTGTACGCCCGGCAGCTGGACACCGCGTACCACGGTTACGTCCGGCGTGACCCGATGTCGCTGCTGCGACTGGGCCCCGGACGCGACGATCCGTACCTGATCTATGAGCGGATCCGGGCGGGTGGTGACCTGGTCCCCACCCGCCTGGGCAACTACGCCACGGCGAGCCACGCGGTCTGCAACGCGGTGCTGCGGGATCGCCGGTTCGGCGTACGCGCGGCGGAGCTGACCGGCCGTGCCGTCCCGGACCAGCAGGTCGACATGTCCTTCCTGGACAAGGACCCGCCCGATCACACCCGGCTGCGCCGCCTCGCCCAGCCGGCGTTCAGCCCGCGCCAGATGGCCGGTTACCGCGAGCGGATCGAGCAGCGCGTCGGCGAGCTGCTCGACGCGGCCGCGGCCAGGGGCGGCTTCGACGTGGTGAGCGACTTCGCCGCACCGCTGCCGATCGCGGTGATCACCGACCTGCTCGGTGTGCCGGACGCGGACGCGGCCCGGTTCGCCCGGCAGGGCGCGGTCATCAGCAGCGCCCTGGACGGGATCCGGTCCCTGCGCCACGGCATCCGGGTCAAGGGTGCCAGTGACGAGCTCGACGACATCTTCGCCAAGCTTTTCGTGCTGCGCCGCAGCGAGCCGGCCGACGACCTGGTCAGCCGCATCCTGGCCGCCGAGGGCGAGCAGATCCGGTCGCACGAGCTGCTGCCGATGTGCCGGTTGCTGCTGGTGGCCGGCTTCGAGACCACGGTCAACCTGATCGGCAACGCGGTCAACGCGCTCCTCGACCACCCGGAGCAGTGGGAGGCCCTCTGTGCCGACCCGGCCGGCCTGGCCGAGGCGGCGGTCGAGGAGACGCTGCGCTGGGATCCGCCGGTGCAGCGCACGGCGCGGTGCGCCACCGAGGAGCTCGAGCTCGCCGGGCGTACGGTGCGGCGCGGCCAGTTCGTGATGACGATGCTCGCGGCCGCCAACCGGGACCCGGCGGTCTACTCGCACCCGGAGCGGTTCGACATCCACCGCACCCCGGAGGCGGACCATCTCGCCTTCTCCAGCGGCATCCACTACTGCGTGGGCGCCCCGCTGGCCCGGCTGGAGGCGGTGATCGCGGTGCGGCAGCTGGCCGAGCGGATGCCGGGGCTGCGCCGGGCGGGCGCGGTCCGGCGCCGCAACTCCGGAGTCATCCGGGGCCCGTTCCACTTCCCGGTCCAGGCCGCCGGGCGGGTGCCGGTCGTCCGCTGACCCCAGCGGGCTCGACGGTCGGCTGTCAGACCGTGTAGGTGCGCGTCGACGACGAGCCCTGCGGCAGACCGAACAACTCGGTGAGGCCGGTGATCCGCAGCTGCCGGTGGACGAACTCGCTCGGGTTGCGCAGCACGAACCGGGCGCCGATGTCGCGGGCCGCCTCGTAGCCGGCGACCAGCGTGCCGATCCCCATCGAGTCCATGAAGGTCACGAACGTCAGGTCCACGATCAGCAGGCCCGGCCGGTCCCGATGCAGCGTGTCCAGCAGCGCCGCCCGCATCGCGTCGACCGTGGCCGCGTCCAGACTGCCGCGCACCTCGACGACGATCGTGCCGTCCGCCTGCTGCCGTGTGGTCATCACGGCCTCGCCCATCACGCCCTCCGAGCCGGGCGACCTGCCCGTTCGACTCACCGTACAACTGTCGGCTCGGCCACCGCAGGCTGCCGCGCGGTTCGGTGATCGCGCCGCACAGGGCGTACGCCGAACGGGTAAAACGGCCCACCGATCGGCCGCGACGGCAAGTCGGGCGATCGGAATCGGCGCATCGCGCCGATCATCTTGCGTCCCGCCGCGCGCCTCGGCCACGGTGTCAGGACGGCGGCGAAGCGGCCGCCCCGGGGGGAGGCGGGCCATGGCCGGATCAGGACAGCGGGCCGGGATCTTCGCGATCCGCGACGTCGGATCGCTGATCACCGAGACGCACGAGCAGGGCACCGAGCTCAAGCGGGCGGTCAGCGCCACCCAGCTCACCGCGATGGGTGTCGGCGCGATCATCGGCACCGGGATCTTCGTGGTGATCGGCGAGGGATCGGCCATCGCCGGGCCCGCGGTCATCCTGTCGTTCGTGCTCGCGGCCGTGGCGTGTGCGTTCTCCGCGCTCTCCTACGCCGAGCTGGCGTCGTCGATCCCGGTCTCCGGCAGCGCGTATACGTACACGTACGCCACCCTCGGCGAACTGGTCGCCTGGATCATCGGCTGGGACCTGATCCTGGAGTACGGGGTCTCGGTCGCCGCGATCGCGGTCGGCTGGGGCGGCAACCTCAACGCGTTCCTGGACTCGGCGTTCGGCGTCGCGCTGCCGGACGCGATCGCGACGTCCCCGGAGGACGGCGGCGTCTTCAACCTGCCGGCCGTCATCGTCGTGCTGGCGATCACGTTTCTGCTGGTCCGCGGGGTGACCGAGAGCGCCCGGGTCAACCTGGTCATGGTGGTCGTCAAGCTCGCCGTGCTGGTCTTCTTCATCGTGGTGGCGTTCGCGAACTTCGGCACCGGCAACTTCACCCCGTTCGCCCCGGAGGGGGTGGACGGGGTGACCGCGGCGGCGGCGATCATCTTCTTCGCCTACATCGGGTTCGACGCCGTCTCCACCGGCAGCGAGGAGGCCCGCAACCCGGCCAAGGACCTGCCCCTGGCCATTCTCGGCTCGCTGGCGATCTGCACGGTGTTCTACGTGCTGACGGTGGTCGGCGCGATCGGCATCGCGACCCCGGAGCAGATGTCGGCCAGCGACGCGCCGCTCGCCGCCGCCCTCGACGAGGGCGCCGGGCTGAACTGGGCCGCGGCGATCCTGGCCCTCGGCGCGGTGGTCGCGATCACCAGCGTGGTTCTGGTGATCTTCTACGGTCAGACTCGGATCTTCTTCGCCATGTGCCGCGACGGCCTGATGCCGCGCCGCCTGGCCACGGTCAACCAGCGCTACGGCACACCGGCCCGGCTCACCATCATCCTCGGCCTGCTGATCTCGGTGCTGGCCGCGCTGGTTCCCCTCGGCACCATCGTGGAACTCGTCAACATCGGCACCCTGTTCGCCTTCGTGCTGGTGAACGTGGGCGTCATCGTGCTCCGCCGGACCCGGCCGGACATGCCGCGCCCCTACCGGGTGCCGTGGTCGCCGGTACTCCCGATCATCGGGATCATCTTCGCCGTCTACCTGATGACCGACCTGCCGATGGACACCTGGATCCGGTTCATCGGATGGCTCGCGCTCGGCATGCTGATCTACGCGGCCTACGGTTACCGCCACTCCCGCCTGCGCCAGGACTCCGACCCGGTCCCGGCCGGCGGTCCCAGCGGCGGCTCCCGCGCCGCCTTCACCCGGCCGGAGAGCCGGCCGGAGGAGCCCCAGCCCGGCGACGCACGACCTGGCGACGGCCGGCCCGGCGACGTCCCGCCCGGCGGCACGCGCCCGGGTGACGACGGGCCGCGCCGGGACGGGGACGTCTCATGACCGCCCCGGCCACCGGCCCGGTCCTGGTCGGCGTCGACCGGGGCGCGGCCGCCGCCGACGCGCTCGCCCTGGGCCGCTGGGCGGCGCGGCTCCTCGACGTCCCGTTGATCGTCACGGTGGTCCGTCCGGCCGCGTCGGCGCTCGGCTCCGGCCGCGTCGACGCGGAGTGGGTCGCCGACCGGCAGCGGGCGGCCGAGGAGGTGCTCGCCGAGGCCCGCGGCACGCTCGGCGACCCGCCCGGCGTGGAGTACCGCACGGTCGCCTCCACGTCGGCCGCGCACGGGCTGCACGACCTGGCCGAGCAGACGCACGCCTCGCTGCTCGTGGTCGGCTCCGGTTCGGCCGGTCCCGCCGCCCGGCTGTTCGCCGGCAAGACCGCAGAACGCCTGCTCGCCGGCAGTGTCTGCCCGGTCGCGGTGGCCCCGGCCGGGATGCCGCACGAACCCGGCACGATCGGCCGGATCGGCGTCGCCTACGTGGACACGCCCGACGGCCGGGCCGCGCTCACCGAGGCGGCCCGGCTAGCCCGGCGTACCGGGAGCCCGCTGCTGCTGGTCACCGTCGTCGCGCACGGCGACGCCGCGATGCCGTTCCTGCTGGGCGAGGACGCCGAGCGGGCCTTCCTGGACACCAGCCGGGAGATCTACGAAGAGGCCCTGCGCAAGGCCGCCGCCTCCGTCCCGGACGTCCAGGCCGACTGGGAGATCCGCTCCGGCGACGTGGTCGAGGCCCTGGCCGACCTCGGCGAGGTCGACATCCTGTTCTGCGGCTCGCGCGGCTACGGCCCGGCCTGCCGGGTACTGCTCGGCGGCGTCTCCACCCGCCTGCTGCGCCGAGCCTGCCGGCCCCTGGTCGTAGTCCCACGGGCTTCTTGAAACCCAATCGGGGTACGGGTAGCCGGCCGTCCCGCCGATCAATGGCCGTCCCCGCCCTCCCGCGCGATCACCGCACGGGGAGAGGCCCCAGCGCGCCCGCCGGGCTGAGCACGACCCACCGCGGCGCGCTGAGTCGGCCCACCGCAGCGCCCTCGACCGCCCAACCGCAGCGCCCTCACCCCGGCCGCTCACGGACGCATCGGGTCGCTCCCAGCAGGTGGGAACATCGCCGAAGTAAGCCCGCGTGGCTGCATGGGCCCGGCGGGCGCGGTGGGGCGTCTCGCCGTGCGGTGATCGCGCGGGAGGGCGGGAACGGCCGTTGATCGGCGGGACGGCCGGCTACCCGTACCCCGAAAGAGAATGAGCGAAATGCTCAGCCTGCCCGGTGCCGGCCTCCCCGGGAAGGGGCCGCAGCGCGCGGTGCCGCCGAGGTGGGCGCGGAGGCCGCGGCCTCATCCCATGGGGAGATCGCCGGTGCGCGCTGCAGATCGGGTTCGAGGTCGGCGAGCGGGACGTAGACGCGGGCGTCGACCGCTTCGGCCAGCAGCAGCGCGGCTACCAGGGCGGTCGGCCGGTCGGCCGGGTCCTTCGCGAGGCAGCGGGAGCAGAGGTCGAGCACCTCGGGTGGCAGGCCGTCGATGTGCGGGAGGGGTTCCGGGTCTTCGAAGCGCTCGGCGACGACGAGTTCGGTGTTGGTGCGGGCGCTCCACGGCAGCCGGCCGGAGATGCAGTGATAGATGAGCGTGCCGAGGGCGAACATGTCGGTCGCCGGGGTGGCCGGCATGCCTTCGAAGCGTTCCGGGGCGATGTAGGCGGGGGTGCCCATCACCGGGCCGTCCGGGTCCGGGTCGGGCGAGCCGACGGCGGCGGCGATGCCGAAGTCGAGGACCTTGGCGCCGGCCGGGGTAAGCATGATGTTCGCCGGTTTGATGTCGCGATGCACCACCTGCTCGGCGTGGGCCGCGGCGAGCGCGGCCGCGACCTCGGCGCAGATGCGTACGCCGATGCGCCAGTCCAGCCGGCCGGCGGCGAGGTGCCGGCTGAGGGTCTGGCCCTCGACCAGCTCCATCACGATGTACGGGACGTCGCGTCCCGGCGCCGGCGAGGTGCCGAAGTCGTGCACCCCGGCCACGTTGGGATGCGCCAGCCGGGCGGCCGAGCGAGCCTCGGCCCGGACCAGTTCCACCCCGACCTCGCCGAGGGTGCCCTCCACCGCCGGCGCCATGATCTTCACGGCCACCGGCCGGTCCAGCACCTGGTCGTGTCCGCGCCATACCTCGGACATGCCGCCCAGTCCGATGCGGTTCACCAGTTGATAACGCCCGCCCAGCGTCCGCATCTCGCCTCCTCCGCGTACCCGGTAGGCCGCCCGCGGACCCCCCGACCTGCCGTTACCCAGGCCATCGGGGCACAAACGCGACCGCGTGCCGGTGGTGACCCGTAGAGGTGGAGACCGGACGGCCCGGAGGGACGGGATGTCCGGGTGAGAACACGACACCGAATAGGCATTCACATCGGCCGAACGGATGAGGTGGGCGTCAATTCCCGCGACGATTTAACCGGCCGCAAACACTCAGAGCGCTCGCTGTTGGATTCAACCGTTTTCGGGAACGCTCCCAAACGCCTTTTCGTTTCGAAGCGGAAACGGCCGTCCGATGACGCCAAGGAAAAGCGCCGGTGACGGCGAAACGGACACGGCGCTCACTCTGCGTGTAAATGCACGCCGGAAACGTGATCATACTGGGCCGGCGCAACTTAAGATCCACTAAAAGGTCACAGAGAGTGACAGAACTCCGATGCGGGCCGCCTGCCTTGAGCCGTTTCGCCGGACTTGCGAAGGCTTTCGCCTGACAAGATGGCGGAGCCGCTCCTTGTGGGGCCGGCCCCGCCATCGGGCAGTGCGGTCGGTTTCCGCGCGCACCTGACGTCAGCGACGACGTTAGGGCATCCGGATCAACCCCGGGCGGGCGGCCCCGCACCGGGTGATCACGCTCTCAGGCAATCAGGCCAGCTCGGTACGCAGGTCGTGGGCCCCGTCGGCCCGGGTCGACTCGTAGTACAGGCGCTGCCGGCCGTCCGGCAGCTCGACCAGGCTCAGGTAGCGCAGGCCGCTGGGCGGGTGCGGGCTGCCGATCGGCTCGCGGTCCTCCGCGGTCAGCTCGCCGAAGGAGCCGTCCGGCAGGCGTACGCCCCGGGCCACCCCGGTGCGCTCCTCCCAGTTCTCCCCCGCCGTGGCCCGGCCGTCGTACGAGACGGTGATCTCGTCCCCGTCCACCCGGACCGAGGAGACCCGCACGCCGCGAGCGTCCCAGCGGCCCGGTCGGCCGGCCAGCGCGGTACGCCGCCAGGTCCAGTGCACGCCGTCCGGGCTGGTCGCGTACTCGGTGGTCATCCGGTCGGCGTCGTCCCAGGACTCCAGCGGGTGCACCGAGGCCCACAGGTGCCAGCCGTGCTCGTCGTGGTGCAGCACCGGGTCCTTGACGCCGGCCGACTCGTCACCGGCAAGCACCGTGCGGGCGGCGGCGGTGGCCAGGCCTTCCGGGGTGTCCGCCTCGAGCAGGTCGACCCGCCAGTGCTTGGTGCCGGGGGTGGCCGCGCTGACGTACAGCCGCCAGGTGCCCTCCGGCGTACGCACCAGCGCGGGCCGCTCCAGCGACTCGGCGCCGAAGGCGTCCTTGCCCACCTCGGCGACCACCGTGAAGGTGAGTCCGTCGGCGGAGCGGGCCACCACGTTGGCGATGCCGCGACCGGCCCCGATCGGCAGACGCAGGCGGTACGCGAGATAGATGTGGCCGTCCGCGAGGATCGTGCTGGGCGCACCGGACCACGCCCCGGGCTCCGACCCCGGCGGTTCGACCACCACGGTGGAGTCTTCCCAGCGCGGCAGGGGCAAGGCCGTGGTTCCAGTGGTCAAAGCAGCTCCCGGGGGTTGCGGCGACGGACCCGTCAAGTTTGCATCATCTATCGGGAATGTGGGCTTTACCGGGCGCGGGCGTGTCGGTCCAGGCTGAGCCAGTCGTCGTAGTTCTCCCCGGTCACCTCGCCCAGCAGGGCGATGTCCTCGGCGAAGTACGGCAGCAGCGCGGCCCGTTCCTCCGGCGTGGTCACCGGACGGTTGCCCTGCTTGCGGTGCAGCAGCGTGAGCAGCGGCCCACGCGCGGCCAGCCGCAGCGGAACCGGGAACCGGTGCCCGACGTTGCCGCCGGCCCGGAGCAGGCCGCGCAACATCCGGTTGACGCGAGTGTCCTCGACGTAGTGCCGGTTCACGTTCTCCCTCGGGATCGAGGTGAGCACACCGGTCCGTACGCCCAGGAAGGAGCAGACCCGGTCGAGTGTCTGACCTGGACTGTCCTTGAGGTCGCGGTAGCGTAGCAGAAGCACCTGCTCGCGGGGGAAGCGTCGATAGAGGTGCTCGAGCTGGCGGCCGTAGAGACCGAGCCCGATGTAGTGCCAGAAGTCGGCCCAGTGCGCGGCCCTGCGCTGTTCCTCGGCCCGGCAGGCGGCCAGGAAGTCGGCCTCCTCCTCCAGACCGGCCACCCAGAGGTGGGTCCAGTTGGAGTGCGCCCGGTCCACCGGGTCACGCAGCAGGATGACCAGTTTGGCGTTCGGGACCAGCGCCTTCATGCGGTCGTGGGCGGCCAGGTCGTACAGGTAGAAGGGTGTGGCCTCGCCCCGCAGCGCGCCCGGCGGCGCGGGGTCGAAGAGGGCCTCGTATTCGTCGCGGCGCCAGACGTGTTCCTGGTAGGTCTGCACGTCACCGGGGCCGCCGACGGCCGGCGGCGGCCCGTCGGAGAGGAAGAACTTCGGCTCCTTGACCGGCGGGAGGAAGAGCTCCGGGTGGCCCACCAGCGCGGCGTGCAGTGCCGTGGTGCCGGCTTTGGGGACGCCGGCGATGAGGAAGTCGGGAAGAGCCATCGGTGCCCCCTAGGTTCGCTCGAATTGAGAGTTAGCCTACAGATTCACTAGGATTTCGCAGCCCGGCGGCCCAAGTGATGGACATCTCTCTTGCCCGCGGGCTGGTCAGCGCCGGCTCAGCAGGCGGCGCCACCATCGGCCCGCCCTCCGGAACCGGGCGCACCGCCCCGGCTCGCACAGCGCGCAGTCGCTACCCGAGCGGTAATGCTCGTGTGCCTGATGCGAATGTCCACAAACGCACAGCCCGGCCTCGGTCGTCATCGCTTCACCAACGGCGAACGGCTGAGGAGGCTACGGACGTTCGGCGAACTCTTCCCACCTATCAACCGTAGCCAGGCGGTCGACCTCACGCCCAGCAACAGGGTGATCACTTGAGGACACCCAGAATTAACGTTCCGTAAACAAGTGAGTTCGTAAAGTGGTGGCCGCGCTTTGCGGATCTTGTCCGGATTTACGGTGATCCACTACTCATTTACATATTCGTCGGAGACTCTCCCGAGAGATCCACTGGTATGGCCAATGTCCGTTACGCAAGGTAACGATGCGGCCTAGGCCGCCACCCGGCTACCTGGAAGTACTTGCTTCCCCATACGGGAACTGTCAGCTTTATGGCAGCTGTGACCTGAGTCGTTCTCACGACCTGTTGACGCTACGTAATCGTTTGCTAGGTTGTTTTCCTGAAGCGAGCGGCTGTGCGGTCCCACCTTCGGGAAATCGCGCGACAAGTCGCATTGCCGCCCCCCGGAAGGGACCGACATGGAGCTTTCGCACTTGAATACGCACACCGACAGTAACCGCCCGCAATCACCGACCGTGAGCGTCGTGATTCCCACGCTGAACGAAGAGCGGAACCTGCCGCACGTGTTCGCGAAGCTCCCGTCCCTGATCACCGAGGTGATCGTGGTCGATGGCGGCTCCACCGACCGCACCGTCGAAGTGGCCCGTGAGCTGCGGCCGGACGCCGTGATCGTGCAGCAGACGCGTAAGGGCAAGGGCAACGCGCTCGCCTGCGGCTTCGCCGCCTGCACCGGCGACATCATCGTGATGATCGACGCCGACGGCTCGACCGACCCGGCCGAGATCCCACTCTTCGTCGACAAGCTGATCAACGGTGACCACTTCGTGAAGGGCTCCCGGTTCAGCCACGGCGGGCACAGCCACGACATCACCGCGCTGCGCAAGCTCGGCAACGACGGCCTCAACCTGGTGGTCAACGTCCTGTTCCGGACGCACTTCACCGACCTCTGCTACGGCTACAACGCCTTCTGGCGCAACGTCGTGCCGGCGCTGGCCCTGCCGGACGTCAAGCTGCCCCAGCCGTCGGACGGCAGCAAGCTGTGGGGCGACGGCTTCGAGATCGAGACGATGATCAACATCCGGGCGGTCGCGGAGAAGCTGAAGGTCGGCGAGGTCGGCAGCACCGAGCACGAGCGGATCTTCGGCGAGAGCAACCTGAACACCTTCCGTGACGGCTTCCGGGTGCTCCGCACGATCTTCAGTGAGTACGGCCGGATGCGTAAGCGCCGTGGCGCCGGCATCGCGCCGTTCGTCGACGGCCTGCAGCTGCCCACCACGCAGACCGCTCCGGTGCTGCCGACCGTCGCCGCCCCGGTCGCCCCGGTCGTGCCCCAGTTCGCCGAGCCGCGCGGCCTCGAGCAGGTGCACGCTCCGGTCCCGGTCGTGAACGCGCCGGCGCCGGTCGTCGTCGCCGCCCACCCGGTCGGGGTCCGGCACCCCGCCGACCCGCGCCGCGACACCGGCCAGCTCAACCGGGCGAACCGGCCGCACGAGGTCGGCGTTCGGCGTACCGACGACATCAACAAGGTGCGCAGCGCTCGCCTGGACGACCTCGGCACCGCGACCCGGGATCTGCGAGCCCTGCGTGCCCGCGCGCTCGACGACATCGGCAGCGGCACCACCCAGGACATCAGCAAGCTGCGCAGCCGCGCGTCGCTCGACGACTGAACCTTTCTCAGCACGGCCAGCGCCTCAGCGCCCGGCGCCAGGTTGACAGAGGTTCACTGAGCGCGCCCCTTACCGCCCCACAGGAGCACTCCCCTCGTGAACCACACCGCTCTGCCCACGACGATCGTCATTCCCACGTACTCGGAAGTGCGCTGGGACTACCTCACCCGTACCCTCGAGTGCGCCCACGCCCAGACGCACACCCCTGAAGAGATCGTCGTGGTCGTGGACCACAACCCGGCGATGTTCGACCGGATCAAGCGTGAGCTGCCGGGCATCACGGTGCTCCAGAACGAGTACGCCCAGGGCGTCTCGGGCAACCGCAACACCGGCGCCTTCTACGCGCAGACGCCGCTGATCGCCTTCCTGGACGACGACATCATCGCCGAGCCCGACTGGCTCGAGCGGCAGATCGAGCCGTTCGCCGACCCGGAAGTGATCGGCACCGGTGGGTTCATCCAGCCGGCCTGGGAGGGCGAAGCACCACGCTGGATGCCGGGTGAGTTCCTCTGGGCGGTCGGTGGCTCGTACACCGGCATGCCCACCGAGACCGCGCCGATCCGCAACGTCTGGTCGGCGAACATGATCGTGCGCCGCGACGTGTTCGTGGCCGCGGGCGGATTCCGGGTCGGCTTCGGCAAGCTCGGCGACCGCAACCGGCCCGAGGACACCGATCTGTGCCTGCGCATGAGTGAGGTCTCCGACAACGGCCACTGGGTGTACGTGCCGGGCGCGGTCATCCAGCACGAGGTGCCCGCCGAGCGGGCCAGCTTCAAGTTCTTCGTGAAGCGCTGCTACGCCGAGGGCCGGGGCAAGGTCCAGATGGGCAGCCTGCACGAGGAGAACAGCAACGACGCCCTGGGCGCCGAGAAGAGCTACATCTGGTCGCTGCCGAAGGCCGTGGTCCGCCACGTCGGCGCGGCCGCCACCGGCAAGGGCGCCGACCACCTGCTGCGTGCGGGCGGCGTCATCGCCGGTGCCGCCGCCGCCGGTGTGGGTGGCGTCGTCGAAACCGTCAGCAAGAAGCGCGCCGGCCGGCGCAACGAGTCGGAGGCCGCTCAGTGACCACCGGTGTGAACGGTGCCGGTCTCCCCGGCGCCCCGAACCTGGACGACGAGAGCAAGATCCGCCCTGCGGTCGTGCTCGACCTCGACCTGTCCCAGCCGCTGCCCCCGGTCGCCGGGATCGCCCCGGACGGCCGTCGCGTGCTGCAGGCCCACGTCCTGGTCCGGCTCTTCACCGAGCCGCTCGGCACCGTGCTGGTCGATGTGCCCGAGCAGGGCCTCGCCCCGTATGCGCTGGCCGCGGCGATCGACACCGAGCTGGGCGAGGCGGTCAGCTCGCGGCTGCGCGGCGCACCCGTCCCGGTGCACGGATACGTCCCGCACGTCGAGCCGGAGTTCCTCGCCAGCCGCCGCGCGGTCCTCGCCTCCGCCCCGGAGATCACCGTGGTGGTCTGCACCCGGGAGCGGCCCGGCGCGCTGGCCCGCTGCCTGGACAGCCTCTTCGCCATGCAGTACCCGGTCTTCCGGATCCTGGTGGTCGACAACGCACCGGTGACCGACGCCACCGCCGAGGTGGTCCGCGCGGCGGCCCGCCGGGGCCCGGTCGAATACCTGCGTGAGCCGAAGGCCGGCCTGTCGTTCGCCCGCAACGCGGCGGTCGCCGCGGCACCCGGGCAGATCCTGGCGTGGATCGACGACGACGAGACGGCCGACCCGCACTGGCTGGCCGAGGTGGCCCGGGCGCTGGCCGCGCACCCCGAGGCCGACGTGGTCTCCGGCGTGATCGTCCCGGCCGAGCTGGAGACCAAGGCGCAGCTGTGGTTCGAGCAGTTCGGCGGGCACAGCAAGGGCCGCGGTTTCAAGCCGGACACGTTCGGCCCGCACACCGCGCACATCCAGAGCCCGCTCTACCCGCTGCCGCCGTTCGGCACCGGCGCGAACATGACGTTCCGGCCCGGCGTGATCGAGCGGATCGGCGGCTGGGACAACGCGCTCGGCGCCGGCACGCCGGCCATGGGCTCGGAGGATACGCTCGCCTTCACGCAGGTGCTGCTCACCGGCGGGACGATCGTGTACCAGCCGACCGCGGTGACCCACCACTACCACCGGCCCGACTTCGAGGGCCTGCACAAGCAGATGGTCGGGTACGGGACGGGGCTGACCGCCGCGTACACCAGCCTGCTTCTCGCCCAGCCGGGCCTGATCTTCAAACTGATGAAGCTGGCACCCACCGCGCTGCGCGATCTGACCGGCTCCGACAGCCTGCGGGTCTCCACACTTCAGGACGACTTCCCCCGCGAGCTTCTTTCGGCGAACCGGCGAGGGATGATTGCCGGACCACGTGCGTACCTGCGGGGACGCCGTGCCGCCCGGGCGAAGGTCCGGGGAACCGCCCGCTGATCATGACGGCGTACCATTCACCGGGTAAAACGCCCGCCAACCGGCGCCCTCGGCTTCGGGGGTGAGGGAGGCGGGCACTCGGTGGGTGGCGCCCGCCTCGTCACCTTTCGACCCGAAGTAGCTGTGGAGGCTGTTTTCATGGGGGACCAGCCGACGTCCGACCGGAAACGGACGCCGGAGGAAGCGACCGCGAAGCCCGCGGAGCCGCGACCCGACGAGATCGTCGTACTTACCCGGATGGGACCGGACAAGAGCGACGAGGCCGATACAGCTCGCGACAAATCAGGCACTGAGCAGGCTGGGAAGCCGGGGTCTGCCGTGCCGTCCGCGCCAACCGCCAAGGGCGCCGCCAAGGTGCCTACCGCACCGCCTGCGCCGGCCGGTGCGGGCCCGAGGCCGCCGGCTAACGGCACCGCGCCGCCCGGTGGGAAGCCGCGGCCCACATCGCTGGCTGAAAGCACTCCGCCGAGGGCTCCGAGGCCGATGCCGCCCGCGAACGGGGCCGCGCCGTCGGCTCCGCCGGTTACCGGGAGCGCGCGGCCTGCCGCCGGAAGCGCGCGACCCGCACCGCCGGCCCGCAGCACTTCGCCCGGTGGGCCGGGCGCGAACCCGCCCGCGAACGGCACCCCATCGTCGAGGGCGCCGGCCACCGGGAGCGCGCGGCCTGCCGCCGGAAGCATGCAACCAGCACCGCCCGCCGGCAGCACTCCGCCCGACGCTCCGCGCGCGAACGCGCCCGCGCCCGCGCCCGCGAACGGCACCCCGCCCTCGGCACCGCCCGCCACCGGAAGCGCGCGACCGGCACCGCCGGCCAGCAGCGCTCCGCCGAGTGCTCCGGGCACAAACCCGCCCGCGAACGGCACCGCGCCATCGGCACCGCCGGCCGGTGGAAGCGCGCGGCCTGCACCGCCGGCCGCAGGCTCCGCTTCGCCCGCCGCCGGTACTACGTCGCCGGCGAACGGCACGCCATCTTCCGCAACCGCGCCAGCCGCGAGGGCTACGGCCAAGGTCGCGCCGCCGCCGGCAGGCAACGCCCCGCCCGCCGGGAGTGCTAACCCGCCGGTGAAGAACGCCCCGCCCTCAGCGCCGGCCTCCCCCGCCAGTGCGCCGCCGGCGCAGACGCCTCCGCGCCCCGCGCCGCCCCCGCAGGGCCCTGGGAACGCCCCGCCCGCACCCCCGGTCGTCCCGGGCCACAAGCCGCCCGCTGAGGGCCCTGCGCCCAGCAGCGCGCCACCCGCCCATGGCCCGACGCCGCCCGCGAAGAGCCCGGCGCCCGCCAGCGCGCCGCCTGCGCCGGCTGCCAAGGCGTCCGCTACGGCCAAGGTGGCACCGCCGCCCGCGTCCAAGGCCACCGCACCCGCCGCGCCGCCGGCGCCTCCGGCATCCCCCGCGCCGCCGGCCAGGCCTACTGCTCCCCCGGCACCGCCTGCCCCTTCGGGACCACAGCCGGGGCCAGCAAGGCCCGCCATGCCTGCCACGCCGCAGGCGGGATCCGCGAATCCCAGCGCGCCCCCCGCACCGCAGGCGGGAACCGCAAAGCCCAGCGCGCCGCCCGCCCCCCAGGCAGGAACCGCTAGGCCTAACCCGCCCTCCACGCCGCAGGCGGGAACCGCGAGGCCTGTCTCGCCTTCCGCACCGCAGGCAGGAACCGCGAGGCCCAGCGCACCGCCCGCACCACAGGCAGGAACCGCCAAGCCTGTCCCGCCTTCCGCACCGCAGGCAGGAAGCGCCAGGCCTAGCCCGCCCTCCACGCCGCAGGCAGGAGCCGCGAGGCCTACCTCGCCGCCCGCACCGCAGGCAGGAACCGCCAGGCCTACCTCACCGCCCGCACCACAAGCGGGAACCGCCAAGCCTGTCCCGCCTTCCGCACCGCAGGCAGGAACCGCCAGGCCGAGCGCGCCCCCCGCATCGCAGCCGGGGCCCGCGAGGCCCGCCGCGCCCGCCACGCCGCCTGGCAAGGCCGCCACGCCGCCGAGTCCGCCCGCGCCGCCCGCCAAGGCCGCCGCCTCGGCCAAGGTCGCGCCACCGGCCGCCGGACCCGCCACGCCGCCCAAGGCCGCGCCGCCCGCCAGGCCGGAGCCCTCGGCGAAACCGGGACCGGCCGCCGGGACGAAGCCGCCCGCCAAGCCCGAGCCGGCCCGCCCGGTGGGTGAGGAGACCGTCGTCATCCGGCTGCCCGCCGAGACCGTGAAGCGGACTCCGGGCCCGGACGACACCGTCATGATGCGGCTTCCGGAGACGGGCCCCAAGAAGCCTCCGGCCGCCGACGACACGGTCGTGATCAGCAAGGTCCCCGGCGACCTGAAGCCGACCGAGAAGGCCGGCCGCAAGCGGCCCGTCGGCGACGACACGGTGATCATCCGGCTGCCCGGCAACAACAAGGACACCGGCCGCAAGCGGTCCGTCGGCGACGACACGGTGATCATCCGGTTGCCCGGGACGGGCAAACCGAAAACCCCCGGGAGTACGCCGCGCAAGCGCCCGGTGACCGACGACACCGTCATCATCCGGCTGCCGCAGACGCCGAAGAAGACTCCGGTCATCGCCGGGCGGGCCACCGTCGACCGGCGCTCGGTCGGCGATGAGACCGTCGTCATCCGGCTGCCCAGCACGCCGAAGCCGGAGCCGAAGCCCACCGGGCCGGTCGACCTCGGCTACGCGCCCTGGGTGCTCGCCCTCTCCAGCCTCGGTGTGGTGCTCGTCGCGCTGTCCTACGGCGGCGGCCGCCACGAGTCCACCTGGGCGATGACCGCGTACTGGATCGGTCAGATCATCGTCTTCACCCCGGTGGTGTTCCGGCTGCTCAGCCGCCTCGCCGGGGTCGCCGAGTCGTTCCTGCTGGTGATCGGCCTGGCCACCAACCAGTACATGCTCAAGTGGATGTACAGCCCGGACCAGTTCCGGTTCCCCGACGAGCTCCAGCACTGGATGGCCACCACGCTGATCACCGAGTCCGGCCAGCTGTTCCGGCCGAACCAGGCGCTCCCCCCTGCTGTGCACTTCCCCGGCCTGGCCGAGATGGGTGCGGCGGTGTCCGGGCTGACCGGGCTGTCGGTGACCGCGTCGGGGACGATCGTGGCCGGCGTCGCTCACCTGATCTTCGTGGGCATGCTCTTCGCCGCCGTGCTGCGCGGCAGCAACTCCCCGGCGATGGCCGGTGTGGCCTGTGTGACCTACGCGACGGCAATGCACTACCTGTTCTTCAACTCGATGTTCCTGTACCAGACGGCCGCGCTCCCGTTCTTCATGCTGACCGTCTGGGCACACCGTCGCTGGCGTACCGGTGGCGGCCGGAAGTTCGTCGCGATCGCCATCGCCGGCATAGCGATGACCACGGTCAGCCACCACGTGACCGCTTTCGCCCTGGTGGCGACGCTGGGTCTGCTGGCGCTGACCGAGGTCGTACTGGAGAAGCCGCGGCCGTGGGTCACGCTGGCCCTTCCGGCCGTGGCGGCCACCTTGGTGGCCTGCTGGATCGGGTTCGTGGCACAGGACGTCGTCGCGTACCTCGAGGCGCCGATCGACAGCCTGCGGGCCTCGCTGAACCAGATGTTCGGCGACTCCAGCGAGCCGGCCACCGTCACCCCGCCGGTGCCGGTGGTGCAGCTCGCGGTGCAGGGCGCCGGCCTGCTCGGCCTGCTCATCCTCTTCCTGGCCGTGGCCCGCGACATGCTGCTGCGTAAGGACCGCGACGCCTGGCGCTGGGCCGCCCTGGTCGGCGGCGGCGTGTTCTTCGCCGGCAACGGCGCGCGGTTCCTCGGTTCGGGCGGCCCGGAGATCGCCGGCCGGCTCTCCACCTTCACCTACGTCCCGATGTCGATCATCGCGGCGATCGCGATCGTGTACGCCGTCCAGCTCATCCCCCCGAAGGACGAGAGCGGCCGCCGCTGGCTATCGGCACCGCCGCCCGGCCTGTCGGTCACCACCGGCCGCCGGCTCGCCGGCCAGGTGTACCTGGGTACCGCGCTCATCACCGTGCTGATGATCGGCGCCCGGACCGGTGGCTGGCCGCCGGTCTCGGCCCTGCTGCCCGGTCCGTACCTGCCGGCCGCGTACGAGCGCTCGGTGGACGCCTTCGGGGTCGACGCGGCCTACTGGCAGGCGGCGACGCTGCCGCACGGCACCCGGGTCGGCGGCGACATCACCGCCGTGGCGCTCTCCTCGACGTACGGGCGGATGGACCCGGTTCGTGAGGTGGGTGAGCTCTTCTACGCCGACCAGTGGACCGCCGAGCAGGACGACCGGGCCAGGGGCCTCGGCCTGGCGTACCTGGTCGTCGACGAGCGGCTCAGCGACGACCTGCCGCCGAACGACGCGTACTTCCAGAACGACCCGATGGCGGGCCGGCTCACCGAGCCGATCCCGGCCTCGGACCTGACCAAGTTCGACCGGATCAACGGGATCTCGCGGCTCTACGACAACGGCCACGTCCGGATCTATCAGATGGGGGTCTCGTGAACGCCGCCCGTGCCGGTGCCCTCGCCGGCGTGACGGTCGCCTCCGGCGCCGCGGTGCTGGCCGGACCGCTGGCGGCCTCGGTGCCGGGCGGCCTGCTGCTGGCGTTCGTCCTTCCGGGGCTCGCGATCACCGAGGCGATGTTCCGGCCCGGCCGGCTGGACATCGGCGTGGTGGAACGGCTGGTGCTGATCCCGGCGCTGAGCCTGGCCGTCCTCGTGCTCGGCGGTCTCGGCCTGTGGGCGGTCGGCGGCTCACTGAATCAGGCCGGCTGGCTGTCGATCGCCGCCGCGGTCGCACTGATCGCGACCGGTGTCGCGGTGGCCCGGCCGCGGATCGCGCCGGCCGCCGGAGCGGCGGAGTCGGCGACCCGGATCTCCACGGCCGCCGGTGCGACTCCGCGGCCGGGCTCGAAGTGGCGGCTCTCCCGCCGCCGGCTGTTCCGCGACGTGCTGCCGCTGACCCTGGCGCTGGCGCTGATCAGCGGGATCGGCTGGTGGTCGTTCACCGACTCGGAGCGGACCTACGACACCGCGGTCGTCACCCTGTCGGCCACCCCGCCGGGGGCGGTGGACGCCGACGGCAACCGATCGGTGCAGGTCACCGCCACCGGGCTGGACGCCGGGCGTGGACCGTACCGGCTGGTGCTTAGCGGCACCGCGGGCGCCGAGCTCAGCGAACACCGCCTCACCCCGGACACCGCCGGTGAATGGAGCGGCCGGGTCAGTGTGCCCGGCACCGAGCGGGTCACCATGGACCTCTTCCGGGACGGCGAGACGGCCGCTTTCCGTACCGTCATCATCGCGGCCGCGCAGTAGGCCGCGGTCTCCTTCTCGTTCCCGGCCGCCGCCCGGTGGCCGGTCCTTTCCGTTGACCGCCGACCGTTTCGGAGAACCTCGAATGGCCGACGCGCCACCATCCGCCGACAATCCCTCGGGTCCGCCCGAGCCCAAACCCGCGGCCCGGTCCCGGCGCGGCCGGATCCTGCTTGCCGCCGCCGGAGCGGTCCTGCTCGCCGCCGGGATCGGCCTGGCGAGCCGCCTGGGCGGTGACTCGGGCACCGAGACAGCCGCCACGCAGCCGTCCGCCGTCGCGGCCAGCGCGACCGCCCCGGCACCCTCGGCGTCCGCGGTGGTCTCCGCCGCGCCGTCGTCCGCCGCGCCCGCGCCCGTGCCGACCCTGATGCCCACCGCGGCGGCGGTCGCCGCCGCGTCGACGAAGGCCGGGAAACGCTCGGCCCGCACCCAGTTCTCGCTGCCCCGGGCGGCCGGAAGCTGGCCCGGCGAGTACGGGCTGTCCGGCGTCAACGGCTTCCCGCTCCTGAACACCGCATCGGTGCGGACCTTCTGCACCGCCCGCGGCCGCCCCTGCAACGTGACGCAGACCTACACCGACCGCACCAGCTACGAGTCGATGACCCGGGGCACCGGCTGGACGTTCGAGTTCTTCGACAACTTCGACGGGGTCCTGGTCGTCTCCCAGGGCCTGGTGCCGAACAAGCGCGAGGAACTCGTGGACGACTGCGCCGCCGGCGACTACGACCAGCACTGGCGGGACTTCGGCTCGCTGATGGTCCGGCACGGCCGCGGTGACTCGGTGGTCCGGCTGGGCTGGGAGATGAACGAGGAGTCGATGGGCTGGCGCGCCCTCGACACCGAGGACTACATCGCCTGCTACCGGCGCGCGGCCGACGCCATCCGGTCGACGAATCCGAAGGTCGTCCTGGACTGGTCGATCAACGCGCACAACACCCCGGACGAGCTGTGCGGCGGGCTGACCACGAACTGCTATCCCGGTGACGAGTACGTCGACATCATCGGCATCGACAACTACGACCATTGGCCGTGGTCGCCGACGAAGGCGGAGTTCGACGCGACCGCCGACCGGGAGGACGGCCTGAACTGGCTGTTCGTCTTCGCCCAGCAGCACGGGAAGCTGTTCTCGGTGGGCGAGTGGGGCGTGATGCCGTTCAGCGACGCCAAGAAGGACAACCCGGAGTTCATCCGCTGGATGCACGGCTGGTTCGCCGAGCACGCGCCGTACCTGGCGTACGAGGCGTACTTCCAGCGGTGCGACGGGAAGACCAACCAGTCCAGCATCCTGCGCCCGGACGACCCGAAGTGCATGGCCGACACCAGCGGGTCGTCGGACGTGTACCGCTCGCTCTACAAGTCCTGACGCCGGGAATCCCCGGTTCGGCGGTCAGCCGCTGAACCGGGGGTTCTGCACCATCGCCTTGTACGCCGCCGTCGACGTCGCATCGGTGTCGATGCGCCAGCGCTCCGGCCAGCTCGGGTGCGTGTCGGTGTCGAACCAGACCACGCCGCCGATGGCCGGGCGCTGCACGACGTACGCCGCGAAGTCCTTGATCCAGTCGGCCTTGCTGGTGCCGCCGCGGTCCACCGACCCGATCTCCGTGATCATGAGCGGCTTGTGCGGCGAATACTTCTGGTAGACCGGATCGAACAGGGTGGCCGGCTCCTCGTCGTGGAGGTTGTAGCCGGAGACGCCCACCCAGTCGACGTACTCGTCACCGGGGTAGTACGCCTCCATCCGGTTCCACGCCTCGTTGGGGCTGTTGTTCCAGTTCGGGCTCCACACCCAGGAGACCTGGTCGGCCCCCTCCTTCTCGAAGATCTTCCAGAGGTGGTGGTAGCAGTCCACGTACCCCTGCGCGTTCTTGTTGTTCTTGAAGCCGCTCCACGCGTACCAGTCGCCGTTCATCTCCCAGCCCCAGCGCAGCAGAACCGGCCGGTCCAGGTCGCGCAGGCGCCGGGCGGACGCCTTGATGTAGTCGTCGGCGTCGCCGCTGAGGATCGTCTCGTGCTTCGGGCCGCGCCAGGACACCATCGGGATCGAGCCCTTGGGCAGGTACGGGATGGACGACGGCAGGTCGTCCTCCCACGCGTAGAACAGGTGCACGATCCGCTGGCCACGGCCGAGCTGCTTCTTACGCAGCGCGAGCGCCTCCGCGTACTCCAGGCCGTCCAGTCCCAGGTAGGAGCCGAACAGCGCCTTGCCGGGCACGAACGGGACCGTCCCGCCCAGCTTCACCTTCGGGTCGGCGCTCGCGAACGGCTCCGGAGTCGGGCGGGCCGACGGCTCGGAGACCGGAACCCGCCCGGAGGCGGACGGGCTGGCTCCGGACGCGGTGCCGTCCGACTTCAGCTGGCTGTAGCCGAAGCCGGCGACCGGCAGCACGGCGAGCGCGGCGAGCCCGAGCAGGCCGCGACGGCTTACCGGGGTGTCCCGGCGGTGCGAACGGCTCATGTGAGGTTCCGGCCCGCTTTGCGTGCCATCTTGCGCACCATCCGCCAGCCCGGCTGCGCCAGGCGCTTCAGCTGCGGCACCAGCTGGGAACCGGCGCCCTCGACGAGGGCGACCAGGTCGGCGCCGGAGTGGTCCGGCGTCGGCTGGAAGCGGGGTACGGCGAACCGGTGCTCGCTCGGCGTGTGCACGCGGTAGCCCACCTCGGTGGCGTTGTCGTGCCCGGAGGCCGCGACCGCGTCCCGCACCAGGCGGCTGTTGTACCCGTGCGGATACGCGAACGAGCGGACCTTCAGCTGCAGCCGCTGCTCCAGCTGATCGTGGCTGCTCACCACCTGGTCGCGCAGCTCGCCCGGAGCCAGCACGTCGAGCGGGTGGTGGATCAGGCTGTGGTTGCCGATCTCGAGGCCCGGAACGGTGGCGACCTCGGCCAGTTCCTCCCAGGACATCATCGGCCCGAACGCCGGAGCCCACTCGCCCAGCCAGTTCGCGTGCCCGCCGCCGAGGTGGCCGACCGACGCGTACAGGGTGGCGCCGGCTCCGGCGGCCTGGAGCACCGGCACACCGGCGGTCACGAAGTCCCGGTAGCCGTCGTCGAAGGTCACCGCGACCATCTTCTCGGTGCTGCCCATGCTGAGCCGGTCCAGCGCCTCGGTGAGACCGACCAGCCGGTAACCGGCCGCGGTCAGAGCATGCAGCTGCTCGGCCAGCCGCTCCGGCGGCACCGCCAGATCACCCAGGGGTCCACCGACGGTGGAGACCGAGTGATACATCAGCGCCGGCAGAGTGGTCCAAGCCGGCGTCGCCGAGTCGGTCACCAAGTCCCCCTAGTCACTTACACCGTTCTACTGGCCGGGAAGCGTACCAATCACGGCACTCTTGCCGACTCGACCGTTCGACCGGTTTCCGGCGTGGCGAGCGCCTCTGGCGAAGACAAACTACAACGAGTAATCTTCGCCTACCTTCAACTCTCCTACCAGCGCAAATGCAGTCACGAGTCAGTGACTCAGAGTGACTTCTGAACCTTTGTCGCATCGGAGACGTACCGAAGGACGACACCGAATCGCTCTACCCCGGGAGCGCGCACCATGTTCCGGCTCATCCAGCTGCACACCGAGGACGGTGTGCCCCGCATCGGCGTCGACCCAGACGGTTACGTCAGCGCCCGCGCCGCCCTGGCCCAATACCGCACCGCCCCGACTACCTACTTCGCCGTCGGCCGTTTCGACCACGAGGGCACCCTCACCGAGGTGATCCTGGACCCGATCTGCGGCCTGGACGGCGCCTGCCAGCGACCGGCGTCGGTGGTACACGCCAAGACCTACGAGCGCCTCTGCGAGAGGTGCGCGAACGGTCTGGACGTACTCACCGTGCCGCAGCTCGCCCGCCGGCTCGGGATCGCCTGCCGGCTCGCCCCCTCGGTCGCCCGCTTCCGGCAGACCACCCTCAGCGGCCTGCGCGCGCCGGCCGGTAACCGGATCGCCCGCGAGTTCGCCGACCACGTGCACGACCCGCACTGGCGGCAGGGACTCTGCACCGAGCTGGCGGAGAGCCCGGCCGCACTGAACGGCCTGCTCATCGGCACCGGTGCGCTCAGCCACCGGCAGGTGCTCGACCTCTACCCGGTGCTCTGCGCGCTCGGCGACGAACTGCCCGCCGCGGTCCGCGCCGACCTGTCCCGGGCCACCGCCCGCCCGCTCTCCCCCGCCGGGGTGGCCGGGCTGCGCCTCGGGCTGGACTTCCGCTCCTGACCTACCCGAGGTCGATCCGTACCACCGAACCGGTGCCACGGCAGACACCGCAGTCGGTCACGTAGGCGTGCCGGCCGCGAACGGCGAGACCGCCCGGGGCGGTCAGACCGGCCGACACGACCTGGTGCGGGCCGCGGCGTGCCACCCGTAGCAGGGTGCCGGCCTCCAGGACGTACAGGTGGCCGTCCGGCGCCCAGGCCAGGTCGACGACGCCGGTGAAGCCGGTCGCGTACACCTGCGGCGGGCGTCCCGGCTCCACCCGCCAGATCCGCGCCTGCCCGGGCCGGAACGGGAACCCGGTCAGCTCACCCACGTAGAGCGCGCCGTCCGGACCGCGGACCACCGAGGTAGGCGTCGGCGCCATCAGGATCGGCGTACCGGCCGGCGGGCCGCCCGGGAGCCCGGCGGGCGCCGCGACCGTACGGCGCGGGAACGTGGCGACGGTGAGGATCCGGCCGCGGGGGCCGACCCGCAGCAGCGCGTTGCGGCCGGCGTCGACCACCAGCCGGTCCCGGCCCGTCACGAGTACAGCGTTCGGGTTCGACCCGGCCCCGGCGGCACCCAGGCCGGCCGGCACGGCGGTGTCCGGCCCGGCCCGGTACAGGCCGGTGGCCCCGGCGATCAGCGGTCCCCTGCGCCGGGGGCCGCCGCCGAGGCCGACCGTGAAGTAGACGTGGCCGCCGGAGTCGACCGAGACGTCCGAGGGGCCGGCCGCTCCGGCGCCGCCCGGTGCGGCGACCGATGGCAGGTGCGACAGGATTCGCTGCTGTGACCCGTACGCAATCCGGGTTATCGCCCCGGTGCGGCCGAGACAGGCCAGGCCTCCCTCGAGCTCTGCCGGGCATGGCCCCACACCGCCTCGCCCGGACTCGGCGACGTAGAGCTCGCCGTGCGGGCCGAAGGCCAGCCCGCGCGGACTGTCCAGGCCGGTGGCGACCGTCCGCAGTGGTGGCCGGGCCGCCGCGGGCGCCGGCCCCACCAGAACGGCCAGGCCGGCCACCGCAGCGCACAGCAGACTGCGTGTGATCATCTGAATCCCCCGTGTATCGGATGCTCCCGGCCAGGTTCCGCCGGGCCACCGGCACCGCACATCGCCCGAACGGTCCGGCGGCCGCGGGAGTCCTCGATCCGACCACGGGCGGATGACCGGTACGGTCACGCGCATGATCTCCGAACTGGTGAAGCGGGCCGCGGGGCTGTACACCGGCGGATCACGGGCCGTGCTCGGCATCACCGGACCGCCCGGAGCGGGCAAGACCACCCTCGCCGGACACCTAGTCGCGGCCCTCGCGGCCGCACCGCCGCCCGGACACGACGCCGGCTGGGTGGCGCACGTGCCGATGGACGGCTTCCATCTCGCCGACGCCGAACTGGACCGGCTCGGCCGGCGGGCGCGCAAGGGCGCGCCGGACACCTTCGACGCGTACGGCTACGCCGCGCTGCTGCGCCGGCTGCACGAGGACCGGGACGAGATGATCTACGCGCCGGGTTTCGAGCGCGTCCTGGAACAACCGATCGCCGGTGTCATCGGGGTGCCCCGGACCGCCCGGCTGATCGTGACCGAGGGGAACTACCTGCTCCTCGACTCGGCTCCCTGGCGGCCGGTCCGGGAGCTGCTGGACGAGGTCTGGTACACCGACCTGGAACAGGAGGAACGGCTCCGCCGGCTGATCGAGCGGCACGTCCGGTTCGGCAAGAGCCGGGAGGCGGCCGTGTCCTGGGCGACCGGGACCGATGAGCGCAACGCGTCACTTGTCGCGGCCGGCCGGGACCGGGCCGACCTGGTGGTGTCCGGCCTGGATCTCGGGGAGCCGGCGGCATGACGCGGATGGCCGGTGCCGTTGCGGCCGTGCTGCTCGCCGGGGTCCTGGCCGGCTGTGGATCCGGGTCGTCGCTGGACTGCGGGGAGCAGTCGGCGCTGGCGCGCACGCTGGCCGGGGACGCCGCGTTGGAACGGGCACCGGCGTCCGCCCGGGCGGGCGCGATCGAGCGGAACTTCCCGTGCCGGGATCAGGACGGCTTCACGGTCAGCGCCAGCCGGCACTACGAGCTGCCGGAACCGGTCTCCTTTGACGAGATCGCGGAGCTGGCCGGGATGATCGCCGAGCCGGCCGACTGGGCGGAGATCGGGCGAGTCCCGCCGGAATGGGGCGGCGCCATGTTCTGTTACCGGTCGACTGCCGGTGACGTACATCGCTATCTGACGGTCACGACCGATGACGCGGTGGGCTTCGACAACACGCCGCCGCCGGGGTTCCGAGACCTCCTGGTCAGGGTCTTTCAGGCGGAGACGGAGCAGGATCTGTGCCGGACGACGGGCCGTGGGTCGCATCCCGCGCGTGCGTCGAACGGTCCGGGTGCCGGACGGTAGAGCTCGCCCCGGCGTTTTTGTCGCACCCGGGTGGCATGCTTGCGGGCATGTCGGTAGGTGAGGCGGTCGAGGCGGAGCCGAAACGGCGCGCGCCGCGCGCACGGTTCGGTTCGCTGGTCGCGGTGATTCTGCTGCTGCTGTTCGGCGTGCCCTGGGCGACGCTGGTGTGGTCCGGCAATGCCTGGCCGGCGCCGGTCCTCGCCGCCGGCACCGTGGTGTTCGTGCTGGCGGCCGGGGCTTTCCCGGTGCTCATGTTCCGGGGACACGGCGGGCACAGCGACGCCGCTTCGCGCGTCGCCGACACCATGCTCGGCGTGATCTGGGTGCTCTTCACCTGGTCGATCATCGGCCAGGCCTTCGGCCTGGTCCTGGCGCTGGCCGGCGTCGCCGATCCGGTGCGCTCGCGGGTGGTCACCGCGGTGGTCCTGCTGATCTCCCTGGCCCTGCTGCTCTGGGGGTACGCGGAGGCGATGCGCGTCTCCCGGGTCCGGCGGGTCGACGTGGTGCTGCCCCGGCTCGGTCCCGGGCTCGACGGGCTGCGCGTCGTGCTGATCACCGACACCCACTACGGCCCGATCGACCGGTCCCGCTGGTCCCGCGCCGTGGTCGACGTGATCAACTCGCTCGAGCCGGACATCGTGGCGCACACCGGCGACATCGCCGACGGCCAGGTCGAGCAGCGTCTGAGCCAGTCCTCACCGCTCGGTGACGTGCGCGCCCGCTACGCACGGGTCTACGTGACCGGCAACCACGAGTACTACAGCGGCGCCCTCGGCTGGGTCGAGCACATGACCTCGCTCGGCTGGGACGCCCTGCACAACCGGCACCTGGTGGTCACCCGAGGCGGCGACTCCCTGATCGTCGCCGGCGTCGACGACCGGACCGCCGCCGGCTCCGGCCTGCCCGGCCACCACGCCGACCACGTCGCCGCTCTGGCCGGCACCGACCCCGAGCTGCCGATCCTGCTGCTAGCCCACCAGCCACAGCAGATCACCGGCGCGGTCGCCCACGGGGTCGACCTCCAGCTCTCCGGCCACACCCACGGCGGCCAGATCTGGCCGTTCCACTACCTGGTCCGTACCGACCAGCCGGTGCTGCAGGGCCTGTCCCGCCATTCCGAACGCACCCAGCTGTACACGAGCCGCGGCACCGGCTTCTGGGGCCCGCCGTTCCGCATCTTCGCCCCCAGCGAGATCACCCTGCTCACCCTCCGCAGCCCGGCCCCCTGACCCCGCCGCGCTCGCGCTGACCAGCCCAGGCCGTCCTGCTCGCCGGCGCCCTGACGGGCGCCCATGCCGGCGCTCCGATCGCTCGCGGTTCGCTACCGGCCGGGTCACACCCCTGCGGGGTACGCGTGACCGGCCGTCCCGCCGGAGCCGGCCCGTCCTCGCTCTCCCGGCGCGAGCCCGGCCTTCCCGCACCGCCCCAGCGCGACCCCCGGGAAACACCATCACCTGCCGGTCACGGCGACGAACGCGAGCAACCACGGCCCGCCTGCGGCCCGCCGCGTGCAGCCCACCGCCCACCGCACACCGCACGCCCCACGCCGCAGGCGCACGTCGCAGGCCGCACGTCGCAGGCCGCAAGCGCACGTCGCAGGCCGCACGCCGCAAGCGCACGTCGCAGGCCGCACGCCGCAAGCGCACGTCGCAGGCCGCCCGCCCGCACGGCGCACGCGGCACGCCGCCCACGACCCGCGGCCCGCTGCCCGCTGCCTGGGGTAGGTGCTGCAGTCATCACGCGGGGTTGGCGCACGGCTGAAGTGACGTCGGGTAGCCGGCGACGTCGGGTAGCCGGCGTTGGCGGGGTTGCCGCCGGTCGCGCGGATCGTGGTGGATCCGGTGCGTGCGAGCGCACCCGATCCACCGCATTCCCCAACCCACCACGCGACGGCGGCTAGAAAGCCTTCGTGGTCAGGGTCTTGTCCGGCCCAACGTGGGTGCTGTCTGACGGCCGTTGAGACAGCATTGAGCGTGGGCCAAGCAAGATCACCGCCTGGGCCCTGCCAGCCGGACGCCGGCACCCTCGGGCGCTGGAGCGCAACCGTGACGTCACCGCGCCCGGCCCCGCAGGCCGCCTGTCGGGCTGCGCCCAGCCACCGAACGACGGCCCTATCAGGTGCCTCGCCGCCAGCTGAACTCAGCCCGCCTTGTTCACGCGCGGCCGGGCCCGGCGCCCGGGCACGAGCCGGTGCTGTTTCCCGGCGGTCGCGTTGGGGCCGTGGGAGGCGGCTGGCTTGCGCTGGGAGGTGGGGACGGGGACGGTTCGGCGGGACGGGCGGTTGCCCGTACCGATGATGGTGGATGACCACAGCAGACCTTGACCGCGGAATCTGGATGGCTCGTCGGCGCATCGCTTTCGGACCGCGGCGGCGGGGCGGGTTGTGCGGAAGGGTGAGCTTGCGGTGCTCTCGGCATCCGCGACGTGGTGATCTCCAGCGGCCCGATCACCGGGCCGGCTCTCGTCAGAGGGACGCGGGCGACGGCGCGGCCTGCGCCTTTCGGTGAAATGCCGGGAATAAACCGGTTGAGGAGCCCTCCGGAATCCGCGCAGGATGAGGACACCGCCTTCCCCTACCGCCCGAGGACTCTTCATGCGTCTGCTTCGCGACCTTTGGGCCACCAGCCGAAGTCGCACCGCTCTGGTCGCGTTCCTGATCGTTCTCGGAGCCGCGGGCTCGGCGGGCGCCCTCGCGCTGGCCGGGCCGGTGCTCGTCGACCGGTCCTTCTCGCTCTTCGTGCTGCTGGCCGCCGCCCTGGTGGCCGCGGTGCTCACCGACGTCTCGGTCGGGCTGATCGCGGCCCGGCTGACCGCGGACTGGGCGGCGCGGGTCCGGCGCGGCCTCAACCGGGTGGCCTTCGGGCAGCCTCTGCCGGCTCTGGAGAACACGCCGGTCGGCGAGCTGCTCGACCGGATCGACTCGGACGTCTACCAGGTCGGGGCGGAGCTGCGCGGTTCCGGTGTGCGGCTCGCCCAGTCGATGGCCCTGGCGACGCTCTCGATCTTCACCGCGTTCTTCGTGTGGTGGCCGGCTGCGATCGCGATGATCATCGTCTCGATGCTGCTCTTCGTCACGATGAACAAGCCGGTCCAGCGGATCGGCCCGATCCGGATCGCCGAGGAGGAGGCCTGGTCCGACCTGGCCGCGGTGATGGAGGAGGCCGTGCACGGGCAGGACGACGTGCGCACCAACCTCGCCGCGCCGTACGTGTTGCGGCTGTACGCGTTGCGCGCCCGTGAGGTGCTGACCCGGGGCCGCCGGGTCTGGCGCGCCTCCGCGCGGATCACCATGAGCGCCGGGGCGATCACCCGGTCGCTGATCGCGGCGCTGGTCGTGGCCGGCGCCTGGGCCCTGGTCGCCGGGCACATCGACAGCGCGCGGCTGACCGCCGTGTGGCTGCTCGCGCTCGGCTTCGGCGGCACCCTGGAGCATGTCACCCGCATGGTGCCCGAGCTGCAGAACGCACTCGGCGCGTGGAGCCGGGTGCAGATGCTCAGCAGCGTCCCGCAGGAGCCGACCGACGGCTTGCCACCGGCCGACGGCGACCTGGTCGTGCGCAACCTGACCTTCCGCTACGGCGAGAGTGACAGCAACCGTCCCCCGGCCCTGCGCGACGTCAGCCTGACCTTCGCGCGCGGCCGGTCGTACGCGTTGATCGGGCGTACCGGTTCCGGCAAGTCCACCCTGGCCAAGATCCTCACCCGGGCCGTTGACGTGCCCGGCGGCACAGTGTTCCTCGGCGGGACCGACCTCAACGACCTCAGCGTGGAGGGGCTGCGCCGGTGGACCGCGATCGTCCCCCAGCGCACCGAGATCCTGGCCGGCACCCTGGCCGAGAACATCGCGCTGTTCGACGAGGAGCTGCTTCCCCGGGCCGCCACGGCCGTCGAGGAGCTGGGCCTGTCGTCCTGGGTCGCGGGCCTGCCCGACGGCATCGACACCAAGCTCGGCGAGGGCGGCTACAAGCTCTCCGCCGGGCAAGAGCAGCTGGTGGCGTTCGCCCGCATCCTGGTCCGCGACCCGCAGGTGGTGATCCTCGACGAGGCCACCGCCCGGATGGACCCGGTGACCGAGTCATGGGTGCAGCGGGCCACCGACCGGCTGCTGCAAGGCCGGATCGGTGTGATCGTGGCGCACCGGCTCTCCTCGGTGCAGCGCTGCGACGAGGTGGTCGTGCTCGCCGACGGCGAGGTCCTGGAAGCCGGGCCGCTGCGCTCGTCGCAGCGCTTCGCCGAGCTGATGGCCAGCAGCAACCTGACCGTGCCGGCCGCGCAGACGGCAAGCGGCGGTGTGCTGCTCGCCGATCCGGCGGACCGGGACTGGGACACCGCGGTACAGGTCGAGCTCGGCCCGGACGCGCTGACGAACCCGCTGCCCACAGTGGAGCCGCCGCCGCTTCCGGAGCCGCCGCGGGCGCACACCATGCGGGAGATCACCCGGCTGGCCACCAACGACGCCCGGTACGGCCTGGGCGCGGTCTCGCTCTTCCTGCTGCTGGTGCTGTTCGGGCTGGACGGGGCGATCCTGCCGCTGCTCTGGGCGAACGTGGTCGACGGCATGGGCAACCCGCTCTACCCGGCGGCCGGCATCGCGGCCGCACTGCTGCTGCTGATCCCGACGCTGTACTACACCGGCGCCTGGTTCCCGGAGTGGTGGGTGCGGCAGATGCTACGGATCAGCCTGCGGCTGGTGCACGGCCAGGTAGGCCCGCGCCGGGTCAGCAAGCACACCCCGGCCGAGGTGGTGGCCCAGGGCGGCGACACCGAGCGGGTGGTCATGCTCGCCGACAACCTGATCGACAACTGTGTCGCCGTGTTCACCGTGGTGGCCATGACGCTCGCCTCGCAGTCGGTGGTGCCGGCACTGTTCTTCGTCGGCACGATGCTGATCTCGGGTCTGGCGGCGACCATGTTCGGGCCGCGGCTGGAGCAGGCGGCCCGTCGTACCGTCGCTTCCCGTGCGGCGTTCGCGACCTCGCTCGTCTCGTCGCTCTCGGCGGCGCGCACGGTCAAGCTGGCCGGCGCGACCGAGCCGGTGCTCGCGCACCTGGCCGCGCTCGACGCGAAGCGCAGCGAGCTGCAGTGGCGGGAGATCGCCATCCAGGTGTGGGCCCGTTCCACCCCGTCGATCGCGAGTGGCCTGCTGCCGATCGCGGCCTGGGGGATGTACCTGTCCGGGCAGCTCACCGCGGCGGCGACGCTGATCGCGGTGGCCACGCTCGGGTCGGCCCGCTGGTTCGCGTGGACCACCGCGTCACTGGTGTCGCACTTCCCGTCGGCCCGGGTGTGGACCAAGCGGACCGCCGCCATGACCGGCGTCTCCGAGTACTCGGCGGAGGTTCCGGGCGTGGACCTGGCCGCCGGCACCGCGCCGGCGCCGCCTACGGCGCCGCGCAAGTCGCTGCGCCGGCTGGAACTGGACGGTTTCAGCGCGGTGCACGAGAACGGGGCCGTGGGGGTACGCGACATCGACCTCACCGTCGACCGTGGACAGCTGGTCCTCGTGGTCGGCCCGGTCGGGTCGGGCAAGTCGTCGCTGCTGCGCGCCCTGGCCGGCATCGTGCACCACACCGGTGAGCTGCGGTGGAACGACGAGCCGGTCCGCGAGCCGGAGATGTTCCTGCGGCCCAATCAGGTGGGGTACGTGGCACAGCTGCCCCGGGTGCTGTCCGGGACGGTGGCCGACAACATCCAGCTCGGGCACGAGGTGGACGCGGAGGACGCGGTGTCGGTCGCCCAGCTGGAGCACGACCTGGCGGCGTCCGGCGGTGGGCTGCAGCTGCTCATCGGGCACAAGGGCACCCGGCTCTCCGGTGGTCAGCTGCAGCGGCTGGCGCTGGCCCGGGCGCTGGCTCCGCGTACCGAGTTGCTGATCGCCGACGACGTCTCGTCCGCGCTGGACGTGACCACGGAACTGGAGCTGTGGCGGGCGCTGCGGTCGCACGGGGTGACCGTGGTCGGTTCGACCTCGAAGCGGGCCGCCCTGGCACAGGCCGACAAGGTGGTCGTGCTGATCGGCGGCCAGGCCGAGGACCAGGGCACCTGGGACGAACTCGCGGACCGCTGGGGACACCTGGCCGGTTGATCCGGGTGGCCGCGCCTCACCGGGCGCGGCCACCCGGAACACCGGACAGCCGTCAGCGGACCTTCGCTTGTAGCTGGCTGACGACGCTTGTCACGGTGCCGGCGGGGATCGCGAAGCCGAGACCGACGCTGCCGGTGCTGTCGCCGGCGGTGGCGATCGCGACGTTGATGCCGATCACCCGGCCGGACATGTCGACCAGTGCGCCGCCGGAGTTGCCCTGGTTGATCGCGGCATCGGTCTGGAGCAGGCCGGTGAGCTTCTCATCGCCGGTGTCCAGGCTGCGGTCGAGGGCGGAGACGATGCCCGAGGTGACGGTGCCCTCCAGGCCGAGCGGCGCGCCGAACGCCAGGACGGTGTCACCGACCGCGACGCTGTCGTCGCCGGCGAACGTGACCGGAGTCAGCCCGGACAGCCCGCTGGCCTGCACCAGCGCGAGGTCGTGAGAGGCGTCGGTGGCGACCACCCGGGCCGGGGCCGTCTGACCCGTCGACAGCCGTACGCTCACCGTGCCGTCCGCCGCGACCACGTGGTTGTTGGTGAGGATCAGCCCGTCCGAGGTCAGCACCACACCCGAACCGAGCGACGACGAGCGGGCGCTGTCCACCAGCACGGTGACGATGCTCGGCTGCACCCTGGCCACGATCGGGGCGAGGTCGCTGCCCTCGGTCAGCGTGGTCACGCCGGCCGAGGCCGCCGCGGGGCGGCTCTCCAGGTACTGGTCGGTGAGGTAGGCGCCGGTACTGCCGCCGCCGGCGATCAGTACGAGGACCGCGGCGCCGCCGGCCACCCGGCGCTTCCAGCGCGGATCCCGGGGCGGCTGCACCATCTCCAGCGCGATGTGGGTCGGCGGGACCGGCGGCAGGTCGGCGGCGACGCGCTCACCGCCGGCGTCGGCGGTCCGGTCGTCCAGGGCGGGGCGGGTCATCAGATCGGTCATGTCATCGACAGTGCCCCCGGAGATTGTTCCGGAGCGGTGAGCGCTCTGTGACTTCGCTGTGTGCACTCCGCCGGCGGATCGCCCGATCCGGGTGGTGGCGCGTTCACCCGGTCCGCCCGGTCCAGCCGATCGGCTGGACCGAACTGCCCTGCCGGTCCCCCTTCCGGGTGGGTCCGGCGCGGCAACGGGAAAGGCGGACGGCGGCGTTTAGGGTCTGCCGCGTGTCCCCCACCAATGTCACACCGCGCGACGGCATCGGCCGTCCGCAAACCTCGGTCGAACGCCGCCCGTTCGGCCCGACCATCGCCGAACCGGCCGACGCGCTGCGTACCTCGGCGGGCCTCGGACCGATCGAGCCCGTCGTGCTCCGGCCGGCTGTGCCCGAGCCCGGACAGGACGGAGCATCCGAAGGTTGAACGGCATGAGGCGGTTCGGGCTGCTGGTGGCGGCGGCGACCGTACCGATGATCGCTGCGTGCGGCGCGCCTGCGGGCGTACCGGAATGGAAGCAAGGTCAGCCGGCGCCGGCGGCACCCAGCGCGACCGGCAGCGTGCCGGCGCCGAACCGGCAGGCCGGCGCCGCGGCACCGAGCCCGGCCGAGGCGCCGGCCGCGACGCCGGAGCCGGACGTGGCCGCCACCGTTGCGAGCAGCGCCCCCGGGGAAGCGGTTTCGGGTGAGCGCTTTCTTGCCGCGGTGCGCGGGCAGCTGCCGGAGGTCGCGGTGGATCGGCGGCCTGAGGAGATCACCGAGATCGGCGACGCGGCCTGCACGTCCCTGGCCGCCGGCCAGCGCCGCGCCTCTGCGGCGGCAGACCTCATCGGGTACGGCGTGAGCAACGCTGACGCGCGTGAGCTGGTGATTCTTGCGCGTGCCTTCCTCTGCCGGACCTGATTCCGCGTTGCCGGGCTGCTGACCAGCCGCCTCGGGCGAAGGGGCGGCGCATCGGTCTGGTGCCAGGCCGGCGCGCTGCCGGCGGCCCAACGCCGCTGCTGCGAGGCCCGCGTCGCGGCTCGGCGCACCGGCGCAGTAGATGCGCCGGCGTGCGGCCCGGCGGGGTGCGGCCCCGCTGCGTGTTGCCCGGCTGCGATGCCGGGCCTGCGCGTCGAGTCGGAGCTCGGTGCCTGCCGGGGTCGGCCGAAAGTCGCAGGGAGGCACAGCAGGTGGAGACCTCCGTCAGATGTCGTGCACAACGCCGCTCGCGATGCTGGATTCATCAGCTCGCAACGGGAGGTCTCGATGTCCGCACGAGGAATGCTCAGCGTGGTCGGCTCCGCGGTCGGTGGCCTGATCGGGTGGTCGGAGCCGGCGCCGCCGGCCGAGCCTGCGGTGCTGCGCGCGCTCTTCGCCGATCTGGGTGTCCGGGTCGGGCCGGGCGAGGCCGAACTGGCGGAGGCGGTGCGTTACTTCCAGCGCCGGACCGGCCTGACGGCCGATGGGCAGGCGGGGCCACAGACGGTCCATCTCCTTGCCCGGTACGCGTCCGAAGCGCGCGAATTGACCCGGTTCGAAGCGGCCTGAGCGTCGCCTGTCGGGTGATTCCCCGCCCAGTCGGGCCGCCGTTATCGTGGTGTCGCGATGAGTGCTGAACTGGTCACCTTCTACGACGACGCCACCGGTGAGCGGGTCAGGCTCACCGCGACCGACCTCGGTGTCTGGGCGGCGGCCACGGCCCAGCTGCTGTCCGCCGAGTGCGGCCTGCCGCGCGGCAGCCGGGCGGGTGTGCTGCTGCCGCCGCACTGGCAGACCGCGGCAGTGCTGCTCGGGGCGTGGGCGGCCGGGATCGAGGTGTCGTTCCGCGGCTGGTCCAGCGCCGGTCTCGGGCCGGACACCGGTCCCGCTCTGGACGCCACGTTCGTGGAGCGGCGCCGGGTGGGCAGCTGGCTGGA
This sequence comes from Actinoplanes aureus, assembly GCF_015704865.1. Lineage (GTDB taxonomy): Bacteria > Actinomycetota > Actinomycetes > Mycobacteriales > Micromonosporaceae > Actinoplanes > Actinoplanes aureus. The sequence goes on along the minus strand of NZ_JADQTO010000005.1, from coordinate 246,971 downwards.
GGACGTGCCGGCGGCCCGGCACCAGTTCGTGCTCGGTCTCGCCCCGGCGGGTGCACCGACACCCGACGTTCCGGACGGCTATCGCGATTTCCCGCAGGCCGCGCGGCCGCACCTGGGCGCGGCGCCACCGGTCGGCGGAGTCGGGGTTGGTGAGGCGGCCACTGTGGATGGCACGACCTTCGGCGAGTACGGCGCGGTGGCCGCCGAGGTGGGCCGTTCCCGTGGGCTCGCCGCTGGTGACCGGGTGCTGATCGACACCGCTGCGTACGAGGAGCCGCTGCTCTGGCTGATGGCGCCCCTGACGGCCGGCGCTTCGATCGTGCTGTGCGCGAACCTGGACCGATCCCGGCTCGACCAGCGGATCTCGGCGGAGGCCGTCACCCATGTCTGGTGACGGCGGCCCATGGTGGTCGCCGGTCGCGGGCTGGTGGTCGCTTAGGGTTGGCGCGTGCCGATCTACATTGGCTCCGACGGGACGCCACTTCACTACGACGACACCCGGCCCGGTGGTGGCGTTCCACCCTTGATCGTGCTTGCCGGCGGCGCGGCCCGGCACCCGGACTATCTGGGCGACCTGGCCGGGCTCAGCAGCCGGTATCGGCTGGTCATCCCCCATCTGCGGGGCGTCGGCAAGTCGTCCGCCGCGCCGGTCCCACAGGTGGACGAAGCGCCGCCGGGCGAAGCGCCGCCGGGCGAAGCGCCGCCGGGCGAAGCGCCGCAGGAGGAAGCGTCGCGGCAGGAAGCATCGCCAGGTGACGGCATCGGCTCGTACTGGCGGCAGACCGAGGACATCGAGCGGCTGCGGGAACACCTCGGCCTCGAACGGATCGCGCTGGCCGGGCACTCCGCCGGCACCCGCCTCGCCACCGCCTACGTCGCACGCTTTCCGGAACGGCTCGCCTGCCTGATTCTGATCACGCCGCCCGCTACCCACCTGGTGGCGACCCCGCCGGACGCCGACGAACTGATCGCCCGCCGGCTCACCGATCCGGTCTTCGCGGCCGCCGCAGCCGCCGCGAAGAGCGGCCCCGACCTGAGCGACGAGGAGCGATTCAACGACTGGGCCCGGCGGTGCGCTCCTCTCGGTTACGCCCGCTGGGGCACAGTGGAGCAGGCGCACGCGGCCGCCGGCCGGTGGTCGTTGCCGGCGGTTCGCGCGTACTTCAGTGTCGAACCGCCGGGCGACTTCGCCGCCCGGCTCGCCCGGGTCACCGCTCCCGTGCTGGTCGTCGCGGGCGAGGTGGACTGCCTCACCGGGCTCGCACCGGTCGTCGCGCTCGCCGACATCTTCCCGGCCGGCCGTGTCGAGATCATCGAGCGTTGTGGCCACTACCCGTGGGTGGAGCAGCCGACGGAGTTCCGGCGGGCCGTCGACGGCTTACTGGTCGAAATCGATCACCACCTTCGGTGAGGTGGCGGTGGCCTGGCAGGTCAGGATGAACCCGGCGGCCAGCTCCGCCGGTTCCAGTGCGAAGTTGCGGCGCATCGTCGCCTCGCCGTCGACCAGCCGTGCCCGACAGGTGCCGCACACGCCGCCCTTGCAGGCGAACGGCAGATCGGGACGGGAGCGCTGCGCGCCGTCGAGCAACGCCGTACCCTCCTCGACGGTCACCGTGGTGGAACGCCCGTCCAGAACCACGGTGACCTCGCTGCTCGGGCCGCGCGGCCCGGGCTCCGGGCGGACCGGCTCGGGAGGCGCCTCGTCCACCCAGAACAGTTCGCGGTGAATCCGCTCGGGCGCGACACCGGCCACGGCGAGCACGTCGGTCGCGGCGGTGACCATCCCGAACGGGCCGCACAGCCACCAGTGGTCCACGGCCGGCACGTCGATCAGCAGCGGCAGCAGCGTGCGCAGGCGCTCAGCGTCGAGGCGCCCGCTGAACAGTTCCGTCTCGCGCGCTTCCCGGGACAGCACGTGCACCAGTTCGAGCCGGTCGGGGTACATGTCCTTGAGGTCCGCCAGTTCCTCGGCGAACATCACCGTGTCAGCGCGCCGGTTGCCGTAGAGCAGGCTGACCTGAGCACCGGAACCGGCCAGCAGTGATGCGGCGATGGAGAGCACCGGCGTGATGCCCGAGCCGGCGGCGATCAGCACATGCCGGCCGCCGGCCGCCAGCTCGGGGGTGAACGTGCCCGAGGGCGGTGCGACCTCGACGGTGTCACCGGGACGCAGATCCCGGACAAGCCATCCGGAGATGTGCCCGCCCGGGACCTCACGGACGCCGATGCGCGGTGCCGACCCGGCGGGCGCGCAGATCGAATAGGTACGGCGCTCGTCCGTGCCGTCGGTGAGACGGCGGACGGTCAGTGACTGCCCGGGCCGGAAGGCATACTGCCCGGCCAACTCGGGCGGCACGGCGAACGTGACGGCGACGGCGTCGGCGCACAGCCGGTCGACCGCCGCGACTCGCAACGGGTGGAATTCGCGGACCACCACCTCAGATCTCCTTCACCCGTTCGAACGGCTCCCGGCAGGCCCGGCAGCGGCGCAACTCCCGGCAGGCGGTGGCCCCGAACGCGGCCAGCACCTCAGTGTCGGCGTGCCCGCACCGGGGACAGTCGGCCGGCGTCGCCCGGGCGGTGAGGGTCAGCGGCACCGGCCCGGCGGCCCGGCGCGGCGCGGGACCCGGTGGGACGATGCCCGCGGCGGCAAGCTTGCGCTTGCCGGATTCGCTGATCCAGTCGGTGGTCCAGGCCGGTGCCAGCACGGTACGCACGTCCACCTGCTCATACCCGGCCTGGAGCAGAGCGGCCCGGATGTCAGCACGGATGCTGTCCATGGCCGGACAGCCCGAGTAGGTCGGGGTGATGGTCACCACGACCTCGTCGCCGTCCTGCCGCACGTCGCGCACCACGCCGAGCTCGGTCAAGGTGAGCATCGGCAGTTCCGGATCGACCACCGCCCCCACCACGCCCGCCGCGTCCGGCAGAACACCGCCCGGCGTGGCCGCGGTGGGGTCCGCAGCCGCGCCGGGAGAAGAGCTACGCAGCATGGCCGCAGGCACAGCCGGGGCCGAGTCTGCGGGCGCGCCCGGAGACGAATTACGCAGGGCGGCGTTCACCAGGCACCGCCTGGGACGGCTCGGGCCAGGCTCTGCATCTCGGTGAGGATGTCGTGCAGCGCCGCGGTGTGTTCGCCGTCGCGGCCGGATGGCGGGCGGCCTCCCGGCGCTCCGGGACCGGGTGGCATGGTGGCGGCCGCGCCGCAGTCGGCCGGGGCGTACATCTCCGTGTCGAAGATGTGCGGGTCCAGGGTGGCGGCGGTTAGCACCTGGCCGAGCACCGCGTCGAACTCAGCCCGCAGCGTGCTCGGGTCAACGGCCACCCCGGCCGCGGCCAGGCGGATCTCCACCTCGTGCGGGCGGAACAGCTCGCCGGCCGGCGCGGCGATCGCCTCGGCCGCGGCGGCCATCCTGGCGTGCGACAGCTCGGTGCCGTCGCCCAGGCGCACCACCCACTGAGCCGCGTAGTCGCGGTGGTAGGTGATCTCCTTGATGCCCTTCGCGGCGACCGCGGCCAGCATGGGATCACGCGAGGCGGTGAGCCGGTCGAACGCCGCGAGCCGCCACGTCGAGAGGACCAGCAACCGGGCCACCAGATGCGCGAAGTCCGCGTCGGCCCGCTCGGCCAGGCACACGTGGCGGAACTCGGCCGCCTCCCGGCGGAACGCCATGGTGTCCTCGTCACGGCCGGAACCCTCGGCCTGGCCGGCCCGGGTGAGCAGCAACCGGGCCTGTCCGAGCAGGTCGAGCGCGATGTTGGCCAGGGCCAGCTCGTCCTCGAGCTCGGGCGCGCGGGTGACCCACTCCTGCAACCGATGCGACATGATCAGCGCGTCGTCGCCGAGCATCAAGCAGTACGCGGCCAGGTCGGCCGGATCCACACCGGCGGGTAGCTCGGTCGGCACCCCGGCGAACGGATCGGCGAAACCCGTCCCGTACGCCCAGCGGGCATCGTCGTCGTGGTCGGTGAGCGCCCGGTAGGCGTCGTCGAATGCCATCGTCACGGCCTCAGATGTGCGGAATCGAGTCGGGGATCGTGTAGTGCGTGGGATGCCTGTACACCTTGTCGCCGCTCGGCTCGAAGAACGCCGCCTTCTCCCCCGGATCGCTCGCGGCGATGTGGTCCGACCGCACCACCCAGATGCTGACGCCCTCGTTGCGCCGGGTGTACAGATCGCGGGCGTGGTGCACGGCCATCTCGTGATCGGCCGCGCGCAGCGACCCGACGTGCACGTGGTTGAGGCCGCGCTTGGCCCGCACGAACACCTCGAACAGCGGCCACTCGTGCCTGATCTCGCCGCTCATGCCGGGACCCCCGATCGTCTGGCCGCGTGCGCGGCGGCCGCTTCCCGTACCCAGGCGCCGTCCTCGTCCGCCTGCCGGCGCCGGGCCAGCCGCTGCCGGTTGAGCGGCCCGTCGCCGGAGATGACCCGGCGCAGCTCGTCCCAGTCCGGCTGGCCGAAGTCGTAGTGCTCGCGCTCGGCGTTCCACCGCAGCGCCGGATCGGGCAGGGTGACGCCGAGCGCCTCGGCCTGCGGCACGGTCATGTCGACGAAGCGCTGGCGCAGCTCGTCGTTGGTGTGGCGCTTGATCTTCCAGGCCATCGACTGCGCCGTGTTCGGCGAGTCGGCGTCCGGCGGGCCGAACATCATCAGCGACGGCCACCACCACCGGTTCACCGAGTCCTGCACCATGTCGCGCTGGGCCGGGGTGCCGCTCATCATGTTGAGCAACAGCTCGTAGCCCTGCCGCTGGTGGAACGACTCCTCCTTGCAGATGCGGATCATCGCCCGCGCGTAGGGCCCGAAGGAGCTGCGGCAGAGCGGAACCTGGTTGCAGATCGCGGCGCCGTCGACCAGCCAGCCGATCACGCCGACGTCGGCGAACGAGTGGGTCGGGTAGTTGAAGATCGACGAATACTTCTGCCGGCCCTCGATGAGCCGCCGGGTCAGGTCGCCCCGGTCGGCACCGAGGGTCTCGGCGGCCGAATAAAGGTAGAGACCGTGGCCGGCCTCGTCCTGCACCTTGGCGAGCAGGATGGCCTTGCGGCGCAGCGTCGGCGCCCGGGTGATCCACTCGCCTTCCGGCTGCATGCCGATGATCTCCGAGTGGGCGTGCTGCGCGATCTGGCGGATCATCGTGCGCCGGTAGCCGTCCGGCATCCAGTCCGCCGGCTCGACCCGCTGATCGCGCTCAATGGTCTCCGTGAAGACGGCCTCACCGGTGGTCACGACTGCTCCGGGACGGGGATGTGGCGGCGCGACTGCAGGGTGAAGAAGCGGCCGGTGACGAACCAGTCGTCGGTGAGCGCGGCGGTGGCGGCCGGGTTGGCACCGGTGCCGTGCAGGTCGCTGAAGGCCGCGGTCTGGTTGACGAAGACGCCGCCGGTGAGGTTTTCCGACAGGTGGATGCCGGCGTCCAGGGCGGCCTCCCGGGCCGCCGCCAGCACCTGCGGCGACGTGGAGTGCACCAGGGCGCTGAGGGCGCCGTGGGCGCGGACCGTCTCGGTGAAGACTCGCAGGCTGTGCTCGGTCGAGTCGGTGGTGATCAGGAACGAGACCGGGCCGAACCACTCGCGGGTGTAGACCTTCTCGTCGGCGGCGTCGAGCCGGGTCACCAGCGGGGTCCGCATGACGGCCCCCGGGTACTGCTCGTCGGCGACCTCGGTGGACGGGTGGATCACGCCGGGAGCGGCGGCGGCCTCGGTGAGCCGGCCCAGCACGCCGTCGTTGACGATCGCGCCGAGCGTGCCGGCGGCCCGGCGCGGGTCGCCGAGCAGCTTGTCCAGGGCGGCGGCGAGGTCGGCGCCGAACTCGTCGGGGCTGCGGTGCCCGGCGTCGGTGTCGAGGCCGTCCCGGGGCACCAGGATGTTCTGCGGGGTGGTGCACATCTGTCCGCTGTAGAGCGACAGCGAGAACGCCAGGTTGCGCAGCAGGCCCTTGTAGTCGTCGGTGGAGTCGACGATCACGGTGTTGAGGCCGGACTTCTCGGTGTAGACGACGGCCTGGCGGGCGTTGGCCTCGAGCCAGTCACCGAAGTCGCTGGAGCCGGTGAAGTCGACGACGCGCACGTCGGGATGGGTGGCCAGGGTGGCCGCGATGCCGTCGCCCGGCTCCTCGGCGGCGAGGGTGACCACGTCGGGGTTCAGCCCCGCCTCGGCGAGCACCTCCCGGCAGATCCGGACGGTGATGGCCAGCGGCAGCACGGCGCCCGGGTGCGGCTTGACGATCACCGGGTTGCCGGCGACCAGGCTGGCGAACAGGCCGGGATAGCTGTTCCAGGTGGGGAAGGTGGTGCAGCCGATCACCACGGAGACGCCCCGGCCGACGACGGTCGCGGTCTTCTCCAGGTGCAGCGGGTCGGCACCGCGTTGCGGCTTGGCCCAGGTCGCGGTGGCGGGAGTCCGCGTGGACGCGGCCAGCGCGCACGCCACCGCCTCGAGGCCGCGGTCCTGCGCATGCGCACCCCCGGCCTGGAAGGCCATCACGAAGGCCTGGCCGGTGGTGTGCTGCACGGCGTGCGCCATCTCGAAGCTGTGCGCGTTGATCCGGCGCAGGATCTCGGCGGCGACGCCGGCGCGGCCCTCCGGGCCGGCGGCGCGCCAGGCGGGGGTGGCCGCCCGGGCGGCGGCGATCAGGGCGAGGGCGTCGGCCTTGGGATAGCTGACGCCCAACTCCAGACCGTACGGCGAGCGCTCGGTGGAGACCGTGCCCACGGCGCCCGGCACCTCGATCGGGAAGGGCTTGCCGAGCAGGGCGGTGAAAGCACGTTCACCGGCGGGCGCGGCATCCTCTCCGTAGACCGACTTGCTGGGCGACTCGGGGAACGCCGACCAGTAGTCCCGGGCGGCGGCCGCCTCGATCGCACGCGCGAGCAGCTCGCGATGGGTCTGGTAGAGCTCGGCAGGCTGAGTCATGCTTCTTATTTACCGTCCGAGCGGTCGGTAAATCAACCCCCGGCGGGGAGGATGGCATGAGGCAGTAGATTCGGTGACCATGCAGCCACGCCGCCGCGGGCGTCCCGGCCACGACCAGGACGCGGTCCTCGCCGCCGCGGTGCGCCTGTTCAACGCGCACGGCTACGACGCCACCAGCATGTTCGACGTCGCCGAGTCGCTCAGCATCACCAAGTCGACCCTCTACCACCACGTCAGCAGCAAGGAGCAGCTGCTGGAGATGGCGGTGGACCGGGCACTCGGCGGGCTGGAGGAGGCCGCCGAGGAGGTACGCGCCACCACCGCCCCCGCCACCGACCGCCTCGAGCAGCTGATCCGCCGCAGCGTCCTGGTCCTCGCCGAACGCCTCGAGTTCGTCACCCTGCTGCTGCGCGTACACGGCAACACCGAGGTGGAGCTGCACGCCCTGGCCCGCCGCCGCGACTTCGACCGGATCGTCACCGACCTGGTGAAGCAGGCTCAGACCGAGGGCGGTATCCGCGCCGACGTCGACCCGGCGACCGCCGCCCGCCTGCTCTTCGGCATGGTCAACTCGCTCGTCGAGTGGTACCGGCCGGACCGCGGCGACCCGGAGGCGATCGCGACCACCGTGGCGACACTGGCGTTCGAAGGTTTGCGCACCCGCTGAAACACGCCGAAAGTCCGACCGCTCACGCCCGGCGCTTCTCCCGGGTCGACGTGAGCGGCAGCCGCGAGTCGATCTCCTGGCCCACCCAGCGGCCGCGGACCCAGCCGTGTGCCGGGTCGTCCTGGACCAGCCATTGCCGGTCGCCGGGACCGGCCATCACGTTCAGGTAGTAGAGGTCGTAGCCGGGTGCGGCCATTGACGGGCCGTGCCAGCCGTACGGGATCAGCACGACGTCACCGCTGCGGACCTCGGTGCAGACGTCGATCGGCCGGTCGGGGTGCCCGTACACCCGCTGGAAGCCGCAGCCCGGTCCACCGCCGGGCGAGGTCGACACCTCGTAGTAGTAAATCTCCTCGAGGTTGCTCTCCCCCACGCCCTCCTCGTCGTGCTTGTGCGGCGGGTAGGACGACCAGTTCCCGCCCGGGGTCAGCACCTCGCAGGCGATCAGCCGGTCGGCCTCGAAGCTCTCCGGCGTACAGAAATTGTTCACCTGCCGGCTGGCCTGCCCGGCGCCGCGCAGCTCCACCGGCACGTCCTCGGCCGGCCCGTACCGGAACGGCAGCTTCCGGCTGGCGCGGGCGGCGGGCAGCGCGAACCGTCCGCCGTTCGGCGCGCGCAGGGTCACCGCGGTGTCCCGGGGCAGATAGGCGAAATCGGTCACCCGGGAGAAGACCGACCGCCGGCCCGTCAGCGTGAGGCGCTCGTCGTCGCACGCCACGTCACAGCCGCCGGAGAGCGGCAGGACCAGCATCTCGTCACCGCCGGTGACGAACCGGACCCGCCCGCCGACCGGCAGGTGCACCACCCGCAGGCCGCTGAACTCCCAGCCGGCGTTCTCCGGGGAGACCATCACGTCGTAGGGCCGCTCGGCGGAGCTGCCGCGGCGCACCAGCGGGTTGACCCGCGGAGTGTTCATCCGCGGCTGGTCACGGGTCGGCCACTGAGTCCGCTTACGCATCTGCCGCCTCCGCCCGCCGGCCGGCGGGCTGCCGCGAGGCGGCGACGGCTTCGGCGCCGTTGACGAAGCTCATCGCCGCCCCGAGGGTCCATCCGGCGGGCGGGCTGTGCGGAGCGGCGGCGCTTTCGCGCCTGATTCGTCCGGGGTGGAGGTTCACACCGATCCGCTCCCTCCGCCGTTGTCACCCAGCGGTAACAAACCGGCGACGCTGGGTTCGGACCTGGTTCCGATGTAATTACGGGACTCGCCGCCGCGTCAATACCCGCCCGGCGCGGCGGAAAAGAAAGCCGGGGTACGGGCACCCGCCCGCACCCCGGCTTAAACGGTCCAGCTCAGACGGCCCGCCACATGCGGTAGAAGGGCGTTCCGTCCGGCAGGTAGATCTCGAACGGGTCCATCGGCTCGTAGCCGTACCGGCGGTAGAGCCGCACGTTGTTCTCGTTCGTGGCCTCGAGGTAGGCCGCCACGCCGGCCGCGGTGAGCTCGTCGTGGGTCCGCTTCATCAGCGCGCCACCCAGGCCGTGACCCTGCTCGGACGGGCGGACCGCGAGAAACGCCAGGTGCCAGTGCGGCTCGGCGGGGTGGTTCTTCTCGAAGAGCTCACCCAGCGCACCGAACCGCTCCAGGTGCGGACCGGCCAGCGCGGTGAGCCGGTCCATGTAGTCCGCCGGTTCGGGCAGGTCGTTGACCCGGTCGAACCACACCGCGACGGCCGCGTAGCCACCGTCCGGGTGGTCGATGACCTCGACCTTGCCGTGCCGGAAGGCGTTCTCCGTCTCCAGGGTGAAGAAGTCGGCCATCACCCGCTCCCGGTCCGCCGGCACCGGCACCAGGTAGGCGTCCGCGGCCAGGTCGTCGAAGGCGTGCGAGATGTGAGCGCCGATCGCGGGGATCTCGTCCTCGCGCGCGGCACGGATCACGGAAGCGGTCATCGGGGGTACTCCGTCTCGTTCAGCGCGGCGGCGAATCCGCCGGTCGTGGTGGCGCTGCGGGCGCCGAGGCCGATACCGGCGTAGGTCTGCGGCCGGGTGCTGCGCAGGATCAGGCCCCAGAGGATGCCGGCCACCGCGAGTACGGCGAAGGAGAGCGGTACGACCAGCGCGGGTGTGCTGCCCGGCTCGACACCGAGCAGGCCGGCGATGTTGTCGATCGCCAGGTACGTCATGACGAGCAGCAGCACCGAGCCGATCACCGGGGCGATCACCCGGTGCATCACGTCCTCGCCCTCGGGGTGCCGGGCGAAGTAGCCGATCACCGCGAACGAGGTGATCGTGACCAGCAGCAGCACGCCGAGGCCGCCACCGCTGCCGCCCCAGAAGAAGAGCTGCACCAGCGGGTCCCAGTCGAAGACCGCGTAGGCCACGATCACGATCAGGGCGAGCGCGGACTGGGCGAGCGAACCGTTCTTCGGCGCGCCGGTGCCCGGCACGGTGCGCCCGAACGTGCGGGGCAGCACGCCTTCGCGGCCGAGCGAGAACATGTACCGGGCGATGATGTTGTGGAACGAAATCGCCGCGGCGATCAGCGACGTCAGGAACAGGATGTGCCCGAGGTGCAGGGCGGTGCTGCCCAGCTGGTCGGAGGCGAGGTTGAAGAAGAGCTCCGGGCCCTCGGCGCCGGCGCGCTCCACCACGGTGGGACCGGCGGCGGAGATCATCGCCCAGGACGCGAAGGCGTACACCACGGCGATCAGCGCGATGGCGATGTAGGTGGCCCGCGGCACGGTCCGGCGCGGCTCGCGGGACTCCTCGCTGAACACCACCGACTGTTCGAACCCGACGAAGCCGGTGACCGCCATGACCAGCAGCGCGCCGGCACCGGCCCCGACCAGGTTGCCCGGGTCGAGAGCCGCGGTCGAGGCGGTGAAGGTGTCCGCGCCGATCTCGGCGAAGCTGAAGATCATGGTCAGTGCGATCTCGGCGACCAGCAGGGTGGCGAGGACCTTGCCGTTGACCGCCACGTCACGGACGCCGAGGACGGCGACCAGCGCCCAGGCGGCCAGCGCGAACGCCCACCACGGCGCGTCCACCCCGAACCAGTCCGCGAACAGTGGCTGCGCGATCGCGCCGAGGCCGCCGTACGAGGCGACCTGGAACATGTTGTAGGACAGCAGCGCCACCCAGGACGCGCCGACGCCGACCGGCCGGCCGAGGCCCTGCGAGACGTACGCGTAGAAGGCGCCGGCGTTGGCGATGTGCCGGGCCATCGCGACGTAGCCGACCGAGAAGATCGCCAGCACCAGGGCGACCGCGAGGAAGGCGATCGCGATGCCGGTCAGGCCGGTCACCGCGAGGCCGGTCGGGACGACGCCGGCGACCACGGTCAGCGGGGCGGCCGCCGACATCATGAAGAAGACGATCGAGGCCACACCGAGCCGGTCACGGGCCAACGCGTCGGAGAGCTGACTTCCGGGGGGTTTGGTTGCGGTCGAGGACACGCGGACTCCAGGCGTATTCAAGGGGGGTGGGTATTTGTCAGCTCAGGCGCGCCGGGCCATGACGGCGTCACCGACAGAGGCCTCGGCCTGCGCCACGAGCTGCTGCAACATGGCTGGGAAGAGCCTGCGGAACTGGTCGAACATGCCGGCCCGGTCGCGGGCGTTGAGGGTGGCCAGCACGTGCTGGTCCAGCCCCGTCGCGAGGATCAGACCGGCGAGCAGCAGGTCGGCCACGTCGAGGGGTTCGTCGCGGGAGACCCGGGTACGGATACGGGTGGCCGGCCAGCCGGCCGTCATCGAGTCGGCCGGCACGAAGGAGACCTTCGTGCCGAGCAGTCCGCGCTTCTCCACCCGCTTGATCAGCCCGGCCCGGGCGAGGCGGCGCTCGACCAGGTCGGTGGCAATGCCGGTGGAGAGGTACGCGAGCCAGTTACGCACGCCGTGCTGACCGGCCTCGCGTCGCAGCTGCTCCAGGACAGCCGTGGTCGCGGCGTCGCCGGTCGGCCGTTCGTCGATGATCACGAGCTGGTTCTCGACGAGGTCGACGCGCCGCCACAACACGAGCTCACCGAGGAGTGCCGCGCCGAGACCGAGACCGAGGGTGGCCGGTGACAGCAGCGATTTGCCGCGGATCGTGTCGTGAGCAGTGAGGTACAGATCGTCCGCGGGCGGTAGCTGCGGCGGCGACGCCACTGCAGGTTCTCCTCTCGACGCCGGGGAAGTTGCCCGCGAGTTCACCGAACGTAGTTATGGTGAGGTTCCACGAAGCAATTACGTTGCGCTCCCCCCAGCGCGACCGGCAGTAGCCTGCCAGGTCCCGACGCCCGGCGCAACGTCCAAGTGCGACAAAAGTTGATTCCACAGTAGGCGTTGTTGATCACAGAACCCATCAGGAAATTTGAGCGTCGATCAATAAAACGACCAAGCTCATGCTATTTCGTCAATATTTAATGATCTCGAATCATCGACGGTTCGTTTCGCTTGATCCACTGCCGATCGCGGAGCGTCACTAATTTGGACGATCTTATACGCTTAGTAATTACGCGTGAGGATAGTTGCGTAATCAAGCAAATCCGCGTAGCGTCGTCCATGAAAGTTGAAGTTTCAACGGAGGCCATCGTGCGGATGCCCGCTCTCTTTCTCAGCCACGGCGCCCCGCCGCTGGTCGACGACCCCACCTGGGTCGCCCAGCTGCGCGATCTCGCCGCCCCACTCCCCCGGCCGCGGGCGATCCTGGTCGCCTCAGCGCACTGGGAGTCGGCGCCGCTCATGCTCGGTGCCACCGAGACGGTCCCGCTGGTCTACGACTTCGGCGGCTTCGCGCCGCACTACTACCAGGTGCAGTACCGTGCGCCCGGCGCACCTGAGCTGGCCGACCGGGTGGCGGCGCTGATGCCGGACGGCCAGGCCGTCGCCCGCACCAGCCGCGGTCTCGATCACGGTGCGTACGTGCCACTCACCGTGATGTTCCCGGAGGCCGACATCCCGGTCCTGCAGATGTCGCTGCCGACTCTGGAGCCGGACCGGCTGCTCGATCTCGGCGCCCGGCTCGCCCCGCTGCGGGACGAGGGCGTGCTGATCATCGGGTCCGGCTTCACCACACACGGGCTGCCGTTCCTGCGCGACTGGCGGCCGGAGGCGGCCGCTCCGGGCTGGTCCAGCGAGTTCGACGCCTGGACCGCCGAGGCGCTGGCCCGTGGCGCGATCGACGAGCTCGCCGACTTCCGCGACCGCGCGCCCGGCATGCCGTACGCGCATCCGACGATCGAGCACTTCGCCCCGATGTTTCTCACCCTCGGCGCCTCCGGCGACCCGGAGGCGGCACCCGAGCAGCCGATCGACGGCTTCTGGATGGGCCTGGCCAAGCGTTCCTTCCAGACCGCCTGACGCATGAGCCGGCGGCCGGGTGCGGCCTGGAGTGGCACCCGGCCGGCCCGCCGCGACGGGTGGGACCGTTCGTCGCGCGTACCGGAAAAGGGTGTGCGGAAACCGGGGTTACTCAGCAGGCTTGCAGCTTCTTCCGAGATCCTGTGAAGCATGCTTGAGGTCTCCGCGCTCGGGTGGACCGTGACCATCGGTGTCATCGTCGCCCTGCTCGCCCTCGATTTGACTCTCGGGGTGCTCCGTCCGCATGTCGTCGGCTTCCGCGAGGCCGCCGCCTGGTCAATCTTCTACATCGCCGTCGCGATCGCGTTCGGCATAGTCTTCGCGAGCATCTCCGGCTGGGGGTACGGCACCGAGTACTTCGCCGGCTACATCGTCGAGAAGAGCTTGTCGGTCGACAACCTCTTCGTCTTCGTGATCATCATGAGCACCTTCGCGGTGCCGGAGCGGTATCAGCAGGAGGTGCTGACCTTCGGCATCATCATCGCGCTGGTGCTGCGGGTGATCTTCATCGCGCTCGGTGCCGCGCTGCTCAACATGTTCTCGTTCATGTTCCTGATCTTCGGCCTGATCCTGCTCTACACCGCGGTGCAGCTGTTCCGGCACCGGGACGAGGATCCGGACGTGCAGGACAACGCCCTGGTCAGGGCCGGGCGGCGGTTCCTGCCGGTGACCGACGACTACGTCGAGGGCAAGATGATCACCCGGGTCGACGGGCGGAAGATGTTCACGCCGTTGTTCCTGGTGCTGCTGGCGATCGGCGGGACCGACCTGCTGTTCGCGCTCGACTCCATCCCGGCGGTGTTCGGCGTGACCGAGGAGGCGTACATCGTCTTCGTCGCCAACGCCTTCGCCCTGCTCGGCCTGCGCGCCCTGTTCTTCCTGGTGAAGGGCCTGCTGGACCGCCTGGTCTACCTCTCCACCGGCTTGGCGATCATCCTGGCCTTCATCGGGATCAAGCTGGTGCTGCACTGGGCGCACAAGGACATCAGCGAGAGCGTGCCCGAGGTCAGCACACCGGTCTCACTCGGCGTGATCATCGGCATCCTGGTGATCACCACGGTGGCCAGCCTGATCAAGTCGGGCAAGGACCCGTCGCTCAAGGCGCACGCCGGCAGCCTGCACGCCCGCAAGGAGAAGCAGCAGCAGCCCGAGCACTGACACGTCCCGCTCCCGGCGCCCCGCGGGCGCCGGGAGCGGACCGAGGTGTCAGCTCATGTGCATGGCGTGCTGGTAACGGCGCTCAGCGTCCTGCCGGTTCAGGATCGCCTGGATCTCGTGGGTCTCGTCGGCGCTGTGACGGCCGATCATCAGGTCGAGCTCGGTGCGCTCGGCCGCGGTACGGAACGCGGCGAGCTCCTCGCTCAGACGGCGGTGGGCGTTATGCGCGGCCCGGCGGTCGGCCAGAGCGGCACGGACGTTACGGATGATCTGCATTGCGCACTCCTTGACGGATAGTGACGGAGAAAGCTTCGTCGCTTCCTTCTGCAACAATCCACCGTTCGTCTCTCATCCCCAAGTCAACCAGGTAAAACTCTCGCTACGAGGGTGACCGGCGCCACCGCTTTGCCGTAACCCAGATCACTCTCCGTGGTGTAGTAGCAGGTCAGCGTCACAGCGTGACGCCGAACTCATTTCGTGGTCGTGACCAAGGTCGCGGTCACCGTGCCGTCGTCGCCGGCCGTGCCCTGGACGGTGACCGAGTCGCCGGCCTTCACGTCGCTCAGCTTGCCCTTCTCGGCGGTCGCCACCGTGGTGTCGCTGCCGGTCTTGATGGTGACGACGGTGCCGTCCCCGGTCTCCACGTAGATGGTCTTGCCGTTGACGAGCTTGACCTTGCCGGTGGTCGGACCGGCCGCCGCCGTCGTCGTGGTCTGAGCCGGCCCGGGGAAGCCGCCGCTCCCTCGCATCCCGCCGCCGGGGAAGCCGCTCACGGCGTTGGTCTCCGGCGTGCCCCACTGCTTCTGCGCCTGCACGCCGCCGAGGAAACCACCCATCAGCAGGGCGGCCACGCCCAGAGCGACGGTGCCCTTGTTCCACCAGCGCTTCGGCGCCGCGGCGGCCAGTTCCGCGGAGAGACCGGTTTCGTCGTTCACAGCGAAGTCCTCACTCGTAGCGCAGCGCGTCGATGGGCCGCAACCGGGCGGCGCGGGCGGCGGGCAACCCGCCGAAGAACAGGCCGATGGCGATCGAGACGCCCACGGCGAGCCCAATGGAGCTGGGCATGATCACCGGCTTCACCCCGACGATCTCGAACCGGCTGCCGATCAGCGCGGCGGCCACCCCCAAGGCCCCGCCGATCACGCTGAGCAGCGTGGCCTCGATCAGGAACTGGGTCAGGACGACCCGGCGCGGCGCGCCCAGGGCCTTGCGGATGCCGATCTCCCGGGTCCGCTCGGTGACCGTCACCAGCATGATGTTGGTGATCCCGATGCCGCCGACGAGCAGGCTGATCGCGGCCACCGCGCCGAGCAGCGTGGTGAACGTCTCGGCGGTCTCGGTCTGCGTCTCCAGCAGCGACGACGCGTTCTGGATCCGGTACGGCGTGCTGCTCGACGACGAGCTCACGTCCAGCTTCTGGTCGAGGATCGTCGACACCTGGCCCTGCACCGCGTCGACCCGGTCCGGTGCGGCCGCCTCCACGATGATCGAGGTGAGTGCTCCGTACCCGGTGAGTACCTGCTGGACCGCGGTGAGCGGGGCGACCGCGGTGTCGTTCGAGTCCTGGAAGCCGGTGGAGCTCTTCTGGTCCAGGACGCCGATGATGGTGAACAGCGCCCCGCCGACGGTGACCTGCTCGTCGATCGGGTCGGTCCCGGGGAACAGTTCCTCGGCGACGGTCTGCCCGATCACCACCACCCGCCGGCCCTGGTCCACGTCGTCCTGGGTGAACGCGGAACCCGCGCCGACCGGGGTGCTGGAAGCGTTGAACCAGGCCGGGGTGGTGCCGAC
Organism: Actinoplanes aureus; assembly: GCF_015704865.1. Taxonomy (GTDB): domain Bacteria; phylum Actinomycetota; class Actinomycetes; order Mycobacteriales; family Micromonosporaceae; genus Actinoplanes; species Actinoplanes aureus. Next base: position 231,155 of record NZ_JADQTO010000005.1, on the reverse strand, counting down.
GAACGTACTCACCTCGTGCTCCGCGCCCTCATAGGTGAGAGTCGTGGAGGCACTGACCACCGGCGAGATCGACCTGATGTCGGGGGCGAGCACTGGGTCGTCAAGGGCCTTCGCGATCCCGGTGGTGAGGCCGGCGCTGCTCCGGCCGGTGCTCATCACGGTGATGGTGTTGGTGCCGAGTGCCTCGATCCGGTCGCTCACCGCCTTGGCCGAGCCGTTGCCGACCGCGACCAGCAGGATCACCGCCGCGACACCGATCAGGATGCCGAGCATGGTCAGTGACGAGCGCAGCTTGTTGGCGCTCAGGCCGCGCAGGGCGAACCGGACGACTTCGAGAAGGCTCATGCGTGGCGCCGCTTCTGCCGTACGTCGGTCACGATCGCGCCGTCGACCAGACGGATCAGCCGCTTGGCCCGGGCACTCACCTCGTCCTCGTGCGTGATGATCACGATCGTCCGGCCGGCCGCGCTCAGGTCGTCGAAGACCTGGAGCACGTCGGCGGTGGACTTGCTGTCCAGGTTGCCGGTCGGCTCGTCGGCGAGCAGCAACGACGGCTCGGTGACCAGCGCGCGGGCCACCGCGACCCGCTGCTGCTGACCGCCGGAGAGCTGGTTCGGCTCGTGGCCGGCCCGATCCGCGAGGCCGACGACGTCCAGGGCCTGCATGGCGCGCCGGCGGCGCTCCTTCGGCTTCACTCCGGCGTACGCCAGCGGCAGCTCGACGTTCGCCACCGCGGTGGTACGCGGAATCAGGTTGAACGCCTGGAAGATGAAGCCGATCAACCGGTTCCGGGCCAGTGCCAGCTGACCGTCCGAGAGCCGGCTCACGTCCACCCCGTCCAGCAAATAGCTTCCGGAGCTCGGGACGTCCAGCGCGCCCAGGATGTTCATCAGGGTCGACTTGCCGGAGCCGGACGAGCCCATGATCGCCGCGTAGTCGCCACGCTCGACGGTCAGGGACACCCCGCGCAGCGCGTGCACGGTCGTCTCGCCGGTGCCGTAGATCTTCTTGAGGTCACGGACCTCCAGGACCGGCCGGCTCACTGGCCGCCCCTGCCGCCGCCGGGCATGCCCCCGCCGGCCGGCATCCCGCCGCCGGGGAAACCGCCGCCACCGGCCGGGAACCCGCCCTGCTGAGAGCCGCCGCTGATCGAGGTGGTCTTCACGACGACCTGCTCGCCCACGGTCAGACCGGATTTGATCTCGGTGGCCGAGTCGCCCTCCAGCCCGATCTCCACCGAGCGGGTCTCCGGCACGCCGTTCGTGATCACCGTGACGGTGTGCCGGTTGCCGACCGTGGTGAGGGCGGCCGCGTTCACCAGGACGACGTCCGGCACCGAGCCGGTGGTGACCGACACCGAGACGGTCTGGCCCACCTTGGCACCGGTGGGCACCTTGTCCAGGGTCAGCGTCACACCGTACGTGACCACGCTGTTGGTGGTGGTCGCCGACGGGTCGACGGCGGCCACCCGGGCGCTCTGCTGGACACCGCCGAGCGCGTTCCACGTCACGGTGGCGGCCTGCTTCTCCTTGAGGCTTGTCGCGTCGGCCTCGGCAAAGGCAGCGGCGACCTGCATCCTGGTCAGGTCGGCGATCTCCACGAAGCCGGTGCTCGTGCCGGTGGTGCCCTCCTGGCCGCCCTGGGACGACCCACCGGACGAGCCGGAGGAACCCGACGAGCTGCCGAGCGTGCCGTTGACCGCGGTCACCGTGCCGGTCATCGGGGCCTTGAGGACCGTGCCGTCGACCGCCGCCTCGGCTTCGTCGACCTTGAGCTCGGCCTCGGTCACCTGGTTCTCCGCGTCCGAGGTGTCCGAGCCGGCGTCCTCGGCCCGGTCCAGGGCGTCCCGCGCGGCGTCCAGGTCGGCCTCGGCCGCGCCGAGATCGCGGTTCGCGGCGGCCGGGTCCACCTTGGCCAGGACCTGACCCTTCTTGACCTTGTCGCCGACCGTCACCTTGATCTCGGTGACCGTGCCGCTGGTCTCGAAGCTGGCGCTGGCGGTGCTCGCGCTCTCCAGGGTCCCGTCCGCGGTGGCGGTCCTGGTGACCGTCCCCTGCTGGACCGTGACCGTACGTTCGGAGGCCACGGCGGCGGTCCCGTCCTCGGAACCGGCGAACGTCCGGTACACGGTGAAGGCACCGGCGAGGAGCGCGACGCCTATCACGGCGTTCACCACCAGCGACGGGTGGCGGCTCGGGAGGCTCAGCAACTTCATGCCGGACACTCTGGAGCCGCGGGCTATGAGGAGCTTCGGGGAAAGCTGGGAACAACCTCGGAAAACTACGCGCCGTCACGGACGGCCGGGAGCACGACCCGGAACGTCGCGCCGCCGCCGGGCGATGAGTGCAACTCGACCCAGCCGCCGTGCCCGTGCACGATGGCCGCCACGATCGCCAGCCCCAGCCCGGAACCACCGCCCGTCAGGCGGGAACGACTGGAATCGGCGCGGTAGAGCCGCTCGAAGATCCGGGCCGCGTGCTCGGCCGGCACGCCCGGGCCGTCGTCGCTGACCTCCAGGATCACCACCCGCCGCCCGGCGCTCAGGGTCACCGGGCCGGAACAGGTGGCCGTCTCGTCCGGTGGGGCGTGGTCAGCGTGACCGACCCGTACGGTCACGACCGTCCCCGGCGGGGTGTGGTTCTGCGCGTTGGCCACCAGGTTCGTGGCGACCTGCCGCAGACCGTGGTCGTCACCGAGGACGGTGGCCGGCTCGAAGTCGTCGGAGAGGCGTACCGTCCGGCCCGGCGCGCGGGCGTGCGCGTCCCGGATGGTGTCCGCGGCGATCTCCAGCAGGTCGACCGGGCGCAGGTCGAGGGCGCGCTGCCGGTCCAGCCGGGCCAGCATGAGCAGGTCCTCGACCAGCACGCCCATCCGGCCGGCCTCGCCCTCGATCCGGGCCATCGTCTCGTCGAGGGCCGGGCCGGGCGGCGTCCCGCCGCGGCGATACAGCTCGGCGAACCCGCGGATCGAGGTGAGCGGGGTGCGCAGCTCGTGCGAGGCGTCCGCGACGAACTGGCGCAGCCGCTGCTCCGAGGCGGTACGCGCGTCGACCTCGTTCTCGATGCGCGACAGCATGGCGTTCAGGGCCAGGCCCAGCCGGCCCGGTTCGGTGTGCGGATCGGGTTCCGGGACCCGGCCGGAGAGGTTGCCGGCCGAGATGTCGGCGGCCACGTGCTCCATCTCGGTGAGCGGGCGCAACCCGAGCCGGACCACGAACGCCGCGCCCACTCCGAGCAGGCCCAGGATCAGCACCAGCACGCCGGCGTCGATCAGCAGCAGACGTTCGGTGGTCTGTTCCACCTCGTCCAGTGAGGAGCCGATCAGCGCGTATCCCCCGGTCAGGCCGAACGGCACCGCGATCATCCGCCAGTCGGAGCCGTCCGTGCTGGAGACCGTGAACGGCCGCGGGGTGGCCGCGCGCTCCACCACCTCGGCGAACGGGGTCACCGCCGGGCGGGTCGCGTCCGCCGAGGAACTGCGCACCGGATCCAGCGAGCCGTCCGGCAGGTAGACGTACATGACCTGGTCGGGGCCGATCCGGAAGCGGCCGCCACGCGGGATGAAGCCGCTCTGCGGCGGGTTCAGGTCCGCCATCGGCCGGCTGATCCCGATCAGCTGCTCGTCGATCCGGTCCTGCAGGTAGGTGCGGATCAGCACGAGTCCGGCCACGTTCGCCACCACCAGGGCGACCGCGGTGAGGACGCCGACGACCAGGACCAGCCGGGAACGCAGCGTCCAGTGCCGCCAGCGCGGCGTCATTCTTCGCGTGGGAGTCTCAGGGCGTACCCGACGCCGCGCACGGTGTGGATCAGCGGCGGCTCGGATCGATCGATCTTGCGGCGCAGGTAGTAGACGTACGACTCGACGATCCGTCCGTCCCCGCCGAAGTCGTACTTCCACACCCGGTCCAGGATCTGCGCCTTGCTGACCACCCGGCCCGCGTTGATCATCAGGTAGCGGAGCAGGTTGAATTCCGTCGGGGACAGCTCGATCAGCCGGCCCGCCCGCCGCACCTCGTGGGCGTGCTCGTTCAGCTCCAGGTCCGCGTAGCGCAGCACGCCGGTCTCCGGTTGCGGCTCGTCCGGCTGGCTGCGCCGCAGGATCGCGCGGATCCGTAACACCACCTCCTCGAGACTGAACGGCTTGGTGACGTAGTCGTCGCCGCCGGCCGACAGCCCGCAGATCCGGTCCCGCACCGCGTCGCGAGCGGTGAGGAACAGGACCGGAACCCGGTGCCCGGCGGTACGCAGCCGCCGGGCCACCTCGAAACCGTCCACGTCCGGCAGCATCACGTCCAGGACGATCAGGTCCGGCTCGAAGTCCCGCACCGCTACGAGGGCGGCGTGGCCGGACTCGGCGACCCGCACGTCGAAGGCGACCAGCCGGAGCGTCGCGCTGAGCAGCGCGGAGATGTTCGGCTCGTCGTCGACGACGAGGACGCGGGTGGGACGCGCCGCGGGGTCGGTGACGGCTACAGAACCACGGTTTTCGGTGAGCACCGCAAAGACTTACCAAGCCGACCTTTGAAGAACCTATGAACGGGACACGACGTCTCCCTCGGTCAGCCCGGACGTGATCTCGGTGTACTGGTCGCCGCGGAGGCCGATCCGCACCTCGGTGGGCGTACCGCCTTTCCGCACGGTCCCGGTGGCGCCGGAGAGGTCGTGTACGGCGGTGCTCGGTACGCGTACCACGTCGTCCTTGCTCCCGGTGGTGACCCGGACCGACGCGCTCTGCCCGACCAGCAGCTCCGCGGGCGCCTCGTCGAACGCGAGCACCACACCGAACCGGGTGAGCGTGCCGTCGCTGGTGCCGACCGGGTCGACCTGCACCACGGTGGCGAGGAACGTCTCCCCCGGCCGGTCGGCAAGCGTGACCACGGCCGGCTGGCTCACCGCGAGGTGGTCGGCGTCGGCCTCCGGGAAGTCGGCGCTGATCTGCATGTCGTACACGTCGGCCACGGTGATGAACGCCGCCCCGGAGCTCACCTTGCTGCCGACCTTGCCACCGACGGTGAGGATCTTCCCGGCGATCGGCGCGGTGATGGTGGCGCCGTCGAGGGCCTCCTCGGCCTTCTCCAGGGTCAGCCGCGCCTGGTTCACCCGCTGCTCGGCGGTGAGGACGGGGTCCCCATTACCGCTACGGCTTCCGAGGGCCGAGCAGCTCAGGGCCGGCGCAGCGCTCTTCGCCGGCCTCGCGGTCGCACTGGCGGCCGGAGCCGGCGAACCCGAAGGCGGAGCCGATGCCGAGGGCGAGGGCGAGGGCGAGGGCGACGGTTGATAAGACGTTTGAAGAGCGGCCGCCACGTTGCCGCCGGTGCAAGACGACGGCGAATCCGCGTCGTCCTCCGCCTTCGCCAAGGCCTCGAGAGCATCGTCCAGTGCCGCCTCGGCGTCCTCGACCGCCTCCGCGGCATCCGCGTCGTCGATCGCCGCGAGCTTCTGACCAGCGGTAACGGTGGTACCCGGGCGCACCTTCACCGTCTCCACCGTGCCGGAGACCGCGAACGACAGGCTGCGCGTCTGCGCCGCCTGCAACGTGCCGGTGGTGGCGACCTCGGTGGTCACCTCACCGCGATCCACCTCGGCGGTCTCGGCCGCCGTCGTGTCCTCCCGTGTGGCGCCGGCCGTCAGCGCCCGCACGACGCCGAAGGCGAGCAACGCGAGCACGACGACCGCCACGCCGAGCCGAATTCCACGCCGGCGACCGGCCAGTGCAACACCCATGGGCGACGAGTCTGCGCAGCGGTCCTCGCCGCGGGCTTGGTTCCACCTGGGAGTTCGCTCGGAGCCGAGTTCTTAGGCAACTCCCAGGGCGGTCCGACATTCCGCACAGGTGCGGCCGCTTTTCTTTCGTCGTCCCGCTCGCGGAAGAAGGAGACTCATCGTGCCGGTTGTCAGTTCGAAGGCGCACCGCCGCGCCGCCACCCTGGTGGCGGCCTCGGTGGCGGTGCTGTTCACGACGGCCTGCGGCGGCGGCTCGGACTCCGGGAGCACGTCGAACGCCTCGTCCGCGTTCGCCTCGTACATCAGCTGCCTCAACGAGAACGGCGTGACGATCACGATGCCGTCCGGCGGTCCGGGTGGCGGAGCACGCCCGTCCGGCCAGCCCCGTCCCGACAACAGCGGGGGCCCACGCGGCGGCGGCTTCCCCGGCGGCGGCGGCTTCGGCAAGCCCGCGGACGTCGACGACGCGACCTGGGAGAAGGCCCAGTCGGCGTGCGCCTCGCTGCGACCTAGCATGGGCGCCGGCCTAGGCAACCGCGGCGACAACGGCGCCAACGCCGCCTACACCAACTGCCTCAAGGAGAACGGCGTCACCGACACCACCAACCTGGACACCACCGACGCGACGTTGCAGAAGGCCGTGGAGACCTGCGCGGTCCTCAAGCCGGCCGCCACGGCGGCCGCGTCGTAACACCCGGCAAGCTCCGTGCCGGCGCAGCACGTCCCCCCGTCGTAGGCCGCGCCGGCACGGCATTTCTTTTTGAGGTACGCGCACGCACCGTCCCCGCCGGAATCCGGCAGTCCCGCCCTGCCGCGCGAGCCGGGTGCCCACTCCGGGCCCCAGCGCGGCCGCCGGGAAACGGCAATCAGATCTCGCCGACCGGCTCGTGGGCCGGGTTGGTGTGCCCGAGCAGGACTGCGGCGTCCTCCGGGGCGGCCGCGAGAACGGCACCCGCCGCGATGATCTGTTCCATCGCCTGCACCGGAAGGTTCGGGTTGGCGGCGCTCGGTTCCGCCGTCTCGTCGTCGGCCAGCAGGTCCAGCACCCGTCCGGCGGTCAGCCGCTCGTCGGCGGCCGTCCAGCGGCGCACGCCGGGATGCTCGTCCCTGCTCAACCGGTCGATCAACGCGGGCGAGGCGCCCGGGTCGAGCACCACGAGGGCCCGCGCCTCCCAATGCGGAGAGTCCGCGAAGCGCACCAGGTCGGTGCGCGGGAACCGGGGATGGCGCAGCAGATTGCCGCGGCTGATCACCCTGGCCTCCAGATAGGTGCGCACCACGAGATCCGGCGGCACGTCGTCCTGCTGTTCGCAGAGCATCAACCGGACCGCGAAGTCCTCGTCGGCGGCCAGCACCGCGATCAGGTCCGGAGTCAACCCGCGGTGGTGGACGGCGCTGCGCCGCAGGCCGATGTGCGCCGAGTGGACGCAGCGGCGCAGCACCTCCGGAGTGGCCTCCCGTACCCAGTCCAGCACCGGGAGGCGGTCGTCCGGGCCGACCCGGTAGTCGATCGCGGCCTGCTGCTCCTCGGTGAGCTCCGGCCGCATCGAGATGAGCAGTCGCACATACCGGTCCGGATCGGCGGCGAGTTCCGCCACCAGGTCCGCCGGCAGTTCAGGCGCGCCGGCGGCCCGGCAGCGGTCCGGCACCGCCTCGCTGCGGGCGAGCGTCTCGGCCTCACCCGCCGCGAACGTATCCGGCTCGGGTCGCCAGGGGTCGCTCAGGGCGGCCCGGGCGGCCGCCGCCAGCTCGGCGAGCGGCGACTCGGCGAACTTCTCCAGCACCTCGTGCGGCAGCTTCCGCGGCAGGGTCAGGAACATTCGGACCTTCGGGTTCGGATCCTCGGCGAGCCGCTGGTACGCCTCCACCGGCATCGGGTCGTGATGTCCGAACGACCCGTCGGCGAGCATCACCCGCACCCGGACGCTCGGATCGCCGACCAGGCGAGCCCGCTGCGCACCGGTGACGGCCCAGCTCTCGGCCAGCTCGGCCCGCAGCCGGTCATCGGGATGACCGGCGATGATGTCGAACGCCTCGTCGGACCACGCGCGGCGGCGGGTCACCACCCAGCGACCGGCCTCGGGGTGGTCGAGCAGGCGGCGGAACAGTTCGTCGGGAAGGGCCGGATTGGCGGCCAGGCCACGCAGCCGGGCCCGGTTCGACTCCTGATGCCAGCGGCGGTAGGACTCGTTGACGCGCACGTTCCTCCTGTGGTCGCCCATCGATGACAGGCGTCGACATTACGGAGCAAAGCGCAGCTCAGGCACGGTCTTTCGGCCGAGTGACCGGGGTGGACGGCCGCGGTAGGCTGGACACGAGTTCGCTGGGCCGGTGGGAATCCCACCGGCCCAGCGTCGTTCCGGATCAGATCAGCCCAGCGGGCAGCTGCTGCGGTAGTCCGAGATGGACACCCCGGTGCTCGGCCCCGGGCAGATGAACTGGTTGTAACGGGTGTCGTCGTCGACGAACCGCTTCAGCCAGGAGACCATCTGCACCGCGGTCGGCGTGTTGGTCGACTGCGGGAAGAAGTGGCTGGCGTTGTTGAGCTCCAGGTACGCCTTCTCCGCCGACGACGGGATGCTGTTGTAGAACGGGATCGAGTGACTGCTCACCGAGGCGATCGAGTCACTCTCGCCGCCGATGATCAGGGTCGGTACGCGCAGCTCGCTCCACGACTTGTCCAGGTTCCAGGGAGCGAGCGGAACGGCGGCCTGCAGGGACGGCCGGTCGCTGGCCGCCTCCAGGCTGCCGCCGCCACCCATCGAGTGCCCGGCCACGGCGAGCCGGCTCGAGTCGATGCGGCTGCGGACCGAGCTGGATCGGGTCAGGTAGTCAAGCGCGGCGAGCAGCTGCTGACCACGGGAGGCGGGCTGGTCAGCCGTGCTGTTGGTCTCGATGCCGATGACCACGAACCCGTGCGAGGCGAGTCGCGGGCCGAGCCAGGAGATGCTCGACCAGTACGCGGTGAAGCCCGGCGAGATGGCGATCGCGCCGAACGTACCGTCGCTGGTGCTGGTCGGGTAGTAGATCTCGCCACCGCCGAACCCGCTCACCGCGAGCCGGGAGACGGACGTGGTGGAAACGCTGTACGGGCCACGGGAGGCTTCCAGCAGTGCCCGGGTCGGAGCGGGGCCCCGCTCGTACGGGTTGTCGGCGGCCTGTGCGGCGGTGACACCGGGAACGGCCACGAGAGCGAGCGCGGTGGCCGCGGTGACCAGGATCCGGCGGGCGCGGGTGGAGACGGATGACAATTGCACGTCGACACTCCTTTACGGGGGAACGGATCGACGAGCGTCAGTTTCAGCGGGTCGGAGCGGGGTCCGCATCGGCGAAATCACCAGCGTCGTGTCACCAGCCGGCAACATCCCGGAAATTTCATCCACCGAAATCCGGCGGCTGGGTCTTCCCCCGGAGGCCGCGGCGCGGAACACTCGCCGCATGTTTGATGCACCGTCAGTGCAGAAACTTTCCGCTACCGGTGGCGCGCCCTCCGCGGACGGGCCGGCGTCCGTCCGGACCGGACGCGGGCAGGTCCGGGCCGGGGCCGCCGGCGGCCTGTTCGGACGGGACGCGGGTGGTCCGGGGCTGTTCGGCCGGGACCCGGGTGGTCCCGGACTGTTCGGGCGGGACGCCGAACTCGCCGCGATCGGCCGGCTCACCGCGGCCGCGGCGGCCGGGTGCGGCGGCGCGCTCGTCCTGTCGGCCGCGCCGGGCGAGGGCCGGACCGCGCTGCTGCGCGCCACGGCCGCCGCCGCCCAGGGCTGGACGGTCCTCACCGCGTCGGGGTGCACCGAGGAACGCGCGGTGCCGTACGCCGGATTGCAACGCCTGCTCACCGCCGTGCGCGGCGGGCTCGCCGAGCTGGAGCCCGCGCAGCGTGCCGCGTTGTCGGGCGGCATGGCCGGTGCGGGCAGCGACCGGCTCGCGCTCGGCCTCGCCACGCTGAATCTGCTGGCGTCGGCGGCCCGGGTCCGCCCGGTGCTGTGCCTGCTCGACGACGCGCATCTGCTGGACCCGCCGAGCTGGCAGGCGATCACGTTCGCCGTGCGCCGGGCCGGCGGCGAGCGGCTCGCCGTCATCGCCACCGTGCCGGTCGGCGTCGAAACCGCCGGCCTGCCGGTACGCCGCCTCCGGCTCCTCGACCCGGCCGCTGCCCGTCAGCTGCTCGCCCGCCGCGCCCCGGAACTCGCCGAGGAGGTCGCCGCGGCGGTCACCGAGCTGGCCGGCGGCAACCCGGCCGCGCTGATCGACCTGGCCGACGCGCTCACCCCCGAACAGCGCCGCGGCTACGCGCCCCCGCCCGAGACGCTGCCGCCCGGCAGCATGCTGCGGCGCCGCTACCGGGCCGAGCTGGACGCTCTGCCGGCCGTCACCCGGGACCTGCTGCTGCTCGCCGCCGCCCCACCCCAGGCCCCGCCGGCCGACATCCTCGCCGCCGCGCTGCACACAGCCACGCGCGAAGCCCCAGCCGGCCACACCCTCGACCGCGACGACAAAGCCAGCGGCAGCCGCACGCTCGACCGCGACAAGGCCGGCGACAGCCGAGCATTCGGCCGCGACGACAAGGCCGGCGACGGCCACACGCTCGACCGCGACGACAAAGCGGGCGAGGAGCTCGGCTGCCTCGATGCGGCCGGGGACGGGCTGGGCGGGTTCGAGCCGGCCGAGCGCGCCGGCCTGGTCACCCTGACCGGGGACGGCGTGCGGTTCGCGTCGCCGTTGCTGCGTGCCTGCGTGTACGCCGAAGCCCCGGCGAGCCGGCGGCGGGCCGCACACGCCGCGCTCGCCCAGGCGGCCGCGGAACGTGGCGCCCACCTGCCCGAACTGCTGCATCGCGCGTCCGCCACCACCGGCCCGCACTCCGCGCTCGCCCGGCAGCTGACCCGGATCGCCGGCACCGCCGAACCGGCGGTAGCCGCCGAGGCCCACCGGTACGCCGCCGCGCTCTGCGCCGAACCCTCGGAGCAGGGCAGGGCGCTGCTCGGTGCGGCCCGGTCGGCGTGGCTGGCCGGCCGCCCGCACGACGCCGGGCTGCTGATCCGGCGGATACCGGCGGCGGCCGGCGCGGCCCGGGTACGCGCCCGCGGCCTGACCGCCGAGATGTTGCTGCCCGAAGGCCGTCCCGGCGCCCGGGAACTGCTCCTCGACGTGGCCGCCGACCTGGTGGACAGCGACACCGCGGCCGCACTCGACGCGCTCGCGCTCGCCGGGGAGGCCGCCGCCGCACCGGGCGAGCAGGGCCGCTACGCCGGACTGGCCCGCCGGGTCGTGGCCCGCCGGCGCGGTGACGAACCACCGGCGATGACCCTCGCCTTCCACCACGTCGCCGGGCTGGCCGGGCTGGCCGACGGGGACGAGCCGGGCGCGTTCGCCCGGTTCCGGCGGGCCCTCGACGTGGCCGACCGGGTCACCGAGCCGGTGCCGCTGATCCGGGCCGCCACCGCCGGAATCCTGGTCGGTGACGCCCGCCGGGCGGCCGCCCTGGCCGGGCGGGCGGCGGTGCTGGCCCGCGATTCCGGGTCGGCCGTGCTGGTGCCGCGCGCGCTGGAGCTCGCCGCCGTGGCCGGGATGGCGTCCGGTGACTACAACGCGGCGAACACGGCCGCGATGGACGGTGCCGCGGTCGCCCGCGGCACCGGGCAGCCGGTCCTGGCCGGGGCCCACTTCGGGCTGCTCGCCGTGCTGGCCGCGCTGGTCGGCGACCGGGACACCACGTTGAGCCGGATCGAGGCGGCCGGCGGTGGACCGGCCCGGGCGCACAGCGGCTGGGCGCTCGCCCTGCTGGACCTGGTCGACGGCCGGTTCGACGCCGCCACCGAACGCCTGATCTCGGTGGTGACCGCGCCGCCCGGGTACGGTTCGGCGCTGCTCCAGGTGGCGGTGGTGCCGCACCTGCTGGAAGCGGCCGCGCAGTCCGACACCCGCGTCCCGGACGCGTCGCTCGGCCTGGAGGCGGTGGCCACCGGGTTCGACCGGTGGACCGGCCGCACCGGTCAGCCCACCTGGCTGGCCCTGCGGGACCGCTGCCGGGCGCTGCGCGCGACCGACGCCGAGGCCGCGGAGATCCACTTCGGCGAGTCGCTCGGGCATGCCGGGGAGGCCGGGTTCCCGCGGGCGCACACCGAACTGCTCTACGGCCGGCTGCTGCGGCGCCGGCGCCGGCACGTCGAGGCACGCACCCACCTGCGGCGGGCCGCCGAGACCTTCCGGTTGCTGGACGCCGAACCGTGGGCCGAGCAGAGCGTACGGGAGCTGCGCGCCGCCGGCGAACGGATCGAACAGCAGGTCACCGTGCCCACCGGCCCGCCGCTCACCGCGCAGCAGGAGCGGATCGCGACACTGGTGGCCGGTGGCGCCACCAACCGGGAGGTGGCCCAAGAACTGCACCTCAGCCCGCGGACCGTGGACCATCACCTGCGCAACGTGTTCGCCCGGCTCGGCGTGCGCTCCCGTACCGAGATGGCCCGCCTGCTCAACTCCCGCTGACCGCCCAGCGCGGCCGCCTGCATGGGCCCGGCGGCCGCGCTGGGGCCCGGGCCCGGCGGGCGGCCGCGTGGCTCGGCGGGGAGGTGTGGTTCCGGCGGGACGGCCGTCACGCGTACCTCTCAAATTTTGATCTCTGCCCAGCGATCGGTCAGCTGGCGGCGGCGGCAGGCGACCAGATGGCCGGCGAGGATCGCCGGGTGACCGCCGCGCACGCAGACGTCGGCGCCCGCGCTGAGCACGCCCGCCACCAGCTCACCCGGCGCCCAGTCGTCGATCAGCGCGATCACCCGGGTCTCGGCGGGCAGCGCGGCCCGGGCCTGCCGGACGACGGCGATGGTGGCGCCGCTGAGTACCACCAGGTCACCCGGCCGGGCCGCGTCGAGGCCCGGAATCGTCCGCATGGTCCAGCCGTGCGGCAGGTAGTGCGGCAGGCTGGCCACCCGGCTCGGCTGGCCGAGCACGGCCACGACCGGATCGGGTGCCGGCTCCGGTGCGTGCCGGCCGGTCTCCGTCGCGTGGCGGTCGATCTCGGTGAGCATGGTGGTCTTCCCCTCGCTGGCTCCCTCGTGTAGATCAACGATTCGCCTCGCGGCTGTGCGTCACCATGTGCTTCACCTGTGCGTTCGTTGTCAGACGGAGTCCCGGACGATCACCCGGACCAGGTCGTCGCCGGGCGGCGGCGGGCCGGGGCGGCCGCCGGCCGCGGCCAGCACGGTGGCGGCCAGGTGGGCGGCGAGCCTGCGCTGGTCGGTGGTCACCGTGGTGAGGGCGGGTACGGCGAGCCGCGCGGCCGGGATGTCGTCGACGCCGATCACCGCGAGGTCGCCCGGTGCCGAGAGCCCGGCGCGGCGGACCCCGGCCAGCACGGCCAGCGCCACCTGGTCGTTGTACGCGCAGACCCCGGTGATCCCGGCCGCGTGCCAGCGGCGCACCGCCTCGGCGGCCGCGGCCGGATCCAGCGGGACGGTCTGCACGTGCGGTTCGGTGGCGGTGTGCGCGCGTACCCCGGCCAGGCGGGGCTCGGCGAAGATCCGCAGCCGGTCGTCGTCGGGGTACGCGTAACCGAGCCGGCGATGACCCGCACGCGTGAGGTGTTCGGCCTGCCGGCGCCCGGCCGGCTGCTGCGGTATGAGCTCGCCGGGCGGGTCCAGCAGGGCCACCACCAGCGCGACACCGGCGGCGCGCATCGCGTCGAGCTCGTCGCCGGAGAAGCCGGCGAAGGCGAGCACCGCGGCCGGGGTGATCGCCTTCCAGAGTTCGGCCACCGGCCGGTCCGCTGGGCTGCCCGGGTGCACCACGAAGGTGCGGCCGGCGCGGGCCAGCTCGGTGGAGAGGTTGCCGAGCAGTTCACCGACCGCGTCACCGATCGGCCAGTCGGGCAACAGGCACAGCACCACATCGGAGCGCCCGGTACGCAGCGCGCGAGCGGCCGCCGACGGCGCGTAGCCGAGGCCGGCCGCGGCGGCGAGGACGCGGCTGCGGGTACCCGGGGAGATGCTCTGGCCCGGCGTGTCGTTCAGTACGTAGCTGACCGTGGCCCGGGAGACCCCGGCGCGGCGGGCGACGTCCGCACTGGTCACTCGTTGCATGCGGGGGCGTTCCAGGTGACCAGAACCGGGTCCACCTGGTGTTCGAAACCCAGCACCGAGATCGTGGCGGTGTCCAGCTTGAGCAGCCCGCCCGCGCTCGCCGGCAACCCGACCCAGCGGGCCCCGGCCACCCGCAGGCAGTGCCCGTGCGCCACCAGCGCCACGTCACCCCCGGCGGTCAGCTCACCGGCCCGCGCCAGAACCCGGTCCAGCCGGGCCCCGGCCTGCTCCGGGGACTCGCCACCCGGGCAACCGTCGGTCCACAGCGACCAGTCCGGCCGACCGGAACGGATCTCGCGGGTGGTGATGCCCTCGTACTCGCCGTAGTTCCACTCGGCCAGGTCCTCGGTCACCTCGGTCACCGTCAGCCCGGCCAGCTCGGCGGTGTGCCGGGCCCGCTTACGCGGGCTGCAGAGAACCGCCGCGAACGTACGCCCGGCGAGCTGCTCGCCGACGGACCGCGCCTGCCGCTCGCCCTCCGCGGTCAGCTCCAGTTCGGTGTACGAGGTGTGCCGCCCGTTCGCACTCCACTCGGTCTGCCCGTGCCGGACCAGCACGATCTCCGCCATCAGCGTCCCCCCGGTGACTCCAGGAGTTGGTGTCGCACCACCCTAGCCTTCGCCGGGAAGCGACAGCGGGTGACGGGTCTCGTCCCGCTCGGCCAGGCAGGCCATCGCCTTCCGGTACTGCGACTGGGTCAGGTCACCACGGATCAGCTGTGCCACCAGCAGGCCCTCGGTGCTCTCCGCGCGCGGCGGCGGCTCCACCGGTTTCGGGGCCGGTGCGGGTTCCGGCGCCGGCACGGCCTCCGGAGCGGACACGGCGCGGGCCCTCGGCCAGAGAGCGAACGTCCACGCGGCGATGGTCGCCGCGATCAACACAACCAGGACCAGCATGATGACCAACTCCTCGGTTACATGGTGGCCCCTCGATACCCCGTGGACCAGGGATCTCACTCCGGTATGTTCAGCGGGTGCCGGTGTTCGTCGCGGGCCGCGATGCGCTCCACCGCACGAAGATACTGCCTGCGCGTGATTTCCCCACGCATCAACTGCTCGACGATTACGCCTTCCAAGCTGGACGGTCGATTCGCCGAGGCCGGGCCTGGCTCGTCCGGTGTCTCCTCGCGACCCGCCGGTGCTCCCGGGGCAGGCCAGAGGGAGAGCACGGCGGCGACGATCAGCCCCACGATCACCACTAGCAGAAGCATCATCACAACACCCCCTCGATACATCTTCGCCGTACCGGCGGCAGTGCCGCCCGCGGCGGCAGATGGCGCGAAATCCGTCGGTGGCGGCCGCGAGGCCGGCTGGTAGCCGGTGCTGCTCGTCCAGCCGTTCGGTCCGCCGGCCTACCTGCTGTGGTGCCTCCGCCGCGGATGACCGGCTAGCCGTCGCAGGCGCCGACGTACCAGCTCGGCGCCTTGGCGTCGTCGGCCGACTCCACGTACTCCGGTTGCGCCGACGTCCCCAGGTCCTCCATGAACCGCTGCTGGAAGATCGCGGCCGAACCGGTCGGCTCGCGCAGCAGGACGCAACCGGTCACCGACTCGAGGTCACCGCCGCAGCCCTTGCCGTTGATCTCGACGGCGTTGCCGGACTCGCGGGTCACCTCCATGGACTCGCAGTCGATGTGCACTTTCGCGGCGCCGGCGATCGTCTGTTCGACAGCCGCGTCCCAGGTCCCGGCCGGAATGTCACCGGCCGCCGAACCCAGGCTCTGGGAGAGATTGGTACGGGACCACCTGTTGAGGTAGTCCACCGTGCCGATCAGGGAGTACCGGTGCCTCTCGCGTGTCTCCGGATCCGGGCCGGAGGTGCAGCCCGCGGCGAACATCAGCACCACCACCACCAGCGGCACAGCCACTCTCTTGATCATGGCGGTGAATATGCCACAGGGGGCCGAAGGTCCCGGGACGAGGTGGCTTCGGCCTCGGGTGCGCGGCCGCGCGACAGCGCAGAGTCAGAGGCGCAGACAACGTCGCTAGGAGGACCAGATGGCCACCATTACTCACCTCGAGACGGTCGAAGCACCCGGTGCCATGCTGACCCGATCCGGCGCCCGTGCGCTGGCCGTCCTCCGCATCGCCACCGGCTTCGTCTTCCTGTGGGCGTTTCTCGACAAGACGCTCGGCTTCGGCTACGCGACCCCGGCGGAGCGGGCCTGGATCAACGGAGGCTCGCCCACCAAAGGGTTCCTCAGCTCCCTGGAGACCGGACCGTTCACCGGCTTCTTCCACGACATCGCCGGCGCCGGCTGGGCGAACTGGCTGTTCATGCTGGGCCTGCTCGGCATCGGCATCGCGCTGATCCTCGGCGTCGGCCTGCGGATCGCCGCGGTCGCGTCCGCCCTGATGATGGCCTTCATGTGGGTGGCCGAATGGCCGCTGGCCAGCGGCTCGTCGAACCCGGTCGTCGACTACCACGTCATCTACGCGATCGGTGGGGTGGTGCTCGCCCTCACCTACGCCGGGCACACCTGGGGCCTCGGCCGCTGGTGGGCGGCGCTCCCCCTGGTCCAGAAGAACCGCTGGCTGATCTGACCCTCTCCCCCCTTCCCCGCCCGGCCGCCACTCGCGGCCGGGCATCTCCGTGAGGTGACAAAACGAGTGATCCGCCGTGCCCAGACCCTGCCGGAAGTGCGATGCTGCCGGGGAGCGACAGTGAACCGGCACACGGAGCACGTGGAGGCAGCATGATCGCGCAGGTGGGCGACCGGCTCGTCGTGAAGGGCAAGCACGTCGGCGACGGCAACAAGATCGGTGTCATCACCCGGTTGCGGCACGAGGACGGCTCGCCGCCGTACGAGGTCCGGTGGGAGGACGGCCACACCGGCCTGATCTTCCCGGGCCCGGAGACCCACGTGGAGCACATCAGGGAGTGACCTCCCCGCATCACCCGCCGCCCGCCTAGAGGGCTTCCGTAGTCAGGGTCCCCAAGCGGTGACCTTGCTCGGCCCAACCTCAATGCTGTCTCAACGGCCACCAGACAGCTCCCACGTTTGGGCCGGACAAGACCTCGACCACGAAGGCTCTCTTGTTCACGTGCGGCTGGGGCCTGCCGGGGTGGCGGCCAGCCACCTCATTCGGTGCGTCAGCGACGGCCCTCGGCGCGGGCCCGCTTCGTCGCGCGGAGGCCGTGATAGCCGTGCGGCCAGGCGGTCCGGGAACAGGCCGCCTCCTGTTTGTTCGCCGGTCCGGCGACGAGGTCACGGCTTGCGCCATGATGCTCGGCGCCGTGACGGGATCGCGGCGTCGGGGCGATGGGAGTTCGGTGGGGCGGGCGTCAGGTGCGAGGTGGGTCGGCTGGGCGCAGGACGGCGACCAGGAAGTCGGCCGCTGGGGTGAACGGGCGCAGGTCCCACGTGCTCAGCAGCAGGTCCGGGGTGAGGCCGGCGGTGGTGGCGTCGGTCAGGAAATCGTCGAAGTCGTAGCCTCGACCGGCGCCGAAGCCGACGACCGCGCGGCCGCCGGCGGTGAGGTGGGCGGCGAAGCGACGGAGGATCTCCACGCGGGAGGCGGGGGCGGCGAAGGTCATCACGTTGCCCGCGCAGACGATCACGTCGAAGCGGTCGGGCACGTCGAGCTCGCTGAGGTCGCCCACCTGCCAGCTCGGGCCGGGATAGGAGTGCTGCGCCTCGGCGATCAGCTCCGGGTCGAGGTCGACGCCGGTTACCTCGTGGCCGGAAGCGGCGAGGTGACCGCCGACCCGGCCGGTGCCGCAGCCGGCGTCGAGGATGCGCGCGCCGCGGGGCACCATGGCGTCGATCAGCCGGGCCTCCCCTGCGAGGTCCTCGCCCCGGGCGGCCATCTGGCGGAACCGGTCGATGTACCAGCGCGAGTGGCCGGGATCCTCAGCGATTTTGCGCAGCCAGAGATTTTCGGTGGCGGTCATGATCCTTCTTCTGGGTGCCGGACGACAGCGATGATCAAACCCTACGTCGCGGTGCCCGGCGGCGGCTGGGAAGCCACAGGTGGTGATGGCGCGACTGCCGGGATCTCATCGAGGGTGGCGCCGTAGCAGGCCTTCCGCCGACGTCCTCGGCAAATGCGCACGTGCGACCGAACGGTGCCGCCTCACCGTTGTCACGGGTCAGCCCGTGAAGTCGACCTTTGCCGTTTCGGCGAGGCCGGCGGTGCGGCCGGGGGCGCTCTGCCACTGCCAGTACAGGTTGGTGTGGGCGATCACCTGCTCGGGAGGCGGAGCACCGTACGCCGAGAGGTCCTCGGTGGTGTGCGCATCCGAGACCAGGGTTACGTCGTAACCCCGGACGAAACCGCCGTGGATGGTGTTACGGATGCACGCGTCGCTCTGTGCGCCTGTCACCACGAGCCGGCCGACCTGCCGCTCGGCGAGCAGCTGCTCCAGCTCGGTGGCCTCGAACGAGTCGCCGTAGATCTTGTGGACCAGCGGCTCGTCGTCGCGGCGGGACAGCTCCGGCACGTATTGCCAGTCGTCGCTGCCTCGAGCGAGGCCGTCCTCGTCGGAGTGCTGCACCCAGATCACCGGCACACCCTCGAGACGGGCCTTGTCGAGAAGGGTGTTGATGTTGGCGATCACGTCATCTCGGCGCGGCGCACCGGCAACCACCCCCTTCTGCACGTCGATGACCAGCAGGGCGGTTTGCGGGCGGTCAGGCAAGGTAGTCATGAGGCACACCCTAGAACGAACCCCCGACACTTTCCCGCCCCGAACCGGGGCACGAGGCGAGGCTCGGAGCGGACGCAGGAGGGGTCGCAGCGGCGCGGGAGCACGGCGCGGCACGGGCATGACCGGGCGGCCGGTGGGCGTGACGGGACGCGGGCGGCTTGGGGCCGCGGTCACGTATCTTCGACTTCCATGACCGCCGACCAGCGCAACGCGAAGCTCACCGAGGTCGCCCAGCGGGCTGGCGTCTCCATCGCGACGGCGTCCCGGGTGCTCTCCGGGCGTGGTCCGGCGTCGCCGGCCAGCCGGGAGGCGGTGCGTCGTGCGGCCGCCGACCTTGGTTATGTGCCGCATCCGGTGGCCCGGCGGCTCGCGCATGGGGACGGCACCCGCATTGTGTTCGCGGTGCGCGATCGCCGCACCGATATTCTGCGCGACCCGTTCGTCACTCGGGCCGCCGCGGCGATGTCGGTTGCCGCGGAGCCGGACGGGCTCGGGGTGAGCCTGCGCCGGCTGCCCCTGGACGCGGCTGCCGAGTTGGAGTCGATCGCGGCCGATCGCAGCGTCGCGGCTGTGGTGCTGGCCGGGCACGACCGGGCGATGCTCGATCACCTGCCGGCGGCGCTGCGCGGCCGGACCGCCGCGATCGGGGCGGGCGGCACGGATGTGGACAGCGCCGCCGGGATCGGTGCGTTGGTACGTCACCTGTACGCGACCGGCCGCCGCCGGATCGTCCTGGTGGGTGGTCCGCCGTGGGTCGCCGCGGCACGGGCGCCGCTGCACGCCTACACCGAGCTGATGCGTTCGGCCGGGTTGCCGATCCGGGTGGTGCCCGGCGACTTCACCGCGGCGCGGGGACGCACGGCCGCCCGGATCGTGTTGCGCCGCTGGCCGGACACCGACGCGATCGCCGCGGTCAGCGACGCCACCGCCCTCGGCGTCCTACAGGCCCTCGCCGCCGCCGGCCTCCGCGTTCCCGGTGACATCGCGGTCACCGGCTTCGACGACATCCCGCTGGCGGCGGCCACGCACCCTGCCCTCTCGACCGCGACCCACCCGGTCGAACTGATCGCGGTCGCCGCCACCCGCGCTGCCCTGGGCGCACCGGAACGCGGCCGCCTCTTCCCCAGCCGCCCGGTCCTGCGCGCCACCGCCTGACCACGCGGCTCCCCGCCCGCGCCTCAGCCCGCCTGACCATCCGGCCGCAGCCCGCGCTTCAACCCACCTGACCACCTACCGCCGCCCATGCTCCAGCCCGCCTAACCACCCGGCCACCCACGCTTCGGCCCGCCTGACCACGCCGGCCATCAACCCCGGGCTTCAGCCCGGCGGTCGCGCTGGGGCCGTGCGCGCGTGGTCAGCTCGCGGTGTAGTCAGGGGACCTTTCGTCGGCCGTACCGTGCATGGATTTGTAAAGCGCGGCCAGCTCGATGCCGATGCGGGCCAGCTCAGCGCGCACCGTGGGTGGATCTTGAACTTCGACGGCCGCGCCCCAGCCGGAGAGCGTGCGGGCGATGTCGAGCGGGGTCGGCGCGCCGACGCGGACGCGGGCGCGGCCGTCGGAGGCGACCGCGACCACCTCGCAGTGCCGGCCGAAGTGGCCGCGGAGGACCCAGACGAACCGTTCTTCGATCAGCAGGGTTGCCCAGGTCCGGGCGCGTTTCTGCTCGACCGTGGTGACTACCTGCTCCCAGGCCGTGTCGAGGTCGAAGTCGGCCGGGCGTTCGAATTGTTCGTCGGTGACCGTCACCGACGACATCCGGTCGAGGCGGAAGGTGCGCTGGCCGCGGTCGGTGCCGGCGATCAGGTACCAGACGTCGTCCTTGTCGACCAGGCCCCACGGGTCGGCCGTGCGTGGCGCGCCCTGGTAGGTGAATCGGATCCGGCGCTGCCGGACCACCGCGTCCTGCAACGGCCCGACACCGGACGGGCGGTGGCGGTCGAGCGAGCCCCATGCCGCCGGGTCGATGAGCGTGGCGGAGGCGGCGGCCTGGGCGTCGGTCCGGAACGGCGCCGGTAGCGCACGGAGCAGTTTGCGCAACGCCGCCTTGGCCTCATCGGAGACCGCTGCGGCCGGCCCGACCAGCAGGAACAGGGCCTGCGCCTCGGCCGCCGACAGGCCGCTCAGGTCGGTGCGTGCCCCGCCGACCAGGGACCAGCCGCCGTGCCGGCCGGGCTGGGGATAGACCGGGATCCCGGCTGCGGAGAGGGCTTCCAGGTCACGGCGGGCGGTCGCCACCGACACCTCCAGCTCGGTGGCGAGTTCGGCCGCGGTGACCCGGCCGCGGGCTTGCATCAGCAGGAGGGTGGCTACTAGACGGTCCGCACGCATGTCTTCAGATTCGCAGAAAAAGTGCTCAGTAGGTGAGCACTTAAGCCGCCAGAATCGATCGCATGATGCTTCGAGGATTCACCACCGTCACGTTCTTCACCGACGACATGGAGGCGGCCAAGGCCTGGTACACCGAGGTGTTCGAGCTGGAGCCGTACTTCAATCGCGACAACGCCTACATCGAGTGGCGGGTCGGCGACTACCAGCACGAGTTCGGCCTGCTGGACACCCGGTACGCTCCGCACCCGCCGGGTAAGGGCGCCATCATCTACTGGGCGGTCGACGACGTGGAGGCCGCGTATGAGCGGCTCCTCCGCCTCGGCGCGCAACCGTACGCCGAGCCGATCGAGCGCGGGCCCGGCTTCGTCACCGCGTCGGTGATCGACCCGTTCGGCAACGTGCTGGGTGTCATGTTCAACCAGCACTACCTGGACGTTTGCGCTGTAAGCGGTTCCACCGCCTAACGTCTGCGGCGTGCCTGAGATCCGCCAGTACCGCCCCGCCGACCGGACCGCCCTCTACGACATCTGCGTGCGCACCGCCGACGCCGGCGGTGACGCGCGCGGGCGGTACTCCACCGACGACCTGATGGGCGACCTGTTCGCCGGCCCGTACGCGTTCCTGGAGCCGCACCTGGCATTCGTGCTGGACGACGGCGGAGAGGCGGTGGGGTACGTGGTCGGCACGGCGGACACGGCGTCGTTCGCCCGCCGCTACCGGGCCGAGTGGATTCCGCTGGTCGGCGACCGTTACCCGGTGCCGCCGGCGGAGGGGCGCACGCCCGAGCAGGACATGGTGGCCCTGCACTACTACCCGGAGCGGATGCTGGGGCCGGGGCTCGACGGCTATCCGGCCCACCTGCACATCGACCTGCTGCCGCCGTACCAGGGGCAGGGGTGGGGGCGGCGGCTCATCGAACGGTTCCTGGACGTGGTGGACGCTCCGGGCGTGCACGTCGGGATGGTGACCGCGAACGTGAAGGCACGCGGCTTCTACGACCGGCTGGGATTCACCGTGCTGCCGGTGCCGGACCCGGGCCCGCTCACCTATCTCGGCATCAGGACGCGCCCCGCGTAAATGGTCTGGCCTCCGGAGCCACCCTTCTTGTACGATCGTACTTGTACGTTCGTACAAGATGAATCGAAGGTGTTTCCGCAGTGCCGTACGTCTTCCTGTTCACCGCCATCGCCGCCGAGCTCTTCGCGACCAGCCTGATGAAGGCGACCGAGGGCTTCACCCGCCTCTGGCCCACCATCGCCGTCCTCGCCGGTTACGTGATCTCCTTCGTGCTGCTCGCGCAGGCCGTGAAGGGCATACAGGTCGGCGTGGCGTACGCGATCTGGTCCGCGGTCGGCACCGCCGCGATCGTGGTCATCGGCGCGCTCTTCCTTGACGAGCC
Organism: Actinoplanes aureus; assembly: GCF_015704865.1. GTDB lineage: Bacteria > Actinomycetota > Actinomycetes > Mycobacteriales > Micromonosporaceae > Actinoplanes > Actinoplanes aureus. Next base: position 208,977 of record NZ_JADQTO010000005.1, on the reverse strand, counting down.
GTTCACGTTGGTTAAGGTGGCCGGGGTCTCGCTCATCATCGCCGGAGTCGTCATGCTGAACCTGAACAGCGGGACGGCCCATTGACCGGCCGCCGCCCGCAACGCGCCCGCGACCCCGAGGCGCGCCGCGCCGCCCTCGCCGTCGCCACCATGGAGGTCATCGCCGAGGCCGGCGTCGGCCGGACCACGCACCGGGCCGTCGCCGCCAAGGCCGGCCTGCCGCTGGGCGCGACCACCTACTACTTCCCCACCCTCGACGACCTGATCGCCGCCGGGCTGCGGCACGCCGTCGACATGCTGCAGACCGACCTCGACGAGTGGGCGGAGCGGCTCCGGTCGGCACCGGACGTGGCCGAGGCCCTGACCGGGCTGATGTGTGAGTACCTCGGCGATCGCCGCCAGGCCCGCCTCGAGTACGAGCTGTGCGTCGCGGCCGCCCGCGACGAGGCCCTGCGGCCACTCGCCGAGGTGTGGATGCGCGGCCTGCCCGAGATCCTGGAGCCCTACGTGGGAGCGGCCGCGGGCCGGGACATCTGCGCCCTGCTCGACGGCATCATCCTGCTGGCGCTGGTCACCGAGTCCGAGCTGGACGCACCGGGCCTGACCGCCGCCATCCGCCGCCTCGCCGGCACCTGAGGCCGGTCAGGGCGCCGCGAGCAGCGCGCGGACGCCCGCCACGTAACTCTTGCGGTCGATCTCGCCGACCAGGATGCGCTGCAGGATGTAGCCCTGGATGAGCCCGAACAGGGCAGCGCCGACGCCTTCGGCGTCCGCGTCGGCGGGCAGCTGGCCGGCCTCCTTGGCCGCCTCCGCAATCCGGACCGCGCGGGCGCGCACCCGCCCGTAGATCTCCGCGACGACGGCGCCGACCTCGGCGTCGTGCACGGCCTCACCCCAGACCTGTACGGCGATGCGAGCCGTCCCGCCGTCCCCGGCGTTGGTGTCGATGATCTCCAGGATCCGCTCGAAGATCGCCGGGATGGCCGGTGTCGGCTCCTGCGCCAGCATGTCGTCCAGCATCGAGGTGACCTCGCCGATCTTCGTGCCGGCGATGGCGGTGATCAGCTCGTTCTTGCTCTTGAAGTAGCGGTAGAAGGCGCCGACCGAGAGACCCGCCTCCTTGATCACGTCCTGCATCGACGTCTGGTGGAAGCCGTTGCGGACGAAGCAGCGGGCTGCCGCGTCGAGAATCTGCTGCCGGCGGGCGGCGAGGTGGGCTTCGGAGACTCGGGGCATGCGCCAACTGTAAAACGAACGCTCGTTCTTGACGAGGAGCGGCGGTGTGGGTCATTCTCAAGTCAAAGAGAATGAGCGTTCGTTTTAGGAGACGAGTCATGCACGCCAAGCTCCGGCCCCTCGCCATCGCGGTCGTGGTCGTTCTGGTCCAGGCCGCTCTGGTCGCCTTCTTCGCCTGGCCGTCCTTGCGCACGGCCCCGCGCGACCTGCCCGTCGTCGTCACCGGCCCGGCAGCGGCCGCGGTCACCGCCGAGCTCCAGCAGAAACTGCCCGGCGGATTCGAGATCACCACGGTGGGCGACGCGGCCGCCGCCGACCAGGCCCTGCGCGACCGGGAGGCGTACGCGGCCTTCGTCACCGGCCCGGACGGCGTCACCCTGCACATCGCCTCGGCCGCCTCACCCGCCGTCGCCACCCTGCTCAGCCAGCAGGCACCCGGCCCGGTCGTCGACGTGGTCCCGGTCGACTCCGGGGACCCGCGCGGTGCCGGACTGGCCGCCGCGTTCCTGCCCATCGTCCTGACCAGCATGGTCGCCGGGATCATCCTGACCCTGGCCGTCGCGTCGCGTACCGGCCGGCTGGCCGGGGTGACCGGGTTCGCGCTACTCGCCGGCCTCGGCGGCGCCTGGGTCCTGCATCAGGGCTACGACATCCTGCCCGGCGGCTACCTGGCCGGCGCCGGGGCGCTCGCCCTGCTGGCGTTCGCCGTCTCGGCCACGCTGGCCGGGCTCGGCACCGCGCTGGGCCGGGCCGGGCTGGGCCTCGGCGCGCTGCTGGTCTTCCTGCTCGGCAACCCGCTCTCCGCGGTGGCCTCGGCACCGGAGCTGCTTCCCCAGCCGTGGGGCGCGATCGGCCAGCTGCTCCCGCCGGGAGCCGGGGCGACGCTGCTGCGTTCGGTCGCGTATTTCGACGGGGCCGGCGGCGCGGTCGCCGCGTGGACCCTGGCCGCCTGGGCCGCCGCGGGTCTGCTCCTGCTCGCCGTCCCGGGCCGCCGCCAGGCCCCGGCGGAAGGAAGAGCAACCCCGGAAGCGACCGAGGCGGCGGTCGCGGCCCCGATCGCCTGAGCACGGGTTATGGGCGGACGCCGTTCGCCCACCACCAGTTCTGCAGATAACCCCACTCCCGGTCACCCCAGAAGTAGTTCCACTCGTGGCTGGGGTCCGGGAACTGGCCGAGTTCGTCGAAGACGACCTTCGCGTCCTTGCGCCGGCCGGCCAGGCTGTAGTAGACCGCCATCCACTGCCGGCACAGGGACAGCGGGCCCGCCCCCGGTGACCCGGCCCGGAACTTGGCGATCCACTGGTCCAGCTCCTGCCCCACCTCCGGGCGGCGGAAGTACTTCTCGCAGCGCCTTCGCGACCGCTTGGTGCGTTCGTCCCAGGAGAACTCGCGCATCGCGTACTCGAAGTGGGCGAACAGCGGCAGCAGCGTCGACTTGTGGCCGGGTGGCGCGGCGGCGGCCACACCGCGGGCGATCGCGAACATCTGCTCGTGCGAGCCGTACCACTTCTGGCAGCGCAGCGTGGTCGCCGTCAGGTGCAGGTCGAAGTTGTACGGATCCCGCCGCCGCCCCTCGTTGAACACCTCGTCGAACGACTGCTCCACGGCGTTGCGGTCGGCGAACATCGTGCTCAGCATCGTGCTCCACGGCACCGGGTCGTACGGCCCGGCCAGCGCCATCGCCCGCCGGCCGACCTGCGCGGCCGCGTCGGAGAGCGCCCGGAAGTTCTGGAACTGCTCCGCCGAGGTGTGTGCCGCCGACGCGGAACCGCGGGCGTCCGCGGCCTGCTGGTGCAGAAGCATCGCCTGGATCAGCACCGCCGCCGGATCCGACGGCTCGGCACGCAACCACGCGTACAGCCAGCGGTCGTCCTCGGCGGCCATGCTGGCCAGCGCGCTGATCCGCCAGTCCCGGACATCCCAGTCCGTACCGGCGTCCTCGATCAGCTTGCGGCCGGCCCACCAGTCCCCGGCACGCACCCGCTCCACGGCGTCACGCACGAACGGCTCCATCGGAGCCTTGTCGTCGTCGAACTCCGGCGCCTCCGGCAGCGGGCTGCCGTAGAAGTGCCGCAGAAAGACCCGCGCATAGAAAAACATCGCCGGATCGTAGACCAGAAAGTCAGATCCGGTTGGCCCACATCCAGCCCTTCAGATAGCCGTATTCGCTCCCGGACCAGAAGTACGCCCACGCCGTCGTCGCGTTCACGTACTGGCCGATCTCATCGAAGACCGTCTTCGCCTCCTGGCGCCGGCCGGCCAGGCAGTAGTACAGCGCCTGCCACTGCCGGCAGGTCGCCAGCTTCGCCGGGCCCGGCGTCCCGGCACGCCACTTGGCGATCCAGTGGTCCATCTCCTGCCGCACCTCGGGCCGGGTGAAGTAGCGGCGGTGCGCCTTCAGCGTCTTCGCGGTGCGCTCGCCCCAGCCGAACTCGATCATCGCGTACTCGAAGTGGGCGAACAGCGGCAGCATCACCGCGCTGTGCCCGGGCGGCGCGGCCTCGGCCACCTGGCGCGCGGTCCCGAACATCAGCTCGTGCGAGCCGCCCCACTTCTGGCAGCGCAGGCTGATCGCGGTCAGGTGCAGGTCGAAGTTGTACGGATCCCGCCGCCGCCCCTCGTCGAACACCTCGTCGAAGGACGCCGTCCGGGCTCCCCGGTCGGCGAACATGGCACCCATCAGCTCCACGAACGGCAGCGGGTCGTGCGGAGCGGCGAGAGCCAGCGCCCGCGCGCTGACCTGGGCTGACGCCTCCGACAGCTGCTCGAATCCGGCGAACTGCTCGGCTGTGGTCTCGGCCGCCGACGCACTGCCGCGCGCCTCACCGGCCCGCTGTCCCAGCATCGTCGCCTGGATCAGCACCGCGGACGGATCCAACGGCGCCGCCCGCAGCCACGCGTAGAGCCAGCCGTCCTCCTTTGCGGCGAGGTCGCTGAGCACCCCGACGCGGCGGCCACGAAGCTCCCAGTCGTCGCCCGCGTCCTCGACCACCTTGCGGGCCGCCTGCCAGTCACCGTGGCGTGCCCGCTCGCGCGCCTCGAGAAGCGCGTGGTCGTTCATGGCCCGATCGGAGTCGAACTCGGGTGTCTCCGGGAGCGGGTCGCCGAACAGGTACCGGAAGAAGAGCCGCGCGTACGTGAACATCGCAGGATGGTAGAAGATGACGGCATGCTGCGCGTCTTCTCGGTGGCGTTCTGGGCATTCATCGGGATCACGTCTCCGGTGTTCTTCCTCGGAGCGCTCGCCGTCTGGCTGGTGACCCTGCCGTTCGATCGGCGGCGGGTGGTGCTGCACCTGTACTCGTCGGCGTGGGCGATCTGCTACGTCTACCTGAACCCGCTGTGGCGGCTGCGAGTCCGCGGCCGCGACCGGCTGCCGTGGCGCGGGGCGGCGGTCCTGGTCGCCAACCACGCGTCGCTCGTCGACATCCTGGTGCTGTTCGGACTGTTCCGGCCGTTCAAGTGGGTGTCCAAGCAGGAGATCTTCAAGGTCCCGGTGATCGGCTGGAACATGCGGCTCAACGGGTACGTACCGCTGGTGCGAGGCAGCGGCGCGTCGGTACGCCGGATGATGGAGCACTGCGATCGGCTGCTCTCGGCCGGCTCACCGATCATGATCTTCCCGGAGGGCCGGCGGAGCCCGGACGGCGCGCTCCAGGCGTTCAAGAACGGCGCCTTCGACCTGGCGGTCCGGCACGGCGTGCCGGTCTTCCCGATCGCGGTGCACGGCACCGGGCGGGCACTGCCCAAGCACGGTCTGGTGCTGCGCGACCGCGCCGACATGCGGATCGAGGTGCTGGCGCCGCTCGATCCGGCGGAATTCGCGAGCGTGGAGGATCTGCGCGACGCGGCCCGTCAGGCGATCAGCGAGGCGCTGCCGCCGCTGCGGGTGAGGTGACGCCGGGACGCGTCCTCGAGGATCTCGGCGGTGGCGGACGAGCCGAAGCGCGCCACGCCCAGCGACGTCATGGCGAGCAGCGCGTCCAGCGTACGGATCCCGCCGGAGGCCTTGACCTGCACCTTCGGCGACACGGCGGAGCGCATCAGGGCGAGGTCGTCCACCGTGGCGCCGGTCGGCGCGAAGCCGGTCGAGGTCTTCACGAAGGCCGCGCCGGCCCGCTCGGCGGCCCGGCAGGCGGCCAGTTTCTGCTCGTCGGTGAGGTACGCCGTCTCCAGGATGACCTTGACGTGCGCGTCACCGGCGGCGACCACGATCTCCTTGATCTCCTGCTCCACGGCGGCGACGTCGCCGGAGCGCAGCCAGCCCACGTTGATCACCATGTCGATCTCGGCGGCGCCCTGCTCGACGGCGAGCGCGGTCTCGGCGACCTTGACGGCGGTCGGGCTGGTGCCGTGCGGGAAGCCGATCACGGTGCCGACCCGCACACCGCTGCCCCGCACCTCCTCGACCGCCACCGGCACGTCGCACGGGCGGACGCAGACCGAGGCCACGTCGTACTTGACCGCGATCGCACAGCCCTCGCGCACGTCCCGCACGGTGAATTCGGGCCGGAGGATGGAGTGATCGATCATCTTCGCGATCTGCGCCACGGTGAAGTTCATGAGCCGACGGTACCTGTCTAGACAGTCAGCTGTCTAGACAGGTTCGAGCCGCTAGGGTGTCCCCATGTCCGGGGCCCCCGATTTCGCACCGCGCTACTTCCGCATCGAGCAGGCGCTCCGGCGGCAGATCGCGCAGTCGCAGCCGCACGACCCGCTGCCCTCGGAACCCGAGCTGGCCCGCGAGCACGGCGTCAGCCGGATGACCGCCCGCGCCGCGGTGACGCAGCTGGTCAACGACGGGCTGGCGTACCGGGCGCCGGGCCGCGGCACCTTCGTGGCCGCGCCGACCGGACCGCGGCGCGCCGACCACCTGGTCCGGCTCAGCGAGGAGATCCGCAAGCAGGGCCGCCACCCCAGCTCTCGGGTGGTGCTCGCCGAGCTGCGCGCGGCCACCGCCGCCGAGATCAACCGGCTGCGCCTGCGCAAGGGCGAGGTCGTCGCCATCCACCGGGTCCGGCTCGCCGACGACGAGCCGATCGCCTTCGAACGAGCCGTCTACCCCGGCTCACTGTCCGCACTGCTCGAGGCCGACCTGACCGGCTCGGTCCACGAGGCACTCGGCGCGCTGGGCCACACCCTGGTCCGCGGCAGCGCCACCCTGACCGCCCAGTCCGCGACCGCCGGCGACGCCCGCGAACTCGGCGTCCCGGCCGGCTCGGCACTGCTCGTCGAGGAACGCCTCATCCTGGACCAGCGCCAGCAGCCGGTCGAGCTGAGCGAGTCACGTTACGCGGGCAGCCGCTACCGCTTGGACGTCGCCTTCGGCGTCGAACCCCATTGAGGGGTACGAGTGACCGGCCGTCCCGCCGAACCGGGACCGTCCCGCCCAGCCACGCGATCACCCCACGGCGAGACGCCCCAGCGCGACCACCGGGAGCGGCACGGCTCAATCCGGCCGCCCGCCGGTCGCGGACCGTCGCTTGATCAGGTACGGCAGCGTGAACAGGTAGAGCCCGGTGAAGAAGAGCAGCCCGAGCGGCAGCAGCGGAACATAGGACACCCAGACCACCGGATCCTTCTGCGCGAGCGCCACCACGGTGGCCAGAACGGTCACCGTGAAGAAGACCGCCATCCAGCGGTGGAACTGCCGGATCCACTTGCTGCCGCTCATCGCAACCTCCTGGTCAGGGGGCGCTCCGCCCACGCCGAACGCTATTTCCGGCGGCACCTCCCCCGCTTCTCGATTGCTGACCAGTAGCTCAGCGGATCGCCGCCAGGAGGTGCTGGAACGTCGACCGGGACGGCAGGTGGGTGAGCAGGTGGCGCACGCTGCGCTCGGCGTGGCCGGGCTCGTCGCCCGCGTCGAGCGCCAGGTCGATCTGGCCGGCCACGTAGTTCTGCAGAGCGGTCGCCGTGCCGCGGAACGTGCCCAGGCTCAGTGACGGCAGCGAACCCGCGCGTTCCCGGTAGCCGGCCACCAGGGCCCGGGCACCCCGGACGTTGACCGCGCCACCGGGCGCCACCGCCCAGTTCGCCAGCGCCGAGCACAACTCCCAGGCCGGCGGCAGACCGGCCGCGTGCTCCCACCCGGTGACGACGAGGCGGCCGCCGGGGCCGACGCGTACGTTGCCGGGGTTGAGGTTGTTGTGACACCACACCGGGCGGTCCGGCGTGCCGCTGATCGACTCCAGTTCGAGCAGGGTGGGCAGCGCGGCGGCCAGAACCGGCGTCCACGCCGCACCCTTGGCGGCGGCCAGGTCCACCCACTCCGGCCAGGTACGGGCGGACAGCCGCGTCGAACTCCACGGGCAGACCCGGTCCACCGGCAGCGCCAGCCCGTGAATCGTGGCCAGGACCGTGCCGACTTCGCGGGTGACGGTCGCGCTGACCGGTGCGGCCAGCGGCGGGCCGGTACGCAGCCACTCGTACACCCGCCAGCCGCTGCCGCCGATCCGCTCGACCACCGCCCCGGACACGCCGCGCACCGGAGCCGGCAGCAGCACCCCGGCTCGGGCCGCCGCCTCCTGGAACAGGGCGTTCTCCTCGCCGTCGGTCACCGGGTACACGTCGTCGACGGTCCGTGCCGTCCAGCGGCCGCGGGCGGTCGGCAGCAGCCAGCGCCGCCCCACCTCGTCGGGGTGGGACAGCGAGCGCATCTCGCCGGTCACCGGGCCCAGACCGAACCGGTCGGCGATCCGGGTGGCGAGCGAGGGGTCGGCCACCTCGGCCCCGCCCCGCCGGCGGTCGACCTCGGCTTTCAGGTCTGCCCAGGTGCGGAACCCGTACTGCTCGGCGAGCGACGCCTGCGCCTCGGCGAGCGTCGTCCCGGGCCGGGAGTCGCGCAGGCCGGCGAGCAGGTTCTTCGCCTGGCGGCGCAGGTGGTCGAGGTCGGGGTTGTCGGGCAATGTCTTCATCGGAGCACCTCAGCTCGGCGCCCGGACTCGCACGGGCACACGGAGCATCGGCATCCGTGGGGTGGCCTCGGGCCTTCCGGCGAGTCGCGGCGCGTACCCGAACGCGCGCGCCCAATCTACCCGACATTGCACAATGGCGGGGTGACTGCTAGCGACGTACTGAGGGACGTCTGGAACCGGGCCTGCGTCGGTGCGGGCACCGGCGTCGGCGACCGCCACCTGGGTGCCCTGCTGCTCGTCGACGGCATGGTGCAGAACGGCGGCCCGAACCACGCGGCGGACAGTTGTGCGCCCGCCGAACTCGCGGCGGCCGCGGCCGGCGCCCGCTACTTCGAACTGGACGCTCTGGCCTCCCTCATCGAGGAGCTCCCGGCGGCCTCCAGCGACAGTGACGAGGAGGACGCCGAGGACCGGCTGTCCGGCGCGTACTTCCGGCTGATGCCGGACGACGCCGTGCTCGACGCCGCCTTCCAGGCCCGCTACGCCGAGGCTCCGCAGGATTTCGACCCGGTGTGACGCGGCCGCGGCGCCGGGCTCACGCGTGGCGGGGCACGGGCACCGCGTCGTGGTGGCCGGGCCGGTCGGAGACCCGGTGCTCGGCGGCGTGCAGTGCCTCGGTGACCAGCCGGGCCACGTGCGGGTCGGCGACCGCGTAGACCACCCGGCGGCCCTCCCGGCGGGTGGTCACCAGGCCGGCCAGCCGCAGTTTGCCGAGGTGCTGGGAGACCGCGGGCCGGGCCGCGCCGACCGCCTCGGTCAGCGCGGTCACGTCCCGCTCGCCGCCGAGCAGCACGCCCATCAGCCGCAGCCGGGTGACGTCGGCCAGCATGCCGAGCAGCATCCCGGCCTCGCCCAGCAGACGTTCATGCAGGTCATTGGCATTTGCAACGTTGTCGCGTGCGCGCATGAGCACATATTATGCGGGCATGCACGGTCACCACCACCACGCGCCCGCCCTGGAAGCGTCCCGTGCGGGGATGCGCGCCCTCTGGGTCTCCCTCGGCGTGCTCGCCGTGACCGCGCTGGCGCAGGCCCTGATCGTCGCGTCCTCCGGCTCGGTCGCGCTGCTCGGCGACACCCTGCACAACGCCGCCGACGCGCTCACCGCCGTGCCGCTGGCCATCGCGTTCTGGCTCGGGCGCCGCGCCGCCACCCGCGCGTACACGTACGGCTTCGGCCGCGCCGAGGATCTCGCCGGTCTGGTCATCGTGGCCGTGATCGCCGCCTCGGCCGTCGCCACCGCCTGGTTCGCGGTCGACCGGCTGCTGCAACCGCGCACCATGACCCACCTGCCGTGGGTGTTCGCCGCCGGCCTGATCGGCTTCGCCGGCAACGAGCTGGTCGCCCGCTACCGGATCACCGTGGGCCGGCGCATCGGGTCCGCCGCCCTGGTCGCCGACGGCCTGCACGCCCGCACCGACGGCTACACCTCGCTGGCCGTGGTGCTCGCCGCGGCCGGTGCCTGGGCCGGCTGGACCTGGGCCGACCCGGTCGTCGGCCTGGCCATCACGGTCGCCATCGGGTTCGCGCTCAAGGACGCCGCGCGCGAGATCTACCACCGGCTGATGGACCGGGTCGACCCGGAGCTGGTCGACCGGGCCGAGCACGAGCTGCGTACGGTCCCCGGCGTCCACGACGTCTCCGGGCTGCGTCTGCGCTGGATCGGGCACCGGCTGCACGCCGAGGCCGGCATCGTCGTCGACGCCGGGCTCACCCTGCTGGCCGCCCACGAGATCGCCGCCGACGCCGAGCACCGGCTCACCCACCACATGCCCCGGCTGACCGGTGCCACGGTGCACGTCGACCCGGACAGCCGGGTTCACGGCGCGGTGACGCACAGGTAGAAGGCGTCGACCAGGGTCTCCGGGTCGAACCGCACCCCGGTCAGGTAGTCCGCGTACGCCAGGGCCGGGCCCGGGCCGGTACCCGGGAACCCGGCCTCGGCCAGGATCGGCCGCTGCACCTCCCGTTCCGGTCCTTCCGGTGACGCCGGGTCACCGGGATCGAAGGTCAGGCGCATCGTCCCGTCGTACATCCACAGGAACCGGCGCCCGGCCGCCGACGCACTGTGCGCGACCAGGGTCACGCCCCGGGACAGCCGCGCCGCCCGGTCCGGGTCGACGCCCGCGAAGTCACGCGTCTCCACCAGCAGCGTCCAGCCGTTCACCGGGGCGATCGCCACCAGGTGCTCGTGTGCCAGCCGGCCGGCGAATCCGGCGTACTCCCGCGGCAGCTCACCGGTCGTCCGGGCGAGCTCCAGCGGCAGCCCGGCGGCGATCTTCTCGGCGTTGTCGTGCACCACGGCCAGGCCCGGCATCTCGACCGGGTCGCGCCCGCCGAGGCGGCGAACCACCTCCGGGACCGGCAGGTCGGCGACCAGGGTCAGGCAGTACGAGCGGCTCAACCGGGCGTACCGGGCCGGGAACCAGGCGTACCGGTCCGCGGTGCAGATCATCAGCCGAGCGTCGCGCAATCCCGGCGGCGGCACCGGCCCTTCGCCGGAATCCGGTCAGACCGGCACCGGGCCGAGCTGGCTGGTCACGTCGCCGTGGGCACTGCGCACCCAGCCCTTGCCGGCCAGGCGCAGGTGCAGCGTACGCATCAACTCCGCTCGCCGCCCGGCGGCCATCGGCCGCGCGTAGTCCGCGATGCGCCGCAGCGCGGACGCGTCGTCGAGATCCTCCAGCCGCGGCGGAACACCGGCCTGCCGCGCCCGGCGCAGCCCCGCCTGACTGGTCAGCACCGCCAGCGGCGCCCCGCCCAGCTCGCGTGCCAGATAGTCCCGGTCCACCTGGTCGGCGACCTTGTTGCCGACCACCGCGAGCACGTCGGCCACCCCGGCCGCCCCGGCCAGCTCCCGGTAGCGCCGGGCCACCGACACCGACTCCGGGGTCGGCTCGGCCACCACCACGATCAGGTCGAACTGGGCGTGCAGCGAGTTCGCGAACGCGTCCGTGCCGGCGACCATGTCGCACACCACCCAGTCGCCCGCATCCAGGCTCAGGTGCGACAGCAGGTTCTCCAGGATCGCCAGGTGCCCGTGGTAGCAGCCCGCGCCGATGTCCTTCGCCTCGTAGGTGCCGACGTGCACCACGTGCGTCCGCGGGTCGAGCGCCGCCGCGTGGCGTACCAGGATCGGATCGTCCCCGGCGAGCGTCACCAGCCGCGAACCCGGCCCCGGCGGCGTGGTCGGCACGAAGTGCTCGACCCCGCCGATCAGCCGGTTGGTGCCGATCAGGTGGCTGCGCACGCTCCGCACGTTGTCCGGGTGCGACAGCGCGGCCGCCGGCTCGCCGGCGACACCGAGCAGCGGCGCGAGGTGGACGTTGACGTCCGCGTCGACCGCGAGCACCCGCTGCCCGGCGGCGCGCAGGTGATTGACGAAGAGGGCGGCCATGGTGCTCTTGCCGCTGCCGCCCTTACCGGTAAAAGCGATTTTCATTTTCAACACGGTAGCGATACGGCTTACGGCCGCAACAACCGCCACCCCCCGATCACCCCGCAGAGGTACGCGAGACCGGCCGTCCCCGAGAATCAGGCCCGTCCCGCCCGCTCCGCGCGGCCGCCTGCCGGGCCCGGGCCGCAACGCGACCGCCGGGCCCATGCGGGTGGCTACCATGCCGGGCATGGCGTTCCAGGTGAAACGCGTCCACGACGACGCCGGCCCGGCCGACGGCTACCGGGTGCTGGTCGACCGGCTGTGGCCGCGCGGGATCTCCAAGGACCGGGCCGCGCTGGACCGGTGGGCCAAGGAGGCCGCTCGCTAGCCGCGCTGGCTCGTACCCCGCAGCAAGGGTGGGTGCAGGAGCGCGGCCGGGCCGCGTCGGAAAAGCTGGGCCGGGCGGCCGCGGTCGCGGATCGCGGTGTTGCCGGTGGGTTCGATGAAGCCTTCGGCGGTGGTGACCTTGCGGTGGAAGTTGCGCGGGTCGAGCCGGGTACGCCAGACGGTTTCGTAGACCTCGCGCAGTTCAGCGACGGTGAACTCGGGCGGGCAGAAGGCGGTGGCCAGCGGCGTGTACTCGAGTTTGGCGCGGGCGCGTTCCAGGCCGTCGGCGAGGATGCGGTCGTGGTCGAAGGCGAGGCCGGTGCTCTCCTCCGGAGTGCGCCAGGCGGCCAGGGCGGCGTCGCTGCCCGCGACCGGAGCCGGCAGGTCGGGCAGTAAGGCCAGGTAGGCGATGGTGACGACGTGGCCGCGCGGGTCGCGGCCGGGCGTGCCGTAGGCGCCCAGCTGCTCGAGGTGGCCGGCGCGCGGGTCGAGGCCGGTTTCCTCGCGCAGCTCGCGCATGGCGGCGCCGTCGAGGTCCTCGTCCGGGAGCACGAAGCCGCCGGGCAGCGCCCACTTCCCCCGGTGGGGCGGGATGCCGCGGGTGATCAACAGAACCCGTAGGGCGCCCTGCCGGATGGTGAGCAGCACCAGGTCCACGGTGACCGCCGCCGTGTTTAGCGTCATGTTGACGATAATAACCCCACGGCTTTATCGTCAGTTTGACGAATAAGGGGGATGACATGGCTGACGTGACACGACGGCTGCACCTGCGGCACCTGCGGGCGGCGCCGACCACCTGGGTCGGTCACACGGTGCGCGGCAAGGCGAAGCGGGCCGGGACGGGGCTGTCGTTCTGGTACCGGCCGTTGACCGCGGCACTGTCCGAAGTGCCGGTCGACGACCGCGAGCTGCCGCTGCTCTTCCACGCCCGCACCGAGGACTTCGCCGACGTGACCGTGCAGGCCACGGTGACCTACCGGGTGAGCGACCCGGCGGCGGCCGCGGCGCGGCTGGACTTCTCGATCGACCCGTACCGGGGGACCTGGCGTGGGCAGCCGCTGGACCAGGTGGCCGGACTGCTCGCCGAGCTGGCCCAGCAGCCGGCACTGGACCTGCTGGCGCGGCTGCCGCTCGCCGAGGCGCTGACCACCGGGATCGCCGGGGTGCGCCAGTCGGTCGCCGGCGCGCTGGCCGCAGATCCGCGGCTGACCGAGACCGGGGTGTCGGTGGTCAGCGCGCGGGTGGTGGCGATCCGGCCGGAGCCGGATCTGGAGCGGGCCCTGCAGACCCCGACCCGGGAGCAGGTGCAACAGGAGGCGGACCGGGCGACGTACGCGCGGCGCGCGCACGCCGTGCAGCAGGAACAGGCGATCGCCGAGAACGAGCTGCAGAGCAAGATCGAGCTGGCCCGCCGCGAGCAGGAACTCGTCGAGCAGCACGGCGCCAACACCCGCCGCGAGGCCGAACTGGACGCCGAGACGCGGCTGGTGGCGGCGCGGGCGGAGGCGGACCGCGAAGAGGTGGCCAGCGTGGCCGCGGCCGAAGGCATGCGCCGGCGGGCCGGCTCCGAGGCGGACGCGACCCGGGTACGCGACGACGCCCGCGCCGCCGGAGCCCGGGTCGTCGGACTGGCCGAGGCGGAGGCGGAGGCCGCACGGCTGGCCGCGTACCGGGATCTGCCGCCGGCCGTGCTCCAGGCGCTCGCGCTCCGGGAACTCGCCGGTCAGCTGCCCCAGATCGGCGAGATCACGGTGACCCCGGACCTGGTCAGCAAGCTGGTCGGGCGGCTCGGATGAGCATCCTGCCGCCGCGCGTGGTGGTCGTGTCGCGGCGCAGCGAGCTGGACGAACTGCTCGCCCGGCACGGCACCCGCGGTGCGGCCGCGTTCTTCCTGCGCCGGCGCGGCCGCGACCTGGACGAGGTGACCGAGCGGCATGCGGCGTTGCAGGCGGCGCTCACCGAGGTGGGCGCCGCGGTGCCGGGCGACTGGCGGCGCGGCCAGGTGGAGCGGGCCGACCTGCCGCGGTTCCTCTTCGCACCGGAGGACGTGGTGGTCGCCGTCGGCCAAGACGGCCTGGTGGCGAACGTGGCGAAGTACCTCGACGGGCAGCCGGTGATCGGTGTCGACCCGGCGCCGGGCCGCAACCCGGGCGTGCTGGTCCGGCATCGCGCGAGTGCGATGGCCGGGCTGCTGCGCGGCCCGCTCACGGCGCGGGAACGCACGATGGTGGTCGCGCGGCTCGACGACGGGCAGGAGCTTTATGGGCTCAACGAGATCTATGTCGGTCACGCCGGGCACCAGTCAGCGAGGTACGTGCTGGGCGCGCCGGACGGGCGGCGGGAGCGGCAGTCGTCCTCGGGCCTGATCGTCGGCACCGGAACGGGTGCGACCGGTTGGTGCGCGTCGATCGCGTTGTCGCGGGCCGGTGCGCCGGCGGCTCCGGCGCCGGAGGAACCCGGGTTGTGCTGGTTCGTGCGGGAGGCCTGGCCCTCCCCCGCCACCGGGGTCTCGCTGGTCGCCGGTCTGCTGGACGGCCGGCAGGAGCTGGAGCTGACCAGCGAGTCGGAACGGCTGGTGGTCTTCGCCGACGGGCTGGAGTCGGACGCGCTGGAGCTGTCGTGGGGGCAGCGGGTCCAGGTCGGGGTCGCGGGGCGGCGGCTGCGGCTGGTTTGAGCCGGCCCCGCTGCATGGGCCCGGCGGTCGCGTGGCGGCCGTGCGCGATGCCTGGGCCGCGTGGCTCGGCGGGACTGTGCGGTTACCCGTACCTCTAAAAAGTGCAATGCCCGCCCTGGGGGATGGGCGGGCATTGCTGGGGGGTGTCAGATCTTGCCGGTGCCCGCGCCGGCCACGACGGTGGCCTTGACGGTGTTGTTGGCCTGCGGCGTGTAGGAGTAGGGGATCGCGGCGACGCTGGCGCCGTTGCGAACCTGCTCCGTGCCGGAGTTGACCTTGTAGTTGTTGAGCACCTTGAGGTTGCCGGGGTCGGAGTCGCCGGTCTGGGTGATCGTGGGGCTGCCGACGTTCTCGAAGTAGTTGCGTTCGACGAAGACGCCGGCGTTCATGGTCGAGGCGACGCCGTAGGAACCGATGTTGGAGTAGTAGTTGTTCAGCACGTGGACCGGGTTGCCGAAGCGGACACGCGGATGGCGCTGGCCGGTGCCGTCGAACCAGTTGTGCACATAGGTGACGCGCAGCTTGCCCAGGTCCTGCGAGGCGTTGCCGTCGTCGTGGCCGAGCAGCATGGACTTGTCGTGGTCGTGCAGGCGGTTCCAGGAGACGGTGATGTAGTCGGAGCCGCGCTTGATGTCGATCAGTCCGTCGTAGCCGTTGGCCAGGTCGTTGTGGTCGACCCAGACGTTCGTGGTGCCGCTCTGGATGTTGATCGAGTCGTCGCTCGCGTTGCGGAACACCAGGTTGCGCAGGATCACGTTGCGCACGCCGGAGAGGTTGAGGCCGCCGCCCGTGATGCCGGAGCCGGAACCGACGCCGATGACCGTCTTGTTGGACGCCACGTTGTACATGCCGGAGATCGAGATCAGGCCGGACACGCGGACGGTCTGCGAGGTGCTCGAGCTGAGCGCCGACTTCAGCGCGGACGCCGAGGTCACGGTGACCACGGTGCCCGCCGAGCCGCCGGGGGTGCCGCCGTTGAGGCCGGCGAAACCGACCGGGCTGGACTCGGCGGCCAGCGCCGGGGACTGGCCGGCGGCGACCAGGCCGCCGGCCAGCAGGACACCGGCCGAGAGCGCGGCGGTGGCCCTGGAGCGGGTTCTCTGGAACATGGGGATGCCTCCGTGGGGACGGTGGACTTGGGGGACGGCGCTACGGACGCGGGGATCGCCCGATGGCCTTGTAGTGCGGGTAAGCGCTTTCCCGTTGCGACGCTAAGCGCTCCATCGATGTCTGTCAATCAGCTTGGCTCGCACCTTCTGAACCGGTTCACTTCGGGCCTCGGCGAAAATGTCGGTCCCGGCTGGCACAATCCGCGGCACGCTTCGGTGAGGGGATGTCGATGGGCTGGGTGCCGGCAGGTGCCGACTATGAGGTGAGCGTCGACCGGGGCAAGGTCGTCGCGCGGACCGTCCGGGGCAAGCCGCTCAAGAGCATGCCCAAGGCGCTGAAAGATCATGAGGCGGTGATCGGCCTCCGGCAGCTCGTCGAGTGGCTGGGCCGGCACGAGGCGTCCTGCCGCGCGGAGGCGGAGCTGTGGATGATCCGGTCGCTGCCGGTGCCGGCCGCCGTGATCGCACAGGTCTGGGCCGACGACGCGTGGCGGGCGCTGCTGCGTGACGCGGTGGTGGTGCCGGTGACCGGCGGTGCGTGGGACGTGGCCGCGGCCGGCCTGCTGCGCGACGCCGACGAGGCCAAGGGCCTGGGCGTCGTCGACCTCGACGGCGAGTCCGCGCGGATCACCGCCGAGACGGTCGCCATCCCGCATCCGGTGCTGCTGCCCGATCTGGACGATCTTCGTGAGTTCGCCGCCGACCTCGGTGTGCAGCAGGGACTGGTGCAGCTCTTCCGGGAGGTGTGGCGCAAGCCGGCCACGGAGGCGGATCAGCGGCGGGAGCTGCGCCGATATGCCGGGGCCCGGTTCAAGGAGCTGCGGCACGCGCAGTCGCGGGCCACCTCGGCCGGCTACCGGGTGCAGGGCGGCACGGCCGTCTGCCGGGTGTGGGAGGCGGGCCGCACGATCGTCGCGTCGGTGTGGATCGGTGACGGCGAGCCGTCCTATGAGACGGAGACGTTCGAGTTGACGTTCACCGACGCGGGCGGGCAGGCGATCGCCACCGGTGACGTGCCGCCGGTGGCGTGGTCGGAGGGGATGCGCATGGCCGCGACGCTGTACGCGGGACGGGTCGTCGAGGAGGAGGGCCGGTGAGCGAGACGCTGCTGGAGGCGGGAGCGATCCTGCCCGGTCCGGCCCAGGGCGCCGGGATCGACGCGATGACCGCGCGGGCGTACCGGCATGAGGCACTGGCAGGCCGCACGGTGGTGCGGCTCGTCGGGGCGACCCTCGGGCCGGCCGAGGACCTCACCATGGACTTCCTGGGCTTCCAGCCGTTGTCCGAGCCGGTCGCGGTGGGCAGTGCCCGCCGGCAGGCCCTCGGCTTCCCGGCCTGGGCGCTCGTGCACGACCCGGCCAACGGGCGGCACGCCCTCGCGCTCGTCAAGGAGATGGAGAAGCTCGCCCGGGCCGCCCGGAGCAAGCCGGGCAACGCCAAGGACGGCTACGAGGTGCTGGCCGGGCGGCTGGGTGCCGCCGCGCCGGCGTTCCTGCCGACCTTCTGGGAGCAGGCGGGCCGGGCCTTCCTGGCCGCCGACAACCAGCGCATGGCCGGGACCTGCTTCACCGAGGCCCGGCGCGCCGAGCAGGTGCACGGGCTGACCGTCGACGAGGACCGGGTGCGCGACGTGCATCTGGAGTTCGCGTTCGCCGGGGCGCTGACCGCCGCGATGCTGGCGGAGTACGCGCGCGGGGTGGTCGACCGGCGGCCGGCGGCGGAGGCGTATGAGCTGGTGAAGACCCTCGCCCTGCGGCGGGTGGCCGGTGGGCTGGCGCCGCACGCGTCGATGGCCGCCGACCTGGCACGCCTGGCGAAGGCGGCCGGGCTCGACCCCGAGCAGCAGGCCGATGAGGTGGTCACCCGGCTGCTCGCCTATCCCGCGATGTCCCGGGCCACGCCCTCGGTCTGGAAGTCGTACCGGCGGAGTCTGGTCCGGCTCGGCAAGCGGGAGGCGACGGTGCGGGCCCGGCTGCTGGCGATCGTGCCGGAGCCGCCGGGCTACGGCACCGACATGACTACGCAGTGGATCGAGCTGCTGGAGGCGTCCGGTGCGGCCGCCGACCTGATCGCCGGCGCGCCGGCGGCCGGTTCGGCGAGCCGGTGGCTGGAGCGGGTGCTCGCCGGCCGGCGGGGCAAGCGGCGCAACGCGCTCCTGTTGTCGCTGGTGGAGCGGCTGCTGCCGAGGCTGGCCGGCGAGGACGGGCTGCAGGTCTCGCCCGCGCCGTGGGGCACCGAGCTCGACGTGCTCGACCTGTGCCTCGCCGGCGGCGTGCCGGCCCGGGTCGGCTCGCAGCACGTCGCGAACGGGTTCGACCTCGCGAGCTGGGCGACCGACGAGGGCGAGGGCCGTCGCGACCTGGCCGCCGTCGCCGCCGACCGGACACTGCGCCCGATGCTCGCCTCCAGCGTCCGGACGGCTCTGCTGCGACTGCGCACCGGTGAGGCGCTGACCAGTCCGGCACTGCCCGAGCAGACCCTGGAGCAGGCGTTCGGCGCCGCCGGTGTTCGCGAGGTCCTGGTCGAGATGATCAGGGAGCAGTCGGCCCGGTCCGGTGACGGCACGGTCACCAGCCTCGACGCCGACCTGACCGGCCTGGCCCCGCTGTGGTCGGCGGCCGGGATGGCGCTCGCCCCCGACGGGTTCCGGCGGCTGCCGGACATCGACGTGCCGGCCGTTCTGGCGCGGACCCTGCGCGGCGGTCTGCTGACCGAGCTGTCCTGGCCGGCGTACGAGGCGGCCGCGCGAGCGACCAAGACCATCCGGATCGGTGAGGCGTGGCCCGAGCTGGTGGTGTTCGACCTCCAGACGGCACACGTCATCGCGCCCGGCGGCACGGTGACCGAGCACCTCTTCCGCTACCCGCCGCAGGGCCATCCGCACGCGCCCCGGCACTACTCGCAGCCGTCCTGCCTCTACACCGACGGCGAGCTGCTGGTCGCGTGGAACGGGGAGAGCGGACCGGCCGCCTACTGGTCGTCGCGACCGGACGACCTGGTGGACGGCGAGTGGCGGTCCGGCCGCGCCGGGTGGGGCGTGCCGATGGAGCCGCTGCCCGTTCCGGGCGGAGGTCTCACCACCGGCGCCCGGCCCGTGCATCCCGGTGACGCACGGGGGCCCGCCGACATGTATCCGGTGGCCGGTGACGGGCAGGCGTTCTGGCGGTGCGAGCACGTCCAGGGCGCGTCCGGCGAGTGGGAATGGCGGTGGCGGGAGTTCGATCCGCGTACCGGGGAAGCCGGGCGGGTCAGCATGCCGGCCTTCTTCACCGCCCCGGGTGACCGGCTCGTCGCCGAGGCGTGCGTGCTGCGGCCGGCACCCCGGGAGTTCGCCGGATCACCGCTGGGCTGGCGGGACGGGCTGGTCGGCTGGCGTACCACGCGGACACCGGACGGCGCGCAGGCCGGCGAGGGCGTCGACGGCCGCCGGGTGACCCTGCCGCGGGCCCGCTTCCAGCGGCTCCACGCCGACCGGGAGGACGACCGCCTGGTCGGTGCGGTGACGCTGCCGGGCTCGCCGGCGCCGCTGCCGGTGACCGTGGCGGGCGGCTACTCGCGGGACCGGCTGCGCGTGTGGACGGCCGACGGGGAGTACGTGCTCGCCGAACTGGCCGAGACGACCAGCACGCTGCCGCCGCTGGCCTGGTGGCACGGGTTGCGCACCCGCGACGAGGCCGGCTCCGCCGCGCTCCGGGCGATCGACGAGGCGACGGCGGCGCGGCTGCTCGCCGTCGACGACTCGGTGACCGGGACCGGCCGGGTCAAGGAGGCGGTCACCGCGAACATCGAGGCCCACCTGCCGCAGGTCACCGACGCCACCCTGCGGTCCCGGATCGCCGAGGTGGTGGCCCGAGCGGTCCGGCTGCGGCGGCGCATCGCCGAGGTCCCCCGGCACCTGGCGAGCCGGCCGGGACCGGCCCGGACCGTGCCGGCCGTCTCCGACGAGGCACTGCGGGAGGCGTGGCAGGGGCTGTGCGACACCGGCCGCACCTCCTCCCGCTACTACTACGGCTCGGCCGGCGCGCGGTACGACGTCCTCGAACAGATCAGCACCGTCGGCGCCGTGCTGGGCCGCCCGGACGCCGGTGACCACCCCGCCGTTCCGGCGCTCAGCGCGAACTGGACCAGCCTGCTCGCCGGGCTCGGCGCGGTCGCCCTGCGAGCGGCGTCCCCGGCCACCGGCGACGCCGGCCGCGAGGCGCTGACCGCCTTCCTCGCCGCCCTCTCCGGGACGCCGCTGGCCGGTGACGGACCGCCGCTGCGGATCCTGCGGGTGGCCCAGCAGATGGAGACGCTCGAGGAGGTGAACGTCCGCCGCGACGAGGCGGGGGTCACCGTGCTGTTCCCGAGCATTCACGGCTACTACCAGCGCGGGACGCCGTCGGAACGCAACGCCGTCCAGGTCGCTCGGGAGGGCGGGTTCAAGCCGCCGGCCGGCACGACGGTGTCTGCGGAGGCGTACCCCAGCGGTCGCCTGAGCCGCGAGCGGCTGTCCGCGTTCGGCGCCCTGCTTCGCGAGCGCGGCCCGGCGCCGTGGCGGCCGGACGCGGCCGAGGCCCTCGCCGCCGCGACCGGCATGACGCGGGCCGAGGCCGTCCTGCTGCTGGCCGGTCTGCCGGGGATCGACACGTGGGAGGCGAACTTCCTCAGCCCCGAGCAGCGGACCCTGCTCGGGCTCAGCGCCGCCCACGCCAAGGTCGCCAAGTCCGCGCTGCAAGGACTGTCCGAGCACGAGCGGGTGGTTCTGCTCGACGCGGCCATGCCGGTGGACCCGGCCGAGCTGTGGGAGCGCGGCCCGGACGTGGCGGCGATCGCCGAGGCCTGGATCCGGCTGCGGGGCCGCCGGGTCGCCGTTCCGGAAGAGCTCGTCGCCGCACTCGACCGGGTCGTCGACAGCGCCCGGGCCGCCGACCTCCTCCAGGTCATCGCCGCGCCGCAGGCCGGTGACTGGCTCAGCACCGACGGGCGCAGCACCGCGGAGGGGTATTACCACGTGGAGACCGTGTCGGACACCGGCACACCGTTCGACCAGCGCTATCTGTTCGCGGTGGCCGCCGCCCTGCCGTGGCTCGGCTACCACCTGCGCTGGGACGACCCGCTGCGGGCCACGCTCCCCGAGGCCCTGCGGCTGGTCCGCGCCCGGCTGCGCAACCCCGGGTTGCTCGTCGGCTACGCGGTGCGCCCGCTCGACAGCCGGCCCGAGGCCGGGCCCGCTCTGGTCGACGGGCAGGGCTACCAGGACTTCATGATCTTCCACATCGCGCCGGCGAAACTGACCGGCGCGGACGACCCGGCGCTCGGCTTCATCGACGAGAGCACCCGGGAGGCGTTGCGGACCCTGCTCTCCGGCTGGATCGACGAGGTCGTGTCCACCCCCGACGGCGGGTCCGGCGACCCGCACGATCCCCGGGTCAGCGCGCCGCACCTGGTCGGCGAGGTCGGCGAGCGGTTCGGCCTCGACACCGGCGCGGCGGCGTACTACCTGCAACTGCTCGCCCTGCCGGACCCGACCGACAAGGCGGTGCAGGCGTTCAACGGGTGGACGGCCGCTCAGCTGCGCAAGGCCCGCGAGGCGCTGGTGACCGCGGACCTGGTGGTGACCGCCAAACGGGAACGCGCCGGGCGCCCGGTCTTCCTGCCCGGCGGCTGGCTGCCGGCCCGTGCGCCGATGCTGCCGGTCGAGGCCTGGAAACAGGAGCTGTACGCGCACACCGGCAGGATGCGGGTGGTGACGCGATCGCTGCCGCGGTTGTTCGCCGCGGCGTGGGCCCGGATCACCGAGGGCGACGTGCCCCGCTACCGCGACCTGGAGGAGAAGCCGTGACCGCCGCCCGCCAGATCGACCCGCCGGAACACCGGTACGCCGAGGAGCTGGAGTTCCTCGCGGCCGCCGACACCGGCCCCCGCCCACCGGGCTGGCTCCTGACACCCCGCGCGGTGGTCACCTTCGTCGCCGGTTCCGGCGGGACGCCCGTCGAGGGCCGGGTCATCGCCCCGAAATTCGTCGGCGATCGGGCGCTCATCGAGCGGTGCGTCGTCACCCTCGCCGGGGAGCGCGGCCTGTTGCTGGTCGGCGAGCCCGGCACGGCCAAGTCGATGCTCTCCGAGCTGTTCGCCGCGGCGATCTGCGGCACGAGCGCGCTGGCCGTGCAGGGCACCGCCGGCACCAGCGAGGACCAGTTGCGCTACGGGTGGAACTACGCGCTGCTGCTGGCCAAGGGCCCGGCACCGGAGGCGCTGGTGCCCTCGCCGATCCTGACCGCCATGACCACCGGCGCGGTGGCCCGGGTCGAGGAGATCACCCGCTGCCTGCCGGAGGTGCAGGACGCCCTCGTCTCGATCATGTCGGAGCGGCGGATCAGTGTGCCCGAGCTCGCCGGGACGGACGGCGCGGTCAGCCACGCCGTGCCCGGGTTCTGCCTGATCGCCACGGCCAACCTGCGCGATCGTGGGGTGTCGGAGATGTCGGCGGCGCTCAAGCGGCGGTTCAACTTCGAGGTGGTGCCGCCGATCGCCGATCTGGACGCCGAGGTCGCCCTGGTCGGCCGGCAGGCGAAAGCGGCGGTGGAACGCGGTGGGGCCGCGTTCGCGGTGGACGACGCGGTCCTGGAGACGCTGGTGACCGCCTTCCGTGATCTGCGGACCGGGCTGAGCGCGGAGGGCTGGGAGGTGGAGCGGCCGTCGTCGGTGATGAGTACGGCTGAGGCGGTGGCGGTCGCGGCGTCGATCGGGCTGTCGGCGGCGTACCTGCCGGGGCCGGATCCGCTGTCGCTGCTGCCGGGGCACCTGCTCGGGGTGGTGCGCAAGGACGATCCGGGGGATGCGGCGCGGCTGCTCGCGTACTGGGACGGGGCGCTGCGACGGCGTGCCGAGGGCGGGGCGCGGATGTGGCGGCAGTTGTGGGAACACCGGGACGTGCTGCGTGACTGACCCGCGGTCGCAGGTCGAGCGGGTCGCCGGGGACGAGCGGGTGCAGCTGATCGGCGTACGGCATCACTCGCCGGTCCTGGCCGCCGCCGTCCCGGCGCTGCTCGACGCCTTCGCGCCGCGCACGCTGCTGGTCGAGCTGCCGGCCGAGATGCAGCCGTGGGTGGGCTGGCTGGCGGACCCGGACACGGTCGCGCCGGTGGCGCTCGCGGCCGCCGGTACGGACGGTCCGGTCGCCTTCTACCCGTTCGCCGACTTCAGCCCGGAACTGGCCGCCCTGCGCTGGGCCCGTCGCCATGGCGTCCCGGTGGTCTGCTGCGACCTGCCGCTGTCCGACCCGGCCTGGCTGTCCCGGTCACACGGCCCGTCGGACGGGCCTTCGCTCAGCGCGGCGGTGCAGCGCACCCTCACCGGCCGTGCGGGTGACGACCTCTGGGACCGGTGGATCGAGGCAGGCTCACCCGGCAGTTCACCGGAGGCGGTCCGGCGGGCGGCCCTCGCGGCCGGCTGGGCACTGCGGCACGACGCCGAACGGCACGGCGTCGACCCTCTGGACCTGCGGCGGGAGGCCTGCATGCGGGGACATGTCCGGGGTACGGCCGGACGCGTCGCCGCCGTCGTCGGAGCGTTCCACGCGCCCGCGCTGCTCGACGGGCCGGTCGCCGAGGGGACCGGGGACGGCCCGGTGCCGGTGATCTCCCTGGTGCCGTACACGTTCGACCTGCTCGACGCCCGCTCCGGCTATCCGGCGGGCATCCGGGATCCACGCTGGCAGCAGGCCGTCCTCGACCGCGGGGCCGATCCCGGACGGATCCGGCTCGCCACACACACGTTCGCCGTCGAGGTCACCCGCGAGCTGCGGGCGCAGGGCCGGCCGGCCGGGCCGGGCGAGGCCGCCGAGGTTGTCCGGCTCGCGGCGGACCTGGCGTCGTTGCGTGCGCTGCCCGCCCCCGGCCGCGGCGAACTCGTCGAGGCGTTGCAGACTGTCCTCGCGCAAGGGGCGCCCACCGGCATCGGACGCGGTGTCGCCCGAGCCATGGAAGCCGTCCTGATCGGGCGCCGGCGGGGACGGTTGCCGGCCGGCGCGCCCAGGACCGGCCTGCTGCCGGCCGTCGAGGCCGAGCTGTCCCGGCTGAAACTGCCCGGCCCGGGTCAGGCCGCCCAGCGGATCCGGCTGGACCCGCTGCGCTCCCCCACCGACCGGGCCCGCGATCTGGCCATCCGCCGGCTCAGCGCGTGCGGCGCGGCCTACGGCAACGCCGGTACGACGGGACCGGCCCTCGGCGGTGAGGCGCTGACCACGGCCTGGCGGGTCGAGTGGACACCCGCCACGGACGCCGCGCTCGCCGTCGCCGGTCTGCACGGGGTGACCCTCGCGCAGGCCACGGAAGGCCTGCTCGCGCTGCGCCGCCGGCGGGAGCTCGCGGACGGCGGCCCCACCGCGGAACAGGCTTTGATCGGCCTCGAGCAGGCGGCGGCCAGCGGGCTTCCGGGGCTTGCCGCGCTTCGCCTCGCCGACGTGCGGCAAGCCGTCTGCCACGGCGGCGCGGTGGCACACATCGTGGCCGGTCTGCATCTGCTCAGCCGGCTTGCGCGCGGGCACGTCACCGGGCTTCCGGAGCCGCTCGACGAGATCGCCGGGGTCCGCGATGATCTGCACGCCGCCGCGGTGGGGGCGGTGGCCGGGCTTACCGGGTCGACTCGCGTGGAGGACGCCCGCGCGCTGCACGATCTCGTCCAGGCGGCCGATGAAGCGGGGCGGCTCATGCGCCTGGACCATGCCGTTCGTGCGCTGACCCGGGACGGTACGCCGCTGATCAGCGGGGCCGCGGCGGCTGTCGGTGTGCTGCTCGGCCACAGCGAGCCGAGCGATTTCGGGCGGCGGCTCGCGTCCTGGGCCGACTTGCCCGCCGCCGAGGCGACCGACCGGCTGCGGGGTGCGCTCAGCGTGGCGGGCGCACTCCTGCAGGCCGGTGGGGAGGTTCTTGACCCGCTGCTCGACGTGGTTGATCACCTGTCCGACGACGATTTCGTCCGGCGGTTGCCCGCGCTGCGCGGGGGTTTCGACGCCATGAGTCCGGCGGATCGGGATCGTCTTCTGCGTACGGTCGGTGAGCGGCACGGCGCCGTCGCTGAGCGGCTCGCGGCCGATCCGGTGACGGTGGCGGGGTGGCTGGCCGCGGATCGGGCCGGGCTGGCCGCGGTTCTGGCGCTCGGCCTCGATCCGTCACCCGCTTCACCGGTCCCGACGGTCTCGTCTGCCCCTCGTGGCGGCTGTCCCGGGGCGATCTCGCCGGCGCAGCGATGGCGGTTGCTGCTCGGCCGGGAAACCGACCGGCTTCCCGCCGAACAGCGCCGGCTGGCCACCGCCCTCGACGAGATCTACGGTGCGGGCCGGGGTGAAGGATCGTACACGGTGGACGGCGGCGGTGCCGGGCGCGAGCCGGCCTATCCGCAGGCCCGCGACTGGCTGGACGACCTGGACGCGCTGTTCGGCACGGAAGTCCGCGACGAGGTCCTGGCGCGCGCCGCCGAACGCGGCCGGCTCGACGCGGTGCTCGCCGCCGACCCGCAACGGGTACGCCCATCGGTGGACCTGCTGCACGCGGTGCTCTCCCTCGCCGGCGGGCTGCCCGAGTCCCGCCTCGCCAAGCTGCGCCCGCTCGTCGCCCGGCTGACCGCCGAACTCACCGCGCAACTGGCCCGCCGCATCCGCCCGGCGCTCACCGGGCTGGGCACGCCACGGCCGACCAACCGCCCCACCGGACGGCTCGACCTGGCCGCCACCGTCCGGCGCAACCTGCACACCGTCCGGCTCGGGCCGGACGGCGAGGCGCAGATCCTTCCCGAGCGCCCGGTGTTCCGCAGTCCCGGCCGGCGCAGCGTCGACTGGCAGGTCGTACTGCTCGTCGACGTCTCCGGCTCGATGGAGCCCTCGACCGTCTGGGCGGCTCTGACCGCATCGGTCCTGGCCGGTGTGCCGGCGCTGCGCACCCACTTCGTCACGTTCTCCACCGAGGTCATCGACCTCACCGACCGGGTCACCGACCCGCTGTCGCTGCTGCTGGAGATCCGTGTCGGCGGGGGCACACACATCACCGCAGGGCTGCGGTACGCCCGCCAGATCACCGTCGTCCCGCGGCGCACCATGGTGATCGTGATCAGTGACTTCGAGGAGGGCTTCGCGATCGGTGACCTGCTCGCGGCCGTACGCGCCCTGGCCGACGACGGGACCACCCTGCTCGGTTGCGCCAGCCTCGACGACAAGGGCCGCCCCCGATACAGCGCCGGCGTCGCCGCCCAACTGGTCGCCGCCGGCATGCCTGTGGCCGCGCTGAGCCCGACCGAACTCGCCCGCTGGATCGGAGACCAGGTGCGATGACTCTGCCCCCGGTCGCCGCCGACGTGACCGCCGAAGCGGTCGCCGCGCTGCCCGCCCGCTTGAGCAAACGCCTCGACGCCGTCGCCGCCCAGGCACACAGCTGGCCGGTGTCACACGACGGCGATGTGATCACGGTCCGGCCGGATGATCAAACGACGGTCACGCTCACTACACCGGTCGTCGCGGCGGGGGATGCCGCGTGCAGCTGCTTGCTGGCGCCCCGCTGCCTGCACCGGGCGGCGGTGCTGAGCATCGCACCTGTCCTCGCCGCCGGCGCGTCGGCGGATTCCGGGCCGATCGTGGAATCGCAGGGTGGCGGCTGGGCCGCGCCGGCGGAGCACGCCGAGACCAGGTCGCCTGGCGAATCGGATGGCGGAAGCGACACCTCAGAGGCCGAGCCCGCGGGCACCGGGCCGCATTGGGAGTCACGCAGCGAGGGTGACGCCTCGCAACCCGAGCCTCTTGGTGGTGGGCCTGCGCCTGGCGGATCGCAAGCCGGGCCGGTTGGACGCGGCTCCGCTTCACCGGGCGGCGCTGCCGCACAAGTACGGCTAGCCGCGCCGGTCACCGAAGCTCAGTGCCGGGCGGCCCTCGACCTGGCGGCGGCCGCCTCGGCTGTGCTGGCCGGCGGCATCCCCGGCGCGGGAGCGGTAGCGCAGGCAGACCTGCTCCGCGCGGTGCACCAGGCACGTGCGGCCAAGCTGCACGCGCCCGCGGCGGCCGCCGTTCGGGTCGTGGAACACCTGCGAGCCGCACGCCGCGAAGACCCCGCGTTCCGCTTGGCCACGCTCACCGACGACCTACGCGAACTGCTCGCCTGCTGCCACCGTCTGGCCGGCGGCGACGCCACCGCGATCGGCGTCGCCCGCCGCGACTACGAACCCGTCGGCGACCTGCGGTTGCACGGACTGTTCTGCGAGCCGATCCGGGCAGCGACCGGCCACGCCGGCGCGGCCACCTATCTCGCGGACACCCGCGGCCGCATCTGGACCGTCTCCGACGTCAAGCCGGCGGATCCGGCCGTTGCCGTCTCCGCCGCCCGCGCCTCCGTCGATCTCGGCGAGGTCCGGCTCAGCCACCACGAACTCTCCCGGGGCGGCCTCCTCGCGGTCAATGCACACGCGTCCGTCACCGGCCGTCTCAGCCACGGCCGGGCCCGGCAGGCTGTGTCAGCTTCGGGTTCCAGCTGGTTCGACGCCCCGCTCGACGCCCTCTGGCATCCCGGCCTCCCCGCACAGATCGACCGATGGCTCACTGGCGCCGCCATGCCGGCCCACGAACGTCCCGCCGCGCACGACCTCGCCTTCCTCGACGGGATCATCCTTGGCGCCGACCGGCGCGGCCTGCTCCTGGCCGTCACCCCACACGACCCTGCCGCCTCGGTCGCGGCAGCGCCGCCCGGCCAGCCAGCCGCCTCCGGCGGAAACACCGCGCCCACCGAGAAAGACACGGCGGCGCAGAGCACCTCGGCGGTGCCCGCCACGATCGTCGCCGTGGCCGCGCCCCTCGACGACCCGGCGCTGCCCTACGTCACCAATCTGCGAATCCTCGCGGTCCACGCCGCCGGCCACCCGATCCGGCTCGTCGGCCGCTTCACCGGGCCTAGACGGGTCGCCGGGCTGGCGTTCACCGCCAAGTGGCTCCCGGCCCGGCACGGCGGGCACGTCGACCTCGGCACCGGCCCTCTGGCCCGCGCCGACCTGCCCGGCACCCTGCCCACACCCGCCGACCAGGCCAGCGTCCTGCCTAAACCCGGCATCCCGCCCAGACCTGCTGACCAGCCCAGCACCCCACCCACACCCGGCATCCCGCCCACGCCCGGCATGCCGCTCGCGCTTATCTCCCTGGCCGACGACCTCACCGGCGACCAGATTGGCGCCCCGCCCGCTCCACCGCTCCATCTCCTCCGCCACCAGCTCGAACGGGTCGCCTCGGCCGGCCGCCCGGCACTGTTGACGGGTGTCGGGGACGATGCGCGCCGCCTCGCCGACGCTCATCTCAGCGCCGCGGCCGCTGTCCTCTCCGCGCTCGGCGCGGCCGGGGTGCGGCGTACCCGGGATGTGTTCGGCCGCCTCGACCCGCACGACGTCCAGCAACTGGCCCGGGCCTGGCTGACGGCGGCGGTCTACGAGCAGGCCGCCGCCCACGAGCTGACCCGGATCGCTTGGGCCGAAACAACCGAAGTCTGAGGAACCGCCGACGCTCGGGACAGCCGAAGCTCCGGGTCAGCCGCCCAGCGCAGTGACCAACCGGCCACAGCAGGCCGGTCAACGCAGGCGGCGCAGCCACCGCAAGCAACGCGGCCATCTCAAGCAGCCCGACCACCGCAAGCAAGCCGGCCACCGCAAGCAAGCCGGCCACCGCAGGCTGCCCTGCCACCGCAAGCAGGCCGACCACCGCAGGCAGCGACCGGAGAAGGCGGCCCAATCACAGCAGGCGGTAGCCTCCACCATCATGCTGATTCGTGACGCGGTGCCTTCCGACTGGCCCCGGATCTGGCCCTTCTGGCACGAGATCGTCAGCGCCGGGGAAACCTACGCCTGGGATCGGCGAACCTCCGAAGAAGACGCCCGCAAGCTTTGGATGAGCCCCACCGCACGGGTCTTCGTCGTGGCCGACGACCGGAAGATCGTGGCGTCGGCGTACGTCAAACCCAACTACGGCGGCCCGGCGGCCGCGGTCGCCAACGCCGGGTTCATGGTCGACCCGGCGCACACCGGCCGGGGTATTGGGCGTCGCCTGGCCGAGCACGTTCTTCGCGAGGCCGAACGGGACGGCTACCAGGCGATGGTCTTCAACGCCGTGGTCGCCACCAACCCCGCCGTGGACCTCTGGCGGTCCCTCGGTTTCGCCATCCTCGGTACCGTGCCGGACGCCTTCGACCATCCCACCCACGGACCGGTAGGCCTGCACATCATGCACCGCAAGCTCGGCCCGCGAGCCGGAGCCGGTGGCGTAGACCGTGTCGAATAGGGCGGGCAGGCAGCGAGGCGGGCGCGACGATCGCATCCGCGGACAGCACGGTGTCCGCCGCAACGAGCTGCGCCCGGCGGATGGCCGCCTCGCTAAGACACCAACCTCAAAACCCCGATGAAGTACGCGTTTCCCAGAGTCCCCCTATTCTCCAAGCGATCACCCACGGTGAGACGCCCCAGCGCCACCGCCGGGCCCATGCGGTTCGGCGATGAATCGCCGGGCCAGCTCCGGCGTCGCCTCGACAGCGAAGCCGAGGGCCTGCTCAACGCTCGCATCCGGCACCGTGTAATAGCGGCTGCCCGCCGCCGTGGCCACGCCGACCGACATCCGGCCGCCCCAGCGTTGCAGGATCGACTGCTCGAAAGTCCAGCCGATCACCGCACGCCGCTGCAACGCCACCGTGCGCCGGTTCAGGACGCCGCCGCGCACCACCAGGTAGTCGCCGGTGACCGCGTGGCCCAGCGACAGATACGCCACCACGGCCGCCGGCAGCGTCAGCGGGAGCAGGACCAGAGGTAACGGCCACACCCAGTCCGGGATCGCACCGCTCCAGCCGTACAGCAGCAGCGCGCCGGCTGCCAGCACCGGGCCGTACACCGCCCAGCCGAGCCGCCGGATCAGCGCGCCGCGCGGATGCCTGCGCAGCGCCGCCTCGAGCGGGCGGCTGCCGTCGGGCAGGATCCGGGCGGCCAGGTCGCGGGCCTCGGCCAGCCGGATCCGGGGCAGCACGCCGCTGGTGGTGGACTCGCCGCCGGCGCGCAGGCCGGTGGCGATCACCTTGGTGCCGGTGAGCCGCAGCCACCGCCACGCCAGGGGTTCGGCGAACGCGATCCCGCGCAGTCGCTCGTCGGAGCGCTGCACGGTCTGGGTGACCAGCAGGCCCCGGCGTGTCACCAGGGCGGTGTCCGGCGCCGTGCCCTTGCGGACCAGCTGGAAGTTCCAGTTCTCCACCAGGAAAGTGACGGTGGTGACGGCCACCCCGAGCGGCAGTGCGATCGCCACTACCAGGACGGGGTTCCATTCGAGCAGCCCGCGAGCGGCGCCGAGCAGGTCGACGCCGAACGGCCGCAGCAACCAGTACAGGCCGAACAGCGGTCCG
The DNA here is from genome assembly GCF_015704865.1 of Actinoplanes aureus. GTDB lineage: Bacteria > Actinomycetota > Actinomycetes > Mycobacteriales > Micromonosporaceae > Actinoplanes > Actinoplanes aureus. The sequence continues at coordinate 178,891 of NZ_JADQTO010000005.1, read as the reverse complement.
GCGACGGCGAACAACGACCAGACGGTGACCACGTTCAACGGCACCCAGTCCCGGCGCAGGCGGGCGATCACCGTTTCCGGGTCCCGCACCTCGTCGGCGACCGCCGGCAGCACGGATCCCGGCATCAGCTCCCGCTCGAGCCGGGTGGCATGCCGGCGGTCGAGGCCGTCCAGCTTGAACGACGACTCCGACTCACCGGACCCGATGTGCACGGTGGCCAGCCCCAGCAGCCGGGGCAGCGGGTTCGCCGAGGTGCTGACGCTGCGGATCCGGTCCCGGGCGACGGTCCGGTGCCGGCGGCCCGGCCAGCCGCTGCGCATCTCCACCCGCTGTGCGGTGATCCGGTACCGGGTCGTCCGCCACCGTTGCAGGTTCGTCAGCGCGCCGACCAGCCCGGCGCAGGCGCCGCCGACCAGCGGCCAGATCGGGTCGTCGCCGAGCACGATGCCGAGATAGCCGGTGACCAGGGAGATCGCCACCCGGATCAGGTCCAGGTGGACGACCCGGATGCTGAGCTGCCGCCAGGCTTCGTCGCTCATGTCGCGTCGCCCTCGGCGGCCGCGGTGACCTCGCGCAGCCGCTCGACGGTCTGGCCGGCGATCCGCGCGTCCAGCCCGTCGATCGTGATCTTCCCTTCCGACGAGGCGGTGGTGACCGCGATCGTGGCCAGCCCGAACCACCGCTGGAGCAGTCCGATCTCGGTGTCGATGGTCTGGATCCGGGAGATCGGGATGATCTGCCATTTTTTGGTCAGCCAGCCGGTGAGCGCGTACACCGCGTCGTCGGTGGCCTCCCAGCGGTGTACGAGATACCGCCAGGTCGGCATGACCACGATGTTCACCACATAGATCGGTACGGCCACGACGACCACCGGCATGATCCACGGGCGGGCGGCTTCCGCGTACCAGTAGACGGCGCCGAGCGCTCCCAGCACGCCGATCCCCCACAGCAGCGCCTGCACGGTCCGCCACGCGATGAAGCGCCGGTCCAGCCGGTGCCGGGGCAGCCGGAGTTCGAATTGCGATGTCTCGGCCATGCCGCCATGGTGACCGGCCCCGCCAAACCTGCCCGTCCATGATGGAGGACCCGGGAAACTCCCGCGACACAGAAGCTGATCATGAGCGAGGATCGGGCGATGTTGTGGACCGCCGACTTCACCCGGTATTTCGTGGCCCGGGCGGTCTCCGTGTTCGGCGACGCGATGCTGACCGTCGCGGCGGCCCTGGCGGTCGGCCAGGTCTACGGCGCCACCGGCGTCGGCATCGTGCTCGCCGCGTTCATGGTGCCGTTCCTGGGCTTCATCCTGTTCGGTGGGGTCTTCGCCGACCGGATCGGGGCTCGGCCGCTGATGCTCGCCGCCGACCTGATCCGCCTCGCCGCGCAGGGCGTCGTCGCGGCCGCCTTCTTCCTGGGCACCCCGTCGATGTGGTTGCTGATCGCCTGCTCGGCGATCAGCGGCACTGCGGCCGCGATGTTCCAGCCCGGCGTCAACGGCATCGTGCCGCAGGTGACCAGCGACCCGCACCGGGCCAACGCCACCCTCCGGATGGCCAACGCGATCGCCGAGTTGCTCGGGCCGGCCGCCGCCGGTGTGCTGTTCGCCCTGTTCGGCGCCGGCCCGGTGTACGCCGTGGACGCCGCCACCTTCGCGATCAGCGCCGCCTGCCTGGCCGGTCTGCGGGTGGCGAAGGTGGCCCCGCGGAAGTCGTCCACCATCACCGACCTGATCGCCGGCTGGCACGAGTTCCGGACCCGCACCTGGATGTGGAGCGTGATCCTGGTCTGGGTGGTGTTCGGCATCTTCCTGTTCGGCCCCCTGATCCCGCTGGGCGCGGTGCTGGTCAGCGAGGAGCTGGGCGCGTCCGCGTACGGCTGGATGCAGTCCGCGGTCGGCGCCGGCACCGTACTGGGCGGCCTGGTCGCGCTGCGCTGGAAGCCGGGCCGGCCCCTCGCGGCCGGCGCCGTGGCGTTGTTCGGCTATGTGCTGATGCCCGCGGCGATCGCCCTGCACGCCTCCCTGCCGCCGCTGCTGCTCGCCGCCGGGATCAGCGGGTTCTCCTGGGCGTTCTGGTCGATCATGTGGCAGACCAGCGTGCAGACCCAGGTGTCGCCGGACGTGCTGAACCGGGTCACCTCCTACGAGGTGCTCGGCTCGACCGGCAGCTTGCCGATCGGGCAGGCCCTCGCCGGCCCGGTCGCCGGCGTGGTCGGCGCGGAACGCGTCCTCGGCACGTCGGTGCTGGTCGGGCTGCTCGGTTGCACCACGTTGTTGCTCGTTCCGGCGGTCCGGCGGCTGCGGCGAGCGGTCGAGGATCCGGTTTTAACGTATTAAAACCGGCTCGGTGGTACAGGATGGCCACCGTGAAGCTCACCGTGGACGAGTACAGCGACGCGAACGCCCGGGAACTGGCACGGCAGGGGGTCAGCCGTCGCACCATTCTGAGAACCGCCGTCGCAGGCTATGCGTACGCCCAGTTCCAGCTCGCCGACGCGGCCTTCGCCGCGGCCGGCGGCACCGCGGGCCAGGCCGGCGTGGTGGTCGCCGGACGGCACCTGTCGTTCGTGCCCGGCGCCGACGGCGCGCTGAAGCCGGCGATGGCCGTGACCGCGCAGCTGGCGAGCAAGACCGGCACCCTGCCGCCCAAGCTGCGCGCCTACGTCGACGTCGGGTCGGCGCCCGGCCAGTACGGCACCCGTGTCGAGGCCGACATCCGGCACCTGGTCGGCCGGTACGCGATCCCCGGCGGCCCGATCGGCAGCCAGTTCTACCTCAAGGCGACCATCGACGGCCTGCGACCCGGCACCGTGCACCACTACCGGGTCCGGCTGTCCGACGGCACGGTGAGCGGCGACGCCCACTTCACCACCGCACCCGCCGACCGCGCCGTGCACGCCCCGTTCACGTTCACCGCGTTCGCCGACGTCGGCACCAACACCGCACCCACCGACCCGCGGTACGCCTGGAACCAGAACCCGCCGTCGGTCACGAAGGCCGACGGCACCTGGCCGGCCGGTGTCTTCGACGGCAACGCCTACCTGCCGGACGACCCGGTCGCCGGACTGCACGGCACCGACAAGCGCCCGGCCCTCACCCAGACCCTGTTGATGGCCACCCAGCGGCCCGTCTTCACGCTGCTCGCCGGCGACATCTGCTACGCCAACCCGTCCGGGTCCGGGCTGCCCGCCGACGACACCACCGCGCTGACCCGCGTCGCGCCGAAGGGCAAGAACCTCTACAACCCGTACGTCTGGGACGTGTTCCTCAACCAGATCGAGCCGCTCGCCGCCTACACGCCGTGGATGTTCGCCACTGGCAACCACGACATGGAGCCGCTCTACGGCAACACCCGGTTCCTCGGCGACAGCCCGGCGCACGGCTACGGCGGCCTGGTGGAGCGCCTCGACTTCCCGGACAACGGCCCGAAGACCTGCCCGTCGGTGTACCGGTTCACCTACGCCAACGTCGGCGTGATCTCGATCGACGCCAACGACCTGTCGCACGAGCTGCAGACCAACACCGGCTACTCCGGCGGAGCCCAGCTCAGCTGGGTGAAGGGGACCCTGAAGAAGTGGCGGGCCGACGACGACATCGACTTCATCGTCGCGTTCTTCCACCACTGCGCGTACTCGACGACCGACAGCCACGCCTCCGACGGTGGGGTCCGCGACGCCCTCGACCCGTTGTTCAGCAAGTATCAGGTGGACCTGGTCGTGCAGGGCCACAACCATCTGCTGGAACGTACCGACCCGATCCGGTACGGCAAACGCACCCGTTCCGCACCGGACGGATCGACCATCCACCCGGCCACCGACGGCGTCACGTACCTCTGCGTCGGCTCGGGTGGCCGGGCCCGCTACCCCTTCCGCCGGGCGCCCGGCCCGCAGGCACCGCCGCCGCCCAAGGTGACACCGAAGGGCCCGCAGAAACTGGCCGCCGGCCAGCGCTACCGCGGCTACCGGCCGCCCGGCGGCCCGAACACCAAGGAGAACAACACCGAGAACATCGTCAACAGCTACGTGTGGGCCAAGGGGTCGGGCGCGGTCAAACCGGCCGGTCAGCCCGCCGGATCCCGGGTGCCGGAGACCATCGACTGGTCGCAGGTGCGCTACGACGCCTACGCGTTCATGGCCGTCGACGTGGTGCCGGCCGCCCGTGGGGCGCGTACCACGCTGACCGTACGCTGCCTCGCCGACGCCCTGCCCGGCAGCAAGCAGCCGTTCACCGAGATCGACCGGATCACCCTGGCCCGCACCGCGGGCAAGAGCGCCGTCCGGACCTGAGCGGGTCGCTGGAGTCAGAAGAGGTGATCTTGCTTGGCCCACGCTCAATGCTGTCTCAACGCCCGCCAGACAGCACCCACGTCGGGCCGGACAAGACCCGGACCACGACGCGGTCCCGGCCGGCGGCGGACGTCCACGGTGGAGTTCCCGGACCGGGGGCGGGTCGACGCGCGGATGTCATCGATTTCCCGCCAGCTCGCGTAGCGTAAGCAGGATGGATCAAGCGAGTACCGAGATTCGGCGTGTCCTCGTCGTGGGCGGGCACGGCAAGGTGGCCCGGCTGCTGCTGCCGCTGCTCGTCGCGGCGGGGTACGAGGCCACCGCGGTGTTCCGCAATCCCGGGCACCAGGCCGAGGTGGCGGAGACCGGGGCGACCCCGCTGGTCGCCGACGTCGAGCAGCTTGAGATCGACGCCTTGGCCGAGCTGCTCGCCGGCCACGACGCGATCGTCTGGTCGGCCGGGGCCGGTGGCGGCAACCCGCCGCGGACGTACGCGGTCGACCGGGACGCCGCCATCCGCTCGATGGAGGCCGCGGCGCTCGCCGGCGCGCGCCGCTACCTGATGGTGTCCTACTTCGGCGCGCGCACCGATCACGGCGTTCCGCCGGACAATCCCTTCTTCCCGTACGCGGAGGCGAAGGCCGCCGCCGACGCCCACCTGACCGCGTCGACGCTCGACTGGACGATCCTCGCCCCGAGCCGGCTCACCGACGACCCGCCGACCGGGCGGATCGAGACCGCCGAGCAGGGCGCCGTCGCCGGTTCGGTCGGCCGGGCGGACGTCGCCGCGGTCGTGCTGCAGGCGCTGCACGATCCCGCGACGATCGGCCGTACTCTCCGGTTCAACGCCGGCGCCACCCCGATCCCGGAGGCCCTCCGCGGCTGATCACAGGCGGGCCAGCGCCGACAGCGGATCCTCCATGGCGTCGGCGACGGACCGCATGAAGCCGGCGGCCGTGCCCCCGTCGCAGACCCGGTGGTCGAACACGAACGACAGCTGGGTGATCTTGCGGACCGCCAGCGCGCCGTCCACCACCCAGGGCCGGTCGATGATCCGGCCCAGGCCCAGGATGGCGACCTGCGGGTGGTTGATGATCGCCGCGCTGCCGTCGACCCGGAACGCGCCGTAGTTGTTCAGGGTGAAGGTGCCCGCCGACAACTCGGCCGGTGTGGACTCGTTGCGACGGGCCCGCGCGGTCACCTCCCGGATCGCGGCGTCCAGCCCGGCGGTCGTCATGGTCTGCGCGCCCATGACGGCGGGCACCACCAGGCCCCGGTCGGTCTGCACGGCGAGGCCGAGGTTGATCGCCTCCAGCTCGACGATCTCCTGACGCTCGGTGTCGATGCGGGCGTTGAGCGCCGGGTACTCCCGCAGCGCGGCCACCACGAACCGGGCGACGTAGGCGAGCAGGCCCGGTGAACCCTGGTCGCCGCGGGTACGTTCGCGCAGCTCCCACAGGGCGGTGGCGTCGACGTCCACCCACACGGTGGCTTCCGGGATCTCCGCGCGGCTGCGGGACAGCACCGCTGCCACCGCCTTGCGGAAGCCGGTGAGCGGCACCCGCCGTTCACCGGTGGTGACCGGCGCGACCGGTGCTGGGACAACCGGCGCCGACGCGGCCTCCACGTCCCGCCGGGTGATCACACCGCCCGGTCCGGTGCCCTGAACGGCGGCCAGGTCGACGCCGCTGTGCCGGGCCAGCCGCCGCACCAGCGGGGAGATCACCAGCGGCGCCGCTCCGCCGGTGACCGGGGCCTCGGCCGGTGCGGTGGCGACCCGGGGACGGCGGTGCCGCCGGGAGCCGGCGGTACCCGGCTTCGTCCCGTACCCGACAAGAACGTTGCCGGAGCCCTCGTCCGGATCGGTGACCGTCAGCAGCGGCGCGCCCACGTCCAGCGTGGCGCCCTCCGCGGCGTGCCGGGTGGCCACCCGGCCGGCGTGCGGTGACGGCACCTCGACCACCGCCTTGGCGGTCTCCACCTCCACCACCGGCTGGTCGATCTGGATCTCGTCGCCGTCGGCGACCAGCCACCGGACGATCTCCGCCTCGGTGAGGCCCTCGCCGAGGTCGGGCAGCGTGAAGACGTGCGCGGTCACGACTCCTCCCATTGCAGGTCGTCGACGGCGTCCAGGATCCGGTCCACCGAGGGCAGCTGGAAATGTTCGAGTTTGGGCGGCGGGTAGGGGATGTCGAAGCCGGTGACCCGCCGGATCGGCGCGTGCAGCGAGTGGAAGCAGCGCTCGGTCACCCGCGCCACGATCTCCGAGGAGACGCTGGCGAACCCGGCCGCCTCGGCCACCACCACGGCCCGCCCGGTCGAGCGCACCGCCGCGCACACCGTCTCGTCGTCGAACGGGACGATCGAGCGCAGGTCCACCACCTGCAGGCTGCGACCCTCCTGCGCGGCGGCCTCGGCCGCCTCCAGCGCGACCGGCACGGCCGGTCCGTAGGCGATCAGGGTGGCGTCGGTTCCGGGCCGGCACACCACGGCCTTGCCGATCGGGGGTACGGGTGACGCGAGATCCGCCTCGGCCCGGGAGAAGTACAGCTTCTTCGGCTCCAGGAAGACCACCGGGTCCGGGGACTCGATCGCCTGCCTGAGCAGGCCGTAGGCGTCCGCCGGTCCGGCCGGGGCGACCACGTGCAGACCGGGCGTGTGCGCGTAGTAGGCCTCCGACGAGTCGCAGTGGTGCTCGACCCCGCCGATGCCGCCCGCGTACGGCACCCGGATGACGATCGGCACGCCCACCCGGCCCCGCGTCCGGTTGCGCATCTTCGCGGCGTGACTGACCAGCTGCTCGAACGCCGGGTACGCGAACGCGTCGAACTGCATCTCGACGACCGGCCGCATGCCGTTCATCGCCATGCCGATCGCCATGCCGAGGATCCCCGACTCGGCGAGGGGGGTGTCGAAGCAGCGCCGGTCACCGAACTCGGCGGTCAGCCCGTCGGTGACCCGGAAGACGCCGCCGAGCGTCCCGACGTCCTCGCCGAACACGACCACCGACTCGTCGGCGTGCATGGCGTCGCGCAGCGCCTGGTTGAGCGCGCCCGCCATGGTCAACTTCTCGGTCATCAGCGCACCTCCCGGGCCAGTTCGTCGGCGACCAGCGCCTGCTGTTCGCGCAGTTGCGGGGTGGGTTCCGCGTAGACGTGGGCGAACAGGTCCCGGTAGTCGGCGGGCGTGTCCGCGTTCAGTCCGGCCCGCATCCGCTCCGCCATGCGGTCGGCCGCGGCGGCGTACCCCGCTGCTTTGTCGTCGTCGATCAGCCCGCGCCCCCGCAGATAGGTCTCCATCCGGGTGATCGGGTCCCGGGCCAGCCACGGGGTCACCTCGTCGGCGGCGCGGTAGCGGCCGGCGTCGTCGGCGTTGGTGTGCGCCTGCACCCGGTAGGTGTGCGCCTCGATGAGCCGCGGCCCCTCCCCCGCGCGGGCACCCGCGACGGCCGCGCCCAGCACGCTGAGCAGCGCGGCCACGTCGTTGCCGTCGACGCGTTCGCCCGGGACGCCGTACCCGATTCCCTTGTGCGCCAGCGACGGCGCCGCGGTCTGCCGGTCGAGCGGCACCGAGATCGCGTATCCGTTGTTCTGCACCAGGAAGACGACCGGCGCGCGGAAGACGGCGGCGAAGTTGAGCGCCTCGTGGAAGTCGCCCTCACTCGTCGCGCCGTCGCCGCAGATCGCCATCACCACGGTGTCCTCGCCGCGCAGCCGGGCCGCGTGAGCGACGCCGACGGCGTGCAGCAGGTGCGTGGCGAGCGGGGTGGCCAGCGGCGCGACCCGGGTCTCGGACGGGTCGTAGCCGTTGTGCCAGTCCCCCTTGAGCAGGGTCAGCGTCTGCACCGGGTCGACGCCGCGGGCCACCCCCGGCGCGGGGGCCCGGGAGGTGGGGGACCGCCCGTCGCCGGCGGCCCGCCC
>NZ_JADQTO010000005.1:25015-170680 GCF_015704865.1 Actinoplanes aureus | reverse complement strand
GGTGGGGTCGTTTGCTTGGCCCGCTCCCGGGTGGCGGTGGGGGGGCCCCCCCCCCGGCCCCCCCCCCCCCCCCCCCACGGCCGCGGTGTCCCGGTAGGTCGGGAACAGCCAGTCGCCGTCGGCCAGCACGTGGGCCGCGGCGACCTGGCAGGCCTCCTGGCCGTGCGAGGACGGGTAGACGGCCAGCCGGCCCTGCCGGACCAGCGCGTACGCCTGGTCGTTGAATCGTCGAGCCGCTACCAGGGCGGCGAACGCGCGCACGAGAGCCTCAGGGTCGGGCAGATCGTGGCCGACGTGCGGAACGGGGTCGCCGTCCGGGTCGATGAGCGTCACCGGCACCGTGGACGGCAGCAGGTGAGCTGCGTCACGTGTCATGCACGGATTCTGTTCTCCATGCCAATTGAACGCCATATCCCCGGCAAAGCCGAGATAATGTTCCACCGGCTGCCGGCTTCGGGAGCCGATCGTCCAATTTCCGGGCCCTGCCCACCCGACCGGCGAGACAGGTGGCCACGTGCTCGACGAGACCGACCGGCGGATCCTCACCGAGCTCGCCCGCGATGGGCGGATGTCCATGCGTACGCTCGCCGAGAAGCTGCACATCTCCCGCGCCAACGCCTACTCCCGGGTGGCCCGGTTGCAGGAGACCGGGGTGATCCGCGGCTACCACGCCGACGTCGACCCGGTCGCCGCCGGGCTGACCACCGCCGCCTACGTGACCCTCAACCTGCAACAGGCCAACTGGCGCGAGGTGCTGGGCCGGCTGCACGCGCTGCCCGGCGTGGTGCACATCGGACTGGTCGGCGGCGACTTCGACGTGATCCTGCTGGTCCGGGTCGCCGACAACACCGAGCTGCGCCACCTGGTGCTCGACGAGATCCAGGGCATGCCCGGCGTGAACAGCACCCGCACGCTGCTGCTGTTCGAGGAGTCAACACCCCGGACGTGAGCTCACGAACTCGACGGCCGGCTCCCCCGGTGCTCACCGAGCTCCAGCTCGATGAACGCGCCGATCATCGCCCGGTAGACCCGCTCGATCACCTCAGGCGAGCCACCCTCCCGCTCCGCGAGGGCGCGCACCTTGGCGATCACCTCCTCGACCCGGGCCGGCGCGCGCACCGCCTGCTCGTCGGTCTTGAACGCGGCGGCGGCACGCACCAACTGCTCGCGATCCGCCAGCCGGCGGACCACCTCGGCATCGATCGCGTCGATCTGGCGGCGGATGTCGGCGAGCGTGAGTCCCGAGTCAGTCACGCCGACCATCGTGCCACCACCGAGATCAGCAGCATCGCCGGGAGGCAGGCCAGGGTGGACAGGAACACCGCGTCGCGGACCAGGACCACCCCGGTGCGGAACTGCTGGGCATACAGGAAGACGTTCTGCGCGGTCGGCAAAGCGGCCAGCACCGTCACTGCGTACCTCGCCTCGTGGGGCAGGCCTACCGCAACGGCCAGCAGAAAGGCCAGCGCCGGCATGACCACGACCTTCAGCACCACCGCGACCACCGCCGGCCGGCGGTCCGGGCCCGGTTCCAGGACCCAGCGCCGGGCCAGCGAGATCCCGAAGGCGAGCAGCACGACCGGCACCGCGGCCTGGGCCAGCGCGGTGATCGGGGCGGCGAGCAGCGCGGGCACGTGCAGGCCGGTCAGCGAGACCGCGGCGCCGGCCAGCACGCCGAGGATCAGCGGATTGCGTACGGGTCCGGCCGCCACCGTCCGCCAGGAGGCCCGCCCGGTCGTGATGATCTCCAGCAGGGTCAGCGCCGCCGGGGTGATCAGCAGCAGCTGCACCATGATGATCGGTACGACGAGCGCGGGGTCACCCAGCACATACGTCGCGATCGGCAGGCCGATGTAGTTGGCGTTGGTGTAGCCCCCGGCGAGCGCACCGAGGACCCGGGTGCCCGCGTCCCGTCGCCGGAACAGCAGCGCGAACAACCCGAAGCACAGGCCCGAGGCGACCGCGAACACCAGCAGCGACCGGGTGAACAGCACGGTCAGGTCGGCGGCCGACACCCCGGTGAACAGCAGGCAGGGGGCCAGCACGGCGAAGACCACGCCGCCCAGCGCCGACTCGGCGTCGTCCGGGAGGCCGCCCCAGCGGCCCAGCGCCCAGCCGGCCAGCACGATGGCCGCGATGAGCGCGAACCCGGACAGCGCCAAGATCATGCATCAGCACGGTAGACCTGTCTCAGGCGGCCGGACCAGCCGTCCAGGACGCGTTGCGGGTCGCTGCCGAGCACGTCGGCGAGCAGCGTCGCGTACACGTCACGGAAGTCGACGGTGTACTTGAGGTCGCCGTCGTCGAGGTCGGTCAGGCTGGGCGGCTCGCCGTGCAGGCCGCCGCGTACGCCGTCGCCGAGCAGGAACACGTCGGAGGCGGTGCCGTGGTCGGTGCCGTCGGAGGCGTTGGCCCGGACCCGCCGGCCGAACTCCGAGTAGACCGCGACGACCACACCCTTGCCGGCCATCCGTTCGGCGAACGCGGTGAGCGGCTTGTCCACCCTCGCCAGCAACGCCTGCTGCGCGTCCTTCCCGTTCGCGTGCAGGTCGAAGCCGCCCTGCGAGACCGAGTACACCCGGGTGGCCACACCCGCCTCGACGCACCGGGCGACCAGGGCGAGTTGCTGGTCCAGTGGTGGCGCCGCCCCGCCGGTCGCGGTCGCCGGGGCGTCCTCGTCGTCGGATTCGGCGTCGTCCGGCGTACCCTCGGCGATCTGCTTCATCAGGTCCTGCAACCGCATCAGATCAGCGAAGCAGGCCGCCGCCCGCGCCGCCGCGGGCGATTCGCCCGCGGCCGGCGTGCCGAGCCGGCCCAGCCCCTCGGGGGTCAGCCCGCCGGGCAGCGCCAGCACTCCGCCGGGCACGGTGGCGCCGGCGCTCGTGGCCCCGGCCAGCAGCGGCGGCAGGACCGGCTCGAACGACACGGCGAGGCGTGGGTCGCCGCCGGCGGTGTCGAGCCAGCGGCCCAGCCAGCCGGTGGTGCCGGGGCGGTCCGGCTGGGCGGTCTGCCAGATGTCCATCGACCGGAAGTGGCTGCGGTCCGGCTTGGGATAGCCGACCCCGCGCACCACGGCCAGCTTCCCGGCGCCGTAGAGGCGGTGCAACCCGGCCAGCCCGGGATTCAGGCCGACGCCGTCGTCCAGCGTCAGGATCTCCTCCGGCGGGTAGCTCAGGTCCGGCCGGGCGGCGGCGTACGCCGGATCCGCGTACGGGATGACCGTGCCGAGCCCGTCGTTGCCGCCGTAGAGGGTGACCAGGACCAGGGTTCGCGCCGCGGGATCACGGTCCCCGGCGGTCGCCAGGATCTCCCTCAGTCCGAACGCCGACGCGGCAGCGCCGCCGGCGACACCACTGGCGATCAGGAACCGCCGTCGAGTGATCGTGTCCATGCCGATGGCCTCCTCAGTGAACCGCGTACTCGGGGCTGGCCAGGCCGAGCGCGAGCAGCCGGCGTGGCTGCCGCACCTCGCGCAACGCGTCACGCGTACGGTCGCTCCAGCCGTCGACGACAAGCAGATCCGCCAGCGCCTCCAGGCGGTCGGCGCCGGTCAGCCGGTCGGCGGCGGCCGGCGCGAGCGCCGCCAGGCGCTGCCCGGCACGCAGCCGGGCCAGCGTGGACGACGTGGTCAGCCAGGCCGCGCCGACCGGCCAGCCGCCGACCGACGGCGGCCGCAGGGGCACCTGACCGAGCGCGCGCAGGGCGTTCACCAGCTGTTGCTGTTCCTCGATGGACAGACCCGTCATCGGTACGCCGAGCTGCCGCACCGCCCCGATCAGCCACTCGACCGGCTGCTTCACCAGGGCACCGCGAGTGCCGGCGAACCCGGGATCCCGGCACACCGCCGCGAGCAGGGCCGTCGTGTCCCGCCCGGCGGTCACCACCCGTGCCGTCACGTCGGCGGGCGGTGCCGTACCCGAGCCGTAGCGCACCCACAGCCGCTGTACGAGGAACGGCAGGTGCGCCTCGTGCCGCACGAGCAGGTCGGCGTACGAGTCGGCGTCGAACGTACCGGTGCGGCCGAGCAGCGTGACCGGCCGGTCGTCGTGCCGCCGGGCGACCAGGCCCGCGGTGCCGGCGGCCCGGTCGACCTGCCACCCGGTGAGCACCCGCGCGCCGGCTTTCACGTCGTCCTCGCTGTACGCGCCGACGCCGAGCGTGAACAGTTCCATGACCTCGCGGGCCAGGTTCTCGTTCGGCGCCTTGCGGGTGTTCTTCTGCCCGTCCAGCCAGAGGATCAGCGCGGGGTCGCGCAGCATCGCCCGGACCAGCGGCCCGGTGTCGCCGGTCCCGTACCGCCGGAAGGTCTGCTGCTGGGCGAGCATCAGCGGGGCGGAGCGCACCTTGCGGACGCTCGTCGCCCAGTGCCCGTGCCAGAAGAAGACCAGCTTCTCCGCCGCCCCGCCCCCGGCCATCCGCCCCAGCCACCAGCGGATCGCCGCGTTGACCTGGTCACGTTGATCGCGCCGGGCCCGCTGCCGGTCCTCGCGCGAGGCGTCCGGGCCAAGGGCTGCGACCGGGTCGGCGGCCGACGGCAGGCCGGCCACCGGCCCGGCCGGGCGCAGCAGCGCCGCGAGGGTCGCGTCGGGGCCGGCCCGGACCGCGGCGTCCACCTCGGCCGAGGTCGGCCCGAACGTGAGCCGGCGAAGCAGGTGCGCCACCTGACGGCGATCGGTCATGGACGGGGAACGTAGTCCGTCGATGTAAGGGTTCGGTAAGGACGACGTCCGGACCGCGTTCAGGCGCTACGGGGTGAACGCCCGCACTTCGAGCAGGCCGACCGAGCTGGTGCCGCTGGCTTGCAGTACGACGCGCAGCCGGGTGGTGCTGACCTGCGAGAAGGTAACCGTGTTGTAGGCGTTCGCGGCGAGCGGGTATCCACCGGCGGCGGGCACGTCGGCGTACCCGCCGCCGGTCCAGTACTGGAGTTTCCAGGACGCCGGCAGCCGTACCCCGCCGTTGTCGTCGAACAGGTAGACCTGCGCCCGGTTCAGCGTGACCGCGCTGGGCCAGGTCAGTTCCGCCCACTGCTCGCCGGTGTTGGGCCAGGTACCCCAGCGGGGGTTGACCGTGTCGTTGGACGACGCCGGCTCAAGGCCGTCGTTGACGGCCGCGACGGACTCCCACGGCGAGGTGTAGGAGGCCGAGGCGGTCGCCGTGCGCGCCACGTTGGTGCTGCCGGCCGGCGGCGGTGTGGTGGTCCCGTTGATCGCCAGGTCGGCGCTGGGGAACGCGGTGAACGACGGGTTGATGTCGGCCTCGCCGCCGGCACCGTCGCAGCGGCGGTCCGGGTTGAACTGCAGGTAGGTACCGGAGCCGCAGGCGAAGGCGATCTCGGCGTCGCCGCCGACCACGACGTTGCCGGACAGGTTGGCGCCGCTCTGGATCAGGGCGTTGTCCTTGACCACGGCGTTGCCGCCGACGGTGCCGCCGTTGACCCAGCCGAGGCCTTCGATGCGGGCGTTGCCGGTGACCGTACCGGCCATGACGGCGGCTTTCGGGCCGACGTACGCGGTGGCGGCGACGCTGGCGTTGCCGGCGACCCAGCCACCGCCGTTGGCGTGCCAGCGCCCGCCGCCGGTCGCGGCCGGCTTGACGTGGCCGGGTTCGAAGCCGGACGGGGTCGCGCCGGAGAGCCGGAACTCGTACGGGAACCGGCGCGCCTTGGGGTAGCCGTCGAGGAACCCGTAGTGCGGCACCGCCCCCGGCGTACCGGTGACGACCAGCCACACCTCGCTCTCCCCGGCCTGGAGCTGGAAGTCGATCTGCCCGTCGGTGCCGGTGTGCAGCGGCGAGTACCGCGGGGTGCCGCCCCGCACCGCGACCAGCCCGAACGTCCAGCCGGTGGCGCCGGTCTCGGCGTGCCCCTTGAGCCGCACCTTGACCAGGGCCCCGTCGGCCGACGGCACCAGCTTGATCTTGTTGAAGCCGTAGTCGGAGGGCGCCACGCGGGCGTTGATCCGGTAGTGGCTCAGGCTCTGGTCGACCGCTTCGACGTTGCCGCCGTTGTACGCCCGGAGGAAGCCACCCCCGTACACGTTGTTGATGAACGGCATCAGCGTGGACCGGTTGCCGAAGTCGTAGGTCACCGTTCTCGTGGCGTACTCGCCGATCCGCCGGTTGAGCTCGGCCTGGCTGATCCCGGCGATCCGCCGGTAGGTCTCCAGCGGGTGCTCGGTGTTGCGGGCCTCGTTCCAGATCCGGTTGAACATGGCGAGGCCGTCGCGGTCCTTGATGTACTGCGCGAGCATCCAGTTGCCGTAGTGGTGCCGGCTGGAGCTGTAGTACAGGTTCTCCGAGCGCAGCCACCGGGTCAGGTCACCGGCCGCGGTGGCCGGCAACGCCTGCATGGCCATGAACTCGGCACTCGTCTCCCAGAAGGTGCCGGCCGACGCGTCGGTGAACCCGAAGCCCGGGCGGCCGAGGAACGTGTAGTTCTGGAAGACGTGGGCGAGCTCGTGCGCCAGCCCCCACGAGCCGGGCAGGGCCGCGCCGGGCGCGACGTTGATCACGCCCACCCGGCCGTCCACCGAGCCGCCGGTGGCCCAGGCGTTCAGCTCGGTGCGGTTCCAGGTGTTCGTGATGATCACGATGATCTTGTGCTGGGCCAGCAGGCCGGTCTCCGGGGTGAACTGCATGGTGCTGACGTAGAAGCGGTAGAGGTTCTCCAGCTGGCTGATCACGCTGTTCGGGTCGAAGGTGTAGGGCGACGGCGCGGACGCCGGATCGGTGCCGGACTTCTCACCCCAGAGCAGGATGAAGTTGTCCGACTCGCGGGTGCGGTTGGCGGCCCAGGGCACCTCACCGGTCTGGGTCCAGCGTGCGGGGATGTAGACGGTCTTGGCGGCGGCCGACGCCCGGTCCATCACCTGCGGCACCAGGGAGATGCCGGTGAGAAGGGTCAGGGCGGTGACGGCGACCAGCAACCATCGGGGAGGTCGCATGGCGGGGATCTCCATCCTCCGCGCGGCCGTTGGGGGACGGCCACGCGGATAGGCGAACATCTATGTGCGCGGCCCACCCTGCATTACGAAAACGTTTTCGGCAAGCCGTCGGCCAGCAGACGCGAGATTCCCCGGGCGGCCGCCCGCACGGTCGGGGTGAGGCCGCGCACCGCCGCGGCCGAGCTGCCGCGCACCACCACCGACAGGGCGGCGACGACCGGGTCGCCGGCCGTGATCGGCGCGGCGACCGACACCGCGTCGCCGGTCACCTGCCGGTCGCTCACGGCGAACCCGGTCCGGCGTACGTCGGCGAGCACGCGGCGCAGCCGGCGTGGATCGGTGATGGTGTGCCCGGTGTAGCGGGTCAGCGGCGCGGCCAGGACCCGCTCCTGGACGTCCCGCGGCGCGTGGGCGAGCAGCACCAGGCCCACGCCGGTCGGTGGCATCGCGAAACGGCCGCCGACACGGGTCAGGACGGTCACCGCGTCGCGCGCCGCGAACCGTTCGACGAACACCACCTCGTCCTGGTCGCGTACCGCCAGCTGCACGTTCTCGTGGGTGACCCCGTACCGGTCCCCCTTGAAGGGCCGGGGGGCCTCGCGCTGGGGGCGGCCGCGCGGCGCCAGCGCGCCCAGCTCGAACATCCGCAACCCGATGCGGTAGCAGCCGTCCGCGTCCCGCTCCAGGCCGCCCCAGGCGGCCAGCTCGGCCACCAGCCGGTGCGTCGTGGAGACCGGCAGGCCCACCGCTCGTGCGATCTGCGACAGCGTGAGCGCGGTGCGCTCCCGGGAGAACGCATCGAGTACGGCGAGCAGCTTGCCGCCCGCGGTCGGGCGGCTCAGAGCTCCAGCACCAGCCTCGGTCCGGCCGCCCGGGACACGCAGATGAACATCGTGTCGTTCGCCGCCCGCTCCGGCGGGGTCAGCAGCGAGTCGCGATGGTCGACCACGCCCGCCAGCACGGGTGTCTCGCAGGTTCCGCACGTCCCCTCCCGGCACGACGAGAGCACGCCGATCCCGGCTTCCTCGACGACTCGCAGCACAGACTTGTCCGCCGGCACGGTCACGGTCAACCCGCTCACGGCCAGTTCGACCTCGAAGGCGCCGGCCGGCCCGCCGACTTCCCGGGGCGCGAAGCGTTCCACGTGCAGCGCCCCGGCGGGCCACGAGGCGCAGCGCTGTTCGACGGCGGCGAGCAGGGGTTCCGGACCGCAGCAGTACACCGCCGTGTCCGCCCGCGGCGTACCCAGGATCCGGTCGAGATCGGGCCGGCCCACCTCGTCCCGCGGGTACAGGGTGACCCGCGGGTCGGCGCCCAGCACGTCGAGGAACGCCATCGACCGGCGGCTGCGGCCCCCGTAGTGCAGCTCCCAGTCCGCACCGGCCGCGGTGATCATCGGCAGGATCGGGGTGATGCCGATGCCGCCGGCGATGAACACGTAGCGCCGCGCCGGGACGAGGGCGAAGTGGTTGCGCGGCCCGCGGGCCTCGACCTCCACGCCCTCGTGCAGCGCCGCGTGTACCTGCGCGGATCCGCCCCGGCCGTCCGGTTCCCGCAGCACGCCGATGCGCCAGCGGCGCCGGTCCCCCGGGTCCCCGCACAGCGAGTACTGCCGTACCGCCCCGCCGGGCAGGCACAGGTCGACGTGGGCGCCCGGCGCCCACCGCGGTAGCTCCGCCCCGGACGGGTCGGCGAGGTCGAGCACGACGACGCCCTCGGCGGCCGCCACCCGGCGGGTGACGCGAAGCCGGATGCTCATGCGGGCGCGGTCGCCCGGCGCCGGATCAGCGCGGGGTCGGTCACCAGGTGAGGCGGGGGCGGGGTCGGTTCCGGCGGCGCCGCGGCCCGGGTCGGGTGCGCCGGGTGGGCGGACAGCCAGTCCCAGAGCAGGACGGGGTCGTCGGCCTCGGTCTGGGCGCCGCAGTGGCACCTGCCGCTCAGCCGGTCGGCGCCGGGCAGCCAGCCGACCCGGGTCAGCCGGCTCATAGCGCCGCGGAGAGCCGGGCGATCATCCGGCGGGCGGCCAGCCCGCCGGTGTCGATGTTGATCGACAGTTCCTGGTAGCCGTCGGGTTCGCCGGTGAGCACCCGTTCCAGGACGTTCAGGGCGGCCACGTCCTGGAGCACCACGGTGCGGTTGCTCTCCCGCAGGAAGTCCGAGACCGCCTCGTCGTCGAGGGCGAAGTCGCGGGCGACGGCCCAGAAGTCGTGCGTCGACGACTCGGTCTCCGGGGTGATGGCGTACACCACCTCGACGTGGAAGGCGTCCGGGTCGGTGCCGTCGGCATTGGGCAGCACGCCGGCCGGCGCGATGCGGCTGTGCAGCCGGTACAGGCAGGGCGGGGTGAACTCGATGTCCTGCCAGCGGGTGATCCGGCCGGTGATGCCGGTGCTCTTCGCGTAGAACGGCGGGCAGGCGGCGTCGGCCATGCGCCGGGACACCCGGACGATCCCGGCCTCCTCGTCCACCTCGGTGGTGATCGGGGTCTCGGCCACCTCGGGCGTGCCGATGTACCCGCCGTGCAGGTACGTCTCGTGCGACAGGTCCATCAGGTTGTCGACCAGCAGGCTGGCCCGCGCGGCGAGGGGCTCCATCCCGGACACGGCCGTCCACCCGGGCAAATCCAGCCACGGCGCCCGGGGTATCGGCGTGCCGGCGGCCCGGTCCGGATCGCCGATGAAGACCCACACGAACGAGTCCTGCTCGACGACCGGGTACGCCTTCAGCCGGGCCGTACGCGGGATCCGGGTCTGCCCCGGGACCGCGACGCACACGCCGTCGGCGCCGTACGTGAAACCGTGGTAGCCGCAGACCACGGTGTCCCCGTCGAGGTGGCTGGGCGGCTCGGACAGCGGGAACCGGCGGTGCACGCAGCGGTCGCTCATCGCGGTGACCAGGCCGCCGCGGGTGCGCCAGAACAGGATCGACTCGCCGCAGACCGTCCGGCTGAACAGGTCCCGGCCGACCTCCCGGCCGTACGCCGCCACGTACCACTGGTTCCGGACCACTGATGTCATGGCCGTCAGTGTGAGCGCGGTCTCGGACCGCCCGACACGGCCTTTCCGTGTGGCGGAAAGCTAGGCGATCTCGATCATCTCGTCGAGGTGGGTGACCCGCAGCATCTCCCGCAGGTACGGCGGCACGCTCACCAGACGCAGCCAGCCGTCGTGGCGCCGGGTCCGCCGGTGCAGGTCGATGAAGAGGCTCAGGCCGCTGGAGTCGCAGAAGCTGACCGCGGCGACATCGATCATCAGCCGGTACACACCCTCGCTCAGCACCTCGTCGGCGGCCCGGTCCAGCTCGTCACGGCTGTCCCGGTCGATCTCCCCGGCGGCGACCAGGATCACGCTGGACGCGGGGCCCTCCCGCACGGTCACGGTCAGGATGTCGGGCTGCATCGACGGGACTCCACTTCTGGCTCGCACGGATCGACTCACGGCACGGTACGCCGTGCGGCGGGTGGTGACCATTCGGCGAGCAGGAGTGTGGCGTCGTCGTCGGGCGGACCGTTCTGGTGCTCGACGACCGCGTGCGAGATCCGGCGCAGGGTCTCCGGTGCGGGCAGCCCGGCCGCGGTGTGGTGTTCGACGATCTCGACCAGCCGGTCCCGGCCGAACTGCCGGCCGGCGCCGTCGCGGGCCTCGGTGATGCCGTCGCTGTACAGCAGCAGCCGGTCGCCGCGTTGCAGCCGGCGCCGGCTGATCTCGTTGCGGGGATCGTCGAGGCCGAGCGGCATCCGGCCACCGCCGGTCAGCTCGGAGGCCGTCGCGCCGTGGCGCAGCAGCAGCGGCGGCGGATGACCGGCGTTGAGATAGACCAGCATCCCGGTGTCCAGGTGCAGCTCGGACAGGAAGGCGGTGACGAAGCGGGCGTCCGGGAACTCCGCCAGCAGGGCGGTGTCGGCGGCGCGGGCCTGGCCGTACAGGTCCTTGCCGGCACGCCGGGCGGCGCGGATCGCGGCCAGCGCCACGGCGGTGCCGAGCCCGGCCCGCAGCCCCTTGCCGACGCCGTCCAGGATCGTCATCCGGGCCAGCGTGCCGTCGATGGCGTAGTCGTAGGCATCACCGCCGATGTCGTAGCACGGCTCGAGGATCGCGCTGAGGGTCAGCTCGTCGCGGGAGGCGGTCAACGGTTGCAGCAGCTCCCACATCAGCTCGGAGGCCGGTGACATCGGCTGTGAGCGGCGCACCTGATGCAGGTAGTCCCCGCGGGGCGCGCACGTGGTGATCAGGTGCCCGACGAGCCCGGCGAGCATCTCGCATCGTTCCCGCAGTCCTTTGCTCTGCGGGTCGACGCCGCCGGGCAGCAGGAAGTCCATGGCACCCATCCGGTCGGTGCCGTTGACGATCGGGCACCACCAGCGGGCCGCCTCCCCCGGGCCGGTCGCCGGGATGGAGCGCACCAGGGCGAAGACCCGGCCGGGCACCGACGCGTCGACCGGCAACGGTGCCGGGGTGTCGCGGTCCGGCACAGGCATGGCCCGCAGCGCTCGCTGCTCGTGATCCACCACGTAGACCGTGGCGGTGACGCCGAGACCGGCCATGGTGACGGCGACGGTCTCCGCGAGCTGGTCCGGCCGCCAGAGGTGCGAACGCGCCAGCAGGCGCTGCATGGCGTCCAGCCAGGCCAGCTCGTCCGTGACGGTCATCCGCCCACCCTACGGCCAACGGGTCCACTCAGCACGGAGTACCGGAAGTCGTAAGTTTCGGCACCGGGTCTCGCACTTCGTTCGCTTGTCACTTCGCTCGCAACTCTCCGGAAGTTTCGGTCTGCTATTGACATGTTTCGATGGCCGAGTTCCTATGGGAGCGCTCCCCTACATCCCCACCTCCGGAAGGAGAGCCCTCGGTGAGATCTACAGTCATTGCGCTAGCCACCGCGGCGATCGTCGGCGCTCTCGCTCTGCACGTCGGTCCAGCCTCGGCGGCCGGCGTCGAGAACGAGGGTGCCGGCTGCCCGGTGCCCGCCCTGCCCGACGCGGGCTCGCTGCCCACCGTCAGCCGCCTCCCCGACCCGTTCACCAGGCTGGACGGCACCCGCATCACCACCACCGGCGACTGGCGCTGCCGCCGCGAAGAGATCAAGAGGCTCGCGGAGAAGTTCGTCTACGGCACCAAACCCGCCAAGCCGGCGAGCGTGACCGGCACCGTGTCGGCCACCGGCATCACCGTGAACGTGGCCGACAGCGGCCGCACGGCGAGCTTCTCAGCGAGGGTCGAGCTGCCCAGCGGCTCCGGGCCGTTCCCGGCCGTGGTCGTCCTCGGCGGATTCGGCGCGGACACCGCGGCCATCAAGGCGGCCGGCGCCGCGGTGATCAGCTACGACCCCTATCCGGTCGGCCGTGAAGGCACGCCGCGCAGCAACAAGCAGGGCGCGTTCTACAGCGTCTACGGCTCGTCCAGCAGCACCGGGCTGCTGGTGGCCTGGGCCTGGGGCGTCAGCCGGATCATCGACGTCATCGAGCAGTCCGGTGGCTCGATCCTGCGAGCCGACGCCACCGGGGTCACCGGATGCTCCCGGTTCGGCAAGGGCGCCATCGTCACCGGGGCGTTCGACCAGCGGATCGCGCTCACCATGCCGATCGAGTCGGGCAGCGCGGGCGTGCCGATCTTCCGCGGCATCCCGGGCGAGGGCGCACAGAGCCTGAGCAGCGCGTACGGCGAGCAGCCCTGGCTCGGTGACGCGTTCGGCTCGTTCACCGGCGCACCCACCCGGCTGCCGGTGGACACGCACGAGCTGGTGGCCATGGTCGCGCCGCGCGGGCTGTTCATCATGGACAACCCGCACATCGCCAACCTCGGGCCCCGGTCGGCGAGCGTGGCCGCGCTCGCCGGGGCGGAGGTCTACCGGGCGCTCGGCGCGGGCGACAACATCACCTACTGGTCGGACGTCCAGGACGGCAGCCACTGCGCCAACCGGGCCGAGTGGCGTGAGCCGCTGCAGCGCACCATCCAGAAGTTCCTGCTCCGGACCGGCAGCCACACCGGGACGATGCGGATCTCCAGCCGGGCGCAGGGCAACCTGGCCGAGTGGCGGGACTGGCAGACGCCGGTGCTCGGCACGTCGCCCTCGTCGCCGGCCTCACCCTCCCCGTCCCTGTCCCTGTCCAACCCCCCGTCACCGTCCACCTCCCCGTCACCGAGCACCCCGGCCGGCGCGTGCAGCGCCTCCTACCGGACGGTGAACTCCTGGTCGGGCGGCTTCCAGGGCGAGGTCACCGTCAAAGCCGGCACGGCGCCGATCAACGGCTGGGCGGTGAGCTGGGGCCTGGCCGCGGGCCAGACCATCAGCCAGGTCTGGAACGGCACGCACACCACGAGCGGATCGACGATCACCGTACGCAACGCGGCGTACAACGGTCCGGTCGCGGCCAACGGGCAGACCACGTTCGGGTTCGTGGCCGGCGGCAACCCGTCCACACCAGCGCTGACCTGCACCAGCGGCGTAGGCCGGTCTGCCGTCAGCAGAGCCGCTTGGTCCGCCGCGGCGGGCGACGTAGCGTCCGGCCCATGGAGATCGTGAGGCTCGAGCCGCGGCTGGTGATGCTGGCCTTTCCGGTCGGACAGGCGTACCTGTGGCACGGCCCGGGCGGGCTGACGCTCATCGACACCAGCCTGCCCGGGTCGGGGCCACAGATCGCCGGCGCGATCGAGGAGCTCGGCTACCGGCGGCGGGACCTGCGGCGCCTGCTGCTCACCCACCACCACGAGGATCACGTCGGTTCGGCCGCCGAGGTGGCCGCCTGGGGCGATGTGGAGGTCGTCGCGCACCATCTCGACGCGCCGGTGATCCGCGGCGAGGCGGACGGGCCGCCGCCGGTGCTCAGCGGCTGGGAGCGGGAGTTGTTCGATCAGGTCCAGGCCGGGATGACGCACGACGAGGTCGCGCCGGTCCGGGTCGACCGCGAGGCCGGCGACGGCGACGAGATCGACCTCGGCGGCGGGGTCCGTGCGGTCTGCGTGGCGGTGCCCGGGCACACCCCCGGCAGTGTCGCCTACCACCTGCCGGAGGCGCGCGTCCTGTTCACCGGCGACACCATCGCCCGCGGTCCCGACGGCAACGTGATGCTCGGCGTCTTCAACGCCGACCCGGACCTGGCGGCGGCCTCGTTCCGCCGCCAGGCCGGGCTGGACGTCGACATCGCCTGCTTCGGTCACGGGGCGCCGGTCACCGAGCGGGCCACCGCCGCCCTGCGCGCGGCTCAGCCCAGGTAGGGCGGGGCGACGCCCCAGCCCCAGTGCGGCACCGGAGCCTTCCGGACCGGTTCGGCACCGGGCTGGGAGTTGGCCAGTGCCAGACGCGTACCCCACTCGATGTAGCCCAGGAAGGCGGCCCGGAACTCCGGGTCGTCCGGCAGGCCGACCTCGTCGGCGGCGTCCAGCAACAGGTTCACCCAGCGGCGCCGCTGCGGTTCGGTGATCGCCTTGTTCAGGTGGTGGCCGAGCATGCTCGGGTAGCCACCGCGCTCGCTGGTGTAGCGGGCCGGGCCGCCGAACACCTCGGCTAGCCACATCGCGACGTGCCGGGGGTGCGCCGGATCCATCTGGGCGAACAGCGGCCCGACCACGTCGTCGGCCTTCACCCTGTCGTAGAAGCTCGCGGTGAGCCGCTCGAACGCCGCGTCACCACCGGCCCACTCGTACAGCGTGGGCACGGAGCCGCCGGAGCCGCGCACCTTGGTGGGCTCGTAGTGGCGCATCTCCTCGATCGCCTCGACGTACGGCCGGATCTCGGCGAGGAACCCCGGGAACAGGTCGCCGCCGCGGAAGCCGCGCAGGTGGTCCTCGGGCGATGTCCAGGTGATGCGCAGGATGTAGACCGCCGGCTCCTCGGTGCACCGGCTCAACTCGTAGCCGGCGCACTGTGGTGCCCGTGCCAGGAAGCCGGCCGCCCGGGCGTAGGCGGCCTCGAACTCGGCCGTGCGCTCCTCGGGCAGGCGGTACCGGATGTACTCAACCGTCATGATGACCCTCCGTCGGTTGTAATCCAGTAATCATGTAATCACATGTGCGGGCTGCCTGGGCCCGGCGGCCGCGCTGGGGCCGCGGGACGTGCCGGCTCGCGCGGCACGGCGGGACGGTCCGAATGGGCGGAAACTGCCGGAACGCGTACCGAAAAGGAAGCGGAAGCGAAACGCGGACGCCGTGGGATGGCTAGCCCGGCGGGCGGGAGCGGATCTCCAGGTTGCTGAACCAGGTGCTCACCCGGACCCGGATCTCCGGGGTTCCGGGCAGCCGGGGCACCGGCGCCAGCCGGGTCTCCTGCGAGCTCAGCGCGACCAGGCCGGTGACCTCGACCTCGACGCCCTCCGGGACGATGATCTTCAGCTCGCCGAAGACGCAGCAGCCGGCGATCTCGATGACGTCCTCCCCGGTCGCCACGTCGCGCAGGTCGATCTTCGTGGAGCCGAAGACGGTGTAGGTGCCCAGCCGCTGGGCGCGCAGCCGCCACCGGCCGCGCCGCTTGGTCTGGCTGAAGACCGTGACGACCTTCTCCACGATGCGCGACGAGCCGACGACCGGGGTCGGGGCCAGCCCGTCGGTGACCCGGGCCAGGGCCGCGTCGTCCTCGGCGGCCCAGGCGGCGCCCACCCGTACGCTGAACTCCTCCAGAGTGAGGCGCCCGTCGCCGCAGGCTTGCTGGAGCAGCTCGGCCACCCGCTCGCGGTCGCCGTCCGAAGGCGGCGCCGGCACTGGAACTCCCACGCGCCGAACCTAACCACCCACCGCAACCGAACGGCAACCCCGCCGGCAACCGCCGGCGGGCAGACTGCGCCCCATGCGCGCACGAATCGGAGCCACCGTCGTGGTCGTCGCCACCGTGGTCACCGTGGCCGCCGGGATCGCCGGTCCCCTGTACGCGGTGTTCGGCGCGAACTGACAGACTTGCAGGATCATGACGCTGACCGATCGCCTTCCCGGTAACGCCGAACCCGACGCTGTCTTCGATGCCTTCCAGGCATGGGTCGCGGAGCAGGGCCTCACCCTGTACGCGCATCAGGAGGAGGCGCTCATCGAGATCGCGACCGGCGCCAACGTCATCCTGAACACGCCCACCGGGTCCGGAAAGAGCCTGGTCGCGACGGGGGCGCACTTCGCCGCGCTCGCCTCGGACCGCACCACCTTCTACACCGCGCCGATCAAGGCGCTGGTCAGCGAGAAGTTCTTCGCCCTCTGCGCGATCTTCGGCGCGCACAACGTCGGCATGCTCACCGGCGACGCCAGCGTCAACGCGGACGCCCCGATCGTCTGCTGCACCGCGGAGATCCTGGCGAACCTGGCGCTGCGCGAGGGCGCCGACGCCGACGTCGGCCAGGTCGTGATGGACGAGTTCCACTTCTACGCCGAGCCGGACCGGGGCTGGGCCTGGCAGGTGCCGCTGATCGAGCTGCCGCAGGCCCAGTTCATCCTGATGTCGGCGACGCTCGGTGACACCACCCGCTTCGTCGATGACCTCACCAAGCGCACCGGGCGCGCGACCGCGGTGGTCAGCAGCGTGGAGCGGCCGGTGCCGCTGCTGTTCGAGTACGCGATGACGCCGCTGCACGAGACCATCGAGGAACTGCTGTCCACCAAGCAGGCCCCGGTCTACATCGTGCACTTCACCCAGGCCGCCGCCCTGGAACGCGCCCAGTCGCTGATGAGCATCAACATGTGCACCCGGGAGGAGAAGGACCGGATCGCCGCGGCGATCGGCAACTTCCGGTTCACCGCCGGCTTCGGCCGGACCCTGTCCCGGCTGGTGCGCCACGGCATCGGCGTGCACCACGCGGGCATGCTGCCGAAGTACCGGCGCCTGGTGGAGACCCTGGCCCAGGCCGGCCTGCTGAAGGTCATCTGCGGCACCGACACGCTCGGCGTCGGCATCAACGTGCCGATCCGCACCGTGCTGTTCACCGGCCTGTCGAAGTACGACGGCGTGAAGACCCGCCTGCTGAAGGCCCGCGAGTTCCACCAGATCGCCGGGCGGGCCGGCCGGGCCGGTTACGACACCATCGGCACCGTGATCGTGCAGGCCCCGGAGCACGTCATCGACAACGAGCGGGCCCTGAAGAAGGCCGGCGACGACCCGAAGAAGCGTCGCAAGGTGGTCCGCAAGAAGCCGCCGGAGGGCACGATCGGCTGGGGCCGGCCCACCTTCGACCGGCTCGTCGACGCCGAGCCGGAGCCGCTCACCTCGTCGTTCCACGTGTCGCACGCCATGCTGCTCAACGTCATGAACCGTGGCGGCGACCCGTACCTGGCTCTCCGCCATCTGCTGACCGAGAACCACGAGGAACGGCCGTCCCAGCGCAGGCTCATCCGCCGGACGGTGGCGATCGCCCGGGCGCTGATCGCGGGTGGCGTGATCGAGCGCACCGAATCAGGGACATATCGCCTGGTAGAAGATCTCCAACTGGATTTCGCCCTGAATCAGGCTTTGTCGCCGTTCGCGCTCGCTTCACTGGAGCTGCTCGACAAGGAGTCACCGGAGTACCCGCTCGACGTCGTCTCGGTGATCGAGTCGACTCTCGAAGACCCGCGCCAGGTGGTCTCGGCGCAGCGCCAGAAGGCGCGCGGCGAGGCGGTCAACGCCATGAAGGCCGAGGGCATCGAGTACGAGGAGCGCATGCAACTCCTCGAGGACGTGACCTGGCCGCAGCCGCTGAAGGAGCTGCTGGACGCCGCGTACGAGACGTACCGGCAGGGGCACCCGTGGGTCGCCGACTACGAGCTGAAGCCGAAGTCGGTGGTCCGCGACATGTACGAGCGGGCCATGACGTTCACCGAGTACGTCTCGTTCTACGGCCTGTCCCGCTCCGAGGGCCTGGTGCTGCGCTACCTCGCGGACGCGTACCGGGCGCTGCGGCAGACCGTTCCGGAGGACGCCCGCACCGAGGAGCTCACCGACCTGATCGAGTGGCTCGGCGAGCTGGTCCGCCAGGTCGACTCCAGCCTGCTCGACGAGTGGGCGCGGCTGCAGAACCCCGGCGCCGAGATCGAGGAGGTCCGCCTCGACGACAAGCCGCCCGCGGTCACCCGCAACACCCGCGCCTTCCGCGTGCTGGTCCGCAACGCCATGTTCCGCCGGGTCGAGCTGGCCGCCCTGCGCCGCTGGGACCTGCTGGGCGAGATGGACGCCGAGTCCGGCTGGACCGCCGACCGCTGGCAGAAGGCCATCCAGGAGTACTACGACGAGTACGACTCGCTCGGCACCGGCCCGTCCGCGCGCGGCCCGGCGTTCCTGCACATCGAGCAGGGCGCCACGGCGTGGACCGTCCGGCAGGTCTTCGAGGACCCGGAGGGCGACCACGACTGGGGCATCGAGGCCACCGTCGACCTCGCCGAGTCCGACGAGGCCGGCACCGCCGCGATCACGGTCACCGCGGTGGGCCCGCACTGATATGAGTCGTTAGTTATCTACCCTCGTCGATGAACGACGGCTAGGTTGCGGCCACTACCCCTGAAAAGGAGTGACCGGATGAACCGAACCGTCGCCGCCACCGCCGCAGCAGCGATCCTGCTGCCGGCCGGTCTGGCCGCTGTCGTTCTCGCCGGCCCGGCCGGCGCCCAACCCACCGGGGCGTCGCCGGCCGGCGATGCCGCCTCCACCGCCATGCTCGCCGCCATGCAACGTGACCTGGGCCTGACCGAGAAGGCGGCGCGCGAGCGCATCGCCGGTGACGACGCCGCGGCCCGCATCGAACTCGCCCTGCGCAAGAAGCTCGGCCCCGCCTTCGCCGGCGCCTGGCTCGGCGCCGACAGCAAGCTCGTCGTGGCCGTCTCGGAGTCGTCGCGGACCGCTGAGGTCACCGCCGCCGGCGCCACCGCGAAGGTGGTCGCCAACAGCGGATCGAAGCTCGACCTGATCAAGGAGAAGCTGGACGCCGCGGCCGCCAAGGCACCGGCCGGCAAGGTGCCCGGCTGGTACGTCGACGTCAAGACCAACTCTGTCGTGGTGCAGGCACACGGCGCTACCACGGCGGCGAAGGCGTTCATCAAGGCCAGCGGCGTCGACGCCGCCGCCGTCCGGGTGGAGACCACCGCCGAACTGCCCCGGCTGTTCTACGACGTACGCGGCGGCGACGCCTACTACATCGGCGGCGGGCGCTGCTCGGTCGGTTTCTCGGTCAACGGCGGATTCGTCACAGCCGGGCACTGCGGCGACCCGGGCAACGCGACCACCGGCTTCAACCGGGTCGCCCAGGGCACGTTCCAGGGCTCGTCGTTCCCCGGCAACGACTACGCGTGGGTGGCGGTCAACTCCAACTGGGTCCCGCAGCCGTGGGTGAACAACTACTCCGGCGGCAACGTGACGGTGGCCGGCTCCACGGTCGCCGCGATCGGTGCGGCGATCTGCCGGTCCGGCTCCACCACCGGGTGGCGCTGCGGCACCGTGCAGGCGTACAACCAGACGGTCAACTACGCGGAGGGCTCGGTGTCCGGGCTGACGCGTACCAACGCGTGCGCCGAGCCGGGCGACTCCGGTGGCTCGTGGCTCAGCGGCCAGCAGGCGCAGGGCGTCACCTCCGGTGGGTCCGGCAACTGCACCTCCGGCGGCACCACCTATTTCCAGCCGGTCAACGAGATCCTCACCGCGTACGGCAGGACCCTGGTGACCAGCGGCGGTGGCGGCACCACGCCGCCGACCACCCCGCCGACCGGCTGCTCCGGCTACGAGTTCTCGGTGAACGGCTCGCTGGCCAGTGGCGGCAGCGCCTACCAGCCGGACAACAGCTACTACTACTCGTCGGCGTCCGGCACGCACCGCGCCTGCCTCGACGGCCCGACCGGCACCGACTTCGACCTCTACCTGCAGAAGTGGAACGGCAGCGCCTGGTCGGTGGTCGCGCAGGGCGCCACCTCGGCGGCTGACGAGACCGCGAGCTACACCGGTACGAGCGGCTACTACCGCTGGCGGGTGCACGCGTACAACGGCTCCGGCTCGTACGCGCTCGGCTACACCAACCCGTAGGGCACCCCGGGCCGCCCGCCGTCACGCGTCGTGCGTGCCGGCGGGCGGCTCACCGGCCGTTCATCTCCCGGCGGGCCCGTCTGGAGAACACGCCGGACAGGGTGGCCGCCGCGTCCGCCGGCGTGGCCGGGAACCGCACGGTGAACGTCGTCCCCAGACCGGGGGTGCTGGCCGCCTCCAGGGTGCCGCCCTGGTCCGCCACTATGCGCCGGGCGATCGTCAGCCCCAGCCCGGAGCCGCCGGTCGCCCGCTGCCGGGCCGGGTCCGCCCGCCAGAACCGGTCGAACGCCCGGGCCACCTCTTCCGCGGTCATGCCGACGCCGGTGTCGCGTACCGTCAAAATCGCGGCATGCGCGTCGCGCGTCACCCGCAGCTCCACCCGCCCGCCCGCGTCGGTGTAGCGGATCGCGTTGCTCAGCAGGTTGCCCAGCACCTGGCGGGTGCGGTCCGGGTCGGCCTCGATCCGCACCCGCTCGGGCGCGTCCACCACCAGGTCGACGCCGGCCGCGGCGGCCACCGCCCGGTGCGCGGTGGCCGCGGTCTCGGCGAGTTCGGCCAGGTCCAGCGGCACCGGCGAGTAGGCCAGGTCACCCGCCTCGGCCAGCGCCAGCACCTGGAGGTCGTCGAGGATGCGCCGCTGCAGCAGCGTCTCCTCGTGCAGCGAGGCGAACAACTCGGGGCTCGGCTCGATCACCCCGTCGGCCAGGCCCTCCAGGTAGCCGCGCAGGTTCGACAGCGGCGTACGCATCTCGTGCGCGACGTCGGCGATCAGCCGCCGCTGGCGTTCCTCGCTGCGCTGCAACGCCTCCGCCATCGCGTTGAACGACGCCGACAGCCGGGCCAGCTCGTCCTGCCCGCCGGCCGGCACCCGCACGTCGAGCCGGCCGGTGGCCAGCTGCAGCGACGCGCCGGTGAGCAGCCGCACCGGGCGGCTGACCCGACGCGCGATCCAGGCCGTGCCGAGCGCGGCCACCACCAGCAGGGCCGCGGCGCCGATCAGGGCCGGCTGCTGGAGGCCGTCCAGGCCGGTGCCCTGCCGGGCGCCGAAATACACCTCCACCGGTACGGCCGTCGTGCTCGACGCCGCGCTGACGAATCGCGCGCCGAGGCAGTCGGCGTACACCGGATGACCCGCCCGGCACTGGCTCAACTCGGTCCACGCCATCTCCAGCCACGGCTCGTCGGCCAGCACCTTGCTGGTGGCGGCCCGGAGGCATCCGGGTGCCGCGGCGCGCTGCTGCTCGCTGAGGTACGGCGACGTGTCCAGCGCCAGCGCCGGCTCGCCCAGCCCGGAGTCGGCGGCGCACCGCACCGTGGCCAGTGCCGTCCGATACCGCACGACCTGATGGAACGCCTGCGCGGCCGGCTCGGTGAACGCTCCCGCCGCCGGGATCACCCCGAACAGGTCACGAGGCAGCGCCGGTCGCGGCCCGGCTGCCTTCTCCGACAGCGGCTTTCCGTTCGCCCGGGCCAGTTCCGCCGACGGGTCGGCGCCCGGAACCCACTTCGCCCGCCGGGCGGCCAGCTCCCGGATCCGCTGGTCCAGGTGCGGAATAGGATCGACGGCCTGGGGCAGCAGCTGCACCGGCCCGGCCGTACGGCCCTCAATGGTGTCCGAGTCGGCCAGCACCTCGCCGTCGTCGGCCACCACCCGGATGTGCAGCCGGGTCGCCACCGCCTGGTCGGCCACCACCCGGTCGACGCCGGGCCACCGGCCGTTGCGGACGCCGAATCGGCGGATCTCCGCGATGACCTCGGCCTGGTGCTGCTCGCGGGCCTGTTCGGCCCGGATCACCTCCCGGGAGGTCAGGCTCAGCGTCAGCCAGGCCGTGGCGCTGATCGCCGTGCCGGCCACGACCAGCACCAGCAGGAAGATCCGCAGGCGGAAACTCACCGCTCGGCCATCCGGTAGCCGCGCCCGTAGACGGTCTGCACGTACTGCGGCTCGGCCGGATTCTTCTCGATCTTGCGGCGCAGGTTGACCACGTGCGCGTCGACGGTCCGCTCGGACACGTCGTTCTCGAAGCCGAACACCTTGTCCAGGATCTGCCCGCGGGTGAACACCCGGCCCGGTTCACGGGCCAGCAACTCGACGATGCCGAACTCCTTGGCGGTCAGCCGGATCGGGGTGTCGTCGACGCGTACCTCGAACCGGGGTGCGTCCACCTCCAGGCCGCCCACCCGCAGCACCTCGGCGGGCTCGCCGCCGCGGGTGCGGCGCAGCAGCGCCCGGATCCGGGCGGTCAGCTCGCGGGGACTGACCGGCTTGCTCAGGTAGTCGTCGGCGCCGATGTCCAGCCCGAGCAGCATGTCGTTCTCCGCCGACCGGGCGGTGACCATCACGATCGCCACGTCCGACTCGGCCCGCAGGATCCGGCACACGTCCAGCCCGTCGACGAGCGGCATCATCACGTCCAGCACGACCAGGTCCGGCTTCCGTGCGCGGGCCTGCTCCAGCGCCGCCCGGCCATCACCCACGGTAAGCACCTGATGCCCCTCCCGCTCCAGGTACAGGCGGATCAGCTGCGCGTGCTTCGGGTCGTCGTCGGCGACAAGGATGCGGGCGGTCACGGATCGCATTCTCACCCAGGGGGTCCACCGCACCAAGGAATGTCAGGTTCCGGTGAAGAACCCGCCCGGTTCCGGCGGGGCGCCGGAACCGGCACACAACCGCACGAGATCTTCACAGGTCGCTGCCTACCGTCGCCTCCCCTCACCCGAGCTGGAGGCTTCCGATGTGTGGTCTGAGCGCTTTCGTCAGTAGCCGGCCCGACGCCGGCCCGCCGGACGCGGACACGGCGGCCGCCTTCGCCGCCGCGCTGCAGACCATGCGCCACCGCGGCCCCGACGACACCCGCATCGACTACGGCGACGGGTACGCGTTCGGCTTCAACCGCCTGGCCGTCATCGACCGGGAGCACTCCGCCCAGCCGCTGCACTACGCCGGCCGCTGGACCGTGCTGTTCAACGGCGAGATCTACAACTACCGGGAGCTGCGCGCCGAGCTGGTCCGCGAGCACCGCGCCGAGTTCGCCACCGACGGCGACAGCGAGGTCCTGGCCGCCGCCTTCCACTACTGGGGTGAGGCAGCGCTGCCCCGGCTGCGCGGCATGTTCGCGTTCGTCGCCTACGACCACCGCACCGGTACAGTGCACGCCGCCCGCGACGCCTTCGGCATCAAGCCCCTCTACCTGCTGGAAACCGCCGACGGGCTGTTCCTGGCCAGTGAACGCAAGGCCCTCGACCCGTTCGCCGCCGGTGCCGCGGGCGGGCTGGACACCGACGCGCTCGCGCACTACCTGACCTTCCAGTACGTGCCCGACCCGCTCACCCTGCACCGGCACATCCGCCGCCTGCCGCCCGGCCACCGCCTGGTCTGGACCCCGGGCGGCGGCGTACGCGTACACCGCTGGTTCCGGCCGTCGCTGCGCCCGCTGCGTGTCCAGCCGGAAGCCGCCTACCAGGCCGTCCAGGACGCGTTGACCGCCAGCGTCCGCCACCATCTGCAGGCCGACGTGCCGGTCGGCGCGTTCCTGTCCAGCGGCGTCGACTCGTCCGCGATCGTCGCCCTGGCCGCCCGGAACCGCCCGGACCTGCACACCTTCACCGCCGGGTTCGCCGATCAGGGCTACTCCGAGATCGAGGTCGCCCAGGACACCGCGGACCAGCTGGGCGTACGCCTCACCCCGACCGTGGTCTCCGAGTCCGACGTGATCGCCGCCCTGCCGGAGATCATCTCGTTGCTCGACGACCCGATCGCCGACCCGTCCCTGATCCCGCTCTACTTCCTGTGCCGGACGGCCTCGCGCCACGTCACCGTCGTGCTCTCCGGGGAGGGTTCCGACGAGCTGTTCGGCGGCTACACCATCTACCGCGAGCCGCTGTCGCTGGCCGGTGTCGACCGGCTCCCGGCCGGGATGAAGCGCGGCCTGCGCCACCTCGCCGACGTGCTGCCCGAGGGCGTCAAGGGCCGCTCCTTCCTGGAACGCGGCACCACCCCGATCGAGCAGCGCTACTACGGCAACGCCCGGATCTTCGATCCGGCGGAGAAGGCGCGGCTGCTGCGCTACACCGCGCAGCCGCACACCGCGATCACCGCCCACCTGTACGCCGAGACCGCCGACGTCGACGACGTCGCCTCCATGCAGTACGTCGACCTGCACACCTGGCTGCCCGGCGACATCCTGACCAAGGCCGACCGGATGTCCATGGCGCACAGCCTGGAGCTGCGGGTGCCCTTCCTGGACCAGCAGGTGTACGCGGCCGCCGCCGGACTGCCCACCGAGCTGAAACTGCCGGCCGGCACCCGCACCACCAAACACGCCCTGCGCGAGGCGATGCGCGGCATCGTGCCC
Source organism: Actinoplanes aureus (assembly GCF_015704865.1). Classification (GTDB taxonomy): domain Bacteria; phylum Actinomycetota; class Actinomycetes; order Mycobacteriales; family Micromonosporaceae; genus Actinoplanes; species Actinoplanes aureus. The sequence goes on along the minus strand of NZ_JADQTO010000005.1, from coordinate 146,427 downwards.
GAGTCGGTGCGCTCCAACCGTAAACTCGGCTTCCCCACCCCGACCCGGGTGTGGCTGCGCGGCCCGATCGGTGACTGGGTGGACGAGCTGTTCGCCGGCTCGCAGGCCGGGCACCTGCTGGACCTGTCCTATGCGCGCGGGCTGCTGGCCGAACACCGGCGCGGCGAGGCCGACCGCTCCCGCAAGGTGTGGACGGTCGCGATGTTCTGCCTGTGGCACGCGATCAAGGTGGAACGGTCGATCGGTTCCTCCGGCCTCATCGGCGCGGCCGGAAGTGGCGGGCGGTAGACCAGGCATTGACCGCCTCACCCAGCTCGCGGCCCTGCGCGCTGGCGGTGCGGAAGTGGATGCCACCCCAGACCCGGGCGTCGACCACCTCGTCGACGGCCTGGGAGAAGCCGGCGAAGTGCCGCGTCGTCCCGGACGCCACGCTGTAGGCGCTGAACGGAACCCGGTCGCGGCCGAAGAAGGTGCGCATGGTTGACCGCGTCGTAGACGGCGCCGCTGACCGTCGCGAAGCTGCGCCCCTGCACCCACGGCAACTGCTGGCCGACGTCCCAGATCGCCGCCTGCGCGTTGCGGTCCCGCTCCCATTCCTTCTTCAAGGGAATGCCGATGAGTTCGCGGCCGCCGGACGGTCTGTACTCACATGACGGCCACTCTCGCGGTCGGCGCGACCCTCACGCGCGCGGACATCCCGGCACTCTGCGCCGACCTCGCCCTGCTGCTGCGCGACCACCCCGCCCGGGTCGTGGTCATAGACGTGGCGGTGGCCCGGCCGGACGTGGTGACGGCCGAGGCCGTCGCCCGGCTGCGGCTCACCGCCCGGCGGCACGGATCCCGGCTGGTCGTCACGGGTGCCGGGCCCGACCTGGTCGGTCTGCTGAACCTGCTCGGCCTGGGCCCCGGCGACCCGTGACGTCAGGCCCGGCCGTCGAGCGGGCCGAGGTCGAGGTCGATCCGGCCACCGGTCCGCGCGGCGATCACCGCCCGCAGCGACGTCCACTGGTCACGGCTGAACGCGCTGCCGTCCACCAGGTGCGTGTGGAAGTGATCGCCGCGGGTCGTCGCGTACAGCGAGACGATGCTGTCGTAGGTGCCGGTGTCCAGGACCAGCGACACGACCTCGTCCCAGCACAACCGGCAGCGCTGCGCCCAGTCCGTGGCGTAGCCGTAGCCGCGTACCCGTACCGTCAGGCCGTCGTCGTCCACGACGATCTCGTACCGTTCGGCGGTGACCGCCTGCGCCGGCGGCCCGGCCGGCGGGCGTTGCGGCGGGCGTTGCGGGTTGCGCCGCCGATGGGCGGTGAGGGCCGGCAGCAGGAGCGCGGCGCCGCCGAGCAGGACGACGCCGATCACCCAGATCACGGCCCCCACAGCCATCCCGGTCTCAGTCCAGGTGCGCCGGCAGCCCGAACAGCGGGAACAGCGTCGCGGTGTCCAGGAAGTTGTTCACCCCGCTGATCCGCCCGTTCGCGATCTCCAGAACGATCAGCGCCCACGGGTCGTGCCCGGAGCCGCTCGGGCTGCACCGGTACTGGCCGAACGCCGGCAGCCCGTTGGCCACCACCGGAACCAGCCGCGAACCACGGCAGCCGCTGCCGGTGCCCTCCATCCACGCGGTGATGTCGTCGGGGCCGCGCAGCCACAGCGGCAGCGGCGGCATCGACAGCGTCGCGTCCTCGTGCAGCAGCGCCGTCAGCGCCGTCAGGTCGTACGCCTCGAAGGCCTGCACATACCGGCCCAGCAGCGCCTTCTGCTCCTCGTCGAGGGGCTGATACACGTCCGCGGCGGTGTCGGCGGCGGCGATCGTCGCCCGCGCCCGCTGCAACGCGCTGTTCACGCTCGCCACCGAGGTCTCCAGCAGCTCCGCCACCTCCTGCGCCGACCAGGCGAGGACCTCGCGCAGGATCAGCACGGCTCGCTGCTTGGCCGGCAGGTGCTGCAATGCGGCCACGAACGCCAGCCGGATCGACTCCCGCGCCGCGATCACGTTCGCCGGGTCGCTGGCCTCGGGCAGCACCCGCTCGTCCGGCACCGGGCCCACCCAGATCTCCTCCGGGCGCGGCTCGCCGGGATGCGTGGCGTGCCCGGACCCGGCCGGCCCCAGGTCCATCGGCCGCACCCGCCGCTGGGCGCTGCCCAGCATGGTCAGGCACACGTTGGTGGCGATCCGGTACAGCCAGGACCGCAGCGCCGACCGGCCCTCGAAGCCGTCGATCCCCTTCCAGGCCCGGATCATCGTGTCCTGCACGGCGTCCTCGGCCTCGAAGCTGGACCCGAGCATCCGGTAGCAGTAGCCGGTCAACTCCGGCCGGAACGTCTCAAGCTGCGCCGCGACATCACTCACGAAGCCGAACCTAGCCGAGTTCAAATTTTCTTCGCTACCCGCGATGAGTCCTTGGCACCCGGCTGGTCTACCCGTCGTCACCACTACTCGCAAGGAGCGCGTCATGACCTACGCCGACGTCAACGGGATCAACCTCTACTACGAGATCCACGGCACCGGCCGGCCGCTGATCCTGCTGCACGGCGGTCTCGGCTCGGGCGAGATGTTCGCTCCGATCCTGCCCCGGTTCACCGAGGGGCACCAGGTGATCCTCGTCGACCTGCAAGGACACGGGCGCACCGCCGACATCGACCGCCCTCTCGAGATCCCCCTGATCGCCGACGACATCGCCGCCCTCATCGACCACCTCGGCCTGGAGAAGCCGGACGTGGTGGGCTACTCCCTCGGCGGCGGCGTGGCCATGCAGGTGGCCATCCGCCACCCGCAGAAGATCCGGCGCTGCGTCTCCGCTTCGGCCGGCATCAAGCGCAGCGCCACCTACCCGGAGATCCTGGAGCAGCAGGGCCAGGTGAATGCGGCCGCCGTCGAGTTCATGAAGGAGACCCCGATGTACGAGGCGTACCAGCGGCTCGCGCCCCGCCCGGAGGACTTCCCCCGCCTGCTCGACAAGATCGGCGCGGCGATGGCCGAGGACTTCGACTTCACCGAGGAGGTTCGTGGCCTCCAGGTGCCCACCATGATCGTCGCCGCCGACGCCGACATGTGCCCGCCGTCGCACTTCGTCGAGGTGTTCGCGCTGCTCGACGGCGGGCAGCGGGACGGCGGCTGGATGGGTGAGGGCCGGCCCAAGGGTGGCCACGCGCTGGCCATCCTGCCCGGCCTCACCCACTACAGCCTGTTCCTGTCGCCGCTGTTCCCGCAGACCGCGCTGGCCTTCCTCGACCAGCAGGACTGACCTGGCACGCGGGGGTCAGGCGACGTATTCGCGCAGGTGTTCGGCCGTCACCGTGTCCGACTTGGCGACGAGCTCGGACGGCGTACCCGTGAAGACCACCTGACCCCCGTCCTGGCCGGCGCCCGGGCCCAGGTCGATGATCCAGTCGGCGTGGGCCATCACCGCCAGGTGATGCTCGATCACCACCACCGTGTTGCCGGTGTCGACGAGCCGGTCCAGCAGCGCGAGCAGCTGATCCACATCGGCCAGGTGCAGGCCGGTCGTCGGCTCGTCCAGCAGGTACGTAACCGTCCCACCGCCCATGTGCACGGCCAGCTTCAGCCGCTGCCGCTCGCCGCCGGACAGCGTGTTCAGCGGCTGGCCGAGGGTGAGGTAGCCGAGACCGACGGCGGCGAGCCGGTCCAGGACCACCCGCGCCGGCTTCTCGGTGAAGAACTCCTGGGCCTCGCTGACCGGCATCGCCAGCACCTCGCTGATGTCCCGGCCGCGCAGCTTGTAACCGAGCACCTCGGCGGTGAACCGCTTGCCCTCGCACTCCTCGCAGACGCTCGCCACCCCGGCCATCATCGCCAGGTCCATGTAGACCAGGCCGATGCCCTTGCAGTTCGGGCAGGCGCCCTCCGAGTTGGCGCTGAACAGCGACGCCTTCACCTTGTTGGCCTTGGCGAACGCGGTACGGACCGCGTCGAGCAGCCCGGTGTACGTGGCCGGGTTGCTGCGCCGGGAGCCGCGGATCGCCGACTGGTCCACGACGACCACGCCGTCGCGCTGCGGCAGCGACCCGTAGATCAGCGAGCTCTTGCCGGAGCCGGCCACCCCGGTCACGACCGTCAGCACCCCGGTGGGAACGTCGACGTCGACGCCGCGCAGGTTGTGGGTGGTGGCGCCGCGAATCGGCATCACACCGGTTTTTTCGCGACAAGTGTCTTTGAGTGACACCCGGTGCCCCAGATACCGGCCGGTCAGCGACTCGCTGGCGCGCAGTGCCTCGACCGTGCCCTCGAACTGGATCCGCCCGCCGCCCGGCCCCGCGCCCGGCCCGAGGTCGACGACGTGATCGGCGATCGCGATCGTCTCCGGCTTGTGCTCGACCACCAGCACCGTGTTGCCCTTGTCGCGCAGGCGCAGCAGCAGCCCGTTCATCCGCTGGATGTCGTGCGGGTGCAGGCCCACCGTGGGCTCGTCGAACACGTACGTGATGTCGGTCAGGCTCGACCCGAGATGGCGCACCATCTTCACCCGCTGCGCCTCACCGCCGGACAGCGTGGCCGACTCCCGGTCCAGCGACAGGTAGCCCAGCCCGATCTCGACGAGCGAGTCGAGCGTGTGCCGCAGGTTCGTCACGACCGGACGGACCGACGGCGCGGTGATCCCGGCCAGGAACACGGCCAGGTCGCTGACCTGCATGGCCGAGCACTCGGCGATGTTGCGACCGTCGATGCGCGACTGAAGCACCGACGGCTTGAGCCGGGTGCCGCCGCAGTCCGGGCAGGCGGCGAAGGTGGCGGCCCGGTCGATGAAGGCGCGGATGTGCGGCTGCACCGACTCCCGCTCCTTCGTCAGGTACATCCGCTGCACCTTGGGAACGAGTCCCTCGTACGTCGTATTGATGCCGTTGATCTTGACTTTTGTCTGTTCTTTGTAGAGAAAGTCAGACATCTCCGCGTCGGTGAAGTCGCGGATCGGCTTGGCGGGGTCGAAGAAGCCGGACTCCGAGTAGGCCTTCACATACCAGCCGTCGACGCTGAAGTTCGGCACCGTGATCGCGCCCTCGTTGATCGACTTGGACCGGTCGACCAGCTGGTCCACGTCGATCGTGGAGACCTTGCCCAGGCCCTCACAGTTCGGGCACATGCCCTCGGCGTTGAACGAGTAGGCCAGCGCGCTGCCCGCGCTCGGCGACCCGAGCCGGCTGAAGATGATCCGCAACATCGTGTACGCGTCCGTCGCGGTGCCGAGCGTCGACCGGGCGTTCGCGCCCATCCGCTCCTGGTCCACCACGATCGCGGCGCTGAGATTGTGCAGGGCGTCGACGTCCGGCCGGGCCGGACTGCCCATGAACGACTGGAGAAACGCCGAGTACGTCTCGTTGATCATCCGCTGCGACTCGGCGGCGATGGTCCCGAAGACCAGCGACGACTTACCAGAACCGGACACTCCGGTGAACACCGTCAACCGGCGTTTCGGTACGTCCAGCGACACGTCGCGAAGATTGTTCTCCCGGGCCCCGCGGACCTGAATGACATCGTGGCTGTCTGCGATGTGAGTCACCGGGGAAAGCTACCCCGGAATCAGGTCAGAAACTGACCCTTAACCGGCGCGACGGCGGGCCCGGCGGGCCGCCAGCTCGTCACCCGCGGACGGCTCGGCCGGCACGTCCACGCCCACCGGCTGCGGCGACGCCGGCTCCGAGGGCAGGTGCGACAGCGAACCCTGGATCTCCTTGAACGCCCCGCCGATCGCGATCCCGAACACGCCCTGGCCGCCCTGCAACAGGTCGACGACCTCCTCCGGGGAGCGGCACTCGTACACCGTCGTCCCGTCCGAGATCAGCGTGATCTCCGCCAGGTCGTCCACCCCCCGCGAGCGCAGCGTGTCGATCGCCCGGCGGATGTTCTGCAGCGACACACCGGCGTCCAGCAGGCGCTTCACCACCTTGAGAACCACCAGGTCACGGAAGGAGTAGAGGCGCTGCGTCCCGGATCCCGACGCGTCGCGGACGCTCGGCACGACAAGCGTCGTACGCGCCCAGTAGTCGAGCTGCCGGTAGCTGATCCCGACCGCCTGACAAGCCGTCACCCCGCGATACCCGACTGTGCCGTCCTCGCCGAGGAGTGGGCCTTCAAGAGGCTGCTCGTGCACGCGATTACCTCCCCGCCGGTTCACCTGGACGTCACGAGCGTATATCTCAGCGACGGCCGAAACATGGAGGTAACCGCACGACACGCCGCGTCCGGGCTAGCCCTTGCGTTCGGCAAGTGTCGATATCGGACACGCGGCTCAGCCTGGCTCAGTCCGCCTCAGCCTGGCTCAGCCGGCGAAGTCCTCCGGGCGAACCTGGTCGAGGAACTCGCGGAATTTCTCCACCTCGTCCTCCTGCTCGTCCGGGATCACGATGCCGGCCTCGGTGAGCACCTGGTCGGCGCAGCGGATCGGCGCGCCCACCCGCAGCGCCAGCGCGATCGAGTCGCTCGGCCGCGCCGACACCCGCAGGTTCTCCCCGATCAGCAGATCGGCGTAGAAGACGTTGTCCTTCAACTCGGTGATCTCGACCGCCTTCAGCGGCGCCTGCAGCGCCGCGAGGATGTCCCGGAGAAGATCATGAGTGAGCGGCCGGGCCGGCTTCACGCCCTGCTGCTCGTACGCGATGGCGGTCGCCTCCACCGCCCCGATCCAGATCGGGAGGTACCGATCACCGTCGACCTCCCGCAGCAACACGATCGGCTGGTTGCTGGGCAGCTCCACCCTGACCCCGACCACGCTCAGCTCGCGCACCGCCCGCCTCCGTGTCGTCGTGTTGTCGCCGCTGTACGTCCAGCCGCCCCTACCTGCACGGTACACGCACACCATCGGAAACCGACCCGTGCGGGATACCCCCACGCGGTAGGTCAACGCCCCAATTCGCCGCGTAAACCCGACCGCACCAGAGCCGCGTGCAACCGCTGCGACAACGCCTGCAGCTCACGCGCGGTCTCGGTCGCCCGGGCACGGGCCGCCGGGTCGTGCTGCCGCACCATAGGCGCCAGCAATTGTGTGAACAGGCCCACCTCACGGTCCGCGGCGTTGCGGAACGCCCGCAGGTGCCGCACCTCCAGCCCGTACCGGGTCAGGCCCACCACCGCCTCCACGATGATCACCGCGTCGGCGTCGTACCAGCCCGGCGGGCGGGCGGTGACCAGGCCGATCTGCTCCAGCTCGGCCAGCAGCGCCTCCTCGACGCCGGTCCGCTCCAGCAGATCCGTCTTCGGGATGCGGGTGTCCGCGGGATCCGTGGCCCGCTGCGCACCCACCGCCACCAGCGTCGGGCGCTGCGGCACCGCCGGCTCCTGCTCCATCCGGTCCAGCTGCTCCCGGATCACCCGCAACGGCAGGTACTGGTCACGCTGCGCGGTCAGCACGAAACGCAGCCGGGCCACGTCGTTCCAGGAGTACTTGCGGTACCCGGAGGCGGTGCGCTGCGGGTCGACCAGACCCTCCGCCTCCAGGAACCGCAACTTCGAGATCGTGGTGTCGGGGAACTCGGTGCGCAGGTGGGCCAGCACCTCCCCGATGCTCATCAGCGCACCATCGCGCCCGCCCTGAGGGCCCGAAGCCCCCGGGTCACGCGCGGCCGCCCCCGGCGAAGTCACTACCGTCCCTCGCCCTCCGGCCGCGGACCGGCGATGAACACCAGACGGAACTTGCCGATCTGGACCTCGTCGCCGTTGCTCAGCGTCGCGGCTTCAACCCTTTCCCGGTTCACATACGTACCGTTGAGCGAACCGACGTCGCGAACGGTGAACGTGCCGCCGTCGCGGTGGAACTCGGCGTGGCGGCGGGAAACCGTCACGTCGTCGAGGAAGATGTCACTGTCCGGGTGCCGGCCGCTGGTCGTCACGTCGTGATCGAGCAGGAAGCGGGCACCCGCGTTGGGGCCACGGCGCACGACCAGCAGGGCCATGCCCGGAGGCAGCGAGCCGGACATCCGGCTGGGCACCACGTCGGTCTCTGGTCCCTCGAGCACCTCGTCAAGGGCGCCAAGGTTCAGCGTGGACGTGACGTCGAGTGGGGGGAACTCGTCGTCTGGGCGCGTCATGGGACCACCTCACGGATCAGTTGGTCGTCGCCTACCGGCGAGGCCACCGCGTTGCGGCCCCGCCGAGGCCTAATTCGGCCCGACGCACGACTATCGGTTTCAAAGGAATAACAGTTCTTCGTGTGCTCCGCGAGCCTAGTCAGCGCCAATATCGCTGAGCAACCGGACTCGCGGAGACCGATATTTGCTTTTCGGGCCGCACCCAATCAGCTCTGCGCCGATCAGCTCTCGGTGATGGCCCGGTACGCCGCGGCGTCCAGCAGCGAATCGAGCGCCGCCGGATCATCAGGGGCGATCTCCACGAGCCAGCCCGCCGCGTACGGCTCGCCGTTGATGATTTCCGGCTCATCGGCGAGAGTCGCGTTCTTCGACACCACGGTGCCGGAAATCGGCGCGTAGATCTCCGAGACGCTCTTGGTCGACTCGATCTCGCCGAGTGAGTCACCCGCCTGCACGACCGTGCCCTCTTCGGGCAGGTCCACGAAGACGATGTCGCCCAGGGCGTCCTGCGCGAAGTGGGTGATGCCCACTCGTACCGGACCGCTGCCGTCGCCGGCGACCCACTCGTGTTCCGCGGTGTACCGCAGATCCTCAGGAATCAACGCTTCCTCCGTAAATCACGAAACCGGACGCGCATACTGCAAGGCTGCCGCCTTACGCACCGCGGTCACTTCGACCAGGGAACGCGAGTCCATGGTCACGCTACCGCCGTCCTTCTGCACCGACGCGACCACCCCGCCCGGGATCTGCAAAGCGGTGCGCATCGTCTCCGGCTGGCCGATCACCAGAAGGCGGAACGGTCCGGTCAGATGTACACCATCGGCGATGATCCCGCCGCCGGAGGCGTCCACGAAATAGCTCGACGCCACCACCCGGACCGCCGCCCCGTTGGAGCCGTTGAGCTGCATCACCTCACCGCGGGCGCCACGCAGTTCCTGCACCGCGTTCAGCACCGCCGACGCCTTCACCCGGTCCAGCAGGATCTCCAGGCCCGGACCGCGGCCCGGCACGGTGCCGGCGAGCAGGCCCAGCTCCTCGCTGCGCCGGGTCGCCTCGGCCAGCGCCGCCTCCCGGCCCTGCACGCCCGAGGAGAGCTGCTGGCGGGTCGCCTCCAGGTTCTGGATGTCGGCCAGCAGCCGGGCGTCCTGCGCCTCCAGATCACTCAGGATCCGGACCAGGTCCTCCTGCCGGGCGCTGGCCAGCCCGTGGTCGCCGTCGTTGCTGCGCAACTGCACCACCAGGGTGAAGCCCAGCAGCGCGAGCAGCACCCAGATGAGGGTTCCGGCCGGCGCCGGGCGCCGGATCCGCTTGCTCTCCTCGCTCGGTGCGCTTTGCGCGCTCTCCTCGCTCGGCGCGCTGTGCGCGCTCTCCGCGCGATCAAGATCACTTTCTTCGGGTACGGACTCCGGCGATTTTTCCTCCGGCGCACCCGAAATCGACGGATCGGGTGACCCCTCCCGGTCCAGATTCACCGTCGGTTCCTCGTCCCCGGCCGGATCCGCCACCACGGGCAGCTCCCGGCCGGAATCCTCACGATCGCTCATCGCCGTCCTAAGCCCGGAAGAGGTGCCGGCGGATCGCCGCGACATTACCGAAGATCCGCACGCCGAGCACCACCACGACACCGGTGGACAGCTGCCCGCCGACTCCCAGCTGGTCACCCACGTACACGATCAGCGCGGACACCAGCACGTTCGAGATGAACGACACGACGAACTGCTTGTCGTCGAAGATGCCGTCCAGCTTCGCGCGTACCCCGCCGAACACCGCGTCCAGCGCCGCCACCACCGCGATCGGCAGGTACGGCACCAGCTCCGGCGGCACCGTCGGGTTGAACACGATGCCCAGCAGCACACCGGCCAGCAGAGCGAGTACGGCGATCATCGGCCGCCTTCCGACGCAGGGCTTTCAGAAGTGGAGGGGCCCGGCGACGCGGGCGGGGCAGTACTCGGCACGGCGGCCCGCAACTTCAGCTCGGCCGCCCCGTCCAGAGTCACGTCTTTCACCTCGGTCACCTCGAACGACATGCCGTACCGGGCGGACAGCGTCTCGAAGAACTGGCCGGCATAGCCGTCCCGGAAGTCGTCGGCCAGATCGCCGGGACCGATGGCCACCACCTCGTACGGCGTGGTGACCGGACGGACGTCGACCAGAATGGCCTCGCCCGCCTGCCGGATCGTCGAGGTCGCGGTCAGCCGCTCCCCGTTGATCGCGATCGCCTCCGCCCCCGACGCCCACAACGCGTTCGCCGCCAGCTGGAGGTCGGTGTCCTTCACCTGACTCTCGGTACGCCGTTCCCCGGTCACCGGGTCCACCGACGTCGGCCCGTCCGCCAGGGTGACCTTCGCGCCGGATCCGCGTACCGTCGCCAGGCCGGCCGCCGCCTCCAGATCCCGCAGCCGGGCCACCGCGGCGTCGCTCAGCGAACGCTCCCGCAGCTCGGCCACCTCGCCCGCCAGCTTGTCGGCCCGCGCCTGCAGTTCCTCGGTCCCGGTCCGGCGCCGCTGCACCTGCTCGACCAGCTCCTGCCGCGCCTGGGTCCGGGCCGGCTCCTCGGCCACCGTCTGCCGGTACGCCACCACCAGCAGGAACCCGATCAGCAGCAGCACCACCGCCGCCGACCCGCGGGCCGCCTGCCGGCGCGCCCCGGTACGCCCACCCGACTCGGCTCGCCGCGCGGCGGCGTCGGCATACCCCGGGTCCAGCGGGTTACGGAACAGCTCGGTGAGGAAGTCCGGGCCGAACGTCCGTTTCCCCGACCCGCCGTCCGGATCCGGAACCGTCACGACTCGCCCACCCGGTCGGCGCGCAGCATCCGCACCGCCTGCATCAGATAGAGCACCGCCGCCGCCCAGTACAGCCCCAGCGCCCACCAGGCCAGACCCCAGCCGACCGGGCTCGCCCACCAGGCGATCGACGGCACCGCCTTGGCCAGCAGGATCACCGGGAACGCCGCGAGCAGCACGAACGTGCCGGTCTTGCCGACATAGTGGACCGGCGGCGGACCGTACCCGTGGCGGCGCAGCACCAGCAACGTCACCCCGAGGACCGCCTCGCGCAGCAACAGCGCGCCGGTGAGCCACCACGGCACCACTTCACGCACGGTGAACCCGACGAGCGTGGCCAGGATGTAGAGCCGATCAGCGAACGGATCCAGCAACTCCCCGAGCCGGCTCACCGAATTCATCCGCCGGGCGACGTAGCCATCCACCCAGTCGGTGGACCCGCCCACCGCGAGCACGATCACCGCGGCCACGTCGTTCTCGGTGACCAGCAGCAGATAGAGGAAGAGCGGCACGCCGAGCAGCCGCAGCAGGCTGATCACATTGGGAAGCGTCCAGATCCGGTTGGAGGTCTCGATGGACGGCGCAGGCTGCTGCGACATCGCGACTTCCTCTCCCCCTCGGCCCGGCCCCCGCCCGGCTCCCGCGCGAACAACGGCGCCTGGCGCCGGCTCCCCGTCAGAAGGGGTTCGCACGCTTCTCCGGTCGCTCGCCGAGCAACTATAACCAGCCGCGTTCCCCCGACCGACGCGCAGTCACACCCTCTAAGCCATCCTAGGAGGCTAGCCCACCATCTTGCCGGCGGCTTCGCATCGCCCAATAACCATTCATCGGTACGCCCCAGATCGCCCCCGACAATTCATCCCGTCCCCACCAGCCGCGCGATCCCCCAGCCACTCCAGGCCCCACCGCGACAGCCGGGCCGGGAGCGTGGTTCCCCTCCCGGGTGGCACGTGAAGGTGGGATAGCCCGCACGCCGCTTGGGCACCGAAGGGACAGCTGGCGTAGGACCCCGTTGGCGTCGTGCTCACCGAAAGGACAGGCTGTAGGACGTGCGAGCGACAACTCACTCGTTCGGCGATGTGGACGAGGCCCGGGATTTTCTGTCGCGGCATTTCTACGCGGTCGGTGTCGACGTGCTCGCCCACTCATCCCCTTGGACGGCCACCTTCGCGGTCGCCGGGGGCAGACCGGTCATCGTGGGCGACCTGCGGTTCGGGGTGGACGTGCGAGTGCATGCCGGCGAGCTGGGCGCCTATCACGTCAACCTGCCCCTAACCAGCGGCTTCACCTGGCATCAGGGCGGCGACGACCCCCGCCGCGCGACACGCGGGATCGCGGCGGTGTACCAGCCGGTCGGAGAGACGATCGTCGACCGCTGGGACGGCGACTGCCGGATGATCGCGGTGAAGATCGCTCGCCCGGAGCTGGAGAACCAGCTCGCCGAGATCCTGGACGCACCGGTGCGCGGCCCGGTCCACCTGGAGCCGGTTCTTGACGTGACAAGCGGCACCGGTGCCGGCTGGGCCCGGCTCGCCCGCATGATCGCCGCCGACGCCGGCACGGCCGGCGGGCTGGTCGGTCACCCGCTGATCGGTCCCCGGCTGCGGGAAAGTCTGGTCACCGGCCTGATCCTGGCCACCGGCCACCGCTATCGCGAGCAGCTGGCCCGCCGCAGCCCGGCCCTTGCCGCGCCGGGCGCGATCCGGCGGGTGGTCGAGGCGATGCGCGCGCAGCCGGGCCGGCCGTTCACCGTGGCCGACCTTGCCGGAATCGCCGGCGTCGGCGTCCGCTCTCTGCAGCAGAGCTTCCGCAGGTACGCCGGAATGCCCCCGATGGCCTACCTGAGGCAACTCCGCCTGGGCCTGGTGCACGACGAGCTACGTCTGGCCGCGCCGGGAACAACCGTCGCCCAGGTCGCCTACCGGTACGGCTTCACCCACCCCGGCCGCTTCGCCGCCACCTACCGCCAGCAATACGGCGAGTCACCAACCGAAACCCTGCACCGCTGACCACCCCACTCCGCACCCAGCCACCCCACGCTGAGCGCTTCAGCCCGCCCGCCAGCCGTAGCTCACGCACCCCACCCCCATAACGTGCATGACCGACGGCCCGAGCTTCCGCCGAACTCCGCCTGCTCTCTTCGCATGCCGCCGGGCCGCCCGGCTGGTGTCCAGCCACCGGATGGAGGCCCACTCGGCGCGTCATGCAGCCGAGCCCGCCGCCGGGCGCGCGCAGCGGCCAAACGGGGACCGTCAGCGACGGCCCCGGCGGGCGCGGACGTAGTCGTCGATCACGTAGCGGCCCAACTCCTCGGCATCGGGGCTGAACACCCGGCCACCGTTGCGCTGGGCGACCGCGCCCACGAAGCGTCGCAAGCCCGGGTCCTCGCCGAGCATGAAGACGTTCAGCGTGACGCCGTACCGGGTGAGCTGGTCGACCTCGCGCACGGTGGCCTGGATCGTCTCGGACAGCGGTGGCCACCAGAACACCGCCTCGCCGTCGTCCTCCAGGTGGGCGGTGGGTTCGCCGTCGGTGACGACCAGCACCACCGGCTCGGCGCCGGGGTGGCGCCGCAGGTGGCGGCCGGCCAGTTTGAGCGCGTGCTGAAGGTTCGTGCCCTTCTCGATCGTCGGTTCGATGCCGGCCAGCTCGCCCTGCGACAGGGTCTGCGCGTACTTGCCGAAGCCGACGATCTGCAGCGCGTCCTGCGGGTATTTCGTCGCCACCAGGTGCGACAGGGCCAGGGCGGTCTGTTTCATCGGGCCCCAGCGGCCGTCGGCGTACATCGAATAGGACAGGTCGACGCAGAGGGCGACCGCGGCCGAGGCGCGCCGCTCGGTTTCGGCGACTTCGAAGTCGTCCGGCTCCAGGCGTACCGGAAGGGTGCCGACGCCGCCCGACGCGGCCCGGCGGCGGACCGCGTTGCCGATCGTGCGCACCACGTCGAGCGGCTGGTCGTCGCCGAACTCCCAGCGCCGCGACGAGCCGATCAGGTCGCCGGCGGCGCCGGCGTCGCGCATGTCGTGCTCGCCGCGCTTGCCGGCGATGTCGTGGAAGATCTTCGTCAGGGCGGTCTGGCCGAGCCGGCGTAGCGCCTTCGGTGAGAGGGTGAGCCCGTCCGCGTCGCGCTGCACCCAGCCCTGCCGGCGTAGCTCGCGCTCGAGCTCGCGCAGCCGGCGCAGGTCGTCGGCGGCGCCCCGGCCGAGCTGGCGTTCCACCGCCTCGACGTCGACATCGTCGAGCGTGGCGCCGGGATGGTCCTGGTCCAGCTGCTCGATCAGCTCGTCCAGGTCGGCGATCTCGCCGAGGGCGGAGGCCGCGTCCCCGTACCCGAGGTCGGCGGGGCCGCGCATCCGCTCGCCGCGCCCCCAGTTCAGGCCGGGACGCAGCGCTTGCAGGTTGTCACTGAGCTGGGCGAGCTGCCCGCGCAGCGGGCCGTCACCGAGCGCCTGCTCCATCAGGCTCCGCAGCTCCTCGCGCTGCTGCGGGCTGAGCGAGCGCATCAGCCGCTCGGCGGCGGCGGCCTGGCGTGCCAGCGAGTCGATCAGCTCGTCGACGTTGCCCGGGTTGTCCGGGAAGAAGCGGCCGTGCTTGGCCATGAAGTCGCGGAAGGCGTCGTTGGTGTCCTCGCCGCGAGCGTGTTTGCCGAGCAGGTCGTTGAGGTCACGCAGCATGTCCGATACTTCGGTCATGTCGCCCTGTTGCAACGCCTGCCGCATGCCCGAGAAGCGTTGTGCGACCACCTCCTGCCGCAGGCCGTCGAGGATCTGCTGATAGATGGCCCGGGCTTCGTCGGAGGCCCAGTCATATTCGGACAACTCCGCAATGGCCTGGGAGACCGATCGGGGCAGGCTGTCCAGCACCGCCTCGTTGAACCGGGCCGCGTCGTCGTCGCGGCCGGCCAGGGCGTCCCGCTCGGTCGCCAAGGCCTGGTCGAGCATCTGGCGGGCCCGGGTGACCGCACCGTCCAGGTTGCCCCGGCGCAGCGCGTCGCGGCGCAACCGGCGGGCCCGTTCGCGCAACGCGTCCAGGCCCTGGCCGTCGCGCGGGCCACGCCGGATCAGGTCGCGCAGCGCGTCCCGCAGACTGTCGCCGGCGAGAACCCGCTCACCCATCTCGTCGACGGCGCCACGCACGTCGTAGGGCGGGGCGAGCGGATCCGGCCCGTCCCGCCAGGCCCCGTAGCGAAAGCGACTGCCACTCATGACGGTGCTCAGCTCCCGTAGATGGTGCGGCCGTCGTCGGTCAGCTCCTTGGCCAGCCGGCGGGTCAGGTGCAGCCCCTCCAGGGCGAACTCGATCCCGGAGGCCGCCTGACCCGGGCTCGGCGCGTCACCGAGGCCGAGCCGGTCCAGCACCTTCGCCAGGCCCGGCACGGTCCCGATCTGCGCGAGCAGCTCCTCGGCGCTGACCAGGTCACCGGTCTCGATGATCGCGCCCTCGGCGACCAGGTCGGTGAACCCGGACAGGTCCAGCCCGGACAGCCGGGCCCGGAACGTCTCGGCCGTCGCCACCCGCAGCAGGTGGGCCAGGATCTCGACCTCCCGGCCCTCCTCGCCGCTCTCGAACTCCACCTTGCCGCGCAACGTCGAGGTGACCGAGGCGGTGTCGCAGACGCGGGCCACAGCCTCCCGCTCGCCGCGCAGACCGGCCCGGCGCAGCGCGGAAGCGGCGACCGTCTCGGCCGCCGCGATCGCGAACCGGGCCGAGACCCCGGACCGGGCGTCCACCGACGGCGACTCGCGCACCGCCCGCGTGTAGCGGCCGAGCACCTCGATCAGGTGCTCCGGCAGCGACGCGACAAGCCCGGCCTCCTGCCGGATCAGCGCGGTCTCCAGCTCCAGGTCCACCGGGTAGTGGGTGCGGATCTCGGCGCCGAACCGGTCCTTGAGCGGGGTGATGATCCGGCCCCGGTTCGTGTAGTCCTCCGGGTTGGCGGAGGCCACCAGAAGCAGGTCCAGCGGGAGACGCAGCTGGTAGCCGCGGACCTGGATGTCGCGCTCCTCCAGCACGTTGAGCAGCGACACCTGGATCCGCTCGGCCAGGTCGGGCAACTCGTTCACCGCGAAGATGCCCCGGTTCGTCCGGGGCACCAGACCGAAATGGATCGTCTCCGGATCACCGAGGGCACGGCCCTCGGCCACCTTGATCGGGTCGACGTCGCCGATCAGGTCGCCCACGCTGGTGTCCGGAGTGGCCAGCTTCTCCCCATACCGCTCGGAGCGGTGCAGCCAGGAGATCGGCAGCAGGTCGCCGCTCTCGGCGGCCAGCCGCCGGGCGGCCGGAGTCAACGGATGGTACGGATGCTCGCGCAGCTCCGACGAGGTGATGAACGGCGTCCACTCGTCGAGCAGGCCGGCCAGCGCCCGGATCAGGCGGGTCTTGCCCTGGCCGCGCTCGCCGAGCAGCACCATGTCGTGCCCGGCCAGCAGGGCGCGCTCCACCTCGGGAAGCACGGTGTCGTCGAACCCGACGATGCCGGGGAAGCGCGGCTCGCCGGAGCGCAGCCGGTGGAGCAGGTTGTCGCGCAGTTCCTCTTTCACCGTGCGGAACTCGTGCCCGGTGGCACGGAGCTCGCCGAGGGTGCGCGGCAGGTGGGCGGGTGGGATGGGTGTGATCGCCTCTGTCACCGCAAGAACGCTACTCCGGGGATATGACAATCCACGACCGAACTTTTTCGACGTGGCCGGGGCAGCGGCGGCCGGCGCGGGCCTACGGGAGGTTCGCTGTGCGGGCCGACACATCCAGGCCCGCGGGATTGGCTCTGGTCGCGGTGCGTGCCGCGCGGCACGCTCACTTCCATGACGGAGATTCAGCGGTACGTCGCCTTCAGCGACGATCCTTCGGGCGGCAACCCGGCCGGGGTCGTCCTGGACGCGGCCGGGCTCGACGACGCCAAGATGCTGGCGATCGCGGCGGAGGTCGGCTACTCGGAGACGGCGTTCGTGACCGGGCGCCCCGGCGGCGCGTACCGGGTGCGGTACTTCAGCCCGCTCGCCGAGGTGCCGTTCTGCGGGCACGCCACGGTGGCCACGGCGGTCGCGCTCGGCCCCGGCGATCACCTGTTCGTGACGAACGCGGGCGAGGTGCCGGTCGTCGTCGCCGATGGCGTGGCGACCCTGACCAGCGTTCCGCCGGCCGTCGCGGCGCTGGCGGAGGACGACCTGACGGCCCTCCTCGCAGCGCTGCGCTGGTCCGCGGACGACCTGGACCCGGCCCTGCCGCCCCGGGTCGCGTACGCCGGCGCGTACCACCCGATTTTGGCCGTGACCAGCCGCCGGCGCCTCGCCGAGCTGGCCTACGACGTGCCCGCGCTTAAGGCGCTGATGACCGATCGCGGCTGGACCACCGTGCAGCTGGTGCACCGGGCCGGCGGCACCGACTTCGACGTGCGCAACCCGTTCCCGATCGGCGGCGTCTACGAGGACCCGGCCACCGGCGCGGCCGCGGCGGCGTTCGGCGGCTACCTGCGGGAGCTGGGCCTGGCCGGGCCGGACGCCACGCTGCTGCTGCGGCAGGGCGACGACCTCGGCCGCCCGAGCCGGATCACCGTCCGGCTGGTGGCCGGCGAGCCGGGCGTACGCGTCAGCGGCGCCGCCGTCCCGATACCGGAATAGGTCACGGCGGGCCGGACTTGGCAAGGAACATGACGACAACGGTGTTCGATCCGCGCACGCTGCTCGCGGACAGCAAGCTCGGTGTCCTCGCCACGATCAAGGCGGACGGCCGGCCCCAGCTCTCCCCGGTCACGCACCACTACGACCGGGAGAAGGACGTCATCTACGTCTCCATCGTCGAGGGTCGCGCCAAGACCGCGAACCTGCGGCGCGACCCCCGCGCGACCCTCGAGGTGACCAGCAAGGACGGCTGGTCGTGGGCCACCGCCGAGGGCATCGCCACACTGACCGGCCCGGCCACCGACCCGCACGGCCCGGAGGTGGACGCGCTGGTCCACTACTACCGTCTGGCCGCGGGCGAACATCCCGACTGGGACGAGTACCGCTCGGTGATGGTCTCGGACCGCCGCGTCCTGCTCACCATGACCGTCGACCACGTCTACGGCGCCAAACTCGGCTGATCCGGCGGCGCCTAGGATTGCCCCTGATGAGCGCCACGATGATCGCCCGGGAACTCGCCGCGGGGCACGGCGACCGCACTCTCTTCTCCGGTCTCGACCTGGTGATCGCGCCAGGAGACGTGATCGGCCTGGTCGGGGTCAACGGGGCGGGCAAGACGACGCTGCTGCGTACCCTCGCGGGGTTGATCCCGACGGAGAGCGGAAGCCTCTCGCTCAGCCCGCCCACCGCCAACGTCGGCTATCTGCCGCAGGAGCGCGAGCGGCGGGCGGGCGAATCGGTGCGTGACTTCCTGGCCCGGCGGACCGGGGTGGGCGCCGCGCAGGCGGCGATGGACACCGCCGCCGAGGAGCTGGCGGCGGGCGCGGCCGGAGCCGACGACCGGTACGCCACCGCGCTCGAACGCTGGCTCGATCTGGGCGGCGCCGACCTGGAGGAACGCGCCGAGCAGATCGCCGGCGAGCTCGGTCTCACCGGCCTGCTGGACCTGCCGATGACCGCGCTCTCCGGCGGCCAGGCGGCCCGGACCGGGATGGCGTCACTGCTGCTCAGCCGCTACGACCTCTACCTGCTCGACGAGCCGACCAACGACCTGGACCTGGACGGGCTGGCCCGCCTGGAGGCCTTCGTCGCGGGGCTGCGCGCCGGTGCCGTGGTGGTCAGCCACGACCGTGAGTTCCTCACTCGCACCGTCACCAAGGTCCTCGAGCTGGACCTGGCCCAGCAGCAGGTCAATCTGTACGGCGGCGGCTACGGCAGCTATCTGGAGGAGCGGGCCCGGGCGCGGGCGCAAGCGCGCGAGCAGTTCGACGAGTACGCGGAGAAGAAGGACGACCTGCTGGAACGGGCGCGGACGCAGCGTGCCTGGATGGAGAAGGGCGTACGCAACGCCCGGCGCAAGGCCACCGACGGTGACAAGCATGTGAAGGCGCATCGCGGCGAGACCAGCGAGAAGCAGGCCGCCAAGGCCCGGCAGACCGAGCGCCTCATCGAACGCCTGGAGGTGGTCGAGGAGCCGCGCAAGGAGTGGGAACTGCGCATGGAGATCGCCGCCGCACCACGTGCCGGCGCGGTGGTCGCCACGCTGCGCGACGCGGTGGTACGCCGCGGCGGCTTCACCCTCGGCCCGGTCACCCTCCAGATCGACTGGGCGGACCGGGTGGCGATCACCGGGGCCAACGGCTCCGGCAAGTCCACCCTGCTGGCCGCCCTGCTCGGCCGGATCCCCCTCGACGAGGGCGACCGGCATCTCGGCCCCGGCGTGGTGGTCGGCGAGGTCGACCAGGCCCGCGGGCTGTTCCTCGGCGACCAGCCCCTGGTCAGGGCGTTCGGCGCCGCGGTGCCGGAATGGAACGACCCGGACGTACGGACGCTGCTCGCCAAGTTCGGGCTGAGATCCGGGCACGTGCTGCGCCCCGCCGAGTCGCTGTCGCCGGGCGAACGCACCCGCGCGGCCCTGGCCCTGCTCCAGGCGCGCGGCGTGAACCTGCTGGTCCTGGACGAGCCGACGAACCACCTCGACCTGGCCGCCATCGAGCAGCTGGAGTCCGCGCTGACCAGCTACACGGGCACGCTGCTGCTGGTCACGCACGACCGCCGGATGCTGGAGGCGGTCGCCACCAACCGCCACCTGGAGGTCGCCGACGGCAAGGTCACCGGCTGACCGGCTCGTCCGCCGCCGGTGTCCGCTGAGCAGTGACGCCGGATTCGCCGTCGCCGACTTCCGCATTCGCCCAGCTCAGCGTCGGGCGCGCCGGCGGAATGCAGGGATCTCCAGTAGACATTGATCTCGTACCATGACGTCATGGGGACCTCGCCACGTCCGCCGAACCCGACGTTCTCCGAGTGCAGGAGGGCGTACCGGTCGGTCCGCCGCTCCCCCTTCGGCAGGGCAGCCGTCGCAGCCAATCGGCCGAGGAGCGTCACGGGGCTGACGCGAGACCGAGCCCCACTGCCGGTCCAGATCTACGCCGCCGCCCGCCAGGGCACGCTGATCTGGCGCTCACCTGATTCCTTCGCACTGCTGCGGCCGCCCGGCGGGGCCGCCCCGCGACTACCCGAACTCGGCAGCACGGCGAAAATCCTCTCCGCACTCGACCGCCATTGGGCATTCGTCACCTTCTTGGCTCCCCCGGTCGTCGGGCTCTGCCTGGCCCTCCTGATCGCCCTCGTGTCGCCCATGGCCGCAGTCATCACGGTGTTGATCTCGGTGGGATGGGTGACCCTGCTTCAGGTCTCGACGGTGACAAAGATAATCGTGGACGTGGCCATCCTGATCGGCAAGCGTCGCTTGCCGGTTGCCGAGAGCAATGCCTCGGAGCAGGTGGCCGACGAGTTCTGGTCGGTTTCGCTGTGCCATGCGGAAACCGACGGAGAGGTAGTCGCCTTGCTGGAGGCGGCGCAGCAGCAGCGGCGAGCCGACACACTGATCATCCTCCGACAGGGGCTGACCACGGAAGCGGCCCGCACCGCCCCTCGTGTGCTGGCGGAGCGGCTGGGTGAAGACGCGGGCATCTATCTCATGGCAAAGCAGGACTACCCGACCCTGTCGGTCCCGGATCCGCAGCCCAGGGCAGGCATCTCGTTCGTGGCCACGTTCGTGTGCGGCGTGGGAGCCGCCCTCGCCGCGACCGCGCTGTTCGTCAGCGAGACGGAGCGCGCGGCCTGCGCGCAAGAGTGTTCCGGCCGCCCTGCCACCTATTCGACAGCCCTGGCCTGGCTGCTGAGAAACCTGCTCCTCATCCCAGGTGGCGATGCCGGCCCGGCAACGCTCCGCGCCCGGGTCATCGGCGTCCTCTTCGTCGCCCTCGGCGCGGTGACGATGGCCGTTCTCCTCACGGCTTTGATCCGCACACCGCTGCGGAACGAGCAACGGGAGATCGAGTCCTCCATCGTGCGTCGGTGGAACGGCGCATTGGCGTTGAGCCGAGTGCGTGACACCGTGAGTCCACCGATGGCCGTCGTCGCCTTCGGCGCTGTCGCCATTCAGGTCAGCCACTTCTTACACGGGCTTCCCATTCGCCGCGAGGAATCGCCAGGATGACACCGGACGCCGGTTCCGCCGGACATGTGAACCCGACCCCCATCGATCTACCCACTGCGACGGAAGCGATTCGCGGCATCGCCTTCGAGGTCGGTGAGGAGCTGCGTCGGCCGGGTGGGCCGAGCGACTTCTCGGCAGCAGGTGCGCGCGAACTGGTGAACGTCAACGCCGAGCACCTGCGCACCGTCTCGCTCGAGGCCATCAAAATGGCGCGCCAAGATCACCTGGACAGCGTATCCGCCCAGCACGTCCGGCAGGCCCAGGACGACCTGAGACCGCGGCGATCGCCGCCCGCCTGGCACATCACCGGCGTCATCAGCGGCATCCTGTGTGGTTTGGGGCTCCAGGAATTCGTCGATGCCATGGAATCAGCGGAAGACCGCACCGCGATCCATATCGCCATATTAACGATCTTGCTCGTGCTGGGGTGCTCCGGCCTGGTGGCGAGTTTCGTCGTCGTGTTCAAGAGAGACCGGTAACGATCGCCGAGGCCACCTCGGGCCGGCCGGGAAACCGGCGCCAGGGCGTCAAGACGTGGCGGTGAAGGGCGCGCTGAGCGGGCCCTCGTTGGCGGAGCGGTCCAGGCCGCTCAGGCAATAGGTGACCGGGCCGGCCGGTGGCTTCGGGTCGGCCACCGCGGTGCCCGCGCGGCCGGTCGCCACCAGACCGGCGGCGCCGTCACCCGTACGGTAAAGGGCCCAGCTCGTGGCCCCGCCTCCCGGCGCCGTCTCCAGGACTAGCGAGCCGTTGTCCGCACGTGCCGCGCCGGTGATGGTCGGCGCCGCGGGCGGCGAAGCCGGCAGGTGTTCCATCCGGGGCAGCAGCGCGGGTGAGGCGTAGTGGCGGTCGCGGTACAGGTCGACGGAGCCGAGCCGGTTCGCCAGGATCTGCTTGGCGCTGAAGTGGACCTGGCCCTGAACGCCGTACTGGTCGTTGAGCCGCATCTGCCGGTCGAGCTGGGCCGGGTCGCTCCAGTCGCCCTTCTCGCCCACCCGGTAGTCGGCCATGCCGATGTAGAGCTGCACGCCGGTGCCCTTGACGGTATTCACCCACCAGGGCAGCACCTTGGTGTAGTCGGCCTTGTCGAAGCCGATCGTCCAGTACAGCTGCGGGACGATGTAGTCCAGCCAGCCCTCGCGCACCCATCGGCGGGTGTCGGCGTAGATCGCGCTGTAGCTCTCCAGGCCCTTGGTGTCGGAGCCCTCGCCGCCGTTGCGCCAGATGCCGAACGGGCTGATCCCGAACTTCACCCAGGGCTTGATCTCGCGGATCCGCTGCTGCATCTCACGGACCAGGGTGTCGACGTTCTCCCGGCGCCAGTCGGCACGGGACTTCCCAGCACCATATTTCGCATAAGACACGTCATCGGGGAAGTTTTCCCCTTTTTCGGGGTAAGGGTAGAAGAAGTCGTCGAAGTGGACGCCGTCGACATCGTACTTCTGAACCGCCTCCAGCATCGCGTCCTCGACGAACCTGCGGGCGTCCGGGTTTCCCGGATCGAAGTAGAGCCGGCCGGTCTTGCCGGTCGGGTAGGCGATGCGCCACTCCGGACGGGTGCGCAGCGGGTGGTTCGGCGCCAGCTTGGTCAGGTCGGCGCCGGCACCGGACGGGGCCGGCTGGGTCCCCCGGTACGGGTTGAACCACGCGTGGAACTCCAGGTTCCGCCGGTGCGCCTCGTCGACCATGAACGCCATCGGGTCCCAGCCCGGATCCGACCCGTCCAGCTTGCCGGTCAGGAAGTTCGACCAGGGCGCGTACTTCGACGGCCAGAACGCGTCTCCGCTGGGCCGGACGTGCACGAAGATCGCGTTGTGCCGCTGCGCCACGGCGAGGTCGAGCCACTTCAGGTACTCGGCCTTCACCTGCGCCTGCGGCAGTCCCGGCCGGCTCGGGAAGTCGATGTTGTAGACCGTGGTCAGCCACATGCCGCGCAGCTCGCGAGCCGCGCGCACCGGCTGGAGGCCGCACTGCCCGGCGGCGGTCCGCGCCGGGGCCTCCACGGCGGGGACGACCTCGTTGCCGGCCGTGGCCGGCTCGTAGAACGCGGCCCGGAGCAGGCCGAGACCGAGCACCGCCACCACGAACAGCACCACGGCGGAGAGCAGTGCGATCTGTGCGGGGGGCTTGCGGAGCAACGTCACAGCACCGACCGGTAGACCTCGAGGGTGTCCTCGGCGATGCGGGACCAGCTGAAGTGCTCGACCGCGCGACGGCGGCCGGCCTTGCCCATCTCGTCGGCGAGCCGCGGGTCACGCAGCACCCGGGTCAGGGTGGCGGCCAGGTCGGCGACGAACTTCTCCGGGTGCACCGGCGTGCCGGTACCGTCCTCGACCTGCTCGATCGGCACCAGCAAGCCGGTCTCGCCGTCCGCGACCACCTCGGGGATGCCGCCGGTCGCGGTGGCGACCACCGCGGTCTCGCAGGCCATCGCCTCCAGGTTGACGATGCCCATCGGCTCGTAGACCGACGGGCAGACGAAGACCGTGGCGTGCGTGAGGACCTGGATGACCTCCTGCTTCGGCAGCATCTCCTGCACCCAGATCACGCCCTGCGGGTCGCGGGCCGCGCGCAGATCGCGGGCCAGGGCCTCGACCTCGGCGGCGATCTCCGGGGTGTCCGGCGCGCCGGCGAGCAGGATGATCTGGGCGTCGGCGGGCAGGTCCTGGCAGGCCCGCATCAGGTACGGCAGGCCCTTCTGCCGGGTGATCCGGCCGACGAACACCACGCTCGGCCGGCCGCGGTCGATGCCGAGCCGGTCCACCACGTCGGTGCCGCGGTCCGGCGAGTAGAGCTCGGTGTCGATGCCGTTGTAGACGACGTGGATCCGGTCCGGGTTCACCGACGGGTACGCCTTGAGCACGTCCCGCCGCATCCCGCCGGAGACCGCGACGATCGCGTCGGCGTGCTCGATCGCGGTCCGCTCGCAGTACGAGGACAGCGCGTACCCACCGCCGAGCTGCTCGGCCTTCCACGGGCGCAGCGGCTCCAGGCTGTGCGTGGTCATCACGTGCGGGATCCCGTGCAGCAGCTTGGCGGTGTGCCCGGCGAAGTTCGCGTACCAGGTGTGGCTGTGCACCACGTCGGCGCCGGCACAGCCGGACGCCATCGCGAGGTTCACCCCCATGGTCCGCAAGGCCGCGTTCGCGCCGGCCAGCTCGGCCGGTTCGGGGTACGCCGTGACGCCCGGCTCGTCGCGCGGGGCGCCGAAGCAGTGCACCCGCACCTCGGCCAGGCGCCGCAGGTCCCGGGTCAGGTACTCCAGGTGGACCCCGGCGCCGCCGTACACCTCCGGCGGGTACTCCCGGGTGAGCAGGTCGGCACGCAGCGTCGAGGTCCCCGAAACGGTCACGAGTCGCAGGATAGCCGGGTGGCCTGAGCGGCAAGACCCTGGCAGCGCGAGCAAGATATTTCGAACCGCCCTTTCGGGTGGCGTACCAGCGGCCGGAACATTAGCGTCCTTTCCATGGCTGTCAAGGTGCTTGCGATCGTTCTGGCTGGTGGAGAAGGCAAGCGCCTGATGCCCCTCACGGCGGACCGGGCCAAACCCGGCGTCCCGTTCGGCGGCATATATCGCATGATCGATTTCGTGCTGTCCAACCTCGCGAACGCGGGGTACCTCAAGATCGTCGTACTGACCCAGTACAAGTCGCACTCACTCGACCGGCACATCTCCAAGACGTGGCGGATGTCGACGCTGCTGGGCAACTACGTCACTCCGGTGCCGGCCCAGCAGCGGCTCGGACCGCGCTGGTTCGCCGGCTCGGCGGACGCCATCTACCAGAGCCTCAACCTGATCAACGACGAGTCGCCGGACTACGTGATCGTCTTCGGTGCCGACCACATCTACCGGATGGACCCGAAGCAGATGGTCAACGACCACATCGCCTCGGGCGCCGCCGTCACGGTCGCCGGCATCCGTCAGCCGCTGTCGCTCGCCGACCAGTTCGGCGTGATCGAGGTCGGCCCGGACGGCAAGAAGATCCAGGCCTTCCGGGAGAAGCCGCGTGACGCCGTCGGGCTGGCCGACGCCCCCGACGAGGTGTACGCGTCGATGGGCAACTACGTGTTCACCACCCGGGCCCTGTGCGAGGCGGTCTCCGCCGACGCGCAGAACCCGGACAGCAAGCACGACATGGGCGGCAACATCATCCCGATGCTCGTCGAGCGCGGCGAGGCGAACGTCTACGACTTCCGCGACAACGACGTGCCCGGCAGCACCGAGCGCGACCGCGGCTACTGGCGTGACGTGGGGACGCTGGACTCGTTCTACGAGGCTCACCTGGACCTGATCGCCACCCTGCCGATCTTCAACCTCTACAACCACGACTGGCCCATCTTCACCAACTACGGCTCCTGGCCGCCGGCCAAGTTCGTGCACGGGTACGACGACCGGCAGGGCCGCGCCATCGACTCGATGATCTCCCCCGGTGTGGTGGTCTCCGGCGCCCTGGTGGAGCGCTCGGTCATCTCCCCGAACGTGCGGGTGAACTCGTGGGCGCACGTCGACGGTGCGGTCATCATGGAGGGCGTCTCGGTCGGCCGCCGCGCGGTGATCCGCAACGCGATCATCGACAAGAACGTGGTCATCCCGGAGGGCGCGCAGATCGGTGTCGACCTGGAGCGGGACCGCAAGCTCTACACGGTCAGCGACAACGGCGTGGTGGTGGTCGGCAAGGGCCAGCGGGTCGAGCTGTGACCGCCGGGGTCACCCGGAGGACGCATTGACGGGTTCCGTTCCGCCTTCCTAGGCTTCCTTCAACGGCCCGCCACCTGCGACAACGGGAGACCGGCATGGTGTCTCCGCCGCACGCGCCACCCTTCCCGGACGACCCCACCACCGCCACCCGGCACCTGTGCGCCGGCGCCTACCTGGACGAGACCTTCCGTGACACCGCGATGCGGGAGGTCTATCACCGGCCGGCCCGGGCGGTCGCGTTGTCCTACGGCTTCTCGGTCACCCCGGTGCTGGCGCACTGCCGGCGGGCTCGCCGCGTCGCGCTGATCCGCGACGCCGCCGTGACGGTCGTGCTGCTGGCCGCGCTCGGCGCCGCCCCGATCACCCCGCTGCACGCGATCACCATCGCCGCGGTCCTGCTGCCGGTCTGCTCGGTGGCCTGGTCACTGTGGCGGCACGCCCAGCTGGAACGCTTCCGCCCCGGCCGTACCCCCACCGCCCCCGGGACCGACCCGCGGCTGCGCGAGATCGACCTCCAGCAGTACGGGAACACCGTCGTCCAAGCCGGCCACCACCGGTTCCTCGGCGCCGGTCCGGTCATCGGCACCTGGGGTCTCACCCAGCCGCTCGGGCCAGGGCCGGTGCCGTTCGACGCCGCCGAGGTGGTCGCCCACCTGCGGTGGCGCCTGGGCGCCCTGGTCGGCGGCCCGGGCACGGTACCGGAGGAGACCATCCCCGGCCTGACCGTCACCGACCGCGTCCACCTGGCCGGCACCGAGGTGGGCAGCCTCGCCTCGATCACCCCGCCCGAGCTGGTCGCCGAGATCATCCGCCGCCCCACCGGGCCGGCCCGCCACCATCTGGCCTGCCAGGTCGCGTCAAGCGGTGGCGAGGTGGTCACCACGGTGCACATCCACGTCGCCGTGCAGGCCGGCGCCCTCTACCTGGAGTCCACCACCACGGCCCTCACCCCGTGCCCCGAGGCGTACCGGATCGTCGACCTGCCCGACGCCACCGGCCGGCAGGCCTGGTTCCGCGCCGTACGCTGCGGCCTCCTCGGCACACCGCGGGTGGCGGTCCGGGCACCGTTCCGCCTGCTGCGGGCCCTCGGCGACGCGCTGCCGGACAACCGCGCCTTCACCCGCCGCACCGCCGGTCCGGCCGGCGGTGACCGGGTACGGACGTTGCGGCTCGGTCTGGATCACGGGGCGCGGGTGGCGGTCCGTGAGCTGGCCTGCCCGCCCGACGACCACCGCCGCTACCCCGACATCGCCAAACACCAGCGCCTGATCGAACAGCACGTCCTCGACGCGATCCGCCACTTCCTCAGCGCATCAGTCTCGTCCGCGTAGCGTGTGCGACGGCGAGACGCCGAAGCGTTCGCGGTACGCACCCGCGAAGCGGCCCAGGTGGCTGAAGCCCCACCGGTACGCGACCTCGCTGACGCTCAGCTGCCCCGGATCCGAGCGGGACAGCTCGGCGTGCACGCCGTCGAGCCGCAGCCGGCGCAGGTAGGTGAGCGGTGGCATGCCGACGTGCTGGCGGAACGACTCCTGCAGGACCCGGACGCCGACGCCGGCCACGTCAGCGAGGTCGCCGACGGTGTAGGGCCGCCACGGTTCGGCGTGCATCACGTCGAGGGCGCGTTTCACGGTGCGCGGCCGGTGCGGGCCCTGGAGGCCGGCGGGCTCCTCGCCGTACGGGTGCTCAACGGTCAGGGCCAGCCCGCTCACCACCATGTCGCGCCACCGGGCCGCCATCCGCGGCTGGCTGGCCAGGCCGTACGGGCCGCTGAGCTCGGTGAGCAGCAGCCGGACCAGCGCCGCCCAGGTCCGCCCCGGCCCGTCGACCAGGTCGAAGGTGGCGCCGAGCGGCAGCGGGGAGACCACCCGCTGGTCGAGGGCGGCATCCAGCTCGCGTTCCAGTACGCCGCGCTCGATCTTGACGCTGAGCAGCCGGCAGGTGCCCGGCCAGTCCAGTTCGATGTCGCCGGACGGCCGGTACACCAGGGCGCGGGTCGGGTCGGCGTCGACCACCGCGCCGCGGTGCCGGGAGCGCAGCATGCCGGTGAGCGGGACCAGTACGTGGTACGACGTCTCCAGGGCACCGATCGAGACCCGGATGTCGGTGCCGTAGCCGACCTCACCCAGGGTGATCGGGCCGAGCAGCACCACGTCGGCGGAGAAGGCGAAGGTCCGCGGGTCGCCGACCGGGTCGATCCGCAGCGGGCTGTAGTAGATCTTGCGGCAGAACGCCCGCGCCTCCTCCATGTCGGTGGTTCGCAACCTGACGTGGACCGGGACGTCCGCGCCCGGAGCCGCCGGGCTGGGGAGCCGGCTGCCTGCCATGGCGTCCACACTAGTCGCGGGACGGGGTCCGGTCAGGACCCGAACGGGTACCGCGCACCTCGCCAGGAATGACATCGACGGTCCGCCGGGACGACCCCGGCGGACCGTTTCGTCAGGCCGGAACCGGCACCCGCCCCGGCGTCGCGTGAGCCGGCCAGGTGAACATCGTGACCGCGCCGCCGCGGACCTCCACCTCGGCGAGCGGCTCCGCGTCGTCCTGCCAGATCTGGTACCGGCCCTCGGGCAGGGCGTCGAGAACCACGCAGTAGGTGACCCCGCCGCGCACGTACCGGGCCCGGACCGCGGCGTGCGTACGCTCGTCCGGCGCCCCCGCCGGGCTGACCTCGATCTCGTGGCCGTGCCACTGGGCCGGCGTGTCGATGATCAGGGCGCCGATCCGGCCGCCGATGTTCAGCATGACCGTGCCCTGCCCGGACGGTGCCAACGTGTGGTGGTGGTGGTGATGGCTCACGAGGGGTTCCCGAATCCGTCGAAGGGCGTCCCCAGGTAGGGGAACTTCTTGAGCAGCTTCGCGCTGGAGTCCTTGACGCTCAGTCCCTGCTCGACCGCCGCGGCCGCGGCGTCCGGCTCGAACTCGGCGTTGACCAGCGGCACGGTGGCGCCGGCGATGGCGCGCAGCGAGATCGAGACCACGTCGTCGGCGATCCGCCGGCCGTTGGGGAAGCCGGCCAGGTCACCGCCGACCAGGCCGAACTTGTTCTCCTTCGCGGCCGGCGGGATGGCGGTGTTCAGCCGCAGCATGTCGGCCTGCAGCTCGCCGGTGTTGTTCTGGAAGCCGTCGATCAGCCCGTCCGGGATGCCGGTGAGCAGGATCGCGAGCAGGTCGGCGCGCGGCTGTTTGGTCTCGTTGAGGGCGGCCAGGTTGTCGAACAGGCCCGGGTAGAGCACCGGCAGCAGCGCGCCCAGCTCGGGGGTGGCGACGAACTCGGCGAACCGCTTGTCCTCGCTCGGCGGCAGGCTGTTCCACTTGTCCTTCTGCGCCATCGGCACGATGACCTCGTTGAACAGCGGGTTGCCCAGCCGGGAGACCTGGACCGGCGGGCCGACCACCACGTCGCCGGACCGGCCGTCGCCGCCACGAACCTCCACCTGACGGCGGCTGGCCGAGGTCCAGACCCCGATGACCGCTCCGGCGTCGCGTCCGCGTACCCGCTTCTTGCCGTCCCGGCGCACCATGTGCAGCGGGATCTGGACCGCGATGCTGTGCACGTTGGTCTTGTCGGTGGCGTTGACCGCCTTGCCGGCGTAGTTGAACAGGTTCTGCCCGACCAGGTGCTTGTCCTGGAACGGGCGCAGCGTGCCCAGGTCGAAGATGGCGCCCAGGTCGACGAAGAACGCGTCGGCGCGCTGGCCGGCGAAGACCTTCTCGCCGGTCTTCAGCTTGTGCACGGCGTCGGCGGCGAGCTTCTCGTAATCGGGGATGGAGAGCGGGCCGACGTTGCACGGCGGGCACGGCAGGTTCTTCGCGAGGACCGTGCTCTTGCCGGAGGAGTCCACCTTGGTGACCGAGTAGAACTGGCGGCGGTTCCAGTTCTCGCTGTCCAGCGACTCGATCGGGCCGGTGTTGTAGAGGAACGTCCGGTCGTTGCGCAGTTCGGTGCGGAACCGGAACTGGTAGGTGACGTCGGGGCGGGCGTCACCGTTCGCGTCGATGTGGACCTCGTACAGCACGTCGTCGCCGAACTCGAAGAAGTTCGGGCCGCTCGCCGGGAGCTGCAACGGCACGTAGTTGGCGATCAGCGTGACGGTGTCCGGGTCGTCGGGGCTGACGAAGGCGTACAGGTCGGAACTGTCGGCTACCGGGTCCTTGCTGATCTCCGGCGCTTCGCGATGGGAAGACATGTTTCCTCTCCAGAGGTCAGCGGCCGGCGGCCTTGAGCAGGCTCGCGGCGAGCTTCTTGTCAGTGATCGTCTTACGCTTCTCACCGGAGAAGACGTCGATCGTGCCCTTCTTGGCGTCCAGCACCGAGACCACCAGTGGGGAGCCGTCGCCGGCGGCGGACTCGCTCTCACCGGCGAGGCTCAGGCCGGCCACGGAGGCCGCGGACACGCCCACGCCGGTTGCGGCGAGGGCGAGGACCCGGCGGCGGGACAGCCACTGGCGTCCCTGGGCGCGGTAACGAACACGACTCATGCTTGGCCTTTCGTCGTCGTTGGGGGCCGGACGGGCGATGCATGTCGACGACCCTCAGTACGAGATCCACAGGCCCGGGGTTCAACGCGTTTTGCGCCGGCGCAGCCGCGAAACACCCGCACCGGCCGCCACCAGGGCCGCTGTTGCGAGCGCTCCCATCACGAGCCAGTGCCCGAAAGTGACCATGCCGTCCCCATCCGGCTCCTGGGCCGACGTCAGGACCGCGTCGGCGGTGCTGGGCTCCGGTTCGGCTTCGGCGGGCGCCGCAGTCGTGGGAGCCGGCGACGACGGAGCGGTCTTTCCCGGCGTCTTCGTCGGAGCGGCGGTCTTCTTCACAGCGGCGGGGAAGACCAGATCCGAACAGGAGTAGTACGTGTCCGGAGTGCTGGACGTCTCCCAAACCACGTAGAGAATGTGCCGCCCGGTCCGCTCCGGCAGTTTCACCCGCATCCGGTACGCCCCGTCCGTCAGCGGCGGGTCCTTGATGTCGGCGAGCGGCTCCGACCCCAGGTCGTCCCAGCTCAGCTTCTTCTCCGGCGAATAACCCGGACGGGTGAGATAGACACGGAACGACCCCTGGTGCGGGATGGTCCCCCGGTACGACACGGCCAGCCGCTGCCCGGACCTCACCTCAGTCGCCGGGAAGTCGTCCCGGGCCAGGTCCAGCCCCCGGTACGCGTCGATCCCCGCACTGCACAGCTTCCCGTCCGGCACCCGGCTCTTGTCGTCGCCGTTCACCCCGGCCAGCCGGATGTTGTCGTACGCACCGAGGAAGTTGTTCGTGGCCTTGAGCGCTGCCTCGCAGGCGGCCGCGCCGCGCTCGGTGCCGTTGCCGGCACAGGCCGCGTTGCGGCTGATCGGCGTCATCGGCGCGCCGTGCGCGAGGGCCGGCGAGGGCAGGGCGGGCACTGTCGCGGCGGCGAGCAGGCCGGCGATGGCGAGACGGCGGACGAGCACTGGATCTCCCGGGTACGCGGCGGCAGCCGGGAGTTTCCCGGCTACACGGTGGTACGTACTTCCGGCACCGCTCGTTCAGCGCGGGCGTCGCTGTGATTGCATGGCCGAGTCCGGTAACAACTTGGAGGATTCATGAGCAAGCCCGACGTCGGCCCCATTCCTGACGCACCCGCCACCGAACTGGTGATCGAGGACATCGTCGTGGGCGAGGGCCAGGAGGCGAAGCCCGGCGATTTCGTCAGCGTCCACTACGTGGGTGTCGCCCAGTCCACGGGCAAGGAGTTCGACGCCTCCTACAACCGGGGTGAGGCCTTCGGTTTCCGGGTCGGCGCCGAGATGGTCATCGCCGGGTGGGACCAGGGCGTGGCCGGCATGAAGGTGGGCGGCCGCCGCCGCCTCGTCATCCCGCCGCACCTGGGCTACGGCGCGCGCGGCGCGGCCGGCGCCATCAAGCCGAACGAGACCCTGATCTTCGTGGTGGACCTGATCCAGGTCCACTGACGCACGCGGCGTCCGTACGCACTTCAGCCGAGCGGCCCGTCCGGAGTACCGGACGGGCCGCTCGACGCCGTCTGACAATCGTTTTACGCTGGGCCCGTGGGGTACGAGTGGCTTACGGCGGCGCTGGCCGCGCTCCGTGACGTCGAGCCCTACGAGGCGACCGAGGTGCTTTCCGCGCCACGGCGCCTGCCGATCGCCGCGGAGAGCGCGGGCGTGCACTTTCTGACGATCAGCGGGCGCACCGGGCGGGGACGGGCACTGATCGTCGCGGTCCGCCTGCTCGGCGGGCACCAGCAGCAGATCATCGGAGCGCGCGAGATGACACCGGACGAGCTCGCACGGTTCGAGAAGTGGGAGGCGTCATGACCCAGCGGTATTCCGACGAGCAACTCGGCGCGGCGGCCGCGGCATTCGCCGCCGGGCAGGTCACCTACGACGAGTCCAGGAGCGTGGCGCTGCCGCCGGTCCCGGAGACCGAGCCGATGGTGCCGCTGGGGGTACGGGTGCCGCCGGCGCTCGCCCAGCGGGTCCGGGCCGCCGCCGATCAGGCCGGCGTGCCGTACTCGCAGCTGGTCCGGGAGTGGATCGAGCTGGGGCTGACCGACATGGCCGGCGATCTGACGGTGTCGGTGGCCGTGCTGCGCAGAGCCATCGCGCACGCGGCGCAGACCGGCCACGCGGCCTGATCCGCCGTCTCAGGCTCCGCGCCACTGCCGGCTGAGCCGGTAGGCGACGGCCCGCACGCCCTGGATGACGCCGATCGGGTACAGGTCAGCGCCCCGGTTGCGTACCGGGTCGAAGGCGAGGGCCGCGTCCGCGGCGGGTGACAGGGCGGCGCCGAACCGTACCCGGCCGAACTCCCGCGGGCCGGCGTAGAGCAGGAGCCCGGCCCGCCCGGTGGAGGCGGCGGCCGCGACCGAGTCGAGGGTCCGGCCCAGCGGCGCGGCGTCCCGGTCGGGACCCGCCGACAGATAGATCTTGCGGCCGTCACCCGTACGGTACGAGGTGATCGTGCCGTAGTGGGTGCCGAAGGCGCGCCGCGGCATCGGAAAATGCCTGGTCAGGCGGCCGGTGCCGGCCGTGGACAGCAGCAGGTCCGTCCCGTCGGCGCGGATCGCCAGGCCGAGCACGTCCGGCCGGTCGCGCCGGGTGCCGGCGCCCTTGGAGATCCGCACGGTCACGGCCCGCCGGCCGGGACGGTCGAGCAACGCCGATCCGGTTCCCGGCGACAGGCCCCACACCTCGAGCTCGCCGGTGAACGACCGTCCCGCCGGGTGTAAGGCGCGGCGATGGCGGGACCGCACGAGGCGGACGCCGAGCGCCAGGAGCACCGCAGAAGCGATCAATCTCATGACACAGGGCCATACCCCTGCACCGTTTGCGTACACCGACCGCGATACCGGAATGCGCACCCCCCGCTCGCCGCCGGCCAGGGCCGGCCGCTACGGGTTCTCGCTGCGGTAGACCGCGCCCGCCGCGGGCCGCTGCCAGGAAGCCGCCGTGGGTAGCGCGACGCCGCGCGCCGGTCCGTCGATCATCTGCTCGAGCTGGCTGTCCACCTCGGTGCGCAGCACCGCCATCGCCACCGTGATCGACTCGCGGATCGCCACGCAGGTCTCGCAACCGGCCCGGCACCACTGGTGCGCGGCCGCCACGTTGATCAGCGCGATGTGCAGCTCGCAGATCTCCTGGGCGTGCCGCCGGTGGCCGGAGGGCTCCAGCCGGGCCGCCGCCTCCGCGATGGCGTGCTCGGAGACCTGGTAGACCCGCGCGGCCTGGCTGGTGAACCAGATGAAGTCGTCCTGGCTGATCACCGGCACCGGCATCCGCGAGGCGCACGGTGGACGCTCGGCTCCGCGGACATCGGCCCTCCCCCGGCGCGTGCCATGTCTCCCCAGGTGGCCGACGCTAGCCGGGGACTGGATCATGGGTCAATACGCCTGTCGTCCACGTACGACTCACCGATGCGGCAAGCTGTTCCGGTGACTGCGGTGCGTACGGTGCTGACGGCCGACCTGACCGATGCCGAGCTGGCGGTGATCCGGCGGCTGCTGGACGTGGCGTTCGACGATGAGTTCGGCGACGAGGACTGGGATCACGCGCTCGGCGGTGCGCACCTGCTGGTCAGCGAGGACGGTGTGCCGGTCGCGCACGGCTCGGTGGTGCAGCGGCGGTTCCTGCACGGGGGACGGTCGTGGCGCTGCGGCTATGTCGAGGCGGTGGCGGTGCGCCCGGACCGGCAGCGGCGCGGGCTGGGCTCGGCGGTGATGGCCGCGGCGGAGCGGCTGATCGACGGCGGCTACCAGCTGGGTGCGCTCTCCACCTCCGACGAGGGGCGCGGGCTCTACCTGGCCCGCGGGTGGACGCCGTGGCGGGGAGCGACGGCCGTGCTCGCGCCGTCCGGGGTGACCCGTACCGAGGAGGACGACGACAGCACGTTCGTGCGGGAGGTGCCGGGCGGCGCGGCGCTCAATGTCACCGGGACCCTGATCTGCGACTGGCGCGAGGGCGACGTCTGGTGACCGGGCCGGCGCCGCGGACGTCCCCGCGGCGCCGGCGGCCGGGTGGGGGCGGCGGGGGGGCCCGCCTGTTTCCGGGCCCCGCCCCCGGGCCTCCCCCGGGGCCCCGGCGGCCGGTTCAGCGCGGCGGTTCGCCGCGCCGGCGTGGACGGGTGCGTGCGACGGTGCTGCGCGACCGGCAGAGCGGGCGGATCAGTACGGGTTCCGCAGGCCCCGGCCCGCCGCCGGCGTCGCCGGAGTCGCCCGCCCCGCCGAAGTCGAACGGGTCGTCGAACGGACTCATCCGGCGCTCCGCAGCGCGGCGCAGCCGGACTCGTCGGGCAGCAGCGGCCGGAACATGACCCGCCACTGCTTGCCGCCGGAGACCCACGGGGTCTGCTGGTTCGCCTTCTCCGCGGCCGCCCAGACGGCGTCCTTGAGCGCGCCGGTCGCGCTGACGCAGTGGATGTCCAGCGCCGGGTTCAGCGCCTCGCCGGGCAGCGCCGGGCCGGGCCAGTCCACCGGCTTGCCGCCGAGGCCGTCCCCGGGATCGGTGTACGGGCCGGCGAGGGCCGCCACCTCGTCCGGCCGGTACGGCTGCGAGGCGGCTTTCAGGGCGGTCAGCCGGTCGACGAACGCCGCCAGCTTCTTGCGCGCCGCCTTCTGCGCCGCGCTCAGCGACGGATCGTCGGACTGTGCCTCCCGCAACGCGTTGACCGACACGGTCTGGGTGCCGTAGCCGGTGTTCACGGTGATCCGGGTGTCCGGCACGTCGGCGACGCCGGGCACACCGAAGTCGGCGCCGGACCTCACCCCCGCGGCGACCGCGTCGGCGGTCAGCTTCCTGACCTCGGCGGGGGAGATCTGCTGCACCTGGAGATTCGGCAGGGCCGGTCCGGGCGCGATCAGCGGCACCGGGCCGTCGGTGATCACCCGGCCGTCGGTGTAGACGGAGACCAGCGGGAGGCGGCCGAGGAGGTAGTCCGGTGGCACGAAACCGCCGCGGTATTCGACACGCAGCGCGAGATCGTCCGCGTCCGGGGTGGGGACGGCGGCGCTCTCGGTGACCGGTTCGCCGGCGCCGGCGTCTCCGGCCCCGGCGGCCGTACCGGGCCGGGCGCAGGCGCCCAGCAGCAGAATGGGGATGGCTGCGGCGGTAAGCAGCCCTCGGGTTCGGGTCATAACCGGTACGACGACGCGGCCCGCACCCCGGTTCCGACCGTGCCCGACTTTCCCGTCGAAAGTGTGCCGCCAGGTGCTACTCGGCCACCACCCGCGCCGTACGCCCGAGCACCTCGACCACGTCGCCGGGGTGCAGCTGGCGGCCGCGCCGCAGGTCGACCTCGCCGTTCACGGTCACGTCGCCGGAGGCGATGAGGATCTTGGCCTCGCCGCCCGTCTCGATGAGGTCGGCCAGCTTGAGGAACTGGCCCAGCCGGATCATGTCGCCGTCGATCGGCACGTCTCGCATCCGCTCATCATCCAATGACCGCGAAAAAGTTCTGCGATCGGGTTGAACCATCGGGGCCCGTGATCCGAACTACATCCCGTGAGGCTTCTGGGGATGGCCCGCCGCGCGGGCGTGCTGGCCGCTGTGACCGCTGCCGGAGTGTTCGTCGCCGCCGGCCCGGCCGCGGCCGATGTGACGGTGAGTCCGGCGAGCGCGGCACAGGGCAGCGGGGCGAACCTGTACTTCCACGTGACCAATTCCGGCACCGCGCCGGTGAGCGAGGTGACCCTGCGGATTCCGGCGGACAGCCCGATCGCCGAGGTCTACCCGCTCTCGGTGGACAGCTGGGCGCCGAAGATCGAGTGGCAGGATCTCAGCAAGCCGCTGACCTCCATCCACAACGGCACGCCCGTCACCAAGGCGCCGAGTGCCGTCACCTGGATCGCGGTCGGCAAGACGCTCGCGCCCGGCCAGGCCACCGATCTCGGTGTCGCGGTCGGCCCGCTGCCGATGCTGAGCAGCCTGCGGTTCCCGGTGGAGACCAGGTACGCCGACGGCAAGGCCGGCCCGGCCATGGCGGCCACGCTGTCGCTGACCCCGTCGAACGGCGCGGCGCCCACCCACCACGGTGGCGGCGGCGATACGTCCTCCGGCGGGCTCACCCCGGGTGAACAGGCCGCGTTCGACAAGATCGTGAACGACGCGGACTCCGGCCCCTCGGTGCTCTCCGTCTCCGGCTGGGTGGTGGCCGTGCTGGCCCTGCTCGGCGCCGGCTGGGTGGTGCTGCGCAACCGGCACCGGGCCACCGAGGAGGAGCCGGACGAGGAGCCGGGCGAGGACGAGTCGCAGGACGACGACAAGGAGCCCGTCGCCGCCGGCAGCGGCGACAGCAAGTGGAGCTACAAGGGCTGACAGAGACTCCCACGCAGGCCGGGTCCTGCAACGGGAAATGGGGATCGTTCACGACGAACGACCCTCACCTCACGCGGGTGGGCGTGAGGACGTCGTGGGAGGCGCGTGGGGCGCTGACCACGACCGGCGGGTGGGGCCCCGGGCAAGGCCCATGATCCGCGTGTGGGGCGGGCGGGGAGAGATCTCCGCCCGCCTCTCAGACCGGCACGACCCGTTCGGTACGCAGCGCGTCGATGATCTCCTGTTGCACACGGTCCGACTCGTCGTGCGGGACCTGGCAGGTGCCGGCCGCGAGGTGACCGCCGCCGCCGTAGCGCAGCATCACCTCACCGATGTCCACCGGAGAGCTGCGGTCCAGGATCGACTTGCCGCAGGCGAAGACGGTGTTCAGCTTCTGCCGGCCCCAGATGATGTGCACCGAGACGCGGGCCTCCGGGAAGAGCGCGTAGACCATGAACCGGTTGCCCGCCTCGATGACGTCCTCGTCGCGCAGGTCCACAATGACCACGTCGCCGTCCAGCCGGCAGACCCGGTGCAGCTGCTCCACGAAGCGGGCCGAGCAGTCGTGGAAGAGCTGGGCGCGTTCCGCCACGTCGGGCAGGGCGAGGATGTCGTGCACGTCCTGTATCTGGATGCACGCGTCGATGAGCTTCATCATCAGCTGGTAGTTGGAGATCCGGAAGTTGCGGAACCGGCCCAGTCCGGTCCGGCTGTCCATCAGGAAGTTGAGCAGCGTCCATCCGGTCGGGCTGAGGATGTCGGTGAGCGTGTAGTCCGCCGAGTCGGCCTGATCGACGGCGCGCATCAGGTCGTCGGAGACCTGCGGAAACCGGGCCTTGCCCCCGAAGTGCTCGTAGATGACCCGGGCCGCCGACGGCGCATCGGCGTCGATGACGTGATTGTCCCGGTCGCCCTCGTTGCGCAGCGTCTCCGAGTGGTGGTGGTCGTAGACCTGGTAGGCGCGGGCGTCGTAGGGGAGGTTGGTGAGGATGTCCCGGTCGGTCACCTCGACGACGCCGTCCTGCACGTCCTTCGGGTGGACGAACATGATGTCGTCGATCATGTCCAGGTGACGCAGCAGCACGGCACAGACCAGGCCGTCGAAGTCGCTGCGGGTCACAAGCCGGTACTTCACGGGGTCCCCCTCGATAGCCAGACCTTCTGCACCATTTTGCCACTTTTTTCGCTATGGCCCGGGTTGCATCGACGTATGGACGTGTTCACCGCCACTTCGTCCCGCTTTCCAGGAAGCGGGTGAACCGCTCAAGGGCCGGTCTGCGTAAGGTTCAGACGGACGGCATCGAACCGGTCGGAGGACACGCGGAAATGGACCAGGTACCTCAGCTCATCCAGGAGCGCAGCGCCCCGCCAGCCACGCTGGTGATCTTCGGCGCCTCGGGCGACCTGACCCGGCGCAAGCTGCTCCCGGCGGTCGAGAGCCTGGCCCGGCACAACCGGCTGCCGGACGAGTTCGCCCTGGTCGGCGTCGCCCGGACGCCGATGAGCGACGAGCAGTTCGCGGAGAGCGCGCTCGGTGGCCGCGGTCTGGCCGGCAAGCGCCAGCTGCAGGGCGGCGTCCGGTACGTGGCCGGCGGCTACGACGACCCGGAGACCTACAAGCGGCTGAGCGAGACCCTCGACGAGCTGGACGCCCAGCGGGGCACCTCCGGCAACCGGCTGTTCTACCTGTCCACTCCGGCCGGCGCCTTCGAGCCGGTGATCAACGGGCTGGCCGGCGCCGGGCTCAACCAGGAGCGGGAGGGTTCCTTCTCCCGCCTGGTCATCGAGAAGCCGTACGGGCGGAACCTGGCCACCGCCCGCGAGCTGGACGCCGTCGTGCACAGCGCGTTCGACGAGCCGCAGGTCTTCCGGATCGACCACTACCTGGGCAAGGACACCGTTCAGAACGTCCTGGCGCTGCGCTTCGCCAACTCGATCTTCCAGCCGATCTGGGACCGGTCCTGGGTCGACCACGTGCAGATCACCGTGGCCGAGACGCTCGGCGTCGGCACCCGCGGCGGCTTCTACGAGAACGCCGGCGCGATGCGCGACATCGTGCAGAACCACGTGCTCCAGGTGCTCGCGCTCGCGCTGATGGAGCCGCCCGCCTCGTTCGGCGCCGAGGGGCTGCGCAACGAGAAGGTGAAGCTGCTCCAGGCGATCCGGCTCCCCACCGACCGGGACATCGCCGAGGCGGCGGTCCGCGGGCAGTACACCCGGGGCGGCACCCGCGAGGAGCTGATGGCCGGGTACCGCGAGGAGGTCGGCGTCGACCCGCTGTCGCGGACCGAGACGTACGCGGCGATGCGGCTGAACGTGGACAACTGGCGCTGGGCGGGTGTGCCGTTCTACGTGCGCACCGGCAAGCGCCTGCCGGCCCGGCTCACCGAGGTGGCGCTGCAGTTCCAGCGGCCGCCGCACCTGCCGATCCCGAACGACCAGCTCACCGGCCTGGAAGCCGACGCGCTGATCCTGCGGATCCAGCCCAACGAGGGCATCTCGCTGCGCTTCGGCGCCAAGGTGCCCGGTCACTCGTTCCGGGTGCGCACGGCGAGCATGGACTTCTCGTACGAGTCGACGTTCGCCGAGGAGTCGCCGGAAGCCTACGAGCGGCTGCTGCTGGACGCGCTGATCGGTGACGCGTCGCTCTTCATCCGCAGCGACGAGGTGCAGCAGTGCTGGCGGATCGTCGACCCGATCATCGAGCACTGGGACCGGGACAACTCGCCGATCCCGACCTACGAGGCGGCGTCCTGGGGCCCGACCGACGCCGACCGGCTGATCGGCCGCCACGGCCGCCGCTGGCGCAACTCGGCCGCCTGAGGCCGCTGCCCACCGCAACTGGCCGTACACACCCCACCATGGCAACGACACGAGCCCAGCCCCGACCACGGCAACGACACGAGCGCGGCCATCGTCGCCTGCGACGATGGCCGCGCTCGCTTAGGGTTGACTTCAAGCCCGCCCCGCTCCCCACCGGAAAGACACGCCTATGCAGGTCTCGGTCGCGCACCATCCACCCAACACGGCCGTTCTCGTCCTGCGCGGCTCGCTGGACATCGACACCGCGCCCGCCCTCAAAGCCAATCTCGGCCGCCTCGTCGAGCGTCCGTCACCACGTGTCGTGGTGGACGTCTCCGGCCTCGACTTCTGTGACTCGATGGGTGTCGGGGTCCTCGTCACCGCACACGGCCGGGCCACCGAGCGCGGCGGCTGGGTCCGCCTGGCCGCGCCCTCCGGTTTCCTGAGACGGCTGTTCGACACGCTCGGGCTCAGCGACTACCTGCCGATGTTCCCGGACGTCGCGACCGCTCTGAAAGAAGACTGACCCGGTCCACCTGCCCGGGCCCGGCGGTCGCGCTGGGGCCTGGGCCGGGCAGATGGTCGCGTGTTGATCCGGGGACTGTTCGTGTCCCGTACCGGGAAGGGGTTTTCTCAGCGGCTGCCGCCGGCCACCGCGTCCAGAGCGGCGACCGCCGCACCGCGCGCGCCGGCCATGTCCAGATCCGGGACCAGGGCGAAGGTCGCGGCGTGGGCCTGCTCGTCGCGCAGCTGGGTGCTCTCCCGCACGGTGTTGAGGAACCACTGCCGGAAGTGCGGTGCCGCCTCGACCACTCCTCCGCCCAGGAAGTACGCGTCCGGGTCGGTGAAGTTGGCGGCGATGGTGAACAGCTTGCCGATCGCCCGGGCCTGCTGGGAGAAGACCGCGACCGCGAGCGGATCGTCCTTCTCGCCGAAGCCGCGCAGCATTTTCGCCGCCTTGTCGACCGGCTCGGCGGCCAGCGGGTGGTCCGGGAAGCGGGTCAGCCAGTACGGCAACAGGTTCTTCTTGATGCCGGTGAGTGAGGCGATGCTCTCCACGTCGCCCTCGAAGCCGCAGTTGCAGACCGGGACGGGCTGGCCGTCCTCGAGGACGCCGTGCAACGGGATCTGCACGTGCCCGAGCTCGCCGGCCATGCCGGCGGCACCGCGGATCACCTTGCCATTTTCGACGACGCCGCCGCCGAGGCCGGTGCCGACGATCGCGGAGACGCTCGATTTCTCCAGGGCGGCCGTGCCGAAGTGCCGGTGGTGGGCGTAGAGCGCGGCCGCGTTCGCGTCGTTGTTGTAGATCACCGGCAGGCCGAGACGGGCCTCGAGGGCGCCCCGGATGTCGAAGCCGTGCCAGGACACCTGGTTGAAGTTGGTCGCGCCCTTCGACGAGATCACCCCGTGCGCGCTGGCCGGACCGGGCGTGTCCAGGCCGACCGCGCGGACCAGCGAGTGTGGCGTGCTGGTCAGCTCGAGGATGCCGGTGAACGCGGCGGCGAGCTGCTCGACGGCCGACTCCGGGCCGTCGAGCACCCGGCTCGGGTTCTCCACGAGGTGACTGACGAGGAACTGCCCGGTCGCGTCGAGCACGGTGGCGTTGTTGCAGGTGCCGCCGTTGTCTAGGCCGACGACGACCCAGGAGGCCGGAGTGCGTACGGTATCTGCCTGATCCACGGGCTTGAGCCTACGTCCGAGGGCCTGCCGGGGACACGGGTGCGTCCGGATTGCGAGAGCGTTGTTAACGGGTGCAGCGGCGCGGGATCTCTCTGGGCAGGCCGAACCTTCGGGCATGACCCGACGTACCTTGCTCGCCGGATCCGTTGCCGCCGTCGCTCTGACCGCCACCGGTCTGAGCGTCTCCACGCCCGCCTCGGCCGCTTCCGACCAGAAGCTGCTCGGTGACGACCTCGTCGCTCACCTGCTGCGGCGTGCCACCTTCGGCGCCACGCCGGCGTCGCTGGCCGAGGCCCGCAAGCTCGGCGTCGACGGCTGGCTGGACCGGCAGTTCGCGCCGGCGAAGATCGACGACGCGGTCTGCGACAAGGTCCTGGCCCGGCTGCCGCTGGCGAACGCCTCCGCTTCGGTGGTGCGGGCGAAGCTGCCGGTGCACTCCTACGAGGCGTTCGGGCAGCTGGGGCGGGCGGCGATCGCCCGGGCCGCGTGGAGCAACCGGCAGCTGTTCGAGTCGGCCGTCGCGTTCTGGGCCAACCACCTGCACGTCGCCGCACCGTCCAGCGGCGTCTGGGACACCCGTGGCGACTACGACGCCCAGGTCATCCGCAAGCACGCGTTCGGCAAGTTCGCCGACATGCTCAAGGCCAGCGCCCGGCACCCGGCCATGCTGACGTACCTGGACCAGCGCTCGTCGACCAAGGCGCACCCGAACGAGAACTACGCCCGCGAGCTGATGGAGCTGCACACCGTCGGCCTC
Source organism: Actinoplanes aureus (assembly GCF_015704865.1). Taxonomy (GTDB): domain Bacteria; phylum Actinomycetota; class Actinomycetes; order Mycobacteriales; family Micromonosporaceae; genus Actinoplanes; species Actinoplanes aureus. Next base: position 104,745 of record NZ_JADQTO010000005.1, on the reverse strand, counting down.
GCCCACAGCGAGAAGGACGTCCTGGCCGCGGCCCGGCTGCTCACCGGCATGACCGTCGGCAAGTCCGGCGGGTACACCTACGACGCGTCCCGCCACGCCACCGGCGCGGTCGAGCTTCTCGGCTTCAAGCACGTCAACGCCGCGACCGACGGCGAGGGCGCCGCGCTGGCGTTCCTGGACCACCTGGCCCGGCACCGCGCCACCGCGACGCGGATCGCCCACAAGCTGTGCGTGCGTTTCGTCGCCGACGAGCCGCCGGCGGCGCTGGTCGCCCGTCTCGCGGACGTCTACCTCGCGAACGACACCGCGATCGTGCCGGTGCTCCGCGCGCTGTTCACGTCGCCGGAGTTCGCCGCCTCGGTGGGGCAGAAGACCCGCACCCCCTTCGAGGACCTGGTCGCGACGGTACGCGTACTGGGCCTGTCGCCGGACGCGTCCGGGGTCAAGTCGCTCGACGCGCTCTACAACGCCCTGACCGACGCCGGCAACGCCCCGTTCCGCTGGGGCCCGCCGAACGGCTACCCGGACGTGGCCGCCGTCTGGGCGTCCCCGGCGGCGTTCCTGCTGCGCTGCAACCTGCACCTCAACCTGGCCACCGGCTGGTACCCGAAGCAGCTCACCCGCCCGGCCGACCTGCTGAAGTCGCTGGTCCCGGTGCTGCCCGGCACCTATGGGGCGCTCGTCGACGCGCTGGCGGTACGCCTCACCGGTTCCAAGTTGCCGGCGGCGCACACCGCGGCCGTGCTCAGTGTCGCGGACAAGCTGCCGACCAGTCCTCTGACCGCCAAGGACAAGTCGCTCGCCGGCTCCGCGCCGTACCTGATCGCACTCGTCCTGGACTCGCCGTCGTTCGCTTTGAGGTGATCATCATGGGTTTCAGCCGCCGCAGCGTCCTCGCCGCCGGTGCGTGCGCCGGTCTCGCCAGCGCGACCCTCAGCACCCGGCTCGCGTACGCCTCCGGCACCTACACCGGGGACACCCTGGTGGTGGTCTCGCTGCGCGGTGGCTTCGACGGGCTGTCGGCGATCGCCCCGATCGGCGATCCGCACTACTACAAGGCGCGGCCGGACATCGGTATACCCAAGAGCCAGGTGATCGCCGGGGACGGGACGTTCGGCCTGCACCCGGCGCTGGCCCCGCTGCTCCCGCAGTGGCAGGCCGGCAAGATGGCCGCCGTGCACGCGGTGGGCCAGCCGGACCCGACCCGCTCGCACTTCGCCGCCATGGACGCGATGGAGAACGCCGCGCCCGGCACGTCGATCCGTACCGGCTGGCTGGACCGCATGCTCGGCCTCACCGGCGCCACCGGCCCGCTCGCCGGGGTCTCGCTCGGCCGGGCCATGCCGGCCCGGATCCTGGCCGGCCCCAGCGCCGACATCTCGATGAGCGCGGTCGACGACATCACCCTGGCCGGCGACGGCAAGCGCCCGCTCGCGGCCGCGCTGCGGGCGATGTACGCGGACGCGCCGCCCCACCTCGCCGCTTCCGCGGTGGCCGCCGACCGGGCGCTGTCCGCGACCGGCAAGGTGAAGGCCGCGGCCTACTCCCCCGCGAACGGCGCCGTCTATCCCGGCACCGACCTGGCCGCCGCCCTCCGCGACGTCGCCCGCCTGATCAAGGCGAAAACCGGTCTGGTCACCGCCGCCGTCGACTGCGGCGACTGGGACATGCACCAGGGCCTGGGCACCGCGGTGAAGGGCCAGCGCATGCACGACAACCTGACCGAGCTGTCCCAGGCGCTGGCCGCCTTCGTCACCGACCTCGGCGCCGAGATGAAGAACGTGACCGTGCTGACCATCAGCGAGTTCGGCCGCCGCGTGCAGGAGAACGCCTCGCACGGCACCGACCACGGCCACGGCAACGCCATGCTGCTGCTCGGCGGCGGCGTACGCGGCGGCAAGGTCTACACGGACTGGCCGAGCCTGGCGCCGGGCGCGCTGATCGCCGGCGATCTCGCGGCCACCACCGACTACCGCTCGGTGATCGGCGAGGTCCTGCAGAAACGCTGCGGCCTGGGTGCCCTCGACACGGTCTTCCCCGGCGTGAAGCCCTCCTCGTTCGGCCTGGCCGCCGCTCGCTGACCGCGGGACACCACCGGAACGCGAAGGGGGCCGGTGCATGACGCACCGGCCCCGTTCGTGCCGCCCTGCCAAGGCCCTGGACCAGGGCGGCACGTCTTTCAGCGGGCGGCGGACGTGCGGCGCTTCGACCAGACGTCGAAGGCGACCGCGGCGAGCAGGACGGCGCCCTTGACGAGCATGACCTCCTCGGATTCCGCGCCGATCAGGCTCATGCCGTTGTTGATGACACCCATGATCAGACCGCCGGTGATGGCGCCGACCACCTTGCCGACACCACCCTGAACCGCGGCGCCGCCGATGAACGCGGCCGCGATGGCGTCCAGCTCGAAGCTGTTGCCCGCGGTCGGGTTGGCCTGGTTGAGGCGGCCGGCGAAGATGATGCCGGCGAGCGCGGAGAGCACGCCCATGTTGACGAACAGCCAGAACACCACCGACTTGACCTTGACGCCGGAGAGCGTCGCGGCCTGCAGGTTGCCGCCGACGGCGTAGATCTGGCGGCCGAAGACGGCCCGGTTGGTAACCAGGGTGTAGCCGACCACCAGGACCGCGAGCAGCACGAGCACCCACGGCAGGTTGCGGAAGCGGGCCAGCTGCACGATCACGAACATGACCAGTACGGCCGGGACGGCGACCTTGACGGCGAACAGCCACATCGGGTCGACGGCCTGGTTGTAGCGGAGCCGGCCGGCCCGGGTGCGCCACTGCACGACCGCGATGCCGACGACGACGGCCAGGCCGACGATGATGCTGAACAGGTCGGCGCCGCCGAGCGCGCCGAGGCCGACGTTGCCGAGGAAGCCGTTGGTGAACCCGTTGGCGAGGGTGCGGACCTCTTCCGGGAACGGGCCGATGCCCTGGTTACCCAGGATCATCAGGGTGATCGCGCGGAACAGCAGCATGCCGGCCAGGGTCACGATGAAGGCGGGGATGCCGAAGTACGCCACCCAGTAGCCCTGCCAGGCGCCGATGACCGCACCGAAGGCGAGGGTCGCGATGACCGCGATCGGCCAGGGCAGATCCCAGTTGACCATCATGACCGCGGAGAACGCGCCGCACGCGGCCACCACCGAGCCGACCGACAGGTCGATGTGCCCGGCGATGATGATCAGGATCATGCCGATCGCCAGAACCAGGATGTACGAGTTCTGGACGATGATGTTGCTGATGTTCTGCGGCGCCAGCATGTCGCCGCCGGTGAGCACCGTGAACAGCACGACGATCAGCGCGAACGCGATGTAGATGCCGCTCGACTTCATGTCGAAGCCCAGCTTGAAGCCGGCCTTGCCGGGCTTGGGCGCGGACGGGCCCGTGCCGCCGACGCTGAGGTCGGCGTTGGTAGGTGCGACCGTCACGGCGCGACCTCCTGTTCTTCCTTCGTCATGAGAGTCATGAGGCCCTCCTGCGTCGCTTCGGCGCGCGGAACCTCGCCGGTGATGCGGCCGGCCGACAGGGTGTAGATGCGGTCACAGATGCCGAGCAGTTCGGGCAGCTCGGAGCTGATGACCAGAATCGCCTTACCCTCGTCGGCAAGGCGGTTGATGATCGTGTAGATCTCGTACTTCGCACCGACGTCGATACCGCGGGTCGGCTCGTCCAGGATCAGCACGTCCGGGTTAGTGAAGATCCACTTCGACAGGACGACCTTCTGCTGGTTGCCGCCGGAGAGCTTGCCGGTGACCGCCTCGACGCTCGGCGCCTTGATGTTCATGCTGGCGCGGAACTCGTCGGCGACCTTGAACTCCTCGTTGCCGTTCACCCAGCCGCCCTTGGCGAGCTTGCCGAGCGCGGCCGCCGATACGTTGCGCTTGATGTCCTCGATCAGGTTCAGGCCGTAGCGCTTGCGGTCCTCGGTCGCGTACGCGATGCCGTGGTCGATCGCCTCACGTACGTTGCGGGCCTTGATCTCCTTGCCGTCCTTGATCAGGCGGCCGGAGAAGTTCACCCCGTACGAGCGGCCGAAGACGCTCATCGCCAGTTCGGTCCGGCCGGCGCCCATCAGTCCGGCGAGCCCGACGATCTCGCCGCGCCGCAGGGTCATGTTGACCTTGCGGACCAGCGCGCGGTCCGGCTGGGTCGGGCTGTGTACCGTCCAGTCCTCGATCCGCAGCGCCTCCGCACCGATGCTCGGCGTGTGCTCGGGGTAGCGATGCTCCAGGTCCCGGCCCACCATGCCCGAGATGATCTTGTCCTCGGTCAGGTCGGACGTGTTCTCGGTCCAGATGGTCTTGCCGTCGCGCAGGATGGTGACCCGGTCCGAGATGCTCATGACCTCGTTCAGCTTGTGCGAGATGATCACACAGGTGATGCCCTCGTCACGCAGGCCGCGCAGCAGCCCGAGCAGGTGCTCGGAGTCCTCGTCGTTGAGCGCCGCGGTGGGCTCGTCGAGGATCAGCAGCTTGACTTCCTTGGACAGCGCCTTGGCGATCTCCACGAGCTGCTGCTTGCCGACACCGAGCTCGACGACCGGGGTTACCGAGCTCTCCGCCAGGCCGACCCGGCGCAGCAGCTGGTCGGCCGCGTGGTTGGTCTTGTTCCAGTCGATGAAGCCACGCTTGGCCTGCTCATTGCCGAGAAAGATGTTCTCGGCGATGGAAAGGTTGTGCGCGAGCGCCAGCTCCTGGTGGATGATGACGATGCCGCGATGCTCGCTGTCGCGGATGCCGGAGAACCGGCACGCCTCGCCCTCGAACTCGATCTCGCCGTCGTAGGTGCCGTGCGGGTAGACGCCGGACAGCACCTTCATCAGGGTCGATTTGCCGGCCCCGTTCTCGCCGCAGATCGAGTGGATCTCACCACGGCGAACTTCCAGGTTGACGTCCTGCAGCGCCTTGACGCCAGGGAACGTCTTGGTTATGCCGCTCATCCGCAGGATCGTGTCGGTCATTGACCCTCCTATGGGCCGGGGGTGGCTCCTCAGCCGGGTAGGCCGCGCCCCGCCCGCTGGGGTCGGGCGGGGCGCGGAGCCCGGATCACTTCAACTGGTCGGCCGTGTAGTAACCGCTGTCGACGAGCTCCTTCTGGTAGTTGCTCTTGTCGACAATGATCGACTCCAACAGCTGGGACGGGACGACCTTCTTGCCGTTGTCGTAGTCCTTGTTGTTGTTGGTGGTCGGGGTCTGGCCCTTGAGCACCGCGTCGGCCATCTCGCCGGTCACCTTGGCCAGCTGGCGGGTGTCCTTGTAGATGGTGGAGTACTGCTCACCCGCGATGATCGACTTGACCGACGCGACCTCGGCGTCCTGGCCGGTGACGATCGGGTACGGCTGCGCACCGGTGCCGTAGCCGCTCGACTTCAGCGCCGAGAGGATACCGATCGAGATGCCGTCGTACGGCGAGAGCACACCGTCGACCTTGGTGCCACCCTTGTAGGTGGAGGTCAGCAGGTTCTCCATGCGCTTCTGCGCGGTCGCCGGGTCCCAGCGCAGCGTCGCCACGGTGTCGAACTTGGTCTGACCGCTCTTCACCACGATCGTGCCCTTGTCGATCTGCGGCTGCAGAACGCTCATGGCGCCGTTGAAGAAGAAGGTGGCGTTGTTGTCGTCCGGCGAGCCGGCGAACAGCTCGACGTTCAGCGGGCCCTTGGCGGTGCCGGCGCTGCCGTCCGCGTTGAGCACCTTCAGACCGGTCAGCAGCGAGGTGGCCTGCTGCACACCGACCTTGAAGTTGTCGAACGTGGCGTAGTAGTCCACGTTCGGGCTGTCCCGGATGAGCCGGTCGTAGGCGATGACCGGGATGTTGTTGGCCTTCGCGTTCTCCAGCTGGGTGGTGATCGCGGTGCCGTCGATCGACGCGATGATCAGCAGCTTGGCGCCCTTGGTGATCTGGTTGTCCAGCTGCTGGGTCTGCGTCGGGATGTTGTCCTCGGCGTACTGGAGGTCGACCTTGTAGCCGAGGCCCTCCAGCTGCTTCTTCAGGTTGTCACCGTCGGCGATCCACCGCTCCGAGGAACGGGTCGGCATGGTGATGCCGACCAGGGCGCCCGCAGTGTCACCGCTGCCGGCCTCCTTGTCGGTGGTCTTCTCCGACGAACCGCAGGCGGCCATCGTGGCGACCAGGGACGCGGCGGTCACTACTGCCGCGAGGCGGGGGTATTTCACGTTGTCTTCTCCTCTTTGAGACCGGTACTACAGGGGCCGGGCGAGGCGGTAGTACGCCTGGTTCCAGCGCACCCGGTCGGCGAAGCCGTCCGGGGTGGTGCGGCTATCGATCATTAGCAGCTCGGTCTGCGCCATTTCCGCGAAATCGCGCAATGTCTCCGCGCCGACCGCTTGCGTGAGCACGGTGTGGTGCGGTCCGCCGGCTGTGATCCAGCACTCGGCCGACGTCGACAACGACGGCGCAGGCTTCCATACCGCGCGGGCCACCGGCAAATTGGGCAGCGGCTGGTCCGGCGGTATCACCTCGATCTCGTTGCCGACCAGCCGGAACCGGTCGCCCATGTCGGCCATGCCCAGGACCACGGCCGGGCCGGGTGCCGCGTCGAAGACCAGGCGGACCGGGTCCTCGCGGCCGCCGATGCCGAGCGGGTGGATCTCGGCCCGGGGCCGGCCGGACGCGATCGAGGGGCAGACCTCGAGCATGTGCGCGCCGAGGATCTTCGGCTCACCCGGCCCGAAGTGGTAGGTGTAGTCCTCCATGAACGAGGTGCCGCGGCCGGTGCCGGCGCCCATGGCTTTCACGGTCGTGACCAGCACCGAGGTCTTCCAGTCGCCCTCGCCGCCGAACCCGTACCCGTCGGCCATCAGCCGCTGCACGGCCAGGCCGGGCAGCTGGCGCAGCCCGCCCAGGTCCTCGAAGTTGGTGGTGAACGCGCCGAACCCGCCCTCGGTGAGGAACTGGCGCAGCCCGGCCTCGATCCGGGCGGCGTAGCGCAGCGAGTCGAGCCGCTCGCCGAGCAGCGACGGCGCAATCTCGTAGGTGTCCCGGTACTCCGCGACCAGCTTGTCGATCTCCGGGTCGGGCACCGCGTCCACGACGGCGACCAGGTCGTTCACCCCGTACGTGTTGACCGAGACACCGAAGCGCAGCTCGGCCTCGACCTTGTCACCCTCGGTGACCGCCACGTCCCGCATGTTGTCGCCGAAGCGGGCCAGCCGCAGGCCGCGCATGTGCTGCAAGCCGGTCGCGGCGCGCGCCCAGGCGTCGATCCGGGAGACCACCGACGGGTCGGAGACGTGCCCGGCGACCACCTTGCGGGGCACACCGAGGCGGGCCTGGATGTATCCGAACTCCCGGTCGCCGTGCGCTGCCTGGTTGAGGTTCATGAAGTCCATGTCGATGGACTCCCACGGCAGCGACACGTTGTGCTGCGTGTGCAGGTGCAGCAGCGGCTTGCGCAGCGCGTCCAGCCCACCGATCCACATCTTGGCCGGCGAGAACGTGTGCATCCAGGCGATCACGCCGATGCAGTCGTCGTCGGCGTTGGCGTCCTGCATCAGGCGCTTGATGGCACCCGAGTCGGTCAGCACGGGCTTGCCGACGATCTCGGCGGTCAGTCCGCCTGCGGCCAGGGTCCGCTGGATCTCGGCGGACTGATCGGCGACCTGCTGGAGGGTCTCCGGGCCGTAGAGATGCTGGCTTCCGGTCAGGAACCAGATCTGCGGGTTCATTGGCTTCCTCTGTTCTTCAAACGGATGCGCGTCGCGCGATCGCGTGCGGCTCCGGGCACTGCTCGGACGCGATCACCGGGAGCGGCATGTCGTGCACGTCCGCGTCAGTCCGCTTGAGCAGGCGATTCTTCATCAGGCCGCCGGCCAGGATGAACGTCTCAATGATCTTACGCGCGACGGCGGCGGCACTCTCGATCAACGCCCAGGCCGGTGCGAAGCCGCGGCCGATCACGTATGTCAAAGGGCACCTCCGGTGGGATCGCGAGTTAGTGTTATCGCTAACAATTGCCGTGTCAACGGCTGTCGGCAACAACGCGGTAACAGCCGTTTAACCCGGCACGGTTACGAACTCGGTCTCGTCGGCACACCGGTTCACTCACGGGTGAACATTAAACACCACGGAAGTTCACACGACAGCACCCCTAGGCGGGGTGGCCCACACTTTGCCGCACGATCAGCTGCGGCGGCACCACGATGTGGTCCGGGCTGTCCGGTTCGTCCCGCATCTGGCCCAGGAGCAGCGTCAACGCCGCCCGGGCCACATCGCCGAACGCCTGCCGGACGGTGGTCAGCGGCGGAATGAAGTACGCCGCCTCGGGCACGTCGTCGAACCCGACCACGCTCACGTCCTGCGGAACGCGCCGGCCGCGCTCGTGCAGCGCCCGCAGGATCCCCAGCGCCAGGTGATCGTTCGCACAGAAGATCGCCGTGACCTCGGGCATCCGGGCCAGCATCTGCCCCGCCCGGTAGCCCTCGGCGGCCGACCAGTCGGCGGACAGCAGCGGCGGCACCTCGGCGCCGGCCTCCTCCAGGGTCTGCCGCCAGCCCTGAATACGCCCCGCCGAGTCGAACCAGTCGGTCGGCCCGGAGACGTGCCAGACCGTCTTGTGCCCGAAGTCCAGCAGGTGCCGGGTGGCCGCCCGCGCGCCGGCCACCTGGTCCACGGTCACCACCGGCCGGCCGCTGGCCGGGTCGCCGTCGATGAAGACCACCGGCATGTCGCCGGGGATCTCGGCGAGCGCCTCCATCGCGGAGGCGGTGTTCGCGATCACCACGAGGCCGGCCACCCGCTGGTCGAGGTGCCGCTCGACCACCGAGGCGATCGAGGACCGGTCCAGTTCCCGCACGCTGCCGACGCTCACCGCGAACCCGGCGTCCGCGGCGGCCTGCTCGAACTCGGTGAGCATCGACGCCGGCCCGTACAGCGTGCTGTTGCGGGCGACCACGCCGATCAGCTGGGAACGGCCGGTGACGAGCGCCCGGGCCGCCCGGTTGGGCCGGTAGTTGAGCTCGGCGATGGCGGCACGGACCCGGATGCGGGTCTGCTCCTTGACGTTGGGATGATCGTTGAGAACCCGGGACACGGTCTGGTGCGAAACACCGGCCAGCCGGGCGACATCGGTCATCGCCGGGCTACGGGTTACCTTGTCCACTTGCGCACCTCGTCCGGTCCGGTTCTGATGGAGCGTGACGGAAAGCCCGTTCGGACCCCGTGTCGATAATGTTATCGATAACACCGGGCGTTCCAGAAGCCCCGCACGCACGGTATCGGGGAACACGTACGCTCGGCAGCGATGGAAGCGTCACCCACGATCAGCGGACCCGTCGTGTTCGGCAGCCTAGACGACGAGGGTTTCACGTCGCTGCGCCGTACCGCCGCGCCGCGTGCGCAACGTTATGGGATCGGCCGCTCGCTGCGCGACCGCTCACCCCGCTCGGACATGGCGCACTGGCGGGCGCCGGACCACCGGATCGATCCGGTACGCCAGGTCGCCGCCTCCCACGAGGGCCGCGTCGAACACCTGATCCCGGTCCGGGTGGGCCGCATGATCGCCTCGCCGTACGCGTTCCTGCGCGGCACCGCCGGCCTGATGGCGGACGACTTCGCCGCCCTGCCGTGCACCGGAATCACCCCGGTGATCTGCGGCGACGCCCACCTCGGCAACTTCGGCTTCTACGCCTCACCGGAACGCGAGCTGGTCTTCGACCTCAACGACTTCGACGAGGCGCACCCCGGCCCGTGGGAGTGGGACCTGCGCCGGCTGGTGGTCAGCGTGTACGTGGCCGGCCGGGTCAACGGGTTCCGGGAGAGCGCGTGCGGCGACGCCGTACGGCACTGCGTCGAGGAGTACCGGGACCAGATCGCGCACCTCGCCGAGCAGCCGCTGCTGGGCCGCTCCTTCTCCCAGCTGGACGTGGAGGCGATGCGCTCGGCGGCCAGCCGGGGCAGCTTCCGCGACGAGATCGAGCGCGCCGCCCGGCGGGCCCGCCGGCGCACCAGTGACCGCGCCCTGCCCCGCTTCACCGAGCGGCACGACGGCACCGCCCGCCTGATCGAGGAGCCGCCGCTGATCACCCGGCTGCCGCACGACGAGCGCGAGCAACTGGCCGAGTCCCTCGACGGTTACCTCAACACGCTGAAACCGCACTGGGCCCGGATCCTCGGCGGCTACCGGATCGTCGACATCGCGCACAAGGTGGTCGGCGTCGGGTCGGTGGGGCTGCGCGCGTACGTCGCCCTGTGCGAGGGCAGCAGCCCGGACGACGTGGTGTTCCTCCAGCTCAAACAGGCCCGCCGGTCGGTGATCGCGAAACACCAGCACGGCGCGCTGGCCTGGCACCGGCATCAGGGGCAGCGGGTGGTGGAGTACCAGCAGGCGCTCCAGACGGTCAGTGACCCGCTGCTCGGGTGGACCACCGTGGGCGACCGGCAGTACTACGTACGCCAGTTCCGCGACATGAAGGGCGCCATCCTGGTCGAGGACATCGACGCCGGCGCGCTCGCCGACTACGCCGGGGTCTGCGGCTACCTGCTCGCCAAGTCGCACGCCCGGACCAGCGGCGCCTCCATGATCGCCGGGTACGCGGGCAGCGGCGACAAGCTCGACGAGTCGCTGTGCCGCTTCGCCCGCGCGTACGCCGACCAGGTGGAGAGCGACCACGCCGCGCTGGTGGACGCGGTCCGCCGCGGCGTACTCCCGGCGGAGCCGGCGTGATCCCGCTGGATTCGCTCGCGCTCGGCGAGTTCTGGACGGAACGGCACCTGTGCACCCTGACCACGCTGCGTGCCGACGGCTCACCGCACGTGGTGGCCGTCGGCGCCACCCTGGACGTCGCCGCCGGCCTGGCCCGGGTGATCAGCTCCGGCACCTCGGCGCACGTCCGGCACATCCGGCGCGGCCAGCAGCGAGTCGCGATCTGCCAGGTCGACGGGCGCCGCTGGAGCACCGTCGAAGGCCTCGCGGTGGTCCGCGACGACCCCGGACCGGTCGCCGAGGCCGAGCGCCGCTACGCGTCGCGCTACCGCATCCCGCGCCCGAATCCGTTGCGAGTGGTGATCGAGGTGACGATCATCCGGGTTCTCGGTTCCGCCTCGCTAAAGTCACCGGCATGACGCAGACCGTGGACAGCGTGCTGCTGCCCGGCCACGACGTACCGCTCGGGCGCTGGACGACCGTGCGCCGCCTGCTCCCGCACCGGGAGCGCCGCATGATCGGAGCCTGGTGCTTCGTCGACCACTTCGGTCCCGACGACGTCACCGGCCGGCCTGGCATGCAGATTCCGCCGCACCCGCACACCGGCCTGCAGACGGTCACCTGGCTGGTGGACGGCATCATCGAGCACCGCGACAGTCTCGGCAGCCACCAGCTGATCGCGCCCGGCCAGCTCAACCTGATGACCTCCGGGCACGGCATCGCGCACTCCGAGTTCACCCCGCCGGACCACCCCGACGCCATGCACGGCCTCCAGCTGTGGCTGGCCCTGCCGGACGGCGCCCGCGACGGACCGGCCGGCTTCGAGCACCACGCCGCGCTGCCGTCCGTCCAGGACGGCCCGGTCACCGTCACGGTCGTGATCGGACGGCTCGGCGACCTGCGCTCCCCCGCCACCGCGCACACCCCGCTGGTCGGCGCGGAACTGGTCACCGAGACCGCCGCCCGGCACACGCTGACCCTGGAACCCGGCTTCGAGCACGGCATCCTGGTCATGTCCGGCAGCGCCACGATCGCCGGGACGGCCCTCGAAACCGGCTCCCTGCTCTACCTCGGCGCCCGCACGTCGGTCACCGTCGAGACCGGCGGCGCCGCACGGCTCTTCCTGCTCGGCGGCGAGCCGTTCGACGCACCCCTGGTCATGTGGTGGAACTTCGTGGGCCGTACCCACGAGGAGATCGTCCGGGCCCGCGAGCAATGGATGGCCGGCGAGCGATTCGGCGCGGTGAGCGGCTGCGAGGCCGGCCCACTCCCGGCCCCAGAACTGCCCACTGTGCGCCTGAAGGCGCGCGACCGGCACGGCAACACCTATTAGAGGTACGCGTTCCGCACCGTCCCGCCGCCACCACCGCGAGCACCCGGGCCGTCCCGGCCCCAGCGCGGGCGCCGGGGCATGCGCTTGACCTTCAGGGAGATCCGATGGCCGGGCACGCCGCGTACATCCGGGCCGTCGCCGAGGCCCTGGAGGCGGCCGGCGTCCCGGTCGCCGACTGGCGCGCCGACTCACGGGTGCCGCGCGACGGGTGGATCCCGTTCGACCTGATCCGGCAGGTGCGGCTGCACGGGCGGCCGGTGTGGGATCACGACCAGGCGGGCCTCGGGTGGGACGAGGACAACGGGTGGTATCTGCTGACTGTGGACGACCCGTACGGCCGCGGGGTTCGTACCACCACGAAGCTGGCGGTGGCGAGACTGGCCGCGCCCACCTCGGTGGTCCGCGCCGTGGCGCGGCACGGCGGCATCGCCGGGCCGGCGGGCCCGCAGGCGCATCCCGACCTGGACTTCCCGGACCATCGCGCCGGCCGGCCGGACGCCGGTTTCGAGGCCGCTCTGCTGCGCTATGCGCAAGTCGCACAAAGTCCGGTTGACGCGTCGGGGAACGCGGCGGAAGGTCGGAGTTAGAACCTGGACGCACTGGCGTGGTGAGGAGCCCGCCTTGACTCTCCGCAATCTATTGATCTTCGCGGTGCCGGTCACGTCCGCCGTCGCGGCAGGCGTGCTGCCGCGCTGCTGGGCCGCCGTCCGCGACCGCCGCCAACCCGAGCTGAAGCCGCTCGGGCCGCCGATCGAACAACTCGCCGCCGACCTGCGGCGCCTGCTGCGGCTGCACGGCGCGCTGACGGTCTCCGCGCACTCGGCGCTCTGCGCGCACCGGGTGTGGGCGGTGGAGGCCGCCATCGGTGCCCGGGCCATCGAAACCGCGGCCGCCCTCGGCGTGCCGCACCCGGACCCGTCGGCCGCGCCGTCACTCACCCGGACCGAGTTGTCGGCTCTGCTGAGCGCCCTCGCGGCCGAGGGGCTGGTGCTGCCCCGGTGGGTCGGGCACTTCACCCTCGACGGGCGGCTCTGATGCGAAACGGCGGCGGGACCGTGGTCCCGCCGCCGTCTCTCGTCCCGGCGTCACGCCGCCGAACATCATCCGCGAAGGAGCATCGGGGGCGTCGTCCCCCGCGGATCGTCTCGGGCGTGTGGCGGCCGCTGGAGCTGGGGGGCGGCGGCCGCCTGCCGGGGAGACCATGTTTCCGGTGTTCCGGAACCTGGGCGCACAACAAACGTGACAGACATTCACACCTTGATCCGCGGATCGGCGTGGTGGCGTTCGACACTCCCGGCGTCACCTTTTCGGGGTCGCCCGCAAGTTCTTAGCCGTCCTGAAGAGAAGCTTAAAAGGTTCTTAAGTCGACATCCAGCCCGTCACCAGGTAAGAACGACCCTCGTTGATCGGGCGGACCCGTGCGGCGCGTCCGCGGGAACTGTCGGATCCCCGCCATAGTCACTGCGTACGGCATTGAACCGGGGGCATCGTCCGGACGTATACCCGGGTGATCGACCTAGTCCGGCGGGCTGCGGCGCCGGGACGGTCGGTCCTCGCGGGCCCACCGCGAGGACGGTGGCAGGGCTCCGTGGCACGCTGGCGCCCTACGCAAATCCGTGATTAACCTTCCACATCCACCACGTGGCAGGGATCGACCGGAGCGCGAGGGGCGGGCACCGGTGCGCGGAGGTGGAACAGGGGTGAGGACGGTGGCACGGATGCGGCGACGGGGCAGCGGGTCAACCCCCAGCCGGTTCGGGGCCGCCGCATGAGCTACGAGGACGACGAGTACTGGGAGGACGAGTACAGCGAGTACTCGTTCATGCCGCAGTCCGCGGTGGTCCAGGAGAGGCACTACGAGCGTCGTACCGCGCCGGACCCCGTCATCCCGACCCGCCGCCGCCCCGGCCAGGACGCCGACGAGCCGCCCGCGCGCCGGCCGAAGCGGTCCGCCTTCGACTCGCAACGACCGAGCTGGCTCGACGACCCCGACTTCGTGCCGATCGACACCTCGGTACCGAACCTGGCCGGCGACGAATTCGACGACGTCGACTTCAACCGCCCCGAACTCGGCGTCGACTTCGACAAACCGGACTTCCCGATCGTCGACCCGGCGGCCCGGCCAGAGCTGCGCCGCGCGTCCCGGTCCGCGCGCCCCCGGCCCTCCGCCGACCGGTACGAGACGGAGCGCTACCGCGACGACGTACCGGAACGCCGCCCGGACGAGCGCCGCGGCCGGCGCCCGGTCGAGGTCCGTCCCGGCGAACTCTGGGAGGACGAGCGCGACACCGCCCCGGCCCGCAACGGCCGGCGCCGCCCGGTCGAGATCCGGTCGGACGAGCAGTGGGACGACGACGACCGCCGGTTGCCGCCCAGCGGCCGCACCATCGAGCTGCGCTCCGACGAATACTGGGAGGAGTCGCCCCGCGGCGACGACCGCCGCAGGCGCGGCCCGGCCCGGCGTGGCCCGGCCTACCAGGACGAACTGCCCGCAGGCTACGCGGACCGCGCCGGCCGCATCGACGACGAACGCGACACCCGGGTACCGGCCCGGGACGACGCGCCCTGGGACGACTTCGGGCCGATCCGGCCACCCGGCGGCCGCCGGACCCGCCGCGACGAGACCGACCCCCGGCGGCCCGGACCGGATCGCCCGGTTTCGGGACGCGCCCAGGTGCCGTCGCCGACGGACCCCTACGAGATGTACCGGCCGGACGCCGGCTACCCGGAACTCGAGCGCGACCAGGGCGCCGCCGCCCGCCAGCCGGCAGCCGGGTACGAGCGCGGCGCGGGCTGGGACGACGAGCGTGCCCTCGGCGCGCCGGCGACCGCGGACCGCCCGCACGAGGACAGCGACCCGGGCCGGCGTGCTGCTGACCGGCCGGCCGGGGAACCCGCCCTGGGTTCCGCTGCGGAGATGCCGGCGGGCACTGCCTCCGGCAGGCCGGAGGCGCTGCCGGCCGGGCCGCAGGAGTGGACCGGACGGCAGGCGGACGCGGCCGAGCGCTCGGCCCGGCCGGAAGCCGGCGCGCAGCCGGACGAGTGGGCGGCACGGCAGGCGGAGGCCGGCGTGCAGCCGGACGAGTGGGCGGCACGCCAGGCCGACGCCGGCCTGCAACCGGACGACTGGGCGGCGCGGCAGGCGGGAGCCGGCACAGAGCAGCGGGCCGACGAGTGGGCGGCACGGCAGGCGGAAAGCGGCACGGAGGAGCGGGCCGGGCGGGCTGAGGCCGGTGCGGATGAGCGTTCCCGGCACGTGGTTCCGGCTGAGGGCGGGGATCGCGCGCCTGAGCAGGGCGCGGCGCCGGACGGTCAGTCGCGGCCCGACGAGATGGAGAAGGCCGGGGACGGCGAGTCTCCACGGGTGCTGCGGCGTGCTGAACTACCCGTACCCCCGAAGGTCGTCGGCCGGACCACGCCGCCGCCGCAACCTCGCGTCATCAAGGCCGACCCGCCGGTCACGCCGCGCGTCGTCGCCGCGCCGGCGCCGGTTCCGCCGGCGCGGGTGATCGGTGGGCCGCAGCGGTCGCCGGTCACGCACGCGGAGGCCGCTTTCGACGGCCGGCCGATGAATCAGCCCGGGAACTCCGGTTCCGGGACCGCGCCGGCTGGGGGTTCGGCCCAGGGTGATGGGCATCCGGGCGCCGGGTCTCGCGAGATCCGGCCGGTTTCTCCGGCCGGGCGGTCCAGCGTTCCCGGAAGCGGTCCGCAGCCGGGTGGCTCGGGCGGGCCGGGCGCTCCGGAGATCACGCCGCCTACCGCCGCCCAGCCCGGCGGTCGCGGGATCGCGCCGCCCGCCGCCGGCCAGCCCGGTGTCCAGGGAGTTACGCCGCCCGCCGCCGGCCAGCCCGGTGTCCAAGGAGTCACACAGGCCGCCGACGGCCGGCCCGGCGCTCAAGGAAGCACGCAGCCCGCTACCGGCCAGTCCGGATTCACGCAGCCCAGCGGCCAGCCTGGTGCCCACAGAGTCACCCAGCCCGGCGGTCAGCCCGGTGCCTGGGGAACTACTCCGCAGCCACCCGCAGCCGGCCAGCCCGGCGCCCGGGAAGTCACGCAGCCCGCTACTGGCCAGCCCGGTGCCCCCGGATTCACGCAGCCCACCGGCCAGCCCAGTGCCTGGGGAACCACGCCGCAGCCGCCCGCAGCCGGCCAGCCCGGCGCCCGGGAAGTCACGCACCCCGCCGCCGGCCAACCCGGTGTCCGGGACGTCACGCACCCCGACGCGTGGCAGCCGGGCGTCAGCGAGCAGTCGCCGGCCGCCGGTTACGCGGCTGGGCCGGTGCACCGGGACGGGGGCCCGTCGTCCTACGCCGGGCGCCCGACTGTGCCGGCGCCGCCGGTTTCCGGTGAGATCCGGCCGGGTAGCGCCGGGTACCCGGGTGAGCAGGGCCGTTCCGGGTCCGAGGTGCCGCAGCAGCGGTCGCGGCGTACTCCACGTACCGCGCACGTGTTCCTCTCGGACGGGGACGGCCCGTGGGCGATGGTTCCGGACGCGAACCCGCCGGCCGGTGCACGGCCGGTGTCGCCCGCACGCCCGCCGATGCCCGCCGGCTGGACGCCCGCACCGCAGGACCCGAATGGCGCGCCGCCGGCACCGGCGGCCGCCTGGCCGCCGCCGGCCCGGCCGGTCGAGCCCGGCGTGCCCGCCGGCCCCGGACAACCGGCAGCGGCGACCGCTTGGCCGCCCGCGCCGGTCCAGCCGCCGGTCCCTGCACAGCCGCCCACGCCGATCCATCCTCCGGTCGTGGCGCAACCGCCCGCACCAGTCCAGCCGACTGCCGTGGTACAGCCGCCCGCACCAATCCAACCGGCTGCGGTACAACCGCCCGCACCGATCCAGCCGGCTGCGGTACAACCGCCCGCACCGATCCAGCCGGCTGCGGCGGTACAACCGCCGGCGCCGGGCCGGTCGGCGGCTTCGGTTGCGCCTGCCACGCCGCAGCCGCCGGCATCTGCGGCTGCCGGGGCGGCAAATGCCTGGCCACCGGCTCCGCTGACCGGAGACTCCCGACTGGTCGCCGGCACCGCGGTGCCCGGCACGTCGCCGATGGCGGCCGGACCGCAGACTCCGCCTCCGGGTCCGGGCGGCGCGCCGCAGGTCCCGGCTATGCCGTGGCAGGGCGGATCACACGCCGCCGCGAACACCGGCGGACCGCAGGCCCCGGCCGGACCCTGGCAAGGCGGGTCGCACGCCGCTGAGACCGTGCCTGACGCCGATGGACAGGTCAGTGGACCGCAGGCCCTGGCCGGGCCGTGGCAGGGTGCTTCGGGGACTGCTGGGCCGGCATCGATGGGGCGGCAGCCTTCCGGGACGCCGCAAGCCCCTGCGGCGAACGTTGCCGCGTCGCACGGCATGCCTCAGACCGGCGACACCGGTTGGGCCGGATCGCAGAGCGCTGCGGACGGGCAAGGAATGGCCGGCTCGGCGGAAAGGGCGTCCGGCGGCACGCCGGCGGACGCGGGCCATGCGGCGGACGCCAGCCGGTCAACCGCTCAGCCTGGCCGTCCGGCGATGGCGGGTGGCGCGGCGGCACCGGCGGAGCTGGATGCCGGGCCGGTGGGGACCGGGTCTTCCGGAAAGCCGTTCACCGCGCAACCGGGTGCGGCGCAACAGCCGCCGTCGGCAGCCGGATCGTCGGCTACCCCGACCGATAGTCCCTGGGCTGCAGCGACGCCGCCCTTCGGCACGCCCGTGCAAGGTGGATCGGCACCGGTAAGCCCGGCGTGGCAAGGCGGCGGCACGTCCGGCCAAGTCGCTGGGACGCCGCACCCAGAGCAGGGCGGTACTCCGGCAGGCCAAGGCGGGAACGCAGCACAAGCATTTGCTGGCTCAGACGCAGCGCAGACACCTGCGGGCCTAGGCGCAGCGCAGGCACCTGCCGGCCCCGGCCCAGCTCAGGCACCTGCCGGCCCCGGCCCAGCTCAGGCACCTGCCGGCTCGGGCGTGACACAGGCACCTGCCGGCGAAAGCGCAGCGCAGACACCTGCGGGCCCAGGGGCAGCACAGGCATTTGCCGGCTCGGGCGTAACACAGACACCTGGCGGCCAAAGCGCGGCGCAGACATCTGGTGCAGGGGTAGCGCAGGAGCAGGGCGGCGGGCCGGCGGGCTACGAGCAAGCCGGGCCGGAAGCGGGCCGGAGGCAGATCAGTGTGCCGGCGATGCGGCCGGGTGGTGAGGGTGACGACGCTCCGTACATGGATGCGGAGGGGACCTGGCACAACCTGCGGCCGATCGCGCGGCTGGCTACGTCCGGGCCGGACACCGAGCCGCGCCGCTACTCGGACACGGCGCTCGGCAGTGGCTGGTTCGTCACCAAGGCGGCGGCACCGAAGGCGGGGGCCTCTGACGCGGCGGAGACGGCTGCCGAGCGGAAGACGGCCGGCCCGGCGATGGAACAGCCGACTGGGCAGGGGACGGGCCAAGCAGCGGGACAGCCGGGCGGGCGAGAAGCTGGCCAGGCGGCGGAGCAGCCGAGCGGGCAGGCAGCAGGCCAAGCAGCGGAGCAAACGGCCGGGCAGGCAGCAGGCCAAGTAGCGGAGCAAACGGCCGGGCAGGCAGCAGGCCAGGCAGCGGAACAAACGGCCGCGCAGGTAGCGGGCCAGGCGGCGGAACAAGCGGCCGGGCAGGCAGCGGGCCAGGTGGCGGAACAAGCGGCCGCAGGCCAGGCTGCTGGGCAGCCGGGCGGGCAGAAGGCAGGCGAAGCAGCGAGGCTGACGGCCGAGCAGCAGGGGCCTGAGCTGGCGCCGCACCTGCCGCTCACCGCGGCCGAGCTGTCGGCGATCCGGTGGCGGCTGGATGGTGCGTCGCTGCGTGAGGTCGTTGATGATCGGGACGCGCTGCGGGCGCTGGGTGAAAGGCTTGACGGGCCGCTCGCGGACGAGGCGGACAACATCGTCAAGGCGGGGCTGCTGAGCGTACGCGCGGAGGTCTACCGCCTGCTCGGAGAGCTGGGCATGGCCGCGGCGGCGAGCCGGCTGGCCCTCGCCCACGCCGAGTCCGCGCAGGATCTTCAGTCGATGGTGATCGCGCAGGCGGAGCTGGCGCACGTGCTGCGGTTGCGCGGCGACTACCTGGAGGCGGATCGGCTGTTCCAGCGTGCGGTCGACGCGGACGTGTCGGCGGCGGTACGCAGCGTGGTGCACGAGAACGCCGGGCGCAGCTGTTACGACCAGGGGCGGCACATGGAGGCTCTGGATCACTTCGCCCGGGCGATCCGGCTGGGTGATCCGGAGGACACCGATCTGGTGGAGCGGATCGGGGTGTGCCTGGAGTCGGTCTACATCCACGTGCTGCGGGACGGGTGGGGGCCCTACCCGCGGCGGTCTCCGGAGATTCTGGGGCTGCTCAGCGAGCGGGCGACCGACGACGCGGAGCCGGGCGCGCTCGATGAGGCCACCGCGGAACAGCCGATCGTCCACCCGCGTGCGGAGAAGCCGGGAAGCCAGACCCCTGCTTGAGCCCGGCGCGCGCGGTGGGGCCTGGAATGGGCAGGCGGCTCGCGCGGGAGGGCGGGGACGGTCCGGATCCGGCGCGACAGCGCGGACGCGTACCGAAAAGGTCAGTAATAGGCGGCCGCGTCGTGCTCAGCCGGATGCTGGGCCAGCGTGCTTCGCCCGCGCCCTCCGGCCTTGGCCTGGTAGAGGGCGGTGTCGGCGACCCGCTGGAGTTCATCGGCGGTGGTGGCGTGGTCGGGCAGGACGGCGATGCCGATGCTGAGCCGGGGCGGCCCGGAGGGCAGGTCCTCGGTGGTGGCGATGAGGGCGCGGGCCTGTTCGGCGTAACCCAGTGCGGTCAGCGGGCCGGCGCGCATGAGCACCGCGAATTCGTCGCCGCCCAGCCGGGCCACCAGGTGGTCGTCGCCGGAGGCGGCTTCGCGCAGCGCGTCGGCGACCGTGCGCAGCGCGTGGTCGCCGACGGCGTGCCCCCAGGTGTCGTTGATGGTCTTGAAATGATCGACATCGATCATGACGAGGGCGACCGGCTGGCCGCCGGCGCGGGCCGCCTCGACGGTACGGGCGAGCCGCTCGTCGAAGGCCCGCCGGTTGGCCACGCCGGTCAGGGAGTCGGAGGCGGCCTGGATCTCGAGGACGTCGCGGAGCCGGGTGTTGCGTTCCACCAGGGAGACCACGACGATCGCGGTCATCGTCACGGCCACGGTGATCGCGATCCAGTCGTTCACCGCGTGGGTCCGGTCCATGAACGAGAAGGCGACGAGCGCGTGCCCGGCGGAGATCGCGGCCACGGTGACGGCGACCATCGGACGGCTCAGGAAGGACGCGGCGTAGAGCAGCGGCCACAGATAGAACAGCTGGGAGCCGGTGCTGGTGTCCTGGGTCGCGAAGTTCAGGCCGGTGACCGCGCCGGCCGACAGGAACGGCACGGCGAGCCAGAAGAGCCGGGGCAGCGACTTCGGGCGGCGCAGGCAGACCAGCCCGATCACCAGGAAGGCGACGGACGACACGGCGACCGCGATCACCTCGGCCACCGGAGCGCCCAGCTGCATCAGGACACCGGTGACCGAGGTGTACGCGGCGGCGGCCAGCATCAGATAGGCGACCGCACGGGCAGCGCCGTGCTCGTCGCGTAACTGAAACGGCAAAGCGGTCTCCTCCGGGTCCGCTTCCCGTTTCGGCCCGGCCGGCGGGTACCTGAGCGGTTGGCCCCGAGGAGCCACGCTCATTCGGTACGCAACGCCACCACCGGGTCCAGCCGGCCGGCCCGCTGCGCCGGGACCACACCGAAGACGATGCCGACCGCCGCCGACACCCCGAACGCGAGCGCCATCGACCACCAGGTCAGCGCGGCGGGCACCGGGCTGAGCCGGTCGACGAGCAGCGCGGACGACCCGCCGAGGAGCATGCCGAGCACTCCCCCGGTGGTGGTCAGCAGCACCGCCTCGAGCAGGAACTGCACGCCGATGTCGCGGGGCCGGGCGCCGACCGCCTTGCGCAGGCCGATCTCCTTGGTCCGCTCGCGTACCGAGACCAGCATGATGTTGGAGACACCGACGCCGCCGACCAGCAGGCTGATCCCGGCGATGGCGGCGAGCACCCCGGTGAGCACGCCGAGGATGTCGCCGAGCACGCCGAGGATCTGTTCCTGGGTGACCGCGCTGAAGTCGGTGTCCGGGTGACGTTCGGAGAGCGCGGCGACCACGTCGGCGCCGAGCTGGTCGATCCGTTCCCGGTCGGGGGCGCGGATGGCCAGGCCGTCGATGCGTTCGGTGCCGAGCAGCCGCTGCGCGGCGGTGACCGGTACGTGCACCTCGCCGTCCCGGTCCACACCGAGGCTCTGCCCGAGCGCCTCGAACACGCCGATCACCCGGAACCGGACACCGCCGATGGTCATCTGCCGCCCGATCGGGTCCCGTTCGCCGAACAGCTCGCGGGCCACCCCGGCACCGAGGACCGCGACCCGCCGGCCGGTGTTCACGTCGGTACGGGTCAGGTATGCACCCCGGTCCAGCCGCCGCACGAAGACCGTCGGGGTGCTCTCGGTGACCCCCTGCATGCTGGCGAACCCGGATCGCTTCCCGGCCCGTACGGTCTCCCCCGAGCTGACCGTGACGGCGACCCGGGACCGGTCGCCGACGATCCGGCCGACCGCCTCCACGTCGTCCAGGGTGAGCGGCGACGACGTCGGCGCGGCGCCGGCCTCCAGGCGTCCCGGTACGACGATCAGCAGGTTCGAGCCGAGCCCCTCCACCTGCCGCTCGATCTGCTCCTTGGTCCCGGTGCCGATGGCGACCAGCGCGACCACCGCCGCCACGCCGATGATCACGCCGAGCATGGTGAGCATGCTGCGCAGACGGTTGGCGCGCAGGGCCTCCAGGGCAACCCGCCAGGCCTCGGCCAGCCTCATACGATCAGGCCGTCCTTCATCACGATCTGCCGCCGGGCCCGGTCCGCCACCTCCCGGTCGTGCGTCACCAGCACGACCGCCACCCCCTCGGCGTTCAGCGTCTCGAGCAGGGTCAGCACCTGCTGCCCGGTGGCCGAGTCGAGGTTGCCGGTCGGCTCGTCGGCGAGCAGCACCGACGGCCCGGTGATCAGGGCCCGGGCGATCGCCACCCGCTGCTGCTCGCCGCCGGACATCTGGTTGGGCCGGTGCCCGATCCGGTGTGCCAGGCCGACCCGTTCCAGCATCGCGGCGGACCGCTCCCGCCGCTCCCGCCGCCCGATCCCCCGGTAGACCAGCGGCAGGCCGACGTTGTCCTGCGCGGTGGTACGCGCGAGCAGGTGGAACGACTGGAAGACGAACCCGATCGTGGTGTTGCGCAGCTCGGCCATCTCGTTGGGGCTGAGCCCGGCCACGTCGCGGCCGCCGATCAGCAGGGTGCCACCGGTGGGCCGGTCCAGCCCGCCGAGCAGGTGCATGAGCGTCGACTTGCCGGATCCGGAGGCGCCGACCAGGGCCAGGTAGTCGCCGGACTCGACGGTGAGCGAGACGCCGCGCAGCGCGGGCACCGACACGCCGTCGAGCTGGTAGGTCCGCGACACGTCGGTCGCGACGATCGCGGGACCGCTCATCGAAGGGCCTCGGCGCCGGCTTCGACCTGGTCGGCGCCGGCCACCACGATCTCCTGCCCGGCCGTCACCCCGGACAGCACCTGCACGGTCTCCTCGCCCTGCACCCCGAGGCGCACCTGGGCGGCCTGGTAGCGGCCGTCCCGGACGATCCAGACGGTGTCCTTGCCGTCGGCGCTGACGACGGCCGAGGCGGGCACGGTGACGGCGTCGGTGGCCTGCCGGACCTTCAGCCGGATCACCGCGCTCATGCCGGGACGCGGGACGGGTGCGACGTCACCGCCGTCGGCGTACGTGCCCTCGCCCAGGTCCAGCCGCACCCGGTAGGAGATGCCGCCCCGGGCGGAGGTGGTCGGTAGCAGGTCGGCCGCCCGTACCGTGGCCGGATAGG
Organism: Actinoplanes aureus; assembly: GCF_015704865.1. GTDB lineage: Bacteria > Actinomycetota > Actinomycetes > Mycobacteriales > Micromonosporaceae > Actinoplanes > Actinoplanes aureus. The sequence goes on along the minus strand of NZ_JADQTO010000005.1, from coordinate 81,828 downwards.
CGGCGCCGGGTGCGGCGTCGAGCTCGGCCTCGGCCTCCACGCCGGGCTTGACGAGCAGCACGTCGGTCTCGTCAACCTCGGCGGCGAGCCCGAGGTGGGTGACGTCCACGACGGTCAGCACCGGGGTGCCGGCGGCGACGTAGCCGCCTTCCGGAACGGCGGTGTCCACGCCTGCCACGCCGGTCTGCGGCATCTGCCCGGGTGTGCCGTTCTGCAGCAGGTCGGAGAGGGAGCCGCCACCGCCGGACGCGGTGCCGCCGAGCTGCACGACACCGGCCACCGGTGCGCGCAGGGTCAGGGCGTCCACGGCGGCGTCGGCCAGTTGGTACGCCTGCTCGGCCTGCAAGCGCTGTGCGGCGGAGAGCGCGCTCATCGCCCGGCCCAGCGACGCGACGCCCTGCTGGACCGACCGGACCGCCGCGGCGGCCGCGGCGGACGCCGACGCGTACTGCTCCTTGGCCGCGTCGATCTGGTGGCGCAGCGTCTTCTTCAGCTCCGGGTCGGCGATCTTGTCGGCCGCCTCCCGGGCCTGCTGGAACGCCTCGGTGGCCTGCCGGTCGGTGCGCTCGCGCACCGCGGTGAAGCCGGCGGTGCCGCCGGTGGGCAGGCCACCGCCGGACGGCGCCTGGTCGAGGGCGGCCTGCGCCGAGTCACGGCGGCGTTCCAGCTCGGGAGATTCGATGACGGCGAGCACCTCACCCTTCGCGACCTGGTCGCCGGACTCGACGAGCAGGTCGGTGACGGTGCCGGTGGCCGGTGCGGTGAGGGTCGCGGCGGTACGGGCGGTGACCGTCCCGGGCGCCTCGACGATCTCGTCGACGGTGCCGACGGTGGCGGTGCCGAGCCGGATCCCGGTGGGTTCGTCGTCGCAGGACGCGGCGGTCATGGGGAGGAGCAGCAGGACACCGGCCGCGATGATCACCGTGCGCTTCACAGACGCCACTCTATGCCGCGAAACGAACGACGGGCCGCCCCCGGTAAAGGGACGGCCCGTCAGCGGCGGCGGATCAGGTACCGGGCCTGCGCCCGAAGACCTTCACCGTCATGCCGTAGTCGCCGATGCTGTAGTACTTCTTCGCGTCCTGGTGAAGCAGGTTCACGCACCCGTGCGAGCCGCGCCACTTGTCGTGGATGTAGGTCGTGGTCTCGTGGAAACCGCGCCCGCCGATGAAGCGCTGCCAGTACGGCAGCCACACCTCGTACGGGTCCGACCATTCCTTCTTCGTCCGCTTGTTGATCGAGAAGGTGCCCGCCGGGGTCCGGTATCCCTTATACCCGGTACGGGTGACCGTCGGCTTGACGTACACCTTCCCGTTCTTCATCACCCACGTCGTCTGCTGAGTCAGGTTGACGCAGAAGGTGATGCCCTTCTTCTTCGCCTTGCAGGCCGACGTCTTCGTCGCCGCCAGTCGCTTGCCGACGTCGAAGGTGGTCGGGCCGGCCAGGCCCTTGGCCGGCTGAATGCCGAACCGCTTCTGGAACTTCACGATCGCGGCGCAGTCGGCGGCGGACTGCTTGCCGTCGACCGTAACCGTCCCGTATCCGCCCAGTTTCTTGAGGTAACCCTCGACCTGTTTCTGGTACTTGCCGGTCGCGCACGACGCGGCAGCCGCCTTGGTGACCACGGTGGTGGCCACGGCCGTGGTCACCGGCGCGGCCGCACCGGCACCGGCCGGCGTCAGCGCGAACGCGCCGAGACCACCACCCACCAGCACCGCGAGCGCGGCGCCGGCGAGGCGGGCGGTAACCCGTCTCCCTGCCAAGATGCATCCTCCCCAGGAAGCGAGGCCTGCTTCGCGGCGCGAGCGCCGCGGTGAACAAACCTCGTTGTTGTCCGCACATCGAAGCACAGGCGCCCCACCAGCAATGCCCGGGGAAGGACTGTGACACGAAACTGGGATGCCATCGGCAGCCCAGTCGTCGACATGAGGTTCCGGAGAGTCAGCGCCTGGTCAACGGGGTGTAGCGAAGTCCTGCACCCAGTAGGTGGTGTCGTCCCGCGCGATGGCCAGCCCCAGCCCCACCTGGTCGAGGCGGCAGTCCAGGATGTTCTCCCGGTGGTCCGGGCTGTCCATCCAGTCGGCCACCACCTCGTACGGGGTGTCCTGGCCACGGGCGATGTTCTCGCCGTAGCGCAGCCACTCGTACCCGGCCTCGGCCACCCGGTGCCCGGCCCGGTCACCGCGCGGGCCCTCGTGGGCGAAGTAGCCACGGCGCGCCATGTCCGCGGCGTGCCGGTTGGCCGCCTCGATGAGCCGCCGGTCCACGGTCAGCGGTCCGCAGCCGTAACTCCGGCGGTTGCGGTTGACCAGCGCCAGGACCTGCTGCTGCACCGGGGCGTACGGGCTCGAGGAGATCGAGGCCGCGGACACCGCGGTCCGCGCGCCGGCGTACGGATCGGCCTGCGGGCGGGCGAACCCGGGCATCTGGCGCAGCGGGCGCTCCCGGTCGAGGCGCGGCCCCGGTTGCTCCGGCCGCCGGGTCGCCGGCGGGGTGGACGCGGGCGGACCGGACGATGCGGAAGGCGAGGACGAGGACGAGGGCGCGGCTGAGTGGACCGGCGACGGCGACTCCGGGACCGGCGGGGGCTCGGCGGGCGGATCCGGGACCGGCTGGCCGGCCCACTCGTCCACATCGGGGAACGGTCCCAGCAGGTCCTCCCCCACCGGGTCCTCGAAGATCCACATGTCCGGCGTCTGCACACCGCCCGGCGGCTCGTGCGCCAGCGCGCCGGCGGTGATGCCACCGCCGGCCAGCACCGCGGCCGCCGCACACAGCACTACCAGAGGTTTCCGCATGCCCGTCGTTCCCGTCGGTCAGCGCGCCCCGGCCGTTCCAGGGCGCTCGCGAGTTGACCAACGGTGTGGATCCGGCCCGGTCACTTCGCCGCCGGGCCCGGCGTCACCCGGCCTTACGACGACGATCATTTCCCGGTACGCGCTGAGCTGCGTGAACGCCATTTTCCGGTGAGCACGGACGTCGCACAATCGCACCGGGTTCGCGGCCGGTTCCCCCGACCGTGGTAAACCGCTGCGGCTTTCTTGCCGACCGAAGCGACGGTCCACGCGGCGAATCGTGGTCGCTACGGTTTCGCGGTGCGTAATCGATACCTGGACCTGCTTCGGGCCGTCGCCATCGTCCGGGTCATCGTCTATCACCACTTCGGATGGGCCTGGCTGTCCATCGTGTTCCCGGCCATGGGCGTGATGTTCGCGGTGGCCGGCTCACTGACCGCGGCCTCCCTGCAGCGCCGGTCCGCCGGGCAGGTGGTCACCTCCCGGATGCGCCGCCTGCTGCCCCCGGTGTGGCTGTTCGGCCTGATCACCGTGCCGGCGATGCTCTACACCGGATGGACCTCCGAGGTCGACGGCGAACACCCGTTCCAGCCGGCGACGCTGCTGTTCTGGGTCCTGCCGCTCGGCGACCCGCCGGGCAGCGATCAGGCGGCGTACGTCTGGGACGCCCTCTGGTACGTGCGCACCTACCTGTGGCTGGTTCTGCTCTCGCCGCTGTTGTACCCGCTGTTCCGGCGGATCGGGTGGCCGCTGCTCGCCGTACCCCTGCTGTTGATGATGGTCCTGGAGCGCGGCGACTTCGGCATGCCGGCCGGCGTGGAGTCGGCGCTCTGGGACCTGGCCACCTACGGCGCGTGCTGGATCGCCGGTTTCGCCCACCGCGACGGCCGCCTCGCCCGGCTGCGCCCGGGTCTGGCCGGCGCCGCGTTCGCGGTGCTCGCCGGCACCGGCCTCTACTGGCTCTGGCAGGGCCACGCGGAGACCGGATGGGACCTGAACGAGGCCTCCGAGGCGCAGGCGGTGTACTCGCTGGCCTTCGTACTGCTCGCGTTGCGCTGGCAGCCGCCGATGGACCGGATCGAACGGCTGCGCCATGCCGGGCAGGCCATCACCCTGTTCAACGCGCGGGCGGTGACCATCTATCTGTGGCACGGCGTGGCGATCGCCGCGGTGTGGCCGATCCTGGAGCGCACCGGCATGGACGACCTGGGCCGGCTCGAGGCCCCGGTGACGCTCGGCGTGACGTTCGCGATCGCCGGCCTGGCGGTGCTGATGTTCGGCTGGGCCGAGGACCTGGCAGCCGGGCGCCGCCCGCGTCTGTGGCCCGCCGGAGGCGATCCGGCCCCGGCTGCCTCGGAACCGGTCGCCTCCGCGGAGGCCGAGCCGATCGGCCGGGTTCCGGCCGGCTGGCCCGAGGTGCCGCGCGACGCCGCCCGCCCGGCGACCGGGACTCCCGGCCCGCCGCCCGGATCGGGGATGCCGGTGGCGGGGCGCCCCGTGCCCGGCTTCTCACCACCGGCGGACGCCGGCTTCCGGCCGGTGGCGCAGCGGCACCATTACGACGGCGTGCCGTGGGCCGGGCACTCGGCCGCGACCGGCGGCCCGAATCACCCGGCACCTCTCACCGGTCACAGCGACCACTCCTGAACCGGCCGTCCCGGCGCGCGGATGGGCGGCCGCGCGCCGGGACCGGCCCCGATGACCGACATAGTTGAGCGAAGCTCATGAAACCGGGACGAATGCTGGCTAGCCTTAGCCCGTGGGAGGGCAGTACGACGACTTACTGGCTGCGGCGTCGGACGCCGGGGTCGTCGCGCTCGTGTTCCAGGCCGGGCCGCTGTACTGCGCGCTCCCGCTGGACGAGGTCGTGGAGACCATGCGGCCGCTCCCGACCCGGCCACTCGCCGGTACTCCGCCGTACGTCCGTGGCCTGACCATCCTGCGCGGCGCGCCCGCGCCGGTGATCGACGTGACCCGGCTGCTGACCGGGGTGGACGGGGAGATCGTCCGCTATGTCGCGGTACGCGCCGGCCGGGGGCCGATCGCCTGCGCGACCGGGCCGGTACTCGGCGTGCGGCGGATCGAGGTGGAGCCGCCGGAGGGCCCGGCCGCGCTGTTCACCGGCGTGTCCAGGGCGCTCATCGCGGCGGTCGGCACGGTCGGTACCGACCCGCTGCTGCTGTTGCGGAGCCTGAGCGCGGTGCCCCACGAGGTCTGGGAGGCGGCCGGAGCGCCGGCCGGAGTTGCGGCATGACCGCCTGGATCGAGCCGCACCTGGCGGGCCCAGCATGATCGGCGGCGCTGAGCTGACCCGGTTCCGGGAGCTGCTGCAGCGACGGCTGGGCTGGACATTCGCGGACAGCGACGGCGGTCAGACCATGACCGTGCTGGAGGAGCGGGCGGCGGCCCACAGCCTGAGCGCGCGAGGCTACCTGGACCGGCTCGGCGGCCGGCGCTGGGCGGCGGAGATCGCGGAGCTGGCCGAGGCGCTCAGCATCACCGAGACCTACTTCTTCCGGCACAGCGAGCAGTTCCGGGTGCTCGCCGACCGGGTGCTGCCGGAACGGATCGCGGCGCGGGCCGGGCAGCGGGTGCTGCGGCTGCTGTCGGTCGGGTGCTCGTCCGGTGAGGAGGCGTACTCGCTGGCGATCGTCGCCGGCCAGGCCCGGCCGGGGCGGGACTGGATCGTCTCGGTGCTGGGTGTCGACGCGAACCGGCAGGTGCTGGCACAGGCCCGGGCGGCGACGTACTCGTCGTGGTCGCTGCGGGAGACCCCGCCCGAGATACAGCGCCGGTGGTTCGAGGAGACCGAGGACGGCTTCCGGGTGGCCGACGAGATCGTCGAGATGGTCCGGTTCGCCGAGCAAAACGTCGCCGTGGACGAACCACAGCTGTGGCAGCCCGGCCGGTACGACGTGATCTTCTGCCGCAACCTGCTGATGTACCTGACCAGTGAGACGGCGTCCGGCCTGATCACCCGGATGACCCGGGCCCTCGCGCCGGGCGGTTACCTCTTCCTCGGGCACACCGACTCGCTCGGCAGCCACCCCGAGGGCCTGGAGATGCGGTACGACGGGGACACCGTCCACTACCGCCGCCCGGAGCCCGAACCCGCGCCCGCGCGACGGCCGGCACCCCGTGCGGCGCCGCCGGTCGAGCCCGCCCCCGCTCCGGAAGGTGACGTTCACGAGCGGGCGTTCGGGCTGATGATCGACGACCGGTTCGCCGAAGCTCTGACCCTGCTCGACCGGCACCATCCCTCCGGGACCCGGGACCTGCTGCTGCGCGGGGTACTGCTGGCCCAGCTCGGGCGGCTCGCCGAGGCCCGGGCCGCCGCACACCGGCTGATGGACGTCGGCGGGCCGCACCCGGACGCTCACCACCTGCTCGGCGTCTGCCACGAGCTGGACTGCGCGGAACAGGCGGCCGGGCAGTACCGGCTGGCCGCGTACCTGGATCCGGCGTTCGCGATGCCCCGGCTGCGGATGGGACTGCTCGCCCGCCGGCGCGGCGACCACCGCGGTGCGGTGGTACACCTGCAACCCGCCCTGGAGCTGCTGGCACGCGAGGACGAGGAACGGATCACCCTGTTCGGCGGCGGCTTCGGGCGGCTGGCGCTGACCACGCTGTGCCGTACCGAACTGGACGCCTGCGGGGTGCGGCCGTGACCGGCCGTACGGTGGCCGAGCGGGTGGCTCGCCTGCGCACCGATTTCGACCGCTCGTTCGCCGAGCCGGCCCGGGTCCTCGACCACGAGAGCGTCGAGCTGCTGGCGATCAGGGTCGGCGACCGCCCGTACGCGCTGTGCCTGTCCCAGACCTCCGGCGTGCACCCGGACCGCCCGGTCACCGCGCTGCCCACCACGTTGCGTGCCCTGCTCGGGGTGGCCGGTTTCGCCGGCACCATCGTGCCCGTCTACGACCTGGCCGCGCTGCTCGGCCACCCGATCGCGCAGCGGCCGCGCTGGCTGGCGCTGACCGCCGGCACACCGCCGCTCGCTCTCGCCTTCCACGAGCTCGACCACCACCTGCGGGTGCCCGTCACCGACGTGGTCGACAGTGTCACCGACGGCTCCGGCCCGCGCGGTTACCTGGACGGGATGGTCCGCCTGCCGGACGGCAACCGGTCGATCATCGACGTGCCGGCCACCCGCGCCCTGGTCCATCAGCTGGCCGGGCATCCGCTCGATCCTGAGGAGTCCCGATGATGGCCGGACGTTCGTACGGTAGAAAGCTGGCGATCGGAGTCACCTTCACCATCGCCCTCACCCTGCTCTCGGTCATCATCTCGGTGGTCGGCCTGGCCTTCGTGGTGAACGCGAAGGACGAGGCGATCACCGCCGCCACCCAGGACCTCACCCGGGCCGAGCGGATCGGGCGGATCCTGGAGACCCGGCTGGCCAACTTCCGCGCCTACCTGCTCTACGGCACCGACGAGTACGCCGAGAAGACCGCCGCCGACCGCGCCGACCTGCGCAACGAGCTCGCCGCGCTGCGCGGCTCGCTCGGCGGTCAGGCGGCGGCCCTGCTCGACGAGGTGGAGCAGATCGAGGAGTCGCACGCGGCCGCGGTCTCCACCGTGGTGGCCCGCCGGGCCGCGATCAAGGACATCGCCGACGCCGCCCGCCTGAACGAGGAACTGAGCAGGCCGCTGCGGGAGCGGCTGGAGGCGGCACTGGCCAAGCTGATCGACCGGGTGCACGCCGACGTGCAGTCCGCCCGGGTGGCCTCGTCCGACCGGGCCCGGATCGCCATCGCCGTGGTGATCATCTTGGGCGTGCTCACCACGATCAGCGCGGTCGCGGTGGCCTGGCGGCTGAGCCGGGACCTGCGCCGGGAGGTCGGTGCGGCGGTCGGGCACATCCAGAGCTCGTCGGCGCAGCTGGAGGCCGCCGCCGCGCAACAGGTCAACGGCGGCCGGGACCAGGCCAGCGCGATGAGCGAGATCACCACGACGATCAGCGAGCTGCTGATCACCTCCCGGCAGATCGCGGACAGCGCCCAGCGGGTGTCGAAGATCGCCGAGGAGACCGAGGCGGCCGCGCGTACCGGCGACTCGACGATCGACCAGACCCGGGCGTCGATGGCCGCGATCCGCGCCCAGGTGGACCAGATCGTGCAGCACATGCTCGCCCTGGGCGAGAAGTCGCAGCAGATCGGACTGGTGGTCGACCTGGTCTCGGAACTCGCCGAGCAGACCAACATCCTGGCCATCAACGCCACCATCGAGGCGAGTGGGGCCGGCGAGTGGGGCCGGCGGTTCGCGGTGGTCGCCGAGGAGATCCGCAAGCTGGCCGACCGTACCGCCGCGTCGGCCAAGGAGATCCGGGCGCTGATCGACGACGTACGCGGCGCGGTGAACACCACGGTGATGGCCACCGAGATCGGGGCGAAGGCGGTGGACGCCGGCGCCCGCCAGTTCGACGACGCCACCAACTCGTTCCGGGAGATCGTGCAGCTGGTCGCCACCACCAACGACGCGACCCGGGAGATCGAGCTCTCCACCAAGCAGCAGAGCACCGCGGTGGAACAGGTCAACGTCGCGGCCTCCGACACCGCCCGGGTGTCCCGGGAGACCGAGGCGAGCGCGGTGCAGACCAAGCAGACCGCCGCCCACCTCTCCACCCTCTCCGGCGACCTGCTGGAGCTGGTCGGCACCGGGCGGCGCTGATGAGGCGGCTCTGATGGCCGAGGGCCGGGATCCGCTGCGCTACTTCCGGGTGGAGGCCCGGGATCTGGTGGACCAGATCAGCGCCGGCGTGCTCGACCTGGATCAGCGGCCCGGGCCGGAGCCGGTCGGGCGGCTGCTGCGTGCCGCGCACACGCTCAAGGGCGCGGCCCGGGTGGTCAAGCAGAAGGAGATCGCCGACCGGGCGCACGCGTTCGAGGAGATCCTGGTCCCGCACCGCACCGGCGCCGGTGCCCTCGCCGCCGAGGAGATGCAGGAACTGCTGCGTCTCAACGACGAGATCGCGGCGCAGGTGAGCGCTCTGCAATCGCCGCAGGCGGCGGCCGCGGCACCCTCGTCGGCACAGCAGCCGGCCGGCCAGGACCCGGCTGAGGCGTTGAACCCGGTTCCGGAGATGCCGATGGCGGCCCGCGCCGCCACCGCCGACCTGGACGAGTTGCTGGACGCGATCGGCGAGGCGAACGCCCGGATGGCACCGCTGCGCAACGGCTGCACCACCGTCGAGCGCCTGCACCGGTCCGCGGCGACGCTGGCCGACCAGCTGCGCGTCGGCCGGGGCGCCCCGGCCGCGACCACCCGGGCCTCGGCCGAGCGGCTCGCCCGGGAGCTGGGCTCGGCGGGACGCCGGTTCACCGACGCGGTCGACCAGATCGAACGGGAGCTGCACGACGTCCGGGCCAAGGCGGAGGGGTTGCGCCTGGTACCGGCCGGGACGATCTTCACGGCGCTGCGGCGCGCGGTACGCGACGCCGCCGAGTCCCAGGGCAAGCGGATCCGGTTCGAGGCGTACGGCGCCGACATCCGGATGGGTGCTCACCTGCTCGGGCCGGTCAGTGGGGCGTTCCTGCACGTGGTGCGCAACGCGGTGGTGCACGGCATCGAGCCGGAGGCGGAGCGGCTGGCGGCCCGCAAGCCGGCCGAGGGGACGGTGGCCGTCGAGGTGGAACGGCGTGGCAGGTGGGCGGTGTTCCGGTGCGCCGACGACGGGCGCGGCTTCGACCTGGACGCGTTGCGGCGTACCGCGCGGGCACGCGGGCTGCTCGGGCCCAGCGCGCGCCCGCCGGATCAGCAGGAACTGCTCGATCTGGTGCTGCACGGCGGGATCAGCACCTCGCCGGAGGTGACCGAGGTGGCCGGGCGCGGCATCGGCATGGACGCGGTCCGCGAGGTCGCCACCCAGCTGCACGGCGAGGTGGCGGTACGCAGCTCGCCCGGCGCCGGGGCCACCGTCGAGCTGACCATCCCGCTCGCCCTGCTCAGCATGACCGGCCTGAACGTCGAGGCGGGCGGCACGGTGGCGACCCTGCCGCTGGACTCGGTACGCGGCTGCGTACGGCTGAGCGCGACCGAGGCGGCCACCGCGGCCACCACCGGCCGGATCGTGTACGACGGCGGCGCGGCACCCTTCCTGCCCCTCGCCGAGGCCCTGTACACGGGCAGCACGGTCCCCGACTCACCCAGCCCCGGCGCCGCCGTGATGGTGGGCACCGACGACGGCACCGTGGCGGTCGGCGTGGACCGGCTGGCCGGCACCTCGGCGCTTGTCGCCCGCCCGCTGCCGGACCTCGCACCGAGCACCCCGGTGATCGGCAGCGTCTCGGTGGACGCCGACGGCAACCCGCGCCTGGTGCTCGACCCGCAGGGGCTGGCCGCCGAGGTGCTGCGGGGTCACGTGGGCGGCCGCCCGGCCGCACCGGCGACCGCGGCCCCGCTGCCGATCCTGGTGGTCGACGACTCCCTGACCACGCGCATGCTGGAGCGCAGCATCCTGGAGTCGGCGGGGTTCGAGGTGGACCTGGCCGCGTCCGGCGAGGAGGCCCTGGAACTGGCCCGCTCCCGCCGGTACGGCCTGATCCTGTCCGACATCGACATGCCCGGCATCGACGGGTTCGCCCTGGTCGAGCGGACCCGCGCGGACCCCGAGCTGGCCGGGGTGCCGGCGATCCTGGTCAGTTCCCGGGCGAACGCGGAGGACCGGGACCGGGGCCGCGCGGCCGGCGCGGCCGCGTACGTCATCAAGGGCGAGTTCGACCAGGAAGAGCTCCTCAATCACATCCGGCGGCTGGTGGTGCGGGCATGAGGGGCCGGCGTGCGGGGGAGGTGACGGCATGACCCGGGTACTGATCGTCGAGGACTCCGCGACCATGCGCGGTCACCTGCGCGAGGCGCTCGCACCGGATCCGCAGCTCGAGGTGATCGGCGAGGCCGTGGACGGTTTGCGGGCCGTGGAGATGACCGCGCGGCTGCGCCCGGACGTGATCACCATGGACATGATGCTGCCGGGCATCAGCGGGCTGGCCGCCACCGAGCAGATCATGGCGGAGTACCCGACCCCGATCCTGGTGGTCTCCTCGGCGGACCGGCAGGAGCTGTTCAGCACCTACAACGCGCTCGCCGCGGGCGCGGTGGACGTGCTGGAGAAGCCGCGCGGCGACGACTCGGACGCGGACTGGTCCCAGCGGTTGCGCGCCACACTGCGGATGGTCGCCCGGATCCGGGTGATCACGCATCCACGCGCCCGGCTGGACGGCCGCCTGGACCGGCGATGGGCCGACCCGGTCCCGGTGGCCGCGCCGGCGCCGCTGACCGAGACGCTGAGCGTGGTCGCGGTCGGCGCCTCGACCGGCGGTCCGGCCGCGCTCACCGAACTGCTCCGCGAACTGCCGCCGAACTTCCGCACGCCGATCCTCTGCGTCCAGCACATCGCCGCCAGCGAGCAGTTCGCCGTCGCGTTCTCCGACTGGCTGGCCGGGCAGACCGGCCGCAACGTGCAATACGCGCGGGACGGCACCCCGATCAGCCGGAGCGCCGGGCAGGTGCTGCTCGCGCCCCCGGATCGGCACCTGTACGTCCGTGACCACCTGCTGCGGCTCAGCGACGGCCCGCCCCGGCACTCCTGCCGGCCGGCGGTGGACGTGCTCTTCGAGTCGGTGGCGATCGAGTTCGGCAGCGCCGCGGCCGGCTGCCTGCTCACCGGCATGGGCCGCGACGGCGCCTCCGGGCTGTTGCAGATGCGCAGCCGCGGCGCGCTCACGTTCGCCCAGGACGAGGCGAGCTGCACGGTCTACGGCATGCCGCGCGAGGCGGCACTGCTCGGGGCCGCCGCGTACGTGCTGCCCCCCAGCCGGATCGCCGCCCACCTCGCCGATCTGCACCCGGCGGGGGTGCGCCGATGACACCGACCGTGCTGATCGTCGACGACAGCCTGACCGTGCGGATGGACCTGCACGATGCGTTCTCCGACGACGGCTTCACCACCATCCTCTGCGCCACCGGGGCGGAGGCCCGCTCGGCGATCGCCACCGCGGTGTTCGACGCGGCCGTCCTGGACGTGGTGCTGCCCGACGCCGACGGTCTGGAGCTGCTCAGCGAGCTGCGGGGCACCCGGGCCGGCGTCGTCACCATGCTGCTGTCCAGCGAGAGCGAGGTGACCGACCGGCTGGCGGGCCTGCGAACCGGCGCCGACGAGTACGTGGGCAAGCCGTACGACTCGGGGTACGTGGTGGCGCGTACCCGGCAGCTGCTGGGCGAGCCCGACGAACCGGACACCGAGCGGGCCACCGTGCTGGTCATCGACGACAGCATGACCTTCCGCGAACAGCTGCGCGAGCTGCTCGAACCCGAGGGGTACGCGGTGCTCACCGCGGCCAGCGGCGAGGAGGGTCTGCGGATGGCGGCCGACCGGCGGCCGAACGCGGTGATCGTGGACGGCGTGATGCCCGGCATCGACGGGGCCACCGTGATCCGCCGGGTACGCCTGGACCCGGCGCTGCGCGACACCCCGTGCATCCTGATGACCGCCGCCGACGACTACGCCACCGAGATGCAGATGCTGGAGGCCGGCGCCGACGCGTTCGTCCGCAAGCAGCAGGACCTCGCGGTGGTGCTGGCCAAGCTGGCCGCGGTGCTGCGGCAGAGCGCCGAGCAGCTACCCATCGAGGTGACCGGCAGCCTGCACGGCCCGGGCCGGGTGCTCACCGTCAGCCCGGACCGCGACGAGCTGGACTTGTGGGCCGGCGCGCTGCGCGAGGAGGGGTACGACATCGTCCACGCCAACGGCGCCACGGACGCCCTGGACCTGCTGGTCGCGCAGCCGGTCGACTGCATCGTGCTGGGCCTCGACCACGGTCTGGACACCGCCGCCGAGACGTGCCGGCGCATCCGCGAGGTGCCGCAGGTCGGTGATCTGCCGGTGGTGATGACCGGCGACGAGGACCGGATGCTGGAGTGCCTGGCCGCCGGAGCCGACGACTACGTGCAGCAGACCGATGTGCGGGAGGGCCTGCTGGTGCACGTCCGCGCCCAGATCCGCCGCAAGCAGTCGCACGACGAGGCCCGCCGGATCCGCGAGGAGCTGATGCGCCGCGAGCTCGACGCCGCCGAGGAACGGGCCGCCCGGCAGCTCGCCGAGACGCGGGCCGCGCTGGTGGAGGAGCTGGAGTGGCGCAACCGGGAGCTGGAGGCGTTCTCCGGCTCGGTCTCGCACGATCTGCGCGGCCCGCTCCAGGTGATCACCAGCTTCGCCGAGCACATCCTGGAGGAGGAGGACGGCGAGCCGCTGGGCGAGGTGACCCGGCACCGGCTGACCCGGGTGCACGCCGCCGCGATCCGGATGGCGGATCTGGTGGAGTCGCTGCTGATCCTGGCCCGGGCCAGCCGGGGCGAGCTGCGCCGGTCGAAGTTCGACCTGACCGCGACCACTCGCCAGGTGATCGCGGACGTGGCCGCCCGGGAGCCGGACCGGCCGGTGGCCTTCACCGTGCAGGAGGGCATGACAGCCGACGGTGACGAGGGCCTGGTCCGGGTGATCCTGGAGAACCTGATCCACAACGCGGTGAAGTTCAGCCGCAAGGTCGAGCACCCGGAGGTCGAGGTGGGCTGGGAGGACGACCGTTACTACGTCCGCGACAACGGCGCCGGCTTCCCGGCCGAGCAGGCCGGGCAGCTGTTCCGGCCGTTCGCCCGGCTGCACGACGCCCGGGACTTCCCCGGCACCGGGATCGGCCTGACCACCGTGCACCGGGCGGTGGAGCGGCACGGCGGGGAGATCTGGGCGGAGAGCGCCGAAGGGCTGGGGGCGACCTTCTGGTTCACCCTCCCGCCCGCCGACGAGTACACCGGTCCGGACCGGCGCGGACAGCCGCGCCGGTCCGGGTGACGGTCACTTCACGTAGAGGAGACCGTCCGAGATCACGGTGGGGCGGCCGGACGTGCCGAGCACCACGATCTCGATCTTGTGCTTGCCGTACGGCAGGCTGCGGGTCCACACCGCCTGCCGGTTCAGGGTCTTCTTGGACTTCAGGTCCACGGTGCTCAGCTTCTTGCCGTCCACATAGATCGCGACCTTGCCGGAGCTGCTGTTCTTGGTGAACAGCAGGGCCGCGGACCGGCCGGTGAACGTCCAGGCCAGCTTCCGGTTCTTGGTCCGCGCGGAGAGCGCCTTGTCGCCGAGGTACCCGTTGCCGGACTTCTTGCTCCAGGTGCCGGTCTTCTTGGCGGAGCCCTCCGAGCTCAGCAGGACACTCCGGGAGACCGACGCGGTCCGGCCGACGTTGCCCGCCAGGTCCCTCGCGGTGACGGTGTAGGTGGTGGCGCCGAGCCGTGCCGTGGTGGCCCACGAGCGCGCGGTCGCCGGCGCCGAACCCGCCCGGGGCCGGCTGATGACGTACCCGCCGAGCCCGGCGTTGTCGGCCGCCGAGAATCCGAAGACCACCGGCACCGCGGTCTTGCTGACCGTCCCGGTGCTCAGTCCGACCGCCAGCCCGCCCGGGGTCGACGGGGCGGTCACGTCACCCCAGATGGTGGCGGTCAGCCGCGCCGAACTGCCGGAGACGTGCACCGGCCGGATCACCACCGTGTGCTTGCCGGGGGTCAGCGTGACCGCCGCGGTCAGCGCGGTGCCGGGCAGGGTGGAGACGGTCTTGCCGTCGACCTGGACCTCGATCCGGGCCACCTGCGCCGCCGGGGTGGTGAGCGACCAGGTGAGCTGGGCCTTGTTCCGGACGAACCAGACGCCCCCGGCGCTGCCGCCGCCGGTCACCGACCGCAGCGCCAGCCCGGTGATCATCTGCTGGGACGCGCCCCGGATCGCGGCGAGCCGGGAGTACAGGTTGGCGCCGGGACAGGCGGTGGCGTCCGCGTCGCGGTGCCCGGAGACCCGCGGCAGGGTGACCCGGGTGCCCGCCTTGTACTTGCCGTTCGTCGACCCGGCCACCACGGTCACCTTGCTGGTGGGGTTGTAGTTGTACTTACCCAGCCGGGCCGCCGCGAGCTGGGCGATCGTCAGCTCGATCGCCGGGTTGGACTTCGCGCTCTCGTAGTTGCCGATCACCGAGACAGCCGCGTAGTTGGTGTTGAAGCCCTGGGTGTGCGCGCCGACCACGGCGTTCTCCACCCCGCCCCGACGGCCCTCGTAGAGGCGGCCGCACTTGTCCATCAGGTAGTTGTAGCCGACGTCGGACCACCCGTTGCTCTTCACGTGGTACGCCTGGATGCCGCGCACGATCGCCGGCGACTCGGTGCACTCGTAGCTGTTGGTCGTGGCGGTGTGGTGCACCCAGAGGAGTTTGACCTCCTTGGCGACCTCGATCGACCCGACGATCCGCTCGTCGGCGCTCCACGTCCGGCGGCTGTAGTACAGCGGGAACTGGGCCTTGACCGGCACGGTCGAGGTCGGCACCACGGTCGTGGTGGTCGGCACCGTCGAGGGGCCGGTGGAGGCCGGCGCCGACGGGGCCGGGCCCAAGGAGGGCGGCACGATCGCCGACGGCGGGGGCGCGGGCTGGCTGGCCGGCGGCGCCTCCGGCTCGGCACTCGGGCCGGGGGCCGGTTCGGACGACTCCGGCGTGCCGGTGCTGGGCTCCGGTGCCGGTGCCGAGGCGCTCGGATCGGGCTCGCCGCCGCCCCGGCCGCCGGGCTCGGTGCCCGGGTCGATCAGGTCGAGCCGCAGACCGGCCGGCAGACCGGAACCGGAGCCGGCGATCCGGGCCGCGACGCCGTCCGCCGGGCCCACCCACAGCGGCTCGGTACCACCCCGGCGCGCGGTCGCGGCGGCCTCGGCACCGTCCGGGCCGATGTCCGAGGGCTCCAGCGCCTGCCAGTCGGACCATTTGCCGCTCTTGACGCCGCGGGTCCGGACCTCGATGGAAGCCTCCGGCTTGTCCTTCGGGTCGGCCCAGGTCACGCCCAGCAGGCTGAACCGCTTGGTGTCGCGCTGCGGCACCTCGGCCGAGCCGCCGGAGCCGGCGATGTCGACGGTGTGCAGGTCGGTGGGGATCCGCGGCGGCTCGGCGTTCGGGTCCGGTGGCAGGACCGTGACCCCGTCCTGCGCGGCCGCCGCCGTCTCAGCCGGGCCGGACGTCAGGGTCAGCACCGCGACCCCGCCTCCGGCCGCGAGCACGGCAACCGCCGCACCGATCCCGATCGCTACCCGTCTCTGCATTCCAGCGTTCCCCCGCCTGAAGAGAATCTTGCGGGCGTGAACGTTACCGGACCGTCCGATCGATGTCCGGACCGGTCGCGCCATTCCGCGGGCCACCTGCGACGGTGGCCCGCGGAACCGTTACCTCACTCGGTACCGAGCGCGGTCACCGGGCTGACCCGGGCCGCGCGGCGCGCGGGCAGCACGCCGGCCAGCGCGGTCAGCGCCACCAGCGCCAGGAACACCGCGGCCAGCTGCCACACCGGCAGGGTGAGCGGCGCGTTCAGGCCGGTGGCCTGGAGAGCGAGCCAGGCGTACGGGACACCGAGCAGCAGACCGAGCGCGGCGCCGATCACCCCGTACAGGGCCGACTCGGTGGTGAGCATGGCGCGCAGCCCGCCGCGGGACATCCCGATCGCCCGGAGCAGCCCGGACTCGCGGACCCGCTCCACCACCGACAGGGCGGTGGTGGCACCGACACCGACCACGGCGATCAGCACGGTCAGCCCGACCAGGCCGATCGCGATCGCGAGCAGCAGGGTCAGCGCGGTGTTCATCTCGTCCCGCTGGTCGGCGAGGACCGCGACGGCGTACCCCGGTTGCCCGCCGGCCGCCGCCCGCAGTGCCCGCAGCCCTTCGGTGCGGCCGTCCTCACCGGCCTCGGCCGCGTCCGCCAGCAGGCCGGTCGGCGCGGCCGCGGCGCCCAGCGCGGTGAGGTCGGCCGGGTCCAGCAGCAGGCCGCTGTGCAGCGGTCCCATGTCGGAGAAGACCCCGACGACCGTCAGGCTCACCCGCTTGCCGCCGGCGGTGACCTCAGCCGTGTCGCCGACTCGCAGCCCAGCCTGGTCCGCGACGAACCGGGCGAGCACCGCCCGGCCGGGTCCCAGGTCACCGGCGTTCCCGGAACGGGTGTCCAGGTCGGCGAGCCGGGGCAGCGCGGACATCGCCAGATCGGTGGCGCCCACCCCGTCCAGGCCGCCGACCTTCAGCTCGGCCACCCGCCGGTACGGCGTGACCCGGGTCAGTTCGGTGCTGGCACCGGCCCGGTCGGCGATCCCGGCCGGCAACGACGTGCCCTCGGCGCCGGTGAGCTCGAAGTCGGCCGGTGCGGACGCGGCCAGTTCCCGGTCGGACAGGACCCGGATCGAGGCACCGCCGACCAGCACCCCGGCGATCAGGGTGACACCGAGCGCGACCACCACCGCGACCGCGGCCGCCCGGCGGGTGCTGCCGCCGACCCCGCCGACGGCGAGCCGGCCGGTCGGGCCGAGCCGGCGCAGCGGCCAGCCGGTCAGCGCCAGCACCGGGCGGACCAGCGCCGGGCCGAGCGCGATCAGCGCGATGTAGGCCAGGCCACCCGAGACGACCACGGCCAGCAGCATCGGCATCGGGTCGTAACCGGTCAGGTCCGCACCGGGCAGGTTCGCCACGACCAGCCCGGCCACGCCCGCCGCGGCGGCCACGAAGACGAGGCCGGCGGCCCAGCGCAGCGCGCCGATCCCGCGCTTTGCCCCGGTGGAGGCGGCGGCGCGCAGGGCTTCCAGGGGGGCCACCCGGGCCGCCGACAGCGCCGGGGCGAGGACGGCCAGAACGGTGATCAGTACCGCCAGCAGGACGGTCCCGAGCGCCTGCGCGACCGGGAACCCGGGCGAGGACACCTTCCAGCCGAGGGCCCGCAGCACCACCGGCACGAGGTGACCGACGCCGAGCGCCGCGAGTGTGCCGGTCACGCCGGTGACCAGGCCGATCAGCAACCCCTCGATGGCCAGCGCCCGGGCCAGCGGTGCCCGGCCGGCGCCGATCGCCCGGAGCAGGGCGAGCTGGCGCATGCGCTGCGCGAAGACGATCCGGAACGTGGAGGCGGCGATCAGGCCGGCGGCCACCACGGCCACCGCGACGAAGGTGGCGACCACGGCGAAGACCTGGTCGACCTCGCCCGCCGTCGCGCGGGCCTCGGCGAGCCGGACCTCGGCTCCGGTGGCCACCTCCGGCGCGTCCGCTCCGGCGGTCAGGCTGGTCAGCCGCTCCCGCAACGCGGCGGAGTCGGCACCGGCGGCCAGGCGGATGTCGATCTGTGTCAGCACGTCGCCGCCGGACAGCGCGCTCACGGTGGCCAGCGGGGCGTACGCCATGAAGCCGTAGTCGTCACGGCCCTCCGCCACGCCGACCACCTTCAGCGGCACCGGCTTGCCGGTGCCCGCGTCGAGCTGGGTGGTGGCGCCGACGGCCAGCCCCATCCGTTCGACGGTGCGCGGCGTCACCGCGACCTCGCCGGGCCCGGACGGGAACCGGCCCTCCCGCATCGTCAGCAGACTCAGCGGACCGGTGCCCGGATCGGCGATGACGGCCAGATACTCCGAGCCGAGCTGCCCGCCCGCGTCGGCACGCCCGACCGCCTCGGCCACCCCGGGCAGCTCCCGGATCTTCGCGAGCTGCCCGGTCGTGACCGTCCCGCCGCGGACCACCAGGCCGGCCGCCTCGGGAGTGCCGGACAGGCCGTTGAGCAGGCTGCGCTCGGTGATCTGCTGGGCGAGCACGGTCGCGTAGACCACGAACGAGGCGACCAGCACGGCCAGCCCGGTGAGCAGCAGCCGGGCCGGGCGGCGCGCCACGCCGGCGAGCTGGGTACGCAGCACCACGCTCATCGGGCGGCCGCCAGCGACTGCAGGGCGTCGGTGACCGCGGCGATGTCCGGGCTGTGGATCTCCCCGGCCAGGCGTCCGTCGGCGAGCAGGACGACCCGGTGCGCGTACGCCGCCGCACCCGGATCGTGGGTGACCATCACGATCGTCTGTCCCAGGTCGCGTGCCGAGTCCCGCAGCAGACTCAGCACCTCGGCTCCGGACCGGGAGTCGAGGTTGCCGGTCGGCTCGTCCGCGAAGATCACCTCGGGGCGGGCGACCAGGGCCCGGGCCAGCGCGACCCGCTGCTGCTGGCCGCCGGAGAGCTCGCTGGGCAGGTGGGTGAGCCGCCCGGTCAGGCCGAGCGTGGTGACCAGCCGGTCGTACAGCGCGGGGTCCGGTCTGCGGCCGGCCAGGTCCAGCGGCAGCGTGATGTTGGCGGCCGCGGTGAGCTGTGGCAGCAGGTTGAACGACTGGAAGACGAAGCCGATCCGCTCCCGCCGGGCCTTGGTGAGCACCTTGTCCGGCTGCCGGGTGAGGTCGGAGCCGCCGAGCAGCACCTGGCCGGAGGTGGCGGTGTCCAGCCCGGCGAGGCAGTGCATGAGGGTGGATTTGCCGGAGCCGGACGGGCCCATGATCGCGGTGAACCGGCCGCGGTCGAACCCGACGGTGACCCCGTCCAGGGCGCGGACCGCGGTGTCGCCGGTGCCGTACACCTTCACCAGGTTCACGGCGGCGACCGCCGCCAGAGTGTCGGGTGATGACTGCGTCTGCATGAGAGCTCCAGGGAAGCGGTGAACGGACAGACGGATCCTGATCGATCGCCGGACACCGGCACATCGGCCCGGCGGCAGGCTCGGCCGCCGGCGACTCTGACTTTCGGCCGATGGGGACGCCTCACCCGCCCACTACGCTGGGTCACGATGATGAACCGCACGCTGCTGCATCTCGGCCAGCTCACCGCCCTCGGCGCGCTGGCCCTGCTCGGCCTGGTTGACGTGCAGGGCGGCATGCTGAGCGGTGTCGGGTTCGGGATCTGGCAGGTCGCGGCCGCCGTCGTGGCGGCCGCGGTGTGGCTGCCGGTGCACCGGCCCGGCTCGTCCCGGCTGCCGCAGGCGGCGCTCCTGCTGGCCGCGCAGTCGATGCTGCTCACCGCGCTGGTGTCCGGCCAGGACCGGAACAACATCTGGGGTCTGGCCGAGTCGGCGGCGCTGTTCGGCGTGCTGATGGTGGTGGCCCGTCGCGGCCAGGCACGCTGGGCGACGGCTGCCTGCGCGGCCCTGCTACTCGCCGTCGCCGTGCTCCCGCTGCGCTCCGGCGACCTGCGCACCTACTCGACGTACGGCCTGCTTCAAGCGCTCGTCGGCTCCGCCGCCATCGCCGTCGGCGTCTACCTGCGCACCCTCGAGGGAAACCGGCAGCGCGCCCTGGACACGGTACGCACCGAGCAGCGCGCCGAGTTCGCCCGGGACCTGCACGACTTCATCGCCCACCACGTCACCGGGATCGTGGTGCAGGCCCAGGGTGCCCGGTTCATCGCCGAGCAGGACCCGAAACGGGTGCTGCTGGCCCTGGAGCAGATCGAGCAGGCGGGCGCCGAGACGATGGCGTCGATGCGCCGGATGGTCGGCGTGCTGCGTGACCCGCAGTCGCGGCCGGACGCGCCGCTCGCCCCGATCGCCGGGGTGCCGGACCTTCCGGAGCTGGTCGAGCAGTTCACCGCGGCCGGGGGCCCGCCGGCCCGGCTGCACCTGGACGGGGAGACGACCGGGCTGCCGGTGGAGGTGTCCACCTCGGCGTACCGGGTGGTGATGGAGGCGCTGACCAACGTCCGCCAGCACGCCGGGGGCGCGACGACGGTGGACGTGTGGCTGCGGCGTACGCCGGACCAGCTGTTGGTGCGGGTCGCGAACGACGGGCCGCCGCCCCGGCCGGTCACCCCGCGGGACCGGCCGGGTTACGGTCTGGCCGGGCTGGCCGAACGGGTCCGCGCGGTGGGCGGGCAGATCACCGCCGGTCCCGGCGTGGACGGCGGCTGGGCCGTCGACGTGGCACTACCTCTGAACTGGAGTGGTTCTTGATTCGCGTACTCGTCGCCGACGACCAGGCCATGGTCCGGACCGGCTTCGGCATGATCCTCGGAGCGCAGCCGGACATGGAGGTGGTCGGTGAGGCCGCCGACGGCGTGACCGCGGTCGAGCAGGCCCGGCGGCTGCGGCCGGACGTGGCGCTGATGGACATCCGGATGCCGAAGATGGACGGGTTGCAGGCGCTGCGGCTGCTCGCCGGCCCGGGCGTCACCGACCCGGTGAAGGTGGTCGTGGTCACCACGTTCGACCTGGACGAGTACGTCCACCAGGCGTTACGCAACGGCGCGGTGGGGTTCCTGCTGAAGGACTCCGGGCCGGCGTTGCTGGTGGAGGCGGTGCGAGCGGCCGCCTCCGGGGACGCGCTGATCAGCCCGTCGATCACCGTACGCCTGCTCCAGCACCTGGCGACGCCGGCTCAGCCGGCGGAGGACGGCGGCCTGTCGCCGCGCGAGCTGGAGGTGGTCCGCCTGACCGCCCGCGGCCTGACCAACGCGGAGATCGCCGCCGAGCTGTTCATCTCGGTCGGCACCGTGAAGACGCACCTGGGCAGCGTCCACGCCAAGCTGGACACCCGCAACCGGGTGGAGATCGCCGCCTGGGCGTGGGAGCGGCGCCTGATCGGCTGACCGCTCCGCAGCGCCCGGGCGGTGACGTCAGCGGCCGAGCTGGCGGCTGGTGAGCAGGGCCGCCACCGGCGGCTCGGTCGGCTGCGGCTCCTGGCGCCGGACCTGGGACAGCAGGCCGGTGACGGCGCGCTTGGCCGGGCCGAGCCGCTTCTTCGCCAGCAGGGTGGCGTCGTTGCGCATCCGGACGCTGCGCGGGATCGGGATGGTCGGCTCGTACCCGAACTGCGGCAGCAGCTCACCGAACGCGGCCTCGCACTGGCGCACCTCGTCGTCGGTGAGCCGCTTGCGCCAGCTCGCGATCCGCTCGGTGGTGGGCGCCTTGTGAGTCAGCGTGTGCCAGGTCTTGTACTCCGGCACGGCGACCGAGGCCAGCTTGTTCGGCGCCTTCATCGCCGGGTCGTAGTCCTCCTCGAGGAAGGCGCAGATCCGCTTCAGGTGCGGCTCCGGGTCGGCCACCAGGTCCTCGTAGCGGACCTGGTGGTACACGTCCTTGCGGTAGATCCGGGAGGCGATCAGCGACGACTCCGCCGACTTCTTCCAGTAGTCGAGGAGCGTGTCGAACTCCTCGGGCTTCCACGGCGTCTCCTTGAGCGACGCCACGCAGTCCCGGCCGTCGCGCATGATGTTGATGATCTGCGCGTCCGGGAACAGCTTCAGGATCGTCGGCAGGTACCGCAGGTACATCGGGCGCTTGTCGCCCCAGCGCGGCTTGCCGAAACGTTCCGAGTACATCTTGAAGACGATGCCGAACGCCGAGCCGAGGGTCGGCGGGCCGGACACGATCGCGTCGATCACCTGCTGCTCGTCCAGCCCGAGGTCGGCGAACTGGGACGACTTGACGATGTACTCGGCCAGCGACTGCCGGTTTCCGGCGTCGTTGAGATCGCCGAACTCGGAGCGCTGTTGCCAGGCGGCGAGCAGGAAGCGGGTCTCCGGGGGCAGCGCGATGCGCGGGTGCGCGTGGAGCATCAGCTGCAACATCGTCGTGCCGGAGCGAGGGCAGCCGACGACGAAGATCGGGCGGTCACTGGACATGGCGACCACCGTAAAAGAGATCCACTGGGTTTGTTCGCCCCCGTATCGTCATGTCGCTCCTCTCCGCGTCTTCGGATGAATCTTGAAGACTCCGAAAAGATTCCGCAAAAAGTTCGTACCGCCAAGAGCTCTGCGCTGTCCCTGACCTGTGAGTTTTCTGGCAATTTTCACCGCAGAGGTCAAGAACCCGCTAGGAAGACCGGAACGTGAGCTCCCGCTTACGGAGCGGAGCCGGAGCCGGGCGGGTGGAGAGCCAGCAGCCCACCACGATGAGGGCGAAGCCGGCGACCGTGGCCACCCCGATCGACTCGTTCAGCAGCACGACACCGAGCAGCACGGCGACCACCGGGTTGACGTACGTCACCAGACCGGCCCGGTTCGAGCCGGCCAGCACGATCAGCCGGTAGAACGCCAGCAGCGCCAGGGCCGTGCAGAAGACGCCGAGCACCGCCAGCGCCGCCCAGGAGTCCGCGCCGACCGGCTCGGTGGGCCAGGCGAGCAGGGCGAACGGCAGCAGCACCACGGTGGTGATCGCGGTGGTGCCGACGGTCAGCGCCTCCGGCGGGATGTCGGCGGCCTTGCGCTGCACCAGCATGGTCGCCACCGCGTAACTGATCGCGGCGAGCAGCACCATCCCGGCACCGAGCAGGCCGTAGCGGTCTCCGGAGACGTCCAGACCGACCAGCACCACCACTCCGGCGAAGCCGACCACCAGACCGGCCACCCGGATCGGGCTCAGCGGCTCGGTACGCGACATCAGCAGCGCGATCACCACCGGCTCGACCGCGATCAGGATCCCGGTCAGCGACGACGAGATGTGCTGCTCGCCGTAGGTGATGAGCAGGAACGGTCCGACGATGTGCACCACCGCGATCAGGGTGACCACCGGCATCCGGCCGCGCAGCGCGCTCAGCGAGCCGCGCATCAGGGCGACCGGGATCAGCACGGCCGCCGCGATCGCGACCCGGCCGGCGACCACGAACACCGGCGACAGGTCGTCGATCGCGATCTTGATGAGGAAGTACGGGATGCCCCAGAGCACCGAGACCGAGACGAAGAGAAACCAGGCGAGACGATTCACGCCCTCAGCCTCACCCCGTACGGTGGTAAGCGGAACCGGTCACTTGCTGATGTGGTGTTAAGGAAAACTGATGATCGACTCGCGTCGCCTCCAGGTGCTGACCGAGGTCGCCCGCCAGGGCAGCTTCAACCGGGCCGCCACCCAGCTGCGGCTCACCCCGTCCGCGATCTCCCAGCAGATCAGCGCTCTGGAACGGACCGTCGGCACCCCGGTGGTGCGGCGCAGCACCCGCGGCGTCGAGCTCACCGACGCGGGCCGGGTGCTCGTGGAGACCGCCGAGGCGATCGCCGCCGAGCTGCTCTGCGCCGAACGCGAGATCGCCCAGCTCGCCACCGCCCGCACCGAACGGCTCACCGTGGCCACGTTCACCAGCGGCGGGCAGCGCCTGCTGCCGCCGGCTCTCATCCGGTTCACCGCCGAGTACCCCGGCGTCGAGCTCACCGTCATCGAGAGCGAACCCGAGGACGCCCTGCCGCTGGTCCGCGCCGGCTCGGCCGACGTCGCCCTGGCCTACCACTTCGACGGTCCCCCACCGGTCCGTCCCGGCGACCGCTCCGGCCTGACCTGGACACCCCTGCTGGAGGACCCGATGTGGGTCGTCCTGCCGGCCGGTCACCGCCTCAACGGCCGTACCTCGGTCACCGTCGCCGAACTGGCCGGCGAACGCTGGGTGCACGGCTGCCTCGTCGTCGGCGACCTGCTCGACCACTACGCGGCCATGGCCGGCTACCAGGTGCGCACCGCCTGCCGCGGCACCGACTACCAGTTCGCCCAGTCCCTGGTCCGGGCCGGCATCGGAATCAGCATGATCCCCGAGGTCGCGCTCACCGCCGACCACACCGGCCTGACGGCCGCGCGCCTCGCCCCACCCGGCCCCTGCCGCTTCGTCGGCGTCGCCACCGCCCGCCGGCGCCGGCCCAACCCCCTGGTGGGCACGCTGCTGCGCATCCTGCGCGAGACCGTCACCGCGCTGCCCGCGACCCCGCTCACCGCACGCTGAGCCGCACTCTCACAACCTTCTTCCGGTACGCGCACCGACCGTCCCGCCGCATCCGAGCCGTCCCGCCTAGCCGCGCGGCCCGGCTGCCCGGCCAGGCCCCAGCGCGGCCGCCGGGCCCATGCGGCCACTCACGCTCCGGAACCCCGCGCCTCGGGCTCGGACAGGGCGCGCTCGTAGGTGGATCGCCGGCTGCTGATGTGCTCGGCGTCGCCGAGGTATTGGAGGTGGTGGCCGTCGGCCAGGTGTGACGCGAAGGCCTCGCTGCCGGCGGCCGCCCGGGCGTGCATGACGTCGACGAGCCAGTGGATACGGGCGATCATCGTGTCGATCAGGGCCCGCCGGCCGGCCGGATCGAGCCCGTACCGGTCGCAGAAGAGGCGCAGGCGGGCCGCCTGCTCGGCGAGCGTGCCGAAGCCGTCGGTGTTGCCGGGCGCGGTCAGCGGCACCCAGCGGTACGCGGCGAACGCGACGTCCCACAGACGCGGCCCGGGCATCGCGTAGTCGAAGTCGATCATGCCGGTCACCCGGTCGCCGGTGAGCACGCAGTTGTGCGGGGCGTAGTCGCCGTGGCAGATCACCTCTACCGGCTCGCGGGCCGGCACCTGCCAGCCGTCGCGGGGTGCGTGCCGGGCGTACCCGGCGACCGCGTCGTGGTAGGCCCGCAGCAGCGACGCGGCGCTGAGCAGTGCCGGCGTGGAGGCGGCGGCCGCCGTCGGCGGGTAGTCGGAGACCTCGCCGGGCAGGAAGTCGAGGATCTCGAAGCCGTCCGCCGCGACTTCGTGGAACCGGGGAGAGCCGGGGAAACCGTCCAGATGCCGGAGCAGGTCGTGCACCCGCGGTGACCAGAAGCCGGTAGGACGTCGCACCCGGTCGCCGAGCCGGAGCACCTGGTTGACGCCCCCGTTGAGGATCTCCGCCACGTCGTGATCATAGACCCTAAAGAATCCTTAACAGTATTTACTGTTAACACCCTTTAATTTACGTTGGTGAACACGTCGTCCCCTAAGGAGCAATCTTCATGAGGCGTAGGTTCACCCTTCCGGCCCTCACCGTCGCGGCGGTCACCGGGTCTTTCTTCGTGGCCGTCTCCCCGGCGTCCGCGCACGGCTACATCTCGTCCCCGCCCAGCCGCCAGGCCAACTGCGCCAGCGGAGCCGTCTCCGGCTGCGGGGACATCGTCTACGAGCCCCAGAGCGTCGAGATGCCCAAGGGTTCGAAGCAGTGCAACGGAGGCGGCAGCCGTTTCACTGTGCTCAACGACAACAGCAAGAGCTGGCCGGCCGCGTCGGTCGGGCAGAACGTGACCTTCAGCTGGGTGCTGACCGCCCGCCACTCGACGGCGACGTGGGAGTACTTCATCGGCGACACGCTGCTGGCCTCGTTCAACGACGGTGGCGCCCAGCCGGGCGCGACCAAGTCGCACACGGTCAACATGAAGGGCTTCAGCGGCCGCCAGACGGTGCTCGCCCGGTGGAACATCTCGGACACCGTCAACGCGTTCTACTCCTGCGTGGACCTGAACATCGGCGGCGGCGGCACGAACCCGACGCCGACGCCGACGGCCACCAGCAGCCCGACGCCGAGGCCGACCGCGACGACCAACCCGCCGACCCCCACGCCGACGGCGACCAACCCGGGTGCCACGACGTGGGCGGCCGGGACGGCGTACAAGGCCGGTGACCGGGTGACGTACAACGGCCGGTCGTACCAGTGCCGGCAGGCTCACACCGCGCTCAGCGGCTGGGAGCCCCCGTACGTCGCGGCGCTGTGGACCGCTCTGTAACAGGTGCGGGCGGCCCGGTTCGCCGGGCCGCCCTGGCCCTGTTGCTGATTCTGCTGCTCGCCGGGTGCGGCGGCGGCGCGGAGGAAGCGCCGGCCCACAACGAGGCAGACGCGATGTTCCTCCAGATGAGCCTGGCCCAGATCGCCGAGGGCCAGCAGGTGGCCGCCGTCGCCGAGGAGCGTGCCGCGAACCCGGAGCTCCGCGCGGTCGCCGCCGAGTTGCTCGGGCAGTGGCGTACCGAGAGCGACACCATGCGGAGCTGGCTGCTCAGCTGGCAGCGTCCGATCGAGGCCGACCCGTCGGCCGGGGTGCACGCCGGGCACGGCGACCTGCACTCGCTGCGAGACGAGGATCTGGCGGCGTTGCGGTCGGCGCGCGGCGCGGACTTCGACCGGACGGCGGTGGCGCTGCTGCTCGGCAACCTGCACAACGGCGTGGAGACCATGCGGATGGAGAGCGCGGACGGTGCGTACCCGCCGGCCGTGAAGCTCGCCGGGGAGATGACCGCGACGCGGCAGGGCCAGATCCAGCGCCTGCTGGCGCTGGCCTCCGCAAGCTGACCGGTACGGTCGGCGCATGCCCGAGTTGATCGAGCCAACCGTTCGCCTGCACGAGGCCTGGATCGAGTCCCGCGACGAGTGGGGCCGCGGCGTCCACCAGCCCGGCGCCGGCCTGCGTCCCGACGACGACGTCGACTCCGCCGCCGGCTTCGCGACGTGGGTGGCGCGGCTGCGCCGCGAGGCGGACACCTCGATTCCGGCCGCCGAGGGATTGGTGCACTGCACCTACCGGTGGATCGTGGACGGTGACCGCCTGCTCGGCACGATCGCCCTGCGTCACACGCTCAACGACTTCCTCCTCGAGGCCGGCGGCCACATCGGCTACGGCATCCGCCCGTCCGAGCGCGGCCGCGGCCTGGCCACCTTCGCGCTCGGCGAGATCCAGGCCGAGGCCCGCAAGCTCGGCCTGGACCGCCTGATGATCAGCTGCGACGTGTCCAACCCCGCCTCGGCCCGCGTCATCGAACGTCACGGCGGCATCCTCGAGGACATCCGGGAAACCCCGCTCGGCACGACCAAGCGCTATTGGGTCGCGCTTTGACCGCTTTCATCGGTACGGCCGCCCGGCACCGGCTGGGGCATCAGCGGAGGGCGCGGGCCACCGACTCCGCGGCCCGCTCCGGATGGTCGCCCGCGCCGATCGCGAAGCCTTCGAGGTACCGGCCGAACTCCGCGTCCGCCTCCGGCACCTCGGCGTAGAAGCCGGCCAGCTCCAGGCTGACGGCGCCGTGCACGAGGCACCATGACTGCCGGGTGAGCACCCACGGATCAGCCGGCCGGAACCGCCCGGCCTCGATGCACCGCGGGATCAGATCGCGAGCGACCCGCAGCGTGTAGAGGCCGACGTCGCGGTCCTCCGGGGTGAGCTCGAAGCCGGTGGCGCCGAACATCACCTTGTACAGATGCGGCTCGCGGTGCGCGGCCCGGCGATACGCGAGCCCGATCGCCACGCAGTCGGCAACCGGATCCTCGGTGGCCGGCACCGTCGCCAGCTCGGCGGCCAGCCGGGCGAACCCCTCCTGGATGATCGCCCGGACCACCGCGGGCATCCCGCCGAAGTGCGTATACACCGCCATCGTCGACGTCCCGGCGGCCCGGGCCAGCGACCGGACCGACAGGGCGCCCGGCCCCTCCTCGGCCAGCACCCGGGCGCCGGCCTCGACGAGCTCGGCGCGGGGGTCTCGACTCGACTTCACCACCCGCCTACTATAACGAGTGTTATTGCATAACACTCGTTATGGAGGACCACATGGTTCTGCGCGACCGCATCCCGAAGCTGGAGCCGGCCGGCGGCGACGTGTACGGCGAGACCGCCGGACCACATCCGGAACACGATGCGCGGCCAGGCCACGCCGCCCCCTCGCCGGCCCTGCGGCTGGCGATCCTCGGCGACTCCTCAGCGGCCGGTTTCGGCGCCCCCGACCACGCCACCGCGCTAGCCGGCCAGATGGCCGAGGCGCTAGCCGCCCTATCCGGGCGCGCGGTCTCCTGGCGGGTCACCGCCCGCGGTGGCGCCACCGCACGGACCGCCCCGCTGACCCTGCTGCCCGGCCTCACCGACCCCGCCACCGGCTGGCGCCCCGAGCTAGTGCTGGTGGTCGTAGGCGTCAACGACACCACCCGCCTGCGGCGCCCGGCGTTGTTCCACCGCGACGTATCCCGCCTCATATCCGCGATCCGCGACCACCTGGGCGAGCCGATCCCGGTCCTGCTGGCCGGCTTGCCCCCGGTGCACCGTTTCCCCGCCCTGCCCGCCCCGGTCCGGTTCCTGCTCGGCCGCCATGCCCGCCGCCTCGACCGCCGGCTCGGCGCGCTGGCCCGGCAGCTGCCGGACACCTACCACTTGCCGGTGGGCCAGCTACCGATGGACCGTCCAGGCCTGTTCGCCCCGGACGGGTTCCACCCGGCCCCCGCCGCCTACCGCGTGTGGGGCCGGCTGCTCGCCGCCCAGGCCGCCGACGTGCTGGAGACCGCCTGAACCGGACCGCCAGGCCGACCACCAAGGCCGGCCACCAAGGCCGCGCACCGAACCACGCCGAGCCAACCCAATGCCACTTAGCCTAATTTGATCTTGGAAAGGGCAATGAGGCGGCATTGCGCTCGGCTCAGCCGTCGCCCAAGCACGTAACCAGGCCTCTGAAGGTGCGTGAACGACGGCTCGCCCGCTCCACTGCCGCCAGAGGGCTTCCATAGTCAGGGTGATCTTGCTTGGCCCACGCTCACTGCTGTCTCAACGGCCGCCAGACAGCACCCACGTTGGGCCGACAAGACCCTGACCACGAAGGCTCTCCAGCCTCCTCAGTTGATTGACAGGAAGGCCGACAGGCAGCAGTTCCACACTTCGAGGAAGCTTCGGCCGGGCAGGTCGCCGCCTAGGGGCAGGTTGCAGTCCGCCCGCATACCTGCTGGCCACAGCCATGATCAACTCAAGCTAGCGCCATTGGAGCCAGCCCGATCAGGCAACCAGGCCGATCAGACCCGAGCCGGCCGAGCAGACCCAGCCCGGCAGATCAGGCGACGCCGGCCGATGGGCAAACCAGCCCGATCAGACCGAGCCAGACCCAGCACGGCCGGCCAGACCCGGCCAGGCCGGTCGGGCGGAGCTGGCCGGGCCAGGCGGAGCGGAGGCATTGCGCGCCAGGCCGATCGGGCCGGCGGGCGATATCAGGCGCGACGGTCCAGGAAGTCGTAGACGTCGCGGTTGTCGACGCCCGGGAAAGTGCCTGGCGGCAGTGCGGCGAGCAAGTGTGAGTGCACCCGCGCGCTGGGCCACGCGTTGCCCGCCCAGCGCGTCACCAGGTCCGTCGGTGGGCGGCGGCAGCAGTCCGGGTCCGGGCAGGTGGAGACGGTACGCCCGGTGACGTCCCCGCCGCGGAACCAGCGGGCATGCTCATACGGGGTGCCGACGGTGACCGAGAACAGCCCGGAACTGGTCGCCTCGACGTGGACGGTGCACCAATACGTGCCCGCGGTCGTGTCGGTGAACTGGTAGAACGACGAATACGGATCGTCGGCCTCGAAGACCGTGCGGGACGCCCACTTGCGGCACACCGGCTGTCCCTCGATCGCGCCGGTGACGTCAGACGGGAAGCGCACGTTGTCGTTCTCATACGCCTTGTAGACGATGCCGCTCTCGTGCACCCGGGCGAAGTGGACCGGGATCCCGAAGTGCTCGGTGGCCAGGTTGGTGAACCGGTGGGCAGCCGTCTCATACGACACGCCGAAGGCGTCCCGGAAGTCGTCGATCGCGAGCGCCCGGTCCGCCTTGGCCTCGCTGAGGAAGTCGACCGCGAACTTCTCCGGCATCAGCAGCGCCGCCGCGAAGTAGTTCACCTCCACCCGCTGCCGCAGGAAGTCGCCGTAGTCGGCCGGGTCGGCGTGCCCGAGCACGAAATGCCCGAGGGTCTGCAGGACCACGCTGCGCGGGTCGTGGCCCTTGCCGCTGGCCACCTGCGGCAGGTAGATCCGCCGGTTCTTCAAGTCGGTGACCGAGCGGGTCGAGCTGGGCAGGTCGTTGACGTAATGCAGGCTGAACCCGATCTGGGCGGCGATGTCGAGGATCCCGCGCTGCGACAGCGGGCCGGTCGTGTGCCGTACTGATTGGAGGACCTTGGCCGCCGCCTGCTCGATCTCGGCGAAGTAGTTGTTGCGCCGGCGCATGTCGGCGCGCAGTTGCGCGTTGGCGCGCCGCGCCACCTCCGGCGTCGCGCTCTGCTCGGTGTGCAGCCGGTTGAGCTCGCGGTGCAGCCCGATCAGCGACTCCAGCGCGTCGGCCGGCAGGCGCCGGCCGGCGCGGCGGGGGGGGGCGCGGGGGGGCCCCCCCTCGCCGCCCCGCCGGGGGGGGGGCGGCCCGGCCCCCCCCCCCCCCCACGGCCGGCAGGCCGAGCGCGAGGTAGGCCGGGCTCTGCTGGAAGTGCGCCAGGTCGATCTCCAGCCCGGCGCGCCGGCTGGGCGCCTCCGGGCGCAGAAGATCCTGCATCGGTACGCCCAGCGCACCCGCGATCGCCTGCAGGACGGAGAGTTTCGGCTCCCGCTTCCCGTTCTCGATCAGCGACAGCTGCGACGGAGCCCGCCCGACGGCGTCGCTGAGCTGGTCAAGCGTCATGCCCCGGGTACGGCGCAGATGCCGGAGGCGCTGCCCGAGCGTGACGAGGTCGACGGCGGTATCGGGAGAAGGCGAAGCGGTCACGTGTTTCAACCTAACAGAATTTCTGCGTTTCTTCTCCTCACAAAGCCCTTCAACGGGGCTTGTGTGACCAGTGAGAGTGAAGTTCTTCCACCCGGAAGAACGCGACAGGGCAGGAAAGGGATCTTTCAGATGACTGAGCTGACCGAAACCAGGGGCGGTACCGCTGCGGACCTCACTCGGGAATGGGCCGGCGACCCCCGTTGGACCGGCGTCAAGCGCGACTACACCGCGCAGGACGTCGTGAAGCTGCGGGGCACCCTCCAGGAGCGGCACACCCTGGCGGAGCGCGGAGCCGCCAAGCTGTGGGAGCTGCTGCACACCGAGGACTACATCAACGCGCTCGGCGCCCTCAGCGGTGGCCAGGCCACCCAGATGGTGCGCGCCGGCCTGAAGGCGATCTACCTGTCCGGCTGGCAGGTCGCGGCGGACGCGAACCTCTCCGGCCACACCTACCCGGACCAGTCGCTCTACCCGGCGAACTCGGTGCCCGCGGTGGTCCGCCGGATCAACAACGCGCTGCTGCGCGCCGACCAGATCGACACCTCGAACGGCAAGTACGAGCGTGACTGGTTCGCCCCGATCGTCGCCGACGCGGAGGCCGGCTTCGGTGGCCCGCTCAACGCGTTCGAGCTGATGAAGGGCATGATCGCGGCCGGTGCCGCGGGCGTGCACTGGGAGGACCAGCTGGCCAGCGAGAAGAAGTGCGGCCACCTGGGCGGCAAGGTTCTGATCCCGACCCAGCAGCACATCCGTACGCTCAACGCCGCCCGCCTCGCGGCCGACGTGGCCGGCGTCCCGACCCTGGTGATCGCCCGGACCGACGCCCTGGCGGCGGACCTGATCACCACCGACGTGGACGAGCGCGACAAGCCGTTCCTCACCGGCGAGCGCACCGCCGAGGGCTTCTTCCGGGTGCGTCCCGGCGAGGAGTCGGCGATCGCCCGCGGTGTGGCCTACGCCGACTACGCCGACCTGCTCTGGGTCGAGACCGGCAAGCCGGACCTGGAGTTCGCCAAGCGGTTCGCCGAGGCCGTGCACGCCAAGCACCCGGGCAAGATGCTCGCCTACAACTGCTCGCCGTCGTTCAACTGGAAGCGCAACCTGGACGACGCCGACATCGCCCGGTTCCAGAAGGAGCTCGGCGCGATGGGCTACAAGTTCCAGTTCGTCACCCTGGCCGGCTTCCACGCCCTCAACCACTCGATGTTCGAGCTGGCCAAGGGCTACGCCGAGACCGGCATGACGGCCTACGTGAAGCTCCAGGAGGCGGAGTTCGCGGCCGAGGCCGACGGCTACACCGCCACCAAGCACCAGGCGGAGGTCGGCACCGGCTACTTCGACGCGGTCTCCACCGCGCTGAACCCGGAGAGCTCCACCACCGCCCTGTCGGGTTCCACCGAGGCCGAGCAGTTCTAAGGGAAGACGGGTAGGACGAAAAATGGGCGCCGAAGAGATCACCATCACCGGTACGACCGCCGGCCGTTACTCCGAGATCCTGACTCCCGAGGCCGTCGAGTTCATCGTGGCGCTTGACCGCGAGTTCGGCGCCCGCCGGGTGCAGCTGCTGGAGCGCCGCCGGCGCCGCCGGGCCACCCGTACCACCGACCTGGACTTCCTCACCTCCACCCAGCACATCCGGGACGACCTGTCCTGGCAGGTCGCCCCGGCCGCCCCGGACCTCACCGACCGGCGGGTGGAGATCACCGGTCCGCCGGAGCGCAAGATGACCATCAACGCGCTCAACTCCGGCGCGAAGGTCTGGATGGCCGACTTCGAGGACGCCACGTCGCCCACCTGGGACAACGTGATCGTCGGCCAGATCAACCTGAAGGACGCGCTGGACGGCACGCTGGACTGGACCGCCCCCGACGGCCGGCGCTACGAGGTCGGCGACCAGGTCCCGACCATCATGGTCCGGCCGCGGGGATGGCACCTGCCGGAGTGTCACCTGCGGATCGGCGGCCGGGCGGTCTCCGCCTCGCTGTTCGACTTCGGCCTGTACCTGTTCCACTGCGGGCAGAAGCAGATCGACCGGGGCAGCGGACCGTACTTCTACCTGCCGAAGCTGGAGTCGCACCTGGAGGCCCGCCTCTGGAACGACGTCTTCGTCTACGCGCAGGAGTACCTCGGCATCCCGCGCGGCACCATCCGGGCCACCGTCCTGATCGAGACGATCAACGCGGCCTTCGAGATGGAGGAGATCCTGTACGAGCTGCGGGAGCACTCGGCCGGGCTCAACGCGGGACGCTGGGACTACCTGTTCAGCATGATCAAGAACCGGCCGGACGTGGTTCTGCCGGAGCGGTCCCAGGTCACGATGACCGCGCCGTTCATGCGGGCGTACACCGAACTGCTGGTCAAGACCTGCCACAAGCGCGGCGCCCACGCGATCGGCGGCATGGCCGCCGTCGTGCCCAGCCGCGACCCGGTCGCCGCGAAGCGGGCGCTCAACCAGGTCCGTCAGGACAAGCGGCGCGAGGTCGGCGACGGCTTCGACGGCTCCTGGGTGGCGCACCCGGGCCTGGTCGAGACCTGCCGTGAGGTGTTCGACCAGTGGCTCGGTGACGAGCCGCACCAGATCGTGCGCAAGCGCGACGACGTGCGGGTCACCGCGTCCGACCTGCTGGGCATCAAGTCCGCCGACGTCTCGGTCAGCGAGGTGGCGCTGCGCAACAACTGCAGCGTGGCGCTGCGCTACATCGCCGCCTGGCTCGGCGGGCGGGGCGCGGTCGCGCTCGGCGGGCTGATGGAGGACGCGGCCACCGCCGAGATCTGCCGCGCGCAGCTCTGGCAGTGGATCTCCTCGGGTACGCCGACCGACTACGGCGTGCCGGTGACCGCCACCCTGGTCACCCGGATGCTTCGCGAGGAGCTCGACGTGCTCAGCGAGACCGGTGCGCTGGACGAGGAAGCGGCCCGCTGCTTCGGCCAGGCGCGGACCCTGCTCGTGGTCCTGCTCACTGAGCGGACCTGCCCGGAGTTCCTGACCCTGCCGGCTTACCTCCGGCACCTGGCCGGCGGGTGCACGGCTCCGGTCACCGATCAGGCTACTGTCGCGGCCTGATCCGGTGCGGCGAGGCGGGGTGGCTCGGGCCACCCCGCCTCTTCGCGTGTTCAGCTCCGGGACTGCCAGGTGCACAGACACACCCGGTTTCCCTCGGGGTCGGCGAGCACCCAGAAGCTGGGCGCCTCGGCGTCGCTGACCAGCGTGCCGCCGGCTTCGATCGCGGCATCGATCCGGGGCTGCACCTCGGACGGATCGACCCACAGGTCGGGGTGCCAGCGCTGGCGCGGTTCCTCGTCGCCGGACTCCTGGAACCAGAGGACCGGCAGCGTCCCGGCGGGGTCGGCCACCTCGCCGCTCTTCGCCTCGCCGCCCAGCACCGCCGCCCAGAACGGCATGATCCGGGCCTGGTCCGGGCTGTCGAGCGCCAGCTCCAGCCGGGTCAGCCCGGCGGCGTCCGCGGTGACGCCCGCCTCGGCGGCCAGCTCGCTGATCGTCGCCGCGAGCCGCAGATCCCGCCCGGTCACCGCGCCCACGTCATGGCTGACCAGGGAGACGTCGACGTACGTGTACCGCAGGTCCAGGTCGGGGTGATGGTCCGCCGCCTCGGCCGCCGCGCCGATCGCGTTCACCAGTGCCAGCCCGGTCGCGAAGTCCCCGGTCGGTAGCCGCGTCCGCAGGGCACCCAGCAGATAGCTCCACCCCCGCGGCGCCCGCTCGGCGATCTCTTGTCCAGTCAGCTGCGTCATGGCTCACATGCTCTCGCACCACGGCCCCGGTTCCAGCGGAGAGGTAACTCCTTTACTCCTATCTATCCTATGGATATTGTCGGCCTACCTCGATCCACTGGAGATGACGTGACCAACCGTGGGACCACCCGGCGCGGCGTTTTCGGCGCTCTCGCCGGAGCCGCCGCCGCGACCGCCCTCACCGCCGAACCGGCCGGTGCCGCCGGCAGCGACGAGCGGCCGTTCCAGGCCAGGCCGGGCTCCTCGAAGCGCCCGAACATCCTGTTCATCCTCGCCGACGACCTGGGCTGGGCGGACCTGAGCAGCTACGGCTCGCCGGACATCGAGACGCCCCACCTGGACCGGCTGGCCAAGGGCGGCGTGCGCTTCACCGACGGCTACTCCTCCGGCGCCGTCTGCTCACCCACCCGGGTCGCCTTCTACACCGGCCGCTACCCGGGCCGCACCGCCGGTGGCCTGCCCGAGCCGATCGGCAGCGTGAACGAGCGGGACGGCATCCCGGCCTCGCACCCGACGCTCGCCTCGCTGCTGAAGGCGGCCGGCTACGCCACCGCCCTGTTCGGCAAGTGGCACGGCGGGTTCCTGCCGAACTTCAGCCCGCTGCGGGTCGGCTGGGACGAGTTCTTCGGCAACTACTCCGGTGGCGTCGACTACTACTCGAAGTACAGCCACATGGGCGAGTACGACCTGTACGAGGGCGAGACCCCGGTGGAGAACGACGGCCGGTACTACACCGACGTCATCGCCGACCGGGCCGAGTCGTTCGTGCGGCGCAAGCACTCCGCGCCCTGGCTGCTCAACCTCAACTTCACCAGTCCGCACTGGCCGTGGGAGGCGCCCGGGGACCGGGCCGTCAGCGAGGAGATCACCGCGCGGATCAAGGCCGGCGACTCGCAGGCCATCTTCCACCGCGACGGCGGGTCCCTTCAGACGTACCGGAAGATGGTGGAGAACCTGGACCGGCGCATCGGCCAGGTGCTCACCGCGCTGCGCGAGACCGGCCAGGAGCGCGACACCCTGGTGATCTTCCAGAGCGACAACGGCGGCGAGCGGTTCTCGTACAACTGGCCGCTGTCCGGCAACAAGGCGAGCCTCAACGAGGGTGGCATCCGGGTGCCGACGATCCTGCGGTGGCCGGCCCGCGTCCGTGGCGGCCAGGTCAGCCACGTCCCGGTGGTCACCCACGACTGGACGGCGACGCTGCTCGAGATCGCCGGGGCGAAGCCGCACCCGGAGTACCCGTTGGACGGTGCCAGCCTGGCCGGCTACCTGCTGCGCGGGGCGGAGGCGCCGGAGCGGGACCTGTTCTGGCGTACCCGGGCGAACCGCGCGCTGCGCCGCGGCAAGTGGAAGTACCTGCGGCTCAGCGCGACCGGCGGGGACGCCCTGTACGACATCGAGAACGACCCGCGCGAGCAGGCCAACCTCGCCGCCAAGCACCCGCAGCTCGTCGCCGAGCTGCGGGCCCGCTGGGAGGAGATCGACGCACCGCAGCTGCGCTACTGAGTCGCCAGCCGGGGCCGGGCGCCGTTGATCCGGCGCTCGGCACGGCGTGGGAAGCTCCGGTCCAGCAGCGCACGCGACATGACGATCACGCAGGTCACGCCGTTGATGAAGGCGGCGACCACGTCGCTCGGGTGGTGCATGCCCCGGTACATCCGGGCCAGCGCCACCCCGATCGGCACCAGGACGAGTGCCCAGCACAGCGCCTTGACCCAGGTGTGCCGGGCCATGCCGGCGAGCAGCACCGCCAGTCCGATGTAGAGCGCGACGGCCGCCGAGGTGTGCCCGGACGGGAAGCTGGAGGTCGGCGGCGACTCGTCCAGGCGCTGCACGGCGGGGCGGGGCCGGTCGATGGCCACCGTGGTGAAGTAGAAGACCAGCGCCTGCGCGGTCACCGCGAGGCACAGGAACAGCGGCTCCCGCCAGGAACGCAGCACCAGCCACAGGATCAGCGCGACCGTGGCGGTCACCGCGATGATCCAGGGCGTGTTCGCCACCCCGCTGACGACGTACGAGACGTCGGTCATCCCCTCGGTCCGTCCCCCGGCGAGTTCCCGGTTCACACCGTCCTCGATGGTCAACGGCCACAGGTGGGCAGCGGCTCGGGTCAGCAGCACGCCAAGGCCGATCATGAACAGCAGCAGCGCGGCGATCGGCAGAACCATTCGCTTCAATGTGGTTGCCACGGGCGCTTCACTACCCAGGCACGCTCTCCCGGACACGTCGCGGTCTCACCCGGTACACGAACGCCCAGGCGGTGAGCGCGGCCAGGGCGACACCGAAGAGCAGACCGGCCACCACGTCGCTGGCCCAGTGCACGCCCAGCGCGACCCGGGTGAACGCGGTGACCAGCGGGATGACCAGCGCGGCGAACCAGAGGCCCGCGCGGGCGAGCAGGCGGTCGCGCACCAGCGGCAGCAGCACCATCAGGAAGACCGCCGCGCCGAGCGCGTTGGTGAGGGCGTGGCCGGACGGGAACGCGTATCCGGCGGCTTGCGCCACCGGATCGAGCAGGTCCGGGCGATGCCGCCCGAAGAGCAGTTTCAGGAGTACGCCGAGCAGCGCACCCGCGGCCATGGTGGCACCCACCCAGATGGCCAGGGGCCGGGCGTGCCGCCGCCACAGCCAGACCATCAGCAGCGCCGCGGCGATCCGCCAGGTGGTCGGGTGGAAGATCAGGCTCCACCACGCCATCGCGTCCGCCCAGCCCGGGTGGCCGACGGCGACCTCGTGCATCCGGTCGGTGACCCGGCGGTCGAAGTCGTGCAGCGGCTGGTAGCTGCCCGCGACCAGGGCGGCGATCAGGACGAACGGGACCAGCAGGATCGGTGCCGCCGCAGCCACCGCGGTGGTGCGTACCTCGAGGGTGAATTCCTGGTCGGGCCGCATCGCGGCCTATTACCCCACATCCAGCCTGCGAAGCGCCTGTGCGGGTGTGCACTTACCAAGCCGGTTACCGGCGAGTAGATTCGGCCCGTGACCGCCACCACAGCAACCTCCTCCGGCAGCACCCACGAGGTGTTCAACCAGCCGCCGCCGCTGGCCGGCCACGATGTCGCCGCCGACGCCGCACTGCTCGAGGCGGCCGAGCGTGAGGGCGCCGGCTGGGCGGTCGCCGACCTGCACCGGCTGGGCCGGCTGGCCGGCGGCGAGCAGGCCCAGCGGTGGGGCGACGAGGCCAATCGGTACGAGCCACGCCTGCTGACCCACGACCGGTACGGCCACCGCCTCGACGAGGTGGAGTTCCACCCGTCCTGGCACCGGCTGATGGACGTGGCCGTCGCCGAAGGGCTGGCCGGCGCCGCCTGGGCCGACCCGCGCCCCGGCGCGCACGTGGCCCGCGCCGCCGGCTTCCACGTGTGGTCGCAGGTCGAGGCCGGCCACGCCTGCCCGATCTCGATGACCTACGCGGTGGTGCCGGCGCTGCGGCAGAGCCCGGAGCTGGCCGCCGTCTACGAGCCGCTGCTGACCAGCCGGGTGTACGACCCCGGCCTGCGTACCCCCGGGCAGAAGCGGGGACTGCTCGCCGGCATGGGCATGACCGAGAAGCAGGGCGGCTCGGACGTTCGCGCCAACACCACCACCGCCGCCCCGGCCGGCGACGGCACCTGGACGCTGCGCGGGCACAAGTGGTTCACCAGCGCCCCGATGTGCGACCTGTTCCTGGTCCTGGCCCAGGCACCGGGCGGTCTCTCCTGCTTCCTGGTCCCCCGGGTGCTGCCGGACGGCACCCGCAACGTGTTCCGCATCCAGCGGCTCAAGGACAAGCTCGGCAACCGCAGCAACGCCAGCAGTGAGCCGGAGTTCGACGGCACGGTCGCCTGGCTGGTCGGGGCCGAGGGCCAGGGCGTACGCACGATCATCGAGATGGTCGCGATGACCCGCCTGGACTGCGTGATCGGCTCGGCCTCGGGGATGCGGGCCGCGCTGACCCAGGCGATCCACCACGCGCGGCACCGCGCCGCGTTCGGCGGGCCGCTGGTGGAGAAGGCGGCGATGCGCAACGTGCTCGCCGATCTGGCCCTCGAGTCGGAGGCGGCGACCGCCCTGGCCATCCGGCTGGCCGGCGCGGTCGACCGGAACGAGCCGTTGCGGCGGCTGGCCATCCCGGTCGGCAAGTTCTGGGTCTGCAAGCGCCAGCCGGCCGTGGTCGGCGAGGCCCTGGAGTGCCTGGGCGGCAACGGCTACGTCGAGGACTCCGGCCTGCCCCGGCTCTACCGGGACGCGCCGCTCAACTCGATCTGGGAGGGCTCCGGCAACGTGCAGGCGCTCGACGTGCTGCGGGCGATGCGCCGCGCGCCGGAGAGCGTGGAGGCGTTCCTCGCCGAGGCCGGCGCGGCCGCCGGCGCCGACCGGCACCTCGACGCGGCCGTCGCCGACCTGCGCGAGCGGCTCGCCGACACCAGCGACCCGGAGGCCCGGGCCCGGCGGGTGGTGGAACGGATGGCCCTGGTTCTGCAAGGTTCGCTGCTGGTACGCCACGCGCCGGCCGCGGTCGCCGACGCGTTCTGCGCCAGCCGGCTCGGCGGCGACTGGGGGCAGACCTTCGGCACGCTGTCGCCGTCCGCGGACCTCGCCGCGATCGTGGAGCGGGCGGCGGCACCCGAGTAGCAACTCGCTCGCTCTCAACCAGGACCCGCCGCGGTCG
The DNA here is from genome assembly GCF_015704865.1 of Actinoplanes aureus. Classification (GTDB taxonomy): domain Bacteria; phylum Actinomycetota; class Actinomycetes; order Mycobacteriales; family Micromonosporaceae; genus Actinoplanes; species Actinoplanes aureus. The sequence continues at coordinate 42,536 of NZ_JADQTO010000005.1, read as the reverse complement.
ATGGCAACACGTGCGAATCGGGCGGTTCCCTCTCTGGGCAATCTGGTCGGCCGTGGCGATACCCGCCGCGACCGCCTATTCGCTGTTGCCGGACGGCTCCCTGGCCGAGAGGTTCTACTACAACACCATCGGCGTGGCGGCGGTCGTGGCGATGGTCGCCGGGATCCGCCGGAACCGGCCGGAACACGGCACCGCCTGGTGGGTGCTCGCGGCCGGGCTGGCGATCTTCATCTCCGGTGACATCTGCTACGACGTGACCGAGCACCGGCTCGGCGAGTACCCGTACCCGTCGTGGGCTGACCTGTTGTACCTGTGCGCGTACCCGGTGCTGTTCGCAGGCCTGGCCCTGCTGGGCCGCGGCAACGGCGGCCCGGACCGGACCGGGCTGATCGACGCGGCGGTGATCTCCACCGGGATCGGCCTGGTCTACTGGGTCTTCGTCGTCGGCCCGACGCTCCAGGAGGCGGGCACCCCGCTGCTGGAGCGGATCGCCACGATCGGGTACCCGGTCGCCGACGTGATGCTGACGGCCGCGGTCGCGCGAATGCTGACCCGAGCGGAGAACCGCACCCCGAGCCTGCGGCTGCTGGCGGTCGGAGCCTCGTTCATGCTGGTCTGCGACATCTTCTACACGGTGTTGTCCAGCGCCGGGGACTGGGAAGGCGGCATCTTCGACGCCGGCTTCCTGCTGGCGTACGTCTGCTGGGGCGCGGCCGCGCTGCACCCGTCGATGCGGCGGCGACCGGACACCGGCATCGCCGCGCACCGGGTCGGCGCCCGCCGGCTGGCCATGCTGGCCGCGGCGACCCTGCTCGCCCCGGCACTGCTGATCTGGCAGGGCACGGCCGGCGACGGCATCGCCTGGGCCGCGATCGGCGCCGGGGCGGTCGCCCTCTTCCTGCTGGTGGTGGCCCGGATGTGGGGCCTGGTCAACCAGGTTCAGGTGCAGGCGCTCCGGCTGCGTGACCTGGCCATGCGCGACGAGCTGACCGGCCTGGCCAACCGGCGCCGCTTCGTGCGGCGGCTGGCCGACGCCGTCGCGGCCGGTTCACCGCAGGTGCTGTTGCTGGACCTGGACGGCTTCAAGGCGGTCAACGACCGGTTCGGGCACGCCGCCGGCGACGAGCTGCTGATCGGCATCGCCCAGCGGCTCGCCGCGGAGATACCGTCCGGGGCGCTCGTGGCACGGATGGGCGGGGACGAGTTCGCCATCCTGCTCCCGCCCGAGTGCACCGCCGCCGCCTGCGACGATCTAGCCGCGCGACTGCACGCAGCGGTACACCGGCCGGTCCGGGCCGGCGGCCACGACGTGCTGGTCAGCACCAGCATCGGCATCGCCGACGACACCGACACCGACGACCCGGGCGAGGTGCTGCGCCGCGCCGACGTGGCGATGTACGCGGCGAAGGCCGGCGGCCGCCGTCGCCGGTACTCCCCCGAGCTCGACGACCAGGCCGGCGAGGAGGCCCGGCTCGGCGCGGAGATGCGGGCCGGCCTCGACCGGGGCGAGTTCCACCTGGTCTACCAGCCGATCGTGGAGCTACCGCACGGCCGGGTCGCGTCGGTGGAGAGCCTGATCCGCTGGCGGCACCCGGTACGCGGACACGTCGGCCCGGACCGGTTCATCCCGGTCGCCGAGCGGAACGGCCTGATCGTCGAACTCGGCGAGTGGATCCTGCGGACCGCGTGCGCGCAGTACATGACGTGGCTGCGCGACGGGGTGGCCCCGGACCGGATCGGCGTCAACGTCTCCGCCCGCCAGCTCGCCGAGCCCGGCTTCGTCGACCTGGTCGCGGCGGTGCTGGCCGAGACCGGGATGGACCCGGGCCACCTGATCGTCGAGGTGACCGAGACCGCCGTGTTCGGCGGCGGCGCCGCGGTACGCACGGTGCACGACCTCACCGCGCTCGGCGTGGACATCGCGCTGGACGACTTCGGCACCGGCCACTCGTCACTCGGCCTGCTCCAGACGCTGCCGGTGAGCATCCTCAAGGTGGACAAGTCGTTCGTCGACAACGTGACCATGGCCGGCCGGCACGCCGTCATCGCGACCTCGCTGATCCAGGTGGCGCACGGCCTCGGCCTGGTCGCGGTCGCCGAGGGAGTGGAGACCGCCGAACAGGCCGCCGAGCTGTACCGGCTCGGGTACCGGCGGGCGCAGGGCTACCACTTCGGCCGCCCGGCCGAGGCGCCCGCTAACGCAGGTTACGGACGGCATCGAGCAGTTCCTGCTGCGTGATCGGCTCGGCCTTGCCGGTACGCGCCTCCTGCATCGCCTTGGCCAGCTGGACCCGGCGCAGCACCTCCTTGATGTCGGCGCCGGTCATCCCGGTGCTGGCCACGCCGAGGGCGGCCGGGTCCAGGTCGTCGGCGAACATCCGGAAGCCCGGGTTCTCGTGCGCCGCGATCAGGCCGCGGATCATCTTGCGGAAGATCTCCGCCCGGCTCACCTCGTCCGGTTTCGGCACGCTGATCTTGACGTCGAACCGGCCGGACCGGATCAGTGACTCGTCCACCCGGTGCGGGAAGTTCGTGGTCGCCACCACGATGACGTTCGGGTTCGCCTCGATCAGATCGTTCATCTCCTGCTTGAAGATGCCGGCCACGGCGTTCAGCGCCTGGCTCGCCGCGTCACCGCCGGCGCCCGCGTAGCTGACGATCGAGTCGAACTCGTCGAAGAGCATCAGCGTCGGCACCCGGTAGCGGCGGGCGTCCCGGAAGATCTGCTTGATGTTGCGCTCCGAGCCACCGAGCCATTTGTCCAGGATCTCCGGGGTGCGGATCTCCCGGAAGTCGGCGCCGATCTCGTTGGCCAGGGCCCGGGACAGCATCGTCTTGCCGGTACCGGGTGGCCCGTACATCAGCAGGCCCTGCGGCCGGCGCGCGCCCCAGCGCGCCATCGCCTCCGGATGCCGGAACGAGATCGCGATCTGGCGCAGTTCGGCGACCACGTCGGCGAGTCCGCCGACCATGTCCAGGGTGACCGTCTGGGTGGTCACCGGCACCTTCGGCAGCGCCTCCCGGCTGATCACATAGCGGCGGCCGCGCAGCGCGTCCGGCTCGGTCAGCTCGATCACCGCCTGCAGGGTCAGCGTGATGAAGGCGCGCAGGTGGTCCGGGCCGACCTCGTCGCGCGGCATCCGGGCCTCCAGCCGGGCGACGGTGCCGTCCTCCTCGTAGGTCACGGTGGCCTGCAGGCCCACGGCGGCGTCGGCGAGCACACCGGGTTCGCGCCCGGCCGCCGGGCCGGCCGGCCGATCAAGACCCAGTTTCCGGTACGCCGCCGCGGCGGCCGTGCCGACACCGTCCACGATCCGGGTGGCCACCGGGTCCCCCGCCGCGATCCGCTTCGCCAGCAGCACGCCGAGCGGGTCCTGCCCGAGCACCAGCTTGCGGATCCGCTCGGTGGACATCGGCTCGGCCCGGGCGCTGATCAGGGCGGTGAAGACGTGCACCGGGCCGGCCGGGTCGTCCGCGCCGGAGACCGTCAGGTCCACCCGCTGCACCGGTGCCGGCCAGGTCGCGCGGCGCAGCAACTCGACCGGGTTGACCCGCGCCGCCGCGAGCAGCGTGGTCACGTCCACCATTTCGATGGTTGCTCCGGCGTACTCGAAGATCTCGCTGCGCGGCCGTGCGAAGCTCGCCTCGGACATGCTCTCCTCCGCCCCTACTGCCAGTTGAGGACATACCAAGAGTGACACGGCGGCACCGCTCCGCTTTCGGCCTTGATCCAGGTCGGTTAATCTCACCCCGCTGACCACCCTCGATGCCACAGTCGTCATACAGAGGAGATCCGTTGCGCAAACTGGCCATCCCCGTCATCGCGACCCTGCTCGTCACGCTCGCCGCACAACCGGCGGACGCGGGCGGGTACGGCGACAGCAGCAAGCGGCTCCGCGAGGCGGTGACCGTGACCGGCGTGACCGAGCACCTGCGCGCGTTCCAGAAGATCGCCGACCGGAACGGCGGCACCCGGGCCTCCGGCCTGCCCGGGTACGACGCGAGCGCCGCCTACGTCACGAGCGTGCTCCGCAAGGCGGGCTACCGGGTCACCGAGCAGAAGTTCACCTTCCCGTTCTACCGGGAGCTCGCGCCCGCCCAGCTGTCCCAGGTCTCCCCGGCCAGCGTGGTGTACGAGACCCACACCTTCGACTACTCCGGCACCGGTGACGTGACCGGGCGGGTCGTCCCGGCGCTGAACAACGTGCTCCCTCCCACCGCGGAGCCGAGCTCGGCCGCCGGCTGCGCGCCCGCCGACTTCACCCCGGCCTCGGCGACCGAACCCCAGGTCGCGCTGGTCCAGCGCGGCGGCTGCGACTTCGCGGTGAAGGCGCAGAACGCGCAGGCCGCCGGCTACGACGCGGTGATCATCTTCAACGAGGGCCAGCCGGGCCGCCAGGAGCTGCTCACCGGCACCCTGGGCGGTCCGGTCACAGTCCCGGTGGTCGGCCTGAGCTTCGCCGACGGCAGCGCGCTCGACGCGGCCGCCGACGCCGGTGCGGTGACGGTCCGGGTGCGTACCAGCACCGAGAACCGGGCGGGCGCCTCGACCAGCAACATCATCGCGGACAGCCGGGGCGGCGACCCGGACCGGGTGCTCGTGGTCGGCGCCCACCTCGACTCGGTCTCGGTCGGTCCGGGCATCAACGACAACGGCAGCGGCTCGGCCACCATCCTGGAGATCGCCGAGCAGATCGCGAAGCTGAAGATCAAGCCGCGGCAGCAGCTGCGGTTCGCGTTCTGGGGTGCCGAGGAGTCCGGCCTGCTCGGCTCGGAGCACTACGTGGCCCAGCTCAGCGAGGCGCAGCGGGAGACCATCTTCGCCAACCTGAACTTCGACATGGTCGGCTCGCCGAACTACGTGCGGTTCGTCTACGACGGGGACGGATCGGACACCGGCACCGCCGGACCGGCCGGCTCCGGCGAGATCGAGAAGGTGTTCACCGACTACTTCACCGCTCAGAGCCTGGCCAGCGACCCGAGCCCGTTCAACGGCCGCTCCGACTACGGGCCGTTCATCGCGGTCGGGATCCCGGCCGGCGGCCTGTTCAGCGGTGCCGAGGGCGTCAAGACCGCCGAGCAGGCGACCGAGTACGGCGGCACCGCCGGTCAGCCGTACGACCCGTGTTACCACCTGGCCTGCGACGACATCACCAACCTGAACAAGCGGGCGCTGAGTGAGCTCGGCGACGCCGCGGCGCACGGGGTGTACACGCTGGCCCGTACCAAGGACTCGTTCCCGGCCCCGGCACCCACCGTGGCCGCGGCCAAGCTCGCCGCTCAGGGCGGGCACGAGGCTCGTTGATCGATATCCGGGGGCGCCTCTCCGGCGCCCCCGGATGACCCCCCTCAGTGGACAGACGCGCTGGCCAGCGGCACCGCCCCGCAGAGTCGATCTTCTCCGGTCGATGACTTGTCGCGGTCAGTGATGGCACTATTACCGGATGCAAATCTTGTTCGCTCACAGCACCATCGGCGAGCCGGTGGCGACAGTGCACCGGGACGACGGGGTGGTGCTCCAGATACCCGGCACCGACCGGGCGCACCGGGTTCCGCACGAGCTCGCCTGCTTCGCCACCGAGCGGTGCCTGGGGATGTCCGGCGGGGTCTTCGGATCGATCGCGGCCGGCGGTGTGTTCCCGAACATGCGGCTGCTCAGCGGTAAGCCACGCTACGACGCCGCGGACCGCAGCAAGCGCCTGCTGGATGCCAACAAACGCACCCTCGGGCTGGCCGAACTGATCGCCGACGTGGTGCACCGCGCGGTCGAGGAGGGCGACACCACCAAGGTGCCGGTCCTCGCGCGCGACGCCTGGGCGGTGCTCGACTCCGGCGCGTTCCCGTGGACCGACGAGCAGGTCAACGAGGCGGTGCGGGACCTGCTCGACCTGGCCGAGGAGTGGGACGCGCAGGGCGCGGTCCGGGTCACCTGGCCGGAGCGGCTGGTCGCCGACGTGCCCGCGCCGAAGAACACCAAGCGCGGCCGGCGCCGGGCCGAGCGGCGGCACTGACACCCGCCGGCACACCGCGGCGTCACGAGGGCAGTCGCTGCTCCAGCACCTGGCCCGGCCACGGATCGGCCGGCTGCGCCATGGTGAACCGCTGGGTACGGGTGAACCCCTGACCCTCGTAGTACCGGACGAGCGCCTGGTCGTCGCCCGCGTAACAGTCCACCCGGAGCAAGCCGGCACCGGCCTGCGCGGCGACCGTCCGGGCATGCTCGAGCAGCCGGGCGCCGATGCCCTGCCCGTTGTGGTCGCGATCGGTCACGAGCAGCACGATGTACAGCTCGGGTTCGGCCGCGCGGGCCACGTACGCCGGTGGGTCGCCGAAGCCCAGCGCGCCCACCACCCGCTCGCCACGCACCGCGACGTGCAGGCCGCCGTCGGCGGCGATCCGGGCCACCAGAGCGGTCAGGCGCGGGTTGCCGGACAGCGGCTCGGTGCCCCACTGACCAGGCCGGCCACGTGCGGTCAGCCACCGCACGGCGCTGTCCAGCAACGCCAGCACGGCGGGGACGTCGGCCTGCCGGCCCGGGCGGATGTCTGTCCACTCTGCACTGTCGCGCATGCGGACATTCTGCCCGTCCCACCCGGAAGCCACTCCTTCGGGATTGGTCCTCGCGGCGGGTGCCGCACCCGGGAGAGGGTGGCGAGGTGGTCACCCTCTCGTCGATTCTCGCCGTCTCCGCCGTCGCCCTGGGCATGGTCCTCACCCCCGGGCCGAACATGATGTACCTGGTCTCGCGCAGCATCACCCAGGGCCCGCGCGCCGGGATCGTCTCGCTCGCCGGGGTGGCGCTCGGCTTCCTCGTCTACCTCACCGCCACCAACCTGGGGCTCTCCGTCCTGTTCGTCGCGGTGCCCGAGCTCTACACGGCGATCAAGCTGGCCGGCGCCGGCTACCTGGCGTGGCTGGCGTTCAAGACGCTGCGCCCGGGCGGCGCCTCGATCTTCGAGCCGCAGCCCCTGGAGGCCGACTCGGCGGGCCGGCTGTTCACGATGGGCCTGGTGACCAACCTGCTCAACCCCAAGGCGGCAGTGATGTACCTGTCGCTGATCCCGCAGTTCGTCGAGCCGGCGGCCGGGCACGTGATGGCGCAGGGCTTCCTGCTGGGCGGGGTGCAGCTGCTGGTCAGCATGGCGGCGAACCTGGCGATCGTGCTCGCGGCCGGGACCATCGCCGTGTTCCTGGCCCGGCGGCCCGGCTGGCTGCGGGTGCAGCGTTACCTGATGGGCACGATGCTCGGGGTGATCGCGGTCAAACTGGCGACCGATCGGGCGCGCCCCGTGGCCGTCTGAGAGCCACCACCGCCCCCAGAACCACCTGCCCGACCGGGACCGCCAGCACCGCCACCAGCATCAGGCCCTGAGGGCGCAGTCCCAGGTGGAGCACCGTCATGATCCCGCTGAGCGCCAGCAGGCTCACCCAGGCGGCCCGGTCGCCCGGCCGGCGCCACAGCTTCATCCCGCACGGCACGCAGACCAGGGCGAGCACGGCGAGCCCGGCGAGGACCGCCGGCGCGTGCCCGGAGTGGCCGCCGGCCAGGGCCAGGTGGACCGCGATCGCGCCCGCGCTGAGCGCCGCCGCGATCCGGGCCGGGACAGCTGGGCGGGGTTCCACGATCGTGGAGTCTGCCACGATCATCGGCGGACGCTGATATCAGTCGAGACTGAGATCTGAGTCACATTGAGCAACTGAAGCCACCCGGTCCGACACTCTTAACAGAGGAACACGCAACGCCGGCGGTCTTGTCCCCAGCAAACCGGCCGGCGTCGAAGGGTCCCGCCATCGCTCCCCTCCGCCAAGGGGACGACGGCGGGGCCCTTCTCGTCGTTACCAACGATCACTTTCGATCACTCACCGCGCATGCGAAAGTGCGGAGAGAAAATGTCGTCGGCTGGTTCCCTGCCGTATGCCTCTCCTCCATCAAGCACTTTCATGATCCACCAGCGCGCACCGCGATTGCGGTGCCGCAGAAGGAGGAACAAACAGTGCGCACCCTGTCCCGTTCGGCCGCCGCCACCCTGGCGGCCGCGACCATGGTCCTCGGCACCGCCGCCTGCTCCCCGCCGGAGAAGGAGTCGGAGTCGGCCTCGAGCAGCGCGGCCACCGCCACCAGCGCGGCCGACCTGGGTGGCCTGGACGCCCTGATCGCCGAGGCGAAGAAGGAGGGCCAGCTCAACGTCATCGCCCTGCCGCCGAACTGGGCGAACTACGGCGAGATCATCAAGGCCTTCGGCGCCAAGTACGGCCTCAAGGTCAACTCGGCCCAGCCGGACGGCTCCAGCCAGGACGAGATCAACGCGGCGACCCAGCTCAAGGGCCAGGACACCGCACCCGACGTGTTCGACCTGGGCGGCGCCGTGGCGACCGCCAACGTCGCGATGTTCGCGCCCTACAAGGTGGCGACGTTCGACGAGATCCCGGCCGGGCTGAAGAACGCGGACGGCGCCTGGGTCAACGACTACGGCGGCTACATGTCGATCGGCTACGACAGCTCCAAGGTGCCGGCGCCGACCAGCGTGGACGACCTGCTGAAGCCGGAATACAAGGGCAAGGTCGCGCTCAACGGCGACCCGACCCAGGCCGGCGCGGCCTTCGGCGGTGTGCAGATGGTGTCGGTCGCCAAGGGCGGCTCGCCCGAGGACGTCAAGCCCGGTGTCGACTTCTTCGGCCAGCTCAAGAAGGCCGGCAACTTCCTGCCGGTCGACCCGACCCCGGCCACCATCGCGTCCGGACAGACCCCGGTCGTCTTCGACTGGGACTATCTGAACACCGCCGGCGCCACCAAGGTGACCACCTGGAAGACGTTCGTCCCGTCGAACGCGGTGCTCGGCTCCTACTACGTGCAGGCGATCAACAAGGACGCCCCGCACCCGGCCGCCGCGCGGCTGTGGCAGGAGTTCCTCTACTCCGACGAGGGCCAGAACCTGTGGCTCAAGGGCGGCGCCCGACCGGTCCGGGCCGACGCCATGCAGAAGGCCGGCACGATCGACGCGACCGCGTTCGGCGCGCTGCCGAAGGTGGAGGGCACGCCGGTCATCCCGACCGAGGCGCAGAACACCAAGGCGAAGGAGTACCTCGCCGCGAACTGGGCCAAGGCCGTTGGCTGAGATCGCCACGGCCGCCCCGCAGCGCGTGGCCCGGCGGCCACGCCTGCGGGGTGCCTCGGCACTGCTCGGGACGGTGCCGTTCTTCGCCTACGTGACGATCTTCCTGGTCATCCCGACGCTGGTCGTGGTGATCGGGGCGTTCGCCGCCGACGCCGGCGGGTTCACCCTGGCCAACGTCCGGTCCCTGGGCGACGAGTACATCGTCGCGGCCTTCGGCCGCTCCATCACGCTCTCCGCGGCCAGCGCGCTGATCGGCGCCGTCTTCGGCGCATTGCTGGCGTACGCGCTGGTCACGGCGAAAACCGGCGGCCTGCTGCGGCGTGTGGTCACCGCGGCGTGCGGGGTGCTCGCCCAGTTCGGCGGGGTGACGCTCGCCTTCGCGTTCCTGGCGACGATCGGCCTCTCCGGTTTCCTGACCCTCTGGCTGACCGAGCACGGCTTCGATCCGTACGCGAACGGCGTCTGGCTCTTCGAACTCCCCGGCCTGACACTCGTCTACACGTACTTCCAGATCCCGCTCATGGTGATCGTGTTCCTGCCCGCGCTGGACGGGATCCGGCCACAGTGGCGCGAGGCGACCGAGAGCCTGGGCGGGACGACCTGGCAGTACTGGACCCGGGTGGCCGGGCCACTGCTCGCACCGGCGTTCCTCGGCGCGACGCTGCTGCTGTTCGCCAACGCGTTCTCCGCGTACGCCACCGCAGCCGCCCTGGTCAGCCAGGGCAGCCCGATCGTGCCGCTGCAGATCCGCGGTGCCCTGACCAGCGAGGTGGTGCTCGGCCAAGCCAACCTCGGCAAGGCCATGGCGCTGGGCATGGTGATCGTGGTCGCCGTCGTGATGACGCTCTACTCGCTGTTGCAGAAGAGGACCGCCCGATGGCTGGGTTAGTCGTACGCCGGGCCCGCCGGCAACGGGCCTTCCGCTGGGCCGTGCTGGTGGTGCTCGGGACGTTCTTCGTGTTCCCGCTGATCGCGATGATCGAGTTCAGCACGCGGGACAGCCAGACGTGGCCGCTGCTGGCCGACTGGCCACGGCTCAGCGAGACCTACCCCGACCTCGCGGCCGGTATCGTCGCCTCGCTCGGCCAGGCGGCGCTCACCTCGCTGCTCATGCTGGTGCTGCTGGTGCCGACCGCGATCTGGGTACGCCTGCGCCTGCCCCGGCTGCGCCGGATCGTCGAGTTCCTCTGCCTGCTCCCGCTCACCATCCCGGCGATCGTGCTGGTGGTCGGGCTGGCCCCGGTGTACGCCTGGGTCAACTACTTCCTCGGCGGCTCGTCTCTGACGCTCGTGTTCGCGTACACGATCCTGGTCCTGCCCTACGCCTACCGGGCGATCGACGCCGGGCTCTCCTCGATCGACGTGCGGACCCTGGCCGAGGCGGCCCGCAGCCTCGGCGCGAGCTGGACCACGGTGATCTGGCGGGTGGTCCTGCCGAACATCCGCTCGGCGGTGCTCTCCGCGGCCTTCCTCACCGTTGCCCTGGTGCTCGGCGAGTTCACCATCGCGTCGCTGCTGCACCGCACCAACCTTCAGGTCGCCATCGACTACCTGGGCAAGAGCAGCGCCACCATGTCGGTGGCCGTCTCGCTCGCCGCCCTGCTGCTGGCGTTCGCCCTGCTTCTGCTGCTTTCCCTGTTCGGCAACCGCTCTGCGAGGGAGTCCCGATGACCGGTGTAGGTGTTCACCTCGACGGGCTGCGCCGCACGTTCGGCCAGACGCACGCCCTCGACGACCTGGACCTGTCGATCGAGCCGGGCGAGCTGATCGCCCTGCTCGGGCCGTCCGGCTGCGGCAAGACCACCGCCCTGCGGATCCTCGCCGGGCTCGACGACGCGGACGCCGGCCGGGTCCTGGTGGGCGGGACGGACGTGACCGGACTGCCGGCCAACCGGCGGAACATGGGGATGGTGTTCCAGGCGTACAGCCTCTTCCCGCATCTGGACGCCCAGCGCAACGTCGAGTTCGGCCTGCGCCTGCGCGGCCGCCGCGACGCCTCCCGGCGGGCCCGCGACATGCTCGATCTGGTCGGCCTGGCCGGCTTCGCCGGCCGGTTCCCGCACCAGCTCTCCGGCGGGCAGCAGCAGCGCGTCGCGCTGGCCCGCGCGCTCGCCATCGAACCGCGGGTGCTGCTGCTGGACGAGCCGCTGTCCGCGCTGGACGCCAAGGTACGGGTGCAGCTGCGCGACGAGATCCGCCGGATTCAGACGTCGGTCGGAACGACGACGCTGTTCGTCACGCACGACCAGGAGGAGGCTCTCGCGGTCGCGGACCGGGTCGGTGTGATGCGGGCCGGCCGGTTGGAGCAGCTGGCCGCGCCGGCCGAGGTGTACCTGCGGCCGGCGACCGCGTTCGTGGCCGACTTCGTGGGGCTCAGCAACCGGCTGCCCGGCACTGTGGACGGTGACACGATCGACGTGCTCGGCACCCGGCTGCCGCTGGTGACCGCGCACGCCGGCGGAGCGGCGACCGCACTGGTACGTCCCGAGTCGGTCGACGTGACGCCCGACGAGACCGGTTCGGCCCGGGTGCTGACCAGCAGCTTCCTCGGCCCGACCAGCCGGGTCACGGTCACCGTCGGGGAACAGCTGGTGGTCGCGCAGGTGCCCAGCGGGCGGCTTCCCGATCTGACGCCCGGCACCCCGGTCCGGGTCACCCTGCATCCGGTGCCGGTCGCGCTGGATTGAGCGTCCCGGCCCGCGTTTTCCCGGCGGGCGCGCTTGGGGCCGGGACGGCGCTGGCGGCTCGCGCGGGCGTGGCGGGACGGTCACGGTCCGGCGGGACGGCCGGTCACGCGTACCTCTGCGTTTTACAGGTTTCTATCCGCGGGTTAGAGTCGGTGCCCAACTGGGAGCGCTCCCAGCGCGGATTACCCCGGCGCCGCCCCACCCGGCGCTCCGCGCCCATCCCCCTGAGGTGATCATGAAACGCAGAGCGAAGACCATCCTAGCCGCGGCCCTCGCCGTGGCCGCCACCTCGTTCGCGGCCTTCGTCGCGCTGCCGGCCAACGCGGAGACCGCGACGGTGACCGTCGCGAACTCGTGGAGCAGCGGATACCAGGCTCAGGTGACGGTCAGCAACGAGTCGTCGACGGCGCTCAGCACCTGGCGGGTCGAGCTGGTCATGCCGGCCGGTACGACCGTCGGCCAGGCGTGGAACACGACGATGAGCGTGTCCGGGAGCACCTACACGTTCACGCCGGCCGGCTGGAACGCGACGATTCCGGGGAACTCCGCGGCCAGCTTCGGCTTCATCGCGAACGGCACCGGGCGGCCGACGAGCTGCCTGGTGAACGGCAAGGCGTGCACCGGCACGGTGACGCCGACGAGTTCGCCGACCCGGTCGCCGCACGTCCCGCCGTCACCGTCGGTCTCGCCCTCGGTCTCGCCGTCGGCGTCGGTCTCGCCGTCTTCGCCCACCGGCAGCACGCCGGTGGCGATCAACGGGCAGCTCCGGGTCTGCGGCAATTTCCTCTGCAACCAGTACGGCAAGCCGATCCAGCTGCGCGGCATGAGCACGCACGGCCTGCAGTGGTTCGCCGACTGCTACAACGGCACCTCGCTCGACGCCCTCGCCAAGGACTGGAACGCCGACCTCTTCCGGATCGCGATGTACGTCCAGGAAGGCGGCTACGAGACCAACCCGGGCGGCTTCACCTCGCAGGTCAACAACCTGGTCGACCTGGCCGAGGCGCGCGGCATGTACGCGATGATCGACTTCCACATCCTGAACCCGGGCGACCCGGCGTTCAACCTGGAGCGGGCCAAGACCTTCTTCGCCCAGGTGTCGGCCCGCAACGCCGCCAAGAAGAACGTCATCTACGAGATCGCCAACGAGCCGAACGGCGTGAGCTGGGCGCAGATCAAGAACTACGCCGAGCAGGTCATCCCGGTGATCCGGGCGAACGACCCGGACGCCGTCGTGATCGTCGGCACCCGCGGCTGGTCGTCGCTGGGCGTCTCCGAGGGCTCGACCTCGGCGGAGATCATCAGCAACCCGGTGAACGCCTCCAACATCATGTACACGTTCCACTTCTACGCGGCGTCGCACAAGGACAACTACCGCGCCGAGGTGGAGCGGGCGGCCGCCTCGCTGCCGCTGTTCGTGACCGAGTTCGGCACGGTGACCTACACCGGTGACGGCGCGGTCGACACGGCCAGCTCGAACGCCTGGCTCGATCTGCTGGACCGCCTGAAGATCGGCTACGCGAACTGGACGTTCTCCGACGCGGGTGAGGGCAGCGGAGCGCTCAAGCCGGGCACCTGCAGCGGCAGCACCTACGCGGGCACCGGTGTGCTGACCGAGTCCGGCAACCTGATGCGGTCGCGGATCCGCACGGCGGACAACTTCCCCACCGCCTGACGTTCGGGGTCGCTCCCGCCAGAGCGGTCCCGAACGGCGGCCCGTACCCACGATCCGGGTCGCCACCGGCGCCGGGCTCGCCTTCGGGCGGGCCCGGCGCTCCTTGTTTAGCCTTGCACTTATATAAGCTGTTCCTGATAAGGTGAGCCCGTGCACGCGTTCGACGTCCTCGGTGATCCGGTCCGGCGCCGGATCCTGGAGCTGCTCGCCACCGGCGAGCAGACCTCCGGCGCCGTGACCGCCACCATCCGGGCGGAGTTCGGCATCACCCAGCCGGCCGTGTCCCAGCACCTCAAGGTGCTGCGCGACAACGGCTTCGCCACGGTCCGCCCGGACGGCGCCCGCCGGCTCTACGCGGTCGACGACACCGCGCTGCGCGAGGTGGACGAGTGGCTGGCGCCGTTCCGGCGCTTCTGGACGCCGCACCTCGCCGCGATGACCACCGAGGTGGCCCGGGGCAAGCGCCTGCGGCGGCTCGCCGCACCCACCCAGACATCAGGAGCCAGCGATGATTGACACGAAAGAGCAGATCAGTGACGTACGCCGGACGCTCGGCACCCGGGTGCTCGATGCCGGAGAGGCGCGGGTCCTGACGATCAGCCAGGCGTACGACACGGATCTCGACGATCTGTGGGACGTGGTCACCGACGCGGAGCGGATCGCGCGCTGGTTCCTGCCGGTCTCCGGCGAGCTGCGCGAGGGCGGTAAGTATCAGCTCGAGGGGAACGCCGGCGGCACCATCACCAGCTGCGAGCGTCCCCGGGCGTACGACGCGACGTGGGAGTTCGCCGGTCAGGTCAGCTGGATCGAGGTCCGGCTGATCGAGGAGGGCCCGAGCCGGACCCGGTTCGAGCTGAGCCACATCATGCACGTCGACGACCACTGGACCCGGTTCGGCCCGGGCGCCACGGGCGTCGGCTGGGACTCCGGCCTGCTCGGCCTCGCCATGCACCTGAGCGCACCGGACGCACCGCGGGACAACGACGCGATCACGGCCTGGACGGCCTCCGAGGACGGCACGACGTTCATGCGGCTGAGCAGCGAGCGGTGGGCCGAGGCCGACATCGCGGCCGGCGAGGACCCGGCGGTGGCCCGCGCCCGGGCCGCCGCGACGTTCGCCGCCTACACCGGTTCCTGAGCTACCGGTCCGGCGGCCGTCAGTCCTCGCGTGCCGCCAGCGCCGGGCCCCGCCGGCGGGCGCGCAACCGGCCGCGCACGTCCTCGGCGCGCAGCCGGGCCGGGCCGAGCCGGTCGCGCACGGCGAGCCAGGTGCGGGTGGCCCGGACCCGGGGGCCGCGGTGGCCCGCGGTGGAGAGCTGGTAGCCGAAGCGGGTGAGCCGGTCGCCGAAGATCGCCTCGCAGCGGCTGATCTCGTCCGGCGTCAGGCGCCGCCGCCAGCTCGCCACCCGCTCGTCGGTCACGTCCGAGCGGGTCAGGGCGTGCCAGGTCTTGTACTCCGGCACGGCCACCGGCGCGAGTTCGGCCGGGCGCGCCATCGCGGTGTCGAACTCCTCGCCCAGGAAGCGGCAGATCTCCCGCAGGTGCGTACCGGGGTCGGTCACCAGGTCCTCATAGCGGACCTGGTGGTAGACGTCGGACGGGTAACGCCGCGCGGCCCGTAGCGAGGCATCGGCGGAGCGCGCCCAGTAGTCGATCATCGTGTCCAGGTCGGCCGGGGCCCAGGGCGTCTCGCGCAGCGAGGCCACGCAGTCCCGGCCGTCCCGCATGATGTTGATGATCTGAGCGTCCGGGAAGAGCCGCCGGATGACCGGGAGATTGCGCAGGTAGGCCGGGCGCTTGTCGCCCCAGCGTGGCTTGCCGAAGCGGTCCGCGTACAGCTTGAAGACCGTGCCGAGGGCGGAGCCGAGCGTCGGCGGCGCCGCGACGATCGCCTCCACCGTGGTATCGGGGTCGAGGCCGAGGTCGCCGAACTGCGGGGTGCTCACGATGAACCGGGCCAGGGCGCGGCGCCGCTCCGGCTCGGCGAGGTCGCCGAACTCGTACCGGCGAGAATACGCGGGAAGCAGGAACCGGTTCTCCGGCGGCAGCGCGATGCGGGGGTGGGCGTGCAGCATGAGCTGGAGCATCGTCGTGCCGGAGCGGGGGCAACCGACGACGAAGATCGGGCGGTCACTGGACATGGTTCGACACCGTAAAATAGTGTTTGTCCGTTTTGCAAAAGGCCTGTCACGCTTGAGTGGTGACATACTCCGGTTTCATGACCGGACCTGAGTTGTTGAGTCACTGTCTCGCGAAGCCCGGTGCCTGGCAAGACGAGCCGTGGGAGGGCGACGTCGTGGCCAAGGTGGGCAGCAAGATCTTCGCGTTCATCGGCACCGGCGAGAGTGTCGGCGTCAAGTGCGGGCGGAACCGGGACGAGGCCGACGAATGGCTGAAACGCTATCCCGGTGACGCCACGGCGAGCTCGTACATCGGGCGCTACGGCTGGAACTCGCTACGTCTGAACGGCGCCATCCCGGACGAGGAGATCCTTGAAGCGGTCGACGTCTCGTACGACGCCGTGGTGGCCGCTCTACCCAAGAAGGAACGTCCCTGACCTGGTAATTCTCATCTCTGGCTTGCACTCGCCTGTCGAGAGTGCTAATACGAAATCGGAGGCAGAACAAGCCAGGGAGGAGATGGCCATGCTCATGCGCACCGACCCGTTCCGCGACATCGACCGTCTCGCCGAAACCTTCTTCGGCACCGCCGGACGGCCCGCGGTCATGCACGTCGACGCCGAGCGCGACGGTGACTGGTTCCACGTCTACTTCGACCTGCCCGGTGTCGACCCCGACACCATCGACCTGACCGTGGAGCGCAACGTGCTCTCGGTGCGGGCCGAGCGCCGGCGTGCCCAGCGTGAGGGCGTCGAGCAGGTGATCAACGAGCGGCCGATGGGCACGTTCACCCGGCAGCTCTTCCTCGGTGACACGCTGGACACCGAGAAGCTCGAGGCGGCGTACGACAACGGGGTGCTGACGCTGCGCATCCCGATCTCGGACCGGGCCAAGCCGCGCCGGATCAGCATCGCCGCGAGCGGCAACGGCCCCAAGCAGATCGCCGGCTGACCGCACCCTTCCACGGCACCGGCCCGGGGTTCCCGGAATCTCGGGACCGGTGTCCGTGGAAACCGGGACACCGGGCGGGAGACCTTCTACGGCGTCGGGCACACGGCCCGCGTACACCGAAGAAGGAGTCCCCATGACCAACCACCCGGACCTCGCCGTGGCCGCCGCGCCCACGCCGGTCGCCGCGCCCGGACGCGGCTGGGCGGTCGCCGGCGTGCTCGCCGGCGCCGCCGGTTTCGTCGGCCTGGTGCTCGAGTCCGGCCTCGCGATGTTCGACCGCGAGGAGGTGTACGCCGACGCGGCGCTGATGTACGCCGAGACCTACGACCGCGGCCTGATCATCGCGGTGTTCCTGCCGCTGATGGTCTTCGCCGGGCTGGCCGCCGCGGTCTTCGGCGCCGGGCTGCGCCGCTGGCTGGCCGCCCAGTCCCCGGCCGGGAGCCTGCTGCCGGAGCTGGCCGGCTGGGGCACCCTGCTGGTCACCGCGCTCACCCTGGTCGGATCGGGCCCGGTGACCGAGGTGTACTTCCAGGTACTGCACACCTACAACCCGGCCGACCCGGACATCGCCATGAGCCTGCAGCGCCTGCTGGACACGCTGCCCTGGGTGTGGACCGGCCTGCTGCTGACCACCGGCGCGGTGACCTGGGCGGCCCTGCGGCACGGCGCGGCGCCCCGCTGGCTCGGCTGGGTGAGCGCGGTCTTCACGCTGCTGATGGTCGCGGTCAACGTGTTCCCGCAGCAGTACCTCACCGGTTACCTCGGCGGGATCTGGCTGGTCATCGCCGGAACGGCTTTCGCGCTGCGCCGCTCGGCCTAGTGTCGATCAGACGACTGGTGATCCCGGCCTGAGCTGCCATTATGGCCGCGTGCCAGCGACCAGCAACAACCGCGCGGCGGCGACCACGGTCGCCGCCGCCGGTCGGCGCACCGCCCGGGTCGCGGGGGGCAAGCTGCCCGGCTCGGGGGACG
>NZ_JADQTO010000005.1:0-25005 GCF_015704865.1 Actinoplanes aureus | reverse complement strand
CGGCGCTGTGCCTCTCTGGGGCGCGCGGCCCCCCCCCCCCCCACCCCCGCGCCCCCCCCCCCCGGGCCCCCCCCCGCCGCTCTGCTCACCGCCGTGATCGCGGTCGTCATGCTGCCCTTCTCGGGTACCGACGAGGCGTGGACCGAGTGGTTCTACCTCAACGACGTGACCGTGGCGGTGGTCTACGGGCTGCTCGCGGGCCTGCTGCTGAGCCGCGGCGCCCGGGTGGTCGGCGCGCTCGCCGGGCTGGCCGCGATCGGGTGCGGGCTGGCCGCGATCGGCCAGCGCTATCCGCTGCTGGAGGTCGCGGGCGGCCCGCCCTTCGCCGAGCAGCTGATCGACGTGGTCGGCACCGCCTGGGTGCCGGGCACCCTGGCCCTGATCACCGTGGTGCCGTGGCTGGTCCGTGACGACAGGTTGCCCCGGCACGCCCGGGTCGCCGTCGCCGCCGGCGCCACGGTCAGCGCGGCCATCACCCTGGCCCGGGTGATCCGGCCGGTCAACGGGGTGATCCGGGTCGGCAGCCCGGAGTGGGATGCGTTCGTCGAGGACACCCTGCCGGTGCAGATGGGCGTGGTGGTCCTGCTCGGACTCTGTGCCACCGCCGACGCGTACCTGCGCTGGCGGCGGCTGCCGCCGGAACGCGGGCGCGGGCTGGGCTGGCTGGTGATCGGCTCGGCGCTGATGACACTCTCGTTCGTTCCCCTGGCGCTGCCGCTGGAGGTGGCCAAGCCGATCGCGTACGCGACGGTGACGCCGATCCTGCAGATGGCCGCGCAGGCGTTCTTCCCGGCGGCCACCCTCGCCGTGGTGCTCCGGCAGCGGCTCTGGGGCATCGACGTCGCGGTCAGCCGGGCCCTGCTCTGGTCGCTGCTCACCGCCGGCTCGGTGGCCGCCTACGTCCTGCTCGCGCAGGGTGTGATCGCCCTGGTGCCGCTGCCGGACGGCACGGCCGGCGCGGTCGCGGCCGGGGTGCTGGCGGTGACGGTGTTCCCGGCCCGCACCTGGCTGCGGGACCGGGTGGACCACCTGGTGCGCGGCCCGTCGGCCCGGCCGGGCACGGCGGCCGAGCGGCTGGCACACCGGATCGGCACCGACGCGGCGGGACCGGTCGAGGGCGCGCTCGAGGCGATCCGCGAATCGCTGCGCCTGCACTCGGTGCACCTGGAGATCCCCGGCCCGGCCACCCGGGTTCTCGCAGCGATCGGGGAGCCCGGTGGACCGCCGATGACCGTCGAGCTGACCTACGCCGGGACGCCGGTCGGCCGGCTCACCGTCACCGGGGCGCCCGGGGAACGGCTCGACGCGCGTACCGGAAAGGACCTGGCTGTGCTCGCCGGCCCGGTCGCGGCCGTCGCGCAGCTCGCGGTGCGCACCGAGGAACTGGCCGCGGCCCGGGCCCGGACCACCGCGGTGCGTGTCGAGGAACGGCGTCTGCTGCGCCGGGAACTGCACGACCGGCTCGGGCCCACCCTGGTCGGCGTCGGGCTCACCGTCCGCGGTGCGCGTAATCTGCTCGAGTCCGGTCGTACCGGTGAGGCGGCCGAGATGCTCGATCAGCTGCGCGGCGAGCTGGATCGCAGCGCCGAGGACGTACGCACGCTGGCCCGGGCGTTGCTGCCGCCGTCGCTGGAGCGGCACGGTCTGGGCGTCGCGGTCACCGAACTCGCGGACCGGCTCGGCGGGACCGATCTCGCGGTCACCGCCGAGGTCACCGGCGACACCGGGGATCTGCCGCCGGAACTCGCCGCCGCTCTCTACGGCATCGCGGCGGAAGCCCTGGTCAACGCGCGCCGGCACGCGGGGGCCGCGAGGGCGGCGGTCCGGCTCGCCGTGGACGACGGCAACGTCCGACTGGAGGTCGCCGACGACGGCCGCGGACTGGACAGCGCGGCCGAGCCCGGCATCGGCCTGCGCTCGATGCGGGAACGCGCCGAGGAGCTGGGCGGCACGCTGGCCCTCGCCGCGGCGGTCCCGCAGGGCACGCTCGTGCAGGTGGTGGTCCCGCGATGACACTGCGCGTGGTGATCGTCGACGACCATCCGATGTTCCGGATGGGCGTACGCTCGCTGCTGCTCTCCCTGGACGGCATCGAGGTGGCCGGCGAGGCCGCCGACCTGCCGGCCGCGCTCGAGGTGGTGGCCACGGTCCAGCCGGACGTGGTGCTGATGGACCTGCACCTGGAGGCCGGCGGCTCCGGCGTGGAGGCCACCGCGGCGCTGGTCCGCCGCGACCCGCGGGTGCGCGTGCTGGTGGTGACCATGCTGGACGACGACGATTCGGTCTTCGCCGCGATGCGAGCCGGGGCGCGCGGCTATCTGCTGAAGAACGCGTCACCGGACGAGCTGGAACGCGCCATCCGCGCCGTGGCCAACGGCGACGTGCTCTTCTCCGGCCCGGTCGCCCAGCGAGCGCTGGGCTTCCTGACCGGCGCGCGGACCTCCGGCTCGCCGTTCCCCGAGCTCACCCAGCGCGAACTCGACGTCCTCGACCTGGTGGCGCGCGGCCTGGACAACCTCGCGGTGGCGCGGCGGCTCTCGCTCAGCGACAAGACCGTGCGCAACTACCTCTCCGCGATCCTGGCCAAGCTGCGGGTCGCGGACCGGGCCCAGGCGATCGTGCGCGCCCGCGAGGCCGGCCTCGGCGGAGCATAAGACTCATCGGTACGCACGACGGCTCCTCACCCGTTTCGCCCGCGATCGCGGCCCGCCGTCCCAGCCCCAGCGCGGCCGCCGGGCCCATGCAGACCGCCCCGGAGGGGGGGTGAGCGCAAGCGAACCGCCCCGCGCCCGTCGTGGCGGTGGGGGCGGCAACCGGCTAGCGAAGCGTGGTCGTTTCCGGTGCCCTCGGCATCGACGTGAAAGGGCGCGATGCCGCCGAGCCGGAGGCGAGGCCTTGAACTCAGCTCAGCTTCTTGGACTTGGTGATCGCGGCGGTCAGCGCCTCCAGCAGCGGGGCGGAACCGGCCCACGAGTAGATCGGCACGGCCTGCCACGGGAAGACCTGGTTCGCCTTGACGGCGGGCAGCGCGTTCCAGGCCGGCTTGGCGGTCAGGTCCTTCGGCTGCAGGGTGCCGGTACGCGCGTCCAGGAAGATGATGTCGGCGTGGTACTTGTCGGCGTTCTCCCAGCTCAGCGACTCGTAGTAGTCACCGCCGTCGGTCTTCTCCGGGACGATGATGTCGACGCCGAGCTCCTTGAAGTACATGATGTCCGACGACACCTTCGGGTTCGACACGTAGAAGATGTCGGGCGAACCGGAGCCGGCGAGCACCTTGATGCCGCCGCTGGCCTTGGCGGCCGCGGACAGGTCGGCGGCGGCCTTCTCGAAGCGGGCCTTGGCCTCGGCGACCTTCGGCGCGTTGAGGTCGGCGCCGAGGGACTTGGCGAGCTCGGCGTACCGCTCGATCGGCTTGGTCAGCGGGACCCGGCCGACGGTGATGGTGGCGGTCGGGGCGAGACCGAGGATCTTGTCCTTGCTCTCGTCCGGGATGTACCAGTACGCACCCGGGTCGAACATGTGGGTGATCAGCAGCTCGGGGCTGAGCGCCGCGTACTTCTCGACGGAGAACTCGCCCCAGGCGTTGCCGATGATCTCGACCTTGCTGATGTCCAGGTCGCCGGCCTGGTCCTCGGCGGTGCCGTCGGCCTTCTTGGTCTCGCCGAAGACACCGACGATCTTGTCCTGGAGACCGAGGTCGACGAGCGCGGCGGCGGTGCCGGTGAACGCGACGATCTTGCTCGGGGTCTTGTCGGCCTTCAGGTCCTTCGGCTGGTCGTCGGTGAACGCCCAGGGACCGGCCGCGGCGGCCGAGGAGGTGCCGGCCGACGACCCGCTGTCCTCGTTACCTCCACATGCGCTGAGCAGCGCGCCGAGGGCGGTGGCGCCACCCGCGGCCAGCAGGCCCCGACGGGACAAAGAAAGGTTGGAGTACGACATCGTCATTCTTTCCTAGGGGTACGACCGGTCGTCCGACCGGATGAATGGTTAGGCTAACCTAACGAGCCGAACGCGCGTCAACAGGATGAGCCCAACCGTGACGGGAGCCGCAACTGTCCACCCATGACACCCTGATGGACCAGGGGCTACGCACCACGGCGCCGGTGGAGCCGGCGGTCCGGCGTTCCTCCGTACGGTTGATCGGCTTCCTGATCTCGCTCGCGGTGCTCGCCGCCGTGCTGGTTCTGAGCATCGGGTTCGGTGCCCGCTTCCTCTCCCCCGGCGACGTGTGGGCCGGGCTCACCGACCCGGCGTCGCAGTATTACCGGATCGTGCACGACATGCGCCTGCCGCGGACGCTGCTCGGCCTGATGGTGGGCATGGCCCTCGGCCTGGCCGGCACGATCATGCAGGCGCTCACCCGCAACCCCCTGGCCGACCCCGGCCTGCTCGGCATCAACGCCGGCGCCTCGGCGGGCGTGGCCAGCGCCGCGGTCTTCCTCGGTATCGGCACGTTCTACGGCTACATCTGGTTCGCCCTGCTCGGCGCCGCGGTCGTGACCGCCCTGGTCTACGCGGTCGGCGGCGGCCGCTCGGCCACCCCGGCCCGGCTGGCCCTGGCCGGTGCGGCGCTCAACGCCACGCTGTACTCCTATGTGAGCGCCGCGCTGCTCTCCGACTCGCAGGCCATCGAGAAGGTGCGGTTCTGGACGGCCGGCTCGCTGGCCAGCGCCGACTTCGCCACGGTGGCCCGGCTGCTGCCGTTCTTCGCGGCCGGTCTGCTGATCGCGATCGCGGCCGCCCGCCCCCTCAACGCGCTGTCGCTCGGTGACGACGCGGCCCGTGCCCTCGGCAGCCGGCCCGCGGTGATCCGCACCGCGGTCCTGGTCGCGGTCACCCTGCTCTGCGGCGGCGCCACCGCGGCCTGCGGGCCGATCGTCTTCGTCGGACTGCTGATCCCACACATGGTCCGCCCGATCACCGGCCCCGACCTGCGCTGGATGCTGCCGTACACGGCGGTGCTGGCGCCGGTGCTGCTTCTCGGCGCCGACGTGCTCGGCCGGGTGCTGGGCAGCCCCGGCGAGCTCCAGGTCGGCACGGTCACCGCGGTTCTCGGCGGTCCCCTGTTCCTCTATCTCGTGCGAGCCGCCCGATGACCACCCTGAACGGAACCATCGGCAGCCGGGTCGGTGTCCGCCCCCGCGCGGTGATCGTCGGCATCGTCGCGGTGCTCGGCACGGCCGTGATCAGCGTGCTGACCCTGGGCACCGGCGAGTTCCCGATCCCGCCGGCCGACGTGGTCCGCACCCTGTTCGGGCAGGGCACCCCGGCGCAGGACTTCATCGTCAACGAGCTGCGCCTGCCTCGCATGATCACCGCGATCCTGGTCGGGATGGCTCTGGCGGCCGGCGGCGCGGTCTTCCAGTCCCTGGTCCGCAACCCGCTGGGCAGCCCGGACATCCTGGGCATCACCAACGGGGCGGGCACCGCGGCGCTCACCGTGGTGATCCTGGGCGGCTCCAGCACCCAGCTCTCCCTGGCCGCGGTGGCCGGCGGTCTCGGCGCGGCACTGCTGATCCAGCTCATCGGCGGGCGGCACGGCCTGCACGGCTACCGGTTCATCCTGGTCGGCATCGGGCTGGCCGCCATCTTCACCGGCATCAGCGGCTATCTGCTGACCCGGGGTGTGCAGATGGAGAACGCCCGGGCGATGCTCTGGCTCACCGGCAGCCTCGACGGCCGCGACTGGCAGCAGGCCGGACCGCTGCTCGGGGTTCTGGCCGTCACGCTGCCGATTCTGCTGCTGGCCTGCGGCCCGGGGCTGCGGATCCTGGAGATGGGTGACGACGCGGCGGCTGCTCTGGGCGTGCCGGTACGCGTACTGCGTACCAGCGCGTTGTTCGTCGCCGCGTTGCTGGTGTCGTGCGCCGCGGCTGCGGCCGGGCCCGTCGCCTTCGTCGCGCTGATCGCGCCGCACCTGGCGAAACGACTCACCCGGGCGCCCGGGCCCAACCTGGTGCCCTCGCTCGCCATGGGCGCGCTGCTGCTCGTCGGCGCCGACTGGATCGCCCAGCACGCCGCACGTCCCCTGCCGGTCGGCGTGGTCACCGGCATCGTCGGCGGCGCCTACCTGGTCTGGCTGCTCACCACCGAACGCCGGGCCGGCCGGATCTGATGAAGATGACGAACACAGGAGAGAAGATGAGTCGCCTCAGCGGGACCGGAATGACTCTGGCCTACGACAAGCGGGTCATCGCCGAGGATCTCAGCGTCGACATCCCGGACGGCTCGTTCACCGTGATCATCGGTCCGAACGCGTGCGGCAAGTCCACCCTGCTGCGGGCCCTGTCCCGGCTGCTCAAGCCGACCGCCGGCTCGGTGCTGCTGGACGGCTCCGACGTGCACTCGCTGCCCACCCGGCAGGTGGCCAAGACGCTGGGCCTGCTCCCGCAGTCGTCGACCGCTCCGGACGGCATCACCGTCGCCGAGCTGGTGGCCCGCGGCCGTTACCCGCACCAGAGCCTGATCCGCCGCTGGTCGACCACCGACGAGCAGGTGGTCACCGAGTCGATGGAGGCGACCGGGGTGGCCGACCTGGCCGACCGCAACGTCGACGAGCTCTCCGGCGGCCAGCGCCAGCGGGTCTGGCTGGCCATGGCGCTCGCCCAGCAGACACCGCTGCTGCTGCTCGACGAGCCGACCACGTTCCTGGACATCGCGCACCAGATCGAGGTGCTCGATCTGTGCGCCCAGCTGCACGAGACCCAGGGCCGTACGCTCGTCGCGGTGCTGCACGACCTGAACCACGCCGCCCGGTACGCCACCCACCTGATCGCGATGCGCGAGGGAAAGATCGTCGGCTCCGGACGGCCGGAAGACGTGCTGACGGCCGAGCTGGTCGCCGAGGTGTTCGGCCTGCCCTGCCGGGTGATCGACGACCCGGAGACCGGGACGCCGCTGGTCGTGCCGGCGGCCCGCCGCCGCGCCGAGGTGGCGCACCCCGCACCCGCCGTGCCGGGCTAGCCCGGTCCGAAGACGTCGTTCACCACATACTCGGCGATTGCCAGCGAGGACGTCGCCGCAGGTGAGGGGGCGTTTCGCACGGCGGTGACCGGGCCCAGGCGGTGGATCCGGAAGTCGTCGACCAGGGCGCCGTCACGGTCCAGGGCCTGCGCGCGTACGCCGGCGCCGGCACGCACGACGTCGGCCGCGCCGATCTCCGGCACGTACTGCATGGCCTCGGCCATGTAGCGGCGCTTGGAGAGCGATCCGCGCACCTCTTTGACGCCGGTGCGCCAGTGCTGCCGGGCCATCCGCCAGGTGCCCGGCCAGGCCGCGATGCCGAACAGGTCGCGTACCGAGATGTCGCCGCGGCGGTAACCCTCGCGGGCCAGCCCGAGAACCGCGTTCGGGCCGACCTCGACCATCCCTGTCACCCGGCGGGTGAAATGCACGCCGAGAAACGGATAGCGCGGGTCCGGGACCGGATAGATCATGCCGCGGACCAGGTCCGCCTTCTCCGGCTTGACCCGCATGTACTCGCCCCGGAACGGGATGATCCGCGGTGCGGCGGTGTCGCCGGCCAGACGCGACACCTGGTCGGTCTGTATGCCGGCGCAGACGATCACCTGATCCACGGTCACGCTCTGGTCGCCGGACTCGATCCGGATCGACCCGGTGTTCCTCTTGATCGCGGTGACCGGGAAGTTGACGCGTACCTCTCCCCCGGCGGCCGCGATGTCGGCCGCGAAGGCCCTGGCCACGCCGGGGAAATCGGTGATCGCCGTCTCCGGTGAATGCAAGGCCGCGAGGCCGGCGGCATGCGGCTCGATCTCGCGGATCCCGGCCGGATCGACACGAAGCAGACCGGGTACGCCGTTCTCCCGCGCCCGCTTCTCCAGGGCGTCCAGGCGTCCCATCTCGTCCTCGCGCACCGCGACGACGAGCTTGCCGCACTCGTCGTACGCGATCCCCCGTTCCGCGCAGTACTCCCGCAGCAGCAACCGCCCGCGGGTGCAGAGCTCAGCCTTGAGACTGCCCGGCGTGTAGTAGATGCCGGCGTGCACCACGCCCGAGTTGTGGCCGGTCTGGTGCAGCGCCACCTCGGCTTCCTTCTCCAGCACCACGACCCGGGTGCCCGGCCGGCGCCGGGCCGTCTCCCGGCCGATGGCCAGGCCCACGATGCCGGCCCCGATGATCCCGACGATCTCGTCCGCCATCCTGTCGTTCCTCCCCGCCGATTCACCCACCGAATACCAGCTCGTAGCCGAGTTCCTTCAACACCTCCTCGCATGCCTGCTGGTCCTCGGCGGGGGTGCCGCCGGAGACGCCGAGACCGCCGAGGATCTCGCCGTCCCGCTTGATCGTCACGCCACCCTCGGTGGCCACGATCGGGTGCGAGGCCATCGTGGAGAGCTGGGCGAAGAAGCCCGGGTTGCTCTGCGCCCAGTCGTACAGCATGTTGGTGGGGCGTTCCATGATCGCGGCGCTGTACGCCTTGGCGATCGCGATGCTCGGGGTCAGCGCGCGAGCGCCGTCCGAACGCTTCACCGAGATCAGGTGCCCGCCGTCGTCGACGATCGCGACGCTGAGCGCCTTGCCCAGCTGCTCGCCGCGCCGAAGCGTGCCGGCCAGGATCCGTTCGGCTTCGGCCAGGGTCAGCTTCGTCATGAGAGTGCCTCCCGGATCTTCGCTACCGCGGCGTTCTTCCAGTAGATCAGCGACTCAGACGTACCGCACAACAGCGTCACAGCAGGTGGACAGCAAGCGCCCGCTCAATGGGAACAGCTGAAGAACTCCTGCTGAAGGACTGATCCTTGGACACCTTGCTCGCCGTCGCCGCGGACCTGACCGCGATCGCCCTTCTGACTTTCGGCGTCTACTTCCCCCGCCATCGCCGCCGCGATCTGGTCGCCGCGTTCCTCGGGGTGAACATCGGCGTGCTCGCCGTGGCGCTGGTGCTCGGCAACACCGCGGTCGGGGCGGGCCTCGGGCTCGGCCTGTTCGGCGTCCTGTCGATCATCCGGCTGCGCTCCGACGAGATCGCCCAGCACGAGATCGCGTACTACTTCGCGGCGCTGGCGCTCGGCCTGATCGCCGGGCTCGGCACCCCGGACCTGCTGCACGGCGGGCTGATGCTGCTGGTCGTGGCGGCCCTGTTCGTCGGTGACCACCCGTCGCTGTTCCGGCGGTACCGCAATCAGCAGCTGCGGCTCGACGTGGCGTACACCGACGAGGACGCGCTGCGCGCCCACCTGGAGACGCTGCTCGGCGGGCGGGTGATGGGCCTGGTGGTCAAGCAGGTCGACCTGGTCAACGACAGCACCCTCGTCGACGTCCGCTACATCGCGCCGCCGGGCGGGCAGGTCCGCCGGGAGCCGAGTCCGCGGGTGGAGCGGGTGAGCGTCGGATGAGTCTCGCACCGATCAGCCTGGACGAACTGGTCAGCGAGGCGGCGCTGCTGACCCGGCTGGACCGCAAGTACCTGATCCCCGCCGGGGAGTTGCCGGGCGTGCTGGACGCGATGCCCGGGGACGTCAGGATGCTGGAGATCGAAGGCCGGCGCGGTTTCGCGTACCGATCGGTCTATTTCGACACCGCCGGCCTGGACGCCTACCTGGCGGCCGCGCGCGGCCGCCGCCGGCGCTTCAAGATCCGGATACGCACCTATGTGGACAGCGGCCTGGAGTTCCTGGAGGTCAAGACCCGCGGCGGCCGCGGGATGACGGTCAAGGAACGGATCCCGTACGCCGGGGACGGCGCCCACCTGGGCACGGACGGCCTGGCGCACACCGGCGCGGTCCTCGCCGGCGCCGGCATCCCGGCCGACGGGTACGAGTTCCGCCCGGTCCTGGCCACCCGCTACCGCCGCACCACCCTCTACGTCCCGTCCACCGGCAGCCGGGTCACCGTCGACACCGACCTCGCCTGGACGCTGCCGGACGGTTCCACCGTGCGGATGCCGCACTCGGTGATCGTCGAGACCAAGACCGCACGCGCCGCCTCCGACGTCGACCGGCTGCTCTGGTCGCTCGGGCACCGCCCGTGCCCGATCTCGAAGTACGCGACCGGCCTCGCCGCGCTGCGCCCCGAACTCCCCGCCAACCGGTGGCACCCCGTGCTCCGCCGTCACTTCAACCGCTGAGGAACCCCATGAGACTGCGTAGGAAGTTCGTTGCCGCCGTCAGCTCCGCGGTACTCGCCGCCGCCCTCCTGGGTGGCTGCGCGACCGGCGGCGACCCCGGGGCCACCGCCGCGACCGCCGCCGCGGCCACCGTCGACGCCGCCACTGTGGACGGCACACAGACCGCGGCCGCGGTGCTGGCCGCCAACAAGACCGCGCACACCGCGACCACCGCCGGCACCGCCGACGCCGCCGAGATCACCCTCTCCGGCACCTCGGCCTCGTCCTCCGCGGACGGCGTCACGATCGACGGCTCGACGGTCACCATCAGCGCGGCCGGCACCTACCGGCTCAGCGGCACCCTCACCGACGGCCAGATCGTGGTGAACGCGCCGGACGCCACCGTCACGCTGATCCTCGACGGCGTGGACATCACCAGCTCCACCACCACGGCGATCGCCGCCACCGACGCCGCCGAACTGGTCGTCCAGCTCGCCGACGGGACCACGAACAAACTCGCCGACACCTCGTCGTACGCCGAGGACGCCGACGTCAACGCCGCCCTGTTCAGCGCGGGCGACCTGACGATCACCGGTGGCGGTGCGCTGACCGTGACCGGGAACGGCAACGACGGCATCGCGAGCAAGGACGGCACCCTGGTCCAGTCCGGCACCATCACCGTGCAGGCGGCGGACGACGGGATCCGCGGCAAGGACTACGTCGTGATCAACGGCGGCACCGTCAAGGTCTCCGCCGGCGGCGACGGCGTGAAGGCCGACAACGAGGAGGACGCCGACTCCGGCTACGTGTCCGTGACCGGCGGCACGATGACGATCGACGCCACGGGCGACGGCGTCGACGCGGTGACCGACATCGTCACCACCGGCGGCACGATCACGGTCACCGCCGGCGGCGGGCACACCGTCCAGCCGAGCGACGACGCGAGCGCCAAGGGCCTGGAGTCCGGCGTGATCACCGTCTTGGAAGGCGGCACCACCAGCGTGGACGCCTCCGACGACGCGGTGCACAGCGACGGCGCGGTGCACTTCGCCGGCGCGAAGGTCACGGTGGCCAGCGGCGACGACGGCGTGCACGCGGAGGGCCAGCAGATCGTCGACGGCGGCAGCGTCGAGGTGACCGCGGCCGTCGAGGGCCTGGAGGCGGCCGACTTCGTGCTCAACGACGGCACCGTGCACGTCACCTCCAGCGACGACGGCATCAACGGCGCCGGCGGCGCCGCCACGGGCGAGAGGGCCGGCGGACGCGGCAACGACGTCGGCGACTTCTCGGTCACCGTCAACGGCGGCACCCTGGTGATCGACTCGGAGGGCGACGGTCTGGACTCGAACGGCACCGCGACCATCACCGGCGGCACCGTGGTGGTGAACGGGCCGCAGCGGAACGGCAACGGCGCGCTCGACGTGAACGGCAGCTTCACGATCAGCGGCGGGGTCCTGCTGGCGGCGGGCAGTGCCGGCATGGTGGTCCCCCCGGGCACCGACTCGGCGCAGGGCTGGCTCTCCGCCACGCTGGACAGCGCGGTCACGGCCGGCACCACGGTGCAGATCGTGAACTCGGACGGCGACGTGGTGGCGAGCTACGTTGCCGGCAAGACCGTGCAGAACATCGTCTACTCCTCGCCGGCGGTCAAGTCCGGCCAGCAGTACACCGTTCACACCGGCGGCTCGGCGAGCGGCGACAGCACCGGCGGGCTCACCGCAGGCGGCTCGCTCGGCTCCGCGACGAAGGTCGCGACGGTCACCGCGGGCGAGGCACCGGCAGGCGGCCACGGGCCGCGTTAGGCGCCATCCGGTACGACGGCCCTCCGGTGCCGCGCCGGGGGGCCGTTCGTCGTCGCGGATCAACACTGTGTACCGACATCGCTCGGGTGGGTGACTGTTCTGGTTCGGCCCTGGGTAAGCTGACCTCGACCCCCGGCCGGCGAATCCACTGAGGACCTCGCCGGCGGCTGCACGATCCCTGATCGGGGAGGCCCGGGTGAGCGACGACAACGAGACCGGTGGCGCGACCGTCCGCCGGCTCCAGCTCGGCGCACACCTGCGAGCCCTGCGCCGGGCCGCCGGGCTCACCCGTGACCAGGCCGGCTACCGGATCCGTGGCTCCGAGTCGAAGATCAGCCGGATGGAGCTGGGCCGGGTCAGCTTCAAGGAACGCGACGTCACCGACCTGCTGAAGCTGTACGGGGTGGACGACCCGGTCGAGCACCACCGGGTTCTCACGCTGGCCCGGGAGGCCAACGCGCCGAGCTGGTGGCATGCGTACGCGGACGTGCTCGACACCTGGTTCCAGAACTACCTGGACCTGGAGCAGGCGGCCGAGCTGATCCGCACCTACGAGGTGCAGTTCGTCCCCGGCCTGTTGCAGACCGACGCGTACGCGCGGGCGGTGATCCGGCTCGGGCACGACACCGCCAGTCCCGGCGAGATCGACCGCCGGGCCCGGTTGCGCATGGCCCGCAAGCAGGTGCTGGAGCGGCCGGACGCGCCCCGGCTGTGGGCGGTCCTCGACGAGGCGGTGCTGCGCCGGCCGATCGGCGGCCGCGCGGTGCTGCGCGAGCAGATCGAGTCGCTGATCACCGCCTGTGACTCGCCCAACGTGCGGCTCCAGGTGATGCCGTTCGAGTCCGGCGGGCACGCCGCGGCCGGTGGGGCGTTCAGCATCCTGCGGTTCCCGCACGACAAGCTGCCCGACGTGGTCTACATCGAGCACCTCACCAGCGGTCTCTACCTGGAGAAGCGGGAAGAGGTCGATCACTACGCGGCGGCGATCGGCCGGTTGTTCATCGAGGCCGAGCACCCGAGCCGAACCCCGATCTTCCTGCGCAAGATCCTCGACGAGCTGGGCGACCAGAACTAAGCCGGGCGACGGGCGGGGCACAGAAGCCGCACAAAATCGGCCGGTTCACTTCCCGGCGTGACGAACAATCCTCGCCAGATCAGCCACCGCGGCCTCCTCGCCGGCGTGCTCCTCGTCGTGGTGGACGGGCGCAGCCGGGGGTACAGCCGGGGCGTCACCCTGCCGGAGTTCGCGCAGATCTTCGCCGACCGCGGCGCCGAGACGGCCTACAACCTGGACGGCGGCGGATCGTCGGCGATGATCTTCCGAGGCCTGCTCACGCTGGCCCGCAACCGGGGTAAGGGTTTCGCCCTGAAGGCCGGCTTCGCGCACATCGCGGCCCGCCATCCCGGCCAGGAGGTGGTCTGCGCCGACAGCGACGGGCAGCACCGGCCGGAGGACATCGAGGCGGTGGCCGAGCGCGTCGGCGCGGGCCCGGCGATGGTCCTCGGCGTGCGCCGCTTCACCGGCCGGGTGCCCGCCCGCAGCCGCTTCGGCAACGCGGCGACCAGCCTCTTCTTCCATCTGGCAATCGGGCTGAGGGTCACCGACACGCAGACCGGGCTGCGCGGTTATCCGGCTCGCATGCTGCGCCCGCTGGTCACGGTGCCGGGTGACCGCTTCGAGTACGAGCTGCGGCTGCGGCTGCGCGCCGCACGGGACCGGCTGCCGATCGAGGAGGTCGAGATCGCCACCGTGTACCTCGACGGCAACAAGTCGTCGCACTTGCGGCCGCTGCACGACTCGGCCCGCGTCTACCGGCCGCTGGCCGGTTTCGCGGTGCGGCGGGTGTACGTGTTCGGCCGTCTGCACCTGAGCCGCAACCGAACCGCAGCGAACCGGCACCGGGAGACACTCACTCTGAGTGCATGAGCAGCGCCTCGAGTACCGCCGTCATGACCCGGCGCGTCGCGGCCTGGCACCTCTGCCTGGCCGCCGCCCCCCTCGTCATCGCCGCGTACTACACCCTGGCCCGCCTGGACGTCCTGCCCGGCACCCAGGTGGCGCTTTACGTCAGCGCCAACGCCGCCTTCGGTGTGGCCTGCCTGTTCGCCGCGCGCCGGCATCCGGTGTTGCGCAAGTTCATGCTGCTCATGGCGGGCTCCGCCGCGGTCAGCGTGGCCGCGGACGTCATCTTCTACGTCCAGGCGCTGACGCTCGACGAGGTGCCCTATCCGGGCATCGCCGACGCGTTCTACCTGGCCTCCTACCCGCTCATGGCGATGGGGCTGCTGCTCGTCATCCGCCGCCGTACGCCGGGCTGGGACGGCGCCAGCGCCATCGACGCCGCGATCGTCGCGATCGGCGCCGGCTACCTGGTGTTCGAGTTCATCATCGCCCCGACCTGGACGGGCGGCGGCGGCCACGATCTGGCCGCCTTCGTCTCGCTCGGCTACCCGGTCGGCGACCTGATGCTGATCATGGTGGGTGCCCGCCTCATGCTCGGCGCCGGTCCCCGCTCGGCGTCGCTGCGCATGATCGGCGGCTACCTGGCGCTGGTCCTCGTCGCCGACACGATCTACAGCATCCAGCAGCTCAACGGCACCTACCAGGTGGCCAACTACCTGGACGGGTTCTGGATCGCCTCGGGCTTCCTGCTCGCCGCCGGTGTGCTGCACCCGTCGGCGCCCAAGCTGGTCAGCGACTCCAGTGCCGCCACCCCGGACGCCACCACCGGCCGGCTGGTCGTCCTGGCGCTGGCCGCGATGATCGCACCCACCTCGATGCTGGTCCAGGTCGCCAAGGGCAGCGAGCCGCAGGTGATCGCGGCCGCGGCCGTCTGCAACCTGCTCTTCCTGCTGGTGCTGGTCCGGATGACCGGCCTGGTACGGGCACAGCGGCTGGCCGCCATCACCGACGGGCTGACCGGCCTGCGCAGCCGCCGCTACTTCGAGGAGGCGCTCGGCAACGAGGGCGCCCGCTCCGACCGGTACGGCCAGCCGCTGAGCATGCTGCTGCTCGACATCGACCACTTCAAGAACGTCAACGACACGTACGGCCACAACGGCGGCGACCGGGTCCTGGTCGAGGTGACCCACCGCCTCCAGGAGCTGATCCGCCCCGGTGACGTGGTGGCCCGGTACGGCGGCGAGGAGTTCGCCGTGCTGCTGCCGAACACCGGCCCGCAGCAGGCCTGGGAGATCGCCGAGCGGATCCGCCGCGGCGTGAGCGCGGCCCCGATCGCGGTCGCCGAGCAGCGCCTGTGCCGGGTCACCGTCTCGGTGGGCACCGCCGGCATGCCGGCCGTCGGCTCCACCGACGAGCTGGTGCTCGCCGCCGACCGCGCCCTGTACGCCGCCAAGAACGCCGGCCGCAACCGGGTCGCCACCGCCGACGAGCAGGTTCCGGAGATGCGGGCCGCCTGACCGGTACCGGGTGTCGGCCACGCGGCGGCAGCAGTCACAATCGTCGACATGCGGTTCGGCATCCTGGGCCCGCTCCAGGCGGAGTACCCCGACGGGCGGCCGGTTCCGCTCGGCGGGCCCCGGCTGCGCGCGCTGCTGGCGATGCTGCTGCTCGACGCGGGCCACCCGGTCGGCATCGACCGCCTGATCGACGGCCTCTACGGCGAGCACCCGCCGGCCGGCGCCGGCAACGCGCTGCAGTCGCAGGTCTCCCGGTTGCGGCAGACCCTGCCGGTGGAACTGGACCCGGCCGGTTACCGCCTCGCGGTGGAACCGGACGAGGTGGACGCCCACCGGTTCGCGGCGCTCGCCGCCGAGGGTCGGCAGGCGCTCGCCGCGGACGAGCCGGAGCGGGCCGCGGCGGTGCTCCGCTCGGCCGCCGCCCTCTGGCGGGGTGAGCCCCTGGCGGACGTGCGGGACGCGCCGTTCGCCGCGCCGCACGCCGCCCGCCTGACCGAGCTCCGCCTGACCGCCGCCGAGGATCTGCACGAGGTCCAGTTGCGGCTCTCGGCGCATCCCCCGGCCGCCGGCGGGGACGAGACGCGGCTGCTGCCGGCGCACGCGATCACCGAGCTACGCGAGCTGATCGCCGCGCATCCGCTCCGCGAGCGGCCGCGGGCGTTGCTCATGCGCGCTCTGGTCGCGGCCGGGCGCCCGGCCGAAGCCCTTGCCGCGTACGAGGACGCGCGCCGCACCCTCGCCGAGGAACTGGGCGCCGACCCGTCACCCGAGCTCACCGCCGTGCACACGGCAGTGCTGCGCGGCACCGCCCCACCGCCGGCCCCCGGCGCACCGCGCCCCTCCGCCACCTCGGTCCGGGTGAACCAGCCGGGTCCGTCCGCCACACCGGGCCGGTCCGGGCTGCCGACCCAGCTGACCAGCTTCGTCGGGCGCGAGACCGAGCTCAGCCGGGTCGCCGCCGCGCTGCGCACCGCCCGCCTGGTCACGCTGCACGGCCCGGGCGGCGCCGGCAAGACCCGCCTGGCCGTCGAGTCCGCCGCCCGGCACGACACCGACGTCTGCTTCGTGGAACTCGCGGCGGCCGGCGGCGACCAGGTGCCCCGGGCCGTCCTGAGCGCCCTCGGCCTGCGCGACCTGCGCCTCAACGACAGGCCGGCGGCCGAGCCGCCCACCGCCACCGACCGCCTGCTCGCCGCCCTGGCCGACCGGCGGCTGCTGCTCGTGCTGGACAACTGCGAGCACGTGGTGGAGGCGGCCGCCGCCCTGGCCGGGCGCCTGCTCGCCGCGGCGCCCCGGGTCCGGGTGCTGGCCACCAGCCGGGAACCGCTCGGCATCACCGGCGAGACCCTGGTCCCGGTCTCCGGCCTGCCGGTGCCGCCGGCCGGCGCGGCCGGGGACGACCTCGCGGGCTTCGCCGCCGTCCGCCTCTTCGCCGAGCGCGCCGCCGACGTGTCCCCCGGTTTCGCGGTCACGCCGGAGAACGCGGCGGCGGTCCGCCGGGTCTGCCGGATGCTCGACGGGCTGCCGCTCGCCGTCGAACTCGCCGCGGCCCGGCTGCACGCGCTGCCGGTAGCCGAGGTGGCCGCCCGGCTCGACGACCGGTTCCGGCTGCTGTCGCGCGGCAGCCGTACCGCCGAGTCCCGGCACCGCACGTTGCAGGCCGTGGTCGCCTGGAGCTGGGATCTGCTCACCGAGCCGGAACGGGTCCTCGCCCGCCGGTTCACCGTCTTCGCCGGCAGTGCCGGCCTGGACGCCGTGGAACGGGTCTGCGGCTCCGGAATACCGCCGGCCGCGGCGGGCGGCGCTCCGGAGACCGTCGAGGTTCTCACCAGCCTGGTCGGCAAGTCGCTGATCGAGCGGGACGGCGCCCGCTACCGGATGCTGGCGACGATCCAGGCGTACTGCGCGGACCGCCTCGCCGAGTCCGGCGAGCGGGACCGGATGCGGCGCGCGCACGCGGCGTACTTCCTCGGGCTGGCCCGCACCGCGG
Organism: Actinoplanes aureus; assembly: GCF_015704865.1. GTDB lineage: Bacteria > Actinomycetota > Actinomycetes > Mycobacteriales > Micromonosporaceae > Actinoplanes > Actinoplanes aureus. Next base: position 7,730 of record NZ_JADQTO010000005.1, on the reverse strand, counting down.
ACCCGATGCTGCGTACCGCTGAGCAGCTCACCTGGCTGGACCGCCTGGACGCCGACCGGGACAACCTGCACGCCGCGCTGCGCCGGTCGTCGGCCGACGGCGACGCCGGCACGGCGCTGCGCCTGGTCTCCGCGCTCTCCTTCTACTGGTGGCTGCGCGGGCTGCGCGCCGAGGCCACCGGCCTGGCCCGCCAGGTGCTGCGGGAGACCGGCGCGGAGCCGCCGCCGGGTCGCACCGAGGAGTACGCGCTGTGCGTGCTGAACGCCACCCTCGGCGGCACCGAACCGCCCGCCCCCCGCTGGGCGAACTACATGATGACGCTGACCGAGCCGCCGGCCCAGCCGTTCCTGCTCTACCTGTCGGCGATGGCGGTCGGCCCGCCGGACGCCGCTCCCGACGAGGTGGTGGCCCTGAACCGGCGGCTGCGGGCCGGGCTCGGCGGGCAGCCGTGGAGCGACGCGCTCGGCGGGATCGGCGGCGGCTGGATGCTGCTGTTCGCCGGGGCGACCGCCGACGAGGCGGAGGCCGACTTCGTCTCCGCGCTGGCCGGGTTCCGCGAGATCGGCGAGCGGTGGGGCGCCATGCTCGCCCTCTCCGGGGTGGCCGAGATGGCGATCTGGCGGGGCGACCCGGCCGGCGCGATCGAGCCGATGGACGAGGCGCTGCGGCTCGCCGGCGAGCTGGGCTCCAGTGTGGACGTCGCCGACCTGCTGCGCGGCCGCGGCGAGGGCCGGCTGAGCGCCGGTGACCTGGCCGGCGCCGCCGAGGACTTCGTCCGGTCCGCCGAGCTGGCCCGCGAGTGCGGTGCACCGGAGCTGGTCGCGGCCGCGCTGCTCGGGCACGGCGCCGTCGCGCTGAGCCGCGGTGACCTGGCCGAGGCGGCCGGCCGGTGCCAGGCGGCGCTGGACGCCTGCCCGGTCGGCTGGTACGGCGCCGACGGCACCCGGATGGCGATCCTGGTGACCCTGGGACGCATCGCCGAGGCGACGGGCGACGCGGCGTCCGCCGCCGCACGCTACCGGCAGGTGTTCACCGTCCGCGCCGGGATGCTCGGCTTCCAGGTGATGGCGGAGGCGATCGACCGGCTGGCCGCACTGGCCCTGGCCGACGGCGACGCCGAGCAGGCCGCCACGCTGCTGGGTACCGTGCTGGCCCTGCGCCTGCGCCCGGAAGCGGAGGCGACCGAACTGGCCGCCCAGGTCGCCGGAACCGCCCGGGCGAAACTCGGCCCGGACCGGTACGCCGCCGCGGCGGCCCGTGGCAGCGGCCTGCGCACCACCGAGGCCTACCGGCTCCTGCAGCCCTGACCGGCGTCATCGGCCGCGGTGCGGGGGCGGTCAGCGCGCGGTGCGTGGACGGTCAGCGGGCCGGACCAGGCTGCTGGCATGACGACGACATCCGCGGTCGTGGCCGAGGGGCTGCGCAAACGCTACCGGGGCGGGAACGGCACCACCGCCCTCGACGAATTCCACCTGCGAGCGCCCGCCGGTACGGTCTACGGCCTGCTCGGCCCGAACGGCGCCGGGAAGACCACCGCCGTCCGGATCCTGTCCACCCTGCTCAGCTTCGACGCCGGCCGGGCGGAGGTGGCCGGCGCCGACGTCGCCCGCAGGCCCGACCTGGTCCGCGACCGGATCGCCGTGACCGGCCAGTACGCGGCGGTCGACGAGGTGCTCAGCGGCCGGCAGAACCTGGTCCTGTTCGGACGCCTGCACCAGCTGGGCGGCCGGCAGGCCAAGAGCCGCGCCGGCGAGCTGCTCGACCGCTTCGACCTCAGCGACGCGGCCGACCGGTCGGTGAATCAGTACTCGGGTGGCATGCGCCGCCGGCTGGACCTGGCCGCGAGCCTGATCCGCAGCCCGCAGGTGCTCTTCCTCGACGAGCCGACCACCGGCCTGGACCCGCGCAGCCGCAACCAGGTGTGGGACGCCGTCCGGGAGCTGGTCGCCGGCGGGACCACCGTGCTGCTCACCACCCAGTACCTGGAGGAGGCCGACCAGCTCGCCGGCCGGATCGCGGTGGTCGACGCCGGCCGGGTGGTGGCCGAGGGCACCCCCGAGGAGCTGAAGACGGCGATCGGCGCGGACCGGCTGGAGCTGGTGGTCCGGGACGCCGAGCGGCTCGACGGCGTGGCGGCGCTCGTCGCCCGGATCACCGGCGCGACGCCGGACGTGGACCGGGATCACCGGCGGGTGCGCGTACCGGTGGCCGACCGGATGGCCGCGCTCACCGCGGTGGTGCGGGCGTTGCAGGAGACCGGGATCGCCGTCGTGGACGTCGGCATTCACCGCCCCACCCTGGACGAGGCGTTCCTGCAGCTCACCGGCCACCCGGCCGAGAAGGAGGCATCCCGATGACCATCGTGACCGAGGCGGCGGCGCCGCGCACCACCGAGTCAGCGACCGCCCGCCGGGGCCGCGCGTTCGCGGACGGCCGGGTGATGGCCGGCCGGTATCTGCGCCATGTGATCCGTTCGCCGGAAGAGCTGGTCATCTACTTCAGTCTGCCGATCATGTTCGTGCTGGTCTTCGGGTACGTGTTCGGCAGCGGCATGCAGGTACCCGGCGGGGGCGGCTACCGGGAGTTCCTGCTGCCCGGCGTCTTCGTGATGACCATGCTGTACGGCATCGGCGCGACCGCCACCGCGATCGCCACCGACGTGGGCCGCGGCGTGGTGGACCGGTTCCGGTCGATGCCGGTCGCCCGGTCCGCGCTGATGACCGGCCGGGCGGCGGCCGACCTGGTACGCGCCGTGCTGGAGACCACCGCCCTGGTGCTCTGCGGGCTGCTGGTCGGCTGGGACTGGCACCGCGGCATCGGCAACATGCTGGCCGCGATCGGGCTGCTCCTGCTGCTGCGGCTGGCGCTGAGCTGGGTCGGCATGGTCCTCGGCCTGGTCGCACCGAACCCGGACACGGTCGCGATGATCGTGTTCCCGCTCGCCTTCCCGTTGAGCGCGGTGTCCAACGTCTTCGTCGCGCCGGAGCTGATGCCGGGCTGGCTGGGCACGATCGCCGCGTGGAACCCGCTCTCGGCGACCACCTCGGCGATCCGCGAGCTGTTCGGCAATCCGGGCCTGACCGGTGACTCCTGGCCGGCCGAGCACGCGCTGCTGCTCGCGGTGGCCTGGCCGGTGCTGCTCATCGCGATCTGCGCGCCGGTGGCCGTCCGGATGTACCGCAAGCTCGGCCGCTGACCAGACAAAAATGTCGAAACCTGCATCAAACGCTTGTTTCCCTGCAAAGATCAACTAACACGATCGGCAGCGGGGGTTGGCAGTGCGGGACGACGAGACCGGCGGGCCGGTCATCACGAGGCTTCAGACCACCCTTCCCGGGGCCCGCCGGACCGAGTTCCCGCCCCGGCCCTCGCTGGCCTACACGTTCCTGCTGGTGCCGGCCGGCACCGGCGGGTCACAGCGGCTGCCGCTCGAACTGGTCCGCCGGGACATCGCCGGCGACCACCCCGGCCTGCCGCTGATGTTGCGGATCCGGGTCCTGGACGCGCTGAACGGCGACCCGGTGACCCGCGCGGTCGTCGACATCCGGCACTGCGCCCCGGACGGCGAGACCGTCCTGCGCGGCGCGCAGACCACCGACCCGCAGGGGTACGCCGAGTTCCGTACCGTCCACCCCGGGTGGCTCCCCGGCCAGGCCGTGCACCTGCGGGCCGAGGTCCACCTCGGTGGCTATCTGGCCGGTGGACGGTCGATCGCGCACACCGGCCGCCTGTACTTCCCGGAGACACTCACCGCGCAGGTCGCGGGCCTGCCGCCGTACCGGGACCTCGGGGTCGCCCGGACCGCCAACGACGACGACCCGGAGCTCACCGGCGGCGGGATGCTGAACGTGGTCCCCCGCGACCGGTACGACCTCACCTGCGGCCTGCTCGCCGGTATCACCGCCGGGATCGCCACCACGGCCGGCTGACCGCACGGCTCAGGTAACGCGGCGGGCGGCCGATCTCCCCCTCGTGCGTATCCGACGACCCGCGACGGCACCCTCCGCCGGCCCGCTGCTGGCGGCGGCGATCGAATGGCTGCACCGGATGCCGGCGGCCCGCCTGACCGCCACCGCCCTGGCCCTGCTCAGCCTCATCGCGGTCGCCGACTGGGCCACCGGGCGTACCGTGTCGATGGCGGTCGGCTATCTCCTGCCGGTGTTCCTGGCGGCGGCCGCCGGCGGCCGGTCCAGCACCACCGTCGCCGCGATCTCGGCACTCACCTGGAGCGGCGTCGAGTACGGCACGCAGCTCGACCCGTACCCGAACGAGCTGATCCCGGTGTGGAACCTGGTGTCCCGCTTCGCCGTCCTGTGGCCGGTCGGCGCCCTCGTCAGCCACCAGGCGCTGCGTCTCGCCGAGGAACAGGACCTCTCCCGTACCGACCTGCTGACCGGCCTGCCGAACGCCCGCGCGTTCCGGGAGGCGGCCGAGGAGGAGATCGAGCGGATGCGGCAGACCGGCCGGCCGCTGACCGCCGCGTACGTCGACGTGGACGGGTTCAAGGCGGTCAACGACACCCACGGCCACGCCACCGGCGACGCGGTGCTGGCCGCGGTGGGCCGGGTGCTGCGCCGGAGCCTGGGTTCGGATGCCCGGGTGGCCCGGCTCGGCGGCGACGAGTTCGCCGTCCTGCTGCCCGGCAGCACCCGCGAGGACAGCCTCGAAGTGCTGCGTGAGCTGCACGACCGCCTGCTCGACGGCACCGCGGCGTGGCAGCCCCGGGTGGGTTTCAGCGTCGGCGCGGTCACCTTCACCGAGCCGCCCCGATCAGCGGCCGACCTGGTCGAACACGCGGACCGCGTGATGTACGACGCGAAGCGCCACCACCGCAACACGGTCCGCGCCGAGACCGCCGAACTGGCCGCCTGAGAGGGACCGCCGGGGAGGGGCCGCAGCGCGGGACGACTCCGGGCATCACGATCGGCCCGCGCCACGACACACTCCGGTACTCCCCGGACGGCCCGGGCGGTTCACCGGGTGCGGCGCGATTCTCACCAGCCGCACAAACGGCACTACCCCCGCAGGTAGGCGAGCACCGCCCGGACCCGCCGGTGGTCGTCCGCGTCCGGCGGCAGGTCGAGCTTGGCGAGCAGGCTGCCGATGTGCTTGGCCACGGCGGCCTCGGTGACCACCAGTTCGCGGGCGATCGCCGCGTTCGAGCGGCCCTCCGCCATCAGACCCAGCACCTCCCGCTCCCGGGCGGTGAGCCGGTGCAGCGGGTCACGCCGCCGGCTGAGCAACTGCCGGACCACCTCTGGGTCGACCACGGTCCGGCCGGCCGCCACCGCGGTGAGCGCGTCGACGAACTCGGTGACCTCGCCGATCCGGTCCTTCAGCAGGTAGCCGACGCCGGCGGCGCGGCCGGAGTCGAGGAGTTCCGCGGCGTACGTCTGCTCCACGTACTGGCTGAGCACCAGCACCGGCAGGTCCGGGTCGGCGGCGCGCAACTCGATCGCCGCCTGCAGGCCCTCGTCGCTGAAGCCCGGCGGCATCCGCACGTCGGTGACCACGATGTCCGGCCGGTGCTCGGCGACCGCCGCGCGCAGCGCGGAGGCATCGCCGACCGCGGCCACCACCTCGTGCCCGAAGTGCCGCAGCATCCCGGCCACGCCCTCCCGCACGATCAGCCCGTCCTCGGCGATCACCACCCGCAGGCCTGCGCTCAACGTTCCGCTTCCTCGACCGGCACCGGGATCTCCACGCGCACGAGCGTAGGCCCTCCGACCGGGCTGGACAGAGTCACCGTGCCGTCCAGGACGGCGACCCGGTCGGCGAGCCCGACCAGCCCGGAACCGCCGGCCGGATCGGCACCGCCGTGACCGTCGTCGCTGACGTCCAGGACCAGGCGGCCGCCGGTCACCCAGGCCCGGATCGCGGCCCGGTGTGCGCCGCTGTGCTTCGCCACGTTGGTGAGGGCCTCGGCGACCACGAAGTACGCGGTGACCTCCACCGCGGACGGCAGCCGCCCGGGCAGCCGGACGTTCAGGTCGACCGGCAGCGGCGCCACCGAGGCCGCCTGACCGATCGCCGCGGCGAGTCCCCGGTCGGTGAGCACCTGCGGATGCACCCCGCGGATCAGCTCCCGCAGCTCGGTGAGGGCCTGTTTGGCGAGCTCGTGCGCGGCCGCCACGGAGTTCGCGGCGGGCGTGCCGGCCGGCAGTTCGAGGCGGGCCAGGCCGAGCTGCATGCTGAGCGCGACCAGGCGCTGCTGCGCGCCGTCGTGCAGGTCGCGTTCGATGCGGCGGCGTTCCACCTCGAAGGCGTCGACCAGCCGGGCCCGGGAGCGGGTGACCTCGACGAGGCGGGCGTCGGTATCGTCGGTGCGCGGCGCCAGGATGGCGCGGGCCATGGCGGCGCGGGCGCCGGCCCACGCGGTGATCGGGTACGCCAGAATCACCGTCAACGGAATCCCGGCCAGCGTGAGCAGCAGCGTGTTCGACAACGGCTCGTCGCTGATGAAGTACGGCGCGCCGATCATGACCAGCACGATGTACCCGGCGCCGCCGATCACCAGGGCGTCCATCCAGCAGAGCACGCCCGCCGACACCATGGCGTAGCCGAGCTCGCGCCAGGTCGCCTGCTCCCGCAGCCGCAGGTTGAGCCAGGCGCGCAGCCCGGCCCGAGGCGGCGGCTGGTGCGGGTCGGGCAATTCGTCGAGGTCGACCAGGCGCAGGCGGCGCCGCTCGACGCGGGCCACCACGATGCCGGAGAGCACGGTCGCCACATAACCCGCGAACCCCACCACGAGCACCGAGAGAACCGTGCCGGCGAGCACCAGCGCGATCACCGCGAGGATGGTGGCCGCGCCGAGCAGGGCCCCACCGGCCAGGTAGGCGAGGGACCGCCATGGCCACGCGGACCGCAGGAACACGGTCGGCCGCAGGGTGAGCGCCTCCAGCGCGGTACGGACGGCCATGCCCGGCACGCTACCGGCATCGTCTCCGCGCGTCGGTAGTGCTGGATATACCAATCGAGGGGTGTCGGCCACGTGCGGGAAGGCAACTGAATCGCGCGCTGACCTGCACTGGAGCCTGTCATCGATCGTCATCGTTTTACGCTGTTTTCTGGGCTGCATTGTGCCCATGCTGTGTCCGATGATCTTTACCAAGGGAGAGACCGAAGGCTTCCCGTCGCGCGGGCTCTGCCCGGTCTGATTGCCTTCGGCGCGTGGCGGGAAGGCTTCCCCGAGCGCCCGCCGGAGGCCGCAGTTGCTCCTCGGCTGGCCGCAGGCCGCCCCCGGCAGGGCCACCGGAGGCAGGCGCCTGACCCGATCGCTGCGCCGCTAGAATCGTGCCGTCGCCTCAAACGGTGCTGCGGAGCGCCCCAGACCGTAGGGTCGTACCGGCAGGCGGAAGAGACGGTGCAGGTGGCAGCCGTACGCGAGATGCACGATCGGCATCCTGGATAAGACCCTGCCGGATCCGTTGACGGCTGAAGCCCCGGACGTTCTCGCGCGAGAACGTCTGGGGCTTCGTCGTGTTTGGCTGAGCTTCCGTCAGCGCGGCCGGGGCCGGCGCGGAGCCGAAGGCGGCAGCGCCGCGCCCCGAAGCCGCGCCTTGAAGACGTATAGAAAATCCTCACCGGGTTGACTGCGTCAAGATGTCGGGTCTCAGGACCTGCGTGACAGATCGGTATCAGGACGTGCGTGACACTCCGCCGAGTGTTGGTGGAGATCAGCGTGACCGAACAGCGGTATCAAGCAGTCCTGGACGTGCGGGCCGGGTCGA
>NZ_JADQTO010000049.1 GCF_015704865.1 Actinoplanes aureus | reverse complement strand
GCGGCAGACCTCGTCGTGGTTCGGGTTGTTGTGTGGAAACTCGATCCGAACCCACGACGAGGTCTTTGTGTTGGTATGTCCCTCTAACCGAGCGCGTTGCGTACAGAACTTCTGGCTACCTGCTTAGGGGGCCATCGTCGCCGTTCAGGCTTCGCCGCATGTAGGTGTCTACCGGCTGCGCCAAGTCGGGAAGGTTGGCGTGCTTAAGTCGGACACGTCCCCATAGTCACTCGGACGGCTGCTCCCACTCGCGGTATTCACGATCTCGTAGTGGCGTGATGGTCGCTGTACGGCATCTCATCACGGCGGAAGCCAACATCCGCTCATCGGCTAGAAGGCGGCACCTGATCATGGTGTTCCCGTGTATGCATCCACTACAGGCGGCGATGGGTGGACCGAGATGGGTCGGCGCGCTGGGCCCATCGTCGCCAGCGGCACCTACTGGATAATGCGGCACACGGCGACGAGCAGATGCGGCGTCACGTGCTCCGAATGTGCTCGGGGACGCGTGGTCCCTGCTGGGCAGCCGTGGTCACCACCGGGCACGGATGGTCACCGGGCCGCCGGCGCGCCAGCCGTGTGCTCCACATGTGCTCCACAGGACCGATCAGGGCGGGCAACATCCCAGCTGGTCACGTTTGGGTATGCCTGGGCACCGGTGGTCACCGCTGGTCAGTCCGGGGTCGGGTAGCATGTGCCTTCGCGCCCTCGTAGCTCAGGGGATAGAGCAACGGTTTCCTAAACCGCAGGTCGCAGGTTCGATTCCTGCCGGGGGCACCACTCCACCTCGCGCGAGCGTCCGGCGATGCCCTCAGAGGCTGCCCAGACCCAAAAAATCAGCCACATGCCCGGCCCGGCGGTCGCGTTTACGGCGTCTCGTGGCATGCGATCGCGCGGGGCAGCAGATAACTTCGCTTAACTCGTACCGGAAAATGCTTTTTTGCAATGCCGCAGGAAGGCCGCTAAGGCCGGGCTGCTGCGGTCTTGCCAGACCAGCGCCAGCAGCGCCGGAATCTCGATTCCATCGATGGGGATCGCGGTTAGATCCGGGTAAGCGCCGGCCATTGATTCGCTCAGGATCGCGATGCCCAGGCCGCGCCGGGCCAAGCCGGCGACCGTGTCCGGCGAGGTCGCCACCAGGGCGACCGCCGGATCGATATCGAGCGCGGCGCGGGCCTGGTCGAGCACGTTGCGGATGCCGGTTCCCACCGGCAGGCAAATGATGGGGTACGCCGAAAGCGCGGTTATTGAAATGCGGCCTCGGGCTGCCAGTTCACTGTTCGGCGGGGTCAGCGCGATCAGCCCGTCGCTGGTGATCACGTGCGTCAGGAGGTGTTCTGGTGGCTTGCCGGCCAGGCCGACCAGGGCCATGTCGAGGCTGCCGGAGCGCACGCGGGCGACTAGTTGGTCGGAGTTCTCCTCGACCAATTCGAGTTCGATGTTCGGATGATCCTGGTGGAACTCGGCAAGCGCATCGAAGAGGGGCGCTACCTCGCAGCCGATCACCATGCCTACGGTGAGGCGGCCGCGGATGAGTCCTTTCACGTCGTCGATCGCGTCGCGCAGGTCGGCGGCCGCGTCGAGGGCGGCGCGGGCATGGCGAAGGGCGGCCGAGCCGGCCTCGGTGAGCCGCGCGGTGCGTCCGGTGCGGTCGAAGAGAGGGGCGCCGAGCTCGTGTTCCAGGGCTTTGATCTGGGCACTTACCCCGGATTGGGTGATGTGTACGCGTTCGGCGGCGCGGGTGAAGTTGGCCGTCTCGGCGACCGCGACGAAGTATTCCAGCTGCCGCAAGTCCATGACTGGCGATTGTAGTTGCTATTAGAACTATGCGTTGGACTTGTCGTTCGCTCCACGGAAGGCTTGGGACATGACCGATCGCGAGAAGGCGTACCGACCTGAGGATCTGACCCGACTGTTCGTGGAGCGTGCCAACGCCAAGGACGCCGAGGGCCTCGCGCTGCTGTATGAGGTGGATGCCGTGATGGCGTTCCCGCCGGGCAGTCAGACGCGCGGGCGTAAGGCGATCCAGCAGCTGTGGGAGCAGCTGTTGCCGCAGATGCCGCGGTTCGAGCCGGAGCAGCCATTGCCCACCCTGGTGAGTGATGACCTCGCGCTGACCTCGACCCCACCCAAGGACGGGTCCGGGGCTCGCGCGCAGGTGGTGCGACGGCAGCCCGACGGGTCGTGGCTGCGCGTGCTCGACCAGCCGGAGTTCGTCCGGCCGGATGTCCACTGAGGTCAGTGGCTCGCGCCGGTTCCGGCTGCCCCGGGCGGGACAGCCGGAACCCGACGTTCAGACCGCGAGTCGCTGGCCCGCGTGAAGGAGGTGCGGATTGGTCAGTACCCCGTCATTGGCCCGGTAGAGGGCACGCCAACCACCAGGGAAGTCGTAACGGTTGGCGATGCCGGCGAGGGTGTCGCCGGGGCGCACGACGTGGATACGCGTGGACGCCGCTGAGGTCTTTCGAGCCGTTGCCTTCGTGGACTTGACCGGCTTGTATGCGTTTCGCTTGCCGCAGTGCGGCCAAGCGCCGAGGCCCTGACCGCGGAGTACGCGCTCGGCGACCAGAATCTGTTCGGCCTTGGTGGCCCGGTTCGCCGTGGTCGCGTACTTCGCGCCGCCGTAGGCGCGCCATGTCCCGCGGCTGAACTGAAGGCCGCCGTAATAGCCGTTACCAGTGTTGATGCGCCAGTTTCCGCCTGACTCGCAGCGGGCTATGGCGTCCCAGTTGACGCTCGCAGCTTGAGCGGGAGAGGCGGGAGCGAGAAGTGCCACGGATCCGGCAAGGCCGGCGGCGACCATGCCGAGGGCACGGTGAAGCTGCTTGTGGATCTGAACCATGTCAGTTGTCCTCCACGCCTGCGAGGTCAGCTGTCGGGTTCGGGCAGAGGTGCCCGGCCGCAGGTCGCGGCTTCACCCCGAGGCGCCTAAGCGCCGAGGAACTCTTGGGTCCCCCGCTCCATGCCTTGGGTTTCTCGATCCGTGGTCGGCGGCAGGATTCGGCGTTCCGACCACGGTGTCCGCGATTGCGGACTGCCGACGGTAGCCACCACCCGACGAGGCTGGCCATGCCTGCAAGCGGGGCCGGTGAACTTGTTCTCATAAATTAGCCGTTTTGATCTTGCTTTGTGTGAATAACTCCATAGATTTCGGGGTGTTGATTACTGATCGGTAACCACTGGTGCGGAGCCTCCACCGAGGGTGCACAATCGGCAGCCATGAGCGATGGAACGCGCGAGTTCGACGTGATCGTCTACGGTGCCACCGGCTTCGTCGGCGTCCTGGTGGCCCGGTATCTCGCCGGCCACGCACCAGCCGGGACCCGGATCGCGCTGGCCGGACGCTCACCGGCGAAACTGGAGTCAACCCGGTCCGGGCTGGGCGTCGACTGGCCGATCATCGTCGCGGATGCCACCGACGCCGAGGCGCTGGCCGCGATGGCCGTCCGCACGCGGGTCGTCATCACCACCGCGGGGCCGTATGCGAAGTACGGTCGGATCCTCGCGCGCGCCTGCGCCGAGGCAGGCACTGACTACGTGGATCTCACCGGCGAAGTTATCTTTGCCCGGGACAGCATCGACGAGAACCACGAGGTCGCCCGGCGCACCGGGGCACGAATCGTGCATTCGTGCGGTTTCGACTCGATTCCGTCGGACATCGGAGTCCACGTGCTACATCGGCTCGTCGAGGCGGACGGTGCCGGTGAGCTCACCGACACCACACTCGTGGTGACGAGTATGCGTGGCGGCGTCAGCGGCGGCACGATCGACTCGATGCGCAACCAGGTCGACGTGATGAAGCGGGATCCTCGACTGCGCAAGATCGGCGCGAGTCCGTACTCATTGAGCCCGGACCGTGCGGCGGAGCCCGACCTCGGCCGGCAAACGGACATGGTCACGCTGCCGGCATCCGAAGTGGACCCCAGCCTGCGTGGTCACCTGGCTCCGTTCGTGATGGCGTCCTACAACACCCGGATCGTCCGGCGCAGCAACGCGTTGCGTGGGTGGGCGTACGGTCGGCGGTTCCGCTACCGGGAGGCGATGAGCGTCGGAGCCTCCGCGCTCTCCCCCGTGCTGGCCTTCGGCACGAAGGTCGCGTTGAGCGGCCTGATCGTCGGGCTGGCGCTGCCGCCGACCCGGTTCCTGCTGGATCGCGTGCTGCCGAAGCCGGGCACCGGGCCCAGCGAGCGCACCCAGAGCACCGGGCACTTCACCATGGACATCTTCACCACCACGACCGAGGGGGCGCGCTACACCGCGAGGTTCCGTGCCAAGGGCGATCCGGGGTACGCGGCGACGGCCATCATGCTCGGCGAGTCCGCGCTCGCCTTGGCTCTCGACCGGGACAAGCTGCCGCCGTCCGAGGGTGGCGTGCTCACGCCCGCCACGGGCATCGGGGACGCCCTGGTGGATCGGCTTCGCGCCGCCGGCATTGAGATCACTGCCCGCAAGCAGTGATGCCCGTCAGCTCGGCCGGCGTGCGATGAACTCGAAGACGTGCCAGTGCTTCGGTCCGCCGAACGCCGGGCCAGGCGCGTCCTCCTCGTGCCAGTGCTCGATCTCCAGGCCGTCGACCAGCGAGCGCGCCTCGGCTACGCCGAAGAACGTCATCGCGGGATCGCCGGCCCAGGAGTCATGCTCACCAAAGACGTTGACCGCCAGCCGGCCGCCCGGTCGCAGCCGGGACCGCAGCACCGTCCACAACCGATCGAACGACTCCCGCCGCTGGTAGGGCAGCGAGTAGCCGGCGTGAATCAGGTCGGCCTCGGGCAGGCTGGACAGGTCCTCGAAGCCGCTCGTCCGTACCGTCAAGGCCGGGTGCCGGCCGCCGATCGCGCGCAGCAGGAGCGCCTCGGTTCCCGGCTCGCTGTCGATCGCCAGCACACGCCAGCCGGCATCGAGCAGTGCGCGCGTCTCCCGGCCGGCGCCGCATCCGAGGTCGATCGCGGTGCGCCCGTTACCGGGCCCGGCCAGGGTCATGGCCCGCCGGCACAGATCCCGGACCGGCCGCGTGGTCTGGCCGGAGTTGTACCTGGCCCAGTGGCCGGTGGTGTGACGGTCCGACATGGCCTGATCATGCCGGTCCCACGAAGATCCGGCAAAGGTGGCAAAGCCTCCCCATAGCCTGCGATCCCCGGCAGGTCAAGGGCGGTATCGAGGAGCCGACGCAATCGAAGCAAAGAAGCATGCCGGACCTTTATATCGATCGCTACTAGCCCGAACCAGGCCCATATGGGCAGGATTCTGACGTGACCGCCAGCCCTCTGCCCTATCCGCTGAGGTTGACGGGAACCGGCATCGTTCTGCGTGAGTGGCGCCCCGACGACCTGGCAGATCTGGTCACCCTGCTGGACGAGCCGGAGATCGCGCGCTGGACGCCGATGCCGTCACCGTTCGACGCCGAGTCCGGACTCGCCTACCTCAAACGCGCCTACCACGGCCGCACCAACGGCAGCCGCATCCAGCTCGCCATCACCGAGGACGGTGGCCGTCCGCTGGGCGAGGTGCTGCTCTTCGGCGTGAACGCCGATCTCCGCGAGGCGGAGCTCGGATACCTGGTGGGCCAACCCTACCGGCAGCGCGGCCTCGCATCGGCCGCGCTTGCCGCACTTTCCGGGTACGCGTGCGGCACGCTCCGCCTGCGCCGGCTGCTCTTGCGGATCGACCCGCAGAACACGGCGAGCACCTCGGTGGCCCGCCGGTGCGGCTACTGGCTGACCGGTGAGGCGCCGATCCACCAGGAGGGTCCGTACGGGCCGATCCGGCTGGAAACTTGGGAGTACGTCGACGGCCGGTCCGGCACCCGCCCGGAACGCCGCGGAAATGTCGCAGCCCGGAGGTACGGTCGCCGGTAAGTCGACTCGGGGGGAGTGCCGATGATCAACGTGGATCGGGTGCGGGTGATGGCGTACCGGGTTGCCGCTCTGGGGTTAGCGGATCGCACCGCCGACCGGCCGGCCGACCTGCCGGTGCTGGACCTCGGCATCCAGGAGTACACGCCGGGTTCACCGCAGGTCGCCCTCACCGCACGCAGCAGCGCCGAGCCCGAGGACGAGCGGCTGATCAGCGTCTGGGCCGCCCGCGGCGCGCCACACCTGCACCGGCGAGCCGACCTGCCGGCGCTGGTGCGGCAGCTCTGGCCGCTCACCGACGCCGACGCCAGCGCACGGATCAACAGCGCGCAGATCCCCGACGGTGTGCCCCTGGGGATCCGGGCGTTCACGGTCACGGCCGAGGCGTTCCGCGAGGTGGTGACGGCCCCGATGCCCCGCGGCGACGCGAGCACCGAGGTGAGCCGGCGGGTGCCGGCCGAGCTGACGTATGAGTGTCGTGGCTGCCAGGCTCGGCACATCGCCGGCAACGTCTGGCAGCACGCCGGCCTGGGCGGCGGGGTCGAGGTGCTCTCCCGTGGCCGCGACGCCCTGCTCGGTCCGATTCCGGACGCTCCCCCGATGCCGGCGGCGAACGCCGGGATCGACCGGCTGATCGAGACCTACCTGGGTTACCTCGGCCCAGCGACCCCGGCGGAGGTGGCGAAGTACCTGGGCAGTTCGACCGCCGAGATCCGCAAGGTGTGGCCGGCCGATCTGGTCGAGGTCCGGGTGGACGGTAAGAAGGCGTGGCTGCCGGAGGCGCGCGTCGCCGATCTGGAGTCGGCCGCGGCGCCGCACGGTGTCCGCTGGCTTCCCGGCATGGATCCGCTGCTGCAGGCGCGTGATCGGGATCTGCTGCTGCCCGGCCGGGAGCGCCAGAAACAGGTGTGGCGGCCGCTCGGCAACCCCGGTGTGCTGCTGGTCGACGGCGAGATAGCCGGCGTGTGGCGCGCCCGGATGGCCGGCCGTAAACGGGTCGACCTGGCCGTGACCCCGTTCGATTCGTTCGACGCCGGCCGGCGCAAACGGATCGAGAGCGAGGCCGCCGAGGTAGCTCGGGCCCGCGGTGTTCCGGAGGCGGTCGTTGCCTATGACTGACCTGCGAAGGAGCCGCCTAGCGGCGTGATTGTGTGGCCTGCCACACTGCGGCGTGGCCACGATCGGGTTTCTGCACACCGCCCATGCGCATGTCGCGACGTTCAAGCAGCTCATCGCGGAGATGGGGCCTGGGCAGGAGGACCTGCACATGGTCGATCAGCGTCTGCTGGCCGACGCGCAGGCCCATGGCGTGACACCGCAGCTGGCCGGGCGGGTGGAGAGCCGGCTGGGCGCGCTCGTGGCCGGCGGCGCCGACCTGATCGTCTGCACCTGTTCCACGATCGGCGCGGTCGCCGAGAGTGCGGCGGTGGGGGTGCGGGTCCTGCGAGTGGACCGCCCGATGGCCGACGCGGCGGTGGCCGCCGGTCGGTGGATCGGCGTGCTGGCCACCGCCGAGTCCACCTTGGAGCCGACGTTTCAGCTGCTCCGGGAGAGTGCGGCCCGGGCCGGCGTGGAGGTGACGCTGGTTGCTGGGCGCGGCTTCTCCGCCTGGCAGTATTTCGAGTCCGGCGACCTGGAGCGCTACTACGCGGAGATCGCAATCGAGGCCCGCAAGCTGGCGCCCGGCCTGGACGTGATCGTCTTCGCGCAGGCGAGCATGGCTCCGGCTGCGGCGCTGCTCGACGATCTTCGCGTGTTCACCAGCCCGCGGGCGGCGGTGAGCGCGGCGGTGGCCGAGGCGGTGGCGATAGACGCGGAATCCGAGGGCGATCACGACTGACGATCTGCCGGGTGGTCGGCCCGGCACGCGACAGCTCCGGGTCTCTGAGCGATGACGACCTGCTCGGTAGCGCTCCGGGGACGCGACAGCTCCGGTTTCGGAGAGCGACGACGAACTACTCGCCGGCACACAATCCGGCGACGACGACCCGCTCGCCAGCAACCCCACCGCACGACAAATCCGGTTTCTAAGGACACTCACGCCTGACAGGCTCCCGGCCATGCAGAGCACACCGATCGGCGTGACCGAAGCCGTGACCAGGGCAGAAACCGCCGCCTTCTCGTACTCCTCGGAGCCGGAGGCCGGCCGGCTGCTGGCCGCACTGGCTGCGGCCGTGCCCACCGGCGGGCGGATTCTCGAACTAGGCACCGGCATCGGCGTCGGCGTGGCCTGGATCCTGCACGGACTCGGCAATCGCACCGATGTCGAGGTCGTCACCGTGGAGTACGACGAGGCGACCGCAGCCATCGCCGCGCAGGCCGCCTGGCCGCCGTGGGTCGGGCTACGGATCGGCGACGCCGAGCAACTGCTTCCCAAACTAGGCACCTTCGACCTGATCTTCGCTGACGCACCGGCGGGCAAGTGGACCGGACTCGACCTCACCATCGCCGCGCTCGCGCCACGCGGCGTGCTGCTCGTCGACGACATGGATCTCGCTCGCTACCACAACCCCGAGCACGTGGCGAGCGTCGAGAACGTCCGGCGGACCTTGCTGACCGATCCACGGCTGACAGCCGCCGACCTGCCGACCGGAAGCGGGTTCATCTTGGCGACCCGACACTAACGATATATCGTTACCGTCATGAGAGGTTACGGCCGCCGGATGCCGCGCGGCGACGTGCGTACCGCGGTTCTCCTTCTGCTGGCCGAGCAGCCCATGCACGGCTACCAGTTGATGCACGCGATCGCCCACCGCACCGGCGGCCGCTGGCAGCCCAGCCCGGGCGCGATCTATCCGACGATCAGCCAGCTGGAGGACGAGGGCCTCGTCTCGGTGACAGCGAGCGCGGGCCGCAAGCTGGCGACGCTAACCGCAGCCGGCCGGGAACACATCAGCGAGAACTCCGGCACCTGGTCCGACCCCTTCACCGCGTTCCCGGAGCGATCCGGCTCCACCGACCTGCGGCCCCTGCTGGAGCAGGTGCACGACGCCGCACGCCAGGTCGGGCGGACCGGCACCGAGGCCCAGGTCACGGCCGCCGCACGCATCCTGGCCGACACCCGCAAGGCGCTCTATCTGCTGCTGGCCGAAGGGCCCGACGCACCCGAGGAGACACCATGACCCAGTACATCGCGACCGCGAGCGTCGCCACCGGCAACGCACCGCGCTACGCCAAGCAGCTCGCCTCCCACCTGGGCCGGCGCAGCGAGATCAAGGAGCTCGGCGAGGACATCGCCATCGTGCTGACCGTCGGCGAGTGCCGCCTGCACAGCACCGAGGCCGCCCTCGAGCTGACCGCCACCGCCGGCAGCGACGACGACCTACGCACGGTGACCCGCGTCGTCGGCTCCCACCTGGAGCGCTTCGGCCAGCGCAACGAGCTGGCCGTCGACTGGCGGTTCGCGGCGTAACCAAGGGGGCAACCTTTACCCGTACCCCGGCTGGTTTTTTGTGGCCCGGGATGGGCATGCCCGCCGCATGCCTGTCGAGCTGGACCCTCCGCTCCCCGCCCACCTTCAGGTGGAAGTGACCGCGGCCTGCAATCTGCGCTGCACCATGTGCCTGGTGCGCTACCGCCCGCCGGTCAACAAGCTGGCCGGCGCCATGCCGCCGGAGCTCTATCACCGCCTGGTCGATGAGGTGCCGTTGCGGCAGCTCACCCTGCAGGGTCTGGGCGAGCCGCTGCTCTCGCCCTACCTGCCGGAGATGATCGCGGCCGCTGTGCACCGGAAGATCCGGGTCGGGTTCAACACCAACGCCACGCTGCTGAACCGGCGCCGGGCCGAGGAGCTGGTGGCGAGCCGCGTCGACTGGCTGCATGTGTCGCTGGACGGAGCGAGCGCGGGGGCCTACGAGGCGATCCGCGAGGGTGCCCGCTTCGACACGGTGATCGAGAATCTGCGAGGGCTGGTGCGGGCCAAGCGGGACGCCGGCAGCGCGACGCCGTGGATCCGGGTGGTCTTCGTGGCGATGCGGGACAACGTGGCTGAGCTGCCGGATCTGGTACGGCTTCTCGGCGAGATCGGCGTCGACGAGCTGCGCGTGCAGAACCTGTCGCACAGCTTCGACGACACCGATCCGGCCGGGCGGTACCAGGAGATCCGCTCCTTCACAGCCGACCAGGCACTGTGGACCGGCGCGGATCTGGAGCTGGCCGGGAACGCTTTCGCCGAGGCTGCCCGGATCGCGGCCGACCAGGGCGTACGGCTACGGCTGCCGAACTTCCGCGACGAGGGTGGCGGCGGCTGCACCTGGCCCTGGGACGCGGCCTACATCACGAGCTCCGGCATGGTGCAGCCGTGCTGCATGGTGATGGGCGACGACCGGGTCTCGCTGGGCAGCCTGACCGAGGCGGGCTTCCCGGAGATCTGGCGGGGTGAGCCGTACCGGGACTTCCGCCGGCGGCTGGCGAGCGCCGAACCGCCGGCGGTCTGCAAGGGGTGTTCCCTCTACCACCACACCTTCTGAGCTACGGGAGGAAGACCGCCCGTACGCAGCCGTCCTCCTTCTCCTTGAAGATGCGGTAGCCCTCGGGCGCCGAGTCCAGCGGCATCACGTGCGTGGCGAGGTGTTCCGTGGTCAGTTCGCCCTTCGCCATCCGTTGCAGCAACATCGGGATGTAGCGCTGGCCGTGCATCTGGGCGCCCCGCACGGTGAGGCCCTTGTTCATCAGGGCGCCGAGCGGGAACTTGTCGACGAAGCCGGCGAAGACGCCGAGGACGAAGACCGAGCCGCCCTTGCGGCAGGCGTGGATCGCGTCGCGCACCGCCACCGGCCGGTCGGTCTGCATCCGCAGCTGCTGTTTCAGCTGGTCGTACCCGAATTGCAGGCCCGGCGAGTGTGCTTCCATGCCGACCGCCTCGATGCAGACGTCCGGGCCCCGGCCACCGCTGCGCTCCCGCAGTTCGGCGGCGACGTCGGTGCTCTCGTAATTGAGCGTCTCGGCGCCGATGTGCTTCTCCACCTGGTGCAGGCGGTTGTCGAGGCGGTCGATCACGATCACCCGGTTGGCGCCGAGCAGGACCGCTGCCCGGGCCGCCATCTGGCCCACCGCCCCGGCACCCCAGACCGCCACCACGTCACCGGGCTGTACGCCACCGAGGTCCGCTCCCATCCAACCGGTCGACGCGGAGTCGGACGCGAACACGGCACGCTCGTCGCTCACCTCGTCCGGGATGGTGAACGCGCCCACGTCGGCGAACGGCACCCGGATGTACTCGGCGTGGCTGCCGGCGTTGCCGCCCATCGCGTGCGAGTAGCCGTAGCAACCGCTCGGCGCCTGGCCCCACAGCGTCTCGGTGATGGCCGGGTTGGTGTTGCCGTTGTCGCAGAGCGAGTAGAGCTTCTGGTCGCAGTACCAGCAGCTGCCGCAGGCGATGAAGGACGAGACCACCACCCGGTCGCCGACCCGGTGCCGGCGCACGTCCGGGCCCACCTCGACGACCTCGCCGAGGAATTCGTGGCCGAGCACGTCACCCTTCTGCATGAAGGGGATGTAGCCGCCCAGCAGGTGCAGGTCAGAACCGCAGGTCACGGTCCGGGTCACCTTGACGATCATGTCGCCGGGGTTGCGCAGTTCCGGGTCCGGGACGTTGCCCACCGCCAGCTTGTTCACGCCCAGCCATTGCAGCGCCTTCACAGCAGCCCTCCCTCACGGCCGCGCCGGGTGGCGGCCTGCAACGGCCGGTTCCACAGGGTCGGCACCGTGGTGGCCGGTCCGTAGGGCAGCAGGACGTCACCGGCCTCCAGCAGGGAGCGGGTCTCTCGCAGGGCGCGGCGTACCTCCCCGCTGGTGACGTCGGATCCTTCGGGGATGCGTACGGCGATCTCGGTGCCGCGGTCACCGGGCGCGGCTCGCAGCTGAACCTCGACCCGGTCCGCGATCTCCTTCAGTGACCCGGGCAGCGGCGCGCTCTCCAACTCGGGCAGAGGCCGGTAGACGGTCACCACATGGCGATGTCCGCCGTCGCCGGCGCGAGCCGAGCGTCGCTTCCGGGCCACGATCGCGGCTCCGGCCGCGATCGGCACAACAATCAAAAAAGCCATCCTGGTACGCACGTCCGAGGGCTTACCTCGAGGAGCGGGGACTAAACCGCCATGGGTAGCTGTGAACTTCCTGGGTACTTCGTGACGACATCACGACCTTGGAGGTGTGTTCATGGCGCAGGACCTCGGCTCTCAGGCCCCCGCCTCCGGAACCATCCGGAGTCTGATACCGGCCCGCATCGACCGGCTGAGCTGGTCACCGTTCCACACCCGGATCATCCTGGCGCTGGGCACGGCGTGGGTCCTCGATGGACTCGAGATCACCGTGGCCAGCGCGGTCGGCCCGGTCCTGGCCGAGCAGGAGACGTTGGCTTTGAGTTCGACCCAGGTCGGCCTCATTGCCACTGTCTATCTGCTCGGCGAGGTGTTCGGCGCGCTCTTCTTCGGCCGGCTCTCCGACGCGCTCGGCCGCAAGAACCTGTTCATCATCACCCTCGGGGTCTACCTCGGCGGCAACGCACTCACCGCGTTGACCTGGGGTAACGGCCCTGCCGCGCTGGTCTTCCTGTATCTCACGAGATTCATCGCCGGAGCCGGTATCGGCGGCGAATACGCCGCGATCAACTCCGCGATCGACGAGATGATGCCGGCCAAGTACCGCGGGCGCGTCGACATCGGTGTCAACGGCACCTACTGGGGTGGCGCGATCATCGGCACGCTCGGCACCTACATCCTGCTCAACAACATGGACCTGAACTGGGCCTGGCGGATCGGCTTCCTGATCGGCCCGGTCATCGGTCTGGCCATCTGGGGCCTGCGCCGGCACCTGCCGGAGAGCCCGCGCTGGCTGATCATGCACGGCCGCGAGGACGAGGCCGAGGAGAACATCGCCCGGATCGAGCGGGCCGTCGAGGCCTCCGGCCAGACGCTGCCGCCGCTGGACGAGTCGAAGGCGATCGACATCCGGCCCAGCCGGCCGCACGGCTATCTCTCGCTGCTGCGGGTGCTGTTCCGGGTCTATCCCTCCCGGTCGACGCTGGGTGCCACGCTCATGATCACGCAGTCGTTCCTGTACAACGCGATCTTCTTCACCTACACGCTGGTGCTGACCAAGTTCTACGGTGTCGACGAGAAGACCGCTCCGCTCTACCTGGTGGCTTTCGCGGCCGGCAACCTGATCGGTCCGCTCACCATCGGCCGGCTCTTCGACACGGTCGGCCGGCGCAAGATGATCGCCGGCACCTACATCCTCTCCGGCGTCCTGCTGGCGATCACCGCGGTGCTCTTCCATCAGGGTGTGCTGAACGCGACGACGCAGACGATCGCCTGGAGCGTCATCTTCTTCTTCGCGTCGGCGGGTGCCAGCTCGGCGTACCTGACGGTCAGCGAGATCTTCCCGCTGGAGATCCGGGCCCAGGCCATCGCGGTCTTCTTCGCCATCGCGCAGTGCTTCGGCGCCATCGGCCCGGTCTTCTACGGCGCGCTCATCGGCGAGGGCGAGGACCCCGGCCGGCTCTTCATCGGCTTCCTGATCGGCGCCGCGGTCATGGCGGTCGGCGGCATCGTCGAATGGATCATCGGCATCGACGCCGAGGGCAAGTCGCTGGAGGACGTGGCGACGCCGCTGTCCGCCGTCTCGACCCGCCCACGAGCCACCGGCTGATCCGCCGGGTCCAAGGTATACGCAGGCCCGGGAGGGGTAGTCGGCTCGCATGAGACGCCTGCTACGCACCCCGGGCCTGCTGCTCGGCATCGGCCTCGGTGGATTCCTCGACGGCATCGTGCTCCACCAAGTCCTCCAGTGGCATCACATGCTCTCCAGCTGGCGCTCCCCGGACACCCTGCCGGGCCTGCGGATGAACACCCTGTGGGACGGCCTGTTCCACGTGGTGGCGTGGCTTTTCGTCCTCGCCGGCATCGGCACGCTCTACGCCCGGGTCACCCGGAATCACCGGCAGGCCTGGACGTCCGGCGCGCTGTGGGGCTGGGCGCTGGTCGGCTGGGGTCTGTTCAACCTCGTCGAGGGCCTGATCGACCATCAGATCCTCGGCGTGCATCACGTCCATCCCGGCCCGCACCAGCTCGGGTGGGACCTGGGCTTCCTGGCCCTGGGCGCCGCGCTGATCGGCGCCGGGTGGGCACTCCAACGGCGCGCGGCGCCGTGACCGCTCACTCTCCCGGCGGCGGCGCGGGCTTGCTGCTGGTCCTGCTTCTGGCGTTCGGGTACGAGCTGACCGCACTGCACGCCCCGGGCTGGAGCCGGTGGCGCGCCGCCTCGTTCCTGACCGGCTGCGTCGTCCTGCTGATCGGCCTCGCCCTGCCGGCACACAGCATGACCGACCACATGCGCGGCCACCTGCTGATCGCCATGATCGCCCCGCTGGGTCTGATCCTCGGAGCGCCGGTGACGCTGCTGCTGCGTACCCTCCCGGTGCCCACGGCCCGGCGCCTGACCCGGCTCCTGCGCTCCGGCCCGGCCCGCTTCATGGCCCACCCGGTGACCGCGCTGGTCCTGGTGATCGGCGGCCTGCCGCTGCTGGCCCTGCCCGCGGCACACGCGCACCCGCTGGTCCTAGCGCACTTCCTACTCGCCGGCTGCCTGTTCGCCTGGGTGATCGCCGGAGCGGACCCGGCACCGCATCGTCCCACGGTGCCGGTGCGCCTGGTGATCCTCGGCGTAGCGATCGCCGCCCACGCCATCTTCGCGCAGATCCTCTACGCGACCGCGCCCGGCGACGACCAGCGCACCGCCGCCACCCTCATGTACTACGGCGGCGACCTCGCGGAGCTGCTGCTCGCCTTCGCCGTCGTGCAGTCCCGCACCCCAAGAAGGTCCGCTCACGCTCCCTTTGAGGTACGCGTGACCGGCCGTTCCGCCGAAACGATCCCGTCCCCGCTCTCCCGCGCGAGCTGACCACCGCGCACTGCCCCACCGCGACCGCCGGGAAACACCAGTCCGTCGCGCTGCGGGCAGGACCCGGCGCGGTTGCTCGCCACGTAGACGACGGCGATTGCCCACGTTCGCCGCCGTAACCGCCAGGTGATGCTGTTTCCCGGCGGTCGCGTTGGGGCGGTGAGGGAAGGCCGGGGCTCGCGCCGGGAGAGCGGGGACGGGATCGTTTCGGCCGGGCGACCGGTCACGCGTACCGAAGGCTCTCTGGACCAGGCTGCTGGCCAACTCGGCGGCCTCGGTGCGGGCCGGAGGGGTCTAGACCAGGCCGGCGCTGCCGGCCAGGGCGGCGGCCTCCGTGCGGCTGGATACGTGGATCTTGCGCAGGAGCGAGGCGGTCAGGCGCTTCACGGTGCGTTCGGAGACGTGCAGCAGGCCGGCGATCTCGTTGGTTGACGAGCCGCCGGCGATCAGGCGCAGCAGGCGCCGGTCGGCCTCGTCGAGATGTGCGACCGCGGTCTGCGGAGGGCTTGGCTGGACCAGCGCGGCCAGCAGGAACGGCGGCAGCACCGCCCACCCGTCCAGCGCGGCCAGCAACGGCTGCCGCAGCTCGGCGACGTCGGCGCCGCGGCTCAGGACGCCGGCCGCGCCGGCGCGGACCGCTTCCATCACCGGGCCCGGCTCGTCGTCGTCGGTGACGGCCAGGACGCGGGCCTGTGGTGCGGCCTGGCGGATCGCGCTGATCGCCCGCGGTCCGCCGGCAGGCGGCAGGCGCAGACCGACGAATATCAGATCCGGTACGGCCTCGCGCACCGCTCTCGTGGCCTGCCCCGCCTCGCAGGCCGTTGCCACCACGGTCGCGCGCCCACCGCTCAGTTCGGGAAGCAGCAGCTCCAGGCCACGGACGAAACGCTCATGATCGTCCGCCACGGCCACCCGGATCCGTTTCTCCATGCAGCGGGGGATGCCCGCCCTGGGCCGACTCATGCGTCCGATTCGCGACCGGAAGGGCCGGAGGGCCGGAGGGGTCAGCGCGGGTGAGCCGCCACGAACTCGGCGATGTACTCGTCGAGCTTGCGCTCCGGGCGCCAGCCGAGCTCCATCGCCTTGGTGATGTCGGCCTGGCCCCGGGTGCGCTCGCCGCGCCGCACGGGAACCAACTGGTACTCGCAGCCGAACATCTTGGCGACGTCGAGCAGGGGCCACTCGTGACCGGCGCCGAGCAGGTAGCCGTCGCCCGAGCCCTTCCGGGCGACCAGCAGCAGGCCGCGGACGATGTCGTCGATGTGGGTGAAGTCGCGGGTCTGTGTGCCCGGGGACACCACGGTGAGCGGTTCACCGGCCAGGTACTGGTGCTCGAAGATGCCGATCACCGTGGCGTACTTGCCGGTGGTGATCTGTCCGGGCCCGTACACGTTGTAGAAGTAGGTGATCGCGTAGTCCAGGCCGTACCAGTTCGAGTAGTTCCGGATGTACTCGATGTTCTTGGCCTTGGTCCACGCGTACGGGTTGAGGTTCTCGTCCTGCCCGTCGTTGCCGAACTTCGAGCTGGACCCGGCGTAGATCAGCTTCGCGCCGTGCCCGGCCGAGAACTTCACCACCTCCTTGGTCCCCAGCAGGTTGAAGTCCCAGGTCAGATCGTGATCCTCGAAGGACTGGACGATTCGCGAGTACTCGCCCATGTGAAACACGAGCTCCGGGGCGGTCAGGCCCTGACCGGCCCAGATCTTCGCGATGTCGACGGTCGAGCCGTCGATGTAGCTGACCCGCGGGTCGTTGACGTGGTTCTCCGGTGTGCCGGTGAAGTAGTTGTCCAGGGAGACGATGGCCGCGTCCGGGTACTCGGTCAGCAGCGACTTGATCAGCGCGCTGCCGACAAATCCGGCACCGCCGGTCACCAACAGGGTTCGGCTCAACGTACTTCCTTTTCTTCCGGTCCTCGAAGCGCCGACCAGGCTACCAACCGCCCAGGCCCGATACCCTCAACGACTGATGGGACTCCGAGCGCGTGGCCGGTTCACGCTGTTTCTGGCGACGGTACTCACCGCCTGCACCGGCCCTGCCGATGTCCCGGCCTGGGAGCGGATCGACCTTCCCGGTGCGAGTGGCGTGGAGTTGCACGCCGCCGCCGACTGCGACGGCCTCTGGTACGTCGCAGGCGCTCTCCGCGACACCGGCGGCCGGACCCGCCCCGCCGCCTGGACCAGCACGGATGCCGTCACCTGGCAGCCGGTCCGGTTCAGTCCGCTGCCCACCAGCCAGTACGGCCCACAGAACGTGATCTCCGCGGTGGCCTGCGCGGCCGGGCGGGTCGCGATGCTCGGCTCGGCACCGGGCGGCGCACACGGCAACCCGCGGGTGAGCACCTGGCGCCGGCTTCCGGACGGCCGGATGGCGGAGAACGCCGCGCCGTTCGAGACGTACGGCGGGGACACCGCGGTGGATGTGGCGCACCTCAGCGCCGGGCCGGACGGGTTCGCGATGGCCGGGAACCGATCGACCGGCGCGGCCGCCTGGCTCTCCCCGGACGGCACCGGCTACACACTCTTCGAGAACGCGCCCGGCCTCGCCTCGGACGCCTCCGGCCGGACCGTGGCCCGGGACGCGGTGGCCCTGCCGGATGGCCGGTGGGCACTGGTCGGCGGCCGCGACGACCGGGCCGCGGCCTGGTTCAGCCGGGACGGCCGGCGCTGGGAGTCCGCGGACCCCCCGGCGGCCGGAGCGGACTGGACCGAACTGCAACGGGCGGTACGCGTCGGCGACGACGTGGTGGCGGCCGGCCCGCGCGGCACGACGTTCGCGACCTGGCGGCTGCGCGGCGGCGCCTGGACCGAGCTGGGCACGTTCGGCGGCGCACCGACCGGCGTGCGGTCCCTCACCGCGACCGGCGATCACCTGCTGGCGGTGGCCGGCGGCCTGTGGATCTCCGCGGACGGCGCGGACTGGCAGTCCCGCGCCGTCCCCGAGACACCGGTGGCCGCGACCGGCCGTGACCGAACCCTGCTGGTGGTCACGGCCGGCGCGGCCTGGCGATCGACGTTCTAGCCGCTCACCAGCCGGACGGTGCCGGCGGCGGGACGACCGGCGGCCGGTCGTCGCAGGTGATGGTGTTCGGCACGTACGGCCCGAGCCAGCCGCCGTCGTTGCCGCCGAGGTCGGTCAGGCTGAACTCGGAGCCCTCCGGGGTGAACCGGAACCGGCCGCAGTTGTTCACACCGACCGCACCGACGTTGCGGGCGTCCACGTTCTCGAAGGACGCCGAACCTCCGGCGCGGGCGCTGACCACGCTGGTGCCCGTACCGTCGACCCTGATGTCCTTGAATTTGACGCGATCGATCGAGTAGAGGTCCTTCACCGGCCAGTCGGCCACCAGCATGATCGCGTTGTAGGTGTTGTCCAGGAAGTGGTCGCCGGTCACCTGGACGTCCGCGTCGATGCTGCGTTCCAGCGCGAACAGCCAGATCGCCCCGAGGCCGATCTTCCAGTTCAGCTCGTACGTCCCGGCGCGCACCGTGGTGTTGTCGGTGAACCGCAGGTACCCGGTGAACGGCTCGGCGCCGAAGCGGGTGCCGGCGTGCAGGGCGCTGCCCTCCCGGATCGGGTCGGCGATCAGGTTGTTCGACACCGTGGTGTCGGTGCCGCCGTAGATCGCGATGCCGTTCGCCAGCGTGGGCGTCTGAATCGTGTTCCGGTCGAAGGTGTTGCCGGAGTTGGCGGTCTTCTCCGACCACATGGCCAGCGCGTCGTCGCCGGTGTTGCGGACGAAGTTGTTGCGCACCAGCGAGCCGGTAACCCCAGTGTGGAAGTTCAGCCCGTCGGCGATCTGGTCGACGATGATGTTGTCGGTGACCCGGACGTTCGACATCGGACCGTCGAACCAGAGGCCCACCTTGGTGTGCTGGATGTGCAGGCCGCGGACCGTCGAGTCGCTCATCGCCCCGCCGATGCCGTTCACCTGGTCGGTGTCGATCCGCTCCCGGACATCGCCCTGGATCGCGAAGTCGGCGAGGTGCACGTTGCGGCTGCCGCCGTCCGCGGCGCTCTTGCCGTAGAACCCGACACCGGTGTGCACCGATCCGTCGGGCGCCGGCTCGTCCAGCGCGACCTCACGGCCCTTGATCGTCGTGTACCAGTTGCCGGCGCCGGTGATCGTCACGTCGTCGACCAGGATGTGCCGGTTCACCTGGAAGACGCCCGGCGGCAGGTAGACCTTGCGGTGCGTCTTCTTCGCGTACGCCACGGCCTTGTCGATGGCCGGCGCCGAGTCCCGGCGACCGGTCGGATCCGCGCCGAAGAGCAGCACGTTCACCGCGGTCAGGTCGACCTTGGGCAGGCCGACCAGCTCGGAGTCGAGCAGGTCGATCGTGGTCGGCACGCTGCGTGCGGTGAGCCGGATGGTGTCGCCCGCCCGGTACGTGCGCCCGAGGTGCAGCCGCTGCTCGTCGTAGAAGTGGGTGGGCCGGAACGGCTTGGTGATCACCGGGGCCGGCTCGGTGGCGGCCGGCACACACCCGCACTCGGTGATCCACCAGTCCGGGTGCAGCAGGTCGGCCTGCGGGTCGTTGGTGAAGGGGTACTGGTTGTAGAGCCAGGAATACTGCGAGGTCAGCGTCATCGTGCGGGTGGCGTGCCGGGTGCTGACGGTCAGCGGTGCGGTGATCCCGCCGCCGCCCGGCGCGTCCGGAATGCTGTACCGCACGGTGATCGCGTTGGCCGCCCTGGGGAGCGTGAACTCTACGTACTCCCCCGGGGCGAGCGTGACCGCGGACCGGCCGGACGCCTCGGAGGGCAGCGTGTAGGCGGTCCGCTCCGGCCCGATCACGGTTCCGGTGGTGGTGGCGTGCTCCGCCTCCTGCTCGTGGAAGGCGACGGCGGCGCCGCGCCCGGTGACCAGGGCGGGATCGAGAGCGGCTCGGGTGACGGCCGGATCTGCCGTGGGTGCGGGTGCACCGGCGGCCGCCTGCGCGGTGCCGGTCACACCGAGCACCACGCCGGCGACGAGGGCGGCCCAGCGCGGTGGCACGCCGGCCCGCCTCGAATCAAAGGACATCGAGGGCTCGTTTCTCTTCGATGCGAAGGAGCGAAGTGAGCCGACGATAGATTGTCAGTGATCTAACCCACAAGAGACAGTAGTAATTTTTCGGCTTTCTGCTCGGTTCTTGCAAACCTACGCAAGTTTGAAGCGGTCCACGATTCGCCGCAGGTCACCGGACATCCCAGCCAGCTCGGACGCGGCCCGGTCCGCCTCGGCGACACCGGTTGTGGTCTGCTGCACCGACGCCGCGACGGCGTTGATGGTGTCGGCGACCCGGCTGCCGGCGTCCGCCGCCTCGGAGACGTTGCGGCTCATCTCGTTGGTGGTGACGGTCTGCTCCTCCACCGCGGAGGCGATCGTGGTCTGGAACTCGTTGATCCGGCCGATGATCTCGCTGATCTCCGCGATCGCGGCGACCGCGCCGGCGGTGTCGGTCTGGATCGCGGCGACCCGCTGTCCGATGTCCTCGGTGGCCCGGGCCGTCTCCTGGGACAGCTCCTTGACCTCACTGGCCACCACCGCGAAACCCTTGCCCAGCTCGCCGGCCCGGGCCGCCTCGATGGTGGCGTTCAGCGCCAGCAGGTTGGTCTGCTCGGCGATCGCGGTGATCACCTTGATCACGTTGCCGATCTCGGTCGACGACTCGCCGAGCTTGGCCATCACCGTGCTGGTGTTCGCGGTGACCTCCACCGCCCGCGACGCCACGTGCACGGCCTGGGTGGCGCTCTCGCTGATCTCGCGGATCGACGCGCCCATCTCTTCGGCGCCGGCCGCCACCGTCTGGATGTTCAACGACATCGTGGCGGCCGAGTCGGCCACCGTCGCGGCCTGCTGAGCGCCCCGGCCGGCGCTGGACGAGCTCTGCCGGCTCGTCTCGGCGAGCGCGTCGGCCTCGGCGGCCAGCGTCTGCGCGTGCGCGGTCAGGTCGGTCACCGTCTCTCGCAGCGTGCCGGTCGCCCGGCGCAGCGACTCGGCCATGTGCCCGACCTCGTCGCGCTGGTGCACTTCCGGGTCGCCGGAGAGGTCACCCGCGGCGACCTGGTCCAGCACCCGGCCGACCCGGCGCAGCGGCTCGATCAGCAGGCGGGCCACGTACAGCGCGCCGGCCACGGCCAGCACCAGGGCCACCGCCAGCACCGCGATGATCTCGGTACGCGTGTGCGTCACCATCGAGTCGAACTGGTGCCCCTCGAGCAGCGCCGTGTTGGCGTACTCGATCTCGTCGTTGAGCAGGCCCTCGTAGGTCTTACGCAGGTCCCGGTTCTCGCCGAGCGCGAGCTCGGTCGCCGCCCTGGGCTTCGACTCGTAGAGCTGGAACTCCGCACCCACCGCCTCGAACCAGGCGTCGGTGGCGGCCTGGATGGCGTCGACCCGTGCCACGGCCTCCGCATCGGCGACCGACCGGGCCCCGGCGAGGGAGGCGTCGAGTGACTCCTTGCGGCCGAGCGCCTCCTCGGCGAACTTGGCGTCCCCCTTGATGAGGTAACCGCGCTCATCATTGGCGGCGGCCTTCGCGGTCAGTGCGGCGGCGTTCAGGTTGGTGGCGTACGGGAGCACCTTCGCGATCTCGTTGCTCCGGGTTTCCTGCAGCTGGTTGATCCCCACGATGCTGAGCGCACCGGTCGCCACGGTCCCGGCGATCGCCACTCCGGCGACCGCGAGCACCTTGGTGGAAACCTTCCGGTCCCGGATCCACTGCCCAAGCCCACGATCAACGGCCATCTTCATACCTCTCATTGTCGTTACGCGTCCTGATCGGCGTGACGGATTCGAGGCTGAGAGAGCTCAGATGAACGGAAGATGAATCAGAATTCGGCCGGTGGCACGTTGAACGGGGTGATCACCTGCACCGCGGACGGCCGGGACCGGATCGGCCCGGGCAGCGCACCGTGCGCCCGCAGCAACACCAGGCAGGCGTGCCGCAGGTCGGTACGCAGATCCTGGTGCAGCACCGCGGAGAGCTGATGGGCCCGGAGCAGGGCGACGTTCTCCCGGTCCAGCCCGTGCGCCACGAAGACGTCATAGTTGCGGTGCTCGGCCGCGAACGCCGTGACCACGGCAGCGTTCCCGCAGGTGCCGGCCGAGTAGACGGCCCGGATCGACGGGTTCTGGGCGAGCGTGGCGCGTACCGCGCCGGTGTCCGCGCTCTCGACGGTGAGCAGGCGACGGGCCGGGGAGCGTTCCAGCAGGAGTGCCCGGAAGCCGGCCTCCCGCTCACCCTTCCCGTTGATCACCAGCACGTCGCCGGCACGGTCCGCGAGCCGCTGTTCCACCAGGTAAGCGGCGGTCGCACCGGCGTCGAAGTCGTCCACCCCGACGTGCGCGATCCGCTTGCCGGCCGGCAGGTCACCGTTCAAGGTCACCACCGGTACGCCGAGCCGCGCCACCGCGTCCGCCACCTCCGGCAGCGGCGGGGCCATCACGACCACTCCGTGCGAACGGGAGCGGCCGACCCGCTCGAGGGTCCGGATCAGGTCGTTGCCGGGACCGTCGGCGAGATGAATCCGCGGCCGCAGCGCTGCCGGGGCGAACGCCGGCAGCTCCGCCTCCAGCGCGTCCCGTACCGCCGCGCCGTGGCGGCGGGACGAGTGCAGGACCACGTCGATCAGAAAGGTACGACCGCCGAGCGGCGCCTGCGCCTGCTGCCGGTCCAGCTCGGCGATCGCCTGGTGCACCTGATGGATGGTGCTTTCCCGGACCCCGCCACGGTTGTGCAGCACGCGATCCACGGTGGCCTGGCTCAGCCCGGATTGCGCGGCGATCTCCCGAATGCGGTACGGGTGCTTCACGCGTACAGGATGAGGGGTTTTTGATGGTTTATGGAAGGTCCTTGATGTTTTTCCGCTCCTTCGCGTGACGGATTGAACCCGCCGACGGGACACTCCGTCGGGTGTGATCATGCGATCGACTCGGTAAGGTGGACCTGCCTTGCCGAGAGGCGCTGCAACGGACCAAGGTCCGCCACGCTCGGCCGGGTTAAATGACGCAAGGGCGCCTCCTGAGAGGGAGGAGCCCTCTTTTCATGTCCGAGAAGTTCCGTTCCATCAATGGCCTCGACTTCGCGGTCGCCGACCTGAGCCTCGCCGAGGCCGGCCGTCACCAGCTGCGCCTCGCCGAGCACGAGATGCCCGGCCTGATGTCGCTGCGCACCGAGTTCGGCGACTCGAAGCCGCTGGCCGGCGCCCGGATCGCCGGCTCGCTGCACATGACCGTGCAGACCGCTGTGCTGATCGAGACGCTGATCGCGCTCGGCGCCGAGGTCCGCTGGGTCTCCTGCAACATCTTCTCCACTCAGGACGAGGCGGCCGCCGCGGTCGTCGTCGGCCCGAACGGCACGGTCGACGCCCCCGCCGGTGTCCCGGTCTTCGCCTGGAAGGGCGAGACGCTGGAGGAGTACTGGTGGGCCACCATGCGGCTGTTCGACTTCGGCAACGGCCGGGGTCCGAACATGATCCTGGACGACGGCGGTGACGCCACCCTGCTGGTGCACAAGGGTGTCGAGTTCGAGGCGGCCGGCGCGGTTCCGCAGACCACCGAGGACGACAACCACGAGTACTCGATCATCCTCGAGACGCTGCGCGAGAGCCTCAGCTCGTCCAAGGACCGCTTCACCAAGATCGCCGCGGAGATCAAGGGCGTGACCGAGGAGACCACCACCGGTGTGGCGCGTCTCTACAAGCTCGCCAAGGAGGGCACGCTGCTCTTCCCGGCGATCAACGTCAACGACGCGGTCACCAAGAGCAAGTTCGACAACAAGTACGGCATCCGGCACTCGCTGGTCGACGGCCTGAACCGGGCCACCGACGTGATGCTGGGCGGCAAGCTCGCCGTGGTCTGCGGCTACGGTGACGTCGGCAAGGGCTCCGCCGAGACGCTGCGCGGTCAGGGCGCCCGCGTCGTCGTCACCGAGGTCGACCCGATCTGCGCGCTCCAGGCCGCGATGGACGGCATGCAGGTCGTGCGGATCGAGGACGTGGTCGGCGAGGCCGACATCTTCATCACCACCACCGGCGGCACCGACATCATCACGGTCGAGCACCTGTCGGCGATGAAGCACAACGCGATCGTCGGCAACGTCGGCCACTTCGACGACGAGATCGACATGGCCGGGCTAGCCAAGGTCCCGGGCATCGAGAAGGTCGAGATCAAGCCGCAGGTGCACGAGTGGCGCTTCCCGGACGGCCACTCGGTGATCGTCCTGTCCGAGGGCCGGCTGATGAACCTGGGCAACGCCACCGGGCACCCCAGCTTCGTCATGTCGAACTCGTTCACCAACCAGGTGATGGCCCAGATCGAGCTCTGGACCAAGCCGGGCGAGTACGACAAGCAGGTCTACGTCCTCCCGAAGCACCTGGACGAGAAGGTGGCCCGGCTGCACCTGGACGCGCTCGGCGTCCGCCTCACCACGCTCACCAAGAAGCAGGCCGAGTACCTGGGTGTGGACATCGAGGGGCCGTACAAGCCGGAGCACTACCGCTACTGAACCAGCCGCGACGCGCTCGACCGGGGCGACCTGGTCGAGCGCGTCACAGCGCCCGGGCATCCTTCGGGAAAGCGCCCGTTGCGCCGGTTATAGGCTGGTTATGCTGCGGATATGTCTTTCCGTAGCGTTATCGCCACCATGAGTTTGATCGCCGCTTTAGTGGTTGCGCCGGCTACCGCAGCGTCCGCGGTCGAGGCCCGCCCGATCGGCCCGGACGCCGACTTCCTCATCGCCGCCCATCAGGCCAACCTGACGCAGATGAAGGCCGGGAGGTACGCCGCCCGGAAGGCCGGCAGCGCGACCGTACGCGACCTCGGCCGCCAGTTCGCCACCTACCACCGCAAGCTGGACGGTGCCGTCCGGAAGGCCGCCCGCAGCCTCGACGTACGCCTGCCGAGCTCACCCAACTCCGAGCAGCTGACCCTCCTCCGGCAGTACCGGGCAGCGCCCGCCGCCGAGTTCGACACCCTCTTCGTCGACAGTCAGCTCCTCGCCCACCGGCGAGCCATCAAACTGGGGCAGATCGTGCTGGCCACCGGTACCGAAGCCGTCGTGCGGGACCTCGTCACCGCCGTCGTGCCCGTCGCCCGCAAGCATGCGGCCGCACTGGCCGTCGCCCGCAAACAGATCGGTGGTGCCGCTGAGCAGTAAGGATCGGCCAACGGGGACAATGATCTTATGAGCCCCGAGGAGATCCTGTTTTTCGCCCTGGGCGCGGTCGCGGTCATCGTCGCGGTCCGTTGGGTCACCGAGAAGACCGGCCTCCCCGCGGCCGTGCTCCTGACCCTGATCGGCATCGTCTACGGCTACCTGCCGGGCCCGAACGTCGATCTGAAGCCCGAGCTGATCCTCACGTTCGTCCTGCCGCCGCTGCTCTACAACGCGGCGCTCGACTCCTCGCTGCTGGACATCAGGCGCAACATGCGTACGGTGATCAGCCTTTCCGTGGCGCTCGTCCTGACCACCGCCCTGCTGATCGGCGTCGGCTTCTCCTTCTGGGTGGCCGGCGCCACCCTCGCGGCCGGCGTCGCGCTGGGCGCCGCGGTCGCGCCACCCGACCCGGTCGCGGCGCTCGCCGTCGGCCGCAAGGCCGGTCTCCCCGGCAAGCTGGTCACCCTGATCCAGGGCGAGGGCCTGCTCAACGACGCCACCGCCCTGACGATCCTCACCGTGGCGGTCACCGCGCACCAGACCGACAACTTCAACTTCGACAACGCGGTCGGCAAGTTCGTCATCTCCGCGGCCGGTGGTGTGCTCGTCGGTATCGCGGTGGCGTACACCGTACGGTTCCTCAAGGGGCTGCGGTCCGACCCGCTGAGCGCCAACGCGCTCTCCCTGATCACGCCGCTCGCCGCGTACCTGATCTGCGAGAACTCGTTCGTGCACCACTACGTATTCATCTCCGGCGTGCTCGCGGTCGTGGTGGCCGGCCTGATCATCGGACACGACACCCCGCGGTACGCCACCGGCGCCAGCCGCCTGCAGACCACCGCGGTCTGGCGGCTGATCGACTTCCTGCTGGAGGGCGCGGTCTTCCTGCTGATCGGCATGCAGGTGCCGGACGTCGTGGACGGGCTGGGCAAGTACCGGACCAGCGACATCGTCATCGCCCTGGCGATCACTCTCGGTGTCGTCCTGCTGCTGCGCCCGCTCTGGCTGGCGGCCACCCAGCTCCTGCCACGCCAGCTGCACACCCGCCTCGGCGGCCAGGAGCTCAGCGAGGTGGAGGACGACACCAGCAGCAAGCGCGAGGTCCCCCTGACCGGCAAGGAGGTCACCGCGCTGAGCTGGGCGGGAACCCGTGGCGTGATCACCCTCGCGGCGATCTTCACGCTGCCGGCCGGGTTCCCGGACCGGGAGCTGCTGTACTTCTGCGCGATCGCGGTGGTGCTGGTCACCCTGGTCGGACAGGGCCTCACCTTCGCGCCGCTGGTCCGCTGGCTGGGCCTGCGCGCCAACAAGAAGGATCAGGCCCGGCTGCGCAACGAGGCTCGCTCGGCGGCGGTCCGGGCCGCCCTGGACCGGCTCGACGACATCCAGGAGCAGCACCACGACCATGTCGAGGACGAGGCCATCGAGACCATGCGCAAGCAGCTCCAGGTCCGGCTCGACCGCTACCGCCGCCGGCTCGACCTGCTGGAGCAGGTCGAGTCCCACGAGGTGCCGAAATCCCCGCAATACGAGGCGGCACTCATGGTCCGGCAGGCGGTCATCGACGCGGAACGCGAGGAACTGCTGCGCTGGCGCGACGTGGGCCGGCTCGAGGACGACAGCCTGCGGGTACTCAACCGCGAGCTGGACCACGAGGAACTCGTCCTTCCAAAGCGCCCCAAGGACCACTAGCTCTTCATTTCGGGGTACGCGTAACCGGCGTCCCGCCGAAGCCGACGCGTCCCCGCTCTCCGGACGCGAGCCCGGCCGTCCCGCACCGCCCCAGCGCGACCGCCGGGAAACAGCATCGCCTGACGGTTACGCCAGCGAACGCGGGAAGTTGGCCGGGTTGCGCGAGGAGGGCGGGCACGGGACGTCCGGCCCAACGCGGGTGCTGTCTGGCGGCCGTCGAGTCAGCATTGAGCGTGGGCCAAGCAAGATCACCGCTTGGGGCCCTGCCTCTAGATCGGGACGTCGCGGCGGCGCAGGGCCAGCAGGCCGGCGCCGCCCAGGGCGGCCGCGATCAAGGTCAAGATCAGCAGGGGTACGGGTGTGAAGTCAGCCCCGGGCAGATGAGGCACATGGGTGAACGGCGACAGGTCCATCACCCACCGGTCCAGCTCCAGCAGCGGCCCGACCAGCAGGATCAGTAGCGCACCGGCGACCACGCCCCACGCCGCGGAGGCCAGTTTCGGCGCCACCCCGATCAGCAGCATCGCCGCACCGGCCAGCACCCAGACGGCCGGAAGCTGGGCCATCGAGGCGCCCAGGACCGGGCCTGGATCACCGTGCACGACACCGGCCAGGACGCCCTCGGCGAGCAGCGCCGCGGCCGGGCCGAGCAGGGCGAAGAGCAGGTGGCTGCCGGCCCAGGCGAATCGGCTCACGTCGGTGCTCAGCATCGCCTCGGCGTGCCCGCTCTGCTCCTCGTCACGCATCCGCAGCGCGGCCTGCACCGCGTAGCAGGCGGCGATCAGCCCGCACATCCCGGCGACCGTGGCGAAGTAGGCGTCGACGATCGCGTCGCCGCCGCCGATCCGGCTGAACATCTCGTTCACCCCGGCGGAGTCCTCGGCCAGCTGCACCACGCTGCTGCCGACCCCGCCGAAGACCAGGCCCAGTGCGGCGAATCCGGCGGTCCAGCCGAACAGCAGGCCGCGGTGCAGGCGCCAGGCCAGCGCGACCGGGGAACGCAGCCCGGGCGACGCGGTGGCCGGTCCGAGCCGGGCGGCGAGCAGGCCGGTGCCCAGGTCGCGCCGGGTCGACAGGTACGCCGCCGCGGCCACCGTGACCAGCGTGAGGACCACGGCCGGCGCCACGAACAACCAGTCGTTCGCCCCGAACGGGAAGACGCGGTGCATCCAGCCGATCGGCGACAGCCAGGACAGCCACTCCAGCCGCCCGTCGCCGAGCGCCGAGATGTCCCCGCCGAGGCGCAGCACGTACGCCACCCCGAGGGTCAGGACCGCGATCGTACGGGCCCCGCGCGCACCGCCGCTGAGCTGAGCGGCGACCGCGCCCACCCCGGCGAAGATCCAGCCGGTGAGGGCGAAGACCGCGCCCAGCGCGACCGACCCGCTCGCCGGTTGCCCGGCACCGATCATCGTGGCGGCCACCACCGCGCCCATCACCAGGCTCGCCAGACCGGTGGCGAGCAGCGCGGCGCCCAGTTGAGCGTGCCGCCCGACGACCGTCGCACGAATCAGCTCGGTACGGCCGGCGTCCTCGTCGGCCCGGGTGTGCCGGACGACGGTGAGCAGCGCGAACAGCCCGATCATCACGGGCACGAAGCCGCCCCGCCAGACCACCAGCTCGCCGGTGCTGTCGCCGTGCAGCGGGCCGTAGAGAGCCACGAAGCCCGCGTTCTCCGCGCTGATCCGGGCGTAGTCGGTCCGCTCCTGGTCGGTGGCGAAGAGGGTGTCGAAGGCGGAGAGATACAGGTACGGCAGGAGGCCGAGTCCGAACACCCAGAGCGGCATGGTGATCCGGTCGCGCCGCAGGATGAGCCGGAGCAGCCGGCCGGCCCCGGTCATCGCCCGCTCCGCTCGTCGGTCGCGTAGTGCCGCAGGAACAGCTCCTCCAGCGACGGCGGCTGGCTGACCAGGCTGCGCACCCCGGCGGCGACAAGCGATTTCAGCGCGGGCTCCAGCGCGTCGGCGTCCACGTCGAAGGCCACCCGGCCATCCTCAGTGGACAGATCGTGCACGCCGGAGAGGGCGGCCAGCCCGTTCACCGGGCTGGTCAGCTCGGCACGGATCGTGGTCCGGGTCAGGTGCCGCAGATCGTCAAGCGTGCCGGTCTCCACGGCCCGGCCGGCGCGGATGATGGTCAGCCGGTCGCAGAGCGCCTCGACCTCGGAGAGGATGTGACTGGAGAGCAGCACGGTACGGTCCCCGCGCCGCTTCTCCTGGAGGATCACCTCGCGGAAGACCTCCTCCATCAGCGGGTCCAGGCCGGAGGTCGGCTCGTCCAGGATCAGCAGCTCCACATCGGAGGCCAGGGCCGCGACCAGCGCCACCTTCTGCCGGTTGCCCTTGGAGTAGGCCCGGCCCTTCTTGCGCGGGTCCAGCTCGAAACGCTCGATCAGGTCGTTCCGGCGCTTCGGATCAAGGCCGCCACGGAGCCGGCCGAGCAGGTCGATCACCTCGCCGCCGGTCAGGTTGGGCCAGAAGGTGACGTCGCCCGGCACGTACGCCAAGCGGCGGTGCAGCGCCGTCGCGTCGGCCCACGGGTCACCGCCGAGCAGCCGCGCGGTCCCACCGTCGGGCCGCATCAGCCCGAGCAGAACCCGGATGGTGGTGGTCTTGCCCGCGCCGTTCGGCCCGAGGAATCCGTGCACCTCGCCGGTCCGCACGTGCAGGTCGAGCTCGTCCAGCGCGGTCACCGCGCCGAACCTCTTGATCAGTCCGTCGACATCGACTGCCTCGGTCATGACACTCCCCTAGAGTTCACCGCCGAACCGATCCAGGGCCTTCAAGGCCTGATCGGTCTGCTCAGGAGTGAGTAGCGGCTGCGCGAAGATCTCCACCGACGCCCGGATCATGCGCAGATAGCCCGGCAGCTCGCGGACGTCCTCGCCGAGCACGGCCGAGAGCTGATCGCTCATCAGGAACATGCCCATCTTCATGGCACCGAGGACCGCCGCGTACGCCCGCGGGTCGGACGTCTCCACGTGCGTGGTGGCCAGCCAGCGCTCGCCGTGCGTCACCGCCTGCGCGAACATCGCGGAGCCGCGGGCCGAGCCGTCCATCAGTGACCGCACCAGGTACTGCTGGAGCGCCATGACGTCCGGCGTGATCGGGCCGAGGGTGTGCGAGTCGGTGAACTGCATCTGCAGCTGGGTGATCCGGCCCATGGCCCACTCGTCGCAGGCGTCGCGGAGCCCTTCCTTCGACCCGAAGTGGTGCCGGAGCAGGCCGGAGGAGACGCCGGCGGCCTGCGCGATGTCCCGGATCGTGGCGCCGGCGATGCCGCGCTCGGTGAAGAGCGCGATCGCGGCGTCACGGATCCGGGCCCGGGCGGTCAGATCACTGTCGCTACTCACGCGTGTAGCTTACTACACAGGTGTATAGCTCAGGTAGTCGTCGATTTCCCGTTCACGGTGGCCTCCGGCACAGCGCTGGAGGAGAGGCCCCACCGGGCGAGCAGTTCGGCGTACGTACCGGACTCGATGAGCCGCTGCAACGCCGCCCGCAGACAGTCCCGCAGCGCGGTGTTGTCCTTGGCGACAGCGATGCCGAACAGGCCCGGCTCGTACTGCTCATCCGACGCGAGCTGGTAGAAGGCGCTGGTCCGCGAGTCACTGACCAGGTAAGCCGCCGGCGGGAAGTCGTTCAGCACCGCAGCGGCCTGACCGGTACGCACCTTCGCCAGCGCGTCGGCGTTCGTCGGCCGGCTGTCGATGGTGATCGGCCGGTCGCCGCAGCTCTTCTGCAACCCCCGCAGCATCTCCTCCTGGAAGGTCCCCTGCTCGGCCGCGACCGTCTTGCCGCAGAGCCCGTCCAGGCCGGTGATGCCCTGCGGATTTCCCCGCTGGACGACGATCGAGGTGCCGGTGCTGAGGTAGTTGACGAAGTCGGCCTCCTTCTGGCGTTCGGCCGTGTCCGTCATCGACGACAGCACACCGTCGTAGGTACCGGCGTTGACCTCGTCCAGGGCGGTGCTGAAGGAGTCGACCACCATCTCGGTCCGGATACCGAGCACCTCGCCGAGGGCGGCGGCCAGGTCCGGCTCGAAACCGATGACCGTACGACCGTCGGCGGCGAAGAACTCCATCGGCGCGTAACTGGCGTCGTTGACGAAGCGGAGCGACCCGCGGGCCCGGACCGCCTGCGGCAACTGGTCGTGCAGCGCCTGGTCGATCGTCACCGTGCCGATCGCGTCCAGGGCACCTGCCTGCGTGACCTCCTCGCCGCGGGCACAGCCACCGGCCGCCAGCATCGCGACCGCACCGACCGTCGCCGCAGTCCGCCGGAAGAACCTCATCTGCCTGCTCCTTCACTCAGTGGTGCACCGGCGATCTGCGGCCAGGGAGCCGGACGCCCGAAGAGATAGCCCTGCGCCTCGTCGCAACCCGCCGCGGCGAGCCACTCGCTGACTTCGACGGTCTCCACACCCTCGGCGGTGGCCCGGCTGCCAAGGCCGTGCGCGAGCTCGATCACCGAACGGACGATCGCCTGGCTCTGCGGGTCGCGGGCCACGTCGGCGACGAACGCCCGATCGATCTTGATCTCGGTGATCGGCAGGCCGCGCAGGTGCGACAGGCTGGTGTAGCCGGTGCCGAAGTCGTCCACCGAGATGCCGACACCCAGCTCGCCGAGTTCGGTGAGGGTGCGGGCCACGGTGCCCTTGTCGCTCGCCAGCGCCGTCTCGGTGACCTCCAGGGTCAGCCGGTGCGGCGCGGCGCCGGTCGCGGCGAGCACGTCCCGGACGTACCGCGGGAAATCGGGCACCTCGAGGTTGCGGGCCGAGACGTTGACCGAGAGCGGCCAGTCGTGGCCCTGTTCGGTCCAGGTCGTCTGATCGGCGAGGGCGCGGCGCAGCACCCACTCGGTGAGCGGGACGATCAGGCCGGAGTGCTCCGCGGCCGGGAGGAACTCACCCGGTGGCAGCAGGCCGCGGTGCGGGTGCTGCCAGCGTACGAGCGCCTCGACCCCACTGATCTCACCGGAGGCGACGGCGATCTTCGGCTGGTAGAAGAGGACCAGCTCGTCGCGTTCCAGCGCGTGCCGCAGTTCGGCCTGGACGACCAGCCACTGATGCGGATGACCGGTCTCGCCGCCCGCGTAGACGACGACGTTCGCGGTACCCCGCTTGCCCTGGTACATGGCCGAGTCGGCGCGCTGCTTCAAGTCGTGGAGATTCATGCCGTGCTCGGGGTAGAGGGCGGCCCCGAAACTCGCCTCGATGGACAGCGGCACGCCGTCGAGCACCATCTCGTCGGAGATCCGGTCGGAGAGCTGCTCCAGCAGCGCCACCGCCTCGGCACGGTCACGGCCGGGCAGCAACAGGGCGAACTCGTCACCGCCCAGCCTGGCCAGCACGTCGTTCGTACCGAGGCAGGCCCGCATCCGCGCGGAGACCTCCCGGAGCAGCTCGTCGCCGGCGTGGTGGCCGAGGGTGTCGTTGACCTCCTTGAACCGGTTGAGGTCGGCGAGGACCACGGCACCGGTGTCGCCGCCGCGGGCGGCCGCCTTGAGCTCTTGCTCGGCCCTGGCCCGGAATGCCGCCCGGTTCGGCAGGCCGGTCAGCGCGTCATGCGTGGCCTGGTACTCCTGGCGGGCCGCGTACCGGCTCAGCGACCGGGTGGTCGACCAGGCGAGCACGGCCAGGACCAGGTAGAGGGCGGCGAGGGCGCCGCCCACCCGCCACCAGGCCCGGCTCACCTGCGCGTGCGACTGTTCGGCGATCGACTGGTACGGCAGATACAGCTCAAGAACCCCGACGGACTGCCCGGACGCGCTCGCGACGAGCGGCTGGAGCACCCGGATCACCTCGGTGCGCCCGCTGATCACCGTGGCCCGGGACCCGCCCGCCGCGGCGGCCCGGAAGTCCGGGTCGGAGGTGGGCACGCCGCCGCTGGTCGAGCCGTCGTCGGAGAAGACCACCCGCCCCGTGAAGGAGCGCAGGCGCAGCTTCAGCACCGAGCCCCGGAACACGGCGTGCTCGGTGGCCGCCTGCATCCGATCGAGCTGGGCGGTGGTCAGGCCCTCGGTGACCCCCTCGCTGGGCGTGGTCTCACCGCTGTTCAGGGCGGGCGCGATCGCCATCTCGGCGATGACCGCGGCCTGCGCCAGCCCCTGTGCCCGGCCCTGCTCGGCCGCATCGTGCTGGTAGCCCTGCAACATCACCGCACCCAGCGCCATCACCGGCACCAGGCTGGCCGCGGCGTACGTCGCGAACAGGCGAGAACTGGTCCGAGCGCGCGGGCGTCGGCGAGCTCGGCGGAGTGACATGCGGGACTGATCGACGGCCGGCCCGCCGGCTTGAGGGTTCCCCGCCGCTTACTGGAAGCGGCCGCCGTTCGTAGGGCGGGTGCGGGCCGATGGCGATCCTGGGCAGGCGAGAGCGGGGATTACGCGTACCTATGCGGGGTTTTCCGGCGGCGCGGCCGCGCCGGTCATGATGGCCACCGCTTCGGACATGGAATGCGTTTTCGGGGTGATCACCGCGACCCGGCGGCCGAGGCGCTGGATGTGGATGCGGTCGGCGACCTCGAAGACGTGCGGCATGTTGTGGCTGATCAGGATGACCGGCAGGCCGCGGTCGCGGACGTCGCGGATCAGCTGGAGGACCCGGTTGCCCTCCTTGACGCCGAGCGCGGCGGTGGGCTCGTCGAGGATCACCACCTTGCTGCCGAAGGCGGCCGAGCGGGCCACCGCAACGGCCTGACGCTGTCCGCCGGAGAGCGACTCCACGGCCTGGCCGATGTTCTGCAGGGTGGCGACACCGAGCTCGCTCATGTGCCGGGCAGCCTCCGACCGCATGTGCTTGCGGTCCAGCATGCGAAAGACCGATCCCAGTACGCCGGACCGCCGTTCCTCCCGGCCGAGGAACAGGTTGTCGGCGATGTCCAGGCCGGGAGCGACCGCGAGGGTCTGGTAGACGGTCTCGATGCCGGCCTGCCGGGCGTCCATCGGGCTGCGGAAGTGGACCGGGCTGCCGTCCAGGAGGATCTCGCCGCGGTCCGGGATGAGGGCGCCGGAGAGGGCTTTGATCAGGCTGGACTTGCCGGCGCCGTTGTCGCCGATCACGGCGAGGATCTCACCGGGGTAGAGCTCCAGGTCGCTGCCGTCGATCGCGACGACCCGGCCGTAGCGCTTGGTGAGGTCTTTGGCCTGCAACACCGGAGTCGTCACGTCTTCACCTTCCTGATCCACTGGTCGAGGGAGACCGCGATGAGCACGAGCAGACCGATCGCGAAGCCCTGCCAGACCACCTCGACGCCACTGAGCTGCAGGCCGTTGCGGAAGACGCCGACGATGAGCGCCCCGATCAGGGTCCCGATCACGCCGCCGCGGCCGCCGAAGAGGCTGGTGCCGCCGAGCACCACCGCGGTGATCGAGTCGAGGTTGTACTCGGTGCCGACGTTCGGGCTGGCCGAGGCGAGCCGTCCGATGAGGATCCAGCCGGCGACCGCGTAGAGCAGACCGGCCACGGTGTAGACCGAGAAGAGCACCCGCCCGGTACGGATACCGGCCAGCCGCGCCGCCTCCACGTCGTCACCGGTGGCGTAGACGTGCTTGCCCCACGCCGTCGAGCTCAGCGCGTACGCGAAGAAGCCGAAGAGCAGCAGCATGATGATCGACCCGTAGCTGAGCCGGAACGAGCCGATCGGGATCGACTCACCGGTCCAGGTCATCAGGCCGGGCATGTCCGTGCCGCGTACCGTCTCGCTGTTGCTGACCACCGAGTTGAGCGAGAAGAAGATAGTCAGCGTGCCGAGCGTGACGATGAACGGCGGCAGCTTGATACGGGTGACGAGCGCACCGTTTATCGCGCCCATCACGGTGCCGCAGGCGAGGCCGAGCAGCAGCGCGATCGGTCCGGGCAGGCCGGCGTCGGTGCAGAAGAGCGCCATCAGGATCGACGAGAAGACCGCGATCGCGCCGGCCGACAGGTCGATGCCGGCGGTCAGGATGATCAGTGTCTGCCCGAGCGCCAGGGTGGCGATGACGGTCACCTGGAGGAGCACCAGGGAGAGGTTCGCGGCGGAGAAGAACCGGCCGTTGACTATCGAGAACGCGATGATCGCCACGAGCAGCACGGCCAGTGGCCCGAGAACCGGGTTGCCGTGCAACAGATGTTGCAGGCGCAGCCCGAACGAGTCGTGGCTCTTGACCTCGAAGTCCGCGGTGGTGGTCGCCATGTGTCAGCCCCAGCAGTTCTGCTTGCCCCACGCGGAGTCCTTCGCCTCCACGCCGGCCTGCGGGTCGTCGGTGATCAGCTGTACGCCGGTGTCCACGAAGTTCTTGCCGGCGGTGTTCTGCGGTCTGGTGCCGTCCTTCGCGTACTGCGCGATCGCGGCGACTCCCAGCTCCGCCATCCGGATCGGGAACTGCATCGAGGTGGCGCCGATGACACCGTTCGCCACGTTGTCGACGCCGGGGCAGCCACCGTCGACCGAGACGATCGTGACGTCCCGCTCCTTTCCGGCCGCTTTGATCGCCTCGTACGCCCCGGCCGCGGCCGGCTCGTTGATGGTGTACACCAGGTTGATCGACGAGTCCTTCTGCAACAGGTTCTCCATCGCGGTACGCCCACCCTCCTCGTTGCCGTCGGTGACGTCGTGTCCGGCGATCCGCGGGTCGTTCTCGTCGCCGATCCGGCCCGGGTCGCCGACATCGATGCCGAAGCCCTCCATGAAGCCCTGATCGCGCTGCACGTCGACGGAG
This sequence comes from Actinoplanes aureus, assembly GCF_015704865.1. GTDB lineage: Bacteria > Actinomycetota > Actinomycetes > Mycobacteriales > Micromonosporaceae > Actinoplanes > Actinoplanes aureus. Next base: position 7,173 of record NZ_JADQTO010000049.1, on the reverse strand, counting down.
ACCTGGTTCGCGTTGAGGTCGAGCATCGCGATCTTCGCCTCGGTGCCCGCCTTGTCGAACTTCGCCTTCGCCCACTGCCCGATCAGGCGGCCGGCCTCGAAGTTGTCGGTGGCGAACGTGGCGTCCGCGGCGTCGGCCGGTTCGACCGGGGTGTCCAGCGCGATGACCAGCATGTCCGCCTCGCGCGCTCGGTCGATGGCCGGCACGATCGCCTTGGAGTCGTTCGGCGTGATGAGGAAGCCCTTGGCACCGAAGGAGATCAGGTTCTCGATCGCCAGGACCTGCGCCTCGTTGTCGCCGTCCACCTTGCCGGCGAAGGTCTGCAGTTCCACTCCCAGCTGCTCCGCGGACTTCTGGGCGCCCTGCTTCATCGTCACGAAGAACGGGTTCGTGTCGGTCTTGGTGATCAGGCCGGCGACCTCTTCGTTCCCGCCCCGGTTGCAGGCGGCGCCGGCGAGCGCCAGGAGCATGCAGCTCGCGGCGGCCAGGAGCCTGGATCGCTGACGCATGCCTCCTCCAGACATCGAGAGACAACGTTGTCTTGGAGTAGACGCCCACGTTTTGTACGTGTCAACAATTAGTTCCGAGTTAGTTGCGTTGTGTGATCATCGCTTGCGGGGTGTCCCACATGTCCGGAAAGCCGACCATGAACGACGTGGCCCGTACCGCCGGGGTGAGCCTGAAGACGGTCTCCCGGGTGGTGAACGGCGAGCCGAGCGTCACCCCCGACCTGGCCGCCCGCGTCCGCGCCGCGGTCGAGTCCCTGGACTACCGGCCGCATCTTGGTGCCAGCATGCTGCGGCGTAACGATCGGCGCACCCGGATGATCGGGGTGCTCCTGGAGGATGTCGCGAACCCGTTCTCCGGTGCCCTGCACCGGGCCATCGAGGACGCGGCCCGCGATCGCGGAGTGCACGTGCTCACCGGCAGCCTGGACGAGGACGAGCAGCGGGAGCGCGATCTGGCGCGCGCGTTCCGGCAGCGGCAGACCGACGGGTTGATCGTGGCGCCGGCCGGTTCTGATCAGTCTTACCTGAGCCGGTTCACCGGCACTCCGATCGTCTTCGTGGACCGGCCGCCGTCCGGCTTCGGCGCCGACACGGTGGTCTCGACGAACGTCGCGGGTGCCGCCGGCGCGGTCCGGCACCTCGTCGCGCACGGCCATCGCCGGATCGCCTTCCTCGGCGACTACCAGCGCAGAGCCACCGCCCGGGAACGATTCCGGGGCTACCTGCAGGCCCTCGGGCACCGGCCCGGGCCGGTGGTGCACGACGTGCGCGGCGAGGTCGCGGCGGAACGCGCCACGCTGGCGCTGCTGCGCCGCGCCGACGCACCCACCGCCCTCTTCACGGGGCAGAATCTGATCACCATCGGCGCGGTCCGGGCGTTGCAGCGGATCGGCCTGCACCAGTCGATCGCCCTGGTCGGCTTCGACGACTTCCCGCTCGCCGACCTGCTTGATCCACCGGTCACCGTGGTCGCACAGCACCCGGCCCGGATGGGTCGTGCGGCCGCCGACGCACTCTTCGAACGCATCGACGGCCACAACGGCCCGCCGCGCGAGATCAGGGTGGCGACTACCCTGATCCCGCGCGGCAGCGGGGAGATACGTATCGCGCCCGCCCGTTGACGCCGGCGGCGCGGAACCGAGCCGGTCCCACGCCGCCGGGTCGTTCACCTACGGGAAGTTGACGACGTACGAGGGAACGGTCGCCGTGCCCTGCGCCGGTGCACCCGTGTTGTTGACGACGTGGTCGATCACCCCGTTGCCGCCGAGTGAGACGGTCAGCAGGTTGTGCAGCCGCACCCCGGACTTAACCGGCACCTCGAAGCCACGATCCGCGTGGATCGACGGGTTCACGTTGAAGTAGCAGTAGCTACCCATGCCCCAGGCCTCGTGCGTGTTCACCGAGTCGGCGACCTTGTAGGCGGCGTACCCGTTGGCCCCGGTCCGCCAGGCCGCCTGCGTCGGCGGGTCGTACGGCATCTCGTTCTGGAAGAAGTAGGTCCGGCCGCCGTTGCCGTTCCAGATCACCTGGTACTTCTGGTAGTGCTCGACGAACAGCCCGTACGCCGTCACGTCGTTGCCGTTGACGATCAGACCGTGGTCACCGATTGCCGACGTCCAGCTGTAGGTGCCCGCGTTGCCGTGGTCCGCGCGCCACGCCCAGATGTGGTCGATGATCACGTTGTTGCTGTTCACCAGCAGGCTGTTGGTGGCCTTGCCGGCGATGTAGCCGCCGACCCGGAGGAACACGTCCTGCACCGACGACGGGTTGGCGGCGTGGTTCGCCGACGACCCGCCCTGACCCATCACCAGCAGGTTCGGCGACAGGGTGGTGCCCGCGTCGAAGAGGATGCCGGCGACCTTCACGCCGTCCACATCGGCCACCTGCATCGCCGTGACGCCGTTCATCGGGATGATCGTCGCGTAGCCCAGACCCAGCACGACGGTGTTCGCCCGGTTCACGTTGATGGTCTGGTCGACCTGGTAGATGCCCGGCTGGAAGATCAGGTTCAGGCCCTGAGCGAGCGCCTGGTTGATCCGCGCCGCGGAGTCGCCCGGCTTGGCGACGTAGAACTGGCTCAGCGGGATGCTGGTACCCGGCGTGTTGCCGTTCGCCCAGCTGACGCCGGAGGAGTTGGTCCGCATGCCCGGTACGAAGACCGCGTAGTCACCACCGGACTGGTACAGGTACGGCTTCTCCCGGATCACCGGCGTGGCCGGGATGTTGGTGTACGGCGGGTTCGGGTAACCGGCGCCCGACGGGGCACCCTGCACGCCGACGAACATCTGGTTCCAGACCCCGTTGGTGTTCGAGGCGATCTGGCTGTTCCGGGTGAGCCACTGCTGCTGCGAGTACTGTCCCAGCGAGCCGCTGACCCGCGAGTCGGCGATGTAACCACCGGAGGCCCAGCCGTAGCCGTTCGGCGCCAGGTTGAGGTTGCCGTGGATGTCCATCCGGCGGAACGGCGCGGCCTGCGAGACGGCCCACCGGTTGGTCCCGTTCACCGGGTAGACCGAGAGGTTCTCGGTGGAGCGCCAGAAGTTCTGGGTGGCGTTCCCCTGGAACCAGCCGGCGTCCACGGTGATGTCGCCGTTGATCCGTACGTCCTGCGGGTTCTGGCCGAGGCCGACCACCGAGGTGTAGAAACCGACCTGGATGTTGAGGTTGTTGTAGGTGCCCGGCTTGAACGCCAGGACGTAGCGGCCGGTGCCGAACTGCGCCGTCTCCTGCTGCCGGAAGATCTCGTCGGCCCGCGCCTGGATCGTGGCGCTCGGCATGCTCGGGTCGAACACCACGACGTTGGCGCCGAGGCTGCCGCCGCCCGGGATGTCGCCACCCCCACCGGTGCCGCTCTCGCCGAAGACCTTGAACTCCCACAGCGAGTAGCCGTAGGTGGTGGTGCGCTGGGTGCCGTACATGCGCACGTACCGGCCGGTGCCGTTGACCGTCAGCGACTGGTTGCCGCCGGTCGACGTGGTGGTCGAGTAGACGGTGGACCAGCTGGAGGCGTTGTCCGAGACCTGGATCTGGTACGCCCTGGCGGCCGCGGTCTCCCAGTTGAGTTCGACCCGGGTGATCGCCTGCGAGCTGCCCAGGTCGACCTGCAGCCACTGCGGGTCGGAGAACGCCGAGGACCAGCGGGTTCCGGTGTTGCCGTCGACCGCCTCGGTGGCCGAGTACGCGCCGGCGGCCTCGGTGGATGACGCGGTGGCCGGCTTGCCTTGGGACAGAAGCACCTCGGCGGCGGCTGCGCCGCTCGAGGTGATCGCGGTGAGCCCGGCCGCCAGGACGGCGACCAGGCCACCGGCGGCGGCCAGCCGCCAGGGGGAGCGTCTCATTGCTTCTCCTCGGGGAACGGGGAAGGCGCAAGGGGACGGTCTTGCGCCGATCGGGGAAGCTCGATGGAGAGCGCTCCCCCGGCGAACCGTAAGGAGGGTCAGGAATTCATGTCCATAGTTCGTAACAGTTCCGGAACCGGCCCGACTTCTTGCTCAAATCCCAGCTCAGGGCGGTCTACCTGCACGTTCACGCCTTGATAACAATGAATCCGGAACCGGTTCCGGCGCCGCGTGCAACAACGCCCACGGCGCCCAGCTATGGACAATTAGGATCGAAGGTATGCGCCTCGTACTGATCAGCGACACACACGTCCCGAAGCGCGCACGCGATCTGCCCGGCCCGCTGTGGGCGGCGATCGACGATGCCGATGTGGTCATCCACGCCGGCGACTGGGTCGATGTATCGCTGCTGGACGCCCTCACCGCCCGCTCCGCACGGCTGATCGCCTGCTACGGCAACAACGACGGGCGTGAGCTGCGCGAACGCCTACCGGAGATCGCCTACGCCGACCTCGACGGGGTTCGGCTGGCGGTGGTGCACGAGACCGGCCCGGCTGCCGGGCGGGAGCAGCGCAGCGCGGCCCGCTTCCCCGACGTGGATCTGCTGGTCTTCGGGCACTCGCACATCCCGTGGGACACCGTCGCCCCATCCGGGTTGCGTCTGCTCAATCCCGGGTCGCCGACCGACCGGCGTCGCCAGCCCTTCGCCACGTACATGACCGCTTCTGTCGACGCCGGCGCACTCACCGGCGTAACGCTGCACCGGTTGCCGCCCCGCCGCGGCTAGGCCGCGGCGGGGGCCGGCAGGGCTCAGCCCAGGTCGACGGACGGGTAGAGCGGGAACGGCGCCAGCAGCTCGGTCGCCTGCTTGCTCACCCGGTCGGCAAGCGCCGGGTCCAGGCTGAACTTCGCCTTGGAGCCCTCGGCCGGAGAGGTCGCGGCGAGCACCGTGTGGATCAGCTCGGCGATCTGGTCCATCTCCGCGGTGCCGAGGCCCCGGCTGGTCAGCGCCGGAGTACCGATCCGGATGCCGGAGGTGTACCAGGCACCGTTCGGGTCCTGCGGGATCGCGTTGCGATTGGTGACGATGCCGCTGTCCAGCAGGGCCTGCTCAGCCTGGCGGCCGGTGATGCCGAACGGGTGCACGTCGAGCAGCACCAGGTGGTTGTCGGTGCCGCCGCTGACCAGCTGCACGCCCCGCTTGGCGAGGCCCTCGGCGAGCGCCTGGCTGTTGGTGACGATCTGCTGCGCGTAGGTCGCGAACTCCGGCCGGCGGGCCTCGGCGAAGGCGATCGCCTTGGCCGCCATGACGTGCGGCAACGGACCACCCAGAACCATCGGGCAGCCGCGGTCGACCTGCGACGACAGCTCCGGCTGGCAGAACACCGCGCCACCGCGCGGGCCGCGCAGGCTCTTGTGCGTGGTGGTGGTGACGATGTGCGCGTGCGGGATCGGGTTGTAGTCGCCGGTGAACACGCCACCCGCGACCAGGCCGGCGAAGTGCGCCATGTCGACCATGAAGGTGGCGCCGACCTCGTCGGCGATCTCGCGCATCTTCGCGAAGTTCACCTTCCGGGGGTACGCCGAGTAGCCGCCGACGATGACCGCGGGCTTGAACTCGCGTGCCGTCTCCAGCAGGGCCGCGTAGTCGATCTGGCCGGTCGTCGAGTCGACGCCGTAGCTGCGCTGGTCGAACATCTTGCCGGAAATGTTGGGCCGGAAGCCGTGGGTGAGGTGACCACCGGCGTCCAGGGACATGCCCAGCAGCCGCTGGTTACCGAAGGCCTGCCGCAGCTCGGCCCACTCGGCGTCGGTCAGATCGTTGATCTGCCGCTTCTCGAACTTCTTCAGGTACGGCACCTCGACCCGGTCGGCCAGGATGGCCCAGTAGGCGACCAGGTTGGCGTCGATGCCCGAGTGCGGCTGCACATACGCGTACGGCGCGCCGAACAGCGCCTTGGCGTGCTCGACTGCGACCGACTCGACGGTGTCGACGTTCTGGCAGCCGGCGTAGAAGCGACGGCCGATGGTGCCCTCGGCGTACTTGTCGGAGAGCCAGTTACCCATGGCGAGCAGGACGGCCGGTGAGGCGTAGTTCTCGCTCGCGATCAGCTTCAGCGACTCGCGCTGGTCGGTCAGCTCCTTGGCGATCGCATCGGCGATGCGCGGCTCGACGGAGCGGACCACCTCGAGGGCGGAGCGGAAAGCGGTGGATTCGGCGTTCAGTTCGGACATGGGACCTCCCTATCACGGAGTGAAGAGGCCCAGGCGCACGGCATGTCGTCGTGTCGACGGAGCCGCTCCCCGATGGTTAGCCATCCGAACGCGCCAGTCACGGCCCGCCCGTCAGCATACCGGCGGCGCCTTTCGGCGGCACACCCAATGCGGGTCAGCCGGCAGCCTGCCAGTTCCGCAGGATCGCCTGGTACAGCTCGTCCGCCGTCGCGCGGAGGCCGGTCATGCCGATGTTCACACCGGGGAAGCCGGTCCCGCGGTTGATCCGCTGGAGCATCCGGTTGCTGCCGGACGTGTACTCCTTCTCGAACGCCTCGTCGACGGCGAGCACCACGAACCTCTGCCGCTGGATCTCCAGTCGGTCGACACCGCGGACGACGTGCCACGGAATCGTCAGCGGGGACAGCCGGATGTCGCGCACGCCGTCCTCGGAGACCTCGATGACCGGACCGCGTTGCAGGAGTTGCCGGCCGATACGGATGGCGCCGTAGCCGAAGAAGAGCGCCCCGAAGACGCCGATCACGCGCAACACCGGGCCCGACGAGGCGAACGCCATGTACGCGCTGGCGGCGACGAGGGCGAAAGCGGCCAGGAGCAGGCCGGCCGTCTTCGGTAGCGAGCGGTACACGATCATCGGGGCAGCCCTTCATCGACAGGTGTGCACCGCAAGGTAGCCGATCAAGGCCAACGCAAAAAGGCCCACCCGTTTCCGGGTGGGCCTTTCTGTCACGTTGAGTCCGGCGGCGTCCTACTCTCCCACACCCTCCCGAGTGCAGTACCATCGGCGCTGGCGGGCTTAGCTACCGGGTTCGGAATGTAACCGGGCGTTTCCCCACCGCTATGACCACCGAAACAACTGTCAGCACCACAAACAGCCAGCAACCCTTTTCCTGGTTTCCCAGGATCGGGGGTGGTTGTTCGTTTGCTGTGAATCACACAGTGGACGCAAGCATAAAGTTTAAGGTGGTTAAGCCCTCGGCCTATTAGTACCGGTCAACTCAACACGTTACCGTGCTTACATTTCCGGCCTATCAACCCAGTCGTCTAGCTGGGGGCCTTACCCACTCAAGGTGGTGGGATACCTCATCTCG
>NZ_JADQTO010000048.1 GCF_015704865.1 Actinoplanes aureus | reverse complement strand
GAGGGTGAGGGCGTCGCCGCCCAGGTGCTGGTCAAGCTCGGCGCCGACCTGAACCGGGTCCGCCAGCAGGTCATCCAGCTGCTCTCCGGCTACCAGGGCAAGGAGCCGGCCGCGGCCGGCACAGCCACCGGTGAGGCGGCACCCTCCACGTCGCTGGTGCTCGACCAGTTCGGGCGCAACCTGACGCAGGCCGCTCGGGAGGGCAAGCTCGACCCGGTGATCGGCCGGGAGAAGGAAATCGAGCGGGTCATGCAGGTGCTGTCCCGCCGGACCAAGAACAACCCGGTGCTGATCGGCGAGCCCGGTGTCGGTAAGACCGCCGTGGTGGAGGGGCTGTCCCAGTCGATCGTCAAGGGTGAGGTGCCCGAGACGCTCAAGGACAAGCAGCTGTACACGCTGGACCTGGGTGCGCTGGTCGCCGGTTCGCGGTATCGCGGTGACTTCGAGGAGCGCCTGAAGAAGGTGCTCAAGGAGATTCGTACGCGGGGCGACATCATCCTGTTCATCGACGAGATCCACACCCTGGTGGGTGCGGGTGCCGCCGAGGGCGCGATCGACGCCGCCTCGATCCTCAAGCCGATGCTGGCCCGCGGCGAGCTCCAGACCATCGGTGCCACCACTCTGGACGAGTACCGCAAGCACCTGGAGAAGGACGCCGCTCTCGAGCGCCGTTTCCAGCCCATCCAGGTCGGCGAGCCGTCCCTCGCGCACACCATCGAGATCCTCAAGGGCCTGCGGGACCGTTACGAGGCGCACCACCGGATCAGCATCACCGACGCGGCCCTGGTGGCGGCGGCGACGCTGGCGGATCGGTACATCTCGGACCGGTTCCTGCCGGACAAGGCGATCGACCTGATCGACGAGGCCGGCGCCCGGATGCGGATCCGCCGGATGACCGCGCCGCCGGACCTGCGTGACTTCGACGAGCGCATTGCTCAGGTGCGTCGCGACAAGGAGTCCGCGATCGACGCGCAGGACTTCGAGCGTGCCGCGCAGCTGCGCGACAAGGAGAAGACCCTGCTGGGTCAGAAGGCGCAGCGGGAGAAGGAGTGGAAGGCCGGCGACCTGGACGTGGTGTCCGAGGTCGACGACGAGCAGATCGCCGAGGTGCTGGGTAACTGGACCGGTATTCCGGTCTACAAGCTCACCGAGGAGGAGACCTCCCGGCTGCTGCGTATGGAGGATGAGCTGCACAAGCGGGTCATCGGCCAGGAGGACGCGGTGCAGGCGGTCTCCAAGGCGATCCGGCGTACGCGTGCCGGTCTGAAGGACCCGAAGCGGCCGTCCGGTTCGTTCATCTTCGCCGGCCCGTCCGGTGTGGGTAAGACGGAGCTGTCCAAGGCCCTCGCGGAGTTCCTGTTCGGTTCCGAGGACGCGCTGATCCAGCTGGACATGTCGGAGTTCCACGACCGGTACACGGTGTCGCGTCTGGTCGGTGCCCCTCCCGGTTACGTGGGTTACGACGAGGGTGGTCAGCTGACCGAGAAGGTGCGGCGCAAGCCGTTCTCGGTGGTGCTGTTCGACGAGATCGAGAAGGCGCACCCGGACGTCTTCAACACGCTGCTGCAGATCCTGGAGGACGGTCGCCTGACCGACGGCCAGGGCCGGATCGTCGACTTCAAAAACACCGTCATCATCCTCACCACCAACCTCGGTACGCGTGACGTGGCGAAGGCGGTGTCGCTGGGCTTCCAGGCCTCCGAGGCCGAGGAGTCGAGCTACGAGCGGATGAAGATCAAGGTCAACGACGAGCTGAAGAACCACTTCCGCCCGGAGTTCCTGAACCGTATCGACGACACGATCGTGTTCCACCAGCTGCGTGAGAGCGAGATCCTGCAGATCGTCGACATCTTCACCGCCCGGATCGAGGGCCAGCTCAAGAACAAGGACATGGGTCTCGAGCTGACCGACAACGCCAAGAAGTACCTGGCGGCCAAGGGCTTCGACCCGGTTCTCGGGGCGCGGCCGCTGCGCCGGACCATCCAGCGGGAGCTGGAGGACACCCTGTCCGAGCAGATCCTCTTCAACGAGCTGCGCCCCGGCCAGATCGTTCTGGTGGATTGCGAGGGGGACCCGGCTCAGGTGGAGAAGGCCAAGCTGGTCTTCCGCGGTGCCGACCGTGGTGTGACGGTGCCCGACGCGGTGCCGGCTGACCTGGGGGCTACCACCAGCGAGGAGTGAGCTGTTGGAAACGGCCCGGCTGCGACGAACGCAGCCGGGCCGTTTTCTGTCTTCACCCGTTCTATATCGCTCGCGCTGCCGGGACAGCTGCGGCGATCATGAGGCCATGCGGCAGATCAGGGCGGTCTTCGACGAGGACAGCGTCACCGTCTACCAGGCGTATTCGCCGGCCATCGCTGAGCCCGCCGTCCGGGCGGGGCGGTTCGTGCCGCCGTTCAAGCGGGAGCGGATGACCTGGATCAAGCCGTCGTTCCTGTGGATGATGTATCGCTGCGGTTGGGCCATGAAGCCCGGCCAGGAGCGGGTGCTTGCCGTGTCGATCAGCCGTGCGGGGTTCGAGTGGGCGCTCGCGAACGCGTCGCTCAGCCACTACGTGCGAGGCCTGCATGCCGATCGGGCGGACTGGCAGCGACAGCTCAAGAGCGCGCCGACTCGGGTGCAGTGGGACCCGGAGCGGGATCTCCGGTTGCGGGAGCTGCCCTATCGGTCACTCCAATTGGGACTGGGCGGAGCGGCGGTGCCCCGCTATGTGGATGAGTGGACGACCGGGATCACGGACGTCACCGGGCTGGCCCGGGATATCCGTGGTCGCCTCGACGTGGGCGACGAGCCGGGCGCAGCGGCTCTGCTGCCGGCCGAGCAGCTGTATCCGCTTCCGGACTCGATCCGTGCCCGGCTGGGCGCCGGCTGACCGTGGCTGGGTTCAGAGCGGCTGGATCTCGCCGCGGGGGGCGTCGCCGGCCAGGATGAAGTCGTGCTCGCCCAGCGGCTCCACCAAGCCGTCCTCGACCAGGCCGGACAGGGCGCGGGCGCGCTGCAGGTCGTCGTTCCAGACCAGGTCGAGGCGTTGGCGGGGGACCGGGGCGGTGGCGTGCCGGAGTACCTCCAGGATCAGGCCGCGGACCTGGCGGTCGGTGCCGGCGTACTTCTGGGGTTTGCGGCTCGGGCCCTCGGGCAGTGGTTCGCCGCGGAGCCGCCAGGCGCAGACGTCGTGGAACGGGCAGTCGGCGCACTTGGGTGAGCGGGCGGTGCAGACGATCGCGCCCAGCTCCATGAACGCGATGCTCGCCTTCGCGGCGCGTTCCTCGTCCTCCGGGAGAAGGGCCTCCATCGCGGTCAGGTCGGCTGCGGTTGTCGTGGGGCCGGCATCCGGCTTGCCCTCCACCGCCCGGCAGACGACGCGGCGCACGTTGGTGTCCACGACCGGGTGACGCTGCCCGTACGCGAACGTGGCAACCGCCCGCCCGGTGTACGTGCCGACGCCCGGCAGCGCGAGCAGCTGATCGAGATCGTCGGGGACACGCCCACCGTGCCGATCGACGATCGCGACCGCGCAGGCGTGCAATCGCATCGCCCGGCGTGGGTAGCCCAGGCGGCCCCACATGCGGATCGCCTCGGAGACCGGGTCGGCGGCGAGCGCGGCCGGATCGGGCCACCGGGTCATCCAGGAGCGCCAGGCCGGCTCCACGCGTACGACCGGGGTCTGCTGGAGCATCACCTCGCTCACCAGGACACCCCACGGAGTGGTGTCCGGTTGCCGCCAGGGGAGATCGCGGGCATTTGCCTGATACCAGGCGATAGCTTCGTCGGCGAGAGTCATAGCCCGTTTACTGTAGGCGGGTGCATGAGCTTGCCATCACCGTCATCGGTCCGGACCGGACCGGCATCGTCGCCGACGTGGCCGAGGCCCTGGCCGCCGTGGGCGCGAACCTCACCGACTCGACGATGACCCGCCTGCGGGGACACTTCGCGATGACCCTGATCTGTACCGGGCCGACCGCCGCCCAGGCCGAGCAGGCCCTGGAGCCGATCACCGCCGCAGGTCTCATCGCCACCGTCCGCAAGGTGGAGCCGGAGGCGGACGACCGTCCTACCGGCGAGCCGTACCTGGTGAGCGTGCACGGCGCCGACCGGCTCGGCATCGTCGCGGCGGTCACCCGGGTGGTCGCCGGAGCGGGTGGCAACATCACCGATCTCACCACCCGGCTCACCGGCCCGCTGTACGTGATGGTGGCCGAGGTCGACCTGCCGGCCGGTGCCGCCGACGAGCTGGCCGAGCATCTCGCCGTGGCCGCCGCCGAGCTGGGCGTCGACGTGACCGTCCGGCGCGCCGAGTCGGAGATCCTGTGAGCGACCCGGAGCTGGAGTGGGCCGGTCCCGAGGGCCGGGTGCTTCCGGTCGTCACCGCACCGGCGAGCGTGCTGGGCGCAGTCGGCGAGGAGGTTGACCCGACCGACCCGGAGGTCGTCCGGCTCGCCGCCGACCTGGTGTCCACCATGCGCGTCTCGCCGGGCTGCGTCGGCCTGGCCGCGCCGCAGGTGGGCGTCGGCGCGCAGGTCTTCTGTGTGGACGTCACCGGGCATCCGAAGGCGGCGACCACCCATGGCACCTTCGTGCTCTGCAATCCGAAGATCATCGAGGCGAGCCGCTGGCGGCCCGGCCGGGAGGGGTGCATGTCGGTGCCCGACCTGACCGGCGACGTGAAGCGCGCCGGGCGGATCGTGGTCGAGGCCGTCCTGCCCGGCACCGGTGAGCCGGTGACCGTGGCCACGGACGCTTTCGAGGCGCGCGCCCTGCAACACGAGATCGATCACTGCGCCGGAAAGCTGTTCCTGGATCGGGTCGCCGGAGCACACGCCATCTACCAGCGCAAGGTCTATCTCTAACGAGCGGTTCGCGAGTTGGTGTCGCATAACCGGCGCGTCGTGCACCACATGTGGGGCTCTGCGGGTCTACGGTGGGGCCCATCATGCGTGCGACGGTTGGTCCTCTGCCATCCGCTGTCTACTGGCGGCGGCGTGCGGTCGTGCTGGGCGCGGTCCTGCTCGGCGTGATCGTGCTGTTCATGTCCTGTTCCGGTGAGGACGAGAAGGACCCGCGTACCAAGAACGCCGCGTCGCAGTTCCCGACGCCGGCTCCGGGCTCGCCGTCACCGAGCACGGATCCGTCGTTCCTGGACGAGGGTCCCGGCGTGGGGCAGGCGCTGCCCGATCCGGCCGACCTCCAGCCGAAGCCGAATGAAAATGAAGAGGACGAGCTGCCCTCGACCGCGCCGAGCCTGGGCACCGACGCCAACGTCACGGTGCCGACCGACGGTTCCTGCGCGGACACGGAGATCTCCGTGACCCCGATCCCGGCAGACACCACGGTTCGCCGGGGGACGCCGCTCGGCATCCGGCTGAAGATCAAGAATATCGGTACGCGTACGTGCAATCGCAACGTCGGCGCCGACGCGCAGGAGCTCTACCTGGAGCAGGGCGCGCAGAAGCTGTGGTCCTCAGACCCGTGCAGCACGGCGAAGGGTGACGACGTCCGGTCGTTCGCGCCCGGCGCCGAGCGGGAGTACCAGGTGACCTGGAACGGCCGCCAGTCCACGCAGTGCGCCTCCGGCCAGGCCGCCGGTCCCGCCGTCCCGGCCGGGCAGTACGAGCTGCGCGGCCGCCTCGGCACGATCATCAGCAAGCCGGTCGCGATCGCCGTGGCCGCCTGACGCTTGGTCGCGGCACTCGAGCTCTATCTGGACGTCGACGCGACGCGGCGTCTGCGTACCCTCTGGCGGTCCCTGGAGGCCGAGGGCATCCCTACCCTCGGCTCGCTGCATCAGAAGCACCGCCCGCATGTCTCGCTGGCGGCCGCCGGCCGCATCGACCCGCATGCGGTCGCCGACGCCCTCGGTGACTTCCCGGTCGGCCGCGGCTTGACCCTGGACATGGACTTCGCCGGCCAGTTCGTCGGCCGGGTGCTGTGGCTCGGCGTCACCGCGACCGAGGACCTGCTGGCGCACCATCGTCAGGTCCACGAGCGTCTCGCCGCCGGCGGCGTGGAGGTCTGGGAGCACTACCGCCCGGGTCGCTGGGTCCCGCACTGCACGGTGTCCCTCCGGGTGCCGAACCCGATGATGGCCTCCGCGATCCGCCGCTGCCTGGAGATCCTCCCGCTGCGCGCCACGGTCACTGGCGCCGCCGTGGCCGACCACGCGAACGACATCTCACACCCGCTGTAAAAGCCGATCTGGGGAGCCGGCGGGACGGTCGCCGGCTCCCCAGATCGTGAGTGAAGCAGTGGGTGCTACGCGGAGTGCCGGCCCCGGCGGCTCTGCCGGGCGATCGCCACGAGCCCGGCGCCGACGAGCAGGAGGCCGAGCGCGTAGAGCGCCAGGTGGCTCACGTTCGTGCCGGTGAGCGGCAGGCCGGAGTCGTCGTCCGACGGTGCGGGCGAAGCGGCGGCGGGAGACGACGAGGACGGCGCGGCCGAACTCGGCATCGAGCTGGCCGGCTGGGATGACGGCGTCGACGAGCTGGGTGCGGTCGCCGTGGGCGTGGGCGAGCTGGGCGCGGTCGCGGTGGGCGTGGCCGAGCTGGGCGCCGGAGCGGGCGTTGACGGCTTCGTGGTGGGCGGCGCGGGCGGTGCGCAGTCGGCCGGCTGGGTCCACGTGCCGGTGCTGGTCTTGAAGCTGTTGTCGCGGACCTGGACGGGACCGGACGGCCGGGAGGTCAGGTCGGCGAACTTACCGGGGTGTACCTGGATCCGCTTGCCGCCGACCAGGAAGACGGCGTCCACACCGGCGCCGGCCGCGTTGGACAGGCGGGTGTGCAGCACCCCGTCGCAGTAGCTCTGGAAGCTGACCGAGGGCTGCGGCGCGCACTTGGCGCTGCCGCCGTTGTACCAGCCCTGGCCGCCGGTCGAGCGGCTGCCGATGCCGCTGGGCGAGCCGAGCTTGAGGTCGTTGTACACGTAGCTGCTGGTGATCTCGTCGACGATCCCGGTGCCGAAGATCGCGTCGACCTGGGTGTAGCAGCCGGGTACGTCCACGTCGAGGGTGACGCTGCGCCGACCGCTGTCGATCCAGGCGCTGTGGGTGTCGTAGACGAACTGCGGCACGGCGAAGTTCTTAGCCGGCGTGGTGTACGAGACCAGCGAGAACGACTGCTCCGCACCCTCGCACAGCGGCTTGGTCGCGGTGATCGTCACGGTGCCGCCCGGTCCGTCGAACCGGTGCTGGTAGGTGGCCTCGGCTGCGGTGACGCAGGACTCGCCGCCGGCGGCGTTCGCAGTCGACGCGATGCCGGCCACGGCTGCCGTGGCGAACACGGCTCCACTGACAGCAAGCATGAAACGGCGCAAGATCGGCCCCCAACACGGTTCGGGTTGGGGGCGGTCTCACCACTGACTCCCCGGGCCGCAATGCGGTGACCGATCGAAGCTCGGCCCGGATCACAATCTCCCCAATTTCTGGGCGCTCACGGCAATCCGCCGGAGCTGCCAGAAGGCTAGGCGGAAAGCTCGCGGAGCAGAAGGGCCCATCACGCTGAGTAGTGACGACCGTTGAGGAACCGTGCCTGAATCGTGGATCTGCGGCGGCTAACTGAGCAGAAAGTCCGGTTCGTTAGTGACGTATCTCACCAATGGCTACGCAGTGTGGTCAGACGTAGCGCTCGAGGATCGACGCCTCGGCCAGCCGGGAAAGGCCCTCGCGCACACCGCGAGCCCGGGCATCCCCGACACCCTCCACCGCCTGGAGATCCTCCACCGTCGCCCCGAGCAGCCGCTGGAGGCTGCCGAAGTGGTCGACCAGCCGGTCCACGATCTGCCCGGGCAGCCGGGGCACCTTGGCCAGCAGGCGGAACCCGCGCGGGGAGACCGCGGCGTCCAGGGCGTCGGAGGCGCCCTGGTAACCGATCGCCTTGGCCACCGCCACCAGATCGATCATCTCGGTCGCCGTCAGCAGATCGAGCTCGACCAGAGCCTCGTCCAGGGTGCGCGCCTTGCGGCCGGCGGGCAGGTAGTCGCGGATGACCAGGGTGCGATCGGCGTCGACGCCGGCCATCAACTCGTCCAGCTGGAGAGCGAGCAGCCGGCCGTCGGTGCCGAGCTCCACCACATAGCCGGAGATCTCGTCGGCGATCCGGCGGACCATCTCCAGCCGCTGCACCACCGCCACCGCGTCCCGGACCGTGACGAGGTCCTCGATCTCCAGGGCGGACAGCGTGCCGGAGACCTCGTCCAGCCGCAGCTTGTATCGCTCCAGGGTGGCCAGTGCCTGGTTGGCCCGGGAGAGGATGGCGGCCGAGTCGTCCAGGACGTGACGCTGACCATTCACATACAGCCCGATGATGCGCATGGACTGGCTGACCGAGATCACCGGATATCCGGACTGCTTGGCGACCCGCTCGGCGGTGCGATGCCGGGTCCCGGACTCCTCGGAGGGAATGGACGGATCCGGCATCAGATGAACGGCGGCCCGCACGATCCGGGTGCCGTCGCTGGAGAGGACGACGGCGCCGTCCATCTTGCACAGCTCACGCAGCCGGGTCGCGGAGAACTCCACGTCGAGCGGGAAACCGCCGGTGCAGATGCTCTCGACGACCGCGTCGTAACCGAGCACGATCAACGCGCCGGTGCGTCCCCGCAGGATGCGCTCCAGACCATCGCGCAGCGCGGTGCCCGGCGCCATCAGAGCGAGATTGGCCCGCAGCGGATCGCTGGCGCCACCGGTGAGACCGGAGCCGGCCGCCGGTGTCATCGCGCGATGCCCCGCGCCGTTGACGCCGGGACGCGGCGTGGAACTGGCGGCGGGCTTGGAACCATCGCGGTCGAGCGGCACCTGGACATTCTACGGACTGTCATCCACGTCAACGAGGCGTGGTTCGATGAATGCTCCGTAGCGTGATGATTTGTAACCATCAGTTACCGCGAACCGTGCTCTGCCGAGGCGCGCGCCGCGCTCTGCAACGCAGAGCGCAGGTCGCCGACCTCGATGACCTCCATGCCCTTGGGCGTGCCGGTCGTCCCGTCCGGCCCGCAGCCGGGTGGGACCAGCGCGACCTTGAAACCGAGGCGGGCCGCCTCGGCGAGTCGCCGGCCCACCGCGCCGACCCGGCGGATCTCACCGGTCAGGCCGACCTCGCCGATCGCCACCAGGTGGGGCGCCATGGCCAGGTCCAGTCCGCCGGAGGCGACCGCGAGGGCCATCGCCAGGTCGGCGGAGGGCTCGACCAGCCGGATGCCACCCACGGTCGCGGCGAAGACCTCACGGTTGTAGAGCTTGAGCTGCTTGGTGCGGCGCTCCAGCACGGCCAGGACCATGGCGAGCCGGGCGCTGTCGAGACCGGACACGGTGCGCCGGGGCGAGCCCTGCACCTCCGCGCCGATCAGCGCCTGCACCTCGGTGACCAGCGCGCGCCGGCCCTCCATCGCCACCGTCACGCAGGTGCCGGGCACCGGCTCCAGATAGCGGGTGAGGAACAGTCCCGACGGGTCGGGCAGGCTGGTGATGCCACCCTCGTGCATCTCGAAGCAGCCCACCTCGTCGGCGGCGCCGAACCGGTTTTTCACCCCGCGGACCAGGCGCAGCGACGAGTGCTTGTCGCCCTCGAAGTGGAGCACGACGTCGACCAGGTGCTCCAGCACCCGGGGGCCGGCGACCTGACCGTCCTTGGTGACGTGACCGACCAGGACGGTGGCGATGCCCCGCTCCTTGGCGATCGAGACCAGCGCGGCGGTCACCGCACGCACCTGGGTCACGCCGCCGGGCACGCCCTCGGTGCCGGGCGCCGAGACGGTCTGCACCGAGTCGAGCACGAGCAGGCCGGGCTTCACCGCGTCGAGGTGGCCGATGACCGTCCCCAGGTCGTTCTCCGACGCCAGATAGAGCCGCTCGTGCAGGGCGCCGAGCCGCTCGGCGCGCAGCCGCACCTGACTCACCGACTCCTCACCGCTGACCACCAGCGACGGGGTGCCGGCACCGGCCGCCCACTGCTGGGCGACGTCGAGCAGAAGGGTGGACTTGCCGACCCCGGGCTCGCCGGCCAGCAGCACGACCGCGCCGGGGACCAGGCCACCGCCGAGCACCCGGTCGAGCTCACCGACACCGGTGGGCACGGCTCGGGCCGGGGCGGCACTGATCTGCGCGATCGGGCGGGCCGGCTCGGCCGGCATGCGCGAGCTGACCACCCGGCCGGACACCAGGGGTGCGGACACCGTGGACTCGATGATCGAGCCCCACTCGCCGCACTCGGAGCAGCGGCCCAGCCACTTGGGCGGCTGGTGGCCGCAGGCGTCACAAACGTATGCCTGGCGGGGAGCCTTGGCGGTCGATCGCGAGGTCGTCACTCCGACAAGCTAGCCGGAAGGTACGACAACTTGGCCTAGTGGCCCTCGGCCTCGCCGCCACCGGCCGACACGCGCGGCGCCGGCTCCAGCGGGTTGCCGACCGGAGCCTGCAGCTCGAGGGCCGGCGAACCGTCGCTGAACTCGAAGACCAGGTTGACCGAGGTGCCGGGCACCAGGTCGTCGGAGAGGCCGAAGACCTGAAGCAGCTCCCGGTCGGTGGGCCGGAACAGGGCCGAGCCCTGCGCCGGCAGGGTGACCCGGGCGGGCTTGATCTGTACGGCCGGGACGGTCGGCTCAGCGCTCGCACCGGGCGACTCCGGCTCACCCGGAGCGGCGGAACCGTGCGCCTCGGGCGACTCGGAAGCGTGCCCGGCGGGCGACTCGGAGGCGTGCCCGGCCGACGCGGTGCTGGCCGGTCCGATGCCGACCTGCTCGGCCGAGACGACCTGGGCCTGCTGCGTGGGCTTGCTGCTGATCGCGACGGTGATCGGGTCGTCCGTCTGGTTGTAGAGGCTCAGCTCGATCGGAGCGTCGGACCCGGCCTCATAACCGTGGATCCCGTTGTACGGAATCATCAGGTTGCGGATGAACACGCTCGCGTGCAGGGTCTCCCGGTCCACGCCGGAGATCGGCGTGTCCAGGACGGCGGTCTCGGCGACCTGACCCGCCGAGCAGCCGCCCAGTGCGAGCACAGCGACCGTGGCAGCACCCGCGGCCAGAGCGGCGCGACGGGTTCCCAGCGAGCGCATCACGATCCTCCAAAAAGAGACAGCCACATTTGCATAGGTTTTCCGCCGCGGGTGGGCTCAGATCAGCCTAATGGGCGGCGATCGCCCGCGTGCGCCGACCCATCCACTCGCCCATCTTGATCATCGACGTCAGGTGACCCGGCCGCTGAGGACGAGTAGCAGGACGTCGATGAGGGCCACCACGATCACCGCCCGGAACAGGGCGACCGGCCGTCCGGCGCTGCGCCGCGCGGCGTACCACCCGAGGGGAAGGACCACGACGGCGGCCGCGGCCGCCGTCAAGCCCGGCCACGACGGTGGCCCGGGCGGCCCGAAGACCAGGGTGAGCGTCGCAGCCAGCAGCAGTACCGCGGCGGCTGCCTGCGACCAGCCGGCGCCGATCCGGTGCGGCAGCCCGCGCACCCCGGTCGCCGCGTCGTCGGCCAGGTCGGGCAGCACGTTCGCGAAGTGCGCACCGCCGCCGAGCAGCGCGCCCGCGGCCACCAGCCAGACCGGCGGCGTGGGCTGCCCGGGCAGCGCCACCACCACGAAGGCGGGCAACAGCCCGAAGGCGACCAGGTACGGCACCACCGAGAACTCGGTCGACTTGAGTGGCCAGTCGTAGAGCAGTGCGAAGATGCCGGCCACCGAGATCACGGCGGTGGGAGTCCAGCCCAGCGGAAGCGCGGGCAGGGGAATCGCCAGCGTGGCGAGCAGGCCGGCGACCCCGACCGTACGCCGGGACACCGCACCCGCCGCCACCGGTTTGTCCCGCCGCCCCGCCTGCCGGTCCCGCTCCGCGTCCAGCCAGTCGTTCACCCAGCCCACGGCGAACTGGGTGGCCGCCACCGCGAGCGCGACCAGCAGCAGCCGCCACCCGCGATGGCCCACGCCGACAGCCAGCAGGGTCATCGCGAACGTCACCGCCAGACCCGGCTCCGGATGGGCGGACCGAAACAGTGCGAGTACGCGGGACATGAGTCGCAGTGTGGTGCTTGTGCCGTTCCCGTGCCAGGCTCGATCACATGCTGTCGATGCAGCGCAACGATCCACGTCAGTACGACGACATGGCCGGGGAGTGGTGGCGTCCCGGCGGCGACTTCGAACTTCTGCACTGGCTCGCCGAGTCCCGGGCGGCGTTGATCCCGCCGGCCGCGGCACCCGGCGCGGTACTGCTGGACGCCGGGTGCGGCGGCGGCCTGCTCGTCCCGCACGTCCGCGCCAAGGGTTACCGGCATGTCGGCGTCGACCTGGGGCGTCCCGCCCTGACCCAGGCCGCGCGCCAGGGCCTGGTGGCGATCAACGGCGACGTGACCGCGCTGCCACTGGTCTCCGGCAGTGCCGACGTGGTGGTGGCCGGCGAGATCCTGGAGCACGTCACCGACCTGCCGGGCACGGTCGCCGAGCTGTGCCGGGTGCTCCGCCCGGGTGGACTGGTGGTGCTCGACACGGTCAACGACACCGGGCTGAGCCGGTTCGTCACGGTCACTGCCGGTGAGCGGCTGGGGATCGCCCCGGTCGGCCTGCACGATCCGGCGCTGTTCGTACCGCCCCGGCGTCTGGTGGCCGAGTTCGCCCGGCACGGCGTGCCGCTGCGGGTCCGCGGGATCCGGCCGACGCTGTCCGGGTTGTTCCGATGGCTGGCGCTGCGCCGTACCCCCAACGGCCGCCCGCTCGGCCGGATCGTCCCCACCTTCTCCACCGCGGTTCTGTACCAGGCGGTCGGCCGTAGCACCGGAGGCACCGAATGATCGACGAGGCCCGCCGTCTGGCGCCCCGGTTCACGGCCCGGGCGGCCGAGACCGACCGGGACGGCTCGTTCCCTGCCGAGGACTTCGCGGATCTGCGGGAGGCGGGGTTCTTCGGGCTGATGGTGCCGTCCCGGCTGGGCGGTGCCGGCGCCGGCTTCGCGGAGTACGCGGACGTCGCCTACGAACTGGCCCGGGGCAACGGCGCCACCGCTCTGATCTTCAACATGCACGCCTCGGTGACCGGGGCGCTCAGCGGGGTCAGCGACGAGCTCGCCGACGCCCTCGGGCTGCCACCGGAGGCGCTGGCCGCCCGTGACGACTACCTGAAGGCGGCCGCCGGCGGCAGCTGGTACGCCGTGGCGATGAGCGAACGCGGCGTCGGCTCCCGGCTCTCCCGGATGAGTACGACCTACCGGCCGGTGGACGGCGGCTACCGGATCACCGGCGCCAAGACCTTCTGCTCGGGTGCCGGGCACGCGGACGCGTACCTGGTCGCCGCCCGCAACCCGGACGATCCCACCCAGGTCTCGCAGTTCCTGGTGCCCGCCGGTCCCGGCCTGCGGGTGGAGCAGACCTGGGACGCGCTCGGCATGCGCGCCACCGGTTCGCACGATCTGCACATCGACGTCACCGTCCCGTCCTCTGCGCTGCTCGGCGGGGTGGAGGGGCTGGCCCTGGTGGTGGCCCAGCTGGCGCCGCACTGGATGGTGGCCAGCTACGCCGCGGTCTATGTCGGGGTGGCCCGGGCGGCGGTCGACGCCGCCGTCGAGCACGTGACCGCGCGCGGGCTGGGTGGCCTGCCGGCGGTGCGGGCCCGGATCGGCCGGGCCGACGCCGCGGTCGCCGCCGCGCACCTCGCGGTCCGGGAGGCGGCCCGCCGGGTGGACGAGGCGCCCGGCGACTCCGAGACGACCCGCTGGGTGTGGCGGGCGAAACTGCTCGCCGGAACGACCGCGGCCGAGGTGGCCGCGTCGATGCTGGAGGCGGCGGGTACCTCGGCGATGCGCCGCGGGCACCCGCTGGAGCGGCTCTACCGGGACGCCCGGGCGGGTTCGCTGCAACCGGCCACCAGCGACGTCTGCGCGGACTGGCTCGGCGTGGACGCGCTCGGCGGCGATCCCGACTCCGACGGCGTGGCCCCGCGTTGGTGACCGCGGTGCTCAGCGGGCTGGGCGTAGCGCTGCCGCCGTCGACCACCCAGGACGAGATCTGGGCGGGCTACTTCTCCGGCCACTACACCGGGGCCAGGAAGGCGCTCGCGCAGCGGATCTTCGCGAACTCCGGCGTCCGTACCCGGCAGGCGGCGGTGAGCCCGCTGCTGGAGGACGTCTCGGGCTGGTCAACCGAGCGCCGGATGCGGCGCTATCAGGTGGAGGCGATCCCGCTCGGCAAGGCCGCGGTGAGCCGGGCGCTGGAAGACGCCGGTCTGGCCGCCGGCGACCTCGGCCTCTTCGCGGTCTGCTCCTGCACCGGCTACGCGACGCCGGGCCTGGACATCCTGCTGGCCCGGGACCTCGGGATGTCACCGAGCGTGCAGCGTCTCTTCGTCGGCCACATGGGCTGTTACGCCGCGTTGCCGGGTCTCGGGACGGCGAGTGACTTCGTGGTCGCCCGCGGCCGCCCGGCCCTGCTGCTCTGCACCGAACTGACCAGCCTGCACCTGCAACCGCCGGGCACCCGCACGGACATCCAGCAGATCGTCTCGCACGCGCTCTTCTCAGACGCGGCGGCCGCCGCAGTCCTCACCCCCCAAGATCAAAACCATCCGGGGTACGCCGTACGTGAGGTCGCCGCCATCACCGACACCACCACGGCCGACCACATGACCTGGGAGGTCACCGATCTCGGCTTCCGGATGGGACTGTCGCCGCAGGTCCCGTCGGTGCTCTCCACCCACGTACGCACGCTTGTCGACGACGTGCTCGCCCGGCATGGCCGGACCATCGCCGACGTGGACGGGTGGGCGATACACCCGGGCGGCCCGAAGATCCTCGACGTGGTGCAGGAGCGGCTCGGCCTGGACGACGCGGCGATGTCGGCGTCCCGGGGCGTGCTCTCCGCGTACGGGAACTGCTCGTCACCGACCGTGCTGCTGGTCCTGGACGCCCTGCGCCGCCGGGACCGCCCGCCGGACCGGATCGTCATGCTCGCCTTCGGCCCCGGCCTCACCCTCTATGTCACCCTTCTGGAGGGCTCTACTCTCGGGACGTGAGCGGCGAACGGGGACGCGACGCGGTTCTGCACTTGTCGGCCGCCTTTCTGCTGGTGGCAGGCGCGACCTGGTGGTGGCGTGCGGCGCCGCAGCAGACCACCGACCCGCGACTGCTGCACTGGCGGCTGAGCACCGAGCAGCTGCTGCCGGACACCGGTGACCAGGAGACTGCCTCCACCCTCGCGCTCGGCGCCGGCACCGGCCACGAGGAGGAGGTGCCAGGGCTGGACACCGGCTCGTACCTGGTCTCCGTCGTGTGCGCCGGAGACGACGGCTCCCGGATCCGGGTGAGCCTCGGCAGCGGTTACCAGTCGGGGCGGGGCGTGCCCTGCTCGGGTGCGCGCACCCCGGAGATGTTCAGTGTCGGTCTCTCCGGCGACCTGCTCCTACGGGTGAACGTCGAGGAGGCCGGCCCGGTCGTCTTCCGTTACACCCTGCAACGGATGGAAAGGTAGAACACTTCGTCAGCGGGTCAGTTGGGGCAGGTAGGGAAGGACCACCTCGGCCGTCGCGACCCGCGGCATCTTTCGCACGATGTTGCCCAGCCTGTCCACCAGCAATACGGCGGCGGTCCCGTCGGGAGCGCTCAGCTTGAGCTCCTTGCGGAGGCTGTCGGTCTGGTCGTGCAGGCGGGTGACGACCTTTCCCTCCGCCTGCGGTGTCCGCGCCGGCAGCTGGGCCGGTGCGGAGCCGGCCGAGGCGCGGAGGTGGGTGACGACCAGGACGGCGGTGCCGGAACCGACCCCGGTCACGGTGTCGGCGATCAGGGTGTCGCACGCGCAACCGTCGGTGAGGAGCACGACGGCCGGCAGCTGTCCGGTGAGGGAGACCGGCTGGCCGTCCGGCCCGACCATCTCCAGTGCGGGCAGCGTGTCACTGGCGCTCTGCGTCGTGCCGGCGGTGCGCTGGGTGGCCGGCTGCCGGAGCGGCCCGGGCCAGGCTGAGGCGAACAGGCTCGCCACCGTGACCAGGATCGCCACCGAGATGATCAAGGCGGGAGTACGCACCGCGAGCGTGCCGATCCGGCGGAGTCGCCGGACCGCGGGCCGCCGGGTGAAGAGTTGCCAGCGGGTGAGCGGTTCCGCCGTGTGCAGCTCGGCGCGCACCGCGTCGACCTCGTCGGAGAGCTCCGAGAGGTCGTCCGGAATGACGATGACCCCCCACTCCTCGGGGAGGTCCGGAAGGTCGTCGGGAGCACCGCCGTCGGGCGGCCAGCCGCCGTTGTCGCTTGCGCCAGCCATGACTCACCTCCCCCCTTACCGACCAGATCTTGCTTCGGTCGGGGAACTCCCGTCCAGCGTCCCCCACGTGGGGGTCGCATCGCCAGTGGTGCGTCGTTCCCGACCTTAGCGATAAGCTTGATCTCACAAAGCCATCAGGTCCGGAATTTCCGACTCGTTGGCGGGAGACGTGACGCCGTGGTCACTTTGTGTTACTTAGGCAGCTTCTCGCTTCCCTGTCAAGCGGGAGAAAGCCCCGTCACAGGGCCTCTGAGCTGCACTAACAGTGACCGTCAGGGCGAGACACCGCCGCCGGAGCGTGTTACCCTAGACACAGCGAAAGGGGTTTCGAACCTATGGTTTTCAGTGTCGGCGAGACCGTTGTTTACCCCCACCACGGGGCCGCACTCATCGAGGCAATCGAGACTAGGGTCATCAAGGGCGTTGAAAGGCAGTATCTCGTTCTGCGTGTCGCCCAGGGCGATCTGACTGTTCGAGTGCCCGCTGAGAACGCCGAGGAAGTCGGCGTGCGCGAAGTGGTGGGCGAGGAAGGCCTGGGTAAGGTCTTCGACGTCCTCCGCGCCCCGCACACCGAGGAGCCGACCAACTGGTCGCGGCGCTACAAGGCCAACCTCGAGAAGCTTGCTTCCGGCAACCCGCTGAAGGTTGCCGAGGTTGTTCGTGACCTCTGGCGCCGTGAGCGTGAGCGTGGCCTGTCGGCGGGTGAGAAGCGGATGCTCGCCAAGGCTCGTGACATTCTGGTCGGCGAGGTGGCCCTCGCTGAGAAAAGCACCAAGGACGAGGCTGAGGTCCTGCTCGACAAGGTCCTCACCGAGGCCTGATCCACCGACGCATCCCTCGTAATACCTTGACCGACGACCGCGACGTGACCGCGCAGCTCAATGCTCGCGGTGACGTCGCGGTCGTCGTTCCGGCTGCCGGAGCCGGGGTTCGCCTCGGTCCGGGCGCACCCAAGGCGCTTCGCCTGCTCGAGGGTGAGCCGCTGCTGGTCCACGCGATTCGCCGGGTCGCCGCGGCGCCCTCGGTTCGCATGATCGTGGTGGCCGCCCCGCCGGCCGACGTCGACGCCGTGCGCACGCTGCTCGCCGGGATCGCACCGGTCACCGTGGTGGCCGGCGGCGCCGAGCGCCAGGAGTCGGTCGCCGCCGCACTGGCCGTGGTTCCGGAGGACGTCGGCATCGTGCTGGTGCACGACGCGGCCCGCTGCCTGGCCCCGGTGTCGCTCGTCGAGCGGGTCGCCGCCGCGGTCCGTGACGGCGCCGCCGCGGTCATCCCGGTTCTCCCGGTCGTCGACACCATCAAAGAGGTCGCCCCCGACGGCGCGGTGCTCGGCACCGTCGACCGCTCGGTGCTGCGAGCCGTACAGACCCCGCAGGGCTTCCGCGCCTCGATCCTCCGCGCCGCCCACGCCGCGGCCGCCGACTCACACACCGACGACGCCGGGGCCGTCGAAAAGCTCGGCCGGCCGGTGACCTGTGTGCCCGGCTCCGATCTGGCCCTGAAGATCACCAGGCCGATCGATCTGGCGCTCGCCACTCACCTGCTCACCCTGCCCGACCCGGACGCCCAGCCGTAACTCGCGGCGGGCGTAGGCTCCCGGGCGTGATCGTTCCGCGAGTCGGTATCGGTACCGACGTCCACGCCTTCGACCCGGAGAGGCCCTGCTGGGTGGCGGGTCTGCACTGGCCCGGCGAGCCCGGGCTGGCCGGGCACTCCGATGCCGACGTGGTGGCGCACGCTGCCTGTGACGCGCTGCTCTCCGCTGCGGGCCTCGGGGATCTGGGGAGCAACTACGGGACGAGCCGGCCGGAGTGGGCGGGCGCTTCCGGGGTGGCGCTGCTCACCGAGACGGCCCGCCGGGTACGGGCCGCCGGCTTCGAGATCGGCAACGTCTCGGTGCAGGTGGTCGGCAACCGGCCGAAGATCGGAAAGCGCCGGGACGAGGCCGAGAAGATCCTCTCGGACGCGGCGGGCGCACCGGTCACGGTGGCCGGGACCACGACCGACGGCCTCGGTCTGACCGGTCGCGGCGAGGGGCTGGCCGGCATCGCCGTGGCGATGGTCTACGCCGCCGGCTGACGCGTTCCGGAGCCGGAGGGCTCGTACTGCTCACCCCGACTCGCGTCATCTCCAGGTAGAGCGCCTACGCTCGGCAGCGTGCCCACCCCCATGGAGCCCGACACCACGCCGGAGGAACACCGGCAGCGCGCGTTGCTGCTCGCTGACCTCGGCCGCTACGACGAGGCCGCTGAGGAGATCGCCTCCGGTTTGACGTCGGCGCCGCGCGAGACAGCTCTGCTGGCCACCCTGGCCCGGATCCATCTCGCCGCGGACCAGCCGGCCGAGGCGCTCGCCGCCGCCGACCGGGCCGCCTCGGTCGAGCCGCCGGCGTTGGCCGCCCTGGTCGTCCGGGCCATGGCGCTCACCGACAGCCACCGGTACGCGGACGCCGCCCGGGACGCCATGGTCATTCTGCGGAACTGGCCGGAGGACCCGTACGCGCAACGCACCGGAGCCGCCCTGCTGAGCGAGTCGCGCAACGGCCAGGAGGCGCTGAACGCCGCGTGGAACGGTGTCCGGGTCGCTCCCACCGAGGCCGAGGCGCACCTGGTCCTGGCCGTCGTCGCGGCCCGGCTGCGCCTGTTCGACCTGGCACAGCGCGCCTACGCCGAGGCGCTGGAGCTGGACGCGGCGATCGGCGACGCGGGCCGTGACCTGGGCATCGTCCGGTTCGAGCGCCGCCGATGGGCCCGCGCTCTGGAAGACCTGGCCGAGGAGGCTTCGCTCGGTGTCCCGCCGGGTGGCGCGCCGCCGGATCCCGAGCCGTCCACCGAGCCCGAAGCGCCGGCCGAGGTGCCGGAGATCGCCCGCCCGCAGCGTCCGGTTCTGGACAGTTCGGACCAGTCGGCGGAGGTGGTCCGGGAGACCGTGCGGTACGGCGCCGGCGGCACCCTGATCGCGGCCGCCCTGACCGCCGCGATGACCATGATCAGCCCGGGGATCTCGCGGATGTGGGCCGGCCTGATCGGCGTACTGGTCTTCGGTGCGGTGCTGTTGTGGTTCCGCAGCCGGCTCACCGAGCCGGCCGGTGCGGTGCTGGCCCGGCTGCGGGCCGGTGACCGGCGGCTGGCCGTCGCGGCGTACCTGACCTTCGTCGCTCCGGTCTTCCTGTTCCTGTACGCGGCGATCGGCGGCCTGGCCCCGCTGGTGATCGGCATGGTCCTCGCCGCCGGGGGTGAACTGCTGGTGGTGATCGGCCGGCGCGGCTCGGACGGCTGACCGGCGTAGGTTCCCGTTTCGCGCACCGTCCATTAGGTTCGATTTCGTGTCGACGATGGTGCCTCCGCTCTATGCCGGGCTCGTCGATGACGCGTCCCTGCTCCCGCCCAGCCCGATCGGCCTGACCGACGGCGTCGCGAAATACCAGGAGCACGCCGCTTCGTGGTATTCGGAACTGCTCGGTTCCCTGCTCGTGCCGGCGTCGGTGGTCGGCACCGAGCCGGTGCCGGCGATCGAGGCCGGACTGATCGGCGACGTGCCGGCCGCCGCGCTGCCGGTGACCGTCGAGAAGCTGCGTGCCGCCGGTCTGGTGATCGAGCACGTCGAGGCGGCGGTGGCGCGCCGCGGCGAGGACCCACAGCCCGGCCTGGACGCGTTGCGCTCGTTCGCGGCCGCCGAGAGGGGCCTGCGGTTCTTCGCCGAGATCCCGTTGAGCTGGGGTCTGCTGGCCGCGCTCGACTCGGTCGCCGAGGCGCGCGCCGCGGGACTGTCGATCGCGCCGAAGTTCCGGGTGGGCGGCCTCGCGGCGGAGCTCTTCCCCACCCCGGTCGAGCTGGCCGCGGTGATCTGCGCGTGCCGCGACCGGCAGTTGCCGTTCAAGCTGGCGGCCGGGCTGCGGCACGCCACCCGGCACACCGACCCGGAGACCGGCTTCACCCACCACGGCTTCCTGAACGTGCTGGTGGCGGCCTTGCAGGCGGCGAGCGGCGGCGAGGTGGCCGAGGTGGCCGAGGCGCTGGCGGCCACCCATCCGGTGCCGCTGGTCGAGCCGGCCCGGACGTACCGGGACGCTCCGCGGCCGCTCTTCGTCGGCTTCGGTGCGGCGAACGTGGTGGAGCCGCTCACCGAACTGGTCCGGCTCGGCCTGATCAACGGCGGCTACGACTGACCTGGAATACTTGCTCCCCGTGAACCGGGTGCTGCTACGAACGTCGGTGGCCCTGGTCCTGCTGGCAGCGGCCGTCCTGGTGGTCTGGCGGGTTCTCGCGCCGGCCGAGGTGCTGGCCAGTGCCACGACGCCGTACCCGCCGATCTCCCTGAGGCCTCCCGCCGTCACCGGGCGCACCAACCTGGCGCCGCTGGTGGTCGACGGCCGGCTCCGCGTCTACGCCACGAAACACCAGGTCAAGGCCGATGGGCCGGTGGACGGGCAGACGCTCTACACCGCGCGCTGGTCGTTCCGCCGCTGGCCGGAGCAGCTCAGCGGGGTGGCGGCCCGCGGTGCCACGGTGATCACCCGGTGGTCCGACGGGGAGCTGGTGGCGATCGATGCGCGTACCGGAAAAATCACCTGGCGGCAGGACGGCCCGGACGCGCCCGGCTATGCCGGGCATCGCACCGGCGCCGCGGCGGTCTGGACCCCGCCGGGCCTGCGCCTCGCCGCCGGCACCGTCGTGGTCACCGCCGATCAGAACCTGGTGGGGTATGACCTGAGCACCGGCGCCGTGCGCTGGCGGATCTCCACGCCACCCGGGTGCGCGGAGGGGTTCACCACCTCCGGCGGTGCGTACGTCTGCGCGACCGGCGCCTATGACGTCGAGTCGGGCGTGGCGATCGCGGACTGGCCGGCCGGCCCGTTCGAGCCGATCGGCTGCGACTCGGGGGGTTCGGACTGTGCCGCGTTCCGGGACTGCGCCGGGCAGGGCCGGTTCGCCGACTCGGCCGTCCTGCGGCGGGTCCCGGCCCTCGACGCGGCCGGCGCGACGGTCGCGGCCGGCGTGATCGTCACCGCCTCCGATGCGGCGGTGAGCGCGCGCTCCGCGGAGGGCGAGGAACTCTGGAGCCGATCCGGGGCGGCGCGGATCCTGGGCGGTACCTCGGCGAACGTCGTGCTGCTCACGGCCGGCAACACGCTGGTCGCGGTGAACGCGCGTACCGGGGTGGAGGCCTACTCGTTTCCGCTCGCCTATGGCACCGAGAAAACCGAGTGGCGGCCGGGCGGGTATCGGCTGGCCGGCCGGTTCCTGGCGATGGAGCGGCTGAACGTGGACGCGCCGGACGATCCGGAGTCGCCGATCTACTACCTGACGCTGGACACCGTGATCATCGCCGCCCTTTGAGGGACGGGTTGACCAGGCCCTCTCGGGCCTCACGGCGGCCATACGCCGGGCGTGGGAAGGCCTCATCAGCCCTCACGGCGGCCCTAGGCCAGACGGGGGAACAGGGCTGACCAGGCCTCCTCGGCCGCGCCCGCGACCGGGCCGTCGTCGTCGCCCAGGGTGGCCGGGAGGACCGGCGGCGGGGCATCGCGGTGGATCGTCATGAGGCCGTCGTGGTAGGCGGCGTGGATCGCGTCGGGCACGGTGGCGAGCAGGTCGGCGCCGAGGCCGCCGACCGTGACCAGGTCGGCGTCGAGGCCGTTGACCAGGCCCGCGATGCCACGCCCGAGGGCGGCGCCGACCACCTGGACCGCGGCGAGCGCCGCCTCGGCGTCGCCCGCGGCCGGCCCCGGGCCCGAAGCTGCGGCGGCTGCGGTGGCCGGGAGGGCGGCTCGGGCGGTGGCGATGACCCGGCGGGCGTAGGTGATCGGGTCGCGGGGTGGGCGGTCGCCGAGGAGGCGGGCCAGGGCACCGCCGTCGACGACCGAGCTCCAGCAACCGTGGGCGCCGCACGGGCAGCGGATGGCGGGGTCGCCGAAGGGCATGTGGCCGAATTCGCCGGCGGCGCCGCGTGCGCCGATCACCGGGCGGCCGTTCTCGACCATGGCGCCGCCGAGGCCGCCCTCGACGCGCACGTGCAGGGCTAACGAGGCGCCGGCTGCGGCGCCTCGGCTGGACTCGGCGGTGGCGGCGAGGGTGGCGTCGTTGCCGGCGACGAAGACGTCGGCGGTGGGCCAGAGTTCGGTCAGGTCGACGTCGTGCCAGTGGAGACCGGAGGCGTCGAGGCGGAACGTGCGGGAGACCGTACCGGGGACGGAGATGCCGATGGCGCGCGCCCGTGGCCCGTACCGCGTCCGGAGCTCGTCGATGGCGGCGGCGACCGCCGTGCGCACCGCGACCCAGTCGGTGGTCGCGTGCCGTCCCGTCCGGGAGGCGGTGGTGGTGCCGCCGAGCTCGACCACGTCGATCCGCCAGGCCTCGTGGTAGATGGCGACCGCCAGCACGAGCGGGCCCTCGGGGTGCGGCAGCAGCACGGTGGTCGGGCGGCCGCGGGCGCCGCTGGGTGTCGCCGGGGCCTGGACCAGGAGGTTCGCACGACTGAGCTTGGTGACGAGTTCGGTGGCCGCGCCGGTGCCGACGCCGAGCAGGCGGGCCGCGTCGGCGCGGGTCACGCCGGGGCGGTGGTGCACCACTCGGAGCAGCTCGGTGGAGCGGGTCGTCACAGTCGTTCTCCCTTTTTATGCTCTAGATCAGAGCTTATTGTGCGGGGGTGAGACTCAACCGCCCGGCGCTTATCGTTCTCGGTGCCTCCACGTTCTGCTACGTCACCGCTGAAACCCTCCCGGTCGGCGTTCTCCCGCAGATCTCGGCCGACCTCGGCGTGACCGAGGCGCAGGTCGGGTTCCTGTTGACCAGCTATGCCGTGGTGGCCGCGCTGAGCACCATCCCGCTCACCGCGCTCACCATGCGGGTGCCGAGGCACCGACTCATCGCCGTCACGGTAGCGATTTTCGCGGTGTCTCAGGGGGCGGCGGCGGTCGCGCCCACCTTCGAGATCCTGACCCTGAGCAGGCTGGTCTGCGCCCTGGCGCACGGTGTGTTCTGGTCGGTGCTCGGGCCGATCATCGTGCGGCTGGCGCCGCCCGGGCAGGCCGGACGGGCGACCGCGCTGGTCTTCCTGGGCAACTCGCTCGCCATCGTGCTCGGCGTTCCGCTGGGTACGGCCATCGGCCAGTTCCTGGGCTGGCGGTCGGCGGTCGGGCTGTTCGCCGTGGGCGGGGCGGTCTGCGTGGTGCTGCTGCTCGCCGTACTGCCGAAGCTGGGACCGCTGCCGCGGGACCTCGAGGCGCGTACCGGGGAGCAGCTGCGGGGTGCGGTGCGGGTGCTGCGCAACGGGCCGGTGGCGCGACTCTGCCTGATCACGATGGTGCTGGTGGTGGGGCACTTCGCGGCGTACACGTACATCGCTCCGCTGGTCCGCCGCGACGCCGGGCTGGACGGTGCCGGCCTGAGCGCGCTGCTGCTCGGATACGGCGCGGTCGGCCTGCTCGCCAACTACGTGGTGGGGCGGTACGTCGATCGGCGCCCAGGACCCCTGGTCCTCGGCCTCACGGTGACGGTGACGATCTCGGTCGGCTTGCTCGCGCCGGTGCTCGGCCCGGTCCCGACCGTGGTCGCCACCCTGCTCTGGGGCGGCGCGTTCACCGCCATCCCGGTCTTCCTGGCCGCGGCGGTGCTGCGGGTGGCGCCGGCGACCCGGGACGCGGCGTCGGCGGTCCACGTCGTGGCGTTCCAGATCGGCATCGGCGGCGGGGCGTTCGTCGGTGAGCGGCTGATCAGCGCCGGGAACCTCGGCGCGCTGCCGCTGCTGGCGGCCGGGCTGGCGCTGGTCGCGAGCGTGCTGGTGGTGCTCTCGCCGGCGGTCTTCCCGGCCCGGATCAGCCGGGAGGACCACGAGCGAGTCGAAGCGCGGGTATGAGCCGGGTCAGTCCTTGAGCGCGGCCTCGGCGGCGGCGAGGAACAGGTCGTTCTCCTCCGGGGTGCCGACCGTGACGCGTACGCCCTCCGGATGGAACCCGCGCACGATGACGCCCCGGCTCTCGCAGGCGGCGGCGAACTCGGCGGTCCGATCGCCGAGCGGCATCCAGACGAAGTTGGCCTGGCTGTCCGGCACCGCGACGGAGAGCTTGCGCAGCGCCTCGGTGAGCCGGTCCCGTTCCGCGACGACGAGCGCGCAGCGACGGCGTACCTCGTCCTCCTGCTCCAGCGCGGCAAGTGCCGCGGCCTGCGCGACCATGCTGGTGGAGAACGGGGTCACCACCTTGCGCAGGGCGGTCGCCACCTCGGGCTGGGCGACCAGGTAGCCCATCCGCAGCCCGGCCAGGCCCCAGGCCTTGCTCATGGTGCGCAGGACCACCACGTTGGGCCGGTCGCCGTAGGTCTCCAGCGCGTCCGGCACGTCCGGGTCGGTGACGAACTCCCGGTACGCCTCGTCGAGCACCACCAGCACGTCGGAGGGGACCTCGGCGAGGAACCGGTCGATCTCGGCCGTGCGCACGCTGGTGCCGGTCGGGTTGTTCGGGTTGCAGACGAACACCATCCGGGTCTGGTCGGTGATCGCCTCGGCCATCGCCGCGAGGTCGTGCCCGTGCGCCGCCGTGTTCGGCACCCGCACGCTTGTCGCGCCGCCCCCGGCCGCGATGATCGGGTACGCCTCGAACGACCGCCACGAGTAGACGATCTCGTCGCCCGGCAGACACGTCGCCTTCGCCAGGATCTCGGCCAGCGCCACCGAACCGCAGCCGGTGACGACCCGCTCCGGGCTCACCCCGAACCGCTCGCCGATGGCGTCCCGCAGCCGGACCACGCCCATGTCGGGGTAGCGGTGCACGGAACGGGCCGCCTCGGTGATCGCCTCCACGACGCCGGGCAACGGCCCGTAGGGAACCTCGTTGCTGGCCAGCTTGATCGCCTCGGCGATGCCCAGCTCGCGGGCGAGGTCGGCGATGTTGCGTCCGGGCACGTAGTTCGGCAGCGCGTCCAGGTCGGCGCGGGTCAGCCGGGTCATTTGGATCCTCCGGGTAGATCGCCGCTCGGTGCGGCCTTGACGGTCGGGTGGGCGCCGGGGGGCACGGCGACGACGACCGTGGCCGCCGCCTTGTCGTGCCAGGCCTGGCGCAGGCGGGGGTCGAAAAGTGGGGAGAGCGAGAAGAAGAACTGGACGATCAGACCGACACCGCACCACCAGAACAGCGTCCACATGCCGAGCCGGGCCCACCGCGTGAACGCCCGGCCGAAGCCGATCGGTGCGGTGCTCTCCACCCGGAACACCTTGATCCCCATGGCCCGTTTGCCAAGGGTCTGGCCGCGGGCGCCGATCGACGGCGCCTCGTAGAGCAGCCAGAGCAGGGTGGCGACGGTCAGGATGGCGATCGAGAGGGTCTGCATCCGCGGCGTGGGTTCGACCGTGACGTTCTGGTTGCCCGCCGCGACCTGCCGCATGTACTCCCGGAAGATCGGCGCGAAGTCCTGCCAGTACTGGTAGATGAACCAGCCGTTGACCACGACGTTGAGCGCCAGCACGACGGCGATGTCGATGAGCCGGGCGGTCAGCCGCCGGCCCAGCCCGGCCAGCGGGAGGCCGTGCGGCATCGCCTGCGGCATGGGGTAGGCGTACGCGTGCATCGGCTGCCCGGGCTGTGGCTGCCAGCCCGGAGGCGGCTGCTGCCATCCCGGAGGCGGCGGTTGCCAGCCCGGCGGTGGGGCCTGCGCACCCGGATGCTGGGGACCCCAGCCCGGCTGCGGTCCCCAGCCCGGGGGCGGGCCGTATGCCGGCGGCGTGGTCGGCTGGGCGGGGTATCCGGGCGGGGGCGACCCGTACGGCTGCGGCTGGGGCGGCTGCGGTGCGGGAGCCGCGGGAGGAACCGGCGGTTCCGCCTTGACCGCGGGCGGCCCGTCCGGCGGAACCGCGTCCGCCGGGATGGCTTCGCCCAGCCAGCCCTCACCGTCCCAGTAGCGCTGGGTACTGGTGTCGGCCGGGTCCTTGTACCAACCCGCGGGAAGGGAACTCATGCGCAAACCTTTACCACGACAGCCTGACGGTTCCCTGCGGGCCGGGTCCTACCCATAAGGTGCTCGCTGATCGTACAGATGGGCAAGAGGCTTGCGCGGACTTGGTCAGACTGTGCAGGAGGTGCGGTACGTTCCCCCGGTGGGTGAGCAGACTGTCCAGCTCGACGACCTTGACGGGCGTCTCATCGCGTTGCTCGCCGCCGAGCCGCGGATCGGTGTGCTGGAGCTCTCCCGGCGGCTCGCGGTGGCGCGCGGCACGGTGCAGGCGCGGCTGGACAAGCTGATCTCGCGGGGCGCGATCAAGGGTTTCGGCCCGGAGGTGGTGCCGGCCGCGATCGGCTTCGGCGTGACCAGCTTCGTGACCCTGGAGATCAGCCAGCGGTACGGCCATGACGCGGTGGCCGAGCATCTCGCCGAGATTCCCGAGGTGCTGGAGGCGCACACGATCACCGGGAGCGGCGACATCCTGTGCCGGATCGTGGCCCGTGCCAACGCCGACCTGCAACGGGTGATCGACCAGATCGTCGGCTACGAGGGCATCGTCCGGGCGCACACCATCATCGCGCTGGCCGAGTTGATCCCGTACCGGACGGTGCCGCTGGTCCGCTCGGCAAACCGGCAATAAGCTACCGACACGGACTTTTCGCGCTCGCGGGATAAGTGGATCGAGGTCACTACGGTGTCCGCATGTCCGGGTCAGGGAAAGGGCTCGCGCTGGTCGCCGCCGTGACCGTCACGGTCCTGGCTACGACCGGCGTCTGGAACCCGTTCCCGCGGATGTGGTCGTGGATCACCACGAGCGGGCCGGTCGCGCCCGGTGCCCGGTGGCAACAGGAGCTCGGCGGCACCCCGCAGAGCGTCGCCATCGCCGGAGACGCGGTGATCGTCGAGTACCGGAACTCCGTCGAGGCGTACGGGCTGACCGCGGCGGTGCCGCTCTGGTCGTCGGACGCGGACTGGGCCTCGATCGCCGGCCGGGGCGCCGACGCGGTGGTGGTCACCGGGCGGCTGCTCACCAAGGGTTATCAGGTGCTCGACCCGCGTACCGGGGTGGCGCGGCGCTCCGACACCACGGCCAGCGCGGTCTGGACCTATCAGGACGCGATCGTCGATCTGAGCTGCTCCGGGGGCGACGACTGCCGGCTGACCGGATGGGACCCGAAGGCCGGCACCCAGCTCTGGAGCGTCGGCACCGGGGGCATCGGGTTCGTCCTGGACGCCGGCAACCCGGACCTGCCGGACACCCGCCGGCTGACCAGCGGCGACGTGGACGACGACGTGGCCGGACCGCCGGCGCTGCCCGGCCTGCTGGGCTTCCCGGACGACGGGCAGATCCGGGTGATCGACACCGCGACCGGCAAGCTGGTACAGACCGTCCGGCCGGCTCGCGACCAGCGGATCGCGGTGGTCGCCGGGCGGGTGTTGACGGTGACCGGTACGTCGCGCGACGGCACCTGTTACTACGGGGTGGTGGCCACCGCCCCGCCGCGCAACAACGTGGTGTGGCAGCGGGACGGGCTCAACCTGCGTACCGCCGACGGGTCGGACTGCAAGCAGGGGCGGGACCCGGCGGGCGGGTACAACGTGGTGCTCGGCGTCGACCCGTACGGGCGGGAGTTGCTGATCAACGGGTACGACGGGCGCGACCTCTGGTACGGCGACAAGGAGTCGGACGTGGTCGCGGTGAACGACTCCTACGCGGTGATCCGCAAGGACGACACCCTGCGGGGCTGGTCGTTCAGCAAGGGCAAGGCGGTGTGGCGGCAGACCGGGCGTCCGGAGGCGAGTGCCGCGCTCACCCCGTACGCGGCGATCGTCGTCTCGAAGAACCGGATCACCGCCCTGGCGCTCGCTTCGGGGGCGGTCCGTGCCGATGTGCGTACCGATGCGAAGGTCTTCGCCGTAGGTCCGGACGGCATGATCGCGGTCTCCGGCCGCGACATGGCCTACCTCGCGTTCTCCTGAGGCGACCCGGCGCGCGAAGCGCCGGGGAGGGGTTCGCGTACGGCTACCCCGCTGGCCTAGGCTTGCCGCTCATGAGCAGAGGCGCCGCTTTCACCTACTCGCCGCTCTTGCCGACCGGCGAGGATCTGACCGAGTACCGGTTGGTGACGGACGAGGGTGTTGACGTTGTCGAGGGCCCGGGCGGGCGGCGGTTCCTGACCGTCGAGCCGGCGGCCCTGACCCAGCTCACCGCCGAGGCGATGCACGACATCGCGCACTATCTGCGCCCAGCACACCTGACTCAGCTGCGATCGATCATCGATGACCCCAAGGCGTCGCCGAACGACCGGTTCGTCGCGCTGGACCTGCTCCGCAACGCCAACATCGCGGCCGGCGGCGTGCTGCCGATGTGCCAGGACACCGGCACGGCGATCGTGATGGGCAAGCGCGGCCGGCACGTGCTCACCGACGGCACCGACGAGGCGGCCATCGCGCTCGGCGTCTACCAGGCGTACACCCGGCTCAACCTGCGCTATTCCCAGCTCGCGCCGCTGACGATGTGGGACGAGCGGAACACCGGGACGAACCTGCCGGCGCAGATCGAGCTGTACGCCGAGGACCCGGGCGGGCATCCGGACGCGTACAAGTTCCTCTTCATGGCCAAGGGCGGCGGCTCGGCCAACAAGTCGTACCTCTACCAGGAGACGAAGGCGCTGTTGAATCCGCAGCGGATGATGCAGTTCCTGGACGAGAAGCTGCGCCTGATCGGCACCTCGGCCTGCCCGCCGTACCACCTGGCCGTGGTCGTCGGCGGCACCAGCG
The DNA here is from genome assembly GCF_015704865.1 of Actinoplanes aureus. GTDB lineage: Bacteria > Actinomycetota > Actinomycetes > Mycobacteriales > Micromonosporaceae > Actinoplanes > Actinoplanes aureus. The sequence goes on along the minus strand of NZ_JADQTO010000048.1, from coordinate 15,997 downwards.
CCGAGCACGCGCTGAAGACCGCCAAGCTGGCCAGCGCGAAGTACCTGGACAACCTGCCCACGTCGGGGACGATGCTGGCGCACGGCTTCCGGGACCTCGAGCTGGAAGCAGCGGTGCTGGAGCTGACCCGGGACTTCGGGATCGGGGCGCAGTTCGGCGGGCGGTACTTCTGCCACGACGTACGCGTCATCCGGCTGCCCCGGCACGGCGCCTCCTGTCCGGTCGCCATCGCGGTCTCCTGCTCGGCCGACCGCCAGGCGGTCGCCAAGATCACCCCGTCGGGCGTCTGGCTGGAGCGTCTGGAGACCGACCCCGCGCGCTACCTTCCCGATGTTGATCTCGGCGAAGAGCCCGTCGTGCAGATCGACCTCAACCGGCCGATGGCCGACATCCGCGCGGAGCTGAGCAAGTACCCGGTGAAGACCCGGCTGTCGCTGACCGGCCCGCTGGTGGTGGCGCGGGACATCGCGCACGCGAAGATCGCCGAGCGGCTGGACGCCGGCGAGCCGATGCCGCAGTACATGCGCGACCACGCGGTCTATTACGCCGGCCCGGCGAAAACCCCTGAGGGGTACGCCTCCGGCTCGTTCGGCCCGACCACAGCCGGCCGGATGGACTCGTACGTCGAGAAGTTCCAGGCGTCCGGCGGCTCGATGGTGATGCTGGCCAAGGGCAACCGGTCCAAGCAGGTCACCGACGCCTGCAACACGTACGGCGGCTTCTATCTCGGCTCGATCGGCGGCCCGGCGGCCCGGCTGGCGCAGGACTGCATCCGGCACGTCGAGGTGCTCGAGTTCCCCGAGCTCGGCATGGAGGCGGTCTGGAAGATCGAGGTCGAGGACTTCCCGGCCTTCATCGTCGTGGACGACAAGGGCAACGACTTCTTCGCCGAGGTGACCAAGCCGGTCCTCGGCATCGGCCGGCGCATCTAAACGGGCCCAACCCCACTGCTGCCTCAAGGCCCGTGAGACAGCGATGAGGTTGGGCTGCGGGCTGGCCGATCAGGCGCAGTATCCGGAGACGGGGCTCAGCCACTCCTGGATCTGGCTCTTGAGCGTGCGGTCCAGGTCCTTGGAGGTCTTGACCTTCTCGATGTAGTCGCGGTCCTTCGCGCTCTGCTCGATCTTCGCGGCGGAGGTCTCGCCGGCCGCCTTGAGTTCCGGATCCTGCGCGGCGCCGGTCTCCTTGCGGATCTGGGTGCCGACCGCCTTCAGCTCGGCGGCCGCGGCCTTCTCGGCGTTCTTCACCTCCTCCGCCTGCTTCGCCTCCTTCTGGGCGATCATCTTGCCCATGGCGGCACCGAATTCGCCGGCGAGCGCGGCGCTGAAGATCTCGTCGAGACGTCCGCAGACCTTCGTCGTGTCCGCCGCGTAGTCGGGCGCCGGGGCGGTGGCCGGCGGCGTCGAGGTGGCCTCGGCGGCGGCCGGGGCCGCGCTCTCGCTGGTGTCCGCATCGCTGTCACAGGCGGTGCCGGTCAGCAGCACGCCGCCGGCGAGCACGGCCAGGATGGCGCGTCGCATCAGGGGGATCCTCTTCGTCGGGGGTCGACCAAACTCCGCCGACGGTACGTTCCGTTGCCGCGCGCGTCCAACCGTGAGTGATCATCAAGATACGGCTCGGGACCTGCTGGGTGAACTCGCCGCCCTGGTGGAGCGATACCCGCTGCGCGAGCGAACCCGGATCGACACGATCGACGGCGGCCGGGCGCAGGTCGAGAGAGGATGGTCCGGTGACGACTGACGAGAGCGGCTTCCGGATCGAACGCGACACGATGGGCGAGGTGCGTGTACCCGCCGATGCCCTCTGGCGGGCACAGACGCAGCGGGCGGTGGAGAACTTCCCGATCTCCGGCCGGGGACTGGAACCGGCGCACATCCGGGCGCTCGCCCGGATCAAGGGCGCCGCGGCCCGGGCCAACGGGAAACTGGGCGTGCTGGACGGCGACCTGGCGGAGGTGATCGCGACCGCCGCGGCGCACGTGGCCGACGGCGGCTACGACGACCAGTTCCCGATCGACGTCTTCCAGACCGGCTCCGGCACCTCGTCGAACATGAACGCCAACGAGGTGATCGCCACCCTGGCGTCCCGCGCCCTGGGCCGGCCGGTGCACCCGAACGACCATGTCAACGCGTCCCAGTCCAGCAACGACGTCTTCCCCTCCTCGATCCATCTGGCGGCCACCGAAGCGGTCAGCCAGGACCTGATTCCGGCGCTCGAACATCTGGCGGGTGCGTTGCGCACCAAGGCCGGCGCCTGGTCCGAGGTGGTCAAGAGCGGCCGCACGCACCTGATGGACGCCACGCCGGTCACTCTCGGCCAGGAATTCTCGGGGTACGCCCAACAGGTCACCAACGGCGTCGAGCGGCTGACCGCCACCCTGCCCCGGCTCGGTGAGCTGCCACTGGGTGGCACCGCCGTCGGCACCGGGGTGAACACGCCGCCCGGCTTCGCTCCGGCGGTGATCGAGCTGCTCAAGGAGGAGACCGGGCTGCCGCTCAGCGAGGCCCGTGACCACTTCGAGGCGCAGGGTGCCCGGGACGCGCTGGTCGAGGCGTCCGGCCAGTTGCGGGTGGTGGCGGCCGGCCTCTACAAGATCGCCAACGACATCCGCTGGATGGGCTCCGGACCGCGGGCCGGCCTGCGTGAGCTGCGCCTGCCGGATCTCCAGCCCGGCTCGTCGATCATGCCGGGCAAGGTGAACCCGGTGGTGCCCGAGATGGTCCGCCAGGTGGCCGCTCAGGTGATCGGGAACGACGCGACGGTCGCCTTCGCCGGCACCCAGGGCGATTTCGAGCTGAACGTGATGCTGCCGGTGATGGCCCGCAACCTGCTCGAGTCGATCCGATTGCTGGCCGCGGCCGCCCGCCAGCTCGCCGACCGGTGCGTCGCCGGCCTCGAGGCGAACGAGGAGGTGGCCCGGGCGTACGCGGAGGGCTCGCCCTCGATCGTCACGCCCCTCAACCGGTACCTCGGGTACGACGAGGCCGCGGCGATCGCCAAGCAGGCACTGGCCACCGATCGGACGATCCGCGAGGTGGTGATCGAGCGGGGACACGTCGCAAACGGCACATTGACTGAGACACAACTGGACGAAGCGCTCGATGTCCTGCGGATGACCCGGCCGTAGATCTTGTGCTGAGCGATCTTTCTCGATGTGATGCCTCCTAGCCTATTCAGGGCCTATTCCAGGAGGAGCGCTTCCATGAGAAGACGCGTTGTCACCGGGGCCGTCGTCACCGCGACGGGCCTGGCTTTCCTGGCTGTGGTACCCGGCTCCGCGGTGGCGGAGCCAGGTAACACAGTCGATTACACGGTCGTGGCCGCTGAGGGCGCTTCCGCCGCGGAGGCCACCGCGGCCATCAAGGCGGCCGGCGGCACGATCGTGAGCGGTAACGAAGCCGTCGGTGTCTACCGGGTGGAGTCGGCCGACACGAAGTTCGAGGCGAAGGCCGCCACCTCCGGCGCCCTGATCGGGGCGAGCGAGCGCAAGGCCATCGGCCACGCGCCCAGCCAGCTGGAGAAGGTCGACCGCACCGCCCGGACCGGCAAGGGTGGCAAGGGCGGGCCGGCGAAGCTGGACCCGCTCGACGCCAAGCTGTGGGGCCTGGCCATGGTCCGCGCGGACAAGGCTCGCAAGATCGAGTCCGGTGACCGAGGCGTGACCGTGGGCATCCTGGACACCGGCCTGGACGCCTCGAACCCGGATCTCGCACCGCACTTCAGCTCGAAGCTCTCCCGCAACTTCGCGCCGGACCTGACCGATGTCGACGGCCCGTGCGAGGTGGCCAGCTGTGTCGACCCGGTCGGCACCGACGACAACGGCCACGGCACGCACGTCGCCGGCACGATCGGCGCCGCGGCGAACGGTGTCGGCGTCTCCGGCATCGCGCCGGACGTCACCCTGGTCGAGCTCAAGGGTGGCCAGGACTCCGGCTACTTCTTCCTGGACCCGGTGGTCAACGCACTCACCCACGCCGCCGACGCCGGCCTCGACGTGGTGAACATGTCGTTCTACGTCGACCCGTGGCTCTTCAACTGCACGGCGAACCCGGCCGACAGCGCCGAGGAGCAGGCCGCACAGCGGGCCACCATCGCGGCCATGAAGCGGGCGTTGGATTACGCGCACCGCAAGGGCGTCACCCTGGTCGGCGCGCTGGGTAACAACCACGAGGACCTCGGCAAGCCGCGGGTCGACGGGGGCAGCCCGAACTACGGTGGCACGCCGCGCGACCGCACGATCGACAACAGCTCGTGCTGGAACCTGCCGGCGGAGGGCTCGCACGTCATCGGCGTCTCCTCGGTGGGCCCGTCGAAGAAGAAGTCGGACTTCTCGAACTACGGCCTCGAGCAGATCTCGGTCGCCGCGCCCGGCGGCTGGTACCGCGACGGGTTCGGCACCGACACCTTCCAGACGGCCGGCAACCAGATCCTCTCCACCTACCCGCTCAAGGTGCTGCAGGAGGAGGAGCTGGTCGACGCGGACGGCAACATCACCGCGGACGGCGAGGGCCTGGTCTTCAAGGAGTGCACCAAGGCCGGCGAGTGCGGCTACTACACGTACCTGCAGGGCACCTCGATGGCGTCGCCGCACGCCGCCGGTGTCGCCGCGCTGATCGTCAGCAGGTACGGCTACCCGGACTTCCGCCGCGGTGGCAAGACCATGGCCCCGAAGCTGGTCGAGGCGCAGCTGTACCGCAGCGCCGCCGAGCACGCCTGCCCGGAGCCGCGCCTGCAGAGCTACGTGCAGGAGGGCCGTTCCGTCGAGTTCGACGCGCTCTGTGAGGGCGGCAAGAACTTCAACGGGTTCTACGGCCACGGCATCGTCGACGCCTACGCGGCGGTCGGCGGCCGCTGACCATCAGGGGTGCTTGTTCCGTGATCGCGGAACAAGCACCCCTTTTCGGCTCTAGCATCCGGGAAGTGAAACCCCTACCCGCAGTCGTCTCCGGTCTGCTGCTGCTGGCCCTGGTACCGGGCGCCGCTGAGCCGATCACCAGCGACTACACCGTGGTCGCCGCCGACGGCGTGTCCGTTCCGGACGCGACCGCGGCCATCCGATCCGCCGGCGGCACCGTCGTGAAGCGCAACGACGCGGTCGGCGTGTACCGGGTGACCTCGGCCGACGCCCGGTTCGCGGCGAAGGCCGCCACCTCGCCCGCACTGATCGGTGCGAGCGAGCTCCGGGCCATCGGGCGGGTCAGCACGGCACCGGCCGGTCGCCCCGCCGGTCTGCCGGTGGGTGCGCCCGGCCCGGCGGCCCTCGATCCGCTCGACGACAAGCTGTGGGGCCTGCGCATGATCCGCGCCGATCGGGCGCGGAAGGTCCGGGGCGGCGACCCGGGAGTCACCGTCGGCGTCCTCGACACCGGGCTGGACGCCAGCCATCCCGACCTGGCGCCGCACTTCAGCCGTACGCTCTCCCGCAACTTCGCGCCGGACATCCCGGACGCCGACGGACCCTGCGAGGTCAAGAGCTGCCTGGACCCGGTCGGCACCGACGACGGCGGTCACGGTACGCACGTGGCGGGCACCATCGGCGCGGCGGCCGACGGCTTCGGCATCTCCGGGGTGGCGCCGGGGGTCACCCTGGTCGAGCTCAAGGGCGGCCAGGACTCCGGCTTCTTCTTCCTCGACCCGGTGGTCGACGCGCTGACGTACGCCGGCGACGCCGGCCTCGACGTGGTGAACATGTCGTTCTTCGTCGACCCGTGGCGCTACCTCTGCCCGGCCAACCCCGCGGACAGCCAGGAGCGGCAGGCCGAGCAGCGCGCCATCCTGGCCGGGCTGACCCGGGCGCTGAAGTACGCCCACGACAAGGGCGTCACGCTGATCAGCTCCCTCGGCAACGGCCACGAGGATTTGGGCCGGCCCCGGCCCGACCGGAGCAGCCCGAACTACGGCGCCGACCCGTACGAGCGGAAGATCGACAACGCGACCTGCCGGCAGATGCCGCAGGAGGATCCGTACGTCATCAACACCACCGCGCTCGGTCCGTCCGGGAACAAGGCCGACTACTCCAACTACGGCGTCGAGCAGGCCGATGTCGCGGCGCCCGGAGGCGACGAGTCCGACGGTCACGGCACGGCCGGTGCGATCCTCTCCAGCTACCCGAAGCTCGTCCTGCAGGCCCAAGGCCTGGTCGACGAGAAGGGTGAGATCACCGGCTCGGGTGCCGGCTCGGTCGAGAAGCACTGCTCGTCCGCCGGCGCGTGTGCCTACTACCTGTACACGCAGGGCACCTCGATGGCGGCTCCGCACGTCAGCGGTGTGGCCGCGCTGATCCTCAGTCGCGACGGTACGACCATGACGCCGGACGCGGTCGAGCGTGAGCTCTACCGGACGGCCATCGATCGCCCCTGCCCGAAGCCCCGGGTGCAGACCTACCCGGACCGGCCCGCCGAGTTCACGGCCCGCTGCGAGGGCGGCCGGACGTTCAACGGGTTCTACGGGCACGGGATCGTCGACGCACATGCGGCCGTCGGCGGCTGAAAAGGGGCACCGATCGGTGACCGTTCGTGTCGCACGGCCGGGGCGGTCGTCCACCGGCGATGGCCGGTACCCTTGACCGGTGACGCTGCGCTTGTACGACACCGCGACCCGATCGGTCCGGGACTTCGTCCCGATGACGCCCGGTCAGGTGGGGATCTACCTGTGTGGTCTCACCGTGCAGTCGCCGCCGCACATCGGCCACCTCCGGTCCGCGGTCAACTACGATGTGTTACGTCGCTGGCTGCTGCACGTCGGCATGGAGGTCACCTTCGTCCGCAACGTCACCGACGTGGACGACAAGATCCTGCAGAAGTCGCTGGAACAGGGCCGGCCGTTCTGGGCGATCGCGTTCGAGAACCGGCTCCTGCTGGACCGTGACTACCGCTCGCTCAACGTGTTGTCGCCCACCTACGAGCCGCTGGCCACCGGGCACATCACCGAGATGCACGAGCTGATCCAGAGCCTGATCGAGCGCGGAAACGCGTACCCGGCGGCGGCCGGCAACGGTGACGTGTACTTCGACGTGCTCTCCTACCCGGAGTACGGCGCGCTCTCCGGGCAGAAACCGGACGACATGCGGGCCGCCGGTGACGCGCCGGAGCGGGACAAGCGCGACCACCGCGACTTCGCCCTGTGGAAGGGTGTGAAGGCCGACGAGCCGCAGGACGCGTACTGGTCGTCGCCGTGGGGCCGGGGCCGGCCGGGCTGGCACATCGAGTGCTCCGCCATGGCCCGGCGCTACCTGGGCGACGAGTTCGACATCCACGGCGGCGGCCTGGACCTGACCTTCCCGCACCACGAGAACGAGATCGCCCAGTCGAAGGCGGCCGGGCTCGGGTTCGCCCGCTTCTGGGTGCACCACGCGCTGCTCAACCTCGGTGAGTCCAAGATGAGCAAGTCGCTGGGCAACGTGATCGACCTCGACTCGCTCGTCGAGTCCGGGATCCGCCCGGTCGAGGTGCGCTACTACCTGGCCAGCCCGCACTACCGCTCGCGGATCGACTACTCGGACGAGGCGCTGCGCGAGGCCGCCGTGGCGTACCGGCGGATTGAGGGATTCGTGCAGCGCGCGGTCGAGGTGGTCGGCCCCGGCCGGCCCAAGGCGGTGCCGCCGGCCTTCGCCGACGCGATGAACGACGACGTCAACACGTCGGCGGCGCTCGCGATCGTGCACGACACCGTCCGGGAGGGCAACACCGCGCTGGCCGCCGGTGACGAGCCGGCCATCCGCGGCGCGCTGACCGCGGTCCGGGCCATGCTCGGCGTGCTCGGCCTCGACCCGCTCGACGCCGCCTGGGACGGCGGCGAGGGCGGCAACGACCTGAAGCCGGTGGTCGACTCGCTTGTCGCCCTGGCTCTGGAACAGCGGGCACAAGCCCGTGCACGGAAGGACTGGGCGGCCGCCGATTCGGTGCGGGACCAGCTCAAGAACGCGGGTATTCAGGTGGAGGACACTCCGACCGGGCCGCGCTGGACGGTAGGAGAGCAGCACTGATGCCAGGAAATTCACAGAACGCGAGCAAGCGGGCGACCTCGAAGAAGGGCGCGTCCTTCGGGTCCGGTGGCAAGAACCGGTCCGGGCTGAAGGGCCGGGGCAAGACCCTGCCGGCGGACGAGCGGCCCTGGCACAAGGGGTACTCGGGCACCGAGAAACTGCCCGAGAAGACCGCGCGTAAGCAGGAGAAGGAGCGCCGGGCGGCGGCGGCCGAGGGCCGTGCGCCCAAGGTCGGCATCCCCGGGTCCAAGGACACCACCTGGGGCCGGGGTGGCGGCCGGGCGGCCGGTCTGACCCGGGCCCAGGCGACGCGCGGCCGGGCCACCGGTCCGCGTGGTCCGCGGGTCGCGCCCGGTCGCAAGTCCAACCCCACCAAGGAAGGCCCCGAGCTGTTGCTCGGCCGCAACCCGGTGGTGGAGGCGCTGCGGGCGCTGGTGCCGGCGACGGCGCTGTACGTGGCTCAGGGCATCGACATCGACGACCGGGTCGCCGAGATCGTCCGGACCTCCGGCGACCGCGGCATCCCGATCCTGGAGGTCAGCCGCAACGAGCTGGACCGGATGACCGGCGGGGTGCTGCACCAGGGCATCGGCCTGCAGGTGCCGCCGTTCGCGTACGAGGACTTCGACGACCTGGTCAACGCCTCGCTGGAGCAGACCGCCCCGCTGCTGGTGGCGCTGGACGGCATCACCGACCCGCGCAACGTGGGTGCGGTGATCCGGTCGGTGGCCGCGTTCGGCGGGCACGGCGTGTTCATGACCGAGCGCCGGGCCGCCGGGATCACCGCGACCGCTTGGCGTACCAGTGCCGGCGCGGCCGCCCGGGTCCCGGTCTCCCAGGTGGTCAACCTGACCCGGGCGATCAAGGCGGCGCAGAAGGCCGGCTTCACCGCGATCGGCCTGGACGCCGACGGCGAGACCGACCTGTACCAGCTGGAGGCCGCGATCGGCCCGCTGCTGGTGGTTGTCGGCTCGGAGGGCCGTGGCCTGTCCCGGCTGGTCGGTGAGACCTGTGACCTGCGGGTGAGCATTCCGATGGCCTCTGACGTGGAGTCGCTGAACGCCAGCGTCGCGGCCGCGGTGACCCTCGCCGAGGTGACCCGCCGTCGGCTCTACAGCTGAGCACGGGTATCGCGATCTTGGCGACTGCTTCCGGTCGCCAAGATCGCGATGACTAGCGGCGCTCGGCAACCGCCTGGTCGTACCAGTCACGCAGGTCCTGCGCGGCTGGGGCGGGGTACGGCTTGTCCGGCTTGATCTTGTAGTAGACCTTGCCGAGCAGCGGCATCAACGCGGTGATCGGCGCGATGACGTCGCCTCGGCCGGCCAGCACCGGCTGGGCGATGTGCATGTTCCCGCCGCCGGGGGTGTCCTTTCGCGCGATCTGCCAGGTCAGCTCCGGCACGGCGGCCCGGACCGCCTCCGCGGCGTAGAACACGATCGCGTCGATCAGCGCGAGCGACTCGTCGGACCAGACGTGCGGGGTGACCTGGGCGCTGCGGCCGTACCACATCGGCAGGGTCGCGTTCTTCGGACGCTGGAAGAATGAGCCGTTCTCGAGCATGACCCGCTCGAGAGGCGTGCCGGGATCACGGGGCCGGAGGCGGTCGATGGCCCAGCCCCAGAGCGCGACCAGACTGTCCCGGGAGAGGTCCAGTCCGGGGACGGCGCCGCGGAGCAGCGCTAGCCGTTCCTCGCCGGCGGCCACGTACCGTCGCAGGAACTCCTCGTCGGTCTCGGTCGTCCGGACCAGCACCGCACCGTCGGGCACCACGGGCGTCTGATCCGGCGCGATCATGTCGAGCACGCGGCCGAGCGGCACGTCCGTGACGTCGGTGCCCTCGACCATGAACCGGCCGCCGGTCGCCACGGCGAGTTCCCGCAGGAGTTCGAGCACCGGGACCAGTTCGGCCCGGAACGGTGCCGCCGGCCGCATCCGGAAGTTGTCCCAGACGGTGACTCGCACGCTCTTGAGGCCGGTGCGCCCCGGGTGGAGGTACCAGTCCGTGGTGAGCCGGTCGCCTACCAGTTCGGTTTCCAGGTACTCGCCGGTGGCGGCGCCCGGGAAGTCCGGGTCGTCGGCGAGAACCCGGCTCAGCAGGGTTACCACGGTCGCCCGGTCCAGTTCGGCCCCGGCCGGCATGACACCTATGTCCAGGCCCAACGCTCTCCTCCTTCAGCGCGTGGATCGTCGCCACGAACACTACTGAGCAGGGCGACGACGGTCGCCCTGCTCAGTAGCCCGCATCACGCCTCGTTCGGTGCGTGGATCGTGAACGGGATCTTGTTGTTGTTCAAGCACTCCAGCAGCGGCGGGTGGATGCCGACGCTGTTGTACGAGGCACTGGCGAAGAAGTGCCAGTGGATCTTCTTGAGGTTCGGGTTCTTGTGGCTGGCGTGCCCGTCGGGACCGATGATCCAGGCGTCCTTGAGGCACTCGTTGATCAGGTCCTCGGTCCAGATCGGAACACCCACCTTGACCTCGTGCAGGGTGATCGAGCCGTCCACCGGATCCGTCTCGGCGCAGTCCGCCTTGCGCCACTTCGAGCGCGCACTCGGGTAACCCGGAGTGTTCACCTGGAACTGCGGTTCACAGTTGCCGTTCAGCAGGGTGTCCTTCAGGTAGTTCTCGCCCGCCTTGGCGTTCCACTGTGCCGGGACCGCCGGGCCGGCGACATGGTTCGGCGACTTCATGGCCGCCTCGACGTTCTTCCACTTGGTGCGGTCACCCCGGGAGAGCTTGCGCAGGTCGGTGTCGCTGAACCGGCCGGCCGCGGCGCGCAGGGTGGCACTCTCGCCGACCAGATAGGCGTAGGTCTCGCCGAGGACCAGTTCCAACGCGAGATCCTTGACCGCGTCCGGGATCTTGTCGTACTTGGTGACGTAGCGGAGCACCTCGTCCAGGCGGTGGATGTAGCGGACCACGAACCGGGCCGCCTTGCCCGGGATGGCGACCGCGTCACCGACGTAGGGCACGACGCCGAGGATGCTCAGCCCGGCGCTGACCCAGTCACCCTTGATCACGCCGGCGATGGTGTCGCGCAGGTCGGCCGCGCCGCCGAGGATCCAGCCCACCACCGGAATCACGCTCGAGCCGCTGGCGCACAGGTTGCCGGCGAGCCAGGCCATCGAGTCCTTGGGCGCGAAGTCGCCGGCGAACATGCCGAGCAGGAAGTCGGTGACGTACGTCCACTTGCTGATCTGCTCGTCCGGGCGGCCCGGATCGAGACCCTGGTCCTCGACGTGCAGCGACTCGTAGTCGTCGCGCAGCGTGTCGCTGTCCGAGTCGGCGCTGAGCGGGTTGATCCCCCACTGGTCGACCTCGACGCCGTCGGACAGGCCGTCGCCGTCGCTGTCGACGTTGTTGACGTCGGTGAGCATCTCGCCCTCGGCGACGTCGGTGAGCCCGTCGCCGTCGGTGTCCGTGTCGTTCGGGGCCGGGACGATCGGCGGCGGGTCACCCGGCAGCGGCGGCGCGGGCGGCTGGTCGGCGACCAGCGGGTTGGTGCCGCGCTCGACCTCGGTGCCGTCGTTGACGCCGTCACCGTCGGTGTCCGGATCCGTGGGCGAGGTGCCGAGCTCCTGCTCGCGCAGGTTGGTCAGCCCGTCGGTATCGGTGTCCTCCTGCCCGTCCGAGGTCCCGTCACCGTCGCTGTCGGCGCTGTTGGCCTTGGTCCACCCGGCCAGTTCGGTGATCTCGAACTTGTCGGTGAGCCCGTCGCTGTCGGAGTCGACGAGCAGCGGGCTCGCGCCGAAGCGCAGCTCGACGACGTCGACGAGTCCGTCGGAGTCGTGGTCACCGGTGTAGGTGATACCGAGGCGCGACAGTACGTTGTAGCCGCTGGTCCACGCTTTCGCGGCGTGCACGGTGGCCGGCTCGGGGCTGGCCTTGCGCAGCAGTTCGTCGGACTTGGCGAGGCTCGCCTTCGCCTCGTCCAGGTCGGCGAACGCCTCGGTCAGCCCGGCCGGGGCCGGTGCCGGCATGGGGCTGGCGCGGAACGGGCCGATCGTCGCCTCGGCGTCCTGGATCGCCGCGTCGGACAGCAGGCGCATGCCGGTGAGCGTCTCCACCAGCGTCCGGACGTGAGCTTGCTCGGCCTCGCCGTTGGGCGGGCTGGCACCGGTCATCCGGCTCTTGAGGAACGACTCCAGGTGTTGCAGGTTGTCCCAGACCACCGCGCCGTCGGCGGCGCCGTTGAGCCGGGCACCGTCGAAATACCGGCTGCCGACGTCCGCCAGCACCGGGTCGATCCGGCTGTCGCCGAGGCCGCCACCGACGTACGGCCGCAGGGCCTGGGTCGCCTCGGTCATGTAGACCTTGGCGTCCCGGGTGTACTCGGCGGAGGGGATCTTCGCGACCTCCACCTTCCACAGCGGAGTGTCGGCGGCCAGCGCCGATCCGTCGACGAAGGCGAGTTGCCCGGCCAAGGCTGCCGTCATCGCCAACGCGAGACTTCTTCGCCGTAAACGCTTGCGCGAACCCATAGAACGCCCCGTTCATCGATCGATGATCTTTACGGGCGGGAGCGTAGGTCGCAGAGATATCTACCGTCGTATGTTTCACATACATTCTGGATCTAGAAGTAGGCGCGTAGCCGCGCGCCGTCGGTGAGGAAGAGGCGGCCGCCGGCGACGGTCGGTGGGTAGTGCTGATCGCTGGGCATGCCGCCCCGCAGACCTCGCCCGGTGGCGGCGTCGGTGATCCGCAGCGGCGAGTCCATGCCGGACGGGCTGTAGAGCAGGCTGCCGGCGCGTACCGGTTGGCCGGCCGCGTCGGGCAGGTGCACCGACCAGAGTTTGCGGCCGGTCCGGGCGTCCAGGCAGACGACGCTGCGATGGCGCGGAAAGTAGACGCGCTCCTCGTCAGCGGTGACCGACGGCGAGGGCCAGGCGGACTTCCAGATCGGTACGCCGGTGGCCGCGTCGACCGCGGTCAGCCCGCCGCCCGCCCCGCCGACGTAGAAACGGGTGCCGGCCGGGTCGCTGCCGACCGCGTACCAGTTCTCCGGCGTCTGCCAGAGCGTCGCGCCGGTGCCGACGGCGACCGCCCGGGAGCCCTGACCTTCGGTACGCAGCAGCAGCCGCCCGCCCGCCGACAGCAGCCCGTCGCCGCGGGTGCCGGTGAGCCGCCAGCTCCGGTGACCGTCGGTCAGCCGGTACGCCGTGGTGCTGAGGGCATAGTCGGGCCGGGTGTCGACCACGACCACACCCCGATCAACCACCATGTCCTGCGCCGGACCACCGAGCGGCACCTCCCAGAGCCGCGCACCCGTGCTGCTCTGAAAAGCGTTCAGATAGCTGCCCTGACCATCACACGCATAGGTCAGGGTGACCAGCTTGCCGTCGCCGACCGCCATCCGGCTGACCCCACGCCGAGGCAGAGCGGCATGCCAGCGCCGAACCCCACTGCCCGGGTCATACGCCCCCACACCCCCCGGATCACTGGTGTAGACGTTCCCACCCGAAACCAGCGGCTCCCGTCCGATCTCACAGTCCGGCCCACCATGCGTAGGGATCTCCCACCGCTTACGCACGGCACCAACCGTCGCAGCCGTAAGACCGCTCTCCCCCGGATTGAAATAGGTAGCCCCCGGCCCATAGCCAGGCTGCCCCCACTCCGAACCCGAGGCCGGAAGGGGCTGGGCAAGGACAAGGGCCGCAGCGATCGCACTCACCAGAACGCAGCTCATAAGAAGATCAAAGAACGCCGACCCCGCACCGCGAGCACTCCACCACCCCAACCACCGGAACGTGGCGTAAAAGGCGGACGGCTCCACCGCAACCGCTGCGCCTACCGCAACCGTTGCGCCTACCGCAACCGTTGCGCCTACCGCAACCGCTGCGCCTACCGCAACCGCTGCGCCTACCGCAACCGCTGCGCCTACCGCAACCGTTGCGCCTACCGCAACCACCGTAACGTGGGGGGTCCGGGGGGCTCGGCCCCCCGGGTCAGCATGCGAGGAGGCCCGGTCCGCGCAGTCCGCGGACAGGAGTAGCCCCGATCGAGCCCCCGGTCGGGATCGAACCGACGACCTCCCGTTTACAAGCAAGAAGCCGATCATCCCCGACGGTCCCGCCCGGTCCTGCGCAGTGCCGTTGACCTGCTGCTTCATGTCAGCCCGGTTCCGGCACATCGCAGGGCCGGTCGGGTGATTCCAGCCGGTTACCTACCAAGATCCCTACCATCGTCCCGGCCCATGCCGGGCTGTGGCGGGTGATTCCAGTCGATGCCGCGATTTCCGGCCCTCCTCCGCGCCGTTCACAGCAACTGTCCGCTGGCCGAGTTGGCGGGCTTGGCCGCGTCCGAACCGATGACCTCGTCTTGCCGATCATATCGATCAGGATTCGTCGTTGAATGCCGCCAGTTGGCGTTGAACTGCACAAACGCGCTACGAGGCGATCATCGCTTGTCGTTGATAGTCAGCGCTTGGCATGGATCTTGGGGACAAGCGGAGGGATCATCGCTCGGTGCCCGCACCTGCGGCCACCAAGCTACCGTGCGTCACACCTGCGCCGATGCATGTGCACGGATCTGCCGAGATGAGTGCGTCGATCATCCTCACCGGGATAGAACAGTGAACCCTTTTCAATCTGGCCTCGGGCCGACAGGCCCTAAAGCTCCGGCCGGCGTCAGGCTGGCGAGCCCTCGCCATGTTGAAAAGGGTTCACTGTTGAACTGACGCTGTAGCGATGCGCTGGCCCGCCGGTCGGGCGTGCTCAGCTGTCCGAGTGCCACCAAGCGGCGGGGAACCACCACTCACCGGCGCTGGTCGGCACCCAGTCCGGTTCGTCGCCGGGGCCGATGGCGGCCAGAATGTCGGCGGTCTCTTCCCACAGCGCCGCCACGCCGGGCCACAGCGGCTCGCCCCAGCCGCCGTACGCGCCCTGCCGCATCACACAACCATGCTGCTCACCGGCCCGGCAGTCGACGAAGTAGCAGTCGCTTTCCCGCGCGAACATGAACCATGCGGGCAAGTGCACCAGCAACCCGTCCGGTGAGTCGTCGCCCAAACCCGCGGGCCGGCCCATCAGCTCTGCGACGGCGGCGTCGTACTCCTCCACCAGCGTCTGTTCATCCACTTCGTCGCCCGGGAAGCGGTACCGGTTCGCAGGGTCGATGGCGATCGACCGTGTCTCGTGCAGGTGCTTGATCGCGAAGCGGGTGCCCATCAGCATGAACCCCGGTGGCACGATCAGGTTGAAGTTCATGCTTCCGGGACCCGGCCCGTTCGCACCACGCCACAGCGACACCAAGTCGGGCGGGAGGGCGACGCCATGCGCCTCTTCTACTGTCCGCAGGTCGTCATCGGTGGCTGGCGGCGCCAGCATCCGGTGGACGTGAGGCACCCGCTGGCGAAGCCAGCCTTCGATGATCTCCCAAGACTCCTCGACGCTGCGGGTCACAGCCGAACGCTAGGCCCTGCGTCGGGGCGCCGTCCGCAATTCACGGGAAGGTGATGCGGAGCCGCCTGCTGACGAGCCCGGGACCGACCGCCTTCGCATAACCAGTGACCACAAACTGACGCCCGCCGTCGCTCACATCCAAATTCGCACTGAGGCTGGCACGACGGCTGGAACGCACTAATCTGCCGCCGTCCGTGCGCGCCTGGAGACGACGTGCAGTCACGCTCGGTGGTCGGCACCCTCTGCCGGTCGGCGTGCTGAACTGCCGAGATCAGTGCGCCGGCTCGTGGATGGCACGATAGCTGCCGTGATTGTCAGAGTGGCAACCGCGGACGACGCTGATGCGCTTGCTGTGGTGCACGTACACACCTCGCAGGAGGCATACCGCGGGCAGTTCCCCCAGGCTCACCTTGATCAGCTTGATCTATCGCGACGCCGGCAGATATGGGCCCAGCATCTTCGATCGGATCATGCACCTACCGCAACTCTCGTCGCGGAACATCCGGTTGACGGTGTCGTGGGATTCATTTACGTCTCGCCGTGCCGCGACTCCGATACAGATTCTCGGCGGGTGGGCGAGATCCAGGCCGTCTACGTGCTGCCGAAGCAT
>NZ_JADQTO010000047.1 GCF_015704865.1 Actinoplanes aureus | reverse complement strand
GCCGGGCCCATGCAGGCCCGGGGTGAGCGTGACCCCCTGCATGGGCCCGGCGGGCGCGCTGGGGCCCGGACAGGCTGGTTGATCGCGGGCAGGGCGGGAGGGGTGGTGTGAAAAGGGCGGCCGGTGACGCGTACCCCAAAAGGAGCGTCACCAGAAGCTGAGCGTGACCGTTCAGGACATCAACAGGATGGCGGTCGTGCCCAGCAGGACCAGTAGCAGGACCGCGATGAGCAGGCCCTTCTCGGCGGAATCGGCGGTTTCGGGCATGGTCGTGGTGGCCAGCGGCTCGCTGCTCATGATCCACTCCTCCGCGGGATCGGGGTGACCGCTCCGGGGTGCGGGCGGCGGGCGGGAGGCTTACGGTGAGGGCGTCGTCGACCTCGAAGGGGTTGCAGTGCAGCCGCAGGAATGGCTTCTCACCACGGCCGAGCGTGGCAACCCGGACACCTCCATACCCACATGGAACACCGGAAACACGGTGGAGCCACTTATTCATGGGCAAATGTACTTCGATCGGTTGCTCGCCGAGGTCGAGGCACTGGAGCACGGTGATCATCTCTTCTTCACCGACTGGCGCGGGGATCCGGACGAGCGGATGCGCGACAACGGGCCGACGATCGCCGAGGCGTTCGCCGCGGCGGCCAAGCGCGGTGTGGTGGTGAAGGGCCTGCTGTGGCGGTCCCATGTGGACAAACTCGCCTACAGCGAGGAGGAGAACCGCACGCTGAGCGACGACATCGAGGCGGCGGGCGGTGAGGTCCTGCTCGACCAGCGGGTGCGCCGGGGCGGTTCGCATCATCAGAAGCTGGTGGTGCTGCGGCATCCCGGCCGGCCGGAGCTGGACGTGGCGTTCGCCGGCGGCATCGACCTGTGCCACAGCCGGCGCGACGACCCCGATCATCACGGTGACCGGCAGGCGGTCCGGATGGCGAAGGCGTACGGGCCGAACCCGCCCTGGCACGACGTGCAGCTCATGCTGCGCGGGCCGGTGGTCGGCGCGCTGGACACGTCGTTCCGGGAGCGGTGGAACGACCCGGCACCGCTCGACCAGCACGGGCCGATCTCCACGATCACCGACATGCTGCGGCACGAGGACATGCGCGCCGACCGGCTTCCGCCGCAGCCACCGGATCCGCCGGAACACGGGCCGCACACCGTCCAGGTTCTGCGCACCTATCCCGCGATGCGCCCGGCGTACGGTTTCGCCAAGCTCGGCGAGCGTTCGGTGGCCCGCGGCTACACCAAGGCGATCAAGCGGGCCCGGCGGCTCGTCTACCTGGAGGACCAGTACCTGTGGTCCAAGGAGGTGGCGCAGCTGTTCGCCGACGCGATGCGGGGCAACCCGGAGCTGCACCTGGTGGCGGTGGTCCCCCGGCATCCGGACGTGGACGGCGCGTTCGCGCTGCCGCCGAACCAGGTCGGCCGGGAGCAGGCGATCGAGCTGTGCAAGAAGGCGGCGGCCGATCGGGTGCACGTCTTCGACCTGGAGAACCACGCGGGCACCCCGATCTACGTGCACGCCAAGGTCTGCGTGATCGACGACGTCTGGTGCAGCGTCGGCAGCGACAACTTCAACCGTCGATCGTGGACCCACGACAGCGAGTTGTCCTGCGCCACCCTCGACGAGACGAGGGACGAGCGGGAGCCGGTCGACCCGGCCGGGCTCGGTGACGGCGCCCGGCGGTTCGCCCGGGAGCTGCGGCTGGCGCTGATGCGCGAACACCTCGACCGGGCCGACGGCGACGATGAGGACCTGCTGGATCCGGCGTCGGCCATCGAGGCGGTGACGAACGCCGCCGACCGGCTGAAGGAGTGGAACGAGGGGGGCCGGCAAGGACCCCGGCCGCCGGGGCGGTTGATCCCGCACGAGACGAATCGGCTGCCCTGGTATCAGCGGTTGTGGGCGACTCCGGCGTACCGGCTGATCTACGACCCGGACGGCCGGCCCTGGCGGGAGCGCCGCGCCGCCTCCTGGTGAAGCTCCACCCGCATCACCGCGCGCCGCGGCGTGGGCCGGCTGACCTCGGCGAACCCGGCGTCCAGGAAAATCTGGTAGCTGCCGACGTAGAGCTCGCCCCAGGTGTACTCCCGGCCGGTCGCCGTGACGATCGGATAGCCCTCGAGTGCCCGTGCCCCGCGCTTGCGGGCGAACGGCACCGCTGCCGCGGCGAGGGCGCGGCTGACGCCGCGCCGCCGGAAGCCGGTCCGGGTGACGAAGCAGGTCACCGCCCAGACATCAGGATCGGTACGGCGCTCGTCGCGCCCCGCCCAAGGAACCCGGGCAGTCGCGAGCCGGGGGTAGACCGTCCGCGACTCGACCGCGCACCAGCCGGCCGGTTCACCGTCGTGGTACGCCACCAGACCGCTCGTCGACTCCGCGGCCGGGTCGTCGCAGCCGGTCTGCTCGTGCAGCCGGCGGGCCCGTTCCTCGACCGGCACGGACCGCCACTCGGCCGCCGTGATCTTGAACCACTGGCACTGACAGCGGGCCGGCTCCCCGCGCGTACCGAAGATCGTCCGCAGGTCGGACCAGGACGCCTCGTTCGCCGGCACCACGGTGATGGCCATGACACCGCAGCTTAGGCGGGATCCGGCCGCCGCGTCAGCGTCCAGGTACGTGGCACCCAGATCGGCGCGGCCGGGTCACCGCCGAGCGACAACCCCACCTGCCACGCCCGCATCGGTGGCCGCCCGAGGGCCCACCACCTCTCGGCCAGCGCCACGGCGACCGCGGTGTACCGCTCGGCCGACTCGCCGTTGGCCAGGACCGCCCCGTCCGGCAACACCACCGCGCCCGCCGTGTCGGTGTGGTCGAGCAGGCCGAAGTAGCTCTGCTGGCGTGCCGGGACCGCGGTCCGGGTGACGCGGTGGTGCCAGGCACCGGCCGCGTACCAGAGGTCCCGGTACGCGAGCTGGTCCAGGGTGTCCCACCGCGGCTCGGCGGTCTGCTCCAGGTCGCCGAGGGTGGCCGCGGGCGGCGGGTGGCTGCCCCGGTGCCGGGCGGTGAGCGGGCCGGCCGCGCTCATGAACCCGGCCGGGCAGACCACGGAGGCGGTCACCGCGCCGCCGGCGCCGCTTCGTACGCCCAGGACGGGGTGGGTGCCGGCGTGCTCGACCGGCGCGATGACCACGCCGCCCGGTTCCAGCCGGTCCAGCCAGTGCGGGGAGATGCCGGACACGCCCACGGTCACGATGATCCGGTCGTACCGGCCGCCGGCTCCCGCGGTGTAGCCGTCCGAGGTCTCCACCCGTACCCCGTCGATGCCGGCCCGGGCCAGCGCCGAGCGCGCCCGCTCGGCGACGTCCGCCTGTACGTCCACAGTGGTCACCGTCGCGCCCAGGGTGGCGAGCAGCGCGGCGTTGTAGCCGGTGCCGGCGCCGATCTCGAGCACCCGGTGACCGGGCCGTACGTCCAGCGCGTCCAGCATGATCGCCATCAGTGAGGGCTGGCTGGACGAGCTGATCGGCATGTCCCCGTTCAGCTTGGTGACCAGCACGTCGTTGCTGTAGACGGTGGGCAGGAAGTCCGGGTCGGCCGGGAGCACCCGCCGGCCGTCGCCGCCGTAGAAACCGTCCGGGACGAAGACCTCGCGTGGCACCGCGGCGAAGGCCTCGGCCAGGGACGGGGTCAGCGTGACGCCGTCACGCCGGATCTGGTCGAGGTAGTGCCGGCGGGCATCTTCCATGCCTGTCACGGTACGGCGCGGACCGCTTCCGCCAGGCAGTCCGGGACGTCCCCCGCGTGATAGGGCCATTCGGACGGCTCGATGTTCGCCAGGAAGTTCGCGTAGGTCACCGCCCCGCGCAGCGCCGCCACCGGCCGCAGCAGTTCGACGGCCCGTTCCGGGTCGCTGCCCGGTGCGGTGACCCGCCACCGGTCCGCCCAGGCCCGCAGCACGCCGTCCCGGCCGGGTGCCGCCCCGATCAGTCGCAGGATGTCGAAGGCCGGGTTGCCGACGCCGGAGTCGCCCCAGTCCACGATCACCGGTGGCTCCGCGGCGTCGGTCCGGACGTTGCCGGTGTGCAGGTCGCCGTGGATCAGGGTGTCCGGCAGGCCGCAGGCGTCCACCTCGGCGAGCCGTTTCGGCAGGTCGTTGATCAGTTCGGCGAGCCCGGGGAGATCGTTCAGGTACGGCGCGGCCACCGTCGCGAACCGCTCGGCGTGCAACCGGTGGTCCGGAACCCCGGCCGCGATCAACTCCGGCACCCGCCCGGCGAAGTGCTCCTGCACCGGGTGGAAGGCCGCCGCCACCTCGGCGCACAGCTCCGGACCGGCCTCGTAGCGGTCCTGGCCCGGCACGTGCGCGAGCAGCATCCGCCCGGCCTCGCCGGCCGCCAGCACGTACGGGACCAGGCCGGGCGACACCGAGTCGACCATCCGCAGCACCGCCGCCTCGTGGCCGAAGAACTCCGGCACCTGTTTGAGCCAGGCCGCCGTCCCGTCCGGTGTGTCGAACCGCCAGATCGCCGACAGGTTCCAGGTGCGCTGCTGGTGGGCCACCGTACCGGTGATCCCGATCCGGTCCAGCGCGCCCGCCGCCCAGGCCAGCGACGCGTCCGGGCCTCCGACCTCGGCGTACGCGGCCCGCAGCGGGTGCGGCGACAGGTCCACCTCGACCGGGAGCAGCCCCGCCGGGCGTTCCCGGGTTTCCGCCAGGTAGGTGACGTGCCCACCGGGCGGCCGGTCCCGTTCCGCGTGCAGCAGGCGGAGGACGGTGAAGCCGAATTCACCGACCTCCTGCCACCACGGTGTGGATACCGGAAACGGCGGCAGGGCGCCGAGCAGCCGGCCGGACGTGTCGACCAGAACCAGCGAAACGGTACGAGTCACCGTCGCATTCTCGCCCACAGCTGTTCGCGATCGGCGCGGCCGTGCAATCGCAGCCTGGCCATCCCCCCGTCCGGGAAGATGTCCAGCCGGGCGTGGGTCACCTCGGGTGCCTTGCGCAGCCGGAACCGGTGCGGGGTGTCCGGGCGCAGCGCGGTCCTCGGCAGCAACTCGAGCTGGTCGCCCTCGGCGGTGATCCCGGTGAGCGCGGCCCAGCCGGGGGCGTTGCCCTTGAAGTGGCTGGTGTCCAGGTCGGCGAAGCGCAGCCGGGCCGCGGCGGCGAGCTGCACCAGCACCCAGTCGTTGGCGTTGTCGCGGCGGCGGGAGGTCTCCCAGCCATCGCCCATGTTCCGGGCCAGGCCGGGCATCAGCATCCGCTGCGGGTTGCCGTAGAACATGTTGCTGCAATCGACGACCCGGCCGCCGTACTCCGCCGCGGCCACGTCGAAGACCTTCGGCAGCAGCGCCGGGTCGGGGACCACCTCGCCGTGCACCCGCAGCCGGGCCACCCCTCCGTCCGGGAAGATCCGCAGCCGGACGTGGGTCCAGCGGCGGCGGTCGGCGACCGGGAAGAGGTTGCTGCTGTCGCCCTGCAACGACGAGCGGGGCACCAGCTCGGTCCACTTCGCGCCGGCCAGCTCGTCCGGACCGGGATAGCCGGGCACCTCGACGGCCTCCACCGAGGCGTGCGGCGGGTAGTTGCCGGTGAAGAACGCGGTGTCGACGTCGACGCCGTGGATCACTCCGGGAGCGCCGAGCCGCACGACCGCGAAGTCGTGCCCCGGCTCGCGGCGGCGGCGCGTCTCCCAGCCGTCGTAGACCTGTCCCTTGTGGTCGAAGGTCCGCGGCGCGTGCCCGGCCGGATGCGGCAGGACCAGGTGGTCGGCGGCGGCGAAGAACTCGTCATTGGCGGACACCACGCCACCACCGAAGGCCCGGGACGCGAGATCGGGCAGCGCCGTGAAGTCCTCCATCAGTTCTCCCCTCGGGTCAGGAAACGGCCGCCCGGCTCGTCGCCGGTCACTCTTCGCCCGCGCAGCCAGGTGGTGCGCACGACACCCCGCAAAACCTTTCCGGCGTACGGCGTGACGGGGTTCCGATGGTGCAAGGAGTGCGGGTCGACGGTGAACTCCTCGTCCGGTGCGAACGCCACCAGGTCGGCGTCGGCGCCCACCGCTATCCGCCCCTTCTGCCGCAGGCCGACCAGGTCGGCCGGACGGCGTGCCATCCAGTTCACCACGTCGGCGAGGCTGTGGCCGCGCCCGGCGGCGGCGGTCCAGATCACCGGCAGGCCGAGCTGCACCGAGGCGATCCCGCCCCAGGCCGCGGCGAAGTCACCGGTGTCCTGCCGTTTCAGGTCGGGCGTGCACGGCGAATGGTCGCTGACGACACAGGTGATCAGGCCGTCGGCCAGCGCGGCCCAGAGCAGGTCGGCGTTCGCCGAGTCGCGGATCGGCGGGCAGCACTTGAACTCGGTGGCGCCGTCCGGGATCTCCGCCGCGTCCAGGGTCAGATAGTGCGGGCAGGTCTCGGCGGTCACGCGTACCCCGCCGGCTCTCGCCTGGGCGATCAAGGGCAGCGCGGAGGCCGCGGAGAGATGCAGGATGTGCACGCGCCGGCCCGCGGCGCGGGCCACGGCGATCGCGGTCGCGACCGCGGCATGCTCAGCGTCCGCCGGACGGGAGGCCAGAAAATCGGCGTACGCGGCCGAACTCGCCGCCGCGTGCAGGTGGTACGGGTCCTCGGCGTGCACCACGAACAGCGCGTCCACCGCGTGCATCGCCTCGGTCAGCTGGACCGCGTCGACCGGCGGGAACTCCGGAACGCCGGAGTCGGCGAGGAACGCCTTGAAGCCGTACACCCCGGCGGCGTGCAGGCCGGGCAGATCGCCGGCGTTGCCGGGGACGGCACCACCCCAGAAACCGACGTCCACATGACACTGTCCGGCGGCCGCCGCCTGCTTGATCTCGAGCGCCGCCGGGTTCACCGTCGGCGGCAGGCTGTTCAGCGGCATGTCGACGATCGCGGTGACCCCACCGGCGGCCGCCGCCCGGGTGGCGGTGGCGAAACCCTCCCACTCGGTCCGGCCCGGCTCGTTGACGTGCACATGCGTGTCCACCAGGCCGGGCAACAGCGCGGTGTCACCGAGGTCGACCTGCTCGGCGGCCTCGATGCCGGCGTCGTAGTCGTGGATCGCCACGATCCGGCCGCCCTCGACGGCGATCGCCGCCGCCCGTTCACCGCCGGGCGTCACGGCGCGCCGGGACCGGACCAGAAGATCGACCATAGGCTGACCCTATCCGCGGTTTGTTTCACCGGACGCTCATCCGCCCGGTCGGGGATATCGCTACCGCGAGTAACGGAGTAGCCTCCCGAGCCATGTTGCGACGGTGGCGGCTGGCGTTGCTGACGGCAGCCTGTGGAGTGCTCATCGCCTTCGTCAAGGTCGGTGACGGCTCCCCGGGTGGCGCGGTCTTCGTACTGCTGATCTTCCTGGGGCTGGCCCTCGCGGTGTCGCCCCAGGTCTTCCCGCGTCCGGAGAGCGCCGCCGAGGCCGGTGCGGACGGCCGGCCGGTGGTCTACTGGCGGCCCGGCTGCCCGTACTGCATCCGGCTGCGGGCCCGGCTCGGCCCGGACGCCGCACGGCTGCACTGGGTCGACATCTGGCGGGATCCGGAAGGCGCGGCTGCGGTTCGCGAGATTACCGGCGGTGACGAGACCGTACCTACCGTGGTGCTCGGCGGCCAGGGCTACGTCAACCCCGACCCGTCCTGGGTCCGCGACCAGATCACCCCCGCTCAGGCCTGAACCGGCTGGTCGGTGTGGGTCCAGCCGACGAACCGGTGGAAGAGCTCGGCCGGGGGCCGGCGAGGCAGGTCGGTCATCGCCCGGTCCAGGTTGCCCCACATGTACATGGCCAGCGAGACCCGGTCGGCGCCGTCGTCGGTCAGGCTGGCCCGTGCCGGTGCGCACGGCCAGGCGCGGCCACAGGCCCGGCAGTGCCAGGACGGCCGCTGCCAGGTGTGTTCGAGCGCCGTGGCGCCTCGCTTCCACGGCGTGAACGTGATGTACCGCAAAGTCTTCCTCCTGATGCCGGCGCGCCCGTCAGGTAGTACTCCCCGCGGCCGTCAACAGTTCGAAGTTCCTCACTGTGCGAGGGCGATGAGACGTTCGCGGGGGAACCCGGCATCCGTCAGAGCGCCGCAGTCGAGGCCGCGCAGCAGATAGCCGGCCAGGGCGCGGGCGGTGGCGGGCTCGTCGGCGATGCCGCTCTCCTGCCGGTCCAGGTAGCGGTGCAGCCGATCGACCGCGGCGTCCCGGCCGTCGCGGAAGAACGCGTAGGTGGCGGCATAGCGGCTGGGCAGCTGCGCCGGATGCAGGTCCCAGCCCTGGTAGAAGCCGCGTTCCAGGGAGCGGCGGACCAGCCGGTGGTGCAGTTCCCAGGCGGCGTGCACCTGACCGCGGTCGCCGACCGGGAGGATGTTGGTGGAGCCGTCGGAGAGGCGTACGCCGGTCTGCGCGGCGGCGGCCTGCATCACCGCCTTGGCGTAGTCGGCCGCCGGATGCTCCATCGACTGGTACGCCGCCGCGACCCCGGCCGCCGCGCTGTAGTCGTAGGTGCCGTAGTGCAGCCCGGTGCACCGGCCACCGGCCGCCGTGATCAGGCGGGCCACTGTGGCCGTCCCGTCCGCGGCCAGTACCGCCGAGGGGAGTTCGACCTGGATCTCGAAGGTCAGGGTGCCGGTGCTCAGCCCGTACGCTCGCTCCAGCTTCTCGCAGAGGGTGACCATGGCGCTCACCTGGTCGGTACCGCTGACCTTGGGCAATGTGATCGTGAAAAGGTCCTGGTAGGCCTCGAGGAACAGGTCCAGGGTGCGCAACGACCGGCGGCGGGTGGCCGCCTCCAGCGACTTGATCCGGACGCCGAGGAACGGCGGCTTCGGCCCGGCGGCCAGGATCGCGGCCGCCTTCTCGACGGCCGCGTCCTCCTGGTCGTCGTCGCGCACGCCGTAGCCGTCCTCGAAGTCGACCCGCAGGTCCTCGATCGGCTCGGTTTCGAGCTTGGCCCGCACCGCCGGGTCCGGCCACGGGAAGTCGTGGTCGTCCATCGCGGCGATCGCGGTCGTGCCCCAGTCGCGGAACCCGTCGAGTCGGTCGGCGGGCACGTAGACGGTGTGCACGGGTTGCCGCCCGGCGCGTTCCCCCGGGTACCGGGCCCGGAGGAACGCGTCGTGGGCAGCGAGGCGCCGGTCGATCTCTTGATGATCACGATCGGACAGGCGCATCTTTGCTCTCTTCCGGTCGATGCTCTCGTTCAGTCGATCGAATCGTAGGCGGCGCTGGTCAGGAAGTCGGCGAAGTCGTCGGCCAGCGCGACCCGCTCGAACAGCTTGCGGGCGTCGTCGTAGCGGCCCGCGGTCCAGGCCTCGTCACCGACCTCCTCGCGGATCTTGGCGAGCTCCTCGTCCTCGATCCGGCCGACCAGCTCGGCGGTGATCGGGGTGCCGTCCTCCAGGCGCACCCCGTTGTGGATCCACTGCCACACCTGGGAACGGGAGATCTCCGCGGTCGCCGCGTCCTCCATCAGGTTGTGGATCGCCACCGCGCCGTTGCCGCGCAGCCACGCCTCCAGGTACTGGAGTGCCACGTTCACGTTGTTGTGCAGGCCGGCCCGGGTGACCGCGCCGCCGGTGCCGGCCACGTCGAGCAGGTTCGCGGCGTCGACCGCGACGTCGGGGCGCTTCTTGTCCAGCTGGTTCGGCTTGTCGCCGAGCACCCGGTCGAAGATCTCCTTGCAGACCGGCACCAGGTCGGGGTGGGCCACCCACGAGCCGTCGAAACCGTCGCCGGCCTCGCGCTCCTTGTCCTCGCGGACCTTGGTGAGCGCGACCTTGTTGACCTCCTCGTCGCGCCGGCTCGGGATGAACGCGGCCATGCCACCCATCGCGAACGCGCCGCGGCGGTGGCACGTGGAGACCAGCAGTTCGGTGTACGCCCGCATGAACGGCGCCGTCATCGTCACCGCGGCCCGGTCGGGCAGGATCATGTTCGGGTTGTCCCGGAAGTACTTGATGATGCTGAACAGGTAGTCCCAGCGGCCGGCGTTGAGCCCGGAGATGTGCGGGCGAAGCGCGTGGAGGATCTCCTCCATCTCGAAGGCGGCCGGGATGGTCTCGATCAGCACGGTGGCCCGGATCGTCCCGACCGGGATGCCCAGCTGCTCCTGGGCATGGGTGAAGACGTCGTTCCAGAGCGCGGCCTCTTTGTGTGACTCCATCTTCGGCAGGTAGAAGTACGGGCCGCTGCCGCGTTCGAGCAGTTCCTTGGCGTTGTGGAAGAAGTAGAGGCCGAAGTCGACGAGCGCGCCGACCGCCGGCTCGCCGTCCACCGGCAGGTGCCGCTCGTCCAGGTGCCAGCCGCGCGGCCGCATCACGATCGTCGGGTACGGGCCGCCGTTGAGCTCGTACTTCTTCTTGTCGGTTTCGAGGGTGATGGTGCGCCGGATGGCGTCGTAGAGGTTGCGCTGACCGTCGACCACGTTCTCCCAGTGCGGGGTGTTCGCGTCCTCCAGGTCGGCCAACCACACCTTGGCACCGGAGTTGAGCGCGTTGATGGTCATCTTGCGCTCGGTCGGGCCGGTGATCTCGACGCGGCGGTCCTGAAGATCCGCCGGGGCGGGCGGGGCGGACCACTCGGCGGCCCGGATGTCCGCGGTCTCGGCGAGGAAGCCGAGACCGGCTCCCGCGGCGATCTCCGCGCGGCGGGCGGCGCGAGCCTGGAGCAACTCGTTGCGGCGCGCCCGGAATCGCCGGTTCAGGTCGGCGACGAACGCCACCGCCTCGTCGGACAGGATCTCGGTCATCGTTGACGGTTCCTCTCGGTGTGGTTACTCCCCCGTACCGTAATCGAGCATTATTCACACCCCGGTCTCCGGTCGCTGCGGGGCCTCCGGGTGGCGTCGATGTTGCCACCGTCGCCGGCGTGGCGCACCGCGTCGCCCGATGGAACGTGAATGGCTGCGGACCGCGACAAAAGCCGCGACGATACTGCCGATGTTCGCCGCGATCTCGGCGATTGAGGTCCAGTAGTCCATGCGGCGGTGCTCCTCGGGGGGATTGGGCCGAGCCTGTCGGGATCGGCGGCCGGAACAGTGGAGCATCGGAGTGAGGTGTCCGGCGATGGAACCGGACGCATCCGGACGGGCTGTCACCCTGACCGGCCGCCCGTTGGTGGACGGGCTGGCGGCCACGCACGCACGCGGACCGGCCGTCCGGCAGGGCAGCACACGCACGCACGCGGACCGGCCGTCCGGCAGGGCAGCCACGCACGCACCCGGACCGGCCGCCCGGCAGGGCAGCCACGCACGCACCCCGCCCCGCCGGCCAGTGGAGGGGTCGCGGACTCACCCGGACCGGCCGCCCGGTAGGGCGGTCGCGGACTCATCCGGACCGGCTGTCCGGTGGGGTGGTCACGGGCGGCGGAAAGCTCTGCCGTGTGGATCCTGGGAACCTTGAGACGGCCGCGGAGCTCGCGGCCGCCCTCGATCGGCTCGTGCGCGGCCGCGGGCTCTCCCTGCGGGACCTCGCCCGGGAAGCCCGGGGCCGGCAGGCCGCGCTGCCTCCGAGCACCGTCAGCGACGTGCTGCGCGGGCGGTCGATCCCCGCACCGCAGACCCTGGCCACGCTGCTGGCCGTGTGCGGTGTGACCGCGGCGGAGCTACCGCTGTGGCTGGCGGCCCGGGAACGCGCCGCCGGGCCCGGCAGTGCCCGGGCGCCGGGTGCCGTGCGGGTGCACACCACCCGGGGCCGTCTGCTCGGCGTGCACGCGTCGATCCAGGGGGAATCGGCGGTTGGTGAGCTTCCGGCGTACGTCTCCCGGGATCTTGATGAACGACTGCGCGCCGCGCTCGCGGCACCCGGTCTGGTGGTGCTGGTCGGCGCCTCCTCGGTGGGCAAGACCCGATCCGCGTTCGAGGCGGTCCGCGCGGTGCTGCCGCAGTGGTGGCTGCTGCATCCGGCCGATGCCCGGGCCGTACACGCGCTGGCCGAAAGTCCACCGCCGCGCACGGTGATCTGGCTGGACGAGCTCCAGCGGTATCTCGACGATCTCCGGGCCGGATCGGTGAACGCCCTGATCAGCGCGGGTACCGTGCTGATCGGGACGCTGTGGCCGGACGAGTACGCGATCCGGACCACACCACGCACCCCAGGCGTCCCGGATCCGCACGCCGAGAGCCGCCGCCTGCTGGACCTGGCCCACGTCGTGGACGTACCGGACACCTTCAGCCCGGCGGAACTCGGCCGGGCCGAGGCACTCGCCGCCGACCAGCGGATCCGGATCGCGCTGGAGACACCCGACGCCGGGTTCACGCAGGTGCTGGCCGCCGGACCGGAACTGGTGCGGCGCTGGGAGCAGGCGCGCCCCTACGGCCGGGCGGTGCTCACCGCGGCGATCGACGCCCGGCGGGTGGGTTGTCACACGCCCCTGACCCGGGAACTGCTCGAAGCTACGGCGCCCGGCTACCTGCGCGGCCCGGACCAGGCCGCGGCCCCGCCGGACTGGCTGGACCAAGCCCTCGGATACGCCACCGCCCCGTTGCACGGCGCGACCTCCGCGCTGGTTCCGGTGCCGGCCGGCATGGGGCGGACGGCCGGCTGGACCGTGGCCGACTACCTGTACCAGCACGCCCGGCGGGTGCGCCGGACCACGCCGTTGCCCGACCCGGTCTGGCAGGCCCTGGTCGAACAGCACCACCCCGCCGACACCGCCCGGCTCGCCGACAACGCCGTCCGGCGCGGCCGATGGGCGGAAGCGGCCGCCCTGGGCAGCCCCGCGGCCGCGACCCCGGCCGCGCAGCGGCTCGCCATCCTGACGGGCGGGCACATCTGCGCCGAGGAGATGCGCGAACGGGCCGCCATCGACGATGCCGCGTACCTGCGCGCGGCCCGTCTCGCCAACTTCGCGGACGTCGGCGAGCTGCGCCGGCTCGCCGAGGCCGGCGACCAGGCGGCCGCCAACTGGCTGGTACGCGTGCTCGTCCGGGAGAACCGGACGGACGAGGCGATGGAACTGCTCCGCCGGGCGGCCGACGCCGGCTCCGCGCCGGCCGCCCGGCGCCTGGCCGAGATGCTGGCCGCGAACGGACAGATCACCGAGGCGGCCGCGGTGCTGCGGGAACGCGCCGACGCCGGGTCGGTGGGAGCGGCGCATCAACTCGTCGGCCTGCTGCGGAGGTGCGGCCTGATCGCCGATCTCGCCGCCGAGATGGCGGCCGGCACGGCGGGGGCGGCCGTCGCATACGTGCAAGCCCAGCGCGAGGCCTGCGGCCCGGTAGAAAGCACCGCGGCCGTCGCATACGTGCAAGCCCAGCGCGAGGCCTGCGGCCCGGCGGAGAGCACCGTCACGGTCCCGCCTCCAGCAGGCGGCGGTGTGCCCGCCGGGCCTGCCGGGTCAGTGTCTCCTCGTCCGCGTTGACCAGTTCGCCGTCCTCGACGACCGGCTTGCCGCCGACCAGGGCCAGCCCGACCGGCGCGGGCGGGCCGAAGACCAGCGCGGCCACCTTGTCATCGATGCCGTCGTGACCGAGCCCGTCCAGCCGCCACAACACCAGGTCGGCAAGCTTGCCCACCTCGAGCGAGCCGAGGTCGTCCTGCCGGCCGAGGCAGCGGGCACCGCCGATGGTGCCGAGCCGCAACGCCTCCCGCGCGTCCATCGCCTTCGGACCGCCGCGCAGCCGTGCGGTGTAGAGCGCCTGCCGCAGCTCGGCCCCGAGGTGCGAGACCTCCTGCGAGGCCGCGCCGTCCACCCCGAGCCCCACCGGGACGCCGTGATCCAGCAGCTCACGCACCCGCGCGGATCCCGCCCCCAGCCGGGCGTTGGAGCTCGGACAGTGCGCCACACCGGTCCCGGTCGCCCCGAGCCGGGCGATCGCCGAGTCGTCCAGGTGTACCCCGTGCGCCAGCCAGACGTCGTCACCGAGCCAGCCGACGCGTTCCGCGTACTCCACCGGGGTGCATCCGAACTGCTTGCGGCAGAACTCCTCCTCGTCGTCGGTCTCGGCGAGGTGGGTGTGCAGCCGCACGCCCTTGCGCCGGGCCAGAACCGCGGCCTCCTCCATCAGCCGGGTGGTCACCGAGAACGGCGAGCAGGGCGCCACCGCGATCCGCAGCATGGCGTCCGGCGACGGGTCGTGCCACCGGTCGATCGCCGCCTCGGTGGCGGCCAGAGCCTCGTCGGTCTCCTCGACCAGGTTGTCCGGCGGCAGGCCGCCGTCCTTGCGGCTCAGATCCATCGAGCCCCGCGTCGGATGGAACCGCAGCCCGATCGTGCGGGCCGCCTCGATCTCGGCCTCCAGGACGTCACCGCCGTCACGAGGGAAGACGTAGTGGTGGTCCATCGTGGTGGTGCAGCCGGAGAGTGCCAGCCAGCCCAGCCCGGCACCGGCCGCCGCGCCGACGATCTCGGCGTCCAGCCGGCCCCAAACCGGATAGAGCGTGGTCAGCCAGCCGAAAAGTGTCTCGTCGATGGCCAGCCCACGGGTCGCCCACTGGTACAGATGATGGTGAGTGTTGACCAGACCCGGCGTGACCAGACCGCCCTTGCCGTCCACCACCCGGCCGGGTCTGCCGGATCTACCCGGCCCCACGGCCGCGATCCGGCCGTCGTCCCCGACCACCACGTGGCCGTTGGCGTACTCGGTGCCGGCGCTGTCGACCGTCGCCACCGCGACGTTCTCGATGATGATCACAGCCACCACTCCGCGATGGCCGGTTCCACGTCGTCACGGGTCACGGTGCCCTCGATCAACCCGTACGGCCGGTCGCCGGCGATGAACACCTCGTTGTCGTTGGTCAGGTCGAACGGCGACAGGTCCACCCGGTAGTGATGCTTGTTCGGCAGTGCCAGCCGCACCTCGGCCACCTCGGGCCGGCTCTCCAGCAACCCGCTGCCCATCGCGTAGAGCGTCTGCTGCAGCGAGTAGCTGTAGGTGCCGACGAACGCTTTGACCAGCGCGTCCAGGGCGCCGGTGAACGACTTGCCCCAATCGGTGTCGTCACCCACGTGCCGCCAGCGGGCGTCGACCGCGGTGGCCAGGATCCGGTCGGTGGCCTCCGGCAACGTCGTGTACCGATCTTTCACGAAACCGTGGAACTCGGAATCCGTCGAGTTGAGCAGGACCAGGCCGGTGACGCCGGAGACCACCTGGGTGGCGTCTCCGGTCACGGTCACCACGGTGGTCCGGGTGTGGTCGCCGCGCCGCTGGAACGAGTGCGGTCCGAGGCGCTCCCAGCCGTACGACTCGATCGATACCTTCGCGGCGTGCACCTGCGCCTGGGTGCCGACGAAGTGCCGGCCCAGCAGCAGGGCGAACGCCTCCGGCTCGCCGGTGCCGTGCTCCTTGGCGAACGCGTAGACCGTGTTCTTCATCGTGTCAGTCGGCAGGACACCGGAGTTGTCGCCGGTCAGGTGGGTCCCGGTCAGGTCGCCGGAGAGCGCGACGCTGACGTTGAAATCCACCAGACCGTGCGTGTCACCATCGCGGTACACCCGGACCAGCCGGGTCTCCGCCTTGCCGTAACGGTTCGGTCCGAGCACGATCGCCACCGCTCAGCTCCCTCGGTAGGTGGTGTAGCCGTACCGGCTCAGCAGCAGCGGCACATGGTACTGACGGTTCGGGTCGTGCACGTGGAAGGCGACGGTGATCTCCGGGAAGAAGCAGTCGCCGCCCAGATACGGCTCGACGTAGAAGAAGAGCCGGTAGCCGCCGGCCTGCCAGTCGTGCATCGGCACCCGGTAACGCAGCCGGCCGTCCTCATCGGTCCGCCCCTCGGCGACGGTCAGCCAGCCCTCCGAATCACGCCGCTCCAGCCGGACGTAGACGTCGCGGGCCGGGTCGCCGGTCACCGTGTCCAGGATGTGCGTCGAGATCCGGGCGTGTGCCTCGGCGGCGGTGCCGTCATCAGAGGGCATCGAGCACCCGCTCCAGCCGGAGCAGCGCGATCTTGCGCAGCTCGTCCCGCACGATGGCCCGCTCGGTCTCCTCGTCGTTGCCCAGCCGCTCGCGGGCCACAGTGAGGATCTCGGCCTGGCTCCGGCCACTCGCGAAGATCAGGAAGACGTGACCGAACCTGGCCTCGTACTCCTGATTGACCTTGATGAGAGCGCCCTGCGTGGTGTCGTCGGCGCTCTGCGCCGCGGCCATCTGCTCGGCCCGCGACCAGGAGGCCTCCCGGGACTCCCCGGCGGCCCGCTCACCGATGCGCGGGTGCGCGGACAGCCCTTGCAGCACATCCGGCCAGCTCAGCGAACTCGCGGCGGCGTCGGCCGCGGAGAGCAGCTCGGCCCGGTCCCGATATGGCCGCTTGGCGACGATCTCGGCGCCCCAGGACGGTGCCGCCAGACAGGCGAGCAACTCCTCCGCCAGGCGCTCAGCGGGCAGCGCGTTGAAGGTCTCCACTCCGTCACCCCCTCGATCTTGATCAGTCAAGCAGGATCGGTCCGTCGCCTGCAGGGGCAGACCGAAGAATCAACACGGCCACCCTGCCACGAATCGGGGCCCGAGACATCGCCGCCCGCTCAGGCTGTGGACAACGGGCGAGCTGTGGACAACTCGCGGTCTTGTCATAGGCATGGGTAAGACTGGGCCCCGTGCTGATTCCCGCCGACGCCCTGCCTGAGCTCCCGGTCCGCCACGTCCTGCCGGCGGTGACCGGCACGCTCGCGAGCGCCGGGGCGGCGGTTCTGGTGGCGCCGCCGGGCACCGGCAAGACCACGCTCGTCCCGCTCGCCCTGGCCGGGCCCGGGCAGCGGGTCATCGTGGCCGAGCCGCGCCGGGTCGCCGCGCGAGCCGCCGCCCGCCGGATGGCGGCGCTGCTCGGCGAGAGGGTCGGCGGCCGGGTCGGCTACGCGGTCCGCGGCGACCGGCAGGTGTCCCGCGACACCGTGGTCGAGGTGGTGACCACCGGCCTGCTGGTCCGGCGCTTGCAGGCGGACCCCGAGCTGGCCGGCACCGCGACGGTCGTCCTCGACGAGTGCCACGAGCGTCACCTCGACTCCGATCTGGCGCTGGCCTTCCTGGTCGAGGTTCGCGCCGCGCTGCGGCCCGAGCTGCGGCTTCTGGCCACCTCGGCCACCGCGGACTCGGCCCGGCTCGCCGCGGTCCTCGGTGCGCCAGGCCACCCCGCGCCGGTGCTCACCGCGCACGCCCGGACCCATCCGGTGGAGGTCATCTGGGCCCCGACGGCCGGTCCGGTCACACCGCCGACCGGCTTGCGGGTGGATCCCCGCCTGCTCGACCACGTCGCCGCCACCACGCGCCGGGCGCTGGCCGAGGGCGACGGTGACGTGCTGGTCTTCCTACCCGGCGCCCGGGAGATCGAGACGGTCGCCGGGCGCCTCCGCGACGTCGACGCGGAGCTGATCACCCTGCACGGCCGCCAGTCCGGCGCCGCCCAGGACGCCGCGTTACGCGCCGGCCCGCACCGCCGGGTGGTGCTGGCGACCGCGGTCGCCGAGAGCAGCCTCACCGTGCCCGGAGTGCGGGCGGTGGTGGACGCCGGGCTCAGCCGGGTGCCGCGGATGGACCACGCCCGCGGTCTCGGCGCGCTGGCCACGGTGCCGGTCTCCCGGTCGAGCGCCGAGCAACGCGCCGGCCGGGCCGGGCGGGAGGCTCCCGGCCGGGTCTACCGCTGCTGGCCGCAAGTCATGCACGACCGGCTGCCGGCGCAGCCGGAGCCGGAGATCGCGGCCGCCGACCTCACCGGCTTCGCCCTGGACCTGGCGTTGTGGGGCCATCCGGACGGCAGCGGGCTGGCCCTGCCCGACCCACCCCCGCCAGGCGCGTTGCGTGCGGCCACAGCGGCCCTGCACGACCTCGGCGCCGTCGGCCCGGACGGCCGGGTCACGCCCCGCGGCCGGGCCCTGTCCGGCGCCGGCCTCCACCCCCGGCTGGCCCGCGCCCTCCTCGACGGCGCGGCGGTGGTCGGTCCGCGCCGGGCCGCCGAGATCGTCGCTGTGCTGGACGACGACCGCTCCTACGCAGGCGACGTGGTCGCCGCCTGGCGCCGGGCCCGGGACACCAACGACCCCGCCTGGCGGGCCGAGGTGCGTCGCTTACGCACCAACCTGGACCGCGGACCACACAATCCGGACGCCACCGACAGCAACTTGGCCGAGCTCCACCCACCAGCCGGCACGGACGCCGCCCCAGTGAGTGGCCCGGGCCGGCGGGACAGCGAATCGACGCCGGCGCGGCTGCCCGACGACCTGGCTGCGGGACTGGTCGTCGGCCTCGCATATCCGGAACGCGTGGCGCGGGTCCGGGAGCCCGGCGGCCGCGCGTATCTCATGGCCGGCGGGACCGCCGCCGACCTGCCGGACGGCAGCCCGCTCGCTGGAGTCCCGTGGCTCGCGGTGGCCGGCGCCGACCGCACCGCCGGATCGCGTACCGCTCGCATCCGCAGTGCCGCACCGCTCGACGAGCCGGCCGCGTGCGAGGTGGCGTCCGCCCTTCTCACCGACGAGACCGAGATCGGCTGGAGTGACGGCGACGTGGTCGCCCGCCGGGTGCGGCGGCTCGGCGCGATCACGCTCTCCTCGGTTCGGCTCACCGACCCCGACCCGAAACGGATCAGGGAAGCGCTGCTCACCGGCCTGCGCGAGTCCGGTCTGGGCCTGCTCACCTGGTCCCGCTCCGCCGAGGAACTCCGCAGCCGGCTCGCCTTCGCGCACGCCGCACTCGGTGCGCCCTGGCCGGACGTCTCGGACGCCGCGTTGCTGGAGACCCTGCCCGACTGGCTCGACCTCGGTTCCGCCCGCCGCCGCGCCGACCTGGCGAAACTCGACGTCACCGGTAGTCTGCGCCGCCTGCTTCCCTGGTCGGTGGCGGGCCGCCTGGACGAGATCGCCCCGGAACGCCTGCCGGTGCCGAGCGGGTCGCAGATCCGGATCGACTACACCGACGCCGCCGCGCCGGTGCTCGCGGTCAAGGTGCAGGAGGCGTTCGGCTGGCGGGAGGCGCCCCGGCTGGCCGGCGGCCGGGTGCCGGTGCTGCTGCACCTGCTCTCCCCGGCCGGTCGGCCGGTCGCCGTCACCCGCGACCTAGCTTCCTTCTGGGCGCAGGGATATCCGCAGGTCCGGGCCGAGATGCGGGGGCGCTATCCGCGCCATCCCTGGCCCGAGGACCCCACCACGGCGGCGCCGACCAGGCGCACCAATCCGCGATCCCGATAGGAGGTACGCGTCACGACAGTCCCGCCGACCCCCGCGCGGGCGCCTGCCCACTCACGGCCGCAGCGCGACCGCCGGGCTGATGCGGTCGAGAAGCCGCCACGCGGGCCTCAGCCTGGCCGCCCGAGGGCGACTGCGGGTGGCGCAGCGCGAGCCGATCTCAGCCTGGCCGCCGAGGGACGACTGCGGTGGCGCCGTGAGCTCACCGCGAGCCGATCTCAGCCTGGAGCTACCGCCGCCAAACGCGGGCCGGGCGGCCTCCGCTCATCGCCGGCGGATCGGCCTTGAGGCGCCGCCGGCGATGCGGCCGCGGCGTGAGCCCGTCGCGGCCGCTCTGCAGGGCGTGCGCAGGGCTGCCGGCGGGCACGGAGCCACCCACCGGCGGGTCGCTTCAGGCCGTCAGGCTGGTGATGGGGACCGGTGGGCCGAAGAGGTAGCCCTGGCCGAGTGGGCAGCCCAGGTCCGCCAGGGCGCGGGACCGGTCCGCGGTCTCCAGGCCCTCAGCCACCACCGTGATCCCGATCTCCGCGCAGATGGCCAGCACCGAACGGCACAGCGCCCCGGCGCGGTCCCGCTCGCCGCTCATGTCGGTAAGGGTGGAGTCGAGCTTCACGATGTCGACCGGGAGGGAGTGCAGCTGCGCCAAGGCGTTGTAGCCGCTGCCGAAGTCGTCGAGGGCCACCCGCACACCTAGGGCGCGCAGGCGTGCCACGACCGCTGCGGCCCGGGGCAGGTCGGAGATCCGCAACGTCTCGGTGATCTCGATGACCAGGCGTTCCGCCGGCACGCGGTACCGCTCCAAAGCCGCCTTCACCGCGTCCTCCAGCCCTTGCTGCCCGAGCCGCCCCGCGGAGACGTTGACGTGCAGGGCGATCGGGTGGCCGAACCGTTCGGCCAGGGTGGCGGCGTCGGCGCACGCCCGGTCCAGCACGAAGTCGTCGATCGCGGCTACCAGGCCGGTGCGTTCCGCCATGGTGACGAACACGTCGGGATGCACCGGACCGGCCACCGGGTCGGTCCAGCGGGCGAGCGCCTCCACGGCGACCGTACGGCTGTCGGCGAGCCGGACGATCGGCTGGTAGTGCACCTGGAATCCGGCGTCGGCCGGACTGCCGCCCTCAGCCAGCGCACCGGCCAGCAGTTGCGGCAGATCGGCGTTCGGGACGGTGTCGCGGGGGCCGGTGTAGCGGATCAGCGCACCCTTGCCGTGCCGTTTCACCGCGTACATGGCGGCGTCGGCGCGGCGCAGCAGGATGTCGGCGGAGAGCCGGTCACCGGACTCCGCGGTGACCAGGCCGATGCTGACGCCGACGCTGACCGAGCGGCCGTCGATGACGTACGGCTCACGCAGCGCGGCGAGCACCCGCTGGCCGATCGCCTCCGCCTCGGCCGACCAGTTCCATCCCGGCTCCGGAGCGGACGGCGGGGGCGCGGACCGCCGGGGAGTCCAGTCCGCGTTCCCGGTCACGCGTACCCCGGCCGCGGAAAGCACGTACCGGCGCCCGCCGATGCGTTGCCGGAGCACCGTGCGCAGCCGCCCGCCGGTGGGCCGCGCCGGCGGCGCGGGTTCGCCGCCCTGGTCGAGCACCACCGCGAACTCGTCGCCGCCGAGCCGGGCCACCAGGTCGGTGGAGCGTACGCAGGCCCGCATCCGCTCGCCGACCGCCTGCAACACCCGGTCGCCCATGGCGTGCCCGAACGTGTCGTTGATCAGCTTGAAGTCGTCCAGGTCGGCGAAGATCACCGCGACCGGCGCCTGCCGCCGCTCGTGCGCCTCCACGGCCAGCACCAGCCGTTCCTGGAAGAGTGCGCGGTTGGCGAGCCCGGTGAGTGGATCGTGGTACGCCTGGTGGTGCAGCCGCTGCTGGGCCTCGGCGACCCGGTCCAGCAGCACGGTGTTGTCCACGATGGTGAGCATCTGCCGGGTGACCACGAGCGCGAGCCCCAGCCAGCCGAGGTACGCCTGGAACGGCGTCAGCGGATCCCCGGCGACGGTCCGCGCCGCCAGCACGACCCCGGCCACCAGCACCGGCCCGTACGGGATCAGCAGGTGGAGCCAGTCCCGTTCGAGGAGTTCGGCGGCCGGCCGGTGCACCGGTGGCCGGGCCGGGCTGAGCGCCGCCAAGATCAGGAATACCGGCCCGAGCACGTATCCGGCGGTCTCCAGCCACAGCGGCCCGGTGCCGAGGAGCCGGGCCGTGTCGGCGGTGCCGAAGGCGAGCAGGGCCAGACCGGCCAGCCGGAGCGGGCGCCGTCCCGCCGGGGAGTCGGGCCGGGTGGCGAGCAGCAGCCCGGCCATGGTCAGCAGGACCAGATCGGCGACCGGATAGACGAGCAGGTCCGGGTCGGCCACCTTGTCGAGCGGATCGCCCGGCAGCACCGACCAGATCAGCGCGAGCACCGAGCCGGTGATCAGCACGGCGTCGATGATCAGCGCGAGCTGGTCGCGCCGCGGCGAGGTGGGCACCGGCCGGGGCCGGGTGTGCGTGGAGGCGAGCAGGCCGGCGAGCATGCTGGCCGGCAGCACCAGGAAGCCGATGCCGGCGATCGCCTCCGGGACCTCCCGTCCGGCGCCGGCCAGGTCCTGGATCACCCACCAGAGCCGGGTCAGGGCCCAGACAAGCAGGCCGGCCGAGGCCAGGTGCCGCCAGTGCCGCGGGACACCGGCGCGGCTGCGGGCCGCCGCGAAGCAGACGCCGGCGGCGACGAGCCCGGCGAGGAGTTGCACCGTGTCGCTGTAGAGACGCGACGAACCGGGTACGAGTTCGCCGAACGCGACCACCACCAGGGCAAGCGCCAGCGTGCCGACCAGTCGCACCGTCGTGATCACCACCAGAGTCCCGGCCGCGATCTTGCGGCCGGAGTAAGGTACCCGGTCAGCTCTCGGCGGTCACGTCCGCGATGATCACGGTGACGTTGTCCGGGCCGCCGCCGCGCAGGGCGAGGTCGACCAGGCGCTCGGCGCACGACTTCGGGTCCGGTGCGGCACGCAGCTCCTGCTCCAGCACCGGGTCAGGGACCACCCCGGTGAGACCGTCGCTGCACAGCAGCCACCGGTCGCCGGCCTGCGGCTCGACGATCACGTACGCGGGACTGACCGGCTCCCCTTGCAGCACCCGGGTGACGACCGCCCGGCGTGGGTGCCCGGCCGCCTCCTCCGGCTTGAGCAGGCCCTGGTCGATCAGCATCTGGACGTATGTGTCGTCCTTGGTGAGCTGATTGAGCCGGCCGTCGCGCAGCAGGTACGCCCGGGAGTCACCGACGTGCGCCATGGCGGCCCGCTCGCCGTTGAAGAGAACGGCCGTCAGCGTGGTGCCCATGCCCGCCAGCGTCGGGTCGGCGGCGACGCACTCGGCGATCCGCCCGTTGGCCACTTCGAGCGCCTTGTGCAGCGCGTCCATCTGGTGCTCGGTGTCGATCGGGACGTCGAGCGAGACCATGGCGTCGATGGCGATCCGGCTGGCCAAGTCGCCGGCTGCCATGCCGCCCATGCCGTCCGCGACGACGAGGAGCCGGTCACCGGCGTAGTGACAGTCCTCGTTGTTGCTCCGGACGTGTCCCTGATCGGTGACGCCCGCCCACCGGAGGTGCAAGGTCATGGCGTGCAGCCTGCCAGGTCGATGCTCGGCTGTCTGCACGTGGGAGGCGGCGCGTCGTCCATGTCGTAGCAGAAAATACACTCAACCCCGCGACATCGGGCGACCGAGGCACCTCGGATCGATCTCCGTCACCTTCCGTGTCGGTGCGATCCACTGGAGTGCTGACGCCTCGACCGGCCAGCCGCGGACCGCCACCGAGCTGTCCGGCGGGCGTACCGGCTCGGGGCAGAGGGTCTTGGAGCGGACCTCGCCGTTGGGGACGAAGGTGACCTCGCCGGTGGGCTCCAGCATGCTGGTGGAGGTGTCGTCGACCGAGATGAGCTGGCCGCGGATCACGCGTACCGGCTCGCCGTCGGTGGCCACCTCGATGGCGCTGTTCGGCAGGACCGGGGCGCGGAGGAAGACGATGCCGACCACGAACGGCATCGCGAAGGCCGCGGCGACCGCCGGCCAGTGGGTGGCGATCCGGGCCCAGCGTTCCGGCACCGGCCCGGTCAGCAGCGGGCCGATGAGCGGGGGTACGCCGAGCAGCGCCGCGGTGTTGTACTCACCGGCTCGCAGAGCGGCCACCACACCCGGCCAGAAGAAGATCCAGACCAGCAGCCCGGTGAGCACCGGCACCCCGATCGTGATCCACCGCATCAGCCACCGCTCGCCCTGGACGCTCTGCACCGCGGTGAGGCCGAGGATCGCGACCACCATCATCATGAGCAGCGGCAGCATGCGCAGCTGCCAGGTGAAGGCGGCGACGCCGGCGGCGATCACCACGACCCAGCCGGGCATCCGCAGCGCCGCCACGGCCAGGAACGACGTCGCGGTCCGCTCCGGGACGCTGACCAGCAGGATGCCGCCAAGCACCCGGACCACCAGGATGATCGCCGGGATGGTCCAGCTCAGCGTGATGAAGAGGGCGCCGATCATGCCGAGCGGATTGATGTACTGCACCAGCAGGAGCATGGTCGGCAGGTCCTGGCGGCTCAGGTACCACAGCCGCAGGACGAGCAGCAGCAGCGGGAAACCGGGGAGCATGGCGAGCAGCCAGTTCAGCTCGGCCCGGTAGTTCTGCCGGGGAAGCACCCGCTCCTTGGCGACGGCGCCGGTCTGGATCTCGTTCATCCCAGCAGGTTCTCCCACGGAAGCTGACGGACGTCCGGACGTTCCACCCGTGGCTGCTCGGCGATCGCGATCGGCGTCGTGCCGTTCTCCTTCAGCTCGACCTGGAAGTTGTCCTGCCAGGCCTCCTCCCACCGGCCGTCCTGCGGGTCGATGTAGGAGCGGTACAGCGTGAGGTCGACGAGCGTCTTGAGGGCCGGGTTCTCACCGACGTTGACCCCCCAGCGTTCGGTCGCGTCCAGGCCGAGGTCCCAATGCGCGTACTTGTCGGGGAACCGGTGCTTGTAGCCGGCCAGGATGGCGGCATCGGTGCTCACCGCTTCGACCTCGCCCGCGTCGAGCAGCTCGAAGCACTCCCGCACCCGGTTCTTCTGGACCACCACGGCCTTGAAGTTGACCAGGGCGGACTGGCTGGTGGCGGTGGAGAGGGTGCAGACCTCCTTGCCGGCCAGATCCTCCAGCGCCGACACCGGGGCATGCTCGGTAAGCGTCGCCACCGACTGCTCGGTGTCCAGGTAGCCCTGCGAGAAGGTCACCCCGGCCATCGCCTCACGGGCCGGCGTGATGCTGTAACTGGCGATCACGAGCTGCACCGGTACGCGCTTGTCGCCGCCCGGCTCGGTCGCCTGCATCCGGGCCCGGTCCTCGCTCTCCAGCCCGTAGAACCGGACGTCGTCGCGGCGGAACCCGAGATCCTCCGCGATCATGTACGCGATGTCGATGTCGAACCCCGACCAGACGCCGGTCGCCGGATCGCGGTAGGCCGTACCGAACTGGTCGTCCTTCACCCCGATGGCCAGTTCGGTCCAGTCGTCCACGCCGGCCTGCGCCCGCAGTTCGGCCACCGACGGCGGTCCGCCGACCAGCAGCCGTCCCAGCGTCACCGCCAGGGTCAGGACGATCAGCAGTCCCAGACCGGCGAGCCGCCACGCCTTGAACCGGTACTCCCCGTCGACGATCGACCGGTGCTCGATCTCGGAGATGACCTCTTCCAGGACCTCCTGCTCGGCGATGTCGCGGGAGGCGATCTCCTCGACGGTGACCGGCGCGGGTTCCACCCGGCGGCGGAGTCCCCAGCCCAGATCACCGCTCCACTGGCGCGGCCAGCGCAGCCCACGCACGCCCGCCGGTTCCGTCGGAGCTGGCTGGGCGGGCCAGGCCGCCTCGTCGTCATCCGTGTCCCTGTCGCCCATCGGCTCCCTCTGTCCGTCGCCTCAGGGAGTCATGGTGCACCAGGATCTCAGGGGACGGGATCCCCGGTACCGAACGGGACACCTGGCCGGCACCGCGCCAGCCGGGCCGCGGTCAGCCGCAGGCCGGTACGCAATCCGTGCCGCTCGATCGCCGTCAACGCGTACGCGCTACAGGTCGGCTCGTACCGGCACCGGGTGGGCAGGTGCGGGGAGACCCGGCGATAACCGCGGATCGCGCCGG
Organism: Actinoplanes aureus; assembly: GCF_015704865.1. Lineage (GTDB taxonomy): Bacteria > Actinomycetota > Actinomycetes > Mycobacteriales > Micromonosporaceae > Actinoplanes > Actinoplanes aureus. Next base: position 24,798 of record NZ_JADQTO010000047.1, on the reverse strand, counting down.
TCACGGCCCGTTCCGCCCGGCCACTTCCGGGGGTACGCGCCAGCACCGCCGTGAACCGGAGCATCATGCTCAGCGAGAAACAGTCGCATCCGGGGATGTCGCAATCACACGCCGGCACGTCGCAGAAGTCCCGCTTCCGCCACTTCCTCCGCCGCGACCGTTTCCGCTTCCAGGCGCTCATGAACACATGATGGCCGACGGCGGAAAGTCAGCGAACCGATACGACCGCCGCGCTCTCCGGCGGCAGGACCAGCCGGTCCCGCTCGACCACCACGCCGGGCGCGGTGGCGAGCAGCACCGAGCGGGGCAGCGACCGGATGCTGACCGTCTGCGGCGTCCCGGCCAGGTTCGCCGCGACCACGTGCGAGCCGCGCCGGATCACCACGTGCTGGTCGCCGTGCCAGACCTCGACGCCGGACAGCCACGGGTCGGACAGGTCCGGCACGCTGCGGCGCAGCGCGATCAGCTCCCGGTAGAAGGCCAGCATCGAGGCGTGTTCCGGCTTGGCGAGCTCCGACCAGTCCAGCTTGGAACGCTCGAAGGTGGCCGGGTCCTGCGGGTCCGGCACATCCGCCTCGGCCCAGCCGTGCCGGGCGAACTCGCTGCGCCGTCCGGTCTGCACCGCGGCCGCCAGTTCCGGCTCCGGGTGGCTGGTGAAGAACTGCCAGGGACTGCTCGCCGCCCACTCCTCCCCCATGAACAGCATGGGCGTGAACGGCGAGGTGAGCAGCAGGGTGGCGGCGACCTTGAGCAGGGCGGGCGAGAGCGTGGCGGTGAGGCGGTCGCCGACCGCCCGGTTGCCGATCTGGTCGTGGTTCTGCAGGAAGGCCACGAACCGGTGGCCGGGAACGCGCTGCCGGTCCACCGGGCGGCCGTGCCGCCGCCCGCGGAAGCTGGACCAGGTGCCGGCGTGGAAGAAGGCACCTTCGAGCACGGTACGCAGACAGTCCAGCGAGCCGAAGTCCCCGTAATAGCCCTGCCGTTCCCCGGTCACCAGTGCGTGCAGGGCGTGGTGCACGTCGTCGTCCCACTGAGCGTGCAGGCCGTAGCCTCCGGCCTCGCGCGGGGTGATCAGTTTCGGGTCGTTCAGGTCGGACTCGGCGATCAGCGACAGCGGGCGGCCCAGGCCGGTGGAGAGCGACTCGACCTCGACCGCCATCTGCTCCAGCAGGTGCACCGCGCCGTCGTCGTGCAGCGCGTGCACGGCGTCCAGCCGCAGGCCGTCGACGTGGTAGTCACGCAGCCACATCAGCACGCTGTCGATGATGTAGCGGCGCACCCCGCCGGCCTCGGGCCCGTCCAGGTTCAGCGAGCTGCCCCAGGTGTTGCTGCCGGTGCTCAGGTAGGGCGCGAACATCGGTGCGTACGCCCCACTCGGGCCGAAGTGGTTGTAGACCACGTCCAGCACCACGCCGAGGCCCTTGCCGTGTGCCGCGTCGACGAAGCGTTTCAGCCCGTCCGGCCCGCCGTACGCCTCGTGCGGCGCGAACCAGCAGACGCCGTCGTAACCCCAGTTGTAGGTGCCGTTGAACGCGTTGACCGGCAGCAGCTCGACCAGGTCGATGCCGAGCTCGACGAGGTGATCGAGCCGCTCGATCGCCGCGTCGAACGTGCCCTCCGGGGTGAAGGTGCCGATGTGCAGCTCGTAGAGGACCGAGCCGGGCAGCTGGCGACCGGTCCACGCCTGATCGGTCCAGGTGAAGGCGGAGTGGTCGTAGACCCGGCTGGGACCGTGCACCCCCTGCGGCTGCCAGGACGATCGCGGGTCGGGCAGCGGGCTGTCGGCACCGGGGAGAACGAACGCGTAGTCACTGCCCGGGGACGCGGTCGGCACGTCGAGACGCCACCAGCCGTCGTCGCCGGACTCCATCTCCCGCTCCGCACCGTCGACCAGCAATCGCACGGGTTTCTCGGGCGCCCAAACCTCGAAGAGAGTCATTCTTTCACCAGGAGAGCGACGGGATAGGTCTGCAGCAGCTCGGCCACCGACAGGCGATTCCCACCGTAGCTGGTATTCGTGAACACTTCCGTCCAACTATGTCCGTCCAGTGACAGCGCGGTGTCGTGCCAGCCGCCGTGGCGTGACAATCCGACCGGCAGCCGGGTCGCGACCGCCACCACCCCGCCCCGGTCGAAGGCGAGCACGTGCTCACCCACCCGTCCGTCGGCGAAGATCGGGCGGTATCCGGAGAACAGCTCGGGCCGCTGCCGGCGCAGGCGCAACACCCGGCTGGTGACGAGCATTTTCGCGGCGCCGCTCGCGTCCACCGGCGGCAGCCAGCCGTCGTCCAGGCGGCCCAGCAGCTCGCGGCGGGCGGCGAAGTCCACCGGGCGCCGGTTGTCCGGGTCGACAAGCGAGTAATCCCAGAGCTCGGTGCCCTGGTAGACGTCCGGCACACCGGGCATGGTGAGCTGCACCAGCTTCTGGCTGAGCGAGTTGGACCAGCCGGGCGGGGTGATCGACGCGGCGAAATCGGCGACCTCGCGGTGCAGCGCCGGGTCGTCGTAGATCTTGTCGACCATCTGCCGCAGCGTGGTCTCGAACGACTCGTCCGGGTGCTGCCAGCTCGTACCCGATCCGGCTTCCCGGGCGGCCTTCAGCGCGTACGCCTGCAGTCGCTCCCGGGAGATCGGCCACGCACCCACCGCGCATTGCCAGATCAGATGGGCGAGCGCCGGGTCCGGGAGCGGAGCGAACCGGACCCACCGGCGCACCACCTCGGTCCAGTCGCCGGGCACCTCGGAGAGCACCGCCAGCCGGGCCCGGACGTCCTCGCCCCGCTTGGTGTCGTGGGTGGCGAGGGAGGTCATCGACTCCGGCCACTCGAGCTGGCACTCCTCGGCCGCGTCGTGGAACTCGTCGGCGGTGACGCCGAACTTCGCCGGGTCGTTGCCGACCTCGTTGCGGGCGACGAACCGGGTCCAGCGGTAGAACGCGGTGTCCTCCACCCCCTTGGCCATCACCGCACCGGTGAACTGCTGGAAACGGACCGCCAGCTCGTCGTCCGGATTGCGCAGCCGGGCGGTGAGCTGGTCGAGCGCGCCGATCATCTGCGGACGGCGGCGCCCCGCCTCGCTGCGGGCCTGCGCCAGGTAGCGGGAGCCGAACGGCAGGTAGGAGCGGTAGACCGGGAAGCAGGCGGCCAGCTCGGCCAGGGCGCGGGGTGCGTTCTCGACCTCCGGTACGAGACGAGCCAGGCGCCCGAGCTCCGCGGCGAGCAGCTCGGTCGCGACCGTGTACTTGCACTGGTGGACCAGGTCCTGCCAGGAGGTCGTGCCGCCGGTCAGGTGGTGGTCCAGGGTGTCGAAGAACGACTCGGTGCCGGTGTCCACGAAGACGCCGTTGACCGCGGCCATCGCGTTGTACCCGGTGGTGCCGGCGACCGGCCAGGCCGGCAGCTTCTCGCCCGGCTCGAGGATCTTCTCCACGGTGATCCAGGCGTCCGGTGCCGCCTCCCGCAGCCGTTTCAGATAGCCGGCGGGGTCGCGCAGCCCGTCCGGGTGGTCGACCCGGATGCCCTGCGCGATGCCTTCGCGGTACCAGCGCAGGATCTCGGCGTGGGTGGCGTCGAAGACCTCCGGGTCCTCGACCCGCAGGCCGGCCAGGTCGACGATCGCGAAGAACCGGCGATAGTTCAGCTCGGAGTCGCCGCGGGTCCAGTTGACCAGCTCGTAGTGCTGCCGGTCGTGGACCTCGCGGGGGCTGCCCTCGCCGGTGCCGTCCGCGATCGGGAACCGCTTCTCGAAGTACCGCAGCTCGCCGTCCTCGATGCGCAGGTCGTCCAGCGCGTCCGGGTCGTCGGCCAGCGCGGGCAGCAGGATCCGCCCGCGCTCCCAGTCGATGTCGTAGAACCCAGAGAATTCTGATTTCTGACCTTTTTTCAGGACGTCCCACCAGGTGGGGTTGACGGCGGGAACCGCCACGCCGGCGTGGTTGGGCACGATGTCCACCACGAGGCCGAGGTCCGCCGCCTGGAGCGCGCGGCTCAGCGATCGCAGGCCGTCGGCACCGCCGAGCGCCGGGCTGACCTGCGAGTGGTCCACCACGTCGTAGCCGTGTTCGGAGCCGGGAGCCGCGGTCAGCAGCGGGGCGGAGTAGAGATGGCTCACCCCGAGGTCGGCGAGGTAGTCAGCGATCTCGGCGGTGGCCTGCAGGGGAAAGTCGGGGCGGACTTGGACTCGATAGGTACTGCTCGGGGGCATCACACCGTCCTGTCCAGCACGATGAGGGATCGGTCCGGTACCCAGATCTTGTGTCCGGCCTCCACGACGGACGGGCGATCCGGGGACGGATCGGCGGTTTCGATGACTCTTTCCCACTTCTCCCCGTACTCCGCGGGAGGGGTGGTGAACTCGAGCGGCGCGTCGTGCGCGTTGAAGAAGAGCAGGAACGAGCTGTCCACGTGACGCTGGCCGTACCGGCCGCGCTCGCGGATGCCCTCGCCGTTGACGAAGAGCGCCACCGCCCGGCCGAAGTCGTTGCCCCAGTCGTCGCCGGCCATCTGCCGGCCGTCCGGGGTGAACCACTCCAGGTCCGGGAGCGGGTCGCCGCCGCCGCGGGCGGTCACCGGCAGCCCGGTGAAGAAGCGGCGGCGCTGGAACACCTGGTGCCGGTGCCGGAACGCGGTCAGCTTGCGGGCGAAGTCCAGCAGCTGCTCGTCGGCGTTCTCCCAGTCGATCCAGCTCAGCTCGTTGTCCTGGCAGTACGCGTTGTTGTTGCCCTGCTGGGTGCGGCCCAGCTCGTCGCCGTGCGAGATCATCGGTACGCCCTGGCTGAGCATCAGGGTGGCCAGGAAGTTACGCCGTTGCCGGGCGCGCAGCTGGAGCACCTTCTCGTCGGTGCTGGGCCCCTCGATGCCGCAGTTCCAGGACCGGTTGTGGCTCTCGCCGTCCCGGTTCTCCTCGCCGTTCGCCTCGTTGTGCTTGTCGTTGTACGAGACCAGGTCGTTGAGCGTGAACCCGTCGTGCGCCGTCACGAAGTTGATCGAGTGGAACGGCTTGCGCCCGTCGTCCTGGTACAGGTCCGCCGAGCCGGTGATCCGGGAGGCGAACTCGGCCAGGGTGGCCGGCTCACCGCGCCAGAAGTCGCGGACGGTGTCCCGGTACTTGCCGTTCCACTCGGTCCAGTTCGGCGGGAAGTTGCCCACCTGGTAACCGCCGGGCCCGACGTCCCAGGGCTCGGCGATCAGCTTGACCTGGCCGACCACCGGGTCCTGCTGGACCACCTCGAAGAACGTGGAAAGCCGGTCCACGTCGTAGAACTCGCGGGCCAGGGTGGAGGCGAGGTCGAAGCGGAAGCCGTCGACGTGCATGTCGGTGACCCAGTAGCGCAGCGAATCCATGATCAGCTGGAGGCTCTGCGGGCTGCGCACGTTGAGGCTGTTACCCGTACCGGTGTAGTCCATGTAGAACTGCGGCTGATCGTCCACCAACCGGTAATAGGTCCGGTTGTCGATGCCCTTGAGGCTGAGCGTCGGCCCCAGGTGGTTGCCCTCGGCGGTGTGGTTGTAGACCACGTCGAGGATGACCTCCATGCCGGCCGCGTGCAGCGCCTTGACCATGCCCCGGAACTCCTGGGTCTGCTGGCCGAGCGAGCCCATCGCCGAGTAACCGTGGTACGGCGCGAAGAAACCCAGCGTGTTGTAGCCCCAGTAGTTGCGCAGCCGCAGGTCGTGCAGCCGGTTGTCGTGGACGAACTGGTGCACCGGCATCAGCTCGACCGCGGTCACGCCGAGGCTCTTCAGGTGCTCGACGATCGCCGGGTGGCCGATCGCCGAGTAGGTGCCGCGCATGTCCCGCGGGATCTCCGGGTGCCGCTGGGTGAGGCCCTTCACGTGGGTCTCGTAGATCACCGAGTGGTGGTACGGGATGTCCGGGCGCCGGTCGTTGCCCCAGTCGAAGTACGGGTTCACCACCACGCCCTTGGACATGTACGGCGCCGAGTCCAGGTCCGACATCTGGTCCGGGTTGGCGAAGTCGTAGGCGTACAGCGACGGATGCCACTCGATGTCCGAGTCGACCGCCCGGGCGTACGGGTCGAGGAGCAGCTTGTGCGGGTTGCACCGTAGTCCCCGGTGCGGCTCGTACGGCCCGTAGACGCGGTAGCCGTACCGCTGGCCCGGCTCCACCCCCGGCAGGTACGCGTGCCAGACGAACGCGTCCTGCTCGTGGAGCTGCACCTTCCGCTCGTTGCCGGACGGGTCGAACAGACAGAGCTCGACCGCCTCGGCCACCTCGGAGAAGATCGCGAAGTTCGTGCCGGTCCCGTCGTACGTGGCACCCAGCGGGTACCGGTGACCAGGCCAGACCTGCATGTCGTGCTCCCACCCCTCGGCCGATCGCTGCCTAATCGCGGCCGGCGGGCGCATGCTTGCCCGTCAGAGGGACCGGCTAACCCTGCGCGGCCGCGTCAGTGGTCATTCTCGCGGACCTGACTGCTAACGTCGGCCCGACTGTCCGGTTAGCCGCTGATATCTCCCCGTCCGGGGGTTTGGCGTGTCGCAAAATGAGCATTGAGGCATCGTGCCGCAATCTGATCAGTTCACGTTCGGGCCGCAGATTTGCGGTTCCCTCAGCGACGACGGCGGCGGAGGCCGGGAGTGGCTGGTCGCTGACGGGATCGGTGGGTATGCAACGGGAACCGTGAGCGGGCTGCGCACCCGCCGCTATCACGCCCTAATGACCGTTTCCGGTCAGGACTCGGTGCGTCACACCGCCCTTGCTGCCCTTGATCTGACGGTGACGCTGCACTCCGGCACCAAGGTGGCGCTCTTCACACACGAGTGGGAGTCCGGTGCCGTCGATCCGGCCGGGCACCGCTTCCTGGAGACGTTCACGCTCGCCGACGGTCTGCCCCGATGGCGGTGGCGGATCGGCGACGTGGTGATCGAGCGGGAACTGGCGCTGCGGCACGGCTATCCGTCGCTCGCCGTCGTGCACCGGGTGGTGAACGCGCCCGGGCCGGTCGGGCTGGCGATCGCGGCCATGTGCACCTGGCGGGACGCGCACGGCGAACGGCACGCCGACGGCCCGCCGCTGAACGTCGAACCGGTGGCCGACGGCGTGGTGGTGGCGGACGCGTACCGTCTCGCCGGCCCCGGATGGCAGCCGGGCGGCGGGTGGCACCTGGGCGTGCACGCCCGCTTGGAGGCCGACCGCGGTCTGTCCGCCACCGAGGACCTCTGCCTGGCCGGGACGTTCTTCCAGCAGGTCGAGCCGGGCGGGCAGGTGGAGATCTCGGCATGGGCCGGCGATCTGAGCGAACGGCCGCCGGCCGCGTCCGTGGTCATCGCCGCGGAGCGCGAGCGAGCTCACCGCCTGGTCACCGCCGCAAAAGCAGAGGGGTACGCCGGAACGCTCGTCCTCGCCGCGGACAGGTTCGTGATCCGGGCTCCCGACGGGCCGGACGTGGTGGCGGGTTACCCGTGGTTCGGTGGCTACCTCGGCGACACGATGACCGCGTACGAGGGATTGTTCCTGGACACCGGCCGGGCCGACGAGGGTCGGGAACTGCTGATCAGCCGGACCCGGATGGCGACCCGCGCGGCCGCCAGGACCGAGGAGCCGTGGCAGCGCCACGACAGCCTGGACTCGCCGCTCTGGCTGGCGCACGCCGTCGACCGGCACGTCACGCGGACCGGCGACAGCGACCTGGCCGCCAAGCTCGCCATGCCGCTCGGCCGCCTGCTGCGGCGCCGGCTCTCCGGCAGTGGGCCGCTCAGTGTGGACCCGGCCGACGAGTTGCTGCGCCTGTCCCCGCCGGCCGGGCACGATGCCGGCAGCTGGATGAACGGCTGGACCGGTGACGGGCCGGTCACCCCGCGGATCGGCAAGCCCGTGGAGATCAACGCGCTCTGGGTGAACGCGCTGGCCGCCATGTGCGACCTGCTCGCCGAGGCCGGGATCGACGACGGCGAGCCGCGCGCCCGGCACGCCCGGGCCCGGGAGTCCTTCGTCGCCCGCTTCCCGGCACCGGAGGGCTGGCTGTACGACGTGGTCGAGGGACCCGCCGCCACCTATCCGCTCGGGGCCGGCGCACACCACGACGACCCGTCGCTGCGGCCGAACCAGCTGCTCGCCTGGTCGCTGCCGCACGCGCCGATGCGGGGTCACGGCGGCGCCGCCGTCCGTACCATCGGGGAGACGCTGCTCACTCCGCTCGGGCTGCGCACCCTCGCCGAGAACGAGTACGGCTACCAGGGCCGGCACCGCGGCGGGCGGGACGACCGGGACATGGCGTACCACCAGGGCACGGTCTGGCCGTGGCTGATCGGCCCGTACGCCGACGCCTGCGCCGCCACCGGCCGCCCGCCCGAGGGTGTGCTCACCGGTCTCGAGGCGCACCTGTCGGAGTGGGGTGTCGGCTCGGTGAGCGAGACCGCGGACGGCGACGCCCCGCACCGGGCCACCGGCTGCCCGTTCTCGGCCCGCTCGGTCGCGGAGGTCCTGCGAGTGAAACGAGGGTACTCACTGTGACCCGGATCCTGATGCTGTCGTGGGAGTACCCGCCGCTGCTGATCGGCGGGCTCGGCCGGCACGTGCACGCGCTCGCCACCACCCTGGCGGCGGCCGGGCACGAGGTCACCGTGGTCACCCGGCACACACCGGGCGCGCTGCTGGAGGAATACACCGAAGGGGTACGCGTGATCCGCGCCCCCGACGATCCACCCGCCTTCGAGACGTCCGGCGGAAACCTGCTGGGCTGGGCCATGGCGTTCAACCACACACTCACCCGGGCCGCGCTCACCGCCGCCCGCACCGGCCGGTACGACGTGGTGCACGCCCACGACTGGCTGGTCGCCCACGCCGCCGTGACCCTCCAGAGCCACCTGGACGTGCCGCTGGTCGCCACGATCCACGCCACCGAGTCCGGCCGGCACCAGGGCTGGCTGCCGGCCGCGCACAACCGCACGATCGACGACATCGAGCGCTGGCTGGCGACCGGGGCGGCCCGCACGATCGTCTGCTCGGCGTACATGAAACGCGAGGTGGGCCGCCTGTTCGGGGTGCCGGCCGGGCGTACCGACGTGGTCTTCAACGGGGTCGACACGCTGCGCTGGCGGTCCCGCCCCCGCGCGGTCGCCGCCGCCCGCGCCCGGTACGCCGGCGACGGTCCCCTGGTCAGCTACGCCGGCCGGCTCGTCTACGAGAAGGGCGTGCAGCACCTGCTGGCCGCCGTTCCGATCCTGCGGGAACGGCATCCGGACCTGCGCGTGGTGATCGCCGGCGACGGCCCGTACCGGGAAGAACTGGAAGCCGTCGCCACGCCCGGGGTGACCTTCGCCGGGTTCCTCGGCGGGCACGAGCTGACCGCGCTGATGGGCGCCTCGGACTGCTACGTGGTGCCCAGCATCTACGAACCGTTCGGCATGGTCGCGCTGGAGGCGGCCGCCGCCGGCACCCCGGTCGCGGTCGCCGACACCGGTGGCCTCGCCGAGATCGTCGAGCACGGGGTGACCGGCGTGAAGTTCCTCCCCGGCGACCCGGCCACCCTGGCCGCCGCGACCGGCGAGGTGCTGGCCGACCGCGAGTACGCCCGCGCGCTCGCCCTGCGCGCCCTGGACCGCGTCCGCCAGGACTTCAGCTGGCCGGCGATCGCCGCGCAGACCGTCGCCGTCTACGAGCGGGCCCGCGCCTGCGACGCCCGGCGGGTGTCCCGCGAGGCGGAGAGCCTGCTCGTCCACGTCCCCGCCACCCGCACCGCCCTGCTCTGACCGAAACCGGCGCCGCGGGGTGAGCGCGACCACCTGCATGGTCCCGGCGGGCGCGCTGGGGCCGTCACCGGGCAGGCGGATCGCGCGGCAGGGCGGGAGGTGCGAATTCGGCGGGACGGCGGATACGCGTACCCCGGAAAAGCCTGACTAGCGTGCCGCGCTGTAGATGGCGAGCCCGGTGTAGGCCGCGGACAGCAGCGGCACCGCAACGCCGTGCCGGGCCGCCTCGGCGACCAGGTCGCCGACGATCGCGTCCGCCTCGACCGGGAGGCCCTGGGTGAGGTCACGGTACATCGAGGAGGTCGTCGGCTCGGTCGTGGAGATCGCGCCTTCGAGCATGGCCAGCGCTTTGGCGCGCGGCGGGTGACCGGCCGCGGTGGCCACCGCGACCGCTTCGGCGGCGAGCGCCTGGCCGAAGGCCGCGCCGCCGGGCGCCGCGTTTATCGCGCCCACCGAGGCCCGCAGCAGCGTGGTCGCCGCGCCGAGGGTGGCCAGCAGCACCCATTTCTCCCACATCTCCTGCACGATCGCCGTCGACGGCCGCGCGTCGAAGCCCGCGCCGGTCAGCGTCGCGGTCACCTCCTCGAGACGGTCGTCCGGACCGCCGTCGAGCGGCCCGTAGGCGATCCGGTGCAGCCCGGTCATCTGTACGACGTCGCCGTCGGCGTCCAACGTCGCATGGATCATGCAGACGCCGCCCCAGGCCCGTTCCGCGCCGAACGCCCCGACCATCGCATCGACGTGCCGCATGCCGTTGAGCAGCGGGATGATCACGGTACGCGGGCCGACCGCCGGTGCGAGATCGGCCATCGCCGCCTCCAGGTGATAGCTCTTCACCGCCAGCAGGACCAGGTCGTAGGTGCCGCTCACCGCGGTCCGCGGGTGCAGCACGGCCTGCCCCTTGATCCGCAGCCCGCGCTCGGCCAGCCGGGCCGCCCGGCCCGGCCGGACCAGGAACGTCACGTCCCGGCCGGCCTCCAGCAGCCGCCCGCCGAAGTACCCGCCGGTCGCGCCGGCCCCGACCACGAGGACGCGCATCTCAGCCGAGCAGTTCGTCGTCGAAGCACCAGCGCCAGTTCTCCCCCGGTTCGAAGGAGCGCATCACCGGATGCCCCTCGGCGGCGTGGTGTGCGGACATGTGCCGGCGCGGCGACGAGTCGCAGCAGGCGACCAGCCCGCAGCCGAGGCAGAGGCGCAGGTGCACCCAGTTGTGGAAGCCCTCGGCCACGCACTGCGGGCAGCCGTCCGGGTATGCGCTCAGCGGCGCGGTGTCGGTCGCTTCCTTGAGATGCTGGCAGGTCAATCGTCACTCCGTTGCAGCTGGGACTCTTCCAGGTCGAGCTCGCGCTGGGCGCGGACCAGCACCTCCTCGGGGATCCGCCCCTCGTTCCGGGCGATCTTGAAGACGTGCCGCTCGGCTTTGATCATCTCGCGCCGCAATCGACCGTACGCCGCCGAGGGGGTTTCCCGCTCCTGACTGCCGAGCCGCTCCCAGGCGTTGTTGGACCGGCTCTCGACCAGCCCGCGGAGCCGCTCCACGACCGATTTCGGCGCGCCGTCGGCGTGCTCCTCCAGCGCTTCCAGGGCAGCCCGGCTCGCCGAATGCTGCACACCCGCCTCGGCGAGGGCGTCCTGGGCGCTGCTGTCCTCGCTTACCCGGAGGCGCCTCGCCAGCCAGGGCAGAGTCGTGCCCTGGATCAGCAGGGTGAGCACGATGACCGCGAACGCGACGAAGACGAACAGCTCGCGCGGGTATTCCGGCACGTCCTCGGTTCCGGGGATCGGCAGGGTCTGTGCCGCGGCCAGGGTCACCACGCCGCGCATCCCGGCCCAGGCGATGACGGTCGGCACGGTCGCCGGTGGCCGGGCCTCGCGGTTGCGGACCCGTGGGATGAGCCGGGCGAGATAGGTGGCCGGGTACATCCAGAGGAACCGGATCAGCACCAGCGCACCGAAGACCACCGCGGTGACCTGCAGGGTCGTGGTCATGTCGGTCTCGATGCTGTTCACCACGGAGCGCAACTGGAGGCCGACCAGGAGGAAGACCACGCCTTCCAGCAGGAAGTTGACCAGCCGCCAGACCGCGTCCATCTGCAGCCGCGAGGAGGCGGAGAGCAGGTACGGGATCCGGTGTCCCAGATACAGGCCGGCGATGACCACGGCCACCACGCTGGAGGTGTGCAGCTTCTCGGCGACGATCACGACGATGAACGGGGTCAGCAGCGCCACCGCGTCGTCCAGCAGCGGGTCCTCGATCTTGCGGTGCAGCCAGGCGGCGGCGACCGCGAAGCCGAAACCGATCGCCAGGCCGCCACCGGCCTTGAGCGCCACCTCGCCGGCGATCTCGGCGAACCCGACCGCGGCGCCGGCCAGCGCGCCCGCCGCGACCCGCACCATGACCAGCGCGGTCGCGTCGTTGAGCAGGCTCTCGCCCTCCAGGATGGTGACCACCCGGCGCGGCAGCCCGACCCGGCGCGCGATCGCGGTCGCGGAGACCGCGTCCGGCGGCGCGACGATGGCACCCAGCGCGACGCACGCGGCAAGCGGGACCGCGGGCAACATCATGTGTACGAGGTAGCCGATCACGAACGCGGTCAGCACCACCAGCCCCACCGCGAGCAGCAGGATGGGCCGCAGAGCGAGCCGGAACGCGGGCACCGAGGTCTGCAACGCGGCCACGTAGAGCAGCGGCGGCAGGATCCCGATCAGCACGAGCTCCGGCTCGAGGTGCGCTTCCGGGAAGCCCGGCACGTACGACAGGCCGAGCCCGGCGATCAGCAGCACCAGCGGTGCCACGAATCCCAGCCGGCGGGCCAGTGCCGCGCCCACGACCGAGATCGCCACGAGTACGACGGTGTCGATGATGCCTTCCATGCCGGGAAGCTTAGAGACTCCCCGACCGGCGGCTCAGGTGGTGCTCACCACCTGCGAACGCGCCACGGTGCTCGTGGTGACGCCCTCCAGTCCGGTCTGGGTCATCACGACGTCGAGCGAGAAGACGTACGGCGTACCCGGCTCCAGCCCGGTGACCGTGGTGGTCATGTCCCCGCACTTCACCGGCACGGCCTTGGTCCAGCCGACCTCGCGCTGCGTGCCGACCTGGAGATCCTGGCTGATCGCAGTCACCCGGTAGTCGACGATGTTGCCGCCACCCGGGTGATACCAGGTCACCTGGGCGCTGGTGCTGCCCGGCACGACGCCCAGAGCGTTGATGCCGTCACCGACCCGCGGCCGGGGCGTGCAGGTCGAGCTCGGCGTGGCGGCCGGCGGGTTGCTCGCGGCCGGGAGTGTGGGCAGCGTCTCGGACGGGGTCGGCCAGGGCTTGCCGGGCTTGACCGTGGGTGACGGAGTGGCCCTGCCCTCCTCCACGAGCATCCACTCCGCTCCGCCGGTCGCTTCCTCCTCGACCGGCTTCGCCGCGGAGCCGCAGCCCGCGAGCAGGAGCGGCACCACGATGGCGGACAGGGCGACGGCCGACCTCTTGCGATATCCCAGCACGTCAGGGAGATCGGGCCGCCGCCCGCGATGCTTAGTCGTTCCGGTAGTGGATCGCGGCGCGCCGGGCCAGATCCTTGGTGGCCGCCGAGTTGACCCAGGTGCCGAGGATCATGCCGGCGCCCGGGATCATCTTGGCGAACACCTTGCGCGCCGCGCGGATCCCGGCCATCTGCGCGAGCCGCACACCCATGGTCATCATCACCCGGGTGAGCGGCCGCCCGGAGGCGCCGGTGAAGAGCCGGCTCGCCCGTTCCCGCCCGGCCGCGACTCCGAGCGCGATGCGCGCGGTCTCGCCGAACTTGTGCACGCGCTGCAGCACGAGCAACTCGGTAGCCCGCTCCTGCGCGGTCGGATCGGCGCCGAACGCCGCGGCGATGTGCAGCACCATCCGGGCCTGGGTCCAGGCCAGGACGCCGACGTCGAGCACCGCACCGGGCAGCCCGGCGGCACCGGAGACCGCACCGGAGACCCTGGCCAGCGTGGTGAAGTGCCGGGCCGCGAGGGCGGCCAGCTCGTCGGGGCCCAGGTCGGGCCGCTCTGCGCGCTTCTGCTCGGCCCAGCGGCGGGCCTCCGGGCCGAGTCGTCGGACCGCTTCCAGGGCCAGGTGTTCGGGGGCGTACTGCGGGTCTGCCTTCATCCGGGACCAGAGGTTCCCGGGAGGGGCGGTGGTCTCGGTGGGGGTGGCGATGTCTTGAGTCACAGATCACTCCGAAGGGGGGCCGAAGACGTCGATCTGCACCTCATTGTGACGGGTGGGCGCACGTACGTGATCATCGCGGGTGATGGAATGAACGTCGCTGTTTGACTGTTGGCATTAAAACCCGCTCGTTCTCAAGGAGGTCCGCAGCGTGCTCGATCCACACGGGCTCTACGAGGTGGCCGGTGACCTGCCGGTCCTGGACGGCCCGGTGCTCATTCAGGCGCTCACCGGTTTCGTCGACGCGGGCAGCGCGATCCAGCTCGCCAGGGAACACCTGCTGGAGCACCTGGATAGTGAGGTCATCGCCACCTTCGACCTCGATCAGCTCCTGGACTACCGGTCCCGTCGCCCTCCGATGATCTTCGTGGCCGATCACTTCGAGAGTTACGAGGACCCGCGGCTCGCCCTGCACCTAGTTCGCGACCAGCTCGGCAACCAGTTCCTGCTGCTCGCCGGCCCGGAGCCGGACCTGCAGTGGGAGCGGTTCATCGCCGCGGTGACCGCGCTGATCGAGCAGCTCGGCGTACGGGTCACCGTCGGCCTCAACGCCATCCCGATGGCCGTGCCGCACACCCGGCCGGTCGGCGTCACCGCACACGCCACCGACAAGCGCCTGCTCGGCGACCACGAGTCCTGGCTACAGCGAGTGCAGGTGCCGGCCAGCGTCGGCAACCTCCTCGAGCTCCGCCTCGGGCAGTCCGGCCACGACGCCCTCGGGTACGCGGCCCATGTTCCGCACTACCTCGCCCAGACCGGCTACCCGGCCGCCGCCGAACTGCTGCTCGACTCGGTCTCCGCCAGCACCGGCCTGGCCCTGCCGACCGGCGGGCTGCGCGAGGCCGCCGCGCTGGTCCGCGAGGAGGTCGACAAGCAGATCGCCGACGACGAGCAGGCCGGCCGGCTGGTCACCTCCCTCGAAGCGCAGTACGACGCGTTCCTCCGCGGCCGGCAGGGCAACCTGCTGGCGGACTCGGACGCCGCGCTGCCGACCGCCGAGGAGCTCGGGGCGGAGCTGGAACGCTTCCTCGCCGAGCAGAGCCGGGACGAGTAGTCGTCGATTCTTGAGGACAGCCGGCCGCGTCGTACGCGGCCGGCTTTTCTCAGCGCTTGATCGGCAGCCAGTCGAGAACGGCCGGGAGCTGCTGGTCCCAGTACTCCCAGGTGTGCCCGCCCGGCCCGAAGCCCGCGTCCAGCTCGACCCCGGCCCGCGCGCAGGCCTGCACGAAGCGCCGGTTCTGCGCCACCAGGTGATCCTCGCTGCCGCAGCGCAGCATCAGCCGCGGCAGCGCCGCGCGGTCCGCGACGCGGACCAGATGCATCAGATCCTCGTCGCCGCCGGCGACGTGCCGGTCGGCGAAGACCCGGGCGACCAGGGCACGCATGTGCGGGCGCAGGTCATGTTCCTGGATGTACGCGAGATCGAGCGCTCCGGACAGCGTCGCGGCGGCGGCGAACCGCTCCGGCTCCCGCAGCGCCCACTTGATCGCGCCGTAGCCACCCATCGACAGCCCGGCCACGAAGGTGTCCTCGCGCCGGGTGGACACCCGGAAGAACCGGCTGACCACCTCGGGCAGCTCCGCCGAGAGGAAGTCCCAGAACCGCATCCCGGACGATTCGTTGGCGTAGAAGCTGCGATGCACCTGGGGCATGACCACGGCCAGGCCCCGCTCCTCGGCATAGCGCTCCACCGAGCTGAACCGGGTCCACGCGGTGTGGTCGTCGGTGAGGCCGTGCAGCAGGTAGAGCAGCGGCGGCGGTCTGTCGTCACGGTCGCCGCCGGGTAGCAGCACCGTCATGGAGGTGCTCATCTCCAGCGCCTCGGAGTCGAAGTCGCAGCGGATCAAGGCCATCTCGACAGTCTCCGGCATCGGGCGGGCGGAGGCGTCGTCCAGTTGGGAATGTCGTACCCGTCGATTAGTATGTATGTACGAAAGAGGGGCCCTGAGCTGCGGATCTTCAGGCGTCTGGAGTGCGCGCAGCGCGAGTGAGGAGACCGACGTGACCACGTCCACCATGTCCACGATCTCGACCACCCCCGTGCCCGTGATCCCGCCGTATGCGACGATGCTCGGCTTCACTCGGTACGTGTCCCGTACCGGCCCCGCCAAGGCCACGTTCGTCGGCGGGCTGCGCCGCCAGCGGGAGCGGCGGAGCGGGTTCAACCCGCACGGCCAGCTCGTGAAGGCGCTGAAGGCGGACATCGCGTTCCGCACCGGCGGCAGCTATCTCACCGGCGTGACCGATCTGGTCAAGGACCGCTGGAAGCCGCTGTACGAGGCGATCAGCGCCGGAGCCCGCACCTACCTGACCTCGCTCGGCGACCCGGATCAGGTCAGCCTCGCCCAGACCCGCGACGCCATCGCCACGGTCGGCCCACTCGCTGTGAAGATCAACCCACACTTCGGCCTGCGCTACGAGGACGGCCGCCGGGAGGCCGTCCGGCTGCACTTCGACGAGGAGCCGCCGAGCGCCGAGGCAGCGACCGCGATGCTGCACCTGATGGCCCGCCACATGGACCAGATCCTGCCCAACGCCGAGCCGACCCTCGTCGACCTGCGCCGCGGCGTCACCCACCGCATCGACCCGGCCGCACGCCCCGCCGACATCGAGAGCTGGCTCGCCGGCGAGGCGGCCGCTTTCACCGCGATGTGGGCCGCCACCGCCACCCCTGCCGCCTGACCCACTCCTGCCACGCTGCCAGACCTCCGCCCGAATCTGCCCGACCGCGCGGCTCGCCTGCCGTCTGAACCCGCCCCACCGCGCAGCCGAACCTCCGCCTGGACCTGCTCGACCGCGCGGCCAGACCTCCGTCTGAACCCGCCCCACCGCGCAGCCGGACCTCCGCCTCGACCTGCTCGACCGCGGGGCTCGCCTGCCGTCTGGCTCCGCCGGCTGGCGGCCCTTCCGGCCGGTGGGGCGGGGGCGCGGGGGTTCCCTCCAGGCCCTCAGTGACCCTCCCCGCCAACGTCCCCCGGAGAGCTGCCACGCCGGGGGACGTTGTGCGTTCCGGCTTCCTGTCCAATCCACAATCCCGGCGCGCCCCTGTCCTCGTCATCCGCGGCAGCCGCAGGCGACTCACTCAGCCGTCGCCCACGCACCCATCAGCTCGCCATTCGGTACCTGCACGACGGCCGACCCCACCCAGCCGTCGCCCACGCACCCAACCAGCTCGCCATTCGGTATCTACACGACGGCCGGTCCTGCTCGGCCGGCGCCTGCGCACCTGACCAGCGCGCCGTTGGTGGCTGCATGCCGGTTTGCCTGGCCGGCTTCTAAAGGGCTTCCGTAGTCAGGGTGATCTTGCTTGGCCCACGCTCAATGCTGTCTCAACGGCCGCCAGACAGCGCCCACGTTGGGCCGGACACGACCCTGACCACGAAGGCTCTCTAGGCGTGGGGGTGGGCCGGCCCGGATATTCGGGTGGGGGGTGGGGCTGAAACGTCTACGCTGCGCCCGTGAGTCTGTTCCCGGGCATTCTGCCGCCGCCGCGCTCCTGACCGGAGCGCCCCCGCACCGATCGAGCTGCGCTCGTACGGTGATCTTGTGCTGCGCTCCGCCGCCGGCCTGATTCGACTCACCTTCCGGAGCGCGCGTGTCCACCTCTCTGTCCTCTGCCGGGAACCGGCTGAGTTTTCTGCAACTGTCCGCCGCCGGGGTGCTTTGGGGCACTACCGGTGTCGTCGTCCAGGTCGTCGCCGGGCGTACCGGCCTGGGTGCCCTCGCCATCGGGTTCTATCGGCTCGCCGTCGCCGCGGTCGTGCTGCTCGCCATCGGCCTGCCCGTGTGGCGGCGGATTCTGGCGGCTTTCCGGGCGGCGCCGCTGGCGACCACCGCCGCCGGGGTCGGGCTCGCTGCCTACCAGGCGCTCTACTTCGTCGCGGTCCGGCTGGGCGGGGTCAGCGTCGCGACCGTGGTCAGCCTCGGGCTCGCGCCGGTGCTGCTTAGTGCATGGGAGACGCTGCGTACCGGGCAGCGGCCCAGCCCGGCGACTCTGAGTGCCTCCATCGCGGCGATCACCGGTCTGGTTCTGATCGGCGGCGCGACGATCGAACCCGGTGCGGCCACCGCGGGGCTGGGCCTGGCCGCGGCGGTGGCGTCCGGGATCGTCTACGCCGCGTGCACCGCGGTCAGCCGGCACACCGCGCAGGGCGTACCCCCGCTGGTCATGACCACGCTGTCGTGCCTGGTCGGCGCGGTGGCGCTGGCGCCGCTCGCGGCGCTGGAAGGCCTCGCCTTCCCGCCAAAGCCGGCTCCGGTCGCGCTGCTGATCTATGCCGGCGCGATCACCACGGCGCTGGCCTACGCGATGTTCTATTCCGGGTTGCGGCACACGTCGGGCAGCGTGGCAGCGATCGTCACGTTGCTGGAACCGCTCACCGCGGCGCTGCTGGCCGTGCTCCTGATCGGTGAACCGCTCGCCGGGAGCACGATCGCCGGCGGGATGCTGTTGCTCGGGGCCGTCGCGGCGCTGTATCTGCGCGGGTAGCAGGTCGGCCGTTCGGGGATGGCGATATGGCCGATACGACAGGAATTATTTGGGTATCCGCGAGGGAACTTCTTAGGTGCGGGCCGGTTGCGACGATTCCTTCAAGTGGAAGGCGTAAGGCAGAACCTCGGGGGGCGTTCGGCCATGAAGAAGATCGCGGGAACGGTGACGCTGGCGGCGGCGCTCGGTATGGGAGCTTCGCTCCTCCAGCCGGTCGCGGCCCAGGCCGCGGCCACGCTGCCGAGTCAGGTGGCGTACGTCCGTGCGGGCGACGTCTACGTCAGCAAGGGCGCGACTGAGAAGCGCCTGACCACCGGCGGTGGACACACCCGGCCGCGCTGGTCGCCGGACGGCCGGCAACTCGCCTTCCTGAAGGCCGGGCAGCTGTGGACGATGCGGGCCGACGGCACCGGTCAGCGGCGGCTCAGCACCCGCGCCGCGGCTGGGCCGTCCTGGTCGCCGGACGGGAAGTGGATCGCGTTCGGGTCGCTCTCCTGCAGCGGCGGGCCCGGGGTGTACCGGATCTCGGCGACGGCTGCGGCCGCGAAGCCGGAGGTGCTCTTCCCCCGGGACTGCCGGGGCGCGGCCCTGCCCGCGGAGGCGACGGCCGGTGGCCGGAGCGCGTCGGGGACGCTGAACGACCGGCTCCGCACCGATGACGCGGTGGCCTGGTCGCCGGACGGGACCCGGGTGGCGTTCCGCGGTGGGGACTGTGAGTCGGTCTACGACGCCTGCCTGAGCATCGGCACGGTGACCACCGGCGCGGAGAAGACCGTGGCCGCGTACGGCGGGGGCAGTCTGCACAACCGGGGCTTCGCCGTGGTGCCGAGCTGGCGTGCGGACGGGGCGAAGCTGGCGTTCACCGCGTACCAGGAGGGTGAGACGGCGGCCGACAACAAGCCGGTGCACCTGGTCGAGTACGACACGGTGACCGGCGCCAAGCGTACCGTCGGCGGCGCCCTGGACCGGGAGCTCGACTACGTCGACGCCAGCCGGGCCGTGGTGACCAGCCAGGGCTCCGGAGGCTCGTGGGTGACCGTGGTCGGGCTGGCGAACGGTACGCGGACCCCGTTCCGCTCCGGCTCCCAGCCGAGCGTTCAGCCCGCCGCGATTTCGTGACGTGACGGCGGCGGCCGTATCGTGGGGCCGCCATGAGTGACACCGAGACCGCTGCCCACCGCCCCATCCGCACCTTCCATCCGCGGCGGGGGCGGATGAGCGCCCGCCACGCCGACGCGCACGCGGAACTCTGGCCGCGGTTCGGGCTGACGATCACTGATGGTGATCGGAGTCCGCTGGACCTCACCGCGTTGTTCGGGCGCGGTGCTCCGGTCGTACTGGAAATCGGTTTCGGCATGGGGAATGCGACGGCGGCGATGGCCGCGGCCGAGGCGGACCGGGATTTTCTCGGCGTCGAGGTGCACACGCCGGGCATCGGCAACCTGCTCGCGCTCGCTGGCGAGCTGGGGCTGACGAACGTGCGAGTGGCGCACGGTGACGCCATGCAGCTGGTGCACCGGATCGCGCCGGGGACGCTGGACGCGGTGCACGTGTTCTTCCCGGATCCGTGGCCGAAGGCCCGGCATCACAAGCGCCGCCTGATTCAGCCGGGGAATGTGGCGCTGCTGCGGGAGCGGCTGCGGCCGGCCGGGATTCTGCACTGCGCCACCGACTGGCCGGACTACGCGGTGGCGATGGCGGAGACGCTTGACGCGGACCCGGGGCTGCGCCGCGTGCCGGCGACGCCGCACCGGCGGCCGGCGACCAAGTTCGAGCAGCGTGGCAAGGCGGCCGGCCGTCCGATCACGGATCTGCGGTACGCGAAAGCCTGATCCAAGCGTGGTCGACGGTCTGCCATTTCGCCGCTTTTAGGGTATTCGCGCCACTACCCTGGGGTGTGGAGGTCGGCCATGCGGCGAGATGACCCCGGCGACCGCGCCGGGCGATCCGGAAGGACGCCTGCGGCGAAAGCCGCGGGGCTCGCGCGCCCGGCCGAGCCTTACGGGGGGACAGCCGTCGACGAGCATCCCAGCTCGCCGACGGCTGCCACCGAGACGTTGCGCACCGGGCTGCCGAGCGGGACACCGGCGCCACCGCGGGCCGGGATCTTCCGGGAGGCGCTCGCGGAGGCCACCGCCGCCGGGCCGGTTCTGCACCGGGGCGTGCTGACCAGCGGCTCGGCCGACCAGCTCGCGGCGCTCGTGGCCCGGGCCGCGCAGGCGCCGAGCGCGTGCGTCCAGTTCGTCGAGGGGACGCGGCTGCGGCTCTACGGCGGCTGGGGCGTCTCCGCCGACTGGGAGGTGGTCGCCGAGACCACGCTGGACGACTCGCTGGGCGGGCTCGTGGTGCGTACCGGCGGGGCGGTGATCATCGACGACGCGCAGGACGACGCCCGCGTCCCGGACGGCATCCTGCGCAGGGACGGCGGCGCCTATCTCGGCTATCCGGTGCACGACCGGTTCGGCCTGGTGCTGGGGGTGTGCTGCGTCTACGACCACCGCCCCCGGGAGTGGGCACCGGAGCAGATCACCGCGGTGGCCGAGGCGGCCGAGGTGGCCACCCTGCTGATCGGTGAGCAACTGGCCCGGTACGAGCTGGAGCAGCAGCACCGGTTTCTCGACGCGGTGCTGGACAGCCTGCACGACGGGGTGACCGCCTGTGACGCCTCCGGTCGTGTCGTGTTCATGAACGAGCGGATGCGCCGGCTCTGGGGCGAGGACACCGACCTGGCGTCCGGACTCACCGACGCCACCGGGACGCCGCTGACCAGGGACGACCTCGGGTTGAACCGCGCTCTTCAGGGCGAGCGGATCCGGGACGTGCCGGTGGCGCTGGAGGGGCGCAGCCGGCGTACCCGGCATTTCCTGATGGACGCCCAGCCCATCCACGGCCTGGACGGCCGGGTGGTCGGCGCGGTGCAGGCCGTGCAGGACGTCACCCGGCAGCGGCGGGCGGAGCGGTTCCGCAGCTGCGAACTGGCCGTGACCACCGCGCTGGCCGAGGCGCCGTGCATCGAGGCGGCCGGGCCGCGGGTCCTCGAGGCCGTGGTCGCCACGCTGGACTGGGTGCACGCCGAGCTGTGGATGGTCGACGAGGGGACGATCCGGCCGGCCGCGCGCTGGAGCGCCCCCGGCTGGCCGTCCGAGATCGTGGTTCCGGAGGAGCTGCCGTACGGGCACGGGCTGGCCGGACGCGCCTGGCAGGTGGACAAGCCGCTCTGGATCCGGGACGTGGGCCGCCCGCAGAGCCTGATCTCGCCGGACACCGCGACGGAGCGGCTGCACACCGCGCTCGCCATCCCGGTGCACGACGGGGCTGGGCCGATCGGCGTGCTGACCGTCTTCGCGGACGCGGTGGAGGACCCGGAGGAGGAGCTGGTCGCCCTGATGTCCGGGATCGCCGCGCATCTCGGGCAGTTCGTGGAGCGGCGCCGGGTGGAGAACCTGCAACTCCAGCTGACCCGGAGCAAGAACGAGTACCTGGCGCTGATCGGTCACGAGCTGCGCACCCCGCTCACCTCGATCAGCGCGTACACCGAGCTGCTGCGGGAGGCGGACGAGGAGACCCTGGTCCGGGACGGTCCGCGGCTGATCGCGGTGATCGAGCGGAACACCAATCAGCTCCGGGAGATCATCAACGAGCTGCTGGAGCTGTCCGCGCTGGACGCCGGGCACGCGGACGTACGCCGTACCCCGATGGACCTGGCCGCGGTGGTTCGTGACGTGGTGGACCGGACCCGGACGGCGATCGACGGGGCGCCCGTGGTGATCGACGCGGAACTGCCGGGCGAGCTGATCCTCCCCGGCGACCGGGAGCGGCTGCGGCAGATCGTGGAGAACCTGCTCGGCAGCGCGGTCCGGTACAGCCCGGACGGCGGGCACATCGAGGTGACGCTGCGCAGCACCGGGCGTACCGCCGAGCTCGCGATCTCCGACGCCGCGGGCGACGTGCCGCGCATCGAGCGGGAGCAGATGTTCACCGGCCTCTACCGGACCGCCCGCGGCCACGATCGGGTGCTGCCGGGCAGCGGGCTGGGCATGACGCTGAGCCGCGCGGTGGTGGAGAAGCACTCCGGCAGCATCGAGCTGACCGGCGGGGAGGCCGGAACGACCGTGCTGGTCCGCCTGCCCTTGGAAGCGCGTTGACAAGCTGTTGACAGTTGTGACTCTGGTCACGATCTTGTCGTAGGGCGAGGATGAGCCCATGACGCGATGGACCCCGGATCCCACCTTCTATCCCTCCCCGAGTGACGCCGCGGGTGCACCGGCCGAGAAGCTGGCGTACATCGCGGCATTCGACCGCACGGCCGAACGGCCGGATGCGATCGCGGTCGTCGACACCGATCCCGCATCCGCCGGTTACGGCACCGTGGTCGGCTGGACCGACCTGCCGCACACCGGCGACGAGCTGCACCACTTCGGCTGGAACGCGTGCAGCAGCGCGCTCTGCCCGACCGCGCCGCACCCGCACGTCGAGCGCCGCTATCTGATCGTTCCCGGCCTGCGGTCGTCGCGGATCTATGTGCTGGACATCAAGGACGACCCGCGCAACCCGCGGGTGGTCAAGGAGATCCCGCCGGAGGAACTGGCGAGCAAGGCGGACTACTCCCGGCCGCACACCGTCCACTGCGGGCCGGACGGCATCTACATCTCCGCGCTGGGCGCGGGTCAAGGTGGTGACGGACCCGGCGGCATCGCGGTCCTCGATCACACCACCTTCGAGGTACGCGGACAGTGGGAGGCCGACCGCGGCGACCAGACCCTGGCGTACGACTTCTGGTGGCACCTCACCCAGGACGTGCTCGTCACCTCGGAGTGGGGCACGCCGAACATGATCGAGGACGGTCTCGTCCCCGAACTGCTGCTGGGCCGCAAGTACGGCCACCGGATCCACTTCTGGGATCTGGCGAAGCGCACCCTGGCGCAGACCGTCGACCTGGGCGACCAGTACCAGATGACCCTCGAGCTGCGCCCCGCCCACGACCCGGCGAAGACGTACGGGTTCGTCGGCGTCGTGGTCAGTGTCGAGGATCTGTCCGCCTCGATCTGGCTGTGGCACCGGGACGGCGGCGAGTTCAAGGTCGTCAAGGTGATCGACATCCCGGCGGAGCCGGCCGACGCCGCCGTTCTGCCGCCCGCCCTCCAGCCGTTCTCGGCCGTTCCGCCGCTGGTCAGCGACATCGATCTGAGCGTGGACGACAAGTATCTGTACGTCAGCTGCTGGGGCACCGGCGAACTGAAGCGGTACGACGTCAGCGACCCGTTCCACCCGGTCGAGGCCGGCTCGGTGCACCTGGGCGGGATCGTCCGGCGTACGCCGCACCCGTCCTTCCCGGACGAGCCGCTCGCCGGTGGCCCGCAGATGGTCGAGGTGTCCCGGGACGGCAAGCGGGTCTATGTGACCAACTCGCTCTACGGCGCCTGGGACGACCAGTTCTACCCGAACGGCGTCGGCGCGTGGCTGGCCAAGGTGGACGTCACGGAGGACGCGTTCACCCTGGATCCGCGCTTCTTCCCGCACGGCGACGAGTTCCGCGGGCGGCGGGTGCACCAGACCCGGTTGCAGGGCGGGGACGCGTCGTCCGACTCGTACTGCTTCCCCTCGCAGTGACCTGGACCCAGTACGGCGCGCTCCTCGCGCTGGGTGCGTTCCACGGGCTGAACCCCGCGATGGGGTGGCTGTTCGCGGTCGCGCGCGGCATGCAGGAGCGCAGCCGCACGGTGTTCTTCCGCTCGCTGCCGCCGATCGCGGCCGGCCATCTCGGCTCGGTCGCGATCGTCGCGGCGGTGGTCTCGGCGACCCGGTCGGTGGTGGCCGCCAACGTCGTCGGCATCGTGGGCGGCCTGATCCTGGTCGGGTTCGGGCTGTGGCGGCTGCTCTCCGAGCGGCACTTCCGCTGGGCCGGGATGCGGCTGAACGCGGCTCAGCTGACCGGCTGGTCGTTCCTGATGTCGTCGGCGCACGGTGCCGGGCTGATGCTGCTTCCGGTGCTGGCGACCACGGCGTTGCCGGGCGGCCACGCCGGGCACCCGCTCCCGGCCGGAACCGGCTCGGGCGGATCCCCGGCGGCGGCCCTCGAAGGGCTGGCCGCGGCCGGGGTCCACACGGTCGGGATGTTCGTCGTGATGGCGGCCTGTGGCTGGGCCGTCTACGAGTTCGTCGGGCTGAACATCCTGCGCCGGGCCTGGTTCAACGTGGACCGGCTCTGGGCCGGCGTCCTGGTCGGCGCCGGCGTGATCACGATCGCCCTGACCCGCTAGCTAGCTGTGATGTCCGGGGACGTTGGTCGAGGAAGTGTGACCACTCGATCTGACGATCATCAGCTGGTTCTGTGAACGATGAAGGCCTCCAGCGATGCAGTGGAGTTGTCGAGAAACCACTGACCAGCACCGGAGGCCTTC
>NZ_JADQTO010000046.1 GCF_015704865.1 Actinoplanes aureus | reverse complement strand
CGGCGCGGCCCGGCGCGGCCCGGCGCGGCCCGGCGCGGCCCCATCCAGCTCGGCTTGCCTAAGCGCTGCTCAGCTCGGCAGGGAAGCCGTCCAGTCAGTGCCGACCACGCTGAGCAGCTTCAGCGCATCCGCGGTCGGGCTCTCCAGCGCGGCGCCGTAGATGATCAGGCGCTGGCCGTGCCCGGCGATGTCGAGCACCTCACACTCGAGCGTGAGGTCACCGACCACTGGGTGGTGGACGTGCTTGATCGTGGTGCCGCGCCGCACGCAGACCTCCAGCTGCTCCCACCGCCGGACGAACTCGGGGCTGGCCGCGCGCAGCCGGGCGATCAGCTGGTGGATGCCCGGGTCCTGCGGGAACTGCGCGGCGGCGGCACGCAGGTCAGCGACGCACTCGGCGGCGAACGCGGCGGACTGTGGATCGGTCAATGCCGCGGCCGAATGCTCACCGGTGAACAGGTTCCAGATGATGTTGCGGCGGTCCGCCGGCCAGGTCGACGGGTCACCGAGCAGGGCGGCGGCCATCCAGTTCCAGGCGAGGATGTCGTACTTCACGTCGATGACATACGCCGGTGTGTCGTCGAGCCGGTCGAGCAGATGCAGGACACCGGCAGGCACGTCCCGGCTCGGGCCGGGCGGGGCGGCGGGCACCTCGCCGGCCAGGTGGTAGAGATGAGCGCGTTCGTCGTCATACAGCCGCAGTGCCCTGGCCAGCGCAGCGAGCACCTGCCGGGACGGCCGCGGGCCGCGCGCCTGCTCGAGGCGGGCGTAGTAGTCGACCGAGATGCCGGCCAGCCCGGCCACCTCCTCCCGGCGCAGGCCTGGGGTGCGGCGGCGGGCACCGGCGGTCAGCCCGACGTCGCCCGGCTTCACCCGGGCCCGGCGGTCGCGGAGAAACTCGGCCAACTGACGGCGATCCATGCCGACCATCCAACACCGGCGATGCCACCACCAACCAGGGTCTGCCAATCCGTGGTTGAGCCGGTCTCTCCTCACGTCGCCGCCTGGAGGGCAGCCTCGATGGCATGAGCGAAACGAAGGTCGCCCTCGTCACGGGGGCCAACAAGGGCATCGGGTTCGAGATCGCACGCGGCCTGGGAACGGCCGGTTTCACGGTGCTGGTCGGGGCCCGGGACGTGCACCGGGGAGCGGCAGCGGCCGAGAAGCTCGCCGCCGAAGGGATCACCGCGGTGCCGGTCGAGCTCGACGTCACCGACCCCGTCTCGGTTTCGGCAGCCGCCGCCCGCATCGACCGCGAGCACGGCCGGCTGGACATCCTGGTCAACAATGCCGGCATCCTGCTGGAACGCGGCCAGTCCCCCAGCGCGACACCGGTCGAGCTGCTGGAGCGGACTTTCGCCACCAATGTGTACGGCGTGGTGACAGTGACAAACGCCCTGCTGCCGCTGCTGCGCCGGGCCCCCGCCGGCCGGATCGTCAACATGTCCAGCGGTCTCGGCTCCCTCGGGATCACCAGCGATCCGCAGGGTCCGTACGCGGAGGCACCGCTGCTTGCCTACAACTCGTCGAAGAGCGCCCTCAACGCGGTGACCGTGTCGTATGCCAACGAGCTGCGGGACACCCCGATCAAGGTCAACGCGGCTGATCCGGGCTACTGCGCGACCGACATGAACGGGCACTCCGGTCCGCGGACCCCGGAGCAGGGCGCGGTCGCCGCGGTCCGGCTCGCCACGCTTCCTGCCGACGGGCCGACCGCCGGCTTCTTCAGCGAGGACGGCGCCGAACCCTGGTAGCCGCCATCAGGCACCACACTGCCCGCCCGACGGAACCGCGGGCAAACGGCACCGGAGCTGGTAGGCACCGTTAACCGCCACGCTGCCCGCCCGACGGACCAACAGCAGGCTTTACGGCGCCGCGCCCTGGTGGCCGTTGTCAGACGACGGCGTGGCCGAAGCGCTTGGCTGCCGCGTCGAGGTTCGGCTCGCCGTACCGGTCTCGCAGCTCGGCGAAGCGCGCCACCTTGCCTGCGCCGAACCGGCTGAGACTGACGGCGTAGGAGTCGGCGGTGACGAACACCGGAGGGCTGGTCTTGGAGTGGAACTTGTCGGCGTACATCACGAGCTCTTCCTCGGTGGTCTCGGCGAGGTAATCGCCGGGCGGCAGCGGCAGGCCCAGGGTGATCACGTCGTCGCGGGTGATGCCCACGCCGGTGTGGTGCGAACAAAAGCGGCTCAGCTGCTCCGGGAGGCCGAGCTCGCGGAGCAGCTCGTGACCGAGCACGCCGTGCCGGAGGTAGCTGTCGGTCTCGTTGAGGCGGTAGACGCCGATGTCGTGCAGCAGGCAGCCGGCGCGCACCAACTCCAGGTCGCCTCCGGTGTACAGCTCCTCGGCCAGCGCGCAGACGATCTCGCAGTGGGTGTGTACCAGCTCGAAGGCGGCGTGGTTGGGGGCGAATCGCTCGTGCAGGGCGCGGATCTGCCGGTCGGTCGGGATCACGAGGCGGCAGCCGGGAGGGGGTCGGCCAGCAGGGCGGCGAATCCGAGGTCGGCGGCGCCAAGCAGGGTGGCGTCGTCGGCCAGGCCGGACAGGCGCAGCTTGGCCCGTTCCCGGGACACCGGCATGGCGTGCTCGGCGATCCGGGCCGCCACCTGCGGTGCCGCTCCGGAGTACACGTCACGCAGCATGCCACCGAAGATAACTACGCCGGGGTTGAAGAGGTTGATCAGGTTGGCGACGCCGATGCCCAGCCAGTCACCGATCTCGGCGACCGCGGCGGCCGCGACCGGGTCGCCGGCGGCCGCGTCCCGCAGCACGGCACGCACGGCATCCCGGCCGATCTGGCCGTCGCTGCGGCCGGCGGCGGCCAGCAGCGCGTACTCGCCTGTCTCGGCTTCCAGGCAGCCCGCCGAACCGCACAGGCACGGGCGGCCGTCGACCGGGTTGACCAGCATGTGCCCGACCTCGGCGGCGTACCCGCCCTCGCCGCCGAGCGGCTTGCCGCCGACCAGGATGCCGCCGCCGACCCCGACGTCGCCGTGCAGGTAGATCAGGTCGGGCGACCCGACGCCGGCGCCGCGCTCGTACTCGGCGCGGGCACCCAGGTGGGCCTCGTTGCCGACGGCCACCCGCAGGCCCAGGCCGAGCGCCTGCGCCAGCTCGGCGCCGAACGCCTGGTCCACCCAGCCCAGCGCGGGCCCGTACCGGACCATGCCGTCGCGGGGGCGCACCATGCCGCAGTAGGAGGCGCCCACGCCGACGCAGGTCGCGCCGGGCGGCATCGCGTCGATCAGCTCGCGGCCCAGAGCGGCCAGGTTGCCGACCACGGTGGCCAGGTCGGCGCCGGCCCGGGGCCGGACCGTCTCCCGCCGGTCCAGGATCGGCCCGCCCAGCCCGACCCGCGCGGCGATCAGGCGGTCCACCGCGACGTCGAAGGCGAGCACGCACACCCGCTCGGACTCCGGGCGGACCAGCAGCGACGGACGGCCGGCACCGGTCGTGGCGGCGGGATGCTCCTCGCGGACCAGGCCGGCGGCGACGAGCTCGGCGGTCAGCGCCAGCACCGTGCTGCGGTTGACGCCCATCCGCTCGGCCAGCGCGGCACGTGTCAGGGGGCCACTCACGTGAACATGGTGGAGCAACGTTCCGAGACTCGATCGATGTCGTCCCATGGCGTTCCTCAACCTAGGGGTGGGGATAGCCCTACCACCAGCCGGGGTGGTCGCCGGATGGGAACCCATCGAAACCCTTCATAGGTTGATTCTCATGCGACGACATCTCGCCCGTTGGGGCCTCGCCACCGCACTAGCCGCGACCGTCATCGCCGGCACCGCGATACCTGCCGCCGCCACGAACCGCCCGCTTCAGACCGCGGCCGACGATCTGCACCGGCTCGGGATCACCGGCGTTCAGGCGCTCGCCCGGGTCGACGGCGTCACCGCCCGGGCCCGGGCCGGCGTCGGTGACCTGAAGCGCGGCACGCCGGTGCCGCTCGACGGCTACTTCCGGATGGGGAGCAACACCAAGACGTACGTCGCGGTGACCGTCCTCCAACTCGTCGGGGAGGGCCGGCTGTCGCTGGACGACACGGTGGACCGCTGGCTGCCCGGTGTGGTCGCGGGCAACGGCAACGACGGCCGGAAGATCACCGTACGCCAGGTGCTGCAACACACCAGCGGCGTCTTCAACTACACCAACGACATGGCGGCGCTGACCTCCGAGGAGGGCTTCCGGGCGCACCGGTTCGACCACTACGACCCGGCCGACCTGGTCGCCATCGCGATGAAGCACGAGCCCGGCTTCGCGCCCGGCACGCACTGGGACTACTCGAACACCAACTACATCCTCGCCGGGATGATCATCGAAGAGGTCACCGGCCGACCGTGGGACGTCGAGGTACGCGACCGCATCCTCCGGCCGCTGGGGCTGCGTCGTACGTCCGCGCCGGGTGACCGGCCGTGGGTGCCGAACCCGCACGCCAAGGGCTACCAGCAGTGGGAGCCCGGCGGCGAGCTCTCCGACACCACCGTGTGGAACACGTCCGGCGCGGGTGCCGCCGGCAACCTGATCACCACACCGAGCGACCTGGCCCGCTTCTGGCAGGCGTTGCAGCGCGGCCGGCTGCTCAAGCCGCAGCAGATGGCGCAGCTGCAGTCCACGGTGCTCGCCGAGACCTTCCAGGACTACCTGCCGGGTGCCCGGTACGGCCTGGGCGTCATGTTCGTCCCGAACCGGTGCGGCGGATACTGGGCGCACGGCGGCGACGTGCCCGGCATGAGCACCGCCAACGGCGTCAGCCCGGACGGCGATCGGGTGGCGGTGGTGTCGCTGAGCACCCAGCTCGCCGACGAAAAGGCGGTGTTCGCCGTGCACGAGCGCACCATGCGGCTGATCGACGACGCGATCTGCGCCGGCGTCAGGTGATGGCGAGCAGCACGGCCGCGTCTTCGGCAGCCGCGGTGCGGTAGAACTCGCGCAGTTCCTGGAAGCGGGGCGCGAGGAAGCTGTCGAAGGCTTCCTCGCCCCCGCTCCAGATCGCCGGATAGATCTCGGCGGTGGTCATCGCCGCCGGATCGAACCGCTCCCGCAGCGTGGCCGGGTCGATCGCCGCGAGCCCGGCGTCGATCGACCGCACCGCTTCCGGGGAGAGAACGCGGGCCGGGCCGTACCCGCCGTCGTCGCCGATCTCGTCGCCGCCGAGGATCGCCGCGCCGGCGCCGGGACCGACCTCCCAGGCGGTGCCGGTGAGCAGGTAGTGCAGGCCGTGCCACGACTTGTCGAGGTCCAGATCGGGCTCTGGCATCTCGGCGTCGTCATCATCCAGGTCACCGAAGATCACGGTCTCGACCACGGCCGGGTCGTCGAGCATGGCACGCCATTGCTCAACGGACAGCCGGTGCCCGATCAGCTCCATTCCCACGGCTGTTCACCGTAGCGGGTGGCCCAGAGCAGCACGGTCCAGAGCAGCACGGTCCAGAGCAGCACGGTCCAGAGCAGCACGGTCCAGAGCAGCACGGTCCAGAGCAGCACGGTCCAGAGCAGCACGGTCCAGAGCAGCACGGTCCAGAGCAGCACGGCCCAAAGCGACGCTGCCGCCTTGGGACCGGGAGCAGCGTCGGGCTACCGGGAGCGGCGCCCTCTCTGACCGCCGCCCTGAGGCCGGCTTAGAGAGAGATCGAAGATGTAGCGCCGCACCGCCCGCCACAGTTCGATGGGACGAGGTGCTGATCGGGTTACTCCTCGCGGTGCTTCACACTGACCAGCAGGTCGACCTCGGCGACCGTGAGCGCCCGCCGCAGCTCCGGCGACAGATCGGGCCCGGGCCGGGTGCGCTCCACCCGGCCGCCGGCGTGCAACCGCAGCCGGGCCACATCGGGGGTGCCGCCGCCGGAGTACACCGTGCGGATCACCTCGAACCGCCGCACATCTCGGGCCTGATACGTCGTGGTGCCGCCATCCGGCCGGACCAGCGTGATCGCTCCCCCGGCCACCCGCACCTCGACCGCCGCGCGCCGGTCGGCCACGACCACCGCGAGAGCGTAGGCGCCGGCGACCGGCGCCAGCAGCAGCGACAACCAGAAGGCCGGCAGCAACTCGCCGGCCAGCCCCGAGCCACAGAAGATGAGCACCGCCGGCACCAGGGAAACGATCATCAGCTGGCCGCCCCGGCGCCACGCATAGCCGCGGTCGTCGCTGGTCGCGAACCAGACCACGGGTTCACCGTTGTTCACCGCGACATCATGACTACCACCGTCAATCCCAACAGGCCGGGGGCCGAGCGCGGGCGAAAGGCCGAGCGCGGGCGAAAGGCCGAGCGATCAGGCGACCAGAGCCCAAACCCCAACCGATCGACGACGCGCCACATAAAGCTCATCAACCAACTCCCGCGCCCACCGCATCCGTGGCACCGCAGTCTCCGGATGATCGCCATACTCCGCAGCCACATCACCGGCGCACCCACGCACACCACCATGGGCACGCACCGCAACCCGGATCGCGTCCTCGACCACGTCGTGGCCAGGTCGGCTGCCGGTGGCGAGCCGGCTGGTGAACAGAGCCTCGGCGCGAGCCGCGGTCAGCATCGTGGTCTCGGTAGTCATCGTGATCGCCTCCTTGTGCGATGTCCTCGACGGTTAAGACCGTCCAGCTCTCGAAGACTCATCGCTGAAAGTAGACCTGGGGTACGACAATTTCCCGAGCCCGTATCCAATCCTTAAGTCAGCAGATTCGCGCGCACCTTCTCCAGCAGCGCGGTCAGCTGAGCCCGCTGATCGGCGCCCATCCCGGCGGTGGCCGACTCGGCCAGACCGCGCCACGCCGCCTCGATCCGCGGGATCGCCGCCTCGCCCTTCGGGGTCAGCCGGATCCGGATGGCCCGCCGGTCCCCCGGCACCGTCTCCCGCACGAACCAGCCACCGCCGGCGAGCCGGCTGAGGCTGCGGGTCACCGTCGGCTGCTCCACCGCGAGCCGCCCGGCGATCTCGCTGATCAGCATGCCGTCCGGCTGCCGGCCGAGGTGCCACAGCAGCACGTCCTGACCCGGATGCAGACCCAGTTCGCTCAGCGTTCCGGCCTGCGCCGCCCGGTAGAGCTTGGCCACCTTGACCAGGGCCCGGTTGACGGACAGCGCTTCCTCGAATTCCACGCCAGCAGTCTACGGAGTTGACGAACAGCACCGAGCGATACATAGTCGGCTAATAGTTAGCCGACTAAGGAGATCTCATGGACACCGGACTGCATGGCCGTACCGCGCTCGTCACCGGCGCCTCCGGCGCCATCGGAGGAGCCATCGCGCGGCGGCTGGCCGCCGAAGGCGCCGCTGTCGCCCTCGCCTGGCACACCAACGAGCGCGCGGCCGCCGACCTCGTCGCCGCCATCACCGGCCAGGGCGGCAAAGCCCACGCGGTACGCCTGGACCAGCGCGATCCGGCAAGCGCGCGGAAAGCCCTCGAGGACGCCGGCCCGGTCACGATCCTCGTCGCCAACGCGGTGCAGTGGCCGTCCTTCGACGCCGACGAGATCAGTGGCCTCACCGCGTCGCTGGCCGCCAACGTGGCCGGCCCGGCCGCCCTGATCGACGCCGCGCTGCCGGCCATGCGCGCCGCCGGCTGGGGACGGGTCGTCATCGTCTCCACCGACATCGTCGAGCAGCCGATGGCCGGCCCCCTCGCCTACCCCGCCGCCAAGGGGGCCATGGAGACCGCCGCCCGTGTCCTGGCCGTCCGCGAGGCCCGGCACGGGATCCTGACCAACGTGGTCCGCCCCGGCTTCACCCTCACCGACCGCGCGCTGACCGCCCCGTTCCTCGGCCCGAAGGCGGTCGCCGACGAGTCGGCGAAGACGCCGACCGGGCGGATCTGCACCCCGGACGACGTCGCCTCCGCGGTCACCTACCTGGCCTCGGCGGCGAACGGCCACGTCAACGGCCAGGTGCTGTCGGTGGCGGGCGGCCGGGAACTCGTCCGTTGAGGACAACGTCACCGATCCGGCGAGGGGACGTTCGTCGTGGACGGCGGCTATCTGGAGAACAACGGCATCGCACTCGCCCTGGACCTGTGACGGGCCCTCGAACCGACGGTGGCCGCACACAACCGGGCGGCGACCGCCAGTTGGCCGAACTGGTCGCGCCGCTGTCCGCGTACCTGGCGCCGCATGCCGCCCAGACCGACCCGATCATGCTTCAGGACGCTCTGCTGGAACTCTCCGGGCCGCTGCCCGGCATGGAGAGCGGCCGGCTGCGGGTCGGGACCCACCAGTGCGGCAACAGCCGGGTCTTCCGGGTGGCGCCGCTGGGCTGGGCGGATCCGCGGAACGAGCTGCGGCGCCAGGTGGCCGCCGGGTTGCCGTGCACGGCCGCTGGCGCCGAGGAGACGAACGGAACCGTCGACCCGGCGCTGGAGCCGGGCCGGATGGCGACGGTCCTCCAGATGCTCGGCGGCGGGCTGAACGTCGGGTGACCTACGAGGCGGTGACGGCCGGGATCCGCGCGGTCAGCGACCAGTCGTGGCCGATGTCCGCGGCGGTCCGCAGCAGCCGGGGCAGGTGCTCGTCGATCAGGGTCTCGACCGAGGTCTCCGCGGCGTGCACGGTCACGTTCACCGCCGCGACGACCCGGCCCTCGCCGTCGCGTACCCCGGTGGCGATCGACCGGATGCCGGGCGCGAGATCCTGGTCGGCCAGGGCCCAGCCCTTGGCGCGTACCTCTCGCAACGCGGTTTCGAGCTCGGCAGCCGAAGGCTGCCAGCGCGGGGTGATGCCGGACCGGGACGGCTCGGCGAGCACGCCCGGCACCGCTGCCGGCGGCAGCGCCGCCAGCAGCACCTTCCCCATCGAGGTGGGCGGCGCCGGAAAGCGGGTGCCGATGGTCACCCCGAGAGTCACGATCTTCGGTACGGCCACGCGCGCCACATAAACGATGTCGGAGCCGTCGAGCTGCGCCATCGATGTGGACTCGTTGGTCTGCGCGACAAGTTTCTCCATGTGCGGGCGGGCCACGTCCCACATGTTCAGCGAGTGCACGTAGGCCATGCCCAGGTCCAGCACCCGCGGGGTGAGCGCGTAGCCCCGGCCGTCCGCGCGCACGTAGCCGAGCTGTTCCAGCGTGATCAGGATGCGGCGGACGGTGGGCCGGGCCAGCCCGGTGCACGCCGCCAGCTCGCTGAGCGTCAGCGCCGGGCTGCCCGACCGGAAGGAGCGCAGGACGTCGAGTCCCCGGGCGAGGGCCTCGATGAAGTCGGGACCCGCGCCCCTCGAGTCGGTCATGGGCTCAATGCTTCCATTGCGCCGATCCGGCGTCGTAGTCGGTGTACTGGTAGGGGTTCTCCAGCACGCTGGTCTCCGGGATGTCCGGGTTCATGCCGCGCTGCCAGGCCTCTTCGCCCAGCGTCCCGCGCAAATGGTCGACGGTCGCGGCGACCTTGGACCGGGCCGCGGCGAGGTCGACGCCGAGCAGCCGGCCCTCGTGCTTCACCACCCGGCCGCCGACCAGGACGGTGTGCACGTCGCCGCGTTGCGCCTGGTAGACGACGTGGCCGTACGGGTTGAGGATCGGGGACATCGCCGGCGACGCGTCGTTCTTGATCAGCACGACGTCGGCCTTGCGGCCCGGGGTCAGGGCGCCGACCTGGGAGTCCATGCCGAGGGCGCGGGCGCCGCCCCGGGTGGCCCAGTCGACGACGTGCTCGGCGCGCAGCTTGTGGTGGGTGACGGTCTCCTGCCGGCCGTGTGCCTCGAGGTGTTCGCGGACCCGGTCGGCGCTGAGCGTGGTGCGCATCGCGGTGAACAGGTCGCCGCTCCACCAGACGCTGGTGTCCATCGACAGCGACACCG
This sequence comes from Actinoplanes aureus, assembly GCF_015704865.1. Classification (GTDB taxonomy): domain Bacteria; phylum Actinomycetota; class Actinomycetes; order Mycobacteriales; family Micromonosporaceae; genus Actinoplanes; species Actinoplanes aureus. The sequence goes on along the minus strand of NZ_JADQTO010000046.1, from coordinate 41,511 downwards.
GGATGCCGTGGTCGCGCAGCCGGAAGGTGGGCGGGTAGCCCTGGCCGGCGCTCTGCTCGCTCTCGGTGGAGACGGAGACCGAGCCGCCGGTCGCGGCGATCCGGTGGTACGAGTCGGCACCGAGTGTCGCCGCGTGCACGTAGACGGTGCCCGGGGCCATGAAGCCGTTCTCGTACATGAGCCGGATGCCCTCGTCGTTGGTGGCACCCCAGACTCCGGCGTGGGTGGTGACCGAGACGCCGAGCTCGCGGGCCACCTCGAAGGCGGCCTTCTCCGGGAAGGCCGGGTCGCCGGTGACGTCGAAGGCCAGCTGGAAGCCGGCCAGTTTCCCGCCGTCGATACGCCGCCGGTAGAAGTCGTGGAAGGCGTCCGAGGTGGACCACTCCCACGGCCCCCGCTGGATGTTGCCGTACGCCAGCACGAACCGCCCCGGCACCGATTCGAGGGCGTCCACCGCGGCGTCGGCGTGGTCGCTGGTCTGTAGCCCGTGCGACCAGTCCACGCTGGTGGTGACCCCGGCGTCGACCGCCTCGATCGCGGACAGCAGGTTGCCCGCGTGGATGTCCTCGGGCCGGAAGAACTTGCCGGACTCCAGGTAGTACCAGACGAAGTACTGGGTGAGGGTCCAGTCGGCACCGTAGCCGCGCATCGCGGTCTGCCACATGTGCCGGTGAGTGTCGATCATGCCGGGCATCACGATGCCGCCGGTCGCGTCGATCTCCAACGCGTCGCCGGGCGCCTGGAGGCCCGGCCCGACCTCCACGATCCGGTCACCGGCGACCAGGACGTCGGCGCCGGGCAGGATCGTGTGCGAGTCGTCCATGGTGAGAACCAGACCGTTGCGCAGCAGCACCGGCCGGTCGTTAGCGCTCATCGTCTCCCCCTATCGGACGGATGTCCGCTGCACGGACAAGCCGTTGACACCCGAGCATCATGCGCGCAGTCTGGGTCGGCGGACAAGTGTCCGCAGGACGGTCGGTGACAATGGCGCAGCAACTCCCACCGCTGGACGGGCTGCTGGTGGCGGATTTCTCCCGGATCCTCGCCGGGCCGTACGCGACGATGCTGCTCGCCGACCTCGGCGCCCAGGTGATCAAGGTGGAGGGACCCGCCGGGGACGACACCCGCACCTGGATGCCGCCGGTCCGCGACGGCGTGTCCACCTACTACCTGGCGATCAACCGGAACAAGCGGTCGATCGCACTGGACCTGAAGGACCCGGACGACCGGGCCGCCGCGCGGGAGCTGGCCCGCCGCGCCGACGTGGTGATCGAGAACTTCAAGCCGGGCGGGCTGGCCCGGTTCGGCCTCGACTACGACACCGTGGCGGCCGGCAACCAGCGGGTGATCTACGCGAGCATCACCGGGTTCGGCTCCGGCGCGGGCGCCGACCTGCCGGGGTACGACCTGATGGTCCAGGCGATCTCCGGACTGATGAGCCTCACCGGGGACACGTCCGGGCCGGCGTACCGGGCCGGGATCTCGGTCTTCGACGTGATGACCGGGATGCACGCCAACATCGGCATCCTGGCCGCCCTGCAACACCGCGAACGGACCGGCCGTGGCCAGCACGTCGAGGTCAACCTGCTGTCGTCGGCACTGTCCGGGCTGGTCAACCACTCCGGCGGCTACGTCGCCTCGGGGGCCGTGCCGTACCGGATGGGCAACGCGCATCCGAGCCTGTTCCCGTACGAGCCGCTGCCGGTGGCCGACGGCGAGCTGATCGTGATCGCCGGCAACGACGGCCAGTTCCGTAAGCTCTGCCGGGTCCTCGACCTGCCCGGCCTGCCCGAGGACCCGCGCTTCGGCCGCAACCAGGACCGCACCGCCAACCGCGACGAGCTCCGCCCGATCCTGGTGGAACGCCTGGTTCAGCGGACCCGCGACGAGTGGTTCCGCGAACTGACCGCGGCGGGCGTACCGTGCGCCCCGATCAACACGATCGACGGCGGGGTGGCCCTCGCCGAGGAACTGGGCCTGCGACCGGTGGTGACCGCCGGTGACGTGCCCGGCGTCCGCAACCCGATCACCTTCTCCGAGACCCCGGCGCGGTACGAGCTGCCGCCGCCCGGCCTCGACGAGCACGGCGAGGAGATCCGCGCGTGGCTGAGGAACTGAGCTTCCCCACCGGTCTCGGTACGTCCGACGCGACCACCATCTCGCTGCTGGGCCAGGATCTCGCCGGCGATCTGATGGGGCAGGTCGGCTTCGGGGAGCTGGCCTTCTGGCTGGTCGCTCGGCGCCGGCCCACGCGTGGCGAGACCCGGGTGTTCGAGGCGGTCCTGGTGGCTCTCGCCGATCACGGGTTCACCCCGACCGCGATCGCCGCGCGTCTGACGTACCTCTCGGCTCCGGAAGCCCTGCAGGGCGCCCTCGCCGCCGGCCTGCTCGGTGGCGGCTCCCGGTTTCTCGGGGTGACCGAGGACTGTGCCCGCTTCCTGAGCCAGGCGCTGGACGACGCCGACAAACGCGACAGCTACGACGAGATCGCGTTGAAGGCCGTGCGGGCCACCCGCCGGGTTCCGGGCCTGGGTCATCCCGTCCACAAGGTCGAGGACCCGCGGACTCCGGTCCTGATCCGGATCGCCAAGGAGGAGGGGTGCTACGGGCCCCACCTCGCGCTGTTCGAGGCCGTCGGCCGCGTACACCCGAAGAAGTTGCCGTTGAACGGCGCCGGCGTCTGCGGCGCCGCCCTCGCCGACCTGGGCCTGCCGGTCGATCTGCTGCGCGGTTTCGCGCTGCTGGCCCGCGCCGCGGGCCTGCTCGGGCACCTGGCTGAGGAACGGCGCCACCCTATCGGCATGGACGTCTATCTCACCGTCGATCGGAACGCCGTCTACGAACCGTAAGGAATGACTATGGCCAGCATCGTCGCGGTCATCGCCTCCACACACCACCCGTTCTACCTGAAGGCCAGCACCGCCACCGGTGCGGACCGCCCCCCGTTCGCCGACGAGTGGACCGCCAAGATCCGGACGTTCCGCGAGACGCTCACCCGGGCGGAACCGGACGTGCTCGTGATGATCGGCTCGGACCACTTCCACCAGCTGTGGCTGGACAACATGCCGCAGTTCCTGGTCGGCAAGGCGCCGTTCTACGACGCCAACTGGTACAACGAGGAACGCGAATTCGGATTGCCGCGGATGCTGCTGACCGGCCAGGAGGACCTGTCGGCGTACATTCTGCGGTCCGGCCTGGACGCCGGCTTCGACCTGGCGTTCAGCAACGAGCTGCGGATCGACCACAGCATCACCTGCCCGATCATCACGCTGCGGCCGGAGGCGGACCTGCCGATCGTGCCGATCTACACCAACATCTTCGCCCCGCCGCTGCCGCAGCCGTGGCGCTTCGTGCAGCTCGGCGCGGCCATCCGCAAGATCGTCGAGGACTGGCCCTCGGAGCTGCGCGTCGCGATCATCGGCACCGGCCATCTCTCCCTCGAACTGGGCGGCCCGCGGCAGTTCGGCCCGCACGGCCCGGATCCGCTCTTCGACCGGAAGGCGGTCGAGTGGATCGCCACCGGCGACCTGGACGCGTGCCTGCGCGAGGTCACCCTGGACAGCCTGCACTCGCCGGGCAACGCCACCCACGGCTTCATGGACTTCATGCTCATGATGGGCGTGGCCGGCGCCGGGGCGAAGGCCGACCACGTGGACACCCTCGACCTGTTCCACACCATGGAGGCCTACTTCACCTGGTACCCGAACGGAGCGCCGGCATGAGCAAGTACCTGCTCGACAAGTTTCTCTACACGGTGGACCGGGATCCGTCGCTGGTGGAGCGCTACCGTTCGTCGCCCGCCGAGTTCGTCGCCTGGTGGGAGGCCGAACGCGCGAACGCGGTGCTCAACTGCCACCCCGGCGACGCCAGCACGTGGTTGCGCTTCACCGACGACGAACGGTCCGCCCTGGCAAACCAGGATCATGTACGCCTGTTCGCGCTCGGCGCCCACCCGTTCCTCACACTGACGTTGTTCATCGCCATGTTCGAACGCGACAACCGGGAGCCCCTCGAATACCAGAAGGCGTTCGGTGCCCGGCTCGCCCACTTCGACCTGCCGTACCCGGACATCGCCACATGATCCGCGCGGCGGTCCTGACAGTCTGCGGGCGTCCGCCGGCGATGACGTCACGTCCGGTGCCGATCGCGGGCGTGGGCCAGGTGCCGATCGCGGTGGCCGCCGCGCCGATCACACCGCTGGACCTGCTCTGCGCCTCCGGTACGAGCTACTTCGGCACCCCCGCGCTCCCGTACGTGCCCGGGGTCCAGGGTGTGGGCTACCGGCCGGACGGCACGCCGGTCTGGTTCGCCACGTCCGCCGGGATGCGCCCGGGCGACGGCAGCATGGCGGCGGCCGTGGCCGTACCGGAGGTCGACGTGGTGCCGCTGCGCGACGATGTGCCGCTGCCCGCGATCGCCGCGCTGGGTTTGTCGGCGGTGGCGGCCCACTCGGCGCTGACCCGTACCGGCGCCCTCGCCGAAGGTGAGCAGGTCCTGGTCCTGGGTGCCGGCGGTGTGGTCGGCCAGAGCGCGATCCAGCTGGCCCGCCTGGCCGGCGCGCGCCGGGTGATCGCGGTGTCCCGGTCCGCCGCCGCCCGCGACCGGGCCCTGGAACTCGGCGCGGAGGCGGTGGTGCCGCTCGGGGCGGACGATGACGTGCCCGCCGTGGCCGCCCGGCTGCGCGCCGCCGCCGACGGACCGTTGGACCTGGTGCTGGACCCGGTCTTCGGGGTGCCGGCCGCGGCCGCGCTACGGGTGCTGCGGCCGGGCGGGCGGCTGGTCAACCTGGGCAGTTCGGCGGCGCCGACGGCACCGTTCGACTCGGCGTCGCTGCGGTCCGGATCGCTGCGCATCCTGGGTTACACGAACAACGCGCTGACGGTCGCCGAGCGTGCGGAGTCGCTGACCGTGGTCGCGGACCACGCGGCCGCCGGGCGGCTCGCCGTGACCCACGAGGTGGTCCCGCTGGAGCAGGTCACCGACGCCTGGACACGCCAGGCCAGCGGCGCCGCGAGCGGCCGCATCGTCCTGATCGTCTGACGGCCGGCTAATTCAGGCTTGACTTAATTAAGGCGGGACTGAAATAGTCGCCCCATGCACGCGTTCGACGTCCTGGGCGACCCGGTGCGGCGCCGGATCCTGGAGCTGCTCGCCGACGGCGAGCAGCTCGCCGGCGCGATAAGCGAGGTGGTCCGGGCCGAGTTCGGCATCTCGCCGCCGGCCGTCTCGCAGCATCTGAAGGTGCTGCGCGAGTCCGGTTTCGCCACGGTCCGGGCCGAGGGCACCCGGCGGCTCTACGCCGTTCAGGCGGACCCGTTGCTCGCGGCGCACAGCTGGCTGGAACGGTTCCGCCCGTTCTGGACCCAGCGACTGGACGCCCTCGCCACCGAGCTGGCCCGCGGCCGCCGCAGGACGTCGCCCGACAGCCCTTCCGACAGTAAGGAAAGTTGATGTTCGACATCGTCAGCCAGATCAACGCCACCCACCGCGAGCTCGGCAGTCTGCCGGTGAGCTCGGGCGAGGGACGCTCCCTGCTGCTGCGGCGCGAGTACGACGCCGAGGTCGACGACGTCTGGGACGCCTGCACCGCCCCGGACCGCCTCAACCGCTGGCTCGGCCCGGTCGAGGGCGACTTCCGCCTCGGCGGCGCCTTCCAGCTCAAGGACAACGCCGGCGGCGAGATCCTGCGCTGCGAGCGCCCCCGCCTGCTCAAGGTGACCTGGGTGCTCGGCGAGGGCATGTCCACCGAGGTCGAGGTCCGCCTCTCCCCCGGCACGGCCGGACGCACCGTCTTCGAGCTGGAGCACTCGTCGCCCGCCGAGATCGTCGACGAGATGGTCAAGACGTACGGCCCCGGCGGCACGATCGGCATCGGCGGCGGCTGGGACCTCACCGTGCTCGCCCTGGACATGCACCTGCGCGGCGCCACCATGGACCCCGCCACCTGGGAGGACACTCCCGAGGCGAAGGACTTCGCCACCCGGAGCTGCCATGCCTGGGGTGCGGTCGTCCAGGCCGCCTGGGGCACCAGCGACGAGGAGCTGGCCGCCGCCGTGGCGTTCGGCGTGCAGCACTTCGCACCCGGGTCCTGACCGTCCGGCACCGATCAGGTGGCCGGTGCTAAGTTCCCGGCATGATCGAGGTCGCCCGAGTTTCCGCCGAGTCACGTGTCGCCCCGGCGTTCTTCTACGCCCGCTGGAGTGACCTCGCCACCCACCACGAGTGGAGCGCGAGCATGGAATATCTGCGTCTTCACGAACCCCTCGCGGTCGGCGCGACCGGCGTCTCGAAGGCGAAAGGTGGCACGCCGACACCGTTCGTGGTCACCACCCTGGAGCCCGGGGTGGCCTATGCGGACATGACCCTGCTCCGGGGCGCCCGGCTGACCGTGCACCACGAGGCACGCCCGCGAGGCACCGGCAGCCGGCTGGTGGTGCACGCCTACCTCCAGGGGCGCCGGGCCCGCCGGTGGGCGCGGGAGATGGGCGACGACGTGCAGCGATCCCTCGAGATCGACCTCGCTCAGCTCGTCGCGCTGACGGAGAGGACCGTGCCGGCGCCCTGACGGTCCCGCACCCGGCGCCAGCCGGCGATGCCGCACACCGCGAAGCCGAGGGCGTTCGCCACGCCGTGCGTCGCCGCCATCCAGGCCAGCGACGGGTGCGGGATACCGGTCGCCTCCCCCAGCGCCCAGCTCACCGCCAGGACCATCGACGCCGCCAGCACGACCGCCGACGTGCCGAGCAGCGCCGCCGTCAGCCGGTCGTACCGGCCCGAGCGGGCATGTGTCCAGGTCAGCCACCCGACCGTCCACATCCCGGCGGTCAGGACCAGCGCACCGGCCAGTTCGACGAACTCGCCGGTGAAGTATCCGAGCAGCACCAGCATCGTCCCGGCCGGCACGGTCAGCGCGGCCGCGTCGGCCCACCGGCCGGGCGAGATCTGGCGGTGCAGCCCGGCGATCAGGGCCGCGGCGAAACCGGCGAAGTGGAAATGCGCCACGGTGAGCGCCAGCACGCCCGGCTCGAAGCCGAACAACGCGTATCCGGCCCGCTCGGCCACCAGCGCACTCGCCGCGACACCCGGGCTGACCAGGGCGGTCACCCATGCGATCTGGGCGCGCCAGCCCCGATTCGAAAACCGTGCGGCGTACGCGCAAAGCACTCCCGCCGCCACCGCATAGATCACCGCGAACCCGGTCGCGACCGGCCCCCGCGGCAGCCAGAGGCATACCGCGCCCGCCGCCCCATACGGCCAGACGCGCCTGGCGAGAGCCAGCCCCGAGTCGTCCAGCAATCGCAGCCCGCCCGGCACGACCACCAGCATGCCGACCATGACCAGCAGATTCACCAGCACCCACACGCCGCGCCTCCATTATTGAACGTGTTCAACAAGGGTAGCGGACGTGGTCTAAGCTCACCTGCCATGGCAGCGCTCTCGTCCCGCCTGGCCGCGATCGTGGACGCCCTCCCCCTCGAGCCGCACCTGCGCGTACTGGAGATCGGCTGCGGGCCCGGCGCCGCGGCCCGGGCCGTCGCCGCCCGCCTGACCACCGGCCACATCCTGGCCGTCGACCGTTCCGCCACCGCGGTGGCGCAAGCCACCGCCGCCGGTGCGGCCGAGATAGCCGCGGGCCGGATGAGCGTGCGCCAGGCGACCGCCGAGGAGTTCGCCCTGGAACCGGGCGAGGAGCCCTACGACCTGGTGTTCGCCGTCCGGGTGGGCGCGTTCGACGGCCGCCACCCGGAAGCCGGCCGGCGGGCGCTGGCCCGGCTGGTCGCGGCCACCCGCCCCGGCGCCCGTCTCTTCGTCGACGGCCGCGAGGTCGCGCTCAGGCCTGGTCCATCCGCAGCGTGAACTCGTGCACCGACGCCCAGTCCTGCCGGGCGACCACGTGCACGGCTCCGGAGTGCGGCTGATAGGTAATTGACCACTGGGTGTGCGGCTGCGCGACCGCCCGCAGGACGTCGAAGGCCTGCTGCCGGTTCAGCACGCCGGCCCGCTCGTCGAGTGCCGCCCGCGCGGTCGCGTAGCGCCGGTCCGCCTGCTTGACGGCGGCGTCCGCCCCGGCCAGCCGGAAGTTGGTGAGGGCGTGCCAGCGCGTACCGCCGCGGGTCACCACCCGCTTCCCGTCGACGAACTCCACGACCGCCGAGGCTCCGGACCTGTCGGCGATCAGGTAGTGCAGCGGCGGGCCGTCGTCGAAGTCGAGGTTGAACCGGTCAAGCAGGGTGAGCGCCTGGTCGACGGTGGCCGACCGGTCGAGCATCAGCCGCAGGATGCGTACGCTGCCGACGGTCGGCCGGCCGGGCCGATGCTCCGCCCGCCCGGACTCGTCGGCGGCCATCCCGACGACGAGTCCCTGGTCGTTCATGCCGTCGAAGGGCAGCAGCGGCGCGCCGAGCAGCTTCCGCCGGGCCGCGTCGTCGGTCAGCGGGTCGACGCCGCTCGGCACGCCGAGATAGAACAGGTCGACCACGGAGACCGACGCGTACCCGTCGGGCGGGTCGGTGTGCAGGATCAGAGCGGGGTTGAAGTCCCAGTCGAAATTGCGGGCGTACACGCTTCGCGACGGGTCGCCCGTGGCGTAGAAGAGCGAGCATCCGAACGGTTTCGCGGACGGCGGGAGCGGCACGCCGGCCAGTTCGTCGTAGTCGCCGGTGTAGGTCATCGCGTACATGTGCGTACCGGGCACCCGGCGCAGACTCGACAGGGTCGCATCCGCCTCGGACGCGCTCTGCGGCGAGGCGGGAACCGGGTCCGGGTCGGAGCACGCGGCCGCTCCGGAGACCATGAGCGCGGCCAGCAGAATCGCCGCCATCCTCGTACGCACAGCCGGCACCTCCCTGGCTCAGTCTCCTCCGAAAGACACGTGGGGTCGACGCCCGGGCGGGAGACCAGCCACAGTGGAGGGACAGCCGACATGCATGAGGAGGCGTCGATGCGCTCGATAGCGGTCACCGCGGCCGGTGGGCCGGAAGTCCTGCGAGTCGTCGAGCAACCCGACCCGGTGCCGGCACCCGGCCAGGTCCTCGTCCGGGTGCGCGCCGCGTGCGTGAACCCGGCCGACGTCGCCGCGCGGGTGGGCCGGCTCCCCGGCGGGCCGGTACCGCCGCCGTTCACGCCGGGCTGGGACATCGCCGGCGAGGTGGTGGCGGCCGGTGACGACGTCACCGATCTGAGCGTCGGGGACCTGGTGGCCGGGATGATCCCGTGGTTCCTCACCCGCGGGACGCCAGGCGGGTACGCCGAGCTGGTGGCCGCCGGCACCGACTGGCTGGCCCCGGTGCCTCCCGGCCTGGATCCCGTGGTCGCCGCGACCGTGCCGCTGAACGGGCTCACCGCGCACCGGATGCTGGAGATCGTCGATCTGCCCGGTCCCACCGAGATCCTGGTGACCGGTGGGAGCGGCGGCGTCGGCGGTTTCGCGGCCCAGCTCGCCGCGCAGGCCGGGCACACCGTGCTCGCGCAGGCCACGCACGAGGACGAGGCCTGGGTGCGCGGGCTCGGCGTACGGACGGTGATCCCGCGATCGGCGGACCTCGCGGGCTACGGACCGGTCCCGGTGGTGCTGGACGCGGTGCCGGTGGGTGATCCGGCCGGACCGGCGGTCGCCGCCGGCGGCACGGTGGTGACCACGCGACCCACACCCCCGCTCGACCCGGCCAAGAGGGTGCGTCAGGAGGTCGTACTGGTGCAGACGAACCGGCAGGCACTGGGCGACCTGCTGAAGGCTGTGGCGAACGGGACGCTGCGCACCCGGGTGGCGGCCACCCTCCCGCTGGCGGAGGCGGCGGAGGCGCACCGGCGGCTCGACCGCGGCGGCCTGCGCGGCAAGATCGTGCTCACGCCCTGATCGATCCGGCGGCGGGATAACCTACCCGCGGAGTTCTCGAACAGCGTGACCGGAGGAGTCGATGCTGGGATGACGGCAGGGCGACCGATGCCCACCCAGGACGACGTGCTCGGGTATTTCGACACGCTGTCGAACTGGGGACGGTGGGGCGACGACGACGAGCTCGGAACCCTGAACCACATCACCGACGACGTCCGGCTGGCCGCGGCGCGGGCCGTGCGCCACGGCAGGAGCGTGTCCTGCGCATGGGACGTCGCCGTACCGGACGACATGGAGCGGTCGACGACGACGTGCCCGTACGCCGCCGAGATGCCGGGTGCCGAGAACATGCCGGCGCGTTTTCACGCCGACCGGCGCTGGGGCTTTTCGAACGAACGGCTCGGCATCATGTTCCACGGCAACACCATCACCCACGTCGATTCACCGTGCCACCTCTTCTGGGACGGCAAGATGTACAACGGGCGGTCGCACTCGTTGGTCGGCGCCGCGACGGGATCGGCGTGGGCGGCGGTCACGGCGGCGGCGAACGGGATCATCACGCGGGGTGTCCTGCTGGACGTCGCGAGGGCCCGCGACGTGCCGTGGCTGGAGCCGGGGCAGGGTGTGTTCCCCGACGATCTCGAGGAAGCCGAGCGTCGACAGGGCGTACGGGTGCGATCCGGCGACGCGGTGCTCCTGCGGACCGGCTACGGCCGCGTCCGGCACGAGGCCGGTGCGGCCGGCGGTGTCGCGCAGGCCGGCTGGCACGCGTCCTGCCTGCCGTGGCTGCATGAACGCGGCGTCGCGCTGATCGGCGCGGACACACCCCAGGACGTTCAACCGTCGGGGTACGACGACGTGCTGATGCCGGTGCACGCCGTGAGCCTCGTCGCGATGGGCCTGTGGCTGCTCGACAACTGCGATCTGGAGGCCTGCGCGACAACGGCTGCCGAGCTCGGCCAGTGGGACTTCCACCTCGCGGTCGCGCCGGTCCGCTTCGCCGGCACGTCCGGCAGTCCGGTCAACCCGATCGCCACATTCTGACCGCGAGCCGGACGATCACAGTGCCACGGCAGTGAGAACACCTCCGGCGACCAGCACAGCGGCCGGAAGGAGAAGCCAGAACCGCTGCGTCGTTCCGGTGATCCCGCGAGTCCATCGGTGCAGGCGGCTGGACTCGTGGGGCACATCCGCCTCGTCGAGAAGCGAGGCGAGGCTCGCCGGCCCGTCTGCGAAGAACTCGTCGTCGAGATGTTGCCGCAGTCGCACCGCCCGCCGCCTGTTGCGTTCGAACAACTCGGTGTACGACGCCGCGAACGCCAGGCCGATCAAGCCGGCAAGGGTCACAGCAACGCAGAGCGGAAGCTCGGATCGCTCCACCCCACCGTCGTTGGCGATGACCGCGACCAGAACCGACGCGACGACGATCATGACGTTGACGACGTTGGACCGGAGCATCTCGGCGTGGCGGGCGTGCAGACGCACATCGCTGTACAGCCCCCAGACCAGGTCCTTCCGAGCCTTGACCAGATCGGTCAGCTCCTCAGCCATGCCACTCCCGACCCCGGCCGGAACGCCGGTTCAGTTGATCGCGGGGACCACCTACATTGACGATAGTGCGCGCCGGCTAGCTGGCAGGAGGCTGACATGGGGCAGCTGAAGAACCCGGAGTCATGGGAGTCAGGCCTGTCCGATCTGCCCGCCGTGCTCGCCGACCTGACGAAATGGATCGACAGTGTCGAATACGACCTGACGGTCCACAAATGGTTCGACGACGGGCGCAGCGGGAATCCCGTGGCGCTGGTTCTGCGAACCGGACACCGAACGCCGGAACAGTTGGTGATGAAGTTCTGCGGCCCCGGTCTGCGAAGCCGGAAGCTGGGCGAGGCCTGGGCGGAATCGGAAGGGTTCCGGGAAACGCATCTGGCGGAGAAGGTGGACGGACCGTTCCCGCTCGCCGACCGGCTGGCGGTCTTCTTCGAGATCGCCGGAGACGACATCGACGAATACCAGCCGTTGAGCGCGAATCGCCAAGACCCCTCCCTGGCGGCCTGTCTCCGCATCATCGTGCGATCCGTCATAGCGGACTGGAACAGCAGGGCCACCGACCTCGGCGACCGCACGGCCGGTGACCTCCTGCTGCCCATCGTCGAGCAGCGACTCACCGCCGCGGAGAACTGGGCGCACAATCGAGGACTGGAGATCGGCGACGACTCGCCATTCGCACTGGTGTCCGGCGTGGACGCGGACCGTCCGATCCTTGGTCCGCTGCTGGGCAAAGCACACGGCGACCTGAGCGCACGCAACATATTCGTACCGCGGGACACCGAGCTGCGGCCGGAGTCCTATGTTCTGATCGACTACGACCACTTCAGCGCGACGAGTCTGCTGGCCTTCGACCCCATGCATCTGGTTGTCGCTCTGGCGCTGGACCACTTCGACGACTTCAAGGCGAAGGTTCACGCCGACTGGGTCAAGGCCATCGTCGATCCGTCCGCGACTGGTCTGCATCCCGGGGCCGAATGGATCCGGAATATCAGCCAGGAGATCCGCGACGGCGTTCTCGGCTCCTTCCCGAAGAGGGGCCTGCCCAACCTGTGGCGTCAGCAACTACTCCTCGGCCTGGTCGGAGCCGGGCTCCTGCACGTCGGCCGCGATCTGCACGTCGACGCGCGGGACGATGCCCGGCAATGGTGCTACGACCTCGCCGCGGCCGCCGCCCGAGCTCTTCGCCCCACACTCCCCGCGACCGCAGGGGGCCATCGTCAGCACGCGGCGCGGCCCCGGTCGACACGCCGGAAGAAGCGTCACCGACGCATGATCGACCGAAAGAGCGAATCGACGACGCTACGCCGGAGGCTGACCACGGGACCATTCGGTGCGGTCGTTCTGAACGGCCTCGCCGGCATCGGAAAGTCGCAGGTACTCGACCACGTCCTCGACGACATCCGCGACGCGGGGCCCACCGGTTCGACGCGCGTCTATCAGCAACTGGTGGACGCCACGACCCGGCTTGACCTGAAGGCGTTCCTCGACGCCCTCGAGGACCGGGAGACCCCGTCCACCGGGCCTGGTCAGGCCTCGATGGCCCGGCTCGAGTCGGTGCTCGCCAAATTGGGCAGACAGCCGGTGATCGTCGCTCTGGACGGCGCCGAGAACCTGCTCAAGGAGAGCACCCAGGAACTGGCCGATCTGGACCTGGACGAGGCCCTCGAACACCTGACCAGGGATCCGGACCATCGGGTCTCGGTGGTGCTCGCTCTCCGCGACACCCCGACATCGCCGAGCGGTGCCGGCTGGCCCCAGGTGACCGGACCCATCGCGATTCCCCGGCTGGAGATCGAAGATTTCTTCGAACTCCTCGAGGACATCGATCAGGACGGAATACTCGGCCTGGACGGCCTCGACCCGGTATTCCGCGGCAAACTTCACGGTCGTCTACAGGGAAATCCGCGCGACGCCGAGATCGTCGTCGCACTGGCGACCATCGCCGACCGGAGCATCAGCCTGACCGAACTCGCGGATTCGCTGTTCAAGTGGCCGCCGGGAACGGTCTCCGCTCAGCTGGTCCGCCTGCTCGCCAAGCGTCTGGGCCCATTGCGCGGCCGGGTACTGGAGGCGCTGGCCGCGTTCGGAACTCCGGTTTCCGCCGACGCTGTCGTCTCGGTATTGGACGGCGAACACGACGGCAGCGACGTCAAAAACGCGCTCCGAGTCTTCGCCCGCAAACGGGTCGTCTATCAGAACGAGGACGACGACTACTACCTGCCGGAGCCGAGCGCGACGGTCATTCTCAAGCGCTTGTCCAACAACGCCGAAGTGACTCTCATGGGAGCCGTCGCCCGGGTTCTGCGGGACATCCCGGACGGGCCCGTGACCGGAGTGCACGACCTCAGAATTCGTATCGCCGAGCTCGAAGCACTCCTCAACGCCCGCCGGTTCACCGACGCCTACCACGTCATCGAAAAGCTCTGCCGCTACCACCTCTACGACTGGAACGCCGGCCACCTGCTGGCCGACCAACGCCGTCGAGTCCGATTCCATCTCAAGGACGACCACCTGGAGATGGCAAACGAGGATGGACTCGCCGATATCTATGTCTCGGCCGGAGACTTCCAGAGCGCCAGCGAGGCGTTCGGTCTGGCATTGGACAAGGCCCAAATCCTCGGCGACACCATGAACGGTCAGAAGATCCGGCTGAACATGGCGAACTGGTACCTCGACGTCGGCGAGACGAATCAAGCCCGCTGCTACTACGAGCTGGTGCGGGACGACCCCGACATGGTCGGCAACCAGGCCGTGCGGATGGGCGCTCTGGAGGGCCTTGCCGACTGTGACCGGCGACAAGGCCACTACACCAGTGCCATCAGGCAGGCGAAGCAGGCGCTCACACTCGGAAAGAGTGACTTCTCCGGTGACCCGACAGCCGCCGCGTACGCTGCCACGGGACTGGTCCTCACGCCGATGAAGCTCTCACGCTGGTACGCCGAGCAGGGCAAACACGACGAGGCGACGAAGTGGATGAGGGAGGCCGACAAGGCCGCCGGAGGTGCGGACGCCGACCGGTTGCGGGCCGCCCGCCTGGACGGCTGGGCAGACCTGCGGCTCGCCATGGGCGACGTGCCCGCAGCGATCAGCACCGCCGATGAAGCAGTCCAGCTGGCTCGTGCGAAGCGCGACGAGGTCGTCCTGCTCCAGGCACACACGACGCTCTGCATCGCTCACCTGATGAACGAGGAGAACACCGAGCAGGCCCGGCGGGAGGCCCGGCGAGCGCGATTGCACCGCAAGCGCGACAGGCGCGGCCGGTCCCTGCTGGTCATCGGGCTCCAGGCTCTGCTCACCGTCGATGCCGGCGATCCGGACGAGGCCAAGCGACTGTTCCTCCAGCTCGCGAAGGAGTCGAAGCACCGAACCGACGACAGCCAGGACTTCACGGCTCACGACATGCTGGCCTTCGCGATCTGTGGTCTGGCCGTAGTCGGCGACGCCGACGTAACCCCGGCCGAGAAACTGTTCCGAGCGACGCGCCGGAGGGTCCCCGGCACCCCCGGCCTGGTGGCGCGCCTGCGCCTGCTGGTCGAGAAGCTGAACGAGTACGGAGACCGTCCCGGACTACTGGACCCAGCCCTCGACGCCCTGCGGACGAGCGGCTAGGGCCCCTTGGCCCACGCTCAATGCTGTCTCAACGGCCGCCAGACAGCACCCACGTTGGGCCGGACAAGACCCTGACTACGGAAACTTTCTAGACCAGGCCGGATTCGCGGGCCCGCAGCACCGCCTCCAGGCGGGTTCGGACGCCCATGTCGCGGTAGAGCGAACGCAGCAGCCGGTACATGGCCCGCTCCGAATAGCCCAGCCGGTCCGCCAGCTCGGCGACGGTTCCGCCCGCCGCGAGATGGTGCAGCCAGACCGCGCGGTCCATCGCGCTCGGCGCTACGTCCGGCGTGACCGTGGCCGCCAGCAGCCCCAGCACCTCCGGAGGCAGGACGGCCTGGCCGTCCATCGTCGCCTCGACCGTGCGCCGCAGGAGCCGGGCGGTTACCGCGCGCGGCAGAACTGACCGTGCGCCGGCGCGAACGGCGCGCGCTCCGGCCACGGCGGTCGCCTCGTCGAGCAGCGCGATCACGGTGGCCGGAGGGTCTGCCGACAGGTTCCGGAGCAGCGCCCAGTCCGCCTCCGCCCGGATCGAGAGCAGGACACAGGCATGCCGCCGCCGCGCGGCCCAGCGCAGAACGTCCGGTGGCGTGTCCACGACGTGGCCGGCGGCCACGAGCACGGTCACGACGCCATGCCGGAACATCGGCAGCGGGTCGACGACGGCAACGCGGACGGCCACTCGAGCGGGAGTCCCTTCTCCGAAGGCCGGCGACGCGATTCAGGCCGGGTGGTGCGGAACATCTTGCAACGATCATCGATGGGAGAGAAGCCGGCGTGGCAGGTCTCTGCCCATTGATCCGTCATGGACCTGCGAGGCGTGCGATTCGTAGCGTCGTTTCTGGGCCGTTGCGACTCGGGAGGCACGGATGATCTACGATGACGAGCCCCGCCGGCGCAGGCACTACCCCATCTGGAGTGAGGATCGCGCCGGCCCGGAAGCGCGGGCCGCGAGGAAGCAACCGGCACGCAAGCCGAGGCGCCTGATAGTCAGCCGGCCGAAGCAAGATCTCATCGTCGGTCTCGCCCGGCGGTATCCGGGGTGGACCGCGCAGGAGATCCACCACTGGATCCGCTACCAGGTCGGACGCAACGACGTCTCGCTCAAGGTCATCAAACGCGTTCTCACCAGAATGCGGTGACCGGGAGCATTCGCCACGACGGATATCCGACACCCGCGCGGGCGACCTCGTGTGCCACGTTGTCGGCATGCTCCGTCGCATTCGGACAGTCGCCGTCGCCGCACTGATTCCGCTCGCCGCCATCGCCGTTCCGGCCGGGCCGGCTCACGCCGCCGTCACTCCGATCGCGAAGATCAACTTTCAGCCGGCCGGCTCGGCCACGCCGGCCGGATACACCGCGGACACCGGTGCCGCGTTCGACGCGACCCGCGGCCGGGGCTGGGTGCGGCAGGACAGCCTGTCCGGCACCCGCGTGCCGCTGGACCTGAGCCGGAACACCCGCGACCGGGCACGCACCGGGATCGACGCCCGGCTCAACACGCTCATCCACCTGCAGTACGGCGATGTCGGCGGCACCGGCGGCGTCACCACGGCCGGTGCCTGGGAGTACGCGCTGCCCGCCGGCCAGTATCAGGTCACGGTGTCGGTGGGCGACCAGCCGGCGTACGACAGCAGCCACACCGTGCGGGTCGAGGGTGTCGCCGCGATCAGCGCCTTCCTCTCCACCGCCACGGCCGAGTTCCGGCAGGCGACCGTCACCGTTCCGGTCACCGACGGCCGGCTCACCGTGGACGCGATCGGCGGCCGGAACACGAAGCTGAACTACGCGGAGATCTCCCGGGTGACCGACGAGCCGCCCGCGGCGCTGACCGCCACGGCCGGCGACGGGCAGGTGGCGCTGAGCTGGACCGGCTCCGCCACCGAGTTCCAGGTGCTGCGGAACGGAACCCCGCTGGCCACGTCGGGCCGGACGTCCTACCTGGACACCGCGGTGACCAACGGGACCAGCTACACGTACCAGGTGACCACTGCGGCCGGGCAGAGCAACACGGTGACGGCGACCCCGGCCGCGTTCGGTCTGAAGGTCAACTTCTCGGACGCGGCGACCGCTCCGCCGGCTGGATACGTGCGGGACTCGGGCGACGCGTACACCGCCGCTCGCGGCTACGGCTGGGTGGATCTCGGTGAACGCACGCCGGTGAGCCTGGCCGGGAACGGCCGCAACCGGAACCCGGCCGCCGGGCAGCCCGATGTGCGGCTGGCCACTCTGATGCACGCGCAACTCCCGGCCGGCTCGGCCGGCGTGCCCACCCCGGGCGCGTGGGAGGCCGCGGTGCCTGCCGGGCTCTACACGGTGACGGTCGCGGTCGGTGACGCCGGCACGGCCGTGAACAGCGTGCATTGGGCGAACGTCGAGGACCAGAACGCGATCGCCGGCTTCGTGCCGACGGCTTCGGCCAAGCACGCGACCGCCACGCGTACCGTGCGGGTCACCGACGGCAAGCTCACGCTGACGCCGTCCGGCGGCACCAACACCAAGTTCAATTACATCGACATCGTCTCGGTGCCGGCTTGGGCGGCGATTCCTTCGGTACGCGCGAGCACACCCGCCAACGGCGCCACCGGAGTCTCGACCACCACCAGCGTCGTCGAGGACCTGGTCCTGCCCAACGGTGGGGTCGCCGCGTCCTCGCTGACCGCCTCGACCGTGACGCTGACCCGGCTCTCCGACGGCGCGGCCGTGCCCGCCACCACGATCACCAGCGGGGGCGGCGACGTCGTCAACCTCTCCCCCACGGCGGCGCTCGCGGCGAACACGGCGTACCGCTTCACGCTGACGACCGGGGTGAAGGACGTGACCGGCAAGGCGTTCGCGCCGTTCTCGATCGTCTTCACCACCGGCTCGGGTGGCGGCACGGGCGGGCCGATCGCGTTCGACAAGACGGTCGGGGTGGCCACCGGTGCGGCGTTCACCACCGTGGTGAAGGGACCGGACGGGCGGCTCTACGCCGGCACGCTGGACGGGCGGATCTTCCGCTTCCCGATCAACGCGGACGGCACGCTGGGCACGGCGACGATCATTTCCACCGTACGCGACAACGCTACCGCCCTCGGCCTGCCCGGCGCACCGGCCCGCACCGTCATCGGGATGGCCTTCGACCCGGCGTCGACGGCCGCCGCGCCGATCCTCTGGGTGACCGACAACTATCAGTACGTCGGCCCGCTCAACGTTCCCGACTGGTCCGGGCGGATCGGCCGCCTCACCGGCGCTGACCTGGGCACGTACACGCAGGTCGTGGTGAACCTGCCGCGCTCGGTGAAGGATCACGAGACGAACTCGCTCGCCTTCGGCCCGGACGGCGCGCTCTACCTCAGCCAGGGCGCCAACAACGCGATGGGCGCACCCGATTCCACCTGGGGCAACCGGCCGGAACGGCTGCTCAGCGCCGCGATCCTGCGCCTCGACCCGGCCCGGCTGCCGGCGACCCTGCCGCTGAACGCGAAGACCGAGGACGGTGGCAGCTACGACCCGTACGCGTCGGGCGCGCCGCTGACCCTGCACGCCACCGGTGTGCGCAACGCCTACGACCTGGTCTGGCACCGCAACGGCCACCTGTACGCGCCGACCAACGGTTCCGCCGCGGGCGGCAACACGCCCGCGACCCCGGCCACCCTGCCCGCCGCCTGCGCGCGCCGCGGCTACACCGGTCCGGCCGTACCCGGCCTGAACAGCGTGAACACCGCAGAGACCGACTACGTCTTCGACGTGAAGCCGGGCCGCTACTACGGTCACCCGAACCCGGTGCGCTGCGAGTGGATCCTGGCGGGCGGCGACCCGACCGGCGGCACCGACCCGTTCGAGGTGCCCGCCTACCCGGACGGCACCCAGCCCGACCCGAACTTCGACCTGGCCGGCACGTACGACGCGGGCCTGCACGCGTCGGCCAACGGTGTCATCGAGTACCGCGGGACGGCGTTCGGCGGCGCTCTCGCCGGCAAGCTCCTGGTCGTGCGCTACTCCGCCGGCCAGGACATCCAGACCTTCGACGTGGCCGCCTCCGGTGCGCTCAGCAACCGCACCACCGGCCTGCCCGGCCTGACCGGATTCAGCCAGCCGCTGGACGTCACCGAGGATGTCGCCACCGGCTATCTGTACGTGACCGAGCTGGGCGCCAACCGCATCACCCTGCTGAAACCCCGCCCCTGACGGGCCGGCGTCAAGCGCGGTGGACCACATCGAGGGCGGCCCGGTTGAACCCGAGGATCCGATCATTCGCGCGATCCTCGTGCCAGGCCAGCCCCCACTCGACCGGATCGGCGCCCCGGATCGGTAGGTAGGCCACGTCGGGGCGGGGATAGTAGCGGCGCACGTGCGCGCCGACCGGGAGCATTCCCCGGCCGGATCCGACGCAGGTGAGCAGTTCCTGGAAGGTCGCGGCGGGCGGAAGGATCGGCAGGTCCGCGAGCGCGGCGGCCGGGACGGCGGCCTGCGCGGCGAGCGGATGCTGGGCGGGCACGGCCAGCATCCGGGCCTCGGCGATCAGCGTGCCGCCGGCCACCAGGTCTTTCACCGGGTACGGGACGAGCGCCGCGTCGGCCACGCCGTCCCGGAGCCACGCGGCGTACTCGCCGAGCTGCGCCTCCCGGACCGGCACCTCGGCTGCCGGATGCCGCTGCTGGTAGAGCGCGACGACCTGGAGGAGCAGCTGTCCGGTGGCGGCACCGACGAAGGCCACGCTCAGCCGGCCGGTGGCTCGCTGGACCGCTGCGGTGACCTGCGCCCACGCCGGCCGCAGGTCGTCGCGGAGCCGCCGGCCGGCCTCGGTCAGCGTGACCCGGCGGCTGGTCCGGTGGAACAGTGGCACCCCGATGCGCCGCTCCAGCTTGGCGATGGTCTGGCTGACCCGGGTCGTGGACACGTGCAGCCGCTGCGCCGTACGCCCGAAGTGCAGTTCCTCGCCCAGGGTGAGGAACGCCTCGATCTCGTGCCGCTCCAGCATGGATCACCGCCGATCATGAAGCTTGACTTCACGATCGTTGCACACTCTCGCGTTGATCGACCGGGCGGTCGCGGCGTTGACTTCCACCATGTACGTCACTCGCCACCACGCCACCGACACCGGCACCGACCCGCGCGACCATCTGGAGATCGTGGACGCCCTGTACGGTTCGGCCTCGGCCAGGACCTCGCCGACCGGGCCCTGTTCGCCTCGTCCTTCGCCGACCGCGCCGAACTCGACTTCCGGCCGGCCGCCGCCCGCTGGGGTGCGACACCGCCCCTGATGACCGGCCGGGACGCGATCGTCGACACCATCCTGGACGGGTTCGCCGGCCGGGTCGTCACCACCCACCAGGTCACCAACCCACGCGTCGAGATCACCGGCGACACGGCGGCCCTGACCGCGCTGGTCGAGGCACAGCACGTGCTCACCGCCGACCCGGGCACGTTCGCACTGCTGAAGAACCGCTACGACGTCGAGCTGGTGCGCGACGGCGCCCGGTGGGTGATGACCCGCGTCCGGATCGACAACGTCTGGCTGACCGGCGACCCGGTGGCGATCTTCGGCACGCCGCAGCCGGCCCGCTGAGGCCGCATCGGCCGCCGCCGCGGGCCGTGCACGGCACGGCCCGCGGCGGCGGAAGCGGTCACCGCCAGGTCATGTCGACCTGATGCTCGAAGGTGATGTAGCCGGCCCGGGCGAAGGCGGCCGCCATCGGCACGTTGCCCACGTCGGTGGCCGCCCGGATCCGCGGCACGTCCTGCTCGGCAAGCAGGCGGGTGCCGGCCGCGAGGAGGTCGTCGACGTAGCCCCGGCCGCGGTGCGCGGGCGCCACCGCGATGTACGCGATGATCGGGTTGTAGCCGTTGTGCGCCGGGATGACGAACCCGACCGGCTCGCCGTCCGGCAGCGTCGCGACCCGCCACCAGTCGTGCGGGCTGGAGTAGCGGTCGAGCTCCTCCCGGTACTGCTGCTCGGCGGACTGCCGGGCGGTCATCCGGGCCAGGTCGTCCCGGCTGTGCGCGTCGAGGGTGCCGTCGAGCACCAGCGTCATCAGGCCGATCAGCTCGTCGGCGTCCCGGGGCGGGCGGAAGGCGAGCCGGTCACCCGGTTCACGCAGCGGCGTGCCGGGCCGCCACTCCAGGCGCAGCCGCTCGACGAACACGCGGGCACCGGACTTCTCCAGGACGTCCAGCCAGCGGGCGTCGTCGTGGTCACGCCAATCGGGGGCGAGGAAGCGGGTGTAGTCGGGCGGCGTACCCCCGGCGGGCTGGGCGGCGCGCAGCAGGCGTACCCCGTCGTCGGGATCCTGGACGTCGAAGACGTCCATCACCAGCGGTTGCTGATCGCCCGGCCGCGACCACCAGCCGGCGCGGGCCGTGACGCGGTCGCCGCGCAGGGCGACCCACAGCCATTCCGGGCGCCGGCGCCCGGCGGTCAGGTCACCCTCGATCTCGGCATTCAAGACGTACGGAAAGGCGTTGAACAGGTCGAGTTCATCCGGCCCGGTGATCGGGCGCAGAGTCAGTGTCAAGGCGTGCTCCATCGATAGAGCGCCCCGCCAGGGAGGACGAGAGCGCGATGTCCGTGCGGTACATGAGCCGGTCCTCCTTTCTCTCGTAGGTCCGGCCGACAGTTCTATCCGCTGCCGGCCGGACCAACAACGCATTTATCGGGCTCGCACCGGTCCGGCCGCGGTCGCCGCCAGGTCCGGAGTCGCCGCCGTCCGGTTGCTCAGGCGCGTGACCAGGAACAGTCCGGTGGCCGCGGTGAGGACGATCATCAGGACCGCGGACGGCACCGGCGAGAAGACGACGTCGGAGTGCCCCTCGAAGCCGAGATGTCCGCCGACCAGCAGCGGGGTGACGATCGCGTTGCTCATGCTGTGCATCAGCACGCCGGGCCAGATCGATCCCGTCCGCACCCGCATCTCGCCGTAGAGCAGCGAGGCGGCCATCAGGCCGGCGAACAGCAGTACCAGGTACACCGGCGCCGACAGCGAGGTGACCAGCCGCATGTCGGCCTCGGAGGTCCACATCAGGTAGAGCGGCAGGTGCCAGGCCGCCCAGACCGCGCCGGCCAGCAGGTGCGGTACGACCCGGCCGCGGAAGCCGAGGGCCATCGCGGTGCGGGTGCCGTAGCCGCGGAAGGCGAACTCCTCGATCGGGTTCTTGATCAGCTGGACGGCGAAGACGGCGAGGAACGCGGCCAGGAAGGTGGGCTGCCCGGGATCGGGCGCCACGGACAGGCTCGCGGCGCCCACGGCGAGGGCGCCGGCCAGGACGACGGCCGTGGCGAGGGGGTAGAAGGCGGTGGCCAGGGCGAACCAGCGCGTACGGTGCTCGAATTTCAGGGTGAGTCCCAGCGGCCCGGCGCCGTCCCGGGAGAGGAAGAACAGCAGCAGGCCCGCGACCGCCGGGCCGAGGATGAAGAGCAGCTGGCCGAGGGTGCCCTCGCCGCTGCTGAAGGCGACCTCGTTGGAGCCGGCCTCGCCGGCGGCTCGGTCCAGTGCGAGGCCGAGCCAGCCGGCGCCGACGGCGGCGATCGAGAAGAGCAGGAAGTTGAGGCGGGCGCGTCCGGTACGTGGGGTGGGCGTCATTCGGGTCCTCCGGAGAAGGCGTCGAGGGTCTCGTCGGCCCAGGCGATCGTCGAGCGGGTGTGGTAGATGCCGGCCCGGATGGTGGTCCGGATGTACGGCCAGTCGGGCGTGTCGCCCTCCTCGGCCGCCAGCCGGTGAAGCAGTTTCTCGTACTCCTTGAGCTGGCTCTCGGCGGCCTCGCGCGTCGCACGCACCAGGTCGCGGCAGCGGTCGCGGCCCAGGGTCCGGCCGAAGAACAGGCGCAGCATCAGCCCGTTGCGGGCGGGCATCTCCTGCACCGGTTCGCTGAGCAGCTCGATCAGGCGCGCGGTGCCGGACCCGGTGATCTCGAACACCGACGACCGGGCGCGGGCGCCACCTCGGCGCCGCACGTGCCCCTCCTCCTCGAGGGCGTGCAGCGTGGGATAGATCTGGCCGAAGCTCTCGCTCCAGAAGTGGCCGAGCACGTCACGGATGGCTTCGCGCAACGCGTAGGCCGTCATCGGCTCGATGCTGAGCGCGCCGAGGACCGCCATCTGGGTCTGACTGGATCGAGCCATGGTCTACCGCCTTCTTGTATCTGCCAGATATTTCTACCAGATACATGCGCGCGGCCGGCGTTCGGCTGCCGACTGTTACGGCGCGAGTGTTTCGACCAGGTCCGCGACCGGGCCGGGCCGCGCCGCGGCGAAGCCGGTTCCGGCCCACAGGTTCAGCGCCCCGGCGTCGCCGCGCTGAGCGGCGGCGGCCCGGATCGGTGCGGTCAGGTGATGCACGGCCGGGTAGCCGACCGGTGCGTCCGGGAAGGCGTCGGTGAACCGGTTGCGCAGCGCCCGCGCCGGCTGACCGGTGAACGCCCTGGTCACCACGGTCTCCCGGTATTCGCCGGAGAGCATCGCGGCACGCTGCGCCGGGCGGGTGCCGGCCTCGTCGGCGAGCAGAAACGCGGTTCCGCACTGGACCGCGACCGCGCCCGCGGCGAGCAGCCGCCGGACGTCCTCGGCCGATCCGGTACCGCCGGCGGCGATGACCGGCAGGTCGGTCACCGCCCGCACCTCGGCCAGGACCTCGACCGCGAGGCTGGTGCCGCGGTAGGCGCGCGGGTCGGTGGTGGACGCGTGGCCGCCCGCCGAGCCGCCCTGCGCGACCAGGGCGTCCGGCTCGGCGGCCAGGGCGCGGCGAGCCTCGTCGGCGGAGGTCACCGTGATCAGCACGGCACTCCCGGCCGCGCGCAGCGCGCGCACCACCGCCCGGTCCGGCACCCCGAAGGTGAAGCTGACCAGCGGGATCGCGTACGCGACAGCGAGCTCCACCTTGGCCGCGAAATGATCGTCGTCGTCCAGCCGCAGCGGCGGAAGCTCGACGCCGTACCGTTCGGCCTCGGGCGCCAGCCGCCGCCGGTACTCCTCGATCGGCCGGGGATCGGCCGGGGCCGGCACCGGGACGAAGATGTTCAGCCCGTGCGGCACACCCTGAACCCGCCGCAGCTCATCCTCGACGGCCTCCGGCGTCTTGTAGCCGGCCGCGAGAAAGCCCAGCGCCCCCGCCCCGGCCGCCGCCGTGACCAGCGCGGGCGTCGACGGCCCACCGGCCATCGGAGCAACGATCAGGGGCCGATTCGGCTCGACCATCCCCCGACCCTACGTCGGTGGGCCGATGAGGGTGGTGACGCGGGCGGCGTCGCCCCAGGAGAGGGTGAAGCCGGCGCCGCCGTGGCCGTAGCAGGCGATCACCGGGAGAGCCTGACCGGGGACGGCCTCCACCCGCACACTGCTGCGGGCCGGGCGCAGGCCCACGCCGCGGGACAGGACGGGCTGGCCGGCCAGTTCGGGGACCAGGGCGCGGACCCGGCGCAGGATCGCGGCCTCGGTCTCCGGGTCGGGCTGGTCGTCCCAGGAGCCGGCCTCGCCGGTGCCGCCGCACACCACGTCGTGACGGCGGGGCACCACATAAGTGAGACCGCCGGGGTTGTCCTGGTCGGTGATCCAGTCGGTCAGGCCGGGGTTGGCCAGCCGCACCACCTGACCGCGGATCGGATAGACCTCGTCGTCGTCGCCGAGCAGCGCGGCGGAGCGGAGGCCGGCCGCCACGACGATCGCATCCGGCTTCTCGGACCCCTGCACCTCGGCCAGGGAGCGCACCTCGGCGGTGCGGATCTCCACGCCGAGGGCCAGCACGGCGGTGCGCAGCCAGGTCAGGTAGACGTCGGTCTGGATCAGCGGCACGACGCAGCGCACCCCGGTGGCTCCGCCGGGCACCCGGGCCGGGTCGAGAGGCTCGTAGTGCGGAACGGCCCGCGTCCAGGAGAGATCCGGGTCGGGGCGCCGGGACAGGACCGTGCCGGCACGCATCGCGACGCCGGTGTCCGGATCCTCGGCGAGGCGCTGGAACCGCTGGTAGGTGACCGCGGACGCGTCGAGGACCTGCGCGGAGCGCTTCACGTCGTGCGGGAACCAGATCGCCGCGGCCATCCCCGACGTGCTGGCGGCCGCCTCCCGGTCGGCCAGGATCCGCACGGTATGGCCCGCCGCCGCCAGCTCGTGGGCGACGCTCAGCCCGATCACCCCGGCACCCACCACAGTCACCCTGCCCACGGGATCACACCATAGTGGGCGACCACCTGCCCGGGCCCGGCGGCCGCGCTGGGGCCCGGCGCGGTGCCCGGGCCGCGTGGTAGGCCGGGGACTGTGCGGTCACTCGTACTCGAAAAGGGCTTTCCCCCAGAAATCTGATGGGCCGGAAAGGCCCGGCGGGCAGGCGAAGAGTGCGCTGGAGACGTGCCGGATGTATTCGTTCAGCTCGTCGCGGCCGGACAGGCTGCGCTGGACCGGGATGAATGCCGTGCGCGGGTCGCGCTGGTAGGCGATGAAGAACAGGCCGGCGTTGAGCCGGCCGAGGCCGTCGGAGCCGTCCACGAAGTTGTAGCCGCGGCGCAGCATGCGGGCGCCGTTGTTGGTATCCGGGTGGGCGAGCCGGACGTGGGCGACCGGCGCGAGCAGCGGCTCGCCGTCGGCGCCCACCGAGGTGAAGTCGACGTCGTCGAACTCGTCCGCCATGCCGACCGGGGCGCCGATCCCCTTGGTACGCCCGATGATCATCTCCTGCTCCGCCAGCGGCGACCGGTCCCACGTCTCGACCAGCATCCGGATCTTGCGGGTGACCAGGTACGAGCCGCCGGTCATCCAGTCCGGGCCGTCGCCGGGCTGCACCCAGAGGTGCTCGCGGAGCAGGTCGGGCTCCTCCGCCTTGAGGTTGCGGGTGCCGTCCTTGAAGCCGAACAGGTTGCGCGGGGTGGCCTGGCCGGTGCTCGTCGACGAGGTACGCCCGAAGCCGAGCTGCGACCACCGGACGCTGACCACGCCCATCCCGATCCGGGCCAGGTTGCGGATCGCGTGCACCGCCACCTGCGGATCGTTGGCGCAGGCCTGAATCGCGATGTCGCCGTCGCACAGCGACGCGTCCAGGGTGTCGCCGGTGAACTTGGGCAGCGGGGCGAGCGCGGCGGGCTGCCGCGCGCCGAGGCCGAAGCGGCGGAACAGGCTGGGCCCGAACCCGATGGTCAGGGTGAGCGCGGCGGCGGGCAGGCCGATCGCCTCCCCGGTGTCGTCCGGCGGCGCCTCGGGGATGCCGGCGACCGCGCCGATCTCGCCGGCGTCGCGGCCCTGGGTCATCCGGGCGGCGGCCGCCGTCCAGTCCTTGAGAAGCTGGACGAGGCGGTCGCGGTCCTTGGTGATCACGTCGAAGGCGACGAAGTGCAGCCGGTCCTGGGCCGGGGTGACGATGCCGGCCTGGTGCTCGCCGGTGAAGGCGACGGCATCGGTGACCGGGTCCGGCTTGGAGGACTTGCAGGCGACGAGAGCGGCCGAGCCGGCGACCCCCGCGCCGGCCAGGGCGAGGGCACTCCGCCGGGACAGGGCGACCATCGTCAGGCCTTCTTGGCGACCACGGCGGCCACCTGGCTGATCGGCTCGGCGAGGGCGTTGATGGCGTCCGAGAGTTCCTTCAGGTCGGCCTGGGTGAGCTGGTTGTGCAGCTTCCAGCCGTCGCCGGCGCGGTGCTTGCCGAGCGTGGCGTCGACGTTGGCGAACTGCGCGTCGAGCGTCTTGACCAGCTCCGGGTCGCGCTCCTCCAGGACCGGCCGCAGCGCCGCGATCGCGGCCTTGGAGCCCTCGATGTTGGCGTTGAAGTCCCACAGGTCGGTGTGCGAGTAGCGGTCCTCCTCGCCGGTGATCTTTCCGCTGGCCACCTCGTCGAGCAGGGCCTTGGCGCCGTTGGCCAGCTGCAGCGGTGACAGCTTCTCGGCGTTGGCCTTCTGCACGATCTCCTTGATGTCGGCCATCAGCTGGTCGGCGATCGGGCCGGACTTGGACACGTCCCCGGCCACCCACAGGTCCTTCTCGATGCGGTGGAAGCCGCCGAAGGTCATGCCCTCCTCGGTGACCTCTTCCCGGCCGTCGATCCGCGGGTCCAGGTCACCGAAGATCTCGGCGACCGGCTCGATCCGCTCCCAGTAGGTGCGCGAGATCGGGAACAGCGCCTTGGCCTTCGGGATGTCGCCCGCCTTGACCGCGGCGACGAACTCGGCGGTGCGCTCCTCGAGGGCCGTCGTCTGGCTCTTCACGTACCGCGAGTAGCTGGCGGTGGCGGCCAGCAGCGCGGCGTCGTCGGTGAGCGGGGCGGCCGAACCGGAGACGGTCAGCGGGCCACGGATGCCCTTGCCGATCATGCCGGGCTTGCAGGCCGTCTCGTAGGTGCCGGCCGGCAGCTCCACGTGCAGGTTGCGGGACAGGCCCGGCGCGATGTTCTCCACCTCGGCCATCACCCGGTCGCCGGCGGCGTACACGTAGAACTCGGTGACCTTGTTCCCGCCGTTGGTGATGGCGAAGACGCTGGTGCCGGCGTCCACCGAGGTCTTGGCCACCTCGCAGCTGCTGTCGGTGGCCTTGACCGCGATCGGGCCGCCGGCGGCCTCGTCCGTGCCGGCGTCGCCGGAGCCGCATGCGGCGAGCGAGACGCCGAGCGAACCGGCGGTCACGAGGGCGAGCAGGCGGGGGGAATTACGCACGGGGTTTCTCCAATGGCTGCGGAACGGGGAGCTGCTTGCGCCCGGCAGGGCGCAGGAAGAGAAAGAGGACGGGTACGGCGTACGCGCACCAGGCGACCACCTCGAGGACACTGGCCGTCGGGGTGACGTTGAACATGCCGGTGAGCAGGGCCGTGTACCAGGCGGACGGGTCGAGGACGCCGCTGATGTCGTACGCCAGGGTGGTCAGCCCGGGCAGGACACCGGCCTCCTGAAGGTCGTGCACGCCGTACTTGAGGATGCCGGCGGCGACGAGGATCAGCAGCACGCCGGTCACGGTGAAGAACACGGTCAGGTTGATCCGGACCGCGGTGGCGTACATCAGCCACCCGATCGCGACGGCGGTGACGATCCCGCCGATCAGCGCGTACAGCGGGCGGCCGTTGATGTCCGCACCCTGCACCGCGGAGTAGAAGATCAGCGAGGTCTCCAGGCCCTCGCGGACCACCGCCAGGAAGGCCATCACGGCCACCGCGATCGAGCCGAGGGCGAGCGCGTCGGTCAGCTTGCCGCGCAGTTCGCCGGCGATCGAGCGGGCCGCCCGGCGCATCCAGAAGATCATCCACGTGACGAAGACCACGGCGAGGATCGAGGTGATCGCCTCGAAGAGCTCGCGTTGCTCGTACTCCCGCAGCAGGGTGGTCGAGGTGTAGCTGAGCAGCCATCCGAACCCGACGGACAGCGCCACGGCGGCGGCGACACCGGCCCAGACCTGCGGCAGGCGGTCCCTGCGCTCGGCTTTGACCAGGAATGCGATCAGAATGCTGACCACCAGGGTGGCCTCGAGGCCCTCACGTAGGCCGATGAGGTAGGTGGCTAGCATGGTCTCCCGTCCGATACTTCTACACGCTGTAGATGATGCGCCCCCAGATTAGGGATGCCTTACCTAAACTGTCCAGTGAGAGACTGACCGCGTGTTCGATCACTTCATCTGGGAGGTCGTCGTCTGCCCGGCGGCGATCGCGGTCACGGCGCGCTACCTCGCCGACCGCATGCGCCCACAGGCCGCGCTCACCTTCCTGGTCGCCGCGATCGCCGCGGCCGCGGCCGCCTGCCTGGTCACCCTGATCGCCTTCGCCCTGAAGGCGGCGGCCGAGCTGCCGGTCACCGGCGAGCTCTTCCACTTCTCCGATCGGTACGTGCGGGCCGACACCGCGCAGGTGCCGTGGGTGTCCTGGCTCTCCGTGGCGATGCTGGCCCTCGCGGCCGCGGGCCTGGTCCGGGCTTGGGCCCGGCACCGCCGGGACGTCCGGTTCGCCCGCCGGTACACGGATCTGCCGGTCACCGACGGCCTGGTGCTGCTCGACGACGACCGCGCCGAGGCCTTCGCGGTGCCCGGCGGCGACGGCCGGATCGTGGTCACCACCGGCATGCGAGCCGCTCTCGACGACACCCAGTACGCCGCCCTGCTGGCCCACGAACGCGCCCACCTGACCGGCCGCCACCACCGCCTGGTGCTGATCGCCCGCCTCTCGGCCGCCGTCCACCCGGCCTTCCGCCGGCTCACCCGGCGCATCGACTACCTGGTGGAACGCGCCGCCGACGAACGCGCCGCGACCGAGCTGGACGACCGGCGCGCGGTGGCCCACGCGATCGGCGCCGCGGCCCTGGTCTCGGTCGGCGCGACCGGCCTGCGCATGGCCCCCTCCGCCTCCGACCTGCGGCGCGCGGGCGCCGTCCCGCGCCGCGTCGCGTCGCTGCTCACTCCGCTGCGGACCTGGTCGCCGCTACCGCTCGTGGTGCCGGTCGCGGTGGCCGTCTTCTCCCTGGCCTGGACCGCCGAATGCGTCTGGGACCTGGGCGAACTACTGGCCGCCGCACACCCCTAATCGCCTAGCAGGCGGCGTAGCAGGTCTTCGTCGCCGGGTTCCAGGGTGTCGACGAAGCGGCGCAGCACGGTCGCCCGGTCCACGCCGGTCTCCAGGAGGGCGTTCATCCGCTCGGCGGTGATCGAGGCGCTGTCGGTGAGCGGGGCGTAGCGGAAGGCGCGGCCCTCACGGTGGCGGGCCGCCATGCCCTTCTCGTACATGCGGGTCAGGATCGTGACGACCGTGCTGTACGCCAGCGGATCCCGCAGCCCGTCGAGCACCTCGCGCGGGGTGAGCGGCCCGGCCGCCCGGACCAGGACGCCGAGGATCTCGGACTCGAGTTCGCCGGCCCGCCGCCGGGCGGCGCGGTCTCCGGGCGGCACTGCGTCTTCGGGCGGCACGAACGGCAGCCTACCGGTCGCTCGATCAACCGGCGGCCGCGCGATCGATCACCTCTCCGACGTCCGGCGCGAAGCTGATCTCGGGGCGGAACAGGCCGTGGCGGGTGAACCACAGGTGCATCTCGTGGTCCGCGCCGCCGCGGTGCCGGGCCACCGCGATCGCCGCGTCGTCGGTGCTGGGCGTCACGGTCAGGCGCGAGCGCTCGCCGGCGTTGCCGTGCACCAGGGCGACACACCGGTGGTCACCGAGGCGCTCCGCCACCTCGTGCGTTCCGTTGTCACCCGGCTCGACGCGGAGTTCCCCGGCGTCGTCGAGGAAGACCCACAGCGGCTCGACGCCGGCGAACGGGGTCCACCGCAGCGGGGTCTCCCGGAGGAGGACCAGGGCGATGCGGGCGAAGTCGCGGCGTACCCCGGCGGGGTGCTGTGCCAGGCCGTAGGCGACCTGCTCGGCCTGCACCGCCATGCGGGCCCACGTCAGAGCCGGCCGGGGCAGCGACAGGCGGGCGCCGGCCTCGGCGAGTTCCTTGCGGGCCGGTTCGTGGCGGCGGATCAGGTCGGCGATCCGGGCCTGCCATGTGTCCAGCTCCGCGAGGCGTACCGCGTCGCGGCGGGCCGGAGCCGCCTGTTCGATCCGGGTGGCGGTCTCGTCGAGCGGCTGCGACGCCAGCAGTTCGCCGTACCCGGCACGCGCCGCCGGCCAGGCCGGCGTACCGGCGGCGGCGACCAGTTCGGCGGCCCGGATCCGGGCGGCCAGTTCCTCATCCATGGTCGCCATCCTGGCCCCTCGGTGTCCGCTGAAAGCGACGGACCGGCCGAACCGACCAAGAACATTGCTGTCGATCACTGGAACTGGCACCCTCCGAGGAGACGCTGACAGTGACGGTCGCCGATGGGTGCCGTGCTGCGGTTACCCATTCGGGAGGGGGTCCGATGACTCGGCGACGGCGGCAGGTCTTCATCGGTGCATTGATCGGGGCGCTCGTCGCCACCACCGGGGTGGCGGGCGTGCATCTGGCCGGTGCCCCAGCGCCCGCGGCGGCCACGGCGGCCGCCGGCGACGGGGAGATGCCCCGGGCCCTGGGCGGGCACCTGGCGGCGATGCGGCAGGCCGCACCCAACCACGGGGTGCTGGACAGTCCGGGCGCTCTCGGGATGGGCGAGTTCGACGAGCGGGCGTACCCGGCGGAGACCATCAAGGTCGCCCAGGTGGACCAGTCGCGGACCGCGTTCAGCGCCGCCGACAAGCGGTCCGCCCCGCGGGGCCGGATCGCGCAGAACCGCTGGACGAACGTCGGGCCGAGCGAGGCGCTCTACCCGTTCACCGAGTTCCGCAACTCCTTCAACTACGTTCCGAACGAATACGTGGCGGGCGGCCGGACCACCTCGATCACGGTCAGCCACCAGTGCCGTCCCGGCCTGTGCCGCGCCTACATCACGCCGGCCGGTGGCGGTGTCTGGGCCACCCTGGACATCCTGGCGGCCCGGCCGAAGTGGGTGTACCTGGGCGGTCCGCTCGGCATCAACGCGGCCGGCTCGGTCACCATCGACCGCAACGACCCGACCGGGCTGACCATCTACGTCGGCACCGGCGAGGCCAACATCTGCGCCTCCGGCTGCGTCGCCGGCGTCGGCCTCTACAAGTCCACCAACGGTGGTCTGACCTGGCAGGGCCCGCTCGGCAAGAAGGAGCTGGGCGGCAAGGGTCTCGGTGAGATCGTGGTCAAGCCCGGCGACCCCAAGACGCTGTACGTGGCAACGACCACCGCCCTGCGCGGCATGTCGAGCGTCTGCTGCAGCGGCATCACCCGCCCGGTGCCGGACGCCGCGAAGTGGGGCCTCTACAAGTCCACCGACGGCGGCAGGAACTGGGCGTTCATCCACAACGGCTCGGCCGACCCGGCGCAGTGCACCGGCAGCACCGAGGAGTGGACCAACAACTCCACCTGCTCGCCGCGCGGCGTGCGCCACATCGAGCTCGATCCGGGCAACAGCAACATCGTGTACGCGTCCTCGTACGCTCGTGGCATCTGGCGGTCACCCGACGCCGGCGCCACCTGGACGCAGATCAAGCCGTCGCTGGCGCCGACCGTGTTCCAGACCCGCGCGGCGTTCGACGTGACCCGGCTGCCGGACGGCAGGACCCGGATGTACGTCTACGAGGGCAACATCGGCACCCCGTACTCGCGGCTGTTCCGCAGCGACGACGTGGCCACCGGCACCCCCGCCTTCACCGACCTGACCAGCGCCAACGTGGCCGACCCGGGATACGCGACCTACAACCAGTGCGGGACACAGTGCTGGTACGACATGTTCGTGCACACCCCCGACGGGCACCCCGACATCGTCTACACCGGCGGGTCGTACGTCTACGGCGAGACGATCGCCAACAAGCGGGCGGTCGTGCTCTCCACCGACGCCGGCGTGAGCGGCACCGACATGACCTTCGACGGCACCGACGAGCTGCACCCGAACGGCCTGCACCCGGACCAGCACGACATCGTCGTGAACCCGCGCAACCCGTTCCAGTTCTTCGAGGCCAACGACGGCGGCGTGTCCCGCTCCAGCGGCGAGTTCGTCGACCGGTCGGCGTGGTGCGACGACCCGCGGCGCGCCCTGAACCCCGCGCAGCTGGCCCGCTGCCGGCAGATGCTGTCGCGCATCCCGTCGCGACTGGACGACATCAACGAGGGCCTGTCCACGCTGCAGTTCATGAGCCTGTCGGTCAGCCCGCACGACGTCAACCTGCTGCAGGGCGGCACCCAGGACAACGGCACCTGGGAGAACAAGGGCGAGCGCCGGCGCTGGCTGAACACGATCATCGGTGACGGCGGGCAGTCCGGCTGGGACGTCGCCCGGCCCGAGTTCCGGTTCCACACGTACACCGGCGTACAGATCGAGGTGAACTTCAACAACGGCGACACCGGCAGCTGGATCTACGTCGGCGAGCCGATCGACGCGCAGCCCAACACCCAGTTCTACGCGCCGGTGATCAGCGACCCGAAGGTGAGCGGCACGATGTTCGCCGGCACCGGCCTGAGCGTGTACCGGACGAAGACGTCCGGCCTCGGCACCCGCACGCTCGCGGAGGCCAACCGGATCTGCAACACCTGGACCGGTACGTTCGAGGAGCAGTGCGGCGACTGGGCGCAGCTCGGCCCGACCGCGCTGACCGACGTGCTCTGGGGTGACAAGGCCGGCGGCGCCGTCGCGGCGATCGAACGCTCCCCCGTCAACACCTCGACCGCCTGGGCGGCCACCACCACCGGCCGGGTGTTCATCTCCCGCAACGTGGACGCCGAGCCCGCCTCGGCGGTGCAGTGGACGCGCATCGACGACGACCGGCAGCTGCCGAACCGCTTCGTCAGCAGCATCTACCCCGACCCGAAGAACGCGGACCGGGCGTGGATCTCCTACAGCGGGTTCAACTCGAACACGCCGGCGACGCCGGGGCACGCGTTCGAGGTGACCGTCGCGGCGAGCGGGGCCTCCACCTGGACCGACCGGTCGGGCAACCTGGGTGATCAACCGCTGACCGACCTGGTCCGCGACGACGTGACCGGCGACCTGTACGCCACCACCGACTTCGGGGTGCTGCGCCTGCCCAGCGGGACCAGCGCGTGGGTCCGCGCGGCGGCGGGAATGCCGAACGTCGAGGTCACCGGCCTGACGATCATTCCCGGCAAACGGATCCTCTATGCGGCGTCACATGGTCTGAGCGCTTGGAAGCTGGACCTGAGCAAGTAATGCCGGCCCGATGGTGGCGCACCCTCGGTGCGGTGTTCGTCCTGCTCGTGTTCGTGCCACCACTGGTCCTGCTGGTGTCGGGGTCGCTGACCGAACCTGGTCAGCCACCCCCGCCGACCCCGCGGCTGCTGCCCGAACCGCTGTCAGCCGCGGGGTACGAGCATGCCTGGTCGCTCGGCTCCCTGGGCCGGGCCACGCTCAACTCGGTGCTGGTGGCGGCGGTCGCGGTGCCGCTGAGCGTGCTGGTCGCCGCGTGGGCCGGGTTCGCGCTGGCCCGCTCGTCGCGGCGGCTGGTCACCGTGGTGGTGACGGCGTCACTGCTCGCCCTGATGGCGCCGGCCACCGCGCTGCTGCTGCCCCGCTTCGTGATCTTCCGGTTCCTGGGCCTGACCGACACGCTTGTCCCGCTGATCGCGCCGGCCCTGCTCGGCGCCTCCCCGCTGTACGTGCTCGTCTACTACCTGGCGTTCCGGGGCCTGCCCGCCGACCTGTACGACACCTGCCGGCTCTGTGACCTGACCCCGGCGCGGACGTGGTGGCGCTTCGCCCTGCCGGTGGTCCGCCCGGTCACGGCCGCGCTGACCGCGCTGAGCTTCATTCTCACCTGGTCGAACTTCCTCGACCCGCTCGTCTACGTCTACGACCGCGACCTGTTCACCCTGCCCCTCGCCCTGCGATCGCTGTCGGTTCTCGACCCGACCAACTTCCCGGTCTTCCTGGCCGGTGCGGTGGTGGCCACGCTGCCACCGGTGATCGTCTTCGTGCTGGCCCAGCGGTGGTTCCTCCGCTCCGAATCCCCCGGAAGGCAACTGCGTTGATCCGTCGTCTGACCGCCCTGCTCCTGTGCGCCGCGCTGGCCGCCTGCGGTTCCAACTCCGCCGACAAGGACGACACACCGGTGCAGCTGCTGGTGTTCGGTGCGCCGGAGGAGCTGGAGGCATACCGGACGCTGATCTCCTCGTACTCCAAGCCGGTGCAGCTGGTGGAAGCCAGCGACCGGGAGGATCTGCTCGCCCGGCTCGCCACGTCGATCGCCGGCGGCTCCCCGCCGGACCTGTTCCTGATGAACTACCGGTTCTACGGCCAGTTCGCCGTCAAGGACGCGATCGAGCCGCTGGACGAGCGCGTCGCCGCGTCCGGCGTCATCGACCCGGCCGACTACTACCCGGTGGCGATGGACGCGTTCAAGTGGCAGGGCAAACAGCTCTGCCTGCCGCAGAACGTCTCCAGCCTCGCCGTCTACTACAACCGCACCCTCTTCGAGAAGTACCGCGTCCCACTGCCCAAGGCGGGCTGGACCTGGAACGACCTGCTCACCACGGCCACGGCGATGACCCGCGACAAGAACGGCGGCGTCATCCGGGCGGCGGAGAGCGAGGGCGCGGCGCTGCGGCCGGCCGTGCACGGGCTCGGCATCGAGCCGTCGATCATCCGGCTGGCGCCGTTCGTCTGGTCCAACGGTGCCGACATCGTCGACGACCCGGTCCGGCCCACCCGGCTCACCCTGGACTCCCCCGGCGCCCGGGAAGCTCTGAAGAACCTGGTCGACCTGCGGCTCGCGTACGGGGTGGTGCCGACCGACCAGGAGGTCGAGGCGGAGGACGACGAGTCGCGGTTCGTGAACGGCCGGCTGGCGATGCTGCTGTCGTCGCGGCGGTCCACCACCACCTTCCGGTCGATCACCGGCTTCGAGTGGGACGTCGCACCCCTGCCGATCTACCGGCAACCGGCCGGCATCCTGCACTCGGACGCCTACTGCCTGACCCGCGGCAGCCGCAACAAGGACGCCGCGTGGGACTTCCTGGAGTACGCGATAAGCGCCGAAGGACAGAAGATCATCGCCGCGACCGGACGGACCGTACCGTCGCACATCGAGGTCTCCACCAGCCCGGCCTTCCTCGGTCCGGCGCAGCCGCCGCGCAGCGCCAAGGTCTTCCTGGACGCGATCCCGACCGTGCGGGCGCTGCCGACGGTGTCGACGTGGCCGGAGATCGAGGACGTGACCGGCGGCATCCTGGAGAACGCCCTGTACCGCGGTGACCGCCTGGACGACGTGATCCGGCAGCTGGACGAGCAGACCAGACCTCTGTTCGCCCGGGCGGAATATCCGCGATGATCAGTGGATGACGGACGCCGGGCTGGTTCTGGAGGGGGTCTCGGCGGCATATCGGGACGCTCGCGTGCTGCACCGCCTCGATCTGGAGGTGCACCGCGGCGAACTGCTCGTCGTGCTCGGGCCGTCCGGGGCCGGGAAGAGCACGCTGCTGCGGCTGGTCGCCGGGCTGCATCCGGTGGCCGAGGGGCGCGTCCTGATCCAGGGGCGCGACGTGACCACCCTGCGCCCGGGCCGGCGCAACGTGTCCATGGTGTTCCAGTCGTACGCGCTGTTTCCGCACCTCACCGCGCTGGACAACATCACCTTCGGCCTCGAGGTCCGCGACGTCTCCCGGGCCGCGGCCCGGGAGCGGGCCCGGGCCGCGGCGGCCTCGGTGGGCTGCGCGCACCTGCTCGACCGGCGGCCCGGGCAGCTGTCCGGCGGGGAACGGCAGCGGGTCGCGCTGGCCCGCGCCCTGGTCCGCGAGCCCGACCTGTTCCTGTTCGACGAGCCGCTGTCCAACCTCGACCCGGAGCTGCGGGTGGAGACCCGCGGCGAGCTGAAGGCGCTGCACGCCCGGCTCGGGGTGACGTCGGTGCACGTCACCCACGACCAGACCGAGGCCCTGGTCCTGGCCGACCGGATCGCCGTGCTGCGCGACGGCCGCCTGGAACAGCTCGGTACGCCGGACGAGATCTGGCGATCGCCGGCGACGGTGTTCGTGGCCCGGTTCGTCGGGTCCCCGGCGATGAACCTGGTGCCGGCCGGCGGCCCGGTGGCTCCCGAAGGAATGCCGGAAGCACTCGGGCCGGAGCGGTTGCTCGGCTTCCGCCCGGAGGCCGTGCGACTCGACCCCACCGGCTCCGGCGCACCGGCCACCGTCGAGCGCGTGGACGTCGTGGGCGAGGACGCCCACGCGTATCTGCGACTGGCCGACCACTTGATCGTCGCGCGGGTGCCCGCCTCGGCCAGGCCCGCGCCCGGCGACCCGGCTGAGGTGGCCGTGCGCTGGGCCGATGTGCACGTCTTCGACGCCGGCACCGGCCAGCGGGTGCCGTTGTGAGCACCGAGCCCGACCGGGGCCACCGGCAGCTGCGCCTCATGCTCGCCCCCTACCTGCTCGGCCTCGTCGTGCTGGTGCTCGGCCCGTTCGTGATCACCTTGGCTCTGGCGTTCACCGAGTACGACCTGATCCGGCCACCGGTGTGGACCGGGACCGGCAACTTCACCGAGCTGACCAGGGATCCGATCTTCCGTACCGCGCTGGTCAACTCACTCGTCTTCGCCGCCGTGGCGGTGCCGTTACGGCTGCTGATCGCGCTGGCCCTGGCCCTGCTGCTGCACCGGCGCGCGATGGCCGCCGGGCCGGCCCGCACCGCGGCGGTCCTGCCGGCCGCGGTCCCGGAGATCGCCTACGGCCTGCTGTGGCTCTGGCTGCTCAACCCGCTGTACGGTCCGATC
The DNA here is from genome assembly GCF_015704865.1 of Actinoplanes aureus. Taxonomy (GTDB): domain Bacteria; phylum Actinomycetota; class Actinomycetes; order Mycobacteriales; family Micromonosporaceae; genus Actinoplanes; species Actinoplanes aureus. Next base: position 4,383 of record NZ_JADQTO010000046.1, on the reverse strand, counting down.
AACCAGGTGCTGGCGCTGGGCGGCCAGAACGGGCTGACGGTGTTCGGGCGTACGCCGCCGCAGTGGCTGACCGACCCGGCGGACGCCCGGGCCGCGATCATCCTGATGAGCCTGTTCACCATCGGCGAGACGTTCATCATCCTGCTAGCCGCCCGCCGGTCCCTCCCCCACGACGTGTACGAACTGGCCGCGCTGGAGGACGCGACGAGCTGGGACGTGCTGCGCCGGATCACCCTGCCGCTGATCGCGCCGGTCCTGGGCCTGCTGCTGGTCCGTGACGTGATCCAGAGCCTGCACTTCTCGTTCGTGCCCGCACTCGTGGTGACCGACGGAGGCCCACCGCCGTACGCCACCACGTACGTCCCGCTGTTCGCCTACCGCACCGCGTTCGAATACCTGCGGTACGGCTACGCGGCCGCCGCGACCCTGGTCATGCTCCTGCTCACGGTCGCGGCGGTAGCCGTGCAGTGGCGGCTGTTGCGGCGTTACGGACGTTTCCACGACAGGTGATATGCCGGAGCCGGGCGCCCGTGCCCGCCGTCTCAATCGGTATGGAGGGAGTGACAGCCATGCGGCGCATGCTCATCCTGCTGGTGGCCGGTATCGCGCTGGCGCCGTTGACCGCGTGCGGCTCGGATCCGCCGTCCAGCGAGCCGTCCACTGCGGCGCCTGGTGGAACGCCGTCCGCGTCAGCGCCCAGCGCATCCCCACCCAGCACATCCCCGCCCAGCGCATCACCGCCCAACGCATCACCGCCCAACCAGGCGGCACCGTCCACTGAGGCCGCGCCGCTGCCGTCGGGCCCGGCGCCCGGCACGCCGCTGCCGGATCCGTCGTCCGGTGAGCTGCCGGGCGGCCTGCCGTTCGGCGAACGCAACCTGACCGGGGTGGTGGAGCGCTCCGGCGACTGCACCATGCTGCGGGTCGGCGCTCGCCTCTGGGGCCTGACCGGCACGCCGGTCGCCGGCCTGAAAACCGGCGCGGAGGTGGCGGTCAGCGGTCAGGTGACCACTCCCGGCCCCGCCTGCCCGCCGGAGGTCACGCGCGCCCTGGTGGTCCAGCGAGCCACTCCGGTCTAGCCAGCCCAACGTGGGTGCTGTTGGCGGCCGTTCAGACAGCACCCACGTTGGGCCAAGACCCTGACCACGAAGAGGCTGACATCATTCCGGTACGAGCGCGGAGGGTGTCGTCAGAGGTTTGGCCGGAAGTCGGCGCTCTGCACGTACTCCATGTTGGCGGCGAGCCGCGGGTCGGCGAGGCGGGCCGTCATCTCCTCCTCGGAAAGCTCGGCGACCCGCTGGTGAATCCACCACAGGTTGCCGTACGGATCCTGGAAGCGGCTGACCCGGTCGCCCCAGAACAGCTCGGTCGGCTCGGTCACGACGCGGGCGCCGAGTTCGACCGCGCGGCGCAGCACCTCGGCGTCGTCGGCGACGTAGAGCCGGAGGAATGCCGGGGTCGGCGGCCACTCGGGCTTGTCGAAGAGCATCACCACCGAGTCGCCGATGCGGACCTCGGCGTGGCCGATCACCCCGTTCACCTCCATCCGGCCCAGGTCGGTGGCGTCGAAGACGGACACGAGGAAGTCGATCACCTGGGCGGTGTTCCCGCGCGAGATGATCCAGGGCGTCACGGTGTGGTAGCCGTCCGGCACAACGTTCATGCGGTCACGCTAACGGCCATAGCGGACAGTTTCCGGCCGCTATACAGGCGTCTTTCATGCCGGCGTCGTCCGCTGCTCCTCGAAGTCGCGCGGCACCACGACGGAGCGGCGACCCGACCCGGACTGGCCCGGCCCGGTGGCCGGCAGCGTCAGCGTGAAGACCGCGCCGTGCGGTTCGCGCGGCTGGTAGCCGACCTCGACGCCGCTGGCGTCCGCGAGCTGCCGGACGAAGTGCAGGCCCAGGCCGGTGCCGGGCTTGACCGTGGCGATGCCGGTGTCGGCCCGGGCGAACCGGTCGAACAGGTGCGGTACGAACTGCTCCGGCACACCCTCCCCATGGTCGACCACCCGGATCTGCACCCGGTCACGCAGGCGCACCACGGCGATCTCGTACGGCGGGCTGCCGTACTTGACCGCGTTGCTGATCAGGTTGCCGAGCATCAGCTGGAGGTGGACCGGGTCGGCGAAGGCGGGCGCCTCGTCCGGTGCGCTGACCGACACCGGCGCGTCCGAGGCGATCACGGCTTGGCGTACCACGTCGTGCACGTCGACGGCCACCTGCCGGGTGGCGATCGCCCCGGCGTCGAGCTGGGCCAGCGTGAGGATCTCGGTGACGATGTGGTCGGCGCGGCGGCCGGCGGCGGTCATCCGCCGCACGTACCGTTGCCGGGTCTCGTCGTCTATGTCCATCCAGTCGTCGAGGAGCACGTCGCCGCCGCTGACGATGCCGGTGAGCGGCTGCCGTACGTCGTGGGTGAGCATCGCGATGAAGTCGGCCATCTGGTTGTTCGCCTGCTGCAGCTGCTCGGCGCGTTCGGCAAGGTCCCTCTCGTGCTGTTCGCGGGCCCGCTCGAACGCCCGGCGCTCGGTGACGTCGACGACCTGGGTGGCGAACAACTGGGGGCGTTCGTTCTCGTCGCGCAGCACGGCGGCGGTCAACGAGGCCTCCACGACATGCCCGTCGGCGTGCACGTACTGCTTCTCGACGGTGAACCCGGCGGCCCGGCCGTCCAGGCAGGCCTGAATCTCGCTCGCCCCGACGTCGTGATCGTCGGGATGGGTGATGTCCAGATAGCTCCGGCCGACCAGCTCGTTCTCGCTGCGGCCGAGCATTTGGCACAGCGCCGGGTTGACCCGGATCAGCCTGCCCTTCGTGTCGTTCAGCGTCATCCCGACCCGGGAGTCGTCGAAGACCCGGCGGAACAGCTCCTCGCTGATCTTCAGCTCGCGCCGGTTCCGGCGGGCCCGGGCAGCGGCCACGACCACGAGCAGGCCCACCGCGGAGGCCGTGACGACCGCCGCCCGCCCGCCGATCTGGCTTCCGGCGACCGGGGCGTACAGGACGTTCTCGGCGACCGAGGCGGAGAGCACCCACGGCGTACCGGGAATCGGGTGGGACTCGTACCGCCAATTTTCGCCGTCGTGGCTGTAGCGGCCGCGCACGCCGCGCTCCAGCGCGGCGGCGAGTCGCGGCTCGTGCGTCTCCAGCTTCGGCATCGTGCCGCTGTGCTCGTGGTTGGCCGCCACGACGACGCCGGAGGCGTCGAGTAGATGCACCTTGACCCCGCCGATCGAGATCGCCGAGTTGAGGTACGCGCCGAGCGGGCTGCTCGCGATCTCGACCGCGCCGGAGAAGACCCGCCGGCCCGACGTGGTCTCGAACGGGACCGCGAACCCGACGACCGGCTGGCCACGCGCGACCGACGGCACCACCGGCGACACCGCGGGCCGGCCCTCGACGAGAGCCGTGCGCAGGTGCGCGTAGTTCGCGGCGAGCTGCCGGCCCGTCATCGACGGGTCCCGGGGTGCGACGTGCAGCGCCCGGCCCTCGCTGTCCAGCAGAACCGCCGCCGGGTAGCCGAACGCGTTCACCGAACGGAAGAAGTCCCGCTCGTCGACGACCGGCTCGGTCAGGAAGGCCTCGGCCTGCACCCGCTCCCGCTCGATCAGATTGGCGACGTAGCTGTTGATGAAGTCGGCGACCAGCTGCACCCGCAACTGGAAGCGCTGGACCAGGGTCTCCCGGCCCCCGCGCTCCAGCAGGACCAGGCCGGTCACGCCGGTCAGGGTCAGCGCCAGCCACACCGCCAGCGGGCCGGCTGCGAAACGCCAGCCCGCCGTCCGCAGCAGCCGCGAGACGCGCACCACTCACTACTATCACTTTGGGTAGTCAGACGGGCGTCGAACCGAAGTGAACCGGTGGCCGGTCCGGGGCGTACCCATTGTTGCCGGGGTCGCACCCCACCGACGGAGGAGGACACCATGACCGTCCAGGAGCTGCACCGTCAGGAGGCGCAACACCACTCGGGCGCCATCCTGCGCAGCCACGGCCGCTTCGCCCGCCAGTTCGAGATCGACGGCCACGTGCTCACCCTGGGTGTCGAGCCAGGCGTGCGCGGCGGCCTCTACTACCTGCCGTCCACGCCCCGCTGGGACGACGGCACACCGGTGCCACGGGACATCGTCACCACCCTGCAGCCGATCATCGAAGAGGTCGAGCGCTTCTGGGGCACCTGGCCGGAATTCCGCGCCGTCCTCTAGGTGTAATGACCATGAGCGTTGTTGACTGCGGCGTGGCTGCTTGAGATGTGAGGAGACCTCCGGCGAGGTGGAAGTTGCGACGCTTTCACCGGAACCGGAGGTCTCATGGCCCACCGTAACGCCCGACTGACCGTGCACGGCCGACGGCTGCTCATCACGCGTGTCGTGCACGACGAGCG
>NZ_JADQTO010000045.1 GCF_015704865.1 Actinoplanes aureus | reverse complement strand
CCGTAGACGACTCAGCGAGGCGTCACGATCGCGTTGACAACCATGACTATCCGGATGGCACCTATCGCCGTCCGTCACGGGATCCTGTAGCCGCTCCAATGCCCACACAAACCTGAGTAGTCGCACATATGTTCTAGTCTGCGAGAGCGACCGCGCATGTCGAGCACTGGTTCAACCGCCGCTTCGGCATGGCCCGACGCGATGTCTACCTGACCCGTACATCGACCGGCTGGCAGGTGATCGGACGGATCGGCGGCTCTGACGGGAAGGAAGTCACTCACGACTTCACCCGAGAGAGCGACGCCCGTCAGATGCTGGCACGCATGTTGGAGGCGGTGCCCCCGCAGATCGCCAACTGGACACAGATAAGCGATTCCCGTGACGCCCCGAGTTAACACGTCACGGCAGTCCGGCACCTCTAGGCACCCGTCGTCGCCGACGCGCAGTGCATCACTCAGCGCGAAGTTCCGCTGGCGTTGCCCGGACCCGGGAACCGTCACACAGCACGACCTCCACGCCGCCGTCGGCGCCTCTCGGCCCGGCGCCATGAACAGGCACCCCGGCCAGCGCCTGAATCTCGCTGGGCCGCCCCTGGTTCGGCCGGAACACCCAAGCCAGCTGCCTGGTCCGCTCACCCACTGAACCCCTCCATACCAACCTGCGATTCCCTGCACCCCACCCCGGAGATCTTCGTACACTAGTACGAGTGAGCGAGGCGGGCCATCGCATCCGGGCGTGTCGCCGATTAACCCGCTCGCCGATACCTCGACCAGCCCGGCAGGTACTCGTATGAGGGTGCGGCTTGCCACGCCGGGACGCAGCATCGGAAAAATGCGGCTCGGTGTTACGGGCTGTATCGGGGCACCCGCGAAGGGTTGGACCGCACGGCGGCGGCGGTCCCGGATGGCAGGACACGTGCTCGGCGGTTAGTTCGCCTCGATGCGGACCGCTGCGTTGTGATCGACCACGTCCGACGTTCAGGAAGCCTCACCCTGAACATCCCTCAGTCGTCGGTCGCGGCTCACCGAGGACGTAAAACCGCGGCCGCCAGCCCAGAACGGCAAGCAGCGTCGTCATCGGCCGCCCACCGACGGCGAACTCGTCCAGCGTGACGACCGCCGCGGGAGCCGGAGCCGATCCGGCGTCGCATGGCGGGTCTTGGACACGAAGGCACGACGGGCGGCGGCGAACCCGGACCGGTCGTCGAACAGATCACGGCTCATCTGCGCCAACTCTCGGGCCTCATACACCCCGAGTGGCAAGCTCGCGGCGAGCCGGTTCTGTTTCTCTTCGCAACGGGCCCGTACCCGGGCCGGGTCCGCCTCGGCGGCCGCCAGGTCGGTCAGCCAGTCCACATAGCCGCTGACGTTGCGGGGCCCCACCGTGTCGACCAGGCCGATCCGCAGGGCCTGCTCGGCATCCACCGGGAGACGGTCGGCCAGCAGGCGCTGCGCCCGGTCCGCGCCGACTCGGGCGGGCAGCGTGTAGGTGTGCAACTCCGAGCCGTACATACCCATGTCGTAGAAGGGGTTGAGCACGATCCCGGACCGGGCCGCCACGACGTCGGCGCCGAGCCCCAGCATCGCTCCACCCGCGCCGGCCGGCCCGGTATAGGCGGCGATCACGGTCTGTCTGGTGCAGGTGATGATCTCCCGGCACACTTCGTTGATCGCGCGGATGTTCGCCCACCCTTCTGCGGCCGGGTCCGGCGCCCCGTCGATCACGTTCAGGTGGATGCCGTTGCTGAACGCCTGCGTGCCGCTGCACAGCACGATCACGCGGGTGTCCTGCTCGATCGCGTGCCGCAGCCCGGACAGCAGGCGCCGGCAGTGCCCCGCCGCCATCGCCCCGTTGTAGAAGTCGACGTGCAGCCAGCCCACCGCGCCAGTGCGCCGGTACCGGATCTGCCCGTACCCGCAGGTCGCGTCTGGGCCGCGGCCTGACCGGGTGGCCGCGTGCGCGACACCGTGCACCCGGGAGCCGAGCGCGGTGACCGCCGGCAGTTTGATCCCCGGATGCCCGTCGACGTCGACCGGCCGCAGGTGGCCGAGCCACACGCTGCCGTCACCGGCGGCTAGCAGCACGGCACCTTCGCGGCGCAGCAGTATCTCGCCGGGCCGGCCTTGACGAATCAGGCCGGGATGAGCGTCGTAGGCGTACACCGGCACGCCGGCGACCTCGGTCAGCACCCCCGGGGCGCCGTCGGCGGCGCGGATGCGGCGCACGATCGGCTCCGTCGGCCCGGCCCAGTCGATGGCCCGGTCCGTCTGCCGCATCGCCGGCCGAGCCCGGGCCCCGGGCACCTCGACCGGCATCCGCTCCGCGGGGGTCGGCACAAACGAGGGATCTGCCGCCTTCGCCACGACCTCGAGGACGCACTCCAGGACGGCGTCCGCAACCGGCCCGGCGTACAGCGCCGACTTACGCGGCGTGGTGCCCGGCATGGTGAACGTGCGGGTCGCCCAGACCGGGCCGGCGTCCATCTCCTCGACCGCCTGCAGCGCGGTCACACCCCACCGGACGGCACCGTCGGTGATCGCCCAGTCCAGCGACGACGGACCACGGTCACCGACCGGCCCCGGATGGATGATCACCGTGCGCCAGTGCTGCCACACCTCGGCCGGGACACGCCGCGTCAGGTACGGACACAGGATCAGATCCGGGTCGACGGCCCAGACACCCGCGATCATGCCGGCTGCGTCGTCGGCGATCTGCACACCGACGTGGTGGCCGCCGGCCCGCAGGGCACACCAGACGCGCTGGCTGAGGCCGTTGAATGCGGTGACGAGCAGCAGAATGCGCATAGTTCCTCCGTGGGAGGCACAGGATTCGAGGCGGGCGCCCGGTGTTGTCCTCGGTTGCCGCCCGCGCGGCGGACACGATCTTCGATTCGCCGACGGCCATAAGGCGCCTGAACGTGCTGGACGAACTTCACGCCGAAAGGCGGGCGTCAGGCGCAATACGTGAGGTTCGAGTAAGACCCCTGGCCGCGAATCTTCAGGAACCTGTTCGGGTGCGGCGAGTAATAGGTTACGAACAACGCGCACACCTTGGCGCTGGGGGCATAGAAGATCCGGGAGCTATAGGTTCCCTTCCTGAGGTACCGATACCCGCCGGCTATCTTGTTGTATCGGTAAGCTGTCTTGATCCCGCCCCACGGGTCACGTTTGTAGGTGAGGTACCACCATTTGGTGTCCGGCTCCTTCGCGATGAATCCGACATCGCGGGCGAGGTGGAGGCGTATCCACTGATATCCCGCGCATTTGCCGGTGCGGCTGGCCCGCCACTCCACCCAGCCGTAGTCGGCACTGGTCGTGGTGGTCAAGCGCGCGGTTTTGCCAATTCGGTAGTTGGTCTCGCATCCGGCGACACGGCTCATCCATTTGCCGTGATACCGGGAGGTGCTCGCCGATGCCGGGCCGCTCAAAAGCAGGTTCCCGACGATGACGATCAGCGCGATCAGCAGTACACCGACCGCGCGGCCGCTGGGGCGCGGTTCGATCCGGCCCATGCTCATAGTGCTTCTCCTATCTGAATGTTCCGGGCGTGACGGTTTGTGAATGTGGTGGCCGAACACGTTCGCTTGACGAGGTCGGGATTGCCGGCTTACGGCATTAGCGGCCGTGGATTACGGTTTGCTGTCCGGCGGATGGGGTGGCAGTTGCTCCACCTGCGCGCGGAACAGCCGCAGTCGCCAGTCGAGGACCGTCGTCGCCGCCGCTAGCCCACCGACGATGACGGCGGTGAGCATCACCGGTCGACCGTGAAGCGTGATGACGACACCGACGGTGACCAGGCAGCCGACCGTCATGCCGACGCGACCTGCCAGCAGCGCGGAGTCGATCGCCCACCCGAATCCCCCGCTGAGCAGAACCCCGCAGCGCAGATAGGCAAACCCGAGGACGCCCGGAACGACAGCGACGACAGCGCCGATGACCAGCGCGGTGACGCGCTGTCCAGCGGTGGTCACGTCACCGGCAGGGGCGAACCAGAACGCCGCCACGATCGCTGCCGCAGCGAGCAGCTGCACCAGGCTCCACCCGATCAGGATCATGCTGTGCCGGCGGAAGCCGCGCCGGACCGCAAACTCGTCCGGCCGCAAGTGACGTGCCGTCGGGTGACGGTCTCTACTGCGCCACTGGGCCCGCAAGCGCCCAATCAGCAGCACGACTGGAGTTACGCCGAAGAACAGACCCAGCGCCAGGATCGCCGCACCGACAAGGATCGCGTCCTCTGCCATACGTTTGGCGCCGAAGACCACAGCCGCGATCCCGGAAGCGATGACCGGACGCGGATCATGCAGCTTCACAGCGTCTCCCCCAGATCACCGATTCGCGGCACCGCACGGGATAGCTCCATCACTTGGGCGTCTCACGCCGCTCGCCGACACCGCGTTACGCAGGTGCATACCTGCCCTCACGCGCAGTACGTGAGCCTGAGGAGATCCCCTTGGCCCTGGATGTTCAGGCCGAGATCCCACCGGTTGGCGTAGGTGAAAAGTTGCGCACAAGCCTTCTCGTTGGGCGCGTAAAAAATCCGCGAATTGTAGGCGCCCTTTTTGAAATACCGCAGACCACCCACCTTCAAGTTGTACTGGTGACGAGTGTCGACGCCAGGCCGTCCCCACGGATCACGTTTGTAGTAGATCTGCCAGGACTTGTAATTCGGCTCATGCGTGGTGAAGCCGAGGTTGCGGCTGAAATGCATCCTGACCCACTGGTATCCAGCGCACGCCCCGGTGCGGCTGGCGCGCCATTCCACCCAGCCGTAGTCCGCACCGTTCTCGGCGACCAGCCGCGCCGTCCTCCCGATGCGATAGTTGTGTTTGCAGCCCGATACCTTGCTCATCCACTTGCCGTGATGCTTCGACACACTCGCGGACGCCGGCCCGCCAGTGCCGAGCGCAGCCAGCCCGGCAAGAAGCACGCCGAACAGTGCCGTGAACGACACCACCCTCACGGCCGGTATGCGCCATCCTGCGGTTCGCCTCATCAATCGCTCCCTGGACGCGAAAGAGGGAACGTCGCGGGCACGCCTTTCGCGCGTCTCAGATTCCGGCTCAGTTGGTGATCGGCGCTTCCGAGCGCCGATTCACGTCACTTCGTCCCCTACACTCGACACTGCCCGACGCAAAGAAATGCAGATAGTTGACTGCGGTAGTCCCCGGTTGTCCGCAGTTGTCCCGCCGAACGGATCGGGATTGAGCAGAGAATTCCGGACGCCTGTCATACCGGCCATTCGGATACAGCCTGATGGCGTTGGTGCCGGGGTCGCTTCGGTGGCACACCTGGGCTCACAGGTCGCCGAACAGCTTCACGGGGCAGGTCGTCGGCGCTCGGCGTGGGCAGCTGCGAACGCTCGGGCTGTATGGGATCTCGCACGGCGCGCCCAGGCGTCCGGGCGTCCGGGCAGGGCGGCGGTGCTGGCCGGGCACGATGGCTCGGCCCGGGGCCGCACGCAAGGCGGGCCGAGAACATCTTGGCCTTCGGCCAGAGATCTTCTCGTCCTGCTCGCCTTGCGTCCGGCTGGCCCGGGCCGGCCACATGCGCCGGGGCCAGCACACGCTCGCCCGCCGGTCGCCACGAGGTCTCGGCGGTGGCGGGTGCGTCCCGTTAACCGCCACTTGTGGTGGCGGCTTCCCTGTCTCGGAGGACATGCATCATGGCTCAGCCGACTCTGACCGTCGCGCCGAACCGTCACATCAGCCTCGACAACTTGGTAGAGATCTTGCGGGATCAGAAGACCCGGGCGATGGACGTCATCGCCGGCGCCGGCAAGCTGCGGTGCCTCGACGGAAAGTTGGTCATCGCCGAGACCGAGCCGAGGATCAGCGCCGACGGTGTCACCCTGACGGCCGGAACGTACGAGTTGAACGACATCGCGCTCGGCGGTGTCGGCGAGAAGTTGAAGATCCCCGTGCCCTACCTGCGGCGGATGGCCGACGAGAACGTGCCGCTGCTCGACTACAACGTCAACAGCTGGTTCGAACGCGACCACCGCCGATTCCTGGTGCGCTGCCTGCGTTACGACACCGCGGGGAGTAACGGGATCGCGCGCGCGTTCCTGTCCGACCGGTTCCTGCGCATCGACAACCTCGACGTGCTGCTGGCCGCCCTGGACGGCATCCGCCAGGCCGGGGTAGCCGTCGACGTCGCCTCCTGCGACCTCACCGACCGGCGCATGTATGTCCGGTTCGTCTCCCCCGAGGTCCAGGTGCTGGCACCGCAGCTGCTGCGCAACTATCGATCGCCGTTCGACGGCCGCCGCGGCAGCGACCTACCGGTCATCTCCGGCGGGTTCATCATCACCAACTCCGAGACCGGCTTCGGCCGCTACAGCCTCGCCCCGTATCTACGAGTGGAGGTCTGCGGCAACGGCCAAACCGTCGACAAGAGAGTGCTGAGCCGCACCCACCTCGGAGCCAAGATCACCGATGATGACGGGGTCATCGACCCGTCGCCGGAGACGATGAGGCAGTTGCTCGGCCTGATCACCGAGCAGACCAAGGACGCTGTTCGCGCGTACCTGGACGTCGACTTCGTCACCCGCGGCGTACGGGAACTTGAGATCACTGCCGGCGTCGCGGTGGCCAAGCCCGACGAGACCCTCAAGGTCGTCGGGCAGAAGCTGAAGTACACCGAGGAACAGCAACAGGACATCCTCGCCCACTTCATCAGCGGCGGCGATCTGAGCGCCGGCGGGATCATGCAGGCCGTCACGTCCTACGGGCGCAGCGTCGCGGACGCGGACGTCGGCTACCGGATGGAGACCACCGCCTCCGAGGCGCTGCGCCTGGCCGCAGCGGCAGCTGTCTGACGCGACGAATCGCCGGAAGCCGCATCCGACAGTGCGGTGTCTCGCTCCCGCCCGAGGCCTGTTGTGGCTGCTACAAGCCCCGGGCGGTGTCACCAGGAGGACAGCGCCATGAACTGCTTCTCTGTTGCCGCACTCTGCGCCGCCGCAGCCGGGCTCGGCGCCGTCGCCGGCCGGCTCAGCACCGTTTCGCTAATCCGGCGGCTGCGAACGCAGATCGGTACGCTGACTCGACTGGCCCACCAAGATCGGGTCTCCGGAGTCCTGAACCGCGCCGGGATCCAGGACGCCTACACCGGCGCACAGGGACGGGACCGACACCTGATCCTGGTAGATCTCGACGCGTTCAAGTCAGCGAACGACCGACACGGCCACCCCGCCGGCGATCGGATTCTCGCTGCTCTCGGCAGCCGGCTCGCCGACCTGGCATCACAGTTCGACGGGTGGGCCGGCCGACTCGGCGGCGACGAATTCGCGCTCCTCGTTCCCGCCGCCACCCAGCGCACGGCCGAGACGGTAGCCGCGGCAGCGACTGCCCCACTGGTGATTTCCGACCTTCCGACCGGACCGCTGACCGTGTCGGGCAGCGCCGGGCTGGCGTTCGCCCCGGCCGGCTATCCCTGGACGCGAGCTCTCACCGACGCCGACATTGCCCTCTATCAGGCCAAACGGTGCGGCGTTCCGGTCAGCTACGAGCACGGAATGACCTATCCCCGCGTCCCGTGGCCGCGCCGGAACGCTCGTGACGCCGATGGCCAGTAGGTCACCACAGCCGTCCGTATGCAGCCAAGCGCAATCCGAGTTTGCTCACCTCCGCGGGCCCCCCACCGGGGGCGCGGGCGCGGGGGGGGGGGGGGGGGGGGCGAATGTACCCCCCCCCGGCCTGTTGGCCCCCACCCCCACCCGGTGTTGGCACCCCCCGGCGCCCCCCGACCGGGGGCCGCGTTCTCGTTCCTGGAGGCTCTGGTGCAATCTGTCGTGCTCAGCCTAGGGATGGGCGTCGATTCGACCGGCATCCTGGTTCGCTGGCTGACCGACCCGACGAGCCGGGACTTCTCACTGGCGGCGCTGACGGTCCTGATCAGTCAGGTCGGTGACGAGTACCCGGACACCTACGACAACATCGAGCAGACCCTGCTGCCCATGCTGGCCGCGCATCGTGTGCGCGTCGTTCAGCTCTCCCGGCCATCACTGACGATCGGCCATGGCCAGCGCCGATACGTCGTATTAGACGACCGCCCCGGTCCCACTCGGCTGGTCCGAGCGGGACCCGTGCGGTTGTCCGACGAACTGTTCGGCAACGGCACCATCGCACAGGTCGCCAACCGGCGATGCATAGTTGACTGCACCAGGGATGGGCAAGCGAACGAGTTGACTTCCGATGCCTTCGGCGAATCGCAGCGCCCGGCCATGAGTAGGCTCAGCTCTTGGACGAGTTTCTCCAATAAATGACCGGTCTGCGTTCGCACTGGTGTGCTATTTTGTGATCAGTCACAACTGCGGGCCTGATCTTTCACTACCTATCGTCCAGCAGCGATCGCCCGCTGGACGTCGACGTCTTCAATGAATCTCATGAGACGAGCGTTCCGGGCTCGGTTACGGTCGAGAGCAGCGTAAGGACGGCCACAGCCATCGGGGCTTCCAGTCAAGTCGAGACACCACAGGTGTCCTCGCTGCGCTACTCACGCCTGGTGCTCCCAGAGGAACATTCCAAGACTCCACGCGAAAAGCAGAACGAAGAGCCCAAGGAGGATCAGGCCACCCGCATCCTCGGTAAATCCGTACCACAGCAGGCAAATGCCGAGGGCAACGAGCCCACCGAGGAATCCCACGACTACCAGAAATACTCCGCAGGTCAAGACACGCTCGAAACCGCGTTCGACGTCGCCGTTACCAATCAGGCGAGTCAGGCCAATCGCGACGATCACTAGCACAACGACGCCGAAAAGGACGCTGACGGCATCTGCCGCCCCGAAATCGTCGGCCTGTGGGTCCATTCAGGCAATTCCGCTTCTGAAACCGTACATAGGGATGGCGCGACCATTCGTAAGCGCGATGTGGCCCCGATCAGGCAACCCATCGATTCGCCTGAGTTTCACGCCATTGATGCAGATAGCGATCGTCATCGTGCTATGCGGGCCCTAATCGAGCATCAACGGGGACCACGTAAACGGTACGACTGTGTGCGACCGCAATCCGGCGGCCGTCCGCAGCCCAGGCAATCGGGCCCGGATAGGGATCGCGTTTGGCGGTGAACAGCCGGCGCACTCGGGTCTCCGATAGGTCAACCAAACATAGGGCAAAATCATCCAATGTGTGGACGGTAAAGGCCAGCCATTCATCTCGCGGCGACCACGCAATCGCACCAACGGGTTTTTCGCCATAGTGGAAGACTAGTTCTTCTTGTTTCATATCTACGATCGCCAGCCGAGGGAGATCATCATCAGCCTCGTATACCTCAGCAACTAGCCGATGGCCGGCAGATAGCGCGACGCGCACTGGTCGACGTATTGGGGCCGAGATTCGCCAGAGGGGATCGCGCTCGCCAACACTAAACTCTGCCACCTCTCGGTTACTGGTTACAAGAAGATTCGACCCCGTCCAGCGAAGCTGGATTCCATCGTACAGACGGATCCGTTGCTGACTGACAAGGACGCACTCACGAAGGTCCCAGATAGCCAGGTGCGGGCTGTTCACGCCAATAACGCCGATTGCGGCTAGGTATCGGTCATCATGCGGATTCCAGGCCAGGCAGCGAACCCGAAAGTCATCCGCTCCATCGAGATGGATGCGATGCCGAAACCAGCGTCTACGCCACCGAACATCCAGACCAGTCAGTCCGCCTGTGGCAATCCGGGAGCTGTCGGGCGACAAAGCGAGCGAGAGATTTGAGTGCGGTTCGCGAGGGTAGCGCGTGACTTGTCGGCCCGTCGCGGGATTCCAGAGATGGACCGCTTCACGTGACTCCGCAGTTACCGGGTCGGCACCCAGACGGGCATAACTGGGTACAGCCGTGACGGAGGCGATCACATCCCCACCAGGCGACCACGCGACCCCGAAGACCTCGAGCGCATGCTCAAGCTTCACCAACTAAGCATATCCTGGTCCAATGGACTGGCTGGAGGCACGCTTCGCCAAACACGAGGCTGCAGACACTGAACGTCAGCGACAAACGGAGTCCGAAGATCAAGAGCGCGTCGAGGCGACCGCCCGACTGAATCAGGAGAGCACACACAAAGCCCCGGACAACCTCCTCGCGATCCTCCAACAGGAGGCGCTCCGCTGCAAGATATTCGATCTCCTGCGCGACGTTCGCGACCGCTACTGGACCGTCGGAAAAATTGAGTGCCATGAGGAAACCCGACGTGAATGGCGGGGAACCTACACCAGCATGACGCGGGTCGCGTACCTGCACTACTCACTCACATACGACCACGCCGGACACTGCCTTGTGCTCGCACCCACAGGGCGAAAGGCGGGCGATCCGCACGGCCTACCGGACGACTTAATCCCGGAGCTCTACGCCCACAAGGTGAAGAAGACCCGCCAGCAAGAAGCAGTAGTCGTAACGCTTGAGGCCACTGACACCAGAGTGTCGCCCAAGCTATATCTGTACAGCGGCACCTCCGACAGCATGGATCAATGGCGCGAGGAGGTAGAGGGGGGAACACGTCTTAGTCATGCGCCCGCGACCGACGCAGTCGCAGATTTCTTAGCGCAGGATACCTACAATAGACGAAAAAGCGGACGTCTACCCTTGGACGCCGCCCTGACCAATGAGCAGACGTTGCGTCAACTCGTCGCCGAAAAAGCTGTGATCGGCGACTACGTGTACTACTAATTAATCGGTACGTGATCCTCTCGCCGCGTCGGCTCGCAGTGCGTCCACCGACTTTGTAGGCGAGCGCGGCGTCAAAGCGATGGAGAGGCGTTCGGCTCAGCTGTCTGATGCGCGGATGCTTGGCATGCCAAGGTCTACCGCGCCGGTGATCTTTCGCAGGCGTGTCGCTTGCTGTTGTTTGTCGCCGAGGAACCGCAGCGTGAGGTCAATACCCTCAATCTCACCGAGCCAGCCTTCGGCTTGCGCTCGTTCTCGGCGCAGGACCAGGTCCTTCTCCAGTTCGGCGAGTCGGGGCAGCATCTTCGGGTTGACATTGAGCATCGGGCAGCGGATGCAGGCGTGCTCGTGCTGGCAGGGGGTGCCGTAGGGGCGGGCACAGGAGCCGAGTTCGACTTTGCGTTTGTCGAAATGCTCTTCGAACTCGGCCATCTCGTCGTCGGTCGCCGGTCGGTATTCCTCCGCTGGCCGCTGCTGGCGTCGGCGGGCAAGGAAGGCCTGGTAGTGGCGGGTGACGTCGTCGTCGAAGACGGCGACGTAACCGCGGGTGACTTGCAGGTTGAGGTGGCCGAGCAGCGCCGCGCCGATGTGGATCGGCAGGCCGTTGTTGACCAGGTCGGTGGCAAACAGCCGGCGGAAGTCGTGCGGGGTGAAGTGCAACCCGCGGAAGGCGGGGTCGGTCTCGCCGATGATCTCGCAGCGGCGGCGGATCGTGTTCAGAACCGTGCCGGTGCTGACCACCATGCGCAGCATGCCGATCCGGCGCTGGAACAGGTGCGGCAGCGGGGCTGTCCACTGCCGTTCGTGACCGTCGTAGCGCGGCAGCGCCAGGACCGGCCCGTGCACGGTCAGGCGCCGGACGAGCACGGCGATGATGTGGAACAGCTCGGCCGACATGGGGATGACTCGTTCCCGGTTGGTCTTCGACGGCGCAATGACCAGCAGCGCGATCACCTCGCCGTTGGCGCGCTGGTACTGCCGCACGCTCAGGTGGGTCAGTTCGACCAGTTCCTCGACGCGGACACCGGTGTGCCGCAGCACCTCGACGTAGGCCCATTCCCAGAAGGCGGCATCTTCCTCCTTGGTCAGGTGTCGCACCGTGCTGGTCGTGTGGTCGCGTACGCGCACAGACGGCCAGTGCGCGTCGTCGTGATGGCGTTGGTCGATCCTGTTGTTCAGACGGGTGTAGGCGGCACCCTGATGGGTGAAGTCGTCGCCCAGCGCGACATTGCGGGCTGCGTCGAACAGCGCCTTGACTCGGGTGTAGTTGTCCTCCACAGCGGCCACGAGGGTGGGCAGCAGCGGCTGGCGTTGCCGGATGCGGTCGGCGATACGTTCCGTGATACCGCGGCGCCGTTTCGCGAAGCCGCGCAGGTCTCCGGGCGGGATCGGGCACGGCGCGGCCCAGCGTGCCCAGCGTTCGGGTTCGTCCAGCGCCCAGCTACCGAGATCCATGTAGAAGGCGCGGACCGGCAGCAGGATGTTACTGATGTCGACGCGTGGCTTGCCGTCCTTGCGCAGCCGGATGGCCTCCAGCCACTGCTCGTAAAGCGGCTGCGCGATCGTCAGATCACGCTGGGCGGGGTTGAGTTTCTGGATCGTGGCCCAGAACAGGCCGCCGATCGCGCGGGCGAGGCCTTCCTGCGTCGTGTAGTCGGTGTCGGCCTTGCGCCGGTTGATGTAGTCGATGATCAGCTGACGCACGGCGGGATCGCGGACGCCATAGAAGTCGACCATCTCCTCGGTGCTGCGCTGACCCTTGTAGATGTAGGTCCGCAGGGTCGGTGCTGTATCCGGCGGGAAGCAGCCGGTCTGCACCAGGACTTCCCAGGCCAGCAGCCCGGCGAAGCGTCTGCGGGCCTTGTCGTCGGTGACCGTGACACCGAGCCGGCGGCTCTCGGTGGCGTAGAACAGCAACGCCTCCGGAGTCAGGTCGGCCAGGGCGAGGTCCTGCGTGGTGAGGGCGCAGGTCACGTCGAACAGCGCCCGGTATTGGTGCTGCTCGGAGGTGCGCAGCGCCGCGACCGCCGTGAAGTAGGCGTCCAGGGCCGGGTCCTGTTGTGCCTCACGGAACGCGTGGGCGTACTGGTTGAATTTGTTTGACCGGAACGCCGCCAGGTGCGGCCGGAGGATCCGCAGGCAGCACAGGGCTTTCAGGCCGTGCGTGAGGTGGTAGCCGTGGAACTTGTCGGCGACCAGGGCGCTGACCGGGCGGCCGGGCTCGTCCAGGCCGCTGGCTTGCCATCGGTCCTGCCAGGTGCGGCCGGGGAACTGTGCGAGGTGCTCCAGCAGCATCCGGGTTCCCGAGCGCCGCTTCTGCCTCGGCGAGACCAGTTGGGAGCCCAAGCCCGTGCCGGCGATGTCGACGATCCTGGCGATCGAGGCGCGCGACAGCTCACCAAATGGCCGTGGGGCGACCTTGGCCACGCCCGGCTTCGGATCGATCCGGTTAACGGCGAAGCGGGATCCCCGGGTGGGCCGCTCGGCTGCGGCGCGTGCGTCCGGGGGCCGCCGGTTGCGCAAGGTGTAGCGCTCAGCCACCGAACACCGCCCGGATGTCGGCGGCGTCGTAGCCAGGTGTGTAGGTGCGCTGCGGGCGAGGCCGCTGGTAATGCTCCTGCAACTTGTCGAACATCTCCTCGATCCGCACCGTCACGTAGCGGGCCGTGACGTTGATGTCGGCGTGCCGCAAGATCTGCTGCACCTCAGCCAGCGTCATCGCCGGGTCATTGGCCATCCGCGTCGCGGCGGTATGCCGCAGGTCGTGCAACGTCCAGTTCGTGCCCAAGACCGCGTTCGCCCGCTGCAGAACGCGCCGCATCGCCCAGTACGTCAACGCACGCTTCTCACCGCGGCGGGTCCGCCACAGCGGTTCGTCGGCCGCCGGCACCCCGTCAGCGTCGAGATACCGCGCGAGGTAGAGGAACGCCTCTGGGCTCGCCGGGACCGCCTGGCGCAGCCGGGTGCCCTTCGACACGACGTAGATCTTCAGCCCGCCCCAGTCCACGTCGCCAAGTTGGGCGCCGAGCAGCTCGTTAGCGCGGGCCCCGCTCGAGACGTAACACAGCAGCACCGCCCGGTCCCGATCGCAGGTCATCGCCGCGAACAGCTCATCCCACTGCGCGTCCGTCAGCGCTCGCGGAGCAACATCGGCGACCCGCTGACGCAGCCGAGCGCGGCGGAAGACAGCCCGCGCCTCGACCGGGCTGCGATGCCCCAGCGCGCGGCGCCGCTGCCGGGAACTCGGCACCGGGTTCACGACCGGGCCACGACCGAAATGCCCATGGAAGGAGTAGAAGCCGTGCACCGCGCTGAGCGCGTGATTGATCGTCCGAGGCGCGTACCCGGCGGCCAACGCCGGCTTGCCCGTCCGCAGATTCACCATTCCTGCCGGCGTGCCCCCGGCCCTTCGTCGCTCCCGCTGCGGATTCGCAGCCGTCCGCATCCAGCCGACCATGACATCGGCCTCGGACTGCGTCGCCTTCTCCCACGACACATCGAGCGCCCACAACACCCGGAACCAGCGCAGCAGGTCGAAGCCGTAGCTGCGACACGTCAACGGGCTCATGTCACTCAACGCGAGATCTCGCAGGTACCGGGTCACCGGCTCCAGCTCGGTGCCCGACTCGTCGACCACCACGTACGGCGGCAAGGTGCCTCGACCCGGCTCGACCGATCCGATCCGCGGCAGGTCGGCTCGGCCATTCATCAGCCGCTCTCGCAGCTTCTCCATGCGAAACGTTCCCCTCTCCTACCAGGGAAACGAGGCGAACTCACCTTGAGCTACCAGTTCCTGGTGCAGAGAAGCTCGCGGAAGTGGAAGGGCGATGTGCTCGACGCATGGATCGCCGACAACATCGAACCCGGCCACCTTCATGTGCTCGGATACGGCGCAGACGAGCAACGGCGCATCACCCGCGACCGCAAGATCACCCGGCACGGCCGCGTTCCCGACTATCCCCTCCTGCGCTGGGGCTGGACCCGATCCACCACTGGCCTGTTCATACATGACACCACAGGTCAACAGCTCAACCGGAGCTGTTGCTATCACTGCCCGTTCCAGTCGGCGACGATCAGCCGCCCGGCGTGGGTTCAGCGTTGGCGCGAGCACCCTCTTCTCGCCGCACGGGGATTGGAGTTGGAGTATCGGGCGCTGGCGCTCAACCCGCGGATGCCGATGTTCGGCAAACTCAGCGCCTGGTCGCTGGCGCGAGCCCACCGTCTCGATGAGGTGGTCGGCATCGCCGAGCGACAGCTGGCAGCCGGGCAGTGGGCGCTGTACGAGGTGCGGCGCGCCTACAACGGTCCAGCCCCCGCGTGGCGTTCCGTCCGCGCCCTGGCGCGCGGCACCCGCCAACAGATGACCGCGAGGCTCGCCCCGCGTGGCCGCCTAGCCGTCGACGAGCACGGCATCTCCCGAGTGTGGCTGCGGCCGAGGCCCCCTGGCCAGGTGGGCGCCGAGCACCTGCTCGTCGCCGCGCCTGCTGGGATCGCGGACAAGAAGCGAAAGACATTCGAGTCCGTCTGGTCTCTGCACAGCCCTTCACCAGCGCCGTCGGCCGACGACCCGCTTCCGTGCGGGCTCTAGCCACCTGACCGTAGCCCGCCTCTCGGGTTCGTCTCCATCCCGCCAGAGCCGACCCGGTCTTCACCGCGCGCCCTCGTCGCCCTCGCGGCGTACGAGCAGTTCCGCTACTCAAGGATGGGAGTGCCATATGAATCCCCTCAGCAGCACGCCAGAGAGTGCGCAGCCCCCAGACGAGACGGACCGCCTCGCCCGGATCGCGCTGACCTGGCTGGTCGAGCCCGGCAACCGGACAGTCTGGTCGATGGTTGAGCGCGCCGACGCTCCTGCCGCGCTCGAACGGCTGCTCGCCGGTGACATCGCCGATGCCCCACTGCGGGCCCAGGTGATCGCCCGTGCCGCCACCGGTGATGCCCGCCGTATCGCGGAGATCGCCCTACGCCGGGCGCAGCGTATCGAGGCACGGCTGGTCGTGCCGTCCGATGGTGAGTGGCCGGCATCGGTGAACACACTGGCGGCATTGGAGCTCGACGGTCCTGGGGCCATCAACCGCGACATCCGGCCACCCCTGTGCTTCTGGGTACGCGGCTCCTGGCCGCTTGCCGAGGCTGTTGATCGGTCGGCGGCCATCGTCGGCGCGCGGGCCGCGACGAGCTACGGCACGCAGGTCAGCTCAGACCTGGCATATGGCCTCGCCGACCGGGGCTGGACCGTGGTCGCAGGAGGCGGATTCGGCATCGAGGCCGCCGCTCACCGCGGGGCGCTTGCCGCCGGTGGCCGCACCGTCGCATTCCTCAGCTGTGGCGTAGATCGGCCCTACCCTGCCGGTAACAGTGCGCTTTTCGACCAGATCGCCGATCGTGGTCTGCTGATCAGTGAGTGGCCGATCGGTGCAGAGCCGCTGCGGCACCGCTTTCTTGTTCGGAATCGGATCATCGCCGCTGCCACTCGCGGCACGGTCATCATTGAGGCCGCCAAGCGCAGCGGAGCCGCCCAGACGATAGGGCGAGCGCTCGTGTTGAACCGGCCGGCGATGGTCGTTCCCGGTCCCGTGACCTCAGTGATGTCCGCCGGCTGTCACGAGATCCTCCGCTCCGAACCGGCCGCCCGCCTGGTCACGTCGGTTGACGACGTACTGAGCGAGATGGCCGGGGCAGCACACACGACATCGAACGACTAACGGCTCGGGTCGGGCGGGAACCGTTCGGTGCCGCACCTAAACGCGGTGCTGTCTACGCGGCGTGCAGCGAGATGCTGTCAGCGCGCAAGCCTTCATCTTCATCCGCGCTCAACTGGCGACGCGCCCGGCGAACGCGCGGATTCGCACCCGCCATCATCGCTGGCCGCGGCCCGCAGGGAAGCGCCAGGGGCCGCCGCTGCCCAAAGGCGTTGTACCGGCCGCGTCCCGGGCCGGCAAGGGCGCTGCGCCCGGCACCGCCACGTCATACACCTGCCGCGGCTCCACTACCCCCGATGGCGGCGCCGGCTTGGTCCCTGGCCTGCCCGAGCCGGCACGGCCGGTGCACGCCCGGGGCCAGCGCGGCCCGGCTCTCTCCCCCGAGCCGGGGGGGGGGGGGGGGGGGGGGGGGCCCCAGGCCGGAAGCCCCCCCCCGGGCGCCGCCGCCCCGCGCCCCCCGCCAACCCCCCCCGACCCGGCTACCCCCTTGGGGTGGCTTCCCCCGATCGCAGTACGCCCCTCGGTGCACGAGCCACGGCCGCACCCTTTGCAATGTCGAGGAAGTGATCACATGCTCGAACCGGACAACAGCAGCGTGCGCGGCCCGGTCGACCTGCTCGCCACCATCCCGTACCTGCTGGGCTACCACCCCGACAACAGCATCGTCGTCGTCTTCGCCGATGAAGAAGAGAAAGTCGTCTGCTGCTTCCGCACTGACCTGGATGCACCTGCTTCCTTCGTCGTCGACAAGGGCATCGCCGTTGCCGCCCGCGAAGAGATCCGTTACGCCTTTCTCCTCGGCTACGGGCCGCTCACCAGCCGCGACACGGTCGCGGAGGCCGCCCGCAAGCTCAACACGGCGATGCCGGTGCGCGATGCGCTGTTCGTCGCCGGCGGCCGTTACTACTGCACCGTGGACGGCTGTACCTGCGCCGCTGTCGACGGTGTCCCCTTCGATGTGTCCAGCAGCGTGATCCCCGCCGAGATGGCGCTTCGCGGCGCCGTAGCGTTGCCATCTCGGCACGACGTGAGCAAGATCGTCAATCCGGATGCTGCCACGCAGGCGCGCACCGCAGCTCAGCTCGCTGACAACCCGCACTTGCGCGCAGATCCGCGGGCCGTCGTGCGCTCGAGCATGGACATCGCTCAAGCGGGAGCCCGCCTCAGTGCCGAACAGACGGCGCAGCTCGCACTCGCCCTCCGGGAGACTGACGGTCGCAGGGCGGCGTGGTCGGCCACCTCCGCCGAGATGTGGCAGCACGACCTGTGGCTAGACATGACGCGCCGCGTCCCCGACGAATACGTCACCACGCCGGCGAATCTGCTGGCCTGGAACTCCTGGCGGCGCGGTAACACCGCCCTGGCGTGGGCGGCACTATCGCGGGCCTACACCGCAACACCGGACAATCCGCTGTCCATCCTCATCGCCACCGTGCTGACATCACCGGTCAACCCGGCCACGCTGCCGTGGCCGCTGCCGGCAAATGTCGACCCCAGCGTCCTTCTCACCCTGCTGACCCCCGCGGCCCCGGACCCCGGTACCCCGGGTCCGCAGCTGCCGACGCCACAGCCCGGCCAGTCCTAGCTAGGACACGGGCGCACCCGTCGCCTACACAGCGGACCCCGCCGACGAGGCGACCGCTGATGTCCGGGCCCTGGCAGGCCCGGACGTGGGGGCGAGTCCAGCAGGCGGGCGGCGGGTGCGCCGAGCCGCTGACTGGACGGGCGCCAGTACCTCCGGGCTGCTGCCGGACACCAAATTGCCCATCACCGACCATGCCCCCGACGCCGCAACCCGTTGCGGGCCAGCAACTGCCTGCTGGCTCAACCGTCGCGATGCCCGCGCACACCACACCGGCGATCGGCACCGCCGAACAACAGCCGCAGGCGGCGGCGCGAGCTCTCGTGAACGACCGAACACCCGACTACTCACATCGGTAGGGAGAAGCAATGTCCATCAGGTTGGAGAAAGTCCGCATGGAGCAGCCCACCGGAGCCGCTCGCACCACCGGGCCCTTCGAGGTCACCAGGGATGTCGGCGGACCCGAACAGACCGTGACCTACTCGATCAGCGTGCACGACGGTGGGCACAGCATCCGGCTAGTCGGAACAGAGCCGCACCTCTACGCCTGGCTCACCCGGGCACGCACAGCGCTCAGCAACAGCACCGACGGTCCGCACATCATGAACGTCGTCGCGTTGTCCACCCATCACCTGCCCGAGTGGATCAGCGACGACCTCAGCGGATTCAAGGGTGTCACCGCCTACGACACCGTGTATGGCTGGCTGCTTCGCGTTCCGAACGACCTCGTCGAGCACCGGCTCCACTACCCGGACACCGTGCCAGACGAGGTGTGGCGACTGTGGGAGTACGCCCACAAGTTCAGCGCCGAGTACATCCTGCTCGACGTTGACGCTGACCCCGCGGACGTGCTGCCTCCTGGGATTGGTGACGCGAATGGGTACTCAGACAGGACCGCTGACGCCACGCCGAGACGACTTCTACGAGCTCGATTGCGTAGCAGCAGTCCCGGCTGGGATGGCTGCACGGCGCACCCTCCCTGTGTCGCCGCGGTGGCGGGCAGCCGTGGCGGTGCGAAGGCGACGGCTCGGTGCCTGGCGGCGGACCGGGCGGAGGGCGAGCAGCGTCCGCTCCTGGATCAGGCTCAGCAGGCGATGACCGATACGCCGTTCGCTGAGGTTCGGTTCATCGCGGTGTTCGCCGGTTGCGCTATCCGAAACGAATGCTCACGGCCTGCCCGTGGGCTACGCCTCATGTCGGTCTCGTTCCTCCGGGTTGATCCGTTTCCCGACGGTGCCGCGACCGCGGCCTGATGGCCGTCTTCGAGCAGCCGTCACTGTTCGACGACCAAGCGTGTCAACGGTGGAGGCGCCGCCAGCAGTCGTGGCGGCACCCCGACGAGGGCGGCTTCGACGCGCTGCGGTACGAGACGGTGGAGCTTGACTACAAGTCGGCGCAGGCTTTCGTGACCGAGCATCACTACAGCGGCCGGTTCTCCTCGGCGGTGCTGCGTTACGGCGTGGTCGAGAAGGACGCCTGCCGTCTGGTCGGTGTGTTGGTGCTCGGGAACGGCATGACTCCGGCCGTGCTTCGCAATCCGTTTCCGCACCTCATCCCGCACCGGCAGTCGTTGGAGTTGTCGCGTCTGGTGCTGTTGGACGAGGTGCCGGCCAACGCCGAGAGCTGGTTCGTCGCGCGGTCGTTGTCGCATGCCGCCCGCGAGTACGGGCTGCGCGGTGTGGTCATGTATTCCGATCCCAACTCGCGCTGCACACCGTCCGGGCTGATTCTTCCGGGGCATCTGGGCATCGTCTACCAGGCTATGGGGTGTTGGTATGTCGGTACCAGCAAGCCCCGGTTCGAGGATCACCTGCCCGACGGCACCGTGCTGCCGGAACGGGCCGCGTCGATTAGTTGCGGTACAGGCGCTGTGGTGACGGTCCGGCAATAGGACAGACGTTCACCGGTGCGAGCGGCATGGTTGTCCAGGTCACTGGACAGCGTCGTTGAGCCGATCCGGCTGGACGAGCCCGCTCTCCGGGGCCGCGAGTAGGGAGTTCGCTGCCGCAGCGTGCCCACTCGTCGATGTCGTCGGGCCAGGAAGCGGGCCGGCCTTGGTCGTCCCAGAAACCGGTCTCAATGTTGTCGGTGAGGAGGGCGGCGTTCCGTGCAGCGCGCTCTTCAGGATGATTCGGCACCTTGATCGAGCATCGGAGGGCAGGGTCTCCCTGCGCCACGGTCCGAGCATAGGCATAGCCAGTCACCGTCCGGCATCTTCTTCCGGCGGACTCCAAGACCGGCATCTTCTTCCGGCGCCACCAGCTCCAGGAGTAACCGCTGGCGTGGTGTAGCGCCACCATGTCGCCGCCGTCAGGCGCACCGAAGCCCCTGCCGTCGGTTTGCGACATTCGGTGCCCGAGCTAGTATGCCCGTGCGCACCCCGGGGTCGAGAGTCTAGCGCTCCAGCTCGCTGACTACCGCGTCGGTGACCTCACTTACCCCCAGTTGTCGCCCTAGCGGGTCGGCAAGCGGTTCGCGCAAGAGTTCACCTGATCTTGCTTGTCACGCCCCGCGGTCGGGGGGATGACGTCCGGCTGGGCTCTGCCGCTTGCAAGGTGATCCACGTTCCGGCGACGGGTGGCTATTTCCCGCGACTTGTAGTTTTTGCGACGAGCAGCGTCTGGACAACATTTTGGAGCTGCGATGTCAGGTCGATCATGGATGCGTCCGGTCATACTGCGTACGTGGACGTACAACGAACCAGACGCCATGCGAGGGCGACTGGGCGACAGTTGTCGGCCGCCGCTGGGCCATCCTCTCTCCATCCCGGCGCAAGCCCTCATCGGCCGTACCAGCGTTCATTCCTTCCTGCCGCCGTCACGCATAGTGACGGCACATCCGTGCGGTCACCAATCCAGCCGGCACCGTGTCCGACCTCTGCTGAAGACCGACCATGACCCGCCGAATCGCCCTGCGCATGCCACTCCGAAGGATTCTCGCAGCCTCTGTACTCGCGCTTATTGCCGGCGCGCTCGCCATTCAGGTTCAGGCCCCACCGGTCACCAGCCCAAGTAATGCCGTATCGTCTTCGCCGACGGCGCCCTCCATACCTCCCCAGGCTCGCATTCCCGCATCCGATGCGCCCGGCGGCGAACTTGGAGTCCTCACCCTCAACGTCGGCGGGATTGAGGCCAAGCGGGGTGTTCCTTGGGAAACCCGCGCGCAACGCATCGCGGCATGGTCCAACCGGAACGGCATTGCCCCTGACATCATCGCCCTTCAGGAAGTCCACGGGTGGCTTTGGCCGTTTGGGTTTGCGAACTGTGGCCGAGGGTTTGGGGTCCAGGCGGGCGATTATGACCAAATCGACATCCTGCTCAAGGCACTCCGTGACGGCACCGGCGTTACCTACCGCGTCGCTTACCTCACCGGCAACGAGGCATCGTTTAGCTTCGCCGGCACTTGTATTACATATCGCTCTCAAGCAGTCCTGTACCACCCGGGGCGGCTCGCCAATCTTACCGCCCGGGCCGGCGACGGGCGGCCGCACAACGACATCGATGGCTTAGACGGCGTACCGCATTTGCGTCGTAGTCTGCCGCTTTGCAGCCGACGCACGAACCTAATGCCGCTTGAAACGCTCCTTGATGGGGCCAGCCAGACCGACAAATGCGGCCGTCCCACACCTTCCGGGCCTGCCTGGGCGGTACTTCGCGCCGGCACCGTCAAAGCCACCTTCGTTCGCCTCGCGCTCACCACCGACCCATCTAGATCGATCGATGTCTTCAATGCACATCCCGGCTTGGAACACGAGGATCTCGATGGACTTGCTATCAAGCGCCTAATCGATAAGGTTGAGCGTCCATACTCCAGCTCGTCGCTCTATTATCCCCCATTGCTAGTTGGCGACCTCAATGATCTCAACATAGGGAGGGATTTCCCCGCTTTCGTCACGGCCCACGCGCCACCACAGAACGATGTTGAGGTCATAGGAATCGGAAACGAAGAAAGCTTCCCAGCGCAGTACCGAGCACGCGTGGCAAAGCGTGCTGTCCTTCCGGATCTACCGCCGGGTGTCCTTTGTCGCCGCGAGTCAGTCGACTTGCTTGTAAGTGATCACTGCGGCGTATTTGCACGATTCGAGTGGGACGGCCCCGATGCCGGAGTCCTTCGCGGCGTCTTCGTCGATGGACCAACCAGGGTCCCGGCAAATAGCAAATACCGACTCGTCGCCGTGCCCTCCGGCGGCAATCCGCTCATGTCGGTCCGATGGCAGCCAGGTGACGCCACGTCGCCACAATTGAACGCTCGAGCAGGAGATTCAAACACCATCCAGACTTGGACCGTGAGCGTTACCGATCCGTTCATCGCCCGAACTGTGTCCAAGTCCATATCCGTCATCGCCGAAAGTACCTGCCAGCCGAGCTGCAAAGCCTCGCAAGCTTCCTGCCTTTCCTGCAGGGGATCCAGCTGCCCCCTCCCTCGCGAATGTGCAGCCGAGTACCTCCGTTGTGTAGCGGGATGCCGGTCGTCCGCTCGTAATATAAGATCCGCGAACGCCACCTGTTCAATCGGTGGACGTCTTTATCCTGCGTAGCTGTCGGCTTCGACGTGGTGCTTGAGGTCACTGATCTTGCGCTCCGCAGCTGGGAAAGGCAGCTCGGCGGGTCGGGGCGGTGCGCAGTTCGTTTGAAGCAACCATCTCAGCTTGTCGGCACGCTTCGTCGCTCGGCGGACGCCAGCGCGGCTTCTGTAGCCGAAAGATCACGCTTCAGCCGCCGGGCCTCGATGACTGCCGTGTTGCGCTCCAGGGTCAGCTTCCGGTTGGCGGACTCGAGGTCCGAGATGCGATCTTGCATCGCGCCGACGCGGTCAAGCTCGGCGGAGGTGACCGTTGCGTCCATCTGGTCCAGCCGAGCCTGCGCGAGCGCCTGCTGGACGACGCGCAGCTGATTGACCAGGTTCTTGTTCCGCGCCAGCAATTGTGCGTTCTCGGTCTTCAGCTGCTCGGCCACCTCAGTCTGGCCGGTTGCTGCGGCTGTGATCCTGTCCCGCCGGATCTGGGCGCGGACTCTGTCGGCGTAGGCCTTCACGTCTTTGTGCTCGTAGAGCCAGTTTTCGTGCACGTCCGCCAAGGCGTGAATTGCCGTGTTCGTTAGCGGCCGGCCAGAGCGTTCCATCTCGACGATCGCGGCTTCGACCCGTCGCTGTGCCTGGCCGCTGCGGACGCGGTTGCGGTCGATGGCCTTCATCCGGCCGCCGACCAAGATTTCCGTGCGGGTCGGCTTCGTCGCGGTCACAACAGGACCTCTTCGCGTCCAGCCGTGGCCGACATCTCGGCTGCGGCGAGGGGATGGAAGGTCCGCTCGTCGACGAGGGCTCGGACGAGGCCTCGTTTCGATCCGAGCGGTTCGAGCAGTTCCCGATCGATGCGGTCCATGCGGTCGAGCGTGTCCCAGATCAGCTGCCGGTCGTCGTCGGTGACCATGTCGCTGGAGCGGATCTCTTCCTCCAGGGTGGCGATGAGGTCGTCGAGGCGTTCCACCTCGAGTTGCACCTTGGTTGCCAGCGCGTTCGCCAACTGGCCTTGCGGCATCAGCCGCGCCCTTTGCTGGGCGAGCAACCGGGCTTTGCGGTGCCGGGTCCGATGCAGATCCGGCAAGTCGCTCACGGTGGCGCGGAAGAAGAAGCAGTTCAGGCATTCGCTTCCGAACTGGCAGGCCGCTCCGTGCCGGGCCACGTTGCCCTTCTCGGCGCAGCTGCCGCATTCCATCGTGGCGCGGGTGATGTCCTCATGATCGGCCAGCGTCGTGGGGATGGGCAGGAGCACCACGTTTCCGTCACCAGTGATCCGCGCCGACCGGGCCTGTTCAAGCTGCTTGAGGCCGGTCCATTGATCGGCCATGGTCGGCCGTGCGTAGACCTGCGTGCTCAGCAGCTTGTCGTGACCCATCAACCTCTGGATCGTGTCCAGGGGCACGCCGGCGTCGTGCAGGTCCTGGCCGAACGTATGCCTCAGCGAGTATGCGGTGAGGCGGAAGAGCGGAAACCCAATTCCGTCGGGTCCCACGATCTTCGGCGTTTGCTGGATACCGGCGTGGCCCTTGCTGCCCTTGCCGACCCATTGCCGGATCCAGGAGTTGATCACCGAACCGCTCAGCGGCACCGTGCCGTCCCGGTTGTTGATCGTCTTCGGGAACAGCCG
The DNA here is from genome assembly GCF_015704865.1 of Actinoplanes aureus. Lineage (GTDB taxonomy): Bacteria > Actinomycetota > Actinomycetes > Mycobacteriales > Micromonosporaceae > Actinoplanes > Actinoplanes aureus. The sequence continues at coordinate 28,979 of NZ_JADQTO010000045.1, read as the reverse complement.
CAGGTTCGGGTTGAGCGGCTCTCCAGAGTCGTTGAACCACCTCGGGTAGGTACGGCGCAGCCAGTCCTGCTGCCGGCGGATCACGGCGGCGGCCCGCTCAAACACTGGGATGTCCACAACGTGGCCACCCTTGCCGTCCTTGAGCCGATCGGTGTAGCGCAGACGCGGGTAGGTGCGTTCCTCCCCATCGATGACATCGGTGACCACCGACATGCAGTCAAACGGGAAGTTCATCTGGTCCTCTGGCCGGCGTCCCAGGTGCATCAGCAACTCGACGCCGTTGCGGGCCAGCCCGTCAGCGCCGAGAAGGGCCAGGTGAGCGCGCAGCTGATCGAACACTACCGCTGGGAGCGCCTTGTCCTCCTCGGCCAACCCCTTGGCCTGCCGGTTCAGTCTCCCTTCCTCGTCCTGACTGCTGATCTGCGCCCTACTCACGCGCCAGCCAGGTGCGTGACCGCCGAGCTTCCGCAGATAGTCGATGTGCGTCAACAGGATCACGTTCAGCAGCCGCAGAAGGTTGCCACGGTTACTCGTGGTCATGAGCAGCACCGGCCGGTTTCTGTCGCGGCTGTTCGGGTTCGGCGTCAGGAGCCGGGCTGCGATTCTGTCTCGCTCGGCTTGCGGCGGCGCGCCTGCTCCGTCGTCGAAGCTCTGCAGCATCAGGTACTGCGTGCTGTCCACCACGCGCCGTTGGAGCCAGCGGGCGAATCCGTCGCACGCGTCCTCGCTGAGGATCTGCGCTGGCGTTCTGTCGCCGAGGGTCAGCAGGTAGGCGCTCCACCAACGGAACAGCCGACCGCTTTCGGTAATCTTCGTGGCGCCACTGCCGAGCGCTGCGACATGCCGGATGTGGAGCGTCGCGAGCTGCACCAGCCAGGGCTGGGTCACATCGCTGATGTCGACGGTCCGGTTGCGGTACTTCGGGTTCAGGACCCCGAGCCGGATCACTGGGCGCTGCAGCTCATCGTCACCCGTCGCCAACGCCCAACGGGCACGACCGATCCAGCGGACCAGACGGCTCCAGTAGACCTCTTCGAGCTCGCTGGGATCGATCTCGCTGACGGCGCGCCCGCCGCCGTGGTCGCGCAGCCAGTTGACTGCGTGTTTGGTGTTGCCGATCGAGAGGACGACGTGCTCGCGGTAGTCCGTCTGGATCGCCCAGCACACCTGATGGAATTGCACTTGGTTGAGCGCGCTGAGGTCGATCAGGTTACCGGGTGTCGTCTCTTTGATCGGCTGTGGCACCCGAACCCAATCGTCAACGTCCGGCTTCCCGAGCTTGCGCCAGCGCTTGCCATGGACAGAGCACAGTCGGTGCGTCGATGCACTCGCCCAGCGCGGGCATGGTTCGGTCTCGTTTTGCCGCGCCCGGCACCGCCCGAAGGTCGGGAGCGGAGCCGGGTCGCGCGCCAGGTACTGCTCCAGCGTCAGATTCAGTCGATTCAGCTCGGAGCCGTGCTGGTTGCACAGTCCGAGGCCGCGGTCACCGGTTCGCTCGAAGCCCGGCATCCGACAGATCCGGCAGAGTTCGCGTTCGAGCCGCCCCAGGTCGCCGCGCGGAGGACGGTAGGACGCCGGCACCGTGTGCCACGCCTGCCCGGGCCGAAAGATCCACACGCGAGTCCGCATGTTCAGCCCCAGCGTCTGGCACAGCTCCCAGTCGGGTTGCAGGTCGACGGCCTTGAGCTCGTACTTGTCGGCGGGCGGCCCGGCGAACGCCAATCCAGCGTTCGAAGCTGCGATCTCAGCGGTTCTCAATGCGCACCTGCCGGGCGTTCTCCAGGCGCAGCACTGCCGCTGCTACGGCTTCGTCCGAGGTCTGTCGGTACACGGTCTGCGACTCGATGCTGGCGTGCCCAAGCAGCCGTTGCAGCAGGTCCGGTGGCATGTCCACGTCGGCGGCCTCCTGCCCAAACCCGTGGCGCAATAGATGAGGAGTGATATGCCGAAGTCCAGCCCGTTTAGCCACCACCTTCACCATCTCCCGGACCGCCGAGCTGCCCAGAGCTTGTCCCTCGCGACCCAACGGGCCGGCGAACGCGAGCAACAGCCACGGCTGTTCAGTGGCACCGCGGATCCCAGCGCGTTCCTCGAGCCAGGCCCACCACAGCTGCACGACGGCGGCGCCCATCGGAACCGCAAACGGATCCCGACGCTTCACCCCGTCGTGGTGCGGATGATCGACCGCTGGCTCCACATGCAGATGCGGGCCCATCCGACGCGACGGGCACGGCACGGCGTCCGGCATCGCGTGGATGCGATCTCTCTTGAGCGTCACGACCTGGCCGACGCGCAGGGCGCAGTAGCGCATCAAGGCCAGGCAGAACGCGTCTCTGGCAGAGGTCACCTGACCGATCAACAGGGCGAACTCCTCGGCCGTCACCGGCCGCCGCTGCTCGCGATGCTGCCGCACCTGCCGGTCAGCGGTCGTTGTACCCGATCTGATGACGTAGCGCGACCGAAGACGCAGCTCTGGGCCGCCGCTCCAACCGGCTCGCAGGTGCACGGGCGACCCCAGCTCGTCCGTGACCTCGAACAGCAGGGACATCACGTCCCTGCTGACCAACTCGTGCAGGACGCCGAAGCGGTAGAGCCCGCTGATCGCCGTCATCATGCTCTGCAAGGTCTGCCGAGACGGCCCCGCCATGCCCCGACCGGAGTTCGCGCGTCGCAGGGCTCTGCGCCAAAGCAGGAACTCGTCCATGTCCGCCGCGAACGACTCCCAGCTCTGCTCTTTGATGCGCCGGTACTGGATCGCCGGAACCAGCCAGCCGGCGTAACTCTTCGTCGTCCGCTCGCTCCGACCCCGGCCTACCACGAGGTTGCGCAGATACTGCTCAACTACTGGTTCGCGTTCCAGGGTCGAACCGACCAGCGGTGCCCAGAACGCGAGGTCGCCGGCAATGCCCCTCCGAACAAGTTGGACCGCCGGCAGACCTTCGTACATGGTCGGAAAGTAGCACTTTCCACCGAAATGTTCCCCGCCCCGGTCTCCTGTGTCCTGGAAACCGAACGAAACTCCCTGTGCTTGGCGCTGTTCGACCGCCTTTCCCCGGAAGACGGGGAGGCTCGCCCCACCTCAACTAACGTCGAAGCTGCGCCGGATGGAACAGGGCGCGTACGGAGCAGTACGCCGGCTCGTCGCCTTGGGCGCCGACGATCCCGGCGATCTGCGCCGACTCGGCGAACAGCAACGGGCGGCGTGGCTGAAGACCTCACTGGTCAAGATCGGTGCCCGCCGCGAGAAGCGTCGAGGCAAACATCGCTATCTGCTGTGCGTCGGAGGACGAGCCGCGCGGCGCGCAACGGCTCGCGGGATAGCGCTGCCGCGCATGCCGTACCCGAAACACGACCTGTTTACGGCGGATTGACCGCGGCGCTCGGCCGGGCGCTCACGCTACCTGCGCGTTTGCGCGGGTCCGCCCTGATCAGCCCGCGCTGCGCCTCGGCACGCCTGCGCCCTCGCGCTGCCGAACCGCGAATCACAACGGCCACGACTGCGGCGGCGCTCCGATCGTGCCGCTGACCGCCACTGCCCAGGCCGTCGAACCGCTAGCCCGGCTCGCCGACTGCCAGCAACAGGCCCGCTGCTGACCCGATTGAACCGTCTCGTCGCCAGATATCAGCGCCTGAGAGGAGACTCGTGGATCTCGAACAGTTGGTCCCCGACATTAACGTCTTCCAGCGCCACTTCCAGGCCATGGAGCTGGCCGAGGAAGAAATCACCAAGGCCGTCCGCACGTACCCACACGCCGAAGCCCACATCCAGAAAAGCTTCACGCTGCTGCGCCCTGCAGACCTCGACCTGCTACGCAGCACCGACGTATATCGAGCGCACTGCCGCGAACTGCTACACCGTGTCGCCACCGGCGCAGACACCCGGCCCGGCACCGCCGCCGAATGCTGCCTCGCCCTCGCCGAGATAAGCCGACGCGTTCCGCTCAACACCAGCGCCGCCGGCCTCTACGCCCGCATGTGGAAACAAGCCGGCCTTCCGCAGGCGCCCCTGGCCGACGCCGCCGAGCACTACGAAGCCATTACCGCGACCACCATCGACGAGTTCGAGGCCCAGCTGCGCAGCAAGCTCGCCCAGCCGTGGCGGCAGTAGTCGCCAGACCCTCACGGGTTCGGCCAGTTAACGGCCAAGGCTGCCACGACGGTCACACGAGCCAGGTGGCCGAAAACCACCTACTGCCCGGATTGGTCCGTGCCTTCGCCCGTCGGCCGGCACGATCACTGCGTCGCTGACCCATCCGCGCCAGCAGGTGCTGCTCGTCACCGCTGCGACATCCAGGTTGCCGGCCGTTGCACCTGAGCCGTCCCCAGCCACCAAGGCAAGGCCACCCATGCCCGTGGCCGAGCGCCGTGAGGTCGGCAGCCGGCACCGAACCGAACCCGCGAACTGCGTGAATCATGCTGACGGACAACCGGCACTCGTGAATGGCGCCGGTCGGCCCGTCAGATCCGCTGTCAGCTCTTCTCTGTTCTCGAAGCCGTCTGCGGCTCCTCCTGCCCGGGTTCTCCCAGGGCGTGGTGAGGGGCTGCGGGCGGCTTTCTGTCGTTCTGGAGTGCGATTTGCCGTCTCAGTTCTGGCAGCCCAGCACGCTCGCAGCCGCGACCGCTTGACCATCATCTTCTCTGGTCGCCCTTGGTAGCGCGGCACGCCGGGTTGCTGGCGGCGAATCCTGGCCGCCCGCGGCTGGCCCCGCAAGACCCACCGGCGCACCCGCGGCGTGACGTCGCACCGGCCTCGGGTGGGTCTTGACGGGTCGGCGCCGATCGGGCGGCCCACTCGGATCGCGCCAGCACCGCCGTCCGTGCGCATCGCCGGGCGGGCGGCGGCTTCCTTTTCACCCCTTCTGCTTGGAAGGACACCAACTGTGAGCTCAGCAACCCTGTCCCCGGACACCACAGCCATCGACGGCAGCGACGGACTGCCTACCGATGACACCTCCGCCGCGACCGGCGCCGAGCTGGAAGTCGCGCAGCCGGTACTCATCGGTGACATCGTCACCGGGCCGGTGCACCTCAACGTTGGCGAGGATCAGAACTTGCCGCCCATCCGGGCCGGCTGGGTCGACGCCCGCACGCTGTACGACAACCCGCGCAACCCGCGCAGAAACCCCCGAGACATCGACGATCTCAGGGCCTCCGTCGCGGAGGTCGGTGTGCTGGTGCCGCTCGTGCTCATCGACAGGCAGCCGCCGGCGCTGATGCTGTCCGACGACCCGGTTGAGGCGGCAGAGCAGATACGCGCCGTCAACGCGGAGAGCGCAGCGCAGGCCGCCGCCGACCCGGGCTTCACCATTTTCATGGGGCATCGTCGTAAGTACGCCGCCATCGAGACCGGCCGGTACATGGTGCCGTGCTGGCTCGTGCCGGACGAAGGTGCGGCGCACCAGATCATGGGGATGCTGCTGGAGAACGGGCACCGCGCCGGTCTCACCCCGATGGAGGAGGCCGAGGCCTACCACCAGCTCACCTTGGAAGGCCTGACAGCCGAGGAGATCGCGAAGGTCCGAGCGATCTCGACCGATGAGGTTCGCACCGCTCTGCGTGCCCGCGAGCTGCCCAAGCTCGCCCAGCACGCCCTGAACGAGGGCACTTTCACCATCGAGCAGGCGATGGCTCTGGAGGAGTTCAAGGACAACCCGCGCGCCACCGAACGCCTGCTGGGTGAGCTGGACAACGAGTGGCGGTTCAAGCAGGCGCTTGCCGCCGAGCGGGAGAAACGCAACTTCGCCCTGGCGCGGGAGCGGGCGAAGGCGGAACTGGTCCTGGCCGGGGTGAAGAGCACCAGCCGGCCGAAGGGTTTCGGCACCACCGAGAGCACTGCCGTCGACGTCGGGCAGCTGGTCGACGCCGACGGCCGTGACCTGGACGTGGAGCAGGTCAAGAAGCTGCCCGGCTTCGCCGCGTTCGTCGAGAAGGACGGTGCCACCGCCCGCACGGTCGTGTACTGCGAGGACCCCGCCGCACTCGGCTACACCCGGCGCCCGCAGCCGGCACGCCCGGGTATGTCCGCCGAACAGCTGGCCGCCGAGCAGGAACAGCAGCAACGCGAGGATGAGTTCCGCGACGCGTTGGTCGTGGCGGCCACGGTGCGCCACGAGTTCCTGTGCCGCACCTACGGCACGGCGAAGGGCGCCCGCAAGCTGGCCGTCGAGGCGATGCGGGCGGCGGCACTGCGTCAGAACATGGGCCGCTCGGCTGACTTCGAGGACCTGTACACGGCGCTCGGCGGCTCCGACGCGGAGGTGCTGAGGACGGCCGGGGAGGACCGGCTGCGCCGGTCGCTGGTCGCGGCATGGGTATGCCGGCAGGAATACAACCTCTCCCAGACCCTGCAGCGCTACCAGTACTCCCTCGACAAGCCCGCCGCAGCCGCCTGGCTCGAACGGCTCGTCGACGCGAGATACCCGCTGTCCGACGCCGAGGCCACCCTCTACGACTCTCTCAAGCCGCCGCCTGCGGCAAATGACCAGGACACCGACGAGCAGGCGGACACCGAGCCCACCGGCACCCTGCAAGAGCCGGCCGGCGAAGACGACGAGCCGGCCGACAACAGCCAGACGAGTGAGACGCAGCCCGGTGAGGACCACGAACCCGAGGAGACCGACCATCAGGCGCAGACCCAGCCTGACGGCGTCAACTCCGAACCGCCGGCCGCTGAAGGCGACGAGCCGGGCGGCCATGCCGAGTTGAGCGAGCAGGAGCCCGGCGAGGATGTCGACCTCTCCGGTCACGACGTCGGCACGCCCCCTGCCGACGGTATCGATCCCGACGACGACGCCACCACATCGGTAACCGAACTCCACGAATGTGAGCCGGCCCTGGCCGCCTGACCGCTCCCGCCCCTCTACGGCGCGCGTCCCATGCAGCTGATGCACGGGACGCGCGCCGTTCGTCGTTTCGGAGGACGTTTCCGGTGTTCACTCTCACCGATTTGTTCTGCGGCGCCGGTGGCAGCGCCAGCGGAGCCGAGCTCGTCGACGGCGTCACCGTCGTCATCGCCGCCAACCACTGGGACAAGGCCATCCACACCCACCAGCACAACCTGCCGCACGCCGGGCACGACTGTGCCGACATCTCCCAGGTCGATCCGCGCCGCTACCCGTCCACCACCTTCCTGTGGGCGTCGCCGGAGTGCACCAACCACTCCCAGGCCAAAGCCATCCGCGAAGCCGACAAGGTCCCCGACCTGTTCCAGCAGACCTTGCCCGACGAGGCCGCCGAACGCTCCCGCGCGACGATGTGGGACGTCGCCCGCTTCCTCGAGGCGAAACTGCTCGCCGGCCAGCCCTACCTCGGGTTCGTCGTCGAGAACGTGGTCGAGGTCGTCAAATGGTTGCCCTACCGGGCGTGGCGCCTCGCTCTGACCGACCTCGGCTACTGCCTGCATACCGTCTACCTCAACTCGATGTTCGCTCAGGCCGGCGGCGCCGGGGCACCGCAGTCCCGCGACCGCTGGTACACCCTTGGCCATCTCAAGAGCTTCGGCCGCTGTCCCGACCTGCGCCGCTGGACCCGCCCCGACGCCACCTGCGACCGGTGCGGCATCACCCAGAAGCCGGTGCAGGCGTGGAAGAACCCCGACCGGCAGTGGGGCCGCTATGGCACCCACGGGCAGTACGTGTGGGCGTGCCCGAACGCCGGCTGTCGCGGTAACCGGGTCTACCCGGCCGTGCTACCCGCCGCCGCCGCGATCGACTGGGCGCTGACCGGCACTCGTATCGGTGACCGCAGCGAACCCTTGGCGGACAAGACGATGGCGCGGATCACCGCCGGGCTGGACCGCTACGCCCGGCCCATGATGGTGCCCGTCGGCGGCACGTGGCGCACCGACGCCCTGCCCTTGGATGTTCCCATGCCGGCGCGTACCACCCGGGAGAACGACGCCCTCGCCGTGCCGCCACTGCCCGACAGCGCAGCCCTACAGTTGGCCGGGACTCCGCTGATCCTGCCGTTGGAAGGCCGCGCGACCCTCGCGCATGTACGGCCGGTCGACCGGCCGCTGCGGGCGCAGACCGGCCGCCACCAGGACGCGCTGGTCGTGCCGATGCGCAACCACGGGGTGGCTCGGCCCGCTGGCGCGGACCCGCTGCCCACCGTCACCGCTGCCGGTAACCACCACGGACTGCTCACGTGGCCCCGTCTGTTGATCCCTTACTACAGCAGTGGGCGGGCCCGCAGCGTCGAGCAGCCAATGGGTGCGCTGTCGACCGTCGACCGATACGGGCTGGTGGACACCGAACCAGCCGACGTCATCGATGTCCTGGACTGCTACTTCCGCATGTTGGAACCGCAGGAGATTCAGGCCGGCATGGCGTTCGACCACGCCTACCAGATACTCGGCACCCGCCGAGAACGCGTCCGGCAAGCCGGTAACGCGGTTACTCCGCCCGCGGCGCGGGATCTGATCGCGGCCCTGGTGGAGCTGGTGTCCGGGCAGACGCCGACTTTCCGCGCGGACTCCGGGCTGGCGGCATGAGCACCCATCCGATCGACGAGCATCGCGACACCGTACTGGTTGACAGGCTCACTGCCTGGCTCAACACCGAGCCCGAGCCCTCCGGCGCTGATCTGCTCGACTACGTGTTCCAGCTGATCAAGCACAGCGGGCGGCCACTGCTGAGCGAGACGTGGGACTTCACCGCCGACGTAGACGAGGACCGGCACGGGCTGATCACCGCGACGATCACCGCTGGTCCGTTCACCATCCGCGTCAGTCAGGCCGTCGACGACCGCGCCGACCTCAACGTGGTGATCACGAGCGCGGACGCCCCGGCCGAACGCGACGACTACGGGCTGTCCATCACCGTTGACGACCGGCTGGTGCTGGAGCCCATGACCTTCACCCACACCAGCACGGTGCCCCCGGAACTGCAATGGAGCGAGCAGACCAGGCGCCAATGATCTGAAACCGCCGCGATGCTGTCGACCCCGAGCTACACGAAGTAGGGCTCGCCGGCACCCGGCGCGTGTGTCCGCTTTACAGCCCTGGCCGATGGCCGCCATCCGGCTCCCTCCAAGGCGCCACCGTTGTCGCCTTGTTGAGCCCCTTCGTTGCCGCAGCCCCGGGCCCGCTCAGGGCCCGGGGCTTGCTGCTGTGAGAGGAGTTTGCCCCGTGACGACCGATGAGACCGTCGTCTTGCCCGCATCCCTGTACCGCGTTCGACGCCCGCTGACCGGTCCGGAGTTGCAGCATCTTCGCGTCTGCATCAACGGCGACGCCCCGCACGCGCAAGCCCTGGTTGAGGCGACCGTTGCTGCCGTCTTCGCTGCGCTGCTCAGCGACGTCGGGGAACAGGACAGCGACGGCGGGCCACACCGGCATTTCGATCCGCGCCGGTACGCCATCCCCGCCGTCCAGTGGGCCGCGATCGCGGACGCGGTCACCAGCCGAGCCTACGGCTGGAACGCCTCCATCGAGGCGGGGATGGAACTGTCCAAGCGCCTGCCGAGCCCGTACGTCGACCCCTCCGTCGAGGTGCCGTTTCTAGGCCCCGAGGACGGCCGCTCCCACACCGTCCGCATCGAGGTCACAGCGCCGGCGGCGAACGTCATCGCGGCCTGCGAGGCGCACGTCCTCGCGCTCGCGCAGGCCTACGGCAGCGAGTCCCAGCAGTACCAGGCCGCTGCCGCGAGTTGGCGGCGACAGCTCGTACCCCTTTTACGGACTGGCTTGGTCCGCGCATCGTGGTGCACGCCGCCGACTCTGCCCTCTCGCTGCGTGTCAGCTCCGACCGCGGCCCCGGCTTCCGCATCATCTTCCACGGCGAACGGCGCCGCTGCACGCGAGGCGATTGCCGCGCCGTCACCGACTCCGGCTACCTCTGCGCGGCAGATGCCCGCTGGCAGCCCGAAACCCCAGGCGACGTCATCGGCGACCACGAGCATCAGCCCAGCTTTCCGTACGACACACCGCAGCCCGGCACGTGGTCAACCAGCCCCTGAACCGACGAAAGGATGCCATGGCACAGATCGAGTACCAGAGCTACAACATCAGTTCCGACACCGTCGGCGAGGGCGCGTTCTCCGTCGACGGTGACGTCACCCTGTCGCAAGCTCAGCGACTTGCCGAGCAGGACGCCGGCGCCGAGCTCTCCGTCGACCTCGTTGCCGTCGTCAACCCCGATGGCACTGATCTGGTCGCCCGGTGGGAGACCGACCACGCCGAGGAGTTGTAGAGAACCGGCCGCGCGGAGGCACTCTCCCGCAATGAGCCACCTCTGACACATCACCACGTCTGAAGGCCCGCACCCCGACCCCGGGGGTGCGGGCCTTCACCGTTTCAGACAAACAGGAGTCCGTTCTCATGTCCGCACACCGGTTCCCGGTCAACGACAAGGTCATCTGCGATCCCACGCAGACCCCGGCGCGATACCACGGCATCGTCTACATCGTCAAAGGTCACGGTCCGAAGAACGCCATCCTCACGCCGGTCAATGGCGGCAAGGGACTGCGCATCCCGGAGGCGCTGCTGCTGCCCGCCCCCGAAGACGGCGCGATCGTGGCGACCGTGGCAGCGCCACTGCCGCCGCTCGATTTCGGCGCAGTGGTCACGGTGCACTCGCCGGCCTGGACCGGCGGTAACGGCCTGCACGTCGTGCTGGCCGACCGTGGAGACAAGGTCAAGCTAGTCCCGCTGGGCGGAAACCAGGGCAAGTACTGGCCCGGCGTTCCGCGGGCGTGGGTCCGCGAGGTGGACCGGACGGCACTGCTCGCCGCAGTCGCCGGGCTCACCGCAGCCGGGGACAGGCCACGGTGAACCCTCATGTCCTCCGCCATCACCGCGGCAGCCGCCGCATCGGCACGGCGGCCGTCCACCCCGACCTGCGATCTCGTCAGCGCCGCGGTGCAGTACGCCAGCTGCGGGATCGCGGTTATGCCGCTGCACACACCGCTTCCGGACGGCACGTGCAGCTGCCGCGACAGGAACCGGTGCGACTCCCCGGGCAAACACCCCCGGCTGCGGCATGGACTGCTCGACGCCCGGACCGACCCGGCGTTGATCCACCAGTGGTGGCAGCGGTGGCCCGACGCCAATATCGGCCTGGCGACAGGCACTGTGCTCGACGTGTGCGACGTGGATACCGGCGACGCCCTGGCCACCGTGCTCGACGTGCTCGGCGTCGTGCGCCCCGACGCGCCGCTGGTGCGCACCGGCTACGGCTGGCACCTCTGGTACGCGGCCTCAGACCTGCCCAGCCGTGTCGGCCTACTACCCGGGGTGGACTGGCGCGGCCACGGCGGTCTGATCGTCGCACCACCGTCGCTGCACACCACCGGCCGCCGGTACACCTTCCAACAGCCCTGGACCACGGCACCGGATCTACCGGCGTGCCCGCCGCCGCTACGCCGGCTCGTGCTACCCCCGCCACCCCTGACGACGCCCGGCGACACGCCCAGCATCACCCACCTGGACCGGTACGCCCAAGCCGCGCTCACCGGGGAGATCCAGCGCATCCGGCAGGCACCGCGACCGCACATCCGCAACGGCCGGCGCCTCACCGGCGGCGGCCGCAACAACGCGCTGAACCTGGCCGCGTTCCGGCTCGGCCAGCTCGCCGCGAACGGCGCGATCGACGAGGCCACGGTCTGGCACCAACTGACCGACGCGGCACTCCGCGTCGGCCTCGACGCAGCAGAAGCCCACCGCACGATCAGGTCCGGATGGAAGGCCGGACTGCAGCGGCCCCGCCGCTGACAACCGTCCGCGCTGGTGTCCTCGTCCACTCCAGGCCAGGACACCGGCGCGTCGGTCAGACCGGCTATCGCCGCCGTGCATTCCGGCCGCGTGCACCGCTTCCGTGGCACGGCCACACCGCCACCGACCCCCACGTTTCGCTCCGTCCCCCACGCTGACCGCTTCCCACCGTCGGCGCAGCGCTCAGCCGTGGCCGGCTGACGCCCGCGAACGAGCTCGTGACCTCGGCGCCAATACCGCGCTCTGCGGCATTCGACTCCATGACAGCGCCCCAGTCCGGACGTCGCATATTCCTGTCCGCCGCTTCCTGGGGATCGTGCGACCCCACGGCGTCCGGAGATGCCACCGCTGAGGGACCCGAAGGTCAGCCCACCCGACCCGAGGGCGCCAAGCCCTCTGCAGAACATCTTGGCCCCAGGTCATCGCTGCGCTCGACCGCCAAGATCTTCTACAAACCGAGGGCTTGCACCCCCGGCCCATGGGTGGGCTCTGACCGGCCCCGTCAGCGCGGCACCCCAGCGCCAGGATCACTCGATCCCGGGGCTGGACGTGCCGCAACAGCACGCCTGATGGGAGGCACGTCGTGGACTTCAATTTCGACTTCGAGGGCAACCTGGCCGAGGACGCCGATCTGCGCTTCACGCAGAGCGGCCGCAGCGTCTGCCGGCTCCGCGTCGCTCACAACCGCCGCCGCCGCGACAACAACGGCGAGTGGCAGAACCAGCCGGCGATGTGGGTCGACGTCACCGTCTGGGGCGAGCTGGCCGAGCGCTGCGCCGGCCTCAAGAAGGGCGACACCGTGTACGTCTTCGGCCGCGACGACCTCGACGCGTGGCCCTTCGTCCGGCAGGAGGACGAAACCCCGGACGCCCGGCTGCAGTGCACCGCGGCCAACATCGCGCTCAGCATGCGGTTCAAGGCCGCGCAGTTCGTCCAGCCCGACACCAACAGCTGGGCCGCCGCTGAGGCGCACACGCCCGAGATGGCGCCGACCTTCTAGCCGACTCCGGGGCCGGCCGGTTATCCCAGCCGGCCCCGACCGGCACCAGCTCACCAGCCCGTCCGGCTCGGCAACCTCCGGGAGTTCGATCATGCAGCTCAACATCACCGTCGAAGGCACCCTCACCCGCAGTGCAGTCACCGGCGAGACCCGCGACGGCCGCGAGTTCGTCCAGTTCCAGATCGTGCACCGCCCCGGCAGCTACCGCGACAACACCGGCAGGGAAGTCACCGGCAAGCCCATGTATTTCGACATTCTCTGCTGGGGTGATCTCGCCGGCCGCGCCCGCGATCTGACCCGGGGCACCACCATCGTCGCCGAAATCTCGCGTCTCATTCCCTTCGAGGACGACGGTGAGCTCGGCATCAAGGCGTTCGCTCGCAACCTGTCGATCAGCATGCGCTACGCCGAAGCGCACGCCGGCCCGCAGGTCCGCCAGCGTCGCGGTGACCTCGTCACCACCCCGCACGGCGAGACGATCACCGCGCAGGCGTACCCCGACGTCGTGGGCGACCGTGAACTCGTCCACAACCGCTGATCCGAGCGGTGCCGGTCGTGAACAGCCTCACTGCCGGCCCCGCCGTCAACGGCACACACCGGGCTGCGGCAGGAAGCCCGACAGCGCCGAAGCCCATCAACGTCCCGCTTCCCTCGGGCGTGCTGCACCGGCTGGTACTTCGGGCACACCCCGGACTGCATCGCCGGGCGTTCTGCGGCCGTGCAGCGACTGCGGCGCCGGCGCCGACCACCTATACCCGTCCTGCACCTGGTACGAGCCCGAGCCGCAACCGCACGACGACCTGAGCGACGACGCAGCCCGCCGGCCGAACCATCCCGGCGACGAACAGACCCCGTAGCCACTCCTCCCCTATCACTTTCACCGCTGGCGCCCGAGCACACACGGAAGGCAGGTTCCATGCCCAAGCACGAGTCCGCCGAGTCGCAGCCCACCCGTCTACGCCGCGCCGCCCGGCACGCCTTGCACCCGGTCAGCCACGTGACCTCGCTGGTCACCCTTCACGCCGCCGCGTTGCTCGTCATCGAGAAGACGCCCGTGCACTCCCTGCTGGCGATGTTGCACTGACCGTTCGGGTGGGTGGAACCGCATCGGCGTTCCACCCACCCCCTTCCACCTCGCGCCACGCCGCGCCGGGTGAGCAGCGTTCGCTATCCGGATCTCACGGAAGCGAATGGAAGGCCCTCCTGCCACGGACACGCTCCGCTTTCCAGCGCCGCCGGCGCCAGAACCTCACCGCCAACCCATCTCGCTCCGACGGAAGGGAGCCCATGAAGGCCAACCACAGCACCGACACGAACCGCATCGACGTCGTCAACCAGGCCGTGCAACGGGCGCGGCGCGCGGCCGCCGCCGCGGGCCGTGCATGCGCCGAACAGTGCCGGTCCGGCGTTTTCGAACTGCTGCGCACGACACTCCCCGACGCCGCACAGTTGCTCGTCGACCACGCCAGCGGTGACCACATCACGGTGCTCGCGGTACGCGACGTAGCCGGAAAACTGCTGGTTTCGCGACATCTACAGCAAACACCCCGACGCCCTAGCGATCACCAACCACATCAGGACCACCATCGACGATGACGTACTCGGCGAGATCGAGGAGCTGCTCAGCATCGCCGCCGGCCAAGCCGGCCCCACCATATTCGAACTCGCGTCCGCCGCTACCTACCGCGGCCTTCCCGACTGGCCGACAAACTGGTGCCTGCTCGAAGTACAGCTGCCTCCAATCGACGATGCCCACAACGCACGGCGGCAGGCCATCGTGAATGGCCCCAATGGCGACAGGCATCAATTTTCGCTCGCGGGCGAAGACGCGATCACCGTGGAAGTCGACGGAATCCCGCTGTTCGCAGTGATCGGCGACAGCGGGCCCGGATGGTGGCCCGACGGCAACGGCGAACAATGGCAGCCCTTGACGGCTGGAGCCACCGTCACCGAACGCACCCTGCACGTGCACGGCATCAGCGAACAGCAGTACTACGGCATCAGTACACGGCTCAATCTGCCCCGCGCACAGTTCGGCCGGTTCAAGGGCACTCCGGGCCAGCACCCTGGCCGACGACATCGATCAATGGAGGCCCGCCGCCAGCGAACCGGTCACTTCGCTGCAGGACATCGAAGCGGGGGCGCTCGACGTCGGCCTTCGACCGCCGATCTAGGGAAGGTTGTGCCGATCAAGTAACGACGGAAACCGATCGACTCCCCGTACCTGCGGGCCGTGAACACCCGTGGCGGCAGTGCCGATCTCCCGTCGGACGCGGATGCTCTTGGCCGACGGGCCAGCCGTCACCTGCCGCTTGAAAAAAGGACGAAGCGCCACTCCCCACCACTGGCGACTGCTGCTCTACTAGGGGAAGCACGGACCCAGGATCGTGAATGGTCTTCGGGCGCTAGCGCCCACCGGCAAGGCGACGCATCCGACACGAGGAAGCGATCAGCATGAGCGGAGACGATCGGGACAGGAAGATCACAGGACAACTAGAGTCCGCTGAGCAGGTAACCGTAACACCGTTCTACCGCGACAAGTACCAGGTTTGGCATTGCCAACTCACGCCACGCTCGGAGGCGAGCGAAGATTCAGGGGTCGCCCAGCGATCGGATTCAGCTGGCACATCGCGGTCGGTCAAAGTGCATGTCGGCGAGTGGTTCATTGGCGGCCTTCGTACCAGTATGAAGATCACCGTGACTGGGCGATGGCATCGCCGGTCCGGGGATGCTGAGGGTAGAGGCTTCTTCCAGGCGGACACCGTCACCGACGATCAATCCAAGGCATGGTTTGCCAAGGGGCCGGTGCCGGCGAACGGCACAGTGGAGATCACTGGAATGGTCATCCACCTGGTGGCCCTTCAAGGACAGGAAGGGCGAATCGGCTACGCATTCGATGTTCTGGAAGACGACACCAACGACGTGTACACCGTCCTCCTCCGCGGCCGCGAATGCCGGGACGTCATGAGGGAGAAGAACAAGGTCCGCGTCACTGCCGAACGCGATGCCCGGGGTGTCGTGCACGCCAAGCGTGTCACGGACCTGACCGTCAACGACGAGGTGACCGTCATCGGTTCGCCGCCGAAACTAAGACGATGGCCCTCGCTCCTAAAGGCCATGATCATGGTTGTCTTCGCGGCGCTGCCCTGGGCTGCTCTGACGGCCACAGAAACCACGGAACAGCTGTTCATCCTGTTCGCCGCGGTGTGGTCGCTACTCTGCCTGGCTTTGGCCGGCTTCCTCGTGTGGATCTCTTTCCGGATCGGCCACCGAATCTGATCGTTCACGGCACAGCGAAGGACGCGAGAGCGATGTCACTGGCTACCGAACGTTCCGGGGTGTCCTGCACGGCCGTCGTCTTGCCGAAGGGCGGCGGTGCACTCCATGGCATCGGCGAGACGTTCAAGGCTGACCCACAGTCGGGCACTTATCAGGTGTCCGTACCCATCGCCCTACCCGAAGGACGCCGTGGAGCAACACCAGGCATCGACCTCAGGTACAGCAGTGGGACTGGGAACGGACCCTTCGGTCTCGGCTGGACCCTGGGGATTTTGGCCGTCATGAGATCTACGCGTAGGAGAATCCCACGCTACGACGACAATGACGAGTTCCAACTGAACCGGCACGACCTCACCCCTGTCGGGACCTGGACCGAAGCCGATGGCCGTAGGGAACGTACGTACCGGCTGTCCGGCGACCGCGCCTACGAGCGGGTTGTCCGCGTACGCGCCGACCAGCAGGAATGGTGGGAGGTCACCACCACATCGGGTATCACGACTCTCCTCGGCCGGACCGGCGAGAGCCAGCTGCGCGACACCTCGAAAGATCACATCCGTGTCTTCGGCTGGTTCGCCACGCGCACCACCGATACGGTCGGCAACAGCATCGAGTACCGGTACAGGACCGACGGGTCACATCGGCAGCTATACCTCTGCCGCATCGACTACGCCGACCTGCCGTCAGGCGAGGCTGGCGCCGGCGGGTGGCTCTACAGTGTCGTGCTGGACTACGGCCAGTGCGACGAGGAGGGCAATGAGATCTCGTCCTGGGACGACCAGCGTACGGATGCGTTCTCCACCTTCCGCAGCGGGTTCGAGATACGAACCGCCCGGCGCTGTGGGCGAATCTTCGTCGTCCTAAACGGGGCCACTAGCGACGCCCGGGCTGATGTCATCAGCCGCTACGACCTGACCTACGAGACCGCTGAGGGCAACGCCGTTTCGCTAATGCACTCCATTACCAAGATCGGTGTGCGGCGTACCAACAGCGTCGTGGAGGAACAGAGCGAGCCACCGATCGAATTCGGCTACTCGGCCTGGAAACCTGCCTCTGGGCAGGTCACCGAGTACAGCGGGTCCGACGTACCACGAATCGCCCGGGACCGCGACGTGGAATTGCTCGATGGACAAGGCTACGGATGTCCCGGCATGGTCATCTACACCGGCAAGCGGCACCAGTATCTCGACATCGACCCCGCCGGCGCACTGCGTTTGCGCGGCGAACAGTCAGGCCCTGCCAACCATCCGATCGGGCAAGACTTCGTGCACCTGGGCGACATGACGGGTGACGGCTACGTCGATCTAACACGGCTGGAGTCGCCATGGGGGTACTACCGAGCCATTCCCGGCGTAGGCTGGTCGGCCAGACTGACCGAGCTCGGCGATGCCGTCCCGTTCGCGCATCTGCTCGACAACGGGCGGCTGGCCGACCTCGACGGTGACGGCGCCACCGACTTCATCGGCATCTCCGCAGGTCGGTTCCACGTCTACTACAACTTGGGCACACGCGGCTGGTCGGCCCCTGCCGAGACCCGCTTCCCCGCAGACTGTGATCCGGACTTCAACGATCCCGACACTCGGCTTGCGGACATGTCCGGCGACGGGCCGGTCGACTACGTTCGCGTCGGCGACCCGTGCGTGGCGGAAGGCTACTGCCACATCATGGTGAAGTACTGGCCGCACCACGGACACGGCGATTTCGGCGATCAGGCGCGGGAGATGCCGCTGCCCCTGCTGGTTACGGACAGTGGTACAGAGGACCCCTTCGCGGTCGCTTGGCTGTCGGAGCGCCTGCTGCTCACCGACGTCGACGGCGATGGGTACTCCGACGCCGTCCTCGTCCGGGAAAATGATGTGGTCGTTTGGCTCAACCAAGCCGGCAACCGATTCGGCACGCCAGCGCGCATACCTCTGCGGACCTTGGACAATCCGGAAGGCGACGATCTAGGCCCCCGCAACGACGAGGTCGAGCTCTCGTCTCTGCGGGTAGCCGACCTCGGCGGTCGGGGCACGGTCGGCGTGCTGTGGAGCCCGGTAGGCAGCGCCACACGGCTACGTTGGGCGCCTCTCACCCGGGACACGAAACCGTATCTGCTGACTAGCGTGCGTGACCACCGAGGGGCCGCAGCTGCGATCGGCTACCGTTCCTCCGCCGCGTACGCCTACGATGACGCCGCGCGCGGGCCGAACCTCGCCTGGCGCACCCACTTGCCGTTCCCCGTCCAGCTCGTGGAATACGTGTGTGTAAGCGACGAATTCTCCGAGAGGAGCGTGACCAGTCGGTACCGCTACCACGAGGGCGTTTGGGACGGAACGGAACGCGAGTTCCGAGGCTTCGCGCAGGTAGACCGGTACGACGCCGCCGCCGGTGGGCAGGCTGGGCATTCGACCCCCGTTCTGACGCGGATGTGGTTCCACACCGGCGTCGCCGGGCCTGCCGCTGACGTGGCCGAGCCGCAGCTGCGCGGATACTGGACGCTGGACCCACCATTGTTGAGCCCATCGGCGCACAGCAATTGGCTAACCGGGCTGAACGGACCGGCCGGTCGGCGCGCGCTGCGCGCGTTGTCCGGCAAGCCGCGCCGCACCGAGACTTACGCGGCCGGTCCTGAACCCGAGTGGGTACCCGGCGCCGACGATCGGCCCTACTCCGTAACGGAGTACGCCTACGACCTCGATCGAGTGGCCGACGGTCCCGGCGGCCTACCTGTCACCGCCGCATTGCGCCGGGGGGAACGTGTCACGCAGTGGGAACGCGGGCTGGAGCCGATGACCCGCGTTCAGTACGAGCTGCTACCCGACAGGTACGGTCGGCCGGGTCTGCTCGTCGACATCGCCGTCCCGCGCGGGCGGGATGCGCACGCCGTCACCGGCGAGGACTATCTCGTCACGGTCACCAACCGCCGGTACGCCTCCGCAGCGGAAAACTATCCCTACATTCTGGACCGGGTCGCGGCCGACGTGCGCTACGAACTGACGGGTGAGAGGGCTGGCCCGCCGGACGACCTCGCCCAGCGCATCGAGACGACGTGGCCAACTTCGCCAGGAGCATTCACCCGCAGGGTCATCGGAGCTACCGCCTCCTACTACGACGGAGCCGCGTTCACGGGGGAAGAACTGGGCAAACTCGGCGTGTTCGGGTTAATGAGTCGCAGAAGGCGGCTGGTGCACACTCCGGAAACACTGGCGGCCGTATTCACCGAGGAAGCCCTACCGCCCTGGGTGGAGGCCGCGCTCACCCCGGCGGCGTCTACTCAGTCGTGGCCTGCCTACTATCCGGACCGGTTCCGGCGGCTTATGGACGCCCAGACGAAGGCCGGGGGCGGCTACACCGGCGACGGGGCGCCCGACGACGACCTGCCTAGCGGGCTCTACCGCATTGAGGTGGCGCGCCGCCACGACACCCAGCCAGAACACCTGTCCGGCTCGGGGCCTAACTCCGCACCCGCGTCTGTGCGGTTCCGGCGCGGGCTGGTTCTAGCGTCTCGCGACGCTGCTGGCGTTGAGACCGTCGTCGAAGCCGACGAACACTGGCTCTATCCCCGGAAGGTGACCACCGCCGGCGTGATTGAAGAGTCCATGATCTACGACTACCGCGCGCAGCAACCGGCCATGGTGACCGACTCCAATGGCTACCGCACCCGATTCACCTACACACCACTCGGCCTGCTGCACACCGTCGTTCGGACCGGACCGGCCGACGACGATCACCTGGGCGACACTCCAGACCAGCCCGGCATCGTCTACGCCTACGGGCTAAACGAGTACGACGACAGCCCACCCGATCGGCGAAGGCCGGTGTGGGTGCATTCCCGTACTCAACTCCTTGGCTACTGGACCGCGATCGCCCACCAACGGACGTACCCCGCTGCCGGGCTGGACCTGCGGCTGCACGGCACCGCCGAGCGGCGCGACTACAGCGACGGACTCGATCGGCTGCTGCAGTCACGCACCCTGCGGACCAGTGGGTCCGTGGGTGACCCAGGTCTGCTTGCAGACATCGCCGAGCCACCTACGACCGCCAGAGTTGATCCTCCCGGGGCGACGGGAGAGCGGCGCCATGTCGGCGGCTGGACCATCCGCGGCACCGACGGCGTGGCCCGGCACAACGCCGCAGGAACGGGGCTGGACGTAGCGGCTGGTCCGGCCGACCCCCTGGTGCGCGTCGATGGGTGGGTCGCCTACGACGACAAGGGCCGAGTCGTCGAGGAGTACGAGCCCTTCCTGGACGAAGGCTGGGCCTACAACATTGCCCCGTCCCCCCGACGACATGGAACCGTGCACAGGCAACTCATTCGCCGCGACCCCCGCGGCATCCCGCAGACGATCACCAATGCGGACGGCACCCAACGCCACTTCGTCCACGGGCAACCGGCGGACCTGGCGCAGCCCGACCGGTTCGAACCCAGCCCCTGGGTCGCGTACGAATACGACGTTGACGACAACGCGCGACGCACCCACCCGAACGCGCACCCGCCATGGCACGCCCACAGCGACACGCCGGCTTCGGTCGAGGTCGACCCTCTAGGCCGAATCGTCACCGTAACCGAACGACTCCGCGACGACCCTGAGCAAACCCCAGAGGCGCAGGCACCACGCACTCTGATCACCTCGGTGCGACGCGACATCGACGGCAACGTCACCCGGGTCACCGATGCCCGCGACCATGAGGTATACCGGGCCGTGTACGACCTACTCGGCCGGGCCTGGTCCGAAACCACCCCGGACACAGGCACGACCCTGATCGCTTACGATGCGCTGGGTGCACCCGTCGAGGTATGCGATGCCCGCAGCGTACGCACCCTGAACGCCTATGACACACTGCATCGATTCGCCCGGCGCTGGACCGTTACACCGGACGCCCCGATAGGACACTTACAGTACGCCGTGCTCTATGGCGACGACCCGGCAGCGCCGGCCGACGCCGCGCAGCGCAATCTCCGAGGCCGCCGCTGGCGCAGCTACGATCCCGCCGGAGTAACGGTCCACGAACGATACGACGTGCACAACCATCCTCAGGAACTCGTACGGCGCTGGCGAATGACCGACGACCTCATCGGCTCGGCCGCACACTGGCCGCCCGAAGACCCGATCCGGGCGGACTCGGACGGGGACCGGACGCTGGACCCAAGGCGGCTGCACGTGCGCCAGACCTGCGACCGCACCGGCGCCGTCCACAGCCTCGTCCTCGAAGGCTCCGGCCGGCCAGTGCTGGCTGTCCGCTATATCCGTGACTCGTCCGGCGCCGTCACCGCCGTGGACCTACACCGCCACGGCGACGAATCCGCGGAACGACTAGTCCACCAACTTCTCGTTGACGCGCACGGCAAACCAGTGCTGATCGAGCGGCTGGGAGACCTGACCACCCAGTTCCGGTACGATCCGTTGACCACGATGCTGTTGCGCCAGCACACCGGATTGACGGACGCCGCCGACAGGCGCCATGTCCTACACGACGCCGCCATGCAGCACGACCCGCTCGGCGCGGTCACCCGCCTCGACGAGCGAAGCCCGGCCCACAATGGGCTGCAAACGCAGACGTTCAGCTACGACGACCTGCACCGTCTAACGAGCGTCACCGGATCCGCACGGGCCCGGCCAACCGCCGCCCCGTGGGATCCGCCGTCCGACGACCCGCCACAGCCGTGCCGGCGCACCTACTGCTACGACGACGTCGGCAATTTGATTGGCCAACTGTTGCAGGTCGGCGACCGCACCGAACGGCGTCTCACCGTGCTGCAGCCGGGTTCGAGCCGAGTCGAAACTCTGACCATCCAGGCCGGTGACGCCGAGAAACGCCGCTTCGCCTACCGCAGCGACAAGGCTGGCCACATCGTCAGGGAGGGACCGGATCGCGAGTTCACATGGAACGCCGCCGGTCTGCTGGACACCGCGCGAGCAGGCGCTTCCAAGGCCACACACCGGTACACCGATGCCGGTCAGCACACCGCCGTCGTCCTGGCGACCGACGGCACGGCCGAGTCGGCGACGCACTACCTACAGGATTGGGTGACATGCACCTGTGAGGCCAGCGGTGGCAGCACCATCACAATTACTGCTACCGCGGACGGCTCCCCGAGCGGGGCCCCGCTGGCATGGGTTAGCCACCACCACAACAGCACGGAGATCCAAAACCTGGTCACCGATCACCTGGGTAGCATCCGTGCCGTCCTACACCCCGACGGCACGCTCCTGCAGGCGACCGACTACAGCCCGCACGGTGAAACCCTAGTTCGCGTGTCCTCCGGTCCGGATTCGATGCCCCGGCCTCTCGGCTATGCGGCTGCGGAGGAGGATAAGGCCGCCAACCTGCTGCTGTTGGGCCAACGGCCGTACGCCCCGTGGCTAGGCAGGTTTATCGCCCCCGAACCACGGGAGAGCGCCCGCGCTATCAGCACGAAGGCACTGTCCGGTCTCTCCGAACCAGGCGATCCTCCCGACCACCGCGTACCAGCCTGGGCTGCAAGTCCGTACACATATGCAGCCAACAGCCCGCTCATGGCCAGCGACGCCGACGGGGCTGCAGCCGTAATCGTCGACGCCGCCCGGAGAGCCGAGCCGGCGCGGACCGGCACCGCTCGGATGCCGACCGGTCACGGAGCATCGAAACCATCGGCCACCGGCCAAGGCAAGGCCGACAAACCTCAGAAACAACCATCACGAGAACCGAAGGGAGGAGGCCCGGACAGCAAGCCGAAGGAACCCAGCGTCGTGGACAAAGTCCGCGACGTTGGAGGCAAGATCCTCGACGCGGCCAAGCATGAGGCCCAGCGTCATGTGGACCGTGAATTCACCATCAAATTCCATCCTAAAGAGGGCTTTAGTGCGACTTTCAAGGAGCCGTCCAAGCCCCGAGAACCGGAAAAGCCTCCCCCTCAGAAAGGCGACCCGCCTCGGCGGCAACCCCCCCGGGAAAATCCGCATCAGAACCGCAAGCCGTGACGCTCGCAAGCCTGCCGGTCCCTGTGGACGATTCGGCAGTGTTCCCGGGCTTGTCGGACCTCGTGTATCAAGTGATCGTGGCTCACGGAGTACGAATAGGTCCTTCGAAGTAGATCTTGAACGCTCGAAGCGCGCGACGCCTAACTGATCGCCAGGCCGACATATAGCAAGTAGTGCTCGGCGGTCTTGACCGTCCGTCGATCAGAGATCCGACCCGCTCGCCCGTTCCGGGCGGCGCGGATTCATGCCGCGAGGTCGCAGGCGCCTGGCAAGACCGGTCCGGCTAGCCCGGCGGCGGACAGGTCATCCGTGCCCGGCGCAAGCAGGTCGGTCGGGCCAAGAGGTCGACGGCAGCCCATCACGCTGTTCGCCTCCGCAGAACGCATGCTCCTGTACGAAAGATCAACGCCTTGTGCCGGCGCGACCCAAACCAGCTCCAACGACGGAGAGCCCGAACGTCTCCTGAGACGCTCGGATTCTGGAGAACACAACAACTGCTTCGGAGTGTGCGTCCGGGCTGGTCAGCGCCAGTGGCTGCACCTGCTACAAGTCGCACCCGAACGGTACCTGGCTGCCGAAGCCGAGGAAGAGAAGCTCCGCGCCCAGCTGGGCACCGTCGCGATCCTCAAGGAACGTCGCCAGGGCGTGAGCTACCCACTACCGCTCCGCGAACTACGCCGCAGAGCAGCTCTTCCGAGCCAAACTGCCTGACGCCGGCTCACACGCAATGTTTCGAGACAGACAAGCCGCAGCCCCAACGGCAAACGCCGATGGCGACCGAGCGCGTCGAACGGCGGTGCCGTCGAGCCGGTCAGGCGGCCTTCGGAGCCGGCGCCCACAACCTGGGGCCGCAGGGGATGGGGCAGAGCCAGCAGGATCCCCTGCCAGGTCGCCGGTTGCGCGGCCTCTCGCGGCCAATCGCATCTAACCGATCCTCGATCTCGATGGGCGGTGCCATCGGTGTCGACAGCGAGCCCGGCCGGGCCTGGCCGCGACGCCGGAATGTCCGAACGCCTTCGCGTACGTAGCCGAAGACCCGGCACCGCCCGCCGTCGTGCGGTGCTGTCCGTCAGGAATAGCGCAGAGGCGGGCGTCGCCGACACCCGTGACGCTTGGCTCCGCCAGCTGCGGTGCTCGTTGTGCCCGTCGCGGGCGTGCTTCCCGTTTGCCCAGGGGGCCGCCGCCATCCCGCGTGCTCATTCACGACGCCGCCCACGCTCCAGCGATCAATCACTACGGCGTCTGGAGCCGCTCGCTGAGGGACCCGAGGTCAGCCCACCCGCGCCGAGGGCGCTAAGCCCCAGCAGAACATCTTGGCAACCAGGTCAGCGCTGCGCTCGACGGCCAAGATCTTCCGCTGAACGGGTGCTTGCGCCCCCAGGCACATGGGCGGGCTCTGACCGGCCCCGTCAGCGCGGCACCCCAGCGCCGGGATCACTCGATCTCGCAAGCGGTGCCGCATGAAATACACCCTGATGGAGGCATGCACCATGACGGAGAACGTCACCGACCAGATCACCTGCGCCACTCCGGACGATCAGGACTCCGCCGGCGCCGAGCGACCGGCCGCTCCGGCGGGCTCGGTCTACCTCTCCGACGTCCTCGCCCGCGTACGCCAGCACGCCAACGACAACAACTGGTGCGGTACCGCCGAGTCCGTTACCACACAGGCCCTGAATGAAGGGCTGTCGTTCAAGCTACTGCGCCGCGAGAGCCAGGGATGCGGCGACCTGTCCTGCCGGCTGTGCTACCCCGGCGGTGTCGCAGAGGCAAACGTCGACGCGGCCGACGATCGGTTCACCGCTGTCGACGGCACCGACCCGTTCGTCACGAAGGCCCGCCTGAAGATGGCCATCCGCAAGGCCGTCGACCTCGGTTACAACTGGGACGAGCCGCTGCGCCTGTATCGCGAGCTCGTCGACACCTACCAGCTGGACGCGGTCCCGCTTCCGGTCCTCACGTACACGGTCACCTTCACCGTCACTGACGCGCAGCTGCACGGACGCCCGGCCGACCAGTCAGGCGTCGCGTCCGCCCTGGAGTCCGGAACCGTCGCGGGCTTCACCGTCTCGGCCGAGTCCGCCGAGGAGGCCACTGCCACCCTGATGCCGTAGTCATAACACGCTGCCCGGCCGGTTCACATCGGCCGGGCAACGTGCAGCCTGAACGATCCCGCCTCCCACCGTCGGCTCCGCCGCATCTGGGCGGCGATCAGCGCCAAGCGCACCACGCACAGCGGCTCAGGATCCGTCACCTAGACCGCAGCATTCCGCATGCACACCGGTAGCTTCCGCTGCGCGGAAGTCGGCCCGCCCTCGGTGATGCCTTTCTGCCGAACAGGCGCCGCTCTGCGTCGCGCCCGCCCACTGCCCGACCTCGACGGCTACCGCGTGACGCCATGGCCGCGGTCTGCATGCCGCCGTCCCTCTCTCGCCGATCCCGGCATGAACGCTGCTCACCCCTCGTCGAAGGGCATCGTCGTGACGCTGTACTACATCGCGATCTACCACAACGCAGACAGCCGGCTCCTCCCATACGAGCCCAACCACACACTGACCAAGGTCATCACCCACCGTCGTCACCTGCCTGCCGGAACAAGGCCGGAGCAGATCGCCGACTGGGCGATCCACGTCTTCAACGCCGACCTCGACGATTTACCGGCCAGCCGGGGCAAGACCAACGCAGGCGAGCTGGACGTCCTGCTCGCCTGTATCTACCGGCTGCTTCGACGACGCTCGCTGTCCGTCGGTGACGTCATCGCCGTCACCACCGATGAGAACACCACATGGCTGGCCTGCGATCCCACCGACTGGCGGCACATCGCCATCCCGGAGCACCGCACCGGCACGGCGCTGACCGCCGCGACCATCTACGAGCACCTGCGACACGGCGACGATGAGTAACCATCCCTGCCACCAGCACCCGCCCGGCCGCCACACCGACATCTGCCTGAGCGGCGACTGTGGTTTCTGCGGCACCCCGCTCGACAGCGTCGCCTCCGGCGAATGCCGGGCCTGCCTGAGCATCGTGTGCGAGGCATGCGACGCCGGATATCAGGCCGAACTCGGCCCGATCTGTCAGCCGTGCACACCGCCGGCCGCCACCGGCTCCGCCCGACCACCCGCTGAACCAGCAAGGACGTGACTGCCATGTCGAACGACTCCGTGAACTGGGATCGCATCGCCGAACGATTCCAAGCCGAGATGGCGAACCTCATCCACCACGAGCCGAAGAAGCGGTACGGCGACGACTTCTATGCCGAGGCGCTGCGCCGGACGCTGGGATTCCGGCCGGCCGACGAGAACTTCCAGGAACGCCTACTGCGTGGCGAAGGCCTGACCACCGAGAGCTATGCCCGCCGCCTCTACGACACCAGCGCGCTGGACCGCATGCAGCGGGAGACCGCCGAACAGGTGGCCAAGGATGCGCGAGCCGAGACCCGACGGGTCTATCGGGAGGCGGGCAAGGACTTCGCGGACCTTCTCCGGACCCGCTGCAACGAGGTCTCGGTGCCGTCGCGGTACCGGCGCGAAGGCGTGGCCTGGGCCGCCGACCTCATTGATCCGACCGTGCCGAAAGACCAGTACGGCAACGTCGTGAAGCAGGACGGAGCGGGCGAGGCACGGTGACGCCCCTCAGACTGTACGAGACCGAGCCCCGGAGCATGGACCGGTGTCGCTTCTCGTTCGAGGTGGCGAGGCCGAGCGGTCCTGACCTGCGGTTCGCCATTCGGATGTGCTGTGGTCACTGGTCATCGTCTCTCACTTGAAGTGGCGGATTCCGGAAAGGGCGCGCTTGTGGCGTGGCTGGCGAAGTGCTGTTGCCAGAATTCGGTGCGGAGCTTCAGATGCTTGTGAGAGTCAGGGGACGCAGTTGTGGCCGAACGTGGAATCATGCCCGCATGGCGGACTACCTCGTCTTGGTCAACGGCCTGCCCGGATCAGGCAAGACCACATTGACCGGCCACCTGGCCTCCACCATGGACGTCCCGGTGATCTGCAAAGACGTCCTCAAGGAGGCGATGGCCGCCGCCCTGCCAGGCATTCCCACGACGGCATTCGGTGCCGTGGCAAGCGAAGCCATGTGGGATCTGGCCGCAGCCACACCAGGTCTCGTCATCCTCGAATCCTGGTGGTTCAAACCGCGAGACCTCGGCTACGTCCAAGACGGTCTTCGCCGGTGCGCAAGCCCTGCGACCATCGAGATCTGGTGCGACGTCCCGGCCTCGCTGGCACGGGAACGCTACCTGAACCGCCGCCGAGCCGCCCTTCATGACGACGATCGCCAACTCGTGGTGTCCTGGCCTCGATGGGCTGCCGAAGCCGAGCCCCTCGGCGTCGCCGCCAACTTCATGGTTAAAACGGACCGACAAGCTGACATCGCGGGCCTGGTCAACGGGATCAGTACCGCGCTCCGCCTCCCCAACGCAGGCACTCTCAGCCACTGAGTCCAGGACGCCCCGGGTCGACGAGGTTGGGTCTCGATCCCGCTCAGCAAACCTTTTGCTTCAGCAAGCCTGGCGCATCCCACGTCGCCGGCACATGCAGCGTGATGCTCAGCAGATGATGCGCGTACGCCGCATCTCTTGAATGCACAGCCGGACGGCGAACGCGGCGGCCATCACTGCGGGCCGCCGCGTTCGCCGGTCCGCAGTGATGACCGACCCGGCCGCAGCCGGCAAGCCCGGCAAAACATCTTGGACGCGCAGCACCAGTGATCAACGAACGGCAGCAGAGCTGCGCGTCCAAGATCTTTTGACCTCCAGAGACTGGCTTGCCCGCCACCACCCACGCCGATCCCCCCGTGGCCTCGTCAACGCGGCAGCGCCGGTGCAACCGGCGCGAGCCGCCCAGGGCTCACACCCACGGAGGCCACGCCTATGAGCGCGCACACCACCGCCCACGACCGCTCCCACACCGGGCTGCGCGTCGCAGTCGTCGGAGGATCGCTGACCGGCCCGACCGCCGCACTGCTGCTGCACGCCGGATTCGACGATGTCATCCTCTACGAGGCCGCCCCGGCCAGCGCCCCGCTGGGCGGCGGGCTGATCGGCCTGGAGCACTCGTCGCTGGACATCCTCGACCAGCTCGGCGTACCGCAGCACGAGTTCGTCCGCTACGACTCCGAGGCCGTCCTCGAGTTCGCCGTCCGCCAGCGCCGGCCCGGATCCAAACGCCGCCACCTGTACGCCGGCCGCAACACCACCTGGACGCTGCTGCACGCGGCATTGACCCGCCGTCTCCCCTCGCACGTCCTGCACTCCGGTAAGCGGGTCACCGGCCTAACCGGTGAGTACGGCCAGCCGCTGCTGCACTTCGCCGACGGCGACACCGCGACAGCCGACCTGGTGGTCTTCGCTGACGGCCGCGCCTCGACCGGACGGCGACTGCTCGACCCGCACCGGCAACTGCGCTACGCCGGCTACGTCGCGCACCGCGGCCAGACCAGCACCACCCCACCCGGCCTGCGCGACTTCCTGCGCTTCGCACCCACGCACAGCGGGATGCAGTTCAACGTGGCGCCCATTCCCGGTGGCACCGACTGGACCTTCTACCTCGGTGCCACCGCCGCCCAATACTCAGACTTCTTCGGCGCCTCCCCCACCCGCCGCGTCTTCGCCCTCCCCCAGCACGTCACCGACACAGCCCGCGCCGCCGTCGACGCCAACGCCCAGCAGTACCTGCCCGACGAGCAAGCCGCCCTCGTCCACGCCACCAACACCCGGATGGCCGCAGCAGTCCTGGACATCGACCCTCCGACCCGCATGGTCTGGCCCATCGGCACCGGGCACGCCGTGCTGCTCGGCGACGCCCTCGCCCCGGTGCGCCCGCACACCGCCCGCGGCGCCAACAACGGCATCGAACAAGCCGCCGGATTGACGGCCGCGCTCACCCAGCACCGCAAGTACAGCGCCGACCTGGCCGCCGCACTCGGCGGCTGGCAACACCGCCACCTGCCCACCGCCGTCGCCGCCGTGCAACTCGGCCCGACGCTCGGTCACCAGTACGGCCTCGGCGAGTAGACCGACCCGGAATTGGGGGGGCCCAGG
>NZ_JADQTO010000044.1 GCF_015704865.1 Actinoplanes aureus | reverse complement strand
CGAGATGAGGTATCCCACCACCTTGAGTGGGTAAGGCCCCCAGCTAGACGACTGGGTTGATAGGCCGGAAATGTAAGCACGGTAACGTGTTGAGTTGACCGGTACTAATAGGCCGAGGGCTTAACCATCTTAAACTTTATGCTTGCGTCCACTGTGTGATTCACAGCAAACGAACAACCACCCCCGATCCTGGGTAACCAGGAAAAGGGTTGCTGGCTGTTTGTGGTGCTGACAGTTGTTTCGGTGGTCATAGCGGTGGGGAAACGCCCGGTTACATTCCGAACCCGGTAGCTAAGCCCGCCAGCGCCGATGGTACTGCACTCGGGAGGGTGTGGGAGAGTAGGACGCCGCCGGACTCAACGTGACAGAAAGGCCCACCCGGAAACGGGTGGGCCTTTCTTTTTGTCTATCAGTCGCGGGTCTGCGTGGCCTTGCGGATCTCGAGCATGAGGGGCGCGGCTTCGCTTTCCGGCTGGTCCGGGAACATCGCCAGGGCCAGGCTTCCGTGATCGGCCCAGCCGCAGACGGTGAGTTCGGCGCCTTCGGAATTGGTGATCCCGCACTTCATGACGCCGCCGAGTTCGCCGGCGTCGACGTCGTGGAGGCCGGTCACGGCACCCTCCTCGTCGGCGATCAGATCGAACGAGTTCTCCAGGTCCTTCTCCGGTGACCAGAGCAGCGTCGTGCCACCGAAGAACAGCACGTTCTTGCCGCCGGCGCCGCTGTAGACGCCGCCCACCGTCTTGTCCATGGAGATCTCCGCGGAGAGCGCGCCCTGCAGATATTCCGCGGTGGCGCTGGCGTCCTCGGTGCTGTTCAGGGTGAGCGCGCCGATCGTGGGCGGGGCGGAGAGCGTCGTGTTCCGCTGGGAGTTGACGTTCCAGCCGAAGTAGCCCAGCGTGGCGGCGCCGGCGAGGGAGACAGTGAGCAGCGCGCCGAGGACGACCCTGCGCATCTTGCGGCTGGACTCCGCGTCACGGGGGTCGGGCTCGTCCTCGCCGGTCAACGCGAACGGAGTGTCGTTGATCTGGATCGGCTCATCGTCCGCGGGGGCGGGGGCGGGCGTGTCGGCGGACGGGGGGATGTGCTGGCCGCGGTCGGACATCTGGCGAGCGTATCGTCCTGGCGACTGAGGAGGTGCGAATACGGGCTCGCGGCGGGGCTCCGTAGACTTGTCGGGTGACCGATGCGACCGAACCCCGTACCCCCGACAGCCGGCCCACCGGTGGCCTCTCCGCCCAGTACCAGCCGGGCGAGGTAGAGCAGCGGCGGTACGAGCGGTGGGTATCGGAGGGCTACTTCACCGCGGACCCGAAGAGCGACAAGCCGCCGTTCACCATCGTCATCCCGCCGCCGAACGTGACCGGTTCGCTGCACGTCGGCCACGCCCTCGACCACACGATCCAGGACACCCTGGTCCGGTTGAAGCGGATGCAGGGCTACGAGGTGCTCTGGCTGCCGGGCATGGACCACGCCGGCATCGCGACGCAGAACGTCGTCGAGCGCAAGCTGGCCGACCAGCGGCTGTCCCGGCACGACCTGGGCCGCGAGAAGTTCGTGGAGCGGGTCTGGGAGTGGAAGGCCGAGTCCGGCGGCGCGATCCTCGGCCAGATGAAGCGGCTCGGCGACTCCGTCGACTGGTCCCGTGAGCGCTTCACCATGGACGAGGGCCTGTCCCGGGCGGTCCAGACGATCTTCAAGCGGATGTTCGACGACGATCTGATCTACCGCGCCAACCGGATCATCAACTGGTGCCCGCGCTGCCTCACCGCGCTCAGCGACATCGAGGTGGAGCACACCGAGGACGAGGGCGAGCTCGTCTCCATCCGGTACGGCGAGGGCGACAACGCGATCGTCGTCGCCACCACGCGTGCCGAGACGATGCTCGGCGACACGGCCGTGGCGGTGCACCCGGACGACGAGCGGTACAAGCACCTCATCGGCACCGAGGTGGAGCTGCCCCTGACCGGCCGCCGGATCCCGATCGTGGCGGACGAGCACGTCGACCCGGCCTTCGGAACCGGTGCGGTGAAGGTGACCCCGGCACACGACCCGAACGACTTCGAGATCGGCCAGCGGCACGGGCTGCCGAGCCTGACCGTCATGGACGAACGCGCCGTCATCACCGTACCGGGACCGTTTGAAGGCCTGGACCGCTATGAAGCGCGACCGACCATCGTCGCGGCCCTGCGTGAGCAGGGTCGTATCGTCGCTGAGAAGCGACCCTACGTGCACTCGGTGGGCCACTGCTCGCGGTGCAAGACCACCGTGGAGCCGCGGCTGTCGCTGCAGTGGTTCGTGAAGACCGGGCCGCTCGCCAAGGCGGCGGGTGACGCGGTGCGCGACGGCCGGGTCAAGATCGAGCCGGTCGAGTTGTCCAAGCGCTACTTCGCCTGGGTCGACAACATGCACGACTGGTGCATCTCCCGGCAGCTCTGGTGGGGTCACCGCATCCCGGTGTGGTACGGGCCGGACGGTGAGGTCGTCTGCGTCGGACCGGACGAGCAGCCGCCGTCGGGTGCCGGCTGGCGCCAGGACGAGGACGTGCTGGACACCTGGTTCTCCTCGGGCCTGTGGCCGTTCTCCACGCTCGGCTGGCCGGACCAGACCGCTGAGCTGGAGAAGTTCTACCCGACGAGCGTGCTGGTCACCGGTTACGACATCCTGTTCTTCTGGGTCGCCCGGATGATGATGTTCGGTTTGTACGCGATGGACGGCAAGCAACCGTTCGACGTGGTCAACCTGCACGGCATGGTCCGCGACCAGTTCGGCAAGAAGATGTCGAAGTCGTTCGGCAACGTCGTCGACCCGCTGGACTGGATCGACCGGTACGGCGCGGACGCCACCCGCTTCACCCTGGCCCGCGGCGCCAACCCCGGCTCCGACGTGCCGATCAGCGAGGAGTGGTGCCAGGGCTCCCGCAACTTCTGCAACAAGCTCTGGAACGCCACCCGGTTCGCGCTGATGAACGGCGCGACCGTCGCCGGTGATCTGCCGTCGCCGTCGGAGCTCTCCGCCGTCGACAAGTGGATCCTGTCCCGCCTGCAGCACGTGACCGCGGAGGTGGACGGCTACTTCGCGAGCTACGAGTACGCGAAGGTCTGCGACGCGCTCTACCACTTCGCCTGGGACGACGTCTGCGACTGGTATCTGGAGCTGAGCAAGCCGGTGCTGGCCGAGGGCGGGGAAGCCAGCCGCCGGGTGCTGGGGCACGTTCTCGACCAGCTGCTCCGGTTGCTGCACCCGGTCATCCCGTTCGTCACCGAGGAGCTGTGGATCGCGCTCACCGGTGGCGAGACCCTGACGCGGGCCGCGTGGCCGGCCGTCGACAAGGCGCTGATCGACGACGCCGCGGAGGACGAGATCGCCGCGCTGCAGAAGGTGGTCACCGAGGTCCGCCGGTTCCGTTCCGACCAGGGCCTCAAGCCGAGCCAGCGGGTCACCGCGGCGCTCACCGGCCTGGGCAACGTCGGCATCGACGCGCACGAGCCGCTGATCCGTTCGCTGGCCCGGCTCGACACGCCCGGCGGTGACTTCGCGGCCACCGCGTCGCTCGCGGTGACCGGCGGGATCGCCGTCGACCTGGACACCCGCGGGGCGATCGACGTCAAGGCCGAACGGGCCCGGCTGGAGAAGGACCGCGCGGCCGCCGAGAAGGAGGCCACCCAGTGCCGGGCCAAGCTCGGCAACGAGGCGTTCGTGGGCAAGGCTCCCGATCACGTGGTCGCGAAGATCAAGGAGCGGCTGACGGCCGCCGAGGCAGACCTGGTCCGGATCGCCGCCGCGCTCGAGACGTTGCCGGCAGCATGAGCGAGTACACCGAGGTCGAGGCCGCGCTCAACGAGCGCGGCTTCACCCGCATGGTCTTCGACATGCAGAAGATCCGGGACCTGATGGACGTGCTGGGCAGCCCGCAGCGGGCGTACCCGGCGATCCATCTGACCGGGACCAACGGTAAGACCAGTACGGCCCGGATGATCGACGCGCTGCTGCGGGCGCACGGGCTGCACACCGGCCGATACACGAGTCCGCACCTGGAGACCGTCCGGGAGCGGATCAGCCTCGACGGGGATGCGATCACCGAGGAGCGGCTCGTCACCACGTACAACGAGGTGGCGCCGCTCGCCGACCTGATCGACGCGCGGAACCCGGAGCCGCTGACCTACTTCGACATGACGACGGCGATGGCGTACGCGGCGTTCGCGGACGCGCCGGTCGACATCGCGGTGGTCGAGGTGGGCCTCGGCGGCGAGGAGGACGCCACGAACGTCATCGAGGCCGGGGTGTGCGTACTCACGCCGATCGGGCTGGATCACACCGAATGGCTGGGCGACACCATCGAGGACATCGCCTGGCACAAGGTCGGCATCATCCACAAGGACGCCACCGTGATCACCGCGTTGCAAAGCGAGGAGGCCATGCGGCCGATCCTGGAACGCTGCGCGGACATGGGCGCCACCCTCGCCCGCGAGGGCGGCGAGTTCGGCGTGATCGAACGCGCCCAGGCCGTCGGCGGCCAGGTGCTCACCCTGCAAGGACTCGGCGGCGTCTACGACGAGATCTTCCTGCCGCTCTTCGGTGCCCACCAGGCGCAGAACGCGGCCACGGCGCTCGCCGCGGTCGAGGCGTTCCTCGGCGCCGGCGCGGGCAAGCAGCTCGACGTGGAACTGGTCCGCGAAGGGTTCGCCCAGGTGGACTCGCCGGGTCGGCTCGAACGGGTACGCAGCGCGCCGACCATCCTGCTGGACGGAGCGCACAACCCGCACGGCATGGCCGCGACGGTCACCGCGCTCGAGGAGGAGTTCACCTTCCGGCACCTGGTCGCGGTGCTCGCGGTCCTCGGCGACAAGGACGCCACCGGCCTGCTCGACCTGCTCGAACCGGTGGTCGCCCGGATCGTCGTGACCCAGAACAGCTCACCACGCTCGATGCCGGTCGAAGAGCTCGCCCAACTGGCGATCACCGTCTTCGGCGAGGACCGGGTGACGATCGCGCACACCATGCCGGACGCCATCGAAGAAGCCGTGGTGCTGGCCGAAGAGGACTCGTCGGGCGAGCTGAGCGGCGTCGGTGTGCTGATCACCGGCTCGGTCGTCACCGTCGCCGACGCACGGAAGCTGCTGAAACGATGACCGAGCCGGACAAGGCCGCGGCGCCGGCGGAGGGCGAGCCGGCAGCCGCGGCGCGGTCTTCCGGGCTCCGCAACCCCGAAGCAGCGGTACGCGGACTCGGCGCCGGAACCATGGCGATGGAGGCGGTCGTGCTGCTCCTGGCGATCGCGCCGCTCAGCGTCATCGCGGAGGAGCGCAAGGGCGCCGCGATCATCGCGGTTGCCGTCGCGGTGGTCGTGGCGATCGTCCTGGCCGGCAGCATGAAGCGCAGCTGGGCGTGGCCCGCCGGAGCGGTTCTGCAGGTGCTGCTGCTCGCGGGCGGCCTGTTGCACTGGGCACTTGCGGCGATCGGGGTGATCTTCGGGTTGGCGTGGGCGTACAACTACCACGTACGCCGGTCGATCCTGGGTTGAGGCCGCGCCCCTGCCGGGGCGCAGCGCTCAGCGGATGGCCCGCCATTGCGTGATGGCGATGTTGTGGTTGTCCGGGTCGCGGAAGGTCGCGGACCAGAGCTCCAGCTTGTCGCCCCGGTTCACCTTGCGGGGCGAGTGCACGAACTTCACACCCTTCTCCCGCAGCTCTTCGTAAACGGCGTCGACGTCACCGACCTCGAGGTTGAGGTAGATCAGGCGACCGGCATCCGCGGAGAGGTTGTGCACGGTGCGCAACACCAGGCGGGTGTCCCCGGAGGCGAGCACGGCGCTTCCGTCGCCGCTGTCGATCTCGAAGAAGCCGAGGATGTCCCGGTAGAAGGCGATCGACCGGTTCAGATCGGTGACCAGGACGGTGATCCCGACGCCGTGGATCGCGCCGGCCGGGCCTGGGCGGGCGCTCGGGTAGGCGGTGATCACCTCGGCGACGTGTTCGTCGGGCTCGGTGCCGCCGAAGTCGCCCCAGGGGCTGCCGGTGGGTCGGGGGGTCGGTTTGTCGGATTCGGCGTCCGCCGGGGTGCTGGAGTCGGTGTTGGTGCTGGCTCGGCCGATTACGGCTCCGGCGACCGCGCCGAGGGCGGCACCTGCTGCTGCGGCAACGCCCATACCGGCGCCGGAGTGTGCCGGGGGTGTGCGGCTGGGGCTATCGGTGCTTTCTCCGGGGGCCGGCTCCGAGACTCGCGTTGAGGCTGCGGACGTCGTGCTGTCCGGGATGTGAGCCGGGGGCGGAGGCGGTGGAGTGCTGTCCGCGATGTGCGCCGCCGGCGGAGGCGGTGGGGTGCTGTCCGGGATATGGGCCGCCGGCGGAGGCGGTGGGGTGCTGTCCGGGATGTCGGCTGTGGGGGCAGGCGTTGGTGGGGCGGTTGACGCCGGGCTGCCCGGACCGTCGGCTGTGGGAGCGGGTGGTGGCTGGGTGGCCGGGATGGAGTCTGCCGGCGGCGCGATGATGCCGTCGGCCATGGCGCTGGAGGCGGCGGGGGTGGTCTCGGGGGCCGGTTCCGGGCTGCTGTCCAACGGAATGTCGACCGGATCGTCCGTGGTGGAGCGGTCCGCCGGCTCGCTCTCGAGCGGGATGTCGATGTCCGTGGTGTCGTCGGTCGGCGTGGCCGGGCCGGTGTGGTGTGGTGTGGACGGCGGCGGCGCACTGGGGAACGGCCGGTCCGGAGCGGGTGCCGTGGGCGGCGCCGAGACCGGGGACGGCACGGACGGGGTGGATGTCGGAGTGGGCTCGGGGCGGGGTGCTCCTCGGAAAGCGGTCGGACCGGTCTGCGTGGGAATCCGATCGGTGGGGTCGTTCGGCTGCGCGAAGAAGCGGGTCCGGCCGGACGAGGTGGACGGGATGACCGGGTCGGCGTCCGCATCGGAGCCGGCGGTGCCGGCCGGAGCACCGGCTGCCGGGGGCGTGGCGTGAGTTTCGGTCGGGACGGTGGCGGACCAGGCGATGGTGTCGGCATCGTCGGCGGGACCGGTGCCGGTGGACGCGGCACCCGCGGTGGGTTCCGAGCCGGTGCCGGGGCCGGCGGTGGGTTTCGAGGCGGTGCCGGGGTCGGCGGTGGGCTCAGAGGCGGTGCCGGGGTCGGCGGTGGGCTCAGAGGCGGTGCCGGGGTCGGCGGTGGGCTCAGAGGCGGTGCCGGGGCCGGCGGTGGGCTCAGCGGCGGTAGCGGTGGCGGGGTCGGCGGTGGGTTCCGAGGCGGTGGCGGTGCCGGCGGTGGGCTCAAAGGCGGCAGTGGCGGTGGATCCTGTGCTGGTTGCCGGGCCGGCGGTCGGCTGTGAGGCGGTTGCGGGGCCGGCGGTGTGGCGGGAGCCGGGGGCGGCGGGTGGCCAGGCGGTGGTGGCGTCAGCCGACGGGACGGGCCGGGTGGGTTCGTCGAGCGGCACGTCGATCACCGGGTCGGAGTCGGCTGGCGTGCGCTGGGTGGGAGTGCGGCCGGTAGCCGCTCGCGGTGCGGCGGCCGATGCCGTGGTCGGTGACTCCTCGGACGCATCGTCCCGCTCGACGGTCGCGGTGGCCGTGCTGCCTCGGGGTTTCGGGCTCGGGCGGCTACCGGGTGGGCGGCTGGAGGAGGTGCGTGCGGAGGGCACGGTGGTGCCGCCCGAGCCGGTGGTGCCGCCCGAGCCAGGCGTCCCGCCGGCCATGTAAGCGCTGGCCTGGGCGGCGCCGGCCGTGAAGCCGGACTCCCTGGATTGCGCGGGGCCGGCCGTGAAGCCGGATTCCCTGGACTGGGTGGGGCCGGCAGTGAAGCCGGACTCCCTGGACCGGGAGGGGCCGGACTCCGTGGACTGAGCGGCGCCGCCCGGCGTACCACTGGAAGCGAAACCGGACATGCCGCCGGAGCTGGAACCGGGGTCGGGTGTGCCGGCCGCGCTGTAGCTGGAGGCGGGGGTGGCAGCCGTGCGCGGCGTGTCGGCCGAGTGGTAGCCGGTGGTCTGGTAGCCGGGAGCGGGTTCGGCGCTGGAGCCCGATGTGCCGCCGGGGTCAGGGTCCGAACCGGGAGTGCCAGCCTCGTTGTGGTCGGGAGCTGGGCGATAGGCGGAGTCCTCGCCGGCGGGCATGCCCGCGCCAGGCGGGGGCGGGTCGGCCGACGGCTGATCCGGATCGCCCTCGTCGGGGGCGGTGCCCTGGGCCGGTGCGCGGTCGAAGCGGGCGGCCCCCGGGGCGCGGCGCGGCAGTGGTGGGGGCTCCTCGTCGGGGTCGACGAGCTGTCCCTCGACGATCGTGCCGGTGGGAGTGTCGCGGACCACGACCGGGTTGGTCGAGCGGGCGTCGGCGTACGCGGGCGGCGGCGGAGGCGGCGGCTCGGAGTCGAAGGCCCAGTCCCGATCCCGGTCACGCCCCTCCCAGGGTGCGGGATCGTCGACACCGAGTACGTCGTCGTCGATCTCCTCGGGTGCGGCGTAGTCGGCGCCCGGTGGGGGCGGGGGTGGCGGGTCGGCGCCCTCGTCGTGGGCGGGTGCCTCGTTCCAGTTGACGCGGACCCGCCGGGTGTCGTCGACGTCCACGGTGATCGGCACGGTGCCCCCGACGACCGGCCACTTCGCCACCGGGACCCGGGACTCCCGGATCGTGGTCTCGAAGGTCCCCAGTCCGGGAGCGACCACGATCGCCTCGATCTCGGCGCGCCCGTAGGCCGACGAGAGCGGCGGCGGCGGGATCGACTTGATCTCGGCGTTTCCGGCCACGGTGGCCCGGCCGCCGCGGCGGCCGGACAGGTTGACCATGGCTAGGACGATGGCCAGCGCCAGGACGGCGACGCCGAAGAACGCGACGGCCATGCTCGACATGCCGAGCCCGAAAACGATCACGAAGACCGCGAGCGTACCCATGACCGCCGCCACCAATTTGCGTGCGGGCGCGATGGGCCGGCCGGCCTGGTTCGCCACTGTGGACCTCCCGGTTGTTCCCGTCAGGTTATGGCCCGCCGGCGGATCCGCGAAAGTACGCCGGCCCGGGCATCACCGCCCGCCGGCGATCGTGGTACCGATAGGCTGAACCTCCCGCGTGTCGGGCTGTCGTCTTTTACGGAGGAACCGCGTGTCCAGCACCACCGAGCGTTCGCTCGTGCTCATCAAGCCCGACGCGGTCCGCCGCGGCCTGCTGGGTGAGATTCTCTCCCGTTTCGAGCGTAAGGGCCTGGTCGTCGAGGCGCTGGAGTTGCGCACGATGGACGCGTCGCTGGCGGACGCGCACTACGCCGAGCACGTCGAGCGGGACTTCTACCCGCCGCTGAAGACGTTCATGACGAGCGGGCCGCTGGCCGCCCTGGTGCTCTCCGGCGACTCGGTGATCGAGGTGGTCCGGGCCATGATCGGCGCGACCGACGGCCGGAAGGCGGCGGCCGGCACGATCCGGGGCGACCTGGCCCTCTCCAACCGGGAGAACCTGGTGCACGCCTCGGACTCGCCGGAGAGCGCCGAGCGCGAGCTGGCCCTCTGGTTCCCCAAGCTCTAGATCTAGAGCGTCTCCAGGCTGGCCCGCCGCCTTGACTCCGCCTCGAAGGTCTTGAGCAGGGCGGCAGCGACGATCGCGTACCCGGCTCCGACCAGCAGTTCGGCCAGCAGGGCGGGTGCGGCCGCACCGAGGCCGCGCCCGGCAGCGAGCAGCCGGGCCGCTTCCGCCGCGTGGGTGATCGGCAGGACGTGTCCGACACCGATCATCCACTGCGGTAGTTCCCCGCGCGGCACGTTCACCCCGGTGAGCAGCAGGAGGACGGCCACCGCGACGTTCGAGACCACCCAGACGTCGCGGAAGCGCAGACCCAGCGCGCCCAGGGTGAGCCCGAAGAAGCCACAGGCCAGCGATCCGGCCGCCAGCGCCAGCCCGAGACCGGGCAGCGCGGCGAGCGGAATCCGGAGGCCGAGCAGCAGCGATCCGGCGGTCAGCGTGAAGGCCGCGATCAGCAGGCCGTTCCCGGCGTACGGGAGAACGCGTCCCCAGAAGATCGCGGTCCGGCTGCGCGGCGACAGCAGCACGTGGCCCAGGGTGCCGTAGCGGCGCTCGTTGGCGACGGCCATCGTCCCGCCGAAGACGCACGCCGACGAGGCGGCCAGCACGGCGTTGCCGACGATGAAGAACCCGTCGTCAGCGACCCGGAGCTGCCGGCCCAGGTAGGCGAAGAACAGCAGCTGGAACGTGGGCCCGGCGAGCAGCGTTCCGGCGTACATGGTGGGCGAGGTCCAGTTGAACAGGGCCCGGTACGCGAGCGCGCCCCCGGTCGTGATCAGTCGCAGTGTGCTCATGAGAGCGCCAGGGTCGCGGCCGCGCGGGCACGGCGTTCGAACGAGGTGAGGCAGTACGCGCCGAGCAGCAGGCAGCCCGTTCCGATCGCCAGGCAGATCCCGATCGAGGGCCAGACCGGGCCGCCGACCGTGGCCTCCCGTACCGCCCGGGCGCCCCACGTGGTGGGGAGGACCGCCGCGATCGGGACGGTCCAGGACGGCAGCACGCTGATCGGCACCAGCATCCCGGAGAGCAGCCAGATCGGGTATTCGAGCGGGTTCGCCAGGGCGTTGGCGTTGCGGAGCAGGACGAACGTCGAGGCGAGCAGCAGGCCGAACATGCCCAGCCCGGCCACGCAGGCGAGGGTGGCGGCGAGGAAGGCGTACGGGCGGGCCAGGTCGAGCGGGATCCCGTACAGCAGGCGGCCCCAGAGCAGGGTGGCGAGCATGGCGTAGGTGCCGGTGATCGCGGTGGCCGCGGTGATCGGCAGGAGTACGGTCACCGGCCGCCGGGGCGCCATGATGATCATCTCCAGGGTGCCCTGCCAGCGCTGGTTCTGGATGGCACCGCCGGAGCCGAAGAGCACCGAGGACCAGACGCCCATCAGGCCGGCGCCGACCGCGGCCTCGAGCAGCCGGTGCGGTTCCTGCCCGGCCCGGAACAGGTGGACCGCCATGGTGGCCTGGACCACCGGGATGACCAGGGCCAGCGACACCTCGAACGGGGAGCGGCTCATGTGTTTGGCGTGCATCAGCGTGCCGATCAGGAGTGTCCTCATGCGGCGTTCACGATCGCCACGTACGCGTCCTCCAGGGTGGGTTCCCGGCTGGCGACCCGGCCGAGCCGGACACCCGCGAGCTCCCGGAGCACGTCACCCTGCACGTCCAGGTGCGCGTCGGACTGCACGGTCAGCAGTTGCAGCGTGCCGCGTTCCTCGACGGCGGTCTCGCGTACGCCGGGGAGTCCCCGGAGGGCGGCGATCGCGGAGTCCGGTACGCCGTACGCCTCCACCTCGACCACCCGCCGCCCGTCCGCGTGACTACGCAGCTCGGCCGGGGTGCCGAGCGCCTGGAGCCGGCCGTCCGCGATCACCGCGATCCGGTCGCAGAGCTCGTCGGCCTCGGCCATGTAGTGGGTGGTCAGCAGGACCGTGGTGCCGTTCGCGGCGAGGTTTCCGACGGTGCGGCGCAGTTCCCGGGCGGCCACCGGGTCGACACCGATCGACGGCTCGTCCAGGAACAGCACGTCCGGGTCGTGCAGCAGGCCACGGGCGATGTGCAGCCGCTGGCGCATGCCGCGGGAGTAGCCCTCCACCCGCTCGTGCTCGCGGCCGGTCAGCCCGACCAGGTCCAGCAGTTCGGCGATGGCGGACTTCTGCTGGTGGGGCGGGACACCGTAGAGCTCGGCGAAGTAGCGCAGGTTGTCCAGGCCGGAGAGCCGGTCGTAGAGGCCCCGGTCGCCGCCGAAGACGTACCCGATCCGGCGACGCACCTCCCTGGTCCGGGTGACCACGTCGAAACCGCAGATCCGGGCCGTGCCCGCGGTCGGGATCAGCAGCGTGTTGAGCATCTTGATGGTGGTCGTCTTGCCGGCGCCGTTCGGCCCGAGCAGGCCGAACAGCTCGCCGCGGCGGACCGTCAGGTCGATGCCGCGGACCGCCTCCACCTCGCTGCGCCGGGGCTTCAGCCAGCCGGTCCGGGTGCGGTAGGTGCGGCGCAGCCCCTCTGCCTCGATCGCGTACTCACTTCCCATGGTCGCCGACGCTAGAGCGACCCGGGCCGCCGGGAAACGGATTCGGCCGCCGCCGAATCTCCGCGCCGAGGAAAGGGCGGGCGAGCGGAGAGGGGGAGACAGGCGGGAGGAGGGAGTGGCTGGCGGCTGGTCAGGAGGCCGTCTCGATCGGGGTTGGGTCGCCGGTCAGCAGGGTGACCAGGGCTGTGCCTGCGGGTTCCAGGCCGTAGAGGACCCGCCTGCCCGCCCGGCGGCGATGCACGACGCCGGCCGCCTGCAAGCCGGTCAGGTGTTCGGAGACCGTGCTGGGGGCCAGGCCCAGGGCCACCGCCAGCGCGGTGGTGGTGGCGGGGACGGTGAGGGCGCGGAGTACGGACGCCCGGCCCCGCCCGAGCAGGACAGCCAGGCGGTCCTGGTCCTCCGGGACCGATGGCGCCGGGGTCTCGGCCAGTACGGCGGCCCCACGCGACTGGTAGGTGACCATGACCACCTCGGGGTGGTCGGTGGAGCACATCAGCGCACC
This sequence comes from Actinoplanes aureus, assembly GCF_015704865.1. Taxonomy (GTDB): domain Bacteria; phylum Actinomycetota; class Actinomycetes; order Mycobacteriales; family Micromonosporaceae; genus Actinoplanes; species Actinoplanes aureus. The sequence continues at coordinate 40,825 of NZ_JADQTO010000044.1, read as the reverse complement.
CCGGGAGAAGATCAGCGGGACCAGCAGAAGCCGCTGATCCACCGCGTCGAAACTGTGCTCCAGCGGCTTGACCAGGGTGAGCACCGGCCGCTCCCAGCGGATCCGGTCGTGCAGCCGGGCGAGCAGGGCGTCCGGTCCGTCGGCCGCCAGCGCCCGGGCCCGCAGCAGCACCTCCTCGTCCAGCGCGGCCCGCATCGCCGGCCAGTGCGGTGCGATCGCCGCGTCCCAGTACGCCGCCAGCCCGCCCGCGAGCCGGTCCAGCGCCGCCCGCCGGTCGTCCCGGAACGGCCGCAGGACCTCCGGCACGTCACCGTCCGGGTAGTGCTTGTCCAACTGCTCCCCGATCACGTCGGCCGGGGTCTCGCGGAGCCGTTCGAGCTGCTCGCCGATGGTCGGCAGGGCGGTTTCCGGGATCGGGTCGATGAAGTCCGGTGAGGCACCGGGCAGTTGGGCGTAGAGGGACAGCGGCTCGGTCGCCGGATCGGTCTCCAGGATCCGGCGGGCGGTGCGGGCCCACGCGTCGTACGGCCACGGCGCGCCACCGGGATTGCGATGCAGCAGGTAGAGGCTGCAGACGGCCTCGCCGAGCGGGCTGATCGCGATCCGCGTGCGGGCCAAAGTCGGTTCATCGAGCTCGATCCGGATCACAGGTGGAGTTTAGGCTGAGGCCACCTGGCGGTCAGATTCGATCGATAGGCATCACATCATGAGCTTGATCTCCCGACGGAATCTGTTGCGGGCCGGTGTGGCGGGCGGCGTCGCCGGTGCCGTCCTCGAAGCGCCGGCGTTCTCGGCGGGCCCGGCCCGCCCGATCCTCACCCACGGCGTGCAGAGCGGCGACGCCACCGCGGACACGGCAGTCGTGTGGAGCCGGGCGGATCGTCCGGGCCGGCTGTGGGTGCAGACCAGCCGGCGGCCGGACTTCCGCGGTTCCCGCGTGCTGCGCGGGCCGGTGGTCACCCCGGAGACCGACTTCACCGGCAAGGTGCGGCTGCGTGGCCTGCCCGCCGGCGAGCGGGTGTACTACCGGGTCAAGGTGGAGAGCCTGGACCGGCCGGGGCTGTTCAGCGCGCCGGTGAGCGGTGAGCTCACCACGGCGCCGGTGCGCCGCGGTGACGTGCGATTCGTGTGGACCGCTGACGTGGCCGGGCAGGGCTGGGGCATCGATCCCGCCTTCGGCGGAATGCGGCTCTTCGAATCGATGCGCCGCCGGCGGCCGGACTTCCTGCTGCACAGCGGCGACACCGTGTACGCGGACGGCCCGCTCGCACCGACCGTGACCCTCCCCGACGGCCGGATCTGGCGGAACCTGATCACCGAGCCGAAGTCCAAGGTCGCCGAGACCCTGGACGAGTTCCGCGGCCAGTACGCGTACAACCTGCTGGACGAGCACTACCGGCGGTTCGCGGCCGAGGTGCCGCAGATCAACCAGTGGGACGACCACGAGGTGACGAACAACTGGTACCCGGGGGAGATCCTGACCGACGCCCGGTACACCGAGAAGCGGGTCGACGTGCTTGCCGGGCGGGCGCAGCAGGCGTTCCACGAGTGGCTGCCGATCCCGGGGACGACCGCGCCGATCTACCGCCGGATCCCGTACGGGCCGTTGCTCGACGTGTTCGTGCTGGACATGCGGACGGTCAAGGACGTGAACGACGGGAACACGTACGCCGACCCGAAGCGTGGCCTGCTCGGCCGGGAACAGCGGGAGTGGCTGATCGACGGGCTGCGCCGCAGTCGCGCGACCTGGAAGGTGATCGCCGCCGACCTGCCGCTGGGCATCATCGTGCCGGACGGCCCCGCGGCGCAGGAGGGGGTGGCCCAGGGCGACCCCGGTACGCCGAAGGGCCGCGAGCTGGAGTTCGCCGAGGTGCTGCGGTCTGCGCACCGGCACCGGGTGACCGGGATCGTGTTCCTCACCGCGGACGTGCACTACACGGCCGCCCACCACTACGACCCGGCGCGGGCGGCGGTCCAGGACTTCACCCCGTTCTGGGAATTCGTCTCCGGGCCCGCGCACGCCGGAGCTTTCGGGCCGAACGCCCTGGACGGCACGTTCGGGCCGGAAGCGGTATTCGTCAACGCGCCGCCGGTCGCGAATACGTCGCCGGCCGACGGGTTCCAGCACTTCGGCGAGGTGGAGATCGACGGTCGGTCGGGCGCGTTCACCGTGCACCTGCGCGATCGGGACGGGGTGAGTCTCTGGTCGACGACGCTTCGGCCTTGAGCTCGACCCGGGCTCTCCGCCCGGCGCCGGCGGCAGGGGCGTGACCAGCGACGCTGGTCGCCCCGGCCGTGGCGGGACTCTTCGTGGCGCGTACCCCGAATGGGGTTGGGGTTAATGCGGATGAGGGAAGCGAAGCGTGCCCGGTATCGTTGTGCGAACGCAGGCGACGAACCGGCCATCACCGGGGAGCCTCCGGAAGAACGGGCTTTGCCCTAGTAGAACCGGGCGGACACCGGACCGCGCAGCATCCGGCGAATGAGCGGGCGGGGCAACCCGTCAAGCGAGGTGGTACCGCGGGCCCGAGAGGCTCGTCCTCGCAGTCACGAGATGTGAACTGCTTGAGGAGAACCATGGCCTATCCGAAGCACACTGACGCCACGGGCGTTCCGGCTTCGCCGGATCTGCCGGCGGTCGAGCGCGCGGTCCTCGATCACTGGGCGGCCGACAAGACCTTCGAGGCGTCCGTCGACCAGCGCCGGGCCGGCGATGACGGCGCGAATGAGTACGTCTTCTACGACGGCCCGCCGTTCGCGAACGGGCTGCCGCACTACGGGCACCTGTTCACCGGGTACGTGAAGGACCTGGTTCCGCGTTACCAGACGATGCGCGGCAAGCGGGTGGAGCGGCGGTTCGGCTGGGACACGCACGGCCTGCCCGCCGAGGTGGAGGCCGAGAAGCAGCTCGGCATCACCACCAAGGCGCAGATCGTCGATCTGGGCATCGACAAGTTCAACGAGGCCTGCCGGACCTCCGTGCTCGCCTACACCAAGGACTGGGAGCGGTACGTCACGCGCCAGGCCCGCTGGGTGGACTTCGCCGACGACTACAAGACCCTCGATCCGGCATACATGGAGTCGGTCATGTGGGCGTTCAAGACGCTGCATGACAAGGGCCTGGTCTACGAGGGTTTCCGGGTCCTCGCCTACTGCTTCCGGTGCGAGACGCCGCTGTCCAACACCGAGACCCGGATGGACGACGTCTACCGGGACCGGACGGATCCCGCTTTGACGGTTAAATTCCGTCTCTCCACCGGCGAAGACATCGCGGTCTGGACGACGACCCCGTGGACGCTGCCGTCGAACCTGGCGTTGGCCGTCGGTCCGGACATCGAATATGCGGTCATGTCTGATACGTCCGGGCGAAAGCTCCTTATCGGCGCCGGCCGAGTGGGTGCCTACGCCAAAGAGCTTGAGGGGTACGAACAAACCGGCTCGGTCTTCGGTCGTGACCTCGTGGGGCGCCGCTACACGCCGCTGTTCGACTTCCTGGTCGAGCCGGGTGGCGAGAACGCCTTCCAGGTCCTCGGTGCCGACTTCGTGACCACCGAGGACGGTACGGGTGTCGTGCACATGGCGCCCGCCTTCGGTGAGGACGACCAGAACGCCTGCAACGCGGCCGGCATCCCGACCGTGGTGACCGTCGACGACCACACCCGGTTCACCTCGCTGGTCCCGGACTTCCAGGGCCTGCAGGTCTTCGACGCCAACAAGCCGGTGATCGCGGTTCTGAAGGAGCGCGGCGTGGTGCTGCGCCACGACGGGTACACGCACTCGTACCCGCACTGCTGGCGCTGCGACACCCCGCTGGTCTACAAGGCCGTGTCCTCGTGGTTCGTCGCGGTCACCCAGTTCCGGGACCGGATGGTCGAGCTGAACCAGGAGATCAGCTGGACGCCGTCGCACATCAAGGACGGCTCGTTCGGCAAGTGGCTGTCGAACGCCCGCGACTGGTCGATCTCCCGGAACCGGTTCTGGGGCTCGCCGATCCCGGTCTGGAAGTCGGACGACCCGCAGTATCCGCGGGTGGACGTCTACGGCTCGTTCGAGGACCTGGAGCGCGACTTCGGGGTCAAGGTCACCGACCTGCACCGGCCGTACGTCGACGAGCTGACCCGGCCGAACCCGGACGACCCGACCGGTAAGTCCACCATGCGGCGCGTGCCGGAGGTGCTGGACTGCTGGTTCGAGTCCGGGTCGATGCCGTTCGCCCAGGTGCACTACCCGTTCGAGAACAAGGACTGGTTCGAGCACCACTACCCGGGTGACTTCATCGTCGAGTACATCGGGCAGACCCGCGGCTGGTTCTACACCATGCACGTGCTGGCCACCGCGCTCTTCGACCGGCCGGCGTTCCGCAACTGCCTGAGCCACGGCATCCTGCTGGGCGAGGACGGCCGCAAGATGTCCAAGTCGCTGCGGAACTATCCGGACGTCTACCGGGTGTTCGACACGTACGGCTCGGACGCGATGCGCTGGATGCTGATGTCGTCGCCGGTGCTCCGGGGTGGCGACATGCCGGTCACCGAGGTGGCGATCCGGGATTCGGTTCGCCAGGTGCTGCTGCCGCTCTGGAACGTCTGGTACTTCTTCAGCCTTTATGCCAACGCTTCCGGTCATGAGGCTTCGTTCCGGGCGGACTCCACGCACCTGCTCGACCGGTACATCCTGGCCAAGACGGGTGAGCTGGTCAGCGACGTGCAGCGGCAGATGGACGAGTACGACATCTCCGGTGCTGCCGGAAGTGTCCGAGCCTATCTGGACGCGCTGACCAACTGGTACGTCCGCCGCTCCCGGGACCGCTTCTGGGCCGGTGACGCGGACGCGTTCGACACCCTGGCCACCGTGCTGGAAACGGTCACCCGGGTGGTGGCGCCGCTCGCGCCGCTGACCGCCGAGGAGATCTGGCGCGGCCTCACCGGCGGCCGTTCGGTGCACCTCACCGACTGGCCCTCGGCCGACACGTTCCCGGCCGACCACGAGCTGGTCGCGTCGATGGACGCGATCCGCGACGTGGCGTCCGCCGGCCTGTCCCTGCGCAAGGCCAAGGGCCTGCGGGTCCGGCTGCCGCTGGCCACGGCGACCGTCGCCACCCCGTCGGGTGCGGCGCTCGCCGGGCTCGGTGACCTGCTCAAGGACGAGCTCAACGTGAAGAACGTGGTCTTCACCGACGACGTCGCCGCGTACTGCCAGCAGGTGCTGACCGTGGTACCGCGGGCGCTCGGCCCCCGGGTCGGCAAGCAGGTCCAGCAGGTGATCAAGGCGGTCAAGTCTGGCGAGTGGCAGCTCGTCGACGGTGCCCCGGTCGCGGCCGGCGTCACCCTCGCCGAGGGGGAGTACGAGCTGAAGCTGGTCGCCGCGGACGTGGAGAACTCGGCACCGCTGCCGGCCGGCGGGGGCGTCGTGGTCCTGGACACCGTGGTCACCCCGGAACTGGCGGCCGAAGGCCTGGCCCGCGACGTGATCCGCGTCGTGCAGCAGGCCCGCCGGGACGCCGACCTGGACGTCAGTGACCGGGTGCGGCTTGAGGTCCTGGCGTCGGCAGAGGTGCTCACCGCGGTCGAAGCCCACGCGGAGTTCGTCAAGGGCGAGACTCTGGCGACCTCGCTGACGCTGACTCCGGCCGAGCCGGAGCAGACCGCGGTGCTCGGCGCTCTGGGCGGCGGCTTCGCCGGCGAGGTCGGCGACGGTGAGCAGGTCGTGGTCACTGTCACAGCGAACTAAATAGCCGAATGGCCCGGATGTTCGCCTGGTGTGGGCGAATGTCCGGGCCGTCGCGCAAGATCATTAGGTACTTCGGCCTTGTCGTCCGATAACCTCACAGCACCCATTTACTACTAGGCACCCAGGTGTTTCCCGGAGGACGAGTTGCCGCTGCTCTACTCGATCGGCAAGGTCACCGTCGGCAAGGCGTTGATGACTGGCTGGCGGCCGCACGTCGAAGGCATCGAGAACATCCCGCGCACCGGCGGCGCGATCTTCGCCGGCAATCACCTCTCCGTCGCCGACGAGCTCTTCCTCGGCGCGGTGGTCCCGCGGCACCTCGCGTTCTGGGCCAAGTCCGACTACTTCACCGGCACCGGCGTCAAGGGCTTCCTCAACCGCAAGCTGATGGAGGGGCTCGGCGCGATCCGGGTCGAGCGGGCCGGCGGGCGGGCGGCGCTCACCGCGTTCGACGCGGCCATCCCCGCGCTCGAGGGCGGTGACCTGGTCGCCGTCTACCCCGAGGGCACCCGCTCGCCGGACGGCAAGCTCTACCGCGGCCGTACCGGCGTGGCGCGCCTGGCCGTCGCCGCCGGCGTGCCGATCATCCCGGTCGGCATGCTCGGCACCGAGAAGGTCCAGCCGATCGGCCGCCTCTACCCGAAACTGATGCGCAACACCGTCACGGTCAAGTTCGGCCGCCCGATCGAGACGGTCGGCCGGTCCGACGACCGGACCGCGCTGCGCGAACTCACCGACCAGGTGATGGCCGAGATCCAGAAACTCACCGGCCAGGAATACGTGCCGCGCTACGCGCCGGCCAAGCGCGAGGCCTAGGCATTCCGGTTCCGCTTCCTTTTCGGTACGCGCAGCCACCGTCCCGCCGGAGTCCGGCCGTCCCCGCTCCACCGCGCGAGCTTCCCGCCCGCTCCGGGCCCCAGCGCGACCGCCGGGCCCGGGTGGGTGCTCAGCTCCAGTACTTCGGAGTGAGCACCACGGACCGCAGACCGGCGACCAGCTCGGCGCTCTCCTCGATCGAGCGGCGGGTGAGCAGGACGGTGGCCAGGCTGCCGTGATCCGCCCAGGCGCACGCCACCACCGAGCTGTTGTTCAGCCGCCCGACGCCGCAGCGTTCGTGCACACCGAACTCACCGACGTCGTAGGACTGGACATCCTTGAGCTTGAGCTCGCTGGTGAGCCGGTCCAGCTGGGTGTCCACGTCGGAGCCCGGAGTCAGCCGCCAGCCGGTGACACCGAACACGGTGACCCGCTTGCCACGCCCGTCGGCGTAGGTCCCGGCGAACGCGTCACCCGCCGAACCGGCCTCCTGCAACTGCTCGGCGAGCCGCTCGGCGGCGCGTTGCCCGGCCGCGGTGTCGCGCAGGTCGAGGTCGGCGAAGGAGTCCGGCAGTACCGCGGAGACCGGGTGCTGCCGGGCGACCGGGAACTGCCAGTAGGCGAGCGGGCCACCGCAGCAGAGCACCAGGCCCAGCACGGTCAGCAGCGTCATCCGGCGCAGCCAGCGGCGGACCCGGCCGCGACGCCGGGGCGGGACCGGGCGGGCTGCCCAGGGCGGCGGCGCCGGACGCACCGGTGCGGGGCGCGGCTGGACCGGAATCCGGGTCTGCGGCGGCTGCGCGGGGGCTTTCGCCCGTCGCCAGGGCCGCAGCTTCGGGCGCATGGGAGGCAGGCCGGTGCCGCCCGCCGGTGGCGGGTAGGTGCCGGGCGCGGGGATGGCGGGCCGGGCGGTCCCGCGGGTCTGACCTGCGCTGCCGGCCTGCCCTGCGTTGCCATTCTGACCTGGGCTGCCGGTCTGACCTGGGCTGTTGGTCTGGCTGACCTTCGCGGCCTGGTTTGCGATCGCGGCCTGGCCGGCCTTTGCCACCTGGCCGGCTTTCGCGGCCTGCTCGGCGGCTTTCGCCGCGGCCACGACCGCGGCCGCCTTCGCGGCATCGAGGACCTTGGAGCCGGCGGCCAGGGCGTCGGCCATCGCCTTCTCGGCGGCATCGGCCGCCTTGGCGGCGGCCGGTGATGCGGCGTGGCCATACGGCGCTGCGGGGTCCAACCTGGTGGGCGGAGGTGCGGCGTCCAGCCGGGTGGGTGGCGGGACGGCATCCTGCCTGGTGGGCGGGGATGCGGCCGCCGTGCCGGTCGATGCCTGGGACGCGGCCCCCGTGCCGGCCGGTGCGTCGAAGCGGGCGGCCGGGAGCGCGGTCTCCGCGGCGAAGGTCTCCGGCCAGACCGGGGTGTCCTGGTCCGCCCAGGGATCGACGGCGGGCATGGTCGCCCAGTCGTCGGGCTCCGCGGGCTCCGGCTCGGCTCCGCTCACCCGCTCCCACAGGCGTGCCCACCTCGACCGCCGCGGCCCGGTCTCGGGCACCGCCGCGGCACCGCTCCACCGGGACGGCAGGTCCAGGGTGGCCGGATCGGCGGACTCCGCGATCCGGGACGGCTCGGACACTCCGGCGGCCGGGGTCGGGTCGACCGGCGGCTGGTCGGCCATTGTTTCGATCTCCTCCCGCACGCCTGAGGACGAACGTCTTGCCCCAGGTTAGGAGCTCCATGCCAGGGGGACGGGGGGTCCAGAACCGGACGGTCGGCGCGAATGCCGGACAACGAGGGCGATGTGCGGAACGCTCCGGAGTCGTATGGTTACCCGGACCCGCCGTCGGTGCGCGCCGTGCGGCCGGGAAGTGCCCGGAGTCACCACCGGTGATACGTTCGCCACCGCCCGACCCGGAGGGTTTTGTTGAGCATGAGAACCACGCAGAGAAACGCCGTCACCATGGCTGGGGCCGAATCTGGCCGGCCGATGCTGTTCGCACACGGATACGGCTGTGACCAGAACATGTGGCGTTTCGTCACGCCGGCCTTCGCGGACACCCATCGGATCGTCCTGTTCGACCACGTCGGCAACGGTAAGTCGGACCTGTCGGCGTACGACGACGCCCGTTACTCCACCCTCGACGGCTACGCCGAGGACGTCCTGGAGATCGTGCGGGAGAACGACCTGCGTGATGTGATCTTCGTCGGTCACTCGGTGAGCGCGATGATCGGCCTGCTGGCCGCCAACCGCGAGCCGGAGCGCTTCGCCGGTCTGGTGATGGTGGGTCCGTCGCCGCGCTACATCAACGACGAGGCGGACGGTTACGTCGGCGGGTTCCGGCGCTCCGACATCGAGGAGATGCTGGAGTCGCTGGACAGCAACTATCTGGGCTGGTCCAGCGCGATGGCTCCGGTGATCATGGGAAATCCCGGCCGGCCGGAGCTGGGGGACGAGCTGACGAACAGCTTCTGCCGTACCGATCCGGAGATCGCCAAGAAGTTCGCCCGGGTCACGTTCCTCTCGGACAACCGGGCCGATCTGCCGCGGTCACGCGTACCCTCGCTGATTTTGCAGTGCTCGGACGATGTGATCGCGCCCACCGTGGTGGGTGAGTATGTGCACAAGCACACCCCGGAGAGCACCTTCGTGACCATGAACGCGACGGGGCATTGCCCGAACCTGAGCGCGCCGGAGGAGACGGTTGACGCCATCAAGTCCTGGTTGTAGACAGCGGGCATGATCGGCGGAGCAGTGGCGTGAGTGAAACTGGTGGGCCGGACGTGACACAGGAGTTGCGACTGCCCTGGGACGACGATCCCGAGGACCTGTACGAACACGCGCCCTGCGGCTACCTGACGACGCTCCCGGACGGCACGATCGTCCGGGTCAACGAGACGTTCCTGGCCTGGACCGGGTATACGCGTGCCGACCTGATCGGGCACCGGCGGTTCCGTGACCTGCTGACTCCCGGCTGCCAGCTCTACCACGAGACGCACTACGCGCCGCTGCTCAGCATGCAGGGCGAGGTGCACGAGATCGCGCTCGACGTGGTGTGCCGGGACGGGCGCAGGGTCCCCACGCTGGTGAACTCGGTGCTCGAGCGCGGTCCCGGCGGTGCGCCGCGGATCATCCGGACGATGGTCTTCAACGCGACCGAGCGCCGCGGCTACGAGCAGGAGCTGCTCGCCGCCCGCCGCGCCGCGGAGGACTCCGAGCGCCGGGTCCGTGTCCTTCAGCAGATAGTGGCCGACCTGGCCGCCGCGCCGACCGAGGCCGAGGTGGCCGAGGCGGTGCTGGGTGCCCCGGAGCCCGCTTTCCAGGCGGCAAGCAGCAGCATCTATCTGATCGACCCGGACCGCGACCAGCTGATCGCGGTGGCGTCCACCGATCCGATGACCGGCAATTGGGAGGACATGCCGTGTTCCTCGGACCGGGCGGTCGCCGAGGTGGCCCGGCGCGGCGACCTGCACGTGATCGGCTCGCTGGCCGATGCGGACGAGCACTTCCCCGACCTGGCCCAGTCGATGCGCGACTCGGGCCGCGGCACCGTGGTGCTGCTGCCGCTCACCACCGGCCCCGCGGACGATCAGAACGGGGCCACCGTGCTCGGCGTGCTGGCGTTCAGCTTCCGCGAGGAGCGTGCGCTCAGTGACGGTGAGCTGCGGGTCATCCGCCTGCTCGGGCAGCAGGCCGGGCAGGCGCTGGACCGGGCCCGGCTCTACGACGACGCCCGCCGCCGGGAGGAGCGTTCGCTGTTCCTGGCCGGGACGACCCGCGCCCTCGACGAGGAACACCGCCTGCTGCAACGGGCGCGTCGGCTGGTCGAGCGCGTGGTTCCGGAGATCGCCGACTGGGCCACGGTGCGGCTGCAGGTCGGTCCGGCGGGCCTGGTCGAGTACGCCGGCGGACCGGCGCCCGATCCGGAGGCGCTCGCCGTACGGGTCGCCGAGGTGATCGAGTCGGCGGCACCGGCCTACGCCACCGACGGTGACGGGGTGGGGTGCACGGTGCTTCCGCTGACCGTCCGTGGCCGGGTGATCGGCACCCTCGCCCTGCGGATGGCACCGGACCGGCGGGGCGCCGACGCGGAGCGGCTGTTCCTCGTCGACCTGGCCGACCGGGCCGGGCTCGCACTGGAGAACGCCCGCCTCTACGAGCAGGAGCGGGCCATCGCCCGGACCCTGCAGCGCAGCCTGCTCGCCGGTGACGTGCCCGGCGGCGACACACGGTTCGCCGTGGAGACCTACTACCAGGCGGCGGCGCAGGACCTGGAGGTCGGCGGCGACTGGTTCGACGCGTTCATGATCACCCCGAACAAGCTGGCCGTGGTGGTCGGCGACGTGGTGGGCCGGGGCATCGACGCGGCCACCACGATGGGGCAGCTGCGCAGCGCGATCCGGGCGCTGGCGTCGGCGGAGAACGGGCCGGCCCGGCTTCTCGAAGGGCTGGACCGGTTCTGCGAGCGGGTCGACTCGGCGCGGATGGCCACCGTCGTCTACGCCGAGGTGGACCTGATCAGCGGCGAGCTGTCGTACGGCTGCGCCGGTCACCTGCCACCGCTGCTGCACGAGCCGGCCGGCTCACCGCAGTACCTGTTGCAGGCCCGCTCGGCGCCGCTCGGCTCACGGGCCGGGGACCGGCGGCGTACCGAGCACCGGGTCCGGCTGGCCTCCGGTAGCCGCCTGCTGCTGTACACCGACGGCCTGGTGGAGCGCCGCGGCCGGCCGATCGACCGCGGCTTCGAGGTGCTGGCCCGCGAGTACGCCCGGCGCCGGGACGCACCGCTCAAGGGCCTGACCGCCGGGCTCGCCGACACCATGGTCGGCCGGGACCACGGCGACGACGTCTGCCTGCTCTGCCTGACGCTCGGCACCGAGGAGCGGCTGGAACGCTCGATCGGTGCCGACCCGCTCCAGATCGCCCTGCTCCGGGCCGACCTGCGTGGCTGGCTGATCGGGCACGCGGTGGACACCGAGTGCGTGAACGCGGTTCTGCTCGCCTGCTCGGAGGCGGTGGCGAACGCGATCGAGCACGGCTACCGTGACGACCCGTTCGGGGTGGTCGACGTGGCGGCCACGGTGAGCGCGGACGCGGTCGAGGTCCGCGTCGCCGACCGGGGCAGCTGGCGCGGGCCGGGCACCGACTTCGTTCGTGGCCGGGGGCTACAGCTGATCGAGGACTCGATGGACGAGGTCTTCTTCGACCGCGGCGAGGGTACGACCGTCACCATGCGACGGCACCGGGAAACACCATGACCGACGAGTGGGTGAGTTTCTCCCAGCGCGGTGTGGCCGCACTGGTCCACCTCAGGGGCGAGATCGATCTGGCCAACGCCAACGACATCGGCCGGGCGATCGTCGCGCGGGTCACCGACGCGGACGCGGTGCTGATCGACCTGACCGCGGTTTCGTTCCTGGACAGCGCCGGGGTGCGCCTGCTGGACCTGATCGTGGGAGATCTGGACGATCGGGGGAGGCCCGTCAAGCTGGTGGTCGGAGAGCGTGGGGCCGCCCGGATGACGCTCCAGCTCTGCGCGTTCCGTACCGATCTTCTCGCCACCGACCTGGACCGGGCCGCGGAGGAACTGGCCGGATAGTCCGCGTACCCTGGACACCCATGAGCGTGAGTTCCGTCTTCCCGCAGCTCGAGCAGCTGCTGCCCCGGGTCAGCAAACCGATCCAGTACGTGGGCGGCGAGCTCGGCGCCGTCGTCAAGGACTGGGACGCCACCACCGTCCGGTGGGCGCTGATGTACCCGGACGCGTACGAGGTCGGCCTGCCCAACCAGGGTGTGCAGATCCTGTACGAGGTTCTGAACGAGCAGGAGGACGTGCTCGCCGAGCGGACCTACTCGGTCTGGCCGGACCTCGAGGCGCTGATGAAGGAGAACGGCGTCCCGCAGTTCACCGTCGATGCGCACCGGCCGGTGAAGGCGTTCGACGTCTTCGGGCTGTCGTTCGCCACCGAGCTCGGCTACACCAACATGCTCTCCGCGCTCGATCTCGCCGGCATTCCGCTGAACAGCGCCGATCGCGACGAGAGCCACCCGATCGTCCTGGCCGGTGGGCACGCCAGCTTCAACCCGGAGCCGATCGCCGACTTCATCGACGCCGCCGTGCTCGGTGACGGCGAGGAGGCGGTCCTGGAGATCACCGGGATCATCCGGGACTGGAAGGCGGAGGGCTGCCCGGGCGGCCGGGACGAGCTGCTGCTGCGCCTGGCGCGTACCGAGAGTATCTACGTGCCGCGTTTCTACGACGTGGACTACCTGCCGGACGGTCGCATCCAGCGGGTCGTGCCGAACCGGCCGGACGTGCCGTTCCGGGTCGCCAAGCGCACGACGATGGATCTGGACGCCTGGCCGTACCCGAAGAAGCCCCTGGTCCCGCTCGCCGAGACGGTCCACGAGCGGTACGCCGTGGAGATCTTCCGCGGCTGCACCCGCGGTTGCCGGTTCTGCCAGGCCGGCATGATCACCCGCCCGGTACGGGAGCGGTCGATCACCACGGTCGGCCAGATGGTCCAACAGGGCCTGGAGTTCTCCGGCTTCTCCGAGGTCGGCCTGCTCTCGCTCTCCAGCGCCGACCACTCGGAGATCGGCGACATGTGCTCCGGCCTCGCCGAGCAGTACGCGGACACCAACGTCTCGCTGTCGCTGCCGTCGACCCGGGTCGACGCGTTCAACATCGACCTGGCCCAGGAGCTGTCCCGCAACGGACGGCGTACCGGTCTCACCTTCGCGCCGGAGGGCGGCTCGGAGCGGATCCGCAAGGTCATCAACAAGATGGTGACCAAGGAAGACCTGATCCGGACCGTCGTGACGGCGTACTCCAACGGCTGGCGGCAGGTGAAGCTGTACTTCATGTGCGGCCTGCCCACCGAGACCGACGAGGACGTCCTCGAGATCGCGCACATGGCGCACGAGGTGATCCGCGCCGGTCGTGAGGCGGCCGGCACCAAGGACATCCGCTGCACCGTGTCGATCGGCGGGTTCGTGCCCAAGCCGCACACCCCGTTCCAGTGGGCTTCGATGGAGCGTCCCGAGGTCATCGACGCCCGCCTCAAGCTGCTCAAGCAGGAGATCAACAGTGACCGCTCGCTGGGCCGGGCGATCGGTTTCCGCTACCACGACGGCGAGCCGTCGCTGATCGAGGGCCTGCTGTCCCGCGGTGACCGCCGGGTCGGCCAGGTCATCCGCCGGGTCTGGGAGAAGGGCGGCCGGTTCGACGGCTGGTCCGAGCACTTCTCCTACTCGCGCTGGGTGGAGGCCTGCGACGAGGTCCTGCCCGGTTTCGGCGTGGACCTGGACTGGTTCACCACCCGGGAGCGCGAGGAGCTCGAGGTCCTGCCCTGGGACCACCTGGACTCCGGCCTCGACAAGGACTGGCTCTGGCAGGACTGGCAGGACTCGATGAGCGAGTTCGAGCAGGACGACTGCCGCTGGACCCCATGCTTCGACTGCGGCGTCTGCCCGGCCATGGACACCGAGATCCAGATCGGCCCGACCGGCAAGAAGCTGCTCCCCTTGACGCCCGTGACCCGGGTTCCCGCTTAGGAGAAGGACCATTCCCCCGAAGAACCAGCCCCCGGGCGGTCAGGCCCCGGTCGTGCAGCGGATCCGCCTGCGGTACGCCAAACGCGGCCCGCTGCGGTTCACCTCGCATCGCGACTTCGCCCGTGCTTTCGAGCGGGCGCTGCGCCGCGCGGCCGTGCCGATCGCCTACTCCCAGGGCTTCACGCCACACCCGAAGATCTCGTACGCCAGCGCCGCACCCACCGGGGTCGGCAGCGAGGCGGAGTACCTGGAGATCGGCCTGCAGGCCGCGGCCGACCCGGAGCAGTTGCGGGTCGCGCTGGACGCCGCCCTCTCCCCGGGCCTCGACATCCTGGAGGCGGTGATCGCCCCCGAGGGCGGTGGGAGTCTCGCCGACCGGATCGACGCCTCGCGCTGGCGGCTGGAACTTCCTGAGGTGGAACCGGTCACAGCCAAGGAAGCGGTCGCGGCCTTCCTCGACGCGCCGGAAGTGCTGGTCGAGCGCATGACCAAACAGGGCCGGCGCACTTTTGACGCGCGCGCGGCGGTGAACAACTGCGCGGTGACCGGGGAGGCAGACCTACCTTCCGGGGCCGTTGGCGTACCGTGTGCGATAATCGACCTTGTCGTACGGCAGGTTACGCCCGCCGTACGGCCCGATGACGTCCTTTCCGGTCTGCGCGTGGTGGCCGGCCTGGAGCCGCCGGTGCCCCCTAGGGTGACCCGGCTGGCCCAGGGCACACTCACCGCGCAGGGGGAGATCGTCGATCCGTTGGACGCGGATCGCGGGGACGTCGGCATCGGAGGACGCTAGCCGGAAACGGTCGGCGTTCGTTGAACCTTCTTCAACGTGGCGAGGGCGGTAACACCCGGCGCCGGCCAACGGCCCGGTCGCCTTCGGCCCGATGCCAGGTTGAAAAAGGTTCATTTGGCAGACTTCGGAAGCCCGGCCGCGCCGGTCGGGCCCGGAACACTTGCAGCGATCCTGCGTGGCAGCGCTCAAACGCGCCCGGGGTCGCGAGAACTGGAGAGCGCCCCATGCTCGATAACGAGCCCCCAGTCAACCTGGGAGATCAGGGCGGTGAACGGGACGGAGCAGTCACGCCGCCCGCAGACGCCGCCGCCGAAAGCACGACCCCGGCCCGCCGGACGCGGGCACCGCGCCGCAAGGCGGTAGCGCCTCCGCCGGAGGCTGACGGGCTGGACGCCAGCGCCGCGGCCGGCTCCGCCGAGCCGGGCGCCGGAATCGAGGCCGCCGCGGCACCCGCCGCGCCGGTGAAGAAGGCCGCCCGGACCCGCCGCAAAGCGGCGGCACCGGCCGCCGAAGTCCCGGCGGAGGTAGCCGAGGCGCCGGTGGAAGCAGCCGAGACCCCGGTCGCGCCGGTGAAGAAGGCCACCCGGTCCCGCCGTAAGAAGGTCGAGCCGGAGCCGAGCTCGGAGCAGCCGGCCCTGGTCGAGGTGCCGGTCGTCGAATCGACCACGACGGTGGCCGCCGCGGTCGACGCCCCAGCGCAAGAGGCCGCCCCCGCGGCGACCGTGCCGGCCGTGGACGAGACGGACGAGGAAGAGGACGAGGCCGCCCTAATCGAGGAAGCCGCAGTGGAGGCCGCCTCCGCGGCCCGCGCCGCCGGTGTCCCGGTCGTCGGCATCCTGCCGCTCGACGACGACTTCGTGGAGGAGCAGCCGGCCCGGCCCAGCCGGGCCCGCCGCGCCGCGCTGCCGCCCGCGGTGCTCTTCATGCCGCCGGATCCCGCCGAGGCCGAGCCCGCACCGGTGAGCCGGCGCCGCCGCACGGCCGCGGAACCGGTCGCCGAGGCGGAGCCCGAGACCGCACCGACCGGCCGGCGCCGCCGCCCGGTCGCCGCGGCGCCCGTCGAGACCGAGGCGGTCGAGACCGAGCAGCCCGCCGCCGAGGAGACCGAGGGACCGCGCCGCAGCCGTCGCCGTCGCCGGGGCGCGGCCGAGGAACCCGTCGAGGCCGAGGTCGTCGAGACCGAGCAGCCGGTGGTGGACGAGGTCGACGAGGGCGCCGACGACGTCGAGGACGGTGCTGACGAGTCGGACGAGGACGACGAGGCCGGTGCCCGCCGCCGTCGCCGCCGGGGTCGCCGGGGCCGTGGCCGCGGCAAGGGCCCGTCCGACGACGCCGACGAGAACGACGAGGAGTCGGAGGAGGGCGCCGAGGCGTCCGCCGACGCCGAGGAAGAGGACGAGGAGTCCGAGGAGGGCGAGGGCGAGGGCGACGGCGTCACCCGCCGTCGGCGTCGCCGGCGCCGCAAGGGATCCGGTGGGGACGCCGAGACCGGCGGCATCGAGGACGGCGTGCACACGGTGGTACGGGTGCGCGAGCCCCGTCGCACCGACGAGGTGCAGGGTGTCTCCGGCTCGACCCGGCTCGAGGCCAAGCGCCAGCGCCGCCGGGACGGCCGTGAGCAGCGCCGGACCCGCCCGCCGATCCTGAGCGAGTCCGAGTTCCTGGCCCGCCGCGAGGCGGTGGACCGGGTCATGGTCGTGCGGCAGAAGTCGGACCGGACCCAGATCGCGGTCCTCGAGGACGGCATCCTGGTCGAGCACTACGTCGCCCGGGCCACCTCCGGCACCATGGTCGGCAACGTCTACCTCGGCAAGGTGCAGAACGTGCTGCCGAGCATGGAGGCCGCCTTCGTCGACGTGGGCCGCGGCCGCAACGCCGTGCTCTACGCCGGTGAGGTCAACTGGGACGCCACCGGGCTGGAGGGCCGGGCCCGCTCGATCGAGCAGGCGCTGCGTTCCGGCGACTCGGTGCTGGTGCAGGTCACCAAGGACCCGATCGGTCACAAGGGCGCTCGGCTGACCAGCCACATCGCGCTTTCTGGGCGGCACCTGGTCTACGTGCCGAACGGCAACGCCTCCGGGATCAGCCGCAAGCTGCCGGACACCGAGCGCAAGCGGCTCCGGGACGTCCTGAAGAAGCTGGTGCCGGACGGCGCCGGCGTGATCGTCCGGACCGCGGCCGAGGGTGCCAGCGAGGACGAGCTGGCGCGTGACGTCAAGCGGCTGCAGGCGCAGTGGGAGGACATCCAGGTCAAGGCCGCCGAGGGCAACGCGCCGCGTGCGCTCTCGGAGGAGCCGGACCTGGTCATCCGGGTGGTCCGGGACCTGTTCAACGAGGACTTCCGCGACCTCATCGTGCAGGGCGAGCAGGCGTACGCCGAGGTGGAGAGCTACCTCGAGTCGGTCTCGCCGGACCTGGTCGAGCGGCTGCGCCGGCACACCGGCGTCAACGACGTCTTCGCCGAGCACCGCATCGACGAGCAGATCATGAAGGGCCTGGACCGCAAGGTCTTCCTCCCGTCCGGTGGCCACCTGGTGATCGACCGGACCGAGGCGATGACCGTGGTCGACGTCAACACCGGTAAGTACACCGGAGCGGGCGGCAACCTCGAGGAGACGGTCACCCGGAACAACCTGGAGGCGGCCGAGGAGATCGTGCGCCAGCTGCGGCTGCGCGACCTCGGCGGCATCGTGGTGATCGACTTCATCGACATGGTGCTGGAGAGCAACCGTGAGCTGGTGCTGCGACGGCTGACCGAGTGCCTCGGCCGGGACCGGACGAAGCATCAGGTGACCGAGATCACCTCGTTGGGCCTGGTGCAGATGACCCGGAAGCGGATCGGCGCGGGCCTGCTGGAGGCGTTCAGCGAGACCTGTGACCACTGCAAGGGCCGTGGCGTGGTCGTCCACCCGGAGCCGGTACCGGAGAAGCGCGGGAACGGCGCCGGGAGCCAGGTGAAGGCGGTGGCGGCGGCTGCGCGTACCGAGGCGCCGCCGCAGCAGCCACAGCAGCAGCAGCCGAGCGGCAAGCAGCGCCGTCGCCGGGGTGGCGGTGAGAGCGCGGCTGCGGCCGAGGTGGCTCCGGCCGTCATCGAGGAGACCCCGGTGGTCGAGGAGGCCGGGCCGGTGGCCGAGGTCGCCGAGGCGCCGCCGGTCACCGTGGTGGCCGAGCAGGTCGCCGAGCAGCTCGCCGAGCCGGTGAGCGAAGCGGTCGCTGAGCCGGTGAGTGAGCCGGTGGCCGGCTCGGGGATCGTGCGCCGGGCGGCCAAGCCGGCGCTGACCACGTCCGACGAAGACGACGGCTACGACATCAGCGGGTACGACCTCTCCCGGTACGAGGCGCCGGACGCGAACGGCACGGAGTACGAACCGACCGAGCCGATGCGGCTGGCCGGCTCGGACGACCCGGACGCGGCCGACGAGGACGAGGAAGAGGACGATGAGGACGAGCCGGTCGGTGCGGGCACGGGTGCCCGTCGCCGGTCCCGGCGGGGCGGCGCGCGCCGGCGTACCCGTCCCTGAGCTGTAGTGATGCGGCCCGGTAGCTGACTGGAAAGAAAGTTAACTACCGGGCTGTGTCATCCGTTACCCTCGGCGGGTCGATCCAGTCCGTATCGATCTCTGCCCCCGAGGAGACCGAATCCCATGCGTCCCATCCTCTTCGCCGTGGCGGGGCTCTCCGCCCTGCTCCTGACCGGGTGCTCCGCCGACCAGCCGGAGACCGCGTCCGCACCGGCCACCGCCCCCTCGGCCGCCGCCGGCACCTCCGCCGCCGCTGAGGGTGGTACCGCCCCGTCCGCTGCCACCGCCGCCCCGGACGGACCCGACGCGGCGGCTGGTGACGCCGCCCTGTCCGAGGACACCGACGCGATCTGTGAGCAGGCGTCACGTACCAGCACCGCGTTCGGCAAGACCTTCAGCGAGGACTACCGCCTGCTGACCGAGGCGGCGGCCCAGGGTGGGCAGGCCGAGACCGAGGCGAAGCAGAAGGCCGCCCGGGACGTGGAGAACTTCTCGCACGCGCTGCTCGACCTGTCGAGGCTGGCCTCCGACCCGCAGGTGAAGAAGGCGCTGGGCGCCATGGGTGCCGAGGTCACCGCACTCAAGGGTGACCTCGCCAAGATTGACGACAAGAAACTCGCCGGCCTGCATGCCACGCTGGACAAGGCCTGCGGTCGAGGCTAGGCCCGGTTTGGGTCTGCGGCCCGCGATGAAGTAGGCTTGCCGACGGCGCTTTTTCGGCGCCTGTTCCGTGCGCGCCCACAGCGCCGCACCGGAACCCCCAGCAGTGCAGCACCCCAGCAGTATCCGCCAGCAGTCTTCCGGCTGCGTAAGTCTCAGGGAGTCCGCGTCGATGTACGCGATCGTCAAGACCGGCGGCAAGCAGTACAAGGTTGCCGAGGGCGACGTGATCGAGGTCGAGAAGCTCGTCGGTGCCCCCGGCGATGCTCTGACCCTCGCCGCGGTGCTCCTCGTCGACGGTGACAACCTGGTGACCGACGCGGCCAAGCTTGCCAACGTTACGGTGTCCGGCGAGATTGCCGAGCACACCAAGGGTCCGAAGATCCGGATCCACAAGTTCAAGAACAAGACCGGTTACCACAAGCGCCAGGGGCACCGTCAGCCGCTGACCCGCGTCAAGGTGACCGGCATCAAGAGCGGGAAGTAGGCGCGGATATGGCTCACAAAAAGGGTGCATCTAGCTCGCGTAACGGCCGTGAGTCCGCCGCACCGCGACTCGGTGTGAAGCGGTTCGGTGGCCAGCTGGTCAGCGCCGGCGAGATCCTGATCCGTCAGCGCGGCACGAAGTTCCACCCGGGCGACCTGGTCGGCCGCGGCGGCGACGACACGCTGTTCGCGCTTGCCACGGGCAACGTCCTGTTCGGCACCTCGCGCGGCCGCAAGACCGTCAGCATCGTGCCGGTCGCGGAGTAGTTTTTCTCTACAGCGGGCCGTGGACCCTCGGGTCCGCGGCCCGCTGTTGTTTTTCCTTGGCTAGGGGAGTGCTGAAGTGACCACGTTCGTCGACCGGGTAGTGCTGCACCTGCAAGCGGGTGACGGCGGACACGGTTGTGTCTCCGTGCACCGGGAGAAGTTCAAGCCGCTCGGCGGCCCGGACGGCGGAGACGGCGGGCACGGCGGCAGCATCACGCTGGTCGTCGACCCGCAGCAGCACACCCTGCTGGACTTCCACTTCCACCCGCACGTCAAGGCGAGCAACGGCGGCGGTGGCGCCGGCTCGAACCGGGACGGGGCGAGCGGCAAGAACCTCGTGCTCAAGGTGCCGGACGGCACGGTCGTGCAGACCGTCGACGGCGAGGTGCTGGCCGACCTGGTCGGCATCGGCACCGAGTTCGAGGTGGCCCGGGGTGGTCGCGGCGGCCGGGGCAACAAGTCGCTGGCGAACACCCGCCGCAAGGTTCCGGGCTTCGCCGAGCTGGGCGAGCCGGGCGAGCAGCTGGACGTGGTGCTGGAGCTGAAGAGCGTCGCCGACGTCGGGCTGGTGGGCTTTCCCTCGGCCGGCAAGTCGTCGTTGATCTCGGTGATGTCGGCGGCCAAGCCGAAGATCGCCGACTACCCGTTCACCACGCTGGTGCCGAACCTGGGCGTGGTCCAGGCCGGCGACGAGACCTTCACCATCGCCGACGTGCCCGGCCTGATCCCGGGGGCGGCCACCGGCAAGGGCCTGGGCATGCAGTTCCTGCGGCACATCGAGCGCACCTCGGTGCTGGTGCACGTGCTGGACGCGGCGGCGCCGGAGATCGAGCGGGACCCGCTCGCCGACCTGGACGCGATCGAGGCGGAGCTGGCGGCGTACGGCGGGCTGGAGGACCGGCCCCGGATCGTGGTGCTCAACAAGATCGACATCCCGGACGGCCGGGATCTGGCCGAGATGGTCCGCCCCGACCTCGAGGCGCGCGGTTACCAGGTGTTCGAACTCAGCGCGGTGACCCGGGAGGGTCTCCGGGAGTTCGGCTTCGCCCTCGCCAAGCTGGTCGCCGAGAACCGCGCGGCCAAGCCGGTCGAGGAGGCGACCCGGATCGTGATCCGTCCGCGGGCGGTCGACGACGCGGGCTTCACCGTTGAGCAGGACGAGGACGGCGTGTTCGTGATCCGCGGCACCCAGGTGGAGCGCTGGATCCGGCAGACCAACTTCGACAACGACGAGGCCATCGGCTTCCTGGCCGACCGGCTGGACCGGCTCGGGGTCGAGGCGGCACTCGCCAAGAAGGGCGCCCAGGCCGGCGACCCGGTCCGCATCGGCGAGCGGGAGTTCGACTGGCAGCCGAACGCCGGCGAGTACGTCTCCGGCCCGCGCGGCACCGACTCCCGCCTGGAGGAGCTCGACACCCGGCCGTCCGCGGCGCAGCGGCTCGCCGCCCGCAAGGCCCGCCGGATCCGCAACGACGACGAACTGCTGCACATGTCGGCCGACGGCACGGTGTCCAGCATGGCGAACGCGCAGCGGCCGGTGCTGGTCACCGATGACGAGGACACCGACGAATAGGGCTGCGGCCAGTTCGGCGCAACCCGTTGTCCACGGTGATCACCTAGAGTGATCTCGTGCTTATCGAATCCCGTCCCGCCCTGGACCCCGAACTGGCCGCTCTCGTCACTGCTCAGCAGCGCGAACTGGCCGAGGCCGGCACCCGGGCGGGGAACCGGATATTCGAACCGCACGATGACGTGGCGTATCTGGTCGGTGTGGTGAACGGCCGGGCCGTGGCCTGTGGCGCCTGGCAGCCGCTGGCCGAGGGGGTCGCCGAGCTGAAGCGCATGTACGTGCGCCCGGCGTTCCGCGGCCGTGGCCTGGCCCGGCAGATGATCGTGGCGATCGAGGAGGAGGCACTCGCCGCGGACCGTCCGGTCATCCGGCTGGAGACCGGCACCGGTCTGCCCGCGGCGATCGCCCTCTACCAGTCCGCCGGCTACCGGCAGATCCCGCCGTTCGGCGAGTACGCCGGCAACCCGCACAGCCTCTGCTTCGAGAAGCGGATGGGCGCGTTAGTCCAGTAGCCCGATGGCTTGACGCGCACGGCGTACCGTCGCTTCGGCGGTCGGGCGTACCCGGTCCGCGCTTCGGGCGAGCACCTCGCGTACGTACCCCGGATCGTCGGAGAGCTCCGCGTGCCGCGCCCGGATCGGCGTGAGCAACGCCTCGATCGCGTCCGTGACCTCGCTCTTCAGCGCGCCGTAGGAATCGGTGTCGGCCGGCGGCCGGCCGGCGCAGGCGGCCAGGATGTCGATCAGGTTGGTCACGCCCGGCTGCCGTTCCGGATCGCGGCGCACCGTCGCGAACTCGTCGGTGACGGCGCGCGCGACCGTGCGCCGCACCACCTCCGGCGGGTCCAGCAGCCCGATCCGGCCGGCGCCGGTGGTCTTGCTCATCTTGGTGGTGGGATCGGCCAGGTCCATGATCCGGGCGGCGGCCTCTGGCTTGACCCCCTCGGGCACCGTGAACGTCTCGCCATAGCGGGTGTTGAACCGGTCGGCCAGGGTTCGGGTCAGCTCGAGGTGCTGGTTCTGGTCCTCGCCGACCGGCACCTGCGTGACGTCGTAGAGCAGGATGTCAGCGGCCATCAGGATCGGATAGGTGAGCAGGCTCAGGCGCACCTGGCCACCGGCCGCGGACTTCTCCTTGAACTGGATCATCCGGGCCGCCTCGCCGAAGCCGGTCACGCACTCCAGCAGGTAGTGCAGTTCGGTGTGCTCACGCATCTGGGACTGGAGCACGATCGGGGTGCGCCGCGGATCGACTCCGGCGGCGAGCAGCACGGTGGCCAGTTCGAGTGCTGAGGCGCGTACCTCAGTGGGGTTGTGCTCCACGGTCATCGCGTGCAGGTCCGCGATGAGCGCGATGGAAGGCGCGGCGTCCTGCGCCGCGATCAATGGGCGCATAGCGCCCAGAAGATTGCCGAGATGAAGCCGGCCGGTGGCCTGGAAGCCGGTGAGGCGGCGGGTGGGTGCCATGGTGATCTCCCTTTGCGGGTACGGGTGACCGCCGGTCCCCGGGAGATCGCGGTGAAACGTGACGCGGCCGCCCGGTCCGGGCGGCCGCGGAAGTGTTGTCGCGCGTGTCGGTATGCCGCCCCGTCAGGGCAGCCACCAGGTGTAGTGAGACACGCGCATGTAGCGAGATTAACAGTGCATCGCGCGTGCCTGCACAGGCCGCCCGTCGCGCCGGGCATGATGGTCGTCATGCCGACCCTGACCCGTGCCGAGGCCGCGGAGCGCGCGTCCGTCGTCGACGTGGAGGAGTACCACGTCGATCTTGACCTCACCGCGGACGGTGACACCTTCCGCTCGTGCACGGTGGTCCGGTTCCGGGCCCGGGCCGGTGCCGCGACGTTCCTGGAGTTCGAGCCGGTCGAGGTCGTCTCTATGACGCTGAACGGCCAGCCCGTACCGGCTTCCGCGTCGACCGGCACCCGCCTGGAGCTGACCGGCCTGGCCGAGCGGAACGAGCTGGTCGTCGACGCCGTGATGCGGTACTCGAACAACGGCGAGGGCCTGCACCGGTACGTGGATCCGGCCGACCGCAGCGTCTACCTCTACCAGCACCTGTTCATCAACAACGCCGGGCGGGTGCTGCCCAGCTTCGACCAGTCCGACCTCAAGGCGTCGTTCCGGGTGAGCGTCACCGCCCCGCCGGACTGGACGGTCGCCACCAACGGCAGGCTGGTGTCCCGCGACGGCGGCCGCTGGGAGTTCGCGCCGACCAAGCGGATCTCCACCTACCTGGCCAGCCTGATCGCCGGGCCGTACCACGTGCTGACCGACGAGCACGACGGCATCCCGCTCGCGCTCTACGCCCGGGCCGCGCTGGCCGAGCACCTGGAAGCCGAGGCGCCGGAGCTGTTCGAGCTCACCAAGCAGTGCCTGGACCGGTTCCACGAGATCTTCGACATCCGCTACCCGTTCGAGCACTACCAGCAGGCCTTCGCGCCCGAGTTCAACTTCGGCGCGATGGAGTACCCCGGGCTGGTGGTCTTCCGGGACGAGATGATTCCCCGGTCCGCGGTCACCGAGAGCGAGCGGGAGCACCGGGCCACCGTGATCGCGCACGAGATGGCGCACATGTGGTTCGGCGACCTGGTGACCATGAAGTGGTGGGACGACCTGTGGCTCAACGAGTCGTTCGCCGAATACCTGGGCACCCGGGTCGCCGCCGAGGCCACCCGCTACCGGGGCACCTGGACCACCTTCGCGATGCACCGCAAGGCGTGGGGGCTGCGCGCCGACCAGCGGCCGTCCACCCACCCGGTGGCGCCGGAGCGGGTGGCGGACACCGATGAGGCGCTGCTCAACTTCGACGGCATCTCGTACGCCAAGGGCGCCGCGGTGCTCAAGCAACTGGTCGCCTGGCTCGGCGACGAGGCCTTCCTGGCCGGGCTGAACGCGCACTTCGAGGCGCACGCGTACGGCAACGCCACCCTCGCCGACCTGCTCGGCGCCCTGTCCAAGGCGAGCGGCCGGGACCTCTCCGGCTGGGCCGAGGTGTGGCTGCGCCGCGCCCAGGTCAACACACTCCGCGCCGAGGTGTCCCGGGACGGCGCGAACTACGCCGAGGTGGCGGTGGTGCAGACCGCGCCCTCCGACTACCCAACCCTCCGTCCGCACCGGGTCGGCATCGGCCTGTTCGACCGGGTGGGTGGCGCCGTGGTACGCCGGCGAAGGCTCGACGTGGAGCTGGACGCGTCCGGACGGACCGTGATCGCCGAGCTGGCCGGCGAGCCCGTGGCCGATTTGCTCCTGCTCAACGACGGCGATCTGACGTACGCGAAGATCCGGCTGGACGCCGACTCGGCCGCCGCCGTACCGATGCTGCTGCCGCTGATCGACGACTCGCTGGCCCGGGCGGTCATCTGGGCCGCCACTCTGGACGCCGTGGTGGACGGCGAGCGCCCGGTCGCCGAGCTGGTCACCCTGGTGCTCGCCGCGCTGCCGATGGAGACCGAGGTGGTGCTCGTCGAGGACGTGCTGCGGGCCACCCGCGGCCTGGTCGACCGGTACGCCACTCCGGAGACCCGCCCGGCCGCCCTGGAACTGGTCGCCCAGGCCGCCGACCGGCTGCTCGCCGCGTCACCGCCCGGCGAGTCGCGTCAACTGGCCGCGGCGCGCGGGCTGATCGGCGCCACCATCGACGTCGCCCGCCTGCGCGGCTGGCTGGCCGGTGAGGACGTGCCGCGCGGGCTGGCCGTCGACGCCGACCTGCGCTGGCTGATCGTGTACCGGCTCTCGGTCCTCGGCGCGGCCGACCACGACACCATCGACGCCGAACTGGACTCCGACCGCAGCGCCAGCGGTGAGCAGTGGGCGGCCCGGTGCCGGGCCGCGCTGCCCGACCCGGCGGCCAAGGAGACGGCCTGGGCGGCCGTGGTCGGCGACGCGTCGCTGTCGAATCGGCTGGCCGAGCTCACCGCGGCCGGCTTCTGGCAGCCCGAGCAGCTGGAGCTGCTGGACGCGTACGCCGAGCGCTACTTCGCCGAGATGCCGGCGATGATGGGGGTCCGCAGCGGGATGAGCGCCGAGCGGACCGCGCTTGCGGCGTACCCCGACGTCGCGGTCTGCGACCGCACCCGGCAGCTCGCCGCCGCACTGCTGGCCCGTCCCGAACTGAACCCGATCCTGCGCCGGGTGGTGCAGGACGCCGACGACGACATGCGCCGGGCCCTCAACGCCCGGGGTTGATCGGATCTGGCCGTTCCCACCTCCGTGACCTCGTAGCCTGAGGCTACGGGGGTGGATGCGTGGAGTGGTCCGAGGAGTTGGCCGGCGGCCTGTTACAGGCCGCACCGGACGCGATCCTGGTCGTCGACGGCGACCAGATCGTGCTGGCCAACGACCGTGCCGAGCAGATGTACGGGTGGCCCCGGGCCGAGCTGGTCGGCCAGTCCGTCGAGGTGCTGATGACCGACGAGTCCCGGATGGTCCGCGCGGAACGGCGCCGGCTGTTCGACGAGAGCCCGCCCGGCTTGATCGGCCGGATCGTCACCACGGCCTGCCGCCGCGACGGCACCGAGATCCCGGTCGAGTCGTCCACCACGATCATCGAGACCCCGCAGGGCCGGCTCGCCGTCGCGGTGGTGCGCGACATGACCGAGCGGCTGCGTGCCGAGGAGGAGAAGGCCCGCCTGCGGGCCGAGGCGCAGGACCACCGCAACCAGCGGCTGGAGAGCCTCGGGCAGCTGGCCGGCGGCATCGCCCACGACTTCAACAACATGCTCGGGGTGATCCTCAACTACGCCAGCTTCGTCATCGAGGAGGCGGAGTCGGCCGAACCGGACGTCGCGGCCATCGCCGCCGACGCCGAGCAGGTGATTCGGGCCGGCAAGCGCGGCACCGACCTCACCCACCAGCTGCTCTCCTTCGCCCGGCGCGAGGTGGTCCGCCCCCGGCCGGTCGACCTCAACGCGCTCATCGCCGGGGTGCAGGAGCTGCTACGCCGTACGCTCGGCGAACACATCCCGCTGCTCTTCCGGCCCGACCCGGACCTGCCGATGGTGACCTGTGACCCCAACCAGATCGAACAGCTGCTGGTGATGCTCGCGCTGAACGCCCGGGACGCGATGCCGTCCGGCGGCAACCTGGTGATCGACACCGGCTGCCTCGACGACCGGGTCCGGCTGCGGGTCACCGACTGCGGCCGGGGCATGGCCCCCGACGTGGTGGAACGGGCCTTCGAACCGTTCTTCACCACCAAGGCCAGCGGCGAGGGGACCGGCCTCGGCCTGGCCACCGTCTACGGCATCGTCACCCAGGCCGGTGGCGAGGTCGGCATCAACAGCGAGGTCGGGCTCGGCACCACGGTCACCGTGCTGTTGCCGGCCGGCGCCGCGGCGGCACCGGTGGACACCGCTGAACGGCCGGCACCCACCGGCGGGCACGGCGAGACGCTGCTCGTGGTCGAGGACGAGGACGCGCTGCGTGACGTCGCCGGCCGGATCCTCACCGGCGCCGGTTACCGGGTGCTCTCGGCGGAGTGCGGGGCGCAGGCGCTGGAACTGGCCGCCCGGCACGACGGGGAGATCGACCTGCTGGTCAGCGACGTGGTGATGCCCGGCATGCTCGGCAAGGAACTGGCCGAACGGCTCGTCGTCGCCCGGCCGGGCACCCGGGTGCTCTACATGTCCGGGTACGCCCAGCCGGTGCTCGCCTCGGAGGGAACCCTCGACCCGGGCGTGGTGCTGCTGGGAAAGCCGTTCACCGCGAACGACCTGCTCGCCGCCGTTCGCGAGCGCCTCGACGGTTGATCTCCAAGCTATTCTTCTCGGATGCCCGGACATCGGCGAGTGGGAATCATGGGTGGGACGTTCGACCCCATCCACCACGGTCACCTGGTCGCGGCGAGCGAGGTGCAGGCCCGCTTCGAGCTGGACGAGGTGATGTTCGTCCCCACCGGCCAGCCGTACGAGAAGGGCAAGGTCTCACCCGCCGAGGACCGCTACCTGATGACGGTCATCGCGACCGCCTCCAACCCGCGCTTCCACGTCAGCCGCGCCGACATCGACCGGGACGGGCCCACCTACACCGTCGACACGCTGCGCGACATGCGAGCCGTCTACGGGCAGTCGGCGGAGTTGTACTTCATCACCGGCGCGGACGCGCTCGGCCGGATCCTGTCGTGGAAGGACGCGCTGACCATGCTCCGGCTGGCGCACTTCATCGGCGTCACCCGGCCCGGCTTCGAGCTCTCCAAGGCGCACCTGCCGTCGGACAGCGTCACACTGGTGGAGGTACCCGCGATGGCGATCTCGTCCAGTGACTGCCGTAACCGGGTGGCGGCCGGTCTGCCGGTCTGGTACCTGGTACCCGATGGTGTCGTGCAATACATCAACAAGCGGGGCCTCTATCTGGACTCGGGTATTGCGCCGCCGGTGTGAGACGCTTGAAGTCCTGATAGTCGACTCGAGGGGACTCTTTTGCCCGTCACCGAACGCGCTCTGGAACTCGCGCTGACGGCCGCCCAGGCCGCTGCCGACAAGAAGGC
Source organism: Actinoplanes aureus (assembly GCF_015704865.1). Lineage (GTDB taxonomy): Bacteria > Actinomycetota > Actinomycetes > Mycobacteriales > Micromonosporaceae > Actinoplanes > Actinoplanes aureus. Next base: position 12,956 of record NZ_JADQTO010000044.1, on the reverse strand, counting down.
GCAGGACATCTCCGTCATCGACGTCGCCGACCAGCTCTACATCACCGACGCGTTCGTCATCGCCTCGGCGTCGAACGAGCGTCAGGTGGTCGCGGTCGTGGACGCCATCGAGGAAGCTCTCGTCAACCTGCCGGAGAAGGCGAAGCCGGTGCGTCGCGAGGGTGAACGGCAGGGCCGGTGGGTGCTGCTGGACTACGTCGACATCGTGGTGCACGTGCAGCACACCGAGGAGCGCGAGTTCTACGCTCTGGACAAGCTCTGGAAGGACTGCCCGATCATCCCGTTCGTCGACCGTGACATGGTCGATGCCGGGGCGGCCGGCACCGAAGCGTCGTGACCCGCCTGATCGTCTGGCGGCACGGCAACACCGACTGGAACGCCGGAGGCCGCGTCCAGGGGCAGACCGACGTGCCGCTCAACGACGTCGGGCGCAAGCAGGCGGTGGAGGCGGCGGCGCTGCTGGCCGTGCTGCGGCCGGACGCGATCGTCGCCAGTGACCTGCGCCGGGCCGCGGACACCGCCGCCGCGCTGGCGGCCCGCACCGGGCACACCGTCAGCTACGACGAGCGGCTTCGCGAGCGGTACTTCGGCGCATGGCAGGGTTTGACCACCGCCGAGGTGGCGGCCCAGCGGCCGGCCGAGTTCGCCCGCTGGAAAGCCGGCAACGACGTCGTCGGTGGCGACGTGGAGACCCTCGACGACCTGGGTAAACGGGTCGCTGACGGGCTGCAGGACGCGGCTCGCCTCGTACCCGGTGGTCTCGTGGTGGTCGCCACTCACGGCGCGGCCGCACGGCAGGGCGTCGCACACCTGCTCGGCTGGCCGTTGGAGCAGGTCCGCACGCTGCGGGCGCTGCAGAACTGCCATTGGGTGGAGCTGACCTCGGACGGCGAACGGGGCTGGCAGCTCGCCGGATACAACGTCGGGGTCTTCATCGACCGGCCGGTCCCGCCCGCCGTCTGAGGAACCGGGGCCGGTCCGGTAACGTCCAACCACCATGCTGATCCGTCGAAGCGTTGTCCCCGCCGCGCTGTTCCTGGCCTTCGCCGCCGGCTGCGCGAACAACAACAACATCGACGCCGGAGCCCCCGCGCCGGCCACCTCCTCCACCATCCCCTCCGCGGCTCCGTCCTCGGCCCCCGCCGACGGAACCACTCTCACCGGCACGGTCACCGCCGGCGTGGAACCCGGCTGCCTGCTGCTCAAGGACGGCAGCGGCGATCATCTGCTGATCTTCAAGGACGACGCGATGGAGAAGTCCGTCAAGGTCGGCAGCGAGGTCACGGTCGTCGGCAAGGCCGAGACCGGCATGATGACCACCTGCATGCAGGGTGAGCCGTTCGTGGTCTCCTCGGTGGCCGCCAACTGAGTAAACCGGGCCTACATCAAGTACCTTGCGTGCATGACCATCGCGGTCGTGACCGACTCCACCGCGTACCTGCCGGGTGAGCTGAGCGGCACGTATGACCTGACAATCGTGCCGCTCACCGTCGTCATCAACGGCTGGGACGGGCTGGAGGGCCTGGAGATCTCGCCGGCCGAGGTCGCCCGGGCACTCGGCACCCGCCGTGCCGCCGTGAGCACGTCCCGGCCCGCGCCGTCCCAGTTCGCCGCGGAATACCGCCGGCTGCTCGACGCCGGCGCCGACGGCGTGGTCTCCGTGCACCTGTCGGCCAAGCTCTCCGGCACCTACGAGGCCGCCCAGCTGGCAGCGGCCGAGGTCGGCCCGCGAGTCCAGGTCGTAGACAGCGGAACGGCCGCGATGGGACTGGGCTTTCCGGCGCTTGCCGCGGCCACGGCCGCAGCCCAAGGGCAAGACCTGGAGACGGTACGCCGTACCGCGGCCGATCATTCGCAGCGGGTGAGCACCTTCTTCTACGTCGACACGCTGGAGTTCCTGCGCCGCGGTGGCCGGATCGGGGCGGCCTCCGCGCTGGTCGGCACCGCCCTGTCGGTCAAGCCGATCCTGCACGTGAGGGACGGTGCCGTGGTGGTCCGCGACAAGGTCCGCACCGCCGGGCGCGCCCTCACCCGCCTGGTCGACCTGGCGGTGGAAGCGGCCGGTGACGGCGAGGCCGACGTGGCCGTGCATCACCTGGGCACCCCGGACCGGGCCTCGGCGCTGGTCGACGCGATCAGCGTGCGGCTCGGTGACCAGCTGCGCGACTGCTACCTCACCGAGGTCGGCGCGGTGGTGGCCGCCCACACCGGTCCCGGGCTGGCCGGCGTCGTCGTGCACCGCCGCTAGAGGTCCTCCGGCCATCCGGTCGCGGACCAGCGGGGCGGATGCGAGTCCTCCACCCGGGTTAGGTGCGGCGCCAGTGCGGACCACGGCAGCGTACGGTCGCCGACCTGCACCTCGTCCGCCTCCGGAAGCAGGGCGGGAGCGTCCCGGTCCCACACCGCGCGGGTACGCCAGCCGTCCGTCACGGAGCCGGCGAGGGTGAGTGCGGCGAGCGGGTCGGCCGAGTCGGCGGCCTGCCGGGCGTACTCGCGTACCGCCAGCACCCGTTCGGCCCGCTGGACCAGGGGACGCAGCGGGTGGCCGGGCGGTGCGGAGTAGGGGACGGTGCAGCCGTCGTCGTCGCTCACGTACGCCATCGGGGTCAATCCTCGCGCCGAGCTCAGGAACAGCTCCTCGGCCTGGACGAAGAGCCCGGGCAGGTGCTCGCCGCCGTCCGCGGTGACCAGCAGGGTGCCGCGCTCCGGGGCGAACGCCACCGGGACGCCGCCGACCTGCTCGGCGAGCCGGCCCAGCCAGCCCTCGAGCAGCAGGTGCGAGGTCCAGTACGCGTCCCCGTCGTCGACGAACCGCACCACGATCGGGCCGGTCGCCACGCCCTTCAGCACGGCGCCCGGCAGGTTGGCGCGGGCTCTCGCGAAGACCAGGTCGGCCGTGACGTCCCAGGTCGTCAATTGAGCCGGGGTCACGTACGTCATGGTGTCTGGTTGATCGACCACCACGAACTCGGACAGAAATGGCCAGGCCGGGCGGCGCAGCGGCGCGCCCGGCGCGAAGCCGCGCAGCACCGGTCGCAACATCGGCGCGGCCGCGGACCAATCGGCCGGCAGGCCGGGGGTACGGATCAGCCCGGCCACGTAGTCGTCGGCCGCCTTGCGCCGGTGCCGTTCCGCCAGCAGCGGCTCGAGCTGCAGGATTGTCGGCTCGGTGTCGCCCGGAGCGGTGAACCGGATCTCGAACGCCGCGGCGTGGTAGCGCGTGTCGGTCACACCCGCCTGACGCAGCCGCCGGATCACCCGGGCTGCCAGCCGGGCCCGGGCGATCCTCCGAATGAGGCCCACGACGCCTGTCCTCTCGCGCCTTCTTATGGTCTATTGCAGGGGCTTGCTTATGGTCTTTGCAGGGGCTTACGGACGATGATCGCTAGGGAGTCGAGATCATCGTCAGTCGTGATGGTTGCCGTCAATCCGTTCCCGGCGGCGATCTCTCGCGCGGTCTCCGCCTGCGCCTCAGTGATCTCCGAGAGCAGCACACCCCGAGGTGCGAGCCATTCGGCCGCTCCCGCCGCGACCGCCCGGAACACGGCCAGCCCGTCGTCGCCGCCGTCCAGAGCGGTGCGCGGCTCGTGCTCCCGAGCCTCCGCCGGCAGCAGGTCGATGTGCCTGGTCGCCACGTAGGGGACGTTCGCCAGCAGCACGTCGACCCGGCCACGAAGGGCGGCCGGAAGCGCTTCGAAGAGATCACCGAGGTACACGTTCTCGCCCAGGTTCTCCCGTGCGCAGGCGACCGCGACCGGGTCGATGTCGGCGGCATGCAGGGCGATTCCGGGCACCCGGTGCCGGACGGCCAGGCCGAGCGCACCGGAGCCGCAACAGAGATCCACGACCAGGCCGTCCGGCGGTGCGGCCTCGGCGCCGAGCCGGACCAGCAGGCCGCTGCGCACCCGGGGCACGAAGACGCCGGGTCGCAACCGGACCCGTACGCCGCAGAAATCGGCATAACCGGTGACCTGTTCGAGGGGCTCACCGGCGGCGCGGCGCTCCACCAGCACGGCCAGCGCGCCGCTGTCGTGTTCGGCCGCCTCGCTGAGCACCGCCGCCTCCTCCTCGGCGAACACGCAGCCGGCGGCACGCAGCCTCCGGGCGGCCGCCGCGAGGGCTTCGGTCGTTGTCACAAGGCAGTCCTTAGCACGGGGGCGAGGGTCGTGGGGGCTGTCCACAGTGCCGGACCGTCCACAGGGGCGCGGGCGGTGGGGCGGCGAACTACCTACTTTCTGGAGCGTGCGAGAGGCGAAGGATAGCGGTGACGTCGTCGAAGCGCGGCTGCGGGCGGTGCTCGACCGGCTTCCCGCCGAGGAGCGGGCTGACCTGGCAGAGGAGGGTGGCCGGCTCGACTGGGCGGAGATCATTCCGGCGTGGTCGGAGGAGGAGACGGGTCACCCTTTAGTGAGGCGGTCCGCCGGTGGTGCGGGGGATGGGCGGGGCGGCGGCGCTTCCGCATCATCTTCGGCTCCCGGGTTCGCTGATTTCTGGCCCGGTCCGGGTGCGGCCGGGCCAGGTCCTTCCAGCCCTTACAGCGTTGAGGGGTGGTCTGGCGTTACAGAGGCCGTTCTCTCGTCAGGCCTTTCTTCAGGATCGCCGGGTGGTTCCAGTTCTGCGGGCGGGGATGGTGGTCCTGGTTCTTCTGGCCTTTCCGCTTCTTCTGGTCCTTCCGGCCTTTCCGGTTCTTCCGGCTCGGCTCTCGGTCGGTCCGGGGTTTCCGGTTCTTCGGGCTCGGGTCCCGGTCGGTCCGGCGCTTCCGGCGCTCTGGGCTCCTCTCCGGCTGAGCCGGCCCAGCTGACCGGGGACGGCGCCTTCGGCGGCGAACGGCGTGCCTGGCTGCACGCCTTCGATCCCGGCCGGCCGGGAGTGCGGGCGCTGGCCGCGGTCGCCGTGGCCGTCGTGCTGATCGCGGCCTTCCTGGCCTGGCGGGCCCGGCCGCGGGTTGATCACGTCGCACCCTCCTTCGAGGGAACCGCGAGCGCCTCCTCCTCCGCGCCCGCCGGCGTACCAGGCGAGGTGGTGGTCGCCGTGGGTGGCAAGGTGCGTAAGCCGGGCCTGGTCCGCCTGGCACCGGGCGCCCGGGTCGCCGACGCGCTGACCGCCGCGGGCGGCGCCGAGCCCGGCGTCGACGTGGCGATGCTGAACCTGGCCCGACGGGTGACCGACGGCGAACTGATCATGGTGGGCGTCGCCGCCGCTCCAGGCGCTCCCGTGCCGGGCTCCGGCGTCTCCGGGGCCGCGCCCGGAGCACCCGGTGCGCTGGTCAACCTCAACACGGCGACCCTCGCGGACCTCGACGCGCTGCCCGGTGTCGGACCGGTGCTGGCGCAGCGCATCCTGGACGCCCGCGATGCCCAGGGTGGCTTCCGCGCCGTCGGTGACCTGCGCAAGGTGGACGGCATCGGCGACGCCCGGTTTGAGCAGCTCAAGGACCTGGTGACGGTCTGATGAGCGGGGACGTGCCGGACCTACGGCTCGCCGGTTTCACCGTGGGGACCTGGCTTTCCGCGCTGGTCGCACTGCACCTCTCGGCTGTTTTCGGGCTCGCCCTGGGTCTGGTGGCCCTGGCCGTCGCGGCGATGCTTCTGCTTTGCCGGCGACGCTCCGCTGCTGGTGCTCGGCGGGGCCTTCCCGCCGGTCTGCCGGACGGGCTTCGTGCCGGTCTGCCGGACCGGCGCCGCGCCTGTCTGCCGGACTGGCTTCGCGCGGTGGCGCTGCGCTGGATCGCGGTGGCGGTGGTCCTGGGTGCCGGATGCGGGGCGATCGCCACCGCGGCTCGGATGTCGGTTCGGGAGGCGGACGCGCTTGTCGCCCTCGTGAAGGCGGGCGGACCGGTGGAGGTGGAGGTGATCGTCCGGGACGATCCGCGGCTATTGGCCCGCTCGGCCGGGCCGCCGACCTATCTGGTCGCGGTCGAACTGCGTACGGTGCGGGCCGACGAACAGCAGCCGGTGCGGCTGTCGGCGCGGGCGCTGGTGCTCGGAGCCGACCCGGGATGGCGCGGACTCCTGCCCGGGCAGCGGCTGACCACCACCGGGCGCCTCACCTCGCCGCGCCCCGGCGACCTCAGAGCGGCGGTGATCTCGGCGCGCAAGCCACCGGCACTGATCGGTCAGCCATCGTGGGCGCAGCGAGGCGCGGGCGTGCTGCGTGCGGGACTTCAACTGGCCTGCGAGCCGTTGCCGGACGAGTCCGGCGGCCTCCTGCCCGGCCTCGTGGTCGGTGACACCAGCCGGCTGGACCCGGCGTTGGAGGAGGACTTCCGGACCACCGGCATGACCCACTTGACGGCGGTCTCCGGCACCAACGTCGCGATCGTCCTGGGTGTCGTGCTGTTCGTGGTGCGCCGGGCCCGGGCCGGTCCGGTGCTCGCCGCCTGCGTGTGCGTCGTCGCGCTGACCGGCTTCGTCATCCTGGCCCGGCCGTCGCCCAGTGTGGTGCGGGCGGCCGCGATGGGCGCCATCGGGCTGCTGGGCCTGGCCACCGGCCGTCCCCGGGCCGCGGTTCCGGCGCTGGCCGCGGGTGCTGCCGTCCTCGTCGTCGCGGACCCGGAACTGGCTGCCGATCCCGGCTTCGCCCTGTCCGTGCTGGCGACGTCCGGCCTGCTGCTGCTCGCACCGGCCTGGCGTGACGGCCTGCGGCGGCGGGGATGCCCGGCCGGCGTCGCCGAGGCGCTGGCGGTCCCGGCCGCGGCTCAGGTGGCCTGCGGCCCGGTGGTCGCCGCGCTCTCCGGCACGGTCAGCCTCGTCTCGGTGCCCGCCAACCTGGTCGCGGTGCCGGCGATCGCTCCGGCCACCCTGCTCGGTGTCGGTGCCGCCGTGCTGTCGCCGGTGTGGCCGGCCGGCGCCGGGTTCCTCGCTTGGCTCGGGCACTGGCCGACCGAGTGGCTGGTGCTCATCGCCCATGCTGGTGCGCGGGTGCCGGCCGGTGCGCTGCCCTGGCCGGGCGGGGCGGCCGGTGGGCTGCTGCTCGCCGCGCTCACCGTCGCGTTCCTGGTCGCGGCGCGACGGGCTCTCGTACGCCGGTTGGCGGCCGTCGTCGCTCTCGGCGCGATCCTCGGAGCGTTGCCGGTGCGGATCCTGGCCTCCGGCTGGCCGCCGCCCGGCTGGCTGGTGGTCGCCTGCGCGGTGGGCCAGGGTGACGCCGTCGTGCTTCCGGCCGGAGCGGGACGGGCGATCGTGGTCGACGCCGGCCCGGAACCGAACGGGGTCGACCATTGCCTTCGCCGGCTCGACATCAGCCAGGTGGTGCTGCTGGCGGTCAGCCACTTCCACGCCGATCACGTCGGCGGCGTCACCGGGGTGTTCCGCGGCCGCCAGGTGGCCGCGGTGATCGGGCCTGACTGGCCGGAACCGGCGGGCGGCCGGGCTGACGTCGAGGCCGCGGCCGCCCGGGCCGGGATACCGGTGCGGGCGGTGGGGCCCGGATGGGCGTACGACACCGGCGGACTCCGGGTGGAGGTGCTCGGGCCGATCGACGAACTGCGCGGCACCAACTCCGACCCGAACAACAACTCGCTGATCCTGCGCGCGACGATCAGCGGCCGGAGTGTGCTGCTGCCGGGTGACGCGGAGATCGAGCAGCAGGAGGACCTCGTCGGCAAGCTCGGTGCGGGTGGGCTGCGCGCGGATGTGCTCAAGGTGGCCCACCACGGCAGCGCGTTGCAGGCGCCGGAGTTGTTGGACGCGGTGGACCCGGCTGTCGCGCTGGTGTCGGTGGGCTTGGGCAACGACTACGGGCATCCGAATGCGCCGGTGCTGGCTCGGTTGGCGCGGGGTGGGGCGCGGATTCTGCGTACCGATGAGTCGGGAGATGTGGCCGCGGTGCTGGCGGGGGATGGGCTTGCGGTCGCGGCCCGCGGCGATCCGCCGGCGGAGTGAGGGCTCTTGGTAGTTCTTGTTACGCAGATCCTTGTAGCGACACGCCCGGCGGAGGGATCCGGTGAGCGATCCGTTTTGGACGATTAGCCTCAATATGGGACGAAACGGATGTGGTCTGCCTGGGCGGCGTCGGGCCTGAGCAAGCGACTCTACGACCAAGGAGGCATCTTCGTCGGACAATATGTCGGGTTTCGCATTCGGTGATCGGCGTCCATGCGCTAAGGAGTGAGGCTCGCGGACTTGTCGGTGCACCGTGCGACGATGTTGCACGTGAATTCTGTGCCACCCGCCTCGTTGCTGCTCGTCCAAGGCGATGAGGAGTTGCTCGTCGCCCGCGCCGTCGCCGCGGCCGTGGAAGCCGCGCGGGCCACCGACCCCGGCGCCGACGTCCGGGAGTATGAGGCGGGGGCGCTGGTGGCCGGCGAGGTGGCCGAGATGCTGAGCCCGTCGCTCTTCGGCGGCCGGCGGGTGCTGGTGGTCCGGAGCGGTCAGGATGCACGGAAAGACCTCAGTGCCGCCCTGCTGGCGTATGCGAAGAGTCCCGACCCCGACGTGACCTTGATCGTCACGCATCCGGGCGGCGCGAAGGGCAAGGCGTTCGCCGACGGTCTGCGTGCTGCCGGTGCCACCGTCGTGCCCGCCGCGAAACTGAAGAGCGATCGCGAGCGCATCGCGTTCGTCCGGGACGAGTTCCGCCGAAATGGCGCCCGGTGTGACGAGGCCGCCGCGTCCGCCCTGCTGGCCTCGGTCGGGAACGATCTGCGGGAGATCGCCGCGGCCTGCTCGCAGCTGCTCGCCGACACTGACGGCAAGATCACCGAGGCGACCGTGGCTCGCTACTACCGGGGGCGGGCCGAGGTCAGCGGTTTCACCGTGGCCGACGCGGCGATGGTGGGTGACCTGCCGGGCGCGTTGGAGGCCCTGCGCTGGGCGCTCCACGTCGGCGTCGACCCGGTGCCGATCGCGGACGCGCTCGCCGACGGTGTGCGGACGGTTGCTCGGGTCGCCTCCGCCGGACGCGGTAACCCGTATCAGCTGGCGAGCACCCTGGGCATGCCGGCCTGGAAGATCCAGCGGGCCCAGGAGCGGAGCCGGGGCTGGACGCCGGAGGGTCTGGTCGACGCGATGCGAGCGGCGGCGGACTGCAACGCGGCCGTCAAGGGCGGCGCCGAGGACCGTGGCTACGCGCTCGAGCAGGCCGTGTTCGCGGTGGCGGCGGCGCGGCGAGACGGCGGTGCCCGTTGACCCGTACGATTCGGTCCCGCCGTGCGGAGACGGCCGCTCCGCCCCTCTACGCCCGGGTGCTGCGGTTACGGCACCTCGCGCCGAGTGGACTGCTCTGTTTCGTCTTTCTCGAGGGCGCGGTCGTGCTCGGGATCCTGCTGGCCCTGGCGGAGCTGGTCAGCTGGTGGGGCGTCCTGGTGCTTCCGGTCACGGTGGCTCTGATGGTCAAGTTCAACGACCTGGTCGCCGGCACCTTCGTTCAGCCTCCGGCCGCGTCCCGGCCAGGGGTCGCCCGCGCGTCCGTGCTGCGGCCGGCCGCGATGCCGGCGACCGGGTTGTACCCCAGCGCGACGCCCTCGACCGGCCCCTATCCCGGCGCGGCGCCCTCGGCTGGCTCGTATTCCGACGCCAGCCCTTTGAGCGGCCCTTTGAGCGGCCCTTATTCCGGTGCGGCGCCTTCGGCTGGCTCGTATTCCGACGCCAGCCCCCTGAACGGCTCCTATTCCGATGCGGTGCCTCCGGCTGGCTTGCATCCTGGTGCGGCGTCGCTGGCTGGCTCGTACTCCGACGCCCCCTTGACCGGCTCGTATCCCGGTGCGGTGCCTCCGGCGGGGCCGTATTCCGACACGATGCCTGCGGTGCCCCAGCCGCATCTCGGAAGCCCGAATAGCGTGGCCACGCCCGGATTCGCTGAGCCATTCCCTGCGGGCAGCGCGCCGGGCGCCGGCGTCGTTTCCGATCGGAACAGTGCCGGGTACGAAAATGCGGGGTTCCAGCCGGCTCACCCGATGATCGGGGGCCGGGAAGAGTCGGTGGGTAACGGCGACGAGCCGGTCGCCGGGCCTCCGTTCACCAACAGGCCGGGTGCCATGCCGGTCGCTGATTTAGCGCGGGCGTCCTACGGGCAGGCGCAGGGCGAGGACGCGGCGACCCGGGCGTCGTCCGCAGGTACAGGGCCTGGGCAGCGAGCCTGGGCTGACCATGACGTGCGTCAGCAGATGGCCCGCCAGTCGGCCGTGCGCCGCTACGAGTAGGAAACCGCAGCTCGAGAGCCGGGTCGGATCCGGCCGCTCTGAGCCGGTTTGCCGGTGGCTAGGCGGTTCCGCTTCCGGCCTGCCGCCGCTGCCTCCACCGGCGGCGTCGTCGGAGAAAGAAGCGGGCACCGGCCGCGGCCCGCCGCCTGGGACGTCGGGCCATCAGCGCGGAAATGGAAGCGGGCAGCGGCCGTGGTCGGCCGCCTTGGAACGGCAGGACCACCAGCGAGGAAGCGAAATGCAGGCACCGATCCAGGTCGGCCGCCTTGGAACGGCGGGCCATCAGCGGGAAGCGGGCACCGGCCGTGGCGGCCGCCTGGGAACGGCGGGGCCATCAGGGAAACACGGAAACGGGCACCGCCATGGACCCGAAGGTCCGGCGATGCCCGTCTCACGGAAGCCTGGTTCGCCGGGTATGGCGAACGATGTCAGCGGCCGCGTCCGTGCGACCGTGACCTGATCCGCAACGGATCAGGCAGACAGCGAGGCGATCTTCTTGGCGATGGCCGACTTGCGGTTGGCCGCCTGGTTCTTGTGGATGACGCCCTTGCTGACAGCCTTGTCCAGCTGACGCGAAGCGTCACGCAGCAGCGCGGTGGCCGTCTCGGTGTTGCCGGCGTCGCTCGCCTCGTGAAGCTTGCGAATCACGGTCTTCAGCGACGACTTGACCGACTTGTTGCGCAGACGGGCCTTCTCGTTCTGCCGGTTGCGCTTGATCTGGGACTTGATGTTCGCCACGCGACAGCCTTGTCCTGACTAGGTTCGGAAAACGGTCTCAAGCGGTGGTCACCACGGTCGCCCGCTCTGACTGGAAGCCAGTACAGCCGACATAAACGCGTCACCACACGCGATGAGCCAGACTACCAGCACCCCTGCGAGCCGCCAAAACGGCTCCGGGGAAGGGCGAGCGTTCACCGGCTCCCCGGCGTGGCGGTGTGGCTCCAGCCCCGGCGTTGTGCCAGCCAGGCCAGCGCCTGCCGGCCGCTGAACAGCTGATGCTGCCGACTGTGTGGCGAAGCACTGCTGGGGCCGTCCGCCGCGCGCACCAGCCAGTACCCGGCGAGCGCCGCCAGCGCGCCGTCCACCCCGTCGACCGGCGGGTGCCACTTCTTGATGTAGGCGTCGGCGTCGAGGCCGCTGGCGTAGGCGCTGATCAGCAGCGTCACGACGTCGTACCAGGGCGCGCCGAGGCACGGCCAGGTCCAGTCGCAGAGCCAGGCCTTGCCGGACCCGTCGATGAGCACGTTGTCGACGCGCAGGTCACCGTGGCACATCCCGGAGCCGCCGGTCTTCGACGGCAGCCGGCGTTCGAGTCCGGCGAGCTCGCGCAGCCGTTCCGGCGCGACGGTGCCGTGTGCGGTCGCCGGCATCGGTTCGCGGCCCGACTCGATCAGTGACCACCAGGACATCTCGGCGCGCAGGATGTCCGGCAGCCTGGGCAGACCGACCGCGAGCAGCTCGGGCGTGGGGTCGGCCAGTGCCCAGGCGGCCTCCGACCAGGCGTACAGGGCCGCGTCCAGGTCGGATGGGGACCAGGGCAGTGACGGGATACGGCCGTCGATCGTCTCCAGGCACAGGACGAACCATCCCGCCTCGGCGAGCGTCCAGCTGGGCCGGGCGGCGCTGACCTCAGGGGGCAGGGCGGAGGTGATCGCGTGCTCTCGGGCGTACCACTCAGAGGTCGGATCCCGCAGCGCCGCTGCCTTGACGAAGGCGCTCTCGCCCGCCGCGGTGCTCAGCACCGCGGCGAAAGCGCGGGTGAAGCCGCCGCCTGCGCTGCGCGCGGCGGTGACGGGCGCGCCGAGGCGCGCAGAGATTGCCTCCCGCACGGGCGTCGGAAGATCAGACCAGGAGGGACGTACGGCGGTGGCGTCGTACGGTACGTCGGGCAACGAGATCGGCCGCATGTCCTCATCCTGTCGCCGGCGGAATTGTCGTACCCCACTGGGAGGATCGCAGCCATGAGAACCGACGATTTCTGGGCGGTCATCGACCGTGCGACCGCGGACCGGCCGGCCTCGCCCGCCGAGGTGGCCGACCGGGCCGTCGCCGACCTGGCCACGCGCGATCCGGAGGAGATCGTCGCCTGGGGCCGCCACCTCGACAAGGTGCTCGCCGCGTCCGGCACGGAGGACCTGTGGGCGGCGGCCTACCTGATCAACGGCGGCTGCACCGAGGAGGGCTTCGACAGCTTCCGCGGCTGGCTCGTCGCGCACGGGCGCAAGGCCGTCTCGACCTCGGTCCAGTCGCCGGATGTGCTGGCCGGGTTGCCCGCCGTGCAGGCCGCGTCGGAGAACGGTGCGGTCTTCGAGGCCGAGGAGGTGCTCTCCATCGCCGCGCGGGCCTACGAGAAGGCGACCGGGGAGCCGCTACCGGCGGCTGGCGACCGACCACGGACTCGTCCGGAGGTCGGCGACCTCTGGGACTTCGACAACGAGGACGAGATGCGCCGCCGGCTGCCGCGGCTCTCCGCTCTCTTCCTGGAGCCGCCGGAGTGATCGCGGATGCGGTCCGGCATGTCCTGGGCGTGCGAGGTCGACCTCCGAGGCGAGGTTGATCCGGCTTGTCGGGGGCCCTTGCTGTGGGCGCGGTTGCGGTCGTCGAGCCGGTCCATCTGCCTGTGATACCGGCACGTCGGGCGACATCGCGGGGATCTGGGGCCGTCGTTGGGAGGCTGCGGGATCTAGGTGTAGTGACCAGGACCGTTGTTGACGCGGTTGATGGGTGGCTGGCCTCCGAGCGCGGTGTGGGCTCGATGGTAGTTGTAGGTGTGGAGCCAGCCGGGTAGGGCGTCGGCGCGGTCCTGGTTGCTGGT
>NZ_JADQTO010000043.1:5107-55552 GCF_015704865.1 Actinoplanes aureus | reverse complement strand
CCCACTGCCGGCACTCTGGTCTGCCGCCTTGCTGCCGCCGACTGTCCTCACTCCTACCGGCCGGGTAGTCGGCGGCGAGGCGCAACCGGTGCAACAGCCTCGAATCCTCGAACTGGCACCCTTCAGGGCCATCTTCAACGCCCGCACGGTGTTCATCCAGCCGACCCGGGTGACATCGGGCGTCCCCCATCGGGCAGCCACCAGGCGGCTTCCCAGGCGGCGACGTCCCGCTGGCCAGGGTCGGATCAGGCCGGGTCGACATCCGGCCGGTTCCCGCCGACTGGCACCAGCTCTAGCTGAATGTTGACCCGAGAGGCCTTCTCTGCAAGGCCGGTGTTTCCTCTATTGCAGCCCGAGCTGCCAGGCGCTGATGGGCGCGGGCTGCGCGAGCCGCAGAAGCCAACGGCTGGTCATTGTCGGATACGCCCGGGTTGTGTAGGCAGTGGCCGTGCCATCGAAGGTTTCGATCATGGATCCGTCAACTAGGATGCGCGGCGGTACCACGGGGGACGGTGCGAGGTCGACCTCAGCGACCAACTGTTCGTCACCGCCATCGACCAGCCACAGTGTCGCTTGTCGTGCATCGGGGTGCAACTCGATGTCGTAGGCGGTGGCGGTGAACGGCTGATCCGAGGGGATCTGCAGTGCCTCCCGGCGCAACCCGGCGAGTTCGGGCACCGGCCTCGACACCAGCGTGTCACCGAGCAGGGACAACTCACGGCAGAAGGTAAGCGCGCCGGCCCAGCCGGCCCCGGCGATGTCTTCCCGCGTTCGGCCGTGCTCCCAGGACCATGCCCACAGCAGGACCCGGCCGTCATGGCGCAGGACCTGCGGGGCGTAGAAACACGGGCCTCGGTCGAGTTCTCCGCCGCCGACGGGTGTGAAGCGTGGGCCATCCAATCCAATTTCAAGATCACCGATGAGGTGCCTCACCCCGGCTAGGCGCTGGGTGCCGTCGACGTGACGCCAGAGTGAGACGATCAAGATCCATCGGTCATCGAGGGGCAGCAGGTTGGGGCACTCCCAGATATTCGCCGGCGCCGCCTCGGCTGCGATCGGGTTGTCGCTCGATAGGAGCGTTCCCAGCCCTGTCCACGAGGTTAGGTCGTCGCAGCCATAGACGAGTATCCGCGGACTGCCGTGCGTGTGCCCAGCACCTTGAACGGCGTATCGGCGGCCGTCGGCCTCGAAGAGGAACGGGTCTCGTGCGTGACTGATGGCCGGATCGTCCGGCATGCCGGCGGCGGGCTCCCGGTCCTGGTGCCAGCGCAGCATGTCTCGGTCACTCCGGGCGAGCAGCACGACCGATCGGAAGCTTTTGTCGGCAACGGCGCTGTACGCCGCGGTGGGCACGCCGGCATCGTCTGTCACCGAGCCGCTCCAGCACCCGTACTCGTCAAGCTCGCCGGGACGGTTGACCAATGCGATCGGGTGCTGCCGCCAGTGGAGCAGATCCGCCGAGCTGACATGTCCCCACTTGATCCCGTCGTGCACGGGCGCGTCGGGGTTGTACTGGAAGAACAGGTGGTAGCGGCCGTTGATGAACGAGCAGCCGTTCGGATCGTTCACCCATCCGTATTGGGGGCGACCGTGCAGGCTCGGGAAGGCCGGATCCGGGTGCGCGGAATTCACTGTGTCGTCCCGGTGCAGGTCCGGTGCGGCGACACGACTTCAACGGCTTCCGGACGGCGCGAACCAGCGCAGCTTCGGCGGGGGCGTACGCCTGCGCCGACGTCACGCCTGCCGAGGCGGTTCATGCCTCCACGGTAGGCCATGGAGTGTGTCCCGAGCCGTTCGGACGTCCGCGAAAGCGTTGACAGGACATCGCTCAGGCCCGCCCCGCACCAAGCCCTAGCTCGCAGGGCACAGCGATCCCAGCGTTTAACGTCATTACGTTCCTATATGCATCGGCACGCATGTTATCGCCGGCGTGGCCCCGACCGCCGCCGCGATGACGACCGCGTCGAGACACGCGGATGCCCGATGGACTCGCATAGTTCCTCCCCGGAATGCGTCCGCACATCGAGGCAGACGTGCGCCGCCGGGCCGGTCAGGCGAACGGACGTGACGCCGAATCCAGAAGGGAGGGTCCGCAAGGTTGACAGCCTCCCAGAGGGGGCGAAGTGTGTGAGTTGAGTCACGTGATCGACACATCTCGTTCGACGGAGCCGGTATGCACAGGTGGAGGCGGGTGATCCGGGGCGCTGCCGTGGCGGCGGTCGTGGGCCTGACCGGTTCGGCGTGCCTCGCCGAACCCGGAGCCGGCCGCAACCGCGGCGCCGAGGACGACGTGGTCGAGGTGATGTACGGCTTCAGCGGCGACCAGTCGCAGAGCTTCCAGGGCATCGTGCAGCCGTGGGCGGACCGGAACGGCATCAAGGTCCGGCTGTCCTCGACGCCGGACTTCGACAAGCTGATCCGCAGCCGGGTGGCCGGCAACAACCTGCCGGACGTCGCGATCTTCCCGCAGCCCGGCATCACGCTGAACATCGCGCTGTCCGGCCGGCTGATCGACCTCAGCACGGTCGTCGACACCAACCAGTACAACAAGAACAACATGTACCTGTTCGACGCGGCCAGCGACGCCGAGGGCAAGGTCTGGGCGATCCCGATGTCCACCAGCGTCAAGAGCCTGGTGTGGTATCCGAAGAAGGCGTTCGAAGCCAAGGGGTACACGGTTCCGGAGACGCAGCAGGAGCTGCTGGCGCTGACCGAGCGGATCAAGGCGGACGGTACGCCACCGTGGTGCGTCGGGATCGAGAGCCAGGCCGCGACCGGCTGGCCGGCCACCGACTGGGTGGAGGACTACGTCCTGCGGGTCGGTGGCGCCGCCAAGTACAAGCAGTGGACCAGCCACCAGATCCCGTTCAACGACGCGGTGATCCAGCAGGCCGTCGACGAGATCGGCAAGATCTGGTTCACCGAGGGCAACGTGCTGGGTGGCCGCCGGTCGATCGCCAGCACCAACTTCGCCACCGCCGGCAACCCGATGTTCGAGAACCCGCCGAAGTGCTTCCTGCACCGCCAGGCCAGCTTCCTGGCCCAGCCAGGCAACTTCCCGGACCCGATCGTGCAGAACATCGACACCGAGGCCGGCGTGTTCCCGCTGCCCCCGGTGCAGGCGGGCGCCGGCCAGCCGGTGCTCGGCGCCGGCGACCTGGCCGGGCTGTTCAACGACAACCCGGACACTGTGCGGGTACTGGAGTTCATCACCAGCAAGGAGTTCGGCAACCAGCTGGCGCCCGACGGCGGCTTCATCTCCCCGTGGAAGGACTTCGACCGGTCGAAGTACCCGAACGAGACGATGCGCGCCATCGCCGAGATCGCCTACTCCTCCACCGAGGCGGTGTTCGACGGCTCGGACACCATGCCCGGCGAGGTGGGTTCGGGCAGTTTCTGGCGCGGGATGGTGATCTGGGTGACCGGCCAGGAGGACACCGCCACGGTACTCAGGGACATCGACGAGAGCTGGCCGGACTACTAGGAGCTGATCGGTGATGACCGCGAAAGTGATAACCGCGCTGATCTCGATCATAGCCGGGGTAGGCGGCGCGCTGGTGCTCTACTACCTGCTCAACAAGCTCGCCGAGCGGTTGCCGGGGCCCTGGGAGGACCGGATCAAACCGTACGTCTACATCCTGCCCGCGGTGGCGGCGATCGGGTTGTTCCTGATCTATCCGGCGTATCAGACCATCGTCTACAGCTTCGCCAACCGGACCTCCACCGAGTGGGTCGGTCTCGACAACTATCGGCAACTACTGACCTCGGAAGCATTCCTCCAGACGCTGTTCAACACACTGCTCTGGATCGTCATCGTGCCGACCGCCACGGTGATCCTGGGCCTGGCCGTGGCAGTGCTGGCCGACCGGCTGCGGCCGCGCGGTGAGAAGCTGACCAAGACGATCATCTTCCTGCCGATGGCGATCAGCATGGTCGGTGCGGCCACGATCTGGCGCTTCGTGTACGAGGCCCGCCCGGCCGGCCAACCGCAGATCGGGCTCCAGAACGCGATCGTCACGGCGCTGGGCTTCGACCCGGTCGTCTGGCTGCAGCAGGAACGCTTCCACATGAACAGCTTCTGGCTCATGGTCATCCTGATCTGGGCGCAGGTCGGCTTCTCCATGGTGCTGCTGTCCGCGGCGGTCAAGGGGGTGCCGACCGAGACGCTGGAAGCCGCCCGGATCGACGGCGCCACCGAGCGGCAGGCGTTCTTCCGGGTGGTCGTACCGCAGATCTGGCCCACCGTCACGGTCGTGTTCATCACCGTGCTGATCGGCGTGATGAAGGTCTTCGACGTGGTGTACGTGATGACCAACGGCAACTTCAACACCAACGTGATCGGGCTGGAGTTCTACAACCAGCTGTTCACCAACGGCAACGCCGGCTTCGCCGCGGCGATCGTGGTCATGCTGATGGTGGCGATCATCCCGGTCATGATCTATCAGGTTCGCCAGTTCCGAGCCCAGGAGGCAGGACGATGACCGCCGTCAGCCAAGGGCCGCCGCCGACCCCGGTGCCCGGTCCGGTCACCGACCGCAAGACCATGGGCGGCCGTCGTCGGCAGCTCGGCGGGGTAGGCGAGAACGCCGGCAAGGCCAACTGGATCGTCAAGGCCGTCCTGCTGATCATCTGCTTCCTGTGGATCGTGCCGGTGATCGGATTGTTCATCACCTCGGTCCGGCAACCGGACGCCGCCAACGCCACCGGCTGGTGGACGGTGCTGAAATCGCCCCTCGACGCCACCCAGTGGACGCTGGCGAACTACACCGAGGTGGCCACCGAGAGCAACATGTTCCGGGCATTCATCAACAGCTTCGCGATCACGTTGCCGGCCACTCTCATCCCGATCCTGATCGCCGCGTTCGCCGCCTACGCGTTCACCTTCATGGAGTTCAAGGGCCGAGACGTGCTGTTCATCATGATCGTCAGTCTGCTCGTCGTACCCAATCAGGTGGCCCTCGTGCCGCTGCTGCAGCTGTACGGCCAGTTCGGCCTCAACGGCACCTTCCCGGCCGTCTGGCTGGCGCACATCGGGTTCGGCATGCCGCTGGCCATCTTCATCCTGCGCAGCTACATGGCCACCCTGCCCAAGGAACTGATCGAGTCGGCCAAGGTGGACGGCGCCACACACTTCACCACGTTCTGGCGGCTGGTCATCCCGGTGTCGGTGCCGGCGCTCGCCTCGTTCGCGATCTTCCAGTTCCTCTGGGTGTGGAACGACCTGCTGGTGGCCCTGATCTTCCTCGGCCCCGGCGAGAACGAGCCGATGACGGTCAACCTGGCCGGCCTGATCGGCCAGCAGGGTCAGGGCTGGCAGCTGATCACCGCGGGCGGCTTCTTCACGATGATCGTACCGCTGATCGTCTTCCTGTCCCTGCAGCGCTTCTTCATCCGCGGCATGGTGGCGGGCTCGGTCAAAGGGTGAGCCGCTTCGGGGTGGTGGCGGACTCCTGCACCCAGTACGGTTCGTCGTTGCCGGCGAACGCGAGGCCGAGGCCCATCTGGTGCAGCGGCTCCGTTGCGTTGCGAGATCGGCGGACAGGCTGAGCCCCGCCCGACAGGTGGTTAGAGCGCTTGGGCGAGTTCGGTGAACGCTGCGGCGACTCGCAGTGCGGGGCGGGCGTCGACTCCGAGTTCGTAGTGGCCGCGGCGCAGATTCTGCATAAAGGTGGGCCCGGCGATCACGACTTGCGCCCAACGATCAGTCTGGGGTCCACGCATCGGTCTCAGCCGGCGTTTCAGCTGGCCGTGATCGGCTTCTATCGAGTTGTTCGCGTACTGCTCGACGTGGTGCCACGCCGCGGGAACCACCTCCTGCAGTACGCCCGGATAGACCGGCGCGGCGTCGGTGACTACCTGGTTTGGGATCACCTTCAGCGTCCGTAGCGCTCGGGTGAAGAACCGGCGAGCGGCGGCGGCGTCCCGGCGGGTCGAGAGCAGCACGTCGACGACCTGGCCGTGCTGGTCGATCGCCCGGTAGAGGTAGCGTCAGACTCCGTTGACTTTGACGTATGTCTCGTCCACGAACCAACGGTCAGCGGGTGAGTGGCGGGCGAACCGGGCGGCGTCGGCCAGCAGTGGCATGAACCGCTGCACCCAGCGGTAGACGGTCACGGGGTCGACCTGGATGCCGCGTTCAGCGAGCAGTTCCTCGACGTCTCGGTAGGACAAGCCGTAGCGCATGTACCAGCGCACCGCCACCACGATCACCTCGGCCGGGAAGCGGAACCCGGCGAACGCCGACCGAGGACGAGCACAGCGTCGAGACCAACCCACAGACTTCACTGAGCCTTTTCATCCTGCGTAGCGGTCGGCTTCAACGTGCTGCAGAACCAGGATGGCCTGCACGATCACGGTCGCTCGGCGGGGACAGCAGCGCAGCTTGGCGAGTAGCGTCCAGGTCTTCAAGGTGGCGATGGCTCGTTCGCCGCGGACCCGGATCCGGGCGTGCTGGCGGTTGTAGCGCTTCTGCCAGCGCTGGAGCTTCGGCCGGGACCGGTGGCGTTTGAACGGAACCCGGATGGTGCCACCGGCACCTTGGTAGCCCTTGTCCGCGAACGTCATGACGTCCGCGCTGGTCAGGGCGTCGATGATGCCGAGCTGGCGGGCTGCGCTCAGGTCGTGGGTACGGCCGGGCAACGCCACCGAGGCCCAGATCAGCCGGCCGCGTCCGCTATGACCTGCACGTTCACGCCGTGGCGCTTGTGCTTTCCGGAGTAGTACGGTCGTTGGTCGGCGATCCGGTCGATCGCGATCAGGGTGCCGTCCAGGATGGCGAAGGCCAGCTGGCGGATGCGGTCCATGGCGGTGGCCAGGTCGTCTGCGGCGGCGGAGAGCAGGTCGACGGCTTCGCGCACGTAGCGCCAGGCGGTGGCCACGCCGAACCCGGCCGCGAGGCGGGTGTAAGTGTCGCCGTTTTCGCATGTGGGCCAGGACGAGTAATGCCTGCTCACCGGGGTTGAGGCGCCGCCACCGGGAACCGCGTTGGCGACGGTGGACCCGAATGCGGTCGGCGAGGTGGTTCAGACTCCGATTGGACAGCGGAATCTTGGCGGGGTAAGACAGCACGGCGAGGCTCCCGGCTGGGGCATCGGATCTTGGTCGACTGCTGTCTTACCTGGAGCCTCGCCCTCATCGATATCCGGGCCACCCACACCTGCCGTGACCAGCACCGTCAGGTTGGAAAAGGTTCAATGCTGACAGTACGAGCCGGTCAGCCACTCGGCCGCGGGCGTCGAGTGCGGCAAGCCCGTAGATCACGCCTTCGTCTCGGATGGCTGGCATTCGCGACAGCGGCAACGGCAACCGTTTCCCCGGCGCTGGGGAAGAGGACATCCGAGAATCTCGCGGCGTCACCACGGGGATCAACGCCGGAACTACGGCAGCCACGACGCCCACCTCCCCAGCCCATAGGAAGAGGTGCGGCGATTCGCCCCGCTGACGTGTTCAAGCGCGTTTGACCGCTGGTCCGTTGAAAGTCGCACGGATGCTACGCGTGGGGTTCAAGTCCCCCCTCCGGACACAGACTGTAAGCACACCGGTGCTGGCCTTGACTCGGCCAGCACTTTTGCTTTCCCGGATGTGGGTCAGCCGCAGCCCGAGCTGGCGGTAGATCTCGCCCTTGTCGCCAGGATCGGCGTCATGGATCACTCGGATGATGTCGGTCAGCGTGGTTACGATGTGGCGGACCGCGACCCACTTGTCCGTGGACGGATTCACCCACAACGAGGCCCTGGCATTTTTCGCCCAGGCCGTCCCCGAGGTGCCCGTCGGCTCCGATCCGCACGCTGCGGCCCAGATCGCGCGGAGCTGCGGCTATCTGCCCGTGGCCCTCGGCCAGATCACCGGGCACATGCGCAGCACACCCGCTGGACATTGACCGATCACGCCGACCGACTCGACGAACGCCACCACGACCGGCGCCGGGACACCGGCGTCGAACTCGCGCTGCACCAGTCCTACCAGCACTTACCCGCCGACCATCAGCGGTTGCTGGGGCTGCTCGCCCTGCATCCCGGTCAGGACTTCGACGCGTAGTCGCGACAGCCCTGGCCGAGACCGAATTGACCACCGTCCAGGCGCTGCTGCGCTACCTGCGCGAGGACCTTCTGTTCCAGCAGACCGGGCCCGGCCGGTACACCTTCCACGACCTCATCCGTGCCTACGCCACCAGCCGAGCCCACGACGAGGACCGGCCGCCCGAACGCCGCACCGCGCTGACCCGCCTGTTCGACTACTACGTCGCGGCCACGGCCACTGCCGTGAACAATCTGCATCCCGCCGAGGCCCGTTGGCGGCCCGCCGTCCCCGCGTCGGTCACCCCATCCCGCCCATGACCGACCGGCGTGCTCCGCACGGAAAAGGGCGGGGAAGAGAGAGAGGACCAACAGCTCACAGCTCGCTGCCCCGTCGGCGGACGGCTGAGCCGGCTCAGATGCGATGCGTCCCGACCGATCTGACGGGTGAGGTAAGCGCGCGCACAGTCGACGAAGGGTACCGATGGCGGAGCAGAACGCGAGACCGGGCGTCTCGTTGCCTGGTGCGGCGTACGAGTTGCAGAGGCCGACGCTGGCGACTGCCCGGGCGGCATTGCAAGGCTTCTACGGACCGCATTCCGAAGATGTCTGGCGCACTTTGTTGTTCAGTTCCGGCCTCACCGGGGACGAAACCGATCACGCGGCATTCGGCCGGCTGATCACGGCCATGCAGGCGGCCGCGCCGTTGACCCGCCTGTGCGCGCGCGGCCTGTCGGTACGCGCCTCGGTATACGAACGCCTCGTCGAACGACACGTGAAAGACGGGATGACCGCATGAACAGCCACGAGCCAGCGCCTGCCGTCCCGGACCGTCTCGAAGTGATGGCCGGCATTGACCTGGACAACCCGGAACTACGCCACCGGCTGGACCACATCGCCAAACGGACAGCCGATCGGCTCGGCCAGCCTATTGCTCTGGTCAGTATGGTGTTGAACAACGCACAGTTCTTCCCTGGCTCGTACGGATTGCAGGGATGGCTGGATGAGCTGGCTGGCACCCCCATCGAGTGGTCTTTCTGTGTCAACGCCGTCAATTCGGGGACCGCGTACGTCGTATCGGATGCCACCACCGACGTCGACCAGTCGACCAACCCTTTGGTGACCATCGACGGTGTGCGCAGCTATGCCGGTGTCCCTATCGTGGTCAATGGCGCCATTCTGGGCGCGCACTGCGTCCTCGGTTCGGACCCACGCCCGTTCACCGATGCGGACCTGGCTGAGCTACGCCGCGGCGCCGACGAGATCAGCGAACTGTTGCGGTCGTTCGCCCTGCCAGGCTGACTGCGCCGCTGCGCAGCTGAATGGACTCGGACAACAGCACGGCCCGATGTCGCCGGCGTGTTCCGCGATCATGCAGGAGACTCGGCTGGCCGATGCTCTCGAGCAAGCGGTCCGCGGCGATATCCGCTGCTGCCTCGAACTGAGCCCGTGACGCCGGCCCGAGCGACAGCGGCGGGTGCGGCGCGGCCCCGCGTGATAGGCGTCAGCCGTCATTTGCGCCCAGGACTGCACCGGACGGGTCATCTCAGGCTCGTGCCCGGAAAGGCTCACAATCGCCCAGGACGTGCCGATGGGGTAAGTGTTTGGATCCTGCCGTGTAGGGCAGCCACGGAGGCAATTGATGAGCGGTGCGACGGGACGGGTGTCCGTCAGCGGATCGGCGGGCGGCACCACGGCGGGCGTGTTGCCGGAACCGGGCACGCCCGTGTTCCTCGTCCTGGGTGATGGTGTGAACTTCCGCTCGCGGCTGGAGACGGTCGACGGCGACGCTTTCACGGTGGCCGCCCCGCTGGAGACCGCCGGCCCGGCAGTACTCGAGCCGGGCCGCGAATTCGAGATATTCTGGGCTCCGCCACGCACTCGCGTGGTGCTGCCCTGCCGGGTGATCGCGGTGTCCCACGAGGCACCGTACCGGTGGACGCTCGCGCCTACGGCGCCAGCCCGTCACGACAACCGGCGGCAGTTCGTCCGGGGCGGAGCCGGCGCGTTAGTCCGGCTCGACGCCGACATGGCCGGCCAGTCGATCGACGGTGTGCTGCTGGACATCAGCGAGGGCGGTCTGCGCTGCTGGATCGATCAGCCCCTGCCACTCGCCCCTGGCGATCAGGTACGCGCCACGGTGTGGCTGGGTACCGACGAAGCGCAGCTGAACGGCGTTGTTCATACGGTGCGTGCGGCTCCCCACGGAGACCCCGGTCAGCATCTGATCCTCACCTTCGACACCTCGGAGGGCGTCGCGCGGTTGATCCGGCAGTACATCCTCGCCTGGGAGATCGGCGTGCGCCGCGGAGGCGGCCAGCCCAGTTCGTAGGAGTCGAACGCCGGCACACCCGGCTCGAACCCTGGAGTCCTCGACCGGAAGGACGATCCTCGTGCGGCGCTTCACCATCGGCGCCCGGCTGTTCGGCACCTTTGCCGCCGTACTCACGCTGCTGCTCGCCCTCGCGGCGGTTGCCTTTGCAACCATCGTCGCGCAACGCGATGCCGCCACGGAGGTACGGCGCCTCGAACTGCTCACCCGACAGGCCGGCGGGATCAAAACCCACGCCGCGACCCTGAACGGCTGGCAAGCCAGCTTCATCAACGACATCTACCGCCTCGGCGCTGCCCGCGCACTCGGCGGTGACTCGGTCGCCTACAAAGCCTGGCAACAGGAACGCGACGCGTTCCAGGACTTCCTCGACGGCGTCGACGTCGCGAGCATGACCGCCGCCGAGCGGCCGGTCTTCGACGAGCTGAACCAGGAGCTCGCCAACTACGTCACGACCAACGATCGGGTCGTGGCGGGTTACCGACCGGGCACTGCCCAAGCGTTGTGGAACGCCGACCAGATCGCGATGTACGACAGCTGGAACAGCTATTACCGCATCATGGTCTCCGCGCAGAAACTCGCCTCCTCGGTCGACGCCCGCAGCGTAGCCGCGGTCCGTTCCTCCGCGGACAACGCCGCCCGAGCGCAATGGATCATCGCGGCTGCGACGGGCCTCGCCCTGCTCCTCGGTGCCGTGTCGGCCTTCGTGGTGACCCGCAGCATCGTGCGGCCGGTCGGTGCCGCCCGAGACGCCCTGCGCAGGGTTGCTACCGGCGATCTCACCGTCGAGCCGGTCACCGACGGCCGCGACGAGGTGGCCCAGATGGCTGATGCGCTTCGGCAAGCGGTCCTCGCCGTACGCACGATCGTGTCTGACGTCGCCCACCAGGCTGGCGTGCTGACCCAGACCTCAGCCGAGCTCAACGCCGTCTCGGGCGCGTTCGCGAAGGCGGTCGGCGACACCTCGCAGCAGGCGGATCTGGTGGCCGGCGCGGCCGAGGACGTCAATCGCAACGTCGATACGATGGCGGCCGGTTCCGAGGAGATGGGCATCTCGATCGAGGAGATCGCCCGGAACGCGGCCGAGGCCGCCGGGGTGGCAGCCGAGGCCGTGACGGCCGCCCAGACCGCCAACCGGACCGTCGGCAACCTGGGTACCTCCTCCGCGGCGATCGGCGACGCGGTGCGGCTGATCACGTCGATCGCCGAGCAGACGAACCTGCTCGCGCTGAACGCCACCATCGAGGCCGCCCGCGCCGGGGAGTCCGGCAAGGGTTTCGCCGTGGTCGCCTCGGAAGTCAAGGACCTGGCACAGGAAAGCGCCCGCGCGGCCGACGAGATCGACTCGCTGGTGAAAGCCATCCAGACGGACACCCAGGCCGCGACCACTGCGATCGAGTTGATCGGCGACGTCGTAGGCCGCATCAGTGACTACCAGAACAGCATCGCCAGCGCTGTGGAAGAGCAGACCGCCACCACCGGAGAGATGAACCGAGGCGCCGTCGCCGCTTCCACCAGCACCGCGAGTATCGCCGAGAGCATCCGGGCGGTCGCGGCCGCCACCGCCGCCACCTCCGGGGAAGTGGCTCGCTCGCGCGAGGCCGCCGCCGAGCTGAGCCGCATGTCCACCGCGCTGCGCGACGCGGTCGGGCAGTTCCGGTACTGAGGAAGGACCCGAGATGATCAAACGGATCACTGCCGGACTTCTCGCCGGGACGCTCGTACTGGCGCTGGCGGCGTGCACCGCGACGGTGCCCATCTCGCCGACCGACTCCTCCGGCCTGGGCAGTGAGACGATCCACGTCGGGATCGCCTATGACAGCGCCGGCCGCGGCGACTTAAGCTTCAACGATGCCGCCGGCGCGGGACTCGACCGCGCGAAGAAGGAACTACTGGTCCAGGCGACCGAAGCAACCACGGAAGCCGAGAACGACCAAGCCCGCGCGGAGACCCTGCGCGGTCTGGCGCAGGGCGGCAGCAACCCGGTCATCGCCGTCGGATTCCTGTACGCCACGGCCGTCGGCACCGTCGGCAAGGAGTTTCCGGACACCCTGTTCGCCATCATCGACGACGACTCGGTGTCCGCGGACAACGTGGTTTCCCTGCTGTTCTCCGAGGAGCAGGGCTCGTACCTGGTGGGGGTTGCCGCGGCCCGCGCCACTCGGACGAACCGAGTCGGTTTCGTCGGCGGCGTCGACGTCGCCCTGATCCACAAGTTCGAGGCCGGATACACCGCGGGCGTACGCAGCGTCAACCCGGGCATCACCGTGGACGTGCGCTACCTCAGCAAGCCGCCCGATTTCAGCGGCTTCGGCGCGCCTGACAAAGGCACAGCCGCTGCCCGGCAGCTGATCTCCAACGGGGCCGATGTCATCTACGCGGCGGCCGGCGGTTCCGGCAGCGGAGTGTTCGAAGCGGTCGCGGCCGCGCCGGCCAAGGTCTGGGCGATCGGGGTCGACTCCGACCAGTACGCCAGCGCACCGGAAGCCGTCAAGCCGCACATCCTGACCTCCATGCTCAAACGCGTCGACAACGGCGTCTTCCAAGAGATCCAAGCGTTCGCCAAGGGCGATCGCGAAGGCGGCAGCAAACGCTACGACCTGAAGGTCGACGGCGTCGGCTACGCGACGTCCAACACAGCGCTGAACCGATACAAAGACGACATGGAGAAGGCCCGCTACCGCATTCTCAGCGGCGCGGTGAAGGTCCCCAGCAAGTAAGGCTTGCCACCATCAGCGGGTCGGTCGACTACGAGTAGGTGAGGATCTACCGACCCGATCACCGGGGGTATGCGCGGTCAAGCTTCCGCGCCCCGCATTTAGCGGAGGCGGCTGAGCCGGGCGGCACGCAGACGGTGTACCAGGTCGCCGGGATGACGCGCGGTGGCTGCGCCACCCAGGTGAGCAGTCAGCTCGCCGACGTCCCAGCGTACAGGGTGTCGGCATCGACGTCGCCAACGGCGCGGTCACGGTGAGCAGCGACGCCCCACTCGACGACAGCGTTGTCGCCGCAGCGGTGGCTAAGAGGGCGTCTGATTCACGTACTTTGCGAGTTATGCTACTTTAGGTACCTCGCCAGGTTGGGGTGGTTTCGCTGGTGAGGCGCTTGGCGAGGTTGTCGATCATGGCGATGGTGATCATGCTGGCGGAGTTGTCGGGGCGGGCTTCGTAGTCGCGGACGAGGCGGCGGTGCTGCATCAGCCAGCCCAGGGTGCGTTCGACTGCCCATCGCCACTTGACCACGCTGAAGCCTTTGACCTGCGGGTCCTTGGTGACGATCTCGACGTCGATACCCAGGTGGGCGCCGTGCTCGACAACCGTGGACTTGAATCCGGCATCGACCCATGTCTTGGTCAAGGTGGGGTAGGTGGCCGTAGCCCGGTCGAGCAGGTCGATGCCGATCACGTTGTCGCTGACGCTGGCCGCGGTCACGATGATCGCGAGGATCAGGCCGAGGGTGTCGGTGATGATCCCGCGCTTGCGGCCGACGATCTTCTTGCCGGCGTCGGTGCCCTGGGTGGCGGCCGGGACGTTGGTGGAGGTCTTCACGCTCTGGCTGTCCATGATGGAGGCGGTGGGGCCGATTTGCCGCCCGGTCTTGTCGCGGACCAGGCCAGTGAGCTGGTAGTTCAGCTCAGCGAAGATTCCTTCGCTGGTCCAGGCGGTGTAGTAGCCGTAGACGGTGGCCCAGGGCGGCAGGTCGTGGGGCAGATAGCGCCAGGGGATGCCGGTGCGGTTGACATACAGGATCGCGTTGAAGATTTCGCGGAGATCATGGGTGGCGGTCCGGCCGCCGACACCGGCGTCGGTGCGGGCCTGACGCCAGGCGGTCAGCCGCGGCTCGATGAGCGCCCATCGGGCGTCGGACAGGTCAGAGGGATACGTGCGGCGATCGGTCATAACCTCGCAGTACGGTGGCTATACGCGGGCGGCGCGGACTGCGAGTGTGGGTGATACCACCGCACAACCGAACCAGACACGAATGAGGTGGCAAATCGTCCCTGCGGGACGGCTGGAAGCCGCTGTTATCCGGCTTTTCTGGACTGGGAGCGGGTAGCCAAAGGCGCTTGAGCTGGCAGACACCGCTACCGGTAAGCCAACGAACCAGAATCAAACGCCCAGTTAGAAGCTGCCAACAGATCTCTGCTCGGCCCAGTTGATCAAACGGCGCCAGCAGATCAGGACGCAGGCCAGGCTGACAAGCCCGCCATGGACGTCCAAGCGCCGTTCCCAGTGCACGGCGAGCCTGCGGAACCAGGTCGAACGCGGCTTAGCCGGTGCGAATACCGGCGTGTTCTGGCCACCCGGTACGACAAGTTGGGCGCCGACTTCCGGCCACACCTGACTTCGTCGAAATGCTCGACTGGCAGCCGCAAACGGTCAGCCGGCGGTGCCGCCGCGACGCTTGCCGGTCGTGCGCTTCGCCGTGCCCGACGGTGCGGCCTTCACGGCATCCGACCACTTCAGTTCGATCTCGAGTTCCACCTCGTCGCCGTCCACTTCAAGCTCGAGCTCCCACTCGACATGGTCGGCTACCGCGAACTTGATCGAGTCATCGTCGAAGGCCAGCTCCGCCACCGAACCCTCGGTCAACCTCGTGCCCAGGGCGATCAGGCGTTCGCCCGCTTCCTTGCGAGTGAGCCGGGACTTTTTCTTGATCTCCACGTCGGCCATGGGACCCGACCTCTCTAGTCAGCGCCGGACCGGTCCGGCCGCCTCGTTGGCGAAGCGCCGTCTCACCATCCCGGCCATGGCCGGCCCCGTCATCATCCGGGCGGGATGAGCGTGCGCGCTGCGAAATGACGCGGCTAAGCGCCAGCCAGCGCGGCCGCACCGAAGCGACCGCTGGCTGGGCGAACGGTCCTTCGCAGCCGTACCCGCGGCGCTTGAGTCGTGTATCGCACCGAGGCGGGCAGCAGGACTGCCCTACCGTTGATCCCGGCCCGACCACCAACCCGAGCAGCAGGTGGATCCAGCAGAGATTTCCTCGAGCCGCACCACTGTCACCGACACACCACCCCTACGATCGACGTGCATGATTGTCATTTCTGGGCTGCGCGACGGAACCTAGCAGCGTCGGCCAGTTCGAGGTCACCTCAAGATTCATGGCGGGCTCCGCCGATAGTGAGCCCAGAGGCCACATTGGTCGACAGCCCGAGCAACGCCACGACGGCCGCCGCTACGCCGCTGAGAACGGCGCGCCACCAGCGGCGAAGACGTGCTCGCATGCTGCGATAGCGCCACCGATCAGCCAACGACGCTGATGGCGCTGACCGAGGGCACGCCGCGCCCGCAGCCCAACTCGCGCCACCGCCACGACCTGACATTGGCTGCGCCCTACCGCAGCCGCCGGTCACCCCACAGGGCGCGGCTCACCACGACGGCTGAACGGCCGACAAATGGGTGTCCAGGTGCGCTAGCCGATCATGCTCACCGTGGGGGAGTAGGTGTCCGTAGGTGTCGAACGTGGTCTTGATCGACGAGTGCCCGAGCCGCAGTTGAATCACGTAGAGATCCCAGCCCGCAGCGATCAGGTAGGCCACGTGGGAATGCCGCAGATCGTGGAACCTAAGCCGCATGTGCAGCCTGGTGGCACACGAACATGACGAGACGGCGCGTGGACTCACCCAGCCCGACGGTGCCGCCATCGGCGGGTGCCGCCGGCAGCGCTGCGCCGAGGTGACGGCCTGCTGCCAAAGGCGCTGCCGCAGGTTGCTGACGTCCTGCGGCCCGCCGTTCGCAGCGGTGAACACCAGATCCCCGCCCGGCTTGTCCGAGATCAAGCCGGCGAAGAGGCGAGCCGTCACAGGTGTCAGAGTGATCGTGCGCCGCGACCGTGTCGATTTCGGAGTTCCGAAAGTGCCGTCACGGCGTAGGACACGTTCGACGTGCGCGGCCGGCGGCTGCGCGGCGAGATCCACGTCCTTGACCCGCAGCCCCAGCAGCTCGCCTTGCCGCATGCCGGTGCTCAGCGCCGCCAGCACGAGACCGCGTAGCCGAGGTGCGCAGTGCTCGACCAGGATGCGGGCCTGTCCACTGGTCAGAAACGCCGCTTCGAAGGGAACCGGCCGCGGTAGCCCGTTGCCGCGGTGTCCTCGAGGTCGCTCCAGCGGGTTGTCGTCGCGCCATCGCGGGACGACGTCGCGCATGACCTGGCTCAGCACTAGCCAGTATTTGCGGACGGTGGCCGGAGCCGCCTCCCGAGACAGGGCGGCTTTCCACGGATCGAGGTGGTCGTATCGGGTGATGTCACCGACGCGCAGGTCGCCCAGATCCCGTGCCACCCGGGAACGCAGCATGCGCGCGTACTCGGCGTGCGTGCCGGACGAAACGTCGATCTTCATCCGGACCCAGCGTTCGATCCAGTCACGTAGCAGCGGTGTGTTCCTGCGGGCCGGTGCTCTGGCCGAATCGGGGTCGATAGCGGCGTAGACCTGAGCGCTGTCGACCTGGTGCTGCCGCGCTTCGACATACACCTTCGCGGCCTTCGCTTTGGTGTCCGCCGGACCGGCGAACGTGCAGCACGGTTGCCGTCCCGCGTACCGCCAGCGCAAGCAGTAAGACTCTCCTCGTTTGCTCATGTGTGCCATGAATCGAGCGTTTCTCGCGATCAGGCTCGGCGTGTACCGCGTCCGGGGAGGCTCAATCGAACCGGCTACCGTCGCCACAACAGGCTGACGGCAGCCCGTCCCTCGAACGGCGACCCGATCCTGACCGGACCGAGGGCTGTCCGCCGCCGAACCGCTCCGGCGTACGGCCTAGGACGGCGGATCACCGACAACCACAATCCGCTGATCCACAAGGCAACGACTGGCGACAGCCCTCACTGGCGATGCGGTCCGGCGTTCACCTGCGGCCGCTCTGCCACCAAAACCAGGACTCGCAGATCAGCCTGGTCTGCACTGACAGCCGCTGGTGAGAACGTCGATGTGCGCTATGTGACCATTGATGACGTGCGGTGGGAACTCAACGGTGGTCAGCCGTTGACGCCGCCTCCCCAGTCCGATCCGTTGACGTACTCGGCCTCATCGAACCGGCAGAACGCGATCAAGCTCCTGCGGGACGCGGCCACGGTGATCGTCGTGGCCGGGGACGCGGTCCCCTCCGTTCACCTGCATGCCCACAACGGCTCGCTCGACGAAATCATCCGGATCCTGGCGTGCGTGCGAGGACGTCGCGTGCTGCTCGGACCGATGGCCAACCACGTCCTCGCGAACGCCGACGCCTATGCCGGACTGTTCGACGCACTGCACACGCACACGATCACCTCGAAAGACATCGCGGTGGGTAGCCGCGCTGGGGCACCGTTCGAAAAGCTCCGGGCCGACCGGGATTCGTTCATCGATCTTGTCGGCGAACTCGGTTGGGAGCCGGTGGGGGAGATCGAGCTCTACCGCGGCTGCACGCGCCGCCGGTACTGCAGCTTCTGCAACGAGCCGGTGAAGTCGGCCGCCGTCGTGTTCCGCGACCTGCAGGACGTCCTCGACGAGGTGCACCAGCTGTATGTCGCCGGGGTACGGCATCTACGGCTCGGGCAGCAGACCTGCTTCTTCTCCGCGTGGAACCGCGACGTCACGAAGATCGAGCAACTGCTGGCCGGGATCCGAGACGGCTGCCCGGACCTTGAGGTGCTGCACATCGACAACGCGGATCCTCTTGCCGTGGCATCACCCGCCGGAGCGCGGATCTCCGCCCTGGTCGCCCAGTACTGCAGCGAAGGCAACTGCGCGCCGATGGGCATGGAATCGTTCGACCCAGCAGTCATCGAGACCAACGCGCTCACCTGCACACCGCAGATCCTGCGGCGCGCGATCGACAACATCAACGCGGTGGGAACCCAGCGTGGCCCTGCCGGACTGCCGACCCTGCTGCCCGGCATCAACATCATCTACGGGCTGCCCGGCGAAACACACCGGACGCACCTGGCGAACCTGCAAGGCCTGGACAGCCTCATGACGGCAGGCGTCATGTGCCACCGCACCAACGTGCGGCAAGCCCGCGCCTACGCCGGAACACCGCTCGCCGGCATGAACGCGGATATCCCGCCGTCTCAGGAGCACTTCACCACGTGGAAGGCGGACATCGACAGCATCTGGGACCAGCCCATGAAGCAGCGCGTCTATCCGGTGGGACTGCGGCTACGCGGCTTGCACTCGTTCTTCGTCACCGGCCGCGGAACCTGGTTCAGACGGCTGGGTTCCTATCCCATCCAGGTCGTCGAGCGCGACGCCGTGGTGCCGCACTACACCCCGGCAGATCTGACCGTCACCGAACATGCGCCCCGTTTCATCTACGGAGTTCGCGATGCCGGCTGACGCCGTCACCGACACCCTCGCCCTGCTCAACGACACCCACACCCGCCTCCGTGGCCCCGCCCATGTCGGCGTGCTGGTGCCCTGGGGCAACACCATCGTGGAGACGGAACTGCCGCGACTCGGCCTAGACCGGGTGGTGTACCACTACGCCCGCCTGGTACCCGCACGCCGATACCGCGACCCCGACGACTTCCTCGCCGAGATCGCCGCCGCCGTACCCGCCACCCTGCACCAGTTCGCGCGCCTCAGCCTGGCCGGAACCTTGGTCGCCTGCACTTCCACCGGATTCCTCACCCCGGAGGCCTACCAGGACACCGCGGTGGTAGACGCCTTCGGCGCCCTGCAGACCCTGCTGCACGACGTGAAAGCCTCCACGATCATCCTCGCGACCCCGTACCCCACCCGGCACACGCAGATCCAAGCCGCCCGCCTGCAAGAACAAGGGTTCCACGTCATCGCTCACGCCAGCCTGGATCTCGGGCTCCTGGACGACTTCACCGCCGTGACACCCGACCGCATCGCCGGCCTCGTCCACGGCATCGACGCAGAACGACGCTCACGAGCGGACGCAGTGGTGCTGTCCTGCACCGCATGGCCGACGATCGACGCCACCGCGTTGCTGCAGCATGAACTCGGTATACCCGTGGTTTCATCAAATCTGGCTCTTGCCTACAGCGCCGTACGACTCGCCCGAGCCGCGGAGGCATGATGAACCCGCCAGAAACCGACAGCGATTCCCCTCTGCGCCTGACCCGCCTGGTGGCCCTGGCCGCGGGCCAGGACGACGTCAAGACCGACGTGCAAGCCAACCACGACAACAACCAGTGGTGGCCCACCTGGATCACCGACTACCGGATGCGCATGCTCGTCGCCGGCTGGAGCACCCGCATCTCCTACAACATGATCGGCACCTACGCAGGCGTCGTGACACAGTCCGCCCGCATCGGCTTCGACACCCTGACGAGGATGCCGGACGCCGAGGTCGCGGCACTCATCCAGCCGCTCGGCCTGCCCGCCGCCCGCATCGGCTACCTGCGGTCGCTGACCGCCTTCCTCGACAGCCGCGACCGCGACTACCTGCTCGAAGCAGACGCGACCACGGTCATCGCCAACTTCGCCAACGAAGTGGCGCACGCCTCCTACAAGGTCGCGCAATGCTCCCTGCTGTACGCCCGGGGCTACCACTGCGGCATCATCCCCGTCGACTCCGGAATGATCAGCCGCCTGGCACCGGCTCTGGGCCTGAGCCTGTCCTCCGGTGCCATCGCGCACGAACAGATGCGCCTCTACCTCGAGACCCACGCCGACACCCATGGTGACTACTACACGCGGCTGCGGTACGAGCAGCGCGCCGTCGCTTTTCCCGCGCGGGCCACGCCGTCCTGGTGGCTGCATTTGGTGCTGATCTACTTCAAACGCCGCTACCTCAACCAGCCGCACCCGCGGGTCTGCCAACAGCGCCCGTTCTGCGACCAGGTCATGGACTGCGCGCACAGCCCGGCGATGGCGATGGCATGAGCAGGCTCGGGGTCATCGGCAACATCTCCCGCGACACCGCCGAACACCCCGGCCAGCACCGCCACCTCCTCGGCGGTGCCGCGCTCTACATCTCCCTCGCCGCCGCCCGCGCCGGCGTGAGCGCCGCACCGGTCTCGGTCATCGGCAACGACCTCGCCGACGCCCTGCGACTCCCGCAGCTGACCCTGCTCGACCTGACCGCCATCGCGGTCGCCGACCAACCCTCCTGCAGCTTCCACCTGCGCTACGACCGGCAAGGAGCCCTGATCGCCGTAGACGCGATCTACGGGGCGGCGGACCAGCTCACCACCCACGCGCTTGAACACTTGCACCGATTCGAGCACGTGCACGTCTGCTGCCGGCGGCCACTCGACCCGGTCCCCGTCCTCGCCGCCCTCGTCGAGCGCCGCCAACCCTTCAGCGTCGACTTCATCACCGCCAGCGCCGCCGACATGATCACCGCAACCGCGCCCTACCTGCGGCACGCTCGGACCGTCTGCACCGACATCGGCGAATACGCGATCCTCACCGGCGCCGTTCCCGCCGACCACCTTCGCGCGGTCACCGTGACCGACGGACCCCGCCCCGCCGTCCTCTACCGGCACGGCGAGGTGGCAGCCCGCACCCCGGTACAGCCGGCCGTGGTCATCGAAGTGACCGGTGCCGGCGACACGTTCACCGGCACGTTCCTCGCCGCCACCCTGCAAGGCGTACCCGAAACGCTGGCGTTGAGTCGCGCGACGCAAGCTGCCACGAGGCGCATCGCCACCGCCGGCATCACCCTCCACCCCCAACCCCCATAGGAGCGCGGATGTTCTACGTCGCACATCGGCTCTTCGCCGCTCACGACCGCCAGCTCGGTGCCCTGGCCGCCACCGCCCTCGCCGAACGCATCAAACCCGACACCGTCTTCCTGCCGTTCTGCGACACCGACGAAGAAGACCTGGTGGCCGACATCAAGGGGCGCCGGCTGTTCGACCTCGACTGCCAGCGCCTGGCGAACCTGCACGGCATGCTAGCCATCCTGCACGGCCCGAGCCTCGACGACGGCGTCTGCATGGAGATCGGCTACGCCGCCGCCCTCGGCGTCCCGGTCGTCGTGCTCACCACGGACTTCCAAACCTACGGGCTCTGTGAAACCGGCGCCGAACTCGCCTTCGCCGACCCGCTGATCGAAACCGTTGCCACCGACATCGTCCGCGTCCACCGTCTCGGGCCGCCCACCAGCGACACCGACCGCTTCCGTGGCTTCGCCGCCCGCAACGCCACCCAGATCCGCGACGGCATCAATCACGCCGTCACCCGGCTACTCGAACTCGCCACCCCCGGCAAACACGGAAAAGTCACACCCTCAGCCGCAGATACCGTCTTCGTCGAGCCGTCACCGTACGGATCCTCCACCGGCTGGCAACGCCTCGTCCGGCAACACAGCACCAAAACCCAGCGCCGCGACGCCCAACGACTCACCGCACCCAACCCCGTCGAGACCGCCAAAGCCGACTGGGACGCCGCCACCAGCAGCCACACCGTGATCGCCGACCTGAGCGGCCCCGAAGCACCACCCGGCGCCGCCATCCTCATCGGCGCAACCGTCGCCGCTGGCGGCCGCGTCCTCGCCTACTGCCCGAACACCGTCTGGACCTTCGCCCACGGCCGGGAACCCAACTGGCGCAACCTCATGATCCAATACTCGGTCACCCGGCGTCTCACCTCGACCAACCACCAACGCGGCAAACGCTGATGGTCGCCGTCGACTGGACCACCGGCTACGACACCATCGTGTTCGAAGGCTGCGACGGCGCCGGCAAAACCACCCTTGCCGAGACGACCGCCCAGCACCTCAACGCCACACTGATCCACTCGATGCTCACACCACCGGGCACCGACCTGTTCACCACCTACAGCTGCCTGCTCGACCGCACCGGCCGGCTCGTCTTCGACAGATGCTTCCTCAGTGAACTGGTCTACGGGCCCCTGTACCGCGGGCACACCCGGCTCACCTACCAGCACATGGCAACCCTCGTCAGACGCGTCGTTACCCGCAACGGCATCTTCGTGCACGTCACCGCGCCAGCGGCCGAGATCAGACGACGCCTGGCGGCCCGCGGCGAACGGCACCTACCCGACATCGAAGAGATAGCCGTGATCTGTGACCGCTACGACGACGTGTTCCGAGCCGTCCGGACCATGGCACAAGTCCTGCAGATCACCACGGATCACCCAGACGAGGCAGCATGACACGCCGATGACGGGTTACCCCGTGCGCGCTCGCTCGATAGGCTGCCCCGGCTGTAGCTCGCCCGAGACCCGGAGGCCCGCCTTGGAGATCAGGTCCGCCCAGAAGCTGACCTGGGAAAACAAGCTCGCCAAAGGATTCAACACGAGCGAAGTTCCCCTGGAGTTCTGCCTCCTGCAAGGCGAGGTTGCCGAAGCCTTCGACGCCTGGCGCCGCGCCCACGAGAACCTCGGCGAAGAGCTCGCGGACATCGCCATCTACGTCATGTCGCTCGCCGAGATGACCGGCGTCGACCTTCAGGCGGCAATCGAGCAGAAGCTCGCCAAGAACGCCAAGCGCACCTACGTCAAGGACGAAGCGTCCGGCACGCTGGTCAAGATAGATCCGGCCTGAACGGCATGTATCGGCGCCGAGAGGTGGAAATCACCCAGAACCTGGGTGGGCCTCTGGCTACCCAGATTCGCTCGAGAGCCCTTGAATGGTTCTCCCGACGCCAATGAGCAGATGGCGGGCGGCTCCAGACGATGGCGTCGTGGACGGTCTTGCCCGACGTCAGCCCAGGCGGTTGCGGCCGCGGCGCGGATTAGCCCGGGATCCGGCGTAGCTGCTCGAGAAGCAGCGGATACGCGTAAGCCCACGGGATACGCTCCTGCTCGAGGAGTAGGCCGGATTGGCTGCTGTCGGTGTATTCGACCAAATACCGGTACAGGGCTTGCTCGTCATCTTCCAAGTTTGGCAAGGTCCGCCGTTGCGGGCCGGCACCCTCGACTGCGAGGCCGGCGAACTTGTCGAGGGTCTCGCGGTTCATCATCACCGTCGTCGCGGCGATGCCGTAGCCACGCAGATCATTGACGAATTGCAAGCCAGCTGCATCGATATCGCCCCAGTAGACGACTGTTGCCGCGGTGAGGACCCAGTCGATGCGGGCGTAGTGCAGCACGCTGAAGCCCTCGCCGTGCAGGACCACGGTGCCGGCAAGGTCGTCGGTCAGAGCGTAGCCGGTTTCCTTATTCTCGAAGATCATGACAGTGCCGGGTCGGCGTGACCAGGCGTTGAGGTCGTCGATGCTTGCGGCGAAGTGCCGCATGCCGCCGAATTCCGCGCGGATCTGCGGGTCGAGTACGGCTACTTGCACGAGATCGGGCGGGATGCGAAGGCCGAGCCGTCGGTGTAGACGCAGCCGCCGCTGACCGTCGGCCTCCTCCGCTTCCGCCTCGGCGTCCTCATCGCCGAGCATGGACAGGACCAGATGGGCATGACGCATGAGCCATTTGGTGTTGATGCCCTCGATCGGCAGCTGGCGTAGCAGCAGGCCGGAGGTGGGGTTGGCCCTGAGCCACGCAACGGTGTTCACAAGCCGCTCGAAGTCACGCACGTCCAGTTCCGTGATGCGCCGGATCAGCCCGCCGAAGCGGGCGAGAGGAAACTGTCGCTGCAGCGTGACCAGGCGCTGTCCGCAGCGGCGCCACGTCTGCTCCGTTTCGGTGCAGACCGCAGCCACGTCGGCCGGCTCGGCGAAGACCAGGGCGTGCGGCATCGGATGCACGCCGGTCGGAAACTTGAGGTTCTGGTATTGCGTCGTGCCCGGCCCGCGGTAGTCGTGCCACGATGCCGCCCATTCGTGACACGCGATCGGGTCGGCGGATCGTTGGGCGCTGCTGGGTGGCTGCAAGGACACGCGCATCGGCCAGGCGCCGCCGCGGCGCGCCCAACGCGGATAGTCCTGGTCGAATCGGCGGCGCAGCAGCGCGGCGACCTCCTCAGGCCGCCGCACGGATCGTCCCTTCGAGCTCGGTGTCGCGGCGGGCAGCGAGGTCGCCGAACGTCGCGTACGCGGCGTTGGAGTGAGCGCCGTCGGGCATCATCCGTTTCTCCACGAGGACGGCCTGGCCGATGAACGGCTCGACGATTCCGGACATGCGGATCGGTGCCGCGATGATCATTTGGAAGCCGAACTCTTCGAACACTGATAGAGCCTGCGCGGCGTACGTCTCGTCGGATTTGCTGAACGCCTCGTCCAGCATGAGCGGCGCGAACCGGGGCCGGCCGTCGGATTCGTCGTCGGCGAGGTTGTAGCTCAGCGCTGCGGCAAGGCAGAAAGCGACCAGCTTCTCCTGCTCACCGCCGGAGTTGGAGGCGGTGTTGTGGTAGGTGAAGACAGTGACACCGGCGGCGTCCTCCTCGCGTCCGTAGAACGTGTAGCCGGTACGGACGTCGAGCACGTTGGCCCGCCAGCGGC
This sequence comes from Actinoplanes aureus, assembly GCF_015704865.1. Classification (GTDB taxonomy): domain Bacteria; phylum Actinomycetota; class Actinomycetes; order Mycobacteriales; family Micromonosporaceae; genus Actinoplanes; species Actinoplanes aureus. The sequence goes on along the minus strand of NZ_JADQTO010000043.1, from coordinate 30,898 downwards.
GGGCCTCGCTGCTGGCTCCGGTGAACCGGGCCATCAGGTCCCGGACCCGCCGGAATTGCGCGATCGAAGCGCTGGCGTCGCGGCGTGCGGCGGGGGCGTGGCGTAGCAGGTCGTCAACCGCCTTGCGGAAGTCTTTGACCTCGGTCGGTTGGCTTGCTTTGTATGCGATTTGCAAGTGGGTGCCCGGGTTGAACTCGGCGCGGCGCAGGCCGGCGTTAACCATGTCGATGCGGCGCCTGATCTCTTCGGTGGCTTTCTCGATGGCGCGTTGCAACAGGCCAATCGAGGGAACCATGTCCTCACTGATCATCTGCTGGAACTTGGTCATCGCGTCCGGGAGCCGGCGCTCGGCGATCTCCTCGTAGAGGGCAGCGAACGACGCGCCCGACTGTTCGGCGTCGCCGCTGGTGTCGGGGGCCGTGTCCGACCATCTCTCGAGGAACCGTTCGATCGCGTTCTTGACCTTGGACAGCGCCAGCTTGCGATCCGCGACGGCCCTTTCCTTGCGATGGTCCAGTTCCCGCCGCAACGCGCTTCGGACGGTGCCGATCGTGTCGACGGTTGCCGTGCCGTCCAAGCCCGCCCGGACTTCGTCGAGGTAAGCTCGGTCCTCGGCGTCGTCGACGGTGTGGGGCTTGCGGTCCTCGGCCTCGTAGATCTCGATCAGCCTGTTTTGTTCCTTGCCGTGATCCTCGATGGCTGTCCGGGTCCGGGCACAGGCGTTGACGGCTTCCTTGTACTTTTCTTCCGCGTAGTCACGCTGGACTTCCAGGCGCTGCAAGTCGACGTTGTCGGCCTTCAGCGCCTCGATGCGTTCCTCCAGATCACGGACCGCCCGTACTGCCGAGGCATGGTCCACCTGGGCCCAGGCCGTGTACTCGGCGACCTGGGTCGCCGCGTCGATCATCGCACCCAGTTCCCGGTACCGCTGGTCAAGCTGGCGCGCCTCGTGGCCTGCCTCCGCCGCGTCCTGTCTGAGCTGGTCGACCTCCGCGGCAAGTGCGGCGCGCTTGGCGGCGGTGTTCGCGCCGAGGATGTACGACGACGGGCTGGTGACCTCCGGACGGTCGTCTTTGCGGTAGTGGTTGCCCGGCAGCTTGATCGTTCCGCGAACCGTCACGGCACGCCGGTGAGCTTCGAGTTCGCGGGCGTTGTCCACGCACACGTGATCGAACTGCCGCACGAGTTGTGCCGCCAGCCATTCACCGCTGGGATGGTCACGGTCGACGGTGAGCTTGCCGGCGAGGGTTTGCGGCGCCGGTGGCGGCTGGTGCGCAGATACGGCGGTCACCGTGCTGTGCTCCACGATGGCGCGCATGTTGTGCTCGTCGACGAACCGGCCGACCACGTCCTTGTGGACCTCCGGCACCAGAAGCCGTAGGCCGAAACTGCGCAGAACCCTCTCGGCGGCGGGCCGCCACCGTTCCTGGCCTTCGGCGATGTCGATCAGTTCGGCGGCGTAGGCAAGGTCAGCCACCGGCACACCGGTGCCGACGGCGATTTCCTCCCGTACCCGGATCGGGATCGGCGGGATCAGCGTCCGGGCCGATTGGAGCCCGATTAGTTCCTTCTCTTTCACATCAAGTGCCTGCGTCGCCTGGAGCGCCACACCCAGGGCACGCGTGCGAAGCGGCTCATCGCGCTGCAACTCGATGTCGGCGATCTCCTTGATGCTGTCAAGCTGGCCACGGAGCTGAATGAACGAGCCCTCGTCGTGCGGGCACGGACGCTGCAGGCGGGTCACGTATCCGCTGTAAACGCGGTACGCGTCGCGTCGGCGTTCCGCCTCGAGCCCGGCCAGCTGCAGCTGTGATTCGAGACTTTGTAGCGCGGTGCTGCTCTGCCGGTACTGGTTGTCCAGCGACCGGAACGCAGCGTACTTGCGTTCCTGCTCCTCATTCTCCCGCGACAAACGCTGGTCCAAGTCGGAGATGACCTCGTCGAGATGCTCGAGTTCGGTGTCGATCAGCTGCAGGTGCACGCCGCGCAAGTAGTGCTCGACCGGGGTGCCGAGCAGGTGGGCGGCGCGTTCGCTGATGGTTCCGGACGCGTGGAACAGCTCCCAGTTCGCCGGCACGTCGCGAAGGATCTGCGCCTGCGCGTGGGCCCGGCTCGCGGTCTCGTACGCCTCGTTTAGCGGGGTGAAAGCGTCCACCACGCGTTGCGCCGCGGCGAAGGTGTCCGGTTCGTCGAGCATGTTGTCGCGGATAAAAAGGTTCAGATCACCGACGTTCTTCATCGCCTTGGCCTTGCCCAGCAGGGCTAGGCCCGTCTGCGATGCGCCGAGGCCGACACGTTGCGTCAAGGCGTTCATGTACGAGGTCTGGCTGGGCGGATACTGCGCCGCTGGATACGCGCTCTTCAGCCATCGTGTGTCGAACTCGCGGTCAGCCCATTCCCGGAGCAGGCCGATGTCGAAGTGGCCATCATGCAGCTGATACATCGGCTTGAGGGCGGACCCGTCGTTCTCGACGCCGGTGAACCAGCGTACGACGACTGCGGTGGTCACCGCGCCGATCCCGTTGTCGTAGGTCGCGGCGACCGCCGACCAGGTCGGTTTCCCGCCACGCAGGTACTGGATCTGGGACATGTCATTCTCGTCGCTGGTCTGCGACCATGCGCCGCGTACATAGTCGGCGACGCTTCTCGTGCTCTGTTTCGCGCCGCGGGCGCTCAGGTCGGCCGACGCGTTGAACCGCTGGTCGTGGGTCGGGAGCAGGGCGATCGAGTGGGCATCCATCAGCGAGGACTTTCCCGAGCCTGAAGGGCCGGTCAGCAGAACGCCGCGCTCATCGATCGGCAGGTCCTTGTAGCCGCAGAACGTTCCCCAGTTGACGACCTGTAGTCGCACCAGCCGGAACTGCCCCAGAAACACCGTCCGAGCACTCGACGTCTCAGGCATCGGCGGCCTCGCCGTCGTCCACGCCAGCCGGGGCCTCGCCTCGTGCGATCGCCGTGTACCGCTCGTGCAGCGCCTGCACCTGCTGAGCGTTGAGGATGGAGGTGATCACACCGTAGACGATGTAACGGCTGGTCCCCTTGATCGGTTTGATGATGGCCGCATCGTCGAGAGCGTTGATCGCAGCGCGGACCTTCTTCACGAAGCCGGCCTCGTCGGTGTCGTCGGCGCGTTTGTAGGCCAGCATGTGATCGATCATGTCCGCGGTCTCGACGACAGGTTCGTCCGGCGCGAGCACATACTGCTGATACAGGTAGAGAGCCAGGGCACTGGCCGCCAGGCTCAGCGTCCTCGACCGCAGGATCGTCCGGCTGCGTGGACTCGGATCCTGCGCCTGCCGGGTGAACGCGTACCTGTACTCACGATTGATCTCCAGGATCAGACCCAGCTCGGACAGCCGGCTGCGCAGCAGATCCTCGTACTGCAGCACCGCTGGCCAGTGGTGCTTGTTGCGGTCGCTCAAATGTGGCGCGGCGACCAGTTCCTGCAGCGCCCAGCAGGCCTCGGCGGGCAGGTCGCTGGTGTCGCCGTCGAAGCGAACCGGTCGCTCGCCGCTGTCCACGTGCGCGCCTACCGCCTGGTCGGCCACGTCCGCGAACACCTCCGCAGCGCTCAGCGGAGAATGACCAGCAGGTCCAGTTTCGGCGAACAGCCCGGCGCCGAACACCTCCTCGAACAGCGGCTCCCGGTGGTCAGGCATCGCCGATCCCTTCCAACAGAGCTGGCTGGGCTGACAACAAACGCCGGCGTGACAGGTGCGGCGACGGGTCGGGGATCGGTTCGCCGAACACCAGATAGGGAACACTGACTTCCCGCAAGCCGCGACCAGTGTGCGCCACCACCAGTTCGCGCGCACCGGAGTCCACATCACCGAACCGCGTGGCCAGCGACCACAGCCCGATGATGTCGCCGGTCCGCGGCTGAGGCAGATACCGCAGGACCTCCGGCAACGTCGCGACCCCGCTGTGCGCGTCCATCGCCGCGTGCGCCGCCGCCCGCAGCGCACCCCAGTCGATTGCCTCCCGGCCCGCGAGCGCGGACGGGTCAATGTCGAACTCGTCGCCGGAATCGACGACCGGATCGGCCAGCAGCGGCGTGCCAGGGTCCAGCCGCAAGCGCCCGACCGAACGGGCGTTCACACCGCTCATCGGGACGATGAAGCCAATGTCGCGGCCGCCGTGGCTGTGATGAAACGCCTCAGCCGCGGCGGCCTGAGCTTCACTGACCTTGGTTCGCATACTGCGGTAATGCGCAGCGTCTCCGCCGCGAACGAAGTTGCTGATCCGTCGGAACGCCACCGCCCGAACACCTTCGACCTCTTGGACGCGCCGCCACATCGCCTCGATGAAATCGGTGAGCGACTCGCGTAGGTGGACAGGAAGCCCCGCAACCCGTTCGGTGATCTCGGCGATGTCCGATTCCAGCTGCGAACGCTGCGACGGCGTGGCGATGACGGTCGCGAAGGCCCGGAACGCCAGACCGTCCGCCGACTCGGCGATCACGTCGTGCCCGTCGAACATCCGCTGCAGAGTCTCGGCGAACTGGGCTGGATCATCCGTGAGGCTCTGCCGCAGCAGAGCCGCGGTGTTGGCGTGCATCCGCTCGCCGTAGCGGGCAATATCGGCCGGAATCCGGTCGATCAACTGCGCGACCGCGGCGACCTTATCCACCAGCTCCCGATGGTTGACCGTCAGAGCATCTCCGCGGTCCAGCCCGTCGAGCTGCGCCCGCAACACTGCGATCTGCTCCTGCAACGCGCGCCGGCGAACCGCCGGATCCGGGTTGGCTTCCGTGGCAATCTGACGAATGTCCTGCATCACCATGGCCAGCGCGGACTCGGTGGCCACCGAGCTGTGCCGATGAAGGGTCCGCATCTGGCGCACCGCCTGGCTCGCGCCAGAGGTCAGCTGATACCGCTCGATACGGCTTGCCGGGTCGACGCTGCGATGCACCCAGCCCCGCTTGGTCCACTTCGTCAACAGCTGATCCGCATCCAGCGTCGACGCCTCGGCATCCTCCGACTCTCGAGAAGGCGTGAAGCTGCGCAGCAGCGCGGGGAGATCAGCGTTCATATCGGCCGCAAGCGACTGCCCATCGACGATCTGCCCGTCACCCAGATGCGCCGCCATCAACGAGAGATGAAGCAAGGCATCCTGTGATCGCAACAGCGCCATCGTCACGTCGGCGGTCGCGTTGCTGCGGAACTCGTGAAGCAACTGCTCGGCGCTCCTGCTCGCCAGGGCGTCCACCTCCTCGAACGGACGCCGCAATGAGCCTCGGCGACCATCGGATGGCCGTAGTCGTAACCTCACGCACTGTAGGGCAGGGGTACGACATTGCGATGCCCACCGATGGGACGACCCGGAGTTGGCATCTTCAGGTGACGCCACGGGAGAAACCTGCCGAGGCCAGCATCAGGCTGCCTATAACGCCAACGATGCCGGGCGGCGAGCATGTCGAGCCAGACGGGCTGCGAACGGGCCTGCCATCGCCGGGTCGACAATGGCGCGCTGCCGATGCGGCCCAGACCGGCCGACGACGATCGAGATCAGCTCCTTACGCCTCATCACCCCTCGAAAGCCGGACGGTGGTGCGGCTACCAAGGGGATCGGATCGAGCGGGAGCGGACCGCCGATGTACCCGGGCGGCATCGCCGCTGCGTTGTCTACTGGGAGGCGGGGGCCTCGTCCCCGGGCCTGCCCGGGGACGAGGCCTGTTGCGCTGTTTGGCGCAGAACACGCTGCGCGAGATCGCGAAAGTAGTTCATCAGCTCGGGCTCGTAGGCAAGATAGGGCCGCGCGGCGGCATGCGGATTGAGCCGGATCGCCGCGGTCAGCCAAGCCAGCAGGGCGGAGAAGGTTTGTTCGAGGCGTGCGGAGCCGATGGTGGCATGCACACCGGCGTTGAACCGGTCGATGAGCTCGTCCAGCGCGGAGCCCAGCGCCGCGACTTCGCCGGGCGCAGGCGGGTCCGCAGTCGCGGCCGCCTCGGTCAGGTAGGCCCACAACCTGTTGCGGTATTGCGGTCGGCCGACCTTGCGGCCGTTGACCGGCTGGTCGCGTGCTGGGTACCAGTAGTTGGCTAGGGCTTCTAGGAATCTGCGGCCAGAGAGGGCGGCGTGGGCGAGGTCCTCGCCGGTTTCCGCAGCGGCGATGGCCCGCATCGCTGAGTTCAAGGCATCGAACAGTTCCGGGTGGATCTCCTCGATGACGAGTGCCAGTTCCGACAGCATCGTCTCGGAGGTTCCGTCCAGCTTGGCGGCGATTCGCTGGAAGTATTCGATACGTCGAAAATGGGCTGGATCGGTGTAATGGTCGAAGGCGGTTTTGCGTGCTCCGATGTCCTCGTAGGTGACGGTCATGCCTTCACTTTCGAGAAGTTCGCGCAGCGCCCGGTCGGGGTCTTCGTTGTGCCCGGTGTAGAGCACGGACGCGACGTCGCCCCGGAACCGGATGTACTCGGGCAGCGATTGCCGGAACATTGCCAGTTGGACTGGATCCCCAAACGAGACGTCCATGGCGCCCAGGTAGCCGGACGTAGCCGCGATCGTGGTATCTAGTTCGTCGGCGGCGTCTTCGGTCAGGTTCTGCAGCAGCCAACAGAAGACAGTCGAGTCGACCGTGGCCCGCTCCAGCGACTCGCGCCGCAGCCGGTCAAATCGGGTGGGGAAGTACACCGTGGCGAGGATCTTCGGCACTGGCCAGTCGGGGGTGAGCGTGCGGGTGAGAATGTCGCAGATGGAGACGCGGACGTGCGCCTGCCGACGCTGCAGCACGCCGGTTCGCAGGACCCGTCGCATCACCGCGTCGCCGTAGGTAGACCCGAGGGTCGGATCCGACGCGTCGAAGAGAAGCGCGATGTTCACGATGCTTTGCACCTCACGATGTGTCGGCGCTCGCCGCTGATGCCGCGCGACGTCTTGAGGCTACTGGTTCGCGCATCACCACGGATCGATCACTGATGCTCCGTCCGCCTCCGGAGCTTGGGGTGGCGCGACCACGGCGGTGCGAGGCTCTTGTCGGCATTTCACGGGCCCGCTCGGCGCAAGGATCTGCTACACCGCTCCTTACCAAGCAGCCTTCGGCGGACGCCGCAACGACTCGCGGGTTCAGCCAGCGCCCGACAAAGTCGTGAAATTGGCCGTCTTGAGTTGACCAAGGTGGATGCGCTCCTGTCGATGGCGGCAAGACGGGTCCCACCGGTTCGGGAGGCCATCGGAGTTCTTCGCCACGATGGTCAACCCGTTGTCGGTCATCCCGCCCAGAGATCGCACCGTGTGTGCGACGGGTATGCCCGTCGCGGGCAGACAGTTCTAAGGAGGGCTCTCTATGGCCGTGCGCCCTGGAGCCCGCGGAGAGCGGCTGAACAAACCCTGCGTTCAGGAACGATGAGGAAATATGTCTCTTCCGCTCGACCCCAGCAGCGCATCGGCTCGCGCTCTCGTAGAGCGGCTCCCTGGGAGCTCGGAATCTTCGCGGGCACCCCACTTCTTCCTGAAGTCCCTCCAGGTCCAGAACTTCCGCGCGATCCGCGACACGATCTTCACGTTCCAGCCCGGACTCAACGTCATCATCGGCGCGAACAACGCCGCGAAAACCGCTGGGATCGACGCCCTGCGGCTGCTCCTTGGGCTGGGAAGCTTTGAGAAGCGCGAGGACAACATTCGGCTGCGGCCGACCGACGCCTGCCTCGACGACCCTAACGACAGAAGCCCGCGCCAGGTCAGCTTCACCGCGACCTTCCTCGGCCGAAGCGACTCCGACCTACCTGCCCAATTTCTCGAGCTGACGTGCATAAACGACACCATCAAGCTCGGGGACCCACCGGTCGAATACACCGCCTTCAAGCTCTGCTACCGCGTGACCTTCGAATACAACACAGCCAAGGGCCGCTACGAGCCGGGCCGAGGGGAACTCCGCGGAGGCCCAACCCTCTCCAACCCTGTGCCGTACGACGTCATGGACTCCATGAAGGCCGTCTACCTCGCTCCGCTGCGCGACCTCATCAACGACCGCGCCCGGGTCGGCGCCGAAATCGAACGACTGATCATCAGCCACACCGCCGACACCATGGTCGACAAACGCAAGGGAATCCCCGACGAACTCCGCAAGCTACTCGGACAGCTCATCGGAGAAGTCACCGAGGGACGACACCACAGCGCGGCCAGCCGAAATCTAGCCGCCTACGCCAAGCCCTACCAGCTTGGCGACGAAAGCCTCACCTTCCAACCCCAAGGCATCTCCGACGAGCTGTTCCGCACCATGGCTCCGGTCTTCGCGCACTCCTTGCACGGCGACGGAGGGCTGCCGCTCAGCAGCAACGGACTCGGCATCAACCAGCTCATCTACGCCAGCATCGTGTTGTCACGACGTGGCGACGCCCAGGTCGACCAGCACATCCACCGCTTCTTCCTGATCGAGGAACCCGAAGCCCACCTGCACCCCCAACTGCAGGACTCCTTCTTCCACGCGCTCAACCAAATCACCGACCACCAGATCTTCGTCACCTCCCACTCGCCGACCATCACGGCCAAGTCCGACCTCGACAAGATCATCGTGATGCGGCGAGGAACCAACGACGGCCCCGCCACACCCCTGCACCTCAGCGAACAGTTCCGCGGCCGTGACGACGACAAGCGCTACCTGCACAAGTTCCTCGACGTATCCCGCTCCCAGCTACTGTTCGCCACCGGCGCGGTCTTCGTCGAAGGCGTCACCGAAGCCATGCTGATGCAACGCTTCTCCGAACTCATCGGGCGCAGCCTGCGCGACCGCGGCATCGAAATCGTCGTCCTCGGCTCCGCCTGGGGCTTCGACCACTTCCGGCCCCTGTTCGCCGGCACCGACGGCCCCTACCACCGCGCTGTCTTCATCACCGACGGCGACGAGGACCCGCGCAAGGTCGCCACAGACCAGGCGTTCTTCGACGACACCCCCTCCGCGCTCGATCGCGGCATGGACATCGACGGTCAAACCGCTCTCGCCATGGGCTACGGCACGCTCGAGTTCGGCCTGCTCCGCACGGCCAGCGCCGGCACCCGCAACGCCGAAATGCTCGCGGTTCTGCAAGACGCTCTCCGTAAGGCCGCCCCCAGCAATGTGAACGACGGCAACATGGACGCCTACCTGAAAGACTTCCTCGACGCAGACCGGCCGTCCCTTGCCTACCAAAAAATGAAGGAGAACACCCGCGGCACCTGCGTGGCCGAAGGAGATTGGTACGCCACCTGGCACACCAACGAACCGTTCAAGAAGGTCAAGTCCGAGTTCGCGTTCCACCTTCACGAAGCGCTCTCCGCACTACCCGACGACGAGGCCAAACGCCGCTTCACCGTGCCCAAGTACATCCGCGACGCCATCGAGTTCGTCACCGGACCTGCCCACCGCGGCCCAGCACAGGCGGGCAACTGATGAGTCTCAACGCAGAACAACGTGCCGCGCTGTGGGACAGCGACGGCCAGCCGATCCGCAGCCACCGGATCCTGTCCGCACGACCAGGCACCGGCAAGACGACCACCCTGACCAGCTACTGCATCGACCTGGCCGAGCGCTGGCCTCAATGGCACAAACCATGGCAAGGCATGGCGACGCTCTCGTATACCAACGTCGCTAAGGACGAGCTTCAGCACAAGATCCGCAAACTCGGAAAGGCCGCGTCCCTACTGCAAACCCCACACTTCGTGGGAACGGTCGATGCCTTCGTAAACCAGTACCTGTTCCTTCCACATGCCGCCGCGGCAATGGGCACGACCACCGACCGGCCTACGCTGGTCGGCGAGCCGTACCAACAGTGGAAAAACCAATGGAATCTGGACAAGACCAAGCCGAATGACGCCTACTCGACAATGTGGTTCGACTGCTACTCGATCGGACTCGATGGCCGCCCCATCCGAATCGATGGGAACCCGCGGCCACGGTTCGGCTCGGCGAAGAAGGTCACGGACGCAAACGCCACCAAGATCCTCGCCATGAAGAGGCACGTCTGGGCGAGCGGACTCGCACTACAGGCCGATGCCAACTACCTGGCCCACCAGGCACTGCTCTCGTCGCCGGCGCTGACCAAAGCGATCATCCGCCGGTTCCCTGCCTTCATCGTCGACGAAGCCCAGGACCTTACCGAGGTCCAGCACGCCATCCTCGACCACCTCGTCGCAGCCGGCCTCAACCACGCCGTAGTCGTCGGTGATGAGAACCAAGCCATCTACGAATGGAATACTGCGCGGCCCGAGCTCTTCATCGCGAAAGCCACGTCCGGGCCTCCCTGGACGCGGGCCGTACTCACCGAGACGTACCGCTGCAGCCCTGCCATCTGCACCACCTTGACCAACCTGGCCGACGACGGCACACGCCTTGTGCCCGCCGACGACGGCAAGAACAAGGCTTACGCCGCGCCAGTCACCGTCCGAGCAATCAGCGACAACGAGCCCGCCGAGGTCGCAGCCGCCGTCGAGGAACTCGCCGCCGTACTTACCGGCGAGGCAGCCCACGACGGAAACGACGACAACACCAAGTCGCTTCTCGTACTGACTCGCGGAGCAGACCACGCACGCCGGCTCGAAGCCGGCTACTCCGGGATCACAGCCACAGCCACAGAGCGCACGGTCTGGGAGGAACCGCTCACCCGCGACTTCCTGAAAGTCATCTACCTTCTCTCCGCGTCGGACGAATATCGCGCCTTTGAGGCCTACGAATCGCTGCTGCGAAAGCTCGGCGGATACGTATCCGCGAATGACATGCGCGCTGCCATCCGTCGTGAATGGGGGCTGGCCGAGGATGCAGAGACGCTTTACCGCGTCGCTCTGTTCGGTGATCTGAAAGTACTCAAAAAGATCGTGCTGGCGAAGTCATGCGCAAGGATCTCCGATGGCGTTGCAATGTGCGATCTGACTCTGCGGGCCGTTCGATCCGATCGACTCGCGAAGTTCAAAAGGGACTGCGCCAGTTTTCGTGGCGACGCCAAGGAGAAACAAAACCAGCTCTTATCATCGATTTTCAGTGCCCGAGAAGCGCGGACCTGGAAGACGCATGACCGCTATCCCGACGTGCGAGTTGGATTCGCGACAGCCCACGCATCTAAGGGCGAAACCCATGACGCAGTTCTCTTGGTAACAAAAAGCAGGGCGGGGTCTTGCGGATGCCCGCAATCGGCAGCCGCTTGGCCCAAGATCTTCAAGCATTCAATGGCTGAATGTGAAGCGAAACGGATCGTCTACGTCGCAATTTCCCGCGCCGCGCAGCACCTCACCATCCTGGCTCCCGCCGGAGTAGATGGCGACTGGCGCGCCATGACGCAGGAAAGTGATATTGTCAAGGCGTAGCGGCGAAGGCGCGAGAGCACTTCCGGCGACGGGCTGAAGCGTAGCTCTCATGGGCGGTCAAGTGGTCGCTCAGGGCGAAGCGCAAGGTAATGATGGATTGTCTGCGAGCCGCATCTGCGTGGCCCCGGCGCAAGGCCGCAAATCCATCGTTCATAGCCGCGTAGAGAATGCCTACGACTCGAATGGCATGCGCCGCACTTGATTGGCCGTGGTCACACGCCTGGTCACAGCAATGATCAACTTCTTGAGAATTGGAAGATATCGGGCGGCACGACGATGTCGTTCTGTCCGATTCTGCGTACATAAAGACACGTGCTGACACTGCTTAACCGAATTGTAATACGACTGGGGGTCAAGGGGTCGCGCGTCCCTGCCCGGGTAGCGGGGTGGCGTCCGTCGGCCTGTTCCGCGTGGCGGCTGCGCACCGCGTCCCCCGCGCCGGGAGGGGGTTCGAACAATTGGTGTCATACCTGACGATGCCGCCTCGGACGTTTCTCAGTACGGGTCCGGAGGTGGCATCGTGACGCGAACGACTGCGGTCTTTTAGCGGCTGTTGTAGGCCGCTAGGACCTTAGCCGGAATGCGGCCGCGCTCCGACAACTCGTGGCCGTTGTTGCGTGCCCACTCGCGGATCGCCTGGTTCTCCCCGCGAGTCGATGGGCCGGCGCCGGTACCCCGGCCCGGGCTTCGACGGGCCAGCGGGTTGCTGCGTCCTTGGCGGGTGCCCGCTGAAATGAACGGGTCGAGCGCCTTACGCAGCTTCCCTGCGTTCGTCTCGGACAGGTCGATCGTGTAGTTGACCCCGTCCAGGCCGAACTCGATGGTCCGGTCGGCCTTCTTGCCGTCGAGGTCATCCGTAAGAATAGTGACTATCTGCTTCGCCATGAGGGTGATACTCCGTTTTCGCCGAAATGTTGCACGATTGAGGCGGCCAACGCCCGACTATAACCTTTCTCGCCGCTCACCGGTGAATCGCTGCGCGTCCCGTCCGCTGGTGGTGGGTGGCACCTTTTGCGATCCGTAGCTGCGACGTAGCAGCGCTGCTGCGGAACGCCGATAGCTGTCTTGGTATCGGATCTGTTCGAACATGCCCGTCACAGGTATGGCCGCAGCCTTCACCTAATGCGGCAACCGTACAGCCCGCAGGCTCGGCACATCTAGAGCTGCGGTCCTCGGGGGCTCGATCACCGTGACGCAGAGGAGGTGGACTGCCACTGGAGCCGGCTTGCTAAATCCACCAACGAGGTTGCCAATCCGCCTGCAGGGATGGTTCGAGAAACTGCCGGGGTCAGCAGCGACACGTGCCCGCATCGCTGGCAGTACCAGCACCCATTCCATAGCCATCGGGCTCGACGAATGGTCTGGCCTGTGATGCCGGCGTTGCGGCGCCGCGACCAGACGAGCGCACCGCAGATCCCGGCCATGCCCATGAGAGTGACCGCCGCGGGCCATACCGCTGAGCCTGTTCCGGTGGTCAACGCCACCTGGACGACAACCGTGGAGAACAGGACCGCCGAGCCGCACAGGACGGCCGGCACCGCGACCGAAGGCGCGAACGCGCCACCGACGACAACTGGGTTGTGCGGCAGGCGGCGGTGCGGGCGATCGCGGCTGGCTGGGCCGACGATCCGGGCACCCTGGCCTGGCTGCGCGAACGCGCCACCACCGACACCGACGACGATGTGCGGCAGACGGCGGCGCAAGCGATCGCGCGGACCGTTGCGGGATTACCGCGGACCGCGGTGGTGACCGAGCTCGGGCAGGTGGCCGCGGTACCGGTACCGGACTTCCTCGTTACCGGCTGGGGCGGACGCGCCGGCGGTCACGCTGCGCACGTTGCAGCGGACGTTCGAGCGTCAGATGACCCCGGCGGAGCTGGCGGCGTGGCGTACCGGTGAGGCGCGGCGCGGGGGACGAGCGTCTACCTGACGCGGCCGGCGACCGGGGGCAACATGGTGCGGGAGCCGGACCACAAGCAGCTGCCGGTGCTGGTGCTGCCGCCCCGCGGCCCGGCGGTGTGCCCGTGGCTGACCAGCGGCGTCGACGATGGCACGAGGGCGCTGGTCGGGTGGGCAATCGTTGCGCACCGAATGCCGTATCCAACCGCGCGGGCGCGACAACGGCGCTGATCATCGGACAGACCCAACCCAGGTTCCTAGGATGGCTAGGCATGGTGGCTCGGGTTACCGTGCCGACGCAATCGGCACGTAGTAGCAGCTCGATGCGCCGCCGCGCGATTGGCCGACGGCATCACGGACGCCCGCAGATGTCTCAGCCGGTTCAGTCGCCGTAGCCCGTCGGGTGCCACTTCAGGGTGATGGCTCTGGCCTGGGCAGATACGGGTCGGGCAGGCTCGGTGGTGTGGTGGTTCATACGGTCGCGTTGTTGATCGTTCGGCGGTTTCTAGGGGTGTTGGGCTGCGGCCCGACCCGCAACGCGGATGCGGTGGAGATCGCTGTGCTTCGGCACCAGTTGGCAGTGCTACACCGCCAGGTTCCGCGTCCGCGTTACCGCCCGACCGATCGGATGCTGTTGGCTGCGCGGGCGAAGCTGCTGCCGCGGGAGCGGTGGCGGTCTTCCTGGTTACACCGTCGACGTTGCTGCGCTGGCATCGGGAGTTGATCGTCCGCCGGTGGACCTATCCGTCGGCGGGTCGTGACCGGCGCGGTGTGGACGAGGAGGTCGTCGCGATGGTGGTTCGGCTGGCGCGAGAGAACCCCCGGAGGGGTTATGTGCGGATCGTGGGAGAGTGCCGCGCCCTCGGCGTGCGGGTGTCGGCGACTTCGGTGCGGCGGATCCTACGCCGGCATGGTCTCGGGCCGGCACCGCGGCGAGGCGGCCCGACTTGGACCCAGTTCCTGCATACTCAGGCCAGCGAGCTGCTGGCGACGGACTTCTTCACTGTGTAAACCGTTGGTCTGACTCGGCTGTACGTGCTGTTCGTTGTCGACGTCCAACGACGCTGGGTGCATCTGCTGGGGATCACCGCCAACCCCACCGGAGCGTGGGTGGCGCAGCACGCCCGGAACCTGCTGATGGACTTGGATGAACAGGCGCACCGGTTGCGGTACCTGATCCGGGATCGGGACGCGAAGTTCAGCGCCGCGTTCGACGCGGTCTTCGCGGCGGCAGGCATCGACGTGGTGAAGATTCCGCCCCGGACGCCTCGCGCGAATGCGTACGCGGAGCGCTGGGTGCGCACCGTTCGGTCCGAGTGTCTGGACTGGACGCTGATCTGGAACGAACGCCAGTTGCACCGGGTACTGATCGAGTACCTGCGCCACTACAACACTGTCCGATCGCACAGAAGCCTGGAACTGCAACCGCCACGTCCGGCCCGTCCGCTGACCCTTGTCGAGTCGGCCACCGCACAGTCGCTGGTGGAACGGGTCGACGTACTGGGCGGGCTGATCCACGAGTACCGTCGCGCCGCTTGAGTCTTCCTGAGCCCGCGCCGCTGTGCTCATAGCGGCCCTGCTGCTACCCGAGGCGGTTGCGCCGCGCCGAACTGCGCGCACCGGGCCGCGACCTTCTGAGGCAAGTCCCCGCCACGCCCGAGAACCGTGAAACCGCAAACTGGCACCCTTCAGGGTACGCAGGGACTCAGAGGGCGGGGAGAATGCCCTCTTTTCGGAACTTCGACGTTCATTGATGGCTAAGGGTTGTGTTTTGTGTCCGGGAGATCACAGGATGTCATGGGAGCGCTCCCGCGCTCTCGTCCCCGACCCCCATGAAGGAGTTCGAGCGTGTTCGACAGGCAAGCAAGGAGACGCCTGGCCGCCGCAGCTGCCGGGCTTGCCCTGGCACTGACCGGCGGCGTCACCGCGCCAGCCGTGGCCGCGCCCGGGGCGGCAGCGGCCGTGCCAGCGTCCGACTGGCTCCACGTGCAGGGCAACCAGATCGTCGA
Organism: Actinoplanes aureus; assembly: GCF_015704865.1. Classification (GTDB taxonomy): domain Bacteria; phylum Actinomycetota; class Actinomycetes; order Mycobacteriales; family Micromonosporaceae; genus Actinoplanes; species Actinoplanes aureus. The sequence continues at coordinate 15,715 of NZ_JADQTO010000043.1, read as the reverse complement.
CGAAGCCGGTAATCCGGTCTGGCTTACTGGAACAAACTGGTTTGGCTTCAACGCCTCGGAGCGGGTCTTCCACGGCCTGTGGTCAGGCAACATCACCGAGATCACCAGATCGATGGCGAACCGCGGCATCAACATCGTGCGCGTACCGATCTCCACTCAGCTTCTGCTGGAGTGGAAGGCCGGGACCTTCGGTACGGTCAACGTCAACACGTACGCCAATCCCGAGCTGGCCGGCAAGAACAGCCTGCAGATCTTCGACTTCTGGCTGCAGCTCTGCGAGCAGTACGGCATCAAGGTCATGCTCGACGTGCACAGCGCCGAGGCCGACAACTCCGGGCACATCCACCCGGTCTGGTACAAGGGCGCGATCACCCCTGAGCTGTTCTACCAAGGCTGGGAGTGGGTGACGAACCGTTACAAGGCCAACGACACGATCGTGGCGATGGACATCAAGAACGAGCCGCACGGTACGCCGAACGACACCACCCGCGCCAAGTGGGACGGCACCACCGACATCGACAACTGGAAGCACACGGCCGAGACCGCAGCCAAGCGGATCCTGGCGATCAACCCGAACGTCCTGATCCTGGTCGAAGGCCAGGAGATCTACCCGCGGGAGGGTGAGACCTGGTCCTCGCCGAACACCGACCCCGACCTGTCGCCGAACTACTACTACAACTGGTGGGGCGGCAACCTGCGCGGCGTTCGCGACCACCCGATCAACCTGGGCGCCAACCAGGACCAACTGGTCTACTCGCCGCACGACTACGGCCCGCTGGTGTTCAACCAGCCGTGGTTCGACAAGCCGTTCGACAAGACGACACTGACCAACGACGTGTGGCGGCCCAACTGGCTCTACCTGCACGAGAACGGCACCGCACCCCTGCTGATCGGTGAATGGGGCGGCCGACTCGGGCAGGACCCCCGCCAAGACAAGTGGATGACCGCCCTGCGCGACCTGATCGTCGAGCACCGCCTGCACCAGACGTTCTGGGTACTCAACCCCAACTCGGGCGACACCGGCGGCCTGCTGCTCGACGACTGGAAGACCTGGGACGAGCAGAAGTACGCGCTGCTCAAACCAGCCCTCTGGCAGCACGGCGGCAAGTTCGTCGGCCTCGACCACCAGACGCCGCTCGGCGGCGCGGGCAGCACCACCGGCATCAGCCTCGGCCAGCGATACGGCGACGGCGGCGAAGGCGGCGACACCACCGCACCGACCGCGCCCGGCCAGCCCGCCGCGAGCAACGTGACCTCCACCGGCGCCACGCTCACCTGGACGGCGTCGACCGACAACACCGGCGTCACCGGCTACGACGTGCTGCGGGCCACTGGTTCCGGCGCGGCGAGCGTGGTGGCCACGGTCTCCGGCACGACCTACGCCGCCACCGGGTTGACGCCGTCCACGGCGTACACCTTCAGCGTGCGCGCCCGCGATGCCGCCGGCAACGTCTCGGTGACGTCCGCCGGCCGCGCCGTCACCACCACCGCAGGTGGCGGAGGCGGCGAGGACCGGGGCTGCTCGGCCACCTACAAGACAATCAGCGCCTGGACCGGCGGATTCCAGGCCGAGGTCACGGTACGCAACACCGGGACGACCGCCAGCTCCGGATGGTCGGTCAACTGGACCTATCCGAGCGGAACCACCGTCGGTTCGGCGTGGAACGGCGTGCTCGGCACCCCGGCTGTGACCGTGCGCAACGTGGCCCACAACGGCGCCCTGGCCGCCGGGGCCAGCACCTCGTTCGGCCTGATCGGTTCCGGCGCGGCGGCGACACCGACCCTGACCTGCTCCGCATCCTGACCCACCCGTACCCGAAAGGTCTGGTGTGCCGGCGGCGGAATCTCCCCGCCGGCCGCCAACCCGGTCGTCCTCAACAGCTCGAGCGGCTCAACCTGCCGTCGGAACGATGGATTAAGGCGGGTTCGTGGCCGACGCAACCGACCCGCACGCTGACCTCCCGCGGTCATCAGCGCGGCTAACGCGACGAAACGGCGGCGACCCGAAGGTCACTCGCCGTCTCGCCGGTCGTGGTGCCAGGCCGGTACTCGCAGAGAGATCTCAGCCCGTCCTCGGCGATGGTGCCGCGGGCGTCGTGCGGATGTTGCGGTAGATGGTCACCTCGACAACGCCAGCGACGACCTGCTCGCGGTCACCGCGTTCCCGCGCGAGCTCTGGCGCGGGCTACTTGTTCGACTTCATCGTCGACGGCTCGCCACAGGCGTATGCCGACTGGGCGGCGGACTACTTCGAGGGTGATGTTGATGAGGGCGCGGTGGCGGCAATCCTAGCTGGAAAGCCCTTAACGCCGGAATTGGTGAGATCACTACGTCAGACGACAAACTTCGACGCCATTGCGTCAGAGGCAACCAGCATGGGGTACCCGGTCGCCCAGCCGTAGATGAGCAAGGCCGCGTGCGGAACGTTCAAGCGACTGAGGCAGCAAATCGGCAAGTACCTGCACTACGCCGCCTCTTCGGCAACCTCGATGCCGGGCCGTTCGTCCGAGGAGAAGACGCCCCGTTTGCCTGCCTCGCTGGGGCGTGAGGTGAGGGGTCTGCGCTGAGCCCTCGCGCGTTGTCGGCGGCAGAAGAGGAAGCCGGTATCGAGCAGTAGCCGGCATGGTTCACCGTGAGCCCGCCAACCGCAACCCGTCAACCAAGGTTGACGCATGAATTGTGTGTCAACTACAGTTGACACCATGACGACCTTGACAGCCATCGCTGTGGCTGCCCCTAGGCGGCTACCTTCCCACCCGAGCCGGCTTCTCGTCGCCGGCCTCCTCGTCGGTCCTCTCTTCACCGCGGGATACCTGACGCAAGGCGCTTTCCGTGGCAACGGGTACTCCCAGCTTCGTCATCCAGTCAGCTCTCTTGCTCTCGGGCCGCAAGGTTGGGAGCAGATCGCGAACTTCGGAGTCTGTGGACTGCTGGTGATGCTGTTCTCGATCAGCCTGCGCCGTACTCTGCGCACCGGCCCGGGCGCGCTGGCTGTGCCGCTGTTGGTGGCGGTATGGGGTATAGGGCTGATCGGTGCGGGAATCTTCGTCACCGACCCCGTGGGTGGTTATCCGACGGCGGCCAGTCACGTCACCTGGCACGGCCAAATGCACGACTTGGCCTTCTCCCTGCCCGCCTTCGTTGCGCGGACCCTCGCCATGCTGACCGCGGCTGTCGCGTTTGCGCGCGTCGAGAGGGCTGGTTCGCGCTGTGTTCGGCGCTGAGCGGGGTCGCATTCGCTGCGCTGTTCGCCTTCGCGGAAATGGCTTCTCCGGCATTGACCCGTGGGCTTCCGCTGCGGGGTTGTGGCAGCGACTGTGCGTGTCTATCGGCTGGCTCTGGCTTGCCCTCCTTGCTCTGAACTGCCGCCGAGCGGCCCGCTGAACCGCCGGTCGTGCGCCATGTCATCGGCAGAGTCGGATGTCAGCGCCCCCTGCCGCCGCCACGAAGCGTGACGCGCTCGGCAGGGCGGCGCGCACGGACAGCGGCATGAGAGCTCGACATCACCATGCCGATGAGCAGAACCCCAGGAATTTTCATGGCCGTTGATCAATCCCGCGAAGCTGGGCCAGCAGAACGCCGCCTTCCCGGTCCGTTGACCACAGCGAAGTCGGCAGGTCGGATTGGTTCCATAGCGCCGCAACGACCTCACGCAGCGACCCGAGGTCCCGGGCAGATATCCACCAATCACATTGGCCCGGCGCATCCCACAGCATGATCTTTGCGTCTCGATGCTCGAAGCGGTGCACTGTATGGCCAGGCCAGCCCCTTGTCGTAGGAATTGGCGTGAATCGCTGGCGAAGGGCGTCGAGCGTCGCTGCTTCCAGCTCAATCGCTTGGGCCTGAACCAACGGCTGTTGCGATAGGCATGACGCATCCCATCGGCGTGCCGCTACGAACCCAGCCACGTTCGGGCTGTACTCGGTGGTGCCACGGACCCATCCGGTGCGCTGCCAGATCTCGCCGCCGACCAGTACGACGGGACTATCTGCGCCGTCGAGCGGCACGCCCCAGGCGCATACGCCCTGGTTCTCGACGGCGATAACCAGAACCGCTCCCGGCCACCCGGGGAACCGTCGGTCCGCCGATTCCGGCCTGTCTATCAGCACACGCTCGGGAAAGATGACCTGGTCGGTGTAGGGCTTCGCGATCTCGCGCGCGACGTCGTCAGTCACCAGACGCAGAAGATCGTGGGGAACGTCGATCAGGCTCATGACCGGTGTATAGCAGGCACTCCTCACCCAACCACGAGCTGCCACAGCGCTCGGTCAGCGGCATGAGAGTCAATCGTGGATCGCCCAAGCGCCCCTCGGCAGCCAGTGGGTGAGATCATCAAGCGCCTCGGCGGGGTAGAACACGGGCCGCGTCAAGAGGCGGTCCCCTTCCCGTTGCACGTTGATCGTCACGCCCAAGGACTCCGAGGCAGGCACGCCCGCACTCACATACACGAGCTCGGTCTCGGGCGGCCGCGTCTCGGCTCGATCGACCAACCATTGCTCCAGGACCGAAGGCACCCGGCCGACCAATGTCGTGCCCGCCACCGATACCTGCGGCCCGCACAGGGCATCGACTACAACGCCCGCAAGCCCCTCATCCCGGTAATAGAGATGCAAGCCGAATGTTCGGTAGACGCCCTCCACGACCGTGGAGACATTCGAATTCGCAGGCCAACAATGCTGACGCCTCTCCACCTCCGCAGTGACGGCGACCATCGCGTCCGCCACTTCTTCGGGACTCATTCCGAAGCGCAGCGGCCCCACCGCCACTAACGGCTCCAGCGTCCACTGCTGCCGCTCTTCGTCCGGCAGCACATGCCACCACCCCTTGAACATGATCACGGAGAATACGACAGTGAGAGGGAGGCTGAAGCACTGCTACGGCGCTTCCTACACATCACACAGCCGGACGCACTCATCTCGGCAAAGTCGGATGTCGAGCTCCAGAGACCCGGCTACGTTCCGTGACATGCTCGTTGGCGGCCAGCGCGCACGGACAGCGCAGATGCGGATGCGTCGGAATTAGTACTGCAACGGCACTCAGCAGGCAGAACGAATCGATGATCGGCTCGTTGTGTGATGCGTGACGGCGATCGAGGTTGATCAGTGGTCCGGCGAGCTTGACCGGTTGCATGCCCGGTTCGCGGACCGGTTCACCAGGTCAGAACCGCGGCGGAGGGCCCGGCAGTATCTGTCTGGGCTGGTCGCCGGGCTTGACCGTAAGAACGGCTGGATTCTCGCGGAGCAGGCCGGTGACCTGACGCCGGACGGGATGCAGCGGTTGCTGCGGTGGGCCGACTGGGACATCGACGCCGTACGTGACTACGTCATCGAGCACCTCGGCGACCCCCGAGGTGTGCTGATCATCGATGGCACCGGCTTCCTGAAGAAGGGTGTGAAGTCCGCCGGCGTTGCCCGGCAGTATTCGGGAACCGCCGGGCGGATCGAGAACTGCCAGATAGGTGTCTTCCTGGCCTACCGCTCGACGCGCGGGCACGCGTTGATCGACCGGCAGTTGTATCTGCCGCAGGCGTGGACCGATGACCGTGACCGCTGCCGGGTGGCCGGTGTCCCGGACGAGGTCGGCTTCGCCACCAAGGTGCAGATGGCGCGGGAGATGCTGACCCGGGCGTTCGCCGCGGGAGTGCCGGCGGCGTGGGTGACGATGGACGAGGCCTACGGGCAGTCGAAGTCGTTGCGGGTCTGGCTTGAGGACCACGACCAGCCGCATGTGGTCGCGACTTGTTGCAACGATGACGTGGTCACCACGAGCATGGGCCGGGCCCGCGTCGATGAGCTGATCGCTTCGCTGCCGGGCCGGGCCTGGTCGCGGATCTCGGCCGGTGCGGGTGCTCACGGACCTCGCAAGTACTGGTGGGCGCGGGTGCCGATCCGGGTGTTCTGGCGGCCCGGCCGCGGGCACTGGCTGCTCGCCCGGCGCAGCATGAGCACCGGGGAGCTGGCCTACTACGTCTGCTACGGACCGCGGAAGACCAGGCTGCTGGACCTGGCCCGTATCGCCGGGACACGCTGGGCGGTCGAGGAATGCTTCCAGCAGGCCAAAGGTCAGGCCGGCTTGGACGAGTATCAGGTCCGGGACTGGCGAGCCTGGTATGCCCACATCACCTTGTCGATGGCCGCTTACGCCTGGCTCGTCGTCGCCCGCGCCCTGACCGCGACAGAGCAAACAGCAGCCATGGCGACATGATGATCGGCTACACGGTACCGGAGATCCGGCGCCTGTTAGCCGCACTGTTCGTCCGCCGTCACCAGCCCAAACACATCTGGTGGTGGTCACGCTGGCGACGACGACGCCAGCAACAAGCCCGCCTCAGCCACTACAAACGCCGCGGCTACGCACTCTGCTAAGTGCCGTTGCAGCACCAGTGAGGCTTCGCCTCGGACCGCCCAGTTTCGGGCACAGCGTCACCCAAGGACCTGCGGCCTGATCATGACCGGCCGCGGTCACCCGCTGCGCCGAGGTCCGACCGCGCCGCGGTCGATCTGCCACTCCTGAAGTGGCTGGTCAGGCAACATGCCTGCGAGATGGAGCGGGCATCCCCACGCTACGCCGAGCGGAAACTTGTCTCAATCATGAAGAACTCAATGACCAAAGATCGTTAGGAGGGCCGATACAACTTCGCTACGTCATGGCGATACCGGATAGCCGCCTCGACTCGTACTGCGCTGCCGACGAAGACCAAGAGGCCGGCGAAGTAGTAGCCCCTCATCGGGATGCCGTCGCCTACGAAGCCGATGGCGGTGATCAGGAGACCGATGATCACAGCGAAGGCTCCGAAGGTCCGCGCTGCCTCGCCTGGCTGTTCATCGATGCTCATGGCCGACAGAGTACGGACTGTGGTCAGCGGGCCAGTGACACGGTCAGGTAAGCGGTCTCGCACTGCTTGTACCAGCGACGACACGGGTCCGGGTGCTTCGGATGGCCTGCTGGGCGCGCAGGAAGGCGATCCCGCCGGGCGTGGCGACGGTGACGGCGTTGACCGCCCGTGCTCAGCCGATCATCGCAATTTGGGCGCATCCCGGCCGCGACGGCAGCCACGGTCGCTGCTGCGAGCAGCACATTCGGACGAGGCGCAGCCGGGATGGCCATCACGATGGCGCAGCAGAGCAGCGTTGCCGCGGCCGCACCAATCGCGAGCTCTGCGGTGCCGGAGGCCTTGTCGATCCGGTCGAGGCCGACATCGACTGCCAGCCAGGTACAGCCATCGACCAGCACGCCGTACGTTGCCCAGCGGCCGCCACGGGCGAGCACGTCAAGCCCGAGGACCAGAGCGATCAGCGCAGCTCCCGCGCCCAGTACGTGTTGTTCTCGCCGAAGAAGTCCGGGCCTGTCGGCTCGCTCAGCGGCTGAAGCACGGTCACGCCAAGCGCCCACACCACCGCTGACACGGCCGCAAGCGTCACCATCACGAGCCGTCCCGCCGCCACCCACCATCGGGCCGAACCGGTGACAGCGCCGACGAGGGTACGGCGGTTAAGAAACCCCATGGCGGCAGACGCTCCCGAAGGTGATGAGCAGACTCCGAGTCACACCGAAGCCTGGAAATCCGAATCGATGATGTGCCAGAAGGCGGGCGAATCCAGATCGAGCGGCGGGCGCGCTCAGTGATCGACACCGGGCACGACGCCACGCCGACAGCCAAAGATCAAATCAACGACTCAATTTCGGTAGCCGGGAACCCAGGCGGTGGCGGCAGTTCAAGTCTAGAACCCTCAACATTCCTGGCTAGCTGCCCGCTTCCCACGTCGAGCCATCGCCTCGCGCAAGCCATCCAGTCCTGTACCCGCGTAACGAGCAGCGGCCAGGCATGGCGAAATGTCTCAATAGACGTTGCCATTACCAAATGCACACACTACGGGCAAGGCTAAAAACATGTGACTTTTGTTCCATCGCATTGAGGTTGATCGATCAAACTCGGCCAGCGAGGATCAGGATTGCGAGAATGTGTCCGGATTGATCAGTGATCGGGGAGACGAGCTTTGGTAGGAAATCGATCAAGGACCAGGAAATTTGGCCTAGTGATAGCCGTGCTATTTTTTCTAGCCAGCCCCACTGCCGCAGCGGCAGCAGAGCCGTCGGGCGACTTACCTCCTGGCGTTATCCTTGCCCCCACCCCGGATGCCCGAGGGGAGCATCCTGAGGTAATGTCGGACGCAGTCTCTAATTCCGTAGCACCAAGCTCAAGCTGCAGCAATGTGCGCAAGAGACTCGACCAATATCGTAAGCAAGGGAAAAAATCCGTCCTTTGCGTAGAGACACCTAAGGCCAGCAAGGTAGAGGTGAATCAGACCTCTCCTCGCGCCGCCGCCCTTTGGTGCGATGGCATGAATGCGAATGTATGGTATAGGACACGTACTTCACTATGCATGTCAAGCTGGGAACGGGGCTGGACAACCTACCGACCGTCTGACGGCGTGATTCTCGGAAAAGCGCGCATCGCACTTTCTCAGCACATCGAGCTGAACACCACCAATACTAGATTCAGCCAGACGTTCTCGTTCACCATTAAGGAAGCATGGGGAGCGCTGGCTTCTTTACGCTATAACTTCGTCCCGAGCTGCAGTTCCGGGTGTACAGCTAGTGGCGGCATCACATCGCCGTTACTTAACGTGGGGTCGTCATGGTCAGGCACCTTCACGGGATATTCGGTCAACGCCGCTTCAACAACATCTTTCTCCCCGAACGTTACGATAACACTTATCAATCCCGCAGGACAGCCAGGAGGGGCGACCACCTTCACCGTAAATCCCGACCATCCGATACGTTGCGACAGCCAGGTTGGCTCTTATCCCGGATGCGTCATACCGACCGTAATTCCAACGCTCTATATATCCGTCGCGGAGTCGGGTGCAGCCGCACACAATATCCTCTTCGCGCAGACCTATCTGCCGGACAAGTGGGGCAAGTCTAAGCCACTGCGCCGACTCGCGGATACGGGAATCCAGGATACAAACCGGAGAGCCATTTGCGACGCAACATTCGTCCCTGACCCCAGCGTAGTAGGCGGCGACAGCTGTGATGAGTTCGCTTTCGCCGCCTCATACCAGAGCGGCAACATGCTGGGCGTCAAAGGTTCGTCCTGTGCCGAAATCAAGCCGTACATCGACCAAACCACGGGAACTTGGATGATCGCGCCGGCGGGACGCGGATGGAACGGCAGTGAACGGTGTGTGCGCGGCCACGTCGCGCTAGCCGACAACACTAGCGTCGGGTCGCGCCTTGGATCATTCACCAGTGCCTTTCGAGTGCTCGACTATGACGAATACTGGGTATCAGTCATTGATTGACGAAGCACCGGCGGCTACCATCGAAGGATGGTATGGCAACTCGAACGGGGTGATCCATCCGGCGGGATTGGACCACCCCGTTCTCCCCAGAAGGGTAGGACGGTGCCACTCTAATCATCCATCCACGAGCCTTCCGCGGATATTTCGACACTAAGCAAAGGCCCTTCTACTGCTGCGCCATCGAGCATGATTCCCAATTCCAGTGTCGCGAGCGCCAAGGTGGCGGTCACCACATCAACTTCTGGGTCGACTGAGCCGTCTCGCACCAAACCGACCTGGACCATGGCCTCGGCAAAGCGATCAGGGTCGGCACCTCGGCGCCACATCGGCATTAGAGGGTCGAAGGAGGTAACTACCTCGCCGTCCTCGATAAGAGTAAAGACCGAAGTTCCGTCCGCTGTTCGGAGCATCGAGACGACTTGGGTGCCGACTGACAACTCTCGGATTAGATCCTGATCGCTCCCAAGGCGTCCGAACTGCTCAAAGACGAATCCCCACCTCGGGATAGTCCCCGTACGTACGACTGGGAGTTCAGCGCCGAACTCGGCGCCAGCCTCAAGCATCGTCATGACCTCTGCATCGGCAGGGTCTCCGCCCAGAGCGCGGAGCATGTCGGTGGCCTCACGACCTTTGACGAATATCAAGCTGAAGCCGAGAGAAGCGTACCGGGATACCCATGCCCACCTTGCACGGATTTCTTCATGCATGCACTGAAGATAGCCCGGCTTCGACGTCGTGTCATCCGCGCGCAAGTAGGCCCACGCCCGTCAGCCCGCGCTGACGTTTCGGCGCGCGGTATAGCCGCCGCGAGAGGTGGCGTCTTGCCCTCTGCAACGCCGTCACGCCGAGCGGTTCCACGGAGAAGAATGGCGCGACTGTCGGCGTACGGCTTCCAGTGGCTCTGGCAAGATTTCGTAGCGAAGATCGCTTAAAGCCGACGTACGAGACGCTGTCCATATGTGACGTTGAGCTGCGCGAACTGCTGCCCTACCCGACCACGGTCATGGGTCCATGATCTCAAGCGCTGAGCAGGCCCAGAGCGCCGTGTCGGGATTGCTTCCGGTCCGTTTCTCTGGGCCTCTCGCCGAACCGGACCTGCGTCTCTCAACGCCATCCGGCTCTCCACGGTCTCTGTCGTCAGGCGTGGACGGTTGCAACGGCCAGCTGGAGGCTGGTCAGCGCGGAGAGCTGACTGAAGGTGAGATGCACTTTTGCCGCTTGCGCCGCGTTAACAGCGGACCTGTGCGGGTGCTCGGATCGCGGCATGAGCGGACGTCCAGAGGGCGGCGATAGACATGTCCTG
>NZ_JADQTO010000043.1:2796-5097 GCF_015704865.1 Actinoplanes aureus | reverse complement strand
CGGGATAGTCACGGCCCTGAGGGCCGATGGGGCCTACTCGATGTCGCTGGACGGTGGGGCGACGTGGTCACCGATCTCGGTCCCGGCGCCGTAGCTCGGCCACTCGGCCCGAAGGTAGAGGACGCGCTTCGGTGATTGTGGTCGTGCCTCAGGCCGCTGTTCAGGTTGGGCCTCGATGCTGGCTCTGGCACGTCCGGATCCATCTTGCGAAGATCAACGCACTCTCGTCGGCAGATCCGGATGTCGAGCACCCGTGACCCGGGCTACGGCGCGTGACGTGCTCGTTGGCGGCCGGCGCGTACGGACGGCGGCAGATCCGTGAACTCGGCGTCCGCTACCGCTCCGGCTCCTCGTGGAGGACGTCGCGCACTTGCATGAGCGCAAACCCGAGGAGGTTGAGGCCTCGCCACCGAGCCGGATCGGAGGCGGCGGGGTCGTCGCGGGTCAGCCCGATGCCCCAGATCCGGTCCACCGGGCTGGCCTCGACGAGGACCCGCCGTTCGGTGCCGAGCAGGAACGCGCGCAGGTCGGCGTGTTGCCCGAACTTGGCCAGGTTGCCGGCCACCACGATGGCGAAGCGGTGCTCGTCCCAGGTCTGTTGATCGAAGCCGGCGACCCGGCCGCCGAACGCCTTGGCCGCGTGCGGGTGCGGGGCGGCGAGAACCCGCTCGGCCATCGCGTCGTCACCGAAGAGGGTGCCCTTGCGCCACATCATGTAGTGCTCTGCGGTGGCGAACACGATCCCGTCGGCGGTGAATGGCGCCGGCCACCATTGACTCAGGCATCCGGCGCCGATGCTGCCGTCGCGCTCCGGCTGGTGCCCCCAGAAGAACAGGAACTTGATCCGATCTCCCCGCGCCCGCGCGGCGACCAGATCAGTGACGGTGCGAGACGACCCCAGCATGATCGCGAGTTTGCTCGACCACGACCGCAACACGCCACAGATTTTGTCCGCAGCGGAGCGCGGATGGCATGACCGGCTTTCGCCCGGCCGTAACGGATGCTTGACGCCTCGGCGCGTCTGGCAGCAGATCCGTACGGGCACGCCTCAGCGCACTGGATCATGAGATGCCTACCCTGTAGGAGTGCCGGGTGACGTCCCCTGTCGTGAAATTCTCCCCGAGCGATGGCCGCCGCCCGGCACCCTACGGTTGGTACGGCGAGCACTCAGCGCGCTATCAGCGGCAGATGAACACGTCGCGGTGGCCAACTGGGTTATTACCTGGTCTTGCCGTCGAGACACCAGGTCCTCAACCGTCGCCCGGCACCTGGTTGCCGACGGATTGCCGATTCGGATGGTGGCGTTCGAGTAAGCGGCTGTATACAGTGAAGCTGGCGCGTCACAGCGCCAGGCTGTTGAGCTCTCCCGGATCGGAGCCCATCTACGGCTGAAGGGTCTATGGCCCAGTGGTTGACACAACGTCGAATCCTGATGTCGATGGCCGGGCTTCGGATCTAGGAGACGTCCGTGTCCAGTATCCCACTCTACCTGCGTTTTGCTATTTTCCAGAAGAAATCAATAGTTATCCTTATTGCGCACCTTCCGATCATTTTAATTTCTATCGGATTGTTGCCAAGTTTACTCTTGGGAGTATTGCTCGCTCCTGCCCGGTACACCGATGCGATCCTAAGCTATATCCGGCAGTTGCGAACTTGGAGTTGCGCGGTCGTTTCGGTGATCAACGAGCCGCAATTGGGGCCGGTTGCGCCGATTGAGGTCGGTTCCAGCGAAGCAAACCAGGCGTGTGAACTGTCGGAGGATCGCGATGCCGCATAGCGCTATGAAGGCGGCCGTCCGTCGCTATGCCCGCGAATTTGGCGTGTCTTACCAAACCCTATTTATCTTGGTCAGACTGCCCTTAGCGAGGGGGACTGTGGCGGCTCGCGACATCGCCGACGGGCGAGTCCGCGTGGAGTTCTGGATCGGTCTCGGGTTGAGATACCGGCGCACAAGTTCCTATCGCGACCCTCGGGCGGCGCCCCAGCCAGAATGGATGCGTAAAGAGCGCCCAGTCCCGTCACGCGGACCCAAGTGGACGAAGAAGACGCTTGCCAAGATCCCTGGAGCAAGTCTTGCGGATAACGGCGATGTTCTCCTCAAGTCCCCTAGGAATCCAAGCCGGCCTCCCCTGCGATTCAGTCAAGAAGGTTGGAGCGAATTTCGGGAAAGCCTCTTGCGCGGAGAGTTCGATGTCGTGTCCTGATGCAGGCAGCTGCATTTCTGCCAAAACTCACGTAGAAGCCTGCAGCGGCTACCCCGTCGCATCAAAGCTCTCCGCTGCTGTGCACTCACATCGGCAA
>NZ_JADQTO010000043.1:0-2786 GCF_015704865.1 Actinoplanes aureus | reverse complement strand
GGAGGACCGGCAGGCGCCGCAGTCGGCCGAGGGTGAGGCGAAGGTCATCACGCTCTGCGGCTCGACCAAGTTTGAGGCTGAGTTCGCGGAGGTCAATCAGCGGCTCACGATGGAAGGTTGCGTCGTGATCAGCCTCGGAATGTTCAGCCTCCCCGATCTGCCGGATTACGACTGGACAGTCGACAGCTCGGACCTGAAGGGGCGGCTTGGCGGCGTGCACTTCCAGAAGATTCGTATGGCTGGCGAGGTGTACATCGTGGATCCGGGCGGCTATTTAGGTGAGTCGACCCGACGGGAGATTGCCTACGCGGAGTCGCTCGGCAAGCCGGTTCGGTATCTGAGCCGCGAGCGCTTGGCGCGAATGGGAGACGGCCCCCAAGAGTGAGTCCGACCGGGCGGTCCGCTCATCGGTTGAAGCAGGACGCCCGGACTCCCGTCACCACAGCCACGCAGCGTAACGGCTGAGCCCGGCGGCGAGCACGATCGGCGGCAGAAGCGGATGCGTACGGTCGGTGATGTCGGTCGGCTGTCGGCCGAATGCGCCAGAGCTCGACAAGAGCCCTTAGGCTCTTCGACATGAGCTCGGCCGTGTTCTCGTCTCGGTATCGCTCCTACTCGTGGCAGGTGGTCGGTGTCGTCGCTGTTGCAGGCCTTTCGCTGCTGGCCTGGTTCGCGTGGCTGGGGTGGGATCAGGAGTACCACGTTGACCCGAGCACTGGCGTGGCAAGCGGACCGTACGAGGTATGGCAGGTAGCCGGCTGTGCGCTGTCGCTGCTGGTGTTGTTGCTCGGGGCCTTGATGCTTCGGCTGTCGCCGGTGTCGACCTCGGCCGCGCTCACTCTGGCTTTCACCGCCGTTTGGACCGTGGACGCTGCGAGCAGTGAGACGACCGGCCTGTACGGGGTTGGAACGCTGATGCTCCTCGTCGGCTTGGCCTCGGCCACCGCGGTGGTGTCCGTCGCCTTTCTACACCTGCGTGCTGCGGCGCGGTCGAGGTAGCCGCTTTCAGCGTGGGCTGTCGACCGCCTCGAGCCTGCATGTCGATCAATCAGCCGCGTGGGCGGCGTTTCCGCCCCAGCCGTACGCAGCGTCACGCTTCCCAGGGGCGAGCCGGCAACGCACGGACGGCGGCAGATGAGATGACATGCATCGGCCGCTTGCGGTCGGTGGGCTGAGTCGAGATGTACGCCGTTCGTGGTCTTGACGATCGGCGGATTCGGGGGGCCTCCTCAGCTCAGACGCAGATTTCGCTGCGTTGGACATCCATGGTCACGGAGCTTGAGGAGGTCCCAAATGTCGATCGTAGGCGGCTTGGACATCCACCGGAAGCAGCTGACATTCGACTGGGTCGACCAGGAGAAAGGGAGGTGGGAACGCGGCCGGATCATCCCCGCCGACCGGGAACACCTGGCCGGCTGGCTGACCCGCTTCGACGCAGCCACGGTGCCGGTGGCGTTCGCGATGGAAGGCTGCACCGGCTGGCGCTACATCGCCGAAGAAATGGCTAAGGCCGGGGTGGCCGCGCATCTGGCCGAGCCAGCCGACACGTCCGTGCTGCGCGGCCCGAAACGGCGGGCCAAGACCGACAAGGCCGACGCGAAACTGCTGCGGGAACTGCTCGCGGCGGGTCGGCTGCCCGAGTGCTACATCCCGCCGCCGGAAGTCCTGGAGTGGCGGGCGATGCTGGAGCTCTACCAGGATCTGCGGACTCAGCACACCGGCTGGGCGCAACGGATCCAAGCGGTCTGTTTCCATCAGGGCACCACCGCGCCGGGGCAGGCCGGGATCGTCCGCGGCGACCGGGCCCGGCTCAGGGCGATCGTCGACGACCAGCTGTCGATTTCCGGCCGGTTGCAGGTCAACACCGCCCTGGCGCTCATGGACGTCCTTGCCGATCACCTCGACCGGCTACGCCGGCGGCTGCTGTCCACCGCCCGCTCCCTCAAGGGTGCCCGGGAGTTGATGCACGACATCTACGGCGTCGGCCCGCTCAGCTCGCTCGCGTTGTGCGCCTGGCTCGGCGGCACCGACCGGTTCTCCTCGTCACGCAAAGCGGTCCGGTTCGTCGGCCTGGACATCACCGTGCACTCCTCCGACGGTAAACGCAGCCCCGGCCGGCTCTCCCGGCAAGGCCCGGAAGTGCTGCGCTGGCTGCTGTTCGAAGCCGCGAAGACCTCGGCCCGGTCCTGCGCGCCCGGCTACGGCTACTACTCCCAGGTCAAGGACCGCTACGACGCGAACCGCGCGTGTCTGTCTCAGGCCCGCCGCATCGTCCGGCACGCCACCCACATCATGACCAACCTCGGCGACGACGCATTCACCGTCCTCGCCCAGCCCGCCGCACCCACCACCATCGCCCGCTAACGAACACGGAACGGGGCTCGGGCGAGGACCGGCCAGCCCGACCTCACGATGACGGGCACCAACGCGGCCAGCTCCCTCAGCGCACTGTCAGACCGCACCACCACCGCCCCGCGCAAGCGGTGACCGCGGACGGCCCAATGAGAATGAGCGGCCGCACCCCGGCAAGGGGGGCCACCCGATCAATCATCATGTCGCGGACCCAAACCCGTCCGACGGCCATAGGTAAGTCTGGCTGCCACCTCGCCACCGCCGCACCGCCCGAACGCGAGCGAGCAACACCCGACCCAGGGAGCCGCGACCACCCACAACGACACCTCGAGATCCGTAACTCACCCAGAGCGGCGAGACGACATCATGCTGCCTGAACCACTTCAACAAGTACGGAACTGTCCCTGGACGGAACCACTGCTTGCAGGTAAGTG
>NZ_JADQTO010000042.1 GCF_015704865.1 Actinoplanes aureus | reverse complement strand
CGACCACCCACAACGACACCTCGAGATCCGTAACTCACCCAGAGCGGCGAGACGACATCATGCTGCCTGAACCACTTCAACAAGTACGGAACTGTCCCTGGACGGAACCACTGCTTGCAGGTAAGTGAGTCGATCATGGATCTCCGGCGATCACGGCATTACGAACCGTAGTCGCCTCGCGTCGGCATGTCAGGCGTCTATACCGGTAGGAAGTCCGGGTGATTCGGCTTAGACCGGCCTCGGTGGATGAGCCTCGTTCCTGTACAGCCGTGCCCTCGTTGTTCTGACCATGTCGGGGGCGAAGCGCCGCACACCCATCGTGGTAGTGCGAGATCCGAGGACGGCGCTCATGTCGGTGGAAGATCGGCAGCAGGCGGTCACCGCCTTAGCAGCCATGATCCACGAGTCGTGGTCGGGTGACCAGGGTCGCGGCGCCGATCCTGTTCGTGAATCGGGTTAGTCTGGCGGCGCTGCGGCGGGCGGCCACTGGTGAACTAGTCAGGGCATGCGTCGGCGTACGGCTGAAACCGTCACGATTGGCCCCTGAGCAGTGTGAATGTGGTTCGGGTTGTGCCACATCCGGTCCACCAATAGCCCTGACCTCGGCAAACCTAAGACAGTTGGAGGCAGTGCGCGAACCGCGTCTTCGGATGCGTGCTGAGCTGGAGAACGACGTCGTGCGGTACGCGGACGTTTCAGTTGTCCGCCTGCGCGCGTCGCCGGACGCCGGCCGACGTCCGCGCCACTGACACCCGATGCTCTGCCCGCCGGGTGATCAACAGTGGCACGGCGCCGTCACGGACCCGTCAAGAGCCGTCTCGCCGTCACATGCTGGAAGTGCTCATCAAAGCTGAGCGGGCCCGGCCCCCTTGTTGAATCACGTCCGCGAAGAGCTGCGGATCCATCGGCCGGTGAAGGTGGTACCCCTGACCGAGATCACATCCCATCCGTACCAGGGCTTGTAGCTGCTCCACATCCTCGATGCCCTCGGCCACAACCTCCAGATGCAGCGCCCGTCCCAGGTCGACGACCGCGCGCACGAGGGCGTTGTCCTGGGCCGACCTGGTCACGCCACTGACGAAGCTCCGGTCGATCTTCACCTGGTCCACGGGAAACTGCCGGAGGTACGACAGCGACGAGTACCCGGTCCCGAAATCGTCGACCGAAAGGCGTACCCCCCGCTTCTTGATGAGCCGCAGATTCGTCAGTGCCTTCGCCGGGTCCGTCGTCAGCACGGTTTCGGTCAATTCGAGGGTGAGGGCGCTGCCATCGACGCCCGCGGAATCCAGCGCGTCGGCCACGTCCGTCACGAACCGGTCATCAGTGATCTGGCGGGCTGAGACGTTCACGCTGACCGTGAGGCCGGGCAGCAATCGACGCCAACTGGCAACGTGCGACACTGCCTCGCGCAGGGCCCACCGGCCGATCTCGTTGATCAGGCCGGTCTCCTCCGTGATCGGGATGAACTGGTCGGGCGGTACGATCCCACGCCTAGGATGGTGCCACCGCAGGAGTGCTTCGACGCCCTCCAATTCTCCGGTGGCCAGCCGCACCAGCGGTTGCACATCTAGCCGGAACTGTCCGGCTACCAGAGCGTGCTGCAGGTCGGCTCGCAGCTCCAGCCGGGTCAACTGCTCGGCGTGCATCTCCGGTTCGAACACGACGACCTGGCCGGACCCGGTCCTCTTCGCCCGGTACATGGCAACGTCCGCATTGCCCAGCAGCTCACTGGCCGTGGTACCGCCCGCCCGTGCCGCGATGCCGATGCTGGAACCGATGTAAACCGGCCGTCCCGCGACGTGGAAGGGCTCGGCGACCTCGATCGCGATGCGTTCGGCGACCACTCGGGCGTCCTCGACGGAAACACCTTCAATCAGCACGGCGAACTCGTCACCACCCAGCCGGGCCGCCAGATCTCCGGTCCGCAGGCAGGCGAGGATGCGTTCGCTCACCGCCGCGAGCAACTCATCGCCCGCGTTGTGGCCGAGGCTGTCGTTCACCGACTTGAACCGATCGAGGTCGACGAACAGAATGACGACGGCCTCAACCCGGGGGTCTCCCAGGATCTGGTCGAGACGTTCCAGGAAGAGTTTGCGGTTCGGCAGGCCGGTGAGGGGGTCGCGGTACGCCTCCCTAACCGCCTCTACGGTGCGGGCATCGGTCAGCGCCAAGCTGATCTGCTGTCCGAACGCGGACAACAGGCTGATGTTCTCCACGGCGGAATCCGTCTCGTCCAGCCCGACCGCGACGAGGCCTCCCGCGACAACGCCGCTGACGTGGACCGGCGTGGCCAACCTCAGATCTTCGGACGGCCCGGAACGAACCACCGTGTCCCCCACGGCGATCGCTTCCGCCGCGAGCTCCAGAGCAGCGTTCGCTGTGCCGGCCGACTCCGGCCAGTGCGCCCGCGAGGCCACGATAAGGCTGGTGGGCTCCGCCGGGTCCGACAGCACCAGCGCGATCGGAGCTTGGCCCAGGAGCCCTGAGACGCCCTCCGTGATGGCGTCGAGGACCGACTGCAGCGGCTCGCGCCGGGAGATCGCACGCTGGATGGAAAGCAGCGTCTCCAGCAGGGTCTGCCGGGCGCGGAGTACTTCCAGCAGTTCCAGTCGCTGCCTGGCCTCGCGGGCCCGCTCCTCGCGCAGCGCCCTCTCGGTCGTGAGTATCCGCAGGTTGCGCAGCGCCAGCCCGAGCACCTGGGCCATGCCCTGGAGCATCTGACGTTCCTCGGTGCTGAACACGTCGTCGATACGCGCGACGACGAGCTCGCCGTCGATGTCGCTGCCGAGGGTGGCGTGTGCACCGTTCGCCTCGCCCAGCAGCGGCAACTCGACCGTCGGCTCACCACGGAAGGCCGGACGCACCTGCTCGGCCGGGACTGTCACGGGCAGACCGGTCAGGCCACGCACGCCGTTCTCGCCGGCCAGAAGGACCGCACCTACCTCCGCGTCGAGGGCCTCCAGCGCGCGTTCGACGGCGACTCGGATGGCCACCTCCTCGTCAGCCGAGGAGCTGACCGCCGTGAAGTACTCGGTGAGCTGGTGAGTCGACCAGTGCAGGGTCATGGGCAGTCGCTCAGGCGATCGCGAGGGTCACAACGGTCAGCCGGTGCAGGCCACGTGCTCCGCGGGTGCGGGCGAACTCGCCGTAGCTGTAGAAACCCGCCAGGGGAACACCGGCGGTCTCCCGCTCCATGGCGGCGATCTCCCGCTTGACTCCGTCCGGGCCGAGTACCATTTTCCGGACCCCGCAGTCGAAGGCAAGAATCCCGACCGGCTGTGCGCCGTCCAGCGCATCGATGGCCTGACGGCACGATATCGCGCCCGCATCGACAACCGAGTCTTCCTCGGCGCCCATCACCCACGCCAGTGCGCCCTGAGGCGTGTCGGCCAGGAACAGCAGAGAACCGTCGTCAGGGTCCCAGCTGTGCGCGATCCGGATGTCCTCGTCGGTGCGCCGGGAAAGACCGAGCGGGTTCGCGAACGCAGCCGCCTGGAACGCCTCGGCGTTCTCGAGTACCGAGCGGTCGATGCCGGTACGCTCGAGGAAGACGTCGAGGGCCGGCGCGCCGTCGAGCTCGTACAATCGGCCCTTCTCGCTGCGCGTCACGATCATCGGCTCGCCGCGCTTGTGCCAGCCGTGCGCGATGCCGATGCCAAGCTTCGCGTCGGAACCCAGGCCCACGCCGATCACCGCGTCGGTCAGCACCTCCACTCCGTGCCGGTCCCCGAAGAACTGATGGGTCTGGCGGAGCCGCATGTCGTCACCGGCGCACCCGCCGACCAGCGGCACCAGGGCACTCGCGACCGAATAGGCGCCACGTACCACTTCGTTCTGTTCTCCGAGCAGCCCGTCGCACAACAGCAGGCCGGCGCGGTGGTCCTTGGTCAGACCGGCTACGCCGGCCGCAGCGCCAGCTCCGGCCTCCTGCCGCCGGGTCGACACGTTCCGTCCCACGGCGGCACGCACCTCGAGGCCCGGGCCACCCAGTGCCACGACCACCACGCTCTCCTCGGCAGGGTCCCCATAGCCCGGGGTCACGTGACCAGCCGTGGTACAGCCGACGATGACGGTGTCCGCGTCGGCCTGAGCTCGAACAGCGTTCAGCAGGCGCTCGAAGTCGTAGCGAACGGCGCAATAGATGATCAGCAGGGCCGGGTTCCGATCGGCAATCGCCTGGGCCGCTGCGGCAGATCCCGCTGTTGCCGCATCGGGACTCTGGCTGTATCCAGTACCCATCCAACGCACTGCCTGCTCCATCCGGTGCTCCACGCCGTTGACATCGGCGGCCGATGGGCGAACCTGAGCGTCCGTTCGATCAGTGCTGTTTCGGGTTCGACCAGTTCCGGCCGTTGGCCGTGATGCCGAGCCGAGGACGCCAAGAGTAGGCCGGGGTAACGGTGCTGCTGATGGGATCGGATCGGCATGGCGGCGCCACGGTGCCTGAGCGACAAACCGGTCAGGGTACGCGGCGGCGGACGGCCGGTAGGGTCACGATTGGGGCTCTGAGCTGCGGGAATGCGGTTCTTATTCTGCCTAGCACGGTCCACCAATAGCCCGGACCTGGGCAAACGTGAATCGACTGTTGACAGTGTAAGAACCGCTTTGGTCAACAGTGCGGTGAGCTGCGAATATGCGGTGAGACTACGCGAGGGTGAGCAGGAAACTGGCGCCTGAGGGCCACGTCGGTTCAGCGGTCGCGGGCGGCGTGGTAATCGATCGGGCTCAGGCTGAGAGGGATGCGGTACGCGCGCAACGCCACTGGATCTGGCGTCCGGCGGCCGCCGAGAACCTTGACTCGTTCCGCCTCGGATAGGAGAAAGACGAAGTGTAGGGCGAACGGCCGCCGAAACGGTCCGGCGTGCGGATTGCCGTCGGCGTGCAGTTGGAGATTGGCCTTCCACGCCGCGTCGCAGAGCATGGCGATCAACAGTCCGAGGTGATCCGTCCCTGCCAGATCATCGCAAGGCCACTCCCAGGCGCCTGCTCCCCCTGCACGAGCGCGTACCGGCCGCCCATGAGGGCGTACAAAGCGTGACGGCCGCATGGGGCACCGCGCACGAGTGGCGGCAGAAGTGAGCATCTTCGTCGCTTGGGTCAGACGGCATCACCATAGGCAAAGATGTCTTGGTGGATCACGACCTGCATACGAGCCGCTTTTCGCTTCAGCATCGCTGGGGAGGCGGAGAAGACGCGTTTTCTATCGACCAGTTGACGGACTTGCTTGACGAGTTAGATGCCGATGACCCGGAACATCCCGACGTTTGGATCAGCGACAACGAAGTCGGCTACAGCGTGTTGGCGTTCGCAGGAAGCCGCGGGCTCGTGGTCTTGGAAGATCACGAGGAGGTCCGCGGCCCCCGCCACATGACGGGCTACTCGATGGCCATGATGAGAAATCTATTCGAGATGGTCATGCAAGGCCGAGTCTCCGAGGTCGAATCTTTGCCGTGGCTGCCCGGTTACGGGTCCTAGCGTCGACGTAAGTCGAGTTGGCGAAATCCGGACAGCGCTGATCGGTAGATCGGCTGTCCGCCAACTTGGCTGTTCGTTCCTTCTTCGCACCCGGATCGCGGCCAGAAGCGCGCGCCCAGTCTCCGTAGCACCTGCCAGCGGTGGCTAGGCTGCGTCAGAACCAAGTCCACGGGAGAGCAAGTCGCCACAAACGCCCACGCCAGCGCGCACGCCGAGGATGTAAGAAGACCTCGATATCCTCCAGCGCGTTGCCAGCAGTTCCCTCGACGTGGGGTCTGGTGCGCACCTGACGAAGTGCGGCGACTACACGGTCTTCGTCGAGCTGACCGTAAACCCTTGCCAAGTGCCCAAGGCAAGTGGCGGCGAGCGCCTGCACTTGACGGTCTTCGTGGTCTAGCAGAGCCAAGTAGAGATCTTGCGCCTCTCTCCAGTCGCCGTCGCCGTATAACGCGCACCCCACCATGGCATTCAGAGCGCCGCTGATGTCATCGCTGTCCAGAGCCGTCCGTACATCAGCTGGCGTGGCCGACGGAGGGTTGTGAAAGGTGTGGTGCTGATGACTCATGGGCGCATTCTTGATCATCTCACCCTCAGCGAACATCCGCTCTTCGGCAGATCCGCGAACGCGATCATGGCGCGGTCTGCACGGACCGTGACGGTGGTTCAGTCGCCGGCGCGCATGCTCCGCGGCAGAACAGTGCGGCGATGAGGCGCAGCGGCTCGTCGCCGGGGGAATTCCCGCTTGGTACGGTCGGAGCTGTGGAGTCTGAACTCTTCTGGCGCACCGTAGAAGGCGCCCGCGCCGAGGCGGGCATCGACACCGAGCGGGTGGCCCAAGCATTACTCAGACGCCTTCGAACGCTGGGACCAGACGAGATCGCGCAGTTCCAGGACCTTTGGGATCAGGCGCAGGACTGCGTATACCGATGGCCGATCAGAGACGCCGCGACTCTGTTGCTCGGACCGCTCGACGATGACGAATTTCTGTCGGTGCAGGATTGGATCGTGTCGCACGGACGCCGAACCGTAAAACGGATCCAGGATGATCCTGACAATGTCGTCGAGTTGGCCCCTGATCGTCACAACGCTCGGATTGACTGGTTCTGCGGTCTCTCTCTCGAGGCACACATGGACGTAACCGGGGGGACTCCCTTCGCCATTGATGGGCCTCCGGAAGATGACACGCCTACTGGAGCTCCAGTCGACTTGGCTGACGAGGTCCATACCAGGAAACGCTTCCCGAGGCTTACCGCCTACCTTGACGGCAACCCGTGGATCCAGCGCCCGTGGGAACGTGCAGGGAACTGATCGACCAGCGGCATGAACGGACGTTCGTACGGCATGATCAACGGGGTGCGAGCGGCCCTCAAGAGCCTTGACCTCGACCCCGACCCGTCGACGCTTCCAGGCGATCCGTCCGAGTTCGCGTTGATCGCCCGCATGATCGTCGGCCCGCCCGACACGCCGGGCGAGGAGTCCTTCGACGTCACCGTCTGCTCGCCGGAATGGCTGGCCAAGACCTGTCGTGAGGTCGGCGGCATCTACAACGCACGACACCACCTGGTCGTTCGCGTCGAAGACTTCGACGTGCGCAAGCTCCGAGCTTGGCTCGCGGCGAGGGTGAACGAGGTTGAAGCCGACACCTGGTCGGGAATCGGCGAGCGCCTGGGCAGGGTGGGCTATTGGGAGTTCGAGGACTACCGAGCCTGACGTCCGCTCATCGGCAGATCCGCATGCGATGACAACCCTGCTGTACGGAGCGTGACGACGGCTCGGCGGTCGGCGCGTACGGCCTGCGGCAGATCCGTGCACCCAGCGTCCGGTGGCAGCTACCGCTCAGGCTGTTCGTGGAGGAGGTCATGCACTTGCATGGGCGCAAACCCGAGGAGGTTGAGGCCCTGCCACCGAGCCGGGTCGGAGGCCGCGGGGTCGTCGCGGGTCAGCCCGATGCCCCAGATCCGGTCCACCGGGCTGGCTTCGACAAGAACCCGTCGTCCGGTACCGAGCAGGAACGCACGCAGGTCGGCGTGCTGTCCGAACTTGGCCAGGTTGCCGGCCACCACGATGTCGAAGCGGTGCCCGTCCCAGGTCCGTTGATCGAAGCCGGCGACCCGCCCGCCGAGCGCCTTGGCCGCGTGCGGGTGCGGTGCGGCGAGAACCCGCTCGGCCATGGCGTCGTCACCGAACAAGGTGGCCTTGCGCCACATCATGTAGTGCTCCGCGGTGGAGAACACAAGCCCGTCGGCGGTGAATGGCGCCGGCCACCACTGACTCAAGCATCCCGCGCCGATGCTGCCGTCGCGCTCCGGCTGGTGCCCCCAGAAGAACAGGAATTTGACCCGATCTCCCCGCGCCTGCGCCACGACCAAATCAATGACGCTACGACAGGAAGCCAGCATGATCGCGAGTGTGCTCGACCAAGACCACAGCCTGCCACCATTCTTCGAAGGCGTGGCGAGCAGCTGAACGCCTCCAAGCGGCCGTAGCGGTTCGCATGACGCCTTGGCGCGCGCCTGCCGGCAGATCCGGATTTGGCAATGCGTACGCCATGATGGGCGTTCATGGGTGCCGACTATCCGTACACGACCATCACCGAACCGACGTTCGCGGCCCGGTTCCTTCTCGATCCCCACACGGACACCCTGGAGACGGTGACCAACGTCGACACGTTCGTCGACCTGCCCGATGGCTCCACGTGGGCGCTGATGATCTTCACCGTCGGTGAGGTCAGCCGCCAGTTGGCCCGCCGGAAGGAGACCGGCGAGGTTGCGAACGGCAGCTACTTCTGGGCCGTCGACCAGTTGATCGTGCCTGATCCGGGCATAGCGGCAATGACGGCGGCGATCCGGGAACTGGTACGCACCGGAGAAATCATGACTGTGGGCATTCGGTGCGACGATCCACGACCAGGACGCCTCGGAGCTGCCGAGGAGTGATCGCCTTCCCACTTTCGACGTGTCACCGCTATATAGTGCCGCACCGGCCATCGAGCGCCCGCCGCCGCACGAGCGTGACGATCAGCGCGCACGGCCAGCGGAAGTGCGCACCACGCAGTGATTATCGCGGCCGTCCGAACAGGCCGCATTAAGCAACTTAGTCGATTTGCGACGCCTTTCTCCCTTCGCTGGGCCGGCGGCGAGGCCCTTGTCAGCGGGACTGGGCTGGTTGGTTGGGTCCACGGGCACGATCGGGCGGCTGATCCCGTACGCGGTGAGATCGACCGCGTGGCCCGGCGGCGATCCATAGCGTGCTCCAACGCGTCGGTACCTCATCCCTGCGGGATGAGGTACCGCTGCCTGAGGCTCCCGACGATTGGTGCAGCCCTTATCGGAAGGAGCGTCATGAGCGAGCCGACGACCAGCCCGCTGCCGATCGTGCTGATCCACGGGCTGTGGATGACCCCGCGTAGCTGGGACCGCTGGGTGGAGTACTACCGGGCAAAGGGCCATGAGGTCATTGCGCCGGCGTACCCGGGATTCGAGATCGAGGTCGAGGCGTTGCGGGAGAAGCCTGAGGTCATCGCGGAGGCGTCCGTTCCCGCGACGCTCGAGCATCTCAGCGAGGTGGTCGAGGGCCTGGAACGTCCGCCGATCATCATGGGCCACTCGTTCGGCGGGACCTTCACCCAACTGTTGGTGAACCGCGGGTTGGGTGCCGCCGCGGTGACGATCGATTCGGCGCCGCCGGAGGGCGTGCGGGTGAACCCGCCGTCGCAGATCAAGTCCCTGTTTCCCGTCCTGAGGAACCCGGCCAATCGGCACCGCGCGGTGGGCTTCACCAAGGAGCAGTTCCACTACGCCTTCGCTAACACGGTCAGCCGGGAGGAGTCCGACGCGGCGTACGAGCGCCTGCACATTCCGGCGCCCGGCAACTGGGTGTGGGCTTACGGGCTGATCGCCAACTTCAAGCCGGGTCACCAGGAGACCTGGGTCGACTACGACCTGGACGACCGTGCCCCGTTGCTGTTCATCATGGGCGGCAAGGACCACCTGATGCCGCCGTCGGTGATCCGCTCGAACGCGAAGAAGTACCGCAACTCCGAGGCGCTGACCGAGACGTACGAGTTTCCGGAGCGTTCCCACTTCACCGGTGTCGAGCCCGGCTGGGAGCAGGTGGCCGACTACGCGCTCGAGTGGGCGACAAGCCACGCGCGCACCCGCCAGGCATGACCAATCCCTGACAGCTGAGACTTCTCTGCACCACGGTCGACGGAGAGGAAGGTGCCGGACATGAGCGCGCTCGATCAGCAGGCTGACAGCGTCATCCGGCCGTTCACCGTGCAGATTCCCAAAGACGCGTTCGACGATCTCCAACGCCGCCCGGCCGCGACGCGCTGGCCGACCAGCGAGATTGTCGGCGACCGCTCGCAGGGCGTGCAGCTGGCCACGATGCAGGCCCTGCACCAGTACTGGGCTACCGAGTACGACGGACAGCGGGTCGAATCCCGGCTGAACGCGCTGCCACAGTTCATCACCGAGATCGACGGCGTGGACATCCACTTCGTGCACGTCAGGTCCGAGCAACAGGACGCGCTGCCACTGATCATGACCCATGGCTGGCCGGGCTCGGTCATCGAGATGCTCGACTCCGTCGGCCCGCTCACCGACCCCACCGCGCATGGCGCCACCGCCGCGGACGCGTTCCACCTCGTGCTGCCGTCATTGCCGGGATACGGGTTCTCGGCAGAGCCGGCCGAACTCGGGTGGGATCTCGCCCGGACCGCGCGGGCATGGTCGGAGCTGATGCGCCGGCTCGGCTATGACCGCTACGTGGCGCAGGGCGGTGACGTCGGCGCCGGCGTCACCGACGCGATGGGCAGGCTAGGCCCAGACGGGCTGGCCGGTATCCACACCAACCTGCTCGTGCCGGCGCTCAACGACCCGGCGTCGCTACCGAACGGCACGGACGCGGAACGCGCGGCGCTGGCCGCCATCAAGACATTCCAGACCAGCGGGAACGGCTACTTCGTGGAGATGGCCACCCAGCCGCAGACCATCGGATACGCGCTGCTGGACTCGCCGGCCGCTCTAGCCGCCTGGATGATCGACCACGACACCGACTCCTACAACAAGATCGCCCGCGCGTTCGTCGACGATCAGTCCTCGGGCAACCTCACCCGCGACCACATACTCGACAACGTCACTGCCTATTGGCTGACCGGCGCGGGCGCCGCCGCGGCCCGCTCGTACTGGGAGGCCTACGGACCGGACGCCCCCGCTGCAGGCGGCCAGCCGCTGCCGCCGCCGCAGATCCCGGTCGGTTTCAGCACGTTCCCCGGCGAGATCTGGCGGACACCGCGCAGCTGGGCCGAGCAGTCCTACCCCACGCTCAACTACTTCGGCGAGGCCAAACGGGGCGGCCACTTCGCCGCTTGGGAGGAGCCGCAGCTGTTCGCGGCGGAGCTGCGGGCCGCGTTCCGTCCGCTGCGGTAACCGCCCGCCCGGAGCAGCCGGGACCTGCCTAACAGGAATCGACGTCGCGCGGTCGCGCCCATTCTCTACCGGGCAGAGGCCACTGTGGGCCGGGGGACCGGCGCGACCGGACACCCAGCGAACGGAAGGGGTTATGTCATGAAGATCGTCGTAATCGGCGGCACCGGCATGATCGGTTCGAAGCTCGTGACGAGACTCGGCGAGCAGGGCCACGACATGGTGGCGGCAGCACCGAACACCGGGGTCAACACGCTCACCGGCGACGGACTCGCCGACGCGCTGAAGGGTGCGTCGGTGGTGATCGATGTGTCCAACTCGCCGTCGTTCGAGGACGAGGCGGTGATGAGGTTCTTCGAGACCTCCACCCGCAATCTGCTCGCCGCTGAAGCGGCCGCCGGGGTCGCCCATCACGTCGCGCTGTCGGTGGTGGGGACCGAGCGGTTGCCCGAGAGCGGCTACTTCCGGGCGAAAGTCGCTCAGGAGCAGCTGATCGAGAAGTCCTCGGTCCCCTATTCGATCGTGCACGCGACACAGTTCTTCGAGTTCGTCGGTGGGATCGCCGACGCCGCCACCGTCGACGGTACGGTCCGGATGGCCCCAGTGTTGTTCCAGCCCATTGCGGGCGACGACGTCGCCCAGGCGGTCGCCCGAGTCGCGATCGAGGCGCCGTTGGACGGCCACGTCGAGATCGCCGGGCCCGACCGGTTCCGGATGGACGAATTCTTCCGTGAAGCGCTAGCCGCTCGCCATGATCCGCGTGCGGTTGTCACGGATCCCCACGCGCGCTATTTCGGCGCCGGGCTGAGCGAGGGCACGCTGGTGCCGGCCGGGGACGCGATCCTCGCTGAGACCCGCTACCGCGATTGGCCGGGCCGGACGGTGGCCGGCAGATAGCACGTCTTCGCCGCACGCCCGTCCCGCAGGCACCGCTTGTGATCACGGAGGTGACCCTCATGCCCGACACCGGTCCGAGCAGCGCCCGGTGGACACCGCCGGCGCCGACCGCGGCGGATCTGGTGCGCCAGTTGCGCGACGTCGTCGCCGATCTGCCCCGGTTCCTCGCGGCACCGCTGCGCCGGCGTCGGCACCGCACCTGGGGCGCCACGCCGGCGGAGGTTACCGCGGCGATGCCCGGAGATGATCTGCTTCCCCGCGCTCAGTACCGCAGTACCCGCGCTATCACCATCGCTGTCCCGCCCGGGCAGGTGTGGCCATGGCTGGTCCAGGTCGGCTGCGGACGCGCCGGCTGGTACGCCGACGACCTACTGGACAACTTCGCCCGCCCCAGCGCCCGCAGGATCATTTCCGACCTGCAGGACCTGCAGGTCGGTCAGTGGCTGCCGTACGGCCCGAAACCGGCGGAGCGCACGTCGTTCATCGTGGACAGCTTCGACCAACCGCACTGGATGCTCTGGCGCAGCCGGGCCCGCAGCTGGGTTTGGCGGCTGATTCCGCTGGCCGATGGGCGGACCCGGCTGATCAGCCGACTGAACACCTTCTACGACTGGCGGTGCCCCGGAACGCTAGTCACGGTGCTGCTGATGGAGTTCGGCGACTACGCGATGATGCGACGAATGCTGCGCGGAATCCGGGACCGGGCCGAGGCCGAGCAGCAACGCAGTGCGCAGGCCGCTCCGTCGGCGGGCAGCGCCACCGACCAAATGACCCCGGGGATGCCTCCGACGGACCGGGCCGGCCCGGACCCGGGACACTCCGGGCTGTCACCACCCGGCTGAACCTCAATCACCCATGGAGCGGCCCACGATTCGATCGTCGGGGCCGCGAGATGGAACAGCGACAGCGTCGCGAGCGTCGACATGACGCTTCGGAAACACCTGCACGACCTGGTGTCATCCTGGAAGGGGCGGCCTGCCTGGAGAGAGGACCGCCTTGGCCGACCGAGGATCGACGCGCGGATGACCGAATCTGACACACCGGCCGGAAGGCGGTGACAGCGATGGAAGTGTCAAGGCAACACGTAGTGCACATACTTCGGCTAGCCGGACTGTTCGAACTGGCCGAGAAGGCCCAACAAGCGTTGCCCGACCCCGTTGAGTACGACTACGCGGCAGCCTTTCTCGCCGAACACGGCATCACCAAGGACGAGCTGATCAGCTTGCGGGGAGGCAGTCCATAACCGGCGACCTCGATCACCGGCACGCTGACTGCCAGAACGTCCCCAACGGCGTGATGCGCTGTTCCATGACGCTGAACTCCGCCAGCATCCGCGGTCTGCTGCGGGGTCCGTTCGGCCACTGAACCGCCGGAACACCCAGGCCACTGACTCACACGCACCGCCTGCCCGATCGGCAGCTAGGTCAGGGCGGCTCGGCTGAGGTTCGCAGACGCCGTCCTGCGGCTGCCACCGCGGTCGACCTGTCGTCCCTCCGGCCGGCGATATCTGGGTTGAGATGCAGAGAAGTATCGGACCGGAGGGAGCCGAGCATGCAGGTGAACGACGTCAAGGTGCTGGCATGCTACGACGGATCGGTGTCGGCCGGAGTTGCGATTGAGGTCGCTGCCCGGCTCCTGCCACGTGCTCACGCCCAGGTCGCCTACGTCTGGGCCCCGCCTTATGGCAGTGAAGGGCTGCGGCGCCGGCTGTGGCACAGCATCGGTGGGGTCAACGAATTCGTCGACGCGATCGAACGCGAGGGCGAGGCGGAGGCGCATCGACTGGCCGCTATGGGTGTGGTTCTCGCCGGTGCACACGGCTGGGACGCCGCACCGCTGGTTCAGCGAACCTTCGGGGGCGAGGGAGTCCATCTGGCTCAACTGGCCGGGGAAACCGGAGTTGATCTGATCGTGGCTGGGTCCCGGGGACTCGGCGGGGCCAAGGCGGTGCTCGGCAGCGTCTCCGACATGATTGTTCACTACGCGCCCTGTCCAGTGCTGATCGTGCCATATCCGTTACTTCAGGCCGAGCATGCGGCCCTGGATTCCGGGCCCGTCGTGGTGGGTTGGGACGGCTCGGCCGGAGCCGAGGTCACCCACCGGGCGGTCGCGCGCCTGTTTCCCAAGCGTTCGGTCAAGCCCGTGTTCGTGCCGCACGGTGACGTGCCGGCCGAGCACCCTGCTGAGGGACTGACGGAGCTGCCCAGGCTGGGCGTCTCAGTCGAGCACGGGCGGGCAGTCGCCGCGGCCTTGGCCGGTGCGGCCCGTGACCGACACGCCGCCCTGCTCGCCGTCGGCTCACTCGGGCACTCGACGCTGCGCGAGATCGTGCTCGGCAGCGTCACCCTGGCGACTCTGCACCACGCGTTCCGGCCGATTCTGGTGGTACCGCACCGGTACACCACGGATCACTGAGCTACCAGCGTCACCCGGTTGCCGTGTCGGGGCTCGATACCCAACTCCAGCTCCGGGAGAAACGTAATGTGACTGCTATCAAGCCAGCGCACCCGGCGGCCGGCGCGGTCATGAGCAAGGCGTACACCCAGGCCCACCGCTTCTTGGCCACCAGTCTCGACGAGAGGGCAGCGATGGCTGGCTTCAGTCGCGAGAAGGAGAAGTACTTCTCGGCTCTGGCGCGAACTCCGCGATTGATCTTGCCGCATTCGAGTTCTTTCGGCTGTGCGGTCCGGTCTGGGCCATCGTCGCGGTCCCCAACCTGACAGCAGCGGGGGTAGGTCGCCGAGGCCATCCGCTGGGCGACGCAGTGTGCGGGATTCACCGTCGTCGGTGCGGTGCCTCTGGCAACCGGACATTGACCGCTGGGACGGCGACCACCCGACCGAGGCGTGGCCGAGCACCGCTTGGCCGACCAGAATTCGATGCATGTCGTGCCTTTCGATCCGTGATCGGTGTCACACGAAATCGAAGGTCGTCATCGTGAATGCGGATGCTGGCTCAGCGGGCCAATAGGTAACAGGTCCGAACTCATTTCCGTTCCGCCGGCACCGTGGAGAGACCCTCAGGCGGGCCGGCAGATCGCCGGGTTGGCCAGGTCGGCGCAGGGCCGGTCGCCGTTCGCGCGGATGATGTCCGCGCCGACCTGGTTGGTGAGGTAGCGCAGGAAGCTGGCGGCCAGCGAGTGGGCGTCCGGTTCGCCGTGGGTGTAGCCGTACTCGGTCTCCCAGAACGGGTAGGTGCCGTGGTCCGCCTCGGACACTGTGGCGCGGTGACCGCCGATGCGGACCAGTGCCAGATCGTCTCGGCTGGTCGCCGCCCCCAGTTCGGCGTAGCCCAGAGCGCCGGGGGTGTCAGCCACGGTGCGCAGCACGTCCTCGGTGGAGTTGCGGGCGCAGCGGATCACGCCCAGTTCGGCGCCGGGGTCGAGCGTGCGGCAGTCGTCGGAGTTGCTACCCGGTTCGCGGACGCCGCCCAGCACGCGTCGTTGCAGCGCGGCGCGCGTACCCGAGCCGGGGTTGCGGCTGACCAGCCGCACCGGCACGTCCTTGCCACCGATCTCGCGCCAGTTGGTCACCTCGCCGCGATAGGTCCGCCGGATCTGCTCGAGCGTGAGGTCCTGCACCCCGCTGTCCGCGTTGGTCACCATGGTGAACAGGAAAAAGGCGATCGGCCGGGGCAGCAGCGCGGGCATGCCGTCCGGCTTCTCCCCGTCGGAGAAGGCCAGCATGCTGGCGCCGGCGGTGGTCTGCAAGGCTTGGAACCCTTCGCCGCTGCCGCGCATGTCGATCGTGAACTCAGCGCCCGGGCAGAGCCTGCGGTAGGAGGCGGCGGCTTCCCGGACGATGGGTGCGAATGCCGTCGAGCCGACCACGTCGAGCCGGCCAGTGGCGCAGTCCAGCGACGTCGCCGTGCTGCTGCGCAGAAAGACCAGCAGCTGGGCAACGACCAGGACGACCAGGAACCCGATCAGGGCGATGGCGCGCTTCGGCGTACCGGTGCGGCTCTGGGTCTCCACGATTCGGCCGCCCTTGATCCCGCCGGTCACCAGCGGCGGGTCGAACGTGCCCTGATTGCCGCTGCTGCCGTCGGCGCGTTCCAGGGCGGCGAGGACCTTGTAGTGCGCCGACCGGTTCATCGGTGTCCGGGGCAGTTCGATCGAATCGCCGTCGGCAGCGAACCCGCCGCCGTTGGCGAAGCTGTCGCTCAGGTAGTCGTCGCTCAGCTCGGTGACCACCATGCCTGCGACCCGGCGGCCGGGGAAGCGCACCCGCAGCCCGACCCGGCTGTCGTCGAGTACCGCGTAGTCGTGGGTGTCGATGAAGGAGGCGCCGTTGTTCTCGATCCGTAGCAGCACGAGCGTGGGCTTGGCGAGGGGGTCGCCGCCCTCGCGCAGCTCGCGCAGCGGCCCGGCATGTTCGCTCTGTACGACGTCGGTGACCGTGGTGTCCATCTGCACCCGGTAGCCGAGCCGTTTGCGGCCCTTGATGACGAACTCGTAGACCGCCGCGACGGTCGGCACCAGCACGCCGAGCGTCGCGAGTGCCACGCTCCACCAGAACTCGATGACAGCCTCCGGCCAGATTCCACGTTGTCCGTCGATGTTAGGCGGGGTGCGGGGCGGTCGGGCCGGGCTGCGCCGAGGGTTCAGGCAACGTTCACAGCCCGGCTATTGATCGCGTTATCAGGTACGGAAGGGCCGGTCACGCAGTAGGTGATGCCTTGTCGCCCGGAGCGGATCAGGCGGGCCGGGTCGGCCGTTCTGCACGATGAAGGCGGCGTGCGTGTACTGCTCGGCGTCGCGTCGGGACACGGTGGTGACCATGCGGGCCTCGGTCCGCAGCTGGTCACGCTCGATACGGATCCGCTGTGCCCACGCCGGTGCCGTCGAAGAACCGGATGTGCGGATTGTGCTTGATCATCGGACCGTAGTACGGGCCGTAGACCTCGTGCCGGACCCATGCCTGGGTGAGCCCGCGAGCGGGGGTGCGCTCACAGGAACACGCCGGCGGGCGCCAGTTGTGCGAATTGCCGCTCCCACGACGCCGGGCCACGAGCGGAGGCTCCGACGGCGTGGAGCCACCGGCCCGAGCGGCCTGCTCGCGTTGATCGACGCCGCGTTGGAGACGCACGAGCCGCCAGCTGCCCGTCAGGGCCGCGTCATACTGGCAGAGAAGTGGCGCTGACTGATCAGCTGATCACTTTGGCGCCATGGAAGTCGCACGCCCTTCCCGCCCATCCCGCAAGCCCCCGAGTGCTCCCGCCGGAGGCATTCGTCGCGCGACGCTTCGCAGTGGGGCATCGGCCGGCGGGTCCGGCCGATGCCAACCGATGGCCGCCAGCTGGCCGAGCGCCGGCCCGCCGCGCTTGCGCGGCGCCTCGATCGGCGAAGATCAAGTTCGGGAAGTCTCCGGTTGATCTATGCGCTGGGCCCACCGTTCGTTGTAAATAACTGTCACTCGATGAGCTAAAAGGTGGAGCCGTTCATAGCCGCTGCATTCACCAACGCGCCTATCCGCACGTATGCAGCAAAACGCCACAGATCATGCCACTCGGCCGGCCATGGGGCGAGATGCAGAAGCCACGATCGGCGCGGCCAGCAACACCGGAAGCACCCCCGTCATGGAGTAGGCCACCTCGTCCCAGGTCAGCAGCAACCACAACTCATACGCGAACACGGCCGCCACACCGCCAGGTAGATCCGCGAAATCCAACTACCGGCGAACGAGCGAATGACCTCATGCAGTGATCATGGCTGTTCGGCTGGCCTGCGCCATAGTCCGCGTTATTGCAGTACGCCGACGACCCCTCCAGCACCCCAGCCGCTCGGGTCGATCGCCGCCGTGCGGTGAACCCTGGCCCCGACCGACCACGCCGCCCGCAACACCACATGATCAGGGAAGGGGATCCCAACTCCGACAGCGAAGAAGTAGCCATACGCCACGCTGCGTCACCACCACCGATTAACGCCAGCGCACGAGGAGCGGCATGGACGCGTACCCGCTCGAATCGTGGCGGCACAAAACTTCCTAGTGTTTAATGAGCCTCGATGCGTCACGCCGATCGCGTTTAATGCGGGCCTGACCCTGGCCTACGGTGCTGCGGATGAGACGGCGTCACGTGACCGTCGATTGTGCGCGCCCATATGAGTTGGCCACGTTCTGGAGCCGCCTGACGGGCTGGCCGACTTCCGGAATTGATCAACCCGGCGACGACGAGGTACTCGTCGAGGCGCCTGACCCGTTGCCCGGTCTCCTGTTCGTCCGGGTCCCCGAGCGGCGCGCGGCCCAGAACCGGGTCCACCTCAATTGGAAGCCCGACGGGCGATCCCGTGACGAGGAGGTCGAAAGGGCCGTCGGCCTCGGCGCCACGATCTACGAAGACCACCGCGGTCCCGAGGACCGCGGCTGGGTGACGCTGCGCGATCCCGAAGGCAATGAGTTCTGCATTGAACGGCAGTGAAAACAGCAGCGGCACCTCGAGATCTCATGCGCACTCATCGGCAAAGTCGGATGCCAAGCGCCCGCGACCCCGGCTACGGTGCGTGACGTGCTCGTTGGCGGCCAGCGCGCACGGACGGCGGCATGAGCGGGTGCGCCGCGGCGTCAACCAGGACTGCTTGTGGGAGCCGTTCATCGGTAATCGATGGTGCCAAGTCATTGGTGTCAGCCAGGATGAGCCCAACAGTCATCGTGTGCTGGCAGGGGCAGCGTCGGAAAGGAGGGCGCTTGATGAGCGAAGCGTTCTACTCGCAGGCGAGGCTGTACGACTTGATGTTCCCGGGCGGCGGGCCCGCGGTCGGCTTCTACCGTGCCGAGGCCGATCGGCAAGGCGGAAGCGTGTTGGAGCTCGGGTGCGGCACGGGGCACAAGCTGATCCCCATCGCGTCCGACGGGCCTTCGTGTGTCGGCCTGGATCTCTCGTCGGAGATGCTGGCTGAGGCTCAGCGTAAGGCGGAAGAGCGCGGTGTAGCGGTGGAATGGCTACAGGGCGACATGCGGGCCTTCGATCTGGGCCGCACCTTCGACTTCGTATTCATCACGGCCAATTCCCTACTGCATCTGCATGAGGCTGAGGATCTGGTGAGCTGCTTCCAGTCGGTTCGACGACACCTGGCACCCGGAGCGCGGTTCGTCCTCGATGTGTTCAACCCGAGCGTGCACGTCCTTGCCGGAGCCGATGGCGTGCGGCGCACCCGGGAATCGTTGTCGTTCGTGGATCCTGGCCGTGGCAACGTCAGCGTCGATGTCGCCGAGATCTACGATGCGCCCGCGCAAGTGACCCGCGGAACGTGGTACCTCTCGACCGACTCCGAGCCTGATTTCGTGGTCGCACCGCTCGACATCAGGAGCATCTTCCCGCAGGAGTTGCCGCTGCTCGTCTCGCTCGGCGGCCTTCGGCTCGTCGAGCGCTTCGGCGACTGGACGCGTCGGCCATTTGCCGTGGATTCGCCGCTTCAACTCTGCGTCTGCGAGTGAAGCACCCGCACACCCAACTCACCGGCACGACGCGCGTCCGACCATCTGAGTCGATCGGTGCCCCTACGTAGCGCCCGCTTCGCGGCTAGATCAGTGCGTCGTATCGTCCTGGAACTCGGCCATTGAGCGTCGCTTCAAGGAGACGATGCCGCTCTTCCGCCTTCTACGTCGGGTCCTCCCGACGCCGTCAAGAGTGGGATTCCTGCATATGCAGGTCAACCGGTCAGCGTTGGTCATGCTCCGGGCCACGGGCGACGACCGCCACCGGAATCAGGTCCCGCAGGCACGGTCAACGAGGACGCGTTCTGGTGGCCGGCTGGCGGGATAGCGTGGCGTCACCCGGCTAGGGCACGATGCGCGTCGTGCTGACCCTGTTTGCGGTGATCACCGTGGTTCCGATCTGGCTGTGCTGGTGGTGGATGTCGCGGATTCCGTCGATCCGGTGGACAGTCACCCTGATCATGGTGGGCCTGTACGCTGGCGCAACCGTCGTCGCCCGATTCAACCGTAGCAACACCTTTCTCGTCTTCTTGCTGGCCGTGGCGGTCCTGGTAGCCACGGTGGTCACCGGCCGGGCGCTCGAGCACCGCCGGCTCGGACCCGGCTCCACGCGGCACCAAACCCTGCCGTTGTATGTCATGGTCGGCTGGCTGCTGGCGACGGCCTGCGCATTGGTCGTTGTCATCAACCTGCCGGACCCGTACGAATGACCCCGGGCGGCCCGTCGGCGAGGTAGCCCGACCCGATGACCTGAGTGCCGGGCTTGATCCGCGGGTGGCCCAGCATCGCGTCCGGCGTACGACTCGGCGGCCTGAAACCTGGAACCAAGTGAGCCATTCCGCGCAACGGTCCGGTTGCTGACCGTGGCCGCTCTGATGTCCGTTAGGTCCGAGACGCGCCCGTACGCCCGCGACAAGTTCACCCTCGACTTCGACCAGCAACACGCGACCTGCCCGCAAAGCAACCGGTCGGCGACCTGGAACCCGGCCCGCACCGACTGCACCCGCTCACAGCAACGCCGTCGGCAGTTGACGCTCCGGCCCCGCCACCTGCACGAAGCGCTGCGCGACACCCGCGCCGAACAACAGACCGACGCCTGGAAACAGGACTATCGGGCCCGGGCCGGGATCGAAGGCACCATCCACCAGGCCACCGCGGTCACCGCGGTCACCGGCATCCGACAAGCCCGATACATCGGCCTTGACAAGGTCAGCCTGGAACACGCCTTCGCCGCCGCAGTAAACCCGTCCGCCTCGACGCCTGGTGGGCCGGCACACCCCTCCATCGGTCCCGAACAACCCACCTGAGCAGGCTCGATCTCGCCCTCGCCGCATAGACCCGAATTCGGCAACAGGGTCGTACACGGCTCACCCGACTCGACATCCGTCGACGCGACCGCCTCGGCGGCATCCTCCACGAGTACGAACGTGCCGCCTGAACAGCGCGGATGTATTTTCGGCAGGTACAGCGCGGTCGGCCGCCCGGCAGGTGATCCATTTGACGAGTACAGGAAGTCCTCGGTCAGCGGCGGCGCTGCTGCTGTTTCTTGTGTTTGGAGGGGGCCGGACGCGGGCGGGTCCGGGTCCGTTTGAGCACGGACGGGTCCGTCGAGTTGTCCGGCGCGGTGATGACGCGGATCAGACCGACCAGCAGGCTGCACACCAGGGCGATGATCGCGTAGACGATCATCGCGACGTCCTCGGCGCTGTCCACCGGCGGGGTCGGCAGCCCGCGCCGGGCGTTGGGCCAGTTGACTGAGTGCGGATGTATCGCGGAGACGAGCAGCAGGCCGACGGTAATCCACTGCCACGGCACGACACCGTCGTTGCGGTGCCGGACGGTGCGCCACAGCCAGCAGACGGCGGCCAGGCCGCCACCGATGCCGCCGGCCATCAGCCCGTTGCGCCACTGGTCAGTGCCGATGATCGTCGCGCCCTCCAGCCGGCCGACGAAATACCACACAGCGGGTGACCCCAGCAGGATCACCATCAGCACGAACATCGAGTTCTCCGAGCGCGACCGCACGGCTCCCGAGGATAGGGCCGTGGCGCCACAGCTGTCAGGACGGCCGGCGTGGTCGAGGTGGTCGAGGTCGCGCGCGAGGCTGGCTGTCCGGCGCGGAGCGTCACCCAGGGCTGAGGCCGCCGCAGGTGTCCCTATGGGTTCTGTCAAGCCGCGAACGCCGAGACCGCCCAGCGGGCTACTACACCCGCGCCCGTTGGAACCAACCACCGCCCGAAGGAGGCGACCCGCAATGAGCCATTCCGCGCAAGGTTTGACTGCTGACGGTCGTCATGTGGGTTCGATCGTGCTCGATGTGGAGGATGACCAGGGCCGCAGCGACGATCTTCTCGATTCGCCATGGATCGAGGTTGACGTTGCGCAGGGCTTTGAAGGTCATCTTGAGCAGGGAGTTGCCGCGTTCGCCGATCGCGCGCAGGCTGTTGTGGGCGTTCGGCGCACTAAGGGCGGGCCCTCGCAAGAGCCCGTAGAACGCACGCTCCTCGGCAAAGTCGGATGTCGAGCGCCGCGGCCCGGCTACGGTCCGTGACGTGCTTGTGGGTGGACAGCGCGCGCGGATCAGCGGCATGAGAGTGAGTTATCCACGCCGTATTCTCCGGTGGATGCGTTGATCCAGAATCGGAGGCATCGATGGCCAGGCTCGGCGATATCGTGTTCGACGCTGCACATCCGGCGTCCTTGGCCCGGTTCTGGGCGGCGGCCTTGGACGGGTACGCGGTGGCCCCCTATGACGAGGAGGAACTGGGACGCTTGCAGGCGAAGGGAATCAACGAGCCGGAGGACGACCCGTCCGTTCTGGTCGAGCCAGCCACGCACGGTGCGCCGCGACTATTCTTCACCCTGGTACCGGAGGCCAAAGTCGTGAAGAACCGGGTTCACCTCGATCTTCGCGCCGACGACGTGGACGAGGAGGCAGCACGTCTGGTCAAGCTCGGCGCGACCGAACTCGCACGATTCGAAGGCTGGATCACGCTGGCGGATCCGGAAGGCAATGAGTTCGACGTGCTACCCATGAGATGAGCTCTTCAGCGCTACGGGATAGCGGATTTGGCTGTCGAAAGCCCTGGGCAAGCGGCGGTGGTAGACGCCCGTAGGCAGCGCACTCACATCGGCAAGAGCGCGTGCTGCGGCCCCGGGCGCGTAGCTACGGTCTGTCACGACCGTCCCCGGTCGGTCGGCGCTCGCACGGCGGCAGATCCGTGAAGCTCTGCGGAAGGATACGTACCTGCTGATAACCGCTTGATCACCGCTGCGGCCGATCATGTCGTCTCGACGAATCAAAACACCCGGGATGCGACGTGCTCGACGCTGCCGGGCAGATCGCGCTGGCCGCGGGCCGCCGGTGCCTGCGCCTGGCTTGCGCTGCAGAAGCGCAGCGGAGCGGCAACCGCGGGGGAGTCTGCTACCGGAGACTGCCGACGGTGCGGACCATCCATACCGAAAGTCCGGCCGCGAGGAAGCATGCTGCGCCGAGCCACAACACCACGTCGAGGGTGAGGGCGTCGACGATCACGCCGCCGACCAGTGCGCCAAGGCCGATTGCCAGGTTGAATACGGACACCCACAGGGCTGACGCGGACTCCACGGCCCGTGGTGCGGCTTTGATGATCCAGGTTTGGAGACTGACCGACACTCCGCCATACGCCAGCCCCCACACCAGCAAGAGGGTGACGCCGCCTGCCACCGACAGTCCGGCCAGGGGGAACAGCAGCAGTGCCGCCGTCAAGGCGCCGACGATCACCAGCGTGGTTCGGTGGAGTTTCCGCCCCACTGCGGCGCCGGCGAGGAAGTTGCCGGCGATACCGGCCACGCCGAATCCGAACAGTAGCGGCCCGACCAGGCTCTCGCGTACGCCGGAGAGTTGGTGCAGCACTGGGCCCACGAATGTGTAAGCGGCGAAGTGACCTGTGACCAGCAGGAAGGTCACGAGGATCCCGACACGCACACCGCGGTTGCGGAACTGGTCGATCAGGTGCCGGGGCCTGACCGCCTCGGCCGCTGCCAACGGCGGCAGCAGGGCAAGCAAGGCGATCAGCACCATCAGCGCCAGAGCGCTGAGCGCCACGAACGCGACCCGCCATCCGGCGAGATCGCCGAGGACCGTGCCGATCGGTACGCCGAACACGTTCGCGGTTCCGACGCCACCGAAGATGACGGCGGTAGCTTGCGGTACCCGTTCAGTGCTCACCAGCCGGACAGCCAGACCGCCGGCTACCGCCCAGAACCCGCCGATCGTCACCCCCACCACGGCACGAGAAACCATCAGTACGGCGAAGTTCGGCGCGAGTCCGGAAACCACGTTGGCCAGGGTCATCAGACCCATCAACACGATGAGCAACCACCGTCGGTCCATCTTGCCCACCAGCGTCGGTACCACCGGGGCCGCCAACCCGGCGACGATGCTGGTCACGGTCACCATCAAGCCGGCCGTGCCCTCGGATACCGACAATGCCGACCCGACTCGGGTCAACAGCCCGATAGGCAGTTGTTCCGCGGTCACCAGCAAAAAGGTTCCGAACGCCACGACGGCGACCGCGAGCCAGCTGTTTGCGTGCCGCGTACGCGAATCGGTTGTCTCTGTTGTCGCCACTGTTGATCCCTCCAATACGGGAGCGGTCGCTCCCATATTGGCGACCGTAGTACGGGAGCGATCGCTCCACAATCTTGGTAGACTGTGGCTCATGCCACGGCCACGCGAATTCGACGAACATGAGGTCGTCGCCCAGGCGGCCGGCCTGTTCTGGCGCCTGGGCTATCACGCCACCTCGGTCCGCGACCTGGGTGACGAGCTCAAGCTCACGCCCAGCAGCCTCTACCGCACCTTTCGCGACAAGCACACGCTGTTTCTCCGCGCGCTCGATCACTACCGCGCGACGGACTCCGCTGAAGCCGAAGCTCGCCTGAACGGCACCGGCCCCTGCCGCGACGTGCTGCGAGCGTGGCTGCTGTGGCTGGTCACTGCCGACGACGGGCACGCCGGCCACGGCTGCTTCGTGGTCAACACGACAACGGAGCTCGGCACCACGGACCCGCAGGTGCGGCAGCGAACCGAGGCCGCATTCGAGGTCACCCGCAATGCCATCGCAGCCGTGCTGCGCCGCGGCTGCCGAGACGGTGAACTACCCGCCGACCTCGATGTCGAGAGCGCCGTGGAGTTACTTTTCACCACCGTCCTGGGGCTGCGCGTACGCGAACGCGCCGGCCACGACCCCGCAGCGCTGGCCGACGCCATCGACTTCGCGATCCGCGCACTCGGACCGGCCCCGCACCGGAACATCCCGCCAGAACACGACGACGCATGATCCCGACGGGATATCGCCAGGTCGGCGACCACAAGCCCGACAGCCAGCCGCCGGCTGACGACGGGCCCGGCATCCGCTTCTCGGCCGAAGCAGGGAGCCCGGACGCGGCCACCACGGCTACGCGTAGTGATGCCGCCGTCGCCAGCGCCCTCGATGCGGCAATATTCAGCAAACTGCGTCTGAGCTGAGGAGACCCCGAATCCGCCGACCGTCAAGAAGTAAGGACGGCTGATCTTGCAGAGGTCCACGCATGATCTGCAGGTTGCTGACGCGATCATGGCAGTGCGACTGAGTTGACCTTGTTCGCGGATTAGTGATGTCGCCGCCATGACAATCACCGCGAATGACACGATGGAGCGATGCTCTGGCCGGTCCTCCTCGGCTACGACGGGCTGCCCTGGGTGCAACTTATCGAGCCGGGCGACCTGCGCGCGGTCCGGGAAGGCGATCACCGGGCCGGTGACGTCACGCTCGACGGATGCCTGGGCTTCGACGCCTTCCTGGGGCTCATCGGAGAGTTGCCCACCACGGTGGGCGTCGTCCGGCGGGTTCGGGTCGTCCATGGCCTGCACGATCGCGGCACCAGCGAGTGGATCCGCCGGCCCGGGGGTGTGCGCCTGACCGACGTCCCCGATGCTTGCCCCACACGCCTGCGCGACGAACCGTCATTCGACGAACCGATGCCTGACGACCGGGAACCTGAGCCCGGCTCCGTGCAGATCAGGAGCCCCGAGGAGTACTTCGGCTGGTCCGTGACCAGCTG
Organism: Actinoplanes aureus; assembly: GCF_015704865.1. GTDB lineage: Bacteria > Actinomycetota > Actinomycetes > Mycobacteriales > Micromonosporaceae > Actinoplanes > Actinoplanes aureus. Next base: position 32,794 of record NZ_JADQTO010000042.1, on the reverse strand, counting down.
CCGGCAGAGCAGTGGCAGGCTCGCGGCTTCCTCGTCGACCTGGACGTCACCGATCCCTCCTGAGCCCACTTCAACGGCTCCAGCGACTTCGGTCACCAAAGTGATAGAGAGGGCACGTACTGCGAGACAGCCACGCACCCGAACAGCGGCAGATCCGGTTGCCCGATTCTCACCGTGAATGGTCGGCTCGGCTCAAGGTATTCATGGTCCGGATCCGGATCCGGCTCGAATTTGGTTGACGGCAACCGGCTCAAGAGGAGACCCGGGGACCAAGGCGGAGTTGCATCGTTTGCTCGCTGCCGGCATGCAGCAGACCGGCCTCCTCCGCGTATGCCAGTGCGTCGGCCAGCTCCCTCTCGCTGATCAGCAAACGGTCGGCCAGCTCGCCCGCCGTGGTGGCTAGCGTAGGTCCGATTGTCCAGCGCAGTACCGCTTCGAGATCCTCTGTGACAGCGCCGTAGCGGCTGCGCATGTCGCGCTGACGGATGGCCTCAACCTCTTCAGACGGCAGCGACACGACTGTATCGATCCGGGCGGGTTGGACGGCTCGGTAAGCATCTGGTCCCTCACGCACCAGCATGCCGGCGGCGACCATCAGAGGGAACACATCGCGTTTGTGGCGCACGGGCGGGACACCCAGCTCAGCCGCGATCTGGTCGAGCCGACGCTGCTTTTCAGCGAGCAGCGCGAGGTACATGTTCGCGTTGGGGCCAGTCGGAGAATGGTCTGGCGGCAGCGGATCGTCCAGCCAGCCCGCCGCATACCGCGGAGGTGCCTGGTAGCCGGCCTCGACCTGCTGCAGCGTCACAGGCTCGCCGAGGCGGTTCGCCATGTTGGCTGCAATGTAGGCCACCTCCGTCGCCCAGTCCGGCAACGCCGAGTGCCAGCCGTTGTCGCCGGGACCAACCGCCGGGTGGCTGCGGGCTAACCAGACAGGGGGCTCTACCGTCGGCTCGGGCCAGAACCGCAGCGTCCAGATGTAGCGCCGGGTGTTCTCCGTGTCAGTTTGCCGACGTGCCACCCGCACCCGGTACCATTCCGCATCCCCGAGTCCGAAGTCCGACGGACCGACACCGCCGGTCAAGGTGGTAAGCGACAACCCGCCGGAACTGGAACGGTACGGCGCCTCCAGCACATCGTCGAACTCAGCGCAATCAGCCGGCGGTGGGCTGTCGTGTAACTCAAGGCGCACTACATGATCAGCAAGGCCAGGTGCCTGCGCGGTGACCCAACCGGCTCCGGTCCCGGCGAAGGTTCCGGTCGGTTGATCGCCGCGATCGCGGTACCGCGGCACCTCAGGATCCTCGTAATCCCACTGCACGCTTGGGTCCAATAGAACCAGCAGCGAGTACTCGGGACGGTAGTCATCGATCTGGACTGTATCCACGAGGGTCACGGTGCCCAGACTATCGAGGACCGACGCCGAGCTCCGGCGAAACGCACCATCATCGTTCAGCGCCAGTGTTACGGGCTCGCTTGCCGGGCGCCGCGCCATCACGGCTACGCACCCGCTCGTCGGCATGAACGAGTGCGCGCACATCGGCAGATCCGCATGAGATGGCAACCCTGCTGTACGGAGCGTGATGACGGCTCGGCGGTCGGCGCGTACGGCCTGCGGCAGATCCGGATGCTTGCGCGTTGTTCGATCGTCGTCGGCAGGCAGCCCCGCGAATCGCAGCTACCATCGTGGCGCTCGGCTCGGGAGCTGGCGCTGTGGTAGATCTACGACCATGACCGAGGCCCCACCCGTGGCACATCCGCCATGTCCTGCATGTGACGGCACCCGCGTCGAAGTAGGCGTGCGCACCGACATAGACCGCCAGGAAGCCAAGCTTTGGAGGAAGACGCGGCGAGGTTGGGGCATTCGAGGCGTGACGGCTGTCCGAGCGCTCACTCGCGCCGGGTGCGGCCTCGTCACGTTTCACGTGACAGACCTTGCGAATCTCCCGGCCGAGCTGGCAACCACCCGGAGCTGTTCAAGTGGGATGACTAGTCGGGGACCAGGTTGGCCCCGGAGGCCCTCAATGACGCGGAGTACCTAATCGCGGCTACGTATGAGACCTCCCGGACAGCGGAAAGCAGGAGTATCCGGCACTGCCACCAGCGCCGATCGCCACCAGGCCAGTAGTAGTTCACCGCTCGGCGCGCACGGACGGCGGCATGTGAGTAGACGCGCACCCCTGACTTTCACCGAGCGTCGCCCGGGGTAGAACGCGCCTTTTCCGAGATAGAAGAATGGCCGTCCTGCGGTCATGCAACTGGCGCTAGGTGGACGGAAGGTCGCGGTCCTCCGCCCACCGATACGCCGTCAGATGCTCTCGAACCGGTTGCTGTCGTCGGCCACCAGCGTGGCCAGGTATTCCTGCGCGGTGACCGACCGTGACAGCGAAGCGGACTGCCCGGCCCAGAGGTTGATATATCGCGAGTCGTTGTGGGCTGCGGCGGCTCGACGCAGGGGCTGCATCAGCGCGTTGTGCACCGGATACTCGGGCACGTTCGCCTCTTCCGCCGTGAGTTCCCGGATCAGCGGGTTGATGATCGCTCGCGCGTGGCGGCCGGAGAACAGTCGGGTGAGCACGGTGATCCGGGCGTCGGGACCGGTGAGTGCAGCCTTGTGGATCGGGCTCGCCCCCGACTGTGTCGTTGCCAGGAAGCCGGTTCCGATCTGTACGCCCGCGGCGCCGAGCGCGAGCGCCGCCGTCACACCGCGACGGTCGGCGATCCCACCGGCCGCGACCACAGGAATGCGGACGGCGTCGACGACCTGCGGAACGAGCGAGAACGTTCCCACCAGCGACTCGGCGACCGGCCGCAGGAAGGCGCCCCGATGCCCGCCGGCGTCGCTGCCGGAGGCGACCACGACGTCAAGTCCCGCGGCTTCCACGGCCACTGCCTCGTCGACGGTGGTGGCGGTGCCGATCATCACGATGCCTCGGCGGCGGGCCTCGGTCACCACGTCGGCGGACGGCGTGCCCATGACGAAACTGATCACCGGTGGCTGCGCTGCCAGCAGAGCGTCCATCTGATCGTCGAAGACCGGCGGCGTTGTGTACGAGGTCGGCGCCGACACGCCGAGGCGCTCGTAGAGCGGCCGGAGCCGTTCGAAGTCCGCGGGTGCCGGGCGCAGGCCTGCTTCATACGGGTGCGGCACCCACAGGTTCACGTTGAACGGCCGGTCCCGGGGCACCGCCGACTTGAGGTCGGCAACGAGCGCCGTGATCGCATCGGGGTCCAGATGGTGCGCACCGAACGAGCCGAGGCCGCCGGCGCCGCTGACCGCGGCGACGAGTGCGACGCTCGACAAGCCACCGCCGAACGGGCCCTGGATGATCGGAACATCGATTCCCAGCAGTTCGGTCAGCCGGGCGCTCATGCCGCACCGACCAGGCGGCCATGGCGCAGTTCGACCGCGACCCGGGCGACCCTGCGGCCGAGGTGCTCGGCAGTGCGCAGGTCGGCCGTCCCCGGCGCGTCATCCGGGCCGGCGTCGGAGGGCGCCTGCGCCATCGCGCCGAGGAACCCGCCCAAGCGATTGAGATCCTCCACATCACCGACGGTGGAATAGAGCCACCCGGGCGGCAGCCCGAGCGAAACCCAATGCATGCCGTGCTGGGCGGCGAACACCGCCAGCGACGACAGGGTGTTCAGTTTGTCGCCGTTGACACCGGCGGACGTGGTGAACCCTGCAGCGATCTTGTCGCGCCAACCCTGCTGCGCCCAGACCGACCCGCTGGCCTCGGCGAAGGCCTGGAAGACGGCAGACTGGCTGCCCATGTAGGTGGGGGTGCCGAAGATGATCGCTTCGGCGTCGGTGAGGGCCTGCCACAGCGCATCGTCCAGTGCGGAGATGTCGTGCAGGGCAGCGGTGACACCGGGAACCGATGCCGCGCCGGAGGCGACGGCCCGAGCTTGGCGTGCGGTATGGCCGTAGCCGCTGTGGTACGCGATGACGACACTGATGGACATGTCGTCCTCCTTCCAAGAGGTGATGAGAGGAAACTAGACGACCGGTCAACTAAAAGATAGTTGACCGCTCGTATACTCGTCCCATGGGCCGAACCAGTACCGCTCGTGACCGGCTGCGCGACAGCGCCTGTGAGCTGCTGCACACTCGTGGCTACGCCGCCGTCGGGGTGGCCGAGATCTGCGTGCGCGCCGATGTCCGCAAGGGCAGCTTCTACCACTTCTTCGAGTCCAAGCAGGCACTGACCATCGAGGTCATCGACACCCACTGGCAGGCGCAGCGGACAGGGTGGCGCGAGCTGCTCACCGGGCCTGAATCGGCCTTGGAACGCCTTCAGCGCCTCATCGGCTGGCTCGTCGAGACACAACGGCAGGGGTGGCAGGAGACCGGCCGGGTCGACGGGTGCCTGCTCGGCAATCTGGCGATCGAATTAAGCAACCAGGAGGCCGCCGTTCAGCAGCGCCTCACCGCCGCCTTCGCCGAACAGACCGAACTCGTCCACGCCGCACTGGCCGATGGTGTGCGGGACGGCAGCGTCGCGCCCGGATACGCCGACCGGGCCACTGCGCGGGCCGTGGTCGCGCAGATCGAGGGAGCCGTGCTGCTGGCGAAACTCGCCGGCGGCGTGGGATCGCTCGACGATCTGTGGCCGCACGTCCGACGACTGGTAACTGTCCCACCAACAGATGAATCAACCGGCAACTGAGCCCGGCTACCCCCTGCGGACATTCGCTCGCCCGGCTCATTCTTGCGTGATGACACTGCGCACTCTCCTCGGCAAATCCGTAAACGTGATCATGGGTCGGGCGATCCGTCTCGGCTACGGTCAGTGACTGCGAGTCTGGCGGATGTTCCGCTGATGAGGGAGCAGCGCGGTAGTAAGAAGGCTCTGTTTGACTGTCGTCGGGCGGTCCTGTGCTCCCGCGCTTGCTCCCCACCGGGCGTCTTGCCGAGGTTCTGCGGGGAGCAGGCCCCCTGGTTTGGCCGGCCCTCGGACCACTGGCCGAGGCGCCGCCCGGGTGGGGGAGCAGCGGAGGTCCTCTCGGCGAAGTGTTTGTGCTGCTCACTGGCTGTTCTTGTTGGTTGCAGGGAGCGCCGTGGCGATGAATTCGGTGTTTCTGGCGGGGGTCGTGCGGCGCTCCCCAAACCGGCTGATCGGCGGGGAGCAGACGGGGTGGTCCTGGCAGCGCCGAATGGCGTCGACCAGCGTTCAGTAACGTCGGGTAGCGTCGTCTGACCAGGCCTTATTTGCGTTTTGCCTGGTCAGCGGCTTGATCGGACTACGTTCACACAGGAGAGCTCTGCGAACAGCGCCCAATGGCGTCGAAGAGCACGTCTGCGCAGGTCAACAGTGCTGTAGGGCGTGACCTCTTTACCACGTCTGCTCCCATGGCCTCTCCCTCGTGCTCGGAGTGCTCTATCGAGCGTTCGGGCGCCAGCTGACCACTCCTCGGCGACCGGAGCGCTCCGTCAGTGTTCGGTCGCCGGCTGAGCTCCACGGGCGGCAGGAGCGTTCGGGTGCTGTCACAGCTTCCTCGTAGGTTCTTCCACATAGACGCGTCGGTTCCGCGGCGGAGAACGGTTGGGTGGCCCAGTGAGAAGTGGGCGGCCGTACCCCACCGCCCGGCGCTGTTCCTCTATGTCTAATTTGGTTATTTTTTGTTACATGCCGTAGACCGCGACTTCGCGGCGGTTATGGAGATCGCGCAGGTCACGGCTGGCGTAGGCGATGTTCGCGCGTCCGGCGAGGCGGAAGGTGTTGAAGACCGAGTTCCGGAAGCTGGACACGCCGCCGGGAGTTACCAGTCCGCAGTTAGGAGTCGTCTTCGTGGAAGGTGACGTCTCGGGTCCATGATGTCATGGATGTCACGTTTCGTGGGGATTAACGCCAATCGGACCGGTACCGGGCCCGCCGTGATAGCAACGCTGCGTAACACCGCGATCGGGTTCCGCGGGTCCCGCGGGAAACCAACATTGCCCGTGCCACCCGCCGCTCACGCGACCTCATCATCGGCATCACCAGCGGAATCCCAGAACGCAACGACCCTGCACTGGGTCCGACGAACCAAGATCGTTTTCATGTTTAGGAACGCCCTCTGACAGTGAGGGTGTATTTGTCGGCAGGTACAACCTCGTGCAGGCGCTGCCAGACACCGGCGATGTTCCAGTCGCGTAGCCGGCGCCAGCACATCGTGCCGCAGTCGAAGCCGAGCTTCGGGCCGGTGCAGTCCACCCGCGACGAGGTCGCCTGCTCAAGGAGCTAGCCGGCCGTCGCGGGGGACGCCGCTTCAACCGGCGTATGCACTGGCGTGGATTGGTAACGCTTTACGACAAGCTAGGCGTCCGTTTCCGGCCAGCCTCGATCTCGTCGAAATGCCCGACTGGCTCCGCGCCGTACCTGACCGCCTTTATCTAAGGGACAAGAACCTAGGCGCGACCGAAAGCCCTCGCTCTTGGACGGATGTGGCCTGGTCGTCCGATGTGGACGCCAGCTGTTTGTCCATTTCGTTCAAGATCGATGAACTTCTCCGTCACAGACGCCGTAGCCGAGTTTGTCGCAGCGTCTGCCAAGGAGTCTCCGTGACCGTGCCCGAAGGTATGCCCATCGGCCCATCGGCGTCCCGAACCGACATCTACCAGTTTCTTGCCTTCGCCCGCCAGGTGCTGCGGGAGAGCGCCCACCTCGATGCCCGCTGGGAAAGATCAGTCCCGGTCACGTTCGAGCAGGCCGAGCAGAGCATCAAGGTCCAGGCCGAACGGTATGCGGATCCGTTTCGGCTCTCCGTCGTGGGCGAGTTCAAGGCCGGCAAGAGTTCCATGATCAATGCGCTGATCGGGCGGCCCGGCCTGGTTCCGCAGGCGATCGTGCCGACCACCGGCGCCGTGACCGAGATCTGGGGTGCGTCACCGGAACGTGGTGAGGTGATCGCCCGCGACGGCAGAGTCATCTTCAGCGGTTCCGTGCAGGATGCGGCCGTGTACGCCGATCAGCGCTCCGACATGGGCCGCAAATACAGCGGAGCGGGCGTGCGGGTCAAACTAACCATCGACTCGCCGCTGCTGCACAACCTGATCATCGTGGACACGCCGGGCCTGGGCGCGAACGACCACGACGACGAGGTCACCATCGAGTCGCTCAAGCTGACCGACGCGGCGGTGCTGGTCGTCAACGGTCTGCGGCCCGGCGGTGAGGAGGCCGAGCGGCTGGCCGAGCGGCTTCGGATCGAGAAGCGCCGCATGATCGCGGTGGTCACCCGGATGGACCAGGTCGGCGAGCGCGAAGACGCGATCGAGGGCACCCGTGCCGCCTTCCCGGACGTGATCGAGGGCGACCCGATCGGCTTCGACACTCCCGGTGTGCTGGCCGCGCAGCAGGAACTGGAGGCGGCGCGGGCGGCCGGGGACGAGAGCCGAACCGCGCAGGCCGAACGGGACCTGGAGGCGGCGGGCCTGGTCGAGTTGCGCGACCGCCTGCGGGAGAGCCTGGTCACCGGGCCGGCCGTCGGTCAGCGCCTGGACCGCGTGGTCACCACGGTCACCAGCGACCTGGGCCGGCTCAGCCAGGATGCCGCCGGCATGGCGGGGCTGCGCGAGGGCCAAGCCAGGGCTCTGGAGACCGAGGTCACCGAGATCGCCGGGCAGATCGACAAGATCCTGCGGCCGCGGCGGGAGTACATCGACGCCAAGATCGGCGAGATCGTCGATCTGCACGTCGGCGCCTACATGGCGCAGATGGCTGAGGCGGTCGACGTCTACATCGACCGGGTAGCCGACGCCGGGGTGCTGGGCAGCGCCAAGGTGCTGTGGAACATGCGCGACAAGGAGGTGGAGGAGGAATACCGCCAGGATCTCGTCGACAAGTTCAAGACGATCTTTCCGGACGAGCTGGCCGAAGTTGCGGTGGACAGGATCAGCCGGGAGATCCACCACGTCCTGGAGGGCGAATGGCGGGAGGCGCTGCGGGATGTCCGGGCCGCGGGTGGCGGCGGGTCCTTCGACCCGGGTGATCTGGTCGATCAGATCACCGACCACCTGCGCCGGCTGGCGGTGAGCTTGGCCGTCGACGGCGCATTACTGATCATGCTGTTCAACCCGGGCGGGATGCTGTTCGAGCTGGCCCTGCTGGCGCTCTCGGCCAAGGCTGGTAACAACGTGCTGCGGCGCGGGCCGGCCCGCATCCAGCGGATCAAGCGGCAGGCCCGGATTCAGCTGCTGGGCCAGCAGCAGATCTTCGCCCACAAGACCGCCAAGCCCTTCTACGCGCTGAACGCCCAGACCTTCGACGGCCTGGTCCAGCAGACTCGTACCGCCGCCGGCGGCAAGGACGCCGAACGCCTCGGTCTCGTTCAGGAGGCCGAGCAGTGGAAGTCGGCCATCCTGCAAATCGGCAGGCTGACCAAGGACGCCCGGCAGCTGCGGACGGGGGACGCCGCGTGACCGCCGCCGAGAGGTCCGTCACGGAGGTCGCCGCAGTTGCCGGCGACGCGCTGCGCCGGCTCGGTCTCGTCGACCTTGCGGACAAGGTGGGCGGGCTGCAGACTTTCCTCGCCGGGGGCGTGGTGGTCGCGGTCGCCGGGGAGCCTGACTCCGGGCGTACGCAAATCGCCGCCGCCATCGCGGCGGCCCAGCCCGCGGCGAGCGTCGCCGAATATGAACCCGGCAAGATCCCACAACTGCCTGCGTGGGACCTACTGGTGGTGACCACCCCGGCCGTCCGGGCGCTGAGCCGTAAGGAAGCCGTCGATCTGCTGGACGCCTGCTCGTGGCGGTGCCCCGCCGCCCTGGTGGTCACCCGGATCGACCGCGCGTCCGGGGCCGATCCGTGCGCCGAGCTTGAAGAGGCGCGGCTCCGGCCGGAACTCGCCGGCTCCGGCGTCCGTTGGTGGTTCGCCGGCGAGAGCGGTCCCGCCGCCGAGTTCGCCACGTTCATCGGGCAGGCGACCGACGGCGACCCGGCCGCGCTGCACGAGGCCGCCGCCCGCGCCACGCTGAACCGGGTCCTGACCGAGGCCTCCGGGAACCGGCTCGACGAACGCCTGCGCCAGCGGGATCGCGAGGTCTCCGCGGTACGTACGGCGCAGCGCCAGCTGTCGCTCACCGTCGTCAACCTCGGCGACGCGGCCGGCAGGGTTCCGCTGGCCGTGGAAAGCGCCGTCCGTGATCTCGAAGGCCGTCTGTGGCTGACCGCGGACGCTCTCGCCCGCAGCGCGCTGGCCTGGGCGGCCGCCGGGTGCCAGGGCGACTGGGCGGACGTGACCGAGCCGATCCGCGTGGGCTGGCAGGAGTTCCAGGAGTCCCTCGACCGGGTGGTGCCCACCGCCCGGGACCAGTTCCGCGACGGCGTCGACCGCTTCGAGACGGAGCTCGGCAAGCTGCAGTCCCAGCTCGACGTACGGCACGAGCCGCCACCGCTGGCCTGGCCCGGCACATGGAGCAGCCCCGAGCTGGCGGAACGCCGGGCCGCGCTGGCCTCACTGGACCTGGAGCCGGTGCTGGCCAGGCTGCGCGAGACCTGCACCAATGTGGCCGATCTCCTCGGTGAGCAGCCCGAACCGGAGCCGCCGAAGAACACTGCCGGGACAATGATGATGCGTCGGGCGCCGTCGGCCCTGCGCCGCGGCAAGGCCATCCTCGACAAAATCGAGGAGATGGTCGAGCGGGCCACTGCCGACGAACCCTCGGACCGCATCTCCATCCAGATCACCCACGATCTCGAGGCGCTGACGAAGGACCGGCTCGCCCGGTTCGCTGAGGTGGCGGCCGGGCTGGCGGAGAAGGCCGCGCGCGCCGACGCAGCAGCCACCGGCTCGGTGCTGCAGACGCGCACGGCGGCCATCGCGTCGGCCGTCGACGAGCGCAACGCGTGGGGGTCCGCGTACGCCGACGTCGTATCCCTCCTCGCCTGGTCGCGGAGCTGGTGAGCGTGCCGGAACCGTTCACGCTGGCCGTGGTGTCGCGGGCCCCCGCCGAGCAGAGGCGCTTCGTGCACGACGTGCTCGCCGACACCATCGGTGCTGTCGGCGCCCTGCACAGCGGCACCCGGGTGCTTCCGGTGCCCATCGAGTTCCGGTATGCGAAGACGCCGAGCATGCGCCGGTGGGCGCCGACGCGCACCGGCGACCGGCCCACTCCCGCCCGGCTCTGGGATCCCGGCGACCTGGACGTGCCGAACCTGCGCCGCGTCGACGTCGCCCTCCCCGCCCGGCTGCTGGACCGGTGGGACTGTCGGCTCCTCGTGCTGCCGACCACGTGCGGCGGGGCGGAGCTGGACACCCTGCCCCGCGAGAACATGGGGATCCTCTTCGTACGGCAGCCGCGCGGATCGAGCGACGTCGAGGAGGAACTCGAGGAGCACCTTCGGGACCGGGTCGGCGCCGTCGTCGAGCCGCTGCTCGCGCCAGATCTGACGGCCCGGCGCAGCGAACTGCGGATCGAGGAGTTCCCCGGCGCGACAGTCCCGTTCGTGCTGCCGCTGGTCACCGCGCGGTTCCATCCGGCAGCCGCGGACGAGAGCGAGGAGAGCGAGCTGCTCCGGCTGACCGTCGCTGCTCTGCGCGCCGCGCCGCAGCTCACCACGCAGATCCGGACCGGCCAGGACGGTCGCCGCGAACGCCTGCGGTCCCTCGGCGCCGCCTGGGTCGACAACACCGCCCGGCTCGCGTCGACCGCTCAGAACGCCATGCCTGACGACTATGCCCGGCGGATCCCGACGGTGACCAAGGCGCTGGACCGGATCACCGTCGTGGCGGGACTCGCCGACGCGATCGAGATGCGCCGGCTGCGACGCCGGCTCGCCCGGCGCCTGCACGAGTACAACGAGGAAGGTCCCGTCGTGGAGCCGGTCGTGACCGAAGATCCTCCGCTGCCGCCCGGCACGGGCTATGCCCACGACCGCAATCTGCTGGCCGGCCTGCTGCGCGCGGCCGCCGGAGACGAGTCGCTGGGGCTGACCGAGCAGGAACTGGCCTCCTTCGGCGGGCTCTCCCAGCGGGTCGAGGAGGACCGGGTGGAGATCGCCGTGATGGGCCGGTTCTCGAGCGGCAAGTCGTCGGTGATCAACGCGATGCTCGAGGTTGAGAACAACGACCGCGACCCCGTACTGCTGCCCACCAACGTCAAGCGGGAGACCTCGACGATCAACATCATCGAGTGGGCGCCGGAGCGGAGCCTACTCGGCATCGACCTGCTCACCGCCACCGAGCTGCGGTTCCTGCGGCCGAGCGGCATCCGGGACGGGTTCAAGGTGGCCGAGGAGGAGGTGGCCGCGTTCGCCGCGTGGCGGGCGTCTGGGGAGGTGGCGTCCGGCGACTTCGTGGTCACCGACATGAGCCCGGACGGCCGGGACTACGCCGTGGCGGCGAGCCGGGACGACGAGTCCTTCCGCCGGATCCTAGATACCACCGGTGGAACGGCGAAGTTCGTCTACCCGCACCGCAGCGCCTCTGCGCCGCAGTTGCCCGGCGCGCCGGTCGCGCGGAGCGCTCGCATCGACCGGTTCGACCAGCCGCCGCCGCCCCTCGGCGCAAGCGACCTAAAGACGGCGCTGCGGGCAGTGGCCGTCCCTTCTTACGCCCTCCGCGTGCATCATCTGCGCATCGGCTACAACCACCCGCTGCTCAAGCATGTGTCCTTCATCGACACGCCCGGCAGTGATGCGCCCGTACCCCACCACCGCGAGATGGCGCGGCGCATCATCGCCGAACGCAAATGCCCGGTCATCTACTGCTTCGACGGCACGGGCTCGTTCGAAGGCAAGGAGGACACCGCCAATCTGCGGTTCCTCGCGAGTTGCGGCGTCGGGCAGGAATCCAGCCGCTTCTTCTTCGTCCTCACCCGGCGCGGCAGCCTGGACCCGCAAGGCACGGATGCCAGGAAGCAGGAAACCCTGCTCAAGGACCACATGGAACGGATGGGTGTCGGCCGGCCGGTCACCTATTTCGTCGAGACGCGCACGCGCAATCAGGCTTTCGACAACCTGGCCGAGGCGGTCGGCAAGTACGTCGCCACGATCCGCGAGCCGCGCCTGCTGGCGTGGATCGACGAGGCCCGGCACGCGCTCGCCGAGGTGGCCCGGCGGCACGAGGCGCAGCTCGAGCAGTCCCGGCTGCGCGAGCAGGCGCGCAAGGCCGCCGCCGACCGGCTCCGCAGCCAGCACCGGAGGATGAAGCGCATTCTCGACGACCTGGAGACGTCACCGGGCTGGGGACGGTTCTGGGCGCGGGAACAGGTCGGCTCCCGGCTGCAGCAGCTCACCCGTCCGGTGCAGCTCACCATCGAGGGCCTCGTCGACAAGGACGCCTTCGACGATGTCGAGACCACGCTGGAGGGCCAGTTCGCCACCCTGAACACCGGCGCGGAGGCGCAGGTGCGCGAGGTGCTGAACGGCATGGCCGGAAAGTTCGCCACGCTCGTCGCCGAGGCACTGCCGGAGCAGAGCATCGCGCGGCCGCCCTACACCCACGAGGAGGTCTTCTTCACGGCCGAGACAACTCTCGGTGGCGCCGGCCGGGCGATCTGGCACTCGCTCTGGGACCGGATCTTCAACGGGGAGAGCCGCGCGAAGGACATCACCGACAACCGCGGGCGCATCGAGAATCCCTGGAACGTGAGCTGCAGCGCCGGACACGCCGACGCGCGCCGGCTCGTCGACGAGCATCACGCCCAGCTCCGCGCCGAGGGCGAACGGGTCGCCGGCAGCGTCGCCGCCGAGCTGGCCGCCCTGGAGGCCCCGGCGGACCTGGTTAGCGCGGATGTCCTCCGCGACCGCCATGACCTGGCCCAACGCTATCGGCGCCTGCTGGGCGACCTGCGCCGGCGGAGCCCCGCGCCATGAGCAGGTCGGTGAGCAGGCGGGCCGCCCAGCGGTCGCCGCGGTCGGCCAGCGCTTTTTCGTCGCCGCGCTCGGCCAGGAGCCTGGCCAGGCACAGAACGGCGTCGTCGTCACCGGCGTCGGCGCGGCGCACCAGCCCGGCCTCGTCACCGCGCTCGGCCAGCAGGGCGGCCAGCTCGCGGGCAGCCCGATGGTCGCCCGCGTCGGCCCGCCGGGTGAGCTCGGCCTCGTCGCCGCGGCTGTGCAGCAGCAACGCCAGCTTGAGGGTGGCGTTCTGGTCCCCGTCGTCGGCGCGGCGGCTCAGCGCGGTCTCGTCGCCGCGGCCCGCCAGCAGCTCGGCCAGCCAGATCGGAGCGTAGGCGTCGCCGTTCCCGGCGCGGCGTGCCAGTTCGTCCTCGCGGCCCTGCGCGGCCAGCAGGCGGGCCAGCTCGGCCCCGGCGTGCCGGTCGCCGCCGTCCGCGCGGCGGGTCAGCTCTCCCGTGTCGCCCCGGTCGGCCAGCAGTCGGGCCAGCTCCACGACGGCGTTCACGTCGCCGCGGTCGGCGCGCTCCGCCAGGGCGGTCTCGTCCTGCCGCGCCGCCAGGAGGCCGACCAGGGCGCGGGCGGCATAGTGGTCGCCCCGATCGGCGCGGCGGCTCAGCTCGGCCTCGTCGGCCCGCTCGGCGAGCAGGTGGCTGAGCCGCATGCCGGCGTCGCGGTTCCCGCCGTCGGCGAGCAGGGCCAGCTCCGCCTCGTCCACGCGCTCGATCCGGATCGCGGCCAGCGACTGTGCCGCGTACGTGTCGCCTTCGCCGGCCCGCCGGGACAGTTCGGCCTCGTCGCGGCGCTCAACGAGGAGCGCGGCGAGCAGCTGGGCGGCGTGCTGGTCCCCGAGCTCGGCGCGCCGGCTCAACCCGGTCTCGTCCCCTCGTTCCTGGAGCAGCCGGGCCAGGAGCTGGGCAGCGCTCCGGTCGCCGTCGTCCGCGCGGCGGGTCAGCTCGGCCTGGTCGCCGCGCCGGTGCAGCAGGACGGCGAGCAGCCAGCCGGCGCCGTCGCTCGTCTCGGCCCGCTGTGCCAGCCCGGCGGCGTCACCTCGCTCGAAGAGCAAGTTGTCCAGGGCGCGGGAGGCGGGTAAGTCGGCCCGGCGGGTCAACCCGGCGACGTCGTCCTGGCCTGCGAGCAGCGCAGCCAGCGACTCGGCGGCTGATCCGTCGCCGTGATCGGCCCGATAGGTCAGATGGGCCAGGGACCGCTCCTCCAAGGCGCGGACCAGGCCGGTCCGGCCGTGGCGGGCTGCGGACGCGGTGATCGTGGCGAGCGTAGCCGGGGTGGCGTGCCGGGCGAGGATCGGCCAGAGCCGCTCGTCGACTGCCGGGGCGCCGGTGCGGTGTGCGTGGGAGAGCAGGTAGTCGAAGGCCCGGTCCCCTCGCGCGGGCCGGTGAATGAGCAGTCCCGTGGCACCCGCGACCGGGGCGCGCGCCCAGGCGAGGGCGGCCGGCCAGACAGCATCCTCCGCGGCCGCCGGAACGGGAAGGTAGAGCCGGTGCGCCTCGTGCAGGAGTCGTTCAGGGACGGGCGTTGTGTAGCCGGCGCGGTAGCAGTCGATCGCCGCAGCCACGATCGCGGCGCCCGTCCGTCTGACCACATCGCGTTCGCTGGCTCCGGCCTGCTCCCACTCGGTCAACACCTGCGGACCGGCGGCTAGCCACTCCGCCAGCCCGTAGCCGTCGCCGACCTTGGTGAGAGCCTCGGCAATCCACGGGTCGTCGAGGCGGCGGGCGCGGTCAAGCTCGGCGGCCAGCTCTCCTGCCGGCGGTCGGCGGTGCAGGGTGATCCGGCGGACGGCGGGGTACCGGAGCCGGCGTCCGGCCGCTGTGCCGCGCAGCGCGTCCTCGGCGTCCGTACGGAGCGTGGCCAGCACAATCGTCGGACCTGAGGGCAAGTCGAGGAGTCGCTCCAGCACCTCGGCGCCCCGGCTCTGCTGGAGGAACTCGTCGGCCTCGTCCACCCAGACGACAGTGAAGGCCAGATTCGGGCGGCGGTCCAGCAGCTGCGCCAACAGGTCCGGCGTACGGGGAACGAGCAGCCGCCAATCCGCGAGCTCGGCCCGGGCCGCCTCCATGGCGGTCCGGCTCTTGCCCGCGGTCGACTCGCCGGTGATCAGCACCAGCACCGGTGGCCCGTCGGCGGCAGCGACCAGTGCTGGTCGCAGCTGGGTGCGGTCCCGCTCCCGGAGTACGTAAGCGGGCAGCACGCCGGCCGCCGTCCGCTCGCTCAGGTCCTGCCCGGAGGCGAGGACTGCGATCGGGTGGTGCACCCCGAACCGCTGCCAGTCGGTGATCTCCTTAACCAGCGGCAGCCGCTGGCCGTCCGCCGACGTCTGCCGGACCAGCGCCGACAGGTCCCACTCCGGACGGGTGCGGGCGGCGGAATCCTCCGCATGCGCCGCCCTAAGCAGGCCGAGGATTTCCGCCCGCCGTTTCGGTGCGCACCGCGAAACCAGACCGTCGACGTCGTGGGTGTCGGGCAGCTGATGCCCGCTCAGCAGCTCGGACAGCCGCCGGCGGCCCATCACACGGGGCATGGCCGAGCCCAGCTCCTCGAGGGTCGCGAAGGCCGAATCCCGCACCAGCCAGCGCAACGCGTCACGCAGTGCGGTGGCCGCCGGGCGACCGGGAATGGCGGCCTGCGACGGTAGCCGGATCCGGCCCGTCCGGCCCTCGTCCGCCGCGTTGCGCGGACTGAGCTGGTCAGCCACAGTGCCCGTCCGCCGGTCCTGGAGGACGGCCAACGATCGGCATCAAATAGCAGACAACCAATCCAGCACCTGTACTCGGATCACCAATGGAGACAACTGGCATGTCGACTACATTCCTCGCCGAAATCTACATCGGCTACCTCGCACTGCGAATGCTGTGCGCCGTCGTGCTCATCGTCATGGCCGGCTGGGGTGCGCCGCACGCCCAGAAGGTCAAGCTAGTGAAGACCTATCTGCTGCTCAGCCAGGACACCGTCCGTAGCAGGGTCCGGTCGGGATCGACATCCGGGCGTCGCAACGGGGATGGTTATGGGCGCCTAGCGCCTCAGTCGCGAACAGGGCGCTAACGGACGCGGCGCGGTCGGCGTCGCACCCGTCCATCTCCTGCAGCGGGATCTCGCCGCGGTCGCTGCCGGACTGACCCTGCCCTGAAGTTCCGGCTCGATCGAAGGCCAAGTCAACCGCGTGAAATGCTTATAGGGAGGCCAGCTGGGTCCGGCGTCGCTGTTCGAGCGGGTCACCGGTGGTGGTGAGGGTGGCGGCGTGCTGGACCTGCCGGCTCGTGGAGTGGCCGCGGAACTGCTCGCGCAGGTAGTCACCGGCGGTGAGGATCACCGATTTGAACAGGTTGATGGTAGCGGTACGGGTGTCGCTGTAGTGGCGGCGGCAGACATGCAGGAGGCGCAGAGCTTCCCGGTCGCCGTCAGCGCGGGGCGTCGCGACGTGGTCGGCGGCCAGGACCGCCCGGGCGGCGTGAACCGCGTCGAGTACATCGGATTTACCGCCTCGCCGCCGGACCGTGGCGACGGGTTTGGGTGCCTCCAGGGCGTCTTCGCCGGCGGTGCGCAGGACCCGCAGCAGCCCGACGCCATGCGATCGGGCGCCATCAAGAGCCCAGGCACGACGGCCTGATCCGAGCTTGCTCGTCTGCTGATTGGCCCAAGCCAGCAATATGGCGGCGCCTTGGGCGGTGGCCGGCACGGTCAGCTCAGCCAGCACCGTCCCGACCGGTGTCACTACCGCTGCGGTATGGGTGTCGGTGTGGGTATCCACACCGATCACCGCGTCGACGCGGTCAGCCAGTCGTTCTGCCAGGATGGACGGCACGGACGGTTCTCCCTTGCACGGGGCGACGTTCTGACGGCGTCGGCCCGGGAGACGCTCACCCGGCGGCATATCTGTGATGAGTCACGCCCAGGGTTTGCAGACCCTGTCGCGGACAGGCTTCTGATCAAGCCAGCAAGGTGGGCCGGGCCGGCACCGGCGATCCACGGGGACGAGTCGCATCAACGGCACACCGTCACACGGCGGCCAGATCTTGTAAGAGTCACCCGTAGATCACCAGTGCCGGACCCTACCGATACCGATCACTCCCGGAACCAGCCCACCTATAGAAGCGTCGCATCGACTATCGCTCGACGCGGATGCTTCGGGATCCGCCCCGGCGATTTGATCGGCGGGAGCATTGGCTCCACGATCTCCCACTGCTCATCAGTCAGGTCCGACGGGTACCGACGTTCGCGCTCCACCAAGCCAGCTTCAGACCGCTTCCGTCGCGTCCAGGGACACACCGTGCGACAGCACTCTCAAACACTCACTTATTCAACCAGTCTCAGTCAGTCAGCGGGCGTTCGGGCGCACCAGACCCGACTCGTACGCCGTGATCACCAGCTGCGCGCGGTCTCGGGCGCCGAGCTTGCTCAGTAGCCGGGTGATGTGTGTCTTCACGGTGCCCGCGCCGAGGTGCAGGTGCTCGGCGATCTCGGTGTTCGACAGGCCGCGGGCGATCAGGCCGAGCACCTCCCGCTCGCGTTCGGTGATCACCTCCAGCCCGCGCGGCGCGGCGGCGGCCGGCCCGCCCTGCCCGGTGAAGGTGGCGATCAGCTTCCGGGTCACCCGCGGGGCCAGCAGCGCGTCACCGGCGGAAACCAGCCGGATGCCGTTGAGCAGCTCGGCCGCCGTGGCGTCCTTGACCAGGAAGCCGCTGGCCCCAGCCTGAAGCGCGGAATACACGTACTCATCGAGGTCGAAGGTGGTCAGGATGAGCACCCTGACGTCCGTGGTCTCCTCCGACGAGCAGATCCGCCGGGTCGCCTCGATGCCGTCCATCTCCGGCATCCGGACGTCCATCAGCACCACGTCCGGCCGTAGTTGCCGGGCCAACCGGACCGCCTCGGCACCGTTGTGGGCCTCGCCCACCGGCGTGTAACCGGGGGAGGCGTCCAGCAGCGCCCGAAAGCTCTCCCGCATCAGCGCGTGGTCGTCGGCGAGGAGCACGGCGATGTCCGGCGCGGCCTCGGTCATGCGGTCTCCTCGGTCGTGTACGCGATGTCGGCGGTCACGCGGAACCCGCCCTCGGGACGGGCCTCAGTGGACAACGTGCCGCGGTACATCGTCACACGCTCGCGCATGCCGATGAGTCCCTGCCCCGCGCGGCCCCTGTTCTGCTGCTTGCGCCCCTGCCGTTATCGGCAACCGCGATGTGCACCACGCCGTCCACGGCTCGCACGGTCACCTCGCACCGGCTCGCCTCGGCGTGTTTGAGCACGTTGGTCAGCGGCTCCTGGACGATCCGGTAGACGGTCAGCCCGACCGCCGTCGGCAGCTCCTCCGTGCCGCTCACCGTCAAGGTGACCCGGAACCGGGGCGACTGCAGCCGCTCAGCGTGACCGCGGACATCACCCGGCCGGTAGCGGCGGCCGCCGAGTACAGCATCGACGCGATCGGGGTCCAGGTCATGAACAGGACGCCGATCCCGGCTACGCCGGTGGCGGTGGCGACCGCGGCGGCCGTGACCGCGACGGCTAGCGCCGGCAGCGGCCACCGGCGGCGGACCGCCAGCGGCAGGGACACCGCCGCGGCGGCGAGCCAGGCCACCCACACCGGGCCGGTGAACTCGGGCCCGGCGGGTCGAGGGTAGCGGCGGCGACGAAGTACGTCAGGAGGACGGCGGCAGCGGCATCGATCAATGTTTCGCGCGCCTCGAAACCGTAGAGCCGGGTCACGCGGCCACGCTAGACCGACTCCGGTCCGGACCGGAGGTATGACTCAGGTCAGACAACAATGTCCGAGCTCGGTCAGACGCGCCGCAGCCGCCCTGACTGACACGATCAAACACATGATCGAGCTGGTAGAGCTGACCAAACGATACGGATCGACACTGGCGGTGGACCGGTTGTCCTTCGAGGTCCGGCCAGGCGTGGTGACCGGTTTCCTCTTGCCGAACGGGGCCGGCAAGTCCACCACGATGCGGATGATGCTCGGCCGGCACCGCCACACGTCCGGCCAGGCTCTGGTCGGCGGCCGGCGCTACGACGAGATCCGTCATCCGCTGCACGAGGTCGGCGCGGTGCTGGACGCCGACGCCGCGCACTCCGGCCGCACCGCCTTCACCCACCTGGCCTGCCTGGCCCGGTCCAACGGCATCAGCAAGAAACGCGTCAGCGCAGTGCTGGAGCAGGTTGGACTGTCGAGCGTGGCGAACAAGCGGGTCGGCGGGTTCTCGCTCGGCATGAAGCAGCGGCTCGGCATTGCCGGCGCGCTGCTCGGCGACCCGGCCGTGGTGGTCCTCGACGAGCCGGTCAACGGCCTGGACGCCGCGGGCATCCGATGGATCCGCTCGACGCTGCGGTCGCTGGCCGCGGAGGGCCGCACCGTGCTGCTGTCCAGCCACTTGATGAGCGAGATGGCGGTCACCGTGGACCGGTGCTGATCATCGGCAAGGGCCGGCTGCTCGAGGACACCTCGGTGGCGGAGATGCGCGACCGGTTCGAACGCGACGTGCTGGTTCGGACCACGCGGCCGGCCGACCTGACCGCGGTGCTGACCCGGCTCGGCGCCGCCGTCACCCGCGCCGACGACGGCGATCTGCTCATCGTCGGGATGGAGGCCTCGATCATCGGCGACGCCGCCGCGGCCAACCGGATCCCGTTGCACGGGCTCACCCCGCGCAGCGCCACGCTCGCGGACGTCTACCTGCACATGACCAACGAGGCCGCCGAGTACCGGGCCACCCTTTCGGAAGGAACGCTCCGATGACCCTCCTGCAGACCGGCCCGGCCCCGACGAAGACCCCGGCTCCGGGCAGCACGTTCGGTGACGCGGTGGCCGCCGAGTTCCTGAAAGTCCGCACCCTGCGATCGACCTGGGCTTTCCTGGGCGGTGGCGTGGCCGCCTCGCTACTCGGCGCGTTCATCCTGTTCATGCTGGTGCAGTCCTACGACGCCGCCAGCCCAGCCAACAAACTCAACTACGAGACCGCCGACCCCACCGTGGTCACCATGCCGTTCGTGATGTTCTTCATCGGCGCGATCGGCGCCATGCTCATCACCAGCGAGTTCGGCACCCGCTCCATCGGCCCCGCCCTGCTCGCGCTCGCGCAGCGCCGCACCCTGATCGGCGCCAAAGCCACGGTCGCCGGGTTCATCGGCCTTACCTGCGGCGCCGCGTTCGTCCTGCTCGCCTTCGCCGACGCCCGCCTCATGCTCGGTAACCGACCGACCCCCATCAATCCCTGGCCGCGATGGACCGACGCCATTCCTACCGTCCTGTGCGCCACTGTCATCGTCACCGTCACCGCCCTGGTCGCCATGGGCCTCGGCGCCCTGCTCCGCTCCACCGCCGGCACCCTGACCACCCTCGGCTCCCTGGTCCTGGTGGCCCCCATCTTCGCCCATTTCCTGCCCACCGTCTGGCAGCTGCGCCTGGCCTCTGTCCTGCTGCCCAACCTCACCCCCAGCTGGCCGGCAGCAACCACCCGTACCTGCTGTCCCAGACCGGCGCTGCCGCCGTCACCGCCGGGTACGTCCTGCTCGCCCTCGGCGCCGGCGCCCTCGCATTCCGCCGCCGCGACACCGCTTGACCGGCGCCTAAAGGCCGCCGCGACACCTGCCTGGCCCCCTATACCGGGCCCTAACCCATTGCCGCGCAGTTTCCCGTTGCACTGACGATCGCAAAGGATGCAGAAATGACCGCTTCCGCGGCTAACGCCCTGCTCGCCGCCCCCGACCTTGCGCAGACTCTCGGTGGCATCGCCTTCTGGGCTGCCTTCCTGGCCAGCCACGTGATCCTGTTCGCCGTCACACTCGTCAGCGTCTCCAAGGCAAAGCTGAGTCCCCGCTGCCGCAAGCGCTGGATCTGGCTGGTCGTGCTGGCCCCCGGGATCGGCATCATCCTCTGGTACGCCTCCGGCCGCCCCGCCGTCCGCAACGGTGCTTGAGATCATGCGAGACACGGTGGCGGTCGAGGCGATCAACCTGGTGAAGACCTATCCCGGAGCGTCGGTGAGGGCGCTGGACGGGGTGTCGGTGGCCTTCGGGGCCGGGACGTTCAACGCGGTGATGGGCCCCTCGGGGTCGGGCAAGTCCACCCTGCTGCAGTGCACCGCCGGGCTGGACCGCGCGGACAGCGGCCGGGTGCTGCTGGCCGGGCAGGAGATCAGCCGGCTGCGCGAGCCCAAACTCACCGAGGCCCGCCGGCAGCGGGTGGGGTTCGTGTTCCAGTCCTACAACCTGCTCGACTCGCTCTCGGTCTGGCACAACGTGCTGCTGCCGCAGCGGCTCGCCGGCACCCGGCCGGACCGCCGCTGGGCCCGCGAGGTGGTGCGCCGGGTCGGTCTGGCCGGCCGGGAGAAGGACCAACCGAGCCGGCTCTCCGGTGGCCAGCGACAGCGGGTCGCGCTGGCCCGGGCGCTGGCCGCCCGCCCCGAGGTGATCTTTGCGGACGAGCCGACCGGTGCACTCGACCTGACCAGCGGCCGGGAGGTGCTGGGGCTACTGCGCGAGGCGGTGGATGACCTCGGCGCCACGATCGTGATGGTGACGCACGACCCGACCGCAGCCGCCTGGGCGGACCGGGTGGTGTTCCTGGCCGACGGCCAGATCGTCACCGAGATGCACCGGCCGGCGGTCGAGAGTATCGCGGAGCAGATGACGGCGGTGAGCGCCCGATGATCCGGCTCGCCCTGGGTTCGCTGCGGCAGCACCGCGGCGCGTACGTAGGCACGTTCCTGGCCGCCCTGCTGGCCATCGCCATGCTGGCCGGTGGCGGCCTGCTGCTCTTCTCGGTGCTGACCGCCGAGCCGCCCGCCGATCGGTTCGCCGCCACCGCGGCAGTGGTCTCCGGGCAACGCGAGATCAGCGTCGAGGAGGTCACCACCAAGCAGAAGAAGGACAAGACCAAGACCAAACGCAAGGTCAAGACCGAGCGCCTCACCGGCGCCGGCACGCTGCCGGCCGATCTTGCGGCCCGATTGCGTACGGTGCCCGGCGTCACCGCTGTGGTAGCCGACTACGCCTTCCCGATCGTCGCGGCCGGGCCCGGCGGCCGGGTGCTGCGGGGCACCGACGACGCGCCGGTGGTCGGGCACGGCTGGTCGTCGGCGGCCCTCACGCCGTACCAGTTACGCCAGGGCCGGGCACCGCGCCCGGGTGAGGCGGTGCTTGACGCCGACCTGGCCGCCCGAGGCGACCTGCGGGTGGGCATCGACCTGACGCTCACCACCCGGACCGGCATCCGGACCGTACGCATCAGCGGCATCGCCGCCCCGGCCGGACGCGACGGCCTGCCGGCGCAAGGCGCCCTGTTCCTGGCCGACGACGAGGTCGCCGCGGTGTCCGGACTGGCCGGGCCGACCGCGGTGGGGATCATGGCCCAGCCCGGCCTGAACCTCGCGACGATCCGTGACCTGACCGGCGACGCGCCGGTGCTCACCGGCGACCGGGTCCGCGCCGACCTGCCAGGCGCGCTACCCGACTACATCGGACCCATCTCGATCTTCGGCTTCGTCATCGGCATCACCGCGTTCGCCGCCGTGTTCGTGCTCACCGGCACGGTCACGCTGAGCGTGCGGCAGCGGCTGCGGGAACTGGCGCTGCTGCGCACCATCGGCGCCACGCCGCGCCGGCTGCGCACCCTGCTCGGCGTCGAGAGCGTGCTGTTGGCGTTCGTCGCAGCGCTCCCGGCGATCCCGCTGGGCGTGCTCTTCGCCCGGGTGGTGGCGGCCCGGTTCCAGCACCTCGGCATGGTGCCGGCCCAGTTCACCGTGCCGATCAACGTGCCGGTGCTGTTGCTGGCCGCGCCGGCCGGGATGCTCGTCACGTTCGTCGCGGCTCGGATCGCCGGCCGCCGGGCGGTACGCATCGCGCCGACCCAGGCCATCACCGAGACCGCAGCGGCACCGACCGGCGGCCTCGTGGTCCGTACGATCGTCGCGCTGATCACCACCGCCGGAGCCGTCGCCGTCCTCACCTTCGTGCCGCTGGACGGCCCGTTCGGCATGGGTATGACCTTCATCTCCTCGGCGCTGCTGCTCTGCGCGGTCGCCGCCCTCGGCCCGCTGCTGGTCCGAGGCCTACTCGGCCTGATCGGCCGTCCGTTCGGGCTGGCCGGGCTGCTAAGCCGGGCGCAGTACCGCCGAGTCGCCGCGGTCGCCATGCCGCTGGCCCTGATGTTCACCATCAACGCCACAATGCTGCTCAACAGCACGCTGCTGGAGCGGCTCGCCGGGCACGAGCAGGCAGCGCGTACGGCCGCGGCGACGTGGCAGGTGACCGCGCCCGGCGGGATGCCGCTGGACACCGCGCAGCGGCTGGCCGCACTACCGGGCGTCACTGGTGCCGCGGCCACGCTGCCCACCCGAGTGATCGCCGTCCAGGGTGGAAAGCCGGAGGACCACGCCGCGCAGGGGCTGCTCACCGCCGGTGCCGAGAGCGCGCTGAACCTGTCCCTCACCGGCAGGCTCGACGGCGACTCGTTCGCGGCCAGCGGTTACCTAATGAGGCAGTACGGCTGGAAGATCGGCGAGACGGTTCCGCTCTGGCTGGCCGACGGGCACCGCGTCGAGCTGCGCCTCGCGGCCGGCTTCGCCCGCAACCGCGGTTTCGGTGAGCTGGTAATCCCGGCCCGGCTGGTCGCCGCGCACGACCCAAAGGGCCTGGTGAGCACCGTGGCGCTGCGCGGCGACGTCGCTGACACGATTCACCGCGCCTGGCCCGGACTGCGAGTGGCGCCGACCGTGGCGGCCGCCGCAGCCGGGGACGCCTCGGAGCAGCAGGGCGCCTTCGAGCTGATGGTCGCGATCTCGCTCGGATTCACCGCGGTCGCCGTGGTCAACACGTTCGCCATCGCCGCCGTGGCGCGCCGCCAGGAGTTCGCCGACCTGCGGCTGGCCGGCGCGACCAGCGGCCAGGTGCACCGGCTCGCCGCCCGGGAAGCGGTGCTCACCGTTGCGGTCGGCCTGCTGCTGGGCGCCGTCACCGCCGGGATCGTGGTCGGGA
This sequence comes from Actinoplanes aureus, assembly GCF_015704865.1. Lineage (GTDB taxonomy): Bacteria > Actinomycetota > Actinomycetes > Mycobacteriales > Micromonosporaceae > Actinoplanes > Actinoplanes aureus. The sequence continues at coordinate 8,987 of NZ_JADQTO010000042.1, read as the reverse complement.
CGTTCAGCACCGCACAGGACGGGGTGTTCCGCCTCATCGTCGCCCCGGGCACGTACCTGACACTGGCCGGCACGGTGACCCTGCTCGGCCTGCTCGCCGGCACGGTTCCCGCCCGGCTGATGGTGCGCAACCGCAGCGCGGTCCGATCACGCTAGCATCGCTGTCGATGGTCAAGGTTCGAATGACGGCGACGCTGCGCGGGCTGACCTACCTGGCCACCGGCCTGGCCGAATTGTTCTGAGCCCTGGCCGCGGTAGTGCGGAGAAGGTCCACCTGGCGGGTGCCGGACGACTGGCCCATTCCGCAGTTCCCGCCGGGCGCACTGGACACCAGCAGGTGGTAGCGCTCCACTCTCAAGGCCACGGACACCTCGTGGCCGCCGCCGCGCTTCAACCACAGCGGCGTCAGCCCACCACGTGCTTGAACCGAGACGACAGCCCCCTGCTGAAGGAACAGCATCGATGGATTCTGCTGTGGAGCGCGCCGCCAGAGCAGCTGTGCACCGCTTTGACGACACAGCTGATGAAGGAGAACTGGATCCGGACACCCGCGGTCGAGGCAGCGATCAACGCGGTGCCGCGGCATCTATTCGTGCCGCCCGCCGTCACGCTGGCCGAGGCGTACGCCGACGACATCGTTCGCGACCGTTCGGCACCGGACCAAGGTCACCAAGGGGTCGGGTTCGAAAGCGGCCGGCCTCGCGATGGCGTTCAAGCGGCGCCGTTGCATTGTCCGTTCGGCGAGCACGACGAATTCCTCGGCCGCCGCTGCTCAGATGGCTCGAGGGAGTCCGGTGAACGCTGCGGCGAGTCTGGGGGCCGGCGGCTTGTCGAGTGCGATGTCGTAGTGGCCGCGTCGCAGATTCTGCATGAAGGCGTGCCCGGCGATGACCACTTGTGCGGTGCGATCGGTCTGGAGTCCGCGCATCGGTCGCAGTCGGCGCTTGAGCTGGCCGTGATCGGCTTCGATCGGATTGTTGGCGTACTGCTCGACGTGGTGCCAGGCCGAGGGAAGCAGTTCGTCCAGTACGACGGGGTAGACCGGCGCGGCGTCGGTCACCACCTCGCTCGGCGTCACCTTCAGCGTCCGCAGCGCCCGGGCGAAGAACCGGCGGGCCGCCGTAGCGTCCCGGCGGGCCGAGAGCAGCACGTCGACGACCTGGCCGTGCTGGTCGACCGCCCGGTACACGTAGCGCCACACGCCGTTGACCTTGACGTACGTCTCGTCGACGAACCATCGATCCCCAGGTGAGTGGCGAGTGAACCGGGCGGCGTCGGCCAGCAGCGGGGTGAACCGCTGCACCCATCGGTAGACCGTCACGTGGTCGACCTCGATCCCGCGTTCGGCGAGCAGCTCTTCGACATCGCGGTAGGAGATCCCGTAACGCAGGTACCACCGGACCGCCACCATGATCACCTCGGCCGAAAGCGGAACCCTGCGAACGCGGACCGGGGAGGCGACCCGGGACCAGACCGCGCAGCATGCTTCACCGGTCAAGCCTGCCTTGATCTCACGACGGACGAACGCAACAGAGCCGTGGGTGGCCTGCCGGTGAGCCTCGACCCGGCTGAACCGGTGCTGCATCGCGTCGCTCAGGTGCTCGTGGTCGCCCATACTCCGCGGCGTGCATGGAGATCCCGGATCGTGGCAGTCAGCCAGTCAAGTTCGCCGACCGCGAGAGCTAACCGGTAACGCTGCTCCAGCGCGCCAACGGCAGATTGCGATCGGTCTGGGGTGTCGACGGCACGCTGAAGATCCGCAAATTCGTCGCGGACCGCGGTCCTGCGTGCCTCGAGTTCGGTCAAGCCGTCCTCGGGGGGCATGAGCAGGAGAAGTGCGAACGCCGCTTGCAGTTGGGGGCCGGGGGTTCGTGCCGACAGTGCCGCCCGCATCCACCGGCGCGACGCGTCCCGGCCCAGGTCCGTCATCGCGTAGGTGGCCGCGTGCGGCGGCTCGTTCTCGTCTGCCCTGGCTGTGGCAACCAGTCCTTCTGCCATTAGCGACGCACCAACATCATGCAGCGCCACTTCGGTGGGCGCCTCGTGCGCTCCGGCGACGCCGATGCGTTCCAGCAGGGCCGGTACTTGATCGAGTCTGAGGGGGCCACGTTGCAGGGCAGCTAGTATCGCGAGCTCCGTCGACGACCCATACACCTGACTCACGGATCAACGGTAACGCTACTCGCGGGTGACTGGCTGAGGACCGTGGATTGTGTTGCGTGTGCAAGCTTTGCCGTGCGCCATCTTCTGTGTAGATCGATTGCGACTCGACCATTGAGGACCCTGTCCTGATCTGCCAGGAAACCGCTTGGCCCACGGGGTAAAGGAGTCTGCCGTGCACATCACGCAATCATCTATGTCGATTGATAGCTGTCTTTCAGTCCAGGCGTAGCGTCCCGCACATCGACACACGTGCGTGAGGAGGTGCGAGGATGATCCGCGCCAGACGAAGAGCAGCGTTCACAGCCGCATGCGCGCTCGGGACCGTGCTCGGGATGGTACCCGCCGCGCCGGCCCTGGCTGACCCGAGCGGTTGTCGTAAGGACACCACCCGGTTCGGGGTGAACACCGACGGGATGCTGTATGCGACGGGAGAGGGCAACTGCGGCACCCGTGTGTATCGCGTGTTGGAGGTGGAGATCAAGCAGCAGATCGACTTCCAGCCGGACCCGGTCGCCCTGAAAAGTTCCGACGCGGGCAGCGACCTGTACTACAAGGCGAGCCCGACCGGCTGCGACAACAACCAGAGGAAGGTGTACTACGGGCGCACCTTCTTCCAGGGACACACCGATTACGATGACACCAGTGCGCGGGTGTATGACGTCTGCTGAGTGCCAGGCACGATCGGGAGGTCCTCGTGCAGGTGGTGGCCACCGGAGCAGACCTCGGGCAGAGATACGGTCGGATCTGGGCGCTGCAGAACTTGACCATTGAGATTCCGACCGGTGTGACGGTCCTCCTCGGGCCCAATGGTGCGGGCAAGACAACCCTGCTCGACATCGTGGTGACCCTTCGGCCACCCGCCGCCGGTGCGGTGTCTGTCCTCGGGGTCCCGGCGACCACCGGCAGTGACGTCCGCGAGATCAGGCGACGCACCGGCTACCTGCCCCAACATTTCGGTTACTACAGGTCGTTCACGTTGCAGGAGTTCGTCGAGTACGCGGCGTGGCTCAAGGGCGTGCCGAGCCGGAACCTGTCGGCGGCGGCGACCGACGCGATCGCGCGCGTGGACCTAGCCGCACGCTCGCGCAGCAAGATGGGCGCACTGTCGGGTGGCATGCTGCGCCGGGCCGGCATCGCGCAGGCAATCGCGCACCGTCCCGAGTTCGTCGTACTTGATGAGCCAGCGGTCGGTCTGGATCCCACTCAACGCATCCGTTTCCGTGCTTTGATCCGACAACTCGCCGCCGACGGTGCGAGTTTCTTGGTCAGTACCCACATGGTCGAGGACGTGCGTGCGACCGCGGACCACGTCGTCGTGCTCTCCGACGGCAGGGCTGTGTTCACCGGCACCTCCGATGAGCTCGAGCAGCGCGGATCGGACACCGACCTGGGCGACACATCGCTCGAGCGCGGCTACAGCAACGTGCTTGGCCCGTCCAGAAGAACCTGATGTACGCCCTGCGACGGGAGGTAGGCAAGAGCGCCGCCCTGCTCGCGCTGCCGCTCCTGCTGTTCCTGCAGGCGATGGCTGCTGTCCGGTTCATGCCTGCCGGAATCGACCTGTGGGCAAGCGTACCGGCCGCCACGGCAATGGCGGTTCTGCTGACGGGGCCGCTCGCCGCCGGTGTGGCGGCCTGGAGTGCCCAGCGGGAAGCCCGTCGGGGAACGCGCTATCTTCGCGTGCTCAGCGCCCGCGCCGAGATCGTTGTGCCGCTCACCGAGGTCGCCGCAGCCACCATCTGGCCACTGGTTGCCTACCTAACGATTACCGTGGCGCTCGCTGTGGAAACGGCAGTCGGTCCCGGCTGGGGCCAGCTCAACGTGCTCTGGCTCGGTGCCGGCGCCCTCGGCCTCGCGCTGCACGCCGTCACGGGGTACGTCGTGGGACGGCTTGTCCCGCGGCTATGGACGCCCCCACTCGTGGCCCTCGGCAGCTACCTCCTCGCAGTATGGAACCAGCGCCAGTCCGGCGAATGGTGGTATTTCCTGTCCCCGGTCACCATCCAGGTCGTCGACGGATTCGACCGGCTCAACAACGACCTGTTCCTCGGCCAGATGCTGTGGTACGCGGGCGCGGCGGGCGTCTGCTTCCTGGCGTGGGTGTGGCTCGTCGCTGGCAACCGTCGAGGACAGATCGTGGGGGCCGGCACGGTCGCGGCCGCCGTCGCGGCCGCCGGCGCCATGATCGTGGTGACACAGGACAATCGCCCCTTCGATGGCCCCACAACCTTCGCCTACCGGTGCGCCGGCCAGGCACCCCAGGTCTGCGTTCACCCCGCCTTCACGCCAGCCCTGCCGGAACTCCAAGCCGCATTCACGACTGTTGCCGGCCGGCTGGCGGGAACCCCCGGCGAGCCGACACGATTGGAGCAACGTCCCCGCGGCCTCGGCGGCGCACCGTCTCCGGGCGCCCACGCGTTCGCCGTCGACGAACTCACCGACGGGTACGCGGCTGGCGCGGTGCAGGAGTACGTCACGCTACTGCTGCTTGATCGATGCGAACAGGACATCGCGCCGATCGAACACAGACTCGAAGGACGGGCCTTGACCACCATCATCTTCGCCTGGCTCGTTGGTGGACAATTCGACCCGCTGTACGCCAACGACGCCGTCGTCCGCGCGGCTCAGTGGTTCACGGAACGCACCGACACCCAGCGGCACGCGTGGCTGGTCGAACACTACGAGCAGGTCGTCACCTGCAGCCTGCACCCCGAAGACTTCGCATGACCGGTCTGATCCTGTACGCGCGTAGCCGACGCATCCTGGCGGCTCTGGTGGTGATTGCCGCGGTCACCGGCGCCGGTCTGGCGTTGCGCAGCCAGGTGCACCAGACCTACACCGCCTCTGACTCCTCCATCCCATGGATCATGTTTCTGCCATTGGTGACCGCGGTCGCCATCACTTTCACCGCCCGATCTCCCCTCCATGACCTCGACTTGACCGCCGCCCGCCCCCTTGCCAGATGGCGGCTGACCACCGTGATCGGACTCAGCCTGCTCGCCACGGCATCGTTGACGGTGTTGGCCGCACCACTGTCCGGAGCCCACGGCACGACGGCCGCCGTGCGCAACCTGTACGGCTTCCTTGGCCTGGCCCTACTCGGTGGCCGGTTGCTGCAGGGCCGCGCGGCATGGGTCCCGCCGATGACGTGGTGCCTGCTCACGGCCACCCTTGGCGACCCGACAAGCCACCGCCTCGCCTGGGACTGGCCCGTTCGCCCCGACGATGACTTCACCGCCTTATGCATTGCTGCACTCCTGGCCGTTGCCGGTGTCGTAGCCGCGGCCGGCGGAACCCGGGAAGTACGAGCCGAGCCGGAGTAGCCGGGACCCAGGACGGTACTACCCGCTCACTGACCCGCCGGTGCGAGAAACCCAGGGAAGAACTCCTGGAACTCGTCATCTCGTGCGGCTCTGTTGCGTTCGCTCGTCGGGAGATCAAGGCAGGCTTGACCGGTGAAGCATGCTGCGCGTTCTCGTCTCTGGTCGTCTCCCCGGTCGGCGTTCGCAGGGTTCCGCTTTCCGGCCGAGGTGATCGTGGTGGTGGTCCGGTGGTACCTGCGTTACGGGCTCTCCTACCGCGATGTCGAAGAGCTGCTCGCGGAACGCGGGATCGAGGTCGACCACGTGACGGTGTACCGGTGGGTGCAGCGGTTCACCCCGTTGCTGGCCGATGCCGCCCGGTTCGCTCGTCACTCACCTGGCGACCGACGGTATGTCGACGAGACGTACATCAAGGTCAACGGCGTGTGGCGCTACGTGTACCGGGCCGTCGACCAACACGGCCAGGTCATCGACGTGCTGCTTTCCGCCCGCCGCGACGCTACGGCCGCCCGCCGGTTCTTCGCCCGGGCACTGCGGACGCTGAAGGTGACGCCGAGCGAGGTGGTCACCGACGCCGCGCCGGTCTACCCCGCCGTACTCGACGAGCTGCTTCCGTCGGCCTGGCACCACGTCGAGCAGTACGCCAACAATCCGATCCAAGCCGATCACGGCCAGCTCAAGCGCCGACTACGACCGATGCGCGGACTCCAGACCGATCGCACCGCACAAGTGGTCATCGCCGGGCACGCCTTCATGCAGAATCTGCGACGCGGCCACTACGACATCGCACTCGACAAGCCGCCGGCCCCCAGACTCGCCGCAGCGTTCACCGGCCTCGCTCGAGCCATCTGAGCAGCGGCGGCCGCGGGGTTCGTCGCGCTTGCCGAACAGACAATGCAACGGAGCCGACCATGATGTCCCGCTCGCAGCGCGATCAATCCGCCGCGGTCCTCCTTAGATCGTCGGCCCTTCGGCACTTCGCGATAGCCCCCTACGGCAGGGGTCTGGGCGCCGCCATTGCATGGCCGGCTTCCTCGTCATGTTGCCGCGGGCACGCGCCTGCTGTCGGGATCTGCGGCGGGTGGTTCGGTGAGGCCGAGCGCCTCGTCGACGCGGTGCAGAACGGCGTCGTGGTCGTTCTGGCCGACACCGCGGAGCAGGTCGACGGCGGTTGTCCGGATCTGGCCGATAATCATGGTGTGGGGGAGGGGTTGCTCTGACGCGAGCAGCTTCGCCGCGATGCGAACGGCCCTGAGGGCTGCGGCGTCTGCCTGGTCGGCGTGCTGGTCGGGATCGTCGCGGCCGGTAAGGTCTGTTGCCAGTGACTCGCCTGCGGCGCGCACCGCGTGGGCGAGCACGGTAACCGCGGCGCTGAGTTCTGGTGGCGTCTCGGTGTGCAGCCGGGTCAGCGTGACAGTGTGGCGGGCCAGCATCCAAATGTTGCCGACGACGTGGTCGAGTTGGTGGGTGGTCGCCTCCACCTGATGGACCTGACGGATCCGGCGGCGCCGCCGGACGCGCAGGCGCAACGTTTCGGCGGCGGCCAGTACCTCGGCGCGGAGCCGCTCAACGCAGCCGGTCATCTGCTGTGCCCGTTGCAAAGCGGCTTGGGCGGCTGGCTCATCGCAGGTGCTGAGCGCCTTGTTCATGTCATCGAGCAGGTCGGCCAGGTCGTTGAACGCACGGCGGGCTTCGGTGACCAGGGGGGAGAGCGGGTTGTGGGCGGCGGCGAGCTGGCTCGTGGCCAGGGCGAGAGTTCCGCCGATCAAGGCGTCGATGAAGCGGAAGGACATCAGGTTGCCTTCCGGCTCGGCGATCACAACCAGGTAGACCGCGGAGATCGCGGACTGAACGACCAGAGTGCTGCTTGCGCCTGCTGCGATCATGGGGCCGATGGTCAGCAGAAGCACAATGAAGACGGTGCTGCTGCCCTGGCCGAGTATCTGGATCACCAGCTCGGCAACGAGCACGCCGGCGGCGACACCGAGCACGATCTCAATGCTCTGGCGCAGCCTGCGCCCGCGCGACTCTCCGAGAACGATCAATGTCGCGGAGAGGGCGAATATGGGATCGGGATGGCCGATGAGGTACGCCGCGATGATCCACGCGATGACTGCGGCCACGGTCGCTTCGGCTACCGGGAGTGCGGCCTGTCGCAATCGTTCGGCCGCTGACCGTAGCCATCCCCGCACTCCGTCACCCTCCGTCGCCCTCGCCCTGGCCGTGCGCTGCCGCCATGATGTCCGACGGCCACGAAGTTGATCTACCCGTGTGGTCAGCTGTTGTAACGGTTCGGTGATCTACCGCTCCTGACGCGGCGGGGGCCTGGTGTGCGGTGGACGGCGATGGCGGGGTCACAGCGGTGTGCTGGGGCAGTCGGAGGCAGGCGATGCTGCCGGGGGCGACGGTGATGCTGCCGTGATGGCGGCAAACGATGTTGTGCGCGAGGCTGAGTCCGAACCACTGCCGGGTGTCCGTTGCCAACAAAGTTTTGTCTGTGCCACCGAACTCTGTCTCCCCGCGCACCGAACGGCTGACCGTTCTGCCTACCGCTTCTGGCGAACGGGCCGTTCCTGGTGGCGAGCGGTCCGTGCGACTCCGTGGATGAGCGCCAGGGCCCTCCAGCTTTGGCGGCTGCGCTCCGTCACCAATGTGGAGCGGAAAGGTCATGCTGACGCGGTGAGCGACGGCTATATTCGGTTGATCCCCGCTGACAAGCGGTGGCAGCCCAGCCCCGAAGCGGCGGCGGCAGCAACGAGCTACGTGGGCCAGCTGTTCTCTGGGCCACAAGATGACGTTGAAGAGGTCAAGGCAAAGTTCTACGACCAGGTCACCCTCATCGACGATGGCGAGAACACCACCAAGATTTCCTGCTTGAACTGCGGCGGTGACATCGATGTGGGCTGGCTCTTTGATCTGGTCGAGGAGAAGGCGAAGCCTTCGGCAATCTTGACTAGAGGTGCCGTGCTGTGGGGCCGTTGTTGCGCTGGATTCGCTTCGCTACGACTGGCCGGTCGGGTTTGCCCGTTTCGAGATTTGCGCTATGAATCCCACCCGAGCCAAGTATGAGCTTGACGCTGCAAGACTCGCCGAAGTGTCCAAACTTCTTGGACACCCCGTCTCTCAGATTCTCGCGCATTACTGATCGGCGGGCGTGGCGTGATCCGCGCGCTCGCCAAGGCGGCCCTCATGCCGGGCGTTGGCTGGGCTGTTGTCGTGGTGGCACTGCTGGGCGCCGCCACTAGACACCTTTTGGGGTCAGGGTCCGGCTGAGGTTGGTGGGGATAGACCGGTTCCGGTGAGGTAGCCGTCGATCAGTCCGTGGCGGTATTGCATGCGTTTGAGACGGTTCTTCACGGCGGTGGTCAGGTCGGCGGCGGTGCGCACGGCAAGGTTGGCCAGGCTGGCTTTCATCGTCGACCAGACCTTCTCGACCGGGTTGAGCTCGGGCGCGTAAACGGGCAGCCGGTAGACGCGCAGCCACGACCGGGCGGCGATCGCC
>NZ_JADQTO010000041.1 GCF_015704865.1 Actinoplanes aureus | reverse complement strand
ATGCTTCGGCAGCACGTAGACGGCCTGGATCTCGCCCACCCGCCGAGAATCTGTATCGGAGTCGCGGCACGGCGAGACGTAAATGAATCCCACGACACCGTCAACCGGATGTTCCGCGACGAGAGTTCCGGTAGGTGCATGATCCGATCGAAGATGCTGGGCCCATATCTGCCGGCGTCGCGATAGATCAAGCTGATCGAGGTGAGCCTGGGGGAACTGCCCGCGGTATGCCTCCTGCGAGGTGTGTACGTGCACCACAGCAAGCGCATCAGCGTCGTCCGCGGTTGCCACTCTGACAATCACGGCAGCTATCGTGCCATCTACGAGCCGGCGCACTGATCTCGGCAGTTCAGCACGCCGACCGGCAGAGGGCGCCGACCACCGAGCGTGACTGCACGTCGTCTCCAGGCGCGCACGGACGGCGGCAGATCCGGATACGCGCGCCTGGCTGCCGACGGGCGGGGAACTACGGCGTCCTTGCCATTCGACGCGGACACGCCAATGTCATCGGTCGAAGTCAACGGGATCTCCGGCTCGAAGCGGGACGACCGCTAATCCGGCAGCGCCGCAGTAAGGTCGACCTCGACGAGCTGTCCCTGGTAGCCGAGCGACGCTACACCCAGCAGCGTGCTGGCGGTGGTGAAAGCTTCAGCCAGTGGTGAGGCGTTGAGTTGGCGCCACACCGCGGACAGGACTCCGCTGTCCGAGCTCACCACGTAGACGACCGACCGGACCACGTCGGCGGGCACGGCACCGGCGGCCTCCAGTACAGCAAGGCAATTCGTGATCACCTGCTCGGTCTGCGCGGCGTGGTCGCCGGGCTCGCCGACCACTTCTCCAGAGAGACCAAGCGGACACTGGCCGGCCAGGTGAGCGAGTCGGCCAGCGTTCGAGATCGTGACGTGGCTGTAGCCAGCCGGCTCATGAACGGTGGCCGGGTTGAACTTGTCAATCATCGGCCCATTATCGAGACCCGCGCGGTCGGTGAACATCGATTAACCGACGCCCCCCACGCTCGGCTCGGCGGCGTTGGAAACGACACCTGGCATCGCCACCCATTGTGCAACGACGCACGACTTTCGGCACGAGGGTGCGCCTGCCACCGCCAGCGGTCGTGGCGCCCGTAGCGCGCGACTCGCGGCCCCGGCACCGGCCCATCGGCCCCGATCCCGCCGGCTCGTTGCCAGTTGAGAAAGATTCATTGTCAGCAGCAGCGCAGCGGTTGTGTCCGAAGGCGGACGACCGTAGTGCGAAGCGGTCGGGTGCTGCTAGTGAGGTGCGTATGGGAACCGATCCCGAGGCGCGGCGGCGGCTGGAGCAGGGTCTCCGGCGCCGCGTGGTGGAACGGCAGGAGCAGTGTGCCGCCAACTGGCAGCACGCCGTCCAAGTCGGTCAAGCGCTCGACCTGGGCGAACCGCTGGGCATCTATCACGCCGAGGTGATCCCTGCGCTGAGCGCTCGCCAGGTGCTGCGCATGCTTCTACCGATCCCCGCCTTCCTGCTCGTCGTCTTCCTGCTCATGGTGTGCGCGCCGGACGCGGCGATCCCGATCCTCCTCGTCTCGCCGTTCCTCATCGGCGCCTACGCCGTGAAGTGTGCCCTGGTCACGCGGCGCGGCCGGTTCACCCGATGGCTGTACGGCTATGCCGGCGGCATGGCCGAGGTCGACCCTGACGGCCGGCCACGGGTGGTCCGCTGGGACGACGTCACCGACGTGGTCGACGAGTGGGGTTCGGCCGGCTCGGAATCGCAGGCCGTCTGGTCGTACGAGGGGTTCCGGCTCACCACCGCCGACGGCCGTACCGTCTCGTTCACCGCGAGATACGAGAACGCGCTCGACCCGTACGGCCCGGCCGGCGGGAGCATCGCCGCGGTGACGCCGGCCGCGGTCGGCGACGCCATCCCGCGCTTCCTCTCGCTTGCCGACCTGATCACCGGCCAGGCCGTGACCCGGGTCGTGGCGCGGCAGGTCGCGGCCGTCCGCGCTGGCGCGGACTTCGTACGCGGCGACGTCCGGGTCACCCGCGACGGGATCGCCGGCCCCAAGGGCGCAGCGATCACGCCGTGGGCCGCGATCGAACGGATCGAGCTGCGGCCCGGCCGCGTGAAGGTACGCCCGATCGGCGGTAGGGCCCGCAACTACGACAACTACCGGGACGGATCCGGGTACGCGGTCCTCTGCCGGCTGCTGGTGGCGCTCGGCGTGAACGCGTCGTTCGAGGCGAGGGGATGAGACAAGTCGCAGCGGAACGACGGCGGATGCGGCACCGGAGGCGCCGCATCCGCAATGTCTACATCCAGACACCTTTTGTGGTCAGGGTCCGGCTGAGGTGGGTGGAGATAGACCTGTTCCGGTGAGGTAGCCGTCGAGCAGGCCGGTGCGTTATCGCATGCGTTTAAACCGGTTCTTCACGGCGGCGGTCAGATCCTTCGGCAACCGGTTCCGGCCAGCCGCGCAGCAGACGCACAAGCTCACTGACTGGCGCTGCCGGGTTTTCCGCAAGCCCGCGTAGTACCAGATCCCGTTGCACGCGAACGAGCGTAGGCAGCTGGTCAAGCGAACTCCGACTACGGCTCGTCTTGTGCGCTTCGGCGGCCGGCGCGCACGGACTGCGGCCAGATCAGTAGGCCTTCCGAACGCACCACTAAATCGTCGATGCTGATCCGATGAACGTAGGCATGCGGTAGAGATTGCGTTCGACGTGGCAGGATCGCCGCCGATCAAAACGAAGCCTTGTCGCTGTTATCGCCGGCCACAACGGCACGGTCGGGTCAGATCGCTACTGGAGGCGGCCGCGGCTGCAGCAAAGCGGGCCAGATGGTCAGTAACGACCGGTGACATCGGGCGTCGTACTCGGTGCGCGTGTCCGTCTTACTCGGCTCCACGTGGACTACGTGATCACCTGACGCGCGAACCGCGCGGTTCAAACAGTCGGCAGCACGGCCTGACCACAGTGATCGGCTTCTTGTCGGCCGGGTCGGCGGCGCGGCGGCACCGCTACGGATACGACCTTAACGAGATGCCGGCCAGCGACTGGGCGGCACGCCACACGGTAGTAGTCCAACCGGGTCATTGGCCCCTTCAGCATGTCGTCGAGTCGCCTGTAAGCGGTTGCTCCGGATCCCGCTGGCGGAGGTCTGCGGCCAGATCGGCAAAGGTTTGCCTGCGCTCGGACAACGCTGTCTCGCCGGCCTGGTGGTAACAGGCGAGGCCGTGCGGCACGTCGTTCATCACGTAGCCGTAAATGATGGCAAGATGCCCGTACGCCTCCGACGTCGGCGTACGGAGCCACGGTGGGTCACCGCCGTGCTCATAGCGGTTAATCACAAATCTCAGGTGCTTGATGGCCTCGGCCCGTTCACGCTTGTCCTCACCGGCCAGCAGACGGCAGACGCCGATGCGGCCCATCCCGTAGTGGGCGCGCGCCTGTACATCCGGCACGTCCGGCTCGGCCGGTCCGGTCAAGACCGCCTTGTATATGCCGAGCGCCCGGTCCAAGTGGCGGAGGTGGGCCGGCTGAAAGTTCCCGCAGGAACGAGCGCCTGCCTGGTAGTTGACCTCCGCCAGCCCGAGCCGCGCCCGGGCATACGTGGGGTCGACCACGAGCGCGTCTTCGTAGTAGCGCCGTGCCTCTTTATACGTGGAATCCCGGCCGAGGCGGCCCTTGATGTTGCCGAGCATGACCAGTACCAGGCGGCGGGTGAGTCGCTCGAGGTGCTGGTGCTGTAACGGCGTCAGGGTGGAAGCCGCGGTGTCGTACTGGCGCGCGGTGTACTGGGCGACCGCGTGCAGGATCCGGACGTACGCGTCGGCCTGTTCCGCAGCTGAGGTCAGTAGATCCCGGTCGGCGCCGGCCTGGCTGAAGTCGCCGATGTCCAACTCGTCGAAGGCCTGGTAGCCGGAAAGTTCCGCGGCCTCCCCCAGCCTGCTGCCACCGATGCTGACCTCGAGTCGAACCGTGGTGCGGTGAACGCGCGGGCTCAGTACGAACGAAACGGCCACGTCGCCGTCCTTCGCCTTCCGTACCTGGTCAAGCACGTCGGACCGGCCCGCCGTCAGCTCGGCGATGTCCGATTGGCAGGGGCTTCCGACTTCGGCCAGCGGATCGTTCTCGAATGCGGCGATGATCCGGCGGTGCAATGAGGTGTGGATCCGTTCTGCCAGGCGCCGGGCGCGGCGCAGCCCGATGTCGCCGGCGTCAGCTAAGTCGATCGCAGGCGGCGCCACCACGATGTTGTACGGTGCGGCGAGCGGTTTGTCCGGGCGCATCAGCATGGGCGGTAGGCCCAGAGATCCGTGATGTCCGAAGGGGCGCCGGCCATCGTGGACAGCACCGCGGCCACGGTGATGGCGACGTAGTAACGTGCCTCCACCCGCCTCAGCCGGGCTGCCCATCGCCCGCCGCCGGTTTCCGCAGGCGGGTCCGCTGAGCGCGGGTCCGGGTCGTCACCCGGTCGGATGGACTCGACATCGCTCGTCACATCCTTACTAACCAAACTTCTGGCCGACCCGATACTTCAGTTATGCGTCCGACCGGGAAGAACCGTTCGTGGGTGGCGGCCGGACTTCCGGTCATGGTGACGACGGCATTGTTGGCGGGCGTCCGCGTGCCGGACACCTTCTCACACACCGAATCGTCCGGGGAACGGACCGTGCGGCTCGTCGTCGCGAAGCCGAAAAAGAAGCACGGCCCGCTGAGCCGCCGGACAGCCGCCCCCGCAGGTGTATTGGCGCAACTCAAGTACTTCACCGGCGTCCAGGGCTGCATGCCCGACGTGCTCGACATCTGCTTCGAGTCCGTCGAGGGCACAGCGAGCACCATGATGGCGCCCAGCATCAACAGACTGGACATTGTCAACGCCGTTCCCGACGAGCCGCTCACGGTCACCGCCACGGCTCCGTCCGGCCGGATCGTCCGGACCTGGCGCCTCACGTCGGAGCGGACCAGTGAGACGCTGACCTTCCGGATCCTGCCCTGGGACGAGATCGGCGAGTATCGCTTCACGGTGTCGCAGCAGTCTCGCGGAACGTCGAAGACGGTCCAGGTCTCGCGCCAGGCACAGCCGTCGCTGATTCCGCTCCTCCGTGACCGGGACGCGACACGGTTCCCCAAGACCACCCCGCGAGGGAAGACGTTCCGGGTGGCGGTAGGCGGCTTCCCGCCCCGTTCGACGGTGCCACTGCGCGTTTACCGCTGGGAAGGCAAGGACGCGTTCCCGACGTACCTCACCTCGCACCCGGTCACGGTCGACACAACCGGCGCCGGTGTCTGGGAGCTTCCCACCTACAGCGGCGACCCGGCTGGCTGGTACGCGGTCACCCACGAACGCGCGTGGAACAGGCCGCACAGCCGCTTCGGGGGCCAGGCATACCTGGCCTTCTGCTTGGCCTGCTGATCGGGAGAGACATCTGCCGCGCCTTTCGTTTTCAACGCACGCAACAGCTCGCCGCCGAATTGGAGAGATACGGGCTGCTTGACGGCTGATTTCTGCTTGACGGCCGATTTCAATCCGCATGCAAGAAAGCTGGTCTTCCAGCGCTTTCGAGTATTGACGGCGCTGTCGTCGGCTGACGCCCTCTCATCGGCTAGTTCAGCATGCCGGCAGCCGCTTGGAGGCCGACCCCCGAGCGTGACCGCCTGGTGGATCAACTCCCGCGGGTGCTTGGCGGCATGAGGGTCAATCGTGGATCGCTCAAGCATGTATAGGCGAGCCCTGTCCCGGGCGGCCGCGTCTCGGCTCGATCGATCAACCACTGCTCCAATACCGAGGGGACCCTGCCGACCAGCGCCGTGCCGGCCACCGATACCTGCGGCCCGCACAGAGCGTCGACTACAACGCCCGCAAGCCCGTCATCCCGGTAATAGAGATGCAAGCCGAACGTTTGTAGATGCACTTCACGACTGTGGATACGTTCGTACTCGCAGCCCACTGGTGTTGGCGCCTCTCAACCTCCGTCGCGACGGCTGCCATCGCACCAGCCACTTCTTCCGGGCTCATTCCAAAGCGCAGCGGGCCCATCGCCACGAAGGGCTCCAACGCCCACTGCTGCCGTTCTTCATCCGGCAGCACATGCCACCACCCCTTGAACATCATCGTGGAGAATACGACAGGCACCTAAGGGTGGTGCAGTGCTACGGCGGCGCCTAGCATCACGCGACCGGACGCACTCAACTCGGCACGAGTGCGTGGCGGCCTCCTCGCTGGCCGCCCGGAGCGTCACGGCTACGCGAAGCGCCGCGCACAGCCGGCGGCAGATCCGGATGCCGACTCCAAATGGTCAGTAAGGTTACTGAGGTCCTGGCCAGTCCCGCCTGAGGGTCCTGGTCGACTCGGCGTTGGCCCCTTTGATCGTAAGTCCTGCCGGTACTGGCGTGATTCAGCGCTTCAAGTTGTGGTGCGGCCCAAGAGTCATTCGTAGCCTTGGCAGAGAGCTGCGGGAATACGCTTCGTGACATGCATGGTCGTGGGGTCGAAGGCAATGTCAAGCGGACCGTTGTCGGTAGCGATGCGCACGGAGCCGGCTTCGACGGACCGGATGCCGGCGTAGTCCCCAGATTCCTCCGAGAACAGGCAGCCAGCGTACGTGTTCACGTTGCGCAAGCCATCTCGGTCTTGTATGACGATGTCCCAGCCGTCCTCGCCGATCACAGATTCCCAGTGGAAGACCTGCACCTGATAGTGGCCGTCGGCTGAAGAGCCGCGGTCGACCACGTCGCCACGCCCCGAGTAACCGGTGTCGAAGACGTACAGGGCCGCCAGCGCAGTCGCTAACAAAACCGCGATGCCGGCCAGTGGCCATAGCTGGCTTCGTCGGCGTTTCACGTGTCGCAGCAACTCCCGCACCGTTGACATCCTTCAAATGGTCACGCAACGACATTGATAATGTTTACCCCGAGGTTTCGCATTGAGCGTCCGCATGTGGTCCGGTCAGCTCAAACGCCAGCGGAGTATAGGGCCGTCAGGTTCCCTGGCACCTCGTCTGACCCGTCGAGGGTGAGCAACCACTGGAGTAGCGCGCCGGGAAACTGCGGGACGAGGGCGACTACCGCTCGGGCGCGCCGCTCCTCACCGACCGCGCAGTCGCCGGCACCGAGGTGGCGCGGCTGGAGACAGTCCGTATCGCTGCCGAGGGAGCGCACTCACAGCGGCCACAGCGCGTACTGCCACCTCGAGCAAGCACTACGGTCAGTCACGGTCAGTCCCGGCGGCGGACATACGCGCACGGCGGCAGATCCGGTCATCGGAGTGCCGATCCTGCGCAGAACGCCGGTCCGGGTCGGATTGCCAACGACTGCTGCTCCGGTGCGCCCGTCTTGCGCTATGAGCGCGCTGCGGCGGCTGCGGCCGGTGGACTCGACTACCGGGTGTGTTATAGGTCAGTGGCCGCGGCGGAAGTCTGCATCGCAGTAACCGCGTGTTCGCTCTCGATCCCTCTGCCTGCTTCACCGTCGGCGTCGACTTCAGCTCGGGGAGGCCCGCCCAGGCCCGCACCCGCCCACCCCGGCGCGCAGTGCGCCGCGTTGCGCGAGGTAGATGACGTGCTCGCGTTGGCAGTGCAGGGCGTCGGCAGTGATCACGGTGTCGCGCAGGCCGCTGATCTGGTCGAGCAGCGGCGCAAATCGGGTGATCTCGTTGGTCTTGCCGTCGACGTCGATGCTGGCCAGGACCACACAGATGGCCTGGTCGCAGGCGGTCATCGTGTGCCGGGCGGCGGTGTCGGTGGTGCGGGAGCCGCGCAGGGTCTTGCCGTCGACGGCGATCGTCCGGCCGGCCGTCGTGGTGGTGGTGGCCCGACCGGCGAGCCAGACACTGATCGCCGCGGTCAGTAGCTGCGGGTCCATGGCCTGCAACAGCCGACGGATCATCGCCTCCGACGGGCGCCGGTCGGCAGTCATGCCCAGGGCCAGCGCCGTTGCCGCCGGCACGTCGGCGACCCATCCGGCGATCGCGGCGTACGAGCGGTAGCCGGCGACCACGGCACACACGGCTGCGGTGACCACGACCGTCAGCCGATGCCGGACACCTCGCCTGGCACGTGGATCAGGCAGACCGGCGAGCGCTTCGGGCAGCCCACCAGCGGTTTCGACAACGGTCAGGGCCGGTGCGCAGGACAGGGACGATCAGCGATGATGGCAGCGCGGCCATGACTCACTTCGGGCAATCAGCATGGCGTAGAGAACCTTGATGATCTTCTGAGCCGGTCATGCCCGTCTTGCTGCCATCAACAACGGCGCTTCTACTCCAAGCCTCACAAGTCAGACACCGTCACGATCTTGCCGGGGCCCTGCCCGGCCGGGGCCGGTGACGGTGCGTGGACAAGTCGGCTCAAAGGCACGAAGCCAGAGTCAGACCAAGGGTCACACGCACGGCCACCAGACCACAGCCCAACACCATCAGGCTGCGACAATGATCCTCACAGTCAGCCCAGGATGGCTCGGATGACCGCGGTGTCCCCGTCCAGTTCCAGCAGGCGTACGACGTACCCTCCCGGTTCGGGCTCGGCTCCGGGTTGGTCGCATCCGACTCGCCCGCCGCCGTCGGCGTGTACCGCCACAGTGCACCCGGGCCCTGCCATGAAGCCGCCACCGCCACCCCTGCCATTGGCGTCGGTCAGTCGCACACTGACACCGTCATCCTCCATGTAGGCCGACACCGTCCACCTGGCGAGTGGGAATTTTGACCGAACCGGAGAAGGACACTTTGCAGTTGCCGTCGGCACACCCCGTGTACTTGGTGCCGCCCTCGCTCGGCGCCTCCGTCTTCTGTGGCGCTTTGGGTTTCTGTGTCGCTTTGGGTTTCTGCGCCGCTTCGGCCTCCCGTGACTCGTCCACGGTGGGGGAGGAAACGGAAGGTTCGGCGTCACCGGGACTTGGGGAGGAAGCAGCGCGGGAGGCGGTCGCGGTAGCGGCGGTGTCAGGGCTCGACGGCGTGGCATCGGACGACGATTCCGCCTTGGAGCCGCAGCCGGCCACGGCCAAGACCAGTAGTAGCGCCCCGGTCGCTGTGCGTTTTGTGGAGGAAGGCCGGCAATGCCGCATGCGCCGAGTCTAGCGGCCCGACTTTGCCGGAGCCCTGGCCCACACCCCAGGGCGAAGGCCAGCCGCCTCACGTCGATCTCGTTCCATTGGAAAGCGACTTTCTCAGCCTACCCTGTTCCTTGCCGAATCTTCGGCGTCAGGACTTTTGCAGTCGTGAGCCTGGCATGGGCCTGATTTAATTCCAACGTACCAGGTAGTCAGGTGCGCGTATGGGTGGCGCTCTGGTTGTTCGGACTCGCCCCTCGCTGCTTTCAAGTGTCCGAATATCCCGCTGGCCGCCGCTATTAGGAGAAGCTCGACCAAGGCGCTGCCAGCTATTCCGACGAGAGCGCCTGCGATGAATAGATATGAGTTCTGCCGACTTTCGATCGAGTCATCAATAACCTGCGCGTAGGGCGGTTCCTTGAATCCGGGGTTCCGCCATGTGAGAACGTACGGATAAGACGTCCTAAATGATGATCCGCTGAGGGACAAACCCGGGCGAAGCTGGCCGGCCTCGATTACACATGGGTGGAAGTTCTTCGGACTGGCCGCACAAAACGGGAACCGCAAATCGGCTGTCGCTCCCTTTAGTTCGCCGATCGGTCGAGCCCATGCGCCGTTGACGGTCACCCGATGCGTTCCTTTAGGTATAGTTACAGCGAGAGTTTGAGCAGGATTCTCCTGCGATACGCGGTGGTCATCCTTAATAAAAAAGACGTCCTTTTCGATCCCATTCGAGTCCGTGACGTGCATACGCACATTGGCGAGTACGGCGTCGTCTTGACTGTTGATATAGAGCGTTCGATTACTGAACCAGTCGTCGTCAAATTCGACAATATAGGTGGCTTTCTGAGACCTCGCCAATTGCGAAAGGTTCTGCCAGTCCGGAACCAGGACTATGACGTTGGCTTTCAGATTTGGAACGTCTACGCTTTCGGCTCCACCTCCTATTTCAACTGAAATGGTTCCGTGAAAATAAGATGATGGCGTGCTGGGGTTCGCCGCGAAGAACAGGTACGCGGCCGCCGATGTTGCCAGAACCATTGCGACAGCCATGATCGCCGCTCCAGTGGCTGCAAGGAACCGTGTAGAGCGCCGAGCGGCGCTGCCCAATATGCTCACTTGGCGCCCCTCTCGTGTAGCACACATCTTGGCAGCTCGACACAAGGCATGCGGGGTACGAAATCGTGTTAAACAAGGACAAATGCCCGGGTTGATCGGCTATCCGCTCATCGGCAGTTCAGGGCGTCGTCTAGGCGCCAGGTCGGCCACGGAACGTAACGGCCCGTCATCGGCCAGCGCGCACGATCGACGGCAGGTCCGGAAGCGGTCCAAGCGCCGACTCCATCCGGTCGCTGCGCCCGGGGCGGTCGACTGGGTCTGCCAAACCCCAGGTTGGCGATGACGGCGGTGAGTTCGCGAGCGTTACGCAGGTACGGAATCCACATACGGCAACGCCATCGATGCTCATGGCGAACCGGCGCACGGCAATGGGACTTCACCGCCGATCACGTGTGGGAAGATCGCGGCATGCCGGATGCCAGGACCGCCGATGAACTCGTCGCGTTGGCACTCGGTGTGTCCGAGGAGGGGATGCAGGCCGGGGAACTTCCTGTCGGCGCGGTAGTCGTGCTGGGCGAGGAGATCATCGGCCGGGCGTACACCCAGGAGCGGGCCCAGGGCCGAAGGCTGGTTCACGCCGATCTTCTGGCCATGGAGCAGGCCGACCGGCACCTCGGCTGGAAGCCCCGCGAGAATCCGCTGATTCTCGCGATCACGCTTGAGCCGTGTCTCATGTGTCTCGGTGCCGCGATGGCTCTTGGCGTATCCCAGGTCTTCTACGGTCTGGAGGCGCCCGATGACGGAGCCAGCGGCGTCGCCGCTGTGTGGCAGCCGGCCCGGCGGAGCCGGTGGTTTCCGTCGGCGGGAGTGTCGGGACCAGTTCCGGCGCTACGCGGCGACCGCCGCGAACGCGTCACTACGCCAGTACGCCGCAAGCATGTCAGCCCTACCGGACAACCTGACCCAGGCGTGAGTAACCAATCGAGCCGCCTCCACCTTGCCGCCGCCCCGAAGGGCTACCCGCCGCCCGGGCAGGATGGCGTCCGCTCATCGGCAGATGTTGGCGTACGCGTTCTGCCGCAACGGCGAGTACCCCGACACCTTCAACAGCCGGTCGGCCGGCGGGGGTAGCACAGGCGCCGACCGCGGTCGACACATCTCTCACGGACTCCGCTCTTCGGCACGCACGCGTACCGGCCTCCGAACTGGTCGCACAGAGCGAGACGGCTGCGCGGCGCACCGCGTACGGCCAGCGGCAGATGAGCGCGTTTTCCGCAATCTTCAGGATCATGCTCAGCTCCACGGGCGCTTGAAGATGTAGCCCCAGAAACTGTCGGCGCCGCTCGTCAAAATCGGATCTCTATTGACCAGACGCCGCATTACCGCCTCTGCTCGCCTCACCGCGGTCCTCTCTGGGAGATCACTATTCTGGCTCGGCATTGCTCCACACACTTTGTTGAGGAAATAGTAGAACAGGGCCAGGTTCGAGTTAACCGGAAGGTCATCGTGATCCGGGAACAATTGCCAGACGCTGCCATCATTGGCGCTGAGCCCGAAGTACCCGCAGCCACAGGTGAGATCGAATGGCAGCTCGTGCCGATGCCAGTCAACCGCTTCTCTGCCCAAAATATAGTACGGAGGAAACAGCGGCTCCACAGAGCTTTGAGGCGAACGGACGAACAAGGATCCATACGCCGGCAGACCCACGTCGACGAGGAGGTTTCGGGTTTCGCAGTTCACGCGCCAGTCACCTACGGTGGCGTCGTCGAGTGGCTCGACGACGCCACCGTCCGACCAGCGGGCCATGTCAGCACCCCACTGGGAGCTCGTCTTCCCCAAGATTCGGTACACGGCGAGTCATCCTAAGTCCGGCTGACCATGCTCAACGTCGAGCCAAGTGGCTGTGGCTGCCTCATCGGCAGCTCAAGATGTCAGCCAGGCCCGGCGCCCGACCACTCAACGTGACAGCCCATGGCGACAACGTGCTCGACCGGCGGCCAGAAGAGTGCGGCTTGCAAGAACGTGTTGCACTTGACGGATGGAAGCCATCGTCGCTGGCGTACTTACCTTGATCGGCACCCTCATGGGCGCTTGGTCTTCCTACTTCTTCCAAAGCAGAGGTGCCGCCAGATCGGAGCGATTTGCTTTTACTAATCGCTTACACCAGGAGCGCATGAGCACCTATAGCACGTTCGCCGGTACACTCATGGACTTTCGTCGTTCACAATACGCACGATGGCACCGGGCCAATAGCGCGGACAGCGATGAGGCTCTTCGGCGAGAGGCCAGGGACGAGGCAGCAAGGCTGCGTGCAACTGCTTGGGACGCTTTTTTCCGCGTGGAACTACTTACCGAGGACGCGACGTTAGCAACTCTGGCAAAGGAGGCACTTGAGGCTGCACGGTCCATGGAGAAGGCCGAAACGGAGCAGGAACTCCTTCAAAAGGGTGCGCAGACAAAGCAGTTGCTGACCGACTTCGTGAAGTCGGCCGGTGCGCAGGTGCGAGCAGTCAGCGCTTCTCCTGCTCATGTCAATTCTGACAGTATGCCCGTCGGCAAGGGCCGCCGACGAGCAGGCGACCGTGACGAGTGACGCAAACTGCACGTCCGCTGGTTGACTGGGCGCGCGACTCGCTGTGAGAGGTCGTCGTGAGCTCCGCTCGGCTGAGTAGATCCGGGTTCGTTTCGCAGCACCCTTACGGGAAACTGGTGAAGTGTCGCTACGCCGTTACCTGAGCAGTTTTCGGCCACCGGTTGAAGAGCCCGTCTTGACCGAGGCCGTACCGAGGCGGAAGACCGATTGTTCTGGCCGGCCTTGCTCTCACCGTCGGTGGTTCCCGTGCCGCAGCCACCTCCTTCGACGTCGATCCCGCTGATGTCGAGGAATAGGCTGACAGAACCCATTAGATCCGGATGTAGTCGCCGCCTCTCAGGTTTGCCGACTCTGGGGAGATCGAAATACGGCTGCTGCGCCGAAAACGCTGAGTTACGTTGCTCCGATGCATGCGCATGCGGCCCAGCGGGCAACACAGGCAGCCATGTCGAGCGCCTCGATGCTCGGCCTGAGCACCTCCGACGCCGCCGTCCTGCAAAACTCGAACAAGCTCACCCTGCGTCTGCAGCCCTGCGACGTTCTGGCCCAGGTGGCACCGGCGGCGCGCCAGTGCGCCCAGCTTGAAGTGGACATCGCTCAGCGACTGTTCGAGATCGGGAGCCCGGTGGCCGCGCTGCAGGCGCCCGAGGTCTTCGTGTGGGACGACTACGTGGTCACCCTGTGGACCTATTACGAACCGGTGACTTCTCCAGCGATCCCATCCGCGGATTACGCCGAAGCGCTCGAACGTCTGCACGCCGGAATGCGCCGGGTCGACCTGCTCACCCCGCACTTCACCGACCGGGTTTCCGAGGCCCAGACGCTCGTGGCCGACCACGACCGAACTCCGAACCTGGCCGAGGCGGACCGGGTCTTTCTCGCCGGCACGTTGAACCGCCTTCGCCGAGCGGTCAGCGATAGCGGCCGGCCCGAACAACTCCTGCACGGCGAACCTCACCCGGGCAACCTGCTCTCGACCTCGATCGGCCCACTCTTCATCGACTTCGAAACGTGCTGCCGGGGGCCGATCGAGTTCGACCTGGCCCACGCGCCCGACGAGGTCGCAGAGCTCTACCCGGGCGTCGATCACGACCTGCTCCGAGATTGCCGGACCCTCATGCTGGCGATGATCACTACCTGGCGCTGGGATCGCGACGACCAATTTCCTGACGGCCACAGGTTCGGCATCGAGTGGCTGAGCGAACTCCGGAAGGCGACGGCTCGCTAAGGTAGCGAACATCGTCATCGGCACGAGCGTGCACCAGGCGAAACTTGGGGACACGGTCGGCGGCTAGATCCGGGCGTGGCGTGGCGTGTGCGGTGCGACCTAGCCTGTCTGCATGCGACGCTTCCACGATGAGGACCTCACCGGCGCGGAATTCCGCGAATGCGACCTGAGTAGAGCGCGGATGGTCGGCGTGGTCATGCAGGACGCCGAGATCGACGGCCTGGTCACCAATCTTGTGGTCAACGGGGTCGAGGTGATGTCGTACGTCGAGGCGGAGCTCGACCGTCGTCACCCGGTACGGCTGCTGATCCGCTCAGATCAGCCGGACGACCTGCGAGAGGCCTGGCGGCAACTGCGGGACGATTGGGCGACGACTACCGAGCGAGTTCGGTCCATGCCCGAGAACAGCGAACATCGCGGCGTCGACGGCGAGTGGTCGATGGTCGAAACCCTGCGCCACCTTGTCTTCGTGCACGACTCTTGGTTCCGACGCTGCGTGCTCGGGCTCACCGAGCCGTTCACGGCCATGGGACTAGGTCCATCGTTCGTCATGGACCAGGAGGACGGGCTCGACCCGTCCGCCCAACCGAGCCTCGACGAGGTACTCGCCGTACGAGTCCGGCAGGCTTCAGAGATCGAGACATGGCTGACCAAGGCCACGCCTGATCAGCTCGCGAAGACCGCGCCGGTCCCGGACGACGACAGATGGCCCCCGTACGCCAAAGGGCGGACAGTGCGGCAATGCCTCGGCACTGTGCTCAACGAGGGATGGGCTCACCACCGGTTCTGCAAGCGTGACCTGGACAAACTGTCGCATCAGGGTTCTTCACCGGGTTCATGAGCGAACTCTGAGCCTGTGCTGCCGTACTTCGTGACAGTCGCGGTCACGTGGATACCACTGAAGCGGACGCCTGTGAACGCGACGCTTTCCATCCCTCCAAGGGGTGGATCGGTCTACGCTTTCGGAGATGACATCGGCCTCGGATCAGAGTCCCGTCAAGCACGACCGGCCGTCGAGGGTCAGCACAGTCGCGGCGGCTACAGCAACCGCACTACTCGCGGTCATGTCGTACTTCGCACTGCTCCTTGCTGGGCTCGCCGCCGCGGCGACGTCGCACTGTGATGACGCGGAGCACCACGCCGCCTGCGCCCAAGACGGCTTCTGGTGGGCTACGACAGGGCTCCTCTACCTGACCATCGGCGGCCTCGCCGTTGCTGTCATCGGTGCCTGGATATGGCCGCGCCGTGCCCGCTGGGCATGGATCGGTGCCGGTTACGTTGTGGTTTTCGTCGGATTTGTCAACAGCCGCACGCTTTTGGGTGGCACTCCGTAGCTGGCGAGCGTCCGGAATCGCACGCGATCTCCATGCCAGCGGTCCAACCACGAGACGAGCCGATCCATACGGCCGTGGCGCACCTGACTAACCCTGAAGTCGTTGCGCCCAGTACACGTGCCCATCACCGCGGCTCACCCAACCGCCGTCGACCTTGACAGGCCTGACCGCCTGCAGCCAGGGATAGCGCTCAGCGATCTTGTTGTCCTCGCTCGAGCTGCCGACGCTGATGGCCTCCTGGCGCGGCGAGGTCGCGTGGAAGCCACCCGCCTTGGCATTGGTGCGCTTGTCAATGAGAAAGACTTCGAAGCGCCCGCCGTCGGGTGATTTCCGGCGGGGTCTGCCAGGAGATCCGGCCGAGCACCAACTGGGCGTCATCTCCGAACACCGGCGCAGGTACGCCATCGCCGAGTGCCGCCTTCGCCTCGTCGGTAACTGACGAACGCGAGCGACGGGCTTTCGCCTCGCTCGCTGTCCGAGGCCCTGCCATCACGGCCAGCGCAAGAGCGACCGCAGACTCGGTCATTCACCCGGTCGGCACTGGCAGTGACTGATGCGCCGGACCGCCCCGCGATGGCAGCGGCAGGAGAATGCGCGCTGGGACAGCAGGCCGTGGGCGCTTCCTCGCTCTTCATAAAAGGGATGCCGAATCGCCGAACTGAATGTAGAACGTCGGGTCCGATTGCCGCCAGACGAGCACGCGCGTGAAGACGACAGTGGGGACATGGCAAACGATCTTGACGGCAGAGTGGCATTGGTAGTTGGCGGGAGCCGGGGCATCGGCGCCGGCGTGGCCGCGCGGTTGGCCGAGGACGGCGCTGATGTGGTGCTCACCTTCCAGCACCGCGACGATCAGGCCGCGGTCGTGGTGAAGCAGATCGAGGGTTTCGGCCGCCGCGGTATGGCGCTGCAGGTGGACAGCGCAGACCCGGCGGCGGTGACCACCGCGGTCGACCGTGCGGTGGCCCAGTTCGGGCGGCTGGACATTCTGGTCAACAACGCGGCGGTGTTCTTCGTCGGGCCGGTGGAGGATCTCGGGCGGGAGGAGTTCGATCGCATGATCGCGGTCAACGTGCGGGCTCCGTTCCTCGCGTCGAAGGCCGCGGCCAGGCACATGGGTGACGGCGGACGGATCATCACCATCGGAAGCAATATGGTGGAACGCACGGTGTTCCCGGGCTTCTCGCTGTACTCAATGAGCAAGACCGCCTTGGTAGGACTGACCAAGGGTCTCAGCCGGGACCTCGGCCCGCGCGGTATCACCGTCAATCTGGTCAACCCCGGCCCGATCGACACCGATATGAACCCGGCTGACGGCCCGGCCGCAGGCACGATCATCGGCTTTACCGCGCTGGGCCGTTATGGAACACCGGCCGAAATCGCGACGGCAGTTGCCTATCTCGCAGGTGACGGTGCTCGGTACGTCACCGGCGCGGTGATCAACGTCGACGGCGGTTTCTCGGTCTGACGGTCGGGTTTGAGGCGTACGGTCGCGGCAATCCGGCCGCGACCGTCTCGTCGCACCGCGCCTGGTGATTTGCGAGCATCAGTCTCGCTCAACACGGCGACGCCCTCACATCGGCAAGAGCGCCCGCCGGACGTCGCGCTCCAGTGGTCATACGAGTCGACAATCTGAGGCAGCCGCGAGGATCGCGCATGAGCGGACGCTTGCGTCTCTGGGCGGCGCGGTGTGTAGTCGTTCAGACACAGAGGAGCGGAACGATGGCACGAGTCGTCATGCAAGCTGTGGTCTCGCTGGACGGATACATCGCTTACCCCGACGACACGGTCGGGCCCCTATTCGACTGGTACGGAAACGGCGACGTCACCATCCACGCGAACGACAAATGGTCGTTCAACGTGAGCCAAGCTTCTGCCCAGTACGTGCAGCCCTTCTGGGACGACATCAAATACACGGTGATCGGTCGCCACTTGTTCGATACCACCGACGGCTGGGCGGGTGTGCCGGCAGCCGGAGACGAACTGGTGGTCATCACCCATCGACCGCTGCCTGAGCAGTGGCTAGCCAGGTTCCCCGACGCGCCGTTCCATACCGCCGCCTCCGTCGAGGCAGGCGTCAGACTCGCGAAAGACCTGGCGGGAGACGGCCTGGTCTGCGTAACTGCGGGCGATGTCGGCGGGCAGGCGTTCTCGGCGGGACTCGTCGATGAGGTGGCCATGGACGTCGCACCGGTGTTCCTCGGTGAAGGAGTGCGGTTCTTCGGCAGCCACACCGGTACGGTCCTGCTCGAGGACCCGGACGCCGTCGTCCAGGGCGATCGCGTCCTGCACCTGCACTACACAGTCAAGCGGTAGCGAAAAGCCGGCACCGCTCCGCGCCGCATCGCCCAATCATGATTCGGGAGCGTGACGGCGCGACTACTCTGGCACGGCAAGTGGCGGCGGCGCTTCCTCGTACTCGCCGAGTGCGTATCGCAACCGGTGATTGAGATCCGAAAGCGACTGCCGCAGGTCCCGCTCGCTCCCTCCGCCCGCGAGAAGCCCAGCTCTTTCAACCCGGCTACCGATGCGACGCGACAAGCGCTCGGGAACATGGCCCGCCGTGAGTTCGCCTTCGAGCAAGGCCAGAAGACCAATCAGCGCAGCGAGGTCTTGGGCGTGACAGTGTCGCGGGGCCAGGGCGTCCGATCCGTCCGCGCTCATGCCGCCCACCCTAGCCAGAGGTCCGCGGGACGACGCTCCCGGCGCGGCAGAAAGTGTGCACTCCCGAGGGGACAAGGGCGAGCTGCGCTGCTCTCGGCCATGGCGCCGCTTGAAGGCCTGCTGGCCGACCGCGGTCGGCTGGTCAGGGGACGGGAGCGTTACCGACCGCGGCGAGCAGCATGACAGGGAACTCTCGGTCCGCCTGGCCGACCGCGAGTGCGACCCATCGTCCCGATGGCTGCCGCCAGATGAGCATCAGACCGCTGAGCGAGGAGAGCTGGAGCATTGGCTGCGGGGCTGGTTCCTCGGTCCATAGATAAGGGTCAAGGTCAACGGGCTCTGGCTTGCCCCAGCGGGAAGTCAGGGCGGACACCAGCGACTGGAAGGCGACGTCGATCTCCTGCTCAGCCGCTTCGACGACCTCCGTACTGGGATCGTCCCAGAAGTCCCGGCTGGCTTGGAGGACGGACAGGTGGTGGCCAGGACCGCTGGAGCAGAGTTCATCCTGCGTCTCGTGTGCCGGGAAAGGCCGAGCGAGCAACTCGTCAATCAGCCTAAGTTGATCTTCTTCCGCCACGGCATGAGACTAATCCGCAGCGGCTCGGCGCGGCCCATCGGCCCTGCGATGCCGACCTACGCTGAAGGGCATTCTTAGGCTGTTCGCGGCCACCGCGTTCCTCTTCTGCTCGCTGGTCGGCTGCGCCGTGTTGGCTCTCTGGAGCCGCGCGAGGCGGCTGGCCGTCGCTCTGGTGTGGGGAGCATCGGCTGGATTCGTGTTGACTTTTGTTG
The DNA here is from genome assembly GCF_015704865.1 of Actinoplanes aureus. GTDB lineage: Bacteria > Actinomycetota > Actinomycetes > Mycobacteriales > Micromonosporaceae > Actinoplanes > Actinoplanes aureus. Next base: position 42,655 of record NZ_JADQTO010000041.1, on the reverse strand, counting down.
TCGCTTTCGCCGCTTGATCGCCGTCCGTCTGCCTGCGACAGATCGAGAGCGGATCTCGGCATGAGCGAGTGTTGCCACCAGATGAGGGCACGCAAATTCGGCATGCGCGGGCGCGCACCGTCAACAAGCACTACGACCTGGCCGGTACGAGCGAGCTCACAATGCTCTTCGGCGAGCCGAGTAGCCGATCCCTCAAGAAACGCCGAACTCCTCCTTCATGACCTTGGCGACCGGCGAATCAGGCCGCTCCCGGGGCACACCGTCGACGGTCACGTCGACAACCTCGTCGAAGAACGCGACCAGACCGGCGAGCGGCGACGCGTCGGGCAGCGGGTCCAGGTAGGTCCAAGCCAGGTTCTCCCCCACCGCGAACGACAGGTACGTGGCACGGCCCTTGTACGGGCAGGCAGTCACCATCTCGCTGGGCAGAACCTCCGCCTTGACGTCCTCGCGCGGCAAATAGAACCGCGGGTGCAGCTTCGTCTCGAACACGAGTGTCGGCGTGCGCGACTCGGCGAGCAGCACACCGTCCCGCTCGATGCGCACGTGCCGGCTGCTGCGCCGCGCGTCGATGCGGGAGAACGGATCGCGCGGGTGCGAGAACAGGGGCTCGTCCTCCTCCGTCCAGTCGAACGCGTCGAAGTCGAACACGACGTGACCGGCGAGGTCCGCGTCGTCCGGGCGGAACGCGGCGCGCTCGCGGACGACGTCGCCCACGCGGACGTCGTACGTCTGGCCGGGCGTGGAGTGCACGGCGAACGGGATGCCGGGATGCAGCACCGGTACGTCGCTCTCCCCGGCCGGCTCGACGGGTACGAGTTCGGCCCGGACATCCTCGTCCGGCACGGCGTACGTGGGCACGATGCGGCGCGGTTCCCACACCAGGAGCGCGGCACGGCTGTCGGCGACGATCCGGCCCTGGAGCCGGGCACGGACCCATTTCTCCGTCGGCTCGTGCCGCAGCACGCCGAGCAGCCTCATCATCTCGTCACCGACTTTCAGACTCATGCCGACCAGTCTTCTTTCAGACTCATGCCGACCAGTCTTACCGCTACACCCGCGCCCGGGCGCCTTTCATCGGATTCTCGACTTCCCGCAACGAAGCAAGCGCCGACGACCCCCGCCGGATCGCGCGCCGGTGGGGGTCGTTGGAGGAGCAGAAAAGCAACAACTATGCGTACGTGTAACCGGCTCGATGATCGAGCACAGCGGCCGGGGTGACGTCAGACCACGGCTGCATGGCGTCGTTCAGGTCGACCACCCCCGAGGTGCCGGCGGCCGGCAGGTAGCGGCCGGTGTCGAATCCCCAGCGCGTCTGCCACAGCGACCACAGCCGGTCGATGTTGCAGTGGTGCAACCAGAACACCGGGTCGTTCGGCGAGTCCTGCTGGCCCATGTGCCCGCCGACCCAGACGTGCGCCCGGTTGTGCAGGTTCGGCGTCTGCCAGCCCTCCATGCGGTTACGCATTCCGCTGGTCGACGAGCTGTTCCACGGCGCGGCGTCGTACGTCGAAATGCCCAGCACCGAATCGACCTGGGCGGCGGTCGGCAGCGAGCTGCTGCCCATCGCCCGGCGCAGTGACGTCGAGGACGACGGGCTGACGTTGATGCGCCAGTTCGTGGCGCCGGCGAACGGGCCGGTGGCCACCGGCCCGTTTCCCCCGGAGCCGTTGCCGCCCATGAAGTCCGCGGTGAACGGTGCCCCGGAGGTCGTGCGGTCCACGGTCCAGTCCCAGTACGGAATCGAGACCGCTGGGTCGTACACCTGCAGGGCCCGCTCGAATTCGATGAGGTACTGGCGGTGCCAGGGCAGGAACGACGGCGACTGGTGGGCGTAGCGGACGCCGCTGACAGTGGCGAAGTAGGTCATGTGGGTGGTGACGAACCAGTCGTAGTTACGCCCGGTGGTCTGCGCCTTCAGGCGCTTGACGGCGGCGACGAATGCCGCCTTCTCGGTACTGGTCAGGTCGCGTGCGTTCTTGCGGACGCCCATGGTGGTCAGCCTTTCGGTGTGGTGGACAGGGGTGGACGGCCGCGGGTTCAGCGCCCGTGGTCGTGGTGCTCGCCGGCGACGGCGGTCAGCTCCGTGTCGCCGAGTACGTCGACCGCGCGCTTGGCCAGCTTCAGCAGGCCACCCTTGTTGCGCTCGGCGTCGATCAGCACCGGCTCGTAGTGGTTGATGGCGCTGATGTAGCCGATGGTCAGACCACCTCCGGCAGCCGGCAGCTCGATCTCCATGACGGCCAGCTTCCGGCCGTCGATGAACACCTCGTGCGGCTTGCGCCGCTGCCGCGACGCCACGCCGGCGGGGCCGGCCACAGTCCCGCCGTGCACTCCCCTGATCCGTTTGCCGTGGTACTGCAGCTCGAAGTCGCGTGGATCCCGGTTCCCGGCGGGGGCGGCCAGTGCCTGGCCGGAGGAGCCGGAGATGGACAGGGCCCGCGCACCGGCGACCCCGGTGGCGACGGCGGCGGCCGCGGCTCCGTAACGCAAGGCGTCACGGCGACTCAGATGAGACATGTATTCCTCTTCCATTGGGAGTGGACCGCCGGCGCACTGTGATACCGGCGGGAAGCAAGGGGGCGCTGCCGAATGCTGGAGGTAATCGCGAATTGTGGTAGCGGGACGCGCGGCGGCGGCGGCGACATTCACGGAATACCGTCGAATACTCCGGAAGCACAAAACGGATTCGCTGGCGGCATCGCCTGCCGAACCAAAAGGGAGTTTGCCCGCTCCTCAGCGCACCGGCGAACGTTCCGTTTCGCGCGAATCCGGTCCGGCGCCGCCGAGGCCGGCAGGCTACCGCAGCTCGCCGAAGGCGGCCGGCGGCGCAGTGGTACGCAGCTTGACGGCGCTGATGTCGACTGTGCCCGGCGGTGCGGCAACAGACCGCGAGGGCGGCCCGGCGGCTACCGCCGAAATGGCGGCGTGCATGGTCGTACGCATTTGTTCGGTGTCCTTTACAAAAAGTCCGGGGATCGCCCGAGACAGGGTGGACCACCGACGGAAAGGATTTGGTCTCCCCGTTTTCGGCATGACGGAACATACCAGGATCCGGCACCGAACGATGTGGACGATGTCACAGACCACAGAAACACGTCGACGCTTCTTAACTATTGTTATTTTGTTATTCGATTTCCGCGCGGGAATGGGAGCGAATGTCCGATGCGCCGGGTCCGAAGAAATTGGCTCGAGCGTGCGGCCGCCTCCTGACCGACCTTTCAACCCTGACTTAACAGAGTGGAGGCCGCGCTCCCGTTGCTCCGACCATGAGCGCACCGCTCAGGCGACCTCGCGACGGCCGCGACCACACCGGCCGCGGTCGCGTACGCGGATCCGTACTGATCGGCATCGGGAGGAGGACGCATGCGTTATCGAAAGATCACGACGCTGGTGGCGTCGGCGGCCGCGGTAGCGGCGATCATGGTGGGTGCGGCCGGCGCGGCGGCCGGCCCAGCCCGGACGGCCGAGGAACCATCGGTGGCCGCGGCTTCCTGCCGCGGTGAGTCGTGCCGCGGTAAGAATCCCGTCGAGCAGGGCTGCACGGGCGACCAGGTGGTGCGGGTCGCCGGCTTCGGGATCACCGTGGGGCCACCCAAGCCCGGTGAGACGCCGGCCGACGTCAACCTCATGTACTCGCCGACCTGTGACGCCGCCTGGGGGCACTACTGGAGCAACAATCCCGACGAGAACCGGACGGTGCGGGTCGAGTGGCTTCCCCCGTACGGCGGCCTGCCCGGATTGAACGACAGCGTCGGCCGGACCACCGTGGGGCCGATCGAGTACGACCTTCCGATGGTGCCGTGGGGCCACTCGATCAGGATCTGCGCCCAGCCCGACTACAACATGAGCGAGACATGTTCGGGATGGCGATGACGATGACGATACGTAGCAAGGCGATCAGCGTCCTCGGGATGGCAGCACTACTGGCCGGATCGGCGACTCCCGGATCGGCGCAGGCCGCGCCGGAGCCGGCAGCGCCCGCGGGTGTCGCCTTCGAGGCGCCGGACGCCGCCTTCGGCGACGGATGGGAGAGCTCGACGGACGCCGCGGTCACCGGCGTCGGCGACGTCAGCGGATTCCATCTGTACGTGGCCCGCGAGTCCCAGGCCTTCGCATGGAAGCCCCTGGCCACCCTGCGATCATCCGGCACCGACCTGGGCGCGTGGACCGGCGAGTGTGCGTGACCGGATCCGGCCGGTACGCGGTCGCCGTCTACGCCCCGGTCATCGCGACGAACCGCCCGGCGGCGATGATGGCCGGCGCCTTCGCCTCCGTCGTGGACCTCGCGACCGGCACGGCCCGGCACATCGCGACCGGGGTGCAGCTGGCCTACTTCAACCCGGCCTGCGGCCCGTCGGACCGGGTCCTGCTCACCCGCGCCATCGGCGTCGACGGCGAGCGGACCGACCTGCTCGCCGTCAACGCGGGCACCGCCGAGGTGGAATCCACCCGCACGATCGACGCGCAGCTCACCACCCCGGCGCCCGCGCCGGACGGCGACTACGGCATCGCCGGCGGCAAACTGGTCAAGGTCGGCGGATCGGGCGCCTTGACCACCGTAGCCACCCCGGCCGGGCAGGCGTTCGCCGTCGCGGCGACCGCCGGTGGCGCCGTCGACCTGGTCTCCGTACGCGGCGACCAGGCGGTCGCGCAGCGCTGGCAGGGCGGGCGGCTCGCCCAGACCGGCACCGGGCCGTGGAACCGGTTGCAGCTGTTCCGCGGACCGGGCGGCAACCAGCTCGTCGGCGACGTGACAAAGGTGCGGACCGGACTGCCCGATCTGCGCACGCTACGCGCGGACCGGCAGGTGCGGGCGATCTCCGGGCAAGGACACCTGATCGTCGAGCGGGCGGCACCCCAGCCGGACGCGGTCGAACTCACCACCCGGGCCACGCACAGCGGGCGCGCCGCCACCGGATCGATCGCCGCCGGCGGCGGGCACCGGCTCACCGTGCCGCTGCCCGGCAGCCCCGCGCCGAAGGCCGGTCCCGCCCTTGCGCTGGCCGAGACGACCACGCCGTCCTGCGCCATCCCGCGCAACGATCCGTCGATCGAGCCGTTCCAGCCCAGCCACAACATGGTGGAGTGGGCGGTCGACCAAGCCGTCCACGACCGGCTGCGGGTGCAGCGCCCGGCGAACTTCCTGAAGACCGGGCTGGACGCCTACCAGCCACAGGTCAGCTTCCCGCTGAACGAACTGGCTTACGGCGACGCCGTACCGGCCCAGCTGATGCTGGCGATCCTGGCACAGGAGACGAACCTGGCCCAGGCGTCCTGGCACGGGGTGCCCGGCGACTCGGCCAACCCGCTGGTCTCCGACTACTACGGGAACCGCGCTCCGCCGGCGAACGGCAGCAACGACGTCATCGACTACACGAAGTCGGACTGCGGATACGGCATCGGCCAGGTCACCACCGGGATGCGGGTGGGCGACACCGTCTTCAGCCGGCCCAACCAGGTGAGGATCGCGGTGGACTACGCCGCCAACATCGCCGCCTCGCTCAACATCCTCATCCAGAAGTGGAACCAGCTCAGCCTGGACTCCGGCGGGCGCATGCAGCTCAACGACGGCGACCCGCGCTACATCGAGAACTGGTTCCTGGCCGTCTGGGCGTACAACAGCGGCTTCTACCCGTACGCCGATCGGTCGTCGCACGGCGGACGGTGGGGCGTCGGGTGGTTCAACAACCCGGCCAACCCGCAATATCCGGCTAACCGCGATCGGTTCCTGGCGAACAAGGCGGACGCCGCTATCCCGTCGCAGTGGTCGTACCCGGAAAAGATCATGGGCTGGGCGGAGACACCGCAGTGGGGCTGGAACGACAACGGGACCTACACCAAGTACGCCGAGCCCGTGTTCGGCAACACGTCATTCGGGAAGCTGGCTCTGCCCGACCGATACCAGTTCTGCTCGCCCGTCAACTCCTGCAACTGGACGGTGCCCGCCGACCCGTGCGCGCCGAGGAACGAGCAGTGCTGGTGGCACGGCAGCACGACGTTCGCCAACTGCGCGAACCACTGCGGCACCGAGCGGCTCGCCTTCGCGCTGGGCAGTGCCGAGCCGGCCATCCAACGCATCTACCAACGGGACTGCGCCGACTTCACCGGCGCCGCGGACAGCTACAAGGTCGCTCCACCGCTGATCGTCTACACCCTCAACGACACCGGCAAATACAACCTGGGGTGTTCGATCGGCCCGAGCGACGGCAAGTTCACCCTCCGGCTGGGCAGCCCGCCCGGCGAGGAGGTCTCCAAGTACGCCGCTATCGATCTGCACCAGCTCGGCGCCGGCCACAAGGGGCACATGTGGTTCACCCACGTCTACCCACCCAACTTCCCATCCGGCGAGACCAACGCCAAGCACCAGGTGGTCGCCACGTGGAGTCCCACCATTCCGTTCCCCTATCCGGCCAACCAGCGCTACGACATCGTCGCGCACATGCCGAGCCACGGCGGTGAGTGGAACACCTCCAAGTACTACATCTTCCCGGATCCCTTGAACGACTCGAACCCGGCGACCTGTCAGCTGGACCAGAGCACCGGCGGTGCCGACAAGTGGCGTTATCTCGGCGCCCACGCCCTGAAGAAGGGGGCCCGGGTGCAGCTCAAGAACGTGGACCCGGCCGGCCAGGGTGACATCGACATCGCCTTCGACGCGATCGCCTTCATCCCGATCTCCGGCGCCGGCCACAGTTGCGGGGCCGCCTACTGACCGTCCCGATCCGGCGGCCCTCGTCAGCCGAGGGCCGCCGGACGCCTGTCGAATCAAGGGGCCTGTGCCTACGGGCAGATCACTCGGCAGCCCGGGTCGTCCGGGACCTCGCTGCGCGGCGCGAACTCGTGCACCACGGTCCCGGTGCGGTGGGTCACGTTGTCATTGATCACGAAGTCCCAGTAGGTGATCTCCGCGTAGATCTCGTCGTTGCCGTCGGTGTCCTCGTTGAGGGTGCTGCCGTGCAGGACCCGGGTCAGTTCGGCGCTGAGCCCGCCCGGCCCGGCGGCCGGCCAGCCCGGCGCGAGGAAGAGGTCGGCGAGGAGCGTGCGCCTGTTGCCGTCGTCGCCGAAGAGCTGGGCGCGGAAGTTGGTGCCGTGGTCGATCTTCTCCTGGGCGGACCGCTGGGACATGAAGGCGTCCTGGCCGGCGACCGCCCTCCATTCGTTGAGCTGGCCGGTGCCGAAGAACCTGAGGCAGGCGTTGAAGGTGCGGAAGTCGTAGTTGCAGTGTGGGTCGCTCGGGGCGGCCTGCGCGGGGCCGATGCCGGCGATCTGCGTCAGGAGCATGGCCCCGGCGAACACCGGAGCCGCCAGCAGACGAGACAGTTTCATCGGTGATGCTCCATTCTCGGTGCGCTTGCTTGCACCGGGAACGCTGCTAGCGAGGCCGCACGGCCCACATGGGTACGCGGTACCCAGGTTCACTCAGCGGTCCCCCGTGTCGCGCCGCAGCATCCGGGTCTGGTGGCCCAGGCAGCCGGCCGCCCACAGCTCCCCGGCGCCCGTGGTCGCGGCGATCGCGGTAACCGCCGTACCGGCGACGTTGCCGCGCCCGATCGGCGGAGCCGGCAGTATCTCCTTGACGAGGCCGGCGCCGTTGAACGACAGGATCAGGGCGTTGTCGACCCCTCGGCTGACGTTGTAGCCGACGGCCCAGACCCCGGCGGGCACCGCCACCACGCTCCGCAGCTGTGTTCCCTCATCGGTGGCCGCTACCGGAATCGTCTGCCAGACACCACCCGACCAGCGCAGCGCGTACCCCACCTGCCGGTCCGCCGCCCGGCGGTAGCCCACCGCCCACACGCTGCCGTCGGATGCCGCCGACACGCTGAACAGCACGGTCTGCGCGCCGGGATCGACGCCGAGGTCCACCTGCCGCCAATCCTGGCCGTTCCAGTGCCAGACGATCGCCTGCGCTGTGGAGCCGAGGACACCGGAGTACCCGACCGCCCAGGCGTCCTTGGTGGAGGTGGCGCTGACGCCGGTCAGATGCACCGGCTGTGTGCCGGTGTCCGGCACGGCCACCGGCAGCCAGACCGAGCCGTTCCAGCGCAGGATCAGGCCGCGCGGCGTGGCACCCACCCCGGCGGCGGAGGAGCCGACCGCCCAGCCGTCGGCCGGGCCGGTCAGGTCGACGGCGGTCAGGTGCCCGTACGCGCCGAGCATCTCCACGGGTTCCACCGACCACGAGGCGCCGTCACCTCGCAGGATCAGCGGAACACCGCGGTCCGGGTCGGCCGGGCTGTCCGGGTCGTACGCGGACTGCGCGCTGAAACCGACGGCCCACAGCTGACTCGGCGAGGCGCCGGCCACCGCGGTCAGATTGTCGTTGCCGCCGGGCGTACCCGGGCTGGCCACCGTGCGCCAGGCCGAGCCGTCCCAGCGTTGGGTCAGGGTGCGCTGCCGGCCGGTCGCGTCGTCGCGCCAGGTGCCCACCGACCACACCGCGTCCGCGGCCGGCGCGGCCAGGCCGCGAGGCCGGTTCGCCGACAGGCTGGGGTTCGGGCTCGGTGCGACGGTCCACGGGCTGATCGGCGCGGCCGTGTTCGATGTCGTCAGGAGTACGGCGGCGATCACCGCCGTTAATGAAGTCATCCTCGAAGTCTGGGCGAGGTGGCGGCGGCTATCGCGTAGTCGATCCACCCAGGTTCTCCCCGGCACTACCCAAATTCCGGTACCCGGCGAGTGCGGCCCGGTCCGGTTCTCCGGTCTTCAGCAGCAGGCTCGCCACATGCTTCTCCACGGTGCGCGGCGACAGGAACAGCCGGGCGGCGATCTCCTTGTTGCCGAGCCGCTCGGCGACGAGCTCCAGCACCTCGTGTTCGCGGACGGTCACGCCCAGCCGGCGCAGCCCGGCCGGGATGCGGTCGCTGCCACGGCGCCGCTGCGGCACCGGCACGCCCATCTCGCGCAGCAGGGTGCGGCAGGCCGCAGCGACGCGTACCGCTCCGCTCTGGTGGAAGTAGGTCTCGGCCGCTAACAGCCAGTCCCGGGGGCGGCCCCAGCCGTCGGCGTGGGCCCGCTCGCCGATCAGGCGCAGCCCGAGGTGCCGGGCCAGCGGGTACGGTCCGGCGAGCTCCTCGAACCGCGCCACCGCGGCGGCGGCCTCGGTGCCGCGCCCGGCCCGTCCCTCCAGGACGGCTCGGCTCAGCATCACGAACTGCCGGTTCCACCGGGCCTGCCCGTGCGCCGAGCCGGCCAGTTCATCGTGCTCGTCGCGGCCCGCCTTGCCGGCCAGGGTCGCCAGCAGCAGGTACGGCCCGCGGTTGAACGACAGGTAGTGCGGTGGGCAGTCGGCTTCCTTCGCGATCGCCCGATCCATCTCGTGCCAGGCCCGTTCCGTGTCGTCCTCCAGCAGCGAGCAGAACGCCAGGCCGAGGCCCCACACCGCGGCCGCATGGTCGACGTCCTCGCCGCCCAGGGCGCGGTATCGCGCGTACAGATGATCGGTCTGCTCGCGCGACCCCTGATGAGCCGCCACGCAGACGCGGCGCGCGAGTGCGATCAGCCGGGTCTCGCTGAGCCGCAGCCGGGCGGCGACCTGCTCGGATCGGCGGGCGCACTGCTCGGCCGCGTCGAACTCGCCCCGGCACAGATGGACGACCGCCAGCTCGCACTGCATCACCAGGGCGGTCACCACGGAACCGGCCGCCACCGCCGTATCCCGCGCCCGGATCAGCCGGGTCGGATCGGCGTCGTGGATGCCGTCGATCACGCCGAGGTGGAACAGCAACCGGATCCGCCAGGTGATCAACCCGTGCTCCTCGGCCACCGCCAGCGCCTGGTCGCACAGCGCACGGGACTCCTCCAGGTCGCGGGTCCGGGCACAACTGGCCAGCACCTCCAACGCCGCGCACTGCACTTCCGGCTGCCCGGCCGCGCGGGCCGACCGCAACGCCCGGCCGGCGAGCCGGCGCGCTTGATCCATCCGGTCCGGCGTCGGATGGCAGAACCGCAGCCAGGCTTCCACCGCGTCGACCTCGGCATCGGCGCCGGCGGCCGCCTCCGGCGCCAGCAGCCGGCGCACGCTTGCGATCTGCCGCAGCCCTTCGGCCCACCGGCCGGCGGCCGTGGCCGCACGAGCCAACCGCAGATGTACGGCCGCGCGCCGCCCGATCGTGGCGTGCAGATCGAGCCAGCCGCCGAGTTCCACCGCACGCTGCACCTCACCGGCGTCGATGAGCGCGTCCAGCAGCACCTCCCGCAACGCCGTCGACGCGGGATCCGCGGCCGGCTGCCGATCCAGCAGCCGCAAACCTCGTTCGGCCTGCGCGATCGCGGTCGAGACGGCACCCTGCGTCCGGGCCCGCCGGGCGAGGTCACCGAGCAGTTCGGCGGCCCGCCGGGCGTCCCCGGCCTGGTACCACAGCTGCGCGGCCAGGTCCGCCCACTCCAGCGGCAGCTGCGGATGCCGCTGTTCGATCACCTGCGCCGCTCGCCGCGACAGCGACGCCGCCTCGACGGCGAGCAGGCTCGCCCGCAGGGCCTCCGCGGTCAGGGCGTGCCGGAACACGAACATGTCGGGTTCCTCGCCGGGCGAGATGAGCTGCGCGTCCGTGGCCTGGCGCAAGCAGGCGGACAGCTCCTCGACGGTGACGCCGGCGACGGCGCCCGCCACCGTGGCCGGGAAGGTACGGCCCAGCAGCGCCGCGACATGCAACAGGGACCGGCCACGCGGCCCGAGCCGCTCCGCGCGGGCGGCGACACTCTCGCTCAGAGCCGGCGGCACCCGGTCCTGCCACGGGACACGTACCCGCCAGCCGTCCCGGTCCGGTGTCAGAGCGCCCTCGCTGACCATTCCGGCCAGCAGCTCCTCGACATAGAACGGCACTCCGTCGGCCGCCTCGAGCAGCCGGCTCACGACCGGCTCCGGGATCTCGCCGGCCGGCACCTCGAGGCACTCGGCCGCGAGCTGTCGCACCTCGGCGTCGGCCAGCCGGCCGAGCTCCACGATGGTGGCGGCCCGGCGCCGGCTCGCCGCCCGGGCCAGCTCCAGGCCGGCGCTGGCTTCGGGCCGAACCGTGGCGATGACCAGCACAGGCTCCCGGCCGAGGTTGTCCGCCAGGTAGTCGAGCACGGCGAGAGTGTCGGCGTCCGCGTCGTGCAGGTCCTCCAACACGACCACGCAGCCGCGCTGCCCGCCGAACGCCACGAGCAGCCGCAACACCGCCTCGGCCAGCACCACCGGCGACTTGTCGAAGCCCGCCGGGCCGGCCGGCAGCCACTCCGGCACCAGCATCGACAACGCTGCACGGTACGGCAGCAGCTGCGGATCCTCCGGCGGCCCGGTACGCCGCAGCACCGACATGACCGCCTCGCGCAACGCCCGGTATTGCGCCGAACTGGTCGTCGCCCGCCCGCGCAGCACCTGTTGCCCCGCTTCGGCGGCGAGCCGCATCGCCTCGCCGGCCAGCCTCGTCTTGCCGATCCCGGCCTCACCGACCAGGAACAGCACGCCGCCGAAGCCGTCGGCAGCCGCCGCGGCGGCGTCGCGCACCACAGCCTGCTCCCAGCGGCGCCCAACCAGAGCAAGGCCGCCGAGCCGCAAGGACAGCGCCTGAGTCAGGTGGAACCACTCCCCCGGGCACTTTTGCATCCAGTGGAACGTCCGGATGCGGTGACCGGACCATAGGCGGGCGACGGCCCAGCCGGAACGAGCACGTCAGGAATGCGTCACCGGCGGGCCTGGGCAACTCACATCAGATCATAAAGTGGACACCTCCTTGTCCTGGGATAGAGCAGTGTCTATCCTCCCAGGAAAGCGCTTTCCCCCCGCTTGAAGGCGCGACGCCATCCCCACTATGAAGGTGAGACACCGATGAGACGATCAGTTGCCCTACGATGGACAGCCGGAGGAGCCACCGCGGCCGCAAGCGCCGCGATCATGCTCGCGCTGCCGTCGCCCCAGGCTCTGGCCGCCGACAATCTGAGCCTCGGCGCCGGCGCCGACGGTTCCAGCAAGGCCAGCGGCACCAGCTACGGCAACGTCCGGGACGGCAACACCGGCACCTACTGGGCGCCGGCCAGCTCGACCGGGTACGTCTCGGTCAAATGGGGCAGCGCCACGACGGTGTCCTCGGCCGTCATCAAGCAGGCCTCGGGCGGCGGTTCGATCAGTGCCTGGCGGGTGCTCAACGCCGACCAGGGCACCGTCCTGGCCAGCGGCAGCGGCAGCCCGAGCACCATCTCCTTCTCCTCGACCTCGCTGAAGAAGCTCACCTTCGAGATCACCAGCGCGTCCGGTGCGCCGCGGATCGCCGAGTTCGAGACGTACGCCAGCGGCGGCTCGAACCCGACCAGCAGCCCGACCGCCAGCCCGACTACCAGCCCCACCGCCAGCCCGGGCCCGACCGGCGGCACCGGCACTCCGACCGGTGCGTGGCCGAGCTCGGCCGGCTCGGTGACGATCTCCGGCACGGTCAGCGTCTCGGGCACCTTCGACGGCGGCATGAAGACCTACTGCTGCATCGGTGACGGCTCGCAGAGCGAGTCCCAGGACCCGATGTTCAAGATCGCCAACGGGGGCACCCTGCAGAACGTCATCATCGGCTCGCCCGCCGGCGACGGCGTGCACTGCGAGGGCACCTGCACCATCCGCAACGTGTGGTGGAACGACATCGGCGAGGACGCCGCGACCTTCAAGGGCACCACCGGTGGCACCAGCTACGTCATCGGCGGCGGCGCGAGGGCCGGCAGCGACAAGACGTTCCAGCACAACGGCAACGGCACCGTCAGCATCTCCGGCTTCTACCTCAGCGGCTCGGGCAAGCTGTACCGGGGCTGTGGCAACTGCTCCACCTCGCACCAGCGCCACGTCAAGATTGACAACGTGCTGCTGAACGACATCGACATGGTCGCCGGCATCAACAGCAACTGGGGCGACACCGCCACCATCACCCGCGTCACCATCAGCAACAGCTCCAGCGTCGTGGTCTGCGGCAAGTACAAGGGCGTCGCCAAGGGCAGCGAGCCGAGCTACCTCGGCGAAGGCTGGAACGACAGCAACTGCAAGGTCACCCAAAGCGACATCACCTACAAGTAACCCGTAGGTGCTTCGTGGAGAAGGGGCGCTCGCCTCGCGGTGAGCGCCCCTTCTCGGTCGAGGTCTATGGGGTGTCTGACGTGTAGCTCAGCGTGAAAGGCGGCGCGAGCGCATTCAGCGGTTCCACGCTGCCGCCAGGTCCGGCGGCATAAGCGTGGCCATCCTGTACGTAGAAGTTGAACGACGGGTGCAACGACAGTTCCTCACGCGCCTGGCCGATCCATCCCTGCGTCGACGACCACCGGGCCAGCCACGCCGGCACCGCCGGCATCAGTTCATACATGACATCGTCGAGAACGAACGTACGCACGAACAGGCCGAACGAGCCCGGCCGGTTCAAGTACGGCCGCTGAGCGACCAATGAACGTACGCTGCCGCCCGGCAGAACATCGTCCGGCTCCGTGACCAGGCACGGCCAGTCGATCTCCAGCTCGGGCTCGTCGGGTAACCGCGCGGCAAGGCCCAGGTGGAAACGAAGCTCGTCCAAGAACGACGCGGGGGCATCGGGCCGCAGGCGCAACGACAGCGTCCACTCGTAATGCAAGCTCACCGGATTCGACCCGCCCTACTCTCCACTTGATCCACTGGCGCCGGCCGGCCTCCGCCGCCTGGTCGCGATCCAGGCCTCCACATCATCGGCGAGCCAGACCTTGCCCTGCGCCAGGTCCGCCACCGGCGCCGGAAAGTCCGGCCGCCGGGCAAGCTGATACACCCGCTGACGGCTGATCCGGCCGATCCGCAGCCGGATCTCATGTGCACCCATAAAGCGCGCCACTGGTCCCATGCTTCCCGACTATAGTCGCTCGACTACTGTACTGGCGACGTCGACTCGGTGCCACGGGACTGACACGAGACGCGCAGGGAACCGCGGTGTGCGTACCTTTCCCTTTAGGTTTTCTTCGGTTGTTGGGTCTTGCGTGCGCGGGCCTTCGGCCCGCTGGGCTGGCCGGGGATGTCGAAGGCGGGCCGGTGCGTGTGGCTGCCGCCGTGGTCATGGTCCGGAGGCGGCGCCGGGGGTGGGGGTACGGGTGGGCGGTCGAGCCGGATCCACAGTGCGCTGGATGGTATGCCGCAGTCGTCGACGACGGAGAGCATGTACCAGCCGGGCGGTGCCAGGTTGGGGTTGTCGGTGACGTCGACGGTGATACTGCACGCGTCGCGGCACACGATGGGCAGGTCGACCAGCCGCTGGCTGGTTTCGTAGGAGTGGGTGGTGGCCATGGGCCGGATCAGCTGGGCCCATCGGAGTGTCATCGCCGACGGTGTGCTGACCTCGACCGTTGTGCCGTAATGCCACTCGCTCGGGGCCGAGTCCAGCAATGGCCGGGGGCCCTGGAACAGGTAAGGCGGGTGGTACAGCTCGAGGCGCAACTCGTCGTCGCCGCGGTCCGGGTTGGAGCCGGCGGTGATGACCCTTCCGTCGGGAAGCAGCAGAGCGACGGAGTGGTAGAGCCGTGAGACCCCGGCTTCGGCGACCGATCGGATGGTGTTGGTGGCCGGGTCGTAGATCTCCGCGAGGTGCACGGCGTCGCTCCTGGTCTCGCCGTGCAGGCCGCCGCCGGTGATCAGGACGGTGCGGTCCGGGAGGATGACGGAGTTGCACAGGCCTCGAGCCTTGGCAAGGTCGGGGCCGGGCTGGAACTTCGCGCCGGCGGGCCCGCCGGCCAGGTCGATGATGTCGGTGTGGTTGGTGGCCGCGGGCGACCCGCTACCGCCGATGACCATGACGCGCTGCGCCTGTGCCGGCGGTAGCAGGACGCTGTTGCCCTGGTCGCGATTGGCCTTGTCGCGCAGCCCGGAGACGGTCTGCTCGGCTCCGGTCAACGGATTGATGACCCGCCCCTCGATGGTGGCGTTGCCCAGCTGCACGCCGGTGTAGAACAGCCGGCCGTCCTGGAGCAGCAGCAGGTGCGGGTACAGCGGCAGCACAGTCGTCGCGGGCAGTTTGCTCCAGCCGTGACCCGGGTGGAAGACCTCGTTGGGTGCTGAGATCCCGGAGCTGGCGACCGCCCGGCCGTCGCCCATGCTGACCAGCGTCGGGTACCAGCGCTGCTCGTCCATGTCATCGACGCGGATCCACTGCCGCAGGGTCGGGTCGAACAGGTACGCGGTCCGTGAGCCGACGAAGGGATCGTATTTGTCGGTACCGCCGGCAACGAGGACCTTGCCGTCGGCGAGGACGGTCTGCCCGGCGCAGAACACGTCGAAAGGGCAGCCGGGATCGTAGAACGTGCCGTCCTCGTAGTCCCACACGACGCTCTTGACCAGGCGGGCGTTGAAGTTCGGCACGCTGTTGCCCGATCCGGCGAAGAACAGCACCTGGCCCGTGTGCATCAGGACCGCGTGCACCGCAAGCACGTGCGAATCGACCGGCAGCAGCTCCCAGTAGCCGACATCGGCGAGAGGGCACACGTCGATCGGGTCGTGGCCCGGCATCCCGGGCATCATCATCGCCGACATCGTGGGCGTTCCCGGCTCGGACGGGTCCTGGCGGTGGGTCGTCAGGTGCATGGCGTCCGGGATCGCATCCGCAGGCAAGCCCGCGGTCACCGCCGGGTGAGGGCTGGGGTGGTCATGCCCCGGGTGGTTATGGTGGCTGCCGTGGTCGTGCCGGCCCAGCCTGTCGCAGTCCTCGCAGGCGGCGTCCGGCTCGTGTCCGCAGCACCGGGTATGCCCGTGGTCATGACCACAACATCGCCCAGAGGGCTGGCCCTCGGGGTGGGCGTGGTCGTGGTGGCACTTCTTCGGATCGCAGCCGCTGTGTGAATGGGGATGATCATCGTGGTGTTCGTGATCGGCGGCCGGGTCCGGGAGGCCACAGCAGGGGTTGTGCGGTCTGGCGTGCCGGTGCGGGTCGTGATGGTCGGGTGAGCAGTGACCGCAGCGCACAAGATCCACCCAAGGGAGGTCGTCGTGGCCGTCGTACAACAGCGGGCGCAGGTCCGGCGACCAGGCGGTCTTCGCATCCACCCACATCCAGTCCCGGGAGCGGACCAGCCCGGCGAGGCCGCTCATCATGTGTTCCTCGAGGTGGCAGTGGAAGAGGAAGTCGCCTTTGATCCGTACGCGGCACGCGTCCGCGGGCGGATCGCACTGCAGCTCCTCGAGCTCGCAGGGCAGCCGGACGGCCGACGGCACGACCGTGTCCGCGGTGAACCCTTCCGCCGGGCTGAGGCCGTGCACATCGGCGGCGCCACCCGGTGGCGCGGGCAACCGCCAGCGCGCCGAGTGCGGGTGGAAGTTGTGCCACACCGAACCGAGGTCGAGATTCAGCACGTGCCAGCGCAGGCGTTCCCCGGCGTCGGCTTCGATGGTCGGGGTGTTCCCGACGAAGGCACGTCCGTTGAGGCAGTAGGTGAGTGCTCCACCGCCCGGGGCGATGACTATGTGGTCGAAGTTCTGTGCGAGGGTCCACACCACCTTGTTGCCGGGTCGCACCGAGACGTTCTGCGGCACGAAGCTGTTGTCCCGGATCTCGACGGCGCGGTCACCGGCGGGCGCACCAGGGTCGACGACGACAGTGCCGGACATCGTCGGGCCGTGAATCTTGCAGTGGTACGCGACGGTGCCCGGCGCGGTGAAGGTGTGTTCGAAGGTCTGTTTCGGTGTCGCCTTGCGCAGGGTGGGACTCTCGAACGAGTCGGCCGTCGACGGCGCCTGCAACGCGTGGACGAACATCGGCACGTCGAGCGCCCGCGGCGCGGCCGGGTCGCGGACGATGAGGGCGCCGAACAGGCCACGGTTGACGTTGGCCTGGACCATGCGGACGTGGTCGTGGAAGGCCCACGCCCCGATCGTGTCCTCGGTGACGTCGAACGTGTAGGTCCACCTCTGCCCGGGCCGGATCTCATCGCTGCGCTGGCCGAACCGGGTCCCGATACCCAACGGCCACGCACCGTCGGATTCGATGCCGTATCGCACGCCGTGGACATGCAGGCTGTGGCATTCATGCGGATCGGCATTGAGCACATGAATGTGCAACCGCTCCCCCGGTTCGGCATACAACACGGCACCCGGGATCCGGCGATACCAGGGCGGCTCGTTGACGTCCGCCGCCACGATCTTGGCGGTGTTCGGGACCAGGAAGTGGTCGTCGAGATACTCCCGGTAGACCAGCGCGTCCACCGTCGCGGCCGCGATCTCCCCCACCTGGACACGCCCCACCTCGTGACCGGTCCCGCGCATGGCATCGCGCCCATACCGGCGGCTACCGACAATGGGCGCCAGCGGGCTGTAACCCACGAGCGGCTCGATCCGCAGGAACACATCACGGCGACGCAATGGACTCGACATTTGCGTGCTCCTCACTAACGGCGACGACCGGATGCGAATGAACGCACACGCCGTGGAGTCGTGCGGTTCACAGTAGGTCGACACGTTGCTCAGGCCGCTGAACTGTCGGGAAGTTTCAGCGTCGAGTGGGCTACGACCTCCCTCGCCGGAGTGAAGGCCGTCAGCTGAGCTGGATCATGGGGCGCCTACTCTTGCAGGAGTGCCGGGCGACGGTCTTACATCGTGAGGTTCTCCCCGAGCGATGGCCGCCGCCCGGCACCCCGACGATTCGTACGGCGAGCACTCAGCACGCCTTATCGGTCCCGGCTTCGGTCACCGGATGGAAAGATGCCGCAGTGACCTCTGTGATCGCCCCATGGCAGCGTCCGTCCTTTCGCCCTACCGGTCGCGACGCGATCGTCACCTTGATCGCTTTCGCCGACGAGAACGTGCTCGGGGCCGAACCGGATCTGCCGATCCGCGGCAACGTTCCGCAGAGCGCTCCCGTTGCCGGGCTCGACCTTCGGATCCACCAATACGCGGACAGTCCGGCCTGGATCGACGGTTGGCGCACCGGAGCCCTGCGCAACATCGCCACTCGGAAACTGGACGACCTCGCCCGACTCGACGCCGCATCCTGCTGTTACTCGATCACCGCGACCGTCAAGGATCCAGCCGATCTGACACACCTGCAACTGGCCTGGGCGGTTGCATCGACGATCGCCGCGGCGGGCGCCTTCGCGACGCTTGACGCCTACGCGGCGAACTGGCTTCCCGGCCCGAGTGTGGCGTCGCTGTCACCTCACCGGCCGTTCACCATCCAGCAAGAGGTGAGCTTGACCGCGGAGACCGAGCCGGTGCCCGGCTTCGGCCATCCGGTACACACCCGCGGCATGATCAAGTTTGGGCGTCCGGACCTGGTCGCCGGCGTACCCGCCAGCCGCATCGAGGAAACCGGGCGGATCCTCAACCACCTCGCCCGTATGCTCGCCGAAGGCCACGTCCTCGTGCCGGGCCAACAGTTTCGCATCGACGGTCAGCGGATCCTCGCGGTCGCACCCTACGTACCCGATGCCACAATCCCCGAGCTGAACCTCAACAACGACGCGCTACTGCTCGTTGACGTGTGACCGGGCGCGATCGGCGTCAGGTTGTGCGGCTCGCGAACGAATGTCAGGACGTCTCTGGCGCGGCGCCGGCATGCGGCGAGGCGCCAGAATCGTCACGGAAGGACAGCCCGGCCGCGTCCATCGCCGTACGCAGGTGGCGAAGGGCGTAAGGCCCGACTCCATGTAGCGCCAGCACGTCGCTCTCACTGAGTCCGGCCACCTGTTCGAGCCGGACAACGCCGTGTGCGGTAAGCGCACGTGTCGCGGCAGCGCCGATGTGTGGCAGCGGGATGCCCGGCTCTGGTACCGCCCGGCCCGGAACCGACCGGGGATGACCCTCGTGGTCCAGGACGGCGGCGCCACGCGCGGAGAGCCGGTACCCGATGTCGAGCGATTCGGTCAGGCCGCGCTCCTTCAGCTTGCGCACGTTCTGTTTGAACGACGGGGTGTCTCGCCCCATCCGTTGGGCGAGCTCGGGTGCCCGGGTGGCCGGCAGTTCGTCGATCAGCAGCAGCGTTGCCCGGGTCCACGGCCCAGCCGGCGAGGCGCGGTCCAGCCGGTCGAGCCACGCGACGATCGCGTCGATCTCCGCAGCGTCCGGTACCGCCTCCCGCAGCGCGTGCCGCGGGTCGACGCCCGCGTACCGTAGCCCGATCCGATACACCGGCCGGTCAGCGTGCAGGCGGTCCAGCCCGTGGCGGAGCGCGGCCAGCGACGCCGCGCCCGCCCGACGGGCGTCCGCGGCAGTCAGCGACCTCATCGGCACGCGGTCGACGGACGTGACCTCGACCAGTCCGACCGCGGTACGCATCCGGGTACCGACCCTGACCCGAGGCCGTTCCCACCGACGGAACGCCACGTCGATATCGCCGGCACGGATCGCCGCCAGTTCTGCGGGACGTATCTGCACGCCACCCAGTTCAACACACGGGCGTTCCCGTGTGCATACCGCCGCGGATGAGGGTCGCCATGGGGTGTCGAGCACCGGTGAGCGTGCACATCGCCGCGCGCCCGGATCCCGGCAGATTCGTGCGTTCCTCAATCTTGAGGCGCTTCGCGGGTCGGTTCGGTCAGCGCTCGACGCCGGATTTCGGCGGCGTCCGCCGGACTCAACGCCTCGATGCTTTCTACAGATCTATCGCGTAGACCCGGACCTGGCGGCCGGTGTCCGGCTGCACCGTCTCGCGCTCCAGCGACATGCCAAGCTTGACCATCACCCGCGCGGACGCCTCATTGCCGACGACGTGAATACTGACCAGCCGCCGCAGGCCGAGTTCGGCACGAGCGTGGGCGACCACGGCCTGGGCCGCCTCAGTGGCCACGCCCCGGCCCCAGTACGCGCGGCCGAGCCGCCAGCCGATCTCCACGGCCGGCATGATCTCGGGCAGGAAGGTCGGCACCGCCAGGCCGGTGAAACCGGCGAGCTCGCCGGTCGCCTTGATCTCCACCGCGTAGAGGCCGAAGCCGTGCTCGTCCCAGTGCCGCTGATAGGCGGCCAGGCGCTCCGCGGTCGCGGCCCGGTCCAGGGTGCGGCCATCATGGATGTAACGCATCACCTCAGGCTGCGCGTTGACTGAGGCGAGCCCGTCTAGATCATCGCTTCGCCAACGGCGCAACAGCAGCCGCGAAGTCTCCAGGGACGTGACATCAAGGGGTGCTGTCGGGTCAGGCACGTCCCTTCGTAGCATTTCGGCGACCATGAAGCGATGGATTATCCCACCGGGAAAGTTACCGGTCAGCCGAGCTGGAAGGTGCCGATCCGGTCCGGCGCGGCGCGGACGTCGACAGCGATTGTCGATAGGCGCAGGCGCGGGTCAGCCGGGGCCGGACAGAGTCGCGGTGAGGCGTCCGTCCGAGAAGGCGACTTCGACCCATTCGCGCAATAGCGGATTGATGATCAAGGTCGCCTCGTAGGGGTCGAAGCGGAGGCCGTGACGTTCGTACGGCTGCTCGTCGAGTTGAATTGCGACCGTACGCTGTGGTGACGGCCGGTAGAGCATTGCGAACGGGCCCTCGCCGTCTTCCATGAGTGAGTAGCCCACGTCGTCCCACCTTTGCTCCATCGCCGCATCACGGGCGACGTACAGCTCTCCGGCCTCAGCCGGCACCGCATGACGCATTTGTTGCCACGGCACGAACGGTCCGACCGCAGCCGTCCCCCTCACTCCCAGCGCCACCAGCATGTTGGACCACGTGGTGCGCAACCGTCCCACATCGTTCGTATGGCGGGACCGACCGGTGCCTTGGCAATGACAACACTGTCGTATCCGGTGATCATCTGCTTCCTCGGGAGACTGAACGGTGCGCCAATAGTCCGAGCATGGCGTTTGGATTAACCATGATCGCAGCAGCACCGGCAGTGAGCGCATCCTCAATTCGGAATGACTGTGTGCCGAGCAGCGACGCGCGGGCAACACGGAGCGTGAGGGCGTGTCGGGACGACGAGCGCGCGTGCCGGTTACCCCCCGTGTTCCGGATGGGGATGGACGTTGATCTCGCGTGTGTTTGAGTTCTGAACGGGTAGACGGACAACCATGCGCATTGGAAACACGCAAGTCCGGTTCCTCGGTGGGCCCGCTGGCTGCCTCGGAATGATCGCAGTGTCGATCCTGCTGTCGGTCGGACTGACCGTACTGCTCAACCTTCTCCTACGGTGACGTTCGCCGAAACCGTGCCCGTTCAGCACCCGGTGGCCGGGGTGTCATGAGGCTTTGTCGGCGGCAGGAGTGACTCCGCGTCCATCCCGGTGTTGGCGTTCGTCTTTGATCCAACTTCGGGTTGGTTGATCCACAACGTCGGTGCTCCAGCAGTGCACTAACCTCGGCAGATCCGGCTCCTGGCCCGGATAGCCAGAGCAACGACTTCGCGGACCGCGGGTCGGGTGAGGCTGGAGACGGATACAGTAGCTAAGCGCTTGGCCTGCCCAGCGCGGTCGCTATCTGATCGATCGCCTCGGCCTCGGCGGGGCTCACGCTCCGGCCGTCCTCCCGGTGCGCGGCCGCAACCTTGTCGGCAAGGGTGAGCACGAAGCTCCGATACCCCTCGACCTCCCCGGCCGTCGCCTTGCTCTCCAGCAGCGCCACCGCGGTACGCAGGCGTCGAAGGCCGTTGTCCCGGAGCTCCTGGGGAGTGCGATACAGCGTGTGATCCGCCTTGGGTTGGGCCGCCACGATCTCGTCGAGCAGCTCACTTTGGCCATGCAGGGAACGCGCCTCGGCGTAGGCCTTCGACATCGCGATCGTCTCGCGGAACATCCCGCCGGCTGCCGCCGTCACCACGATCATGCCGGCGCTCGGTGGACCCTCGAGCACTGAGCGCCACTCCTCGTCGGAAAACGCTGCCTTTGTCGTCACCTCAGCTCCTCCTCGGTTCGCTGGTTCATCAGGGCCTCAAGCACCGCGCGGTCATCGGGTGCCAGCCAGGTCTCCTCCAGCGGGACACCACCCGCCTTCTGGATCGCTGCGGTCAGGGGCCCGGCCCAGAGGTGCTCGATCAGGGCGACCGCCGCTACGGACCCGGGCGGCACGGCATCGGCCAGGGACCACACTGAGTCACCGGCGGTGTCTACGCCGTCCTCGTCCTCGCCCTCCGGCCGCCCGAGGAACGCGGCCGCCAGTCCGCCGAGTCCCGCGTCGGCGCCGGCTGGCACGGCAAGCGTCTCGACTGCGCCGTCCCCGGCGCGCGAGACGAGAAGCAGGTCGACCAGGCGGACAATTCCAGCCTGACGGAGCCGGATGAACTCAGCGAGTATCTCGCCGGAGAACGCCGGCCGATCGAACCCGACAACGAGCACCTGCACCGGCCCCATCATCGGTCCACCCGCGCCCGCAAGTCCTGATATTCCTCGGCGGTGATCACCCCGGTGTCGAGCAGCTGCTGCAACGCCAGGAGCGGGTCCGCCTCCGGTGCCGCGGCCGGTGCCGCGGCCGGCCGAGGCCGCGGGCGGGACGGATGAGATGCCGCGTAGGCCTGCTCCGGCGTGAACCGGCCACCGTAGTACGGCACATTGCCGGTCATACCGGAACGCCGCAGCTGCTTCGGCACTAACAACATCGGTCCTCCTCTCGTCCTACCGCCAGTTTTGCCCACCCGCCGGGGGCAACGCCTCATCCTCAGCGGGGGGGTCGACGGACGGATTCACCAGTTCCCCGCCGGTCAGCTCGGCTGGTAGGCGGCGGTAACCAGCCGCCACCATCGAAGAACACTTCAGGCCGCGCACTGCGACGACACGACATCTCGGCACACTCAGCTGTGATCCGACCAGCCCAGGGCTGGGTGAAGACCTTGTCAGGCGGTGACGCCGAGCTGTGAATGACGGCGCGGCGTCGGCGACGTCGTGATCCCGAAGCGATTTGGTACTGGCGCGCAGCCCAGCGCGGGCGGCCCGCGGCAACGGCCGATTCCCCACGCATTGGATGGCGTGTCATCCTCCTTCTGTGGAACCGGCACGATTGTTCTCCGATCCGACAGCTGCGCCGATCCCGTTGCAACAGGCGGCGCGATACCTCGGTCGGCCGGACCCGGTCGAGGCGCTGACCCGCCTGCGCGCGGGCAACGTCCGATTCGCCTCGGGCACCTCACATCCCGGCGATGCTCTGAACGGCGGCGTCGGCCTGCAGCCCTACGCGGTCGTCGTCGGCTGTATCGATGCCCGGGTGCCGGTGGAAGCGGTGTTCGGGCAGGGCTTTGGCGCGATCTGTGTCGCCCGTTCCGCCGGCCACGTACTGGACCGCGCCGTGATGGGTTCCGTCGAGTTCGCGGTGACCGACCTGCAGGTGTCGCTGGTGGTCGTACTCGGCCATGACGACTGCCGCGCGGTAGCGGCCGCGGATGAGGCGGTCCGCACTGGACGCCGGCCTGCCGGTGCTCGCCAGTTCCTGATCGACCAAATCGCTCCCGCAATGCCGACCGCCGGATCGGCCGACCACAGCCTCGATAAGGCCACCCGCAGCCACATCCACCGGACGGTGGCCACTCTCAGGCAAGCCCACTACCTCAAAGAGGCGCTTACGGCCCGCCGAATAGACGTCGTTGGTGGGATCTACCGGCTGGAAAGCGGTCACGTCGAGATGCTGTAGTCCCTTCGAGCGCTCAAGGATCGCTAACCCGCAACCGCCGGCTGCCAAGACGGCAGGACCGCCTCCGTTACCATCGGATCGCGGCCGATTCGATGCGGCAAGGCGTACGCCATGCAGTGCGGGTCGAGCGGCGTCCCGGTCGACAGCCCGAGGGACGCCGCGCTACACCGGCGAGCTGATGCTGCCCCTCGCCCCCGCCCGAACTATCCGAGAGCCCGACCGCGCCAGAAGATCCGGTGTTCACGGAGCCGCAGTGTTGTCGGCGACCATTCGGCGTCCCTGAGCGTGACGGCTACTCGAAGCACCGCGGCCGGGTTTACTCCCACGATCATCGGCTGCCACCGCAGGCCGTTACTCGTCGTCCATCAACGCTTCCTGGTCTTCCAGCCACTCACCAGGCAACGCGCACCGTACTGCCGCAATGGAGTCCGCCGATCCCGCACGTGCCCACAACCAGATGCCGGAGTCTTCACGAAGCATTGCCCCCAGCCCTTCGAACCACCTCATCGGCCCGCCGTCCGGCTCGGCCCACAGCGGGTAGTCCGGCATCGGCAGCCGGCGGAACCGCTTCTCCAGGAGAACGACGGCTTCGTCGTCCAACTCCCGGTTGTCGGCAAACCTCTCGCCCGAGAGCATCCACTCCGACAACACCATCTCTACACGTGCCAATGAAACCCGGTCGAGGAACGGCCGCCAAATTGGCCCCGCCGGCCTGGACAAATTGAGCCGGAACACCACCGGCGGATCCGGCTCGGAGACGGCCGACAGTGGAATGCCCCATTCCGTGACGTGCTGGCACTCCCACCGAAAGACCAATACCTGGCCCGCGTCATCGATATGGATCTGATCTGGCGTCAGGAGCCGATCCTGACATCGGGTCAAGTCATCACGCCTGCCGATCAGCGCGTATGCCTCACGCAGGGACCTTGGAAGCGCGAATCCGAGCCTGGCCTCTGCCGCCAGCAACTCATCCTCGCCGGACCCGTCCCCCTCCACGATCGGGGCTGCATATCGAGCAGCGAACAGCCGCACGAAGTGCCATGCGCTGGGAGCATCGCGAAGGCCGCTGGCGAGTTCGGCATGGAGGTCAAACGCGGCGGTCATGCAGGACACCATAGAGCCAGGCCAGCGCAGGTCTCAGGCAACCAGCGCCGACATGTCGAGCACATAAGCACCCATGGTCGCGGCCAATCTCGCCGACGAGGATTAGGCCGAACGGCTGAAAGTGGCACTCGGCCGGCCCGCAAGCGGACAGTGGGAGTAACTACGGCGACTCGCGCCGCCAGGTGACCAGATCATTATGACGTTGTTGAGACGTGACCCGAACTACCCCTTGGCAGGGATTCAGCTGGTGATGCGGCCTCGGCAGTGTCGAGAACGAAACACGCGCACTCCAGGATCTCCAGAAGCGCGGCTCGGGCCCGCCGGATCGCATCATCGTCGACGTCGAGGTGCAGCCGACAATCACGCGGGAAGCCCAGAGTCGTTGCGGTCTGGAGGCCGAATTCAAAGCACAGCTCGCGGCCGATAAGGGTCCAGGCGCCCGGACCGCTCGCGATCTGTCCGGCACTGTTGATCACCTCGCCCACCCAGCCGCCGTAGCGTAACCGGATCAGCATGACGTGGACTCCGGCTGCGCCGAGGATCAGCGAGCACCTACGCGCATTCCGCGGCAGATCCGGACATCCGCCAAGGCGAGTGCGACGCTAGCCCTCCTCGTGCGTACCTCTCTCAATGAGCTCCGACAATTTGATTGTTGTGCTCCAGCTGCGAATAGTCATCGACTTGTAGAGTGGTGACTTGATTATCGAGCTCAGCCGGCTCTTTGTGCGCTGAGCGCTGAGACGCTCCGAATAGACGACGCCATTACCCGGCCACACCCTGTCGACGCCCTCCCGTGGATTGAAGATCGGCATCACATCGGCGGCCTCGATTCCCATCAAGAAAATCGCATCGCTGTGAAATTTTTCTGGATGATCACCAAAGCCCTTCGGTCGGTCGCTCACGACAGCGTGGAGTTGATCACGCGTTAGGACCAGAACCTTGACGATCTCGTCGTCGAGCTTGAAAGCGTTGGACAGTGCCGCTTCGATCTGGGCCGCTATCTCGTCGGCGTTCCGATCCGACGTCAAGATGACGTTTCCACTGGCGATAAAAGTAGAAACGCCGAAAAACCCGAGCTCTTCGAGGCACTTCTTCAGTTCCGCCATCGAAACCTTGTTCTTGCCTCCGACATTGATGCCGCGCAAGAGAACCAGGAATGTCTTCACGTCGTCCATTGTACCCACGGTCGATGGGTACGCGAAGTTACCTCGGCTTAACGTAGAATGAGTCGTGAATCGGTCAAAAATTGCAAAACGAATGTGGGACCGGCATGACCGCGCGCACTCTTATCTACTGGCGGCACGACCGCTGCCCGGCCAGGCATGGTCTAGGTGACCGGCGGAGTCGCTCTCTTTTCGGCTGCCCACCCAAGGTTGGTGTGGCTCAGATTTGGCATGCGCCTTGCCGGTCACCGCGGCGCGGAGTGGCTCCAGAGGGGTATGCCCAGCTCAAAGTAGCGCTGCCCTCCCGCCGACATCAGGTCGGAGCAGGAAGGGAGGGAGGGGCACGGCGAGCGGGACTGGGCGATCGAGGGCTGCAACGGCATCGGCCGGCATGTCGCGCAGCGGCTGACGGCGAGACCGTCCTGGACGCGCCGGCGAACTGTCCGCCCGGGCTCGGGTGTTCGCCACCGGTCAGGGCCGCAAGACCGATCCGGTCGATGCTCACAGCATCGCTGATCCGGCCGGCCCGCAGCATCGCGTACCGTTTCCCTGGTCAAGCTGCGGCCCCGACGCCAGGCCCGAGCGGACGAGCCCGCTACGCCCGCCGCCTCAACCCTGAAACTCCAATCATGATCTCGAATGGCGGCTGCCGTACTAGCCGATGTCGACCAACTGGATGCGCGTCGGGATCATGAGCAGCTCATCGGCCGAGTCACGCCCGGCGATGACGCATCCGCCTCGCCGGCGGGGCTGACGCAGGTGACCGCCTCCCCGCGCAGATCGATCACGACCGTCTGGTTACGAGTGCCGATCACCCGCTTGATGCCCATCGACCCCAGCGGGCCGTCGGCCGGATAGCGGTAGAACTCCCACGATGGATACTTGTCACCCTGCATAGTGATAGAGAAGGTGTCACCGGACGGAGTCGCGAAGATCTGGTCGCTGATCCGGCCCAGGTGCGCCAAGTCGTAACAGAGCTGCGCCTTGTCCGGGAAGCCGAACGGCGCGATGCCGGACAGGATCGCCTGGCATTCGACGGTGCCGACATTGCGGAGGAACTCGGTCCAGGCGTTCACCGCTGAGACTCCGACGACGAGCCCACCGTTGGGGTTTTTCGAAACCGTGAACAAGTTGCGGTAGTCCGACGATCCGTCCGGCGTCGAGTACGCGTCGCCCACGATCCCGATCGGCAACGCCGGCTTGCACTGCCAGCCGTTCGCGCCGAACAGGCAGGACTTGTGGACGTAAATAGCCACCTCGCCGGTCTTGGTGTCCCACACCACCGTGGCTTTGGCTGAGTTGAAGACGTCCGAGTTGTACTGCCTCTTGTCGCCGATCGCCGCGTCGAAGAAGTTGTTGTCGGCGATGAACCCACGCATCACCAGCACGCCGCGATCGGGGCCCGGCGTCACGTTCCCGCGCCAGACCCGATCATCGGGGTACGGATCGGTGCGGAAGTAGAACTGCTTCGCCTGCGCGACATAAATGTTGTCTTGCAGCGGCCACACCCGGGTGGCGAACGCCGGCTTCGGACTCTCACCGCCGTTCTTGGAAGCGACCAGGTAATAGTTCATGCACAGGCCGGTGAGGTACGTCTGCGTGAACGACGTCTTCCCGCCCAACGACCACTGCACGAGTTGCATGTTGTCGTTCACGCCGGGCACCGGATCGTTGCAGTTGCCGCCCGCGTACAGGTGATAGTCATCGGCGTGAGCAACCGGCGTCCAGCTGATCGTCGCCGAGTACTTCCCGGGTGTCACCGTGAACCGGACCGCGGGCAGGGCCGGCGCCGTGATCGTCGTGGTGGGGGAGAATCCACTCGCGTAGTCGCCGCGGGCGGTCTGTACCTTGAAGTCGATCTGATGCCCGGCAGCGAGCGCCGATGCCTTCCACCCGTCCGAGCCGACCGGCCACGGCAGTTTGTGGAAGTCGGTCTCGCCCGCCGACCGGTCGCGCACCCAGATCCAGAATCCGCCGGCGCCGAACACGTGCGGCCAGCTCAGATTCGCACTCCAGTCGCTGTTCACCGTCGCCGAGATCGTGCCGGTCGGTCCAGGAGTCAAATTTGCTGGCAGCGACCCCGGAATCGTCATCGTCGCGCCGACGCCGTAAACGGCCGCAAGCCGGTCGGCAAAGGCCTTCGCGATGACATATTCACCGCGGACGTTCGGGTGCAGTCCGTCGTACGTATCGGTGTTGTAGTTGTACGCCGCGTTGAACCCCACCCGGACCACCGCCGGCGACGCCGGCGCCTGGCTGTTCACCGCGGCAATGCCCGCGTTCAACCTCGAGTTGTACGCATCGAGTTTGCCGGGCAACTCCGGATACTCCGCGATCGGCGCCCGGTGCGGCACATCGGCGAGCAGGATCCGCACGTTCGGATTGACCGCTCGCGCATTCGTCACCAGCTGCTGCATCGACGAGATGACCCCGGCCGCGACCTCTGCCGGCGGTGTGTCGCCGAGGTTCCAGGCGATGTCGTTGAAGCCGAGCTCGACGAGCAGATATTCAGGCGCGTAGTTCTTCATCTGCTGGGCGATCGCGACCTTGCCCTCGGCCATCATCCAGCCCCACTCGGCCAGGTTGGCCGGCTGCGGAAAGCTGATGCCCGGCCGATACGCACCGTCATGGAACGGGTCGCCGGAAGTTCCCGTGTACGGCCCCGCGTGCGTGGTGCCCGTCCACGGGCCGACGAACTGCGGGGTCAGCCCACTAGAGGTGAGGTGTTGCCAAAGCCGGTAACGCCAGGTGAAGTCACCTTCCAACCCTTGGCTGATCGAGTCGCCGACCACCATGATGCGTGGCGATCCGGCCGCCGCGGCGACCGGTGGCGAGTTCACGACGCTCCCCAACGCGGCCAAGAGAGCGATCACAAGTATCGCGGCTAACGACTTCCTCGACATGCGGCACCGTCCCCGTTCCGGTCCGACCAGCCGACTCAGAATCTACCGACGTCGATGAATACAGAATCCTCCGAACCGGCAAACCAATTGATCAACATCAAATCAATCTCGCCAGAGCTACGCCGCGAGGAGGTTGCCGGACCGCCAACGGGGCGAGAGAGTCCACCAGGGTCAGCCTCATCGGTCGCCGCCCGGACCAGGAACAGGCACGCGATCATGGCGCTGCCCATACGAAGCGTGATGGCAGCTCAGCCGCCGGCGCACGTGCTCAACGGCAGATCCGGACGCCGTCCGCCGATTGCCGGTCAGATCTACCGTTGCCGGTCGTGTTCGTCGCCCGCCACGTTGGCCAGTTCTGCGGCTAGGTGTCTGGCCCTCTGTCGGTTTGATGGGCGGCGTGAGCCCGAAGATCCGAACACGTTGCGGGTGAGTCGTTCGGCGACGTCGATTACATCGGCTGCTGTGAGTGGCACCCAGGAGTCGAACGTTCGTCTATCGCGCTGGCGACCAGCGCCTCCGCGTGGTGCACTGGCACGCCGGAGGCGGTGAGGAACCGTTGAAGGACCCTGCGGCATCCGCCCTGCCAACTGTCGCCGTCGGCGATCGGAGCGACGGCGACCCTCATCAGGTCCGCGATAGCGCACTCCCAGGTGGCGGCAAGATCGCCGGGTTCGGTGGCTTCCATCGGGTGGAGCAAGGGCAGGAACTGCTCGCATCGTTCGACGATCTCTCCAGCCATAGCCACCAGGTCAGCAGCAAGTTGGTCGCGAGAACCGGAGCTTCGGCCGCCGGAGCTGGCGATCCAGTCCGAGGTTCCCACTAGCCGGGCGCCCCGTACCAGCGGTAGGCCCAAGGCCCGTAGCGATCAGACAGCACGGTGCTGACAGCCTCGGTCCAGATCCACTGCCCCGATCAACGCCGGCACCTCGCAGGCCGCAATCATGCCAACACGTCAACTCGGCGGCGATCTGGAATCCAGTGGACATGCGCTTCTCCGCTATGAACGTCGCTACCACCGCGGCGGCCGAAGAAAACGAGGTGTCACCCACCGCTTGCACTCGGCCGTCGGCCGCCTCATGAATTCGGTCCGTCTGGCCGAACGCGGCTGTCCTGAGCGGAGCTAGTTTGAGAGCATGCGAGAATTCGTCAGCACGGCGGACGCGCCCAGCTCAGCGTTGTATAGCCAGGCGGTGAAAGCCGGCGGGTTGGTCTACGTTGCGGGCCAGCCCGGCGTCGACGTCACCAATGGTGGTCTGGCCGGACCGACGATCCAGCAACAGACACGACAGGCCCTCGCCAACTGCCGCGCCGTCCTGCGGGCTGCGGGCGCGACATGGGAGGACATCGTCGAGGTGGGCGTACTCCTGACCAATCCGGCTGACTTCGCAGGCATGAACGAGGAGTACGCGACCTGGTTCCCCAGCACGCCGCCAACGCGCTACGTCGCCAAGCTCGGCGTCGAACTGCCTGGCGTTCTCGTATCGATCCGTATGACCGCATTCACCGGCTGAAGGGACCCCGTCCCACACCTCCGCAGCCGCCGACCGACCATACCTGGCACCTCGCCAGCTCGTATTCAGCCCGTAGCGGCCTTGTCCGCCAGGAGTGTCCGCAGCGAGGTCACCAGGCCCGCCAGAATCTCGGCGAGATCCTCCGGGGCGACCTCGGAGAACCGGTCGTCCTCGTTGTCGAGTCCGGCGATCAGGTCGGTCACCAAGCTCGGGTCTACGGCCCGCAGAGCGCGGACGAGCCGGACCGCGGCGTGCGGGCCAACTTCGTACTCGCGGAGCGCCGTCACCATGGCGTCCAGCACTGCCGCCGCGGCCGCCGCGTCAACCGCAGCCCGGTGCACCGTGCCCATGGACGGAACGGTACGGACTCATCTCGGGCCGTGAGGGGCCGTTTCGGAACGAAAGCCGGCTGCTAGTCGCTGTCAGCCCAGTTCAGAGCGGACGCGTGCGATGCCTCCGTCCAACCATGGCTGCCGGGCGGGCAGGGGCACCGCGGCGCCGGCGGCGTCGTTCCACCAAGACCAGGAGTCGTTCATCTTCAGGCAGGGCGCTGCGGAGCTCAGGCCCTTCACCGCGGTCAGGTCGGTGTCCGGCATCAGGATGTGCTGGTCCTGACCGTTGACCGGCAGCGTCCATGCGTACCTGCCGGTCCCCGGCTCGTCAGCCGCCGCGTTGCGCACCGGCACGCCGACCTCGGGGGTGTAGCCGCGTACCTCACCCTGCAGGGCGGCCCGGATACGCACCTCCTCGACGAACGCGGCCATGTTCGTCTCCGCCACCGCCAGGGTGGCGCCTTCAACGGGCAGAGCGCCATCGCTCTGGCCCGTGCGCGCCATCGCGATCTGGTGATTGTGCTCGGCTCGCTAGGGCTGCTCTCCGGCTGGCTGCCGTTCATCTCCGGCCAGGCGGTCTGAGGCCTTCCCGCTCACTTCCCGCGGATCTTGAACTTCTTGGAGACGCCGCCGACCGCGTTGACGTCGCCGGCCGCGTACACGCGGTAGGTGTAGGTGATCTTGCGCTTGGGAGTGGCCACGACGGTGTAGCGGCCGTCGGCCCGCACCTTGGCGGTGGTCACCAGGCGCCAGCCTTTCTTCTTGAGGTACCGCTGCAGTTGCACGACCTTGCCCTGGTAAACCGGGCTGACCTTGCCCTTGATCTTGACGCTCTTGCCGACCTTCGCCGACGTGACGGCCGGCTTCGCGGTGACCGCGTACCGCTCGGTCCGGGCGAAACCGGCGTCCGCCGCGATCCTCGTCGGCGGCCAGACCGAACCCGGCTGGTTGACCCCGGGCACCCAGGCGCACTGCACCCACCGCGCGTTCGCCGCGCTGATCTTCCGTTTGTACGTCCCGTCCGCCCGGGTCCGCACGGCCACCAGGCCGCCCGGCTCCACGCAGCCGTTGTCGAAGCTGAGGTGCAGCGGCAGGTTGGGCCAGGGCTTGCCGGTGGTGGTGTTCCAGGCCCGGATCTTCTGGGTGACCGGCTTGCCGGCGGGGCGCGGCTCCGGCGAGAACGTCATGTCGATGGCCGGCCGGTTGGAGCTTCGCACCTTCAGGGTGGGCGTGAGGCCGAGCGCCCCCGGATTGATGTCGAGCGTGTTCTCGTACGTCTTGTCCTTGGCATAGATCTGGACCGGCGTGATCGTCCCCCGCCAGGCGGAGGTGACCGGGATGTTGCCGGACCAGATCCCGTCCTTGTCCGTCCCCTCCGTCAGACGGAGCAGGATGTAGTTGTTCGGTTCGGCGTTCAGCCGCAGATAGGGTGACTCCCGCTCGAAGGGTGGGTTGTACCCGTACGAGATCGGTTGCACTCCGGTGTCGTCAGTCAGCCGGACCCGTGCTTCGACGAACTTGGTCTGCAGACCGGAGACGGTGACCGCGGACTCCGAGAACGCGATGTCGAGAACCTGAGGCGGCGTGGTGTCAGCTGCCGACGCGGCGAGTGCCGGGCCGGCGGGTATGAGCGACAGCGCCAGGGCGGCGGCGGTCGGTACTACATAGCGTCTTCGCATGCGGTTCACAGTAGGGACCGCTGTCTTGCCTGGCCGGGCGGTTTCCCGCGCACCGTGAATTGACGCGAACTACACCGCGTTCAACTCTCGGCGGTCTGGGGCACGGGCAGCGGTCGGGTCGGGATGGTGTGGCTGGTCGCCGCAGCGGCCGCGGAGCGATGGGCCGCCTCCACCCGGTCACCGCGGTGCCGGCGGCGAGCATCGTCCGCGCCGACTCCGTCAAGAACCGGATCCGCGTGGCTCGCTCTGCAGCGTCGTTCATCCCAGGAGGGCAGCGAGGTCGTCGAGTGCCACAACCAGGAACAGGATCGATCGTCCTTCACGCAGCGTGCCCGTCCGCGGCCGGACGAACGCGCATGCTCAGCCAGATCCGGATGTCGTCGGGTCAGTCGGTCCAGACATGGACGTTGGCTGCGTTGGTGTGATCGCGGTATCAGGTGAGGGTCTGGCCTCGCCGGGCTTGCTCTTACACCGAGATCGGTGATTGTGGTGGCGCGGCGAGCCAGTTCCTCGGTGCTGTGCCGAGGTGCTGGGAGAACACCCGCGAGAATGAGGACGCGTTGGCGTACCCGAGCTCCGTCGCGACCGTGGACACGGCAGCGCCGGCGCGCAGGCGTTCCTGAGCGATGGTGAGCCGCCAATGGGTCAGGTATTGCCCGGGGGTTGAGCCGATGACCTCTTTGAAGTGGGCCGCGAAGGCGCTGCGTGACATTCGTGCTTCGCGTGCCATGCTGTCCAGCTTCCAGTCCGCTTCTGGTGATTCGTGTAGCGCGATGAGTGAGGGAGCCAGGCGTGGATCGGCTAGGCCGGTCAGGATGCCCGAAGGTATGCCGAGTTCGTCGACGTGGTCGAGGATCCAGCGCAGCAATCGGATGAGGACGACCTCGAACAGTCGGTCGGCGACGAGCCGTTGACCGCAGCGAACGTTGTCGACCTCGTCGAACAGGACCTGCAGTAGCGGCTCCAGTTCCCCTATGGCGTCGAGGGGGACGATAAGCGCGGGGGGCAGTGTCCGCATGAGGGGATGCGTCGCACCTCCCTCGACGTCGAGCGATGCGCACGTGAGGTCGGAGCCTTCGGCCGGCGCGTTGTGGAAGGCGTGTTCGAGGGGCTGCGGATAGAACAGCAGGGTGGGCCGGTCGATCTCGATCCGCCTGACCGCGCCGCCGGGTTCTCGGTGGGTGACCGCCATTTCTCCGTGCCGCAGGATGTGCAGGAAGCCTCGGCCGGGCCGGGCCGCGAACGTCGTCACACCGCAGAGTGGGCCGGCGTGGAACAGCCTGGTGTTGACCCGGAACCGTTGCAGCAGCGGGGTGAGCCGATCGAAAGGTTCCACGCCGCCATTCTATGGACGATCCGCTAAGTATCAAAGACTTCTTGATACGTATCGTCCGCCTACGCGGGGCAGGGTTGATGGCACGAGCCCCGCCATCGGGGCGTTCACCTCAGATAGGAACCAACCATGGCAAACGTGCCCCTGATCGACCGTGACTCCGCCACCGGCGAGGTGAAGGTCCAGCTGGACCAGATCCACGCGGCCTTCGGTGCTGTGCCCGCGATGTTCAAGGCAGTCGCGAACTCTCCTGCCGCGCTCAAGAGCATGTGGGGGTCGTTCAGTGCGTTCTCCGGCGGCACCCTCGGCGCGGCCCTGGGCGAGCAGATCGCCGTGGCGGTCGCGAACCGCAACTCGTGTGAGTACTGCCTGGCCGCGCACACCGCACTCGGCAAGAAGGCGGGCCTGAGTCGCGAGGACCTCACCGCCGCGCAGGTCGGCGAGTCCGACGACGCCCGTACCGCCGCTCTGCTCGATTTCGCCCTGAAGCTGGTCGATGAGCGTGGCCAGGTCTCGGCCGAGGACGTCGCTGTCGTCCGCGCGCAGGGCTGGAGCGACGAGCAGATCGTCGAGACGATCGCCCAGGTCGCCCTCAACCTGTTCACCAACTACGTCAACATCGCCCTCGGGGTGCCGGTCGACTTCCCGACCGTGGCGCTACGGCGGGCAAGCTGACCCCAGCATCTGGGTGGCCGGTGCGCATCGCCCTCTCAACGCGCACCGGCCACGTCGCCATGCGGGCGACGGCCGGAACCGGCGGCACCTGATCGTGGACATGATGGTGGCCCCGGCAGACGTCACCGACCGCGACATTCCGTCTGAGCTTCGCGAGTGCAACCCGGAACTGACCTCGATGTGGGCCGACAAACGCCTACGCCGGCCTGACCGACCGGGCGCGCAACAAACTCGATCTGACCTTCAAAGTCGAGAAGAAGCGACCGCGTGCCGGACCCATTCACGGTGCGGGACCTGCTGCTCGAACTCACGCAGGTGCGCATCGTGCTCGTGCTCGCGGCAGTGTTTGTCGAACGTAGCGGTGAACTCGGCGACGGCGTGGGCGGGTATGTCGTACAGGCGGGCTCCGGTCTGCCGGTCAAAGGATTCCGCCGCGGCCTCGGCGTCCGCACCCACGATCGCGAAGTCGGTTGCCGGGCGCTCTTCGTCGTCCGGCGCCCGGTGGCCGGACCACAGTTCGAGGTAACCACCGTCCATGACCACCAACTGACCGGACGGGCACGTAACCTCACCGAGCAACACCTCGACCGTCATGATCATGAAGTGTAGGGTCCGACAACGTCGTTCAGGTACGCACGGCGATCGTCTCGCTGGGAAGTGCGGTCGCGGTACTGGACAACGCTCGGTCGGCGGCATGAGCAAGGCCGATCTCGGCTGAGGGAGCGTGGTTGCGCTACCAAGGGATACTGCCGCATATGGTCAGCGACCGGATTCAGGCTTGGATGCGCGGGCACTTCAGACCGGAAGACCTTGAGCCAGCTCTCGACCTGCTCGCCGATCTTGTGTCCCAAGAGCGCGAAGACGCCGCAGGTACCGAGCGTGTCCAAGCGGCAGTGGTCCTCTTGTCTGGTGGAGACAGCCAGCGATTCCTCGAAGCGGCTGCACTGGCCTGGCAGGACTGGCGCGACGTCCTGGTCGCGGCTGGTCTCGCTCATGACGACTGGCGCGACCGACTAAACGTCGAGCTGCCATACCGGCCATAGGCCTGCGGCATTGAACGCACCGCGCGACTCGCGGCATGTGCGGATGCAGGCTAGCTTGCACCGCGGGAGGTCGCCGGCCATAGCGGGGTCATCGCGGCGATTAGTCTCCGGAGTACCCCCAAAAGTAAATCTCCTCCGGCTCCCCGGCGCTGCTGTGCAGGATCGCGCACCTACCAAACCATCGCTGCTCCGCCAGCGGCTCCAACGCCTTGACGTGTGCCCGGGTCAGCTTGGTGACGCCCAGCCGCTCAAGCGCCTCCTCCTCGCCGACTGCCCGGACCGTCCCGTAATCAGCATCCTTGACCTTGGTCACCACCCATCGCATGTCGAGGATCGAGTGCGTACCACACTCTTGAACGGTTTCGTCAGCCCACAACTCGTCCTCGGTCTGCGGTCGGTTCGGGAAATCGGCGGCCGAAGTGCCGAGTTCGTACGGCACCGCCCACCAGTAGTCCCCGGTCGCGAAGACGTGCCGCCGCAGGTCATCCAGTGCAGCCTGCAGGTCAGATTGGTACGGAACGTAGTAGTCCCAATGCGATGCACCCACATCCACCCCCTGTTGATCTAGGTGGCAGGTTAGACACACCGATCGATTCCCGCCATCCTTTGCCGGGGCCATATGTGGGTGATCTCGTCCCGTACCGGAACCGGCACATGTGCACTGACATCGGCAAAGTCGGATGTCAATCGCCCGCGACCCCGGCTACAGCGCGTGACGTGCTCGTTGGCGGCCAGCGCGCACGGACAGTGGAAGTACGCGCACGTACCGGTGGTGAGGCGACCTCAGGTGTCGTATTCGCCGAGGTCCCACGGCTCAGCGAAGGCCATGTAGTCGCCGGGCTCGGCGGTGACCCACCAGATCTCGTCACTGGTGGTCGGCTCGTCGGCGACGAGGCCGAAGGTCTGGCTGAACCGTTCGACCTCGAAGGGCTCCACCACGATCCGATCAAAGGTCACCTTGCCGAGGTCCTTGAGCCGGCGTTGGTAGAGCCCCTTGTCGAAGGGATCGATTTCCGCCTTGACGAACAGCCCGTCGCGGTCGAACAGGTACAGCGCGACGAAACTACGGCCGCCCGGTTCGAACGGCGTGGTCAGGAAGAACTGTCCGCCGTCCGCGGTGTGCCCGACGTGCTCGGCCTCGAAGGTGTTGTGGTCGATGGCGATGCGCTCCGGCCGTCCTTCGGTCGGATAGGGGAAGGAGAAATCATCGGACTGGCCCGCCTCGACGGCCGGTAGGGGCAGTCCGCAGCCGGCCGTCACACCGGTCACCGCGAGTCCCACCGTCATGATCAGAGCCAGCCCGGCTCGCCATCTGTAGACCATGATCCGCCAGGCTAGACGACCGATACGAGCCGGTGTATCGCTGGTCGGCCATCTCGGGTCGTCGCTCGGGCGCCGTCCGCGTCCGAGCGGCCGGTGCCGAGACTGCGACCATTCAATGCCTCTCCGTGATCAACCCGTTTCCTACTTGTGACGATCATCCGAAGGAGGCGCGCACCGAGCGGCAGCAGTGCGCGCCTGACCATGCCTAGTCCCCTGTTGGGCTCACGGTGATGGGGTTGATTCGGCGGCAGTCCGTGAAAGGCGCGGACAAATCGGTACCGCGCGTCCAGGGAAGAGACCTGTTCGGAGGCTGCCGGATCCAGAAATCAACGACCTCGAAGGGTTCCTCGGGATTGGCTCGGCGAGCGTCGGTGAGGACGTAGCCCTGTCTGCCGTTGGTGAACTGCCGGAGTTGGCCGGACGGCCAGACGTTGCTTCGCGCGGCTTGGCAACGCCGCCGGCGGCCGTTCGCCTCCAATTGGCGGCGGACCACGGTGAGGGCTTCCAACAGGTCAGCGCCGTCGATATTAAGCCCCTGCGGGTCGGTGTGGCCGGGTGCCGGGACGTCAATGGCGGCGCAGCGCGCCGACCAGCAGGACGGCGCATCCGACCAGGCAGAGGATGGTCCGGGCGTGGTTGGCCGGGTCCCAGCCGGCCAGGAACTGTGACCAGGTGACTGTGCCGGCGTCCAGGCGGTTGTTCAGCGGCACGTTGATCGCGGCCGTGACGCCGAATGCTCCGACGATCGTCAGGATCGCGCCGACCAGCAACCACGCGGCGCCGGGCCGCGACCACGTGGCGAGCGCGCGAACGATCATCACGACGCACAGCGCCGAGACGCCGAACAAGGCGATCATGAGAGGTGGGCGCTGTGCGGTGACGTTGATCGAGCGCATCGCGGCCGCGCCGCTCGCCTCTGGCAACCGTCGCAGACCGCTCATGACGAATGCGGAGAACGCGAAGAACACGCCGGCGAGCAGCCCGCTCCCGATGGTGGTGGCTGCGGCGAGGACATCCCATGGACGAGTCATGACTCAATGACACCGCAGCTCGATGAGATGATCCATGCGATAGACACCCGATTCCATACGCGAGCGTCTAGGCTGCATCGATGGACCCTGTCGGCGGCCTCCTCGATCCGCGGGCGCGGGGGGCGTTCATTCTGCGCTCGCTGCTGTCCGCGCCGTGGTCGATACGGATCGAGGACCGGGCTCCGCTGACCCTGGTCGCAGTCGTCCGGGGGTCGGCGTACATCGACGCGGGTACGGCGACGACCGAGATCGTGCCAGGGGACGTGGCGGTCGTGCGGGGCCCGGCCCCGTACACAGTGGCCGATTCTGTCGCAACTGGGCCACAGGTCGCGATCGGGCCGGACCAAGTTTGCCGGCCGATAGCCGGCGTGGTCGGCGCCCGCCCGATGGGACCGCTCGGACTGCGGTCCTGGGGGAATGATCCGGACGGCGACACGATGCTGCTAACCGGTACATACCACTCGCCGGCCGAGATCAGTCGGTCGCTGCTGTCGGCGTTGCCCGACCTGGTGGTGCTGCGGCCCGGTGAGTGGGACTCCGGGCTGGTCGAGCACGTCATACGCGAGGTCGATCGAGACGCCCCTGGCCAGGACGTTGTCCTGGACCGGCTGCTCGACCTAGTCCTGATCACCGCCGTGCGCACATGGCTCGCGCGGCCGGATGCGCATCCGCCACGCTGGTACACCGCCCAGGACGATCCGATCGTCGGCGCCGCCCTGACCTGCATTCACGCTCGACCGGACCAAGCCTGGACGGTTGCATCTCTGGCCGCTGAAGCACGCTGCTCGCGCGCGCTACTGGCGCGGCGATTCACCGAGATGGTGGGCGTCCCGCCGATGACATACCTGACCGAATGGCGCCTGTCCTGTGCCGCCGACCTGCTCCTCCGCAGTGACGCAACGTTGGAGGCGATCGCCCGCGACGTCGGGTACGCCAGCCCGTTCGCGCTCAGCGCCGCGTTCAAGCGGGTCCGTGGAGTGTCCCCGCGCACGCTGCGCAGCGACACTGCCGCCCAAACCAGCCGTCTTGAAGGTGTACATCAGCAGTCATGGCGGACACGAACGCACAAGCCAGCAATGTAGGCGAAACCGGCATGCGACCGACAGCTCTGATCGCGATCCACTATGCGTTGTACATGCGGACAGCGGCAGCTCCGTGCGGGCAAGCCGTCAGCGCACCGGATCATGGGGTGCCTACCCTGTAGCGATGCCGGGTGACGGTCTGATGTTGTCCCGAGCGACGGCTGCCGCCCGGCACCCCGACGCTTCGTACGGCGGCGAGCACACATCTCAGTGGCAAGGGACATCAGGGCCAGTCTGAGGAGAAGCCGGGGGTGAACGGGTTGGTGTCGAGCAGGAACGAGCCGGACAGGAAGAGCGCTGCGGCGGCGAGGCCGAAGCAAACCAAGGCGAAGATCACCGCGCCGACAACGCCGCCGGTGCCGCTGGTGGGGGCCATCGCGGTCTGCGGACGGTCGGGGTCATAGACGATCTCGTACTCGGCGCCGGTCAAGTGGGAGTCGTAGCCGCCCAGGTCCTCGACCGGGGTGCGGATCTCCTGTCCGGCGGCGGTGACGAACCGGACGACCGGGATGAACGTGATCCGGCCCTCGGATCCAGACCGCTGCTGGTTCTCCACCACGACTGCCTTGGTCCGCCGGCCGGCCTCGGCCAGGTAGCGGGCTTGCCGCCAGCGGCGAACGGCAGCGGTAATCATGCCGACGCCCATAGCGGTCGGAATCAGTACGACGAAGGCCGTCACGAAGAGCCCAAACCAGCGCGAACCCTCGTCGATCATGACCACACTGTAGTGAAGCCGTGCGATCGACTCTGCGCGACTGGATTTACTGGGAAGCTGCCGTTCATCGGATTGCGGCAAACGTTCGCGTCAATTGACGAGGGCGCGGGCGTCAGCGGGACTTGCTGGTCGACCGGGTGGTAAGGCTCGCGACAATGTTGCGCAGCCAGGGCTGGCTGAGGCGGAGTCGCGACCCACGGCACTGGCGACGGCCTTTCGGCCTGCACGGCTGCGACCGTACGCGACCGGGCACAGCGTTCGCTATTGCAGTGGACTCAGGGCCCAGACCAGGCACGGAGCATCATTTGCGGCGTGGCCCTACGGTTGGCCTCGTTTCTTCTCTGCGAAAGCGGACCTCTTTCGTTCCCGGTCTCGGACCGCGGGCTCCGCGACCGTGCGGTGGCAGAGCCCGCCGTCAGGGAGGCCGGCGGTCAGGCCTGCGGCGTCGGCAGCACGATCACCTGGCGCAGGTTGACGTGGCGCGGGCGGGAGGTGACGTATGCGATGAGGTCCGCGACGTCGTCGGCGCTGAGTGCAGGCATCGCCCGGAACATCGCCCCCAGCTGCGCGGACAGCTCCGGGTTGTCGACGTGTCCACCGAGCTCGGTGTCGGTCAGGCCGGGCTCGATGTTGGTGACCCGGACCGCCTCGGCACCCAGTTCCGTGCGCAGCGACGCGGAGAGCTGAGTGAGCGCTGCCTTGGTGGCGGAGTAGACCGCGTACTGCGGAAAGGTCACATGCGCGCCGATCGAAGAGATGTTGACCAGGTCTGCGGGGCGACCGTCGGCCGCGGCGGCACGCAGCCCCGGCAGAAAGGCCCGGATGATCCGCAGCGCTCCGGTCAGGTTGGTGTCGATCATGCGGGTCCACTCGTCCTCGCGGCCGTCACCGATCGGGTTCGGCAGCATTACCCCGGCGGCGTTGACCACCAGATCCGCGCGGCCGTAGGCGGCCGTGACCCGGTCGGTTGCGGCCGTCACGGACGCGACGTCGGTGACATCGACGGGTACGGCCAGCGCCCTTCCGCCGCTCGCTTCGATCTTGGCGACCAGTTCCTCGATGCGGTCGCGGCGGCGGGCGAGCAGGGCGACGCGGGCCCCGCCGGCGGCGAGCAGGACGGCGGTCGCCGCACCCATGCCGCTTGCGGCTCCGGTAACGACGGCGGTGCGGTCGTGCATTTCGTAGCTGTTCATAGCGAAAGCTTGTGCCCGGCCGGGATCGGGTGGCAGGGCTGTGCTGTTACCTGGGTCTGACAGACCCAGGTTCCGGTTTGCAGGAGAAGGCAGACTGTGGGCATGACAGATCCGCCCGGGCCGGCTCAGGAACCGGATATTGCGACGTTTCTGCGCGCCAGGCGCGCCGCCATCCGGCCGGAGGAGTTCGGGCTGCCGGTGCTGGGCCGCCGTCGGGTGCCCGGCCTGCGCCGCGAAGAGGTGGCGCAGCTGGCGGGGGTGAGCCCCGACTACTACGTCCGGTTGGAGCAGGGCCGCGGGCACAACGTGTCCGACTCGGTGCTGGCCGCCGTCGCCCGGGTGCTGCGCTTGAACGATGTCGAGCGTGAGCACCTGGTCAACCTGGCCCGCTCCACCCCCGGCCGCTCCCGTCCGGCGAGGGCACCGCGTCAGCAGGTGCGTCCGGGCATGCGGGTGCTGCTAGACATGATGCAGACCGTGCCGGCGTTCATTCTCGGCCGGCGCCTGGATGTGCTGGCCTGGAATCCGATGGGTGACGCGGTGAACGGGTTCAGCACCTGGCCGGCCGGGCAGCGAAATGTCGTCTGGCGTACTTTTCTGGACCCGCGGGCGCGCATGTTCTACCGGCAGTGGGACACCGTCGCAGCCGAGACGGTGGCCTTCCTGCGACTCGACAGCGGACGCCATCCCGGCGACCCACAGCTGGCCGCGCTGGTCGGTGAGCTGTCCGTCACCAGCCCGGAGTTCGCCCGGCTGTGGGCCGCCCAGCGGGTCAAGGACAAGACGTTCGGTGCCAAGCTGCTGCATCACCCGGTCGTCGGCGACCTGGAGCTGGCGTTCGAGACTCTGGCGCTGCCCGGCGAGCCGGATCAATTGCTCGTTACGTACACGGCGCCGCCCGGCACCCCGACGTACGAGCGCCTGCAGCTGTTAGCAAGCTGGACCGCGCCGCAGGCCGATCCGGTTGCGAAGGCCGCCTCACCGACGGCAAACAACTCATGAGCAGGTATCGGATGAGCAGGATATGAGGAAAGCCTGACATTCGCGATCAACGCTCCCGGCCGCCTTATCCTCGCTATTCGTCTCAGCTGAGATCGCATGCACTGACATCGGCGAAGTCGGATGCCAAGCGCCCGCCACCCCGGCTACGGCGCGTGACGTGCTCGTTGGCGGCCAGCGCGCACGGACGGCGGCATGTCCGGATGCTTGAGGACAGCGGGCAAGATGGACCCATGATCGGTGACCGGTGGGGCGTGACGGACAGCGACGTAGCACGCTTCTTTCCCTGCGACGACTTCGTCGCTTCACCAGGTTTGGCAGCATGGCGGGGAGTGCGGGTCGAGGCGCCCACCGCAGCGGTGTGGCCGTGGGTCGCGCAAGTGAGGCTGGCGCCTTACTCCTACGACTGGATCGACAACCTCGGCCGCCGCTCGCCTCGGCACCTGGTCGGCCTTCCCGAGCCTCGAGTAGGAGAAGCATTCACCACAGCCGGCGGACGGAGGAGGGGCAGGATCGTCTCGGTCGACCCAGGCAGACAACTGACGGCCACCATCATGGGCGCCTTTATGTCCTACGTCCTGGTGCCCGACGAGCGTGACACGACCCGATTGCTGCTCAAGGCCGTCATACAGACGAACCGGTGGGCCGCGGTCGGGCTGTCGATCGGCGACTTGATCATGGCGCGACGACAGTTGCTGAACTTCAAACACCTCGCTGAGCGCCATCACCGGGTCACCGCAGCGGATTGAAGTGCAGCACACCCGCTCCTCGGCAGTTGCGGACGCTGGAGTGGTGAGCTTCGGCTACAACGCGTGATGCTACGCCGGGTCGACACGCAAAGTCGGCGGCAGACATCCCATGTTTTTGGGTGTCAAGTGGTGGCTTGTAGATGGGCCCAGGCGGTGTCTTCGTTGTAGATGGTTTTGGCCTTGAGGCAGCCGTGCAGGATGCCGACGAGGCGGTTGCCGAGCTGGCGTAGTGCGGCTTGGTGGCCGGTGCCGCGCTTGCGGAGCAGGTTGTAGTAGGTGCGGGCTCCCGGGGAGCCTTTCATCGCGCAGAACGCCCATTGCT
>NZ_JADQTO010000040.1 GCF_015704865.1 Actinoplanes aureus | reverse complement strand
GCGTCCCGGCAATCAAAGATTGCCAAAGGAATCCTCAACCCATCGCCTAAACGACGGGCCGGGGTATTGCCATAAATGGCACTGGCTTATCAAGCACCCTGTTGAGTTCTCAAAGAACAACCGCACACCATAATGCAAACCGCTTTCGCGGCCCGCCCTCCGGGGCACTCGCTCTACTTTACCCGCCGTTCCCGTTTCGTCAAATCCGCGTTTCGCAACCGAATTCAACAACCCGAAAACATGCAGGCACCCCACAAACCACACGACCGGAAAGATCGTGCGATCAAGATTAGGATTTCCGTCAGGACGGCCGCGCCGGGCCCCTGGATCGGGTCCCGCTCGCTCGCCCGTCTCCCTGGCGGCTCGGACAACACTACTCGCCCTCCCCCGCGATGCCAAATCGGCTTGCCCGCGACGCGGGTCACATCACCCTGGTCGGCGAAAAGGCTCAGGTCAGAGCCGATATTGCCACCGCCGACCGCGCCAGTCCGCCCGCCCGCACGACAAGATCCTCAATTGCAGGCAGCCGGAAGAACGAAAGGAAGGCGCATTGAGGCACCCATCAGTGTCGGTCCACTTGCCCCGACCGGCCCATGATCAACGGTCGCACGTCATCCCGCCGCACGTCATCCCGCCGCACGTCATCCCGCCGCACGCCATCCCGCCGCACGTCATCCCGCCGCACGTCATCCCGCACGCCATCCCGCCGCACGCCATCTGGCCACACGTCATCCGGCCACACGTCATCCGTCACACCTCCCCATCCGACACGGCGGCCGTCCCCGCGACCCGCCCGCCACACCGCCAACCCACACCCCGGGATCCGGGCCCCGCAAGATCAAGCTAGGCCCAGCGGCATTGCCGCATGGCCGGCTGGCCGCCGCCCACCGCATCACAGCGCCCGGTTCCGTGCGCCAGCGGCGGCTGGGCAGAGCCAGCCGTCACCCACGCACGTATAAACGCCCGATACCGTGCGCCAACGACGGCCGAGCAGAACCAGCCGTCACCCACGCACGTATGGGCGTCTGATTCCGTGCGTCAGCCATAGCTGGGCGGGGTGAGCCGTCGTCCACGCACCCTTGCGTGCCCGACTCCTTACCTAGCAACGGCTGGGCGGGTGCAATGCAACCTGGCTTGAGCCGATCATGACTGTGACCTGCCGGTAGGCGATGGCGGGGGCCGGCGATCTCCTGGGCGACGACCCGGCCGGGGTGTCCTCAC
Source organism: Actinoplanes aureus (assembly GCF_015704865.1). Taxonomy (GTDB): domain Bacteria; phylum Actinomycetota; class Actinomycetes; order Mycobacteriales; family Micromonosporaceae; genus Actinoplanes; species Actinoplanes aureus. The sequence continues at coordinate 68,458 of NZ_JADQTO010000040.1, read as the reverse complement.
GGGTCAGGAAACCGCAACCTCTCGGGCTCAACCAAGATCAACTTTGTCGAGGTGGCATTGGCGCAGGATCGGCTGGCCCGGCACACCGAACCGGGCCTCCATAAGGTGGCAGGGCGGGAGGCCCGGCCACACCCGAAGAGAACGGGCGAAAACCCGGCAGGCAAGACAGCCGGACAGGGAAGCCCAGCCACACCCGAAGAGAACGGGCGAAGGCCCGGCGGGCGCGCTGGGGCCTTGTGGGATGCCTGGGTCGCGCGGCAGGGCGGGACGGTCCCGGTTTCGGGGGACGGCCCGTGCGCGTACGTCTGAAAGAGCGCGACCATGCGCGGGGTGCGGCGGGGGCGTATAACGAGCGCATGCGCACTGATGAGCTGGCGGACATGTTGCGGGAGGTGCCGGGTACCGAGGTGGCCGCCGGGCCGGGGCTTGTTTCGGTGCACATACCGGCGATTGGCGACACTGTGCGGCTGGCTTTCCGGGATGTGCTGGATGCTGATTGGGTTTCGGTGCCTACCGGCGCGCCGGCGGTTCAGGTGGATCTGCGGCGTAAGCATGAGGCGTTGCCGTTGATCGTCACGGTGGATGACGTGGTGTTCACGCCTGCTTATGCGGATGCTCTGGTGGATCCGGAGGATGAGCTGATGGTGCCGGCCATGCCCAGCCTCCTTGCGTATTCGGAGATGCACCGGGACGTGCGCATGCTGGGGCGGGCGATCGATGACCCGGATGTGGAACTGGAACCGGAGATTCTGGCGGCGACGCTGCTCGCGCATCGGTGCTTTGTGGCGGGGGCGGTTCGGGTCGGGTTGTGGCCGGTGCGGGTGGCGGCCTGGTGGGAGTACACGTCGGCGCGGGCGATGAAGACGGTGCGGCTGGCGCGGTTCCGGGCGGATGAGCAGTGGGATCGGTTGATGGAGGATGTGACCGAGGCTCGGCGTCAAGCCGCGCCGGCGGAGATCTGAGCGCGCCCGCGTCAGGCGGTTCCGGTCAGCGGGACGGCTGATTCGGTGGTCAGGACCGCCGGCCGTGGCACCTGGATGGCGCAGAGCAGGGCCGCGGCCAGGGCGGCCGCGTACAGGAGCAGGACGGTCATGTACTGGGCGTCGCCGGCGGACCTGGTCAGGACGGCGCCTCCGACGGCGGAGCCCAGGCAACCGCCGACGGTGCGCATGACGGTGTTGACGGCCGCTGATACGCCGGTCTGTTCGCTCGGGACGGCCTCGACTACCAGCGCGCCGACGGCGGCGAAGGCCAGGCCGATGCCGGCGCCCATGACGAGGATGCCGAGGCAGACCGCGGTCAGCGTCTGGTGCCAGAGGGCCATGCCCAGATAGGACAGGCCGGCGGTGGCGATACCGGTGGCCAGCGCGGCGCGGGGCCCCTGCCGGGCGGTCAGGCGGCGGTGGATCGGCATGATCAGCAGGTTGCCGACGGCGGTGGGCAGCATGACCAGGCCGACCAGGGTGGGGCCGGCGTCGAACCGGTCGGCGACCATCAGCGGGATCACCATCCATGAGCCGAACATGCCGAAGCCCAGCAGGAACGTGGCGGCGTTCGTGGCGCGTACCGTCGGCAGGGCCAGGGTGCGCAGGTCGATCAGGGGCTGTTCGGCGCGGCGCTGGCTGCGCCACCAGACGAGGGCCAGGACGGCGGCGGCCGGCACCGGGTAGATCGAGCCGGTGCTGATCGCCAGGAGCAGCAGGCCCAGCCAGGTGGCGAGGAGTGCGGCGCCGTACCAATCGATCTTGGCGCCGAGCGAGCGGGGCTTGCCGGGCGGCAGCAGCAGAAGCACCGGGATCATCGCCAGCGCGGACACGATCGCGGGGATCAGAAACAGCCATCGTGAGGACAGGATGCTGAGGATCGGGCCGGCCGTGATGGTGCCGAGCGCGCCGCCGACGCTCATCACGGTGGAGATCACCACGAAGGCACGCGGGCGGCGGAGGGCCGGCAGGTGGTCGCGGACCAGGGCGAAGCAGAGTGGGAAGACGGCGCCGCCGAGGCCCTGGACGACCCGGCCGGCGACCATCAGCGGCAGGGCGGTCGCGGCGGCCGAGGTCAGGGCGCCCAGGCTCATCGCGCTCAAGGCGGCGAGCAGGATGCGGCGCTTGCCGTAGACGTCGGCCAGCCGGCCGAGCACGGGGGTGGAGACGGACGCGCTGAGCAGGAACGCGGTGAGCAGCCAGGCGGCGCCGGAGGGCGTGGTGCCGAGCTCGCGCTGGAACACCCCGAGCGCTGGGACCACCAGCGACTGCAACACCGAGTAGGCGGCGGTGGCCAGGCAGAGTCCTCCGAGGAGGGCTCGCCCACGCAGATCATTTTCGGCCATGCGGTGCCTCAGCTCGGTAGTTCGGCGCCGGCTTCGGCGCGTCTTTCACAACCGTTGGGGGTACGCCTACCGCTCCCTGCCGAAGCCGACGCGGTCCCGCCGCGCCCGGCGATGGTGACGGCCGGAGCCGCCGGTCCACCGCCGGGCGCGATGCCGCTCGGGTCACGGGTGCAGGACCACGGTCCGGCGGGCGGCCGGGTCGGCCGGAACGGTGTTGCGGTTCTCCGGGCGGGGCAGTCCGTAGTGCTCCCGGAGGGTACGCCCGGTGTACTCGGTACGGAACCGGCCGCGCTCTTGAAGGATCGGCACCACCTGGTCGACGAAGGCGGCCAGGCCCGACGGCAGGACCGGCGGCATGATGTTGAAGCCGTCGGCGGCGCCGGACTCGTACCAGTGCTCGATCTGGTCCGCCACCTGCACCGCGGTACCGGCGAAGGTGAGGTGACCGCGGCCGCCGCCGAGACGGGCGATCAGCTCGCGGACGGTGAGCCGTTCCCGGCGGCCCAGGTTGACCACCAGGGTGCGGCGGCTCTTGGCGCCCTCGATCTGCTCCTCCTCCGGCAGGTGGGCCGGCAGCTGGGAGTCGAGGTCCAGTTCGGACTCGGGCACGCCGAGCAGTTCGGCGAGCTGCCGGATGGCGTACTCGGGGCGGATCAGATTGTTCAGTTCCGCTTCGAGGTCGCGGGCCTGCGACGAGGTGGTGCCGATGATCGGGACGATCCCGGGCAGGATCTTCACGTGGTCCGGATCGCGGCCGTGCTCGGCGGCCCGGCGTTTGAGGTCGTCGTAGAACTCCTGGGCGTCGCTCAGGGTCTGGTGTGCGGTGAACACCGCTTCCGCGTACCTCGCTGCGAAGTTGCGGCCGTTCTCCGACGAGCCTGCCTGGACCAGCACCGGGTGTCCCTGCGCGGAGCGCGGGACGTTGAGGGCGCCCGCCACCGAGTAGTAGCGGCCGCGGTGCGCCGGCGGGTAGATCTTGCCGTCGTCGCCCCAGACACCGCGCTCCTTGTCGGCGACGATGGCCTCGTCGTCCCAGGAGTCCCAGAGCTTGAGCGACACGTCGACGAACTCGGCCGCCCGCTCGTAGCGCTCCTTGTGCGCGGGCAGCGCGTCCAGGTTGAAGTTGCGGGCGGCGTCCAGCCCGGCCGTGGTGACGATGTTCCAGCCGGCCCGGCCGCCGCTGACGATGTCCAGCGAGGCGAACCGGCGGGCCAGGTTGTACGGCTCGTTGTACGTGGTGGACGCGGTGGCGATGAGCCCGATGTGTTCCGTCGCCCCGGCGAGTGCGGTGAGCAGAACGGTGGGTTCGAGGACGCCGGACGGACGGCGTCCCACCTGGTCCCAGAGCACCGGCCCGTCGGCCAGGAAGAGCGAGTCGAGCTTGCCGCGCTCGGCGATCCGGGCGAGGTTCTTGAAGTGCTCGACGTCCAGGTCGGCGTACGGGTCGCTCTCCGGAAGGCGCCAGGACGCCTCGTGGTGCCCGACGCTCATCAGGAACGCGTTGAGATGAAGCTGTCCAGGACGTGGCATCACTGCACCTGCGGGGTGTAGTGGGTGGCCTCGTCGCCCTCGAGGATGTAGCTCTTCGTGCCGTCGATGCCGACCGGCACGTCACCGGCCACCGTCACCCGGTGCAGCTTGCGGGCCAGGTCGCCGTAGTCGTCGGCGGCGTAGTGCTGGGTGGTGCGGTTGTCCCAGACCACGATGTCGCCGACCTGCCACTTGTGGCGCAGCGTGTTCTCCGGCCGGGTCACGTAGTGCTGGAGCAGGCGCAGGATGTCCCGCGACTCGGTCTTGGACAGGCCGAGGATGCCGGTGACGAAGTTGCCGATGAACAGGTTCGGCCGGCCGGAGTCCGGGTTGACCCGGACCACCGGGTGCGCGGTGCGGTAGCGGGTCGAGACGAAGACCCTGTGGTACTCGTCGACCTCGGCGGAGCGGAACTGCGGGTGCTCGGCGTAGTCGTATTCGTTGGAGTGCTCGGCCCACGCCCGGTCGGCGAGCAGGCGCAGGTGCTCGGGCAGGTCGGCGTAGGCGGCGGCGGTGTTGGCGAACAGGGTGTCGCCGCCGTACTCCGGGATGACCAGGCTGCGCAGCGTGGTGGCCTTCGGCGGGGCGACCACGAACGTGACGTCGGTGTGCCAGGCGTTGGCCCGGGCGCCCTCGCCGCCGGCCACCTCGAGGACGTTCGCCTGGCCGTCGACGGACGGCACGGTCGGGTGGGCCAGGGTCAGCGGGCCGAAGATCGAGGCGAAGCGCTGGTGCTGCTCGTCGTCGAGATGCTGGCCGCGGAAGACGAGCACCTTGTGGTCCACCAGGGCGTCGTGGATCTCCTTGGCGGTGACGTCGTCGATCTCCTGCTTGAGGTCGACTCCGGTGATCTCGGCGCCGATCCGGCCGCCGATGCGGTTGACGATGAGACTCATGAGTGGGTCCTCCAGGTAGAGAAGCGGCGTTCGGTGACGACGAGGAGCTGGTTCACGAGCAGGCCGATCGCGGAGATCGTGATGATGCCGGCGTACATGTCGGGGACGGCGAAGTTGAACTGGGCATAGTTGATGAGGTAGCCGAGACCGGCCTTGGCGCCGACCATCTCGGCGGCGATCAGGATCAGGATCGAGGCGGCGCCGGCCAGCCGGATGCCGGTGAAGATCGTCGGTACGGCGGCCGGGAGCACCACCTTCTGGAAGAGGCGGACCGGGCCGAGGCCGAGCGAGCGGGCCGACTTGATCAGCAGCGGGTCGACGGTACGGACACCGCTGACCGTGTTGAGCAGGATCGGCCACGTGCAGCCGTAGAAGATGATCGCGACCTTGGACGTCTCGCCGAGGCCGAGGATCAGCACGAAGACCGGCAGGATGGCGAGCGCCGCAGTGTTGCGGAACACCTCGAGCAGCGGGTTCAGCAGGTTCGCCACCGGGGTGTACCAGCCGATCAGCAGGCCGAGCGGTACGGCCACCAGGATCGCCAGCCCGAATCCGGCGGCGGACCGGGCGAGGCTCGCCTCGGTGTGGCTCCAGAGCTCGCCGGAGACCAGCAGGTCCTTCCAGGCGACAAGCACCTCGGACAGCGGTGGCAGGAAGACCGCGTCGACCAGCCCGAGCCGGGGGAAGATCTCCCAGACCAGGGCGAGGGCGCCGATGGCGGCGATCCGGGTGAGGACGTTGCCGGTGAGTCGCAGGACCTGGCGGGGCCACCGGCGCGCCGGTGCCGCCGTGGCGGCGGCCGGGTGCGCCACCACCGGCGCGGCACGGACCGCGACCGGTGTTTCGGTCAGGCTAGACACGGTTGACCTCCAGTTCTTCGCTGCGGGCCTTGTTGACCTCGTCGCGCAGCAGGGTCCAGATCTCATGCCGGTAGTGGGCGAACTGCGGGTCGGAGCGCAGGTCCTCGGTGGCCGAGCGGGCGTCGATCGGGATGTCCACGATCTGTTTGATCCGGCCCGGGCGGGAGGTCAGCACGGCCACCCGCTGGCCCAGGTAGACGGCCTCCTCGATGCCGTGGGTGATGAAGACGATGGTCTTGCCGGTCTTCTCCCAGATCCGCAGCAGCTCGTCCTGCAGGCCGTCGCGGGTCTGCGCGTCGAGGGCGGCGAACGGCTCGTCCATCAGCAGCACGTCCGGGTCGAAGGCGAGGCTGCGGGCGATCGCCACCCGCTGCTTCATGCCGCCGGAGAGCTCGTGCGGGTAGCGGTCGTGGAAGCCGGAGAGGCCGACCAGATCGAGGTACTCGCGGGCCTTCGCGGCGCGCTCCCTGCGGGGCACGTTCTTGGCCTCGAGCCCGAACTCGACGTTGCCCTGCGCGGTACGCCAGGGCAGCAGCGCGTACTGCTGGAAGACGATGCCGCGGTCCAGTCCGGGACCGGTGACCGGCTTGCCGTCGACGAGGATCTGGCCACTGCTGATCGAGGCGAGACCGCCGAGCAGGTCGAGCAGGGTGGACTTGCCGCAGCCGCTGGGGCCGACGATGACGAGGAACTCGCCCTCGTTCACGTCCAGGTTGATTTCCTGCAGCGCGGTGACCGTGGTTCCCCGGGCCGCGAAGGTCTTGCTCACGCCCTCGAAGCGGATCTTGCTCATGGCGCGGCCACCTCGTTGTAGTCGTTGGTGTAGAGGTCGGCGGGCTTCAGGTCGTTCTTCTTGAGCTCGCCGGTGTTGTTCAGCCACTCGATCCAGACGCTGAAGTCGTTGTCCGCGATCTTGCCGCCCGGGCTCACCACGCCGTAGCTCTTCCAGAACTTGACCTGCTTGGTGTCCTCGTTGCGCCCGCGCTTGTTGATGATCTCGGTGAACCTGGCGTGGACCGTCTCGATCGGCTGCGAACGGGACCAGTCGACCGCCTTCGCGACGCCGGTGGTGAACTTGCGTACGGTGTCCGGGTTCTTCTTGATGAAGTCGTTGCGCAGCACGTAGCTGCCGCCGTTGAAGTCGCCCAGCAGGTCGACGTCGGTGTACAGCGGACGGATGCCGCCGTGCTCGATCGCCACGTCGCGGAGCGTGCCGCTGAGTGCGGCGACGTCGATCTGGCCGGCCCGCAGCGACTGCTCGGTGTTGACCGGCGGCACCACGATCAGCTCGACCTGCTTGATCTGCTCGGGGGTGAGCCCGGCGCGGGTCAGGTAGGTCTTGGTGATCGCCTCGGAGTGCGCGCCGAGCGTGTTGACGCCGATCTTCTTGCCGATCAGGTCCTTGGCGCTCTTGATCGGGCTGTTCTCCAGCACGAAGAAGCCGCTGTAGTTGCCCTTGTCGGAGCCGTAGTAGCTGACGACCGCGGTGATCGGCGCCTTCGACACCTTCAGCTTGACGATCGCGCCGTTGAAGGCGCCGCCGAAGTCGGTGTCGCCGGTGGTGGCGGCCTGGATGTCCTGTGGGCCGCTGATGGTGTTGCCGATCCATTTCAGCTTCACGTCGTCGAGATAGCCGAGATCCTCGGCCAGCTCCGCCGGCGTCACGGCACCCACCCACCCCTGGTAGCGCAGCTCCTTGGCCTGCTCGCCGGCGGCGGCAGCGTCGGATCCGCCGCATGCGGAGAGCAGGGAGGCGGTCAGTACGGCGGCGGCCGCGGCGGCGAGTGCGGATCTGCGGGTGGCCATGGGACTCCTTCGTGGGGTAGGTGTCATCGACCGCGCGGCGTGCGACGCCGTCGGTGGGAAGGCAGGGTTCAGCGCGCCGGCGAGGGCCGGCGGCCGGTGTGCGAGTCAGCGCCCGGGTGGGCAGGGAGCAGCAGCCGGGCGACGGTGCGCGGCGGCGCGTGGATCAGTCAGGGCGGCGGGGGCTTCGCCGTCGGACTCAACAGGCGCAGGTGCACACCCGGAGGTAGTCGACGAAGCGGCGCCGAGTCAGACGCTTGCTCCGGTTCATGCCCTGAAACGTAGACGGCCCAGGGCATCGCCGTCAGCCACTTTGTGACCCAGGACACATACATTTCCCATAGAGTGAGTGGGATATGCGTTCGGCGCTGCCCGGTTGTCTCGCGCCGTCAGCGGTCCTGAGCAGGGCCGAGTGACCAAAAGCGACGGGCGAGGGTACGAAGACCCTCGCCCGTCAAGAACCGCGTGTCTCTACTCGCCGAAGTCCTCGAACGACTCGCCGACCTCCTCGATCGCCTCGCCGGCCAGGTAGCCGGCGGCCAGACCGCCCGCGATACCCATAGCGGCGCCGCCCATGCCGCCGTGCCTGCGGTAGTGGCCGTGGTGGCCGTGCCCGTAGCCGGGCTGCTGGTGGCCGAAGCCACCGCCGAAGCCCGGCATCGACTTGCGCTTGTCGACCGCCTGGCGGACCCAGCCGTCGACGACCTGGCGCCAGTCGGTGGTGTCGGCGTCGGCGTGCGACACCGTGTAGCGGCCGTAGGTGTCGTGCCCCTGGGTGAAGAGGCCGCCGCGCTTGTCGAACTCGAGGACCACCTCGACGGCGTGCGGGCTGGTCACGAAGGTCAGCTCGACCTCGTTGATGCCGGCGTGCGCGTACTGGGCGGGCGGGTAATACTCGATCTCCTGGTAGAACGGGAGCGTCTGGTGCACGCCGTAGATCTGCCCGTGCTCCAGGTCGGCCGACTTGAACTGGAAGCCGAGCTGGGAGAACGCGTCGAGGATGCGCTGCTGGATCGGCAGCGGGTGCACGTGCACCGGGTCGAGGTCGCCCTTGTCGATGGCCCGGGCGATCGCCACCTCGGTCCGCACACCCATCACCATGCCGCGCAGCTGCTGCCCGTAGACCGTGGTGATCGGCGTCTCCCACGGCATGTCGAACCGGAACGGCAGGGACAGCTGCTGGCCGGTGGCGAGGCGCATCGGGCCGGTCACCGGGATCCGCAGGAAGTCGGCCACGGCCGAGTAGTCACCGCCGCCGCCCTCGACCTCCATGCGGGTGACCAGGCCGAGGGTGATGTGCTCGATGTCGGCGTCCTGGGTGCCGCCCACCAGGTTGACCTGGCCGGTCAGCGGTGCGCCCGGGTAGGTGCTGGGGTTGGACAGCACAGTGTCCACGCTGAGGCCGCCCACTCCGAGCGCGCCCAGCAACTTCTTGAAGACCACGATGTTTCTCCCGCTTGCGAACCGTCTTGATCGGAAAACTAACAACGGAGGGTACGGCTATTGTGCAAGGTCATGGAGCCTGTCGCCGTCTTTCCCCTCGCCGCAGTGACCGTGCCGCACGAGCCGGCCGACGCCGAGGCGGTGGTCAGCGGGAGCCCGACCACCGGGGCGGTCACGGTCACCACCCTGCCGGGAATCGGCGCCGAGATCGGCATCTGGGAGATGAGCGCCGGCGCCGTGCGGGACGTCGAGGCCGAGGAGGCGTTCGTCCTGCTCGCCGGGCGCGCCGAGATCGAGGTCGAGGGCGGCGACCGGGTGACGATCGGCCCGGGTGACCTGGTGCGGCTCGCCGCCGGTACCCGTACCGTCTGGCACGTCAGCGAGCCACTGCGCAAGGTTTACGTCACCGGGGTTTGACGCCGACCGCTCCGTACATGGACACCTCGGCCGGGGTGGGACGCTTGTCGTGCTCGGGACGCCAGTCGCTGATGGCGACGACGCCCGGGTCGATGAGCTCCAGGCCGTCGAAGAAGCCGCCGAACACGTCCTTGTCGCGCGGCCAGGCGTCCACGTGGCCGGCCGCGAGCAACGCGTCGTATCTGGCGGCGACCTGGGGCTCGACGAAGTCCTTGGTCGAGTTGGTGGCCACCAGGTAGCTGCCGGGAGCCGCCGCGGCCATCAGCTCCCGGACCACCTCCCGGGCTCGCACGTCGTCGGGGATGAAGTGCAGCACGGCGATCAGCAGGATGCCGACCGGCCGGCTCAGGTCGATCGTCGACCGCAGCTCCTCGGCGGTCAGGATGGCGGCCGGGTCGCGCAGGTCGCCGTTCAGGTACGTCGTCGTACCGCCGATCATCAGCGCTCGGGCGTGCGCCAGCACCATCGGGTCGTTGTCGACGTAGACGACCTTCGAGTCCGGTGCGATGGCCTGCGCCACCTCGTGGGTGTTGCCGGGCGCGGGCAGACCGGTGCCGATGTCGATGAACTGCCGGATGCCGGCCTCGCGGGTCAGGTAGCGGATGGCCCGGCCGTGGAACGCGCGGCCCTGCTGAGCGGCCACCCGGATCGCCGGGAACGCGTGCGCGATCCGGTCGCCGGAGTCCCGGTCGACCTGGAAGTGATCCTTGCCGCCGAGCCAGTAGTTCCATCGGCGGGCCGGTGAGGCGGTCTGCTGATCCACGGTGTTTCCACTGGTCAAGGCCGTCCTCCGGGTGCGGTCGGGATCGGGTGGGGCATCATCCTAGCCGGATCTGAAGATCCATTTTGGACGCCTCTCCCGGATCCGGCATATTCTTCCCGGGCGACCTCCGGAAAGGTTCAGCGTTGGCCACGGTAGCCCCGCCACACCGGCCCGTCCTGCCCGGCTTCCCGCCGGTCGATACGCCACGCGCGAGCGGCGGCTCGGCGATCGCGGTCACGCTGAAATACGCACCCCTCGCGTTCCTGCTCCGCCTCTACACCCCGGTCCTGGAGGTGGACGGCCAGGACGTGCCGGCGACCTGGGGACGGGTCGTGACGTCGGTGGCGCTCGGCCCGCACCTGGTGCACGTGCACGTGCCGTACCTGATGCCGGCCCGGATCGGCGCCGCCGACACCACCGTCGTGGCACCGCCCGGGCACACCGTCGAGCTGGAGTACCGGGCGCCGCTGCTCTCCTTCATGGGCGGCGCGCTCGGCGCGCCGCCGCAGCGTTACCCGGGCCAGACCGCCGCGCTGATCCTGCTGGTCGTCGCGGTGACGCTGGCGGTCTGCGGGTGTCTCGGGATCATCCTGTCCGCGGTCTCGGCGCCGTGAGGTAGCGGGCGGCGACCACGTCCGGCTGCTCCAGGAGCCGGCCGGCCTCGAGGTCGCGGGCCAGCCGCAGGTACTGGGCGTGCGTCCAGGTCAGCGGGGTGGCCGAGGTGGTCGGGGTGCCGGGCTCGCGGTACGGCGGCTGGCGGTCCCAGACCTGCTCGGGCAGCAGCAGGCCCGGTCCGGCGGCGCGGGCCATGGTCTCCAGCTGGACCCGGGCGGACCGGTGGCGACCGGCGGCGATCAGGTACTCGCCGCGCTCGCCGTTGAGCAGCGGCCAGGCCCGGCCCCGGGTGATCCGGGAGCCCGGCGGCAGGTCGTACTCCCACTGACTGCCGTCGGCCTTCTCGCCGAAGCCGTCGAACGAGGCTCGGTACCAGAAGAGGCCGCGTGCGGTGGGTACGCCGAGTTGCTCATCGACCACCACGAGGCTGTTGCGGATGACCGGATCGGCGGCCGGCAGCACGCCCAGGCGGACCAGCTCGAGGAAGCCCGGATCGACGACCCGCCGCTGGTCCACGGCGACCGGCCCGCTGTCGCCGATGTCGTAGGTGGTGCCGCGATCCGGTTGCCCGTCCTTGGTGAGCCGCAGGAAGTAGGGCTCGGCCGAGTACGGCCCGGTGCTGGTCACCGTCCAGTCCTTGACCTTCGCCTGCCACTGGTCGGCGGTCGCCAGATAGCGCGCCGACGAGGCCGCGTCGCCGTTGGCGCGGGCGATCGAGGCGGCACAGACCAGCCCGGCGATCTCGGCCGCGATGGTGGCCGGCGAGAAGCCGGACTGGTTCTCCCACCGGTCCTGCGGCGTGGACGGCGCGCCCTGGTAACCGATCAGGAAGTCAGCGGCCCGTTTCACCCCGCGCCAGGTGTTCGCGTCGGTGCGCCCCAGTTGGTACGCGAGCACGATCGGCAGGGCCACCTCGTCGAGCTGGAGTCCCTCCCACACCGGTGTGCCGTCCAGGCGGGAGTTCTGCGGGAACGACCCGTCCGGCTTCTGCTGGACGGTGAACAGGTAGTCGAGGGCCCGTTCGGCGCCGGCCCGGTCGCCGGCGGCCAGCAGGCCGGTGGCGATCTGGTAGAGGTCCCGGGCCCAGATCAGGTGGTACGGGCCGGACGGGTCGTCCCGGCCGAACGCCCACGGTGCGGCCGGAGCGGCCACGTACGCGCCGCGATGGGTCTTGTCCTCGCTCGCGGCCAGGACCATCGCGGAGACCCGGTAGAGGCGGGGGTCGGCGCCGGCCGGCGGACGATCGATGCTCTTCAGATATCGCGCCCAGCCGCGGGCGTAGTCCCGCCGGACCGGGCCGAATCCGCGGTCCAGCGCGGCCCGGGCGACGCCGAGGGCCTGCGCACCGGACGGCCCGAATCCCAGCGCCAGCGTGGCGCGGGCGTGGCCGGGACGGCCCGTGACGGTGGTCTCGCCGGTCTGGACGAGGCTGCCCGGGGCGGCCACCCGGTGATGCCAGTCCATCCGGCCGTCGGCCAGGTCGGTCCAGCCGTCCGACGTACCGGCGTATCCGCTCGAGGTCGCGGCGAAGGCGGGCGAGGCGGCGAACGCGCTCGCCACCGGCCCGTCGGAGGCCAGCAGGGCGTCGCCCTGGGTACGGCCGGAGTCGCCGCCACGGGTGTTGCCCAGCGCCGGGTCGTAGATCGCGTACAGCCGGTACGGGCGGTCACCGGACGTGCTGAGCCGCAGATCGACCAGGACGCCGGCGGCGCGCGGATCGGTGGTGTACGACGCGGTCAGCCGCCACCGGCCCCGCCGCTCGGTGAAGACCTGCCGGTAGCTGAGGCTGCGCTCGTCGGTCAGTGACGTGGTGACGTCGGCTGCCTGCTCGGCGCGGACCGCCCGCCCGTCCGGGCCGGCCAGGACGAACTGGAGGGTGCGCGCGCTCGGCGTACCGATGTCGGGGTAGAAGATCTCGCCGAGGCCACCGGAACGCTGCACGGTGGCCCACACCTTGCTGCGGGTGTCCGCCGAGGTGAGGAAGCCGGTCTTGTCGGCGGGAAGGTACTGCTGATCGACCCCGGGCGCGGCGACGGGCAGCAGCGAGAGAGCGACGACGGCCGATGTCCACATGACTCCGGTCTACCCCATCACGGCTTGGCTTGCAGCTCGTCGTGCAGGGCGCGCATCAATTCGGCACCGGTGAACGGTTTCTCCAGCAGGTGCACGTCGGAGGAGAGGGTGCCGTGGGTGGTCAGGACCGGCTGGGCGTACCCGGACATGAACAGCACCTTGGTGTCCGGCCAGGTCCGCAGGACCGTGTCGGCCAGGTCCTTGCCCAGCATCCCGGGCATGATCACGTCGGTGAGCAGGACGTCCACCGTGTTCTGGGTGGCCAGCCGCAAGGCCTCCTCCCCTCCCCCGGCGGCCAGTACGGTGTACCCGCCGCGCTTCAGGATGCGGCAGGTCACCTCGCGCAGTGCGTCCTCGTCCTCGACCACGAGCACGGTCGCGCCGTGCCCGGTGAGCTCGGGCGTGGCCTCCTCGGCCACGGCCTCCTGCGCCTGGACGTCGGTGGCGGGCAGCAGGATCGTGAAGGTGGTGCCGATACCCGGCTCGGAGTAGATCTGCACGGTGCCGCCGGCCTGGGTGATGATGCCGTAGACGGTGGCCAGGCCCAGACCGGTGCCCTGTCCGCTCGGTTTGGTGGTGAAAAACGGCTCGAACGCCTTGTCGATCACCTCTTTCGGCATGCCGGTGCCGGTGTCGGAGACGCGCAGGCGTACGTAGCGGCCGGTGCTGAGGCCGGCGCGGGCGGCGGCGTGATCGGCATCCACCTGCACCGGGGCGGTGTCGATGGTGAGCCGGCCGCCGGTCGGCATCGCGTCGCGGGCGTTCACCGCCAGGTTGACCAGGACCTGTTCGAGCTGGCCCGGGTCGGCCATCACGGACGGCAGGCCGGCGGTGGTGCGTACGGTCAGTGCGATGTGCTCACCGAGGGACCGCTCGAGCATCTGGTGCACCTCGGTGACCACGGCGTTCAGGTTGAGCGGGCGGGGCCGGATCACCTCGCGCCGGGCGAAGGCGAGCAGCTGGTGGGTGAGGTCGCTGCCGCGCCGCGCGGCCCGGGCGATCTGCTCGGCGTCGACGGCCGGTGGGCTGCCCGCCGCGTCCTCGACGATGAACGAGGCGTAGTTCAGGATGACCGCGAGCAGGTTGTTGAAGTCGTGGGCGATGCCGCCGGCCAGCTGGCCCAGGCTCTCCAGGCGCTGCGCCTGCTGCATCCGGGCTTCGAGGCGCTGCCGGTCGGTCTCCTCACGCAGCCGGCGGCGCTCCTCCTCGGCGGCGAGCCGCTCGGTGATGTCCCGGACCACCACCACGATGATCACGCCGCTGTCGGTACGCAGGGAGCTGCACGCGATGTCGACCGGCAGTTCGGTGCTGCCCCGGCGCAGCGCCCGGCGGGTGGCCCAGCGCTGGTCGACCGGGTCGGCGGAGTCCGTGCCGGCGCGCTCGGTGTCGAGCGGGGTGCTGTCCCCGCCGGTACGCAGCACCGCCGAGACCGGTGGCAGACCGTCCGGCAGCAGTTGCCCGAGCGGCATGTGCAGCAGGTCGTAGCGGGGGTAGCCGAAAAGGCGTTCGGCCTCGGCGTTGACCAGCACCACCTCGCCGGACTCGCCCACACCGAGCATCGCGTCCGGGGCGGCGTCGAGAAACGCCTGGACCCGGGCCTCGACGCGTTCCCGTTCGCTGATGTCGCGGGCGATGCTGGTGGTGCCGAAGATCGCGCCGCTCTCGTCGAGCAGCGGGGAGATCAGCATGGAGACCGCGACGTTCTCGCCCTTGGCGTTCTGCCGGACGCTGCGGTAGCGGTCCACCCGGCCGCCGAGACGGACCAGGAGCCGGACCTGCGCCTCGTCGGTACGCCGGCCCACCGGGATGATCTCGTCGATCGACCGGCCGATCATGTCGGCGGCCGGATATCCGTAGAGCATCTCCGCGCCGGGGTTCCAGGAGAGCACCCGGCCCTCCACGTCGACGGTGACGATCGCGTCGTGCGACGACTGGACGATCGAGGCGAGCAGCGCGCGGGTCCGGGCCGCCTCCCGCTGGGCCGTGTCGTCGCGGAGCACCGCGGTCACGTACATCACCTCGTCGGGAGCGGCCGTCGCGGAGAGCGAGACCTCCACGGGGAAGACGCTGCCGTCGCGGCGCAGGCCGCGCAGCGGCAGCCGGCGCAGGGGTGGATGCTCCCCACTGAGGTAGCTGGCCCGCTGTTCCGGATGCCCTTCCCGGACCTCGTCCGGAACCAGGTTGTCGATCGAGGTGCCCACCAATTCGCCGGCGGGGTAGCCGAACATGTCGTGGGCCCGGCGGTTGGCCAGGGTGATGATGCCGTCCGAGCGGCTGACGATGATCGCGTCCGGGGCGGTGTCGAGCAGGAGCCCCGGGATCTCGCGTGACTCCACCGCTACCTCCCGTCCTCTAAAGTACGTCTATCGGGATATTTCAGGTACGAGGATGGCGAATCTGGGAAAACCTGGCGTAGTGAGCACTACGCCAGATGCACCCGCCACCATCGACCCGAACCGCCCGAGCGCCGCCCGCATCTACGACGCGTTCCTGGGCGGTACGCACAACTTCGCCGCCGACCGCGCGGTCGCCGCCCGGGCCGTCGAACTGCTGCCGGAGATTCCGCTCATCGTGCGGGCCAACCGGGCCTTCCTGCGCCGGGCCGTCCGGTACGCGACCGACCACGGGATCTGCCAGTTCCTGGACCTCGGCTCGGGCATCCCGGCCGAGGGCAACGTGCACGAGGTGGCCCGGAGCACCACTCCCGACGCCCGGGTGGTCTACGTCGACATCGACCCGACCGCCGTGCTGTACGGCCGGCACGTGCTCGGCGACGACCCGCACGCCGCCGTGGTGCACGGGGACCTCCAGCAGCCCGGCGTGCTGCTGGACGAGCCGGAGGTCCGCGACCTGCTGGACCTGAGCCGCCCGATCGCCGTCCTGATGATCGCCGTGCTGCATTTCGTCCCGGACAGCCCGGCACTCGACTCGGCGATGGTCGCCTATCGCGAGGCCGTCGTTCCCGGCAGCCACCTGGCGATCTCGCACGTCACCGCCGAGGCACGCCCGGAACTGGTGGACAGCGTCACCGATCTCTACAACCGCACCGGCACCCCGCTGGTGCCGCGGGCGCACAGGCAGGTCACCCGGTTCTTCGACGGTTGGAGGCTGGCCGCGCCCGGTCTGGTGCCCGTGCCCGAGTGGCGGCCCGCCGCGGGGGACTTGCGGCTGCCGGAGGCGATCGCCTCCGTCAGCCTGGCCGGCGTCGGCGTGAAGTAGGCGACGCGGCGTCAGCCGGGCGGTCCCAGCCGTCGCAGTGGTCCTCCGGCTCGACCTCGATCAGGTCGAGCAGATCGGGCCCGGCGTGCCCGGTGTCGACCGTGCCGCCGGTCAGCCCGAGCAGGGCGGCACAGTTGCGCCCGTATCCCTGCACCATGCGGTCCACCCGGGTGGGGTGACCGCATCGGCGGCACGGGCGCATCCGGTCCGTTCGTTCCACGACACCAGTGTCAGCTCTCGCCGAGCGCCTCGGCCAGTTGATCCCGGGACATCTTGGAACGCCCGGGGATCTGCTGGTCCTTCGCCTTCTCGTACAGGTCGTGCCGGCTCAGATGATCGGGCCCCTCCTCCGGGACCCGCCCGGCGGTGGCCTCGGCGTCGGCGCCCTCTTCCGCCGCGCGCGTCAGGAGCTCGTCCACCTGGCGGTGCTGATCCTTGATGATCTCGATGATGTCCGGCACGGTTCCCCCTCGTTTGCTGCGTGCTGGTGCGAGATACCCGAAAGGAGACGATTAATCCCACAGCAAACGCTCATCTTCGGTCCCGTACCGTCAGCGCAGTCAAGATCCGGGAAGGAGAACCACGTGCAAGCGTTCCGGGTGTTCCGGGTGACCGCGATCGCCGAGGCGATCTCGTGGACCGGCCTGCTGGCCGGCATGTACCTGAAGTACGTCACCGAGACCACCGAGGCCGGCGTCTGGCTGTTCGGCCGTCTGCACGGGGCACTGTTCGTCGCCTACCTGGCCGCCACCCTCTGGGTAGCGCGCGCCGAACGCTGGTCGCTGTGGCGCACCCTCTTCGGCCTGGCCTCGTCGATCCCCCCGCTCACCACCCTGCTCTTCGAACGCTGGGTGACCAGGCGCCGCACCCACCCCGCCGTCGCGACGGCGAACTGAGACCGCGCCGGCCTCGCGTTCCGCCAACCGCGAGGCCGGCGCCCACTTCCGCTTCCGCTCGCGCCCGGCGGTCCCTATCCCGTGCATCGGTACGGTGATCTTGCTTGGCCCACGCTCAGCGCTGTCTCAACGGCCGCTAGGCAGCACCCACATTGGGGCGGACAAGACCCTCTCTAGATCATGCGGCGCCGTACCCGCCACACGACCACACCGATCAGGACCGCCGCGACGGCAAGGAACAGGGCCGCCTCGATGAGCTGGAACGTCCAGAACCGGTCGGCCGGGTGGTAGACACCGAACTGCTGGATGCCCCGCGCGTGCAGGAACTGGTTGAGGTTGGTGCCGGCCCGGTTGGCGGCGTCCTCCAGCTCGTAGTACTCGGTCCAGCTCAGCCTGCGCCCGGTGGCGTCCGCGTAGCCGTGTTCGATCATCCAGTCAGCGAAGCCGGGCACGGGCCGGTCCGTCGAGCCGCCGACCCCGACCGGCTCCATGGTGGTGAGCGGCGTGGCGTACGCGGGACGGGCCAACAGCCCCACCGACATCCGGGCGGCGAGGAACGCTCCGAACGCGACGCCGAACGCGGGCAGGCTGCGCCGCAGGATCGCCCCGGCGGCGGTGGCGACGCCGAACGCGAACAGCGCGTACGCAGGCGGAACAAGTCCCTCCAGGTCGAAGGCGTCGTACTGGAACCGCCCTTCCCACGCGTCGAACGGCTGACGGAACCAGGTGAGCACCGCGGTGAACATCCCGGTGAGCGCGACGGTGACGCCGGCCAGTGCCACGAGCTTGGCCGCCAGCCAGCGCATCCGCGGCACGGCCTGCGTCCAGGCGAGCTGCCAGGTGCCGTCCTCCAGTTCGCGCGCGAGCAGTGGCGCACCGAGGAACGCACCGATGACGACGGGGACCAGATAGAAGGCCGCCAGGAGGTTCTCGACGTACCCGTACTCCTCGTCGAGCCGGCGGAAGGAGGCCGCGCAGGCCTCGTTCATACCGGCCTCTCCCGCACACCGGGCGGGACCGCCGGGGAACAGCTCGTGGGCCTGCGTCCCGAGCACGAGCAGGGCGATGCCGAACATGCCGACGAGCAGACCCAGGACGCAGACCTCGGTCCGGTGCTGGCGCCAGATCAACCACGTCATGCTGTGCCGACCTCTCGCATGCCCTTCTCGCCCTCGCCTGCGCCCTGTGTGCGCAACTCGCGCGTCTGCCGCTCGGTGCAGGCGGTCATGCTGCCACCTCCGGCGTGACCGCGGCGCTCGGCTCGGACGGCCGGCGCAGGTACGCCAGCACCAGGTCCTCCAGCGCGACCGGCTGGGCCTGCCACCCCGGCGCGGCTGGGATCGCGCCGTCGCGTACCAGCAGGGTCGTGTGCCGGTCGCTGTGGACGGCCTCCACGACGGTGCCGGCCCGGTCGAGGTCGGTGGCCGTGCGCGGGCCGACGAGCAGCCGGTGCTCGGCGAGAAGGGTGTCGATGTCACCGGTGAGCGTGACCCGGCCGTTGTTGAGCACGACCAGGTGGTCGCAGACGCGCTCCAGCTCGTGCACGACGTGGGAGGAGAACAGGACGGTCACCCCGCCTTCGGCCACCGCGCCCATGAGGACCTGCAGGAACTCGTGCCGGGCCAGCGGGTCGAGGCTGGCCACCGGCTCGTCGAGGACGAGCAGGTCCGGCCGCTTCGCCAGGGCCAGAGCCAGAGCGACCTGGGCCTGCTGGCCGCCGGAGAGCGTACCGGCCCTGCGGTCGAGCGGGATGCCCAGCTTCGCCAGCCGGCGCTCGGCCAGCCCCTGGTCGAACCGCAGGTTGCAGGCCCGGCCGAAGCGGAGCATCTCGGCGACGGTGAAGCGCTTGTACAGCGGGTGGTCCTGGGCCAGGAACCCGACCCGGGACAGAGTTTGCGGGGTGCTGGCGGTGACGTCGTGGCCGAGGACCTCGACCGTGCCGGTGCTCGGTGCCAGCAACCCGACGACCAGGCGCAGCAGCGTGGTCTTGCCCGCGCCGTTCGGCCCGACCAGGGCGATCACGCCGCCCGCCGGCAGGGCCAGGGTGCAGTCGCGAAGCGCCCAGCCCTTCCGGTACCGCTTGCCCACACCGTCGGTGCGCAGCGCGAACTCGGTCGCTGTCACGCCGCTTCCTCATTCCTCGTCTGCTGGTGGACGGAAGTGAAGAGCGCGTCGACCGCCTGCTCGTCGAGGCCGGCCGCGTAGGCGCGGCGCAGCCAGGTCGCCAGGCCGCGGCGCAGCGACGTGTACGTCGATGCCGACATCACGGCCGACTGCTGTTCATTGACGAACGTGCCCTGGCCGGGCCGGCCGGTGACCAGGTCCTCCTGCTCCATCTGCCGGTACGCCTTGGCGACGGTGTTCGGATTGATCGCCAGATCCTCGACCACCTCGCGGATGAGCGGGAGGCGGTCACCGGGTTGGAGAAAGCCCAGCAGCACCGCCTGGCGGACCTGCTGGACGAGTTGCAGGTACGGCGGCACGCCGGAGTGGGTGTCGAGCCGGAAGACGAACACGGTAGCCCCTTACTGCTTTACTAGTGCCATAGTAAAGCAGCATGCCACTACTTGACGGCTATCGGGTTCACCGGGGAGCCGACAGCACCCGTGATCGGCAAAGGGGCGGCGGTCAGCCAGAAGTCGTAGACGCCATCGGCGGCGCAATCCTCGGCCAGCGCGTCCAGATCCCACATCTCGCCGAGGAACAGGCCGATGTGCGGGATCGCCACCTGGTGCAACGGCTGGAAGGCGTCGTCGAACTCGTTCGGGCGCACCTCGAAACCCCACGTATCAGTGGCGATCGCGGCGATCTCGGTGCGGTGCAGCCAGTCGGCGGTGGTGAACGACAGGCCGGGGGCCGGTCCGCCCGCGTAGTCGCCCCAGCCGTTCCGGCGGGCGCGGGTGAGCTGTCCGGTGCGTACCAGAACGATGTCTCCCCGGCCCACCGCCGAACCTTGCGCCGCGATGGTGGCGGCGAGGTGTTCCTCCGTGATGGCGAAGCCATCGGCGAGCTCGCCGCCGGGCGAGAGATGGCGACCGACGTCCAGCAGGACGCCCCGGCCCGCGACGACCGAGGCCACCGTCTCGATGCCGGTCACCGCGTCGCCGAGGCTGGTCACCACGTCGGCCGCGCGGCGGCCGTTCCAGGCGATGCCGTGGTCGAAGATGTGCCCGAGGCCGTCCCACTGGGTGGAGCACTGCAGCGGCATGGCGATGACGTCGTCGGCGCCGCCGATGCCGTGCGGGAAGCCTTGCACGCCGGCGGCCGCGTCGGTCCCGGTGTCGAGCATGGTGTGTACCGGGTTGGTGCGCCGGCGCCAGCCCTTCTGCGGGCCGTTCGCGTCGAACGACTGCGACAGCGAGAACGACACCCCGCGCCGCACGAGCGATGCGCCCTGCTTGCGCTTCTCGGGGGTCAGGAAGTTCATGGTGCCGCGTACGTCGTCCGGGCCCCACCGGCCCCAGTTGGAGCAGCGTTTGGCCGCCGCCGCGATGGCGCCCGCCGGGTCGGTACGGTCGATCACGCGAACTCTCCGGCGATCCAGTCGGCGATGTACGTCTGCACGTGCGCGAAGTGGTCCAGCCCGATGTGTTCCGCCCCGCCCTCGGCGGCCGTGAAGACCCGAAGCTCCCGGCGCGGCGAGTTGACCGCCTGCTGGTAGGAGCGGTGCGCGTACTCGAGGGGGATCTGCCGGTCGTTCTCGCCGTGACAGATCAGGAACGGCACGGTGATCTTCTCGACCACCCCGTCCAGGTTGACCGAGGACGCCTTCTCGATGAACGTGTCCAGATCGGTCTCGCCCCACACCCACAGCACGTGATCCCAGTAATGCGGGACCGGGTTCTCGCCCTCACGTTCGAGCCGGCGCTTCTGCACCGCGCCCCAGTCGTGGTTGGCACCCCAGGCCACGCAGAGCGCGAGCCGCTTCTCGAACGCGGCGGCGCGCGGCGCGTAGTAGCCACCCAGCGACCATCCGACGAGCCCGATCTTCCCGGGGACGACGTCATCGCAGGTGAGCAGGTAATCGACGCACGCCGCCGCCCAGTCCTCGGTCTCCACACGCGAGGTGAGACCCAGGAACCGCAGCGCCTCGCCACTGCCGGGGCAGTCGACCATCAGCGTGTTGATCCCGCGGGCGGCCAGCTCGTGGGCGAACCCCGAGGCGTACATGTGCTCCTTGGTCGAGTCGAGCCCGTTCCACAGGATGATGGTCGGCGCCGGCCCGGTGGCCGGGGCCTTCGTGAAGTACGCCGGAAGCAGCGCGCCCTCGAACGGAACGGCCACCCGCGTGGTCGCCGGGTCGATCAGGTCGAACGCCTTCTGTTGCAGGTCGAGCAGCCGCTGGTAGAAGGCGTTGCGGTCGGGCGACTTGGCGCTCTGCATCCGCTCGGCCTGGGCCAGGTAGTTGGTGGCCCGCTGGTACTTCTGACCGGCGGTGCGCAGGTGACCGGCCGCCTCGTCGGCGGCGGCCTGCGTCGCCAGATCCTCGGCGACCGACGCCCAGGACGCCATGAACTCCCTGGTGCCGACGTCCGAGCCCTGCGCGGCCAGCTCGCGGATGGGACGGCAGGCCCGGTCCACCTCGTCGATCAGCCCGCCGCTGTTCAGGGTGGCGACGACGCCCAGGTTCCAGACGTAGTTGCCGGGAAAGTACTCGAACATTCAGTGCTGCCTTTCGGAACGTGCGTTCGCCGGGTCGCGGCGGCGGACCGGAGCAAGAGGAGAGGCCGGGGCTGCGGAGGCGATCCGGTTGGTCAGGCTGCCGATGCCCTCGACGGTCAGGGTGACCACGTCGCCGTCACGCAGCGGGGGCGGGTCCTGCCTGCCGTTGCGTCCCCACAGCTCGGCCAGGCAGCCGCCGTTGCCGACGGTGCCGGACCCGAGCACGTCCCCGGCGACGACCCGGCTGTCCCGGGCCGCGTAGGCGAGCATGGTCTCGAAGGTCCAGCCCATGTTGCTGAGCAGGTCACGGCCGACCTCGACGCCGTTGACGCTAGCCGAGCACCACAGGTCGAGGAAGCCGTCGCGTTTGAAGCCGTCGAGCTCGTCGGCGGTCACGATCCACGGGCCCAGGGTGGTGGCGAAGTCCTTGCCCTTGGCCGGGCCGAGACTGACCTTCATCTCGCGGCTCTGCAGGTCGCGCGCGGACCAGTCGTTGAAGATCGTGTAGCCGAAGATCGTTTCATTCGGCCCGATCACCGCGGCGACCTCGAGCTCGAAGTCGCGGGCCACCGAGCCGGCCGGGAACGGCACCGAGTCGTCCGGGCCGAGCACGGTGTGCGGGTTGGTGAAGTAGAAGGTCGGCGCGGCGTACCACGCCTCCGGCACCCCGCTGGCACCGTCGATGCTGCGCCGGACCCCTTCGACGTGCTCCTCGAACGCGACGAAGTCGCGGATCGAGGCCGGGCGCAGCGGCGCCAGCAGGCGCACTTCTTTCAGGGGTACGCCGGAAGCGGTGTCCCGCCCGGCCCAGCCGGTCTCGATGATCTCGCGCATGCCGGGGTCACCGAGGAACGGGCGAACCTGGTCGCCCTCGACGATGCCGGTCCGGGTCCGGCCCTCGTGCCGGAAGGTGGCGAGGCGCATCAGACCGGCGGGGCGACGAAGACGCCGCGGTCGACGTCGTTGAACGACTGCCGGGCCACGAACTCGTTCATCGGGTTCGCGGTCCCCCACTGGTCACTGACCGCCGGGTCGGAGAAGTCGTACAGGTGCGGGTGCCAGGTGTCCTCGTCGAGTTCCTCCAGCTCGGTGGTGTACTCGATGGTGTTGCCGTGCGGGTCGAGGAAGTAGCTGAAGGTGTTGTTGCCGGCCATGTGCCGGCCCGGTCCCCAGACCTTCTCCACGCCGCCGCGCAGCAGCCGTCCGGTGCCGCGCATGTACTCGTCGATGCCGCGCATCTCGAACGACGCGTGGTGCAGCGCGACGTGCGGGCCACGCGCGATCGCGAGGCTGTGGTGCCAGCGGTTGGTCCGCATGAACCACATCATCTCGCCCATCCGCGGGTGCATCAGGGTGTCCGAGAGAGCGAAGTTGAGGTGCCGGTTGTAGAAGGCGACGGTGGCCTCCGGGTTGGGCGAGTTGATCACCACGTGGGAGAGCTTGACCGGTACGGACTCGCCCTCCTCCAGCTTGCGGTGCTGCCGGACGGCCACGTCGCAGGAGACCTCGACCGTGCGGCCGTCGATGTCGAAGAAGCGGAAGCCGTACCCGCCGCCGGGGGTGAGCAGCTTGCCCGGCTCGGTGACCAGCTTGATCCCGGAGCGGCCGAGCCGTTCGGCGAGCGCGTTCACGTCGGCCTCGTTCGCCGCGCCGAAGGCGATCAGGTCGAGGCGCTTCTCGGCGGCCTTGCGCAGGCGTACCGAGTAGTGCTCCGGTGAACCGGCCGCGGCCAGGAACGCGAGGCCCTCGTCGGTGGTCTCGGCGTCCAGGCCCCACATGGTCGTGTAGAACTCGAGCTGCTTGTCGTAGTCCGGCACCGCGAGGTCGACGTGCCGCAGGTGGGTGATGAGTCGTTCGTCGTTGCTCACAAGAGGTCCTTTCAGGCCGGCGTGGCGACCAGGTGTGCGATGCGGCCCATCAGGCCAGGTACGTCACCGCGCTCGTGGGCGAGCAGCCAGCGAGCCAGTTGCAGGGAGGCCTCGACCACCGTCTTGGCGCGCTCCAGGCGGCGGGCGGTGAACTCCTGCCACAGCGAGTCGGTCACCTCGCTGTCCCGCAGCAGCAGCCCGGCCAGGACGGCGGCGTCCTCGAGAGCCTGCGCGGCGCCCTGGGCCAGGGTGGGCGGGCAGCTGTGCGCGGCGTCGCCGATCAGCACCACGCGGCCCCGGTTCCACGGGCCGTCCAGCACGTGGCTCTCGAAGGCGGTGTAGTTGACCGTGGCCGGGTCGGTCAGGCCGTCGCGGATCTCGTCCCACGGCCCGTGGTACGCCCCGGCGAGGCCCCGCATGGTGGCGAGCTTCTCCTCCGGCGACAGCCCGGACCGGTCCCGAACGTCCTCGACCAGGTACGCGTAGATGGTGTCCTCGCCGGTCGGGCAGTACCCGGCGATGTAGGCCGGACCGCCGTAGTAGAGGTCCGTCCGGGTCACGCTCGGCGGGCGGCGGGTGAAGGTGCGCCAGATGCCCATGCCGACCGGCTGCGGCTCGCAGTCGATGCCCAGCTGGCGGCGGGTCCACGAGCGGATCCCGTCGGCGCCGACGACCAGGTCGTACGTCTGCGAGGTGCCGTCGGCGAAGGTGACCTCGCCGTCCGGGGAGAGGGCGGCCGGCCGGGTGCCGAAGCGGACCTTCGCGCCCGCCGCGGCCGCTCGGTCGATGAGGATCCGCGCGAGGGCCGGCCGGTACATCCCGAGCGTGGCGGGCAGGTCCGGGCCGCCGGTGCGCAGGTCGGTGAGCTCGGCGATCAGGGAGCCGGCCGGGTCGGGGGCGCGCAGGCCGAGCGTGTCGAACTCGTACCCCCCGGCCTTGACCTGGTCCCAGACTCCCAGCTCGCGCAGCACGCGCAGGGCGTTGCCCTGCAGGGTGATGCCGGAACCGACCGCGGACACGTCGGGCTTGCAGTCGACCAGGTCGACCGAGACACCGCCCTCGGCGAGCAGGATCGCCGCGGCAGCGCCGGCGGCACCCCCACCGACAACCAGAACGTTACGAACTGCTGGCACGGCGGTTTCCCTCCTGTTTCGTGTGACTGGGACCACTGTCCTTCGCTTCGGGTCATCAGGGAAGCTCAAGTTGCTGATCCCAGCCATAGCCGCCGCTTATAGTTGCCGGATGGCCGTCGACCGGGTGCTGGCAAACCTCGATCTGAACCTGCTCGTCACCCTCGACACCCTGCTCAGGGAGCGGAACGTGACCCGGACCGCGGAGTCGCTCGGGGTCAGCCAGCCGGCGGTCAGCGGCGCGCTCGGCCGGTTGCGGCGGCACTTCGGCGACCAGTTGCTGGTCCGGGTCGGCAACCGGTACGACCTGACCCCGCTCGCCACCCGGGTCGCCGCCCTCACCGGATCGGCCCTGGCCGGGGTGCGCCGGGTCTTCGACGCGACCGCCGAGTTCGACCCGTCCGGGCTGGACCGCGAGTTCGTCATCGTCAGCTCCGACTACGCCGCGACCATCCTCGGCCCGCTGGTCGCCCGCCGCCTCGCCGCGGCCGCCCCCGGCGCACGGCTGCACCTGCGGCAGACCACCCCGTATGCCGTCGACCACGCCGCCGAGACGCTCCGCTCGGCCGACGGGCTCTTCATCCCGCACGGCTTCGTCACCGACCTGCCCTACCTGGACCTCTACTCCGACCGGTGGGTGTGCATCGTGGACGGCGACCATCCCGACGTCGGTGACGCCCTGACCCTGGAACAGCTCGGCGAACTGCCCTGGGTGGCGCTGTTCAACGGGCCGACGGCGTTCGCCTCGGCGGCCCGGCAGCTGCGGATGCTCGGCGTCGAGGCCCGGGTCGACGTGGTGGTCGACGGGTTCCTGCAGATGCCGTTCCTGGTCGCCGGGACCCGCCGGGTCGCGCTCATCCAGGAGCGGCTGGCCCGGCGGCTGGCGCCGGTCAGCGGGGTACGCGTGCTGCCGTGCCCGTTCGAGGTGGTACCGGTGGCCGAGGCGTTCTGGTGGAATCCGCTGTACCGCAACGATCCGGCGCACATCTGGCTGCGGGGAATCCTCACGGCCGCCGCGGCGGAACTGCGCCATCAGCCGGACTGATGGTGGGCATCAGCGGATCAGTCTTCCGCGAATGACCGGGCACCGCACATAGTCAGGGCCACCGAGTGTGACCTGGACCACCGAGGCTTGTTCCGGCCCACCTTGCGCTGCGCGTCCGCGCCAGATCAGCAGGTGATCTCCACCGTCGTGACCAAGCCTCGAAGGAACCCCGACTTTTTCGCCCTGGAAGGCTCCTTCATGCCTGTTGCCACCTCCGCACCGCCACGCCAGGCCGGCCTGGCGCAGCTGGTGCTCCTGCTCGCCGGCAGCTGCCTCTCCGTGCTCGGCGCGGTCCTCATCGCTCCCGTGCTGCCGCAGATGACCGACCACTTCGCCGGTGTCGCCGGCGCCGACGTGCTGGTGCCGATCGTCCTCACCGTCCCGGCGCTGATCATCGGCCTGACCGCGCCGTTCGCCGGGATCATCGCCGACGCGATCGACCGCAAGCGGGTGCTCATCGCCGCGATGGTCGGCTACACGATCTTCGGGACCGCGCCGCTCTACCTGGAGTCGCTGCACGCCATCATCGGCAGCCGGGTCCTGGTCGGACTCTGCGAGGCGGCGATCATGACCTGCTGCACGACGCTCATCGCCGATTACTGGTCCGGGGCGCGGCGCAGCCGTTACCTCGGCCTGCAGACGCTGCTCGCCTCGGTCTCCGCGACGGTCTTCCTCGGTCTGGGCGGTGCACTCGGCTCGTCCGGCTGGCGCACCCCGTTCTGGCTCTACTTCGCGGCGGTGCTGCTGGCCGTGCCGATGGCGATGTTGATCTGGCAGCCGGAGCGCGCGCCGCGCACCGGCAGGCTGGCGCCGATCCCGTGGCGGCAGCTGCGTACGCCCTGCCTGGTCACCCTGGCCGGCGGCGTGGTCTTCTACGCGCTGATCGTCGAGCTGTCGTTCGTGCTGGACGAGGCCGGGGTCACCGCTACCGCGACGATCGGCGCGCTCAGCGCCCTGATGTCGCTCGCCACCGCGGTGGCCGCGGGGTCGTTCGCGAAGCTGTCGAAGCAGACGCCGCGCACGCTGCTGCCGGTGGCGTTCGGGCTCTCGTCCGCCGGCTTCCTGGTGATCTGGGCCAGCGGCTCGGTCCCGGTGATCACGGTGGGTGCGATCCTCACCGGTGCGGGCACCGGCCTGCTGCTCCCGACTCTGCTGACCTGGGCCACGAACGGCCTGTCGTTCGAGCAGCGCGGGCGGGGCACCGGGTTGTGGACCGGCACGCTCTTCGTCGGCCAGTTCCTGTCGCCGGTGCTGATCATGGGGGTCGGGGCGGCGGTCGGCGGGCTGCGGCCGGCCATCGGCATGCTCGGCGTCCTCGCCGCGATCCTGGCCGTCGCGATGCTCGCGATCGTCCCGCGCGACGCCGCCCCGCTGAACGTCACGCACGACTCCCCACCTTTCTGGGTCATCCGCCCCGCGCGCCCCCCCCGCAGTCACGGGAGGAGCGCGCGGCAGCGGTCAGGCGGGATTCAGCGCGGGCGGCTGCGGCAGCGCCCGCGCCGAGCCGTAGGAGGTGCCGGCCCGGTCGCGTTCGAGCCAGCCGGTCTCGACCAGCATCCGGCGGACCGCGGCCACGTCGTCGGCGACCACGGCGATCCGCTGGTTCACCTCGTCCTCGGTGAGGATGCCCTCAACCGCGAGGAACCGGGCGAACAACTCGCCGATCTGCTGGTACCGCTCGCTCATGGTGGGCGGCAGGCTGGTCAGGCGGCCGTGCGAGAAATAGGACTTGAGTTGCGGGTACTCACTCAGGAGCGGGGCGACCGGCTGCACCCGGACGAGCGCCTGCGCCGCGTCCCGCAGCACGTCGGCGCGAGCCCGGAAGACGCCGTTGCCGGTGCCGGTGGCCAGGCCGGCGCCGACCAGCCGGCCGCAGACCTCGCCGACCTCGGATTTCGGCAGGTCGAGGTGGATCGACAGCTCGGCGAGCGTGGCGCCGTTGTTGCCCTCCTTGACCAGCGCGGCGAAGGCCAGCAGCCGGGTCGGGTTGGACAACTGCATGAGGATCTCGGCGGCACGGGCGGCGTGAACGGACATCCCCTCACCGTAGGGATGCCGGCCCGGCGTGGCATCCGAATATCCGCCGGCCGGTTTTCACCTGATCAAGGACGGGTATCCAGTCGGCACTCCCCCGGTGTTGGGCGACGCGGCGACCGGCCGTGCCGTACCGGTGCAACCGGAGGCGATGATGATCATTCTGCGACGAGTCGCCGCAACCCTCGCCGTTCTCGGGTCGGTGGCCGTGGCGCCGGGCGCCGCCACCGCGGCCGCCGGCCAGGACGCTCTGGCACGGGTCTACGACGAGAACAGCCGCGTGCTCGCGGAGGCGTATTTCGAGTCCACGGGCGACAGCTTCGCGGTGACCAGACGAGCCGGCGCGGGCGAACGGCCGTACGTGGAGTACCGCTACGTCCGGAAGGACGGCACCCTGCGGGAGGGCACCCACTGGGGTTCGGGCACGGTCGGCGAGACCGTCCGCTTCGACCACAATTTCGGGGAGGGCCGTACCGTGACGTTCCGGGTGTGCATGCGCGCCGGACACGGGCCGGATGCCTGTAGTGGCACCGAGTTCGGGGAGAACTGGACCGTGGGGACGGCCTGACGCCGGAAGATCATTGACTTAGGTCGATTGTTGAGCCAGGCTGTGGCCACAGCACTGCCGCCGGAGCCACGCGGCACGCGGGAGCATGGGCAGCTCCCGCGAGTCCACCGATGCAGGCCGTCGCGCACGACGCGGCGGTCCCGAGCTCACGGAGTGCTGAGCCCACATGTCCTCACCCGTACGCCGCAAGTTTTTGATCTCCAGCATCGTCGCGGCCCTGGCCGCGGCTGCTGCCGTGCTCTTCGCGCCGAGCGCGCCAGCCAGCGCGCACGGCAACGTGATCGGTCCCTCCTCGCGCAACTACGGTTGCTTCGAGCGCTGGGGCTCCAAGTTCCAGGACCCGGCCATGGCGACCGAGGATCCGATGTGCTGGCAGGCCTGGCAGGCCAACCCGAACGCCATGTGGAACTGGAACGGCCTGTACCGCGAGGGCGTCGCCGGCAACCACCAGGGCGCCATCCCGGACGGCCAGTTGTGCAGCGGCGGCCGCACCGAGAGCGGCCGGTACAACGCCATGGACGCGGTCGGCGATTGGAAGGCGACCTCGATCGGCAACTCGTTCACCGTGCAGCTCTTCGACGGCGCGCGGCACGGCGCCGACTACATCCGGGTGTACGTCTCCCGGCCCGGATACAACCCGGTCACCACACCGCTGAAGTGGTCCGACCTGGAACTGGTGAAGTCGGTCCCGAACACGCCGGCGGCGCAGTGGACCCACCAGCAGTCCAACGGTGTGCAGCAGGACATCCCGGTGAGCGTCTCCGGGCGTTCCGGGCGGGCCCTGGTCTACACCATCTGGCAGGCCAGCCACTCCGACCAGTCGTACTACTTCTGCAGCGACGTGAACTTCGGCGGCAGCCAGCCGTCTCCCTCGACGCCGTCCTCCCCGTCGGCATCGCCGTCCCAGCCGTCGTCGCCCTCGGCGTCGCCCTCGGTGTCGCCCTCGGTGTCGCCCTCCACGCCTGCCTCCGGCGCCTGCTCGGCCACCTTCGCGGTGACCTCCACCTGGCAGGGCGGATACCAGGGCGAGGTACGAGTGACCGCGGGCAGCTCCGCGATCAAGGGCTGGAGGGTGCTGCTCACCTACCCGGGTACGCCGCCGATCCAGCAGGGCTGGAACGCCACGCTGACCACCAGCGGAAACACGGTCCAGGCGACGAACGCCGGTTACAACGGCTCGGTGGCGGCGGGAGGCAGTACGAGCTTCGGCTTCCTGGCCTCGGGTGCTTCGGCCACACCGACCCTCAGCTGTACCGCCACGGTCTGACACTCGCGCCTGCCGTTCACATCGGATACATTGTTATGAATGGGAGCGCTCCCAGTCCCCCAACTCATCCCCAGCAGAAACGGAGGCCAAGCTAGACCGCGTGGTTCGGCTCCGTCCACGCACGTGCTGTGTCACCCGGCGGGGAACGAGGCAGCCCCACCTCGTTCCCCGTCACCCAAGCCGGGACTGCTGATAGGTGCCCACGATCCGGCCGTCCCGGGACTCCACGCCGACGAAACCGTCGGTGGATTCGGTGAAGTGGTAGAAGCGCAACACCGTGCCGTCCGGGTCGGGAATGTCCAGCCGCGGACCGGCCGGTGTCTCCTCGACGCCGTTGTGCGCGATCCCGAGCCGGGCGCACCGGTCCATCAACTCGGTCAGCACCGATCCGCTCGCCGGCAGGAACGCCACGACGTCGAAACCGCGCAGGTCAGGCGAGGCGGCGCAGACCGATCGGTCGCGTAACGCGATGTTGAAGCGGCCCCGCGGATCGATCAGCCCCACCCCGCGTACCACCCCGTCCTCCAGGAACTCCGCCCACAGCCGCAGGTCCAGCAGGTCCCGGTACCACGCGACGCTGCGCGCGAGATCGGTCACCGGCAGTTTGATCTGAGCGATGCGGTCCAGGCCGGCGATGCCGGTAGCAGTGTCTGTCATGCGATCGACGCTAGGGCCGCCACTGGGGACACTCCAGGTGTGAGCGTCCAGCGAACCACAGCGGTCGTCTCGTGGATCCGCCGCCTTCAAACGCGAGGTCGGGACGTGGCCGGGCGCGTACCGGAAGGCGGCGATGTGACCGGGACCCGCGTGCCCAGGCCCAGCGTGCTCTGCCGGGGCAGCACACCGGACGCGGCGATGGCGCCCGCCAGCGGCCCGGCGAGCTGCACGAAGCGGCCCACCTCGGTGCCCAGCGCCCGCCACGGCCCGGCCGCGAGCTCGCTCGTCAGCAGCTCCAGATCAGCGCGCGCCTTGACACCGTGGTCGGTCGCGGTGCCGTCCGGGTGAACCCAGCCGCGGTCCACCAGGCTCGCCTGCGCCGCGTCCCACTCGTCCGGTGTCCAGCCCCGGCCGGCGAACACCTCGGCCGGCGCGGCACCCACCGCGGCGAACGAGACCAGCAGCTCGCACGGGCCGAACCCGGTGGCCAGGGCGGCGGCGACGTGCCCGTCGCCGCGGTGTTCGCGCAGGATCGTGGCCGCCTGCCAGAGGACCAGGTGCGGCTCGTCCGGCCAGTAGAGGTCCTTGTTGGCGGCGGCGAGCGGCCGCCCGGCGACGTCGGCCGCGACGTCGGCCGCGACGTCGGCCCGCCGGGACGGCCGCCGGGCCGGCCGCGCCGAGCGGGGCGGCACGCCAGGCGAAGTAGCTGGGCCAGCGGGTGTCGACGTCGTAGCCGAGCCTCGCGGCCTCCTCGATCACCTCCGGCGCGAAGTAAAGGACGGCGTGCAGCGGCTCCACCAGCCGCCACATCTGCCGTGCCAGTCCGTCCGGCGCGGATCGCATGCTGACCTCCCCCGGGGCTCCGGGGACGAGCAAAGCACAGCAATAACAACGGGCTTTCGCAACACATGCCACAAAACGCGCCGGCGGTTCTGTCTGTCATGCGATCGACGGCTGGGACAGCGCCGGGGACACTCCAGGCGTGAGCGTCCGCCGAACCACGTCCGTCTCGTGGACCTGCTGAGCGCGGTCCTGCGCGAGGCGCGCTTCGAGAGTGCCGGTTACCGGTGGCTCGAACTCGGCACGCCGTTCCGGGTCGGCTTCGACCGGCCAGGTCTGCGCGGCGTCCATCTCGTCACGCGGGGACGCTGCGAGTACGCACTCGCCAGCGGTCGCACCGCGCCACTCGGCGCCGGCGATCTCGTGATCTTCCCGCGCGGCGACGCGCACCTGCTGCGGTCGCCCGGATCGGTCAAGGGACCGGTGGCCTCCGGCATGGACCTGGCCACGCGTACGCCGGGGATCCGGTTGCGGGCCGGTGGGCCGGTGCCGGACACGGTCGTGATGTGCGGTGCGTTCGTCGTCGGCGAGCCGGACCATCCCGCACTGCGCGGGCTCCCCCGGGTGCTGCAGGTGCCGGGCACGGCGGGCCGTCCGCAGCCCTGGCTCACACCCCTGGTCACGGCGCTGGACACGGAGGCGCGCGACGGCGGACCCGGCAGTGACCTGGTGATGGCGCGGCTCTCCGACGCCATCCTGATCCGGGCGCTGCGCCATCACGGTGACACCGCACCGGAGGGGTGGCTGGCGGGCCTCGCTGACCCGTACGTCGCGGCGGCGCTCGAAGCCCTGCACGCGGATCCGGCCCGGCCGTGGACGCTCGCCGCGCTGGCCCGGGTCGCGGGACTGTCGCGCGCCGCGTTCGCCGCCCGGTTCACCGGCCGGGTCGGCGAACCGCCGATGCGGTATCTGCTGGCGATCCGCATGCACCGGGCCAGGAGCCTGCTGCGGGACGAGCGGGTCACGGTCGCACGCGTGGCGGGACAGGTGGGTTACGCGTCCGAGGTGGCGTTCGCCGCCGCCTTCAAGCGGGAGGTGGGAACCTCGCCCGGCGCGTACCGGAAGGCCGCGAGATGAACGGGAGCCGGCGGCGCGTCGTTGAGCCGCCGGCTCCCGTGGTCTCAGACCTTCGACAGCGGCACGTCCAGGCGGGACGCCAGCTCGTCGAAGGTGATTCCGAACGTCTGGGCAACCTGTACCCCGGACGGGCCCAGATGGAACGTGGCCAGCTCGGTGTATACGCGGGTGACGCAGGCCTTGCCGGTCAGCGGGTACGTGCACTCCGGCACCAGCTTCGCCTGGCCCTGCTTGGTGAACAGCGTCATCATCACCCACACCTCCTTGGCGCCCACCGCGAGATCCATCGCGCCGCCGACCGCCGGGATCGCGTCCGGCGCGCCGGTGTGCCAGTTGGCCAGGTCACCGGCGGCCGACACCTGGAAGGCGCCCATCACGCAGACGTCCAGGTGGCCGCCGCGCATCATGGCGAACGAGTCGGCGTGGTGGAAGTAGGCCGCCCCGGGCAGCTCGGTGACCGGCTGCTTGCCGGCGTTCGTCAGATCCCAGTCCGCCTCGTCGGCCGGCACCACGTCGCCCATGCCGAGCATCCCGTTCTCGGTGTGCAGGACGACGCAGCTCTCCGGCTCCAGGAACCGGGCGATCGTGGTGGGCTGCCCGATGCCGAGGTTCACGTAGGCACCGGGCGGGATGTCACCGGCGACGAGCCGGGCCAGTTCCTCCTTGTCCAGACTCATCGGGGCACCTCCACCAGCGTGTTTACGTAGATCGACGGGGTGACGACGCACTCCGGGTCGAGCGAGCCGATCTCGACGATCGAGGAGACCTGGGCGACGGTCACCGTGGCGGCGGTGGCCATCACCGGACCGAAGTTGCGCGCGGTCTTGCGGTACACCAGGTTCCCCAGCCGGTCCGCGACGTGCGCCCGGATCAGCGCCACGTCGCCGTGGATCGGGTACTCCAGCACGTACTCGCGGCCGTCGATGACCCGGGTCTCCTTGCCCTCGGTCAGCATGGTGCCGGCACCGGTCGGGCAGAAGAAGGCGCCGATGCCGGCGCCGGCGGCGCGCATCCGCTCGGCGAGGTTGCCCTGCGGCACCACCTCGAGCTCGATCTTCCCGGCCCGGTAGAGGCCGTCGAAGACCCAGGAGTCGGTCTGCCGGGGAAAGGAACAGATCATTTTGCGTACGCGTCCGGCGGCGAGCAGCGCGGCCAGCCCGGTGTCACCGTTGCCGGCGTTGTTGCTGACGATGGTCAGGTCGCCGGCCCCGTGCTCGATCAGCGCGTCGATCAGCTCGACCGGCATGCCGGCCATGCCGAACCCGCCGACCAGGACGGTGTCGCCGTCCTTGACCGCGGCGACCGCCTCCCGGGCGTCCGTGATGGTGGTTCTCATCGAGTGCAGTTCTCCAGGACGACGGCGAGGGCCTGGCCCACGCCGATGCAGATGGCCGCGACGCCCCATCGCTGGTTGCGTTCGCGCAGCACGTGGGCGAGGGTGCCGAGGATGCGGGCACCGGAGGCGCCGAGCGGGTGCCCGATGGCGATGGCGCCGCCCCGGGTGTTGACGATCTCCGGGTCGATGTCCCAGGCGTCGACGCAGGCGAGGGACTGGACGGCGAACGCCTCGTTGAGCTCGACCGCGCCCACGTCCGACCAGCTGATCCCGGCCCGGCGCAGCGCCTTCTCGGCCGCCTCGACCGGGGCGAAGCCGAACTCCTGCGGGTCGACGGCGTGCGCGGCCCGCCCGGCGATCCGGGCGATCGGGTCGAAGCCGATCTGGAAGGCCGCCGAGGCGGAACCGAGCAGCACGGCGGCGGCGCCGTCGTTGAGCGGTGACGCGTTGCCGGCGGTGATCGTGCCGTCCGTGCGGAACGACGGCTTCAGCCTGGCCAGCTTGTCGACGCTGCTGTCCGCCCGGATGCCCTCGTCCTGGGTGAGTTCACCCACCGGTACCGTCAGGTCGGCGTAGAAGCCGTCGCGCCAGGCGGCCGCGGCCAGCTGGTGCGACCGGACCGCGAACTCGTCCTGGCGAGAGCGGGAGATGCCGTGCTTCTCCCCCAGCTGCTCGTTGCACTCACCCAGCGAGGCGGTCCACTCGGCGGGCATGTTCGGGTTGGTCAGTCGCCACCCGAGCGTGGTGGAGACCGCCTCCAGGTTGCCGGCCGGGAAGGCCCGGGACGGCTTCGGCAGCACCCAGGGTGCCCGGGTCATCGACTCGACACCGCCGATCAGCACGACCTCGGCGTCACCGGCCGCGATCGCCCGCGAGCCGATGATCGCCGCGTCCAGGCTGGATCCGCAGAGCCGGTTGACCGTGTTCGCCGGCACGCTGGTCGGCAAGCCGGCGAGCAGTACGGCCATCCGGCCGACGTTGCGGTTGTCCTCACCGGCACCGTTGGCGTTGCCCCAGTGCACGTCGTCGATGCGGGCCGGGTCCAGCTGCGGCGCCTTGGCGAGCAGCCCGGACACCGCGGTGGCGGCCAGGTCGTCGGGGCGTACCTCGGCGAGCGCGCCGCTGTAGCGGCCGAACGGGGTACGGACGGCGGCGTAGACGAACGACTCGGTCACGGAGACTCCTCAAGAACGCGTTGCGCGATACGGAAGGCGGTGTTGGCAGCCGGTACGCCACAGTAGATCGCGGTCTGCAGCAGCGCTTCCCGGATCTCCTGCACGGTCAGCCCGTTGGTACGGGCAGCCCGGACGTGCATCGCCAGCTCCTCGTGGTGCCCGAGCGCGACGAGCGCGGTCAGGGTGATCAGGGAGCGGCTGCGGCGGTCGAGCCCGGGACGGGTCCAGATCTCTCCCCAGGCGTACCGGGTGATCAGATCCTGGAAGTCGCGGGTGAACTCGGTGGTGCCGGCGGTGGCCCGGTCGACGTGGGCCGGGCCGAGGACTTCGCGGCGCACCTTGATGCCGGCCGCGCGCTGCTCGTCGAAGTGCTGGTCGAGCAGGAAGGCGACGATCTCCGGGGATTCGGCCGGGGCCAGGTGGGCGACGTCGTCGAGGACGACCAGGCGGCCGTGCAGGACGGTCTCGGCGATCGTGGCCAGCCCGTCCGGCGGGGTGGGCTTGTCCAGTGCGCCGGCCACGGCCAGCACGGGGGCGGCGATCTCGGCGAGCCGATCGCGTACGTCGAAGGCGGCCAGGGCCTCGCAGGCGCGCGCATAGCTCTCGTCGTCGGTCGCGCGCAGCGCGTCCAGCAGGGGCTCGGCCACCTCGGGTGAGCGATCCGGGTAGCCCGGCGCGAACCACCGGTCGACCGAGCCGGCCACCACCACCCCGGTGCCCTCGGCCCGGACCAGCGCGGCGCGGTCGTGCCACATCGTGCTCTCGCCGATCTTGGCGCCGGTGCAGAGCAGCGCCGCGGCGGTGACCCGCTCCGGGAAGTCGAGCATCAACTGCAGGCCGATCGCGCCGCCGATCGAGTCGCCGGCGTAGAGGAACGACGTGCCGGGCCGGATCCGGTCGGCCAGCGCGATCACCTCGGCCGCCAGGCCGGCGACGGTGAACGGGCCGGGCGCCGGGGCGCTGCGGCCGT
Organism: Actinoplanes aureus; assembly: GCF_015704865.1. Lineage (GTDB taxonomy): Bacteria > Actinomycetota > Actinomycetes > Mycobacteriales > Micromonosporaceae > Actinoplanes > Actinoplanes aureus. The sequence goes on along the minus strand of NZ_JADQTO010000040.1, from coordinate 32,985 downwards.
GCCCGGGCAGGTCGAAGCCGACCACGTGGTAGCGGCCGTAGAGACGCTGGGCGCAGCGCGCCCAGAGTGTCTCGACGCTCGTCCCGACGGACGAGCCGAGCAGCAGCAACGGCCGGTCGGGCGCGTCGTTGAAGGTGGTCGCGGTCAGCAAGGGGGTTCCTCTCCGCGCCTGCGCGCGGCCTCTCTCGGGGGTACGGGTATCAGCACGGTCGCGCCCGGCCCGGGGCCGCTCCGCGCGGTGCGGTTCACGACGGCGTCTCCTTCGCGCGGGCGATCGCCGCGGTCTCCTTCGTGCGGGCGATCGCCGCGTCGATGATCTGGTCGGTGGCGCCGAGGTAGGGCTCGCCGGGTGCCGACTGCGGGGCGACCGAGCGCTGTTCGGCGTTGATGCCGGGCCGGGCGGAGGCCAGGTTGGCGGTCATCCAGGCAGTCTCCACCCGCAGCCCGGCCAGGAGCTCGGCGGTCTGTGATCCGGCCACGACGGCGCGCCGGGCCAGGGTGCGCAGGGTGGCCCACTCGACGTGCCAGCCGCCGTCGGGCCGCTCGTCGACCGCGGCGGCCGCGCCGGCGTGCACGGTCGCGGCCAGCGGCGGCGCGGCCAGGGCGGCCCGGCGGATCAGGATCGACAGGACCGGGTTCTGCTTGTTCGGCATCGCCGATGAGCCGCCCCGGCCGTCGACCGCGCCCTCGCCGAGCTCGTGGATCTCGGGGCGGGCGGCGGCCAGGACGTCGTTGGCGATCCGGCCCCAGGCGTCGGTGCAGGTGACCAGGGCGTCGGCGGCCCCGGTCAGCGGAGCCCGGGCGGTGTGCCAGGGCGGGCGCGCCGGAAGGTCCAGGGCGGCCGCGGTGATGTCGACCAGGTCGCGTACCGCTTCCGGCGAGCCGGCCAGCGCGACCGGCGCGGCCAGGCTGCCGGCCGCCCCGCCGATCTGCAGCGGCAGGCGCGCGGCCGCGGCCGCGATGGCGTCGCGGGCGTCCAGCACGCCGGTCAGCCAGGTCGCGGCCTTCAGGCCGAAGGTGATGGGTACGGCATGCTGCGTGAGCGTGCGCCCCGCCATCGCCGTCGCCCGGTGCTCGTCGGCCAGCCGGGCCAGGGTGCCGATCTGCGCGCCGAGGTCCTCGCCGACTCGCCGCAGCGCGTCACGCAGGCTCAGGACGAGCCCGGTGTCCAGCACGTCCTGGCTGGTGAGGCCCTTGTGCAGGATGGACGCCGCGGCCGGGTTGCGCTCGTGCAGGCGGGACCGCAGCAGCTTGAGCAGCGGGATGACCGGGTTGCCGCCACCCTCGGCGGCGCGGGCCACGTCGGGCGCGTCCCCGGAGCCGATCAGCCCGCTGAGGTCGTCGCGCGCGTCCGGGCCGGCGACACCGTGCAGGACCAGGGCGTCCAGCCAGGCGGCTTCCACCCGGACCATGGCCGCCAGGACGGACGCGTCGGTGAACAGGTCGCCGGCGCGGTCGTCCCCGGGCCAGAGGAGATCGCTCACGGCGTACCCCGCTGGGTTGTGAAACGCGCGCAAGCGCGCGGGATCAGGCCCATGCGTCGCGCAAGCGGGGGTAGGTGAGGAAGACCGTCTCGCCCTCGCCCTGCAGGCGGACGTCGAAGACCAGGCCGTTCGGCTCGCGGGTGGCGATCAGCGTTGATCGGCGGTCCGGTGCGATCGCGTCCAGGAGCGGGTCGGTCGCCAGCGCGTCCGTGTCGTCCGGCAGGTAGGCGCGGGTGAACAACCGGTCGAGCAGCCCACGGGCGAAGACCGTGACGGCGAAGAAGGGCGCCCGCCCGGGCTCGGTGGCACCCGGCTCCAGGGTGGCGAACTGGTAGTGCCCGTCCGGGTCGGTGGCGGCGCGGCCCCAGCCGGTGAAGGTCCAGCCGTCGCGGCGCAGCGAGCCGGGCTCGCGCACGATGTGGCCCTGCGGGTCGGCCTGCCAGATCTCCAGGACCGCGTCCGGCACCGGGTCGCCGTTGCCGTCGAGCACCCGGCCGTGCAGCCGGACCGCGCGCGGGTGCGAGGGCGGGACCAGCTCGTTCATCCCGGGGTACTCGAGACCGAGGTGGAAGAAGGGGCCGACGGTCTGGCCCGGAACCGCGCTCATGCGTTTTCCTCAACATCCGACTCGAGCGGAGTGCGGTGGGTGCCGGTGAGCACGATGTCCCAACGGTATCCGGTGCTCCACTCCGGGGTGGTCACGTCGTGGTCGTACTGGGCGATCAGCAGCTCCCGCGCCTTCGGGTCGGTGATCGACTGGTAGATCGGGTCGAGCGGGAACAGCGGGTCGCCCGGGAAGTACATCTGGGTGACCAGCCGCTGGGTGAAGTCGGACCCGAAGATCGAGAAGTGGATGTGGGCCGGGCGCCACGCGTTGAGGTGGTTGCGCCACGGGTACGGCCCGGGCTTGATGGTCTGGAACCGGTACGTGCCGTCCGGCCCGGTCAGCATCCGGCCGACGCCGGTGAAGTTCGGGTCGTGCGGCGCCGGGTGCTGGTCGCGCTGGTGGCGGTAGCGGCCCGCGGCGTTCGCCTGCCAGACCTCGACGAGCTGGTTCGCGACCGGCCGGCCGTCGCCGTCGAGCACCCGGCCGGTGACCACGATCCGCTCGCCGATCGGGGTGCCCGCGTGCTGGATGGTCAGGTCGGCCTCGTCGTCGGCGACGTCGCGGTGGCCGAAGGCGGGCGCCCACAGCTCGACCGACTCCGGATCGATCAGGTGCGCGGGCTGCTTGGGGTGCCGCAGGACGCTGCTGCGGTACGGCGGGTAGTCGATCTTCGGCTGCGGACCGCCCGGCTGCTGGGCCGCGGCCTCGATCTCCCGGTTCATGTCAGCTTGTGACGACTCCATGTTCACGCTCCGGACGCTAGGCGTTGCAACCGTGCTCGGCGATAATCCTCTTCCGTTGAATGGAAGGAGGGGGCGATGGGCGTCAGCGTCACGTCCCGGGCACTGGACCTTCTGGGCGCCTTCGACGGGGAGCACCGCAGCCTCTCGCTCACCGATCTGGCCCGCCGTGCCGGGCTGCCCCTGGCCACCGCTCATCGCCTGGTCGGCGAGTTGCACCGGTGGGGCGCGCTGGCCCGGGAGCCGAACGGCGACTACGTGATCGGGCGCCGGCTCTGGCAACTCGGGCTCCTGGCACCCGTGCAGAGCGGACTGCGTCAGGCAGCTTCCCCATTTTTGCACGATTTGTACGGGACAACCCTCGCGACCGTGCACCTCGCCGTGCGGGACGGCCTGGAGGTGCTCTACATCGAGCGGCTCGCCGGGCACGTCTCGGTTCCGGTGGTCAGCCGGGTCGGGTCCCGGCTGCCCATGCACGCCACCGGGGTGGGGAAGGTGCTGCTCGCGTACGCACCGGAGGAGGTGCGGACCGAGGTGCTGGGGCGGCTCACCCGGATCACCGCGTACACCGTCACCCAGCCCGCCCGCCTGCTGGAACAGCTGCGCCGGGTCCGCGCCGAGGGGTACGCGACCACCGGCGAGGAGATGAGCCTGGGCGCCTGCTCGGTGGCGGTGCCGGTGCGCCGGGGTGACACCGTGGTCGCCGCCCTCGGCATGGTGGTGCCCGACCTGCGGCGCCAGCTGCCACGACTGGTGTCGGCGTTGCAGGTGGCGGCCAACGGGATCGGGCGAACGCTCAACGCTTCCGTTGAGTGGAATTCGGGTCTTGCCGGAGCACGTCCCGCTGCCGAAGGCTGAGGTCATGCGTACCCAGGTCGCCATCATCGGCGCCGGCCCGGCCGGCCTGCTTCTGTCCCACCTCCTCGCCCAGGGCGGGGTCGAGTCGGTGGTCCTCGAGACCCGCTCCGAGGAGTACGTGGCGGCCCGTATCCGGGCGGGCATCCTGGAGCACTCCAGCGTCGAACTGCTCGAGGCGGCCGGGCTCGGCGGCCGGATCCGTACCGAGGGTGACCACCACCGCGGCATCTACCTCCAGTGGCCCGGCGAGCGGCACCACCTCGACTTCGTCGACCTGGCCGGCCGCAGCGTCTGGGTGTACGGCCAGACCGAGGTGCAGAAGGACCTGATCGCGGCACGGAAGGCGGACGATCAGGAGGTCCACTACGAGGTCTCGGACGTCTCTCTGCACGACGTGACGTCCGACCGCCCGTTCGTGACGTTCACCGACAGCTCGGGCGCGACCCAGCGACTGGACTGCGCCGTGATCGCCGGCTGCGACGGCTCGTTCGGCCCGTCGCGCCACGCCGTCCCGGCGGCGCAGAAGTTCGAGAAGGTCTACCCGTACTCCTGGTTCGGGATCCTCGCCGACGTCGCGCCCTCCACCGACGAGCTGATCTACGCCTGGCATCCCAACGGGTTCGCCCTGCACTCGATGCGCTCGGCCACGGTGAGCCGCCTCTACCTCCAGGTGCCGAACGGCACCGACCCGGCGTCCTGGTCCGACGACCGGATCTGGGACGAGCTGGCCACCCGGCTCGGGCACGGGCAGAACGGCTGGAAGCTCAACCCGGGCCCGATCACCGACAAGAGCGTGCTGCCGATGCGCAGTTACGTGCAGACCCCCATGCGGCACGGCAACCTGTACCTGGCCGGCGACGCCGCGCACATCGTCCCGCCGACCGGCGCCAAGGGCCTGAACCTGGCCATCGCGGACGTGGCGCTGCTCAGCAAGGCCCTGATCGCGTCCCTCGTCGACCGGAACCAGTCACTCGCCGACCGGTACTCCGACGACGCGCAGCGCCGGGTCTGGCGGTGCACCCACTTCTCCTGGTGGATGACGACCATGCTGCACACCTCGGGCGACCCGTTCGACGCCGAGCTCCAGCTGTCGCAGCTACGTTGGGTTGCCACCAGCCGGGCCGGTGCCACCGGTCTCGCCGAGAACTACGCCGGCCTGCCGATCGGGTACTGAGGAACCGTCCGGCGGGTTGGTCGCCTCGATGGTGGGCGGCGGCGGCGCGTGGTCGACCGCCTCCCGGTAGGTGCCCATCGGCAGCGTGGACGGGCTCGCGCCGGGCGGCACCTGCCCGTTCGGCGCGGCCGGCTCCCGGGCCAGCAGGCCCTTGCCGAGCGCGGCGAGGGTGGCCAGCGCAGCGACGTTGAACGCGGCGCCCCAGTCGAAGGTGGTGATGTCGAAGACGCCGGCCACCATCGACCCGGAGAGCGAGCTGAGGAACGTCTTCGCGAGGCGGATCAGCAGATCCGGCCAGAACGCCAGGTGGGTGAAGTTACCCAGGTACTGCACGCCGGTGAGCAACGCCGAGGCGACGAAGGCGCTGACCGCCAGGGTGATCGCCTGTTTCCAGGGCAACTGCCCGACCGCACCGAGACCACCGGCCAGCAGGGTCGCCACGAACACCTGCCCCGCCGACCAACCAGCCCGCTCCAGGAAGTCCAGGAGCACGGCCCTCCACTTGGGAACCGTCTGCACCATGGACATAGACATTGCTCGCTTGAAAGATCACTGATAATCGGCCGAACGGCCGAGCAGACCGCGGATCGCCGCCCCGATCGCCGGGTCCACCGGGTAGCGCCGGGACAACCACGCGAAGGTGGTGCGCGCGGCCGCCAGATTGGCGGCATAGCCGGGCACCATCGCGGCCAGCGGCAGCACATCCGCCGGGTACGCCCGCTCCACCCGCCGCGCCGGGTCGAACGGATCCCGGTACGGCGGCTCGCCGGCACTGAGCCGCATCAACGCGATCACCGCGTCCACCGCGCGGGTCTGAATGAACCGGCTCGCGGCCAGCCGCTCCCCGCGCAACTCCAGGTGCAGGCCGGTGTAGAGGCAGGTCAGCGCGTCGTTCACATGGAAGTCGACGGTGTCGTACGCGTCCCGGGGCACCGGCGCCTCACTCTGCGCCAGTCCGGCCGGCGCGCCGTCGCGGCGCCACACCACCCGCGCACCGCTGAACGGCACCCGGGACAGCTCGGCCGGGGTGAGCACCAGAAACTCGGCGTAGACGCCGTCGGAGTACAGCGCCCGGCGGCCGGACCGGTGATGGGCGAAACTGTAGGCCACCGGGCACGGCGCCTCCAGCCAGTCCAGCCGGTCCACATACCGCCACTTCGCGCCGTCCGTCACCACCAGCAGGAAGTCCAGGTCGGAGTGGTCGTCCAGGCGGGCCCGCTGCGCGCCGGCCGAACCGAGACCGAGCAGCGCGACCGTGTCGTCGCGGGTGGCGAGATGGGCGGCGAGCTCGTCGAGCCGGTGCAGAACGGGGTGCATCGTGCCTCCCGGATATCGGTGGATCCCTAAGGAGCATCACCGATCCGTCGCCCGCGCCCAAGCCCCTAGGTTCGTCGATGTGGGCTGGTTGAATGATCTTCTGGGCGGGCTGCCGCCGGCACTGGTGTACCTCGTCGTCGGCGTGCTCGTCACCGCCGAGACCGCACTGGTCGCCGGTCTGGTGCTGCCGGCGGCGACCGCGCTGGTCGCGATGGGGCTGCTGGCCAACGCCGGCATCGTGCCGCTGGCGCCCGCGCTGGCCGTGGCCGTCGTCTCCGCCCTGCTGGGCGGCAACCTCGCCTTTCGCTCCGGCACCATGAAACGCGGTCGTGGCTGGGACCGGGCCGAACGTCTCTTCGCGAAGCACGGCGGGCGGGCGATCTTTCTCGGTCAGTGGGTGGTCGGGGCGCGTACCCTCATGCCTCGGCTGGCCGCGCGGGCGGGCGTACCCCGCCGTCGCTTCGCGGCCTGGCACACGCCGGCGGCGATCCTGTGGGCCTTGTGGATGGTGGGCGCGAGCTACGCGGCCGGCGCCTCCTACGACATCCTCGCGGCGCGCGCCGGGCGCGCGGCAGGCGCGCTGGCCGCGCTGACCCTGCTCATTCTCGGCCTGATCCTGGCCGGCCGATGGTTCGGCCGACACCCCGATCCGGTACGGGGATTCGCCCGTTCCCTGCGCCGGATCCCGCCGCTGAGCGTCATCGCGGAATCGTGGCCGCCCCGGTTGTGGCATCCGGTCGCCGCGGCCGGACTCAGTCTCGGGCTGCTCACCACCCTCGCGGTGCTGCTGGTCGCGGCGATCCCGCCGGTGGTGCGCTTCAGCGGCCTCGCCGCGACCGACGAGGCGGTGGCCTCCTGGGCGCGATCCCAGTGGACGTCGGACGGCTACCTGTTCGCGTTGGAGACCGCGACCACGCTGGTGCCGGAGGCGCTGATCGCTCTCGCCGTCGCGGTCTCCCTGCTGCGCTGGTGGTGGAACCACCACCGGCCCAGCCTGCACTCCTTGCTGGTACGGTTCGGCCTCCCGGCTCCGGCGCCCCGGCCCGGCCTCGTTCGCGCGCTGTCCCGGCCCGGCGTCTCGTCCGTGCCGCCGAGGCTCCTCGAGACCCTCGGTCCCGTGCTGCCGGCGGTGATCCTCGCCGCCGTGCTGGCGATGGCGGTCCCGCCCGGCTGGCGCGCCGCGGAGACGCTGGTGTTCCCGGCGCCCGCCGAGTTCGACGGCGCCGTGCCCCTGGACGCGGCGGCCCTCGCCCTGGCCACCATGTCGGCCGGGCAGACCGCGCAGGTCGCCGCCGCTGCCGGGCTGCTCGCCTGGCTTGTCGCACGTGGCCTGCCCTGGAAGTGGCAGGTCGCCGTCTGGACGGCGGCTTCGGTGGGCACGGTGATGTGCGCCGGTTCGTGGGTCTACCTGGGCTGGAGCCGGACCAGCGAGACCGTGGCCGCCCTGGTGCTCGGCGCGGCCTGGGCGGCGGTCAACACCGCGGTGTGGTCGGGCCGGACCACTCCGCCGGCCGTACCGCGGGAACCCGTGCCCCAGCCTGTGCTCGTCGCCGCCCAGCGGTAGGACCGGGCTGGGGGCGCGCCCTCCGCGCCCCCTAGCCGCCGCGATTCAAAGCTTGCGTCGCATCAATTTCCTCCCCAGCCAGCCCAGGCCGCCGATCTGCAGCAGCACGACTCCCAGAACCACCCAACCCGGCAATGCCACACCGGCCATCTCCACCACGGCTTTCGGTCCCCAGACGATGCCTGCCACGGTCACCGCGTACCCGGTCACCGCGAGCAGGTGTCCGGCCTGCCGGCCGCTCGCCCGCGCGCCGATCCCGTTCTCCGCCGTGAACCACACCTCCGCGGACTCCGACGGGGGCGGACCCTGATGTACGACACTCTCCCGGAACTCGAACCTGACCTCGGCGTACGTCGTGGGATCCACGTAGTCCTTCTGTTCCTGGTGTACCTCCCTCTCCTGGCCGGCGAAGAGCTCGCACTTCTTCTGGTCACACGTTTGCTCCGGCAGTCGCGCTTGGAACGTCGTGGTCCAGGGGTCGGTGGGCGGCCTCGCGTTCATCTGTTTCCTCTCGGCTGACCTTCCGCCCGGGCGCACCCGCCCCTTGTGGAGCCGGCGTGATCGCCGGGTCAGAAGGCCCATTCCTCATCCCGTGAGCAGCCCCCCAGGTGAGGTTGGGTCCAATCGCCCGGATCGGCGCACCTCGTGCAGCTGGGCGGGCCGTTGCGCGCGCGCCTTGGTCCGCCCTCTGTGCCGGCGCGGTTCGGCGGTTGCCGCCGCCGAACGCAGCCTCCGGACTCGCGCACCCCGCAGCGGGGCGCGGTCCATGACGATGGCCACCTCAGCCGTTGCGTAGAGCCGATGCAGTGCGGCCCTGGGCTGGATCGAGATGACCGCACAGGTGATCACGACGCTGGACGACCGGTAGTACGCCCGTCTCTCTCTCGGAGCGCCGGGTGGCGCCCCGGAGAGTGCTTGGACTTCCATGTGTTCCTCCTTCTCTCGGGAGCCGCGTGCATCGCGGCTCAACCCCACGATAGACCCGCGGCGCGCAATATCGCATCAGAGTGATGCGTTCTAGTCGACAAAAAGCATCGATCGTGGCACGCTGAGGGCGTGGCGGTCAGCCGCGATCCGATCGCGGCGAGGGGCACGGTCCCGGCGCCGTACCGGACAGAGGAGTGATCGAAAGGTGAGCACTGAGCAGCGGGCGGCACCCGAGCGGGGCGGGCGCAAGACCTCGGGCCGCGCCAGCGTGGCCGGCCGGATCACCGTCGGACTGATCCCGAAGGTTTACGAGGAGCTGGAGAGGCTCACCGCGGCGACCCGGCTCAGTACCACCGACGTGGTGAACCGGGCGATCTCCATCTACCACCTGATCGACAGCAAGCGGCGCGAGGGATACGAGCTGGTGCTGCGTCAACCGGAGACCGGCAAGGAAGTGATCGTCGAGATCATCTGACCCGGGCCGGGGGAACTTCAGACGGCGTCGATGACGTGCTGAAAGTCCGCGAACTCCGTGAGATAGCGGTCGTAGTCCGCGGGTTCGGGCTCGGCGAGCAGGTGCGCCATGTCAGTTCGGATGGCGGAGGCTTCCTCCTCCTCGCCCGCGGCGTCCAGGATCTCGACGAGGAGCCGCAGACTCCCCCGGAAGTAGAAGACGTTCGCCGGGAACTCGTACGCATAGTGCGCGTAGGCGTTGGCGGAGATGACGGCGCACGCTTTCGCCTGCTCCAGATCTCCCGATCGCAGATGCAGGTCCGCCGCCCTGCCGTTGAGATACCCCACATCGTCCAGCTCGGCGTTCTCCTCCGCCTCGCCGATCGCAAGCCCCTTGGATGCCGCTGACTCCTCGAGCGCCGCCCAGGCGTCGCGGAGATCGCCCACCTCCATGCGGTGATGGGCCATTTCGGAGAGCGCCCGCTCCAGGTATGGCTTGACCCTCTCGTGGCCCTGCAATCATGCGGCTCGCAGGAGGGCGATCGCTTCGACGCCATACGGAATCGCCTCGGCGGGCCGGCCCGCCGAGCAGACGGTGTCCGCCAGGTTCGTGAGCGAGATGGCAAGGTCGTCCCGTTGATCCGGGTCCTCTCGGGCCAGCACGCGCCACAGCCTGGTCGCCGCCTTCGCGAACCGCGTCGACTCGTCGTGCAGGTCCAGATTCCGGAAGAACTTCCCGGCGTGGCTGAGTGCGATCGCCAGCTGGCGCCGGTCGCCGAAGTTGCCGAACTTGCCGCTGAGCACCGAGAAGATCTCGACGGCCTCGAGCGTCGCGGCCAGCGCCCGGCCCCAGCGGCTCAGCATTCCCAGGCTCATTCCCTCATGGATGAGCATCCGGCCCAGGTCCGCGAACGCTTCGGCTCGATCGTCGACGATCATGTCGTCCGCGACCTCGCTGATCCGGCCGCCGGCCCGTTTCCGGTTCCGGACCGTCGCCAGGTGGTAGACCTCGGCCCGCACCTCGGCGAGCCGTTCGGATTCGGCGGACAGACCGGAGGCGACCTGCTGAGCGGCCCTCGACAGGGCGAGACTGGTCCGGTCCGCCGCTGCCAGTGCGGCGGCGAGCGAGCTGGGATCGCCGTCCAGCAGCTCGGGCAGGTGCCTCGCCAGCGCGGCGGTCAGCGCGGCGCGGGAGTTCGGTCCGTTCTGCGCCGCGAGGGTCAGCAGGTGGAACACGCGCCCGCGGTGCGCGGCGGTGACCGTGTCCCTCGCCGCCAGCAGACGCAGCGTGAGAGACCGCAGGTCCGGCAGGGTTTCGAGCAGGTGCTCGACGAGGAGGTCGGGGCCGACCGGGCGGAGCACGCCGTCCTCGGCGCCGAGCACGTCGGTCAGCCACTCGACGACTTTCCCGACGTCGTGCGGCGCGACGGTGTCCAGCAGGGTCTTCGCCTCGTCGCGGGCCGGGCTGACCAGCGACACCAACGCGATGATCCGGGCGGCCTCGGCCGGGTGCAGATGATCGAGCTTGTGCGTCGCGAGCGCTGCCTCCCACCGGATGACCTCGCGGTCGAGCAGGCGCTGCAGGAGCGCTTCCCGGCCGGATCGGCCCGCGTCCTCGCCCCGCAGAGCCAGCAGTACGGCGACGTGGATCAGCAGCGGGCGGTCCGCCTTGATCTCTCCGACGGTGACGGGTGACATCCCGAGGCGGCGCGACAGCGATCCGGTCGCCGCCTCGACATGCCGGCCCAGCTCGGCTTCCCGCATCGTCATGTCCAGGCCGAGAAGATGCCGGGCGAGACGGGCTGTCTGCCGATCGACGCTCTCCCACCAGGAGCCCATTCGGCGTTCGAGCAGGAGCAGGCGTACCGGATTGGTGGGGCTCTCATCGGCCAGCCGGCTGATCAGGCCGGCCAACGGCTCGGCGAACCGGCTCGCGTAATCGACGATGATCAGCAGCGGCTGGTCGGAGGAGATCTCGTCCCAGCTGCGGGGGTTCTCGGTGTTGAGCAGCCCGGCGTCCCAGCCTGCCCGGCGCAGCCGGTCGGCGAACTCGGCTGCGAGCCGGCTCTTGCCCATCCCGCCGGCGCCGGTGACCACGCCGACGCTGAACGGCTCGGACGACGTGGCCCACTCCGTCAACGTGCCGAGGTGACCGCCGTCGTCGACGAAGTCGACGACGGCGTACCGCGACTCCAGCAGCCACGAATCCGGGCGGTTGTCCGGCAACGTCTCGTAGGGCGGATGCAGAACCGACCCGAACCTGGTCACCGGGTGCGCCGCCGGATCACCGACGAGCGTACGGAATGACGGGTCTTCGAGGAGAACGCCGGCCGGCAGGACCTTCAGGCGGTTGTTCGGATAGCTCGCCGGGGTCTTCTCGACGATCCCCAGCAGGAAGGACTCGGGCGCCGAGAAGACCGCCGCGCCCGAGATGCCCGCCCACGGCGACGCCGACCCGGCGAGGTCGCGAGGCCCGCCGGCGGACTCGATGACCAGCCGGCCGTCCTTGACGCCGGCGCCGGGCACCGTCTGCCCGCAGAACGTGTCCGAGTCGCGCACACCGTCGGGCAGCACGGCCGCCGCGGGGAAGCCGGTGGCCCGGCAGGCGATCTGCTCCCGGGACCCGGCGCGGCCGAACCGCAGCGCCGGATCACCCGGAAGAACCTCACGGGTACGGAGAAGCACCGCGTCCACGTCCCCGGAGCCGCGCCAGACGACCTCGGCGTCCACCCACGCGGCCGTGCCGAGCGGCCGCACCGAGATGTCATGACCGTCCGCCAGAACGTGCGCGGCGGTCAGAACCAGGCCGGGAGCCAGCACGTACCCGGAGCCGGACCGCCCGCCGAAAACCTCCGCTACCGAGCTGAGCCGCATTGTCAGCGGGGGCGAACCGGCGCCGTGTCCGCCACGTAGACCTCCTCGCCCGGCGCCGACGGGCTCTCCGGCCTCAGCACCAGCTTCACCTTGTGGGTCGCGGCGTTGGCGTGGTCGGCGCCGCCCTTGAGGGTGAGTACCCCGAACAGCGTGCCGCCGCCCTCACTCTTCAGCGTGTTGGTCGCGACCACCTGCATCTCCAGCTCGATGAACTCGACCGCGAACTTGAGATCCTCGGTGGCGGCGTCGTCGACGGCCGCCATGAGCTCGTTGCGCAGCTCGCCGATGGCTTGCGCGAGCGGCAGGTACTCCGGCTCCATTCAGGCTTCCTCCGTAAGCGGGACGGTGGGCAGCAGGGTACGGCTGCGGCCCGGCCGAGGGTACGCCTCCGCGGCGGCCGCCAGGCGGACGGCGTGGTCGCGTTGCTTCTGCCAGTGGCCGTACAGGGCGCCGCGGCGGGAGAGCCGGTCCACCTCGCGGATCGTCTCCGGGTCGACGTCACCGGGCGGGGCGTCGCGCCACGGGGTGCCGGGCAACGGCATGAAGGTGTGCGCGTGGATACGAGCTCCGAGGTCGGCCAGCTCCCGGGCCAGGCCCAGCGACGCGTCCACGTCGGCCCGGTCCTCCCCCGGCATCCCGAAGATCATGTCCACGTTGATCCGGAAGCCCTCCTCGACGCCGAGGCGCACGGCCCGGCGTACCTCCTCGGTGCTGTGCCCCCGTTTGGCCGCGCCGAGCACCCGGTCCGACCCGGACTGCGCGCCCACGATGATGTTGTTGTTCGCGCAGTACTTCTTGACCAGGCGCAACGCCTCCCGGCTGACATGCTCGGGCCGGATCTCGCTGGGGAACGATCCGAAGAAGACCCGCCCATCCGGGCCGATCCCGGCCCGGCAGGAGGCCAGCAGTGCCTCGATGACCGCCAGGTCCGGTTCCTCGGTCTGGCTGCCCCAGGACAGCGCGGTGGGGGTGATGAACCGGACGTCGCGCAGGCGGCGCTCACGCATCCGGTCGACGTGCCAGCGCACGTTGTCCAGGCTGCGGTGCCGGAATTTGGCGGAGAACATGAACGGCGTCTGACAGAACCGGCAGGCGTAGATGCAGCCCCTGGTGATTTCGAGGGCGTTGAACCTGTCCCACGTGAGGGCGAAACCCGGGAAGTCGTCGAGGGGGCGCTGTTTCGCCTTGCCGGTCCTGATCAGGTTGCCGGTGGTGTCGCGGTAGGCCAGGCCGGTGATGCCGGCCGGATCGCCCTTGGCGTCGACCAGGCTGAGCAGTGTCGACTCACCCTCGCCGATCGCCGCCATGTCCCAGCCCGCGTCCAATGTCTGCACCGGCTCCGCGGTGGCATGCACTCCCCCGGCCAGGTGGGTGACGTTCGGGCCGTCGGCGAGGTTTCTTGTCTGGGCGAGCTCCTCGGCGAGAGCAGCCGCGTCCGGCGAGTAGAACGACCACAGCACAAGGGTCCGGGCGTCGCCGGCCTCACGGATGTGCCGGGCCGTCTCCTCGACCGTCTCCCCGAACCGGACCTCGTACCGGGTGGGGGTCTCGTGCTCACCCAGCGCGCCCAGCAGCACGTGGAAGCCGTACGTCACCGCCTTGCGGTAGCGCAACACCAGGACCAGGTCAGGACCACTCATGCCGCGATTTTGCCAGCCGCTGGACCAGGTTTCCGACTGCGGGGGGCTCAGCAGGCTGAGCCCCCCGCCAGCAGTCGCAGGGCCGGGTCCGCGCTGCGTGGACCGTGCCATTCCGTTCTCAGAACTCAATCGGAATGCACGCGGCGACCACCGACCTGCCGGCGGCTTTCGCAAGGCGATACGGGTTATTCGTCGGTGGACCTTCGGGGTGACGTGCGTCGATCACACCGGCTAGTCTCTGGCCGCGAGTACTTTCGTATCGAATCGGAGGGCACGGGTGTCCGAGTCGGGCAGTACCATCTCGAAGCTGGACAGCGGGGTGCCGCACTCCGCTCGTCTCTGGAACTACTGGCTGGGCGGCAAGGACAACTTCGCCGTCGATCGGGCGGTCGCCGACCAGATTCTGGAAATGGTTCCCGAGATGGTCGAGTCGGCCCGGGCCGACCGCGCCTACCTGGGCCGTGTGATCCGGTACTTGGCCGGTGAAGTGGGTATCCGGCAGTTTCTCGACGTCGGCACCGGCATCCCGACCGCGAACAACACTCACGAAGTTGCTCAGGCGGTCGCCCCGAGCAGCCGGGTGGTCTATGTGGACAACGACCCGCTTGTGCTCGTCCACGCCCGCGCCCTGCTGACCAGCCACCCGGACGGTCGGACCGACTACCTCGATGCCGACCTGCGCCAGCCGGAAGCAATCACCGAGGGCGCCCGCAGAACCCTCGACTTCGACAAGCCGATCGCCCTGACCCTGCTGGGCATTCTGAACTTCGTTCCCGACGATGACGAGGCCGCCGCTCTGGTCGCCCGGCTCGTCGACGCGCTTCCCGCCGGCAGCTACGTGGCCATCTCGCATCCCACCACGGAGATCAACGGGGAAACCATGATCGAGGCGCTGCGGCTGTGGAACGAGGGTCCGGCGGCCAAGATGGTGCTTCGCAGCGCCGACCAGGTACGGCGCCTGTTCGGCGACCTCGACCTCGTCGAGCCCGGCGTCGTCAGCTGCTCGCGCTGGCGGCCCGACACCGGCGGTGAGAACGCCCAACCGGTCCCGCACTACGGCGGTGTCGCCCGCAAAGCCTGAGGCAGCTGAGGGCTCTGGGCACGATGGGTGCCGGTAGATCAGCTTGTTGGAGGTGGGCGGCCGTCCGCTGCTGCGCCGGCTGTCCTGCCACCTTCCGAGCATGGCCCGGACCAGCGGTGGTAGCCAGCCAGGAGGACCTGACGTGATTTCGAGAGACGGCCGGCCCTCCGGGCGACCAGTCTTGGCGATCCCGCCGTCGGCGTCGCGGTAGACCAAGCCGGTGACCCGGGTGGGATCGCCGACGGCGTCGACGACCAGTGCACGAGCACCTTCTGCTCCACGGCGCCGAGCAGCACATGGAAGCCGTACGTCACCGCCTTGCGGTAGCGCAAGGAGACCGGAGCCCAAAGGAGTCGGCGCACCGCTCTTTCGCGCGGCGCTGCTGGTCGTCGCTCCAGCGTAGGGGTCGCGGTGGCCCGTTACGGCGTAGTCGTCGACGCGCTGCTGCACGACGCCGACGTGGCGCTGTACCGCGCCAAGGCCATGGGCAAGGGCCGGGTGTGCCGCTTCGACGCCCCAGCGTTCGCCGCCGGGGCCGAACAGGACCGGCACCCCTCCGGCCTGAGCCGGAGGGGTGCCGCCGACCCGCCGCGCCGGCGTATTGCTCACTCGACCGGGCGGCGCCTTCTCAGATCCTGCGGTCGCGCTGGGCGATGCCCTGCTGACCGTACGGGTATTCGCCGGCCACGGGGATGCTGGCCTCGGTGAGCAGCTCGGTCTCTTTCTCCGACAGGTGCAGGCCCGCGGCGCCGAGGTTGTCCTCGAGCTGCTCGACGGTGCGAGCACCGAGGATCACCGAGGTGACGGCCGGCCGGTCGGCGAGCCAGGAGATCGACACCTGCGACATCGACACGCCGCGCGCCTCGGCCACCTGCCGGACCGCGTCGAGGATGTGCCAGGTGCGGGTGTCGGAGTTGCGCGGGCCGTACGCCTCCATACCGCGGCCCGGGTCCTCGCCGAGGCGGGTGGCGCCGGTGGGCGTGCTGTCACGCCGGTACTTGCCGGTGAGCCAGCCGCCGCCCAGCGGCGACCAGGGCAGGATGCCGATGTTCTCGTTGCGGCACACGTCGACGAGCTCGAACTCGATCTCCCGTGCCAGCAGGTTGTACTGCGGCTGCAGGGTGACGATCGGGGCCAGCCCGCGGAACTGGGTGATCATCGCCGCCTTCTGCAGCTGCCAGCCGAGGAAGTTGCTGACCCCCACGTACCTGATCTTGCCGGCGCGTACGGCGTCGTCGAAGAACGCCAGCGTCTCCTCGATCGGGGTCAGCGGGTCCCAGGCGTGCGCCTGGTAGAGGTCGATGGTCTCGACGCCGAGGCGGCGCAGGCTCGCGTCGAGCGCGCGGGACAGGTGCACGCGGGTCAGTCCGGCCGAGTTCGGGTCGTCACCCATGGGGAAGCGGCCCTTGGTGGCGATGACAAGCCGGTCGCGTGCGCCGGGCCGGGCAGCGAGCCAGCGGCCGATGACCTCCTCGGACACGCCGCGCGAGTACACGTCGGCGGTGTCGATGAAGTTGCCGCCGGCCTCGGCGAAGCGGTCGAGCTGGGCGTGTGACACCTCCTCGCTGCTTTCGTTGCCGAACGTCATCGTGCCCAGGCAAAGGACCGACACGATGGTGCCGGTGCCACCAAGAGTGCGATATTCCATCAGCTGCTCCTCACGCCGAGATAACTCGTATCCCCCTACCGACGCCGGTTAAGCCAGGCAGGACGAGTGGATCCAGGAACCGGCCGGCATTGCGGTCGCGGGCATCGGCAAGGGGTACGTGCGTCCACGACGGTTCGGTAACCTCAGCCCTTACCGGCACGATCACATCAGCGTAAGGAGTCAGTGTGCGTCTGCGAACCGTGGTCCTGACCATTACGACCTTCCTACTCGCCACCATCGCGGCCCTCCTCGCCAGTCCGGGCGCGGCCATGGCCGGATACACCTGGTCCAACTGAGTGGCCCTGCGGGAGCGCCCCGGTGGCGCTCCCGCTGGATTCATGCTCCGCACCGGTGCCCGTGGCAGATCGGCATGTAGTAGTTCAGGTTGCTACGGGCAGGCCACGCCAGAACCGGCACTGATGCTCCCGGTACACATCTACCGGCCGGACCTCGGCACTGGACAGAGACAACGCCGTGCCCGGCTGGTCCGGTGCCCAGCCGGGACCGGGCCGCCCGGTGTGCGCGAAGGCCGTCCACCGGCCGATCAGCTCGGCCGTGAGCCCCGGGTCAAGGTCCTCCGCCGGCACGCCGGGCAGGTACGAGTCGAAGAAGTACCGGACGTCGTCCCCGTGTGAGGCGCCGAGCGGCAGGTCGCCCAGGGTGTCGCCGGAGTCCTCGGCGAACTCGTAGGCGTACACCGGCTCGCGGTGGGCGGTGTTGAACGGCCACTGGCTACAGGTGCCCATCGTCCGGCCCTCATCGGTCTGCAGCGTCGCCAGCGCGAGACTCGGCGTCGCGTACCGGGCCGCCGGATACCGGTTCAGCACCGTGGCGGCGTCCCGGCCGTACAGTTCGTGGACGATGCTCCGGTACCGGTCGGCGGTCAGCGTGTTCTGTTCCAGGTTCAGCAGCCGGGCCAGGACCCCGCGCATCTCGTCGCGAGTACCACCGTGGATCAGCGGTACCCGGTGGGTCAGGCCGGTCCGGGCGGCGTGCAGCGGCTGCCGGGGCAGCGCCGGAGTACCCGCGGTGTAGAACCAGGGCATCGCCGCGGCGATGTCGCGCTGGTGGGTGGTGGTGTTGGGCAGGGCGGCGATCCGCTCGGCCGGCACGGCACGCAGGCACGCGGCGATGTCGGGCGCCCGGTCGCAGCCGAGCGCCGCCACCGCGCGGTGTCCACGCCGGACGGCCTCCGCGCGGGTGACCACGTGGTTGCCGCAGGAGGCGCTCTGCACGACGCCCTTGTCGAACAGCCCGCGCGCCGACGGTGAGGCGAGGTTGGCGCAGACTCCGAAGCCGCCGAACGACTCGCCCCACAGGGTCACGTTGCCGGCGTCGCCGCCGAAGGCCGCGATCTCGGCGCGCACCCAGCGAAGCGCGGCCTGCTGATCGGCGAGGGCTAGATTTCCGGCGTACGGGTCGGGCAGAGCCTCGTGCAGCAGGAACCCGAGGGCGCCCAGGCGGTAGTTGACCGTCACGACGATCACGTTCCCGGCCCGCGTGACCGGCCGGGGGTCGTAGTGGCTGCCCGCGCCGGAGTTGCCGCCGTGCAGGAACACCATGACCGGCAACGGGCGGCCGGCACCACGGGGCACGTGCACGTTGAGGTACAGGCAGTCCTCGGAACCGTCGTACCGCACCGGGGCGCCGGGCGGGTACGCGTACGTCTGCGGGCAGATCGGCGCCGGCTTCACCGCATCCCGGACTCCGGACCACGGCGGATGCGGCCGCGGCGCCCGCAGACGCAGCGCACCGACCGGCGCGGCGGCGTACGGAATCCCGTGGAAGATGCGATGGTCCGCCGTGACGAGGCCGCGCACCGCACCGGCGGCGGTCCGGACGACGGCGTGGTCGCCGCGGGCGCCGGATGCGGCGACCGGCGTGGCGGCGAGAACGGCGGCCAGCAGGCCGCTGATCCAGAGTTTCATGGTGTAGCGTCCTTTCCTGCGAAACAGTCTTCGGTGGCGCCGTCACAGCGGCTTCTCGTTCAGCACGCTGCTGCACCGGCGGATCATCGCCAGTTGCAGGCGGGCGACCATGCCCGGTGACAGCACACGGCCGGCGAGCCGGCCCACCGCGGACGGCGGGCGGTTGGTGACCTCGCGGGCCGCGAGCCGGGCGATGGGCCGCACCCGGCGGGTACGGGCGCGCTCGTACCGGCGCAGCGCCGGCACCGGATCGCCCGGGGTGCGCAGGACCCGCCGCAACGTCCAGGCGTCCTCCAGTGCCTGGTTGGCGCCCTGCGCCTGCGACGGCGGGAAGGCGTGCGCCGCGTCGCCGAGCAGGGTGACCGCTCCGGTACCCCAGCGCGCCGGGACGCGGTGCACCACGTGCGGACACCGTCCGATGTCGGCAGCGCTCACCGAGGTCAGCAGCGTGCCGACCGGTTCGGCGTACCCGGCGAACCGCTCCCGCAGCCACTCGTCGACCGGGCCGGTGCCCGGTCCGGGCGGCGGCACGTCGAACCACCACTGCAGCAGTCCGGCGCCGGCCGGCATCAGCCCGCACAGCCCGGCCTGGCCGACCACGCACATCGCACGCGACCCACTCGTGAGCTCCAGCGGTACGGCGGTGAGCCCCTGCCAGCTCACCCACCCGTTGCGGGCCGCGCCGGCATCGCCCAGCACCGCACCGCGCACCGCCGAGCGATACCCGTCGGCGCCCACCACCACATCGGCGGTGTGCCGGTCGCCGCGGGCATCGGTGACCGCGACCCGGTCCGGCCCGGCTGTCACGCCGACCACCTCGCGGCCGGGTCTCACGACGCCCGGCCGCAGTCCCGCGGCGAGCCGGCGAAGCAGGTCGGCGCGCGGTACGGTGGCCACGCCGAAGCCGGTACGCCGGCGCAGGACCCGCAGGTCCGCCCGGGCGAACCGGCGCCCGTGCGGGGAACAGAAGTCGAGCGTCTCGATGACCCGGCCCAGCCCGTCGAGCGGCACGCCGAGGCCGGCCGCCGCAGCGGCGCCGTTGCTGTAGACGGTGACCGCGGCTCCGTCGGTACGCAGGCTCGGCGCCCGCTCCAGGACCCGGACGTCGTGCCCGTCCGCGGACAGGCCGGCGGCGAGGGCCAGCCCCCCGATCCCCGCGCCGACGATGATCACTTCCATGGCTGCCCCGCTTCGGGATCGGCTGCTCCGGTGGTGATTCACGGTCGCCGATGCGCGGCCCCGGCGCGTCGCCCGGGTGACGCAACAGCCGCTACGTCACCTGTCGTACGGGCCGCCCGGGGAGGCCGAAGCCCGCACCGAAGCGCTGGGCGCGGGCGGCCAGTTCGCGGGCCACCGCGCCGGCGAGGCGGGCCGCCTGCTCGACCGAACCGAGATCGACATGTTCCGGCAGGTCGGTGTCGAGGTGGTAGTGCGGGATGAGCTTGCGGTCGTCGACCGAGACCAGCGTGGCGGTGCGATACCCGTGGCGATGCGGGACGGCACCATCCGTGCTGTTGCGCGAGCGCAGGCCGCGCACCAGCTCGATCCCCTCGCTCGCGGCGCAGTCGGCCACCAGGTCTCGGAAGGCGGCGTCGTAGTCGTGCATCCGGATCGGCCCCTCGCCCTCGAGCATGACGAGCCGGCCGGAACCGACCGTGTCCAGGTTGAGGAAACAGGTGCGGTCGCGGGCCAGCCCGGGGAAGTGCCGCCGGGCGAACCCCCGGATGCCCTCCTGCAACGCCTCCTCCGCGCCCGCCGACACCAGCACCACCCGCAGCCCGCGCAGCGGCTCGGCGTGCAGGGCACGGGCGAGGGCCAGCACGGCAGCCACGCCGCTGAGGTTGTCGTTCGCGCCCGGCACGGCCGGGCGGCGGGCGATGTCGAGCATCGCGGCGAGCGAGCACGCGGTCAGCACCGATCCGATACGCCACCATCGGGTACGCCCGGTGGCGCTACCCAGCGAGATGAGAGCGGGACCCGCGACGACCGGCCACCACAGCGGCGGATTGCTCTTGGCTCGTGCGATGAGCCACGGCAGGTGGCGCGACACCCATTCCTGCACCCGCTGGTCGAAGACCGCGCCGGACGGGGCGGCATCATGATGGGCCAGCACCACCAGCGTCGCCTCGGCGCGGTCGTCGCCGGTCACCGCCACCACGTTCTGGGTCGTCCCCGGTCGCAGGAAGCACCGGCGGAACGCCATCCGGCGCCCGCTCACGTCGTCCACGATGCCGGCGGCCGCGAGCGCGCCGCCGACCGTGGCGACGACCCGGTGGCCGCGAGCGCCCGCCCACGCCGAGACCAGCGCCACCCCGCAGAGCAGACCGATCGGGACCGCGTACGAGCTGTACGCCGGCTCGGGCTCGATCTCCACCGAGGAGCAGCACGTGCTGAGCTCCGCGCCGATGATTTCCGCGGCTCGTTGCTCGCCGGCGGAGGTGGGCAGCCGCGGGATCGCGGCGAGCCGCTCGATGGCCGAGCGGAGAATCGACATGTAGCGATGCTAGGCGCTGGTGGGAACGGCTGCCGGCCGAGGGTGACGCGGACTCAGTTGCTGTTCCACCCGGCGCCCTGGGCGGCGACCAGCCCGGACTCGTAGGCGGCGATCACCAGCTGTGCGCGGTCGCGGGCGGCGAGCTTGTGCAGCAGCCGTCCGATGTGGGTCTTCACGGTGCCCACGCCCAGGTGCAGATGCTGTGCGATCTCCGTGTTGGAGAGCCCTCCGGCGATCAGCGTCAGCACCTCACGCTCTCGCTCGGTGATGGTTTCGAGGCCGCGCGGCGTACCGGAAAGGGGTTTGCCCTGTTTGGTGAAGGCGTCGATCAACCGCCGGGTGACCCGGGGCGCGAGCAGCGCCTCGCCGGAAGCCACCAGCCGGATGCCGTTGAGCAGCTCGGCCGCCGTGGCGTCCTTGACCAGGAAGCCGCTGGCGCCTGCCTGGAGTGCGGCGTACACGTACTCGTCGAGGTCGAAGGTGGTCAGGATGAGCACCCGTACCGCGGAGGTCTCCGCGCAGATCTGCCGGGTGGCCTCGATCCCGTCCATCTCCGGCATCCGGACGTCCATCAGGACCACGTCGGGCCGGTGTTGCCGGGCCAGCCGGACAGCCTCGGCGCCGGTACCCGCCTCGCCGATCGCGGTGAAGCCGGGCGAGGCGTCCAGCAGTGCCCGGAAGCTCTCCCGCATCAGCGGATGGTCGTCGGCGAGAAGGACGCTGATGTCGGTCACACGGTCTCCTCGGCTGCGGTGTACGGGATGGCGGCGACCACCTGGAAGCCGCCTTCCGGGCGGGTGTCCGCGGACAGCCTGCCGCCGTACATGGTCACACGCTCACGCATGCCGATCAGGCCCTGTCCCCCGCGACGCTTCCGGGTCGGCTGCCGGCCCCGTCCGTCGTCGGTCACCTCGATGTGCACCGTGCCGTCACCGGCTCGCACCGTCACCCGGCACCGGCCGGCCTCCGCGTGCTTGATCACATTGGTGAGTGACTCCTGGACGATGCGGTAGACGGTGAGGCCGACCGCCGTCGGCAGCTCCTCGGTGCCGCTGAGCTCGAGGTCGATGCGCAGCCCGGCGGACCGCAGCCGCTCGACGAGATCGGGCAGGTCGGCGGCGCCGGGTGAGGGAGCCAGTTCGGCAGCCGGGTCGTCGTCCTCGCGCAGCACGTCGAGCAGCCGCCGGATCTCGACGAGTGCCGACCGGCTGGTCTTCTCGATGGTCTGCAGGGCCGCCCGGGTCTCGGCCGGTCTCTCCTCGGCGATGTGGTTGGCCACGGTGGCCTTCACCGCGATCAGGCTCAGGCTGTGCCCGACGATGTCGTGCAGCTCACGGGCGATCCGCAGCCGTTCGTCGGCGACCGCGTCGCGGGCGAGGCGGCGAGCGGACTCGGCCTGCAGCGCGCGCCGCCACCGGATCAGGCGGCCGACGGCCCAGGCGGCGGCCAGGATCACGGCGACCAGGCTCAGTTCGAACTGCCACCACAGCGGCACCTCGCTGCCCTGAGCGTCGGCGGAGGTCACACCGGTTCGCAGGTAGAGCCAGACAATGGTGACGGCCGGCGCGGCCAGGCCGCCGGCCAGCGCGAACGCGGCCGCGATCCGGCCGGCCGCGGTGGCCGCGGTGTAGAGCGCGAGTGCGACCGGGAGCCAGGCCATGAAGATCACGCCGAAGCCGACGACGCCGGCCGCGGTGGCGGCCGCGGCGGCCGCGATCACGAAGGCCAGCACCGGAAGCGGCCAGCGGCGGCGCACCGCCAGCGGCAGACCCACCGCCGCACCGGCCAGCCACGCTGCCGCCGCGGGTCCGGCGTATGCCGGACCCGGCGGGTCGAGGGTCGCGGTGGTGATCAGGTAGGTCAGCAGGACCGCGACAGCCCCGTCGATCAGCGTGCCGCGTACCCGTTTCACGCGCCCAAGTTATACGGACGGGCCGCGACGGCGCGTCTGACCCAGGTCATACCTTGATTTCCGACCCCGGGCAGACGCCCGGGACCGGCCCGCGCCGACACCATGGGATCCATGATCGAGCTGAAAGAGCTGACCAAACGGTACGGCGACACCACGGCCGTGGACCGGTTGTCGTTCGAGGTCCGCCCGGGTGTGGTGACCGGCTTCCTCGGGCCCAACGGGGCGGGCAAGTCCACCACGATGCGGATGATGCTCGGCCTGCACCGCCCGACCGCAGGCGTAGCCCTGATCGGCGGACGCCGGTACGACGAGATTCGTCACCCGCTGCACGAGGTGGGCGCGGTCCTGGACGCCGACGCCGCCCACCCCGGCCGCAGCGCCTTCACCCATCTCGCCTGCCTGGCCCGCAGCAACGGCATCGGCAAGGCACGGGTGAACGCGGTGCTGGACCAGGTCGGCCTGGCCGCTGTGGCGCACAAGCGGGTCGGCGGGTTCTCCCTCGGCATGCGGCAGCGGCTGGGCATCGCCGGCGCCCTGCTCGGCGATCCGGCGGTGGTTCTGCTGGACGAGCCGGTCAACGGCCTGGACGCGGCCGGTATCCGGTGGATCCGCTCGACGCTGCGCTCGCTGGCCGCCGAGGGCCGTACGGTACTGCTCTCCAGCCATCTGATGAGCGAGATGGCGGTCACCGTCGACCGGGTTCTGATCATCGGCAAGGGCCGGCTGATCGAGGACACCTCGGTGGCGGAGATGCGTGACCGGTTCGAGCGTGACGTTCTCGTACGCACTCCCCGCACCGCCGAGCTGACCGGCGTGCTCACCCGCCTCGGTGCCACGGTGACCCGGACCGGCGACGGCGACCTGGTCACGGTCGGTGTGGACGCGCCGGCCATCGGCGACGCCGCCGCGGCCGCGTCGATCCCGGTACACGGGCTGACGCCGCGCAGCGCCACGCTCGAGGACGTCTACCTGGAGATGACGAACGAGGCCGCGGAGTACCGGGCTGTTGCTGAAGGAGACCGCCGATGAATGTGTTCCGTGACGCTGTGGCCGCCGAGTGGATGAAGGTACGCACCCTCCGGTCGACGTGGGCGTTCCTGGCCGGTGGTGTGGCCACGACCGCACTGGGCGCGCTGATCCTGTTCTCCCTGGTCCAGTCGTACGATGCGGCCACCCCGGCCGACCGGGCGAACTTCGAGACGGCCGACCCGACCGTGGTGACCATGCCGTTCGTGATGTTCTTCATCGGAGCGATCGGCGCGATGCTCATCACCAGCGAGTACACCACCCGTTCGATCGGACCCGCCCTGCTGGCCGTACCGCAGCGGCGCCTGCTGCTGGGTGCCAAGGCGACGGTGGCCGGACTGGTCGGCCTCGGCTGCGGCGCCTTGTTCGCGCTGCTCGCCTTCGCTGACGCCCGCCTGGTGCTCGGCGACCGGCCGAAGCCGATCAACCCGTGGCCGCAGTGGACCGGCGCCATCCCGACGATCCTCTGCGCCGCGCTGATCGTGCTGGTCACCTGCCTGGTGGCGATGGGTCTGGGCGCGATCGTCCGGTCCACCGCGGCAGCGCTGACGACGCTGGGCGCGCTCGTACTGGTGGCGCCGATCTTCGCCCACTTCCTGCCGACGGTCTGGCAGCTGCGGCTCGCCTCGATCCTGCTGCCCAACCTCACACCGCAACTGGCCGGCAGCGACCACCCCTACCTGCTCTCGCAAGGCGGCGCGGCGGCGGTGACAGCCGCGTACGTGCTGATCGCCCTCACCGCCGGCGCGGTCAGCTTCAGCCGCCGCGACGCCTGAGTCATCACCGACCACCATCAAGGAGAATCAGATGTCCGACCTCGGCACGACGCTCGCCGGCATCGCCTTCTGGACGATTCTGCTGGCCGCCTACGTGGCCCTGTTCAGCGCCACGATCGTTAGCATCGTGCGCGCACCGCTGGACAAGCGATCGCGTACCCGCTGGATCTTGCTCGTCACTCTTGCCCCGGGCATCGGCATCATCATGTGGTTCGCGAAGGGCCGGCCGGCGGTCCGGAGTTCACGCACCTCGTTGCGGTAGGCCGGGCTGGTTCGCCGGCCGGGTCAGGTGGTGTCGATCAGGGCGTCGAGCCGGCCGGCGAGCCGGGCGGGATCGGTGAGGACGAGGTACCGCTGGCGGTGCCCGCCTTCGGTCCAGATGTTGCGGCCGTCCGGGGTGACGACGTTGTGGCCGCCGGCTCCGGCAAGCTCGTAGACGCCGCCGGTGCCGTAGACCGCGTAGTACAGCGCGGTCGGATCCCAGGTGCCGTCGCTCTGTGCGTTGCCGCACCCGTACAGGACATCGAAAGCCGCCCGGACCGGGCTGCCGGCCGGGTGCGTGACGCAGACGTTGTTGCCCACCCGTACCCGAAGCCCGATCTCGAAGCCGTCGAACACGACGGGGGTGGGCCAGCCGGCCACCACGTGCCGGGTGGCGTCCAGGTCGAGCCCGAAGTTCCACTCCGGCACGGTGGCGTGCGGGTACTCACCGCCCATCACCACGGTGCGGGCGACCTTGCGGGCGACCAGGGCGCGGTCGGTTCGCAGCAGCCTGGACAGGCCGGTCAGCGCACCGATCGACAGGATCGTCACGCTATGGTCCGGCTGCGACCGCAGGAGCCGCCGGTAGAGTGCGACCGAGTCCTCGCTCCGGCCGGCATGTGGGAAGGTCTCGGCCAGCAGCCGGCTGTAATTCTGATCGACGGCCGGGGCGCCGGCGGTGACACCGATCGGGATGTCCGGCCGGCCATACCAGGTGTTGAGCGCGTCCAGCGCGGGCGCGTTCCACGGGTTGTTCACGTCGGACACGACGCCGAGAATCCGTGTCCTGCCCTGGTCGGCTGCGGCGTGGGCGGCTGCGAGAGCGGCCACGTCGTCCCACCACTGGCCGAAATCGGTGTCGATGATCAGACGGTTCGGTGCCCGCCCGGCGGACGCCGGCGCCGGCGCAACAACCACCGCGAGGGCCGCGACTGCCATCGCCACGAACCGCCTCAGCACGGCCGGCTTCGATGTCATCACGCTCGCCATGATGCCAATCATTGAGCAGCGCCGATAGCCTTGCGAGGATGGCGCCATGACGACGGTACGACGCCTGCTTCCGGCAATGTCCGTAACCGGCGATCACACCAGGTGTACGTCCGCACTGGCCAGCCGATCGGAGGGCGACTCGTCGTGGTCGAGGTCTCGATCCGATTCCTTGCGGGAGACTCGGACGCCGGCACACTGCGCAGGCTGTACGACACGGTGCTCGAACCGAGTTTCCTGCCCGCCGAGCGCGAGCCCATCGAGAAGCTGAGGCGGGTACTGTCCGCCGACCAGCTACGCGGGGCGATCGCGATGACGCCGGATCAAGAGCCGGTGGGCGCACTCTTTCTGGAGTGGTTCGCCGACATCCGAGCCGCGCTGCTCTGCTACTTCGCCGTGCGGCCCGACCTGCGCGGCCAAGGCATCGGCCGGCGGCTCGTCGCTGCCGCCGGGCCGCACTGGCGGGCGACGCTCGAACCAGAAGTGGTCTTCGCCGAGGCCGAGGACCCACGCTGCGCCACGAACACGGGCGACGGCGACTACGGCGATGGCGACGCGCGGCTGCGGCTCTACGCCGGCTTCGGTGCCCGCCGCCTGCCGATCCCCTACTTGCTGCCCGAGCTGACACCGGGCGCGGGACGGGTGCCCAACCTGCTGCTCCTCGTCGTCGAGGCCGACGACGGCGTGAGCCCTACGCCGGACCGGATATCGAGCGCGATCGTCGGAGACTTCCTGGTGCGCTATTTCGCCCGGATGGAGGGCAGCGCGGTCCGCGAGGACGACAGCCGGCTGCAACAGCTGCTGACCGAATGCCGCCGCGCCGACTTCCTGCCGCTGCTGGCCCTTCCAGACGAATGACGACGGGTAGACTCTCGTCGATCCGGCGCGGCGGTTTTGGGGGCAGTCGATGACCGAGACGGGGGACGCCACGCGACGAGGCAGACGCGAGTCCACGCTGGACACGTCGCTGCCGGCGCATCGCGTCGACTTCGCCTCGCGGCTGCGTGACCTGCGCAAGGAGTGCGGGCAGCCGACCTACCGGGCACTGAGCGAGCTGGCGCACTGCAGCTTCGCATCGCTCTCCAGCGCGGCTGCGGGCCGCCGCCTCCCGACCTGGGAGACGACCCGGGGGTACGTGATCGGCTGTCTCCGCAACGCCGGCCGTGAGGCGGAGGTCGACGCGGTCCTGCCACAGTGGCGCCGCGCGTGGGAGGACGCCTCGGTCAGCGAACAGGCGCAGCGGCTGGTGCCGGTCGAGGATCCCGTCGTCCGGCCGGCGCCACCCCCGCGCCGCCGCATGTGGCGGCCGGTGGCCGCTCTGATCGTGCTGACCCTGCTGCTGACCCTGGCCGGAGCGGGTGGCCCGACGCACGCGCCCACCCCGATGAGCGGCCTCTTCAACATCCTCGTGGTGCCGTTCTCCGGTCTTCCCGCGCTGGAGACCACGCTGGCACGTGAGCTCAACCAGTGGGCACGTGCGGAGCCGGTCGTCGCCGTGCGCGGGCCGTCCGGCGTCGAACGGGCCGGTCCGGAGGCTCTCGCTCAGGTCGGTGCGGAGCACGCCGCTGACGTGGTCCTCACCGGACGGCTGCACACGGCGGGCGAGCTGTGGACGATGACCATCGACGTGGTGCTGACCGAGCGGGTCTTCAGCGAGACGCCCGAGTTCGTCGGCCGCCACGAGATCAGCATCACCGAGCCGGCCGATGTGGTCCGCGGCAACGTCGAGGTGAACCACCAGCTGGCCGGTGACGCGGTCCGCTACGTCGAGGCGGTGGTCGCGTTCGTCCGCGGCCTGGGGCGGTACGCGCTCGACGACTACCCCGGTGCGGAGGGCTTCTTCCGCACGGCCGACGGGAGACTGTCCGGGATCACGAGGACCACCCGGGGCGAGGTGATCCTGCTGATGCTGGGTAACGCGGTGGGGCGTGCCGCCCGGTTCGCCGAGGCGGCCGACCTGTACCGGCGGGCACTGCGGCAGAGACCCGGCTACGCGCGGGCCACGGTCGGCCTGGCCGAGGCGTTGCGGGCGGATTCGCAAGGTGATCCGACGGGACTGCGGCAGGCGCTGGAGCTCTATGGGACGGCGCTGGCCCGGCCGGAGAGCACGCTTCTGGAGATGAAGGCCCGGCTCGGGCGCGGGCTGACGTACCAGAGCCTGAGCCTTCTGCATGCCGGCGTGTACTGGGCGGCGGCGGACGCGGAGTTCGGGGCGGTGCGGCGGGCGTACGCCGGTGCCGGGCTGCACGGGGAGGCCGGGCGGCAGGCGATGCGCCTGGCGGCGGAGGCGCGAGCCGGACAGGCGCTGGGGGCCTGGCGGTCGCAGCGCAACTCGCAGGCCGCGTTGGCGTACGAGGAGGCGCTGGGGCTGCTCGGCCAGATCGAGGTCGACCGGCCCACCCTCCGCGACCGCAAGCTGGTCTTCCTGCGCAACCTGCGGGACGTCTATCTCTCGATGCACGCGACCGCCCAGGCCGAGGATGTCGAGGCCAGGATCCGCCGGGCCGGCGGCAAGCCGTGACCCGCCGCCGGCGCGTCTTGATCCCGGCCGGGATCGTGCTTGCCCTAGCCGCCGGCATCACGGTCCGGATCGCCGGGACCGCCCCTACGGGCGCCCCGCCGGCAACCGTGCCGTCGGTCTCCGCGGCGCCCTTTCCCACCCCGGCCACCGCGACGTCAGGACCCGGTACACCGGTCGCGCCCGGCCCGGCGACCACCACGCCGGACCCGGGCTCCGGTCTGGATCCGGTACGCGCGGCCGTACCCGGTCCGGCGCCGACGGATTCCGCTCGCCCGGGTTCCCCCGGGCCGGGCTCGCCGGGGCCCGGTGGCGAACCGTCCCGCCCGCCGCAGAAACCCCACCCGTCCGATCCCGCCGCACCGCCGCAGACCGCCGATCTGAACGATTTGCTCGATCAGCACGACCCGGTGCCGGAGGGCGTGCCCGCGCAACTGAACCTCTTCCTCGGCGGTGGCCCGCGCTGCGGGGGAATGGATGACGACCGTCCACCGCACATCCGGGTGCGGCCGGTCGTGGAGATCCCGACGGCGCCGATCCTGTGCTTCGGGGGCTTCGACGGTTCCCGGGACCTGACGGTCGTCGTCACCACCTCGACCGGTGCCGCCAGCACGTTCACGATCAAGGCATACTGGGACAGCCTGAGCGAAGTCGAGTACCCGCTGCCCCCGGGCAGCCCGACCGGCCGCTACCGGGTCCACGCGGCCCAGGGGCGGACGACCGCCGACACGACGTTCGAGGTACGCCGTGCCAGCGTGCCGACCTTGTGGCTCAAACACTTCATCACTCAAGGCGAGACGATCAACGTCTATCTCGGCGGCTTCACCCCGAACCAGCCGGTCCGCCTCCACCTCTACGTGTGCCCGCAGTTGCAATACCGCACCACGATGACGATCCCGATCGACCGCAACGGCGAAGGCCGCCTGGACCTGCGGACGGACACCGCCACTGAACCGACCTGCTACGCGATGAACAACGCCCTCATCTACACGCCGCCGGAGACTCCGCCCGGCGGGCCCGAGCCGGACAACTCGGTCTTCTGGCTCCATAAGCCGTCTCCGCCGACGTCGCCGCCGTCCTGCTTGGCCCGGGGGTTGCGGTGCTGACGGATATTCATGTTTCGGATGCGATTATATCCAGTTCCGAAAAGCCCACTTCAAGTCTTCGCCGCCCCTCCCATTCAACTGCGATGCCGAGTCCCGAGGATGCGGAGACGGGCACGATGCGAGCCACCTCCGTAAGGCCCCAGTTGATCAATTTTGGATTCTCTTTCATGGACTCGGTGAGGTCACCGACAAAAGAGATATGATCCACGCCGAGCATCCGCAAGGTCACGAGTCGGGGCGACTCCAAAACCTTCTCCCGCACTCCGCTGTCGCTCCAGATGTAGTTCATGACCAGGTCGACTCCGAAGCCGAACATGATCGGCCGCACGTCGTGCACAAGGCACTCTTCGAAGTTGCTCCAGTCTTCTAACCGCTCCCGCAACGATCGGCTCATCGAGAGCGCACCTCGATATTGTGCGTGTCTATGGGATTAGCCACGTTCCCGAACTCGTCGAGATAGTTGCCGTGTGAATTTCGTACGCGGATATCCCACCCGCCCTCGCGGCGCATGATCCTCACCTCTTCACCGGCACTGTTTCGGAAGAGGTAGCCCCGCCCGTTGTTCGCGAGCACCTGCTCGAACCCATCGTCCAAGAGTTGCGACCGGATATCGATGATCGATCTTCCGCGAACGCCACCATCGCTGAAGATTCCCCTCAACCCGGCCGACGCGTTGTTGAGGCCGGTTCCACATGGACCCGTGTTGTGCACGAGTACCGGGGTGTTGCCGGCGAGCACATAGTACGTGTGGGATGTTCACGCCCAGCACAGAGAGTCACTTACCGTTTTGTCGCCGTTGACCTGCGCTTACGCCGAACGCCCGCACTGCTCGTATCGAGAATGTTCGCTGTTGACGGCAACGCCGACGGCAACGTGGGCAGACATCCACGCCCACCCACGCCCACCGCGCGCCGAGTTCTACCCGGCGAGAGCCCGGCGGAGATCTTTCATCAACAGCAGCAGGTGCATCGGGTCGGTTGGGCTCGGCTCGAACTTTGCCAGCCGCAGGTAGAAGTCTCGTGCGGCCTCGGATTCACAGTGGATGAGTACCGCCCGCACTCCGATGACCTCGGCAGCCGCGGCGATCCGGCGTAGCGCGTCGACCACCAGGGCTCTGCCGAGGCCGGCACCCTGGACAGCGTGGTCGACACCGAGCCGGGTCAGGATCACCACCGGCTGGTGATAGCGTCCAGCACCCTGCCGCAGCCGTGGTGAGGCGTCGGCTGGAGCAACACTGCCAGCAGCGAGGGCGTAGTAACCGACGACTCGCCGGTCCGGATGGTCGGCGTCAGCGACCACGTACACCCGGGACAGGCCCGCGCGGTGCGCCTGCAGGGCGTGCTCGACCAACCAGACCGACTGCGCCGGAGACCTGCAGTCGAAGCCGGCCGTCAGGTGCGACGCTGTCAGCGGCTCGACCGGCAGGAATCGAGGGTTCACCCACGTGTCCCATCCGGCTCGGCGTCCAGAACCGTCGGACCGGTCAGCAACTCCCGCAAGCCGGCCACCTCCTGCTCCGGCTGCTCCAGCGCAGCGTCGAACACCTGCCAGGCATCCTCGCCCAGCACGAACACCCGCCGGTCAGCCAGCACGTCAGCCGCCGCCTCCGTCGCGGCTTTGAGCACGAACGTCGACACGCTCGCACCCGCCGCCTGGCTGGCCGCCTCCAACAACGCCTTCTGCGCGGCGTCCACTCGCAGGTGCAACCGCTCCGCCTTCGCCTCCACGACCCGAGTGTACGCACAACGTACGCCACACCACCGGTCGAAGGGCACCGGATCGGCAGCTGGTCCAAACTGCTTCACGTAATCAAGACGGCCCGGCTACCGCCGGGCCGCGCGCACGCGCTACAGGCCTACGGCCCCGCGCGCACGCCATGCGAAGCCGAGACCAGTGAATCAGGGCTACTGCGGAAGCATTACGACAACCGGGACCCGGCGTACCCTCCGCCAGCCGCCCTTCGCGAGTGGTTCCGGGGAGCGACTCCGCACCGCGACGCGGCGGACCACCGAGTACCCAATGACCCGCCATGGCCCCGATGCCTTACATCAATAGTTATCGATGTGTGCCCAATGCTGACGGCAACCGTGACGGCAACACAGGCCCACTGCCACCAACCTGTGCAGACAACCGTCACGGTCCGCGTTCACCTCAACTGCCCATGGCAGACGGCCATAGAGCATTAGCGTTATAAACGTTAGCCGCCGTCAACTCGTATTCGAGGAGCCGTCAGGCGAGGCCATTCGCTCGCAAACATCTCCGCACCCGTCGACTAATTATCAAGGTCCGCTAGCCAGGCGCGGAAATCCTCCTCGTCATGGAGATATACCCCGGGGCCCTGCTGAAGATCGGCACCGGCTAGCCGATCGAGCGCAGTCCAAAGAGTTGCATCTGACGAGTAATCCGCAGACTCGTCTTTGATCAGCGCCAGAGCCCAGTCTGCAACTTCCTCTCGCCTCACCGACCCCAGGACCAAGGCAACCATCCTGCTCCTGACCTGCTGTTGAATGCCCTGCAACACTTACCAACTCCCTGTGTAGTTGCCGTCGGCGTCGAACATGTAGTGAACCTTGTTGCCGCCGGTTGCGCCAACGTCAGGGCGAACGATTCTAACGTTTCCGCTATGATCCAGGGTTTCATGCCAAATACGGGTAGCCCCAGAATCAGGGTTCCACTCCCGAACGAGGCGACGGCCAACCATCTCCCCCGGTGTCCGCGCCTCCGCTATCTCACCATAGAAACGGACTCGACCATCGGGCAGTTCACGAACGCCGCTCTTTCCATATTTTGCCGCTTGGTCCAGAAATTCCTGTGGGTAAGCCTTGAAATGCGGAACCTCGCCGCCCCCGCAGTTGTGTACGAGGACCGGGGTGTTGCCAGCGAGCACATAGTACGTGTGGCATGTTCACGGCCAGCACGGAGAGTGACCTAAGGCGGCATGCCGTTGACCTGGACTTTCATCGACCGCAACCGTATCGGTCCTCGGCCGAGGACCTGGTTGACGGCAACGGTGACGGCAACACGGACAGACGCCAGCGCACGCCGCCGCACATCGAAGGGCGCGGCAGATCGCCCATTGGACGTCGTCGACACATCTCCTGGGACAACCGGCCCAGGCCGCGAACGACGACCTATGGGCGGCGCGAGCGTACGAGGCCCGCCCCTACGGCCTCAAGGGCGCTACGCGTCGCCCGGCGACCGCCCTCCGGGCGTCCCTTGACCCCGGAGACCACTACGGCCCCGCAGCCGCCGACACCATCGGGCAGGCACCTGACGGGCACCCGCCTCGCCACCGCGCCACCCCTCTGTGCCGGCAAGTCGACCAGAACACCGAGCAGGAGACAGCGACCACGGGAGGGTGCTGGTCCAAATTTGCTCTACATAATCAAGAAGGCGGCCCGGCCGATGGCCGGGCCGCGCGCACGCGCTAGATGTAATGACCATGAGCGTTGTTGACTGCGGCGTGGCTGCTTGAGATGTGAAGAGACCTCCGGCGAGGTGGAAGTTGCGACGCTTTCACCGGAACCGGAGGTCTCATGGCCCACCGTAACGCCCGACTGACCGTGCACGGCCGACGGCTGCTCATCACGCGTGTCGTGCACGACGAGCG
>NZ_JADQTO010000004.1:74754-587386 GCF_015704865.1 Actinoplanes aureus | reverse complement strand
TGCCGCTACGCTCGGCACGAGGTCTCCGGTGTGAAGTTCTGCTTGGTCGCTGAACCAACTACCGGAGACCTCTTCAGTTATCGATCACCGCCACGCCGCAACATCGACGCCTACGAAACACGGCCTAGAGCGTCGTCCTTGAGGTGGCCCTTTTCTTCGCCCGTTGCATCCGCTTCTGCCCTCGCTTTCGCCTCGCCCTCGCCTCCGGTACCTCGTTGCTTGTCCTTGCCTGGAGTTCGCTTTCGCCCCGCCCTCGCTTCCGGTCCCTTGTTGCTCGTCCCTTGCCTGGAGTTCGTATGAATGCCTCAACCGGCCACATGGCCGTCGAACCCGCTCCCCCTGCTCGTCGCCGGCGGTCCGGATGAGTGGCGTGCCGGAGTTCGACGACATGGCGGACCGCGCCGCTCGGGTCGCTCTGACGTGGCTGGCGGAGCCCGGCCACCGCACCGTCTGGACCCTGGTGCAGCAGGCGGGCGCGGCGGCGACCCTGGAACGCCTGATCAGCGGCGACATCCCGGACAGCCGGCTACGGGCGGCCGTCAAAGCCCGTACCGCGGTCGGTGATCCCCACCGGATCGCTGAGATCGCACTGCGCCGGGCGGAACGGCTCGGCGCCCGCCTGGTCGTCCCCTCCGACGATGAGTGGCCGACCCGGGTCGACGATCTCGCCGGACTGGAACTGGACACCGGGGGCCGCGTCAACCACGACATCCGGCCGCCGCTCTGCTTCTGGGTGCGCGGTGGGTGGCCGCTCGACGCGACCCTGGAACGCTCGGTGGCGATCGTGGGTGCGCGGGCGGCGAGCAGTTACGGCACCCATGTAGCGACCGACATGGCATACGCGCTGGCCGGGCGGGAGTGGACCGTACTCTCCGGCGGTGCCTTCGGCATCGACGCGGCGGCGCACCGGGGGACTCTCGCGGCCGGCGGCCGTACCGTGGCGGTCCTTGCCTGCGGCGTCGACCGTCCCTATCCGGTCGGCAACTCCGCGATGTTCGAACAGATCGCCGAGCAAGGTCTGGTGATCAGCGAGTGGCCGATCGGCGCCGAGCCGCTCCGACACCGGTTCCTGATCCGCAATCGCGTCATCGCCGCCGCCACCGCCGGCACCGTCGTGGTCGAGGCAGCCGCGCGCAGCGGTGCGGCACAAACCATGAACCGGGTGCTGGCACTGAACCGGCACGCAATGGTGGTCCCTGGGCCGGTGACGTCCGCCATGTCGGTCGGATGTCACGAAATCTTGCGCGGCAACCCGTACGCCCGGTTGGTGACCTCGGCCTTCGACGTATTGGAGGAGGTGGGCCGGATCGGCGAGTATCTGACCGATCCGCCACGCGGGCCGGAGCACCGCCGGGACTCCGTCGACGAGGAGTCGGCCCTCATCCTGGACGCGCTTCCGCCGCGCGGCACGTCCACTCCCGAGGAGCTGGCAGCGGCCGCCCGGCTGACCCTGCGCACAGTCCTCCGGCGGCTGTCACTGCTCGAGGTGGCCGGCCTCGTGGTACGCCGGGAGGGCGGCATCGCCCTCGCCCCGAAGAACACACCCGGCTGATCCGATGTGGATGATGGCCACCGTCGGCGATCTCCAGGTACGGCACTGGCGGACGGCATGGCGGCGGCCGGCTCGTCGGGCCTTCGGTCACCACAACCTGGTGACCGATGCCCGCGGGCCGGTCGGTGCGGCCGCGCCGCCGCAACGGCGCGGGTACCGCGTCAGTCCTCGGACTCGTCCAGATCACGGCGGTGGACCTTCATCCACGCCTCGACGTCGTCGGCCAGCCAGACCTTGCCCTGCGCCAGGTCTGCCACAGGCTTCGGAAAGTCGGCGCGACTCGTGATCTGGTAGGCCCGCTGCCGGCTGACTCCGCCCAAACGGATACGGATCTCGTGCGCGCCCATGAGTCGGATCGGCTTCACTCCCACATGATCGACCGTAGGCGTGAGACTATTAGTCAATTATCAACTTGATAGGAGACAGCTAGTCGTTAGTCAACTAGAGTGGCTCCATGACTAGACGCTCTACGCCTATCCCACCTGTCCCGCATTTCCCGAGGCACCGCCGCGATTGGCGGACCATGTGGCGCAGATGCATATGCGGCCTTCCGGCCCCGTGCATAGACGGTCGCGTGCCGGCCACACCGCCACCCTTTCCGCCAGCCTCCGACGCCACGTCGCGCCGGGGCGTCTATCGGTCGCGGCACGCACGGCAGGACGAGGACGCCGGCCCCGCCAACCGCCGGACCGACACCCCGCCCCGATCACCACATCCCGAGTCGAACGTCGGTCGCGCCGGGCGGCTCACGCCAGCCCAGCAGCATCGAGCGAATCCGTCGGCCCCGCACAGGGGCCGCAACAACCGCAGCCGCTGACGGCCACACCACGATTGCCGCGAGTCCATCCAGGACAACCGACGTCAGCCTGGCAAC
Source organism: Actinoplanes aureus (assembly GCF_015704865.1). Lineage (GTDB taxonomy): Bacteria > Actinomycetota > Actinomycetes > Mycobacteriales > Micromonosporaceae > Actinoplanes > Actinoplanes aureus. Next base: position 584,960 of record NZ_JADQTO010000004.1, on the reverse strand, counting down.
AATCGGTCACACCTCATCAATGCGACACTTCAGCGCCAATTCCTGAAATCGCACATCGGCGGACGACATGGCCTTCAGATGCTTCGCAAACCGTCTCGCGCACATCTCCACGCCACGTTGAGCCCCACATTTTCAGGAGCGCGCCTTCCCCGCGCCCGGCCGGTGTTCAGCCGCCTAAGCGATTCACACCCTGGGCGAACTCGACGACAGCCAGCTGAGGAAGCCATGACGAAGGCCGGCAATACCGAACACGTACACGTGCGCCCTCTTTGGACCTGCCGTGTCTGCAAACAGGCCTGGCCTTGTGACACCGCCAAGACCAGCCTGCTCACCGAGTACCGCGCCTTCCCCTCCTTGCTGAAGATCTACCTGTCGGCGCAGATGTACGACGCCCTCGACGACTTGACAGCGGAGGGCAAGCCGCCACCCAACCTCTACGAACGCTTCCTGGCCTGGGCACGAAGCGGATGGTCCAGGCATTGACCCCGGCGCACCGGTGCGGCGCAGCCCGCGCCTGCAGCAGATCTCGGCTCTATAGCCCAGCGACACCGCCGCACGGCGCTCAGCCCACGCGACCACCGGAGCACCACGGTGACCCGCTCCCACGTGACCATCGGGCAACCACGGCGACCCGCTCCCACGCCACCACCGGAGCAACCACAGCGACCTACTGCCCCACCACGCGTATGCCCGCCGGCCTGTGAACCACGAGGCTCAGGCTCGCCGCTCTCCCGCTCTGCAATCGGCGACCCGCCCGCGTGCCAGCGCAGCGAACCTTGGAAGCCGCTCTCCATGCCGACCGTGCCGCGGCTCGCGAAGGATTCCGCGGTGAGGCGGGCGCCGGCATGGCCGCGGCTTTGGCGTCCGGCTGGCGGCGACCTCGGCTCGCCCCAGTGGGAGAAACGGGCGACGGCCACGCCTTGGTCGGCACTGGCCAACCTTGGCGAAGACCGCCGCCCGCCCTGCCGCCCGATCAAGCTCGGCCTTCTCAGTGCGGCAAGGCTTATTGTAGTAATGTAAGCCTGTTGGTACAACATAATGGAGCATCGTGGGCACGTAAAATGGTCATCATGATCGATCATTCCGCCGACCGAGCGGTCTTCCGCCAGCTGGCTGATCTGCTGCGCCGGCAGATCGAGTCTGGGGAGCTGCGTCCGGGTGAGGCGTTGCCCAGCGAGTTGCGTCTCGCGGACGACTACAACATCAGCCGCACGACGGTGCGCCAAGCCATCGGCCAGCTGCGGACCGAAGGACTGGTGACTGTGGATCGACCGCGCGGCACCTTCGTGCGCGTTCCCGAGCCGGTCCAGATCGTCACGCTGGCCCGCGGCGACCGGGTCGGCGCACGCATGCCCAACGACAACGAGCGCCGCAAGTACCGGCTGCGCGATGGCGTCCCGGTGCTCGTCGTCACGGCGCACGACGGCACCGAGACCGTGCACCCAGCCGACCGCGTGCAACTCACCCGCCCCTGACCCCACTGCTTCCCCGCGACATCGACGTATCCTCCGCTCCGCTCACCGGTGACCCCTCGAAACGTGCCCACGCACGGGTGGGGCTGGTGCTGAGGCACGTTAGACGCCGTCTGGATGTGCGTCGGTTACAGCTCGCTTGCCCGGCCGTCGCGCATGCCCCCACCGAGAGCAGGCAGGCACCTGCGTCAGCCACGGCCTTGCCGGCTGGCGGCAAGGCACGTCTTGGAGGGGCCGGATGGGAGCGTTGCCGCCAACCAGACATGGCGAGCCCAGGGCACATCCGGGAAGCCAGGAGAGAGCGTTGCTACCGGCCGGACAAGGCAGACCCGCGGCACGTCATAGAGGCCGAGTGAGAGCACCGCTGCCGGCCGGACACGGCAAGCCCGCAGCACGTCATTGAAGCCGGATGAAAGTGCTGCTGCCGGCCGGACACGACAAACCCGCAGCACGCCCTTGCGGCCGCAATGCTGGTCCGCACACGGATCGGGAACGACGCCGTGTAGCAGGGCGTGCTAGCAGGAAGCGGCTTCGCCGACTGTGGCTGACCGAGGGCGGGGCACGCATCAACCACACAGCCATGACCACCACTGATCGGTGGATCCGATGCCGGCCGCCTCGGGTGAGCGGCCATCCGGCCCGGACCGGCGCCCAGGGCGCCGGCCAGCGACCACAACACCGCGGCCTGGCATGGGGACTGGGTGGCAGTCAGGTTCGGGTGCGGCGGCGGTAGCCGTGGCCGGCGTGCCAGGACTCTATGACCAGGTGGTCGGCTGGGACGCCGACGTAGGTGAGCGCCACCTCGGTGATGTCCACGCGGAAGAAGCCGGCGTCTGGGAACGGCGTGTCCGGAGGCGGTGGGGTCTCCACGGCACGGCCGGCCAGTTTGGCGTCGCCGGGGCCGGTTTCCGGGTTTTCCTCCGGTGGCTCGAGGGTGGGGCTGTGCATGGCCATCCGCGGGTCGCGGCGCAGGTCTGCCAGCTTCACCGAGTCGGCCATCATGCCGAAGGTGAGATCGCCGTCGGTGAACTGGGCCTCGCAGGCGCTGATCCTGGGTGAGCCGTCACGCCGCAGGGTGGCGATGGTCTTGTTGGTGCCGGCGTCGAACAGGGCCCGGACCCGGGCCGCGAACTCGGGTGCTTCCTTCTCGATTTCTCCCCAACGTGCCATGCCGGTGAGGCTAGCCCCCAGGTCTGACAGAAACGCCGGGAAACAGGTCGGCGCGGATGCTTGACGTCATGATCCTTGGCGGAGGACGGTCGTGAGCGATGCGTACCCGTGAATTGCACGAGGCACTGCCGGCGGCGCTCCGGCAGGCGGTGGACGACTTCGGGCATCACCTGGCCGGTGTGGACGGGCGGTCCGCGCACACCGTCCGGGCGTATGTCGGGGATGTCGTCTCGATGCTCGACCACGCCGTGCGTGAAGGGCGCACTTCGGTCGCCGAGCTCGATATCGGCGTGCTCCGCGGCTGGCTGGCGGCTCGGATGGGTGCGGGTGCCGCTCGTGCCTCGCAGGCGCGCCGGGCCGCGGCGGCCCGGACTTTCACGGGCTGGGCGCATCGCACCGGCCGCGCCCCGCATGATCCGGGTGCGCAACTCGCGAGTCCGCGCGCGCATCGGCCCCTGCCCACCGTCCTTCGCGCGGACCAAGCCGCACACCTGATGACCGCATCGACGGAGAAAGCCGCACCGATCGGGCAGACCACGGCAACAAAGACGACCGCAACGATCGGAAAGGCTGCGGCGACAGAAACGGCCACCACAACAGACGCGGCCGCAGGCACGGACGCGGCCCCAGGGACCGGGCGGGGCCGCAGCATGGGCGCGGAAACAGGCGAGCATGCGGAGCATGCCGGAGAGGGCTCCGCAGCGGGTGACGCCTTGGCGATCCGGGATCGGGCCGTCCTGGAGTTGCTCTACGCCAGCGGCGTACGCGTGAGCGAGCTCTGCGACCTCAACCGAGCCGACGTCGACTACGTCCGCCAGGTCGTCCGGGTCTTCGGCAAGGGCGCTAAGGAGCGGACCGTCCCCTTCGGCCTCCCGGCCCGCCGTGCCCTCGACGACTGGCTACGCCTCGGCCGGCCCGAGCTGGCGGGACGCTACAGCCGGGACGCACTCTTCCTCGGCGTGAAGGGTGGCCGGCTCCAGGCGACCGTCGTGCGCCGGATCGTGGCGCGTGCGGCGCAGGCGGCGGGGCTGCCGCACACCAGCCCGCACGACCTGCGGCACTCCGCGGCGACGCACCTGCTCGACGGTGGTGCCGACCTGCGGGCCGTGCAGGAGTTGCTGGGACACAGCTCGCTGTCGAGCACCCAGATCTATACCCATGTGTCGACCGAGCGACTACGCGCGGCATTCAATCAGGCGCACCCGCGAGCCTGACACCGTACGATCCGAGCATGAGCGCCGAAGATCCGCCCCGGTCCATTCCCGGTGCCCGGCTTCTGTTCTCGCTGGATCCGGCGGTGTCCTACCTGAACCACGGGTCGTTCGGCGCGCTTCCGATCGGGGTGCAGCGGGCCCAGCAACGCCTGCGGGACGAGATGGAGGCGAATCCGCTGCGGTTCTACGGCACCGGGCTGCTCGACCGGGTGGTCCACACCCGACGGCACCTCGCGTCGTTCCTGGGCGCGGATCCGGACGGCAGCGCGCTGCTGCCGAACACCACGGCCGCGGTGTCGCTGGTTCTTCAGTCGGTTCCGCTGAGTACCTCCGACGAGGTGCTGATGACCGATCACGCGTACGGGGCGGTGGCGATGGCGGTTCGTCGGCAGTGCCGGCGGACGGGGGCCAGCGCGCGCACGGTCGCCGTCCCGCTCGGGGCGCCGGCTCGTGAGGTGGTGTCGCGGATCCGGGCCGCGCTGCGTCCCGGCCGGACCCGGCTGCTCGTCGTCGACCAGCTGGCGTCAGCGACCGCGATGCTGCTGCCGGTACGCGAAATCGTCGCGGCCGCCCGGGAAAACGACATTCCGGTCCTGGTGGACGCGGCGCACGTACCGGGAATGCTGCCGGTGGACGTGGGCGCGATCGGTGCCGATTTCTGGGTCGGCAACCTGCACAAATGGGGTTGGGCTCCGCGAGGCACCGCACTGCTGCACGTCGCACCGGCTTGGCGGCGGCGCATCGACCCGCTGATCGTGTCGTGGGAGCAGGAGCAGGGGTTTCCGCTGTCCGTCGAGTTCCAGGGCACGATCGACTACACCCCGTGGCTGGCCGCCCCGGCCGGGGTCTTCACGCTGCGCACGCTCGGTGTGGACACCGTCCGGGAGCACAATGCCGCGCTGGCCGCGTACGGCCAACGGGTTGTGGGTGAGGCCCTCGGCCTCGCGCCCGCCGACCTGCCTGACCCGGGCGGACCTGGGGTTTCCATGCGGATCGTGCCGCTGCCGGCCGGGATGGCCACCACCTTCCCGGAGGCGCACGCGCTGCGGCAGCACATCTCGGACAAGCTGGCCGTGGAGACCGCGGTGAACGCGTGGGGCGGGCGTGGGCTGCTGCGGCTGAGCGCGCAGGTCTACAACCGTCCGGAGGAATATCACCACCTGACCGACCATCTGCCAGCCCTGCTGAACGAGTTCAAGCAGCGCTGAGGGCGGCGCTGCGGGCAGCGGCAGCGTTGAGGGCAGCGCCGCGGGCAGCGGCAGCGTTGAGGGCAGCGCCGCGGGCAGCGCTAGGGCCAGCGCTGCGGGCTGCGTTGAGGGGCAGCAGGCGGACGCGGCCGAGCCCGAGCAGGGCGAGCGGATCGAGGTAGAGGTCGCCCCGGCGCAGCCCCCAGTGCAGGCAGGCGCTCTCCGAGCAGCCGGGATGGCCGGGGTCCAGGGTGCCCAGCGGCTCGCCGGCCGCGACCTCGTCGCCTGGCGCGACCACGGCGGTCACCGGCTCGTAAGTGGTCCGCAGCCCACCCGCGTGCGCCACGCTGACCACGCCCCGGCCGGCGAGAATCTGGGCATAAATCACCTTGCCGCCTCCAGCGGCACGCACGGTGGCACCGGGAGCGGCAGCGAGATCGACGCCGCGGTGACCGGCGAGCCACTGCTCCGGGGGCGGCTCGAACCGCCGCGCCACCCGAGGCGGAGCCACCGGCCAGCTATACCGCGAGGCCGGAGCACCCCCGGAAAGCACCGCCCAAGAACGCACCGCAGGCACGGACACAGCCAGCCCCGCAGGCGCGGACGCCGCAAACCCCGCAGGCAAGGGCGCGGCGAGAGCAGGCACAGAAACAGCAAGATCAGGCACGGACGAAGGACGCGGAGCGATCAGAAGCACCACAGACACCAACGCGAAAACGGACACCATGCCGCTCAGCCTGCCCACGCCGAGGCGCGCTCGCGACCGGCCCTGTGCACAGCCGCGAACTGTGGATAAGTGCTACCCGCCGAAGCCGGCGTCATCCGGCAGGGAGATGTCCGGTTTCTCGAGCTCCTCGACGTTCACGTCCTTGAACGTCATCACCCGCACATTCTTCACAAACCGAGCCGGACGATACATGTCCCAGACCCAGGCGTCGTGCATCTCGACCTCGAAGTACACCTCGCCGTCGGAGTTGCGCACGTGCAGGTCCACCTGGTTGGCCAGGTAGAACCGGCGCTCGGTCTCCACCACGTAGGAGAACTGGCGGACGATGTCGCGGTACTCCCGGTAGAGCTGCAGCTCCATCTCGGTCTCGTACTTCTCGAGATCCTCTGCGCTCATCGTGTCTCGCCCTCCATGGCCTCATCTTCCCCCACCGACGGCGACGGCTGAGGCTGCTCGCCCGACGCCACGCCGACGGTACCCTCAGCCGTCTCCGGAAGCAGCAGCGGCTCCGTAACAGATACGTCGAACAGCGCCGGCACGACCGCCGCCGGGTCCGCCGGGCGGCGTGCCCGCGGAGGCCGGTTGCCGCGACCCGAGGCCGCGGCGACATTGACGTACGAGAATCGGTGCTCGGCACAGGGCCCGTGCCGCAGCAGCGCGGAACTGTGCTCGTCGGTGATGTAACCCTTGTGCACGGCGAAGCCGTAGGCCGGGAAGCGCTCGTCCAGCTCCACCATGAGCCGGTCCCGGGTCACTTTCGCCAGCACGCTGGCCGCCGCGACACAGGCCGCGACCCGGTCGCCCTTCCAGACGGCGAGGCCCGGCACCCCCAGCCCGTCGACCGGGAAACCGTCGGTCAGCACGTACTCCGGGGGGATGGTGAGCGAGGCCAGCGCCCGGCGCATCGCCGCGAGATTGCAGACGTGCAGGCCGCGCGCGTCGACCTCGGTCGGCGGAATGATCATCACGGACCAGGCCAGGGCGCGCTCCACCACGTGCTCGTAGACCCGTTCCCGGGCGGCGGCGGTGAGCAGCTTGGAGTCGGCCAGCCCGGGGATCTCGCCGCGCTTGCCCTCCGGCAGGATCGCGGCGGCCGCCACCAGCGGCCCGGCGCAGGCGCCGCGGCCGGCCTCGTCGGCTCCGGCCACATGCCGGAAGCCGCGGCGCTGAAGCGCCTGCTCCAGCGCGTAGAGCCCGGCCTCCCGGCGGACCACGGTGCGTGGCGGGGCAAGCATTAAAGATCCTTATCTGGTACGGCAGCGACGCACCGCCGCAGCAGATCGGCCAGGTCCAGCGGGAAGATCTCTTCGCTACTCGCCTCGATCTCGGCGGCCGACCACCACCGGTGCTCGGTGATGGTGAGCTTCTCCTCGGCGTCCATCCCGGCCGTGTCCACCTGCCAGTCCGCCACCCGGAGCAGAAAGAAGTCCTGCTCCTGACGGTAGTCCCGCCCGTCGTACGAAAACTCGGTGATCTCGTGCCAGACCGGCCCGCCCAGGTCGTCCGGCGCCACCCGCAGGCCGGTCTCCTCGAACAGCTCACGGGCCGCCGCCTCGGCCACGGTCTCGCCGTCGGCGAGGCCGCCGCCGGCGGTGAACCACCACCGTAGTTCCGGCCGGGCCGGGTCACCGCCGTGCAGCAGCAACACCCGGCCCGCGAGATCGACGAGGAGGACGCGGCCGGCGCGCCGGTCAATCACGGTCACGTGCAAAGCCTATTGCGCTCGAGGAGGCACCGGCGACCCGGCTACTTGCCCGAGGCGTTCGGAATCGCTTCGTACTCCTTCGGCACCGACAGCCAGGAGGCCCGGCTCGCCGGCCAGAAGATCGTGAACGCGCGCCCGACCACGGAGTCGATCGGGACCGTGGCGTCGTCGATCTTGCCGGCCTCGTCGGTGGCGGTGCTCTGCTCGTAGTGCTCCAGCGAGTCGCCGGACGCCTCGCGGTGGTCGCCCATCACCCAGAGCCGGCCGGCCGGCACGGTGATGTTGAACTCCTGGTCGGCGACCTGGTTACGGGTGCCGTCGGTCTCGGTGAAGATGTACGGCTCGTCGAGCGAGACGCCGTTGATCTCGAGTCGCTGCTGGGGGTCGCAGCAGACGATGTTGTCACCGGGAGTACCGATCACCCGCTTGATGAAGTCCTCGCCCTCGGCGCCGGACTGCCAGTCGCTGGGCGCCTTGAACACGATGATCTCGCCGCGGCGGGGGTCGCGGAAGTCGTAGACGAGCTTGTTGACCAGCACCCGGTCCCACACGTTGAGCGTGTGCTCCATCGACGGGGAGGGGATGTAGAACGTCTGGAGCACGAAAGCGCGAACCAGCACGGCAACGAGGATCGCTACACCCAGCAGGATGGGAAGCTCACGCCAGAATGAGCCCCGGCGCTTTTCGGTCTGCTCGTCAATCACGCTCGGAGCCTACGTCGTCGAGTCACGAACGACATGCCGGAACGCGCGGATAAGACCACTCCGATGAGAAGCGGGAACACGTCCGCGGCGATCACCGGGGTGGCCTTGGGCTGCGGATCCGGTCTGGTCGCCGCGGCCGTGGGTTGATCCTCGGCGAATCGTTTCCATACGTCCGGCACGTTCAGACTGTTGAATCGGTCACTCGGCCAGACCACCACGAAGGCCCGCCCGATGATGTTCTCGATCGGCACCGGCCCCTGGCAGCGGGCGTCCTGGGAGACCGAGCGGTGATCGCCCATCACGAACATCTGCCCGGCCGGCACGGTCACCTCGGCGAACCGGCGGCTGGTGCACTGACCGGGGATCGGTGGCTGACTCAGGTCGGAGTTGAAGCCCTCGGCGATGTACTCCTCGTCGATGCCGACCCCGTTGACCGTGATCCGGCCCTGTTCGTCGCAGCACGCGACCTTGTCACCCGGAAGGCCGATCACCCGTTTGATGAAGTCGCGTTCGCCGGGGCGGCTGATGCCGACCAGGTCGCCGACGGTCCGGCCGAGCTTGGCCAGGAAGGTGTTGCTGACCGCCTCGGTCACCTCCGGCGCCCAGTCGTCGGTGCCGCGGAAGACCACGATCTCGCCCCGCAACGGGTCGCGCATGTCGTAGACGACCTTGTTGACCAGCACGCGGTCCTGGATCGCCAGGGTGTTCTCCATCGACCCGGACGGGATGTAGAAGGCCTGCACCAGGAACGTCCGGATGAGCACGGCCAAGCAGAAGGCGACGATCAGCAGCAGCGGCAGCTCCTGCCAGAGGGGCATCTCCTTGCGCCGGGAGAGCCCACGCCGCCGCCGAGCCGTCGGCCCGTAGCCTTCCATCGGTTCCACGCTTCGCATCTCCCGCCGTCCGCCGGCCGAACCGCCCCCGGATACAGCACTACCGCCCGAGTTTCCCGGCTAGGGGAAGTTACGGGCGGTAGGACTGGAATGGTTCACCAGAACCGTCCGGCACAGGCGCAAGCGTAATGCGCCCGCGCCCGTTCCGGTCGTCTCAGTGTTGTCAGACGGTCTGCTTCTCCCGAAGCTCCTTGATCTTGGCCTTCTTGCCACGGAGCTCACGCAGGTAGTAGAGCTTGGCGCGACGCACGTCACCGCGGGTGACGACCTCGATCCGGTCGATCGCCGGGCTGTTGATCGGGTAGGTCCGCTCGACACCGACGCCGAAGCTGATCTTCCGGACCTTGAAGGTCTCCCGGAGACCGGCACCCTGGCGAGCGATCACGACGCCCTGGAAGACCTGGACACGGGAACGGTTACCTTCGACGACCCGGCCGTGCACCTTGATGGTGTCACCGGCGCGGAAGCTGGGAAGGTCGGTGCGCTGCGACTGGGCGTCGAGAGCGTCCAGCGTGTTCATCGCTGCATCCTCGTCGTACTAGGCGCACCGGGAGTCGGTGCGCGAGTGGGTGATTCTGATCTTCCGGCTGGTGTCAATCAGACTTGGTAGAAGATCCTCGTCCCACCCCACGGCGTGGGATGGAGACGGCAACCTCCCTACTCTGCCACACGCGGAGGCGGGATCTGAAATCCAGCCTCGGTGAGCGCTGCCCGGTCCTTCTTGTCGAGGTTCTCGGGCGGGTAGGCGGCCCACATGTCGGGGCGCCGGGAGGCGGTCCGCAGCAGGCTCTGCTCGCGACGCCAGCGGGCGATCCGGCCGTGGTCGCCGGAGCGGAGCACATCGGGCACGTCACGGCCGCGCCAGGACTGCGGCTTGGTGTAGACCGGGGCCTCGAGCAGGCCGGCGGCGTGCGACTCCTCGGTGAGCGACTCGGCGTTGCCGAGCACGCCGGGCAGCAGCCGGGTGATCGCTTCCATGATCACGATGACCGCGACCTCGCCGCCGAAGAGCACGTAGTCGCCGAGGGAGACCTCACGCACCGGCATCCGGGCCGCCGCGTCGTCGATCACTCGCTGGTCGATGCCCTCGTAACGGCCGCAGGCGAAAACCAGGTGGTCCAGCTCCGCGAGCTGGTGGGCGTCCGCCTGGGTGAAGGGTGCGCCGACCGGGGACGGTACGACCAGAGTCGTCCCCGGAGTCGCCACCGCGTCCAGGGCCTGTCCCCACGGCTCGGGGCGCATCACCATGCCGGGACCGCCGCCGTAGGGCGTGTCGTCCACCGTGCGGTGCACGTCGGAGGTCCAGGTCCGCAGGTCGTGCACGGACAGCTCAAGGGTCCCGGCGGTCCGCGCCTTGCCGATCAGCGAGAGGTCGAGCGGCGCGAAGTACTCCGGGAAGATCGAGATGATGTCGACCTTCACAGATCGAGGAGGCCTTCCGGGAGGTCAACGATGATGCGGCCGCCGGCGACGTCCACGGTCGGGACCATCGCGGTGACGAACGGGATCAGAGCCGTCCCGCCGCCGGTCTTGGCGAGCACGATCAGGTCCGAGGCCGGTGCGTGCTCGATCCGCTGCACGGTGCCCAGCGAAGAGCCGTCGACCGATTCCACGCGCAGCCCGATCAGCTGGTGGTCGTGGAACTCCTCGGGATCCTCCGGGGACGCCAGATCGGCGCTGTCCACCTGGAGGTACACGCCGCGCAGCGCCTCGGCGACGTTGCGGTCGTGGATGCCCTCGAAGACGGCGATGCCGCGGCCCTGATGCCAGCGGATCGACTCGAGGACGAGTTGCTTGGGAACTTCGAACGGCACTCCGGGAGCCGGCGCTGCCGCCGGGCCGGCGTTCACCCGGCGGTCCCGGGGGACCTCCGTGATGAACACCGACCCGGACGTGAAGCGTTCCTCGGGCTCGTCGGTCCGCACGACCACCGAGACTTCGCCCCGGATGCCGTGCGGTTTACCGATCTGGCCGACGACGAGCAGCATCGATCAGTACGCGTCGACTATGTCGACGCGAATGCCGCGCCCGCCGATCGAGCCGATCACCTGACGCAGGGCCTTGGCCGTACGCCCGCCGCGCCCGATGACCGTTCCCAGGTCCTCCGGGTGCACACGGACCTCGAGCCGCTTGCCACGGCGCGAGTCGACCAGCCGGACCCGGACGTCGTCCGGGTTGTCGACGATGCCCTTGACGAGGTGCTCCAGCGCGGGCCGGAGCGCCCCGTCAGCTCGCGTCGGCGCCGGCACCGGCCGGGTCCTGTGCAGTCTCGGCGACGGCCTCGCGGTTCGGCTCGGCCGGGTCGGCCGCCTTGGTCTCCGCCGGCTTGGCGGCGGCGGCCTCCGGAGCGGCAGCCTTCTTGCTCGACTTGCTCGCGGTGGCCGGCTTGGTGTCGGCGATACCGGCGGCAGCCTTGGCCTCGGCCTCGTAGACCTCGGTCTTGCTCTGCTTGCTCGGCGCGACCAGCAGCGGCGGCGGGGCCGGCAGGCCCTTGAACTTCTGCCAGTCGCCGGTCTTCTCCAGGATCCGCTGCACGGGCTCGCTCGGCTGCGCGCCGACGCCGAGCCAGTACTGAATGCGGTCGGACTTGACCTCGATCACCGAGGGGTGTTCCTTCGGCTGGTAGATGCCGACGTACTCGATGGCACGGCCGTCGCGCTTGGTACGCGAGTCGGCGACGACGATGCGGTACTGCGGGTTGCGGATCTTGCCCATCCGCAGAAGCCGGATCTTTACGGCCACGGTTTATTCGCTCCTGATGACTGCGTGGGTGAGCCGACCGGGACCCACGTGGGGATGCGGGACCGATGCCTCGTGGACTGGCGTCGCGATCAGGGGTTAGAGGGCGCCTGACGCGTGCCGGATACCAACGAGCCATTCTGCCAGACGACAGGCCGCCCTGCCCAACCGGGTCTCAACGTGCCCCGGGCCGGTCCCATCCGGGCGGCACCTCGGCCGGGACCGGCCACGACGGGTCGGGGCGGAAGTCGGTCCAGGTGCCGTCGAAGGGGAAGTCACCGGCCTCGATCTTCTTGATCATCCGTCGGCCCTCGGCCCAGACCTCGTCCGGAGAAGGCACCCAGTAGTGCTCCGGGAGCGCGAGCCGCTCTGCGAACTCGTCCTCGTCCTTCCACTGCCAGGACCGGTCCGGCGCGACCACCACGTCGAGGTCCTGGTCCACCACGTCGACACCGGCCAGGTCACCGTCGTCCCAGCGGACCGCGTGCTCCTCGAGGTTGACGTACCACTCCTTGAAGACGCCGTCGCCGGTGCGGAAGAACCACACCGAGTGGTCGCCCTCGGGCGGGATGAACTTCAGGATGCCCGGGCCGGACCAGGTGGACGGGACCAGGCGGCGCTCGGCGCTCACCCACTCGGTGAAGGGCATCTGGCGGACACCGCGGCCGTCCGCCGCCACCTCGATGATCACCGGCGTGTCCCGGGCCAGCCAGAGCAGCAGCCCGCGCTCGTCGTCGGAGACCACCCGGCAGGGCCGGACGTTGACCAGCCGGCCCGCCGAGAAGTTGCGATAGACGACGGACCGGCCCGGCTGAAAACTCACAATCAGTAAGAACGACCGAGGTACGCGACCAGCCCCGGTTCCTCGTCCGACTCCGGCATCGTCCCGTCCGGGCGGGTCAGACAGCGGACCGTGACGGCCTTGCCGTTCGCCTCCTTCTCGCCCGCCTCGCCGACGGCCGACCACGGCACCCGGGCCCAGCCGGTCTGCGACGCCTCGATCGCCTCACCCAGCGTCTTCACGTCGACCGTGTGCTCCTCGCGGAAGGCCAGCGCGTCGTCGTAGAGGCGCTGCTGGTCGGCCTTGAGAGCGGCGACGACCGCGTTCGCCACCTCGGCCAGGGCGATCGGCGACTTGGTGCCGTCGATCCGGCGGGCCACCACGGCGTTGCCGTTGGCCAGGTCACGCGGGCCGACCTCGACGCGGATCGGGATGCCCTGGAGTTCCGCGTCGACGGCGCGACGGCCGAACGGGATGTCGGCACGATCGTCGAGCTTTACCCGTACCCCGGCGGTCTTGAGGTCGTCGCGCAGCTTGGCCGCTGCTTCCGCGACACCCTCGCCTGCCTTGACCACCATGATCTGGACCTGGATCGGTGCGAGGCGCGGCGGCAGCCGCAGCCCGTTGTCATCGCCGTGCACCATGATCAGACCGCCCAGCATGCGGGTCGAGGTGCCCCAGGACGTGGTCCAGGCGTGCTCGACCGTGCGGTCGGCCGACGAGTAGGTGATGTCGAAGGCCTTCGCGAAGTTCTGCCCGAGCTCGTGCGAGGTGCCCATCTGGAGTGCCTTGCCGTCGCGCATCATGGCCTCGACGGTCATCGTGTTGGTGGCGCCGGCGAACCGCTCACCCCGGGTCTTGCGGCCGGGCACGACCGGGATGGCCAGCATCTCGGTCATGAACGCCTCGTAGACGTTCTTGTGGATATCGCGGGCGTGCTCGCGGGCGTCCGCCTCGGTGGCGTGCGCGGTGTGGCCCTCCTGCCAGAGGAACTCGGTGGTGCGCAGGAAGGTACGCGGGCGCAGCTCCCACCGGACCACGTTGGCCCACTGGTTGAGCAGCAGCGGCAGATCCCGGTACGAGTCGACCCACTTGGCCATGAACTCGCCGATCACCGTCTCGCTGGTCGGGCGGACGACGAGCGGCTCGGCGAGCTCCTTGCCACCGGCGTGGGTGACCACGGCCAGCTCCGGCGAGAAGCCCTCCACGTGGTCGGCCTCGCGGCGCAGGTAGTTCTCCGGGATGAAGAGCGGGAAGTACGCGTTCTGGACGCCCTGCTCCTTGATCCGGGCGTCCATGTCGGCCTGCATGCGCTCCCAGATGGCGTAGCCGACCGGCCGGATCACCATCGTGCCGCGCACCGGGCCGTTGTCGGCGAGCTGCGCCTTGGCGATCAGGTCCTGGTACCAGCGGGGAAAGTCCTCCGCACGGGGAGTGAGCACGCGAGCCATGAGGAAGCATCCTAGTCTCGGCCGGCTGCAACCCACCGGGTGGGCGTCCCGTGTCCCTCAACGGAGACGAACGGGGTGATGGATGGACTTCGACGGGTTCTACCGGGACACCTCCCGGCGGCTGATGCGGTACGCGTACGGGCTGACCGGTGACGCCGGGGAGGCTCAGGACCTGGTCCAGGAGGCCTACGCCCGGGCCTGGCAACGATGGCGGCGGATCTCCCGGTACGAGGACCCGGAGGCCTGGCTGCGGCTGGTGGTGAACCGGCTCTCCACCGACCGGTGGCGCCGAATGTTCGTCCGGCGAGACCGCGCCGCGGCCGAACCGCCTCTCCCGCCGGTGGCGCCGCCGTCGGAGAACACCGTGCTGCTGGTGACGGCCATGCGGACGTTGCCACCCGCGCACCGCAACGCGCTGGCCCTGCACTACCTCCTCGACCGATCGATCGCCGACATCGCCGCGGAGACCGGCGCCTCCATCGGCACCGTCAAGTCGTGGCTGTCCCGAGGCCGGGCCGGCCTGGCGACCGCGCTCGAACCCGCTCTCTTGCCGGAGGGAACATCCGATGCCCGCTGATCTCGACGAACTGTTCGCGACACTGGGCCGCCAGGCCGACGCGATCCCGCTCGCCCCGGCGGCGGCGGCCCGCGAACGCGGCCGGCAGCGCAACCGGACCCGGGCCGTGGTGGCCTCGGCGGTTGCGGTGTGCCTGGTGGTGGCGGGCGCGGTCGGGCTGGTGGAGCGGTCGGACCGCCGGCCTGATCAGACCGTCGCGCCTACCCCGTCGAACCGCGCGATGCCCGAGGTGGGCTCACCGATCAGCCTCGGCGGCACGATCACGTCGGCCGACGTCGTCGCCGCCGACGGGCGTGTCTTCGCCCTCTGGAAAGCCGACGACGGCACGTTCCACCTGCGTGCGGCGGACCTGCACACCGGCGCCCTTCTCTGGGAGGCCGAGCACAGGACCGAGCAGAAGGCCGAGCCGAACGCACTGGTCGGTCTGCGCGCGGCGAAATCCGCGGTGGTGCTGAACACCTCGGGGGCGGCGTATGTGTACCGGGCTACCGACGGCAAGTTGCTCTTCGACCTGCCCCTCGCCGAGAACGACGGTCTGGTGCTGCACGACCGGGCCGCGATCCGATGGTCCCAACAGGATCAGCAGATCGAGGCATACGACTGGCTGACCGGCGAGCGGCGCTGGTCGCGGGACGCGACAGCGGATCGGCTGGGCATCGTGCACCCGCGCGGCACGCTGAGACTCGGCGAGTCCGGTGACGGTCAGCTGTTCGAAGTCACCGGGGAGGGAGAGGTCCGGCTGATGGACGCGGGCACCGGCCGGGTGCTGGAGACCTTCACCGTGCCGAGGCCCGCGGACAACGGCTGGGTCATCGCGTACGACAACTGGCTGATCATCGAGGAGACGTCGGGCAAGAACGGGTACCGACTGGCCGCCACCGACCTGGGCACCGGCGAAACAACCACGGTCGTCAGCGAGAAGGCCGGGCACACGCTCCACGGGTTGGACATGTGCGACGCCGACCGGCTCTGCGTCCTGGACCAGGCACCGCTCCGTCGGTACACACTGGCCTCGATCGACCTCACCCGCCAACGGGAGGTGTGGCGGGTTCCCGCGATGGAGGGCTACCCGATGGTCGAGTCCGACGGCCACGGCCGCACGATGGTCGCGGATACCGGCGTGATGGCGTTCTATGACGCGAACGGGCGTGAGGTGCTCCGCACGAAGGAGGCGGCCACTTCCTGGCTCAACACGGAGACGCTGCTGAACGTGCCGGCGGCACCCGGTCCGGTGCAGCTGATTCGGTTCAGTGACGGCCACGTCACGACGCTCGGTGAGGTGCCGCTGCGGATCGGGAACTGCGTCAACACCGAGGACCGGCTGGCCTGCCCGACCCTTGACGGCCTGCGGATCTGGAGCCTCACCGGATGACCTGACCCTTCAGCACGATACGGCTCGGCGCGCGGACCACTCGCAGGTCCGCGCGCGGGTCCGCCTCGTAGACCACCAGATCGGCGAGGCCGCCCTCGACCAGGCCGGGGAAGCCCAGCCACTCGCGGGCCTTCCAGGAGGCGGCGGCGAGGACGTCGGTCGCCGGGATGCCGGCCTCGTGCAGGTAGAGCATCTCCTCGGCGGCCAGCCCGTGCCGGATGCCCCCGCCCGCGTCGGTACCGACGTAGATCGGCACGCCGGCCTCGTGCGCGGCAAGCACCACGGACGGGAAGCGGTCGCGCAGGGCGATCATGTGGTCGGCGTACCCGGCGAATTTCTCCCGGGCCTGATCGGCGATCTTGCCGAAGGTCCGGATATTGATCATCGTGGGCACCAGCGCGGTGCCGCGCCGGGCCATCTCGTCGATCAGGTCGAGCGACAGCCCGGTGCCGTGCTCCACCGAGTCCACCCCGGCCCGCACCATGATCTCCACGCCCTCCTCGGAGAACGTGTGCACCGCGGCCCGGGCTCCGGCCGCGTGCGCGGCCTCCACCGCCGCGGCCATCGTCGCCGCGTCCCAGCTCGGCGCCAGATCGCCCACCTCGCGGTCGATCCAGTCGCCGACCAGCTTCACCCAGCCGGTGCCGGCCTTCGCCTGCGCGGTGACCGCTTTCGCGACCTCGTCGCCCAGGACCTCGACACCGATGTCGCGCAGGTAGCGACGCGGCGCGGCCACGTGCCGCCCGGCCCGGGCAAGGCGCGGCACGCCGGGTTCGTCGTCCAATTCGGGATAGGGGTACGGCGAGCCGGCGTCCCGGATCGCCAGGACGCCCGCGTCCCGGTCCTGGGTGGCCAGCTCACGGGCCTGGTCGACGCTCTCGATCGGCTTCGCGCCGTAGGCGATGCCGAGGTGGCAGTGGGCGTCGACGAGGCCGGGCACGATCCAGCCGCCGTCGCTGATCGTTTCGGCATCGGACACCGGCTCGAAGGTGACCCGGTCGCCGACCAGCCAGATGTCCCGGACCGCACCGTCCGGCAGGACGGTCCCACGCACATGCAACGCCATGGAACAGTCCTACCTGATCAACCGTTCAGCTGTCCGGCCGGGCCACCGCACGAATCCGGTCCCGCCGGCGGGTCCAGGCCGGCAGGTCCAGCGTCATCTCCCACGGCCGGTCGACCGTGACGAGATCGCCGGTGTGCCGCACCTGCTGGTAGTCACCATCGGGACCGAGCACGAACTGGGTGAGCGTCACGCGTTCGGCCAGCGGATCGACGATCCAGTAGTTGCGGATCCCGACGTAGGCGTATTTCTTCAGCTTGCCGGTTCGGTCGAACTCCTTCGTGGACTCCGATGCCACCTCGACCACCAGCGGCACATCCCCCGGGCGCACCGGCGACTTACCGGCGCCCTCCTCCTGGATGAGCACCACGTCCGGACGCAATTCGTTGCGCCGATCCAGCAGGACGGCCTGCTCCGGATTGATGAGAACGTCGTCCGGACAGCGCTCGCGTGCGGCCACGGCGATCTCGAAAGCGATGAACTGGTGGATGGGCAGGGCGAGGGGGGACAAGACGAGCCTTCCGTCGATCAACTCGTATCGGAGATCCTCGGGAAGGTCCGCGATGTCGTCGACGGTCAGGTCGTCTCGCCCCAGCAAATGCTCGATCAAGTCCCGCTCGTTCAGGTGCGGCGCAGCGGTCATCGGCTCCTCCTCAACGGATTCACCTTCGACCATACTAGGCACCCGACCAGTAGCCCAATGCCTATATCAGCGGTTGTCGTCCTTCGGGGGCTTGCTCAGCTTGTTGAAGTCCAGCTTCGGCAGCTTGAAGCCCGGCGGCATGCCGCCCTGGCCGCCGCCCAGCGCACCCGGGTCCATGCCCGGCGGGAGCTGCGGCATGCCACCGCCCGGGAAACCGGCCGGCATCCGGCCGGCCGGACGCGGACGGTTGCCGCCCTTGCCCTTGCGCTTGTTCTTCGAGCTCTTGGTCGCGCTCCGGCGGCTGCCCGGCAGGCCCATCATGCCGGTCATCTGCTTCATCATCTTCTGCGCGTCGGCGAAGCGGTTGAGCAGCTGGTTGACGTCCATCACGGTGACGCCGGAACCGTTCGCGATGCGCACCCGGCGCGACGCGTTGA
Organism: Actinoplanes aureus; assembly: GCF_015704865.1. GTDB lineage: Bacteria > Actinomycetota > Actinomycetes > Mycobacteriales > Micromonosporaceae > Actinoplanes > Actinoplanes aureus. Next base: position 566,825 of record NZ_JADQTO010000004.1, on the reverse strand, counting down.
TGATCTTCGGGGTGGTGCGCTCCTGCGGGGTCATCGACCGGATGATCGCGGTGACCCGGTCGAAGTGGCTGTCGTCGAGCTCGTCGAGCTGGCCCTTGAGCTGGTTCATCCCGGGCATCATGCCGAGGATGTTGGCGATCGGGCCCATCCGGCGTACCGCGATCAGCTGGTCCAGGAAGTCCTCCAGCGTGAACTGCTCGCCACCGAGCAGCTTGCTGGTCATCTTCTCCTTCTGATCCTCGTCGAAGGCCGCCTCGGCGGTCTCGATGAGGGTCAGCACGTCACCCATGCCGAGGATCCGGCTGGCCATCCGGTCCGGGTGGAAGATGTCGAAGTCCTCGAGCTTCTCACCGGTGGAGGCGAAGAGGATCGGCTGGCCGGTGACGTGCCGGACGGAGAGCGCGGCACCACCGCGGGCGTCACCGTCGAGCTTGGAGAGAACCACGCCGGTGATGCCGACACCGTCGCGGAACGCCTCCGCGGTCTGCACGGCGTCCTGACCGACCATCGCGTCGATGACGAAGATGACCTCGTCCGGGTCGACCGCGGCGCGGATGTCGGCGGCCTGCTGCATCATCTCGGCGTCGATGCCGAGACGGCCGGCGGTGTCGACGATGACGATGTCCTTCGCCGCCCGCTTGGCGTGCTCGATCGAGTCCTTGGCGACCTGGACCGGGTCACCGACGCCGTTGCCGGGCTGCGGCGCGTAGACGTCCACGCCGGCCCGGCCGCCGAGCACCTGGAGCTGGTTGACCGCGTTGGGCCGCTGGAGGTCACAGGCGACCAGCAGCGGCTGGTGGCCCTGGCCCTTGAGCCAGCGGGACAGCTTGCCGGCCAGCGTGGTCTTACCGGAACCCTGGAGACCGGCCAGCATGATGACGGTGGGCGGCTGCTTGGCGAAGACCAGGCGCCGCCCCTCGCCACCGAGGATGTTGATGAGCTCCTCGTGAACGATCTTGATGATCTGCTGCGCGGGGTTCAGCGCCTGGGAGACCTCGGCGCCGCGCGCCCGCTCCTTGAGGCTGGCGATGAACGCCTTGACCACCGGCAGCGCGACGTCCGCCTCCAGCAGCGCGAGACGGATCTCGCGCGCGGTGGCGTCGATGTCGGCATCGGTGAGCCGGCCCTTGCCGCGGAGCTTGGTGAAGATCCCGGACAGGCGGTCACTCAAGGTGTCAAACACGGTGCGCTGTTCCTTAGCTAGCTCGGCCGTTGGTCGTCACTGTTGGCGTCAGCCGCAAGCCTAGCCGCACCGCCCGAGCCTCACCGGTTCCGCATGCGGTACGTCTTCGTCGCCGCCTCGATGCGCCGCTGGGTCCGCGTCCCCGGGGCGATCGACTTCTTCAGCTTCCCGTAGAGGTAGAGCCCGCCGCCGACCGCGATCGCGCCCACGATCAGGTAGAAGAGGAACGGCCCGATCAGCGAGCTGACCACCCAGCCCACCACGACCACTCCGGCGATCAGTGCCACCAGATACGCCACTGCCTTGCCCATCGCGGCCTCCCGCCGTCGTCGCGCATTCGCCGCTTTCCACCATGCCGGTCCCGCGCAAGGCCCGCATCGGCCGTGACCCCGATCCGTTCCCCTAGGGGTGGGCCTTCGCCAATTACCCCCAAGACACCCATGAAGCGCGTATACCGCAGTTAAAGGGTGCAACTCCTGATATAGACCGCAACTTCCGTCTCAACGGTGCCGTTAAGGCTCCGTGGACCTGCGGCGAAAGGACGACGGCGTGACCCTGCGGCAGATCCTGCGGCTGACCCCGTGGTCAGTCCGGCGGTGGGTCTTCGAGGCGGTCGAGCGGCGTGTCCTCCCCCGGGTCGCGCCCGAACGCCGCCTCCGGATCGCCCGCACTCTGATGCCGCTCGCCCCGGTCCGGATCCGGGGCCGGACCGGCGATGCCACCCTGCGGGTCCGCACGGCCGACGGCCTGGTGACCGCACGGGTGCAGGCCGCGACCGGGCCGGTCGAGGTCCGGCGGCACAATCTGGACCGGGTCGCGCAGGCCTTCGATCTGGCCCGGATCGACTGGTTCCGGGTGCCGGTCCGAAACCCGGTTCGCACCGCCGTCGCCGTACCGGAAGCGGATCGTTCCCGGGTCGTACGGCTGCTCCAGGAACTGACCGCGCGTGACCACGGCCTGCTCCGGCCGGTGCGTCCGGCCGGGCGCAAGCCGCAGCGCGAGCCCGGCGTGCTGGCCGTCTACTGGCCGGTCACCGATCCCGGCGGCAGCATGCTGCTCGGCCGGGAGTACGCCTGCGAGGTCGAGTTCTGGCAGGAGTCGGACGGCCGCCTGCGCGCGCCCCGCCGCAACCCGGTGGCCGACTCGATCCCGGCCGGCGAACCCGAGGTGGTGGCTCCCGAGCCGGTCTTCGGCCCGTTCAGCTGCCCGGACGACGTGACCGGTTATCGCACCCGCCGGGTGTTCACGGCGATGGATCCGGACCGGATCGAGTTCCCCATCGACGTGGTCTACACCTGGGTCGACGGCGATGACCCGGCCTGGCAGCGCCGCAAGGCCCGGGCCCTGGCCGAGAACTCCTGGGTCGACGAGATCAACGCGCAGGCCGCCAACGACTCCCGGTACGCCAGCCGCGACGAACTCCGCTACTCGCTGCGCGCCCTGCACAGCTTCGCCCCGTGGGTACGCCGGGTCTTCCTGGTCACCGACGACCAGGTGCCGGCCTGGCTGGATCTGGACCATCCCCGGCTCACCGTGGTCAGCCATCAGGAGATCTTCGGCGACACCGGGAAGCTGCCCACGTTCAACTCGCAGGCGATCGAGTCGCGGCTGCACCGCATCCCCGGCCTGGCCGAGCACTTCCTCTACCTCAACGACGACGTGATCCTGGGCCGGCCGGTAACCCCCGACCTGTTCTTCACCCCGGGTGGACTGACCCGGTTCTTCCCCTCCGGGGCGCGGGTCGACGCCGCGCCGCGCGGCCCCGCCGACCGGCCCGCCGACTCGGCCGCCAAGAACAACCGCCGGCTGATCGAGGAGACCTTCGGCCGGGTGCTGACCCGCAAGATGATGCACACCCCGCACCCCTCGCGGCGCAGCGTGCTCACCGAGATCGAGAAGCGGTTCGCCGAGCACGTGGCCGCCACCGCGGGACACCAGTTCCGGCATCCGGACGACATCTCGCTGCTCTCCTCGCTGCAGCAGTACTACGCGTACCTGACCGGGCGGGCGGCACCCGGCCGGATCCGGTACCTCTACACCGACCTGGCCCAGCCGAACACACCGCTGCGGCTGGCCGGGCTGCTGCGCAGCCGCAACGTCGACGCGTTCTGCCTCAACGACGTGGACGTGCACAGCGCGGCGGTGGCCGACCAGGAGGCACTGCTCGCCGAGTTCCTCCCGGCGTACCTCCCGTTCTCCTCACCCTTCGAGCTACGCCGGGCCCGGCCGGAGACGACCGCCGCCACCCGGACGCTCACCGCGCCCCGCCAGCCCTTCTCGACCAGCGACGTGGCCCTGCCACCGGTGGCCTGACCGATCCATCCAGCAAAGGAGTTCTGCCTTGAGCTACGACGTCGTCATCCTCGGACTCGGATACGTCGGGCTGCCGCTGGCGCAGCAGGCGATCCGGGCCGGCATGTCGGTGCTCGGCTTCGACGTCGACGAGAAGGTGGTACGCGCGCTCGGCGCCGGCCGGTCGCACGTGGACGATTTGAGCGACGCGGACGTGGACGCGATGCTGGCCGGCGGGTTCCGGCCGACCACCGACGAGACGCTCATCGCGCAGGCGCGTACCGCGGTGATCTGCGTGCCGACCCCGCTCTCCGAGGGCGACGGGCCGGACCTGCGCGCGGTCGTCGGTGCCACCTCGGCGGTGGGCCGCAACCTGCGCCCCGGCATGCTGGCGGTGCTGGAGTCCACCACCTATCCGGGTACCACCGACGAGGTGGTGCGGCCGCTGCTGGAGCAGCTCTCCGGGCTGACCGCGGGGATCGACTTCCACCTGGCGTTCTCCCCGGAGCGGATCGACCCGGGCAACGAGACGTTCGGCGCGCACAACACCCCGAAGGTGGTCGGCGGCTACACCCCGGCCTGCACGGACGTGGCGTCGCGCTTCTACGGCCGGTTCGTCGAGACGGTGGTGCGGACCCGGTCGACCCGGGAGGCCGAGACGGCCAAGCTGCTGGAGAACACATACCGGCACGTCAACATCGCGCTGGTCAACGAGATGGCCCGGTTCTGCCACGAGCTGGACATCGACCTCTGGGACGTGATCCACGCGGCCTCCACGAAGCCGTTCGGCTTCCAGGCGTTCTACCCCGGCCCGGGCGTCGGCGGGCACTGCATCCCGATCGACCCGAACTACCTCTCGCACAACGTCCGCAGCAAGCTCGGCTACCCGTTCCGCTTCGTCGAGCTGGCCCAGGAGATCAACACGACGATGCCGGCCTACGTGGCCCGGCGTGCGCAGAACTTGCTCAACGCGGACGGGCAGGCCGTGCGCGGGGCCACCATCCTGCTGCTCGGCATCACCTACAAGGCGAACATCGCCGACCAGCGGGAGTCGCCGGCCGCCCCGCTGGCCCGCCACCTGGCGTCACTCGGCGCGACGGTCGCCTACCACGACCCGCACGTGCGCACCTGGGACGTCGGTGGCGTACCGGTCGAACGCACCGACGACCTGGAGGGCGCGACCGCCTCCGCGGACCTGGTCATCCTGGTGCAGAACCACCGCGAATACGACCCGGACCACCTGGCCCGCATCGCGAAGCGCTTCTTCGACACCCGCGGTGTGACCTCAGCACGCGAGGCTCACCGCCTCTGAGCCGCCGCGGGGGTGGGCCTGGCCCTCGCCCAGTGCTGCCTCGCGGGCTCTGAGACGACACCGGTGTTGGGCGGGCCAGGCCCGGAAGTGCGAGCGGCAGCGTTGAGGGTCAGCGGTGGGCGAAGGTCCAGCGGGAGTTCAGCGCGTAGTTGAGCACCGGGATCAGCACCAGGGCCACGGCCTGGACCACCAAGTAGGGCCCGCGCAGCAGGTCGGCCCCGATCCACAGGACGGCGGTGTTCAGCCCGAGCGCCGCCGCCGTCACGGTCAGGAACCGGGGTCCGGCGACCGCGTGCCCGGCGCCGGAGTGGAACACCCAGGCGTGCTGGAGCAGGTACGACACCGCGACGCTGGCCGTGAAGCCGAGAGTCGACGCCGGCACCGCCGGCAGGTGCAGCAGCGACGTGCCGGCCAGGCCCACCCCGACGTGGGTGAGCGCGCTCAGGCCGCCGCTGATCGCGTACCGGGCCAGGCGGGCGAGGTCAGCGTTCCGCACGCTGCTCGACGACCCACTGCTCGGGAACGGCCGGTCCGGTGGCCCGTTCCTGGATCAGGTAGCGCGGGCGGCCCCGGACCTCCTCGTGGATGCGGGCCAGGTACTCCCCGATCACGCCGAGGCCGAGCAGCACGAACGTACCGGTCACCAGCAGCAGCAGGATCACCGTGGTGAAGCCGGCCACCGACCCGCCGCTGATCCACCGCACCAGCGTCTGCACGCCGAGCACCAGGGAGAACGCGGCGAAGCTCAGCCCGGCCAGGGTGACCAGGTGCAGCGGCGCGGAGGTGAACGAGGTGAGGCCGTTGACGGCTAGCCGGAACAGGCCGCGCAGGGTCCACCGGGAAGCGCCGCCCGCGCGGTGGTCGATGTCCACCTCGACGCTGGCCCGGGTGAAGCCGATCCAGCTGCTGGTGCCGCGGAAGAACGACGAGTGCTCGGGCATCCGGAGCAGGGCGTCCAGGGCCGGGCGGCCGAGCAGCCGGAAGTCGGTGGCGTCGACCAGGTCCACCTTGGTCAGTCCGGTGAACGCCTGGTTGAACAGCCGGGCGCTGAGCCGGTTGCCGAGCGACTGCCCGGTCCGGTTCCGCTTCACCGCCTCCACCACGTGCGCGCCGGCCTGCCAGCGCCGAACCATGGCCGGGATGGCGGTCGGCGGATGCTGGAGGTCCGAGTCGATGACCACGACCGCGTCGCCGCCGGCGTGCTCCAGCCCGGCCAGCACCGCGGCCTCCTTGCCGAAGTTGCGGGACAGCCGCAGTCCGCGTACCCGGGTGTCGAGCAGGGCCTGCTGGGCGATCCGGGACCAGGAGTCGTCGGACGAGCCGTCGTCGACCAGGATCAGTTCGTAGCGGAGGGCGGCGGCTCCGAGCACCTCGCCGAGGCGGGCGACGAAGCGTTCCACCCCGGTGCCCTCGTTGTAGACGGGAGCCACCACCGAGATCAGCGGGCCGGTCACCGGACCACCTCACAGAACGGGACGCCGGCGATGGTCCGGGCCGCGACGTCGAGCGAGTCGGTGTAGCGCTGCTGCTGGAACGGTTTGCCGGTGTTGACCCGCAGCACCTCGGCCAGCAGCGCGCAACGCCGTACGTCACCGGCGGGCCCGCGTTCGAAGGCGCTCATCGCGAGCGCGATCCGGTTGTCCAGCTGCGACGACTGCCAGCCGGCGGACTGGCCGGCGTAGGCGTGGTTGGCCGCGGCCGAGCCGGTCGCGCAGAGCACCAGGCCGGCCAGGACGAGCCCGGCGGACCGGCGCCCGGCGCGGGTGACCAGCACCGCGAGCACGACCAGCAGCAGCATGCCCGCGGGCGCGGTGGTCGCCGAGTCACGCCAGCCCTCGGTCCACAGCGCGCGGCCGGTCAGGTTGGTGTGCACCTCCACGCTGAGCGCGGCGGGCAGTGCGCCGAAGAGGAGCAGGGCGAGCGCGGCCAGCGCCAGACCGGCGAGCGGCCGGGTGGGCGGCCGGGTCGCGCTGGGCAAGAGCTTCCGGGTACGCACGGCGAGCACCGTGAGCAGCAGAAGCGCGGTGACGGGCAGGACGGCCCAGGCCCAGGAACCCGCCTTCTGGGTCGCCGCCTCCCACTGCGCCGGTGGCAGCCAGGCCAGCATCCGGGCGGGCAGGACGAGCAGTCCCCGCCCATCGATCACGAGGTCCGACCCGTGGTAGCAGCCGCCGTCCGCGCAGTAGCCCCGGATGATCCAGCGCACCACCGCGAAGACCGGCAGGAAGCCGGCCCAGAGCAGGGCACACAGGCGTACGCCGGCCGAGCCGAGCAGGCCCCGGAGGTCCTGACCTAGGACGAACCGTCCGCGGAGCAGGGCGGCGACCGTGGCGAGCGGCACGGCGAAGTAGGCCGGTTCGTTGAAGATCGCGAGCGCTCCGCCGCCGGAGAGCGCCAGGACCGCGTGCCACCAGCGCAGCCGGTCCAGCCGGCAGGCCGCGACGGCGACCAGCAGGACCAGTGCCGCCGTGCTCAGGTAGAGGCCGCCGAAGAGCGTCGTCGTGCTGTTGCGCCCGGCGCCGACCAGGCCGGCCGCGATCCCGTACGGCAGCAGCAGCGCCACCGTGGTCGGCGGCGCGGCGAAGAGCCGACCGCGGGTCAGCACACTCTCCGCGAAGAGCACCGCGGATCCGGTCAGCAGGATCGCCGCGCCGATGGTGACCAGCCGCAGCGTGATGTTGACCGGCAGGTGCAGCAGCTGCGAGCCGGCGAAGGCCACCAGGTCGAGCGACTTCTCCGCCATCCGGCCGAGCGGCCGGAAGTTGCCCAGGCGCAGGTACGTCTCACCGGACGCCACGGTGTGCGAGACGATCCGCCACGGGTCGTCGCGGAACATGCCGCCGTGCCAGTAGAGGTTGAACCGGTGGTCGCCGCGGGCCGCCACGGCCGTCAGCGGTACCAGCACGATCAGCGGCACCAGCACACAGCGGCGGAGCACGTGTCCCCAGAGGCGACGGCCGGCCGGCGGGGACTCGGCGGATACGCCTCGCCGCAGCCCGGGCACTATGTCCGGTTGCTGGGGCACTGTCACGGTTTTGGCGGTCACGACTGCTGCAACGACCGCTGGACCGGCATGGTTGTGTCGTACTGGCGGAGCAGGTCGGCCAGGGTCGGCGGATGCTCCGGATCGATGAAGATCACCTGGACGGCGGCGTGTTCCCGGGAGAGCCGGGCCAGCCGATCGGCGAGCACCCCGTCCCAGGGCCGGTCCGGCCGGTGCCGGTGCCAGGTCTGCCGGTCCGGCAGATACTCGATGACCAGCGCCGACTTGCGCAGCAGGGAGAAGCCGGGATCGTCGGTCAGCACCACCGCCCGGTGGTCCGGCTCGACGAGCAGCCGCCGCCGCAGCGCGAGGACGAACGAGCGCAGAGCCGGCAGGCGCAGCCCGATCGCCACGTACAGGTGCGTGGGCAGCGCGGGGGCGGCACTCGACCGCTTCGGCGGCGCCGGGACGTGGCGGCGCACCCGGTGCACCAGGCGGCGCAGCAGGCGCGGCGACGAGTGCAGCGGATCCCGGACGAAGGTCACCAACGTACGCCCGAGCCGGTAGGAACCGCTGGCCCGCAGCCGCTGGACCGCCTCCCGCTCCTGATCACGTTCGCCGGCCAGGCCCTCGCAGCGGGTCTGCCAGGCGTCGCGCTGCTGCTCCACGGTCCGCAGCCGGACGACGAGCGCCTCCAGCCGTGCCGGATCCGGCTCCGGGCCGGCCGGATCACCGGCGAGGATGGCGAGTTCGGTGGTGGCAGGGTCAGTCATGATCACACTCCGGTGGAAACAGGGTCTGCCGTTGCCGGGTCGGCCAGTCCCACGAGCCAGCGCGCGGCCGCGGCGGCACCGTTGCCGAACCGGACCTCGGTACAGCGGCGACTGAGCTCCGCGCGTACCTCTGCTCGCACTGCCTGCGCGAGCACCCTCTCCAGGTCCGCGCCGGCGGGGTCCTCGACCATCAAGGCGGCCCCCGCGGCCGCCGCGAAACGCGCCCGGCTCACCTGGTCGTCCAGGGCGGTCTCCCGGTTCGGCACGAAAACCGTGGGTACGCCGAAGGCCAGCAGCTCATGGAACGAGTTGTAGCCGGAGGCGCTGACCACCAGGTCGAGTCCGCGCAGATACCGGCTGATCGGGTAGAGCTTCACCAGACGTGTCCCGGGGACCTCCGGCGCCGGCTCGGTCGCGATGGCGGACTCCGCGAACACCACCTGGAAGCCCGCCTCGCGCAGGAACCGGGTGACCCGGGCGGCCGGCGACGAGATGTCGTTGATGTTGCCGGCGCCGAGCTGGAGCAGCGCGGCCGGGCGCTTCGACTCGAGGCCGAGGGCCGCCCGCGCGGTCCGCCGGTCGACGAGCTCGTGCCGGTCGAGGTAGGTGATCGGCTCGACCGGGTGGACCCGGGCGCGGTCCGCGACGGTCGGCCCCTCGTCGGCGGCGGCGGCGAACTCGCCGGGTTCCAGGATGCCGTCGAAGACGCCGCCCTTCTCGATCCACTCCACGCCGGTGCCCCGCCGCCACATCGGCCGGCGCACCCACACCCAGGTGACGTCCCGCCGGGCCGCCACCGCGGCGACGATGCCGTCGTGCGGGACGCTGTCCACCGCCACCACGGCCGGCCGGTGCAGGTCCACCAGATGTTCCAGGCGGCTGCGCAACAGGTCGGACCAGCGCTTCCGGGGCAGCCGCAGCACGCTGCGGGACGGGATGTACTCGGTGAGGAAGCCCTCCCGGTGTGCCACCGAGGCACCGTGCGACTGGGTGGCGATCACGGCGGGCGTCTCCGGCGGCAGCCGCCGGCCGATCGCCATCAGCCGCGACAGGTGCCCGAGGCCCACGCCGTTGTCGCTGACCAGCAGCACGCCGCGGAGCGGCTCGGCGTCCGGGTCGGGCCGCGGCGCCGGCAGCTCGGTGCGCGGCCGGACACCCCGGTCGGCCAGCCGGGCCACGTGCGACGGATAGCCGTAGTGGTCGTCGACGAACGCGCGGGCCCGCCGGGCCGCCTGCTGGTAGCGGTCGGGGTCGTCGTACAGCTCGTGGATCAGCGGGACGACCCCGGCCGGTGTGGTGTAGTGCGCCGCGTCGCCGAAGATCGGGCGGAAGTGCTCGCCGATCACCACCGGGACACCGGCCGCCATCGCCTCCATGATGGTCCGGCCGAACGCCTCCACCAGGTCGGGATCGTGGAAGTAGACGAAGAAGTCGAGGCCGCGCAGGAACTCGACCGGTGACACCGTGCCGAACTCCAGCAACTCCCAGTTCTCCGGCTGCCGGCCGAGTTTCGCCACGGCCAGTTCGCCGCCGCCGAGTACGCGTACCCGAACGTTGGCCGTGTCGGGATAGGCCAGGAGCAGTTCCTCGGCGGTGCGCGGCCACTTCACCGGGTCGGGGCGCCCGTGCCGGCCCAGGATCGGGACGCCGGCGACCGGGCGGGTCCGCTCGGTCCACCAGTCCGCGGTGTCGATGATCTCGTGCCAGTCGGTCGCCGCCAGCGGGGCGTCCGGGGTGGAGCGCAGCACCTCGGCTCGGACCTGCGGGCTGATCGGCGCCCACTCGCACTCGCCGAAGTACCCCTCCACCCGCTGCCGGACCTCGGCGAAGTCGTAGTAGCGCGCCGGGTCGGCGGAGTCGCCGGGAGCCTGGTTGATCACCATGACCCGGCGGTCCGCCCGGATCAGCGGCACCTCCGCGACGTCCTCGGTGAAGATCCGTGGCTGGCGCAGGACCAGCAGCCGGGCGTTCACCGGCTCGCCGCCGGCGCCCAGGTCGGCCAGACCGTCGCGGAGCAGCTCCACGATCAGCGGGTTGAACGGGCGGTCGTGCTTGAGATGCGGGGAGCGCACCTGGACGAGCACGGTGGACAGGCCGGCTCGGGCCTGGGCGCGTACCTCGGCGGCGATGCTGGCGGAGGTACCGCCCGGATACCGGAAATCCGAGAGAATCGCCACGTCATGGACGTTCTCGGTCATGGTGTGCACTCCGGGCACAACGAACGCCGCTCGCCCGGCGTCACGCTCCCCGCCACCGGGCCGTTGATCCGGTTGACGGCCAGACCAACCGGCGGGAGCCCATTGTCCAGGCAGCACACGGCACCGGACGCGTACGGATCGGACCTGCTGGAACGGCAGTGGCGGACGCTCGTCGCGGTGGCACCGACCGGCCCAGCGGCGGCCGCCCTGCACACCCGGTCGGCGGGGGCGCGGACCCTGCTGGCGTACGCGGCCGCGCGCCGCCCGGTCGACGACCTGATACTCGGCGCGCACGAGGGCCGGCTGTTCCCGGACGCCGACCCGTGGGCGTTCGGCGAGCTGGCCCGGGTGATCACCTGCCAGGACCTGTTCCCGGACGACCGCGCCGACGGTCTGGCCCTCTTCGACTCGCTGCTGCGCACGTTCGGCACCGCCGGGACGGCTCGAGAGCATCAGGGGCTGCACGCCCAGCTCGCGTTCGCCGCCGGTGACCACGGGCGGGCGGCGAAACTGCTCGCCGACTGCCCGGACATCGCGGAGCCGATCCGTGCCGCGCTCGTCGTGGACCTGAGCGGCAAGGAGGACTGGCCGTCCCGGTTCAACGGGCTGCTGCCGGCGCCCGGGCTCACCCTGGAACCCGACGGCGGTCCGCCGTTCGACCGGATCCGCTCCAACCACGCGCCGCGGTTCGGCTCGCCGTACCGGATCACCACGATTGTGACCGCCTACCGGCCCGGGATCGCGCTGCTCACCGCGGTCCGCTCGCTGGTGGCGCAGAGCTGGACCAACCACGAGATCCTGGTGGTCGACGACGGCTCCGGCCGCGAGTTCGACACCGTGCTGCGCCGGGCGGCGGCACTCGACCCGCGAGTCCGGATCCTGCGGATGCCGGAGAACGGCGGCACCTACCGGGCGCGCAACGCCGGACTGGACGCCGCCACCGGCGAGTTCGTCACGTTCCAGGACTCCGACGACTGGTCACATCCGCTGCGGCTGGAGCGGCAGGCGGCCCCGCTGCTCGCCGACGATGCCGTGATCGCGACCACCTCGGCCGGGATCCGGGTGACCGAGGACCTGGTGCTGACCCGGCCGGGCTTCCCCGAGTTCCGGTCCTACAACCTGTCGTCGCTGATGGTGCGCCGGGAGGTCGCGCTGTCCCGGCTCGGTTATCTGGACACCGTCCGCAAGGGCGCCGACGCCGAGTACGTGGAACGCGCCCGTGCCGTCTTCGGCCGGCCCGCCGTACGGCACCTCGGCGGCGAGCCGCTGGCCCTGATCCGGCTCAGCGCGGGCTCGCTGTCCGGCGCGGACATGGCGCCCGGCTGGATGCATCCGGCGCGGTACGCGTACCTCTCGGCTTTTCAGGCATGGCACAAGCGGATCGCGGCCGGCAAGGCCGACCCGATCCGGCCGCGCTCGCCGCGGAGCCGGGTGTTCGCAGCGCCCCGGAAGCTCGCCGCCGAGCCCGCGCGGTCCTCCTACGACGTGGTCCTCGCGGGTGACTGGACCGCCCGCGGCGAGGTGGCCTGGCCGGCCGGCGAGCGGGTACGCGCACTCGCGCTCCCCGGGCGCACGGTGGCCCTGCTCCACCTCGCCGAGCTGACCAACGTCGCCGGCAGTCCCGCCAACCTCGATCCGGTCCTGCAACGGATGATCAACTCGGGCGAGGTGGACCAGGTCGTGCTCGCCGACGAGGTGCACGCCCGGCTGGTCGTGGTGCACGGGCCGGGCGTTCTCGCGTTCGCGCCCGGAACCGCCGGCCGGATCCAGGCGGACCGGGTGGTGGTCGAGGCCGACCCGCGGTGGGCCGCCGCGGCCGGTCCCTGCATGGCCGAGGCGTACCGCCTGTTCGGGGTGGCACCGCACTGGGCACCGGCCGGACCGGCCGAGCGCGCCGAACTCGCGGACGGCCCGCTCGGCACCCGGCCCGCCCCGGTCGACCTGCCCGGCACGGTGAACCCGGCCCGGTGGCGCCTGCACCGGCCCGGGCCCCGCTCGGACCGGCCGGTGATCGGCCGGATCTGCGCCGGCGACGCCGATCGGGAGCGGCTGCGGGAGCTGCTGCCCGGTGGTGGCCGCCTGGACGTACGCGTCCTGGACCGCACCGGCGACCGCAGCCGCCCGCCGCAGGGCTGGCTGCGCTACCGGCCGTCCGACGTCGATACCCGGACCTTCCTCCACCAGCTCGACTTCTACCTGCACTTCCCGGCCGACGACTGCCCGGTGGTGGCCGTGCCCGAGCTGATCGTCGCGCTCGCCGCGGGCTGCGTACCGGTCCTCCCCCACCGGTACGCCCCGCTCTTCGGCCCGGCCGCCGTCTACTGCGACCCGGACGACCTGGCCGCCACCGTGCGACAGCTGCACGGCCGGCCCGGTCAGCTGCGTGCGCAGAGCGCGCGTGGCCTCGAGTTCGTCCGCCACAACCACCACCACGACCGGTACGCCGAGGCCGTCACGGCCCTGTTGCAACCGGACGGTGACCCGGCCGAACCGGAAGACATGCCGATGCCCGGGTAGCCGGCGGGGGCGGCAACCGAACAGCGACGACGGAGCACCCAACCCGCGATCAAGAAGCACAGCAGGAGCGCCGAAGGGAACGGTGAACCTGGCGATGAGCCAGGCGCCGAACTCCGAAAGGGTCTCTCTTGCGCTCGCTGCTCCGTCGTTTCGCCCTGGTCGCCCTCGTCCCCGCCGCTCTCACCGGTGCCGCGATGATCGCCTCCCCGGCCGCGGCAGCGCCCGTCTCCGAGGGCACCCTCCAGAACGACATCAACCGGCTCATCAACGTCGAGCGCAAGGCCAACGGCTGCGCGGCCCTCACCGTCAACGCCGCGCTCACCAAGGCCGCCCGCGGCCACAGCACCTACATGGCGCGGTCCGGCAGCTTCAGCCACACCGGCCTGGGTGGTACCCGGTTCGTCGCCCGGGTGAAGACGGCCGGCTACAGCAAGCCTGGTGCGGAGAACATCGCTTACGGCTACCGCTCCGGCGCCGAGGTGGTCAAGGGCTGGATGAAGAGCCCCGGCCACCGCGCCAACATCGTCAACTGCAAGCTGAAGGCCGTGGGCGTGGGCGCGGTGTACGCCAAGAGCGGCACCCCGTACTACACCCAGAACTTCGGTTACTGATCTTCACCGGCGGTGCCCCCGCACCGCGCCACGAGCCCTCGCCGTCCCCCGCGGCGAGGGCTCGTGTCGTTTGTACCCAGGTTCATCGCGGCCAGGGCAGCCGCGCGTCCAGCAACGGGGTGACCAGTTCGGCGTACGCCGCTGTCAGGTGATTGCTGTCCCGGTAGACCAGGGTGTTCCCGACCACGAGCGGGCACCGTTCGCCGCACAGCCACGGCAGCGGATCCACCACGGGCACTCCGGCCGCGGCGGCGGTGGCCCGCTGGATCTCTCGCCACCCCGGCTCCAGCACCACGCCGTCCGCCTCGGCGGCGCAGTCACCGATCCGCCCGGCCCCGGTGAGGCAGTCAGCGGGCTCACCGGCGAGGAACGGCGTGTCGCCGAGCAGCGCCACCGCGCCAGCGTCCCGCTTCAGCGTAGCCAGGGTACGGGTCCAGCCGGCCCGCCACACCGCGTCCGGGTCGGCCGGCGCCCCGGCGAGCACCGCCCGGTAGTTGACGCTGGACGACACCACCACCAGGTCCGGCCGCAGCTCGCCGATCCGGTCCAGCATCTGGGTACGCCAGGTGTCGCACTCCAGGTAGCGGCGCTGGGCCCGGCGCTCGTTCAGGGCCACCCGGGCCGGGCTGCACGCGCTGCGGGTGTAGGCGACCAGCCGCCAGCCGCGCCGCTCCGCCATGTCGGCGAAGGCCGGGAACCATTGCAGGGCGTGCGAGTCACCGAAGAGCACCACGGTGCGCCGCGCCCGACGGTCGCCGTAGACGCAATCGCCCTCCGGCTGGAACGGGCCGGCGAGCCCGACGTGGCAGCCGTCCAGTTGCGGCGCGAGCCGCTGACGGGCCGCCTTCGCCAAGGTGGGCGTCAGGTTCCGGGGCAGCCGGACGGCGCCGGCGGCCGCCTCGACCAGGCGGTTCAGCTCGGCGGCCGGATCGGTGGCACGGGCCAGGGCACGCCGGGTGTCGCCGGCGGCACCTCCGGTCGGTACCGCCGGCGGGAAGAGCAGACCCAGTCCGGCCAGTCCGGCCGCGGCGGCGGAGAGGCCGAGTCCCAGGAACAGGCCGCGGCGTGGGCGTACCGACCAGCAGCGGTGGTAGCGGACCGGGTTCTCCAGCAGGTGGTGGCTCGTGACGGCCAGGCCGAGCGCGACCCCGGCGTATCCGGCGCGGGCGGCGAGACCGGCCGGGGCCAGGAACAGCAGCGGCCAGTGCCACAGGTACCAGCCGTACGACATCCGGCCGAGCCAGCGCATCGGGCCGGTCTCCAGGAGCCGGTTGCCACCCGCGGCGATGACCGCCACCGCGCCCAGCACCGGTGCCAGAGTGGCCGGCCCGGGGAAGGGCGTACCGGCGTCGTAGGCCACCGCGCCACCCAGGATCGCCGCCCCGCCGGCCCAGGCCAGCCACGGCCGGTGCTTCCCGGCCGGCCAGAGGGCCAGCAGGGCGCCCGCGCCCAATTCCCAGGCCCGGCTCAGCGAGCTGAAGTACGCCGGCGCCCAGGCGAACGAGACCACCGAGAAGCCGGCCAGCACCGCCACCGTGACCCAGCGGCGCCGCAGCAGGGCCAGGACGCCGATCAGCACCGGCCAGGCCAGGTAGAACTGCTCCTCCACGGCCAGCGACCAGAAGTGCTGGAACGGTGAGGGCGCCTGGTCCGCGAAGTAGTCGGTCCCGGTGTGTGCCAGCCGCAGGTTCATCGTGTAGGTGGCGGCGGAGAGCGCGTCCCCGGCGTACCCCGGAAAGCGGATCGGCGGCGCCCACAGCCAGGTGGCCGCCAGCGTCGCCGCGATGACCAGGGTGGCGACCGGCAGCAGCCGTACCGCCCGGCGGGCGTAGAAGCGCGGCAGATCGAGGCGGCCGGTGCTGGCCAGCTCCCGGCTCAGCAGCGAGGTGATCAGGAAGCCGGAGACGACGAAGAAGACGTCGACCCCGATGAACCCCCCGGCCACCCCCGGTACGCCCACGTGGGCGAGAACCACGAGCAGCACCGCGACGGCTCGCAGGCCCTCGATGTCCGCCCGGTGCGGCGGCCGGGACGCGGCGCCGGCCGGGCGGACGTCGTGCCGCGCGAGCGTGGAAGTCATCGGATCAACTGGGTGCCACGGCCATCGCCGGTGGCCGGACGAACGACAGCACCGCGTGCCGGCCGAGGATCTCGCTCTCCCGGGTCAGTCCCTCGTACCGCTCGGTCCAGGCGGCGATCGCGGCCTGCTCGTCCTTGCGGCCGGCGTCGTCGAAGACCAGCGTCGCGCGCTCGGCGAGCCGCTTCTCGATCACGTGCAGTGCCGGGTACCGGGCGTCCGGGCCGGTCGCCGCGGGTGGCCCGTCGATCAGCACGAAGTCGACGTCGTGCAGGTCGGCCAGCGCCTCCGGGTCGTACCAGGGGTAGTCCCGGTCGTCGATGGTGACCGGGGTCAGCGGGGCGTGGCGTACCTCGGCCACGTCCGTCAACCCGTGCGCGGCGAGCACCGCCCGGGTCCTGGTGGCGTACTCGATGTCGTGGTCCAGCGAGATCAGCCGGCCGCCGGCCTGCTCCAGCACGTAGGCGATCCACACCGACGAGGTGCCGCTGCCGAGCTCCAGCACCAGGCGGGGCTGCCGGACCCGGATCAGGTGCAGCAGTTCCAGCAGGTCGGTCGGGTTCAGCGCGAAATCACCGGAAGAGGGCATCGGCGCGCGCGGCACGAAGCCCTGGAACAGCTGCACGGTGGCCTCGAACTCGCGTGGCAAACCGAGCACCTGGGCGGAGGCCGCCTTGCGATCGGTGACCTGCTTGACCCGGGCGATCGCCTCGGCCAGCTCCAGGTGCCGGTCGCCGGCGGTGAGCCGCTCCCGTTCCACCGCGGCGACCAGCCGGCGCTGCATCTCCTCGACCGTGGTCCGCAGGTCGCGCTGCGCGGCGAGGCCGGCCCGCTGGGCCCCGGCGAGCCGGCGGAACATCAGCAGCACCGCGGTGAGCGTGACACCGACGAGTACGGCCAGCGTGGCGGTGGCCGTACCGGTGTGCCCGGTCAGCCCGGTCAGCACGGACACGGCGCAGAGGACGCCGACGACCGCCATCGCCGCGGCCTGCGTTGACGAAAGGCGCGGCAGCCGGCGGCGGATTCGGCTCAGGTGACTCATGCGGACACTCCTCCTCAGACACTTCCCCAGGCGTAACGCCGCTGCTCCCGGCCCCGTTACGCCTCGGCGGGCACACGCTGCGCGGGTGTGGTGGCGGCGCGGGCCAGGGTGACGATCCGCTCGGCCAGAGCGGCGGGCCGGTGGTTCCGGGCGATCGCCGCGCGAGCCAGCCGGCTGCGATCGGCGTAGCGGCGGGGATCGGTCTGGTACTGCCGGATCACCGCGGGCACGTCAGCGGGCCGGCAGGCGACCGCGGCGTCACCGAAGACCTCGGCGAGATGTTCCGGGACGAGCACCACGCATCCGGTCGCGGCGGCATCCAGAGCCGGCCGGGACAGCAACTCGGCCGCCTGTTCCGAGGGGAAGTGCAGGTAGAAGTCGAGCTGCGCGGCGAACGTACGCGGGTCCAGGTCGGCCGCCTCGTAGACCAGCCAGGAGGCGGGCAGCCCGGCCGGGCGCAACGGCGTCTCCGGCAGCCGCAGCCGGACGTCGGCGGCACCGCACCGCGCCAGCATCGCGAGCGCGTCGGCCAGGTCCCGGGGCCACTCACCGGCGTCGCACAGGTCGGTGCCGACCACCGGGACGCCGGCGGGGTCCGGGAGCGGCCGGGCGACGTCCTGCGGCTCGGCGACCGCCGGGAGGTCGTACGGCGTCAGCTCCACCTCGCCGAGTTCCGCGCGGATCCCGGCGTCCTGCGGGCACCAGAGCGCCGCCACCCCGAAGAGCCGCTCGGCCGCGGCGGTGACGGCCGGCACGGTGTACCGCTGATCGGTGCCGTCCCGGCGGGCCGGCGCCCGGTCCGCGACGACCAGCAGCCGCCGGGGCCGTACCCGGCAACCGTCCTCGGGCGCGAACTGCAGCACCTCGGGCTGCCGGATCACCAGTACCCCGGCGGTGACCTCGTCGGTCTCCAGCACCTGGTCCAGCCGGCCGGAATTGATCAGCTGCTGCACACCGCCGCTCAGCGACCGGCGCTGCCGGTCCACCGAGCGCAGCGCCTCCAGCTGCAGGATCGCCACCGACAGGCCGGCACGGCGCAGCGCCTCGATCTCGGCCAGCGCGGATCGCTGTGTCCCGGTCAGGAACCGCCAGTCGGCGGCCACCACCACGTCATAGGAATCCACGGCCCGCCGCCCGGTCAGGTGGGCCGGCGCCACGAACGGCCGATCCGGACCGACGCGCAGCGGCTCGCCCGAGGCGTGCCAGCAGCGGTACGCCGACATGTACGCGGTCCGCGCCGGATGCATCCAGTAGGCCCGGATCTCCGAGCGGGACAGCGACCCTTCGGAGAGCCGGATCAGGGCCAGTGGGCGGGACACCCGGCGTACCGAGCGGGGCCCGAAGGCGGCCTCGATCCGCTCCACGAACTCCGAGTCGGCGGCCTTGCGTACCGAGTCGAACCAGCCGATCCGCCGGTTCACGACCTCGCGCCGGAACAGCAGCGAGGAGACGTTGACCCGGCCGCGCCGGATGCCGGGACGGGTCATCACGAGGTTGTCGGTGACGCTGATCCCCTCCGAGACGGAGGCCACCACGGCGGAGCTGGCCAGCAGGGGCGCCAGCTGAAGCTCGATCCGGCGCGGATGGGACCAGTCGTCGGAGTCCTGGAACGTGACGTACTCGCCGTGTGCCGCCTCGATGCCGGCGTTGCGGGCCGCGTACGTGCCGGCGTTGGCGGGCAGCCGCAGCAGGCGGACCCGGTCGTCGAGCGCCTCCGCCTCGGCCAGCACCGCGTCGTGCTCGGGTGGCGACGCGTCGTCCACCACGATGATGTCCAGGTTGGGCCAGGACTGGGCGGCGATCGAGCGGACCGCGGTGAGCAGTTCCGGGCCGGGCCGGAAGGCGGTCACCACGACCGAGACGCGGGGATCGGCCGGCTCCGCGGGGCGGTCGACGGTGGCGGTCAGCCGGTCGAACGGCACCTGTTCGGGGGCGGCGCGCAGCCTCGGCGCCGGCTCCGGGAAGAGCGCGCCGAACCGGGCCTGCCAGGTCTCCTCCGGGACACCGCCACCGGTGTACGGGTTGGCCAGGTCGATCTCCAGCGTCTCCCGGGCCGGCCGCGGGATCCGCCGGTACGCGCCGAGCAGCTCACGGGCCCGGTCCGGCCCCTGCCACGCGTACGCCAGCTGGGTGTGCAGCGCCTGATGCGGGCCGGGCAGCGCCCGCGCGCCGAGCGCGGCCCGGATCAGGCCGTAAAGGGCCAGCGCGTCGTCCCGGTCGGTGGGCAGCTCATCCTGCAATGCGATGGTCTGCGCCAGACCGGCGAGCAGCCCGCGGTCGACCCGCCGCCGGATCCGGCGCAGCCACCGCACGTCGCCGGCGCGCGCCGCCTCCAGCAGTTCCTCGAGGGTGCCGCCGGCCGCGCGGGCGAGCACCCGCCGGGCCGCCACCGAGCGGTTGCGCATCGCGGTGTGCGGTAACGACAGGTCCGCTCCCGCACCGGCCAGGGTGACGTGGTCGTCCAGCAACGCCACCGGCTGCGCCTCAGCCATCGACTCTCCGTCCGTGCCCGGCAATGTCGATCAGCTCAACTCCGGGCGGTGGCCGGAGGTGACGCTCAGACGGCGGCCAGGACGGCGGCTTCCACCCGGGTCCGTTGTGCCGCCTCCGACCCCGCGCCGACCAGGTAGAAGACGTCCACCACGTCACTGCCCAGGGTGGAGATCCGGGCCGCGCGGATCTCCGCGCCGGCCTCGTCGAGTGCCGTGGTCACCCGGTACAGCAGGCCCGGCGAGTCGGCCGCGCGCAGCTCCAGCACCACCGCGTCGGTGGCCACGTCCCGCTGCCACACCACCCGGGGCGAGGCGCTGCCGCCGCGGGCGCTCATCGCCCGGGCGCGGACCCGCTGGGTCACCGAGACGTCGCCGGCGGCGACGCGGCGCAGGTCCGCCGCGAGAGCGATCGGATCGTACGGCGACCCGTAGCGCGGCGACGTGTAGAACTCCACGATGGCCCGGCCGTCCACGGTGGTGGTGTTCGCGGCCACCACGTCCAGCCGGTGCATGGTCAGGCAGGCCGTCACCGCGGCCAGCAGCCCTCGCCGGTCGGCTGCGGCCACCGCCACCCGGTCGCCGTCCAGGTGCACCACTGGCAGGCCGCCGTCCAGCAGCTCCGGGTCCGGCCGGGGCGGCTCGGGCAGGGCGCCGGTGTCCAGCGCGGTGTGCACCTTGCCGACCAGCTCGGCCATCAGCCGGCCCTTCCAGTCCGACCAGGCGGCCGGTCCGGTAGCGTGCGAGTCGGCCCGGGCCAGGGCGTGCAGCAGGTCCAGGGTGGCCGGGTCGCCGACCGTCTCGGCGACCGTCGAGATCGTCTTCGGATCGCTCAGGTCGCGCCGGGTGGCCACGTCCGGCAGCAGCAGGTGCAGCCGGACCATCTTCTCGATCGTCGCCACGTCGGCCGGGGGCAGGCCGACGCGAGCCGCGACCTCGGCCGCGATCGGGGCGCCCACGATGCTGTGGTCGCCGGGCAGGCCCTTGCCGACGTCGTGCAGGAAGGCGCCGAGCAGCAGCAGGTCCGGCCGGTCCACCTCACGGGTGTACTTGGTGGCCTCGTAGGCGGCCTGCACCAGGTGCCGGTCCAGGGTGTACCGGTGGATCGGGTGGTGCTGCGGCAGGCTGCGCATCCGGGCCCATCCGGGCAGCCAGGCGTCGATCAGCCCGTACCGGTCGCAGGTCTCCCAGGCCGGCAGCAGACCGGGACCCGAACCCAGCAGCGAGACGAGCGCGGTGCGAGCCGCGTGCGGCCACGGGGTGGGCAGCGGCGGGCAGAAGGCGGCGAGCCATTCGCAGGTGGCCCGCGCGATGGGCAGCTGCACGGTGGCGGCGGCCGCCGCCACCCGCAGCGAGAGGCTGGGATCCGGGACCGGGCCGATGGCGGTCCGGGCGAGCACCAGCTCGCCGTCCTGTTCCACCACGTCCCGGGCGACCGGGCGCCGGGCCGGGCCGGGCATCGGGCCGCCGCGCCGGCGGCCGCTACGGATCCGGTCGATGGCACGCCAGGCGTCATCAACGGCATGTGCGACGGTACGGGCATCGCCCGCCACCCGTCGCAAGAGGTTGTCCGGGTCCTCGATCTCGAGCAGGTCGGCGACGGCCTTACGCTCCTGCGCGACCAGCCGGTCCACGCGGCGGCCGACCGCCAGGTGCAGGGCGTCCCGGGTGTCCAGCAGGCGCAGGCCGGCCGCGCGTACCGCGGGTCGCATGTCGGCGATGCCGGCCCGGCCGATGCCGCGCAGCAGGGTGACGTCGCGCAGGCCGCCGGACGCCTCCTTGAGGTCGCCCTCGAGCAGGAAGGCGAGCTCGCCATGGCTGGTCCAGCGGGCCGTGGTGAGCTCTTTGAGCTGTGGCATTAGTCGCACCGCGGTACGCCGCCACTGGTCCCCCGCGGCCGCGATCAGCTCGGCGGAGAGGGCGGCGTCGCCGGCCACGTGCCGGGCGTCGAGCAGTCCGAGGGAGACCTTCACGTCGTCGTGCGCGACCGAGAGCGCCTCCGGGAGGGTCCGCACCGAGTGGTCCAGACCGAGCCGTGCGTCCCAGATCGGGTACCAGAGCGACGAGGCGATCCGGTCGATGCCGGCCGTCCCGTTGTGCAGCAGCACCAGGTCCAGGTCGCTGTGTGGCGCGCAGTCCCGCCGGCCCAGGCCGCCGACCGCGACCAGGCTGACGCCGGTCAGGTGGGCGGGAAAGAGCGTCCGCAGCCAAGCATCGAGCGCCGCCGCCCGCTCGTCGCGGGCCGCGGAGCCGATGTGTTCTTTCAGCTTGTCGAGTGAGCCACCGGCAACCGGGCGGGCCGGCGGGGCCGGCGGCTCACTCAACGGGTTGGTCATGTCGATTACAGGGCGTCGAGGCCGCGCTCGCCGGTCCGGACCCGGACGACGTCGTCGACCGTGGTGACCCAGACCTTCCCGTCACCGATCTTGCCGGTCCGCGAGGCGGTGACGACGGCGTCGACGATCTTCTCGACGTCGATCTCGTCCGTCAGCACCTCTACCTTGATCTTCGGCAGGAACTCGACGGTGTACTCGGCACCCCGGTACACCTCGGTGTGTCCCTTCTGCCGGCCGTAGCCCTGTACCTCGCTCACGGTGAGCCCGGCGACGCCCAGGGCGTGCAGAGCCTCCTTCACCGCGTCGAGCTGGTACGGCTTGATGACCGCGGTTACCAGCTTCATGCTCAGTCCTTCCATCGGAGCAGCCATCAGAATTTAACCGGAGATCTTCTCGCTGACCGGGGAAGATTCCTCAGCCGGCGCGCTGGCGGGCTTGATACCGGCCATCGCGAAGGCACCGCCACCGCTGCCGCCGCCGGCCGGCGCCAGGTCGTACCCGCTCTCCGCGTGCTCGGCGAGGTCGATGCCGTCGATCTCGGCCTCCCGGGAGATCCGGAAGCCGATGGTCTTCTGAATCGCGAAGCCAAGGGCGAAGGCGACGACGAACGAGTACACGGTGACGATCAGGGCGCTGAGCGCCTGGATGCCGAGCTGCTTGACGCCGCCGCCCATGAACAGGCCATCGTTGGCGACCAGCGCGTTGACCTCGCTGCTGCCGAACAGGCCGATCCAGAGGCAGCCGATCCAGCCGCCGACGAAGTGCACGCCGACCACGTCGAGCGAGTCGTCGTAGCCCAGCTTGTACTTCAGCGAGACCGCCAGGGCACAGACCGCGCCGGCCACCAGGCCGAGCAGGGTCGCGGCCCAGGGTGCGATGAAGGCACAGGCCGGGGTGATGGCGACCAGACCCGCGATGGCACCGGAGGAGGCGCCGACCAGGGTGGGCTTGCCGTCCCGGATCTTCTCCACGATGAGCCAGCCGAGTACCGCGGCGGCGGTGGCGACCTGGGTGTTGATGAACGCCAGACCGGTGATGCCGTCGGCGGTCAGCTCGGAGCCGGCGTTGAAGCCGAACCAGCCGAACCACAGCAGGCCCGCGCCGAGCGCCACGAACGGAACGTTGTGCGGCTTCATCGACTCACGCGGCCAGCCGGCCCGCTTGCCGAGCACCAGGACCAGGGCGAGGGCCGCGGCACCCGCGTTGATGTGCACCGCGGTACCACCGGCGAAGTCCAGCGCGCCCAGGTCGAAGATGAAGCCACCGCCCCAGACCCAG
This sequence comes from Actinoplanes aureus, assembly GCF_015704865.1. Lineage (GTDB taxonomy): Bacteria > Actinomycetota > Actinomycetes > Mycobacteriales > Micromonosporaceae > Actinoplanes > Actinoplanes aureus. The sequence goes on along the minus strand of NZ_JADQTO010000004.1, from coordinate 543,734 downwards.
TGGGCGACCGGGAAGTAGACCAGGGTGGCCCACGCGCCGGCGAAAATCAGCCAGCCGCTGAACTTGGTGCGGTCGCTGATCGCGCCGCTGATCAGGGCCACCGTGATGATCGCGAACATCATCTGGAAGGCCATGAAGACGTAGAGCGGGATTCCGGTGCCGCTCGGATTCTCCGCGGTGGCGCCCCACAGGTCGCCCTCGCCGAGGAAGGTCTTGGTGCCGAGGTAGTCACCGATGTTGCCGATGACGCCGCCCTGGTCGGTCCCGAACGCCAGGGAGAAGCCGTAGAACAGCCAAAGTATGGAGACGAGCCCGATGGCGCTGAAGCTCATCATCATCATGTTCAGAACGCCCTTGGACCGGTTCAGGCCGCCGTAGAACAGCGCCAGTCCAGGGGTCATGAGCAACACGAGTGCGGTGGAGACAAGCAGCCACGCGGTGTTGCCGGTATCAATCGTCGGTGCTTCAGGCACGCTGGCCTCCTAAAGTAGGAACCCTCCCTCGCGGCACAGCGTGGCGGCATCGCCCCTGGCCGGATGCGCGGAAGCTTTCCGCTCCCCTGTTTCGCGCACGGTCTTCGGTCGATTACCGGCGAGTGACGGCGTGTTTCCGACGTGTGAAGAAACTCTCACAACCTCAGCGGAGCGCGTACTCCAGCGTGTGGCGCTCGTAGTCGAGCAGGCGAAGGTCGCGCATCGGGCGGCGCAGATGACCCTTGTGCACGATCCGGACGAACGCCGGGTCACCGGCCGCGGCCATCCGCCGGATCCCCTCGACGTGGTCCACGATCCGCTTCCTTATGGTCCGCACCAGCCGGTGCCGGTCCCGCGGGATCAATCCGTACGCGTCCGCGAACAGGCGCAGCCGCCGCGGCCGGTTAGGCCGCTTCCAACCGAGCGTGTAGGAGTCCCGATCGCTGAAGAGCGGCACCCAGGTCCACGCCGCGTACGCCACGTCGTAGAGGCGGGAGCCCGGCGAGGCCAGGTCGAAGTCGATCAGGGCGAGCGTGCCGTCCGGCCGCCAGACCACGTTGTGCGGTGCCGCGTCGTGGTGACAGATCACCTCGGTGTCCGGCGGGGGCGGCCCGAACGAGCGCCAGACCGAGCCCGGGGGCGGCACGAACCCGTACTGCGCGTCGTGGAACATCCGCAGCATGGTGGCGACCGTGACCAGCGCCTCCTCGGTGACCCAGTGCGGCGCCAGCGGGTACTCCCCGCACTCGCCGTCCAGGTAGGAGAGGACCTCACGGCCCTTCTCGTCCATCCCGAATGCACGCGGCGAACCGGTGAAGCCGACCCGCTCCAGGTGGTTGAGCAGCGCGTGCACCGCCGGGGTCCACGGGCCCGCGTTACGCCGGACGGTGTCGCCGATCCGGGAGACCGTGCTGACGTTGCCACCGTGCAGCGGTATCTCGCGCACCGGCTCCTGCGTCACTCACGGCCTCCCACACTAAAACGACACACCTCCCGCGAGCCTACGCGTCGCCCCCAAGTAGGGCCTCGACGAAGGCCGCCGGCTCGAACGGCGCGAGATCGTCCGGACCCTCGCCCAGACCCACCAGCTTGACGGGAATTCCCAGCTTGCGCTGCACCGCGATGACGATGCCGCCCTTCGCGGTGCCGTCCAGCTTGGTGAGCACCACACCCGTGACATCCACCACCTCAGTGAATACCCGGGCCTGCTCCAGTCCGTTCTGTCCGGTTGTCGCGTCGAGCACGAGCAGCGTCTCGTCGACCGGGCCGTGCTTCTCCACCACCCGCTTGACCTTGCCGAGCTCGTCCATCAGGCCGACCTTGTTCTGCAGGCGGCCGGCGGTGTCGATCAACACGGTGTCCACGCCGACGTCGATGCCCCGCTTCACCGCGTCGAACGCCACGCTGGCCGGGTCACCGCCCTCCGGCCCGCGAACCGTCTCCGCGCCGACCCGCTCGCCCCACGTCGCCAGCTGCTCGGCGGCGGCGGCCCGGAAGGTGTCGGCCGCGCCGAAGAGCACGCTGCGCCCGTCGGCGATCAGCACCCGGCCGATCTTGCCGCAGGTGGTGGTCTTGCCGGCGCCGTTCACACCGACCACCAGCATCACCGACGGCCGGCCGTCGTGCGGCGTGGTGTTCAGGCTGCGGTCCAGGTCCGGTTCGAGGGCCGCGGTGAGCTCCTCGGCGAGCTGCTCGCGGACCTCGGCGACGGTCCGGGTGCCGAGGACCCGCACCCGCTCGCGCAGCCGCTCCACGATCACCTGGGTGGCCTCGACCCCGACGTCCGCGGTGATCAGGCTGTCCTCGATCTCCTCCCAGTCGTCCTCCTCCAGGTGGTCCCGGGAGAGAACGGTGAGCAGCCCGCGGCCCAGCGCGTTCTGCGAGCGGGCCAGGCGGGCGCGCAGCCGGACCAGCCGGCCGGCGGTGGGCGCCGGCCTCTCCAGCACCGGTTCCTCGACCACCGGCTCCTCGACCACCGGCGGTTCGACCACCACCGGTTTCTCGACCGGCTTCTCGATGAGCGGCGGAAGCTCCTCGGTCGGCGGCCGTTCCAGGGTGGTGGTCGAGCCCGAGGTGGGCGGCGGGGGGAGCTCCCGGCGGCGCATCCTCGGCACCACCAACCCGACCGCGCCCACCACCAGGACGACGAGCAGGATCACTGCGGCGACCACGTATTCCATGCCCGAATCCTGACAGATGAGCCGTCGAGGCGTGGCAAGGGCCGCGCACTGGCAATTTCGGCCCACGGTGACGGAGGATGGGGCACCCCTGACGAGAGCGTGGAGGATCCCCCCGGTGACTGCTCAACTGCTCATCGGACCGGTGCTGCGCCGCGTCGATGGTGATAGTGCCACCCTGTGGCTGGAGACCAGCGAGCCCGCCGAGGTGCGGGTCGAGGTGGACGGCGGGGGCGCCGGCTCGGCATCGACCTTCTCGGCGTACGGCCATCACTACGCCCTCGTGATCGTGACCGGGCTGGCCCCGGACTCGGCACACCCCTACCGTCTGACCCTCGATGACCGGGTGGCGTGGCCGGCGGCCGATTCGCCGTACCCCGCTCCGGTGATCCGGACCCGGGCCACCGACGACCGCGACCAACCGGTCAGCCTGGTCTTCGGCTCCTGCCGGGAGGCGACGCCGGAGGCGACCCGGCGGCGCCTGCCGCCGGACGCCCTGGACGCGTTATCCCGGCGCCTGATGGCCGACCCGGCCGCCCGCCCCGACCTGCTCGTCCTGCTCGGCGACCAGGTGTACGCCGACGAGCCGTCGAAGAAGGTGCGCCGCTTCCTGCGGCTGCGCCGGCGCAACGGCCACCACGGCCCGGTGGACCAGGTCGTCGCGTTCGAGGAGTACACGAAGCTCTACCTGGAGTCGTGGCGCGACCCGGAGGTGCGCTGGCTGTTCTCCACCGTGCCCAGCGTGATGATCTTCGACGACCACGAGCTGATCGACGACTGGAACACCTCGGCCTCCTGGCGTGCCGACATGGCCCGGCAGTCCTGGTGGCGCGACCGGATCTCCGGTGGCCTCGCCTCGTACTGGATCTACCAGCACCTCGGCAACATGAGCCCGGACGAGCTCGCCGCCGACCCGCTTTTTCAAAAGGTCTCCACCGCCGACGACGCCACCGACCTGCTGCGCGACTTCGGGCGGCGGGTGGACGAGCCGGAGTCGGCGGAGAACACCGACCAGCCGTACCAGTGGAGTTTCGCGCTCGACCTGGGCCGGACCCGCCTGATCGTGCTCGACAACCGGTGCAACCGGGTGCTGACGCCCGGGGCGCGGGCGATGCTGCCGGCCGTCGAGTGGGACTGGTTCCTGGACCGGGCGCACGGCGACTACGACCACCTGGTGGTCGGCTCGTCACTGCCGTGGCTCATGCCGCCCGCCATCCACCATCTGGAGGCGTGGAACGAGCGGACCGCCGAGTCGCACCGGCCGCGCACGGCCGCCTTCGGCGAGAAGGTACGCCGGGCTTTCGACCTGGAGCACTGGGCGGCGTTCGGCAAGTCGTTCGACGCGCTGGGCGAGCTGTTCCGGCGGCTCGGCGAGGGTGGGCCGGAGGCACCGGGGCACCGGGTGGGCGCCGGTGGGGCGTACGCGGCGCCGTCCTCGATCAGTGTGCTGTCCGGGGACGTGCACCACTCGTACGTGGCGCGGGCCGACTTCGGGCACGCGATGGCCACCCCGGTGATGCAGCTCACCTGCTCGCCGATCCACAACGAGGTGCCCCTGCCGATGCGGCCGCTGATGCGGATCAGCTGGTCCCGGGCGGTGGCCCGGGTGGCCCGCGGCCTGCCCAAGGCGGCCGGTGTACGCAAGCCGAGGCTGCGCTGGAAGCGGCTGGCCGGGCCGTACTTCGGCAACGCCGTGGGCACCCTCACACTGGACGGTCAGGTCGCCACCGCCCGGATCGAGGGCACCACCAGGGCCGGCGAGCTTTATGACGTGGCGAGGGTCGACTATCGCCCGGAGAATGGGCGCCGATGACTACCTGGACCGCGCCTGAGGCGCATCGCGTACCCGAACCGAAGACCGGCGACGAGCGCCGCATGCTGCAGGGCTGGCTGGACTGGCACCGGCAGACCCTGCTGAGCAAGTGCGCCGGCCTGACCGCCGAACAGCTACGGACGGCCAGTGTCGAGCCGTCCAACCTCACCCTGCTCGGCCTGGTCCGGCACATGGCCGAGGTGGAACGCGGCTGGTTCCGCCAGTTCGCCGCCGGCGACCGCGATCTGCCGAGCCTCTACAGCTCACCGGAGAACCGGGACGGCGAGTTCGACGACGTGGCGGAGGCCGACGCGGAGGCCGACTTCGCCGCCTTCCACGATGAGCTCAAGCTGGCCGACGCGGCGGTGGCCGACCTGCCGCTGGAGAGCGAAAGGCCCGGGCGCCAGGGACCGATCAGCCTCCGCTGGGTCTACCAGCACATGATCGAGGAGTATGCCCGGCACAACGGTCACGCCGACCTGCTGCGCGAGCGGATCGACGGCGTGACCGGCGACTGATCTCGATCACTCCGGCAGGTCGAGGACCTTGCGCAGGTAGGGGAGGTGCTCCGGGCCGGTCCATCGGTAACCCACCAGCTTCGCTGCCCGCGCGCCCCGGATCACCCGGTCGTCGTCGTCCACGATGAGCACGTGCTTCGGCAGGTGCCCGATCGAGAGGCAGGCCTTCTCGAAGAACTCCGGCGCCGGCTTGTGCGCCTTGAGCTCCCACGAGCTGATCACCAGGTCAACCTCGCCGGTCAGGCCGAGCGTGTCCAGGTCGCCGCGGAGCCGGTCGGTGGCGTTGGTGGCGATCGCGACCGGCCGGCCCGCGGCGCGGACCTCGCGGACGAACGCCAGCGCCTCCGGATCCACCTCGCCCCGGTACGCCTGCCACTCGGCGACCGCGGCGGCCGCCTCCTCCGCGGGCAGCGGCAGCCGGTCGGCCACCAGCCTCATCCACTCGGCGTCGGTGATCTCGCCGGCCATCGCGGGCCGGTAGATGTCCCACGACATCGCGGTCTCGAGCAGCGAGGCCGGCTTCAGGCCGTACTTGACCTCGGCGGCGATGATCGGGGCCGGGTCCCAGCGGCGGAGCACGCCGTCCAGGTCGATCAACAGGGCCCGGGCGCGATCGCGCATTGCCTAGTCCTCCGCTTCGCGGTTGAGCCGCTGGCTGATCACCTGGGTGACGCCGGCGCGCATCGTGACGCCGTAGAGGGCGTCCGCGACCTCCATCGTGCGTTTCTGGTGCGTGATGATGAGCAGCTGGCTCTTCTCCCGCAACTGCTGGAAGAGGGTAATCAACCGGCCCAGGTTGACGTCGTCCAGGGCCGCCTCCACCTCGTCCATGATGTAGAAGGGCGACGGGCGGGCCCGGAAGATCGCGCAGAGCATGGCCACCGCGGTCAGCGAACGTTCACCACCGGAGAGCAGCGACAACCGCTTGATCTTCTTGCCCGGCGGGCGGGCCTCGACCTCGACGCCGGTGGTCAGCATGTCCTCCGGGTCGGTGAGCACCAGCCGGCCCTCACCGCCCGGGAAGAGCACCTGGAAGACGGCCTGGAACTCCCGCGCGGTGTCCTCGAACGCCGAGGTGAAGACCTCGAGGATCCGGTCGTCGACGTCCTTGACCACGGTGAGCAGGTCCTTGCGGGTGGCCTTGAGGTCCTCGAGCTGGTCGGAGAGGAACTTGAAGCGCTCCTCCAGCGCGGCGAACTCCTCCAGCGCCAGCGGGTTGACCTTGCCGAGCAGGGTCAGGTCGCGCTCCGCCTTGTTGGCCCGTTTCTCCTGGATGGGACGGTGGAACGGCACCGGATCCGGGACCGGCTTGCCGTCCTGCTCCGCCTGCGCCACGTCCGCCTGGGTCGGTGGCACCAGCTGGTCCGGGCCGTACTCGCTGATCAGCGTCTCGACGTCGAGCGAGAAGTCCTCGGCCGCCTTCGCCTCCAGCTGTTCGATCCGCATCCGCTGTTCGGCGCGGGCCATCTCGTCACGGTGCACCTCGCTGGTGAGCCGCTCCAGCTCGATGCCGAGGCGCTTGGCGCTGGCCCGTACCTCCTGGAGCTCGGCCTCCCGTGTGGTCCGCGCCTGAGCGATCCGGTCTCGGGCGTCGGCGGCCTCGGCGAGCGAGACCGCCAGCCGCTGGAGCGCGACGGCCGCGCCGAGCGCGACCGCGCGGGCGATCTCGGCACCCCGGGCACGCGCGGCCCGCCGGGCCGCGGCCCGTTCCCGGGCCTGCCGCTCGGCGTTGGCCTGGCGCAGCAGTGAGTCGGCGCGGCCGGCGATGGACGAGACCCGCTCCTCCGCGGTACGCACCGCGAGCCGGACCTCCATCTCGTTCTGCCGGGCCTGGGGCACCATCGCGGCCAGCTGGTCGCGCTCCTCGGTGGAGGGTTCCTCGTCGAGCGGGGTGGCCTCGGCCAGCCGCAGCCGCTCCTCCAGCTCGGCGAGGCGCATCAGGTCGTTCTCGCGGGCCGCCTCGGCCTTCTGCCGGGAGGCGCCGAGGCGCTCGCTCTCGGCCTTCGCCGACCGGGCGGCGGCGCCCAGCTCGGCCAGCCGGCGGGCGGCCGCGTTGCGCTCGCCCTCGGCGGCCCGCTTCGCCTGGGCCGCCACGTTCACCGCCTGCTTGAGCTCGGCCACCTCGGCCCGGGCCGCGCCAAGCTGCTCCTTGAGCTCGGCGATGCTCTGCTCGGCCGTGGCCCGCCGGGCCTTGGCCTCGTCGACCGCGGCCTGCACCTCGATGTAGCTGGTCGCCTTCGCCGAACCACCGGCCGCGGCGTACGCGCCGAGCACGTCACCTTCCGGGGTCACCGCACGCAGCTCGCCGTTCTCGGCGACCAGCCGGGCGGCCGCGGCGAGGTCCGGGACCAGCGCCACGTCGCGCAGGGCGCGGTTGAGCGCCGGGCGCACCTGCTCCGGGCAGTCGACCACCTCGGGCGCCCAGACGGCGCCGTCCGGCAGGGCGGGGCGCAGGGTCTCCAGCGAGCCCCGCATGCCGGGGCCGGCCGAGCCGGCGACCACGAGGTCGGCGCGGCCGGCGTCGGCGATCTTGAGCGTACGCATGGCCTCGATGGCCTCGTCGACCCCGGAGAGGGCCACCGCGTCCGCGAGCCCGCCCAGTGCCGCCGCCAGGGCCACCTCGTGTCCCGGCTTCACGGTCAGCATCGAGGCCAGGCTGCCCAACAGACCCGGCACCTGACCGGCCCTGGCCAGCAGCGCGCCGGCGCCGTCCTTGCGCTTGAGGCCGAGGGCGAGCGCCTCCTCCCGCGCCTTCCAGCTCGCCGCGTCCTTCTCCGCGGTCCGCTCGGCGTCGGAGAGCTCCCGCACTACGGCGGCGGCCCGATCGTGCGCGGCGACCGCCTCGTCGTGCTTGGCGTCCAGGTCCGCGTTGTCCCGGTCCGCGTCGGAGGACTCGGCCGCGACCAGATCGACCTCGGCCTGCGCCGCCTCGGCCCGCATCAGGGCGTCGGTGTGCGCCGCCGCCAGCCGCTCGATCTCCTCCTCAGCACTGCCGGTACGCGCCCGCGCCGCGTTCACGTTGCCGGTGAGCTTGGCCAGGCCCTCCCGCCGGTCGGCGATCGCCTTGGCCGCCGCCCGCAGCTCACCCTCCGCCGCGGCCAGTTGCCGTTCCAGGTCCTGCCGGTACTCCAGGGCCTCGGCCAGGCGCATCTGGTCGTCGGTGAGCGCCTCGCGCAGTTCCTCCTCCTGCTCGCGGACCCGCTCGGCCTCGGCCTCGAGCATCTCCGGGTCGCGGCCGGGACGCTCCTCGTCCGGGGTGGCGGCGAGGTGCCGCAGCCGCTCGGTGGCGAGCTGCTCGGTGGAGCGGAATCGTTCCTGCAGGGTGGAGAGCCGGTACCAGGTGTCCTGGGCAGCCTGGAGCAGCGGGGCGTCCTCGGCGTGTGCCGCCTCCAGCTCGTTCAGCCAGCGCTGGACCTCGCGGTTCTCCTCCTCGACCTGCTGGCGGCGCTCGCGCATCGCCGACTCGTCGGCGATCTCCTTGTCCAGGGTGGTACGCAGGGTGTGCAGGTCGTCGGCGAGCAGCCGGAGCCGGGCGTCGCGCAGGTCGGCCTGGATGCCGGCCGCGCGCCGAGCCACCTCGGCCTGCTTGCCGAGCGGCTTGAGCTGGCGGCGCAGCTCCGCGGTGAGGTCGGTGAGCCGGTTGAGGTTCACCTGCATCGCGTCGAGCTTGCGGATCGCCTTCTCTTTGCGCTTGCGGTGCTTGAGGACACCGGCCGCCTCCTCGATGAAGGCGCGGCGGTCCTCCGGCTTGGCGTGCAGCATCGCGTCGAGCCGGCCCTGGCCGACGATGATGTGCATCTCCCGGCCGATGCCGGAGTCACTCAGCAGTTCCTGGATGTCGAGCAGGCGGCAGGGGTTGCCGTTGATCTCGTACTCGCTGGCGCCGTCCCGGAACATCCGGCGGGTGATCGACACCTCGGTGTAGTCGATCGGCAGGGCGCCGTCGTTGTTGTCGATCGTGAGCGTCACCTCGGCGCGGCCCAGCGGCGCCCGGCCGGACGTGCCGGCGAAGATGACGTCCTCCATCTTGCCGCCGCGCAGCGCCTTGGCGCCCTGCTCGCCGAGAACCCAGGCGATGGCGTCGACGACGTTGGACTTGCCGGATCCGTTCGGGCCCACGACACAGGTGATGCCCGGCTCCAGCCGCAACGTGGTAGCGGAGGCGAAGGACTTGAAGCCCTTGACCGTCAGGCTCTTGAGGTGCACGGATCTCCGGGGGTCGGCGGTGGTCTGCTGGTGGCAGGCTACCCGCAGGGGATCGGCAGGGCAGGGACACGCCGGGCCCGGCGGGGCGCCCGCGCCGGGAAACGGGCAAAAAACTGCGCGCCGCCACAGACGTGGAGGCGCGCTCTTTCTTCGGTGCGTCTGGCGTGCGAGGGGATGTGAACGCCGGGTGATCACCCCGCGGTATCCACCGGCGCTCGGTCGGAGCTCAGGTCAGTGCGGGCTCGGTGAGCCGCGCGAAATCGTCTGCCTCCGCGGCCGCCGCCGCGAGACGATCATTTTCCGCCCGGAGGCGGGTGACCTCGAACTCCAGGGCCTGCACCCTGGAACGCAGTCGGGTGACCTCGTCGAGGAGGCGCCGGTCGGGCGCCGCACCTACGTGGCCGTAGAGGGCCTTCGCCATCGTGACTCCTTGTGACGCGCTGCGTCTCGTTTGTTTTGCGTTGCCGGAAGAGCCGGCCAACGTGGCGCCCAGTGCGTGTGATGCACCAGCACTCACGGGCACGCGTGAGCACAGAATCCCGCCTGAGAAATCGAGCGAGGTTCTTCAGGTGCAGATGCTCAAGCCCTGAATGGAACCGGGGCATGAGTGGGCGCGACTGGCGACATCTCCATAGTCCGCCGATCCCCACGCTCCGTCAAGCCGGGGCTTCACCGGTTGCGCGCTCGATTCCAGTGAATCACGCCACGAGTGGGGTCCCACCGCTCTTACCAGGGTTCACCCGGACTGCCGATCTTCCGGCGTGATCGGCGGCCGTTTGCGGTGACCGGCGTCGATCACGATCGGCACAAAACCGCCCCGCAGCTAGACCCCTTTCGGGCAAAAACGGGCAAACCAGGACGACAAATGCGGTCATAAGGTACGTAATTGTGTCGCCTAACCGACATGCTCCGTTGACTTCGGCGGGTTGTGTCGTTGCCTCCTGCGTGAATCCGACCCCGTCGCGTGAGCGCATCTGCCTGCTGACCGGCGGCGGGTACCCGTACCGGCGGGACGCGCTCGGTGGTTGGTGCCGGACCCTCGTCGAGGGCCTGCGCCGATTCCGCTTCGAGTTGCTGACCGTCACGGACCGTGAATTGCCGTCCGCGCCGGCGTACCCGCTTCCGTTCCATGTCGGCTCCGCGCGTGCCGTCGCGCTCGGCCGCGACCCGGGCCGTGCCGAACGACGGCGGGCCGCCACCCCGGACGGCGCCGTCGAGGCCGCCAGCATGCTCTGCCGGGGACTGCTCGGCGACGACCTCCCGATCACCGGCCAGTTCGCCACCGGGCTGCGCCGGATCGCCGAGCTGGCCGGCGCACCGGACCCGCTGGCCGGCGTGCCGCTCGCGGACGCGCTGCTGGAGGCGTGGCGGACCCGGCAGGCTGAGCTCGGTCCGGACCAGCCCTTGCCCCGGCTCAGCGTGCGGGACGCGCGTACCGCGGCGACGCTGCTGCGGCATGCGATGCGGGCGCTGGCCGTTCCGCTGCCGGAGGTGGAACTGGTGCACTGCGTGGGCGGGACCACGCCGCTGCTGGCCGCCCTGTCCGGGCGCTGGCGTAGCGGCACGCCGCTGCTGCTCACCGAGGCGCGGGCGGCGGTGCCGCGACAGCGACCGGCCGAGGACCGGCTGTCGGTGGGGGTACGCACGGTGCTGCGGCGGTTCCGGACCTCGGTGGCCCGTACCGGGTACGCCGAGGCGGAACTGATCGCACCGCTGAGCACCTATCACCACGGGTGGGCGCTGGAGCACGGGGCGATGCCGTCCCGGCTGGTGCAGGTGCCGGCCGGGGTGGACCCGCGGGAGTATCCGGGAGCGGTGGAGCTGAGCCCGGCTCCGGCCGTGGTCTGGGCCGGCAGCGGCGGGCCGGACAGCGGGCTGGCTCTCGTGCTGGAGGCGTTCACCGAGGTGGCGGCGGCCGTGCCGGGGACCGTGCTGCACCTGGTCGGTGTCACCGCGGCACACGAGGACCACTGCGCCGAGCAGATCGAGCGGACCGGACTGGGCCGGACGGTACGCCTGCACCCGCTGCCAGCCGACCCGCGGGACCGGTACACGGTCGGCCAGGTCGTGGCGCACGTGCCGGGACCGGCCGACCCGCCGTACCGGCTGGTGGAAGCCATGATGTCGGGTCGCGCGGTGGTCGGCGTGGACGTCGGGCCGGCGGGCGAGACGCTCGGCGAGGCCGGGGTGCTGGTGCCGCCGAACGACCCGTCCGAGCTGGCCATCGCCATCGTCGACCTGCTCCGCACCCCGACCCGGCGCCGGGCGCTCGGCGACGCCGCGCGGCAGCGGGCCCTGAACCACTTCACCGTCGACCGGGTGGTGCGGGTGTACGGCGCCCTCTACACCGACCTGGCCGCACCCCCGCCGGCGCCCGCCTTCGAGCTGGCGCTCACCGTCCCCGCGCCGCGGGCCACGACGCCGGCGACCGTGCGCTGGCTGACTCGGGAGAACTCATGACGACCACCACACGTACGGCGCGCAATCGCAGCCGGCGCCGCAACGCCGGGGCGGACGAGCCCCGGCACTCCGCGGTCAACCAGGCACCGGTACGCGACGACCTCGCCCCGCCCCGCCGACGGACCCGGAGCGTGGGACGGCACTCGGCCGAGTTCGTGCCGGAGCTCGGGTCCGAAGTGGCGTTCCCGGCTCCGACCGGGGAGTCGCCGGTGCTCGCCGCCGGGGCCGTCGCGCCGTCCGAACCGGACGAGGTGGCCTGCGTCGAGCCGGTGGGGCGGGATGCCTCTTTCCTGGATGAGAGCGCCGGTTACGCGTACCGGAAAAGGAAGGGAAGCCGGCGCGCGCCTGCCCGGCGTGCCTACCTCGGGCTCGCTTTCGTGCGCTGCCTGCTCTATCTCGGACCGCTCAGCGTCGCGCTGGCCGCCGCGGCCACGCTGGGCCGGGTTGCCTGGCCGGTGCCGGCCGTCATGCTGCTGCTCGGCTGGACCGCCGCGCAGGCCCTGACCGGCGCCGGGGTGAACGTGGCCCGCCGGAGCGGACCGGCGGCCGCAGCCCGGCTGGTGGGCGCGGGATTCGCCGCGATGGCCGGGCTCTGGTGCGCGCTGGTGTGGATCGCGCCGGACGCCCTGCTGGGGCCGGACCGCGCGCTCGCCGCGACGGTCGGGATCGGTGGGCTGCTCACCCTTGGCTCGGTGACCGCCGCGCTGGTCACCCGCTCCGAGCGGTCGGTCGCCGCCTGGTACGTGCCCTGCTGGCTGCTCGCCGGCCTAACGCTGGCCCCGCCGGTGCTGCCGGTGCCGGTCGAAACGCTGCTGCCGGCCGCGATCGTGGCGGTGACGGTACGCGCGTTCCGGCCCGCCCTGATCCCGTCCCGGCCCGCCCGCGGACCCGGGCTCACCGCCGCCGAACGCCGCCGGGGCGCCGCTTACCTGATGATCGGCGCCGCCCAGGCGATCTGCGTGGTGCTGCTCTGGCGCACCGCCCCGGCCGTCATGCCGCTGCCCGCCGCACTGCCCCTGCTGCTGGCCGTCCCGCTGCTGGAGGCGCTGATCGGCTGGCACACCGACCGGCTGGACGCGGGGCTCGACTCGGCGGAGAGTGCCGCCGAGTTCGACCGGCACGTCCGCAACGTGACCGCGATCACGCTGGCCGGCCTGCTGCCGCCGCTGGCCGCCGGTGCCGGCCTGGCGGTGGCCGCCTTCCGGCTGCCGTACGGCCTGGCCACCGTTCCCGGCGCCCAGAACGCGGTGCTGGCCCTGGCCGCCGGAACCCTGCTGGGCGGCGTCTTCGCCGTCACGTTCCTGCTCGCCGCCCGATCCCGGGCCGGCGTGGCCGCGGCACTCGCGGCACTACCGCCGTCCGCCGCCGCGGTCCTCGCCCTCTTTCCGTCACCGGCCGGCCCGCTGCCCGCGGCCGTCGCCGTCCTGGCCGCGACCCACCTCGCCGGCCTGCTCATCGTCGCCCTGACCGCTGCCGATCTCCGGAGGACGCCGTGAAGACCCTGTTCCCCCCGTACGCCCACCCGTCGCCCGAGCTGGAACTCGACGCCGAGACCTGGATCATCCGGGAACAGCCTGGTGACCGCCGTACCCTGCACCAGTCGCTGGGCCGCATCGATCTGGACTGGGGCAGTCGCTCGCTCGCCGATGTCCTGACCGACGTGGACGCGTGGCGGGCTGACGGTGTGGAAGGGCTTTTTCTGGACCGGGCGCCGGCCGGGTCGGGCGGGGTCGGACCGGTGGCGCTCACCGTGCGGCTCGCGGCGCGGCGTGGGCTGCACCGGGTGGTGCTCAATCCGGGGGTGCCGACTCATCCGCTCTACCGGGATCTGGGAGTGCGGATCTGCACGTTCGAGGGACCTTGGGGGGCTTATCAGAGCTGGGACGGGGACGGGTGCCGGCCTGGGGACGGGCATATCGTGCATGGCGTACCGACCGCGCTGCTCACCGCCGCCCGGCGGCTGATGGGGCGGCGGGGGGCCGGGTTCGGCCTGGCCACCGATGCCAGCCCGAATCTGAGTACGGCCGGGGCGCATCGCGCGGACTAGACGTCTTTTCGTGGTCAGGGTCTTGTCCGGCCCAACGTGGGTGCTGTCTGGCGGCCGTCGAGACAGCATTGAGCGTGGGCCAAGCCGGGGGTGGGCACGTGGTCGCGGCCGGTACGGCCGGTCACCGTACCGCGGATGGTTTTGATCTTGGGCGTGGTTGGCAGCGGGGGCAGCTGAACGAGGACCGGTTCATGAAGTGCTCGCGGCGGATCGGTGCGCCGCAGCGGCGGCAGGGTTCGTCCTCGCGGCCGTAGGCGTTGAGGGAGCGGTCGAAGTAGCCGCTGTCGCCGTTCACGTCCACGTAGAGCTCGTCGAAGCTGGTCCCGCCCGCCACGATCGCCTCGCCTAGCACCTCGCGGACGTATGCCAGCAGCCGCTTCACGGCCGGGCGGGTCAGCTGGTCGGTGGGGCGGGCGCCGTGCAGTTTGGCGCGCCACAGTGCCTCGTCGGCGTAGATGTTGCCGACGCCGGAGATCAGCGTCTGGTCCAGGAGGGCTCGCTTGATCTCGGTGTGCCGGCCGCGCAGCCGGGCCACGAAGGCCTCGTCGTCGAAGAGCGGGTCCATCGGGTCGCGGGCGATGTGTGAGATCTCGTCGGGGAGTTCGGCGCCGCCTTCGGAGACCGAGAGGCCGCCGAACGTGCGCTGGTCGACGAAGCGCAGCTGCGGACCGCCGTCGGTGAAGGAGAAGCGGATCCGCAGGTGCTTCTCGTCAGGCGCGTCGGTGGGCTGCATCAGCAGCTGGCCGCTCATCCCGAGGTGGCCGATGATCGCGTCGCCGGAGTCCAGCGGTAGCCACAGGTATTTGCCGCGGCGGGAGACGTCCAGGATCGTCCGGCCGGCCAGCACCGAGGCAAAGTGGGCGTCGCCGGGCAAGTGCCGGCGGATCGCCCGGGGATGGTGCACTTCGACCGCGGTGATGGTACGGCCGGCCACCCACTTGGCCAGGCCCTGACGGACGGTCTCGACCTCGGGAAGCTCGGGCACTCCGGTGTCCTTTACAGCGTGTAGGGCCAGACGGTTACCAGGTAGGCGCCGTACCAGAGGCCGAACAGCGCCCACGCCACGATCGACAGGATCGCGGCCCGGGGACGGGCGCGGGAGGCGGCCACCACGGCCGGCAGCAGCGTCAACAGTACGGGCAGCAGCAACCGGGGCTTGGAGTGATAGAAACCGGCCTGGCCGTACACCAGGACCATCGCCACGACACCGTAGACGGCTAGGGGCAGCCACGTCTTCCGGGCCAGCGCCACCCCCGCCGCGGCGAGCGCGACCAGCAGGATCAGGGCGACGCTCATCGGAACCCATCCGTCGCCGGTGCGCAGCGTCGTGTTGAGGAACTTCAGCGTGCTGCTGCCGTAGTCGAAGGAGGTGCCCCACCCGGCGGTCTGAATCTTGAACCAGGCGGTCAGGTCGCCCACCCGCCAGGCCACCCAGCCCAGGAAGAGCGGCACCCCGGCGAGGGCGGCCGCAGCGGCGGCGAGCGGCGGCAGCTTCTTCTCGCCGGGTTCGCGGATCGCCAGCAGCGCGGCGACGGTGAGGCCGAGCGCGGCGGCGACGCCGGTCGGGCGGCTCAGCGCGGTGGCCAGGCCGAGCAGGCCGGCCGCCCACCAGGCCCGGCGGTGCGCGGCCGCGAACATGCCGGCCACCAGGGCGAGGAAGATGCTTTCCGAGTACGCCATGGACAGCACCACCGAGGCCGGAGCGGAGCAGCAGATGGCCACCAGGGCCCAGCCCGCCTTCTTGCCGTACAGGCTGGTGCCGAGCAGGTGCAGCGCGATCGCGGCGCCGATCGAGGCGATCCAGGCCACGGCCAGCGCGGCCGTGCCCGGATCCACCCCGAGCGCCGCCCCGGTCCGGATCAGGATCGGGTAGACCGGGAAAAAGGCCAGCTCATTGCCCTGCAGGGTGCCGTTCGCGTCGTAGGTGTACCCCTCCGGATAACCGTCCATCGCGACCCGGAGGAACCAGCCACCGTCCCAGATGAGCAGCCGTTCGCGGATGCTGCGCGGCTCAGCGGTGGCCCCGCCGAGCCACCAGATCATCAGCAGCTGCCCGGCGCGGGTCAGCGCCAGGATGCCGATCGCGGTGAGCACTCCGGTCCAGCCGCCCGCGGCGTCCCAGAGCCGGGGCTTCTCCGCCACCGCGCCGGCGTCGGGCTCATCCACAACCTTCACTCCGTCCACGGCCGGGATCATGACACGTCCGGCGCCGGACTTTCAGCCACCTCGGTCGCGGCCGCCGCGGCGGCCCCGGCCGCCGCGGCGGGCGCGGCCACCCGAAGGGCGCCCCCCCCCCCCCGCCGCCCCCCCCCCCCCCCCGCGGCCGCGGCTGCGGTCGCGGCCTCGATCTCGGCTTCGGCCCGCTCGGTCAGTGTCCGCCACGCCGCCGCGGCGGCCCGCTGCTCGGCCTGCTTCTTGCTGCGGCCCTCGGACCCGCCGTACCGCTCGCCGGCGACCACCACCCAGGCGGTGAACGTCTTCGCGTGGTCCGGGCCGGAGTCCTCGATCTCGTAGTCCGGCACACCCAGCCCCAGCGCCGCGGTCAGCTCCTGAAGGCTGGTCTTCCAGTCCAGCGCCGCTCCGCGCCCGGCCGACTCGGCCATCAGCGGGTCGAACAGCCGGTGGATCACCTCGCCGGCGAGTTCCAGGCCGTGCTCCAGGTAGATCGCGCCGAGCAGAGCCTCGAGCGTGTCGGCGAGGATGCTCGCCTTGTCCCGGCCGCCGGTGGTCTCCTCGCCCTTGCCGAGCAGCAGGTGCGGGCCAAGACCCTCCGGGCCGAGGCCGCGGGCCACGTCGGCGAGGGCGTGCATGTTGACCACGCTGGCCCGCAGCTTCGCGAGCTGGCCCTCGGGCAGGTCCGGGTGGTTGTGGAAGAGCGCCGAGGTGATCACCACGCCGAGCACCGAGTCGCCGAGGAACTCCAGCCGCTCGTTGGTGGGCAGGCCGCCGTTCTCGTAGGCGTACGACCGGTGGGTCAGTGCCCGTTCCAGCAGCTCCGGCGCGAACGGCACACCGAACGCCTCCTCGAGGGGCGCGGTGGACGGGCGGCGACGCTTGTCAATCATGGGATACCTCGCTGTACCTCAGGAGATCGGCGATGGCCGCGACCGAGGCGCGGCGATGCAGGTCGGCCGCGAAGCCGATGCCCGCGGCTAGGTCCGGGCCGGTGGCGGCGCCATGGCACACCACGACCGTGCCGCCGACCCCGAGCAGCAGCGCCGCCCGGGGTGGCAGATCGGTGTCGGGGGCGGGCGGGCCGGCCAGGGCGTACCCGGTTTCCAGGCCCTTGAGCAGTACGTTGCCGGTGAACCCGTCGGTCACCACGACGTCGGCGGCACTGCCGAGGACGACGTCGTTGCCCTCCACCAGGCCGATGTAGCGGGCGGCGGCGGGCAGCGGCAGTTCTTCGAGCAGGGGCGGCAGCGCGCGGCGCAGGCGGTCGCCCTTGCCGGGCTCGCTGCCGATGGTGAGCAGGCCCACGCGGGGCTCGGTGACGCCGTTCACGACCGAGGCGTACGCGGCACCGAGGCGCGCGTGCACGGCCAGGGTCGCCGCGTCCGGATCGACGGTCGAGCCGACGTCGAGCAGGACGAGCCGGCCGGCCGCGGTGGGCAGGATGGCGGCTAGCGCGGGACGGCGTACGCCCGGCCAGCGGCCCAGCTCGCGAGCCGCGGCGAGAACCGTGACGGCGGTGTCCCCGGCCGAGACGAGGGCGTCGGCGTGTCCCTGCGCGATCGCCCGTACCGCGTTGCGGACGGTGTCGGCCGGCGTGATCGCTGTCGTGATCCGCTGCCGGTCGGCCGGGTCCAGGGCAGCGAGAACCGCGTCGGCGGCATCAGCCGGGCCGACGAGAGTCAGGTGCAGGGACGGATCGGCCTGGCAGGCACGCAGAGCGCCGTCAACCACGACGTCGGGAGCTTGGTCCCCGCCGAGGAGGTCGACGGCGATCCGCGCGGTGCCAGGCTCCCCGACAGTCCGTTGTCCGGGAGCCGTGGCACCGATGGTTCGCCACCGCTCAGGAGCGACCCGCCCGATGATCGGGCGCGTCACGCGGCGGCGTCAGACCTCGAGGACCTGACGGCCGTTGTAGGTGCCACAGACCGAGCAAGCGGCGTGCGGCAGCTTCGGCGACTTGCACTGGGGGCACGCCGCGGTGATCACCGCGGTCGCCTTCCAGTTCGCCCGGCGCGAGCGGGTGTTGCTGCGCGACATCTTGCGCTTGGGGACGGCCACGGTTCCTACTCCTCGTTTGCTTTTTTCGGGTGTGGCGGCGAAGCCGCCTCTGAAGGCCCAGTCAAATTGCGCAAAGCGGCCCAGCGGGGATCGACGTCCTCATGGCTGTGATCAGCCGGGAGGTTGTCGAAGTGCACCCCGCAGTCGGGGCACAGCCCTGGGCAATCCGGCCGGCAGAGCGGGTTGGTCGGCAGGGTCAGCACTACCGCGTCCCGAACCGCCGGCTCCAGGTCGATCAGGTCGCCCTGCATCCGGCCCACCTCGTCCTCGTCAGTCGTCTCCTCGGTGGTGCTGTCCGCGTAGGCGAACAGCTCCGCGAGGGAGACCTCGAACGACTTGCCGATCTCGTTGAGGCAACGCCCGCACTCGCCGGAGAGCGAGCCGCGCACGGTGCCGCTGACGTACACCCCCTCGGAGACCGACGTCAGGCTCAGATCGAGCTCGAGGTCGGAACCCTCGGGGACCGAGATCAGCTCCAGGCCGAGGTCCGCCGGCGCCGGGACCACCCGATTCAGGGCACGCGTCGCACCAGGCTGCCGGGGGAGTTTCGTCGTGTCGACGACCAGCGGCTGCCTGGGGTCCAGGTGACTCTGCGGTGACTTTGGCATAGTGAACTCTCAGCCATAGGTAGGCCGACGGAAAACATTACCTGAGCTTGTCGGACGCCGTCGAATCGCCCTCTCAGAACGGGAGCGGGCGCTCGCTGTCCTCGCCCTGGAACGTCCCGATCTCGCGCAGGGCGTGCATCTTGTCCCGCCCGCGCTCGATCGAGGCCAGCGCACGGGTCAGGAACTGCTCGAAGTTCGCCAGGGCGGTGTCGACGTAGTCGTCGACCTCCTCACGCAGGCGCTGCGCCTCGGTACGCGCCTCGGCGATGATCCGGGCGCCCTCGTGCTCGGCGGACACCGTGATCTCGTTCACCGAGACCAGCCGGGCGTGTTCCGTCTCACCCTCGCTGACGATCCGGTCCGCCTCCCGGCGCCCGGCCTCGATGATCCGGTCCCGCTCCTCCAGGACGGCAGCCGCCTTACGCAGTTCCGATGGGAGCGCGGCGCGGAGGTCCTCGAGTTTTTCGATCATGTGATCCCGGTCGATCATCACGTTCGTCCGCGACATCGGCACGGAGCGCGCTTCGTGCACGAGGTCGATGATCTCGTCGATGCCGTCGAGCGGATCCACCGGCGCCTCACTCCCGTCGTCCATCCAACCGCCCCGCCCACTCAGCGTGGTGCGATCACGTTACTGCGTCACCGCCGTGCCAGTTTCCGGCACGCCGGTACGCCTTAGCTCTGCTTCAGGCGGCTGATCAGGCGGTCGAGAACCGGGTCCGGCAGGTACGCGGACGCGTCGCCGCCCCATTTGACGACGTCCTTGACCAGGCTCGACGAGAGGAACGAGTAGAGCGGATTGGTCGGCATGAACAGCGTCTCCACACCGGACAGGCCGATGTTCATCTGCGCCATCTGCAACTCGTAATCGAAGTCGCTCACCGCGCGGAGGCCCTTGACGACCACGGCGGCACCCTGGTCGCGGCAGAAGTCGACCAGCAGGCCGTGGAAGGCCGCGACCCGCACGTTGTCGTACTGCGCGGTCGCCTCGCCCAGCATCTCGATGCGTTCCTCGATGGTGAACAGCCCGACCTTCGACTGGTTGATGAGGACCCCGATGATC
Source organism: Actinoplanes aureus (assembly GCF_015704865.1). Classification (GTDB taxonomy): domain Bacteria; phylum Actinomycetota; class Actinomycetes; order Mycobacteriales; family Micromonosporaceae; genus Actinoplanes; species Actinoplanes aureus. The sequence continues at coordinate 524,136 of NZ_JADQTO010000004.1, read as the reverse complement.
ACCTCGTCGAAGAGCCGGCTGGCCCGTCCGATGATGTCGAGGTGCCCGTTGGTGACCGGGTCGAAGGATCCTGGACACACCGCTCGTCTCATGATCGGCGACCGTACCAAAGTGTGGTCTCGCCGTAACGCCGGGTGCGTTCGCCGATGAGGCCGTCCACCCAGCTCAACGGCCCGGAACGGGTGGACCGCTCGAAAATCACCACGGCGTCCGGCGCCAGCCAGCCGTTGGCCACCAGCTCCTCCTGCACGGTGTCGACCTCGTCGGCGCCCAGCGCGTACGGCGGGTCGGCGAAAACCACGTCGTACGGGCCGCCGGCGGGTGGGTCGGCGAGGGTCGGCAGCACCTTGCCGGTCACCAGCCGGGTGGCCGGGCCGACGCGGAGAGCGACGATGTTGTCCCGGATGATCCGCGCCGCCTTCGCGTCCGATTCGACCAGAAGCGCGTGGCACGCACCCCGGGACAACGCCTCCAGGCCGACCGCGCCGGATCCGGCATAAAGGTCTGCGAACCGGGCGTCCGACAGGTCGGTCATCGTCTCCAGCGAGCTGAAGAACGCCTCCCGGACGCGATCCGATGTGGGCCGGGTGTGCGCACCGGACGGTGCGGACAGACGCCGGCCGCCGTGCGCACCCGCGATAATCCTGGTCATCACAGGGGACGCTACTTCACCACTGGGACCAAGCCACCTTCGCGTGAACATTTCCCTCGTCGTAGGCACTACGCGCAACGGTACCGTTCCGTTCGGTACAGCGAAGATCTCAGATTGGTATCAAGAGCCTTAGCGAGCGCTGAGACGTTTCTTTGATGTTGGGAACTGGCTAGGGTCGGGCACCGTTGCGTGCGACCACGAGTCGCTCGCTGGACGACGTGGGGAGGCGTCGTCGCGGGCATCGCATCCGTCCAACAGCGACGCCCGCCGCTTCCTCGCGCCCCGACACCCCCTTTCACAGGAGTAGGCGTGAACCTGTCTAAATCCCCGCTCCGTCGCGTGGCCGGTATGGCCGCCGGCGCTGTCCTCGGCCTCGCCGGGATCGCGGTGGCCGCCTCGCCCGCGTACGCCACCGACGCCGTCATCGGAAAGTCGGTGGACTGCGACAAGGCCACCGGCGAATGGGTCGTCGACTGGACGGTCAAGGGCAACGCCCCCGAGGGCGTGAACAAGTTCCGTTTCACCGAGGTCAAGTCCGAGATCGGCTTCCCGGTGGAGCCGACGACGCTGGCCGAGTACACGGTGACCGAGGACTTCAAGCACCCGACCAACGAGGACATTAAGGCGCGGCAGCGCATCGCCGGCGACAAGAACCTCGCCCGGCTGGCCGTCAAGGTCGAGTTCGACAACAAGCACGCGGTCGATGCGTCGAACACCGTGAACTTCGAGGGCAAGTGCGAGAAGAAGACGGAGCCGAGCACCCCGAGCAGCTCGTCGCCGGCTCCCGAGCCCAGCACCCCCGGCTCCGCCTCGCCGACGCCGAGTGAGACCCCGGGCCTGCCGGACGACGTGCCGGGCGAGCCGGAGGCGATCTTCGAGGTCACCTGCGACACCATGACCGTCGGGTTCGACAACCCCGCCGACGGCTTCCCGCTCGACCTGCGCTACGAGACGAGCAAGGGCGAGGTCCGCGAGGTCACCGTCGCTCCGGGCGAGTCGAAGAGCGAGACCTTCAGCGCCACCGAAGGCTTCTCCATCGACCTCACCATCTCCGTCACGGCCGAGGGCGAGACCTTCTCCGAGACCGTGAACCTGGCCTACCCGCAGCCGGCCGACTGTGAGGACGGCGAAGGTGGCGGCCTGCCCGTCACCGGTGCCGCCGCGGGTGGCATCGCCGGCGGTGCCGCGGCGCTGCTGGCCGCGGGTGGCGTGCTCTTCTTCCTGGCTCGTCGCCGGAAGGTGAAGTTCACCGCCTGATAGGCAAAGCACCACGAGGGCGCGTCGACCGGTCAGCGGTCGGCGCGCCCTTTCCATGGGGCGAACGACCCGTCCGCCTGCGGCGGGAAGTCATGCGCGGCGATGACGGCGGTGACCGGCAGGCGGCCGTAGATGTGCGGGAACTGCCGCCCGTCCGGCTCCGGCGGGCTGCCGTCCTCCCAGACCACCAGCTCGGGAAGAACGGTCTCGTCGATCTCCAGCAGGAGCAGGTCGGTCCGGCCGCGGAACCGCAGCGTCGCCGGCACGTGCACCCAGTCCGCCGGGGAGCAGTGGATGAACCCTTCGGTGGCGAGAGTGTCCCCCTCGTACCATCCGGTCTCTTCGGCCTTGGCCCACGCATCGCGCGGGCAGATGTGCGTGATCAACCCTTCTCCAGGTACTCGGCGCGTTCCTCGTCGACCAGCGCGGCCACCGAAGCGGCCAGGGCGGGATGACGGGAGAGGTCGGGGTCGTCGCCGATCAGCTCGGACGCCTCGGTCCGGGCTTCCTTGATCAGCTTCTCGTCGCGGAGCAGCGACAGCAGCCGCAGATGCGAGTGCTTGCCGGACTGCGACGCGCCCAGCACGTCACCCTCCCGGCGCTGCTCCAGGTCGATCTCGGAGAGCTTGAAACCGTCCGTGGTCGAGGCCACCGCGTCCAGCCGCTCCCGGGCCGCGGAACCCTCCGCCGACTCGGTGTGCAGCAGACAGATGCCGGGCGCCGAACCACGGCCCACCCGCCCGCGCAGCTGGTGCAGCTGCGACACCCCGAACCGGTCGGCGTCCAGGATCAGCATCACCGTCGAGTTGGGCACGTCCACGCCGACCTCGATCACCGTGGTCGCCACCAGCACGTCCAGGTCACCGGCGGCGAACCGGCGCATCACCGCGTCCTTCTCGTCCGGTGGCATCTTGCCGTGCAGCATCTCGATCCGCAGACCGGTCAGGTACTCGTTCCGCAGCAGCGGCAGGACCTCGGTCACGGCCAGCGGCGGGCGGCGGCCGGGTTCGTCGTCCGTGGGCGGGGACTCCTCGTCGTCCCCGATCCGCGGACACACCACGTACGCCTGGTGGCCGGCCCGTACCTCCTCCTGGATCCGCTTCCACGCCCGATCCAGATAGGCCGGCTTGTCCAGCGCCGGGACCACGTGCGAGGCGATCGGCGAGCGGCCGCGCGGCAACTGCGACAGAACGGACGTCTCCAGGTCGCCGTAGACCGTCATCGCCACCGTGCGCGGAATCGGCGTCGCCGTCATCACCAGCACGTGCGGCGGCCGGGCGGCCTTGGCACGCAACGCGTCCCGCTGCTCCACCCCGAACCGGTGCTGCTCGTCGACCACCACCAGGCCGAGATCCTTGAAGTCGACCCCCTCGTACAGCAGGGCGTGCGTGCCGACCACGATGCCGGCGGTGCCGTCGGCGGCCTTGGCCAGCGCGGCCCGCCGCGCCGCCGCACCGAGCGAGCCGGTGACCAGGGTGAGCTGCGTGCCCTCCGGGTCGCCGTCCAGCTCGCCGGCCCGGCCGAGAGCGCCCAGCTGGGCACTGATCCCGCGGAAATGCTGGGTGGCGAGGACCTCGGTCGGGGCGAGCAGGGCGGCCTGCCCACCGGCGTCGACGACCTGCAGCATCGCGCGTACCGAAACCAGGGTTTTTCCGGAACCGACCTCGCCCTGAAGGAGCCGGTGCATCGGATGCGGCCGGGCAAGATCCGCCGCGATCTCCTCGCCCACCGCACGCTGACCTTCGGTCAGCTCATACGGCAGCCCGGCGTCGAACTTCGCCAGCAACCCGGCCTCGGCACGCGGCCGCGCGGTGCCGGGCGCCGCGGCCGCACGTGCCCGGCGTTGCACAAGCGTCAGCTGTACGGCGAAAGCCTCGTCCCACTTCAGCCGGTACTTCGCCCGGTACAACGCCTCCTCGGAGCTCGGCCGGTGGATCTCCCTCAGGGCCGTGCCGATGCCCACCAGGTTCCGTTTCGCCCGGGTCTCGGCCGGCAACGGATCTGCCGGCGGCTCGAACGTGTCCAGCAGCGTCCGCACACACTTCGCGATCACCCAGGTCGGCACGGCCTGCGCGGCCGGATAGACCGGGATCAGCGCACCGGCGAACTCCTCGATCTCGGCGGCCGCGTCGTCCTGCGTCGCGTCGGCGCTGAGCAGCTGGTACGCCGGGCCGTTCAACTGCCGCTTGCCGCGGAACTCGGTCACCTTGCCGGCGAACAGGCCCCACACGCCCTTGCGCAGCTCCCGCTCCCGCCACGCCTGATTGAAGAACGTGCAGGTCAGCGTCGCGCCGGTGCCGTCGCCGATGGTCACCTCGAGCATATTGCCCCGGCGGGCCCGCATCGGCTTCACGTTGATCCCCTGCACCTGGGCCAGCACGGTGGCCTGCTCGTCCACCTCCAGGCGGCGCAGATCGGTGTGCTCACCACGCTCGTCGTAGCGCCGGGGGAAGTGGTAGATCAGATCACCGGCGGTGTGCAGGTCGAGATGTGTCTCGAGGGCTTTGGCGGTCTTGGCGCCGAGCACCTTGGTCAACGGTGTGTCGGTCGTGGTCATTCGACTCCTGCCAGCAGGTGGTACCGGGGCTGACCGCCGGCGTAGCACTGCAACTCGATGAACGGCCAGGTCCGGTGCGCGTGGCCACGCAGGTCGGTCTCCAGCTCGGCCGGCGCGTCCGCGCCCAGCACCAGGGTGACCAGCTCGCCGCCACCGCCGAGCATGCGGTCCAGCAGCCGCCGGCTCACATCGGCCAGGTCCGCGCCGATGACGTGCACCTCGCCGTCGACCAGGCCGAGCAGATCGCCCTGCCGGCACGGCCCGGCGACGGTGAGCGCGTCCCGCTGCGCGGTGCAGACCTCCCCGTAGCGGCAGGCGCCGGCGGCCTCGGCCATCGCGATCACGTCGTCGGCGAACGGGCGCTGGGTGTCCCGGACGGCGAGCGCGGCCAGCGCCTGAACCGGTGAACGGGTGGGCACGACGCTCACCTTCACTCCCGCCGCGATCGCCTCACGGGCCGCCGAGGAGGCGACCGCATGGGTGTTGGCGTCGTTGGGCAGCAGCACGACGCAGTCGGCGCCGGTGGCGTTGATGGCGGCGAGCAGCTCGGCGGTCGACGGGTTCCGGTCGACGACGGTGGCGCCCTCGCCCTCGAACAGCGCGGTGAGTCCCTCGCCCGCGGCGACCACCACGGCGGCCCGCACATCGGCGCCGGGCCGGCGCTCCTCCAGCTGGGTGACCCGGATCTGGTACGGGCGACCGGCGGCGATCCCGGCCTCGATCGCGGGGCCGATGTCGGTGACGTGCACGTGGACGTTCCAGGTCGGGGGGTCGCCGTCGCCGGTGCCGACGATCACCAGCGAATCGCCTAGGTCGTCGAGTGTGCGGCGCAGCTGGGAGATGGTTTGGGGTGTGGCGTCCAGCAGGTACTGCACCTCAAAGCCGAGCCCGGCACAGCCGTCGTCGTCGGTTGTGGCGTGGTTGTGGCCGTCATCGGGTGGCGGTAGGAGCAGGCCGTCCGTCAGGCGGACGCCGCGTCCCGGCGCGGCTCGCCTGTCACGGCCGCTGACGCCGTCCGCGCGATCGGCCCGGTCACCGTCTTCGCCGCCGGCTAGATCCGGCCTGGCTCGCCCGTCACGGCCGCCGACGCGATCGGCCCGGTCGCCGTCCTCGCTGCTGCCTGGAGCCGGCCCGTGCCCGTCACGGCCGCCGTCTTCGCTGCTGCCTAAGGCCGGCCTGGCGTGCCCGTCACGGCCGCCGTCTTCGCTGCTGCCTAAGGCCGGCCTGGTGTGCCCGTCACGGCCGCTGACGCTGGTTGGGCTGGCCTCCTCGGCGATGGCGGCGACGAGGGCGTCCAGGAGCAGGCAGAGGCCGCGGCCGCCGGCGTCGACCACCCCGGCTCTGGCCAGGACGGGGAGCTGCTGCGGCGTGCGCTCCAGTGCCTCGGACGCGGCCCGCGCGGCCGCACGTGCCACCGTGACCAGATTGTCGGACTTGATGCGGCCGGCGCCCTCGGCGGCGGCCGCCACCACCGAGAGGACGGTGCCCTCCACCGGGCGGGCCACCGCCGCATAGGCGGCGTCGGTCGCGGTCCGCAAGGCCCGGGCCAGCTCGCCACCGCGCACCGCGACCGCGGTGGCGAAGGTGTCGGCCATCCCACGCAGGATCTGCGACACGATGACCCCGGAGTTGCCCCGGGCACCGAGCAACGCCCCGCGGGCCATCCGGCGCATCAGCCGGCCCACGGCCGTGTCGGCCGTCTCGTCCTGCTCCAGCGCCTCCTGTGCGGCGGTGAGCGTGAGAACGAGGTTGGTGCCGGTGTCACCGTCGGGCACCGGGTAGACGTTCAGGTCGTCGATCTCGCGCTGATGTGCCCGCAACGCTTCGAGCCCACCACCGCACCAACGGCGTACCGCAGCGGCATCGAGGGTCTCCAGCACGCGAAAATCGTACTAACGACCCCCGACAAACGCGTGCTACGCACCCTGACCGGGGGCGATTGGCTGTCCCGCCCTGGGATCGGGTAACCTTGCCGGGTTGCCTGGGCGATGCTTCCCTGGGCGCCTCCAGTTTTCTGGATCAGGTCAGTTTTTTCGTATCAAACCCAGGAGTATCCCGTGGCTAGCGTGTGCGACGTCTGTGGCAAGGGACCGGGCTTCGGCCACAACGTGTCCCACTCGCACCGGCGGACCAACCGCCGCTGGAACCCGAACATCCAGTCGGTGCGCACCCCGGCCGGTGGCGGGACCACCAAGAAGCTCAAGGTCTGCACCTCGTGCATCAAGGCCGGCAAGGTCGCCCGCGCCTGACCTGAGCCTCGAGATCTGACGAGCAGCCGCCGAACCCTCGGGTCCGGCGGCTGCTTGCCGTCCAGCCCGCCGCGGTGAGAGCCGTGGTCAGCTGACGCAGCACCTCCGCCGGTTCCGACCGGATCGCCCAGGCCGGGAAGCGGAGCACCCGGTCACCGGCGATCCAGAGCGCGTTCTGCCGGCTCATGTCCGCCCACCACTGCCGGGCGTCCAGGTGCAGGGCGCCGTCGATCTCGACGTGGACGCCGTACCCGGTGAAGTAGGCATCCAGATAGCGGCGCCGGCCGGCGCCGTCGCGCCGTTCCGTCTGGAGCTTCGGTTCCGGCAGTCCACCCATCCGGCAGAGCCGCCGGAACTCCATCTCCGGTACGGAGTGCGCGCCCGCGGCAGCTTCGGACACCGCCTCGACGATCACCGCCCGCCGCCGCACCCGTGGCATGCCGGCCAGGACGGAAGTCATCTCCTCCTCCCTGACCAGCCGCTGCTGGAAGCCCGCGGCCAGGATCGCCCGCGCCTGCCGGTCACTGCGGGCCCACTGCGCGGCGTCGACGAGCGAACGGGCCGGCCTGGTCCCGGGCGGGTCACCGGTGCGATGCACGTCGGCTGAGCGCAAGTTCGAGGTGCGGTGAGCAACGACACCACGGGGTGGGCTGCGCGGCGTCACCCGGGCCGGCACCAGGACATGCACCACCTCGGTCGGAAACCCCCGCAAGCCCACCGTCTCCAGCGCGGACAGGCCGCCGAGCAACGCCGGCCGGCCCGCGACGGTGCCGAGAACCGCAACCCAGCGGTGCTGCGGGCGGTCGAGCGGCCCGGAGTGAGCGACGTAGACACCCCGGTGTGGCGCCTGCCACCGGTTCGAGGCGATACGTCGTTCGATGGCGCTCGACGAGAGCGACTGGAGGGCTTGAGGGCGGCTGATCACCGCGTGCTGTCGCTCCAGCAACTGCTCCAATTGCGCCGCCTTGTCTGCCATCCCTCGATCCTGGCCATCCGCAGCACTCCAGCGCCGCCCCTGTGGATAACCCTGTGCACGAGGCCATGCGTCGATGCGGCACAGCCATCCACCGCACCGCCGTCCGCGGGAAGCGGGCGCCCCGCACGCCACTTGATCACGTGCGCGCCATGCGGCCGTGTCACTTGTCACAGGCCAATGTCGCACGGCGTCGCACCCGAGATCTTGTGCGTCTCGCCCTGGATTTCCGGGGCATAGCGCACAAGGTCCGCAGGAATCCCAGCGATTAGGGCGAGACGAAGGAGTCCAGGAATACGAAGCACCCGGATATGACGGGCGGTCCCACCGTTAACAAGATCTAAAGGTCAACAGGCAAAGCGGTGACAAGGGCTTGGAAGCGGGCGCAAAACGGGAGCGGTCCGCCGGACAGCGGGCACCGAACGACGCGAAAGAGTCGGCGACGCAGGAGCGGGCGCATGACGACGTAAGCGAGAACAGCGGATCAGAGGGCCTTGGCGTAGGAAAGCACCCCAACATGCCCCGCATAAAACCCGAAATCCTCGATCCGCTCATACCCGGCCGACTCGTACAGGGCGATCGCCTCCGGCTGGCGGTTGCCCGTTTCCAGAATGACCCGCTTACAGCCGGCCTCCCGCGCCGACTGCTCGACCGCGGCCAGCATGCGGCGGGCCACGCCCCGGCCGCGGGCTGCAGCCACCGTGAACATGCGCTTGAGTTCGGCGTCGCCACCGTGTCGGCGCCAGCCCGCGCTCGCGATCAGCCGGCCGTCGGAGATGGCTACCAGGAAGGCGCCGTTCGGCGGGGTGAAGTCGGCTGCCGTGAGCGGGGTGTCGTCGCCGGTGCCGCCGCCGTACCGGGCGGAGAGGTCGGCCAGGTTCTCGGCGACGAGCGCCTGGACGGCCGGCGAGGCGAAGTCGGCCGATTCGATCTTGATCGCGTGCACGGGGAGAGCCTAGAACCTCTAGCGGAAGTGGTCCCAGCCCAGGCCTCCGCCGGTCCACGGCTTGCGGTCGACGGTGACTCCGGTGCCGTCGTGCACGGCGCCGATGACCTGCCAGCCCTCGGGAAGTGACACGCCGGGCGGGAAGGTGGCCGCCAGCGGATGGTCGTCGCCGCCGGCGAGGATCCACTGGTACGGGTCGACCCCCAGCGCGTTGGCCGCGTCCCGCATCTGGTCCGGCACGTCGAAGGCGTCGCTGTGCACGTCGATCCCGACGACGCTGGCGGTCGCGACGTGGCCGAGGTCCTGGAGCAGCCCGTCCGACACGTCGATCATCGAGGTGGCGCCGAGGCGGGCCGCTTCCGGGCCGGCGGCGTACCGGACGGCCGGCCGGCGGTACGCCTCCACCAGCAGTTTCGGCGTCCGGAACCCACGGGAGAGAACGGTGAGGCCCGCGGCCGCGTACCCGATCCGGCCGGAAAGAGCGAGAATGTCGCCGGGCTGGGCCCCGTCGCGCCGGACCGGCGCCGCGCCACCCAGGTCTCCCAGTGCGGTGACCGCGATCGTCAGGGTCGGGCTGGCCGACATGTCGCCGCCGACCACCGAGGCCCCGACCAGGCCGGCCTCGTCGCTGAGCCCGTCGGCGAGGCCTTCCACCCAGGTCGGGTCGGTTCCGGTGGGTACGCAGAGCGCCACCAGCAGCGCGGTAGGAGTCGCACCCATGGCGACGATGTCGGCGAGGTTGGCCGCCGCGGCCCGGTGGCCGATGTCGGCCGGCCCGCACCAGTCGCGCCGGAAGTGCCGTCCTTCGACCAGGACGTCGGTGGAGGCCACCACCCGCCCGTCGGCTGCTCGCACCACGGCGGCGTCGTCGCCGGGGCCGAGCAGGGTAGCGGGGCCGGAGCCGAGCCGGGAGATGATTCGGCCGATCAAGCCGAATTCACCGGCCTCTGCGATGCTCACGTCTAAGTCCTTCGATGGTGGCGTCCCGCTGCGGGGCGGCTTCGTACGGTAGTTTCACGATCGGGGATCACCGGCGGTGGCGGATAGGAGTCGATCGTGGTCCAGGCATACATCCTCATTCAAACGGAGGTCGGTAAGGCCCGTGACGTGGCCGCCGCGATCGAGAAGATATCGGGGGTGGTCCGGGTTGACGCCGTGACCGGGCCGTACGACGTCGTGGTGCTGACCGAGGCGCACACCGTCGACGAGCTCGGCGGGCTCATTGTGAGCAAAGTCCAGTACGTGCCGGGCATCACGAGGACGCTCACCTGCTCCGTGGTAAACCTCTGACATGGTGAATGTCGACACCCCGAAGACCGAGCCACAGCAGCCGGATCGGACCAACCGGGTCGCCGCGCTATGGGCGACCGCGGTGGCCGTACCGGTTGCTTTGATCGTGGGTGTCGTGGCTTTCCTGTCCATCCAACCGGAAAAAACCGAAGAACCGGACAAAAAGCCAATACCTAACACTGCCGTGCAGATGGCGGCGCCGAAACTCGACGAACGCGCCGCGCAGGTCTGCCTCGCCGTGACGAGTCAGCTGCCGCTGAAGGTGCGGGATCTGCCGGCCCGCAAGGTGAGCGCCGGGCCGGAGCAGAACGCGGCCTACGGTGAGCCACCGCTCACCGTCGCGTGCGGCGTGCCGCAGCCGGTCATGTGCGAGTCGCTGGAGGACACCAGGCCGGGCTGCGTGCCGCTGGACACCGAGCTGCTCATCATGAACCGGGTCTGCTGGTACCCGAAGCCCGGCGACGGATCGGCCACCCTCACCACGATGGACCGTGAGGTCCCGGTCCAGGTGACCGTCCCAGCGGCGTACGAGAACCCGGCTCAGTGGGCCAACGAGTTCTCCGACACGATCGTGAAGACCGTGAAGTCGACGACCGACGGCCTGCCCAGCGGCTGCAAGATCGGTTAGTGCAGGCCCGTGCCGCGGTGCAGCGCGGTACGGATCAGCCGGTCCACGACCTTCGGGTACTCCAGCCCGGTGGCCGCCCACATCTGCGGGAACATCGAGGTCGGCGTCATCCCCGGCATCGTGTTGATCTCGTTCAGGAAGATCTCGCCGTCGGCCGTCACGAAGAAGTCGACGCGGGCCAGACCGGCGCAGTCCAGCGCGGTGAAGGTGCGCAGGGCGTACTCCTGGACGCGCTTGGTCACCTCCGCAGAGAGCGCGGCGGGGATCGTGTAGCGGCTGCCCACCAGGTACTTCGTCTCGAAGTCGTACCAGTCGGCGTCGTCCACGTGGATCTCGGCGAGCAGGGACGCCGAAGGCGCGCCGCCGTTCTCCCCCTCGAGCACCCCGCACTCGATCTCGCGGCCCACGATCGCGGCCTCGACCAGAACCTTCGGGTCGATCTGCCGGGCGGTGGCGATGGCCGCGTCCAGGTCGGCCCAGTCGGTGACCTTGGTGATGCCGGTGGACGACCCGGCCCGGGACGGCTTCACGAAGACCGGCAGCCCGAGCCGCTCCTTGTCCGCTTCGGAGAGCGAGACGCCGGCGCGCAACACGACGTACGGCCCGACCGGGATGCCCTCGACCGCCGCCAGCTTCTTGGTGAACTCCTTGTCCATGGCCGCCGCCGAGGCGAAGACGTTCGCACCCACGTACGGAATCCCGGCCATCTCCAGCATCCCCTGGATGGTGCCGTCCTCGCCGTAGGCACCGTGCAGCACCGGGAAGACCACGTCGACACCGGCCAGCTCCGACATGCCCTCGGCCGGGTCCCGGACGAGCAGTTCCCCGGCTCCGAGGACCACCGAGTTACCGGACGAGGCGGTGATCTCCGGCAGACGCGTGCCGGAGATGGCGAGCTGAGCGGGGTCACCCGCGGCGAGGACCCAGCGACCCTCACGGGTGATTCCGACCGGAACCGCCTCGTACTGATCCGGGTCCAGCGCACCGAGGATGGCGCCCGCACTCACGCAGGAAATGGCGTGCTCAGTGCTGCGACCACCGAACACGATCGCGACACGAGTCTTCCGGGGGGTCGTCACTCTTCTCTGTGCCTCTCGCTAGCGGGCATGCCGGGGGTGACCCTACTCTGCGTAAGCCAGATATGGGATCCGCGTCGGGCCACCGCAGGGCAGGGGAGACGAACAGTTCATGGCACCAGCACTCCACGTGATCGCCGGTCCCGGTCCGGGCCAGTTGGCCACGATGGCCCACTCCCGCGAGGAGCCTTGGTCGCCGCAGCAGCTGGGCGCGCTCGCCCGCGCGGGCGTGCAGGTGCTGGTCTCCACCGCGGAGCCGGCTCCGGAGACAGCCGGGATGGAACTGGTGCCGCTGCCCGCCGCCACCGGCGACGATCTGCGAGCCGAGGCCGGCCAGTTGGTCGCCCTCGCCACCCGCCTGGCGCGCGAGGTGCGCGCGGGCCGCTTCGTGGTCACCCAGTCGGCCGGTGACGTCGGCCGGTCCACCCTGCTGGCGGTCATGACCTTGACCCTGCTCGGCATCCGCCCGGGCGAGGCCCTGCGCCGCATCGGCGGCGAGCCCGGCGCCGACGTACCGCGGGACTGGCTGCACGACTTCGTCGCCGCCCACGCCTGAGCTACTCACGCTCACCAGCGCGCCGCGAGGCAGCACGCCTTTCACAACCCGGCATCGGTACGCGTCACCGCCGAACCCGCCGAATCCGCCCCGTCCCGCCGTGCCCCGGCGGCCGTCTGCCAGTCCGGGCCGAAGCGCCCGTTCCGGCCGCCGCGCCTGCCGCGTCAGGCGGTGAAGGTCTGCGGGAGAGCGCCACGCTCCCAGAGCTCGTCCAGATGGGCGAGGAACGCGGTGAGGCTGCGCTCCAGCTCCCGGCGCTCGGCGACGGGCAGGGCGGCCAGCGGGTCCGAGAAGATCAGGCCCTCCGGGTGCCGGGCCCTGGTCCCGACGAACTTGTCGCAGCCGCCGCACCACACGTAGCTGACCAGAGTGGGGCGGCGGGCGTTCTCCGGCGCGGTGAAGTACGCGCGCAGCCGCCGTTCCCCGCAGGCCGGGCAGTCCCGCTCCCCTGGCGCGGCGAAGAAGCTGTCGCCCTGGGTCAGCGCCGCGATCTCGTCGGCGTCGAAGGTGTTCCAGCTCGTCATACGGAAGAGTCCAGCGCGGCGGTGAGGTCGGCCAGCAGGTCGCTGGTGTCCTCGATGCCGCAGGAGAACCGGACGAACCCGGGTGACGTGTCGTCGCCCCACTGGGCGCGGCGGTCGGCGGTGGTGTGCACGCCACCGAACGAGGTAGCGGCGAAGACCAGTTTCGCCTCGGTGAGGAACCGGGCCACCCGCTCGGCCGAGCCGAGGTCGAACGAGACCACACCCGGGACGCGCCGCATCTGCGCCGACGCGATCGGGTACGACGGGTCGGACGGCAGCCCCGGCCACCGCACCCCGGAGACGTCGTCGCGGGCCAGCAGGAACTCGGCGACCGCCGCCGCGTTCGCGCTCTGCCGGGCCAGCCGCAGGTCGAGTGTGGCAATCGATCGGTGCGCCAGCCAGCAGTCGAACGCGCCGGGTACGCCGCCGGTCTGCTTGCGCCACGTCTCGACCTTGCCGAGCAGCTCCGGGTCGCCGGCGCTGACGTAGCCGAGCAGCACGTCCGAGTGCCCGGTCAGCGCCTTGGTGCCGGACGCCACCACCAGGTCCGCCCCGAGCGCGAGCGGGTTCTGCCCGAGCGGGGTGGCGGTGGTGTTGTCGACCGCCACCAGCGCACCGGCCTCGTGCGCGGCCGCGGCGATCGCCCGCACGTCGCAGACGTCCAGTCCCGGGTTGGCCGGGGTCTCCAGCAGCACCAGCCGTACCCCGGTGAGGTCCGGGTACGGTCCGGCCGTCGGCACCAGGACGGTCTTCACGCCCAGGTCACGCAGGGTTCCTTCGGCGAACGCCCGTACCGTGAAATAGCCGTCCGCCGGAAGCGCGACCGTGTCGCCGGTGCGCAGCACCGAGAGCAGCAGCGCGGTGATCGCCGCCTGCCCGCTGGCGAAGACCAGCGTCGGCGCGCCCTCCAGGGCGCCGATCGCCGCCTCCAGCGCGCGCCGGGTGGGGTGTTCGGTCCGGGCGTACCCGTTCTCCCCCGGCCCGGTCGCCGGGTCGAGGTGGTAGGGCGCCGCGAAGACCGGTCCGGGCAGGAACGGCTCGCCGACGACGGGCTCGGGCAGGCCGGCGTGCACCGCGCGGGTGCCGTCGGAGTAGCTGGTCACTCGGGTTTCATCTCTCTAGTCATCAACAGTTTCACCGCGACCCGCGGGTCCACACCCTCGTGGCAGACCCGTTCCACCTGTTCGACGATCGGCATCTCGACGCCGCGCGAACGGGCCAGGTCGCGGATGGAGAGGCAGCTCTTCACGCCCTCGGCGGTCTGCCGGGTGGCGATCTGCGCCTGCTCCAAAGTCTCGCCGCGGCCCAGGTGCTCACCGAAGGTGCGGTTCCGGGCGAGCGGCGAGGAGCAGGAGGCGACCAGGTCGCCGAGGCCGGCCAGGCCGGCGAAGGTGAGCGGGTCGGCGCCGAGCGCCACCCCGAGCCGGGCGGTCTCGGCGAGACCGCGGGTGATCAGCGAGGCCCGGGTGTTGTCGCCCAGACCGATCGAGATCGCCATCCCGTACGCCAGCGCGATCACGTTCTTGGTCGCGCCGCCGAGCTCGCAGCCGATCACGTCGTCGCTGGTGTACGGCCGGAAGTACGGCGTGGCGAGCGCGTGCTGCACCTGTTTGGCGCGGCTCTCGTCGACGCAGGCGACCACGGTCGCGGTGGGCTGCTCGGCAGCGATCTCGGGTGCCAGGTTCGGCCCGGAGACGACCACGACCCGTTCCGGCGCGACGCCGGCGGTCTCGGTGATCACCTCGCTCATCCGTTTCAGGGTGCCGAGCTCGATCCCCTTCATCAGCGAGACGACCGTGGCGTCGGACGGGAAGTGGCCGGCCCAGTCCGCCAGGTTGCCCCGCAGCGTCTGCGACGGCACGGCGATGGCGATCAGCTCGGCGCCGGCGACCGCTTCGGCGAGGTCGGTGGTGGCGGTGACGCTGTCCGCCAGCCGTACGCCCGGAAGCGATCCCTCGTTGCCGCGCCGTTCCCGGATCTCCGCGGCGATCACCTCGCGCCGTGCCCACATGGTCACGTGCGATCCGGCGTCGCCGAGCACCTTGGCGAACGCCGTGCCCCACGCGCCGGATCCGATGACGGCCGCCCTCATGACGCGTCCTCCGAGGTCGAGGCCCGCCGGACGGGCCGTTCGTAGAGCGCCGGCGCTTCGCCGTCGCGGATCTCGCCGAGCAGGTCCCGTACATCCAGCATGATCGCCTCGGTCATCTCGTCGAGTACCGCCCGGGTCGGCTCGACGCCGGCCCAGCGGCGGAGGTCGACCGGCGGGCCGGCCGTCACCGTGACGTGCGTGCGGCGCAACCTGAGCCGGTTGGTACGCGGATCGAAGATCTCCTGCGCACCCCAGTTCGCGATCGGCACCACCGGTGCGCCGGTGAGCAGCGCGAGCCGGGCGGCGCCGGTCTTGCCCCGCATCGGCCACAGATCGGGGTGCTTGGTGGTGGTGCCCTCCGGATAGATCACCACCGCGCCGCCCTCGCGGAGTGCCTCGATCAGGCTGTCCAACGACTTCACCGCATCCACACTGCCCCGTTCGACCGGGATCTGCCGCGTCTTGTTCAGGAGGAACCCGATCACCGGCACCTTCCAGACGCTGGCCTTGCCGAGGAAGCGCGGCCAGCGGCCGGACCGGTAGATGTAGTGCGCGATGACCAACGGGTCGAAGTGCGAGACGTGGTTCGGGACGAGGATCACACCGCCGGTGGCGGGGATCCGCTCGTGGTGGAGCCAGGTCTTCTTGGTCAGCACGGTCATGACGGGAAGCACCAGCATCACCGCGACACGCTGCCAGAATCCGAGCTTGAGCTGTGCCACGGCTTCCCCCGTCCCTCGATCGGCGACGTCTCCCGGCCGCACAACGTTCACCTGCGACGAAATCATGCCCGCTCCGGCCGGGGCGTACCAGGCAGGGGTGCGCGAAGAAACGCTGGCAGACTGGCGGGGTGTTGCGGAAGTGGACGGCGGTGATCCCGGTCAAGAGGCTGCACGCGGCCAAGACGCGGCTGCGGGGTGCCGTGCCGGTGGATCGTCATCCGGAGCTGGCCCTGGCCATGGTGCGGGACACCGTCACGGCGGTGCTGGGCTCCTCCGTGGTGGCGGACCTGGTGGTCGTCACGGACGATCCGGCGGTCTCCGCGGCGGTCCGTGACCTCGGTGCCCGGGTGGCGCCGGACCCGGGCGCGGGGCTGAACGCCGCCATGCGGTACGGCGCGGACGAGGTGGCCGGCCTGTCCGCGTACCGGGTGGTGCTCGCCGGTGATCTGCCGGCGCTGCGTCCGGAGCACCTGGACGACGTGCTCGGGCGGGTCGCCGGCCGCAGTTTCGTGCCGGACGCCGCGGGCATCGGCACCGTCCTGCTCGCCGCGCCGCCGCGGGCCGTCCTCGATCCCCGGTTCGGCGGGCCCTCCGCCGCGGCGCACGCGGCCTCCGGAGCGACTCCGCTCGCCGGGGACTGGCCGGGTCTGCGGCAGGACGTGGACACCGCGGCGGACCTGGACACGGTTCTCACTCTGGGCGCCGGACGGCGTACCTGCGGGCTGCTGCGTGATCTCGGACTCACCGCGGAGTGCGCGCCGGCCGCCTGAGCCCGGTACCGTGCGCGTTATGCAGGGCACCATCGCCACCTTCGACCCGGACACCCGCAGCGGCACGCTGCTCCTCGACGACGGCTCTGAACTGGCGTTCGGTTCGGACGCTTTCGACCGCTCCGGGCTGCGCCTGTTGCGGCTCGGCCAGCGCGTCACCGTGGAGCCGGACAGCTCCGGTACGGTCCGCCGGGTGTTGATTCCCGGAATCGCCTGAACTCATAGTCCAGTAGTTCGTTTCACGTTTCGGCGGAAGCGGCAAGAATGGGCTCATGCCAACCCCGCCCCGGACCCCCGAGACCCGTAGGCGTGGCCCGAACGGCCGCTTCCTCCCCCGGCCGGAGCCCGCAGAACCGCAACCGGCCGAGCCGGCCGAGCCGGCCGAGGCCACCGCGCTCCTGGAAACCGAGGCGGTGTCCGAGGAGCAGGCTTATGAGCTGCCCGAGGGCCGGTTCCTGAATCGCGAGCTCTCCTGGCTCGATTTCAACGCGCGGGTGCTGGCGCTGGCCGAGGATCCGGGCACCCCGCTGCTGGAGCGGGCGAAATTCCTGGCCATCTTCGCCAGCAATCTCGACGAGTTCTTCATGGTCCGGGTGGCCGGTCTGAAACGGCGGCTCAGCGCCGGCCTGCCGGTCCGCGGCGGCGACCGGTCCCCGCTGCGGCACCAGCTCGAGATGATCACCGAACGGACCGCGGATCTGGTCACCCGGCACGCCGCCTGCTTCGCCGACGAGGTCCGGCCGAAACTGGCCGCGGAGAGCATCGAACTGGTCAGCTGGAAGGAACTGAACGCGCCCGAGCAGGGCCGGCTGCGGACCTACTTCCGCGAGCAGGTCTTCCCGGTGCTGACGCCGCTCGCGGTCGACCCGGCGCACCCGTTCCCGTACATCTCCAGCCGCTCGCTGAACCTCGCGGTGGCGCTGCGCTATCCGGACGGCGACAACCCGGAGCTCTTCGCCCGGGTGAAGGTGCCGAACAACGTGCCCCGTTTCGTGACCGTGCAGAACGACGGCCGCGGGGTGCGGTTCCTGCCGGTCGAGGAGCTCATCGCGAACCACCTGGACCAGCTCTTCCCGGGGATGCAGATCCTGGAGTGGCACCTGTTCCGGGTGACCCGCAACGCCGAGCTGGAGGTGGACGAGGACCGCGACGAGGACCTGCTCCAGGCCCTCGAGCGGGAGCTGGCGCAGCGCCGGTTCGGCCCGCCGGTCCGGCTCGAGGTGGCCGCCTCGATCAGCGACCACGTGCTCGACCTGCTGGTACGCGAGCTCGACATGGACAGCCACGACGTACTGCGGGTGCCGGGCATCCTCGACCTGTCGTCGCTGTGGCAGGTGTTCGGCGACTGCGACCGGGACGACCTGAAAGACCGCCCTTTCGTCCCGGCGACCCACCCGCACCTGGCGGACGGCGAGGTGCCACGCAGCGTGTTCAACCGGCTGCGCGAGTCGGACATCCTGGTGCACCACCCGTACCACTCGTTCTCGACGAGTGTGCAGCGCTTCATCGAGCAGGCCGCGGCCGACCCGAACGTGCTGGCCATCAAGCAGACGCTGTACCGCACGTCCGGTGACTCACCCATCGTGGACGCTCTGGTCGACGCGGCGGCCGCGGGCAAGCAGGTGGTCGTCCTGGTCGAGGTGAAGGCGCGCTTCGACGAGGTGGCGAACATCGCCTGGGCGCGCACCCTGGAGCGGGCCGGCTGCCACGTCGTCTACGGCCTGGTCGGTCTGAAGACGCACTGCAAGACGTCGCTGGTGGTGCGCCAGGAGGGCAACCAGATCCGGCGCTACTGCCACATCGGCACCGGCAACTACCACCCGAAGACCGCCCGGCTGTACGAGGACTTCGGCATGCTGACCGCCGATCCGGAGGTGGGCGCCGACGTCACCGACCTGTTCAACGTGCTCACCGGGTACAGCCGGCAGACCACCTACCGGCGGCTGCTGGTGGCGCCGCACGGCGTACGCCGGGGTCTGGTCGAGCGGATCGAGGAGCAGGCCCGCATCGCCCGCGGGGGCGGCGAGGCCCTGGTCCAGTTCAAGGTGAACTCACTTGTCGACGAGCAGACCATCGACGCGCTCTACAAGGCCTCCCAGGACGGGGTGAAAGTCGACCTGGTGATCCGGGGAATGTGCGCGTTGCGGCCGGGTGTGAAGGGTATGTCGGAGAACATCCGCGTGCGGTCGATCGTCGGCCGGTTCCTGGAGCACTCCCGGATCTTCAGGTTCGGTCCCGGCGCCGACGCGGAGTACTGGATGGGCTCCGCCGACCTGATGCATCGCAACCTGGACCGCCGGGTCGAGGCACTGGTCAAGGTGACGCTCACCTCGGCCCGTGAGGAGATGCGCAACGTGCTCGAACTGTCGATGAGCGATCAGACCGAGGGCTGGGACCTGGACGGCGAGGGAGTCTGGCACCGCAACGTCGGTACCACCTCCAGTCCGCAGGTTCACCTTCAGGAGGCTCTGCTGCGGCGGGTCATCGGCAAGAGAAGCTGATGTCCGACCCGGTGCTGGCCGCGGGCGGCGTGCTCTACCGCCCCGGCGACAACGGCGTCGAGGTGTGCCTGGTGCACCGCCCGCGGTACGACGACTGGAGCCTGCCCAAGGGGACGTTCGAACCGGACGAGGGCGCGCTGGCCGCCGCCGTACGGGAGGTCGCCGAGGAGACCGGGGTGGCCGGGATCCCCGAGGTGTGCCTGCCCGAGGTGGCGTACACACTGCCGAACGGGCGCCCGAAGACCGTACGGTTCTGGCTGATGCGGGCCGGCGCCTCGGGTCCGGTCCAGGACACCCGGGAGGTCGACCGGATCGCCTGGCTGCCGCCGGCCGAGGCCGCGGAGCGGTTGAGCTACCCGGACGAGCGGCCGCTGCTCGACCGGTTCGCCGCGCTGCCACCGGTGACCGCGGTGGTGGCACTGGTCCGGCACGCGCATGCCGGGGAGCGCAAGAAGTGGGCCGGCCCGGACCGGCTGCGCCCGATCGATCCGGTCGGGCACCGGCAGGCCGGCCGGATCGCCGCGGCGCTGACCTCGTTCCGGCCGCGCCACCTGATAGCCGCGCCGCCGCTGCGGTGCAAGCAGACCCTGGAGCCGCTCGCCAAGGCGCTGGACGACATGCCGATCGTGCTGGACGGCGCCTTCGCCGAACCGTCCGACGCGGCGGACCTGACGGCCCGGTTGACCATGGCTCAGGCCCGGCTGACGCAGCTGCGTACGGACGAGCGGGTGGTGGTGTGCAGTCAGGGCAAGGTGATCCCGCCGCTGCTGGCGCTGCTGCACGGCGTCGAGGACGACGAGCCGTTCAAGACCCGCAAGGGCGACGGCTGGCTGCTCACCTGGTCCGGCGAGCGACTGTTGGACGCCTCGCGCCTGTGACCGGGCGCGGTGCGGGGTCGGCCCGCCAGTAGCCGAGCAGGTCGCCGGTGAGCCAGCGGGCCTGCCACTGCTCGTCCGGGCGCGGTTCCCAGTCCCGGTACGGCAGCAGCGCGAGCCGCCAGCTGAGCACCCCGGCCAGGTACCACCCGTACAGCGGGACGGCTCCGAGCCAGCCGTCCCGCCGCCGGTACGAGCTCCACGGCGCGTAGCCGGTGACGGCCAGCCCGGACCAGCCGCAGGTGATCAGCCAGTCCAGCACCGGCCGGCCGGTGTGTTGCTCGGCCAGGTCGCCGAACGTCCACCCGGGTACCACCGCGAGGGCGAACAGCGCCGCCGCGATGGTGGCCCGGGCCACCAGGCCGCGCGGCATCGGTCTGCGTTCCATGCCCGGACGGTAGGACGGCCCGGGCCGGTCGCGCCGGGACACCGAAAAGGCGTCCACCGTACGGGTGGACGCCTTTTACTGTTCGGTTCGGCCGGTCAGCGCGCCTTACGGGCCGCGGTGGTGCGTGCTGTCGAAGCGACGCGGGCCCGGGCCGGGGCGGCAGCCGGAGTGGCCGTCTTGCGCGCGGTCTTCTTGGCCGGCGCGGCCTTGTTAGCCGTGGTCTTCTTCGCCGCGGCAGTGGTCGTCTTGTTAGCCGTGGTCTTCTTGGCCGCTGCCGTCTTGGTGGCTGCGGTCTTCGCCGGCGCCGCCTTGGTGGCAGCCGACTTGGTAGCGGCCGTCTTCTTGGCCGCCGTCGTCTTGGTAGCGGTGGCCTTGGCCGGTGCCGCCTTGGCCGTCTTGGTGGCGGCGCTCTTAGCCGGTGCCGCCTTGGTCGCGGTGGTCTTCTTGGCCGCCGTCGTCTTGGTGGCTGCGGTCTTCGCCGGCGCCGCCTTGGTGGCAGCCGACTTGGTAGCGGCCGTCTTCTTGGCCGCCGTCGTCTTGGTAGCGGTGGCCTTGGCCGGCGCCGCCTTGCTAGCAGTGGTCTTCTTCGCCGCGGTGGCCTTGGCCGGCTTGCCACTGGCCACCAGGTCCCGGAATGTGCTGCCCGGCCGGAAAGCGGCGACGGCGGTCTTCTTCACCTTCACCGGTTCACCGGTACGCGGATTCCGCGCGGTACGCGCGTTCCGAGTCCGCTTCTCCCAGGAACCGAAGCCGGTGATGGCCACCTTGTCGCCCTTGGCGACGGCGTTCTGCACCTCATTGATGAGCGCGTCCAATGCCAGGGTCGCTGTCTTCTTGTCCCCTAGCTTGTCGGCGAGCGCCTCGATGAGCTCGGCCTTGTTCACGGTTTCCTCCCGGACGTGAGAACTGGCCCGTCGAAGGCCATTCTGCGCGCACCGTATGCCCTGTGACCTGGAGACACAAACATTCGGGGCAAAAATCCGTTGTGTCCCAACGAAATTCGCCCCCATCGGCGACCCGATGAGGGCGAATTCGTGACTGGGACTAAAGAACTACGACCGGCTTGAAAGACGGACGGCCCTTCTCGTACGCGGTAATCGCGGCCTCGTGCCGCAGCGTCAGTCCGATGTCGTCGAGGCCCTCCATGAGACGCCACCGACTGAAATCGTCGATCGGGAAGCCGTACGCCGCATCGTCGACGCGGACCACCCGCCCGTCCAGGTCGACGGTGATCTGCTTCTCCGGCTCGCTCTCGGCCAGATCCCAGAGGCTCTCGATGATCTTCTGGTCGAGCTGGATCGGCAGCAGGCCCTCCTTGAGGGCGTTGCCGCGGAAGATGTCGCCGAACCGGGAGGCGATGACCGCCTTGAAGCCCCAGTCGCGCAGCGCCCAGACCGCGTGCTGGCGGGACGAGCCGGTGCCGAAGTTGGGGCCGGCCACCAGGATCGTGGCGCCCGCGTGCGCCGGGTTGTGCAGCACGAAGTTCGGGTCCTCGCGCCAGGCGCTGAAGAGGCCGTCCTCGAAACCGGTCCGGGTGACCCGCTTCAGATAGACCGCTGGGATGATCTGATCGGTGTCCACATCGGAGCGGCGCAGCGGCATGACCTTGCCGGTGTGACTGACGAACTTGTCCATGACGGTGTCCTCTACAGGTCGGCGGGCGCGGCCAGCTTGCCGACCACGGCGGTGGCGGCGGCGACCTGCGGCGAGACCAGGTGGGTACGCCCGCCCTTGCCCTGCCGGCCCTCGAAGTTGCGGTTGGAGGTGGAGGCGGCGCGCTGGCCGGGGCTCAGCGTGTCCGGGTTCATGCCCAGGCACATCGAGCAGCCGGCGAACCGCCACTCGGCGCCCGCCTCGGTGAAGACCTTGTCGAGACCCTCGGCCTCGGCCTGCTCCCGCACCTGGTACGACCCGGGGACGATCATCATCCGGACACCGTCGGCCACTTTGTGCCCACGGATCACGTCGGCGGCGGCACGCAGGTCCTCGATCCGGCCGTTGGTACAGGAGCCGACGAAGACGACGTCGACCGGCACCTCACGGAACGGCGTGCCCGGGGTGAGGTCCATGTACGCCAGGGCGCGCTCGGCAGCGCCGCGCTCCACCTCGTCGAGGAAGTCCTCGGGGTTCGGCACGACGTCGTCCAGCGCGGCACCCTGACCCGGGTTGGTGCCCCAGGTGATGAACGGGCTGATCGCTGCGGCGTCGATGACGATCTCGGTGTCGTACTCGGCGCCCTCATCGGTGGCGAGGGTCTGCCAGTACTCGACCGCGGCGTCCCAGTCGGCGCCCTGCGGGGCGTGCGCGCGGCCCTTCAGGTACTCGAAGGTGGTCTCGTCCGGCGCGATCATGCCGGCCTTGGCGCCCCACTCGATCGACATGTTGCAGATCGTCATCCGGCCCTCCATGGAGAGCTTGCGGATCGCCTCACCGCGGTACTCCACGATGTGGCCGTTGCCGCCGCCGGTGCCGGTCTGCGTGATCAGGGCGAGGATCAGATCTTTCGCGGAGACGCCGGGGCGCAGGTCGCCGACGACCGTGACGGCCATCGTCTTCGGCTTCGACTGGGGCAGCGTCTGGGTGGCGAGCACGTGCTCCACCTCGCTGGTGCCGATGCCGAAGGCCAGTGCGCCGAAAGCGCCGTGGGTGGCGGTGTGCGAGTCACCGCAGACGATCGTCATGCCGGGCTGGGTGAGACCCAGCTGCGGGCCGATCACGTGCACGATGCCCTGGTTCACGTCGCCGAGCGGCCGGATCTGCACGCCGAACTCGGCGCAGTTCTTCCGCAGCGTCTCGATCTGCGTACGCGAGACGGTGTCGGCGATCGTCAGCAGCTCACCGCGACGGGTGTTGAAGGCCGGATCCGCGTACCCGGTCGGGGTGTTGTGGTCCTCCGTCGCGAGCGTGAGGTCGGTCCGGCGGACCGGGCGACCGGCCATCCGGAGACCGTCGAACGCCTGCGGGCTGGTGACCTCGTGCAGGAGGTGCAGGTCGATGAAGAGCAGGTCCGGCTCGCCCTCGGCCGTGCGCACCACGTGGTCATCCCAGACCTTCTCGGCCAGGGTCCTGGGTTTCCCGCTCTGGGGAGTGACTCCCACCATCTGGACATCCTAAATTCTGGAATGTATGTTTCGGCTTGTGGGACACAGTATGAGCGGTGTCGGCGTTCTCGACAAGGCGGTTGTCATTCTCGCCGCATGTGTCGACGGCGCCAGCCTGGCCGAACTCGTCGAGCGCACCAAGCTGCCGCGGGCAACCGCGCATCGCCTGGCGCAGGCGCTGGAGATCCATCGGATGCTGGTCCGGGACACTCAAGGAAGATGGCGTCCCGGACCGAGATTGGGCGAGTTGGCCAATGCCGCACCAGACGTTCTGCTGACCGCGGCCGAACCGCTGCTGTCCGCGCTGCGCGACGCCACCGGCGAGAGCGCTCAGCTCTACCTGCGCCGTGCCGATGAGCGTATCTGCGTGGCCGCGGCCGAGCGTGCCAGCGGCCTGCGCGACACCGTCCCGGTCGGCTCGGTGCTGCCCATGGTGGCCGGTTCGGCGGCCCAGATCCTGCTGGCCTGGGAGCCGCCCGAGGCGGTCATGCCGCTGCTGCCCCGCTGCAAGTTCACCGGCCGCACGCTGGCCGAGGTCCGCCGCCGCGGCTGGGCGCAGAGCGTCGCCGAGCGCGAGCCCGGTGTGGCAAGCGTCTCCGCGCCGATCCGCGACCGGACCGGCCGGGTCATCGCGTCCATCTCGATAAGCGGTCCGATCGAACGCCTCGGCCGCCGCCCCGGCGAGCGGCACGCGATGGCGGTCGTCCGGGCCGGCCAGCGGCTGTCCGGCCTGTAACCGCCCGGCTAGGGCGTCCAGACCGCGTTGTCGTGTGCGAAGACGACTCGCTCCGGGTCGAGTTCCAGCAGGCGGCCGAGCCAGGCCGGGGTGATTCCGACCCCGGCCCGGCGGGCCAGCACGTCGCCGGTGAAGGCGGTCGCGTGGTCGTGGCTCTGCCCGGCCACGATGACCGTTCCATCGCCGGTGGTCACCACCACCGACTGATGGCCGGCGGTGTGGCCCGGGGTGGGTACGACCAGGACACCGGGCAGGATCTCGGCCTCACCGTCCAGTTCCTCGTAACGGGCACCGGCGAAGTCCACGAGTTCCGGCAGCGTGTGGCCGGTCACCGTCCGGGCGGTGGTCAGCTCGGACCGCTGGGTGAAGACGGGCGTCCCGGCCAGCTCCGGGTTCCCGCCGCAGTGGTCGAAGTGAAGATGACAGTTCACCACGTACCGAATATCGGTGAGCGTGATGCCCGCGGCCGCGACCGCCGCTGCCAGCGGGACCCGGTGGGGTTGATAGTGGGCGTCCACGTCCGGATGGCTGCCCATGCCGGTGTCCACCAGCAGCCGCCCTCGCGGATGATCGATCAGATAGCCGAGCGCCGGCTCGACCCGCGGGGAGCCGGTGCCGGTCTCCCCGGCCGGGCGCACGAAGTATCCGAAGTCGACCCGTCGCACTGTGATGTCGGCCATCGTCGAAGTATTTCCGGAATTCCGCTTTCCGGCCGCGTTGCTCTCCGCACAGCAGAACGGCCCGCACCAGATCGGTGCGGGCCGTTTCTTTCCTGGTAGTCCCGAAGGGATTCGAACCCTCGCTACCGCCTTGAGAGGGCGGCGTCCTAGGCCGCTAGACGACGGGACCAGAGCCGCTTACCTTCAGCGGCGGGCTGAACTCTATCAGGGCCGCTCCCGCACCCGAAGCCGGGTGCAGCCCTCGGCCCAACCCCACTGCTGCCTCGACGGTCGTGAGGCAGCAGTGGGGTTGGGCCGGGGGAACGCGCAACGGCCCGCATCCGAAGATGCGGGCCGTTCACCGATGTAGTCCCGAAGGGATTCGAACCCTCGCTACCGCCTTGAGAGGGCGGCGTCCTAGGCCGCTAGACGACGGGACCAGAACTTCCGTTGCTGGACCTACCAGAGATCCAGCGCCGCTCTCCCGGGGGAGAGCCAGCGCTGGGGTACCAGGACTCGAACCTAGACTAACTGAACCAGAATCAGTCGGGCTGCCAATTACCCCATACCCCATTGGCCCGGCTTGCCGCGCCGGGGAGAACTTTACCCGAGGCCTACCGGCCCGCCAAATCGGGTTACCGAAACAGATCCGCGTGACGACGTGCCCACTCTTCGTAGGCCATCGCCGGACGGCCCAGCAGGTCGGCCACGGTCGATACCGCGGCCTGCGGGTGGTCGGCCAGCTGTGCCAGGCCGTCGAGGTACCACTCGCCGTACTCCCCCATGATCGACTCGAAGTGCGCCCGCGCCTCGGACCCGGTCAGCTCGACGTAGGTCAGATCGCGGCCGAGCGCCCGCCCGATCGCCGCGACCATCTGCCGGCGGCTTAGCGCTTCCGGACCGGTCAGCTCGTAGGACCGGCCGGCATGCCGGTCGGACAGCAGCACCTCGGCGGCCACGGCCGCGATGTCCTCCTGGGCGATCGGCGCGTTCACCACGTCCCCGTACGCGTCCCGCACCACGTCTCCGGCGGCGATCTGCGCCGACCACAGCTCCGAGTTGGCCATGAACTCGCCGGGCTCCAGGTGCGTGTACGCCACCCCGGACGCCTCCACCCCGTCCTCGATGACCTGCCAGGTGCCACCCTTGGCCCCGGCCATGTCGACGATCTGGCGTACCCCCGCGTCGGCTGCCAGCCGGCACACCTCGAACACGGTGGCGGGATGCGGCGCGAGATACATCTTCTCGACGCCCGCCAGGGCGTCGGGCAGGGTCTCGAGCCGGCCGAGGAAGCCGCGCGCCACCTCGACGCCGGGCGGCAGCTGCGCCTTCGCCGGGTCGTTGGTGAGGGCCCGCACGTCCGTGGCACCGCGGGCGAGCAGCTCGTCGACGACCATGCGGCCGACGTTTCCGGTAGCGCCGGTAACCAAGATCTTCATTCTCGTACCCCCTACGGAAACTGTTTCCCGTAGGGTATACGGAATCATGGTGAACTTTCCATTGCTCTGGCGGCGGAGCCTGCCCGCCCGCAAGGCCGCCGGGCGCCCGCCGCGCCTCAGCGTCGACGCGGTGCTGGCCGCCGCGATCCGCGTCGCAGACGCGGAGGGCCTGGAAGCGGCCTCGATGGCCCGGGTCGCGGCCGATCTCGGGGTGGCGACGATGACGCTCTACACCTATGTGCCGTCCCGCGCGGATCTGATCGACCTGATGGTCGACGAGGTGCTCGCCGCCCGTGAGCTGACCAGATCCGAGAACTGGCGGGCATCGATCGCGCACTTCGCCGCCGGCACGCGGGCGATGTACGTCGCACACCCCTGGCTGACCGAGGTGTCGCTGGTGCGGCCGCCGCTCGGGCCGGGGATGCTCGCCGAGCGCGAGTTCATGATCGCCGCGATGACCGACCGGGGCCTGCCGGTGGACCGGATAAACCGGGCGGCGCTGGCCGTGACCGCGTTCGTCTACGCGTTCGCCCGGGAGGCCGGTGAGGACGAGCGGCTGCGGCAGGCCAGCGGCCAGACCACCGAGTCGTGGTGGCACGCGCACGGCGAGTTCTGGGAGAAGTGGTTCGACGTGGAGGAGCATCCGGCGATGACGGCCCTCTGGAACGCCGGCGGCTTCGAGGAGCAGACCCAGGACGCGTTCGGGTACGGCCTGGACCTGCTCCTGGACGGGATCGAGCGGTCAGTCGAGTGAGACGACCGGGTTCCGCAGCTCGCCGATGCCCTGGACACTCACCGACACCGTGTCACCCGGCACGATCTGGCTGACCCCGGCCGGCGTACCGGTCAGGATCACATCACCGGGGAGCAGCGTCATCACGTGCGACACGTACGAGACCAGGCTGGGGATGTCGAAGACCATGTCCTTGGTCCGCCCGATCTGGCGCACCTCCATGTTGTTCGGGTCGCGCCCCACCTCGCACCGCACCTCGAGGTCGCTCACGTCGAGCTCGGTCTCGATCCACGGGCCGAGCGGGCAGAACGAGTCGAAGCCCTTGGCGCGGGTCCACTGCGGGTCCTTGCGCTGCAGGTCCCGCGCGGTCACGTCGTTGCCGCAGGTGTAGCCGAAGATCGCCTTCTCGGCGCCGGCCCGGTCGACCCGCCGTGCGCCGGTGGCGCCGATCACCACGGCGAGCTCGGCCTCCTCCTCCACCCGGCTGGTGACGCTGGGGATCCGGATCGCGTCGTTCGGCCCGATCACCGAGGTGGACGGCTTGATGAAGATGAGCGGCTCCTTGGGCACCTCGTTGCCCAGCTCGGCCGCGTGGTCGGCGTAGTTGCGGCCGATCCCGATCACCTTGCTGGAGAAGATCGGCGCGAGCAGGCGTACGTCCGGGAGCGCCCACCGCTGGCCGGTGAAGACCACCTTCTCGAACGGCAGGCTGCTGATCTCGGCGACCGTCAGGCCGGAGGAGCCATCGCCCTCGACGACGCCGAACGAGACCCCAGCGGCATGAACAAAACGGGCGAAGCGCACGGGATTAACCCCTCTTCGAAGGAACGGACTCCCCCGGAATCTACGCCGGGCGGGTCTCCGCACCGAGCCGCGGGAACGGCTCCAGGGCGAAGACCACCTCGACCGGTACCTCGAAGTACTCACAGATGCGCAACGCCAGGTGCAGGCTCGGGCTGAACTCGCCGCGCTCCAGGTATCCGACGGTCTGGTAGTGCACGCCGAGGGCGTCCGCCAGCTGCCGGCGGGTGATGCCCCGCTCGGCCCGCAGCATGGCGATCCGGTTGTACGTGACCTCGCTGCCCATCGACTCCCTCAAACAGTCATTCGGGTCATCGCCCGCTCGCGACGGGCCGCCACCGCGGAGCCGGACTCCCGGCGAGCCATCCGGCGCAGAATGCCAGGCGCCAGGGCCAGCCCGGCCACCGACCACGCCGCCAGCACCCCGAAAGTCTCCAGATGCCGCCAGGTGCCGCCGAGCTCCGCGGCCACCAGGGCATCCGGCAGGAAGGCCGATCGCAGGCCCAACCCTAACCAGTAGACCGGGAAGACCTGGGCGACGCCCTGCACCCAGCCGGCCAGTGCGGTGATCGGATAGAAGACGCCGGAGACCGCGGTCAGTCCGATGATCGGCAGCATCATCAGCGACGCCTGGCGCGGGTTTTCGAACAGCGCGCCGAGCACCGCGCCCAGCGGCATGGTCGCCAGGAAGGCCAGGGGCACGAGCCAGAGCAGAACCAGCAACCCGTCGGCGCCGAGGGTCAGGCCGTCCACCAGGAAGAGGCCGGGCACCAGGACGAAGAGGCAGCTGATCACGGCCACCCCGGCAACCAGCACGATCTTGCCGATCAGGTAGCCGGTCATCCCGTTGGGCGTGGCCTTCGCCCGCAGCAGCGTGCCGTCCTCCCGGTCCATCGTCAGGTACTGCATCATGCTCATGAGTCCGCTGATCACGATGAGCATCGCCATCGAACCGACCAGACTGTGCGCACCCAGGGCGAACTCGGTCCCGGGGATCGTGCTGTCGCGCATCCAGATCAGCGCGATCACCAGGAACACCGCGGGTAGGAAGTAGCCGAACAGATCCGTCCCGCTGCTCACGGTCTGCCGCAGCTCGATCAGCCCTCGGCTCAGACCCAGCCGAACCACCCGGATCATCGCGCGCTCCCCTCAGCCTCGCGGACCAACTTCATGTACGTCTCCTCGAGGCTGCTCCGCCGCACCTCGAGGTCACCGATCGCGTCGCCGTGCTGGCGGAACAGCTCCCGCACGAAGCCCGTCGCCTCCGCCGCCGAGTGCACGAACCGCTGCCCGTCCCGGGTCCAGCGGATCTCCGTCTCGCCGGACACCTGCCGGGACAGCTCGTCGGCCGAGCCGGCCGCCGCGATCCGCCCGCCGGAGAGGATCAGGATGCGGTCGGCCAGTTTCTCCGCCTCGTCGAGATCGTGTGTGGTGAGCATGATCGTGGTCTCGTCCACATCGGTCAGCCGGTGCACCAGATCATGGAACTCGCGCCGCGCCTCCGGGTCGAAGCCGACCGTCGGCTCGTCGAGGAAGAGCAGCTCGGGGTGCCCCACGATGCCGATCGCCACGTCGAGGCGGCGCCGCTGGCCACCGGAGAGCCGGGCGATCTTCGTGCCCGCCGACTCGGTCAGCCCGACCACCTCGAGCAGCTCGTCGACCGGCCAGGGCCGGGGGCGATCAGCCGTGGAGTAGACCGAGTAGTAGGCGCCGAGGTGCTCCAGCAACTCCCGGACCTTCCACTTGCTGTGGTCACGCCAGGACTGGAGCACCACACCGAGGCGGGCCCGCCACTGCTCCGCTCCCTGCTCCGGGTCGACGCCGAGCACCCGAACGGCACCACCGGACCGCCGGCGAAAGCCCTCCAGGATCTCGATGGTGGTGGTCTTGCCGGCGCCGTTGGGCCCGAGCAGGACGAGCACCTCGCCCCGGTGAGCCGTGAAATCGACGCCGGTCAGAACCTCCTTCGGCCCGTAGCTCATCCGCAGGTCGCGAACCTCGATAACCGCCTCATCGATCGGCACGCCGCGGCCGACCCCTGCCTCACCCGCCAGCACCGTCTCGTTCATGTCCAGCACACTATCAAGAATGTAGTACACCTGCTACATACTTTCGTATGCCTATGTCGCGCCACGCCGTGGCGGAACTCATTCGCGCCAAACGGTGATCGTGTTGATCGCCTTGGCTAGATACATTGGTGCGATGGGGATCAAGCAGGTGAGGGCACTCACCACCACGCTGCCCTCGGTCACCTGGATTCCCCTCGCCCGGGCGCACGCCGAGCGCGCCGACCAGATGACCGCGGGCCACCGTGCCCGCCGGTCGACCGGCGAGAAGCACGCCATCGAGGACTTCCTCTACGACTACTACGGGACCAGGCCGTCGCTGCTGCGCCGGTGGCATCCCGGCGTCGGCGCCGGGCTGGCCCCGGCTCCCGACGGGCTCGCCGAGCACGCCGGCCTGAAGTTCTATCTGACCCACCCCGACGGCGTGGTCACGCTGGACGTCGACGCGTTCCTGCACGCCCGCGGCGAGAGCGTGCGATACATCCACGGTCTGCTCACCGCGACCGCGTCCCGGCCGGTCTTCTCCGGCTGTTTCGGCCTGCACGAGTGGGCGATGGTCTACCGCGAGCCGGAGCACCGCCACGAGCTGCCGCTACGCCTCGGCCAGGACGGCACCGACAAGGTGGTCGAGCAGCACACCATCCGCTGCACCCACTTCGACGCCTTCCGCTTCTTCACCCCCGAGGCCGTCGGCCTCAACCGCCTGCAGCCCACCCGCGCCACCCAGGTCGACCTGGACCAGCCCGGCTGCCTGCACGCGGCGATGGACGTCCACAAGTGGGCGCAGAAACTCGGCCCGGCCGTGCCCGGCGCCCTCGCCCTGGACTGCTTCGCCCTGGCCGGCGAGATCCGCCTGCTCGACATGCAGGCCAGCCCCTACGACCTGGCCTCCTACGGCCACCCCCCGGTGAAGATCGAGACCCCCGAGGGCAAGGCCGAGTACGTCGCACGCCAGCGCGAACTCGCCCGCCGCGCGGCCGGCCTGCGCAGCCGCCTGATCCGCGTCTGCGAGGAACTGCTCGGCCCGGAGGCCGCCGCACGCAACCGCGAGGCCGTCGCACCCTTCAACCAACGCTGAGGGGTACGGGCAACGACCGTCCCGACGATCCGGCCCGTCCCCGCTCTCCCCCGCGGCCACCTGCGACGCCGGGCCCCAGCGCGACCGCCGGCGCGATTCAGCCGGCGGCGGCGCGGCGGCGGGCGAACTCCTGAAGGATCGCGACGTTCTCCTCCTGGGTGGCGACCGCGTCATCGAGGAGGCGGATCGATTCGGCCGGATCACCGGCGCCGTCGGACCGCAGGTGGTCGACGACGTCCTGCAGGTGGGTGGCGTCGTACTTCAGCAGGGCGATCAGGTCGCTGTCGCTCTTGTCGGTCAAGTCCTCCATGCTGCGAGTATCCAGAAATCACCCGCCGCGCGCGGTCAGTTGCGCCCGATCAGTCCGCCGCGCTCGGTGTCTTAGCTACTTTCCGGTCAGGCGGCGGATGACCTCTTTGAGCAGGGAACCGAGTTCTTCGTGTTCGACCACTGCCTCGTCTATCGCGTCCGCCGCCTCGGCCTGCTGTCCGCTGAGCGCGGAGCTGGCGTGCGAAACGGCGAGCTCGAGTCGCCCCAGGCGCTCTTCCAGCATGGTGATGATCTCGGCATCGCCCTTGTCCGGCAAGTTGTCCATCGGCTCAGTATCCGCCGTTCCGTCACGCCTTGGGCGAGTTCGGACTCGCTACAGTCCGTGAACGGCTGCCGCGTCAGTCCATGTCTCCGCGCCGGTTGCGTTTGATCTGGGCTCGGCGCTTCTTCTCGCCGATGCGGCGCTCGACGGAGCCGCGGGACGGCTTGGTCGGGCGGCGCTGGCGGGGTGGCGGCGCGATGGCCTCGCCGACCCGCATGGCCAGGCGGGCCTCGGCAGCTTCGCGATTGCGGAGCTGGGAGCGGTGCTCGGAGGCGGTGATGGTGAGCACGCCGTCGACCAGCCGGCTGCCGAGCCGCTCGACCGCGCGTTCCTTCAGCGCGGGTGACAGCAGGCCGGAGGCGAGCAGGTTCCACGACAGCTCGACACGCGAGTCCGTGGTATTCACGCCCTGGCCACCCGGTCCGCTGGAGCGCGAGAAGCGCCAGCTCAGCTCACTCTCCGGAATGGCCAGGCCAGGCCGGATCAGCACGTCGGCCATCAGATCCCCCTTGCGGAATGCCGCGCCCGTACGTCGTCCAGCACGTCACCAGCATTACACCGCGCACGATCATGCGCTACGCGGTTATCGATGGGATGCCGGCAGGGCAAGATGGGCGGGTGACGTCACCAACCGCACCGGTCGCAACGACCGGGTATCCGTGGCCCATCGAAACCACGCGGCTGGCGAACGGCCTGCGCGTCGTCGTCAGCGAGGACCGGACCGCACCGGTCGTCTGCGTCAACCTCTGGTACGACGTCGGCTCCCGGCACGAGCCGCCAGGTCAGACCGGCTTCGCGCACCTCTTCGAGCATCTGATGTTCGAGGGTTCGCAGCACGTGAAGAAGACCGAGCACATGAAGCTCGTGCAGGGTAACGGCGGTTCGCTGAACGCCACCACCAACCCGGACCGGACGAACTACTTCGAGACCATGCCGTCCGAGCACCTCGAGCTGGCGCTCTGGCTGGAGGCCGACCGGATGGGCGGGCTGGTCCCGGCGCTCACCCAGGAGACACTGGACAACCAGCGCGAGGTGGTGAAGAACGAGCGGCGCCAGCGGTACGAGAACGTGCCGTACGGCGACGCGTGGCTGCGCCTGCTTCCGCTGCTCTACCCGGAGGGCCACCCGTACCACCACGCCACGATCGGGTCCATGGAGGATCTGAACGCGGCGAGCCTGGCCACGTTCAAGGCGTTCCACCAGCAGTACTACGCGCCGAACAACTGCGTGCTCACGGTGGTCGGGGACACCACGCCGGCCGAGGTGTTCGCGCTCGCGGAGAAGTACTTCGGCGCGATCGCCACGGTGCCGGACATCCCGCCGGCTCCGGACGGGACGCTTCCCGGTCCGGCCGGCACCCCGGCGCGGGAGACCGTCACCGCCGATGTGCCCGCTCCGCGGATCTACCTGTCGCACCGGACGTACCCGTTCGGGTCGGCCGGCTACGACACGATGACGGTGCTGGCGACGGTGCTCGGCAACGGCCGGGGCAGCCGGCTCTACCAGCGGCTGGCCGACGGCGCGCGGATCGCGCAGCCGGACTACATCGGCTCGTACGGTGTGGACCTGGCACACGCCCCGGCCCCGCTGATCATCACGGCCACCGCGAAGGACGGCGTCGCCGTGGACACCCTGGAGGCCGGCCTCGCCGAGGTGGTGCAGAGCCTGATCGACGAGCCGGTCACCACGGACGAGCTGAACCGGGCCAAGGCGCTGCTGACCACCGCGTGGTGGCGGCAGGTCTCCACTGTGGGCGGCCGGGCCGACACCCTGGGCCGGTACGCGACCCAGTTCGGCGATCCGGCCGCGGCCGGCGACCGGTTGCCGAAGTGGCTCGCCGTCACCGCGGACGACGTCACCGCCGCGGCCGCCGAGACGCTGCGGCCCGAGTCCCGTGTCACCCTCACCTACCTGCCCGGGGAGCCCTCATGACCCTCGTCACCACCCGTCCGGACCCGGGACCGGCCCGCCCGTACGCCTTTCCCGCGGTGCGGCGGATCAGCGCGCACGGCGGCACGGTGATCGCCGCCCACCTGCCCGGCCAGATCCTCGCGAGCGCCGTGCTGCTGCTCGACGCGAGTGCGGCCCGGGAGACCGACGGCCGCGAGGGCACCGCGACGGTGCTCGCCAAGTGCCTGGAGGAGGGGACGAAGCGGCGCGACTCGGCGGCGTACGCGCTGGCGCTGGAGGGACTCGGCGCCGAACTGTCCCCGTCGGTGGACTGGGACGCCTTCCGGGTGGGTGTCTCGGCGCCCGTACCGATGCTGGCCGACGCCGTGCGCCTGGCCGCCGAGGCCGCGCGCACGCCGAAGCTGGACGCCGCGGATGTCGCGCGCGTGCGCGACGACGAGGTGACCGCGCTGCGGATGGACTGGGCGCAGCCCGGGCCGCGTGCGGACGCGGCGCTGCGAAAGGACCTCTTCAGCGCGGACGGGCGCTACTCCCGTCCGCTGCACGGCGACCCGGCGAGCGTCGCCGCGGTCACCGTCGAGGACGTGCTCGCCTTCCACGAGTCGTGGATGCTGCGTCCCGGTGTGCTGCTGGTGGCCGGGGATCTGGACGCGCTCGACCTGGACGTCCTGGCCGAGGCCGCGTTCACCGATACCTCCGGCGCGCCACAGGAGAAGGAGGGCCCGCTGGGCGTGCCGGTACCGGACCGGGTACGCACGCTGCTGGTGGACCGGCCCGGCTCGGTGCAGTCGACGCTGCGGATCGGGCACCGGGCTCCCGAGCGGGCCACCCCGGACTACGTGGCGATGACGCTCGCCGCGACCGTGCTGGGCGGCGCGTTCACGTCCCGGCTGAACCACCTGATCCGCGAGGTGAAGGGCTACACGTACGGGATCCGTGGGTCGTACGCGATGACCCGCCGCTCGGGCCGGTTCGAGGTGGCCGCCGGGGTGCAGACCGCGGTGACCGGCCCGGCGATCAAGGACACCCTCGGCGAGATCGCCCGCACTCAGCGGGAGGGCGTCACCGAGGCGGAGCTGGAGGTGGCCCGCTCCTGGCGAGCCGGTCAGCTGAGTGTGGAGATGCAGACGCCGGGTGCGATCGCCGGGGCGCTGGCCTCGCTGGTGGTGCACGGCCTGCCGGACGACTACTACGAGACGCTGCGCAGGGAGTACCTGGAGGCGACCGTGGAGCAGGTCTCCGCGGCCGCCGGACGGCACCTCGCGGTGGACGGGCTGACCCTGGTCGTGGAGGGTGACGGTGCCGTCATCCGGGACGATCTGGCGGAGTTCGGCGATCTGGTGGACGCCGACGTCTGACGGTGGGACCCGGGGTCGTGGCGCGCCGCGGCCCCGGGCAGCCATCGCCGTCGATGGTGTGATGTAAACCGCGTTCACAGCATGCTGTTAGCGAGGCCCAGATAACTTTGCCGCCATGACGATCACCGACGCGCCGCTCGAGAAACGCCCGGCCAAGCGCCGAATCGTCCTTTCCGTCCTGCTCTGGCTGCTTGTGGCGCCCGGGGCGCTCTGGTTCCTGGGACGGGTCTTCGGGCTCGAACGCGGCTTGTTGATCATGCTGTTCGCCGGTACGCCCTTCGTCGCGGCGTGGACCTGGATCCCGTTCCTGATCGCCCTGATCACCAAGCGGTGGCCGATCGCCGCGGTGGCCGGCGTGGTCGCCTTCGGCATGGCCGTGTGCGTGCTGCCGCGCGCCCTGCCGGACTTCGACAAGGGCCCGTCCGAGGGCGTCGAGCTGCGGGTGCTGACCGCCAACCTGCTGTTCAGCGGAGCCGACCCGGCGCAGATCGTACAGATGGTCCGGGACAACGACGTCGCCGTGCTCGCCGTGCAGGAGTTCACCCCGCGCGGCGAGGCGGCCCTGAAGGCGGCCGGCATCGCGGAGCTGCTGCCCTACCAGCAGCTGGCACCGGAGTACGGCGCGAGCGGCTCCGGCCTCTACTCCCGCTACCCGATGACCGATCAGGGGTCGCGGCGCAACGGCGGCGGCTTCCAGCAGGCGTACGCGACGATCCAGCCGACCGGCGCCGCCCCGGTCTACGTGGAGTCGGTGCACCCGCTGGCCCCGGCCCACCCGACCATGTTCGCCGGCTGGAGCACCGACATCCGTGAGCAGCTGCCCGCCGACCCGGCCGCCACGCCGCGGATCCTGCTCGGCGACTTCAACGCGACGCTGGACCATAAGGTGCTGCGTGAGCTGATCGCGACCGGTTACCGGGACGCCGCCGACGCCGTGGGCGACGGTCTCGTCCCCAGCTGGCCGTCCCGGGGAGGATCGAACGGGCTGGTGACCATCGACCACGTGCTGGTCGACGAGCGGATCGGGGTGCGCGAGGTGGACGTGCACGACGTGACCGACTCCGACCACCGCGCGGTGTACGCCTCGCTCACCGTCCCGGCGGCCTCGTGATCGAGATCCGGCGGGTCACCGTCGACGATGCCGGTCCTCTGGCCGCGCTGGTCCGGGCGAACCGGGCCTACCTGGAGCCGTGGGACCCGATCCGCGACGAGAGCTACTACACCGAGTACGGGCAGCGGCGGCTCATCGCCGACGTGTTGGGTAAGGACGACGCGTTGCCGTACGTGATCGTCGTGGACGGCCGGGTCGTGGGCCGGGTCACCCTCTCCAACGTGGTCCGCGGCCCGTTCCTGTCGGCGAGCCTCGGCTACTGGGTCGCCGAGGAGACCGCCGGTCGCGGTGTGGCCAGCGCGGCCGTCGCGGCGATCGTCCGGGCCGCCTTCACCGAGCACGGCCTGCACCGGGTCGAGGCGGCGACGCTGCTGCACAACGTACGGTCGCGGCGCGTGCTGGAGCGCAACGGCTTCGAACGGATCGGCATGGCGCCGCGCTACCTGCGGATCGCCGGCGAGTGGCAGGACCACTACCTCTTCCAGCTCCTCGCCGAAAACTGGCTCGCGGCGGGACCGGGCGGGGCCTAGCATCGGCGGCATGAGGATCAGCGCAGTCACGACGACGCCGGCACGTCCCGGCGTTAGTCTCCGCTGACCTCTCAGTGACGACACGGCCCCGGGCGATATGCCCGGGGCCGTTCTGCTTCCTCGGTGTGTCGCTCACCGACCCGAGGAGACCTCCGATGTCCATCGACCACCGCCGGCTCGGCCGCGAGCTGGACCTTTTCGATTCCGACCCGCTGATCGGCGCCGGTCTGCCGTTCTGGCTGCCGGGCGGCGCGGCCGCCCGGCACGAGATCGAGTCCTACCTGTACGAGCTGGAGCGACGCGCCGGCTACCACCACGTGTACTCGCCCGCCCTGGGCAAACGCCGGATGTTCGAGCTCTCCGGCCACTGGGACAAGTTCGCCGACGACATGTTCCCGCCGATGCGGGTCGGCGACGACGAACTGGTGCTGCGGCCCAGCCTCTGCCCGCACCACGCCCTGATCTTCAAGGCACGCCAGCGGTCGTACCGCGATCTGCCGTTACGGATCGCCGAGCTGGGCCCGATGTACCGGGCGGAACGGTCCGGCGTGCTCGGCGGGCTCTCCCGGGTCCGGTCCATCCTGCTCAACGACGCGCACATCTTCTGCCCGGAGGAACGGGCCGGCGACGAGGTCGCCGGGGTACTGCGGCTGATGCGCGACGCGCATGCCGCGCTCGGTCTCGGGCCGGTGTCGTACCGGCTCTCGCTGCGCGGCGCCGGCGGGAGATACGGCGGGAACGACGCGGGCTGGGCACGCTCCGAGGCGCTGCTGCGCGACGCGCTTTCCAACGCCGATATTCGGTACGCGGACGCGCCCGGCGAAGCCGCGTTCTACGGTCCGAAGATCGACATGCAGATCGCCGACCCGGCCGGCCGGGAGTGGAGCCTCGCCACCGTGCAGATCGACTACCACCAGCCGGAACGGTTCGAGCTGGAGTACGCCGACGCGAGTGGCGGGCGGTCCCGGCCGGTGATGGTGCACCGCAGCCTGGCCGGGTCGATGGAGCGGCTCTTCGGGCATCTGATCGAGGTGCACGGCGGCGCGTTCCCGGTCTGGTACGCGCCGGTGCAGCTGGACGTGCTGCCGATCGGCGCCGAACAGGACGCGGCGGCGCGGGACTTCGCTCAGAACGCGCTCGCCGCCGGACTACGGGCCGAGGTTCATCACGACGGATCGGTAGGCGCCCGCATCCGGGACGCGGCCGGACGCAAGATTCCGTACGTCGCGGTTATCGGCGGCCGGGAGGCCGCTGACGGCCGGGTGGCGCTGCGGTTGCGCGACGGCCGGCAGCTCGACCCGATGCCGGGGGCGGACGCGATCGCGCTGATCGCGTCAGTCGCCGCCGCCCGCAGCCCAGCCCTCTAAACAGCCCAACCCCAGTGCTGCCTCACCGGTCCTGAGGCAGCACTGGGGTTGGGCCTCAGACTGTGGTTGTGGTGCGGGCCAGGCCGTAGGTCAGGGCGTCGACGAGGGCGGTCCAGCTGGCCTCGACGATGTTCTCGTGTACGCCGACCGTGGTCCACTCGCCGGTGTGGTTGCTGGTCTCCAGCAGCACCCGGGTGATCGCGTTGGTGCCGTGGCTGCCTTCCAGGATCCGCACCTTGTAGTCGGTCAACTCGAACGACTTGAGGTGCGGGTAGTGGTTGGAGAGCGCGACACGCAGCGCCTCGTCGAGGGCGTTGACCGGACCGTTGCCCTCGGCCGTGGCGATCACCCGCTCGCCGCGTACCCGGACCTTGACGGTGGCCTCGGAGATGACCGTGCCGTCCTCGCGGTGCTCGACCAGCACCCGGTAGGACTCCAGGGTGAACGGCCGGGCCACGTCGGCGCCGGGCAGTTCGCTGCGGACCAGCAACTCGAACGAGGCGTCGGCGGCCTCGAACGACCAGCCGCCGGCCTCCAGGTCCTTGACCTTCTGGGTCACCTTCGTCAGGGTGTCCGGGTGGCCGGCCAGGTCCAGTCCGAGCTCACGGCTCTTGAGCTCGATGCTGGCCCGGCCGGCCATCTCGGTAACCAGGATCCGCATGTCGTTGCCGACAACCGACGGGTCGACGTGGTTGTACAGCAGCGGATCCACCTTGATCGCGCTCGCGTGCAGCCCCGCCTTGTGAGCGAATGCCGCGGCCCCGACGTAGGCCTGGTGGGTGTCGGGGGCGATGTTGGCGATCTCGGCGAGCGCGGTGGAGACCCGCGTCGCCTTCTCCAGGCATCCGTCCGGTAGGACCTTCAGCCCGAGCTTGAGTTGCAGGTTGCTGACCACGGCGAACAGGTCGGCGTTGCCGGGACGCTCGCCGTAGCCGTTGGCGGTGCACTGGAAGTGCTTGACGCCGGCCTCGACGGCGGCGACGGTGTTGGCCACCGCGCAGGCGGTGTCGTTCTGGCAGTGGATGCCGAGCTGTTCCGGGCTGACGCCGGTCAGCGAGACCACCTCGTTGATCGCCTTGGTGATCATCGAGGGGAGCATGCCGCCGTTGGTGTCGCACATGACGACCCGCTCGGCGCCGGCCTCGATCGCGGCCTGCACCACGCTCGCGGTGTAGGCCGGGTCGTAGCGGAAGCCGTCGAAGAAGTGCTCACAGTCCACGAACGCCCGCCGTCCATTCGCGACCAGGTGCCGGACAGTGTCCCGGACCATCGCCAGGTTCTCGTCCCCGGTGGTGCGCAGCGCCCGCTCCACGTGCCGGATGTCCGACTTCGCGACCACGCAGACCACCGGGGTCCCGGCGTCCAGCAGCGCCTTCACCTGCGGGTCGGCGGCCACGTCGACACCGGCCTTGCGGGTCGCGCCGAACGCGACAAGCACCGCGTGCCGCAGCTCCAGCTCGGTCTTCGCTCGTTCGAAGAACTCGGTGTCCTTGGGCATGGCGCCCGGCCAGCCGCCCTCGATGAAGCCCACCCCGAACTCGTCCAGCAGGCGCGCGACGGCGAGCTTGTCGGCGACCGTGTAGCTGATTCCCTCGCGCTGCCCGCCGTCGCGCAGCGTCGTGTCGAACACCTGGTAGTTCATCGGAAGGCAGTCCTCTCGAGTTGATCACCCACCACCACAACAAAAAGACCCCCCGCGGATGCGGGAGGTCTGCGCGTCGGCGAAGAACGTCGGCCGGCGCGCTAGGTGCCAATAATGAGCACGGAGTGGGTCACGAGATGAAGCATGCCACTAACCGGGTTCGTGGGAAGCGCTGTTCCAACTATCGAGACTAAGTTGGGGGCGTGTCGGCTGAATCGTATTCACGAAACCTGCCTTTCTCGAAGGCGTACAACTTCCGTGACGTGGGCGGATACGCCGGTCTGGACGGCCGGACCGTGCGCTGGCGGCGGCTGTTCCGGGCCGACTCGCTGCACCGGCTCAACGACGGCGACGCGGAGGCCTTCGCGGCGCTGGGCGTACGCACGGTGATCGACCTGCGGCGGCCCTTCGAGGTCGAGAAGTTCGGCCGGGTGGCCGACGAGCACGGTGTCGACTACCGGAATCTGGTGCTGCGGCACGTGGACTGGGAAGAGGTCGAGCACGACGAGGACACCCTGCACGAGCGCTGGCTGGCCGACCGCTACCTGAACTTCGCCGAGGACGGGCGGGAGGCCATCGCCGACTCGCTGCGGCTGATCGCCGACCCGGAGGCCGCCCCGGTCGTGGTGCACTGCATGGCCGGCAAGGACCGGACCGGCACCGTCTGCGCGCTGACCCTGTCGCTGCTCGGCGTCGAGGACGAGGTGATCGCCGCGGACTACGCGCTGACCACCGAGGCGATGCGCCCGCTCACGAAATACCTGCTGGAGCACAACCCGGAGGCGGTCCTCGGCAACGAGCACATGTTCGACTCGCCGCCGGAGGCCATGCTGATGTTCCTGAACGATCTACACGAACGGCACGGCACGGTCGAGGCGTACGCCAAGGAGATCGGCATCAGCGCCGACGAGATCGCCGCGATGCGGGGACACCTGCTGACCGAGAACTGACTGACGTAACGGCGCGGGCGGGTTCTGCTGGAGGGATGCGCATCCTCTTCAGCACCTGGCCCGCGCACGGTCACCTGCTTCCGCTGCTCCCGATGATCCGCGCCGCTCAGCAGGCCGGGCACGACGTGGTCCTCGCCTCCGGCGCCGAGGGTGTCGCCGAGGCGGCCCGGCGTGGCATTCCCACCTGGGACGTCGGCCCGAGCCGGGCGGAGGCGGATGCGGACTTCCGGGCGAGCGGCGTGAACCCCGCCGCGTTGCCGCCGGAGGAGCGCATGCCGGCCATCATCTCCGGCATGTTCGGGGCGGCCGCGTTCCGGCGGGCCGGGAACCTGGTCCCGCGTGCCGAGCAGTGGCGGCCGGACCTGGTCGTGCACCCGATCACGGAACTGGCCGGTGCGATAGCGGCGGCCCGGACCGGCGCCCGTCACGTGGTGCACGGGCTCGGCCCGCTCCCGGCCGAGGCCTGGGACTGGTTCGGTGCCCGGTACCCGGAACTCTGCGAGCGGTGGAACGTGGCGGACCACATCCTCGGCGTTCCCTACCTGGACAACTGCCCTCCGTCCCTGCAGGACGACGCGGTCGCGGCGTTCCGCGACCGGTGGGCCCTGCGGCCCACCTCCGGCGAGGTGCTGCCGGGCGAGCGGCTGCCGTGGGATCTCTCCACACTTCCGTACGAGACGACGCTGCACCTGACCCTCGGAACGCTCTTCTTCGGCGCGACCGAGGTGTTCCAGACGGCGCTCGCCGGGCTGCGGGATCTGCCCGTCAACGTGGTCGTCGCGCTCGGCCCCGGCAGCGATCCGGCGAGACTCGGCCCGCAGCCGTCGAATGTGCTGGTCACCGACTTCGTGCCGCACGCCCTGCTGCTGCCGCACTGCGCCGGGCTGGTCACCCAGGGCGGGGCCGGGACGATCGTGGCGGCGCTCTGTCACGGGCTGCCGCACCTGATCCTGCCGCAGGGTGCCGACCAGTTCGTCAACTCCGCGCGGGCGGCGGCGGCCGGTGTGGCCACCGTCCTGCCGCCGCACGAACTGTCCCCGGCGACGGTGGCGAAGGCCGCGGGGGAACTGCCCGCTCTACGCGCCAACGCCCGCGCCGTGCAGGCCGAGATTTCCGGACTGCCCGAGGCGGGCGCTGTGCTGGAGCGGTTGGGGGGTTGAACGGGACCACCGCATCAGCCCGGCGGTCGCGCTGCGGCCTGGGCCCGTGCCCAGGCCGCGGGGCAGCACGGGGACTGTGGGGGACGCGTACCCCTAAAAGGGTTAAAGAACTCGATGCACCCAGCTGAAGGGGTCCTCGGCGCGGCCGCGCTGGATGTCGACGAGTTCCTTGCGCAAGGCCATGGTGACCTCGCCGGAACCGCCGTCGGCGACGGTGAACTCGCCGTCCAGACTCCGGATCGTGCCGATCGGGGTGATCACCGCGGCGGTGCCGCAGGCGAACGCCTCGCGGACCCGGCCGGAGGCGGCGCCCTCGCGCCACTCGTCCAGGCTGATCGGGCGTTCCTCGACCCGGCGGCCGGCCCGCCGCGCCAGCTTGATGACCGAGTCGCGGGTGATGCCGGGCAGGATGGTGCCGGTCAGCGGCGGGGTGGCCAGGCTGCCGTCGTCGAAGACCAGGAAGACGTTCATGCCGCCCAGCTCGTCGATGTACTTACGCTCGACGGCGTCCAGGTAGACGACCTGGTCGCAGCCGTGCTCGGCGGCCTCGGCCTGCGCCGAGAGGCCGGCGGCGTAGTTGCCGCCGCACTTCGCGGCGCCGGTGCCGCCGGGAGCGGCCCGGGTGTAGTCCGGCGAGACCCAGATGGACACCGGCTTCACACCGCCGGAGAAGTACGGCCCGACCGGGGAGGCGATCACCAGGTAGAGATACTCGGTGGCGGGGCGGACGCCGAGGAAGACCTCACTCGCGTACGCGAACGGGCGCAGGTAGAGGCTGCCCTCCTCGCCCTGCGGGATCCAGCCACGGTCGATCTCGATGATCTCGTGCAGTGACCGGAGGAACGTCTCGACGGGCAGGGCCGGCATCGCCATCCGCTCGGCGGACTGGTTGAAGCGGGCCGCGTTCGCATCCGGGCGGAACATCGCGACACCGCCGTCCGGCAGCGTGTACGCCTTCAGCCCCTCGAAGATCTCCTGGGCGTAGTGCAGCACGGCGCTCGCCGGGTCCATCGGGATCGGGGCACGGGCCTCGACGCGCGCGTCATACCAGCCCTTGCCGTCGGCATAGCGAACGGTGACCATGTGGTCGGTGAAGATGCGGCCGAAGCCGGGGTTGGCCAGCAGCGCGGCGCGTTCTGCGTCGCCTACGGGTGCCGGGTTCGGACGGATCTCGAATTCGAGGTTGTCACCACCGCTCATGACAGCGAGACCTGCTTTCTACGAAGAAAAGATCGAAGCATGCGAGGGCACCCGTAGTGCCCCATGAATCTACCCCGAACGGTCGTTAAAACAATGACCGCGGGTGACGGAGCCCGACCGGGCTCCGGGGTGGAAGTCGCCGGCTCAGACGGCGGCGGCGACGCGGTCGCCGACCTCGGCGGTACGCAGCGGCGCGCCCGGGGCCCGGGACGCGACCTCGGCCGCGACCGCCTCGGTTACTCGCCGTGCCTCGTCGAGGTGGCCCAGGTGCTCCAGCAGCAGCGCGGCGGAGAGGATGGCGGCCGCCGGGTCGGCGATGCCCTTACCGGCGATGTCCGGGGCGGAGC
Organism: Actinoplanes aureus; assembly: GCF_015704865.1. Lineage (GTDB taxonomy): Bacteria > Actinomycetota > Actinomycetes > Mycobacteriales > Micromonosporaceae > Actinoplanes > Actinoplanes aureus. Next base: position 481,299 of record NZ_JADQTO010000004.1, on the reverse strand, counting down.
CGTGCACGGGCTCGAAAGTCGACGGGTACGCGCGCTCCGGGTTGACGGAGCCGCTGGCCGCCATGCCGATGCCGCCGGTAACGGCAGCGGCGATGTCGGTGAGGATGTCACCGAAGAGGTTGTCGGTCACCACCACGTCGAACCGCTGTGGGTTGCTCACCATGAACATGCTGGCGGCGTCGATGTGCTGGTACTCCGTGGTGATGTCGGGGTGCTCGGCCGCGACGGCGGCGAAGGTGCGCGCCCACAGGCTGCCGGCCTTGGTCAGCACATTGGTCTTGTGCACCAGGGTGACGTGGCGACGGTCGCGGCGCTGCGCGCGGGCGAAGGCGTCGCGGATGACCCGCTCGACGCCATGCCGGGTGTTGAGGCTCTCCTCGGTCGCGATCTCGGCGGGGGTGTCCTGGTGCAGGACGCCGCCGGCGCCGACGTAGAGGCCCTCGGTGCCCTCGCGGACCACGACCATGTCGATCTCACCGGGCTTGACGCCGGCGAGCGGGCTGGTGGTGCCCGGCCACAGCTTGGAGGGGCGCAGGTTCACATACTGGTCGAAGTCGAAGCGGAGCTTGAGCAGCAGGCCGCGCTCGAGTATGCCCGGCGGGACGCTCGGGTCGCCGATCGCGCCGAGCAGGATGGCGTCGTGGCCGGCCAGCTCGTCCTGCACGGACCGCGGCAGGACCTCGCCGGTGCGGTTGTAGAGGCGGGCGCCCAGGTCGTACTCGTTGTAGGTGGAGCCGGGGAGGACGGCGTCGATCACCTTGCGGGCCTGCGCGGTCACCTCGGTCCCGATGCCGTCACCGGCGACAACCGCGATCCGCGCCACGCTCACGTCCACTCCCAACGTCGGGTCCAACCCGTGCCAGGGTAGTACCGCTTCCCGATGTTCGGTACGCGGGTCCCAACAGGTGAGCGGCAAACAGCCCCCGGATCGCGGCAAACGATCACGGGGGCTGCTGCGACGAGTACGCGTGGTTCGGTCCCGCCGGATTCTTGCCGTGCGAACCGGTGACGGACGGCGTCACCCGAAGACGTGTCCGGCCCGGAACGTACGGCTGGGACAACGCTAGCGATGCGGACTAATGACGCGCAAGACGCATCCCCGCGTGTCGGCGCACCGATTCGGCGTACCACGGCCGTGTGATGGCACCATGCGCCGGTGAGTTTCGACCTAGTGGTCTGGGCCATGGACCAGACGGCCGCCCCGGACGCGGTGCGCGACGCCAACGAGCGGTGCGCCCGCGGCGATCACCCGCAGCGCCCGGCCGACCCGCGCGTCGTCGCCTTCTACGACGCCCTGACCAGCCGGTATCCCGATCGCGGCCCACGCGCCACGGAACCCGGGACGCCGTGGGCCAACGCCCCGCTGCACGCCGCGGCCGACCACATCCAGATGCGGCTCGACGAGAGCTGCCCGGACGTGGTGCTGGAGACCATCGAGCGGCTCGCCGGCGAGCTGAACCTGGACCTGCTGGACCTCCAGGACGGCACGGTCTACCCGCCGCCGATCCGGTCCTAGTCCGCCCGCAGATCCACGGCGGCCGCCCGGGTCGCGCCGATCCCGCGCGACACCGTGTTCAGCACCTCCGGATCCACCGCGGAGTCCACGGTCAGCACCATCAGCGCCTGGCCGCCGGCGGCCCGGCGGGCCACCTGCATGGCGGCGATGTTGACGCCTGCCCCGCCCAGCGTGGTGCCGATCGTGCCCACCACACCGGGACGGTCGCGGTAGCGGAAGAAGAGCAGCACCCCCTCCGGGGCCAGGTCCAGCTCGAAGCCGTCGACCTCGACCAGCTTCGCGGTCTCCCGGGTTCCGCTCGTCACCACGGTGCCGGCGACGGCGACGGTACGGCCGTCCGGCAGCGCCCCGCGCACCGTGATCAGATTGGCGTGCTCGCCGGCGTCCTCCGCCGTCGCCAGCTCCACCTCGACTCCCCGGTCGGCGGCCAGGTGCGGCACGTTCACGTAGGTCACCGTCTCCTCCACCACCGGCGCGAACAGCCCCTTCATGGTGGCCAGTTCGAGCACCGTGACGTCGTGCGCCACCACCTCGCCGCGAACCTCCACGGTGACCCGGGCCGCCACGCCGCCGGCCACCGCGGTGAAGACCCGGCCCAGCCGCTCGGCGAGCGGCAGCAGCGGGCGTACGTCCTCGTCCACCGCGCTACCGGCCCGCACGTTCACCGCGTCCGGTACGAACTGTCCGCGCAGGGCGAGCCGTACGCTCCGGGCCACCGCCAGCCCCGCCTTGTCCTGCGCCTCGGCGGTCGAGGCGCCCAGATGCGGCGTGACCACCACGTTGTCGAAGCCGAACAGCGGGGAGTCGGTGATCGGCTCGGTCTCGAAGACGTCCAGGCCGGCGCCCGCCACCCGGCCGCCGGCCAGCGCCTCGGCCAGCGCCGCCTCGTCGACCAGCCCGCCCCGGGCCGCGTTGACGATCCGGACGCCGGGCTTGACCAGGGTCAGTTCCCGCTCGCCGATCAGACCGAGCGTCTCCGGCGTACGCGGCAGGTGCACCGAGATGAAGTCGCTCTCCTTGAGCAGGTCGTCGAGGGTGACCAGCTGGACACCGAGTTGCGCCGCCCGGGCCGGTTGCACGTAGGGGTCGTACGCGATCAGGCGTACCCCGAAAGCGGCCATCCGTTGCGCGAAGAGCACGCCGATGCGGCCCAGCCCGACCACCCCGACGGTCTTGCCCTGCACCTCGACCCCGGTGAACGCGGAGCGCCGCCAGGCGCCCGCTTTGAGGGTGGCGCTCGCCGCCGCGGTGTGCCGGGCCACCGCCAGCAGCAGTGCCACCGCCTGCTCGGCCGCCGAGACGATGTTGCTGGTCGGCGCGTTCACCACCAGGACGCCACGGGCCGTCGCGGCGGGCAGGTCGATGTTGTCCAGACCCACCCCGGCCCGGGCCACGACACGTAACCGGGTCGCGGCCGTGAGCGCCTCGGCGTCGATCCTCGTGGCGCTGCGGACAATGACCGCATCCGCCTCCGCCAGCGCGGCCAGCAGAGCCGGCCGGTCGGTGCCGTCGATCTGCCGGACGGTGAATTCGTCGGCGAGCAGGTCGAGCGCGGCCTGAGCGAGTTCCTCGGTTACCAGGACAACGGCAGTCATGGCTCTCCATCCGCTTTCGTCGCCATAGACGATGCCGAATGGTACGAACGGGGGCCACCGTGAGGTTCAGTTCATTCACGAAAACGCCCGGCCGGGTAACCCCGGCCGGGCGTTTCAAGCGGTCAAACCTCAGGCGGTCTCGGTGATCGGCCGGTCCACCCAGCTCATCATGCCGCGCAGCTTCGCGCCGGTGATCTCGATCGGGTGCTGGGCGCCCTGCTCACGGTACTTCTTGAGCTCGGGGCCGCCGGCCTCGTCGTCCTCGATCAGGTGCTGGGTGAAGGCACCGGACTGGATGTCGGCGAGGATCCGCTTCATCTCCTCCTTGACCGACGCGTTGATCACGCGCGGGCCGGAGACGTAGTCGCCGAACTCGGCCGTGTCCGAGACGCTGTAGCGCATCCGGGAGATGCCGCCCTCGTACATCAGGTCCACGATCAGCTTGAGCTCGTGGAGGCACTCGAAGTACGCGATCTCCGGGGCGTAGCCGGCCTCGGTGAGCACCTCGAAGCCGGTCTGCACCAGCGCCGCGGTGCCGCCGCAGAGGACCGCCTGCTCGCCGAAGAGGTCGGTCTCGGTCTCCTCCTTGAACGTCGTCTTGATGACGCCGGCGCGGGTGCCGCCGATCGCCTTCGCGTACGACAGGGCGAGGGCCTGGCCGTTGCCGGAAGCGTCCTGCTCGACCGCGATCAGCGCGGGCACACCCTTGCCGTCCACGTACTGGCGGCGGACCAGGTGGCCCGGACCCTTCGGGGCGACCATCGCCACGTCCACGTCGGCCGGCGGCTTGATCAGGCCGAAGCGGATGTTCAGGCCGTGGCCGAAGAAGAGCGCCTTGCCCGCGGTCAGGTTCGGGGCGATGGACTCGGCGTAGATCTTGCGCTGCGCGGTGTCCGGCGCCAGCACCATGATCACGTCAGCCCAGGCGGCCGCCTCGGCCGGCGTCTTCACCGTGAGGCCCTGCTCCTCGGCCTTCGGACGGCTCTTGGAGCCCTCCTTCAGACCGACCACCACGTCGACACCCGAGTCGCGCAGCGAGAGCGAGTGCGCGTGGCCCTGGCTGCCGTAGCCGATCACGGCGACCTTCTTGCCCTGGATGATGGACAGGTCGGCGTCGTCGTCGTAGAACACTTCCGCGGTCATGACTTCCTTCTTTGCTAGTTGCGCCTTTAGTCCGGTTTAGGGCGGCGGGTGGGGCGGTTGGATGGAAAACTAGGCGGCGCGTAGAGCCGGGCCGGTGGTGATGGAGCGCGAACCGCGGCCGATGGCCACCAGACCCGACTGGACCATCTCCTTGATCCCGTACGGCTCGAGGTCGCGCAGCAACGCATCCAGTTTGTCGGGATTGCCGGTGGCCTCGATCGTCAGGGTGTCCGGAGCGACGTCGATCACCCGGGCCCGGAACAGCTCGACGGTCTCGAGCACCTGGCTGCGCTGCGCCCGGTCGGCACGCACCTTGACCAGCAGGAGCTCACGCTGGACCGACTGCGCCGGGTCCAGCTCCACGATCTTCAGGACGTTCACCAGCTTGTTGAGCTGCTTGGTGACCTGCTCCAGCGGAGACGTGTCGGCGTTGACCACGATCGTGATGCGGGAGACTTCCGGGTTCTCCGTCTCGCCCACCGCCAGCGAATCGATGTTGAAGCTGCGGCGGGAGAACAGGCCGCTCACCCGGGCCAGCACACCGGGCTTGTTCTCGACCAGCACGCTCAGCGTGTGCTTGTTCGTCATCACAGATCGTCCTCGTCGAAGGTCGGGCGCACGTCCCGGGCGAACATGATCTCGTCGTTGCTGGTCCCGGCCGCGACCATCGGCCAGACCATCGCGTCCTTGCCGACCGTGAAGTCGATGACCACCGGAGCGTCGTTGATCTCCATGGCCTGCTGGATGATCTTGTCGACGTCGTCCTTCGACTCACAGCGCAGGCCGATGCAGCCGAGCGCCTCGGCCAGCTTCACGAAGTCCGGGATGCGGTGCTTGTGCGTGCCCAGCTCGGTGTTCGAGTAGCGGCCGTCGTAGAACAGGGTCTGCCACTGCCGGACCATGCCCAGGTTGCCGTTGTTGATCACGGCGACCTTGATCGGGATGCCCTCCAGGGCGCAGGTGGCCAGCTCCTGGTTGGTCATCTGGAAGCAGCCGTCGCCGTCGATCGCCCAGACCTGCGTGTCCGGCCTCGCGACCTTGGCGCCCATCGCGGCCGGAACCGCGTAGCCCATGGTGCCGGCGCCACCCGAGTTCAGCCAGGTGCCCGGCTTCTCGTACTTGATGAACTGGGACGCCCACATCTGGTGCTGCCCGACACCGGCGCAGTAGATCGCGTCCGGGCCGACCAGCGCGCCGATCCGCTCGATCACGTACTGCGGGGCGAGGGTGCCGTCGGTCGGCTCCTCGTAGCCCAGCGGGTAGCGCTCGCGGATCTCGTTGAGCGTCTTCCACCAGGCCTCGTACTGAGCGGCGCCGCCGGCGCTCCCGGAGACCGCGGCGATCAGCTCGTCGATGACGTGCCGGGCGTCGCCGACGATCGGGACGTCCGCGTGCCGGTTCTTGCCGATCTCCGCCGGATCGATGTCGGCGTGGACCACCTTTGCTTCCGGAGCGAACGAGTCCAGCTTGCCGGTGACCCGGTCGTCGAAACGGGCGCCGAGGGTGACCAGCAGGTCGGAGCGCTGCAACGCGTACACCGCGGGGACCGTGCCGTGCATGCCGGGCATGCCCAGGTGCTGCGGGTGCGAGTCGGGGAACGCACCGATGCCCATCAGCGTGGTGACCACCGGGATGCCGGTCAGCTCGGCCAGCTTGCGCAGCCCGTCGGTGGCGCCGGCCTTGAGGACGCCGCCGCCCACGTACAAAACCGGGCGCTTGGCCTGCGCGATCAGCCGGGCCGCCTCGCGGATCTGCTTGCCGTGCGGGTGCAGCGTCGGGCGGTAGCCGGGCAGGTCCAGGCTCGGCGGCCAGGCGAACGTGGTGTGCGCCTGGAGCACGTCCTTCGGGATGTCGACCAGGACCGGGCCGGGCCGGCCGGTGGCCGCCAGGTGGAACGCCTCGGCCAGGATCCGGGGCAGCTCCTCCGGGTCCTGGACCAGGAAGTTGTGCTTCGTGATCGGCAGGGTGATGCCCTGGATGTCCGCCTCCTGGAAGGCGTCCGTGCCGATGTACGGCCGGCCGACCTGCCCGGTGATCGCGACGATCGGCACCGAGTCCATGTACGCGTCGGCGATCGGCGTGACCAGGTTCGTCGCGCCCGGACCGCTGGTCGCGATGCAGACGCCGACCTTGCCGGTGGCCTGCGCGTACCCGGTGGCGGCGTGCCCGGCGCCCTGCTCGTGCCGGACCAGGATGTGCCGCACCTTCGAGTCGAAGAGCGGATCGTACGCCGGGAGGATCGCCCCGCCCGGGATGCCGAACGCGACCTCTACCCCGAGCGCCTCGAGCGACCGGACGAGCGCGCCGGCACCGCTGGTGGCTACCGGAGCCACGGTGGTGGTGGCGGTGTTCACGGCCGCAGCGACGGTGGCCGGAGTGACCCGTTGGGCGAGAGATTCGGGAGTGGGTCTCGTCATGGCAGTTCAGACCTTTTCGGTTGGCGGTCGAGTACTTGATCCGGCTTTTGAGCAACAAAAAAGGCCCTCGTGCAGAAGCACGGGACCTAGCGCACCCTCCTTGGTGGAGAGGTGCGCTCAGATAAGTACTCGGGACGCGAAGCACATGCGGCTAACCTTGCCCCATCTCACGGCCTGAGTCAACTGATCCCACATTTTGATCAGCGAAATCCGGGTCGCTCGGCAGCAACGCTCTGACCTGCCGCATTCCCGGCCCGAGCCGGACCACCTGGCTGCGCGCCGGGGCGTCACTCGGAGGAGCGTTCCGCGCGGTGGGCTGCGGCCGGGGACCCGCTGGGCGCAGTGTCCGCAGCCGCGTCTCGAAGTGCTCGGCCGGCACACCCCAGCCGAAGAGCGACCCCTGCCCCAGGCGGCAGCCGGCCTCCTCCACCACCTCGCGCTGGGCCGGCGAGCCGATCCCCTCGGCCAGCACCTCCAGGCCGAGCCGGTGACCGAGCCGGACCACCACGTCGACAAGTGGGGCCGCCGTCCCGGTACGCGACTCCGGCTCCGCCACCAGCGCGTGATCGATCTTCAGGATGTCCACCGGAAGCGTCCGCAGCTGGGTCAGCGACGAGTAGCCCGCCCCGAAGTCGTCCAGCGCGATCCGCACCCCGGTCCCGCGCAGCTCGGCGAGCCGGCGCACCAGCTCCTCCATGTCGGTGGCGACGGCGTGCTCGGTCACCTCCAGCACCAGCCGCTGTGGTGGAACGCCGTACTCCGCCAGCACGTCGGCGACCTGACCGGCGTAGTCGGCGTTGTGCAGTTCCTTGGGCGACAGGTTCACCGAGACCCAGACGTCGTGCCCTTTCGCAAGCCACTCGGAGAGCTGCTTGCAGGCCTGCTCCAGGACCCACGCGCCGATCCGGTTGATCAGTCCGGACTCCTCGGCGACCGGGATGAACTCGTCCGGGCGTACCGGACCCAGGTCGGGATGGGTCCACCGGAGCAGCGCCTCGGCACCCACCGGCCGCATCGACGGCAGTGCCACCACCGGCTGGAACACCAGCCGCAACTGGTCGCGGTCGATCGCGTGGCGCAGCTCGCCCTGAAGGGTCCCGCGGCGGCGCAGCAACTCGTCGTAGCCGGCCTGGTAGCGCTCCACCCGGTTCTTGCCGCGCTGCTTGGCGTAGCGCAGGGCCAGGTCGGCGTCGTGCAGCAGTTCCCCGGTGTCGGCCACCCCGACGCTGGCGGAGAGGAAGATCGGTCCGCCGTCCACCTCGTACGGCTCGCCGAGCACCGCGAGCAACCGGTGCGCGGCCAGCACCGCCTCCTCCGGGTCCCCGTGCATCAGCACCGCGAACTCGTCACCGCCCAGCCGGGCCGCGACATCGCCCTCCAGCAGGTTGCGCCGCAGCCGGGAGCCGACCTCGACCAGCACGGCGTCGCCGATGTCGTGCCCGCGCATGTCGTTGACGATCTTGAAGCCGTCCATGTCGATGCCGATCAGGGCGGCATTCTCCGGCGACTCGCGCAGTGCCCGCTGCAACCCCCGGCGGTTGGCCAGGCCGGTCAGCGGATCGGTGTGCGCCAGCTCACAGAAGTGCGCCTCACGCTGGCGCAGCTGCACCGTGTAGCGCCGCACGTCGTCCAGCGCCAGGTACTGCCGGGCCACCAGGGCCAGGCCGACCACGGCGGCGCCGAAGTAGCCGAGCACGTCCATGGTGCCGCCGCGGATCAGGTGGTAACCGAGCGCGGCGAGCATGGCGATCATCACCACCACGGCGTACGCCCCGCCGCGCTCCAGCACGTCGCCGCTCAGCTCCACCGGGCGGTCGGCGGCGCGCACCGCGAACGCCACGTGGAACAGCCCGGCGGTGAGCAGCAGCACGCTGAACAGCACCAGCCAGTCGCGCTCCCGGCAGATGCCGCCGGAGAGCGCGGTCGCGGCGATGGCCACCACGCTCACCCCGGCCGCCACCCGGACGGTGTGCCGGCGCGGCCGGTGCGCGTGCAACGCCATCACCGCGGTCAGGCCGAGCGCCAGCACCACGAACACCGCGGGCACCAGCACGGCGAGACACGGGTACGGCGTCAGGTCCCCGAGGATCCGGGTGGGCCGGGAGATCAGCACCCAGCCGACGAACCAGATCGCCGCCGCGATCACCAGGCCGTCCAGCACGTGGCGTACCGCCGCGGCCGGGCCACGGGTGGCGCCCGGCAGCACCACCGTGCCGGCCAGCAGAACCAGCGTGCCGACCCCCATGCCGACCGCGACCGCGGTCGCCAGCGACCGGATGTGCGCTGGATCATGGTGGTGGCCGGTCAGCAGCGCGCTGGCCAGCCCGGCCAGCGCGGCGGCGGTGGCGATCGCACCGCCGGCCGCCAGGAGCAGGTGAGCCCGCCGGGCCGCACCGGTGTGCCGGCGGCCGGACTGCCCGAGGTACGCCACCGCGGGAACGGCGGCCAGCAGGCATGCCAGACCGGCCAGCTCCAATCCGGACGGTGAATGCACGGACACACTGTGCCGGATCTCCGTCGATTCCGACAGCCCCCGGCGTCCCGAGCTGTGGACGTCCGTGGCCTATCCCCGACCAGCCGGTGGCAGTATGGGGGGATGCCTGAGCTGCGCTCCCGGACCTCGACCCACGGTCGCACGATGGCCGGCGCGCGCGCCCTGTGGCGCGCCACCGGCATGACCGACGACGACTTCGGTAAGCCGATCGTCGCCATCGCCAACAGTTACACCCAGTTCGTACCGGGGCATGTGCATCTCAAGGACCTCGGCGGCCTGGTCGCCGAGTCGATCGCCGAGGCCGGCGGGGTCGGGCGCGAGTTCAACACCATCGCGGTCGACGACGGCATCGCCATGGGCCACGGCGGCATGCTCTACTCCCTGCCCAGTCGCGAGCTGATCGCCGACGCGGTGGAGTACATGGTGAACGCGCACTGCGCCGACGCCCTGGTCTGCATCTCGAACTGCGACAAGATCACCCCCGGCATGCTGATCGCCGCGCTGCGGCTCAACATCCCCACGGTCTTCGTCTCCGGCGGCCCGATGGAGGCCGGCAAGACGATCGCCATCGAGGGCGTGGTGCACGACAAGCTCGACCTGGTCGACGCGATGAGCGCCAGCGCCAACGAGAACGTCACCGACGAGCAGCTCGACACCATCGAGCGCTCCGCCTGCCCGACCTGCGGCTCCTGCTCCGGCATGTTCACCGCCAACTCGATGAACTGCCTCACCGAGGCGATCGGGCTCTCCCTGCCCGGCAACGGGTCGACGCTTGCCACGCACGCCTCCCGCAAGGCGCTCTTCACCGAGGCCGGCCGGCTGATCGTGCAGATCGCCAAGGAGTACTACGAGAAGGACGACGAGTCGGTGCTCCCCCGCTCGATCGCCAGCCGGGACGCCTTCGAGAACGCGGTCGCCCTGGACGTGGCGATGGGCGGCTCCACCAACACGGTGCTGCACCTGCTCGCCGCGGCCCGCGAGGCCGAGCTGGACTTCAGCGTCTCCGACATCGACGCCGTCTCGCGCCGGGTGCCCTGCTTGTCCAAGGTCGCGCCGAACAGTCCGAAGTACCACATGGAGGACGTGCACCGGGCCGGTGGCATCCCCGCTCTGCTCGGCGAGCTCAACCGGGGCGGTGCGCTCAAGACCGGGGTCCGGTCCGTGCACTCGCCCTCGCTGGAAGCCTGGCTGGACAAATGGGACATCCGGGGCGGATCGGCGTCGGCTGAGGCGCTGGAGCTGTTCCACGCGGCGCCCGGCGGGGTGCGGACCACCCAGCCGTTCTCCACTCAGAACCGCTGGGCCACGCTCGACACCGACGCTGAATCCGGCTGCATCCGGTCGGTTGATCACGCGTACACCGCGGACGGCGGCCTGGCCATCCTCTTCGGCAACCTCGCCCCGGACGGCTGCGTCGTCAAGACCGCCGGCGTCTCCGAGGAGATCTGGAAATTCACCGGCCCGGCCAAGGTCTACGAGTCCCAGGACGACGCGGTCACCGGCATCCTCGGCAAGGAGGTCACCGAGGGCGACGTCGTGGTGATCCGCTACGAAGGCCCGCGCGGTGGCCCCGGCATGCAGGAGATGCTCTACCCGACCTCGTTCCTGAAGGGCCGCGGCCTCGGCAAGGCCTGCGCGCTGATCACCGATGGCCGCTTCTCCGGCGGCACCTCCGGCCTCTCCATCGGCCACGTCTCCCCCGAGGCGGCCGCCGGCGGCTTGATCGCCCTGGTGGAGACAGGTGACGAGATCATCATCGACATCCCCGGCCGCAGCATCACCCTGAACGTCCACGACGACGTCCTGGCCCAGCGCCGGCACGAGCAGGAGCGCCGCCCCAAGCCCTACACGCCGGTCGCGCGCCAGCGCCCGGTCTCGGCGGCGCTGCGCGCCTACGCCTCGATGGCCACCAGCGCCAGCGACGGCGCCTACCGCCGAGTTCCCGAATAATCCGGTACGCCCACCGGGGCCGGCGCCGAATCAAACGGCCCGGCCCCGCCTGGTCATGGTTGTGTGGTTGTTCGGGTGGCGTTCTCCCGGCCCGCTCAACCACAGCCGGCGAAACCGCCGTCCACGACCACGCCCCCACGGCGTCGCCCCCGGCCCGCGCGCACCGGCATCACGGCCGCACGAGCGCGCCCCGGACCCGCCGGGTCCAACGGGCAGCATCGCTCCCCCACCCGACCCCCTCCTGACGCCCGCGAGCGACGGCCGACCACTGCCAGCCGTAGCCCACGCACCTCACCACGCCCCACAACGTGCGCAAACGACGGCCGAACTTCGCCTGCCCTCTTTCCCATGCGCCGGGCCGTCAAGCTGGCGTTCAGCCACCGAATGGAGGCCCCGTTCGGTGCGTCAGGGCCAGCCGAGACCGCCGGCTGGCGGCCAGCCACCTAACGCCGGCTCCAGTCGGTGCCCGCCGCTAGCCGGACCCGTCCGCCCTCTCCCCGGGGCGGCCGGGTGCCCGGCTGGCTGGCCCGTCCAGCCAACCGACGACGGCCCTATTCGGTGCTTCGGCGCCAGCCGGACCGGGGCGGGGCACAAGGTCGGGGAGCCACGGTCGGCGGGGGCTGGAGTTTCGGCGCGGGGAGGGAGGCGGGGGCGGTTAAGGTCGCTTTGTGGCTACTCCGGAATTCATCTTGGAGCTGCGGCGGCACATCGGGCATGCGCCGCTTCCGCTGCCCAGCGTCACCGCTGTGGTTTTCGACGACGCGGGGCGGGTGCTGCTCAACCGGCGTAGTGACGATCACCGATGGTCGCTGCTCAGTGGCGTCCTTGAGCCGGGTGAGCAGCCGGCGGCCGGCGCGATCCGGGAGGTTTATGAGGAGACCGCTGTTGAGGTCGCCGTTGAGCGGATCCTCGCTGTGGAGGCCCTGGAGCTTCGCCGGATTGCTAACGGGGATCAGGTCTACTGGTTCGAGGTGAGCTTGGCCTGCCGGGCCGTCGGCGGCGAGGCTCGGGTCAACGATGACGAGTCGATCGATGTGGCATGGTTTGCGCCGGATGCCGTCCCGGAGATCGGCGACCGGCAGAAGCGCTACCTCGAGCTCGCGCTTGATCCCACTGCGGCGCCCTACTTCGTGTCCTGAGCGAGCACAGTGCCCGACCGGCCAGGTAAGGCGCCGCGACCTACCAGACCGGTCCAAGAACGGGCGTTGACATCTGCTTCGGGTGTTCCGGCAGCGCAACGCGGCGGCGCCGCCGTCCGGGGGACAGCGGCGCCGCTTTGTCTTGGGTCAGCGAACTGTTGTGGTGGTTCGGAGTCCGGGGCCGGCGCCGGCTGCGTTGACGGCCTGGACGGTGACTCGGTAGCGGGTGCCGGCCGGTACGCCGCGCGGGGCGGTGAAGGTGGCCGAGCGGGCTGTGGCCGAGCGGGTGGTCACGGTGGGTGCGCCGCGGTTGACTCCCTTGCTTGTAAGGCGCTGGTAGGTGACCCGGTAGGCGGTGATCTTCGTGCCGCCGGTGGTGGCCGGGGCTGTCCAGCGGGCGGTGGCGGTCGGAGCGCCGCCGGTTCGGCCGGGCTTGGCGGTCAGCGAGCGGGGCTTTCCGGGTACGGTGCGCGGCGTCACCGAGGTGCTCGCCGAGGACCAGGGGCCGGCGCCGATCGCGTTTATCGCTCGGACCTGGAAGCGGTAGGGCGTTCCGTTGGCGAGGCCGGTGACGGTTCGGACCGCGGCTGCGGATGTGGCCGTCCGGAGGGTGCCTACCTGGCGGTTCTTGGCGTCGAGCACCCGGATCTCGTAGCGCAGGATCGGAGACCCGCCGTTGCTGGCGGGAGCGGTCCAGCGCACTACGGCCAGGGCGTTGCCGGCTGCCGGCTGTCCGATCCGGGCCGCACCGGGGACGGTGCGGGTGCCGGTCGACGGGCCGGGAGTTCCGCCGTTACCCGGTCCGGGGACCGGCTGGGTGGGACCGGTGGTCGGGCCGGTGGTCGGGCTGGTGCCAGAGCCGGGCCGGGTCGGGCCGGTGGTCGGGCTCGTCGGGCCGGAGCCGGGCTGCGTAGGACCGGTAGTCGGGTTGGTGCCGGGCTGTGTAGGACCGGTGGTCGGATTGGTGCCGGGCTGCGTAGGACCGGTAGTCGGATTGGTGCCGGGCTGCGTAGGACCGGTAGTCGGATTGGTGCCGGGCTGCGTAGGACCGGTAGTCGGATTGGTGCCGGGCTGCGTAGGACCGGTAGTCGGGTTGGTGCCGGAGCCGGGCTGGGTCGGGCCGGTCGGGGTGACCGGGCCTGATGGTCCTGGTACAGCGGGGCCGCCCGGGGTGCCGGCCGACGTGGTCGGGATGACCGTGTTGGAGATGGCTGAGTAGTCGCTGGCGCCGGCGGCGTTCACGGCACGGAGCCAGAACGCGTAGGGGACACCGTTCGTCAGGCCGGTCATCGTCAGCGCGGTGGCGTCCGGCGCGGCCACGTCCACCCCGACCACGATGCCGGTCTCGTCGTCGATGGCCTGCACTTCGTAGCCGTAGATCTCGGTTCCGCCGTCGTAGGCGGGTGCCGTCCAACGCACCACGGCGCTCTCGTCGCCGGCTGTGGCGAGGCCGATCACCGGGGCGTCCGGCGCGACCGGGGTCACCGGCCGGGTCGGCTCCACAGAGGGCGCCGTCATGGTCGGCACCGGCGGCGGCGTCGTCGGCACGGCGGGCACCGGCGGCGCGGTTGTGGTCGGCACGGTCGGCACGGTCGGCACCGGCGGCACCGGCGGAGTGGTCGGCGCTGCGGTGGTCGGGTCGGTCGCGGGTGCCGTCGTCGGCGCGGTCGTGGGGTTCGGGCTCGGCTGCGGAACCGGGTTGGTGCCAGGATCCTCGGTTGCAGGATCCTCGGTTGCGGGATCCTCGGTTGCAGGATCCTCGGTTGCGGGGTCCTCGGTTCCGGGATCCTCGGTTCCGGCGTCCCCGACTCGCTCGCCGTCATCGTCGCCGGGGACGGGCGCTGCCGGCGTGACCGGCCCGAACGGCGCGGTGAACAAGCCCGGCCCAGCAGCCGTCTCCGCACGCAACCGGAAGGTGTACGCCGTCCCGTTCGCCAGCCCGGGCACCACCAGACTGCGGGCTTCCGCCGGCAGCGAGGTCAGCACGGTCGCATCGCCGCCGGTCCGCTCCAGGGTGAAGCCGGTGATCGGCTCGCTGCCGGACGGAACTGTGATCAGGACGGTCGCCTGGGCGTCGCCCGCGAAAGCGGTGACCCCGAGGAAGGCCTGCAGACCGGTGACATCCATGGTCTCGTCGTCGAACTGGATCTTCTCGACGTTGCGGACGATGTCGTTGCCGTCCGGGCCGGAGACCAGTACGCCCGCGGAGATCGGCGTGACCGCGTACGCGCTGCGCTGACCGGCGAAGACAGCCGTGTCGACACCGGCGGACGGGGCGACGCGAATCTCTCGTACGGTGAAGATGTCCTTGGGGTTGATCTTGCCGGCGAAGACGTCGGCACGCAGCTCAGCCATGCTCGCGGCCGACCGGATCTCGTTGCCGTCCGCGTCGCGGACCGAGAGACGGACGGTCAGGTAGCGGTCGCCGTCGATGATGTCGTTGCCGCCGCGACCCTGGAAGGTGTCGTTGCCGGCGCCGCCGAGCAGGATGTTGCCCTCGCCCCAGACGTTGCCGCTGAGTTCGCAGGGCCGCCCGGTCTGGTTGCCGACGGCCGAGGCCGGGGTCGGCAGTTCGGTGACCACCTGGTTCAGGCCGTTGATCCGGGCGATGCCGGCGGCGTCGAGCGCGTCGCAGCCGAGGAAGCCGTCGCCGCCCACCGCGGACGGGGTCACGTCGTCGCCGCGCAGGGTGTCGTCGTGTGCCCCACCGGACAGCGCTTCGACCTCGTTGTACCGGTCCCGGACGCCGATCTGGAGGATGTCTCGGCCGTCGAGCGGCAGGTCCAGGTCGGCGTCGACCGCCCCGGCGTCGCCGGCGATCGACCAGTCGTATCCGGAGCCGCCGGCGTTCTTCTCGATGCCGGGGCCCTGGACGCCGATGTCGTCGCCGCCCTCCATGTCGTAGTCGTCGTCGCCGCCCTGGCCGGTCAGCACGTCGTGGCCGGGCCGGTTCGCGTCGTCGAGGAAGAACAGGTTGCCGCTGTCGCCCTGGAGCAGGTCGGGCGAGTCGCCGCCCTCCATCCAGTCGTCGCCGGAGTCGCCCCAGGCCACGTCCTCACCGTCGCCGGCGAAGATCATGTCATCGCCTTCGCCGCCGAACGTGTCGTTGGCGTTGGCGCCGCCGCCGGTGAAGTCCTTGTCGTCGCCGCCGAGGACGATGTCCAGGCCGGGTCCGCCGTCGAGCGCGTCGTTGCCGGGGCCGCCCTTCGCGAAGTCGGCGCCGTTCTGGTCGGTGAGCACGTCGTCGCCCTCACCGCCGAGCGTCACGTCGTTGCCGGCGCCGGCCTCGAGGACGTCGTCGCCCTCGTCACCCCAGATGGTGTCGTTGTCGTTGCCCGCGACGACGCGGTCCCGGTCGAGCGTTCCGGACCAGACGGACTGGGCGTTGAGGCCGGGCCGGTCCACGCTGTTGCGGGCCCGGTACGCGATGGTGCCGTCCGCGTGGCGCAGCAGGAGCCGGCTCTCGTCGCAGTCGGAGGCCGGGTCGTCGGCCACCCCACCGCCGTCCCCGGCCAGATTCGCCAGGTCGAACTTGCAGTCGGCGGTGGCGAACGAGTCGGACCGCAGCCCGGACGCGCCGGTGGTCCGGCCGATCAGCTCGGCGAACGAGTTCCCTTCGAGCTGGCTGCGCAGGTTCATCCCGGTGGTACGCGCCAGGTAGTAGAACCGGTCCCCGTTCTGGAGGCTGGTCAGCTGGCTCTCGAAGACGTAGTCGAAGGTGGTGCCGAGCAGGCCGCCGAACGGTTCGGTGACCTCGGCCAGCCCGCCGATCCACAGGTCCACACCGTCCAGGCCGGAGCTCGCAGTGGTCCAGGTGCCGGTGGCGTTCAAGAAGTCGGCGGCCGCCGGTGACTCGAGCAGCGCGGCAGCGGCCGCACGCTTGTCCGCGATAGTGGTCGCCCCGATCACGGACGGGTGCTTGCCGTACGCCGCCACGAAGTTGACGAGCGACTCCGGGTGCTTCAGGTGCTCGCCGAAGTCGACCCAGCTCACGTACGGCTTGAGCCGCCCGTCACCGGTCTTCTCGTACAGGTGGCGCCGGAAGTCGTTGAGCGTCGGCACGCCCTCCGACCGGCCCCGGGCGATGTTGATCGCGGCGAGGTCCATCGGCAGGCCGAGCAGGTTGTCCCGCAGGGTGTCCGTCATGAACTCGTCGATCTCGTTGCCGACCTGGTCGGTCATGCCCATGACGATCTCGCCGGCCGCGGCCTCGGGGCTCAGTGTGCCGTTGTTCGTGTAGGCGAGCGGGTTGAGGAAGCCGTCGAGCAGGGAGAGGCTCCCGGCGTTGGGCCGCTGGATCGACTCGGTGAGCATCGAGTGCCCGAATCGGTAGACCGCGTGCGCGAACTCGGCGTAGACGGCCGGGTTCAGCTCGGTCTGGGTGAAGGCGAACGGCTGGAACGGGTTGATCGCCGGTGAGATCTTGCGGGCGAACTCCTCGAAGACCAGGTGCTGGTATTCCATCTCGTTGATGAACTTGGCCGCCTGGAAGAGCCGCTCGCCGGTCCACTCCGGACTGTCCCCGACGATGCGGACGATGTCCGAGATCAGCCGGTTGTGCTCGGAGTGGAAGACGTGGTGCACCGCGGTGAGGCCGATGTTCTCGTTGACCCGGCCGTCACCGGCGATGTAGTGCGCGGCGAGCATCTCGTCGTCGTAGGTGCCCCTCGGCTGAGCGGCGAAGTCGGAGGAGGCGACCGTGTCGGCGTCCGGCCGCAGGGCCGGAGCGGGGGTGGCGTGGTGTGCGATGTCGGTGAGGAACGGGGTGTCGAAGTGCAGCACGTTCGCCGGGACCTTGACCGGGGTGGCCAGGTTGCCCTCGACCAGGCCGGTGGCGGTGACGTATTGCGGCAGGCCGCGCGCCGGGCCGGGAACGAAGTCGCCGTACGCGTCGGCCAGCACCATCGGCACGTTGAGCGCGTCGAGGTCGCCGAGCTCCAGGCCGAGTCGCTCCCGTGCCTGCTGCTTCACCTCGGCCCAGGTGGGCAGGCCGCCGGACGCGCCTTCGAGGAGCCGCCCGGTGCTGACCGCGCCGTCGTACTCGCGGAGGAAGACCTGATGAGGGGCGTGCGAGCTGTACGTCTGTGAGTTGTCGACGTACGGGGTGTCGGTGTTCTTGGCCTCCCGGCCGGCCCGGGTGAGAGCCATGAACCGCATCGACTGCGGCACGTACTTCGCGTCGCCCGGCTTCGGGTCGTCGGCGTTGCCCGGGACGCGGTCCTTGCCGGCGATCAGCGGGTCGTCGGCACGCAGCGGGACGACCACCGTGCCGGTGCCCTTGACCGTCTGGTCGATGCCGTGGTCGAAGAACTGCCCGAAGAGGGTGAACCACGAGTTGTACGGCGCGGAGAGGCCGACGTCGGTGGTGACGTTCGGGATGAACAGCGTGGTGCCGTCGAGCACCGGGGCGGTGCCGCTCTGCTGGCTGCGTACCGGACTGCCGGCCGCCGCGACCGCCGCCGGGTTGGCCGCGGTCTGGTCGGAGATCAGGTTGCTGATCAGCCGGGGCTGGTCGTCCTGGGCGTTGGCGCCGGTGTAGCCGGGGAGGTACTTGGCCGGGGCGAGACGCGGGAAGGCCTGGTCGGCGGCGCCGTACGTCTCCTCGCCCGGGGTCAGGTGGTTGCAGGTGCCGTCGACCGTGCGCAGGCCCATCGAGAGCAGCGGGCTGGCGAGCTGGTTCGGGCCGGTGCCGAGCAGTGCGCCGCAAGGGCCGGTCTCGCTGGTGGTGGCGGCCGCATGCGCCTCAGCGATCTTGATCTGCTTGAGGATGTAGGCCAGGTCGGCGGCGGTGACGGTGAAGCCCTGGCCGATGGGGGCGGCCTGGGCGGGGGCGGGCACCGCGATCACCGTAGTGGCGAGCAGTGCGGCGAAGAGCCAGGTTCTGCGCAAGTGGGACCTCACCAGCGAGATGGATTGCCCGGTTAGGGCGGTTATTCCGTACATGTTGGGAAGGTGGGGTTTGGTCCGGCTGAACGCTTCCTGAAGGCCTGGCTGTGCGAACGCTGAAGGCCCGGCCGAAGAATCGGCCGGGCCTGGTGGTCAGCTTGCGGTCAGTGCCCGTGCGGGGGCTCAACCAGATTGGGTACGCCGTGCGAAAGGTCCACGCCCGCCCCCGGCCGGCTCGCCTCCACCAGCACACGCTCGGCCGGAACCCCGGCGGCCCGGCCGATCGACGCCCGCACCCTGGCGATCTGGCCATCGCTGAGCACCGCGCCGAAGTACCGCACGGTCACCCCGGCGGGCTGCACCGTGGTCTCGTACCGGTTGAGCGAGTCGGCGAGCACGCCCTCGGCGTCGATCCGGTCCCGGACCGTGGCCGGGGCGACCCCGGCCACCGGCAGCACCGCGAAGGTCAGGTCGTGCACCAGCACCGTCTCGACCAGGTAGAAGCCGACGCTCGCCGGCCGGAAGTCGCGCATGAACGCCTCGGCCCGGTGCACCGAGACGCCCTCCGGCATCACCAGCGTCAACTCCGGCACCAGGTACTCCAGCATCTCGGCGCTGAACACCGCGAACGTCGAGTCGGTCAGCTCGCCGACCTCCTCCCGGGCGGCCACGGCACGCAGTTCCCGGGCGATCGCCGCGCGGTCGGCGCCGGCCACCGGGTGGATCGCGATCGCCGCGCGCCGGCGGATCATCGGGCCGTCGTACGTGGTGGTGGCCAGTTCGTCGCCGGCGTCGTCGGTGACGGTCGCGGCGACCGGTACGGCGTCCGGCTCGGCCAGCCGGTCCCCGAGCCGGACCACCACCCCGGTGATCAGCAGGAGCAGGACCAGGGACAGCAGGGTCGGGCGATGGATACGCATCAGGTGCCCAGCGGACGGCTCGGGGCGTACCCGACCGGCTGCTCCGGCTCGTGGTCCGCGTATGCCGGGTCCGCCTCGATCGGGTCGTTGCCGTCCAGGTCGCCGACCGCGAACTGGATCATCATGTCGTTGTCCTCGTGCACCAGGTTGTGGCAGTGCAGCATGTACCGGCCACCGTCGTTGCCGTCACCCGTGGTGAACTGCATGATCACCGAGGCGGTCTCGTTCTCGCCCAGGTAGAAGACGTCCTTCGGGCCGTTCTCCCAGGCGTACGGCTTCCTGCCGGAGGTGTTGTTCCGGGACAGCAGCATGCCGTCGACCAGGTGGATGTGCACCGGGTGGAACCAGCCACCCGACTCGTTCACCAGGTCCCAGATCTCCACGTCGTACGGCTTCGGGTTGCTCAGCACCCGGCGGAAGCCGCTGCGCTCGACGTCGTCCCAGGTCTCCCCGTTGACGGTCCAGAGGCCGTGCTTGCGCTCCACGCGTACGGTCCGGCGGGCCGTGGCCATCTCCGGCTTGAGCTTCATGACGTCGAGGGCGCCGCGGTTGGCCCACGGCACCGGACCGGCGTCCAGCGTCGACGGGATCTGGTACGGGTCCGGCGCACCCGAGTCGGCGACCACCTCGAACTGCATCACCTTGTCGGTGTTCCGGAAGTCCTCGTTGTTCTTGTTGCTCAGGTTCCGCAGCTCGATCTTCTGACCGGTCCGGTACTTCCGGAAGTCGATCAGCACCTCGTACCGCTCGCCGGAGCTGTGCCGGAGCGTGGTCACGGCGGCCACCTTCGGCGTCAGGCCGCCGTCGGTCGCCACGACGTGGAACGGGTCACCGGTGCTCAGCTGCCACCGGAACGAACGGGAGACCGACGAGACCAGGATCCGGAACCGGTAGACCCGCGGCTTGACCCGCATCTTCGGCCACGGCACCCCGTTCACCAGGATCACGTCGCCCATGAAGCCCTCGTGCGAGTCGTCGTCGAAGTCGACCGACCCGTCCGACTTGAAGGCCATGTCGTTGACCACGATCGGCACGTCGAACTCACCCTGCGGCAGCTGCGCCTGCTCGTACTCGTCGACCAGGTGGTACATCCCGGCCAGGCCGACGTACGCGTTCTCCGCCGTGGTCCGGTGGTTGTGGTCGTGATACCAGAGCGTGCGGGCCTGCTGCCAGTTCGGGTACCGGTACGTCTTGCAGTGCCCGGGCGTGGTGTGGTCGTTCGCGTACCCGTCGTACTGCGGCAGCGACGCCGAGCCGTGCAGGTGCGTCACGGTCGAGAAGGGCCGGCCGTTGAGCCGGTTCACGGTGAGCGCGTTGGCGATCCGCACCTCGCTGCGGGTCCCGCGCGGCACCCGGATGGTGGGCCCCGGGAAGATCCCGTTGTAGCCCGCCATCGCGGTGCTCAGACCGGGCAGGATGCTGGCCTTCCCGGCCTTCTGGGTGAGCCGGTACTTCTGGTACGGCCCCTGCTCGTCGACGCCCTCGGCGACCGGCAGCAGCACCGGCGGACGGCGGAACATGCTGGTGTACGGCGTCGGTGTGTTCTTCGAGGAAAGCTTGCTCGACTTGGCGACGACGGCACCGCCGCCGGCCCCCACGATCAGGCCGCCTCCGCCGAGTGCCAGCGCCCCCTTGAGCAGGTCGCGCCGGTTCAGACTCCCGCGTGACATCGAACTCCCTAGTTTCCGTACGTCAGGCCGGTGCCGAAGTTATGGATCCGCCCTGAGGACCGGCGTAGTAAAAGCTGAAGAAACGCCTCAAGTCCCCCACCTCGGCCGCCGATCCGGGACCAGGAAGATCGACGAGGAGGCGAGATGCGCGTCAGCGTGCTGGGGCAGCTCACCGTGACCGACGCGGACGGCAACCCGCTACCGGCCGGCGAACTGCCGCGGCGAGCCCGGCAGGTGCTCGCCGTGCTCGCCGCGAGACACGACCGGATCCAGTCGAAGGACTCCCTCGCCGACTCGGTCTGGGGCACCGACCTGCCCGGCAACCACGTCGCCGCGCTCGAGCACTACGTCTCGGTGATCCGGCGCCGGCTCCAGCCGCAGGGCTCGGCGGCCACCTGGTTCATCGTCACCCGCAGCGGCGGGTATCTCTTCGACACCAGCCGGGCCGACCTCGATCTGGCCCGGCTGCGCCGGCTGGTACGGGAGCTGGACGCGTACGGGCCGGACTGCCCGGAGCAGCTGGCCGCCCAGGAGAGCATCCTGGCCCTGGCCCGGCAACTGCCCTTCCCCGAGGACCCGTACGCCGAGTGGGCCGAGCCGGTGCGCACGGAGGTCCAGGCCGCGGCGGTGAACGCGCTGCTGAAGCACGCCGCCGCCGTGCTGTCGCAGGACGCCGCCCGGTCGTTGCGCCTGGCGCACGAGGTGATGGAGCTCAACCCGTTCCTGGAGTCCGGCTACCGGGCCGCGATGATCGCGGCGATCGCCCTGGACCGGCAGGACGACGCGCTGCGCATCTTCGAGCGCTGCCGGCAGCTGCTGGACGAGGAACTCGGCGTGGCGCCGTCGGCCGAGCTGGTCCGGTTGCAGCGCAGCGTGCTCGCCAGCCGGGGCCCGGCCGCCGAACCCGGCCCACCACCCGCGCCGGTCGTTCCCCGGCTCACCGTGGTCCGTCCAGAGCCGCCACGGGAACGGTTCCTCGGCCGGCTCACCGAGCTGCGGGTGCTGATCGAGCCGGACCCCCCGCCGGTGGTGCACATCGTCGGCCCGGCCGGCTCCGGCAAGTCGGCGTTCCTCGCCGAACTGGAGCGGCACCAGCCGGGACGGGTCGGCATCGGGCACGGTGCCTCGTCGGTCGGTGTGCTGCGGCACGCCTGGCTGGGCACCGCGCTCGCCCAGCTGGACGTGTCCCCCGAGGTGCTCGCCGTGATCGACGCGGCCGGTCCGGAACAGCCGTTGCGCCGCTCGGAGCTGGAGCTGGTCGCCTCCGCCTTCGCCGGTCCGGAGCCGGCCTTCGTGGCCGTCGACGACGCGGCCGACCTCGACGCGGCGAGCGTCGCCGAGCTGTCCTGGCTCAGCCGGCACTGCCCGTCCCTGCGCATCGTGCTCACCTACTGCTATCCGTCCCAGATCGCCGACCGGCCGCTCTCCGGGCTCGGCACGCCGGTGGTGCTGCGGCTGGAACCCCTGCACGAGCAGGACCTGACCGTGCTCGGCGACAACACCGTGCTGGAACGGACCGGGGGCATCCCGGCGCTGGTCGCGGTCGCCCGGCGGCCCGCCGAGGTGACCCACGCGGTCGCCATGCAGATCGCCCGGCAGCGGACCCGGTGGATGCCGGAGCCGGCCTGGGAGATCCTGCGGCTCTGCGCCATCCTCGGCGAACTGGGCCCGGCCGAGCTGAGCACGCTCACCGGCTATTCCCTGCCGGAGCTGCTGAGCTGCGTCGACCGGCTGGTGCACGCGCACCTGCTCACCGAGACCGGGGACGGCCGGGCCGGGCACCGCAGTTCGCTGATCCGCGCCGCGGTGGCCGGACAGGTCTCCACCGCGTCCGCTCTCTACCTGCGCAAACAGTTGGCGGCGGCCTCCTGAGGAAGGAGACCGCCGCCAGACTTCAGCGCTGGATCAGTTCGTCACGTTGACCGGGACGGCGAGCGACTGCCCGCCGATCGAGGTGACCAGGCTGATGGTCCGGACCGTACCCGGGTTCGGACCGGTGACCCGGAGGCTGAACGCGCCGGCCGCGTCCACCGTGACCGGCGTGCCGACCACCCGGCCGCCGCTCAGCGTGCTGCCCACCACCGCGGTGACCCGCTGCCCGGCGAGCACGCTGCTGGTGCCGGAGATCCGCCACTCGTTGTTGCCGGTGCGGTAGCGGACCGCCAGGCCGGACAGGGTCTCGGCCTGCGGGCGGACGGTCACCCGGGCGGTGCTGACGCCGGCCGCGTTACGGACGGTCAGCTCCAGGACGACCGGGTCGTTGTTGTAGATGTACGCGGCGTTCGGCCCGGGCGCGGCCGGCAGGGCCAGCGCCGGATAGACGAAGGACGGCTTCGCGGTGGTCGCGCCGGTCAGCGTGACCGCCGGGCCGGAGACACGGCTCCACTGGTACGACTCGGCGCCGGTCGACTTCGAGCCGTCCAGGGTGACCGACCGTCCCCGGACCACGGTCTGGTCCGGGCCGGCGTTCGCCGTCGCCGGTGCGGCCCCGGTCACCGTCACGGTCACCTCGGCCGGCGTGCTGGTTCCACCAGGACCGGCCACGACCAGCTGGAACCGGTACTCGCCCGGCTGCTGCGGGGTGAAGGTGGCAACCCTGGTGGCGGCGTCCTCGAGTGCGACCGCCGGGCCCGAGGTCTGAGCCCAGGCGTACGAGGTGATCACGCCGGCCGAACCGCTGCCGTCGAGCCGGACCCGCTGGCCGGCCACCGAGGCGGCGTCCGCGACCACGGCGGCGACCGGGGCGACCGGGCCGAAGACGGCTCCGCCACCGGTGATCGGGGCGGTCACCGAGCCACCGCCCGAGGAGGTGACCGTTACCGCGGCGGGCGGCGCGACGACCCCGGTGAACGGGCTGCCGGTCAACGGGCCGAAGCCGGTGACGGTCAGGGTCGGCGGAGTGCTGTCACCGTCGCTGGAGACGGCCTTGACAGCGAGGGTACGGGCGTCCGCGTCGTATTCGGCCGCGGTGATCCGGACGACGTCGACCAGCTTGCGGGTCTTCTTGGCGACCGGCACGTCCCCGGCGTTCACCACCTCGATCGTGGTGCCCGCGGGCAGCGGCCCGGTGACCGGGAACCGGCCGTAGTAGCGGCCGCCGCTGCCCCGCAGCGGTGTGGTGCTGAAGCCCAGCGCGGAGTCGCCGGTCACCTCGATGACCTCGTCCGGTTCGCTGCTGGCGTACACCTCGATCACGCCGTTGCCGTTCGCGCCGGTGGTGTACGTGGCCTGGTCGACGTCGACGCCGGCGTTGACGGCGTACCGACCCTGGACGCTGAACAGGTCGGTGTACCCGACCTGACCGATGACGGCCTTGGTCGCCGGGTCGATCTGCTCGATCCGGACGAAGTTGGTGTCGTAGGGGCTGCCGACCACCTTGTGGTCGACGCCCGGGTCACCGGTGTAGCCCGCCGGAGCCTGCGGCCCGACTGCCGGGTCCCACTTCAGGAACGGGCCGACCCGGCTGGTGAACGCCTGCCCGAACGCGCCCGGCGTGGTGCCGATGTCCTCGGTCATCCGGATCCGGCCCCGGTCGTCGGCGACCACCTCGTCGATGCCGTACGGGTGGGTGACCCGGAACGCCTCACCGGTCGTCGCGTCGAACCGGATCCGGATCCGGCCGAACACCATCTGGTCGCCCTCGCGCACCTCCTCGGCGGCCCAGGCGCCCTCCAGGTCCATGCCGATCGACGCTTCGGTCCCGTCGGCGAGCGTCAGCTCGGCCCCGGCGAGCTGATAGAAGAACTCACCGGGGAAGTTGCCGGGGTACGACACCGGCTCGTCCGGGTTCGGCACCTCGTCCGGCAGGGTCGAGCAGAGCGGATCGTCGAGCGTCGTGCACGCCTCGAGCCGGACCCCGTTGCTGTCCCGGTACCAGGCCGGGAAACCGTGCTCGGCGATCGGGCCCACCTGCGTCAGGGTGCCACTTCGGCCTACCGGTGGATTCACCACGACGGCGGCGGCCGTGCCGGCCAGCGGCGCGACCACCGCGACGATCACCCCCGCGGTGATCGACCAGCGGTTCAGCGTCTTCTTCATCGGACTCCTCAGTCGTTCCGGGAGTCGTTGTCCGGACAGAGCGGCACACGACTCGACCGGTCACCTTCGTCGGGTGACCGGTCGTCCGGCTGAGGTCGCGTTGGTGCGGGCTGAGTAATCGCTGAAAGTTCGCCCCGGACGGTCCGGCGGTAGCCGCCGAAGGCGGGGGACGGCCGGGATTTCGGCGGGAGTCGTGGGCGTACGTCCAAAGGTTGAAGAGAGACCCACCGCCGGGCCCGCAGCGGGCCCGGCGGTTTTTATGGGGTTCGCCTTATTTGACCGCGCCTTCCATGATGCCGCGCACGATCTGCCGGCCGCCGATGAGCAGCAGCAGGAGCAGCGGCACCGTGGCCACGAAAGCGCCCGCGAGCACCCGGCGGAAGATGACGAAGTTGCCGCTCGCCAGGTCGGAGAGGGCGACCATCGAGGTCGGGTACTCGGTGCCGCCGAGGGTGATCAGCGGCCACTGGAACTCGTTCCAGGTGGCGACGAAGGTCAGCAGGCCGAGGACCGCCAGGGCGGGCCGGATGGCCGGCAACACGATGCTCCAGTAGATACGCATCGTCGACGCGCCGTCGATCCGGGACGCCTCCACCAGCTCGCCCGGGACGGCGTGGTCGATGAACTGCCGCATGTAGAAGACGCCGAACGCGCTGACCAGGCCGGGAGCGATGACCGCCAGCAGGGTCCCGTTCCACTGCAGCTTGCCCATCAGGATGTAGAGCGCGACCACGCCGAGCTGGTTCGGCACGGTCAGGGTCAGGATCACCACGAACATCAGCGGGTTGCGGCCCTTGAACCGCAGCTTCGCGAAGGCGAACCCGGCCAGCGAGCAGAAGAACAGCGTCGAGGCGGTGACCACCGCGGCGACGATGACGCTGTTGATCAGCGAGGCGGCGAAGTACACGTTCTGCAGGGTGAAGACCTCCCGCAGGTTGACCATGAACTGGTCGCCCGGGATCAGCACGGGCGGGTACTTGCCGAGCGCCTCGTCGGTACTGGTGGCGATGACGAACATCCAGTACAGCGGGAAGGCGGAGAGCAGGAGCACGGCGCCGAGGCTGAAATAGGTCTTCCAGCTGCCGCGCGTGTCCTGCGGCGCACGAGATGTCAGAACGCTCATCGGCCACCTCCGAGACGCCGCGTGAGCAGGGCGTTGATCCCCGCCACGACGAGGATGATGAGGAACAGTGCCCAGGACATCGCGGCCGCGTAGCCCAGGTTTCCATCACGCCAGCCGACCCGATAGATGAGCTGCGCGATGGTCTGCCACTGATGGTCGGAGCCGCCGCTGGCCAGCGCCGGGTTCTCGTCGAAGAGCATCGGCTCGTTGAACAGCTGTAGGCCACCGATGGTGGACAGCACCACGGTGAAGATGACGACCGGCTGGATCATCGGAACGGTGATCTGCCACAGCTGCCGCTGCGGGCCGGCGCCGTCCACCGCCGCCGCCTCGTAGACGTCACGCGGGATGGCCTGCATGGCCGACAGGTAGAGCAGTGCGTTGTAGCCGATCCACTTCCAGTTGACCATCGTGGCGATCGCGATCCACGAGCTCCACTTCTCGGCCCGCCAGTTCAGCGGTGTCTCCTCGCCGAAGCCGACCAGCGAGAGGAACCAGTTGGCCATGCCGCTGTCGGTCTGGAAGAACATCGCGAACAGCAGCGTGGACGCGGCCACCGGAGTGACGTACGGCAGCAGGACGGCGACCCGCCAGAACGTGTTGGCCCGCAGCTTGTGGTTGAGCAGGTTGGCGATGATCAGCGCCAGCAGCAGCTGCGGGACGGTCGACAGGATGAAGATGCCGAACGTGTTGAACAGCGCGTTCCAGAAGTCCTCGTCGGAGAAGAGCCGGGCGAAGTTCTCCGTCCCGGCCCAGCCGGTCTTGTCGGGGTCGTCGAGCCGCCAGTGGCGCAACGACACCACGGCGTTGTAGATCAGTGGAAACAACCCGAAGATCCCGAAGAGCACGAAGAACGGCGCGATCAGGAAGTACGGGACGGTTCTGGTGTCGAAGCGGTGCCACCACAGCTTCGCCTTGCCGGCGGACGCCGAATGCCGCGGCGGCGCCGGCGGCGACGGGCGGACCTGGGTCAGGGACACGAGGCACTCCTAGGGCGAAGGCGGGGCGACTCGCGTCGCCCCGCCGTTCAGCTACGGGTCAGGAATTGGCGACCTTGTTGGCAGCCTCGACTGCCTTCGGCCAGGCCTCAGTGGTTTTGACCTTGCCCTGCTGCACCTGGGTGATGACGGCCTCGACCGCCTCACGGGTCTTGCCGTTCTTCTTGCCGAGGTACTGCGGCTGCAGGCTCTCCGCGGTCTTGGCGAAGATCTGGCCGGTCGGGGCGCCGCTCATGAACTCGTGCTTGAAGTCCAGGACGGCCTGGTCCTTGTAGAGCGCCGGCTGCGAGGGCAGGTTGCCGACCGTCTTGAAGACCTCGATCTGCTGCTCCGGCTGGGTCGCGAAGTCGACGAACTTGGCAGCGGCCTCGGCGTGCTTGGTCTGCGCCGGCACGGTCCACCAGGAACCGCCCCAGTTGCCGCCGCCGCCCGGGATCGCGGCGATGTCCCACTTGCCCTTGGTGCTGGGCGCGGTCTGCTGGATGTGGCCGAGCATCCACGCCGGGCAGGCGAGCACGGCGAACTTGTTACCGGTGAAGCCCTGGTTCCAGTTCGGCTGGAAGCTGACCAGGTTGGCGGAGAGGCCGGCGTCGATCGCCTTCATGCTGACGTCGAACGCGACCTTCGGGCCGCCCTCCATCTGCAGCTGCTCCTGCTCGTTGTAGAAGCCCACCGGCTGCTGGCCGAGCACCGGGTTGAACAGGTTGGTGCCGGAGTCGATGAACTTCTTCTTGGTCGCGGAGGTGTACTTCTTGCCGGTCTCGATGAACGCGTCCCAGGTGGGCCACAGGGCGGAGACCTGGTCCCGCTCGGTCGGCAGGCCGGCCTCCTTGAACAGGTCGGTGCGGTAGCACATGGCCAGGCCACCGACGTCGGTGCCGATGCCGATCTGCTTGCCGTCGGAAGACATCGAGGCCTTCCACTTCCACGGCAGGTAACGCGACTCGGCGCTGCCCAGACCCTGGTCGAGCAGGTTGACGAACTTGTCGGCCTGGTTCTTGAACTGAACCATGAAGCCCTCGTCGATCGCCACGACGTCCGGCGCGCCGGAGCCCGCGACCAGCTTCTTCTGCAGGTCCTCGTGGTGCGCGTTGTACTCGGCGGAGTTCAGGGTGATCTTGATGTTCGGGTTGGCCTTCTCGAAGCGCTCCTTGAGCATCTTCTCGCCCATGTCACCGAAGAAGTTGACCTTCAGGGTGATCTGCTCGCCGCTCGCGCTGTCGCTGTCGTTCCCGCCCTCCAGGGCCTGACCGCTGCAACCGGTGATGAGCAGTGTCGCCGCGACGCCCGCGACGGCGGCGTGCAGGGCACGTCGTCCGAAACGCTCCATAGTTTCCTCCAGTGCGGAGAGGTAAGTCACTGAACCGGGTAAGTTGCGCCGACGCTATGTGCGGCTTCGGCGGCTGTCAATAGCCGGTTACAGTCGTGATTCTTCCGTGCCATCAGGTGCGGATAAGCTGGATTTAACGGACATGGGCGCGCTCCCACGCTTTACACCGGCCGTTGCGTGCCGTAACACTTAACCGCTCAAGCGCCTCCCTAGCGTCAAGGGAGCTCGCCAAGGGACGTTCAGCGACCGTTAAGCTCGGCACCATCGGGTACGGAGGAGACTGAGTGAAGCGGCCCACGATCGCCGACATCGCCCGGCGTGCGGGTGTGTCCAAAGGCGCCGTGTCGTACGCGCTGAACGGTCAGCCCGGCGTCTCCGAAGCGACCCGTAAACGCATCCTGGCGATCGCTCAGGAGATCGGCTTCAACGCCAACAGCGCGGCCCGTGCGCTGTCCGGCGCGCGTGCCCGGGCGGTCGGGCTGACCCTGTGCCGGCCCGCCCGGATCCTCGGGATCGAGCCCTGGTTCATGGGACTGATCAGCGGTTTCGAGGCCGAGCTCGGTGCTCACTCGTACGCGCTGACCCTCCAGGTGGTGGCCACTCCCGAGCAGGAGATCGAGGTCTACCGCCGGTGGTGGGGTGAGCGGCGGATCGACGGGGTGATCGTCACCGACATCCGCGAGGACGACGTCCGCATCCCGGTGCTCCAGCAGCTCCAACTGCCCGCCGTGGTGATCGGCGGCCCCGGCGACACCGGGTCGATCGCGCAGATCTGGTCCGACGACGCCGGTGCCATCACCGAGGCGGTCCGCTACCTGGTCGCCCTCGGCCATCACAAGATCGCCCGGGTCAGTGGTGTGCCCGACCTGCTGCACACCCAGGTCCGTACCAAGGCGTTCAACGAGGTCTGCGCCTCACTCGGGCTGGACAACGTGATCACGCTGCCCGCCGACTACACCGGCGAGGAGGGCAGCCGGGCCACCCGGCGGCTGCTGATCGGCGGCGACCGGCCCACCGCGATCATCTACGACAACGACGTGATGGCGGTCGCCGGACTGGCGGTGGCACAGGAGATGGGCCTCTCGGTGCCGGGCGATCTGTCCATCGTGGCCTGGGACGACTCACCACTGTGCAGCCTCGTGCACCCGCCGCTCACCGCGCTGAGCCGGGACATCTCGGCGTACGGGGCGCAGGCGGCCCGGGAACTGCTCAACGCGATCGACGGCAAGAAGGTCGGCAACGTCGAGGCCGGCCGGGTGCACCTCACGCCGCGCGGGAGCACCGCACCGCCCCGCTAGGACCGGTGGGACTCCAGGTAGGCCTCCATGCGCTCGGCCGGCGCCGGGTAGCCCAGCGCGTGCCCCTGGCCGTACCGGCAGCCGGCGGCCGCGGCCCGCTCGATCTGCTCGGCCGTCTCCAGGCCCTTCGCGACGATCTCCAGACCCAGCCGGCGACCGAGGCTCACCACCACGTCGAGCACCGCCGGACCGCCGCCCACCACCGCCTCGGACGGGTTGCTCAGCAGTGACGCGCTCAGCTTCAGCATGTCCACCGGGAGCCGCCGCAGGTGCGACAGCGAGGTCTGGCCCGAGCCGAAGTCGTCGAGCGCGGCCCGGACACCCAGCTTGCGCAGCCCGGTGAGGGCGGCCACGATGGCCGGCACGTCCGCGGCGATCCACGTCTCGGCCACCTCGACGACCAGGCGTTCCGGGGCGAGGCCGTGCCGGTTCAGCGTCTGGGCGACCTGTTCCGGGAAGCGGGCGGTCAGCAGCTCGCGCGGGCCCACGTTCACCGACAGCCAGAAGCCCTCGTCGGAGAACGACCAGGTGGTCAGGTGACGGCACGCCTCGTCCAGGACCCACTCGTCGAGCTGCGCGGTGATGCCGAGCGACGCGGCGATCGGCAGCAGCTCCGCCGGCAGGATGGTGCCCAGCTCCGGGTGGCGCCAGCGCAGCAGCGCCTCGACGCCGACCGGGCGGTTGTCGCGCAGCCCGGTCACCGGCTGGAACACCAGGTCGAGCTCGCCCCGGCCGGCCGCGCCGAGCAGTTGGCGCTCCAGCTCCATCCGGCGATGCAACTGGATCTCGACGTCCGGGTCGTACCACTCGACGCGGTCCAGGCCGAGCTGGCGGGCCCGCTGCCGGGCCAGGTCGGCGTGCCGGAGCACCTCCTCGGAGTCGGCGCCGCCGGACAGCTCGGCCAGGCCCACGCTGGTGTGCAGGTCGAGGGTGGCGCCGGGCAGCGCGTACGGCTCACCCAGCGTGGTCACGATGCGGGTGGCCAGGGCGTACGCGGGCACCGCCGAATCCGCGGTGAGCACCGCGAACTCGTCACCACCCAGGCGGGCCGGCACGTCCTCGGCGCCGAGCAGCCCGCGGATCCGCCGGCTCACCTCGACCAGCACCGCGTCACCGATCTCCCGGCCCCGGTTGTCGTTGATCTCGGCGAGTCCGTGCAGGTCGATCACGAGCAGGGTGCCGCGCTGCCCGGCCCGGCGCCGGCGGTCCAGCAGGTCACGCATCAGCGCCGGCCGGTTCGCCAGCCCGGTCAGCTGGTCGAGGTGGGACAGCCGGTGCAGGGTGCGCTCCAGGTGGACCCGTTCGCCGACGTCGCGCACGTGCACCACGAGCGCCGCCACCTCGGGGACCGACCGCTGGTCGGAGATGGTCGACTCGGTGTCGCGCCAGAGTTTCGCGCCGTCCCGCAGCCGGGCGCTGACCAGCACAGGCGGCCCGCCCTCGTGTTCGCCCGCCAGCACCGACTCGATCACCGCCTGGGCCGGGCCGGCGTCGTCGGGGTGGATCAGGTCGCGGAACCCGCGGCCGATCACCTCCTCGTCGCGCAGCCCGAAGAGCCGGGCCGCGGCCGGTGACTGCCAGCGGATGGTCAGCTGCTCGTCGAGCACCAGGGTGAGGTCGGTGGCGCCGGCCACCAGGGAGCGGAAATGTGCCTCGGCGACCCGGAGGCGGCCGGCGTACCGGCGGATGTCATGGACCACCAGCAGTTCCCGTACGGCCAGGACGCTGACCATCACGAGACCGAAGATGACCGCCTGCGTACTGAAGTCGCGGACGGTGACCAGGTGCCAGAGCGCGGCGACGACTCCCACCGCGGCCGGCACCGCGAGCAGCGGATAGCTCGCCAGGTACTGATCCGGATACCGCGGTTCCAGCGGCGGCAGCGGAAGGTCGCGGCGGGACCCACCGGTCGCGCAGGCGGTCAACCCGGCCACCATCGGCAGCCCGATCAGCGGCACGGCCGGACCGGTCACATCGAAGGCGACCAGCTCGGTGAGCCCGCAGAGCGCGAGCAGGACCAGCGCCGCCCCGCCGCCACACCAGAGAGCCGGGTTCGGACGCGGCCGGGCACGCAACACGATCACCGTGACGATGGCCGCCCCACCAGCCGCGATCAGCATCGCGGGCACCGCGGACGGCCGGGTCGCCGCCCCGGGCACCAGGTACGCCGCGAAGCCGAGACTCACGCCCAGACCCACGCCGTCGAACGCCCGCCGCAACCGGACCTGCCAGGTCCGCACCGCGCCGGGAAGCAGCGAGACGCCCACGACGAGACAGCCGGCCACCACCGCGAGCCCGGCAGTGAGCCAGCCGACCGTTTGCCGGGACGCCCACCACGGCACGGTCGCGGTCACACCCGTGGCCAGCGCGGCGAGCCCGACGAAGCCGGCGCCCCGGCAGGCCACGAACGTCCCGTCGGCATGGTGGATGTCCAGCGCCGCACGGATCAGGAAGGCGCCCGCGCCCAGGCCGGCCACGCCGACACCCACCGCCAGGGCCGCCAGCGCGGGCAGCAGTCCGGCCGCACCCCCGATCAGGACCAGCGCCGACACCACCGGCACAGCGATCAAGACCGTCCGGCCGCCAGGCCGGGACGGGGCCGGCGCGAGGGGAGGCACAGCCACGATCTGTCCTCTGGGACGAGGGGTAGGAACTGCACCCGGTCAACGAGTGTTCCCCGGCTCGGGTTACGGGTTCTCCTACCACGGATCGTGGACCTTCCAATGACGATGGTCAAATCGTGAAGGCCGCACCGGGTCGGCGGAGCCGACGGCCACAACGGATGGGAAGATGGGAACGTGCGCAATCGTCCCGCTCTTCGCGTCCGCAAGTCCGGCGCCGTCCTGGTCGCGGCGCTCATCGCGGTCGTCGGCGCGGTTCCGCTGGCCGGTGCCTCGTGGGCCCTGGCGCCGATCCTGCTGATCCCGCTCGCCGTGCTGATCTGGGCATGGCGCGCCGGCACCGACGTCTACCCGGACGAGTTGCGGGTGCGCGCCCTGTTCGGCGGCAGCCGGGTGCCCTGGAGCCGGATCACCGAGCTCGCCCCGGACGAGCGCGGCCGGGTCTCCGCCCTGCTCGACAACGGCAACGTCATCCGCCTGACCGGCGTCAACCGGGACAACCTGCCCCTGGTGCTGGCGGCCGGCGGACACCCGCTCGGCACACCGGCCACCACCGAGCAGTGAGCGTCGGCGAACTCTCAGACGCCGCGGCTACCCTGGTCGGCAGAGCCTGAGAGGGGTGGTTTGGTCGTGCGTTTCCGCCGGGGCCGCGCTGCGGTCGCGACCTTCGGTGCCGTGCTGGCACTGACCGCGAGCTGCAGTTTCGGACCGCCCGGGCCGGACCAGGCCGGGTCTCCGCCCAACCTGCCCCGCCCGTCCGTCGCGCCCACCTCCTCCGCGGACGGCGAGGAGCGCGAGGTCGCGATCACGGTTCTGGCCAAGGCACTGGAGGTGCCCTGGGGCATCGCCTTCCTGCCGGACGGCTCGGCCGTGGTCACCGAGCGGGACACCGCCCGCATCCTGAAGGTGGGCCCGGAGTCGGACGCCGAGGGCCTCAAGGTCACCGAGTTGCAGCGCCTCAGCGAGGTACGCCCCTCCGGCGACGGCGGACTGCTCGGCATCGCCGTCTCCCCGAAGTACGCGACCGACAAGACCCTGTACGTCTACTACTCCACCGAGCGGGACAACCGGGTCGGCAAACTGGTGGCCGGCGGCAAGCTCCAGCCGATCCTCACCGGCATCCCGCGCTCGGCGAGCCACAACGGCGGCGCGCTGGCCTTCGGGCCGGACGGGCAGCTCTACGTCGGCACCGGCGACGGAACCCCGGCCGGCAGCCTGGCGGCGAACCCGAAGAGCCTCGGCGGCAAGATCCTGCGGATCACCACGGCCGGCAAGCCGGCCTCCGGCAACCCGGTCAAGAACTCGCCGGTCTGGTCCTCCGGGCACCGCAACGTGCAGGGTCTGGCCTGGGACCGCACCAAGCGGATGTACGCCACGGAGAGCGGCCAGCCCCGGTCCGGCGAGCTGAACGTGATCACCAAGGGCGCCAACTACGGCTGGCCCACCGCCGACGGCCCCGGCACCGACGCCAAGCTGACGAACCCGCTGGTCGGCTGGCCGGCCGCGGAGTCGTCGTGCGGCGGGGTGGCCGCGCTGGACAGCCTGGTGGCCACCGCCTGCCTGCTCGGCAAGCGGATGTACCTGCTGAACGTGACCGGCAACGGCACCGTGCTCGGCAACCCGCAGCAACTGCTCAACGACGAGTTCGGCCGGCTGCGCGCCCTGGTCACCGCGCCGGACGGCTCGTTCTGGGTGAGCACCTCCAACCAGGAGGAGGCCGGCGAGCCGGATCCCGAGGACGACCGCATCATCCGTCTGGTCTTCTCCGACGGCGGCGCCGGCCGGAGTTGACGGCCATGACTGTTTCAATCCGCACCGGTCCGGGCAGGGTGTGCCCCTTATGAAACTGCGCGAACTCCGGCATCGGGCCGGCCGGGTGATCCGGCACCGCTGGGTACGGCGTACCGGGATCGCCGCCACGGTGGGCCTGGTCAGCGTCGTCGGCTCGGTGATCGGTGTGATGCTCTTCGCGCACGCCGACCTCAACGTGGGCCCGTTCAGCGCCGAGATGTCCATCTCGCCGTCCGTCCACGGCGGCACCGAGGTGGACATCCCGCCGCTCGGTTCGCTGCACCTGGACAGCCACTCCGGGCCGCTGCACCTCAAGGTGGCCCTCGGCTCGCTGGACCAGAGCCGTACCGAGGCCTTGATCGACAACCCGTCGGCGCTCAGCTCGGCCGGTGACCGGGCGGTCGACGAGGTGGTGGCCGGGGTGTCCCGCCTCGGGCTGCGTACCCTCGGGCTGGCCGTGCTCAGCGCGCTGATCCTGGCCGCCGTCATCTTCCGCGACGTCCGCCGCACGGCGGCGGCCGGCGTGACCGCGCTGGTGATCACCACCGGCAGCCTGGGCCTGGCGGCGGGCACGCTGCGACCGGACGCGATCAGCGAGCCGCGGTACGAGGGACTGCTGATCAACGCACCCGCGGTGGTCGGCGACGCCCGGCGGATCGCGGACAACTACGGGCGGTACGCCGAGCAGCTGCAGGCCATCGTCGGTAACGTCAGCCGGGTCTACTCGACGATCGCGACGCTGCCGGTCTACGAGCCGGCCGGCAACACCACCCGTCTGCTGCACGTCTCCGACCTGCACCTCAACCCGTCCTCCTGGGGCTTGATCCGGACCGTGGTGGAGACCTTCGAGATCGATGCGGTGATCGACACCGGGGACATCGTCGACTGGGGCAGCAGCGCCGAGACCGGATACGTCGCCTCGATCCCGTCGATCCAGGTGCCGTACATCTACGTGCGGGGCAACCACGACTCGGCGGCGATCCAGGCCGCGGTGGACGCGCAGAGCAACGCGGTGGTCCTGGACAACGCCCTCACCGAGGTGGACGGGCTGACCATCGCCGGGATCGGCGACCCGCAGTTCACCCCGGACAAGAGCGAGACGAACGAGGCCGGGGACGACTCCGGCCCCGAGCTGCTGAGCGCGGCGGGTGAGCGGCTGGCGACCACGATCCGCGGCTCCGGCAAGCAGGTGGACATCGCCCTGGTTCACGATCCGGCCATGGCGCAGCCGCTCTCCGGGGTGGTGCCGCTGGTGCTGGCCGGGCACCGGCACCAGCGCGAGGTGAGTGTGCTGCCCGCCCCGGAGGCGCCGGCCCCGTCGCCGTCGGCGTCGGCCGCACCGTCCCCGGTGCCGTCGGCCGCACCCCTGCCACCGATGACGACCCGGCTCATGATCGAGGGGTCGACCGGTGGGGCCGGGCTGCGCGGGCTCGAGGAGGAGGAGCCGACGCCGCTGAGCCTGTCGGTCCTGTACTTCGACGAGAACAACGAGCTCAAGGCGTACGACGACATCCAGCTCGGCGGGACCGGCCAGTCGAACGTGGAGATGCAGCGCAACGTGGTCGGCCTCGACGAGGAGCCCGCACCGGCCGCGTCCGTACCGGTGAGCCAACCCAGTCGGTGACATGTTCCCGGTGGCCTGGGCGGTCTGCTCAGGCCGGGCGGCGCATCGCCCGGATACCGGCCACGACCAGCGGCGCGAAGGCAGCGCCCACCACGGCGGAGATCAACAGCGGCATGCTCAGCGGCAGCGCGAACGCGCCGAGCAGGCAGACCACCGGGAGCGGAACGGCCCACCAGCCGATCACACCGGCCCGGGCCAGCCCGACCTGCGCCACGACCACGCCGAGCAGGGACAGCATCTCGGTGAAGTTCCAGACCTGCAGCAGCCCGTGGCCCAGAGCACCCTCGGCGAGAGCGACCGCCTGCTCGATCGGCAGGTTCCGGCCCAGCTCCATGATCCACCAGTCGCTGAGCAGATTGCCGGAGATGTTAAGGAAGCCGAGCGCCATCATCAGCGAACCGACGATCGTGACGACGGCGCCCTTACGGCCACGAACCAGCAGCGGGAGCAGTAGCGCGCCGACGCCGATGAAGATGTTGCCGTAGTGCAGCAGCAGCGCGGACACCTGCGTCAGCATCGGGTCGCGGGCCAGCGATTCGACGTAGCCGGCCTGGGTCTCGGAGTCCTGCGCCGGCGCGGTGACGCTGCCGGCGAAGAACAGCAGCGGTCCGGCGATCAGGGACGCGGCGCCGGTCCGCCACAGGACTCGACGAGCCGGGTTGTCAAGGGCGGCAACAGGTGCGGTCACAGTCATGATCAGTTCTCCTCGGTTGTCGTTGACCTGGGAAAACTTAGGTCTCGCACCGGTGCCGGCGATGCCTTCCACGGGCTTGATCGAGCCCCGCCGCGCGGCTGGCCGGCGCCGCCCGCTCGTCCGTCACACGGCGGACGAGCGAGGGCCCGGCTGTCCACCAGCAGGCTGATCCGCACCGTCATCCCGGCTGGCTACCGTGATCCACATGCCTTCTCCGCACGTACCGGCGCCCTGGCGCACGCTGCCGATCGGCGCGGCGGTGCTGCTCACCGTGCTGGGCGTGGCCGAGGTGACGCTGGACCAGGCGTATCAGGCGGCGCCCCTCGCCCCGGCGGTCAGCGTCGCGATCACCGCCGTGGCGGCGGTGCTGGCCGCCTGGTCACCGCTCGGCGGAGCGCTGCTGATGTCCGCCACCTTCCCGGCCGTGGTCGCTCTGGGGATACCCGGGCCGCCGGGTACGACCGTGGTGGCGCTGCTGCTGGCGTACGGGTGGCTCGGCTACCGCCAGACCGGCCGACACCGCTGGACCGGCCCGGCCGGCGGGCACCTGATGGCCGTGGTCGCGGTGCTCGCCGGTGGGCAGTCGGCGTGGGAGTCGCTGTTCTTCGGCACGCTGTACTGGGTGTCCTGGTGGGTCGGCCAGGTGGTGCGGCGGGAACGCAACCGCGGCGACGAACTGGCCCGCCTCGCCGCGGCCCTGGACGCCGAACGGGAAGCCCGGGACCGCGCCGTGGTCATGGAGGAGCGGCAGCGGATCGCGCGGGAGATCCACGACGCGGTAGCGCACTCGGTGAGCGTGATGGTCCTGCAGATCGGGGTGCTGCGTACCCGGATGGACGACCGGCCGATGGAGAGCGAGGTCCTGCTCGGCGTGGAACGGCTGGGCCGCCAATCGGTGCAGGAACTGCGCGGCCTGGTCGGCATCCTGCGCGACGAGGCCGAAGCCGAGGCACGCGCCGCAGCCGTCACTGCGGCACATCGACGAGCTGCTCGATGACGTACGCGCAGCCGGGCTCCCCGTCGAGCTGGAGGTGGTCGGTGACTTCGACCTTCCGCGAAGCCTGGACGTGTCGGCCTACCGGATCGCGCAGGAGGCACTGTCAAACGTGCTGCGGCACGCCGGTCTCGTGCCCACCCGGCTCCGCCTGTGCCACAGCGGCGACACGCTCACCGTCGAGGTGACCAACGATCCGTCAGATTCCGTCGTCCCCGACGCCACCGTGGGCGGCCACGGGCTGATCGGGATGCGGGAACGGGTCGGGCTCTTCGGCGGTGCCCTGCGCGCCGGCCCGCGCCCGTCCGGCGGCTATGCGGTCTGTGCCACCTTCCCGATCAGGAGGACCCGATGACGATCCGTGTCGTACTCGCCGACGACGAGGGGATGATCCGGGCCGGGCTGCGCATGCTGCTCGACTACCAGCCGGACATCGAGGTCGTCGGCGAGGCGTCGGACGGCGCCGAAGCGGTCTCCGTGGTCCTGCGGACCAGGCCGGACGTGCTTCTCATCGACATCCGGATGCCACGGGTCGACGGCATCGAGGCGACCCGGCGGATCATCGAGGAACTGCCCGCGACGCGGATCATCGTGCTGACCACGTTCGACGAGGACAGCTACGTGACCGGGGCGCTCCGGGCCGGGGCCAGCGGTTTCCTGCTCAAGGTGTCGCCGCCGGAGCAGCTGCTGGACGCGGTACGCACGGTCGCCGACGGTCGTGGTCTGCTCGACCCCGCGGTCACCCTGCGGGTCATCCAGTCACTGGCCACGGCGCCGCAGCACGACCCGGCCCACGCCTCACGGCTCGGCGAACTGACCGACCGGGAGACCGACGTGCTGCGGCTGGTGGCCCGCGGACTGTCCAACGCCGAGATCGCCGCGGAGCTGTATCTCAGGGAGGCGACGGTCAAGACGTACCTGTCGCGGATGTTGATGAAGCTCGGGCTGCGGGACCGGGTGCAGGCGGTGGCTTTCGCGTACGAGAGCGGGCTGGTGCGGCCGGGATCGCACTGATCCCGGCCGCCTTCCCTCAGGAGTAGGTGATGTCGGAGGTCGAGTAGCGGCAGTACGTACCGTCCGGGCCGGAACCGGTCTTGGTCGGCTCGTCCCCGCTGCTGTTGCCGGTGAACCGGTCACAGATGGAGATCTTCTTCGAGCTGTCGCCGACGATGTTGATGCCGCTGAGCGTGGCGGTGTCGCCGTAGTTGGTGTTGATGCCGACCACCGAGCCACCCGGGGCGGTGAGCCGCACGTTCTGCACGACGACGGTCCGCTTGTACTGCGTCGAGCAGTTGCCGCACGACCGGTACAGCTTGCCGAAGTTCGTGACCTGAAAGTTCTTGATGGTCAGCGTGCCGCCACCGTTGTGCTGGAACACCTTGTCCGACGCCGACCGCGCACCGCCGCCATCAACGGTGGCCACCGTCGAGCTGCCGCCGCGGAACGTCGCCGCGTCCTCACCCACATCCAGCCACCACACGTTGCGCAGCGTGCAGTTGCCGTCGCAGTGCACGCCGTCACCGGCCGGGGCACCGATGATCACGTTCGACAGGGTGGCGCCGTTGGCGAGCTTGAACATCGGGTCCTGGCTCTCGCTCTGCCCGCCGTCACCGATGCCGTAGTACCGCTTGTTGCCGCCGTCCAGCCCGCTCGACGAGACGCTGATGGTGGCGTTCACCTTCACGCTGCCGGTCTCGCTGGGCCACGGCGTGGTCGGACCGGTGCCGCCGCCCCCGCCGCTGCTGCCCATCTTGATGAGCTGCCACTGCTGGTTGGCGAAGTTCTGGTCGTCGTACTGCACCACGTTGCCACCGTCAGCGGTCGACCACTCGAAGACCTCCAGGGCCTTGCCGCTGTTCCGGTTGATCAGCTGAATGTTGCTGCCGATGTCCTGGATCCTCCACTGCTGGCTGGTCGCGTTCTTGTCACCGTTGGACTGGATGATCTGCGCGCCGTTGGCCGTCGAAGCCCCCTGAACGTTGAGCACCTTGCCGCTGTGCTTGGCCTGCAGCCGGTAGTTGCCGCTGCCCATGTCGAGGAACTTGAATTGCTGCCAGTCGCCGTTGTTCTGCGACCACTGGTTGATGACCGCGCCATCGGCGGTGGAGAGGTTCCAGACGTCCAGCACCTTGCCACTGTGCTGATTCTTCAGCACGTAGTAGGCGTTGAGGTCGATGGTGGCCGCGCTCGCTTGCTGGGCCGTGACCACACCGGCCGCACCGAGGCCGACAGTCGTCAGCACCGTGACCGCCACCGCCGCCCAGCGCCGTCGTCTTCTGGTCTCGCTCATGGTTTCCTCTCCGTCCGAGGCATGGGGAAACGCCGCGCACTGGGGGTCTTCCTCGCGTGCCCGGCTCACTACAGAACAGATGTCCATCGATGTTGTCGCTAACAACTTGGCCCGTCAAGAGAATGCGCATTTGCAGTTTGTTGCAGCCATTTGCTGCAAACGCCCTTCTGTTAGCGAACATCCCATCACCAGTGGGAACGCTCCCACACACCCCCGCAATGACGGCCGATAACGAACTGCGCCTCGGTTGCGCGGTGCGGCTTGGTCACGCTCGCGAGCGGGGACGGTTTGGGCGGCGATGGCCCACTCCGGGCGGTCAGGCTTGATCCCTGCGTGGACCATCACCGCCCAAAACCTTGCCTACTCACCCTCCACAGCGCGGCTCCCGCCACCAACCCGCAAACGCGCTCGCCGAACAACGCCAAGGTCAACGCGCAGCGCGGGCAACCACAACACCCCACCAACAGGCAACACACGCCAGACCCCCACCCACTGACGAGCCAGACAAGGTACGCCAGCGACGGCTCGGCCCGCCCAGCCGTCACGCTTCCACCTCGTCGAACGGCTGTCGGGGCATAGGCGTAGACGACGGCTGGGCCCTCAGCCGTCGCTCTACCACGTGTCGGAGGGTGCCGGTTGTGTAGAAGACGGCCGGGGCCACAGGGGTGCGCCGAGCACAGTGGACGGATCGAGGCCAAAGTCCGCTGGCTGTCGGAAGCGCATGCCAGAACCGCCGGTCACGGTGGCCTGCCGGAAAGCCGCCGGCTGCCGAAACGCGTCCGGAACCCGCCCGCTGCGAAAGGAGGCCGGAGCCGCCGCGCGCCCGGCTGTTCACGAAGGTGGCCGCCCGGTGCAGCAGCGCGCGCTGCGGAAAGGGTGCCGGAGCCGCCGGCAACGGAATGGGTGCCGGCAACCGCCGCTGCGGAACGGGTGCCGGAAACCGCCGGCTGCGAACGAGTGCTGGAATCTGCCGGCCGCGAGCCGCGCTGCGGAGGGTGAGTAGGCAAGGTTTTGGGGCGGTGATGGTCCACGCAGGGATCAAGCCTGACCGCCCGGAGTGGGCCATCGCCGCCCCAAAACCGTCCCCACCTCGCGAGCGTGAGAACAAATGCGCAGCGCCACCAGGGAGAAAGGCAGGACCACCGCATCAGCCCGGCAGCGGGGAGACAAGGCCGGGTACGGCACCGCCCGGCCTCGCCGAAGCGGGGACCGGGCGGTTACGCGTACTGATGAAAGGTTTAAGCGCCGAGCCGGGCAAGGATGAGGTCGCGGACGGCCTTGGCGTCTGCCTGACCGCGCGTGGTTTTCATGACCGCGCCCACCAGGGCGCCCGCCGCCGCCACCTTGCCGTCGCGGATCTTGGCCGCGATGTCCGGGTTGGCGGCGATCGCCTCGTCCACCGCCGCGGTGAGCGCGCCGGTGTCGTTGACCACCTCGAGGCCGCGCGCGGCCATCACGGCGGCCGGGTCGCCTTCGCCGGCCACGACGCCTTCCAGGACCGCGCGGGCCAGCTTGTCGTTCAGCTTGCCCTCGTCGACCAGCTTCTGCAGGGCCGCGACCTGCGCCGGCGTGGCGCCGACCTCGGCCAGGTCGATGCTCTGTTCGTTGGCGCGCCGGGCCAGTTCGCCGAGCCACCACTTGCGGGCGCCCGCCGGGGACGCGCCGGCCGCGATGGTCTCCTCGATCAGTTCGACGGCCCCGGCGTTGGCGGCCGACTGCATGTCGAGTTCGCTCATTCCC
The DNA here is from genome assembly GCF_015704865.1 of Actinoplanes aureus. Classification (GTDB taxonomy): domain Bacteria; phylum Actinomycetota; class Actinomycetes; order Mycobacteriales; family Micromonosporaceae; genus Actinoplanes; species Actinoplanes aureus. The sequence continues at coordinate 440,028 of NZ_JADQTO010000004.1, read as the reverse complement.
CATTCGAGGCGGAGCCGGGCCCGCTTGGCGCTGGGCCTCTCCGGGAGGCCGGCGCGCAGCTCGGCCACCCACGCCGGGTCCGGCGCGATCGGGACCAGGTCGGGCTCCGGGAAGTAGCGGTAGTCGGTCGCCGTCTCCTTGGAGCGGCCGGGACGGGTGTCGCCGGTGGTCTCCTGGAAGTGCCGGGTCTCCTGGAAGATCTTGCCGCCCTCGTCGAGGATGCCGGACTGGCGGATGATCTCGGAGCGGACGGCGCGTTCGACCGAGCGGAGGCTGTTGACGTTCTTGGTCTCGGTACGCGTGCCCCACTCCTCCCCCGGCCGGTTCAGCGAGGTGTTCACGTCGCAGCGCAGCGAGCCCTGCTCCATGCGCACGTCGGAGACGCCGAGGGAGCGGATGATGTCGCGCAGCTCGGCCACGTAGGCCTTGGCCACCTCGGGGGCGAGTTCGCCGAGGCCGGGGACCGGCTTCGTGACGATCTCGACGAGCGGGATGCCGGCCCGGTTGTAGTCGACGAGCGACTCGGTGGCGCCGTGGATGCGGCCGGTGGCGCCGCCGACGTGCAGCGTCTTGCCGGTGTCCTCCTCGAGGTGCACCCGCTCGATGCCGATCCGGTACTCCTTGCCGTCCACGGTCACGTCGACGTAGCCGTCGGTGCAGAGCGGCTCGTCGTACTGGGACGTCTGGAAGTTCTTCGGCATGTCCGGGTAGAAGTAGTTCTTCCGGGCCATCCGGCACCACTCGGCGATGTCGCAGTTCAGCGCGAGGCCGATCCGGATGGTCGCCTCGATGCCGGCCCGGTTGGCCACCGGCAGCGCGCCCGGCAGGGCCAGGCAGACCGGGCAGACCTGAGTGTTCGGCTCGGCGCCGAAGTCGGTCTTGCAGCCGCAGAACATCTTGGTTCTGGTGCCCAGCTCGACGTGCGTCTCCAGGCCGATCACCGGCTCGTACCGGGTGAGGATCTCTTCGTAGCTCATCGGTTCTCCCTCACAGGGCCGGCGGGGTGAGCGTGCCGACGGCGGACTCGAGAGCGGCGGCGACCCGGTACATCCGGTCGTCGGCCATCGTCGGCGCCATGATCTGGAAGCCGACCGGCAGGCCCTCGGAGAGTCCGCACGGTACCGAGATGGCCGGGCCGCCGTACAGGTTCGTCGGGATGGTGAAGAGGTCGGCGAGGTACATCTGGTACGGGTCGGAGGTACGCGACCCGAATGGGAACGCCACGAACGGTGTGGTCGGCGAGACGAGCACGTCGACCTTCTCGAACGCGGACTGGAAGTCCCGGGTGATCAGGGTGCGGACCTTCTGCGCCTGCCCGTAGTAGGCGTCGTAGTAACCCGACGACAGGGCGTAGGTGCCGATGATGATCCGGCGCTTCACCTCGGGGCCGAAGCCGGCCTCGCGGGTCAGCGACATGACCTCCTCGAGCGAGCGGTTGCCGTCGTCGCCCTCGCGGAGGCCGTAGCGGACGCCGTCGAAGCGGGCCAGGTTCGAGGAGCACTCGCTGGGGGCGATCAGGTAGTAGGCCGGGAGGGCGTACTGGAAGTGCGGGCAGGACACCTCGACGACCTCGGCGCCCAGCTTGACCAGGGCTTCCAGGGACTCCTTGAACGCGGCGCTCACGCCGGGCTCGGAGCCGTCGCCGGTGAACTCCTTGACGACGCCCAGCTTGACGCCGGACAGATCCCCATTTTTGCCGATCTGGGCGGCTCGCACGACGTCCGGCACCGCCTGGTTGATCGACGTCGAGTCACGCGGGTCGTGCCCGGCGATCACCGCGTGCAGCAGGGCGGTGTCCTCGACGGTCCGCGCACACGGACCCGGGGTGTCCAGCGAGGAGGAGAAGGCGATCAAGCCGTAGCGGGAGGTGCCGCCGTAGGTGGGCTTGGCGCCGACCGTTCCGGTCACCGCACCGGGCTGGCGGATCGAGCCGCCGGTGTCGGTGCCGATTGCGAGCGGGGCCTCGTAAGCGGCGATAGCGGCGGCCGAGCCACCACCGGAGCCGCCCGGGATCCGGCCCAGGTCCCACGGGTTGTTCGTCGGGCCGTAGGCGCTGTACTCGGTCGACGACCCCATGGCGAACTCGTCCATGTTGGTCTTGCCGAGGATCGGCATGCCGGCCTTCTTCAGCCGCTCGACGATCGTCGCGTCGTACGGCGGCTTCCAGCCCTCGAGGATCTTCGAGGCCGCGGTGGTCGGGATGCCCTTGGTGGTCACCACGTCCTTGACCGCGATCGGCACACCGGCCAGCGGACCGGTGATCTCCCCGCGGTCGACCGCGGCCGCCGCTTCGAGGGCGCCCTCCCGGTCCACGTGGAGGAACGCGTGCACTCGATCATCGACCGCGGCGATGCGATCGAGGTGCGCGGTGGCGACCTCGACGGCCGAGACCTGCTTCGCGGTGATCAACTTGCTGAGATCAGCCGCGGACATCCTGGTCAGGTCACTCACGATCGATCAGTCCTCCTCGTCCAGGATGCGCGGCACCCGGAACCGGCCCTCGTACGCGTCCGGAGCGCCGGACAGCGCCTCGTCCTGCGTCAGGCTCGGAGTGGGGACGTCGTCGCGGTACACATTGGTCAGCGGAACCGAGTGCGAGGTCGGCGGGATCTCCTCCGCGGCCACCTCACCGACCCGCGCGACCGACTGCAGGATCACATCGAGCTGTCCCGCGAATCGATCGAGCTCTTCCTCGGTCACGGCGAGCCGCGACAGGCGCGCCAGATGCGCTACCTCTTCGCGGGAGATGGCGGCCATCCTGCCCCCTCATTGTTTGACGGTTTGCCTGCGAACCCTGAGTCTATTTTCCGGGGCTGGACCGGCCGGTACCGGCCCAGCCACTCGGCGAGATCGGCGGCCGGCATCGGGCGAGCGTGGAACCAGCCCTGCGCGGTGTGACAACCGGCGGCGGCGAGCAGCCGCCAGGTGGCCTCGTCCTCCACACCCTCGGCGACCGCACGCAGACCGAGCGCCTCGGCCAGGCCGATGACCGAGCGCACGATCGCCGCGTCGCCCCGGTCCGTCGCCATACCCAGGACGAACGAACGATCGATCTTCACCTCGGAGAGCGGCAGCCGGCGCAGATGCTGCAACGACGAGTAGCCGGTGCCGAAGTCGTCCAGGGAGATCGCGACGCCCATCCGGCTCAGCCGGGTGGTGGTGTCCAGCACCCGGTGCGGGTCGGCCATCAGGGCACTCTCGGTGATCTCCAGCTGGAGCAGCTCGGCCGGGACCGCGTAGCGGTGCAGGAGCCCGGCGACCCGATCCGCGATGTCCCCGGCGTGCAGGTCGCGGGCGCTGACGTTGACCGCGGCCCGCAGCGGCTTCTTCTGTTTCTGCCATGCGGCCAGCTGCGCGATCACCTCCTCCAGCACCCGGTTGGTCAGCAACCGCATCACCGGGGTGGGCTCGGCCACCCGGAGCAGTTCCTCCGGGCCGACCGTGCCGCGCTCCGGATGCCGCCAGCGCAGCAACGCCTCCACACCGATCACCTCGCCGGTCGCGATGGCGATCTGCGGCTGGTAGAAGAGCACGATCCCGTCGTCGGGCGAGTCCCGCCGCAGCGCGGTACGCAGGTCGGCGAGAAGGGCCAGCCGCTCCGGCGAGTGGTGAGCGGCATCCGGGCCGTGCACCGCGATCTGGTCGCCGCGCTGCTTGGCCTCGTACATCGCGGCCTCCGCCTCGCGCAGCAGGGTGCCGCCGTCACGACGGCCGGACTGCAGCGCTATCCCGATCGACGCGCTCAGCTCGACCGGCGTGCCGTCCATCGGGAACGGGCGGCTCAGCGTCTCGGCCAGGTGCTGCGCGATCCGGCGGGCCGCGGCCGGACCCTCGACCCGGGTGGCGAGCACCGCGAACTCGTCACCGCCGAGCCGGACGACCAGGTCGTGGGCGGGCACCGCGGCGGCGAGCCGGTCCGCCACCCGGGTCAGCAGGTGGTCGCCGGCGCCGTGGCCGAGGGCGTCGTTGACCGTACGGAACCGGTCCAGGTCGAGCAGCAGCAGCGCGCGGCGACGGTCCGGGGCGCGCTCGGTCATCGCGGCCTGCAACGCCCGGCGGTTCGGCAGGCCGGTCAGGGCGTCGAACCGGGCGGCCCGCTCCGACTCGCCGGCCCAGCGGACCATCCGGTGCACCGCGTGCAACGCCAGCAGGGCCAGCGGCAGCAGAGCCGGGCTGACGTGCGCGGCGACCAGCACCACCGGGCCGAGGAGCAGCAGCGCGGCGGTGGCCAGCAGATCGGCGTGCACCCCGTGCCGTTTCGGCCGGCCACCCGGGCGGCCCTCACTGGTCCAGCGCCGGACCAGGGCGGCGACCACGTACCGGGCGGCGATCCAGGCGGCCGCGGCGGCGACGGTGAGCACGGCGTCGCCCCAGCCGGGCCCGGTGCCGATCCGCAGCGACGCGGCAGCGGCGACACCGGCCGCCGCGCCGAGCGCGACGGCGTGCTGAAGCGCCAGATGCAGGGTGCGGCGCAGCGAATGCCGGATCCGTACGCCGGCGACGGTCACCGCGACCAGCTGGACGGCCAGCGCCGGCGGGCCACCCCAGGCCAGCAGGATCGCGAAGGTGAAGCAGATCGAGGGCAGGACGACGGCGCTGGCCCGGCGGCCGGGCACCAGATAGGGGCGGGCGTCGGCGGCGATCGCGAGCAGCGCCATCGTCCAGAAGCCGGCCGGCAGGCCGGCGAAGGATCCGGGATCGGCCGCCCAGAGCGTCAGCGCTCCGGCGACGGCGACGATCGTCGTGATGAGGATGGTGCGCCGGTGGCGCGGGCCGCCTGGCTCCCGGTCGTCAAGCGGAACACCACTGAGCTGGCGGGCCGCGTCAAGGTCGGCAGGGTGGTGGCCGGTTGGCCTCCTGCCGACCGGCCGCCGGCCGGAGGTGCCCAGGCCGGGATCGATCCGGGCCACCTTGGGGGCGGTCCGGAATCCGGCCATGCGAGGGCGAGCGGCATCCATGCGACCTCCACGATGGCCTCGATCACCGATCGCCTACACCATAGATCCATATGGTGTTTTTTGCTCTTAAGCACCTATGCGTTACTAAACCGTCATAAGCTCCTACACGTGATAACCGTCACGATTCCCCCGTAAGGGTGACCGCGAACCCCGGCCACCGCATCAGGACTCGGGTGTCACCTCGGCGACTGATCGAGCCGCTTCCGGGCCCTCGGCGAGCAGCACGGCGAACCCGGCCTCGTCCAGCACCGGCACCTTGAGGGCGACGGCCTTGTCGTACTTGCTGCCGGGGTTGTCGCCCACCACCACGAACCCGGTCTTCTTGGACACCGAGCCGCTCACCTTGCCGCCGCGCGTGGTGATCGCCTCGGCCGCCTGGTCGCGGGTATAACCGGCGAGCGTCCCGGTGACCACCATGGTCAGGCCCTCCAGCGGGCGCGGGCCGGTCTCCACCCGCTCGTCCGCCATCTTGACCCCGGCCTCGCGCCACTTGCGGATGATCTCCCGGTGCCAGGGCACGGTGAACCACTCGCGAAGGCTGTCCGCGATGATCGGGCCGACGCCGTCGACCGCGGCGAGTGGGTCGACCGCCTTGGCCTGCCGCTTGGCCGACTCCGCCGCCTCGGCGTCGGTCGCTTCGGCGGCCGCGGCGGCCTCAGCGGTCGCCGCCACGACCTCTGGCTGGGCTGCGGTCTTGGCGAGCATCTCCTCCAGCGCCGTCATCGAGCCGAACTCCACGGCCAGGGCCTGCGCCGCGGTCGGGCCGACATGCCGGATCGAGAGGGCGATGAGCACCCGCGCCAGCGGGCGCGATCTCGCCTCCGCCAGGCTCTGCAGCATCTTGCCGGCGTTGGTGCTGAGCTCACCGTTCTGTTTGACGAAGAACGGGACCCGGCGCAGGTCCTCCTCGGTCAGGCTGAACAGGTCGCCCTCGTTGTGCAGCACCCCGGAGTCGAACAGAGCCCAGGCCGCTTTCGCGCCGAGCACCTCGATGTCGAGCACGTCGCGGCTGCCCACATAGCTGAGCCGCTCCCGGAGCTGCCCGATGCACGACTCCGCGTTGGGGCAGCGGATGTCGACGTCGCTCTCCTTGGCCGGCGCCAGCGGGGTGCCGCAGGCCGGGCACTCGGTCGGCATCACGAACGCCCGGGCGTCCTCCGGCCGCAGGTCCACGACCGGGCCGAGGATCTCCGGGATCACGTCACCGGCCTTGCGGAGCACCACGGTGTCGCCGATCAGCACGCCCTTGCGTACGACCTCCTGGGCGTTGTGCAAAGTGGCCTGTGCGACCACCGAACCGGCCACCTTCACCGGCTCCAACACCGCGTACGGCGTGACGCGGCCGGTCCGGCCCACGTTCACCGCGATGTCGAGCAGCTTGGTGGTGACCTCCTCCGGCGGGTACTTGAACGCGATCGCCCAGCGTGGCGCCCGGCTCGTCGAGCCCAGCCGGCCCTGGAGGGCCACCTCGTCGACCTTGACCACCACGCCGTCGATCTCGTGCTCGACGTCATGGCGGTGCTTCCCGTAATACTCGATGAAGTCGCGGACGGCGGCCATGTCGTCGACCAGTTTCCACCGCTCGCTGGTGGGCAGCCCCCACGCCTTCAACGCCTCGTAGGCATGCGACTGAGACACCGGGTGGAAGCCCTCCCGGGCGCCGATGCCGTGCACGACCATCCGCAGGCCGCGGGAGGCGGTGACCCTCGGGTCCTTCTGCCGGAGACTGCCGGCGGCCGCGTTGCGCGGGTTGGCGAACGGCGCCTTGCCCTGCTCGACCAGGCTCGCGTTGAGATCGGCGAACGCCTCACCGGGGAAGTAGATCTCGCCGCGCACCTCGAGCAGATCGGGGACGTCGTCACCGGCCAGCCGCTCCGGGATCTCCCGGATCGTGCGCACGTTGGGCGTCACGTCCTCACCGGTGCGGCCGTCGCCGCGGGTGGCGCCACGGACCAGCCGGCCCTTCTCATAGGTGAGGTTGATCGCCAGCCCGTCGACCTTGAGCTCGCAGAGGAACCGCACCGGGCCGCCGGCGTCCCGCACCGTCCGCTCGGACCAGGCGGTCAGCTCGTCGAAGTTGAAGACGTTGTCCAGCGACATCATCCGCTCGGCGTGCTCGACCGAGGTGAACAGCGTCGAGAAGGTGCCGCCCACGTTCTGCGTGGGCGAGTCGGGGGTGCGCAGCGCCGGGAACTCGGTCTCCAGCGCCTCCAGCTCGCGCAACAGTACGTCGAACTCGTGATCGGAGATCGTCGGCGCGTCGAGAACGTAATACCGGTACTGATGGCCGCGGATCTCGTCGGCGAGCTCGGCGTGCCGGGTGCCGGCCTCTGCGGTCGGCTCCTTGCCCACCGCCGCCGGCTCGGGTGTGGACTCTTCCACCACAGACTTTTCCACCACCGAGAACCTCCGTGTCAGTGAACCTAGAGCGCAGCTACACCTCGGCGATGCGGCGGCCGGCCTCCGTGCACGCCTTGAGCAACGCGCGAGCGTACCCGGCGGGTGCTCCGGCCAGGCCGCACGCCGGCGTGATCACCACCTGCTGTGGCAGGCGCGCGGCCGGGAAACCGAGGCGCTGCCAGAGCGTACGTACCCGTTCCGCGATCTCCTTGGAGTCCGGTCGCGCGGCGCCCGACGTGGCGGCGGCGCCGGCGAAGACGCCCAGCCCGGCCTCGATCGCCTCACCCAGCGGATCGAGATCCTTGATCAGCGAGAGGTCGAGCGCGACCGCGACCGCTTGCGCGTCCCGGACCACCTGCAACGGCAGGTCCGGAGCGCAGCAGTGCAGCACGACCGGTGCCCCGACGGTCTCCACCACGGCCCGCAGGTGTGTCGCCGCGTCCGGCCCGTCGACCTTCCGGTAGGCGGAGAGCCCGCTCTCCGTCGCCACGTGACCGGCGAGCACCGCCGGCAACGACGGCTCGTCCAGCTGGAGCAGCACCGAAGCGCCCGGGACCCGCTTGCGGATGTCCGCGACGTGCCGGCGGAGTCCCTCGGCGAGCGAGTCGGTCAGATCACGTACCGCTCCCGGGTCGCGCAGCATCCGGCCGCCGATCGGCAGGTCCAGGTTCGCCGCGAGGGTCCACGGGCCGGGTGCCTGCACCTTCAGCGGCCCGGTGTACCCGTCGGCCTGCTCGGTGAGCTGGTCCAGGTCGCGTTCCAGCAGGTCGGCGGTGCGACGAAGGTCCGTGCCGGGTCGCGACGCGGTCTGCCAGCGGCCGGCGTACAGCTGGACCGGCAGCTCCACCAGGAACCCGGCACCCCGGCCGATCATGTCGGCGCCCGGGCCGCGGTCCGGCAGCTCGGGCAGGTGCGGCAGGTCCGGCAGCTCGCCGAGGACGATCCGCAGGGACTCGGCGACGTCGGTGCCGGGCAACGAGCCGATACCGGTCGCGGCCCCGGACGGCCAGGGGAAGTCAGGCATTGGCGACATCGGCCGGCGCCCGGGTGCCCGCGGTGATCGTCGCCGAGCCGAGCACGATGTCGCCGCCCGGGTCCGGCCGGTAGGCGACGATCGCCTGCCCCGCCGCCACTCCGCGGGCCGGCGACTCCAGGCGAGCCGTCAAGCCGTCCTCAGTCACCGAGACCGACGCTGCCACCACCTCGCCGTGGGCGCGCAGCTGCACCTCGCACGAGACATCAGACGAAATTTCATGCCAGATCGGGCGTTCGGCGGTCACCACGTCCACCTCGAGATCCTCGCGCGGACCCACGGTCACCGTGTTCGTCACCGGAGTGATCGACAACACGTATCGAGGACGGCCATCCGCGGCGGGAACCCGCAGGTCCAAGCCCTTGCGCTGGCCGATCGTGAACCCGTAGGCGCCGTTGTGGGTGCCGAGCTTCTCACCGCTCCGCCCGTCCACGATGTCGCCCGGCGCCGACCCCAGCCGCCGTTCCAGAAAGCCCCGGGTGTCCCCGTCCGAGATGAAGCAGATGTCGTGCGAGTCCGGCTTGTCCGCCACGGCCAGCCCACGTTCGGCGGCCTCGGCCCGCACCTGTTCCTTCGTCGAGTCACCGAGCGGGAAGACGGCCCGCTCCAGCTGCGAGCGGGTCAGCACGGCCAGGACGTAGGACTGGTCCTTGGGCAGATCGACGCTGCGGCGCAGCAGGCCGTCGGCACCCAGCCGCGCGTGGTGGCCGGTCACGACCGCGTCGAACCCCAGAGCGACCGCACGGTCCAGCACCGCAGCAAACTTGATCTTCTCGTTGCAGCGCAGGCAGGGATTCGGCGTACGCCCGGCCGCGTACTCGTTCACGAAGTCGTCGACGACGCTGTCGTGGAACTCCTCGGCCATGTCCCACACGTAGAACGGGATGCCGATCACATCGGCGGCCCGGCGCGCGTCCCGGGAATCCTCCAGGGTGCAGCAGCCGCGCGCCCCGGTCCGGAACGTCTGTGGATTACGGGCCAGCGCCAGGTGCACACCGGTGACGTCGTGACCGGCGTCACGAGCGCGCGCGGCGGCGACCGCGGAATCGACACCGCCCGACATGGCCGCAAGAACTCGCATGTGCAAAGCCTATCTGGGAGTCTTCCAGGCACCCGCCCGGCGGGCGCGTTCCACCGCACCCGGCAGCGCCGCGAGCAGCGCGTCCACGTCGGCCGTGGTGCTGTCGTGGCCGAGCGTGAAGCGCAGCGACGACCGGGACCGGGCGTCGTCCGCACCCATCGCCAGCAGCACGTGACTCGGTTGCGCCACCCCGGCGGAGCAGGCCGAACCGGTCGAGCAGTAGACCCCCTGCGCGTCCAGGAGCAGCAGCAACGCGTCGCCCTCGCAGCCGGGGAAGGAGAAGTGCGCGTTACCGGGCAGCCGGTCGGCCACGGAACCGTTGAAGATCGCGTCGGGGACCGCGGCGCGTACCCGCTCGACCAGCTCGTCGCGCAGGGCGGCGAGGCGCGTCGCGTACTCCTCCCGGGTCTTCACCGCGGCCTCCACCGCGGTCGCGAAAGCGACCACACCGGGCGTGTCCAGCGTGCCGGAACGCACGTCGCGCTCCTGGCCGCCGCCGTGCAACAGCGGCGTGCACGGCACCTCGCGGCCCAGCAGCAACGCACCCACCCCGACCGGCCCGCCGACCTTGTGCCCGGTCACCGTGAGCGCGGCGACACCGCTCGCCGCGAAATCCACCGGGATCTGCCCGACCGCCTGGACCGCGTCGGTGTGGAACGGCACACCCGCCTCGGCCGCGATCCGCGCCAGCTCGGCGATCGGCTGCACCGTGCCGACCTCGTTGTTCGCCCACTGCACGCTGATCACCGCGAGCTCGTCGCGGTATTCGTCGATCATCTCGGCGAGGGTCTCCGGTGCCACCCGGCCGGCACCGTCCACCGGCAGCGACGCCACCGCGGCGCCCTCCTGCCGGCCCAGCCAGTCGACCGCGTCCAGCACCGCGTGATGCTCCACCGCCGAGGCCACCACCCGGGCCCGCGCCGGCTGCGCCGCACGCCGTGCCCAGAAGATGCCCTTGACGGCGAGGTTGTCACTCTCCGTGCCGCCACCGGTGAAAATCACCTCGGACGGGCGCGCGCTGAGCGCCGCGGCGATCCGCTCCCGCGACTCCTCGACCAGGCGCCGGGCGCCGCGCCCGGCGGCGTGCAGGGACGACGGGTTGCCGACCTCCCGCGCCGCGGCGACGTAGGCGTCCAGCGCGGCGGGAAGCATCGGCGTGGTCGCCGCATGATCCAGGTAGGCCATCACTTTCAGCTTAGGCCCTCCGCCCGGCGCACCCCCCAGCCGTCCTACCGCGAAGATCAAAACCATGCGGGGGTACGCCCCACACCTCCCCGCCGAGATTTCCGCCGTCCCGCCGTCCCCCCGCGACCACCTGCCACTCCATGCCGCCCGGCGCCCGCCGGGCCCAAGCACGCCCATACCCTCACCCGCCGCCAACGCCCCGCGCGGCCATCACGTCCGGATTTCTTGGCCCAACGTGAGTGTTGTCTTGAGGCCGTTGAGACAGCATTGAGTGTGGGCCGACCTGGACCCCGACCACGAAGGCTCTCCAGCGGGCGGCTGTCGGGCCGTGAGTGCGGGCTCGCTATGGCGAGCAGCTGACCGGACTCGGCTGGGGCACGTGGCGTTTCCCGGCGGGCGCGGTGGGGCGGTGAGTGGGCAGGTGGCCGCGCGGCAGGGCGGGAGGTGTGGCTTCGGCGGGACGCGGCGCCCGTACCGGAAAAGGAGACGGCCCGGCGGAAGACCGCCGGGCCGTTTTCCCTCGGAGCGAGATGTCTACTTGCGCTTGCGGATCTCGTCGGCCGCCTGCGGCACGATCTTGAAGAGATCGCCCACCACGCCGAAGTCGGCGAGCTCGAAGATCGGCGCCTCGGCGTCCTTGTTGACCGCGACGATGGTCTTCGAGGTCTGCATGCCGGCCCGGTGCTGGATCGCGCCGGAGATGCCGAGCGCGACGTAGAGCTGCGGCGACACCGTCTTGCCGGTCTGGCCGACCTGGAACTGGTGCGGGTAGTAACCGGAGTCGACCGCCGCGCGGGACGCGCCGACCGCGCCGCCGAGCAGGTCGGCGAGCTCCTCGACCAGTTTGAAGTTGTCGGCGTTGCCGACGCCGCGGCCGCCGGAGACGACGATCGACGCCTCGGTGAGCTCGGGGCGGGAGCCCTTCTGCTCGGCGACCCGCTCGACCACCTTGGTCAGCTTGTCCTGGTCGGAGACCGCGACGGTCAGCTGCTCGACGGCCGGCGAGGCCGCGGCGGGCGCCGGGGTGATCGAGTTGGGGCGGATGGTCACGATCGGCAGGCCGCGGGTGACCTTGGACTTGACGATCGTGGAACCGGCGAAGACCACCTGGGTGGCGGTGCCGTCGGCCTCGACCGCGACCGCGTCGGTGAGCAGGCCGTTGTCCAGCTTGACCGCCAGGCGTCCGGCGATCTCCTTGCCCTCCTGAGTGGAGCCGAGCAGCACGGCGGCCGGCTGCACCCGCTTCACCAGCTCGGCGACCACGGTGGCCTTGGGCGCCACCAGGTAGCCCTCGACGTCCTCACCGGACGCCACGTAGATCTTCTCCGCACCGAACTCGGCCAGCTTGTCGGTAAGCTGCGCCGCGTCACCGAAGACCACCGCGCTCGGCGAACCGAGCCCACGGGCGATGGTCAGCATCTCGAGCGTGACCTTCTTGACGCCGGCAGCCTGCGAGGCCTCGACGACGACCAATACCTCAGCCATGGTGTCTATTCCCCTCGACCCGCTCAGACGAACTTCTCGGTGGCGAGGTACGCGACCAGCTTCTCGCCGCCGTCGCCCTCGTCGGTGATCTTCGTGCCGCCGGACCGGGCCGGCCGCTTCGAGAACTCGAGCACGGTGCTGGTGGCACCGGCGAAGCCCACTTCGTCGGCGGAGACGCCCAGGTCACTCAGGGCGAGGCTCTGCACCGGCTTCTTCTTCGCGGCCATGATGCCCTTGAAGGACGGGTACCGCGGCTCGTTGATGGTGTCCCAGACGCTGACGATCGCCGGCGTGGCGGCCGTGACCACCTCGTAGCCCTCGTCGGTCTGCCGCTCGACGGTCAGCTGGGAACCGTCCACGGTGAGCTTGCGGGCGCCGGTGAGGGCGGCCACACCGAGGCGCTCGGCCAGCATGTGCGGGACGACCTGGACACGGCCGTCGGTCGACTCGGCACCACACAGGATCAGGTCGGCGTTGAGCGTGCCGAGGGCGGCCGCGAGCACCTTGGACGTGGCGACGGCGCACGAGCCGTGCAGCGCGTCGTCCTGCACGTGAACCGCCTTGTCGGGGCCCATGGAGAGCGCCTTGCGGATCGACTCGGTGGCGCCCGCCGGGCCCACCGTCAGCACGGTCACCTCGCCACCGTGCGCTTCCTTGATCTTCAGCGCTTCCTCGATGGCGTACTCGTCCATCTCGTTGATGACGTTGCTCGCCGAGCTCCGCTCGACGGTGTTGTCGCTAGCGCTCAGGGTGCGCTCGGCACCGGAGTCGGGTACCTGCTTCACCAGTACGACGATGTTCATCGCGCTCCTACGACCCTCCTGTATTGAACGCACCGTTGCGGTCGACCTGACTGCCGGCCGGGGTGAGCCCGGGCAGTGCACATGTCCGCCAGGTTACCCGTCAGTAGCTTTACTGGTGCCGGCCACCCAGAGTGACACACCTCACCCACGGCGCGATCACGATCGCTACAGTGGCCTTGAGGAGGTGTCAGACATGTCCGGCCAAAACGCTTCGCTGGTAGACGGTATGAGTCCGCCTGCGTCCCATATTCCCCCACCGCCCGTCGAAGTCGAGCCGCAGGCCCATGGTCGCGCCGGCCAGGACTCGCCGTGGTGCCTCTGCGGTCACTCACGGGAGGCCTGCGTGAGTGACGAAGTCCGCATTCTCTGGCGCGAGCTTCTTGACCCGATAGGTCAATAATCGACGGGTGTTCGGCGGCCTGATCCAATGGTTCGACCCAGGGCGGGACCCGGAGCGGGGCACCACTCCCGACTACCGGTTCTCGCTGGCCAACGAACGTACGTTCCTGGCCTGGATCCGGACCGGCCTGGCGCTGATCGCCGGCGGCCTGGCCTGCGCGCAGTTCCTGCCCCCGCTGCCGGTCGCCCACCTGCGCGAGATCATCGCGATCCTGCTGCTGGTGCTCGGCGGGGTGGTCGCGCTGCGGGCGGTCGACCACTGGGCGCGGACCGAGCGGGCGATGCGGCTGGGTACGGCACTGCCGCGCTCCCGGTTCCCCGCGGTCCTGGCCATCGTGGTCGCACTGGGCGCGATCGCCCTGGTCGTCTCGGTGCTGATCCAGGTCTTCTGATGGCCCCCGAGCCGTGCGCCGAGCACGAGCGGGATCCGGGTGCCTGCGCGGAACTCACCCGGGACCCCGGTGCCTCTCCGGAGCGGACCCGGCTCGCCTGGCGGCGTACCGGTCTGTCCGCGGCCGTGGTGGCGCTGTTCGCCGCGCGGCCGGCGTTCGCGCCCGATTCCGGCCCGGCTCAGTGGCTGGCCGCCGCGGCCGCGATGCTCAGCTGGGCGGCGATGGTGGCCCTCGCCCTGCACCGCGCCCGTGGCCTGCGAGCCCGTTTCCCGGCCGCCGCGCCCCGCTCGGTACGCGCCTACGCGCTGATCACCACACTGCTGGCGATCCTCGGTGGTTGGGTTGTCATGCTCTGATCGTCGCCGACCGGCGATAACCGGGGCATCATTGCGGCATGGTCCGGTTGCTCATCTTCTTGGCCGCGGCGGCGCTCGTCCTGCTCATCCTGGCCCTCATCAGTGGCCTGGCGGCGGATCGTGTCCGTAACATGCCGCGGACGCTCTGGATCCTCGTGATCCTTCTCATCCCCATCGCCGGTCCGATCGCCTACCTCGTGTGGGGCCGCCCGGTCACGCGTACGCCGCGGCGCGCACCGCGGCGTCCGTCATCGCCGGACGACGACCCGGACTTCCTGCGTTCCATGGACACCGAGCAGTCCCGCCGCGACCGCGAGACGCTCGCCCAGTGGGAACGCGACCTGCACCCCGACCCCGACGACGACCAGCAGAAGCCCTGAGTCGCTAGGCCAGATTCGAGCTGCGGGGGTAGGCGTCGGCCGGGTCGGTCAGAACGTTGACCAGGTACGGGACTCCCGCGTCGAAAGCACGCCGGAGGGCCGGCCCGATCCCGGCCGGCTTCTCCACCGTCTCGCCCGCCCCGCCGAGTGCCCGCACCACGTCGTCGTAACGCAGTCCCGGCTGGAGGTCGGCGGCCACGTCGTAGCCGTACATGGCCCGCATCGGGTGCTTCTCCAGGCCCCAGATGCCGTTGTTGCCGACCACGATCACCACGGGCAGTCCCTGCCGGGCGAGGGACTCGGCGTCCATCAGTGAGAAGCCGGCGGCCCCGTCGCCCATCAGGACGCAGATCTGCCGGTCGGGGTACGTCACTCGGGCACCCATCGCGTACCCGAGCCCGGTGCCGAGGCAGCCGTACGGGCCGGGGTCGAGCCAGGTCCCGGGCTGCGCCGGTTCGAGATAGCGCCCGGCGTACGAGACGAAGTCCCCGCCGTCCCCGATCGTCACCGCGTCCGGGGCAAGCACCTTGCGCAGCTCACCGTAGATCCGGGCCGGTTTGATCGGATCGCTCTCGGCGGCCATCGTCTCGCCGTCCCGGGCCCGTGCCGCGTCCTCCGCCGCCCGCAGCCCGGAGATCCACTCCTCGTGGTCCACCCGGTCACCGGAGAAGTCGGCGAGCGCGGCCAGGACGCGGCCGAGGTCGCCGGCCGGTGAGACGGCCGGCGACACATGCCCGGCCCGCTGTTCCGGTGTGTCCACGATGTGCACGACCCGCGCGTCGCCGAAGTCGCCGAAACCGAGCCGGAAGTCCAGCGGTGTGCCGACCACGGCGACCACGTCGGCCTCGTTGAGGGCGGCCCGGCGGGCGCGGGAGAAGGCGAGCGGATGGCCGGGCGGGAGGGCGCCGCGGCCCATGCCGTTGGCGAAGACCGGTACGCGCAGCGCCTCGGCGGCGGCCCGCAGTTCGCTCACCGCGTCACCGGTCCAGACGTCCGATCCGGCGATGATGACCGGCCGGTCCGCGCCGGCCAGCAGTTCGGCGGCACGGCGTACCTCGTCCGGGTCGGCCTCCAGGACCGGCACGGCCGGTACGCCGGGCCGGGCCACCTCCGCCGTGGAGAAGACGACTTCGAGCGGCAGGTCCAGGAAGACCGGACCGCGGTGCGGAGTGAGTGCGGCGGTCAGGGCGGCACCGATCTCGCCGGGGATGTTCTCGGTGGCGGTGACCGTCGCCGCGTACTTGGTGATCGGGGCGACAAGCGGCACGTGGTCGAGCTCCTGGAGGCTGCCGGATCCCCAGCGGAACGCGGGGGCCCGGCCGCCGAGCACGAGCACCGGTGAGCCGTTGAAGTGCGCGCTGGTCAGCCCGGACACGCCGTTGGTGACGCCCGGCCCGGCAGTGAGCACGGCCAGGCCGGGGCGGCGCCGCAGCTTGGCCACCGCTTCGGCGGCGAAGACCGCGGACTGCTCGTGCCGCACGTCGTAGATGTCGAAGCCGGACTCGTGGGCGGCGGTGTAGAGCGGGAACACGTGCCCGCCGGAGAGGGTGAACATCTCGGTCACGCCGTAGGCGCGCAGAGCGGCGATTGCGAGCTCGCCGCCGTGCCCTTCGATAGATCCGGTCACGCCGTCCCCTTCGCCTCTTGGGCGCTTCGCCTATTGGAAGCCGAGTAGTTCCGCCAAGTCCTCGAAGACGTTCACCGCGTCCTCCTGCAAGGGCGCGCCGTTGGCGTACCCGTATGCGAGCACCAGCGCCACGATCGGCACCAGCACCATCGTGATCAGGCTGATCAGGATCTGCATCGCGCGCAGGAACCGTCCGCCGCGGCGCTTGGGTCGTTTCTGCCTGGCCGGCTCCGGTCCCTGCTGGCGCGGTGGGCGCGGTGCGGCAGCGACGGCGCGCGCCGAGGGCACCGGGCGGGCGGAGCCGACCACCGGCGAGACCGGGTGCGGCTGCGCCGCGACCGGAGAGATCGGCCGGGCATGCGCGACCACCGGCGTGGTGGGCCGGTTCCCGCGCGGCGGGGGTACGGGCTTCCAGGATCCGTCCGGCTTCCAGCGGTCGCCGCGTCCCCAGTTCTCCTCGGGCTTCCAGCCGTCGTCCGCGGACGGGTGCGCGGCGGCGGCCGTCGCGTCCGGGTCCGGTCGCCAGGTCGACGGGTCCGCGTTCGGCCACGGGTCCACCGGCGGGCGAAGGTGCGGCGGCATGTCCGGCTCGTCCGGCGTCTCGGCCGCGACCGGCCGTTTGGTCCGCTTCGGCAGCGGGACGTCCTCCGGCGCCGGCTCGGCGGGCTCGGCCGGGGCATGGGCCGCACCGAGCCGCTCGGTGCCAAGCGTCGACGGAGTGTCCGGCTGGCTGAGCCGGGCCTGGTCGATCTCGCGCCGGCCGGATCCGGGTTCGCCGGACCGCTCACTCACCGGTGTGCCGGTGCCCGGCTGCTCCGCGACGTGCGGAGCGGACTCCGATCCCGGCGGTGTGCCCGTCACGACGGTGGCCTGGCCGGCCTCCGGCTCCGGGTCCGCCGTGGCGGCCGGGTCATGATCGGCGGCGTCCGGTCCGGAGGGCATGCCGGAGCGGCCGATCAGCTCGGTCTCGGCGAAGTCCGCACCGTTCGGCATGTCGGAGCGGCCGATCAGCTCGGTCTCGGCGGCCGCCGGCTGCTCGGCGACGAGGCCGGCGGCGACCACGGTGGGTGCCTGTGACTCGGCCGCCGGCTTTCCGTTCAGAACGATCAGGCCGGTCCCGCTCGGCAGGTACTTCGACGGCAGCCGCAGTTCCTCGGTCGGCCCGGGCGCCGCCGGCTCGGTGGACAGCAGCGCGGCACCGGCCAGGATGCTGCCCTCGGCCACCACCAGCTCGGGCTGCTCGATCACCACCGGCGGATCGCCCAGCTCGCGGTGCAGCAGCGTGGCGACCAGCGGAATCCGGCTCGCGCCGCCGACCAGGAAGACGCCGGCCAGCCGGCCCTCCGGCAGGTCGGCCCAGCGCAACAGGTTCTTGGTGACGCGTACGGTCTGCTCGAGCACCGGCCTGGCCACGGTCTCCAGCTCGTCGCGGGTGAGGTGCGCCTCGGAGTCGAGCAGCGGCACCACGAAGTCGGCCGACTGAGCCCGGGACAGCCGCTCCTTGGCGATCCGGACGTCGTCCCAGAGCTGACGCCGGGCCCGCCGCTCCTCGACGGTCGCCGGTTCCATCAGCCGGCCCCACTCGTCGGTACGCAGGTACTCCACGATCGCGGCGTCCACGTCCAGGCCGCCCAGGTCGTCGCGGCCGTCCACGGCCAGCACCTCGAAGCCCGACGAGGTACGCGCCACCACGCTCGCGTCGAAGGTGCCGGCACCGAAGTCGTGCACCATCACGACCGAGCCGATCGGCACGTCCCGGCCGAGGATCTCGGCGAAGTAGGTGGCCGCGGCGACCGGCTCGGCGACCAGGCGGGCACCCTCCAGCCCGGCCCGGGCGGCGGCTTCGGCCAGCAGGGTACGCCGAGCGGCGCCCCAGCTGGCCGGGCAGGTGAGCGTGGTCTGCGGCCGGTACGGCCCGACCGCGCGATGCCACTCCTCGGTGACCCGGGCCAGCACCGCGGTGATCAGCTCGACGGCCTCGAACTCCCGCTCACCGAGCAGCACCAGACCGTCGTCGACCCGGCGCTTCGGGTTCGGCTCGAACCGGGCCGGGTCGAGCCGGGCGCTGTGCACCGCGTCCCGGCCGACGAGCAGGTTGCCCGCGGCGTCGGCGTAGACGGCGGACGGCAGCAGCGGCGAACCGTCGACCAGGATCGGGCGGGCACGCCCGTCCGGCCATCGCGCCACGGCGACGGTGTTCGAGGTGCCGAAGTCGATGCCGAGGGCGTACCGCTTCGGACCACCCTGGTCGATGGACATGACCGCAGTCTAGGCAATGACCGGCCGCAACCGGTTGATCGCTACCGGCCGGTGAACTTCGGCTTGCGCTTCTCGACGAAAGCGGTGGTTCCTTCCACCCGGTCGTCGGTGGCGAACAGACCCGCGAAGAGGTGCGACTCGAGTGCCAGTCCGGCGGCGAGATCAACGCTCAGGCCACCGTCGATCGCCTGCTTGGCGGCCCGTAGCGCGAGCGCGGGGCCGGTCGTGTACGGCCGCACCAGCTCGACCGCGGCCGAATACACCTCGGCGGCCGGGACGACCCGGTCGGCGAGGCCGATCCGCAGCGCCTCGTCACTGTCGACCATCCGACCCGAGAAGATCAGATCCTTGGCCCGGGCCGGTCCGACGAGCCGGGCCAGCCGCTGGGTCCCGCCGGCGCCCGGGATGATGCCGAGCCTGATCTCCGGCTGGCCGAGTTTGGCGTCCTCGGCCACCACTCGCCAGTCGCAGGCGAGGGCCAGCTCACAGCCGCCACCGAGCGCGTACCCGGTGATGGCGGCGACGACCGGCTTCGGGATCCGGGCGACCGTGTCGAACGCGCTGGACAGGGCCACCGCCCGGGTCACCATGTCCTGGTACGACACGGTGGTGAACTCGGTGATGTCGGCGCCGGCGGCGAACACCTTCTCCCCGCCGTACACCACCACGGCGCGTACCGCGTCGTCGCCGGTGGCCGCCTGAGCAGCGGCCCGCAGCTCCTCCTGGACCTGGGTGTTCAGCGCGTTCATCGGCGGCCGCTCGAGCCGGATCGTGCCGATACCGTCCGCGACCTCGAGCCGTACGAACTCGCCCACCCCGTGCCTCCTCGCATCGAGCCGTTTCGCCGCCAGCCTACGACGGGTACGGACTACATTGGTTGCCCAGGAGGAGAAGATGACCACCTATTACCGGGATCCGGAAGTGCTCATCACGTCGTCCGGTGTACGGATGAACGGCCGCGACTTCCGCCTGCCCGACCTGATCCAGGTCTGGTACACGCGCGGCGCCCGGTCCTGGAGCGTGATCGCATGGCGCGGCGCGCTGGGCCTGACCATTCTTCTCCCGCTGCTCGCCGGTGGCCTCGCCATCGCGGTGGCGGTTCTCCTGGACACCGAGCTGAGCACCACCCTGACGCTGGTGGTCGGCGGCATCCTGCTCGGCCTGGCCGTGGTGCCCGTCGCCGACCTGCTGCTGGAGCGGGTCGACCACTCGTACGACCGGGGCAGCCGGAACCTGGAGATCTGGGGCCGGGTGCGCGGCGGGGACGTACTCCTGCTGCGCACCGACAACGCGCAGCGCTTCGGCCGGATCTACCGGGCCCTTCAGCGCGCTCTGGAGCCGGCGGTCCGCCGGTGAGGCGGGACGCCGCCGCGCTGGCGGCGTTCCTCGGCACGACCGGGGTGCTGCACTTCGTCGCGCCGAAGCCGTTCGACAGCATCGTCCCGCGCGCGCTGCCCGGATCGCCGCGCACCTGGACGCACCTCAGCGGGGTCGCCGAGCTGGCGGTGGCCGCCGCCGTCGCGCATCCGCGCACCCGCCGGGCCGGCGGGCTGGCCGCCGCGGCGCTGTTCGCCGCGGTCTTCCCGGCCAACGTCAAGATGGCGATCGACTGGCGGCACGCCTCGCCGGCGCGCCGCGCCGTCGCCTACGGGCGCCTGCCCCTGCAAGCGCCGCTGATCGCCTGGGCGTTGCGCGTCGCTCGCTGATTCCTCGATTTCCCGGTACGAGACCCCGCCGGTTGGCGACGATCTAAAAATCATGAGAGCGACCGAGGTACGCCCCACCGGGGTCGAGCGCACGTTCGGCGAGAACGAGATGATCGTGACCAAGACCGATCAGCGGGGTGTGATCACGTACGCCAATGATCTCTTTCTGCAGATCTCCGCGTTGCGTGAGGACGAGGCGATCGGCCGGCCGCACAACGTGATCCGGCACCCGGACATGCCCCGTGCCGTCTTCAAGCTGCTCTGGGACGTGCTGGCGGAGCGCCGCGAGATCTTCGCCTACGTGCTGAACCTGGCCGCCGACGGGGCGCACTACTGGGTGCTGGCGCACGTGACACCCTCGTACGACGGCGCCGGACGGGTGGTGGGATACCACTCCAACCGCCGCCGGCCCGCGCCGGCCGCGATCACCGCGGTCAGCGATCTCTACGCCCGGCTGCGCACCGCCGAGGCACGGGCGGCCAGCCCCAGGGACGCGGTCCAGGCCGGCTGGCAGGCCCTGGGGAACGAACTGCGGGAGCGCGGGCAGGAGTACGACGAACTCGTCTGGTCGCTGACGAACGGATCCGCGCGATGAGGCGCGGCGGCGAGGACCCGCGACCAGGCCTGGCGACCGACGACGCGCTGCGGGCGATCACCGACACCTTCCGCAGCGTGTCGGCCGGTGACTTCGAGTCGCGCGTCCCCCCGATCGGTGACACGGAGACCGCGATCGCCACCCGTACCGCGGTGAACGGCCTGCTGGACCGGGTCGACGCGTTCGTCCGGGAGGCGGGCGCCGCATCCGCAGCGGCCGCCGAAGGACGGTTCTACCGGCGATTCCTGACCACCGGGTTGCAGGGTGCGTTCCGCTCCTCCGCGGAGCAGGTCAACCAGTCGCTGGACGCGATGAGCCGCAACGCCGCGCGGATCTCGCAGGCCGACCTGGCCCGCCTGTCCCTCGCCGACGAACTGGAGTCGGCGGTCCTGACCGTGTCGGAACAGGTGGCCACCGCGGCGACCCAGATGGGTGCGTCCGCCAACGGCCTGGCCAGCTTCGCCCGCGGCGCGATAAGTGACGCCGAGCGGGGTCTGGAGACGGTGACCTCGTTGCGTGCCGCCTCGGATCAGATCCGCGACGCCGTCGACCTGATCAACCAGGTCGCCTCGCAGACCCGGCTGCTGGCCTTGAACGCCACCATCGAGGCGGCTCGTGCCGGTTCGGCCGGCAAGGGCTTCGCGGTGGTCGCGAGCGAGGTGAAGACCCTGGCGAACGAGACCACCTCGTCCAGCGAGGAGATCATGGGGCAGGTGAGCACGGTGCAGCAGGCGGCCGCTGACGCGGTGGGCGTGCTGGAGGGGGTGAGCCGGAGCTTTCGCGAGATCAGCGACCTGATCGACGGGATCGCGGTCGCGGTGGACGGCGGCGCGGCGGCCGGAACGACGGGCCTGTCTCAGCTGGCGGAGGTTCTCCGGGCCGAGGTCTCCCGGTTCGTGGCCACCATCCGGTCGTCCTGAGGATCAGGCGCCGTACAGGGCCTCGATCTCGGCGCGCTCGGGGAGCGCGCCACTCGCGCCCACCTTCTGTACGCACACCGCGCCCGCCGCGTTCGCCCAGCGAACCGCGTCCAGCAGGTCCCGGCCCTCGCCCCAGGCGACCGCCAGGGCACCGGTGAACGCGTCGCCGGCGGCCGTCGTGTCGGCCACCTCCACCCGGAACGCGGGGACCTGCTCGTCCCGGCCGTCCCGGTCGGCGTACCGGGAGCCGGCACCGCTGAGCGTCAGCACCACCCGCGGGACCAGATCCAGGAGCGCGGCCATGTCGGGTTCCGGACGGCCGATGATCGCGCCGGCCTCGATCTCGTTGACCACCAGCAGGTCGACCTGGTCGAGCAGGCCGGGCGGCAGGTCCATGGCGGGCGCGGCGTTCAAGATCGTGCGGGTACCCGCCTCGCGGCCGGCCCGCAGCGCGGCGAAGACCGTCTCCAGCGGGATCTCCTGCTGGCAGAGCAGCACGTCGGCACCGGCGATCGCGGCTCGCTCGTCGGCGCTCAGGTCGACGAACGTACGATTCGCCCCCGGGCTGACCAGGATCGAGTTCTCACCGTCCCGGTCCACCATGATCACGGCGACTCCGGAGCTGCCGTAGCTGGTGCGTACCCGGCTGGTGTCCACGCCGGCGGCGGTGAGCCGGGCGCCCAGGGTGACCCCGAAGGCGTCCGAACCGATCGCGCCCAGGAAGGTGGTCGCGCCGCCCGCCAGGGCGGCCGCGATGGCCTGGTTGGACCCCTTGCCGCCGGGCGCCATCACGAAGTCGTCGCCGAGCACCGTCTCACCCGGCCGGGGCAGCCGCGGCGCCAGCCCGACCAGGTCCATGTTCGCGCTGCCGGCGACGACGATCCGCGGCGCCATCTAGCCGGCCCGAGCCGCGTAACGGTCGCCGAAACGCTCCACGACCAGCGGCAGCCCGAACGTCTTGGTCAGGTTCTCCGCGGTCATCACCTCGCCGAGCAGACCGGCCGCCACCACCACACCGTCGCGCAGCAGCAGGCCGTGGGTGAAGCCCGGCGGAATCTCCTCGACGTGGTGGGTGACCAGCACCATCGCCGGGGCGTCCGGGTCCAGCGCCAGCTCGGCGAGGTGGCCGATCAAGGTTTCCCGGCCGCCCAGGTCCAGCCCGGCGGTCGGCTCGTCGAGCAGCATCAGCTCCGGGTCGGTCATCAGCGCCCGGGCGATCTGGGTGCGCTTGCGCTCACCCTCGGACAGGGTGCCGAACTCGCGGTCGGCGAAACCGGTCATGCCGAGCTGGTCCAGCAGCTGCCGGGCACGGGCCTCGTCCTGCGGGTCGTAGCTCTCCCGCCAGCGGCCGACCACCGACCACGCGGCGGTGACCACCACGTCCAGCACCCGCTCGGCCGGCGGCACCTGCTCGGCGAACCGACCGGTGGTGAAGCCCACCCGGGTCCGCAGCTCGTTGACGTCGACGCGCCCGAGACGCTCACCCAGCACGTACGCCGTACCGCGGGTCGGGTGCATCCGGGCGGACGCGAGGTTGAGCAGGGTCGTCTTGCCCGCACCGTTCGGGCCCAGCACCACCCACCGCTCATCCAGCTCGACCTGCCAGGACAGGTCACGGACCAGGTGATTTCCCGAGCGGACCACGCTGACGCGGTCGAAGGCGATGACGGTGTCCTCGTCGGGCGGAATGGATACAGCAGCCTCCAGCACGCATCCATCCAACCACGCGCCCGCATCGGAACGAGACGGCGTGCCGGTGCCGCACTCGCGCGGGTGCCCGGCTCCTCCGCAGGCGGGTGTGGAGTCAGTTCGTGGTCGAGCCGAAGACCTCGTCGCGGACCGCGTCGAGCGCCGTCCGGAGGGCGCCGTGCAGCACCGGCTCGGCCGCCACGCCGGTGACCACGACCTTGGGCGAGCCCAGCGTTATCGCGGCCACCTCGCGCTCGACCCGGTCGGACAGGGCGGCGCCACCGGCCCGGCCCACCTCGCCGGCGAGCACCACCAGCGGCGGGTCGAGCACCACGCAGATGGCGGCGACACCGAGCGCGAGGCGGCGGGCCAGCTCGTCCAGCACCGGCTCGCCGGCCGGGCCGGCCGCGACGGCGGCGCGCACCACGTCGGCCGCCTCGGCGCCACGGAAGCCGAACTGCTTGCCGATCGCCTTGACCGCGTCGGCTCCGGCGATCGCCTGGAACGCGCCCTTCACACCCCGGCGAGAGGCGTTGTGCGGCACCTCGGCACCGGCCACCGGCAGGTAACCGATCTCACCGGCGGCTCCGGTGGCGCCCTGGTGCAGGCGGCCGGCGATGACGGTGGCGAGGCCGACGCCCCGGCCGATCCAGACCAGCGCGAAGTCGCTGACGCCGGTCGCCGCGCCGGTGCCGGACTCGGCGACCGCGGCAAGGTTGACGTCGTTGCCGAAGAAGACCGGGGTGCTCAGATCCCGGCGCAGCTCGGCGAGCAGGCCCCGGTGCCAGCGGGGCAGGTCGTGTGCGAAGGAGATCTCGCCGGACTCCGGGTCCACCAGGCCGGGGGTGCCGAGGACGACTCGGCGTACCGAGGACATGTCGGTGCCCGCCTCGCCGGCGGCCTGGACCACCGCGTTGTGCACGACGCCGACCGGGTCGTCGGTGTCCTTGGTGCTCTGCTCGACCCGGCTGATGATCGTGCCGGTGATGTCCGCACACGCGGCGACCACGCAGTCCGGGCCGACGTCCACGCCGATCACGTGAGCACTGGTCGGGGTGACCGCGTACAGCTGGGCGTTCGGGCCGCGTCCGCCGGCCTGCTCACCGACCCGCCGCACCAGACCGCGCTCCTCCAGCCGCTCGACCAGCTGCGAGGCGGTGACCTTGCTGAGGCCGGTCATTTCGCCGAGCTGGGCCCGGGTGAGTGGACCGCGCGTGAGCAGCAGGTCCAGCGCCGCACGGTCGTTGAGTGCGCGCAGCAGCCGGGGCGTGCCCGGTAGGCGGGTAGCGGCCATAGCGTTCGTCCCCTAATACTAAAGATTCTTTCCTGTTACAGTGTCGGCGCACGACACGCAGCCGCAGCGTAACGGTCGGCAACGTCGCCGAACCGCAGGGTGGCTCATCGACTCCGAGCGATCATGGCAGCTCGCGGGCCACCTGGACCAGTTTTGCGTCATCGGAAGGACAACATGTCGACCGACCCGGGCCTTCGCCGCCTCGCCCTGCACACCCTCCTCGCCGCGTTCCCCGGGCACACCGCCCCGGGCTGGGCGCTCGAACTGCTCTCCGAGGGACTGGCCGGCCACACCCTGTTCGGCACCAACGTCGGCGACCCCGGCCAGCTGGCGGCCCTGACCGCGGAACTGCGCACCGCCCGGCCCGACGTGCTGATCGCCATCGACGAGGAGGGCGGCGACGTCACCCGGCTCGGGCACCGGACCGGGAGCGCGTACCCCGGGAACGCCGCGCTCGGCGCGGTCGACGACCCGGAGCTGACCCGGCTGGTCTACGCGGCCATCGGCGCCGATCTGGCGGCCGCCGGCGTGAACCTGAACCTGGCGCCGACCGTCGACGTCAACACCGCGGACGACAACCCGATCATCGGCACCCGATCGTTCGGCGCCGACCCCGCGCTGGTCGCCCGGCACGCCGGCGCGGCGATCACCGGCCTGGAGTCGACCGGCGTGGCGGCCTGTGCCAAGCACTTCCCCGGGCACGGTGCCACGGTCACCGACTCGCACCTCGAGCTGCCCACCGTCGACGTACCGCTCGGCCTGCTGCGCGAACGGGACCTGCCGCCGTTCGCCGCGGCCGTCGCCGCCGGGGCGCAGGCGGTGATGAGCGCGCACATCCGGGTGCCGGCGCTCACCGGCGACCTGCCGGCGACGTTCAGCCGGGCCGCGCTGACCGGCCTGCTCCGCGGCGAGTACGGGTTCCGCGGAGTGATCGTCACCGACGCCCTGGAGATGCGGGGCGCCGCCGGAGTCGCGGGCAGCATCCCGCGCGCTGCCGTGGCCGCTCTGGCCGCCGGTGCGGACCTGCTCTGCATCGGCGCGGACGTGGACCGGGCGCTTGTCGAAGCGGTCGCGGCCGAGATCGTGGCGGCGGTCGGGGACGGGCGGCTGGAACTCGGGCGGCTGGAGGGCGCGGTTGCGCGTACCGCCGCGCTGGCCGCCTGGAGCGCCACCCCGCGCCCGGCCGCGAACCGCGACGACGAACTCGGCGTGGCCGCCGCCCGGCGGGCCGTGACCGTCGAGGGCTCCCCCGCCGAGCTGCGTTCCCCGCTCGTGGTGCAGCTGGTCGCCGGCTACTCGATCGCCGAGGGCCGGGTGCCGTGGGGTCTCAAGCCGCACCTGAACGGCACCGAGCACATCGAACTGGTGGCCGGCTCCACGACGGCCGAGGCCATCGCCGCCCAGGCCGGGAACCGGCCGATCGTGGTGGTCGGCCGGCGCATCCACAGCTCACCGGCCGGCCGCGAGCTGGTCGGCGAGCTGGCCGCGACGCGCCCGGTGGGCGTCGTCGAGATGGGCTGGCCGTCGGACTGGCGGCCGGAGGGGACGCGGGCCTTCATCGTCACCCACGGCGCCAGCCACGCCAACGGCCGCGCCGCCGCGGAAGCGCTCGGCCTGGCCCACTGATCTCCGCCCGGGCCCGCCCGGCGCGACACCGCGGACCGGGCTGAAGCCCGGCGCGGCCGTCACCCACTGCTTCAGCCCGGCGGCCGCGCTGCGGCCCGGACCGGGCAGGCGGCCGCGGGGGCCGCCGTTCGGGACGGCGTGGGTTTTGGGGACGGCCGATCACACGTACCCCAAATTCTTCTTGAACGCGTTCAACAAAGCGCGTACCGTCATGCTCGCAATAGTTGAACGCGTTCAAGTGGGAGTCCGCATGGATCACAAAGCCTTGATGTACCTCGTCTACCTCGCGATCAGCATCGGCTTGACCGTGTGGGTGGCGACCACGCTCTCGCGCAACGGGCAGATCTTCCTGGAGGAGGTCTTCGGCGACGCCAGGCTTGCCCGGGCCGTCAACCAGCTCCTCACCATGGGGTTCTACCTGCTGAATCTCGGCTACGTGGCGGTGGCGATGCGCTCCGAGCAAACGGTCATCGGCACCAGTGAGGTGCTGGAAGCGCTCTCCATGAAGATCGGCCTGGTGCTGCTGGTCCTCGGAGTCCTGCACTTCTGCAACGTCTACTTCCTGGGCCGCTACCGGCGAAGCCGCCTCCGGCAGCACCAGGGCGTCCCTCCGCTGCCGCCGGCCGCACGCCTGCCGATGCCACCGGCGCATGCCTGAGACCACCGATCCGGCCGGACACGGGGCCGGCCGGATCGGTTCGTTCACCGTGCTCTTCGACGCCGGCTGCCCGGTCTGCCGGACGGCGCGGCACTGGCTGACCGGCCGGGATCAGCTGGTGCCGCTCGAATTCGTGGCGGCCGGGTCGGCTGAGGCCCGGCGCCGTTTCCCGGGGCTGGATCACGCCGCGACCCTGCGGGATCTCACGCTGATCGCCGACACCGGCGCGGTGTACGCCGGGGACGCCGCCTGGCTGGCCTGCCTCTGGGCGCTGGCCGACTACCGCGGGATGGCCGACCGGCTGGCCGCCCCGGCGCTGCTGCCGCTGGCCCGCGGTTTCATCGCCGCCACGTCGGCCGTCCGGCAGGCCACCCGGGAGCCCGGATACGGTGAGGCCTGTGACGACAGCTGCCGCTGACGGCCCGGCCGGGCCGCCCACCGAGAAGCCGCGGCGGGCCCGCGGCGAGCAGACCCGGCAGGCGATCCTGGCGACCGCGTTGCGGTTGTTCCGGGAGCGGGGGTACGCGGACACGACCATGCGAGTCATCGCCAAAGAGGCGGGGGTTGCCGTCGGTAACGCGTACTACTACTTCGACTCCAAGGAACACCTGATCCAGGAGTTCTACGGCCATCAGCAGGAGGCGCACCGGGCGGCGGCCGCGACCGTGCTGGCGACCGAGCGTGACTTCGCGGCCCGGTTGCGGGGCGTCCTGCAGGCCGGGGTCGACGCCAACGCGCCGTACCACTCGTTCGCGGCGACGTTCTTCAAGACCGCGGCCGAGCCGTCGTCGCCGCTCAGCCCGTTCTCCCGCGAGTCGTCACCGGCCCGCGACGCCTCGATCGGCCTGTTCCGCGAGGTGCTCGACGGCTCCACCGCGAAGGTCGACCCGGAGCTGCGGGAGCACCTGCCCGAGTTGCTCTGGCTCAGCTGGATGGGCGTCACCCTCTTCTGGGTCTACGACAAGTCGCCGGAGCAGCGGCGGACCCGGCGGCTGATCGACGGCGCGGTGCCGCTGATCGACCGACTGGTCGGGCTGTCCCGGCTGCGGGTGTTGCGCCCGGCCCTGCGCCAGGTGCTGGACCTGCTGGACAGCGTGCGCCGCGACGACGTCACTTAGCGTTACGGCGTAATGCGCTATCGCCACCCGTGTCGGAATCAGGCGAATCTTCTGCCTGAATCGGGCCAACCGAACGGACCATCCGTGATCGCAACGGTTCCGTGGCCCGCCGATTGTCACGTAGCGTCATGTCCGCAGGTGGGTCTGGGGACGTCGCGGAATCCGACTCGGGACCAGTAGGAACCGCGACGCAGACGGTGAGCCGGGCGCGGCAGGGCTTCGGGAGCAGCCCGCCGCAGCCCGGCTCACCACCTTCGCACCGCCGCCTGTCGCTAGCGTCGCCGTTCCGGCCCAGTGAGGTGAATGGGCGAGGTGACAGTGCAGGCAGGCAGCCCGACGCGGAGCGTCAGACCGCCTGCCCACCAGCCATCACGCAGCGGACGAAGTCTTCACCAGGGTGCGAATCTGCCGGAGCAGAACCGACAACGCCGCCAGATCCGCCGGCGAATCCTCGACCTTGCCCATGGCGTTGGAGGCCCGGGCAATCGACGCCGCGTTGACCTGCTCCCACTCCGAAACACGATCCTCCGGCTTCGCCGTCGGCGGCGTCGACTGCAGGACCTCCGCGGTCAGAGCCGCCAAGGCCGCGTACAGGTCGTAGCGGAGCGCCATCCGGGCCAGGGTCTGCCAGCGGTCGCCGCGCGGCAGGCGGGAGATGTGCGACAGCAGCGCATCCACCCCGAACCGCTCGGAGAGCACGAAGTAGACCTCGGCCACCTCGGTGGCGTCCCGGCCGATGGCCGCCGCCGTCTCCAGGATGTCGAGCAGGCCGAAACCGTAGAAGACCCGGCTGACCGCCCCCGCGCATCCTTCCGGGACGCCCTCCTTGACCAGCGAGGCGACCCGTTCCTCGAGGGCCCGGCGTTCCCCGCCGACGACCAGCTGCGGCAGCTGCGGCAGCAGGGTGGAGACGCCGGGACGCAGCTTGGCGATCTCGCCGGCCACGTCGATCGGCGAGCGGCGGGTGCTGACCAGCCAGCGTACGGCGCGGTCGAGCAGCCGCCGGGTCTCCAGGAAGACCAGGGTCTGCGCCGACGTCGGCACCTCGTTGTCAAGCGTTTCCGCGGACGCCCAGATCTCCGGGAGGCGGTAGACGTCGCGGATCACGACGTACGCCCGGATCACGTCGGCGGCCGACGCCCCGCTCTCCTCCATCGCCCGGAAGACGAAGGAGGTGCCACCCCGGTTGACCACCTCGTTCACCAGCGAGGTGGAGATGATCTCGCGGCGCAGCCGGTGGCCGGCCATCCGCCCGGCGAACCGCTCGCGCAGCGGCGTCGGGAAATACCGGGTGAGCACTTCGGTGGTCCAGGCTTCATCGACCAGTTCATCCGCGAGGACCTCGCGCTCCAAACTGATCTTGACGTACGCCAGAAGCACCGCGAACTCCGGCGCGGTGAGCCCGTCCCCCGCCTCATGTCGGGCGGCCAGCTCCTTGTCCGACGGCAGCGCCTCGAGTTCCCGGTTGAGTTCGCCGCGCTGCTCGAGGGCCTTGAGCATGCGGCGATGCACCGGGAGTAGCGAGTGCGCCTGCGCCCGGGCGCTGCCGAGTGCCGTCGCCTGCTCGTAGTTGTCCCGCAGCACCAGGGCGCCGACCTCGTCGGTCATCGCGGCGAGCAGTTCGTCGCGTTCCGGCATGGTCAGCTCGCCGTCGGCGACCGCACCGCCGAGCAGGATCTTGATGTTGACCTCGTGGTCCGAGCAGTCCACGCCGGCCGAGTTGTCGATGAAGTCGGTGAAGACCCGGCCGCCGGCACGGGCGAACTCGATCCGGCCACGCTGGGTGAGACCCAGGTTGCCGCCCTCGCCGACCACCTTGACCCGCAGGTCCGAGCCGTTGACCCGGATCGCGTCGTTGGCCTTGTCGCCCACGTCGGCGTGCGACTCGGCGGACGCCTTGACGTAGGTGCCGATGCCGCCGTTGAAGTACAGGTCGACCGGAGCCTTGAGGATCGCCCGCATCAGCTCGGCCGGGCTCACCGTGGTCACCGACGGGTCGAGGTCGAGCACGGCCCGGACCTGCGGGCTCAGCGGGATCGACTTGGCGGTCCGCGGGAAGACCCCGCCGCCGTCGCTGATCAGCGACTTGTCGTAGTCGGCCCAGGACGAGCGGGGCAGGTCGAACAGGCGCTTGCGTTCGGCGTACGAGATCGCGGGGTCGGGGTCGGGATCCACGAAGATGTGGCGGTGGTCGAAGGCCGCCACCAGTTTGATGTGCTGCGACAGCAGCATGCCGTTGCCGAAGACGTCGCCGGACATGTCGCCCACGCCCACCACGGTGAAATCCTGGGTCTGGGTGTCGGTGCCCAGGTCGCGGAAGTGCTTCTTGACCGACTCCCACGCGCCGCGGGCGGTGATGCCCATCTTCTTGTGGTCGTATCCGGCCGAGCCGCCGCTGGCGAACGCGTCGCCCAGCCAGAAGTCCTTGCGGACCGAGATCTCGTTGGCGATGTCGCTGAACGTGGCGGTGCCCTTGTCCGCCGCCACCACCAGGTACGGGTCATCGGCGTCGTGACGCACCACGTCCTGCGGCGGGACGATCTTGCCACTCAGGATGTTGTCGGTCACGTCCATCAGCGCGGTGATGAACTGCCGGTAGCACTCGACCGCCTCGTCCCGGTCGCCCGGCTTCTGCTTCAGCACGAAGCCGCCCTTGGCGCCCACCGGCACGATCACCGAGTTCTTCACCATCTGGGCCTTGACCAGGCCCAGGATCTCGGTACGGAAGTCCTCGCGCCGGTCGGACCAGCGCAGGCCGCCCCGCGCCACCGAGCCGAACCGCAGGTGCACACCCTCGAACCGCGGCGAGTACACGAAGATCTCGTACTTCGGGCGCGGCTGCGGCAGGTCCGGGATGGCCTGCGGGTCCAGCTTGAACGCGACGTACGACTTGGGGCGCCCCTCGGCGCCGCGCTGGAAGAAGCTGGTCCGCAGGGTGGCCTCGATCAGCGTCAGGTACGAGCGCAGGATCCGGTCCTGGTCCAGGCTCTCCACCTGGTCGAGCAGCTCGGTGATCGTGGTACGCAGCTCGGCGGCACGGCGGGACCGCTCGGTCTCACCGATCTGCAGGGCCGGCGAGAACCGGGTCTCGAAGAGCTTCACCAGCAGCCCGGCGATCTCCGGGTACGCGGTGAACGTCGACTCCACGTAACGCTGCGAGAAGACGGTGCCGGCCTGCCGCAGGTACTTGGCGTACGCCCGGAGCACCACGACCTGCCGCCAGGTGAACCCGGCCCGCAGCACCAGCTCGTTGAACCCGTCCACCTCGGCCTCGCCCCGCCAGGCGGCCGCGAACGCGTTCTCCACCTGTGGTCGGACCTCGGCCAGCTCGCGGTGGCCGGCCGGTGGGAGCAGGCCGAAGTCGTACAGGTAGATGATGCCGTCGTCCCGGCGGATCTCGTACGGCCGCTCGTCGGTCACCCGGACACCGAGCGAGTGCAGCACCGGGAGCACCGCGGAGAGCATCATCGGCTCGCCGTACCGGTAGACCTTGAAACGCACGTCGCGCTCGTCCGGTTCGGGTGTCCCGCCGGGGCCCAGCCGGCGCCGGCGGAACAGGTGCATGGCCAGCTGACCCGGCTCCTCGAGCAGCTCCAGCTTGGCCAGGTCCTGCATCCCCTCGTACGGGGTGTGGCTGTTCTTGTAGCTTTCCGGATAGGCCGTCGAATACCGGGTGAACAGGTGCTTCGCCGGCTCGTCGCCGAGCTTGCGCTCCAGCACCAGGGAGAAGTCGTCGTCCCACATCCGGGTCGCGTCGGCGAGCAGCTCGGCCAGCACGTTCGGGTCGACCGGACCGGGCGGCGCGGCCGGATCGGTACGCACGATGAAGTGCACCCGAGCCAGCATCCGCTCGGTGACCCGGGTGGTGTAGTCGACCCCGATGCCGTTCAGCTCACGCAGCAGGATCTCCTGCATCCGCAGCCGGTTACCGGTGGTGAATCTGTCCCGGGGCAGGTAGATGAGGCAGGAGATGAACCGCCCGTACTGGTCGCGGCGCAGGAAGAGGCGCAACTGCCGGCGGCCGGCCATCCGCAGCACGCCGATGACCGCCTCGTACAGGTCATCGGTCTTGATCTGGAACAGCTCGTCGCGCGGATACGTCTCCAGGATCTGCAGCAGGTCCTTGCCGGAGTGCCCGCGCGGCGACAGGCCGGACCGGTCCATCACCTCCTGCACCTTGCGCTTGACCACCGGCAGCTGGCGAACACTGGTCCGGTACGCAGAGGAGGAGAACAGGCCCAGGAAGCGCCGCTCCCCGGTCACGTTGCCGGCGTCGTCGAAGACCTTCACGCCGATGTAGTCGAGGTAGGCGGAGCGGTGCACGGTGGCCCGCGAGTTCGCCTTGGTGATCACGAGGAGCCGCTTCTCGAGGGCCCGCTCGTACGCCTCCGGCGCCATCTCGGAGGCCAGCTTGCGCGGCTTGCTGGCCCCGCGCAGGATGCCCAGGCCGGTGCCCGGCACCGCGCTCAGGACGTCGCCGTCCAGCCGGTACTCGCGGTAGCCCAGGAACGTGAAGTGGTCGTCCGCCAGCCACCTGAGCAGCTCGATCGAGTCCCGGACGTCCTTGTCCGGAACCGGGAGCCCGGTCACGCCGGACAGCTCCTCCGAGATGGCGACCGCACGCTGGCGCATCCGGGGCCAGTCCTCGACCGCGTCCCGGACGTCGGTGAGCACCCGCCGTACCTCGTTGAGCAGCTGGTCGCGGGCCTCCACCCGGCGCACCGGATCGATCTCGATCCGGATCCAGCTCTCCACCAGGTCGCCCTCGATCGCGTCGTCCGGCTCGACCTCGGCCTCCAGCTGGGCGAGCGCACCGAGCGGCTCACGGCGCACCACGATCAACGGGTGCACCAGCAGGTAGACCTGGAGGTTGTGTGCGGTGAGCAGGGCAATCACCGAGTCGACCAGGAACGGCATGTCGTCGGTGACGATCCGCAGGACGGTGTGCCCCTGCGGGCCGGACGGCTCGGTGATGGCGAGCTTCAGCTCACCGGGCAGCCGGTTGCGGGCAAGGTCGCGGTGCTCCAGCGCCGCCGCGTACATCTCGTCGGGTGTGTAACCGACCAGCTCCTCGTCGGGGGCGAACCGCCAGAAGCGGCCGACCAGCGACGCGGTGGTGTGGTCTTCACCCGCTCGCTGCACCGCCTGCTCCACCAGCCGTTCGGCATCGGGTAGCGGCTCGTCGAGCTCTCCGGATTCGGTGGACGCCCCCAACCGCCCGGTGAGGGCGAGTCCGGGTTTCTGTACCTCGTGGGGCACAGTCTGATCAGCATCGGTCGCTGCCTCGTCGGCGACAGCCATGGCCTGGCGCTCCCCTCACCCACGGCACTGTGGGTTCGAACGTGTCGAGCACAGCCTAGAACGACCGGCCCGGCACCCCTCACACCCCGGGTGTGCCAGCACGGTGATGTGCCGGTTTGCCGAGTATCACCCGCTGCGGGTCACCGTGACGGGCGTGTTCCTACTACGGTTCGATCTGCTACCCAGGGATGCCGCTTTTCTACCCACAGGGGAAAGGAACCTCATGCGCCGCTCGTCCGCCGGTTTGGCCGCATTGCTCCTCCTCACGGCGGGCGGTTTGACCGGCTGCTCCGCGGAACCGCCCGAGGACGCCGTCAAGGCATTCCTGGACGGCTGGCGCGGGGGCGACCTCAACGACGTCGGATTCGTCACCGCGAGCGGCGGCCAGATCGCCGCCCCCGAGGTACTGACCGGGATCCGGGAGCTCTACGGCGACCTGGCCCAGCAGCCGCTCGAACTCTCCGTCGCCGGCGATCCGAAGACCAGCGGCGACGTCGCGGCCACCCCGATCAACCTGAAGTGGACACTGCCCGGCGGGGTGAACTGGTCGTACCAGAGCACGGTCCGCACCACCAAGGCCGACAGCGACGGCTGGCGGGTGATCTGGGAACCGGCCGTCCTGCAACCCGAACTCGCCGCCGGCGACAAGCTCCGGCTGCGCCGGGTCGCGGCGGAACGGGCGGCGATCGTCGACGCCGGCGGCAAGGCGCTGATCGGGCCGCAGCCGGTGGTGGTGATCGGCGTCAGTCCGGAAAAGATCACCGATCTGGCCGCGTTGCAGAAGGACCTGGCCGCCGCCTTCAAGAAGGCCGGCGTCGAGGTGGACATGACCGACCTGAAAGCCCGGGTCGACGCCGCCGACCCGGGTGCCTTCCTCGATCTGATCGCCTTGCGCCGGCCGGTCTACAACAAGATCCGATCGGACGTACGCCCGCTGCCCGGCACCGTCTTCCGCGAGGAGACCCGGCAGCTCGCGCCCACCCGGGAGTTCGCCCGCGCACTGCTCGGCACCGTCGACGCGGCCACCAAGGAGGACATCCAGCAGCGCCCGGACACCCTGGCCACCGGTGACCTGGTCGGGCACGGCGGCCTCCAGCAGAAGTACGACGCCCAGCTGCGCGGCACCCCCGGCCTCTCCGTGCTGATCTCCCGTGAGGCCGCGGACGGCGACGCCGAGCAGGCGCCGATCTTCACCTCCGAGCCGGTCGACGGCAAACCGATCAAGGTGACGCTGGACACCCCCACCCAGAACGCCGCCGACCAGGCACTCGCCGCCGAGAAGCAGCCCAGTTCGCTGGTCGCCATCCGGATCAGCGACGGTGCCGTGCTCGCCACCGCCAACGGGCCGGACGCCGGCGGTGTGAACACCGCGCTGACCGGGCAGGTGCCGCCCGGCTCGACGTTCAAGATGGTCTCCGCGTACGGGCTGCTGGCCGGCGGGACGGTCAAGCCGGACACGGTGGTCGACTGCCCGAAGACGCTCAACGTGGACGGACGCGAGTTCAAGAACTCACACGACGAGGCGCTCGGCAAGGTGCAGTTCCACGTCGACTTCGCGAAGTCCTGCAACACCGCGTTCGCCTCGCTGGCGCCGAAACTGGGCTCGGCCGGCCTGCAGGAGGCGTCGGCCGCGCTCGGCCTCGGCGGTCAGTGGGATCTCGGCATCGAGGCGTACTCCGGGCAGGTCTCCGACGGCGGCACCGCGACCGAACTGGCGGCCGCCACGTTCGGCCAGGGCAGCACGGTGGTCAG
Source organism: Actinoplanes aureus (assembly GCF_015704865.1). GTDB lineage: Bacteria > Actinomycetota > Actinomycetes > Mycobacteriales > Micromonosporaceae > Actinoplanes > Actinoplanes aureus. The sequence goes on along the minus strand of NZ_JADQTO010000004.1, from coordinate 405,011 downwards.
CCCGGTCGCCATGGCGGCGGCCACCGCGGCGGTCGCCAAGGGCCAGTTCCAGCCGCCCAAGCTGGTGCTGGAGCCGGCGCCGGCCAAGGCCGGCAGTGCCGGACCTCAGCTCGACCAGACCGCCGTTGGCGCGTTGCGCGACATGATGCGCGAGGTGGTCACCAGCGGTACGGGTACGGCGTTGCGCGGCGTCGCCGGGAAGCCGGTGTACGGGAAGACCGGCACCGCGGAGTTCCAGACCGGGTCGGAGGCGACGCACTCCTGGTTCATCGGGTACCAGGGTGACGTGGCGTTCGCGGTGATGGTGCAGCAGGGCGGCGCCGGATCGGAAGCGGCGGTGCCGGTCGTGAAGCGCTTCCTCACCAACCTCAACAAGTAGCCCTCGGAAGCCTGGGCCGGCCGTGCCCCGCACGGCGGCTCAGGCCCTGCCGGACGGGAAGCCCTGGCCGGGGTGTGCCCCGCGCCGCGGCTCAGGCGGCGCCGGTCGGGAAGCCCGGGCCCGGGGTGTGCCGTGCGCCGGCGGCCGGCGGGTCCAGCGGCGGGCGCGGGCGGAGCATGCCGGGCCGGGTGGCCGGTAGCGGCTCGGAGTCGAGCAGCGGGGCCGCGCCGAGCGGGCGCGACAGCAGCCGCACCTCGGCAGGGGTGTGGTCCGGCGACGGCTCGCCGCCGGCGGTTTCCTCCGGGGCGGAACCGTTCAGCGCCGCGGGGTCCGCTTCGTCTGCCTGCTCCGGCTCGGACTGATCCATTTCGGTCAATGCTGGTTCGCTATCGGCCGACGGCAGCTGCGTCTCGCCGTGCTCCTCGGTGGACCGATACTCCGAGTCCTCGGCCACGTCCGCCGGCTCCGCCGGTTCGCCAATCGAAACCGGCTCGGGGGACGGTTCCACGTCCGCGACCGAGGCCGATGCCTGAGCCGGTTCGACATCCGTAACCGAAGCCGACGCCTGAGCCGCTTCCACATCCGCGACCGCCGCTGGAGCCTGCGGCGCAGCCGCGTCCAACCCGGCGGCCAGTTCCGATGAGACCGGCCGGTTCAGCCCAGCCCGTCCCGCAACGGAGGCCGCCGGCTCAGCGGCACTAGCGGCGGGCTCCTCGGCGGCCGGGGCAGGCTCCTGGGCCGCCGGAACGGGCTCCTCGGGCGCCGGAGCGGGCCCCTCCGCCGCCGGAACGGGCTTCCCGGCGGCCGGGTTGGCGAGATCGCGGCGCGCCGCCACCAGGTCCGGGCGCGGTGCCGTCGTGCGGACCGGCGCCAGCCCGGCGGTCACGGTGGACGTGATCTCCGCCGCGTACCGGCTGTCCGGGTCGTAGTCGGGGTCGAAGACGGTGATCTCCACGCCCAGGCAGTGCGGGGACTCCACCAGGCCGGCCAGCAGCAACTCCAGCTCGGGGAAGGCGATGCCGCCCGGGTCGGGCGCGTCCACCGCCGGCATCACCGCCGGGTCGAGGACGTCGACGTCCACGTGCACCCAGTAGCCGGCGCAGTCGACGAGCTGGTCGCGGGCCCACTGCGCGCTGCGGGCCGCGCCCTCGGCGCGCAGGGCCGGCACCGGGCGGGTCACTATCCCGGCGGCTTGCAGGTCCAACCGGTACTCGTCCTGGGCACGGATGCCGAGGACCACCACGTCGACGTCCCGGAAGTACGGCCGGCGGCTCTCGATGGCGGCCAGGTCGGCCTGCCCGCGGCCGGTGACCAGGGCCAGGTCCTCGCCGGCCGCCGCACCGACGTAGGACGCGTTGCCGGGATGCCGGAAGTCCGAGTGACCGTCCACGAACACCAGACCGATCCGGCCGCCGACCGCCTCACCGAGACGGTTCATGGCGAGACCGGATCCGATCAGGATGGAGCAGTCGCCGCCGAGCACCACCGGGAACTCGCCGCCGTCGATGATCGCGCCGATCCGGTCGGCGAGGGCCCGCGAGTAGGCGGCGATCTCCTGCGCGTGCGCCACCCCGTCGCCGGGACGCCAGTCGCCCGGGTCGTACCGCGGCGGGGTCAGGCAGCCGGCGTCGCGGGCGTGCAGTTTGGTGAGCAAGCCCTGGTCGCGGAGGGCGCCGGGGGCCTTGGCGCAGCCCGGCACCGACGTCGCGGTCGGCGGGCGCAGGCCGAGATTGGACGGCGCGTCCAGAACGGCGATGCGGCGCACGACGCCCTCCTTCGGTTGAGAAACGCGGCCTAGAAGAGTGCGCTGGCCAGGGCGCGACGCGCGCCGGCCACCGCGGGATCGTCCGGGCCGGCCACGCTGAACAGCGACAGCAGGTGCTTGCGTACGGCGTCGCGATCGTCCCCGCTGGTGCGCTTGACCAGCGAGACCAGCCGCGCGTACGCCTGCTCGGCCTGCCCGTTGAGCACCTCGATGTCGGCGGCGAGCCGCTGCGCGTCGATGTCGTCCGGGTCGGCGTCGGCCTTGGCCAGCGCGGACGCCGGGTCGGCGCCGCTGATCCGGCGGTAGAGCTCGACCTGCGCCAGGCCGGACTCAGCGGCCGCGTCGGTCGGCGACTCGGCGAGGATCTTCCTGTACGCCGCCTCGGCCGCCTCCAGGTCACCGGTCATCAAGGCGTCGTCGGCCGCGTCCAGCCGCGGGTCCTCGGGGGCCGCGACGCTGACGCCGGCGGCCTTGAGGACGGCGTCGATGTACTGCCGGATCTGGGCCTCGGGAAGGACACCGGTGAAGCCCTCGACCGGCTGCCCGCCGATGACCGCGGTCACCATCGGGATGCCCTGCACCCGGAAGGCCTGAGCGAGCCGCGGGTTCGAGTCCACATCGACCTTGCCGAGGAGCCAGGCGCCCTCGTACTCCCCCGCGAGCTTCTCCAGCACCGGGGAGAGCTGCTTGCAGGGCTCACACCAGTCGGCCCAGAAGTCCAGCAGGATCGGCGTGTTCAACGACCGTTCCAGAACGGACTGGAAGTTCGCCTCGGTGACCTCGATGACGGTGTCCGGTGTGATGCCCGGCACGGCGCCCGGGACCGCGCCCGGGGAGCCGGTGGCCGGTGCGTCGGCGGCCGGAGCGGTGTTCGAGGTGGGACGGCTCGGCGCGGCCGGTTTGGCCGGCGCTGAAGGGCGCAGTGTGCTGAGATCGACCGCGCCGCGGGTGAAGATCGACGGAGTGGTCCGTGGGTCGCTCATGGTTACCTAGTCTCGCACGCAGTCCAGCCTGTTCGCGCCGCCACCAGCCGCCCGATATCGGACGTCACAGAGCCGCCCCGGCCAGCTAGAAGCGAGCGGGTTCCCGGTACACCCCCCACTCGTCCTTGAGGACGCCGCAGATCTCGCCGAGAGTCGCCTCGGCACGAGCCGCGTCGAGCATGGCGGGGATCATGTTCTCCCCGGTACGCGCGACGGCCACCAGGTGATCCAGGGCGGCCTTCACCCGTACCCCGTCTCGGTTGCCCTTGCGAGCGGTCAGCTCGCGCCGCTGTGCGACCTCGACCTCGTGCGAGACGCGCAGGATCTCCAGTTCCTTGGCGACGGTGCCGAGGTGCGCGTTGACCCCGACCACCTTCTTCTCACGCTTCTCCACCGCCTGCTGGTACGCGAACGCCGCCTCCGCGATGTGCGCGGTGAACCAGCCGTCCTCGATGCCGCGCAGGATCCCGGCGGTGAGGCTGCCGTCGTGGCCGAGCTCGCGGATCCGGGTGAAGATCTCCTCCGCCTCGGCCTCGATCCGGTCGGTGAGCGCCTCGACGTACCAGGAGCCGCCGAGCGGGTCGGCCACGTTGACCACCCCGGTCTCCTCCATGATCACCTGCTGGGTGCGCAGGGCGATCTCGGCGGACTCGTCGGTGGGCAGCGCGAGCGTCTCGTCGAGCGCGTTGGTGTGCAGCGAGTTGGTGCCGCCGAGCACCGCAGCGAGGGCCTCGACCGCGGTACGCACGACGTTGTTGACCGGCTGCTGCGCGGTCAGCGAGACCCCTGCGGTCTGCGTGTGGAACTTCAGCCACAGCGCCTTCTCGCTGGTCGCTCCGTAGTCCTCGCGCAGGTGCCGGGCCCAGATCCGGCGGGCGGCGCGGAACTTGGCGATCTCCTCGAAGAAGTCGACGTGCGCGTCGAAGAAGAAGCTCAGCCCCGGCGCGAAGGTGTTCACGTCCAGCCCGCGGGACAGGCCCAGCTCGACGTAGCCGAAGCCGTCCGCAAGCGTGTAGGCCAGCTCCTGCGCGGCGGTCGAGCCGGCCTCCCGGATGTGGTAGCCGCTGACGCTCAGCGGTTTGTACTTGGGGATCTCGCGAGCGCAGTACTCCATCAGGTCGCCGATCAGGCGCAGGTGCGGCTCCGGTTCGAAGAGCCACTCCTTCTGCGCGATGTACTCCTTGAAGATGTCGGTCTGCAGCGTGCCGTCCAGCTTGCTGAGATCGGCGCCCTGGCGCTCGGCGGCCACCAGGTACATGCAGAAGACCGGCACGGCCGGCCCGGAGATGGTCATGCTGGTGGTGACGTCCTGGAGCGGGATGCCGTCGAAGAGGACGTCCATGTCGGCGGCCGAGTCGATCGCGACGCCGCAGTGGCCCACCTCGCCGAGCGCCTGCGGCTCGTCCGAGTCGCGCCCCATCAGGGTGGGCATGTCGAACGCGACGCTCAGACCGCCACCGCCGGCGGCGAGGATCATCTTGTAGCGCTCGTTGGTCTGCCGGGCGTTGCCAAACCCCGCGAACTGGCGGATGGTCCAGGTCCGCCCGCGATATCCGGTCGGATAGAGACCCCGGGTGTACGGGTACTCCCCCGGCCAGCCGATGCGCTCGAAGCCGGGGTACTCGACGCCGTCGGGCGGCCCGTAGACCGGGTCGACCGTCGAACCGGAGAGCGTGGTGAAGTCGGCGTCCCGCTTGCGGGCCGCATCGTAGCGCCGTTGCCAGCGCTCCCGGCCGGCGGCGATCTCGGCTGCATCCATGCCGACACCGTAGCGCAGAACTGAACGATCATTAAGGCTATGACATAGACGGGATGGTCATCTTGAGATCATTGTTCCCCAATGTTCTCTTCCCGCTCCTGTCCTTCCGGCTCGTGATCATCGACAGTTGAGCCGACGGCCCCCTCAGCCCCGGTGGCGACCGCCACGCCGCCGGGGCATGCCTCAATCACCGCCTGCCGACCCGCACCGCCCGACCGGCGGCGTCAGCGGCCGGCGGGCCGCCGGCACGTTCGCGCCATCTGATCGATGGCGTCAGCGGCTGGCGGCGAGGCCGGGCAGCCGATGGTCGAGGATCCAGGCCTGCGGATCGCCGCCGCGATGCAGGCGCCGCATGACCACCGGCAGGACGGCGTCGCGGATCGCCGCACCCACCGGACCCAGCACCTTGGTGTTGCTGGAGCGCCGTCCATGGGCCACGACCTTCTCCACCCGGGGACGGCGGACCGTCTCGTACGCGGCGAGAGCCTCCGGTAGTGCGCGATGCTCCAGCAGGCTGTACCCGAGCACCACGGCGTCCTCCAGCGCCATCGACGCGCCCTGGCCCGACGACGGCGCCACGGCGTGCGCGGCGTCACCGACCAGCACCACCCGGTCCCCACGCCAGTGCCGGACCCGCCGCAGGTCCCGGGTGTTCCACGGGCCGAGGATCTCGTCCGACGCCGCGACGAACCCGGCGGCCGGCTCCCCCTCGAAGAGGTCGAGCAGGTAGGCACGCCAGGCCGCCGGCGAGAACTCGCCCGGCTCCACCGGCCGCTTGCGCGGCGGATTGGCGAACCACCAGACCGAGCCGTCCGGCGCGCCGGCCCAGCCGAAGAAGGCACGCCGGCCGAAGGCCATCTGCATCACCCCCGGCGGCGGGCCGACGACCGGTCCCGCGGTGAAACCACCCGCGTTGAGCAGGCCGAGATAGTGCGGCGCCGGGCCGCCGGGATTCAACACCTGCCGGGTACGCGAGTGCAGCCCGTCCGCCCCGACCAGCAGCTCACCGCTCGCGCTGCGGCCGTCCTCGAACACCGCGGTCACCTCACCGGCCCCGGTGGTGGCCGCGCTGAGCCGGGCGCCGTACTCGATCGGGACGCCGTGGCCCTCGGCCTCCGCTCGCAGGGCCGCGTACAGGTCGGCGCGCCGGATCGTGGTGGTGGTCGTGCCGTCCGGCAGCGGACCACCCAGCGGCACCTCCGCCAGCAGCTGCCCGGACGCGCCACGCAGGGCGATGGCCGGGGTGGCGAAGCCGCGCTCCAGCACCCGGGCCGGGTCCATCCCGAGCGAGCGGAGGGCGTTGACGCCGTTCACCGCGAGGGTGACGAAGGCACCCCGCTCGTCGGCGCCGCGCTCCTTCGCCTCGTAGAGCACCGGAGCGAAGCCGGCATAGCGCAGCGCGATGGCCGTCGCGGTGCCCGCGATCCCGCCGCCGATCACGACGGCCGTTCTCTCCTTCATAGTCATACAATGACTATTGATGAGATGACTATGGCTCGTCAAGGCCTAAGCTGGCCGCCATGAAGCGGTCTCCTCTGGCGATGGTCCTGTTGGCACTGCTCGTGGAGGCGCCGATGCACCCGTACCGGATGCAGCAGGTGATCAAGGAGCGCGGCCAGGATCAGCTGGTCAACGTGGCGCAGCGCAACAGCGTCTACCAGACCCTCGAACGCCTGGTCCGGGAGAAACTGGTCCGCCCGGGCGAGACCACCCGGGAGCCCGGACGCCCGGAGCGCACGGTGTACGAGGTGACCGACGAGGGCACGGCGACGTTGCGCCGCTGGCTCCTGGAGATGCTGCCCGAGCCGGCCCGCGAGTTCCCGGAACTCCCGGTGGCGCTGGCCCTCCTGCCGATGCTCACCCCGGCGGAGACCCGCGAGCTGCTGCTACGCCGCGCCACCGCCCAGGAGGAGCGGGTCGCCGCCATCGCCGCCCAGGCGCCGCCCGGCCTGCCCCGGATCTTCCTCATCGAGGACGAGTACCGGATGGCCGCCCTCCGGGCCGAGATCACCTGGCTCCGGGCCGCCGCCGACGACCTGCACGACGGCACACTGCACTGGGACCGCGCCCTGATCGAGGAGACGCTCGCCCGCTTCGGCTGAGCGCAGCCCCGCCCGATGCTCAAGCCCGGCGGTCGCGCCGCGGCCGGGAGCGGGCAGTCGATCGCGTGGTGGCCAAGGGGACTTCTCGAAAACCCGTACCGAAAAAGATCAGGAAACCTCGAGGCCCGCCAGTAGCCGGTCGGCCGCGGCGTAGGGGTCCAGGTCGCCGGCGGCGACCTGGGCGGCCAGCGAGCTGAGCGCCGTGCCTTCGCGCAGGTCGCCCATCCGGGCCCGCAGCCTGCCCAGGGCCAATGCGGACACCTCGGCCGCCGCCCGCTGTTCCCGGCGGGTACGCAGGTTGCCGCTGCTCTCCAGCCAGTCCCGGTGCTTGCTGATGGCGGCCACCACGTCGTCCACGCCCTCGCCCTTGGCCGCGACCGCCCGGACCACCTGGGGGCGCCAGTCGCCGGAGGCGCGCTCGCCGAGGGCCAGCATGCCCTGGATGTCGCGGTAGGTGGCGTCGGCTCCGGGCCGGTCCGCCTTGTTGATCACGAAGACGTCGGCGATCTCCAGCACGCCGGCCTTGACCGCCTGGATGGCGTCGCCCATCCCCGGCGCGAGCAGCACCAGTGTGGTGTCGGCGAGGGAGGCGATCTCCACCTCGGCCTGGCCGACGCCGACCGTCTCGACCAGGATGACGTCGCAGCCGGCGCCCTCGAGGACGCGGACCGCCTGCGGGGTGGCCGCGGACAGGCCGCCGAGCTGGCCGCGACTGGACATGGACCGGATGTAGACGCCGCTGTCCGCGGTGTGCTCGGTCATCCGCACCCGGTCGCCGAGGATCGCGCCGCCGCTGAACGGGCTGGACGGGTCGACGGCCAGCACACCGACCCGGGCACCCTGCTCACGCAGCACCCGGACCAGCTCGTTGGTGGTGGTCGACTTGCCCACGCCGGGCGCGCCGGTCAGGCCGATCACCTGGGCCCGGCCGGTGTACGGCGCCATCGCGGCGGCCACCTCGGGCAGGGCCGGATCACCGTTCTCCACCAGGCTGATCAGCCGGGCCACCGATCGGGGGTCGCCCTCCCGCGCCTTGGCCACCAGGGTGGGAACGTCCTGGGATCGGGTCACGGCTACGAAGGTACCTTGATGATCAGCGCGTCGCCCTGCCCGCCACCGCCGCAGAGGCCGGCCGCGCCGAGGCCACCGCCGCGCCGCTGGAGTTCCAGCGCCAGGGTCAGTACCAGCCGGGCGCCGGACATGCCGATCGGGTGGCCCAGGGCGATCGCACCGCCGTTCACGTTGACGATGTCGTCGTCCACCTTCAGCTCGCGGGTGGACTGGATGACCACCTGGGCGAACGCCTCGTTGATCTCGACCAGGTCGAGGTCTTCCACGGTCAGCTTGGCCTTGCCGAGGGCGTGCTTGATGGCGTTGGCCGGCTGGGACTGGAGCGAGCTGTCCGGGCCGGCGACGTTGCCGTGCGCCACGATCTCGGCGATCCAGGTCAGGCCGAGCTGCTTGGCCTTCCGCTTGCTCATCACCACGACCGCGGCGGCGCCGTCGGAGATCGGCGAGGCGGTGGCGGCGGTGATCGTGCCGTCCGGGGTGAACGCCGGACGCAGACCGGCCAGCGACTCGGCAGTGGCGCCCGGGCGGACGCCCTCGTCGGTCTCCACCGGCTGTGCGGCGTCGCGGCCACCGGCCGGAACCGGGGCGATCTCCTCGGCGAACCGGCCCTCGCGCTGGGCGGCGGCGGCCCGCTGGTGGCTGAGCGCGGCGAACTCGTCCTGCTCGGCGCGGGTGATCCCGAGCCGTACGCCGGTCGCCTCGGTCGACTCGCCCATCGAGATCCCGGCCCACGGGTCCATCAGGCCGTCGAAGGCGGTGTGGTCGCGTACCAGCACGTCACCGAACTTGCGGCCCTGCCGCTGGTCGGTGAGCAGGTGCGGCGCGTTGGTCATCGACTCCATGCCACCGGCCACCACGATGTCGAACTCGCCGGCCCGGATCAGCTGGTCGGCCATGGCGATCGCGTCGATCCCGGACAGGCACACCTTGTTGATGGTGAGCGCGGGTGTGGTCATCGGGATGCCGGCGGCGACCGCGGCCTGCCGGGCGGGGATCTGGCCGCAGCCGGCCTGGAGAACCTGTCCCATGATCACGTACTGCACCAGTTCCGGTGCCACACCGCCGCGTCGCAGCGCCGCCGCGATCGCATGGCCGCCCAGCGCGGTGGCGGGCAGGTGCTTGAGGTTGCCGAGCAGGCGCCCCATCGGGGTCCGGGCGCCACTGACGATCACGGAACTGGTCACGGTCTCGATCCGATCTGCGACGACCGGGCGCTGGGGGACACCCGGGTGGCCTTAACGATGGGTCAGGTTCGAGACTAACCGCATGACAGACGTCTCACCGAGCGCCAGCGCGCCCGACAATGTCACATTCTCCGACATCGAATTACTGCGCATCGACCACGTCGGTATCGCCGTGCCCGATCTGGACGCGGCCATCCGCTTCTACGCGGAGAACTTCGGTTTGCGCTGTGTGCACGAAGAGACCAACGACGAACAAGGCGTACGAGAAGCGATGCTCGCGGTCGGCGACGGCACCGGGCCGCGGCTCCAGCTGCTCGCCCCGGCCCGCCCCGACTCGGCGATCGCCAAGTTCCTCGACCGCAGTGGTCCGGGGCTGCAACAACTCGCGTACACGGTGGCCGACGTGGAGGTCGCGGCGGAGAAGCTGCGGGCCCGCGGGCTACGCCTTCTCTATGACGAGCCGCGGCGCGGCACGGCCGGTTCGCGGATCAACTTCGTGCATCCCAAGGATGCCGGCGGCGTCCTGGTGGAGCTGGTGGAGCCGGCCTGACGGGTACGCCGAGCGGGTGATTCCTCCTGACTCGGCCCCGGCCACCTGGCAGGATCAGCGCCATTGAGCAGCACCGACGCTGGCCGCGACCGGCCCCCGATCACCCGAAGCCCCGAGTGGCCAGGTGGCGACGGGACGACACGACTCCGGCCGGTGAGCCGAGCGGTCCCGGCCGAACGGCCCGGGGCCCGACTGCGCTCCAGGTCAAAGCTGATCTACGATGCGGTTCGGATGCTCATCCGCTCTTGCATGTCCGCCCCCTTCTCGCCAGGATGGCGCAATGCCCCAGCAGCAGGATCAGAACCTGGCCTTCTTCGAGACCGCGAACTCGCAGCACGACTTCACTGTTGTCCTGCGGGGTTACGACCGTCACCAGGTCGACGGACACATCGGCCGGCTGCTCGCCGCGCTGAACCAGTCCGAGCAGGCTCGCGGCGAGGCCGAGCAGAGGATGAACGACGCTCAGCGTCGTCTGCGCCAGGCTGAGCAGCGGCTCAACGCGCTGGAGCAGAAACTCGCCGACAGCAACAAGTTGTTGGAGGAGAACAACCGTCCCACTCTGTCCGGGCTGGGCACCCGGGTGGAGCAGATCCTGCGTCTCGCCGAGGAGCAGGCGAACGATCACCGCAGTGAGGCCAAGCGCGAGTCGGAGGGCATTCTCTCCGCCGCCCGGCTCGAGGCGCGGGAGATCACCGACAAGGCCCGCGCCGAGGCCGCGGCCATGAAGGCCACCGCCGAGCGCGAGGCCGGTCAGCTGCGCACCCACGCCGAGCGGGAGGCCGCCGAGACCCGGGTGCAGGCCCGCCGCGAGGCCGACACGCTCCGCTCGGACGCGGACCGCGAGACCAAGCAGTTGCGTACGGTCACCGCGCACGAGGTCGCCGAGCTGAAGTCGACCGTGGAGCGCGAGGTCTCGTCGCTGCGCGCCACCGCCGAGCGGGAGATCACCCAGGCTCGCGCCAAGGCGGCCCGCGAGGCCGAGGAGAAGCGCGCCGAGGCCACCAAGCTGCTCACCGACGCGCGGGACAAGCGCGACAAGGACCTCCAGGCGCTGGCGCTGGAAACCGCCGAGCGCCGGGAGAAGTCCGAGCGCGAGGAGTCCGAGCGGCACGCCGCCCAGGTCGCGGCCACCCAGAAGATGGTGGCCGAGGCCGAGGAGCGGGCTCGCGCCGCCGAGGACCGCGCCAAGGAGATCGAGCAGCGCGCCGAGAGCCGCCGCGTCGAGTCCGAGCGCAATGCCGCCGAGGTGGTCGAGAAGGCCCGGGCGCTGGCCGAGAAGACCGTCGGCGAGGCCCGTGCCGAGGCGAGCCGTCAGCTCAGCGAGGCGCGTACCGAGGCGGAGCTCACCACGCAGGCGGCGCGGCGCGAGGTCGAGGATCTCACCCGTCAGAAGGACGCGGTCACCAACCAGCTGGGACAGATGCTCTCCGGTCTCTCCGGCCTGGTTCCCGGTGTCCCGGCGGCCCCGAAATCGGCCGACGCGCCCGCTCAGCGTGCCCCCGGGGAGGCTGCCCAGCAGGCCGCTCCCCAGCAGGCGGCGGAGCAGTCCGAGCAGCCGAACGCCGAGGCCGGCGAGGAGCCGGTGGCTGCCAAGACCAACTCCTGATTGATCCCGTTTTGGCCTCCGGTTGCAGAACCGCCGCAGATACGCGACGGTGAACCGGCCGGAGGGCTGTGAGCGAATTGAGGCCGTGCCGGAGTTTCTCCGGTGCGGCCTCAATCGTTTTGGCGCGTAGCCTGGTTTTGGCAAGCCGAGGTGAGACAAAAGGTGACTACCCGCACAGTCCCTGCCAACCCGGTGTGTACCGATATGCTCCGGGACGATGCGTATGTGAGGATGGACAACATGTCGCACGGCGGTGAAATCTTCGGTCTCGGCGGAGAGGCGGCCACGGAGCCCAGCTTCGAAACCGCTCTGCGGGGATACGAGAAGAAGCAGGTCGAGCGATACGTTGCTCGCGCGGAGAACGAGATCGCCGCCCTGGCCGCCGAGCGCGAGCAGGCCTACTCGCAGATTCAGGCGATGGGCGCGCAGATCGAGCGGCTCCAGCAGGAGATCACGCAGACGCGCCGCAACTCCGGCATCACCGGTGAGGTCTCGTTCCGCCACCTCGGCCCGCGGGTCGAGCAGATCCTCGCCCTCGCCGAGGAGCAGGCCGAGGCGATCAAGGCGTCCGCCACCGACGACATCGCCGGCCGGCTCGCCGAGGCCGAGCGGATCCGGGCGGAGGCCGAGGCGCACGCCCACGACGGCATCCGCGACTTCGAGATCGCCCTGGCCGCACGCCGCGCCGAGGAGGAGAAGGCGGACGCCGCCAAGCGCGCCGCCACCGACAAGGCGGTGGCCGCCGCCCGGCAGAACGCCGAGCAGCTGCACTCCGAGGCCGAGGCCGTCCTGTCCCGCTCCCGCAGCGAGGCCAAGCACCTGGTCGAGAAGGCGGCTCAGGACGCTCAGCGCACCAAGGCCGAAGTGGACGGCTACGTGCAGTCCACCCGGGTCCAGGCCGAGCAGGAGCTCAAGGCGCTCCGGGAGAAGACCCAGCAGGAGATCACGGCCAAGCGCAACGAGGCGGAACGCGAGCACGCCGACCTGAAGGCGTCCGTGGAGCACGAGCTCGCCCTGCGCCGCCACTCGGTGCTGGAGGAGCTCGCCCAGATGCGCGCCGGCGTCGAGAAGCAGTGCGCCGATCTGCGCAGCGAGGCCGACAAGTACGCGGAGGAGGTGCTGCGCCGCTCCGACGAGCAGGCCACGGCCGTACGCAAGGAGATCGCCGCGCAGCAGGAGCGAATCGCTCAGGCCGGTCGCGATCTCGAGGCCGCGCAGGCCGAGATCACCGAGGCCGAGCAGCGCCGGGCCGCCGCACAGGAGCAGGCGCAGACCGCGGAGCAGGAGGCCGAGCGGACCCAGCAGCGCCTCGCCGACGTGCGCAAGCGCCTGGAGGCGGAGCTCAAGCGGGTCAGCGAGGCGGAGCGCGCCGGCGAGGCCGCCGAGCGGCACGCCGCCGATGTCCGGCGCCAGGTGCAAAAAGAGGCCAAGCGGGTGGCTGAGCTCGCCGCGGCCGCGGTGCTCGCGGCCGCCGCCGATCCGGAGAACCAGGAGGCGTACGCGGAATCCGACGGCCAACCCCCGGCCGGAGGCTCGACCGGCGCCCACGCCGCTGAGGTGCCGACCGCCCCGCCCGCCAAGGTGACCGCCTCGGCGAAGGTGACCGTCCCGCAGCCCAGCCGGGTTCCCGCCGACGCGGAGTAGGTGCCGACACGTCCACTCCGCCGGGTGGCGGAGCGGACGAGACGGGGATAACGTCCGGGATCTCCGATGTGCCATGTGGAGGTCCCGATGTCGTCCCCCGATGAGTCCTCCACCGAGGCCAAGCCTGAGCCTGAACCGGTCGTGGAGGAGAAGCCCGCCGAGTTCGGGGAGCCGGGGCCACCGCTGAACCGGCGCAGCCCGTTCTTCTTCGGATTCCTCTTCGGACTCGGCGCCATCCTGGCGTACGCGCTCTTCCTCGGTGTCCGCAACGCCGCGTCGATCCTGGTCCTGATCTTCATCGCGCTGTTCCTGGCGATCGGCTTGAACCCGGCGGTGACCCGGCTGCGCAAGTGGGGCCTGCCCCGCGGCGCGGCCGTGGCGATCGTCGCGCTCAGCCTGGTCGGGCTGCTCGCCGGCGGCCTGGTCGCCCTGATCCCGCCGCTCGTCACGCAGACCACCGAGCTGATCAACAACGCGCCCGAGACGATCGAGAGCCTGCGCCGCAGCGAGACGGTGAACGAGCTGGTCCAGCGCTACGACATCGCCAACAAGGTGCAGAGCGCGATCAACGCGGGAACCGTCGGCAACGCGGTGGGCGGAGTGGTCGGCGGCGCCAAACTGCTGTTCGGGACGATCTTCAACATCCTGACCGTGCTGGTCCTGACGATCTACTTCATGGCCGCCTTCGAGCGGATCAAGGCAGCCGGGTATTCACTGGTGCCCGCGTCGCGGCGGGACCGGGTGCGGCTGCTGACCGACGAGATCCTCACCAAGGTGGGCGCGTACATGGTGGGCGCCCTCGCGATCGCCATCCTGGCCGGGGTGAGCACCTTCGGGCTGGCCCTCGCGCTCGGCCTGGCGTACCCGTTCGCGCTTGCCGTGGTGGTCGCGGTCTTCGACCTGATCCCGCAGATCGGCGCCACCCTCGGCGCCGTGATCGTCAGCCTGGTCGGGCTGGCGTCGTCGATCACCGACGGGATCGTCTGCATCGTGTTCTTCATCGTCTACCAGCAGGTGGAGAACTACCTGATCTATCCGAACGTGATGCGCCGATCGGTCAAGGTCAGCGACGTGGCGGCGCTGGTGGCGGCCCTGGTCGGGGTCGGGCTCTTCGGGGTGATCGGGGCTCTGGCCGCGATCCCGATGGTGGCCGCCATCCAGCTGATCTCGCGCGAGGTGCTGCAACCCAGCATGGAGCAGCGCTAGTCACGCAGCGGGCGGGGCACCTCGACGTCGGAGAAGGCGGCGACCGTGCGGTCCGCGTACGCCCCGGCGTCGCCGGTCTCCATCGGGCCGTCCCAGGTCCGCGGCAGCGGGGTGGGTACCTCCGGCGCGACCCGGCGGACGATCTCGTCGAGCACGGTCTCGGCGTCACCCACCCAGAGGTGCTTCCCACCCTCCACCGGCACGACCTCGCACTGCGGGATCGCGGCGAATCGCTCCGTCGCCTCGGCCGGGCGCAGGTAGTCGTCGAACTCCGGGATGATCGCGGCCAGCGGCTTGCCTGAGGCGGCCCAGGCGTCCAGGTGCTCGGGCTTGGAGAAGCGCAGCGGCGGGGAGAGCAGGATGGCGCCGCTGATCGCCGGGTCCAGGCCGTACATCAGGGTCAGGTCGGTGCCGAACGACCAGCCGACCAGCCAGATGTTGGGCAGATCGGCGAACTCCGCGTACTCGATCGCGGCCGCGACGTCGTACTTCTCGTCCACGGCGTTCGAGAACGAGCCGCCGCTGGTGCCGCGCACGCTGCTCGTGCCGCGGGTGTTGAACCGCAGCACCGCGATCCCGGCCAGGGCCGGCAGCCGCCAGGCGGCCTTGCGGTAGACGTGGCTGTCCATCATCCCGCCGTGCGTGGGCAGCGGGTGCAGGCAGACCAGGGTGGCCACCGGCTCGCGGTCGCGCGGGCGCGCCAGCTCACCGACGAGGGTGACGCCGTCCGCGGTGTGCAGCTCGATCTCCTCCCGGTCGGCGGGCAGGATCGAGTTGGCACGGATTTGATTGCTCATCATTAAAGCCTTTAGTCCTCTTTAGGGCGGTTAGCGGGCTTACCCATAGCGGGGTGCGTTGCGCGAGCGCTCCACACCCGGGCCGCGCCGGTCCCGGGCCCGCCAGCATCCGGTGTGCCAGTGCCGCCGGTCGGCCTCGTCGCCGTAACCGTCGGCCGGCCAGGCCACCACGTGCGCCACACCCGGCCGGATGTCCTGCACGCAACCGGGACACCGGTACGTCTTCGTGGCCGCCGCGCCGAAGATGTTCCGCACCATCCACTCGCCGTCCTGCCACTGCTGAACGCGCTGCTCGGTGATGCCGGGACGCTCCGGACGCGGCTCGTCGTCGGCATGGCGGCGGGGTCGGTTGCGGCGGGGGCTCACGAGTCCAAGAGTACGTAGTGACTGATCAGTAACCATCGCCCTACACTCCCGTACATGACGGCGACTCACGTTCCCGGAACACCCGTGATCGAGGACGGCTGGTTGATCTCCACGAACCCAGCCACCGGCGACGAGGCCGGCCGTGTGCCGGTCGCGGACGAGAAGGCGGTCGTCGCCGCCGTCGAACGCGCCCGTGCGGCCGCGGCCTGGTGGCAGGGCCTCGGCTACGACGGCCGCAAGACCCGCCTGCTGCGCTGGCGCAGCCTCCTGGTGGAGCGGATCCAGGAGCTCGCCGAACTGACCCACCGGGAGGCCGGCAAGCCGGTCACCGACGGGATCATGGAGGTCGCCGCCGCGGTGGAGCACCTGGACTGGGCGGCCCGCAACGCGAAGCGGGTGCTCGGGCCGCGCCGGGTGCGTACCCGGCTGCTGGTCGCCGAGCACTCCGGGCACCTGGAGTACCAGCCGTTCGGCGTGGTCGGCGTGATCGGCCCGTGGAACTATCCGATCGTCACCCCGATCGGCCCGATCAGCGGCGCGCTGGCCGCCGGCAACACGGTCGTGCTCAAGCCGAGCGAGTACACGCCGGTGGTCGGGCAGTGGCTGGCCGACACGTTCGCCGAGATCGTCCCGGAACACCCGGTGCTTCAGACCGTGCACGGGTTCGGCGACGTGGGCGGCGCGCTGTGCCGCTCCGGCGTGGGCAAGGTCGCCTTCACCGGATCCACCGCGACCGCCAAGAAGGTGATGGCCGCCTGCGCCGAGAACCTGGTGCCGGTAGTGATCGAGGCGGGCGGCAAGGACGCGCTCATCGTCGACGAGGACGCGGACGTCGCGGCGGCTGCCGAGGCGGCGGTCTGGGGCGCGATGACCAACGCCGGCCAGACGTGCATCGGCATCGAGCGGGTGTACGCGGTCGCCCCGGTCTACGACCGCTTCGTGAACGCGGTGGTGGAGAAGGCGGCGAAACTGCGTACCGGCGAGGAGATCGGGCCGATCACCATGCCGCGGCAGCTCGACATCATCCGCGACCACATCGAGGACGCGCTGGCCAAGGGCGGTACGGCGGTGCTCGGGGGCGCTTCGGCGGTGCAGGCACCGTATGTCTCGCCCACGGTCCTGGTCGATGTGCCGGAGGACTCCTCGGAGATGCGCGAGGAGACCTTCGGGCCGACCCTGACCATCACCAAGGTGCGCGACGCGGACGAGGCCGTCCAGAAGGCCAACGACACCGCGTACGGGCTGGGCGGCTCGGTGTTCGGCAAGAAGAACGCGATCCGGATCGCCCGCCGGATGCGCTCCGGGATGGTCGCGGTGAACGGGACACTGACCTTCGTCGGCATGGGCAACCTGCCGTTCGGCGGGGTCGGCGAGTCCGGCTTCGGGCGGATCCACGGCGAGGACGGGCTGCGCGAGTTCGCCCGGGCCAAGGCGATCACCGTACGGCGGGCCAGGTCCCTGCTCCCGGCGACGACCTTCGAGCGCACCCCGGCCCAGGTCGGACAGATCGTCAAGGCACTGCGCCTGCTGTACGGACGCAAGCCCTAATCTGATCGGGTGGTCGATCACCCGGCGGTCGAGGTAAGCGGTCTATCGGTCAGCTACGGCTCCACGCCGGTGCTGGTGGACGTGGGACTCACCGTCCCGGCCGGCACCGGCGTCTGCGTGACCGGGGAGAACGGCATCGGCAAGTCCACCCTGCTGCGCTGCGTGAGCAGCCTGCAGCGGCCGGACGCCGGCACCATCCGGGTCTTCGGCGGCGAACCGGGCGAGACCCCGGACTTCTGGCGTGCCGTGGTGACCACCGTGGAACCGCCGACCTGGTATCCGGGTCTCACCACCCGGGAACACGCCGAACTGATCTGCCGGGCCCACGGCCAGGACCCGGACGACGCCGGCATCGCCGAGGCCTTCGAACGGTTCGGCCTCGGCGGGCACGCTGACGCCATCCCGCCGTCGCTCTCCTCCGGGCAGAAGCAGCGCCTCACCCTGCTGCTGGCCCTGCTGCGGCCCAGCTCACTACTCATTCTCGACGAGCCGGAGCAGCGCCTCGACCCGGACGGCCGGGCCCTGGTGGCCGCGATGCTCGCCGACTACCTGACGGCCGGCGGCTCCCTGCTGCTGGCCAGCCACGACGACAAGTTCGCGTTCGCCTCCGGCGCCGAGATCACCACGATGGACTCGCTGAGCGGACCCGGGGCGTGACCGCCACCGTCCCGCTTCGCCCGGTCCGCCGCTGGATACACCGCACCCAGTCGGCGCACCGCGACCGCGGCGAGACCCTGGGCAGCCTCTACTTCGCTCTGCTCTTCGTGGTGATCGTCGGGGCCATGCTGCACCAGCAGATCACCGCCGTCCTCTGGCCCGAACAGCCGCGACTCTCCGGAGTGTCGGCGATCGCTTTGGGCGTACTGTGCGGCTCTCTGCTCCTGATGACCCTGCGCCGCCTCGGCCCGGTCTCGCTCAGCCGACCGGCGGCGTACTTCCTGCTCACCGCCCCGGTGAGCCGCCGCCGGCTGCTGCTTCCCGCAGCCCGGCTCACCGCGATCGCGGCGGCGTTGCTGGCCGCCGCGGCCGGTTTCGCCGTCGTCGGCCACACCACACAGCGCGACGCCGCACCGGTAGCCGCCATGACCGCCGGCGCGGCCGTCGCCGGGGTC
This sequence comes from Actinoplanes aureus, assembly GCF_015704865.1. Taxonomy (GTDB): domain Bacteria; phylum Actinomycetota; class Actinomycetes; order Mycobacteriales; family Micromonosporaceae; genus Actinoplanes; species Actinoplanes aureus. The sequence goes on along the minus strand of NZ_JADQTO010000004.1, from coordinate 386,939 downwards.
GCCCTCTTCCTGGCCGCCGTCACCGCGCAGGGCGACCCGGTCCGGGCCGCGCTCACCGACCGGATCGTCGCGTTCACACTCGCCGCGGCCCTGGCCGAGCTGGTCGCGGAGGCGGCCGGCTGGGCGCCGCCCACCCTGGCCGGGTGGCCCACCGCCACGATCGTGGTTCCGCTGGTCGGTGCCCTCACGGTCCTGGTCACCGCCGGCTTCCTGCATGCGGTACGCGGACTCGCGCGCACTCCCAACGACCGCATCCTGGAGTCCTCGCAGACCGCGGGCACCCTCTTCGACGCGGCCTTCGGCATGGAGCCCTCCTGGGTCGCCGACATGGTGGAACGCCGCTTCTGGGCCCATCGCCGGCTACGTTCGTCCCGGCCGCCGGCCCGCCTCCCGGTACTCATCGGCCAGGACTACCTGCTGGCCCGGCGCCACCTGCCCCGCCTGCTCTGGCTGACCGCCGCCACCACCCTGCCGCTGCTCGTGGCCGGCGGCTCCGGCTGGCTCCTGGCCACCGTGCTCCCGCTAGGTGCCATGATCGCCGCCGGCACCACCACCGCCACGGTCAAGACCGACGCCGGCAACCCGGTCCTGCTGCGCCTCCTCGGCCTGAGCTCCCGCCAGGCACTCACCCAGCGCCTAGCGATTCCCGCCGTCCTGGCCACCACCTGGGCCACCCTCGCCATGACCCTGCTCCAGGCCACCGGCAAGGTACCCGGCAGCCTCTGGTGGCTGCTGGGCCTGACCCTCGGCCCGATCGGCGCCGCCGCCGCCGTCCGCCGAGCCCGGGTCGGCTTCGTCCGCAACGACCTGCTCCCCCTGGACACCCCCATGGGCACCGTCTCCACCGGTCCGCTGCTCAGCTCCGTAGCCGGCCCCGACCTGCTCATCCTGTCCCTGCCCACGATGCTGGCCATCGCCACCAACACCCCACCCACGCTGACCACCATCGCCATCCAGGCCGTCGTCACCGCCCTGGGCGTCCGCGCCTACGTGACCTACTCCACCTCAAACGACCGAGTAGACCTCACCCGCTAGCTGGCCCTCCGCCGCCCAAGCAACCGCGTAACTGTGCCCACCATGCAGCTCGCCTCACCCCGCTGCCGCCCACGCCCGTAACGAAGAACCGGACGACGTGCACGAAAGCCAGCTCGACCCACCCGGCTGGCGCCCACACACGCAATCGAGGCCTCGTCCGGCACCCGCACGCCAGTGATCAACAGGCCGAAGAAGCGGGCTCGGCTGTGCCTGATGGCTGTCACCGCCTCCCGGGCCGCACCGAGCCGAGCCGCGCTGGCCCGTGCCGCGCCACCCAGAGCCGAGCGGGCTGGGCCGGGCTGGGCCGGGCTGGGCCACCGCGCGACTGCCGCGACGGGCACTCTGGAACGGTCAGCTCGGACCTTGACCGCGAAAGATGTCTAGCGCCCGCCGCGCGGGGTCTGGGCCGTGGAGCCGGCCGCGGTGCACACGGGATGGCTTGCCAGCGGCCGCCGCGCGGGGTCCAGGTCGTCGGGCCGGTCGCGGTGGGCAGCGGCCCAGGCGAGCCGTCGATGACGCACCTCCCCCAGGCTCAACACGTGCGTGACGGACGGCCGGGCTCGGCGAGCCATCGCTGGCGCACGTTTGTTCGGGGGTCTCATCCGGTGGCCAGAGCAAGCCGCCCGCGAAGAGGTGACCTGGGCCGGAGCAGGCTACCCGCGAAGAGGTGACCTGGGCCGGAGCGGGCTACCCGCGAAGAGGCGAGCTGGAGGCGGGCGGGCGGGCTGCTCGCGCGAGCCGCGCTGCCCACGGTGAGCAGGCAAGGTTTTGGGGCGGTGATGGTCCACGCAGGGATCAAGCCTGACCGCCCGGAGTGGGCCATCGCCGCCCCAAAACCGTCCCCACCTCGCGAGCGCGAGAGAAACGCAGACCGCGAGCAGAGCTCAAGGGTCTTGCCCGGCCCCACGTGAGTGCTGTCTGGCGGCCGTTGAGACAGCATTGAGCGTGGGCCTGACTACGGAAGCTCTCTAGAAGAGGGTGAGCTCGTTCCGCTCCATACCCCGCAACTTGTCGTAGTCGACCACGACACAGCGGATCCCGCGATCAGTAGCAAGAACGCGCGCCTGTGGCTTGATCTCCTGCGCCGCGAAGATGCCCTTGACCGGGGCCAGCAGCGGGTCGCGGTTCATCAGTTCGAGGTAGCGGGTCAGCTGCTCAACCCCATCGATCTCGCCACGCCGCTTCACCTCGACGGCCACCGAGCCGCCCGAAGCGTCCTTGCACAGCAGGTCCACCGGACCGATCGCGGTCATGAACTCCCGGCGGACCAGTGTCCACCCCTCGCCGAACGTCTCCGGGTGCTCCGCCAGCAACTCCTGGAGGTGCGCCTCCACGCCGTCCTTCTGCAGACCGGGGTCGACCCCCAGCTCGTACGAGTAGTCCTGGAAGATCTCCTCGAGCGTGATCCGCAGCTCCTCGCCGGCCTTGTTCACCACCTTCCAGACGCCCGGCGCCTCCTGCAGTTTGCAGGGCGGGCTCATCCAGTTGAGTGGCTTGTAGGCACGGTCGTCGGCGTGAATGGACACCGACCCGTCGGCTTTCACCATAAGCAGCCGCACCGCCGGTGGCAGGTGGGCGGAGAGACGGCCGACATAGTCCACGGAGCACTTCGCGATGACCAGACGCACCGGGCGACACTACCCGACGCGTACCCGGCGGGGTTCGCATGCCGGTGCCATGCTGGTTTCGTGTTCGAAGCATTGACCGGTACCGGCCTCGCGGCATCCGCGGGCCTGAATGCATATATTCCACTGCTGACGATGGGTCTGCTGGCTCGCTACACGGAGGCGATCAGCCTGCCGACGGGCTGGTCCTGGCTGGCCAACGGCTGGACTCTGGTGATTCTGAGCCTGCTGCTGGCGATCGAGGTGGTGGCCGACAAGGTCCCGGTCGTGGACCACCTGAACGACATGGTGCAGACGTTCGTCCGGCCGACGGCCGGCGGGCTGGCGTTCGGCGCCGGGTCGGCTTCGGAGACGGTGACCGTCTCGGACCCGGGCACGTTCTTCACCTCACATCAGTGGGTGCCGATCGTGGCCGGCGGTTTGATCGCGCTGGGCGTGCACGCCGTCAAGACCGCTTCCCGGCCGGTGGTGAACGCCACCACGGCCGGCTTCGGCGCTCCGGTCGCCAGCACCGCCGAGGATTTCGGCAGTGTGGCGATGTCGATTCTGGCCATTGTGCTTCCGGTGCTGGTGCTGATCGGCCTGCTCGTGCTGCTGGTCGGCGCGGTCTGGGTGGTACGGCGACGGCGTAGGCGTAAAAGCGGGGTTGCATCGGTTTTCCGCCGCGGGGTCGGTTCAGTGTGAACGAATCTCGGGTGTCGAGACGCGGCAACTGTTTGGTTGACTTCTCGGGTGCCCGCAGTCGCCGTACCCGCTTTCGCCCTGTCCTGCTGGCTCGCCTGCTATCTGATCGGGCGTGATCCGCGGCGCTGGGTGCTCCGCTGGTCGGCGGCGGCGCTGGTGGCGTACGCCATCGGGGTCGCGGCCTGGACCATCGCACCGGATGCCATGCCCGCCCAGGTCTTCCTCTGCCTGCCGGCCCTCGGTTGGGCCGGTTCGGTGGTGGCGCTGCTGCCGCTGACGCCGCCGGAGCGGCGGCCGATCGACCGCGGCGCCCTGATTCTGGGCGTGCTCTTCCTGCCGATGGTGATCGCTCTGCCCGGGGTGGGCCGGCTGATCGCGCTGAGTCCGCTGCTCGGCGGCCTGACGCTGCTCTGGCGGCACCGGGGCCGGATCGTGCCGCGCATGCTTCCGTCCGCTCTGACCGTGATGGCCGTGTTGTACGCGTCCGGCCTCGGCCTTCTGCTCTCCCCCGCCGAGCTGGACGGGGACATGCTGCTGATCGGGGCGATCGGCGTGGACCTGCTGGCGGTCGGCTATCTGATCGCGGTGGCCCATGCGATGGAGTCTGGTGAGCGGCTGCGTCCGGACGTGCGCCGTTCGCTGGTCGCCGGGGTCGCCGTGACCGTGCTGGTGGCGCTGCCCGCCGCGGTGACCATGCTGCTGGTCCCGGACCATGACGGGGTGGTTCTGGTGCAGTTCGGCGTGGTGGCGGCCATGTCGGCGGCAGCCGGCCTGGCCGGGCGGCTGCGGCGGCTGCTGGACCGGGTGGCGCTTTACGACGACGTCGCGCTGCGATCCGACCGGGCGACCCTGTTCCTGAACGCGGACGCGCTGCTGCGGCGACGGGAGCCGCGCCGGTTGGGTGCGATCGGTGAACCGGAATTTCTGCGGCTGACCCGGCGGGCTCTCAACGACTTCGGTGACCTGGACCGGTTGGCACGAAGCCCGCTGACCGACATGCCGGTGGTGGAGCGGCGGCTGGCCGGGCGGGAGGATCAGCCGCGGGCCCGGGCGCGGGAGTTGCGGGCGGTGCTCCGGGAGTCGGTTTCGGCGTTGCGGCCGCCGGGCCCGTTCAGCACCACGGACGAGTGGCGGTATTACAACGTGCTCCAGTTCTGCTGTGTGCTGGGGCTGAACCCGTATGCGCGGCGGCAGCGGAGTGACGGGATGAGCCGGGAGGCGCGGCTGGCCGTGGACTGGTTCCGGCGTTATGTGCCGCAGGACGTCACCCGGCAGTGGCAGCGGGAAGCCGCGATGGTGGTGGCCGAGCGGCTCTGGACCGAGCTCGGGGGCCGGCACCGGGCGTTGCCGGGGCGACCGGCCACGGACGAGATAGCGACACGCCAACCCTGAGCGACACGCACCGCTAAAACCCCAAAAGGTGCGGAAATGGCTAAAATCCCCCACCATGGGCTCCGGGGGATGGCGTGGGTAGTCACCGCAACGCGCTCGTCGCCGCGGTCCGGCAGGAACTGGCCGAGGCGCGTGGCACCGCTCGGGCCGTGCTTGCCGCGGCCGAGTCGGCGCGTGGCGAGGCGCAGAACCGGCGGCGGCTGGTCCGCGACGCGTACGCCACGTGCCTGACCCAGCTGGCCGCGGCCCGGGAGGCGGCCCGCGACGACATCCAGCGGCGCTACCAGGACGAGGCCACCAAGCTCGCCGGCCACCTGCGTGGCCTGGCCACGGTCAGCGCGACCGGGGCCGCGGGAGCGCCGTGGCGGCTCTGGGCGCCGAGCGAGCCGGAGCCGGGCGGCCGTCCCGGACTGCTGCGCATCGGGGCCATCTCGTTCGACGAGACCACCACGCTGCCCGGCCTGGTCCCGCTGCTCGGTGCCGCCCACCTGCACCTGACGGGCCCGGCGCGGGTCCTCGACGAGGTGATCACCGGGGTGCTGCTCCGGGCACTCGGCAGCACCCGGGCCGGCGATGTGCAGCTCACCGTCTACGACCCGGAGCACCTCGGCGAGACGCTCGCCCCGTTCGCACCGCTGGGACCGGCGCTGGTCGGGCCCGGCGGGCTCGGGTCGCTCCTCGACGACCTGGTCGAGCACATCTGCCGGGTCAACGAGAGGGCCGGGTCCGAACCGGCGCCGTGGCGGCTCGTGGTGCTGCTCGCGGATCAGGCGGCCGCCGCCGAGCTGACCGCGGGGCAGCAGGCGCAACTGAACCGGATCGCGCGTACCGGGGTGGCGTGCGGGGTGCACCTGGTGGTCCGGGGGCTGCCGCTGGAGTCGCATCCCACGGTGGAACGGATCGTGGTCCGCGACCAGATCGCCACCTGCGGCTCGCTCGGCCGGCTGGAGATCCGCCTGGACCCGCCACCCGCCGCGGAGCGGATCACCGCGTTCTGCCAGGGTGCGGCGGAGCGGCTGCGAGCCGGGCCGCCACCGGCCCGGATCGCCGACCTGGAGCCGGCCCGGCAGTGGATCGAGTCGTCCCGGAACGGCCTGCTGGCGCCGATCGGCGACAGCACCGACCAGACGCTGGTCGAGGTGCCGCTCGATGACGACACTCCGCACGCGCTGATCGGCGGGCCGCCCGGATCCGGCAAGACCAACCTGATCTACACCTGGCTGGGTTCGCTCGCCGCCCGGTACGGCCCGGAGGAGCTCGCCCTCTACCTGCTCGACTTCGCGGCGGGCGTGTCCTTCGCCCGGTACGCCCCCGGCCCCCGCGACCCCAGCTGGCTGCCACAGGTGCGCCTCACCGGGATCAACGTCAGCAACGATCGCGAGTTCGGGCTGGCCATGCTGCGTCACCTCGGCGAGGAGCTGCGCAGCCGGGCCCAGGCCGCCAAACGGTACGGCGCGGGCAACCTGGCCGAGCTGCGCAGCGCGGACCCGGCCGGCCACTGGCCCCGGATCGTCGCGGTGATCGACGAGTTCCCGGTGCTGCTCGACGGCCGGGACGCGATCGCCGACGAGGCCGCCGGACTACTGGAGGACCTGGCCTCGCGCGGCCGGGCACAGGGCATCCATCTGATCTTCTCGGCCGGGGAGACCGCGCTGCCCGGCCGTACCGAACTGATCGGCCGGTTCAAGCTGCGGATCGCGCTGCCCAAGGCGCACGGGATCCTGGCCGGCGACAACCTGGCCGCGGCCGTCATCCCCCGCTTCCACGCGGTGGTGAACACCATGTCCGGCGTGGCCGGGGCCAACCGCGTGGTCCGGCTGCCGGACGCCGGTGACCGCGGCGCCTGGCGCACCGTCCAGCGCAGGCTGTGGCGGAACCGGCCGCTCGGCTGCGAGGAGCCGCGACTCTTCGACGGGGGCGCGGTCCCGCGGCTGCCGGCCGCGTACCGGCCGTCGGGACGGGTGCCGTCGGTGGACGCGCCGGTCGGGTCGTCCCCGGGGGCGGTGCTCGGCGAGCGGATCGACGTCGCGGCACAGCCGGCCCGGCTTCGGCTCGGACGGATGCCGGGACGGAACCTGGCGGTGCTCGGTACGCGTACCGATGAGGCCTGTGACGTGCTCGCGGCCGCCGCACTGTCCCTCGCCGCGCAGGGCCCCGCGCACTTCAGCGTGGTCTGCCTGGCGCCCGAGGCGGAACGTGCCGCGGCCCGCCTGGTCGCCGAGCTCCCCGCCGCCGACTGGTACGACACCACCGACGTCCATTTCGACCTGACCCACTCCGACGTCCCGCGGTACGTGCTCGGCTACGCGCTGGACGAGGCCGGCCCCGAGCATCAGGCCGCCCTGCGGACCCTGCTGGCCGACGGACCGGAACAGCGCACCCACGTGCTCGGCTGGTGGCGTTCGACAGCCCGGCTGGGTGACCTGGACACGATCGGCGCCTGGGTGGCACTCGACGTTCCGGGCGCCGACCTCGCTCCGCTGCACCCGCAACCCGAAGGTCCGGTCTGGCACCCGCGGCGCAGGAGGGCGCTGTTCTTCGACCGATCCGTGCACCGCACACCCGAAGTGATCATCCCGTACGAGGTGAACAGTGACCACACGTGACCGGCAGCCCCTGGGCCGCGACTACCAGCTGATGGTGAGCGCCCTCGCCGAAGTCACCCGGCGGCGCGACACCGAACTCGACGACGCCGAGCAGGCGTACCAGGACAGTGCCGCCCGGGCGGCCGGCGAACTGGCCCGGGCCGAGCACGACGCCCTCGCCGCGGACCGGTGGGCCGGTGCGGCGGCGGCTCAGGTACTGGACGTGGACCGGGAGGCGGCCCGCCTCTGGGACCAGCTGCGGCGGGCACGTGGCATGCGGGTCCGCGCGCTGGGCGAGATGCCGGAACCCGCACCGGTGGAGACACTGCCCCGGGTGGCGCTGCAACGGCGCCCGACGACCGAGGACGCGCCGGCACCCGGCCGGCAGTCGCCGCGGACCATTCTGTCCCGCGCGGCGGATCGGATCGACGTGACGGTGCGCCCGGCCAGGCGCCGGTCGCTGTCCGGCTGGGCGTTACCGCTGCTGCCGGTGGTGGGCGCGGTCTGCGCGGCGCTCACCGGCCTGGTGGCCGCCGGACTGGTGACCTTCGGGGGTACGGGTGTGTGGGGCGGCGTGCTCATCCGCGGACTGGGCTGGCTGACGTTCCTGGTGGCCCCGTCCGCCGGAGTGCCGGTGGCCGCGCTGCTGGCCCACCGCCGGCTCGGTGCCCGGATGGACATCGGCGGCATCGGTCTGACCCTGCTCGGCGGCATGGTCGCGGCAACGCTGCTGTCGCTGGCCTTCGCCGCGTCCAGGTGACAAGACCGCCCGCTGAGCGAGAGCCGGCCCGCTGCAGGACCCGCACCACCGGCGGTAGCCGCCGGAGGCGGGGGACGGCCCAGTTCCGCGGTGGGAGGTGTGGGGCGTACCCCGAAGGGGTTTGCCGGTGCGACGCGAAGCCGCACCGGCGAACCGAGCTCAGTACGAGTAAAAGCCCTTGCCGGTCTTTCGCCCCAGGTCGCCGGCCATGACCATGCGCTGGAGCAGCTCCGGCGGGAAGAACTTCTCGTCCGCCGTGTCGTGGTAGATGTTGCTGGTCGCGTTGAGCATGACGTCGAGGCCGGTGAGGTCGACGGTGGCCAGCGGTCCCATCGCGTGCCCGAAGCCGAGCTTCATGACCGTGTCCAGGTCGGCCGCGCTGACCACGCCGGACTCGACCAGCTTGATCGCCTCGACGAGCAGGGCGGAGAAGAGCCGGTTGGAGACGAACCCGGCCACGTCCCGCTTGACCTCGACGCAGGTCTTGCCGACCTCCTCGGCGTAGCCGCGCGCCGCGGCCAGGGTCTCGTCCGAGGTCTGGTATCCGCGGACCAGCTCGACCAGCTTCATCATCGGCACCGGCGAGAAGAAGTGGATGCCGACGACCGACTCGGGCCGTGCGGTGACCGTGGCGATCTGGGTGATCGGGATGGCGCTGGTGTTGGTCCCCAGGACCGCGCCCGCCTTGCAGATCTTGTCGAGAGCCTTGAAGACCTCGTGCTTGGCCTCGATCTTCTCGTAGATGGCCTCGACCACGACGTCGGCGTCCGCCGCCGCGTCCAGGTCGGTGGTGGGGGTGATCCGGGCGAGGGTGGCTTCGACGTCGTCCTCGGCGATCCGGCCCTTGGCCGCGAACCGGCTCAGCGACTCCCTGATCGCGGTCATGCCGCGGCCGAGCGAGGCGTCGTCGACGTCCCGCATGGTGACCTGCCAGCCGGCCTGCGCCGAAACCTGCGCGATGCCGGAACCCATCAATCCGGAACCGATGACCGCGAGCCGTCCCGCCATGTTCCACTCCTTAGTCCGAGGGGGCCACAGTCTAACGGCGCTACTTAACGAAGATTCAGCACGGCTCCCGATCGGGTCGAATACCCAGAAATCGGGGGTCGTCGGTGCCAGACTGTGCCCATGGCCACGAGCGACGGCTGGTACCTCATCGGACCGTTGATCGCCGTCGGATTGGTCGGCTTCCTCGGCGCGGTGTTCTGGCGCATGGGCCTGCAGCCCACCGGACCGGCCGGCGGCGAACCGGCGCGTGACGGGTACGCGGACGGCCTGGCGATCTTCGGCGACCGGGAGGACTACGGTCTCCTCTTCCCGGCAGCGGTCGCCGACGACATCGCGGTGGCCGACGAGATCCGGCGACTTCTCGGCGACGCCGGCATCCGGGCGACCACCGCGACCCGGCGCGACGGCCGGGTCTGCGTGCTGGTCTTCTGCGAAGAGGTGGAGGAGGCCCGCCGCCTGGTCGGCTCGTTCTGAAGAGGTTCCCTCTAGAAGTCGAAGGTCGGCTCGGGTACGTCCGTCCGCTCCACCTCGACGCCCAGCCGGGCCAGGTCCGCGACGAAATCCGGATAGCCACGGTCGATGTGGTGCACCTCGCCGACCTCGGTCACCCCGTCCGCGCAGAGCCCGGCGATCACCAGGCCGGCACCGGCCCGGATGTCGGTGGCCCGCACCGGGGCACCGGAGAGCCGCTCCCGCCCGTTCACGACCGCGTGGTGCCCGTCGGTACGGATGTCCGCACCGAGCCGCACCATCTCGTTCACGAACATGAACCGGCCGTCGAAGATGTTCTCGGTGATCAGCGACGCGCCCTCGGCGACCGCGGCCAGACCGAGCGCCATCGGCAGCAGATCGGTCGCGAACCCCGGGTACGGCAGCGTGACGATATCGACGTTCTTCGGCCGCTCGGTCATCCGGACCCGGAACTGGTTGTCGCCGGGCTCGACCGTGGCACCCGCTGTGACCAGCTTGTCCAGCGCGATGTCCAGGAACTCCGGCCGTACGCCGTGCACGGTCACGTCGCCCCGCGTCATCGCGGCGGCGAACGCCCAGGTGCCGCCCACGATCCGGTCACCGACCGTGGTGTGCCGGACCGGCTTGAGCGGCCCGTCCACCCCCTCGACCGCCAGGGTGGAGGTGCCGGCTCCGTCGATCCGGGCGCCCATGGCGTTGAGCATCTGGCAGATGTCCACGATCTCGGGCTCGCGCGCCGCGTTGTCGATCTCCGTGACGCCCTTGGCGAGCACCGCGGCCATCAGCAGGTTCTCGGTGGCGCCGACGCTCGGGAAGTCGAGCCAGATCTTGGTGCCGCGCAGTCCGGCCGGTGCCGAGGCGATCACGAAGCCGTGCTCGCCGGAGATCTCCGCGCCCATCCGGGCCAGGCCGGAGACGTGCATGTCCAGACCTCGGGAGCCGATCATGTCGCCGCCCGGCAGGGCCACCCGTACGTAGCCGCGGCGGGCCAGCAGCGGGCCGAGCACGCAGATCGACGCGCGCAGCCGGCGGACCAGGTCGTAATCGGCCTCGCTGCCCGGCTCGGTGGGCACGTCGATGACCGCTTCCCCGTTCGCGAGGCTGACCTCGCAGCCGAGGCGGCGCAGCACCTCAGCCATGATCGCGATGTCGGTGATCCGTGGCACGTTCGACACCACGCTGCGGCCCTCGGCGAGCAGCGCCACCGCCATCAGCTTGAGCGCAGAGTTCTTGGCGCCGCCGACCACGACGTCGCCGGCGAGCCGCGCGCCGCCCTTCACCCTGATCACATCCACGCGGGCCATGGTATGGGCCGCGTCCCAGTCCGGTTCCGTAGGGGCCGCATGAACGACGGCGGCCGCACAGGCGAGGGCCGGCCGGGATGCGAGGCTAAGCTCAGCCGCATGGCAGTGCATCTCACCCGGATCTACACCCGTACCGGCGACGCCGGCCAGACCCGTCTGGTCAACAACGAGGTCGCGCCGAAGACCGCGCCGCGCATCGCGGCATACGCGGACGCCGACGAGTGCAACGCCGCGCTGGGTGTCGCTCTCGCGCTGGGCGATCTTCCCGAAGAGGTACGAGCAGTGCTCGCCACCATCCAGAACGACCTCTTCGACCTCGGCGCCGACCTGGGGAACCCGCTCTCGCCGGAGCCCCCGGAATACCCGCCGCTGCGGATCACCGAGGAGTACGTGACCCGCCTCGAAGGCTGGTGCGACGAGTTCAACGAGCGGCTCGCACCGCTGGACAGCTTCATCCTTCCGGGCGGAACCCCCGGCGCCGCCCTGTTGCACGTGGCACGCACGGTGGCGCGGCGCGCGGAGCGTTCGGCCTGGGCTCTTCAAGAACAGGAACCGGAGCGTACGAGTGTGCAGCCGGCGAAATACCTGAACCGCCTCTCCGACCTGCTCTTCATCCTGTCCCGGGTGGCCAACCCGGACGGGGACGTGAAGTGGGTCCCCGGCGGCGCCCGGAAGTGACCGGCTAGGCCCGCAGCTCGCCGTCGATGACGGTGACCGCGTGGCCGCTCAGGTGGGTGCGGTCACCGCGCAGGGCGACCCGCACGAAGCCGCCCCGCGGGGAGGCCTGGTAACCGGTCAGCTCGTCCCGGCCCAGCCTCTCCGCCCAGAAGGGCGCGAGGGCGGTGTGCGCGCTGCCGGTGACCGGGTCCTCGTCGACGCCGACCGCCGGGCCGAAGAAGCGGGAGACGAAGTCGTAGCCGGCCGCCGTCTCGGCGGCCGCCGTGATGATGACGCCCCGCTTCGAGAGCGGCACGAGCGCGCGCAGATCGGGGACGATCGCTCGCACGGTCTTCTCGTCGGCCACCTCGACCAGCAGGTCATCGGTGTTCGGGCCGGTGTGCCACACGGACCGGATCTCCACACCGAGGGCAGCGGCGAGCGCCGGGTCGGCCTCGACCGGCGTCAGCGGCGCGGTCGGGAAGTCCAGCGTGATCATCTCGTCCGGACCGGGCGACGCGACAAGCACGCCGCTGCGGGTGGCGAACCGGACCGGACTGGTCACCTGTAGAACGTGCGCGGCGGCCAGGGTGGCGTGCCCGCAGAGCGAGACCTCGACCGCCGGGGTGAACCAGCGCAGTGCCCAGTCGGCGTCGGAGCCGGCCGGCAGCGGGTGCAGGAACGCGGTCTCGGCGTGGTTGACCTCGGCGGCCACCCGCTGCATCCAGGCGTCCTCTGCGAAGGCGTCGAGGAGAAGAACCCCGGCCGGTGCCCCGGAGAAGGGGCGATCGGTGAACGCGTCGACGACCCGGATGCGCACGGTCAGCCCTCGATGGGCCGGGGTCCGAAGGCGGGACGGCCGCTCACGCTACCCGGGCCACGCGGTGGCCCGGCCTCGAGCCAGGAGAGAAAGCCGGTCACCGTGGTCTCCGCCATGGCGATCTCCAACTCCGCCAGGCCGGTGCCGCAGCGGAGGATCACCCAGTGCCCGGGCATGGTGAGACGTTCCGGACCGGACGGGAGGCGTCGCTCGCGGACCGTGAGCGTGCGCCGGTCCAGCACCCGCTTGGGACGGATCGCCAGGCTGAACATCCGGTGGAAGCGGAGCTCGTCGCCGACGAACTGGCCCAGGCCGGGCGACCAGCCGCGGCCGGGCACCATGGTGCTGATCCGGACCTGGACCCGGATGGTTCCGCCGCCGAGCCTGAGCAACCGGCGGCGGAAGAAGACGGCGAAAAGGAGCGCGAGGAGCGCGACGACGCAGATTCCGGCGATCTCCAGAATCCGCATCGCCGGCGTCAGTGCGACTCGGGCGTGGCGGGCGTGGCGCTCTCGGCGAGCACCGTGACGCCGTTCGCGTCGATGGAGAGGAAACCGCCGGCCACGTCGTAGGTCAGCTGCTCACCACCGGCGAGCTTCACCCGGACCTGGGACGGCTCCTTGAGCAGACCGAGGAGCGGCGAGTGACCGGGCAGGACACCGATCTCGCCCTCGGTCGTACGCGCCACGAGCATCTCCGCCTCGCCGGACCAGACCTTCTCCTCGACGGCGACGACCTCGACGTGCAGCTGGTTGGCCACGCTGTCTCCCTTTGACGCTGCGAAACCGAACGGGTGAAGTCTAGTCGGCGCCCCAGGTCACCGTGGTACGGGGTGCCGACTCAGCCGTCCTTGCTCACGTACTCCGGATGGTCCAGCAGGAACGACGCGACCCGGTCGTCCTTGATCGCCTGGAAGAACTCCTCGGTCGACGGCGCCAGCTGCTCACCCAGGTACCGGCCGTTCTGCTGGAGCGCGCCGCCGGGCAGCTTGATCAGCGTCATGTCGTCGGTGTTGACGTCGCGCATCGCCAGACCCCAGTCGACCACGCTGTTCCCCTCGCCGAAGAAGGTGAGCGAGTCACCGGCCGCGTCCAGCACCTTCAGCAGCTTGGTCGGGTTGGTCACCACGTCCTTGCTCATCGCCTGCTTGGCGATCGCCTTGACGAACTGCTGCTGGTGCCGCTGCCGGTCGTAGTCACCGTTCGGCAGCCCGTACCGCTGGCGGACGTAGTCGAGCGCCTCCCACGCCTCGAGGTGGTAGGTGCCCTTCTTGTAGACCTTCTGCGGCCCCACGTACGGGTGCTCGCAGCCGCCCTCGCCGCACTCCGGGCGCTTGGGACGAGCCTTGCCGTTCGGCTGCAGGTGCTCCGACTTCACGTTCTGGTCGATCGTCATGGTGACGCCGCCCATCGCCTCGACGATCTCCTTGAAGCCCCCGAAGTTGACGATCGCGCCGGCGTCGAACTCCTTGATACCGGTGAGGTTGGTGACCGTCTTGGCGAGCAGCTGGAAGCCCTGCTTCTCGTCGTACTTCCCGTTGCCGATCGCGCTGCCGTGCGTCATCGCCGCGTTGATCTTCGAGCTGCCGCCCTGGAAGCCGGACTTCGCGAAGGCGGGAATCTCGACGTACAGGTCCCGGGGCAGGGAGAAGAGGTAGACCTGATCCATCGAGGCCGGCACGTGCGCCACCAGGATCGAGTCGGAGAGGGGCGCGGTCTTCGAACCCCGCGGGTCGATGCCGGCGAGCAGGATGTTGACCGGGCCCTTGATCTCCGCGGCCTTCTTGGTCGCCCCCGAGGCCGGGTCGCCACCGATCGTCACGCCGTCGGAGTCCACCGCCCCGGTGTACTTGGCGATCAGGGCCTGACCGGTCACCAGCACGCCGCCGCTCGTGACCATCAGGACGGCACCGAACGCGGCACTGAGCCTCGCCCACCACGGCGTGCGGCGCCTATAAGACTTTGCCACTCGATCCCCAACTCTGCCGGGCCACCCAACGACCCCGGGACGATCGCAGGATCATGGAACGCGGCGCCAAGCATACCCAAGCCGAAACGAACTCCGGACGCTTGAAGTGCCTCGCTCCAGAAAACGAACGAGAGCCGCACCGGGTTCAAACCGGTACGGCTCTCGGCCGGAAAAGAGGCTGATCAGCCCTTCATCAGCTCGTGCGCGTTCTTCTCGAGGTCCTCGAGGCCACCGCACATGAAGAAGGCCTGCTCCGGGTAGTTGTCGTACTCACCCTCAGCGATCTTCTTGAACGCCTCGATGGTCTCCTTCAGCGGGACCGTCGAGCCGGGAACGCCGGTGAACTGCTCCGCCGCGTAGGTGTTCTGCGACAGGAACCGCTCGATGCGGCGGGCCCGGGCGACCGTGACCTTGTCTTCCTCGGAGAGCTCGTCCATACCGAGGATGGCGATGATGTCCTGCAGGTCCTTGTACTTCTGCAGGATTCGCTGCACCTCACGGGCGACCGCGTAGTGCTCGGCGCCGACGAACTCGGGCGCGAGGATCCGCGAGCTGGAGGCCAGCGGGTCCACGGCCGGGTAGATGCCCTTGTCGGAGATCGACCGCTCGAGGTTGGTGGTCGCGTCCAGGTGGGCGAAGGTGGTGGCCGGCGCCGGGTCGGTGTAGTCGTCGGCGGGCACGTAGATCGCCTGGAGCGAGGTGATCGCCTTGCCCCGGACCGAGGTGATCCGCTCCTGCAGCTCACCCATCTCGTCGGCCAGCGTGGGCTGGTAACCCACGGCGGACGGCATACGCCCGAGCAGGGTGGACACCTCGGAACCGGCCTGGGTGAACCGGAAGATGTTGTCGATGAAGAGCAGCACCTCCTGGTTCTGGACGTCCCGGAAGTACTCCGCCATGGTCAGCGCGGTCAGGGCGACCCGCAGACGGGTGCCCGGCGGCTCGTCCATCTGGCCGAAGACGAGGGCGGTCTTGTCGAGAACGCCACCCTCCTCCATCTCCAGGATGAGGTCGTTGCCCTCACGGGTGCGCTCACCCACGCCGGCGAACACCGAGGTACCACCGAAGTTACGGGCCACCCGGATGATCATCTCCTGGATGAGCACCGTCTTGCCCACGCCCGCGCCACCGAACAGGCCGATCTTGCCACCACGCACGTACGGCGCGAGCAGGTCGAGCACCTTGATGCCGGTCTCCAGCATCTCGGTCTTCGGCTCGAGGTCGGCGAACGCCGGCGGCTTGCGGTGGATCGACCAGCGCTCCTGGATGTCCAGCGTCGACGGGTCGACGTTGAGCACCTCGCCGAGGGCGTTGAACACGTGGCCCTTGGTGACGTCACCGACCGGCACCGAGATCGGCGCGCCGGTGTCGAGGACGTCGGCACCGCGGACCAGACCGTCGGTCGGCTGCATCGAGATCGCGCGGAGGAGGTTGTCACCCAGGTGCTGGGCGACCTCCATCGTCAGCTTCTTCGTGCCGCCGGAGAGGGTGACCTCAACGTGCAGCGCGTTGAAGATGGAGGGCATGGCGTCACGGGGAAACTCGACGTCGACGACCGGGCCGATGACCCGGACGACGCGGCCGACAGCGGTCTCCGCCTTGGTGGGCTCAGCTACAGCAGTCATCACACATCACTTCCCGCCGCGGCCAGCGCGTTGGCGCCGCCGACGATCTCACTGATTTCCTGGGTGATCGCAGCCTGCCGCGCGGAGTTCATCTCGCGCGTGTACCGCTTGAGCAGGTCGTCGGCGTTGTCCGACGCGCTCTTCATCGCCCGCCGGCGGGAGGCCGACTCACTGGCCGCCGAGTCCAGCAACGCCGCGTAGAGACGGGTGTTGAGGTACTTCGGCAGCAGCGCGTCGAGCAACTCGTCGGCGTCCGGCTCGAACTCGTACGCGGGGCGCAGACCGGGTTCCTCGTCCTGCTCCTCGACCTGGACCGGCGCGAGCGGCTTCGCGTTGGCGGCCTGCGTCATCAGGGACTTGAACTCGGTGCTCACGATGTGCAGCTCGTCCACGCCCGCGATGTTCTCCGGACCGAACGTGCCGTCCGTCTCCGAGCCCGCCGCGAACGCCTCGATCAGCGCGTCACCGATGCGCTTGGCGTCACCGAACGACGGCCGCTCGGAGAAGCCGGTCCAGCTGGCGGCGATCTCCCGGTTACGGAACTTGTAGTAACCGACGCCCTTGCGGCCCACGACGTACAGCGCCACGTCCTTGCCCTCCGAGCGGAGCTGAGCGATCAGCTGCTCGGCGGTCCGGATGGCGTTGGCGTTGTAGGCGCCGGCCAGGCCCCGGTCACTGGTGATCAGCAGGACGCCCGCCCGCTGGACGCGCTCACGCGCGACCAGCAGCGGGTTGTCCACCGACGCGTTCGTCGCCAGCGCGCCCAGGACCTTGGTGATCGCGACCGAGTACGGCCGGGAGGCGTTCACCCGCTCCTGAGCCTTGGCGATCCGGCTGGTGGCGACCAGTTCCTGCGCCTTGGCGATCTTCTTGGTCGACCGGACGGTGCGGATGCGCCGCCGCAGCGCCTGTACCTGACCGGCCATGCCTAGCTACCGCTCTCGGTCGAGCCGCTCTGGAAGACCTTCTTGAACTCGACGACGCCCGCCTTGAGGCTCTCGACGTTGTCGTCGCTCAGCAGGTTCGTCGACTCGATCGCGGTGTAGACCTCGCTGTGGTGCTGCTTGAACCACTGCAGGAAGTCCAGCTCGAACCGGCGCACGTCGCCGACCGGGATGTCGTCGAGCTGCCCGGTGGTGCCGGCCCAGATCGTGATGACCTGGTCGACGGTCGCGTAAGGCGAGTACTGCGGCTGCTTGAGCAGCTCGACCAGCCGGACGCCCTTCTCCAGCTGCGCCCGCGACGCCTTGTCCAGGTCGGAGGCGAAGGCCGAGAAGGCCTCCAGCTCACGGAACTGGGCCAGGTCGAGGCGGAGCCGGCCGGAGACCGAGCGCATGGCCTTGACCTGCGCCGAACCACCCACCCGGGAGACCGAGGTGCCGACGTTGATCGCCGGGCGGACACCCGAGGCGAACAGGTCGGACTCCAGGAAGATCTGGCCGTCGGTGATCGAGATGACGTTGGTCGGGATGTAGGCCGAGATGTCGTTGGCCTTGGTCTCGATGATCGGCAGACCGGTCATCGAGCCGCCGCCCATCTCGTCGGAGAGCTTCGCGCAGCGCTCCAGCAGACGGGAGTGCAGGTAGAAGACGTCACCCGGGTACGCCTCGCGGCCCGGCGGGCGGCGCAGCAGCAGCGACACGGCACGGTACGCCTCGGCCTGCTTGGTCAGGTCGTCGAAGACGATCAGGACGTGCTTGCCGTTGTACATCCAGTGCTGTCCGATGGACGAGCCGGTGTACGGGGCGATGTACTTGAAGCCGGCCGGGTCGGACGCCGGAGCAGCCACGATGGTCGTGTACTGCAGCGCGCCCTGCGCCTCCAGGGTGCCCCGGATGCTGGCGATGGTGGAGGCCTTCTGGCCGATCGCCACGTAGATGCAGCGGACCTGCTTCTCCGGGTCGCCGGACTCCCAGTTCGCCTTCTGGTTGATGATCGTGTCGATCGCGACCGTGGTCTTACCGGTCTTGCGGTCGCCGATGATCAGCTGGCGCTGGCCACGGCCGATCGGCGTCATGGCGTCGATCGCCTTGATGCCGGTCTGCAGCGGCTGCTTCACCGGCTGGCGCGCCATCACGTTCGGCGCCTGGAGCTCCAGCTCACGGAAGCCTTCGTTGGCGATCTCGCCGCGGTCGTCGATCGGGTTGCCCAGCGCGTCGACCACGCGGCCCAGGAAGGCGTCGCCCACCGGGACCGAGAGGACGCGGCCGGTCCGCTTGACCGGCTGGCCCTCCTCGATCTTCGCGAAGTCACCCAGGATCACGGCGCCGATCTCGCGGACGTCGAGGTTCAGCGCGACGCCCAGCGTGCCGTCGGCGAACTCGAGCAGCTCGTTCGCCATCGTCGAGGGCAGGCCCTCGACGTGCGCAATGCCGTCACCCGCGTCGGAGACGATGCCGACCTCTTCGCGGGTGAGATCGGACGACGTGGCGGACGAGACGTAGCGCTCTAGCGCCCCCCGGATCTCGTCCGAGGAGATGGTCAGCTCGGCCATCCTCTGCCTTCTCTGTCTAGCTCGGAGCGTCACCGCCGCCGAGGGGCTTCTCGATGGAAATCGAGGGGAAAGGACTATTTAGCGAACGCCTGCTTGGCCTGGTTCAGCTTGCGCAGGACCGTGCCGTCGTAGAGATCGGAGCCGACCCGGACGCTGACCCCGCCGAGAACCGACGGGTCGACGTCCACCTTCAGCGAGACCTCTCGGCTGTAGAGGGCGGACAGCTTCGCGGCCAGGGACTGCTCGTCGGCGTCGGTGAGCGGCTTGGCCACCGTCACATACGCCACCTCGCGGTCCCGCTTCGCGGCGGTCGCCTCGACCAGCCGGGTCAGCGACGCCTCGAAACCACGGCCGCCGAAGCCGGTCAGCGCGACCTCGACCAGCCGGCCGGTGGCCACGTGCACCTTGCCCTTGAGCAAGTCCCGCACCAGCTTAACCCGCTCCTCGACCGAAGCACTGACGTCACTGAGAGTGACGGCCAGTCGGGAGTTGCCGGAGACGATCTGGGCGAACCGGAACAGCTCGTCCTCCACGTCGGCCAGCTTGCCGTCCCGCTCGGCCGAGGCCAGCAGCGCCTCGACACCCAGACGCTCGGTGGCGTCCAGCAACTCCACCGGGCGGGAGAACCGCCCGGCCGCCAACACGGACACCGTGTTGACGCAGGCCTCGGAGACCTTGCCGGCCAGCAGCGACTTGAACAGCTGTGCACGGTCCGCGCCGGGACGCGACGGGTCGGTCAGCGCCCGGCGCAGCCGGGGCTGGCCCCGCAGCAGGCCGGCCACCGACAGAATCTCGTCGGCAACGGTGGCCAGCTGCGCGGCCGTGGCCGACGCGGTGTCCGCGGCGAACCGGTCCAACGCCTCGCCGTAGGCCTCGCGGCTCGCGCCCGAAGCCATCAGCGCCGCCCGGCCGAGTCGAGGTCGCTGATGAACCGCTCGACGGTGCCCCGGGTACGGGCCTCGTCGGCCAGCGCCTCGCCAACGATCTTGCTGGCCAGGTCGACGGCAAGCGTGCCGACCTCGGAGCGGAGCTCGCGGACGATGGACTCACGCTGGGCGGCGAGCTGCTCGTTGCCGGCCGCGATGATGCGGTCCGACTCCTCGCGAGCCTTGGCCAGCACGTCCTGGCGGATGCCCTCGGCGTCGGCCCGGGCCTCGTCGCGGATGCGCGCGGCCTCGGTACGAGCCTCGGCGAGCTGCGCCCGGTACTGCTCGAGCAGCTCGTTCGCCTCGGCCTGAGCGGCCTCGGCGCGCTTGATGCCGCCCTCGATCGCGTCGACCCGTGCCCGGAACGTCTTCTCCATCTGCGGGAAGACGAACTTGATGAGCACGAAGCAGAGCACCGCGAAGGCGACCGAGCCGACGACGATCTCCTGCCAGACAGGAATGATCGGGTTGTGCGGCTCAGCGGCGCCCTCTTCAGCGGCAGCCAGATAAAGGTTGATCATGGGCACCTCCCAACGAGGAGCGAAAATTACTGGATCGGGCCCTGCCAGATGAAGCCGAACGCGATGCCCAGCAGAGCGAGCGCCTCGATGACGGCGAAGCCGATCCAGACGTACGGCAGGGTCAGGCGGGACGACTCCGGCTGACGCGCGGTCGACTGGATGTACGCCGAGAAGACCAGGCCAACACCGATGCCGGGGCCGATGGCCGCGAGACCGTAGCCGATGGCGGCGGTGCTGCCCTCAACGGCGGCAAGAAGCTCCATTACGAAATCCTCCTGGAATCTCGCGTGACTGTCACGCGGGACGACAACGGGGTGTTACTGGTGGAACAAATCAGTGCTCATCGGCGAGCGCGCCCTGGACGTAGCTCGCGGTCAGCACGGTGAAGACGTAGGCCTGGAGGCAGATGACCAGGAACTCCAGCAGGGTCAGCGCGATGGTGAGACCCCAGGAGAGAACCGCGAACGGCGCGTAGAGGGCGTTCGCCGAGAGCATCGCAAAGCCGCCGAGCGTGAACACCAGCAGCAGCATGTGCCCCGCGAACATGTTCGCGAAGAGACGGACCGCCAGCGAGAACGGGCGGACCAGGAAGGTCGAGAAGAACTCGATCGGAACCAGCAGCGGCAGGATGAACCACGGGGCCGGCGGCTTCAGGGCGTGCATGAAGTACTTGCCGAAACCGTGGTGCCGGGCGCCGACGTAGATGAACATCACGTAGCTGATCACCGCGAGCACCGCGGGGAAGGCGATGTGCGACATCGGCGAGATCTGCACGAACGGCACGATCCCCCAGAAGTTGTTCAGCAGGATGAAGCAGAACAGCGTCGTGAGGTACGGCGCGAACCGCACACCCGCCGGACCGATCATGTCCACCGCGATGTTGTTCCGCACGAAGCCGTAGATGCTCTCCGCGAGCCACTGCTTCTTGGTGGGAACCAGCTGCGGCTTTCGGTAGGACATCAGGAAGAACACGATGATGACCGCGACCGCCAGCCAGACCAGCAGCGTGATCTTGGTGAACCAGTAGTTGTCGTGCTCGCCCCACGGCAGGATGCTGGGCAGGTAGAAGTCCTCGACGCTGGGCGGGAACGCCGCCGCGAGGACCGTCGACTGACCGATCACCGTTGCCCTTCCTGTCAGGCGCCGAGCCGGCGCACGATGAGGTACACACCGCCGCCGATACCGAGGATCGAGCCGATTCCGGCGAAGATGCCCCTGGTTCCGACGAAGTGGTCGACCAGCCAGCCGATCCCACCCCAGACCAACAGACCCGCGATGAGATAGGAGAGGGCGACCATGCCCACTCCCGCATCAGGGGGTGGGTGGGAACCGTCGTCATCGCGGGATTTGTCGGGAGGTTTCTGGCCGGTCATGACGGCCCGAACGATATCAGCAGGAAAGACGAGGCTAAGCGGGACCCCCCGCACAACCGCAGTTGTCCAGGCGTCAGGGGTCTCGCAACTGTCTGGACACGGTACTCCTGTCACGCCAAAACGGAACACGGCGCGAGCGAGCAGGTCACCAGATCGTGGCTCTCTGGTCTGCTTCGTCCTCCGTGAGCAGGGCAGATGTGTTGCGATAGATCACTTTCTGACAGTTCTGCCGTAGAGCCACCAGGCCTGCACGCCGGTCCACACCATCACGCCCGCGACGATGCCGAACCCGAGAGCGGTCTTGCCCGGCCACTCGCTGGATACGCCAAATGCCAGAATAACTCCCAGCAGCGTGTATTTCAGCACATATGTAAGCAATCCCAGCGGCATCAGCAGAGCCGGCCGCACCGTGTCGGCCCACGCGATGACCAGGGTGGACATGGTGTAGCTGACGGTAACGATCAAGACGCCCATGGCCGCGCCGAGCGCGGCGTCCGCGCCGCCGGCGAAGAAGCCCACCGACGCGGCGCAGGTGAGCAGCGCGAAGGAGACCGCGGAGAGGAACGGCAGGTGTTCCACCCGCCAGCGCGGATCGGCCGGCAACGCCGGGAGATCGGGCAGGGGGAGATCATCCTCATCATCCGGTACGCCCTGAGCCGCACCCGCCGGATCCAGACCGTCTCCCGAGCTGCGCTCGGCTGCCGCCGGTCCTCCACGACTCACGCCAAAACCTCCTGCTCCGCATAACAAGGAAAGCGCCGGACCAGCGCCGACACCTCTTCGGTGAGCTCGGCGAGCCGGCCCGCCCCACCGGTGGTCTCCGGATCGCTGCGCACCGCCACCCCGATCAGCCCCGCGATCTGCCGCATCTCGCCCTCCCGCATGCCCTGCGAGGTGACGCTCGGCGTACCGATCCGGATACCGGAGGCCACAGCCGCCCGCTCCGGGTCGTACGGAATCGCGTTCTTGTTCAGGGCGATCCGCGCGGAAGCGCAACGCGCCTCCGCATCCCGTCCGCAGACGCCCAGATCGCGCAGGTCCAGAACGGCGAGATGGGTGTCCGTGCCGCCGGTGACGGGACGCATCCCCTCGGCGGCGAGCCCGGTGGCCAGTGCCCGGGCGTTGCGGACGGTCTGCTGAGCGTACCCCCGGAAGTCCGGCATGCCGGCCTCGCGCAGGGCGACCGCCTTGGCCGCGACGGCGTGCATCATCGGCCCGCCCTGGGCGAACGGGAAGACCGCCTTGTCGACGCGCTGAGCCAGATCCGCACGACAGAGGATCATGCCGCCTCTCGGTCCGCGCAGTGCCTTGTGGGTGGTGCAGGTGACCACGTCGGCGTACGGCACCGGGGAGGGCACCGCCCGGCCGGCCACCAGCCCGATGAAGTGTGCCGCGTCGACCAGCAGGTACGCACCCACCTCGTCGGCGATCTCGCGGAACCGGGCGAAGTCGATGAGACGCGGGTACGAGGTCGCCCCGCAGATGATCAGCTTGGGTCGGTGAGCCAGCGCCAGATCGCGTACCTCGTCATAGTCGATCTCCTCGGAGACCGGATCCACCTGGTACGCGACCGGATGGAACCACTTCCCGGAGAAGTTGGCCTTGCTGCCGTGGGTCAGGTGACCGCCGTGCGGCAGGCCCATCGCCAGCACCACGTCACCCGGCTCGGCGAGTGCCGCGTACGCCGCCAGGTTGGCCGACGCCCCGGAGTGCGGCTGCACGTTGGCGTGCTCGGCGCCGAACAGCTCCTTGGCGCGCTCGATCGCCAGCTCCTCGGCCCGGTCCACCTGCGCGCAGCCACCGTAGTAACGCTGCCCGGGATATCCCTCGGCGTACTTGTTCGCCAGCGTCGAGCCGAGTGCGGCCAGAACCGCCGGTGAGGCGAAGCTCTCACTGGCGATCAGCTGCAAGGTCTCGCGCTGACGGGCCAGCTCATCGACCAGGACGGCCGCGATTTCCGGATCGTCGCGCTCCAGCGCGGCGAAATCCGGCCCCCAGAAGGTGCCCACCTCTGGCCTCCCGACCTCGAGGACCTGCCAGGAAAAAGCATATGGCGTGGGACCCCCCGCCTGCGGGCACAGTCTGTACTTATGCGATGCCTAGTCACCGGCGCCACCGGTTACATCGGTGGCCGCCTGGCCCCGCGCCTGCTCGACGCCGGTCATCTCGTCCGCTGTCTGTCACGCAGCGCCGGCCGCCTCCGCGACGTCCCGTGGGCGGACCAGGTGGAGATCGTCGAGGCCGATCTGGCCGACCCGGCGAGCCTGCCGGCGGCCTTCGACGGGATCGAGGCCGCCTACTTCCTGATGCACTCGCTCGGCAGCCCGGACTTCGAACGGCGCGATCGGGAGGCGGCCGCCAACTTCGCGGCCGCGGCCCGGGCGGCCGGTGTCCGCCGGATCATCTACCTCGGCGGTCCCGAGCCGCCACCCGGCGAGCGCCCGTCGGCGCACCTGCGGTCCCGGGCCGAGGTGGGCAAGATCCTGCTGGACAGCGGGGTGCCGACCGTGGTCCTCCGGGCACCGGTGATCATCGGCTCCGGCTCAGCCTCCTTCGAGATGCTGCGCTACCTCACCGAGCGGCTCCCGGCGATGGTCTGCCCGCGCTGGGTCGGTAACCGGATCCAGCCGATCGCCGTGCGCGACGTGCTCCGCTACCTGATCGGCGCCGCGGAGCTGCCGCCCGAGGTCAACCGCGGCTTCGACATCGGCGGCGCGGACGTGCTCACCTACGCCGAGATGATGCGCCGCTACGCCCGGGTGGCCGGCCTCCCCCGCCGGGTCATCCTGCCGACCCGGGTCCTCAGCCCCTGGCTCTCCGCGCACTGGGTCGGCCTGATCACCCCGGTGCCGAACGCCATCGCCCGGCCGCTGGTCGCCAGCCTGGTGCACGAGGCCGTCGCCCAGGAGAACGACCTCGCCGCCCTGCTCCCCGGTCCCGCTCCCCTGGGCTTCGACGAGTCGGTCCGGCTGGCCCTCAGCAAGATCCGCGACGCCGACGTGGAGACCCGCTGGTCCACCGCGACCGGGGGCGACGCCGCCGCCGAACCGCTACCAAGCGACCCGGACTGGTCCGGCGGCAGCCTCTACGTCGACGAGCGGTCCCGCCCGGTGAACGCGCCCGCCGACCGGCTGTGGCGGGTGATCGAGGGCATCGGCGGCGAGAACGGCTGGTACTCGTTCCCGCTCGCCTGGTCGGTTCGCGGCTGGGTGGACCGGCTGGCCGGCGGGGTCGGCCTGCGCCGCGGCCGGCGCGACCGGCACCGGCTGCGGGTCGGCGAGGCGCTGGACTGGTGGCGGGTCGAGGAGATCGTCCCGGGCTCACTGTTGCGGCTGCGGGCGGAGATGAAGGTGCCCGGGCGGGCCTGGCTGGAGATGCGCGCCGAACCCGACGGCAACGGCGGCAGCGTCTACCGGCAGCGGGCCGTCTTCCTGCCGCGCGGGCTGGCCGGTCACCTCTACTGGGCGTCCGTGCTGCCGTTCCACGGCATCGTCTTCAACGGCATGGCCCGCAACATCACCTCGGAGGCGGAGCTACTTCGCGGCGGCCCGGCCTAGCCGGTCCCGGACGGCCAGCCAGTCCTCGGTCTGCGGCGGCTCCTGGACCAGGATGGTCGCCACGCCCGCGTCGTCCAGGCGATGGAGGGCGGCGTACAGGTCGGCCGCGTACTCCCGGGGGTCGGCCGAGAGGATCTCGGTCCCCTCGGTCCCCTCGTAGGCGAGCACGCCGATCGGGCCGGCCAGACCGGAACGGTCCACGTCGTCGACGTCCTTGCAGAGGACGACCCGGGCTCGCGGCGCGTAGTGCCGCCGGCTCATCCCCGGCGAGGGCCGGGCCACGCCGTCCGCGGTCTCGGCGTCCGGCAGGGCGATCGGACCGGCCACGTCGCGCAGCACGCGCAGGCCGAGCGCACCCGGCCGCAGCAGTCTCGGCACCTCACCGGTCAGGTCCAGCACGGTCGACTCGATGCCCCACGAGCAGGCGCCGCCGTCGAGCACCAGCGGAACGTCGGGCAGGCTCCTCACCACGTGCTCGGCGGTGGTCGGCGAGATGTGCTCCGACCGGTTCGCGCTGGGCGCGGCGAGCGGGAGGCCGGACGCCCGCAGCAGGCTCAGGGCGACGTCGTGCGCCGGCACCCGGACCGCCACGGTGTCGTTCGCCGCGCCGATCCCGGGCAGGTGCCGGGCCCGGCGTACGACCAGGGTGAGCGGGCCGGGCCAGAACCGGGCGGCGAGCTCACCGGCCTGCTCCGGCCAGGTCTCGGCCAGCGCCCGGGCCGCGTCCACGTCCGCCACGTGGACGATCAGCGGGTTCCAGGTGGGCCGGTTCTTCAGCCGGTAGATCTCCCCGACGGCACGCTCGGAGAACGCGTTGGCGCCGAGGCCGTAGACGGTCTCGGTGGGGAACGCGACGACCGAGTCGGCCCGCAGGATCGCCACCGCCCGGCGCAGCCCCTCGGCGTCCGGGCGGACCAACTGCCCGGTCACGGGAGCAGCAGATTGGCGAACGGGACCGTGGTGTCCTCGATCTCGTCGCCGACGCGCTGGAAGGTCTGGTCGCCGCGACCCCACGGATCGTCCAGGTCGTCGGAGGGCTGGGGCGCCTCGGTGCCCCGGAGCCGGGCGACCGCCGCGACGATGGCGACACCGCGGGCGTGCACCGGCGCCGGCTTCGGCTCGGCCGGCGGCAGCGCGGCGGCGTCCACCGCACCGAGCAGGCGGCCGAACTCGCCGAGCACGAAGGTACGGTCGGCGGCGTCCGGGCGCAGCGCGACCACGTAGTCGTACTGATCGGCGGTGGCGGTGAGGATCAGATCGGCCTCGTCGATGAAGTCACCGCGCAGCTTGCGGGCCAGGAAGCCCTCGTCGCTGCCGCGGCGGGCCCGCACCAGCCGGGCGGCCGGCGGGTTCATCTCCTCGCCCTCGTGCCAGCCGCCGGTGCCGGCGCTCACGCTGCGGATCAGCTCTTCGTTGGTCTCGCCGGCGCGGTCGCGGACCGCCCGGGCCAGCAGGCGCTCGGCCATCGGCGACCGGCAGATGTTGCCCATGCAGACGTGCAGAACGGTGAACGGCGTCACGTCAGCCCTGCCCGTCGACGATGTCCGGGACCACGTCACGCAGTTTCTCGAGCGGGATGGCACCGGCCCGCAGCACGCGCGGCACATCGCCGGTCACGTCGACGATCGTGCTCGGGGCGGGGTCAGCGGCGGGGCCGGCCTCCAGATAGACGCGGACCGCGTACTCCAGCTGGTCGCGCGCCTCCTCGGCGGTGAGCGGCGCGGGCGAACCGAGCTTGTTGGCGGTGGTCACGGCCATCGGGCCGACCTCGCGGAGCACCTCCAGCGCGACCGGGTGCAGCGGCATCCGGACCGCCACGGCGCCGCCGGTGTCGCCCAGGTCCCACTGCAGGCTGGGCGAGTGCTCCACGATGATGGTGAGCGCGCCGGGCCAGAAGGCGTCGGCCAGCTCCCGGGCCGCCCGGGGCAGCGAGTAGACCAGCCCGTCCAGGGTGTGCCGGGAGCCGACGAGCACCGGTGGTGGCACCCGGCGGTCCGAGCCGCGGGCGTGGTGCAGCTGGGTGACCGCGTGTGGGGTGAAGGCGTCCGCGCCGACGCCGTACACCGTGTCGGTGGGCATCACGACGAGCTCGCCGCTCTTGGCCGCGTCGACAGCCGCAGCGATCCCGCGGTCCCGGTCGGCGACGGTGGCGCAGTCGTAGAGCATCACGAGATGCAGTGTGCCATGTCGTCAGCCGCGCCGAGCGCTCGCATATCTGGGGCGGCCGGTGAGGTCGTCGTGTGCCGTCACCTCGGTGAACCGGCCGTCGGCGGAGATCAGCCGGGGCACGGCCGCGCCATGCACGTCATCGTGCTCGACACCGAACCAGCCACCGGGACGCAGCAGCTTCGCGGCGAGCGCGATCACCGGGCGGATCACGGACAGCCCGTCAGCGCCACCGAAGACCGCTTCGGACGGGTCGTGATCGGACACCTCCGGCGGAACCGCGGTGCTGTCCGGGACATAGGGCGGGTTGCAGAGCACGACATCGACCTGCCCGTGCAGATCGGGCAGGAGACCAGGATCGGTCACGTCGCCCTCGACCACCTCGACCGAGCCGAACCCGGCCGCGTTGCGCCGCAGCCATCCGAGCGCTGCCGGCGAACGTTCCACCGCGATCACTCGGCCGGCCGTCGTCTCGTCGGCCACCGAGAGCGCGATGGCCCCACTCCCGCTGCACAGGTCCACCACGACCGCGCCCGGCACGGTCCGCTCGATCCCCCAGCCGGCCAGCAGCTCCGTCTCCGGCCGGGGAACGAAGACGCCGTCACCGACCGCCAGGTCGAGGTGCCGGAACGCGGCGGTGCCGAGCAGGTGCTGCAACGGGATCCGGCGGGCCCGATCGGCGACCAGGGCACGGAAACGTGCCGACTCCTCGGCCCGCATGGTGTCGATCAGCAGCAGCCGGCCGCGGGGTACGCCCAGCGAGTGCGCGGCCAGCAGTTCCGCGTCGACCCGCGGTGACGCCACTCCGGCGGCCGCGAGCGTCGCGGTCGCCTCGGCCAGCTCGGGCGCCAGCCGGATTCGATCCGCGGTTTCGCGGGGGTGTTCGTGTCGCGGCATCACGGCATAATCATGAGACGTCGCGCACGCCGAGGGTCGGCCGGGTCACCGGCGGCGCGCCGCAGAAGGCCGTGGGAGGCGCCTGGTGAGTTGGTTGGACCAGCTCGCGGAACACGTCGAGGACCTGCGCCGAGCCGGCGGACTGCAACAGAACGGGCGGTCCGCGCAGGCACTACCGATCCTCGACGCGGTGCTGGCCGCCACATCCGATCCCACCGCCCGGGCGTACGCGTTGGTCCAGCGCTTCGGCGCGCTGATCAACCTGGGCCGGGTCGCCGAGCTGGCCGGCGCGATGGCCGCCGCCGCCGAGGCCGTGCGTGAGGTGCCGGATCCCTACCTGCGCGGGCAGATGCACGCGTTCGCCGCCCTGGGCGCGCACCTGCAGAGCAATCTGGACCGCGGGGTCACCCATCTCGTGCAGGCCTCCCGGGCGCTGGCCGCGGTGCCGGAACGGGACGCGGAGACCGCCTGGGGCTGGCATGACCTCGCCATGGCGTACTCCTATCTCGGTTTTCACGGCCAGGCACTGACCGCCATCGAGCAGGCCCGCGAGGTCGGCGCGAGCGCCGGCCTCGCGGCGGAGATCTTCGCCGCGCCGGGCATCCGGCTGCGCAACGCCGTCTCGCTGGACCATCAGGGCGACACCGACGGCTGCGTACGGGTGCTGCGCGACATCGACGCCGAGCTGTCCCGCTACCTCGTCACCGACCAGCTGCGCCCCGGCAGCCGCGCGGTGTACGGATACGCGCTGGCCCGCCGCGCCGCGCTGGGCGAGCCGACCGGGGCGGACGCCGCACAGTGGCTCACCGGCGGCGGCGACAGTGTGCGCACCCGTGACCTGCGGCATCTCGGTTCGGTCTGTCTCTGGATCGCGGACGGCAAGCCGGAACAGGCACTGACCATGTTGGAGTCGGTGCCGGTCTCCGCGGAGGTGCTGGGTGCCCCCGAGCCGGCCCGGCTGCGCAGCATCTGCCACGCCAGCGCCGGCGACCACGCCGCCGCGCACGCCGCCGACCGGTACGCGTTCCGCCTCGCCGCCCAGCGCATCGACCAGCTCCGGGACGGCTACCTGGACGGGGTGGCCGCCCGGCTGGACGCACAGGAGACGCACCGCGACCCGGGCCGGTACGGCGACGAGACGCTCGTCGACCCGCTGACCGGCCTGCCGAACCGCCGGCAGCTGGAACGCTACATCGACACCCTGCTGGCCCGCGGCGAGCGGGCCGCGGTCGGTGTCTGCGACGTCGTCGGCTTCACCACGGTGAACGTGCGTCACGGCCGGCACTGCGGCGACCTGGTCCTGCAGCGCATCGCCGGCGTGCTGCACCGGGCGCTGCGCCGCGGCGACTTCGTGGCCCGCTTCGCCGGTGACGAGTTCGTACTGGTCCTGCCGGGCGCCGGGCCGAACCAGGCGGCCGAGGTGTCCCGCCGGATCGGTGCGGCCGCGATCTCGGAGAACTGGCAGGCGCTGGTACCCGGTACCCCGATCGGACTGGCCGCCGGCTGGTCCGAGGTGGGCACCAACGGCCGCGGGCTGACCGCGGCGCTGGCGGCCGCCGCCGCCAGCCGGAAACCCACCTGAGATGACGATGATCGAGCTCGGCGACGTGACCGCCGGCCGGCCCGCCGAACCGGAGGCCGACCGGATCGCTCCTCGCCTCGATCGTCTCCGGGTCCGGACGGCCGCCGCGGCGGTGGCCGGTCTCGCCGTCCTGGCCTGTGCCGGCTCCGCCCCGGCCGCCGAGCCGGGTGTCCGGCCGCTGTGGAGTGTGGAGCTCGCGAGCGAGAGCAACGTCTCGGTCAGCGGTGACGTGGCGTACGTGGTCCGCGGCGGGGAGCGGACCGAGGTGATCGCGTACACGCTGGCCGACGGCGCCCGGCGCTGGGTCCGTGAGCTTTCCGGACGCCTGGCCGGTTTCCGCACCACGTCGGACGGCGGCCCGCTGCTGCTCTCCGTGGAGCCCGGCGATGCGGGGACCGGGATGTCCCGGACGACGATCGCGTTACGGGCCGGCACCGGTGCGGAGATCTGGCGGCAGCCGGGCGAGGTGGCCGGGCTGGCCGTCGACGCGGACAGCACGCTGCTGATCCGGTACGACGGGCGGGGCAGCGTCATGGGGCTGTCCCGGGTCCGGCTCACCGACGGCAGGCCGTACTGGGACCGGAGGGTCAGCTCCGTCCAGGACGTCGCCGTGGAGAACGACGACGGCCGTCCGGCCCGGGTGGTCACCAACAGCACCCGGGGTGAGTTGACCGTGCTGCGGTACGCCGACGCCGCGGTGCTGGCCGAGCGTCGCATCCCCGGTCTCGTCTCCGAACCGGCGGTCGGCCGCTACGTCACGCTGTTCGCGGAGGCCGGCCGGCTGCTGGTGCTGCACTCCGACGGGGAGCGGTCGTACAGCGCCGCCTACGACCTGGAGACTCTGCGCGAGATGCCACGGATCGGTTCGGCGGCCGACGTGTCGTACAGCTGTGGTGTGGTGATCTGCGGGCACGTGGCGGAGAGCCTGGTCGGTCTGGACCCGGAGACCGGCCGGGAACTGTGGCGGTACCCGTGGGTCGCCGGCATCCTGGTCATCGGCACCGACCGGATGCTGATCGACGTCCAGGGCGACAGCGAGCATCTGCTGCTGGAGAGCCGTACCGGCCGGCTCCTGGCGCAGGATCTGCGCGGTTCGGTGGCGCCGGACCACACCCGGGACCACTCGCTGCTGCTGCTGAACCCGACGAGCGATCCGCCGGGCGAGATCTCCGTCGCGCACCTGGACATGCGTACCGGGCGACGGACCCTGCTGGGTTCGCTGGCTCCGGTGCCGGACCCGCAACGCTGCGAGACGGTCCCGGGTCACGTGATCTGCGAGGGGCCGGGCCGGCTGGTCGTCGCCCGGGTACCGCGATGAGCGTCATCGAGCTCGGCGACGTCAGCTCCGCCGCGCCCGGCCCGGAGCGGCGGGAGACCGGCCCGGAGTTCGATCCGCGCTCGTGGCGGCGGGTCGCGGCGGCCGGCGTCGTGATCCTCTGCCTGCTGGTCTTCGCGGCATCGGGCCGGCCGGGCGCGCCGATGGTGCGCCAGGTGTGGCAGATCCGGCCGCCGACCGACTACGCGATGACCGCGCGGGAGGACGGGCTCTTCGTGTCCCAGCGGTCCGACCACGGGACCGAGCTAGTCGCGTACGACCTGGCCACCGGCGCCGCCCGGTGGAGGCTGCCGACCGAAGGCGAGCCCGGCCACATCATCGGCGGTGAGGAGGCCGGGATGCTGCTGATTCCCGGCGACGAGAAGCTGGAGGACATCCGGCTGGATGACGACACCCTGGGAGTGGTCGCGTACGGCGGCAGCACGACCGCCGTCGACTCCCGCGCCGGGTACCGGCTCTGGCGCCAGACCGGCGAGGTGCTGCACGAACAGAGCGACACCCTGCTGCTCGGCGAGCGGAACCGGAACAGCGACATCACGTCGATCCGCCTGATCGAGGCCCGTACCGGGACGACGATCTGGCAGCGTGCCGTCACCGGCGTCCGGCACGTGGTGGTCCCGCTCTCCGCACCCGGCCGGATCGTCACCGCCGACGACCTCGGCAACCTCACCGCGCGCCGGTACGACGACGGCACGGTGCTCGCCGAGCGGCGGGTCCCGTGGATCCCCAGCCGGCCAGACAGCGGGCTCGACATGTTCCTCGCCGAGGCGAACGGGCTGCTGCTGGCCACCCGGAACACCCGGGAGAAGAGCGAGATCACCGCATACCGCCTCGACGCGCTCGATCAGCTGTGGCGGATAGAGACGAGCGCGTACGCGTGGACCCAGGGCTGCGGCCCGGTGCTCTGCGTCTCCGAGAGCAAGGCGCTCACCGCGCTCGAGCCGCTCACCGGCCGGCCGGTCTGGCGGCTCCCGGACTACAGCGGGGTGATACCGGTCGCCGAGGACCGGCTGCTCGCCGCCACACCCGGTCAGGAGCCGGAACACCAGATCCTGGTGGATCCGGCGACCGGCCGGCAGATCGGCCCGGGCGGCGCCGGCTGGCCGCTGTACGGCTCCGTGGACGACGACTCACTGCTCCTGCTGCACCGGATCATCGGCACCGGTACGGCGTACAGCGGGGTCAGTGAGCTGGACCTGAAGACCGGCCGGATCTATCGGATCGGGGCGATCGACGGGTTCGACGGTCCGCAGTGCGGTTCCGCCGGCCGGTTCATGGCCTGCGACCACGCCGGCCGGGTGGTCGTCACTGCCTTCGGCTGAGCTCCGGGTCGCCGGCCAGACGGGCGGCCCGGTCCGCGTCGGCGAGGGCGTCCAGCACCCCGTCGAGTTCGCCGCCGAGCACCAGGTCCAGGTTGTAGGCGGTGTAGCCGATCCGGTGGTCGGTGATCCGGTTCTGCGGGAAGTTGTAGGTGCGGACCCGCTCCGAGCGGTCGACCGTACGCACCTGGGCCTTGCGTGCGTCGCCGGCCGCCGCGTCCGCCGCCTCCTGGGCCTGCACCAGCAGCCGGGATCGCAGGATCCGCATCGCGGATTCCTTGTTCTGCAGCTGGCTCTTCTCGTTCTGGCAGCTCACCACGGTGCCGGTGGGCAGGTGCGTGATCCGCACGGCGGAGTCGGTGGTGTTGACCGACTGGCCACCCGGCCCGGACGAGCGGTACACGTCGATCCGCAGGTCGCCGGGCTCGATCTGGACGTCCACCTCCTCGGCCTCGGGCAGCACCAGCACGCCCGCCGCCGAGGTGTGGATCCGGCCCTGCGACTCGGTGACGGGCACCCGCTGCACCCGGTGCACGCCGCCCTCCCACTTCATCCGGGACCAGACGCCGTGACCGCCCTCCGGCAGGCCCTTCGTCTTCACCGCGAACGAGATGTCCTTCACGCCGCCGAGGTCCGACTCCTGCGAGTCGATCACCTCGACCACCCAGCCGCGGCGCTCGGCGTACCGGGTGTACATGCGCAGCAGGTCGCCGGCGAAGAGCGCGGACTCCTGGCCGCCCTCACCCGCCTTGATCTCGATGATCACGTCCTTGGCGTCGCTGGGGTCGCGCGGGATGAGCATCTCGCCGAGCTTCTCCTCGAGCGCCGGAAGCACCGCCGCGACCGCCTCGACCTCCGAGGCGAACGCCGGGTCCTCGGCGGCCAGCTCCTTCGCCGCGGTCAGGTCGGCGCGGGCCGCCTCCAGCTCCTGATGGGCGGCGTAAAGCGGCGCGAGTTCGGCGAAGCGGCGTCCGACCCGGCGGACCAGTGCCTGGTCGGCGTGGATCGACGGGTCTTCCATCCGCTTCTCCAGGTCCGCGTACTCGGCGAGAAGCGTGCTCAGGCGGTCGTTGCTCATCGGTCTCTCCCGGCTTGGAGTAAAGCGGACCCCACACGCGAACGGCGCCCGTCCCGGAGGACCGGGACGGGCGCCGTTGAAGCAGTTACTTCTTCTTGGCGGCAGTGACCTTGGCGTACTTCGCCTGGAACTTCGCCACCCGGCCCGCGGTGTCGAGGACGCGCTGCTTGCCGGTGTAGAACGGGTGGCAGGCGCTGCAGGTCTCGACGCGGATCTCGCCGCCCTTGGCGGTGCTACGGGTGGTAAAGGTGCTGCCGCAGGAGCAGACGACGTTGGTGGTCGTGTACTCCGGGTGGATGCCGCTCTTCATGTCTTCTCGGTCCCTCTCGATGATCGGGTCGCCGGGTCGCCTGCTATGAGATGAGACGTGAACCGGAACCCCTACTGGCCGATGTACCAGTCTGCCATGTCCCCCGTACCGCGCGGAAATCAGGAGGTGCAACTGGATTCGCCCTGGTTAACGTGAGCGCCCTGCTCGGCATTCCCGATCTGAGAGGCGCCCTCCGATGACCCTGCTCCACGACGTCCTCGACCCGGCCGAACTGGTCGCTGCGATCGAAAACGGGCACGTCCGGCCGCAGCGGCATCCGACGCGCGACTTTGTGATCTACAACTACACCGAGGCCTGCCAGTACTCGGGCGCCTGGACCCCGATCACCCTCGCCTGCCGCGGTCTGGTCGTGGACGGCGCGGGCCGGATCGTCGCCCGCCCGTTCCCGAAGTTCTTCAACCATGATCAGCTTCAGGCGGCGCTCGATCTCGCGGCACCGGTGACGGTGACCGACAAGGCGGACGGCAGCCTCGGCGTGATCTACCACGACGGCTCCGGCTACGCCGTCGCCACCCGTGGATCCTTCGCCTCCGACCAGGCACTTCACGCGACCTCCGTGTTGCGTACGCGCTACGCGTCCTTCGTCCCGCCGGCCGGCCTGACCGTCCTCGTCGAGATCATCTACCCGGGCAACCGGATCGTCGTGGACTACCAGGGCATGGACGACCTCGTGCTGCTCGGCGCGGTCGACATCGCCACCGGGCGCAGTTTCGGCCCGGACGCGGTGCCGGACTGGCCGGGCCCGGTGGTCGAGACGTTCGGTTACCCGACGCTGGCCGACGCGCTCGCCGCACCGCCTCGCGCCGGGCGGGAAGGACTGGTCGTGCACTTCACCGCGGCCGACCAGCGGGTGAAGATCAAGTACGTGGAGTACGTCCGGTTGCACCGCCTGGTCACCGGCCTGACCCCGCGTACCGTGTGGGACGTCCTCGCCAACGGCGGCGACCTGGACGTGCTCACCGCACCGCTGCCCGACGAGTTCCACGTCTGGGTGCGTGGCGTCGCCGCGGACCTGACCGCCGCCGTCGAGGCACGCGCGGCCGAGGTCGAGGCCGCCTACGCCGAGATCGTCGCGGCCCTGCCGGCGGGCTGGGGCCGCAAGGAGTTCGCGGCCGCCGCGACGCGCAGCGAGTTCCGGGGCGAGTTGTTCCGGCGACTCGACGGCAAGGACTACCGTCCCGGCCTGTGGCAGCGGGCCCGGCCGGCCGGATAGAAGGACCTGGGAATGACACGACTTCTGATCACGCGAGGCCTGCCCGCGTCCGGCAAGACCACGTTCGCGCGCAAGCTGCAGCCGGACGTGGTCCGGGTCAACCGGGACGACCTGCGCATCATGCTGCACGGCCGTCGGCTGTTCACCCAGCGGGCCGAGGCGCAGGTCACGCAGGCTCAGCGGGCCGCGGTGGAGGCGCTGCTGCGTGCGCGCGGGAGTGTCATCGTGGACGACACCAACCTGCGCGGCAAGACGGTCCGCGAGTGGGCCGAACTCGCGGCCCGCTTCGACGCGACGTTCGAGGTCCACGACTTCACCGACGTACCGGTGGAGGAGTGCGTCCGGCGGGACGCGGACCGGCCGGAGGACGAGCGCGTCGGCGAGGACGCCATCCGCCGGATGCACGACCGGTACCTGGCTGGGAAGAACCTGCCGCTGCCGGTGCCGTGGGTGGAACGCGGCGGCCCGGGACTCGTCTACCGGCCCGATCCGGAGCTGCCCGAGGCGGTGCTGGTGGACATCGACGGGACGGTCGCGCTGATGTCCGGCCGCAGCCCGTACGACTGGGGACGGGTCGGTGAGGACGAGCCGAACCCCGCGGTGATCACGGCGGTCCGGGCGATGCACGCGGCCGGCCACGCCATCGTCTTCTGCTCGGGGCGGGACGAGGTGTGCCGGCCGGAGACGGAGGCGTGGCTCGATCTGTTCGTCGGCGTGCCGTACGAGGGTCTGTTCATGCGCCCGGCCGGCGACAGCCGCAAGGACTCCGTGGTCAAGCGCGAGATCTTCGACCGTCAGGTCCGTGACCGCTGGCGGATCGTCGGGGTGTTCGACGACCGCCAGCAGGTGGTACGCATGTGGCGGGCGCTCGGCCTCACTGTCTTCCAAGTGGCGGAAGGGGACTTCTAGGTGGTGAAGTATCCGCGGACGTTCCATCTGCCCGACTCGCCGGGCGCGACCGATGATGATCGCGTTCAGCACGATCTGTCCTGGCTGGACGGTGAGCTCGTGGTGACCGAGAAGATGGACGGCGGAAACCTCACCTTCACCCGGGACTCGATGTTCGCCCGGTCGCTCGACTCCGGCACCCAACCCTGGGACCGGCCGGCGAAGGCATTGTGGGCGATGACGGCGTACCGGATACCGGACGACTGGCGGGTCTGCGGCGAGTCCATGTGGGCTCGCCGCAGCGTCGCCTACTCCGACCTACCCGGCGTCTTCCTGGTCTTCGGCATCTGGGACGAGACGGACACCCTGCTCGGCTGGGACGACACGGTGGACTGGGCGCGCCGCCTGGAGCTGCCGATGGTCCCGGTCCTTTACCGCGGCGGCAGCCTCTCCGAGGCCCGCGCCGCCTGGGCGGCGCAGCGGAAACCGGACGCCTCCGAGGGGTACGTGGTCCGCGCGGCCGGCCGCATCCCGGCCGCCGAGTTCTCTCACAAGCTGCTCAAATGGGTACGCGAGGACCACGTCCGCACCGACGCCTCCTGGCGCCACCGCGACGACTTCGCGGTCAACGAGTTCGCTTGACCTCCGCCTCACTACGCAGCAGGCAGAACTCGTTGCCCTCCGGGTCGTTGAAGACCACCCACCCGGAGCCGTCCGCCAGCCGCAGATCGTCGACGGGCTTCGCGCCGAGTGCGATCAGCCGCTCGTACTCCTCGTCCCGGGTGCCCTCGACCGGCCGCAGGTCGAAGTGGATCCGGTTCTTGCCCTGCTTGGGCTCGGGCACCTCGATGAAGAGCACCCGGTGCCGCCCGTCCCGGGAGATGATCAGGCACTCCTCGTGGCCGGGTTCGTTCGGGTCCTCCGGATCGTCGACGTAGTCCAGGACCTGCTGCCACCACGAACTCAGCTGGTAGGCGTCGGTGGCGTCCACGGTGGTGTGGGAGATGAACGAGGTCATGACGACACGCTAGTTCGCGTACGGGCACCGGCGCACGCCGTTACTGGCCAGCGCCGCGGCCTCCTCGTCGAGGTAGAACGCCGGCCGCAGGTCGAGCTCCTGGTAGTAGCGGTGGAAGACCGGCGTGAGACCGCCGGACATCGGCGGCACGATCCAGGTCCAGTCGGCCGGCACCGGCCGCCCGGCCTTCTCCTCGTTGCGGATGTGGGTGATGAACCGCTGCGACTCGGTGTGGTGGTCGCTCATCTTCACGCCGGCCTGCTCGTAGCTGTGCAGCACCGCCCGGTTCAGCTCGACCAGGGCCCGGTCCCGCCACAGGGTCGACTCCCGGCTGGTGTCCAGACCCATCCGGGCGGCGACCTCCGGCAGCATGTCGTAGCGGTCGGCGTCGGCGAGGTTGCGCGCGCCGATCTCGGTGCCCATGTACCAGCCGTTGAACGGGGCCAGCGGGTAGTGCACCCCGCCGACGGTGAGCCGCATGTTCGAGATGGCCGGTACGGCGTGCCAGCGCAGTCCGAGCTCGGCGAACCAGCCGAACTCGGGATGGGTCAGCGGCACCTCGCGGATCGCGCGCTCGGGCAGTTCGTAGAGGCGTACCCCCTCGCCCGGCGTCTCGATGACCAGCGGCAGTACGTCGAACGCGTCGCCCTTGCCCCGCCAGCCGTATTCGCGCACCGCCGCGGTGAAGCCGAGCT
Source organism: Actinoplanes aureus (assembly GCF_015704865.1). GTDB lineage: Bacteria > Actinomycetota > Actinomycetes > Mycobacteriales > Micromonosporaceae > Actinoplanes > Actinoplanes aureus. The sequence goes on along the minus strand of NZ_JADQTO010000004.1, from coordinate 349,611 downwards.
GCCGCGCGTCGCCTTTCGCCCGGCCGTCCTCGGTCCGGTAGCCGGCGTAGCGGATCAGCTGCTCGTTCCAGACCCGCGCGTACGGCCGGCCGGGCTCCGCCGCGGCGAAGACGCTGATCACGGGACGGAGCTGACCGGTTCCGGCCGCCTGGAGGTGCTGCACCAGGAGCGAGTAGATCTCGTCCGCGGTACGCGCCCGGCGGCGGTCCAGCACCATCAGGCTTCGCCAGTAGAGCCGCCCGATGCACCGGCTCGCGTTCCGCCAGGCCATCTTGGCGCCGTGGGCGAGTTCGTCGGTGGTGTGCACGTAGGTTCCGGTCGCGGCGATCTGCGCCCGCACGATGGCGAGCCGGGGTTCGACCGGGCCGAGCCGGGGGTTCTCGAGATAGCAGCGGCGCAGGAAGTCCTCGGCCTCACCGGGGTCCACGGGCGCGAATCGGTCCCAGGGCTCGGTTGGATGGTCCCGGTAACCAGGCACGATCATCGAGCGCCTCCGGCCTATCGAGGGTGGGGATACCGGAGGTTCGCACGACCACGGATGGGCATAATCAGACACCGTGTGCGACAAAAGCGACGCGACCCACCCGTTTGGTGGATCGCGTCGCTTTTGTACGGTTATTCGCCAGGCGTTGACTTGGCGATCTGCATCAGGAACTCGATGTTGGTCCGGGTCTGCTTGAGCCGGTCCAGCAGGAGATCCAGAGCAGCGCCCGACTCCAGCGAGCTGAGCACCTTGCGGAGCTTGTGGATGATCGCCAGCTCCTCCTTGCCCATCAGGATCTCTTCCTTACGGGTGCCGGAGGCGGAGACGTCCACGGCCGGGAAGACACGCTTGTCAGCGATCTTGCGGTCCAGCTTGAGCTCGGCGTTACCCGTGCCCTTGAACTCCTCGAAGATCACCGTGTCCATCATCGAACCGGTCTCCACCAGCGCGGTCGCGAGGATGGTGAGCGAGCCACCGTTCTCGATGTTGCGCGCCGCGCCGAGGAACCGCTTCGGCGGGTAGAGCGCCGTCGAATCAATACCACCCGACATGATGCGGCCGGAGGCCGGCGCCGCCAGGTTGTACGACCGGCCGAGCCGGGTCACCGAGTCGAGCAGCACGACCACGTCGTGGCCCAGCTCGACCAGGCGCTTGGCCCGCTCGATCGCCAGCTCGGCGACCGTGGTGTGGTCCTGCGGCGGACGGTCGAACGTGGCCGCGATGACCTCGCCCTTCACCGAGCGCTGCATGTCGGTGACCTCTTCGGGCCGCTCGTCCACGAGCACGACCATCAGGTGGCACTCGGGGTTGTTGCGGGTGATCGCGTTGGCCAGCGCCTGCAACACCATCGTCTTACCGGCCTTCGGCGGGGAGACGATCAGCGCCCGCTGGCCCTTGCCGATCGGCATGACCAGGTCGATGACGCGGGTGGTGAGGATGTGCGGCTCGGTCTCCAGCCGCAGGCGCTCCTGCGGGTAGAGCGGCGTGAGCTTGTAGAACTCGGGACGCCTGCGGGCCTCGTCGGGTTCCATGCCGTTGATGGTGTCCAGCCGGACCAGCGGGTTGTACTTGTCCCGCCGCTGCTCGTTGCCGCCACCGTCGCGCGGGGCCGAGCGCACCGCACCGGTGACCGCGTCGCCGCGGCGCAGCCCGTACTTCTTCACCTGCGACATCGAGACGTACACGTCGTTCGGCCCGGACAGGTAGCCGGTGGTCCGCACGAACGCGTAGTTGTCCAGCACGTCGAGGATGCCGGCCACCGGAACGAGAACCTCGTCCTCGGCGACGTGCGGCTCACGGCCCTCCCGCTGGCCGCTGTCGCGCTGGTCACCGTCGCGGTCGCGGCCCCGGCGGCGGTCCCGGAAGCGGCTGCGCCGGCTCCGCCGGCCGCCATCGGAGTCGTTGTCGTCGTCGTGCCCGTCATCGGGGCGGCCCTGCTCGGCGCGAGGCCCGCGGTCGTTGTTCCGCTCACTGTCCCGGTTGCGGTCGCCGTCGCGGTTGCCGTCCCGGTTGCGGTCGCCATCGCGGTTCCGCTCGCCGTCACGCTGCTGGCCGTCACGCTGCTGGCCGTCACGCTGCTGGCCGTCACGCTGCTGGCCGTCGCGCTGGTTGCGCTGCCGGTCGCGGTCGCGGTTACGCTCACCGCGCTCCGGACGGTCACCACGCTCGGGACGCTCGATGGTCTCGGCCGGGGCCGTCGCCTCGGCCGGCGCCGTGGTCACGGCGGGCTGAGCAGCCTCGGTGGCGTCCTTGACGGGTGTCTCACGCGGCGCCGTGTCACGGGACCCGCGCTCGCGGCGGCTCCGGGACGGACGCTCGGCCGCCGGGGCGGACTGGGCGGTTTCGACCGGGGCGGCTGCGGTTTGCGGCGCGGGGGCAGCCTCGACCGGGGCCGGCTGGGCCGGAGCGGGGGACGCGGCGACGGCCTCGGACCCGTTGGTACGCGGACGCGGGGCCGGCTCTGCGGCGGCGGCGTTGCCGCCACTCTGGCGCTCGGTGATCGCGGCGATCAGCTCACCCTTGCGCATCCGGGCGGTACCGGAGATGCCGAGGGAGGCGGCGAGGCTCTGCAACTCGGGCAGCAGCATGGCGGACAGCCCGGTGCCGCCACGGCGGCGCTTCGTAGCGGTCGCGGTGGTGCCGGCGCCGTCAGCGACGTCAGAAACACCCGACGTCACGTCGGTGGTGTCGCTCAATGGATTCCTTCCGTCGGAAAAAACCCGAGATCACCCGGAGCTTGCAGCCAGGGCCGGGTGCCCTCGGAACCCGCTTCGCAACAGCGGCGCGGGAGTTTCGTGCAGCACGGCAGCTCGACGGTTTCCCTGCCCGCCAGGGCTTGACGGGTAGGTCTCGGCGAGTGCAGCGATCTATCGACTGCTGTCCGGCGTGTGCCTTGATGAGAGTTGAGACAGGCCACCAAGGCCCAGAAATCTCGGGGGTGCGCCGAACCGCAGAGATCGCTTGCTTCGCGGGTTGTTGTTGAAGCCCTGTGCTAGGTCTTGAGCGTAATCAACTCGTACGACCTGCGGCAACAGGGCCCCGCTCGGCGTGTTCCACCATACCCCCTTTCACACAAGCACCGGCGTCATCCACGCCCAGCACTTCGCCGCGCCACTGCGCACCCGGCGTGAAATCGGCCGGGACCTCGGTCAACGCCAGCACGGTCGGTCCCGCGCCGCTGACCACGGCGGCGACTCCGGCCGAGCGGAGTGCGGCCACGAGCGATGCCGTGCCCGGCATCCCCGGTCCCCGGTAGCCCTGATGCAGCCGGTCCTCGGTGGCCGGGAACAACAGGGACGGGTCGTTCGTGAGGGCGTGGGTCAGCAGTGCGGCCCGCCCCGCGTTGAACGCCGCGTCCGCATGCGGGACCTCGGCCGGCAACGCGGCACGCGCGGTCGCCGTATACCCACGCTCGGCAGGGACGAAGACCGTTGGGCGTACGCCCTCCGCCGGAGTCAACCGCACCGCCCGGCCGCCCGTCGCCTCGGTCCAAGCGACGGTGAAGCCGCCGAGCAGACAGGGCGCCACGTTGTCCGGATGGCCCTCGAGCCGGGCCGCGATCCGCAGCGCGGCCACGTCGTCGATCAGCCGCAACCCGTCCCGGACCAGGCCGCGGGCGAGCTGCACGCCGCCCACGATGGCGGCCGAGGAACTGCCGAGCCCGCGCGCCTGCGGGATCCGGTTGACGCACTCCACGGCCACACCCGGCGGGCGCTGGCCGAACTCGTCGAAGGTCGCCAGCATGGCGCGGACGACCAGATGGTTCTCGTCGGCGGGCAGCTCACCGGCGCCCTCGCCGCTCACCGTGACCGTGTACGCGTCGCCGGTCACCCGGGCGGTCAGATCGTCGTACAGGGTGAGCGCCAGACCCAGCGAGTCGAAGCCGGGACCGAGGTTGGCGCTGGTCGCAGGCGTGCTGACGGAGACCGGATCGGTGACGAAGGACAGGCCCATCGCCACATGCTAGGGCGTGATCATTTCAACGGGAGTGCCCCGGTGCCGCTAATCCCGAATGTCGAATCGGTCGGCCTGCTCCGGCGTACCGGCCACCGGGGCGAGCCGCCGGGTGGCGATCCGCCAGCCGATCGCGTACGTCAGCGTGATCAGCGCGCAGGTGGCCAGGATGATCCGCTGGTCCACCTGGTCGATGAACAGGCTGACACCGAGCTGGCTGATCGCTATCGCGAGCGTCGCCAGCATCATGTCGACGGCGAAGATCCGGCCGCGCAGCTCGTCCGGGACCTCGCCCTGGAGCGCGAAGTTGGAGAGCACCCAGTTGGTACCACCGGCGAAGTGCGCGACGAAGACCAGGGCCAGCACCAGCCAGAACCATGGGGCGAAGGCCACGCCGAGGTAGCCGACGCCGTACAGGCCCATGGAGATGGCCAGGCCGGGGAGCAGCCACGCGGGCCGGTTCAGCACCGGCCGCATCACCAGCGGGCCGACCAGGGCGCCCGCGCCGCGCATCGCGAAGAGCAGGCCGGCCCCGATCGCGCCGACACCGTGTGCGGCGGCGATCAGCGGGAACACGGTGAGCACGCCGTTGCCGAGGCCCACCGCCGACTTGACCGTGACCAGCGCCCGGACCCGTGGCCGGGCGCCGATGTAGCGCAGCGCCTCGAACATCGCGCGCATCGACTGCGCGGGCTCGGCGGCGCCGCGTGGCGCCTGTAGCGGGCGCCGGATCAGGGCGGTCAGCACGGTTCCGGTGAGCAGGCAGGCCGCGGTGACCGCGAAACAGACGTACGGGCTGAAGACGCTGCTCACCACGCCGCCGAGAGACGCACCGACCACCGTCATGGTGCCCCACGCGGAGCCGGCCACGGTGTTCGCCGCGGCCAGGTCGGACGGGTCCACCACGTTCGGCAGCGCGGCGGAGGCGGCGGGCGAGTAGAAGGCCTTCGACACCGCGATGGCACCCACCGCGACGAGGGCGAGCGGAGCGGTCGCCGCCGACCGGACGGCGAACAACAGCATCACCGAGACGAACGCGGCCAGGTTCGCCAGGATCAGGATCTTCCGCCGGTCCACGCGATCGGCGATCGTGCCGGTGTACGGCAGCAGCAGCGCGATGATCCCGGTGTCCGCGGCGAGCACGAGCGCGCCCCACGCACCGCTGCCGGTCAGCTCGGGCAGGAGGACCAGCAGCGGCACCATCACGAACCAGTCGGCGCCGAAGACCACGAGCTCAGCCGCGAACAGACGGCGGAAGTCACGGTTGCGGGTAAGGACCGAGAACGCTGCTGGCACGTACTGAACCCTACCGGTCATGAATACGCCGATGCCCGGCCACGAGGGGCCGGGCATCGGTGTTCGGCACTGCTTACTCGTCCGGCTTGTCCTGTTTACGAGGCATCTTGAGCACCTCGAACTGGTCGGTGTAACCACGCAGAGCGCCACCGGCCGGCTGGGGACCACCGTTCTCCGCCGAAGCGTCCTTGGCGTCCGGCACCGCAACCGGCTCCAGCTCCGGCTCGTCCGCCGCGGGCTCGGCCGGCGCGGTGGCGACCGGCGCGGCCGCCCCGCTCTTGCGGAGCCGCCTCGCCTGGCGCTTGGCCCGCGACTTCTCCTTGCGGTTCTCCACCATGGTGTAGAGCGTCGGCACCAGCACCAGCGTCAGCAGGGTGGAGCTGACCAGGCCACCGATGACCACGATGGCCAGCGGCTGGGAGATGAAGCCGCCCTCACCGGTGAGGCCGAGCGCCATCGGGATCAGCGCGAAGATGGTCGCGATCGCGGTCATCAGGATCGGCCGCAGGCGGTGCCGGCCACCCTCGATCACCGCTTCCTTGACGCCGTATCCGGCGGCTCGGTAGTGGTTGATCAGATCCATCAGCACGATCGCGTTGGTGACCACGATGCCGACCAGCATCAGGATGCCGATCAGTGCCGGTACGCCGAGCGGGGTGCCGGTGATCAGCAGCAGGCCGATCGCGCCGGTCGCCGCGAACGGGATCGAGACCAGCAGGATCACCGGCTGCACGATGCTGCGGAACGTCGCGACCATGATGATGAAGACGATCGCGATGGCGGCCAGCACGGCGAGACCGAGCTGCGAGAACGCCTCGTCCTGGTCGGCGCTGACGCCGCCGATCGTGTACTCCGCGCCGGGCGGCAGCTCGAGCGCGTCGAGCTTCTTCGTCAGGTCCTGGTTGACCGCGGTCAGGTTCGACCCGGTGACCGCGCCGGAGACCGTGGCGGTGCGGTTGCCGTCGGTCCGGGTCACCTCTTCCGGACCGCCCACCTCCTTGACGTCGGCCACCTGGTCCAGCGGGATCACGCCGCGGGGCGTGGTGAGCGGCAGGGCGCGAAGCGCGGCCGGGTCGGCCGGGGCCGCGCCGAAGGAGATCACCACGTCCTGGCTGGTGCCGTCGACGGACATCTCGCCGGCCGGTGCGGACCGGAACCGGGCAGCCACAGTCTGACCGATCTGCGCCTCCGTGAGCCCGGCCTTCGCGGCCGCCTCGCGGTTCACCACCACGTCGAGCCGCGGAACGCTGGCCGCCAGGGTGGTGTCCACGTCGGCGACGCCGGCGACCTCGCTCATCGCCTTGCGCACCTGCTCGGTGGCCGCGGTGAGCGTCTCGGTGTCGGCCGCGGTCACGCTGACGGAGAGCTGGCTGCTGCCCAGCCCGGAGCCTTCCTGACCGATCTTGATCTCACCGGCGTCGGTCAGCTTGTCGAACTCGGCGCGCAGCTCGTCGGAGACCTGCGCGGCGTCGGCGTCCTCGGCGAGCGCCACCTGGTAGGTGGCGGTGCCACCGCCTCCACCACCGGCGAACGGGTTCGCCGAGTTGCCACCGACGGTGACCTGGTACGTGGTCACGTCGTCCCGGTCGGTGAGGATGGCCTCCACCTTCTTGGCAGCCGCGTCGGTCGTCGCCAGGTTGGTGCCGACCGGCAGCTCCTGGCTGATCGTCAGGCTGTCCTGACCCGACTCGTCGAGGAAGTTCGTCTCCAGCCGGGTGGAGAGGGCGAACGTTCCGATCAGCACCACGATGCCGATCAGCACCGTGGCCCAGCGGCGGGTGGTGGCGAACCGGATGACCGGCAGGTAACCGCGCTGCAGCGGGCTGCGCAGCTCCTTCTCCTCGGCGGCCTTGCGGATCGCCTCGGCGTCGGCGCCTCCGGCCGGCGGCCGGAGGAACCAGTACGCCAGCACCGGCACCACGGTCAGCGACACGAAGAGCGAGGCCAGCAGGGCGACCGTCACGGTGATCGCGAAGGACGAGAAGATCTGCCCGACCAGGCCGCCGACCAGCGCGATCGGGGCGAACACGGCGACCGTGGTGAGGGTCGAGGCGGTGACCGCGCCGGCCACCTCCTTCACCGCGCCGGTGATCGCGTGAACCTTCTCCTCGCCGTACTCCAGGTGCCGTTTTATGTTCTCCAGCACCACGATCGAGTCGTCGACCACCCGGCCGACCGCGATGGTGAGCGCGCCGAGAGTCAGCAGGTTGAGCGTGTAGTCACCGATCCAGAGCGCGATCAGCGCGACCAGGACCGACAGCGGGATGGACACCGCGGTGACCAGCGTCGACCGCACGCTCATCAGGAAGACCAGGATGACCACCACCGCCATCAGAAGGCCGAGCAGGCCCTCGGTGGTCAGGCTCTCGATCGACCGCTCGACGTACGGCGCCTGGTCGGTGATCACCGTCAGCGTGGCGCCGGAGTCCTTCTCCAGATCGTCGAGCATGTCCCGCACCTCGTGCGAGATCGACACCGGGTTGCCGTCCGGCCGCGCGGTGACCGCGATGCCGAGGCTGTCCACGCCGTCGGTCCGCGTGTACGACTCCGCGGGCGGCAGCTTGCTCTCCACCGCGGCCACGTCACCGAGCTTCACCGGCCCGCGCGAGCCGGTCAGGTAGACGCCCTTGAGCTGGTCCACCGTGGTGATCGGGGTGCCCACCTGCACGGTCAGCGACTTGGTGTCCTGGACGACCGCGCCGGCCGGGATGGAGACACCGTTGGCCTGCAGTACCGTGGTCAGCGAAGCCGGGTCGACACCGGCCGCGCCCAGCTTGGCCAGGTCCGGCGTGATCACGACCTGCTCGGCCCGGGCACCGGTGACCTGGGTGTCGCGGACGCCCTCGATACCGTTCAGCTCCGGCACCACGGTGTCGTTGAGGCGGTTGAGCAGGTCGGACTCGCCGTCCCCGCCGGAGGCGGCGAGCACGATCGCCGGGATGTCGTCGGTGCCGCCGGCGAAGACGGTCGGATCGACGTTCTCCGGGAGCTGGGACTGGATCCGGTTCACCGAGGTGGTGACCTGGTTGACCGCGGACTCGATGTCGGTGCCGAACTCGAACATCACGACGACGCTCGACACGTTCTCCCGGGAGGTCGAGGTGACGGTGTCGATGCCGTCGATGCCCTTGACCGCGTCCTCGATCGGCTTGGTCACCTGTTCCTCGACCGCTTCCGGCGAGGCACCTGGCAGCACCGCGCTGACGAAGGCGGCCGGCAGCTCGATCGAGGGGAAGAGCTGCTGCTTGAGAGACGGAATCGCGTAGAGGCCGAATCCGCTGATCACGATCGCGATCAGCGCCACTAGACCTCGGTTGGCAAGGCTGAGCCGTGTCAGTACTGACATGGGCGCTCCCCCGAGAAAAGTTCGGTCGATACTGATAGTTTGCCTGACACGAACAAATGGTTTTCGATGGGGGTCCCCTGGGACCCGTTCCCGACGGCGCGGCGCGGCTCAAGGTAGGCCGCAGACAAGCCCCACTGGTACCGTCCGTCATCAGGTGGCAGCGCGTACGCCACCGGCACGTCACAAAAGGAGCCGGCGCTGAGCCAGAAGGAACAGCTCATCGCAGACATCATGGGCGCCCAGATCCGGCTGGAGCACCTGTTCGCCGATGACCGGTCGGATCCGCTGTTCTCGTCGCACCTGACGATGTCGCAACTGAAGATCCTGTTGCTGCTCTCGCGGCACGGCACGCTGTCCGGCGGCGAGCTGGCCCGGCTGGTCGGCGTGGGCGCGGCGGCCCTCAGCGGCATGATCGACCGCTTGGTGGTGCAGGACCTGGTAACCCGCACAGAGGACGTCAACGACCGCCGGGTTCGCCGGATCGGCCTCACCAAAGCAGGCACGGAACTCATCGAAGGCATCATCACGGCCGGTGCCGTCAAACAGCGCGAACTCCTCAGCCGGCTCTCAGCCGAGGAGCTCGCCATCGTCGCCAAGGCGATGGAGCTGCTGGTCCGCGAGGCGGCGGCGGGCTCCGAGACTTGACGGTTGTTACGGTCGGTTACCCGTACCGTTAATGGTCATGCCAGCTCGAGCGCCTTGGCCGCCAGAAGCGGGTCGTTGGCGATGACCGTGGGTGAGGGGGCGGTGGAGATCGCCCACTCCGGGTCCTTGAGGCCGTGCCCGGTGACGGTGCAGACCACGCGCGCGCCGGCCGGAATCTTGCCGGCGGCGGACTGCTGGAGCAGTCCGGCGACGCTTGCCGCGCTGCCCAGCTCGACGAAGACGCCGACCTCGCGGGCCAGCAGCCGGTAGGCGTTGAGGATGTCACGGTCGGTGACCGCGGAGATCAGGCCGCCCGAGGCGTCGCGGGCGTCGAGGGCCTTGGTCCAGCTCGCCGGGTTACCGATCCGGATCGCGGTGGCGATGGTCGACGGGTTCTCGACGACCTTGCCGTTCACGATCGGGGCGGCACCGGAGGCCTGGAAGCCGAACATCTTCGGCAGCCTCGTGGCGTTGCCGTCTTCCTTGTCCTCCTGGTAGCCCATCCAGTAGGCGGAGATGTTGCCGGCGTTACCGACCGGCAGGCAGTGGATGTCCGGGGCGTCGCCGAGCGCCTCGACGATCTCGAAGGAAGCGGTCTTCTGCCCGTGCAGGCGGAAGATGTTCACCGAGTTGACCAGGGCCACCGGGTAGTCCTGGGAGAGTTTCGAGGCGAGCGCGAGGCAGTCGTCGAAGTTGCCGTCCACCTGGAGCAGGCGGGCGCCGTGCACCAGCGCCTGGGCCAGCTTGCCCAGCGCGATCTTGCCCTGCGGCACGAGGACCGCGCAGGTGATCCCGGCGCGTGCCGCGTACGCCGCCGCGGACGCGCTGGTGTTCCCGGTGGAGGCGCAGATGATCGCCTTGGCGCCCTCCTCGACCGCCTTGGACACGGCCATGGTCATGCCGCGGTCCTTGAACGAGCCGGTCGGGTTGGCGCCCTCCACCTTGAGGTAGACGTCGGCACCGACGCGCTGGGAGAGCACCGGCGCCGGCACCAGCGGCGTGTTGCCCTCGTGCAACGAGACCACCGGCGTGGCGTCGGTGACCGGCAGCCGGTCCCGGTACGCCTCAATCAAGCCCCGCCACATGGTCCGCTCCTCACTCGCTTGTCGGCACAGAGTGCCTCAAGCATCCGGCTCTTGGGACCGAATGCCCACTATTCAGGACGATGGCAGACGGCCTCGACGTTGTTGCCGTCCGGATCGCGCACGAACGCGCCGTAGTAGTGCTCGTGGTACTCCGGGTGCAGGCGGGGCTCGTGCAGCACCTCGGCGCCGGCCTCGACAGCCGCCCGGAAGAAGGCGTCGACCGCGGCCCGGTCAGCCGCCGCGAACGCGATGTGCGACTCGCGGAAACCCTCGCCCTCGTTGAACTCGCCGATCCAGAAGTCCGCGTGGTCGGTCCCATAACCGATCGCGACCTTGAAGTCCAATAGCCGGCGGCCGCCCAGCGGCGCCAGCACCGCGTCGTAGAACGCCGCACTCCGCTCCAGGTCGGCACATTGGAATCCCACGTGGTCCAGCACTAGCCGGCTCCCCCCTCGACGCGCAGCACACTCGCGATCGACCGGACGATGTCCAGCCGGGACAGTGCCTCGACGGTAGCGGCCAGCGCCGCGTCCGGGGCACTGTGGGTAACGATGACCAATTTCGCGTCATCCTCACGACCGGACTGGCGCACGGTCGCGATGGAGACCTCGTGCTGGGCGAAGACCCCGGCCACGGTGGCCAGCACGCCCGGCCGCTCGGCCACGTCGAGGCTGATGTGGTAGCGGGTCATCGACTCGCCGATCGGGCGGACCGCCAGCGAGGCGTAGTTGCTCTCGCTCGGCGCCCGGGTCCCGGTGAGCTTGTTGCGAGCGGCCGCGACGATGTCGCCGAGCACCGCGCTGGCGGTCGGCCGCCCCCCGGCACCACGGCCGTAGAACATCAGCGGGCCGGCCGCCTCGGCCTCCACGAAGACCGCGTTGAACGCGTCGCCCACGCCGGCCAGCGGGTGGCTGAGCGGGATCATCGCCGGGTGCACCCGGACGCTCACCGTGTCGCCCTCGACGCCCGAGCCGCGCTGCGCGATGCAGAGCAGCTTGATCGTGCAGCCCATCTCCTTGGCGCTGGCCATGTCGCCGGCGGTCACACCGGTCATGCCCTCACGGAACACGTCGGCCGCGGTGACCCGGGTGTGGAAAGCCAGCGAGGCGAGGATCGCGGCCTTCGCGGCGGCGTCGAAGCCCTCGACATCGGCGGTCGGGTCGGCTTCCGCGTACCCCAACTCGGTGGCCTCCTCGAGGGCTTCGTCGAAGCCCGCCCCGGTGGCCGCCATCGAGGAGAGGATGAAGTTGGTCGTGCCGTTCACGATGCCGGTGACCTGGGTGACCCGGTCGCCGTGCAGCGACTCGCGCAGCGGGCGCAGCAGCGGGATCGCACCGGCCACCGACGCCTCGTAGTAGAGGTCGGCGCCGCCCTCGGCGGCCGCGGCGTGCAGGGTGCCGCCGTCCTCGGCCAGCAAGGCCTTGTTCGCCGTGACCACGCTCTTGCCCGCCCGCAGCGACTCGATCAGCCAGCTCCGGGCCGGCTCGATGCCGCCGACGACCTCGATCACCACGTCCACGTCGTCCCGCTTGATCAGACTGAGCGCGTCGGTGGTGAACAGCGACGGGTCGACCGGCAGGTCACCGCGCTCCCGGCCCAGCCGGCGCACCGCGATGCCGGCCAGTTCCAGCGGGGCACCGATCCGGGCGGTCAGGTCCGCGGCCTGCTCGTGCAGCAGCCGGACCACTTCACTACCGACGGTGCCGCAGCCGAGCAGGGCCAGGCGGACCGATCGCGTTGAGCTCATCCAACATCCAATGCAAGCAGGTCGTCCTCGGTCTCGCGCCGCACGATGACGCGGGCGGCGCCGTCGCGCACCGCCACCACGGGCGGCCGAGGAACGTGGTTGTAGTTGCTGGCCATGCTCCGGCAATAGGCACCGGTGCCCGGCACCGCAATAAAATCTCCGGGCTGCACGTCGGCGGGCAGGAATTCATCCTTCACGACGATGTCCCCGGCTTCACAATGTTTTCCCACAACGCGGGCGAGCATCGGCTCCGCCTCGCTACGCCGGTTGGCCAGAGTGGCCGAGTACGAGGCGTCGTACAGCGCGGTCCGGATGTTGTCGCTCATCCCGCCGTCCACGCTCACGTACGTCCGGATGCCGTCGACGTCCTTGACCGTCCCCACCTCGTAGAGGGTGAAGACGGAGGGCCCGACGATGGCCCGGCCCGGCTCGATGGAGAGCTTCGGTACGCGCAGCGACGCCAGCTCGCACTCCGACTCGACGATCTTGTTGATCCGCTTAGCCAGGTCGCCCGGCGCCGACGGATCGTCCTGTGTGGTGTACGCGATCCCGAAGCCGCCGCCCAGGTCCAGCTCGGGCAGCTCGACGCCGCGTGCGTCGCGGATCTGCGCCTGCAGCTCCAGGATGCGGCGGGCGGCCACCTCGAAGCCGCTGGTGTCGAAGATCTGCGAGCCGATGTGCGAATGCAGCCCGCGCAGGTCGAGCACGCCCTCGTCGATGATCTGCGCGGCCGCCGCGAACGCCGCCCCGCCGGCCAGCGAGAAGCCGAACTTCTGGTCCTCGTGCGCGGTGGCGATGAACTCGTGGGTGTGCGCCTCGACGCCGACGGTGACCCGGACCAGCACGCCGGGCCGCTTGCCGGTTCGCCTGGCCAGCTCGGTGAGCCGGGCGATCTCCTGGAACGAGTCGACGATGATCCGGCCGACGCCCGCCTCGAGTGCACGGGACAGCTCGGACACCGACTTGTTGTTGCCGTGGAAGCCCATCCGCTCGGGCGGGAAGCCGGCCGCCAGCGCCACCGCCAGCTCGCCGCCGGAGCAGACGTCCAGGAAGAGCCCCTCCTCCTCGACCACCCGCACCACGGCCTTGCAGAGGAACGACTTGCCGGCGTAGTAGACGTCGGCGTCCGCGAACGCCGCCGCGAAGTCCCGGCAGCGGCCCCGCAGATCCTCCTCGTCGAGCAGGTAGGCCGGCGTGCCGTAGTCGGCCGCCAGATCCGCGACGCTCACCCCGCCGATCTCCAGAGACCCGGCCTCGGTACGACGCACGGTCCGCGGCCACAGCGGCGACACCAGAGCGTTCACGTCCTCCGGGGTACGCAGCCAGGCCGGCCCGCGGCTGCCGAGGTCACCGTGCAGAGCCCCGGCCTCGTGTGCGCGCATTGCTACATCCTCTCCGGGGCCGAAACGCCGAGCAGGCCCAACCCGTTCGCGATCACCGTACGGGTGGCGTCGTTGAGCCACAGCCGCGCCCGGTTCCCGTCGCCGACCGGCTCGTCGCCCTTCGGCAGGACCCGGCAGGCCGGCTCGTCGTAGAACCGGTGGTAGGCGCCGGCGATCTTCTCCAGCAGGCGGGCGACGTGGTGCGGCTCGCGGTGCTGCGCCGCGAAGGCGACGGTCTCCGGGTACTCGCCCAGGGTCTTGAGAAGCTCGTTCTCCTTCTCGTTGCTGAGCAGCTCGGGCCGGAACTCGTCGGGTGCGCCGCGGGTCAGTGCCACCTCGGCGGCGTTGCGGGACACGCTGGCGGTGCGGGCCGCCACGTACTGCACGTAGTAGACCGGGTTCTCCCGGCTCGCGCTGGTCCACAGGTCGATGTCGATGTCGATCGGGGAGTCGCTGGAATAGCGGGCCAGCGCGTACCGGGTGGCGTCGACGCCGAGGGCGTCGACGAAGTCCTCCAGGGTCACCACGGTCCCGGCGCGCTTGCTCATCCGCACCGGCTCGCCGTCACGGACCAGGTTCACCAGCTGGCCGATCAGGATCTCCAGGCTCTTCGCGGGGTCGTCGCCGAAGCAGGCCGCCATCGCCTTCATCCGGCCGATGTAGCCGTGGTGGTCGGCGCCCAGCATGATCACGACCCGCTCGAAACCGCGCTTGCGCTTGTCCAGGTAGTACGCACAGTCCGCGGCGAAGTAGGTCCAGTCGCCGTCGGACTTGCGCAGCACCCGGTCCTTGTCGTCACCGAAGTCGGTGGTGCGCAGCCAGGTCGCCCCGTCGGACTCGTAGACGTGCCCCTGCTCACGCAGCCGGTCCAGGGCCTCCTGGAGCTCGCCGCGGTCGTGCAGGTCCTTCTCGTTAAAGTAGGTGTCGAAGTGCACGCCGAAGTCGGCCAGTGACTTCCTGATCTCGGCGAACATCAGGTCGACGCCGACCCGCCGGAACGTCTCCTGCGCCTGCTCGTCCGGCTGGACGAGCACCTCCGGGGACCGCTTGACCACCTCGGCGGCGATCTCGGCGATGTACGCGCCGCCGTACCCGTCCTCGGGGGCCGGCTCACCCTTCGCGCTGGCCAGCAGCGACCGGGCGAACCGGTCGATCTGCGAGCCCGCGTCGTTGAAGTAGTACTCGGTGCCGACCTCCGCGCCCGCGGTACGCAGCAGCCGGGACAGGGCGTCACCGACCGCCGCCCACCGGACACCACCGATGTGCACCGGACCGGTCGGGTTGGCGGAGACGAACTCCAGGTTGATGCGCTCCCCGGCGAGCCGGTCGGTACGCCCGTAGGCTGAACCGGCGAGCACGATGTCGCGCGCCAGGGCACCGGCCGCGGCCGCGTCCAGCCGGATGTTCAGAAAGCCCGGACCGGCGATCTCCACCGACTTGATGCCGGGGCGTCGTCCCAGCTCCTCGGCGAGCGCGGTGGCCAGCTCACGCGGCGCCACGCCGGCCTTCTTGCCGACCTGCAGGGCGATGGTCGAGGCGTAGTCGCCGTGCTCGGGGTTGCGCGGACGCTCCACCGTCGTGGTGGCGGGCAGTGCGGCGACGTCGAGTCCACGCGTCTCGAATACGGCACGAGCAGCTGAGAGAACGGTGTCAGCAAGGTTGGCGGGAGTCACCCGGCCATGCTATCGGGGGTAGACTTCGTCGTTCGGCGGCCACCCGAGCCCCGCCCCTTCCTATTTTCAAGAATCGACGAGGCGCGATGAGTATGAGCACGCCGGGTCCCGAACGGGTCCCGTCCACCGTCAAGGTCGGCAAGACCACCGGCCAGGGCAAGCCGCCAGCGGGCAAGTCGGGCGGCAACCGGCCCGGCGGCAACCGCCCAGCCGGCAAGGGTGGCAAGGGCCGCAAGCCGGTCACGCCGGTGAAGGTGGCCGGTGGACGGAACTGGGGACCGATCATGGTCGCCGGTGTGGTGGTGCTCATCGCGGTGGGCATCATCGGCTATGGCGTCTTCGCCTCCGTCCAGGGCTCCCGTCCCTGGGAGGAGCAGGTCGCCGACGTCAAGGGCGTCGTCAACTACCGGGCGCAGAAGAACGCCCAGATCGACGACCGTACCCACAAAGAGGGCGCGCAGACCTACGTGACCAACCCTCCGGTCGGCGGCGCGCACAGTCAGACCTGGCAGAACTGCATGGGTGACATCTACAGCGAGCCGATTGCGAACGAGTACGCGGTGCACAGCCTCGAGCACGGTGCGGTCTGGGTCACCTACAAGCAGGGTCTGGCAGCCGACCAGGTCGCGGCCCTGCAGAAGAAGGTCGAGGGCCAGGACTTCATGCTGATGTCCCCGATCGCCAACCTGGACAAGAACGTCTCGGTGCAGGCCTGGGGTTACCAGCTCAAGGTCGACGACGCGAACGACGAGCGGATCGACGCGTTCATCAAGGCCACCCGGGTGAAGGCCTCGATGGAGCCGGGCGCGGCCTGCTCCAGCGGCAACACCACCACCGGCCCGCTCCCCGCCGCCCCCGCCGGCGGCGCCACCCAATGATCTCTGACGTCACCTCCCCGGGCGCGGACACCGCGCCCGGGGTGGCGGCACCGTCCGGGAACCGGTTCGGCTACCTCGGTGTCGCACTGCTCCTCGTGGGCCTGCTGCTCGGCGTCGCGGCCGGCCTGGTGATCCCGCGCCTCGGCAACCCCGGCGACGACTCGGTGGAGGCGGGCTTCCTGCGAGACATGTCCACCCACCACGCCCAGGCCGTCGAGATGGCGATGATCGCCCACGCCGGTTCGGACACCCCGCAGATCGTCACCCTCTCCGCCGACATCGCCACCACCCAGCAGGCGCAGATCGGCTACATGCAGGCCTGGCTCCGGGACTGGGACCTCGGCCCCACCGGCAGCAGCGAGCCGATGGCGTGGATGCCCGGCTCGGACGGCTCGATCGTCGACGGCCTGATGCCCGGCATGGCCACCAGCGACCAGATGGCGGCCCTGCGCAAAGCCACCGGCAAGCAGCTCGACGTCCAATTCCTCACCCTGATGCGTGCACACCACCTCGGCGGCGTGCACATGGCCCAGGAAGCCGTCGAACTCTCCGACGACGAGAACGTGGACTGGATCGCGCAGAGCATGGTCACCGCCCAGCAGGGCGAGATCCAACTGATCGACTCCCTGCTCAAGCAGGTTCAACAAGGCTGACAGGCGACACCGCCGGAACCGGTTGGCGATGGTTCCGGCGGGCCTGCTAGGCTTCTGAACCACTGGGCCCCCGTAGCTCAGGGGATAGAGCGTCGCCCTCCGGAGGCGAAAGCGCAGGTTCGAATCCTGCCGGGGGCACAAGCTATGGCGCTCCATGTCCGCTGGGAAACGCGGACCTGGAGCGCTTGTCATTTCTCCCTGGGGCCGAGCCCCAGACCCCACGCCTGCGTCGCTCCATGTCCGCTGATCTGCCTGGCGCGGCACGGGCTTGCGCTCTTTCGCGCACCACGCTCCTTCGCGCGCCACGTCCGCTGATCAAGTGCGGATCTGGGGGGGTTCAGTACTTGAACTGGCCTACCAGGCTGTGGAGGGTTGAGCTCATCCGGGCTAGCTCCGTGACTGCCTGCTCTGACGAGACGATCGCCGTCGAGGTTTCGGACACCGCCGTGGAAACGGTGGACAGGCTGGTGGAAACCTGCTGGCTGCTGGACGACGCTTCCGTGACGTTGCGGGACATCTCCGACGTGGTCGCCGTCTGCTCCTCGACCGCCGAGGCGATCGTGGTCTGGTAATCGTTGACCTGGGTGACAATCCGGGTCACCCGGCTGATCGCCTCGCTCGTGGCGGTCGCGCTTTGCTGGATGTCCTGGACGCGCTTGCTGATGTCCTCGGTCGCCCGTGCGGTCTCCTGGGCCAGTTCCTTGACCTCACTGGCGACCACGGCGAACCCCTTGCCCGACTCCCCGGCGCGGGCTGCCTCGATGGTGGCGTTCAGCGCAAGCAGGTTGGTCTGTTCCGCGATCGCGGTGATGAACTTGACGACGTTGGTGATCTCCGCCGAGGACTGGCCGAGTGCCATGACGGTCCGGCTGGCCTCCTCGGCGACGCGAACCGCCTCGGCGCCGGCCTGACTCGCGTCCGACGTGCTGGCGGCGATCTCGCGGATGGAGGTGCCCATCTCCTCGGCACCCGCTGCCACGGTGGTCAGAGCGGTGCTCATCGCCTCGGTGGAGCCGGCGACGCTACCGACCTCACGTGAGGTTTGGTCGGCGGAGCCGGCGATCTGACGCGTCCCGGTGGACAGTTCCTCGCTAGCCGCGGCGAGCGAGTTCGCCTGATCGCCGATCTGCGCGATGATGCCGGCCAGCTTCGCGACGAACCGGTTGAACGTCGCGCCGAGGGTTCCGAACTCGTCGCGCCGTGACTCGTCGACCCGCTGCGTCAGGTCGCCCTCACCGTCGGCGATCTCGGCGAGCCTCCCCGTCAGCCCGGTGAGCGGGCGGAGGATGCTGCGGGCCAGCAGCCACGCGAGGACCATGACCAGCAGTGCGGCCATGACGATACCGACGATGATGACGATCCGCGATGCGTCAGCGGTCTGCGCCGTCGAGTCGGCCCGCACCCCGAGCAGGCTGGCCTCCTCATCGTTCATCTCGGTCAGCACGCCGCGGATCTGGTCCATGACAGCCTTGCCCTGGTCGGTCAGGACCACGTCCCGTGCGGCGGAGAACCCGTCGGTGCGGCGCAGTTCGATCGTCTCGGCGAGCTCGTCGAATTTGGCCTGCACCAGCGGCCGGAGCCGGGCGATGCGCTCCTGCTGCGCCGGATTGTCGGCGGTGAGTCCCGCAACGCGGTCGATCAGTCCGGTCACGGCCTCGGTGGCCGCGGTGTACGGCGCGAGGTAGGCCTCCTGGCCCGTGATCAGGTAGCCGCGCTGACCGGTCTCCGCGTCCTTGAGCGCGCCGGTGATCCCGTCCACGCCTTGAAGCACCTGATAGGTGTGGGACACCTGACCGCTGTTTGTCTCCAGGGTGCTGGTGTTGCGGTACGCCAGGGCACCGACGATGGACAACACCACCAGCGGCACGGCGAAGGCGGCAACCAGCCGCGTCGTGACACGGTGCAACCAACTCATTGTCAAAGCCTCTTTCGGGCGGGATCCACACCGCTATCGCCAGGACATAGTCTCTCTTCGGATCGGATGCTGTGCGGCGTGCTGAAAAATAGGCTTACGCAAGGTCAGGGGAGATCGCCGCGGATGATCCGGGCCAGGTAGGACTCGCTGCGCAACTGGGAGTCGGGGTAGCGGTAGCGGAGTTTGTGCGCGAACGCCCCCTCGCGGATCGTCTGGAACATGTCCGGTTCGTACGGCTCGAACATCACGCCCTGCAACGCGTGCGGGGGCTTCGCGTTGATTCGCCGGCACTGAGCCCACTCGGTCCGGAACCGGTCGTCCAGGTGGTGCAGCATCTCGAAAATGTGGTGGTGCAGGAAGTCGTCGATCAGCTCACCGCGCAGCTCCCACCAGAGCAGGGCCGCCGCCCGCCACAGGTGCAGCAGGTAGCTGTCCGGGCGGGCGGCCAGGAACCAGTTCGAGATGAACGGGCCGGTGTAGTTGAACGCGAACGCGCCGCCCTGGGCGAGCGCGGCGTCGATGTGCGGGCGCAGCGGCTCGGACACGTAGCAGGACGCCTCGACCCAGACGCCGCCGAACTTTTCCAGCAGCAACATGCGCAGCAGGTCGGAGAAGCGGGCCCGATCGAGCCGGTCGCGGAGGTCGGAAGGCACGTCGACGTAGGCGCTGACGTTCGCGTCGGAGAGCTCGTGCACCCCGGGATTGTGGGCCTTCAGCGCGGCCAGGCAGGCCTGCACCACCGGCGGCGCGGACGCGAAGCCCTGCGCCCAGTAGATGAAGATCGGCTGGTCGAACGTGCTGCTGGTCGGGGCGGCCAGGCGCTGCGAAGCCTGCGTCCTGATCTGATCCAGGTGTTCGGCGAGGAAGACGCCCAGGTCCCGCCGGGCCCCGAAGAACCGGACGTCGAGGTCGAGCACGGCCGGACCGTCGAACGGCAGCTTGGTGTCGTGTTCCAGAGCGGCGGCCGCGACCCGTTTGCTGTCCTCGCGGCGCTTCAACCGGTCGTACGCGGACGCCAGCGCGTACCCCCGCTCGTACGCCTCCGGCTGCTTGGCCACCGCCTCGCGGAGCAGCTTCTCGGCCGTCTCCCAATCGCGTTCGGCGAGCGCGAGGCGGCCCAGCTCGTACGCGGCCGACCCGTCCGGATCGCCGGCCGCGACGATCCCGCGGAGCGCTTCGGCCGCCTCCTGCCCCTCGGCCAGCGCGATCCGGGCCGTCGCCAGCCGGTCGCCGGCGAGATGTCTCCGCAGGTGGCGCACCTCCCCGGCGGCGCCGGCCCAGGCCTGGCGGACCGCTTCGGCGGCGATCGCCGCGGGCGTCGCGTCGCCGGAGACCCGCAGCGTGCGGCGTGACGGCGACGCGTTCGGCTCGCCGGTCCACTCGTAGGTGTGGAACAGGTCGTCCGGGGTGGCGCCGTCGAAGTGATCGACCGGTGCGGCGGTCTCGGTGAGCGCGAAGTCGTACCAGTGCACCAGCCCGCCACCCCGCGCCATGCCGCTGTGCAGGCTGATCCAGGCGCTGGTGGCCTCGGCGGGAACGGTGAACGTGACACTGATCCGGTGGTGACCGTACTCGTTGCGGGCCGGCGGCGACGGCTCGAGCGTGTGCCGGCCGGCCACGCAGCCCGGCACCAGCCGCAACGCGGTCGCGTGCAACGCTCCGGTCAGCGGCGCCAGCAGGAAGATCGAGACGCTCGCGGTGTAGGTGCTCCCGGCCCGCATCCCGAGACGCATCGCACCGGGCGCCTGGTAGCCGCCGGGCGCGATGAAGGTGTCGTTGGTCCGGCCGGTGCCCTCGACCCGGACGCCGGTCACTCCGGGCCGGCCGGGGATCTCGGTGATCTCGCACGAGTTGTGGGCGTGCACGTGCACGCCACCGGCTTCGAACGGCCGGTCCAGCGGACCCCGGAAACCCGGGTCCGCGACCAGGTTGATCACCGTGGGAACGGCCTCGACCGGGGGTGGCGGGGTCGTCGTCCGCGGCCGGCCCGTCGCGGCGGCCCGGAGCCGGGCCAGCCTGGTCCAGAGGGTGGTCGCGGTTGTCATCGATGTCCCTTTCGCACCACGGAGTGAGGTCGCAGTCTAGCCAGACATCCACGCTCCGTGATCGGGAAAATCGAGCCGGATCACAGCGGCAGCACCACCGCCGAGGGACGTGCGCCGATACAGGTGACGGTCATCCGGTAACGGGCCAGGTTGCCGGCGAAGGTTACCGACGGGGCCAGCGCCGGTCCCGGATCGACCCGCTCCACGACGAACCCCGGCCGCGGTTCCCAGGTCAGCAGCTCGGCCTTGCCGTCGGCGCATCGGGCCAGCACCGACCCGCCCGGCGACTCCAGCCGGCGCTCTTCCGGCCCGGCGGAGGCGGTCGGCCCGGCAGCGCTGCCACTCGGCGCCGGGACCGCCGCCGAGGCCTGCGACGGCAATGGGAACGAGGGCACCGGACCCGGAACGCCCGAGACGTCGCCGCTCGCACCGGGCACGCGTTCCGGCCGGGTGGGCAGCACGGCGGGGCGCGTACCGGCCGGCGCTCCCGGCACATCCGCGATCACCCTGGGTGACGAGGCCGGAGGCGCCGCCGCTCCCGGCGTGGCGCCCCGGTCGCCGTCGCGAGAGGACCAGAGGGCCGGCAGCGTGAGGAGCAGGGCCGCCAGCCCGCCGCCGGCCAGCAGCTTCTTCCGCTTCCACCACGGGGGTACGCCCACCGGCCGTCCCGCGCCGGAGTCCGGTCGTCCCGCCGCGAGCGGCGCCGTTCCGAATGCTCCGGAAACCAGAACAGTGCTCTCCCGGAGGGCGGGGATCCGGGTGGGAACCTCCGGCGGCGGGGTCACGGCGAACCCGGGTGCGGCCGGACCACCGGCGAGAGCGTCGACGACCCGGGTTCGGCGGTCACGGTCGGTTACGCGTACCCCATCGGGGTTGTCGACGATCGCGGCCTCGCCCGCGTCGCCCAGCGTGTCCGCCACCTCGGCCGCGTCCGGCCGGTCCGCCGGATCCTTGGCCAGGCAGCGCTCCACCAGCCGGCTGATCTCGTCCGGGACGCCGGGCAGCGGCGGCAGCGGCTCCGGTTGCAGGTAGACGTGCGCGCTGAGCATCTGGGTGGTGGTCTCCACGCTCCACGGCGCCGTCCCGGCCAGCAGGCGATAGAGGAGCACGCCGAGCGCGTAGACGTCGGAGGCGGGTTCGATGGCGCCGCCGGTGAGCCGCTCCGGAGCGAGGTACGCCGGGGTGCCGAGCAGCGCGTCCTCGGGTGAGGCGGGTCCGGCCACCGCGGCGATGCCGAAGTCCACCACCTTCGCCCCACCCACGGTGACCATGATGTTGGCCAGCTTGATGTCGCGGTGCACGAGCCCTTCCTCGTGCGCCACGGCGAGCGCGGTGGCGACCTCGCCGCAGATTCGGAAGATGGTGCGCGGTGGAATCCGGCCGCGCTTGATCCGCTCTTGCAGCGTCGGCCCGTTGATCAATTCCATGACCACGTACGGAAACCGCCGGCCGTTCTCCTCGGATTCGCCGAAGTCGTAGATCTGCGCGATGTTCGGGTGCGAGAGGGTGGCCGCGGCGCGGGCCTCGTGCAGGATGCGTTCCCGGAACCGGTCCTCGCCGACGTAGCGCCCGGCCAGTACCTTCACCGCGACCGGGCGGTCGAGCACCTCGTCGCGGGCTCGCCAGACGACGGCCATGCCTCCGCGGCCGAGTTCGTTCTCCAGCCGGTACCGGCCGCCGAGTTTACGCTCCTCCTCCACCCGTGGCAGTCTGCCGAAATGCGCGGGGAATCGCACATCGGCCCATCCTCGAATGCCATTCATCTTTCATATTCGCCGGCTACCCCGATATCGTCGCCAGATCCGCCGTTGACCGGGCAGGGGGCGAGTGAATGCCGATCTCGAAAAGGCAGCGGGTGGCCGACGCGGTGCTGAGCCGGATACTCGGGCAGAGCCCGGCAATGACCACTTATCGGGTCGAATCAGTCCGTACTTCGATGCGCGACGGCACGCTACTTCTCGGCGACCATTTCATCCCGGAGAGTGATGATCCACACGGCACCGTGCTGATCCGGACGCCGTACGGGCGGGGCCTGCCCACCTCGGCCCTGCACGGCCGGCTGTTCGCGGCCCGCGGCTATCACGTGGTGATCCAGAGCGTGCGCGGCACGTTCGGTTCGGGCGGGACGTTCCGGCCGATGGCCCAGGAGACCGAGGACGGCCTGGACACCGTCGCGTGGCTGCGGGAACAGCCGTGGTTCGACGGGCGGCTGGCCACGCTCGGCGCCTCGTACCTGGGCTGGGCACAGTGGACGCTGCTCCAGGATCCCCCGCCGGAGCTGCACGCCGCGGTCATCTACGTCGGACCGCACGACTTCCGGCAGGCGGTTTACGGGACCGGCGCCTTCACCCTCGGCGACTTCCTCGGCTGGAGCGATCAGATCGCACATCAGGAGGACGGTGGTGGCCTGCGCCGGGTTCTGAGCATGGCGACCGCCCCGCGCCGGATCCGGCCCGGCCTCACCGGGCTGCCGCTGCCCGCCGCCGCCGTACCGGTGCTGCGCGGACGCGCACCCTGGTACCGCGAGTGGCTGGCCCACCCGGACGGCGACGACCCGTGGTGGGAGCCGTACCGGGCCGGCTCGGCTCTCCAGCGCTCCACGGTGCCGGTGCTGCTGTTCAGCGGCTGGCAGGACCTGTTCCTGGACCAGACCCTGGAGCAGTACGCGGCGCTCGAGGCGCGCGGTGTCGACGTCGCGCTGACCGTCGGACCGTGGACCCACATACAGGTCGCCACACGGGCCGCCGGCCAGGTCGTCCGGGAGAGCCTCGCCTGGCTGGACCAGCACCTCGCCGGTGGCGCGTCGGCCCGTAAGCAGCCGGTCCGGGTGTACCGCACCGGTGAGTGCTCGTGGCACGAGCTGCCGTCGTGGCCGCCGCTGGCCGAGCCGGTGACCTTCCACCTGCGGGCCGACCGCTCGCTGACCACGGCCGCACCGGCCCGGCCGGAGGGCAGCGCCGCCTTCCGGTACGACCCCGCCGACCCCACGCCCTCGGTGGGTGGCCGCACGCTTATCGGCTCGATGGGCGTACGCGACAACCGCCGGCTGGAGTCCCGCGCCGACGTGGCCACGTTCACCACCGATCCGCTGCCCACCGCGGTGGACGTGGTCGGTGCGCCGGTCCTGGAGCTGGCGATCGACGTCGACAACCCGTACGCCGACGTCTTCGTCCGGCTCTGCGACGTGGACCCGCGCGGGCGTTCGCACAACTTCTCCGACCAGCACCTCCGGCTCGACCCGTCGGTGCCGGCCGGTCAGCTGCAGCGCCTCACCCTGACCCTGGACCAGTGCTTCCACCGGCTGCCGGCCGGCCATCACCTGCGACTACAGGTCTCCGGCGGCGCCTTCCCCCGGTTCGCCCGCAACCTCGGCACCCCGGGCGAACCGGCACAGGGCCGCCATCTGGCGCCGTCGTTGCACACCCTGCACCTCGCCGGATCACGCCTGCTGCTGCCGGTGGCGTGTTAGGCCGGCAACATCCGGCCGTGGGTAGGGTCGTCGCCATGAATCGATCCTGGCGGCACCTGCCCGCACCGGCCCGGCCGATCGCGGCCGCTGCGACCGCCGCCATCGAGGCCGTCAAGGCCGGTGACACCACGGCGCTCGACGAGGCCACCGAACGGCTGGCCGCCCTCGATCCGGCACATACCGGGCTGATCCTGGGTACGGCGGTCCGGCTGCTGCTGGAGGACGGCCACCCCGACGGCCTGACCGCGGACGACGTGCGGGCCGCGCTGGCGAGCTGCGTACGGTCCTGGCCCGCCGCGGATCCGCAGGTGGTGCTCTGGCTGCTGGCGGGCGCGCTCGGCGTGCTGGACGAGGAGGGTGCGCCGCCGCCGAAGCCGGATGTGCTGGCCCGGCAGGCCGCCGTGCTGCTCGCCGACCTGCTGGGCGATCGCCCGTCGGCTCCCTGGCTGACCGCGGCGCTGGCCGAGATCGAGCGGACGCAGATCAACGATTAAAACTTTGCAGAAACTGCAAGATCGCGCGTAGCCTCGCCGGGTGCCTCCACCACCCGAGCGCCCGGCCGGCCTGCGCGAGACCAAGCGCCGGCAGACCCGCCTCGCCCTGATCACCGCCGCGCTCACCCTGGTGGACGAGCGCGGCGCCGACCGGGTCACCGTCGACGAGATCAGCGCGCTGGCCGAGGTGTCGCCGCGGACCTTCTTCAACTACTTCCCGACCAAGGAGGACGCCCTCGTCGGCGACCCCCTGGAGGGGAGCACCGACCTGCGGCAGCAGCTGCTCGCCGTACCGGCCGGAACACCGCTTCTGGACGCCCTGCTGACCGCGCTCGGCCCGGCGATGCGCCAGATTCAGGCGGAACGCGCGCTCTGGCTGCTCAGGATGCGGGTGATCAGCGCACACCCGCAGCTGCTGCCGCTGCTGATCGCCGCCGCCGCGACCGCCGAGCAGGAGCTCGCCGCGGCCGTGGCCGAGCGCCTCTCACTGCCGCCGGATCACCCCTTCCCGCCGGTCGCCGCCGCCGTCGCCAACGCCGCCCTGCGGGTCGCGGTGATGCGCTGGGCGGCCGACACCGGCGGCGCGCGCCCCCTCTCCGACCACACCCGCGAGGCCTTCGGCATCGTCGCCGCCGGCCTGGCCGCCCCTGTCAGCACGATCGAGGAATCCGACGCATGACCAGCACAGAAACAAAACCCCCCGCGGACGCCGAGTCGTCCGGCCGGATGTCACGCCGAGAGGTGCTCCAGGCCCTCTCCGGCCTCATGCTCGGCATGTTCGTGAGCATCCTGGCCTCCACCGTGGTGGCCAACGCGCTGCCCCGGATCATCGCCGACCTGAACGGCAGCCAGTCCGTCTACACCTGGATCGTCACGACCGAGCTGCTCGCCATGACGGCCACCGTCCCGCTCTGGGGCAAGATGGCCGACCTCTGGAGCAAGAAGCTGCTGATCCAGCTCTCCCTCGGCCTGTTCGTGGCCGGCTCGCTGGTCGCCGGCCTCACCCCGAACGTGGAGATGCTGCTGGTCAGCCGGATCATCCAGGGCGTCGGCGCGGGCGGCATGACCGCGCTCGCGATGATCGTGATGGCCGCGATGATCCCGCCCCGGGAGCTCGGCCGCTACTCCGGCATGTTCGGCGCGGTCTTCGGCGTCGGCACCATCGCCGGCCCGCTGATCGGCGGCGTGCTCGTCGACACGTCCTGGCTGGGCTGGCGCTGGTGCTTCCTGATCGGCGTGCCGTTCTCGGTGATCGCGATCGCGTTGCTGCAGAAGACGCTGCACCTGCCGGTCATCCGCCGCGAGGTGAGCATCGACTGGCTCGGCGCGCTGCTGATCACCGCGGGTGTGAGCACCCTGCTGATCTGGTCCACGCTGGCCGGCGCGCACTTCGAGTGGGCCTCCTGGCAGACCGCGGCCATGGTCGCGGGCGGCCTGGTGCTGCTGGCGCTGGCGGTGTTCGTCGAGTCGAAGGCCAAGGAGCCGATCATCCCGCTCGGCATCTTCCGGCACCGCACCGTCACCCTCGCCATCGTCGCCAGCGTGCTGGTGGGTGTCGCGATGTTCGGCGGTACGGTCTTCCTCTCGCAGTACTTCCAGATCTCGCTCGGCAAGTCGCCGACCGTCGCCGGGCTGATGGGCCTGCCGATGGTCTTCGGTCTGCTCGTCTCCTCCACCGTCGCCGGTGCGCTCATCACGAAATACGGCAAATGGAAGGCGTATCTGGTGGCCGGTTCGGTGGTGATGACCGCCGGCATGCTGCTGCTGAGCACCATCGGCGCCGGTACGAGTGTGCTCGTGCTCTCGGTCTACATGGCGGTGCTGGGCATCGGTGTCGGTCTGCTGATGCAGAACCTGGTCCTCGCCGCGCAGAACGACGTGCCGGCCGCCGAGCTGGGCGCCACCACCTCCGCCCTGACCTTCTTCCGCAGCATGGGCGGCTCGATCGGGGTCAGCGCTCTCGGTGCGGTGCTGGCCAGCCGGGTCACCACGCTCTTCGGCGAGCGGTTCGGCGCGGCCGCGTCCGAGGGCACCGCGCAGGTCCCGGACCTGGAGACCCTGCCGCCCGAGGTGCTCGGCGTCGTCAAGGACATCTACGGCACGGCGACCGCCGATCTCTTCCTGATCGGTGCGCCGATCGCGTTCCTGGCGGTGATCGCGGTGCTCTTCATCAAGGAGAAGCCGCTCTCCACGCTCTCCGGCGACGAGCGTCGCGCCCAGGAGGAAGCGGCGGCACTGTCCGTGCACTGATCCCCGCTGAGCGGGTGCCGGCCGGTCGGAATCGGTCGTCCGGCACCCCTCGGACGGGTGAAAACGGATCAGGCCGGGCGAAGGCCCACCGACGTACGCGGTGAGGGCGGCTCGGCACACCCGAGCAGGCCGACCAGCCCGGAGACCCAGAGCTGCCGGTAGACGGTGGCGCTGGGATGGCTGACCACCAGCTTGACGCCGCTCGCCGCGGCGGTGTGGAAGCAGGCGACCAGGATGCCGATCCCGATGCTGTCGATCAGCATCACCCGCTGGAGGTCCAGGCAGATCTTGCTCGGCGTCATGCTGGTCAGCACGTCGTTGACGGCATCCCTCATGACGTGAGCGTTGTCCAGATCGATCTCACCACTAGGTGCGATCTCGACGGTGCCGTCGGCCAGCTGGCGGGTCGTGATCGGCAGATACACAGCTGCCCTCTTCCTGGCGTCGAGCCGGAGCCGACGCCGACTTTCCGCGGGACACGGAGCGCCGGCCGAAAGGGCCGTGCCTGAGCGGTGCGCGCTGGGGGACACCAACCGGAACCCGCGTTCCTACAACAATCCGCTGGTCTGCAAGTTACGCCACGTAGGCGCGGAACGCCAGAGTAGTTCATATGGCCGGAATGTGCTGGAACGGTCACTGCGTGGCGCCTACGTTGACTGTCTACGGGCTTTGACCGAATACTCACCGTATGCGATGGACCGCCGGGCGCGATGGTTGACGGCCTTCCGCGTCTCATGTCGGCGCCGGGAACCGTTTACTTCGACAGTGTCGACGCCGTGCGGGCTCGCGATGTTCTGAATCGTTTTTACCACCCGGTGTCGCTCGACGCCTCCGACGGCGAGAAGACCCGGGTGGAGGTGGAGCTGATCCAACTCGGACCCCTCACCGTCGGGCACTTCACGTTCGCCGGTTGTGCCACGCTGGTCGCGCCGGAGATGGACGCGTACCACGTGACGCTGCCGACGGCCGGGGAGATCCGCTCCCGGCACGCCGGGCAGGAGGTCACGGTGACACCCGCCACCGCCCTTGTCTTCCGGCCCGGCGACCCGATCCACCTGCGGCACGAGGCGAATTCCGCGGAGCTGGAGGTGCGGATCGAGCGGGGTGCGCTGGAGGCCGAGCTGGCCGCGCTGCTCGGTCATCCGATCGACGGCCCGATCGACCTGCCTACGTCCTTCGACCTCGGCGACGGTCCGGCGCACAGCTGGAGCCGGCTGATCCGGCTGCTGCACGAGGAACTCGAGCACGAGAGCAGCCTCATCTACCAGCCGCTCATCGCCGAGCAGCTGTGCAGCAGCGTGCTGAGCGGCCTGCTGCTGAGCGTGCCGCACCGCTACCACGACGAGCTGACGCTGCCGGTCACCGCGGGACCACCACGGGCCATCCGGCGCGCGGTGGAGGCCATCAACGACGAGCCGGAGCGCAACTTCACCGTGGGCGAGCTCGCCGTGATAGCCGGGATGAGCGTGCGGTCGTTGCAGGAGGGATTCCGCCGGCACGTCGGCAACGCGCCGATGACCTACCTGCAGCAGGTACGCCTGTCCCGGGCCCGGGACGCTCTGCGGCGCGGCGATCCGGCCCGGATCACGGTCGCCACCGTGGCACACCGCTGGGGCTTCGCCCATCTGGGCCGGTTCGCGTCGGCCTACCGGCAGCGCTTCGGAGAATCACCCTCCGCCACGTTGAAAGCGACCCCGTAGCGTCACTCTCCGGGATCGCAGCGCCGCGGCTGGGGCACCTCGTTGGAGTGGCGGGTGGCGGCGGTCGCACCGAAGAGATGGCCGCGCGTCGGGACCCAGTCCCGCCACGGAGCCAGCCGGGTGGGCACCGCGGCCAGGTCACCGTCCCCCGCACCGCGTTGCTGGCGCAGGTAGGCCGCGACCCGCTCGGCCGCCGCCTCGCCGTTGCGCGCCATGCTGAGCAGCACGTGCCGCTCCTGTTCACCCGGCGTCCCGGACAGCAGGGCAGCCAGGCCGGCGAGCGCCTGCGCGGCGTCGTACGCGTCCCGCTCGGCGTCCCACGAGCCGGTCACGCCCGTCCTCCCCCGCGTGCGGTCTGGCCTCGCTTCGCTGCGGTGCAGTCGGTCATGTGGTGCATCCCCTCGCCCCCACCCACCCGCCGGGTTATGCCCGGAAGCCACAAGCCTCCGCCGGACGTCGTACCCGATGTGCGTGACAAGCCGAAAATGTATTCGGCTCGCTACTTTGCGTCCATCCGTAACGCGCGGGTTCTGTCCAGTTAGCGCTCAGTTCGACCGGCCGAAATACGCGAGACGGCCACCTTCGGGTGACCCGGCGTAGAGAATCGGAGCCGGTAAGCGCACCACTCACGTAGGGAGCCATGATGCAGAAGATCACGACGTCGCTGGAGGAGGCCGCCGAGGCCGGGGGGCACTCCGGGCGCACCACGCCGGTCTGGCGTACCGGCGCGGAACAGCCCTGGGACCCGGAGGACCTGGCGGTGGCCCAGGGCAAGTACCCGACACCGGAGAACATTGCCCGGGCCCGCGCTGAGCTGGAGCGGGACGGCGCCGCGGCGATCGAGCGCACGGTTCCGTAAGCCGGTCAGCCACCCAGCCGTACGGTCGTCCGCTCCCGGATCGCCTGCTCGGCGGCGACCAGCACCGCGGTCACCCGGGCGCCGAACCGTACGTCGCAATCCGGCCGGGCACCGCCCGCCGCGGCCGAGATCAACTGATCGACGGCACGGCCGAGGGCCACCTCGGGGGCCCATGCCGCCTCCGGGACGGGCACCACGCCCGCCTCGCCGGCGAACACGGCCTCCTCACGCGCCGCGGCGGCGGGCGCGTCCACCGAAAGAGTGAGCCGGCTGATCGCTCCACCGGCGTGCCGGAGCAGCAGGTGGGTCAGATCCGGCTCGCCGGCCATGCCGGTCACCTCGGTGACCGGACCGAGCACCGGAAGCACCAGCGCGAGCGCGTGCGGGCCGACGTCCCAGAGCCCACCGCGCTCCCGGCGCCAGGGCGAGGCGCCGAACGGATTGTCGTCGCGGAAGATGGAGCCGAGGTGGTCGACCCGCGCCTCGGTCCAGCCGCCGGTGGCGACCGCCTCGGCGACGAATCCGGCGACCTCCGGCGCGAAGCGCCGGGTGAAGAACACCACCGACGCGAGATCACGCTCGGTGACCGCGGCGGCGAGGGCTTCCGCCTCATCGGTACGCAGCGCTACCGGCTTGTCCAGCAGGAGGTGTCGTCCGGCCTGTGCCGCGCGCAGGGCGATCGGGGCCTGCACATCCGGCGGCAGCGCGATCGCGACCGCGTCCACCTCGGCGAGCAGGTCGTCGATCCCGGCGTACGCCGGTACGCCGTAGCGGCCGGACAGCTCCGCCGCCTTCTCCGGGTTCCGCCCCCAGACGCCGGCGAACTCCACTTCCGGATGCGCGGCGAGCGCCGGCGCGTGGGCCAGATGGGCCCAGGGTCCCGTACCGAAAAGTCCGAACCGCACTGAATCGACCATCCTCGCTCAAGCTGATCTCCAGGCCGGAAGTTACCAGCCCGGACGGGCATCAGTAACCTGGCCGGGTGAACGGTGCCCTCTCCACGGTGACGATCGTCGCCGCCCTCGTGCTCGCGGCGTGGTACCTGCTGCGTGCAGCGCTGGACCGCGCGCCCAGCCGGTTCGACCTGCTGGCCATGGCCGTGTTCGGCGCCCTGGTCACGGTACTTGTCGTGGTCGCGGTCGTGGGCCTCTTCGACGGGAGCCGGCCGCAGGAGACCGGCACCTTCGCCGGCTATCTGATCACCACTGTCGGGTTCGCGCCGACCGCGCTGGTGCTCGCCAAGATGGAGCCGACCCGCTGGGGCAATCTGATCCTGGGGATCGGCTGCCTGATCCTGCCCGTCCTCGTGCTGCGGTTGCAGCAGATCGCGTCGGTGACCGGTGCCTGACCAGAGCACACCAACCGCCTCCCGGCCCCGCGACGCCGCGCTGAACACCGGCGTCGGCCGGGTTCTCCTGCTCGTCTACGGCGTCTTCGCGCTCTCCGCGAGCGCCCGCGCACTGGTGCAGATCAGCACGCACTTCTCCGAGGCACCGCTCGCCTACCTGCTGTCCGCGTTCGCCGGCCTGGTCTACCTCGCCGCCACCGTCGGCCTGGCCCGCGGCGGCCCGCGCGGCCGGATGCTCGCGCTCATCAGCTGCACGGTCGAGTTGGTCGGCGTCCTGGTCGTCGGCGTTCTCAGCGTGGTCGACGCGGTCGCCTTCCCGGACGACACCGTCTGGTCCCGCTTCGGCAGCGGGTACGGCTACGTCCCGCTCGTCCTGCCCTTCATCGGCCTCTGGTGGATCTGGCGGCACAGGGCCTGATGGCCTCGCTCGCCCGGCGGTGATCGCGCTGCGCCCAGCCCGGCCCGGTTCTTGGCAGGCCATCTATTCAGCCCACGCCAAATCCTCTCTCTCGGCTCCCTTGCCCTCCCCTAGCGTCGACCGCACTGCAGGACCGCACAGCTTGCCCGCAGACGGTTGGTCCGCAGCGGGCACGACTCACGGGAGGACAAATCGTGCGGACACTCAAACTGCTCGCCGCCGCATCCCTCGCGGTAGCGCAGCGACCCGTACCGACTCATCGATACACGGGGGTGTTTCCATTGGTCAGTTCATTGCGCAAGAGGGCCGGTCACGCTGCCGTCGCTGCCGTCGCCGGAGTCGCCTCGATGTTGATGCTCGCGTCGCCCGCGGGTGCTACCTCATCGCGGCCGGCCGAAGCGACTGGCGCATCCGACATGGTCGCCGGACCCGTTCTACTGGCAGCAGACGACTGCACCGTCGGGGCGACGAGCACAGGTTGCCGGACCGGCGCGATCCCGGCCGCAGGCGGCAGGATCTACATCATCATCACCAAACCCGTCCCCACCATCGGCTGTAGTTTCCGCGTTGTGGATGTGGTCAACGGGGCGGTCGTCCGCAGCGGGACCTTCGTCTACGGATATCGCTACCCGTCCACCATTACGGGGCTCTACAGCTCCTACCGCCTCGAGCTGTTCAACTGCTTGCCGGGATCGGCAGGTTTCATAGGAGACCGACCTTAAGCACAGTTGGCCTCGGCCTTCAGTGAGGGCTCGTGGTGACGGTGCCGGGGATGCGAAAGTGCCTTCTGATCTGGAACGATGCGACTCGTACAGGGTCTCGTCGTCCCTCTCGGAAGGCACTCTCCGGGGTGCCCGGCACGCCACTCGCCAGCCGGCGGCTGACGATCAGGCGCCGGACTCGATGGTGTGCGGGACGAAGTTGCAGGTGTTGCCGGTGACCAGGCCCTCGGTGCCGATGCCCTCGCGGATGCCCATGCCGGCCGGCTCGCCGTCGATCAGCCAGGAGCCGATCACCGGGTGCAGAGTGCCCTCCAGGCCGTCGAAGGACGGCAGTTCGCAGAGCTCCTGGACGATGTAGCGGCCGTCGGCGCCGTACTCGGACGGGTTTGTGGTGATCGGAACGCCGTCGCGGACCAGGGTGACCGAACCGCCTTCCCGGCCCCACACGGGTTTCTTCGCGAACGACGTCAGCTTCGCGGCCTTGGAGGACTCGGCGAAGTAGGCCGGTAGCAGGTACTTTCCGCGCTCCGGGTCGTCGCCGAACAGGTTCCACAGGACCGGGAGCAGGGCTTTGTTGCCGAGCAGTGCGGCCTTGTAGGGCGGCTCGATCCAGACCGTGCCGCGCTTCTCCGGGTCGGCCATGTTCCGGAAGAAGGCCTTGCCGCCCTCCTCGTGCCAGAACCACTCCCAGGGATAGAGCATGAAGATCACGTCGATCGGCTCGGCCTTGTGTTCCTGGCCCGGAGCGGGCACGAAGACCACCCGATCGCCGGCCACGTCCCAGCCGATCTGGCTCATCGCGATCAGCTCGACCGGGTAGCCGGCCTCCTCCGCGGTGGCCATCAGGTAGGCGACGTTCATCCGGTCCTCGCCGGACGTCTCGCTCGTCTCGTACGCGAAGAAGATCTTCGGCTTCTCCGGGAGCCATGTCCGCGCCTCGCGGAGCTTGTTGATGTTGCGCCGCCAGGCACCGGGGTCGCCCGGCTCGCCCGGCGTGGCCTCCCAGCCGACGAGGCGCTCGTGAATGGAGTTCCACTGCCGCCACTCGTGCTGCGTGACGCCGGTCTGGTCCATCCAGTGCCACTGGATGACCGCGGCCTCGACCAGCGACGTCGGCGTCTGCGCGTTGAACTCGAGCAGGCGCGGAGTGCTGCCGGCGCCGTTGTACCAGAGGTCGAACCGGCCGTAGACGCTCGGCGAGTAGTCCGGCGTCTGCATCGGCAGACGCATGTCCGGGTCCTTGTCGTAGTGCGTCCACGTCTCCGCGTCGCCGTCGAACCAGGTCCGGATGATCTGCTCGTGGGTGTACTCCGGGATGCCGATGCGAGCCAGGAAGCACGTCTCGTCGTTGCAGATCGAGGCGAAGAAGCCCTGCTTACGGCCCTCGACGGTCAGTCGCGGGCACTGGCGGACCATCCAGTCGCCGGCCTCGATGCACATCGCGTACAGGGTCGCGGTGGCGGTCTCCAGCTCCTCGATCTCCGCCGCGGTGAAGTCGTAGTACGGCCCCTCGCGCCAGTAGGACGTCATCGTGCCGTCCGGCAGCTCGGTGTCGTTGTACGTCAGCCCGAGGCTGAAGTTGGTGAGCTGCCAGCCGTCGCGCACCGGCCCGTACGGAACGCGTCGCACCGGTCAGCCCCCACCCGAGCCGGACTTGCTCCGGGAACCGCCGCCGCCCTTGCCGACCACGCTCGTCTTCACGGTGCCGTTGCTGATCTTGCCGGTGGCCGGCAGCCCGAACTTGGAACGCGCGGCCGCGTCGTTGTAGGCGAACTTGCTGCCGCCGGCGGGCAGCCGGTAACCCACCGGATAGCCGGACCGGTAGGCCGCGGAGTGCCAGATGAAGAAGGCCAGGCCGCCGCCACCGCGGTAGTCGTCGTCGCAGTAGTCCTCGTCGACGACCACACCGTTCTCGTCGGCGCAGTAGAAGCCCTCGTCCACATATTCGTCGTTGTCACATGCCGCCACACCTCCCGCGGCCAGCAAGAGGAACGTGCTGGTCAGCGACACGCTGCGGGAACTCATGCGTCGGTTCATGATTTCTTTGTAACTCTTCTCAGCAAGTTGCCAGCATCAGTCTCGTGGCCCGCCGGCGACATAGACCACCTGTCCCGACACAAAGCCTGCCCCCTCACTGACCAGGAAGGCTACGGTGTTCGCCACGTCTTCGGGACGGCCGGCCCGGGCGACGGGAATCTGGCTCACCGCGGCCTTCTCGAAATCGGCGAAATCCACCCCGACCCGGGCAGCGGTCGCCCGGGTCATGTCGGTGACGATGAATCCCGGTGCGACCGCGTTCGCGGTGATGCCGAACTTGCCGAGCTCGATCGCGAGGGTCTTGGTGAAGCCCTGGATGCCGGCCTTGGCGGCGGCGTAGTTCGCCTGGCCCCGATTGCCGAGCGCGGAGGTGCTGGAGAGGCTCACGATCCGGCCGAACCCGGCGTCGACCATGTGCTTCTGCACCGCCTTGCTGAACAGGAAGGCGCCGCGCAGGTGCACCGCCATCACGGTGTCCCAGTCGTCCTCGGACATCTTGAAGAGCAGGTTGTCCCGGAGCACCCCGGCGTTGTTGACCAGCACGGTCGGCGGGCCGAGCTCGGCCGTCACCCGCTCGACCGCCGCGGTCACCTGGGCCGCGTCGGCGACGTCGGCGCCGACCGCCACCGCGGAGCCACCGGCGTCGTGGATCGCGGTCACCGTGTTGGCGCAGGCGCCCTCGTCCAGGTCCACCACAGCGACCGCCATGCCGTCGGCGGCGAGCTTCAGAGCGATCGCCTCACCGATGCCACGAGCGGCTCCGGTGACGACGGCCACCCGGCGGGGTGCGGACTGCGACATTGCGGCCTCCGTAGTGATCTCCGTTACCTGTCGGCCGATGCTAGTCGCGGTCAGGCGGTCCTGCGCAGCCGGATCCACCGGTATCCGTGTCCCTCGACCCGGATCGCGTCCAGCTTGCCGGGTTCCGGGTACTCCTGGTCGGCCAGCACGTCGTTCGGGAACTCAGCCTCGGCGGCCAGGCTGCTCAGATCCACCACACCCGGTTCGGTGCCCAGATTGTGCACGAAAACCATCGTCCCGGTGCCGTCGTCCGCCCGGTGCACCAGCACTCCGGGCGGCACCTGCACGTCGACGTGCTTGCACTCGCCGCTACCGATCTCCGGCGCCTCACGCAGCGTACGGATCATGCGCTCGAACCAGGAGAGCAACGAGTTCGGATCGTGGCGCTGGAGGGTCACGTTGACCTTGGAATAGCCGAACTCGTCGTCGGAGATCACCGGACGGACCAGCTTCTCCGGGTCAGCGGTGGAGAAACCGCCGTTGGGCAGCAGGGACCACTGCATGGGCGTACGCACCGAGTGGCGGCCGGGCTGGTTGAGGTCGTCCCCCATCCCGATCTCCTCGCCGTAGCGCAGCACCGGGGTGCCCCGCAGGGTGAACTGCAGCGAGTAGGCCAGCTCGATGTGCCGGCGATCATTGCCGAGCATCGGCGCCAGCCGGCGGCGGATGCCGCGCCCGTAGAGCTGCATCTCCGGCTCCGGCCCGAACCGGTTGAACACGTCGGCACGCTGCTCGGCGGTGAGCCGGGACAGGTCGATCTCGTCGTGGTTGCGCAGGAAGGTGGCCCACTGCCCACCCTGCGGTAGTTTCGGCGCGTCCCGCAACGCGTCGATGATCTGCTCCGGGTCCTCCCGCGCCAGGGCCAGCATGATCTTGCTGTTCAGCATGAAGTCGAAGAGCATGTGGATCCGGTTCGACGAGCCACCGGCGTCACCGAAGTACTCGGTGAGCTGGGCCGGCTCCACGTTCGCCTCGGCCAGCAGCACCGCGTCGCCCTTACGCCACTGGACGTGCTGGCGCAGCTCGCTGAGGAACTCGAAGTCCATCGGTGAGGTCGGGTTGCCCGGCTCGGTCTCCTCGATGATGAACGGCACCGCGTCCATCCGGAACCCGGCGACCCCGAGCTGGAGCCAGAACGAGCAGATCTTCTTGATCTCCTCGCGGACCGCCGGATTCTTCATGTTCAGGTCGGGCTGGAACTTGTAGAACCGGTGGTAATACCAGAGCTTGGCGGTGCGGTCGTAGGTCCAGGTCTCGTCCTGCTCACCCGGGAAGACCATGCCCTGCTTGCGGTCCTTGGGCTCGGTCTCGCTCCAGACGAACCAGTCCCGGTACAGCGAGTCCGGCGACGACCGGGCCGACTGGAACCACGGGTGCTGGTCGGACGTGTGGTTGACCACCAGGTCGATGATGACCTTGATACCCCGGTTGCCGGCCTCGTGCAGCAGCTCGGCGAAGTCACCCAGGTTGCCGAACCGCGGATCGACGTTGTAGAAGTCCGACACGTCGTAACCGTCGTCGCGGTTCGGCGACGGGTGGATCGGGTTGAGCCACAGGCAGGTGACACCCAGCCGCGACAGGTAGTCCAGGCGGCCGATCAGGCCCCGGATGTCACCGCAGCCGTCGCCGTTCGAGTCGGCGAAACTGTCGATGTCCAAGCAGTAGACAACGGCCTTCTCATACCACCGATCACTCATGCTGCTTTAGTTTGTCCCCGCTCGGGCCAGCCGAAACCGGGTCGCTTCGAGCCGCCGGTTGAGCACCGCCACCGCCACGAACGCGGCCACCGGCACGATCACCAGAGCAACCCACTGGTACGGCGCGATCAGGCGCAGTGACTCGGGGTGGCGCATGTTGTGCTCGATGAAGGCACCGAAACCCGCCCGGACCAGGGGAATCGTGACGAGCACCGGAGCTGCCCACGCCAGCATCCACCGGCGCACCTCCGGCTCCCGCACGACGGCCAGCCAACCTCGGGGGCGGGGACCGGCCCGGAGAGCGACGAGTCCGGCGATCAGCACGACCGCGGCCGCGGTGATGATCCAGTAGACGTGGAGCACGCTTGCCGGGGTGTCGTAGTAGTAGCGAGCGGGCGAGGCGATCTCACCGGCCAGCCCGGCCGCCGCACCGGCGAACCCGAGCAGTCGCCAGCCCAGCAGTGCGGCGACCACGACGACGGCCCAGCCGGCGACCCGCGTGCCGTCGACGGCGTCGAGCCGGAACGGAGACGTCGACCAGGTGAGCGGCATGAGGAACCGCCGCAGCGCCACCGACAGCAGCACAATCGCGCCGAACAGCTGCACGGCCCAGGCCGCACGCCGCCACTGGACCGCACCCGCCACCAGCCGGAATCGCACGGTCACGGCGGCGCGGGCCACGTCCAGGACCTGAGCCGGGCCGCGTCGGTCGTCGGTCATCAGCACGGCGAGCATCTCCTCCTCGTACTCCTGGCGGAAGTCGCGCGGATAGAGCGCGAGCAGCCGGCGATAGCGCATCTCGGTCACGCTGTGCCCTTCTTTCGCATGCCCTCCTGGCCCTTGCTTCGCTGCGGTGCAGTCGGTCATGCGGGTGCTCCCCCGAACTCGGCATGACGGGCGCGTAGGCGCCGCTCGGCAATGGCGGCCTGCTCACGCAGGCGGGCGGTCTCGGTGGCCAGACCGCGCTCACCGGCCGCGGTGAGGCGGTAGTAGCGCCGCAGCCGGGACTGCACCACCTCCTCGTGGTCGACCTCGATGAGGCC
This sequence comes from Actinoplanes aureus, assembly GCF_015704865.1. GTDB lineage: Bacteria > Actinomycetota > Actinomycetes > Mycobacteriales > Micromonosporaceae > Actinoplanes > Actinoplanes aureus. The sequence goes on along the minus strand of NZ_JADQTO010000004.1, from coordinate 312,171 downwards.
CTCGGTGCGCAGCCGGTCGAGAGCGGCGTAGAGCGTGCCGGCTCGCAACCGGACGCGCCCGCCGGTCATGGCCGCCACGTCCTCGATCACGGCATAGCCGTGCCGTGGCTCCTCGGCCAGCGCGGTGAGCATCAGGAACGTCGGCTCCCGCATCGGTGCGTCGGTCATCTCAGCAACATATACCGATCATCGGTATATACGCCACCCGGTTCGTACGCTGGTTGACGGGTACCCGGAATGAAACCGACTCCAGGAGGACTTTGCACATGGCCGAAGGCGATCTCTCGAACCTCGGCGGACTGACCGGCTGGGTCGCTTCGGTGATCGAGTCGCTCGGCGAGGTCGGTGTCGGCCTGCTTGTCGCTCTGGAGAACCTCATCCCGCCGATTCCGAGCGAGATCGTCCTCTCGATGGCCGGTTACCTGGCCAGCGAGGGCCGGGTCAACCTGGTGCTGGTCTGGTTCACCGCGACGCTCGGCGCGCTGGGCGGCGCGCTGCTGCTCTACTGGCTCGGTCGCGGCCTCGGCGAGGACCGGCTACGCCGCTGGCTGGACAAGGTGCCGCTGGTCGACCTCGACGATCTGGACAAGGCGGATCGCTGGTTCGAGAAGCACGAGAAGTCCGCGGTGCTGATCGGCCGCTGCATGCCGGTGGTCCGCAGCCTGGTCTCCATCCCGGCCGGGGCGAACCGGATGCCGGTCGGCCTGTTCGTGCTCTGCACGACCATCGGCAGCGGCGTGTGGAATGCGCTCTTCGTCGGCGGCGGGTACGCGCTCGGCAACCGCTGGCAGGACCTGGAGCAGTACGCACACTGGTTCGACTACGCGATGTGGACGTTCTTCGTCATCGTGATCGGCCAGTGGGTGATCAAGAAGGTCCGCAAACGCCGACGCGCGGCCGCCCGGGCGGGCGACCGCGCGTGAGCGGTTTCCTCAGAAGCCGGCGCTCACCTTGGTGAAGGCCCAGTCGGCCTGGGCGATGCCGGAGCAGTTGCTGACCACGCCGCCGCCGGCGCAGCCCCGGTCCCGGTTGACCGCCCAGAAGGCGAACCGGGCCAGGCCCTTGCTCTTGGCGTAGTCACGGATCCGGGTCCAGGTCTCCACCGAGGTCAGCTCCTGCTGGTCGGAGAGGCCGTTCATGCCGGAGATACCGATCTTCGCGTACGCCTGGGCGTCGGTGTATCCGAAGACCGACTTGAGCTGGTTCTTCAGGCCTTCGGTGGCGCCGACGGTAGCGGCGTACATGTCGGCGTGGCCACTGAAGTCGAACGGCATCTGGGTGAAGATGTCGATGTTCGCGTTCTTCGCCTTGGCCTGCTGGATCAGCCGCACACCGTGCGCGTTCGGGCCGGTCGTCGTGGTGCCGAAGGTGAGGATGGTCTTCACGCCCGGGTTGCGCTGCTTGATGATCTTCAGCGCGTCGACGATCCGGTCGGCCACCACGTAGTTCTCGAACTCGTCGGTGTTCTCGATGTCGACGTCGATCGCCTTGAGCTGGAAGGTGTCGATCACCTTCTGGTACGCGCCGGCGAGCGCCTCGGCGGTCGAGCAGTTCGGGCCGAGCTTGTTGCCGCTCCAGCCGCCGATCGACGGGACTACGTCGGCACCGGCCGCCCGGATCGCCGCGATGGTGCTGGCGTGCGCGCCGCCGGTCAGGCCGGTCGAGCCGTCCCAGGCCGGGTTGCAGCCGTTGCTGGCCAGCACGAACGCCATGGTGAAGGCCTTGATGCCGGTGGCGTTGACCACGGTGGCCGGCGCGGGCGGGTTGCCCCAGCCCGGGTAGAGGTACGGCGCGGCCGCCATCTTGGTGCCGGTCGGCGGCGGGGTCGGGCCGGTGGTGGGCGGGGTGGTCGGCGGCGTGGTCGGTGTGGTGCCGCCGCACACGCCGTTGTCGATCCAGACGGCCCATTGGCTGCTGTTGGTGGCCGGCGACTCGCCCTGCGTCCACCACTTCGCGGTGTAGTTGTGGCCGTTCTGCGAGGCCACGTTGTCCTTCACGTAGACGGCCGAGGCGCTCCAGGCCGGCGCGCACGCGACGGCCGCGCTCGAGGTGGCCATCGGGAGGACCGCGGCGGCCGTACCGACCGCCGCGACCGCCACGACCACGGCGATCTTCCTACTGAGTCTCACGGGGAACTCCGGGGGGTGAGAAAGGGGATCAGGGGAGGGTGGCGAGGTGCGGGTCGATCGTGTTCGCCCAGCCGTTGCCGTTCGTCACGTCCCAGTTGATCGACCAGGTCATCGCGCCGCGGATGCCCGGGTACGTGGCCGGCGGCTTGAAGGTGCCGCAGTTGGTGCCCTTGGCCAGGCAGTCGAGGGCGGCGTTGACCACCGACGGGGCGACGTAGCCACCGCCGGCCGCGCGGGTGCTCGCCGGCAGACCGAGGGCGATCTGGTCCGGGCGCAGCCCGTTCTGCAGGGGGATGCAGGCGAGGGCGGTCAGGAAGTTGATCGTGCCCTGGCTGTACGCGGCGTTGTTGTCGCAGCCCAGCATCGAACCGGAGTTGTAGTACTGGGTGAAGACGACGGTGAGGATGTCCTTGATGTCCAGCGCCAGCTTGAAGTACGAGGACTGCGGGTTCTGCATGTCGATGGTCTGCGGTGCCATCGTGATGATCAGACTGCTGCCGACCTTGCTGCGCAGCGAGCGCAGGGCACTCGCCATGTAGGTCGGGTTGAGCCCGTTCTCCAGGTCGATGTCGACCCCGTCGAAGCCGTAGTTCTTGATCAGCGTGTGCACCGAGTCGGCGAAGGCGGTGGCCGCGGCCGCGCTGTTGACGGCGACGGTGCCCTTCTCGCCACCGACCGAGATGATCACCTTCTTGCCCCGCGCGTGCAGGGTGGCGATGTCCGCCTTGAACTGGGTGTCGGTGTAGCCGCCGACCGCGGTGGCCAGGCCCGGGTCGAGGTTGAAGGTGACCGCGCCCTGGGTCGCGGTGGCGTCCGCGAAGGCGACCGCGATCAGGTCGTACGTGGCCGGGACGGCGGCGAGCTTGAGCGGTGCGGCGCCGTTGTCGAAGTTCTGCCAGTACCCGGTGATGAAGTGCTTCGGCAGCGATCCGGTGCCGGTGGGTTCCACCGTCGGGCTGGTCGTCGGCGAAACCGTGGGAGAGGGAGTCGGAGAGGACGTCGGCGACGGCGACGCGGTGGGCGACGCGGTCGGGTTCGTGCCGCCCTCGCAGACGCCGTTGTCGGCCCAGACGTCCCACTGGCCGCTGCGGATCGCGGGCGACTCGTTCTGCGTCCACCACTTCGCGGTGTAGTTGTGGCCGTTCTGGGACGCCACGTTGCCCTTGACGTACACGGCGCTCGAGCTCCACGCCGGCGCGCATGCCGTGGCGGCCGACGCGTTGCCGGTGAAGTAGGTCGCCGCTCCACCGGCGACCAGCGCCGTGACCGTTGCGAGGATTACCGATCTGGAGCGCTTCATCGCCGTCCTTCCATGCACATCCGGTGAGGTGCATCAATCTTTAGGACTGTTAACAGTAAAAGTAAAGAGGGCCGGCCTTAAACTTCCTTAAATCGCCAAGATGGGCCGCAGCCGCAGTTCAGCGGCTACGACCCATCGATAAAAATAATTACCGCCGGAACTGGATCCAGTTCACGTTCGCGAAGTCAGCCGGCTGGCCGCTGGTGAAGGTCAGGTACACGGTGTGGCGGCCGGTGACGTTCGAGACGTTGCCGGGAATCGACTGCCAGTTCTGCCAGCCGCCCGTGTTCCCGAGCGCGAAGCTGCCGATCGGCGCGTTGCTCCGGCTGTCCAGGCGTACCTCGACGAGGCCGCTCACCCCGGCTCCGGCGCCGGAGGCGACGCGAGCCACGAAGTCCCGGACCCCGCCGCTGCCGAAGTCGACGTTGTTGAACTGGAGCCAGTCGCCGTTGGCGATCCAGCCCACGTTCTGACCGCCCTCGGAGCAGGCCTCGGCCTGCACGGCCGACGCGGCGTTGTAGGACTCGGCCTCGATCCGGGAGTACGCGTCCCGCACGGTCCCGCTCGGCGGGGTGGTGGTGGGCGGCGTGGTGCCGCCGGAGGACTGCCACACGGCCACGTAGTCGATCAGCATCGGGTGGCCGGGCTGGGTCTGCGCGGTCGGGCCGCCGCCGAACGCGGCCGGGAAGCCGCCGCCCATCGCCACGTTCAGGATCATGAAGAACCCGTGGTGGAGCGCGTTGTTCCAGGTGGTGGCGTCGACCGCGGTGGCGCTCAGGGTCCAGTAGTTGGACCCGTCGCGGTAGAAGCGCAGTTGCTCCGGCGAGGTGCTGCGGTCGTACTCCACGGCGTAGGTGTGGAAGCTGCTGAGGCAACCGGTGCAGGACCGTTCACCGCTGGTCAATCCGGTGGTCTCGTTGCACGGGCCACCCGGGTTGGTGCCGCAGTGCAGGGCGGCGAAGTGGCTCGACCGGCCGTTGACGTTCTCCAGGATGTCGATCTCGCCGATGCTCGGCCAGTTGGTGGCGCCGACCGGGCGGGCCGCGGCGCCGAGCGCCCAGAACGCCGGCCAGTAGCCGGCGGCCGCGGCGCCAGTCACGTTGGGTTGCTGGATCCGGGCCTCCATGCGCATCCGGCCGCCCGCCGGGGCGGCGAAATCGGTGCGCTGGGTCTCGATCCGGCCGGAGGTCCATCGGCCGGCGGAGTCACGCAGCGGCCGGATCGCCAGGTTGCCGTTGCCGTCGTGGTAGACGTTCGCCGTCGAGTCGGTCATGGTCTCGACCTCGCCGGTGCCCCAGTTGGGCGCGCCGCCGGGGTAGCCGGTGCCGACCGAGTAGAGCCAGTTCGACCGGTTCACCCCGGTGCCCGCGGCACCGGTGAAGTCGTCGCTGAACACCAGGTTCATGCCGGACGGCGGCGGCGGGACGGCGGCGTCAGCGGTCGCCACGAACGTGACGGAGGCACCGACCGTGAGCATGGCGGCCGCGACCGTGATCAACCGGCGGGCGGCTCTGCGGGGGATCTTCATGTGGGGACACGCCTTTCGGGGATGAGGACGAGCCGAGAGAGCGCTCTCACAAAATTTCACGCTTGTTTCTCAAGCTTGTCAATATGGACGTCCGGCGATCCGTTCCCCCGGTTTCCGGGGAAAACTCCCCGGGTAAGGGACCGGCCATGGAAACCGCCACCGAGGGCATCGAGCTCCCCGCGGACATCGCCGCCGAGGCCGAGCGCCACGACCTGCTGACCCTCGGTGTTGAGGAGGAGTACCTCCTCGTCGACGCGACCGAACCACGAGCCGTGGAGGCGGTCGAGGAGGTCTTCGACCAGCTGCCGGACGAGCTGCGTGGCAGCGTGCAGCACGAGTACTACAAGAGCCAGATCGAGGTGGCCAGCCCGCCACAGCTCGAACTCGACGGGCTGCACGCCGCGATGCGGCGGTTGCGCTCCGAGCTGGCGGCGGCCACCGAACGGGCCGGCGCGCGGCTGGTCGCGGTGGGCACCGGCCCGGCGGCCGGACCCAACGCGCGGCTCGTCGACAACCCGCGGTACCACCGGATGCGGGAGCACTTCGGCGACCTCTCCCCCGGTCAGGGCATGTGCGGCACGCACGTGCACGTCAGCATCCCGGACCCGGAGACCGGCGTTCAGGTGCTCAACCACCTGCGCCCCTGGCTGCCGGTCCTGCAGGCCGCCACGGCCAACTCACCGCTCTTCGCCGGGCACGAGACCGGGTACGCCAGCTGGCGCTCGATGATGTGGGAACGCTGGCCGACCGTGGGCCCGACGCCGTACCTGGCGTCGCACGAGCACTACCTGACGCTCATCTCCGACCTGGAGGCGAGCGGCGCGATGCTCGACGAGGGGATGTTGTACTGGTATGCCCGGCTCTCCGCCAATTACCCCACGGTGGAGATCCGGATGGGCGACGTGATGCCGACCCTGGACGACGCGATACTGCTCGCCGCGCTCACCCGGGCTCTGGTCGCCACGCTGCTGCGCGAGGTGCGGGCCGGGATCGAGGCGCCGGACGTACCGCATCCGCTGTTGATGGCGGCGCACTGGCGGGCCGCCCACGACGGGCTGGAGGGCCTCAACATCGACATGGCCACCCGGCAGCCGCGCCCGGCCTGGCGGCTCATGCGGCAGCTCTTCGACTACGTCCGGCCAGAACTGGAGCGGCACGGCGACCTGGAGGCCGCCACCCTGCTCATGGGCCGGCTGCGGGCACACGGCACCGGAGCGGCGCGGCAGCGGGCGATCCTGTCCGGCGGCGAGCCGGTCGCCGGCGTCGTCGATTGGCTGGCCCGGGCCACGCGCGGCGAGCCCTGAAATCCTGGGACGACCATGGGAGCGATTCCATACAGACGTTTGTCTATATGAAACGGTGAACCGTTACCTCCGAAAAACGGCCGTTGATCAGCGGGTATATCTGTGGGTAATGGCTCGGTGACCAATTCGATCTCGCGCTCGATCTTGTGGCACGGTAGTCATGACGGATGCCGCCGCAGACCTCGCCTTCCGCAGCGCCGACGACCGGTGCGCAGACCCCCACGGGCGGGCGGCACCGACGGCCGGAGTCGCTGGCCGACACGACGCAGATTCAGGTGCCGGCGCAACGCCCGATCCGGCCACGGGTCTCGTTCACCGAGCTGGGTGGGGACGAGGACACCGAGCTGGGCCGGCACGCGGCTTCCGAGACGCCGAGTTCCGCGCGGCAACGCGCGGCCGCGTACCCGAACCAGGGTTTGTCCCGGAGCGCCACCCGCCGGTCGCGCGGCACCCGGCCGCGCCATGCCCGGCACGCGCAGGCGCCCGGCCGGTCCGCGAAGCGAGCCGCGACCGGTACGCATCGCGCGCCCGGCACGTTCCCGCTGGAAGCCTGGCTGGAGACCGCGAAGAACCGGCCGCAGCTGCTGCTCGGCACGCTGGTTGCCGCGGGGCTGCTGCTGACCGCCGTGCCCATCCCGCAGAGCGGTGGCGAGAACACCAGCGTGATGAACGCCGCGGCGCAGGCGGTGGCCGCGCGGATCACCGAGAAACCGCCGGCGCAGCCGGATCAGCCGAAGACCGAGGAACCGCCGGTCGCCGCGGCGCGTCCGGCCGCCAACCAGCCGACAGCGGCGCCGGTGCCACCCGCTCCGGAGGCCTCCCGCCCCGCGCCGGAGCGGGAGAAGGCCGAGCCGCCGAAATCGGACGTGCCGAGGGGTGACGGTCCGGGCAGCTCGCTGATCACCACCGGTTCGCAGGTGGTCTCGCTGACGTTCGACGACGGCCCGGACCCGAACGAGACGCCCAAAATTCTGGCGTTGCTCGACAAGTACCAGGTCAAGGCGGTGTTCTGCCTGGTCGGGACGCAGGCCGAGCGGCACCCCGACCTGGTGCGGCAGATCGTCGAGGCGGGGCACGCGCTCTGCAACCACACCTGGGACCACGATCTGACGATCGGCAAGAAGAAGGCCGACCAGATCCGCGCCGATCTCGACCGGACAAACGCGGCGATCCGCGCCGCCGTCCCGGACGCGGAGATCCCCTACTTCCGGGCGCCGGGCGGCAACTTCACCGGCCGGCTGGTCTCGGTGGCGTACCAGGACCGGATGACCTCGCTGTACTGGGAGGTGGACCCGCGCGACTGGTTCCACCCGGCGGGCGAGTCCTTCGAGCAGCACGTGAAGCGGATCGTCGGCGACGTGAAGAAGTACACCCGGCCCGGCTCCATCGTGCTGGCCCACGACTACAACCAGCCCGCGACGACCGAGGCCTTCGAACGGCTGATGCCGTGGCTGACCAAGAACTTCCAGCTCGGTCTGCCGGGCGACCCGGTCAAGCCGGCACCCAGCACGCCGGTGCCCACCGAACCCACCCCGGAACCGAGTGCCACCACCCCGCCGCCGGGTCCCTCCCCCGTGGAGCCGGCCCCGGAGGTCACCCCTTCCGCGGCCGCCTGACCGGCCGGTCCACGGCCGGCTGGCAGGTCGGGCACCAGTAGAGGTTGCGGCCGGCCATCGGGCCGCGGGCGACCTCGGTACCGCAGACCAGGCAGGGCTGACCGGGGCGGCGGTAGACGTACACCTCGCCGCCGTGCCGGTCCACCCGTGGTGCCCGGCGCATCGCCTCCGGGGTGTGCTCGGTGTGCACGGTGTCGATCCGGCCGCGCGCCACGCCCTCCTTCATCAGGGCACGGAGGTCGTCCCAGACCGCCGTCCAGCGCGCCGGCTCGATCGCGGAGCCCGGTGTCTCCGGCGACAGGCCGGCCCGGAACAGCACCTCGTTGGCGTAGATCAGGCCGCAGCCGGCCACGATGGACTGATCGAGCAGCAGGGCGAAGAGCGGTTTCGTGCTGGCACGGATCCGCTGGTACGCGGCCGCCGGATCCGCGTCGTCGCGCAGCGGGTCGGCGCCGAGCCGGGCCCGCAGGAGGTCCACCGCGGCCGGCTCCAGCAGCTCGCACGCGGTCGGGCCGCGCAGCTCGAGCCAGTGACCGGAACCGGTCAGTCGCATCCGGATCTGCCCGACCGGCTCCGGGACCGGCAGCTCACCGTCGGTGAACTTGCCGTACAGGCCGAGATGGACGTGCAGGGTGCGATCGTCCTCGTAGTGGTGCAGCAGATGCTTGCCGTACGCCTCGGTGTCGCGCAGCACGCGCCCGTCGATCAGCGCGGCGCCCGCGGTGAAGCGGCCCTGCGGGCTGCTCGCCGCCACCGGACGCCCGGCGAAGAGCTCGCGGTGACGCATCGCGAGGCGGTGAATGGTATGTCCCTCCGGCACGTGATCAAAGGTAGCCGGGCATTCTGCCGTGAGCGGATTCGCCCTGAGGGGAATTACTGGGATCCGGGCTCACCCTGGGAGAGGGTGTGAGACGTGGAACAGCGGATGCGAGAGGGTGGGTCCATGAGTATTGACACGACCATGCGTGGCGGCGGCGCAACCTTCGACGACCAGGTCTTCGAGCGCCTGCTCCGGGAGCGGATCATCTTCCTCGGCAGCGAGGTCAACGACGAGGTGACCAACCGGATCTGCGCGCAGATGCTGCTGCTGGCCTCCGAGGACTCCGAGCGCGACATCGCGCTGTACATCAACTCACCGGGCGGCTCGATCAGCGCCGGCATGGCGGTGTACGACACCATGCAGTACATCAAGAACGACGTGGCCACCATCGCCATGGGCATGGCCGCCTCGATGGGCCAGTTCCTGCTCTGCGCGGGCACCGCCGGCAAGCGCTACGCGCTGCCGCACGCCCGGGTGATGATGCACCAGCTCTCCGGCGGCATCGGCGGCACCGCCGCCGACATCGCCATCCAGGCGGAGAGCATGCTGCACATCAAGCAGGTGATGAACGAGCGGATCGCCTTCCACACCGGGCACACCCCGGAGGAGATCGAGCGCGACTCGGACCGGGACCGCTGGTTCACCGCTCAGGAGGCCAAGGAGTACGGATTGGTCGACCACGTCATCCGCAAGCCGAGCGACGTGCACACCGGCGCGCCGCTGCGCTGAGGTCCCGAACACGCACGAGGGGTACGCATCGCGTGCCCCTCGTGTCGTTTCCGGCCGGTGCGGGTATAGGCAGTCAACCCCCGCATCTGTCAAGGAGGTGCTGACGTGAGGATTCCTACGTTCTCCCGCCAAAGCACGGCTGATAACTCGGACGACCACACCACGACGGTGCCGCCGGTTGCTCCTCGCAGGGACGACACCCGCACCACGACGACCATTCCGGCCGCGCGTACCGAGACCGAGCGCGCCGCCACGGTGTCCGCCGACCGGCCCGACACCGACCGGCCCGTCACGGACCGGCCCGCCGCCGGACGTGCTGTGGTGGATACCCCGACCGCCACCCCGAAGCCGCGGGCGAGCTTCCTCGCCACGCTCGGCCTGATCCTCGGGGTGGCCGGCGCCCTGCTGGTGCTCTCCGGCCCGATGCTGGGCTACGGCATCGGCGTGGCCGCGGTTGGTCTGATCCTCTCCCTCGCCGGCCTCAACGCGACCCGCAAGCGGCACGTCGCGGGCAAGACCGACGCCCTGATCGGCCTGTTCCTGTCGATCGGCGCCGTGGTCGTCGGCGTGCTGGCCCTCACCGGTCAGCTGAGCTGGCTGGGCACCGACATGCAGCCCGTCACGGATCTCCGGAATTGGCTGGACACCCAGTTTGAGACCCGCTTCTGACGGGTACCTGAGATTCACCGCCGGTGATGCACCGGCGACCCTCCCTCGGAACCGGGACGACATCTGGCGGTCGTCCCGCCCCGAATTCCTCCGGCGGTTCGCTGGAGATCGCGAAGCGGTGTGAGAGTGGCGGTTCGCCGCTCTCACACCGCTTGCGTGTCGGTGACGCAACGAATCGCCGCCCGACCCGACGATCACGCAACGATCCGGCGAGGGACGCATGGTTGATCGGGGGCATCCGGCGGTGGTTGCCGCCTAGCGTTGCTTTCCATGACGTTCCACGCCAGGCCGCGCCGCTACCTCATGTGCCGGCCCACCTTCTTCGCGGTCACGTACCGGATCAACCCGTGGATGGATCCCACGGCGCCGTACGACAACGCACTGGCGATCAGCCAATGGGAGAACCTGCGGCAGACGTTCCTCGACCTCGGGCACACCGTCGACCTGATCGACCCGCTGCCCGGTCTCCCCGACATGGTCTTCGCCGCGAACGGCGCCACCGTGGTCGACGGACGGGTGCTGGGCGTGCAGTTCCGCGACGCCGAGCGGGCCGACGAGGCGCCGGCGTACGCCGCGTGGTTCCGTGAGCGCGGATTCGACGTGCACGACCCCAAGCACACCAACGAGGGCGAGGGCGACATCCTGCTCGCCGGGGACGTGCTGCTGGCCGGGACCGGGTTCCGTACCGCACACGCGTCGCACGCCGAGACGCAGGAGGCGCTCCAGCGGCCGGTGATCACCCTGCAGCTGGTCGACCCGGCCTACTACCACCTGGACACCGCGCTCTGTGTGCTGGACGACACCAACATCGCGTACCTGCCGCAGGCCTTCTCGCCCGGTTCCCAGTCGGTGCTCCGGCAGCTCTTCCCGCACGCGATCATCGCGACGCCGGAGGACGCGGCCGTGCTCGGCCTGAACGCGGTGAGCGACGGTCGTACCGTGGTTCTGCCGCAGCAGGCCACCCATCTCACCGGGGCCCTGCGGGCGGCCGGTTACCAGACCATCGGGGTCGACCTGTCCGAGCTGCGCAAGGCCGGCGGTGGCCCGAAGTGCTGCACGCTGGAGGTGCGTTCGTGACGACCGTGGAATTCCGTACGCCGGGCGCCCTGGAGGACGCGGAGCGCTGGACCGCGCACAACTACCACCCGCTGCCGGTGGTCGTCGCCGAGGCCGAGGGCGCCTGGGTCACCGACGTCGACGGCCGCCGCTACCTCGACTTCCTGGCCGGGTACTCGGCGCTCAACTTCGGGCACCGGCACCCCGGGCTGATCGCCGCGGCGCACGCCCAGCTGGACCGGGTGACGCTGACCAGCCGCGCGTTCGTGCACGACCAGTTCGCCACGTTCTGCCGTGGGCTGGCCGAGCTCTGCGGCAAGGACCTGGTGCTGCCGATGAACACCGGGGCGGAGGCGGTGGAGACCGCGATCAAGGTGGCCCGCAAGTGGGGTTACCAGGTCAAGGGCGTCCAGGACGAGCGCGCCGAGATCATCGTGGCGGCTAACAACTTCCACGGGCGTACCACCACGATCGTCAGCTTCTCCACCGATCCGGAGGCGCGGGCCGATTTCGGGCCGTACACGCCGGGCTTCGTCGTGGTGCCCTACGGCGACCTGTCCGCCGTGGCGGGGGCGATCAACGCCAACACCGTCGCCGTCCTGATGGAGCCGATCCAGGGTGAGGCCGGCGTGCTGGTGCCGCCCACCGGCTTCTTCTCCCAGTTGCGGGAGCTCTGCACCGAGAACAACGTGCTGCTGATCGCCGACGAGATCCAGTCCGGTCTCGGCCGGACCGGCCGCACCTTCGCCATCGAGCACGAGGGCGTCGTCCCGGACATGTACGTGCTCGGCAAGGCCCTCGGCGGCGGCATCGTCCCGGTCTCCGCGGTCGCCGCGAACTCCGACGTGCTGGGCGTGCTGCGGCCCGGCGAGCACGGCTCGACCTTCGGCGGCAACCCGCTGGCCTGCGCGGTCGGCACCGAGGTGGTGCGGCTGCTGGCGACCGGCGAGTTCCAGGAGCGCTCGGCCAAGCTCGGCGCGCGGCTGCACGCCGGGCTGGAGGCGCTGATCGGCAAGGGCGTCGTCGGCGTACGCGGACGCGGCCTCTGGGCCGGCGTGGACATCGACCCGGTCCTGATGACCGGGCGGCAGGCGTGCGAACGGCTGGCCGAACGCGGTGTGCTGGCCAAGGACACCCACGGCTCGACGATCCGGCTGGCTCCGCCGCTGGTGGTCACCGAGGCCGACCTGGACCACGCGCTGGCGCAGTTCGCCGCAGTGCTGGCGAGCTGATCCCGTTCCTGGGAAAGCGCCGCTCTTCCTAGAAGAGCGGCGCTTTTCCGGTCAGCGCCCGACCGGACGGAACGCCATGGTCGGTGCCTCGCCCATCACCGATTCCGGCTGCACCACGCCGCCGCTGGCCCACAGCTTGGACCGGCCGACCTGGACCCCGGCGTAGAGCTCGACCACGTCGTCGGCGGCGAGCACCCGGCTCTCCTGCCGGCGCAGCGGGATCCGGGCCTCGTCGTCGAGGGAACCGCCGGGCCGGATGCCGCTGCCGTTGGTGCTGATGTCCTGAACGGTCACCTCGCCGCCGCGCAGCGCGAACGCCACGTGTCCCCGGCTGATCCACTTGCGGGCGTCGTCGGTGAGCCACTGCCCGAGCATGACTCCGGAGCCGCCGTCGGGGGCCCGGCCGACCACCACGGGCTGCTCCTCCGAGACCACGAATCGCTGCCGGATCACGCCGTCGATGCGTACCGAGAAGACCTCGGTCGCCGGGCGCGGGCCGATGTCGCGGAGCCGCTCGCCGTGCCGCGGGCAGGTGGGCACACCGGCACGCAGCGCGGGCGGTGACTGCGAGACCGGGCTGGTGAAGGTACGCATGTCGGCGAACGGGCTGTCCGAGTCCCCGCCGCTGCCGAAGCTGTTGCAGTTCGACGCGGGACAGCTCCACACCCGGGAGAGCAGCCGCTCACCCAGCGGCGAGCGGGACGCCGGTGGCAGCGCCTCGCCCCGGCCGACCCGGGCCACCAGGGCCGGCCCACCGGCGTTCGACACCAGGGCGAGCAGCCGGCCCGGGTCGGCCACCCACGGCCGGCGGTCCCGGAAGCGGTCCTCCCGGTCCCGGGTGAGCACCGGCAGACCGAGCATCTCGGCCACCTCCAGCACCCGGTCGTCGAGCTGCGGCACCACCTCGATCTTGCCGTCGTCAGCCCATCGCCGGACCACCATCCGCTCGTTCGAGGTGAGGTCGGTGTCCGAGATGAGACCGCGCGGCGCGATCGCGTAGACCGGGACGTTCTCCTCGGCCATGTACCGGCCCAGCGCGTCCACCAGAAGGCCGAGGCGCACCAGGCTGGCTGGGCGACCCCCGTCGAGGTCGGCGTAACGGACGACCTCCGACAGATCAACCACACCCCGGGCCAGAGCCGGGTCGGTGGTTAGCCGGGCCTCGATGGCGTCGAGGACCTTACTGACCTCGAATCTCACGAGTCCTCCCCCTGTACGTGCGCGCGCTGAACCTCCGACCCATCATGCCCCTCCCATGATCGTCAAGAAAACCGGGGCCGCTGTCGTGAGGGGAAACGCGCCTTGATCCGGAGGCAACTATCCGTGGTGTCCGTTTAACCCAAGGTGTCCGTTTGCCGCGCGACGGTATCGGGAACTTCGCCATCGACCGGCGTCAGCCCGACCGCCGGCACGGCAGGAGGGACCGACATGCGGACACCACGGCTCGCCGGACTGGGCCTTGTGGCGGCGACGACCGCCGCCCTGGCGGTGACCGGCTGCGCTGAGAACGGCACGGCCGGACCCACGGCCTCCACCTCCGCCTCCAACTCCGCCTCCGCCTCCGCGCCCGCTGGCGCGGTTCCGTCCGTCTCCACCTCCGCCGACCCGGCGGCCGTGCAGGCGCTCACCGGCGCCACCACCGCGCTCGACCGCGAAAGCTTCAAGCTCGCCGTCACCGGCGGTGCCGGCTACCGCCTCACCGCGCTGATCGACGCACCGAACAGCAAGGGCACCGCCCAGCTGACCGCCTCCGGCACCAACACCGAGCTGACCGTGAAGTCGTTGCTGATCGGCCAGGACCTGTACGCGCAGATCCCCGGCATCACCAAGGGCGACACCTGGACCCACCTCGACATGAGCCGGCTGCCGGAGGGTGCGAACATCGGGCTGCGTCCCGGCCGCATCGACCCGGTGGACACGGCACGGCTGATCGGCTCCACCACTGACGTGCACGCCACCGGCGCCCGTGACTACGCCGGCACAGTGGACCTGACCAAGGCCACCGGCATCGCCGGCCTCAACCAGGTGACCATCCAGGGGTACGGTCCGGCGGCTCAGCGAGTGCCGTTCACCGCCGGCCTCGACGAGAAGGGCCGTCTGTCGACGCTCACGCTTCAGCTGCCGGGCTCGACCACTCTCGAGGCCCGTTACACCGATTACGGGACCACCGTCACCGCCACCGCTCCCCCGGCGGCGCAGATCGTCGAGGCGCCGGAGGACGTCTACCGGGTTCTCGGCGGCTGACCCAGCGGTGTCGGCCGGTTCTCCTCGATCCACGCGTCGATGCGGGCCCACCAGTCGTAGAGCCACTCGACGCGTTCCGGCTCGCCGGCCGGCACCTCCTCAGGCGGGACGCTCCAGAACCGCATCACCAGCTGTTTGTCCATCGGCAGCTCGCGCCAGACGTCGGAGACGCTCATCATCCGGTCCAGACCGGTGTGCGCCACGAAGATCACTCCGGCGTCCGGCGCCGCCTCGATCGCGGCCAGCAAGCCGCCCGGCTTGGGCGGCAGGAGGTTGCGCAGGCCCTCGGCCTTCACCGCCATGTCGTGCAGGCCGCGGGCCCGGAGCCGGGCGATGGCGCTGGTCCGGCGGCGGGGCGTGAAGTTGCCGCCCTCCGGGAAGATCACGAAGGCGTCGTTGTGGTCCAGGCCGGTGGCGAGGTCACCGATCTGCTCCTCCAGCGTCGCCGTGCCGGTCCGCCCCGGTGAGATGAACCGGTTGGGCAGGCGGTTGAGCAGCACATCCACCGCTGGATCCCACTGCAGGGCAGCCTTCAGGACGATCCGCGGCTCCCGGGCGAACCAGTTGACCAGCGCGTGGATCAGCGTGAACGAGTCACCCGGACCGGCGTGCCGGCTCACCACGATCTCCGGACGGCCCGGCTGCGCGGTGTCCGGGTCGGTACCGACCACGTCGATCACCAGGTGCAGCGACCAGCGCGCGAACCAGAACAGCGTGCGCAGGAAGTGTCCGGTCAGGACGTAGTGCGCCCGCTGGAACGCCGGCGACCGGATCTTCCAGCCGAAACCGGAGGCGAACCAGAGAACGGCGAGCGCGACCAGCGCCACCGCGTCCCAGACCAGATAGACGATGAGCAGGAAGACCACCCGCGGCACCCGCAGCCGGCCCGGCACCAGCGGCGAGACGGCGAGCGCGATCAGCAGCCAGATCGGCAGGGTGGTGACGAGCGCCAGCGCGAGGAGCACGACGGCCGGGGCGATCAGCAGACGACGGACCCAGATCGGTGGCAGTCCCATCAGCGGACACCCGGCTCCGGCAGCGGATGCACATTGGCCGCCAGGTAGCGGCGGGACACGGTGTAGGCCCGGCTGATCCGGCGGCCCACCGAAGCCATGTCGCGGTACGCCCATGGCGAGTCGTCCCGGCCCTCGCCGCCACCGCTGGGAAGCACGTGCACGCGTACATCGTCGGGCAACGAGGCAAGCTCGCGGGCGAACCGGTGCCGGCGGGCGATCTCGAACGCCACCTGCGCCACCTCCCAGGGCCGCCGCGGTACGGCGAGCGGCCGCTCCACCCTGCCCACCTGGAGCACGAAGATCAGTTTCGCGCCGACCCGGACCGCCTCGCCGATCGGGATCGAGTTCACGATGCCACCGTCCACAAAGTGCTCGCCGCCGATCTCCATCGGTGGCAGCAGGCCGGGCACCGCCGACGACGCGAGCACCGCGTCCACCAAGGGACCGCTGTCGAACCAGTGCTCGGCCGCGCGCTCGATGCTGGCCGCGCAACAGCGGAACGGGACCTTCAGATCGGCGAACGTGGCGCCATCGCCGAGTTCGCCCTCCAGCAGCCGGCGCAGCGGGCGCGGCGAGTGCAGATGGGTACGAGCGGCGAACCGGCGCATCTGGCGACCGAGCGAGTCGCCGTACACCGCCGCGGCCTCCGGCGACGTCCAGAGCCGGACCAGACGGTCGGTGACCGCCTCGGACGGGTCGGCGGCGACCAGTGCACCGTTGACCGCGCCGATCGAGGTGCCGACCACCACATCGGGCCGGAACCCGGCCCGGAACAGCGCCCGCAGCATCCCCACCTCGACGGCACCGAGGACGCCGCCGCCACCGAGCACGAACGCCACCGGACCGTCGACCATGTGCCCATCCTCCCACGATCTTGCACACTTGCCTTGACGCCGGTGTGAAGGCATACCGTCGGCACATGCTTATCGGAGAGCTGGCCGAACGGGCCGGAACCAGCCCGCGGACGCTGCGCTACTACGAGGAGCACGGGCTGGTCCGCCCGCGCCGGGACGTCAACGGCTATCGCCAGTACGACGACGCCGAACTGCGCGTGGTGCACGAGATCCGCACGCTGCTCGCCGACGGCTTCGGCCTGGACGACATCAAGCCGTTCGTCGCCTGCCTGCGCGCCGGCAACGACGCCGGTCACGTGTGCCCGGACTCGGTGGCGGTGCTGCGCCGCCGGATGGCCGAGGTGGACGGCTATCTCGCCCAGCTCACCGAGGTCCGGCACCGGTTGCGGGCCCAGCTGGACCAAGCGATCAATCACCGGGAGATCCGATGCCAGATGAATCCCTGATCACCGTCACCGACGCCACCTTCGCCGACACCGTGCTGGCCGCGGGCACGCCGGTGCTCGTCGACTTCTGGGCCGAGTGGTGCCCGCCGTGCCGTCCGATGGCGCTGGTGCTGGCCGAGCTCGCCGAGGAGTTCCGCGGCCAGGTGGTGATCGCCAAACTGGACGTGGACGCGAACCCGGAGACCACCCGCACCTACCGGGTGACCTCCATGCCGACCCTGCTCTTCTTCCGCGACGGCGTCGTCACCGCGTCCCTGATCGGCGCCCGCCCCAAGTCGGTGCTGCGCCGGGCTCTGGAGAACGCGACGACGCCGTACGCGAACGTCTAGTCCAGCTCGGGCATCGCCACCGGCTGTGGTCGGGGACGGCAGGTGCCGCACTGCACCGCGTCCTCGACCACCAGCGCCTCACTGCGGTCCCGGCGCACCGACCGGATGACCTCCAGCAGGTACGGCCCGAACCGGGCGTGCTCGGCGCACACGCCCCGGCCGCAGAACCGGCACGTGGCACGTGCTCCCTCGGCGCAGAACCAGCACAGCATCGCGGCGCTCCTCCTCTGACGGAGAACCCGCTAGCCAGGCGATGAAGAGGACTCGCCGTTGGGGCTGGTGGTCTCCGGCGGATCGGTGGTGGGGTCCGGGGTCGTGGGGTCCGGCTCGTTCGGAGTGGTCGGATCCGGCGGCGGGTTCGTGGGCCGGGTCGTGCCGGTCCGGGTGGGCCGGGTGGTCGGCGGCGCACCCGGCGGCGGGGCAGCCGTGGTGGTCGGCCTCGTCGTACGCGGCGGGGACGTCGTCGTGGGCCGCGGGTCGTCGTTGTCGTCACCGGCCGGGGCGGGGGGCACCGTCCTGATCACACCGGGAACGGCGGTCGGTGTGGTCGGGGCCGGCGGAACGGCCGAGGCCGGGGGTGTCGCGGGGAACGTGCCCTCGACGGGCTCCTCGCTCGGCCCGGCCGACGGGGGCGTGACCTTGACGCCGTCGCCACAGGTCAGCTCCGAGGTGGTGGCCGGGGTGGCGGCGCCGCCGACGGCGACCCGCCCAGAGGCGACGGTGATCGCTGACGGGTCGACCGCGTACCAGGCGCGGCCGGTACTGGTGACGTCACCCTGGGCGCGCAGCACGGTCAGATCGAGCTCCGCGTACGCCCCGCTCGAGCTGGTCGTGTCGGCCAGCAGGCGGCCGCTGTCCAGCGTCAGCCGGCCGGCGGGTGCCGGTCGGCGCCCGGAGTCCACCGCGACCTCGTTCACCTGGGCACGCGCTCCCGGGCAGAGCACCACGGTCGCCCCACCGGGGAAGGTGAGCTGCGCCCGGGCCGACCCGGGCACCTCGATCCGGGCACCGGCGCTCAGGTAGCGCTTGTCGCCCGATCGCAGCGCCTCCGACTCCTTGTCGACGAGTGCGGTGGCCTGCCCGCTGTCCACGCTGAGCAGCAGCCGCTCACCGGGCATCTCCGCCCAGGCCGGGCCGGGCCGCAGGTTGACGCCGACGCTGACCAGGGCGAACACCAGGAGCAGGCTGGCGAAGGCCCACATCCGGCGTTCGAAATGACCGTCCAGGTCGTACTCGTCGGTGCCGTCCGGCGGGCCGGGCGGGACCGCCAGCGGCGGGTGCGCGGCGCCCGGGCGGACGGCGACCGGCGCGCTGGGCCGGATCACCGGCATCTGACCGCCCGCGCCGTACCCACCGACCAGCGGCGGCAGGTCCGAGGCGTCCGGGATGACCCAGAGCCGGACCGGGGTGCGGGCCTGCGCCACCATGCCGGGGCTGCCGTCACCGACCGGGCCGACAAGCGTGCCGCGGCGCAGCTCGACGCCGTCGGGCATCGCGATGACGCCGGACTCGACGACCACAGCGTGGGTGGGCCCGTGCAGCATCACCGGCGCGCCGGGGTCCAGATCCACCGGGTGAGCCCCGGCGATGAGCGCCAGGCGCTGGTCCTCCTCGAGGGCGGACAGGGCCGGGGTGTCGGCGAAGAGCGCTTCGGCCTCCGACCGCTCCTGCGGCGGCGGGCCCGGCATCGGGCCGACCACCGTGGCCACAGTGGAGGCGGGCACGGCCAGCAGCGTGCTGCCGGCGGTGTGCCAGTCGAGCTGCGAGCTGCGGCCGGTGAGCGCGTTGGCGAGCCCGACCACACCGCCCGGGCCGACGTGATGCCGGATGGTGCCGCCCGGGTCGCCGGGGCGGCGGCCGTGCAGGGCGCCCTCGACCACGATGTAGACGGCGGACTGGTGTTCACCGGCGAGCACCAGTTGCCGGCCGGTCGGCGGGTACAGCCAGCGGGCCCGCGCGGCCAGCCCCTGCATCGCCGGTTCCGGCAGGCCGCCCAGCTCGGAGGCGTGCAACGCGGCCAGCCGGCGGGGCAGGTCGGCCTCCCGGTCGCGTTCCGCGGCACGCTGCCGCCACCGGCGCCAGGCCTTGCCGATCCGTCCGAGCACGAAGTAGAGCGGTGGCGCGATCATGCCCAGCACGATCACCAGGAGCAGCAGACGGCCGCCGAAGCCGGAGTACCAGAGGCCGACGGCGAGACCCTGGACCCGGTCCTTCCAGAGCCGGTAGCCCAGGCCGAGTGCGGCGACCAGCCAGAGCACCGCCAGCAGGCCGTAGAGCGCGATCAGCCGGCCCTCCCGATCCAGGGCGGACCAGCGCGGGCCGCGCCGGCGCAGCCGGCCGGAGACCCAGGACAGGCCGCGCGCCCGCAGGTCGGGGATCTCCAGCCAGTCCATCAGCAGGTAGTGCCCGTCGAGCGGCAGCAGCGGGCTCAGGTTGAAGAACGCGTGCAGGTAGAAGAGGAACGCCAGCTTGAAGGCGATCCCGGAGGTGGCCGGCACGGCCAGGCCGATCATCTGGACCAGTCCGGCCAGCCCCAGCGCGGTGGCCGGGCCGGCCGCGGTGACCCCGATCCGAGCGCGCCGCCCGGCCATCCAGACGTCGCTGGTGTCCACGAAGACCGAGGGGATGCCGAAGTACAGCAGGAGCCCGGCAGTCGGGATCTCCCGGCCGACACGTTTCGCGGCGAGGGCGTGACCCAGCTCGTACGCGGCCAGGACCAGCACGTTCAGGAGCAGGAGAGCGATCGCGCCGAGCAGGTACGAGTCGCCGACCAGAAAGAGTGACCGGCTCCCCCGCTGCCAGGTGGCCGCGAACAGGAGCACCCCGACGAGCGCGAGCAGTCCGCCGGCCCAGACCGCGGCACGGGTGAAGAGGAAGCGGCCGGCCGACCGGTAGAGCCCGGTGATCAGGCCGTCGACCTCGAAGGAGAGGATCTGCCGGCCCCGCACGGCGGCGAGCAGAGAGTTACCGACCCGCCTCGGCAACGGCTCTCGGACCATCTCCCGCAGCGGGCGGAAGGCGTCGGTGGGGAGTTCCTCCAGCATCCGGTTGGCGGCGAGGTCGGCGACCACCCGGCGAACCTGGTCCGGTGCGAGGCGCCCGGCGATCCGCGCGAACTCGGCGACCAGCCGGGCCACCGTGCTGACGCCGTCCATCATCAGAGCCAGCTGGTACTCCTCCGGCGTCAGACGCAGGTACGAACTGCGGCCGCCGTCGTCCGGCGACCGGAGCATCACGTACCCGCCGCCGCGGACCGCGGTCCGGTGCCGGACCTCGATCCCGGAGCGGAGGACGGGACGAGCGCTGGCCGGATTGAGCCGCTCGGCCACGGTGTGCCAGAGATCGGCGTCGGCGGGCCCGGACGGCACCCCCGGGGCACGGCCGGCCAGGGCTTCCCAGACGCTGGTCCGGGTCTCGACGTACGTCAACTCGCAGGGCCTCTCACTCCGCCGAAGCGAAAATCTTCACCGCGCCGGGCGGCGAGCCAGCGCCGGCGGCGAATGGAGATTAGGCGGTTGCCTGGGCAAACGCGAGTCCCGCGTGGCGAAAGCTTCCTGTTGGTCGCGAAGGTCCTGAATCACGACATAGATAGGAATACGGCGGGTGACGCGTCCACCCCGGTCGCGTCACCCGCCGTAGCGGAAGGTCTTCGTGCTGGTGAAGCCGGTTACTGCGACTCTTGGAGGGTGACGGTGACCGTCTGCTCACTGCCGTTACGCGTGAACGTCAGCGTCATCTTCTGCCCCACGGTGCCCGCCTGGACGGCCGCCACCAGATCGTCCGAGTCGCCGACGGCCTTGCCGTCGACCTTGGTCACCACGTCGCCCTGCTGCAGCTTCGCCTTCGCGGCCGCGCTGTCGGACGTGACGTCCCGGATCAGGGCACCACCGTTCTCCGCGTCGGCGACACTGACACCGAGCGCCGGGTGGCTTACCTTCTTGCCCTGCATCAGCGCGTTGGTGACCTGGACGGCCTTGTTGCTGGGGATCGCGAAACCGAGACCGATGTTGCCGGAGCCCGCGCCGGAGGTGGCGATCGCCGAGTTGATGCCGATCACCTCGCCGTTCGTGTTCACCAGCGCGCCGCCGGAGTTGCCCGGGTTGATCGGGGCGTCGGTCTGCAGCAGGCCGGTCATCGTGGTCGAGGACTGCTGCTGCTGGCCACCGAACGGGTTCGGCTGCTGCTCCTCGCCGCCGGCCTGGATCGCCCGGTCCTTGGCGCTGATGATGCCGGCGGTCACCGAACCCTCCAGGCCGAGCGGGCTGCCCAGCGCCAGAACGGTGTCGCCCACCTGGATCTGCGAGCTGTCACCGAACTTGGCCGCCTTCAGGTCGGAGACCCCGCTGGCCTTGACCACGGCCAGATCGGTACGCGGGTCGGTGCCCACCACGGAGGCGGTGGCCTTGGTGCCGTCCGCGAAGATGATGTTCACCGAGTCGCCCTGTGCGTTCGCGACGACGTGGTTGTTGGTGACGATGTAGCCATCCGCGGTGATCACCACACCGGAGCCCTCGCCGGATCCGGTCGTGATCGACACCACGCTGTCCTGCACCGCCGCGGCGATCTGGGCCAGCGACGAGCGGTCCACCACCCGGGTCACCGAGGAGTTGCCGGTCTGCACGGCCGGGGTGTTGCCGCCGGAGTCCAGGGCCAGCGTGGTGGCGGCACCGACCGCGCCGCCACCGAGCGCGATCAGCACGGCGGCCGCGCCGGTCAGCAGGACCTTGCGACCGCGGCCCGGCGTGCGCTGGTCGACACCGACCGGCCGCGCCCACGGGGGCATCCCCTCGGCGCCGGTGGGGGTCTGGCTGGCCTGCCACGCGGCGTACGCCGAATGCGGTTCCTGCTGGTAGCCGGGCTGCCCGTAACCGGCCGGCGGCTGGTAACCCTGATGCGGGTGGCCGTACGGCACCGCGGTGGTCGGGTAGTCCTGACCGGCCCCGGGGTGGCCGGACGTCGGCTGCTGCCAGGGCGATTGAGCCCACGGGCTGTGCGGGGGCTGCGGCGCCGGACTGTACGGAGGCTGGGCGGCGCCGGGGGCGTAGCCGGACGGGGAATCAGTGGCCGGGGAGTCGGCGGCCGGGGAATACGGTGCCGCGGACTGGGGAGCGGCGGACTGCGGTGCAACCGACGGCTGCGCGGCGGTCGGCTGCTCAGACTCGACCCGCTCCGCGCTGCTGTTGTCAGCGGCGGCGTCCGCGGGCCGCGGGTTGGTCTCGTTCTCGTTCATGTCAGTAACTCTGCCCCGTCGTACTCGTACCGAACTGTGTTAGTCCTGGACGTTTTCTGTGAACCCTTTATCCGCATTTATGGTCGGCAAAGTGACCCGGAACGTGGCGCCCTGGCCCGGTTCGGAAACTACCTGGACGGAGCCTTGGTGCGCGGCCACGATCGCCGCGACGATCGCCAGCCCCAGGCCGGTGCCGGTGGCATCCCGATCGGTCTTGCGGGTCCGCGCCCCGTCCGCCCGGTAGAAGCGCTCGAACACCCGCTCGGTCTGCTCGGGACTCAGCCCGGGACCGGTGTCCGACACCTCGACCACCGCGGTGTCGCCCGTTCCGGCGTACAACCGCAGGGTCACCGAGGCGCCGGGCGGGGTGTGCACCACGGCGTTGGTCATCAGGTTGCCGATCACCTGGCGCAACCGGGCGTCGTCCCCGTACGCCACCAGCCGCTCCGGCTCGTCGCGGACCTCCAGATCGATCTGCCGGTCCGGTGCGGTGGCCTGTGCGGCCTGCACCGCGTCCACGGCTAGCACGGGCAGTTCGACCGGGGCCAGGGTGAGCGGGCGTTCCCGGTCCAGCCGGGCCAGCAGCAGCAGGTCCTCGACGAGCAGGCCCATCCGGGCGGCCTCGTCCTCGATCCGCCGGACCAGCCGGGCCACCGCGTCCGGGTCGGAGACCGCGCCCTGCCGGTAGAGCTCGGCGAAACCGCGGATGGTGGTCAGCGGCGTACGCAACTCGTGCGAGGCGTCCGCGACGAACTGCCGCATCTTCTCCTCGGACTCCAGCGCCCGCGACTCGGACCGCCGGGCGGCCTCGGCCGCCTGCCGGGCGCTGTGCTCGGCCTCGCGTGCCGCCTGCTCGGACTGCGCCCGGGCGATGAAGGCGGCCTCGATCTGGGAGAGCATCGTGTTCAGCGCCACCGAGAGCCGGCCCAGCTCGGTGGTCGGCTCGGCGTCGTCCACCTCCGGGTCGGGCACCCGCTGGGTGAGGTCACCGGCCGCGATCCGGGCCGCGGTGCGCTCGATCTGCACGAGCGGGATCAGGCTCTGCCGCACCAGGGCGGCACCGATCGTGGCCAGCGCGATCAGCACACCGACGCCGACCAGGAGGTCCACCCAGACCAGGCGGGCGATCACCGCGTCCACCCCGGTCATCATCTGAGCGGAGTGCATCACGTCGCCGTTCTCGAGCCGGACCACCACCATCCGCCACACGTACTCGCCGTTACCGGAACGGACCGTGTACGGCTCGCCGATGTGCGCGTCGATCTCCTCGACGCCGGTGAAGAGCGGCGGAAGGTCCTCCGCGGTCAGCCGGTCCTCGTCGAAGTAGCGCTCGCCGACCCCGGACACCGAGGTCTGCGCGACGTAGTAGTCCGGCGGCAGGAAGACGGTGATGGGCGTGTTGCTGTTGTAGACCTTCGCCATGTTCTTCGCGAAGGACTTCAGCTGCACGTCCATCCGGTCGAGCATGAACCGGTTCAAGGCGTACGTACTCGTCGCACTGATCATGGCGAGCGCCGCGAACACCAGCGCGAGCACCGCGGCGACCAGTTTGGTCCGCAGCGAGATCTTGCGCAGGCTGGGTTGGCGCGGGAGCGATCCTCGAACCCGGTCGGTAAGGGTCACGTCCGGCCTACACGGCTGGCTTGCGCAGCACGTAACCCACGCCACGAAGGGTGTGGATCAGGCGCGGCTGCACGTTGTCCACCTTCCGGCGCAGGTACGAAATGTACGACTCGACGATGTTGTCGTCACCGCGGAAGTCGTACTTCCACACGTGGTCCAGGATCTGCGCCTTGGAGAGCACCCGGTTGGCGTTCAGCATCAGGTAGCGCAGCAGCTTGAACTCGGTCGGCGAGAGCTGCACACGGCTTCCCGCCCTGTACACCTCGTGGGTCTCCTCGTCCAGCTCCAGATCGGCGAAAACCAGCCGGGACGGCTGCTCCTCACCGGCCGAGGTGCGGCGCAGCACCGCCCGGATCCGGGCGGTCAGCTCCTCCAGGCTGAACGGCTTGGTCACGTAGTCGTCGCCACCCAGGGTGAGACCACGGATCTTGTCGTCGGTGCCGTCCCGGGCGGTGAGGAAGACCACCGGCGTACGCTGCCCGCCCTCGCGCATCAGCCGGATCACCTCGAATCCGTCGAGGTCGGGCAGCATGACGTCGAGCACGACGAGATCGGGCGCGGAGCTGCGGGCGGCGCTGACGGCCGCACTGCCACTTGTCGCGGTCGTGACGTCGAACCCGGCGAAACGCAAGCTGGCGGAGAGCAACTCGAGGATGTTGGCGTCGTCCTCGACGACGAGCAGTTTCGCCTCGCTCTGCTTGGGCTGGGTCTGGGCGGCCATGCGGCCATTGTGTCCCCGGCCGCTGCACCGGGGCTGCACGCTTCCTGAAAATTTTCTGTGAGCGCGGGAATATCACGCGGCCAGGCGATACCCCGACCCGCCGCCGAGGCTGGCCTGGGCCGCCCGGGCCAGTACCCGGCGGTCGGCGCCGGCCTCCGGGCGCAGCGCCGGCGCGGCCACCAGCGTGACCGTCAGCCGCCGGACGTGGGCCACCCGCAGCACCGAACCCCAGAGCGTGTCCTCGCCGACGAACGCCGCCTCGGTCGAGTCGTACCCGACCGAGATCGGGACCACCGGAGCACCGGCGTCGATCGCTGCTTGGAAGAGCGCCGGACGGAACTGGCCGTGCTCGGTGCCGCAGTAGGTCGTACCCTCCGGAAAGACCGCGACCGACCGCCCGGCTCGCAGCGCCGCGGCGACCTCGCCCACCGTCTGCGGCAGCGCACGCGGCCGGGTGCGATCGATGAAGATCGCACCGGACCGGCCGGCCGTCGCCCCGATGCCCGGCCAGGCCCGCACGTCGTGCTTGGCCACCAGCCGCACCGGCAGCACCGCGGTCAGCGCCACGATGTCCAGCCAGGAGACGTGGTTGGAGACCAGCAGGCAGCCCGGGCGCGGCACCGGGCCGCGCCACACCAGCCGGACCCCGAGAACCGCGAGGATGGCACGGGACAGGCGGCGCAGCGCGCCGCCACCGAGCAGGGCCGCCGGCAGCAGGCCCCCGAGGAGTACGCCGAGAAGCGTCACCACCCGCACCAGCGCCGTCCCCGCTGCCGCGGCGGGGTGTCCGCCCGGCCGGCACCGGTCGCCGCACGCCGAGCTGGGCTGCCAGTTCATCGCGTCGCGCCGAGGAAGTGCCGGCGGTAGCGGGGGTCCAGCCGGTCCATCGAGAAGAGCACGTAGAAATCGGCGCAGTCGAAGTCCGGGTCGTAGGCGGGCTCACCGCAGACCCAGCTGCCCAGCCGCAGGTAACCACGGAGCAGCGGCGGAACGGCCACCCTGGGGTCGGCGACCACGTCGTCCGCGGGCAGCCAGGGGCGGCGCGGGCGGACCCGCAGGGCCGGCGGGGAGAGGTGCTTGGCGTTGAGCCGGGCGCGTACCCCGGCGGCGACGTGGCCACCGTCGGCGAGCGGCACCGAGGCGCAGCCGCCCAGCCAGCGCAGGTTGTTGAGGTGCAGGTAGCGGGCGATGCCGGCCCACATCAGGTTGACCACGGCGCCGGACCGGTGGTCCGGGTGCACGCAGGACCGGCCGATCTCGACCAGGTGGTCACGCAGCGGACGCAGCGCGCTGAGATCGAACTCGCTGTCGGCGTACCGGCGGCCGGCCAGTTCGGCGGCGCGCGGCGGCAGCATCCGGTAGGTGCCCACGACGGCACCGGTGGCGTCGTCCCGGACGATCAGGTGGTCGCAGTAGTCGTCGAAGTCGTCGGCGTCGAGGCCGTTCGCGGCGCCGGGGAGGTTGGCTCCGAGCTCTCCGGCGAAGACGTCGTGCCGTAGCCGCTGCGCGGCCTCGACGTGGCCCGCGTCGTCGGCGAGCAGCAGGGTGTAGCCGCTGGTCCCGGTGGGTGCGGCGGCGGTCATCAGAACTGCCATGAGATCTGTGTAAGGGCGATGTCTGCCGATGGGATGTCGGATCAGGTTGGTATGTGTGGCCGCTGGATGAACGACTTGTGCGAAGGTCGGTGGATGCTGATTCCGGCTCGCTTCAACGGACCTCCCGGCACCGGCAACGGCGGCTGGTGCTCGGGTGTCTTCGCGGTCGCCGCGGGCGCCCGTACCGGTGGACCGCCCTACCAGGTCACGCTGCGCGTCCCGCCGCCGCTGGAGACCGGTCTGGAGCTGCGCGACGGCTCCGTATACGCCGGCGACACCCTGGTCGCCGAGGTGAGCGACGCGGCCGAGGTGGGCGAGGACGTCCCCGGTGTCGATCTCGCGACGGCCGCCGAGGCCTCCCGCGGCTATCCCGGCTTCGCCGAGCACCCCTTCCCCACCTGCTTCGTCTGCGGCCCGGGCCGGCCCGGCAAGGACGGCCTGCAGATCTTCCCGGGGATCCTGCCGGACGGGCGTACCGCGGCGCCCTGGACGGTTCCGGATGAGGTCTCGGTGCCGACGCTGTGGGCCGCGCTGGACTGTCCCGGCGGGTGGGCCGCGATCGCCCGGGGCCAGGCGTACGTGCTGGGCCGGATCGCCGCCCGGGTCGACGCCCTGCCGGCACCCGGGACGGAGTGTGTGGTGGTCGGCGCCGCGTCCGAGATCGCCGGGCGGAAGGCGACGGTGGACTCCACGGTGTACGGGCCCGACGGGCGTCGTCTCGCGTCCGCACGAGCCACCTGGATCGCGGTGGCCAGGTAGGTCGCGGCGGCGGGTGCAGCCCGGGTAGGTCACAGAGCGGACGTCCGAGCGGATGACGCTCGGACACGGCGTAGCCTGGACACCGAATCCTACCCGTCCCGCGTGACGGAGCAGTCACGTGATGACAAACACGGTGAAAGAGGCGAACGCGGCAGTGTCGACGCAGCAGACTTCGCAAGACAATCCACTCGCGGACTTCGGTCCCAACGAGTGGATCGTCGACGAGATGTACCAGCGATACCTGTCCGACCCGACCAGTGTCGACCCTGCCTGGCACGATTTCTTCGCGGACTACAAGCCGGCGATGGCCACGGGTTCGATCGCGACGCCGGACGAGGCGAAAGCGGCAAACGCGACCGCGACCGCCGCCAAGGCGGGCACCGACGCGCCCGCCGCGGCCTCGGTGGCCCCGGCCAAGCCGGTGACCCCGCCCGCACCCGCCGCGAAGCCGGCTCCCGCGGCGGCCAAGCCCGCCGCCGAGAAGCCCGCCGCCAAACCGTCGCTGGACGGCGCGAAGACCACCACGCTCCGCGGTGTCGCCGCCAAGATCGTGCAGAACATGGAGACCTCGCTCGAGGTGCCCACCGCCACGTCGGTGCGCGCGGTCCCGGCGAAGCTCATGGTGGACAACCGCATCGTCATCAACAACCACCTCTCCCGTGGCCGTGGTGGCAAGGTCAGCTTCACCCACCTGATCGGCTGGGCGCTGATCCGGGCGGTCGTCGCCCACCCGGAGATGAACAACTCGTACGCCGAGATCGACGGCAAGCCGGCGCTGGTCCAGCCCGAGCACGTCAACCTCGGCATCGCGATCGACCTCGCCAAGAAGGACGGTTCCCGCACGCTTGTCGTGCCGTCCATCAAGAACTGCGAGACGATGGATTTCCGGCAGTTCTGGCAGGCGTACGAGGACGTGGTCCGGCGCGCCCGCCGCAACGAGCTGACCATGGAGGACTACTCCGGCACGACGATCTCGCTGACCAACCCCGGCGGCATCGGCACCGTGCACTCCATCCCGCGCCTGATGAACGGGCAGAGCGCGATCATCGGCGTCGGCGCGATGGAGTACCCGGCACCGTACTCCGGGATGAGCGACGAGACCCTGGCCGAGCACGGCGTCAGCAAGGTCACCACGCTGACCAGCACGTACGACCACCGGGTCATCCAGGGCGCGCAGTCCGGCGAGTTCCTCAAGGTGATGCACGAGCTGCTGCTCGGCCAGCACGGCTTCTACGACGAGATCTTCACCGCGCTGCGGATCCCGTACGAGCCGGTGCGCTGGGTGCGTGACGTCGCCCGTACCTCCGAGGGGCAGATCGACAAGGCCGCCCGGGTGGTGGAGCTGATCCACGCGTACCGGGTGCGCGGTCACCTGATGGCCGACACCGACCCGCTCGAGTTCACCATCCGCAAGCACCCCGACCTGGACGTGCTCCAGCACGGGCTGACCCTGTGGGACCTGGACCGGACGTTCCCGGTCGGCGGCTTCGCCGGCAAGCAGAAGATGAAGCTGCGTGACGTGCTCGGCGTGCTGCGGGACAGCTACTGCCGCCGGATCGGCATCGAGTACATGCACATCCAGGACCCCGAGGAGCGCCGCTGGGTCCAGGAGCGCATCGAGGTCAAGTACACGAAGCCGGACACCGAGGAGCAGAAGCACATCCTGCACCGGCTGAACGCCGGCGAGGCCTTCGAGACGTTCCTGCAGACCAAGTACGTCGGGCAGAAGCGGTTCTCGCTGGAGGGCGGCGAGTCGCTGATCCCGCTGCTGGACGCGGTCCTGCAGTCGTCGGCCGAGGCCGGTCTCGACGAGATGGTGATCGGCATGGCCCACCGCGGCCGCCTCAACGTGCTCACCAACATCGTCGGCAAGCCGTACGAGAAGATCTTCAACGAGTTCGAGGGTCAGATGGACCCGCGGTCGGCGCACGGCTCCGGTGACGTCAAGTACCACCTGGGCCAGACCGGCAAGTACACGACGCCGGACGGCGAGCACGCGACCACGGTCAGCGTCGTCGCCAACCCGTCCCACCTGGAGGCCGTGGACCCGGTGCTGGAGGGCATCGTCCGCGCCAAGCAGGACCGCCTGGACCTGGGCCTGCACGGCTACACGGTGCTGCCGGTGCTGGTGCACGGCGACGCCGCGTTCGCCGGCCAGGGCGTGGTCGCCGAGACGCTGAATCTGTCGCAGCTGCGCGGTTACCGCACCGGTGGCACGGTCCACGTGATCGTGAACAACCAGGTCGGCTTCACCACCGCGCCGGAGTACAGCCGCTCCTCGATGTACTCGACCGACGTCGCCCGGATGATCCAGGCGCCGATCTTCCACGTGAACGGTGACGACCCCGAGGCCGTGGTCCGGGTCGCCAAGCTGGCGTTCGAGTACCGCCAGGCGTTCAACAAGGACGTCGTGATCGACATGATCTGCTACCGCCGCCGCGGTCACAACGAGGGCGACGACCCGTCGATGACCAACCCGCGGATGTACCAGATCATCGACACCAAGCGCAGCGTCCGGAAGCTCTACACCGAGGAGCTGATCGGCCGCGGTGACATCACTGTGCAGGAGGCCGAGGAGCAGCTGCGCGACTACCAGGGCCGGCTTGAGGAGGTCTTCAAGGCGACCCGGGACACCGCCGGCACCCCGCCGCGGCCGAACTTCCTCTCCGAGCAACCGGAGCCCGAGGCGGAGACCGCGGTCGACCCGAGCGTGGTGCGCGCGGTCGGCCAGGCACACGTCGAGCTGCCCGAGGGCTTCACGCCGCACAAGCGGGTCCAGCAGCTGCTCGACCGGCGGGCCAAGATGTCCACCGACGGCGGCATCGACTGGGGCTTCGGCGAGCTGATCGCCTTCGGCTCGCTGCTCAACCAGGGCGTCACGGTCCGGCTCGCCGGCCAGGACTCCCGGCGGGGCACGTTCACCTCCCGGCACGCCGCCATCGTCGACTCGAAGACCGGCAAGGACTTCCTGCCGCTCAGCTCGATGATCACCGGCAACGCCCGGTTCTTCGTGCACGACTCGCTGCTGTCGGAGTACGCGGCGATGGGCTTCGAGTACGGCTACTCGGTGGAGAACCCGGACGCGCTGGTCCTCTGGGAGGCCCAGTTCGGTGACTTCGTCAACGGCGCCCAGTCGATCGTCGACGAGTTCCTCTCCTCCGGCGAGGTGAAGTGGGGCCAGCAGTCGTCGCTGGTGCTGCTGCTCCCGCACGGCATGGAGGGCCAGGGCCCGGACCACTCGTCCGGCCGTCCCGAGCGGTTCCTCCAGCTCTGCGCGCAGGACAACATGCGGGTGGCCAACCCGACCACCCCGGCGAACTACTTCCACCTGCTGCGCCGCCAGGCCCTGTCCAGCAAGCGCAAGCCGCTGGTGGTCTTCTCGCCGAAGTCGCTGCTGCGCCACAAGCTGGCGGTGTCGCAGGTCAACGACTTCACCCAGGGCACGTTCCAGCCGGTGCTCGGCGACGGCGGGGTCAACGGCACGCCGCTCGACGCCGGCTCGGTGAAGCGGGTCCTGCTCTGCTCCGGCAAGGTCTACTACGACCTGTTCCAGGCCCGGGCGGAGCGGGGCATCACCGACACCGCGATCATCCGGATGGAGCAGATCTACCCGCTGCCCGTCGAGGAGCTGAAGGCGGTGCTGGGGCAGTACCCGAACGCCGAGGACTTCGCCTGGGTGCAGGAGGAGCCGGCCAACCAGGGTGCCTGGTCGTTCGTGGCGCTCAACCTGCTGGAGCACCTAGAGGGCGTACGGCTGCGGCGGATCTCCCGCCCGGCCGCGGCGGCCCCGGCGGTGGGCTCGGCGAAGATGCACGAGGCCGAGCAGGCCGCGCTGGTCGAGGCGTCGCTGCCGCGTCCGTGAGCACACGGTGAGAGGGGGCGCTCCGCTGCGGCGGGGCGCCCCCTTTTACTATCCGCTCATGTACTTCACCGATCGTGGCATCGAGGAACTGGTCGAACGGCGCGGCCAGGAGACCGTGACCCTGGAGTGGCTCGGCGAGCAGCTGCGCACCTTCGTCGACCTCAACCCCGAGTTCGAGACCCCGATCGAGCGTTTCGCGACCTGGCTCGCCCGCGACGACGAGGACGAGGAGTAATCCTCAGCCCTCCTGCGCCACGCGTGGCCGCAACAGCTCGATCAGCGTGTCCAGCGAACCGGAGAACCTGGCCATGCGCTCGTCGATGAGGCCGAGTCTGCCGTCCACGGCATCAAACCTGGCATCCACGGCATCGAATCGACCGTCCATGGCATCGAACCTGGCGTCCATGGATTCCAGCCTGGCTTCGACGGCGTCCAAGCGCCGCCCATGACTCTCGAAGTGATTGTTCACCGACTCCAGATGGGTGCCGATCGCCATCACCAGCCCATCCTGCTGCATCCTGGCCCGATCTTCCAGCGCCTTGATCCTCTCGTCGATCTGCCAGCCCATGCGACCTCCCCCGAAGTTGACATGCGCCACCTTGACGCATGCCCAGTGTGCACGTGACAGGAGTCATCTACAAGACGGGACTTTCGGCCCGGCCTGACCGACGTCCGGCCGGTAGGTTGAAGCTCGTGGCGCGCAGTGTGTACGTAGCGGGTTTGGGCCCGGGTGTCGGCAAGGGGACCGTGGCTCTCGGCATCGTCGAGCTGCTCTCCCGGCAGGTGGCGCGGGTCGGCGTGTTCCGCCCGCTGGTGTCCGGCAACGGCCGGGACTCCCTGCTCACCATGCTGCGCGAGCGCTATCCCGGCCCGGTGGGCTACGACGAGTCGTACGGCGCCACCATCGCCGAGGCGTCCGCGCTGATCGCCGACGACCGCCGGGAGGAGCTGATCGGCCGGATCGTGGAGCGATACCGGGCGATCGAGCGGCAGTGCTCCGCGGTCGTGGTGATCGGCAGCGACTTCGCCGACAAGCCGGCGGAGGGCCGCGAGGAGCTGCCCCGCGAGCTGGCCTTCAACGCCCGGCTCGCGACCGAGTTCGGCAGCGTCGTGGTTTCCGTGGTCAGCGGCGAGGGCCGGAGCGCGGAGTCGCTCGCGGCGTCCGCGCGTAGTGCGTACCACTCACTTGATGATTTAGGCGCGACCGTGGTCGCGGTGATCGCCAACCGGGTGCCGGCAGCCGCCGCCGGCGGCGTGCCGGACGGGTTGCCGGTGCCGTTCTGGGCGGTGCCGGAGGTGCCGGTGATCGCCGCCCCCACCGTGGGCGAGGTGGCCGCCGCGCTGGACGCCACGGTCTTCTCCGGCACACCTGGTGCCCTCGACCGGGACGTGCTCGACTACGTGGTCGGCGCCGCCCAGGTGCCGACCGTTCTGGAGCACCTGACCGAGGGCGCGCTGCTGATCACCCCGGGCGACCGGGCCGACCTGCTCGTCGCCGCGAGCGCCGCGCACGCCGCCGGCACGGTCACGCTGGCCGGCCTGATGCTCACCCTCGGCGAGCCGCCCGACGACCGGGCGGTGCGCGTCATCGAGCGTCTCAACACCGGCCTGGCCATCGTCATCGCCAAGGGCGACAGCTACCACACGATCTCCGCGGCCGGCCGCATCGAGGCGCAACTCAGCACACCCCGCAAGGTGGACGCGGCGCTCGGCGTCTTCGAGGAGAACGTGGACACCGCCGAGCTGACCGGCCTGCTGGACGTGGCCCGCTCCAGCCGGGTCACCCCGCTGATGTTCGAGAACGATCTGATCGAGAAGGCCCGCGCCGACCGCCGCCACCTGGTGCTGCCGGAGGGCACCGAGGAGCGGATTCTGCGCGCCACCGAGACGCTGCTGCGCCGCGGGGTCGCCGACCTGACGCTGCTCGGCGACCCGGACGAGATCAACCGGCGGGCCCGCGAGATCGGCGCGGAGATCGGCGGAGCGCGGCTGGTCGACCCGGCGACCAGCCAGTGGCGGGAGGACTTCGCCGGCCGCTACGCCGAGCTGCGCAAACACCGCGGTGTGACGCTCGACCTGGCGTACGACGTGGTCCGCGACGTCAACTACTTCGGCACCATGATGGTCGCCGCCGGGCTGGCCGACGGCATGGTCTCCGGCGCGACCCACACGACGGCCGCGACCATCCGGCCCGCCTTCGAGATCATCAAGACGGTGCCCGGGCTGTCGGTCGCGTCCAGCGTGTTCTTCATGCTGCTCGCCGACCGGGTGCTGGTCTACGGCGACTGCGCGGTCAACCCCGACCCGGACGCCGCCCAGCTCGCCGACATCGCGCTCTCCTCGGCGCGGACCGCGGCGGCGTTCGGCATCGAGCCCCGGGTGGCGATGCTCTCGTATTCGACGGGCAGCTCCGGCTCGGGCGCCGACGTGGACAAGGTCGCCGCGGCCACCGCCCTGGTCCGGGAGCGGCGTCCCGACCTGCCGGTCGAGGGCCCGATCCAGTACGACGCGGCGATCGACCCGGCCGTCGCCGCCGCGAAACTGCCCGGCAGCGTCGTGGCGGGCAAGGCCACCGTCTTCGTGTTCCCCGACCTCAACACGGGCAACAACACGTACAAGGCGGTCCAGCGATCGGCGAACGCGGTGGCCGTCGGCCCGGTGATGCAGGGGCTCCGGCGACCGGTCAACGACCTGTCCCGCGGTGCGACGGTCAAGGACATCGTCAACACGGTCGCCATCACGGCCATCCAGGCGGGAGCGAGATGACCCGGGTTCTGGTTCTGAACAGCGGCTCGTCGTCGCTGCGCTACCGGCTCTTCGACGGCTCCGAGGTGCTGGCCAAGGGCCTGATCCAGCGGATCGGCGAGGACGGCGGCGACGCGGCGGACCACCGCGAGGCGCTGCAGCGGCTGATGGACACCGTGGACCTGACCGGGCTGGCCGTGGTCGGGCACCGCGTGGTGCACGGC
Source organism: Actinoplanes aureus (assembly GCF_015704865.1). Taxonomy (GTDB): domain Bacteria; phylum Actinomycetota; class Actinomycetes; order Mycobacteriales; family Micromonosporaceae; genus Actinoplanes; species Actinoplanes aureus. The sequence continues at coordinate 278,140 of NZ_JADQTO010000004.1, read as the reverse complement.
GGTGACCGGTTCACCGCTTCGACCGTGATCAACGACGAGGTGGTCGCCACGATCGAGGAGCTGGTCCCGCTCGCGCCGCTGCACAACCCGGCCGCGCTGACCGGCATCGACGTCGCCCGCAAGCTGCTGCCGGACGTGCCGCAGGTGGCCGTCTTCGACACCGCGTTCCACTCGACCATCCCGCCCGAGGGGGTGCTCTGGGCGATCGATCGGGACCTGGCGAGCCGCTGGGGCCTGCGGCGGTACGGGTTTCACGGCACGTCGCACGCGTACGTGTCCCGGGAGACCGCCCGCCTGCTGGGCAAACCGGTCACCGAGACCAACGTCATCACCCTGCATCTCGGCAACGGCGCGAGCGCGACCGCGGTCCGCGGCGGCCGGAGCGTCGCCACGTCGATGGGGATGACCCCGCTCAGTGGCCTGGTGATGGGCACCCGATCGGGTGACATCGACCCGAGCCTGGTCTTCCACCTGCACCGGGTCGCCGGGCTGTCGCTCGACGAGATCGAGGACACGCTCACCCGCCGGTCCGGTCTGCTCGGGCTGGCCGGCGACAACGACATGCGTACCGTGCAGGAGCGCCGCGCCGCCGGCGACCAGCAGGCCGCGCTCACCCTCGACGTCTACTACCGGCGGCTCCGCGAGTACGTCGGCGCCTACCTGGCCGTACTCGGCCGGGTCGACGCGATCACGTTCACCGCCGGGATCGGGGAGAACTCGCCGCCCGTGCGGGCCGGCACGCTCACCGGCCTGGAGGCGCTGGGCATCGCGGTCGACCCCGACCGCAACGCGCGCAACGAGCTGATCATCTCCCCGGACGGCACGCCGATCACGGTCTGTGTGGTGCCGACCGAGGAGGAACTGGAGATCGCCGACGAGGCACGCCGGGCGATCGGATCAGAGAGCTAGCCAGGCCACCAGCGCGATGAGCACGACGGCGACCACGCCGCCGATCACGAACGGTGCCTTGGACGGCGCCGCGGTGGGATCCGGCGTGGTCCGGGTGAACGCCCGGAAAGCCTCGGTGTTGCCACTCGGGTCGACGTTGTTGTCAGACATGGGCCCGACCCTAGCGAAACCGGTCAAGGATGGCGAAGTCCTGCACCTGTTCGGCGGAACCGGGTGTGATCTCCACGACGGGCGGCTTGATCGCGGCACGGCACAATGGGTCGGGTGTTACGTCGTGCTGTTGCCGCCATGTCCATCGTCGTTGTCGCAGCGCTGAGCGCTTGCACCCCCGATTCGGAGGAACCCGGCGCCACACCCACCTCGGCCAGTGCCGCGGCCGCCGCCAGCGGCGCACCGCAGCAGAACCTCGAGGTACAGACCCGCGAAATCGAGTTCAACCGGGACGGCACCCGCCCGCTGCCCACGAAGGTCTGGCTGCCGGCCGGCGGCGGACCCTATCCGCTGATCTATTTCAGCCACGGCCTCACCTCGCAGCCGGACGACTACGCCGACTTGCTGAACGCGTGGGCCCAGGCCGGTTTCGTGGTGGCCGCACCGAGATACCCGAACACCTGGAACCAGGCCGCCGACTTCAACGCCGACGACGTGGTCAACCAGCCCGCCGACGCCCAGTTCGTGATCACCGAGGTGCTGAAGGCGCTGCCCGCCGAGATCGACCCGAACCGGATCGCCGCCGCCGGCCACTCCGCGGGCGCGATCACCACGGTCGGCCTGCTCACCAGCAGCCGCGACGAACGCCTGAAGGCCGGCGTCCTCCTCGCCGGCCGGCAGATGCCGCAGCCGGCCCCGTTCTCCGGCACGCCGATCCCGCTGCTGTTCATCCAGGGCAAGCAGGACACCACGGTCACCTACGAACAGGCCTACGGCGCCTACAACGAGGTGACCTGGCCGAAGGCCTTCATGGAGATCCCGCAGGGCACCCACCTGCCGCACCGCGACCAGCCGGCCGTGGTCGCGACGACCACGACCGACTTCTGGCGCTGGTCCCTCTACGGCGACGAGGCCGCCAAGGCGCGCCTCCCCCAGGACGCCTCCGCAACCGGCGCCGCCGCCCTAACCGGAACCCTCTAGGCGGCCGACCTCACGAAACCCCTTAAAAACCTCATAGGGGTACGGTCGCCGCCCGCCCCGCCGAATCCACACCTCCCCGCCGAGCCGCGCGACCTCCCGCCTACTTCCGGCCTCAGCGCGGCCGCCGGGAAACACCAGGTGGTCCAGCTTGGCCCACGCTCAATGCTGTCTCAACGGCCGCCAGACAACATCCACGTTGGGCCGGACAAGACCCTGGCCACGTGCTCTTTCCCGGCGGGCGCCGTGGGGCCGTAAGCGGGCAGGTGCTCGCGCGGCTCGGCGGGACGGGGTGGATTTCGGCGGGGCGGCCGGCTAGGCGTACCGGAAAATCAGGTGTGGTCCAGTGCGATCTTGCCGAATACGTCGCCGGAGGCGAGGCGGGCGAAGGCCTGGTCGGCCTCGCCGAAGGCGAAGGTCGAGTCGATGATCGGCTTGACCTTGCCGGACGCGCAGAGATCGAGCAGTTCGGCGAGTTCGGCGGCGGTACCCATGCTGCTGCCGAGGATCTCCAGCTGCATCGCGAAGACCCGGCGCAGGTCCACCTCGGCCTTGTGACCGGCGGTGGCGCCGCACACGACGATCCGGGCGCCGGGCGCGGCGCACTTCATCGAGTGGTCGAACGTGGCCGCGCCGACCGACTCGATCACGACGTCGACGCGTTCCGGCAGGCGGGCGCCGGGTTCGACAGCGGTGGCGCCGAGGGCTGCGATCTTCTCGCGTTTGCCGGGTTCCCGGCTGGTCGCGTACACCCGCTTGCCGAGGGCCACGCCGAGCGCGACGGCCGCGGTGGCCACGCCGCCGCCGGCACCCTGCACCAGGACCGTGGAGGCGTCGGCGATCCGGCCGCGGCTGACCAGCATGTGGTACGCCGTGAGCCAAGCGGTGGGCAGGCAGGCGGCCTCCACGAAGGACACTCCGGCCGGCTTGGGAATCAGGTTCTCCCGGGGCACCGCGACCTGCTCGGCGAGGGTGCCGGGATGCCGCTCGGACAGCAGCGAGTAGCCACGCGGGTCGGCTTTGTCCTCGACCACCGGATAGAGCACGACCTCGTTGCCGTCCGGGTCGACCCCGGCGGCGTCACAGCCGAGGATCATCGGCAGGCGGTCGGCCGGCAGGCCGACGCCACGCAACGACCAGATGTCGTGGTGGTTGAGGGAGCTGGCCCGCACCTGGACCGGAACCCATCCTTCCGGCGCGGAGAACGGCAGGTCACCGACGGTCAAGCCGCTGAGCGGCGCGTCGGGCTGGAGTGAGGAGGCGTAGGCGGCACGCATGTTCTGACCTTAGTCGCCGTTAACGCGACGCGCCGCCCCACCGGGTGAGGTGGGACGGCGCGACAAAGGTGCTCAGGCGCGCTGCGGCTCCGGGGCGGGCGACGGGGCGACGGCGCGGCGGGCCACGCCGTCCTCGATCGCGGCCGCGGCGACGGCGGCGGCCACCGCGGGGGCGACCCGCGGGTCCAGCGGCGACGGAACGATCGCCTCGGGACGCAGGTCGTCGGCGACGATCGCGGCGATCGCGTCGGCCGCGGCCACCTTCATCCGGTCGGTGATCGTGGTGGCCTGGACGTCGAGCGCGCCGCGGAAGATGCCGGGGAACGCCAGCACGTTGTTGATCTGGTTCGGGAAGTCGCTGCGGCCGGTCGCGACGATCGCCGCGTGCCTGTGCGCCACCGACGGGTGGACCTCCGGGGTGGGGTTGGCCAGCGCGAAGATGATCGCGCCCGGCGCCATGCCGGCCAGCGCCTCCTCCGGAATGTTGCCGCCGGAGACGCCGACGAGCACGTCGGCGCCGATCAGCGCCTCGCTGATCCCCCCGCTACGCCCGGAGAAGTTCGTCGTCGCGGCCAGCTCGGCCTTCATCCCGGTGAGGCCGCCGCGCTCGCCGTGGATGATGCCGCGCGAGTCGACCACGATCATGTTGGCGCCCTGGACACCCGCGGCGATGAGCGTCTGCGTGATCGCGACCCCGGCCGCGCCGGCTCCGCTGATCACCACGCGCAGGTCGGCGAACCGGCGGCCGAGCAGGGCGGCCGCGTTGCGCAGCGCGGCGAGCGTGACCACGGCGGTGCCGTGCTGGTCGTCGTGGAAGACCGGGATGTCCAGCTCGGCGTCGAGGCGGCGCTCGATCTCGAAGCACCGGGGCGCGCTGATGTCCTCCAGGTTGATCCCGCCGAACGACGGCGCCATCGCCTTGACCGTGGCGATGATGCCCTCGACGTCCTGTGTGTCCAGCACGATCGGGATGGAGTCGACGCCGCCGAACTGCTTGAACAGGACCGACTTGCCCTCCATGACCGGCATCGCGGCCTTGGGACCGATGTTGCCGAGGCCGAGGACGGCGGATCCGTCGGTGACCACGGCGACCGTGTTGGACGTCCAGGTGTAGTCGGAGTAGAGCGACTCGTCCTCGGCGATGGCTTCACAGACCCGGGCGACGCCGGGCGTGTAGGCGAGGGACAGGTCGTCACGGCTGGCCAGGGGAACCGTCGCGCTCATCGTCATCTTGCCCCGGCGATGCAGGTCGAAGACGGGGTCGGCGGCCAGGGCAGGATCGAGCTCGAAACTGAAGAAAGACACGGTGAAACTCCACACTGCATCGACATTGATACGTGGCACCTGCGACTCCTGGTCGCGAGTATGCGCCAGGAGGGCGGTGCTATGCGGGGATCACCCGGTAACGCCACCACAGCGCGGGTGTGCGCTGGGGATCAGAGGACACTAACTTAACCGGAACGGTCTCGGGTAGTACCGAAATATCACACGCCCGATGACGTCGGCGACGCCGTGAGCACGGGAATCGTCCTGAACGAAGCTGTTGTCACCGATCAGCCACCAGCCTCCGTCGCGCTCCTCGACGGCGCGTTTGACGACGAGCAGACCGGGCCGCGATCGGAACCGCGCGACGACGATGTCGCCGGCCCGTACCCGGCCGCCGCGCCGCACCAGCAGAGCGTCCCCGGAACGCAATGTCGGCACCATCGACGGGCCTCGGACCAGCACCGGGAACAGTGGTAATTGCCACCTCAAGGCATCAAGCCTCCGTCGCGTTACGCCAGGGGCGTAAGGGGTAGGGTCAATCTCGGATCATCGCAAACTCTATGGAGGAGTCCTGATGCGACTTCCGCGTTTCCTCACCCCGCGCACCGTGGTCAGCGCCCACTGCGACCTGCCGTGCGGCGTCTACGACCCGGCCCAGGCCCGGATCGAGGCCGAGTCGATCAAGGCGATCGCCGAGAAGTACCAGGGGAACACCGACCCCGAGTTCCGCACCCGGGCCATCCTCATCAAGGAGCAGCGCGCCGAGCTGGTCAAGCACCACCTCTGGGTGCTGTGGACCGACTACTTCAAGGCCCCGCACTTCGAGAAGTACCCGAACCTGCACCAGCTCTTCAACGAGGCCACCAAGCTCGCCGGCGCGTCCGGCGCCAAGGGCTCGGTGGACCCGGCGGTCGCCGAGCAGCTGCTCGGCAAGATCGAGGAGATCTCCAAGATCTTCTGGGAGACCAAGCAGGCCTGACGCTGTGCTGGCGCCGCGCGGACACTCCGGCGGCGCCACACTCGTCCGTACGCTGGGTGAGCGGCTAGAGTCTCCCCCATCGGGAGGAGGGCTCGCGTGACTCAGCTGATCCATACGGAGCCGGACGTCGGAGACGACGTCGTACTGCTGACGGTCCCCGCCGACGGTGGGTACCTCGGCGTGCTCCGTACGGCTACCGCCGGCCTCGCCGCCCGGCTCCACTTCGCCCTCGACGAGATCGAGGATCTGCGCATCGCCGTCGACGAGGCGTGCGCCATGCTGCTCGCGATCGCCACCCGCGGTGCCGAGCTGGAGTGCCGGTTCGCGGTCACCGACGACGCTCTGACCGTCGAGGTCACCGTCTCCACGGTGCGTGGCGCCCGGCTGCCCTCCGAGTCGTCCTTCGCGTGGAAGGTGCTGACCGCCCTGACCACGTCCGCCGCCGCCGAGGCCAACGGGCGGTATGCGACTATTCGCCTGCTGACCCGGCGTACCGAGTTCTAGCGCACCGCCGCGGCGATGAAGTCCAGGTGCTGGGCGGCCGCCTTGGTGGCGCCCTCGGCGTCCTGCGCGGCCACGCGGTCCAGCAGCATCCGGTGGTCGGCGTCGATCCGGTTCCAGTAGCCCTCGGGCAGCCCGCCGATCACCTCCTCGCCGTACGACGCCTGGTAGAGCGGGCTCCCGATCAGCTCGAACAGCGGGTTTCCGGTGGCCTTGGCGACCGCCCGGTGGAACGCCGCGTGTGCGGCCATCATGGTGTCGAAGTCGTCGATCGCCGGGTCGAAGAGCGTGCCCCGCAGCTCGGTGAGGTGCAGGTCGGTACGCCGCACCGCGGCCAGACCGGCGGCCGGCACCTCCAGCGCCCGCCGCAGCTCCAGCAGGTCGGCGAGCCCGACGTGGGCGGAGTGCGTCAGCAGCGCGAATCCGGTGGAAAGGCCGTCGGCCAGTTTCGCCGCGTCCGGATGGGCTACGAAACTTCCGCCGGTGACACCCCGGGTCGTCACGATCAGGTGCTGGCTGGCCAGCAGGCGCAGTGCCTCACGCACCGTGCTGCGGCTGACGCCGATCTTCACGCACAACTCGGGTTCCGGCGGCAGGCGCTCACCCGGCTGTAGCCGCCCGGAAGTGATGTCCGCCCGCAAATCGTCGGCGAGCTGCTGGTAGGCGGGTGGGCGCACCGCTGAGCCGGTCACCCGTCCAGGTTAGGCCCTGATCGGCCCGGGGGACCCCGTTAATCGACACCCAACGCTCGGCTGCTGGCCGGAAGAAGGATCAGGACGCCGGTCACGACGGCCAGCACCAGCATCGCCACGCCCACCAGCAGCGGGCCGACCTGGATCAGGAAACCGCCGGTGGCCAGCAGAAAGAGCTGCACCACCACGGCCGGTCCGCGAGCGCGTACGGCCCGGCGCCCGAGGGCGCGGGCCACCAGGAACACCCCGACCGCGGCCAGGGCGGCCATCACGGTGAGCGACGCGGCGACCGCGAGGTTCACCGCGCCGCTCGTCAGAGCAAGGACGATGAGGTACGCCGTGAGCACAGCAAGGCCGGCACTTTGCAGGTAGAGCAGGCGAACTCCCCAATCGAGGGTCGCGGCACTCGTCGTCACGGGCTTCTCACCGGTCACTGGTGCACCATACCGACAGCCCGGGTTCCCGCCTGCGGGTACAGTGCCGCCCATGCGAGCGTTGCTGGTGGTCAACCCCCGAGCGACGACGACCAGCGAGCGCAGTCGCGACGTTCTGGTCCGGGCGTTGCGCAGCGCGGTGGACCTGACGGTGAAGTACACGGAACGCCGCGGCCACGCCAGGACGCTGGCCCGCGACGCCGCCGAGAGTGGTGTCGATCTGGTCGTCACGCTGGGTGGTGACGGCACCGTCAACGAGGCCGTCAACGGGCTGATGACCGCCTCCACACCGCTCGCCGAGCTCTCCGGGCCGTCGGCGTACCGGCTGCCGGCCCTGGCCGTGGTGCCCGGCGGTTCCACAAACGTCTTCGCCCGCGCGCTCGGCATGCCGCGCGACTGGGTGGACGGGACAAGTGTGATCCTCGACGGCATCCGCGACGGGCGGCACCGGGTGATCGGGCTGGGCCGCGCCGACGACCGATACTTCACCTTCACGGCCGGTCTCGGGTGGGACGCCGCGACGATCCGCGGGGTGGAACGAGCCCGGCTCCGCGGCCGCACTTCGACACCGGGCCTTTATGTACGGTCGATGGCCGGCCAGTTCTTCACCGGTCTGGACCGGAAGAACCCGCCGTTGACGCTGGACCGCCCCGGCGAGGAGAGCGAGACCAGCCTCGGCACGGTGATGGTGCAGAACACAGCACCCTGGACCTACGTCGGCGACCGTGCGATCGACCTCAATCCCGACGCCTCGTTCGATCTCGGGCTCGACGTGACCGCGCTGCGCCGCCTCAACCTCCCCGGTACAGCACGGACCGTGACACAGCTCGCGTGGCGGTCCGGTGATCTACACGGTAAACAGGTATTACGGCTGCATGACATCGCCGAGTTCACCGTGGTGGCGTCCCGACCCCAGGCATTCCAGCTGGACGGCGACTACCTGGGGGAGCGACAGAAGGTGCACTTCGTGTCCGTTCCGTCAGCGCTGCGTGTGATCTGCTGAAGACGGGGTACCTGTCCCGGATGCGTGCTCACGATCCGTTACAGAAACACGGGCAAAAGGTCGGCGAAACGGCCGGGACCGTACTACATTGATGGGAGCGTTCGTCAACCGGCTCTGGCAGTAACGGCGGAACCGGACATAAGGGTACGTGAGGCAGCTCACCCACCGGGAGAAACTTCCGGCGCTACCCTTGACATCGCGAGAGTTCGTGAAAGCATTCACAAGCGATAAGAAGTAACCGGTTGCTGCTTGTACGCGTTCCTAATCCAGTAGCGCGAAACAGCCACCAAACACAAAAGCTTGCTGACGCACTGGTGAGCGTGCGGGTACAACCCGTAAGGCATCAGGCGCATGCATATAGGTAAACAGCACTGTTTTCATTACCCCATCCGAAACAAGGAGTTTGCCGCCATGGACTGGCGTCACGATGCGATCTGCCGCGACGAGGACCCTGAGCTGTTCTTCCCGATCGGGACGTCCGGCCCGGCGCTCCTGCAGGTCGAGCAGGCCAAGGCCGTGTGCCGGCGGTGCCCGGTGACCGAGGATTGCCTCACTTGGGCTCTCGAGTCCGGTCAGGACGCCGGCGTATGGGGCGGGATGAGCGAGGACGAGCGGCGTGCCGTCAAGCGTCGTGGCGGTCTTCGGGTCGGCGCCCCCACGGTTTGAACTAATCCCCCACCACAGCATTTGCGCCCCGGGCCGGACGGCACCGGGGCGTCTTGCTGTTTCGGGCCACTCACACTGCGTTTCCATTCCACTGAGCGCTAATGCGATCACGGTACGTTTACCTGATCACCGAAATGATCTCGAAATTAAGATCAAGAGGCATTGCGTCGTCATCCGCGCACCCTCCGCATCGGACGATGCCGAACCCACTTTCACCGGAATCGTCGCCTAGCGCAGAGTGACCGTCGCCCAGAGTGAGCTAATCCTCCGGTACTCACGTGTGCAGGACGAACACGATCGTGTGACGCTCAGGCCGCGGCAGCGAGCGGCACGCCCAGGGCCGCCTCGGCTCGCGCGGCCACCAGACGTACCAGTTCCGGAGCCGCGCCCAGCGGCTCAGCGATGGCCACCGCGCCCGCGTCCCTCGCAGAGCGAGCCGCCACGTCGTAAAGCAGCCCGGGGGCGAGGAAGTAAGCGGCCATCCCGACACGGCGCGCACCGGCCGAGTGAAGGGCGGCGACGGCCTCCCCCGCGGTGCCTCCGGGCCCGGAGGCGTACCCGACCGCCGACGGCAGCCCGAGACGCGCGCCGAGCGCCTCCGCGGCCGCCGCGACCGTCTGGCGCGCGGCAGCGTCCCGGGTGCCGGCGGCGGCCAGCACCACGGCGTCCAGGGAGACCCGCGGCAGGCGGCGGCAGACGGCGGCGAGGAGCAGCGGAGAGGCCGGCCCGAGCACGTCCGTCGCGGTCACCGAGACCGGCAGGGACTCCGCCGCACGGATCACCGCGGGCAGATCCACCCGGCCGTGGTACGCCGCGGTGAGCAGCAGCGGCACCAGAACCGCCCGCCGGGCACCGAGCGAGGCCAGCACGTCGAGCGGCCGTGGCCCGTCATGGTCCAGGTAGGACGCCCGGACCTCCCACTCCGGCCGGTCCAGCCGGACCGCCCGCGCCAGTGCCTCGGTGGCCACCGCGGCCCGGGGGTCACGGCTGCCGTGCGCCACCAGGACCACGGCCGGCCGGTCCGGCGTGCCCGCGGCGGTGAACGCGGGCGGCGCCGGGCGCGCGGCCGGCAGGATCAGACGTGGAGTCCGCATTCGGTCTTCTCGAACATGGCCCACCGGCCCGCACGCGGGTCCTCGCCGGCCTTGGTGCGACGGGTGCACGGCCAGCAGCCGATCGAGCCGTAGCCCTTCTTGAACAGCTCGTTCACCGGCACGTTCCACCGGCTGACGTAGCGGTCGACGTCCGCCTGGGTCCACGCCGCGATCGGGTTGACCTTGACCTTGCCCTTCTTCGCGTCGAAGGCCACCACCGGCGTGTTGGCGCGGGTCGGCGACTCGTCACGGCGCAGGCCGGTGGCCCAGGCGTCGTAGTCGGCGAGCGCGCGCTCCAGCGGCTCGACCTTGCGCATGAAGCAGCACTCGTCGGGGCTGCGGGCGAAGAGCCGGGGACCGTACTCACCGTCCTGCTGGCCGACCGTCATCCGCGGGCGGATCGAGCGCACGTTCACGTTCATCGTGCGCGCGACCGTGTCGCGGACCTTGAGGGTCTCGGGGAAGTGCAGGCCGGTGTCGAGGAAGACCACGTCCACTCCGGGCGAGACGCGGGAGAAGACGTGCGCCACGACGGCGTCGGCCATCGAGCTGGTCACGCAGAAGCGGGCTCCGAAGGTGTCGGTCGCCCACTTGGCGATCTCCTCGGCGGAGCTGCCCTCCAGGTCACGACCGGCCCGGGTGGCGAGCTCGCGGAGCTCCTCGGCGGAGCGCCGGGCGGGGTCGGCCGGGGCGCTGGGTGCGCCGAGACTGATCAGGCCCAGGCCGGAGGCGTTCAGGAGGTTCATTTGGTAGCTCCCTTGGACAGAAGGCCGATGAACTTGACCGAGAAAACCCGGGCGCAGGAGTGGCACTCCCACGCCCCGTGCGAAGCCTCGTTCGGACGGAGGTCCTCTTCACCGCAGTAGGGGCAGTACAGTGGGGCGGATCTGGCGTCGCTCATTTCAGTAGCTCCTCGTCCGCCCGCAGCACCCAGTTGGCGAAGGTCTCGCCGCCGGAGCGGCCGTCCAGGTAGTGCCGGGCGACCCGCTCGACGTACTCCGGAAGCTCCTCGGCCGTGGCCTTGAGGCCGCGCACCTTGCGGCCGAAGCCGGCGGTCTCGCCCTTGGCCATCCCGAGCGCGCCGCCCAGGTGGATCTGGAAGCCCTCCACCTGCTCGCCGTGCGCGTTCATGACCAGCTGGCCCTTGAGGCCGATGTCGGCGACCTGGGTCCGGGCGCAGGCGTTCGGGCAACCGTTGATGTGCACCGAGATGTCCGCGTCGAAGTCCTTGAGCCGGTCCTCGAGCCGGGCCACCAGCTCCTCGCCGCGCGCCTTGGTCTCGACGATGGCGAGCTTGCAGTACTCGATGCCGGTGCAGGCCATGGTGCCCCGGCGCCAGGCCGACGGACGGGCTTCCAGCCCGATGCCGCGGAGACCCGCGATCAACGGTTCCACCTGGTCATCGGTGACATCGAGGACAAGAAGCTTCTGGTACGCCGTGAGCCGCACCCGCTCCGAGCCGTGCGCCTCGACCAGGTCGGCGAGCCGGCTGAGCTGCGTCCCGGAGGAGCGGCCGACGACCGGCGCCGCGCCGACGTAGTTGCGCCCGTCCACCTGCTTGTGCACGCCGATGTGGTCGATCGGCTTCTCCGGCAGGTCCGGCGACGGCCCGTCGATGAGTGCCCGGCCCAGGTACTCCTTCTCCAGGACCTCGCGGAACTTCTCCACGCCCCAGTCGGCGAGCAGGAACTTGAGGCGGGCCCGGTGGCGCAGACGCCGGTAGCCGTAGTCGCGGAAGATCCCGACCACGCCCTCCCAGACGTCCGGGATCTCGCCGAGCGGCACCCAGACGCCGAGCCGCTCGGCCAGGCGTGGGTTGGTGGACAGGCCGCCGCCGACCCAGAGGTCGAAGCCGGGGCCGTGGTCCGGGTGCACCACGCCGACGAACGAGATGTCGTTCGCCTGGTACGGCCCGTCCGCCAGCCAGGAGATCTGCGACTTGAACTTGCGGGGCAGGTTCGAGTAGCGGGGATCGCCGATGTAGCGCTTGATGATCTCGTCGATCGCCGGTGTGCCGTCGATCACCTCGTCGGCTGAGACGCCGGCGACCGGGCTGCCGAGCACGACGCGCGGGCAGTCACCGCAGGCCTCGGTGGTCTGCAGGCCGACCGCCTCCAGCCGGCGCCAGATCTCCGGCACGTCCTCGACCCGGATCCAGTGCAGCTGGATGTTCTGCCGGTCGGTGATGTCCGCGCTGTCGCGGCCGAACTCGGTGGAGATCTGCGCGATGGTGCGCAGCTGAGCGAGGTTCAGCGCGCCGCCGTCGATGCGGACGCGGAGCATGAAGTACTCGTCCTCGAGCTCCTCCGGCTCCAGCACCGCGGTGCGGCCGCCGTCGATCCCGGCCTTGCGCTGGGTGTAAAGACCCCACCAGCGGAACCGGCCACGCAGGTCGGCGGGGTCAATCGAGGAGAAGCCACCGTGGGCGTAGATGTTCTCGATGCGGGCCCGCACGTTGAGCGGGTTGTCGTCCTTCTTGCTGCGCTCGTTGGGGTTGAGCGGCTCGCGGTGTCCGAGCGCCCACTGTCCCTCGCCGCGCGCCTTACGGGGGCGGGCGGTCGGCCGTGCAGCGGGAGTGTTGCTGGGCGCCATGTCGGCGTTCCTCCGGGGCTGGTGGGCACGCGGGAACGCTCAGGGCCATTTGGAGGCTCGTGACGTCTGTGTCAGGAGAGGGCCCGGCGCGTCTCGCGCACCCGGACTCGAATCTCGGGTGGCGTCAGGAAGCCGGACACATCGCGCTGCGGACACGGCCGTAGTCCACGTGGCGGCGGGCCACGAAGCGGCGGTCTACTGCAGCGGTCATGTGCGCAAGCCTCTCACGCCCCGCCAATCTGGGCCAGTGCGGTCCAGATTTCGGGAGTGTGCCAAGTAGCACAACGGAAACATCCGACAATGCCCGGGGGCCCGGCGCCTTGAGTAGTGACAACATCACCGAAGGTTGGAAGACTCGGGCAGAGGCGCTAACCGGGAGCCGCGCATGCTCGCTCAACCCGCCCACGACGACTCCCCCTCCCGACCACTCGCCGGCCCGCGCCGGGCCAGCCCACGGCGCGCGGCCACGATTTTCTGGACCTGGGCTCCGGCACTTGTGCCGGCCGCGCTGACCGCCGCCGTGGGCCTGCTCGGCCTGGCGGTGCCGGCACCGGGTCCCGGGGAGGCACTGACCCGCGTGCTCAGTGCACCGGGAGCCGGGGAGATCGTCGAGACGGCACGCCGGTCGGACGTGGTGGGCGCGCCGTACCACCTGGTCATGCACTACTGGATCGAGTGGTTCGGTGACTCGGTCACGGTCCTGCGGCTGCCCTCCCTGGTGGCCATGGTGATCGGCGTGGGGATCGCGGGCGAGCTGGGCCGTCGGCTGTTCAGCCCGGGCGTCGGGTTCTACGGTGGCCTGCTGCTGGCCGCGCTGCCCCAGGTGAGCCGGTACGCCCAGGAGGCCGGCCCGTACGCCCTGGCCTTCCTCTTCACCACGGCCGCCACCCTGGTGCTCTACCGGACGCTGGACCGGCCGCGGTGGTGGCGCTGGACCGGGTACGGGCTGCTCGTCCTCGGCATCGGGCTGGCCCAGGTGACGGCGCTGCTGGTCCTGGCCGGGCACGCGTACATCGTGTTGTCGCGGTGGCGGCTGAGCAGGCAACCGGCACTCTTCTGGTGGTTTCCGGTGACTGTGCTGTCACTCGTACCCCCGGCGCCGTTGATCTCTTTGGGTTTGCGGCAGCATGCCGCGCTCTTTCTCTATCGCCCGAGCGCGCGGTGGGAGATGGCCTGGTCGGCACCGGAGGCGCTGGCCGGTACGGCCGGGCTGGTGGTGCTCGGGTGCGCGTTCGCCGCCCGGTGGCCGGACCGGGCGCTGATCCGCGAGCTGGCCGTGCTCGCCGCCGTGCCCCCGGTGGTGCTGCTCGCCGCCTCGTTCGTGACCGGGCCGTTCTGGGCGCCCCGGAACGTGCTCTTCGTGCTGCCGCCGATCGCGCTCTGCGCCGCGGTCGCGCTGCGCGGCCTGCGCCTGCGTGCGGCGCTGGTGTTCGCGCTGGTCATCCTGCTTGCTGTGCCGCAGCAGCGGGCGATCCGGCAGCCGGACGGCCACCAGGACCGGCCGCCGGCCACCGCATCACCATGATCAGCGCTTGCCGAGCGGCACCACCAGGACCGCCTCGGTGCCGCCGCCGGCCCGATTGCGCAGCTCGATGCTGCCGCGCAGTTCGCCGGTGGCGAGCGCCCGGACGATCTGCAGGCCGAGCCGGTTGCTGCCCTCGAACTTGAAGCCGTCCGGCAGGCCCTTCCCGTTGTCCGCCACCGTCACGTGCAACTGCTTGCGGAAGCGGTGTGCGGACACCACCACCTCACCGAGCGTCGCCGGCTCCACGGGTTCGTCGTCCTCGGCGGACGGGAAGCCGTGCTCGACCGCGTTGATCAGCAGCTCGTTGAGGACCATCACCAGCGAGGTGGCGATCTCGGCGGGCAGTACGCCGAACGTGCCCTCCCGCCGCATGTGCACCGGGACGCTGGTGGTGGCCACCTCGGTGGCGGCGGTGGCGACCCGGTCCACGATGCCGTCGAACTCGACCGCCTCGTCGCTGGACATCGAGAGCGTCTCGTGGACCAGCGCGATCGAGGCGACCCGGCGTACCGATTCCTCCAACGCCATCCGCGCCTCGGGCGCGTCCACCCGCCGGGCCTGGAGACGCAGCAGCGCGGCCACGGTCTGCAGGTTGTTCTTCACCCGGTGGTGGATCTCCCGGATGGTGGCGTCCTTGGTCATCAGGGCCCGCTCCCGGCGGCGGACCTCGGTGACGTCCCGGACCAGGACCAGCGCGCCGATCGGCACCCCGGCCGGCAACAGCGGCAGGGCCCGGGTGAGCACGGTGGCGCCGCGGGCCTCCACCTCCATCCGGGGCGGGAACTCGCCGCGCAGCGAGGCCAGGATCCGCTCGGCCGCGTCGTTGCCCTCGAGCGGGTCGGCGGAGAGCCGGCTGGCCAGTTTCGCCAGCTCCTCGCCGACCAGGTGGGCGTTGAAGCCGAGCCGCCGGTACGCGGACTGCGCGTTCGGACTCGCGTAGGTGACCTTGCCGGAGGCGTCCAGACGGATCAGCCCGTCGCCGACCCGGGGCGCCGAGGTGATCTCGCCCGGGTGCCGCCGCGGCGGGAAAGTCCCGTCGGCGACCATCTGGGCCAGGTCGTCCGCCGTGGTCAGGTAGTTGAGCTCCAGCTGGCTGGGCGTACGCGCGGTGCTCAGGTTGGTGTCCCGGCCGATCACCGCGATCACCTCGCTGAACCCCTCCTCCAGGTCGGTCTCGTCACGCCGCCGGACCGGGATCGCCTCGTGGCGGGCGGGCGTGTCCCCGTACCAGACCGGGTCGCCCTCCCGCCAGATCCGCTCCTGGGTCATCGCCACGTCGAGGTGCGCCACCTCCGGACCGCCGACGATCTTTCCGACCTGGTCGTCCTGGTACGCCGTCGGCGCGGTGACCGGCCGTACCTGGGCCACGCAGAGGAACTCGCGGGGCTCCCGCGGCTCCCCCTTGATCGGCACCCAGAGCAGCAGGTCCGCGAAGGAGAGGTCGGACAGCAACAACCAGTCACCGGCGAGCCGGTGCAGATGGTCGATGTCGGCGGGGCCGAGAGTAGTGTGCTCCTCGACGAGGTCACGCAGCGTGGACACCGGCCCAGCTTATTTCTAAAGCGTCGTCGTGACCTTCTTCAGCCCGCGAGGCGCATCGGGATCTTCGCCACGTGCCAGCGCCAGCGAGAGCGCGAGCTTCTGCAACGGCAGGATGTCGAGCAGCGGGCTGTACCGCTCGTCGACCGCCGGGACTCGGAGCTCCCCGGCCGGACCGATGGTCACCACGTCGGCCCGCCGCTCGCCCAGCCGGGCCACCACGTCCCGCATCGACTTTCCACCCGGGCCGTCGCCGACCACGGCGAGCACCGGCACGTCCGGGTCGGCCATGGCGAGCGGGCCGTGCAGCAGGTCGGCGCCGGAGAACGCGAGCGCCGGCAGGTAGGAGGTCTCCATCAGCTTCAGCGCGGCCTCACGGGCGGTCGGGTACGCGTACCCCCGGCCGGTGGTGACCAGGCTCGACGCGAACCGGTAGCGCTGGGCCAGCTCGCCGGCGGCCGGGTCGGCGAGCGCCTCCTCGGCGAGCTGCGGCAGTTTCGCCAGCGCGGCCCGCTCCTGTTCGGGAAGCCGGCCGTCACCCGCACGCACGCCCTCGATCAGCATCAGCAGCGCGAGCAGCTCGGCGGTGTACGTCTTGGTCGCCGCCACCGCCCGCTCGTGCCCGGCCGCGACATCGATCGAGAGCTCGGCGGCCTTGGCCAGCTGCGACTCGGGGTTGTTGGTGACCGCGAGGGTCAGCGCGCCGTTCTCCCGGGCGACGCTGAGCACCCCGGTCAGGTCGGCCGAGCCACCGCTCTGGCTGACGCCGATGACCAGCGAGCCGGTGAAGTCGGGACGGGCACCGTAGAGCGTGATCGCACTCGGCGAGGCGCTGGCCACCGGCAGGCCCAGCCGGATCTCGGAGAGGTACGCCCCATAGAGCGCCGCGTGGTCGGACGTCCCCCGGCCGACGAAGACCACGTTGCGCGGGCGGCGGCGGGCCACCTCGGCGGCGACGGCCGCGATCGCGCCGGCGTGCTCGTCCTCCAGCAGCCGGGCGAAACCCGCCGGCTGTTCCGCGATGTCCGCCGACATGCCTCGGCCTCGCTGTGTCACTTGTTCCTCCCCATTTGAGCGCTACTCGCGCAAAGCATGCGCAGTCTTGCAAGAAAAAGCTTACTCGGTCAAGGTTTCGCGCAAGAGTGCGCAAACGCGAGGACTGACAGATGGTGGGCACTTCGCCTAGGGTCTTCACTCGTGGATTCCCACCCCTCGGCTCGCCATGACCTCGCGCGCGCCCGCGCCGCTCTGGACGCCGGCGAGATGACCGACGCCGCCGGCCTGCTGGCCGGCGCGTTGCCCCACGCACCCACCCTGCCGGAGACACACGAGCTGCTCAGCCGGTTGGCCGCACGAGCCGGGGGCGCGCTCGACCTCTTCCCGCTCGAGCCGCACGCGTCGGTCGGCCGGGTGGTCGCCCGGGCACACCTGCTCGCGGCCGCGGGCCGGCCGGAGGACGGACTACCGCTGCTCGCGGCGGCCAGCAGCCAGATCCCGGCGACCGACTGGGCCGGGGTGCCCTGGGTGCAGGAGCCGGCGCTCGGCGCCCGGATCGAACCCGGGCTGCTCGCCCGTACCGTGATGCGCCTCTGCACCACGGTCGGCGACCCGGCGCCGGCCGACACGGTGGCCGCGCTCCGGCCGTACCTGACGGTGGTGCGGCACGCCGTCGCCGCGCACGGCGAGCACGCGATGCTGCTCGGCGCCGGCTCGGCGCTCGCCCGCCGGCTCGGCGAAAACCGCCTCGCCGTCGACTGGGCCGCACGTGGCGCGCGGTCGCAGCCGTCCAAGCTGGGAGAAATCTGGTTGGGGTACGCGTACCGCAGCGCCGGCCGGATGCCCGAAGCCCTCGCCGCGCTCCGCCGGGCCGTCGCCTACGACCCCGACGACCTCTCGGTGTACGCGGACGTCGCCGCCACCCTCGCCGATCTGGGCCGCCTCGACGAAGCCCTGCGCTGGACCGAACTGGCCCTGGAACGAGACCCCGCCTTCGACTGCGTGGTGCACACCGCCCACCGGCTGCGGTACCGCGCCGACGGCGACGTCGCCCACCTGGTCGCCCTCGCCGACTTCATCCGCGACCACCCGGACGACGCGCACGAGCACACCGACCTCGAAGAATGCTGCCGGAACACGGCTTGGCTCGGCGGCATGCCGGCCGGGGCGCCGCCGGCCGCAGGACGGGCGCCGGTCAACGCGGAACCGTCCGCCGACGCGCTCCGGCGGCTGCAACGCGTGGCCACCACCGCCTGGGCGCACCCGCCGGCCGCGTACGACCGCGCGCTCGGCCTGGTCCTCGTCGAACCGTGGGAGCTGCTCGCCCTGCTCGCCCACCCATCGGTCGCCGGCGCGGCGGAATCCACCGGCCTGGAGGTCTGGGCCTGCCTGGGCCTGCTCCACCACGGCACCGAGGAAACCTGGCTGGACTCCAGCCGCCGCCGGCTCCTGCTCAGCCTGCTCGACGGCGACGTCGACCGGGTGACCCAGGCCGCGCTCTTCGCACTCATCGCCTACGCCTGGGTGGACCCGGAGGCCCGCGCCGACGTGGCCGCCGTGGTCGCCGGGCGGCTCACCGAGACCGCCACCGGCCCGGCCGCACGCGCCGTCGCCGAGCTCGCCCTGGCCGCACCCGAGCTGGACCGGCCCACCCGGGAGCTGGCCCACGCCACCCTCCGTGTGCCCGCGGTCCCACGCCAGCGCGGGCGCGGCAGGTCGCTGCTGCGCTGGCGGCGGGACTGACGGCTCAGCCGTTGATGACGGCGATCAGGTCGCCCTCCTGGACCACGTCGCCCTCGTTCACCGCGAGCTGGTCGACCGTGCCGTCGGACTCGGCGACCACCGGGATCTCCATCTTCATGGACTCGAGAATCACCAGCGTGTCACCCTCTTCGACGGTGTCGCCGACCGAGGCCACGACCTTCCACACGTTGGCCACCATCTCGGCCCGGATCTCGTCCGCCATGCCCGAAAGCCCTCCTCGTCCACGCTGTCGAAGAATGCCATCAAACCATGGATCAGGAACGGGTGAGTCTCGGGCGGCAGGACGCGCCCACTACGATCGGCACCGAGTAACGCGCCACGAACAGGAGTCGGCCATGGCCAAGAAAGCCCGCAAGAAGAAGGCTCGCAAGAAGAGCAGCGCCAACCACGGCAAGCGCCCCAACAGCTGAGTGGGCTTCATACCCGAAAAGGCCCGGCAGCCTGGCTGCCGGGCCTTCTCCTTTGCTTGATCAGGGCAGGTACTCGCGGGTCTCGGTCTGCACCTCGAGCTGATCCAGCTTGTGCCGCAGGCGGTCCCGCAACTCCATCGGGGCGCGCTCGTCGCCGCAGCACCGGCCGACCAGAGCCTTCACGTCGTGCTCGATGCCGAACTCCTGCAGACAACCGGAACAGTCGTCCAGGTGCTTCTTGATCAGCTGGCGGCGTTCCTCGGAACACTCCAGATCCAGGTACAGATAGACCTCGCTGAGAACGACACTGCAATCGGTCTCGTGATCGTCGCTGCTCATCCCGTCACGCCCCCTGCGGCTCGGAAGTCGTACGGGTGATGCCGCGGTCGGACGCGTACTGCTCCAGCAGCTTGCGCAGGTTGCGCCGGCCGCGGTGCAGCCGGGACATGACGGTGCCGATCGGCGTACCCATGATGTCGGCGATCTCCTTGTACGAGAAACCCTCGACATCGGCGAGGTAGACGGCGAGCCGGAAATCCTCCGGCAGAGACTGCAACGCTTCCTTGATGTCACTGTCCGGAAGCCGATCCAGTGCCTCGGTCTCCGCCGACCGCAGGCCCTGCGACGTGTGCGACTCGCTCGACGCCAGCTGCCAGTCGGTGATCTCCTCGGTCGGCGCCTGCACGGGCTGGCGCTGCTTACGCCGATACGAGTTGATGTAGGTGTTCGTCAGGATCCGGTACAGCCAGGCCTTGAGGTTCGTACCTTCCTCGAACTGGTGAAACGCGGAATACGCCTTCAGAAACGTCTCCTGCACCAGGTCCTCGGCGTCAGCCGGGTTACGGGTCATCCGCAGTCCGGCGGCGTACAACTGATCCACGAACGGCAGCGCGTCACGCTCGAAACGCCTGCGCCGCTCGTCGGTCCGCTCCTTTTGGGCCACCCTGGACTCCCCCCTCGACCGCCCCGCCGAGGATACGGGTAGTGCCCCTGTAACGCCGTCGAAAACCGCGGGTGTGCCGACGCTCACCGACGGGGGTACGAGCGGCGCCTCGGCCGCGGGCCATTCGGGGGCGCTCAACAGGCTCCGCACCCGGATCGCCTCCCGGTCGTCGCGCTGGACGTACTCGGTACCGGCACCCACTACAAATACCCCTTCCGGACGACAGGCTTCCAGGCTGTGTAACGGCAAAACCGCAAGTTGCATTCCGTGCTTGCTGGTCTTCGCTGTCGCTCGACGGGGCATCGCGCCCCTTGACGTCCTTGTCTTGGGGCCCCAACACCACCACGGCTTCGCCTAGCCGTTTTCGGCACCCTCGACACGGACGGGCGCGATGCGTGGTGGTTGCGGTTTGGCGCGGGCTGGGGTGGTGGCCACTGTGGGCAGGGCGGGTTCGCTTTCTTAAGCCGTTGGGGTACGGGGAGCGCGCGGCTCTTGCGGGTGGGGCAACGCTTGCGGGACCTCGGTCTGCGTTGGTCTCCGCTTGCGCGCGTCACCCTGCGGGTCTCCGCTAGCGCGCCACACCCCGTGTAGGCCTCCGCTTGCACGCTCCACCCGGCGCAACCCTGCGCGGTCTCCGCTCGCGCGCATCACCCCGCGCGGTCTCCGCTCGCGCCTCTCTCCCGCGCGATCTCCACTTGCACGCCTCGCCTCGCGTAGGCCTCCGCTTGCACGCTTCACCCTGCGCGGTCCCCGCTTCCACGCCTCACCGCGCGGTCTCCGCTCGCGCGCCGCACCCGCGCGATCTCCACTTGCACGGCCTTCTTGTGGAGGCGCCTTTGAGGTGGGTTGTCGGGGGTCAGGTGGCCCAGTGGTGGGTGCGTAGCCAGGTTAGGGCGAGGGTTGCGGTGGTGGTGACGTCCTTGCGGAGGTCGTGAGTGGCGCCGGGGCGGATGATCACCTCGACGGGGCCGGTGGGGGTTGGGACGCCGAAGGGGTCGCGGTCGCCGTTCAGGACAAGGGTGGGGATTTCGGTGGGTAGCTCGGCGGCTCGGGTCTTCCCCGGCCTGCCGGGTGGGTGCAGCGGGAACGCCAGGGCCAGCACGCCCGCGGCGTTGAGCGTGGGGGCGGTGCGGCAGGCGACGCGGGCTCCGCTGGAGCGGCCGCCCAGGATCAGAGGCATATTGGGTACGCGCAGCGCGTCCACGACTGCGGTCCAGGCCTCGTCCAAGTGAGGGGCGGGCGCGGGCGCGCGACGGCCGGCGACCCGGTAGGGCTGGGTCACCAGGGCTACCCGCACGCCGGCCGCCACCGCCGCGTCGTGCACCGCCACCAGGTCGGGCGCGTCGACGCCGCCGCCGGCACCATGGCCGAGGACGAGCAGACTCCGCACCGGACCTGACGGCTCGGTGACGACAACGGCGGCGGGGCCGCGCGAGGTTTCGATCGTCCGGGTGGAGCTGGGCACAAGCTCCGTTTCTATCAGCGACTGACCGGTGTGAGTGTCAGGAACCGGCGATCGTCGTCGGAGTTGTCGTCCTCGACCATCTCACCGTCCGCCTGAACGCGCTCCCGCCAGGCCACCAGCATCGCCCGCCGCTCGCGTGGCGTGGTGCCACCCCAGACGCCGTGGCAGTCACCGACCTGGAGCGCCCACGCCAGACAAGGACCTTGCACGTCGCAGGTGCCGCATAGCGCGACAGCGCCACCGGACGGCTCATTCGGAGCAGGAAAGAACGTCTCCGGATCAACGCTGCGGCATGCGCCCCGTGTGCGCCAGGCCTCATCGGTACGTCTTTGCGCGATCGCCTCGAGCAGCCGCGGGTCGCGTCGCGCGATGGCAACCTCGTGCGGACGCGGCATGCGTGCTCGTGTCATCAGCCCACCTCCCCCGTGGGACCGGAACTGCATGTGGCGGCCGGGCCGCACCTTACGGTCCGGCACCACTCCGGCGCTGGTTTGTACCGCACCGTACAAGATCAGAACAAGGGGGTGATCTATCTTGAAACAAAGTTGCCGATTAAAAATAGGCGCATAAACCGACAAAGACCGTTGTTGATCTCGAGTTGTTCAGAAAAGCGTTACCTCGGCAACAGGTTTCACTAAGGCTGGACCGTTGTTTCGGACATTCCCGACTTCGGACCCCACCGGGCGTACCTCGATGGCCTCCAAATCCCGCTCGGAGAGCGGAACCAGAAGTTGCTCCGGATCCCCGCCACCGGCCAGCCAATCCGGCCAGCGATCGGCGGGCAGAATCAGCGGCATCCGGTCGTGCACGCGGGCCAGGTTCCCGGCCGCCGCAGTGGTGACGACGCTGCACGTGAGAACCGCCTCCGGACCCCAAGCGGACCAGAGCCCCGCGAAGGCGAGTGGCGCGCCATCGCCGGACGTCATGTAGTACGCCTGCTTCTGCTTACCCGAGGTACGAACCCACTCGAACCAGCCGTCAGCCGGGATCAAACACCGCCGCCGAGCGAACGACGGCGCGAAGGAACGCAGCGTAGCGACCGTCTCCGCCCGCGCATTGATCATGCGAGCGCCGCCGCGCAGGTCAGGCGCCCACGGCGGAACCAGCCCCCACCGTGCGGTGTCGATCACCCGGGCCTCATGCCGCTGCGAGATCCGCACCAGCGGCACCGGATCGGTGGGCGCGACGTTCCAGCTGGGCCGCAGCGGCTCGGCTACATCAACGGCCTCGAAGAAACTGCTGAGGTCGGCGTTGGTCCGAGTGGTCGCGTATCGCCCGCACATGCGCAGCACGGTACGCCCCGGCGGTCCCCGCCGTCCGCCCCGCAACTCCGGCCGCCACACGGACAGCCGCAACGCCGCACCACCCGCGGCCTCACTTCCGCAAGCCGCTCCGCTCGCGGCGCACCTCCGGCAACCGCAGCCGCGACTCCGCCGCACCACCCGCAGCCCCACTACCCGCAGGCCGCCCCACCGGCAAGCTGCGCAGCATCGCTGGCGGCCGCGGTGCCTGGCTGGGGCGGCGTGACCGGGCAGCGTGGGCGCGGCGACGAGATGCGGGTCAGCCGTAGGGGGCGCATCTGCCGGGATTGTCCCGGGGGCCGGGAACACCACCCGGAAATGTCGGTGCGCGACGGCAGAATGGCGATCGTGACTGCTGAACCTCGCCCCTGGCTCGCTCCGCCCGCTTCCGGTCCGGTCACGGCAACCGTGCGGCTGCCCGGCTCGAAATCGATGACGGCGCGGGCGCTGGTGCTCGCCGCGCTGGCCGACGGGCCGTCGGTGATCGAGGCCCCGCTGCGGGCCCGCGACACCGTGCTGATGTCCGCCGGCCTGCGGGCGCTCGGTGTCGGCGTCGACACCGGCGCGGACGACCGCTGGACCGTGGAGCCAGGCCCGCTGCGTGGCCCGGCCCGGATCGACGTGGGGCTGGCCGGCACGATCATGCGGTTCCTGCCACCGGCCGCCGCGCTGGCCGAGGGCACGGTCGAGTTCGACGGTGACCCGCACGCCCGCAACCGGCCGCTGCGGCCGATCGTCGAGGCGCTGCGCTCGCTCGGCGTGACGATCGAGGCCTCGTCCACCGGCGGCCTGCCGCTCACCGTGCGCGGCGGGGGCCTGGTGGAGGGCGGCGAGGCGGTCATCGACGCCTCCGGGTCCAGCCAGTTCGTCTCCGGCCTGCTGCTGTCCGCTCCCCGGTTCGCCAAGGGCCTGGTTCTGCGCCACGAGGGTCCACCGGTGCCGTCCGCGCCGCACCTGCGGATGACCACGCACATGCTGCGCGCCGCCGGCGCGGTGGTGGACGAGAGCGTGCCGGATGTGTGGACCGTCGAGCCGGGCGCGCTTCAGGGGCGGACCTGGACGATCGAGCCGGACCTCTCCGGGGCGGCGCCGTTCTTCGCCGCCGCGGCGGTCACCGGCGGCTCGGTCACGCTGGCCGGCTGGCCGGCCGACAGCTGGCAGCCGGTCGACCGGCTGACCGAGCTCTTCACCGGCCTGGGCGCCGAGGTCACCCGATCCGGCGAGGGCCTGACCGTGCGGGGCACCGGCACCCTGCGCGGCATCACCGCCGACCTCTCCGAGGTCAGTGAGCTCACTCCGGTGATCTCCGCGCTGGCCGTCCTCGCCGAAGGCCCCTCCGAGCTGCGCGGGGTCGCGCACATCCGCGGGCACGAGACCGATCGGATCAGCGCGCTCGCCACCGAGCTGAGCAAGGCCGGCGCCGAGGTGACCGAGTTCCCGGACGGCCTGCGGATCGTGCCGCGGCCGCTGCACGGCACCACCTTCGAGACCTATGCCGACCATCGGATGGCACACGCGGCGGCGGTTATCGGCCTCGCCGTACCGGGCATCAACCTCGCCGACGTAGGTTGTACGTCGAAGACGTTGCCCGAGTTCCCCGAACTCTGGGCGGGACTCGTGGCGAGGAGCTAGATCTGCCAGGCCGTAAGCGGGAGTACGACGAGGACGACGTCCGGATCCGGCCGGGCCGATCGTCGCGCCCGCGTACCCGGACGCGGCCGAAACACGACGACGCGATCGACGCCCTGGTGATCACGGTCGACCGCGGCCGGTACGGGTGCGTGCGCGAGGACACCATCGACACCGAGTTGATCACCGCGATGCGCGCCCGCGAGCTGGGTCGCAAGTCGGTGGTGGTGGGCGACCGGGTGGCGCTTGTCGGCGACATCTCGGGGGCGCCCGGAGCGCTGGCCCGGATCGTGCGCATCGGTGAGCGCACGTCAGTGCTGCGCCGGACCGCGGATGACGACGACACCACGCCCGAGGGCCGCCTGGAGCGGGTGGTGGTGGCGAACGCGGACCAGCTCGTGATCGTGAGCGCGCTGGCCGACCCGCCGCCGCGGACCGGGTTCATCGACCGCTGCCTGGTGGCGGCGTACGACGCGGGCGTCGAGCCGCTGCTCTGCCTGACGAAAGCCGACCTGGCCGGTCCGGAGCAGGTGCTGGACTACTACGCCGAGCTCGACCTGCCGTACGTCCTGGTGCGCCCGGGCAGCGACCTGGACGACGTCCGCAAGCGGCTGGCCGGCCGGCTCTCGGTGATGGTGGGCCATTCCGGCGTCGGCAAGTCGACCCTGGTGAACCGCCTGGTGCCGGACGCCTTGCGCGCCGTCGGCGCGGTGAGCGCGGTCGGCAAAGGGCGGCACACATCGACCAGCGCGGTGGCGTTGCGCCTCCCAGTGGTCGGCAAGTCACGCAAGGACCCGGGCTGGATCATCGATACGCCCGGGATCCGCAGTTTCGGTCTGGCCCACGTGAGCGCCGAGAGCCTGCTGCACGGCTTCCCCGACCTGGTCGAGGGCACTCTCGAGGACCAGCCCAACTGCGGCCACACCGCCGCCGACGCCGAGTGCCGTCTCGACGCCTGGATAGCCGGCGGCCACGCCGACCCACGCCGCCTGGCGTCGTACCGCCGCTTGCTCAGCTCCCGCGCCGGCGACCTGGACCAACGAGACCACCCCGCCGACGAACACCCACCCGCCTAGCCAAACCACCGCACCGCCGCACCCACCCGCGCAGCCGCACCACCAACCAAGGCCGACGCCCTAAGCCAGACCACCACGCATCGCGCCCGTCCGTGTCGAGGCCGCCGAAAACGGCAAGGCGCAGCCGTAGTCGTTTTCGGTGGCCTCGACACGGACGCCAAAGGGCGCGATGCCCCGCCGAGCGGCAGCGAAGGCCAGCAAGCACAGCCGCCGAGCGGCAGCGAAGGCCAGCAAGCACAGCCGCCGAGCGGCAGCGAAGGCAAGCAAGCACAGCACTGTAGGTTTTCGGCATGGCCGGATATTCGGACGATCTCGCGCTTGCCCATCTGCTCGCCGACACGGCTGACGCCATTTCGACGGCCCGGTTTCGCGCGCTGGATCTGCGTGTCGAGGCCAAGCCGGATCTGACCCCGGTCTCCGACGCCGACACCGCGGTGGAGAAGGCGGTGCGTGCGACGCTGGCCCGGGCGCGGCCGCGGGACGGTGTGCTGGGTGAGGAGTTCGGCCGGTCGGTCGCGGCGGCGGGGCCGGGCAGCCGGTACTGGGTGATCGATCCGATCGACGGGACCAAGAATTTCGTCCGCGGGGTGCCGATCTGGGCCACGTTGATCGCGTTGATGGAGGGCGATACCCCGGTGGTGGGCCTGGTCTCCGCGCCGGCGCTGGGCCGGCGCTGGTGGGCGGCGCGCGGGCTGGGTGCGTACGCGGGCAAGCACCAGCACGCCGCGACCAGGATCAGCGTGTCGTCGGTGCGGAGTCTGGCCGACGCGAGTTTCTGCTACGCCAGCCTGAACGGGTGGGCTGACATCGGCCGCCTGGACCAGATGCTGGACATCCTGCTCGGGGTGTGGCGGAGCCGGGCGTACGGCGACTTCTACGGGTACATGCTGCTCGCCGAGGGCGCCTTGGACGCGATGGCCGAGCCGGAGCTCTCGCTCTGGGACATGGCGGCGCTGATCCCGATCGTGACCGAGGCCGGCGGCAAGATCACCGACCTGGACGGGCGGCCTACCGGGGACAAGACCTCGGTGGTGGGGACCAATGGCCTGCTCCACGAGAGCGTCCTCGCGGCGCTGGCCCGGCGATCCTGATCAGGCAAGCGCGGACTTATGGCATGAGACCACCCGAGCGGGGTACTTCTCACATGCCCGCCGGGGGCCTATGACCCGATAAATGGATTTATGCCCACTTGGTGGTGACCGCGGCGACCGATCCTCACACGCGCCGAAATGCGAGGAGGGGACGCGTTATGCACAATGGAGCGATCATGCCAAGCGAGGTTCGTCACCTGGTGGACCGCGGCCAGACCTATCCTCTGGTCCGGCTGACCGGGGTGCTCGACGCGGACACCGCTACGCCGGTCCGCACGGCACTTCTCGACCTGCTGGCGACCCAGCCCGAGGCGATCGTCGTCGACGTCACCGGTCTGCGAGTGGCGCAGTCGGACGCGATCTCGGTGCTGCGTGAGGTTCTCGATCAGACCCGGGACTGGCCGGGCAGTCACCTCGCGCTCTGCGGTCCGGCCGACGCCCTGCCCTGGCAGCCGAGCGGCTGGCCGGTGTGGCCCGACCCGGCCGGGGCCTTCGCGGCTCTCGGCGAGCCGGAGACCGATCGCCGGGTCAGCGTTGATCTCGAGCCGGTGGTGGGCGCGGCCCGCCGTTCCCGCGAGGTCATCACCGAGGCGTGCGGCCGGTGGGAGCAGCCCGACCTGGCCGGCAACGCGTGCATCGTGGCGACCGAGATGGTCAACAACGTGGTGGCCCACGCCCGTACGCCGATGCGGGTTCTGCTCGCTCTGCACGGCGACACGATGAGCGTGGCGGTCCGCGACGGTTCGGCCAAGATCCCCCGGTTCACCGGCCAGGTCGCACCCACGTCGTACGGCGGACGCGGCCTCCTCCTGATCGATTCGGTGGCCACCCGCTGGGGCCATCTCGCCCTGGCCGACGGCAAGGTGGTGTGGGCGCGACTGGAGGCGGACTCGGAGATTCCGCGGACCAAAGACCTACAACGCGACGATGCCGGTATGACCGACCCCACCCGTGGGTAGATTGCGGGCATGCGAGACAACGACTACCCCACCGAGGTCAGCGACCCGGAGGCCTCCGGGCTCCCGGACACCGCCGACGACGACTCCACGGCGTACGACGAGGTGAACAGCCCTCGGTGGAGCGACGGGCCGGACCCGGCCGCGCTCGCCGGGGTGGGTCCGGGCGGGTCGAACCGCTTCGGTGACACCGCCGAGGAGCAGCGCCAGGGCGAGGGCCTGGAGCGCCGCCTGCGGCAGGAGCGACCGGACTTCGGCGCCGAGGACGAAATGCCGGCGCGGCGCGACCCGTTGGACGAGACGTTGGACGACTCGGAGCAGCGGCAGTTCGACCGGGACGTCTGGGAGCCCGGGCCGACGTCGGACCCGCACTCCCCGATCTCCCTCTACGACGACGGGCAGCTGGACGAGGAGAATCCTCGCGCGGTCGGCCGGCTGGTCGCCCCGGACGAGGGTTCGGGCATCGATGAGGAGCCCGACAGCGTGGCCTACGACGCGGGTGCGGCCGGCGGCGGCGCCAGCGCCGAGGAGCTGGCCATGCACGAGACCCGCGCGCCCGACTACGACTGAACCTAAAGATTTGGCATCGGCTCTTGCCCTGAGCCCTCGTACCTGCGCAAAGTGCAGCGCGTGATCAAGGGTGGGAGTCTGTCGGTGAAAAGCGCGCGCCTGCTGCGGCCGCTGCTCGCGGCCGCAGTGTTCGTCTCCGGGGTCACGTCGACGGCCTTGGTCGCCGACCGGGGCGCCCCGGCCCGGGCGGCCGACACGGTGAGCCGTTCGGCGC
Organism: Actinoplanes aureus; assembly: GCF_015704865.1. Lineage (GTDB taxonomy): Bacteria > Actinomycetota > Actinomycetes > Mycobacteriales > Micromonosporaceae > Actinoplanes > Actinoplanes aureus. The sequence goes on along the minus strand of NZ_JADQTO010000004.1, from coordinate 250,120 downwards.
TCAGCGACGACTTCGACGGGGCCCGCGGTGGCGCGCCGGACGGGGCGAAATGGGCCGGCGATCCGGGACGCGCCCAGTTGACGGGTGACGGTCAGCTCGCCCTGGGCACCGTGCTGCGGACGCAGAAGTCCTTCGGGCAGGCGTACGGGCGGGCCGAGGCGCGGATCCGGATGAACCGGGTCGGCGGCGCCTGGCGCGCTCTGGGGGTCCTGAACCAGGACGGCGGGCTTCCGGCCGGCAAGGTGGAGGTGCTGGCCGACGACCGGGTGGACAGCGACGACTTCCACACGTACGTGATCGACTGGACGCCCACCTCGCTGGTCTGGTCGGTCGACGGCCGCCAGGTTCTGCGCTTCACGCCGGCCGGCTCCGGCCGTCCGTTGCTGGTGAGCCTGAACACGGCTGCCGGCGGGTTCAACCCGGCGACCATGCTGGTCGACTACGTACGCGTCTCGGTCCGGGTCACCGTCAAAGCCACCACCTGGAAGGCCCGCACCCTCTACCGGCCCGGCAAGTACGTCCGCTTCGAGGGCGACATCTACCGCGTACGGGAGTTGCACACCTCGCTGCCCGGCTGGCAGCCGACCCTGGTGCCGGCACTCTTCCGAAAAGTTTGAGGATCTCCGTTATCCGGCGGTTCCGGAACCCGTCTCCATTGACCGATGACAGTCGAACTTTAAAGACTGTTTGAAGTAACGGTTCCCTCTCCCCCGGAGGATCCCCATGCGCAAGTTACGACTCCTGCTCGGCGCGGCCACAGTCGCACTCACCCTGGCCGGGGCACTGACCGTCGCCTCCAGCGGTGACACCGCGGAAGCCGCGATCGGCCCGGTCACCTGGTCCGACGAGTTCAACGGCGCCGCCGGAACGTCGGTGGACGGCTCGAAGTGGAACTTCGACGTCGGCGGTGGCGGCTTCGGCAACAGCGAGCTGCAGTACTACACCAACTCCACGAACAACGTCCGGCAGGACGGCCAGGGTCACCTCGCGATCACCGCTCGCAGGGAGAACCCGGCCAACTACCAGTGCTGGTACGGCACGTGCCAGTACACCTCGGGCCGGATCCTGACCTCCGGCAAGTTCACCCAGCGCTACGGCCGGTTCGAGGCCAGCATCAAGGTGCCGAAGGGCCAGGGCATCTGGCCGGCGTTCTGGATGCTCGGCGACAACCTGGGCAGCGTCGGCTGGCCGCAGTCCGGCGAGATCGACATCATGGAGAACGTCGGCAAGGAGCCGAACAAGCTCTACGGCACCATTCACGGCCCCGGTTACTCCGGCGGCAGCGCGATCGGCGGCAGCCGGACCCTGAGCGCCCCGCTCGGTGACGCCTTCCACCAGTACGCCGTGGAGTGGTCCCCGAACCTGATCATCTGGTACCTGGACGGCTCCGAGTACTTCCGGGTCACCCCGGCCTCGCTCGGCGGCCGGCAGTGGGTGTTCGACCACCCGTTCTTCATGATCCTGAACGTGGCGGTCGGCGGTAACTGGCCGGGCAGCCCGGACGCCTCCACCTCGTTCCCGCAGACCATGCTCGTCGACTACGTACGCGTCTCGGCCTGGAACGAGGGCACCACCCCGCCGCCGGCCACCGGCACCGCGCTGAAGAGCAACTTCAACGGCCGCTGCATCGACATCCCGGGTGGCAACGCGGTCGACGGCGCGCGTCTGCAGATGTGGGACTGCAACGGCAGTGGCGCCCAGAAGTGGACCTTCAACAGCGACGGCACCCTGCGGGCCCTGGGCAAGTGCATGGACCCGGCCGGAGGCGCGCTGGCCAACGGCACCCCGATCCAGCTGGTCACCTGCAACGGCAACCCGGTGCAGCGGTTCACCCTGTCGGCGGCCGGTGACCTGGTGAACGTCTCGTCCAACCGGTGCGTCGACATCGCGGAGTGGAACAACACCAACGGTGCCCGGCTCCAGCTCTGGGACTGCGGCGGCACCGCCAACCAGAAGTGGACAAGGGCCTGATTCAGGCGATGCGGAGACCGGTCACCGGCTGACGGTGTACCGGTCTCCGTAGACCCGCCAGGTGAGCGGGGTGGCCAGGTCCAGGTTGCCGGCACGCAGGAAGGTCCGCTGCGCGGTGTCCACCCGGGTGGTGTCCCGGTGCGCCGGCTCGGTACGCATCTCCGCACGCCGGGCGTCGAGGAACGCGGACAGATAGCCGATCTCGTCGCCGCCCTGCGCCGGGGTCCGCTGCCCGGCCACCGCCCTCTCCCGGATCTCACGCAGCCCGTCGACGCCGTGCATCACCGCCGCGTCGTAGTAGGCGAACTGACCGAGCGCCCGGAGTCCGTCCGCCTCGGCCAGCCGTACCGCCGGCCGGAAGTACATCCGGTCCCGTACGTCCTCCTGCACTTTCTGGAAAACCGCATCGCCGGCGGCGGCCTGCCAAGCGCGCGGGAAGCCGGGGTCCAGGCCCCGATGCGAGTCGGTGCCGTCCACCGCGCGCAGCGCGGGCAGGTAGCCGGCCAGCCCGTTCTCCGGCTTGCGCTTGGTGTACTCGGTCACCACCGCCAGCATGTCCGAGGTGCCGGAGCAGAACCCGGCGATGCCGCCGGTGTAGCCGCGTCCGTCGTCCAGATCCTCGATGTACCCGTACTGCCCGCGCCAGTCGAGCGTCGAGTTCTCCGCGCTGGAGACCAGCTTCAGCGCGATGTCCTTCTTGGCGGCGGCGGTCAGATCCGCGGCGACCGCGGGCACTTCGACGCCGGCCGCCCGGGACGACTCGGTCACCGGCGCCGCCGAACCCGGCCCGTACGCCCGCACGTCCCACAGCGAGTAGCCGCCGGTCGCGCCTCGCTGAGTGGCCAGGATCCGGAGGTAGCGCCCGGTGCCCTGGAGGTTGCGGACGTCGTCGGTGCCGCCGTCGCCGGACGCCGTCCGGTAGAGGTCGGTCCAGACCGAACCGTTGTCCGAGAGCTGGATCCGGTACGCCTTCGCGTACGCCCCGGCCCAGGACAGCCGCACCCGGCGCACCTCCTGGGCGGCACCGAGATCGATCTGGATCCACTGCGTGCCGGGCCCGCTCGCGCTGGCCCACCGGGTGTCCTGGTGGGCGTCGGTGATCCCGGAGGCGGCCCAGGCGACGCTCGCGGTGGACGAGGCGAGCACCGGCCGCCGCAGCGACAGCAGCACATCGGGAGACGCGTTGGCGGCCACCGAGACGGCCAGCGGGACGCAGAGCACCGCCACGATTCCACTGCCCAGCGCGAAGGAACGCATGCTCCCACGCTAGGGCGGTGCCCCTCAGCGACGCTTACGGTTCCGGGAAATCAACACTATCGCCAATACGACCAGGGCAATCACACCCACGCAGCAGAGCAGGCCGAAGACCCCGAACCCGAGCCCGCGGGAGCGCCGCCGCGCCGCCTCCACCGCGATCTCCGCCACGCCGTTGCTCGCCGCCCAGGCGTGCGCCGGGATCACCAGTGCCATCACCGTGCCGGTCAGCACGGCGGCCAGTCGGGACCACCACTTCACCACGTCAGCCATGGTTTCCATGCTGACCCATCCGCGCAACGGGTAAGACAGTCGTTACCGAACGGAAGGAACAACCATGAACCCGGATCTCGAGGCGCTGGCCGAGGCGCATGGAGTGGCCACGTGGTACGAGAACTGGCGCCGGAAGCGCACCCCGGTGGCCGCGGAGTCGGTGATCGGCGTGCTCGGCATGCTCGGCGTGGACGCGACAACCCCGGCGGCGGTCCGCGAGTCGCTCGCCGCAGCCCGCCGCCGTGACCAGGGACAACGCCTGCCCGGGACGGTCGTGCTGCGCGCCGGGAGCACCGGGCCGCTGCCCGCCCGCGGCGAGATCACTCTCGAGGAGGGCGGCACGCTGTCGGTGGACCGGCTCCCCGCCGACCTCCCGCTCGGCTGGCACCGGCTGCGGGTGGCGGATCAGGAGGTCACCCTGGTCGTCGTACCGACCGAGCTGCCCGAACCGCCGGAGGCGTGGGGCTGGATGTTGCAGCTCTACACGCTGCACTCGGCCGGGTCCTGGGGCATGGGCGACCTGGGTGACCTGCGCACCTTCGTGGCCGAGTGCGGGGACGCGGACGTGGTGCTGCTCAACCCGCTGCACGCCGTCACGCCGACTCTGCCGGTGCCGGCCTCGCCGTACTCGCCGTCGAGCCGGCGCTTCGCGAATCCGCTCTACCTGCGGGTGGCGGACACCGGGGCGTACCGGCGGGCCGATCCGGACCTGCGGGCCCGGGTGGACGCGCTGCGGCCGGCGGCTCCCGCGGACGGGCTGATCGACTACGACGCGGTGTGGGCGGCCAAGCTCGCCGCGCTGGAGCTGCTCTGGCCCCTCGCCGGCCCGATCGACCTGGAGAGCGACCCGGGACTGGCGGACTTCGCCCGGTTCTGCGCGCTGGCCGAGGAGCACGGCCCGAACTGGCGGGAGTGGCCGGAGGAGCTGCGCCGGCCGGACTCCCCCGCGGTCCGCGCCTACCGCAGCGACCGGGTCGCCTTCCACGCCTGGCTCCAGCAACTGCTCGAGGAGCAGTTCGACGCGGCCGCCGACGCCGCCCGGGACATGTCGGTCGGCATCGTGCACGACCTGGCGGTCGCGGTCGACCCGTCCGGCGCGGACGGCTGGCTTCTTCAGGACGTGCTGGCGATGCAGGCCCGTACCGGCGCGCCGCCGGACGCGTTCAACCAGCTCGGGCAGGAGTGGGGCGGCGTGGCGTGGCGGCCGGACCGGCTCGTCGAGACCGGGTACGCGGCGTACCGGGACATGCTGCGGCGGATCTTCCGGCACGCCCGGGGACTGCGGGTGGACCACGTGGCCGGGCTCTGGCGGCTGTGGTGGGTGCCCGCCGGGATGGGCCCCGCCGCGGGTACGTACGTCCACTACGACCCGGAGGCGATGCTCGGCATCCTGGCGCTGGAGGCGCACCGGGCGGGAGCCGTGGTGATCGGTGAGGACCTGGGCACGGTCCTGCCGGTGGTGACCGAGGGCCTGGAGCGGATGAACATGCTCGGTTCGGCCGTGCTCTGGTTCACCCGTGACGACGACGGCGGCTACCGGCCCGCCGCCGGCTACCCGCGCAACGCCCTGGCCAGCATCTCCACCCATGACCTGCCGACCGCGGCGGGTTTCCTGGCCGGTGAGCAGGTGGCGGTCCGCGCCGAGCTGGGACAGCTGGTCGGCCCGGTGGAGCAGGAACGGGCGAACTGGGCGAAGGACCGGGACCAGTTGCTCGACCGGCTGCGCGCCGAGGGGCTGCTGGCCGAGGAGGCGACGACCGAGGAGACCGTGGTGGCCATGCACCGGTTCCTGGCCCGTACGCCGTGCCGCCTGATCACCGCGTCCCTGCACGACGTCCTGCTGGAACGCCGGCAGCCGAACCTTCCGGGCACCTTCGACGAATACCCGAACTGGCGAATCCCGCTCGGCCCCGACCTGGCCGACGTGACTTCGGACCGGCTTTTCCGCAAGGTTGCCGGAATTCTGGGTAACCGCAACGACATGGGCTTCCTGGACAAGGCGAAAGCGCTCGCCGACAAGCACGACGACAAGGTCGACGTCGCCCTGGAGAAGATCGGTGACGTGGTGGACCGGCGAACCGGCCACAAGCACACGGCTCAGATCGATCGAGGCGTCGACGAGGCCCAGAAGCGCACCGGCAACGGCGACACCCGGGTTTGAGAGGAGAGTGCACGGATGGGCTTCATGGATGAGGCGAAGGAATTCGCGGACAAGCACGACGAGCAGGTCGACCAGGGGCTGGACAAGGCCGGCGACCAGGTCGACCAGCGGACCGGCGACAAGTACTCGGACAAGATCGACCAAGGCGTCGACGAGGCTCAGAAGCGCACCGGGGCGGGCGACACCCAGCAGTAGCGGCGGGTCGTCGTCCACGGCGTACAGCATGGGGTGCAGCGGCAGGTAGGTGTCCGGCCGCCGGCAGCGAACCGGCGGGAGCAAGGACGATCGATGGTCCGGGTGTTCCCGGCAGTGCCGCAGCGCCCGGGCTACGGCGTCCTCGTGGTGCCGGCCACCGCCGTACTCACCGCAACCACCGCAGTCCCACCGCCAGAACGGCGCGCCCTCCTCCGAGGTGTGCCGCCGGATCTGCAGAGGCGCGCCCGCGCTCTGGCGGGCGGCCTCGAGGATGGCGGGCATCTCCAGGACCGGCGGCGGACCCAGCGGTCGCCGCTGTCCACCGATGATCTCGGCCAGCACGTTGCTTGACATGGTTTTCAGTGTGGAACGCGCTTTGTGAACCGTATGGCACTTTTGCCGAATATAGCCATGTTCAGCGTGCGGTGACGAGTCCCAGCGACGACGCGGAGATCCCCGGAAAAACGCCGGTCAGGTCGCCGACGCCACAGCGGGCTCGGAGGATCTCGCCGATCACCGCACGGTAATCGGTGGTCACCGCGAGGTCGCCGTCGCGCAACTGGGCGGTGGTCAGGCCGGGCCAGCGGCCGTACACCTTGCCGCCCCGGACGTTGCCGCCCAGCACGAACATGGCGTTGCCGTAGCCGTGGTCCAGGCCGCCGGAGCCGTTCTGCGTCACCCGCCGGCCGAACTCGCTGATGGTGATCAGCGTGACCCGGCGCAGGCCGTCCGGGCCCAGATCGGCGGCGAACGCGGCCAGGGCCGAGGCGAGCGCCTTGAGCTGGTCGTACATCCGCCGGCCGGGTACCGCCGTACCGAGATTCTCGTGCATGTCCCAGTCGCCCGAGTCGACCGTCGCGCTCATCAGCCCGACGTCCGACTTGATCAGCCGGGCCACGTCGCGCAGCGCTCCGCCGAGCTCGGTGCCCGGATAGACCGCTCCGTTCGCGGGCGCGTACCCCGCCGTTCGCAGCCGCGTCCCGCGGGAGAGCGCCCCGGTCAACTGCGTCGCGTTCGCCGACAGCGCGACCGGCGCGCCGGCGTAGAGCGCCGCCATCGTGGCGGCGATCGGCCGATCGGCCTGCTCACCGGTGAGCTGAAGGTCGTCGACCGAGGTCAGTCCGAGGTACGGCGCCGGGCCGGCGAGCACCCGGGCCGGCCGGGCCGTTCCCATCGCGATCGCGTGGAACGGGTCGGTCGAGCCGAGCGTGCCGAGCATCCGGTTCAACCAGCCGGTACGCAGCGAGGTGCCCGGCGCCGCCCGCTCCAGCTCCTCCATCGCCGAGAAGTGCGACCGGTTCGGCGCCGGCTGGCCGGCCGCGTGCACCGCGGCGAGCTGCCCGCCGGTCCAGTACGGCAGCAGCGGCGCGAGCGCCGGGTGCAGCCCGAAGAACGAGTCCCCGCCGATCAGCTGGGACTTCGGTACGGCGATCCCGGGCCGAGCCGAGTAATAGGCGGCGTCACCGGCGGGCACCACGGCGGAAAGCCCGTCGAACCCGCCCCGCAGCGAGAGCAGCACCAGTACGTCGCCGGCGTACCCGGGCTCGGCGGCGAACGCCAGGCTGGTGTCGAGCCCGGCCGCGGCGAGCCCGGCTCCGGCCAGGCCGGCGGCCAGCAGGTGGCGCCGCGACGTACAGGTGTGTGTGGTCATCGCAGTCACCTCAGCGCGAAGGACGGGGAGTTCAGCAGCATCCCCATCAGGTACGGGAACATCCAGCCCACGGCGGGGTCGTTCGGCTTCAGCGGTGACGCCGGCGTCTTTCCGTAGAAGGCGGCCAGCGCGGCGGTCTGCTGGGCGGTCGGCGCCACGCCGAGCAGCCGGGTGCCCACCGCCGCGATGAGCGCGCCGTACGTGGCCGGCAGCACTCCCACCATCCCGGTCGCCAGCGACGCCGGCCTGACCAGCGTGTCCGGCCACCACCCGGCCGCGATGGAGAGGTGGAAGTTCCACCGCACCAGCAGTCCGGACGGGGACGCCCACGCGCTCGCCACGTCCGGATAGCCGTTCGGCGGCCCCCAGAACAGCGGCGCGTGCCCGGCGTCCCGGCACATCCAGTACAGGCTCTCCAGGAACTTGGTTCCGCTGGTCGCCGGGCCGTAGCCGAGCGTGCGCACGGTCGCGGCCAGATCCTCCAGCGGCGTCCGGGTCTTGGCCCCGATCGAGGCCGCGAACTCGGCCGACGTGAACAGGGCCCGCAGCACGGGCACGATCGCCGACTTGTTGTCCAGGTAGACCTTGACCAGCGCGGTGATCAGACCGGCCGGGGGTTCGTCGGCGACGAACCGGACGCAGAGCTTCGTGACGATCCGGCGGGCCGTGACCGGGTGCAGGGCCAGGTAGTCGAGCAACGCCAGCGCGGCCGCCTCACCGCCCGCGGCGGTGGCGTTGGCGTGCTGGAACGAGAGCACCCGGATCGCCCCGGTGGCGTGGCCAGCGGCGTCGTACCGGTACTTCCCGGTGGCGTGATCCACGGTCAGGCCGGTGAGCAGGCGGGCGGCGCCGAGCACGTCCGACTCGGTGTACGCGAGACCGACCGTGTGCAGTTCCAGCAGCTCACGTCCGTAGTTCTCGTTCGGCGCGGCCTTCGTGGAGTACCGGTTGTCCAGGTAGGTCAGCATCGCCGGGTGCCGGGCCGAGGCCTTGAGCAGGTCGGCGAAGCTGCCGAGGGCGTACTTGCGGATCACGTTGCGGTCGTAGTCGACGCGGCTGTCCCAGACGTCGCCGTACGGGCAGGTGACGTTGAGGTGGTTGCTCCAGAAGTCGACCATCACCTCGAACAGCTGCCGCTCGCTCCAGATCGCCCGGCCGGCCGCGGCGAAGGCGAGCTGCCACATCGGGTCCCAGCTGTACTGCTTGAGCTTGCCGGCGGACACCTGAGCCCGGATGTCGGTGATACCCAGCCCGCTCAGCGGCAGCCGGGTCAGCAGCCCGTCGACGACCTTGTCGGGGATGGCCGACGGGTTCAGCTGGCGGTCCAGCCAGGCCTTCGCACCCAGCCTGCGGATCTCGGCAATCGACGCGGGGCTCGGCCCGAAGGTGGCCCGGCGCAGCAGGTGCAGCAGCGGGTCGGCGGGGAGGAAGGAGGCGGGGGCCGCAGCCGCGGCCGCGGGTGTACCGGCCAGGGTGACCGCCGCGCCCGCGGCTGCCACCCCGCCCAGCACCGTGCGCCGGGTCAACGTCTGCTCGAAAGCGCTCACGCTCCGATACGTCGGAACTTTGCGGTGTGATCGCTGGGTTCCCTGCGGCGTGCAACCGAGCTGCTCCCTGGATACTGGCCGGATGGCACAGCGCAGGACGACCCGGCGGCGGGTGGAGACGGTCGCTTCGGGCGTCGCGGAGCTGGTCCCCGACCCGGACCGGGACACCGCCTGGACGCTGCTGCTGGACGGTGCGCCGCAGTCGCACGTCGACCTCGCCGACCCGACCTATCTGCAGTTCGAGTACATCCGCCGGATGGCCGCGGCGATCGACCTGGCGGCGCCCGCCGGGCGGCCGCTGCGCGCCCTTCATCTGGGCGGCGGCGCGCTGACGCTGCCGCGCTACCTGGCCGCGACGCGGCCAGGCTCGCCGCAGCGGGTGGTGGAGATCGACGGGCCGCTGGTGGAACTGGTCCGGCAGGCACTGCCGCTTCCGGCCGGTGCCAATATCCGGGTACGCGTATCCGACGCCCGCGCGGCCGTCGAGGGCATGCGGGACAGCGGGTACGACGTGGTGGTCCTGGACGTTTTCGCCGGCGCGCGTACCCCGGCCCACCTGGCCTCCGCCGAATTCCTGCAGGAGGTGGCCCGGGTCCTGGACCCGGCCGGATGGCTGATCGCCAACGTGGCCGACGGTCCGCCCCTGCGGCACGCCCGCAGCCAGGTCGCCACGATCCGCGCCGCGCTGCCCGAGGCCTGTGTGATCGCCGACGCCGGAGTGCTGCGCGGCCGCCGGTTCGGCAATCTCGTGGTGCTCGCCGGGCGTACCCCGCCGCCGATCGCGGAGCTGACCCGGCGCGCCGCCGGGGACTGGTTCCCCGGGCGGGTCGAGACGGATCTCGACCGCTTCACGGGGGGCGCCGCACCCGTACCGGACGCGACGGCGATCGCCTCCCCGCTACCGCCGGAAGGATTGTTCAGTAACCGAAAGTGAGGGATGGGTCGGCCGATGGTGCGGCGACGGTCACCACCGGATGTCGATTTCGGAAGTTACAGTGTGATTCGCATCGGGTGACTGGCGACACCGCCCGCGACCCGCTGTAATCGTTCCGGCCGCGTGTTTACCGATCGCGGCGAGCACGGGGAAGGCAACCATGTTCCACCAGCACTTCCTGTCGGCGACGGGCACCGACCTCGGACCGCTCGACAGTGGCGAGCGAGTGCTCTGGCGAGGCCGCTGCGCCGTCGCGGAGTACGGGTTCGACAAGGCGTCCTCGTTGCCGCGCTGGACGCTGCCGGAGGAGACCGACGTCCTCGTCACGGACCGCCGGGTGCGGTTCGCGCACGCAAGCGCCACAACACTGAGTAACGGCGAGCTGTTCTGGCTCTGGCCGCAGCATCTTCGGGTCCAGCCGGGAAACCGGGAAACCGGCCGCAACGCCACGGTCACCCAGATCCAGCTGGTCTGCACCGGCCCGGAGGGCAGCTTCCCGGCACTGGTCTTCGCCGGCGGCGATGTGACGAAGGTCGGCGACGCGGACCGGCTCGCCAACGTGATCCGCCAGGCGATCGCCCGGTTCCGGGTGGACAACGCCGACGAGATCGGCGTGCCGGCCGTGCAGGCCCGGATGCTGTCCCGCCTGGTGATCGGGCCGGAGTTCAGCAACTACCAGGGCGGCGAGGGCCAGACGGTGACGATGCTCGGCGCTGTGCCGGTGCCCGCCCCTGAGCCGGAGTACGCCGCGCAGCCCGCGTACCCGGAGCCGGTCCACACCGAGCAGCCGGTCTCCTCGGCTCCGGTCTCCGGGACGCCGATTTCCGGCAGCCGCGCCTACCCCGAGCGTCCCGGCCTGGCCGCCGACGCGATCCGCGCCGAACAGGCCATCCGAGCCGAGCAGGACAGCCGGTACGCCGAGCCGGACCTGGCCTCCCGCGCGGCGAGCCTGGCCGCCCGGGTCGCCAGCCTGATCTCCGACGCCTCGGACGACGTCCCGGGCCGGAGCACCAACCTCTCCGCGTACCTCGACGGGGAGTCCGGCCCGCGCCGCTGACCCCAGTCAGGTCGTCGACGGAGCGAAACACCGCCCGTCGGCGACCCGTTCGTCGTGCACCTGGTGTGCCCGGCGCAGCAGGTCCATCAGCTCGTCCTGCTGGCGGATGCGAGCCCGGTACCGCTCGGGCAGCTGCCGCAGGTTCTCCTCCTCGATCAGCAGCCGGTGGAAGATCTCGTCGCAATACGCCGGGTCGGTCTCGATGTCGAGGAACTCGTTGGCATGCCGGCGGGCGTTCGAGACGTACGTCCGGGCGCGGCCCTTCGGACTGAGCAGCGAAGCGACCACGGTGATCACGAGGACGCCGATGATGATCGCGAGCGAGACCACGGTGGGGATCTCGGTGACGTGGACCGGATCGCCGCTGTTGATGAACGGCACGTTGTTCTCGTGCAGCGCGTGCAGCACCAGCTTCACGCCGATCAGGGCGAGGATGGCCGCCAACCCGTAGGACAGGTAGACCAGCCGGTCCAGCAGGCCGTCGATCAGGAAGTAGAGCTGCCGGAGCCCGAGCAGGGAGAAGGCGGTGGCGGTGAAGACCAGGTAGACGTTCTGGGTCAACCCGAAGATCGCCGGGATGGAGTCCAGCGCGAACAGGATGTCGGTGCCGCCGATCGCCACCATGACCAGCAGCATCGGGGTCAGCACCCGGCGGCCGTCCTGGTAGGTGAACAGCTTGTCCCCGTCGTACTTGTCCGAGGTGTGCAGGAACCGCCGGGCCAGCCGGATGATGAAGTTGTTCGGCGGCTCGCCCTCTTCGTCGTGTTTCTCCCGCAGCAGGTTGCCCGCGGTGATCAGCAGGATCAGCCCGAAGAGATAGAAGATCCATGCGAATGAATTGATCAGGGCCGCGCCGACCAGGATGAAACCGGTCCGGGCCAGCAGCGACACCACGATGCCGAAGAGCAGCACCTTCTGCTGGTCCGCGCGCGGCACCTTGAAACTGCTCATCAGCAGCAGGAAGACGAAGAGGTTGTCGACCGAGAGCGCCTCCTCGGTGACGTATCCGGCGAAATACTCCGCGCCCATGGTGGAGCCGCCGAACACCCAGACGCCGACACCGAACAGGATCGCGATGGAGACGTAGAGCGACGTCCACAGTGCGGCCTCACGGAGCTTGGGCACATGGGCACGCCGGACGTGGAAGAAGAAGTCGAAAAGCAGGAGACCGACAATGCCCAGAACCGTCAGGACCCACACCACACCGGATACCTGCTGCATCCGTACATCCTAGGGGTGATCGGCGCCCGTCACCGCGGAGCGCAGCTGGGCGGCGGTGAGAAATAGCGCACCCCGCAGATCGGCCTCGCGCAGATCGGCGCCGCGCAGGTCCGCGCCGGTGAAGTCGGCCCGCCGCAGGTCCGCACCGCGCAGGTCGGCGCCGATCAGCACGGCACCGCGGAAACTCGCGCCACGCAGATCGGCGCCGCGCATGCGGCGGCCGATCAGCTGAGCTCCACTGTGGTCCGGCCGGCGGCCGCCGGCCTTGGCGCGCACCATCTCACTCGCGCGCCGCAACAACGGATTAACCCTGCCCCGGTACGCGTGCACGTCGAGTACCCGCAATTCCGCGGGAGTGCCGGCCGCGAGCCCGTCCGTCTCGGTCAACGCGGCACGCAGTTCGGGATGCAGGCGCCGCGCCTCGTCCAGTGCCAGCGCCTCGGTGAGGTACCACATCAGCTCGTGCAGCTGCCGCATCACCGGCAGCACGGCGAACATGTCACCGGCCAGCTCCGGCGCGGATCGCCAGTCCCGCCCGCCGAACGTCTCCTGAGTGATCCGCTGGCCGGCGCCGAAGCAGTCGAAGACCACACACCCGCGGAAGCCACGGCGGGGCAGCTCCTCGTGAATATCGCATCGAAAGTCGTCGTTCAAATTGCGACAGGGGCGCCCAGCGGGCTTGTCAATGGCGAAATCGGAGGATTTGGCAAAGGCCGGAGCTACGCAACAGAGCGCGGCGCAGCGAGCACAATCGGCAGCCAGGCGAGTCATCTCATCCGTTTCCGTAGAACTGAGCGCCCGGGTCGCAGTGGTTCGGGCAGAATCGGTGTGCTGACCGATTTCGCCGATATCAGCGGACCCGCGCGCGTCAAACACCTTACCGACATCGTCCGTAAAGCCATTTCCGCGTGCAAGTTCGATCACTTACCGGCCGCAGGGGCCGCGCAAAGCCGGACCAGCAGGTAAGGTCCCGGTCTGTTGGAACGATGACCATGAAGGTAAATCCTCGATAGCGTCACCGTTCGATCCTGGCGCGGGCACCTTCAGCACTGCCCCACGACGGAGGACCACTACACATGCAGACACGACCGAAAACGATTTTCGGCGTAGGAACCGCTTTGGGTGTGCTCATCGCCGGCACGGGCCTGACGGGGACGACTCCCGCCTTCGCGGCCGACGTGCCGACTTTCAACAAGCCCACCGTCCCCACCGGCTTCGCCACCGTGCAGCTCACCGGCAAGGCGACGCCGAACAAGCCGGTTACGCTGCACGAGCGTGCGTACATCTGGCGCGGTGACGCCAAGACGGGCGCCGACCTTCCCGTGGCGGACGAGTACGACCACCCGGTCACGGTCACGGCGGACGCGAGCGGCAACTGGACGATCTCCCGCGACATGGACTCGGGTTTCGTCTGGGCCGTCGAGGCCGAGGACGAGTACTCGCCGATCGTGACGGCGCCGATGAAGGTCGGCGGGACCCTCGAGGTCACGTCGACCGCTGCCAACGCCATCAGCTACCGGTACCACGCCAGCCCGGACCAGCCGTGGTTCCCGGTCAAGATCGAGCGGCAGAACGGCAGCAGCTGGGTAGAGGTCGCCTCGGGCTACACCGACGGACCCAAGGGCAAGGAATCCGATGTCCTGCCCGAAGGCGATGACGGTGACAAGGACGCGGAGTTCCAGGGCACGGCCACCGGTCAGCCGGCGGGTCAGCAGACCTACCGCGCGGTTGTGGCCGAGGCCGGAAAGCCGGCTTACGCCTCCGAGGAAAACTTGATCGAGGCGAACACGTTCACGGACAACGTCACGGTCGCCGGCACCGGTGGGGGCACTCCCACGTCGCCCAGCCCGAGCCCCAGCAAGCCGACGACGCCGACCTCGCCGACGCCGAAGCCCACCACGCCGACGCCGAAGCCGACCGTGCCGACGGTGCCTGCCGCTCCGGCCGTCGGTTCGGTCCAGTTCACCCGGATCCAGTACAACGCTCCGGGCGCGGACCGCAAGACGAACAAGAGCATCAACGGCGAGTACTTCCGGATCACCAACAAGACCAAGAAGGTCATCAACCTCTTCGGTTGGACGATCCGTGACCGGGCCGGCAACCTCTACCGGTTCACCAGCAACTACTACCTGGCGGCCGGCAACAGCACGATCGTCCGTACCGGCAAGGGCAGCAACGTGCGCACCAACCGGTACTGGGGCAAGACCAAGCACGTCTGGAACAACGGCGGCGACACCGCGACCCTGCGGACCCCCGCCAACAAGACGATCGACACCTGCCGCTGGACCAAGCCCGGCAAGGGCTACACCACCTGCTGATCGCCTGAATCACCGCATCATCTGGAACCGCCCTCTGGGATTCGTACCCCGGAGGGCAGTTCCGTCTCTCGCAGCCGGCGGCGAGCCGCCCCTCGAAAAGGAACCACTAGATGCAAAACCGTCTCTTCGGCGCCAGCGCCGCCTTCGGTGTGATCACCGCAGCGGTGCTGATGGCGCCCACGCCGGCGTTCGCCGCCGACGCCCCGACGTTCGACAAGGTCCCGGTGGCGAACGGCTTCAACACCGACGACCCGGTGGTCCTGAGCGGCACCGCCGCCCCCAACACCGAGGTCACCCTCTATGAGGACGCCTACAACTGGGCCAGCAAGTACACCGTCGACCAGCTGAAGAACACGCCGGCACCCGACTACAGCAAGGCGCAGACCGGGCCGAACACGTGGCCGGCGGTGACCACCACGTCGAACGCCTCCGGCCGCTGGAGCATCACCCGGCCCATGGACTCGGGGCACATCATGATGGTGGGCACCAAGGACGGGTTCTCGAACCGCCGGTATGCCGCCGTGCGGGTGCAGGCGGGGCTTTCGGCTGAGCCCAACGGGGCCGGTGCGGTCAGCTTCCAGGTCAACGTCAACCCGGGCCAGGCGGGCTTCCCCGTCATCATCCAGCGCTACAACGGCACGGCGTGGGTCCAGGCCGGCACCGGAGCCACCAGCGGTGAAGGCGCCGCCGCGGGCTGGGGTGACGTACTCACCGGCCTGCCTGCGGGTGCCCACACCTTCCGCGCGTACGTCGGCAACTTCACCGACGGGGGCACGGCCGACGAGAAGGCCGATTTCGCCAGCGCGACGAACCTGATCATCGCGAACTACTCGAACAACGTCCGGGTGACGGTCGCCGGCTCCCCGGCCACCGACAGCACGGCTCCCTCCGGCAGCAACCCGGTGCCGAACCCGACCATCGCGGATCCGGACGGCGGCCCGGTCGACAACCCGAACCCGAGCCCGAGCTCGAGCAGCCCGAGCCCCAGCCCGAGCACGAGCAAGCCGCCGGTCACCCCCACCAAGCCGCCGGCCACGCCCACCAAGCCGCCGGCCGCGCCGGCCGGCCCGGCGGTGGGCTCGGTCCAGTTCACCCGGATCCAGTTCAACGCTCCGGGCAAGGACACCCGCAAGAACAAGAGCATCAATGGCGAGTACTACAAGCTCACCAACAAGACCAACAAGACGATCAACCTGAAGGGCTGGACGGTCCGTGACCGGGCCGGCAACCTCTACCGCTTCACCAGCACCTACAACCTGGGCGCCGGCAAGAGCGTGATCGTCCACACCGGCAAGGGCACCAACAAGTCCACCGTCCGGTACTGGGGCAAGACCAAGCACGTCTGGAACAACGGCGGCGACACCGCGACCCTGCGGACCCCCGCCAACAAGACGATCGACACCTGCCGCTGGACCAAGCCCGGTAAGGGCTGGAGCGCCTGCTGATCGTCAGCCACACCTAGAACTGCCCTCCGGAACCCGTTTCCGGAGGGCAGTTCCATGTCTCGCCGCGGTAACGAAGCGCCGACACCCACCACGCCGGCCCCGAAGCCGACGAACAGGTCCAACCACGTGTGGGGCAACACCGGCGACACCGCAACCCTGCGCACGACCACCAACAACCCGATCGACACCTGCCGCTGGACCACCCCCGGCAGGGGCCACACCACCTGCTGACCCAGCCCTAATTGCTGATCAGAAACGGCCCTCTGGAGCGAAGCACCACACCGGCCCGTGGGGTGCGAGGCGCCTGTGGGCCGTTCCCACCCACCCCGCCCCGGCGCCCGCGCTGAAGCAGCCCCACAGATGAGACCGCGGCGTAGCCAGACAACGATCCAAATCCGGCAGAACAACCCACCCCGTACCAAAAAAGAAGCGCAAGAAACGCACCCACCGCAACCGCCGCAACGTGGGGTCCGGGGCTCGGCCCCGGGGAAGGAATGCGAAGAGGGCCCCCAGTTCGCGCTTTCCGCGAACAGGGGGCCCCAGAACCTCGTAGCGGGGACAGGATTTGAACCTGCGACCTCTGGGTTATGAGCCCAGCGAGCTACCGAGCTGCTCCACCCCGCGTCGGCTTGGTAACAGTAGCGCACGTGCTCCGGGGGCTGCAAAACGCCCCCGGAGCACGCCTAGGTTCAGCCGCCCGCGGACGGGGCGGGGCTTGGTGCTCCGGACGGTGCGGGGCTGGCCGGCGTGGTGCCGGCTACCGCGTTCTGTGCGCTCTGGAAGCGGGACATCGCCTCGTCCAGGGCCTTCAGCGCCTCTCCCTGTTTGGCGAAGTCTCCGGCGATCTGAGCGGCCCGGAGGTCTTCGATGGCCTTGTCCACGTCCGCCGCGGCCTGGGACAGTTCGGGGCTGATCGTGCCGGGCGGCACGTTCGGTGTCGGCGTCGTCGGCGTGTTACCCGGGGTACCGGTGTTACCGGGGCTCGGCGTGCCGGCTGTCTTGCCCAGCTCGGCGAGGGCCTTGAGCGCATCGGTCAGGCTGTCCTCGAGCACCACGTAGGTGCCCCCGTCGCCGTAGGAGACCAGCACGCGTTGCAGCAGTGGCGCCGCGTTGGCCTGGCTGCTCTTCACGTAGACGGGTTCCACGTAGAGGATGTCCTCGCCCAGCGGCAGCGAGATGAGGTTGCCGTAGAGGACGGATGCCTGCCCGCCGCGGGTGAGCAGCGCCAGCTGTTGCGAGATGTTGTAGTTGTTGACCATCCGCTGGTGCACCTGGACCGGGCCGGGTACCACCGTGTCGTCGGGTAGCTCAAGCACTTCGATCTTGGGCTGGCCGTCGACGTACGACGCGGAGATCAGGGCGGCCATGTTCTCCCGGTTGGCCGGTGTGACACCCGAGGTGAGCTGGAAGCGGTTCTCCTCCTGCTCGGGCAGCTTGACGTTCAGGTAGAACGGCGGCTGCTTGACACCGGCCTGCGGCGAGTCCGGCGCGTTCGGCACCTGCCAGAAGTCGTCGCCGGAGAAGAACGTCCGCGGGTCGCTGACGTGGAACTTGGTCAGCAGGTTGCGCTGGACCTTGAACAGGTCGGCCGGGTAGCGGAAGTGCGCCGCGAGATCGGTCGGGATCTGCGCCTTGGGCACCACGAGGTCGCCGCCGAACGCCTTGTTCCAGGCCTTGAGGACCGGGTCCTGATCGTCGAACTCGTAGAGCGTGACCGTCCCGTCGTACGCGTCCACGGTCGCCTTCACCGAGTTGCGCATGTAGTTGACGTCGTCGCGGGCCAGCGCGAACGAGCCCTGGCCGGTCAGTTCGTCCCGGGTCTCGGTGGCCAGGTTGATCTTCTGGGCGTACGGGTAGGTCCGCGCCGTGGTGTAGCCGTCCAGGATCCAGGTGATCCGCCCGTCGACCACGGCCGGGTACGGGTCGCCGTCGATGGTGAGGAACGGCGCGACCTTCTCCACGCGCTCACGCGGGGTCCGGGTGTACATCAGCCGGGAGTCGCCGTTGACCGCGTCGGACAGCAGGAAGTTGCTCTCGGTGTTCTTGATCGCGAAGACCATGCGCCGGAAGAACGAGCCGATCGGCACGCCACCCTTGCCGTCGTACGTGTAGAGCTCCGAGGCATCGGTGTTCTGCTCCTGCGGCCGGTCGAACTCGACCTTCTTGTTCGAGTCCTCCTGTCCGACGATCGCGTACTCGCTGGACTGCTCGCCGTAGTAGATCCGCGGCTGATCGGCCTTGATCAGGTCGGTGGACGCGGAACAGTTGTTGCCGGTCCGCGCCTCGGCGCCGAGGAAGCCGGAGACGAAGTACGGCAGGCCGGTGCCGCACACCTGGTTGGCCGGCGCCGCCACCAGGCCGTAGCCGTGGGTGTAGACGGTGTGCCGGTTCAGCCAGTTGCGCTGCTGAGCGGTGAGCTTCTCGTCGTTGATCTCACGGGCACCGACCACGTAGTCCTGCGTCTTGCCGTCGATCGTGTACCGGTCGACGTCGAGCTTCTCGCCGAAGTCGTAGAAGCCGCGGGACTGCTGGGATTGGGTGAACGCCTGGGAGACCAGCTGCGGGTCGATCAGCCGTACGTTCTGCGCGCTGGTGTCGGCGGCCAGGGTCGCCGGTGGACTGCCGCTGCTCGCCCGATACTGGCTGACCTCGGTGTTCGTCAGCCCGAACGCGTCCCGGGTAGATTCGATGGACCGCTGTATGTAGGCCTGTTCCTTGTCGAACAGGCTCGGCTTCACCTGGAAGTTCTGCACCGCCAGCGGGTAGATGCCGCCGATCGCCACGGCCGAGATGGCCAGCAGGGCGAGGGAGACGCCGGGCCAGACGAGGTTTCGCATCACCGCGTTGGAGAAGACGATGATCGCGATCGCCACCACCACGGAGATGTAGGCGAGGATCTCCTTGGCCGGCAGCAACGCGTTCACGTCGGTGTAGCCGGCACCGTACAGCCCCGGGGAGACGTGCTGCTCAAGCAGCAGGGCGCGCCGATCCAGCACGTACGCCACGGCTTTGAGCAGGACGAAGAGCGCCACCAGCGAGGTGAGGTGGGCCCGGGCGGCGGTGGTCATCCGGTCGCCGACGCCCTGAAGGCGGACGCCGCCGAAGATGTAGTGCACCGCGAGCGAGCCGAGCACCGAGAGCACCACCGCGGTGAAGCCCACGCCGAGCAGGTAACGCAGCAGCGGATAGTCGAAGATGTAGAAGCCGATGTCGACCTGGAACTGCGGATCCGTGACGCCGAAGTCACCGCCGTTGCGGAACAGCATCCAGTCGTTCCAGCGGGCCTGTGCGGAGAGGCCGGCGAAGAAGCCGATGATCAGGCTGACCACGGCGATCCAGGTGCCCAGCCGGGGCGCCAGGATCATCCGGTAGCGCTCCAGGGTGGCCTGTTCCGCCGAATGTGGGCGCAGCAGCGGTCGCAGCCGGTACGCCAGGTAGAGGTTCCCGCCCACCACCAGGGCCATCAGAGCGCCGATCACCACGAACAACGTCAGCTTGGTGAGCAGCACGCCGGAGAAGACGCTTGTCTTCTCCACCTCGGAGAACCACAGGTAGTCGGAGTAGGCGTCGATGCCCCACCCGAGCAGAGTGAAAAGAATAAAGACCCCGACCAGGACGCCGACGGTCACGCGACCGCGCCGGCTCATCCTCGGTAGAGGACTGTTACGCATGACCAACGTTGGCTCCACACTTCGTCTGGCCGGTGTTTCACCTTACGATGTCGCATCCGGCTTCGATACGCGGCAGAACTGTCTCGTCACTACCGGCACGGGCATCACGCCGCCGAGCAGGGTTTCGGGGTCCCGCCGGCGGTGAAGGTCTTGAGTGCGGTGAGGGCGTCGTCCACCGTGGCCACCTCGGCCATGGGCAGGTCGGGCACCGCGTTGCGCAGCGCCTCCGCACAGTTGTCCTTGGGCACCAGAAAGAGCTCGGCACCGGCTTCCTTGGCACCCACCAGCTTCTGCGGGATGCCGCCGATCGCGCCCACATTACCGTCGTCGTCGATGGTTCCGGTGCCCGCGATGATCTTGCCGCCGGTGAGGTCCTCCGGCTTGAGCTTGTCGATGATGCCGAGGCTGAACATCAGCCCGGCACTCGGGCCACCGATCTTGTCGAGGTCGATCTCGATGTCGAACGGGTTCGGCTGCTTGGTCCGGATCTCGATGCCGAGTCGCGGGGTGTCGTCGTCCGCGGCGGCCTTCGTGGTGACCGCGGCGGTGGCCGCCTTGCCGTCCCGCTCGTAGGCGACGCTCAGCGTGGTCCCCGCCGGCTTGGCCCGGACCAGCTCGGTGACCTGTCCCGGCCGGGTGATCGCGGTGCCGTCGATCGCGGTGATCACGTCGTTCTTCCGGAGCGCGCCGTCGGCCGCGCCGCCCGGCGTGAGCTCGAACACGTAGGTCTGGACCGGGTAGCCCAGCTCGCGCAGCGCGACGGTCTCGGCGCTGGTCTGCGACTGCTTCCACTCCTGGGCGTTCTGCTCCTGGACCTGCTTCTCGCTCTGGTCCGGCGGATAGATCAGTTCCCGCGGGACGACCGCGTCCTCGCCGCTCAGCCAGCCACGGATGGCCCACACGAGCTCCACCTGCGACTGCACGTTGACGGTGGTGAGACGGAGCTGACCCGCGGAGGTCGAGGTGTCACCTTTTTTGATCTGGATCACCTCGGTGCCGTTGTCCGAGCCTAGGGTGTTGACCGTGGGTCCGGGTTTGAGCACCACGTAAGGCAGGGGTGCGACCATGACACCGGCTGCCAGGAGAGCGGTGATCAGGGCGCCGAGGATGACGGTGACACCGCGACGTCTCATGCGCGTGAGCGTACCCACCTACCCTGAGTTCTCTCTGAGCTGATACCTCCCTCAGTCCGCTGCGGGCATTTCGCGCGTACCGTGGGGGTCGTGCCTGATATCCCGTTCGGCTTCTCCCTGCCGGGCGCTCAGCCGCCCGACCCCTCCGACCCGCAGCAGATGCAGCAGTTCATGGCGCAGCTGCAGCAGATGTTCGCCGCTCCCGGCAGTGGCCCGGTCAACTGGGACCTGGCCCGGCAGGTCGCCGCCAGCCAGCTCTCCGCGACCGGCGACCCGGCGGTGAACATGCTGGAACGCCATCAGGTCGAGGAGGCTCTGCGACTCGCCGACCTGTGGCTCGACCCGGTGACCGCCCTTCCGAGCGGCATCCACAAGGCCGTCGCGTGGAACCGCAACGAGTGGATCTACAACACCCTGGACGTGTGGAAGAAGCTGTGCGAGCCGATCGCCGGCCGCATGGTGGGCGCCATGGGAGACCTGGTGCCCGAGGAGGCCCGCGCCCAGCTCGGCCCGATGCAGTCGATGGTCGCCACCCTGGGCGGCGCGCTCTTCGGCGGCCAGCTCGGGCAGGCCTTCGGCCAGCTCGCCGCGGAGGTGCTCTCCGCGGGCGACATCGGGCTTCCGCTCGGCCCGGCGGGCACGGCCGCACTCATCCCGTCCAACATCAAGGCGTACGGGTCCGGCCTCGAGCTTCCCGAAGATCAGGTACGCCTGTACGTCGCCCTGCGTGAGGCGGCGCACCAGCGGCTCTTCGGGCACGTCCCGTGGTTGCGGGCGCACGTGCTGAGCGCCGTCGAGACGTACGCGACCGGGATCACCGTGAACCGGGAGGCGATCGAGGAGGCGATGAGCCGGGTCGATCCCACCGATCCCGAGTCGATGCAGGCGATGGCGCTGGAGGGCATCTTCACGCCCGAGGACACGCCGCAGCAGAAGGCGAGCCTGGCCCGGCTGGAGACGGCGCTCGCACTGGTGGAGGGCTGGGTCGGCCACGTGGTCGACGCCGCCGCCGGTGATCGGCTGCCCTCGGTGGCCGCACTCGGCGAGGCGTTCCGGCGGCGCCGGGCAGCGGGCGGGCCGGCCGAGCAGACGTTCGCCGCGCTGGTCGGCCTGGAGCTGCGGCCGCGCCGGCTGCGCGAGGCCGGCGCGCTGTGGACGGCGGTCACCGAGAACCGTGGGATCGCCGGGCGCGACGCGCTCTGGGACCACCCCGACCTGCTACCCACCGACGACGACTTCGCCGACCCGGCGACGTTCGCCCGGAGCCGGTCGGACTGGGACATCAGCGAGCTGGAGGGCATGGAGGACGGCCCGACCGAGGACTAGCCGCCGAGCAGGGCTCGGGTGTTCTCCCAGCCCTCCAGGGCGACGTCCAGCGTCGCCAGGTCGGCCGGACCGCGCAGGCGGCGCCATTGCGGGGTGGACGTGACGTCACCCGGCGATGGCGCCGTTCTGCGCAGCAGCGGGGCCGAGGCGGTGTCCAGGTCGTGATCGACGAGCCAGCCTGGCGCCGGCAGGGACGTCGCGACGCCGAACAGCCCGCTTCCGGGCCCGTTCGGCGCGACCGCGACCGCTTTGCTGTCCAGCGGCCGGAGCAGCTTGCCGAGGGTCATGCCGGGGACGTCGGGGGCGTCAGCGGCGATCACGGCGGCCTGGTCGAACCCGTCCTCGGCGGCGGCCTTCAGCACCGGCAGCACGGTCGGCTCGGGAACCTCGTAGATCCGGGTGCCGGGCCAGGCGATCTCGTCGGCCAGGTCACGGTCGGCGGGCACCACGGCGATCGCCGCCTCCGCCTGCGCCAGCCGCGCCAGCAGGTCCACCACGTCCTCGGCCATCGCGGCCCGCCAGGCCCGCAGGTCGACACCGGGTGGGCTCCACGACACCGGCACCAGCATCGCCACAACCACCCGCCGCGTCACCCGCTCACCCTACCGAGAGGCGCTCCCCCTCAGCCCATCACCAGGCTGCCTGCCGCCGAGACCCCCTCCAGGTAGCCGCGGGCACGCTCGGCCTTGGGGAAGCGGTTCACCAGGTCCCAGAAGCGGGTGTTGTGGCTCGGCACGACCAGATGTGCCAGCTCGTGCAGGACCACGTAGTCGATGACCCAGTCGGGCATCTCCTGGATGCGGTGGGATATCCGGATCGTGGCGTCGTCGGGAGTACAGGACCCCCAGCGGCCGTTCTGGTTGGTGACCCAGCGCACGCTGGCCGGCACCACCTGATCCGCGTAGTCGGCCAGGTACCGCCCGACCAGCCGGTGAGCGCGGGCGAGTAGTTCCGCGTCGGTGCACCGCAGGCGTTCCTCACGGGCGGCGAGCCGGGCGAGCATCCGCTCGACCCACTCGGTTTCCTCGGCACGTGAGAAGCGGTCCGGGATGAGTACCACGACTCGCTCGCCGTCGCGATACGCGGACACCGTCCGTCGCCGGCGCTGACTGCGCCGCACTTCCACGACAGGCTTGCGCGCGCGGACCATTACCGGCTCGCGCGGCCCAGATTCGGGTTCACGTTGAGACGCTAATCCGGATGCCCCTGGTCACCGCAAGAGTACGGGCAATGACTGTCACGGAAAATGCGCGCTTCGACCGGATATACCCGAAAAAATTTTCCTCACCGGCAACACCGGAGACACAAGTCTAACTAGACCATGGTCGAGTCAGCCGCTTCGGCGACCTTCTCGTCCGTTTTCTGCCTATCTGAAGGGATTCATCGGCGTGTCCCGGCAAACCTGGCGGAAAAGGATAGTTCGTACCGGCACACTCGCTTCGTCGGCGACACCGCCGACGCTGCGTTGACATGGAACCGGCCTGACCTGGGTAAGTGACCGCCCCGGACGGGTGGCCACATCCGCGTGACCGCGAAACGGTCCAGCGCCGCAGACAGGTTCGCGCCCGTGGCCGCGAACAAGGCATCGGGCCGAGCGGCCGACGAGAACGACGAGGAGGAACCGTGGCCGACACCACGTACAACGGCTACTGCGTCAAGTGCAAGGAGAAGCGTGACTTCCAGGGCAACGTGGAGGTCTCGAAGACCGGCATGAACATGGCCAAGGGCAAGTGCCCGGTCTGCGGGACCACGATGAACCGAATCCTGGGCAAGGCCAAGGCGTGAGCGTGCCCGGGGAGTGCGGCCGCCGGTCGCCCTCCCCGGCACATCTCGGAAACTGCCGTAACCGTGTTCGCTCAGCCACGTTGAGTTAAACGGAGAACCACAGCAACCTGTGGAAAACTCAGGCCAGGCTGTGGACAACGCGGCTCAGGACATCGACGTCCTGTGGATAACAACATCACTCCGCAGCGTCGCGGTGACACCCTGTCACTCATGACTCGGACACCGCTGCCCCGGCCCACCCTGATCCCGGGTCTGCCGCGCATCTGGCGCAGTCCCGGCGAGCTTCAGATCGGGCTGGACCCGGCACACGCCGTCCTGCTCCAGCTGCCCGATCCCCGTACCGCGAAGGTCCTTGACCTGCTGGACGGCCGGCGGCCCGAGCGGATCGTCCTGCTCCGCGCGGCGGAGCTCGGTGTGCCACCGGACGAAGCCCGCGCCCTTCTCGACCTGCTGCACGCCGCGGGCCTGGTGCTGCCCTCCGCGGCACTTCTGCCGGCCACGCTGCCGGCCGCCACACGGCACCGCCTCTCCGGCGAGGCCGCCGCCCTGGCGCTGGACGCCGCCGCGCGTACCTCCGGGGGTGTGCGGACCGACCCGGCGCCGGCCCGGGTCTTCCGGCGGCGCCGCGCCGCCCGCATCGTGATCACCGGGCACGGCCGGCTCGGCCCCACCATCGCGGTCGCCCTGGCCGAGTCCGGGGTCGGCCATGTGTACCCGGACCTGTCCGGCACCGTCGGACCCGACGAGCTGGCCGGCGCACCACTTCAGCCGGCGGACGTCGGCAGCCCTCGCCGGGCCGCGGTCACGGCCGCGATCCAGCGCGCCGCACCCGGCACCGACGTGTCCGGCGTACGCCGGATGCCCGCCTCCCTGGTCGTCCAGCTCTCCCATGACGAGCCGACCACCCTGATCGCCGCCGGACACGCCGCCCGCCGCCAACCGCACCTCGCGGTGGCGATCCGCGACGGCGCGGCGGTGATCGGCCCACTGGTGCCGGCCCGCGGCACACCGTGTCTGAACTGCCTCGACCTGCACCGCCTGGAGCGGGACGCCGGATGGCCGGGTGCGCTGACGCAGGCGAACCCGGACGCGGCCGAGCCGTGTGCGGTCGCCACGTTGCTCGCCGCCACGGCGTACGCGACTGCCGAAGTCCTCGCCTACCTGGACGGCCGGACCCCGGAGACGCTCGGCGCCGCAGTGGAGATCAGCTCGCCGGGCCGGTTCCGGCGCCGGACCTGGCCGCCCCATGCGAGCTGTGACTGCCAGCGCCGCCGGCCACACCCCTTTACCAGACCTTCACCGCATAAGCACCAAACCACCAAGTGACGGGCGGAGTAACCCCCGAACGTCAGTAACAATGATCTGGTGACGGACATACCGCGCCGCGCGGCTTCCCGGACGGCCAGACTCGCTGCCCTACCCCTCGGCTTCGCCGGGCGTACCGCACTGGGGCTCGGCAAGAGAGCCGTCGGCATCGCAAGCGACGTCATCTCGGCGGACATTCAGCAGCGCACCGCCGAGCAGCTCTTCAGCGTCCTCGGACAGCTCAAGGGTGGCGCGATGAAATTCGGTCAGGCCCTCTCGGTGTTCGAGGCGGCACTACCGGACGAGATGGCCGGCCCCTACCGGCAGGCCCTGACCAAGCTCCAGGAGGCGGCGCCGCCGATGCCGGTGGCGAACGTGCACAAGGCGCTCGCGGCTCAGCTCGGCGCGGACTGGCGCGACCGGTTCGCCGAGTTCGACGACAGCCCGGCGGCGGCCGCCAGCATCGGCCAGGTGCACCGCGCGGTGTGGAAACTGCCCCCGGCCCGGCGCAACGCCAAACCCAAGCTGCTGCCGGTCGCCGTGAAGGTGCAGTATCCGGGCGCCGGTGACGCCCTGATCGCCGACCTGAAGCAGCTCGGACGCCTGGCCGGCATGTTCAAAATCATCCAGCCGGGGATCGACATAAAGCCGCTCCTCGCCGAGCTGCGCGAGCGGGTCACCGAGGAGCTGGACTACGAGATGGAGGCGGAGACCCAGCGGGCCTTCGCCACGGCGTACCAGGACGACCCGGAGATCTTCGTGCCGCGAGTGGTCGCCTCGGCGCCACAGGTCCTGGTCACCGAGTGGGTCGACGGCACACCGCTAGCCCGCGTGATCACCGACGGCACCCCGGAGGAACGCGACGAGGCCGGCCGGCTCATGGCGATCCTGCATTTCTCCGCACCCGCCCGCGCCGGGCTGCTGCACGCCGACCCGCACCCGGGCAACTTCCGGATCCTGCCCGACGGCCGCCTCGGCGTGATCGATTTCGGCGCGGTGGCCCGGCTCCCCGAGGGGCATCCCGAGCCGATCGGCCGGCTGGTGCGGCTCGCCCTGGAGGGCGACGCCCAGGGGGTCGTGGACGGCCTGCGCGAGGAGAAGTTCATCAAGGCCGACGACGAGATCGACGCGGAGACGGTGCTCACCTTCCTCCGGCCGATGATCGAGCCGGTCGCGGTGGAGCGGTTCCGGTTCACACGCAGCTGGTTGCGCTCCGAGGCGACCCGGCTGGGAAGTCCGCGGTCGCCGGCGTACCAGCTGAGCCGCAAGCTCAACCTGCCGCCGTCCTACCTGCTGATCCACCGGGTCACGCTGGGCTCGATCGGGGTCCTCTGCCAGCTGGAGGCGGAGGCGGCATACCGCCAGATCCTCATCGACTGGCTCCCCGGTTTCGCCTCCGACTCCTGATCTTCGGACATTCTCGGCACTCGTCGCGCTGAACCGCGCTCGGCACCATCGGCGTACCCCAATATGGAGGACGACGATGACCTGGCGGACTGTGTGCGCCTCTGGGAGGCGGGTGAGCTGAAGCTCAAGCCGCTGGCCGCGCACTATCAGAACGTGGTCGCCAAGATCTCCGCCGCCGAGAACAACCTCGGTGCACTGTGGCGGTCGGAACTGCTCGGCGGACCGTGCGACGCGGGGCGCATGGCAGTTCCTCGCCGACACCGCCGTGGAGATGCTCCGGGAGACCGCGGAGAACCTGGCGGCCACCGGCGACGTCCTGGTGATGGCATCCGAGGAATATCAGGACGCCGAACAGATCAACACCGATGCGATCGCCAACGCCAAGGACAACGTGATCCTGGCGCAGGACAGGGTGCCGGGAGAGCCTCCGAGGTCGTCAGGTGAGACCCGATGAGCTACGCCGAACTGTGGCAGCACGCCCAGCGCATCGAGGAGTTGGCACTGAGGGCGGCCTTCGACGAGCAGGGCATCGTTCTTGTGGACGGCGAATACCTCTCCGTGAAGGACAGAAATCCGGTCCCGCTGAGGTCGTCGGCTTCATCCGGCGAGACTTTGTGGAATTCTGGGACGCTGTCACAGCGAACCAGTTCGGCCTGGTCGCAGCACTCGCAGGTGCAATAGCGGCGGAGAAGGCTCTGTGGCAGGAGTGCCGCAACAACGTGGACGAACTCGCGCACCGCGCTATCGAGGCATTCGAGTCGATGAACGGCGGCGACGCCCTCGACTATCAGGTCCTCCTGCTTACCGTGGCGTCCTCCGTTTTCGGCCAGGTCGAGCAGGCCCTCTGTCAACTGATGTACGTGGCTCTCCGCAAAGAGCAGGAGATCGCCGATGCGATGACCGCGATGTCCGCAACCGTGGCGGCGCGCCGGGAGCGCTTCGTCTCGCCGAGGCCCGCACTCGCGGATCAAACCAGGAGGACCATCCTCACTCCGCAGGGACTGGACTACGACGCATGAGGTACAGAAGGTGGGGAACCGCCCTTGCGGTGATCGTCGCGCTGGCTATCGCCGGATATCTGTTTACCCGGCCGGATTCCGGTACCACGTCGCAGAGCCGACCCACATGCCAGTTCACCCCGCCGTCCTCAATGCCGCCTGTCGGTGACTCGTCGGGCGTCCAGATCATTGAACAAGGCTTCTCGAGGGTCGGGCCCTTCGGATCGGCTAAAGCAAGCATGGGCGTGTTGCTACGCGACAACACCGGCAAGGTCGCCTATCGAACGTTGCCACGCTCGATGCCGTCGACTCCACCGGGCGCACCGTGATCGACCGACTTCACCAGCCATTCCGGACTCAGCTCATACCGTTGATCCTGCCCGGCGACAGCGTTGCCGTCGGCAGCGCGGGCCTGCTTGACGAACTGACGCAGCGTCAGGGCAAGGAGATCGGCTCCATTGCGACGACCGTTGAAGTGGGCCAATGGCTGGAGCCCGGTGACGGCAACAACGGCCTCGGCCGAGTGACCGCGACCGTGGTGGCGGGTAGCGGGAAAAGGGAAGCCAGCGGCCAGGGCGAGGTGACATTCGATGTCGAGTCGACGAACTGCGCCGATATGGCCCACGTGGCGTATCACTGGTCTTCCGCGATGCATCGGGCGCAATCGCCGGAGGCAGCCTCGACAATCCGCCACCGCTGGACACGTGCAAAACCGGACTGAACGCCGGCCGACGATCGAGCATGACACAGTCGGACATCCCGGCATCGGCGAACCTGGACCGTACGAACGTCACCGTCTACTGCGACTTCGGCCGGCCGGACATTCCCCTGACCTCGGGTGCGCCGTACAACTAGGCCGGAAAGGGAACGACCCGCCCGCATTTGGCGGACGGGTCGTTTCGTCATCGGGATTCGGGCTCAGACACCGAGTTCGCGGGCGGCCCGGTGACGGGCTTCCATGGCGATCTGGCGAGCGGAGCGGTAAGCCTCAGGTGCACGGTCACTCTGAGGCCGACGCATTCGAGCTCTCGACAACGCCTCTTGGATGAGTCTCATCTTGGTTGCTCCGTTCGTGGGCATCTCGGTACTCGGCTTTCGCGTTTCGGTTACGACAGTGGGGAGGGTCTTCATTTCAGGCCGCCAGTCGGACAGAGTTGCGTGACTCGAGACCGTTCGCGGCGAGCCGCTCCTCGACCTCGACGGCCAGCTCGGCGTCGCGGGCGACGTCGGCCTTACGGGGACGGCCACGCGGCCGCTTGCGCGGAACCACGGCACCGCGCTCAAAGATCTCGCCGCCCCAGACACCCCAGGGCTCGTTCCGCTCGACCGCGCCGGCGAGGCACTCGACGCGCAGCGGGCAGTCCCCGCAGAGCGACTTGGCCAACTCCAGCTGGGCCGGGGAGTCCGAGAACCACAGGTCCGGGTCGAACTTCCGACAGGGCAGGTTTGCCTCGAGCTCGACGCTCACGTCGAGTGGGGCCAGCGCCAGACTCATAAAGCCCGGTCACCTCTCTCTTCTTCTCGATCTTCTGGATCGCAGTACGGGTCGTGCACCGGCCTGTGAGCCGGCAAAAATTTAGGCCGCGGATCCCGGTTACGGGTTCCGCGGCCTCGAGGTGAGCCGGAGGTCTGGTTTATCAGACCGGCCTTCCTCGAGGCGGGACACCGCTGCCACCATCCGTGTAGCGCTTACGGGAGATGGAGCTGTTGAACCCAGTGGTCCCCTTGTTTCCGTCGATGAGCACCAGGACCGCTTTGCCCAGCTCGGTCTGAGCCTGGACCTGGTGCACCTGCGGGACGGGGGTCCGCTCAGCGGCCAGCAGCGCCAACGGAGCGGCGGTAGCGGGCAGCGGGGCGGACGGAGTCCAGGCAGCAGTCGGCAGCATCGACGGACGCATCGTGGTGTTGAGCTTCATCGTTGCCACCTCCTCCTTGACCTTGCACTCGTGGTAAACCCTCGGCGAACCCAACGCTCGCCAAGACGTGTTCTGAGGCTATGCCTGCCCTACAGGAGAGGGCAAACGAATTAACGGACTAACTTTCGAAGTTTTTTTGTGCAAGATCATCTGGGCTGGCTCCGGCCACCAGAGCGAAGACCGCATCGCCGTACTGACCGAGTTTGCGCGGGCCGATCCCGGCGATCGCGAGCAGCTGTGCGGGCTCGGCCGGGCGGCGTTCCGCCATGGCCACCAGGGTGGCATCGGTGAACACCACATATGCAGGAACTTTGAGGTCGGCCGCGGTGTTCGCGCGCCACACCTGAAGGCGCTGGTAGAGGTCCTCGTCGAGGTCTGACGGACAGGTCGGGCAGCGGCCCAGTTTGCGGTCGGCACCGGCCAGCAGAGTCGTACCGCAGATCCGGCAGGAGGACACCTGCGGGCGGCGCCGGTCGGGTTTCCGACTGCGGTCGGTGCTTCGCTCGGCCGATCCGGATCGCTCCAGCTGCGGCAGGAACCGGCACGGGCGGCGGGGCCGGCCGCCGGGTGAGCGGGACTGACCGTACGAGAGCCACAACACCTGCCGTGCCCTGGTCACGCCGACGTAGAGCAGGCGGCGCTCCTCCTCCAACTGCTCGGCCGTCTTGGCGTACGTCGTCGGCAGCGTGCCGTCGGCGAGCCCGACCAGGAAGACCGCGTCCCACTCCAGGCCCTTGGCCGAGTGCAAAGAAGCGAGTGTGACACCCGCCACGGTCGGCGCGTGCTGCTGCTCGGCACGGCGGGCCAACTCGTTGTTGAAGGCGGACAGCGACACGTCCCGCTGGACCCGGCCGGCGTCTCCGATGGGCAGGATCTCGGGCGTCGCGGCGTACTCCTCGGCGAGGGTGACCAGTGCGGCGAGCGCCTCCCACTGCTCGCGTGCCGCACCGCCCGGCGGGGGCTGGGTCCGGCTCCACCCGGTCGCGGCGAGCGCCTCCACGACCGCCTCGACCAGCGGGGTCTCGCCGGGGATGGAACGCACCGCGGCCCGCAACGCGACCATGGCCCCGCGCACCTCCGAGCGCTCGAAGAACCGTTCCGCGCCCCGGACCACGTACGGCACCTCGGCCTCGGCCAGCGCCAGCTCGTACGCCTCGGATTGCGCGTTGGTGCGGAAGAGCACCGCGATCCCGCTCGCCGGCGTGCCGGCGGCGATCAGTTCCCGGCAGCGCCGGGCCACCGCGGCCGCTTCGCCCGGCTCGTCCGGGAAGATCTTGAGCTCCGGCTCCGGGCCGGCCGGCCGCTGGCCGACCAGTTCCAGGCGCAGCTTCGCCTCGGTGCCGCGAGCCTGCCGGATGACCGCGTTGGCCAGCCCGACCACCTGCGGCGTGGATCGGTAGTCGCGGACCAGGCGGACCACGACGGCGTCGCGCCGCTGCCGGGGGAAGTCGATCAGGTACGACGAGGTCGCACCGGTGAACGAGTAGATCGTCTGGCTGGCGTCGCCGACCACGGTGAGATCATCGCGCCCGCCCAGCCAGGCCTCCAGCAGGCGCTGCTGGAGCGGGTTGACGTCCTGGTACTCGTCGACGACGAAGTGCCGGTACTGGGCACGGATCTGGTCGGCGACGTCGGCGTGCTCCTCGATGCCCCAGACCGCGGCGCGCAGCAGGTCCTCGAAGTCGATCACGCCCTGGCGGCGTTTCAGCTGCTCGTAGGCGGCGAAGACCTCGGCCACCCGGGCCGGCTCGTACGGCGGCTCGCGCAGCGCCTTGGCCGCCGCCACGGCGTACTCCCCCGGCTCGACCAGCGAGGACTTGGCCCACTCGATCTCGCTTGCGAGATCTCTGGCGGCCGCCCGATCCACCCGCAACCCCTGGCTACCGGCGGCGGCCGCGACGAGCCGCCCCTTGCTCTCCACCAGCTCGGGCATCGCCCGGCCCTCGAGGAGCCGGGGAGCGAAGTAGCGCACCTGCCGCAGGGCCGCGGCGTGGAACGTACGCGCCTGCACGCCGGCCGTCCCGAGCCCGGTCAGCCGGGCCCGCATCTCGGCCGCGGCCCGGGCCGTGAAGGTGACCGCGAGCACGTGGCGGGGGCTGATCTCGCCGGTCGACGTCCGGTACGCGATCCGGTGAGTGATCGCCCGCGTCTTGCCGGTCCCGGCTCCGGCGAGGATGCAGACTGGACCCGCGGGAGCGGTTACCGCCGTCCGCTGCTCGGGGTCGAGCCCGGCCAGCACCCCATCAGTCCGCACGGTAGGGAATCATGACACCCCGGCCGTGCGTTGTGCTTGTCAGCCGCACCGCCGTGTGACCTGTATCGAAGGAGTCCTGACCGATGCTGACCATGTACTCGACGTCCTGGTGTGGGTATTGCCACCGCCTGAAGTCGCAACTCGACCGGGAGGGCATCGCCTACGACGTCGTGGACATCGAGCAGGACGAGGCCTCGGCCGCGTTCGTGCGCAGCGTGAACGGCGGCAACCAGACCGTGCCCACGCTGAAGTTCTCCGACGGATCGGCGCTGACCAACCCGTCGATCGTCCAGGTCAAGCAGCATCTGGCAGCCATCTCGGCATAGACGTGAAGAAAGGGCCGTCCCGGACAGGGACGGCCCTTTTCGCGTTTACGGGATCAGAGCCGGGATGCTGGAGTCGAGCAGGCCCCGCTCCTTCAGCGCGCCGTATAGCGGCGTGGTCTCCGGGTAGTGACCCCACTGGTGATCACCGTCACCGTGGCCGAAGCCGCCGAGCAGCTGCTTCTGCACCTCGGTCAGGCCCGCCCACTCCGGCCGGTTCGGCAGGTCGGCGACCTCGTCGCGGATGGCGATCCAGCGAGGGGTGTAGCCGAAGAACGCACCGACACGGGTGATCGGCGAGTAGTTGTCGGACCGGGCGTGCCAGATGCGCCGGTCGAAGACCACCAGGTCACCCGGGTTCGCGGTGATCTGGGTGGCGCCCTCCGGCTGCGGCCACGACACGCCGCGGCTCGGCGGGCCGGGCAGCCAGTTGGTCTTGTGGCTGCCGGGCAGCACGGTGAAGTTGCCCCGGCCGGTCTCGCTCACGTCGGAGAACCAGTACGCCAGCTTCACCGACAGCATCGGGCGAGGATCGGTCTCGATCTCCCGGTTCTGCCGGCCACCGTCCTGGTGCCAGTGCCACCATTGCTTCTGCTGCTCGTGGAGCTGCGGGTGCACGTCGATGTGCGAGTGGTACACGTGGATGTTCCACCCGAGCAGCGACCAGATGTACCGGAAGGCTTTCGGGTGGTCGAGCAGGAACGCCAGCTCCGGAACCCCAGCGATCGGGGAGAGTTGGTGCAGAGCCCCCGTAGGCCCGAGCTTTCCGTCTCGCTTCGCCTTCTCATACGCCCCGAGAATCGCGGTCCGGCCGACCTCGATCTCGCTCTCACTCAGCACCGACGGAACGACGATGTAACCGTCGCGATCGAACGCCTCCCGCTCCTCAGCGGTCATCGGCGTCCACGCCGGTGCCTCCACCTGGGTCATCGGTTCCCCCTTCGTCTTTGTAACCAAGACGCGATGACCACTGCTATTGGTTGCCATCCAACCGGAGAATTTTTATTTACTACTTTGAGTTAACTATTTGCTCCGGCGAGTAACCATTTCTCGACCAGGTAGAAAGCGATCGAAGAACGCATCGGCAGGCTCATCGGCACACCGGACTCCGGATCGACATAACCGCCGGCGATCATCTTGGCGATGGCGTCCCGGGTGAACCAGTGCGCCTCGTCGATCTCCTCCGGGTCGAGGACCAGCGGTTGCGCGGGATCCGCGACGCCGTGAAAGCCCAGCATGAGAGAGCCGGGGTACGGCCAGGACTGGCTGCCCTCGTACCGCAGGGCGGAGAGCCGGATGCCGACCTCCTCGCCCACCTCGCGTACGACGGCGGCCTCGGCCGACTCACCCGGCTCGACGTAACCCGCCAGGCAGGAGAAGCGCCGTACGCCGTCCGGCCCGGTCCCCCAGGCCGCGTTGTGGCCGAGCAGGCACCGCCCGGCCGGCCCGGCGACCCCGTCGTGCACCAGCACGATCATGGCCGGGTCGGTACGCGGCCACATCAGCTGCCCGTCGTCGTCGGCGCGAGCCCAGCCGGCCTCGACCGCGACGGTGGGCTTCCCGGTACGCGGCGAGAACTGGTGACTGGCGTGCCAGTTCCCCAGCGCGGCGGCAGCGGTGAACAGACCGGCGTCCCGGTCGTCGAGCCGGTGACCGATCTCGCGCAGGGTCACCGCCCGCGTGTCGCCGGACGGATCCAGCGAAGCGTTCGTGGTCCAGACCGGGGTGCCGTCGGCCTCGATCCCCAGGAACCAGCGCTCACCCTCCGGCGCCTCGGCCGACGGCAGCAGCACCAGCGTGGCGCCGCCGTCGGCCCGGTCGGTGACCAGGGCCCGGCCGCCCTTGGCGAGATCCACCACCAGGATCCGGCCGCGTTCCCACGCCTCGGCCAGCCAGGCCTCGTCCTTGCGCCGGACCGCGGCACGGTCCAGGGTGCTCCGTGCCAGCGGTGGTGTTCCGGGCTGCTCGCCCAGGTCTGGCTGCTCCGGTTCGGTCACTCTGCGCTGCGCTCCACTGCCGTCAGGGCGGACAACTGCGGCTCGATCTTGTCCGCGTCGCCGAGGACCACGGTCACCGCCCGGGCCGGGGCGAGGTACTTGGCCGCGGCGGCGGCGACCTGCTCACGGGTGGCGGCGGCGAGCGCGGCCGAGTGTTCGCGCAGATGCTCGAGGCGCAGACCGAAGCCGGCGTACATGCTGGCCAGGCCGGCGAGACCGGCCTGGGTCGACATGCCGAGGCGGAGCGTGCCCAGGGCGTACCGGCGGGCCTGCTCGAGCTCCTCCTCGCCGGGCGGGAGGCTAGCGATGCGGCCCAGCTCGTACAGCGTCTCGAGCAGGGACGGTGCGGTCACCTCGGTGGCCACCTCGGCCGCGGCGAGCAGCGCGGAACCGGCCACGAAGTGCTCGATCACCGAGTGCGAACCGTACGTGTAACCCTTGTCCTCCCGGATGTTCTCCACCCAGCGGGACGAGAAGTATCCGCCGAAGATGAAGTTCGCCAGGCTGAGCGCGGCATAGTCCGGGTCGGTACGCGGAATGCCGGGCAGCGCCATCCGCAGCGAGGACTGCACCGAGCCGGGCCGGTCGACGAGCAGCAGAGGACCGGTCTCCAGCGCGGGGGCGGGCGGGATGCCGCCGTCCGGCGCCGTACCGGTCCAGCCGCCGAGGATCTTCTCCGCGGTGTCGATGGCCTGGTCCGGGTCGATGTCGCCGACCAGCACGAGCACGGCACCGGCCGGGCGGAGCCGGGCGGCGTGCAGCTCACGCAGCGGATCCGGCTCGACGCCACGCACCTCGTCCGGGCTGGGGGTCTGCACCGCGTACGGGTGGGTGCCGTACATCCGCTTCAGCAGGGCCACCCGGGCCAGGTGTGTCGGCTGGCTCAACGCGACCTGAATGTGGTCCGCCAGGCGCTCCCGCTCGGTGGACACCTCCTCGACCGGGTAGGTCGCGTCGGTCAGCACCGCGGCCAGCAGTTCCAGCGTCCGGTCCAGGCCGTCGGCGAGCGCGTTGCCGGTGATCAGCAGCCGGTCCGGGTCGAGTCCGGCGGCCAGGCTGCCGCCGACCGCCTGCAACTCGGCGGCGAGGTCGATGCTCGACATGCCGCTGGTGCCGGTGAAGAGGGCCTGGGAGAGCAGGGTCGCGGGGGCCAGTGGTGCCCGGCCGAACGGGATGCGCAGCCGCACCTCGACCAGGGGAACCGCGGAGCGGCGGATCGCGATCACGGTCAAGCCGTTCGGGAGGGTGCGCTCGGACTCCCGGGGCAGGTTGAGCGCGGCGTCCGGAACCAGGTCAGGCAGGGTCTTGCTCGTCATTGTCCGGCTCCCGGGATCACTTCGACACTGGCGCGGCGCTCCGGCCGCAGGGTGGCCGCGGCGGCGACGATCTGCTCCTCGGCCACCTCGCTGATCAGTTTCGGCAGATCGTTGAGCAGGTCGGGGCGGCCGCGCTGCAGTTCCAGTACGGCCATCGGCAGGGCCCGCCCGAGCACCGCGTCGGTGTCGTGCAGCAACCGCGTACCCATGCGGGCCTGGGTCCGGGCCAGCTCGCCCGGCTTGAGACCGTCGGTGACCAGCCGGTCGAGTTCCTCGTCGATGGTCTGTAGCACCTTGCCGGCGTCGCCGCCGGGCGGCATGTGCGCCTGGAGCAGCAGCGCGGTCGGGTTGCGCACCTGGTACTCGTCGCCCATGAAACCCAGGTAGCCGCCGAGCGTGGTGGCCGTCCGGTCACGCTGGACCAGGCGCTCGACCAGCCGGGAGGCGTCGCCGTCGGTGAGCACCTCGGCGAGCACCGAGAAGGGCAGGTAGGCGTCGAAGGCGCCGATCGGGTCGGGCACCCGGTATCCCGCCGCCACCGCGGGCAGCGGGGCGATCCGGTCGGTGTACGACTCCCGCCGCTCCTCACCCACGTCCGGTTCGGCGAAGTCGGGCAGTCCGGGCGCGGGCCGGGCCGGCACGTCACCGAAGTGGCGCTCGATCATCGCGGTCGCCTCGGCCACGTCGAAGTCACCGGCGACCGACAGCACCGCGTTGCCGCAGGCGTAGTAGCGGTCGAAGAAGCCCTGCGCGTCCTCGACCGTGGCGCTCTCCAGGTCCTCGAACGAGCCGTAGCCGTCGTGCGCGTTGGGGAACGTCTTGAACATCACCGGAGGCAGCTTCAGCCAGGGGAAGCCACCGTACGGCCGGTTCAGGACGTTTACCCGGATCTCCTCCTTGACCACGTCGACCTGGTTGCGCAGGTTCTCCTCGGTGAGCCGGGGGCCGCGCATCCGGTCCGCCTCGAGGAAGAGCGCACGCTCGAGACCGCCGGACGGCAGCACCTCGAAGTAGTCGGTGTAGTCCAGGTGGGTGGAGCCGTTGAAGCTGCCACCGGCTCCCTGCACGTGCCGGAAGTGCGCCAGCTTCTCCAGGTTCTCCGAGCCCTGGAACATCAGGTGCTCGAAGAGGTGGGCGAAGCCGGTCCGCCCCTCCGGCTCACTGCGGATGCCGACGTCGTAGACGACAGCGACACCGACGACCGGGGCGCTGCGATCCGGGGACAGGACCACGCGCAGACCGTTGCCGAGGGTGAATCGCTCGACCGGATATTTCGTCGCGGGGATCTTGATTCTGGGCGCCACGGTACGAATCTAGCGTGTCGGCGCGGATCCGCGCTGTAGTCACCCGACGTCCCGGATTTCGACACCCGGCTTGACGCACTAAACCCATCTGATCCATCATTCCCATCCAACAGATAGGTTATGCAAAGTTTCAGCGAGGGGAGCGCGCATCGTGTACGTCTCGGCACGCACGGACTACGCCGTACGCGCGATGCTGGCGGTCACCGCCGAGCACCCTCGCCTGGTCAAGGCCGCCGGTCTGGCGGCCGCGCAGGACATCCCGCTCAGCTTTCTGCAAGGAATCCTGCTCGATCTGCGCCGCGCCGGGCTGCTGCACAGCCACCGCGGTGTGGACGGCGGGTACGCCCTGGCCCGCCCGGCCGAGGAGATCACCGTCGGCGACGTGGTACGCGCCGTCGGAGGCGCCCTCACCACAGTCCGCGGGCTACCCACCTCCACAGCGACCTACCACGGTGCGGCGACGGCGCTGCACGACGTGTGGATCGCCGTGGAGGCGGCCATCGAGGGCGTGGTCGACCACAGAACCCTGGCCGAAATCTCCATCACCTCAGTGAAACGAAACTAGGAGTGAGCATGAGCTCCCGCACCATACGTGCGCTCGCCCTCGCCACGGCCGCCGTGCTGGCCTCGACCGCCCTCGCCGCCTGCGGTTCCGACGAGGAGAAGGCGTCCACCTCCGCCGGCGCGGGCGCCGAGGCCGAGACGCTCCGCCTCGGCTACTTCCCGAACATCACCCACGCCCCGGCCCTGGTCGGCGTCAACAAGAAGTACTTCGAAGAGGCGCTCGGCACCGGCACCAAGCTGGACCCGAAGACCTTCAACGCCGGCCCGGCCGCGATCGAGGCACTCTTCTCCGGCGCGATCGACGCCACCTACATCGGCCCGAACCCGGCGATCAACGGCTGGTCGCAGTCCAAGGGCACCGCACTGAAGATCATCGCGGGCAGCACCTCCGGCGGCGCTGGACTGGTCGTCAAGGAGGGCATCAACTCCGCGGCCGACCTCAAGGGCAAGAAGATCGCCACCCCGCAGCTGGGCAACACCCAGGACGTGGCGCTGCGTGCCTGGCTGAAGGAGAACGGCCTCAACGCCGACCAGCAGGGCGGCGGCGACGTCTCGATCCAGCCGCAGGACAACGCGACCGCGCTTCAGGCCTTCGCCCAGGGCGCGATCGACGGCGCGTGGGTGCCCGAGCCCAACCTGAGCCGTCTGCAGCTGGAGTCCAAGGGCAAGCTGCTGGTCGACGAGAAGACCCTGTGGCCGAACCAGGAGTTCGTCACCACCCACCTGATCGTCAGCCAGGAGTTCCTGAAGAAGTACCCGGGCACGGTGAAGAAGCTGCTCCAGGGCCACGTCAAGTCGGTCAAGTACATCGAGACCAACAACGCCGAGGCGCAGAAGGCCGCCAACGACCAGCTCGCCGCTCTCTCCGGCAAGCCGCTGAAGGACGAGATCCTGCAGGCCGCGTTCAAGAACCTCAAGTTCACCCACGACCCGATCGCCTCGTCGCTGTACACCAGCGCCAAGAACGCGGAGTCGGTCGGCCTCCTCAAGCCGGTGGACCTGAAGGGCATCTACGACCTGACCCTGCTGAACGAGGTCCTCAAGGCTGACGGCCAGCCTGAGGTCAGCGACGCGGCAGCCTGACGACGATGAGCCTCGCAGAATCCGCGGTGGTACGCCTAGACGGCGTCTCCAAGCAGTACGGGTCCGGCGGCAACGCCCTGCTCGCGCTCGATCACGTGTCGCTGACCGTCAGCAAGGGCGAGTTCGTCTGCCTGCTGGGCGCCTCCGGCTGCGGTAAGAGCACGCTGCTGTCCCTGGTGGCGGGGCTCGACAAGATCAGTGGCGGCACCCTGGACATCGGCGGCAAGCACATCTCGCTGATGTTCCAGGAGGCCGCCCTCTTCCCCTGGCTCTCGGTGGCCGGCAACGTCGAGCTGGCGCTGCGCCTACAGGGCGTGGGCCGGGCGGAGCGTAAGAAGCGCGCCGAGGAGCTGCTGGAGATCGTCCGGCTGGGCGGCTTCGGCGGCAAGCGGCCGCACGAACTCTCCGGCGGCATGCGGCAGCGCGTGGCACTGGCACGCGCGCTCGCCCAGGACGCCGACATCCTGCTCATGGACGAGCCGTTCGGCGCGCTGGACGCGATGACCCGCGACATCCTGCACGACGAGCTGGAGCGGATCTGGCGCGAACAGAACCTCACCGTGCTCTTCGTGACGCACAACGTCCGCGAGGCGGTCCGGCTCGGCGACCGGGTCATCCTGCTGAGCAGCCGGCCCGGCCGGGTCATCGAGGACTTCACGATCGACCACCCGCGCCCGCGGCGCATCGACTCGACCGAGGTGGCCACCCAGGCCGCCGAAATCACCGACCGGCTCCGCGCGGAGGTCGCCCGTCATGCCAACTGAGCTGCCATCCACCCGGGCCGGCCTGGACGGTCTCAGCGCCGGGTCGGTGCCCGCCACCCACGAGCCGAAGCCGGTCGACATCGCGGCGGCGGACCGGGTCAGCGGTCTCGACGCGCTCGAGCTCGGGCCGCGCAAGGAGAAGGGCAACCTCGCCGGGCGCATCTGGAACAGCGCCTGGCCCAAGCTGCTGGCGATCGCGATCGTCATCGCGATCTGGCAGGCCGTGGTGCTCGCCGAGTGGAAGCCGATCTACGTGCTGCCCGGCCCGGGTACGGTCTTCTCCGACCTGCGCGACCTGATCACCACGGCGGACTTCTGGGACGGCGTACGGCTGACCCTGATCCGGGCGTTCACCGGCTTCCTCCTCGCGGTGGCGATCGGCACCGTGATCGGCGCCGCGGTCTCCCGGTTCGCCCCGCTGCGGGCGGCCATCGGCTCGCTGATCACCGGTCTGCAGACCATGCCGTCGATCATGTGGTTCCCGCTCGCCATCCTGCTGTTCCAGATCAGCGAGAGCGCCATCATGTTCGTGGTGATCATCGGTGCGGCGCCGTCGGTGGCGAACGGCCTGATCAGCGGCATCGACTACGTGCCGCGGACCTGGCTGCGGGTGGGCCAGGTGCTCGGCATGACGGGTCTGGCGAAGTACCGACACCTCATCCTGCCGGCCTCGCTGCCGTCGTTCATCTCCGGGCTCAAGCAGGGCTGGGCGTTCTCCTGGCGCAGCCTGATGGCCGGTGAGCTGCTGGTCATCGTGCCGGGTGCGCTGTCGATCGGCGTACGCATGCAGCAGGCGCGCGACCTGAGCGAGGCCTCGCTGGTGATCTGCTACATCATCGTGGTGCTGGTGATCGGCATCCTGATCGACGTCCTGTTCAACACCGCCGACAACGCCCTGCGCAAGCGCTGGGGTCTGACCGGCAGCTGATCCCTACAGCGGCCGGACCGACTTCAGCACGTCCTCGACGAC
Source organism: Actinoplanes aureus (assembly GCF_015704865.1). Classification (GTDB taxonomy): domain Bacteria; phylum Actinomycetota; class Actinomycetes; order Mycobacteriales; family Micromonosporaceae; genus Actinoplanes; species Actinoplanes aureus. Next base: position 209,977 of record NZ_JADQTO010000004.1, on the reverse strand, counting down.
GTAGTCGAACTGCTTGTGCGTGCCCGGGATGGACACGTACAGGATCGCCGCCGTGGGCTTGCCGACGTCGATGACCGCCACCGCGGACAACTCCTCGGTGGCGGTCAGCCCCGGCTCGGTGAAGCGCAGCCGGAACTCGCTCACCCAGGCCGGCCGCCCGCCCAGCGTGGTGACCTCGTCGCGGAGCGGCTCCATGGTGTTCGGCTGCGGGTAGTACTCGGCCCGGACGTCCGCCGCGACCTGCCTGCCGACGCACTCGAGATCCAGCGACACCGCGTCGTTGTCCGCCGCCGGCACCGCCGCGGAGAGGATCGAGGCGTGGTACTCACCGCCGCCGTACACCTCGGTGACGAAGTGCTGACCGACCCGGTAGGGCACGTTCAGCGTCCCGGCCCGCCACTCCTGATCCCAGGTGACCCAGGGCGCCGCGTACTTCTTGTAGGAGATGCCGGCCTCGTCGTCCACGGTCCGCTCCCCGGCCGCCGGCGGCGGAGCGCTCGGCGCCCGCGTGGCCGCCCCACTGGGTGATCCGGTCGGCGCCGGGCAGGCCTGCGCGAGCGGCGGCCGGACATCAGTCGGTCCGGACTCCTTGTCGGCGAAGGGATTGCTCTCACCGCCGAAGATCACCACCAGCAGGATCGAGAGCCCCACCGCGAGGATCGCGGCGGCCGCCCCACCGAAGATCAGCAACTGCCGCCGGCGCCGCTGTGGTCCGTCCGGCGGGGGCGCCGACGGTGGCGTGGTTGGTTGCGCGGAAACCAGCGGGGGTACGCCCAAAGCGGTCACCGCTCCCGACGCCCACGGCCCGCCCGCGCGACTCGACATCTCCCCAGTGAACACCACGGTTGTGTCACCGGCCGGTACGCCTGCCGGTATTGTGCGCCCCGCCCGGCGCGAATCCCGGAAATGTCAGCTACCGTGCTGCCATGGAACTGGTGTATCCCCCGGTCGTCGCCTTGGCCAAGACGATGTTCCGAGTGCTCGACCTCAAGATCGAAATTGACGGTGCCGAGCACATCCCAGCAACCGGCGGGGCGGTGCTGGCCAGCAACCACTCGAGCTACCTCGACTTCATCTTCTGCGGCCTGGGCGCCCAGCCGGCCAAGCGGCTGGTCCGGTTCATGGCGAAGAAGTCGGTCTTCGACCACAAGGTCAGCGGCCCGCTGATGCGCGGCATGCGGCACATCCCGGTGGACCGCAAGGCCGGCACCGGCGCCTTCCGGGAAGCGACCGAGGCGCTGCGCAAGGGTCAGATCGTCGGCGTCTTCCCGGAGGCGACGATCAGTGAGTCGTTCACCGTCAAGGGCCTGAAGTCCGGGGCCGCCCGGATGGCTCAGGAGGCCGGTGTCCCGCTGATCCCGATGGCCGTCTGGGGCCCGCACCGCCTCTGGACCAAGGGCCGGAAGAAGGAGCTCACGAAGCGGCACGTGCCGGTCCTGATCAAGATCGGCGAGGCGGTTCCGATGCCGGACGGCGCCACCCCCGAGGCGATCACGGCGGCGCTGAAGCAGCGGCTGAGCGGGCTGCTCGACGCGGTGCAGCGGGCGTACCCGGAGAAGCCGTCCGGCGAGGACGACCGCTGGTGGCTTCCCGCCCACCTGGGCGGCAGCGCCCCGCTGCCGAGCCCGGCCGCGGCGGTCTGACCGAACCAGTCCCGGCTGGGGCGGTCTGATCGAGACCAATCCTGGCCCGGGCGGTCTGACCAAACCGAGCCCGGCTGGTGCGGTCTGACCAAACCAATCCCGGCCGGGGTGGTCCAAGCAAAACCGAGCCCGGCCGGGGCGGTCTGACCAAACCGAGCCCGGCCGGCGCGGTCTGACCAAAACCGAGCCCGGCTGCGACGGTCGACCGAAACTGATCCAAGGCTCCCGGCCCGGCCGGGAGCCTTTTCACATCCGGGACCTTCGTGTCGCCGGGACGCAAACGGCGCCGCACCCTGCCGAGTACGGCGCCGCAGTCATGCGCTCGCGGCTGCCGGAGGCAGCCGCTCGTCAGATGCGTTTATCAGACGGCGCGGATGTTGGCGGCCTGAGGGCCCTTCTGACCCTGGGTCACCTCGAACTCGACCCGCTGGTTCTCTTCCAGGCTGCGGTAACCCGACATCTGGATCGCGGAGAAGTGGGCAAAGACGTCGGCGCCGCCGTCGTCGGGGGTGATGAACCCGAAGCCCTTGTCCGCGTTGAACCACTTCACAACGCCGGTAACCATTGTCGTCTCCTCGACGGTCGATCGTTCCCGACCATTATGGACGGGAACGAGGTGGTAAGGCCCGTATTCTGCGGGGCTCGTGTCGCCGTACTGATCGCCCGTACCGGAGAAACCCGGGTTACGACAAAGAGCGCCTGGGGCAGACTTCCCCACAGGCGCTCCTGAGTACTTGGGAACCAAACTGACAACGCTCGCGAGCCTAGCATGACGAGAGGGGCCGGGACGTGCTCGGCGTGCAAGTCGCGCGGCAGCTGAAAGCCGCCGGATTGATCTGGAAGCCACGACTCGGCGACAGGTTCGCGGTGCCCGATCGGGACCTGGACGACGAGGTCTTCGTGCTGAGCAACATGACCATTCAGGTGCACGACCGTCCGGAAGGGCGGATCATCGGATTCAACGGGACGACCGAGTGGGCGCTCGACGACGTGGACCTGGACGAGACCATCTGGCTGCCGCGCGAGGACCAGCTGCGCGAGCTGCTCGGTGCGACGTTCCGCGAGCTGCGCCGCGAGAACGACCGCTATCGGGTACGGGTGGAACTGCTCGGCGAAAGCCACACCTTCACCGCGCCGACCGCCGAACTGGGTTACGCCGCGGCCCTGCTGCACCTGCTGGCCGCCGCTACCGCCTGACCGAAATCGTCCAGCCGCCGCATCCACCCGTCAGAGGGACTCGGCCGGGATCTCCTCGATCAGCGCGGCCAGTGTGGCGGCGTCCATCAGATCGGCGGGACGGACGGTGACCTGCTCCCGGACATAGTGGAACCCGGCCCGGACCCGATGCACCGGCACACCGGCCAGCGAAGCCCAGGCGATCCGGTACGCGGACAGCTGCACCGCCGCCGCCTCGGCCTCCGCGCCCGACGGCCGCCGTCCGGTCTTCCAGTCGATGACGTCGAACCGGTTTCCCGGGTCGGCGAAGACCGCGTCCATCCGCCCACGCACCACCACCCCGGCGATTGTCGTAGCGAACGGCACCTCCACCTCGATCGGACTCCGATCCGCCCACTCGCCGGTCAAGAACGCCTCCTGAAGCGCGGCCAGCTCCTCGTCACCGGCCGCACCGTCGTCGGCGGCGCCCGGCAGCTCGTCGATGTCGATCAGCCGGGCCGATCCGAACCGCTGCTCCAGCCACGCGTGGAACGCCGTGCCGCGTCGGGCCTGCGGCGCCGGCCGGTACGGCAGTGGCCGGCGCAACGACCGGGCCAATGACTGCGGGTCGCGGCGCAGCACGACCAGCTGCGAGACGGACAGATGCGGGGGCAGCGCCACCTCGATCGGGCCGTCCTGCCGGGCCCGCTCCTCCCGCTCGGCGAGCAGGAGCCGAGCCTCGCGACGCCACCGGGCGATGTCCGGATCCTCCGCCTCAGCCGCGCGATCCACCTCCTCGACCGCGGCGACCAGCGTCTCCCGCTCCGGAAGCTCAACGGCCGGCGGTCCTTCCCCACCAGCCTCTTCCGGCTCGGCAGTCGGCCCCTCCAAGCCGGCCTCCCCGGCCACGGCGTCTACCGCTTCCGCCTCAGCGCTGCCGGTGGGCGGGCCGGCCTCCTCGGCTGGGCTCGGCGGGCCGGTGCGTTGCCGGGGGACGGCCGGGCCCGCCCCGGGCTCGCGGTCGGTGTCGTCCGGGCGTACCCCATCGGGTTCGTGAATGGGAAGCTCCCAGCCGGCGGCGGCGATGCCGGCCAGGTCCGCTGCCAGGCCGGCCCGCGCGGCCACCTCGGGATCGGCCGACGCCAGGTCGGCGAAGGCCTCGGCGACGGACGCGTCCGGGTTTTCGATCATCCGGCGGATCAGGTCGGCGGCGGCCTGCATGGCCGGGCGGCGCAGGCCGAGCGGGTCGGCCGGCCATTCGGCGTTGGTCACCACGCGGTCGCTCGGGTTGGTCTCGTCCGGTGCGGGCTCCGGCGTCCACACGTCGACCACCCCGGCGCCCTCGGCGCAGGTGGCCCGGATCTCGTCGAGGAAGACCGACGGGCCGCGCGGCCGCTTCACACCGTCGCCCCACCAGTAGCCCGAGCAGAGCAGCAGCCGGCGGGGACGGGTGACCGCCACGTACGCCAGGCGGCGCTCCTCCCGTTCGTCGTGCTCCCGCCAGGTCCGGGTGAAAGCGGTGACCGCCGCTGCGACGTCCTTCTGATCGACCGCCTCGGAGAGATCGAGCTCGGGCAGCCCGGACGAGTCGCCACGCAGTGGGAACGGCAACACCCCGATGCCGCCCAGATAGTGGTCCGAGCTGCGGGACTGACCGGGCCAGACCCCCCGGCAGAGTCCCGCCACCGAAACCACGTCCCACTCCAGGCCCTTCGCGGCGTGCGCGGTCAGGATCTGCACCGCGCCCTCGACCACGTCGACCTGCCCCGGTTCCAGCCCGCGTTCCTCCTCCTCGGCGGCGGCCAGGAAGGCCAGGAAACCGGCGAGGGTGCCAGTCTCGTTCTCGCTCACGTAGCGGGTGGCGGCCTCGCCGAGCGCGTCGAGATGCCCACGGGCCAGCCCGGCGTCACCGGCCGCCCAGCCCCGCACCGCCACCTCGACATCCAGGCCGATGGTGCGCTCGATGTCGGCGAGCAGGTCGGGCAGTGGCTGGTCCAGGCGTTGCCGCAGGGCGTACAACTCGCGGCTGTAGGCACGCAGCCGCGCATACCCCTCGACCGAGTACTGCTGGGGCATCCCGAGGTCGGCCATCGCCTCGACCAGGGTCGCGTCGTCCAGCTTGTCGGCAGTCACGTCCTCCTGCTCCTGCTCCCGCGACGGCACGGCCCGGGCGGCGGCGATCGACCGGGAGCGGCGGTGCAACGCCACCAGGTCCCGCGGGCCGATCCGCCAGCGGGCGCCGGTGAGCAGGCGCAACAGCGACGCCCCGTCGGTCGGGTCGGCGAGGACGCGCAGCGTGCACACCACGTCCCGGACCTCCGGGGTGTCGAGCAGACCGCCCAGGCCGACCACCTCGACCGGCAGGCCGCGGGCCCGCAGCGCCTCCTCGATCACCGGGATCTGGCTGCGCACCCGGACCAGCACGGCACTGGTCGGGCGCTGCTCCAGCGGAATCTCCTCGGGCAGCACCGCGGGCATCCCGGCGACGAGCCGCCACGCGGTGAGCATCGAGTCGGCGATCCAGTTCGCCTCGTCCGCGTACGTCGGCAGCAGCGCGCAGGTCACCGTGCGCCCACCCACCGCCGGAGCCACCCGATCGGCTGCCTTCAGGACGCCGACCTGGGCGTTCAACGGAGCGGCGAGCGTGTTCGCCACCCGCAGGATCTCCGGCCGGTTGCGCCAGCTCCGGGTCAGGCCGCGCACCCAGGCGGGACGGCCGGAACGGTCGGTGAACTCGGCCGGAAACCGCTCCAGGGTGCCGGCCGAGGCGCCCCGCCAGCCGTAGATCGACTGGCACGGGTCACCGACCGCGGTCACCGGGTGGCCGCCGCCGAACAGGTTGTTCAACATGGTGACCTGGGCGTGGCTGGTGTCCTGGTACTCGTCCAGCAGCACGACGCGGAACCGGCCGCGCTCGATCTCCCCGACCTGCGGGTGGTCCCGCGCCACCCGGGCGGCCCGGGCCATCTGGTCGCCGAAGTCCATCGCCTCCAGGTCGAGTTTGCGCTGCTCGTAGAGGCGGACCAAGGGCAGCAGGGTGAGCCGGTGCTGCTGGCGGCGCAGCACCTCGGTCACATCGGCGTAGACCCGCCCGGGGAACTCCTGCACCTCGGCGAAGAACCGGCCGGTCCAGGCGGCCAGGTCCTCCGGCGAGACCAGGTGCTCGGCGAGCTCGGCGGAGAGTGCCAGCACGTCGTCGGTCACCGTGCCGGGTGCGCGGTTCAGCCCGGTCATCTCCCCGGTGTAGCCACGAACCAGCGAATCGACGATCTGCCAGCGGGCGGCCTCGGTGAGCAGGCGGGCGGACGGCTCGTACCCGGCGCGGAGGCCGTGCTCGGTGACCACCCGGGCGGCGTAGGCGTGGTAGGTCGAGATGGTCGCCTCGCCGGCGAAGGCGTCGTCCCGGCCGAGCCGGCGGATCAGCTGCCCGAGACGGGTGCGGACCCGGTGTGCCAGCTCCCCGGCGGCCTTTCGGGTGAAGGTGAGGCCGAGGATCTCGCCGGGATGCGCGTAACCGTTGGCGACCAGCCAGACCACCCGCGACGCCATCGTCTCGGTCTTGCCGGAACCGGCGCCCGCGACCACCAGCAGCGGGTCCACCGGGGCGGCGATGATCGCCTCCTGCTCCGGGGTGGGCGGCGGCAGGTGCAGCATCCGGGCGAGCTCGCGCGGCGTGTAGCGGGGGCCCTCGGCGGCCCGGCGGCGCGGACGCGGATCGTCGGTGAAAAGGGTCGGCTGGGTCATCGGCGCTCGTCCGGTCGGGGCAGGCCCGGCTCGACGACCTGACGGCCCTTGCCGGAGATGGGGCAGCTGGTCCGGACCGGGCAGACCCGGCACCGGCTGTTCGCCACCGCGGAGAAGGTCGACGCGGCCATGGTCTCGGCGGTGCGGCGCACCATCTCGTACGCCCACTGCGGGTCCGCCGCCTCGGTGAGCGGCAGCTGCATCTGCTCCCGCGCCTCCTTGCCCGGCCCCAGCTGCACCAGCGCCGCACCACCGGTGTTCGTCCCGTAGTCGGCGAAGGCACCCGCGTCGACGGCGGCCTGATAGCCCCCGAGCTGCGGGTTCTCCGCAACATCGGCGGCCGAGACGGCGGTGGTCTTACCGGTTTTCAGGTCGATCACGACGAGCCGGCCCTCCTCGTCGATCTCCAGCCGGTCCACCCGCCCGGTCAGCTGGATCGGGCGCCGCTCGTCCTCCAGCCGGACCGTGAACTCGTGCTCGATCGCGAGCAGCCGGCGCGGGTTCACCGCGAGCCAGCGCAACAGCTTGTCGACCATGCCCTGGGCGCGTTCCTGCTCCGGTCCGGCCAGCCAGCGGGCCGCCAGCTCGATCGAGTCGAACCGGGCGGACACGTACTCGACCAGCTTCTCCCGGTCGGCGTTCGCGTCCTCGGCCAGCATCGCGGCGGAGTGCACCAGGTTGCCGATGCCCTGCGCCGGGCCGGCCGCGGCCGCACCGCCGTGCCGTTCCAGCAGCCAGCGCAGGCTGCACCGCAGGGCGCTCTCCATGGACGACGGGGTGACCTTCACCGGCTCGCCCTCGTCGACCAGCGGGCGGTCGTCGGAGAGCGGGCGCAGGCCCCACCACTCGTCCGGGTGCGCGCCGGGCACCCCGGCGGCGGCCAGGCGGGCCAGCTCGGCCGCCGCGGCGCGCCGCCGGCTGGGCGTCTCCGCCGACCCGACCACGACGGTACGCAGCTCGGCCACCAGCGAGGCCAGGGTGAGGGCCCGAGGCGCCCGGCCGACCGGAAGCTCAGCCTCCTCCACCGGCTCGGCGTCCTCAGCCGGGTCGCCTACGCCCGGCTCGACAACAGCATCCCCGTCACCGGCCGGACCAGGATCCTCCTCGCCGGGGCGGACTGCTGCCGCGCCGCCGGCCGGCGGGCCGGACGGGTCGCCGCCGGCTGAGCCGGGGTCGCCGTCCGGTGGCAGCGTGGGGTTGTCGTCCGGCGGGCCGGACAGGTTGCCGCCGGCTGGACCGGGGTCGCCGTCCGGCGGGCCGGTGTCCCACGGGTCCGGGTCCGGTGGGTCGGTCGGTGGCGGCGCGTCCGGACCTCCGCCGGGACGCGGAACGGGAATCGCCAGCTCGGCGAGGAACCGGCTCGGCTGCTCCTCACCGACCGAACCGCCGGCGCTCGCCGACGCCACCGCGGTGACCACCGCACGGCGCCGGGCCCGGGTGATCGCCACGTAGAAGAGTCGCCGTTCCTCGTCCAGCAGAGCCGACGTCTCGGTGGCCACCGCCGCCGGACCCGATGCCGGGCGGCCCGCGATGACGTCCACCAGGCGCTCCGAACCGAGAAGGCTGCCGCGCAGGCGCAGGTCCGGCCAGATGCCCTCCTGCACGCCGGCCAGCACCACCACGTCCCACTCCAGGCCCTTGGCCGCGTGCACGGTGAGCAGCCGGACCGCCTCGCCACGGTCAGCGCTCGGCGCGATCGAGTCGGCGGGCAGATCCTGGCCGAGGACGTGATCGAGGAAGACCTCGGTACGCGCGCCGGGCAGCCGGTCGACGAACCGGGCCGCCGCGTCGAAGAGGACCACCATCGCGTCGAGGTCACGGTCGGCCGCCTCGGCCCGCCACTGCCGGGCCCGGCCCACCTCACGCTGCTCCGGCATCGGGGAGGTGCGGGTGCTCATCGCATACCACCGGTCGGCGAGACCACTGGCCCGCCAGACAGCCCAGAGCACCTCCTCGGCGGTGCTTCCCGGCTCGGCTGCGGCCTCCCGGACGACCTTGATCAGCCGGGCGATCGTCTGGGCCGGTCGCGCCCAGCGCCGCTCGACCATGTCCAGCCCAGCCGGATCACGGACCGCGTCGACCAGCAGCTCCCCGGACGGCCGACGGTCGCCGGCGGCCAGCGCGAGTGCCCGGAGCCCCTGCCTCAGCCGCCGCTCGGCCAGCGGGTCGGCACCGCCGAGAGGCGAGTGAAGCAACGCGACCGCGGCCTCCTCGTCGAGCACCCGCGGATCGAGCGCACAGCGCATGAGCAGCAGGAACGGCGCAACCGCCGGTTGCAGGTGCAGCGGCAGATCCTCGGCATGGATGACGGTGGGCACGCCGGCGGCGGCCAGCGCCCGCTGCACCGACGGCTGTTGCAGCGCGGTGGAACGCATCAGCACCGCCATCCGGGACCACGGGACGCCGTGCAACAGATGCGCCTCACGCAGGGCATGCGCGATGTAGGCGGTCTCGGCGGCCGGCGACCGGAAGGTCCGCACCACAGCCTCCGCCACCGGAGCGAACGGATCGTCGCCAGCACTGCCCCCCACCGCGCCGGGCGGCATCGCGCCTGGCTGGGTTGCGCCTGGCTGGGCTTTGGCCGGCAACGCGCCGGAAGGGCCCGGCTCTGGCGGCGGGAACATCGGGCGATGACGCATCGGCCCGCGCATGCGCCGGGCCACGCGCGCGGTCGCCGCCAGCAGGGGTGGCGCCGCCCGATAGTTGGTGTGCAGGACGACGGTCTCGGCGGGAGCACCCGCCGCCGACCGGAACAGCGCCGGAAAGGTCGAGACCACCTCCGGATCGGCGCCGCGGAAGCCGAAGACCGAGGAGTCCGGGTCGGCGAACGCGACAAGCGGCTTGCCACCGCCGGCGATCCGGCCGAGCAGCTCGACCTGGGCCGGGTCGGTCTCGGCCAGCTCGTCCACGAAGACGAAGTCGAGACGCCGCCGCTCGGCCGCCAGCAGGTCCGGCTCGTCGGCGAGCAGCCCGGAGGCGGCCCGGACCAGCTCGGCCGGGTCATACGCCGTGGAGCCGCGGGTGGTGACGTCGCGCAGGGCCAGAACAGCCACGTACTCCCGCAGGAAGCGGGCGGCGGCCGGCCAGTCGTCACGGCCCAGCCGCTCACCGAGGCGGGCCAGCTCGACCGGACCTATGCCGCGCTCGGCGGCACGCTGCATGAGGTCACGTAGCTGCTGGGCGAAGGCCCGGGTGGGCAGGGCCGGCCGCAGGGCCTCCGGCCAGCCGATCTCGTCGGACGCCTCGGGATCACCGACGACGGAGAGCAGCTCCCGGATGATCAGGTCCTGCTCCGGACCGGTGAGCAGCCGCGGTGACGGCTCGCCCCGCTCGGCCGCGGCTCGGCGGAGGAGACCGAACGCGTACGCATGGAAGGTCCGCACCAGCGGTTCGTGCACGATCCGCCCGGGATCGTCGGCGATCCGTGCCTCGATGCGGTCGCGCAGCGCCGCCGCACCGCGGCGGCCGAAGGTCAGCACCAGGACGCGCTCCGGGTCCGCGCCCGCGGCGATGCGGGCGGCGACCGCCTCGACCAGAACCGAGGTCTTGCCCGTGCCCGGACCGCCGATCACCAGCAGTGGTCCGGACGTGTGCTCGGTCACCCGGCGCTGCATCGGGTCGAGCGGCAGCGCGGGCGTGACCGGGCGGGGGCGCCGGACCAGGCGGTAGGCCGGCCGGCGCACCGGTGCTTGGGGGGCCGGCGTGCTCACGGCATCTATGAGAGCACGCCGGTACGACGTTATCCCGCGCCGAGGGTGTCCTCGATGAGGTCGACGGCGGCCGGGACGGTGCGGGCCACGTGGATCAGCTCCATCGCGGCGGGCCGGACGAACTTCTGGTCCACCAGGCCACCGAGCCAGCGCAGCAGCCCGTCGTAGAAGCCGTCCGGATCGAGCAGGACGATCGGCTTGTGGTGCACGTCGAGGGTCGCGGTGGTCCACACCTCGAAGAGCTCGTCCAGCGTGCCGAGACCACCCGGCAGGGTGAGGAACGCGTCCGACCGCTCGATCATCACGTTCTTCCGGCCGCCCATGTCGGTGGTGACCAGGAGCTCGTCCGAGGCGACGTCGGCGACCTCGAGGTCGACCAGGCACTGCGGGATGACGCCGAGGGTCTGCCCGCCCGCCGAGCGGGCGCCGTCGGCGACGGTGCCCATCATGCCGACGCAGCCACCGCCGGAGACCAGTACGTGTCCCCGCTCGGCGAGTTCCCGGCCGGTCTCCGCGGCCAGGTCCAGCCAACGTTGTTCGAGAGTGCTCGAGGATGCGCAGAAGACGCAGACGGCTGCCACGTCACCGCTTCCCGTTGGCGGCGTCGGCGTCCACGATGATGCGTACCGCCTCGGCGACGTCGTCGGTGACCTGGATCAGGTCCATGTCGGCGGCATTGATCTTGCCGTCGTCGAGCATCCGTCGCTTCAGCCAGTCGAGCAGGCCGCTCCAGTAGTCGGTGCCCATCAGGATCACCGGGAAGCGGGTGACCTTCTTCGTCTGCACCAGCGTGATCGCCTCGAACAGCTCGTCGAGTGTGCCGAAGCCGCCGGGGAGTACGACGAAGGCCTGGGCGTACTTGACGAACATGGTCTTGCGTACGAAGAAGTAGCGGAAGTCGATGCCGACGTCGACCCAGTCGTTGAGGCCCTGCTCGAACGGGAGCTCGATGCCGAGGCCCACGGACATCCCGCCGGCTTCGGTGGCCCCCCGGTTGGCCGCCTCCATCACGCCCGGCCCGCCACCGGTGATCACCGCATAGCCGGCCTCGGCCAGCGCCGCGCCCAGGCTCTCGGCCAGCTCGCACTCGTAGCTGTCCGGGCTGCTCCGGGCCGAGCCGAAGACGCTCACCGCCGATGGGAGATCGGCCAGGGTGTCGAAGCCCTCGACGAACTCGGAGAGGATGCGCAGCGCCCGCCACGCGTCCTTGGTCTTCCACTCACCGCGATGGTGGGAGTCGAGCAGTTTCTGGTCGGCGGTGCTTCCCGGGATGGAGTCACGCCGCAGCGTGACCGCGCCGCGATGACGTTCCGGGCCGTGTTGTGGTCGCCCGTTGGTGCGCTCCGTCATGCGTCCAAGGTAGTGCGGACGGTCAGTAACTCGTGAATAACCGGCTGCGTTTCGGTAAGAGGATTGCGACCCGCAGACCTTTTTGCCAGATTGAAGCAACCGACAGTAGCTCCGACACGTCTGTACTGTTACCGAACCTGGCATCACCGGGCTCCCGACGAAGGAGCAGCCACCATGACGAACCGATACGAGCGCCTCAAGATGCAGCGCCGCATGCAGCGCCGGATCCGCCTGGTGGTGGAGGAACGGCGGGTCGCCTTCGCGGCACGTGACTCCGAGCCGGCCGCCGACCCGGAAGCGACGATGGAGATACCACCCGAGCTGATGGTGCTCCCACAACGCGCGATCGGCCGGGTGCCGGCGCCGCAGGCCTAGTCCGCCAGCCAGCGATACAGGGTGGCGGAGCCGTCGCGGATCTTTCCGATCTCGACGTGTTCGTCCGGCGCGTGCGCCAGTGCCGGGTCGCCGGGCCCGTAGTTCAGGGCCGGGATGCCGAGCGCGGCGAACCGGGCGACGTCCGTCCAGCCGAGCTTTCCAGCCGGTTCCAGGCCGATCGCGGCGAGGAACTCCCGGGCCGGCGCGGCGGACAGGCCGGGGAGCGCGCCCGGCGCCGAGTCGGTCACCTCAAGCTCGTATCCGTCGAAGACCTCCTGCAGGTGCTCCAGCGCCTGCTTCTCCGAGCGGTCCGGCGCGAAACGCAGGTTCACGTCGATCGAGCACTCGTCCGGAACCACGTTGCCGGCGATGCCGCCGCCGATCCGGACCGCGCTCAGACCTTCCCGGTACGTACACCCGTCGATCGTCACGGTCCGCGGGTGATAGTCCTCGAGCCGCCGCAGCACCGCGCCCATCGCGTGGATCGCGTTCACCCCGCGCCAGGCGCGAGCGGTGTGCGCCCGCCGGCCCCGGGTGTGCACCCGGACCCGCATGGTCCCCTGGCAGCCCGCCTCGACCAGCCCGTACGTCGGTTCGAGCAGCACCGCGAGGTCGGCCTGGAGCCACTTCGGATGGGCCTCGGCCACCAGGTTGAGCCCGTTGTACTCGGACTCGATCTCCTCCGCCTCGTAGAAGAGGTAGGTGAGGTCGTATCGCGGGTCGGGCAGGGTGACCGCCAGGTGCAGGGCCAGGGCGACGCCGGACTTCATGTCCGAGGTGCCGCAGCCGTAGATCAGGTCGTCGACGACCGTGGACGGCAGGTTGTCGTTGACCGGCACCGTGTCCAGGTGCCCGGCCAGCACCACCCGCTGCGCGCGGCCCAGTTTGGTCCGAGCCATCACCGTGTTACCCAGCCGGCGCACGCTCAGGTGCCCGGCTTTGCGGAGGACGTCCTCCACGCAGTCGGCGATCACCTTCTCGTCGCGGGAGACGGACTCGATGTCGACCAGGGCGCGGGTCAGCACGACCGGGTCGAGCAGCACGTCCGGGGTCAGCGGGTTGGCCATGAGCGCACCATACCGGGGGCACACGACGCTCCCGATGGCTCGTTCAGGGTCCGGTAGGGTTCGGTCCGTGGAAACCGCGATCTCGACTTCGCCCGCCTGGGGCATCGGCCTCGCCACCGTCACCGCCGACGGGCAGGTGCTGGACACCTGGTTCCCGGCCGGGCATCTGGGCCTGGGCGAGGAGCCCGCCGACGCGCCGGCTCTCCCGGCCGGCCAGACCGGCCCCAAACTGCTTCCCGGACTGAGCACCGTCGAGGTCCGTACGGTGATCAAGTCGCTGGCCGACCCGATCACCGACGCCTCCGACGCGTACCTGCGGCTGCACCTGCTCTCGCACCGCCTGGTCCGGCCGAACGCGCTGAACCTGGACGGGATCTTCGGCAAGCTGGCGAACGTGGCCTGGACCTCGGCCGGCCCGTGCCCGCCGGAGCGGGTCGACGAGCTGCGCTTCCTGGAGCGTGCCGCCGGGCGCCAGCTCGCCGTCTACGGCGTCGACAAGTTCCCGCGGATGATCGACTACGTGGTTCCGTCCGGCGTGCGGATCGCCGACGCGGACCGGGTACGGCTCGGTGCCCACCTGGCGTCCGGCACCACCGTGATGCACGAGGGATTCGTCAACTTCAACGCCGGGACGCTCGGGAACTCGATGGTCGAGGGCCGGATCGTGCAGGGTGTGGTGGTCGGCGACGGCTCGGACATCGGCGGCGGCTCGTCGATCATGGGCACGCTCTCCGGCGGCGGTAAGGAGAAGGTCCGCATCGGCGAGCGCAGCCTGCTCGGGGCGAACGCGGGTGTCGGCATCTCGCTCGGTGACGACTGCGTCGTGGAGGCGGGTGTCTACATCACCGCGTCGTCCAAGCTCACGCTGCCCGACGGTCGTGTGGTCAAGGCCATCGAGCTGTCGGGTGTGAACAATCTCCTGTTCTGGCGCAACTCGGTGTCCGGCGCCCTGGAGGCCCGCCCCCGCAAGGGCACCGGCATCGAGCTGAACAGCGCTCTGCACAGCAACGACTAGTCCGGACGCAACGCCGAGGCGGCCGCCGTGCGAACGGCGGCCGTCAGTGCGTTCAGGGTCTCCGACTCGATCCGCCAGCGCTGCCAGTACAGCGGCACGTCCAGGTACCGGCCGGGCGCGATGTCGACGTAGCGGCCGGTCGCCAGGTCGGGACGGGCGTTCTGCTCGGGTACCAGGCCCCAGCCCAGCCCGAGCCGGATCGCCTCGTTGAAGGAGGCCGCGCCCGGCACGTAGTGGATCGGCGGCTCCGGCCGATCGCCGAGGAAGCGATGCTGCAGGCGGTCCTTGCGGTTGTAGAGCAGCATCGGCGCCCGGCTCAGGTCGGTCGCGTCGAAGCCGGGGGCGGCGACCGGCAGGTACCGCATGGCGCCGAGCCGCTCCACCCGGCAGCCCTGGACCGCGACGTGGTCCGCGGTCACCGCCGCCATCGCGGTCCCGGCCCGCAGCAGCTCGGCGGTGTGATCCTGGTCGTCGGTGTGCACTTCGAAGATCACCCCGGGCACCCGGGTGAGAACCGGCAGGAACCAGCTGTTCAGCGAGTCCGCGTTGACCACGATCGAGAGGCGGGCGCCGCCGCGGGCCTGGCCCAGCGCCTCCCGCTCGAGCAGGTCCACCTGCCCGGCGAACCGGATCAGAGCCTCACCCGCCTCGGTCGCCACACACGGTTTGACCCGCCGCACCAGCACCTGGCCGACGGTCTGCTCGAGCGCCTTGATCCGCTGGCTGACCGCGGAGGGTGTGACGTGCAGCGCACGCGCCGCCGCCTCGAAGCTGCCGTGCTCGACCACGGCCTGGAAGGTCGTGAGCTGCACCCGATCCACGTTAGAGATTCTAATCCTTCGTAAGAATGATTAGCTGGAGTACAGCTGCGACCGTCCGTAGCGTCGAGGCATGTTCGCCTCCGCTTTCGCCGGGTTTGCCGCCTCGGCCGTCCTGATCATCGCCATCGGGGCACAGAACGCGTTCGTCCTGCGTCAAGGTCTGCGCCGGGAGCACGTACTCCCGGTGGTGTTGACCTGTGCCCTCTCGGACCTGGCGCTGATCTCGGCCGGCATCGCCGGCCTCGGCGCGGTGCTGACCGCGCGGCCCGAACTGGTCAGCGCGATTCGCTGGGCCGGCGCCGCGTTCCTGCTGGCCTACGCCCTGCTGGCGGCGCGTCGCGCGCTGCGCCCGCAGGCGCTCGACCCGGCCGGGAAGGCGCCGGCCACCCTGCGCGCCACGCTGCTCACCTGCCTCGCGCTGACCTACCTGAACCCGCACGTCTACCTGGACACCGTGCTGCTGCTGGGTTCGGTGGCGCAGCAGCACGCGCACCGCTGGATGTTCGGTCTTGGTGCGGCCGCCGCGAGCCTGACGTGGTTCTTCGCGCTCGGCACCGGCGCGCACCGGCTGGCGCCGCTGCTGGCCCGTCCGGCCGCCTGGCGCGTTCTGGACGGCCTGATCGCGGTCGTGATGGCCGGGCTCGGCATAACCCTGATCGCGCAGGCTTGACTCTCACCCTGGGTTAGACCGCAGAGTTGAGCGAGTGAAGAGCGACAAGCGGGAGCTGGGCCTGCGGCCGGGCTTGCGAGCGATCGGCGAGGTGGCCCGGGCCAGCGGGCTGAGCGTCAGCGCACTGCGGTTCTACGACGGCGCCGGCGTGCTCGTTCCAGCCGCGGTGGACCGTGCGACCGGCTACCGCCGGTATACCGCGGATCAGATCAGAGCGGCCCGGCTCATCGCCGGGCTGCGGCGGGTGGGCATGCCGGTCGCCGAGATCGCGGAGGCCGTGCAAGACCTGGAAAACCCCGATTCGGTACGGCGAAAGCTGGATCTCCACCTGGCCCGGCTGGAGGCGGGTCTCGCCGACGCACGCCGGGAGATCGTTCGCCTGCACTCACTGCTCGACCTGGAGGACGACCTGACAACCCGCCTCACGCTGCCGGCCGCCGACCTGTCCGCCGTGCTCGGCGCGGTGCGGTTCGCCGCGGCCGGTGCCGGTGACGTCATCCCCGCCGGGGTCCTGTTCGAGGCGGTTGAGGGAGTCCTCACCGTCGTCGCGACCGATCGATATCGCCTTGCCGTGGCCGCCACCCCGGCCGAGGTGGCGGGTGCGGCGGCCCGGATCTTCGTGCCGCTGACGTTCGTCGAGTCCCTGTGTGAGCTTCGCAGTGGATCGGTGACCTTGAACCTGACGGCCGAGCGGGTGTCCGCCCGGGCCGGCGACCTGGTGGTCGAGGACAAGCCGATCGACATCGACTTCCCGGATTACCGCCGGTTGCTGAGTCCGGCCGGCCCGGAGACCCGCCGGGTTCCGGTGGACGCGGCCGATCTCCGGGAGCGGCTCGCCGCGGCACCGGTGGTGGCACGCGAGCACGATGGCTCCGCGTACCGGGTTTCGATCCTCGGCCTGGACCCCTCGGGCGGCCTGCACCTGGCCGCCGAGAGCGAGTGGGCGGCCGACGCCACCGCGCACGTCGCGGTGAACCGTGAGTTCCTGCTCCAGGCGCTGGACGCCGGTGGCGCCGGGCAGCTGGTGCTCGAGCTGGACGGGCCGTTTCACCCGCTGGCGGTCCGGGTGCCGGGTGACGAGACCCGGTTCTCGATCCTGATGCCGGTCCGGCACTGACCTCCGGCGCCGAGGTGTCTCTGGTAACCGTTCAGCCACAGTCCGGCACCGGTCCCGTATGGGACGTGAGATGGAGTCGCCCCCCGGCCGGGCACCCGGCTACGTTTCCCGATGTGCGCAGCAACCGGCAGGAGGACGAACTGAACGCCGCGGCTACCGGCGCCTCCATGACCGGGTGGGAATTCGCCTGGCTGGACGGCCTGGCCGTGGCGTCCGAGCCGTCCTGGTCGTACCTGGAGATGGCCCGTCCGCTGGTGCGCCGCGCTGCCAGCCTGCTCGACCTGGACACCGGCGGCGGCGAGCTGCTCGCCGAGCTGGCCCCGCTGCCCCCGCACACCGTGGCGGTCGAGAGCTGGGCGCGGAACACTCCGGCCGCACGGGAGCGGCTCACCCCGTTCGGCGTCGCGGTGCTCACCGAGCTGCCCGCCGGGGAGAACGAGTTCGACGTGGTGCTCAGCCGGCACGGCCGGTTGCCCGCCGCAGACATCGCCCGCCTGCTGAAGCCCGGTGGTGTCCTGCTCACCCAGCAGGTGGGCAGCGACGACCTGGCCGATCTGAACGCCGCGCTCGAGGCGCCTCCCCTGCACCCGCGACGCTGGGACGCCGAGGTCGCGGTCGCGTCGCTGGAGGCGGCCGGGCTCCAGGTGACCGATGTGCGCGAGGAGCACCCGGCCGCGGTCTTCCGGGACATCTCCGCGGTGGTGCATCAGCTGCGGACCGTGCCCTGGCAGATTCGGGACTTCACCCCGCATCGGTATGAGCGGGCGCTGGCCCGCCTCGCCGCGACGATCCGGGCCCGGGGCGAGTTCACCGCGCGGGCGCATCGGTTCCTGGTACAGGCCGAGCGACCGACAGAGGCATAAGACAGACAGCTCTTTCAGGGGAACGGCTGACCAGAACGGCTAACCCGTTAGTGGCGGTTGATCGGAGAATGGCGCGCCGAGAATTCTGCCGAACGCTTGGTTTCACATTAAAGCTTCACGTTTCAAGCATCTCGGGCGGGCTTTTCGCGAATCCGAGACGGGCTCGGGCTTGAGATATTCGCAGACGCGTGCGAGCCGGCTGTTTCGGCTGGTCGAGCCGGACTTGCAGGATTGGTTCACGAGCCGCCGATGAGCGTTCGGCGAGCTCCGTAACGCGTATGGGGTAGCCGGAACGGCTCGGAGGCACCGTCGTCTCGCATGCAAGAGGCGGGCGGGAAGAACTATCGCCGGGAAATGGCCGGTCAGCCATCTTTGTCGCAGCGCCGGGATGCCTTGACGGGCTCCCGGGACACCCGATTAACGACGTGCACCCCGTTACGGTCGCTTCCGATCCGTGCGGGGGTGGGCGCACGCTGACCGTTCCAGGAGGAACATTCCATGCGCAAGATCACCAAGCGTTCCGCTGTCATCGCCGGCGTCACCGCTGTCGCTCTGAGCGGCGGTGCGGCATGGGCAGCCATCACCGGCTGGGGCATCGAGGGTTCCGGGGAGGCCAGCGCCAAGGCCGCGGAGATCAAGAAGCTGAAGGCGACCTCGAGTTTCACCAAGAACCTCTACCCCGGCCTCGCGACCAAGATGGCGACGACCGTCGAGAACCCCAACGAGTTCCCGGTCCAGCTCACCGGAACCGTGGGGGTCGCCGACGTGACCGTCAATCCGGCCTCCAACGACTGCAAGACCGGGCTGTTCGCCCCCGGCGTGATCACGACCGACTTCCCGGGCACGCCGACGATCCCTGCGCTGACCTCCGATCACGCGGTCTCGTCCGATGTGACGATCGGCAGCATTCCGCAGGCCTGCGCCGGCAAGACGATCAAGGTGGTCTACACCTTCACCGGTGTGAGCAAGGCCTGATCCGGTTGCCCCGGTGGGACGGCGGCCGCCGTCCCACCGCATCGCCCTCGATATCCGGGACAGTCCATGTTGAAGAGCTCGTGGACCGCGGCTGCCGCGGCGGCCGTCCTGGCCGGCGTCCTGGTCGCCGTCGCCCCCGACCCTCCGTCCGTCCGGGACGGCGACGCCCTGCTGCTGGTCGGCCGGGACGGTGACCAGCCCGACGGGCCGCTCCACTTCGTTCTGGAAGGCAAGCCGGTCCGGGGTCTCTACCCCGGAGCGGTGAAACAGATGAAGATCACGGTACGCAATCCGCTCGGTTTCCGGATCTCCCTGCAACGGCTGACCGCCACGGTGTCCTCGTCGTCGCGGCGCGGCTGCCCGGCCACCGCGGGAAATCTGCGGGTTCGTGAGTACAGCGGGCGGCTTCCGGCGACGGTGGCGGCGACCGGGCGTACCGAGCTCGACGGCTCGATCCCGATCGTGATGCCGGTCAACGCGTCCGAGAAGTGCGCGGGAGCCGACTTCACGATCACGGTGTCCGGCGTCGGCCATCGGATGAGCCGATGAGGCGCGCCGGGAAGTTCCTGCTGGTGGCCGGCGTGGTGGCCACCCTGGGTGCGACCGGGACGGTGTTCGCCTACGCGGGCGGATGGACCCTGCCGGACAACCCGGCGGCCTTCACGGCGAAGGTGGCCACGATGCCGCGCGGGATCGAACCCAGCGTGGCGAAGCAGAGCGGGCAGGCCGTGATCACCTGGAGCGCGCAGGAGATCGCGCCGGGCGTACGGATGGATCACTACTCGGTGACCGCGCACAGCGTGAGTGACCCGCCCCGGCCGGACGTCACGCACACCGTGGCCGCCGGCGGCGGGTCCACGGAGTCGATCATCTTCGCCGCGAGCGAGGTGGCCGGGGGCAGGTGGCGCTGGACGATCGTGCCGCGACTCCGGCAGTGGATCGGAGCGGAGAGCAGGCCGAGTCGGCGTCTCACGTTCCCGGCGGCTCCCGTCGGGCGGGCGGCGACCGCTCCGGCCGACCCGGCCGACCCGGTCGCGCCGGTCGCGCCGGAGCCGGCTCCGGCGGCCACGACATCGCGGGGCAGGTCTCCGGATCCGGCCACGACATCGCCGGGCAGGTCTCCGGATCCGGCGGCGACCGGAGACGAGCCCGGGACGGTCACGCCGGAGCAGACCACAACTGCTCCGGAGCCCCTCACGTCGGCCAGTGGCGTGGTGGAACCGCCGCCTGCCGGGCAGTAACCGCGGTTACCGGGTAGCGGTCGAGCCCTTCGGATCAGCATTCCGGAGGGCTCGAACCGTGCCCGGTTTCGTACTCTTCTACACTATCTGACCGAGCCGGTATGTTGCGCGTAGACTGGTGCTGATTTGAGGTAGTGAGGCGGGCGCGCTAGCTGGGCATCTCGACTGGGCTCACCGGTCACCGCCGGTCGAGGCGCTTGAGCAGGGCAACGGCGACCCCCGATGCCCTCACCCCGGCGGGTTAAGCCGGATAGGCAGACCTGTCCGATTTATGCGCCGGAACGACGTACGGAAAACCGATCACATCGGACATCTCCATCAGGGACCGTTGTATCAGCGCCGAACAGGCACGATTCCCACACCGGCCTTCGAGGAGGAGCGAGCCGCATGCCCGAACTGAGCCAGTCACCCGCGGCCGCGACCGCGGAGGCCGCGTCGTGAATCGACGCGACGTTCTGACGAGTCTCCGTGAGGGGAGCGCACCGCACCTCCGTGGTGGGCGATCGCGGGGGAAGGCCCCGACCCCGCACATCGAGCTGGAGACGGCCGACCACGAGGAGCCGACGTGGGAGGTACACCGGCCCGGCACCCCACGGCGCCGGTTCGACCGGCGGGCCCGCACCATCCTGACCGCCGCGGCGATCGCGGCGGTGCTGGCCAACGCGGGAGCGGCGTGGGCGTACTGGAGATTCAACGGCCCCAGCGAGCCGGTCGGCGCTGCCTTCGAGCTGGCGTTGAGCGGCACCTCGGACACCCACCAGCAGCTGCGACCCGGCAGCGCCGGCAATCTGACGATCACCGTGGCCAACCGGCACGCCGAACCGATCCGGATCACGTCGATCATGCGGAGCTCGGATTCGGCTGTCGCCGACCACGCACATCGCGCGGCCGGCTGCGTGAATCCGCAGGTGGAGATCAACCAGGCCGACTTCCCGGTGATCTGGGAGGTTCCGGAGGGAACGATCGGGACGTTCATCCTTCCGGGGGCTCTCACCATGCGTAGCGGGCCGGCCGCGTGCCGCGGCGCCACCTTCAGCGTTCCGGTGCAGGCGCACGCCGTACGTTATGTTTCCGGTCCCGCAGACCGGTGAAACACAGCAGCATGACCAGGATCTCGGTGGTGACCGGCGCGAGCGCCGGTATCGGGCGGGCGGTCGCCCGCCGCCTGGCGGCGCGCGGAGACGCGGTCGCGCTGCTCGCTCGCGGTGAGGAAGGGCTGGAAGGTGCAGCCGATGACGTACGCCGAGCCGGCGGCACCGCCCTGCCCCTGGAGGTCGACGTCGCCGACTTCGCCGCGGTAGACGCCGCCGCGGACCGGATCGAGAAGGAGCTCGGCCCGATCGAGCTCTGGGTGAACAACGCCTTCTCCAGCGTCTTCGCCCCGTTCGCCGAGATCGAGATGGACGAGTTCGCCCGAACCACCGAGGTCACCTACCTCGGTTACGTGCACGGCACCCGGGCCGCGCTGTCCCGGATGCAGCCCCGCGACCGGGGCGCGATCGTGCAGGTCGGCTCGGCGCTGGCCTACCGTGGCATCCCGTTGCAGAGCGCCTACTGCGGCGCGAAGCACGCGGTGCAGGGCTTCACCGAGTCACTGCGGGTCGAGTTGCTGCACGAGCGGAGCAACGTCCACGTCACCATGGTGCAGATGCCGGCGGTGAACACCCCGCAGTTCCGGTGGGTGCTCTCCCGGCTGGGCCGCAACGCGCAGCCGGTGCCGCCGATCTACCAGCCGGAAGTCGCCGCGCGGGCCGTGCTCTACGCCGCGGACCATCCGCGCCGCCGGGAGTACTGGGTCGGCGGCTCGACCGCGCTGACGCTGGCCGCGAACGCCGTGGCGCCCGGGCTGCTCGACCGGTATCTGGCCCGGAGCGGGTACGACGGTCAGCAGACCGACGAGCGTCGCGACCCGGACCAGCCGGCGAACCTCTGGTCCCCGGCCGACGGGCCGGGCGGCCGGGACGCGGGTGCACACGGCGCGTTCGACGAGGACGCCAAGTCCCGCAGCCTTCAGCTCTGGGCGTCACAGCATCACGGGCTGCTCGCCTCGGTCGCCGGCGGCGTGCTCGCCGGTGCGGGCGCGGTCTGGGCCGCCACCCGCACCCGCTGAGTCCGGAGTCAGGCGTTGATCCGGTGACGCGGGATCTTCCGGTCGAGATCGGCCGGGGCGACGACCGCGGTGGTCAGGACGGCGCGAGCATGATCCTCGGCGGCCCGGACCAGGCGGCCGTCGTGGCTGGCCGCTTCGATGCCGTCGGCGATCACCTTCGCGGTCGCGTCACCGTACGTGCGGGCGTCATGGATCTCCCGCTCGTGGATCAGCGACGCCTCGTGCTCCCGGAGCCGGGCGGCCCGCGCCTCGGCCCGCTCGTACGCGTTACCGCGGGAGGCGAACTTCAGCCCGATGGCCGCACAGTCCAGAGCCACCAGCAGCAGAGCGATGCCGAGATAGAACAGGCCGACGCCCCAGAAGTCCGCGGTGATCAGGTGCCACATGGCCGCGGTACGGGCACCGAAGCCGGCGTCCGCGCGTACCACCGCGGCGTTGGCGGCCTTGGCCCGCGCGATCGCCTCGCTCAGCCGGGTCTGCTCGGCGGCCCGGGCCGCCCGCGCGGCCCGCTGATCCTGCCGCAACTGAACGGCCTGCTGGTCCAGAGCGGAGGCCTCCCCGTCCAGGGCCCGTGAGCGCTGCACCAGCCTCTGGCAGTAACCGCCGCTCGGGCAGCCCGCCGCGCGGGTGACCCCGTCGCCGGCCGAGTCGGCCAGCGCCTGCCGGTAGAGCAGGCGGGCGTCGGCCCGCTTGCCGGACGCCTGGTCGGACAGCTCACGTACGGCCGCGTCGTCGCCGGCCGACTCCGTCCGCAACTCGGCGAGCCGCGCGGTGTACCCGGCGACCGCCCCGCCCCGGTCCAGTTGCTCGAGCTGGGAGCTGTGCACCTCGGCGAGCCGGGCGTCGATCTCGCCTCGGTACCGGGCCAGCATCAGCGGCTCGGTCACCACCACGGCGAAGAGCAGGGCCAGTCCCAGCCGGCCGAGGTAGAGCCCGAGCGTGGGCGGGCGCAGCAGATGCCGCGGGTCCGCCGAGTCGAGCCGGTCGTAGTTGATCGCCACCCGGCCGACCACCGCCCGGTCGTACGCGACCACACCCACCGCCACCAGTGGCCCCACCAGCCACTGATACCAGGGATGTGAGTAGCCGGTGCTGGCGTCGATGAACGCGGCACCGCCCGCCGTCGCGTAGACGGCATAGAGCAGGATGAAGACACCGATAGATCGATAAAGAACGCGGTCCGAGTGTGTGGTCACACTTCGCGGATTCACGTTCGCCACCCGCAGCAGCAGGTGCCCGAGGCCCTTGCGCATGCAGCCGAGTCTGGTCGACAACCCGGCCGCGCGCGGGGATTTGGCGGATCAGCCGCGCAGGACGGTCGGCTCCGTGATGCTGACCCGGAGGAGAACCCGGGCCTCGACGGTCTGCTGCCGGGGATACAGGTCGAATGCGGCGCCGGCTTCGTCGGACTCGGCGACCGCGCCCCGCAACAGCTCATACGCGGGCGCCGCTTCGGCGTCGGCGATCTCGACGATCCGGTCCAGCTCGGCACCGACCGCGGCCGCGTACACCCGGGCCCGGTCCAGGGCGTCGGTGACGGCCTCGCCGCGCACGCCGGCATCGGCCCGGCTGCCCGGGCGAAGCTGCCACCAGGGGCCGGAGATCGAGGTCAGCTCTCCGGCGGCGAGCTCGGCCAGGAGTTCTCCGAGCGGGTCGAAGTCGATGACGGTGACCGTCGTGGTGATCGATCCCGCGTAGGTCTCGGCGCGCTTGCCGCGCCGGTTGTACTCCGGGCTCATGTGGATGCCGGCGGTCTCCCGGCGCTCGACCGCCGGGCCGCGGCGATCCAGGACCGCGTCGATTTCGGCAGCCCGCCGGGTGATGCGGGCGACCAGGGCAGCCTTGTCACGGTCGGAGGAGGAGACGGTGATCGAGAAGACCGCCTGCTCCGGCGGAATCTCGCGGCGGGCCTCGCCGTGGACGGTCACGATCGGCTTGTCCACGGCGAGTCCCTCGCTTCAGTCGGTGAACGGCTCGGCGAGCCGGTCGGCGGCCGTGGCCACCCGCTCGTCGGTCGCGGTCAGGGCGATCCGCACGTGCTTGGCCGCGGACGGGCCGTAGAAGGCGCCCGGCGCCGCCAGGATCCCGCGGCGGGCGAGCCGGTCGACGGTTGCCCAGCAGTCCTCGTCGCGGGTGGCCCACAGGTACAGGCCGGCCTCCGAATGACTGATCTCGAAGCCCGACTTGACCAGCGCGGTGCGCAGCATGTCGCGGCGTGCCGCGTACCGGACTCGTTGCTCGGCGACGTGAGCCTCGTCGTTCAGCGCGGCGACCATGGCGGCCTGCACCGGCGCGGGGACGATCATCCCGGCGTGCTTGCGGACCGCGAGCAGCTCGCCGACCAGGGCCGGATCGCCGCCGACGAAACCGGCCCGGTAACCGGCCAGGTTGGAGCGCTTGGAGAGCGAGTGCACGGCCAGCACACCGGAGTAGTCTCCACCGGTCACCTCGTCGGACAGCACCGAGACCGGCTCGGACTCCCAGCCCAGCGAGACGTAGCACTCGTCGCTGACCACGATCACGCCGCGCTCGCGTCCCCAGGCCACCACCTTGCGCAGGTGCTCGACGGGGAGCACCCGGCCGGTCGGGTTGGACGGGGAGTTGATCCAGATCAGCTTGACGCGCGGATCAGGCCCGACCGCGGTCAGCGAGTCGGACCGGACCACCTCGGCGCCGGCGAGCTTGGCGCCGACCTCGTACGTCGGGTAGCAGACCGCCGGGATCACCACGACGTCGCCGGGGCCGACCCCGAGCAGCGTCGGCAACCAAGCGACCAGTTCCTTGGAGCCGATCGTGGGCAGCACGCCGAACTCACCGGAAGCGTGACACTCCCGCGAGATCCAGCCGGTGATCGCGGCACGCAGCGCCGGCGAACCCGCGGTCAGCGGGTAGCCGGGCGCGTCCGACGAATCGGCGAGGGCCTGCCGGACGGCCGGCGGGACCGAGTCGACCGGCGTGCCGACCGAGAGGTCGACAATGCCGCCGGAGTGCGCCGCGGCGATGGCTTTGGCCGGCTCCAGCAGGTCCCAGGGGAAGTCCGGCAGGGCCGACGACCGAACGTTCAGTGCTCGTCCCCGCGCGGCGGCTGGGAGATCACGAACGGCGTGTCCTTGTCGATCTTGCCGACCTTGGAGGCACCACCAGGCGAACCGAGGTCCTCGAAGAACTCGTAGTTCGCGTTCGTGTAGTCCTTCCACTGGTCCGGCACGTCATCCTCGTAGAAGATCGCCTCGACGGGGCAGACCGGCTCGCAGGCCCCGCAGTCGACGCACTCATCGGGGTGGATGTAGAGCATCCGGTTGCCCTCGTAGATGCAGTCGACCGGGCATTCTTCGATGCACGCCTTGTCGAGAACATCGACGCAGGGCTCAGCGATGATGTAGGTCACTGGTCTTTCCCTTCAAAGCCACGCCGCGGGGACCGCCGACGACAAATTGCAGAGCCTAGTATTCCCGCCAAGGGAGGTAATGCGTGCTCCGACAGCAGGATGTGGGACACCGGGTGGTGGTACGGCGAATTGTAGGCGTAACCGGGGAGCGCACGCTCTTCACGGATGCGCTTGGCGAGCTCGTTGACCTGACAGAGACCGATCTCACACTCGCCACCGACAAAGGGACGGTACGCGTGCCGCTGCGCGAGGTGCACCGCGCGAAACGGGTCCCACCAGCGCGCCGCCCCCGCGCCGCCGCAGTGATCGCCCTCGAACTCGCCGCCGACGAGGCCTGGCCCGCTCCGGTCCGCTCCCGGCTCGGCGGCTGGATCCTGCGGGCGGCGGACAACTGGACCGGCCGGGCCAACTCCGCGCTCGCCGTCGGCGACCCCGACCGGCCGCTGGATGCCGCCATCGACGCGGTCGTCCGGTGGTACACCGACCGGGGTCAGCGGCCGCTGATCAACGCGCCGATGCCGCTCGCCGCTCCGGTCAACGCGGCACTGGACGAGCGCGGCTGGACCGCCCGGCCACTGACCCTGGTGCAGACCGCACCGCTGGCGCCGTTGCTGGCCGCCCCGGCCCGGAGCGACCTGCCCCTGGTCGATCTGGCGGACACCCCCACCGACGCCTGGTACGCCATGGTCGCCGAGCACAAGGGCACCCTGCCGGGGACCGCACTTCGCATCCTGAACGGCGTACCGGAAAAGGTCTTCGCGCACGTCCGCGATGCGGACGGTGACCTGATCGCGGTGGCCCGGGGTGCGGTCACCGGGCCGGACCGCTGGCTGGGCCTCTCCCTGCTGCAGACCGCGCCGGCCGCGCGGCGGCGCGGTCTGGCCCAGCACGTCATGCGGGCCGTCGCCGGTTGGGCGACGCAGCGCGGCGCCACACACGCCTACCTCCAGGTGGAGGAGCGCAACACGCCCGCGGTGGCCCTTTACGGCCGGCTCGGGTTCAGCACCCACCACACGTACCTGACCAGGGAAGCTCCCCCGGTGACGTGAGGGTCAGCGGCGGACCACCCGGCGCGGGCGGGTGGCGCGGGCCTGGGTGAACGCCTTGAGCGACTTGGACCGGTAATCGCGTCCCAGCATGACGGCGACCCAGTAGCCGATCAGCGTGCCGGCGATCGCGCAGCCGGAGTAGAGCCAGATTTGGGCGAAGAAGTCGCCCGCGCCGCTGGCGAACGGGCCGCTGCCGCTGAGGAACGGGCCGACCAGGACCGTCAGCAGCATGCCGCCCAGCGCGCCGAAGCCGATGTCCGGCAGCCACCTGCTCGGCCGCTCCCGCTGGGCCCGGACGAACGTGAGTGCGCCGAGGGCCAGTGCGATGAGCGCGAACATCACGATCGTCGCCCGGTTCTGCGCGGTGGCCGAGTCGTCGAAGGCGAACCGGACCACCAGGCGGGCCACCGCGTTGATCGCGAACAGTGCGACCGCCAGCACCGTGATCCGGAACCAGCGCTGCTCCCTCATCTTCATCCTCCGCTTTGCCGAAATGCGAAAACCGTGGCCGGGATCGTAGCGCCACGGACACGCGTGGTGCTCGATCTCCCGGCCATCTTCGCGGATGGCGCGCGAGGATTCCTAGACGCTGCCTGAGAGTCGCCTGTCAGTCGGGCGCAGGATCATCCGGTACGAGTAGACGGCGAAGGTCAGGCTCCCCACCAGGATCGTCACGAGAGCCACCCAGTTCGTCGCGCCGATCAGGTAGTCCCCCTCGGCGGTCCGGGTGCCGGCGGCGGCCAGCATCAGCAGCGTCCAGAGTGCCCACGGCGGACCGAGCGCCCACCGGCGGCCGGTGGTGGTCACCGCGAACCAGCTGATCGCCAGGTTAGCCGCGACCGCGATCGGGATGGCCAGCGGAATCGCCGCGCCGCTGCCGCTCCACGGCGACCGGCCGGCGAAGAGCTGCCCGAAGCCGCCGCTGCGCAGAGCGGTCAGCTCCAGCTCGATGAAGGCGGTGACCACGGTGGCCAGGATCGAGACGACGACACCGCCGATGCGGATGACGGTGTCCCAGCCGGCCCAGGCCTGCCGCGGCGCCGTCTCGGCAACCGGTTCGGTAATCGGCTCGGTCATGGGCTCGGTCATCGGCTCGTCGTGTCCGCGGCCAGCGTCCCGGTGATCTTCAGGCCGCTGAACAGGTCGTCCTCCCACTGGAACGGGCCCGAGCCGGGGCCCCGCTCGCCCTTGGCGAGCGTGTAGTACTCCACGCCCATGAACTCGCCGCCGAAGTCGCCGGCAATCCCGTACAGCCAGGAGTTGTCCGGGATCTGGGTGGCGTGGGCGCGCATCGCCGCGGTCTTCTTCGCGTGGTGGTCGGTGCCGTCGATGCAGGCGGCGATCTCCTCGTCCGGCGTGCCGAACGGCAGATCCTCCACCTTCTCCACCTCGGCGAACGGGTTGGCCTCCGACTCGCGGAAGGCGTCCATCCCGTTGCGCATCACGCTCAGCGGCATCGCGTTCCAGTAGATCTTGGTGGGTGCGTCCGCGCCGGCCAGCTCGGCGGCCCGCATCGCGACCCGGTGGGCCTGGATGTGGTCCGGGTGGCCGTAAAAACCGTTCTCGTCGTAAGTGATCATGACCTGCGGGCGGACCTCGCGGATGATCTCGACCAGGTGGGCGGCGGCCTCGTCCAGGTCGGCCCGCCAGAACGCCCGCGGGTGGTCGTTGGTCGGCAGGCCCATCATGCCGGAGTCGCGATAGCGGCCGGCGCCGCCGAGCATCCGGTGATCGGTCACGCCGAGCGCGGCGCAGGCCCGCTGCCACTCCACCAGCCGGTAACCGCCGAGCTGGTCGGCCTGGCCGGCGGCGAGCTGTGCCAACTCGGGCACGTGGATCTCGCCCTCCTCGCCGAGGGTGCAGGTCACCAGGGTCACGTGGGCACCGGAGGAGACGTAGTGCGCCATGGTCGCGCCGGTGCCGATGACCTCGTCGTCGGGATGCGCATGAACCAACAGCAGTCGGCGGGCGGGCAGCTCTTCGCTAGCGGTCACGGCCGATACTGTACGCGCGACCACCGACCAGTTCGCTCGACGAGCCCACGGTTTGCCCCGCGCGAGACCGTCTTGATCAGCGATGCTGTGGACGTGGAGTACCCGCACACCGTGAGGATCGGCGCCGACGGCGAACGGCTCGTCTTCCTCCGCTCGTCAAGCCTCTGGTTGTTCGAGACGGCCGCCGGCTCCGAGCGTCTGGTCGCGGCGGGGCCGGTGGACTCGTACGCGATCGACCGCGACGCCCGCGTGGCCGCCTTCGCCCGTTCCGGCGAGCTGTTCCGCGCCGACCTCGTCGCCGGCACCGTCACCGCGATCCCGACCGCCGGGCCGGTTCACGACCCGCGCCCCGACCCGGCCGGGCGCGACATCGGCTACATCACTGACCCGTACGGCTCGGCGGCGCTGCGCGTGGCCGGACCGGACGGCGACCGGCTGCTCGCCGGCGAACCGGGGAACGCCTGGCGCGAGCACGGCGGCACCATCTCCTGGGGGATGGCCGGGACCGGCGCCGCCGAGTTCGGGCGGACCCGGGGCTGGTGGTGGGCACCGGACGGCGGCCAGATCCTCGCCGTACGCACCGCCAAGTCGGCCAGCCTGCACCTGCTGGACCTGGACGACGGCTGGGTCGACGTGCACTGGGACCGGGAGACCTATCCCTATCTGGCGCAGGTCCGCTGGCACGGCGGCGGCCCGCTGATCACCGTGCTGCGCCGGATGCAGCAGCACGGCCTGGTCCTCTCGGTCGACCCGCGGACCGGGGAGACCCAGGTACACGCCGAACTCGCCGACGCCCGCTGGGTGGAGCCGATCCCCGGCACACCACGGCATCTGCCGGACGGCCGGGTCCTGGTCGGCGGCGAGCTGGCCCACGACGGATTCGACGCGCGCTGCCTCTTCGCCGACGGCAGCCTGCTCACCCCGCCCGGGCTCTACGTCCGCCGGGTGGCCGGCACGCTGCCCCGGGAGGACGGGCCGGCCGGTTCACCGGACCTGATCGTCGAGGGCAACCTCGGTGATCCGGCGGCCCGGGAGGTGTTCCGGGTGCGTACCTCGCTGGGCGGGGGCGGGCCCGAGGTGAGCCGGATCCCGGTCCGCTGCGGACCGCACGGGGTCACCGTCGGCGGGGGCCTGCTGGTCGCCGGGGAGCAGGTCTGGCGTGGTGACACGCGGGTGGCGACGCTGCGGTCGTACGCGCCGGAGCTGACGTATCGCCCGGAACCGGTGTTCGAGCGGGTGACCGACCGGAGGTTGCCGGCCGCCGTGCTCTATCCGACCGGCTTCGTGGCCGGAACCCGGCTCCCGGTGCTGGTCACCCTGGGCGACGGCCCCGGACACCAGCAGGTGGTCGCGGACGCCGCGGCGTGGCAGGAACGACAGTGGTGGGCCGACTCCGGCTTCGCCGTCGTCAGCATAGATTCCCGGGGTACGCCCGGAGTCGCGCCGAGCTTCGAGAAGGCGGTGCACCGGCGGCTCGCCGACCTGGTCCTGGCCGACCAGGCGGACGCTCTGAACGCGCTCGTCGGCAAGCATCCCGACCTGGACCTGACCCGGGTCGCGGTACGCGGACACGGGCTCGGCGGCTGGCTGGCCGCCCTCGCCGTGCTGTGGATGCCGGAGGTGTTCCACCGTGCGGTGGCCCGCGAGCCGGTGATCGACTGGACCCGGCTGCCGGCTCCGATCGCCGAGCGATATCTCGGCGACCCGCACGATTCCGCGGACGTGTACGCCCGCCACAGCCTGGTCGAGGCCGGCTCGTCTCCGGCGGTTCTGCTGGTCGGGGCCACCCTGGCAGGCTTCAGGTCGGTCGCGGCGGCCACACCCGCCGAGGAGCTGGCCTTTTTGCATAGTCACGATGCGGAGGCCGCCTGACAGGTGCCGCTACGGCTCACCGATCCCGTGGTGGCGACCATCGACCCGGCGGACTTGCTTCCACCGCGCTGAACTTGTCGCACCTGCCGCTTAGGGTCGGTTCATGAGCCACTTCGAGGAGGCGGGCGCGGCGGTGCAGGCCGCGCTCGACGCCGGCGCCCGCTATGCGGACGCGCGCGTCATGGTGCGGCGCACGGAGACGATGTCGGCCCGCGACGGTGTCGTGGAGGATCTCGGATCCGACGAGAGCGCGGGGATCGGTGTGCGGGCGCTGGTCGGCTCCGGCTGGGGCTTCTACGCCGTGCCGGATCTGTCCGAACCGGCCGCCCGGGCCGCCGGCCGGCGGGCCGCGGAGATCGCCGCGGCCAGCGCCACAGTGCCCGGCCCTCCGGTCGAGCTGGTGCCGGGCAAGGCCGTGGTCGCCAGCTGGTCCAGCGACTGCGTGATCGACCCGCTCGGGGTTCCGCTGTCCGGCAAGGGCGACCTGCTGGTGCGGGCCACCACCGCGGCGAAGGACGCGGGTGCCGACATGGCCGAGGCCAACTACTCGATCTGGGACACCCGCAAGTGGTTCGTCTCCAGCGAGGGACACCGCATCGACCAGCACATCCGGGAGTGCGGCGCCGGGGTGGAGGCGAGCGCGTTCGGCGACGGGGAGATCCAGCGGCGGTCCTGGCCGTCCTGGCGCGGCCAGTTCGGCACCCGGGGGTGGGAGCTGGTCGAGGAGCTGGACCTGGTGGGCAACGCGCCGCGGATGGCCGAGGAGGCGCGGGCGCTGCTGACCGCGCCGCTGTGCCCGTCCGGCGAGACCACCCTGGTGCTCGGCAGCGAGCAGCTGGCCCTGCAGATCCACGAGTCGGTGGGGCACGCCATCGAGCTGGACCGGATCCTCGGCTGGGAGGCCGCCTTCGCCGGGACCAGCTGGCTGGACCTGAGCCGGCTCGGTTCGCTGCGTTACGGCTCGGAGCTGATGAACATCACGATCGACCCGACCTTCCCGGGCGGGCTGGGCAGCTTCGGCTTCGACGACGAGGGCACCGCGGCCGCCAAGCGGTATGCGGTGCGTGACGGCATCTGGGTGGGCGTGCTGGCCGGGCGGGACTCGGCGGCGGTCGCCGGGCTGGACTACGCGGGCAGCGTCCGCTCGGACGGCTGGTCCCGGCTGCCGATGGTGCGGATGACCAACGTCGGCCTGGAGCCCGGCCCGCACACACTGGACGAAATCATCGCGGCCACCGACGACGGCGTGTTCATGGACGTCAACCGGTCCTGGTCGATCGACGACCGCCGGCTGAATTTCCAGTTCGGCTGCGAGCTCGGCTACGAGATCAAGAACGGAAAGCTGGGCCGGATGCTGCGCAACCCGACCTACACCGGGATCGGCCCGCGGTTCTGGCAGTCGATGGACATGCTCTCCTCCGAGACCACGGCCTGGGGCACGCCCAACTGCGGGAAGGGCCAGCCCGGCCAGATCGGGCACACCGGTCATCCCGCGGCGCCGGCCCGGTTCACGAACGTACGGGTGGGGGTGCACGGATGAGCGAGCGTGCGAGCGAGTTCGCGGAGGTGGCGGCATGAGCGCCGAGCTGGGGATCGCGACCCGGGTCATCGAGCTGGTCCGCGAGGTGGCGGGCCGGGCCGCGGAGGCCGAGGTCGTCGTGCGGCACGACGCCCAGGCACTGACCCGCTTCGCGAACTCGATGATCCATCAGAACGTGGCGGACGCGACCACCGGCGTGCGGCTCCGGCTGCATCTGGACGGACGCACCGCGAGCGGCTCCACCACCGTGACCGATGCAGACGGTCTGCGCGCCCTGGTGGCGCGGACCGTGGCGGCCGCCGCGGTGAGCCCGCCCGACCCGGCGTGGCCGGGTGTGATCCGCCCGGCGGCGCTGCGCGTCTCGGCCGCTCATCCCGGTTCCGGTGAGCGGTCCGGGTTGGCGTTCGGTTTCGACGAGGCCACCGCACGGGCCACCCCGGCCGAGCGGGCCGAGCGGGTGCGCGACTTCGTGCAGGCGGCCGGCGGCCTCGAGACGGCCGGCTACTGCCGGACCGTCTACGTCTCAGCCGCCTTCGCCAACACCGCCGGTCAGGCGGTCGAGGGGCGGACGGCGGAGGCGGCGATGGACGGCATCGCGCGTGTCGGCGGGGCCGACGGAGTGGCTCGGCTGGCGTCGTGCCGGCTGGCCGATCTGGACGGCGCGGTGCTCGGCGCGCGGGCCGCGGCGAAGGCCCGGGCCGCCCGGCAGCCGGTCGAGCTCCCACCCGGGGAGTACGAGGTGGTCCTCGAGCCGGACGCGGTCGCCGACCTGCTGGAAAATCTTGCGACGTTCGGGTTCAACGGCAAGGCGTATGTGCAGCGGCAGTCCTTCGCCGAGCTCGGGGTGGAGCAGTTCGATCCGTCGGTGACCATCGTGGACGAACCGCTGGGCAGCCGTGGCGAGCCGGCTCCCGGCCTGCCCTTCGACGACGAGGGCACCCCGCGCCGGTCGCTGGTCCTGGTCCGGGACGGGGTGACCACCGCGGTGGCGCACGACCGGACGTCGGCCGCGCAGGACGGCACGGAGTCGACGGGGCACGCCTCCGCGGTCTCCCGGTCGTGGGGACCGCAGGCGACGCACGTGCGCCTGGAGGCGGCGGAGCGGCCGGCCCCGCTCGCCGAGGTCGCCGAGGCTGACGGCGCCGGGCCGATCGCCGAGTCGGCCCGGCCGCTGGTCGCCCGGATGCGCCGAGGGCTGCTGGTCACCGACCTCTGGTACACCCGGGTGCTCGACCCGAAGAGCCTCGTGGTGACCGGGCTCACCCGCAACGGCGTCTGGCTGGTGGAGGACGGCGAGATCGTCTCGGCCGTCGGTGGCCTCCGGTTCACCCAGTCCTATCCGCAGGCGCTCGGCCCCGGCCGGGTGCTCGGCATCGGCGCCGAGTCGGTGCTGCTGCCGCAGTCGTGGGGCCGCGCGCGGTACGCGGCTCCGGCCCTGCATCTGGCGGGCTGGAACGTCACCGGCAACGCCTCCGGGTGAAAGTGACTCGGTCGCCCAGAAAGATCCACTAACTCATCGGTGACCGTCTTTGCGGGCCGGGATGATCTTTTTGTGACGCGCAGGGGATCCCGGCCCGCGAAGTGTCGGACCTTCGGCGTAACGTGTGCCCCACATCACTGTCGCTTGGCGACGGCTGACGTGGGGCACCCGTGTGCCCTGTGGCAGTCGCCGGCGCACCTGAGACGGCACTGTCAGGGAGATGGAATGACGACGACGGCAACGACGCCGGGCGGCAGCCGGGCACGCGCGGCGATCGCGGCGAAGACGCTGCGTACCGACCGCTGGTGGCTCGCTCCCCTGGTCACCTTCGTCGGGCTGGCGGCCTGGGTCACCTACGCCACGGTCCGGGTGTTCATGCACCAGTGGTTCTTCGTGGACGACTACCACTATCTGACGCCGTTCTATTCACCCTGCCTCACCGACGTCTGCGGTGACGCGGCGATGTTCGGCACTCCGCTCCCCAAGTTCTTCCTGATCCCGGAAGCGGCCTTCAGCCTGCCGTTCCTGCTGCTCTTCCGGCTGACCTGCTACTACTACCGGAAGGCGTACTACCGGTCGTTCTGGCTGTCACCGCCGGCGTGCGCCGTGCCGGACGGGCACAAGCGCTACTCCGGTGAGACCCGCTTCCCGCTGATCTTCCAGAACGCCCACCGGTACGCGTTCTACGCCGCGGTGATCATCTCGTTGATCAACACCTGGGACGCGGCGGTGGCGCAGGCGACCGGGCTGGGCCTCGGCAACGTGATCCTCTGGGTGAACGTGATCCTGCTCTGGGCGTACACGCTGTCCTGCCACTCCTGCCGGCACATCGCGGGCGGCCGGCTCAAGCACTTCTCGAAGCATCCGGTGCGGTATCGCTTCTGGACCTTCGTCTCCAAGCTCAACACCCGGCACATGCAACTGGCCTGGATCACTCTCGGCACGCTGGCCCTGACCGACTTCTACATCATGGGTCTCGCCGCCGAGTGGTACTCCGACCTGCGCTTCATCAACTGAGGGCGGCCACCATGACCACGATCGAACGACACCTGTACGACGTCGTCGTGATCGGCGCCGGCGGCGCCGGTCTGCGCGCGGCGATCGAGGCCCGGCTGGCCGGCAAACGAACGGCGATCATCTCGAAGTCGCTGTTCGGCAAGGCACACACGGTGATGGCCGAGGGCGGCGCCGCCGCCGCACTGGGGAACGTGAACAGTCGCGACAACTGGATGGTGCACTTCCGGGACACCATGCGCGGCGGCAAGTTCCTCAACAACTTCCGGATGGCGGAGCTGCACGCCAAGGAGGCGCCGGAGCGGATCTGGGAGCTGGAGACGTACGGTGCGCTCTTCGACCGGACCAAGGACGGCCGGATCTCGCAGCGCAACTTCGGCGGCCACGAGTACCCGCGGCTGGCGCACGTCGGCGACCGGACCGGGCTGGAGCTGATCCGGACCCTCCAGCAGAAGATCGTCTCGTTGCAGCAGGAGGACTACGCGGAGACCGGGAGCTATGAGTCCCGGATCCGGGTCTTCCAGGAGACCACGATCACCGAGCTGCTGCTCGACGGCGACCGGGTGGCCGGCGCGTTCGGGTATTACCGGGAGTCCGGCGAGTTCCTGCTCTTCGAGGCGCCGGCCGTGGTGCTGGCCACCGGCGGGGTCGGCCGCAGCTACAAGGTCACGTCGAACTCCTGGGAGTACACCGGCGACGGTCACGCGCTGGCACTGCGCTCCGGCGCCACGCTCATCAACATGGAGTTCCTCCAGTTCCACCCGACCGGCATGGTCTGGCCGCCCAGCGTGAAGGGCATCCTGGTCACCGAGTCGGTCCGCGGTGACGGCGGGGTGCTGCGCAACTCCGAGGGCAAGCGGTTCATGTTCGACTACGTCCCCGACGTCTTCCGCAAGCAGTACGCGGAGACCGAGGAGGAGGCGGACCGCTGGTACACCGATCCAGACAACAACCGCCGCCCACCCGAGCTGCTGCCCCGTGACGAGGTGGCCCGGGCCATCAACAGCGAGGTCAAGGCCGGCCGGGGCAGTCCGGCCGGCGGGGTGTTCCTGGACATCGCCAGTCGGATGCCGGCCGAGCAGATCATCCGGCGGCTGCCGTCGATGCACCACCAGTTCAAGGAGCTGGCCGACGTCGACATCACCAAGGAGCCGATGGAGGTCGGCCCCACCTGCCATTACGTAATGGGTGGCGTCGAGGTGGAGCCGGACACCGGCGCGGCCTTCGGCTCGGTGCTCGGGCTCTTCGCCGCGGGCGAGGTCTCCGGTGGGATGCACGGGTCCAATCGGCTCGGCGGCAACTCGCTCTCCGACCTGCTGGTCTTCGGGAAACGGGCGGGCGAGCACGCGGCGGCCTACGTGGATGCGCTCGGCGGCCGTCCGAAGGTGTCCAAGGTGGACGTCGCCGCCGCGGCCGAGGTGGCGCTGGCACCGCTGGCGCGGACCGGTGGCGAGAACCCGTACACGCTTCAGCAAGACCTCCAGGCGGTGATGGGCGACCTGGTCGGCATCATCCGCCGCGCGGGTGAGCTGACCGACGCCCTCAAGCGGCTGCACGAGCTCCGGTCCCGGGTGGCGAACGTGTCCGCGGAAGGCGGCCGCCGCTACAACCCGGGCTGGCATCTGGCCCTCGACCTGCGCAACATGCTGGTCGTCTCGGAGTGCACGGCGAAAGCGGCGCTGGAGCGCGAGGAGTCGCGCGGCGGGCACACCCGGGAGGACTACCCGAAGATGAACCCGGAGTGGCGCCGCATCAACCTGGTCTGCTCGCTCGACGAGAGCGGCGACGTGGTGCTGGAGCGCAAGCCGGTGCCGCGGATGCGAGACGAGCTGATCGAGCTGTTCGACCGCAGTGAGCTGTCGAAATACCTGACCGACGAGGAACTGGCCGAGGTGGAGGAGCACTGATGGGCACCAAACGGCGCTTCCGGGTCTGGCGGGGCGATTCGTCCGGCGGCGACCTGCGTGACTTCGAGGTCGAGGTGAACGAGGGCGAGGTGGTCCTCGACATCATCCACCGGCTGCAGGCCACCGAGGCTCCCGATCTGGCCTGCCGGTGGAACTGCAAGGCGGGCAAGTGCGGCTCCTGCTCCATGGAGATCAACGGCCATCCGCGACTGGGCTGCATGACGCGGATGTCCACGTTCGCCGAGGACGAGACCATCACCATCACGCCGTTGCGGACCTTCCCGGTGATCCGTGACCTGGTCACCGACGTGTCCTTCAACTACGAGAAGGCGCGGGAGACCCCGGCGTTCGCGCCACCGGTCGGCCTGGCACCCGGCGAGTACCGGATGCGGCAGGTCGACGTGGAACGCAGCCAGGAGTTCCGCAAGTGCATCGAGTGCTTCCTCTGCCAGAACACCTGCCACGTGGTCCGCGACCACGAGGAGAACAAGGAGGCGTTCGCCGGGCCGCGTTACTTCATCCGCGCTGCCGAGCTGGACATGCATCCGCTCGACGCCCGCGGCGACCGCAAGGAGTTCGCACAGGCCAGCCAGGGCCTCGGCTACTGCAACATCACCAAGTGCTGCACCGAGGTCTGCCCGGAACACATCAAGATCACCGATAACGCGATCATCCCGATGAAGGAACGCGTGGTCGACCGCCGCTACGACCCGCTGGTCTGGCTCGGCCGCAAGATCTTCCGCCGGGACGAGCTGGAGCCGGCCGAGTCCATGGCGCCGAGCACTTCGGGCGGCGTCACCGGCGTCGCCGCCGGCACCCCGCTCTCCAGCGCGCGCCTGCCGGAGGGCCCGCCGGTCGGGCCGGACGGGCAGATGGACATCTCCGAGATCGCGGCGCCGCTCCAGGGTGGACTGTCGCCGTTCGGTGAGGACATCACCTTCCCGTTGTCGCCGGAGCAGGTCGTCTACCACCACCCGGAGCCGGAGAAGGAGAAGTAGCCCGCCGGTAGGGTCGCCGCATGCCGAACCTCTACACGCCCGCCCTTCCGGTCGGGGCCCTGGCCGCGCTGCCGCAGCCCGTCCTCTCCCACGACGGCCTGGTGTTGCGGCCGTGGCAGGAGTCGGACGTGCGCGACGTGCTGGCCGGCTATTCGGATCCGGCGATCCAGCGGTGGCACTGCCGGAGCATGACCGGCGAGGAGGCCCAGGCCTGGATCGCACAGTGGCCCGGGCGCTGGCGCGCGGAGACCGGTGCCGGCTGGGCGGTGACCGAGGACGGTGCGGTCGCCGGGCAGATCAGCTTCCGGCGGGTGGACCTGGATGAGGGCCTGGCCGAGGTGTCGTACTGGGTGCTGCCGTCTACCCGGGGGCGGCGCATCGCGCCGAGGTCGCTCGCGGCGATCACCGGCTGGGCGTTCGGCACGCTGGGGCTGCATCGCGTGGAGTTGAACCACTCCACGGCCAACACCGCGTCCTGCCGGGTCGCCGAGCGGGCCGGCTTCCTGGCCGAGGGCGTCAAGCGCGGGGTGGCCCGGCACGCCGACGGCTGGCACGACATGCACGGCCACGCCCGCCTCGCCACCGACTGACCGCCATCCCAGCGGTGGCTAGAGCTTCCGTAGGCAGGGTCCTGGCCCACGCTCAATGCTGTCTCAACGGCCGCCAGACAGCACCCACGTTGGGCCGCACACGACCCTGACCGCGAAGGCTCTCTAGCGTGGTCCGATCGGGTCGAGGTCGTCGCTGACCAGGGCGAGCTGGGTGATGGCGACGTCTCGCCAGGCGCCGCCCTTCCAGCCGATCCGGCGGTGCACGCCGACCGGTTCGAAGCCGAACGCCGCGTGCAGGCCCAGGCTCGGCTCGTTGGGCAGGGTCGTCTTCGCCACGGCCACCCGGTAGCCGCGATCCACCAGCCGGGGCAGCAGCACCTGGTAGAGCGCGCGTCCCGCGCCGGTGCGGCGGAGGCCGGCCTCCAGGTAGACGCTCACCTCGCACGACCACCGGTACGCCGGACGGGCGGCGAACGGCCCCGCGTACGCGTACCCGATGATCTGGTCGGAAAGCTCAGCCACCAGCCAGGCGTGCGTCCGGACGGCCGCCGTGATCCGCGCCGACATCTCGGCCGTCGTCGGCGGCTCGGTCTCGAAGGTGATCGCGGTGTCCAGCACGTAGGGCCGATAAATGGCCGCGCATGCGGCCGCGTCGTCCGGGCCGGCATCCCTGATCGTCAGCATGCCGCAATAGTAGACGCAACTGCGCACTATAGTGACAGTGTGACGGACGACCTCACCCAGGAACTGGCGGCCACGCTGCGCGCCGCGCGGACCGATCGGGAGCTGAGCGTGAATGCGCTGGCCGACCGATCGGGGGTGTCCCGCGCGATGATCGCGAAGATCGAGCGTGGCGAGGCGCAGCCGACCGCCGCGCTGCTCGGCCGGCTGGCGGCGGCTCTCGGTCTCACCCTGTCCGAGCTGTTCGCGCGCACCGAGGGCGAGTCGCCGCGACTGGCCCGCCGCGCCGAGCAGACCGTCTGGGTGGATCCGGAGACCGGCTACCAGCGCCGGTCGGTCTCGCCCGCGGCGGGCTCGGTGCAGGTGGTCGAGGTGGAGCTGCCGGGCGGCGCGTCGGTCGACTACCCGGCCGACGCCTTCGCGATCGCGGCTCACCAGATCTACGTCCTGGCCGGCCGGCTCCACTTCCACGAGGGCGAGCTGCGGCACGATTTGGCGGCCGGCGACTGCCTGGAGCTCGGGGCGCCGGCGCCCTGCACCTACCGGAACCCGACCGGGGAGCCGTGCCGTTACCTGGTGATTCTCACTCCGCGCCGGCCGCGTTGAGCCACAGTTCGAGCCCGTCGAGGATGCGTTCCAGGCCGAACGCGAAGCCCTCCTGGAACGTCGCGTACGGATCCCGGTTGATCTCGTCGGTCTCCCGCCGCCACCTGTCGTAGTCGGGGTACTCACCGGCGATCTGTTCCAGATAGGGCTCGAGCTTGCGGACCACCTCCCGGGGAGCGACCCCGGCCCGCTGGAGCGACGCCGCCAGCGCCGACTCGGTGGTCGCCGACCCGACGGCGTGCGCCTGGAGCACCGCGCAGGCGTGCGACACCTCCATCCCGGTGAATCCGGCGGCGCTGAACAGGGTGACCATCCGGTTGCCCATCCGCATCGCGTTGGGCCCGAGCGTGGGACGCAGGCCGAGCTGCCCGATCACCCACGGGTGGCGCAGCAGCGCCGCCCGCATGCCGTTGGCCAGCACCGACGCGCCCATCCGCCAGCCGGTGTCGCCGGGATCCGGCACGTAGACCTCGCCGAGCACCTCGTCGACGGCCAGCTCCATCAGCTCGTCCTTGTGTGCGACGTGCCAGTACAGCGAGGTGGCGCCGGAACCGAGCCGGGTGCCCAGCCGGCGCATGCTCAGGCCCGCCGCCCCGTCCGCGTCGAGCAACTCGATCGCGGTACGCACGATCTGCTCGCGAGTCAGCGTGGGCTGGTCACCCCGGGTGCGTGGCGGACGGGTCCACACCGAGTCGGTGAAGTCGGGCATGACGTCATCCTACCGACACTCGAACACTGTACGAGTTAGGTGTACGGTGTTCGAGTCAATCGCACACCGTTCGAGAGAGGTCCACCGATGCCCGACCGGAATCCCCGCCGATGGTTGATCCTGGGCGTGCTGTGCCTCAGCCTGCTCGTGGTCGTCGTCGACAACATGGTGCTCAACATCGCGATCCCGTCGCTGATCCTCGACCTCGGCGCGAGCACCGCCGACATTCAGTGGATCATTGACGCGTACGTGCTGGTCTTCGCCGGCCTGCTGCTCACCGCCGGCAGCCTCTCCGACCGGCACGGCCGACGCCTCGGCCTGGTCTTCGGCCTGATCGTGTTCGGTGGCGCCTCGGCGCTGGCCACCATCTGCCAGACGCCCGGTCAGCTGATCGCCGTACGCGGCCTGATGGGTGCCGGAGCCGCGTTCCTGATGCCCGGCACCCTCTCCATCCTCACCACGGTCTTCGACGAGAGCGAGCGCAAGAAGGCGATCGCGATCTGGAGCTCGGTGCTGATGCTCGGCGCCCTGGGTGCGCCCACCCTCGGCGGGCTGTTGCTCGAGCACTTCTGGTGGGGCTCGGTCTTCCTGCTGAACATCCCGATCGCGATCCTCGGCATCATCGCCGCGCTGGTGATCATCCCGGAGTCCCGCGGACCGGCGAGCCGGCCCGACCTGATCGGCGCGGTCACCTCGATGCTCGGCATGACCGCCCTGGTCTGGGGCATCATCAGCGCGCCGGAGCACGGCTGGTCGTCCGCACAGACGGTGGGCGGCTTCGCGGTCGCCGCGGTCGCGCTGACGGTGTTCGGCGTCTGGGAGCGCCACACCGACGAGCCGATGCTGCCGCTCGGGCTGTTCCGCAACCGCAACTTCGCCGGATCAAGCCTCTCGATCGTGCTGCTCGGCTTCTCGGCCGGCGGCATGGTGCTCGCCCTGACCCAGTACCTGCAGTTCGTGCTCGGCTACCAGCCGCTGAAGGCGGGCCTCGCGTTCATCCCGATGCTGGTGACGGCGATGGCGTTCAACGGCGTCGGCGTCGTGGTGGACAAGCGATTCGGCGCCCGGGTGGCGATCTCGGCCGGCCTGCTCCTGATGGCCGCGGGCTTCGGCGTGCTCGCCTCGCTCAATCCCGGGGACGGCTATCTCACGCTGGCCGCCGCACTGGTGCTGATCGGCATGGGCAACGGGACAGCGGTCCCGGCCGCGGTCGGTACGTTGCTCGGCGCGCTGCCGCCGGAGCGTGCCGGGGTCGGTTCCGCGGTCAACGACACGGTGCAGCAGGTCGGCACCGCGCTGAGCGTCGCCGTGCTGGGTGCGGTGCTGACCGCCGCGTACCGCTCGGCGCTGCCGGACGAGGTCGACGGCCCGGCCCGCGAATCGATCGGTGACGCGCTCACCGTCGCGGCCGCGACCGGCGACAGCACCCTCGCCCGGCTCGCCCAGAACGCCTTCGTCGACGCCTTCTCCTTCACCGCCCTGGTCGGCGTGGCCGGCGGCATCCTGGCCGCGGTGGTGGCCGCCTCGGTGCTGCGCCCCACGAAATCGAACGTAAGTACTAAAGTGGGGGTATGACCGGGAGCTACCAGCCGTCGATCCTCGACCTCATGTCCGGGCCGGCCAGCACGCTCGAGCCGCTGGCCGGCCTGACCCGGCACCAGCTCACCGCGGGCGCCTGGGTCGACCACCTGCCCGGCTGGCTGCACGGCTCCGACGCGGTCTTCGAGACCCTGCTCGGCATCGACTGGCGCGCCGAGCGCCGCAAGATGTATGACGGCGTGGTCGACGTACCTCGCCTGCTGCGGTGGTACAGCGGTCGCGAATCCCTGCCGCACCCCGCGCTGGACGCGGCGAAAGCCGCGCTGAACAGCCATTACGCCGAGGAACTCGGCGAGGAGTTCGTCACCGCCGGCATGTGTCTGTACCGCGACGGCCGCGACAGCGTCGCCTGGCACGGCGACACCCACGGCCGCTCGGCGAAACACGACACCATGGTCGCGATCCTCTCCTTCGGCTCGCCCCGCAACCTGCTCCTGCGCCCCCGGGCCGGCGGCCACGACACGCTGCGCTTCCCGCTCGGCCACGGCGATCTGATCGTCATGGGCGGCTCCTGCCAGCGCACCTGGGAACACGCCGTTCCGAAAACGGCGAAACCCGTAGGCCCACGCATCAGCGTCCAGTTCCGGCCGGCAGGCGTCGCTTAGCGGTACGAGCCACACCTCCCACCACATCGAGCCGTCCCGCCGAGCCGCGCGATCATCTGCCCACTCCGGGCCCAGCGCGGCCGCCGGGAAACGGGCACCCGGCGCGCGCTCGGACCAACCCGGCGAACCGCCCGGAAATATCGAGGTAACAGGGGCATTGCAAGTGGTTGACGAGTCCGCCGAGAAAGTTACACTCCAAGTGTAAATAGTTGACCTTCACGCTCCACACAGGACTTCCACCGGTCCAGCGAGGTGGCTCCATGTCAACAGATCCCCCGCTCAAGGAGCTCGCGCTCCACAACATAACCGTCCGCTTCGGCGGCCTGACCGCTCTCGACGACGTCTCCCTGCGCGTGGCGCCGGGCCGGATCGTCGGGGTGATCGGGCCGAACGGCGCGGGCAAGACCACGCTCTTCAATGTGATCTGCGGCTTCGTGCCGCCCACCTCGGGCCACCTCACCCTGGACGGGCAGCCCTGGCGGCCGCGACCGCACCAGCTCAACGGCCTCGGCATCGCCCGGACGTTGCAGGGTGTCGGCCAGTTCGGCGGCATGTCCGTCCTGGAGAACGTGATGGTCGGGACACGCGGCCGGCGCGCCGAGGCGGAGGCCATGGCGGCGCTGACCCGGTGCGGTGTGGACCGCTATGCCGGCGCCCGTCCCGGAGCCCTGCCGTACGCGACTCGTAAACGGGTCGAGCTGGCCCGCGCTCTGGTCGCCAAGCCGCGCATCCTGATGCTCGACGAGCCGGCCGGCGGCCTGGACGCCGACGAGATCCAGTGGCTCGCCTCGCTGATCAAGGAGACCGGCACCACGGTCCTCCTGGTCGAACACCACATGGATCTGGTCATGTCGGTGTGCGACGAGATCCTCGTGCTGGACTTCGGCAAGCCGATCGCACTCGGTACGCCGGAGGAGATCAGCAAAAACCCCCGAGTCACCGACGCCTATCTGGGCGCTGCGGCCTGATCGGCCGGTTCCTTCCGTTTCCGCCACGGATCAACTCGGCCGCCGCATTCGACGGCCGGGCGGCCCGCACGGCAACAACACCACACCGCACGAATAAGCCGGAGCTCGCACCTTTCGCGGACCGGCTGGCTCAGCCATACCCGCGAAACCGCACGAAACGACGCTCCGGAGAAGGAGGAACGCCGATGGTCACGCGTACCCCGGCAACGGCAGGAGACACCGCATGAGCAGCGCACTGCTGGAGGTCGAGGGCCTCACCGCCGGGTACGGTG
The DNA here is from genome assembly GCF_015704865.1 of Actinoplanes aureus. Classification (GTDB taxonomy): domain Bacteria; phylum Actinomycetota; class Actinomycetes; order Mycobacteriales; family Micromonosporaceae; genus Actinoplanes; species Actinoplanes aureus. The sequence continues at coordinate 166,888 of NZ_JADQTO010000004.1, read as the reverse complement.
CGGCACCCGTCCTGCACGACGTGAACCTGACCGTCCAACCCGGAGAGATCGTCGCGGTGCTCGGTGCGAACGGGGCCGGGAAGACGACGCTGCTGCGTACGCTCTCCGGCCTGGTCCGCAGCACTGGCGGCAAGGTCGTCTTCGACGGTGTGGACCTGCGCGGCACACGGGTCGAGCAGATGGTGCGCCGCGGCATCGGGCACGTCCCGGAGGGCCGGGGCGTGGTCACCGAGCTGACCGTGGACGAGAACCTGCGACTCGGCGGGCTGTGGCGCAAGGACCGGGCGGAGGCGAAGAAGGCCCTCGACGAAGTGTACGAGCTGTTTCCGCCGCTGGCGCAGCGACGGACGTTCGCCGGCCATCAGCTCTCCGGCGGCGAGCGGCAGATGCTCGCTCTCGGCCGCGCGCTGGTCGGCAGGCCCAGGCTGCTGCTGCTCGACGAGCCGTCGCTGGGCCTCGCGCCGAAGGTGACCGGCCAGATCATGGCGCTCCTGCGGGACCTGCGGGAACGCACCGGCCTGGCGGTTCTCCTCGTGGAACAGAACGTTCGCAGCGCACTCTCCATCGCCGACGAGGGCGTGGTGCTGGCCCTCGGCCGGGTGGTGGTCCGCAACAAGGCGGCGACGCTGCGCGACGACGCCGACCTCCGTCACGCATACCTGGGATTCTGATGAACGAGTTCATCTATCTGACCTTCGACGGGCTGAGCCGGGGCGCGGTGTACGCCGCGTTCGCGCTGGCCCTGGTGCTGATCTGGCGTGCCGCCCGGATCGTCAACTTCGCGCAGGGCGCGATGGCGGTGGCGGCGGTCTACGTGGCCTACTCGGTGACGAACGCGACCGGCTCGTACTGGCTGGGCTTCGTGGCGGCCATCGTGACCGGTCTGGTGCTCGGCGTCACGGTCGAGCGGGTGGTGATGCGGTTCGTGGACCACTCGTCACCGCTCAACGGGGTGGTCGTGGCGCTCGGCCTGGTGCTGGTGATCCAGGGTGTGCTCGGCATCTTCTACGGCAACGAGTTCCTGCCGGTGGCGGCGCCGTTCAGCCGGGACGCCTTCGAACTGGGCGGGGTGGCGGTGCTCTCCCGCTACGACTTGTTCGTCTTCGTCGCGGTGGGCGCGGTGGTCGCGGCACTCACCCTGCTGTTCACGCGTACCCCGGTGGGTCTGCGGATGCGGGCCGCGGCGTTCGCGCCGGACGTCTCCCGGCTGCTGGGTGTCTCGGTCGGCGGGATGCTGACGCTCGGCTGGGCGCTGGCGGCGGCGGTCGGCTCGCTCGCCGGGATGCTGGTGGTCCCGACCGAGCTGGGCCTGCATCCGACCGCGATGGACGTGGTCTTCATCTCGGCGTTCACGGCCGCGGTGGTCGGCGGCCTGGACAGCCCGATCGGTGCCGTGGTGGGCGGGCTCATCGTCGGACTGCTGCTCTCCTACGTCAGCGGTTACGTCGAGCCCACGGTCGCCCCGATGGCGGTCCTGCTCCTGCTCGTCGTGGTGCTGCTGGGCAAGCCGGGCGGTCTTTTCTCCAGCTCGAAGGCGAGGGTGGCATGACCGACATCAAGCAGAAGCAGAAGTCGGGTGCGCCCGTACCGGATCTGGCTGCTCCGGTGTCTGCCCGCCGGCGCCGGATCCCGGCGATCCTGGTGATCGTGGCCGGCGCGGCCCTGGTGCTCGCGCTGACTTACATGCTGCCGCCGTTCCGTAACTATCAGCTCGCCACGGTCGGCGCCTACCTCTGCGTCACCGCCGGCCTGACCGTCCTCACCGGACTGAACGGGCAGCTCTCGCTCGGGCACGGCGCGCTGATGGCGACCGGCGCCTACACGCTCGCGCTGGCCCAGAACAAATGGCTCAACCTGCCGTTCAGCTTCCTGCTGGCGATCGTGGTGACCACCGCGGTGGGTGCGGTGATCGGCCTGGCCGCGGCCCGGTTGCGCGGGCCCTATCTGGCCGGCCTGACGCTCGCCGTGGCGATCGTGGTGCCGTCGGTGACCAGCACGTTCGACGAGACGTTCAACAGCGACCAGGGCCTGTCGGTGGTGCTCGATCCGCCGCCGGGAACCATCCCGATGGAACGCTGGCAGGCCTGGCTGTGCTGGGCGGGTGCGCTGGTCACGGTGCTGGCGCTGGTCCTGCTGGTGCGCGGCCGGTTCGGGCGGGACATGCGGGCGGTACGGGACGACGAGACCGCGGCCAAGCTGGCCGGGATCAACGTCGCGCGTACCCAGGTCCTGGCTTTTGTGGTGAGCGCGGCCTGCGCCGGCCTGGCCGGCGCCCTGTTCGCCTTCCTGGCGCAGAGTGTCTCTCCGGGGGCTTTCCCGCTGACGCTCTCGCTCTTCCTGGTCATGGCCATTGTGATCGGCGGGCTGGGGAGCCTGTTCGGCGCGCTCTGGGGCGCGTTGCTGCTGGTCATCCTCCCCACGCTCTCTCAGTCGCTCGCCGAGGAGGCCGGCTCGCACCGGCTCGAGGGCAACCTCGCCCTGGTGGTCTTCGGCGTGGTGCTCGTCGTCGTCATGCTCGCCGCCCCCGGCGGCCTCGCATCCATTCGATTCACGCGTTTGTTTAGGAGGAACCGATGAAACGAACCGCGACCGCGCTTCTCGCGGCCGTCGTGTTGTTGGCCGCGGGCTGCAGCGACGACGGGGGTGGCGGGAGCAGTGGCAGCGCCGACGTCCCGGGCGTGACCGACACCGAGGTGGTGGTCGGTACGCACATGCCGCTCACCGGCCCGGCAGCCGCCGGTTACTCGAAGATCGCGCCGGCCACCAAGGCGTACTTCGACTTCGTGAACGCCAACGGCGGCATCCACGGCCGCAAGATCAGTCTCAAGGTCAAGGACGACGGCTACAACCCGGCGAACACCCAGACCGTGGTGCGCGAGCTGGTCCTGCAGGACAAGGTCTTCGCGATCCTGAACGGCCTGGGCACGCCCACGCACACCGGCGTGCTCGACTTCCTCAAGACCAACCGGGTGCCGGACCTCTTCGTGGCCAGCGGCAGCCGCAGCTGGAACCAGCCGGACAAGTATCCGGGCACGTTCGGGTTCAACCCGGACTACACGGTCGAGGGCAAGATCCTGGCCACCTACGTCAAGGAGAACCTGGCCGGCAAGAAGGTCTGCTTCCTCGGCCAGGACGACGACTTCGGCCGGGACAGCCTGGCCGGCATCGAGAAGATCCTCGGCCCGGTGGCGGCCAAGCAGAGCTACGTGACGAGCAACCCGAACGTCGGCCCGCAGATGGGCGCGCTCAAGGCGGCCGGCTGCCAGGTGGTCATGCTGGCCACGGTGCCCGGTTTCACCGCGCTGTCGATCGGCACGGCTGCGAAGATCGCCTTCAAACCGCAGTTCGTGGTGAGTAACGTGGGCGCCGACCCGACGACCGTCGGCAAGGCCCTGGGTGCCGCCGCGCCGCTGATGGAAGGCGTGGTGGCGGCCAACTACCTGCCGCTGACCACCGACGAGGCCAACCCGTGGATCCAGCTCTACAAGAAGGTCAACGCGGAGTACAACGGCAACGCCGAGTTCGACAACAACATCGTCTACGGCATGTCGGTGGCGTACCTGTTCGTGCAGTCTCTGCAGGCCGCGGGCAAGGACCTGACTCGCGAGGGGATCATCGACGCGGTCAAGAAGAACGGCTTCCAGGGCCCGGGTCTGGTCCCGCTGCGGTTCTCCGACACGGACCACTCCGGGTACGGCGGAACCCAGCTCACCAAGATCGAGGGCGGCAAGGCGGTGTTCTTCGGGACCCCGTACACGACCGACGACAAGGACGCCCCGGTCGCGCCGCACACCGCGCAGGCCGTGACACCGCCGCAGAACGGCGTGCCGGCCGCGTAATATCTGCACCCTCTATGCAAATTCAAGGAAAGGTTGGGCGATGGCAGACCAGGTAGCAATCGTGACCGGTGCGAGCCGAGGAATCGGGTTCGCCATCGCCCAACGCCTGATAGCTCAAGGGGCCCGGGTCGCCGTCACCGGTCGTGACGCCGAAGCACTCGAGGCCGCCGTCAAGGAACTCGGCGGCTCCGAGGTGGCGATCGGCGTCGCCGGCAAGGGCGACGACCCGGCACACCGCGCCGCCGTGGTGGACGCGGTACGGGAGAGGTTCGGGCCGGTCACCACTCTGATCAACAACATCGGGATCAACCCGGCGTACGGGCCGCTCGCCACGCTCGACCTGAACGCCGCCCGCAAAATGGCCGACGTCAACCTGATCGGCACGCTCGGCTGGGTGCAGGAGGCGTTGCGCGGCGGCCTGGGTGAGACCGGTGGCTCGATCGTCAACATCTCCTCGGTCTCCGGGGTCCGCCCGGCACCCGGAATCGCCTTCTACGGCACCACCAAGGCGGCACTGATCCACCTCACCGAGGAACTCGCCGTCGAACTGGCCCCGAAGATCCGGGTCAACGCGGTCGCACCGGCGGTCGTGAAGACGCGGTTCGCCACGGCCCTCTACGAGGGGCGCGAGGAGGAGGTGGCGGCCACGTATCCGATGAAGCGGCTCGGCGTGCCCGAGGACGTCTCCGCCACGGTCGCATTCCTCTGTTCGCCGGAGGCGGGCTGGATCACCGGACAGACCATCGTCATCGACGGCGGCGTCACCCTGACCGGGTCGGTTCAGTGAAGCGGGTAGTGGTCACCGGCGCCGGCGGCGGGATCGGGGCCGCCCTGGCCCGCCGGTTCGCCGCCGACGGCGCCCGGGTCGTGGTCAACGACCTGAACGGCGACGCCGCGCGGACGGTCGCGGACGAGATCGGCGGGATCGCGGTGCCCGGGGACGCGGCCAGTGAGGACGACGTCCGGAACCTGATCGACACCGCGTGGGCCGAATTGGGCGGGATCGACCTGTTCTGCTCAAACGCGGGCGTGCTGTCGTCCGGCGACGAGAACACGCCGGACGAGCAGTGGCAGCGCGACTTCGGGGTCAACGTGATGTCGCACGTCTACGTGAGCCGGGCGCTGCTGCCCCGCTGGCTGGACAGCGGCGAACCGAAGCGGCTGCTGATCACGGTGAGCGCGGCCGGGCTGCTGACCCTGCTGGGCAGTGCGACCTACTCGGTCACGAAGCACGCCGCCCTGGCGTACGCGGAATGGCTGCGCGCGACGTACGCCCATCGGGGTTTGATCGTGCAGGCGTTGTGCCCGCAGGGCGTGCGCACCGACATGCTGACCCGAGGCAACGCCCGCGGCAGCGGCAGCGCCGCGCTGCTCGCCGAGGGCGCGCTGGCGCCCGAGGCCGTCGCCGACCTGGTCGCCGAGTCCCTGGACGGCACCGGGTTCCTGATCCTCCCGCATGCTGAGGTGGCGGACTACTACCGCTTGCGTGCGGGCGATCCGGACCGTTGGCTGGGTGGCATGAACAAACTGCAGCGCGGCTTCGAGCAGGGGCAATCGGCATGAAGGGTCTGGACCTGGCGAGGCTCCAGGCCTATTTGGACAGTCCGCCGCTGACCGCGACGATGTTCGCCGGTGGGCGCTCCAACCTGACCTACGCGGTCACCGACGGGACCAACCGCTGGGTGCTGCGGCGACCGCCGCTCGGGCACGTGCTGCCCACCGCGCACGACATGGGGCGCGAGCACAAGGTGTTGGCAGCGTTGTCCGCGGCCGGCTTCCCGGTGCCCAGCCCCGTGCTGCTCTGCACCGACGTCGACGTTATCGGGGCACCGTTCTACCTGATGGAGCATGTCGACGGGAAGATCTACCGGGAGGCCGCCGATCTCGAGCAGATCGACCTCCATGCGCTGACGCTGACCCTCGTCGACACCCTCGCCGACCTTCACTCGCTGGATCCGGTGGCGATCGGCCTCGGCGACTTCGGGCGTCCGGAGGGCTTCAACGAGCGGCAGGTGCGCCGGTGGAAGAAGCAGCTCGACGCCTCCCGCAGCCGCGAGTTGGCCGGCATCGAGGAGTTGCACGCCCGTCTCGCCGTGGACATCCCCGCGGGCGGGCCAGGTGCCGTGGTGCATGGCGACTTCCGCTTGGACAACGTGCTGGTAGGTTCCGACTTATCGGTAAAATCGGTGCTCGACTGGGAAATGTCGACATTGGGTGACCCGCTCAGCGACCTCGCCCTGATGCTGGTCTACGCCGGTCGCCCGCTGCTCTTCCGGGACGGCGAGCCGGTCGCCCCGATCGACCTGCCCGGCCATCCCTCGCTCGACGAGATGGCCGCCCGGTACGCCGAACGCAGCAAACGCGACGTCGGCGACCTGCACTGGTACGTGGGTTTCGCCGCTTTCAAGCTCGCCGTCATCCTCGAGGGCGTGCACTACCGCTACACCAAGGGTCAGACGGTCGGCACCGGCTTCGACACCATCGGGGCGATGGTCCCGGTCCTGATCGAGCAGGGCCACCGAGCGCTGGAAGGACACTGATGGACTTCGAGTTCGACGCGAAGACCGAGGACTATCGCAAGCGGCTGCTCGCCTTCATGGATGAGCACATCTATCCGGTCGAATCGGAATTCCACACGGACGGCTGGGAGCCGCCCGCTGTGCTCTCCTCTCTCAAAGAAAGAGCCAAGGAAGCCGGCCTGTGGAACCTCTTCCTGCCGGGTGAGCACGGCGCCGGCCTGACCAACCTGCAGTACGCCCCGCTCGCCGAGATCACCGGCCGCAGCCCGGGCGTCGCCCCACCCGCGCTGAACTGCGCCGCCCCGGACACCGGCAACATGGAGGTCCTCGCCGAGTTCGGCACGCCCGAGCAGCAGGAGAAGTGGCTCAAGCCGCTGCTGGCCGGCGAGATCCGCTCGGCGTTCGCGATGACCGAGCCGCAGGTGGCCTCCTCCGACGCGACGAACATCGGCACCCGGATCGAGCGGGACGGTGACGACTACGTCATCAATGGCCGCAAGTTCTACATCACCGGCGCGATGAACCCGAACTGCAAGATCTTCATCGTGATGGGCAAGACCGACCCGGACGCCGCCCGGCACGTGCAGCAGAGCCAGATCCTGGTCCCTCGCGATACTCCCGGCCTGACCGTCAAACGCGGCATGACGGTGATGGGCTACACCGACGGCGACCACGGCGGGCACGCCGAGCTGATCTTCGAGAACGTACGCGTACCGGCCTCGAACCTGATCGGCGAGGAAGGCGGCGGTTTCGCCATCTCCCAGGCGCGTCTCGGCCCGGGCCGGATCCACCACTGCATGCGGCTGATCGGGATGGCCGAGCGGGCCCTGGAGCTGATGTGCACACGGGCCCTGTCCCGGAGCACGTTCGGCAAGACGATCGCCGAGCAGGGCGTCATCCAGGACTGGATCGCCGAGTCTCGGGTCCGCATCGAGCAGGCCCGCCTGCTGGTCCTGAAGGCCGCCTGGCTGATGGACACGGTCGGCAACAAGGGCGCGCACACCGAGATCCAGGCCATCAAGATCGTGGTGCCGTCCACCGTGGAGTGGATCCTCGACAAGGCGATCCAGACGCATGGCGCGGCCGGCCTGAGCCAGGACACCCCGCTCGCCGGGCTCTGGGCGAGCGCACGCATGCTGCGCCTCGCCGACGGACCGGACGAGGTGCACAAGCGCTCGCTGGCGCACCGCGAGCTGAAGCGTTACCGGAGCGGCTCGTGACCACACCGCCCCGCGTCGACGGTCGCACCGCACGGTCGGAACGGACCCGCAACGCGATCGTCGACGCCCACCTCCAGCTGATCAGGGAGGGCGACCTGCGCCCGACCGCCGATCGGATCGCCAAGCTGGCGGGCGTGTCGTTGCGTGCCCTGTGGAGCCACTTCGCGGACATGGAGGCGCTGATGACCGCGAGTGGTCAGCGCGTCCTGGAACAGCGGGACGCCTCCTACCGGCCCGTCCCGGCGGATCTGCCGCTGACCGAGCGGATTGAGGCGTACTGCCGGCAGCGTGCCCGCCTGCTGGAGGAGATCGGGCCCGCGGCGCGGGCCTCCGCGCTGAAGGAGCCGTTCAGCGCCGGATTGCAGCGCTATCGCAAGTTGCACGTCGCCCGGGTACGCGATGAGCTGACCACCACCTTCGCCGCGGAGATCGGCAGCGACGACGACCTGCTGAACGCGCTGACGTCGATCAGTCAGTGGCCGACCTGGGCGACCTGGCGGGAGTCGATGGACCTGCCGGTCGAGGCCGCGCAGGCCGCCCTCAGCCGCAGCGTCACCGCTCTGCTGGCCGCGAGTTCCGCAGCCGGATCCCGCTGAAGCCGACGCTGCTCCTGACGACCTGATCCCAGAACGGCCACAGGTTGTCCAGCAGCCGCAGCTGGATCCCGGCTCGGGCGTGGCATTCGAGCAGGTCACCGACCGGTTCCGGGGCGCACAGCGGCTCCACCGGTTCGATGGCCACCTGGGCGTGCTCCCCGAACGGCCGGAAACGGTCGGCGGGGAGCCGGTAGGCGTACAGGATCGTGGTTCTCATCGCCTCCAGCCAGGCGTACTCGATAGCGTGCACCCGCTCGCCGCACCCGGCGCCGATGATGCGGTCCCGGTCCGCCTCGGTGGTCTCCGGCCGCACCCAGGCCATCGCCCGCGGGCATTGCCGGGGGAACCAGTAGTCAGGTGCCCGGTCGCGGTCGACGGCCCAGACGTAGGCCTCGGGTTGCTGCGCGGTAGCCGCCACGTGCGGCACGAAGCGCGTGATCGACGAGTCCTCGGAGAAGTGCAGAACCTGTCCGGCCGCTGGTCTCATTCCTGTGATGGTGCCGCACGGCGCGGGCCAGGTCCGCCTCGCGGGCCCGGATCAGTTCCCGCTGTATCTGCCAGGGTGTGGTCATGGTTCGACGCTAGGAACCCGGCCGCCCCGCCGAATCGGTGTGAGTACCTATAAAACGCCGAGCCGGACGGCTTCGGCGGCCGCCTGGCCGCGCCGGGCGACACCGAGCTTGCGCAGGATCGCGGAGACGTGGTGGTGCACGGTCTTCGTCGACAGGAACAGCCGCTCGGCGATCTCCACATTCGACATGCCCTGCCGGATCAGCGCCAGCACCTCGATCTCCCGGCGGGTCAGCTCCGCCGGGTTGTTCCGGGTCCGGCGTTGCGGCCCACGCGGAATGTCCCGCAGGCCGAGCGATCGCAGCCTGCGGGTGACGATCGCGGCGGCCGGCCCCGCGCCGAGCCGCTGGAATTCCGCGAGCGCGGCACGCAGCCCGGCCTCGTGCGGCGCGCCGGCCAGGGCCAACGCCGCATCGTACGGACAACCGCGTGCCCGCCACTGCTGGGCGGCCGCCTCGACGTCTCCGCCGAGTTGTGTCCGGTACGGCTCCAGCGCGGGCACCGCCGTCTCCGTCCCGGTCAGGACACGCAGCCAGGCGAGCTCACCGGTCACGCCGGCCGCCTGCCAGTGCACCGCCAGCTCGAACGTCTCGCCCAGTTCCTCCTCGACCGGGCGCCCGGCGAGCCAGGCCGCCTCCGCCCGCGCCGCCGCGACCGGCGCACAGTACTGGAGCTCGCTCTGACCCTTGGCGAGCTCGCGTGCCTCGTCGAGATCCGGCCACGGGTCCTCGGCACCGCGCCGGGCGGCGACCAGACCGGCCACGGTGAGTGCCAGGATCCGCAGCAGCGGCGCCGGCCCGGTCGAGCGCAGCAGCGACCGGGCGTCCCGTGCCGCGTCGTCCCACCGCCCGGTGTCCAGCCGGTGCCGGGCCCGGTACGCGACCAGATAGCTGCTCCACGCCTCCAGCCCGAGGTCCTCGCAGGCGTCCATACCACGCTCCAACCAGGACAGCAGGTGGTACGCCCGGGTCCGGGTCATCGCCCAGCCGACGTGGATGTACGCCCGCCCGATGTGCTCCTCGAGGCCGGCCCGGTCGGCCAGGGCCAGGCTGCGCTCCAGTTTCCCGATGCCCTCCGGCTCGCCGGCGAGCAGCTGCATGGTGCCGATGTTGTTGAGGCTGTGCACGACGACGTCTGGCACGCCGTGCTCCTCGGCGAGCCGCAGCGCGCGCTCGCCGTACTCCATCGTGCCCGGATAGCTCTCCAGGTTGAGCCAGGTCGACGACTCGCTGCTGTACGCCTCCGCCAGCTCCGGCCCCGGCGGCAGTCCTTCGAGCAGGCGCAGACCCGCCCTCCCGGCCCGGGTGGCCTCGTCGGACAAGCCACCGCACCAGAGCCGCCGGGCCAGCGCGGTGAGCGCGGCACCCTCGCCCGGCCGGTCCCCGATCTCCCGCCGCAGCCGGATCGCCTCACGCAGGGCGGCGACCGACTCCGTCGTCTGCTCGGTCAGATAGCACTCGTAGGAGCGGCGTTCCAGTAGCGTGGCGCGTTCCGCCGCGGGCAGCGGGCCGGCGTTGCGCAGTGCCCGCGCGTACTGGGCGGCGGCCTCCCGGTGCGCGCCCCGGGCCGCGGCCTGCTCGGCGGCGATCGGCGCCCAGATCCGGACGGTCGCGGCGGCACCGGCGGCGTCCGCGTGGTGGGCCACCCGGCTCGGGTCGGCGTCACCGGGTTGTTCGAGCAGCGTCCGCAGCACCCAGCGGTGCAGGTGCAGCCGCCGGTGCGGGGTGAGCGACTCCTCCACGGTGATCCGGGCCAGCTCGTGCCGGAACGCCACCCCGCCCGGCACGCTCTCCAGCATCCCGGCGTGCAGCGCCTCGTCCAGGCCGCCGGCCGAAGGCGGTACGGCGTACGGCGGGGCGACCGACACCGCCTCCAGCACCGCCATCGCCTCCGGACCCAGCCGGGCGATCCGGGACAGGACCGCGTCCCGTACGGTCAGCGGCACCTCGTCGCCGGCACCCGCGAGCACCTCGGTGACGAAGAACGGGTTTCCCCGGGTGACCCGGTGCAGTTCCGCGCCGTCCCGCCCGTGCGGCTCGGCGAGCACGCACACCGCGTCCCGGCTGAGCGGCTCGACGGTGAGCCGCCGTACCGAGCCGCTGTGCAGTTCGCCGAGGATCCGGCGCAGCGGATGCCCTCGCTCCAGTTCGTCGCTGCGATAGGTGGCGACGACCAGCGCCGGAATGCCCTCGATCCGCCGGCCGAGCAGGCTCAGCACGTCCAGCGTCGCCTCGTCGGCCCAGTGCAGGTCCTCCAGGACCAGGATCAGCCCGGGCCGGGCACGTGCGTCGGCGGTGAGGGCCGCGGCCACCTCATGCGGCCTGGACTCCGTCACGATCTCCTGGAACGGCCCGAGCGGCCGCGGCGTGAAGAGCGGATCGCAGGCGCCCCAGAGCAAGCGCGAATCGCACTCGGCACGGAACCGCCGGAGCAGCGCGGTCTTGCCACCGCCGGCCTCGCCGCCGAGCAGCACCAGAGCCCCGCCCGGCCCGGTTCGCACGCTGTCCGCGGCAGCGTGCAGGACGCGCAGATGCTCCGACCGTTCGAGCAGCACGGCCAACCATGGCAGCGCTCACCCGTACGGTTCCATCAGTTACCCGACAGCCCTCAGAAGAGAGCCATCTGGCCGGGCGTCGGGTCGCGGCGTGCGCTCAGCCCGCTCCGGAACACCCACGGGCGGGCCTCCGGCGCCGGATCCACCCCGGCCGGCGGTTCGGCGCCGCCGACGAGTGCCCACAGTGACGGTCCGAAGTTGATGCCCCGGGCCCGCAGCGCCTTGCGGATCGTCAGGTAGTCCAGCGGCAGCCGGGCCTCACGCAACGACGGCACCGGCAGGTCGTCGCGCATCCGCATCAGCCGCCGGTTGCGCTCGACCGCCTCGCGGGCGGCGGACCGGGCCAGCTCCCCGGCGGCCTGGTCGCCGACCACCTCGCGGACGGTGTGCAGGTCGCCCGCGTCGATCGCCTTCCAGGCCGCGTCGACCGTGCCGAACGAGGCGAGCAACCGGGCCGCCCGGGTCGCGCCGAAGCGGCGGACGCCGTGCAGGTTGTCCGACGGGTCGCCGCGCAGGGCGGCGAAGTCACGGTACTGCCCGGGATGGACGCCGTAGAGCGCGGACAACCCGGCCCCGTCGACGAGCACCGCCTCGTCCATGCCGCCGTTGCGCACCCGGAGCACCGAGGTCGTCTCGTCGATCAGGGCGAACGCGTCCCGGTCGCTGGTCATCAGCACCGACCGCCAGCCCTGGTGACGAGCATGCGCGGCACAGCTGGCCAGCACGTCGTCCGCCTCCCACGCCGGTGGCACGACCGTGCAGACGCCGGCGGCCCGCAGCAGAGCCGGCGCACCGGCGATCTGCTCGGTGAGGTCGGCCGGCTTGGCCGGCCGGTGCGCCTTGTAGCCGGGAAAGTCCTGGCGGCGGGCCGACTGCTCCGGACAGTCGAACGCGACGACTAGCGCGTCCGGCCGCAGGTGCGCGGCGGCCCGGGCGATGAACCCGACCAGCCCGCGCAGCGCCCACACCGGCCGCCCGTCGTCGTCGATGAACCCCTCCGCCGCGGCCGCGTGGTAGGACCGGTGCAGCAGGCTGTTGCCGTCGAGGACGAGCAGCAGCGGGGCGGGGGACGACACCCGACGAGTGTCGCCCGCCGAACCCCCGATCGCCAGCCCACGAACCGTCAGAGAACCACCACCGAGCGGGCGCCCTCGCCGCGGGCCATCCGGTCGAAGGCGGCGGGGACGTCGGCGAGGCGGATGCGGTCGGTGATCAGGTGGTCGAGCGTCAGCTTTCCGTCCAGGACGTCGCGGGCCAGCGCCGGTACCGCCACGTCGGTGTCCGCCTGGCCGTACACCGAGGCCCGCAGGGTGCGTGCCGAGCTGAAGATCTCCAGCGCGCTGAGCTGGACCATGTCGTCGGCCGCGCCCATGCCGACCACGGTGACCTGGCCACCGGTCCGGGTGGCGCGCCACGCGGCCCGGATGGTCGAGGCCCGGCCGACGCACTCGATCGCGTGGTCGGCGCCGCGCTTGTCCGTGCGCGACCGGATCTCCTTCGACAGGTTCTCCGAGGAGACCACGAAGTCGGTGGCGCCGGCCGCCTCGGCCAGGCTCTTCTTGGCCTCGGTGACGTCCACCGCGATCACCTGCGCCGCACCCGCGGCGCGGGCCGCGGCGACGACCGACAGGCCGACCCCGCCGAGACCGATGACCAGGACCGATTCGCCGGGCTGCACCCGGGCGGTGTTGCGCACGGCGCCGGTTCCGGTGAGCACCGCGCAGCCGAGCAGCGCAGCAAGATCAAAATCAAGTTCCGGGGGTACGCGGACGACCGCGTTCTCCGGGATCACGACCTGCTCGGCCAGCGCACCGACGCCGAGGGTCACGTGGACCGGCGCACCGTCCAGAGTGATCCCGTTCTCCAGCGCCGCCACCCCGTGCGATGTGCTGCACAGCCACGGTTCACCGTGGTCGCAGAACCAGCAGTTGCGGCAGGCCGGCTGCCAGTTCAGCACCACCCGGTCGCCGACCGCGGCCCGGGTCACGTGCTCGCCGGTCTCCACCACCTCACCGGCCGCCTCGTGACCGAGGATCAGCGGGTGCGGCGGGCGGAGCGTGCCGTTGATCATGGAGAGGTCGGAGTGGCAGACCCCGGCCGCCCGGATCCGCACCCGTACCTGGCCGGGCCCGATCTCGGGCAGCCGCAGTTCCTCGATCCGGGCCGGGGTGCCCTCGGCACGGACCACGAGGCCGGACATGTAGTGACTACTCATCGCTGGATCGCCTTCACCTGCTGGAACTCCGCCAGGCCGTACGCGCCCAGCTCCCGGCCGATGCCGGACTGCTTGTAACCACCGAACGGCGCGAACGGGTTGAACGCGCCGCCGTTGACGTCGACGGCACCGGTGCGGATCCGCCGGGCCACGGCGACGGCCCGCTCGTCGGAGCCCCAGACCGCCCCGGCCAGGCCGTACTTCGAGTTGTTGGCGATCGCCACGGCCTCGTCGTCGTCGCTGAAACCGATGATCGACAGAACCGGCCCGAAGATCTCCTCCTGGGCCAGCTCGCTCTCCGGGTCGACGTCGGCGAAGACGGTCGGTGCGACGAAGTGCCCGGTGGACGGCACCGGCGCGTCCAGCCCGCCGGCCACCAGCCGGGCCGAGGCCCGCTCGATGAACCCGCGGACCCGCTCGCGCTGCCCGGCCGAGACCAGCGGCCCGAGCCGGGTCGCCGCGTCGAACGGGTCACCGACGGTGTAGCCGGACGCGGTCTTGGCGGCCAGCTCCACCGCCTCGTCGTAGTGGCTGCGGTGCACCAGCATCCGGGTCCACGCGGTGCAGGTCTGCCCGGAGTTGAGGAACGCGTTGCCGACCCCGACCTTGACCGCCTTGACCAGGTCGGCGTCCTCGAGGATCACGTTCGCCGACTTGCCGCCCAGCTCCAGCGACACCCGGGCGATCCGGTCCGCGGCGGCGTGCGAGATGGCCCGCCCGGTCGCGGTGGAGCCGGTGAAGGACACCATGTCGACGTCCGGGTGCCCGGCGATGGCCGCGCCGACCTCCGGCCCGGTGCCGGTGACCAGGTTCAGCACACCGGCCGGCAGACCCGACTCGTGCGCCGCGTCGGCGAGCAGGTACGCCACCAGCGGGGTCAGCTCGCTCGGCTTGAGCACCACGGTGCAGCCGGCGGCCAGCGCGGCACCGACCTTGGCCACCACCTGGTGCAGCGGGTAGTTCCACGGGGTGATCGCCCCGACCACGCCGACCGGCTCGTGGACCACCAGCGAGTTGCCGATGGTCTCCTCCGCGACCGGGCGGGCGGCGAGTTCGGCGTACCCCGCCAGGACGGTCAGCGGAAGCCCCGCCTGGATCGCCTTGGCGATCTTGAGGGGGGTGCCCAGCTCGAGCCCCACGGTGCGGGCGATCTCGTCGGCGCGCGCGGCCAGGGCCGTATGCAGGCGGCCGAGGGCCGCACCGCGCTCGGCCGGCGGCGTGGCCGCCCAGCTGTGCAAGGCCTGGCGGGCGGCGGAGACAGCGAGGTTGACGTCCTCGGCGGTGCCGGCCGGCACATGACCGAAGACCTCCTCGGTGTACGGGTTCTCCACCGGAATCCGCTCGCTCGAATCCGGCGGCACCCACGCGTCGCCGATGTAGAGCTCGTCACGGAATACCGAGGTCATCGGCGTACCCCCTGGTCATAGCGATCGGACAGGCCGGCGATCAACAGATCCAGCCCGAGTTCGAAGGCGCCCTCGTCGATGGCGTCACGGTGGGCCGCGAGCTCGTGGGCGCGGTGCAGGTGTGGATAGCGTTCGTCGTACAGCTCCGGGTCGACGGCGAAGCCGAGCGCGAAGGAGCCCAGCGCGGAGCCGGCGATCAGGTAGCGCATGAGGGCCCCGATGTGGGTGGCGCGGGCCCGGGACCAGCCGGCCTCGATCAGCGCGCCGTAGACGGCCTCGGCCATCGCCAGCCCGGCAGGCCGGCGTCCGGGGCCGGTGGCCAGCACCGGAACGATGTTCGGGTGGGCGGTGAGGACCGCGTGGTACGACTTCGCCCAGAGCCGCAGCCCCTCGCGCCAGTCGCAGTCGGCGAAGACCGAGATGTCCACCTCGGCCACCACCGCCTCGGCCACCGCGTCGACGATCTCCGCCTTGGTGGCGAAGTGGTTGTAGAGCGACGGGCCCTGCACTCCCAGCTCGGTGGCGAGCCGCCGCATCGAGAGCGCGTCCAGGCCCTCCGCGTCGATCAGCATGGAGGCCGCCTCGACGATCCGCTCACGGGTGAGCAGCGCCTGCCGGGGCCGGGCCATAGGGACTCCCACGAGAAATCAGCACTGGACGCGCAAAAACTTACGCCGCTAGTTTAAGCACAGCTGCGACCTACATCACTCCCCGAGCTTACGAAGGAGGCTCAGCATGACGACGCTGTCCCTCGCGACAATCCTTGCCGAGTCCGCGCGCCGTTACCCGGACAAGGTGGCGGTGGTCGACGCCGGTGGCGCCCGCATCACCTACCCGGAGCTCTGGGAGCAGACCCGGTCGTACGCGGCCGGGCTCCGAGAGCTCGGCATCAAGCCGGGCGACACGATCGCCGTGATGATCCCGAACGTGGCGGACTTCCCCCGGGTCTACTACGCGGCCCTGGCCGTCGGTGCCCGGGTCGTGCCCGTCTCGCTGCTGCTCAACGCGGAGGAGGTGGGCTACGTCCTCACCGACAGCGGTGCCGACCTGCTGGTCACCCACTCCGCGATGCTGCAGGTCGGGGCGGTCGCGGCGCACACCACCGGCACCCGGCTGGTGAACGTCGGCCCGCTGCCGGCCGACCTGCCGAACGCACCGGCGCGGCTGGAGGAGATCTCGGCGCGGGTCGAGCCGATCCGGACGTACGTGACCCGCGAGGCCGAGGACATCGCGGTCATCCTCTACACCAGCGGCACGACCGGTCAGCCCAAGGGCGCCATGCTGACCCACCTCAACCTGGTGATGAACGCCGCGGTGAACGTGTTCGACGTGCACCCGCTCACCGGCGACGACGTGGTGCTCGGCTGCCTGCCGCTGTTCCACACGTTCGGGCAGACGGTCGGCATGAACGCCACGTTCCGGCTGGGCGGGACGCTGGTGCTGCTGCCGCGGTTCTCCGGCGAGGCGGCGATCGAGCTGATGCTCAAGGAGAAGGTGACCATCTTCCACGGCGTACCGACGATGTACATCGGGCTGCTGGAGGCCGCGGCGAAGGCGGATCAGCTGCCGCAGCTGAAGCTCTGCGTCTCCGGTGGCGCGTCTCTGCCGGTGGCCGTGCTGGAGAAGTTCGCCGCCGCGTTCGGGTCGCACATCTGGGAGGGCTACGGGCTCTCCGAGACCTCACCGACCGCCACGACGAACCAGCCGTTGTTCGGCGCCAGGCCGGGCACGGTCGGGCACCCGATCTGGGGCGTCGAGGTGGAGATCGCCCGGCCGGAGGTGCCGGAGACCATCGAGTTCGTGCCGGACGGCGAGCTCGGCGAGATCGTGATCCGCGGGCACAACGTCTTCGCCGGTTACCTGAACCGGCCGGAGGCGACGTCGGAGGCCCTGGTGGACGGCTGGTTCCGCACCGGCGACCTGGGCGTACGCGACGCCGAGGGCTTCATCAGCATCGTCGACCGCACCAAGGACCTGATCATCCGCGGCGGCTTCAACGTCTATCCGCGCGAGGTGGAGGAGGTCATCGCCCGGCACCCCGCGGTGCAGCAGGTCGCGGTGATCGGCGTGGCCGACGAGGTGCAGGGCGAGGAGGTCTGCGCGGTGGTGGTCCTGGCCGACAAGGGGCTCAGCGAACAGGAGCTCATCGAGTGGTCCCGCGAGCGCCTGGGCAAGCACAAGTACCCGCGTCAGGTCCGCTTCGCCGAGTCGCTGCCGCTGGGCCCGAGCATGAAGGTCCTCAAGCGGGAGCTGCGGTCGCAGTACTCAGGAAAGTAGCGCCGGCAGTTCGGCCACGATCGGTTTGTCGGCCGGCAGCCAGGTGACGCTGCCCAGCTGGTCCACGGTCAGCCAGCGCATGGAGGTGTGCTCCAGCGCGGCCGGGACGTCGCCGTCGAGCAGGGTGACGGCGTAGACCCGGAGCACGGCCCGGCCGTGGGCCAGCGGCACGTCCGGCCCGACCCGGTCGCCGACCTTGACGCGTACGCCCAGCTCCTCGGCGCACTCCCGGGCCAGTGCCTGGTGCTCGGTCTCGCCCGGTTCCACCTTGCCGCCGGGGAACTCCCACTTACCGGCCGCCTCGGGCGGTGCGCTCCGCTGGCAGGCCAGAACGCGCCCAGCGGTAATGATCACGGCCGCGACAATCACTCTCGGTGACGACGTAGGCCTGACGTACTGTTCCGACGGCATGGATTCAAAGATCCCACAAAAGTTCACCGATCAGGTTGCCCGTTGCTGCCCTGATCGTCACGCAAACACGGATATGTGGGCGTGGACACCGTCGTCCCAACAGACGAAACTGTGGGGCACCGACCATGACGACACGGCGACAGTTCGGCCACAAGCCGGCAACGACGCTAAGGGGGGTGCGGCAAGTGCGGGCTCGACGACGCGGAAGCACAGGCACCGATTATCTGAGTGACGCGTTGGCGTTGCTGAGCGGATGGACCCGCGACGGTGTCCAGCTCCGCCGGGATATCGCCTGTGACGACAGTCAGCACGCGGCATTGACCGAACGCATCAAAGTGGCGGCGGACACTCTTCACATTCGACCCAGTATCCGGCGGATCGACGGTCACACTCAGATCTGTCTGGGCCCGCAGGACGGCACCGCGATTACCGATGGTGAGGTAACGCTGGCCGCGCGGATCGAGGATTTCTACCGGACCGTGGTCCAGCGTCCGTGATCTCCCGGGCGCTACGCTGCGCCGCATGACTGACGTGGTGTACGACAACAAGGGTCAGCTCGAACAGGTCAGGAGCGGCCTGCTCGACGGGGAAGAGATCATCGCCGTCCTCGACGCGATCGGAGCCGGCACCGGCTTCATCGGCCTGACCACCCGGCGGATCATCATCCAGGACCGATCGTACGTCGGTAAGCGCTTCGCGATCACCAGCATCCCGTACTCGAAGGTGCACAGCGTCAGCGTGATCAGCAACAAGAGCTGGGCCGGCCAGTTCTTCTCCTCCGGCACGATCGCCATCACGGTCGGCACGCACGTGTACGAGGTGGAGTTCCGCGGCTCGGACAAGGCCCACTACGCGCACAACCTGATCCTGAGCCGCGCCTCCTGACCGTTCAGGCCCCGCCGACCGCCTGTGTGAGATCCCAGACGTAACGGCGGCCGGCGGGTTTCTCGTCGCGCCACACCACCTCCCACCGGCCGCGCGGATCGCGGACCGGCTCGCTCATCCGGCCGTACCCCTGGCGCTCCTTGACGCTCGGCGGCTGGTCGCTCTCCGGGAAGCTGAAGGTCACCTCGAAGCGGGTGAACGCGGACGGCGTACCGCTGGCGGTGGGCAGGCGGTCCTCCCAGACCAGCTGGTCCCAGCCGCGTTCGCGCAGCGGCCGCCACAGCCCGACCGGGCGGTACTCGACCTGCCACTCGGTCGGCGTCGTCATCGCCGGGTCGAAGATCAGCCACACCCGCAGCAGGCGGGTCTGCTCCAGCGGGAGCGCGGTGATCGTGCCGGCGACCGGGCGGATCGCCTTGAACGAGATGTCGTCGATCCGCACCAGCCGGTCGTCGTCGGTGGGCACGATCGGCCGCATGGTCCGGTGTGTCACCAGCGGTTCCGGGGTGGTCACCCGCTTCTCGACGATGCGGTCGCTGTCGTCGTCGGCACCGACCGTCACGAGCACCTCGAGCGTCTCGGAGAAGAGCGGCTTCTCCCGGTCACTGATCCGCTGGATGGCGTCGAGGTAGTGCTGGTGGCCGGCCCGCTGCAGGGCGAGCGCCTTGGTGGTCTCCAGCAGTTCGGCGCGGAGCTGCCGGATCTTGACCACGAAGGCCAGCTGCCAGAGGCGGACCACGAAGTAGAGCAGGCAGGCCAGGAAGACCGCGGTGAGCACCCACTGGGCGATGCGGGTCGGGATCTCGGCGAGCTGGGCGACGCCGGAGGCCAATCCGATGAGCACGATCGAGACGTTCAGGGTGCCCCTGAACAGGGTCTGATACTTCGACGGTGTCTCGGCCATCATCGACATAATGATGTCTAACCGGCGCTTACCGACAAATACCTATATAGAGTGACCCGCCACGGGGCGGGACGTCCGATCGTACGAGGCCACCGGCCCGATCAGCGGACGAGACATGCCAACCGGCCCACCCGCGGCGGTTACTCACGAGTAGCCATTGCTCCCCGATTTCCCGCCGCCGCATGCTGGCCCAGGAGTTCCACCCCGACGGATGCAGGCACTTCGATCTTCGACCCCCCGGAGGCGATCACCGGTGCTGACCCATTTGCAGCGACCGTTGACCCGCAGATACCGCGCCGATCTCTTCGGCCACGACCTCGATCCGGCCCCGGCCGGCACCGGAGGTGGTGAGGGGGGTCAACCACATCGGCTCAGCGCCGCCCTCGGGGCGAACGCCATCTTCGCCTTCGCGTTCCTGCTGTCCGCGGTGCTCGTGGGGCTTGCCACGGTGGCCCTCCATTGAGGGCCACCCCTGGCTTCAGCGGCAGCTTCCGCCCTCACCGCCACGCGTGACAGACATCGGTCTCCTTCTTGGCACGGAATGACTCCGAAGCTTCAACGGAATCGATCTGCTCCGGGTTGCGTGTGCTCCCGGTCCGATTCGAGCCTAACGACGGCCGGGTGTACCGGCGTCAGTTCCCCGGAACCGGCAGGACGCGGGTGGGCAGCGGAGTCTCGGTTACCGAACCGTCGTCGGCGCGCTTCAACTCGTACCCCAGCGGTCCTTCGCGGTCAGCGACCGCCTCGGCCAGCGTGGTGCCGCGGTAGACCAGCCCGGCGCCGTCGTCGGTCGCGTATCCATCCGCGAGCGTGCCGTCGCCGATCAGCTCGTGCATCTTCGGCCGGCGCTGCTCCTCGGCGTCGTAGTGCACCCCGTTGCTGTACGGCAGCCAGCCCAGCCCGTCGGTGAAGCCGCGCAGCTCCAGGCCGTAGCTGTCGGTGCTGCCGCCGCTGTGCCAGCAGATCGAGCCGGCCGACACGCCGCTCATCACCACGCCGGCCTGCCACGCCTCGTGCAGGATCTCGTCCAGGCCGTGCACCCGCCAGACCGCGCAGAGGTTCGCCACGCTGCCGCCGTCCACCCACACGATGTCCTGAGCCAGCAGGTGCGCCCGGATGTCGTCGACGTTCGGCATCGGGAACAGCTGCAGGTGCGACATGGTGAACTCGGACCCGGCGAAGGCCGCGTAGAACGCGCCGATCCGGGCCTCCGGATCGCCGGTGGCCTGGGTCAGCACGCAGATCTTCGGCGCCTTCCGCGCGTTCGCCAGCTCGGCGGCGAAGTGGTGGATCGCGCCCGGGCGCAGGCTCATCGGACCGTACTTGCCGCGGCGGAAGAACGCGCTGGTGGCCAGGATGGTGGGTACGTCGGCAGTCACCGCAACATCATCGCGCATGCGTCGGAGGTCTCCAGCACAAGATCCGCCGCGATGTCGATGGCCAGCGTCAGGTGCAACGGGTCGCTGTTCAGCGCGGCGAACGCGGCGTCCACCCGGGCCTGGAAGCGGTCCGGCGCGCCGGGCAACGACCCGGCCGCGGCGACCGCGCCCTTCTCGTTGATCAGCCACTTCCCGGCCGCGCCGTGCAGCGCGTGCGCGCAGAGCTCGACCAGCCGGAACAGGCAGCCGGCGACGTACGCGCTGTCGCCGCGGGACACCGCCTTGCGGGCGATCCCAACCAGGAAGTCGGCCTCCCAGAGGCCGGTGACCAGAGCGTCGGCCAGCGGGCGCGGGAAGGAGCGTGCGCGGCGCTGGAGGGTGACCAGCTCGCCGGCCGGGTCCGACAGGATGCGGCCCAGGGCGAGTTCTCCGGGGTACGCGAAGTCCGGCACCCCGAGCGGATGGCCCACCTGGGCGTGGAACGCGTACCGGCCCTTCTCGGCGTCCGCCCAGCACCGGTGCACCCGGTCGAGATCGCGGTAGATCCAGTCCACCGGCTCGCCGTTGATCCGCAGCCAGCCGCCGCCGTCCACCCAGGGGCCCCACTCACCCGGCGCGGTGACCCGGGCACCCGGCCCGCCGACCGCCTCGGCCAGTTCGCCGAGGCGGCCGGTGTCGAGCGGGGACCGGTAGTAGATCCCGAGGTCGGTGTCGGAGTCCGGAGCGTGCGTCCGGCGCGCCCGGCTGCCACCGAGGACCACCCCGACGACGCCGGGCACGGAGGCCAGCCGGTCGGCGAGCCCGATCAGGTCGGAGTCGGTCAGTGCCATGCGTTCACGGTCGTCTCCCGTGCCGGGCGACGCAATCACCGGTGGTGCTCAACACACTGTGGCGGGTTCCAGGCGTACGTCGTCGAGGGCCTCCGGGCTCAGCAGTTCCAGGTCCTCGTCGGACAGCAGCACCGAGCCGCCGAGCTGGACGGCGCTGCTCTCCTCCTTCTTGTCCGGCTGGTCCGGGCAGACCGCCGAGCGGCCGAGCGGCACGCACAGCTGCAGCGCACGCCCGCACTCCTTGGCGGGTTTGCGCCGGGCCCCGAAAGCCACCACCCGCGGCTGCGGCTGCTTGGTGACGGTGGTGTCGACGAGCCGGCGGTCGGACGGCTTGCCGTCGACCAGGGTCACCAGGTAGCGCAGCGTCTCCTCACCGGGAGTTCCCGGAACCTGGATACGCCGGGTGCCGCGCGGCAGCGACGAGTCGCGGACCAGCCGGGTGGGGTACGGGATCGGCCGCGTCTCCACATCGGTGCGGGTGGTGACCACCGGCGCCGGGGCGGGCTGGGCGGGAGCGATCCGCTCGGCCGGTGCCCCGGCGGCCGTACGGGCCGGTCGCGGCCCGGTCCGGTCGGCCCGGTCCTCGCCGCTGCGCGCCCGGGTGAGCTGCTCGGCTCCCGGGTCGGTCGTGGTTGCGTGCGTGGGCGCGGCCGTGTGCCGGTGGGGCAGCGGTTGGGCGGCCGCGGCCTCCCGGCTCACCACTTCCGGATCCTCGTCCAGCTGCGGGGCACCGAGGTCCGGCTCGGTGCCGGACCGCTGCCGCACAGCGAGCGTCGTCGAGTCGCCTTCGGCCAGGGTGGCCACGCCGGCCGCCCCGCCACCGACCACCATGAGGAGCGCGCCGGCGGCGGCGGTCATCCGGATACCGAACGGCAGCCGGGCCCACCAAGACTTTCGTGGCATTTCGAGCAGTTGCTGCCAAGAGTCACTAGTTGTCTGGTTTTGCACCAGAGCATTGTGACTCTCAGCGGGCCCGGCGCAAGCGTCGACGAGTCACTCGAAATGATGACGGGCGCGCCCCGCGACCTGGTTCCGGCGTTGCTCGTGCAAGGCGGAAAATCGACAGCACCCGGGTGTGCGCGGCGGCCGTACGATCGAGGCCATGTCCGCCACCACGTCGTCGCGCTCAGACGAGGGCAGCCCAGCCCTCGCACCCCTGTCCGCGGAGGAAGAGGCAGTGATGCGGGCGCTCGGCCGGTTCCTGCTGGTCATGCCACGCGCGCTGGACTCCGATCTGATGCGCGAGCAGCGCATGTCCGCGAGTGAGTATTCGGTGTTGCGGCACCTCTCCGAGACACCCGGCCAGCTGATGCGGATGAGCGAGCTGGCCACGGCGTGCGACATGTCGCTGAGCGGCATGACCCGGCTCGCCGCGAAACTCGAGTCGCTGGGCTACCTGCGCCGCATCCGCTGCCAGGAGGACGCCCGCGGGGCGAACGCGGTGCTGACCGAGAAGGGTCTGGCCCGGCTGCGCGAGGCCTGGCCGACACACCTGGCCAGCGTCCGGCGGCACATCTTCGACCACCTCGGTGAGCTGGACCTGGACCGCCTGGCGGCGGCTTTCAACGCGATGGCCTCCGACGCCTGACCGTTCCGGGTTGCGATGATGGGGCGTGCTCAACGCTGGTACGGGGGATCGGATCGCCCGCGTCGTGTCCGAAGTACTCGCTCCGGCGGTGCTGGTCGCCGCCCTCCTGCTGACCGTCGGCTGGCACGCCGGCGACACACCCGGCGTGTCCCGGTGGTGGGGGTTGCCGGGCGCGCTCTTCGCGGCGGTCATCCCGCTCGGCTACGTGTTGAACGGCGTGCGTACCGGGCGGTTCACCAACCATCACATCCCGGAACGCGCTGACCGCCGCATCCCGCTGATCTTCGGCACCGGCTCGCTGGTCGCCGGCCTGGCGCTGCTGATCGTGCTCGGTGCGCCCCGTGAGGTGCTGGCGCTGCTCGCCGCCGGTGGTGTCGGCCTGGCCGTCTTCGCGCTCGTCACACACCGGTGGAAGATGTCGATCCACGCCGGGGTGGCGGCCGGCACGGTGGCCGCGCTGACCGCTGTCTACGGACCGGTGGCACTGGTCGGCGTGCCGCTGGTCGTACTCGGCGGCTGGGCCCGGGTCCGGTTGACCGCACACACCCCGGCCCAGGTGCTGGTCGGCGCCCTCGCCGGAGCGCTGATCGCCGGCACGGTTTTCCCCGCCCTGCGCTGACCCCTACTCGCTGAGGCCGTAGGCGGCCAGCGTCGCGTCCAGCATGCGTTCCTGCTCGGCGGCGGGGAAGGCCTCCGGGTCCGCGGCCGCGAGGGCGGCCATCCCCTCGGCCATCGCGACCAGGGCGAGTGCGGCCGTGGCGACCCGCTCGGCGGGCCAGTCCGGAGCGGCGGCCGCGGTGAGGCGCTCGACCCGGGTGCGCCAGGCGCGGTTGTTCCGCCGGTGCTCGCTGATCAGACCCTCGTCGGAGACGGCCGCGGCCAGGAAGCCCATCCAGACGACGGCCTCCTGGCGGGTCTGCGGGTCGGTCGCCAGCCCTTGCCGCAGCACGGCACGCAGCGCCGCCCGGGGCGTCAGGGCGCTCGCCTCCAGCTCCTCGACCCGGTTGCGGGTGATCTCGTGCAGCAGCTGGCGGGCGTGCAGCAGCAGCGCCTGCCGGTTCGGGAACCGGTGCATGACCAGGCCGGTGGTGCATCCGGCGGCGGCCGCGACCGCTCGCACGGTCAGCCGCTCCAGCCCCTGCTCGGCAAGCACGCTCCACACCGCGCGGGACAACGCCTCGCCCTGTGCGGACCGATCCGCGGACCGTGACACGCGTCGCACCTCTCCTGTTCCGTAACGAGTGTTACCGTAACACCTGTTCCGACAGGAGGTACGTCATGAGCTGGATCATCGAACAGCGACCGTGGGACGATCGCGCCGGTGTCGCGCTCCGCGCCGCCCAACGCGCCGAACTCGACGCCCGCTACGGCGGTGACGACCACGAGCCGGGCACCCCGCCGTCCGCCGCCGACATCGACGTCTTCATGGTGGCCGTCGACGCGTACGGCCAGCCGATCGGCTGTGGCGCGCTACGCCGCCTCGATGCGGACAGCGCCGAGATCAAGCGCATGTACGTCGCACCCGCCGGCCGCGGAACCGGCGTTTCGACAGCCATCCTGCGGGCCCTGGAGTCCGCCGCCAGCGAGCGGGGCTGCACCACGATCCGCCTGGAGACCGGCCTGGCCCAGCCCGACGCGATGCGCTTCTACGAGCGCGAGGGCTACCGCGAGATCCCCCTCTTCGGCGCCTACATCGGCTCCGACGTGTCGGTCTGCTACGAACGAATCCTGACGGAGCGCGCGATCAGACGTTGAACCTGAACTCGACCACGTCGCCGTCCTTCATGACGTAGTCCTTGCCCTCCATGCGGACCTTGCCGGCGGACTTCGCAGCGGACATCGATCCGGCCGCCATCAGGTCGTCGAAGCTGACGATCTCGGCCTTGATGAAGCCGCGCTGGAAGTCGGAGTGGATGACACCGGCGGCCTCGGGCGCGGTCGCGCCGACCGGGATCACCCAGGCGCGGGCCTCCTTCGGGCCGGCGGTCAGGTAGGTCTGCAGGCCGAGCGTCTCGAAACCGACCCGGATCAGCCGGTTCAGGCCGGGCTCGGACTGGCCGGTGGACTGGAGCAGCTCGAGGGCCTCGTCGTCGTCAAGCTCGATCAGCTCGGACTCGATCTTCGCGTCCATGAAGACGGCCTCGGCCGGGGCGACCAGGGCACGCAGCTCGTCCAGGAACGCCTCGTTGCCCAGCTCGGCCTCGTCGACGTTGAAGACGTACAGGAACGGCTTCGTGGTGAGCAGGTGCAGCTCGGCCAGCAACTCCAGCTCGATGCCCGCCGCCTTCGCGCCCTGGTATAGGGTGACGCCGTCGTTGAGCAGCTTGAACGCGGCCTCGGCCGCGGCCACCGCGGCGGCCTTCTCCTTCTTGAGCTTCGCCTCTTTCTGCAGGCGGGGCAGCGCCTTCTCGACCGTCTGGAGGTCGGCCAGGATCAGCTCGGTGTTGATCGTCTCGATGTCGTCGGCCGGAGAGATCTTGCCGTCGACGTGCAGCACGTTGGGGTCGGAGAAGGCCCGCACCACCTGGCAGATCGCGGACGCGTCGCGGATGTTCGCCAGGAACGCGTTGCCGCGGCCCTGCCCCTTGGAGGCGCCCCGCACCAGACCGGCGATGTCGACGAAGCTCACCGGCGCCGGCAGGATCTTCTCACTGCTGAACAGCTCGGCGAGCTTTCCCAGCCGCTCGTCGGGCAGCCCGACCACGCCGACGTTCGGCTCGATCGTCGCGAACGGGTAGTTCGCGGCGAGCACGTCATTCTTGGTCAGGGCGTTGAACAGGGTGCTCTTGCCGACGTTGGGCAGGCCGACGATTCCGATGGTGAGGCTCACGGATTGTGAGTCTACGGGGTTGCCATTTCCGGGTTTGCTTCGGTTTTCCGCCGCGGGCAGGTTCAGAAGAACTTGCGCAGTTCGGCGGCGACCAGCGCGGGCTTGCCGCTGTTGTCGGCGGCGGTGTGCCCGGCGCCGGTCAAGGTCACCCGCCGTACTCGCGGCAGCACCGGCTCCAGCTCGTTCAAAACCCCTTTGAGGTACGCCGGCGAGCGCTCACCGCCCAGCAGGAGCGTCTCGGCCGTCACCGCCGCATAGGTCTCCAGCGGCCCGGCCGCGTCCTCGACCACCGCCGCGTCCAGGCGCATCGTCGGGATGAGTTCACCGATCTGCTGTTTCCCCTGACCACTGCTGATCACCAGTTTGGCGAACGGGATCAGCGCCGACCTCGGCACGTGCCGGAACTCGCCGGTGCCCTGCACGACGGTGACGAACGCGGCCGCCCGCCGTCCCCGGGCCAGTTCCCTCTCGTATCGGGGCAGCCAGGCGACCGGGTCGTGCACGCCGTACTTGAGCGGCGGCTCGTACAGGGCGAGCCGGTCGATCGGCAGCTCCATCGCCGCGCGCAACGCGATGACCGCGCCGGAGCTGAGGCCGAAGACGTTGCGCGCCCCCGTCTCGTCGAGCACCGCCCGCAGATCGTCGATCTCGGCGCGCAGGCCGTGGCCGGGTGCGGCCGGAGCGCTGAGGCCGCGGCCACGCCGGTCGGGGACGTAGACGGTGAAGTCGCGGGCCAGGGCTCGGGCCAGTCTCGTGAAGCTGGCCGACGTCTGCATACCGCCGTGCAAGAGCACGACCTTGGGGCCGCCGCCGTAGGTGCGCCACCGAATGTCCGTTCGGATCGCCAGAATCTCCATGCGTCAACCGTAGTTGACACGAAGGCGGCCGTCAACTGTGGTTGACACAACCCTCCATGTCCGAATCCCGCCAGCCGAACCGGTCTCCGGCGGAGCAGACTCAAGGCATGGAGCTGGACTTCGAGCGTTGCTACCGCGCCGTCGACAGCCGCGACCAGCGGTTCGACGGATGCTTCTACACGGCGGTGAAAACCACCGGGATCTACTGCCGGCCGTCCTGCCCGGCGGTCACCCCCAAGCGCGAGAACGTCACGTTTCACCCCAGCGCGGCCGCCGCCCAGCGGGCCGGATTCCGCGCCTGCCGCCGGTGCCGCCCGGACGCGGCGCCCGGCTCACCCGAGTGGGACACCCGCGCGGACACGGTCGGGCGTGCGATGCGGCTGATCAGCGACGGGGTGGTCGACCGGGAGGGAGTGTCCGGGCTGGCCAGCCGGCTCGGCTACACCGAACGGCACCTCA
Organism: Actinoplanes aureus; assembly: GCF_015704865.1. Lineage (GTDB taxonomy): Bacteria > Actinomycetota > Actinomycetes > Mycobacteriales > Micromonosporaceae > Actinoplanes > Actinoplanes aureus. Next base: position 139,549 of record NZ_JADQTO010000004.1, on the reverse strand, counting down.
ACCGGATGCTGACCGCCGAACTCGGGGCGGGTCCGCTGGCACTGGCCCGGGCACAGCGGGCGCAGACCGCCCGGATCCTCGTCGAGACGACCGACCTGGGGCTCGCGGACATCGCGTTCGCGGCCGGGTTCGGCAGCGTGCGGCAGTTCAACGACACGATGCTCGAGGTGTATGCCGGGTCGCCCAGCCAGCTGCGCGAGAAGCGGCCGGTCGGGCGGAGCGAGGCGGGAGTCATCAACCTGCGGCTGGCGTACCGGCCGCCGCTGCATGCCGCGTCGCTGCTGGAGTTCCTGGGGGCGCGGACCCTGCCGGGGGTCGATGAACTGGACGGAGACACGTACCGCCGGGGAATGCTCTTGCCGCACGGCAGCGCGAGCATCGCGCTGCGGCCGGGCGAGCGATGGGTGCACGCGACCCTGCGGCTCAGCGACGTGCGGGACCTGGCGCCGGCGGTGGCCCGATGCCGGCGGCTCCTCGACCTGGACGCGGATCCGGTCGCGGTCGACGCGATGCTGGGCGGCGATCCGGCGTTGGCGGCGGTTGTGCGGGACGAGCCGGGTGTGCGGGTGCCACGGGCGGTCGACGGGTTCGAGATGGCCGTTCGGGCCGTGGTCGGGCAGCAGGTGAGTGTGGCCGGGGCCCGGACCACGTTGCATCGGATCCTGCGGGCCGCCGATGCCGCCGATGCCGCCGGAGGTCGGGCCGAGGGCCCCTCCCCCTCCCCCGAGTCCTCCTCCTCCGCGGCTGCCGGGCCGCTCACCGGATTCCCGGCGGCCGAGACGGTCGCCGCACTCCCCGACTCCGCCTTCGGCATGCCCGCCGCCCGCCGGGCCACCATCCGGGCCCTCGCCGAGGCGGTGGCCGACGGCAAACTCGACCTGGAACCCGGCACCGACCGCGCCGAAACCATCGCGCGCCTCACCGAACTGCCCGGCATCGGCCCGTGGACCGCCGGATACGTCGCCATGCGCGCCACCGGCGACCCCGACGTCTTCCTGGAGACCGATCTGGCCGCCCGCCGCGGCGCCGCGGCACTCGGCCTTCCCGACACCCCCCGATCCCTGGCCCGGCACGCAGAACGCTGGCGTCCCTGGCGTTCCTACGCGTTGATCCGCCTCTGGCGGGCGGCTTGAAACCTACCCGCGCCGAGACCCGCGCGGACCGTTGTCCACATTCCCGCGTTGTCCACAGCCCTGCGCGCAAGATCGCGCGCGATCGGCAACGCTGGATCCCCCGTGTGAGGAGAAAGTGATGCTTCGTCATTCGACAATGGACACCCCTGTCGGCCCGTTCACCGTGATCACCACCGCTGGGGGCGCCGTCCGTGCCGCCGGCTTCACCGCCGACGTGCCGGAGCTGATGCGACTGGTGCATCCGGCTCTGCGCGCCCCGGTGGAGGCGGACGACGACGTCGGCCCGGTGCGTGCCGCCGTCCGTGACTATCTGGCCGGTGACCTGACCGCGCTGGACGGGGTCCCGGTCGAGCAGCACACCGACGGCCAGTTCATGCGGCACGCGTGGGACGTGATGCGGCAGATCAAGCCGGGCGACCCGGTCACCTACACCCGCTATGCCGATCTGGCCGGCCGCCCGGCGGCGGTCCGCGCCGCGGCAGCCGCTTGCGCACGCAACGCCGTTGCGCTGATCCTGCCGTGCCACCGGGTGCTGCGCACGGACGGATCGCTCGGCGGATACCGGTGGGGCCTGCCGGTCAAGGCATGGCTGCTCGAGCACGAGGCCGCCGGCTGAGCACTCTTTTTCAGAGTACGAGTCAGCGGGGTCATCAACCCCAGCTACGGGGTGCTGCCTCCACCGCGCGATCCGGCTGCCGGGCCGGGGGTGACGCGGCCGCCGGGCTGAAGCTCGGGGCAGGTGCCGCGACCAGCTGCTTGAGCCCGGCGGTCGCGGCGCGGCCCGGGCCGTTGACCGGATCGCGTGGCGGTCCCGGGAACACCGCGATGACGCGTACCGATGAAGGAAGTCCTACCATGATCGGCCCGGCGACATGGAGGATGCGGTGCCGTTCTATCTCAGGCCTCAACTGTGGTGGCGGACGGCGATCGTCGTCTGCGCGGCCGCCGGGCTGTTGACCGGTGAGCATCGCATCGTCTTCTACACGTGCCAGAGCAACCTGATCGTGCTGGGCTACTTCGCCGGGGCGCTCTACTGGATGGTGCGGCGGCGTACCGTCGAGGCGCCCGCGCCCCGGCTGCGCGGGCCGGTCACGCTGTGGATCCTGATCACGTGCCTGATCTCGCACTTCGTCCTGAACCACGGGGCGAGCCCGCTGCCCGGCCTCGCCGACCCGGATCCGGGCACGGCGTTGGCGAACTGGTCGCTGTTCCTGGTGCACTACGTGGTTCCGGTGATGGTGGTGGCGGATTGGGCGGCCTTCGGGCCGCGCCGCCTGGCGCCGTGGCGCGATCTTCCGTTGTGGTTGCTCTTCCCGCTGGGGTACGGGGTGACGTCGGTGTTCCGCGCGATCCTGTTCCCCGCCGCGCCGAACCGGTATCCGTACCCGTTCCTCGATCCGGCGCTGCACGGCGGCTACGACGGGGTGGCGGTGCAGATGCTGACGCTGGCCGTCTACTTCGCCGTGCTCGGCGCGCTGCTCATCGGCATCGACCGGCTCGGCGCCCGGTTGTCCCGTCCGACCAGCGCCGAAGCGTTGTCCACAGCCGCCTGAAAAGGCTCGCCGGAAACGAAGCGGCGGCCCTACGCTGACCGGCATGACTGATACGGGAACCGGGCGCCACGGTCTCCCCGAGCGGCCGTCACTGGACGGGCTCGAGGACAAGTGGGCGCCGCGCTGGCAGGAGGAGGGGACGTACGCGTTCGACCGTTCCAAGGAGCGGGCGGATGTGTATGCGATCGACACACCTCCGCCGACCGTATCGGGCTCGTTGCACGTCGGGCACGTCTTCTCCTACACGCACACCGACACGGTCGCCCGGTTCCAGCGGATGCGCGGCAAGACGGTCTTCTACCCGATGGGCTGGGACGACAACGGGCTGCCCACCGAGCGCCGGGTGCAGAACCTGTTCGGGGTCCGCTGCGATCCCACGCTGCCCTATGACCCGCGGTGGCAGCCTGCGGCGACCCCGCCGAAGCAGCCGGTCTCGATCTCGCGGCGTAACTTCGTCGAGCTCTGTGGCCGGTTGACGGTTGAGGACGAGAAGGCGTTCGAGGCGTTGTGGCGGCGGTTGGGCCTCTCCGTCGACTGGGCGTTGACTTATACGACGATCGGCGACAAGGCGCGGGCTGTCTCGCAGCGGGCGTTCCTGGCCAACCTGGCTCGCGGGGAGGCGTACACGGCGGAGGCACCGACGCTGTGGGACGTCGGTTTCCGGACCGCGGTCGCGCAGGCCGAGCTGGAGGACCGGGAGCGGCCGGGGGCGTACCACCGGCTGCGTTTCCACGGGCCGGACGGCCCGGTCGAGGTGGACACCACGCGGCCGGAGTTGCTGCCGGCGTGTGTCGCTCTGGTCCATCACCCCGGTGACCCGCGGTTCGCCGGTCTCACGTCGGTGCGGACGCCGTTCTTCGACGTGGAGGTCCCGGTCCGGGAGCATCCGCTGGCGGCGGCCGACAAGGGTACGGGTATCGCGATGGTCTGCACGTTCGGCGACCTGGCCGACGTGACCTGGTGGCGTGATCTCGGCCTGGAGACCCGGGTCGTTCTCGGCCGGGACGGGCGGTTCCTGGCTGACCGGCCGGCGGGTGTCCCGGTGGCGGCCTATCAGGGTTTCGCCGGTTTGACCGTCAACGCGGCCCGCCGGGAGATGGTCCGGTTGCTGCGGGAGTCCGGCGATCTGCTGGGTGAGCCGCGGCCGGTCACGCATCCGGTGAAGTTCTACGAGAAGGGCGATTCGCCGCTGGAGATCGTCACCAGCCGGCAGTGGTTCATCCGCAACGGTGGGCGCGATCCCGAGCTGCGTGATCGTCTGCTGGCGCGCGGCCGGGAACTGGACTGGGTTCCGGACAGCATGCGCCACCGGTTTGAGCACTGGGTCACCGGCCTGACCGGGGACTGGCTGATCAGCCGGCAGCGGTTCTTCGGGGTGCCGATCCCGGTCTGGTACCGGCTCGACGACGCTGGCGAGCCGGATTACGACCAGCTTCTCATACCGGACGATTCGGCGCTGCCGATCGATCCTTCGTCGGAGTGTCCGCCCGGTTTCACCGAGTCACAGCGGGACAAGCCCGGCGGGTTCACCGCCGATCCCGACGTGATGGACACCTGGGCGACGTCGTCGCTGAGCCCGCAGATCGTCACCGGCTGGAGCACCGACGAGGATCTGCACCGCCGGGTCTTCCCGATGGACCTGCGGCCGCAGGGCCAGGAGATCATCCGGACCTGGCTGTTCTCCTCGGTGCTGCGCGCCGACCAGCTGAACGATGTGCTGCCGTGGCAGCGGGCGGTCCTGTCCGGGTGGATCCTGGACCCCGACCACAAGAAGATCTCCAAGTCGCAGGGGAACGACGTGGTCACCCCGCTCGCGCTACTGGAGCAGTACGGCTCCGACGCGGTGCGGTACTGGGCGTCGAGCGGCCGTCCCGGTGCCGACCTGGCGTTCGAACCGGCCCAGCTCAAGGTCGGGCGGCGGCTGGCGACCAAGTTGCTCAACGCGTCGAGGTTCGCGCTCGGTCTGGGTGCGGCCGAGGCGCTGCGGCAGCCGGTCAGCGAGCCGCTGGACAGGGCCATGCTGGGCCGGCTGGCGGAGGTGCTGACCGAGGCGACCACGGCCTTCGAGCAGTACCAGCACACCGATGCGCTGCAGACGGCCGAGACGTTCTTCTGGACGTTCTGCGACGACTACATCGAGCTGGTCAAGGACCGGGCCTACGGGTCGGGACCGGGCGCCGACTCGGCCCGGGCGGCACTCGCGGCCGGGCTGGCGGTGCAGTTGCGGCTGTTCGCGCCCTTCCTGCCGTATGTGACGGAGGAGGTCTGGTCCTGGTGGCGTTACGGTTCCGTGCACCGCGCCACCTGGCCGACGAAGTATGAGCTGACCAGGGTCGCGCCGGACAGCGATCCGTCGCTGCTGGACCTCGCCGGTGAGGCGTTGCGCCAGGTCCGGCGGGCCAAGTCGGACCGGAAGGTCTCCATGAAGACCGAGGTGCCGCTCGCCGAGGCGCTCGGGCCGGCGGCACTGCTCGACCGGTTGGAGCTGATCGACGGCGACTTCCGGGCGGCCGGCCGGATCACCAAGCTCGACCTGCTCCGGGACCGCACCACGGAACTCGTGATCGCCTGCGCGTTCTGACCGCACGCCCCCGTTACCTGGTGAAACGCCGGTGACGGGGGCATCGGTTGGTCCACCATAGGGGGTATGTCGATCGCACCGGAGCAGGTCGAGGCCCCGGCCCGGGACGCGGTGCTGTTCCGGTCCTCGCCGGCCCGGACCTTCATCATGGTGTTCGCGGCACTGATGGTGGCCTATCTCGCTGTCTCACCCATCGTCGGATGGATCGCCGGCGACTCCGGTGACCCGTGGTGGGTCACCGCCCTCCAGGCGGTGGTCATCGGCGCGACGGTGGCCGGCGCCTACGCGCTCTCCGCGCGTGCGGCGCTGCCCACCTGGGTACGCGTCTCGGCCGGCGGCCTCGAGCTGGCCGCCCAGGACAGCGACCCGATCCTGCTCGCCTGGCCGGACGTCGCCGCCGTGGTGATCCGCCGCGACGGTCTGCGCACCGTGCTCGAAGTGGTGCCGGCCGACCTGGACAGCGTCCACCCCGTCCAGGACGCCGACCACGGCGAGCCGCTGCTGGTCGACACCGCGCGCGGTCCGGCGTTCACCGCCGACCTGACCCAGATCTGGCCGAGTCCGCGGGCGCTGCGCCGGGAACTGGACCGTCGGATGCGCGCCGCCGGCAAAGCCTGAACGAGGCTCAGAAGTCGAAGTCGCCGCCAAAGTCGCCGCCGAAATCGCCGAAATCGCCGGCGTCACCGACGTCACCGACGTCACCGCCGAAGTCACCGAAGCCCGGCGAGAACAGCGCGTCGAAGATCAGCATGCCGCCGAGCACTCCGGCGCCCGCGCCGAGCGCCGTCTTCCACACCGGCGTCGAATACCACCCGGCCGGGACCGGTCGGCCCTGCACCCGCCCGCCCGGGTAGTAGTACGGCGTGTCCGCTCCGGGCCGCGGCCCCGCCTTGTAGGCGTGCCCCTGCACCGTGACCTCACGTTCCTGGGTGAGCTGCCCGGTGCCCTGCGAGCCGGCGAGCTGCGGCAGGTCGGGGCCCGGGTCGATGCCCATCGCGGTCCGGGCCGCCCGCACGTACGCGAGCCCCTCCAGCGCCGACTCCCGGGCCAGCTCGTACTGCCGTACCGTATTGGCCTGCTGAAGCTGGCCGCCGGCCGCGTTGTATCGCTCGCTCGCGTCAGCGAGCGCCTGGCGGGCCGCCGGGTCCTCGGAGCTCAGGTTCATCACCTGGCCGCCGAGCCGTTCGTACCAGCGCTGCGCCTCGGCGCGCGCGTCCTCGAGCTGGGTCTGCCGGCGCGCCTGGCCGGTGCGCTGTGTCGCGGCGATGACCAGCACGACCACCGCCACAATGGCCACGATCAGCAACACGCTCGTCATGTTTTCCACGGTACCCCCGCCGGTCATGTACGACCTGTCTGGCAATCTGCGGTGGTGACCTTCTCGACACTGGCCGTGATTCTCGTCTGCCTGGTAGCCGGCGCCGCCCTGGGCTGGCTGGCCGCCCGCACCCGCGCCGCCACCGACATCGCCCGGCTGGAGGCGACCCTCGCGGCGGCCCGCGACGGGGAGCAGCGGCTGGAGCAATCACTGCGGGCACTGTCCTATGAGGCGACCGCGCAGTCGCAGGAGGCGGTCGCCCGGGCGGTGGCTCCGCTGCACGACACCCTGCGACGGTACGAGGAGCGGGTGGCCCAACTCGAGCACGACCGGGTGGACGCGTACGCGGAGTTGCGGGAACAGGTGCGGGCCATGGGTGTGGTCTCCGGCGAGCTGCGCATGGAGACCCGTCAGCTGGTCGCCGCGCTGCGGGCCCCGCAGGTGCGCGGCCGGTGGGGAGAGCACCAGTTGCGGCGCGTCGTCGAGGCGGCCGGCCTGCTGGAGCACTGCGACTTCGCCGAGCAGGTCACCGCGTCCACCGATCACCAGGGGGTCCGGCCCGACCTGGTGGTGCGGCTGCACGGCGGGCGCAGTGTGGTGGTCGACGCGAAGGCGCCGCTGGAGGCGTACCTGACGGCGATGGAGGCCCGTAACGAGCCGGAACGTGATGCCAGCCTGGACCAGCACGCCCGGCACCTGCGGGCGCATGTGGACTCGCTGTCCGGCAAGCGGTACTGGACGGCGTTCGACTCGACACCGGACTTCGTGGTGCTCTTCGTGCCCGCCGACCCGTTCCTGGACGCGGCGCTGCAGCGGGATCCGACGCTGATGGAGTACGCGTTCCGCCGCGACGTCGTGCTGGCCACGCCGGCCACGCTGATCGCGATGCTGCGGACCGTCGCCTACTCGTGGCGGCAGGAGGCGCTGACCCGCAACGCGGCGGCGGTGCACGGCCTGGCCCGCGAGCTGTACGGGCGGCTGTCCACCCTCGGTGACCACGTGGACAAGCTGGGTTCGGCGCTGGGCGGGGCGGTCACCGCGTACAACCGGGCGGTGGGATCGCTGGAGTCGCGGGTGCTGGTGAGCGCCCGCAAGCTGGCCGAGATGGGCGTCGCGGACGACGAGCTGCCGCCGCCCGTACAGGTGGAGTTGACACCGCGCCAGCCGCAGGCGCCCGAGCTCAGCTAGCTTTCGCCGCAGCCGCGGCCTTCATGTCCCTGCGCAGCTCTTGCGGGAGGGAGAACGTCAGGCGCTCCTCAGCGGTGGTGTACTCGGTGACCTCGCCGAAGCCGCGTGAAGCGAGGTGCGCCAGCACCTCCATGACCAGGTCGTCCGGGACGCTCGCACCGGACGAGACGCCGACCGTGGTGGCGCCCTCCAGCCACTCGTCCTTGATCTCGGACGCGTAGTCGACGAGGTGCCCGGCCCGGGCACCGGCGCCGAGGGCGACCTCGACCAGGCGCACCGAGTTCGACGAGTTGGTCGAACCGACCACGATCACCACGTCGCAGTCCGGGGCGATCTCCTTGATCACGTGCTGCCGGTTGGACGTGGCGTAGCAGATGTCATCGCTGGGCGGGGACTGGAGCAGCGGCAGCCGGGTCTTGAGCCGGGCGACGGTCTCCATCGTCTCGTCGACCGAGAGGGTGGTCTGTGACAGCCAGACGACCTTGGCCGGGTCGCGGACCACGACGTTGTCCACATCGTCGGGGCCGTCGACGAGCTGGATGTGCGCGGGAGCCTCGCCGGAGGTGCCGATGACCTCTTCGTGCCCCTCGTGGCCGATGAGCAGGATGTCGTAGTCCTCGGCGGCGAACCGCTTGGCCTCGTGGTGGACCTTGGTCACCAGCGGGCAGGTGGCGTCGATCGCCTTGAGGTTGCGCTCGCGCGCCTGCTCGTGCACCTCGGGGGCCACGCCGTGCGCGGAGAAGACCACGGTGGCGCCCTCGGGCACCTCGTAGTTCTCCTCGACGAAGATCGCCCCGCGGGCTTCAAGCGTGTTCACCACGTGCTTGTTGTGCACGATCTGCTTGCGCACGTAGACCGGGGCGCCGTAGAGCTTCAGCGCCTCCTCGACGGTCTGCACAGCGCGGTCGACGCCGGCGCAGTAGCCACGCGGCTTGGCGAGCAACACCCGCTTACGAGGTTCAGTCACCCGGCCATGGTACGTGGCCGGTTCCCCCGGCCGCTTCTCTGCGATCAGCACCACACGGCGGCTTGCGATGATCGGTGAAACTCACCACATGGCCTCCATGGAACGGGTGACCGTCGGCGCCCTGAGCTTTCTGGCCGGGACGTTCTGGCTGGTGATGAACCTGTCCACGGATTCGGCCACTGATGTCGGCATCGGCGCGGTCGTCGCCGCGGGCGGGCTGGCCCTGCTGGCCTGGCATCGGCTGGGCGTGCCGGCCCGCCTCGCCCGGATCGTCGCCGCGGTGACCGGACTGGCCGGGGCGGTCGTCGGCCTGGCCTCGCACTCCGCCTCGCTCGGCGGCATGTACGCCTGGTCCGAGGACCGGGGCTGGCCGTTCGCGTGGCTGTATCGCGGTGCGGTGGCCGACGACCCCGGCCAGGCGCGGCTGCTGGCCGAGGCCGACGGGTGGGGCATCGACGTCCTGCGGCTGGTCGCGGACCTGGTCGTCTGGGCGTACGCCGGGCTGATCGTCGCCGTGGTGATCGGCCGGTTTCTCCGCGGAAAGGACAGAACGGGCGAGATACTCGATTCATGAGGGGCGAGGACGCGCGCGGCGCCGGCCTGTGGCCCTCGATCCCGGCCGTGCTGCGGGTGATGACCGGCTGGTTCTTCCTCGGCATCGGGCTGCTCGACCTGGCCGTCGAGATGGACGGCGGGCTGACCGCGGAGTATCTGCTCTTCCACGTGGTGCTGGCGGTCAGCGGGGTGCTCCTGCTGACCCGGCACAAGCTGAACTCGAGCCGGGCCGGTCATCTCGTCGCCTGGCCGGTGGCGCTCGCCGGACTGGGACTAAGCGCGCTGCCGGAGTCCGCGCGGTGCTGCATGGCGGCGTACCCGCGGCGGCGCGGCTATCCCTTTCCGTTCCTCGGGACCGGGGCCGGTACGCACGTGGACCCGAAGTACCTGGTCATCGACGTGATCTTCTGGGGCTGCGTGGGACTGGTGCTGCTGACCTTGGTCGCCGTGGTGGAGCGGCGGATGCCGGAGCGGCGTACGCCGGTCGATCTGACCCGTTACGGCGGGCATGCCGAGGCATACGCGTACGCCGCCACCCCGGATCGCACCGACGAGAATGTCGGGGGGCTTACGTAGTCTGGCCCGGTGACACAGCCGACTGAACCTGACAAGGGCCCGGTCAAGAGCACACCCGACGAGCCGTGGCCGGTGCGCGTGGTCAGCCAGAAGATCGGGGCCTGGATCGCGAAACTCGGCTGGGTCTGGGTGGACGGGCAGGTGGCGCAGATCAGCCGCCGGCCCGGTTCCGGCGTGGTGTTCCTGACCCTGCGCGACCCGTCCGCCGATCTGAGCCTGACCGTCACCGCGCACCGCGACGTGCTCGACGCCGGGGCTCCGGAGCTGGCCGAGGGGGCTCGGGTCACCCTGCACGCCAAGCCGGAGTTCTACCCCAACCGGGGCACGCTCAGCCTGCGCGCCGACGAGATCCGCCAGGTCGGTCTCGGTGAGCTGCTGGCCCGGCTGGAGAAGCTGAAACGGCTGCTCGCCGCGGAGGGCCTGTTCGCCCGGGAGCGCAAGCGGCGCCTGCCGTTCCTGCCCGGCAAGATCGGGCTGATCACCGGGAAGGGCAGCGCCGCCGAGCGCGACGTGCTGATGAACGCGCGGCGCCGCTGGCCGGCCGTGGAGTTCCGGGTGCTGCACGCGCTGGTGCAGGGTCCGGGCGCGGTGCCCCAGATCATCGACGCGCTCAAGGTGCTGGATCACGACGACACCGTCGACGTCATCGTGATCGCGCGGGGCGGTGGCAGCGTCGAGGACCTGCTGCCGTTCTCCGACGAGGCGCTGTGCCGGGCGGTGTTCGGTGCGCGGACCCCGGTGGTCAGCGCGATCGGCCACGAGACCGACACACCGCTGCTCGACTACGTCGCCGACCTGCGCGCCTCCACCCCGACCGACGCGGCCAAACGGATCGTGCCGGACCTCGCCGACGAGCTGCGCCTGATGGAGCACGCCCGGGCCCGGCTGGACCGGGCGGTGCTCGGCATGATCGACCGGGAGCGGCAGCGGATCGAGGCGTGGCGTTCCCGGCCGGTGCTGGCCCGGCCGGAGTCGCTCATCGACCAGCGCGCCGCCGAGGTGACCGCGCTGCGCGACCGGGCCGGGCGTAGCTTCGAGCACCGGGTCCGCCGCGCCGACGACGACCTGCGGCACACCGTGGCCCGGCTGCGCGCGCTGTCGCCGGCGGCGACCCTGCAACGCGGCTACGCGATCGTGCAACGCCCTGACGGCCACGTCGTCCGCGCCGCGGACGAGGTCGCGGCCGGCGACCTTCTTCGGATCCGGCTCGCCGACGGCGAGCTGCAAGCAGCGGTAAAGGAGAGCTGATGAGCGACGAGGACCTCAGCTACGAGCAGGCCCGCACGGAGCTGGCCACCGTGGTCGAGCGGCTGGAGCAGGGCGGCGGCAGTCTGGAGGACTCCCTCGCGCTGTGGGAGCGCGGCGAGAAACTGGCCGACGTCTGCCAGCGCTGGCTGGAGGGCGCCCGCGACCGCATCGAGGCGGCCCGGGCCGCCCGCACCGACCAGTAGCGCTCGGCCCAGCGCGGCGGGCCGGGACGGCGACCGTCAGGACAGGGCGGCGGCGAGCGTGTCCAGGTTCTTCTGGTCGGTCTTGCCGACGATGACGATCGTCCGGTTCGTCTCGGTGAAGATCAGGGCGGTTTCGCCGGGCCGGCCGGAGTAACGCATCCAGGTCCGTTCCTCGGTGCGGAAGGCGCCGATCCGTTTGCCCTCCTTGCCGACCTCCGCCGGGACCACGGTGGCGGCCGGGACCGTGCTCTGCACCATCAGGATCGGGTCGTCGTCCGGGTCGACGTAACCGATCCGCAGCGTCACCCCGCCGTTCTCGTGCCGGACGGTGGCCGACGAGACATGCCAGTCGTCGCCCAGCCCGGCGGGCTGCGCGACGGCGAACTCCTGCGACGCCTGCTGGAACGCGGGAGCCGGGTCGACCGTGATCGGCTTGTCGCCGTCCAGCATCACCCGGTAGAAGGTCAGCATCAGCGCGATCGGCACCAGCAGGACCGCCAGCGAGAGGAACATGTCACGCGGCCGGCGAGCCTCCCGCGCGGCAAGCCGCGGCGCCGCCGGCGCGGCAACCGCCCCGCTGCCGGCAACCATCCCGCTGCCGGCGCCCCGCTCACTGCCGGCGACCGGCCCGCTACCGGCAACCGGCCCGCCGCCACCTTCCGGCCCGCCGTCGGCAAGCGGCCCACTACCGGCAAGCGGCCCACCGCCACCCTCCGGCCCGCCGTCGGCAAGCGGCCCACCGCCACCCTCCGGCCCGCTGCTGGAAGCCTGCTGACCATCACCGGACGCCGACACGCCGGCGGCGGCCGGTTCGGCGCGGCCTGCGGGTTCAGGGTCAGCGGCGGACTGCGGCCCGGCGGACTGCGGCACGGCAGGCTGCGGCACGGTGGGCTGGGACTGCGGGGGCGATGCGGGTTCCACCAACCCATTGTTAACCATGTCGCTGAACAGAGACTTGGCGCGGCCTCTAATGCCAGGATCGGGTAACCATCCAACCCCGCAACGTCGCGAGGAGGCCGCCGTGCCCGCCCGAGTCCCCCAGGACCTCGACCGCAACATCGCCCTCGACCTGGTCCGTGTGACCGAAGCCGCCGCGATGGCGGCCGGCCGCTGGGTCGGCCGTGGCGACAAGAACGGCGGTGACGGTGCCGCCGTCGATGCCATGCGCAAGCTCATCAACTCGATCCAGATGCGCGGTGTCGTCGTCATCGGCGAGGGCGAGAAGGACGAAGCGCCGATGCTCTTCAACGGCGAGCAGGTCGGTGACGGCACCGGCCCGGAGGTGGACGTCGCGGTCGACCCGGTCGACGGCACCACGCTGATGAGCAAGGGCATGCCGGGCGCGGTGGCGGTGCTCGCGGTCGCCGAGCGCGGCGCCATGTTCGACCCGAGCGCGGTCTTCTACATGGACAAGATCGCCGTCGGCCCGGACTGTGCGGACGTCGTCGACATCGACGCCGGCGTCACCGAGAACCTGCGCCGCATCGCCAAGGCGAAGCGGTCCAGCGTCTCCGACGTCACGGTGTGCATCCTGGACCGTCCGCGTCACGCCAAGCTGGTCGAGGAGGTGCGGCAGGCCGGCGCGAATATCAAGTTCATCTCCGACGGCGACATCGCCGGCGCCATCTCGGCGGCCCGCCTCGAATCCGACGTCGACGTGCTGATGGGCATCGGCGGCACGCCGGAAGGCATCACCGCCGCCTGCGCCCTCAAGTGTCTCGGCGGCATGATCCAGGCGAAGCTCTGGCCGCGCGACGACGCGGAACGTGAGAAGGCGCTGGCCGGCGGCCACGACCTCGACCGGGTCCTGACCACCGACGACCTGGTCACCGGCGACAACTGCTTCTTCGTGGCCACCGGCGTGACCTCCGGCGACCTGCTGAAGGGCGTCCGCTACCGCGCCGGCGGTGCGCACACCCAATCGATCGTGATGCGTTCCAAGAGCGGCACGATCCGCGTCATCGACTCCTACCACCGCCTGGAGAAGCTGGCGCTTTACTCCGCCGTCGACTTCGACGGCCACCTGCCGACGGTCCCGCTCGGCTGATCAACCGGCAGGTCCGCCCGGCGGGCGGGCCTGCCGGTCACCAAGCCGGTCACCACACGAAGCCGGTCACCACACGAAGCCGTCGCGGACGAGCAGGAAGAAGAAGAGCACGATCCCGGCGAGAATGACCAGTACGCCCACCAGCCCGCCCATGGCCAGGCCCTTGCCGAACGATCGCCATTGCGGCAGAACCGCCAGCAGGCCTCCCAGGACCAGGGCGGCGACGCTGAAGACGACGAACAGGTACACGTACTCGCCGTCCCGCCATCCCCGGCCCTCGAACACATCGACCGCGAAGACGAGAACCGCGGACAGGAGCACGCCGACCGCGGTGCCGAACCCGGCGATCGCTCGCGTACCGCGGGCGGTGTCGGACGTCATCGTCAGCGCCTGCGGCGGAACATCACGGCGGCGATGACGCCGCCGATCAGGCCGAGCAGGTGGCCCTGCCAGGAGACCCGCGGGTCGGTGGGGAGGATGCCGTAAAGCTGGTACCAGTAGAGCAGCCCGATGAACACGGCCACCCCGAAGTTCCACCAGCTGCGCTCGACCAGGCCGCGGGTCAGCAGCAACCCGAGATATCCGAAGATCACGCCACTGGCGCCGACCACGACGCTTCTCGGATCACCGATGAACCACACGCCGATGCCGGTGACCAGCACGATCACGACGGTCGACCAGATCGCCCGGCGGGCGCCGCCGGCCAGCACGAACGTGCCGAGCAGGATCAGCGGCACCGCGTTGCCGTAGAGGTGGTCCCAGCCGGAGTGCAGGAACGGGCTGAACAGGATGCCGTCCACGCCCTCGATGTGGCGCGGGATGATGCCGCCGGCCAGATCGAGCGTGCCCGGGCCGAGGCCCACGTCGATCGCCTCGATCAGGAAGAGCAGCGGGATGACCGCGCACATGGTCACGAAGGCGCGTCCGATCGACGAGTAGAACGCGTCCGTCCCGAACCTCGCCGCCTCGTCCGCGCGCGCTGCCGGCCACCCGTACCCCATGCACCGATGGTGGCAGGGCCGCGCACCCTCGGCCACCCGGGAAGCGGGTCAGCTCAGTTTGCGGATGGCCTCCTGGATCGCCGGCCGGAACTTGGCGAGCTGGGTGTAGACGCCGAAATAGCCGTCCCGGGCGCATCCCAGGCCCCAGCTCACGATGCCGACCTGCACCCAGCGCCCGTTCTCCCGGTGCACCATCGGCCCGCCGGAGTCCCCCTGACAGGTGTCCACGCCGTGCCGGCCGGCGCAGATCGACTCGTCGCGGACCACCTCCACGCCGGCCTTGCGGTACGCCACCGCGCACGTCTCGTCCGGGATGGTGGGCACGCTGGCGTAGTGCAGCCGGCGTGATTGGCGCAGCGCCTTCTCCCGGGTCTGCCCCCAGCCCATCACCGTGAACGTCCCGGTGTCCGGAGTGCCGTCCCCCGCCAGGTCGATCGTCGGCAGGTTGAGCGGGCGTTCGAGCTTGACCACCGCCCAGTCGTCACCGCGGGTCTCGGTGATGAAGTCGTCGGCCCGGATCACCTCGACCGACTTCACGGTGATCGCTCGGTCGGATTTGAGGTCGATGACGCCCGCGGTCACGGTGATCCCCTTGTTCGGCCCGGTCTCGCCGACGCAGTGCCCGGCGGTGAGCACCACCTGCGGCGCGGTCAGGGTGCCGCCGCAGCCCATCGAGAGGCGGACCACCCAGGGGAATTTGCCGGCTGTCGCCACCTTGCCGCCGACCACCTCGCGTACCGGGCGCTCACCGTCGGCGGCCCGGGCGGGCAGGGGCGCCGAGCCCAGCAGCGCGGCGACGGTGGCGGCGGCCAGAAGTAGCGAGGCGGCATTTCGGACCATACCGACATTTGATCACAGCAAAACGGGGCCGCGCGTCGTGCCGCGCAGCCCCGTTCCGAGGTTCGTCAGGTTCAGTACCAGCCGACGTTCTGTGAGTGCTCCCAGGCGCCACAGGGTGAGCCGTAGCGGCCCTTGATGTAGCCGAGACCCCACTCGATCTGGGTCGCCGGGTTGGTCTTCCAGTCGTCGCCGGCCGAGGCCATCTTGCTGCCGGGCAGAGCCTGCGGGATCCCGTACGCCCCGGAGCTGCGGTTGGTGGCCTTGTAGTTCCAGCCACTCTCCTTCTTCCACAGCTTGTCCAGGCAGGGGAACTGGGCGAGCTTGAAACCCTTGTCGAGCATCAGGGCGCAACCGATCTTGCGGCTGCCGCTGTACTCGTCACAGGAGGCCGGGATCTCCCCGGTGTACTCCACCGGCCCGCCGTTCTCCTCGGCCTCTTTCGCCGCGGCCTCTTCCTCGGCCTTCTTTTCCTCGGCGATCGCCTTCTTCTCCAGCGTCCGGGCCTTGCCGGCGGCCGCCTTGACCTCGGCCGCCGCCTTGGTGGCGGCCGCGTCCTCCGCCTGGCTCCGGTAGGCGCGAGCCGCGGCGTGATCGGCCTGCCGCTCCTTCAGAAGCTGAATTTCGTCCGCGTTCGCCTGGACGACGAGCGCCGTCTCGGCGCTCTGCTTCTCGAAGTCCTGGGTCTGCCCGACGTAGACACCACCGACCAGACCGGCCAGGAGGAGACTGACGGACGCAGCACGAACTCCGAGCCGGCTCCAGAGCCGCTTCACGAAGATTCCCTTCGTCGGGGGCAATGACGCGGCGCGTCCACACCGTTACTGTCGGTGGACCGCGCCGCGAGCACCCGCGACCCTTCGGCCGCCGCCTCACACCTGCGGTGGATCGGCCAGGTGCCCGCCGAACACCATGGCGCAAGGTGAAGTGGATGTGAAATGCCAGCGCGGTCTTGTGACTTTAGTCACACGACTTTCTACTTCATTTCGGCACAAAGACTCGCGCTGGCGTCATCTCACAGGGGGATCTCCTCCAGCAGGTCGGTGACCACCTCGGCGATCGGCGACCGCTCCGAACGGGTCAGCGTGACATGGGCGAAGATCGGATGCCCCTTCAGCGCCTCGATCACCGCGGTCACCCCGTCGTGCCGGCCGACCCGCAGATTGTCACGCTGCGCGACATCGTGGGTGAGCACGACCCGGGACCCCTGGCCGATCCGGGACAGCACGGTGAGCAGCACGTTGCGCTCCAGCGACTGCGCCTCATCGACGATGACGAACGAGTCGTGCAGGCTGCGGCCCCGGATGTGGGTCAGCGGCAGGACCTCGAGCATCCCGCGGGCCAGCACCTCCTCGACGACGTTGGCGTGCACCACGGCGCCGAGCGTGTCGAAGACCGCCTGGGCCCAGGGCGACATCTTCTCCGACTCGCTGCCGGGCAGGTAGCCGAGCTCCTGGCCGCCGACCGCGTACAGCGGGCGGAAGACGACCACCTTCTTGTGGCGGTTGCGTTCCATCGTCGCCTCGAGGCCGGCGCAGAGCGCCAGCGCCGACTTGCCGGTGCCGGCCCGCCCGCCCAGCGACACGATCCCGATCGACTCGTCGAGCAGGATGTCCAGCGCCACCCGCTGCTCGGCGGAACGGCCACGCAGGCCGAACGCGTCGCGGTCGCCGCGGACCAGCTTGACGGTCTTGTCCGGGTTCACCCGGGCCAGCGCCGAACCACGCGGCGAGTGGATCACCAGGCCGGTGTGGCAGGGC
The DNA here is from genome assembly GCF_015704865.1 of Actinoplanes aureus. GTDB lineage: Bacteria > Actinomycetota > Actinomycetes > Mycobacteriales > Micromonosporaceae > Actinoplanes > Actinoplanes aureus. The sequence goes on along the minus strand of NZ_JADQTO010000004.1, from coordinate 122,582 downwards.
AGCGTCTCGGCCTCCTCCACCTCCAGCTCCTCACCGGAGTAGAGGCCACTCACCTGCTCCTCGGAGAGCTCCAGGTCGGCCATGCCGGTCCAGGTCGGATCGCTGGCCTGACCGTGCCGGTACTCGTCGGCGGTCAGACCCACCGAGGCGGCCTTGACCCGCAGCGGCATGTCCTTGCTGACCAGCGTGACGTCGCGGCCCTCCACGGCGAGCCCGAGCGCCACCGAGAGGATCCGGGTGTCGTTCGAGTCGTCGCGGAAGCCGTGCGGCAGCGCGCTCTGGTCGGCGTGGTTCAACTCGACGCGCAGCCTGCCGCCCTCGTCGTTGCAGAGCACCGGCTGGTCGAGGCGGCCGTGCTTGATCCGCAGCTCGTCCAGCATGCGCAGCGACTGCCGCGCGAACCAGCCCAGTTCGGGGTGGTGACGCTTGCCCTCCAGTTCGGAGATGACCACGAGCGGGATGACCACGTCGTGGTCGGTGAACCGGCGAAACGCCGCCGGGTCGGACAGCAGGACCGAAGTGTCCAGAACAAAAACCCGCCCTGCCGGGGCGGGTTCTGCGTCAGCGTGCCGGTCTCGGGACTTACGGCGTCCCGCGCCGGCACGGCTGCTGGAGACTGCGTCGGCCGGGTTTGAGGGGGTCCCGGCATCGGTACGGCGAGATGTCACAGGCCTGCTCCAGCGGGCGTGCAACCCGGTCCGCCCGCGGTCCGCCACCTCCGGCCGCCGGCACTTGCACAGGGTCGGATTGCGGGCCCTGTGGCGCAGTTGTCGCAGGTCCGGGCCGGCCGGCTGGCTAGGGATGGCCCCTTGCCATGACTCAAACGCTAGCGGTCAACCGCGTCCTGCGGTAGAGCGCAAAATCGGGCACGCCCGGGTGACGCTCGACGCACGCGAATTCGTCGCGCATAAAAGACGACCATCCGCGGGTAGTCTGGCTTCCGTGGCAGAGACCGCACGTCCCACACACCCGCTGAGCATCGACGAGGCGTGGGCGTTCACCGCCGAGCGCGCGTCCGTGACCACCTTCTTCTTCGATTTCGACGGCGTTCTCTCCCCCGTCACCGACGACCCGGACGCGTCCCAGCCGGTGCCCGCCGTGCTCGGCGTCCTGGAGCGGCTGGCCACGGTCGTGGCCCGGGTGGCGATCGTCTCGGCCCGCCCGGTCAGCTTCCTGCGCTCGCGTTTCGAGACGCTCGAGCACGTCGACCTCTACGGGCTCTACGGGCTCGAGGTGTGGCACGACGGCGAGGTGGTCACCGAGCCGGCCGCGCTGGAGTTCGTGCCGGCGATGGCGCGGCTGGCCGAGCAGGCCCGCGCCGAGCTGCCCGGCGAGATCCTGGTGGAGTACAAGCGGTTGTCGGTCGCCCTGCACTACCGGGTCGCCCCCGAGCTGGCCGCGACGGTCGAGCGCTGGGCACACGAGCAGGCCGAGCGGCTCGGGCTGCGGATCCAGCGGGGCCGCATGGTGGCCGAGCTGAAGCCGCCGGTCGACCAGGACAAGGGCATGGTCATCACCGAGGGCGTCCGCAACGCCGGCTGCGCCTGGTATTTCGGTGACGACATGTCCGACATCAAGGCGTTCGACGCGCTGCGGGCGCGCGAGGCCGTCGACCCGGGCTTCTTCGGCATGGCCGTCGCGGTGGCCAACCCGGAGACCGGCGCCGAGGTGTCCAGCGCGGCCGACCTCACCCTGGACTCGCCCGACGCGGTCGCCGCCTTCCTCACCGACGGCCTGCGCCGCTTCTGAAACCCGCCCGGGTCAAGGTGCGCGGTCCACTGACGCACCTTCATCGGTACGCGTGACCGCCCGTAACGCCGAATCCGGTCCGTCCCCTGCTGCCCACGCGATCAACGCGTCGCGCAAGGCCCCAACGCGGCCGCCGGGAAAGAGCTGTGCGTGAAGGTCCGGATTCCGCACACTGCCGTGCGATTGCGGCACCGCGGCAGCGCGACGTCGTGGTGTTTCCCGGCGGCCGCGCTGGGGCCGGGAGGGCAGGCGGAGGCCGCGCGGCACGGCGAGAACCCCGTAGCTGTGGTTGGGGACGCGGTTGACGCGTACCGGGAAAATCTATGCGCCGTAACGGCGCTGGCGGCTGCCGTAGGAACGCAGCGCGCGCAGGAAATCGATCCGGCGGAAGTCCGGCCAGTTGGCGTCGTGGAAGTAGAACTCCGAGTGCGCCGACTGCCAGAGCAGGAAACCGGACAGGCGCTGCTCGCCGCTGGTGCGGATGACCAGGTCGGGGTCGGGCTGGCCGCGGGTGTAGAGGTGTTCGGCGATGTGCTCGACGTCGAGGATCTCGGCGAGTTCCTCGAGGGTGCCGCCGGACGCGGCGTGTTCGTAGAGCAGGGAGCGCACCGCGTCGGTGATCTCGCGCCGGCCGCCGTAGCCGACCGCCATGTTGACCTCCACGCCGCCGCTGCGGTCGCGGGTCTTCTCCTGGGCGGCCTTGAGGATCGCCGCGGTGCCGGCCGGCAGCAGGTCGAGCGCGCCCACCATGCGCAGCCGCCACGGGTTGCCGTCCTCGGCCAGCTCGGTGGCGAGATCCTCGATGATCTTGACGAGCGGGTCCAGCTCGGTGGCCGGCCGGCGCAGATTGTCGGTGGCCAGCAGGTAGAGCGTGACGTGCTCGATGCCGGCCTGGTCGCACCAGGTCAGCAGCTCCTTGACCCGGGTGGCGCCGACCCGGTGGCCGTCGTTGGGGTCGACGAAGCCCATCTCTCGGGCCCACCGGCGGTTACCGTCGCACATGACGCCGATGTGCTGGGGCACGGGCTTACCGGCGAGCTTGCCGGCCAGGCGCCGCTCGTAGAAGGAATAAACCAGGGAACGCAGACTCATCACCGCAAAGCGTAACCACCCCGACCGCACGATCACGCGGGGACGGTACGCCACGAGACCAACCTCGCCGCGATGCGTCCGATCGTGCGAGCGTCGAGCAACCCGTCCGCGAGACCCAGCTCCACCATCCGGGCGAAGACCTCGGCGTCCGCGGCGGCCGCGCCCACCGCCGCGTCGGCCACCCGCGGCCAGGCGGTGAGGTGGGCCGCGGCGCCGGAGTGCCGCAGATGCCGGCCGAGGCGCCGCCGCAGCGTGTCGCGATAGCGCCGCACCACATCGCGCGGGCCGCGCGCGGCCTCCGTGCCGGCCAGCATCCCGGACAGCACGGCATAGAAGATGCCCTCGCCGGTGCACGGGTTGACCAGGGAGAACGCGTCGCCGGCGAGCAGCACTCGGCCTCGGCCGGGCGCCGGGCGGTGGGTGGACAACGGCAGGTGGTGCCCGCGCAGGCCGGCCGGTTCGCCGCCGGGCAGCAGTTCGGCCAGCCGGCCCTTGAGGTACGCGCGGGACAGCGCCGCCCCGCGCAGCAGTTCCCCGTAGCCCACGTTGGCGGTCCCGTCGCCGAGCGGGAACTCCCAGGCGTACGCCGGCCAGCGCTGCCGGGTGGTGACCACGATCTGTTCGCCGGTGTTGGTGGTGGGTCGGTAGCCACGGATCGCGATCGCCAGGTGCCCGGCCGGGTTCGGGCCGTTCCCGAGTAAGCGGCGCACCACCGAGCCGGCCCCGTCCGCGCCGATCACCACGTGTGCCCGGAACGTGCCGTCGATGACGACGGTGCGCTCCTCGCGCACCTCTCTTACTGTGTGCCGGCGCAGCACCACGCCGGCCGCGACCGCCGCCCGCACCAGCCGTTCGTCGAAGACTCGCCGCGGCACCGTGTACGCCGGCCGCGGCAGGTCCCGTGCGGCCGCCGTCCCGCCCGGCGCGACCAGCCGGAGCCGCTCGATCGGCCGGTATCCGTGGGTGACGTCCGCGACGCCGAGGCCGGTCAGGACGTCGACCGCCTCCGCCGCGATGCCGTCACCGCACGTCTTGTCGCGCGGGAAGTCCGCGCGGTCCAGCAGCAGGACCCGGGCGCCGGCCCGGCGGGCGGCGAGTGCCGCCGCCGAGCCGGCCGGGCCGGCGCCGATCACGGCCACGTCGTAGGCATCGATCCCCATCAGGGGATCGTGCCCTATGCGGCCTTCTCGAGGCGGGCGCGCAGCGCGTCCAGTTCCGCCCACAGCTGTGCGGGCAGCTTGTCGCCGAACTTCTCGAACCACTCGGTGACCTGCGGAATCTCCGCCAGCCACTCCTCGGCGTCGACCTTCAGCACGGCTTCCAGGTCGGCCGGGTCGAGGTCGAGGCCGGTCAGGTCGAGCGCCTCCGGGGTGGGGATGTGCCCGATCGGCGTCTCCACCGCCTCGGCCGTGCCCTCGAGCCGCCCGACGACCCACTTGAGCACCCGGCTGTTCTCGCCGAAGCCGGGCCACAGGAACCGGCCGTCGTCACCGCGGCGGAACCAGTTGACGTAGAAGACCTTGGGCAGCTTCTCGGCGTCGCCGGAGGCACCCTTCGCCATGTCGATCCAGTGCTGGAAGTAGTCACCGGCGTGGTACCCGATGAACGGCAGCATGGCCATCGGGTCGCGGCGCACGACGCCGACCTGGCCGACCGCGGCCGCGGTGGTCTCTGACGACAGGGTGGCGCCGAGGTAGACCCCGTGCACCCAGTCGCGAGCCTCGCTGACCAGCGGGATCGTGGTCTTGCGGCGGCCGCCGAAGAGGATCGCGTCGATCGGTACGCCGCGCGGGTCGTGGTACTCGTCGGCGAGGATCGGGCACTGCTCGATCGGTGTGCAGAACCGGCTGTTCGGGTGGCTGGACGGTGCGTCCGAGTCCGGCGTCCAGTCCTGGCCCTTCCAGTCGGTGAGGTGCGCGGGCGGCTCGCCCATGCCCTCCCACCAGATGTCGCCCTCGTCGGTGAGGGCCACGTTGGTGAAGACCGAGTTGCCCTTGGCCAGGGTGCGCATGGCGTTCGGGTTGGTGTGGAAGTCGGTGCCCGGCGCGACGCCGAACAGCCCGAACTCCGGGTTGGTGGCCCAGAGCCGGCCGTCCTCGCCGAAGCGCATCCAGGCGATGTCGTCGCCAACGGTCTCGACCTTCCAGCCCGGCAGGGTCGGCTCGAGCATGGCCAGGTTGGTCTTGCCGCAGGCCGACGGGAAGGCGCCGGCGATGTACTTGACCTGCCCCTCCGGCGAGGTCAGCTTCATGATCAGCATGTGCTCGGCGAGCCAGCCCTCGTCCCGGGCGGCCACGCTGGCGATGCGCAGCGCGTAGCACTTCTTGCCGAGCAGCGAGTTGCCGCCGTAGCCGGAGCCGAAGGACCAGATCTCCCGGGTCTCCGGGAAGTGCGAGATGTACTTGGTCTCGTTGCACGGCCAGGCGACATCCTGCTGACCCGGCTCCAGCGGCGCACCGATGGAGTGCAGGCACGGCACGTAGTCGGCGTCGTCCCCCATGGCCTCCAGGACCCCGGCCCCCATCCGGGTCATGATGCGCATGCTCGCCACGACGTACGGGCTGTCGGTGAGCTCTACACCGAACATCGGTTGCGGCGAGTCGAGCGGGCCCATGCAGAACGGGACGACGTACATCGTCCGGCCCTTCATGCAGCCCCGGTAGAGCCCGGTCATGACCTGCTTCATCTCGGCCGGAGCCATCCAGTTGTTGGTGGGCCCGGCGTCGGCCTCGTCGACCGAGCAGATGAAGGTGCGCTCCTCGACGCGTGCCACGTCCGACGGATCGGTACGCGCCCAGAACGAGTTGGGTTTCTTCTCCGGGTCGAGCCGGACCAGCGCTCCCGACTCGACGAGCTCGTCGGTGAGGCGGGTCCACTCGGCCTCCGAACCGTCGCACCAGACGATCCGGTCGGGTGTTGTCAGGGCGGCGACCTCGTCCACCCAGGCCAGCAGGCGGGGATGCGAGGTAGGGGGCTGAGACAAGATGAAGCTCCTTCGGTCGGCACTGACCAATGACGGAGCAGCCGGAGTGTCCGGCCGGTGTCATGGGAGTTACGTCAGCCTAAGCCGAGACCGCGTTGAGTTCATCGGTAAGACCTGTGGACAACCGCACAATCTATCGTCGGTTTGCGCGTAGACGATCGATTCTTCGCCTCTCGGCGCACCTGCGCGCAGCGCGAGCAGAAAGCCACACCGGCGGACGACAACTTTCGCAAAAAGGACTTAACGCCTTAGACTTTCACCTAATCGGGCTTTCCTCGCAGTTCCTGCCACAGGAGGCGGAATGACGAAGCCGGGCCACGACGCGGACTCGGACACCGACCTGCTGGCCGCCGTCCGGACCGGTGACACGGCCGCGTTCGGGACGCTCTACGAGCGTCACCACGCGGCCGCCCGCCAGTTCGCGTACGGGCTGGTCCGCGTTCCGGCCGACGTCGACGACCTGGTCGCCGAGACGTTCGCCAAGGTGTTCGCGACACTGCGGGCCGGACGGGGACCGCTCGTCGCGTTCCGCGCCTACCTGCACACCACCATGCGGCACGTCTGCTACCACCGCGCCAAGCTGGACCGGAGGCTGGAGTTCACCGACGACCTGACCCGCTACGACGCCGGCGAGCCGTACACCGATCCCGCCCTGGACCGGCTGGAGCGAAGTTTCGCCGCGGCCGCGTTCCGGCAGCTCCCGCCCCGCTGGCGGGACGTGCTCTGGCAGACCGAGGTGGAGGGCAGCACGCCGGCCGAGCTGGCCCCGCGGATGGGACTGACGCCGAACGCGGTCGCCGTGCTGGCCCACCGCGCCCGCGAAGGGCTGCGCAGTCTTTATCTACAGCAGCACGTGACCGCTGCGGATCACCCCGAGTGCCGCTGGGCGGGCGACCACCTGGGCGGTCAGGTGCGCGGCCGGCTCGCCGCCCGCGACGCGCACCGCATGCGTACGCACCTGTCCTGGTGTGCCGACTGCCGGGGACGGCTCGCCGAGATCCAAGAAGTCAACGCACCGTATCGACAACGTCACCATGCCGGGACGTCCGGTTAAGACTCGGCAGCGAAGACAGCGGCACGTGACCCCCACCGGTACCCTCGGACGCGTGCCTCCGAACCCTCCGCAGCCCGCCACCGGTCTGCGCACGCGGCTCCTCGGACTGGCCCGTGAGGTGGGCAAGTTCGGCACGGTCGGCAGCATCGCGTTCACTGTCGATCTCGTGATCTTCAATATCCTGCTGAACGCCGGCAGTGAGACGCTGACCGCCAAGACCATCTCCACCGTGATCGCGACGACCCTCGCCTTCTTCGGCAACCGGTTCTGGACCTGGCGGCACGGCGAGCACACGCACATGGCCCGGCAGTACACGACGTTCTTCGTGCTGAACGCGATCGGGCTGGGCATCGCGCTGCTCTGCCTGACGATCAGCCACTACGGCCTGGGCCAGATCTGGCCGGCGCTGCAGAGCCCGGTGGCCGACAACATCTCGGGTCAGCTGGTCGGCACCGCGGTGGGCACGCTGTTCCGTTTCTGGTCGTACCGGCGGTTCGTCTTCCGGGTCACCGACGCTCCGGATATGACGTCGCCAACCTCCACCACCAGCAACTCGGCGTAACCGCCACCGGTCCCGTAAGGTTGCCCAATGCCTTCAGCCAGTACGCTGACGGAACGCTTGCGCCGTCTAGCCCCCGAAGCCCTCGCCTTCGGCATCATCGGCGCCGGCAACGCGCTGCTCTACATGGGCATCACGCTGGTACTGCTGCCGATCGGCGCGGTCAAGGCGAGCGTCGTTGCCACCGTCGTCACCACCACGCTGGCATACCTGGCGAACCGTTACTGGACGTACCGTAACCACTCCCGGACCGCGCTGCGCCGTGAGTACACGATGTTCTTCGGGTTCAACCTGGTCGGCATGGTCATCCAGTCCGGCGCGATCGCCATCGGCAAGTACGGCTTCGGCCTCACCGAGGAGCACGACGAACTGCTCTTCATGACCGTCACGGTGATCGGCATCGGGATCGCGACGATCTTCCGGTTCTGGGCGTACCGCACGTTCGTCTTCCTCAAGCCGCCGGTCGACGGGCACGAGGCCGCCATCACCGAGCTGGACGCCACGGCCGGGCTGGCCGAGCTGAGCGCGGTCGACCGCCCGGGCAGCGTCGCGCGCCTGGACCTCGAGCCCGAGCTCGACGCCCGCTAGCGGACCTCCTCCTCTTCCACTTCCTCCTCATCGGCGGGAGCCTGCTCGATCAGCTCGTAGAGCAGGGTCTGCACGTGCGGGGCGCCCGGCACACCGGCCAGCCGCGCGCTCTGGTCGCCGATCGAGTCGATGGTCAGCGTCCCGCTGCCGAGCACGCGGTCCAGCAGCGACTGGGTCAGCGCGTGGTCGTTGACCCGGTTCAGCGGCAGGTCCCGCCGCTCCCGGGTGAGCACGCCGTGCTGCACCAGGAGCCGCTCGTCGGTCAGCACGTAGTGGGTGCAGCGCCAGGTCAGCAGCGGGTGGGCGCCGTACCGCAGCCCGTACCAGAGCATGATCGCGGCGACCAGCCCCAGGCCGATCCGGCCGCCCTCGGTGTCCGGCAGCATCACCCAGGCCAGGATGAAGCCGGACAGCGTCAGGAGCAGCATCAGGACCGGCAGCACGGCCGCCTTCCAGTGCGGACGGAGGTGGAGGACCAGCTCCTCCTCGTCACTGAGCACATCGTCCGGGAACGCCACGCGGTCAGCGTACGTGCAGCACGTCACCCGCTGAGACCCGATGTTCCGCGGCATCCACCGTACGGATCACCAATTGCCCGTCCCGGTCCACGGTCACCGCCTCACCGGTCAGCTCACCGCCGCCCGGCAGCAGCACCCGCACGGTCCGGCCGATCGTCGCGCATCCGCGCTGGTACTCCCCCAGCAGCCCGCACATCTCGGCGTCCCCGCCGGCCTCGCACCAGCCGGCGTACCAGCGGGCCAGCCCGCGCAGCAGCGCCCGCAACAGCGGATCCCGGTCGAGGTTCTCGGCGCCCGCCACCCGCAGCGACGTGGCCGGCACCCCGGTGGTCGCGGGCAGTTCCTCGAGCCGGGTGCTGACGTTGAGCCCGATGCCGACCACCACGGCGTCACCGGAGACCTCGGCCAGGATCCCGGCGCACTTACGGTCGCCGACGAGCAGGTCGTTCGGCCACTTCAGGCCGGCCTCCACGCCGGCCACCGCGGTCACCGCCTCGCGCAGCGCCACCCCGGCGAGCAGCGGCAGCCAGGCGAACCCGGCGGCCGGGACACCGGGGCGCAACAGGACACTGAGCGTGAGTCCGGCCCGCGGCGGCGAGACCCACTGCCGGTCGCGGCGGCCCCGCCCGGCGACCTGACTCTCGGCCACCACCACCAGGCCCTCCGCCTCACCCCGCCGGGCGGCCTCGGCCGCGTCCGCGTTCGTCGAGCCGGTCTCGTCGCGCACGTCCAGCCGCGACCAGAGCCCGCCGGGTACGACCAAGGCCCGGGTCAGCGCCCGGGCGGAGAGCGGAGGCCGGTCGAGGTCGGCGTACGACGAAGGAGCCACCCCGGCAGCCTAGTCAGCCGTGCGGACCCGCGGCGTGCCGGCTGACGTACGCGGAACCCGGCTCGGACGGAGCGGTCGGCCGGGGCCGGGGCCGGGGCCGGGCCCGATCACCGCGACCGTGGCGAGGCACCTCGTCCGCCTTGTCGTCCTGTTTCGCCCACGACCTCGGCAGCCGGATCCGGCGGTCCTCCCCGGCCGGCGGCCAGGTCGGCACGAGCGTGGTCGGCTCCGAGGCCTCCACCGGGGTCAGGTCGAAACCGGTGGCCGGCTCGTAGTCGGGCACCGGTGGCAGCCGCTCCACCGGAACCGGCCAGCCGTAGCCGCTGGCCGACGGCTCCGGGTCGGCGTAGAGGCCGTCCGGCACGGGCGTCCAGTAGTCACCGGCCGGCAGGTGGTCGTCCAGGTCGCGGTAGTGCGGGCGGACCCAGTCGTCGATCCGGTCGCCGTAGGCGCGGTCGGAGCGGTCGACCACCGGCCGTGGCTCCGGCTCCTCGTACCGGTCCTCCTCCTCGACGTCCGGTTCCGGCTCCGGTTCGTGGCATTCCGCGTATTCGTCCTCGAGAAACGGCTCGTCGTCGGCCAGGCCGATCGACGCGAGCGCGCCGTGCCCGGCGTCGGTGTCGGCCTGCCGTCCGCTGAAGGCGGCGGCCAGCCGGCGCCGGCGTCCCCGCCGGCCCTCCGCCAGGGGAACGACCGGCTCGCTCTCCGCCACCGGACGGACCGGCTCGGGCTCGAGCGCGACCGGGCGGACCGGCTCGGGCTCGAGCGCGACCGGGCCGGGCGCCGTGCTTCGCGAGCGCCGGCGGCGGGCGGACGCGCCGGCCCGGGTCGCGCGACGGGCACCGCCGCCGAAAATCATGGCCCGGAAGCTGATCAGCGTGGCGAGGCCACCTGCGATGAAGGCGAGCCCTGCCGCGGTCATCCAGTTCGTCACGAGGTTAGTAACGAATGGGGCAATGCGCGCGAAACGCACTCGTAGCGACGCCCCCTCTGTGCGACTGCCACCCGATTAGGATCATCGACGGAGCGAGGTTTGTTCACGACCTGCCTTGAGTTGCGCTTTCCGCAAGTGGGGCTGACGGTCTCGACCGTCGTGAACAATCCTCGTCGCAACGCCGCCTTCCGAGCGTGGAGACCACCGTGACAGAGCAGCCCGATATCCACACGACCGCCGGCAAGCTCGCCGACCTCACCCGTCGTACCGACGAGGCGGTGCACGCCGGATCCGCGCGCGCCATCGAGAAGCAGCACGCCCGCGGCAAGAAGACCGCGCGGGAGCGGATCGAGCTGCTGCTGGACAAGGGGTCCTTCGTGGAGCTCGACGAGCTGGCCCGGCACCGGTCCACCGCGTTCGGGCTGGAGAAGAACCGGCCGTACGGCGACGGCGTGGTCACCGGGTACGGCACCGTCGACGGCCGGCAGGTGTGCGTCTTCTCCCAGGACTTCACGGTCTTCGGCGGGTCGCTCGGCGAGGTCTTCGGCTCCAAGATCGTCAAGGTGCTCGACCTGGCCATGAAGATCGGCTGCCCGATCATCGGGATCAACGACTCCGGCGGCGCCCGGATCCAGGAGGGCGTGGTCGCGCTCGGCCTCTACGCCGACATCTTCTTCCGCAACGTACGGGCCAGCGGCGTCATCCCGCAGATCTCACTGATCATGGGCCCGTGCGCGGGTGGTGCGGTCTACTCCCCGGCGATCACCGACTTCACGGTCATGGTGGACCAGACCTCGCACATGTTCATCACCGGGCCGGACGTGATCAAGACGGTCACCGGCGAGGAGGTCGGGTTCGAGGAGCTGGGCGGCGCGCGTACCCACAACACCCGCAGCGGCAACGCGCACTACCTGGCCAGCGACGAGGAGGACGCGATCGACTACGTACGCGCGCTCCTGTCCTACCTGCCGTCGAACAACCTGGACGAGCCGCAGGTCTTCGACGAGGAGGCGGACCTTTCGGTGCGCGACGACGATCTGGCGCTGGACACCCTGATCCCGGACTCGCCGAACCAGCCGTACGACATCAAGAAGGTCGTGGAGACGGTCGTCGACGAGTTCCTCGAGGTGCAGCCGCTCTACGCGCAGAACATCGTGGTCGGGTTCGGCCGCGTCGATGGCCGGCCGGTCGGTGTGGTCGCGAACCAGCCGATCAGCCTGGCCGGGACGCTGGACATCGCGGCCTCGGAGAAGGCGGCACGCTTCGTGCGTACCTGTGACGCCTTCAACATCCCGGTGCTGACCTTCGTGGACGTGCCGGGCTTCCTGCCCGGCACCGGGCAGGAATGGGACGGCATCATCCGGCGCGGCGCCAAGCTCATCTACGCGTACGCCGAGGCCACCGTCCCCAAGGTCACCGTGATCACCCGCAAGGCGTACGGCGGGGCCTACGACGTGATGGGGTCCAAGCACCTCGGCGCGGACGTCAACTTCGCCTGGCCCACCGCGCAGATCGCGGTGATGGGCGCACAGGGCGCGGTCAACATCCTCTACCGCGGCGAGCTCGCCGCGGCGGACGATCCGGTTCAGCGCCGGGTCGAGCTGATCCAGGAGTACGAGGACACGCTGGCGAACCCGTACATCGCGGCGGAGCGGGGGTACGTGGACGCGGTCATCCGGCCGGCGCAGACCCGGTCACAGGTGACCCGGGCACTGCGGATGCTCCGCACCAAGCGGGAGACTCTGCCGCCGAAGAAGCACGGCAACATCCCGCTCTGATCGTCAGACCGGGTGGCGCAGCAACAGCGCCCCGCCGTAGACGAGCGCGGCGACGGTGCCGAGCCAGAAGACGAAGAGCCACACTACGTCGCCGATGTGCGTGTGCTTCTGCAACAGCTCGGTATCGGAGCCGTTGTTCGGCTTGAGCATGCCCTGGTACAGGTGGGGAATCTGCCGTGAGCCGCCCATCAGCATGAACCACACCCAGACGTAGGCGACCGCGAGCTGCGCCTCCGCCTGCGCGCGGGTGGTCACCAGCCACAGCAACGCGACCGTGCCGCCGGCCACCAGCAGGCCGAACGCGTTACGGGTCAGGATCAGCACGAAGACGGCGAAGACCAGGCTCATCACCAGCACCGCCTGCGGGTCGAAGCCGTGCACCAGCATCTGTACGCCGGCGAAGCCGACCGCTGACGGCCCGAGATAGCCGGCGAGCAGGGTGAAGAACCGGCCGAGGCCGCCGATGTGGATGTGGGTGGCCCCGCCACCGTCCCGGTTCAGACGAATCTTCTGCTTCTCCAGCTTGCCGCCGAGAAGCAGGCCGATCAGCGCGTGGCCGCCCTCATGAGCAAGGGTGACCGCGTACATGGAGAACCGCCACAACGGCATGGCCAGCACGAATGCGATCACCGCGGTCGTCCAGGCCAGCCCCGGTGTCTGCTCCACAGCACGCACGGTATCGGCGACCGTGAATGGTCACAACGTCGCGGAGAGCTCCGGCAGCCACTGACCGGCCAGCAGGAACCCGCCGACGGCCAGGGCGGTCAGGTTCACCACGAGGAAGACCCCGACCCAGAAGAGCGCCGGCACGTGGGTGATCCGGGCCAGCTGGTCCGGGTCCGAGTCTCGCATCCGGCCCCGGCCACGCAGCGTCTGCAACTCGAAGACCGGCCGGACACCGCCGAACAGCAGGAACCACACCCCGGCGTACGCGAACGCGGCCTGCACCTGCGGTGACGCGTACCAGGAGACGACGAAGACGATCGCGCCGGTGATCAGCAGCGAGACTACGCCGAACGCGTTCCTGATGTTGATCAGCATGAGCAACAGCAGGACGACCGCGAGCCAGAGCAGCATGGTGATCCGGTTGCCACCGAGCAGCCAGGCACCGAGCACACCGACCAGCGACGGCGCGATGTAGCCGCCGAGCAGGGTCAGGATCATGCCGGGACCGGTCGGCCGGCCCGCCGACAGGGTGAGACCGGACGTGTCGAACTCGAGCCGGATGCCCCGCAGCTTACGGCCGGTCAGCAGGGCGAACAGGGCGTGGCCGCCCTCGTGCGCGATGGTGACGGCGTTACGGGCCACCCGCCAGACCGGACGGAGAGCCACGGCCAGGAGACCGGCCACTGCGGTGAGCAGCACGAGAAGGCCAGGCGGGTCCGGCTGAGCGCCGAAGAGCTGGTCCCAGAGGTCAGTCACACCGTCGATCGACAACACGCCGGGGACTGTAGCCGATCACGCTATGCGCGGCGGCGTAGCACCGCCTTCGCGGTGTCGGGTTCGCGCCGGCCGAGGTTACGCACGGCGAGCGCGCCACCGGCCGCCACCGTGACACCGGCGACGACGAGCAGGACCGTGACAAGACCGGCGGCCGCCACGATCAACGCGACGTCCGCAACCGCTACCAGCATCCACAGTGCGATCGTGGGCTTCCTGCCGTGTCGTCGGCAGTTCATGATGCACCTCCATCTGAGATCCCGGATAACTACCCAGCCGTCCGGATCTCACTCATGGTGGTGACTACGACCCCGCTCGGAACCCCTGCGCGATGACAGCGAAGTCCTTCTTCGCGGCCTCCCAGTCCTCCGTCTGGGTGTACCAGCTGAGCAGCCACGTCTTGCCGTCGAGCTGGAAAGCCCGCCGCACGACGCGCTGGTCGGAGCCGCTGTCGGTGGTGTAGTAGAACTCCCAGTCGGCGGCCGGGCCGTGGAAGTCGAGCTCGGTGATCCCGATCTCGTCGTAGCTGTTGTAGCGGCCGGTGTCCTGCTCCCGGAGGAACTTGACCGGATCCTTGAGCGGCCCGTCCATGATGTCGACGCGGACCAGCCGGTTCTTCCACTGGATCATGACACCGGTGCCGCCGCCGGAGGACTTGACGCTGTCCGGAACCGGGAAGCTGAAGCCCCGGCCCTTGTAGGTGTGCCAGCCCTTCGGTATCCCGCCGGTCGGCGAGGCGGAAGCCGGCTTCGACACCGCGCCGCTCGGTTTTCCGGCACCCGGCTTGCCGGTCGCCGCAGCCGCGGGCTTGGCCGAGTCCGTGGTCGGCCCGCCGGAATCGCCGCCCATCGCCTGCACCAGGATGATGCCGACAAGCAGGACGAAGGTGAGCACGATGCCCAGGCCGATGGCGGCCTGCCGCCTGGTCAGGGTCGTTCCGAGGATCGTTATTCCGGTACGGCGGACGACTTTGCGCTGCGACATCGGCGTCCAGGCCGGGCGGTTGGGCCGGGCGAACCGGGTAGCCGGGGCGACGTTGCCGACCACCCGGGTCTGATCGTCGGCGGACGGCTGCGGTGGGACGACCGCGGTGAGGTCGACGAAGGAGGTCTTGTCGGGGTCGATGAACGACGTCCGGTCGGGGTCGGCAGCGGGTGCCGGCTCAGCCTTCGTGCCGGACGCTGTTTCAGCCTTTTGGTCGCCTTCAGCCTTTTGGTCGGCCTTGGTGTCGGCTGTGGGCTTCGCGCTGTCGGCGGAGTCATCGCCGGCCGGCTCGGAGGCTGCTTCCGCTGACGCCTTCGCGGAGTCGGCGGCGTCGGTCTTGGCCGCTGCATCCTTGGCCGCTGCATCTTTGGTCGCTGCATCTTTGGTCGCTGCATCGGCCTTGGGTGCCGCATCAGCTTCGGGCGTGTCGGCGCTTTCGGAAGGGCCGGCCTTGGTGTCAGCCCTTTCCTCGGTGACGGATTCGGGCGCGGACTCCGCATCGGCGGCCTGCCCGTCCTTACCGGATTGCCTGCTCTGCGTAGAAGCGTCCGACTCGGCGTCGGCGGGCTCGGTCGAGACCGTCTCGGCTTCCGAAGAGTCCGAGTCGGATGCTGCCCCGGCTGGGCCTGACCCGGACTTCGCCTGAGCCGTCTCGGGCTTGCCCGACTCTCCGTCGGCCGGCCCGGACGTGTCCGACTTCGACTGAGCGGTTCCGGTCTTGCCCGACGCGGCTTGAGCGGTTCCGGTCTTGCCTGACGCGGTTTGAGCGGGTGCGGCATTGCTTGAGTCCGGCTGAGCGGGTGCGGCCGTAGCCGGCGCGTCCTTGGTCTGCCCATCCTGCGGGGAAGCCGGCTTGGCCGGTGCGGCCTCGGCCTGCGTGCCCTGTGCAGCAGCCGGCTCAGCCGAGGTCGTCTGCGTTGCGGGACTGCCGGGCACCGGAGCAGCGCCGGCCGGCATGACGGTGGTGGCCTGCGCCGAGTCGTCGGGGCTGGCGATGATCGGGTACGCGCCGGTCGCGGCAGCCAGGGACCGTTCGTGCTCCGGTGCGGCCTGCTTGCGCCGGTTGGCGGCGACGTCCGCTGCGGTGAAGCCGACCCGCGCCGGGCTGACCGGGGCGGTCGGTGGCAGCGCGCCGGACCGCGGAGCAGCCGGCGTCGCCGGGTGGCCGTGGCCGCCTCTTACCGGGCTGGGGGGCCCGTCGGGCGTACCGGAAAGTTTGGTTGTCTCGTCGGAAACCGGCGGCGTATCCAGGCGCGTGGCGTCCAGGGGTTTGCTTCCCGGGCGCGAAGCGCGCGGTGGAGCGTCGGACGGCGCCGGGCCGGCGACGGATGCCTTGCCCGCGGCGTAGGTGGGCCGCGCGCCCGGCGGCGGGGTGGCGGTGACCGGCGGACGCGGGGTGGGCACCACCGGCGCCGAGCCGGTGGCGAAGCCGGCACCGGGCAGCACCGGCGGGCCACCCGGACCGCTCGGCAGCGACGGCCGCTCGCGGCCGACGCCCGGCCGGCGCATGGTCGGGCTCATCGGGAAGGTCACCCGGGCGCGCCGCCCGGCGGCGCGCGACAGCAGTCGCTCGGCCTCCTCCGCATTGATGCGGTGGGCGGGATCCTTGCGCAACAACCCGTTCAGTACGGGTTTGAGCGGCCCCGCCGCGCGCGACGGAGGCACGTTCTCGGTGGCCAGCGCGGCCAGGGTGGCGATCGCCGACGGGCGCGCGAACGGTGACTGCCCCTCGACCGCGGCGAACAGGGTGGCGCCGAGCGACCAGAGGTCGGCTGCCGGCCCGGCCGTGCCGTCCCGCGCGCGTTCCGGAGCGATGTACGCCGGGGAGCCCAGCACCAGGCCGGTGCGAGTCACGTTCGGGTCGCCGGGCACGGTAGCCAGACCGAAATCGGTCAGCACGACACGGCCGTCGGCGCCGAGCAGCACGTTGCCCGGCTTCACGTCGCGGTGCACCACACCGGCCCGGTGCGCGGCGCGCAGGGCGTTGAGCACGCCCAGGCCGATCTCGGCCGCGCGCACCGGATTGAACGGGCCGTCAGCCGCCAGCGTGTCCTGCAGCGAGCGGGACGCCACGTACTCCATGACGATCCACGGGTCGGCGTCCGTACGCAGCACGTCGAAGACGCGCACCACGTTGATGTTGTTGAGCCGGGCGATCGCGCGCGCCTCGCGCAGCGACCGCTCCCGCATCTCCTGCCGCTCGCCCGGCGTCAGCCCAGGTGGCGGCACGAGTTCCTTGATCGCCACGTCCCGGTGCAGGACGACGTCCGTCGCCCGCCAGACACGCCCCATCCCGCCCTGACCGAGCGGCGCGACAAGCCGGTACCGATCAGCGACTACGAGAGGGGGAGAAGAAGACATCACGCAGAAAATACCTGGTTCTGTCGAGCGGCCGCGAATTGATCAGCCGAGTGTGGGACGCGTGTCACCGAACTTCTGGTAACCCGTCGTACGCTCGGCTGATGAATGAGGAACCGCTGGTCAGCGTCGTACGGGGAAGCCTAGACGATCATGAGGTGGCAGCGTTGGCCGCCATCCTGGCATCTCGATCCACTTCGGTCAATTCCGGAACGACGGTCGTTCCGCCCTCGGACTGGATCCGATCAGCCCGCCCGACGACCAGGTCACGCACCTGGCGGTCCTCCGCACTGCCGCGCTGAACGCCGCCTCCGAGCGCTGTCCACAGGGGGCGGAAATACTCGCTGTGAGCGGCTAATCTCACAGAGATTATTCGTTCGGCGTCGATGGAGGCTCGCTCGATGATCCCGGAAGAGGACCTGGGTCCGGCGTGGCTACGCGATTACGGTCACACCACCTTCGGCGACATCGAAGCAGACATCCTGGCCATGGAGGAGTTCGCCGCAAGGCTGAAGGCGGACGTCGAGCAGAATTACGCCCCACGGGCGGTCCAGGTCAGCGACACCATGCTCACCGCGCTGCCACCAGCGCACGAGGGCTTCCTGGAGTTGCAGTTCTTCCGGGCCGCCCACGAGCGGGCCCAAGACGTCGCCCTGCAGAACGTCTACAACTACGCCAACGGGACGTACGGCTTCGCCACCGCGGCCCGTGAGGTAAGCGAGAAGTATCGCGGCGCCGACGCCTACGCCCGGGCCAGGGTCACCGACGTGCACGCCGGGCTGCGCACCGCCGGCATCCTCCCCACCACCGAGGAGCCTTGATGCTGGACAGCGGCGGCACCAGCGGCGGCACCAATTGGTGGGCGCTGCGCGTTTCCCAGATGTGGTCGATGATCGAGCCGCACGACCCGGGCACTCACCAGCATGTCCTCGGCGCGTGGAAGCGGTCGTACGAGCTGGTCCTCCAGCATCTGTCCGGCGTCGAGCGCTACCGGGCCGGCCTGGCGGCCGCCTGGCCCCCGGAGAAGAGCCCGGCCGCGGCGGCGTATCTGGAGCGGCTCGACGTTCTTATCGCCAGCCTCCGGGATACGTATGAGGCGGCGGTGGAGAACCACCGGGCCCTGGCCGGGGCGACGGGGGCGCTGGACTCGGCCCGCCAGAGGATGGCGGGGATTCAGCGTGAGCATGCGGGCAATGAGGTTTTGCTGGCCGGGCATGAGGAGGAGATGCGGGTCTATCAATTGGGTGCGGGCAAGGCCAAGGGGATGCCGCCGCAGTCGCCGGTCGCGGAGGGACGGCAGGCGGAGCTTGAGGAACAGGCTCGGCGTGTTATGTCGTCGCTTAGTTCGGAGCTCGCTCTGGCCCAGGTCTCGATCATCCAACCGAAACCCTACAAGGCTCCTTTTAGTTCCGAGATCAGCAGCGAGTTTGTGCCTGACGGCGCCTATCTCAACCCGCCGCTACCGGTCGCAACACCGTCCCTTACTAATAACGGCAAATCAAGCTTGCGTCGCTTCCGAGCGGAGGCGCTGGGCTCCGACAGACCTAGCAATCCGTCGCCCAACATCGGGAAACCAGACTCTCGAGCGCCCCACTCTGGCCCAGTACTGGGCGAAGTGCGCCCGGGTCCAACGCCAAACGGTGATCCCACACCTCCAACGTCACCGAAAAATCCCATCACAACCGCGCCCGACGTGAATGCAACGCCGCCACCCACCCGGTCCAACGATTCAGCGTTCAGTCAGCTGCCTGCTCGAGGCAAGGCCATCGGCAGCTACGCGCCCGACCCTGCGACCAAAGCTCGGCCCTTTCCCCATAACGGAATCATCGGCAGCATGCCGACCTCTCCACCGCGACAACCTGCGCCGGGCCGCGCCGGCATACAGCGGGTGAATCCGGTCGGAGGCCTTATTGGCCACGGAGCACCCAGCCCAAGGCCTCTCGGACCTAAGGCCACGGATCACGACCGAACAACTCGTCGGGATCCAGACACACCTTGGGAGACCCTCCAGGGAATTGCGCCGATCATTCGACCCGCACCGCCAGCGAAGATCGATCCTGGCCCCGTCATTGGTCTCCACGACCAATGAGATCCAAAGTTGCAGCTGTAAGCATCGGCATAATTTCGGCTGCCATGATTATTGCACCCGGGAATTCTGCTCGCGCAGATAACACCAGAGCCGCACAATGGTTTCTCGAATACCTCAATATCGACCAAGCGCACCAGATATCCACCGGTACTGGCATAACTGTTGGCGTTCCCGATAGCGGCACCTCACGGCATCGCGATCTTGAGAAGAACCTTGTTCCTGGCACCGACTTGCTTGCCGATGGCGGCGGCACAGGGCAAACAGACAGCTCGGGTCACGGTACTCACATGGCAGGGGCCATAGCTGGACATGGCCACGGGGCAAAAGAGGGCGTGCTCGGCGTTGCCCCCGCGGCCAAGATACTTCCGATTAGAACTTCGAGCGCCGACGAGGGCGGGACCGACTTGGCAGTTGGAATTGAGTGGGCAGCCAGCCACGGCGCTGAGGTCATAAATGTGTCCGCGGCAGCACCTCAATCACTCTCAATAAACCGCGCAGTCAGCGCGGCCGGACGATCCGACTCGGTCATTGTCGCGGCGGCGGGAAATACCACCCAGAGCACACTTTTGGGCTATCCTGCCGCAATACCTGACGTTCTAGCGGTAGGCGCCATCGAGCGGACTGGCCAACATGCCGACTTCTCAGTCACTGGACCAGAGGTGGATATCTGCGCACCAGGATCTGAGATAGTAACCACCGCACTCAATAATCGCTACATAAAGACCGCAGGAACATCAGTAGCCACCGCTATCGTTTCGGGCGCGGCTGCACTTGTGCGATCCAAGTTCCCTGACCTTTCGGCCAAGGAAGTTATCTATCGACTCACCTTTACCGCGACGGATATTGGACCGCCGGGGCGGGACGACGAGTGTGGCTTTGGTGTGTTGAACGTCGTCAAGGCGCTGACCGCTGATGTGCCCCCGGCGACTTCCAACGCGAATCCGAGTGCAAGATCCTCCGAGACGGCGACGCCATCGGCTTCTAAGGATGTCGCTGCTCCTCCCCGTCCAGAAAAGGGTGGCACCGCACTGGTGGCGGTCCTTGGCGGGGGTGGAGCAATTATCGCGATCGGGACCCTTCTTGCGTTTCTGGTTTCCCGAAGGCGCCGCCCACAGGGACCGCCAGGCGTCCATTGAAAAGAATTCCGCCTGAGCGCTACCCCTCGCACAAGCTGACAACTGGCCAGGTGGGGTGCGCGCTCGCGCAAGTTTGGGCGGAATCAACGCCCTTTGCGAGCATTCCTAACCTTCCGCTGCCGGGCGCAGACAGATCTTGGGCGGTTGAGCACGCCCATGGGTGAACAAGCACCCAAGGTCGCTCGGATCGGTTTGCAGGCGCACAGGATGCGCGGCGCGACGCTGGGTCGGCGCCCGTAGTTACCCCGGGACCGCGCCTGCGGGATCCCCGGCATGCGCATAGTTGGATACCGCAAGATCACATCCTGATCCGAGGATCGGCGCGGCGATCAGCAGCTCAGTTCTACGGCAATGCGAGGTCTAGGATCGGCGATTTGTGTGAGATCCAGGCTGAAACATGCCGCTTGCGGGCACTTTTGCCCGCCTGGGGCTTGTAGTCTCGTTTTTCGTGCAGACCGACATCGCGTACCGCTTGGTTCTTGCCTCGGCCAGCCCTGCCCGGCGGGCGCTGCTCACTGGGGCCGGGATCGACGCCGAGGTCATTGTCAGCGGGGTGGACGAGAGCGTCGTCGACGCCGACGACGCTTACACGATGAGCCTCGCTCTGGCGCGGATGAAGGCGCGTACGGTGGCGGCCCAACTGCCGGCCGATCCGGGGGTGCTGGTGCTCGGGTGTGATTCGGTGCTGGCGTTCGAGGAGGAAGTATTCGGTAAGCCGGCCGACGCTGAGGAGGCCACCAAGCGCTGGATGGCGATGCGCGGCAAGTCCGGGGTGCTGCACACCGGGCATCATCTGACCGGGCTGGTCAGCGGGCTGCAGGCGGAGGCGGTCGGCACCACGGTGGTGCATTTCGCGGATGTTAGCGATACGGAGATCGAGTCCTACGTGGCGTCGGGTGAGCCGTTGCAGGTGGCCGGGGCCTTCACCCTGGACGGCCGCGGTGGTGCGTTCGTGGAACGGATCGAGGGCGACCCGGGGAACGTGATCGGGCTGTCGCTACCGCTGCTGCGCAACCTCCTCGCCGAGATGGGCGTCCCGATCACGGCCCTCTGGCGCCGCTGACCGGCCCGCGCACGGCACTGCCGCGACAACGACGACATCGCGCCGCGCTCAAGAGCAGCGCGACACTGAAAGAGGCGCCGCAGTGAAAGAGGCGCGGCCACTGAGGCGGCGCGACCACTGAGGCGGCGCGGCCACTGAAAGCGGCGCAGCCACCGAAGCGGCGCAGCCACTGAAAGCGGCGCAGCCACCGAAGCGGCGCAGCCACTGAAAGCGGCGCAGCCACCGAAGCGGCGCGGCCACTGAAAGCGGCGCAGCCACCGAAGCGGCGCGGCCACTGAAAGCGGCGCAGCCACTGAAAGCGGCCACTGAAAGCGGAGCAGCCACCGAAGCAGCGCCGCGCTAAAGCGGCACCGACCGGTCAGGGCATGGGCAGCGGCGACCCAGTCTCCAGCAACGTCTTCAAGCTGGCCAACAACGACACCCACCCCTCTCCCACATCCCTAAACGCCACATCCTCCGGCCCGAAATCGTCATGGACGACGGTCAACTTCACCACCGCCCCCTGCTTCTCGATATCAAAGGTCACCTTCGACCGGCTCCCCCGCACCGCCGCCGCCAGCCATTCGTCATCAAAGCCGTAAGCGGCAGCGAACTCCGGCGTCGTGGTGTGCCAGGTGTACGACAACCGCCGCCCCGGCTCGGCCTCCAGCACGACCTGCTCGGGGTCGGCGATGGTGACACCTTTCTCCTTCCAGGTCATCACCGAGCCGGGCTTCCAGTCCGTCTCGAACTCGACCCCCCAGTACTGCCTGGTGAAAGCGGGATCCGTCAACGCTTCCCACAGCTTCGCAGGCGTGGTCGCGATGTACGTCGTATAGCTGAACCCCATCCCGGGCCCCTCCAATGCGTCTTGCAGGTCGGCGAGCGCCCGGATCCGTGGCCGGTCGTATCGGCTGATCCAGCGGTCGGCGATCGCGTTGACGGGCGAGGCGTTGAGGTAGTGCAGTTTCTCCCGGCCGCGCCGCACCGTGGTCACCAGGCCGGCGGCCTCCAGGACCGCCAGGTGCTTGCTGACTGACTGCCGGGCCATGCCCATGCCGTCGCAGAGCTGCCGCAGCGTCTGACCGTTCGTCTGGTTCAGGCTGTCCAGCAGATGCCGGCGGCCGGGGTCGGCGAGTGCCCGGAATACCTCGTCCACAGGAAGCATTATAGGCAGCCAAATGGCTGCCTATCAAGCCGTCAGCGGACGCTGCGGGCGAACTCCCGGGCCGCCCACACCACGGCCAGCACGGCGAGCACCGCGGTGATGGCCAGGCCCTGCCACACCTCCGGCGCACCGAGGTCGCCGCGGAACAACGCCCGCGTTCCGTCCACCGCCCAGGAGAACGGGTTCCACTCGGCGACGTTCTGCAGCCAGCCGGGCGCGTACGTGAGCGGCAGCAGAATCCCGGAGAGCAGCAGCACCGGCTGTGCCACCGTGTTCATCAGCGGCGCCAGCGCGTCCTCGCTGCGGACCCGCAGCGCCACGCCGTAGCTGAGCGCCGAGGTCATCAGCGCGATCAGAGCCAGCATGAGGTACGCCAGCAGCAGGTTTCCCAGGAACACCCGCAGGTCGAAGATGAGCGCCAGCAGCGTGATGATGACCGCCTGGGCGACCAGCGAGACCACGTCGCGCAGGGTGCGGCCGAGCAGGAGGGCCAGGCGGCTGACCGGGGTGACCCGGGATCGCTCGATCACGCCGGCCCGCAGCTCGGCGATCAGGCCGAAGCCCTGGAACAGGCCGCCGAAGATGGCGAGCATGACCAGCATGCCGGGCACGAAGATCTCGTACGCCTCGGCGTCGGTGGACACCTGCAGCGCGGGCCGCAGCAGCGGGGCGAAGAGCAGCAGGTACATCACCGGCTGGAAGACGCCGACCAGGACCCAGACCGGGTTGCGCAGCAGGAGCCGCATCTGGTTCTCGAAGATCAGCCACGTGTCGCGTACGAACTTCATTCCGCACTCTCCCGCAGGGATCGGCCGGTCTTGGTGAGGAAGACGTCGTCGAGGCTCGGCCGGTGCAACTCGATCCCGGCCAGCGGCACGGAAGCCGCATCCAGAAGACGAAGAATGTCCGGGATGGCGGCGGCACCGTCGTCGACGTGGAGCCGGAGAGAGTCCTCGAAGGAGTCGGTCTTGTACGAGGCCAGCACCGTGGCCGCCGCGGAGACGAATTCCGGCAGCAGGGAGACGCGGACGACCTCACCGGCGATGGAGCGCTTCAAGGCCGCCGGCGTCCCGGAGGCGACGATGTCCCCGTGATCCATGATGGAGATCCGGTCGCAGAGCGCGTCCGCCTCCTCCAGGTAGTGCGTGGTGATGAAGACGGTCATCCCCTCGTCGCGCAGCCGGCGGATCTCGCCCCACATGTGCGCCCGGCTCTGCGGGTCGAGCCCGGTGGTCGGCTCGTCCAGGAAGAGCAGGCGGGGCTCGTGGATGATCCCGAGCGCGATGTCGACGCGGCGCCGCTGACCACCGGAGTAGGTGCGGCACTTGCGGTCCGCGTACTCCGACAGCTGGAAAGCGTCGAGCACCCGGGTGGCGCGTGCGTGCGCGTCGGCGCGGGACACGCCGTAGAGGCGGGCCTGGAGCACCAGCTCCTCGACGGCGGTGGAGTCGTCCCAGGTGGCGCCGCCCTGTGCCACGTACCCGATCCGGCGCCGGACCTCGCCGGGTGCGCGCCGCAAGTCGGCGCCGGCGATGGTGGCCTCGCCCCCGTCGGGCTCGATCAGAGTGGCCAGCATGCGCAGTGTGGTGGTCTTGCCGGCCCCGTTGGGGCCTAGAAAACCGAAAATCTCGCCCTCGGCGACGTCCAGGTCGATGCCACGGACGGCCTCCACGGTCGGTCCCCGGCGGGACGTGAAGGACTTGCGTAGCCCGCGAGTCTCAATCATCCGGCCAACCTACGACCATCGATCTAGCTAGTCAAACTTGATTATTAAAGCTGACACGAAAGTCCTCGCCGGACTCGATGAGGCCGGCGATCCGCGAGCACCAGGCGATCTCCGCCTCGGCCCGGGCGATCCCGAGCTCCCACATCCACGACACGAAGGCCGGCTTCTCCTTCGCCCAGTCGGCGCCCAGAGCCGCCCGGAGCTGCTCGACACCGCCCTGGAGCTGGGTGGCCCGGTTACGCAACGCGGCCGACGACTCCTCCCGGGGCATTGCCGGCAGGAACGAGAACGCCGCCATGAACGGGTCGGTGGTGGCGGTCAGGTTCCACCAGTACGTACGCAGCAGGGACTGGAACTCCGCCGCGCCCTTCTCGGTGATCTCGTACGTGGTCCGCGCCGGCCGCGCGCCGACCTGCTCGGTCGCCACCGCGCGCAGCAGCTGCTCGTCGGCGAGCTTGCGCAACGCGTGGTACACCGAGCCGGGCTGGATGTTGGCCCACTTGTCGGCACTCCAGCTCAGCAACTCGCGGCGCACGTCGTAGCCGTGCACCGGCTGCATCCACTGGACCAAACCGAGGATCATCATGCGAGTCGCGGACACTACCCAAGAGTAGAACGACCGTTAGGCTCATAGCCGTGCGGAAGATATTGATCGCCAACCGTGGCGAGATCGCCCTCCGGGTCATCCGGGCCTGCAAGGACGCCGGCCTCACCAGCGTCGCCGTCTACGCCGACAGCGACCGGGACGCGCTGCACGCGCGCCAGGCCGACGAGGCCTACGCGCTGGACGGCGATACCGCCGCCGACACGTACCTCCGCATCGACAAGCTGATCGACATCGCGAAGCGATCCGGCGCCGACGCGGTACACCCGGGCTACGGCTTCCTCTCCGAGAACGCCGGCTTCGCCCAGGCCGTGATCGACGAGAACCTGATCTGGATCGGGCCGAGCCCACAGGCGATCCGCGACCTGGGCGACAAGGTCACCGCCCGGCACATCGCGCAGCGCGCGGGCGCGCCGCTGGTGCCCGGCACCCCCGAGCCGGTGGCGGATGCCGCCGAGATCGTGGCGTTCGCCGAGCAGCACGGCCTGCCGGTGGCGATCAAGGCCGCGTTCGGCGGCGGCGGCCGTGGCCTCAAGGTGGCCCGCACGATCGAGGAGATCCCGGCGCTGTTCGAGAGCGCCACCCGGGAGGCGGTCGCCGCGTTCGGACGCGGTGAGTGCTTCGCCGAGCGCTACCTGGACCGGCCGCGGCACGTGGAGGCGCAGGTTCTGGCCGACACGCTGGGCAATGTCGTGGTGGTCGGCACCCGGGACTGCTCGTTGCAGCGCCGCCACCAGAAACTGGTGGAGGAGGCGCCCGCGCCGTTCCTCAGCGACGAGCAGCGCAAGAAGATCCACGAGAGCGCCAAGGCGATCTGCACGGAGGCCGGCTACCACGGCGCCGGCACGGTGGAGTACCTGGTCGGTCAGGACGGGACGATCTCGTTCCTCGAGGTCAACACGCGCCTCCAGGTGGAACACCCGGTCAGCGAGGAGACCACCGGCATCGACCTGGTGCGCGAGCAGTTCCGGATCGCCGCCGGCCAGCCGCTGGCCATCACCGCGGATCCGGAGCCGCGCGGGCACGCCATCGAGTTCCGGATCAACGGCGAGGACGCGGGCCGCAACTTCCTGCCGGCTCCCGGCCCGGTCACCGCACTGACCTGGCCCTCCGGCCCCGGCGTGCGAGTCGACTCGGGCGTCGAGGCAGGCAGCGTGATCGGCGGCAACTTCGACTCGATGCTCGCAAAGATCATCGTGACCGGAGCGACCCGGGCCGAGGCACTGGAGCGCTCCCGGCGGGTCCTGGACGAGACCGTGATCGAGGGCATCGCCACGGTGCTGCCGTTCCACCGCGCCGTGGTCCGCGACGAGGCGTTCACCGGCGAGCCGTTCACGGTGCACACCCGCTGGATCGAAACCGAGTGGGTCAACGAGGTGCCGCAGTTCAGCGCGCCCGCCACGGCCTCTGACGAGGCCGGCGAACGCGAGACCGTCGTGGTCGAGGTCGGTGGGCGACGCATTGAGGTGCGCCTCCCCAAAACCCTTTTCTCCGGTACGCCGGGAAGCACCCCCAAACGCCCGTCGGGCCGCTCGCGGAGCGGCTCGGGGGCCACGGCCGCGGCGACCGGCGGCGGGCTCACCGCCCCGATGCAGGGCACGATCGTCAAGGTCGCCGTGCAGAACGGCGACGAGGTGGCCGAGGGCGACACCATCGTGGTCATCGAGGCGATGAAGATGGAGCAGCCGCTTCAGGCGCACAAAGCCGGCACTGTGGCGGGACTCACTGTCGAGGCGGGAGCCACCGTCACCGCCGGCACGGTGCTGTGTTCGATCGAGTAACCCGGCACTGATCGAGTAACCCGGCACTGGCTGGGAGATCAAGGGGCGGGCCGCCGATACGGGACCTACCGGCGGCCCGCGACCGCGTCGCCGGGAAACAGGGGCCCCGGTGGCGCGGGCACCCCCACGGTACGCCCGCCGATTCCAAACGATCGAAAAGGGAGCGCGCGGAAACGGCACGTGGACGTAGCGTGTCGGTCATCACCGCGCGTGGGACCACCCGGGGAGCATGCTGAGCACAGCGCACTCTCAGCTACGCCCACGCAGAATGCCGAGAGACCCGAGCCTCGAGGTGGCCCGCCGATGACCGAACTGTTGACCATGTTGGCAACGCCGGCTTGGGCGTACCTGGCTCTGTTCGGCTTCCTCGCGGTGGACGCTCTCATTCCGGTGGTACCCATTCAGGCCATCATGATCACCTCTGGGGCCCTGACTGTCTACGGCAATCTTGATCTGGCCGCAGTCATCGCGGTAGGGACTTTGGGCATGTTCACCGGCGATGCCATCGCCTTCGTGCTGGGTCGCTCCACCGGAGGCCGCCTGAGCGCGCTGCGGGACCGGTTCGCCCCGAGGAACGAGGACGGCGACACCTCCAAGACCCGGCGGGCGGCGAGACGCTTCACCCGTGGCCTGCGCCGCCCCGGGCCGCTGGTGGTGCTGCTCTGCCGGTTCGTGCCCGGCGGGCGGATGGCCTCCGGGTACAACGCCGGGCGTACCGGCTATCCGATCAAGTTCTTCGTCGGTTATGACGGCGCGGCCGCGCTGAGCTGGGCCTGCTACGGCGGGCTGGTCGGGCACCTGGGCGGCACCGCGATCACCCAGTCGGCCTGGCGGCTCTTCGCCATCGCGGCGACCGCCGCAGTGATCTTCGGCACAGCCGGGTGGATCCTGGCCCTCTTCGGCGGCAAGAACACCGAAGAGGGCGACAAGACGGACGTCGCTACCGAACCGTTCTCAACGTGGGGGCCGCACCAGCCGGCGCCGGCCAACGGCCCGGATGCCTCCGGCCCGAGGCCAGGTTGACAAGGTTCACTGAATCTCGTGCAGCATGAGCTGCCGGCCGGCCTCCGCGATCGAGCCGGAGAGCGACGGATAGATCGTGATCGTGTGGGCCAGCTGATCCACCGTGAGGTTGTTCTCGATCGCCATGGTGATCGGCAGGATCAGCTCGCTGGCCTTCGGCGCGACCACCACGCCACCGATGACCTGGCCGGTCGCCGGGCGGCAGAAGAGCTTGACGAACCCGTCCTGGAGGCCGGCCATCTTGGCGCGGGCGTTGCCGGTCAGCGGCAGCATCACCTGCCGGGCCGGGGTACGCCCGGAGTCCACCTCGTTCTGCGACACACCGACCGTGGCCAGCTCCGGATCGGTGAAGACGTTCGCCGAGACGGTCCGCAGCCGCAGCGGCGCCACCGCCTCACCCATGGCGTGCCAGATCGCGATCCGGCCCTGCATGGCGGCCACACTGGCCAGCGGCAGCACACCGGTGCAGTCACCGGCGGCGTAGATGCCCGGCACGTTGGTCCGGGACACCCGGTCCACGGTCACGTAACCGCCGTCGCCGACCGCCACGCCGTACTCGGCGAGACCCAGCTCGGCCGTGTTCGGGATGGCGCCGACCGCGATCAGCGCGTGTGAGGCGTCGATCACCCGGCCGTCGGAGAGGGTGACCTGTACGCCGTCCCCGGTGTTCACCACCGACTTGCCGCGGGCCTGGCTGAGGATCGTCATGCCGCGGTCCCGGAACACCCGCTCGATCGCCATCGCGGCGTCCGCGTCCTCGTGCGGCATGACCCGCTCGCGGCTGGAGACCAGGGTCACCTGTACGCCCATCGCCAGGTAGGCACTGGCGAACTCGGCACCGGTCACACCCGAGCCGATCACCACGAGGTGACTGGGCAGCTCGGTCAGGTCGTACACCTGGCGCCAGTCGAGGATCCGCTCGCCGTCCGGGCGGGCGGTCGGCAGCACTCGCGGAGTGGCGCCCGTCGCGATCAGCACGGTGGTGGCCTCCACCGCGTACTCCTCGCCACCGTCCGGAGTGATCAGGACCTGGTGGGTGTGCCCGAGCCGATCCTCGCCGAGCCGCGCCCGGCCACGAACCACGTCGACCCCGGCCTTGACCAGCTTGGTCTGGATGTCACCCGACTGGGCCAGGGCGAGCTTCTTGACCCGCTCGTTCACCGCGACCGCGTCGACGCTGACCCCGTCGAGGCCCCTCGACCGGATCCCGAACCGCTCGTTGTGGCGGTATCCGGTCATCACCTCGGAGCTGGCGATGAACGTCTTGGACGGCACGCAGTCGGTCAGGACGCAGGCACCACCCGGACCGTCCGCCTCGACGAGGGTGACGTCCGCGCCGAGCTGCGCGGCGACCAGGGCGGCCTCGTATCCCCCCGGTCCCCCACCGATGATCACGATCCGACTCACGACTGAAACCCTCCCAATAAGCAGGAACTGTGCTTTTTCCGCGGCGGAAAACCGATGCAAAACCGACTAGGCATGCCGACACGCACGTTCCATATTCTCACCACCCGCTGCTACGACTATCGTCGTCGCCGTGCGTCACTACGCCGCGTATGGCTCGAACCTGGATCCCGCCCGCATGCGGGCCTACTGTCCGCACTCGCCGATGGTCGGCGTGGGGTGGATCGAAGGCTGGCGCCTCACCTTCGCCGGTGAGGGAGAAATCGGCTGGGAAGGGGCCGTGACCACGATCGTCGAGTCGCCTGGTGACCGCGTCTTCGTCTCGCTGTACGACGTGCACCCATGGGACGCGGCACAGCTCGACGAGGTCGAGGGGGTGACCGCCGGGGCGTACCAGAAGGTCACCGTGCGTGTATCGACGCTCGACGGTGACATCTCCGCCTGGGTCTACGTCTTCGCCGGTTACGAGGGCGGCCTGCCGACCGCGTGGTATCTCTCCGAGATCGCCAACGCGGCCGAGAAGGCCGGCGCGCCCGACGACTACGTCGAGGAGCTGCGCCGGCGCCCGACCGGGACCGCGTCGCCGGAGGTCTGACTCAGGCCGCGGTCACCGTGGTCTGGTACACGTTCGCCTGGTAGAGCGGGGTCATGCCGACCTTGCGATACAGGCTCGCGGCGTCGGTCGGGTTCGCCAGATCGACGCCGAGCCCGGCCTTGGCGCGGCCGTTCGCCGCGTAGGTGGCGAAAGCGCGGCGCAGCAGCGCCTCACCCACACCCCGCTTACGGTACGGCCGGAGCACGGCGAGGAACTTCACCCAGCCCTCGTCGTTCTCCTCGTCGCCGCCGCTGCCACCGGACTGGAGCGCACCGGCGATGACGCCGTCCACCTCGGCGACGAACCACTCGTCGAAGGCCACCCCGGACTCGGCCTCGTACTGCTCACGCCAGTCCTGGTACGCCATGGCGGGGTGGTCGGAATCCTGGAACGACTCCTCGATGACGGCGTGGAACCGGCGCGTCTCGGCCTCGTCGTCGATGCGGACCGGCCGGACGACCACGCCGGCCGGCGGCTCCGGCGCGACCGGGGACACACCGTCCAGCGGCATCTGCATCCGGGCGTGCTGCTTGAGGAAGGTGAAGCCGGCGTCGCCCAGCGCCTCGATGTAGACCGTCTCGTTCGGGATCGCCGCGGCCCGCACGGCATAGACCTGGTGCCCCAGCTCGGCGGCGCGCTCCGGCATCCGTCGCAGGATCAGGTCGAGCAGCGGCCGCTGGACCGCCAGCCCGATCTCCGGCCAGACGTAGACCTCGATGAAGTCGCGGGCCTTGCCGGTGGGATTACGCGGGTACGCCCAGCCGACGATCCGGCCGGTGGCGTCGAGGGCCACCCAGGAGTCCCGGGACATGTCGGTGTTCGGCCCGGTCAGCTCCTCGCGCACCTCGTCGAGGGTGAAGTCGGGCTCGCCCACCGCCGCGATGTCGCTGGCATGCACCATCTCGAGGATCGCCGGAACGTCGTCGAGGGTGGGCCGGCGGATGGTCCAGCCGGTGGGCAGCTCACTCATCCGGGCATCTGACCATGCGCCCGGTCCGGCTGCCAACGGAATTTCAGCGGGTCAGGCGGTGGCTCAGCGACTCCAGCAGGCCGGCGAACTCCACCCGCTCGGCTCGGTCCAGCACCGCGTACGCCTGGCCGGCCAGCGAGTTCGCCACCGCCTCGGCCCACATCAGCCGCCGGACCAGCGGGCCGGCCGGCGGGTACGGCGGCTGCCAGCCGAACGCCACGGCACCGGTCTCACCGTCCGGCCCGGCGATGATCGCCTCGATCGGGGTGAGGCCGCCGGCCCGTACCGCGATCACGTGGATGCCCTGCCGGTGCTCGTGCAGCAGATGCAGCAGCACGGCAGCCCGCGCGCCCGGCTCGGTGTCCGGCACCGGCATCGCCCGCCAGGCGGCGAAGAGCGGCAGCCCGGCCGGGTCCACCGCGTCCACCAGCCGGGCGGCGAGGTCGAGCAGGCGGGAGAGCCGGGGGAAGCCGCCGAGCTGCTCGGTGCCCCAGGTGCAGAGCTCGTGCAGGTGCCACTTGGCGACCTCGACCGGGGCGGACGTCTTCGCGGTCGCCTCCCAGCCGTCGGTGACCGCCTCCGGCGCGATGAAGGCGAGCGCGGCGGCCACCGTCTCCGGGCGGACGTCACCGAGCGCGCCGGCCCGGGCCGAGACGTGGTACGCCCAGCCGGAGAGGCCCAGCAACCGGGCACGGCGCAGCGTCTGCGGCGATTCCGCGAAGGCGCCCACGATCGTGGCGAGTCCCGCTTTGGCGTTGGCCGCTGCCTGTTCCGGGGTCACCTGCCAGATTCTGCTCTCCTCGGGCGCCGAAGGAAAACGCTCCCGCGTTCGACGTCCGTCCGAAGTGGTTAGTCGGCTCAGTCCGCGGCCAGGTCGTCCAGGGCGGCCTGCACGTCGCCGACCCGCCGGCGGGCGGCCGCCGACTCCCGCTCGGCGGTACGCCGGGCCAGCTTGCGCCGGGCCACGTCGGCGACCGCCTCGGTGCGGCGGCGTTCCAGCTCGGCGAGTTCGGCGTCCAGATCCTCGACCAGGTGACCGGCGTCCCGCTCGGCGGCCTCGGCCCGTTCCAGCTGGTCGTCCGCCCGGCGCTCGGCGGCCATCGCGACGGACAGCTCCCGGTCCAGTTCCCGGCGCTTCCGCTCGCGTTCCCGGCGACGCTGCTCGGCCGCGGCCCGCTCCCGGGCCGAGATCCGCGGGACCTCCGACTCCGGTTGCTCGTCCGGCTCCTCCGGCTCGCCCGGCTCCGCCAGGTCGTCCTGGTCGGCATCGCCGGTCACCAGGCGCAGTCTCGGCCGGGGCACCTCACCGAAGCCGGCGTAGGTGGCCGCCCGGATCAGCCGGCCGGTCCGTACCTGCTCGGCGATCTCCGGTTCGGCGAGCGCCGCGGTGAGCGTCGCCTCGACCTCGGCGAGCGGCAGCTTCCCAGTCGGTACGCCGGCCGCGACGGCGAGCTTGCGAGCGGCCGCGACGAGCGCCGAGACGAACTGCCGGCGCTGGTTGGAGAGCTCTCGGAGCTGCTCGCCCTGGAGGTCACGCTGAGCGGCGCGCAGTGCGGTGGCCAGCTCGACCAGCTCGCCGATGAGTTCCGGGCGCTTGAGCGCGAGCAGGTTGACCATCCAGGCGGCCACGGTGGGCTTCTTCAGCGCGGCGAGACGCTTGGCCGTCTCCCGGTCGCCGCCGCGGCGCGCCTCCTCGACGGCAGCCGCCCTGGTCGCGACGAACCCCTCCGGCGGCTCCTCGTAGAGCCGCCGGATCACCTCGGTGCCGTCGCGCACGTCAGTCAACGACGGTTCCGGGCGCGACGTGCTGATATTTCGTATCGGAGAAGCTCTCCAGATGCTTGTCGTAGATGGCCGCACCGCGCTGGTTGAGCAGCCCGTCGTGCAGGGCGTAGGCCCGGCCCGGCCGGACCGTGCGCACGAACTCGAGCGACTCGGCGATCGTCGTCCACGGCGCGTTCAACGGCACGAACAAAGTCTCCACCGGCTGATCGGGAAGCGCGAACGAGTCACCCGGGTGGTAGAGGTTCGTGCCGTCCCCGGCGATCAGGAACCCCAGGTTCGCGAAGACCGGGACGTACGGGTGGATGACGGCGTGCTGCCCGCCGTACGCCCGCACCCGGTACCCGGCCGCCTCGAACTCCTCGCCGGCAGCGACGGCGGTGGTGGCCTGCGCGACGTCGGCGAGCAGCGGCAGCACCGCCTCGTGCGCGAAGATCCGCAGATCCGGCCGCCGGGACACCGCCGAGGTCACCGCCTTCACGTCCAGGTGGTCGACGTGCTCGTGGGTGACGAGCACGGCATCCGCTCCGTCCAATGCGGACGACTCGGAGAATTCGCCGGGATCTACGACGAGGACCCCGGCACCCTCGATCCGTAGGCAGGAATGCGTGAACTTCGTGACGCGCACGGGACCCCTCCGCTGCTGAATCGTGACCGGTCACCTCGCAGTCTGCCGGAACCGGGTGAGGTGTGCCGCACGTCCCACCGGTCAGACGACGAGATCGGAGCACCGATGAATAAACGGGGAACCACCAAGCTCATCGCGGCCGGGCTGCTGACCGGGCTCCTGCTGGCCGGCTGCGGGGCCGACGACAGCGATTCCAGCACCGGCGCGGGAGCGCCGGCCGCCGCGCCCGCCGTCGGCACCGCCGAGGACCAGGCGGCCGAGGGCAGCGCCAGCCAGGGCAAGGACACCGGCGCTCAGGCGCCGGACCTGCGCGTCGACCAGCGCTCGATCATCTACACCGGCTCGATCACGGTGCGGGTCGAGGACGTCACCGCCGCGGCCGCCCAGGCCACCGGCATCGCCTCGGCGGCCGGCGGTTTCATCGGCGCCGACGAGCGGCACAGCGGCACCGGCTCGGACACCGCCAATCTGACCCTGCGGGTGCCGGCCGCGAAGTTCAGCTCGGTGGTGGACCAGCTCGCCAAGCTCGGCACCGAGGAGGTCCGCGGGATCAACACCCAGGACGTCACCGAGGAGGTCGTCGATCTGGACGCCCGGATCTCGGTGCAGAAGGCCCGGGTGGACAGCGCCAAGAAGCTGCTCAGCCAGGCCAAGTCGCTCAACGATCTGGTGATGCTGGAGCGTGAGGTGGCGACCCGGGAGGCGGACCTGGCGTCGCTGGAGGCGAAGAAGCGGCGACTGGCCGACCTCACCGCGCTCTCCACGATCACCGTCGTGCTGCTCGACCCGGAGGCCACCCAGGCCAACGACCCCAACGACGAGCCGCCGGGCTTCCTGGCCGGCCTCAGCGGTGGCTGGAAGGCCCTGAAGGCGTCACTGGCGGTCCTGCTGACCGTGCTCGGCGCGCTCCTGCCCTGGATCATCGCGCTCGGCGTGCCGGCGTGGGCGATCTTCTACACGATCCGGCGGCTCCGCCGCCGGCAGCCGCCGGTCCAGCCGGCACCGGCCACGCCGGACGCCGCGCCCTGACCCACCGCATCAGCCCGGCGGCCGCGCCGCCGGGCTGGAGTGGCAGTCACCTCGCGCGGTGGCGGCGGGACTGTTCGAAACGCGTACCCGATGAAGGTTTTAGAAAGCGCCCGTGGAAAGCGCGGCCAGGGCGGTGTGCGCCATCACCCGCACGCCGTATCCGATGCACCGCTCGTCCACGTCGAAATCGCCCTGGTGCAGGTCGAGGCGGACGTCCGAGCCGGGCACCCCGGTGCCGAGCCGGATCATGGCGCCGGGGACGTGCTCCAGGTAGAAGGAGAAGTCCTCGCCGCCCATGCTGAGCTCGGCCTCGACCACACGGTCGGCGCCGAGCGCGGCACCCGCCGCGCCGGCGACGACGGCCGAGGCCATCCGGTCGTTGATCACCGGCGGCACGCCGCGGGTGTAGGTGACCTTGACCTCGGCGCCGGTGGCCGCGACCACGTCGTGGATCAGCTTGGTGACCATCTCGGGGGCCTGCTGCCAGGCGTCCCGGTTCAGGATCCGGACGGTGCCGAGCACCTCGCCGGTGCCGGGGATGGCGTTGAACGCCTGGCCGGCGTGCACCGCGCCCCAGACCAGCGACACCCCGGCGCGCGGGTCGATCCGGCGGTCCAGCAGGGCCGGCACGTCGACGATGACCCGGCCGAGCGCGTGCACCAGGTCGGCGGTCAGGTGCGGGCGCGCGGTGTGCCCGCCGGGGCCGGAGAGCTCGACCTTGACGGTGTCCGCGGCCGCGGTGAACGGGCCGGAGCGGACCCCGACCAGCCCGGCCGGCAGTTGCGGGTAGCAGTGCAGCGCGTAGATGGCGGCGACGTCCTTGAGAGCGCCCGCGGCGATCACCTCGGGCGCGCCGGACGGGATCGCCTCCTCGCCGGGCTGGAAGATCAGCCGCACCCGGCCGGGCAGTTCGCCCTGCTCGTTGAGCTGGGCCAGGGCCAGACCGAGGCCGAGCATCACGGTGGTGTGCACGTCGTGCCCGCAGGCGTGAGCCATCCGGTCGACCGTGCTGCGGTACGGCACGTCCTTCAGGTCCTGCAGCGGCAGGGCGTCGATGTCCGCCCGGAACGCGACGACCCGGTCACCCTCGCCGATGTCGCAGACCACTCCGTTCCCGCGGGGCAGCAGGCGCGGTTTCAGACCGGCGACGGCCAGCTCGCGGGCGATCAGCGCGGCGGTCTCGAATTCCGAATGTGACGGCTCCGGGTGGGCGTGAATGTGCCGGCGAATCGCTACCAGCTCGGCACCCCGCGCGGCAAGCCAGCGGTCGAGCTGGCCAGGGAGCGGATCAGCACCGGGTGTCGGCCCGGGCCACGCCTTTTCGACGCCCTCGGGCGCCGTCAGAGCAGTAGTCACGTCGGCTTCCGTCTTCACTCTCGAGGTATGTCGGGTTTCGCAACGCGCGACAGCTTAATCCGTTTCTGATCACCGTGTGTAACGGTCAGGTAAAAGCGCACGGGAGATCGCCCCGGCCCGCCCTGTTGTCAACGGGTAGTGGATCGCGCAGGTGACGCGACACACTACGAGTACGTTTCGCGGTTCAGAAGCGTTCGACCGGTCGGTAGACGCCCCAGACACCGCGCAGCGTGTGGCAGACCTCCCCAACGGTGGCACGGAGGCGCAACGCGGCTTTCATCAACGGTAAGACGTTCGCACTTCCGGCGGCGCCCTTCGCCAGATCTGCCAGCGCCGCCTGTACCGCCGGTTCGTCCCGTTCGGCCCGCAGTTTCGCCAGCCGGGCCACCTGGGCCGCCTCGATCGCCGGATCGACCCGCAGCGGCTCGTACTTCTCCTCCGACTCGGCGGCGAACCGGTTGACCCCGACCACCACCCGTTCCCCGCTGTCGATCTCGTTGGCGATCCGGTACGCGGACGTCTCGATCTCGCCCTTCTGGAAACCCTGCTCGATGGCGTCGACCGCCGAGCCGTACTCGAAGACCCGGTCGATCAGGGCGGTCGCCTCGCGCTCCACGGCGTCGGTCAGAGCCTCCACCGCGTACGAGCCGGCGAACGGGTCGACGGTGCCGGTGAGGCCGCTCTCGTAGGCGAGGACCTGCTGGGTGCGCAGGGCCAGCCGCGCCGACTTCTCGGTGGGCAGCGCGATCGCCTCGTCGTACGCGTTCGTGTGCAGCGACTGCGTGCCGCCGGCCACCGCGCCAAGCGCCTGGATCGCCACCCGGATCAGGTTGACCTCGGGCTGCTGCGCGGTGAGCTGCACGCCCGCGGTCTGGGTGTGGAACCGCAGCATCATCGATTTCGGGTCCTTGGCGCCGAAGTCGTCGCGCATGATCCGGGCCCACATCCGGCGCGCCGCCCGGAACTTCGCGATCTCCTCGAGCAGCGTGGTCCGGGCCACGAAGAAGAAGCTCAGCCGGGGCCCGAAGTCGTCGACCGCCAGGCCGGCGGCGATCGCGGCACGCACGTACTCGATGCCGTTGGCCAGGGTGAACGCGATCTCCTGCGCGGGCGTCGCACCGGCCTCGGCCATGTGGTAGCCGGAGATGGAGATGGTGTTCCATTTCGGGATCTCGGCCCGGCAGTAGGCGAATGTGTCCGCCACCAGCCGC
Source organism: Actinoplanes aureus (assembly GCF_015704865.1). Lineage (GTDB taxonomy): Bacteria > Actinomycetota > Actinomycetes > Mycobacteriales > Micromonosporaceae > Actinoplanes > Actinoplanes aureus. Next base: position 86,172 of record NZ_JADQTO010000004.1, on the reverse strand, counting down.
AGCGACGGCTTCGGCGGGAAGATGTACGTCCCGCGGGCGATGTACTCCTTCAGGATGTCGTTCTGGATCGTGCCGGAGAGGGCCGTCCCGGGCACCCCGTGCTCCTCGGCGACGAGCTGGTAGAGCAGGAGCAGCACCGAGCCCGGAGCGTTGATCGTCATCGAGGTGGACACCTGGTCCAGCGGGATGCCGTCGAAGAGCCGGCGCATGTCGTCGATCGAGTCGATCGCCACACCGACCTTGCCGACCTCACCGTGCGCGATCGGGTCGTCCGAGTCGTACCCCATCTGGGTGGGCAGGTCGAACGCGACCGAGAGGCCCATCGTCCCGGCCGCCAGCAGCTGGTGGTAGCGGGCGTTGGACTCGGCGGCGGTGCCGAAGCCCGCGTACTGCCGCATGGTCCACGGCCGCTTCGTGTACATCGTCGGGTAGACCCCGCGGGTGTACGGATATTCACCGGGCTGATCGGTTCCGGCGTCCGCAGGCACGTCGCTGGGGCCGTACACCGGCTGGATGGGGAACCCCGACTCTGCATTCACTCGAATGATCCTAAGGCTCGTTCAGGCCGCCCAGAGTGAGGGATTTTGCACTGACTGTTCATACCGATCAACCCTGGGCCACCCTGCGGCTACCCACGGTGGAAGTGTGGTTAACACTCCGCCCGCGACTTTTGTTGAGAGGCCACCAGCGGGCAAGATAGCGGGGTTGGTCGACAGCCCCTATACCCCCTCGGTGGCATCCTCAGTGACTCAGATTCCGACGTGGAGCGGTGGCAACAGCGCTCCCCCCAGCGGACGTGCAGCCCCGGGCACGCTCATCGGCGGGCGGTACACGCTGCGCGCCGCGGTGGGTCACGGCGGCATGGGAACGGTGTGGCGCGCGGCGGACACGCTGCTGCGCCGCGACGTGGCGATCAAGGAGGTCATCCTCCCGCCCGGCCTGGCCCCGAGCGACCGTGACGCGATGTACGAGCGCACCATGCGCGAGGCCCGTGCGGCCGCCGCCCTCCAGCACCCCGCCGTCGTGCAGGTCTACGACGTGGTGCACGAGAACGGCCGCCCGTGGATCGTGATGGAGCTGCTCGACGCCCGCAGCCTCGCCGACATGGTGATCGAGGACGGCCCGGTCTCCCCCCGGGTGGTCGCCAAGATCGGGATAGCCCTGCTCGGCGCCCTCGAGGTGGCCCACGCGCACGGCGTGCTGCACCGCGACGTGAAGCCGGCGAACGTGCTGATCTGCCAGGACGGCCGCTGCGTGCTGACCGACTTCGGCGTCGCCCGGATGCCGACCGACGTGCAGCTGACCACGCCCGGCATGGTGCTGGGCTCACCGCACTTCATCTCGCCGGAGCGGGCCATGGGCCACGACTTCGGCCCGCCCAGCGACCTGTTCTCGCTCGGCGTCACGCTCTACACCGCGATCGAGGGCCGTCCGCCGTTCGACAAGGGCGACCCGATCGAGACCATGCACGCCGTGGTCGAGGACCCGCCCGCTCCGGCGGTGCGGGCCGGCTCGCTGACCCCGGTGCTGATGGGCCTGCTGGAGAAGAACCCGGCGCAGCGGATGGACGTGCTGACCGCCCGGACCATGCTGCGCCAGCAGCTCGCCGGACCGCTGGCCAGCACGAGCCCGCCGCACATGACGACCGACCCGTACTCGGTGGTGTCCGGGCCCCGGCCGGTCAGCCCGGCGCCGGCCGAGACCCAGCAGATCCCGCCGCAGCCCAGCGGCCAGATCGGCGGCCGGGCCATGCTCGCGCCGGGCGAGTCGCTCACCGACCACCTGGCGAAACTGGAGCAGCAGAACTCGCCGGCCGGACGGCGGCGCGTCCCGGAGCCGGAGAACGCGGCCCACTATCCGACCGGTGCCATGCCCGCGCACCAGATCCCGTCCGCCGACCCGACGAGCGTCATCCCGCCGCAGAACCCGTGGAACGCCGCGCCCGCCCCGGGCAGAGTGGTGACCGCCCCGGCGGCGAAGCGCCGGATGGCGCTGGAGAACGTGACGCGGACCGCCCGGGACGTCACCGGCCGGGCGGTCACCACATTCCGGTCCTGGCCGCGCAACAAGCAGCTGGCGGTCGGGGGTGGCGGGCTCGCCGCGGCGCTCGCGCTGATCCTGGTGTTCTCGCTGACCGGCGGTGGCGAGCCGTCGACATCCGCCGCGACCCAGCCGTCCGCGTCCGCCCCGCCCGCCCAGGCCGCGCCCGAGACGCAGGAGTACAACGACCGCGGCATCACGGTGCAGGTGCCGAAGGAGTGGAAGCGCAACGCCTCCGGGAACTGGGTCGACTATGCCGACCCGGCCGACGGCAAGCACAAGGTCCGGATCCTCGTCGAGACCTCCAAGGGCACGCCGACCAGCTTCCTGGGCGTCGCCGAGGACGGTCTGAAGAAGCGTGCGACCAGCTGCCCCAAGCCGTACAACCGGGTCGGGCTGACGAAGGCGACGATCGACGGGCGCTCCGGCGCGGTCCTGGAATACACCTGCGGCGAGGGCGACACCGCCCGGCACGGCCTGTGGGGTGCGATCGTGACGGACGGGAAGGCCTACTCGTTCTACCTGACCGCCCAGGAGAGCCAGTTCGAGCAGAGCAAGCCGATCTTCGACAAGATGCTGGAGACCTACCAACTGGAGCAGTGAGAGCTGCTCGGTTGTGCTATCAAACTCTGATGGCGTCCGAAGTTGATGTTGACCTGACGGCCCGGGCCGAGGCCTGGCTCGCCGATGATCCCGATCCGGCGAGCCGGGCCGAACTGCGCGAGCTGATCGACGGCCTGCCGGCCACGGCGGCCGAACTGCGCGACCGGTTCTCCGGCCCGCTCACCTTCGGCACCGCCGGCCTGCGCGGCCGGCTCCGCGCCGGCCCCAACGGCATGAACCTCGCGGTGGTCACCCAGGCGGCGGCCGGGCTGGTCGCCTGGCTCGCCGCCGAGGGCGGCGAGGGACCGCTGGTGATCGGGTACGACGCCCGGCACGGTTCCCTGGAGTTCGCCGAGCAGACCGCGCGGATCGCCACCGGTGCCGGCCGGCCGGCCCTGCTGATGCCGCGCACGCTGCCCACCCCGGTGCTCGCGTACGCGGTACGCGCCCTCGACGCGGTGGCCGGCGTGATGGTCACCGCCAGTCACAACCCGCCCCAGGACAACGGCTACAAGGTCTACCTGGGCCGGCAGCTCGGCGGACCGGCCGGTGACGGCGCGCAGATCGTGCCGCCGGCCGACGCCGGCATCGAGGCGGCCATCCGGGCCGTCGGCAGCCTCGCGGTGGTCCCGCTGGGCGAGCCGGGCACGCTTCTCGACGAGACGATCTTTGAGGGGTACGTCCGAAGCGCCGCCGGCGTTCTCTCGGAGGGCGGTTCCCGGGCCCTGAGGATCGCGTACACGCCGCTGCACGGGGTGGGTGGGGGTACGGTGGCCGCCGCCTTCGCCGCCGCTGGATTCGCCGTCCCGGCCGTCGTCGGTGACCAGGCCGAGCCGGACCCGGAGTTCCCGACGGTGTCGTTCCCGAACCCGGAGGAGCCGGGTGCGATGGACCGGCTGCTCGCGCTCGCCGACGCGACCGGTGCCGACCTGGCCGTCGCCAACGACCCGGACGCCGACCGGTGCGCGGTGGCCATCCCGGGGCCGGGCGGCAAATGGCGCCCGCTGCGCGGCGACGAGCTCGGCGTGCTGCTGGCCGACCATCTGATCCGGCGCGGCACCACCGGGACGTACGCGACCACGATCGTCTCGTCGTCGCTGCTGGGCCGCCTGTGTGCCGCCCGTGGCGTGCCGTACGCGGAGACCCTGACCGGCTTCAAGTGGATCGTGCGGGCCGCCGAGGAGCTGGCGTTCGGCTACGAGGAGGCGCTCGGCTACTGCGTCGCCCCGGCGCTGGTCCGCGACAAGGACGGCATCACCGCCGCGCTGACCGTGGCCGAGCTCGCGGCCGAGCTGAAGGCGTCCGGTCGCACCCTCGCCGACCGCCTCGACGAGCTGGCGACCGAGTTCGGCGTGCACGCCACCGACCAGCTCTCGGTCCGGGTCGAGGATCTGACCGAGATCGGCCGGGCGATGGGACGGGCCCGGCGGGAGCCACCGGCCACCCTGCTCGGTGCTCCGGTGACCGAGGCGATCGACCTGCTCCCGGAGAACGACGTGCTCACGTTCCGGACCGCGGCGGTGCGCGTGGTGATCCGGCCGTCCGGCACGGAACCCAAGCTCAAGGCGTACCTCGAAGTGGTCGAACCGGTCGCCGAGGACGGGCTGGAAGCGGCCCGGCAGCGCGCCGCGGCCGGGCTGGCCACGCTGCGCACGGAGATCGCCGCGGTGCTGGGCGTCTGAGCGGGGGCTGGTCGCGCTCAGCAACGACAACCCGCCGCGACCAACCTGAGCCGGCGACCCGACCGGCCGCCTGCTCAAGCCCGGCGGTCGCGTCGGGGCCCGGCATGGGCGACTGGCTCGCGCGGGAGCCGAGGGACGGCCCCGATTCGGCGTGACCGCGGAGGCGTACCCCCAAAGGCCGAAAGTGAACAGCTCACCGCGACCCAAAGGCTTCGAGGAGAGCAGCGGCAACTGCTCTCCTCGGACGACCCCGTAGATCAGAGAGGCTTGGGCGCGCCCAGCGCGGCGGTGATCGCCTTGCCCAGGGTGGCCACCACCAGCGCGACGCTCGGCCGCACGATGGAGTCCTCCAGGCTCACGTCGCCGAGGAAGCCGGCGTTGCTGGCGATCTCCTCGAGCCGCTCGTGCGCGCGGATGGCCTCCTCCGGCGGCAGCTTCAGGGCCGGCTCCATCCGGGCCGCGACCAGCAGCGTGACCAGCGCGGCGGTCCGCTCGTCCGGCAGCGAGTCACCGGTGAGCGCGGCCGTCAGCCGCTGCCGGATCTCGGCCTCGTAGGCCGGGTCGGAGGTCGGGTACCGGTGCACGTGGATGACGCCCAGCTGGGTCTCGTCCACGTCCTGCACCACGCCCCGGGCGCACAGGTCCTCCAGGACCCGGATGCGCAGGCGGTGCCGGAGCCGCTGAAGCCACTGCGCGGGGGTGTGCGGCTCGTCCGCCGCCACCTTCTCCAGGACGGCGTCGGCGACCGGGTCGCCGAGCGGAGTGGCATCGACGACCTTGAGGTAGCCGTCGGCCGCGTAGGCGATCCGGTTGGCCAGCGCCAGGTCGATGAGCACGGCCGCGGCCATGCCCAGATCGAGCCCGATGCGGGAGCCGGACGCCTTGCCGGTCTGATCGTCGTACGCGAGGAGGAGGAGTTCCTCGGCGAGCGGAATGGGGGTCATATCTCGCAACGATAGTGGCTCAACGCCCAGCCGCCAGCAGCCAGTCGACCAGCTTCGCAGCTGCTCCCCCTTCGCTACCGGAGCCGTGTGTGGCGGCGAACCCCGCAGCCCGCGCCCGGTGCGCGCCGACGATCGCGGGAATGTCCCGCAACGCGGCCACGACTTCGGCGGAGGTACGCAGCAGCGGCCCGGGGGCCTCCTTCGCCAGGTCCACGTTCAGCCCGGGCGAGGCCTCGAACTCCTCCAGATCCGGCACGTACAGCAGAGCCGGGCGGCCGGTGCCCGCGTAGTCGGCGAGCAGCGCCGAATAGTCGGTGATCAGCATGTCGGTGGCGAGCAGCAGTTCGCCCACCCGGGGATACGCGGTCACGTCCAGGACGCCGGAAACCAGGTCGGCCACGTCGTCGGGCACGCCGGGATGGCGGCGGATCAGCAACCGGTGACCCGGTGGCAACCCGGCAACCACGCCGAGCAGGTCCAGCAGCCGGCCCGGATCGCTGCTGCCGCGCCGGCGCAGGTCCGACGGGCGACGGGTGGGTGCGTACAGCACCAGGCGGGTGTCGGCGGGCAGGCCGAGCCGGTTCAGCACCTGCGTGCGGGCGGCCTCCCGGTCCGTGGCGGCGAGCAGGTCGTTGGCCGGTCGCCCGTACTCCAGGACCGGCCCGTCGAAGCAGAGCTCCCGGCGCAGTACCGGAGTGGCGGTCGGGCTCGGCGATGCCACCGCCGTCCAGATCGCCGCGTCCGACCGCAACTGGTCGACCAGGCTCTGGCCGAGCGGATGGCCGGTGGCGAGGGCGCCGGACCGGGCCACCGGCCAGCCGCCGCCGAGCCGCAGCACCACCTGTCCCGGCGCCGGCCGGAACCAGAGCGGCAGGTTGTCGTTGGCCACCACCCAGCGGCTGGTGGCGAGCGCGGCGTACCAGGCGTCGCTGCCCAGGGCGACCGGCTCGGCCCCGTCCGGCAGCGGCTGGCCGCGGTCGACCGTCCACAGCACCGGCGGCGCGTCCGGCCGGGAGTTCAGCTCGGCCAGTACGGCCGCCGGATCGTCGAAGAAGCGCCGGCCGGGTGCGGCGTCGAGCAGTACGACGTCGCGCAGAGCGGCCCGCCCGGTCTCCGGGAAGTGCCGGGCCAGCAGGCCGGCGTGCTCCTCCGGGGTGGTCTCCGGGACGGTCAGTTCCAGCACCGCGTGCTCGTGCTGGCCCCAGCGCAGCCGGCCCCGTACGCCGTCGACCTCCGGCCCGTCCAGCGGCAGGCCGGGCGTTAGGGTGCCGGCGAGGTCCAGCGGGGCGATCGTGTCGTGGTGCCGCCCGGCCGCCCGGAAGGTCAGGTCCCAGACACCGCCGACCAGGGGCAGCGGGCCGGCCAGCGTCGGCACGGCAGCCGGGTCGACGGCCACCTCCCAGCGGCCGCCCTCGACTCGCAGCGGCAGGCCGAGGTCCTTGCGCCGGCCGCGCAGGCGCAGCAGCAACTCGCCCTCCGCCGGCACCGGGCTGTCGCCGCTGAGCTCCAGGACGCCGTCGTCCCGCCACCGGGCGCCGGTGATCACCGGGCCCTGCGGGCGGGTGCAGACCGAGACCGCGCCGCTCGCGGAGAGGGCGGTGTAGACCTCGTCGGTGCCGTGAGCCGTCCGGATCGGCCGATAACCGTCGGCGGCGAGCAGGCGGGACGGCCGGCCGGTGACCAGCTCGACGAAGAGCCGCTGGGCGTACCGGCCGTCCGCGTGGTTGTCGTCGCGGACGTCCAGCGCGATGCGGTCCAGCGGGAACCGCGCGCTGAACTCGTGACCGTCCCCGGCGATCTCCGCTTCCACAGTGCCGGCGACCACGCCCGGCACCCGGGACATCTGGATCCGCGCCGACTCCGCCGGGCGGCGCAGCCGGCCCACCAGGACCAGGTCGTCGCCCTCACGCCGGCTCGCGGTGAGCCAGCCGTCGGCCTTCACCACCGAGATCCGCAGAGCACCGTTGACCACGGCCGGCAACACGTAGACGCCGGGGGCGACCAGATGACGCGGCATCGGCTCGGCCCAGTTCGGCGGCATCCGCAGCCTGGTCCGCCGGACGTTGAAGCCGTGGGTCATGGCGGCCGAGATCACCCAGTCGCCCTTGGGCCAGCCTTTCCCGGAACGCAGGGAGTCGGGCCGCAGGGTGATGGCGAAGCCGTCCGGATGCGGTCGAGCCCAGAGCGGGATCCGCCGGGTGCCGGCCGGTCCGGAGGCCCAGAACAGCTTGAGGCGGCCCACCCGGCTGCCCGGGTCGGCCGGGGAACGGACCGCGCCGGTCAGCAGGAGCTTGCCGTCCTGCCAGCGCACCGATCGTACGGTCGCTTCCAGGCCACCGGCCTTGACCGCCTTGGCCGGTGACCGGAAGCCGTGGTCGATGAGCTCGATCAGGTCGCTGGTCCGGCCCTCGCGGATCAGCTTCCAGTGCCGGCGGATCTTGACCGGCAGCCGGTCCACCAGCGTCTCGTCGACCTGCTCCAGGTACGCCCGGGCCAGCTCCATGTAGGTCGCCCGGGACTCCGGCGGAGCGGACGGCAGGTATCTGAAGTAGTTGCTGAGCTGATCCTCGATCGACAGTTCCAGGAAGCGTTTCCGCAGCTGGTCCTGACCGCCCTCGGCCAGCTTGCGGGCGGCCAGGTCGATGGAGTGGAACCGGTCCACGATGTTGCGCCGGTCTTTGCCGGTCTGCGTGATGGACAGCGCCGCGCCCTCACGCTGCCGCCAGAAGTAGATCGGCTCGTTCACCACCGCGACCCGCTCGGCCAGCGCGTGCGCCGGGACGGTGACCGGTGCGTCCTCGAAGAGCCGGCCCACCGGGAACTCGAATCCGTGCCGGTCGTAGAAGGCCCGGCGGAACAGCTTGTTCCAGATCGTCCGGTCGGCGAGCAGGCTGTCCGTTGTGGAGACGTGCGCCGCCAGGTCGGTCCGGGTGATGGCGTGCCGGTGCGGGGAGCCCTTGCGGGTACCGCGCGAATTGAGGCGCAGCACCCCACCGGAGGCGAAGTCGGCGCCACCCGCCAGCGCGCCGATCAGCAATTCGTACGCGTGCGCGGCCAGCAGGTCGTCGCTGTCCACAAAGGCGAGGAACTCCCCGGTCGCGACCGGCATGCCGGCGTTGCGGGCCGCGCTGAGGCCGGCGTTCGCCTGGCGGACGAGCTGGAACCGCGGATCCGCCGCGACGAACTCCTCGGCGACCGCGGCCGAGCCGTCCGTCGACCCGTCGTCCACCAGGATCACCTGCAGCTCGCGATAGGTCTGCGCTCGCAGCGAGTCCAGGCAGTCCCGGAGGAACGCTTCGACGTTGTAGACCGGGACGATCACGCTGATCAGTCCCGGCACCAGGTCAGCCATCGATCTTCTCGTTCAGGAACACGCGCCGGACCACCCGCTCGGCGGCATGACCGTCCTCCAGCGAGCAGAACCGCTGCCGGAAGCGGGTCCGCGCCCGCCGGGCCGGTTCGTCGTCGATCGCACCGCTGCGGAAGGCGTCGACCAGCTCGTCGAAGGTCCGCACGAACGTACCGGGGTGCTCGGCCTCCAGGTCGAACGAGACGCCACGGACCGCCTGATAGATCTCCCAGTCCGGCGCGAAGATGATCACGGGCCGGTCCAGGACCGCGTAGTCGAACATCACCGACGAGAAGTCGGTGATCAGCGCGTCGGAGGCGATCGCCAGCGTCTCCACCGACGGGTGGGTGGACACGTCGAGCACCCGCGGGTGCTGTGGTGGGAAGCCCAGCGAGTCGTAGAAGTAGTGGCCGCGCAGGAGGATCCGGGCGTTCGGCCCGAGGGCCTCGGCGAGGGCGTCCACGTCCAGCAACGAGGTGAAGGTGGAGTGCCACTCCCGGTGCGTCGGTGCGTAGAGCACGACCTGTTCACCCGGCTCGATGCCGAGCTCGGCGCGGGCCGCGGCGACGTCCCGGTCGGTGGCCAGGGCGAGCCGGTCGTTGCGCGGGTACCCGGTCTCCAGCGTCTCCCCCTTGATCGGGAACTGCCGGTCCCAGAGCAGGGTGGTGTGCCGGTTGGCCGTGACGCTGAAGTCCCATTTGTCGAGGTTGCGGCGCATCCGCTCGGCGTTGAAGTTCTTCAGCGAAGCCGGGAAGCGGGGCTGGTCGAGGCCCATCGTCTTGAGCGGCGTGCCGTGGTGGGTCTGCACCTGGATCTGGCCCTGGCGCTTCACCACGTACGGCGGGAACGTCGCGTTGTTGATCATGTACTTGGCGCGGGCGAGCGTACGGAAATAGGCCCGCGTGCCCGGAGCGACCGTCGGCACGTCCGCGGGCACCGCCTGCGCGCCGGGCTTGACCACCCAGACCCCGCGCACCTGCGGGACCAGCTCCCGGGCCTTCTCGTAGATGGCGGCCGGGTTGCAGGAGTAACCCCGGTACCAGTACGCCCCGTAGACCGCGAGGTTCTCGTCGATCGGCAGTCGCAGCTGCCAGTGGTAGTACGCCCGCAGGCCGGCCTTGCGCAGCGTGACCCGGCCGGACCGCAGCGCCCGGCGCGGCTTGCGGATCAGCCCGCCGGCGAGCCTGCGGCCGGCACGCAACACCCGATAGGCCGGGTACGAGCCGGCGGCAGGACTCCCGGCCTCGTGCTTGCGGAGCAGCTCGGAGATCCTGTCGAACATCCCGCGCCGGGCTTTAGCCGGCACCTTGTCCAGGATTCTGTACAGCTCACCGGCCGCGTGGTGCACGGCACGACGGCGGACCTCGGGACTGGCCGCGGCCAGCACGGGCAGGCTCAGCGCCCGGTCGTACTGCGTCACCGCGTCCGCGTGCCGGGCGGAACGGCCGGACCGCGACGAGCCCTGCCGGTCCAGCCGGTGGACGTAGCAGGCCGGCTCCACGGTCGCCACGTTGTCGGTCGCGGCGAGCACCGCGTACGCGAACGACACGTCCTCGTACAGCCCGCGCTCGAAGCGGATCCCGGAGTCGACGAGGAACTGCCGGCGCACCAGCAGCGCGCCGACCGGCGGGGCGGCCACGGTCAGCGCCTCGGCACCGGTCCGCGGGCCGGACGGCGTGAGCCAGCGCGAGACCTTGCGGTTCCACCGCTCCCGCGCCACACCGACCACCAGGACGTCGGGTTTCTCCTCGAGGATCCGCGCCTCGATCACCGCGAGCGAGTCCGGGACGATCCGGTCGTCGCCGTCGACGAACCACACGTACTCGCCGGTGGCACGATCCAGGCCGGCGTTGCGCGCGGCACCCGGGCCACCGTTGCTGTCGAGATGGAGCGCGACCAGCCGCGGGTCCGCGGCGGCGCGCTCGTCCAGCAGCTCACCGACGTGGTCGGGTGAGGCGTCGTCGACCGCCACGAGCTCCACCTCGGTGACCCGCTGCTGCCGAAGCACGGAGTCCAGACACTCGGTGAGGTAGCCCTGCACGTTCCACGCGGGCACGATTACGCTCAGAAAGTTCGGCATGTATGGACGCAGACCATCCGTGTGACGTCGTCGAGGAGAGCGCAAGGGTAGCACCGGGCTCCTTGCGACTCGGGGTCGGCGACCAGCGACACTGGCTGCATGAATTCCGAAACCAACCAGCCCTCGGCAGGCGATCGGCCACCGTTCGTGCACCCCTCGGCCGACGTCGAGGAGGGCGCCCAGATCGGCGCCGGCACCAAGATCTGGCACCTCGCGCACGTACGGTCCAGCGCGGTGGTCGGTGACGACTGTGTCATCGGCCGCAACGTCTACCTCGACGCGAACGCCGTGGTCGGCAGCGGCGTCAAGATCCAGAACAACGTCTCGGTGTACCAGGGCGTCACGATCGAGGACGAGGTCTTCGTCGGCCCGTGCGCGGTCTTCACCAACGACCTGCGACCGCGCGCGCAGAACCCGGACTGGACGATCACCCCGACCCTGGTCCGGCGCGGCGCGTCGATCGGGGCCAACGCCACCCTGATCTGCGGCATCGAGGTCGGCGAGTACGCGATGATCGCGGCCGGCTCGGTCGTGACCAAGGATGTGCAGCCGTACCAGCTGGTCGCCGGCAACCCCGCCCGCCCCCGGGGCTGGGTGGACGAGAAGGGCGAGATCGTCAGCCGGGATCCGGAACGCCGCCCCTGAGACACGTCGAGGCCCCCCGGCAACCCCCCCGGGCCGCCCCCGGGGCGAGACTCCCCCCCGGCCCCCCCCCCCGGG
>NZ_JADQTO010000004.1:0-74744 GCF_015704865.1 Actinoplanes aureus | reverse complement strand
GCGATTCCGTCAGCCGGGATCCGGACCCCCCCCCCTTCCACCCGCCGAGGCCCCCGGGAATCCCCCGGGGGCCTCGACGTGTCCGATCAGCCGCCGATGACCACCCGGCGGATGCCGTCCAGGCGCTCCGGGTCGGTGACCCGGCGCCCGTCCACGACCACCTCGACGCCGGGCAGGTCCGCGGCGCTCAGCGACCGGTACTCGGCGTGGTCGGCCTGCACGATCGCGGCACGAACCGCCTCGCCGTTGTAGGCCGGCAGCTTCAGTGCGGTCAGCTCGGCCGCGCTGTACATCGGGTCCGAGACGTACGGCGTGGCACCGCGCCGCCGCAGCTCCTCGACCGCCGGGAAGACACCGGAGAACGCCGTCTCCTTGACCCCGCCCCGGTACGAAGCGCCGAGCACCAGCACGCCCACGCCGGACAGGTCGCCGACCGCCGCGGCGAGCAGGTCCACGGCGTACGACGGCATGGCCGCGTTGGCCTCGCGGGCCGCGCGGACTACCGAGGCGTCCGGGTCGTTCCACAGGTAGAGCCGCGGGTAGACCGGGATGCAGTGCCCGCCGACCGCGATGCCGGGCCGGTGGATGTGGCTGTACGGCTGCGTGTTGCAGGCGTCGATCACGACGTTCACGTCGATGTCGAGGGTGTCGGCGAACCGGGCGAACTGGTTCGCCAGGCCGATGTTGACGTCGCGGTAGGTGGTCTCGGCGAGCTTCGCCAGCTCGGCCGCCTCGGCGCTGCCCAGGTCCCAGACGCCGTTCGGGCGGTCCAGGTCGGGACGCTCGTCGAAGTCGAGCACCGCCTCGTAGAACTCGACGCCGCGCCGGGCCGAGGCCTCGTTGACGCCGCCGACCAGCTTCGGGTACTTGCGCAGGTCGGCGAAGACGCGGCCGGTGAGTACCCGCTCCGGGCTGAACACCAGGTCGAAGTCCTGGCCGGCGACCAGGCCGGAACCCTCCTCCAGCAGCGGCGCCCAGCGCTCACGCGTGGTGCCGACCGGCAGGGTCGTCTCGTAGCTCACCAGCGTGCCGGGGCGCAGCCCGCGGGCGATGTCCCGGGTCGCGGACTCCATCCAGCCGAAGTCCGGCTTGCCGTCCGCGTCGACGAAGAGCGGCACCACGACCACGACCGCGTCCGACTCGGCGACCGCGGCCGCGGTGTCGGTGGTGGCGGTGAGCAGCCCGGCGCCGACCGCCTGCTTCAGCTTGACGTCGAGGTCCGCCTCACCCGGAAACGGCACCAGCCCGTCGTTGACGGTACGCACCGTGGACTCGGAGACATCGGCGCCGAGCACCGTGTGGCCCTTGCTGGCGAACTGGACAGCGAGCGGGAGCCCGATCTTGCCCAGGGCCACGACACAGATCTTCATGCGGTGGTCTTTCCTCCTTGGCGTGGCCCGAGCGCGGGCCGCAGCTTCCGTACCAGACGGCCGGCAAGACGTCGCGGACCGATCGGAGTGACCGAGACACTCAGCCGTGACTTGTCGTCCGCCCGGACCGCAACGGTGTAGAAGCGTAGACCGCGCCGGTAGCGAACCGCGCCCACGCCCGGTCGGGTGGCGGTCACGTCGTGGCTGATCAAGCTGTCAGCGGCGGAAAGCCGGAATTTCAGGCGCTCCGACTTCCGGCCGACGCCGGCGACGAGATCGGCCACCGAGAACTCGGCGCGGATCGTCAGGCCGCCGTCGGTGGGCTCGGCCACCAGCCGGCTCGCCGGCACCGAGCCGGCCACCGCCGCGCCGTCACGCAGCTCGGCCAACCGGCTGGACCACTCCACCCGCAGCGCCACCGCCCGGCCCCCGCCGTCGTACGCCCAGGTCGCGGTGCCGGGCTCGCGCTGCGCCTGCGCCGAGGCGGTCCGGGCGGGCACCTCGAACCAGGAGTCCGGGAACTTCTTCTCCGGCTCCCGGAAACCGGGCAACTCGGTGTAATAGCGGTCACCCTCGGCCACCAGCCGGCCCAGGCCGTGCTCCGCGTAGTACTCCACGACGGCGTTCAGGTCGTCCAGCGACCCGTGCTGGGCGATGGAGATCGGCACCCGGCGCTGCACGTCCAGGTTCGCCCGGATCTCCTCGGTCAGGTAGGCCTCGGCCAGCTTGCGCACGCCCTCCTGCACCTGCCCGCGCTCCTCCGGGCCGGCCGCCAGGTAGCGGTCGCTGACCAGCTTGTAGACCTCCCAGGAGAAGTTGCGGTGCAGCACCTGGCTGCGGCTCGCGGGGTCGGTGACCACGTCGGCCACGGTGTCCATCACCACGGCGGCGTCCTGGAGGAAACGAAGGACCGAGGTGCGGTAGGTGATGTTGCTCTGGTCGTCCCGGCGCACCGCGAAGTAGTAGTCGTAGTCGCCGCGTACCGCGATCCGGCGGGCGGCCACGACCGCACGCAACGTGAACGGCTGATCACTGTACGAGCGCAGCTGTTCCGGGTACCGGATGCCGTGCTCCTCGAGCATCGACCGGCGGAACAGCTTGGTGTTGGAGAGTGCCCAGGGCAGCGCCGAGTCGGCGAGGCTGATCGACTCCTGGTTGCCGGCCCGGTAGACGGCCCGGTTGACGTACCGGCCGCCGACCCCGACCATCCGGCCCATCACGATGTCGGCGTCCAGCTCGTCGGCCGTGGTGACCAGCCGTTCCAGCGCCTCCAGACCGAGATGGTCGTCGGCGCCGATGAAGAACACGTAGCGCCCGGTGGCGACGTCCAGTGCCCGGTTGCTGGGCACCGCCGGCCCGCCCGAGTTGGCCTGGTGCATCACCGTGATGGTGTCCGGGTAGCGCTCGGCCCAGCTGTCGAGTTCCGCGCCGCTGGTGTCGGTGGAACCGTCGTCGACCGCGATGACCTCGAGCCGGTCCAGACCGATCGTCTGCCCGACCAGGGAGGCCAGGCACTCCCGCAGGTACGGCATCGTGTTGTAGACGGCGACCACGACGGTCACGTCAGGGTGTGCCCCCGTCACTGCCACCCTCGCATCATGTCGGATCCGTTCACTGAAGAGTTGGAGGTGCCCTCGCTGAGATCGCGCGAGGGCACCGACATCATCAACGGACCTTGGCGCGCTCCCCCGGCGGGGTGAGATCGGTCGTCACCGGAGTGCCGGGGAGTCGCTTGGCCAGCTCCCACCCGATGGTGGTGCCGAGCGGGCCATGCACCACCACATGCCGGATACGTTTCTGATCCAGTTTCGGTAGCACGTCGCGCCGAGCGATCCGCCCGAGGATACGTGGCCGGACGATCTGGTACCAGGGCAGATACATCCGCTTCTCGAAACTCCTGGCAAACGATCGGTGCGTCTCCGCGACGTTTATCGCGACCGCTTCCGGCTTCGGCGACGCCAGGCGGCGCGCCCGCGAGCGCAGGAAGCCGATCGCCCGGCGCGGGAGGGTGTTCACCAGGGCCCGCTCCAGCCGGCGGCTGAACCGGCGGTCCTCGCGGCTGCCCACGCCGTACACCTTCACGCCCTCGTCATCGGCGTACCAGGGCCAGCGTTTCGGCTCCAGCGCGATGAGATCGACGCCGTAACCCTGGGCGCGCGCCGCCTTGATGAAGTTGCGGGTGTTCCGGTTGCCGGGCGGCTCGATGGCGACCACCGCGATCCGGTCGGCGCCCGGCTCGGGCGCCGGCAGCCTCTCCGGCTCGGGCGCCGCCTCCACGACCCGCTGCGGCTCGGCCATCACCTCGGCGTAGACGGCACGCAGCTGCGCGCCGACCGCCTCCCGGCTGTATCGCCCGGCCAGCATCTTGCGAGCGGTGACCAGGTCCAGGCCACCCCAGGCGGCACGCAACGACCGGTACGCCGTCACGATGTCGGCCGGCTCCTCGGTGACCGGGAACAGCACACCCGCCAGGCCCTCCAGGCCTTCCAGCGTCTCGGTGGGACCCTCGCTCGCCGCGACCAGCACCGGGGTGCCCGACGCGACCGCCTCGACGATCGTCATGCCGAACGTCTCCACCCGGGAGGCGTGCACCAGCACGTCGTGCTCCCGCATCAGCGCGCCGACGTGCTCCGGCGCCACCGGCGGGCGCTGCGTCACCCGGTCACCCAGCTTCAGCTCGGCGATCCGCTCACGCAGCCGGTCCTCCAGCGGTCCGCTGCCGACCAGGGTCAGAGTGGCGCGCGGCTCCTCCCGGGCGATCTCGGCGAAGGCCTCCAGGAGGGTGTCCACCCCCTTGTGCTCCAGCATCCGGCCGACGTAGAGCAGTCGCAGCGGCTCGGCCGGCGGCTGCGCGCGGAACTCGAAGCGGTCGAAGTCGACCGGATTGGGCACCACGAGGAACTTGTCCGTCAGGCTCGGGTAGGCGGTGACCAGCTGGTCGTGGAGCGCCCGGCCGACGCAGAGCAGGCGGTCGACGCGGTGGACCATCCGGCTGTACAGCTTGCGGGCGGCGGGCTGGGCCAGCACGTCGGAGAGGAACGTCACGTGCTCGGTGACGATGATGCGGGCGTCCTCGCGAGCCAGCTCGGTGGCCACCACACCGGCGTAGTGCCCGGTGTGCGCGTGAATGAGCGGAGCATCGATCACGCCGCCCGGCAGCGCCGCCCTCAGCTGGGCGACCTGCGCACGGGCCCGGCCGGCGTAGTCGGCCTTGGTGGTCTGCGGGGTCACCACCCGGGTGAGCTCGCCGATCGGGGTGTCGGTCACGACCACGCCGCCGGAGCGCTGGATCTCCCGCCGAACGGTCACGTTCAGCAGGCTCCCGGCGGAGTCGCGGCCCGGATAGAACCAGTTCTCGTTCTGCAGGATGGAGATGCGGCGGTCCGGGTCCGCCACGGTCGCCGTGGCCGCCTCGACGAAGGCGCCCGCGAACGGGTCGTTCGGCGACGGGTACCAGGGAGTCACGACGGCCAGGTCGGCGGCTGCCGGGCGGCGGGCCGGGTCAGCGCTCGGCTCCAGCCGGATGTCCAGCTTGCCGAAGCGGCGGCGGGCCGCGTCGGCGATCGGAGTCGCCTCGACGTCACCGGCGATGAGCAGCCGGGCCCCGGCCAGCGGGCCGTTGGCGCGCAGCAGCAGCCGGCGCGCGGCGCGCAGCGTCGCCGGTAGGTGCCCGGAGGCGAGCCGGTGCACAGTCACGCCGGCCACGGGCTCCGCATCCACGAACTCCGGCCGGTCGGTGACGACCAGCAGAACCCGGTCGCCGCCCGCGGCGAGGTCCGCCGAGTGACGTTGTGCCGCGGCAAGCCGCCGCGGACCTAGCGACACATAGACGACGGTGGGACCTGGCGAACTCAACAGGACTCCTTCTCGCAGTGGAACATCACCAGAGTATGCTGCCGTGCAATTGGACCGTGGGCGCCGGTGAGCCCCACGGCGTCCGGCGAAGTGATGCGGCCGAGAGAGTGCAACCTTGCTCACGTATCGTGTGCCGCGGCTCGCAACCGATCAGTGCTAGGAGCAGCCGTGAAGGTCCTCAGTGTGGTGGGCGCTCGCCCGCAGTTGGTGAAACTAGCACCGATCGCCGCCGCCTTCGCCACCACTGAACACGAGCACGTCATCGTGCACACCGGCCAGCACTACGACGCCGACCTCTCCGACGTGTTCTTCTCCGGGCTCGGCATTCCCGACCCCGACGTGCACCTCGGTGTCGGCTCGGGCAGCCACGGTGTGCAGACCGGCGCGGTTCTCGGTGCGATGGACCCGGTGCTCGAGCGGGAGAAGCCGGACTGGGTCCTGGTCTACGGCGACACCAACTCCACGCTCGCCGGCACGGTCGCGGCCGTGAAGCAGCACTTCCGGGTCGCCCACCTGGAGGCCGGCCTGCGCTCGTTCAACCGCCGGATGCCGGAGGAGCACAACCGGGTGCTCACCGACCACGCGGCGGACCTGCTGCTCGCCCCCACCGAGGAGGCCATGCGCCACCTCGCCGCCGAGGGACTGGCCCAGCGGTCGGTGCTGGTCGGCGACGTGATGGTGGACGTCTGCCTGCGGATCCGCGACGCGGTGACCGCCGGCGAGCACCCGCGGCCGGTGCTGCCCGACGGCATCGACCCGGACCAGCCGTACCTGCTGGCCACCCTGCACCGCGCGGAGAACACCGACGACCCGGAGCGCCTGGCTGCGCTGATCGAGTCGCTCGCCGCGCTGCCCGTACCGGTCGCGCTGCTGGCCCACCCGCGCCTGATCGCCCGCGCCGACGGCTACGGCCTCAAACTGACCCAGGGCTCCCTGCACGCCGGGCGGCCGCTGCCGTACGCCGGGATGGTCGCCGCCGTGCTCGGCTCGGCCGGCGTCGTCACCGATTCGGGTGGCCTGCAGAAGGAGGCCTACCTGCTGGCCCGTCCGTGCACCACGCTGCGCCCGGAGACCGAATGGGTGGAGACCCTGGAAGGCGACTGGAACCGGCTGATCCCGAACCCGTGGACGCTCGGCGCGGAGTGGGCGAGCGCGGCCACCCGTACCGCTCCGGCCGCTGACCGCGGCGAGCCGTACGGCGATGGCCGGGCCGCGCAGCGCGTGGTCGAGGTTCTGCAGCAGAGTTGAAAAGATCGTGAACGATAATCGTCTGCCCCAGGTCGCGGTCGTCACCCCCTGGTATCCGAACAGCCATCATCCGTTCGCCGGCGCCTTCGTGCGGGCCATGGTGGAAGCCACCGCGCCGGGCACCGACATGACGGTCTATCACTGCGCCGAGTGGGGGCACCGGCTTCCGGCGGCCGAGGGTGCCGAGGTGGAGTCGGCCTACGAGACGCTGCTCGGCTACACCCACCGCCCGCCGCGGGCGACACCGACCGCGGGCGGAGCGCGGCTCGTCACGGTGCCCGTACCTCTGACCGTCGGCCTCAGCTATGCCGCCATCGCGCGGCGGCACGAGGCCGTGCTCAGGTCGGCGCTGGACAACGAACCGCTTGCCGCTCCGGTGGTGCACGCCCATGTCGGCCTTCCCGGCGGATGGGCCGCGCTGCGCAACGCCCGCCCGGACGCCCGGATCTACGTCACCGAGCACGCGACGTTCCTGGACCGCGTGCTGGAGCAGCCGGAAGCGCGCGCGATGTACGACGAGTTGCTCCAGCGCTGCGCGGGCTTCTTCGCCGTCGGCGACCCGGTCCGTGACCCGCTCGTGAAGGCCTTCCCGCAGCACCAGGACCGCATCGGCTTCGTGCCCAACCCGATCTCGTTCGCCGCCGAACGCGCCGCACCGGTCCGGAACCCGCGCCGCTGGCTCTTCGTCGGCAACCTGACCGAGCGCAAGGGCGTGCACTGGCTGATGGAGGCGTTCGCCCGGTGCCGGGCCGAGGACCCCGAACTCACCCTCACCCTGGTCGGTGACGGCGACATGCGCCGCGCGCTGGTCAAGCAGGCGGCCGAGCTGGGCGTCGCGGACGCGGTGAAGTTCACTGGTATGCAGCCGCCGGAGGAGGCGCTGCGGATGATGCGCGAGCACGACCTGCTGGTGCATCCGAGCCGCTTCGAGACGTTCGGCATGGTCGTGGTGGAAGCCGTGGCGGCCGGGATGGCGCTGCTGGTCACCAAGTGCGGCGGACCGGAGGAGATCCTCGCCGGGCTCGAGGACGCCGCCGGTGAGATGGTGGACGTCGAGGAGTCCAGCGACGCCCTGGTGGCGGCCTACCGCCGGGTACGGGACCGGCTCGCCGCCGGGCTCGACCTGCGGCCCGTCCGGGAGCAGCTCGCCGGCCGTTACGGCTACCCCGCCGTGGCGGAAGCGCACCACCGCGTGTGGTTCGACCGGGAGGGCTCCGATGGCTGACCGGAACGTACTCATCCTGGCGCTGGGTGGTACCCGGCGGCGCGCCGCGCTGGACGACGCCGCGCTCGTCACCGCGGACGGCGGCAACGCGACCGTCGTCGTCGGCGACACCGCTCTCTGGCGTAACGACAAGCCGGCGCCGGGCGTACGCCTGGTGGCCCAGGCCGAGCTGGAGCTGCGGCACACCTGGCTGCGCTGGGAGCAGCTGATGCTGTACCGCCTGCCGCGCCGCGCCCTGAAGGGCCGGTCCGATCGGGCCTGGCAGGCGTACCGTCGCCGGGTCGCCGACAAGCTGCACCGGAAGGTGTTCCTGCCGCTTGCCCGGCGCGGATCCGGTGACCGGACGGCCCGCTTGATCCGGCGGTACGAGACAGCGATGGGCAAACTGGATGTGCTGGTGGTGAACGACCCCGCGTCGATGCCGGTCGCCGTCTCACTACTGCGCACCTACGGCGGCACCGAGCTACCCCAGGTGGCCTACGGCATAGGAGATCGATGAGCAGGTCGGATGGCACGCGCCCACCCCGGGTGCTGTACCTGGCGTTCTATTTCCCGCCGTCGCGGGCGAGCGGTGTCTACCGTGCCCGCGCCACCGCCAACCACCTGACGGCGCAGGGATGGGACGTCACCGTCTTCGCCGCACCGCTGCGCTTCTTCTACGAGGCTGTCGGCTCCGTGGACGAGAAGCTCCTGGAGACCATCGATCCTCGGATCAAGGTGAAGCGGCCGTGGCTCAACCAGTTCATCTGGGACCACGACGTCCGGAAGTTCAGCCGGTTCCGCCGGCAATTCCCGATCCTGGCGAAGTCGTTCTACGACCTGAGCCTGAAGCCCTTCCCCGAGCACTACAGCTCGTGGGGGCTGGCGTCGGTGATCGAGGCGCTGAAGGAGCACGCCCGCAACCCGTTCGACATCGTGGTCGCCACCGGCAACCCGTTCGCCTCGTTCGCGTCGGCGTACCTGATCAACCGGCTGACCGGGGTGCCGTTCGTGGTCGACTACCGCGACGCCTGGACCCTTGACCTGTTCAAGGAGAAGCCGGCGTTCCCCGATGGTCACTCGGCCTGGGGATGGGAGCGCCGGGTCCTGGAGAAGGCCTCGGCCGCGGTGTTCGTCAACGACGCCCTGCGCCAGTGGCACGCCGACCGCTACCCGCGGCAGGCGGACAAGATGATGATCGTGCCGAACGGCTGGGACCCGGACGTGCTCGAGGACCCCAAGCATCCGGGCCTCGAGCCGCGGGACGAGCACCGTCCGCTGCGCTACTCCTATGTGGGCACGGTGACCGGCGCACAGCCGGTCCGCGAGATGGTGGAGGCGTGGGAGAAGGCCCGCACCCATCCGCTGCTCGCCGACGCCGAGTTCAACATCTACGGCCACCTGGGCTTCTTCAAGGGCGGGCACATCTCGCTGTCCCAGCAGCTGAACCTCGGTGAGGACAACCAGGCGGGCGGCAGCGGGGAGACCCGGATGTACTACCGCGGGCCGGTCTCCAAGACCGAGGTCGCGCACGCGTACGCCGAGAGCGACATCCTGGTCTTCCTCGCCGGGGGCGCGAAGTACGTCACCTCCGGGAAGATCTTCGAGTACATGGCGAACGGCCGGCCGATCGTCTCGGTGCACGCGCCGGGCATCGCCGCGGCCGAGGTGCTCGCCGACTATCCGCTCTGGTTCAACGCCAACAGCCTGGACCCGGACGACATCGCACAGTCCATGATCGAGGCCGGCAAGGCGGCCGAGGATCTGACCCCGGAGGTCGAGGCGGCGGCGCTCAAGCACGCCCAGCAGTACACCCGCGAGAACGTACTGCTGCCCTTCGAGGCCAAGCTGCGCTCGTTCATCCGGCGCAAATAGCAGAACGGTGGCTGCGCCCGCCGGGCGCAGCCACCGTCTCACGCGGATCCGTCAGGGCCGCAGAAAGTCCGCGAACACCTGAGCGGTACGCCGCCCGTCGTGATATTCCTGGGCGAACGCGACGGACTCCTTGGCGATCTCGACCGTGCGGGCCCGATCGTCCAGCAACGACTCGAGCGCCTCGCCGATCCGGTCCGGCGTGACGTTGACGATCGGCGGCCGCACCCCGGCGGCCTTGTGCACGCGCTCGTCGAGGTAACCGACCACCGGGCGGCCGGCGGCCATCGCCTCCACCGCGAACGTGCCGTAGCTGCCCACCGCGAACTGATCCACCACGATGTCGCAGGTACGGACCAGCTCGCGCATCGTCTCCCACGGCACCCGCTCGGCCAGCACGAGCTCGATCGCACCCTTGTCGTGCAGCTCGGTCAGCACCGGCAGGATCCGGTCGGTGCCCTTGGTCCACCGCTGTGACGGGCCGTGCAGCACCTTGGGCCGCGACCGTTCCATCACCGGCTCGTCACTGGTCCACGAGTCCACGTCGACCACCAGCGGCGACCAGGTGGCGGCCGGCAGGTCGTCGAGCAGGTCCGGGGTGGTGACGAAGAGCGGCAGGCCGCTCTCCTCGGCGATCCGCCGGTTGCGCTCGGCGCGTGCGGCGTACCGCGGCACGATGTCCTTGGGCGCGTCGTGGAAGAGCGAGAACGGGTACCGGTCCCGGTGCCGCAACGGGTGCCGGATCTCGCTGCCGTGCGCCAGCAGCGCCACCTTGATCCCGGCTCGCCGCAGCGCCGGCAGGTCGCCCTCGATCGTGTCGCCGTTCAGATAACCGAAGACCGGCAGGAACGCGTCGACGATCAGGTGGGTGTACCGCCCGACCACGCGGCGCACCTGCTCCATCTGCACGTCCAGCTCGCCCTGGCGGTCCCGGTCAACGTAGACGTCGGCCGGGAAGACGTACGAGTCCGCGCTGCGCCGCATCACCACCTCGGCGGTGACGCCGGCGTTGTCGCGGCAGATGGCCTGGGCGAAGGTGGCGAGCTGACCCGCGTAGTTGGCCGGGCCCAGACCCAGGCGAACCGTGGCGGTCACGTCGAGCGGACGCCAGGTCGGCAGCGGGCCCGGTGCCGTCTCCAGCACCGCCGGCGGCGTCGCGGCCGCGCCCTCGTCGACGTCCCACGGGATGTCCGGGCGGGTGCCCTTGGGTGCACGCGGGGCGATCCGCCGGTACAGCTCGATCAGCCCCTCGGCCTGGCGCTCCCAGGAGAACTCCTGGAGCAGAGCGTCGCTGATGTTCGCCACCAGCTCGGCCTTGTGTTCCAGGGCCCGTTTGACCGCCTCGGCGAAGTCCTCGGTGTCGTCGACGACGAAGATCTCGCCGATGCGGGTCCGCTGCACGAACTCCACCTGGACGGGCAGATCGCTGACGATCACCGGCAGACCGGCGTGCAGGTACTCCGCCAGCTTGGTCGGGAGCGAGATCTCGTGACTGCGGATCCGCCGCAGGCAGATCAGGCCGAGGTCGGCCGAGGAGAGGTAGTCCGGCACCGCGTACTGAGGCACGTACGGGACCACGTGCACCCGGTCCTCGACACCCAGCTCGGCCGCACGCGCGCGCAGGGCGTCCTGCTCGGCGCTGGCCCGGCCGGCCACGATCGCCAGGTGCACACCGGGCAGCAGGGGCAGGGCGGAGACCGCCGTACCGACGCCGCGCGCGGGTGCCAGCCAGCCGGAGTAGACCATCAGCGGAACGCCCTCGGCGACGCCACAGGCTTCCCGGACCGACGGTTTCGGATACGTCTTGCCGACCACCTCTCGGATCGGCGCGTTCCGCACCACGAGCGGGGTCTCCGGCAGTTTGAAGTTCTCGCGCAGCATCCGCGCGATCTCCGGCGACACGGTGACCACGGCATCGGCCTGACCGACGAACTCACGCTCGACCGCCTTGTACGCCCGGTCCTCGCGCGGCTTGGGCCAGTCGATGCCCGCGATGTACTCGTGGGCGTCGTAGAGCCAGGCGACCTTCTGGCCCCGGGCCCGCATCCGCGCCACGCTCAGCGCCACGGTGTGGATGGTGGTGACGTCGTTGGCGTGGATGACGTCGGGTTGCAGCTTCTCGATCACGGGGCCGAACACCAGGTCGAGGTCGACAAGCGACGGCTGGTCCCGCTGCCACGACCCGGTCGGGCGCCCGACCTGCCGCTCTTCCCACTTGAACGCCTTGACGCGCAGGCGGTGCAGCAGCCGGCGGGCCTTGACCGCGGCGCCGAGCGCCTTGCTGGCCGGCTTCAGCACCACCGCGGCCGGGCCGTCGCTGGTCCGCATCCGGCCGATCCGGGCGGTGGCCTGCCGAAGCCAGGCCTGATAGGCGGCGTTGACGCCGACCAGGCCCTCCTGGTTGCGGATCGTGGTCTGGGTGACCATCCGCCGCACCCGGTTCCCCTTGCTGCGGCGGGCGTAGTCGGCGGTGACGGGGAGGCGGATGACCGTGACCTCGCCCATCATCGTCGTCTGCCGGCGACCCCGCCGGCCACCGGTGCCGAGCAGGGTCACCTCCCACCCGGCGCGGGCGGCGGCGACCGCGGTCTTCTGGACCCGCGAGTCGCCGGTGATGCCGTTGGCGACGATCACGAGAAGCCGCGGAGCGCGCGCCTCCGTTGTCATCGTTCAAACCTTCCTGCGCGGCGCGGCGACCTCGTCACCGTGGAATCTCGACCGTCATACCGTCCTGAGCGGACCGCAGAACGGCGTCGGCGACACCAACCGTACGCAACCCCTGCTTGAGAGTGACGATGTCGCTCTCCTTGCCCTCGACCGCGTCACGGAAGCGCTCGTGCTCGACCAGCAGCGGCTCCCGCTTCGGGATCGCGTACCGGATCATGTCGCCCTCGGCCACACCGCGGAACGCGCGCAGCGCCTCCCACTCGGTGCTGGTCGCGCCGTTGGCGTAGAAGGTCAGGTCGGCGGTGAGGGTGTCCGCGACGAAGCTGCCCCGCGCGCCGGTGATGACCGTGGACCGCTCCTTGAACGGGCTCAGCCAGTTCACCAGGTGGTTGGCCATCACGTCGTCCTCGAGGGTGGCGACCGCGGAGACCATGTCCTCGTGCGGGCGACCGCTGCGCGAGACCGTACGCGCCGCGATGTTGGTGTACTCGCGGCCGGTGACCCAGGCGGTCAGGTCGATGTCGTGGGTGGCCAGGTCCATCACCACGCCGACGTCGGCGATCCGGCCCGGGAACGGGCCCTGGCGCCGGGTGACGATCTGGTAGATGTCACCGAGCTCGCCTGCCTCCAGGCGGGTCCGCAGGCTCTGCAGCGCCGGGTTGTACCGCTCGATGTGGCCGACCGCGCCGACCAGGTTGCGGCGCTCGAAAGCCTCGACGAGCCGCTTCGCGGCATCGATCGAGGGCGCGAGCGGCTTCTCGATCAGCGTGTGCACGCCGGCCTCGGCCAGACGCAGGCCGATCTCCTCGTGCAGGCCGGTCGGGCAGGCCACCACGGCGTAGTCGAGGTTGAGCGCGAGCAGCTGCTCGACGTCCGGCACCACCGGCACACCGAACGGCCCGGTGACACCCGGCGCCGGGTCCATCACGCCGACCAGCTCGACACCGTCGAGCACGCCGAGGACACGGGCGTGGTTGCGGCCCATCGCGCCCAGGCCGATCAGTCCAGCGCGCAGCACGGCGGTCACGCGGCCACCGCCGCGGCGTTGACGGCCTCGACGATGCGGTCGAGGTCTTCGGTGGTCAGGGTGGGGTAGATCGGCAGCGACAGAACCTCGCCCGTGGCGCGTTCGGTCTCCGGCAGCTTCCAGGGGCCGGGCGTGCCGTCCTCGTTCAGGTAGGGCTTCAGCCGGTGGATCGGCGTCGGGTAGTAGGAGCCGCTGCCGACGCCCCGCTCGCTGAGCGCGGCCCGGAACGCCTCCCGGTCGCCGGAGACCCGGATCGTGTACTGGTGGTAGACGTGCTTGGCGCCCGGCGCGACCGGCGGGACGGCCACACCGGTGAGCCGCTCGTCCAGGTACGCGGCGTTGGCGCGGCGACGCTCGGTCCAGCCGCCGAGCTTGCCGAGCTGCACCCGGCCGATCGCGGCGGCGACGTCGGTCATCCGCATGTTCGCGCCGACGATCTCGTTCTGGTACTGCTTCTCCATGCCCTGGTTACGCAGCAGGCGCAGCTTGCGCGCGAACTCGGCGTCCCCGGTGGTGATCATGCCGCCCTCGAGGGAGTGCATGTTCTTCGTGGGGTAGAAGCTGAAGCAGCCGGCGATGCCGAAGGCGCCGACCGGCGTGCCGTTCAGCGCGGCGGCGTGCGCCTGAGCGGCGTCCTCCACCACGGTGAGACCGTGCGCCTCGGCCAGCGGCATGAGGCGGTCCATCGCGGCCGGGTGGCCGTACAGGTGCACCGGCATGATCGCGACGGTGCGCGGCGTGATCGCCGCGGCGACCGCGTCGGGATCGAGGTTGAACGTGTCCGCCTCGATGTCCGCGAAGACCGGGACACCGCCGGCCAGCCGGACCGCGTTGGCGGTCGCGGCGAACGAGAACGACGGGACGATCACCTCGTCGCCCGGCTTGAAGTCCAGCGCGAGCAGCGAGAGCTGGAGCGCGGAGGTGCCGGAGTTCACCGCGACGCAGTGCCGGCCCTCGACCAGCTCGCTGAACTCGCGTTCGAAGGCCGCGACCTCCGGGCCCTGAACCACCATGCCGCTACGCAGCACACGGACCGCTGCCTCGATCTCGTCTTCACCGATCACGGGGCGAGCGGGTGGGATGGCAGGCTGGGAGCCCGTCATGGGCGTTCCTCCTGAACGAGAGAAAGTTTAAAGTGCGTAGGGAGATGGTGACTCCCTGCAACAACGCACGCTGAAACGCCGCAGCATGGCGGTGGCCGCGCATCGACGGCGGCGGACGCGATGGTACAGCATTTTCGCCAGGTTGATCGCCCACCGTGTGCGGCCACCCTATTCTGCACCGGCCCTAGGGTGAACTCTCGTGCAGGCCATCCTCGCTACCCTCGGTTATGTCCTCTCCCCGGACCAAAGCCGGGTTCTGATGATCCGGCGGGACACCCGGCCCGACGATCTCCATTACGGCTACTACAACGGACTCGGCGGCAAGTTGCAGCCGGACGAGGACGTGGTCACCGGCATGCGCCGGGAGGTCGCCGAGGAGGCCGGACTGGAGTGCCACCGGCTCGACCTGGCCGGCACGATCTCCTGGCCCGGGTTCGGCCGAAACGGGGAGAACTGGTTCGGCTTTCTGTTCCGGATTCCGGACTGGTCGGGCACCCCGCTGGCCGGAAATCCGGAAGGGTCGCTGCATTGGGTGGAGAAGGCCGACCTGTTGGCCGGCCGGCTCCCGATGTGGGAGTCGGACCGGAACTTCCTCCCGCTCGTCTTCGCCGCGGAACCCCGGCCGTTCCACGGCGTCATGCCGTTCGCCGGCGGCCGGGCCACCGGCTGGTCCTACGTCTGAGCCGCCTAGAAGCGGCGCATGCCGCCGAACTGCCGGTCGCCGGCGTCACCCAGGCCGGGCACGATGTACGCCTTGTCGTTGAGCCCCTGGTCGATCGAGGCGGTGACCAGGCGCAGCGGCAGGTCGGAGGCGGAGAGCCGCTCGATGCCCTCCGGCGCGGCCAGCACGCAGCAGATGATGATGTCGGTGCAGCCCCGGTCGGCGAGCAGCTTGCAGCAGTGCAGCAGCGATCCGCCGGTGGCGAGCATCGGGTCGAGGACGAGGACCGGCTGGTTGGAGAGATCGCCGGGAAGCGACTCCATGTAGGCCCGCGGCTCGTACGTCTTCTCGTCCCGGGCCAGCCCGACGAAGCCCATGGAGGACTCGGGCAGCAGTCCCAGCGCCGCGTCGGCCATGCCGAGACCGGCCCGGAGCACCGGCACGATCAGCGGCGGGTTGGCCAGCCGGGTGCCCTCGGTGGGCGCCACCGGGGTCTCGATGGGGTACTTCTCGACGGCGAAGAGACGGGCCGCCTCGTAGACCACCATGGTGGTGAGCTCGTGCAGGGAGGCGCGGAAGACGCCGGAGTCGGTGTCCGCCCGGCGCATCGCGGTGAGGCGGGTCTGGGCCAGCGGGTGATCTACAACCAGGACGTCCACGAGGTCAACCTACCGCTCCATCAAGATCAACTGTCGGCGGGCTGCGTAGAATCGCTTTCATGACTGTGACAGCGGCCACCGGGCTGTCAGATCTCCGCTCCTTCCTGCATGGGCTGCCCGGTGTCGACAAGGTTGGCGTCGAGGCCCGTGCGGCCGCCCTCGCCACCCGATCGGTGAAAACGACGAGCAAGGCGAGCGCGATCGACCTGGCCATCCGGATGGTCGACCTGACCACCCTGGAGGGCGCCGACACGCCGGGCAAGGTGCGCGCGCTCTGCGCCAAGGGGATCCGGCCCGACCCGGCCGACCCGAGCTGCCCGCCGGTCGCCGCGATCTGCGTCTACCCGGCCATGGCCCCGGTCGCCGCGGCCGCGCTGGCCGGCTCGGGAGTGCACCTGGCCAGCGTCGCGACCGCGTTTCCCTCCGGGCAGGCGCCGCTCGAGGTGCGACTCGCGGACACCCGGGAGGCGGTCGCCGCCGGCGCCGACGAGATCGACATGGTGATCAGCCGGGGCGCGTTCCTGGCCGGTGACTACCGCCGGGTCTTCGAGGAGATCGTCGCGGTCAAGGAGGCGGCCGGTGCGGCCCACCTCAAGGTGATCCTGGAGACCGGCGAGCTCGCGACGTACGACAACGTGCGCCGGGCGTCCTGGCTGGCGATGCTGGCCGGGGCCGACTTCATCAAGACCTCCACCGGCAAGGTCGCGGTGAACGCCACCCTGCCGGTCACCCTGGTCATGCTGGAGGCGGTCCGCGACTTCCGGGACCGGCACGGTCGGCAGGTCGGCGTGAAGCCGGCCGGCGGCATCAAGACCACCAAGGACGCGATCAAGTACCTGGTGATGATCAACGAGACGGTCGGCGACGACTGGCTGCACCCGGACTGGTTCCGGTTCGGCGCCTCCTCACTGCTCAACGACCTGCTCATGCAGCGCACCAAGCTCACCACCGGCCACTACGCCGGCCCTGACTACTTCACCCTGGACTGAGTGAGGGCGATGTTCGAGTACGCACCAGCACCGGAATCCCGCTCCGTCGTCGAGATCGCCTCGTCGTACGGGCTCTTCATCGACGGCTCCTTCGAGCAGGCCGTGGACGGAAACGTCTTCAAGACGGTGAACCCGGCCTCCGAGGAGGTCCTCGCCGAGGTGGCCGCCGCCGGCCAGGAGGACGTGGACCGGGCGGTCGCCGCCGCGCGCCGCGCCTTCGCCTCCTGGTCCGCGATGCCCGGCTCGGAGCGCGCCAAGTACCTGTTCCGGATCGCCCGCATCATCCAGGAGCGCTCGCGTGAGCTCGCGGTGCTGGAGTCGCTGGACAACGGCAAGCCGATCAAGGAGTCGCGCGACGTCGACCTGCCGCTGGTCGCCGCACACTTCTTCTACTACGCGGGCTGGGCCGACAAGCTGGCCTACGCGGGGTTCGGCCCGGATCCGCGCCCGCTCGGCGTCGCCGGCCAGGTCATCCCGTGGAACTTCCCGTTGCTGATGCTGGCCTGGAAGATCGCACCCGCGTTGGCCACCGGCAACACCGTGGTGCTCAAGCCGGCCGAGACCACCCCGCTGTCGGCACTCTTCTTCGCCGACGTCTGCCGGCAGGCCGAGCTGCCACCCGGCGTGGTCAACATCGTGACCGGCGCCGGCGACACCGGGGCGTACCTGGTGCAGCACCCGGACGTGAACAAGGTGGCCTTCACCGGCTCGACCGAGGTGGGGCGGGAGATCGCCCGCGCGGTGGCCGGCACCGGGAAACGGCTGACCCTCGAGCTGGGCGGCAAGGCGGCGAACATCGTCTTCGACGACGCGCCGATCGACCAGGCGGTCGAGGGCATCGTGAACGGCATCTTCTTCAACCAGGGGCACGTCTGCTGCGCCGGCTCCCGCCTGCTGGTGCAGGAGTCGATCGCCGAGGAGCTGCTCACCTCGCTGAAACGGCGGATGGCGACGCTGCGGGTCGGCGATCCGCTGGACAAGAACACCGACGTCGGCGCGATCAATTCAGCGGCACAGTTGGCGCGAATTACCGAATTGTCGGAAATCGGTGCCACCGAGGGTGCGGAACGCTGGTCGCCGGCCTGCCAGTTGCCCGACCGGGGCTTCTGGTTCGCTCCGACGATCTTCACGGGAGTCACCCAGGCACACCGGATCGCGCGGGAGGAGATCTTCGGGCCGGTGCTGTCGGTGCTGACCTTCCGGACCCCGGCCGAGGCGATCGAGAAAGCCAACAACACGCCGTACGGCCTCTCCGCCGGCATCTGGACGGAGAAGGGCTCCCGGATCTTGTCGGTCGCCGACAAACTGCGCGCCGGCGTGGTCTGGGCCAACACGTTCAACAAGTTCGACCCGACGTCGCCGTTCGGCGGCTACAAGGAGTCCGGCTACGGCCGGGAAGGCGGCCGGCACGGCCTGGAGGCGTACCTTGCCTAAGACAGCCA
Organism: Actinoplanes aureus; assembly: GCF_015704865.1. Classification (GTDB taxonomy): domain Bacteria; phylum Actinomycetota; class Actinomycetes; order Mycobacteriales; family Micromonosporaceae; genus Actinoplanes; species Actinoplanes aureus. The sequence goes on along the minus strand of NZ_JADQTO010000004.1, from coordinate 56,647 downwards.
AGGCGGCGGAGCCCACGCGGCTTTCCGTACGCAAGACCTACAAGCTCTACATCGGCGGCGCCTTCCCTCGCAGCGAGTCAGGACGGACGTACGTGGTGAACGGCGACAACGTGGCCCTCGCCTCCCGCAAGGACGCCCGGGACGCGGTGCTGGCCGCCCGTGCCGCCCAGCCGAAGTGGGCCGGCGCGACGGCGTACAACCGGGGACAGGTGCTCTACCGGGTCGCCGAGATGGTGGAGGGCCGGCGCGCCGAGTTCACCACGCTCGGTGTCCCCGCCGCCGAGGTGGACGCGACGATCGACCGCCTGGTCTGGTACGCGGGCTGGTCCGACAAGATCGCCCAGGTGGCCGGCGGTGCCAACCCGGTGGCCGGGCCGTTCTTTAACATCTCGGCGCCGGAGCCCACCGGCGTGGTCGCGATCGTCGCCCCGCCCTCGCTGCTCGGCCTGGTCAGCGTGGTCGCCCCGGCGGTGGTCACCGGCAACACGGTGGTCGTCCTGGCCGCGGACCCGCAGGTCGCGGTCACCCTGGCCGAGGTGCTGGCCACCTCCGACGTACCCGGCGGCGTGGTCAACATCCTCACCGGCCGGTACGCGGAGACCGCACCCTGGCTCGCCTCGCACGCCGACGTGAACGGCCTGGACCTGACCGGCGTCGAGCACGCCGAACTGGCCGCTGAGCTGGAGCGGGCCGCCGCCGGGACGTTGAAGCGGGTGCTCCGGCCAGGGCTCGGCGGCACCGACTTCACCGCCGACCCGGGGCTGCGTCCGATGACCGCTTTCCTGGAGACCAAGACCGTGTGGCACCCGAAGGGCCACTAAAACGGTTTTACTCTTGGTTTTCCGCCGCGGGTGGCTCTGACCAAAGGGACGGGGCCTCTGTCACACAGCGTTGCCGACTAGGGTGTGTGCCCAGAGTCACCCGTCCCGCCACCCCCAGATCACCCGGAGGTCTACCGTGACCAGCCAGTCCGACGAGCCCGAGGCCTCCGCGCCGGTGGCCGAGAAGTCCTCGACCGAGGGCGGTTCCGGGCGTGAGCTTTGGGAGAGCGTCCGCATCCAGCCGGTTGAGATCGCCCTTCCTGGCGGAGTGGGGCTGACGCTGCGGGCGCACCGGAAGGCGTCCGAGCTGACGCCGACCGAGATCGAGGTCGACGAGGACGACCCGTTCGAGAACCGCAAGCGCCCGCTCGACACGGCCGACGACGACGAGGAAGTCATCGTCGACGAGGAGTTCCAGGCGCTGATCGCCGAGGGCGACGCGGACGAGAAGAGCGCCGCAAAGGCTGATGGTGAGCCCGATCCGGCCGACTTCGAGGACGAACCGGAGGAGGCCGCGGCCCAGGCGGCCGACGAGGACGTACCCATGTTCCTCAGCCACAAGGGCCGCCTGCTCGCCTTCAAGAGCGCCGAATCGCTTGTCTCCTTCCTTCGTTCGGGTGCTCCGCACGATCTCGCACAATTGGACAGCTGGGGCACCCTCGTCGAGCGAGTACAGTCGAGCGACATCGACCCGCTGCCGGACGACCGCTACGAGCTGGACCTCGTGGTGGAGAACCTGCGTGGCGGACATGACACGTGGGATCTGCCGCTGCTCATCGCCGCCGGTGAAGTGGCCCGGGACCTGGGATACGCACTCCGCCTCAAGCCGGTGATCCTGGCACTGTCGCCGGGCTCACCCCTTGACGACCTGGACGAGTCCCTCCGCGCCGCGGAAAGTGGTGGTATGGGCGGTTTCTTCGGTCGTCGCCGATTGAAGAAAATCGGGGCACAACAGGCGAGTTTGGGCTGGCGCTCCGTCATCGGCAAGATCTCTGCCGCTGTGGACTGGCGTGACTGACCGATTACCAGGGAACATCAGTCCTTGGCCACAGAGAAGCAGCAGTCCCGGGGAGGAGGACGACGCCGTGGCGCTCGTGCGCGTGTACTGCGGTCTGGCGTCGGCTGATGATTCGGTGCGTACGGCCTCGGCCGCACCGCTGACCATCGCCGTGGTGGACGACGCAGGCCGGCTGCTCGGCGTCCATGAGATCAGCGACGACCCGGCCGGTTACGCCGAGCTCGGTTCGCTGCTCGTGGAGCGGACGACGGGTTTCAGCGACGCGGCGGTCGCCGCCGACAGCGACGACCACGTGGTCACCTCACTGCTGACCGCGGCCGGCCGGCCGCTTGTCGTGGTCGACGACGACGACGCGGACGACTTCGCCGAACGTTTCACCGACGACGACTCCCCCGAGGAGATCCAGGCGCCCGCCGCCGCTCGCCGCGCGGTGGGCCTGGCCCGGGCACTGCAGGCCGGTGCGATCGCGGCGGTGACCCTGTCCACCCCGCGCGACCTGGTCAGCTACAAGCCGGTTCTGGCCGCGCACGTCGCGATGCTGAACGGGCGGAACTCGGCGGCCGTGGCCCTGCGCGAGGTGCTGCGTGAGCTCTACCCCGCCGCCCTCCGGGCGTACCCGGATCCGGCACACCCCCTGGCACTCGCCGTCCTGGACGCGGTGCCCGAGCCCGGCCGGCTGACCGGCCGCGGCGCCGACCCGGAGCAGACCGCCCGGGAGATCGCCGCCGAACTGACCCGGGCCGGCGCCGGCCGCGAGGAGCAGGTGTTCGCCGCCATCACCGCGCTGCACGTGGCGATCAGCGAGTCACCCCGGCGGGGCGGGGTCAACAAGTCCCTGGCTCCGGCCGCCGCCGACGCGGTACGTCAGGCGATCGGCGCCGTCCGCTCGTGCGATTCCGCCTGCTCCGCTCTGGTGGGCACGCTCAGCGCCCGGGCCATGCCCCAGACCAGCAACCCGAACGTCGGCCGTCGCGCCGCTCGCCGGGCCTCCGAGCCGGCCCCGCTCCAGCCGGCGCCGAGCACCGAGTCGCGCTTCGGGCGGCGTGGCCGTCCGGAACCGGCGACCACCGGTAACGGACCGGCCAGCCCGCGGCCGATGACCGCGCCGCCGGTCGCACCGGCTCCGATCGGACCACCGCCGGTCGCACCTGCCGCGGCGAACGGCCTGCCTGGCCGGGCCGGCAACCCGGGCAACCGTCCGGTCTCGGTGCCGCCGCCTCCGCCCGGCATGACCCCGATCACCCCGGGTTCCCGCCCGGTGCCGTCTACGCGTACGCCGGGGGCGCCCTCGTCGGTGCAGCCGGCCGCCGGCCGGAGCAGCCCGGCCGATGCCGGCGAGCCGTTCCGGCCCACGCTGACCAACGCCGAGATCAACCGGGCCCGTGCCGAGCGCCAGCGCACAGTCATCCCGGCCCGGCCGAACACGCGTCAGCCCGCCGCGGCCAACGGCGTGCCCGGTGGGCCCACCGACTACAGCCTGCCGATGCCCGGCCAGCGGCCCGCCCAGGAGACCCCGGAGCCGGGCTCGCGGGCCAACTGGCCGCTGCTGAACGCCGGGAGCGAGGACGTGCCCCCGGCCCCGGCCGCGGCGTCGGTCAGCTCGCCGCCCTCGGGCCGGGTGAAGCCGCCGTGGCAGGACATGCCGAAGGAGCCGCCGTCGCTGCGCATGTCGGATTCGCAGCTCGGCGGCCGGGACAGCGGTTCCGGGCTGGACTCGACCGGCCGGCCGCCGCTGCGCCTGATCGACGGCGACAGCCGTACCTCCAGCAGCCCGAAACTGACCGCACTGGATCGCAGCACCACTCCGCCGGTTCCGGCCGACGGCAGCGACGGTGACCTGCTGATCTTCGCCGCGGCCCGGTCCGCCTGGTTCACCGGGCACGACGAGACCAACAAGCCGGACAAGCTGGACTGGACCAACCCGAACGACAGTAGATGGCGCGCGGCGGAGAAGGCGGCCACCCCGGCCGTGGCCGCCGAGACCTCCGCCGGCCTGCCCAAGCGCGTGCCCCAGGCCAACCTGGTGCCGGGCTCGCCGCTGCGGGAGGAGCGTCCGCTGCGGATCGTCCGGGACGCGGCTTCTATCGCCGCACACACCACCGGCTACTTCCGTGGCTGGCGGCGCGGACAGGAGATCGGCGGGTTCGCCATGGGCGGCCGGCCTGGGCGGGAGGCCGCCGGCGGCTGGGACTTCACCCGGGACGGGCAGCCCGCGGACGATTTCCGAAACAGCGTCAACACCCCCCCCGCCGGCTACGGCGGGCGCTGACGTAGCAGAAAGGGCCGCGACCCATCGGGTCGCGCCCCTTTCGCATGCACCAGGCTTGCCGCAGGCGAGCGATCATCTTCGACTTCTTCGGTACGCTGACCGACCCCTCCGCCGAGTCCTTGCGGGCGGACGTGTTCGCCGAGACGGCGGCCGTGCTCGGGGTGCCGGCCGATCGGTTCTGGACGGCGATGTCGGGCAGCTTCCCGCAGCGGGTCGTAGGCGGCTACGGAGCCACCGCCGAGACGTTGCGGAGGATCGCCACCGAGTGCGGCGCCGAACCGGACCAGCGGACCCTCGCGGCGGCCGTCGCCAGCCATCACGCGGGCGCTGAGCGGGTCCGCAAGCCGCGAACCGGCGCCCTGGACACCCTGATCGGCTACGAGCCCGCGGTTACCTCCTGGGACTGCTCAGCGACTGTTCCAGTGAACTCTGCGAGGCCTGGGAGCAAACCCCGCTCGTCACCAACGCCGGCCATCCCGGTGCGCACACTTTCCGCGACGATCAGGACACGTTCGTCCCGGAGCTGGCCATCGACGACCTCACCGAGCTTCCGGCCCTGCTGGAGTCGATCAATCACTCATAGTGACTGACGGCAGGCATGCAGAAGCCCCGCTCCGGCGACCGGAGCGGGGCTTCGACCGTTCGTCAGGCCGGCGCTACCGCGCGCGAGCGACGCATCGTCAACACATACTCGACAAGCGAGATGAGGACGTTCTTCGTCGACTCACGGTTGCGGGCGTCACAGCTCACCACGGGCACGTCGCTCGAGACGGCAAGTGCGTCCCGGACGTCCTGCGCGTTGTGATACTGCATGCCGTCGAAGCAGTTGATCGCCACCAGGTACGGCAGGCGACGGTGCTCGAAGAAGTCGATGGCGGCGAAGCAGTCGGCGAGCCGACGCGTATCCACCATCACCACGGCACCGATCGCACCCCGGACCAGTTCGTCCCACATGAACCAGAACCGCGTCTGGCCAGGCGTTCCGAACAGGTAGAGGATCAGGTCACGGTCGATGCTGATCCGGCCGAAGTCCATGGCCACGGTGGTGGTCATCTTGCCCGGCACCTGCCGGTTGTCGTCGACACCCACACCGGCCGAGGTCATGATGGCCTCAGTGGTCAGTGGGGTGATCTCCGAGACCGACCCCACCAGCGTCGTCTTACCGACGCCGAAGCCACCGGCGATGACAATCTTCGCCGATGTCACGCGTCCCGCAGCGGGACGGTGCGACATGTCAGAGCCTGCGAAGTCCACTCAGCACCCTTTCCAGCAGTTCCGTGCCTACCGCGTCGGTCTCGTCTTCAAGCGAGGTGGGCTCGTAAACCGCAACAAGACCGTCAGTGGCCATGTCAGCAACGATCACACGTGCCACACCGAGCGGCAGTTGCATGCGTGCGGCGATCTCAGCGAGCGACTGAACGCGCCCACCGTCACACATCGCCGCGATGTACTGATGCTCGCTTCCACCCTGCCCGCCGCGGATCATCCCAGAACGGCCGCGCACGGTTGTCTCGACCAGCGCTTCCAGCGCTATCTCAAGCTTCGGCCGGGTCCGACCACGGGTCACGACGTACGGCCTGACCAGCGCGCCGGTCGGCTCATCGCGTTCAGGCATTGTCACCGTCAACCCCTCCCTCGGCCCCTAGAAGTGTATTAGTTGTCAAGGTTTCTGACAGTAGCCGACTAGGCCGGCTACTCGCCCCTCTCAGCCCAGCACCCCGGCCGCTGAACGCGGCGCGGGGGTCAGTGCCTCTCCGACGCGGTCGACCAGGAGCGCCATCTCGTAGCCCACCTGCCCGACATCACAGCTCCGAGCTGCTAGCACCGCGAACGACGAGCCGTCAGAGATGGACATCAGGAACAGGAACCCATTGTCCATCTCGACGACCGTCTGGAGAACGGCGCCGCCCTCGAAGCATCGCGCGGCGCCCTGGGTCAGGCTTACCAGGCCGGACGCGATGGCCGCCAACTGGTCGGCACGGTCCCGCGGAAGGTCCCGCGACGACGCCAGGAGCAGGCCGTCGGCGGAGACCGCGATCGCGTGCGCGACCCCGGGAACGCGGTCGGCGAAGTTGGCCAGAAGCCAACCGAGATCCTGCGTAGATGTCATGCCTCATGCTCCTTGCCAGCCTGCGAGGGCTGCTGCCCTCCCGGAGTCTCCTCCAGGTTGGTCGATTGTTCCTTGGTGCGACCGCGCTGCACACCCCGGTGATACGCGGACAGCAGACCGCGAACCCCCTCGGGCGTACGGCGCTGGACGGAGTTACCGCCCCGGTCAACACCGCCGGGGACGAGTTGCGCCATCGGCGTGCGCTTCGGCAGGCCCGCCGTGGTGGTGGTCTCGACCGGCGCCTCGGCAGCCGCGCGGGCCGCCTGCCAGCCGTCGTCAGCAGCGGTACGCCACGGGTTCGACCCGGGTGCACCGTTTCCGCTATAGGCACCGGCCGTGGCTGCTGCCCCGACCGGAGCCGGGTCACGGTCCTCGGGCGGACCGGCCTGCTGCGGCACGCCGGCCGAGCGGGTCGGCTCGCCGGTCGGGATCCGCTGCGCGAGGACCGGCTCGTCACCTGAACCGTTGGTGGTGCTCTGCGGCGCGTCGGTACGAGCCGTGGTGAACCAGGCCGACTCGAGCTCCCGGAAGATCGGCAGCTCCATCGTCTCGTCCGCGAACGGCACCGAACCTTCCTGATGCGCCGACGCCTGTGCGGCGGCGATCTGCGCGGCGGCAGCGGCGTGCGCCTCCGCCGGGGAGGCCTGCGCCTCGGGGGCGGACTGTGCCGGCGGCGCCGAAGCCGGCACGGACGCCGTCTGCGGGTTGGTCGGACGGGCCACCTGCGGCTGCGGCTCGTAGCTCTCCGGCCGGTATCGCGGCAGTTCGGCGGTCATGTCGAGCGCGGCGGCCAGGCTCTCCGGCACGTGCGGGGTCGCGCTGGTCTCCCGCTCCGCGGCGACCGGCGGCCAGGCCGGCGGCGCCGAGGCGAACGGGTTGCGCTCGGCCGGCGACCCGGAGATCGGAGTGGCCGACACCGGCCGGTTCGGCGGCGCCGAGACCGGCGCACCGGAGACGGGCGGAGCCGAGGAGACCGGCGGAGCCGAGATCGGCGGCACGGGCGGCGCGGACACCGGCGGCATGAACGGGTTGCGCCCGCTGTCCGGGTTGGCCGGCAGCTGACGAGGGATCTGCGCACCGTAACCGTTCGGCTCGCTGTCGGGACGCGGGTACTCACCGCCGCGACGCTGCGCGAGCTCGTCGAGACCGGCGAAGCCCTGCGGACCGGACGGCAGCGGCGGGATGACCTCGTTGCTGCGCGGGCCGTGGAAGCCGTTGGCGGAACCGTTGGAGCCGTTCATGCCCAGGTTGGCCGGAGGAGCCGCGCCGGTGAGATCGGACCAGGACGGCACCGCGCCGTTGCCGTTGCTCGCCGGCTCGAACGGCCGGCCCCCACCGGGGTAGCCACCACGGCCGCCCTCCAGAGCGAGGGGCTCGCCGAACGACGGGATCGCCGGAGGCTGCATCGGGTCGCCGTAGCCGCCGTGGACGCGGGCGGAGGCCGCCGCGGCCAGGACCGACATGGGCAGGCCCACCTCGGCGACGGTGCCGCGCTCACGGTCGGCCGGCCGCAGCTCGACGCGGACGCCGTGCCGGTTGGCCAGCCGGGCGACCACGACGAGGCCCATCATCCGGGAGACGGCCACGTCCACCGTCGGCGGATTGGCGAGCCGCTCGTTCAGGTCGCGGAGCTGCTCGCGGCTGATGCCGATGCCATGGTCCTCGACGGTCAGCAGCGCGTTCTCCCCGACCTTGCGCGCCTCGACGAGGACGTGCGAGTTCGGCGGGGAGAAGGCGGTCGCGTTGTCGAAGAGCTCGGCGACCAGGTGGACCATGTCGTTGACCGCGTGGGCCGCGACCTCGATCTCCCGGTCGATCATGCCGAACTCGATACGGGTGTAGTGCTCGACCTCGGACTGCGCGGCGCGGAGCACGTCGATCAGGGCGGCCGGCTCGCGCTGCACACGGGTCGAGTCGGCGCCGGCGAGAACCAGGAGGTTCTCGTCGTTACGCCGCATTCGGGTGGCCAGGTGGTCAAGCTGGAAGAGCTCGGCCAGACGGTCCGGGTCCTCCTCGCCGCGCTCCAGCCGGTCCAGGTGACCGATGAGCCGGTCGACCAGGATCTGCGAACGGCGGGCCAGGTTGACGAACATCGTCGCGACGGAGGAGCGCAGTGCGGCCTGCTCGGCCGCGGTCCGCACGGCCTCGAGGTGAACCGCGTTGAACGCCTCGGTCACCTGCCCGAACTCGTCCCGGCTGCGGACCGGGAGTGGCTCGGCGATCTGGTCGGCGACCTGGGCCGGGGTGAGCGACGCGGAGAGCGCCGGGTCACGCAGCCGGCTCACCGCGTGCGGCAGGCCGAACTGGGCGACCGCGAGGGCACCCTGGCGCAGCTCACGCAGCGAGCGGGCCATCGACCGGGCGACCAACCAGGCGAAGAGGATGGCCAGCAGGAGCATGCCGAGCAGCACGCTGGTCTCCAGGAAGACCCGCTGGTTGGTGTCGTCGCGCAGGGTGGTGGCTTCCTCGACGATCTGGGCGTCGAACTTGGTCTCCACCTGGCGGTAGAGCTCGTTGTAGCCCTTGAGCGCCTCTTCCCACCCGGCGGTGTTCATGAAGGGCGGGTTCTTGGTGTTGCCACCCTGCAGCGCGAGAAGCGGATCGATCAGGTTGGTCGCGGCCGTCTCTTTCAGGCCCTTGACCGTGTTCTCGAAGGTCGTCTTCTCGTTGTCGGTGCCGATCGCCGTGAGGGTGTCCTCGGCGAGCTTCTGACCGACCTTGGTGCGCAGGAACGCGGTCCGGAGATCAGCCGCGAAGTCCTTCTTGGCGATCACCTCATGACCGAGGTACCGCTGCTGGGCGACGAAGTCCTTGGACCGGGCGATCGCGGCGACCACACGCAGGTTGTTGCTCAGATCGGGGTCGATCGCGAGCTGAGCCGAGACGTCACGCACCTGGAGCAGGTCGTTGATCAGCTGGTTGTAGGCCACCTTGACGGCCTCGAGATCCGGCTCCTGGCCGTTGCCGTTACCGACCTTGCTGCGGAACGACGGCAGGTCCTCGAGGTTGTTGTCCAGGCGCAGCAGCAGCACGCCGACGTTCTCCGGAACGTCTTCCAGCGCGCCCTTCTGCTGCACATACGGACCCTTGGCGGCGTCGACGCCACCGTGCTCGTCGTTGTACAGCTTCTCCGACGCGCCGGCGGCTTCCTTGTTGCCGTTGGCCTTGGCAAGGGTCAGCATCACCGCGTAGGTGCGCTCGGACTGCAGGTGGTCGACGAGCGCACCGGCGTTCTGCGAGAGCACCGAGAGGGTGCGAGCACGCTCCGCGTTGCTTGCCTCGTCGATGTGGTCCACGAGGCCGTTGACGCCAACCACGATCGTTGCCACGGTCGGAACCAACATGATCAAGCCAAGCTTGGACCAGATTGGTAGGTCTCGCAGTCGACCTGCCGGTCGACGCAGACGCGACATGACGCCGTTCGCCGTGTTGGGGCGCTTGCTCACGTCACCGTCCTCCTGATTCGGGCCCGGCATTCGGCTTGCCGGGCACCGCGCACGGCCGACTCGCCGGGTCGGGCCCCCGAGATTCCATCACGACAAGTGTCAAAGAGAAAGGGCACGCGGACACGGACCGGTTGTGTGACGCGATGTTGCAACGTCGAAGTTGGACATCGCCGGTCCCATATCACTGCCTGTAGATGTAAACATCTCTCAAGGTCACTCACTCGGTCGGCACTGCGTTGGGGGGTGGCTGCTGGCCGACCGGGACCCGATCCTAGTCGATCGCGGTAGAAACGACGATGGCTCGCTTCTGAGCGATCGGCAAGGCAAGATGCCGGATTCTGCCGACTTTGCAGGCGGCAGTCTAGCCGAACGGCGGACCCGCAAAGCCTGACCGTCGATTTCTTTTGACGTACGTTCGTCCCTATCCGAGGAAAGGGCGAAAAGCCCGACTTCACCCCAGCAGCTTGGCGTAAGCCGGCTTGATCACCTCGTTGATCAAGACCAATCGCTCGTCGTACGGGATGAACGCCGACTTCATGGCATTGATCGTCAGCCACTGTAGTTCCATCCAGCCCCACCCGAACGCCTCCGCGAGCAGCGTCATCTCCCGAGACATCGACGTACCGCTCATCAGCCGGTTGTCGGTGTTGACGGTGACCCGGAAGCGCAGGTCGTGCAGGAGCTTGATCGGGTGCTCGGCGATCGACGGCGTCGCGCCGGTCTGCACGTTCGACGAGGGGCAGAGCTCGAGCGGGATCCGCTTGTCCCGGACGTAGGCGGCTAGGCGGCCCAGCACCGGCGGCGCGGATTGGGTGCCGCCGGTCGCGGTCGCCGCGCTCGGGCCCTCCGACGCTCCGGAGATGTCGTCGATGATCCGGACGCCGTGGCCGAGCCGGTCGGCACCGCACCACTGGATGGCCTGCCAGATCGACGGCAGGCCGAACGCCTCGCCGGCGTGGATGGTGAAGTGGAAGTTCTCCCGCTGCAGGTACTCGAAGGCGTCCAGGTGCCGGGTGGGCGGGAAACCGGCCTCGGCGCCGGCGATGTCGAAACCCACCACGCCGGTGTCCCGGTAGCGGACGCTCAGTTCGGCGATCTCCTGCGAGCGGGCCGCGTGCCGCATCGCGGTCAGCAGGGTGCCGATCCGGATCGGCCGGCCCTGGTCGGCCGCTTCGGCGCAGCCCTCGCGGAATCCGGCGTGCACGGCCTCGACCACCTGATCGAGGTTGAGTCCGCCCTCCAGGTGCTGCTCCGGGGCGTAGCGGATCTCGGCGTACACCACCCCGTCGGCGGCCAGGTCGAGCGCGCACTCCTTGGCGACCCGGTGCAGACCCTCGGGCGTCTGCATCACCGCCACGGTGTGCGCGAAGGTCTCCAGGTACCGTTCCAGCGAGCCGGAGTCGGCAGCCGCGACGAACCACTCGCCGAGCCGCTCCGGATCGCTGGTGGGCAGTTCGTGACCGACGGCTTCGGCGAGCTCCACGATGGTGGCCGGCCGCAGACCACCGTCCAGGTGGTCGTGCAGCAGAACCTTCGGTGCCTTGACGATGTCCGAGTGCGTGATGCCAGCCATCCTCAAGAGCCTAGAGGGAAGCGCCCGATGATCGACGGAGCAATTCCGTATCTGCGGTGCCCGGTGTGCCGTGAGCCACTCGCCCGGCACGAGCGGGCGCTGCGCTGCCCGCGCGGGCACAGCTTCGACATGGCCAAGCAGGGGTACGCCGATCTGAGCGCCGGCCGTCTCCCGCACACCGGGGACACCGCCGAGATGGTGGCCGACCGTGCCGAGTTCCTGGCCGCCGGACACTACGACTTCATCGCCGCGGCGCTGGCCGGGCACCGGACCGACGGGCTGGTGCTCGACGCGGGCACCGGGACGGGCGACTACCTGACCCGCTTCCTGGACGGCTCCCCGGCAGCGACCGGCCTGGGCCTGGACGTCTCGAAGCCCGCGCTGCGCCGGGCCGCCCGGGCGCACCCGCGCGCCGCGGCCGTGCTCGCCGACCTGTGGCGGCCACTTCCGGTCGCGGACCACTCGGCAGCCGTGATCCTGAACGTCTTCGCACCGCGCAACGGTCCCGAGTTCCACCGCGTCCTGCGCCCGGACGGTTTGTTGCTGGTGGTCACCCCGGCCGCCGACCACCTCGCCGAGCTGATCACCAGACACGGCCTGATCCAGGTGGACCCGGACAAGGCCGCTCGCGTCTCCACCACGCTGGGTGATCAGTTCTCGCTCGTGTCGAGCACCACACACCGGCGCGAGCTCAAACTGAGCGGCGCCGAGGCCCGCACGCTGATCGGCATGACGCCGAGCGCCCGCCACGTGCCGGTGGACGATCTGCCGACCCGGGACGTCACGGTGACCGCCGCGGTCGATCTGGCGGTCTACCGGCCGCGTTAGCGGCCGGTGTCCCACCGCACATTTCCCGGCGCCGGCGCTGGGGCCTCGATGGGTGTCGGGCTCGCGGTGGGGAGTCCGGGAACTGCCTCGATCCGGCGGGACGGGGCCGGGCGTACCTCAACCGGTTGGAAGCCTGACCACAGCGAAGCGGGAGTCAGACGGAAAGGTCGACCTCTTCCCATTCGGGGGGTTTGTCGTGGTAAGGGCCGTGAAAGATGACCGCCCACTCCAGCGCCCAGCGGCGCTGGCCGATCGCGTTGCTGTCCACCTCGCCCGGCAGCGGCCGGCCGTGCTGTTCGGCCTCCTGGAAGGCCCAGTCCAGGCAGTAGTAGAGGTCGAGCAGCACCGCGGCCTCGGTCGCGTCGCGGACCGCGACGAGTGACCGGGAACGCCAGCTGCCGAAGGTCTCCCCGGCCGGCAGGTCGGGCATCTGGCCCATCAGCCGGTCCTCCGGCGGCACCGTGGGATCCAGGTGCCGGCTCAGGCCGAGCAGCCAGGCCAGGGCGAACACCGCGTCGTGGTGCAGTACGAAGGAGCGGTGATCGCCCTTGGCCCCGATCACGAACTGCCACTCCGGCGGGGTGACCAGATCGACCAGGTGTGACCCGAGCAACCAGCTCATCGCCGCCTCGGTGGGCATGCCGAAGCAGCGCGCGACGACCACGTGCAGCACCGCGGCACGTGCTTCGAGCTCGGCGACCGGTCGCAGCTCAACCGTGTCACCCGCCTCCCAGACCAGCGGGAACGCCAGGGGCGGGAGGGGCAGGCCGAGCCGGGCGAGTTCGTCGAGGCTGGCCTCGCGAACCGCTCGGGGATCGGGGGCGGCCTTGGTCATGGTCGGAGAATCTAGCGGGTTTGCTTCGGTTTCCCGCCGCCGGTCGGCTCGGCGATGCGGTCCAGGAGGAGGCGGGCCTGGATAGGCGCCTCGGTGCCGACGACAATCGCCCGTTCGGCGTCGTCGCGGGCCACCGGGATCCGGGACTCGTCGTCGGCGCGTAGCTCGAGAAGCACGTCGCCGGCCTTCACCCGGTCGCCGGGGCGCACCTTCAGCTGGACGCCGGAGCCGAAGCTGACCGGGTCCTCCTTGCGGGCGCGCCCGGCGCCGAGACGCCAGGCGGCGATGCCGATCCCGTACGCGTCGACCGTCTGCACCACGCCGTCCCGGCTCGCGCGCACCACCTCGGTGTGCGCGGCCACCGGCAGCGGTGCGTCCGGGTCGCCGCCCTGTGCCCGGATCATCGCGCGCCAGGTGTCCATGGCGGCACCCGACGCGAGCACCTTCTCCGGGTCGCCGTCCACGCCCGCGGCGGCGAGCATCTCCCGGGCCAGGGCCAGGGTCAGCTCGACCACGTCGGCCGGGCCACCACCGGCGAGAACCTCCACCGACTCGGCGACCTCGTTGGCGTTGCCGATGGCCAGGCCGAGCGGAGTGCTCATGTCGGTGAGCAGGGCGACCGTGGTCACCCCGCTGTCCGCGCCCAGCTGGACCATGGTCCGGGCCAGTTCCTGGGCGGTCGCCAGATCTTTCATGAAGGCGCCGGAGCCGACCTTGACGTCCAGCACCAGCGCGCCGGTGCCCTCGGCGATCTTCTTGCTCATGATCGAGCTGGCGATCAGCGGGATGGCCTCGACGGTGCCGGTGACGTCACGCAGGGCGTACAGCTTGCGGTCCGCCGGGGCCAGGCCCTCACCGGCGGCGCAGATGACCGCACCGATGTCCTGCAGCTGGCTCTTGAACTGCTCGTTGGAGATCTTGGCCTGCCAGCCCCGGATCGACTCCAGCTTGTCCAGGGTGCCGCCGGTGTGGCCCAGCCCGCGCCCGGAGAGCTGCGGCACGGCCACCCCGCAGGCGGCCACGAGCGGGGTGAGCGGCAGCGTGATCTTGTCACCCACGCCGCCGGTGGAGTGCTTGTCGGCGGTCGGCCGGGAGATCGAGGAGAGATCCAGCCGCTCGCCGCTGGCGATCATCGCCGCGGTCCACCGGGCGATCTCGCCCGGCGTCATGCCGCGCAGCAGGATCGCCATGGCGAGCGCCGACATCTGCTCGTCGGCGACGAGACCCTTGGTGTACGCGTCGACGACCCAGTCGATCTGCGCGTCGGAGAGTGTGTGGCCGTCCCGTTTGGCACGGATCACGTCCACCGCGGCGAACCCGGTCACGAATTGTCCTCCCAGCGCTGCGGAATGCCCTCGGGGGTGTCGCCTTCACCGGCCCAGGACAGCTTGCCTTCGGCGTCCACCACGACCACCCGCGGTGAACGAACCAATCCCCAGGCCACGGCGGCGGCCGCGGCGGGGAAGTTCGGGCCCTCCTCGAGGATGCCCTTCTCCTCGCTGGTCCCGGGCTCGCCCGACGAGCGTTCCCAGTACCCGGTCCAGATGGTCTCGCCACCGGACAGGTCGGGGTGGACGAAGACCGTGCCTCGGCCGCGCCACTTGGCCAGCTCGGCCGGGACCTCGGCGGCGCCGGCCGGACCGGTGACCCGTTCCATGTCCTCGTAGCCGAACGCGTGCGGCAGCAACTCGGTCATCCGCAGCGGCCGCGGCAGCGCCTCGACCAGCAGATCCGGGCCGCCGTGCTCCCACAGAAGCTGGCGGCACCGGCCGCACGGCATCAGCGGGGCGCCGGTCGCGTCGACGCAGGAGATCGCCACCAGGCGACCCCCGCCCGTCGCGTGCAGCGAGCTGACCAGCCCGCACTCGGCGCACAGGGTCATGCCCAGTGACGCGTTCTCCACGTTGCAGCCGACGACGACACGTCCGTCGTCGACCAGCCCCGCCACACCGACCGGGAAGTCGGAAATCGGGGTATAGGCGCGCCGCATCGTCTCGATGGCGGCAGCGCGCAGCCCCGCCCAGTCGATCTCCATAGCTCTGATTCTGCCTCAGCCCTTGATGTACGGGAGACCATCGGCCGCCGGGGCGCGTACCCGGCCGACCAGGCCGGCCACCGCGATGATGGTGGCCACGTACGGCAGCATGTTCAGGAACTGGCTGGGCACCGGGCTGCCGACCGCGCTGAGGTAGGTCGCCAGCTTCTGCGCGAAGCCGAAGAACAGCGCCGCGCCGAGCGCACCGAACGGCGAGTACCGGCCGAAGATCAGGGCAGCGAGCGCGATGAAGCCGGCGCCCGCGGTCATGTTCTTGGAGAAGCTCCCGGTCGCCACCAGGGTGAAGTAGGCGCCGCCGAGACCGGCCACCACCCCGCCCAGCAGCACGTTCATGTAGCGCAGGCCGCGCACCCGGACACCGACGGTGTCGGCCGCGGTCGGGTGCTCGCCGACCGCCCGGGTCCGCAGACCCCAGCGGGTCCGGGTCAGCCCGAAGTGAATCACCACGACCAGCAGCAGCGCCACCCAGACCAGCAGGTTCGCCTGGAACAGAACCGGGCCGATCACCGGGATGTCGGACAGCCCGGGCACGCTCCAGGTCGGCATCTGCGGCGGGGTGTTGTAGCCGGCCGCGTCGGGCTGCATCAGCCGCTCGTAGAGGAAGCCGGTGATACCGAGTGCGAACAGGTTCAGCACCATGCCGACCACCACCTGGTCGACCAGGTAGCGGATCGCGAGCACGGCCAGGATGGCGGCGATGATCACGCCGCCGACGGCCGCGCTGATCAGGCCGGCCCAGACGCTGCCGGCCATCGTGCCGACCAGCGCCCCGGCGAAGGCGCCCATCAGGAACTGGCCCTCGATCGCCACGTTGACCACGCCGGAGCGCTCGCCGAGCACACCCGCCAGGGCGCCCAGGATCAGCGGCAGCGCCAGCTGCAGCGTGCCACTGCTGGTGTCCACCAGCGGCAGGAACTTGCCCGCCACCTGCCAGCAGAGGAAGGACAGGACGAAGGAGAGGATGCCCAGGGTGAGCAGCAGGGTCTGGCGGCGCTTGGCCAGGCCTGCGAAGAGCACGCCACCGGCGGCCACGGTCAGCACCCCGAAGAGGATCGCGCCGAACTGGCCGTTGATCGAGAGCGCGGCGCCCTCGGCGTCCTCGCTCAGGGTGAAACGCGCGGCCTCGCTCGGGGCGAGCGCGCCGAAGAGCACGGCGGCCAGGCCGCCGAAAATGATCAGGCCCAGGCCGAGGCGGCGCTGCCGGGTCCAGAACGGCTCCGGAGCGGCGACCTCGGTCAGCTCCGCCACAGTCGCGGTCGACATGTCCTCAGCCCTTCGCCAGGGTCACGCCGGACCGCAGATTGCGGCTGGCGCGGAGTCGGAAGATCGCCTTCACCAGTGCGGGGGCGGCGATGAAGATGACGATCAGGGCTTGCAGCACCGTGACCAACTCCAGCGAGATGCCGGAGAACGACTGCATCCGGTTGCCACCGGCGCGCAGCGCACCGAACAGCAGCGCGGCGAAGAACGTGCTCCACGGCTTGTTCCGGCCGAGCAGGGCGACCAGCAGACCGTCGAAGCCGATGTTGCCGGCCACCGCGGGGGTCAGCGCGTGCGCGGTGCCGAGCACCTGGACGGCGCCGCCCAGCCCGGCCAGACCGCCGGCGACGGCCATCAGCAGGGCGTACGTCCGGGCGACGCTGATGCCCGCGGTCTCGGCGGCGTGCGGGTTGGCGCCCACGGCACGCAGCTCGAACCCGAACGCGGAGCGGTTCAGCAACCAGGCGACGCCGAACGTGGCGGCCAGCGCGAGCAGGATGCCCAGGTGCACCCGGAGCACACCGCCGAAGGACGGCAGCTGTGCGGACTCGGCGACGGCCTTGCTGATCGCATCGGTCCGGTCCGGGTCCTGGATGCCCTTCTGCAGCACCAGCCAGGACAGGAAGAGGCTGGCGATGTAGTTCAGCATGATCGTGGTGATCACCTCGTGGGCCCCGGTACGGGCTTTGAGGATGCCCGGGATGAAGCCCCACAGCGCACCGCCGAGCAGGCCGGCGATCAGCGCGATCAGCAGGTTGAGCACGATCGGCAGGCCGAACGAGAACCCGACGACGCCGGCCGTGATGCAGCCGAGCACCGCCTGGCCCTGTGCGCCGATGTTGAACAGACCGCCGCGGAAGGCGAGCGCCACGGACAGGCCGGTGAAGACCAGCGGCGCCGCGTAGGTGAGCGTCTCCGAGATCGGGGCGAGCGCGTCCTGCCAGGTGCCGGTTCCGGAGAACCAGGCCGAGTACGCCTCCGGGTCACCGAGCGCGCCCTTGAGCAGGTTCGAGTAGGCGGTGCTGATCAGTTCCCAGCTCGCGGTCAGCGCGTCGCCCGGGCGGGCGGTGAAGTAGCTGAACTTCGCCAGCACCTCCGAGTCGGAGACGACGATGAGCACCGCGCCGATGACGACGGCCAGGACGGCCGACAGGAAGGTGACGGTGACGCTGTTCGCCGACCACAGGTTGCGTACGAAATGGCTGACGAAGGAGTCCTCGTCAGGCTTCCGTGGCTCGGCGGTCACTTGGACTCCTCTTCTCCGCCGGTGATACCGGCCATCAGCAGACCGATCTCCTCGCGGGGGGTGTCCGGGGAGACGACGGCCAGGATCCGGCCGCGGTACATCACCGCGACCCGGTCCGCGAGCCCCACCACCTCGTCGAGCTCGCTGGAGACCACCAGCACCGCGGTGCCCTGGTCACGCTCGTGGATGATCCGGCCGTGGATGAACTCGATCGAGCCGACGTCCACACCGCGGGTGGGCTGCGAGGCGACGAACAGGCGCAGCGGGCGGGACATCTCCCGGGCCACCACGACCTTCTGCTGGTTACCGCCGGACAGGGTGCCGACCGCGGTCTCCGGCCCCTGGCAGCGGATGTCGAACTGGGCGATCCGCTCGGTGGCCGACTCGGCGACCTTGGCCGGGTTGAGCTTGAACGCGTTGCCGTACGGCGCCCGGTCGTACATGTCGAGGACCAGGTTCTCGGCGACGGTGAACTCCTTCACCACGCCGTCGTGGCTGCGGTCCTCGGGGATGTAGCCGACTCCGGAGCGCAGGATCTGCTTGGTGCTCATGCCGGACAGGTCCTCGTTGTCCAGCTCGACCGTGCCGGCGCGCACCGGGCGCAGACCCATGATCGCCTCGACCAGTTCCTCCTGGCCGTTGCCCTGGACACCGGCGATGCCGAGCACCTCACCGGCGCGCACCACCACGTCCAGGCCCTGCACCGCGTGCGTGCCGCGGTCGTCGTCCACCACCAGGCCGGAGATCTTCAGGACGTTGCGGCCCGGCTCGGCCGGCGCCTTGGTGACCTCCAGGTTCACCGCGCGGCCGACCATCAGGGACGCGAGTTCGTCCTCGCTGGTCTGCGGGCTGGCCGTGCCGACCACCTTGCCGCGGCGGATCACGGTGATCCGGTCGGCGATCGACTTGACCTCTTTGAGCTTGTGGGTGATGAAGACGATGGACTTGCCCATATCGGTGAGCGAGCGCATCACCGTGAGCAGTTCCTCGGTCTCCTGCGGGGTCAGCACCGCGGTCGGCTCGTCCAGGATGAGCAGGTCGACGTCGCGGGTCAGCGCCTTGACGATCTCCACCCGCTGCTGAGCGCCGACCGGCAGGTCCTCGATCAGCGCGTCCGGGTCGACCGGGAGGCCGTAGCGCTGCGAGGTCTCGATCACGTCGCGGCGCGAGCGGCGGCGGTCCAGCCAGCCGAGCGGGCCGCCACGGACCTCCTCGTGGCCCAGTGCGATGTTCTCCGCCACGGTGAAGACCGGGACCAGCATGAAGTGCTGGTGGACCATGCCGATGCCGGCCGCGATGGCGTCCCGCGGGCTGCGGAAGACCTTCGGCTCGTCGTCGACGACGATCTGGCCCTCGTCCGGCTGGAGCAGGCCGTAGAGCTGGTTCATCAGGGTCGACTTGCCGGCGCCGTTCTCGCCCAGCAGGGCGTGCACCTCGCCGGGCTCGACGGTGAGATCGATGTGGTCGTTGGCCACCAGGTCGCCGAAGCGCTTGGTGATGCCGCGCAGTTCCAGTTTCAGCGGAATCTCCTGACGTCGGTTCCTGGCCTGGTGGACGGTCAATGCGAGCCGCCGCTCGGCCGCAGGGTATGACCTGCGACCGCGCGGCGGCCAGATGCTACTACTCGTGGATCACTGCGGCGCGCTGGCCGACTCGACCTTGACCTTGCCCGAGACGATGTCCGCCTTGAGCGTCTCCACCTCGGTCTTGAGCGCGGCGTCGACCTTCGAGTCGAACTGGTTGTACGGCGCCAGCGAGACACCGTTGTTCTCCAGGGAGCCCAGGTAGCCCGGGGTGGGGGCGAGCGCCTCACCCTTCGCGCCCTTGAGCACGGCCTGCTTCACCGCGTCCTCGATGTTCTTGACCACGGTGGTCAGGAACACGTCGCAGTACTGCTCGGCGCTCTTGCAGCCGTCCTGGTCGACCCAGATGACCGAGAGCTTGCCGGCCGAGTCCTTGGCCACCTGCGCGGTGCCCAGGCCGGTGCCGCCGGCGACCGGCATGACCACGTCAGCGCCCTGGGCGACCAGGGTCTGGGTGATGGTCTTGCCCTTGTTCTGGTCGATGAAGCTCTCGGCGAAGGTGCCGTTCTGCGCCTTCTTGTCCCAGCCGATGACCTCGACCTTCTTGCCCTTGGCCTCGCTGTAGTGCGCCACACCGTCGGCGAAGCCGTCCATGAAGATGGTGACCGGCGGGATCTTCAGACCGCCGTAGGTCGCCACCTTGCCCGACTTCGAGTAGCCCGCGGCCAGGTAACCGGCGAGGAACGCGGCCTGGTGCGTGGCGAACTGCATCGGGTAGACGTTCGGCCCGCTGCTGCCGCTGTCGACGATGCCGAACTGCGAGCTGGTGTTCTCGCCGGCGACCTTCTTGGTGACGTCGCCCATCAGGCCGCCGACCGCGAGGGTGAAGTTGCACTTCTTGCTGACCGCGCCGCGCAGGCCGGGCTCGTAGTCGGCCTCCGACGACGAGGCCGTGTACGAGGTCTTGATGTTGCTCTGCTCAGCCTTGGCGGCCTCCAGGCCGGCCCAGGCGGAGGCGTTGAACGACTTGTCGTCAATGCCACCAAGGTCGGTGACCATGCAGGCCGAGTATTCCGCTGCGGCGCTGGTGCCGCCGGTCGGTGTCTCGTCAGGGGCGTCGCCACAAGCAGCGGCAGCGAGCGTCAGCCCACCTGCCGCGAGAATCGCTACGATCCGCTTCCCACGTACTGGGCGCAAGACGCCCTCCTTCCACTGCTCACCGAATTCGCACGGTGAATCTCAGGTCGGCAGCGTAGCCCCGGCTAAACGCCTCGTCAGGGGATCGTTCCGGACTGTTCGCGCACCGTTACCTGGTTGCAATCCCAGGTCCCGATCAGCACGTTTCTGTATCACGTTGTACGCCCGGGCGGCGACATAGATCACCCTTGTTGGAAAAGCCTATTCACCGCGATCGGCATGCCGGATCCAGGTGTTCTGCCCCACCGGGGCGGTCTTGTCGTCCGCCGAGAGATCCACCACCCGGCCGTGCGGGCTGGTGGCCGCCCAGGCCGCGCCGAAGAGCAGCAACTGGTTGAAGACGTACAGGTAGACCAGGGCGCCGACCGCGGAACCGACCAGGGCGTACGCCGGGTTGCGCTCGACGATCGCGACGAAGGTCCGGCCCACGGTGTTGAGCAGCATGATGCCGATGCCGACCTGGAGAACCGGCGGCGCCATCCGGCGCGCCGTCATCCGCAGCCGTGGCACAGCGGCCAGCAGGGCTGCCGCCAGCAGCATGTTGACCGCCAGGGTGAGCACCAGGCTGACGATCGAGAGAAGCGTGGCGAAGCCACCACCGGCCAGCCAGTGCAGCAGCCGCTCCAGGCCGTAGACGGCGAGCTGGGAGAGGGCGAGCAGGATCAGGATGCCGATCAGTACGACCAGGTCGACCACCTGGCGTACGCCGATGTAGCCGGGTTGCTCGCGCAGCTGCCAGATCAGCCGCTGGGAGGATCGGATCGACTCGACCCAGCCGATGCCGGTGAAGGTCAGGCCGAGGATGCCGACGATGCCGACCGTCTTCTTGCTGTCCACGATGGCCTGCACGTCGAGGAACGGCAGGTTGTTCGCGAGGAAGTCGACGACCAGGTCGAAGAGCTCGATGTTGTTGGCCAGCAGGAAGCCGAAGACCGAGTAGCCAATGAGCAGCAGAGCGAAGATCGCGAAGAAGCCGTAGTAGGCGATCGCGGCGGCCAGCCGGCCACCCTGCACGTCCTCGTAGCGCAGGATCGCCCGGCACAGATGATCGAAATACGGCGACCGGTAGCGGAGCGCCATGATCCGGGCCTCAGCCGCGTCGTACGCCCGGTCGATCGGATTCACGGGCCGACCGTAACCGACATCACGAAAAACGGGGGCTCAGCCGAGCGGGAAGTCGCGGCGTGGCCGCCACGGCCCCTCGCCGCCGTGCGAGAAGAGCGTGAAGGACGAGACCTCGAAGCTGGCCGAGAATCCGGCCAGATCGTCGAAGACCGCGTCCAGTGCCTCGGGCGGCACGTCCTGCGCGACGGTGACGTGCGGGTGGTACGGGAACCGGGTGTCCCGCCGCACGTCCTCCGAGCGCGTGATCGCCTCGGCCAGCAGCTCACACTCGCTGATGCCCTTTGCCAGAGTCACGAAAACCACTTCGGTGACCGGACGGAAGGTGCCGGTCCCGCGCAGCTGGATGACGAACGGGGGCTGTGCCGAGGCGAGGGCCTCGAGGTGCTTCTCCACCGCCGGGAGCGCGTCGGTCGCCACCTCGGTGGGCCCGAGGAGGGTGACGTGCGCCGGCGTGTAGGCGGCCTGCGGATCGCCGGCCTCCGCGCGCCGGCGGGTCAGCGCCGAGCCCCAGGGCTCGGGGATGTCGATCGCCACGCCGATGCGCGTCAGGGCGGGTTCCAACACCGGGTCAGGCCCCGCGGGCCGGGCTGACGAAACCCACATTCTGGTACGCGGCCGCGAGCGTCACCGCCGAGACGGCGCGGGCCTTCTCGGCGCCGATGGCGAGGATCTTGTCGAGCTGGGCCGGATCGTCGAGGTACGCCCGGGTCCGCTCCTGGATCGGCTTGACGAACTCCACCAGCACCTCGGCGAGGTCCTTCTTCAGGTCGCCGTAGCCGCGCCCGTCGTACATCTCCAGCAGCTCGTCGATGGCCCGGTTGGTGAGCGCCGCGTAGATGGTCAGCAGGTTGCTGATGCCCGGCTTGTTCTCCTCGTCGTAGAGGATCTCCCGGCCGGTGTCGGTGACCGCCGACTTGATCTTCTTGGCCGAGCGGGCCGGGTCGTCCAGCAGCTCGATGATGCCGTTCGGCGAGGAGGCCGACTTCGACATCTTGCTGGTCGGGTCCTGCAAGTCGGTGATCTTCGCGGTGTCCTTGACGATGTACGCCGACGGCACGGTGAAGGTCTGGCCGAACCGGGTGTTGAACCGCTGCGCCAGGTCCCGGGTGAGTTCCAGATGCTGCCGCTGGTCCTCCCCGACCGGAACCTGGTCGGCCTGATAGAGCAGGATGTCGGCGGCCTGCAGGATCGGGTAGGTGAAGAGGCCGACGCTGGTGCTGTCCTGGCCGGCCTTGGCCGACTTGTCCTTGAACTGCACCATCCGCCCGGCCTCGCCGAAACCGGTGATGCAGCTCAGCACCCAGCCGAGCTGGGCGTGCTCGGGCACGTGCGACTGGACGAACAGCGTGCACCGGTCCGGGTCCAGCCCGAGCGCGAGCAACTGCGCGACGGAAAGCCGAGTACGGTTACGCAGAGCGACCGGGTCATGTCCCATGGTGATCGCGTGCAGATCGACCACGCAGTAGAAAGCGTCATGCGTGTCCTGCATCGACACCCAGTTGCGTACGGCGCCCAGGTAGTTGCCGAGGTGGAAGGAGTCGGCGGTCGGCTGAATGCCGGAGAGTACACGCGGGCGGCGGGCAACGTCGGACATGGGCGCCATTGTGTCAGCCTCTCCCTCGGTACCGCGAATCCCCCACCAGTTCCGGCCAATGTTCGAAACTGTTGACTTATGAGCGTTTTTGAGAAATTCTATAGACCGAACTAGGGAAAGGGCCCAGTCGTGAAATTGCTCGTCACCGGCGGCGCCGGCTACGTCGGCAGCGTGACCAGCAGGCTACTGCTGGACGCCGGCCACGAGGTGGTCGTCCTCGACAACCTTCGCACCGGCTTCCGCGAGGCGGTGGCGCCGGACGCCACCTTCGTCCAGGCCGACATCGCGGACGCCGGGCGGGTGCTGACGCCGGACGCGGGCTTCGACGCCGTGCTGCACTTCGCCGGCCTGATCGCGGCCGGCGAGTCGATGGCCAAGCCGGAGCTCTACTGGCACGAGAACGTGGTCAAGTCGCTGGCTCTGCTCGACGCCGTCCGCGCCGCGAAGGTGCCTCGGGTGATCTTCTCGTCCACCGCCGCGGTCTACGGCAACCCGGTCGAGCTGCCCATCACCGAGGCCGCCGTCAAGGCCCCCACCAGCACGTACGGATCGACCAAGCTGACCTTCGACCTGGCCCTGACGTCCGAGACGTTCGCACACGGCCTGGCCGCCGTGTCGCTGCGCTACTTCAACGTGGCCGGCGCCTACATCACCGACGAGTACGAGATCGGTGAGCGGCACGACCCGGAGACCCACCTCATCCCGATCACCCTCCAGGCGGCCGCCGGTAAGCGGGACAAGCTCCAGCTCTTCGGCGACGACTACCCCACCGCCGACGGCACCTGCGTCCGCGACTACATCCACGTCGAGGACCTGGCCCGGGCCCACCTGCTGGCGCTCGACGCCACGGTGGCCGGCGAGCACCGGATCTACAACCTGGGCAACGGCAACGGGTTCTCCAACCGGCAGGTGGTCGAGGCCGCCCGCGAGGTCACCGGCGCGGCGATCCCGGTCGAGATCGCACCGCGGCGCGACGGCGACCCGGCCACCCTGGTGGCCTCCTCCGACCGTGCTCGCGCGGAGCTGGGCTGGACGCCGCAGAAAAACACGTTGCAGGCAATGATCGGTGACGCTTGGACCTTCTACCAGAAGCATGTGGCATGAGCGACGTCGTGGCGACCGCTCAGGCGGCCTTCCAGGATGCGTACGGGTCCGAGCCGGCCGGTCTCTGGGCCGCGCCCGGCCGGGTGAACCTGATCGGCGAGCACACCGACTACAACGACGGCTTCGTGCTGCCGTTCGCGCTGCCGCAGCGCACGGTGGCGGCGGCCGCACCGGCGACCGGCGGCCAGTGGTCGGTCTGCTCCACGCTGGTCCCCGAGCCAGTGACCTTCGGGATCACCGAGCCGGGCGAGGTGACCGGCTGGGGGGCGTACGTCGCCGGGGTGGTCTGGGCGCTGCACGACGCCGGCTTCGACGTGCCCCCGGCGCGCATCGCGATCGCCTCGGACGTGCCGCTCGGCTCCGGGCTGTCCTCCTCGGCCGCCCTCGAGTCGGCGGTGCTGACCGCGCTCGCCGATCTGGGCGGGCTGGACCTGCCGGTGGAGAAGCGGCCGGCGCTCGCCCAGCGCGCCGAGAACCTCTACGTGGGCGCACCCACCGGGATCCTGGACCAGTCCGCGTCGATCCGGTGCCAGCGGGGCCGGGCCCTGTTCCTCGACTGCCGGACGTACCAGGTGGAGCAGATCCCGTTCGACCTGGCCGCCGAGGGCCTGGCCATCCTCGTGATCAACAGCAATGCGCCGCACCAGCACGTCGACGGTGAGTACGGCGCCCGCCGCAAGTCCTGCGAGGCGGCGGCCGCGGCACTGGGCGTGGCCGCCCTGCGCGACGTCGGCGTGGACGAGCTGCCGGCGGCGCTGGAGCGGCTCGACGACGACGTGATGCGCAAGCGCACCCGGCACATCGTCACGGAGAACCAGCGGGTGCTGGACACCGTCACCCTGCTCCGGTCCGGGCGGACCCGCGAGATCGGCCCGCTCCTCACCGCCTCGCACACCTCGATGCGCGACGACTTCGAGATCACCGTGGCGCAGGTGGACGTAGCCGTGCAGGCGGCGCTGGCGGCTGGGGCGTACGGCGCCCGGATGACCGGCGGCGGCTTCGGCGGCTGCGTGCTCGCCCTGGTCGACGCCGACCGGGCGGAGGCGACCGCGGCAGCGGTGGCCGAGGCGTACGCCGAGCACAGCTTCACCGCCCCGACCAGCTGGGTGGCCGTCGCCGGTCCCGGCGCGACCCGGCTGTAACGCTTCGACCGGACCCGCGGCGGGTATGCCTCGTCTCATGACGACCGAGGCCAACCCGCCGCAGGACCAGTCCCGGGAAGCCAACGAGCCCAACGAGTTCGGCTTCGCCGGTGAGGGGACCGCGCCACAGCCCGAACCGATCGGTGCCGTCGACGGCGAGAGCATCGCCGTACCGGCCGGGGACCTCACCGGTGCCATCACCGAGGCGATCGAGGAACTCTCGGACCACGACGAGGACCACGAGGCCCACGACGACAAGTGAGCCGTTCGGCCCCTCGGGGCCACCAATCCGTGGGGTTCGCTCGGCCTTTCGCCTGATCACCCACAGGAGCGAGACCAGAGGCCCGCCCACCGGCCACGCGGTTATGGTGTCCGGCATGGGGGTCAGTCCGCCGGTTCTTCGTGATGAGGCCGAGCAGAGCGTCACCGTCAGCGTGGATGCCGACGACGACGCCGCCATCTCCGTAATCACCGTGCGTGGCCGCTGGGACGCTCGGCTGCGTACCAGTGCCTCGGTCACGCTGCGTCGCTGCTTCACCGAACACCCGGACGCCCTGATCGTCGATCTGACCGGTCTGCTCGACCCGCACAGCGAGAGCGCCGCCGTCTGGGCGACGGCACAGCACGTCGCCGCCGGCCTGGAACCGCCCGTACACTTAGCCCTCTGCGTGCCTCCGGACCTGCCGCTGGCCGACCGGATGCAGGCTCTCGGGGCGGGCCGTTTCCTGCCGGTCTACGCGAAGGTGCGCCAGGCCCGGGTGGCGCTGGTCGGCCGGATACCCGGTGCGCAACGGGTGAGCGCCATCCTGTCGCCCGATCCGGACGCACCCAGCGTGGCCCGCAACCTGATCGGGGACGCCTGCCTGGAGTGGGGCCTCGGGCACCTGCTGCACCCGAGCCGGCTGGTGATGTCCGAACTGGTGACGAACGCGGTCGAGCACGCGCGTACCGAGATCCGGGTGGCGGTGACCCGGCGTGGCGCGGGGCTGCACCTGTCCGTGACCGACCGGGATCCGCGGCTGCCACAGATGATCCGGCTGACCCGGCCACGGCCGGACCTGCCGCTCGACGAGCGCGGCCGGGGCCTGCGCACGGTGCACAGCATCGCCACGCTGTGGGGTTCGACGCCCACCGAGGGCGGCAAGGTGGTGTGGGCGACGATCCGGGCTTCCGAGCCGTCGCCCACAGCGCCTAACGGGCCTCGATGATCATCCCGGCGCCGACCGTACGGTTGGTGGTCTCGTCGATCAGGATGAATCCGCCGGTCGTACGGTTACGCCGGTACTCGTCGGCGAGCAGCGGCACCGTGGTGCGCAGCTTGACCCGGCCGATCTCGTTGAGCGCCAGCTCGCCGGCCGTCTCGTCGCGGTGCAGCGTGTTCACGTCGAGCCGGTACTGAAGGCCGCGGACCACGGCACGGGCGGTCCGGGTGGTGTGTTTGATCGCGTACTTGCCGCCGACCCGCAGCGGTGCCGTCTCGTCCATCCAGCAGACCATCGCCTCGACGTCCTGGACCGGCGTGGGCGCGTTGTGCGGGCGGCAGATCATGTCACCGCGCGAGATGTCGATCTCGTCGGCCAGCCGGACCGTCACCGACATCGGCGGGAACGCCTCGTCGACCGGGCCGTCGGCGGTGTCGATCGACGAGATGGTGCTGGTCATGCCGGAGGGCAGGACCATCACGTCGTCGCCCGGCTTGAGGATGCCGGAGGCGACCTGGCCGGCGTAGCCGCGGTAGTCGGTGACCGTGGTCGACTGCGGGCGGATCACGTACTGCACCGGGAACCGCACGTCGACCAGGTTGCGGTCGCTGGCGATGTGCACGTGCTCCAGGTGGTGCAGCAGGGACGGGCCCTCGTACCACGGGGTGTTCTCCGACCGGGTGGCGATGTTGTCGCCGTTGAGCGCGGAGATCGGGATGATCGTCAGGTCGGGGGCGTCGAGTTTCGCCGCGAACGAGGTGAACTCGTCGGCGATCCGCTCGAAGACCTTCTGGTCCCAGTCGACCAGGTCCATCTTGTTGACGCACAGGACCAGGTGCGGCACCCGCAGCAGGCTGGTCAGGAAGGCGTGCCGGCGGGACTGCTCGACCAGGCCCTTGCGGGCGTCGACCAGGATCAGCGCCAGGTCGGCCGTGGACGCACCGGTCACCATGTTCCGGGTGTACTGAATGTGGCCCGGGGTGTCGGCGATGATGAACTTGCGCCGCGGCGTGGCGAAGTACCGGTACGCCACGTCGATGGTGATGCCCTGCTCCCGCTCGGCGCGCAGGCCGTCGGTGAGAAGAGCCAGGTTGGTGTACTCGTCGCCGCGGGACGCGCTGGCCGCCTCGACGGCCTCCAGCTGGTCCGCGAAGATCGTCTTGGTGTCGAACAGCAGCCGGCCGATGAGCGTGGACTTGCCGTCGTCGACGCTTCCGGCGGTGGCGAACCGCAGCAGGTCCATGCCGCGGGACGCGGCGGCGTCAGGCTCGAGAACTGCCTGGCTCATCAGAAGTAACCCTCTCGCTTGCGATCTTCCATCGCGGCCTCGCTGACCTTGTCGTCACCGCGGGTCGCGCCCCGCTCGGTGATCCGGGTCGCGGCGACCTCGTCGATCACCTTGTCGACGGTGTCGGCGTCGGAGAGCACGGCGGCGGTCTGCGACGCGTCACCG
Organism: Actinoplanes aureus; assembly: GCF_015704865.1. Taxonomy (GTDB): domain Bacteria; phylum Actinomycetota; class Actinomycetes; order Mycobacteriales; family Micromonosporaceae; genus Actinoplanes; species Actinoplanes aureus. The sequence continues at coordinate 28,845 of NZ_JADQTO010000004.1, read as the reverse complement.
ACCGTCCGGTACCGCACCCGGCGGACCTCGGACGTCTCACCGTCACGCAGCCGGATGAACTCGTTGACCGCGTAGAACATCCCACCGCGCTCGACGACCTCGCGGTCGTGGGCGTAGTAGATGCTCGGCAGCGGGATCTGCTCCTTGGCGATGTAGTGCCAGACGTCCAGCTCGGTCCAGTTGGAGAGCGGGAACACCCGGATCGACTCGCCCGGGTGGTGCCGGCCGTTGTAGAGCCCCCAGAGCTCGGGACGCTGGTTCTTCGGGTCCCACTGGCCGAACTCGTCGCGGAAGCTGAACATCCGCTCCTTGGCCCGGGCCTTCTCCTCGTCCCGCCGCGCGCCGCCGAACAAGGCGTCGAAGCGGTACTTCTCCACCGCGTTGAGCAGGACCGGAGTCTGGATGCGGTTGCGCGTGCCGTCGGGCAGCTCACGCACCAGGCCGGTGTCGATCGCCTCCTGCACGCTTGCCACGACCAGGTTGAGGCCGAGTGAGGCCACCCGGCGGTCGCGGTACTCGAGTACCTCGGGGAAGTTGTGACCGGTGTCGACGTGCATGACCGGGAACGGGATGCGCGCGGGGGCGAAAGCCTTCTCCGCGAGGCGCAGCATCACGATCGAGTCCTTGCCGCCGGAGAAGAGCAGCACGGGGCGCTCGAACTCGGCCATGACCTCCCGCATGACGAAGATGCTCTCGGCTTCGAGAGCATCCAGATGCGAGACGCGGTAGGGCTTCGTCTGGCTCATGGGTTCAGTCCCCAGACCTTTCGGGGGTTATCGGCCGGGCAGGGTTTTGCCGAGTCGTCATTGTTGCGGAAGATGCCTCTGGATCGCAGCAAGCAACCGAGGAGCGAGATCTTTGCGACAGACGACGAGGTCAGGAAGCTTGGGATCGGCCTGGTTGTAGGCCAGCGGGGAGCCGTCGAGGCGGGACGCGTGCAGGCCGGTGGCCAACGCCACGGCGGCCGGGGCGGCGGAGTCCCACTCGTACTGGCCGCCGGCGTGCACGTACGCGTCCGCCTCACCGCTGATCACCGCGGCGATCTTCACACCGGCCGAGCCCATCGGCACCAGCTCCGCGCCGATCTCCTCGGCGAGCGCGGTGACGAAGGCGGGCGGCCGGGTCCGGCTGGCCGCGATCCGGATCGCTCCCCCGGTCGCCGACTCCAGCGGCATCGGCGGGTAGGCCGGCGGCTTGTCGGTGGCGAGGGTGCAGTGCTGAGCCGGCATCGCCACGGCGCCCGCCGCAAGGCAGGACGGGTTCGACGAGTCGGCGGTCCAGAGCGCCACGTGCACGGCCCAGTCGGTACGGCCCTCCTCGGAGAACTCCCGGGTGCCGTCGAGCGGGTCGACGATCCAGACCCGCGAGGCGCCGAGCCGGTCCGGGCGTACTGAGGTCTGTTCGCCGTCCCGCCAGGCGACCCGGGCGTGCTCGTCCTCCTCGGAGAGCACTGCGTCGGCCGGACGCCAGCGGGCCAGCTCGGCACGCAGCAGATCGTGGGCGGCCTGGTCGCCGGCCGCCTTGAGGGCCTTCGGGTCGGCGTACCCCATCTCGTCGCGCACCTGGAGCAGCACCTGGCCGGCGCGATCCGCCAGCCAGCGGGCGAAGGCGGCGTCGATCACCGGCGGGGTGCCGTTCTCACCGGCGTCCCGCTGACCCGCAATGCGTGCCGACGTCTTCGTCTGCTCGCCCATCCTCTAGCTCCTCCTCGCCTTTCGGCAGGCTCGACCTTCAGTACGCGCCGGACGACCGCGCCACCGCGGTCACCGTCCTGAGCAGGATCACCAGATCCAGACTCAGGGACCAGTTCTCCACATAACGGAGGTCGAGCCGGACGGCTTCCTCCCAGGAGAGATCGGAACGCCCGGAGACCTGCCACAGACCGGTCATGCCGGGTTTGACTGCCAGCCTGCGCCGGACGTCGTCGGCATAGGCGGCAACCTCCGTCGGCAACGGCGGCCGTGGCCCGACCAGCGACATCTGCCCCGACAGGACGTTGAGCAGCTGCGGGAGCTCGTCCAGCGAGAACCTGCGCAACCACCGTCCGACCGGGGTGACCCGCGGGTCGTCGCGGATTTTGAAGAGCACACCGTCGTGCTCGTTGAGGTGCCTCAGCTCGTGCAACCGAGCCTCGGCGTCGACGTACATGCTGCGGAACTTGAACATCCGGAAATGACGGCCGTCACGTCCCACGCGCACTTGCCGAAAGAGTACCGGTCCCCGCGAGGTGAGTCCCACGCAGAGCGCCACGCTCAGGAGCACCGGACCGGAAAGGATCAGGAGCAGGAGTGCGCCTAAACGATCGACCACGTCCTTGACCAGGCGCGATCCACCGTGCAGCCGGGGATGTTCGACGTGCAGCATGGGCAGGCCGTCGAACGGCCGGATGGTGGTACGCGCTCCGGCGACGTCGACCAGCGCGCTGGCCACCACGAGGTCCACCTCGTCGCGCTCCAGCTGCCAGGCGAGCCGGCGTACCGCCGCACCGTCCAGTTCGGGGCAGCTGAGCACCACCACGGTGTCCGCGTCCGCCTGCACCACAGCGCTCGCCACGTCGTCGAACGTGCCGTAGACGGTCAGGTCGGCCATCCCGATCCCGTCGGCGTCCGGCGGCAGGCAGGCGCCGACCACCTCCAGGCCGTGGTACCGCTCGCGGCGCAGTTGCCGGGTGATCCCGATGACCGACAGCTCGTGTCCGACGACGATCACCCGACGGAGGTTGTCCCCACGGGTCCGGGCCAGGTGCAGCCGCTTGCGCAGCAGGAACCGCGACATCACCACCGTGGCGATCGCGACCGGGAGGGCGACCAGGACGTACGAGCGGGCCAGGTCCAGATCCAGGGCGTACGACACGACGGACGTACCGGCGATCAGGCCCACCCCGCCCCGGATCACCCGCTGGTACTCGTCGCTGCCGACGAAGAGGTAGCGCCGCTCGTAGGCCCGGCAGATCGCCAGGACGACCAGGAGGGCGACCGGCAGCAGCGCGGACAGGACGATGTATCCACGGTTGTACGCGGTCACCGCGTCCCCGAAGCGGACCATGAAGGTCACCACCCCGGCGACGATCCCGGCGACCAGGTCGGAGAGTACGAGCGCCCGGACGTACCGGCGTTCCCAGAGCTGCCGCCGCGACATCGCCGCGTGCCGGCCGCGCGCCCGGACGAACGGGCGGTTCGCGGCCCGGGCCGCCTGCGAGCGGCTGGGCCGGTCCGACCAGTGCCGCTCCATCGCGCGGTTCCGGGCCGGGTCGGGAGCGGAGCGTACGGTGCGCGGCGCGGCGTTGCGCGTCTCCGCGCCGGCCGGTGCCGGGCTCAGCGGCACACCTGGAGCGGGAATCTTGTTGAGACCGCTTCCCCGGCGGGGCGGATGCTGCGGGCCGTGGTTGCCGGGGGGATGATTCGCCGGGCCGTGCCCGGGCGGCGGAGCCGGCGGGACGCGCTCCGGCCGGATCACCGGAAGTACCACTGTCGGCTCGGTCAACGCGTCCGCCAGGCCCTCGGACACGTCCTGCGACATCCTCGAACCTCCCGTCACGTCGGCCGTCGCACCGATTCGCGTGCGTCCGTGTGACCAACGGACGGACGGTGGAGCGCGTCACGGTATGACTAGGCGGACAAAAAGACCCAAACGGATTTTTGATTTCGGCCCGCGGACATCAATTCCCGTGGTATTTGTTCTGCGCCCATTCGACGCCCTCGAGAACGATCGCCTCGACCACGTCGGCTGCCCGATCCACCAGGAAGTCCAGCTCCTTGCGCTCCACCGCGGAGAAGTCGGAGAGCACGTAATCGGCCGGATCCTGCCGTCCCGGGGGACGCCCGATCCCGAACCGCACCCGCGCGTAGTCCTTGGTCGCCAATGACTTCGACATCGAGCGCAGCCCGTTGTGCCCGCCCTCGCCTCCGCCGAGTTTCGCCCGAACCTGTCCGAACGGCACATCAAGCTCATCATGCACCGCGATCACATTCGCCACAGGAACTTTGAAGAACTGTGCCAGCGACACGACCGGGGCACCGGACAGGTTCATGTAGGTCAGTGGTTTCAGCAGGATCAGCCGCGGTCCGCCGAAGCCCAGCCGGCCCTCCGCCGCCTCGGCCTGCGCGCGCTTCGCCCGCCCGAACTTCCCGCCGATCCGGGAAGCCAGCAGGTCGGCCACCATGAAGCCCACGTTGTGCCGGTTGCCCGCATACTCCCGGCCCGGGTTTCCCAGGCCGACCACCAGCCAGGGCGCCTCGTCGCTCATACCTTCGCCTCCCGCATACACATCAGGGAAAGTGCCACCCGGCACTTTCCCTGATAACTGGCTTACCGCTGCTGCGCGACAGATTTACTCCGCGCTCTCGCCCTCGGTCTCGCCCTCGGCGGCGGCCTCGTCCTCGGCCGGCGCGACGGTCTGCGCCGCGTTGACGATCGCCAGCACGGTCTCGGGGTCCACCGCGAGCTCGGTGCCGCGCGGCAGCTGCACGTCGCCGGCGGTGACGTGCGAGCCGGCCTCGAGACCCTCGATCGACACCTCCAGCTCGGAGGGCAGGTGCAGCGCGTCGGCGACCACGGCGACCGTGTTCGACTCGTGCACGACGAGCGTGTTCTTGGCGGCCTCGCCGGTCAGCGTCACCGGAACGTCCACCTGGATCTTCTCGCCACGCTTCACGATGAGCAGGTCGACGTGCTCGAAAGTGTCCTTGATCGGGTCACGCTGGATCGCCTTCGGCAGGGCGAAGGTCGCGCCCGAGCCGCCGGCGATGTCGATCGTGAAAATCTGGTTGAGACCGCCGTGGCGGATGGCGGCCGCGAACTCACGGGCCGGCAGCGCGATGTGCTGCGGCTTCTCGCCGTGGCCGTACAGCACGGCGGGCACCAGGCCGGCCCGGCGCGTGCGGCGGGCACCACCCTTGCCGAACTCGGTACGGGGCTCGGCGCTGATCTTTACCTCGGACACGGGGAAACTCCTGAAACTCTTCGAAGCGGGCTGCGTCTAAGTCTGCGGCTGCGGTATCCGGCAGTGCTGCGGTGGTTTTTCGGCGCTGCCGGGCAAGATGGCGCGCGGGCGCGAACCCGGAGCACCGCGTCGATGACGGCGCCTCGAGCGGGCTGCGAACCTCAACAGCCCACGAAGCACCCTCGCCGTGGCAACCGCACTAGCTTACCTGCCACGATTGCGCATCATTCAGCGGGTCCGGCCACCTGACGGCGTCCGCAAAAAATCACTCCACGGATGCAACTTGCACCACAGGAGAAACAGGGCTCAGCTGAGACCACCGAACAAAGTGGTCACCGAGCCGTCGTCGAACACCTCACGGATCGCCCGGGCCAGCAACGGGGCGATCGACAACACGGTGATCTTGTCGAGTCGCTTCTCCGGCGAGAGCGGCAGCGTGTTCGTCACCACGAGTTCGCTGATCCGGCTGTTCTTCAGCCGCTCGGTGGCGGGGTCGGAGAGCAGCGCGTGGGTGGAGGCCACGATCACGTCGGCCGCGCCCTCCTCGAAGAGGATGTCCGCCGCCTTGGTGATCGTCCCACCGGTGTCGATCATGTCGTCGACGATCAGGCAGACCCGGCCCTCGACCTCGCCGACCACCCGGTTCGCCACCACCTGGTTCGGCTTCAGCGGGTCACGGGTCTTGTGGATGAAGGCCAGCGGGCAGCCGCCGAGGCGGTCGGTCCACCGCTCGGCCACCCGGACCCGGCCGGAGTCCGGCGCCACCACGGTCATCGGGCGGCCGGCGAACTTCTTCTGCACGTACTCGGCGAGGATGTCCATCGCGAACAGGTGGTCCACCGGGCCGTCGAAGAAGCCCTGGATCTGCGCGGTGTGCAGATCAACCGTGAGGATCCGGTTGGCGCCGGCGGTCTTGAGCAGGTCGGCGACCAGACGGGCGGAGATCGGCTCACGGCCGCGGTGCTTCTTGTCCTGCCGCGAGTACGGGTAGAACGGCAACACCACGGTGATCCGCTTCGCCGACCCACGCTTCAGCGCGTCGATCATGATGAGGGTCTCCATGACCCAGCGGTTCACCCCTTCGGTGACCGACTGGACCACGAAGGCGTCCGAGCCGCGCACCGACTCCTTGAATCGCACGAAAATCTCACCGTTGGCGAACTCGTACGAATCCGACGGCGTCGGCGCCACGCCGAGCACCTGGCCGATCTCCTCGGCCAGTTCCGGGAAACCCCGGCCGGAGAAGAGCATCAGACTCTTACGGTTCTCGGCGACGATGCTGCCCATCGGCTCGCTGCTCCCGTGTGATTAGGGGGTGGGTTCGCAGTGAAGTATCCCTTGCCGCAACGTAACCGCCACGTTTCGAGCCCGCCGGGTGGGATGGCTCACCCCGGCTGGATCACTCCTGCTCAGAGGTGATATCCGCGGCCTCGGCGGCGGCCGCCGAAACCGTCCCCGGGCGCTTGCGCGCAACCCAGCCCTCGATGTTGCGCTGCTGCGCCCGGGTCACCCCGAGGTTGCCGGCCGGGACGTCTTGCGCAACGGCGCTGCCGGCGGCCACGTACGCCCCCGGACCGATCTCCACCGGTGCGATGAGGACCGTGTCCGAGCCGACGAACGCCGCCTCGCCCACGACGGTCCGGCTCTTCCGTACCCCGTCGTAGTTGGCGAAGATCGTGCCGGCGCCGATGTTCGCCTTCGCGCCGATCGTCGCGTCGCCCACGTAGGTCAGGTGCGGCACCTTCGCGCCCTCGCCGAGCTCGGCGTTCTTCGCCTCGACGAAACCGCCGATCTTGGACTTGCGGGCCAGCGTGGTACCCGGCCGCAGGAAGGAGAACGGGCCGACCGTCGCCTCCGGACCGATCCGCGCCCCGATCGAGTGGGTACGCAGGACGGTCGCACCCTCGGCCACGGTGGTGTCGATGAGCGTGGTGTCCGGGCCGATCACCGCGTCCCGGGCCACCGTCGTAGTCCCGGAGAGCTTGCAGTTCTGCTCCACGACCGCGTCCGCCTCGAGCGTCACCGTCGCGTCGATCCAGGTGGTGGCCGGGTCGAGCAGCAGCACCCCGGAGCGCATCCAGGCGTCGTTGATCCGGTCCCGCATCAGGACCCGCAGCCGGGACAGCTCGGCCCGGTCGTTGCAGCCGAGCGTCTCGTACGCGAACTCGGCCACCTCGATCGCCACCGGGTGCCCCTGCGAGGCGAGGATCCCGAAGACGTCGGTCAGGTACTCCTCGCCCTGCGCGTTGTCCGTGGAGAGCTTGCCGAGAGCCTCGCGGAGCAGGACCGCGTCGAAGGCGTAGATCCCCGAGTTGATCTCGCGGATCCGGCGCTCCTCCTCAGTCGCGTCCTTCTGCTCGACGATCCGTTCGAGGTGGCCGTTCTTGTCCCGCACGACGCGGCCCAGACCGCCCGGCTCGGCCACCTCGGCGCTCAGCACCGTGGCCGCGGCGCCGGCCCGCTCGTGGGTGGTGAGCAGCGCCTCGACCGTCTCCGGCCGCAGCAGCGGAACGTCGCCGCTGAGCACCACCACGGTGCCGGTCAGCTCCGGGGCGGCGTCGAGCGCGATCCGGACCGCGTGACCGGTGCCGTTCTGCTCGGCCTGGAGGACCGGGGTGGCGTCCGGTGCGGCGTCGGCGAGGAACGCGCCCACCTGGTCGGCCTTGTGACCGACCACGACCAGGGTGCGGTCGGTGTGGATCGCGGAGGCCACGTGCAGGACGTGCCCGAGCAGAGTGCGGCCGAGAAGCGGCTGCAGCACCTTGGGCGTCGCGGACTTCATCCGCTTGCCCTCACCGGCGGCGAGGACGACAACGGTACGGCTGGGGGCCTGGCTCACGCGGCAACTCCATCGTTCGCAGTGGCATCTTGCGGGCGCGGCGTCACGTCAACCGCGTGCGACAAGTGGCTCGGCTGCCAGGACTCGAACCTGGAATGAGGGAACCAAAATCCCTAGTGTTGCCAATTACACCACAGCCGATCGGTCCGGTCGTCACACTAGCGCCCGGCGACCACCGCCCGAAGTCAGTATCCCAGTCCAGCCCGGCCCGGCCTGCGGGAGGGCGATGAGAGGGCGGCTGAGCAGCGGCGAGTCCATCGATCGAGTTGCCTTCACCATTTGCCAGGTCACGCAAGCCCGGACATCGAGGACGACTGTGGATCGCCTGGCAGGATAGGCCGGTGAGCGATCAGGGGGACCGCCGTACACCGGCGCCGCGAGTCCGCATGTCGGCCGCCCAGCGCCGGGAGCAGTTGATCGCGACCGGCCGGCAGCTCTTCGCCGAGCGCGGCTTCGACGGCACGAGCGTGGAGGAGGTGGCCGCCCGGGCGAAGGTGTCGAAACCGGTGGTGTACGAGCACTTCGGCGGCAAGGAGGGCCTCTACGCCGTCGTGGTCGACCGTGAGGTGCGGGCCCTGCTGGACCGGATCGCCACGGCGCTGACCGCGGGACACCCCCGGGAGCTGCTGGAACAGGCGGCCCTGGCGCTGCTCGACTACATCGAGGAGGAGCCGCACGGATTTCGCGTCCTGGTCCGGGAGTCGCCGGTGCTCTCCGCGGGCGGCAACTTCTCCAGCGTGATGAGCGACGTGGCGCACCAGGTGGAACACATTCTGGGCGCCGAGTTCAAGAACCGTGGCCTGGACCCCAAGGTCGCCGAGCTCTACGCGCAGGCGCTGGTCGGGATGGTGGCGCTGGTCGGGCAGTGGTGGCGGGAGGCACGCAAGCCGAAGAAGGAGATGGTTGCCGCGCACCTGGTCAACCTGGCCTGGAACGGTCTCTCCCACCTGGAGACCAAGCCCGGCCTGCTGACCCGCCGGGTCCGCTGAGCGGGCCCGGCGGTCAGACGCGGATCAGGCGGTCCGGCCCTCGCGCACCTGGCGCGGCGAACCGGCCTCCGCGGCCGGGACGACCTTGCTGTACAGGCTGATGGTGATCAGCAGCAGTCCGGCGATGTAGGTGACGACCACGGTGGAGACGCTGGCTCCGAAGAAGTTCGCGTCCGTCCGGATCACCGCCAGCGAGTAGCTGCCGAGCACCAGCAGCGCCCAGCCCAGGTACTTGTCGATCGCGACGTCGAGGTTGCGCCCGATCACCGTGCCGAGCAGCACCAGGCCACCGACGATCAGCGTGATGATCGACCAGAGCATGTTCGTCTCCTGGCCGAGCACCCGGACGCCGGTCTCGTTGGCGAACGGCTCGCCGGCCGTGTTGATCAGGCCGAGGATGCCGAAGGCCACCAGGTACCCGCCGGTGATGAAGCCGACCACGCGGTAGATCGGCCGCAGGGGGTGGTTGACCGGGTTGTGCGCCATGGTGTCCGTCTCCAAGGTCAGTTGTCTTCGGACCGATTCTCGCGTATCCCCCGCAAGCGGCGCAGGCACACCCCCCGGATCGGTGAGGCTTATTCGCGACGGTTGATACCGAGCACGCCGGTTGCGACCACAAAACTCAAGGTGGGTCGCGAATAAGCCTCAGTTTTGGGGCACCTGCTCGGCCAATTCCAGCCAGGCTTCCTCGGTCTGCGCCCGCTCCTGCTGCACCGCCTTGAGCTGCGCCTCCAGCTCGACCAGCTTGTCGTAGTCGCTGCCGTGCTCGGCCAGGCTCTCGTTGATCTTCGCTTCCCTCTCGGAGAGCTTGTCCATCTGCCGCTCCAGCCGCGCCAGATCCTTGCGAGCCTGGCGCAACTCACCCTGGGAGAGGCCCGGCGCGCTCTGCTGCGCCTCAACCCCCTTGCTGGGTACGCCCGGAGCACCCGGAACCGCAACCCGGGCGAGGTACTCGTCCACCCCGCCGGGCAGGTGCACCAACCGGCCGTCGCCGAACATCCCGTACGCCGTGTCGGTGACCCGCTCCACGAGATAACGGTCGTGGCTGGCCACCACCATCGTGCCCGGCCACGAGTCGAGCAGGTCCTCCAGCGAGGCCAGGGTGTCGGTGTCCAGGTCGTTCGTCGGCTCGTCGAGCAACAACACGTTCGGCTCGGTGGCGAGCAGGCGCAGCATCTGAAGACGGCGCCGCTCTCCGCCGGAGAGGTCGCTGACCGGAGTCCAGATCCGCTTGTCGGTGAAGCCGAACACCTCGGCGAGCTGGCCCGCCGACAGCTCCCGGTCACCCAGCTTGACCCGCTTGGCGACCTCCTCGACGGCCTCCAGCAGACGCAGGTGCCCGGGCAGCTCCTTGAGCTCCTGGGAGAGGAACGCCGCCCGGACCGTGGAACCGGTGACCAGTCGCCCGCCGTCCGGCTTCGTCACCCCGGCCAGCATCCGCAGCAGGGTGGTCTTGCCGGCGCCGTTGGCACCCAGGATGGCGATCCGGTCGCCGGGACCGACCTGCCAGGTCAGCTCCCCGAAGATCGGCTTGGGACCGGCGTTCAGGCTGACCTGCTCCAGGTCGTACACCTGCTTGCCGAGCCGGGTGGTCGCCAGTTTCTGCAGGCTGACGGTATCGCGGACCGGCGGGACGTCGGCGATCAACTCGTTCGCCGCGTCGATCCGGAACTTCGGCTTCGAGGTCCGGGCCGGCGGGCCGCGGCGCAGCCAGGCGATCTCCTTGCGCAACAGGTTCTGCCGGCGGGCCTCGACGGCGGCCGCCACCCGCTGCCGTTCCGCCCGGGCCAGCGTCCAGGCCGCGTAACCACCCTCGTAGGTGTGTACCTGCTCGTCCACGACCTCCCAGGTCGCGGTGCAGACCTCGTCGAGGAACCACCGGTCGTGCGTCACCACGAGCAGCGCGCCGCGTCGGGTGAGTAGATGTTTCGCCAGCCAGTCCACGCCGGCCACGTCGAGGTGGTTGGTGGGCTCGTCGAGGATCAGCAGGTCGCTCTCGCGGACCAGCAGCGCGGCGAGCGCGACCCGGCGGCGCTCGCCACCGGACATCGGGCCGACCGGCGTGTCCAGGCCGAGATAGCCCATGCCGAGGCCGTCCAGGATCAGGCGGACCCCGGAGTCACCGGCCCACTCGTGCTCGGCGCCCATCCCCTGCGGTAGCCAGGCGGTGCCGAGCACGACGTCCCGGACGGTCAGGTCACCGGCCAGGTTCAGGTTTTGCGGGAGGGCGGCGACCCGCAGGTCGCGCCGGTGGGTGACCCGGCCGGAGTCGGGCTCCTCGGTCTTGCCGATCAGTCGTAGAAGGGTGGACTTGCCGGCCCCGTTGAGACCGACGATGCCGATGCGGGCGTCGTCGTCCAGGCCGAGCGAGACGTCGGTGAGCAGCTGACCGGCGGCGCCGTAACCCTTGTTGACCCGGTCCAGGTTGATGATGTTGGCCACGATGCGGTCTAGATTACCCGCGCGCCCGGCTGCGGCCCGCGGGCGGTGACCGCTGCCCGGCACACCCCGGCCGCGTTCAGCCCGGCCGCGACCCGCTGCGCGTGCCCCGCGTCAGCGGCGAGGAAGACGCAGGTCGGCCCGGAGCCGGAGACGATGCCGGTGATCGCGCCCGCCTCGTGGCCCGCTTTCAGCACGTCGGCGAGCTGCGGGCGGAGCGAGAGCGCGGCCGGCTGAAGGTCGTTGCCGAGTGCGGCGCCGAGCACCTCGGGATCGCGCTGGCGCAGCGCGGCCATCAGATGGTCCGGCCCGCCCAACGGAGGCGGCGAGCACGAGCTCTCGCGCAGCACGTCCAGCTCGCGGTAGACCGCCGGGGTGGAGAGGCCGCCGTCGGCGATCGCCACCACCCAGTGCCAGGCGGTGGGGCGGGCCAGGATCGGACTGACCGCCTCGCCGTGGCCGGTGCCGAGCGCGGTGCCGCCGTGCAACAGGAACGGCACGTCGGAGCCGAGCTGGGCGCCCACCTCGGCGAGCTCGTCGCGGGACATGCCGAGGCCCCAGAGCATGTCGCAGGCGATGAGCGTGGCGGCGGCGTCGGCGCTGCCGCCGGCCAGACCGCCGGCCAGCGGGATCGACTTGCGCAGGTGCAACCGCGCATATGCCGGGACGCGGCCGCGGGCGGCGAGTGCTCGCGCGGCCCGGATGATCAGGTTGCTCTCGTCCAGCGCCAGGTCGCCGGTGCCCTCGCCCTCCATGGTGAGCGTGAGCGTGTCACCGCGCCGGGCGGTGAGCTCGTCGAAGAGGCTGATCGCGTGGTAGACGGTGTTCAGCTCGTGATAGCCGTCCGGCCGCAGCGGACCCACCCCGAGATGCAGGTTGATCTTCGCGGGAACACGCACCTTGACCGGACCGTGGTGCGGGCGCGGCTCGTCGTCGTCCGGTCCCCAGGCCTCTGTCACGGAGTGACGTCCCGGATCGGAGCTTCACCCACAGGTTCCCCGGTCATGAGTCTCTCCTCGGGCTCTGCGTCGGACGGGCTGAGCTTACCGCCGTACCCCGACAGTTTCGCCGCCGCCGCGATCGCGACGAACTCACCCACCGTGAGCGCCTCACCACGCGCCTGCGGGCTGATTCCGGCCGCGCGCAACACCTGCTCGGCCCGGTCCGGGCCGCCGGCCCAGCCGGCCAGCGCGGCGCGCAGGGTCTTGCGGCGCTGCGCGAACGCCGCGTCCACCACCGCGAAGACCTCGGCCCGCCCGGCACCCTCCGGCGGGGTCCGCCGGGTGAAGGCGACCAGGCCGGAATCCACGTTGGGCACCGGCCAGAACACCGCGGGCGGGACCTTGCCGGCCGGCCTGGCCTCCGCGTACCAGGCCAGCTTCACCGACGGGATGCCGTAGACCTTGGAGCCGGGACCGGCGGTGAGCCGGTCGGCGACCTCCTTCTGCACCATGACCAGCCCGCCGCGCAGGGTGGGCAACTCGGCGAGCAGGTGCAGCACCACCGGCACCGCGACGTTGTAGGGCAGGTTCGCCACCAGCATGGTCGGCGCCGGGTCGAACCGGTCGCCGGTCACCCGGAGCGCGTCGGCGGGGTGCACGGTGAGGTGCGCGGCCGAGACGGTGTCCGGCAGGGCGGCCGCCAGCGTCGGGTCGATCTCCACCGCGTGCACGTGCCGGACCGCGTCGACCAGGCCGAGGGTGAGCGAACCGAGGCCGGGACCGACCTCCAGGGCGACGTCGTCGGGGCGCAGGCCGGCCGCGGCGACGATCCGCCGGATGGTGTTCGGGTCGTGCAGGAAGTTCTGGCCGAGCTTCTTGGTCGGCGCCACGCCGAGACGAGCGGCGAGCTCCCGGATCTCCGCCGGGCCGAGAAGCGAACTCTTCTCCACCTGGCCGGAGCCCCGGTGCCCGGGTTGAGAGAGATTCGGTGAGTCAGCCATGCCCAGAGCCTAAGGCGGAGGCCTCCCCCTGCTGGACACCGCCGGGTAGTAATGGTTCATGACCGAGTTGCTGGTGCTTCGCGGTGTGGTGGAGGCGGCACCGGACCGGGTCGCCGCGGTGTTGCTCGACGTGCTGCCGGGTGGCCGCTCCCCGCTCGCCACCGCCGGCACGATCGAGCACTCCGACGGCGACGAGTTCGTGATGGTCCGGGACGGCAGCCGGATCACGGTGACCGTGGACCGGGCCGCGCGTTCGGTCACCCAGCAGGGCGAGTGGTGGTACCGCGGTGTCACCAGCGTGGAGCCGGACCAGCGCGGCTCCCAGGTGGTGCATCGCATCTTCAACATCGCGCCCGGGCACCGCTGGGCGGTCCGGATGGTCTCGCGCGGCCCGTTGCACGCGGCACCCACCGCCTTCGCGACCCAGCTCGAGCAACTCAGCCGGGAGCTGGGCGTGGCCGCCTGGGTCGAGCTCGACTGATCAGCTACCAGGCCCCGAAGACCCGCTCGCCGTTCGCCGAGATCGCCGCGCAGAGCTCGTCGACGTCGGCGCCCCGCACCTCGGCGAGTGCCCGCACGGTCAACGGGATCAGGTAGGACGCGTTCGGCCGCCCGCGGTGCGGCGTCGGTGTCAGATACGGCGCGTCGGTCTCCACCATCATCTGCTCCGGCGGCGTGATCACGGCCGCCTCACGCAGGCTCCCCGCACTGGCGAAGGTGACCGTCCCGGCGAAACTCAGGTAGTAGCCGCGGCGTACGCACTCGGCGGCGAACTCCGCGTCGCCGGAGAAGCAGTGCAGGACCACAGTGTCCGGAGCGCCCTCCGAGTCCAGCACCCGGAGCACGTCGTCGTGGGCGTCCCGGTCGTGGATGATCAGCGCCTTGCCGTACCGCTTCGCGATGGCGATGTGCGCCCGGAAGCTCTCCTCCTGGGCGGCGCGGCCCTCCGCACCGGTCCGGAAGGTGTCCAGGCCGGTCTCCCCGATGCCGCGCACCCGGGGCCGGGCCGCGAGCGCCTCGATCTCGCGCAGCGCGCCGTCCAGATCGGAGAGGCGGGGCGCGTCGTTCGGGTGCAGCGCCACCGTGGCCAGCACCGAGTCGTGCCGATCGGCCAGGTCGGCGCCCCAGCGCGACGAGTCGACGTCCACTCCCACCTGAACGAGCCGGTCCACGCCGCTCTTCGCCGCGGCGGTGATCAATGCGTCGATCGGGTCGCCCGCTCCGCCGCCCGGAACACCGGCCTCCTGGACCGTCAGGTCGAGGTGGGTGTGGCTGTCGAAGACCGGCACCGCGAGCGGCTCCGGAGCCGGCGGGAACTCACCGGCCCGGCGGGAGCTCTTGGCGCGACGCGATTCGGATGGTGATGGCATGTGAGACATTGTGCACGTCGCATTTTTCGGTAACCGGCCGTTCATCCGGTATCCACCGGCGTCACTTAAGTTGCGCCGCGTGACCGTGACCGGTGAGGACAGTGATCTCGGCGCCGACCCGCTGGACCCGCCCCTGATGGCTCCGCTGCGCCGCGACCTGAGCTGGCAACAGGTGCAGTCGATGAGCCAGTCCGCGGTGTACCGGGAAGATCCGGAGCTGCGCCGGATCCGGGACACCGCGGCGATCCGCCGGGGCACCCGGATGACCAAGGTGCTCTCCGCGGCCCAGGTCGCCGGGCACCTGGGCGGCTGGCTGCCGTACGGCTTCTGCTACCGGTCCTGCGACATCGCCCACCTGCGCGAGCCGGAGCAGCTGACCCTGTTGCGCACCGACGGCGCCGCCGACGACCGGGTGGCTTTCGCGCTGCGCTGGCGAGCCACCGACCCGCTCGACTTCGAGATCCCGGCGGAACCCGCGCAGCCCGGTCTGGCCGCGCTGCCGGCCCACTCCCGGATCGGCGCGATGGTGCTCGGCACCGGGTTCACCCCGAGCACCGACGACCTGATCCCGGAGTTCGTCACCAGCGGCTTCGCCGACCTTCCGCTGCCGGCCAACGCGCAGCTGCTGGCGTACGTGCCGGGCGGGGACGAGGTGGTGCTCTACACGTACCAGCCGGAACAGCACGGCTGGCTGCGGCTGGCCGGGCCGCGCTGGCGTGGCCTGCTCGGCGAGATCCCGGGAGGCAGCCCGGACCGGGAGTACGTGCCGTGCACCGCGGCCGGCTCCGCGCGGCTGATCGGCCGGATCAACGACCAGGAGCACGAGGCGGTGGCCGATCCGCCGGGCGAGTTCCGGGTACGTGCCCTCACCCGGGCCGCCCGCTACCCGGTGCAGACGCTGAGCCGCCGGGCCGAACAGGCCGTCTGGCGCGGGGCCGCCTGCTGGGTGCTTCAGCGCGACGAGACCTGGGCCCGGCTGCGGCTGCTCCGCCCGGACGCCGAGGCGATCAACCGGACCGGGGCCCGCTGCTACGAGCGGGGCGTATACGAGGCGTGGGCGGCGGTGGACGAGCTGACCGACCATCACCTGGCGGATCTCGCGTACCAGCTCTGAGGACATGCAAAAAGGGGCCGGCTTTCGCCGGCCCCTTTCACGTTGCCCAGGTCAGCTGGTCAGCTTGGCCTGGCGGACCTTGACGGTGCTGTTGTCGGCGAAGTCCACCGCGTACGCGCTGACCACGATGTGGCCCTTGGTGAGACCGCTGGGGAGCTTCAGCGACCACTTACCCTTGGTGACCTTCACCTTGAAGTACTTGCAGTTCTTGTTGAAGGAGTTGTCGGTGGTGTACCGCTTCCACTTCGTCTTCGAGGTCATGCAGTAGGTCTTGCCGTTGACCACGCGGATCGCGGTGGCTCCGACCTCGAACAGGCCGGAGTGCTTGTCGCTGGCGGTGCCCCGGACGGTACGCCAGGAGCTGACCTTGCTCGGCTTGCTCGGCTTGGTGATCTTGAGAAGCGGCAGGTAGGGGTCCCGCAGCACGTTGATCGTGCCGGCGTTGATGTAGGACGAGCCGCCGTTCTTGTTGAAGAGCCGGACCCGCACGACGCGCTTGCCGCTGATCTTGCTGTTCGCCGGGTTGCCCTCGAAGTAGAGGATGAAGCCGGTAACCGCACCGTTCTTCGCCTTGTGGCCGCTGTAGGTGCCGTCGCCCCAGTCAACCCGGAAGCTGGTGGTGCCGACCGGGAGCTTGCTGACGTTCACGTTGAACGGCACACCCTGGTACACGGTGGACTTGCTCAGCGAGAACTTGCCCGGGACGACGACGCTGACGACCGGACCGGTCAGCGTGGTCGAGTTGTTGGCCTTGTCGACCAGCAGCTCGGTGACCGTGAACTTGCCGGCCCTGGTGTAGGTCTTCGTCGCGACGTTCACACCGGCGGCGAGCACGGTCGTGGTGCCGTCACCCCAGTTGATCGTCCGGGCGACGTTCGCCGCCCCGGCGTTGTCCGTGACCGTGGTCTGGCTGAAGGCGACCGACTGGCCGATCCAGATCGAGGCCAGGTTCAGCTTGAACGAGCCGGTGGGCTTGATGGTGTCGGGAGTCGACGGGTTGCCCGACGACGGAACGACCGACGGCGGGGCGACCGAGGGCGGCGCCACCGAGGGCGGGGCAACGGACGGCGGGGCGACCGACGGCGGGGCGTCCGAGGGCGGCGCCACCGACGGCGGAGCGACCGACGGCGGAGCGACGGACGGCGGGGCGTCCGACGGGGGCACCGGCGTGTCCGACTCCGTGGCGACAGGTGCCTTCAACGGGGTGCCGGCGGAGGCCGGCGACGTGTAGATCGCGCCACCTGCGACCAGCGCGCCACTGACGAGCGCCGCCAGAAGGGGGCGCGAGAGACGTGGGTTCAACGAAACTCCTTCGAGGGGTGGATCCACACGAAGGACGGACGTCACAGCTGGTAACCACGCCGAAACGCAGCCGTACCGATGAAACGCCCACGTCCCCCCGTGGTCGCCGTGACGCTACCGGATCTACGTCAGCCTGATCAATCCCTTAAACGGCCAGCACTCGTGCGATCCGCCACATCGACGACGATGCCCGCCGGCGCCGAGCGGCACCGACGGGCGTCAATCGAGAAGATCTCGCAGGTCAGGAGCCCTCGCCCAGCCGCGCCAGCTCCTCGTCGATCACGGACGGGTCGAGCTTGCGGAAAACCGGCTTCGGAGCGCTCAGTGACGTGCCCGCCACGAGCGGTACCGACTCCCAGCGCGCGCCCACCGTGTAGTCGCCCGTCAGTACCGGGTACCCCGGGCCGCCGTCCAGGTCCTCGACCTCCTCGATCCGCGGCATGGGCGCGTGCACGCCCTCGCCGCCGAGCAGCTCGAACACCTTCTGCGCGGAGTGCGGCAGGAACGGGGTGAGCAGCGTGTTGGCGTCACTGACCACCTGGAGCGCCACGTGCAGAACCGTGCCCTGCCTGGCCTTCTCCTCCTCCGACTTCAGCTTCCACGGCGCCTGCTCGGAGAGGTACTTGTTGGCCTCGGCCACCACCCTCATCGCCTCGCCGATCGCCGCCTTCTGGCGGTGCTTGGCGATCAGCTCGCCGACCGTGTCGAAGCCCGCCTTCGCCACCTCCAGCACAGCGAGATCCTCGGGCGTGAACGAACCGGCCGCGGGGATCTCGCCGAAGTTCTTCGCCGCCATCGAGATCGACCGGTTCACCAGGTTGCCCCAGCCGGCCACCAACTCGTCGTTGTTGCGCCGGACGAACTCGGCCCAGGTGAAGTCGGTGTCGTTCGACTCCGGACCGGCGGCCGCGATGAAGTAGCGCAGCGCGTCGGCGTCGTAGCGCTCCAGGAAGTCGCGCACGTAGATGACCACCCGCCGAGACGAGGAGAACTTCTTGCCCTCCATCGTCAGGTACTCACTGGAGACCACCTCGGTGGGCAGGTTCAGCTTGCCCAGCTCACCCGGCTCGCCGGCCTTGTCGCCCGCGCCCGAGTAGCCGAGCAGCAGGGCCGGCCAGATCACCGAGTGGAAGACGATGTTGTCCTTGCCCATGAAGTAGTAGCCGAGCGCGTCCTTGCCCTGCGCGTCCGACGACCACCACTGCCGCCAGGCGTCCGGGTCGCCGGTGCGCCGAGCCCACTCGATGGAGGCCGACAGGTAACCGATGACCGCGTCGAACCAGACGTAGATGCGCTTGTCGGCGCGGTCCCGCCAGCCGTCCAGCGGGATCGGCACACCCCACTCGAGGTCCCGGGTGATGGCCCGCGGCTGGAGGTCGTCCAGCAGGTTCCGGGAGAACTTCAGGACGTTGGGCCGCCAGTTCTCCCGCTGGTCGAGCCAGCCGCCGATCGCCTCGGCGAACGCCGGCAGGTCCAGGAAGAAGTGCTCGGTCTCGACGAACTGCGGTGTCTCGCCGTTGATCCGGGAGCGCGGGTTGATCAGCTGCTCCGGGTCGAGCTGGTTACCGCAGTTGTCGCACTGGTCGCCGCGGGCACCCTCGTAGCCGCAGATCGGGCAGGTGCCCTCGATGTAGCGGTCCGGCAGGGTCCGGCCGGTGGACGGCGAGATGGCGCCGAGGGTGGTCCGGGCGACGATGTAGCCGTTCCGGTGCAGACCCTCGAACAGCTCCTGCACCACCGCGTAGTGGTTGCGCGTGGTGGTACGCGTGAACAGGTCGTAGGAGAGCCCGAGCCCGTGCAGGTCCTCGACGATCACCCGGTTGTACCGGTCGGCGAGCTCACGCGGGGTGACCCCGTCGGCGTCCGCCTGGACCTGGATCGGCGTGCCGTGCTCGTCGGTGCCGGAGACCATGAGCACGTCGTGGCCGGCCATCCGCATGTACCGGCTGAAGACGTCGGAAGGGACCCCGAAACCGGAAACATGACCGATGTGGCGCGGGCCGTTGGCATAGGGCCAGGCGACCGCGGCGAGAACGTGACTCATGGTGCTCAAGCGTAGTGACCGCCGACCGTGAGCTGCGAACGGATTGCCACCCGGCACGCTGGAATGCTGTTTTGTCCCGACACGCCCGATTGGTGCCGTGCGCCATGCCCGCTCGCGGCGTTCAATGATCAGGTGACCGGAGACTCGCCGCAGCCCGGAGAACCGCATCGCGACCAGGGCAACCCGTGGACCTTCGCCGACCCCGACACGGCCTGGTGGCGTGACGAGGCCGCCGGGGAGCCGGCCGAAGCCGGCGGTTCACGACTGGCCACCGCGGGCGAACTCATGATCATCGAGCCGGACGGGGACGGTGCCTCACGCGTACCGGAGCGCGTACCGGAAAAGGAAAGCGACGACCGCAACCGGCCCACCGTCGCCCTCGCCCCGCATCGCCCGCCGGCCGCCTCGCCGGCGGTCGCGGCACGCCTGGAACGGATGGAGAACTCGCCGTTCTGGCTGAGCGAGGAGGAACGGGCCGCGCGAGCGGCCGCTCAGGCCGCGCGCCGGACCGGCAAGCGCCGCACGTCACCGGCGAGCAATCCGGCGACCGCGCTGCTCGCCCTGCTCACCTTCGGCCTGATGGCCGCCTTCTTCGGGTGGGTCAGCGCCGAGCCGTTCTGGCTCGCGGTGGGGCACGGGGACAAGGGGTACGCGACCACGACCCGATGCCACGGCAGTGGGCTGACCCAGCGCTGCACCGGCCGGTTCGCCGCCGGTGACGGGCAGTTCAGCGTGTCACCGGTGACCCTGCTCGGCGTCTCCGGCGACGGCCGCCAGGCCGGCGCGGTCTCCCCGGCCCGGATGGTCAGCCGGGGCAGCACCCAGGCCTACGCCGCCCCCGCCGGACTCCTCATGCACCTGCGCTGGGCGCTCGGCTTCCTGCTGGTGCTGATCTGCGGTTACGGCATCGCGGAGACGACCGGCGCGCGCCGGCTCGAGTCCCGGCGGGCCCGTCGCCGGGCGGTGCTCGCCAGCGTCGCCGGGCCGCTCCTGCTGCTGGCCGGATTCCTGATCGCCGCCTACTGAGCGCTGTGCACCAGCGTGTAGACGTCCCGCTTCTTCAGGCCGTGCTCGTCGGCGACGGCCTGGATGGCGTCCCGGCGCGTGGCACCCGCGGCCTCCCGCCGGGCCACGGCCGCCCGCAGTTCGTCGTCGTCCGGCCGCTCCGCCGGGCCGGCCGGCGCACCACCCACCACCAGGGTGATCTCGCCGCGCGGCTGGCCCGCCGCGGCCCAGGCGGCCAGTTCGCCGAGTCCGCCGCGGCGTACCTCCTCGTAGGTCTTGGTCAGCTCGCGGCAGACCGCTGCCGGGCGATCCGCGCCGAAGGTCGCGGCCAGATCCTCCAGCGCGCCCACGATCCGGTGCGGTGCCTCGAAGAGGACCAGCGTGCGTGGCTCGGCGGCCAGCTCCCGCAGCCGGCTCCGGCGTCCCGATCCGGAGCGGGGCAGGAACCCCTCGAAGACGAACCGGTCGCTCGGCAGGCCGGACAGGGCGAGCGCGGTGGTCACCGCGCTCGGCCCGGGCGCCGCGGTGACCGGGAAGCCGGCCTCCAGCGCGGCCCGGACCAGCCGGTAGCCCGGGTCGGAGACGCTGGGCATGCCGCCGTCGGTGACCACGGCGACGACCGCTCCGCCGGCCAGGGCCTCGACGAGTTCGGGCGTACGCCGTTCGTCGTTGCCCTCGAAGTAGGAAACGATCCGGCCGCGCACGGTGATGCCGAGGTCCCGCGTCAGCCGGGAGAGCCGCCGGGTGTCCTCCGCGGCGATCACATCCGCCGAGGCCAGGACCTCGCGCAACCGGGCCGAGGCATCGCCGATGTTGCCCAGTGGCGCACCGGCCAGCACTACCCGTCCGGCGCTCTCTTCGTGGTCCAGCATCGCAAAAGTCCATCACATGGCAGGACGCGGTGATGGCGGGCATCGCTTCCCAGTCGTACGGCCTACGATCGCGGGGTGACGACGGCGACAGCTGAGACTGATCTCACCACCGCGGACTCCCCCGCCGAGGCGGAGTCGTCCCCAGGTGTGCGGGTTGTCCCCACCATCGTCCGGCGTCGCCTGTCGACGCTGGACCGGCGCTTCGACCCCTACTCCTGGCTGGTCACCGCGGTCATCGTGACCATCGCGGCGATCCTGCGCTTCGCCGGCCTCTCCAAGCCCAAGGGCTACATCTTCGACGAGGTGTACTACCCGACGGACGCCTGGGACATGCTCCAGCACGGCGTGGAGTGGGACGAGGCGGCGGGCTCCGCGGCGTACGTGGTGCACCCACCGCTGGGCAAGTGGCTGATCGCCGGCGGGGAGTACCTGTTCGGCAACAACGAGCTGGGCTGGCGGTTCTCCACCGCGGTCGCCGGCACGCTGATGATCCTCATCCTGATCCGGCTGGCCTACCGGCTGTTCCGCTCGATCGTGCTGGCCGGCATCGCGGGTCTGCTGATGACGCTGGACGGCTTCCAGTTCGTGCTGTCCCGCACGTCGCTGCTCGACATCTTCCTCGGCCTGTTCATCCTGATGGCCTTCGCCGCGATGGTGCTGGACCGCGACCACTACCGGCGCCGTTGGAAGCGTGCCCTGGAGAGCGGGTTCGACCCGGCGACCACCCCGTCCGTACCGCGGATCGTGCCGTGGTGGCTGCTGGTGGCCGGGATCTCGTTCGGGCTGGCCTGCGGGGTCAAGTGGAGCGCCCTGTTCTTCGCGCCGTTCTTCGCCGCGCTGGTGATCACCTGGCGGGTGCAGGCGCGCCGCTCGGCCGGTGTCCGCGGCCCGTTCCTCGCCGGCATCCTCGGCGACCTGGGCTGGCTGGTCCTCAGCTTCGCGCTGACCGTCCTGTTCTACCTGGCCACCTGGATCGGGTGGTTCGTCACCGACAACGGCTACTTCCGGCACTACCGGGCGGACAACGGCTGGAGCGAGCCGCCGATCCTCGGGGCGCTGCTCAACCTGGTCCACTACCACTCCGAGGCGTACCGGTTCCACAGCGGCCTGGACGAGGGGCACATCTACCAGTCCTGGCCGTGGCAGTGGCTGCTGCTCGGCCGCCCGGTGGCCTTCTACTGGAACGGCAACGGCAACTGCGGTGCGCCGAGCTGCGCGGCCGAGATCCTGCTGCTCGGCACGCCGATCCTGTGGTGGTCGTTCCTGCCCGCGCTGGCCGCGCTGGTGTGGCTGGGCATCGCCCGGCGTGACTGGCGGGCGTACGCGATCTTCACCGGTGTGGTCGCCGGCCTGCTGCCCTGGTTCTACTTCGCCATCGCCGACGGCCGCACGATGTTCTCCTTCTACGTGATGCCGGCGCTGCCGTTCCTGATCCTGGCGGTGGTCTACGTCCTCGGGGCGATCATGACCCCACCGGGCGGGATGACGTCCGGTGCCAACCGCTCCGATCGGCAGCTGGTGGGTGCGGTCGTGGTGACGACGTTCGTGGTGCTGGTCGCGCTCTGCTTCGCGTACTTCTATCCGGTCTTCGTAGGCAACCTCATGCCCTACGACGACTGGTCGGTGCGCATGTGGCTGGGCAGCCGCTGGATCTAGGTGCTTCTTTTCGGTACGGGTGACCGTCCGTCCCGGACGGTTTCACGCCGTCCCGCCCTGCCGCGCGACCGGGTGCCGCTCCAGGCCCCAGCGCGACCGCCGGGACCATGCACGTGGTCGGCCCGGCGGTCGCGCTGCGGCCTGGCGTGGTGCCTGGGTCGCGCGGCAGGGCGGGACGGTCCGATTTCAGCGGGACGGTGCGGACTCGTACCCCAGCGGGGTGAATGCGGAGAGCGTCGCGCTGCTCGCGGGTCGTGCCGCGGCGCGCTGCCTGCTCGCGGGATCGTCGGCGGCGGGCGCCGGAAATAAGGGCGCGCCCCGATCGCCTGCCACGGGGGAAGCGGGCGATAGGGGCGCGCAACATGGAGCTTAACGAGGTCGGATGAGCGGCACAACGGGTGCCCCGACAAGATTGTTCGTGTCGGTCCGAGCATCGCAGCGATTCGGACATTAGCCTCTTAGTTCCCTTAAGGGTTTAATCGCTTCGCGAAGAATGCTCGATTTCCGAGTCGGGAATGCGACAGCAAACTGCTTTGGATTTCCGCGTAACGTCTTTTGACCACGCGCCCCGCCGCAGCTCAGCGAAGCGGCGATCGAGCCGGGCAGACAGGCAGCGACCGGGTCAAATCCTTAGACTCATCATTTCGTCCTATTTCAGGGGATCAGTCGGCCGTCCCCCTTGTGAGTGATACGTGCCAAGATCGCAATAAATGTTCCTAAGCTCGCCGCGTGACTTCGCAGGAACCACCAAACCCGCCAACCGCCGACACCGACGTGCCCGTCACGAAAGTGATCGCCGTGTCGACGCCCGAACCCGTGTTCGTCGACTCCACCGGGCGGCGCAGCCGGCTGCTTCGGCGCATCGCGCTGGCATTCGGTGTCCTCGTCGTCGCCTACGGGGGACTGCTGAGCGTCAGCCTGGCCGGTGGCCCGGTGAGCTCCAGTGCCGTGTTCCCGCTGCCCGGCCTGAACGACGAGCGGGACGACGAGCCCGAGCCACGGCCACAGCCCAGCCCCACCCCGAAGCCGGCTCCCAGCAGCACCCCGCAGCCGCGCTACATCCCGGAATCGCTGCAACGCCGTACCGGGTTCGTGGAACCGCGCCGGATTCCGTCGTCACGGCCGGCGAGGTCGGCCAGCTCCAAGCCGGCGAGCAAGTCCCCGACCCCGACGCCGACCACCACGAGGACGACCGAGTCGACCACCACCAAGCCGGGCTCCAGCGGGCCGACCTCCGGGCCGAGCACCGGTACGAGCAATCCGCCCGGGGTGGAGGTGCCGCCGAACCCGCCGGGCGCCGGTGGTGGGAGCGCCGGCGGCGGCGAGGTAGCACCGAACCCCCCCGGTACCGAGAGCGGGGAGGTGCCGCCTGACCCGCCGGGCACCGGTGGTGCGGGCGCCGGAGACGGCGTGCCCACCTCGAACCCCGAGCCGGCCCGGCCGGCCACCACCGTCCGGCCGACGCCCCCGCCCGCTCTACCGCCGGCCGGCGGCGAACCCGCGCAGAGCGCCACGCCGGCCCGGGCGGCCCCGTGAGTGGCGTACCCACCCGCCGGGCCCGTGCCCGGCGGCGCATCGTGCCCCGCCCGCGCGTCATGCTCGGCATCCTGCTGATCGCCTTCTTCGTGGCCGTGCTCGTCGTGCAGTCCTACATCAACGCCGAGTTCCGGGGCGACCACGTCCCGCCCGGCGTCGGCGACCAGACTGGGGTGCCGAAGGCGATCCTCGAGGGCGGGCCGGTCATCAACACCACCGGCGGGCAGGAGAGCACCAGCCGGCTACCCGAGCGCACCATCGCGCTCACCTTCGACGACGGTCCCCATCCCGAGTGGACGCCGAAGATCCTCAAGGTGCTGCGCGACAACGACGCGCACGGGACGTTCTTCGTGGTCGGCTCCCAGGTGGCCCGTCACCCGAAGCTCACCAGGCAGATCGTGGCCGAGGGCAACGAGCTGGGCCTGCACACCTTCACCCACCCCAACATGCAGCGGCTCGCCCCGTGGCGGCGGGAGCTCGAGCTGTCCCAGAACCAGGTGGCGATCGCCCGGGCCACCGGTGTGCGGACCAACCTGGCCCGTTTCCCGTACTCCTCCAGGAACGCCGCGATCGACGAGGCGAACTGGAAGATCGTCAAGGAGGCCGGTGCCCGCGGCTACCTCGTCGTGGTCAACGACCGGGACAGTGCGGACTGGCAGCGGCCCGGAGTCGACCGGATCATCCACAACGCGACGCCGGCCGGGGACGACTCGGCGGTCGTCCTGTTCCACGACGCCGGTGGCGAACGGGCGCAGACGGTCGCCGCCCTCGCCGAGTTCATCCCGCGGATGAAGGCTCGCGGCTACCGGTTCACCACCGTCACCGAGGGCCTCAACCTGGGCCTCAGCGAGCAGGCCGCGGCGGCCGGTAAGGACCGGGCGGAAAGCACCGAGGTGGTCGCCCAGCTTCCGGTCAACCCGGAAGCACCGCGCAGCGACGAGTGGCGGGGCACGGCTCTGGTCTGGACCATCCGGTTCGCCGACGGCATGGTCACCCTGGTCGCCGCCCTCTTCGTGGTCGTCGGGTTGCTGACCATCGGGCGTACCGGGCTTCTGCTGCTGCTCGCCACCCGGCACGCCCGGCAGCGCCGCAAGCCGGGCTGGCGCTGGGGTCCACCGGTCACCGAGCCGGTGTCGGTGATCGTGCCCGCCTACAACGAGAAGGAGGGCATCGAGGCCGCGGTCCGCTCGCTGGCCTGCGGCGACTATCCGGAGATCGAGGTGGTGGTGGTGGACGACGGTTCCACCGACGGCACCGCCGACCTGGTGGAGCGGATGCGCCTGCCGAACGTACGGGTGGTCCGCGTGCCCAACGGCGGCAAGCCGAACGCCCTCAACACCGGGGTGGCCCTCGCCCGGCACGACCTGATCGTCACGGTCGACGGCGACACGATCTTCGAGGTGGACTCGATCCGGAGGCTGGTGCAGCCGTTCGCCGACCCCTCGGTGGGTGCGGTCGCCGGCAACGTGAAGGTCGGCAACCGGGACACCATGGTCGCGCTCTGGCAGCACATCGAGTACGTGATCGGCTTCAACCTGGATCGGCGGCTCTACGAGGTGCTGAACTGCATGCCGACCGTACCGGGGGCGATCGGCGCCTTCCGGCGGGAGGCGCTGGCCCAGGTCGGCGGGGTGAGCGACGAGACCCTGGCCGAGGACACCGACGTCACGATGGCGTTGTGCCGGGCCGGCTGGCGAGTGGTGTACGAGGAGAACGCCAAGGCGTGGACCGAGGCGCCGACCACGCTGGAGCAGCTCTACCGGCAGCGGTACCGCTGGAGCTACGGCACGATGCAGGCGATGTGGAAGCACCGGCAGGCGATCTTCGAGTCCGGCCCGTCCGGTCGCTTCGGGCGCGTGGGCCTGCCGTTCCTCGCCCTGTTCGGGG
Source organism: Actinoplanes aureus (assembly GCF_015704865.1). GTDB lineage: Bacteria > Actinomycetota > Actinomycetes > Mycobacteriales > Micromonosporaceae > Actinoplanes > Actinoplanes aureus. Next base: position 2,908 of record NZ_JADQTO010000004.1, on the reverse strand, counting down.
TGGCCCTGCCGATGCTCGCCCCGGTCGTCGACATCATGCTGGTCTACGGCCTGGTCTTCTGGGAGCTGTCTGACACGGTCACCGCATGGCTCGGCATGCTGGCGCTGCAGATGTTCACGGCGGCGGTGGCCTTCCGCTTCGACCGGGAGTCGATGCGGCCCCTGTTGCGCCTGCCGTTGCAGCAGTTCGCCTACCGGCAGCTGATGTACCTGGTGCTGATCCAGTCGGCCACCACGGCGCTGACCGGCGGCCGGCTGCGCTGGCACAAACTCAACCGGGCCGGGCTGGCTCCGCGCTCACCGAGCCCGGAACCGACCCCACCGCGGGGGACCGGTGTGGCACCCACCGTCGACAGCTGGCCGCCGGCTCGTCATCAGGTCCCGCCCTCGTCCCCGCGCTCGCCCGTGGGCCGGGCGGTGGCCCCGCCCGCGGTGCCCACGCAGCCCCGGCACTCCGCGGAACTTCCCACCGCCGGGTCCGCCCCGACGGATTTCGGCCCGGTCCCGGCCGGGTGGACACCCGACGAACGCAACGGGTGAACGCGGCCCTGGCCTCGGCTGTGCAGCCGGCCGAGGTCAGGGCCGAGCGGCCACGTCAGGCGACGGCCAGGTCGCGGATCAGCTCGGACGGGGTCATGTCCGCCTGCGGGAAGACGACGTGCAGCGAGGTGCCGTCTCCGGGCCGGTCGGAGAGCGCCACGGTGGCGTGATGGGCGTCGAGGATGCGTTTGGCCACGGCCAGCCCACGGTCCGGTCCCGGCACGTCGGCCGGGTTCGCGATCGCGCCGTAGTACAGGTGCGGGAACAGGTCGGGGCGTATTCCGTCGGGCATGTCCATGTCGTCCACGCGTACCGTCGGGCCCGACTCCATCTCGGTGCCCACCCGGACCCGGCCGCCCTCCGGCGTGTACTTCACCGCGGCGAAGAGCAGGTGCGTCAGCACCTGTTCGAGCCGGACCGGGTCGGCCATGATCGGCAGCGAGGGGCCGCCGGCCTGGTTGAGGATCCAGATGTGCTTGCTGGCCGCGATCGGCCGGACCGCCTCCACCGCCCGCTGGGTGACCCGGGTCAGGTCGCACTGGCGCATGTGCAGGCTGTCTCCGCCCAACCCGGCCTCGGCCATCGTGGTGAGGTGCTCGATCAGCTCGCGGAAGCCCCGGCAGTGTGCCGCGGTGGCCCGGCCGACCAGGTCCGCCAGCTCCATGTCGTGGAAGCCGGTGTCGCCCAGCCGCTCCAGGTACGACGACATCAGCCGCAGCGACGACCGCAGCTCGCCGCCGACCAGTCCGGCCAGGTCGTCCTTGCGGCGTTCCAGCTCCTGGAGCCGGGCCGTGGTGTTGGCCAGCGCGAAGGCGTACCGGCGCAGCTCCAGCTGGGCGGTCACCTGCCGGGCCAGCGCACGCAGCGCCTGCTGCTGCTCCATGTCCAGCCGCCGCGGCTCGGTGTCCAGCACGCAGAGCGTGCCCAGCGCGAATCCGTCGGTGGTGAGCAGTGGTGCCCCGGCGTAGAACCGGACGCCGTCCTCAGCGGTGACCGCCGGGTTGTCGGCGAACCGCCCGTCCTCCCGGGCATCCGGGACCACGAGCAGGTCCCGGCCGAGGATGGCGTGAGCGCAGAAGGACGCCTCCCGCGAGGTCTCGGCGACTTCCGAGCCGGTCTTCGCCTTAGCCCATTGCCGATCGGCGTCGACCAGGCTGACCATCGCCATCGGCGCCTCGCAGACGCCGGCGGCCAGTGCGACGATGTCGTCGAAGTCCTTTTCCGGCGGGCTGTCGAGGATGTCGAGCGAGTAGAGCGCCGCGAGACGCTCGATCTCGTTGTCGGGCAGGGGTGCTTTCATTGGGTCACCTCCGAGACTTGCTCCAGAGATACCACCAAAAAGTAGCAATTTTCGTCTTTTCGGTAGCTGATGGTTGATCCGACCTGCGCGGCGGTGTGACGTAACGGGCGTGACGGCCAAGATTTATTCCACCGGTCGTATGCTTCGCGGCCATGAGCACCGACCAGTTCGCCTGCGGCACGTGCGGAGCCATGCACAGCGGCCCCCCGCTCAGCTTCGCCGCACCGGCGCCGGATTTCTGGCTGCCGGAGATGGCGGACGACGACGCTTGCCTGCTGGACTCCGACCTCTGCGTCATATCCGGGGAGCGGTTCTTCATCCGCGGTCTGATCGAACTCCCGATCTGGGAAACCGGCGAAACCTTCACCTGGAGCATGTGGGTTTCGCTCAGCCGCCCCAACTTCACCCGGGCCGTGGACGTCTGGGAACACCCCGGCCGCGAAAGCGAGCCCCCGTACTTCGGCTGGCTCTCCAACGCCATCGCCGGCTACGAACCGACCACCCTGAACCTGAAGACCAACGTCCACACCCGGCCGGTGGGTCAGCTTCCCTATATCGAGCTGGAACCCACCGTCCACCCGTTGGCCGTGGACCAACGAGCCGGCCTGACGATGGACCGGGTCCGCGAGATAGCCGCGTTCCACCTACACCGCCTGGACCCCTGACAGCAACGGCAATGATCTTCGCCGATTGCCAGCGTTCCGGCGCGCTCATCGCGTCGGTCATGCTTACCGTTCTCGGCGTGGCCGCCCTGGTGGTCATCGTGGGTGCAGGCGGATGACAGCTCTCAGGATTGATCTCGGAGGCACTAGACACCTTTTGGGGTCAGGGTCCGGCTGAGGTTGGTGGGGATAGACCGGTTCCGGTGAGGTAGCCGTCGATCAGTCCGTGGCGGTATTGCATGCGTTTGAGGCGGTTCTTCACGGCGGTGGTCAGGTCGGTGGCGGTGCGCACGGCAAGGTTGGCCAGGCTGGCTTTCATCGTCGACCAGACCTTCTCGACCGGGTTGAGCTCGGGCGCGTAAACGGGCAGCCGGTAGACGCGCAGCCACGACCGGGCGGCGATCGCC
>NZ_JADQTO010000039.1 GCF_015704865.1 Actinoplanes aureus | reverse complement strand
ACCAGCAACCAGGACCGCGCCGACGCCCTACCCGGCTGGCTCCACACCTACAACTACCATCGAGCCCACACCGCGCTCGGAGGCCAGCCACCCATCAACCGCGTCAACAACGGTCCTGGTCACTACATCTAGGCATCGATCCCGGCGAGCGTCTGCCAGAAGCCGGTCTCGTAGGCATGCAGCAGGCGGGCGTACCGGTGAGTGCCGGAAAGCGGATCACCCCGGTCGAGCGCGGCCTGCGCCGCCGCCACCGCTTTCTGGTCCAGCTCCGGCGCGGGCTCCGCGAAGAAGTCGAGGAAGGCGCAAGCCTCGTCGCCGAACCCGTACCGCTCACGCAGGCCCGCGGCCAAGGCCGCGCAATAGCCACCCCAGGCGGCGAAGTTGGCCACCAACGCGAGCGCGGCCGCCGCCGGCTCCGCATTGAGCGCCAGCCACGAGACATATGCCGGGTACGCCTGACAGCCGGCCCGCGGTTCATAGGCCGCGAGCGACTCCTGTTCCATCCCGGCCCCCGCCGCCAGCGGTGCCACCAGGGGAAACACCAGGCTCTCCCCAGACGCCAGGCCGGCGAAGAAGTCAACGGCCGCCGGCTCGTCGGCCCGCGCCGCCAGGGTCAGGAACCCGCGCCGGTCACTCGGGATGATCAGGTGCTCCTCGGCAGCCAGCGCGGCTACCGCCGACAGCGGCGCCCGCCCTTCGGTCACCGCGACCACGAACGGATTCTCGCCGGCGTCGGTGGCCAGCCCGTCCCGGATGCTCTTCAACAACGCCCCAGCATCACCACCCATGCCGCCATGCTCACACGCCCCCGCGCCTCGCGCACCCGGCCCGCCCGCCCAGGCCGACCTGCCCGACAGGCGTCAGTCGGAGATCCGGTACCGATCGCCGACCCGGTCGCGCAGCTCCTCCGGCGTGACGTGCTCGATCGGCGTCTGCAGATTCCACCGGTGACCGAACGGGTCGATGATCCAGCCGGCGCGGGCGCCGTCGTCCTGGACGACGACCGGTCGTTCGACGGTGGCGCCCGCGGCGACGGCCCGCGCCGCGGTGGCGTCAGCGTCCGGAACGGTCAGCACCAGGGAGACCGGGGTGCCGCCGAGGGCACGCGGGCTCCGCACGCCGATCTCCGGATGCTCGTCAGCCAGATAGAGCGGCTGCCCGGCCAGGGTCAGCTCGGCGTGCCCGATGCGGCCGTCATCGCCGGTCCATCGCTCCACCTCGACCGCTTCGAACACCGCCGTGTAGAACTCGATGGCCGCGGCCGCGTCAGCGCAGCACAGATACGGCACCATCGCCATGCCCGCAGCCTATCCCCCAAGGCGTTCCGGCACGATGCGGATCATCGCGAGTACCGATCAGCAATTTCGCCGCCCCTACGGCGAAGGGGATTCGCGGCCCGGCGGCGGCCGGATGACAGGGCCGGCAGGCCTGCCGGTGACGCGCACACGACCCAGAAGGCGTGATGGCAAAACACAGCCGCCGCTGCGACGGTCAGTCGATGACCTCGTCCGCCGAGGCCTCGAGCACCCCGCGCACCGCACCCAAAACCTCGTCGTCAACGCCCAGACCGGCCAGGATGCCGATCAAATATGCACCCACCAGGTCATAGTGCGCTGCGGTGACGCCCAAATGTCGATGCGCACCGCGCAGGTCACGGCCGCTGTACGCGTCCGGCCCGCCGAGGACCCGGCTCAGCAGCGCCACCATGTGCCCGGATAAACGGTCCAGGTCGACGCCGGCGAAGTAGCCGGCCAGGCGGTCGTCGGCCAGGATGACCCGATAGAGCGCGGTGACCGCGGCACTGACCGCGGGCTCACCACCGATCCGCTGGTAGAACGATTCGTCCGTCGAGACGCTCACGCCCGCCAAGATAGACCAGCGACGATGCTTCGCGCTGCCCGGTGTACGACATTTGCGGTCGCGGCATCCGGCCGGGTACGGTCGTTGCAATACAGTCGCATTGCAAAGGAGCCGGCCATGCTGGTGATCCCTCTCCCTGAGAGCGACCGGATCGACCTGGTCGGTGGCAAGGCGTCCGGCCTCGGCGAACTGATCCGCCGGGGTGAGCGGGTGCCGCCGGGCTTCGTCGTCACGACCGAGGCGCACCGGCTCGGGGCGCTGCCCCAGGCGGAGATCCTCGCGGCGTACCGGGCGATGGGCTCGGGGCCGGTCGCGGTCCGGTCGAGTGCCACGGCCGAGGACCTGCCGGACGCCAGCTTCGCCGGCCAGCACGAGACGTTCTTGCAGGTCGAGGGCGATGAGCAGCTGCTCTCGGCGGTCGCCAAGTGCTGGGCGTCGCTGCACGGTGAGCGTGCGGTGGCGTACCGGTCGGCGCACGAGACCGGCACCGAGCTTCGGATGGCGGTGATCGTGCAGCGCATGGTCCAGCCCACCGCCGCCGGTGTGCTGTTCACCGCGAACCCGCTGACCGGCAACCGCACGGAGATGCTGGTGGACGCGGTGCCGGGTCTCGGCACCGGCGTGGTGGACGGCACCGCCGACGCCGATCACTACGTCCTCGGCGACCCGGCACCCGACGGGCACGGCTGTCTTTCCGCGGCTCAGCTGGCCGAGCTGCGCGCCGCCGGCGAGCGGGCCGGCGAGGAACCACGGGACATCGAGTGGGCCTTCGACGCCGAGGGCGTGCTCTGGCTGCTCCAGTCCCGGCCGATCACCACCCTGTTCCCGCTGCCGCCCGCGAGCGACGGCCCGCTCCCCCGGGTCTACGTGGAGTTCGGGCACGTCCAGGGCATGCTGCAACCGGTCACCCCGATGGGCATGGCGGGCCTCAAGCGGATGATCGCCGCGATGACCGCGTCGCTCGGCCTGCGCGCCGAGATCGTCGACATCGGCGGGCGCCTCTATGGCGACCTGTCCGACCTGGCCCGCCACCGCACCGCCCGCAAACGCCTGATCAAGCTGATGGCCGTCGACTTCGGCCCGCGCGCCCAGGCCGCGATGGAGCACGTTCTCGCGGACCCCCGCTTCGCGCCCGGCACCGCGGCCGCGAAAGCAGGCCGGCCGGCGGAGCAGGAGGGTGGGTCGGCGTTGCGGACCGCCGGCCGGGCACTCTCCGGGATCACCCGGGCGCTGGCGCGGCCCGAGGCGGCCCGCCTGCGATTGCAGGCGGCCGTCGATCGGTTGCGCTCGGCATCGGACGCGCCGGCTGACCTGCGGACCAGCACGCAACGACTCGATTTCGTAAGCGCGGACGACTCCACCGAAGCCGCCGACGACCTCACCTGGCCGATCGTCGCCGGCATGCTCGCCGCCGCACTCCCGGGCTCCCTGCTCAAGGGTCTCGCCTCACCGGACGAGATCCACACCGTCCTCGGCGGCCTCCCCGACAACGTCACGCTGGAGATGGACCTGGCGCTCTGGCGGCTGGCCCGCGACGCCGGCCAGCACCGTGACCTGCTGATCGGCACCCCGCCCGCCGAGCTCGCCGCCCGCTACCGGCAAGGCGACCTGCCCGACATCGGGCTGACCGCCTTCCTCGCCGAGTACGGTCATCGCGGCCCCGCCGAGGCGGATCTCGGCGTGCCCCGGTGGGCCGAGGATCCCACCGGCGTGTTCGCCGCCATCGCGAACTATCTGCGCGTCACCGATCCGGAGCAGGCACCGGACGTGCGCTTCGCGCGTACCGCCGAAAGAGCGCAAGCGACGCTGGAAGATCTCGCCCGGCGGGTGCGACGGCGGCGGCCGGTCCGCGGCAGCCTCGCCGTCTTCCTGCTGCGCCGCGCCCGGACGCTGTCCGGCCTGCGGGAGTCCGGGAAGTTCGCCGGCCTCTACCGGCTGCGGGCGGTACGCGAGCAGCTGCTCCTGATCGGCGCCGACCTGGCCGCGGGCGGGCTGCTCGACGAGCCGGCCGACATCATGTTCCTCGACCTGGACGAAGCCGCGGCGGCCGTGCGTGACGGCGTCGACCAGAGGGAGCTGGTCGCCCGGCGGAAGGCGCTGCACCGGGTCGAGTCGCGGCGACGGCACGTGCCGGTGGCGCTGCTCTCCGACGGCACCGATGTGGAGACCGTGCTGCCCGCGAAGCCCGGCGGACTGCACGGTGTCGGAGCGTCGGCCGGCCGGGTGACCGGCCCCGCCCGGATCGTGCACGACCCGGCCACCGCGCACATCGAACCCGGCGACATCCTGGTGGTGTCCACCACCGACCCGGCCTGGACACCGCTGTTCCTGACGGCCGGCGGACTGGTCACCGAGACCGGCGCGATCATGGCGCACGGTCCGACGGTGGCACGCGAGTACGGGATCCCCGCCGTGATCAGCGTCCCCGGTGCCACCGACCGGATCACCCCGGGTCAGCTGATCACCGTGGACGGTGCCGCCGGAACCGTGACGCCGGTCCCGGCGCCCGGGACTGCCGCGTCGCCGGCCGCGTGAAAGCATCGGCGCCATGCCCAGGAAGGTCGATCACCGCGAACGGCGGACCCAGATCGCGGACGCGCTGATGCGGGTCGCCGCCGAGCACGGCCTGGAGGCGGTCAGCCTCCGGCACGTGGCGGCCGAGGCCGGCGTCTCGGCCGGGATGGTGCAGCACTACTTCCGCACCAAGGACGAGATGATGACGTTCGCGCTGGACGTCGTCCGGGTTCGCAGCGAGGTCCGGGTGGGTGCGGCGGTGCAGGCACTGGGCCCGGACCCGGCGCCGCGGCGGCTGGTACGGGCCCTGATGACCACCCTGCTCCCGCTCGACGAGGAGTCCCGCGCGGACGGGCGGGTCGCCCTGGCCTTCCTCTCGTACACGGCGGTCCGGCCGGCCACCGCGCCGGCACTGCGCGAGGGCACCACGCAGATGGTCGGTTTCATCGCCGGCCTGCTGCCCGGCGGGGACGAGGTCGGCGCGGCCGGGCTGCTCGCCCTGATGGAGGGCCTCGGCATGTACCTGCTCGGTGGCCAATACACCGAGGAGCAGGCGCTCAGAGTGCTGGACGCGCAGCTGGACCTGCTCTTCCGGTAACGCCGTTGAGCCTCCACCCTGGAAGGTGGAGGTGAGCCGGATGCCGGACAGCCGAGGGCGCTGGCGCCCGTTCCGCCGCGAGGCGACGAAGGTACGGGAGCTCCCGTCGCTGGGACCGGCATGGCACATCGTGGACTGGACTCCGCCCCGCGACTTCGACGAGCCGATCGCCGACCGGTTCCTGGCCATCGGCCCGGGCGGCGTCTTCTCGGTGCTGGTGGTCGCGCACGGACGAACCCGGGTGCTGCTCGCCGGCGATGTCATCCAGTCCGAGGGCAAGCGCTACACGTACGTCCACGAGGCACGCCGGTCGGCCCAGGAGGTGAGCCGGCAGTTCTCCACGGTGATCGGGCACAACGTGCCGGTGACGGCGGTCCTGGTACTGGACGGCGACGGCGTGATAAGCGTCCATGGCCTGCCCAAGGACTGCCTGGTGGCGACCGGCCCGGAACTGGACCGGCTGCTGCTCGCCACGGGCGCCCGGATCAGTGCCGGCACCGCGGGGAAACTGGCGCGGGCGGCCCGGTGGCTGCCGCGGCCCGGGGTCCCACCATCGTGACTCGGCCCGCTGGCCGCCTTGCGGTTACATGGAGGCATGACCGACGAGGGTGACGGCAAGACGATCCGTGTGGTGGCGGAACTTCTGGACCAGCTCGCCAACGGCACCACAGAGGAGGCCACGCAGGCCGCCGAGGAACTGCGGGTACTGCTGCGCGAGCTCGGCTATCACGGTCAGACCGGACCGCTGGTGCGTAAGGTGCTCGGCCCCTGGGAGCTGCCCACGGACCGGGCGGCGGCGCTGCGATCGACGCCTTCCGACTGGGCCAGACGCCGGCGCGCCGAGCGGCTCGCCCGCCGCAAACACGCCGGCGCCGCGATGCATCTGCGCCTGGGGCCGGCCTGGCAGCTGGTCGACTGGCCGCTCGGCGGGTTCGCCTGGGCCGGCACCGAGTACGACGTACGCGAGCGCTTCCTGGCGATCGGCCCCGGTGGTGTCTACGCGGTGCTGATCGTCGATCACGGCTGGTCCCGGGTGGTGCTCTCCGGCGACATCGTGCAGGTCGACAACAAGCGGCCGCCGTACCTGCCGGAGGCTCGCCGTACCGCCCGGCAGGCCAGTCAGGTGCTCTCCGGCGCGGCCGGCCGGCCGGTCCGGGTCGATCCGGTGGTCGCCTTCGACGGCAGCGGGGTGATAAGCGTGCACGGCCTGCCGAAGGACTGCATGGTCAGCGGGACCAAGGACCTGGACCGGCTGCTGCTGGCCGGCAAGTCCCGGATCAGCCCGGCCACCGCGGAGAAGCTCGCCGCCGCCGCGGGCCGGCTCCGACCGACCGGATAATTACACAAGACCTCTTGTGCAACACCTCTTGTACGTGTCAGGGTCGATCCATGACACGCGACGAGGTACGCCCGATCACCGATGCCCGGGTGCTCGCGGCCCTGGCCCACCCGCTGCGCCGGCGACTGATGGACGTCCTGAAGGTGCAGGGGCCGGCCACCGCCAGCACACTCGCCGCCGCCACCGGCCAGGCGGTCGGCAACATCAGCCACCACCTGCGCGTGCTCGGCGACTGCGCCCTGATCGAGGAGGCGCCCGAGCTGGCCCGGGACCGCCGCGAGCGCTGGTGGCGGCTGGTCTCGCGGGGAGTGCGCTGGTCCACCCAGGACTTCCGCGACGACCCGGCCGCCGCCGCCGTCGCCGAGGCCGCCGAGTCGCTCAACCTGGAGCATCACACCCAGCAGGTGCGGGCCTGGTTCGCCGCGCCCGAGGAGGAGAAACAGCGCTGGGGCGACAGCGCGTTCTCCACCGACCAGTGGCTGCACCTGACGCCGGACGAGCTGCGGCAGGTCAGCGAGGAGATCCGGGCGGTGCTGGACCGCTGGCGGGACCGGCCGGCCGGCGGCGAGCGCGGGACCGTCTACGTGTACGCCTACGGCGTACCGGGCAAGCCGTGACCACCCTGACCGCCGGGCCGCGCCCGGGCGGCGGCCTGCTGCGGCATCGCGACTTCCGGCTGTTCTGGGCCGGGCAGACCGCCAGCCGGCTCGGCAGCTCGATCACCTCGGTGGCGCTCCCGCTGGTCGCCGTCGGCACGCTCGGCGCCTCGACGCTCCAGGTCGCCCTGCTCCAGGCCGCGGTCTGGGCACCGTGGCTGCTGATCGGGCTGCCGGCCGGCGTCTGGGTGGACCGGTTGCCGCGTCGTCCCGTACTCATCGCCTGTGATCTTGTCGGTTTGCTGCTCTTCCTCAGCGTGCCGGCGGCGGCCTGGCTCGGGGTGCTCGGCATCGGGCACCTGCTCGCGGTGGCGTTCCTGGCCGGCGTGGTGTCGGTGTTCTTCGAGACCGCCTACCAGGTGTACCTGCCGTCGCTGCTCGCCACGGACCGGCTCGCCGAGGGCAACGCCAAGCTCCAGGGCAGCGAGGCGGCCGCACAGGTGGCCGGGCCGGGTGCCGCCGGCCTGCTCGCCCAGGCATTCGGAGCGGTGTACGGCCTGCTGGCCGACGCCCTCAGCTTCCTGATCTCCGGCATCTGCCTGCTGACGATGCGCCACCGGGAGCCGCCCCGCGTCGCCGCCGCCGAGCGCCGGTCGCTGCGCGCCGAGATAGGCACCGGTCTGCGGTTCCTGCTCCGGGACCCGTACCTGCGGGTGATGGCCGGCTACGGCGCGGTGTCGAACCTGGCACTGCACGGCTACCAGGCGATCCTGATCGTCTTCCTGGTCCGCGAGGTGGGCATCAGCCCGGGCACGGTCGGCGTGGTGGTCGCCGCCATGAGCACCGGCGGTGTGCTCGGCGCCGTCCTGGCCACCCGGGTGGCGCGGCGGTTCGGCACCGCGCACGGCATGCTGCTGTGTCAGATGGGCGCCGCGCCGTTCGCGCTGCTGATCCCGATGACCGGCACCGGCCCCCGGCTCGCGCTGCTGGTCGTCGCCGGCGTGGCCCTCGGCACCGGCGTGGTCGCCGGGAACGTGATCAAGGGCAGCTTCCGGCAGGCGTACACGCCACGGCACCTGCTCGGCCGGGTCCTGACCAGCATGCAGCTGCTCAACTACGGGACGATCCCGCTCGGTGCGCTGCTCGGCGGCGTGCTGGGCAGCACGCTGGGCCTGCGCCCGGCGCTGTGGCTGACCACCGGACTGGTGGTGGCCGCCACCGGCATCCTGCTGATCGGCCCGATGCGCCGGCACCGTGACCTGCCGGCCGCACCCCGATCACCGGCCGCACCCTGATCAGAGGAGGCCGGCGGCCTCGGCGATCAGGCAGACCGCGACCAGGCGCAGCAGCGTCCAGTCGGCGGACAGCCACTCGGTCGGCGTGGCCGGCGCCGCGCCCGGCTCCGGGATCGAGCGGCCGGCCCGCACCGCGCCGGCGGCGATCGAGCGGGCGTAGGACGCCAGACCGCCGGCGTCGGCCACCCGGCCGGCGTCGTGCAGAGCCTCCCGCACGTCCGCGGCGTGCTGGTCGACCAGGGCCAGTAGGGCCGGCTCGGCGAACGCGGCGGTGAGGCCGTCGACACCGACCCGAGCCATCATCTCGTCGAGGTAGGCAGCGGCCGGAACGGCGGCGGCAACGGCGGCGATCGGGGCGAAGGCGATGTTCTCGTTCGTCATGCCGAGAAACCTAGAACGCCGTGACCAGGAAGAACACCCCCGTGACCGAACGGCACCCCAAGCACCACGCGGCCCGCAACCGTCGCTACCGTCCGGCACCCGGGGCAGCGGCTCAGCACCTGTCCGGCAACCTCCCGATTCAGCAGATAGACGGATGTCCCTCTTCTGACAGCCGGCCCGGCCTCCCCGGCTGGCATGGTGATGTGCGGCGCGACCACGCGCCGGACACACCAGGCCGCCGGGGAGGTCGATGTGGTTCGGCTGGAGCTGCTGGGCCGGTTCCGGGTGACGTACGGCGAAACCGCCGTCCCGGACGAGACATGGACCCGCCGCGACACCGCCGCCCTCGTCAAAATCCTCTGCCTGGCGCCTCGGCACCGGATGCGCCGCGACCGGCTCGCCGCCACGCTCTGGCCCGGGCTCACCCCGCAGGCCGCCGCCACCAACCTGCGCCGGACCGTCCACCTGGTCCGCCGGCTGTACCCGGGACACTACGACGTTGTACCGGTGGAGTCGGTCGGTGACATGATCGGCCTGCCGGCCGGCCGGGTCTGGGTGGACGTGGTGGCCTTCCGGTCGGGCATCGCCCAGGCCCGCCGTACCCGGTCACCGCAGGCGTACGCGGCGGCCACCGACCTCTACCGCGGCACCCTGCTGCCGGACGACGGCGACGAGTGGCTGCACCCGCACCGGACCGACCTGCACCGGGACTTCGTCGCCGCGCTGGAGGAGTACGCGAGTCTGCTCGAAGCCGCCGGACACCTCGACGAGGCCGCCCGGGTGACCCGGCTGCACCTCGCCGCGGACCCGGTCGCCGAGGCGGCGCAGGTCCGGCTCCTGCGGGTGCTCGCCCTGGCCGGGCGGCGCGAGGAGGCGACTCGGGCGTACCGGGACCTGACCGCACCCGGCGCGGAGGCTCAGCACCTGCACACCGAGCTCCGCGTCCGGCATCCGGCCCGGCTCTCCGCGCTGCTCTGGGAACAGGTCGGTGACCTGCGGATGGCGGCCGGCGACACCCGGCACGCGGTCTCGGCGTACCGGTCCGGCCTGGAACTGCCCGGCCCGGCACCGGAGGTGGCCCGGCGGCACCGGCTGGCCGCCGCGGCACACCTCGGCGAGAACGACGACGAGCAGGCCGAACGCCACCTCGGCCTGGCCGAGGAACTGACCACCGACCCGGCGGAACAGGCCCGCATCGTCGGCCTGCGCGCCGAACAGGCCTGGCGGCGCGGCGACGTCGACACCGCCCTCTGCCTCGCCGAGGTGGCCCGCGCCCACGCGGGCATGTACGGCACAGCCGCCGACCTGGCCCGCGCCGAAGAGGCGATGGTGCTGGTCACGCACCTGCGCGACGGCTGGCGCGAGGGCCTCGAAGCCGAACTGAGCCGCTCCGGCGCCGCCCTGGACGGCGCGACGTTCGGCCACGCCTTCGAACGGCACCACTGCGTCGGCCTGCGCCACCTGCTCTGCGACAAGCACAGCCACGGCATGGCCGAGGACGCCCGGCAACTGCTCACCAGGGCCACCGATGTCCGCTCGGTGCGGGCGCAGGCGTTCGCCTGGTGCCTGCTCGGCGAGTCACTGCTGCTGCGCGGCCACTTCGACGAGGCGGCCGGCTGTCTGGAACGCAGCACCGAACTGCACGCCGGCCTCGACGTGAACTGCGGCGCCGTACCGTGGCTGCGCCTGGCCGAACTCGCGGCGTGCCGGCGCCGCTTCGACGAGGTGGGCCCTGCGCTGCGGCAGGCCTCGGCGATCACCGCCGCCGCACCGGCGGCCCGGCACACCTGGCCGCGCGTCCACGCCACCGCGGCCTTCGCCCGGCTCGAGCTCGGCGAACCGGAACTCGCCGTCCGATCGGTGCGCGCGGCGGCCGCCGCCACCGCCCGGCACGGCGGCTGCCAGTCCTGCGGCGCGTCGCTGCACCCGGTGGCCGCCGAGGCCTACGCGGCAATCGGCGACGCCGCCCAGGCCCGCGCCCACGCCGCGTCGGCCGCCGAGATCGCCGCCGCCTTCACCGGCTCCGCCTGGCAGGCGATGGCCGAGGCCGCCGCCGGCAGCGCCGCCCTCGCCGCCGGCGACCCGGAGGCCGCCGGCCGGCGTTTCCGCACGTCCGCTGAGCTGCACGAGGAGGCGGGGCAGGTGTACTGGGCGGGCCGCGCTCACCGGCAAGCCACCATGGCGGCCCGCGGCCACGTCGTCTGACCGCAGCAGCCTTCCGCGCGGCGCACGCAGGCCAGCACGCCCAGCGCTCCGGCCCAGCCACCGCAACGAGCAAACCCCCGGGCAGGCGGACAGGCCGGGCGGACGGTGAGCTGGTGGCGGCGGCGCCCAGCGAAGCGGGGGAAGTGTTGTGGTTGAGCAGGGTGGTATTTCTAAGCCGCCGCGTTGGGACCGGGCCGGGCGACGTGCTGTTCCCGGCGGTCGCGGTGGGGCCGGCCTGGTGGGGTGGTGTTTCCCGGCGGTCGCGGTGGCGGGCTGTGTGGCTGCGTGCTCGCGTAGGGAGAGCGGGGACGGAACCGATCCGGCGGGACGGGCGGTGACGCGTACCGAAGAAAGACCGTGACCACGGCATCTGGCCGCCGGGCGCGTCATTTGACCGAGGGTGACAGCGGGAACCACGATGGCGGGGTGACACAGTCCCGCTCCGTGCCCAGCATCCGTGACGTGGCGGCGATGGCCGGGGTGTCTTATCAGACCGTTTCCCGCGTGCTCAACGAATCGCCGCGGGTGCGGCCGGAGACCCGGCAGCATGTGCTCGATGTGATCGACCGGCTGGGGTATCGGCCGAACCGGGCGGCGCGGGCGCTGAACCTGGGGCGGGCCGGTGCGGTGACCGTGCTGACGTCGGACACCGTGCTTTACGGCTATGCGCGCGTGCTTCAGGGCATTGAGGAGGCGGCCCGGGTGGAAGGGCTGCCGGTCGGCATCCGGGTGATCGAGTCGGACGGTGCCGCGGAGGTGCGGGCGGCGGCCGAGTATGTGGGTGATGCCAGCGCGGGTGGTGTGATCGTGGTGGCGTTCGATCCGGCGGGTGCGGCCGTGCTGCGGGCGCTGGCGCCGGAGGTGCCGGCGGTGGCCGCGACCGAGGCGGGCGGGCTGTCCGGGGTGGACCGGCGGATGATCTACCTGGATGAGCGGCCGGCGGCCCGGGAGGCGACCCGGCATCTGCTCGGCCTGGGGCACGCCACCGTGCACCACGTCGCGATCCCGTCGGAGACCGGCACGATGGGCCGGCAGGCGGGCTGGCGTGACGCCCTGGAGGAGGCCGGTGTGCCGGTGCCGTCGGTGGTGACGGCGGGGTGGGATGTCGCGTCCGCGTACCGGGCGGGGTGTGAGCTGGCGGCGGACCGTGCGGTGACGGCGATCCTCTGCGGAAACGACGACATCGCGCTGGCGGTACGCCGGGCGCTGCACGAGGCCGGGCGCGACGTGCCCGGCGACGTCAGCATCGTGGGGTTCGACGACGTGCCGGGCTGCGCCTATTGGACGCCGGCGCTGACCACGGTCCGGATGAACTTCGAAGGTCTGGGCCGGGCGTGCGTGGCGGCGGTTGTCGCTGAGATCACCGGCGAGCCGCAGCCGCTGATCAGCCTGGAGGAACCGCAGCTGGTGATCCGGGAGTCGTCGGGCGCACCAGTCTTATAACAGAACGGTACCGGGGGCTCCCGGTACCTCCGTGTGACCGGTCACACTCGACCGAGCGTGTGACCGGTCACACGCCATCCCCCGGAGGTGATGCGCCACATGAGAGCTCCCCTCGCCGCACTGACCCTGCTCGCCGTCCTGGCACCGGCCGTCCCCGCGGCCGCCGCCGCGCCACAACTCGTCGCCGACCTGGCCGTCTCCACCGGCGCGCTCAGGTACGGCGCCACCGGCTTCCTCTACGGCCTCGGGGACGAGGGCATCCCCGACGAGACCATGCTCGCCGCCCTGAAGCCGCAGGTCACCGCGCAGAAGGCGCCGGACGGGCTGCAGCACCCGAACGGCGACGCCCTGAAGATCGCGCCGATGTTCAAGCGCACCGGCGGCCGCGACATCCAGATCTACATGCAGGACATCTACCAGCAGTGGCCGTACGAGAACCGCGGCCTCGCCGACTACCTGGCCAAGGTCGACACGATGACCCGCCAGGTGGTGGCCGACCCGTACCGCTCGTCGTACGTGTACGTGCCGTTCAACGAGCCCGACCTCATCTGGTACCAGAACAACCTCACCGGCCTGATCGCCGACTGGCGCACGGTCGTCCAGCGGATCCGCTCCATCGACCCGCGGGCCCGGGTCGCCGGGCCGAACTTCGCCAGCTACCGGGCCGCCGACATGCGCGCCTTCATGACCGCCGCCAGGAACAACGGGGTGCTGCCGGACGTCACCACCTGGCACGAGCTCGGCGACGACTTCTTCTCCGGCTGGTACGGCCACCACGACGACTACCGGGCGATCGAACGCGACCTCGGCATCAGCGCCCGCCCGATCAGCATCAACGAGTACGGCCGGTTCTCCGGGGACCTCGGCGTCCCCGGCAACCTGGTGCAATACGTGACCCGGTTCGAGAACAGCAAGGTGGACGGCTGCCTCGCCTACTGGACCACGGCCGGCGGGCTGAACGATCTGGTGACCCGCAACAACCAGGCCACCGGCGCGTGGTGGCTGTACAAGTGGTACGGCGACCTGACCGGCAACACCGTCGCGGTCACCCCGCCGGCCCGCAACGGCCCGCTGCAGGGTGTGGCCGCGCTGGATCCGGCGAAGAAGCAGGCCCGCCTGGTGTTCGGCGGCAACCTGGACGTGAACGGCACGTACGCCACCGACGTGGTGGTCAGGAACGTGACGTTCGGTTCCCGGGTGCACGTGACGGTGTGGGGCGTGGACAGTTCGGGGCTCAACCCGAACGGCGGGCCGTACCTGGTCACCGAGGGCGACTACACGGTCGGCGGCGGGCAGATCACCGTGCCGCTGAGCGGGCTGAAGGGCTCCTCGGCGTACCAGATGATCGTCACGCCGGACACCGACCGGACTACCGCCGCCCGATACGAGGCCGAGTACGCGGCCCTCGGCGGGACCGCCCGGGTCACCTACGGCAGCAACACCGGCTACTCCGGCACGTACTTCACCGAGGGGTACGGAGCGAGCACGAACGCGGCCACGAAGTTCGTGGTGACCGCCGCGAACGACGGCTACTACAACGTGGGCCTGCGGTACTCGGCGGGACCGTACTCCGGTGCCCCGGCCAACCGGTCGGCGCGCATCGCGCTGAACGGCACCACCCTGACCGACCTCGCGCTGCCCGGCACCGCCGACTGGAACACCTGGAACACCGCGACCGCCAGGGTGTTCCTCAAGGCCGGCATCAACCGGATCGACGTGAGCGCCTACGCCACCGACGACCGGGACGCGATAAACGTCGACTACCTGGACGTCACGCCGGCGACCGGCACGATCACCACCTACCAGGCCGAGGCCAGCGGCAACGTCCTGTCCGGCACCGCGGTCGCCGTCAACGACAGCGCCGCCGAGGGCGGCCGGTACGTCGGCTGGCTCGGCGCGGGCGCCGCCAACACGCTCACCTTCACCAACGTCGTGGTGCCCACCGCCGGCCGCTACCGCATGGTCGTCGGCTACGCGAACGGCGAGCTGGGCCCGGGCGCCACCAACTACAACTCCAACATCGTCGACCGGTACGCCGACCTCACGGTCAACGGCGTCAGCGCGGGCCGCACCTACTACCGCAACACGCTCGGCTGGTCGAACTACCGCACCCGGGTCGTCGACGTGACCCTCGCGGCCGGCGCCAACACCATCCGCTTCGGCAACGCCTCGGCCGGCTACGTGCCGAACCTCGACTACATCCGCATCGCCGCGCCAATCGTTTGAGGAGTCACCACTTGAGTACGCCAGAGAACGCCGTCACCTGGGGACATCGGGCGTTGCGGCTGGTCGTCGACGTGACCCCGGGCCGGCCGGTCACGGTGCGCGACCTCTCCCCCGGTGACGGCGCCGTGCCGCCGGCCCGGTCCGGGCAACCGCTCGTCGAGCTGCTCACCCCCGGCCACGGCCGGGCGCAGGTCTCGCAACGGTTCTCCGGCACCGCGGCCGGGCGGCGCCTGGCGTACGCCGGGCACCGCCGGCACCGCGACGGCGACTGGCACGAACTGCGCCTGGACCTGTACGACGCGGTCGCCGGCCTGGCCACCCGCACCACCTTCCGGTCCCGGGACGGCGTGCCCGCCTGCCAGGTGACGACGACGGTACGCAACGACAGCCCGGAACCCGTGCTGCTGCTCGGTGTCACCTCGTTCGCCATGGCCGTTCCCGGGCCGGCCGGAAGCCTGGACCTGCTGCACGCCGGCAGCGAATGGCTCGGCGAGGGCCGCTGGCGGCGGGAACGGCTCCGCGACAGCGCGGCCGTCGACCTGAACCTGCCGCTGCACGGGCAGGACGGCCGGGGCGGGTTCCGGGCGGTCAGCACCGGCACCTGGTCGACCGGCCGGCGACTGCCGACCGGCGGCCTGCTCGCCGACGACGGCCGGGGCTGGCTGTGGCAGGTGGAACACAACGGACCGTGGCGGTGGGAGACCGGCGAACAGCTGGGCGGCGTCTACTTCGCGCTGCTCGGGCCCACCGACGCCGACCACCAGTGGCGGCATCTGCTGGAGCCGGGTGGGGAGTTCGCCGGCGTACCGATCTCGATCTCGGTCAGCGCGAGCGGCGGCCTGGCCGGCGCCGCCGCCGCGATGACCGCACACCGCCGCGCCCTGGTCCGCGACCACCCGGACCGCCGGCGGCTGCCGGTGGTCTTCAACGACTACATGAACACGCTGATGGGCGATCCGACCACGGCGAAGCTGCTGCCGCTCATCGACGCCGCCGCGGACGCCGGCGCCGAGGTGTTCTGCGTCGACGCCGGCTGGTACGACAACGGCGACGACTGGTGGGACAGCGTCGGCGAGTGGCAGCCGTCGCAGAGCCGGTTCCCGCGCGGCATCGAGGAGGTGCTCACCCACATCCGCGACCGCGGCATGCGGCCCGGCCTCTGGCTGGAACCCGAGGTGATCGGCGTGCGCAGCCCGGCCGCCGACAAGCTGCCGGCCGAGGCGTTCCTGTGCCGCGACGGCGTCCGGATCGTCGAACACGACCGCTACCACCTGGACCTGCGGCACCCGGCGGCGGTCGCGCACCTGGACGAGGTGGTCGACCGGCTCGTCGAACAGCTCGGCGTCGGCTACCTCAAGCTCGACTACAACATCGACCCGGGACCGGGAACCGACCGCGACGCCGACGGTGCCGGCGCCGGCCTGCTCGGCCACAACCGGGCGCATCTGGCCTGGCTGGACGGCATCGCCGGACGGCACCCGGAGCTCACCCTGGAGAACTGCGCGTCCGGCGCGATGCGGATGGATTACGCGCTGCTCTCCCGCATGCAACTGCAATCCACCAGCGACCAGCAGGACTGGTGGCGCTATCCGCCGATCGCCGCGGCTGCGCCGCTGTCGATCCTGCCCGAACAAGCCGCCAGCTGGGCATATCCCCAGCCTGACATGACCGAAGAACAGATTGCGTACGCGCTGAGCACCGGAATGCTGGGCCGCCTCTACCTGTCCGGTCGCCTCGACGCGATGACCGCGAGCCAGCTGTCCTCGGTTCGCGCGGCGGTGGCGGCGTACCGGCGGATCCGCGCCGACCTGGCCCGGTCGGTGCCCGTGTGGCCCTCCGGCCTGCCGGGCTGGGACGACCCGTGGGTCAGCCTGGCCCTGGTCGCCGGCGACACCACCTATCTGGGGGCCTGGCACCGGGCCGGTCCGGCGTCCACCACACTCCTGCTGCCGCATCTGCGCGGTCACGACGTACGCCTCGATGTGCTCTATCCCGTCCACCTCCCGGCCTGGACCCTTCGCTGGGACCGCTCCACCGGCGTCCTCGACATCGGTGCCGCAGGCACCGAGCCGGCCGCCCGCATCCTCGCCCTGCACACCAGATAGGAGCCACCACCATGCGCAGATGGACCCGAGCCACCGCGGCAGCGGCGGCGTTGCTGCTCGGCCTGGCCGGTTGCAGCGACCCGTCCGCGGAAGGCCCCGCCGCCACCGCCACCACCTGGCCGCAGCCGACCGCCAGGCTGGACGGCGTGAACCTGACGATCTGGGCCGCGCAGAACAGCAACACGGTGCCCAAGCAGGTGATCACCGCCTTCCAGCAGGCGACCGGCGCGGCGGTTCAGGTCGTCACCATCCCGGACCCCTACGAGCAGGGCGTGCAGACGAAGGTGGCCACCGGCGACCGGCCGGACCTGGCGTTCTGGCAGCCCACCGCGTCGATGCTGACCGCGCTCAACGCGCGCACCAACCTGCAGCCGCTCACCGGCGCGCCGTGGCTGCCGCAGGTCGACCCGGCGCTGCGCGACATCACCGGCATCCTCGACGACACCCGGTACGCGGCGCTGATCACCAGCCCGGCGGTCGAGGGCGTCTACTACAACAAGGAGGTCTTCGCAGCGAACGGCATCACCGCTCCGCCGTCGTCCTTCGACGAGATGATCGAGGTGGCCCGGGGGCTGAAGAAGAAGGGCGTGACGCCGTTCTTCGAGATGGGCGGCGACCGCTGGGCCACCCAGTGGTGGGTGCAGGTGCAGCTCGCCGACGCCGCGAAGGCCGGACTCTGGGACCGGATCAACTCCGGCGCCGCGACGTTCGAGAGCCCGGAGGTCGTCGGCGCGATCCAGAAATACCAGGACCTCATCAAGGAGGGCCTGTTCAACAGCGACATCAAGACCGCCACCTTCGACGACCAGGGCGCCGCGCTGCTGGGCGGCAAGGCGGCGATGGCGATCCAGGTGAACTCGTTCTTCGGCCAGTTGCAGGCCAAGGCGGACACCGCCACGCTGGACGCGAAGATCGGGTTCTTCCCGATCGCGCCGTCCGGCAACGTCGGCACCTTCATCCCGGACCAGTCGAACGCCCTGGTCGCGTTCCGCACCGGCGACGAGAAGCGGGAGGCGGCCGCGCGGCAGCTGCTCGCGTTCTGGCTCGGCCCGAACTACGCGGCGTTCGTCGCCGACCGCAAGACCGTGTCGCTGCAGCCCGCCGTCCCGAACCCGGCCGGGGTGCCCAAGGCGCTCGTGGACGTGCACGCCGCCCTGCCCACCTCGGTCGGCTCGATGCAGGCCCTCGCCGTCGCCAACCCCGATCTGTACCTCAACCTGGCCGACATGATCAACGGAACCATGACGCCCGCGCAGGTCGCCGCCGCCACCCAGAAACAGTTCGCGCAGCTCGCCAAGGCCGCCGGATCATGACCGCTGTGCTGCAACGGCCGGCCCCGCCGGCCGTTCCGGCCACCAGGTCGCCCGCCCGCTCCATCGCGCGCCGCACCCATCCGCTCTGGTTCCTCATCCCGGCGTTCGTGCTGCTCGGCGTGTTCTTCCTGCTGCCGACGCTGTTCAACTTCATCTACGCGTTCACCGACTGGTCCAGCTTCAAGGCCGCGATCAATCCAGTGGGTTTCGACAACTTCAGCGACCTCGCGCTTCTGAGCGCGGTGCGCATCACCCTGGTGTACGCGGCGCTGGTCGCGATCTTCCAGAACGTCTTCGGGTTCGGGCTGGCCGTGCTGCTGGAACGCGACACCACGGTGAACCGGATCCTGCGGGTGGCCTTCCTGATCCCGGTCCTGATGTCCGCCCTCGCCGTCGGCTACGTCTTCCAGGCGCTGTTCAAGCCGGGCGCCGGGCTCGGCTTCGAGCACGCCTGGCTCGGTGACACCACGTGGACGATCGTGGTGGTCGCGCTGATCCACGCCTGGAAGTGGATGGGCCTGTCCATGCTCATCTACCTGGCCGGGCTGAAGACGATCCCGGCGGAGGTGATCGAGGCCGCTCACATCGACGGCGCGTCCCGCTGGCGATCGTTCTGGTCGGTGCGGTTCCCGCTGCTCGCGCCGGCGGTCACCTTCAACGTGGCGACGGCGCTGCTCGGGTCGATGAACGGTTTCGACATCGTGCAGGCGACCACCGGCGGCGGACCGGCCCGGACCACCGAGATCCTCAACATCTTCATCTACCGGACCTTCGGTCAAGGGCTGTTCGCCCAGGCCACCGCCATGAGCCTGGTGCTGTTCCTGCTGGTGGCGCTGCTCGCGTTCCCGGTCATCACTCTGCTGCGTCGCCGGGAGGAAGTGCTGTGACCCGTCTTCAGCCGTGGTTCGCGGTGCTCCTGGCCGCCGCCGTTCTCGGTTTTCCGCTCTGGCTCGTGGTAGCCACCGCCGGCAAGTCACAGAGCGAGGCGCTGACACCGGACCTGTCGCCGCCCTCCGACTGGCGGCTGGTGGAGAACCTCGGACAGGTGTGGACCCAGGGCCGGGTGCCGGCCGCCTTCCTCGGCAGCCTGCTGATCGTGGTGCCCACCGTGCTCGTCGCGCTGGTCGTCGGGTCGATGGCGGCGTGGATCCTGGCCCGGCGCAGCTCTCTCCTGATCGCCGGCTGCTACGCCTTCGCGATCAGCGGGATCGTCCTGCCGCCGGCCGTGGTCACCGTGGTACTGCTGCTGCGGCACCTCGGGCTGGCCGGGACGGCGGTCGGGATGATCGGGGTTTACCTCGGCATCTATCTGTCCACGGTGATCTTCTTCGTGACCGGGTTCGTGCGGACCGTACCCACCTCGATCGAGGAGGCCGCGCTGATCGACGGCGCCGGGCCGATGCTGGTGTTCCGCCGGGTGGTGCTGCCGATGCTGCGGCCGGTCCTCGCCACCGTCACCGTCCTGGTCTGTTTGTACGTGTGGAACGACGTGTTCTACGCGTTCTTCGTGGTGGGCGGGCGGATGGACACGCTGCCGCTGAACCTCTTCGAGGTGGCGAGCGCGGGCCTCTACCTCAACAACTGGCACCTGATCTTCGCGTACGTGATCCTGATGAGCCTGCCGCCGCTGGCCGTGCTCGCCGTCGCCCAACGGCAGCTGATCTCCGGCATCACCAGCGGGGCAGTCAAGTGAGGTTGCTCCCGGGCATCGATGAGGTTAACTTGGGAGCGCTCCCACTACCCGTCCCCAGGAGTAGCCCATGTCCCCAACCCGTTCCCTGGTCGCCGCCGCGGTCGCCGGTGCGACCGCGGCGGCCGCCGTCTGGTTCGCCGTCGGCACCGCCTCGGCCGGCACGATCAGCGGCACCCTCTACCGCTCAGCCGACACCGCAGTCGCCCGCTGGGTGCAGGCCAACCCCAACGACTCCCGCGCCGCGGTGATCCGCGACCGCATCGCCAGCCAGCCCGCCTCCCAATGGCTGTCCAACTTCAACCAGTCCACCATCCGCGGCGAGGTCTCGACCTACGTCAACGCCGCGAACGCCGCCGGGCAGATCCCGGTACTGACCGTCTACGGCATCACCAACCGTGACTGCGGTGGCGCCAGCTCCGGCGGGGCGCCCGACCTCGCGCAGTACCAGACCTGGGTCAACGGCATCGCCCAGTCACTCGGCAACAAGACCGTGATCCTGGTGCTGGAGCCCGACTCGATCGCCCTGCTCACCTGCCTGAACAGCTCGGAGATCGCGGCACGCAACCAGGCGCTGCGCACCGCCACGCAGACGCTGAAAGCGGCCAACCCGAACGCCAAGGTGTACCTCGACGCCGGGCACTCCGCCTGGAACAGCGCGGCGGAACAGGCATCCCGCCTGGCGGCGGCCGGAATCGCGGCCGCTGACGGGTTCTACACCAACGCCTCCAACTTCCAGCCGACCTCGGCCGAAGCGGCGTACGGCCGGTCGATCATCAGCGCCCTCAACGGTCAGGGCATCAGCGGGAAGCGGCAGGTCATCGACACCAGCCGTAATGGCGGGGCCAGCGGGGACTGGTGTGGTGACGACAACACCGACCGGCGGATCGGGCAATATCCGACCGTCAACACCGGCGACGCGAACATCGACGGGTATTTGTGGGTGAAGCCGCCTGGTGAGGCGGACGGATGCCGGTACTCGGCCGGGTCGTTCCAGCCGGACCTGGCGTACAGCCTGGCCAGCTCGGCTCCCAACCCGCCGTCGTCGCCGCCGCCGTCTTCTCCGTCGTCCTCGCCATCGTCCTCTCCGTCGTCCTCGCCGTCGCCGTCCGCTTCTAGCTCGGGGCCGGTTGTGACCGGGCCGTGTGCGGCCACCTACCGCACCGCCAGCTCGTGGCAGGGTGGTTTCCAGGGCGAGGTCACGGTGAAGGCGGGCAGCGGCACGCCTAGCGGGTGGACCGTGTCCTGGACCCTCGGGGCCGGGCAGTCGATCACTCAGGTTTGGAGCGGTGTGCTCAGCACGTCCGGGTCGACGGTCAGTGTGCGCAACGCCGCATGGAACGGGAATCTGCCGGCGGACGGTTCGACTACGTTCGGGTTCATCGGGTCTGGTGCTGTTGGTACGCCTACGCTGACCTGCACCAGCCCGTAGGCCGGGAGCCGGGCGCGGGGGTGTTCTCGCGTCCGGCTTTCCACCGCCTGGCGGGCCTCTTCGAGAGGCCACCTGGCCGGTTCGTCAGGTCGCCCAACAGGCCGCCTCGCCGCTTCACCAGACCACCGGGCCGGCCGCTCAACGGATCAAGAGCCACCTTGCCGGCGTTCTTCCGCTTGCCGGCGTTCTTCCGCTTGCCGGCGTTCTTCCGCTTGCCGGCGTTCTTCCGCTTGCCGGCGTTCTTCCGCTTGCCAGCGTGGGCGACCGGCCTACCAGCCGACGGCGCTGCTTACCGCTGCGGCCGCCTGCGACAAGGAGGCGGTCGTGGTGTCGACGACTACATCTTCGACCTTCTCCCGCTCCAGGATCCTGTCCAGCTCGGATGCCCTGTCCAGAAACCAGGGCTGGTCCGGATTGCGGCGGCGCAGGCGTTCGCGGACCACCGTAAGGTCGACGCGGAGGCGGCAGACCGTAAGCGGCATACTCAGCGCATCTTGATGGGCGTCGCGTTCCGCCCGGCTCTCGATCACCCCGGCCAGGATCAGTCGCCGCGCGCCGGCCACGACGAAGTTCTCGGCCATGGCCCGCAGGTTGCGCAGGGTGATGGCGCCGTTGAACGGGTCGCCAGGCGGTGCCGGCCACATGCACCGCAGCCAGTCGAGGTCGATGACGGCATGCGGCGTACCCCGCTCCGCCAGCAGATCCCCCAGCGCCTCCGCCACCGACGTCTTGCCCGCTCCCACCGTGCCGGTGATCAACAAGGCCTCGTTCATGCAGGCCACGGTAGCGATCTCCTGGAATTGTCATACCCCGTGCCTAGAGTGACGTGCATGACGGAGGCAGCGGCCCGAGCCCACATCACTCGCTTCAACAACGCGGTGACCAGCGGTGATTGGTCCCAGTTCATCGCCGCCCTGCACCCCGACGCGGTGATGACGTTCATCGGGCCACCCATCGGGCCGTTCCATGGCCGGGACGCCATCGCGCGGGCCTACGCCGCTGACCCACCCACCGACACCCTCAAGGTCGTCGACATCCGCTCCGAGAGCGAGACCGACCTGATCACGTTCGAGTGGTCTCGCGGCGGCACCGGGACGCTCACGCTGCATCACGCCGCCGGTCAGGTCAACGCCCTGACGATCCGCTTCGATTGACCCCGGCCGCCGCCCGGCGGGCCAGGCATGCGCAGGTGCCGCTCAGCGCCGGCCAGTTCCGGCCCGGCCCCGGCCGCCGCCCTGCCGGTGACCCGGGAGTTCACGGCCACTCGCACGATGATCCGCCAACTCAACCCCAGCCCGACCGGCGGCAAGTCAGCAATACACGACCACCCGCACGGTTCTCCGCTCAGGCCAGGCCGGGCCCGTCGCCTCAGGAGCGGAGGTCACGTCCACCTGCACGAAATCCGGCCACCACAACCCCAAGCCCGACCGACGGCAAATCAGCAACACCCGACCACCTGGACGGTCCTCCGCTCAGGTGAGGCCAGGCCGGGCGCGGCGGCTCAGGAGTTGGCGGCCGCCTGCTTGATTTGGCTGGCTGCGCCCTCGCCCGGCTCGGGGCGGCGGGTCAGCACTCGCGGCCCGGTCTCGGTGATGGCGATGGTGTGTTCGGAGTGGGCCGTGCGGGAGCCGTCCGCCGAGCGGATCGTCCAGCCGTCATTGTCGAACTTGATTTTGTCGGTGGTGGCGCAGAACCACGGCTCGATCGCGATGGTCAGGCCCGGCTCGAGCTTCATGCCCCGACCGGGACGGCCGTCGTTGTAGATATGCGGCGCCTCATGCATGGTGCGACCCAGGCCGTGCCCGCCGAACTCGCCGTTGACCTTGTAGCCATAGCGGCGGGCGACAGCACCGATCGCCGCGGAGATGTCGCCGAGGCGGTTGCCTGGCCGGCCGGCCTCGATGCCCGCCTCAAGCGCCACCTCGGTGGCCTCGATCAGCTTCAGGTCGGCCGGATCCGCGGTGCCGACCACGACCGACACAGCGGAGTCGGCCACCCAGCCGTCGATCCCGACGGCCATGTCGATGCTCAATAGATCGCCATCGCGCAGGACATAGTCGTGCGGCAGACCGTGCAGCACCGCGTCGTTGACCGACAGGCACAGGACATGGCGGAACGGACCGTTGCCGAACGACGGAGCGTAGTCCCAGTAACAAGACTCAGCACCGCGCTCCTTGATGCGCCGACGGGCGTGGTGTTCCAGGTCCATGAGATTGACTCCGACGGCCGCGACCCCGCTCAGCTCCCCGAGCAACCCTCCGACGAACTGGCCGGTCACGGCCATCCGCTCGATCTCCCCAGGCGACTTGAGCTCGATCACGACGACCCCTCCCTCTCCATGCGGTATTTTTATACCACGTCGGCCCGGTCGCGTTGCCGCGCAGGGAAGGCGGCTCCTAGACTGCTGGTCATGGTTCGCCGACCGCTCACTCCTGGACAGGTAGCAGCCGGTCAACGTCTGGGCGCCGCGTTGCGCGTAGCCCGGGGCGGCCGCAGCATCGTCGAGGTGGCCCTCGCCGCCGGGATCTCCCCAGAAACCCTGCGCAAAATCGAGGTCGGCCGCCTGCCTGCGCCAGCCTTCGGCACGGTGGTCTGCCTCAGCGAGGTCCTCGACGTCCCGCTGAGCGACCTGGCCGCGGTCTGGCTGGCCGCCACCCCCGCACGCGCCGCCTCCTGAGCACCCGGCACCGACCAGACCGAATGTCGCCCCCGGTATGCAGCAACCCGCATTCACCGGCCCGGCCCCTGGGTCTCCCGGCGGGTCAGCCTCACCCAAAGCCGCCCAGACTGCACGCACGGCCGGCATCAAGCGCCCAGTCGGCCGGACTCGCTCAAGGCCCGCCCAGACCGCACGGCCGGCATCAAGCGCCCGGCGGGCCGGGGCTGCCCAGGTCCTGCCAGAGGTAGACGGCGAGGGACAGCGCGGCGATCGCGATCGCCATTCGGAGCGGGCGTTCCGGGGTGCGGCGCACCAGGGCCGGGCCGAGCCAGCTTCCGAGCAGGCAACCGCCGGCAAGTAGGGCCGCGGCGCTCCAGTGCACGGGGGCGATCAGGGCGTACAGGATCGCGGCGGCCAGGTTGGCGGCGCCCAGGACGACGCTCTTGACGGCGTTGGTGATCGCCAAGGGTTCGGTGGCGGCCAGGGAGAGGGCGGCGAGCAGGAGTACGCCGGCCGCCGCGCCGAAGTAGCCGCCGTATATGGCGATCAGGAAGACCGCTACGCCCAGCGGTGGGCGGAAGCCGGGTTTCGCGTACCAGACTCGCAGCGGCTCCCGGAGCAGCAGCGTGACCGCGCCGAGGGCGATGAGCGCGGGGACGATCCGTTCGAACGCCGATGAGGGCGTGCTCATCAGCAGCACCGCTCCGGCCGTCCCGCCCATGGCGGCGATCCCGCTCAGCCGGAGGATCCGGCTGCCCTGCCCGCGCAGTTCGCGGCGGGAACCGGCGGCGGCTCCGGCCGCGCTCGACAGCAGCGCGACGGTGTTTGTCACGTTCGCGGCGACCGGCGGGATGCCGACGGCGAGCAGAACGGGGTAGCTGACGAGCGAGGCGAGTCCGGCCATTGATCCGGTCAGGCCGGAGCCGATGCCGCCGAGGACGAGCAGCACGGCGTGATCAGGAGTCACGCGGTGTCACGGTATCGGATGGAACCGGCCGTCGACCCGGCGTGGAATGCTGTCGAATTCGTCACGTAGCTCGGCGGGGAGCAAGTCGGCGGGTGCGTTCTGCCAGGTCACCGGGCGCAGGAAGCGGCGGATGGCGGACGTGCCAACCGAGGTGTGCTGTGTGTTGGTGGCGGGCCAGGGGCCGCCGTGGTGCTGTGCCCAGGAGACCGCCACGCCAGTCGGATAGCCGTCGTAGATGATGCGGCCGGCGTGCTGCCGCAGACGCCGGGTGATCTCGGCGGGCAGCGCGGTCTCGCCGGGGCCGCGGTGCACGGTGGCGGTGAGCGAGGACGGCAGGGTGCCGAAGGCGGCGAAAAGGTCGGCCTCGCCGGTGTAGCGGGCGATGATCGCGACCGGGCCGAAGCATTCCTCGGTCGCCTCGCGGGGCAGGTCCGCTGCGGTGGTGGTGAGCAGCGTTGGCGTGCCGCGGAAGCCGACGGTGGCAGCTTCGCCGAGCGAGGCGGGCTCAGCGGAGCCCGGCCGTGTTTCCAGAGGCCGGCCAGGCTCTGCCGAGCCCGAGTCGGCGCTAGCAGCCGGGCCGGCCACGGCGGACTGCCCCGCCGCGGCCGAGCCCGGGACGGCGCCGACAGGAGAGCCGGGCACCGCGCCCGGGGCAGCCTCCACAGCAGAGCCGGATGCGGCGAGTTCAAGGCCGGGTGTCGCTCTGAGGGCGGCGGTACCGCGATGATACGAAGCCGCGATACCGGCGTTCAGCAGGACCATCGGCTCAGTGGCGGCGATGGTTTCGCGCACGGCCGCCACCAGGGCGTCGCCGTCCGGTCCGGCCGGGATGAAGGCGAGTCCGGGCTTCGTGCAGAACTGCCCGGCTCCGAGGGTGAACGAGCCGGCGAGGTCAGCGCCGATCCCAGCGGCCCGGTCGGCGGCCGCCGCGGGCGTCACCACCACCGGGTTGAGGCTGCTCAGCTCGCCGTAGAACGGGATCGGGTCGGGTCGCTTCTCGATGATCGCGAGCAGGGCACGCGCCCCGCCGGTCGAGCCGGTGAACCCGACCGCCCGGATCGCCGGGTGCGCGACCAGGTCGGCCCCGGCCTGCTGACCGTGCACGATGCCGAGCGTGCCCTCCGGCGCGCCGGCCTTGCGGGCAGCCGCCACGAGCACGTCGAAGACCAGCTGCGACGTCGCCGGGTGCGAGCCGTGGGCCTTCACGACGACCGGGCAGCCGGCGGCTAGCGCCGAGGCGGTGTCACCGCCGGGAACGGAGAAGGCGAGCGGGAAGTTGCTCGCGCCGAAGACCGCGACCGGCCCGATCGGTACGAGCATCCGCCGCAAATCCGGCCGCGGCCCCATCGGCGTGTCCCCGGCATGGTCGATGGTGGCCTCGAGATATCCGCCGTCGGTCAGCACCTCGCCGAAGAGCCGCAGCTGATACGTGGTCCGGGTGAGCTCACCATTGAGCCTGGTCGTACCGAGCCCGGTCTCCCGGTCGGCGACCGCCAC
Source organism: Actinoplanes aureus (assembly GCF_015704865.1). Classification (GTDB taxonomy): domain Bacteria; phylum Actinomycetota; class Actinomycetes; order Mycobacteriales; family Micromonosporaceae; genus Actinoplanes; species Actinoplanes aureus. The sequence goes on along the minus strand of NZ_JADQTO010000039.1, from coordinate 43,696 downwards.
GATCTGTTCGCGGGCCTCCTCGAGAGCCTCGGCGAGGGCGGAGAGCAACGCGGCCCGCCCATCACGGCCCAGCCCCTCCAGCGGCTCCGCGGCGGACAGCGCGGCCCGACAGAGCCGGTCCACCTCGACAGTGGTCGTCTCCGGCGCCACGAGCTCCACAGTCTCGCCGGTACGCGGATCGATGCTGGGTACCTCGGTCATTGAGTGCCTCCGATGTCAGCGCGGTCGACGGTCCAATCGCGAACCCGGTCGCTGAGGGTCACGCCGAGCCCTGGCCGTGGCGAGAGGTGGATCCTCCCGTCGCGAATCTCCAGCCTCTCGTTGAAGAGCGGATGCAGCCAGTCGAAATGTTCGACCCACGGCTCGTGCGGGTACGCCGCCGCCAGGTGCACGTGGATCTCCATGGCGAAGTGCGGCGCGAGAATCAGGTTGCGGTGCTCGGCAAGCGTGGCCAGCCGCAGGAACTGGGTGATGCCGCCGATCCGGGGCGCGTCCGGCTGGATGACGTCGACCGACCCGTTCTCGATCAGCCGGTAGTGCTCGGCCACACTGGTGAGCATCTCCCCCGATGCGATCGCCGTGTCCAGGCTGCGGGCCAGCGCGGCGTGCCCCTCCGCGTCGTACGCGTCGAGGGGCTCCTCGATCCAGACCAGACCGAACTCCTCCAGAGCCCGCCCCACACGTTGCGCGGTGGGCCGGTCCCACTGCTGGTTGGCGTCCACCATGAGCGGCACGTCGTCGCCGAGGTGCTCTCGGACCGCCCGCACCCGCGCCAGGTCCACCGCCGCCGACGGATGCCCCACCTTGATCTTGATTCCGCCGATGCCCGCTTCGAGGGACGCGGTGGCGTTGGCCTTGATCTGCTCGACCGGCTCGTGCAGGAACCCGCCCGAGGTGTCGTAACAGCGGATCGCGTCCCGGTGGGCGCCGAGCAGCTTGGCCAGCGGCAGTTCGGCCCGTTTCGCCTTGAGGTCCCAGAGCGCCACGTCGATCGCCGCGATGGCCTGGGTGCTGGCACCGCTGCGGCCGACCGACGCGCCGGCCCACACCAGTTTGGTCCAGAGCCGGGCGATGTCGCTGGGGTCCTCACCGATCAGCTCGGGAGCGACCTCGCGGGCGTGGGCGAACTGGGCCGGCCCGCCGGCGCGTTTGCTGTAGCTGAATCCGACGCCTTCGTGGCCGCCCTCGGTGCGAATCTCGGCGAACAGGAACGCGACCTCGGTCATCGGACGCTGCCGCCCGGTGAGGACCTTGGCGTCGCTGATCGCGTTCTTCAGCGGCAGGGTGACCGAGGAGAGCGTGACCTCGGTAATGCGATCGGACATCGTGATCACCGCACCAGACAGGGGCGCTTGGGGTCGAAGCGCCAACCGGGAAAGAGGAATTGCATGGCGACCGTGTCGTCCCGGGCGCCGAGGCCGTGCTCCAGGTAGAGCTCGTGCGCGGCGGCGAGCGCGTCACGGTCGACCTCGACACCGAGGCCCGGCCTGGCCGGTACGGCGATCCGGCCGTCCCGGATCCGCAGCGGGTCACGAGTGAGCCGCTGCCCGTCCTGCCAGATCCAGTGCGTGTCCAGGGCGGTGATCTCTCCGGGCGCCGCCGCGCCGACGTGCGTGAACATGGCCAGGGAGATGTCGAAGTGGTTGTTCGAGTGGGAGCCCCAGGTCAGCCCGAAGTCGTGGCAGAGCTGCGCGACACGCACCGAGCCGCGCATGGTCCAGAAGTGCGGGTCGGCGAGGGGAATGTCGACGGCGTGCGAGCGTACGGCGTGGGCCATCTGCCGCCAGTCGGTGGCAATCATGTTGGTGGCCGTACGCAACCCGGTGGCGCGTCGGAACTCGGCCATGGTCTCCCGGCCGGACATGTCGCCCTCGGCACCGACCGGATCCTCCGCGTACGCCAGCACCCCGCCCAGGTCACGACAGAGGCGCACCGCGTCGGCGAGCAGCCAGCCGCCGTTGGGGTCGAGGGTGATCCGCGCCCGCGGGAACCGGGCGGCCAGCGCACGCACCGCCTCGATCTCCTGCTCACCGGCGAAGACACCGCCCTTGAGCTTGAAGTCGGTGAACCCGTACCGAGCCTGTGCGGCCTCGGCGAGCGCCACGATGGCGGACGGGGTGAGGGCCGGCTCGCGGCGCAGCCGCTCCCAGTCGTCGGCCGGATCCTTCTCCACGAGGTAGGGCAGGTCGGTCGCCGACCGGTCGCCGACGTAGAACAGATAGCCGAGCATCGGGACGCTGTCCCGCTGCTGTCCCTCACCGAGAAGCTCGGCGACCGGCACACCGAGGTGCTGGCCGAGCAGGTCCAGCAGCGCGGACTCCAGAGCGGTCACCGCATGGATCGTGACGCGCAGGTCGTACGTCTGCTGTCCACGCCCTGCGGCGTCCAGGTGAGCGTGGGTGGCGGCGATGCTGCGCAGCAGCGAGCCGTACTGGGCGATCGAGCGGCCCAGCAGGAATTCGCCCGCCGCCTCCAGCGTGCGCCGGATGGCCTCGCCGCCCGGCACCTCCCCCGCCCCGACGTTTCCGCTGCTGTCCGTGAGGATCACGACGGTACGGGTGAAGAACGGCCCGTGCGCGCCGCTGAGGTTGAGCAGCATGCTGTCGTGACCGGCGACCGGGACGACCTCGACCCGCTCGACGGTGGGCGTCATGACCGGACCTTGTCGATCAGCGCAGCGAGGGCCGCACGCTCGTCCGGCTGAAGCTCGGTCAGCGGAGGCCGCACCAGGCCGCCGTTGCGCCCGACCGCGTCGAGGCCGGCCTTGATGATGGAGACCGCGTAGCCGCGAGAACGGTCGCGGATGTCGAGGTACGGGATGACGAAGTCGTTGAGCATCCCGTAGACCGCGGCGCGGTCCTGCGCCCGGACCGCGGCGTAGAAGCGCAGCGCGAACTCGGGCAGGAAGTTGTAGAGCGCTGACGAATAGGTGCTGACGCCGAGCTGGAGCAGCGGCAGCGCGAACGTCTCGGCGGTCGGCAGCCCGCCGACGTAGATGAGCCGGTCGCCGACCTTGGCATAGGTGCGGGTCATCCGCTCGATGTCGCCGATGCCGTCCTTGAGGCCGATCAGGTTCGGGTTGCGCTCGGCGAGCTCGGCGACGGTCACGTCCTCGAGGACGGCGTTGGCCCGGCTGTAGACGACGACACCGAGGCTCGTGGCCCGGCAGACCGCGTCGACGTGCGCGATCAGGCCGGCCTGGCTCGCCTCGGTGAGATAAGGCGGGAACAGCAGGATCCCGGCGGCGCCCGCGTCCTCGGCGGCCCGGGCCTGCTCCACCGCCTGGGCGGTGCCGCCGGTGGCCGGCGCGACGACCGGAACCAGGTGGCCGACCTCGTTCACCGCGGTCCGCACCACGGTGTCGATCTCGGGTGTGGTGAGACTGAAGCCCTCTCCGGTCCCGCCGGCGGCGAACAGGCCGGCGACGCCGAAACTCGCCTGCCAGGCGAGGTGCTCACGGTAGCGGGACTCGTCGAAGTTCAGGTCGTCGTCGAAGTGGGTCACGGGGAACGACAGCAGTCCGGAGGCGAGCCGGGCGGCGAGGTCGGTCGGGGGAATCTGCGTCACCCGGCCACCGTAGGAACGTTCGGTGATGCCTGTCCAAGAGTGTTTCAGCATTGCTTGATACCTTCACGGCATCAGATGCTCGAGGGCCGCGAGAACCCGCGGGAGTGCGGGATTTCGCGACTGACGCGGCCAGAGCAGGTGCAGTTCGACCGGTTCCTCGATCGGGGTGAGGATCTCCAGGTAGGCGACATGAGGGACGCCGATCCGGGTAGCCGACGCCGGCACGAAGGCCACCCCGCGCCCGGCGGAGACCAAAGACAGCATGGTCATCACCTGGCTGACGGCGTGCACCACGTTGCCCTGATCCACCGGCACCATGCTGACGATCAGGTCGTAGAAGTATCGGGCCTTCTGCTGGGAGTGGAAGATCAACGGCTCCCGGATCAGGTCAGCGGCCACCAACGGCCGGTCCAAGCCGGCCAGCCAATGATCATCACGCACCGCCAGGAGCAGGGCTTCCCGGTGCAGCAGCCGGGATTCGAACAGCTCCGGGTCGAACGGCGGGCGGGCCAGGCCCAAGTCGAGGTCGCCGGCGGCGAGGGCCGCGACCTGCTCCCGGGTGACCATCTCGAACAGCTCGATGTGCACCTCGGGCAGCCGCGACTCCAGCTCGTTGAGCAGCCGGCCGAGGATTCCGAACGTGGAGGCCGAGGTGAACGCGAGCCGGACCAGTCCGTAGTAGCCGGACGACACACGCTGGGCCAGCTCCGGGGCCGACTCGGCGATCGCCAGCATGCGGCGCGCCTCGACGAGGAACGCCTCGCCCGCCGGCGTCAGGCTCACCCGCCGGTTGTCCCGGTCCAGCAGGTGCACGCCTACACCGGACTCGAGCTTCTGGATCTGCCGGCTCAGCGGAGGCTGGGTCATCCGTAACCGGGCCGCAGCACGACCGAAATGCAACTCCTCGGCCACGGCGACGAAGCCGCGCAGTTGTTCGAGCGTGTAGGCCATACCGAAAAGGTATCAGTCGATGCACGAATGGGCTTGGACATGCATAACAGGGCAGCCATAGGCTCGCCGCACCAGTGACCCCCCTCACAGCGGGAGACCGCATGAACAAGAAACTCCCCGCGCTCGGCCTGGCGACCGTGCTCGCCCTGGCCGGTTGCGGCGGCAACCTTGAATCCGACGACTCCGGCTCGGCGGCGGCGGCCTACCCCGAACGCGCCGTCACCATGCTGATCGGCCAGGACGCCGGCGGCAGCACCGACCTCATCGGCCGCGCTCTGGCCGACCCGGCCAGTGCCGACCTCAAGCAACCGATCACCGTGCAGAACCGGCCGGGTGCCAACGGCGCGGTCGCGGCCAAGGAGCTCGCCGCCGCCAAGCCGGACGGCTACACGATCATGGTGTTCGTGGGATCGCTCGCGTACATCACGCCGCTCGCCGTCCCGGCCGACCAGGCCGTCGACATCAACAACTACGAGGTCGTCACCGGTATCTCGCAGGACGACTACGTGCTGATCGCCAATCCGAAGACCGGCTTCAAGGACGTCCAGGGCATTGTCGCCGCCAAGCGGCCGATCAAGTACGCCACCACCGGCGTCGGCACCGGCAGCCAGCTCACCTCCAGCCTGCTCTTCGCCCAGGCCGGCGTCGACGCCACCGCGGTGCCGTTCAACGGTGGCGCGCCGGCGCTGACGGCGGTGCTCGGCGGTCAGGTCGACGTGGCCGCGGTGCAGCTCGGCGAGGCGAAGGAGCAGATCGAGGCCGGCAAGGCGGTCCCGATCGTCACGTTCGCCGAGAAGCGGCCGACCTACATGCCGGACACCCCGACCGCCGCCGAGGCCGGCTACAAGGTGCCGGTCCAGCAGTCCCGGGCCGTGGTGGCGCCGAAGGGCACCCCGGAGGAGGTCGTCGACCGGCTGCGTACCGCTTTCCAGAAGTCGTTCGGCGAGCAGGCGTACAAGGACTTCAACACCCAGCGGCTGCTCACCCCGAACGAGGTGGACGGCGCGACCCTGCTCCAGCAGTGGAACGGCTCGCTCCAGACCTACAAGGACCTGGTGGCGGAGCACAAGATCAACCTGAGTGGCAAGTGAGCACCGAACCCGTCGACGAGCGGCCGCCTTCCGCCGGACCGCTCAGCAACCTGATCGCCGCCGCCGTCGTGGTCATCCTCGGCGGCGCGGCGATCGCCGGCTCGCTCGCGCTCGGCGCCGGCAGCCCTTCCGAACCCGGTCCGGGCACCTGGCCGTTGATCATCGGGGCCGTTCTGGTGGTGCTCGGACTCGCCCTCGCCGTCCGTGCCCGGGACACCGGCGAGGCCGAACGCTTCACCCGCAGCGGGCTGCTCGTGGCCGCCGCCGTGGCCAGCATGATCGCGTTCGTCGCCGTGATCGCCACCATCGGCTTCGAGATCCCCACTCTGCTGCTGGCCTTCGTCTGGCTGCGGTTCCTCGGCCACGAGTCCTGGCGCACCTCGATCATCACCAGTGTCGGCATCGTCGTCGTCTTCTACGCCCTGTTCGTCGGCGCGCTCGACGTCACCATCCCCCACCTGTTCTGATCCATGGGAGGACCGTTGTCCTCGGTGCTCGACGGCTTCGCCGTCGTTCTCGAGCCGACGAATCTGCTCTACTGCCTCGTCGGCGTCGTCATCGGCATGCTCATCGGCGTCCTGCCCGGCCTGGGCCCCGCCGCCACCATCGCCATCCTGCTGCCGATCACTTTCGGCCTCGAGCCGGTCACCGCGATCATCATGCTGGCCGGCATCTTCTACGGCGCCCAGTACGGCGGCACCATCACCTCGGTCCTGCTGCGCCTGCCCGGCGAGGCATCGTCAGTGGTCACCGTCTTCGACGGGCACGCCCTCACCCGGCAGGGCCGGGCCGGCACCGCCCTCGGCATCGCGGCCATCGGCTCGTTCGTCGGCGGCACCCTCGCCATCATCGCGCTCACCTTCGTCGCCCCGCTCGTCGCCGACTTCGCCCTGGACTTCGGCCCACCGGAGTACACGGCGCTGGCTCTCCTCGGCATCCTGCTGGTGGCGACGATCAGCAGCGGCGGCCGGCTGCGCGCCCTCACCGCCGCGGCGATCGGTCTGCTGCTGGCCACCGTCGGCCGCGACGACTTCACCAGCGCGGAACGCTTCACCCTCGGCAACCTGAACCTCGCCGACGGGCTCGACTTCGTCCCGATCGCGATGGGCCTGTTCGGCCTCGGCGAGATCCTCTACAACCTGGAGGAACGCCACCGCAAGGTGCAGGCCCCGGCCACCGTGGCCAACGTCTGGCCCAGCCGCGCCGACCTGAGGCAGTCCAGTGGCGCCATCGGCCGCGGCTCGGTCCTCGGCTTCTTCCTCGGCATCCTGCCGGGCGGCGGCGCCGTGCTCGCCTCGCTGGCCGCGTACGCGCTGGAGAAACGGCGATCCAAGCACCCCGAACGGTTCGGCAAGGGCGCCATCGAAGGTGTCGCCGCACCCGAGACCGCCAACAACGCCGCCGCCACCTCGTCGTTCATCCCGCTGCTGTCGCTCGGCATCCCCGCCAACGCCACCATGGCCGTCATCTTCGGCGCCCTGCTCATCCAGGGCGTCACCCCCGGCCCGCAGCTGATCACCGAGAACCCCGAGCTGTTCTGGGGCGTCGTCAACTCGATGTACATCGGCAACATCCTGCTGCTGATCATGAGCATCCCGCTGGTCGGCCTCTTCGTCCGCATCCTGCGGGTCCGCGCCACCATCCTCGCGCCGATCACCGTCCTGATCACGCTGGTCGGCGCCTACACCGTCAACAACAGCGTCTTCGACATCGGCCTGGTCATCGCCTTCGGCGTCATCGGCTACCTGATGAAGAAGCTCGGTTTCGACCCAGGCCCGATGGTCCTCGCCTTCGTCCTCGGCAGCCTGCTCGAGACCTCACTGCGCCGCTCCCTGCTGCTCTTCGACGGCGACCCGACCGGCTTCTTCACCCGTCCCATCTCCGGCGTGCTGCTGGCCGCGCTGATCGCGGTCGCCCTGCTGCCCCTCGCTCAGCCACTGCTGCGGCGCCGCACACCCCTGGCCGCCGAGAAGGATCGCGGGGAGGAGGAAGTCGGTAGGGGGACGCCCGAGGCAAGGGATCCCGGGCCGAAGGAGCCGCAGGCAAAGCAGGCCGCGGCGGGAACGCCCGACTCGGGGGCCCCCGACCCGAACACCTCCGAGGAACGGAACTCAGCCACATGAGCACCCCGCACCGCCGGATCACCTCGATCGCGGAGACCGGACACGAGGAAAAGGAACTCGCCGCATGACCGTGCTCGTCGGATACCTCCCCACCGCCGAAGGGGAGGCCGCCTTCACCGCCGCCGTGGACGAGGCGAAACGCCGCGGCGAAGACCTCCTGGTGGTCAACTCGCCCCGCGGCGGGGCGCCGGTCAGCGCCGAAGCCGCCGACCCGGAACGCCTCGCCGCCCTCACCGCCGAGGCCGGGCGCTCCGGCGTCGCACTACGCCTGCGAACCACCCCGCACACCGGCGAACTCGCCGACGAACTTCTGCACGTCGCCGCGCAAGAGAGCGCCTCGGTCATCGTCATCGGCCTGCGCCGGCGCAGCCCGGTCGGCAAGCTCTTCCTCGGCAGCACGGCCCAGCGCATCCTGCTCACCGCCGACCGCCCGGTCCTCGCCGTCAAACCCTGAGGGTCCAGCCAGGCCCTTCCGCTCACGCTGCCTTTTTCGGTACGAGTCAACCGCCGTCCCCGAGACCAGCCCGGCCCGCGCCCGCCGGGCCGGGGCCGATGGTCAACGGTGCCATCCAGGAACCTCCGACCTGGCATCAGGCCCGGCCACGTTGGATCGCCTCCCGGGCGGCCCTCGCCTCGGCCGACGTAAGGCCCACCTCGCCCGACCCCATCTCGACGCCCGGCGCCATCCCGAAGCCCGGCCCCATCCCGAAGCCTGGCCCACTCTGGAGCCCGGCGGCATCTCGAACAGATCGGGCGTAGGCCCGCCCGGCCAAACTAAGCCGCCCAGGCGACCAACCGCCCACCATCGGCCGCCACGGGTCGACGCTAGAGAGCCTTCGTGGTCAGGGCCTTATCCGGCCCAACATGGGTGCTGTCTGGCGGCCGTTGAGACAGCAGTGAGCTTAGGCCAAGCAAGATCACCGCATGAGGAACCTGACCACGGAAGCGATTCTGCTGATGGTCGTCGCGGGTCTGGTGTGGGCGCCGAGCCCGGCCCAGGCCGAACCGGGCGTGGTCGTGCTCCAGCCCTACACCGTTCCCGGCGGCACGCCGCCGTGTCCTTACAAGTACTTCTGCGTCTACGAGAACGCGTTCAACGACAGCCGCGGCGCGGGCCGGGGACTGGCCTTCTACCGGTGCTACGTGCAGTACAACCTGGGCCACTACAGCTACCCGGACTTCATCCTGGTCGGCGAGCGGCCCGGCCCCGAGTGGAACGACCGGATCAGCTCGGTACGCAACAACCAGATTCCGGCCGCGGCGGACGGCATGCTGCTCGAGTGGTGGGATCGCTGGCGGATCGCCTTCCTCATCAACTCCGGCAACTCCGCGCCGCACCTGCGCGAATACGGCCTCAACGACGTCGTTGACGGAGTGATGGCCTGCTAAAGGCCGGTGGATCAGGCGTGCGGGCCGACCGTGACCGGGCCGAGGGTCAGCACCGGACGGCCCTCCAGGATCTCGCCGAGCCGCTGCACCTGGTGATCCAGTTCGGCCAACCGCGCCGGGCTGAGCGGGTCGAGCGGCTCGACGGTCACCGCGATCCGGGTCCCGGAGCGGCGCTGGTGCCACACCCCCGCCACTACCCCGTCGACCAGCAGCACCGGGTAGTTCCCAGCCTGCCCACCGGCGAGCGCCCGCTTCGCCGCCGGGCCGGGGAACAGCAGCTCGCGGGGGCGGCCGCCGACCGCGTACCCGTCGAAGTACGGCAGCAGCCGCACGCCCGCCGGCGGCGGGAGGGCCGGCGGGCCGGGATCGTCGGCGTTCTCCCAGGCGGTCACGCCCTGCACCGTCACCGGGCGCAGGGCGTCGCCGAGAGAGGTGAACAGCGAGGCCGCCCAAGCCGGTGGCGCCGCGAGCCACTGGGCGAAGTTCGGTGCGGTCGCCGGCCCGTACGCATGCAGGTATTGCCGGACCAGCCAGCCGAGCGCGGCCTCACCGCCCGCCGGGCGGAAGCCCGGCAGCCAGCGGCCCGGGCCGGTGTAGGTGACCTTGCGGCCCCGGCCCGGCCCGAAGCACATGGCCCCGCGGTGCATCGCCACGTCCATCGCGTGGTACCAGCGCGGCCACACCGTCTGGAAGCCCTCCATCACCGGGTCGGCCGCCCAGCCACCGACCCGGTCGGCGAGGGCCGCGGTGAGCTCGTCGGCGGTCAGCTCCGCGTCCTCGAGGACGGCCGCGATGCCGGCGACGACCTGGTCGGCCTGTTCGACGTCCAGTCCAGCCGGGTCTGCCCGGGTGAACCGGCCGGTCGGCACCGCCGACAGCGCGCCGCACCACAGCGGCAGGTCCGCGGCGGGAAGCAGATGGACGGTGCCGCGTACGCCGCGCGTCTTGATCAGGCTCTTCTCGGTCCAGACCGCGTCCCGGACGGTGGAGCGGGTGGCGGCCGCGGTGCGCATCGCGATGGAGATCTCGGCCGCGGACATCACCTGGGCGTGCGCTCCGCACATGACGCGGGCGGCATCGACCGGGCGGGCGTCCGGGTCCGGAACGGCGAGCAGATGCCGGGCCAGCCGCCGGGCGCACACCGCGTTCCAGGACAGCCGGGCGGGCGCGCTCACGCGGCCGAGCCTATCGGCACCGGGCGGCGGGCGAACCGGGGAACGACGGGCGCCGCGTAGTCTGGGGCGGGTGGACATCGCAGCGCCGCCGATCACCTTCGGCAACCGTTTCGCCCAGGAGCTCCCCGAGCTGACGGTCTCCTGGCGGGCCGAGAAGTTCCCCGAACCCCGCCTCCTGGTCCTGGACGAGACGCTCGCCCGGGACCTCGGCCTCGATCCCGGCTGGCTCGCGAGCGCGGAGGGCGTACGTCTGCTGATCGGAGAAAGCGTGCCGCCCGGCGCGCAGCCGGTGGCGCAGGCCTACGCCGGGCATCAGTTCGGCGGCTACTCACCGCGGCTCGGTGACGGGCGCGCGCTGCTGCTCGGCGAACTCACCGACAGTGCCGGCGGGCTGCGCGACGTGCACCTCAAGGGTTCCGGCCGCACGCCGTTCGCGCGTGGCGGCGACGGGCTGGCCGCGGTCGGGCCGATGCTGCGGGAGTACGTGATCAGCCGCGCCATGCACGCTCTCGGCATCCCCACCACCCGGTCGCTCGCGGTAATCGGCACCGGCGGCACGGTGTACCGGGAGACGGCGCTGCCCGGCGCCGTGCTGGTCCGGGTCGCCGCCAGTCACCTGCGGGTCGGCAGCTTCCAGTACGCGCGGGCGATCGGCGACCCGGACCTGCTGCGGCGCCTCGCCGACCACGCGATCGCCCGGCATCACCCGGACGCGGACTCCTACCTGGGATTGTTCGAGGCGGTCGTGACCGCGCAGGCGTCGCTGATCGCCCGGTGGATGCTGGTCGGCTTCATCCACGGCGTGATGAACACCGACAACATGACCATCTCGGGCGAGACCATCGACTACGGTCCGTGCGCGTTCCTCGACGCCTTCGACCCGGCGACGGTGTACAGCTCGATCGACCACGCGGGACGGTACTCGTATCGCAACCAGCCGATCATCGCGGAGTGGAACCTGGCTCGCCTCGCCGAGGCGCTGCTACCGCTGATCCACGACGACAAGGAGCAGGCGGTCGCGCTGGCGACCTCGGCGCTGGAGCGGTTCCGGCCGCAATACCAGCAGGCCTGGGTGTCGGGGATGCTCGCCAAGCTCGGCCTGCCCGCGGACGCGGACGGCGGGGAGCTGATCGACGAGATGGTCGCCGCGATGCAGGCGGCGAAGGTCGATCACACGTCGTTCTTCCGAGAGCTCGCGGCCGCTGGTCGCGGTTCGGCGCCCGCACCGATGGCTGACGGCTGGATGGCACGCTGGCGGGCGCTCGGCCCGGACCTGGACGCGATGGACCGGGTGAACCCGATCTTCATTCCGCGCAACCATCTCGTCGAGGAGGCGCTGGCCGCCGCCACCGCCGGCGACCTCGAGCCGGTGAACCGGCTGGTCGAGGTGGTGAGCGCGCCGTTCAGCGAGCGGCCGGGCCTGGAGCGCTATGCCGAGCCCGCTCCGCGCGAGTTCTGCGACGGCTTCCAGACCTTCTGCGGGACCTGACCCGGACCCGATGCGGAGTGATCCTTTGCGATTTTTGTCCCACTTGCGTGGGATAAACCGAAGGGCTAATTGCGCATCGTGCTGAAAACGGGACTTCGGAGACTCGTCCCGGTCGATCAAAAACCGGCTCCGACCTGGGCATGATCATCCATGAGGGCCGTCCACAGACCATGGTGAGCGCGCGATGCATGCCCCTGCGGCCGGTATAACCTACCCCGGCGACCGGCGCGGATTGACCGAGAAGGCACGGCCGTCAGCAAACCCGCGCACTAGCAAGAGTGAATACATCGTCCGATCTTGACCGGAATCCACTACGGTCCATAGGCATACGACTAGCCGAGGTTCTCCATTGATCACGCCGCACCGCGCCACCGACAACGAGACCGAGCTGATCTCGTTGGCCGGTTACAGCCTCGGCGACCTTCGAGCGGACCGGAGCCGCGAACTCGCCGCCGCGGTCCGCGTCGTCCTCCACCAGGTCGAACGCCCACGGACCAACCTCGGCGGCGGGGGTCCGCCCGGGCGCGCCGACTGAAGTCTCCTGATCCCGCAACCGCACGTCCCGCCACCTAACCAGGAGCAACCGACACTCGTGGTCCCCACCGACGACGACTTGGTCAACAGGCCCCGGCACATCACTCTGCCCGACAGTGCTTTCGCGGAACTCGCCTCCGGCGGCGGCTCCGCCGAGGTGGTCCGGTCGTTGTGGGCGAGCGAGCACAGCCGGCGGCTGGTCATGCTGCGCGCGTTCCTCGATGCGGTCGACGAGGATCCGAGAACGACGACCGGCCCGCTCACTCCGATCGGCGAGGCGTGGCAGGCGTTGGAGCGCGCGGAGCAACGCGACCCGGACGCGGTGGCCGCGGTGCTGAGGCATCCACAGGTCGGTTCCTGGCTCGCCTACACGCTGCGACGCCATCGCGGCGGCGCTCCCGGGTCGGCTCCGGCCTATCAGGACTTCGGGCAGCTTCACGCGCTCGCCCTCGCGGCGTCCGCGGCCACCCGGCAGCCCTACACCACCACCGTTCCACTGCGGTCCGGGCGCGTCATGGTGCCGCTGTTCGGCATGGCCAGGTTCGACGACTGCGACGAGTGGGCGACCGCCGAGGCCGGCACCGAGGACGGCCGCATCTGGCTGCGCCGCGACGGCCGGACCATCTCCGTCCCGGCTCCCGGCGTCGACGGCGAGGGCTGGTGGGCGCTGCGGCAGCTGACCGTCGGTGACGACGTCCGCCTCACCGTCTGGCTCGACGATCTCGACCCGATGCGTGATCTCGCCGATCCGGTGCCCCCGGCGCGGCTCGGCCCGGTCGCGTTCCAGCGCTGGGCAGACCTGCTGCGGGACGCCTGGGCCGTACTGGTGGAGCATCACCGGCCGCTCGCCGAGGCGCTCGCCGCCGGGGTGACCTCGCTGGTGCCCCTCCCGGTCGGCGACGGCTGGGACACGCGGAGCGCTTCGACCGGTGACGCCTTCGGCGCGATCATGTGTTCGCCGCCGCCCGACCCGGTCACCCTGGCCGTCTCCCTCGCGCACGAGTTCATGCACATCAAGCTCGGCGGCCTGATGCACCTCTTCACCATGACCCACGGCTCCGGTCAGCCCCGCCTGTACGCACCGTGGCGCGACGACCCTCGCCCGGCGGGCGGCCTGCTCCAGGGGATCTACGCGTTCTTCGGCATCGCCGAGTTCTGGCGTGCACAGCGGTCGGTCACCGGCGGTCCGCTCAGCGACTTCGAGTACGCGTACGCCGCGGGCCAGACCGCCGAAGGGCTCCGCACCGCCCTGGACGCCGGCGATCTGACCGAGCACGGCCGCCGCGTCGCCGAGACGCTCGCCGGGCGGCTGCGCGACTGGTCCGGTGACGAACTCGACGAGGACGCCCGGCGGATCGCGCGACTGGTCGCGGACGGGCACCGGGCCGGCTGGCGGATCCGGCACTGCCACCCCCGACCGGCCGACGTCGAAGCCCTGGTCACCGCCTGGGAGACCGGTTCCGGTGAGCAGCTGGACCTCGGCCCGTCCGATGTCCAGCCCGACCCGGAGATGCGGCACTGGTCGGCCGCCCGCCTCGGCCTGGGCCGCCGCCGCCTGATCGCCCCGGACTGTTACGCGCAGGCTCGCGAGGAGGACTGGGGTGCGGCGCTGACCGACGCCGACCTCGCGCTCTTCGCGGGTGATCCGGCCAAGGCCGCCACCGGCTTCGCCGAGGAGATCGACCGCGATCCCGAGTCCACCGACGCCTGGACCGGTCTCGGTCTGGCGCTGCAAGCGGACGCGATGGCGCCGGCCCGGGCCGCCACCGCCCTGCTGGAGCGGCCCGAGGTGGTGCTCGCCGTCTACCGCAACGTCCGCAGCGATCGTTCGCCGACCGAGGTCGCCTCCTGGGTGGGCATGCACTTGTCCCAAGATCGGTAGCATTTCCGCGAATTCGCCCGCCCCGCGCCCACTATCCGTGGATATACCGATTCAGCGATACTGACGTCACCGTTTGTTCACGGCCGGACGGAGCGGGGCGTGTTGAAGTGGGATGACGCCGGCGAGGGTCTGCCATTGATCACCGAGTATCAACAACTCAAGATCGAACAGGCACACCGGATAGGTACGCGCGACAATCTCATGTACGCGACCCTGGCATCCATAGCGGCCGTGGCAGTCGGCGCATATCAGGCACGCATCGCCGATCTTCTTCTGCTGCTGCCTCCGGGCTGCGTGATCCTGGGCTGGACCTACCTGGTCAACGATCAGAAGATCTCGGCGATCGGCCGGTACATCCGGCTCGACCTGGGGCCGCGCGTGACGGAATTGGTGGGCAGCAAGACACCGGTCTTCGGATGGGAGAGCAACCATCGTTCCGACCGCCGGCGGCGAAGCCGGAAGATCATCCAACTCGGCGCCGACCTGATGACATTCTGTGTTCCCGGTTTGATCGCCATTGCCGCCCGATTGACGATCGCATCCAGCTCGATCTTGACAATGGTAATAGTGGCGGTCGAGATTACGCTGGTGGTAATCCTCGGGACCCAGATCGTCGTCAATGCCGATCTCGCCCGGGACCGACCATGGAGTGCAGCCGATGACGACCTCCTCCCCGCCACACGAGACGCTGCCCGCTGATCGGGACGTGCGGCCGCACGAGGTGACCGTCGGCATCCTCACCGCACTCCCGACCGAATTGCACGCCATGGCCGCCCTCATCGACGAGGTGCGGCGCCACCGTGAGCCCGGCGACCCCAACCTCTACCGGGTGGGCACCCTGCCGAGCAGTGATCCGCGCCGCCCGCACCGGGTCGCGCTGCTGGCGCTGCCCCGCGACGGCACCCAGCGAGCCGCCACGCACTGCGCCAACATGCTGCGCACCTTCCCGAACCTGCAGACCGTGATCATGACCGGGATCGCCGGTGGCATCCCGCGGCGCAACCAGCCGGGGCGACACGTACGGCTCGGCGACATCGTGGTGGCCTTCGACGGCATCGTGAACTACCGCAGCGTCCGGCAGGAGGACGGCACCACCCGGCTGCGTGGCCGGCAGGGCGCCGGGCTGATCTCCAACTGGCTGCTGCAGGCGGCCGGCGAGCTGCGAGTCGAGGAGGAGGACGGTGACCGCCGGTGGGAACGCTGGCTGGACCCGGATCGTACGGAACAGGCCCGCGCGTTCCCCCGTCCCCCGGCGGACTCGGACGTCCTCTACGTTCGCCGCACCCCCACCGAACACCCGCCCCGCCCGCGCTCCGGTCCGCCCGACGACAGGCCGCGCGTCCACTACGGAGTGATCGGCTCCGGCGACGTCCTCATGGTCGACGAGGACTTCCGCGACGAGCTGGCCCAGGAATACCCGGACATGCGTGCCATCGAGATGGAGGGCTCCGGGATCGCCACCAGCACGGCGGCGATCGACAAGACCTGGTTCATGGTTCGCGGCGTGGTCGACTACTGCGAGCTGACCGGCAAGAACGACGTGTGGCACGCGTATGCCGCCTATGCGGCGGCGTCCTACGTCCGGACGCTGCTCGAGACAGCGCCACCGGTGGGCAACGCCGCGCCGGTGATCAGCCCGCGGCCCCTGGTGGGTGCCGACGAGCAGAAGCGACTGGACAGCCTGCTCGGCCGGGTACCGCCCGAGCTGGAGGTGGGACCGGTGTGGCAGGCGGCCGTGCCGCACATGCCGGAGGCGCCGGCCGAGGTGCTGAACACCCCGGCGCAGGGCTTCCACAGCCTCGCCCGGCTCAACGCGGACCCGTCGTCGGGCCTGCACCCGGCGATGCTCTTCCTCGCGCGCCTGAGCCAGACCCTGCGCGACAGCGATCCCGGGCTCGCCGCCGAGCTGTGGGACTGGGTCATCGGGCGTACCGACGCGACCGCCAGCAGCGAGGCCCTGCGCTCGCGGCTGAGTCCCGGGTCCGGTCCACCGGCGCACCGCCCCCGGACCGGACCCTTGTTGCTCATCGAGATGGACGTCGACGGGATCGACCGGAACCTGTGCCGGATCACGCCGTACCTGCAAGGGATGGCCGGCCACTGGGGGCCGCGGCCGGAGAAGGACACTCAGGTGCCGCTTCGTGACGCCGAGGCGGTCGCCGCCGCGGTGAGTGAGATGGTCGCCGACGCCGAGCGGGTCTGGGCCGAGGCGGGATCGTCGGGTTCCGCCGGCATCGAGTTCGTCCTGCCCGCCGGCCTGCTCAACCTCCCGGTGCAGTGGTACCCCGCATCGCCCCGGTTGGGCCAGGTGCAGCCGCTCTGCATCCGGTACCCGGTGGCCGTCCGCAGCCTGGAACGGATGCGCGAGCCCGGCGGCACCCGCTTCGAGTGGGTCAACCGCTGGGAGCGCCTGGATCGGCAGCCGTTCACCGGCGAGGTGCTCTGGGGTGTCCGCTACCAGGACAAACCCACGACACCGGAGGCCTGGTCGGCGGGTCTGAGCGGCGACGACCGGTACGTCGTGGTGGTGCTGAGCGAGTCACCGGACACCGAGCTGGGCCGCCAGGAGCTGTTCGCCGCCCTCGCCGCCGGTGTTCCGGTGATCCTCTGGGACCAGCGGCTGCGGCAACCGCCCGACGGCGTCACCGACGGCCTGCGCCGGCTCATCGCCGAGCCGCCGCTGCTGCCGACGCAGACCCGGGCGATCCGCGTCGAGGCGCAGCGTCTGGCGGCGGAGAAGCCGGACCACTACGGCCGCACCGTCGCGCTTCTGTGGGACGACCCGAACCGGGTGGTCCCGGCGGGGAGGGCAGGATCATGACAGATGAGCTCGCGGCCGAACTCCGGCGTCTCGCGGAACCCGCCGGGACCCTGGCGCTGGTGGTGGACGACAGCCGGCCCATGCGCGTGTGGACGCCTACCGTGACCGCCTTCCGTGACCTGGCGGACCGTGCCTTCACGGAGGTCAGCTCCTACAGCCTGGCGCTCTTCCGGGGCGCCGGTGGCCTCGGCCGGCCGGACGGCGAACTGATCATCCTGCTCACCGACGGCCTCGACGTCTTCTGGACCGAGCGCGGCGCCGCCATGCTGCTCCAAGCCTGGGGCCGCGCGGTGCCGGTGGCCATCGTCGACCCGTATCCCCAGGAGCGCTGGCACCGCAGCCACCTGACCCACCGCCTGCTCCAGCTGTCCACGCCGCGGCCGATGGCACCCAACGCGGAGCTGCGGATCCGCGAACCCGCGAAGTGGACTAGCCCGTTCGACGATCCGCTCCGGGACACCGCGGTGGCGATACCCCTGCTCGAGATGACGCCGCGATGGCTGCGCTGGTGGGCCGCGCTGGTGGCGGGCGACACGCCGGACTGGCTCGACGCCGTGGTGCACATCCCGGACCCGGAGCGATCCCCCGGCACCGCGCGGCCGCCCACGATCGATCCGCTGGACGCGGACCCGCAGGACCTGGTCTCCCGGTTCCGCGCCGAGGCGTCGGCGCAGGCGTTCCGCCTCGCCACCCACGTCGCCGCGGCGCCGCTCGATCTGGACGCGCTGCGCGCGGTGCAGTCCGGGCTCGCACCCGACTCCCAGCCGGCACACCTGGCCGAGGTGGTGACCAGTCCCCTGCTCGTGGCGCCGGGCGTCGGCGACGAGCTGCACTTCCGCAGCGGGGTACGGGAGGCGCTGCTGGCCTGCGCGGCCCGGGCCGACACGGTACGCGTGATCGAAGCGCTGGCCGGCTTCTACGGCGAGCGTTCGCCCGAGACCCGGAACCTGCTGCACGCCCTCGCCGACCCGGACCGGGCCGGCGACACGGCGGTGACTGCCGCGACGCTCCCCTTCGCCGAACTCGAGCTCTCCGTGCTCCGTGCCCTGTCCGGGCCGTACGCGTCGCGCGCCGTCCGCCTCCAGGAACGGATCGACCAGCTCACCGCGACCACACCGGTGGAACACGAGATGCCGCCGACGGCCACGCCGTTGCCGCCACGGGCGACGCTGCGGCGCCTGTCGCCGGTGCCCGGCGACTCCGGCCTCCCGGCCTCGATCGACGCGCTGTTGCAGCCGGAGGCGGAGGCGGCGATCTGGGGCAATCTGCCGCCCCGCAACGGCGACTTCACCGGCCGCGACGAGCTGCTCGAGTCGCTGGACCGGCGCCTGCGGCAACAGCAGGTCACCGCGGTGCTCCCGCAGGCGCTGCACGGCATGGGCGGTGTCGGCAAGTCGCAGATCGCCACCGAGTACGCGTACCGCCACCGGGCCGACTACGACGTGGTCTGGTTCGTGCCGGCCGAACAGCCGACCCAGATCCTGCGAGCGCTGATCGAGCTCGGCGGCCGGCTGGGCCTGGACATCGGTCAGGAGGCGAACACCGCCGTACCGGCCGTGCAGCAGGCGTTGCAGGCGGGTGTGCCGTACCCGAACTGGCTTTTGATCTTTGACAACGCCGAGACCATCGACACCGTGCGGCCCTACCTGCCGCAGGGCGGCACCGGCAAGGTGCTGGTCACCTCCCGCAACGAGGAGTGGACCCGGATCGCGGACTCGCTGGAGATCGGCGTCTTCAGCCGGGACGAGAGCGTCACTCTGCTGCGCAAGCGCAACCCGGATCTGTCCGACGCCGAGGCCGACCGGCTCGCCGGCGTTCTCGACGACCTGCCCCTGGCCATCGGCCAGGCCGCGGCCTGGCTCGCCACCACCGGTATGCCGGTCGACGAGTACGTCCACCTGCTGATCAGCAAACGCGCCGAACTGTCCGCGCTGGAGCACCCCGCCGAGTACGAGGTGACCGTCGCGGCCGCCTGGACCGTGGCCCTCGAGCGGCTGAGCGTGGAGAACCCGGTGGCCCTGCAACTGTTGCAGGCCTGCTCGTTCATGGCACCGGAGCCGATCTCCCGTGAGCTCTTCCTCGGCCCGCGGAACGTGAACATCTCGCCGGAGATGGACGCCACGCTGCAGAACCCGAACCGCCTGAACCGCGCCCTGCGCGAGATCGAACGGTACGGCCTGGCCCGGATGGACTACCGGGAGCAGACGATCCAGCTGCACCGGCTGGTCCGGACCGTGGTGATCGACCAGCTCTCCGCCGCGGAGCAGGAGACCATGCGGCACGCCGCGCACCTGCTGCTGGCCGGCGGCAACCCGGGCAACCCGAGCGGCGCGGCACAGTGGCCGCGTTTCCACGCGCTGCTCCCGCACGTCCTCGCCACCGACATCATCGGTTGCGAGGACGACTGGGCCCGGCAGCTCGCCATCGACATCATCGAGTTCCAGTACTTCTGGGGCGATCAGAACGGCTGCCGGGAGCTGGCGTCCGAGGTGGTCGGTAGGTGGACCGAGATGCTGCACCCCGAGGATCCGCAGATCCTCAAGGCCGCCCGCTGGCTAGGGCACGTCGTCTGGGTGTCGGGCGGCTTCGAGGAGGCCGCGAAGATCAACGCCGACTGCCTCACCAAGCTCCGCCGGGCCAACGGCCCGGATGACGAGGACACCCTGGACGCGATGAGTCTGGTGGCCGCCGACCTCCGGGCGGCCGGCGAGTTCTCCGCCGCGGTCGAGCTGGACCGGGAGGCGTACGAGATCTCCCTGCGCGTCTTCGGGCCGGACTACCCGCACACGCTGAGCGCGGCGCACGCCCTCGGCGTCAGCCTCCGCGCCCACGGTGACTTCCAGGCCGCCCTGCGGCGCGACGTCGACACCGTCCGGCGCCGTGTCGAGGTCCTCGGCGCGGATCACGCCCTCACCCTGCTCACCCAGAACGGCCTCACCCTCGACCTGCGCGAATGCGGCGAGTATCTGGAGGCCAACCGGCAGCAGGAGATCCTCTACGAGCGGATCCACCGCATCCTCGGCAACAGCCATCACTACACCCTCATGGCGGCCCGCAACCTGGCCGTCTCAAGGCGGCGCGCGGGTGAGCACGACAGAGCCCGCAAGCTCGCCCTGGACACCCTGAACGAGCTGCGTCGGCGCTTCGGCGAGCTGAACCCGGAGACCATCGCCTGCGCCCTCAACTACGCCGTCGACCTGCGCGAGAACGATCAGCTGGCCGAGTCGTACGAGCTGGCCGAGCAGACCTGGCGGGAGTACCGCGAGACGCTCGGCCCGGAGCACCCCTACACGCTCTACGCCCGGACGAACCTGGGCATCGTGCTCCGCCTGCTGGGACAGGTCAGCACTGCTCGCGATCACGACGAGACCGCCTATCAGGGGCTGCGGGGCCGGCTGGGCGAGGAGCACGTACTGACCCTCACCTGCGCCACCAACCTGGCCAGCGACCTGGCGGCGCAGGGTGACCACGCCACCGCCCACGTTCTCGACGCCGACACCCTGCATCGCTCGGAACGTCTGCTCGGCGGTGATCACCCGTCCACGCTCGCCTGTTCGCTCAACCTCGCCTTCGACCTGATCGCTCTCGGCCGCACGCGGGACGGGCAACAGCGCTTCGACTCGGTCGTCGACGCGTACCGCCGCGTGCTCGGCTCCGACCATCCGGCGATCGTCGCGGCGCTCGCCGGTGAGCGCGCGAACTGCGACGTCGACCCCATGCCGCTGTAAACCTCAGGCGCGCATCACCGTGGCGATCGGAATACCCGCCGCGCGCAACGCCGGGATGAAGCCACCGAGCACGCCCGCGACGATGCCCGCGATGATGCCGGCCACCCCCGCGTCCCACGGGAACTGCACGCCCTGCAACAGCGGCTCCCGGCTGCCGAGCACCATCGAGACGACCTTGAGGCCGGCGACGCCCACCCCGATCGCGGCGGCCGCGGTGAGCAGCCCGGTCAGCATCGTCTCGGCGAGCACGATGCCGGCCAGCAGCAACCTCGGGGTGCCGACCGCGCGGCGCAGCGCGAACTCCTCGACCCGCTCGCCGACCGTGGCCAGGCCGACGTTGAGGATGCCGGCGACACCGATCAGCAGGACCAGCCCGGCCATCGAGAGGAAGACCAGGCGCATCAGCTTGAGCTGGTCCTCCATCTGCTTGCGGGACTCGGTCAGGTTGGCGTACGACTCGATGCCGGCGCCGCGCAGCTTGGCGGTGAGCACCTGCTCGACCGCACTGCCCTTGGTGGTCATGACCTGGAGCGGCATGCCCATGTTCGGATCGCTCATGCTGGCGGCCGGCAGCCAGTTGGTCAGCTCGTCGTGCCGGACGTAGGCGCGCGGCTGCACGTCCCCGTCGTTGACCACGCCGACGATCTGCGGGGTCATGTTCGCCTTCGCGCCGTTGACCCGCATCTCAGCCGGGACCTGGTGGTTCTGGAAGCCCTTCGCGGCCTCCTCGTTGATCACCAGGCGCGGTGACATCGAGGGAACCGTGGAGAAGTCGAGCCACGCCCCGGAGACGTGCCGCAGCGGGCGGTACGTCATCAGATCGCCGGTGACCGCGGTCAACGCCACCTCGATGGCCTCACCGGTCGGCGGCCCGGGCACGCAGTTGCCGCTGTCGTCGCAGATGTCCGTGGTGCCCCAGCTGCCCTGGTCGAACGGCGCGGCCCCGGGGTTGATCGGGCTGACCCCGGGCTCACCGATGATCGCCTGGGTGGCGATCAGGGCGACCGCGTCGCTGCCCTTCACCGTCTCGGTGACGATGGCCGGGGACTTCTCGTGCGGCATCACGTCGATGATCAGGGTGCCGTCGTACCCGGAACGCAGCTCGAGGTCGGACATCAGGGCGCGTTCGGCGATGCTTGCGCCGGCCTGGACGGTGACCACGGCGAGCACACCGAGAAAAAGGCTGATCATGGAGAGCAGGGTGCGCAGCTTGCGGGCCCGGATGCCCTGGACGCCGATGATCAGCGCGGACCGGTAACTGCCGGAAAGCCTTCTCATACCGGCACCCGCTCGGTCAGCACCCCGTCGACGAGGCTCATCGTGCGGCCCATCCGGGCGGCGTGGTCCCGGTCGTGGGTGACCAGCACCAGGCTGCACCCGCGGTGCGTCGCGGAGAGCAGGGCCTCGATCACCGCGGTGCCGGTCTCGGTGTCCAGGGCGCCGGTCGGTTCGTCGGCGAGAAGGATCCGCGGGTCGCGTACGAGCGCCCGGGCGATCGCCACCCGCTGCTGCTCGCCGCCGGACATCCGGGTCGGCCGGTTCTTCGCCAGGTGAGCGATGCCGACCTGGTCGAGGGCTTCCAGGACGCGGGCGCGCCGCTGCCGGCGGGGCAGCCAGCCCTGGCCGTTGACCAGCGCCATCGCCACGTTCTGCGCCGCGGTCAGGTGCTTGAGCAGGAAGAACCGCTGGAACACGAACCCGAAGTGCGAGCTGCGCAGCTTGGCCGCCTTGCGTTCCGGCAGCCGGCTGATGTCCTGCCCGTCCAGCACGTAGGTGCCCTGGTCCGGGCGGTCGAACAGGCCGAGGATGCTGAGCAGGGTGCTCTTGCCGGAGCCGGAGCGGCCGACGATCGCCACGCTCTGCCCGGGGTGCACGGTGAGGTCGACGCCGTCCAGGATCGTCCGGGGCTCCTCCTGCCCCTTCAGGATCCGGGTGATGCCGGCGAGTTCGATGATCGGCTGGGTCATCCGTTGGACCCCGGCTGCGGCTCCTTCGCCGGGTCGGCGGCCGGCAGGTTCGGGCCCGGTACGGCGATGGACTCGTCGCCGGTCAGCCCCTTCTTGATCTGGACGACCTTGCCGTCGGTCAGCCCGAGCACCACGTCCACCGTCTTGCGGGTCTGGTCCGGGCCGACCACGTCGACCTTGCCCTTGCCCTGGGTGCCGGCGACCGCCTCGACCGGCAGCACCAGCACGTCGTCGGCCTTGTCGGTGATGACGTCCAGGGTGACCGCCGCCCCGTTGATCAGCTTGACGTTCTTCGGGGCCGTGCAGACCAGCTGAATCCCAGTCGCCTCGGAGCCCTCGGGAACGGACTGCGGCTGCTCCTCCGGCGTCTTCGGCTGCACCGGGGCGCCGGACGCCCCGGCGGCCGGGGACGGCGGGGGCGGCTCCGGGATGGTCCCGGCCGGCAGGGCGGCGATGGTGCCGCGCGCCTTGCACTTGAACGGCCCCGGCCCGTTCTTGATCTGAGCCTGCACCGACGTGACCGCGCCGGAGATCCGGTACGCCTGGGCGCTGTCGATGTCGGCCACGATCGCGTAGCCGGCGTGCCGGGCGGACACGATCGGCATGCCCTCGGTGACGGTCGCCCGGTCGTTCATCAGCCGGCCGGCCATCGTCGAGTTCTTCGGGATGGTCACCTCGTGCGGGTGGCCGTCCTGCCACACCGTGGCCACCCACACCGGCTCGGACGCGGGCGACGTCGACGGCTGCCGCTGCACGTAGCGCACCTCGCCGTCGACCGGCGAGACGATCCCGAACACCGGGTTGATCTCCACCTTGCCGCTGAGGCTGATCTGGTTGCTCAGATCCTGCCGGGTGGGCTTCACGGTGGTCAGCACCGTGCCGCGCTCCCCCAGCTCCGGCGTCTCCACCTTCTCGTCGCTGGAGCCGCAGCCGGCCAGCAGTACGGCCGCTGATATCACCGCCCCGGCCCGGACCAGCCTGCGTCGATTCACGGTTACCTCTTCCCCGTCACGTCACGAAACCGCCCGGACACGCAGAGATGATCTCGAATGGCCGGTGCGGCGGAGGAGACGGTACAGGTTCGGCGCAACCCCGTCCTAGTCGGCGGTCACTCTCTTCTCCGGGCGCCGCCGGCGGTCCCGGACCCAGATGACGGCCGGCTTGCCGTCGCCCGTGTCGCGCCGTTCGATCTCGAACAGGCCGATGGCGGTGACCAGGCCGCCCAGCTTCGGATAGCCGTAGTTGCGCGGGTCGAAGTCGGACCGCTGCTTGGTGATGATGTGCCCGACCGCGGCCAGCGGCGCCCACCCGTCGTCGCCGGAGGCCGCCTCCACCGCGGTCCGGATCAGGTTCATCAGGCTGGTGTCGCCGCGCAGCTGGCTCGGGCTCGGCACCGGGCTCTCCACCGGCGCGATCTCGACCGGCTCGGCCAGGTTCTCGGTGTAGATGAACTTGTCGCACGCGGCTACGAACGGTTTGGGGGTCTTGCGCTCGCCGAACCCGTAGACGGTCAGCCCGGACTCCCGGATCCGCGACGCCAGCCGGGTGAAGTCACTGTCGCTGGAGACGATGCAGAACCCGTCGAACCGCCCGGTGTACAGCAGATCCATCGCGTCGATGATCATCGCCGCGTCGGTCGCGTTCTTCCCCACGGTGTAGGAGAACTGCTGGATCGGCTGGATCGACTGCGCCAGCAGCTGCTCCTTCCAGGAGCGCAGACTCGTCCCGGTCCAGTCCCCGTAGGCCCGTTTGACGTGCGCGGTCCCGAACTTGGCCACCTCCGCGAGCAGGCCTTCCACGATCGCCGCCTGGGCGTTGTCCGCGTCGATCAGGACGGCGAGCTTCGCCGAGATGTCGTTTGCCATCGGGACATTATCTGGGCACGTCCCCGGCCGGGCGAGCCGGTCACCCTCCGGCTCGGCTTCGAACCCCTTCCCGGTACGCGTACCGGCCGCCCCCGAACCAGCGGCCGTCCCGCCGCGACAGCGCGGCCAGCGCACGTTCCAGGCCCCAGCGCGACCGCCGGGAAACAGCGACCGGAGAGCTTCAGCCGGCCCGGAGGCGACGGACCCGCTGCCAGCCCCAGAAGATCAGGCCGTGGATGGCCACGTTCACGACCGTGGCCATCACGAGCCAGCCCTCGGAGAAGTCGACGGCCGGGTCGGTGAGTGCGGGCAGGCTCCACGGCAGGCTCAGGAACAGCAGCGGAATGAGCACCGGAAGCATGAGGACCCCGTCCTCCGGCCCGTCCGCGACCGCGGTGAACTCCCGCCGCACCACCACGAAGAGGATCACGGCAACCAGGGCCACGACGGCGTGGGTGACGACGAGCCACCATCCGAGAGTCTTCCGCACGCCGGCATCGTAAGGGTTCGATCCGGCGTCATGGCGACCCGAGCAGTTGCCGGATCCCGTGGAGCGGCCGATAGCCGAGGGCCTCCCCGGCGGCGCTCGAGTCGTAGACGCGGTCGAGGGCTCGGGGCAACGGCAGGCCGCGGTCGCGGAAGGCGGCGACCAGCTCCGGGGCGCGCCTGGCGAGCAGGGCGGGCGCATCCCGATGTACGGCCACGCAGTCGTCCCGGGTGAACGGGTACGGCCCGGCGATGTTGAAGGTGCCGGCGCCCCGGGAGACGGCGAGCACCGCGGCCGCCGCGACGTCGGACAGCGCCACCGCGCGATGCAACAGGTGTGCGGCGAGCACCGGCAGCGGTTCCGGGAAGCAGCGGGCGATCCGCAGCGTGACACCGCGCCCGGCGACCAGTTCCTCGGCGGCCAGTTTCGTCTCGTCGTAGATGTCCCTCGGCCGCGGCTCGACCGTCTCGTCCACCCACACCGCCCGGTCGACCGGCACGAGCGCGTGGCCGTACACGCTGGTGCTGCTGATGTAGACGAAGCGAGCCGCCGGAGCCTCCCGCAGGAGAGCCCCGGTCACGTCCACGTTGACCGCCCGGAACTCCTCGTCCGGAACCCGGCCCACGTGCGGCGCGTGCAGCGCGGCGGAGTGCACCACCACGCCGGCGCCGCGCAGCAGCTCCCGCCGCACCGCCGGATCACGCAGATCACCGACGACCGTCGTCCATCGGCCCGGCACGCGGTCGGCGCCGCGCACCACCCGGCCGGCGTCGTGCAGGGCCGCCGCGATCGCCGCGCCGACCAGCCCGGACGTGCCGGTGACGGCGACTAAGGATCGGTTTTCCTCGTCCACGCCGAGGTATCCTCCCAGCCCATCCGGTCGATCTGCGACCAGTTATCGGACCGGGTCAACCTGAGGTGAAGGTTGAGGCTCAACCTCAAGTCGAGGTTGAGGGTCGGCCGCCGGCGGCCCCGATGGGGGCGTCGGCGACACCGCTGTACCCGCTCAGTCCGTGCTCCTCGGCGATGGCCAGGATGTCCGGCAGATGGTCGAGGAACCGCACCGGGAGGGTCAGCAGCACATACTTCGCGATGTCTTCGGGCTGCTCGTCCAGGTCGTACGGTGACGGCTCCAGGACGTCCACGATGTCCGGCCACCGCTCGATCAGCACCTCCCGGAACCTGCGGACCGCGTCGCTCGGCTCGAGTGCCGTGGTGTCGCCCTCGGCGAGCGCGTCGAAGATCTCCCCCGGCTCGCCGGCGGCACCCGCCCAGAAGGCGAAGTCACTGCTCATTGCCTGCGTCCCTTCCTGACTACGGGCAGATCGGGCAGGGCGTGTCCCGCCGGATGACGAGCGTGTCGAACCCGAAGGTCTTCTTGATCCACTCGTCCTTCCGCCGCTGACTGCGCGTGTAGTTGGATCGTCCGGTCTTCACCTCGAACAGCAGCAGGTTCCCGTCCTCCTTGCGGATCGCGATGTCGACCTCCCGCTTACCGTACGGGGTCTGGAAGACGAACCCGTTGCCGTACGTCTCGCTCCACACGTTCTCCTTGCCGACCATGTCCTCGAGCGTCTTGGTCATCTCGTCGACGCCGGCCGCACCGCGCGCCTTGTCGTGGGACCGGTTCCCGCAGTTGTGGACCAGGACCTCGTCGTCGCCGGCGAGCACGTAGTACGTTTGCGTGTCGTTGACGGTCAGGTTGTAGACGGTGGTGATCGCCGAACGCTCCGCCGCCCCGGCGATGGTGACCTCAGCACCGGAGGAGTCCCGTAGCCGCTCACCGGTCTTCAGCGCCGCGGCCGGGATCCAGCCCCGGTCGAGGCTGTAGAACTTGTGGCCCGCGGTGGCGGTGACGGCCGCGCCACCGGCCAGCTGGAGGTCCACCAGCTGCTTGTCGCCGGTGCCCTGGACCGCCGCGGTCACCTGCTGCGGTTCGGTACGCCCGGTGACCGGATCGGTCGCGGCGACCGTGTCCCCCGGTTCCAGCTTCTCGATCGCCCTGGTGCTGCCGTCGGCGAGCAGGACCGCCGTGCCCGCGGCGAACGAGTTCGACAGCAGCCGGTTCTGGTTGCCCTGGGCGTACTTGCAGCTCTCGCCGGTCGTGGTCTCCTTGGGCTTGTCCCGCTTGGCGTTGTCGGCGGCCTTCTGCGAGGTGGCTTTCGCCTTGCCACCGGCGTCCTTGGCGCCCTGCGCCGCCTTGGCCGCCTCGTCCGCGTACTTCTTGCTGTCGGCGGCCTCGTCGGCGGACTGTGTCGCCTTCTTGATGTAGCGCGGGATGCTGGCCAGGGCGTTCTTCGCCGATTTGAGGCGGCTGTAGGCATCGATCAGCCGGCGGCCCACGCCGATCGCCTTGATCGCGACCTTGGCTGCCTTGAACATCTTGCCCCACGGCACGGCCTGCAACGCTGTGGAGACGCAGGCGACGATGTCGCCCTCGGTGATGCACGCCTTGGCGTCGTTGAAGCCGACCAGGTCGAGGATGAGATTGACGATCTCGTCGCCGATCTGCTTCACGAAGCCCTCGGCCTCGTCGACGATCTTCTTGGCGTTCAGCCAGTCCGGGTTGTCGGTCTCGGTCTCGCCGGCCGGGGTGTTCGCGTCGGCCGACGACGCGCAGGCGTCCGGGTTGTTCAGGCACGCCATCGACCGGTAGTAATCGACGTACGTGTCGGTCATCCCGTTGCCGTCCGGGTCCTCGCCGCTCGGGTCGGTCAGCACGGTCGGCCGGGCGTTGGTGTACGAGTACGTCGACACGGCCTGATCGGTCTCCGGCTGGGTGACCGGGTCCTGCGCGGCGAACCGGCCGGTGCCCGGGTCGTAGCTGCGGGCCCCCATCGCGTACCGGTCACCCTGGGTGACGTCCTGATAGGTCCCCGCGTACTGCATCGGGTTGTCCGGGGCGTCGTCGGCGAGCTCGGCGCTGTCCCGGGTGACACCGAACGCGTCGTAGTCGTAGGTCCGCTCCGGTGCGCCGGAGGGCGACACCATGCCGGCCACACCGCCGAGCCAGTCCCGCAGGTACGAGTGCGCGGTCAGGGTGTCCCCGGAGGGCACGAGCAGCGCCAGCGGCTGTCCGGACGGGTCGTACAGGTAGTCGCGGTCGACGGTGCCCCGCTCCTGGGCCAGCAGCGCCCGCGGCCCGTTGACGTCCCAGCGGAAGGTCTGGGTCTCCGTTCCGGACACCGCGGAGACCCGGTTGCCGGTGGCGTCGTAGGAGTAGTTCGTGGTCCGCCCGCCCACGGTGGCCGACGTCATGGTGTGGTCGAGGGCGTAG
Organism: Actinoplanes aureus; assembly: GCF_015704865.1. Lineage (GTDB taxonomy): Bacteria > Actinomycetota > Actinomycetes > Mycobacteriales > Micromonosporaceae > Actinoplanes > Actinoplanes aureus. The sequence goes on along the minus strand of NZ_JADQTO010000039.1, from coordinate 15,350 downwards.
GTGAACCGGTCCGCGCCGGCCTCGGTCTGGTTGCCCTCCAGGTCGTACGCGAAGGACCGGGTGCTGGTCCGGGTGCCGGTGACGTTCTCCCGGGTCAGCTGGTCCGCGCCGTCGTACGTGTAGCTGGTCGTGGTGTTCTCGCCCGGCGCGACCCGCTTCATCGTCGTCCGGTTGCCGACCAGGTCGTACGTGTAGTCGGTGCGCTCCGCGCTCGCCCCGTCGCAGCTCTGCGCGCCGAAGCACTCCGCGGTGAGCCGGTTCGCCGCGTCGTACCGGTACGCCGTCGCCTCGGTGGACGTCGGCTGGCCCGGTTCGCCGGTGGTCTCCACGATCCGGGTCGGGTTGCCCACCTTGTCGCGCGTCAGGTCGAACGCGGACAGCGTGGTCTCGCCCTTCGTGGCGGCGATCCGGGTCATCCGGCCGGCCCGGTCGAACTCCCGGCTCTCGGTGATGCCGGTGGACTCCGGGTAGGTGATGCCGGTCAGGTGGTCGGCGACGTCGTAGGAGAACCCGTATTCGGCGCTGACCCCGCCGCGCGAGGCGGTGAGCGTACGGACCCGGTCGCCGTCGTCGTAGGTGGCGCCGATCCGGGTGCCGTCCGGGTAGGCCCGCTCGGTGATCCGGTCGGTGCTGTCGTAGGAGTAACCGAACGTGTCCGTGCCGCGGGTGAACTCGGTGAGGCGGTCCGTGGTGTCGTACTCGTACGACTGCGTTCCGGCCGGGTCGGCGGCGCTGACCAGGCGATTCTTGGCGTCGTAGCCGAACGAGTAGGTGACGCCGCCAGAACCGAGCTGCTTGCTGATCAGCCGGCCCACGTTGTCGTAGCCGTAGAAGACGGTGCGGGCCGGCCGGTTCGGGTCGGGGCGGCCCTCCTCGACGATCCGGGCCGTGACCTCCTGGACCAGGTTGGAGTCGGCGTCGTAGACGTACTCGCGGCGGCGGCCGATCGGATCGGTGGTGACCGTGGTGCGGCCGGCCCGGTCGTACTCGGTGGAGGAGACCCGGCCGAGCGGGTCGGTCCGCTTGATCACCTGGCCGGCGGCGTCGTATCCGTAGACCAGCGACTGGCCGCCGGGTGCGTCCGGCCCGGTCACCTTGGCGAGCCGGTCCGCGTCGTCGTACGCGAAGCGGGTGGTGTTGCCCAGCGCGTCGGCCTGAGAGGTGGTCCGGTTCAGCGCGTCGTGGGTGAGCCGGGTGACGTTGCCGAGCGGGTCGGTCACCGACGCCGGGTTGCCGGCCTGGTCGTACGCGTACCGGGTGGTGTAGTCGTCCGGGTCGGCGCCGGTCACGTTGCCGCGCGGCTCGGTGACGGCCACGATCCGGCCGTCGTCGTCGTACTTCGTGGTGACCACCCCGCCGGTCGGGGAGGTCTGCCGGACCGGGTTGCCGGCCTCGTCGTACTCGATGCCGGCCGCGCCCGCGCCCGGCCCCGCGCTGCCGGTCCGCCGGTTCGCCTCGTCGAAGGTGCTGGTGAGCGTCTCGCCGCGCTCGTTGGTCATCTCGACGACGTTGCCGTTGTTGTCGTAGCCGACCGTCGTGCCCTGCTTGAACTGGTCACGCTGCCCGGTCGGCCGGTCGAGCGCGTCGAAGGCGGTGTCCACCTCGACGCGCTCCCCACCCGAGCCGTACGGCCGGTCGGTGCGGATCAGGTTGCCGTTGTAGTCGTAGTGGAACGTCGCGGTGTACAGGGCGGCGTTCCCCGGGTCGGCGTTGCCGCGCGGCGAGGTCTCGGTCGCCACCCGGCCGTTGCGGTCGTACGTCCAGCTGGTGGTGTTGTTCTCACCGTCGCTCAGCGACGCCCGCCGCCCGCCGGGCGTGTACCTCGCCGAGTTGACGTTGCCGATCGGGTCCTTCACCTCGATCAGCCGGCTGGCCTTGTCGTACGTGTACCGGGTGGAGTTGCTCAGCGGGTCGGTGCGGACCACCACGTTGCCCAGCTCGTCGTACGTGGTGCGGGTCGGCTGTGCCTTGCCCGGCTGCCAGACCTCGGTGAGCTTGTTCTGCTGGTCGTGGACGTACCGGGTGCGGTAGGCGTCCTTGTTCCCGCCGCTCACCGTGCCGCGCGGGTCGACCAGCGAGGCGAGCCGGCCGGTGCTGTCGTAGGTCATCTCGGTGCGCCGGCCGGTCGGGGAGACCTCCGCGGTGCGGTTGCCGTGGGTGTCGTACTCGTACCGGGTGACCTTGCCGCGCGGGTCGGTCCGGGTGGTCAGCCGGCCCTTGTCGTCGTACCCGTACCGGTAGCCGGTCCCCTGTTTCGGATCCCGCTGCGAGGTCATCTCGTTGAACTCGTTGTACTCGTACTTCCAGGTGTTGCCCCGGCCGTCCTGGAACGACGTCAGGTTGGTCCGGTTGTCGAAGGTGCTGGTCTCGGTGAAGGCGAACGGCTCCGGCGCGGTCCGGGCGACCGGGTCGCCGTTCTCGTCGAACCGGGTCTCCTCCTGATTGCCCTTCGGGTCGACCAGGAGGCTCTTGTTCAGCCGGCCGGTGTAGCGGTGGTTGACCGTGTCGTTGCCGCCGTTGCGGCTGTACAGAAGGACGTTGTTCTTGTAACCGTCGGTCACCACCACACCGTCCGGGTCGGTGGTGGTGGCGACCTGCTCGCCCGCGTCCCAGGCGAAGGTCGTCTTACCGCCCTCGGGGTCGAGCTGCTCGGCGACCCGGCCGTTCGCGCCGTAGCTGTTGCGGATCAGCTTGTTGCCCCGGGCGTCGGTGATCTCGGCGAGCCGGCCCACCGCGTCATAGCCGTAGCTGGTCACGAAGTTGCGCGGATCCTGCACCTTGAGCAGGCGCCCGTCCTGGTAGTCGAACTGCGTGGAGCGCCCGTCCGGCAGCGTGATCTTCGTGACCAGGCGCAGGTCGGCCCGGGACTCGAAGCGGGCCACCCGGCCGCTCGCGTCGGTCACGGTGCTGAGCAGGCCGCCGGACGTGTAACCGAGGGTCACGCCCAGGCCGCGCGCGTTCTTGACGGAGACCAGCTGGCCACCGGCGGTGAAGCGGAGCACCCGCCGGTCCGGCGGGACCAGCTGCCAGCCGCCGTCGATTTTGGAGAGCTGTGCGCGTACGCCCGCCGGTTTTTCATATGTGCCGTCGTCGTTGGCGGTGTAGACCGCCTCGGAACCGTCCTCGGCCCGGACCCGGACCGCGCCGTTGTCGGCGGCGATCACCCGGATGTCGTAGGAAGACGTCCAGCCCGCCCCGAACATGCCGGTCGCGGTGTTGCCGGAGGAGTAGTAGCGGGCGTGGTTGAAACCGATGCCGTAGGACGGCATCGCGAAATCCTTCTCCACCCGCAGGTAGGCGCCGGTCGCCGTGTTCACGGTGGCCCCGCGCAGCGCCTGCGCGATCACTGTCGGGCCGAGCACCGTCGCGCAGCCACACCCGGCTGCCTGCCCGGCCGGCAGCGCCGGCACGTCCTCCGTCGTGCGCGGCTTGGCGGGCGCGCTCGCCGCGCTGGTCAGCTCGGTGCCGTCGGCCGCGATCTCGGTGACCGTGACGGTGTAGGTCCGCGCCGGGTCGAGCACCCAGCCGTCGGCCGCGCCGAAGCTGCGACAGAGCAGCGCCGGGCTGAAGCACCGGCTCAGGTCCTTCTGCGCCAGCACGGCGGAGCGCTGCTCGGCGCCGGACCCGGTGTCGGTCACGGTCGCGAACCAGCGCCCCCACGAGTTCGGGTCGCCCTCGTTGACCTCGGCGTCCCAGTAGACGACCAGCGAGGTGTCACCGAGCAGGAAGCCGGGCCGCGCGATCGGCCGGCCGGGCAACCCGGCCGCCTGCGCGGAGACCAGCTTCGCGGCGGCGATCGCTTCGCTCTCGCGCCGCGCCTTCTCGGCGGCGGACGGCACGCCGGGCTTCCCACCGGCCTGCACCGCCGGGGGTACGGGTGGGGCCGCCTGCCCCTCGGGAAGACCGTGGTTCGGGGTGGCCGTCGAGGGCAGCGGGCTGTTCACCGGCGCGGCACCTGGCGTAGCCACCGGCGCCGCGGCGGCCGGCGACAGTGGCTGGGCGACGAGGAACATCCCCAGCAACACCGCGACCAGAAAATTACAGAGCAGCCTGAATTGACTCGACACGCGCATCGTCACTCCCCCGTGAATGGCGCAGCAGTCCGCGAAGGACCCTTCCGCATCGAAGGTCATCAACCCATCCCCTGAAGAGCGGATTGACTTTTATCCATGGGAGCGCTCCCGAAAGTCATTCATGAAGGGTGATCTCAGGAGGAGCGGGATCTGTCAGCATGACGGGTATGGGCACGCTGCTGTTCCTGGTCGTGGTCGGCGGGCGCTTCGTCATACCGCTGTTCATCCCGCGGTTCCCGCTGCCGGCGCTGGTGGCGGCCCTCGTCCTGGACGGCGTCGACCAGACGATCTTCCAGGCGTTCGGGTACGACCCACCCGGCTACCAGAGCTACGACAAGGCGATGGACATGTTCTACCTGTCCGTCGCGTACCTCTCGGCCCTGCGGAACTGGACCAGCCGGCCCGCGTTGCAGGTGGTCCGGTTCCTGTTCTTCTACCGGCTGGCCGGCGTGGTGCTGTTCGAGCTCACCGAGTGGCGGGCAGTCCTGCTGATCTTCCCGAACACCTTCGAGTACTTCTTCATCGCGTACGAGATCGTGCGTCTCGGCTGGGACCCGGCGCGGGTGAGCCTGCGCCGGTGGGTGCTCACCGCGGCCGCCATCTGGATCTTCATAAAGCTGCCGCAGGAGTGGTGGATCCACGTCGCGCAGCTCGACGTGACCGACACCCTCGCGGCGTACCCCTGGCTGATCCCGATCCTGGTGCTGGTCGTCGCCGGCCTGGCCCTGGGAATCCGGTTCTGGCTGTGGCCGCGGCTACCGCAACGGGCCTGGAGCTGGCACGTCGCGGCGGATCCGCTGCCCACCGAGATGGACACCGCGGCGGAGCGGGACGCCTGGGTGTCCGCGCACTGGCGGGTGCTGTCCGCGGCGACCGTCGAGAAGGTCATGCTGATCGGGCTGCTCTGCCTCATCTACGGGTACGTGCTGCCCGGCCGCCGGTCGAGCGATCTCGAGCTGTTCGTCGGTGTCGCGGCGTTCGTGGTGATCAACGTGATGATCAGCCTCGCGGTCGCGCGCCGCACCGCCAGCCTGGAGTCGGCGCTGGCGGCGTTCGGGGTGCGCGTGCTGCTCAACGCCGGGCTGCTGCTAGCCGCCGACTGGCTGCTGCGCCGCTTCGGCGGTGACATCAACACCGGGATCGCGCAGTTCTTCGGTGTGCTGCTCAGCCTGCTGATCACGCTGGACGACCGGTTCCGGCCGGTGTCGCAGGTGCGGATGGCCGCTCAATCACGGCCGGATCCTCCGGCCGTGCGGCCGGTATTCCCGGGCCCGGCGGGCGCGACCGCGGGTGACTCCGGGCCCGGAGCGGACGGCACCCCGGCCAAGGATGTGCAGTAGGCGTTGACCCGGTCGGCACCGCCCGCCGCGGTCGCCAAGGCGGCGAAGGCGGACGTGCTGTTCCGCTCGCCGGGCGGCTGGGCGAGCCACGCCGTGCAGAGGTCCAGCAGTGACGGTGCCGGTTTGCGCCTGGGCGTGACGCTCGAGGTCTCCGGGGGATGCGGTGATCCGGGCGTCTCGTACACCGGGCCCGGTCCCGGCAACGTGCCGGCGAACGCGGCCACCCCGACGCCCGCCACACCCAGGGTCGCGGCGGCGGCCAGGCGTACCGGCAGCGGGCCGGCCAGGCGGGACCGCGGCAGCGGGAGCGGCTCGGGGAAGACCGCCGGGCTCGGGTGGTGACAGCGGAAGGCGTCCACCACGGCACCCTCGCCGGCCAGCTCGGCCTTCCGCGCCGGCGCCGCGGCCGCGGCGAGCAGGCCGAGCAGGCGCGGATCCGCGGTGCTGGGCCAGGCCGGCCGGCCGGCGAGCAGTTGCTCGGCGACGGCCCGGTCCAGGCCGTACCGGTGCGACGGGTTCATCCGATGTCCTTCAGAGTCGTGGATCGCGCCGGGGTGCCGCCGGTATCCAGCGGCAGCGTCCAGGTCACCGGGGTGTCCGAGTGGGTGAGGTGGTCGGCCAGGCGGCGCAGGCCGCGGTACGCGGCCGTCCGCACCGCTCCGGCACGTTTGCCGAGCACACGCCCGGCCGCCGGGGCGTCCAGGCCCATGACGACGCGCAGCAGCACCGCCTCGGCCTGGTCACGGGGCAGCGCGGTGATCATCGCCAGCGCGGCGTCGGTGCCGACCGAGGTGAGCGCGCGGTCGGCGGCGTCCTCGGCCGACGGTGTCTCGCCGTCCGCGACGGCGACGCTGACCGGCCGGCGGCGCATCCGGCGCAGGTGGTCCATCGCCCGGTGCCGGCCCACGGTGGCGATCCAGCAGCGCAGGGCGTCCCCGCCGCCGTGGAAGCCGCCGATGTCGCGGGCGATCTGCAACCAGGTGTCGGCGGCCACGTCCTCGGCGTCGTCGGCGACCAGAGCGCGCAGGTAGCGCAGGAGCCCAGGCTGCACCGCGCGATACAGGATGGCGAAGGACAGCTCGTCGCCGCGCTTCGCCCGGATCAGTGCGTCCCGGAGATCGTTCACGGGCGCACCACGGGGGTGGGAGGTCGTTTATTCATCTCAGGTGGCAAAGCGCCCGGCGGCGGGCAGGTGTCACACCCGCCCGCCGCCGGTCACCCGCAGGGATGAACGAACCCCCGGTGGTGCTACTTCTTCACGAGGGGCCGCAGGGCGACGATCGCGGCGCGGTCACTCACCTCGGCGTAGATCTTCTTGTCCGGGCCGACGTACACCACGTACGGGCACTGCTTGTCGTCGCCGGTCAGGTTCTTCTCCAGCAGCGTCTTGCCCGTCGCCACCTCGACCACCCGCAGCTTCCAGGTCGCCTTCATCAGCGACACGTTCAGCGGCTTCGGGTCGTCGTACTTGCAGGTACGGATCTTCGCGCCGGTCTTGACCCGGTCCAGACAGGCGACCATCTGCACCTTGCCGGGCTTGTCGGCCGCCCAGATGTTCTTCACCGAGTCGGACAGGCCCTCGTCGAAGTAGTACGTACCGTCCTTGCTCCGGATGCCGTCACCGTCATCGACGAGCAGCACCACCGGGTGCGGCGCCTTACCGGCGCGCTTGGGCGACTCCGGGTAGAAGACGTTCTCGTCGCACACCCGGTACAGGTCGTCGATCTTCTCGGCCGGGTACGCACTGGCCTCCGGGCCCTGCTGGGCGTCCTCGGTCGGGTCCGGCTCGGCGCCCGGGTCGGTGCCGAGGCTGGGGTCGGACCCGGGGGTCGGCGGCGCCGTCGGCTGCTTCGACGAGGTGGACGAGTTGTCGTCCGACTTGAACAGGAAGTAGCTGCCGACGCTGCCGCCACCCGCGATGACCAGCAGGATGGCCACCACCACGGCGGCCAGCAGCCCGTTACGGCTGCGGCGCGGCGGCTGCGCGGCGAACGGCGCCCCGAAGGGCTGCCCCGGAGGAGGCGGGCCGAACGGCGGCTGACCAGGCTGACCGGGCGGCCCGGAGACCGGCGGACCGTACTGCGGCTGGCCGGAGACCGGCTGACCGTACGGCGCGGGGAACGGCGGGGGCGCGTCGTGGCCCGGCGCGGCGGCCGCGAACGGCGGCGGGAAGGCCGGCATCGGCTCGGACTTCGGCTGTCCGTACGCGGACGGCGTGCCCGGCGGGACCGGCGCGGCACCAGAGGTCGGCGGCGGCGCCCAGAACGGTGCCGTCGGCTCCATTCCCGGCGCCGGCGGCTGAGCCCCGGGCACCGGCGGCTGGGCCGCGAACGGTGTGGTGGACTCGGCGCCGGAGTCCGGGCCCTGTGCCCAGAACGGCGCGGCCGGCTGCGCTCCGGCGGCCGGCTGCTGGTCCCAGAACGGCGCACCGGGACCCGCGCCGGAAGCCGGCTGTGCCCAGAACGGCGCGCCCGGAGCCGGCGGCTGCGGCGGCATCGGCGTGGTGGGATCCGCACCGGACACCGGCGGCTGTGCCGCCATCGGCCAGGTGGGATCCGGTGCGGCCGGCTCGCCGGAAGCCGGCGGCGCGGTGGGCTCCGCGGTCGGATCCGCGCCGTGCGCCTGTGCGGCGCCGGACACCGGATCCTGACCCGGCTCCTCCCCCGTCGCAGTCATGTCTGTGTTCCTCCCCGTCAGCGGCGAGGCCCGACTCTATCGAAAGCGGCCACATCAGCCGTGATCAGGTACCACAACGACGCGGAACCGTTGCGTGAATCGCCCAAAGCCGATGCAACGCCGTGGGCCAGCACAAACGTGACACGCCCCGGCGGGCAGGCCCGCCGGGGCGATACATCATGCGTGTCGGATCGAACATAACCAAATGCTGGCCCTGATGGGCCAGATTCCCGCTATTCCGCCCGCAAGGCGGCAGCGGCACGTGCTCGAGCCGCCCAGCCCGCCGGCAATAGCGCGCCGAGCACCGCGAGCAGCACACCGGCGGAGGCGAGTGCCGCGAGCAGGGCGGGCGAGTAGACCGCGAGGATGTCCGAGGGCAGCGACACGCCGGCGGCGCCGGCCATCACCGGCAGGGCCCAGCCGTGCAGAAGCCAACCCAGGGGTACGGCGAGCAGCCCTCCGATCGCGCCGATCACCAGCATCGAGCTGATCACCATGAGGCGGACCTGGCCCGGGGTCATCCCGACCGACTTGAGCACGCCGATCTCGTGGGTGCGCTCCCGCGTGTTCAGCACGACCGTGTTGAGGACGCCGAGGCCGGCCACCGCGGTGAGCAGCAGCGTCAGCGTGACGATCAGCCCGATCATGACCGCGATCACCTCGTTCTCCTGCGTCTCGGCGCTGAGTTCGGCGGCCGCGGTCAGGTTGCCGAGCGCGCCGGTGAGGGTGTCGACGTACGCGTGCGGATCGGTGCCCCCGGTCAGGCCGACCTCGAGATTGCGTGGCGACAGCCGCTCGAACAGGCCGCCGAACTCGGTCACGTTCGTGATCAGTACCGGGTCCGAGCCGTTGCTGAACGCCTCGCCGACGATCGTGACGGTGCGACGGCCCAGGTCGGTGCTGATCGTGAGGGTGTCCCCGATCTCCGCACCGGTGTAGCGGAGCAGCCGGCCACCGGCCACCGCCTCACCCGCCGCCCGGTACCAGCGTCCGGAGATCATCGGGTAGCCGGTCCACGAGGAGTCCCCGTCGTACCCGCGGACCTCGATGGGGTCGGCGGATCCGGCGATGTTGACGTCCGCCTCGGTGATCGCGGTGACGTGGGCGGTACCGGGCTGCGCCTCGACGATGGCGCGGACCTGGGCCAGGTCCGCCGGGGTGCCTCCGGTGCCGGGCGGGGGTGCCATCCGCGCCCCGCCTTCCGGCCCCATCTCGCCCGGGACCGTTACCAGTACCGGCACCGCTTCGGTTCGGTTGCCGGCTTCGGCGATCCGGGTCAGCGACGCCGACAGCCCGACGGCGAACACCACCGTGGTCACGCCGAGCAGCACGGCGACGACGGTCACCGCGGCGCGGGCCGGCCGGGTGAACGGGGTGGCCAGGCCGAAGCTGACCGGCCGGGGCAACGCGGTACGGGCCAGGGCACGCCGGATCCAGAAGCCACGGCCGCTGCGCGGGGCCCGGCCGACCGCGATCGCCTGGGCGGCGGAGAACCGGCCGGCGCGGACGGCGGGTCCGGCGGCGGCCAGCACGAGCAGGACCACCGCGCCCGCCACCACGGTGAGGTCGACCCAGATCGGCACCGACGGTTTCGCGTTCGTGGCGTACGCCCGCTCGGCCTGTCCGAGCAGCGGCATCGAGACGAGCCGGCCGGCGAGCACCCCGAGCAGGCAGGCGGGGACGCCGACGAGCAGGACCTGTCCGGCGTACGCGGCCACCACCTGGCCCGGAGTCAGGCCGAGCGCCTTCTGCACACCGATCGTGCGGAACCCGGCGACCACCGCCCCGGCGACCACGTTCACCACGATGAGCACCGACATGACCAGGCCGAGCCCGGCGAACGCCACCACGAACGGCACCATCACCTTGATCCGGCCTTCCAGCTCCAGCTTCACGGCCAGGTAGGAGGTGGACCCGGTGGCGGCGTCCGCGGGCAGCCCGGCGGTCGCGGTGTCCAGCGCCGAGGAGACCTCGGCGTCGCTGCCCGCCTCGGCGAACCGGTAGAGCATCTGCCGCCCGGTCGCGGCTCCGCCGGCGTGCAGGACGTCGTTCTGCTCCGGCCACACCCAGGCGGCGGCGGTGTCGGTGGGCGACGAGGCGATCCCGACGACCGTCAACGCCGGGCCGTCGTTCACGGTGACCCGGTCCCCGACCTTCCAGCCGTGGCCGCCCGGCCCGGCCGTCTCCGGTGAGAGCACGATCTGGCCGGTGCCGGTGAGCCAGGCCCCGTCGGAGATCTCCAGCCGGTCCACCGGGGTGTCGGCCTCGGCCCGGCCCGCGACGGTGCCCGGCGGGCGCATCTGCCGGTCGCCGGTGAGTTTGCCCTCGACCGTCTCGTACGGGCCGGCCGCCGCGGTGACACCGGGACGGGACGCCGTGGCCGCCAGCTGGGCGGCGCTCACCTTGGCGGCGTCGAAGCCGGCCGTGACGTGCGCGCCGTTCTGGCTCTTGAACGCCCGGTCGAACGGCGCGCTCGACCCGGCCAGCAGGCCGAGGGCGAGCACGGCGGTCGCGCTGGAGAGCAGGACCACCGCGAAGACGACGAGGCTCTGCAACCGGCGGTGGCGCGCGGCCGTCCAGGCGGTCTTCAGTACGGCTCGCACGCTGTGCCCTCCTTCGGCATGCTCGTCCGGCCCTCGCCCGCCGGTGCGGCTCTCATGCCCCCACCTTCTCGGCGAGGCGGCCGTCGCGTACCTCGACGGTCCGGGAGGCGCAGCGGTGCGCGAGGTCCGGGTCGTGCGTGACCAGCAGGATGGTCTGGCCGCCGCGGCTCAGGTCGCGCAGGATCTGCATGATCTGCTCGCCGGCCGCGGCGTCGACGGCACCGGTCGGCTCGTCGGCGAGCAGCAGCGGCGGTTCGTTGATCAGTGCCCGGGCCACCGCCACCCGCTGCCGCTCCCCGCCGGACAGCCGCGCCGGGTACGAGTTCACCCGGGCGGCCAGGCCGAGGCTGTCGAGCAGTTCGTCGGCCCGGGCCTGCGCGGCCCGCCGGGAGGCGCCGATCAGCTGGGCGGGAAAAAGCACGTTGTCCCGGACGGTCAGGTCGTCGAGCAGGTGGAAGAACTGGAAGACGATGCCGATGCCGGCCCGCCGGAACCGGGCCAGCGCCTTCTCGGAGAGCCGGTTCAGAACGGTTCCGGCCACCTCGACCTCGCCGGAGGTCGGCCGGTCCAGGCCGGCGATCAGGTTGAGCAGTGTGGACTTGCCGCTGCCGGACGGTCCCATCACCGCGACCGCCTCGCCGGGCGAGACGGTCAGGTCCACCCGGTCCAGGGCCGGGGGCCCGGCCGACTCGTACTGTTTGCCGACGGCTCGTAGCCGTACCAGGTCACTCATGGCTGTGGACGCTAGGGCGGCGGAACGGTGGCGGTCGTCGGCCACGGGTCGGGACCGGCGGGCCGAGGTCATCCGTGAGATGTAGACGCCACGATGGATGTCCGGCACCGGACCGGGCGGCAGAATGGGGCCGTGTTCCCGTCGCTGCGCACCCGCCTCACCGCGAGCTGGCGCGCCGGTGAGCTGACGGTGTGGGGCGACCTCGCCCTGGTGGTGTTGCTGACGGTGCTGTCCGTCGCGCTGACCGTCGAGCGCGGCGACGCGCCACACCCCGACTCCATGGTCTTCTGGCCGGGCCCGCAGGACTTCCCCACCGGCGAACGCATCAGGTTCGAGGAGGAGCCGTCGACGGCCTCCGTGCTGGCGACGAATCTGCTGGCCACGGCACCGTTGCTGGGGCGGCGGCGGTGGCCGCTGCTGTGCTTCGCCGCCCAGGTGACCGTGCTCGGCGGACTCGACGTGGAAGCCAACCTGGCGAACCTCGCCGCCGTGCTGATCGGCACCTACGCGCTCGCCCTGCACGGCCGGTCGGTGCCGGTCGCGATGGGTGCGCTGCTGGCCACGTGCGTACTGATCGCGGCCACCTCGGACGACACCTGGCCGCAGCTGCCGGAATGGGCCGGCGGATTCTTCATCCTGGTACCGATCGGGCTGCTGGGGGTCACCGTCCGGGCGGCACGCAGCCGGGCCCTCGCGTCCGAGCAGCGGGCCGAGGCCCTGGAACGGGAGCAGCAGGCCGCCACCCGGCTGGCCGTCGCCGAGGAACGGGCCCGGATCGCCCGCGAGCTGCACGACGTCGTCAGCCACCACGTCAGCGTGATGACCATCCAGGCCGGCGCCGCCGGGAAGGTGATGGACGCGCGCCCGGACATGGCCCGTGAGGCGTTGTCGGCGGTTGAGGCGAGCGGGCGGGAGACGATGGCCGAGCTGCGGCACCTGATGGGTGTGCTGGCCCCCGGCCCGGACGACGACCTGCTGCGCCCGCAGCCGGGCCTGGACCAGCTGGCGGCGCTGGTGGAGAACGTGCGGCGGGCCGGGCAGCCGGTGACCCTGCACGCGACGCCGGTGTCGCTGCCGCACGGGCTGGACCTGGCGGCGTACCGGGTGGTGCAGGAGGCACTGACCAACGCGCTGCGGCACGCGCCGGGAGCGCCGACCGAGGTCACCGTCACCGCCGACGGCGACGACCTGGTGATCTCCGTGGAGAACGACGCGCCACCACCGCGGGCCCGCCCGGCGGCGAGCACCGGTTCCGGCGCCGGCCTGCTCGGGCTGACCGAACGACTCCGGCTCTACGAGGGCACTCTGGAAGCCGGGCGCCGGGTCGGCGGCGGCTTCCAGGTGCGTGCCCGGATCCCACTGAACGGACGTGCCTCATGACACGGGTAGTGATCGCGGACGATCAGGCGCTGGTGCGCACCGGGTTCACGATGATCCTGGCCGCCGAGGGCATCGAGGTGGTCGGGCACGCGGCGACCGGTGTGGAGGCGGTGGCCGCGACGCGGCGGTCGCGGCCGGACGTCGTACTGATGGACATCCGCATGCCGGAGATGGACGGCCTGGAGGCCACCCGGCGCATCCTGGCGGACGCGCCGGCGACCGCCGGCGGCGATCCGGTCCGGGTGGTCATTCTCACCACCTTCGATCTTGATCAGTACGTGTACGCGGCGCTCGCCGCCGGTGCCAGCGGGTTCCTGCTGAAGGATGTGACGCCGGACCACCTGATCCACGCGGTCCGGCTGGTCCGCGACGGGGACGCGCTGCTGGCACCGGCGATCACCCGGCGGCTGGTCGAGCGGTTCACCCGGCCCGACCCGGAACGGGCCACCACCCTGCACCGCGACCTGGCCACGCTGACGCCCCGCGAGCTGGAAGTGCTGACGCTGCTCGCCGGCGGGCTGAGCAACCTGGAACTGGCGGCCGCCCTCCAGCTCAGCGAGGCGACCGTGAAGACCCATGTGACCCGGATCCTGACCAAGCTTCAGCTGCGCGACCGGGTGCAGGCGGTAGTCGTCGCCTACGAGACGGGACTGGTGACTCCGACCGCCCGCCGGCCCGGCTGATGGCGGTACCACGCCGGATCCTCGTCTACGGCGTCACCGGCTCGGGCAAGTCCACGCTGGCCCGCCGGATCGGTTCGCGCCTGGGTCTGCCGTACCACTCGATCGATGATCTGACCTGGGAGCCGGGCTGGGTGCCGGTGCCGATCGAGGAGCAGCGGCGCCGCATCGCGGCGCTCTGCGCCGAGGAGACCTGGGTGATCGACGCCGCCTATGGTGCCTGGACCGACCTCGCGCTTGCGCGCGCCGAGCTGGTGGTCGGCCTCGACTTCCCGCGATGGGTCTCCCTGAGCCGGCTGATCCGCCGCACGGTCGTCGGGCTGATCCGGCGCACCCGGATCTGCAACGACAACGTGGAATCGCTGCGGATACTGCTGTCGAAGGACTCCCCCGTGCTGTTCCACTTCCAGTCGTTCCCCCGCAAACGGGAACGGATGCGCCGCTGGCAGGCCGACCCCGCGCTGCCGCCGGTGCTGCTGTTCCGCTCCCCCGCCGCGGCCGAACGCTGGCTGGACATCGCCCACTACAGTGCACGCGACCGAAGATCATCGTCGGAGGACCGGTAGAGCGTGCGCAAGACACTCGGGACACTCGCCGTCGCCGTGCTGCTGACCTTCGCCATCTACATGGCGGTCTTCGGCCGCGGCTGGGGCCCGCGCCAGCCGGCGACGACCGTGGCCGCCGTGCCGTCGCCCAGTCAGAGCTGGCTCGTGGCGGCCGCCCTGCCCGGCGTCACGGCGACCGCGATCCGGCGGGCCTGGGAGCGGCGCTGGGACGCGCCCGCCAAGGACACCGGCCCGCAGACCGTCCTGCGGACCGGCTACCCGGGCGACGGCAGCGAGCTGCTGCTGACGCTGACCCGCGTCCCGGAGGACCAGGAGGCGGTCTGGGGCGTGTCCTGCGTCCGGGACGGCAAGCCGGCGCCGTACAGCAAGGCCGAACTGACCGACCTGCTCGACTTCTGCCTGCCGCCGGAGGTGGCCGGCGCACACCGGCGGGAGATCGTCGACTGGCTGACACCGTTCGACGACAACACCTGGCGGGTGCACCGGCAGTTCGCCGGGTTCACCGCGGTGGTGAAGCACTTCCAGCCGCGGGACGCGGCGCCGGCCGACGATCAGGAACCCACCCTGCAGCTGTCGCTGACCGGCGGCACATACTTTCCGGTGTGAGCTTCGACCCCGCGCGCAGCGCGCTGATCGTCATCGACCTGATGCCCCGCATCGTCGAGCTGAATCTAGGCCCGCACCCGGGCGCCGACGTGGTGACCCGGGCGGTGCGGCTGGCCGACGCTTGGCGCGCGGCAGGCGGGACGGTGGTGCTGGTACGCGTGAACCGGCCGAACGTCACCGAACAGCCGCCGGGCAGCGGTTTCGTGCCGGAACTGGAGCCGCGGGACGGCGACGTGGTCGTGGTGAAGCAGACGGTCGGCGCCTTCTACGGCACCGATCTGGCCGGTCGGTTGCGTGAACGCGGCGTCGACACCGTGGTGATGGCCGGCTTGGCCACGACAATGGGCGTCGAATCGACGGCGCGGGCCGCTTCGGACCACGGGTTCGAGGTGCTGTTCGCGGCGGACGCGATGAGCGGGATGACGGCTGAGGAGCATGAGCATGCGCTCGGGGTGGTGCTTCCTCGGTTTGGGGAGGTGCTCTCTACCGAGGATCTGCTGAGCCGGGTTTCTACTCCCGGTCTGAGCTGAGTCGCTCTCCTGATCTGGGCCGGGTTTCCTTCCTAGCGGTAGTTTGTCGTCTTCGTAACCTTCTTGTGGTGTGTGGCGTTGTGTTCGGCAGGTGTTCTGTCGAGCGTTGGGGTGCTGGGTGGTTCGTGCGGTGTGTCCGCCGGCTGCGGGTCCGTTGGAGGAC
>NZ_JADQTO010000038.1 GCF_015704865.1 Actinoplanes aureus | reverse complement strand
CATCAACCAGCTCAAACAGCACCGGGCAATGGCCACAAGGTATGACAAGCTCGCCGTGCGCTACGAAGCCACCGTCACCATCGCCGCCATCAACCAATGGCTCCGCGCCCTACGAAACACGGCCTAGTGGAGTATCGCCGGCGTCAGGTCGGGATCCAGCGTTCCAGCACGGCCTCCAATTGGTTGTGGTCGATGGGTTTGGCGAGGTAGTCGTCCATGCCCGCGTCCAAGCATCGTCGCCGGTCTTCGGCGAGAGCGCCGGCGGTCATGGCGATGACGGGAGTGTGATGGTCGGGTGTTTCGTGCTGCCGGATTTCCTGGGTTGCCTGGTAGCCGTCCATGCGCGGCATCTGGCAGTCCATGAGGATGGCGTCGTACGCGTGATGGGTGGCCATCTCCACGGCTTCGGCGCCGTTGTAGGCGATGTCGGCGTGGTAGCCGAGGGTGGTGAGGGTCTCTATCGCGACGATTTGGTTGATCTCGTTGTCCTCCGCCAGCAGGATCCGGCCGCGGTCGCCGGTGGCCGGTGATGGCGGTGTGGTGCTGGCGGCCGTAGCGGTGAGGGCGGGATTGAGCAGTTGGAGCAGGCAGTTGTAGAGCTTCGACGGTCCGACCGGTTTGTTGAGCACTTCGACGGCTCCGATGCTCCTGGCCTGTTCGTAGCTATCCGCGTCGGAGCCGAGCAGGACGAGGTGAGGGGCCGGGATCGTGGGGTCGTGCAAAATCTGGTCGATGAGGGTGATGCCGTCGGTGTCGGGCAGGTGCTGGTCGATGAGGGCGACGTCGCACGGTTGGCGGTCTCGCGCGGCGGCGCGGAGGTGTTCCAGCGCCGTGCGGGCGTCCGTTACGGCGGTGACGTTCAGGTGCCAGGACTGGGCGTGCTCGGTGAGTAGTTGGCAGGTGCTGAGGTTGTCGTCGGTGATCAGGAGCCGCCGGCCGACGATCTCGGGCCGGAGGGCTCGGGATCGGCCGGTCGCGTCGGGCGGCGCGTGCAGGGGGATGGTGAAGGCGAACCGGCTGCCCCGTCCCGGTTCGGTGTCGACCTCCAGCCGGCCGCCCATGAGCTCGACGAGTTGCCGGCTGATCGTCAGCCCGAGGCCGGTGCCGCCGAACTGCCGGCTGGTGCTGCTGTCGGCTTGGGTGAAGGGTTGGAACAGTCGGGCCAGGTCGTCGGCGCCGATGCCGATGCCGGTGTCGGTGACGCTGAAGGTGTACAGCGGTTGCCCGTCGGGGATGGGCGCGGCGGGGTCGACACGCAGGAGTATCTCGCCGTGCTGGGTGAATTTGGCCGCGTTGCCGGCCAGGTTCAGCAGTACCTGCCGGATTCGGCCCTCGTCGCCGCGCAGGACGGCGGGCAGATGGGCGGGGTAGTAGTTGACGATCTCCACGGGTTTGTCGTGAACGGCTTCGAGGATGGTCTGGGCGACTTCTTCGACCAGCTGGCCGGGGTCGAAGTCGCCCTCGACGAGGGTGATCTTTCCGGCTTCGATCTTCGAGAAGTCGAGGATGTCGTTGATGATGGTCAGCAGCGCGTTGGCGGAGGCACGGATCGCCTCGGCGTAGCGGCGTTGCCCCGGCTGCAGGGCGGTGCCGAGCAGCAGTCGGGTCAGTCCGATGACACCGTTCATCGGGGTGCGGATCTCGTGGCTGACCATGGCGACGAATTGGGATTTCAGCTGGGCGGCGGCGAGGGCTTCGTCGCGGGCGGCGGCGAGGTTCAGTTCAACCTGCTTGCGGTCGGTGATGTCGCGGATGGCGGCGGCGACCAGCATGCCTTCGTCGGTGTCGAGCGGAGCGAGACTGATCTCGACCGGGAACTGGGTTCCGTCCCGGCGGGTACCGCATAGCTTCCGGCCGGCGCCCATGCCGCGCACGGCCGGATGCGCGGCGTAGCCACGCCGGTGAGCGACGTGCGCCCGGCGGGACTCCGCGGGTAGGAGGACTTCAACGGACTGGCCGAGCAACTCGCCACGCAGGTACCCGAACAGCCGATCGGTCTGCTCGTTGGCGAGCGTGATGGTGCCGGCCCGGTCAACGATGATCATGGCGTCAGGAGCGCTGAGGACCAGCTGGCTGAAGCGTTGTTCGGCCTTCTTGATCTCAGTGATGTCGTGGGTGATGGAGGCCGCTGCGGTGATGGTGCCGTGGTCGTCGCGGATTGGGAAGATCGTCAGGCTCAGGTGTATCTGGGTGCCGTCTTCGCGCACGCGGACGGTGTGCTGATCTCTAATGATGTCACCGCGGGCGACGCGGGCGAGGATGTCGTCGAGCTGGTCGCTGAGCTGCGGCGGGAGAATGGTCCTGATCGAGGATCCGATGACCTCGTCGGCGGGGTAGCCGTAGATGCGCTGCGCGGCGGGGTTCCAGCTGGTGATGGTGCCGTCAAGGGTCTCGCCGATGACTGCGTCGTCGGTGCTCTCCACGATCGCGGCCAGCCGCTGCCGGGCCTCGGCGGCTTCGTGCTGGGCGGTGGTGTCGCGGGCGACCGCGTAGATGAGGCCTTCTCTCGGTTCCGCGCTGGCGTTCCAGCAGAGCCGGACGTAAGTGCCGTCCTGGCGGCGGTACCGGTTCTCGAAGGCCACCGTCGCCGTACTGTCGCTCGCCAGCTTGGCCGTCTCAGCGATGGTGCGTTCCCGGTCGTCGGGGTGCACGAAGTCGACGAACGGGCGGCCTTGGAGGCGGTCCAGGGGGTAGCCGAAGGTTTGCCAGGCTTGGTTGACGCGGACGAACCGCCCGTCCAGGCCGGCGATGCACATGAAGTCGTGCGACATCGTGAAGAAGTGGTCGAGCTGGTCGGCCAGTCGTCGCTGCTCCGCTTCCGCCTGTTCCCGTTCGGTCAGGTCACGGTAGGTGGTGACGACCACGCGCAGCTCGTTGCGGTTGCTCCGGATCGGGCGCACGTGGACGTGAACGTTGATTCGGGTGCCGTCGGCGCGGCGGACCTCGGTGTGCAGTTCGCTGCCGTCCGGGGCGGCCAGGGCGTCAGCGAGTTGTTCCAATCGCCTGTCCATCAGGTCCGGCGGCCACCACGGGAACGGCGGCCGTAGCCCGATCACCTGATCTGCGGGGTAGCCGGTGATCTCGCACCAGCGCGCCGTCACCTGTAGCACGGTGCCGTCCGGCCCGAAGGCGATGACCCCCTCTACCAGGGAATTCAGGACGGCGGCGTTGAAGTCGCGTTGACCGCGTAGTTCGTCGATCAGTTCTTGCCGTGTCTGGCCGATCCGGTCGAGTAGCCGCCCGGCCCCGATCAGCACCCCGGACAAGATCATGACGAAGACGGCGACCACGACGGTGAAACTCAGACCGTCGACCTGCGCGTCCTGGCTGCCGAGGAAGCCGACAGATCCGGCGGCCAATGCCAAACCGACGACAGTGACCGGTAACAGGCGGCGGACGATCCTGCCTCCTTCACCCCCGCTCGCGATGACCCGCGTGACGATTCCCTGCGGCTGGCTGGCCATGATGCCGACGCAGAGCGCGACGACGGCTATGGCAGCGGCCACCGCCATCGGGTTCCCGCGCTGGCCGGCGTGCTCGACCCGCCAATCCAACAGGCGTCCCAGCATGCCCACCACCGCGACCAGCGCCGCCAGGGCCGCCGACATCTGAGCTGGAAGGTAACCGTGCCGGGCACCGACGCATGCCATGGCCAGCGCGAACCCGACCAGAAGGAACGCCACCGCGGTGTGCGGTGCCGGGTCCCCCGGGACCAGGCCGACGAACCACGCACCTACCAAGTCGGGGAACAACAGCCGATCGAGGCCCGACTGCCAGCCGAGGGCGAAGCTCAGTACCGGCACCGAACTGGCGGCGATCAGGAGCGCGCCGAGACAGGATCCGGCCCGGCGCCGATGGCCACGCGAAGCCGGGTCGGTGAGCAGTACCAGGCTCAGGCTCGCGGTCAACGCCGCGAGGGCGGTGACCGGCGCCATCGGAGCGTGATCGTCACCGAAGGTGACCAGCCAGCGCAGCTGGGCCACATAACCGGCGATGCTCAGTGCACCGACGGCCGCCGCGACAGCGGCGGAGACCCAGGCCACCCGGCGAAATCGATGAACGGGGCCGACAAAAGAGCTAGCCACGTAAAGTAGTTTTCCAGTTACGAGGGGTGCTGGCATGGTGATCGACCGTCATCGGCGTGACGCCACGGCGCCCGGACGAGAAGGGCTGGACGACGCTACGAGGGCCGGGATGACCGCGTCGCAGGACGCCGCTGCGACGCAGGCGGGCAGTTCGGCGGCGTCCGGATCCACCGAGTCGCCGGGCGCTGTCGTGCTGTCCAAGCTCGGGCACGAGCTGCGCGCACCGCTGGCCGCGGTGCTCGGCGTGAGCAAGGTCATGCGGTCGAAGCTGGACAACGGCAGCGCCGACCCCGCGCAACAACGTCGGCACCTGGAACTGATCCAGGCCAGCACCACGCAGATGCTCGAGATCGTGGACCGCGTCGTTGCCATCGCCAATCTCGACACCGCGACGAACACGCCCCCCAGCCGATTCGACTGCCGCACCACCGTCAGCCACGTGGCTGACGGTGCCCGTGCGCGCGCCGACGCACACCACCGGTGTCTCATCGTGGACCTGCCCGAGCAGCCGACTCCGGCCGACGGGGACGAGAACGCGCTCGAACGCCTGCTCACCGAACTGGTCGACAACGCCATCAAGTACAGCGACCATCCGCAGATCCGCATCGCGCTACGACTAGCACCCGGCCGGCCGGTCCTGATCGAGATCAGCGATGACGGACCGGGAATGAGCACCGACGAGCTGAACACGGTCTTCGCACCGTTTCGCCGGGGAACAGCCGCCGACCGTGGCGCTATCCCGGGCAGCGGACTCGGCCTATACCTCGCCCGCCAGTTGGCCGACCGGTCCGGCATCGGGCTGGACGTGCACAGCTCACCCGGCGCCGGAACCACCTTCACCATCCACCCCGGCGCGTAAGACAGCATCGGAGAACCCATGGCCACCGTACTGGTCGTCGACGACAGCGTCAGCAGCCGCGAAGTCGCCCGCGCCACCCTCGACGACGCAGGCCACCAGGTGATCGAGGCCGCCGAAGGGCGGCAGGCCCTCGCCCTCGCCCATGCCGTCCACCCCGACGTCGTCGTCACCGACGTGGTAATGCCCGGCATGGACGGCTACGAATTCGCCAATGAGCTGCACTCCTCGCCCGACACCGCCGGCATCCCCGTCCTGCTCTACACCGCCAACTATCAACCCGACGAAGCCGCCCCCCTGGCCGCCGCCTACGGGGTGGCCGGCTTCGTGGCCAAAACGGGGGAACCGGCCGATCTGGTTACCGCCGTCCTCAACGCCCTCCGGCACAACCCACCACCCGCGACAACGGCCGCACCACAACCGCTGCTCGGCGAACACCTACGCACCGTCAACGCGAAACTGGTGGAGAAGGTCCTGGCACTGCACGAAAGCGAGGCCCGACTGTCGGCCATGGCGGAGCTCTCCCCGGCCGGCATCGCGCTCGGCGGCCCTGACCTGGACGCCACCTACATCAACCCACAACTGAGCGAGATCACCGCCACACCCACCAGGGACCTGCTCCACGACGGCTGGCGCGCCTACCTCCCCCCGCAACAGACCGGCACCCCCGGTGAACACGACCAGCAGCACGACACCACGACCTACTACGGACCAGTCACTCTCACCGACGGCCGCCAGCGCACCCTGCACGCCGTCATCCGTCACCTGAGAGACGACAACAGCAACACCACCGGGTTCCTCGCCGTGGTCAACGACGTCACCCAGCTGATCGAGGCCGAGCAGCACCGGCACAACCTGAAACGCGAACTCGAGGCCACCGAACGTCGCCGCATCCACCAACGCTTCGAAAGCCTGGCACGGATGTCCGGCGCCATCGCGCACGACTTCAACAACATCCTCGGCATCATCCTCAACTACGGCGAATTCATCGAAGACACACTGCGCGACAACGCGGGCACCACACTCACCGACGACCGCCTGCGCCCCATCCTGGACGACCTCGACCACATCAGCCGGGCCGGCAGACGCGCCGCCAACCTTGCCCACCAACTACTGACCTTCGGCGGCAGAGAAATCATCGAACCCGTCGTGGTCAACCCCAACGCGGTGATCCACGAAGCCCTCGGCCTACTCGACGGCTCCATCGCCCGGCAACTGGACATCAGCACCAACCTCGACCCCCACACCAGCAACACCCGCGCAGACCCCGACCAGCTCTGCCAGATCCTGCTCAACCTCGCCATCAACGCCCGCGACGCCATGCCCCAGGGCGGTCGGCTCGCCTTCCACACCACCAACACCAGCATCTCCGCGGACAGCGGCGACGCCACCGGGTTCCAGCCCGGCGACTACATCCACATCGCCGTCGCGGACACCGGCGAAGGAATGCCACCCGACGTCGCCGAACGCGCCATCGAGCCGTTCTTCACCACCAAACCCAAAGGCCACGGCACCGGGCTGGGCCTCGCCACCGCCTACGGCATCGCCAAACAAGCCGGCGGTAACCTCGTCATCGATTCAACCGTCGGCCAAGGCACGACAATCCACCTCTACCTGCCCGCCACCGACGAGCAACCACCGGCCACCGAACCCGCAGCAGCCACACGACACACCACCGGGCAAACCATCCTCGTCGCCGACGACGAAGACGGCCTGCGCACCGCCGCCGCCCGCATGCTCACCGCCGCCGGCTACCACGTCCTGACCGCAGCCGACGGCGAGGAAGCCCTCCAAGTCGCGCAACGCCACCACGGGCCCATCCACGCGCTGCTCACCGACGTCGTCATGCCCCACATGAACGGACCCGAACTCGCCCAGCACCTAAGACACCACCGGCCCGCCACGCCCGTGCTCTACATGTCCGGATACGCCGCACCCCTCATGACCGAACAAGGCATCCTCGAACCCGGCGTCACGGTCGTCGGCAAACCCTTCACCCGATCCGAACTGCTCACCGCACTCAACACCACGCTCACCGGCGCCCCGAATCCAAGCAGCCGCTGATCATCGTGTCGGGTGCTTGTCAACGGCTGAGTCAGGAAGAACGCCCGGGCGTGGCTGAGCCCGTCGTGGTGCAGGCGGCGGTGACCGCCCGTCGCTGCCTTGGAGCCACTGTAGCCAAGCCGCCGCGGTTGGCTGCTCGATCGCGGCACCCAAACCGCCCTGCCTGCCGGAGGGGTCGGGACGCATTGCACTGATGAACTGGCCGGGGTCGGCTGGCATCGAACGCGGCAGACCGGTGCCGGCACCGCGTGGCGGGCAACCGCCGGTGGATCTCCTGGCAGCCTCGCCGGATCTGACTCGTGTACAGAGATGAGCGCGGCACCTGCGAACGGCTCGACCAGTGCCTCGTCCACCGCCGCCGTCCGAGCAGCCGATCTGCCATACCTGCACACCTTCGCCCGCGGTCTCGAACTCGACCGCGAAGCCGTCCAAGCCGCGGTGACCATGCCCTACCACAACGGCGGAACTGAAGGCGTCAACACCAAGATCAAACGAATCATGCGCCAGATGCACGGCCGAGCCGGGTTCACCCTGCTACGACACCGCATCCTCCTCAACTGAGGTCACCCACGGCTACCACCGAAAGAGCGCCAGAGCCCGGAGCGCGATGGCCGCGCTGGCCACCGAGCACGGACAGCGGCAAATCAGTGCGTCGGCCGTTGACATGCGGCAGCCGGCGAGAATGGTTGGCCAACGGCAGCCGCCCGAGCGAGAGCAGAAGGGGCACGCTCGCCTCGAGCGCCGGGCCGCCAGGTGATCAACTAGACATCATTACGATGGCTTGCCATGCCTTCGCTTGCCTGGTGGGGAAAGCTGCTCGTATTCGTCGCCGGATTAACGGCGGTGATCGATGTGCTGGATCCGGACCGGTTGCGGGCGCGAGGCGTAAGCCTCCGCAAGCGGTCCGTGCGCGCCAGCCGGCGCCGCCGCAGGCGCAACGAGATCCACACCGTGCTGCAGCTTCGCCGTAGGCTGCTGCGGGAGTTCGTGGTTTCGCGGGCCTACGGAAACGTCCCCTTCTATGAGATCGTCACAGAACCGCCTACAGAATCTCCCGTAGCCGAGATCGAAAGCGCCGCGTTCATCAAATTCTGGCACGAGGTCATGGCCGAGACGCGGGCCAACTTCGACCTGCGATTCCGGGCTGCCGACGACAGCGAGGTGAGGCGGGCGCGATCATTCGCCCAGGACCGTATCGATGCTCTCCTGCAAACCATGCCACTGCGCAATGCGGGCCTGCTCAGCAAGGCCTCCCAGACCGAAAACCGGTCGTGGAACGCCTTCGGAGCGTTGATAGCCGCCGCAATCGTCCTCCCTATGCTCGGCCTCACGGTCCTTGCCGGCGCGCACTGGGGCCGGATCCCGGTCGCCGTCTTCTTCTTCCTTTCCTTATTCGGCCTGACAGCGCTCGCCATCACTGCTCACCAGGCGCCCGGTGCCATCAGCTCCGTGATCTGGCGCATCGCCGCCTGGCCGGCCCTCTGGAGCGCCCAACTGCTCAACCGATCCCGGCCGCTGCATCCGCTGCGCCGCGTCGCGCTCGTGCTCTTCGTCGCTGGCTCGTTAATCGACCTGATCACCTAGCAAGATCCGCGACGACAACGCGGCGATCCTGCGTGTACTCATCTCGGCTACTTATCTACTGGTGGCACGACCGCTGCCCGGCCAGGCATGGTCGAGGTGACCGGCAGAGTCACTCTCATTTCGGCTGCCCACCCGCGGGTTGGGTGTGGCTCAGATTTGGCATGTGCCCTGCCGGTCACCGCGGCGCGGAGTGGCTCCAGAGGGGAATGCCCAGCTCAAAGTAGCGCTGCCCTCCCGCCGGCACTAGGTCGGAGCAGGGAGGATGAGACAGATGCCCAACGTCGTCATCGGAGTGGACCCGCACAAACGATCGGCCACCATCGAGGTCATCGACCAGCGTGAACGTGTCCTCGGTAAGGGCCGGTTCGGCACCGATCACGACGGCTACAAGGCGATGCTCGCCGCCGGCCGCAAACACGGCGAACGGATCTGGGCTGTCGAGGGCTGCAACGGCATCGGCCGGCACGTCGCCCAACGCCTGGTCGCTGACGGCGAGACCGTCGTCGACGTACCGACGAAGCTGTCGGCGCGGGCTCGGGTGTTCGCTACTGGTCAGGGCCGTAAGACCGACCCGGTCGACGCCCACAGCGTCGCCGTGGCAGCGCTACGCACACCCGGTCTGCGGCAGGTCCAGGCCGATGACACCACGGTGGCGTTGCGGCTATTGGTCGACCGCCGTGACCAGCTGGGCCGGACCCGCACCGAAGTCGTGTCCCGGTTGCATCACCTGCTGCTCGAGCTCATCCCTGGCGGGGGCGAAGAAGTTCTTGTCCGCCCAGCAGGCCCGCGCCCTGCTCAACACCGTCCGCCCACGCGATCTCGTCGGCAAGACCCGCCGCTGGCTGGCGTCCGAGCTGATCCACGAGCTGACGGTGATCGACAAGAAGATCAAGGTCGCCAACGCCGAGCTGACCGACCTGGTCGCCTCCACCGGCAGCACCCTGCAGGAACTCACCGGAATCGGCCCGTCCGGCGCCGCCCGCCTCATCGGCGACATCGGTGACATCGCCCGGTTCGCCAGCCGCGCCCACTTCGCGTCCTGGAACGGCACCGCACCCATCGACGCGTCCTCCGGCGACCAGAACCGCCATCGGCTCTCCCGGGCAGGTAATCGGCGCATCAACCGTGCCCTGCACATCATGGCCGTGGTCCAACTACGCCGCGACACCGAAGGGCGCCGCTACTACCAGCGCAAACTCGCCGACGGCAAGACCCCGATGGAAGCGATGCGAGCATTGAAACGCCGGCTGTCCGACATCGTCTACAAACGGATGGTCGCCGATGCCAGGCGGCTGGCGACGGGCCCGGGAGGACACGTGGGGGCGACTCTGCAATCCAGCGCGGCCGACCCGAACCCCTGGGCCGACACTTCGGAGAAGTCACTTCCCGGACCCGCCGAAGCCCACCTTAGAACAGACCTCGCAGCCGCCTCTTGACACAGAGGGGTGCCAGATCCGGTAGCCGGTTTGATGACTAGTGCGTTGACCATGAACGTTCACCGGGTCTGAGTGGTCAGGCGGCTTTCGTTCGGGGTCGGCCCCAGCGTTGTTGGCGTTCGCTGCGGACGCGGGCTCGTTCGCGGCGTTGGGCGGCCAGGACGTCGGGATGACGGGCGTTGGCGTTGCGCCAGAGCAAGTATTTCTGCAGCTTGCGGGCCAGGACGGTGTGGTTCGGGTGGTTCGAGTTCGCCATGGTGAACGTGCGTAGCGGCCCGAACTGCGCCTCGATCGGGTTGGCCCAGGACGCGCTGGTAGGAGTCAGGCACAGCTCGACCTTGTTGCGGGCCGCCCAGGCCCTGATGGCCGGCGTCTTGTTCGCGGACAGGTTGTCCAGGATGACGTAGATCGGCGCGCCGTCCGGTCGCGTTCTGCGGATCGATTTCAGCGCGGACAGGGTGTGATTTGCGCCTTTACGGCGCCGGTTCACACCCCAGAGCTGGTCGTCGCCGAGGCTGTAACAGCCGTGGAAGTAGCGGATGCCGTGGGTGTGGTGATACGTCGCCGGCAACCGGTCCGGGTGCGACTGCGGTGCCCAGCCACGGCCATGGTGCGGGCGGATCGACAGCGGCCCGAACTGGTCGAACGCGAAACAGCGGGCCGGGAACTTGCTGGTCACTTCCTCGATCCGGTCGAGTTTGGCGTCGAATTCCGGATCCTTCGATTGCTTCCAGGTACGGGTCCGCTGCCAGCTGACGTCGTTGGCTCGCAGGATCTGCCGCAGCCGTTCCCGCCCGACGCTCACCTGCCGGTCGGCGTCGCATGCCAGGAAGTCGGCGAGTTTACGCAGGCTCCAGCAGGTGAAGGGCCGCCCGAGCGTGCTCGGGCGGGCCTTGGCCGTCACGACGATGAACGCCTCATCGTCGTCACTGATCCGGCGGGGACGGCCTCCCGCCCACTGAGGGTCCAGCGCGCGAAGACCGATCTCGTTAAACGAGTGGATCACGTCGCGCACGGTGTCCTCATGCCCAGCGATCAGATGGGCGATCGCCGCCACCGGTGTCCCGGACGCCGACGCCATGATGATCAACGCACGGCGCACCCGGACCGAATCGTGCTTACCTCTACGGACCAGTTGTTGCAGCTTGCGGCCCTCTTCTTGCGTCAACCGCCGCGCCCTGACCGGTTCAGCCAATCCGCCACCCACTCTCAACGACCAATGTCACCGCCGTCGAGAGTGAGCCTTCGACAACGCCTACCGGCGGACCCGTCCCGGTGTGTCGCCGACCCGGTGAACGTTCGTGGTCAACGCACTAGCTTCCGCTACTCAACGTAGGTACTACCTAGCCGCTGGGGGCCGGGCCTGTGAGCCGTGGTGACTGTCGAGGGGATTGGCGCGGTCGCCGTCCGCTGGATGATCTGCGGTTTGTCGGACAGTCTGTGGACCACCTTGTTCGGTTCCTGCCCATGGACGCCGCAGCCCGGCGCGGGGGCTCCCATGCCCAGCACCCCGACCGAACGACGGGCCGGACGGCTCTGCTCAACATCCGACGCTCGCGCCGACATCGGGTGGGCCGGAAGTATCCCGAGCAGAGCCTCCCGGTCACGTCCGGAACGCCCCCTACAGAAAAGGCACCGCAGCGGCACCCCGACGCCTCGCCACCGCTACGCCCAGGCCGCTAATCGCCCGTTGCTTCCGCGGCATACGGCAAGGCGAGTGGATGTGATTCTCCAGTCAAAGCAGCGAGAGCGGTGGCGACCTCTTCCAGGGTCGCCTTCACATACCGAGCCGTTGTGCCGGCATCGTTCGGGGTGTCCATATGGCCGGCGTAGGCCAAAGCGACACCGTAACCGAAGACGCGCTCCACCCACGTGAGTGCAGTGTGGCGTAGCCAGTGCGCGGACACCTGCTGCTTGGCCACCCACGGCATCTGCCTGCCAAGCCGAATCCACAGACTGTCGTACCGGCGACGTCCCACCGCCCGTCCGTTGCGGTACCGCAGCAACGGCTGATCATCCGGGGCACCACGATCAGCGGCGTGATGCAGCAGATACTGCATCAGGGTTGGAGTGACCGGCTGCCACCGGAACACCCCGCCCTTTTCCCGCAGCAGGACCAGGCACTGCTGCGGCTCCAGATCCATCGGCCGCAACGCCAGTAGTCCACCGCGCCGGCACGCCGTCTCGATATGAAACCGCAGAATCAACAGATCGAGCTCGGGATCGTTGCCCGACATGCCGGCGGCCTCGAACAACTCGGCGAGCCGCTCATCGGCCAGCGCGATGCGAGTACTCGCCAGCCGATGCGGCTTGGCCACTTTG
Organism: Actinoplanes aureus; assembly: GCF_015704865.1. Classification (GTDB taxonomy): domain Bacteria; phylum Actinomycetota; class Actinomycetes; order Mycobacteriales; family Micromonosporaceae; genus Actinoplanes; species Actinoplanes aureus. Next base: position 62,445 of record NZ_JADQTO010000038.1, on the reverse strand, counting down.
CTCGCCGGGTTCTCCATCTCCACGATGTAGCCGTCCGCGATCGCACGCCTATACAGGCAGCGAAGCGCCGAAATGGTGTGCTCCGCGGCACCATGCCCGCCACGGTAGTTGCGCCGACGTACAGCATCGGCCTGCACCCGCCGCATCAACGTCTCGATCTCCGTCGGGCTGACCTCGTTGAGACGCCGCCCACCCCACTGCTCGACCACCTTGCGCCAATAAGTTCCATAGACCCGCTGCGAACCCGGAGCCACCGCGGCAGCCACCACCGGCACGTACTCGGCGAACGTGGGGACTGACAGCCCAGGCGACGTAGTGGCGTGCTGCAGATCGGCTGGATCGATGCCCATCTGATCCAGCACCAGCCGCGCCGCCTGCACCACCTCCGGCGACACAACCGTCACCGCTCCCCCACCAGGGCCTCAGTGTGCACAGCCGCAGTCAGCTGATCAAGCTTCGCCGACGAGTGAACGATTAAACGTTGCCGCTCCGGCAGCGCCGCCAGCAGCACTCGCTCCGACCGGTACACCCCGATAGCACGCCGCACCGTCGTCGGTAGCCGCAGACAACCCCGCGGGCAGATCGCCTGACGGCCCTGCTCCTGCGCCGTCACGACCACCACACCACGCGACACAGCGAAACCAACCCGCACACCCGGCGACCAGCCCGAGGCGGCCATCACGGTCAGATCGGAGACCCGGCCCTTGTCGTCCAGCCGGCACATCCCGAACACGACGTCCCGCCCCACAAGCAACGGCGGCGCCGGCAATGGCAACGGTTCACGCGGCTGCGGCGCCCGCTGCACCTGGCGCCGCCAACCTACCCGGTCCGGCATCCGCAGCTGCGGCACCAACGAAGGCAACGGCACACTCCTCACCACCTCGACCACCGCCTAGCAAGCGAAACGAGGAACGGCGAGAAGCCACGAAGGTGTTCAAGCACCCTTGAACACGGAGGACTGTTTTGGGGCACAGGTGCTACTCGTGGGGGTTCAAGTCCCCCCCGACACACACCCTTTGCCAACAACCGAGGTCAAGCCTTCATTCGGTGCCTTGCACCAAGAGTCGAGTTGAACCCCAACGCTGGCTCGCTGCTCCACGCCATCCGGAAGGTCGTGCGGCCAACGCTCGAAGGCGCGCGGAAGCGACGCCGACCTCGAAGCCGGCAGTGAGGCGGGTGTAGGTGTCGCCGTTGCGCAGGTGGGCCAGGGCGAGCAGGGCTTGGCGGCCGGGTTCGAGGCGCCGCCACTGGGATGGGCGCTGCTTGTGGTTGCGGATGCATGCGGCGAGGTGGTTGAGGGTCCGGCTGGGCAACGGGATCGTGGCGGGGCAGGACAACATGGCGAGGCTCCCGGTCGGGGCTTCGGGTCTTGATCGACAACTGTCCTACCTGGAGCCGCGCGCCCATCGATCACCCAGGTCCGCCATACCGCCTAAGCCGCAAGATCAGTTTGGAAAAGGTTCAGTCATTGGACCGTGGTCCTGGAAGAGGCCCGTAACGTGGCCGAGGCAACGGGCCTGCCACCCTGGTGGCTCAACGGGCCTACGCATTACACCTCTCGCACCGCCGCCTGATCCTTGTGGACCTTGGCGCGTGCCGTCCAGACTTCCCGGGACGGCAACCCGCCAGCGTGTCGGATAGGCGCAGGTGATGGGCTCGCACAGCCCCTTCGATTACTCCACCTCAGCACGCCGCAAATCGTCACGCTGTAGAACGAGCAGTTCGATGCCGGCGTCGGCACATCGGGCGGCGGCGAGGTCCGTGGCCTCGGCCGGGATGGGAGAAGTCGCGGCCATCACGTATAGGTCGGTTTTGATCCGAACGGCGATCGCGATGTCCTTCTCGATCTGATCGGCGGTGAAAGAGGCACCGGACATCTTCACCTCGCCGCTGACCATCCTGCCGTCGCAGACGCCGAACACGTCGGCCTCCCGAAGCGTTCCGTCGTCGAAGGTCATGTCGATACCGGGGAGTAGCCAGGTCTGCTTATAACGCTGCTTCAGCGCCCCGATCACCATGAGATGCGCCAGTACACCCTGATCGTTGGCGTGGTCCACGCGGCCATCTAGACGATAGTTGACGACAAGGCCCCGATCGGTTCGCGCATAGTCGCCGCCCGTCTGGCACGCTGGGCAGCGCCCTGGCCCGGCCGAGCTGCCGGAGGTGAGCGGTAGGTAACTCGTCAGTCCGCAGCCGGCACAAGTGATCGCGAAGCCACGCTCGGCCCATCCGATCCCGACCAGGCGTTCGAGCGCGGCCAATGCCGCCTGAGGAGTGCCGTGGCCGAGCCGATCGGCGCTCCGAAAGGTCCGTTCGCTGCGGCCGGCGAACTGTGCTGCGAACTCTTTTTGCTCGAAGGTGAGCGGCTGCTCCTTCCCGAACAGTTTCTGTAGCTTGCGCGCGATTTCCTCGCCACGGGGCGTCGTCAGCTGTCTGATCGCCTCAAACACGTCAGGCTCGGCTAGGGCTTCGAGCGCCTCGTCGCTGAGCAGCCCTAGGCCGAGCATGCCCTTTGCTGAGGGCACGTGAGACCGGGTCCGCTCGGTGAGGACCGCGGTGGCCGCCGCCGCGAGCGTGGGGATCCGGAATTCCAGGCGCAGCTCGGGCCGGAGGCCGATGGCCAGTTGGAGGTCGCCGTTGTGCCAGAACGCATTCGTGCCGACGAGCGTCGCCACACATGCCCGCCGTGGTAGGCCATCCAGCGGTTCGCCGGTGATCCGTGCCAGGGCCTTCGAACCGGAGAATACGGCCTTGAGCGGCACCGGACTGGCGAACCGGAGCGTCGTCTGTTCTCGCACCACGGGCACGTCGACGAGCACGTTCTCGCCGTACTCTCGTCTGAACAGGAGCAGAGCATGCGGGTCGTGGATCAGGTAGGTAAACGGCTCTGTCCGCGTCGTCGCGCCACCGCCGTCGGGGAAGCGGCGGATGCCGGAATCGGTGGGCCGCCGTAGACCCATTCTGCTCGCGAAAGCGTCCAGTCCTTCCATCTCAACCGTGGCGCTCATGAGCAGCACATCCGGGGTGAACCGGCCGGGGCGCCGCAGGGCTTGGTGGAGCGCGCTCGGCCACGTCGACCAATGGCTGAGGTCTTCCGGCAGCAGGTACATCGGCATGGACGCGAACCGGAGTGAGCGTAGTGCGCGCATGTTCCAGAAGCCAACGCAGTCTGCCACGGAGTCGCTGCGGGTCAGCCAGATGATCGTCGGTGAGTCCAGGGGCGCCGGGGACGCCCACTGCTCCGCCGCGGACACGGTGGTGCGTCCAAGCAGGGTCTGGCCCCGGAGCTGTGCCTCCCCGATCTCGTTGTCGAACGACGTACGCCGTGCGGACAGGAGGTTCCGGTCGAGATCCTTCAGGTGTCCGGCGGTCAAATCGCCAGCTACGGCCGTTTGCCAGAGCGCCGCATCCGCGGCGGGGATTAGGTAACCGTTGCTGCCATCCACCGTCGACGGCGACAGTCTCAGCGCGGCTGGATGGGTTGTGTACCTGGTCTTCCCCCACCGGTCGATGTCGTCGATCGGCACGAGGTCCAGGCCGAGGGAATCTGCCGTCGCCCGGGCATGATCCGGTGACACATCCACGTTCACTGCACCGTCCACACCCGCCGTCTCGACGATTTGTGTGTCGAGCCCGGCCAAGGAACCGTCCGCACTTACCTCGACGATCGGCTCACACGCGCCGCCCCACCGGGTCGTCGCCTCTTGGACCGCGCGCCGGAACCCGGCACGGCTTCCCTCGGCGATCAGGTAGACCGCCCGCGCTGGTCGCACCGCTACGGTGAAGAAGCTGGCCTGAGATAACTGTTGCACTGCATCATCATCACAGCAACGGAACGCGTCCGTCCGGATGGGTAGACGCCGCATTGGCCTGTCTAGGAACGCACGGGACGGATCCTGCGAACGGCCAGTCAGGAAGATGATTCGCTGATCGCCGGCGTCGCGCCTTCCAAGTTTACTGTCATCGAATTCGACGACTGCGATTCTTCGGGGACGCAATCCATCTGCCGCCAAGAAGGCGCAGGGTGCCCGGGTCGCAGCCCATAGTTTGGCCGATCGGTCTTGCCCGAGGCGTAAAGCCGACGGGCGGCTGCGGGCGCGACGTCCGCCGGCGAGATCAAGGGTACGGGCAGGTCGAGCCCCAGGCCGTCGTTGCGGCGCCCGCAAAATCCTCGCTCCTGCCGCTGCGCCGCCTCAACGGCGAGGGCAGCTCACCACGCGACCGTGAGTCAGAGCCTGTTGTCGGGTTTCACAAGTCAGGCAGTGCTGATGCAGCATGTCAGCCATATGACGGACCGCAGGTTTGTTCAGGCTGCTACCGGCTGCATCTGGTGTGACCGGCGAAGATGATCACTTTTAGTAGTTACGCACTCCACCGTCCGTTGCTAGAGTCTCGGTCGTTCCCCTGTGCTGCCGCGGCGAGGGAGGGTGTCCCCGGTGACGGAAATCTGGCCCGTGAATGATGCCGACGGCGCGGTGATCGACGTCGTCTTCCTGCACGGACTGAACGGTGACGGCCGGAAGACGTGGATGCGCGACGTCGCCGATCCCGCCTCGTTTTGGCCGCAATGGTTGGCCGAGGACGTCGAGCATGTGGCCGTGTGGACGGTCCACTACGACGCGTGGGCGAGCCGATATCTCGGCCACTCCATGGCACTCGAGGATCGCGCCAAGAGCGTGATGGATCAGTTGCGGAACAAGCGCCTCGGGGAGCGACCACTCTGTTTCATCGCGCACAGCATGGGCGGGCTGCTGGTCAAGGAGATCCTGATGCACTCAAGCCAGGGCCGCACCGAGTTCCGGACCTTCGCCCGCCAGACCCGCGGCGTGGTCTTCCTCGCCACCCCACACACCGGATCGGCCCTAGCCACCATGCTCGACACGTTACCTCGGGCGGTCCGGCAGACTCCCGCGGTGCGTGACCTCAGACGCGAGGACCCACACCTGCGGCAACTGGGCGACGACTACCGGGACTGGGTCGCCGAGTCGGGATTGAAGCACAAGGTGTACAGCGAGATGCACGGGAAGAAGGGCGTCCTCGTCGTCCAGCCGTCGTCGGCGAACCCCGGCCTGGCCGGCGTCCCGTCCATCCCGGTCGACGCCGACCATGCCGCGATCTGCAAGCCGCTCAACCGGGACGTCGCGGTCTACGCGGGGGTCAGGGTGTTCGTCGAGTCACTGGTCGCCGAGGTCACCCGGCCACCGCCTGCGGACCTGCCCACCTTCGTTCCGCGACCGATACATGGACGCGGGGAGACTCTCGACAAGGTACGGGCGTCGCTGGCGCGCTCCGTGCTGGTCGAGCTGAGCGGCACCTACGGGATCGGCAAGACGGCCATCGCGACGCAGCTCGCGCGCGAGACAGCGACCGAGGCGCACGCCGTCTACCTCTCCGCGCGCGGGTCTCCCGGGGTCACCGTGAGCTCGGTGCTGGAGGCACTGGCGGCGTCGGTCGACTCTCCCCACGAACGGGAACGGCTCGCCGACCGACTGCTCGCCCCCGACATGGACGTACTGGCCAGACTGGATGCCATCCTCGACCGGCTCCGCGCCAGCCGCGTGCTACTGATCGTAGATGACGCCCAGGAACTGCGCGCCAGTCCCGGCGAGCTACGGGATAACATCGTCGGTGAGCTGCGGGACGAGGCGTTGGCGAACCTGATCCGGGCGATCGTCAGGCGCCCGGGGCACAACGTGCAGTTCCTGTTCGTGACCGCCGAGCCGCTGCTGAAACGCGCCCATCCGCGCGAGCCCGTCCGGCAGGGCCTGACCGAGGAGCCGTTCGGCGAGTTCATCGGCGACCTCGAGGCGGATGGCGAGGTGGGGCTGCGGATGATGCCAGCCGGCGAGATGCGCGAGTTGCTGGGCGGCGGTCATCCCCGGACGACCGAGCTGGTCTACGGCATCCGCTCCGGCTCGGCGACGCCGGTCCGCGACCTGGTGTCGATTGCCGGCGACCCCGAACGACTCGACCGAGCCCTCATGGCCAGCCTCGGCGACCTCGACCGGGAGGCCTTGCGGTCGCTGGCTATCTTTTCCCGTCCCGCCGGCCGCCGTGGGCGAGCTGATCGGCACGCCCGCCGACGTCGTGCGGGCCGCCCTCGACCGCCTCTGCCACCGACGTATAGCGCGGCGCCGGCACGACCGCTTCGATCTGCCGTCGGACGACGCCCGCCGGCTGACCGGGCGGATATCGCGCGACGAGCTGGCCGGCCTGCGCCGACGGGCGGCCCGGTACTTCGAGGACGCAGCCCGCCGCCGTAGGCCGCAGCACGCCACCGACCTCGGGGACAGCTTCGACGCCATCGACCTGCGCATCTTGGCCGGGGACGCCGGGCGCGCGCTCACCCTGGCGGAGGACCTGGACGAGGCCCACCTCAAGGGCTGGGGGCAGACCGGCACGCTGACGTCCTGGCTGGTACGGCTCGCGGGCGAGCTGACCGACCCGTACGACCGGGTGCGGAACGCCGCGTTGCTGGCACGGGCGCTGGCCCAGCAGGACGATCTCGGACCGGCCATCGCGATGACCCGTACCGCTCTGGACCTGAACGACGCCCTCGAGATCAGGGAGGTTCAGCTGCGGCTGCTCGTGCAGATGGCCGGCTACTACTTCGACGGCGGCCACGTAGGCGCGGCCGCCGAGTGGTACGAGGAGGTTCTCGACCTGGCCCAGGACGGGGATCCCATGGTCGCCGAGGCCCACCTGGGCGTGGCCATCTGCCGGGCGGAGACCGGTGACCTCAGCGGCGCCCTCGACGCGCTCGACGAGGCCGCTGCGGCCGGCAGTCCCGAGCCGCTGACCGGCGCCCGTATCGGGTTCGCCCGAGCCACTGTGGCCTGCGAACGGGACGAGTACCGCCGATGCCGGGATCTCCTCCAGGACGCACGCGCGGCCGCCGACGACCAGAACGCGTACGTGCTCGCCGGGCGCTGCGACGACTTAAGCGCCCGGATCGAGTGGCTACGCAACGACTTCGACGAAGCCCAAGCTTCGGCCCAGAGGGCGCGCGACGCGGGCGAGCGCACCGGGCATCCCGGCCTAAGCCGCGCCGCGCGCGTCACGTTAGCCACCCTGTTCCTGGCGCACGATCCGGTGCGGGCCCTCGAGGAGGCTACCGCCGCGACGCGATTCGACCGTAGCCCGCTCGTCGCCGAGGCCTTCGCGGTACGCGGGGTCGCGCTCGTGCGTACCGATGCCGGCGATGACCTGGCGGTCGAGGCGTTCGCCGAGGCGGATCGACTGGCGAGTGGCCTGCTGGCGAGGGAGTCCGGGCGCTACCTGATCCGGGAGGTGCAGGGGCTGGCCCGGGCCGGCCTCGCGCTCCTACGGCGCGGGTCAAGCGAGGTGCCAGCCGAGAGGGCGTACCGGAAGGCGATCCCCCATCCGGACGTGCCCGGCGCGTGGCACCGCCGTCGTGCGCTGTTCCGCGCGTTGGTCGCCGGCCGGCCCGGCGCGCTGCCCCGGCTGCATGACCTTCTCGACGGGTGGCCGCCGGCTCAGAGCCAGCCTTGAGCCTGCGCCTTGATAAGCGCGTCCGTGCGGTTGTCGGCGCCGAGCCGGGTGTAGAGGTCGCGTAGCAGCCGGAACATCATCCGCTCGGAGTAGCCCACATCGGACGCGAGCCGCCCGACCGTCGTGCCCCGCGCCAGTTCGCGGAGCCACTTCCGCTCGTCTGGCGAGGGCTGATTGCTCGCCGGCGCCGGCGCCGGCGCCGTCCCGGACGGGACGGTCAGCGCCCGGAGCACCTCGATCGACACGAGGCTCTGACCACGGACCGCGGCGCCGAACGCCTCCTGGAGCGCCGACGGGCTGGTGTCGCGCGGGACCACGCAGCTGGCGCCGGCGCGCAGGGCCCGCACCGAGTCCGCCACCGTGACCTGCTCGAGCAGGGCCACAAGGACGACGTCGGCCGACGCGCGGTGCAGCGTCTCGAGCAGTTGCCAATCGGACTCCGAGCACACCGTGACGAGCGCGGCGGTGGCTTGGTGCCCTCGCACCCAGGCGACGAGGTCGTCCGGCGCCTCGGTTTCGAACCCAGCATCCCGCAGAATGGCCATCACCCCCCTACGGAACACGGGCAGCGGGTCGGCGACGGCGATCCGCACGAACATGAAATCGCCACCTCCAATGTCCGTCCCGAACGCGCGGCGCGAATGGCAGGGTCCTGCCACCCGAATGACGTCATGGACCCGCCGAATCGCCGGTACATAACGTGAGTACATGGCAACACGTGGTGATCCACCCGATCCGTCCCTACCTCGGATCCGCCTGCCGCGAGATCTTAACTACCAGCGATCCAGGAAGAGGGCGAACATCGACCAGCTCAAGACGGAGCTGTGGGCCTGCTTCGGCTGGTCGCACCAGGCCCACATCGTGCTGGCCCAGTACGTGGACGACCTGAACGCGCTGGCCGCCTGGCTGGCCGCCGAGGCCGAGGCCTCTGGGAACCCGGAGCTGCGGACTGCCGCCGACGGCCTGCTAGCTGCGACGCAGAATCTGGAAGATCTGGTCGGCAACCTCGCGGTGACCGCACACCACGGAGCGAATTACCTCCCGATGCTCGGCGGCCGCTGACCCGCGGCTTTAAGAGGATCAGATGCCCTGGGTCCGTTGCGTTGCGGGATCGCCAGACACGCTCTGCTGGCGGGACACGTTGGTCAGATCGCGTGGGCGAGTTCGGTGAACGCTGCGGCGATCCGCAGTGTGGGACGGGCGTCGGCTCCAAACGCGCCAACGTCGCATCTCGGCCGCATGGAACTCATCGATGATCAACATCGGGCCGGCCGTGACCGGGCAGGACCCACGACGCGACAGCGCGTCCTTGTTCAGGTTACGGGGATGGACTCGGTGATGTGACAGCGGGCCGGGTCCGGTGATTGTCGCAGGCTGATGATCATGACGGTCAGGGGCTCGTCGCCCCAGGACGCCGGAGTCGTGTCCTGTGCGGCCGTGGGCGTCGGGGCGGGAGTCGAGGTGGATATCGCCGGGGCTCATCTCGATGCGGGCGCCGTCCTGGGTCTGAACGATCCAGCGGCCGGACAGGGGGATGACCCATTGGACCCGGGGGTTACGTGCCAGCCGCCGCGCCATCCCGGCGGCAGAACCCAGATGGCGCGGCCGATGGCGTCGTCGGTCGCGGGTTGCTGCCACAGCGGGGGATGCCGTCGACGACGGTGTCCATGTTGAAGTCGTCGGTGGTGCAGCGATGAATGTGGCTGATGCCGTCCGGGTCGGTGTGGACGTGCAGGAATCCTTGGCGGACGGCCGCGGGTAGGTCGGTCGGGTTCATGCGGTCGCCTGTGCGGGGGTGGTGAACTGCTGGTGGAGCATGCCGAGTCCTTCGATGATGGTGGTGAGCGTGTCGCCGGGTTGCAGGTAGCGCGGTGGGGTGCGGCCCATGCCGACGCCGGCGGGGTTGCCGGTGAGGATGACGCCGCCGGGGCTCAGGGTGAGGATCTGTGACAGCCGGGCGATCAGTCGCCGGCGCCTGCCTCGCGCTGGGAGCCCTCATCGCAGCTCTGTTCCTGCCCCGGCGGGCCGCGGAAAGCTGACCGCTCGTCGCTGCCGGTATCCGGGACGCGCCCCGGATACCAGCAGCGACCCCGCACATCACGCGAACACCATTCGGCATCACGGTCGAGCCGGTATGTGGGCGGCGGCTGCGTTGCCGCGGCGTTGGCGCGGGCCCAGCGGGGAGAGACCGTGTCGGAGCTGGAGCAGTCAGAGCGGTGTCCTGTGTGGTCCTATCCTGCTCGCGTGGGTAAATGGAGATGGATAGGCACTGCCGGCGGCTTCGTTCTACTGCTCCTGTTCGGTCTTCAGCTCGTCAACGGCTCGGTCGCGGACACGGTCGCGACGGCAACCTTCTTGTTCTCCGATCCGTTCGAGACGTGGTTGGCCGACCAGGCGATTCTGCTGTTCTGGGTCGGCTCGATGGTGATCTTGTTGCTCAGCGTCGTCATCGAGATGCAGATCCGCGCGAAAGCGAACCTCAAGGAGGAGATGACGAGTGCTCTCGAAGCGGCTGACATCGACAAAAAAGCGGTGATGGAGGAGGCGAGGGCGGCGAGCGAGACCGCAGCCGCCAGCAAAGCCGCTGTCGAGGAGGCGTTACGCACGGCCCGGGCCGAGCTCGAGGAACTCGGGAAGGCGCCAGCCACGCATGATCAGCGGCTTTTCGCCCGTTTCGAGACGGAGTTTCCCCTCGACGGTGCCGCCATCAAATACTTGACCAACTGGTTCAACGGCGAACGCTGGGAGTGGCGCAGCCTGGAGGAGATCGCCGCATTCAACGCCAACTGGCAGGCCAATCTTGTATTCCTGGACCCCGAGATGCAGGAGTGCCTGGCGAACCTTAGGACGAGAACCGCACGTTTCATGGGCGAGATCGGTGTCAACACCTTCAAGACCAACGCCTATGAGGAGTCCAGTGTCCTCGACGAGAATCGTTTTCCTACCCATGGCGAGTATCAGAAGCGTGCCGACGAGCTGGTACAACTCGGCGATGACGTGGTCGTAGCCCATCGCGAGCTGCTGCATCTCGGTCACCAGAAGCGCCTCGCGTGATGCTCTGCGGTAGACCATCGGCCTCGTCGCGGACCAACTCCGGCGCCCGGATCCTGCCAAGAAGGACGATTTCTCGCTCACCGATAGCACCGTGGCGGTGAAGCGGGCGAGCGGCGCCGATCAGCGGCCGGTGAGGGCTTCTGTGACCTGGCGCGGGATACCGTCGGCGCCTACGACCCGGTGCACGACGTCGACGGGACCGGTGCCGACCTCGTCGACGCTTACCAGATCAGCCAGGAAACCCAGGCAGACGACGCCACGTTCGCCCCGCAGGTCGATGCCCGCGTAACGGCAGACGGTGAGAAGGCCGCCACGCCGGGCCGCGTCCTGCCGCGGGACATGAACCGCGTCTGGGCTGGCCCCACCTGGGACGGCTTGCAGTGGCCCCACCTGGCAGAGGGAGAGACGCCTTGAAGTGGCCCCATTTGCCGATCTTCGGGGTAGGTATCGCCTGGTGAACGGCGGGGCCAGCTGAAACCGTCTTGGTGGGGATCTTGGAGAAAGGTGGGGCCACTTCAAGCCGCCTTTGGTGGGGCCAGTGGTTCCGTCATAGCCAGACCGGCGCCGCCGAGCACGTCATCACCGTCGCCGACGGTGCGGGTGCCCAGACGTACGGCGTCCGATTCGACACCGGCGCCGAGCGCAGGTACTGAGAAGCCCTACCCCTAGCCGCGGACCTGCACGCGAAGGGCAACTCCAGCCTACCCGTACGGCAGATCTTCGCCTTCGAGCAGGCCGCCTCGGCGCACCGGCACAGCGAGACCAGACACGGCCTCGGCAAGCTCGTCGTCGCCATCGACTGGCTCCCCGAGAACCATCGCCCGGAAAGGGCGACAACCCGTCGTGTTCAACCCAGCCCGCGGCTCGTCGGACATCCCGACCCGGTCTCTACAACGGGCGAGGCCCTGATCGAGATCAAGCCGCGGGCCTGCCCCACACGGACATTTTCAGTCACCGACGGTCACTTGCCAGGATGCCGCCCCATCTGCCCATTCGTGCACGAGGTGACCGGTGATCAGGGCGATCGCGCTAACCGCCACGCCGCCCGTGATGCAGTCGCAGCCGTGATCGCCAGGCCGGCGAATGACCACAACAGAGAGGTTCCGCGGTGTCGGCTGCGAGCGATCGGCGCTGAGGTCGCCGCGGTGGGCGACGGCCCCGCGATCGGACCCGGGCCCGGGACGTGGTGAACGCGGTACAGCTGATAGGCGCTGCGGTGTCAGGGAGTGGGGGTCGTGCCCGACGCGGATGGCGCCGTGGTGTCCGCGTCCTGGGTAGCCGTCGGGCGGTGATCGGGGGCCAGGAACGGGTCATCGTGGGCGACATCGTCGGTCGTCCAGCCGTACCGGGCGGAAAGGAGGCGCCGGACGGCGCCGACGTCGATGGGCTGGCGCAGTTCGAGTTGCCACATCGAGGTTGCGCTGGCGGGCACGCAGACGTCGAAAGTCCACGCGAGCGCGTCACGGGTGAAGAATCCAGGCGGCACCGGATCCCCTTCGGGCTCCGGAGCGAGCATGAAGTCGCGGGCAGCGGCAAGATCGTCGGCCAGGTGCGGGCACGATGGTTCATCCGGACGTTCTTGGCGCGGTTGTGCACCGCGAGCAGGATGTGCCAGTCGGGCCAGCCCTGTTCACGCAGTGCGGCGACGGTGGCGGCGAACGCCCGGTCCCGGCGCAGGACGGCCAGGGTGGGGCGCATCCTCGCCGGCAGGTCCTGATATTTGAAGCGGATCTCGTCGTGGCTTCTGTCCACGCTGTATCCGGGCCCCGGTGTCTGCGGCAGACCGAGACCGGGACCAGCCTCGGGCGCGACGGTGTCCGCGGCCGGCACCAGCTGCCGGCCGGTCAGGCCGGCATCCAGGTCGTGTTCGACGGCTAGGTTGGCGTAGGCGGTGTCGTAGGGCAGAGCGAAGAACGTGACGGCGGCCAGGTCGTCGGCGAAAGCCTGATCGAGCACCGTACGCCAGGGGGCGTCGGGCAACGCCGACAGTGTGACGATCACCGTGGTCACAGCGATCAGGGTGTGCTCGGCAATGGTCTCGGCGTGGTGACGGCCGCGGCCGCCGCTTTCGGGTAGCACGCAGCGGAACCGGGCCCGGTCCCGGGTGGAGCCCTCTTCGTCGATCGCGGGCTGTCCACCGGGAGCGGCAGCGGTGACGTGAATCGTGGCCCGGGTGGGCAGCAGGACCGGGTCGGCGGCGGCGAGGTGGGCCAGCATGATCTGCAGTGCTGCGGCGAACCGTTCGCCCACCACGACGTCGGCGCCGGCGAACTCGACGGTCCAGTCCACGCCGAGGCCCGCGAACCGGATCCGGCGCAGTACGGCAGTATCCGCGAACGGCACGGCGCGCAGGCTCGCGGCGATGTGATCGGCGTGCTCCGCGACGTCCAAGCCGTGCCACCAGGCCGGCTTGCCGGAGGTCACCACCTCGGTGAACGCCTCGAACAGACCAGCGACACTGGGATCGGTGACCACGGCGGCGATCAAGTTCTGGACGGCGGGTTCGAGCTTGTCGGCGAAGGCCTTGATGTTGATCAGTTCGAACAAGGCTGCACCGAGCCACGGATGCAGCTCGAAGTCGAACGGCCGTTCGGCCAGCTCCGTATGCGCGGCGATGGCCTCCCGGTTGAGCAGCGCCGCGCTCGCCCAGTTGCCCTGGTGGTAGTCGGCGGCCGCAGCCTTCTGCAGACCCTGAGGGAACAAGCCCAGCTCGTCGCGCTGGGTCAGGTTCGCGGCGAGCAGGCCGTAGTACTTGGCGGCGGCGAACAGATGCAGTTGCTGGTAGGCCTCGGCGGTGGCCAGAGTCGCGTGGAGCAGACGGGGCCCGGCCTCGCCGTGCAGCAGGCGCAGCCGGGCACGGTGCATCTGACGCAGCCCGTCGAGGATCCGCCGCGCGGCGAAGAACGTCTTGGCCCGGTCGACGGCCTGATCAGCGGCGACGTCGGCGCCTGCCGTGTCGGCCAGGCGCCGATCGAAGTCGTCGGCGATCCGCTCGTAACGCGGGTCGTCCATCAGCAGCACCATGTTCACGGTCAGGAACCGGGCGGCGTGCTCCACCGGGTACAGCACCGCTGCCGGCAGCGTCGCGGCCAGCCGTTCGAACGCGTCGAGGACCGCGGTGGGGCTCACCGCGGGAACGGGCAACGGGCTGAGCTCGCCGGCGGCGATCGCTCGCATCCGCTCGTTGACGGTGAAATCGGTCGTGGCGTCGTCGGCGCGGTAGTCACTACCGTCGAGGCCGGCTCGGTGCAGGTCGGGGTGCAGGTTCAATGCGGCGAGCGATTCCAGCAGTGAACAAGTCTCACCCGGGTAGGGCTCACCGGAGAGCAGCTCGCTGACCCGGCTGATCAGAGCAGCGTTCCAGGTCATGATCCGTGCAGCTGTATGGCCGGTCTCGTCGCGAGCGAACGCGGCGCAGGTGAGCAGCATCAGCACCGTGGCATCGGCGACGAGCTGCACATCGGTGCTAGAGACGGCGGTCTCAATCTCTTCGGCGATCAGGTGATCGATCGGGCGCATCGAGCCCAGGCCGAGGTGGTGGGCGAGGATCGTCTGGTGCCGGGCGGCGTGCCGCAACGGTGGCGGCATGTCGTCGGTCAGTAGCGGCGCGAGCCGGTCTAACCAGAACGGGAGGTCTTCGCGGCCATCGCGGTGCTGGTACGCGTACCGCAGGTCGGCGGCGACATCGACGTAGTCTCCCCAGGTTCGAGCCGGTTCGGCCTGGGCTCGCCAGCGGGCTAGGTCCGCCTCGTACCAGTCTGGCCGATCCGGCGGCGGCGGCAACGTCCGTGACGGCAGGTGCAGGTACTGCTCGGCGATCCAGAACGTCGCATGCTGCGTTAGCAGTTCGGCGATGCCGGCGCCGTCGAAGATCTCCAAATGGATACCGTGGCTCGCGCGGATCTCGTCCTGCAGCTGGTGGCGGCGGGCGACTGGGACGTCTACCTCGCAGTACACCAGAACGTAGGTCACGGCGGTGCCCGACGACATGATGGCGGCGACGTCCCCGCGGATCTTCGATCCGATCTTGTCCTGCTGTAGCGTGCAGGCAAACCCCACGCTGTCGTGGTCGGACAGGCCGAGTGCCCGGCCTAGCGGCTGCGTCTGCCCGGCCAGGTCCGTGCGGTAGGTCTCGAAGTCCCGACCCTGGTCACCGCCGGCGGCGACCGGCCCGGTCGCGACCAGCACGTTGCGGGTCACCGTCGCCCGGGCCAGCATCCGCGTCAGCGTCTCGAACTCGTGCTGGCCGTTGCGCACGGCCAACTGACTCAACGCAAACCGGATCTCGTGCCTGGTCTGCTCCACCATGCTGGACACCGTGACTTCCCCCGTCCGCGTGCAACACCATGCGGTTGTGGACCTTTGCCGGGGCCGCCGTCAGCATAGTCACTCGTAGAACCGGTTACCACGCACGGCGACCGGTCGATCGGCCCACCCGGCCACGGAGACTCACACCCGCGCGCCGCGCGGCGGCATGAGCAAAACCGGGCAGCGGGCAGCATCAACGCTCGTCCTGGGCCGTGCCGGTCAGCCGTGCGCTGTCGGTGAGCTCGCCAGCTTCCACCACGGCGGGCACCGGCAGCGGCCGTACTACCTGCTCTCGGGTTGCTCAGGGGTATAACGGGTAGGGCGGCAGCAGGTCAGGTACGGGTCTGTCATCGCGGTGCCGTCTGCCCGACGAGCCCTTTCGGGGGCGACACTGGCCAGGCATGACGGGCAGCGCGACACGCCTGGTGGTAGTCCCCGGCCTTCTCACGGTCTCCGAGGTACTCCCACCGTAGGCTGACGCACGGCTGTTCACGGGAGGATGTTGATGATCGACGGGGACGTCGTACTGATCCACGGGCTCGCGTCGGCGCCGCCTACCTGGAACCGTCTCGAACAGGTTCTCAGCGAGGACCCCGCACTGGCCGGGCTGCAATGGCACCGGTTCGGGTATCGGTCACCCATCGTCGGGATTCCGTTCCTGCCGCGCCGGATCCCGGACCACGACGACATCGCGCAAACGCTGGCATCCTTCGTTCAGGTACGCACCTCGGCGGACCGGAAGCTGGCGTTCGTGACACACAGTCAGGGTGGTCTGATCCTGCAGCGGTTCCTTGCCCGGCAGCTCAACAACGGGCACGGCCGCGACCTCACCCGGATCCGATCGATCATCATGCTCGCCTGCCCGCACGAAGGCAGTGATTACCAGAGCATCTTCCGCAAGATGCTGGGACTCAACTTCCACGCGCAGCGCAAGTCGTTGACGCAGTTTCAGTCTGACGTCGCCGAGACTCGGCGGACCGTGCTCAATCAGATCGTTAACGCCACTACGGTCAGTGATCGCACATGTCCGATCCCCGTGCACGTCTATGCCGGCGACAGCGACCGGGTTGTCGTACGGGTGTCGGCGCAGTCGGCCTTTCCCGATAGCGGTGTCCTGCCCGGCGACCACTTCTCGATCATCGACCCGGACTGGCCGGAAAGCCTGACCGCAGAAACCGTCCGACATCGCCTGGTCACCGACTTCGCCGCGCCGTCTCCTGTGGCTACCCCACCTCCTGCGGCTACCCCACCTGCGGAGCGAGGAGACATCAACATCTCGGGCGGCACCGGATTCCAGTTCGGCGACGGCAACACCCAGATCAACAACGGTGACCGGTGACTATCAACATCTCGGGCGGCAGCGGATTCCAGTTCGGCGACGGCAACACCCAGATCAACGTTGTCGGTGACGACGCCACCGTCCAGCCCGTCGAAGCATGGTGGTCCGACGTCTGGCTGCCAGGTACCGAACCCGCATTGACCCAGGCCATGGTGCTCGCCGGGCGCCAGGCAGCAGCCGAGGAGTTCCGCACGGCACTACAGAGCGACCAGGTCGTCGTCGCCATCGGCGGCGACCTAGGCGTCACGGAGTTTAAGGCGTTCATCGCGGCAGCCTTGGTCGGCGGCCCGTTCGCGAACCGGTCGTTCTTCATCTCTGGCGCGACGGCCCTGACGATCGCCGGCAGTGCCACCGAGCCACCTATCGTGATGTTCGCCGTCGGTACCGAACCAGCGGGGCTTCCGCTGACCGGCTTTCACCGGATCGTTCTCTTCGGGCGGCGGGCCGCCCACCCGCTGCTGACGGTTCCTGCGGTCGACGGCCAGGCCGTCGCGCGACAGCTTGCCGCCTCGCCGGCTGGCCACGACCGGGAACTGCGTCTCGGCCCGCTCGCCCGGCGAGGCCTGGAACATCTGCGCCGAACGTTGTCGCGCTACCCCCAGCTTCCGGAGGCCGGATGGTCGGTGAACCCCGACCGGACGTGTCGCCGGCTGAGCCTGTTGGGCGAGTTCACCGATCAGGATTCAGCGTTGTTCGCGGACTTCGCGGACCTGGATCCAGCAGGCCTGCAGGACAAAGCCAGGCATCTGCTCACCGACCCCGAACGCCCCCTGTTCGGCCGCCTCGGCAGCCTCTGGTACCTGCAGGATCCGCAGGACGCGTTCCTGCTGCTGCGGGACAGCTTCACCGCTGCGGACCTGGACGGCCTCGCCGAGTTGGCCGTGCGGCTGTTCCGCGACCGTGAACCTTCGGCACACCCGTCACGGTTGCGGCGTGGTGTGGCCCGCACTCTGCTGCTGTTGTCGGTACACGGCGAGGACCTGCAGTACGGCCCCGCCCACCGGCGGGCTTCTGACCTGGCCGAATACGTCGTTCGGGAGATACTCGCCGATATCTCGTCCAGCGGATGGGCAGCGCTGTCCGACGTGATCGTGACGCTTGCCGAAGCGGCTCCGGACGCTTTCCTGGAGGCGATGTCACCGGCGGTGGACTGGCACACGGCGATGTTCACCTCGGATCAGGACTATCCGGCCTTCCTGTGGACCCTGGAGCTGCTGGCCCGCCCGACCAGGTACTTCAACAAGGCGGTGGCGGTGCTGGCCCAGCTGGCCGCCGCGGACCCGGGCGGCCAGCTGTCGAATCGGCCGGCCGCATCGCTGGTCGGCGTGTTCGACTGCCGGATCCCTCAAACCATGGCATCACGCGTCGTCCGTGGCCGGGCGTTGCGGCGCATCGTGCAGGCCCATCCTGAAGTCGGCCGGGTCCTGATGCGTGATCTGCTGCCCCACGGCAGCGTCCTACGGACCCGGCACCCCGAGCCGCAGTTCCGGCAGTGGCCCCTACCCGGTGCTGCCACGGCAGACGAGGCCTACCGGGCGTTCCAGGATGTCGCCGTGCTGGCCATCGAGCACGCCGGCACCGATCCGGGCCGATGCGAGCAGCTCATTCCCAGTATCGACGCGATGCCGAGCGAGCAGAGGGTGGCCTTCCTGCAGGTCCTCGCGGATCTTCCGGTTCCCGTCGATCGAGTGCCCCGTCGGGGGTTGTTCGAGGCCCTGACCGCGCTGGCGGTTCGGCACCGGCAGTACGCCGATATGCCCTGGGCGCTGCCGGAGGATCAGATCGCAGAGCTGGACCGCGTCGCGACAAGGTTCCGGCCCGATCACGCCGCCGACCGGCACCACTGGCTGTTCGCCGAACAGTGGCCGGACCGTAGTCCCGGCGACGACATCACTGGCTGCCAGCTGGAGCAAGCCCGTACCGACGCGGTGGTGGAGATCCTTGCGGCAGAGGACGGATTCCAGGCGCTGCTCGCCCTTGCGGACGAGACCGGCAACGGTGACCTGATCGGCGGCGTGCTGCCACGCCAGACCGATGAGGGGCCGATGATGGCCTGGCTGACCGGCGACCGGGACGCTCTCGCCTTCGAGTACTTCGCCACCCAAATCCGCAACGGCAGCCCGGCCCGGCGAGCCGAACTGCTCGCCTTGGCCGGTGACCCCGGCCGTAAGGCCGCGATTCTGCTCGCGTCACACGATCCAGGATGGGCGCTCGAGCAACTTCCGGTGCTGGGTGAGCCCACCGGCGATGTCTACTGGCGCAAGTACCGCGTCCGGGCACTCGGCCCGGACCGCGTCGTGGAAATCGCGGACGGGCTCTGCGGCGTCCACCGGTTCCCCGCAGCCCTCGATTTGATCTGCCTGTACGCGAAAGCAGTCGACACACCCGCTCTCGCATGGCAGGCCCTTGTCGCCGCAGAAGGGTTCGTAGCCACGGCCAGCAGCGACCCCGAGGCTCACCGCGTGTCCCGGTACAGCCTGCAGATCCTGATCGACCTGTTGGCACAGCATCTGGACCACCTCGACCGGCGCCGGGTGGTGGGCGTCGAGCTCGGTCTCAGTGGCCGGCTCAGCGTCCTGGACCCGAAGTTACCGGTTACGACCATGCTCATGGAGCAGGAACCGGCGGTCTTCGCCGACCTTGCGATTACCAGTCTGCGCGGTACGACCTATGAAGCCAGGGCCGCCGCCCTGCGTGCGGTCCGCGCGTTCAACAGGTGTCCCGGCTGTGCCCCGAACACCCCGGCGGAGCTGAACACCCTGCTCCTCTGGGTACGCGCGGTGCGGGAACGGTTCGCAGAAGCAGACCTTCAGGTCATCGGCGACCAGACCATCGCCGGAGTCATCGTCCATGCGATCCCCGCGGCGTTCGACGTCGTCGGTGATCTGGTCGAGGAGATCAGCAGTGACGACCTCGACCATGGGATCAGTATTGCGCTGTACAACCGGCGCGGGCTTGTCGTCCGCGGGCTTGACGAGGGCGGCGGGCAGGAACGAAAGCTCGCCGGCCACTACCGCGATCTCGCCGGGCGCAGCGGAGACTACCCCCGGCTGCAGAGCGTTCTCCTGCAACTCGCTGAGCAGTACACCGCCGAGGCCCGGGTAACCGACGCCGAGGCCGAGGCATTCCTTCGTCATCTCTGACGGCAACGTCGTAGGCGAGGTCCTCGCGACGGGGACGGACCGGCGCCAGCTCGGGCCGGCTCGCCCCGTCCTCAACGGCGCCGGGCAGGCCAGGATCGGGCGATTTCCTGGGTACGGCCGGTTCAGGTTGCGGCAGCAGCCTCGATGGCGGGCAGCGCGTCCTCCAGCCGGCGGAACAGCTTGGCCCCGTCCGGCACCTTGCCCTGAGCCCTCGTCAGGTAGCTGGTCATCTTCTTCTCACCGACGACAATGTCGGCGTAGGCGCTGGCCGTGCACAGGAAAAGGGTGTCGTTGAGATCGTTTCGGTGCCACTTGTCGTCGGCGTTGGACACCCGCAAGTGCACGAGTTCCCGGAACCGTCCGAGCATGGGAACGGTAATGAGGTCGCTCTCGGCGCGGAGTGTCCACCACTGCCGGAACTGCTCGGTGCTCCATCCGGCAGCGAGCGCTGCCTGGGCGATGTCCTGGCTGAAGTCGTTCAGCGTTCGCACCCGCGTTACCTCGCGCAGGTGCTGTCGGGCTTGAGGAGTGTTTCGCACATGAGTTGCGAGTTCCTCGAAGGATTTCGCCCACTTCTCCGCGATCTCCGCGCCGATGTCCGAAACCGTGGGCTCCGGGTCGACGAACGTCTCCACCAGCGCCTCGGCCCAGGTGATCCGGTTGAACAGTCCCTGAACCTCCGCAGAGAACGCGCCCTGCGGACGCTTCCCGCGCTGCTGGCGGGTTCTGTCGTCGGCCCACAGGGCGTGAGGGGCGAGGGTGAAGACCTGGGACTTGTCGAGAGCGGACCGCTCGGCGCCGAAAAGATGAAGGAGCTCGTGGGCTCGTACCCGAAGAGGGCTGATCATCTGCCACCCCTGGGAGTACTTCACCATCACCTGGGCTACGTCCCGGCGCTGCCGGCCCGCCTTCTTGGCGATCTCGACCAGGTGGGCACCCGACACCGGCAGGATGATCTGCCCGGCCTCGACGAGTTCGACGATCCGGCGGCACACCTGTGCGCGCTCGCCGGAAATCTGCGAGGACCCGATGCAGTACCGGGCGAGGTCGATCCAGTGGTTCGGATCGAGGTAGACCACCGGCCGGTCCACCGAGGTCAGCAGCGTCCCGATCTGCATCGTGAGGACCGTCCCGCTGATCAGCTCGATCGTCAAGGTCGACGTGCGAGGAACGAACACGGATTCACGGATGGAATCGTGGCCCGTCGTCGGCCCGATGTCCTCCTCTACGGATTGCCCGTCGGCGCGTGTGATCTCCACCTGACCGTTGGCAGGGATGTGCTTGATCGCGGCAACTCCGAATATAGGATGCTGCGGGCCGAGCTCAAGCGGTGGTTTCACGGACATCTGAGCATGAGATCATGGAGCCCCGCTGCTGGGCCACGCGGTTTACACCGTGGCGGCACCCGATGAAGGCCGCCCCCTCCCGCCGTCAGCAGCAAGGGCGACGTGGCGGGTCTCGACCGGTGGGCTACGGGCATTACCGGCGTCTGTCTTCCTGTCCACAGGCCAGCTGTCAAAGCGGAGCCCACAACGGACAGATTCGCGAAATCTCAGGAGAAACGTTCTGACAGAACCGTCAGTCGTCGTCCCGGGTGTTGGCGAAGCGGCCGGCGAACAGGTAGGCGCCGTGGTTGTCGAGCTGGTCGCGGCGCCGGTCGTAGCGGCGGGTGATGCGCGGGTCGGCGTACCCGGCGAAGTCCTAGGCGGGGCGCAGGTCGCCGCCGGTGGCGTCGAGAATCTCTGTGGTCGCGGTGTGCCGCAGCGAGTGCGGGCTCAGCGCGCTCGCCGACGCCAGCCCGGCGCGGCGGGCCAGCCGGCGGATCAGCCGGTGTACGTACAGCTCGTAGATCGGCAGGCCGGTCGGGGTCAGGAACAGCGGGCCCTCGGCCGGGCCGCCGCGCTCGGCGATCATCTCGTCGAGCACGTGGGCCAGCACCGGCGGTAGTGGCACCCGGCGGCGGCGCCCGCCCTTGACCGTCAGGTTCAGCACCCGATGGCCGCGGTCGGCGCCGAGGTCCTCGATCCGGGCGCCGATCGCCGAGCCGACGCGCAGGCCGGCGACCAGCAGCAGGATCAGGGTGTGACTGGTCTGCGAGTCCTCGCGGGGCCTGCGCGAGCAGCCGGTCGGCTTCCGGGCGGTCGAGGCCGACGGCTGTTAGATGACGTCGAAGCGTGGATCAGGCAACGGCGACCAAACCAGAGCGTCCGTTGAAACCTCGTTGCCAGTCTCCGGCTACCCGTTCCGCCGCCAAACATGAACGGTAGACCCACGCCAGCCGACCGGGTCTGGACCAAGTAAATGCTCGAAGCGACCGGCGACGCAGGACCGGAGAAATTGCAGCTTCAAACCGCCGGCCGTCACGCATAGTTCAATGGTTTGTGGTCGAGGCGCTCGGCCAGCATGCCGCCGAGCAAGACCGGCCTGCTGGCGAAGGTTGCGGACGCTCCTCGCCGACGGCGAACCATCGACGCCGGCTCGCAAGCGGACTGGGTCTCCGCGAACCCGGGTTGAGATCCTCGCCGACGGCGAACCGTCGGCGCTGGATCATCAGCCCGCCCGGCCACGCCCCCGGGTGGGGTCGCGATGCCGATTCGCGGCACCGGTACCACCGGGCTCAGCCCAGCCAGTTCTGTTGCCGGAGATGGGCCAGGACCGCCTCTGCGGTGGTGCGGACACCGAGCAGCGCTCGGGCTTCGGCGATCCGGCGGTTCGCCGTTCGCAGCGAGATGTGCTCACTGGCCGCCGCGGCGGCGATGGTGTCGCCGTCGGCCAAGCGGTCCAGCAGGGCGCGCTGGTCACTGTTCAGGGCCGATGGCACGCTCACCTCCGGAACCTGCTGGACCGGCCCGATTCGGCTCAGCTCGGCGAGGAGCCTCTCCGCGATCTCCGGTGTGGCCGGGAGAGCGACGACACCGGCGCCTCGTGCTGCGGCGAGGACGACCAAATTCGCGGTCTCCATGTCAGCAATAGAACCGTGAAGTACCAACCGAGCGGATCCTACGTCCCAGCTCGAATCGGGCAGTGCAAAGCCTTGCCGAACGGTCCAGCCGTTTCGAGCCAGGCCGCGCAGGGTCACGTCGACTTCGGAGGCCGCTCGAAGCACGAACATGGGGAGAGCGGGATCGTGCATCGTCGGAGCCGATTCGGCCACCACCGGAAGGACATTCGCGGGATTGTTGAGGAAGGGAACAACGGCCCCCCTGAATCCCCATCCGATGCCGGAACCTGACATCTCGCTGCGATCGAGTCCGTCCATGAACTCGGAGCCGGTGATGGGGTCCTCCACAGGCCAGTACCCTCTCCGACCCATCAGCCTCAACAGGAGGCTCGCGATCCACGGCTCTACCGCGACGCGACTGCGTTCGATGACACCGACCCATCGCGCCTCAGGCCACTCGCCAGGCTGACCGCCATCGACAATGAGCAATACCGACGTGGCGGACCCATCGAGTGCACTCCGGATCGAAAGCGGGACATCGGAATTCCTGAGATAGATGACAACGGCGCCGCCAGTTGCAGTCAGGAGGGCATCTGCAATTTCTTCGGCGGCCGGCTGGCTCCACACGACCAACCGGCAGTCCCCGATCAGAGAGGTCGCGAGTTGCCGCAGCATCCCCGAGTTCTCACGCACCTCGCGAGCCGGCCCCACCGCAACGAAGAAGTTCTGTGCGCGCGACGTCACCGGGGTCCGCGGGCGAGGCGATCGCATCGGCACCTCGCCCACCCGCAGACCCAGGCGCTGGATCAGACCTGCGGCAATCCGGCTGATCTGATCATCTAGATCGTCCGAGTCCGCGTCGTCGACCAGGCCTAGCAACCGGGAGAACGGCGCAGGTCGCCCGGACGTCCGCTCCAGGTGCGGTGCCACCACCCGCCACACCGCAAGCACGTCGGTAGTGGTCAGCTCCCGTTGCAGCACCTCGCGTACCCCGGGCAGGAACTCGTACCGGTCGTCCGGATAACGGCTCAGCACTCCTCCGACGAGCAGCTCGGCCACCGTCGTCAAGCTGCCCGCCGGCACCAGCTCGGCGCGGACCAGCTTCGCCGACGACAGGGTCACCTCGATGGCCGACATCAGCACCGCCAGGCGCGCCGCCTCCTTGGACACCGTGGCCACGAACGACGCCACCTGCTCGGCGGGATTGGTGATCGGCGGGCTGACCTCGGTAACCGCGTTCTCCTCGACCAGTACCGCAGGTAGCCACACGCCGTCCCCGGCCATCAGCATCCGCGCCCACCGAGCGATGCCCGCCGCCTCAAACGGCACCACCGGAACCGCGTGCCGCGGCGCCGTCTCCGAAGTCCACCACCACGGTGCCGACACCCAGAACCGGCTGTTGGCCGCTCCTCTGCTTCCCGACGTCACCCCCGCATCCACGTCGCCGAGGGCGGTGGCTCCCCACAACCGAGGCGGCAGCACGTGCACGATCGCCATCGGCGCGGCCGCGCCCCAGACTCGGAGCGCCGACCGGATCGCCGGCCCGCGCCACAGCGCGTGCACCCCGTCGGTAACCACGAGCACCAGCCGCCGAGCCGGGGCCGCCAGCTCCTCTGGCCGGTACCGCGTTCCAGCCTGGGATTGCAGCCACACGGTGCCGGATTCAACGTTCAGCGTCCACCGCATCACTCGCTGGAACGCGTGATGCCGCTCCAGCTCCGTCGCGAGTCCCGCGATCCTGTCCCGCCACACCGCCATCGTCGGGGTGCCATCGACGACGAGCGCCACCTCGTGGAACCAGCCCTCCTGGACCGGCACGAAGACCGGCGCGAGCACGCCTGAGTCGCAGTACCGGTCCACGGTCGCGATCACGTCGAGCCGCTTCCCGGCGGCCGCCTCCCGGCGCTTGTCGAATCCGCGTAGGGCCCGTCCCAGTTCGCGCCCGGCGGGGTGCGGTTCCGGCGGCAGTGGTGGCAGTGCCAGCGGGACGCCGGTCCGGCCGTCCGCATCGGCGCCGCGCCGTAGCATCTGCGGCTCCGGCACCTCCTCGTGATCGTCCGCCGCGCGAACCTCCCGCTCGGTGGACCGGCGGCGGGAGGCACCGAAGGTGGGGGCCGGTTGCGCCGCGACCGGCGGCGGAGGCGACGGACCGGGCTCCTCCGCCGATGCCGGCGGCAGCTTCTGGGCGAGCCACAACACGTCGGCCAGCTCGCGCCAGTCCACGTCGATGCCCTCCGTGCGCAGGGCTGCCACCAGTTTCTCGATCACGGCACGTCGCTGATCAGCTGTTTGAGGATGAGATCGACGACGCGCCGGCGTTCCGGACTATCCTCCGGTAACTGCCGAGTGATCAGGTAGACCGCGTTGAGCAGCTGGTCCGTGGCGAGCGCCGACTGTCCGTACCGTTCGCCGAAGTCCTTGACCAGGCTCGCGGCTTGATCGGCGTCGGTCTTGCCCAGGTGCGCTGCGACGATCGCGGCGAGCTGTCCAGGCGTCGGGTCAGGCATCCTGTGCCGGATGCAGCGACGTAGGAAGGCGGGCGGGAAGTCGCGTTCCCCATTGCTGGTGAGCACCACGAACGGGAACTCCGCGCAGTACACCGTGCTCCCGTCCAGCTCGACGAGGTCGTCGCTGCCGGAAACCCCGACCTTGTGCCGTCCCTTCCCCGCCAGCCGGGTCAGTTCGGGAATCTCGTACATCCCGCGCTCGAAGACGTTGAGCAGGTCGTTCGGCAGGTCGATGTCACCCTTGTCGATCTCGTCAATGAGCAGCGCCCGAGGCCGTTTGCTGGGCAGCAGCGCGGTGCCGAGTGGACCGAGACTCAGGTACTCCCTCGGTTCCGGCTTCCCAGCGCCCCCGGTGTGGGCGTGCAACCGGGCGATCGCGTCGTACCGGTACAGCGCGTCCGGCAACGTGCTGCGTGACGTGACGTGCCAACGCAGCACCGGCCCGAGCCGCAGTTCCCGGGCCACCGACTCGATGAGCGAGGACTTGCCGGAGCCGGGCCGGCCGGTAATCAGCAGCGGGCGGCGCAGGTGCAGTGCCGCATTGACCGCCTCGACGGTCTCCGGGGAGGGCTGGAACTCCTTGCCATCGACCGGGTCCGTGGTGATCGGCGCCAGCTTGTCGGAAGCTTTGCCCTCGAACCTGCGCCACGGCGGCGCGACCGGCGGCGCGATGTCGTGCGGCTCAGCTTCGCCGGTGTAAAGCTTCCAATCAGACACCTTGTCGCCCTCCGGTTTGAGGTTCTTTCAGTTGTCCCAGCGGTGGCAGAGCTTCCGGCTCGTCCCAGATCACCCGGAGACCGTGCTGGGGTCCGCTGCGTTCTTGATGCAGCCGCTCCGGCAGGCCGGCGAACTCACCCTGCCCGGAAAGCACCTTCACGATCTGTCTCAGGTGCTCCCAGTCGGGTGGTTCGCTGACGACCCAGACTACGTAGGGCGCGCCCGCCGCGACGGCCACGATGATCGGATCGCGGCGCAGCTCCGCTGGGCAGGCTTCGGCGACGAACCCGAGCGCCACACAGCCCCGGCCCGCCGCCTGGACTCCCTGACGGATCCGGCTCGGCGCGGCCCGGTCTTGGTCCGGGATCCAGAACACCTCGGGCGGATGGTCAGCCACGTGTTCGCGGATCGCGGTCGCCTGCTCGCGCCACACGTTGATGGCGCGCTGGTGGCCGAGCCGTTCAGCGCTGTGCACGATGGTCGGCTGCTCGGTCCAGAGCGGTTCGGGCGCGTACAGCTCGTCGCCGAACTCCCAGGACTCCGGAACCTCGTCGAGCTGGCGGCGGGTGAGGATCAAGCCGACGGTGAAACGGACAAGACCCCTTTGGTACGCCCAATCCCGCAGCTCCTGGATCGCCTCGCGTGCGCCGTCGGTCGTACCGGAGGCCGCCACCGTCGTCTTCTGCCAGCCCGCGCCGGGTACGAACAGATGGCCATCCACCGCGGAGGGCCACTCCTGCCCGAGGAGCAGGCGTCCGGGATTCCGCAGGTCGACCACCAGCCGGGCCGACTCGGTGGGCGTCCACGCGGCTTCGGCGCGCAGACCGCGCAGAGTGTCGGCGGGGAGCTCGAACCACGAGTCCTCGACCCGCGCCCCGCTCAGGTGCTCCACGTCGGCGACGAACTGATGCAGGACAGCGATCCGGCCGGGTTCACCGCCGTAAGCGGCCGCACGGTCGAGAGCCTCATCGACGTCCTGGGGCGCGTCACCGACGTCGCCGGGCGGCACGCTGCGGTAGTAGGCCGCCCGCACCTGCTCACCCCGGATCGCGGGGAACGTCCTTAGCGGGGTGGCGATCCAGTGCTGCCGGCGCAGGATGCGCAGCACCTCGTACGCACTCAGCCGCTCGGCGTCGTCCGTCGCCGACCTGATCAGGGCTTGCAGCGTGGCCTCGCCGTGCCCGTCCGCGACGTGCCGCACCGCTGCGGTGAGCACGGAGGCCCGGTCGGCATCGGCATCCACGCCGAACAGGCCCAGCAGGCGCCGCCGGCCTTCCTCGGAGGCACCGAACACCCCATCAGCCAGCGCGTACGCGACCCGCCACGCCTGCGCGACGGTGAGCCCGGTGTCACGCAGCCCTCTCTGCACAGCGGGTGACACCGGAGTCCCCCCGTACGAAATATGGTCTTCATTCCCGCCCCCGGACCGATACCAGAGCGAAACCGGCCGCTGCCGGAGCTTGCCTCTGTCCCGATAGCCGTCGAGCTGGGTGGTGACGTGCGTGTGCAGCGCCTCGAAGTTCAGCGGTAGGTCGTGCTTGCCGAGCCAGTCCAGGACGATCCTGCCAAAACGGGTCGTCGCCGAAACCGCCTCGTACTTGGCGGCCTGCCCCTGAGCAGCGGAGAAGAGCACCTGTTGGCGCACTCCGAGCCGGCTCGGCCCTTTCGGGAACAGACCGGGTTGCACGAGCTCACGGAGTTCTTCCGGCGAATCGAGCTGCTCGACCTGGTTGGCGCACGCGTCGATCAGGATCATCTGTTGGGTGAAGCTGCCACGCAAATGCTTCGATCGCAGATAGGACAGCAGGTCACCGGCATCCAGGCCCCGCAGGTGCTGACGGCCGGCGTCCGCGCTGAACAGCACCCGCCGATCGTCGCTGACGAGGCCGTGCCCGCACCAGAAGAGCAGGAGCAGCTCGCCGTCCAGGGTCGCGAGGTCCTCCACCGCCTTCTGCAGCTTGTCGTGAGTGGCCTCGATGAGCTGAACTCCGCGCGGCTTACGCGGGCGCCGGCCGGACACCCATGAGGCGGCGACCTGGATCCGCTCGGCCGGGACTCCCTGGGCAAGTGCCCACCTGGCGAACCGCATGGCCTGCGCTGCGGTGCCGGGAAGGGCGGGCAGCACGTCGTCGGCGTATCGCTCGACGCCGACCGCCAGGACCGACACCTTCGCCGGATCCAACCCGGTCACCTCAGGAACGCAACTCATCTCAGGAACGCGGCGACGGCCGCCCACACCTCGGAGTTCGACCAGTAGGCGCTGTGCGACTGCGGGAACGGCTGCCCATTGTCGACCCGGACATCGGTCACCGTCGTACCGAAAACCTCACGGCCGACGTACGACAACGGGTCCTTCGGATCATAGATGTTCAGCCAGGCCGGAAAGTCCTCGGTCAGCGGCTCGGGCTGGGCCAACGCGGGCAAGGCGCCGATCTCGTACAGGAACGGGGCCTGCGAGCCGATCGTGATCAACCCGCGGACGTTCGGCGGCACTTCGCGCACCAGCAGGTCCACGCTCATCACGCCGCCGAGCGAGTGGGCGAGCAGGTAGACGTCGCCGCCGATGTCGTCGATCGCCGCGCGCAGGAACGTGCGCGCCTCGTCACCGCGAGCCAGGAACCGCAGCACGTCCCCCGCGAACGGTCCGGCGCCATCGGTGATCGCGCCACGATCACTGGTGATCTTGCGGGTGGCGAGATGCAGTACCGGAGCGAGCAACGTGCTCTTGACCGACATCACATACGCGTCCAATTCATCCCCCAGCCGGGTGACAAGTGCGTCCCGGACGCCGCCGTCGATCTGCGGGCGGCCCGCCTCGGTGGCCGCCACCGAGGCGTACGCGATCAGAGCCCGGGCGATGGCGGCGCGGTGGTCCACCGGATCGGCCGGGGCGGTGCGGATCGCCTGCTCGAACTCGGGCGCCGCACGCAGGGCAGCCAGCGCTTGGTCGAATTCGCCGGACAAACCGGCGGCAACGAGCTGGTCGCGCATCTCGGCGGAAGGATGGAACTCGCTGACTTGCTCGCGCAGGAGATCGGCAGGCGACTCCTCGCCGAGGTTCCCGATGCCGCCGGTGGTGTGCCGCCGCAACAGCCGCAGCTGGTACCACGGATCGGTGTAGAGCACCGACCACAGTGCCAGCATCCCGTCCGGAACACTGCCGCCGGTCTCGGCGTAGCGCGGGATCGACGTGCCGCCGAGATTGAGCCGGGCGCCGACCGCATCACCCCAATAGCAGCCTCGCAGATCGGCGTCGATCTTCCGCTCGGCGATCTTGGCTTGAATCGCCGTAAGGGTCTCCGCGTAGCGTTCGGCACGCGTCCCGGTGCCGTGCACGAACAACAGCGTCCTGGACAGCGTCGACTCCCTCGTCGATCCATCGGGCACGGTCAGCTTCGCGCACCGCCCGTCCGCTGTCCACAGAAGGCCCTACACGCGAGTGATGTGGCCGGCCCGGACTCGGACTTCGACGACCTCACCGGCTCTCCGAGCCGTCGAGGCGTGAACGGGCAGAGGCACATCTTATAGTAGCCCCGGTCTCGAATCGGGCCGGCGCCACCGAAACGCTGGTGAGCCATGCGCGCCCAGCCGGAGATCGGGAAACAGGACGTCAGCGGGGATCTTGGAGGTGCGCTCTGGGTGCGCGGCGTCGAGGTACCGCATCGCGGTCTGTTCCGTGATGCCGAACAGGCGCATCAGGCGAAGTGGGTCGGCGGTTTCCGAGGCCTCGTTGAGGATGCGGTCCTGCCGCAATCAGTCGAGCATCACGCCTTTCGTTAGGCCAGCGAGCAGGGTTCCGATGCTGATGGCCGGGTAGCCCCTGCACCGAGCGTGCCGCCAACGGCATCCCCTGGAGCGACCTCGCGGGCGGGACCGCAGCCGTAGCCATCACGCACCAGGCCGGGGCCGGCGGCCTACCCGCTGACGCGGTCGCCTTCGGCACGACTGTGCGCTAACCCGTCCGCATCCACCCTCCACGTCCAACCCCACGCAGGTCAGCAACATCAAGTGACTGGCCTGCGTAGGGAACGCCGTGATCGCGCGCCGTCCATAATCAATGGTTGCGAGGAGCGACACCACTCGGATGGGCTCATGTGATCTTGTTGAGGTTCGTGCGTCGTGCATAAACCGCGGAAGCTGGCGTGCATTATGGCAGCGTGACCGAGTTGACCTTGTTCGCGGACTACCACCAGATCCACGTTCTCGACGATGGATCGCAGACCGATCTCGGCGACGAGTGGACCACCGAAGCCTTGGATGATCACCTAGCTGTCGGTCCGGACGCGGTCGCCGTTGGCACCACGGTGAATGTCAACGTTGCGGTCAGCGTCGAACTTCTGGCCGGTCCGCCGCCTGACGACAGCATCGACTTTGATCCCGTCGCGGAAGCCAGCATTCGCTGCTCGTCGGGACAACTGGTGGTCATGGGATGCACCGACTTCGAGCCCGACGCTCGACGCTTTCCAGTGGCGTCCGGTTGGCTGCGTATGCGCGTCTCCCAGTCCAACCTTGATCGCGCCTATCGAGCTGGCGTCGACTCGGATGAGGATCCGCAGACAATGGAGCGGCTGCGGATCCAGGCGTGGCCGGCTGCGGCAGCACCGGCAGTGGTGTCCAAGCGCTGGCGGCCACCGACGTAGGGATCTTGCTGCACGGTTGTCCTGCCACCGAACAGGCGGTACGTGCTCGGTCGAAGTCGACGACGGCATTAAACTCACCGCTGTCCCGGATCCATCGGTTGACCGCGTCACGTACCTGCTCACCGGGCCTGGCGTAGTAGTCGGCGCCCTTGGCCGGCAAGAGCGTTCCGTCGACGATGCGGATGTGTCCGGCGTGGGCGGTGCGATCATCCCCCGGGTGCTGCCGTCTACGGACAGTCACCACTCGGGAAGCAGTCGAGGTGCGGGGTCGATACGATCAAACGCTGTGAACGAAGATCCTTCCTAGACCGACAAACTCGACGCCATCGGTGGCACCGCCAGCGTGCTGGTCGCTCTGGTCCTCGGCCTCGTGACCTTGTACCTGAGCGTCCGGTCCATGCTCGCATCGGAGCGGGCGGCGAAGACCGCCGCCGAAGCCCTGGAGGAATCGAAAAAGGCCGTAATCGTGGCCGAGCGGTCGGCTGAGGCAGCGGCCGTCTCAGCGCGTGAGGCGGAGAAGCTCGCCACCATCGAGGCGACACGACACCACGACGAACTCGGCCCGAATGCGTCCGTGGCGTTCGTGTGGCGGCCGAGTCGCACCGGCGGGGCCGTCTTCGCGGAGATCACGAACAACAGCCGCTACGACTACCGGGTGACCGGCACGCACCTCATCGACGGCGGCGCGACCATACCGCTAAGCAACGACGCGCTCGCGGCTGGCGCGACGCGAGATCTCTTCATCGGACATCTCAAGTTCGACGCCCTCGACGAGTCACCCGACGAGTGACCCCTGGTTCGGGACGCCTTCAGGAAAGGCATCGAACTGCAGATGCTCCTGGACGCAACCTTCCACGAGGTGCGAAGGAACTTCGGTCGCCTCGAGCTGCAGTACCGGGCAACGAGCGAGCCCTGCCAGTGCGGCCGCACCTCGCCGGAGAGTGAGAGCCACTGGGTCACTTACCACGAGATCAGCGGCGTCACCCTCTGACCAGCATCCGGCGTGGCTTTCCCGGTCATGTGCGTGTTGTCCGGAGTGAGTCGATCATTGGCCGCATGTGGGTCGCGGCCTACACAAGGTAGTCGCTTCGCGCCGGCACTCCAGTTGGTCGCCGGGGCGGACGTCCTGTCGCTGGGTGGCAACGCCTGATCAGGATGATCACGACCTGAGCTACGACGGAGCCGCGTGAATCCGCACCGCACCCGACATCGTGCGGCTCGCCCACCGCCTCGTCACCGCAATGATCTTGGTCGGTTATCGTCCGGTGGTGCAGCGAGAGACGACGGCCGCGGTCCGTGCCCAAGGCGCCACGTGGGTGCTGATTCTGATTCAGGCGACCGTGGCCGCTGCGTACGGGTATGGCGTCGTCGCCTACCTCACCACGGATGCGGAGTTCTTCCCGGAGCATGCGCCACCGGCCTGGGCCCTTCCCGCGGTGTATGCGACCTTCCTGGGCCCGCCGGCAACGCTGACGTGCATTCTGGTGTCCGCGACCCTCCTGCGGCGGTCGGACTATCGGTCGAGCAACGTTTTCTGGCGGCTGCTGGCCGCGGCCTGCACCGTCAGCGTCGCCGCACTGATCACCATGGTCTCGCCGCTGGGCTTGGAGATCTTCGACTGGTACGTTTCCTGAGCATTGGATTCAACCACCGCAAGATCGGGCGACGGGTTCCGGTCGCGCAAGGGAATCCCTCGATCTGAGCCGCGCTCCGTTGGGCTGCGAGTCGAACTGCGGATCGCGGCCACATGAGGATGCCTCACCGGAATCCGTTTCCGCAAACTGCTGTGCGGCGGCTTGCCGATACAGACGAGCCGCGGGAGGTCGGCGCGGCACAGGGCTGGAGCGGGGCCGGCAGGCTGGGGGCGATGATCTAGATTGACCCAGTCGACTCGCGGGAGATACATGACGGTTTTCGGCTGCCGCTGCAGCGACGCCACTCTGACGGTTCCGGTTTCGAGGGTGGCGCTGCCCGTCCATGCGGACCAGAAATACGGGAACGGCCCGGGATCGCTCGCCCCAGCGCTGGAGCCCGGCACGTTCGCGGTGGATCCGCTGCCCTCCGGTCCACCGTGGCGCCGGTGGGCCGAACTCGAACCCGGTGAGGCCGAGGCGCGCGGCTGGTACGCGCCGAGGTTCGCCATCTCCACCGGGCCGGTCGGCCGGGTGTTACTCGCCCCGGGCGACATCCGCGGCGCCGTCATCGACCCGGCGCTGGTCAGCGACTCCGCATGCTGCGGTCTCGACGGCGACGAGCCCAACATGGTCTGCGCCACCTGCGGCGCACCAGTGGCCCTCCGGATTGACGACTGTGGCCTGCGGCAGGCGATCTGGCTGAACCCGCGGACCACCCGCGTCATCGAGGACGATCCCGGTCCACACCCGGTACTCGACTGGCCGGACCTGATCGACCAGCGGCCCGGTATCCCGCCGTCCGAACCGGACGGCGGCTGGCACCCGATATGGGTGGCCGCCGCAGCCTCGGCCCTGGCGCACCTCCTGGCCGCCTCGGACGGCGACCCCGATGGTGATCCAGGATCACCAGGTCGCCGAGGTCTTCCGGCCCACCCTGAACCGTCTCGTCAGCCCAATCGGCACGGAGCCGGAGCGCACCCTGGTCCTGGCCGGGCCCGGCCTACCGGAACCCGACGGCGACTTCGCTCTCATCCCCGCAACATCCGCAGACCGGCGAACTTTGGCCGGTGGCCTCACCGGTCAAGCCAGTCCCTCTGGCCTGGGACGCCTGGCGGCACCTCGCGTTCCACCGACCCGCGAAGCCGGCCGCGCGCTCGGTCCCGATCCCACCGGAAGCCCTGCCGGAAATGCTCCCGAGTCACCGATTCGAGCCGGACGGCCGAATCTTTCTCAGCGTGCTGGCCCGACTGCCCGAGGTCAAGCAGCCACGGCTGCGTGCCATCTACGACCGAGGCCGCCCCTACAACTACACCGTTTACAACTTCTGACCGCCCGGTTCCCGTAATGCGCTTCTCCTCCGGCGGGTTTCCTCTCATCGGCCAGAAGTGCGCACCTGACCATGCCCACCCATCGGGCCGCAGCACCACCGAGATCGCTACGGCGCTTACCGCGCTCAGCGGCGATCAGAACGCAGCAGCGACACAGTAGGGCCACCAAGGTGCGCGCTCAGCCGGACGCAGACGCCGGCGCGACGAGTCGACCACTTCCCCACCCCCCGTCCCGACGAACCAGGTCTGCGGCATCTCACCAACGGAGAGCCGCCAGCGCCGGCGATGCACAGCGGGTACAGCTACATGCCCATAGAACGAGGAACCCGTCCGGGTGAAGTCTTCCCGGACGGGTTCCTCGTGCACTATTTCAATGGAATAGTAGTAGATACCCATATGGTAGGTTGGGGAATGGTTTGTGTCGCCCCCCGATACAAACCCATTCCCAACAACCGAGGCCAAGCCTCGAATCGGCGTTTCTGCCCGATGGTCGAGTTGAACCCCAACACCGGCTCGTCGAGTCTCCGTACAAGGCTCATGGTGGAGGCGTGCTGACGACTGCGTTGATCTGACGCCCGTACGCGGGTCCGCGGTTATCAGGGCTGAACGCTGCTACCGGCTCAACGGCAGCGCCCGTTCCTGCATGGACACGTCCCGCGCCGGCCGGCCCAGCGAGCGGTCGGGGTCGCCGAGTTGCGCCCATGCTCGGACACCGCATGTCGCGAATCCACCGACCATGCCGGCGCCGCCTCGACTGTGGTCCAGGCCAACCACGACGGATGGTTCGCTCCGGCTCGCTCAAGGCTAGGTGGGGCTGAAACTGGCAACATGGAATCGACCCGATCGAGGGTGAGACCCGAACTTATGGATAAACCCAAGGCCAGGGCACTCGAAGGCGCAAGCGACCTACCCCACCGGCACCTCCCTGCACCCCGAGGTAGCGTCGGCACCGGAACTCGTAGGCGTACGTAGGCCGGACGGAATCGTCGTCATGCGCTGGCCAGTCCGGCGGGCGGCCTGGTCCTCGGCGGCACGGTCCGCGCCCACCGCCTCAGGTCTCCTGATTGTCGGATGCTCGGTCATCCAGGTCCAGGCACACGAGCTGTCCTCCCTCCCTCAGGGGAACAGGATCTCAACGACGCCGCGAGCCCACATCATGCGGGATGCGGCCGCTTCCGGGTATTCCCCGTACGCGGCGGCCATTTCGCTGGCGCAGCCATGCACACCTCCGTGTCCTCGCACGGCGTCTCTGATAGCTTTTGTGGCCTCGCACAGGTCAGGCCGCGATTCGTTGGACAGTATGCTGACGAACAGTGCCTCGGCCCGACCGGTGGCAAGAATGCTGTTGGAGTTCTTCATACCGGTACTGTGCGGACCATGCGGTCCCGGCCATCAGAGGCTGGTGTCCCACTCATGCGGGCGATCCGGCATGCATGGCGGACCTTCGTCCCATGCCGACACCGCCCGGCACGCACGTCGGCGGTCAGCACGAATGTTGGGATCCCGGGCGAGCATCGCCGCCTGAATGCGTTCCGCAACGCTAAGCCTGGTGAACACGGCGAACTTTGTTCTATACCGCCTTCTCGCCAATACCAATACGACTGCGATCTCGGCGTTCCTATCGCTACCGCGAGGGGTTCAACCGATGCCGTTCCCGAAGTCAGCTGGATGAAGGGCGGCGGCAGTCCGGCGCGTGATATGTATGGTTACTCGCAGAGTCGAACCGACATCCACGTCTACACGAAACCGCCGCTGGCGACCGCGCACAGCTCATCGATCAGCGCAGCTGAGTTGCTATCCTTCGAGCAGGTAGCCTGCGGCCCACGCCGAAAGGTTCGACCCTGCTGTCGCGATGAGCGTCCGCGCGGGTTTCTGCCGCGAAGGTGTGGCGCAGCGGGTGCAGTCTGTCGGGCCCCTGGATCCGCGTTGCCTGACGACATATCGGCCACCGAAGCGGGGCCTCGGTGGCCGACGGTGACGTCACTTCAGCGCGATCCCGATCGCCTGCGCGACGCGTACGTCGCCGAGGTATTCGGCGATGTCGTGAGCGCGACCGTCGGCATTGTTCGTGATCACGTCGGTGACGTGCGGCCAATCATCGCCGAGCGGGCAGCCGATCGCGACGGCGTCGGCTGGACACCAGGCGTTAATCCAAGTTGTGACCGGCCGCGCCAGCCTCGGTCCCGCGGTGAGCAGCCGGTCGGTCACCGAGTCGAGGCCCAGCGGGCTCCCGGCGGTTACTAACACCTCGACGTCGAGGGCGGCCGGCAGCCGGGCGATCAGGTCCATCGCTACCACCGTACCCATGCTGTGACTGACCAGTACGATGCGACCGGCGTCGGGCAGGCAGTCGAGCACCGCTGCGAGGACCCGGTCGCGGACCGCCGGCTGGTCGAGGTAGGCCGCCACGTCACGGAAGACCGTAGCAATGACGATCTCGTCGAGTCGGCTGCGGTCGGCTACCCAGCCTAGTGATCGGCGGATACGGCGTACCAGGCCGTCGGCGAGGCCCTCCTCCTCACGGACCGTAGACACCCGAATCGGCATCCCTGCCCGGGTGGCGGCCTGCTCCAGCAGGCGCGCGTAAAGCTCGCGGGTGGACTCATTGACCGGTATCTGAACGGCAAACGCCGTGGTGCGGTAGTCGATCACCAGGTCGTTCATCGTGCGGTCGCGCAGCGACTCCGGCAGCGCGGAGGCGAACACGTCGCCGTAGAACGGGAACCGGATGTCGGCCGCGGCGACCGGGGCGAACGAGCCCCGGCTCAGACCCTCAGCGAGCCCAGACAACCAGTTCAAGCGCAGCCGGGCCGGCTCGCGGCCCTGTTGGCCGCGGCCGTGCACGAATACCAGATGTGCGCCAGACCCACCGGCCGGGCGGTCGGCACGCAAACCCGCAGCGGGCACGCCGGCCCTCTCCAGCGCTGGTGTCGCCGGCGTCGGAAGCGCTTGCGGACCCATCGTCGTCAGCAACCGCCGCTGGCTGTCCGTCAAGTCCCGGGCCAGTAGGTCGTCGAGCAGCACACTGACCCGTAGCCCTTCGTTGGCGACCCACCGCACCTGGTCGGGACGGTCTGGACCAACCGGCCCATCGTCGAGCGACAGCCAGTTGCCGTGCTCGTCCGTGGCCGGGATGGCGGCGTGGTGCAACGCCACTACCTCCCATTGGTCGTTGAACGCCGGTGATCCCGAGCTACCCCGCTGCGTGTCGGAGGTGTAGTGGAGAAAATCGTCGAGCTGGTACACCAGCGTGTTTTCCCGGATGGTGATCTCCTTGCGCCGGCCGCCGGGATGGCCGATCAAGTTCACTGCCTCCCCGATGACGATCTTGCCTTGCTCCCGGATGAGGCGGTTCCAGCCGAACGTGTCGCCTGGGGCGTCGTTACCGGCGCCAGCGGCGACGGCGACGACCGTGTAGTCGAGGCGCTCGTCGGTAAGGAACAGCATGCACGGGTCGAGCCGGTAGGCCGCGACCGAGGTGGGCTGGTTTTCCAGGTCGCGCTCGTAGTTGAGCTCGAGCAGCGCCGACGATGCCATGTTGGCGTCGGGAAGTACGTGATGGTTGGTCACGATGAGCGACGGCGCGATCAGGAAGCCTGTTCCCCAAGGGGTGCGCGGCTCGGCTTCATCGCCGACGATGCGCCCTACGGTACCGGCCGTCTGAGCACCGCGAGACAAGAAGTTGGCCGCTTGCAGCTCGTTGGTCAGATCGATGATGTTCTCGAGCAGTATCGTCCGGTCCATGCTGTGCGGCTTCGGTGCCGCGCGCAGCAGCGAGTCGGCGTGTACCAGGCCCGCCCGGGCGAGCCGGTCGACACGTGCCTGCAGTTGAACGGTGCTGTCGGCGACGCTGGCCAGGTGGCGGGCCTTCTGCTGGTTGATCGCCACGCGTTCCGGGCTGGTATCGCGATATCGCCGTGTGGCGGCGTCGACCTGCTCTTGGTAATTCATGGAATGCCTGACTTTCACGTCATTGGTCGTACGCCAGTGGGGCGTCGGCGGGAACGAGCGCCACGAGCCGGGATCCGCTGAGGCGCATCGGCTCGGCGAGCGCCTCGCGCGGGCGGAAGGTGAACTCGGAGAAGTCCGCGCGAGACAGGGAGACACGGCCATCGCTGATGCGCGCGACCTCCTGCCGCAGGTCCTG
Organism: Actinoplanes aureus; assembly: GCF_015704865.1. Classification (GTDB taxonomy): domain Bacteria; phylum Actinomycetota; class Actinomycetes; order Mycobacteriales; family Micromonosporaceae; genus Actinoplanes; species Actinoplanes aureus. The sequence goes on along the minus strand of NZ_JADQTO010000038.1, from coordinate 25,175 downwards.
CAGCAGCCGAGTGCGGGTGCCCGGGTCCTCCAGTGCGGCGCGCAGCAGGTTGGCGGCGTCGGCGTCGGGTGGTGCGTCGAAGGGGCCGAATCCGGCCAGCGCGGTGGCCAGCCAGGTGACGATCGGGTCGGGCATCGGGATGTACTCCTCAGGTGTAGCGGGCCGGGCGGCTCCGGAGACACTGGCGCCGCCCGGTAAGGCATCGGACCTAGCCAGCGGTGGCCGCCAGCGCCCGTCCAGCAGGTGTGCGACGGCGGGTGCTCTGTGAACCGCCGCGGCCGGGGTCGATCACCAGTGGACGCTGGGACTCGAAGGCGACATCACGATCGGTCGCCCAGTAGAGGTTCGGGGTTTGCTGCGGCGGCATCAGCTCGCAGATCCGCCGGTGCAGGTCCGGGTAGTCGGTCGCGGCGCCGGTCGCCCACACCTCGAGGAACCGCTGGGTGAACAGACCGTTCCTTCTGCCGTCCATGGCCACCTGGTTGTCCTGGCAGGCAGACTCGGCGAGCACAGCGGGCATGGTGCGGCTGTCGGCGGACCGGTCGTGCCGACCCGCCGCCAGCGCGAGTTCCCGGTAAAGGCCCGCCCGCTTCGTGCTGTCAGCCTCCTGCACCTCCGGCGGCAGGAACCGCGCGCGCGGCACAGCCGACAGGTCCACCTGGTCCAACTCGACCAGGCGTGCGGCGAGCAGCTCCCAGATGCCGTCAACGAGCCGGATGACCCGGTCCTGCCCCTCTGCGCCAACCGCCCGGGTTGGATACAAGGCGTCGGCGACAGCAGGCATGATCTCGGACAGGATTCCCCGCAGGCCGGTACCCATCGACCGCTCGGCGTGCGGGGTGACGAGCAGGACGCCACGCTCGGTGAATCCGTCGGGGCTGTCCTGGATTGTCGCGGCCAGCGCGCGGTACGCCAGGTCCGCTGAGCGGGTCACCGTGCCGCTGTGGCAGGTGTCCGGCACGACGAAGATCCGCACGCCGGGGTGGAACTTGTCCCACAGTGCGGACAGCTCCCGGTCCAACAGTTGCCGGTCGTACATCACCAGCGTCTCGTCCAGGCCGTCCGGTTCCTCGCCGGTGGGGTCTTTTATTTGCGAGCCGTGGGTGGAGATGGTGAACCAGAAGTAGTCGCCGTCGTTGAGCTGCGCCGCGGCGTCGGTGATGGCGTCGATGACGGCCTGGGCAGTGGCCGCCGGGCCGAGCACCATCGTGCTGGTGAACCCCTGCGCCTGGGCAAGTGCCCGCATGTCCCGTGCATCGTTCTCGCAGCCGCGCAGCGGGGGCACCGGCACGGGGTACTTGGTCGGGTCCACCACATTGATGCCGACGTGCAGTGACAGTGCCCTGCACACCGTTGCCGGCTTGCCATCGCCGGCCTTGCGCAGGGCGGCCAATGTGATGGGGCCGACTGCGCCGTCGACCACCAGGTTCTGCGCCCGCTGGAATGCGCGCACTGCTGCCTCGGTGGGCTCGCCGAAGAAGCCGTCGCTTGCGCCCGGGTCGTGGTCGGCAGCGCGCAGCAGGTCCTGCACGGTCCGCACGTCGTCGCCGCGGTGGCCGCGGAAAAGAGTTCGAGCCATCCTGAACATCCCCTTACTGCTGCGGCTTGGTGAAGATCGAGATGATCGACGGCAGCGCGGTGGTGAGCGAGGAAACCAGTCCTCCGAGAACCGGGCCGATCCAGCGGGGCGCCGTGTTGGGATCGGTCAGCGAGACCGCCGACTCGCCACGGCCCTGGGTGAGTGACGTGACCACCTGGGTCACCGCCGGCAGCAGGGCGGGCAGTACTGCCCCGAGCAGCGGGAACAGCCACCGCTCGCGCAGGTCGTCGTCGTTGTCAGGGGCGGCCGCGTCACGGCGTCCAGCGAACGCGGAAATGATCTGCGTGACCGTCGGCAGTAGGTGCGGGACGAACGCCCCGACAACGTCGAAGAACCCGCGGGTGAGCTGCTCTGGATCCCGGGTTTCCGGACCTAGGACGTCGCGGTTCTGGTTGAGGATGTCGTGCAGAATGCCAGGCGCAGCCGAGGCAACAATCTTAATCACCTGGGTCAGGACGGGCACCATCCACCGCTCGATTTCGGGCTCGGCACCGCTGCCGCCGTCGACCGGCTCAGGCACCGCCGGGGGCGGGGTCCAGTCGGGACCGATGTCACGCTGTCCCACCGTGGATGCGGCCTGGGTGAGGCTGTCAGCGAGTGCGCGGACGATCTGCTCGGCGGCCGACTTGGCCGGGTCCATGGTGTTACTGGGGTTCATCATTACTTCCTTCCGAATGCCGCGGACAGTCGCGGAGTGGAACCTCCACTGCTGGAACCGTCCGTCTGGGCACGTCCTGGCGTCAGGAGGCAGTTGTCCCCGTGAGGCGGGATTCACGCCCGCAGGGTTCGGATGATCGGCCGAATCGATGGATATTCAGTCGCCGTATCGTCGGCTGGAGGGCTACTTCGGCGATGGTCGTGTTGTGGGGGCGTCATGGAAAACATCACGCCGGCCCAGCGTGCAGCGCTGGACAATCTGGGGCGGCGTCCCGGATTTCGGGTCGACTGGGACGAGCCGCGCGGCGTTGCCGCAGTGATTCGAGGCGCCGAATTGGGGTGGTTGGACGAGGACGGCGATCCGGTCGGTGCGCTCGGTCCCGCTCGGATTTTGTTCAGTCCGCTGCCGAGCGACGACGCGCCCGTTCTCGTGCCGTCGGATCGAGACGTCCGCGACGACCTGGGTTGGCGGCATGCCGGATACCAGCAGGTGGTGCCGACCCAGTCCGGGACTCTTGAGCTGCACCGGTCGGTCCTGACGGTGCACGTGCGCCCAGGGGGCGACATCTCCTCCGTGGAGTCGAGCTGCTACCGCGACGTCATGGTGGCGAAGTTTGACGAGTTCAGCCCGCTGGCGCTGCAGCAGCGGCTGGCAGCGGCAATTGCGGTCGCGATCAACGCCAAGGAACTCGCCGCAGCGAACAAGGACGAGCCGGGGTTCCCCATGATGACGACGCCGGAGCTGATCATCTATCCGCGCGGCGCCGGGTTTCGTCCGGCCTACCGATTGGAGGCGTTCGGGATGCGCGGCGATGACTCCGGTAAACCGCAGCTCGCAGAGCTGGGCAAGACGATCATCGACGCAGAAACCGGCGAGCGTCTTCTATTCGCGCCCACCGACCGCAGCCAGCAGCGGACACCGGCGATCGGGAGTGGGTTGTCGGTGACGCCGCTCGCCGGCGGATTCCAGCGGCGAGATCTGCACATCTCGGCGGATCCGCAGACCGGTACCTACTACCTCGAGGACCGTACCCTGGCGCGCCCGATCATCACATACAACGCCGGGAACGATGCCCAGTTCAACACCTACCTGCTGCGCCGCGACGCGCTGTTCCGCGGCGAGATGCCGATCTCCGGCAACGAGAGCGAACGGTGGGACAGGGTGCTGTCCGGCGGCACACTCGATGCCCGGACCAGGTCCCAGCAACCCGAGGTGGACCTGCACTTTCACATGCGCGCGGCATTCGAGTGGTACAGCCGCTTGGTCGGCCGCGCCGGGTGGGACGACGGAGCGTATTCCGAGCCGCTGCCCATCATCGGGATCGCACATGTGTTCGACCGCTGGGACAAGACGGCGTCACATATGCGTCGGCAGCGGAAGCAGGGTCGGTTGATCATGTGGATCGAGTTCCCTGATCAGGACGGCAAGATCTACACGTACTCGTCGGGATCCCGCTTCATCGTCGCGCACGAGTACCAGCACGCGGTCAACGACTTCGCCTTCCGCAGCGGTCCCGGCTCTCTTGGCCTGGACAGTTCCGACGACAACTGGCACGGCGCCTTCGACGAGGGCATCGCGGACCTGTTTGGTGGCTACCTCGCCGGCGACTGGCGGCCCTGCCGGGACATCTCGCCGGTGCGCCGGATTCTGCGCAACCTCGCCTTTCCGCGCGACACCGCGGCCGAGGACCCGTCAAACCTCGACCATTTCGGCGATCGGGCTGTCACTGGCTACCGGCATGCGCGGGGAACCATTTTGGCGCACGCGGCCTACCTCATGGATGCGGGCGGTGTCCACCAGCGGCCCGGCCGCAACCCGAACCGCATCGCCGTGCGAGGTCTCGGCACCGAGACGTACAAGGGTGCGGAAGTGCGCAAGGCGGCCCGCATCTGGTACCGGACGCTCATCCACCACTTCGCCCACCTCGGTGCGGCGACCGGCGAGGCAGCGCAGGATGAGCAATTGTTTCCCAGCTTCGCCCAAGCTTGCATCGACACCGCAGCGGACCTCTACGGCGAGGAATCGACCGAACACCGCACTGCCAAACGCGCCTTCTACGCCGTCGGTCTGTTCGCGTCGGCCGGCGAGTATGGCGCCGACGTGGGATTTCTGCCGCCATCCGTGGACTGGGCCGACTCCGTCCCGTACGTCGGGTTGGCCGGTTCCCCGTGGGCGTCGCGCGATCTTGTCGTCGTCGGCAGCGCCGACGAGAAGACGATCTTCTGCCGGGTGCGCAACTTCGGTGATGCACCAGCCACTGACCTGGAGGTGACCTTCGACTATGCCGAGCTGTCCACTGCGGGTGAGAACTGGCGGCCGGCCGTCGTCGCGGGCAGGCCTCTGGTGCTGCATATCGGCAGGCTCGACGCTGGAGCGTCGAGCTTTCCCGACGAGGCGCAGGAGAATCCGCCGGCGGCCGCCTCGATCCGGTGGCGACTGCCCACCGACCCTGACGGGCGGGTCGGCCACCACTTCTGCCTGCGGGCCACGGTGACGAGCCGGGGCGCGGTACTGGACCAGGTTCGTAGCGCCGCGGTGCACCTCGCGGACACGCCCGACGGTCACACCGTCACCGTGCTCGCCGGTAACCCCACGGACACAATGATCGAAGCCCGCATCGCCGCCGCGAGCGACATGGCGGGCGGCTGGAAAGCGACCGTGTCTGGGAACGCCGGAATGAAGCTCGTCCCTGGTGAACGCCGGCCGTTCGACATCAGGCTTGTCCCGCCCGCCGTCGACCCGGCCGCGCCCGCCGACCCGCCGCTTGGCGGCGAGGTCATCGGCCGGTTCGGTGAGCCGATGGCCGGCGACTTTCGCGGCGTACTGGCCGATGCCACAGCGACGCGGCAGTCACCGCCGGGGGTCTGGCGCGTCCAGGGTCGACTGGCGGCAACCATGACCGGCTCGATCAACGTGCACGGCGAGTTTCACGGCACCGTCGACAGCACGACCGGCAAGCTCGCCGGAACGCTGACCGGCAGCGGCGACCGGCCCGGAGACGCCCGCGGCGTTGCGGTCCGAATGGAGGTGGACGCGCAGCTGCGGCCCTGCCGTGAGGTGCGGGTCACGCAGACGGTCGGTGGCCGGGTCGTCGGCGGTGTCATGCTGCGCCTCGACGGCGCAGCCATAGATGATCGGAGGTAACCGGAATGCCCAGCATTGCACCCGCCCTGTCGAACAACGACAACAACATCGCGATCATTCAGGTGGACGACTGGTTCGTACACATCGCCGCCGACGTCGCAGAAATCAAGGAGCAGCACAACATCGGTCACCCCGGTTGCGGACTGCAATTCTTCGACGTCGAGGGCTACCAGTTGGCGCCCGCGTACGACGCGGCGTGGCAACTACAGGCGCTGTACCGGGCGCCCGGACCGGCTAACGCCGGAACGGTGCGACGCCGCTTGCAGGCTTGGCTGCGCAACTACCGGACCTTCGCACAGGAGACGACGGCGGACCGACTGCAGAAGAGATTCGCCCCGCACCAGCCGCCCGTGTTCAGCGACTACACACCGGCTGAGGTGCTCGCGGCTATGCGTGAGCACAGCGCCGATCCGCCCGACATCCGCGGCAAACCACTGGCCGACTGCTTCGACCTCATCCGCGCGTTCCTCCGCGCCGACGGCGGCGATCGCGGAAGCATGCTGCACAACGCCGCGCACGCCTTGGGCTGGACCCACTCCTGAGGCACCGCGAAACCTGGAGAGGGAGCACCATGGCGATTGTTCAGCACCTCCTGGTGTCCGGCCGTCGCTCCACTGCGGCCGCGATCGTCGCAGCGATTGTGACGCTGGTTGCTATCGGCCAGCTGCGTGATCCCGGTCAGGCGACGATGCAATGGGTCGGGCTCAACGCCGGGATCGCGCTGTCCTGCACGGCGATGGGAATGCTGATCCTGGCCGGCATCCCCACTCATCGCGTCGGGCGGCTACTCGTCGCGGCCGGCATCTGTGCGACGACCGCCGTGCTGGCGGTTAGTTGGACTGGCTGGCCGCCGCTGGCCTGGCTGGCGCAGTGGTGCTGGTGCCTGTCATTCAGCCTGGTGATCTTCGCGCTGCTGTTCTTTCCGGACGGCCGGCTCGGCTCACCATGGCGGCGTGCGCTCGCGGTGGTCATCACCGTGACGACCGCCGTCATCGCGGTCAGCTGGGCGATCGCCGCCCTCGATCCGCGGCGGACGTATCTGCTCGACGCGGTACCGCCCGCCACCGCGCGCGCCCAGACCTTCCTGGTCATCGCGGCGGCGGCCACGGCCGCCCTGCTGCTTGAAACCGTCGTGGTGGCCGGCTCGCTCTGGCTGCGATGGCGACGCTCGTCCGGCCAGACCCGTCACCAGGTTGCCTGCGTGCTGCTGGCCGGGGCGCTGCTGCCCATGACGATCATCCTGGACGTGCTCAACCTCCCCGGAGCGTGGATCCTCGTCTCGATGCTTATCCCGGCCGCGATGACCCTGGCGATCCTGCAGTTCGGACTTTACGGCCTGGACCGCGTCATCAATCGCACCATCGTCTGGCTGATCATGGCCTTCCTAGTCATCGTCGCCTTCGTCGCGCTCGTTGCAGTGTCCCGAGTTCTGCTGTTCGGCTCGGCGACCTCCGCGTCGCTGGCTGCAACCGGCGTGATCGCGGTGACGTTCCAACCAGTCCTCGATCGGGTCCAACGCGGCGTCAACCAACTGCTGTATGGCGACCGCGACGACCCGTACCGGGTGGTGACCCGGCTGGGCGGGCTGCTCGGCCGCACCGTGGAGCCGCAGTCGGTCCCGCCGCTGCTTGCCGAGACCATCGCCCGGTCCCTGCGCGTGCCGTACGTCGCCGTGGAGACCTTCGGTCGCCACGGCCCTCAGATCCTCGCTCAGTACGGAACTCCGGCGCCGGAGACGGAGTCGTTCGACATGATTTCGCACAGCGAGCTGATCGGCCGTCTGCTCGTGGCGACGCGCAGCCCTGCGTCGCGCTTCGCCCTGCGGGAGCGCCGCGTGCTCAGCGATGTGGCTCAGCACGCCGCGATCGCCGTCGAGGCGACCCTGCTAATCCACGACTTGCGCGAATCCCGGGAGCGGCTGGTCGTCGCCCGCGAGGAGGAACGCCGTCGGCTGCGCCGCGACCTGCACGACGGACTGGGACCGACCATCGCCGGTATGTCGATGCAGGTGCGCGCCGCTCAACAAGCGATCGTCGGGCAGCCCCGTGCGGCGGGCATTCTGGACCGCGTCGCCCGCGACCTGCAGATCTGCATGGCCGAGGTGCGGCGGCTGGTCGACCAGTTACGGCCACCCGCGCTCGACGGAGGTCTGGCCGCGGCGTTGCGAGCCGAATGCCGCCGATTCACCGGAGCGGACCTCACCGTCAACCTCGACGTGCGAACCGACCTAGACGGCCTGCCCGCTGCCTTCGAGGTGGCGGCCTACCGGATCATCGCCGAAGCTCTCACTAACGTCAGCCGGCATGCCCGCGCGACGACCTGCGACGTTACCGTCAGCAAGGGACAGGCGTTCGACTTGACGGTCGTTGACGACGGCGTCGGGTTCACCCCGGCCGGCCAGCGTGGCGTCGGCCTGACCTCGATGCGCGAGCGAACTGAGGAGCTCGGCGGTTCCTGCCTTATCGCCGCTCACGAGCCGCACGGCACCTGCGTGCGGGTCCGGCTCCCGCTGCGGTTGGACATCGGCCGCCCCACCGAGTCCGCCGCGCAACCGCAGGAGGTCTCGTCATGACTGGCGGCCAGCGCGTGCTGCTCGTCGACGACCATCCGGTCTTCCTGCGCGGATTGCGCGCGGTCCTGGAAGAGGAGCGTTGGGTTGCCAGCATCCTCGAGGCGGACACCGCCGCCGACGCGGTGCGCATCGCCCGCGAACATCCGGTGACCGTGGTCGCGATGGATGTCGCGCTGCCCGACGCAGACGGCATCGAGGCGACTCGGCGAATCCTGGAAATCCGCCCCACCGTCAACGTGCTCATGCTGACCATGCTCGACGACGACGAGATCGTGTTCCGAGCGCTCCACGCCGGCGCTCATGGCTACGCCCGCAAGGACATCCAGCCGGACAAGCTGGTCCAGGCGCTGTCTACGGTCGCCGACGGCGGGGTGGTACTCGGCCCCTCGATCGGGGCTGGCGTCCTCGCCGGAGTCAGACGCACCACGGCTGTGCTGCCGCCGCCCTTCGACCGACTCAACGACCGGGACCGGCTCCTGCTGTACCGGATGGCGCTCGGCGACAACAACGCGCAGATCGCCCACCGACTCGGCCTCGCCGAGAAGACGATCCGCAACCAGATTTCGGAGCTGTTCGACAAGCTGGGTGCCCGCGATCGTGTCCGAGCCGTGCTGCTGGTGCACGACAGCGGCGTCCTGCCGTACCTGACCCCGGACACGGCGCGGTGACGGTAGCGCGTGCGCCACCGTCACCAGGTGCAGGGTCAACTGTGCAGCCAGTTGAAGCGCAGGTGCTTACCGGACTTCTGCTCCAGCCCGCCAAGCTGGTACATCCCGGTCATCACCCCGAACATCTTGGCCTTGACGAATTCCAGGTATCCGGCGCCACGCACCTGATCCACCGGTACTCGGATCACGTGCGACGTTCGGTTCTCGTTGCGGACCTCGGCCCTGTCCACCTGGGTCCCGCCGATCATCAAGCGCAGCGCCTTGCCCCACGTACCGTACGGCTGGGTCAGCTCGAACTCGATGAATCCGGGCTCGATGTCCCACTCGTCCATGTTGATGGCGTCACCGTCAGGCAGCCATTGCCCCGTGAAGTTGATCCAGTTGAGCTGGGTGCCTCTGGCTTGGCCGGTCACCGCCGCGATGAGCGACGGCACTGCCTGGGCCAGCAGCGGGATCACCGCGCCGAGCAGCGGGCCGAGAAAACGGTGCGCGAACTCGGGACTGGACGCCGACGTGCCTTGCACGTCGCGGGATTGGCCGGTGAGGGCGGCAACAATGCTCGGCGCCGCGTTGACGATCATCGGCACCAGCGTCGTCAGCAGCGGCATCAGGAAGCGGGCGGTCGCATCGTCTCCGCTGCGGGGCACCTCACGACTTGCCCCGAGTGCCTGCACCAACTGCGGCAGTAAGTTGATGACCTGGGGCACCAGGACGCCGAGCACAGCCGCCAGTTCACGCTCGGTGTTGCCTGCTGCTTCGTCGAACAGCCGTAGGTCGCGGTTGCGGTCGCGGAGAGCGTCGATGATCGCCGGCACGGCCTGCACAACGGCGGGCAGGATCGCCGCGACGATCGGCAGCCAGCGCTCGGCCAGATCTCCCGGTTCTGGCGCCGGCAGTGGAACCTGAGCCGGATCAGTGGCGTCGTCGTCGACGTCCCGCTTGGAGGTCTGTGCGGTCAATGCCCGGTTGAGGTAGTCAGTGAGGGCTTGAGTCAGCTCGTCTGAGTCGGTACGGCCCATGCCATCGCTCTGCTTGGTGTTGCTCATGGAGGAACCTCGTTTCTTGTCTGTCGTCCTGTCTCCTCACCGTCCGAGCCGTACCGTCCCGGGCGCACCGGCTTCTGGTCCTTGGCAACCGGGAATGCCGCCTACATCCACGGGACAGCCGACGTCGAGAACGTGTGCCCCGCCTCGACCGTCCCGGTGACAGGGGGAGAGCCCGCCGTCCGGCGGAACTGGTGCAGCAGCGCGAACGTCTGCTCGACGACGTAGCGCAGCTTGTCCCCCGGCCCTTTAACTCCGCTGGTTTTGCATTTCAGGATTATTGGTTTGGTGCCACGCTCAGAAAGCCCGCCGGAAGGCGTCGCGGTCGTATCCCTTGTCCGTGAGGAGCACGTCGAACCGACGACGGACCGGCCGGGGCGTCCGGTGATGGGTTGTGAGCAGTCACAGGTCGAAGGCGTGCCGATGCCGTCACAGATCAGGTGGTGCTTCGAGCCGGGCTTGCCCCGGTTGACCGGCGACGGGCCTGTCCCCTGCACCCCTTCGCGTCGATGTGACACCCGTCCATCGATGGCTCTCCGCCAGTCGATCCGGTTCGCCGCGTTCAACCGGCCCAGCAGTATCTGGGGACCTGGTCGAAGACGCCGGCCTCGGTCCAACATTGCAGCCGGCGCCAGCACGTCGTCCCGGAGCCGAACCCGGGCAGATTTTCCCAGCTGATGCCGGTGTGCAGTACGAACAGGCTGCCCTGCAGGCACCGCGGTTCCGGCATCGGCCTCGGTCCCGGAGCCTTCTGTAGTCCACGGCGGCGCCATTGGCTCAATCAGCTTCCGAAACTCGTCGTCGACTACACACGCCTTGCTCACGTCCACCGAAAAGACCGACCTTAAACCTGTAGCGCCGATAATCATCGATTTGGCAGATCGTGTTAGCAGCTTTGAGCGACCTCGTGTCACCACGATGACAAGGCCACTACTTCGGCGAGCCGAGTCAATGCGACGATCCGCGACTATTGTCGGCCGACCGGGCATGCCCCGCGCGACCCGCTGCCAGCGCCCAAGACACCGGAGCAAAACGCCACACGCGCCGAGCGACTCAGCACCGCAGGCGCTGTCCGAGGCCGAACGCGCGCCAGCGCCGCAGCTTGCTCAACAAAGCGGCTGAAGCAGGCGGCCCCTCCCCTAACATCCACCGACGCGGACGCCTCGATCCGCCCCAAATTGTTCCTTCCCGCGCTGACATGTCGGCGGCGGGATGCCGATCCCCGAGAATCGCGATCCGCACATGCGCGCATTTTGCGTGACCAAAGATAGCTTGGTCATTCAGTTTAGATCATTTGATCTCAGTCATAATGTGAGTCTACGCGATGCATGCCAAGTCCGTCCGAGGAACTGACCCGTTCGGCTCTACCAGACCGACTCATACGTGACGCCTAATGAATACACGACGAGGCGAGGATGCAGCAGACTAGAGACATGGAGGCGGACATGACGAAAGGCGACCTTGAGCTCGGATACTGGCTGCCATTTACTCAGTTCGCCGTTAATACAACCAAACGATATATCGTCGTCGCAGGTGATTCGGGAAGCTATAAGCAGCTGGCGGCGGATGTCTCGCTTGTGCCCACAGCCATAGCCGATCCCAAGAGCCGCATGACTCTGAATATTGATGTGAGAGCACTCGAGAAGGTGTCCCTTGCAGTCAACCTCGACGACCGCGGATTCATTCAGTCTGTCAACAGTGAGTCCAGCAAAGATCTCGCTCCCGTGATGAGCGTCGTCGGTAAGGCAATCGGACTTGCCGCCGCCATAGTCGCTTTTGGGCCCGATGAGAACATTCCTACCGCATCGATGTCCCTTGAAGCTGAATGGGCTCTAAAGTACCCACTCCTCAGCCAAAATGCAGCAGCGCTTGAAGTAAAGATCGCGGAATATCTTCAGAAAGTAGGCGATCCTTCGACGCTTCCACAGGATGTGGTTCACGTCGGAGCCGCTCTGGAGGCGCTACAGAACCAGCTCGCCACCATAAGTCAGGCCAAGCGCACATGGATTGCCGCCCAAGCCGGACCATCGACCACTCAGGGATGGAAATATGCGCCGGAAGACTTAATGGCGCTGAACGGCGAATTACCTGTCACACTGCTCGAACCGGCTATACCTCCGCAACAGACGGACATGGCAGGCCAGTTCGGAGTGCTGGTTGCGATCGTCGACCCGGATCGAACGGGCGTCAGTCGCACGGCCGACGGATCGCTGGTCGATCGGATAGTCCTACGCCGCTCAAGGCCAGTGACCGTCGGTGTATATTTCCGTGACGAAAAAGATTGGAAACTCGACGAGAGTTCGGTTCGACAGCTTGACGTTGTCGATGGCCATAGCGAACTCGACCAGCTTTCTCTGGACGGATCCTGGTTGAAAACCAAGAGGTTTGAACTATCCTATCACCCGGACATGTCAGTGAAGTCATTCGGCGTGACCACTGCACCGAACGCATCTGCGGTCGCTACCTCACTGGGAGAGATCCTCGATGCCACCAGCGTCGCACGGAAACAGATCGCCGAACGCCCGGCAGCCGCCGAACAGCGGTTGAAGGCCGCTACGCTGCAACTGGATCTTTTGAAGACCGCAAGTGAATACGAGGTTCTGGCCGCGACCCACCGGGAATCGGAAGAGCTGGCTATCCTCGAGTTGCGAAAGCGACTACGCGAGGCTACCCGCGGAGCGTAGGCGCTGCACTCGTCCTGAGCTGCAGGATCAGCTTGGAAGGCGCAGGCCAGACGACAGCGTCAACGGAGTCCGTCGACTTTCGCGCAGGAAAGTCAATCCATCAGCGACCGGCCCAGCACCCAGCAAAGCAAGGTGGCCACCGCGACCGCGCCGAAGACGACGAAACCGTCGCCGGCTGTTGCGCCGCGCCAGCCCGCGTAGGAGAAGGCAACGGCCGGTCCGGCGGTGCCCGCAGCGGCGGCGGCGAACGTTGCCACCGGCCGCATTCCCAGGGCACCAGCGGTGTACGCCACAGTCTCGGCCACCAGCGGCAACGGCCGGCTGACCACGACCGCCAGCAGGCCCCAGCGCCGCACCAGCCCCGCCGGGCGAGTGGTGCCGGTCACGAGCAGCTTGCGGGACCGCCACCCGAGGACATATCCGACGGCGAATCCACCGAGACCGCCCAGTAGCGCCAGCGCAGCGCCGGCGGCCAGGCCGAACGTCGCACCCAGCGCGACCATCACGACGCTCGACGGCACCGGCAGCACGGCGTCGGCGACCAGCAGCCCGACACCGATCGCTGCGGCGGCGACCGAGACCGTGCCCAGCACCGGCCGCGGGTCGGTGACCAGCGGCACTCCGGCCAGGTCGACGATCAGGAAGACCATCAGGAGCATGGCCACCACGACAGCGACCAGCATCCAGATGCGCAGACGCCCCATACCGGTGACGGTACGAGCGACACCGACTCTTGACAGTCAGTAAGCAGACAACTACTAATGGGCAACGCGCCGCGGTCGTACGGTGTTGGGCACAGCAGGAAGGCGGGTGTCCACTGTGGCCGTACTGATCTCTCTCGCCGGGAACGCCGCGGGTGACGGCTTCCTGATCGCTCCCGCGGGTTCGACCTACCCGGCGGAGCTCCGCCTGTGGACGGACGCCGGATCGGCATCCGTCACACTCCAGGCATCACCGAACCCGGCCGGTCTGGTCTTCAGCCAGACGACGGTCACAGTCTCCACCACACCGTCGACCGTCCTGGTGCACGCCACCCTGCAGAGCGCGGCGCGGCAGGACACCATCATCGAGGTACGCGACGGTGCGACGGTGGTCGCTACCTTTGCGGTGACCTCGATCAAGCACCCGGCCGTTCACTTCCGAGGCCGGTTCGAGGCGCGCTTCGGCACGGACGGCGGCGCCTACAACCGCAACCCGATGTACACCGCCACCAACGACGCTGCGGTGCCGCCGGGCTGGACTTGGGGCCTGGAGGGCGAGCCCGGCTTCGTGCCCGCCATCGGCAGCGTCCCGGAGAACCTGGAGACCCCGGTTGGCCGGGTCGTGCGCCTCAACAATCCGGTGGCGCTGCGCTCGCACGCGGAGGCGGTAGTCACCACCGTCGACGCCATCGCTGGCATCACCACCGGGGGTCCGGAACGGTTCACCGCCGGCGACCCGCTGATCGGCGAGCCGGTCGACTTCGGCTCGGACACCTACCTGGCGGGCAATAACCCGCAGAACCCCGCCGACCCGCAACCCGAGGAAATTTGGAGCGCAGCGTTGGAGCCGATGGGCCTCTTCCTGCTGCGCCTGGGCAACCGATTCAGCGGCGGGTCCAGCCTCGGGCCGTTCGTCAGCAAGGCGACCACCATCAACCAGCACACGCGTACGCCGGACGACCGGCCGATCGCCAACGGGCTGGTGGCCGTCCCGCCCGGTGAGATGGCCGCCTTCGGCCTCCCCAGCCTGGTCACCTGGAGCGAAACCCGGATCGACCAGTTGCTCGCCGATTACAGCGTCCTCCCGGCCGGTGACTCGGCCGACCGGCGCAACCTCAAGCGTCGCATCGGCCACCTTCTGGCGTCGGTCAGCCCGCCCAAACGTACCGCCGTGCTGAACGCCAACCCGGGCCAGTTCACCGTACGCGCCGGTACGCTGACCGGCGGCTGGGCACAAAAGGAGATCTACACCGGGAAGGTCAACGCCAACTTGTCCTTCGCACCGGCCGGTTCCGCCATGGTCCAGTACCTCTCGGAGTTCAGCTCGCTGCTGTTCCAGTGGCACCCGTTCGGCTTCCATTCCGACGAGCTGTGCGGGCACCACTGGGGCACCGTCGCGACCGACGTCAGCTTTAGCGGCGCCTACACGGGCGACCCGCATACGGTGACCGTAGACGGCACCCGCTACGACTTCCAGTCGGTCGGCGAGTTCACCTTGCTGCGCGGCGGCGACCTAGAGATCCAGGTCCGTCAAACACCGGTGAACGCCGCCAACCCGGTCACCGACGGATACACCGGAATCACCGTGTGCGTCAGCCTGATAACCGCGGTCGCAGCGCGGGTGGACGGGCACACCCTGTCGTACCAGCCGGCCCTAGAGGGCAAGCTGTTACAGCTGTTCGTAGACGGCAAGGCCGCAGATATCGCGCCGCCGGGCCTGAACCTCGGCGCCCACCGCGTGTCGCTGTTCGACGCTGGTGGCGAGCGCGGGCTGCGGATCGACTACGCGGACGGCTCCGTGGTGACGGCCACACCGGCGTTCTGGAACCCGTACCGGGTCTGGTACCTGAACATTGCCGTCTCCGGCACCCGGGCGGACGAGGGAATCATGGGTCAGGTCCCGCGAGGCGGCTGGCTGCCGCGGCTACGCGACGGCACGGACCTAGGCCCGATGCCGGCCGGCCTGCCGGACCGCTACGACGCGCTGTACCGGACGTTCGCCGAATCCTGGCGGATCGACGACCGGACCAGTCTGTTCACGTACAAGCCGGGCACCTCGACCGAGACCTTCACCGACCGCGCCTGGCCCGGCGAACGCCCGCCGTGCAACAACATCCGGCCTGAGCTGGCCGCACCGGGCACGCACGAGCTAGGCGGCATGGACGTCGAAGAGGCCGAGGCGATCTGCCGGGTCGTCACCGAGGGCGACCTGCACGCCTTCTGCGTCTTCGACGTGGCCACCACCGGCGACGCCGCGTTCGCTAAAGAGTACGTCGCCGCCCAGGAACTCCGGCTCTACGGCACCAGGGTCGAGGTCGAGGGCTTCGAGGCACCGACGTTCGCCGACCGCACGCCCCGCGACGACGATACCGATCAACCGGCGCGCCGGTCCGGTGCCCTCGCGGTCACCGCCCGGGTATCGGCTCTGACGCCCGGCCGGCCAGTGCCGACCGGATTGCTGACCTTCGTGGTAGACGGGACGCCGATCAAGCGGCCATTCGAGCTGGACCCCCTAGGGCGGGCCCGCACTACGCTGCGGCTGAAGCCCGGCGACCACGTCATCCAGGCCACCTACACCGGTGGCGGGCGCTACTCCAACCACTCCAGCACGAGCGCCAACCTGCTCTGCACGGTCGCGGAGCAGGACCGCTCATGACCACCGGCGCCAGCCCGTACGTCGTCCCGGTCGCGACTGACCTCGACCCGGCGCCGGGCATCCTCGCCACCACGATCGTGGCTCGCCACGCGATGGTCGACATCGGCGGTGTGACGGCGCACGCCGAGACGTTCAACGGCGCGATCCCAGGGCCGGTCCTGCGGCTCGACGTGGGCGACCGCGCGTTCGTCCGGCTGGTCAACGAGATGCACCACCCGATCGGCATCCACTGGCACGGCATCGAGCTGGCGAACGGCGCGGACGGCACCGAGGTAACCCAGGACGGGGTGAGACCGGCCGCCCATCACCCGCCACCGGCACCGGCACCGGCCGGTGGCACCCACCTGTACGCCTTCACGGCGAACCGGCCCGGCCTGTACTGGTACCACCCGCACCACCACCACGCGACGAACCACGTGTTCCGCGGCATGTACGGCATGATCGTCGTCAACGACCCGCACGAGGCCGCGCTGATCGCCGCCGATGTGTTGCCCGGAGCCGCCGACACCCGGCAGCTCGTCCTCAGCGACATCACCGTGTGCAAGGCGCCCGGCTCGAACGACACGGCAACCTATCCCGACCCCACGACCATGTCGGTGGCAGACCGGGCCGAGTGGCTCAGCGGCGCCTCGGCACAACCACCACCGACGCCGCTGACGTTGTGCCAGGTGCCCACCGCGGCGGCCGACGACGGCAGTCCCGCACTCGCGTCGTACACCGCCGGTGACGTCCCCAGCGTCTTCCGGACCGGGCAGCACAACGAGGGTCAGACGGTGCTCACCAACGGCGTCAACGTAGGCGGACGGCTCGGCCGTCCGGACGCGCCCGGGGCTCTACTGCCCGGGGCCCAAAAGATGGACGTGCTGGCCGGTCAGGGACTGCGCCTGCAGATCGCCAACTGCTCCATCAACCGATACTTCCGGCTGATCCTTACCACCGCCGTCGGGGTGACGGTGCCGCTCGTGCGGGTCGGCGGAGAGGGTGGGCTGCTCGACAAGGCGGTCGTCGAGGGCGGGGCGACGACCGGCGGATTCGACACCAAGTTCGGCGCCGGGGAGATCCTGCTGCCGCCCGGCTCCCGGGCCGACGTCGTGGCCGCCATCCCGCCGGCCGCGACCGGCGGGCTGACGCTTTGGACCCGCGACTACCGCCGCAGCGGCGGACTCTGGGCCGGGCTACCAACCGTACCCGTGATGCACCTGAACGTCACCGGACCGGCGGCGGCAACCTTCACGATCGGCGGCGGCACCGCCCTCCGTGCCGCGATCCCGGCGCCTGTCGAAACGCTCGGCGCGGCGACCGGCACGCTGCTCGATCCCGCCGCCTTCGCACCGGCCAAGCCGGGATCGGCGAACCAGGACATCCAGGTGACCGGTTCGGCCGGGATCGACGGCGTCTCCGGCTCCTTCATGGGCTTCGTGCCGTTCACCGCCGCCCCGCACATCGCCACGTCCCGCTGGGCGGAGCAGGACCGCATCCTGGAACTAACCGTCACCAACCTCAGCGGCAGCCACCACCCATTCCACCTGCACGGGTTCTCGATCCAGCCGATCGCGCTGGAGCAGCCCGGCTTCCCCTCCTTCGCCTGGCCATACCGCGAGTTCCGCGACAACGTCGACATCCCGGCCGCCTACACGCTGCGGTTCCGGGTGCGGCTCGCCGACCGCCCGCTGCCGGACGGCGTCACGCTCGGCGGCGCACTCGGCCGATGGCTGTTCCACTGCCACATCTTCATCCACCACCACCAAGGCATGATCAGCGAACTCGTGGTGTCAGACACCGACGGCAGCGAGCGACCGTACGTGACCGTCGCCGGCTCGTGGGCGTACACCCCGGTCGGCGGCATCGCCCAGCGCCAAGGCACGTACCACCATCCCGACGGCGACCCGGTCAGCCTGACGGCCAGCACCGGCGTGGTGACCGACGA
This sequence comes from Actinoplanes aureus, assembly GCF_015704865.1. Taxonomy (GTDB): domain Bacteria; phylum Actinomycetota; class Actinomycetes; order Mycobacteriales; family Micromonosporaceae; genus Actinoplanes; species Actinoplanes aureus. The sequence goes on along the minus strand of NZ_JADQTO010000038.1, from coordinate 7,522 downwards.
TGGCGGTGGCACGTGGTCGTGGACGTACGACGCCACCGGCGTCCCGGCGCACACCGAATACGTCTACCTCACGGCCACCGACCAAGCCGGCCGGGCCGACCAGACCGTGTTCCGGCTGAAGATAGGCGCACCCGACGACGGATCGGACAACGGCGATCCGCACGTGCACACGGTCGATGGGAAAGGCTCCGACTTCCAGGGCGCCGGCGAATTCGTGCTGCTGCGCGACCACGAAGGGATGGAGGTGCAGGCCCGGCACTGGCCGGTCGCGGCGGCCGCCCCAGTCACCGACCCGGCGACCGGACTGACATCGTGCGTCAGCCTCAACACCGCCGTGGCGGCACGCGTCGGCGAGCACCGGATCGCATACCAGCAGGGCTGGCAGGGCAGGCACGGTGAACTCGTATTCTTCGTGGACGGCGATAAGGCACGCTTGCCACGCGAGGGTCTGGACCTCGGAGACCACCGGGTGACCGCTATGGAGCTGGGCAACGGCGCCGCCGGGCTGCGGGTCGACTACGCCAGCCAGGCGGTCCTGACCGTGACGCCGCATTACTGGACGGCGTACGGCATCTGGTACCTGAATGTGCGCGTCTCCCGGACGCAGGCCGACGAGGGCATCATGGGCGCGATCCCTGCGGACGGCTGGCTGCCGCTGCTGCCGGCCCGGGTGTCCAGCGGCCCGATGCCGGCGACGCTGTCGGAGCGGCACAACGTGCTGCACCGGACTTTCGCCGACGCGTGGCGGGTAACCGACGAGACCAGCCTGTTCGTGTACGAGCCGGGCACCTCCACCAAGAGCTTCACCGATCCCGGCTGGCCTGCCCCACAGGCGCCGTGCGTGGTGCCGCCGCAATTCGAGGTGCCCGGCGCCCACCCGCCCGCGGCCGGGCTGCCGGAGCAGGCGGCGGAATGGGCCTGCCGCAGGGTCACCGACGACGCCCTGCACGGTGACTGCGTCTTCGACGTGGCCAGCACGGGGGATGCCACTTTCGCCCGCGCTTACCTGCTGGAGCAGCAGATGTTCCAGCAGGCCACCGCAGTCCAGGTGACCGTCGGGCGCCCAGACGGCCCGGCCGTGCCGGTGACGGCGACGGTGCTGCCGCTGGTCCAGACGAACGAAAGCCGCGCCCCGGCCGGGTCGGTGGCCTTCATGGTGGACGGCCGGCCGGCCGGGAGCCCGGTCACGCTCGACCCGAATGGCCGCGCCACCATCGTCCTCGACGGGTCGCACCGTGTGCGGGCCGAGTACGGTGGGGGCGGGCCGTACCGGCCGAGCGTCAGCGCAACGTTCACCGTCGCTGGAAGGGGCCACCACCACTGAGGTCGATCATCGGCAACCTCGCCGACGGAGAGCCGCTGCGCCGGTATGGACAGCGAGTACAGCTGCGCGCCCCATAAAGAGGAACCCGTCCGGGTGAAGTCCTCCCCGACGGGTTCCTTGTGCACTATTTCAATGGAATAGTAGTAGATAGCCTCACGGTATGTTGGGAATAGGTCTGTGTCGCCCCTCGGACACCAACCTTTTCCCCACGGTTCGCGCCAAGACTCACGTCGGCGCGGACCGTTGTCGTTTCGGGGTCGTAGACCAGGCGCAGGTTGAGCTGCCGATAGACCTCGGCCTTGTCCTCCGCGTGAGCGTTACGCAGGACGGTGACGATGTCGCCGAGCGCGGTGACGAGCTGGCGGATCTCGTCCTGGGTCATCCGACTCGGAGCCTCCGAGGTTTCCGTCAGCCGTCGTTCCAGTCTCGCGCGTTCAGCCTTGTACTTGCCGGAAAGTACATCCGCGCTGGTCAAGGGACTTCTGGCAGTCGGGGACGATCGCGGCTGCCCCGGGGTGTCGGTGTCCCCCGAGTCCTCGTCGTCGGTGAGTGGCGAGGATGTTGACTCATGCTGCTGCGCCTGGCGTATCTGGGTTTTACGAACGCGTTCGCGTTGCTGCGGCTGTTGCCGGGCAACGATCGCGACAAGGACACCGAGATCCTCGCTCTGCGGCATCAGCTCGCGGTGTTGCAGCGGCAGCTCGGCGGGAAGCGGGTCCGGTTCGCACCGGCCGATCGGGCGTGGCCGGCCGCGCTGCTCAGCACGCTTCCCAGGCCGGCGTTGCAGAACCTGCGGCTGCTGGTACGCCCGCACACGGTGCTGCGCTGGCATCGCGACCTGCACGCCCGCCGCCACGCAGCCATGTCCCGGCCCCGACGGCGAGGACGCCCCCGCACCGTTCGCTCGATCCGTGCACTGGTACTGCGCCTGGCAGCGGAGAACCCGTCGTGGGGATACCGGCGCGTACACGGCGAACTACTCACCCTCGGCGTGAAGGTCGCCGCGTCCACCGTCTGGCAGATCCTGCACACGGCGGGGATCGATCCCGCCCCGGACCGCGCGACCACGACCTGGACCCAGTTCCTGCGCTCGCAGGCCGAGGCGATCCTGGCCGTCGACTTCCTCGAAACGATCACGCTGGCCGGCACCCGCCTGTATGTCCTCGCGGTCATCGAGCATGCCAGCCGCCGTGTCCGGGTCCTCGGCGCGACCGCGCACCCCACTACGGCTTGGGTGGCCCAAGCTGCGCGGAACCTGGTCATGGACGTCGAAGACACCGGCTGCCCGGTGAAGTACCTGATCCGCGACCGCGACGGCAAATATCCGGCCCTGTTCGACGCGATCCTGGCCGACGCCGGCATCACCGTGGTACGCACCGGTGTCCGGATGCCCCGGATGAACGCGATCATGGAACGCTGGGTACGGACCTGCCGCCGCGAGTTGCTCGACCGGACACTGATCCTCAACCAGCGGCATCTGCTGCACGCGTTGCGCGAGTACGAGGCCTTCTACAACGAACATCGCCCGCATCAGGGTATCGGCAACGCCCGGCCACTCGCCCCGCTACCCGCACCGATCACCGACCCGGACCGGCTCACGCGACTCGACATCCGTCGACGCGACCGCCTCGGCGGCATCCTCCACGAATACGAGCATGCCGCCTGAACTGCACGGATGACATTCTCGGCAGGTACAATGCCGCTAAGAGATCCGGGTGCAGGCTGCGGACCGGTTCGAACGAGGCGCGCCGACCGTTCCGGGTCGCAGTGCGGCTGGGGGTCTGGGCAAAGTCGGCGTACGCGAGGAGGAAGCGGCGGCCTGCCTGCTGTCGGGCCGGGCCGCGAGGGTCCTGGCGGCAGCGTGTGCCAGCAGGCTGGCGCTCCGCTGCAGGGTTTACAGGACGTGTTCCTCGCCGAGACCAGCCTGCCGCTTCAGTCTCAACCGCCCTGATCACTCACCCTTACCTATCAACCTCGGCAGGCGCACCGCCTGACAGGACATTGCCTTCGAACATGCGAACTATCGCAGCCTGTTATTGTGGCTCAAAGTATATGTGCATCTCGAATACCGGCCGACCAGGATAGGGCTGACGAGAAACGCGTTGCCAATGCAATGCCTGGATCTCGACGGAGCCATCGTTCTTGGCGATCCATTGAGCCGCTCGATTGAATACTTCCGCTTCGCTATTGCCGCCAATGCATACCGCTGCCACATCATCATCTTGACGCGGTTCATCCATCACCAGCCACTCCAAGGGCTTGACCTTTGACGCCGAGGCGCACAGGCATGCTATGTTCCATCGACGGTAGAAGCCACAGCATGTCGCGCTTCTGACTGATAGAAACATCGCCTACCCTAAATATAGGCATGCGCGGCAATCGGAATACCTCGCGACCCGCCCGGCGGAGCGGTCGCAACACTGGCGCATTGTAGTATCTCAATCTTCTGCGCCGTTTGATGTCACTAACACGGGTTCAACGATCTAGAATTTTGGGTGTCGGCTACCTGACCAACCAACTGCGACCCATAGCCGGCTGACGACTGCGTCCAGTCGCCGTAACCGACGCGGACTCGATCATTTAGCCCCTCAACAGTCCATGCGCTGAGCTGGTGTTACTTTGCTGGCGCATCCGTCAATGCGCGGCCTCGCCCACGGTCGATAGAAATGCTCGGAGCGTTGCCGCCGCCCGGCCGGTCCACGGCTTCCAACAGCTCCATAACTGATCAAACTTTCCGTAGCAACCCATATTTGGACAGTGGTTCCGGTCTCCAATGACGGTATCGTATCTCGTGAATGCGACACCCGCACTGCCGCCGATATCAACTTACTCTTAGCGAGGTGCATATTGGATTTCAACGAAATTGCCGGTGCTGCGGCATCGGCTGTAGTAACAGCGATGGCTACCAATGCATGGTCCGATGTCAGGACCAAGTTCGCCCGAATCCTCGGGCGTGGCGAGTCAAGCGATGAGGAGGAAGCGCTGACTGAGTTAGATGGAATGCACAGCACATATGCCGCAGCGCGGCCGGAGTTGAAGCCCGAAGTAGCACGCGACTTAACGGCCGAATTGCGGGGGCAGCTCCGGAGTCGCCTTCGCGGCGATGCGTCATTCGCCGCAGAATTCGAGGCGTTGGCCGAAGAAATATCTAATCATCTCGGGAAGAGCGGCGGAGGGTTGACGGTGAATCAATACGGCCAATCCGAAGGCAAGAGCACTTTCATTCAAGTCGGCCATGACTATCGCGATGAACGACAGCGATAGCAACTCACAGCGCCCAAGCGTTAAGCAAATCGGGACATCCCACGACGGCAGTACGCTCATCCAGGTTGGCCACGACCTCATCCACAACCAACAGCGTCTCTTGTCTTCGATTGACGTAACCGACGAAGCGCGGGACGGGGCGAAGGTTTTCGAGCCGCCGCCCCTCTACCGCAAAGCTGTCGAGGTACTTGAAGGCACTCGACAGTCATTTCCAGTCGTCGTCCTCGAGAGCGCCGTCGGGACCGGACGAAGAAGTACCGCACTTTCCCTCCTCAACCGCGGCAATCCCGAAATTATCCTCGATCTAATCACCGACTGGCAGAGACCGCGTACCAACGAACTGCCCTGCGAGAAGAACGGCCGATACCTCTTAGACCTGACGTTTGAGCCGGACACTATAGCCGAGTCATTCGCCCGGGAGTTGCAAGACTTCGCCAGCAGGCTTCAACGTTTTCACGCGAGGCTGATCATCGTCGTTACGAGCGAGAGATGGCGCTTGTGTCTCCCGCTTGCGTCCAACATTACGATCGACCCGGGGATCCCTAAACCATTGAAAGTGCTGATAAAACGCTTGGAGGCCGCGGGATCCCCCCATACTCTCGTTGACCTGCGAAATAGGGTCCAGATTTCAGAAGTGCTGGACGATTTAGAGGCTGGGCAGTTTCCGCCACAACGAGCGGCAGAGCTCGCCTCGACGCTGGCGTCGACAGTCACTCTCGACGAGGCGACGGCTTCGCGTATAAACGACGAATATTTCCGCTGGCGGTCCTACCTCGACCAGCAGCTCGGGAAGCTTCGCGACGTACATCCGAATATGCGCCAGAACGACGTCGCGCGACAACGAGCGCTCTTGATCGCCGCGGCAGCGCTCGATGGCGCCGACGCGGAGGCTGTACTCACGTCATCGGACTACTTGCTGCACAACAAGAAGGCTAAGCCTCAACCAGCGGATCTGCTGGCCGGTCCAGAGCTGTCCGGGCTCTTGGAGAGTATTGAGGCCATTCGAGAGGGTGATCTTATCTTCTTGACCCGCCGACGTCGCGGACTGGACCAAGCCATCCTCGACCGCATTTGGACCGAACGACCCCAGCTTCGCAGCTACCTCCTGGACTGGCTGGCCGACATCACAGGTGAGCGCAAGCCAGCGGTAGAGTACCTTGACCAAATTTCCCGAGTGCTCGTCCGGCTCGCCAAGGAGCACCGATCAATTGAGGTGCTCGATGTCGTCTTTGGCTGGCTGGATGGTCGGCAGCAGCACCGGCGCCTGTCGATCGAGCTACTCGATGGCCTTGCAACCAGCGCCGATATCGGCCCAGCAGTGCGTCGACGGCTATATCAAGCGGCTTCCTCCGCGTCGACTTCACCGGAGGCATTAGCCGGTATCGCGGAAGTTTGTGCCCGCCAGTTCGGCCGAAAGTTTCCAACGATGGCATTGACGCGGCTTCGTCTTCTACTCGACCACTCTTCGGGCAAAGCTAAGCCGTCCGCCCTATCTGCTTTGCGACTACTGGCCCTAGTTAGCGAGCAGATGCGTCAACTTGTCGTCCGCCAAACGCTCGACTGGTTCGGCAGCAAAACAACGCAGGCGGCGGGAAGCTTCGCCCTGACTACACTCTTAGATGCCCGCGCGAAGGATGCCACAATCGAGGGCGTGCTGATCGACGTCGTCCGGCACGACGAACTCTCGCGGAGGATCGTCGACGGGTTCACCAAGCTGATAGGCGACGAGCAAACGCGTCCGCGAGCTTTCGAGCTGGCTGACGCCATGCTTAAGCAAGCTGATGCGGAGAGGCTCGATAGGTCGGCCGTCTTGGACTTGCTCACACCGGCCATACAACCGATCGTGCAGGAGGATGACGTCGCGTCCTTGCTGTTGGGCGCCGCTGGGTGTACCCAGCGGGAACTATTCCGCCGTCTCGTACAAATTAATTCACCGCTGCGCGTGTCCAGGAGTGAGGTTTGAGTCGATGGCACGGCGCCTTGGCGTTATTGCGGATAGCAGGCTGGCGCAAGGATGAATTTTCGGTCCGAATGAAGGCGAACTCCAATACATTCAATGTACATTTTCGAGTCTGGTGGCGAAGGACGGCAGGAGCCACCTTGGCCACTATTCACGATAGTTTGATATCTAGAGGTTCGCACGTGCTTAAGGGCGTCTCACATTTAGGTCTCGACTCGATGGCGATCAAAATGCACGAGTCATTTTCCTCGATCTCTCCTGAACTATTGTTCGTTGAAGTGGCCGTCTCGATTGAGAAGAGGTCAGAACGCTCGGAGTTGAAGGCTGAACTTCTGCGTCTCGAATTCCTGCGCGACCACGTCTTTACCGACGCCGCTTTGGGAAGAATCTGGTGGATGTCGCAGCGGCCAGAGTTAGTGGACGCGGTCGGCAGCCAAATCTTTCTGGACACTCTGCATGAATCCGCCGCCGCCCAGCTCTCTGACTCGCAGCTCTCGGAGGCAGAGCTCCTACCGCTGTTGATCGACTTCGTGACCTGGCTTAGTAGCGGAGAGAAACGGGCCGAGTTGGCCATCGAGCTATTTGCGACCACACTCGCGACGGTTGGCCGGACGGACCTCCAAGAACGATTGGATCGCATCAGAACCGAGGGTCCGCAACGTTCCGAGTAAGGGATTCTGTGCCAATAAATGGAATCACCGAGAGGGCGGAGGCTCCGTTGCGTTGGCTGACCGTAGGAACAAGGAGCGTTTTCCAACTGAGTTCGCGCAGCTGACGGCGCGTCCAGGGGTGGGTTGCGAGGCCAGGTGAGGCTCCCGGTAAGACAAGCAATCGACCAAGAAAGATGCCTGAAGGGTGCCAGTTCGAGGATTCGAGGCTGTTGCACCGGTTGCGCCTCGCCGCCGACTACCCGGCCGGTAGGAGTGAGGACAGTCGGCGGCAGCAAGGCGGCAGACCAGAGTGCCGGCAGTGGG
>NZ_JADQTO010000037.1 GCF_015704865.1 Actinoplanes aureus | reverse complement strand
CTCACCCCATGGCTGCTACTGCAACGCTGTTGGACAGCCTGGACCAACAAACCGCCACCCCGTGAACTCCAGCAACTCCTCAACGCCGTCGGAAACGGCCGCGCCCTCAACCTCTATCTACCACCATAAAGGCGACAAACTACCGCTAGAGGGCTTCCGTGGTCAGGGTCCCCAAGCGGTGATCTTGCTTGGCCCAACCTCAACGCTGTCTCAACGGCCGCCAGACAGCACCCACGTTGGCCCGGACAAGACCCTGACCACGAAGGGTCTCTAGTCCGGGCGGGGCTTCTGCTCCCGGTCTGAGCAGGGCTTCAGCTTCGGGCCTGGGCCGGGCTTCCCCTCGGGTCTGAGCTGGGCTTCTGCTCCGGAGGTCTGAGCTGGGCCTCACTCCGGGGCTGAGCCGGGCTGCCACTCGGGGTCGCGACCGATGAAGCCGAGCATGCGGGTCTGAGCGTCGGCGTCGGCGGGGACGGGCACCGCCGGACCGTACTGCCCGGAGCCGCGCATCGCCTCCTCGATCGGCTCCATCCCGGCCAGCAACACCGCGCACTCCTCCGGATCGAGCCGGTCGTCCTGACCGGTGGCGCGGGCCAGATCCCAGGTGTGCATGAACACGTCGGACGTGTAGAAGCGGTCGATGGCCTGGTCCAGCGGCACCTCGCCGAAGTGCCGGTTGGAGAGGGTCCGCCGCGCGGTCTCCGGGTCGTCCAGCAGTGCTTGCACCGCGGTCGACTGCACCCGCCAGGCCGCGGCCGGGTCCTCGTCCGCGCTCGGCCCCTTCGGCAGGTCACCGCCACCACCGGCGGCAAGGAAACCGGGCAGCCACTCGACGAGGTGGCGCACCACGTCACGGGCGGTCCACCCGGCCACCGGCGCCGGCACGTCCCACTTCTCGGTGCCGTCAACGCGGTCGGTGAACTTCGCGGCGATCTGCCGGTGCCGCTCGGCGGGAGACAGGTCGGACAGTTTCATGACTAGACATCCTTTCAACCGTACGGTTGAAAGCAACGTAGCACGCCAGCCGGCCTTCCGCACTCACGCCAGCACGAAGGTGTATCCCTTCCCCTTGAGCCTGCGGATGGTGTCGCCGAGAGAGGCGACCGTGTGACTACGGTCGCCGCCGCCATCGTGCATCAGAATGACCGCGCCCGGATGCGCGTTCCGCACGGCACGCCGGGTGATCGTCGACGCCGGCGGCCCCTGCCAGTCGCGGGTGTCGACCGTCCAGCCGAGGATGCGCAAGCCCTCACCACGCACGACAGCCCGGGTCGCGGCATTGCTCGCGCCGTACGGGAAACGAAACGCCCGCGGGCCCCGCCCGGCCACATTGCGAATCCTCGCCTGAGCCTGCCGCACGTTGGCCCGCGCAGCAGACCGCGACAGGCTGGTGAAATCGGCGTGGTCACGGCTGTGGTTGCAGAGGCGGTGACCTTCACGAACGATCCGCCTGGCGGTCTTGCGATACCCGCCGACGTTATTGCCGAGCAGGCAGAACGTGGCCTTGACGCGGTGGCGGCGCAAAATGTCAAGAATCCGCGGCGTGTACGGGGACGGGCCATCGTCGAAGGTGAGCGCGACGGTTTTGGAACGGCCCGGCTTCTTCGCCGCGACCTGCTTCCCGCCGGCCACCGGCTTGGTCTTCACCGCTGCCTTCCGGCCACTCGCCGGCTCGGTCTTCACGGCCGACTTTCTCCTCGCCGCCGGCTTCCTATCACCCGCCGGCTTCTTGTCGCCCGCCTGGTTCCCCTCGGCTGGCTGCTTCGGATCCACCCCACGCTTGCTGCCTACACGGGCCGATGCGCTCCTCCCCTCCTGCGGTTGGGCGCTGTCGTGATCCACCGTGGACGACGGCCGCGAGGCGGCGGCCGGCGGTTCGGCGGCCGTCCGATCCTCATGCCGGTTCGCCGCCACGACGATCAGCGATCCAACGAGCAGGGCGGTAACGAACTTGGCAGGGCCACGCATCGGCGATCAGCTCCTCAATCAGGCGTTGCGCCGGCATCCGCACTTCGCAGGGCGGGCACTGGGCGACAGCCTCAAGCGGCGTATACCGTTCTCACGGCCCGCCCTCTGGCCGTTAGCCCGGCCTCACGGCGGCCCTCCGGCAGTTGCTCTGGTCTCCCGACGGCCCCAGCCGTTCGCCCGGCCTCGCGGCGGCCCCTCCGGCAGTTGCTCTGGTCTCCCGACGGCCCCAGCCGTTCGCCCGGCCTCGCGGCGGCCCCTCCGGCAGTTACCCCGGTCTCTCGAGACGGCCCCCGGACCTTCGTTCCGCGTCCCGGCGGCCCCTCCGACAGTTGCCCGGGTCTCCCGAAACTGCCCCGGACCTTCGTTCCGCCTCCCGGCGGTCTCCGGCCACTCTTCCGGCCTCCGACGACCCTCCGGCCATCCCTCTGGTCTCCCGACGGCCCCCGCCGTTCGTTCGGCCCCGCCAGCCCTCTCCGGCCATTGCTCCGGCCTCCCAACGGCCCCTCCGGCCGTTGCTCCGGCCTCCGACAACCCTCCGACTGTCCTATGCCAACCCGCGCACTGGCCGGAGCAAAAACCAGCTGGCGGCGCGGCGACGTACCGGCGGAGGCCAGCAGCCCTGCGCGCGTGCCCCGTCCAGGCCTTCCTGCGAAGCCGCCGGTGATGGCGCGGCGAGAGCCAGGTCCGACACGGCTCGCGGCATGGCATGGCGAGTCAGGCGGCACGGCGAGCTGTTTGAACAGAGCCGTCGCCATCGCGAAGAACCCCCGTATGTTCGCCGAAAGGCCATCGTCACGAACGACCGTTTCATCGGTCAATACCAAAGGTGACAACGAAATCACCAGCACGTGATGTATCGCGCCAATATGGACGCGAGCCGACGCCAACATCGACGGGCGTTCCCGGCGCAACCCGGCCCGGCCACCAGCAGCAGCACACAGCCAACTGGGCACCCCGACACCAGCAACGCACAGCGAAACCCGGGGCATCCAGTCACAGCAGCGACGCCGACGTCCAGCCAGCGGCGACGCGCAGTCGCAAGGGGTCGCGATGGCCCAGGAGGGTTGGCGGCCCCGTCGAGCGTCGTCGCGGCGGCCGGCACGCAAGGAAGGTCAGCCGCAGGGGCCGGCACGCAAGGAAGGTCAGCCGCAGTGGCCGGCACGCGAGGAGGTCATCGCTAGCCTTTCGGAACCAGCCCCCGCGGAGCCAGCCTGGAAACGACACGCCGGGATCTCGCAGTGCCTGGTCGCACTAATCGGTCTAGCGTGGCGGTGTGGATCTCGTGAGTCCGACCAACCCCATATTCGGAACGGCTGGCATTCCGATCCTTAACGGTCCGCCGCCGGCCGAGTCGTTGACGCTGGCGGCCGAAGATGGGCTGCGGCTGACCTTCGGTGACTGCCCGCTCAGGGTGGGATTCGCCTAGATGGCGGTGCGCTGAGCAGCATGACCGGGCAGGGGACGGCATCCTGTTCAGGCCGCCTTGGGCGCATGTTCAATTCCTGTCAGAGCCTCCAGGAGGTTAAGTGATCATCATCGCGGGGATGTTGCAGGTCGATCCGGCTGAACGGGACCGTTATCTGACCGCGGTGGCCGACGTGTCTCGGCTGGCACGGCAGGCACCCGGCTGTTTCGACTTCTCGCAGGCGCCGGACGAGCTCGATGCCGGGCGGATCAACGTCTTCGAACGGTGGGAGTCCGACGAGCACCTGCACGCCTTCCGCGATTCCGGCGGCCCGGACATGGAACTTCCCCCGATCCTCGCGGCCGAGGTCCGTAAATACCGGATCGCAGCGGTGGAGGAGCCGTAGGTCTCAGGCCGGCAATCAGCCGCAGCCGGCTAGGACCCGCCCCGCCACCGCATGCGTGCACTGCCGCAACCGCCGGGCCGTGACCAGCACACGCGGGTGAGGGCGACTGTTGGTCACGGCCATTGCACCCGGCCGGCGAGGCCGGCGGCCGAGAATGCTTCCTCCAGCCTGTCCCGGCCCTCGGTGAAGTGCGCCCAGCTGTTGTAGTGCACCGGCACGATGTGCCGGGCTCCGAGGATGACCGCCGCCTCGGCGGCTTGGGCGCTGTCGAGAGTGAGCAGCGCATTCCCGACGAAGTCGCCGCGGACGGCGCCGGCGAACAGGATCGCCGTGTCGATCGGGCCGAAACGGTCGGCGATCTGCTTGACGCGGTCGAGTGAGGCGTTGTCGCCGCTGACGTAGACGGTGGGCAAGCCGTCGCCGGTCAGGACGAATCCGACGACCTCGCCCACGATGGGCTCCGAGCCCTCGGGACCGTGCAGCGCGGGCACCGCCGTCACAGTGACCGTGCCGCCGCCGGGACGCTCCAGCTCGGTGGAAGCCCAGGGCGCGAGACCCCGCGCGTTGCCGGCGAGTCGGCCCGCCCCGCTCTCGGTCGTCAGGGTCAGCGGCACACGGGACAGCAGCTCCCGCCCGGAGTCGTCGAGATTGTCGGGGTGCTGGTCGTGCGAGAGCAGCACCACGTCGACCGGGCCGAGCTCGGCGGGCGTGATCGCGGACGGCGCGGTCTTGGTCAGCACGCTGCCGCGCGGCAACGGATAGTCGCCGGGCTCGTCGAAGGTCGGATCGGTCAGGAAGCGCAGGCCACCGAACTCGAAGAGTGCTGTCGGGCCACCGTAGACACGAACATCCACCATCACGGACTCCTCACGGAAAAATCGGCTGTCATCCGTGACGTTATCCGCTTGTCACGGATGACGGCAAGCCCTAACGTGAGAAGCATGACCGAGGTCGTTCATCCGCCAGCCGCTCCGGGCGCCGAGCTCCACCCCGCTCTGGATCTGGCCGACAGCGTGCTGACCGGCACCGGCGGCCAGGTGCTGGATCTGATCGACACCCCGGCAGACGCCACCCGCTGGCTCGTGGACCGGGGTCTCGTTCCACCCGATGCGCGGCTGCACGAGATCTGCGCGACCCGGGTGCGCGCCCTGCGGCAGCACGTCCGGGCCTTGTTGACCGCCCGCATCGACCGCACCCTGCCACCCGCTGAGGCGGTGACCGCGGTCAACGACGCGCTCACCCGGGTGCCCACCGCAGCCCCGCTACGGTGGGTCAGCTCCGCCGGGCCCTACCGGGTGGCGCCGCACCCGACCGACCAGGTCGTCGACCATGCCCTCGGCGTTCTGGCCGCTGACGCCGCTGACCTGCTGACCGGCCCTGACGCCGACCGGCTGGCCGCCTGCGACTCGCCACCGTGCACCCGGTTCCTGTTGCGCAACGGCCGCCGGCACTGGTGTTCCATTCGCTGTGGCGACCGCGCACGGGCGGCCCGCGCCTACGCTCGCCGGACCCAGAGTTGATCACGCAGCGGCCTGATCCGTATTCTGCGGGTCATGGTCCAGCCCCGCCGCGTGAAAAAGATCGTCGGCCTCACGCTCGGCGCAGCGGTGCTCGGTGGCGCCGCCGTCACCGTGGCGACCCTCGCGTCCGGGGAGGCGGCACCGGACGGGCCGTACCGGCTGACCAGTTACAGCATCTGGGCGGGCCAGTCGACCACACTCCTGCGCTCGTCGGCTTCCGGCGACAGCACGCAGGTCATCGACTGGGGCGACGGGACGACCGAGACGGTTCCGGGCAGCACCACGCAGGTGCCGCACACCTATCAGAGCGTCGGCACGTTCACACCGACGGTGACCGTCTCCGGCGGGACCCGCGAGTCGGCCGGGCGTGTCACGGTGTCCACGGTCATCGGCGGCTATCAGGTCAAGCAGTCCACGACCTGGATCGGCGACGCGGTGACACTGGCCTACCAGACATATGAGGAGGCCGACAACATCAAAATCTCGTGGGGTGACGGCCAGACCAGCGTCGTCGAGGCCAGCGTGGCCGAGGCGACCACCACACATGCGTACGCTGCTCCGGGCACGTTCGAGGTCACGGTCGCGCCGGTCAATGAGAACGGCGCAGCCACGCCGCGCGCCGCCGGCACGGTCACCGCGAAGAAGGACGCCACCGGGCCGATCGTCACCCTGACCACACCGGCGAACCCGGCGAGCGGCAGGTCCTGGGCGACGCTGACGGGCAAGGCGTCCGACGACGGTGTCGGCGTGCGCAGTGTGACGCTGACCGCCGTGGTGAAGCGTGGCCAGACCTGGTTCGCCTACACCGGCGCCGGGTGGCGGAAGGTCGCGTCCAGGGCAGCCGCCACGCGAAGGACGAGGGCCATCACCGTGGCGCCGGATGCCTCCGGCGCGTGGCGCGCCCCGTTCCAGGCTCCGGCCAAGGGCACGATGCGCTTCACCTACACCGCGATCGACAAGGCGGGCAACCGCTCCGTCGCGAAGGCGGCGGTCCAGCGGATCACCGCGTGACGCCCGACGTTCAGCAAATCACCCGCTGACGCCCGTCGGCCCAGCGAACCACCCGGTGACGCCCGGCGTCCAGCAAATCACCCGCTGACGCCCGTCGGCCCAGCGAACCGCCCGGTGACGCCCGGCGTCCAGCAAATCACCCGCTGACGCCCGACGGCCCAGCGAACCACCCGGTGACGCCCGGCGGCCGAGCAAATCACCCACTGACGCCCCACGGCCCCAGCGAACCACCGCGCGACGCCCCACGACCCAGCAAATCACCGGGCGACGCCCAACGACCCAGCAAATCACCGGGCGACGCCCAACGACCCACCGGACGACACCCCCGGCTCAGCGGGCCCCTTAGTGACGCCCGACGGCCCCAGCAACCCACCGGGCGACGCCCGACGGCAGCGTCGCCCGGCTCGCCGTTGCGAGACCGCCGGCAGCGGCATCGGGCCCTAGTCCGGTCCTGCATGCCGTCATCCGGCGCGGATTGCGGCCCGGATCCAGTCGGCGATGTTGTCGGTCCGGGCGGCGCTCTCCACCCCGGTGTGCGGACAGCTCGGCCCGCCGCTCACCAGCGCGACGAGCGCCGGGCGGGCACGCTTTGACTCGGTGAAGAACGGGCCGCCCGAGTCGTACGGGCACGGCGTCGTGTCCGGCTGCGGCGCGAACCCGCTCAAGCCGACCACCGAGGAGGCTACCGACACCACGACCATCTGGCCGGTGCGCAGCCGCGTTACCGGTGCCGGGTTGACGCTGGTCGTCGACCCGTACCCGGTCACCCGCAGCACATCGCCGGGTTCCGGCGCGCGCTTGCCTAGCCTGATCGGGCGCACGTCGCGCACCGGCGTCGCCAGCCGGGCCAGGGCCACGTCCGCGGTCGGTGACTGCCGCACCGCGACCACCTCGACCTCGTGCCCGCCGGTCCCGGCCAGGTCGGTGCGCCCGACGGTAGCCGTCGTCAGGTCCGCCACCGGGTATTCGACCCGCACACCGTTCGCGTCACGGAAGCAGTGCCCCGCGGTGATCACCCATTCGGCGGCGACGAGAGCTCCTGAGCAGGCGCTGTTGCGGCGCCCGCCGGTGGCGGTCGGAATTCCGGTCATCGTCAGCTTCACCGAGAAGCGGTATCTGCCGTCCGGCACCGGCTCGCCGTTGGCGATCGCCGACGCCGAGCCCGGCACGCCAAGCACCACGCCGAGGACCAGGGACAAAAACGTGATCAAACGTCGCATCACGAGCACGTTAGTCGTATGTGGACATCGAAGCACGCCCCTGAATGCCATATGCGCACGTATGTCACTCTTGGACGGCCATGCGGCCACACGATCGGAGCGCGGACATGGGCAGGTTCGCCGCAATGCCGATGCTCGCCGGGCTGCTGGACCAATCGATCACCAGCATCGCGCAGCTCGCCGCGGACGGCCGCCACTTCGACCGCCGTGAGGTCGCGCGGATCGCCGACGTCTGGGACAACAACACGCGACCGCTGTTCCGCGCGGCGCTCACCCGCCCCGACTGGCTACGTGAACGACGCGCGCGAGCCGCCCTCGCCTGGATGGCGGACCTGGCACTGTCCCGCCGCGAATGGATGATCGAGATCGCCGGCCCGGAAATGCGGTCGCTGCTCGGCAAAGCGGCCGAGGAACCGGCGCACCACCGCGACTACCTCGGCCTGGTCATGCCCGCCCTGACCCCGCTCGACGAGATCGACCTGGGCCGTGACTACGACCTGGACCGCGCCGAGGTCGGCATGCTTCGGGTCGAGCGGGCCGGCAGCGACCTGTCCGGCTTCGTCGAGCTCTCCGCACCACGCCGGTACGCCGCCCCGGACAGCCCGCAGACCCCGGCCGTCCACCTGTACCTCGACGGCGTCGACCTGGTCCGGTTCGACAGTGACGATCGCTCCGGCGTACCCCTGATGACCGGCCCGGACATCCGCATCGGCGCCCGAGGCCGGCTGCGCGCGAAGGCCGCGACCGTCTACATCGAGGACTGGTCGTGGCACTTCTCGCACGCCGGCCGGGCCGCCGACGCCACCACTGCCCGGACGCGCCGGCGTGGACCGCGGCAGCCGACCCGCCCGCCGCTGGGCGTCGCCCGTCAGGCGGCCTTCGCCGTCTACCGGGCGATGGTGGCGATCCGCGCCGTCCGGTTCCCGCACGTCGTCGGCCGGATACCGGTACGCGAGTTGTGCGCCGCCCTCGCCGGAGCGGGCAGTGACGTGCTCGCCGCCGCAGGCGCCCCGGAGCGCGATGCGGCGTTCCGGGGCCTGGTCGAGAAGTGGACCGCCCGAAGCCCGTACCTCGCTGCCGAGCTGAACGACAGCCGGCCGAGGGTCAGACCCGCCTTCACCGGTCCGCCTGACCTCGCCCAGCTGACCCTGGTCAGCTGGCACACCGCCGCGACGATCAACCTCGCCGCCCCGTCCGATGACAGCACCTGGCGGCTACGCTCCGAGCAGTTCCCCGAGGTGGCCCGCCTGACGCTGGACACCACCGCGTTCGCCGCCCCGCACACCTTCGCCCGCACGCCACCGGGCACGCTCACCGTCGCCGACGGCGCCCTGACCATTCACTGACCGGAACGGGCACGCCCGCCATACAAATGGACCCGGTGGTCGACGGCGAAGTGCGGCTTGCCGTGCACGAACCGATCAGGTCGCGGCGACCCGTTGCTGACATGCACCAGCCAGTCCTCGTAGTACCAGCTGGGGTTGCAGCAACACCGGGTGATGAGAAAGCGGAAGTTCGCCCGATAACGACCGACCTGCCCCGGACCCAGCGTGAACAGCTTGGCCGGCCACTCCCGGCGCGGATAGACCGCCCACGGCAGCAGGGCCACGGTCAGCGCCGCCTCGTCCCCGCCGAACTGAAGGCCGAGCCCGGTGCTCTCACCGGTCAGCACCTCGCCCCGGCGGACATACCCGTTCGCCTCGTCGGCCAGGACCTCATGGACCACCACGTCGCCGTCGGGCAGCGCGTCAGGCAGCAGAACCGGCTTGCTCAGACCACGGCGAGCATCGGCGTGCCGCGCGCCCCGGCCGGCCGCGCTCCACCGG
Organism: Actinoplanes aureus; assembly: GCF_015704865.1. Classification (GTDB taxonomy): domain Bacteria; phylum Actinomycetota; class Actinomycetes; order Mycobacteriales; family Micromonosporaceae; genus Actinoplanes; species Actinoplanes aureus. The sequence continues at coordinate 71,893 of NZ_JADQTO010000037.1, read as the reverse complement.
ACCCGAACCCGTTGAACCACGATCACGCTCCAGGACGATCCAGCATCGCCAGGAGTTTCTCCACCGTATTCCAGTTCCGTACGGTCGCCGAAGGCCCGTTTTTGATCTTGCCAAGCGCCTTCATGAGCGGGCTGTTCTGTTGCCCGGCCGGCAGCCACAGATACATCTCCGAACCGGAGATCACATAGCGCTCGTCGCCGGCGTCGACACCCGCCAGCGGATCATCTCCGGTCGCCGGTGAGGCCAGAAACGCCACCACATACCGGGAGCCGTCGTCCGCCACGTTCCCGAGCGGGTTGCGCCGCACCACGGCCGCCAGCTCGTCACGGCTGCGCAGGATCACCTCGATCGGCATCCCGAACCGCTCCTGCAGAGTGCCTTCCAGCGCCTTTCGCAGCGTGGCGGGCGACATGTCCGACTCGAGGACGACGTTGCCACTCTGGAGCAGGGTCGCGACTCCCTCGTACCCCTCCTCGACGAGCAGCGCCCGAAGGTCGGCCATGCCGACCCGCCTGGATCGACCGAGATTGATGCCGCGCAGCAGGACCGCGTAGCGGGCCATCGCCTCCCCTTCCGGCGGAAACACGCACTTCAGGATGCACATTATCGGGGAGAAGAGATCGAGGGCGTCTCCGCGTCGCACGGCGACCGGGTGATGACGGCGCGTGCGCTGAATCCCGCCAACCGCAGCGGCCTGCCCGGCTTCGAGCGCCTCCGGTGGCGGCCTTGCCGCCGCCGCGCCGGCCTGCCCGTGTCTGACGAGGTGCCGCGCGGCTGCTCGGTGGCTCAGGTCCTGGCCAGCGTCGCCCAGACCACCTTCCCGCCCTCGGCGGGCATCGAGCCCCAGTGCATGGTCAGCGCGTCGACGAGGTGCAACCCGTGCGCCGACGCCGGGCCGTCCGGCGATCCGGGTGGCAGGCGCGGCGGAGCGCTCGACCCGTCCCGTACCGCGATCATGAGATAGCGGCGGCCCAGGTTCACGCGCAGGTCGATCATCGTCTCGGCGTGCATCACGGCGTTCGCCACCAGCTCGCTCACCACCAGGCTGGCCGGTGCGGCCAGTTCCGGCAGTTCCCAGCGGATGCACGCCTCGACGGTGACGTGCCGGGCCCGCTGGGCCGACCCGGCGAGCGGAAGCAGGAGGTCACTGACCGACGTGGTCAGACGGCGCGACTCGGCCGCCAGGGCGTCGTCGGCGGAGGGGAACGCCGCCAGCCGGCTGTGCCCGGCGACCAGCCACTCGGCGGTCTGGCGATCGGTCCCGGAGATCAGCAGCGGGGTGCCCGGCCAGAGAGCGGCCTGCCGGGCGACCGCGGCGAACACCGACAAGGCCGTCCGTTCGATCACCACCGTCCCGGCCAGGTCGGCGATCACCGCGTCCGGCTGCTCGACCAGGCACTTGATGAGCGCGGCCCGGACCTGCGGGACCGTCGCGACGCAGAGTTCGCCTCCGCACCTGACGAGCAGGCGCGTGCCGATCCGCTCCACGGAGCATCGAAGGTGATGCACCTACGCATTGTCCTGCGCGGGAGGGCTCCGTCGCCATCCCGCCCGGCTCATATCAATATGCGCCACCGGGTACGGTCGGTGACGTGGTGACCTTGAGCCGTGCCGGACGACGGCGTTCGATCATCACGCTGGTGGTCGTCTGCCAGAGCACTCAGGGGCTCATCTTCGGCGGGCTGGCCCTGTTCCTGCCGCTCATCCGCTCCGACCTGGGGCTCAGCTTCACCCAGGCGGGCACGCTCGCCGCGGTCACCAACCTGGTGTACGCCCTGATGCAGGTCCCCTCCGGTTACCTGGCCGACCGGTTCACCCCGCGCCGCCTGTTCCTGACCGGACTGCTCGGCACCAATCTGCTGGCCGCGCTGTTCACCGTGCTCACCTCCTACGAGGCGTTGCTGCTCAACCAGGCGCTGTCCGGGTTCTTCCGGGCGCTGGTGTTCGCGCCCGGGCTGCTGCTGATGACCCAGCAGTTCCCGTCCGGCCGGCGGGCCACCGCGATGGGCCTGTACGTGGTCGGCGGCTTCTCGTCGAACATCCTGCTCAGCTCGCTGGGCCCGCTGCTGGTCCGCCCGCTCGGCTGGCAACCGTTGTTCGTGCTGTTCGCCGCCGGCGGCCTGCTGGCGTGCGCGCTCTACTGGTGGGCCGGTGCCGGCGACAGCCCCGCCGCCCAGGGCGGGGTACGCGTCCGCGACCTGCCCGCCCTGCTCCGGCATCCGATCATGTGGCTGACCGGTGTCATCCAGTTCGCCCGGCTCGCCGTAGCGCAGGGCTTCACCTTCTGGCTCCCCACCTACCTGGTGGTCGACCGCGGCCAGTCGCTCGCCGCGGCCGGGCTGGTGGCCGCGCTCGGCTCGGCGGTCACCGCCCCGGCCAACTTCCTCGGCGGGTACGTGTCCGACCGGGTCGGCCGGCCGTTGCTGATCATCGGCGGCTCCCTGGCCGGCCTCACCGCCGGCCTGACCCTGCTCACGTACGTGCCCGGCATGCTCGGCGTGCTGCTCGTGGTCGCGCTCGTGTCGGTCTTCGTCCAGGTCTACTTCGGCCCGCTGTTCGCCGTACCCCTGGAGGTGCTCGGCGCGCAACGCGCCGGCCTGATCAGCGGTTTCGGCAATTTCTGCGCGAACCTGGGCAGCTTCGCGTTCGTGTACGCCCTGGGCGCGGTCAAGGACGCCACCGGCTCGTTCCGCATCGGCTTCCTGAGCCTGGCCGCCCTCTGCCTGGTGGCGCTGGCCGCGACCTGGCTCGCGCGCCCGCTGTTGCGCCACCCGGCCTGAGGGCTACAGCAGTCCCCCCTCCTCGTGCAGCCAGTCGACGAAGGACGTCGCCACCGCGGCCCCGCAGTCGATGAGCTCGACGAGATCCTCGTCATGGACCCGCATGACGAGGATCTCGTCGTCCGGGCCTTCCAGAGTGAGCAGCGTCGCGTGCCGCTCCCACATCGCCAGCAGGCTACCGCCGCCGTCGTTGAGGAACCGGATGTCCAGCACGTCGAGCGCCCGGCCGATCCGCGTCAGCGTGAGCGGCGAATGGGATCAGACGCCCTCGGCTTCCGGCTCCGGCGGCGAAGACTCCGGCTGAGACCCGCGGGTCCACCAGCCCTTCCGAGGGCGGACTTCGGTCGCCGGAATCGCGGGTCCGCCCGGCGCGGCCTCGTCTCGCATGTCAAGGGCCCCCGAGGACCGCCGCCAGTGTGGTCACCTCGAGGGAATCGGTGGCCAGGAAGACGGCGGTTACCCCCGGGAAGCGAGGTACTCAGGATCGAGAGCGGCGTGGAGTTCGGCTCGTTCGTCATGCCGATATGAGTGGCGGCACTGCCGATCCGTGCGAACGGCCGGCAGTGCCGCAGGTCACACCGCGGTGCGGGACCACTGCTGGTTGGTGCCGGAGTTGCAGGCGTACTGGCTGATGTCGGCGCCGTCGCCGGTGCCCCCGCTGACCACGTCCAGGCACTTGCCGCTGTGCCGGGCGACCAGCCGGAAGTAGCCACTGAACGACTGCCACTGCCACTGCTGATTGCTGCCGCCGCCGCACGCGTACTGGATCACGTTCGCGCCGTCGGCCGTGGACGACGAGGCGACGTCCAGACACTTGCCGCTGTTCTGGTTGACGACATTGAAATAGCCGCCGCCCACGTCGCGGAACTCCCAGCGCTGGTTGGCGCCGCCGTTCCAGCCCCACTGTTTGATCTCGGCGTTGTCGGCGACCGAGGAGCTGATCACGTCCATCACCCGGCCGCTGTTGCGGTTGGTCACCCGGTAGTAGGTGACCGGGGTGCCGGTGACCGTGCCGGCCGCCGTGTCGATCGTGATGGTCGGGTACCAGGTCAGGCTCATGCTGGTCGCCGACGGGAAGGTGATCGGCAGCCAGACGTACTGGGAGTCGTTGACCGGGCCGCTCCACGCTCCGGCCCAGCGGTCACCCATGTACAGGAAGCTGTTGCCGACCGGGAGCACGTAGGTGGGCTGGGAGCGGAAGGTGGTGCCGTCACCGACGTTGGTCCAGCCGGTCCACGGGCCGGTGATCGAGGACGCGGTCGCGTACTTGGCCTGGTTGGGGTTCCAGCCGGTGGCACCGGAGGTGAGCAGGAAGTACGTGCTGCCCCGCTTGAACATGGCCGGTGCTTCCCGGTGTGCGTCGTTCCAGAAGTTGCCGACCAGCGTGGCCACGTTCAGATAGTCGGCGGTGAGCCGGTAGATGTGCAGGTCGTAGTTCTCGTCCGCGGCGGAGATCATGTACGCGGTCCCACCGTCGTTGTAGAGCGTGATGTCCCGCGACATGTGGCCGAGCGGCCGGAAGCTGCCGTGATAGGTGTACGTGCCGTCGATCGTGGCCGACGAGGCCACCGCGGCCCGGGCCTCGCTGTAGTTCTGCCCGTTCTCCTTGTGCATCCACATCACGTACCGGCCGGTGGACGCGTTGTAGATGACCTTCGGCCGTTCGATGTTGGCGCCCTGCAGCTCGCCGGCGGCGGCCGGGGTCAGCACGTTGTTGCGGAACTCCCAGGTGCGCAGGTCGGTGGACCGGTAGACGGAGACGGCCCGGAACGTGTTGTCCGCGTTGCGGTTCTCCCCGAACCAGTAGTAGTAGTTGCCGTCCTTGAGGATGCCGCCGCCGTGGGCGTGCACCACGTTGCCGCCGGTGTCGATGAACTGCACGCCGTTGGTGACGGTGACCGGCGCAGCGTGTGCCGCCCCCGGGGTCACCAGCAGAAACACGGTCAAGAAGGCCAGGAGTCGCTTCATGACGCCACCAGCGTCCACTGCTGGTTGGTCCCGGAATGGCACGCATAGACGCTGACGTCCACCCCGTCGCCGGTTCCCGATCCCACTACATCAAGACATTTCCCGCTGTGCCGCGCGACGAGACGAGAGCCCTGCCACTGCCACTGCTGGTTGGTCCCGCCGCCGCAGGTGTACTGAACGACATTGGCTCCGTCGGCGGTGGAGGCCGACGCCACGTCCAGGCATTTCCCACTGAACCGGTTGACGATCCGCAGATACCCCGTACCGAGATCCTCAAGGGACCACTGCTGGTTCTGGCCTCCGTTCCACCCGTACTGCTTGACCTCGGCGCTGTTGGCGATCGACGAGCTGACCACGTCGAGGACCCGGTTGCTGTTGCGGTTCACCAGCCGGTAGTGCGGGAGCGCCACGTTGCCCCCGCCGTCCAGACCCCACGAGTACCGGAGCTGGTCACGACCCGAGGCGCTGGTCGTGGAGAGCGTCAGGTTCGTACCGCTGCCGTTGATCTGCTGGAGGCGGTACCAGTCGTTCGGGCGTACCCCCGGCCAGTAGACCGTGCCCAGCCCGAGCGATCGGGCCTCCGCGGCGGTGCCGCGGATGAAAGCCACGAAGCTGTCGGTCGCGGTAGGCGCGTTGTAGTTGCGGCCGTCGGTCATCGGCGCGCCGAACTCGGTGATCAGAACCCGACTCGCGTACGCGCCGACGCTGGTCCGCAGCGACTCCCGCCACGCGTCCTCGGTGAGCCGCCCGGTGTCGAAGAACTGGTAGGTGTGCCGGGAGATCAGCGTGCCGTCGAACCGGCTGTCGCTGCCGATCGTGGTGAGCCGCTGGTTGTACCCGGCGCCGCTGATGATGACCCGACCGCGGGGAACGCTCGGGTACCGGCTGAGCCACTCGGCTGCCAGGTTCTTCCAGTCGGCGTCGCTGTAGGCGTAGGGCTCGTTGAACGGCTCGAAGTGGATGTTCGCGTTCCCGGCGTACCGGTTCACGATGGTCTGCCACATCGACCAGAACTGGGGAAGATCGTCAACCGATCCGTCCCGGTCGGCGGAGCTCTCCCAGTAGCTGAGGATGACCTTCATGCCTTTGCTGCTCGCCATGTCGATGGCGCCGATGTACGAGTTCCAGTAGGCACCCGAGACCGTCGGATGGTTGACCGGCATCCGGACGGTGTTGGCACCCAGGTTGTTCTGGAAGCCGGTGAGGATGTCGTCCGCCTTGGCCTGCGTCGTGGCGTAGCTGTCCGAGGTGCTCAGCCCACCCAGGACCAGGATGTCGTTCACGAAGTTGTCACGTTCGTCGGCCCAGTTCACACCGCGGAACCCGTTCGTCGCCGCCTGCGCTGCCGGCGCGCCCGGTGCCACCAGGAGAGCGGCGACCAATAAGCCGCCGGCCCACAACCGCCCAAATTTCATGGCGCGGCCTTTCCGTTGGGGGATTTTGCGGCGATGTTAACGTAACCATCCATCCTTGACTATGTGTTACAGAAATGTTTCGCTCGTTACATCCGATAGTCAGGAGTGGCGATGCGTTTCTTGGCCCTGCTTCTGGTCGCCGCCGGCCTTCCCGCCGGGGCAGTCCCCTCAGCACCGGCACCCACCGCGCGAGTGTGGGTGACCACCGTGGATCGCGCCGAGTCGCTGCACGAACGAGAGCCGGTCTCGTGGCAGCGCGGTGAGAGCACGCATCCGACGATCACGGTCGATCCGAACCGGACCTATCAGAGCATGGACGGCTTCGGCGCCTCCATCACCGACTCCGCGGCGGCCGTGCTGTACCGGCTCGCCCCCGCCGAGCGGGACCGGGCGATGCGCTCGCTGTTCGACCCGCGCACCGGCATCGGCGTCAGCTTCCTGCGCCAGCCGATCGGCTCGTCGGACTTCACCGCCGCCGCCGAGCACTACACCTACGACGACGTGCCGGGCGATTTCGCCCTGCGGCACTTCAGCATCCGGCACGACGAGGCCCAGATCCTGCCGCTGCTGCGGCAGGCCAAACGCCTCAACCCCAACCTCAAGATCCTGGGTACGCCGTGGAGCCCACCGGCCTGGATGAAGACCAGCGACTCCCTGGTCGGCGGACGGCTGAAGGACGACCCGCGGGTGTACGACGCGTACGCCCGCTACCTGGTCAAGTTCGTCCAGGCGTACACCGCCGCCGGAGTCCCGATCGACTACCTGACCGTGCAGAACGAGCCGCAGAACCGGCGCCCGAGCGGCTACCCCGGCACCGACCTGCCGGTCCGCCAGGCGGCCGCGGTGATCTCCGCGCTCGGGCCGAAGCTGGCGAGAGCCGGCCTGCGCACCAAGATCCTCGGCTACGACCACAACTGGGCCACCCACCCCGGTGACATCGAGTCGACACCGCCGGGCGAGGACCCGGAGACCGACTACCCGTACCGTCTGCTCGACAGCCCGGCGGCCAAGTGGCTCGCCGGCACCGCCTTCCACTGCTACTACGGCGACCCGGCCGCCCAGAGCGCGCTGCACGAGGCGTACCCGGACAAGGGGATCTGGTTCACCGAGTGCTCCGGCTCGCACGGCCCGGACGACACGCCCGAGCAGATCTTCCGCGGCACGCTCACCTGGCACGCCCGCAACCTGGTCATCGGCACCACCCGCAACTGGGCCAAGTCGGTGGTCAACTGGAACATCGCCCTGGATCAGAACGGCGGCCCGCACCTGGGCGGCTGCGACACCTGCACCGGCCTGCTGACCGTGCTGCCCGGCGGCACGTTCCGGGCCGACGCGGAGTACTTCACCATCGGGCACCTGGCCAAGTTCGTGAAGCCCGGCGCGGTACGTATCGGCAGCACGTCGTTCGGCACCACCGGCTGGAACGGCCAGATCATGGACGTGGCGTTCCGCAACCCGGACGGTTCGACGGCCCTGATCGTGCACAACCAGAACGACGACCCGCGCACGTTCGCCGTCGCGCTCGGCTCGCGGATCTTCGAGTACACGCTGCCCGGCGGTGCCCTCGCCACCTTCACCTGGCCCCGGCTCCGCGGCCCGTCCCTGCGGCAACTCGATCTGGACGGCGCCACCGCCACCGGTGCGGGCGCGATCGACGACGACGCCTCCACCCGCTGGTCCAGCGGCGCCGCCCAGGCACCCGGCCAGTTCCTCCAGGTCGACCTCGGACGGGTCCGCGAGTTCCGCCGGGTGGCGATCGACAGCGGCGGCAACCTCGGCGACTACGCCCGCGGCTGGGAACTGTCCGTCAGCGTCGACGGCGTCCGATGGCGGACCGTCGCCGCCGGGCAGGGTAGCGGGCAGCTGACGAACGTCGACCTGCCCCTGACCCGGGCCCGCCATCTGCGGATCACCACGACCGCGGCGAGCGAGAACTGGTGGAGCGTCGCCGACCTGCGGCTCTACCGGTGAGCACGGTACGTGAGCTGGCCGCCGAGACCGGACTGTCGATCGCGACGATCTCCCGGGTGCTCAACGGTCACGCCAACGTCGCCCCGCACACCCGTGACCTGGTCCTGCGCGCGGCCGGCCGGCAGCCGCGCGCGGGCTCGGTCCACGTCCACTGCCCGTACCCGCTCGACGAGTACTTCGGCCCGATGGTTTCCTCGATCGTCGACACACTCGAACTGCACGGCCTGACCACCGTCCTCGGCGGCCGACCGGGCCGGTCAGGCATCGACGGTGGCATCCTGATCCTCCCGCCGGAGTCCGCGGCCGACCTGAGCCGGCTGCGTGACCAGGGCTTTCCGTTCGTGGTACTCGACCCGCGCACTCCCCCGCCGCCCGACATAGCGGCCGTCTCGGCCGCCCACCTCACCGGCGCCCGAGCCCTCATGACCCATCTCGTGCAGCACGGCCACCGGCGAGTCGGCATCATCGCCGGCCCCCGCGAATGGCTGGTCACCGACGCCCGGATGGCCGGCTACGCCGCCGCACTCGCCGAGGTCGGCGTCCTGCCCGCCCCGGACCTGCTGCGTTTCATCGAACCGACGGTCCAGCTCGGCTACCGCGCCGCCGCCGAACTCCTCGACCACCCGGCCCGGCCCACCGCGCTGGCCTGCTTCAACGACAAGATCGCGGTGGGCGCGTTGCGCGCCGCCCGGGAACGCGGCCTTCGCGTGCCGGCCGACCTCTCCATCGCGGGCTTCGACGACGCCGAGATAAGCCGGGCCACCGACCCGATGCTCACCACCGTGCGCCAGCCGCTCGCCGAACTCGGCCGAATGGCCGTCACGCTCCTGCTCCGCATGATCAACCTCCACGATCTCGACGCCCGGCACGTCGAGCTCGCCACCGACCTGATCATCCGCGATTCCACCGGCCCGGCATGAAACACCCTGTTACAACCATGCGAGGTACGAGTCCACGAACAGTCCCGCCGCTCCCCCGCGACCGGCTGCCCGGTCCCGGCCCCAGCGCGACCGCCGGGCCCGGGCAGCGGGGCACGCTCACCCCGCGACGCCGTGGCCCTATCCGACGGCCGCCAAGAAGTCCGAGTAGAACAGGCCCAGGCCGACCGCCACGCAGACACCGGCCACGGTCCAGAACCGGACCACGATGTTGACCTCGCTCCACCCGGCCAGCTCGAAGTGGTGGTGCAGCGGCACCATCCGGAAGACACGCCTGCCGGTGGTCCGGAACGACACGATCTGGATCACCCAGGTGACCGTGATGATGAAGAAGAGACCGCCGATCAGGATCGACAGCAGCGTGGTACGGGTTGCCACCGCGAGCCCGCCGATCAGGGCGCCGAGCCCGAGCGAGCCCACGTCGCCCATGAAGATCCGCGCCGGGGACGTGTTCCACCACAGGAAGCCCACGCAGGCGCCGGCGGCCGCCGCCGCGATCATGGCGATCTCGAGCGGATCACGGACCTGGTAGCAGTAGTCGCTGGCGCGGGCGTACGTGTCGTCGGCGCACCAGTGCCGGTATTGCCAGTACCCGATCAGCGCGTACGCGCCGAGCACCAGGGTCGACGCGCCGGTGGCCAGGCCGTCGAGGCCGTCGGTGAGGTTCACGCCGTTCGACATCGCCGTGATCACGAAGACGAACACGATCACCGAGCCGACCTTGCCGACGTTCAGCCAGCTGATGTCCTGGATGAACGAGATGTGCTCGCTGGCCACGGTCTGGCCGTTGGTGCTCGCCACATAGAGCGCGGCGATGCCGAACCCGGTGCCGATGATCGCCTGGCCGAGCAGCTTGCCCTTGGCGGACAGGCCGTCGGAGTTGCGCTTGCGGACCTTGAGGAAGTCGTCGACGAAGCCGACCGCGCCGCAGAAGACCAGGAGACCGAGCAGGACGAGGGCCGTCATGGTCGGCTGTTCCTGGGCGATCTGCCGCTCGGGCAGCGTGGTCAGCGCCACGTGCCCGGCGACGTAGGCGAAGAGGGTCGCCACGATGAACACGACGCCACCCATCGCGGGGGTGCCCCTCTTGCCCTCGTTCGAGGCGAGCCCGAGGGAACGGATCGGCTGCCCGGCCTTGAGCGCGGTGAAGACCCGGATCGCCACCGGCGTGCCGAACAGGGAGATGACGAACGCGACCGCCGCCGCGACGATGACCGCCCTCACGGACGAGCCTCCACGAGATCCGGACTACTCACGGCGTACCCACCACGCCATGCGTGCCGGACAATTCAAGATCAACGATCACGGGACCCGATCTTGCCATCCGACAGCACCGGAACAGCCCTGGACCCCACAGCTCGTGCACAATCCGTGTCCAAGCCGCGGACGGAGGCATTTCGCCGTCGCCCAGGAACCGGCGCGGCGGGGACGGCGTCCTACCGGCATCGGCTGAACGGCGGCCGAGCCGGACGGAGGTCTTCTCATGCGGTTGCGGGTGGTCGGCTTGGTACTGGCAGGGGCGTTCCTGGCCGGGTGCGGCGGTCAATCACCCGCCGTGCCACGGGCCGAGACGCCGCTTCCGCCGGGTGCGTCCGCGGTGGGGCCGTCGGCCTCGGTGCGGGCCGATCCGGTCGCCCTGGTCGGGCTCTGGAAACTGGCGGTCGACGGCGAGCCGGAGGACACCGTGCTGCGCGTCAGCGGCGAAGGCGACCTCGCGGTGTTCGGGCGGTGCACGTCGCTCACCGGTTCCTGGCAGGCGAACACGGAGGGCCAGTTCCTCGGAAATCTCAACGGGTTCAGCGTCAACGCCCGGATCCGCGAGTGCCCGCTCGCCGGGAAGCAGCCCACCGATGCCGACTTCATGCCCGCCTGGCTGGGACGCGTCGCCGGTTTCCGGGTCGACGGCAAGGAGCGCCTCCTGCTGGACCAGAGCGGTGCGACGGTCGCGCGGCTGATGCCGGGCGCTGTGCCGACGCCGCGGTCGGACCTGCTGCCCGAGATGACCGGGGTGCCGGTCGTCACCGACGAGATCCGCGAGCAGCTCCGCGCCGTCGCCGTACCACTGCCGTCGCCGCTGCAGCCGGCCACCACGGGGACGCTGCTGGGCCGGTGGCAGCCGGCGGGCAAGGACGTGGGCGCCTACGTCGAGTTCAAGGCGAACGGACAGTGGACCGGCAGCGACGGCTGCAACGGCGAAGGCGGCCGCTGGACCGCCGGCGCGGCCGGTTCGTTTCTCGCCCTCGCGGGCCCGACCACACTGATCGGGTGCGCCAACGTACCGGTCGGCGCCTGGCTGAGCGAGGCGAGCCGGGCCGGTCTCGACGGCGCGGAGCTGGTGCTGGTGGACGGCGGCGGCAAGGAACTCGGGCGGCTGAGCCGCCGGTGAGAGATCTCCCGGCACCCGGGCCCGGCGGCCGCGCTGGGGCCCCGGGTGCTGCCCGGTCGCGCGGCTCCCGGGGACGGTCCGGGTTTCTGGGGACGGCCGGTCACCCGTACGCCCGAAAGAGCGTTCGCGGTCAGCCCCAGATCTCCTCCGCGGTTTCGGCGATCAGCCGGAGTTTGGCGACCTCCTCCTCGTAGGTGAGGACGTTGCCCTCGACCGTCGAGGAGAAGCCGCACTGCGGGGAGAGGCAGATCTGGTCGAGCGGTACGTACTCGGCGGCCTCGTCGATGCGGCGCTTGAGGGTGTCCTTGGACTCCAGGGCGCCCTTCTTCGTGGTGACCAGGCCGAGGACGACCATCTTGCCGGGTGGCACGAACCGCAGCGGTGCGAAGCCGCCGGAACGCTCGTCGTCGTACTCGAGGAAGAAGCCGTCCACGGCGAGCTCGCTGAACAGTGCCTCGGCGACGAAGTCGTAGCCGCCCTCGGCGGCCCAGGACGAGCGGAAGTTGCCGCGGCACATGTGCGTGGTGACGGACAGGCCGGCTGGGCGGCCGGCTATCGCGGCGTTGATCTGCCGGATGTAACGCAGGTGCTGGTGCTCGGCGTCGTCGCCGCGCTCGTCGAGCAGGCGGCGCTGGGCGGGATCGTTCAGGTAGGCGAGGCTGGTGTCGTCGAGCTGGAGGTAACGGCAGCCGAGGTCGGCGACCCGGCGCACCTGCTCGGCGTAGGCGGCGCTGAGATCGGCCCAGAACTGCTCCTCGTCCGGGTAGACCCCGGGATCGATGGCCGCCCGGCCGCCCCGGTAGTGGACCATGCTGGGCGACGGGATGGTGAGTTTCGCGGTGACACCGTCGTCCACCTGGTCCGCCAGGAAGGCGAAGTCGTCGCCGAAGATCGTCTCCCGGAGCCGGATCGGCTCGTCGATGGCGAGGGCCGCCGCTTCGAAGTCGAGCTCGCCGTCGGCGTTGCGGAAGTGGACCTGGATCTTCTCGTCGGTGGGGTGCACACCACCGAGGCGGTAGATGAAGTCCATGTGCCACGAGGTGCGGCGGAACTCGCCGTCGGTGGCCGAGCGCAGGCCCACGTCACGCTGCATCCGGACCACCTCGCGGATGGCGTCGTCCTCGATCGCGCGCAGCTCGTCCGCGCTGATCTCGCCGGTGGCCTTCTGCTCACGCGCCTTGAGCAGGCGCGGCGGGCGGAGCAGGCTGCCGACGTGGTCGGCCCGGAACGGCGGGGTGTCACGAAGCGTCATCGTCGATCCTTCCGTGGGGATTCACCCTGCTGGATACGCTATCGCTTTTCGCCGGGATCGGGCGGCCGCCGTCAGGTGACGGCGGCTCGCAGGCCGTAGAGGGCGGCGTCGCCGAGCAGGATCAGCGCGGCGGCGAGCAGGAGGCGCCGTGCCGAGGTGTCCGGGTCGCGGGATCCCATGCCGACGGCGGCGAGGGCGGCACCGGCCGTGTTGATCGGGACGGCGACCAGTACCGGGAGCCAGGCGTCGTACACCATGGCGCTGCCGAGCACCGGAACGACGGCCAGGAAGATCAGGAAGAGTCCGACCGACCAGCGCAGTTCGCGCGTGGAGTCCACGTCGCCTCCCCCGGGCCGTGATGTCAGCTCAGCGCCGGCTCTCCGCCGGTGCAGGTCACCGTCATAGTGATCAGCGTCTTGCTGCGCTTGAACGTCACAGCCGGCGCCTCGGCCGGGCCCGGGACGGCCGACTGCACCTTGTACGGCTTGGTGGCCGTCCAGGAGAGGATCTCCGCCGTACCCGGGGAAGGGCACGTCGCCTCGACGGTGCCACCGGTGGAGGTGAAGGTCCGCCGTACCGGCTCGCCCGGGCCGGTCGTGGGTGCCGGCGTGGGTGTCGGTGTGGGCGTAGGTGTGGGTGTGGGCTCGCCGGCCGGGCTGGCCGTCGCCGGTACCGGCCCGGCGGTGCCGGGCTGGGTCTTCGGGGAGCCGGACGCGGCCGGCCGGGTGCCGGTCGGCGCCGGGCCCTCGCCGGGCTCGCCGGCCTGGGACCGGCTGAACGGCAGCGGCTCCCCGGGTGAGAGCGGCGGCGCCGGAGGGACCGCGGACGCGGCCGCGACGACCGCGTCCGCCGGCCCGCCGGTGCCCCGGTCGTCGTCGAGCAGCAGCCACCCGCCGGCGCCCGCGGCCAGCACCGCGGCGGCAGCGGCACCCACCCACAGCATCCGGCCGGCCGTCCGCCGCGGCTCGGGCGGTGCGGTGCGCTGCGGCTGCCGTACCAGGACGGTGGGCTCGTCCGGGACCGCCCCGGCCGGCGCCGGCTCGTCGTCCACCACGCGCAGCCCGGCACCGTGGGCCAGGACGGCGGCGGTCTCCTGGGCGCTCGGCCGCTGCACGGGGTCCTTGGCCAGGCACCGGTTGCACAGGCCGATCACGTAGTCCGGCACGCGCGGTATGGCGGGCAGCGGCGCCGGGTCGATGTAGACGTGCGCGTCCAGCATCTGCCGGGTGTTCTCGGCGGTCCACGGGGAACGGCCGGTGAGCAGCAGGTAGAGGACCACGCCGAGCGCGTACACGTCGGAGGCCGGCACGATCGGGTCACCGGCGAGCCGCTCGGGCGCCACGTACGCGGGAGTGCCGAGCACCTCGTCCTCCGGCTCGGCGCTGACCGCCGCGGCGATGCCGAAGTCGACCACCTTGGCGCCGGTGGGTGCGAGCATGACGTTGGCCGGCTTGATGTCGCGGTGGACGAGGCCAACGGCGTGGGCGGCGGCGAGCGCGGCGGCGATCTCCGCGGCCACCCGCATCGCGTACTGCGGAGCCAGCGGACCCGCGGCGAGGCGTTGCAGCAGGGTGCCGCCGGGGACGAGTTCCATCACAACGTACGGGAAGATCTGGCCGCCGGCGTCCATCTCACCGTAGTCGTGCACCTGAGCGATGTTCGGGTGCGACAGTGCCGCCGCGGCGCGGGCCTCGTGCCGGATCCGCTCGCGGGCCTGGTCGTCACCGGCCTGCTGCGGCGCCACCACCTTCACCGCGACGGTACGGGCGAGCACGTGGTCATGGGCCTGCCAGACGACCGCCATGCCGCCCTCGCCGAGAGGCGTGAGCAGCCGGTAGCGCTCGCCGAGCAGCAGGCCGGTGTGAGACCTCGCGAAATTCACTCACGGCAGTCTGCCGCGATTGTTGACATTCCGCATCCCCGGGATCTCACACCATGAACGAAATCAGGTCCGCGGCGGCGTGTCCGGCCCAGTGACGCGGCCGGGTATGTCGTTGTCGTCCGGATGGTGCTCCGGAATCGGTGCCGGCCGGCTCTTTCCGTCCGGCGTGTCGGTCAGATCGATCGGCCGCTCGTAGTCGGGCGGCTCCTTGGGCTGGTTAGCAGTCATGTAACGACGCGTACCCCCGGTGCAGCCGCCTATGCGAGGACGGCGACCGCTTCCACCTCGACGAGCAGGTCGGGCTCGCCGAGCGCGGCCACGCCGAGCAGCGTGATGGGCTTGACCGGGTCGACGCCCAGTCTCTCGGCGGCCCGGGCCACGCCCGCACCGAGCAGCGGGTATTTCTCCGGCGACCAGTCGACGACGTAGATCGTCAGCTTCGCCACGTCGTCGAACGATCCACCGGCGGCGGCCATCGCCGTCCCGATGTTGAGGTAGGCCTGCTCGACCTGCGCGGCCAGGTCTCCGGGGCCGACCGGCTTGCCGTCGGCGTCGCGGGCCACCTGGCCCCGCGAGGAACACCATCCGGGATCCGGTGGCGATCGACATCTGCCGGTACACATCCGGCTTGGGCAGTCCGTCCGGGTTCATCAGGGTCACAGCCATGGCCTATGTATAGCACTGCTATGTATAGTTGCGCCATGGCCAGAACGAAGGACCCGGCTGTTCGCACCCTGCTGATCGAGCGGGCCGCGCAGATGCTGCGGGCCCGGGAGCCGGTCACGCTGCGCGCCGTCGTGGCCGGCACCGGCGTGTCGACGATGGCGGTGTACACGTACTTCGGTGGCATGGACGGGCTGTGGCGGGCCATGCGCCAGGAGGGTTTCAGCCGCCTGGCGGCCCAGCTCGCCACCGTCCCGCTGTCCGCCGATCCGGTCCGCGACCTGGCCGCCCTCGGATCCGCCTACCTGGCCAACGCGGTGGCCAACCCGGACCTCTACCGGGTCATGTTCGACGCCGGCTTCGACCTGGAGGACCCGGCCGCCGCCGACGAGTCCCTGCACACGCTGGTCCGGGCGGCCGAGCGGGCGAAGGAGCGGGGCCGGTTCCGCGCCGACGTCGACCCGCTGACCCTGGCCACCCAGAGCTGGGCCATCGGTCACGGGCTCGCCTCGCTGGTCACCACCGGACCGCTGCCCCGCGCCGCGCTCGGCCACGGCGCGCCCATCCTCACCGCTCTGTACGTGAGCTGCGGGGACGACCCGTCCAGCTGCCGGCGCTCGGTCGAGTCCGGCTGGCGGCTCGCCTGACCAGCACCGGAGCGACCGGGATTTCTCCGAATTCTCCAGCGGACTTTCCATGGACGGCGATCTTCTGTCGCCGCGGGCCGGAGCGTGCCAGCGTCATCGCGGCAACGACCTCCGACAGAAAGGGAACTTCGCTCGTGCGAGTTTCACAGAAGATCGCCGCACTCGGGCTCACCGCCGCCGCCACCGCGGCCGGCGTGACCATGGGGGCGGCTCCCGCACAGGCCGCGCTCTACGGCGGGCAGTGCGGCTCCGGTTACGGCGTCGTCAACCTGATCGACCTTCCCGACCTGCGGGGCACGGTGTACCTCACCTACAACGCGTCCACCGGGAAGAACTGCGTCGTGACCCTCCGGGAGCGGCCGGGCACCGCGACCCTCATGGAGGCGTACCTGCGCCGCTCTGGTGCCTCGTCGTACGTGAAGGACAGCGGCAACTTCACCACGTACGCCGGTCCGGTCTACGTGTCGGCGGCCGGATCGTGCGTCGACTGGGGCGGCACGATCGGCACCGCGTCGAAGACCCGTTACAGCACCAACTGCGGCTGAGAGGAACCCGATCATGAAGAAGATCGCAGCAACGACCTTCGCGGTGACGGCGGCCGCGGTTCTCGCCTCCGCCACCCCGGCGCAGGCGGCCAGCTACGGCGGTGAGTGCGGGTCCGGCTACGGCGTCGTGAACTCGGCGGCCATCGGATCCAAGGGGACGGTGTTCCTGACGTACAACGCGTCGAACGGCTACAACTGCGTGGTGGCGAAGCGCAACAGCACCGGCTCGGCGGTCCTGGTCGAGGCCGGCCTGGCGATCCACCCGGTCGGCACTCACTGGCCCAAGTTCGACGGTGGCTACTACACCTCGTACGCCGGACCGCTCTACCTGTCCGCGGCCGACAAGTGCGTGGACTGGATGGGCCGGATCAGCGGCACCGAGGGCGGCAAGCGCGGCACCAACTGCGGCTGACCCCGGACTGAACGGTGGGGCCCGCGGGCCTCACCGTTCGCTCACCCGCACGTCGAGGAAGATCGGCCGCTTGGCCGGGAAGAACGTCCGCCCCTGCTCGTCGGCCATCTTCCAGTAGATCTTGCAGGCCGCCGGGCCGTCCGGCGTGCGCACCGGCACCGAGATGTCCACGCTCTCCCCCGGCCTGGTCTGCGGGATCGCGACCAGGACCGGCGCCTCGCAGGGTTGCTCGTTCGCCCGGGCCAGGAACCGGTTGGCCCAGACCACCGTGCCGGTGTTCCGCAGCCGCCAGGTCTTGGTGAACGACGAGTTCGGCGGCACGATCGTCCCGTCCGGGTAGGTGATGTCCCCTTCGAACAGCGAGTCGTCGTGCTCCGCCACCGGCCCGGCCGCCGGTTGCTCCGCGTCCCGGCCGTCGCGCGACCCGACCACCACCAGCCCGAGAGTCACGCCGACGACCGCGGCCGCCACCGCCACCACGATGGCGGTCAGCCGCCCGCGTGCCGCCTTCACCTGGTCGGCGCCCGCCGTGCCGGGCTCGGTCTCCGGTTCGTCCGCCGCTCCGGCCCGCGACCAGTGCTCCCGCCACTCCTGTTCAGTCTCCCGGGCGTCGCGCCCCAGCCGGTCCACGGCGAGCACCCGTACGAACTCCCAGGTGGTCTCCCAGCTGGGCAGGACACGTCCTTGCGCCGCCGCGGCCAGCGACGACTTCGAGGCGGCCGCGCCGAGCTTGGCCGCCATCTCCTCGTACGACGGATCGCCCGCCTCCTGCTTCAACCGCCACAGCCGGTCCGCGAAGGCACCCAGCGGCCCCGACTCGGGGTTCGGCCGCGCGGGCCGCCGCCCCCGCCGCGGGACCCGTACCTGGCCTGGGCTTTCCTTCTGCACCTGCGTCACCTCGCCGAGAGCCGTCCACATTGTCCGTGAATGCGACGGCCACCCTATCGGTCTGCGCGGGCTGGACATTGTTATAGTAGAATGCAAACATGTTGTTCCGGGTAGACGTGGCGG
Organism: Actinoplanes aureus; assembly: GCF_015704865.1. Taxonomy (GTDB): domain Bacteria; phylum Actinomycetota; class Actinomycetes; order Mycobacteriales; family Micromonosporaceae; genus Actinoplanes; species Actinoplanes aureus. Next base: position 54,023 of record NZ_JADQTO010000037.1, on the reverse strand, counting down.
CGGCCGAGCCGCTCGCCGATCAGATCGCCGCACAGGTGCGCGGCGGCATCATGCGCGGTGACGTGACGCCGGGCGAGCGCCTGCCCTCGGCCCGGGAGCTGGCCGAGGTGCTCGACGTCAACCTGCACACCGTGCTGCGCGCGTACGCCCAGCTTCGTGACGAAGAGCTGATCGAGCTGCGCCGGGGCCGCGGCGCCGTGGTGCGCGGCGACGCCGACGCGACGCGGCTGCGGCTCGTCGAGCTGGCCCGGCAGTTCGTCCGCGAGGCCAGGCGGCAGGGCCTGGCCGAGGCGGAGATGATCGCGATCATGAAGGAGGCACAACCGTGAGAAGACTTCTGGCAGCCGCAGCCCTGGTCTGGCTGCCCGTGGCCGTCATCGCGGCCACCTGGGCGATGTGGTCCGGCGAGTTGCCGACCCGGGTGGCCACGCACTGGGGCACGTCGGGCGCACCCGACCGGTTCAGCTCCACCACCGGCTTCTGGGTGACCCTGCTGGCGATCGGGATCGTGGCCGGGTTGACCGCCCTCACCGCGGCCGTCGCCACGCTGCGCGCCGGCGCCCCGGCCGAAGCAGACGTGGCCAGGTTCCTGCTGATCGGGGCAGGCGCCGCCGCCGGCGCCGTGGCCGGGATGTGGGTGGCCACCGCGACCGCGGCCCTCGCGAACCCGGCCGATCCACGGCTGGGCTGGCGTTTCCTCTGGTTCGTGGCCGGCCTCGCCTGGGGCCTGGTGGTGCGCGCCGCAGCCGGCCGCTTCTCCCGGCCGGTGCTACCCGCCGCACCCGGTGTCGATCCGCTCGACCTGGGCCCGACGGAGCGCGCGGCCTACAGCACAACCTTGCGTTCCCCTCTCATCACCGGCGTGACGCTGGCCTCCGCCGCACTTGTCGCGGTGCTCGCCGCAACAGTCCAGCCCGGCCTGTGGCTGGTGGCCGCGATCCCCTTGCTGGCGGGCCTGACGTTCGGGCGGATCCGGGTCACCGCCGACCGGCGCGGCCTGCGGCTGGTGGCGGGACTGGTCGGCGTACCGCTGAAGCACATCCCGCTGACCGACATCGCCACCGCCGAAGCCGCCGACATCAACCCCCTGGAGTGGGGCGGCTGGGGCTACCGGGTGCTCCCCGGCCGCGCCGCCCTGGTGCTGCGCGGCGGCCCGGCTCTGGTCCTGCACCTGCGCGACGGCCACCGGTTCGCCGTGACCCTCGACCACCCACGAACCCCGGCCGCGCTGCTCACCGCCTTGCAGTCACGCATCCCCGACTGACCCACATCCCGAATCCACGTCGCATCGCGGCGGGCTGGACGACGATGGGGAGATGGCAGAACAACACATCCCAGCAGAGTCGAAGAAGATCCACGGCGACAAACTGGCCGAGGCGTTCGCGCACGCGGACCAGGGCCGGGACGAGGAGCCGGAGTCCGAGAGCCCCGACGTCCGCCTGCTGTCCCGCCACCCCGGCGCGAAGACCAGCCATGTAGTCCGCCGCTGAACGGTCGTCGCGGGCGGTACGGGTTCAGATGAACGAGCTCGCTGCGACGCGAACGCGTGTCAGATGGGCCTGCCGCAGCACGATCGCGGTGGCCGGCTCGGGCTTGGCGCCGAGCGCGGTCAGCGCCTCCCGGACCCGGCGGACCGCGCGTTCCAGGCCGCTCGGGTCCCGGCGCTGGGTCTCCACCGCCAGCAGCAGTCGCATGCCGCGCTCGGCGTACGGCTCGGCGGTGAGCGCCCGCCGGGCCAGTTCCCCGGCGGCCGCGGTGTCCCCCTGTGCCAGCCGGCGCTCGCCGAGCGTCAGGGCCGCCTCGGTGAGTTCCGCGCGCAACGCCGCCGCCGCGTTCTCCCGGTCCGGCAGGTCGGCGAGCGGTTCGCCGCGCCACAACCGGACCGCCCCGGCCAGGGCGGCATCGGCCGCCGCCGGGTCGCCCCGGGTGCGTGCCCGCCGCGCCTCGTCGAGCTGTTCGCGCAGCTCGGTGACGTCGACGGTGAGGCCCTTCGACCGGACCAGCCGCACCCGGCCACGGTCACTGCGCACGTGCCCGTCGAGGATCCGGCGCAGATAGGTGAGCGTGACCCGCAGGTTGCGTGCGGCGGCGTCCGGGTCGAGTTCTGGCCAGAGCAGGTCCATGAGCCGGGAACGGTCCATCTCGCCGTGCACCGCGAGCACGGTGAGCAGCTGGCGGACCCGGCGGCGGCGCAGGCCGGCCGGATGGGTCTCGGTGCCGTCGGCGAGCACCCGCAGCGGTCCGAGAACCTCGACGCGGATCCGGCCCTCCGGGGTGGCCGGTACCGCGCCGAGCAGGCGGCGCGCGCCGGCGGCCAGGGCGGCACGAGGATCCTTGGCCAGCCGGTGCAGCGCGTCGTGGGCGCGCCGGCCCAGCTGGTCGGCGAGCCATTGCAGCAGCTCGCGGCCGAACGGCAGGCCGGCGGCCTCGGCGTACGCCGCGAGCTCGACCGACCACGGCAGCGGGAAGGAGATCAGCACGGTTTCCGGGGTGACCTGGCCGGTGCCGGACAGGCGTCCCGCGCGGGCGGCCAGCAGCAGCCGGGCGGCCTCGCGGACCCGGTGCTGGGACGGGCCGAGCGGCTGGGTGTCCCAGAGTTCCCGCGCCTCGGGTGAGAGCACGTACCCGTACGCGAGGAACCGCCGCAGGTGGACGGCCGCGACCGGATCGCTCAGCGGATTCTCGGCCACGAACTCGCCGATCGCCGCCCGGGCGGCGCCCTCGTCGCCCAGCAGGACGGCTTTGGCGGCCGCCGCGACCACCAGCATGGCGGCGTCGCGGGTGTCGGCGCCCAGACCGCTGGCCTCCAGCTGCCCGGACACGTGACGCAGGGCCGCGTGGTCGCCCACGGAGGCGGCGACCACCGCGGCGAACGCCAGGAAGTTGAACCGGTAGCGGTCGTTGGCGTCGGATTCCGGCAGGTAGGGCGGTTTGTCAGCGTCGCGGGCATCAGGCAGGAAGTCGGCGGGGTGGCCGGCCATCCAGCGGGCGAACTGCGGCATCCGGCGCACGTGCGCGTACGGCGAGGAGTCCAGGTGCGCCCCGGCGACCGCGGCCGCCTCGTCCGCGCGGCCCGCCAGGAGCAGCAGATAGACGTGGAACCGGACGATGATCTTGCCCGGTTGCTGCTCGATGTCCTCCGGGGACAACGACTCCACGACCGCGAGGGCGTCCTCGATCGAGCCCATCAGCTCGAAGATGGCTCCGCGGACCCCGGCGAGCAACAGCCGCAGGGTCGGCTCCCGCTCGGCGCCGGGCAGCTCGAGCACCTGCTGGAACAGCTCGGCCAGGCGGCTCTCGTCGCCGCGGGCGTGCGCCGCGATGGTGGCCAGGCTGGCCGCCGTGCTCTCGGCCCGCAGATCACCGGCCTCGCGCGCGGCCCGCGCGGCGGTGTCCAGCATGGCGTCCACGCCGGGGTCGCCGGCGCGGTTCGCGTACCGGGTGGCGGCGGTGAGCAGCGACAGGCCGGGCCGGACGTGCTCGACCTCCGGCACGGCGGCCAGCCAGCGCACCCCGGTGTCGTGCGGGAACGTGGCCAGGGTCGAGGCGACCAGTTCCGTCGCGGCCCGGTCGAGCAGGGCCACGTCGCCGGCGGTGATCGCGATGGAGCCGGCTCGCAGCGGGTCGCCCCGGTCCAGCAGCAGGTCGGCAGCCCGGGCGCGTACGGCCGCGACCCGGTCGGCGGGCAGCAGCCGGACCAGCGCGTCGATCCACAACGGGTGTGCCCGGATCCCACCGTCGCCGAACCGCGCCACCAGCGGCACCCGCTGGGCGAGCCGGCCGACGTCGGCCGTCACCCCGGCCAGGGCCTGCAGGGTGGCGGCGTCCGCCGAGCCGAGGACGGCCAGGTGCAGCAGCACGTCCCGGTCGGCCTCGGGCAGCCGGGAGACGACCTCGTCCCACAGATAGTCGCGGGCGATGCCGTGCGGTGCGGCCAGGGTCAGCCGGACCAGGGCGGGCCAGCCGCCCAGGCCGGTCACGTCGGCGACCGGGCGGTCCGCGTTCGCCGCGGCCCGGTCCAGCTCACCACGGCCGAAGGCGAGGTCGCACTCGCCGAGGCAGCGGATCCGCTCGGCGGCGTGCAGCCGGGCCAGCGGCAACGGCGGCAGGGTACGGCCGGCCAGCACCAGGTGGGCACCGGCCGGCAGCCGCGGCACGAGCTCCGCGATCAGCCGGTGTCCCGAGGAGCCGCGGGCCACCTCGTGCACGTCGTCGAGGATCAGGCAGGACTCGATCGGTGAGCCGGCCCGCAACGCCTCCAGGACCGTGTCCAGCGGGGCGACCGCGGCGGGTTCGACGCCGAACGCCCGGCAGATCGCCTCGGCCAGGCGCTGGGCGTCCTCGTCACCGGGTTCGCAGGTCACCCACGCCTCCAGGCCCCGCGGGTCGGCGGCGTGCAGCCGGGTGGCCTGGGCCAGGGCGGTCGACTTACCGAAGCCCGCACCGGCCACCACGGTGATCACCGGCACGTCCCAGCGCGCCGCCAGACGGTCGATCAGGGAGGTCCGCAGGATCTCGCCGCCGATCGGCCGGGGTGGCCCGTCGAGCCGGCGGGCAAATGCTCGCACTCCCCCATCTGGGGCCTGGACGGGACCGGGAACAACCGCGCAGTCGCGTAGCGGACTGACGGCTTCGTGGCTAGCGGACGGCTAACGGCGGCTCACGAAGCTGGGCCCCAGCGGAACAATCCGCCGAACAGGGGGGAAAGAAACATGCCCGAGTCACGAGTCGCCAAGCACACCTTCGTCTACGGCGGCGAGCGGTACTTCCGGGACAAGGCCGAGGACGTACTGATGTGCTCGTACGGCGAGAAGGAGGACCCGCTGGGCACGAAGGCCAGCCTCAACGTCTTCCACCACGTCGACCGGTCGGACCTGAAGGGCCGGGTCCGCTACGTCACCACCGCGGACATCGACTGGTCCCGGCAGGCCAAGGCGGACGTCGAGGTCAACGGCGGGCTGAAGTACTTCGTGGCGAGCGCCGAGACGGCCGCGACCTTCTCGTACGAGAGGGCGAAGACCGCGAAGCTGAAGCTGGCCAAGTTCATGATCGACGAGGGTCCGCTGTTGAACATGGTGAACAACGAGGCCACCGCGGCCCGCAAGTTCCTCGCACAGGAGGGTCGCGACGGCCGGATCGTCTCGACGATCTGGGTCGTGGTGGAGGCCAAGGTCGCCGAGTCGTTCGCCGCGTCCGGCACCAAGGCCTCCGACATCGAGGCCGAGGTGCTCGGCGCCAAGCTGCGGATCAGCACGAAGGCGTCGGGCGGGGCGAAGGGGCGGACCACGATCGTGTGGGAGCCGGGTACCACCTTCGCGTACCTCATGCACCGGGTGGCCAAGTGGAACAAGGACAAGTCCCAGGTCGTGGAGTTCGACATCGACGCCAAGGGGCTCAACTGAGCGGTCCCGCGTCCGATTGACGCGGTAGGTCAGGTCAGCGGACACACACCGGGATGGTCATGCGCACTGTCCCGGTGTGCGTTCTGCTCGCGGACGGGGTACTGGCATGGGAACCGGCGGTTGCCTGGTTCGCCGTCGCCTCGTTCGCCTCCGCGATGACGTACTACTCGTTCCGGGCCGTCCGGCTGATGAGCCGCGACGACCCGGAACGCCGTGAGGCGCGGCAGCCGGATACGACGCGCTGCGGTCACCCGCCCGGGGCGCCGAGCAGAGCGCGGTGCAGGTCGGCCGGTGACGGGACTCCGGGCCGGGTGCGTGCGGCCAGCCAGGCGGCGGCCGCGGCCGGGTCACGGCTGATCAGGACCGTGGTGCCACGGGCGTCGAGGACCGCGAGCAGACCGTCGCGGACCGGGGAGTCCGAAGAAGTGAGCAGGCCACCGGCCAGGACCACCGGGCCGTCCGCGCCGAGGCTGTCCAGGGTGGCGGTGAGCTTGCGGACGGCGTCGGCGACGATCGCGGCGGCTTCCGGGTCGCCGGTCCGGGCCTGGGCGCAGACGATCGGGGCGAGCGCGGCGATGCGGGCGTGCGGCAGCCGCTGCGCCCAATGGATCAGCTGGTCGCGGCCGCCGACGCCGGCGTGGGCGGCGACCACCGCGGCGAACGGTGACGGCCAGGAGCGGACGGCCGCGCGCAGAGCACTGATGCCGAACCAGTGGCCGGATCCTTCGTCACCGAGTAGCCAGCCGAGACCGTCGGCCACCCGTACGATCTCATGATCCTTGATGGCCGCGGCGACCGCGCCGGTGCCCGCGATGAGGACCGCGCCGGTCGGTGCGCAGGTGCCGGCGGCGAAGGCGGTCACCGCGTCGCCGACGACGGTCCAGCCGCAGGTCAGGCCGGCCGCGGTCCATGCGGCGCCGAGCGACGCGCGGATCGCCGGATCGGCGCAGGCGGAATCCCCGGCCAGGCCGAGCACCCCGGCCTCGACGGCTTCCGGGCGCACTCCGGACAGCGCCTGCCGAAGGGCGGAACCGATGGCCTGAGCAGCGGCCGGTCCCGCCGCGAGTGGATTGCCGGGGCCGGCCCGCCCGCGACCCACGACGGTGCCGTCCACTGTGGCGACCACCGCCCGGGAGGCGGTGCCGCCGGCGTCGACGCCTACCACGAGGTTCATGGCGAGGATCGAAACACAGAAATTCATTGTTGACTAGCTCACTCGATGGTCGTAATTTTCATCGACAACAGCGTTTGATGAAAAGGATGACCACGCGCCGTGGCACACACCGATTGCCGGAAGAGGTGCCGACCCGCAAGCGGCGGCCGGAGAAAGGAACACCGTGACCGGGGACTACCTATCCAAGATCGAAGAGTTGGTGGCCCGGGTGGGCCGGGGCCAGCAGGAGGCGAAGTCCCGGGCGGCCGAGCTGCTGTTCGCCTCGATCAAGAACAGCGGCGTCATCCAGGCGTTCGGCTGCGGGCACTCCGAGGCGCTGGCCATGGAGATCGCCGGCCGGGCCGGCGGCCTGGTCCCGACCAACCGGATCGCCCTGCGCGACATCGTCCTCTACGGCGGCGAGCCCCTGGACGTGCTCGCCGACCCGGCCGTCGAACGCAACCCGGAGATCGCCCACCGGCTCTACCAGCTCGCCCCGGTCAAACCCGACGACGCCTTCGTGATCGCCTCCAACTCCGGCATCAACGGGGCGGTCGTGGAGATGGCCCTGCTGGTCAAGGAGCGCGGTCACCCGCTGGTCGCGGTCACCTCGGCGGAGCACTCGGCGGGCGTCGCCTCGCGCCACCCGAGCGGGCGCAAGCTCGGCGACATCGCCGACGTGGTGCTGGACAACGGAGCTCCGTACGGGGACGCGACGATCCCCCTGCCCGGTGGTGGCGCGGTCGGGGCCGTCTCCTCGATCACCGCCGCGCTGCTGGCTCAGCAGATCGTCACCGAGGTGGTCGCCCGTCTGCTCGCGGCCGGGATCACCCCGCCGGTCTATCTGTCGGACAACGTGCCCGGCGGCAAGGAACACAACGCGGAACTCGAGGCGCGGTACGCCGGGCGCATCCGGCGTACCGCATAGGAAGCGAGCCCACTGACATGAACCCGGAGAACCCGCACAGACCGTACCCCACCAGGCGAAGCCTGCTGAAAACGGCCGGAGCCGCGGCTGCCGGCGTGCCCCTGCTCGCAGCGTGCGTCACCAACTCCGGCGACGGTGACGAGCCGGCTGACACCGGCGGCGCCAAGAGCACCGAGAACCCCCTGGGCGTCAGGGCCGACGCACCCCTCGAGGTGGTCGTCTTCAAAGGGGGGTACGGCGACGAGTACGCGATCAAGGCCGAGGCGAAGTACACCGAGAAGTACCCGCAAGCCAAGATCGACCACAAGGGACTGCAGAAGGTCGGCGAGGCGATGCAGCCCCGCTTCGTCGCCGGGAACCCACCGGACGTCGTCGACAACACCGGTGCCGGACGCCTGGACATGGCCACCCTGGTCAGCGCGAAGCAGGTCACCGATCTCGCCGAGCTGCTCGACGCACCGGCCTTCGACCAGCCCGGCAAGAAGGTCCGCGACACCCTGCTGCCCGGCGTCGTCGACGACGGCACGTTCGGCGGCAGCCCGGTCGCGCTGAACTTCACCTACACGGTCTGGGGCGTCTGGTACTCGAAGTCCCTGTTCGCCGAGCGCGGCTGGATCTACCCGACGACGTGGGCCGACATGCTCGCCCTCTGCGAGACGATCAAGAAGGCCGGCATCGCGCCCTGGACCTACCAGGGCAAATACCCGGAGTACATCAACGACCCGCTGCTCACCATGGCCGCCAAGGCCGGCGGCCTGGACCTGGTCAAGGCGGTCGACAACCTGCAGCCGGACGCCTGGAAGCAGCCGGGCCTCACCCAGGCCGCCGAGGCGTTCGCCGAACTGGCCGGCAAGGGTTACCTGATGTCCGGCTCGGAGGCGCTGTCGCACACCGAGGCGCAGGCCGCCTGGTGCCAGAAGAAGGCCGCGTTCATCCCGTGCGGGTCGTGGCTGGAGAGCGAGCAGAAGGACGTCACCCCGGCCGGTTTCGACATGGTCCTGGGCACGGTGCCCGCACTTCCCGCCGCCAAGATGCCGGTCACCGCGGTGCAGGCGGCCAGCAGCGAGTCGTACCTGGTCCCGGCGAAGGCGAAGAACGTCGCCGGCGGCCAGGAGTACCTGCGGATCCTCTTCTCGCTCGCCTCCGCGAAGGACTTCGCCCAGGCCAACAGCACCCTGCCGGCGGTGGCCGGCGCCACCGAAGGGCTCACGCTCTCCAGTGGGCTGGGCTCGGTCCGCGACGCGGTCACGGCCGCCGGTCCGGACGCCTTCAACTACCGATTCCGTACGTGGTACGCGCCCCTCGCGAAGGCGATCGACGACGCCACGGGTGAACTGGTGAACCGGCGGATCAGCGTCGCCGACTGGTCCACCCGGATCCAGAAGGCGTCCGACGCCCTCGCGAAGGACTCCACCGTCGTCAAGTACACCCGCTGATGAAACACGGCCGGTGGCGGTTCCTGCTCGCCGCGCTCGTGCCGGCGCTGGTGCTGCACGTCGTCTTCGTGCTCTCGCCGTACGCCCAGGCGTTCTATCTGTCGCTGACGGACTGGACCGGGGTGGCCGGCGAGGCGCACTTCGTCGGGACGGACAACTTCGCCCGCCTCGGCGGCGACTCGCTGTTCCTCGACGCCGTACGCAACAACGCCGTGATGCTGGTGGTCGTACCGGTCGTGACGATCGCGATCGCGCTGTTCCTGGCGAGCATGCTGAACGGCCGCCGGCCGGTACGCGGCGCGTCGGCGTACCAGATCGTCTATTTCTTCCCGCAGATGCTCTCGCTGGTGATCATCGGGGTGCTCTGGGCGTTCGTCTACAGCCCCAACAACGGGCTGCTCAACTCCGGGCTGCGGGCGGCCGGGCTGTCGTCGCTGACGCAGAGCTGGCTCGGCGAGCCGTCATGGGCGCTGATCGCGGTGATGGCGGTGGTCATCTGGTCGTCGGTCGGGTTCTACGTGGTGCTGTTCAGCGCGGCGATCGACGGGATCCCTCGCGAACTCTTCGAAGCGGCGACGCTGGACGGTGCCGGACGGTGGGCGACGTTTCGGGGGGTGACGCTGCCGCTCGTGCGGGAGAGCGTGCAGGTCGCCTTCGTCTACCTGGGCATCGTGGCGCTCGACGGGTTCGTGCTGGTGCAGGTCATGACGGTCGGGCCGGGCGGGCCGGACGGGGCGACCGAGGTGGTCGGGTTGTCGCTCTATCGGACCGCGTTCACGTACGGGAAGTTCGGTTACGCCACGGCGATGGGGGTGGCGCTGTTCTTCGCCACGCTCACCCTCGCGGTGTTCGCCCTGCGATGGGGCCGGCGCAACCAGGTGGAGATGGCATGACGGCTCTCATGCAACGTCCCCCGGTTCGTGTCTCCGACGCGGCTCCGCCGGTCTCCCGGCCCAATCCGCTGCCGCACCTCGCGATGCTCGCGTGGGCCGTGGTGACGGCGTTGCCGCTGATCTGGGCGGTGATGAGCTCACTGAAGACGGACGAGGAGATCCTCAACCATCCGTGGTCGCCGCCGGCTTCGCCGCAGTTCGAGAACTGGGCGCGGGCTTGGACGACGGCCAGCATCGGGCGGTACTTCTTCAACAGCCTGATCGTGGTCGGCGGGGCGCTGCTGCTGACCATGCTGCTCGGGTCACTGGTGGCCTACGCCGTAGCGCGGTACCAGTTCCGGGGCAACCGGCTCGTCTACTACACCTTCGTCGCGGCCATGTTCTTCCCGGTGTTCCTGGCGCTCGTACCGCTGTTCTTCGTGGTGCGGCAACTCGGGCTGCTCGGCACGTACCCCGGGCTGATCCTGGTTTACACGGCTTACGCCGTACCCTTCACGGTCTTTTTCCTGCATTCCTTCTTCCGCACGCTGCCCACCGAGGTCGCGGAAGCGGCCTTCCTCGATGGGTGCTCGCACGGCGCGGTGTTCTTCCGCGTGATGCTGCCGCTCGCCCGGCCAGGGCTGGTCGCGGTCGGCGTCTTCAATTTTCTGGGGCTGTGGAACCAGTACCTGCTGCCGCTGGTGCTGAACCCCGACCCGGACCGATATGTCCTGGCGCAGGGATTGGCCGCCCTGTCGGTCAGCCAGGGCTACGACAGTGACTGGAGCGGCCTGTTCGCCGGCTTGACCATCGCCATGCTGCCGGTGCTCGTCGCCTACGTCGCGTTCCAGAGGCACATCCGCGCCGGGATGACCGCCGGCGCGGTCCGGTAACACCCCTATGTCCCCTTCCCCCGGGAGGAGTCCGTCCGTGAGACATCGATTTGCTTGGATCGGCGCGGCCATACTGGCCGTCGCCACCGGGACCGTTGCCCTGACATCGGGCCCAGCCTCGGCCGCCGACTGCGGCTACCTCTTCGACGACTTCCACTACACCTCGTCGTCGGACCCGTCCCTGAACGCCAACGGCTGGACCCCGCGCAGCTACCAGGGCGGACCCGGCGTGCCGGGTGCCAACTGGTCGCCGTCGGCCATCACGTTCCCCACCTCCGGCGGCCAGAAGGTCATGCAGCTGACCGCCTCCACCGACGGCACCGCCGCCGGGACCAGCCACGCCGAGCTCTACTCCACCCAGAAGCGCTACCTGGAAGGCACCTACGCCAGCCGGGTCCGGTTCACCGACGCACCGGTCAGCGGCAACGACGGCGACCACATCAACCAGACGTTCTTCACGATCAGCCCGCTCAACGGGGACATGGACCCCACCTACAGCGAGCTGGACATCTCCGAGTACCTGCCGAACGGCGGCTGGGGCGAGACCGGGCCGATCAACTACCAGACCACCTGGTACACGTACCGCGCCGACCCCTGGTACGCCGACAACCTGCACTCGTCGCAGCGGTCCAGCCTGGACGGCTGGCACGACCTGGTGGCCCAGGTCGCCAACGGGCACGTCGTCTACTACATCGACGGCGTGCAGGTGGGTGACCACGGCGGCAAGTACTTCCCGCGGCAGACAATGACCATCAACTGGAACCTCTGGTTCATCGACACCGCGACGCACACCGGCGGGCTGTCCACCTACATCGAGCAGGTCGACTGGGTGCTGTTCGCCAAGAACCAGGTGCTGTCGCCGGGACAGGTCTCGTCCCAGGCGGGTTCCTACCGGTCGTCGGGCACCGCGTTCCACGACTCGGTCGCCTCGTCGGGACCGTGCACGAACCCGACGCCGTCCTCGCCGTCACCGTCGGCGTCCTCCACCCCGCCACCGGCTGGTGACTGTTCCAGCGCGCCGGCCTGGCAGTTCGGGAGCGTCTACACCGGCGGCAGCGTCGTGAAGCACGAGAAGAGCAAGTACGGCGACCCGTCCGGGCCGAAGTCCGGCGACGGCGTCCGTCTGTGGAAGGCCAGGTACTGGACACAGGGTTCGGAACCCGGCTGGACCGAGCAGTGGCAGGACCTCGGCCGCTGCTGATCCTCGGGCGGCGGCGGGGCGTTCGCGTCCCGCCGCCGCGGGTTCACCGGATCCGCCGTAGAATCGCCAGTGGTCGCGTTCGCGCTCCCGACCTCAGGTCGACGCGGCCCGCCCGGCCGAGCGCCTCAATCTCGCGAGGTGATCGATGCTCGGTGTGGTGGCTTCCCTCTGGGGTGTGGTGATGGCACTCGCCCCGGTCCTCCAGATCCACCGGATGATCAAGAAGCGGTCCTCCGCCGATGTCTCCCTCGGCTACTTCGGCCTGCTGCTGCCCGGATTCGCGCTCTGGATCGCCTACGGCTGGACCCGCTCCGACTGGCCGCTGGTCGTCCCCAACATCCTGGCCTTCACGGTCAGCACCGTCACCCTCACGATCGGCCTGGTACTGCGTAAGCGCGACCGGGTCAAGGACTCGTGACCGGTCATCCGGTGGACACCGGCAGGCTGGCGTAACCGCGCAGCACCAGGCGGTCCCGCAGCACCGGCGGGCCGTCCAGCGCGAGCCGCGGCAACATGCTCAGCAGCAGCGGGAACGCGACCTGCGCCTCGAGCCGGGCCAGCGGGGCGCCGAGGCAGTAGTGCGCGCCGCCGCCGAACGACACCGGCTGGATGTTCGGCCGGTCCGGGTCGAATCGGTGCGGGTCCGGATAGCGTTCCGGGTCCCGGTTGGCGGAGCCGAGCAGCAGGTTCAGCGAGGCGCCGCCGGCCAGCCGTCGCCCGTCGCCGAGATCCAGCGGGACGCTGGTGTACCGGCTGGTCAGCTGCACCGGCGAGTCGTACCGCAGGATCTCCTCGACGAACGCCGGCGCGAGCTCCGGGGCGGCGCGAAGCCGGTCCGCCAGTTCCGGCCGGTCCAGCAGGATCCGCAGGCCGGTGCCGAGCAGGTTGGTGGTGGTCTCGAACCCGGCGACCAGCAGCAGCACCAGGTTGGCCAGCAGCTCGGCACCGGTGAGCCCGGAGTCGCCGGCAAGCGCGCTGGTCAGATCCTCCCGCGGCTCCCGCCGGCGCTCGGCCACCAGGCCGATGAAGTAGTCCTCCAGCTCGCGGCCGGCCACGTCGGCGCGCCCCATCTCCTCCTCGGTGCTGATCGGCTCCAGCACCACGGTCAGGTCCGCGGCCCGCTGCCGGAACCAGGGCCGGTCCGCGTCCGGCACGCCGAGCAGCGCGCAGATCACGGCGATCGGCAACGGGTACGCGAACGCGCTCACGAAGTCGGTGCGCTCCGGCATCGCCTTGATCAGTTCGGCGGACTGCTCGGCGATGACATCGCGCAGCGCGGCGACCCGGCGGGCGGTGAAGGTGGCCGCGGCCGCGCGGCGTACCCGGGTGTGGTCCGGCGCGTTGTTCTGCAACATGGACTGCACGATCGACGCGACCCCGCGGTTCTCCCGCCAGTCCGGCCAGAAGCCGTCGTAGTCGCCGGCGTCGGCGACGCGCAGGGTCGAGTCGCGCAGCAGCCGGTTGGTGAGCGCGTGGGTCGTGACGAACCAGCGGCCGTCGATCGCCTGGAAGATCGGCGCGTGCGCGCGGAGCACGTCATAGGCGGGGTACGGATCGAGGCGCCCCTCCGGCGAGAAGAGCGAACCCAGCGCAGTCTCGAAGTCCATCCCCGTGCCTCCCCATCGACGGCCGCGAAGCCTCCATCATGCCCGCCTCATCCCACGTGCGCGGGCCGGGAGGCGAGCAGGGCGTACGCGTTCGGCAGGCGGCCGTTCCAGGCCGCGGCGGTCACGCCGCCCATCCGCCAGAACGGTTCGGCGTACTCGTGCAGCTGGTGGATCCGCAGACCGGCCGCCGTCAGAGCGGTGACGATCCCGCCGAGGGTGTGCTGCACCTGGACCGCCCCGCCGGCCGGGAACGAGTCGTTGACGTGGCTCGCCGCGAAGTAGCTGCGATCGGCGCGGATCCGCGGCTCGTCCTCGTCCCACGTCCACAGTGGCGCCGCCGGGTGCTCCTCGTGGATGAACAGATGCCCGCCCGGGCGCAGCAACCGGACGACGTCGCGGGCCCAGGCCGGCAGATCGGGGATCCAGATCAGGGCGCCCTTGCCGGTGTAGACCAGATCAGCGCAGCCGTCGGCCAGCGGCGCGCCGGGCAGAGCACCGACGACGTAGCGGCAGGCCACCCCGATCGCGTCGGCACGGCGCTGCGCCGCGCGTACGGTCACCGCGCTGTAATCGACACCCACCACCGAGCGCGCACCGGCGCGCACGAGCGCGACATCGTCCGTGCCGTTGCCACTCTGCAGGTGCACCACCCGCGGTGACGTGCGCAGCACGGCGCCGAGGAGGTCGCGTTCGGTCGGCAGCAGCGACGCGCCGGAGGTCGCGACCGCCAGCATCTCCGCGTCCTCACGGACGTACTTCCGCGAGGCGCTCTCCCACGCGTCGCGGTTCACCCGGGTCGTCGGATCCATGGCCCGGACGGTACGGTGCCGGACGTGTCGAAGTCAGCCGATATCGCCCTGGCCCGGGTTCTGGCGCACTGCGGCGGCGCCCCCGAGGAGGCGATGCGGTACATCGCCAGAGCCGTCGCCGACGATCCCGCCGCCACCGAGCCGTACCAGCTGATCGAGCAACTCCGGCCGGACGTCACCGAGCCGGACTCGCCGTGGGCGTACATCATCGCGTCCTACGTCCGCTTCCTGGACGGTGACATGGACCGGGCCGCGACCGCCCTCGGAATGCTCACCGGATACCAGCCGGACGTCGCCTGGACGGCGGCACCCTGGTTCACCGATCCGCGGTTCCGGGCCGGCGTGACGCCGCAGGGCCTGGCCGGCGCGACCGCGAACATCGGCATGTACGGCCACGTCCACGACGACGACATCACCCGGGAACGGCTGCGCCCGTGGTTCGAGCTCATCGACGTGGTCTGTGCCCGCCAGCCGGACCCGCAGGCCATGGCCCACATGGCGATCCTGCTGCGAGCCTGTGGGCGCACGGCGGAATCGCTCACCCTGTGCGACCGCGCCGACGAGGTGGAGCGGGTCATGCTGACCGAGGTGGTGCGCGGCGGAACGTGGCGCAAGCTCGGTGACCGGTCGCAGGCCCGGGCCGCGTTCGAGCGGGCCCTCGCGCTCGACCCGGCGAACTGGTCGCTCTTCCTAGACCTGGCCGACCAGTCCGCCGAGGACGGAGAATTCGCGGAAGCGGCCGCCCTGGTCAGCCGGGGCCTGGAGCACGAGCCGCACGAGGCGAGCCTGCGGGCGGCCGGGGCCGCCTACCGAGCCCGGGCGACCGGTGCGGCCGAGGACCTCGATCTGCTGGTGTCGCTGGCGCCGGACCTGGACCCGGGATACCGCGACCACCTCATCGAGTGCGCCGTCGCCGGCCCGGGCCTGCCGGCCGAGTTGATCGCGGGGGCCCGCGCCTCCCAGAACAAGATCTAACCCTGCCGGTTCCGCTTCTTCGGGGTACGCGTAACCGGCGTCCCGCCGAAGCCGACCCTGTCCCCGCTCCCCCGGCGCGAGCCAGGCCTTCCCTCACGGCCCCAGTGCGACCGCCGGGAAACAGCGTCACCTGACGGTTACGGCGACGAACGCGAGCATTGGCGGCCTGCGGCGCGCCGTCTTCGGCCCGGCAGTCCGCGGCCCGGCCGTCCGCGGCCCGGCCGCGCGGCTCAGCAGTCCGCGGCTCAGCAGTCCGCGGCTCAGCAGTCCGCGGCTCAGCAGTCCGCGGCCCGGGACCCGAGGCGCTGGCAAGCAACCGCGACGAACCGCGCCCGACCCCGCAAACCCCTGGGCAGGTAGCCCGGCCGCGTGGCGAGCAGCTGCGGCCGAGCGTGGCGGGTGTGGTGTTGATCAGCGGAACAGCCGCTGCTGCTAGCTCGGTGATCGACAAGGCGGGGTTCTGCGGGCCGGCTGTGCGCTAGGGCTGCTTGGACGGCCTTGGGGGCAGCCCTGGTGCACAGCCGAGCGATCAAATAGGCCGAAAAAGGCGGGCCGGGCTGTGCCTGATGGCTGTCACCGCCTCCCGGGGCCGCCCCGAGCCGCGCCGCCCCGAGCCGCGCCCGGCCGTGTGACCAGCGACCACGACGAAACCGCACCCGGGCCCGCAACCCCCGCGCAGGCACGCCGGCCGCGTGACGAGCAACCACAACGAAACCGCCCCCGGCCCCGCAACCCCGAGCAAGCAGCCCAGCCGCGTGGCGAGCACCCACACCCGGTCAGCCCCGCAGCGCGACGGACTGGTGTTTCCCGGCGGTCGCGCGGGGGCGGTGACGGACAGCCGGGCTCGCGCCGGGAGAGCGGGCACGCGTCGGCTTCGGCGGGACGCCGGTCACGCGTACCTCGAAGAAGCCGGACCGGCTACTCTAGGTGCCGGGCCGGCGGCCGAAGGTGTGGACCTCGGTGCCGGTCTCCAGCTGGTCCCACATCGCGGCCGCGTCCGCGGGCAGCAGGTTCACGCAGCCATGCGAGCCGCGGGCCTTGTCGTGCAAATAGGTGGTCGTCTCGTGGAAGCCGATCCCACCGACGAAGCGCTGCCAGAACGGGAGCCAGACCTCGTACGGATTCGACCACTCCCGCTTCGCGCGCTTGTTGATCGTGTAGGTGCCGGCGGGTGTGGCGTGGCCGCGGTAACCCGTGCGGACCACGGTCGGGCCGAAGACGACGGCGCCGTCGCGTACTACCCAGGTGGTCTGCGTGGTGAGGTCTACACAGGCGGTCACGCCGTCCGAGATCTGGCACCGCGCGAGGTTCGCCGGGGCTGAGGCGGTCGCGATGCGGCGGGCGACGTCCGCGGTGGTCGCGTCGGCCTGGCCGCGCGCCGGACGGACGCCGTAGCGCTGCTGGAAGGCGCGGATGGCGGCACAGTCGGCGGCCGAGGACTCGCCGTCCACGGTGACGTCACGGTAGGCGCCCAGCGTGGCGAGGTTCCGCTCGATCTCGCGCTGGTGGCGGCCGCCGCCACAGCCGGCCGAACCTGACCGCACCGCGGCGGGTTCGGCGGCCTTGACCACCTTGACGAAGGGCGGCGCGCTCGTCGCCGCGGGCGCCGGCGCGGCCACGGGAGCCGGCGCGGCGGGCCGGAGCATCCCGCTCACGTCGACCAATCCGGCGGACACCACGACGCCCGCCACCGCCGCGGCTCCCACCAGCCACGCCACCGCATCCGATCCAGACCTCACCGCCATGTGCCGCAGATCGGCCGCCCAGCGGCGGCACGGCAGCACTCGGCGGGAGCAAACGCGGTGCACCGGCTGGCGCGAGCGTTCAAGACCGCGCTGCGGCGGCACGCCTACCGTGGGCGCGTGGTGGACGATTTCGCGAGCGGGGCGCTGGTCGCGGCGGTGCGGCGGGCCCTGGCCGACGACGGCGTGGCGGTGGAAGCGACGCCCCGCACCGCGCTGGTGCCGCTGACGGTCAAGCGCACCCTGCTGGCCGGTGTCGCTCTGCTCCCGCTGCTCCGGGCCGGGGCAGCCGTGCTGCGGGAACGATCCGATCCGATGCTGGCGGCCCTGTGTGCCGCGAGCGGCCCGGCCGACCTGTTCGACCGGTGGGGCCGGCTGGAACGCTTCACGCACTCCCGGCACCGGGTCGTCGTGTCCGAGATCGGTTCTGATCGTCTGGTCGCCGAGCATGCCGGACCGCCCGGCGAGCCACCGTGGCCGGCCGAGGACGCGGTGATCCTCGGCCTGCTCACCGGCCTGATGGGTGCCGCCGGTGCCCGCGGCCTCACGGTCACGGCGGGCGCCGAGGTCGTCTACGCCGACGGCACCTTCCGCAGCCCGGGCACCGACACCGCACGCTGGTGTTTCACCTGGTCGTCGCTGGAACCGCGGGCTGCGGAGCCGGCCGCCGGCACCGGCCTGGCGGCCCGGGCCCGGCAGATGCTCGCGAGCGATCTCGCCCGCCACTGGGCCCTGAGTCAGCTCGCCGGTGACCTGGCCGTGTCGTCCCGCAGCCTGCAACGCGCACTGCACGGCGTGGGCGGCTTCACCTGGCTGCTCGCCACCGTCCGCGCTGAGGCTGCCGCCGAGCTGCTGCGCGCCGGCGTGCATCCGCTCAGCGTCATCGGGTTCACCTGCGGTTACGCCGACCAGCCGCATTTCACCCGGGAATTCCGACGGCGCACCGCCATGACACCCGGCCAGTACCGGTCGGCCTTCGCACCGGAGAGGCCGGAGAAGCCCGAGAAACCGGAGAGGCACCCATGAACATCGAGAAGCAGACCGCGCTGATCACCGGTGCGACGCGCGGCATCGGCCGGGCCCTGACCGATCAGCTCATCGCCGACGGCGCGCGGGTCCTAGCCGTCGGCCGCGATCGAGACCGGCTCGCCGCGCTGACCGCCGGCCACGGGGACCGGGTCGTCCCGTACCACGCCGATCTGGCCGACCCGGCCGCCGTCGACGCTCTGCTCGACGCGGTGGTCGAGCGGCACCCGGAGCTCACCATCGTGATCAACAACGCGGCGACGCAGGCGCACACCGACTTTCTGGCCGGTGACGCGTACCGGATCCGCCCGGCTCTGCGCCGCGAGATCGCGGTCAACCTGGACGCGGTCGTCGCGATCTCCACCGGCCTGCTGCCGCTTCTGCGGCAGCGTCCCGCTGCCGCGATCATCAATCTCACGACCGGGCTCGCCATGGCGCCCAAGCGCGCGGCCCCGGTCTACTGCGCCACCAAAGCCGGAGTACGCACATTCACCCGCGCCCTGCGCTACCAGTGCGAGCGGGGCGCACCGCACGTGCGGGTGTCCGAGGCGATGATGCCGCTGGTCGACACCGACATGACCCGCGGCCGGGGCACCGGCAAGATCACCGCCTCGGCGGCCGCCCGGGCGGTGCTCGACGGGCTGCGCCGCGACTCCCCGGAGATCTACGTCGGCAAGGCCCGGCTGCTGCCCGCCCTCATGCGGGTGACCCCGGCCCTCGGCTACCGGATGCTCCGCGACGGCTAGCCGGTCAGCTCACGCAGCCCGTGCTCCCATCGCTCGCGCCGCTGGTCGAGGGTCTGCTCCCACCAGGGAACGCCGCGTTCGCCGAGTGCCACCTTGGCCACCTGCACCCGGGCGCGTGCGGATGCCGGGTCACGGCCCGCGCGCAGGGCGGTCCCGAGGTCGCGCCGTGCGGCCATCAGGGCACGGCGCAGGGTCGCCGCCACGTCCTCCGCCGATGGCCGGGTCGGTCGCCCGCCAGCGGCGGCCGGAGATGACGACGAAATGCCCGTCCTCGGTCAACGCTTCATCATGACGGCACGGTGAAGGTGGACGTGTACGGCGTACGAATCGGCACGCCGGCCGGTCCCGTGCTGCTCACCCCCGCCACCGTCAACGTGTACGACCCAGCACCGAGCGGGGCCGCCGGTGTCCACACCAGCGTTCCCGGTGCGGGTTCGGCGACCGTGCCCGGCACCGCGCCGCCCGGACCGGTGACGGTCACCGAGCCGGTGTAGTCCGCGCCGGTGGGCTGGATGTCGCGCTGGAACGTCACGGTCACCGCGCTCGCCGTCGCGACGGTGGCGACGACCAGCGGGTCACGCCAGTACCGGACGGCCAGGTGGGTGTCCGGCACACCGGGCGTGTCCCATGCCGTGGAGGTGTCGTCGACCAGCATGGTGCGGGTGATGCCGCCGTCCACCGTGACGTTGCGGTTGTTGGTGCCGGTGATCGAGCCCCACTCCTCGACCGTCTCCCACGTGCCGCGGGTGTACTTGTACTGGATGTCGGTACCGTCCAGCACGGTGATCGTGGCCTCCCAGACGCCGCCGCCCCGGTGCGTCATGGCCAGCTTGCCGGGGTCCCACGGCCCCAGCTCGGTGATGTTGCCGGGCACGTACAGCGTCGCGTCGGGTGGCATGCCCGGCGGGGCGAGCACCCGGAACGTGACCTCGACCGGGCGGACCGGGACGGTGAGGGCGGCCGGCAGGCTCACCCGGCTGCCGTCGGGATCGCGGTACGCGAGCCGGCCCACCACGTTCGCGGTGCGCGGCGACGCCCCGGCCGGTGTCACGTCGTACGTGACCGTGAAGGTCTCGCCGGGCGCGAGCGACGCCGAGGTGACCGGAGTCCGCGGGGTGATCACCCAGCCGTCCGGCGCGGTCACACTCGCCGCCAGCTCGGTGATCGTGCCCGGTCCGAGGTTGCGGGCGGTGCTGACCAGGCGGCTGGTCGCACCTGACTGCAGGCCGTCGGGTGCCGTCAGGGTCAGCTCGACAGCCGGCTGCTGCGCCACGGTGAGCGGCCGTCCGTCGTGGCTGACGGCCACCCGGCGGCCGGCCGCGTTCGCCGGCACCTCCACGGTGAGCAGGCGTTTCGCGCTGTCATAGGAGAACGGCGCGGTCCGGCCGGCGACGGTGACGAGGTTCGGGCGGGAGACGCCGGCGAACTCGGCGGTGTAGCGGCGGGTGGCGGGCGCACCCGGATAGCCGCCGGCGACCGGGCCGACGGTCAGCGTCGAGCGGCGGCCCTCGTCGTAGCGGACCGGGATCCGCTGGTACTGGCCGTCGCGGTAGCCGAGCCCGTCGCCCGCGTCGTCGTAGACGGTGGTACCACCTGAGGCGTGCGGGTAGACGGTCAGCCGGAGCCGGTCGCGCGGCTGCGCGGCGATGTTGGCGGCCGGGTGCGCTCCGGCCACGATGCCGCCCGCGCGGGCGTAGACGGGCATGTGGTCCGGTGTCGCGGCGACGGTACGCGTGGCCGGGCCGCGGAACGTCGTGCCGGTGAAGATGTCGGTCCAGATGCCCGGCGGGAACCAGACCGGGACGGCTGCGCTGAGCCCGGGCGTGGTCACCGGCGCGACCAGCAACGAGTCGCCGAGCAGGTACTGGGTGTCGTGCCGGTACGCCTCGTCCAGCTCCGGCCAGCTCAGGTACAGCGGCCGGGCCATCGGCAGCCCGGTGTCGTACGTCTGCCGTGCCGCCGTGTACAGGTAGGGCACCAGCGACTCGCGCAGCCGCAGGAAGTCCTCGGCCGGCTCGCCGACGGTGTCCGCGTACTCCCAGGGCAGCCGGTCGCCGTGGTCGGAGTGCAGCCGCAGGATCGGCTGGAACGCGCCGAGCTGCACCCATCGCAGGTAGAGGTCGTCGGGCAGGTGCTTGCCGGCGAAGCTGCCGATGTCGTGGCTGACGTAGGACATGCCGATGGCCGCCTCGGCCGGGGTCATCTTCGCGGCGAACGCCAGGCTCGCCCAGTCCGGCCGGGTGTCGCCGGTGAAGTGCACCGTGCTGCGGTGCTCACCCCACGGCCCGGACGGCCCGATGGTGGTGTAGGCCGGGAACGACGCGCCGATCCGGGACAGCGAGAACCCGCGCTGCCCGCGAGCCTCCCCGTTTCGCCGGTACAGCTCGTTGACCCAGCTGTCGGCGGTGAGGCCGGGTGTGCCCACGAAGCTGTCGTCGCAGCAGTAGTCGAGCCACCACTGCCGTACCCCCTGGTTTTCGAACGGTTTGTGCAGTTGGTCGTAGGCTCGGGCCTGGTCCGGGTCGGCCCAGTCGAAGCGGTACGGGTTCGGCGCGAAGCTGCTGGTCGCCGGTGTGAGCTTGCCCTTCGCGACCCCCTGCGCCTCGGCGAAGCGGGGATCGTCGCCGGAGATCGCGGCGTGGATGTTGAGGACCGAGGCGATGCCCCGCCGGCTCAGGTCGTCGAGGAACTCGTCCGGTTTAGGGAACAGGCCGGTGTTCCAGTTCCAGCCGGCCCACTGGTTGGGCGCCTTCCAGTCGGTGTCGATCACCAGCGAGTCGAGCGGGACGTCGTGCTCGCGGAAGGCCGGCAGGATCTCTGTCTCGTAGTCCTCGGCGCTGTACGCCTGATACTTGGAGAACCAGGTGCCGAACGCCCACTTCGGCGGCAGCAGCGACGGGCCGGTCAGGGTCCGCAGGTCGGCCAGGCCGCGCGGGTAGTCGTGGCCGTACCCGAAGAGGTATCCGTCCTGGTAGGCCCCCGTGCGGGCGGGACGCGCGGTGACCCAGCCGGTGCTCGTACGGATCGCGGTGTTCGTGTCGTCGAGCAGGTACCAGCCGCCGCGGTTGAGCATGCCGGGGTGCAGGGTGAGCTGATCGACGGGTCCGGCCTGGCCCTCGTAGAAGTCCATGCCGCGGTACCAGCCGCCCAGCGTGTCGTCGCGGGCCGGCGAGCCGAACGCCGGGTGCGCGGTGCCGGCACTCGTCCGGAGGGTGGTGTTCACGGGGGTGACCGGTCCGCTGTCCAGCCGGTACCGCAGGGTCACGGCACTCGTGCGGACGCGCAGTTCACCGTTGCCGGTCGAGGCGGTGAACCAGGTACGCCGGGGATGGCGGGCGACGGCGTTGAAGGTCGGCCGGTCCTCGAAGGAGTCGTCGGCCGCGTACTCCAGCCGCAACAGGGTGGGACTGAGCACCTGCACCCGCAGGTGTCCGGCCCGGACGGTCTGCCCGTGGATCCGCGGCGCGGGCGGCGCGGCGAGCGCCGCGCCCGGCGTGGCGAACAGCAGGAGCAGCAGAACCAGCAGACCTCGGCCACTGACACGTGTCCACACGAGGACGAGCGTCACGCCGTGCGGGACACCGTGTCAATGGACCGAGGTCTATATCCGGTTCCGGAACCGTGATCTCAGTCGGCGGCCTGGTCCAGGGTGCGGTCGTGGCGCAGCGAGGTGCGCGCGGTCTCCTTCGCCAGCAGGACCGCGGCGATGGTGATGACCGAGGCGAGCGTCATGTAGATCGCCACGGCGGTGGTGTTGGGGTTGTCGACGTCGCCGAGCAGCTTCAACGCGATGATCGGGGCGAGCGCCCCGGCGAAGATCGAGGCGAGCTGGTAGCCGACGGACGCGCCGGTGTAGCGGACCGACGTGCCGAAGAGCTCGGAGAAGAAGGCGGCCTGCGGGGCGTACATGAGGGCGTGCAGGAACAGGCCGACCACCACCGCGAGGATGATCTTCGGCTCGGAGCGGCTGCCGACCAGGTCGAAGAAGACGAACGACCAGACCGCGATGCCGGCGGCGCCGACCAGGTAGATCGGCCGGCGGCCGACCCGGTCGGAGAGCGCGCCGATCAGCGGGATGAGCACGAACTGTGCGGCCGAGCCGATCAGCAGCGCGGTGAGGATCAGGCTCTTGTCGGCGGCGGTGCCGGCGAACGTGGTCAGGTAGGTGATCGAGATGACCGTGACGATGTAGTAGCCGATGTTCTCGGCCAGCCGCATGCCCATCGCGAGCAGCACCTCGCGCGGGTAGAGGCGGAGCACCTCGAGCAGCGGCTGGTGGTTACGCTCGCCGAGCCGCTCCCGCGCCTGCTTGAAGACCGGTGACTCCTCGACGCTGAGCCGCACCCAGAGGCCGACCAGCACGAGGACGGCGCTCAGCAGGAACGGGATGCGCCAGCCCCACGCCTCGAACTGCTCGTCCGGCTGCACCAGCGCGAGCAGCCACAGCACACCGGTGGCGAGCAGGTTGCCCAGGGCGACGCCGGCCTGCGGCCAGGAGGACCAGAAACCGCGCCGGGCGTCGTCGCCGTGTTCGGCGGCCATCAGCACCGCACCGCCCCATTCGCCGCCGACCGCGAAGCCCTGGAGCAGCCGGCAGGTGAGCAGCAGGATCGGGGCGGCGAGGCCGATGGTCGCGTACGTCGGCAGCAGGCCGATCGCGATGGTCGCCCCGCCCATCAGCATGAGGGAGACGACGAGCATCTTCTTGCGGCCCACCCGGTCACCGAAGTGGCCGAACACGATGCCGCCGAGCGGGCGGGCGACGAAGCCGAGGGCGTACGTGCCGAACGCCAGGAGGGTGCCGGTCACCGGGTCTGAGCTGGGGAAGAACAGGGTGCCGAAGACGAGGGCAGCCGCGGAGCCGTAGAGGAAGAAGTCGTACCACTCCACGGCGGTGCCGACCAGGGAGGCGAAAACGACCTTGACGACGGAGGCACGTTCGGTGCCCGCGGCCGGCGTGGAGGTTATGGACATGCTGATCCTTCCTGGATCGCAGGGGGATGCGGTGGTGAACGGGACGTTACGGCCGTGGGTGGGCCGGATCCCATGGATCGGATCCACACATTGACGCCGGCCTAGGTGTGGTCGGCGTCCAGTGGTCCGCGCAGCCGGTGCAGCCGCAGGGCGAGCTGGAGATCGAGTACGCGCCGCGGGTGCTGCCAGTCGTCGCCGAGCAGCTGCGCCACCCGGTCCAGGCGCTGGGTGACCGTGTTGACGTGCACGTGCAGGGCTTCGGCCGCCTTGGCGAGACCGCAACCGGCGTCGAAGTAGACCTCGAGCGTCCGGATCAGCGCGGTGCCCCGGCGCTCGTCGTACGCGATCACCGGTCCGATCACGCCGTGCACGAATCCGGCGACGTCGCGCCGCTCGCCGAGCAGCAGGCCGACGTAGCCGAGTTCGGCGGTCCCCGCACCGCACCCGGCGCGGCCCAGCGTGATCAGGGCGCTGAGGCACTGGTCCGCTTCCCGGTACGCGGGCGCCACGCCCTCGGCACCGCGAGCCGGCCCGGCCCCGCCGGCGGTCACCGGCCGCCCGAGGCTGCGGCTCAGCTCCTTCGCGACGATCCGCGCGGTCTCCGCCGGATCCTCGCCCGGCAGCAGCAGCGCGACCCGGCTGTCCCGGCTCATCGCCAGCCCGCGCCGGCTCGCGGCGAACGTGCGGGCCCACGAGACGGCCCGCTGCCCGAGCCCGTCCCCGCTCTCGTCACCGGCGGCCACCACGACATAGGACGCGTCCACGTCGAGCCCGAGGCGCCCGGCCCGGGAGCGGACCGCGTCCGGGTCGCGTACCGGGCGGCTGATCAGGTCGTCGAGCAGGTCGCCGCGGACCTGCGCCTCGGCTTCGGCGACGGTACGCCGGAACAGCAGCAGCAGCGCGGTGACCTGTGCGGCGCGTTCGAGGATGCGCTGGTCCACGTCTTCCAGGGGCCGGGCCGGGCGGAAGACCAGGGCACCGAGGTTGTCGGCGCCGGCGACCACGGCCGCGATGATCAGGTCGCCCCGGCGTACGCTGCGGCCCTCCCCGCGCGAGGCCGCGACCGCCTCGCCCACCGTGGCACCGGCCGGTTCGGGCAGTTCCGCGTCGCAGTCCGGCGTCCGTGCCGTGGCCAGCGTGCGGCCCTGCGCGTCGATGACCAGCAGCGAGCCGTGCAGGACGCCGACCAGGTCGGCGGCGACGTCGTCCACGCCGCCGCCGCGCAGCACCACCGCGGTCATCCGGTCGTGGGCCGCGGCGGCACGTTCCACCGACTCGCTGTGTGCCTGGATGACCGAGTTGGCCGTGGACAGCTCGGCGAGGGCGGTCTGCATCTCGCTGAGCAGCCGGGCCGTGTCCAGCGCTACCGCGGCGTGCGCCGCCAGCGACAACAGCAGCGCGACCTCTTCGCGGGCGAACGGCCGTTCGGCGCGGTTCGCCGCGAACAGCACGCCGATCACGGCGGATCCCAACCGCATGGGTACGCCCAGAATCGCGACCAGACCCTCGTCACCGACCCCCTGGTCGATGTCGGTGGTGTGCTGGAACCGGCTGTCGGTCGGATAGTTCGCGGTCGCGTACGGGGTCCCGGTGAGCGCGACCAGCCCGCCCAGCCCGGCACCGGGCGGCAGCCGCAGTTTCTGAAAACTGGCCGCCACCGACCCGTCGGTGACCCGCATGTACGTGTCCCCGCGTTCCGGGTCGTTCAGGGTCATGTACGAGACGTCCACGTTGAGCAGCGTCCGTACCCGGTGCACGATGGCCCGCAGCACGGCGTCCACGTCACGCAGCCCGGCCAGGTCGCCGGCCGTGTCGTACAGCGCGGACAGCTCCTCCTCCCGCCGGCGCCGGCGTTCCAGCAGCGTGCGCACCCGCAGGGCGAGCAGTTTGGCCTGTTCGAGTTCGTCGAGTTCGGCGCCGGTCGCCCCGGCCGTGCGGGCGGCCACGAGCGGGCGCTCGAACTCGACGAGCGCGGCTTCGCGGGCGAGCAGGTCCAGATACTCCAATCCCCGCGACGTCATGGCGACACCCTAGAGCGAATCGGCCGTTCGCCATATGTGCGGTTCCGCCATCTAGCGGCTACCAGATGTAGCGATCGCCTCTACAACTGACGCTTCAGGACCTTCTCCAGCGCGCCGGCCACGACGCGGGACTCCTCGGCGGTCATCTGCGAGGTGAAGTGCTTCCGGATCCCCTCCAGATAGACCGGTGCGGCACCACGCAGCCGCTCCCGGCCGGCCTCGGTGATCGTCGCGTACGCGGACCGCCGGTCGTCCGGGTTGCTCTCCCGGGTGGCCAGGCCGGCGTCGGCGAGGGCGTCGACGACCCGGCTGACCCGGGTCCGGCTGACCACCGCCTTCTGGCCCAGCTCACCCATGCTCAGCCGCCGGTCCGGGGCGTAGTTCAGTTCCAGCAGTACGTCGTACCAGGTCAGCGGCAACCCGCAGGCGGACTGCAGCTCCCGGTCCAGCAGCGGGACCAGCGCGGCGTGGACCCGCAGCAGGGCCGCCCACGCGGCCACGTCGGTGTCACTCATCACGTCAGCCTAGCCAATTCTTGTGCGTGCGCACGCACTGGCGTAGAAATGTGCGTGCGCACGCATTCGACTTCTAGCGACGGAGTTCCCATGAGCAAGCTGCTGCACATCTCGGCCTCGCCCCGCGGCCCGAAGTCCGAGTCCCTGGCGATCGCCGGCACCTTCCTCGACACGGCGCGCGAGCTGGATCCCGGCCTGCCGATCGAGGAGTACGACCTGTGGGACGGCACCCTGCCGCCGTTCGGGCCGGACGCCGCGACGGCCAAGATGGCGATCTTCGCCGGTGAGGAGCCGCAGGGCGCGGCCGCTGACGCGTGGGCCGCGGCCATCGCCACGTTCCACCGCTTCGACGCCGCCGACCGCTACCTGTTCAGCGTCCCGATGTGGAACGCCGGGGTGCCGTACATCCTCAAGCAGTTCATCGATGTGATCAGCCAGCCCGGCCTGATCTTCGGGTTCGACCCGGAGAGCGGCTACCGCGGCCTGCTGCGCGGCAAGCGTGCCGCCGTCATCTACACCAGCGCGGTGTACGGCCCGGACCGCGGTCCCGCCTTCGGCGCCGACTTCCAGGCACCGTACTTCGAGGGATGGCTGCGCTGGGCCGGCGTCGAAGAGATCGAGGCGATCCACTTCCGCCCCAATCTGGCGACCGGCGACGCGGAGACCGGTCGTCGCCTGGCGCACGAACGGGCACGCGACGTCGCCAAGCAGTTCATCGCATAGTCGGTTCGTCACCCACTCACCGAGGACGCCCGGCGCCGGGGAGGAAGACCACCATGTCAACGACGACGCGAGCCGCGAGGGCCGGCCTGTGGGCACTGCCCGCCTACGGCCTCCTGCTGGGCCTGAGCACCGTCACGCATCAGCCGTCCACCGACGACTTCGACGCCTACGCCCGCTACGTCACCACCGACATCTTCCTGGTCAGCCACCTCGGCGCCAGCGTCCTCGGCGCCGCACTGGCGATCCTCGGCGCCGTCGCCGTCACCACGTTCCTCACCGCCGGCCGCGCCGCGGGCAGCGCGATCACCGGCCTGGCGCTCACCACGATCTCCAACGTCTTCCTGGCCGCGGCGTTCGGCAGCGCCGCCTTCGTCCAGCCCGGCATCGGCCGCGCCCACCTCGCCGGAACCCCCGGGATGCCCGCGCTCAACGACGACACCGCCTACGGGCCGGCCCTGTTCGCCACCGCACTGTCCGCGGCGTTCCTGCTGATCGTGGCCGCGATCGTGCTCGGCACGGCCATCGCCCGCACCAGTCGCGGGCTGCGCTGGCACGGGATCGCCTACGCCGTACTGATCCCGATCTTCGTGCTCGCCGGCTTCACCCTGCAGCTCGCCCAGCCGATCGCCGGCTTCCTGCTGGCCGTCGCAACGGCCGCCCTCGCCGTCCGGCTCCCGCAGGCAATGCCCGCACGCTCCGCATCGGTCCCGCTTTAATCCTTTCGGGCTTTGGGGTACGGGTTCCGGCCGTCCCGCCGGAACGAGACCGTCCCCGCTCTCCCCCGCGAGCAGCAGCCGCACCGGGCCCCAGCGCGACCGCCGGGCCCATGAGCCGGGTCAAGCCCGGTCGCGGATGTCAGGCGGGCGGGCCGGCGATCAGCAGGGCGGAGACGGCGAGCCAGCCGATGTGCCAGGCCTGGTCGAGTTCGAAGAGGGCGGTGCCCGGGCCGGTGCTGGCCGCGCCGGCCGGGCGGACCACGCCGACGTTCTCGATGTAGCCGGCACGGCCCAGCAGCCGGCCGAGACGGATCAGCGGGACGCGCAGGTCGGCGATGTAGTGGGTGAGCGCGTTGAGAAGGATCCCGGCCACGAGCCAGCCCGGTTGCAGCGGCAGACGCAGCCACCAGCACGCGGCGAGCAGGAAGATCGTGGTGGTGGCGGTCCACGAGGCCACGTGCTTGGCGCAGTGCCACAGGGCCGCCCGGCGGACGCAACCGGCCACGTCGAGGGACTTGCCGTTCGCCTGGTCGCTGGTCTGCACCCAGTGGTCACCGATGTAGTGCCCGGCGAGCATGACCCCGAACGCCACCGCCGCCGTGACCGCCCGGATCAGGTCGTCCTCGTGCACGGTGTGGTCCTCTCGACAAGGAAGCGCGGGGACTTCCACTCCAGCACCGAAACCGAGTCACAGGCGGGAAACGTGTCGGCCTACATCCGTCACGTCCGTCACACACGTCAGCGCTTCGACGATTGCTCCCGGCTCCGGACGGCTGTGCCG
The DNA here is from genome assembly GCF_015704865.1 of Actinoplanes aureus. GTDB lineage: Bacteria > Actinomycetota > Actinomycetes > Mycobacteriales > Micromonosporaceae > Actinoplanes > Actinoplanes aureus. Next base: position 25,503 of record NZ_JADQTO010000037.1, on the reverse strand, counting down.
ATGATGAAGCGAGGACGTTTCCTGGTGGCCTTGGCCGTCGGCGCGCAGAACCGGGAGGCGGCCGGTCTGGCGGCGATCTCGGCGGAGTTCCGCGAGCTGGTCGGCCGGTTCCGCTACTGACCAGCGGAACCGGCCGTGACCTCAGCCGCGGAGGGCCAGGGTGCGCCCGGCGACGGCGGCCGCCTCGTGCGCGGTCTTGCGCATCAGCTCGGCGTGCTCGGCGAAGGCGTCCAGCGCCGGATTCACGCCGACCAGCGTGAACTCCCGCTCGATCAGGGTCAGCTCGGCGCCCCAGATGTCGGCGACGACGCGGCGCAGGTAGTCGGTGTTGTGGTCCCAGCCCTCGCGGGGCGTGCCGGGTCCGTACGCGCCGCCGCGGGTGGTGAGCACCACCGCCGGCTTGCCGTCGAGCAGGCGCTCGCCGTGCTCGCCGCCGGCGAGCACCAGGTCGATCCAGGCCTTGGCGTGCTGTGAGATGCCGTAGTTGTAGAGCGGCAGCGCGAGGATCACCGCGTCGGCGGAGCGCAGCTCACCGGCCAGTTCACCGGCGAGGGTGAGAGCGCCGTGGTGGGCGCCGGTGCGCTGCTCGGCCGGGAGGAACCCGGCGTGGACCGCGTTCGCCCAGGCGTCGGCGGGCAACGGGTCGGTGCCGAGGTGACGGCGCACGATCTCGGTGCCGGGGCGGGCGGCGACCCACTCGCGTTCGACCAGATCGGCGAGCTCGGTGCTCGCGGAGCGCGGTCCCTGAATGCTGGCGTCGATACGCAGGACGGCCATGATTCTCCCTGTCAGGCTGCGAACTTGAATGTTCAACACGAGAGTGGCACCTTCTTGTTGAATGTTCAAGTGCGCTGGTCAGGTATCGTGCTCAGTCGTGAGCGACAGCACAGACGTCCCATGGCTCTCCGACGACGAACGGCACGCCTGGATGGCGCTCACCGCGATGCTGATGAGCTTGCCGCCGGCCATCGACGCCCAGCTCAAGCGGGACGCCGGGATCAACTTCTTCGAGTACCAGATCCTTTCCTCGCTGTCCGACGCGCCCGGCCACACGGTCCGGATGAGCCAGCTCGCCCACCTGGCCGCCGGGTCGCTCTCCCGGCTCTCACACGCGGTCAGCCGGCTGGAGCGCCAGGGGTGGGTGCAGCGCCGCAACGTGGACACCACCGAGGCCCGCTGCGTCGTCGCGGTCCTCACCGACGCCGGGACGGCGATGATCGAGGCCACCGCTCCGGGCCACGTCCGTGAGGCCCGGCGCCTGGTCTTCGACGCGCTCACCCCGGAGCAGGTCGCGCAGCTCGAGAAGATCGGCCGCCAGCTGGTCATGTCCGCGGCGCCGCACCTGAGCAACTGCCTCAAATAGCTGTCGAACAGCCGATGTGAGGTGCGCCGAAAACCGGTTGGGGCGCGGGTGACGCGCGTGCTACTCAAGGTGACAGGACGCCCGTGCTTGACGAGAGGGGGCGGCCATGTTTGCCAACCGTCGGGTTCTGGTCGCCGTCGTGGCGGTGTTCGCCCTGGTCTTCGCTCTCGGCGTGGGATGGCTCGTGCGTACCGCGGCCACCACCGGCGACACCACACCGACAAGCGGCGACACGTCCACGTCGGAGCCCACCGACGGCGGTGTCCCGCAGGACGACGTCGCCCTACCGGGTGATTCCGACCCGGGGTCCGGGTCTGCGTCCGACTCCGACTCGGGCTCCGCAACTGACGCCGGGCAGCAGCCGGGCAGCGGTGAAGGCGAGGAGGAAACCCGGACCGAGAGCGAGGCCACGAAGAAGAAAGACAACAAGGCTCCGCGCCCGGCGAAGACGGTCAACGTCAACGGGCCGCAGGGTGGCGGCGCGATGGAGGACTCCTGCCGGTTCTTCGTCAACCAGTTCGGCATCACCATGAAGGTGAAGAGGGTCTTCCTGATCTCCGCCGATGCCGGGTTGTACCGGGCCACCGGACATTGCCCGCTGGACACGAACGAGGACCTCCCTCCGGGTGCGAAGCCGTGCGTGCCCGGTGTGAGACTCGCAACCGGCCAGGCCTGTTACACCGGTGTGCAGCTCGAGAAGGAGTTGCGGCCGGGCGACGACGGAGGCGAGACCCAGACCTACAGCGCGCGGGTGGGACTGGTGTTCGCCGGCAGCTGCGAGTCGGCGGACGTGGCGCCCTGTTCGGAGGAGAAGGTCGCCCGTGAGGAGCCGTCCGAGAGCCGGCCCGTGCCCGTCGAATGGAAAACGGCGACCAGCGAGCTCAAGGTGCAGGGCAAGAAGGACGAGCCGAAACCGGAGGAGTCCTCCCCCTCCGCGTCCGCGTCGCCCTCGTCATGACCGCGGCGCCGGACGAGGCGGCCGCACCGCAGCGCACCCTCGGCGCCCGTCTCGCCGAGATCGCCAACTTCCTGGCCCCAACCACGGTGATCACCGCGCTGCTGATCTACTTCGGCGCGGTGTACACCGACGGCCGGCTCGCCTACTACGGCATCCAGCTCGGCCTGGCGGATCTCTCCACTCAGGACCTGGTGATCTACGGCACCGAGGCGATCTTCGGCCCGCTCGCCCTGCTGCTGATCGCGGTCGTGCTAGCCCTGGCCGGCCACGCGGTCGTCACCTGGGTGCTCTCTGACGAGTCCCGGACCACGGCCGGACTGCTGACCGCCGCTGGCGTGGCGCTGATCGGCCTGCTCCTGACGGCACGCGCGGTCCTCGGGTTGCTGGTCCCGGCCGTCTACCGCAACGAGTCCACGGCTCTGACTCCACTCACCCTGAGCGTGGGGCCGGCGATGCTCGCTTACGCCGGCTGGATCGCCGGGCAGATCCTCACCCGTGACCCGCACGGCCGGATGCACCGGTGGTACATGGCCGACCAGGCCGGGCGGGTACGGCGTGCGGCGGTCGTGTCGATCGTCGTGCTCGCGCTGGCCGGGCTGTTCTGGGCGACCAACCGGGTGGCGTTCACCCTCGGGCTGAACCGCAGCTACGACGAGGCGGTCGACCCGCGCCGGGCCTACCAGGTGGTGCTGGACACCCGGGAGCCGCTGCCGGCACTGCCCGAAGGCGTCGTCGAGCAGCGGCTGACCGGCGCGGGCGAGGACGGCTTCGGCTACCGCTATCGCGGCTTCCGGCTGATCCTCGAGTCCGGCGGCCGGCTGTTCCTGGCCCCGGTGACGTGGACCCGCGACAGCCGTACCTGGGTGATCGGCTACGACAACTCGGTCCGGCTGCAGGTGATCCCGCCGCCGGCCAATCTCGTCCCGGGCTGAGGGGGCCGCGCCGTCGTACGCGAGGCCTTCGTCGTCATAACCGGAGTGATCGGCACCCGGGTCACGATAGAAGGGCGCCGATCATCTTGCGCAACGGCTCGGCCAGCTGGGTGGGTTCGGCAGCGGCGAGCGGCTGGAGTCCGGAAGCGCGCAGCAGCACGATGCCGAGGGCGGCCGAGAGGACGACCTGGGCCGCCTCGGCGACATGGTCGGCAAACGCCGCGTCCTGATCGGCGTGCTGGCGGCGCTGGCGGCCCGGCCCGGTCCTGGCCGCGGTCGCCCCGAACCTGTCGGTGCTGATCGTCGCCCGGGTCCTGCAGGGCGCGGCCGGCGCGATCATGCCGCTGTCGATCGGTATCGTCCGCGACGAACTGCCCCGCGAGCGGGTCGGTGTCATCGTCGGCCTGCTGTCGGCCATCTTCGGCGTCGGCGCGGGCGTCGGCATCGTGGCGGCCGGCCCGATCGTCGAGCACCTGTCCTGGCACTGGCTGTTCTGGCTGCCGCTGGTCTTCGTGATCATCGCGCTGGCCGGTGCGATCTTCGGGATGAAGGAGTCGCCGGTGCGTACGCCCGGCAGGCTCGACGTCCTCGGCACCGTCCTGCTGTCGACCTCGCTGGTCGCGCTCCTGCTGGCGATCAGCAAGGGCCAGGCCTGGGGCTGGATCGACGTCAAGACCATCGGCCTGCTCGCCGCCGGCGCGGTGCTGATGGCCGTCTTCGTCGTGGTGGAGCTGCGGACCGCCGAGCCGCTGGTGGACATGCGCCTGATGCGGATCCGTGGCGTCTGGGCCACCGACCTGGTGGCGCTGATGCTCGGCTTCGCGATGTTCGGCACCTTCCTCCTGGTACCGATGCTGCTCCAACTGCCCGCCGCCACCGGCTACGGGTTCGGCAAGTCGGTGTCCCAGTCCGGCCTGTTCCTGCTGCCCACCGTCGTGATGATGGTGATCTTCGGTCCGCTGGCCGGCCTGCTCACCCGCAAGTACGGCCCGAAGCTGTTCCTCGGCACCCTCGCGGTCGTCGTCGCGTTCGCGGTCCCCGCCGTCACCCACGACGAGGTCGGGAAGGTGCTGCTCTCCGGCATCTTCACCGGCACCGGCATCGGCCTGGCCTTCGCGGTCATGTCGAACGCCATCATCGAGAGCGTCCCGGCCGCCCAGACCGGCGAGGCCACCAGCGTCAACACGATCGCCCGGACCATCGGCAGCAGCATCGGCACCGCTGTCGTCGCGGCGGTGCTCTCCTCGCACAGCACCCCGCAGGGCCTGCCCACCGACGACGCGTTCACCGCCGGCTTCTGGGTCTGCGCGGGCGTCGGCGTGCTGGCCGCGGTCGCCGCGCTCGCGTTGCCGTCCGCGCACCGCCGCCACGAGGATGCGGTCGCCACGGGTGTCGACGACCTGCCGCCGGAGCCCGGGGAACCGCACCTGCCGCGCCTGCACCGGCAGGAGACCTCGGCCCGAGGCTGATCCCGTCGCGCCCCGTGACCGCCGGTGCGGCGGTCACGGGGCGCGCGTCGCCGGTACCGCGCCGCAGACAGTCAGCCGGCGCGCATCGGCACGTGGTTGCCGATGCCGGTCCCGGCGGCCCGGCGCACCGCGGCCCGGGCGGCGAACAGGTCCTGCACCGCCAGGCCGACCGACTTGAACAGGGTGATCTCCTCCGGGCCGGTCCGGCCGGCAGCCCGGCCGAGCAGCACCTCGCCGAGTTCCGCGGCCACCGGCGCCCGGCGGGGCGGGTCCGCCGACAGGATCAGGTCGTCGGCCTCGGCACCGGCGGACTCGCGCCGGTCCACCACCACCCGGCACCGCGCCACCAGGTCCGGCGCCAGCTCGCGGGAGCCCGGCTGGCTGGCGCCGACCGCGTTCACGTGCGCGCCGGGGGCGACGTCCGCCGCCGACAACAGCGGTTCCGGGGACGCCGTCACGGTGCAGACGACGTCGGCACCGGCGGCCGCGTCGCGCGGCGAGACGGCCTCGGTCACCGGCAGGCCGAACCGGGTGCGCGCCCACCCGGCGAACTCGGTGACCCGCTCCGGCGTACGCCCCCAGACCCGTACCGAGCCGATCTCCCGTACCTCAAGCATCGCCTCCAGATGCGTGCGTGCCTGCGCGCCGGTGCCGATGATGCTGAGCCGGGCCGCGTCGGCGCGCGCAAGCGCGCCGGTAGCTACGGCCGAGACCGCCGCCGTACGGATCTCGGTGATGACCGCGGCGTCGACCGCGGCGGTAGGCAGCCCGGTGTCACCGTCGAACAGCACGACAAGGCCGTTGTGCGAGGGCAGGCCGCGGGCCGCGTTGCCGGGCTTCACCACGATCGTCTTGATCCCGAACAGGGTCTCCGCCGGATCGGCCACGCAGACCGGCATGGCGGCGAGGAAGCCGGCCGGGCCGGCGTTGATCACCGTCCGCAGCGGCTGGCGCAGATGTTCACCGGCGGTGGCGCGCATGGCTTCGCGCGCGCACTCGACCGCGTCGGCCATCGGCAGCGCGGCCCGGGTGTCCGGCCCGTCCAACACGATCATGCTTCGCCCGCCCTCCCGTCAGCTCGCGCGCCGCACGCGGCGGCGCACGAGAAAGACCAACCCCGAGCACGGTACGGCGAACCGCACGGTCACGCCGTGATCGCGCGGAACCGCGCCTCCGTCTCGTCGATGGCCGCGATCTGCGCGACGATCTCACCGGGTGACGAGTCACCGACAACCTTCTGCAGAAACGGGGTGCGGTCCAGCAACGCGTCGCGCAGCGGTCGCAGCGGGGCGGGCGCGTGGTGGAAAATCTTGCCGAGGGCGTACGCCTGCTGCACTTGCCGAGCGGTGTGCGGCTTGCGTGGGCCCTCGAACGCTTCCAGCGCCGCTCGCACCGCCGAGTGGTCGGAGAGGTCGACGCCGGCCAGCCGCCGGCCGAGGAAGTAGCCGTCCTCGGTGGCCATGCCCGCGCCGTAAGCGGCGTACGGGCTGGTCGGGTGCGCAGCGTCGCCGACCAGCGTGGCCCGGCCCTTGGACCACCGCTTCAGCGGCTTGCGGTCGCGCAGCACCCACCGCTGCACGTGGGCCGGGTCGGTGGCGGCGATCAGCTGCGGCAGCGGGGCGGCGAACCCGGCGCCCATCCGGGCGGCGGTGGCGTGCGGATCCCCGGTGAACTCGGTGCGCGCGTCGTGGGCGCCGAGAACCCACCATTGGAAGCCGTCCCGGCCCTTGTCCCGGATCGCGGTCCAGCTGCCCTGCACGGTCCGGCTGTGCGACAGCAGGCACAGGCCGCGCTCGGCGGTGACCGTGTCGTCGAACGTGTAGCCGCCGAAGATGTGCAGGTGGTGCTCGCGTTTCGGGGTGTCACCCCAGAGCGTGCGGCGGACCAGGGAGTCGATGCCGTCGGCGCCGACGACCACGTCCACCTCGATCGTCTCGCCGCCGACCATCCGCAGCCGTACCCCGGTCTCGTCCTGGTCGAAGCTGTCGACCGTGCGGTTGACCTGGAGGACACCCGGCGGCAGGGCGGCGAGCAGCCGCGCGTACAGGTCGGGGCGGAGCAGGCCGATGAAGCCGCCGCCGTAGTCGCGCACGACGTCGCCGGGCAGGTTGACCCGGACGCGGGTGCGGCCGGCGGCGCTGCGGAACTCGGTGTAGCAGGGCGCGCCGAGGTCGGTGGTGTCGACGCCGAGCAGGCCGAGCGCCTTGATCGGCGGTGGCCACAGATTGAGGATGTTGCCCGCCGGGCGGGCCCGGGGGTAGCGCTCCAGCAACAGGACCTCGTGGCCGGCCTGGTGGACGGAGAGTGCGGTGGCCATCCCGGCGGGCCCGGCACCGATGACGGCGACGCGGCCACGGCGAACAGCGGACATGGGTACTCCTTGGGAAAGACCGTAGTGGGCGCTACGGTTTCGGTGCAGATGAGGATGTGGTCCGGGTCACCCGGCTGTCAACCCCCGCGGATCAGCGAGGATGGAGCGCATGACGACGCCCGCCGAGTCCCTGGAGATCCGGCCGCCGCTCCAGCAGCGCAGCCGGGAGGCCTGGCAGCGGGTCCTCGACGCCGGGGTGACGATCTTGGAGGAGGGTGGGTACGAGGCGTTCACCATCGCCGCCGTCTGCGAGCGCGCCCAGGTGCCGCCGCGCGCCCTCTACGCCCGCGTCGACAACAAGGACGCCCTGTTCCTCGCCGTCTACGAGCACGGTCTCGCCCGGGTCCGCGCGGACCAGGCCGTGCTCGACGAGCGTGACCGGTGGCGGGGTGTGCCAGCCGAGCGGATCGTCGCGGAGGCGGTCCGGCTGGTCGCCGGGGTCTTCGACCGGCACGCCGCCCTGCTCCGAGCGGTGATCCTGATCTCCGGCGTGCATCCGGAGGTCCACCGCCGGGGCCGGCGGTACAGCCGGGAGCTGGGCGACCAGTTCACCGCCCTGATTCTGGAAACCGGCGTCGAGATCGATCAGCCCGATCCGGGGGGCGCGATTCGAGCAGCCTTCGACACAGTGTTCTCCACCCTGGTGCTGCGTACCGCGTACGGGCCGGGCTTCGCCGCGGCCACCGGGACCGACGAGGACTTCCTGCGCGACCTGACCATCATGGTCACCCGGTACCTGCTGCGCCCCGGCGGGTGACAGGCTGTCGGCGACGCGACAGAGACCCGGCGGCGGCCGGCGTAGCGTCCTGGTCGAGGAGACGACGATGGCGGAACCGGTGACCCTGGCGGTGCTCGGCGCGGCCGTCCTGACCGAGGGCATCACGTTCCTCTACGGCCAGGCCACGGAGCTGCTCAAACGACGCCGCGAACGCAAGGATCAGGCCGCGCTGGTGACGCCGGCGGCGGACGATCCGGTGCTGGCCGGCCGCCTCGAGCCGGTGCCGGTGGACGAGCGGGTCCTCGAGGAGCGCGACGAGGAGCTGATCACGCTGACCGAGCGGCTCGGGTCGTACGTGCACGGGATCCGCCCGGTCGACCCGGCGAACACCGAGCTGATCGCCCAGGTGGAGGCGTTGCGTTCGCTGCTGGAGCTGGCGTACCGGCAGCGGATCACGTTCCGCGGCGAGGAGCGCGAGCCGGCCGGCAGCCAGGTGGACGTGGTCGCCACCGCGAAGCGGGTGGACGGGCTACTCGTCGCGGCCCGGATCGACAGTGTCCGCGGCGGCCGGGTGAACGTCGACGTCGACGTCGAGGAGGTCGGCGAGACCGGCACCGTGTACGGCTTCCAGGGCAGGACGCTCGGCGGCTGAGGCGTCCGATCGAGGACGCATTGACGACTTCCGATGCGATGCGGTGCAGGGTGGTGCCGTGAGCAAGCTTCTGTTCGTCGCCGTTCTGAGCCTGGCCGGCGTGAGCGTTCCGGTTACCGAGCACGCCCACACCGACATCGACGCCGTACGGGTGTGGAACGGGTTCGCGCTCGACGCCGTACGCGCCACCCGCGCCACCGATGCCGACGCCGCCCGCCTCTACGCGATGGTCAACGTCGCGATCTACGACGCGGTCAACGGCCTAGCCGGCAGCCGGGACCGCCGCACCCACGCCCTGGTGCCGGGCCCGGGACCACGCGACGGCGACCCACAGGCGGCCGCCGCCGCCGCGGCGCACGCGGTGCTGGTCCGCCTGGACCCGGCTCGCACCGCCACCTACGACACCCGCCTCGACGCCGACCTGGCCCGCCTCCCCGGCGGCGAGACCGGCGCCCGGTGGGGCCGCGAGGTCGGCCAGGCTGTGGTCACCGCCCGCGCCGGCGACGGCTCCACCCCGGTGGAGACCCAAGGGGCCGGCACCGGACCCGGCGTCTTCCGCGCGGCGTGGGCGGGCGTGCAGTACCGCAACGTGCGCCCGTTCGCCGTCGCCGACCCCGCGCGGCACGTCCCCGGCCCTCCCCCGGCGCTGACCAGCCTCCAGTACGCCGCCGCCTTCGCCGAGGTCGCGATCCTCGGCGATGCCGCGCTGCCCGAACCGGACCTGCTAGCCACCTACCAGTTCTGGTCACTGCCCGCCGGCTCCGGCCAGCCGCCCGGCGAGTGGCTGCGGATCGGCCTCACCGTCGCCGCCGACCGGCACCTGCCACTGGCCGATCAGGCCCGGCTGGCCGCGCTGCTCACGATGGCGCTCGCCGACACGACGGTGGCCACGGTCCGCACCAAGTACACGTACCGGCACTGGCGGCCGACCACCGCGATCCGCGAGGCCGACACCGACGGAAACCCGGCCACCGCGCCGAACCCGGCCTGGTCCGCCCGGGCCGGCAGCGTCGGCGGCACACCGGAGTACGTGTCGGGGCACAGCTCGTACAGCGGTGCCGGCGCGGCCGTACTGGCCGGCTTCTTCTGCAGCGACGCCATCCCCTTCCACCACGCCACCGACTCGGCCCCGGGCGGCGCGGCGCGCGGCTATCCGGGCTTCGCGGCCGCCGCCGCGGAGGCGGGACGGTCCCGGGTCTACGGCGGCCAGCACTTCGAGTTCAGCAACCAGGCCGGTCTCGGCGTCGGCCACGGCGTCGCCGGCGAGGTCCTCAGCACCGAGCTGCTCCGCCGCACCGGCCCCACCCACTTCGGCGCCTGCCCCCGCTGAACGCCCGGAGGTCGCCGCCGCCCACGCACGCAATCCCGGTCACTCTCCGCCTCCCACGCACGCAATCCCGGGGCCGCTCTCCGCCTCCCACGCACGCAATCCCGTGGTCGCTCTCCGCCTTCCACGCACGCAATCCAGTGGTCGCTCTCCGCCTCCCACGCACGCTCTTTCGAGGTACGCGTGACCGGTCGCCCCGCCGGAGCCACCCGTCCCCGCTCTCCCCACGCGATCGGACCGCCACGCGCGGCCCCACCGCGACCGCCGGGAAACGGCACGCCGGCAGGGCAGCGAGGAGAGCCCGGGTCGTCGGGCGGCTAACCGCCCACCGCGACCGGCCCGGCGAACCGCGATGCGCGCTTTGGCAGCCCGCGTGACCACTGCCTGGTCCCGGCGGTCGCGGTGCGGCCGGGACCAGGCAGGGGGTCGCGCGGGACCGCGGGGACGGTCTCTTTTCCGGAGACTGCCAACCCCGTACTTAAAAGGAAGCGAAACGCGGTGAGACAGCCGTGAGCGAGGGCCAAGCAAGATCACCGCTTAGGGACCCTGACTACGGAAGCCCTCTAGCGCCGTTCGCCGCATCCGACTGCAGGCCCTGCCCTCGGCGGTGGTGAGCTGGATCGTGCTGGCGCGGCGCTGGCGGCGGGCGCCGGCTCCGCAACCGTCGTGGGCGTCGGCGCGGCGGCCGGCGGGCTGGCCGTGCCGGTCGGGATCGCCGCCGTGAACGCGCTGGTCAGCGAGCAGACGACGGGCACCGAACGGCGGACCGCGTTCGCCGTTCGAGGGCATCGTGCACGAGAGGGCGGCCATGCTCGCCGGCCGCGCGGTGAGGGGCCTGGCTGAAGCGGTGGCGACCCTGTTGGCCGCCGGCGCGCTTCGGGTGGTGGGCGTGCTTTGCCCGCGAACGCTCGAAAGGCTCACTGCTCCACGGCGAGGCGGAAGCCGAGGGCGATGAGGATGCCGCCGGTGGCGGCGTCGACGCGACGGCTGAGGGTGCGGCGGTGCCGCAGCCATCCGCCGATCCGGCCGGCGAACACACCTACCGCGCCGTCGATCAGGAACTCCAGGACGATCAGGATCACGCCGAGCACGGCGAACTGCACCCATACCGCGCCGAGGGCCGGGTCTACGAACTGCGGCAGGAACGCCACCGAGAAGGCGATCATCTTCGGGTTGGACAGGTTGGTCAGAAATCCGGTGAGGTAGGCGCGGCGGTCGGAGAGCGCCGGGCCGCCGGGGTTTCCCAGCGACAGGTCGCCACGCCGGCGGATCATCTGCACGCCCAGGTAGGCGAGGTAGACCGCGCCGGCGACGCGCAGCGCGGTGAAGGCCTCGGGCACCGCGGTGAACAGCGCGCTGAGCCCGGCGGCGGCGAGCAGGACGTGGACCGCCTCGCCGGTGGCGATCCCGGCCGTGGCTAGCAGCCCGGCGCGGGGGCCGCCGCGCATCCCGCAGCTCAGCACGAACAGCATGTCCGGGCCGGGCGCGAGGGTGGCGACGATCGTGGCGACGGTGAAGGCGGCGAGCAACCGCGGATCGAGTGGCACGCTGCCAGGCTGCCCGAGTCCCAGCCTGGCATCAATGCGTGTCTCAACGGCTCAGCGTAAGTTCTCCTTATGCTGGATTCCCGTCGCTTGAGCCTGCTGCGCGACGTGGCGGTCACCGGCACCATCGCGGCCGCCGCCGTCCGGGCCGGTTGCACCGCGGCCGCGGCCTCGCAGCAGCTCTCGGCGCTCGAACGCGATCTCGGTACGGCGCTGCTGGAACGCTCGGCGCGCAGTGTCCGGCTCACCGAGGCCGGCCGCGTCCTGGCCGAGCACGCCGAACCGCTGCTGGCCTCGCTCGCCGAGGCGGAGCGGGCGGTCCGCGACGTGGCCGGGCTGCGCGGCGGGACGCTGCGTGTGGCGGCGTTCGCCACGGCCGGCACCAGCTTCGTCATCCCGGCGCTCACCGGGTTCCGCCGCCGGCATCCGGACGTCGAGTTGCACTTCACCGAGCTGGAGTCGGACGAGGCGCTGCCCCGGGTGCGGGCCGGCGAGATCGACCTCGCCGTCACCCACGAGTACGCGCCGCTGTCCCGCCCCGATCTGCGGGGTCTCACCCAGCGGCCGCTCTACCGCGAGCCGCTGCTGCTGGCCGTGCCGCGGCGGCTGCGCCCGGCTGAGCCGGCTCCGGCCGTGCTGGCCGACTTCGCCGGCACCGACTGGGTGGCGGCGCTCACCAGCACCGGCTTCCAGGCGGTCACCGAGATGGCCTGCCGTGCCGCCGGGTTCGAGCCCCGGATCAGCATCCGGGTGCACAGCTACCCGATGGTGCTCGCCATGGTGGCCGCCGGGTTCGGGGTGGCCCTCGTGCCGCAGCTCGCGGCCACCGCCCAGCGTGGTGTCGGTTACCTGCCGATCGCCCGGCCCAGCGGGCTGGCCCGGCAGATCTGGGCGACCACCCGGACCGGCGGCCGCTCCCCCGCGGTCCAGCATCTGCTGCGTCATCTGACCGAGGCGCTGGCCCGGAAGACCGGCTGATCCTCAACTCCGGCCGCCAGCCGCCGATGGGACCTCGTCGGAGCCGCCGGAGAGGAGAACGCATGCGCTGGCCACGAGCCACTGCACCGGCCTGGCCCGTGCACGTCCTCTGCCTGGCCGTCTCGGTCGTCGCCATGGTCGCGTACCACCTCGCCGGCCACGCCGGGCGCCCCTTCGTGCAGACGGTGGTCGCCGCGATCCCGGCCGCCGCGTTCGCGCTGGCGCTGGCCACCGGGCATCTGGCGCACCGGCGGCCGTGGCTGGCCGCGGTGGGCGGTCTGGTCCTGCTGCTGGTCGCGCAGGCGCTCTGGCCGGCCTGGATCCGCGACGGGCACCTGGGCCGGGGCGCGGGCGGGATCACCGACCTCACGCTCTCCGCCGCACACGGCCTGTTCCTGGTCGGTACCGCCATGGCGCTGCGCCGGCGGCTGGCGCAGGACATCGCCGGGATCGTCGACGCGGCCCTGCTCGGCCTCTGCGCCGGCGGACCGGTGTGGGTGTGGCTGATCCAGCCGCACCTGGCCGCGGACGTCTCCGCCTTCGGCGAGATCATGCTGTTGATCGACGTGCTCACGCTGTCCGGGGTGATCGGCTGCTTCCTGCGCATGGCCACCGCCGGCGGTCCCGGTCGCGGACCGATCCTCTACCTGGCGCTCACCGCGATCCTGACGCTGGCGGCGATCAGCAGCAGCACCCAGGGCCGCGACGCGACCGCCTACCTGTGGCTGCTCGCCTTCCTGTTCCTGGCCACCGCCCCGCTGCACCCGGGCGCGTTCGCGGTGACCGAACCGCACGGCGCCGCCGGTTCCGGCCGCGACCGCGCCCACCTCGGCTGGCTGGCCGCCGCGCTCAGCGCGAACCCGCTGCTCGCCGCGGTGCAGACACTGCGCGGCAGCGAGTCCGCCAACCTGCTGCTGCCGATCGGCACCCTGCTGGTCATCCCGCTCGTGGTGGTCCGGATCCGCCGGCTCACCACCCAGCGGGAGCGCGCCGAGCAGACGCTGGCGTACCAGGCGTCCCACGACGAACTGACCGGCCTGCACAACCGGCGGCACGCCCTGGCCGAGATCGACCACGCGCTGGACCGGCTCGCCGGCGGTGATCTGACCGGGTTGAGCGTCCTGCTCTGCGACCTGGACGGGTTCAAGCCGATCAACGACCGCTTCGGGCACCTCGTCGGCGACGAGGCCCTCCAGGTGGTGGCCCAGCGGCTGACCGCCGTCACCTCGCCGGACGACCTGGTGGCGCGGCTCGGCGGCGACGAGTTCCTCGTGGTCCGCCGCAACGCGAGCGCCGGTGACCTGGTGGGGCGCATCCACGACGCGCTGCACGAGCCGATGATCCTGTCGGCCGGGCCGGTCTCGGTCGGCGTGACCGTCGGCACCGCGCACGCCCGGCCGGGCGACGCCGCCGACCGGGCCACGTTGATCGCCCGCGCCGACACGGCCATGTACGCCGGAAAGAGCGCCCGCGCCGCCTGACCTTTCCTCAACCGGAAAGTCCGTTGGCCGATATTCCGATCGCATGATTCGGTACGAGTGAACCAGGAGAAGGCATGAGGGTCGGTGCGGCTGCCGTGGCCGCCGCAGCGTCGATGCTGGCGGAGCTCGGCCTGATCGCCCTCGGCACCCAGGTTGGGCTTCCGAAGGTGCTGGTGTGGATCCCGGCCGCGGTCGGTCTGGTCGTCGCCCTGCTCATCTGCCGCCACACCGCCCGTACCGTCGACGGCCCGCTGAGCGCCTTCTGGCGGCGGCTGTCGCTCGCGGTGACCGGCATGCTGACCGCCGCGATCAGCCAGGCCATCGACGTCCTGACCCTCCCGAACACCGGCGTGCCGCCGGTCAGCTACCGCACGATGCTGATCTACATCATCGCCTCGGCCGTCGCCGCCACCGCCACGGTCCGTCTGCCGGCCGGCCGGCGCACGTGGCGGCAGCGGGCCACCGCGGTCCTGGACGTCGCCGTCGTCGCCCTGGCGGCCGGCATGGCCGGCTCGGAGTACCTGGGCTGGTTCGGCCGTCACCTGGCCGGCGAGCCGGCGGCGGAACGCCTGAACATCGCGGTGCTGGCGATCACCACCGCGGGCGTCGTCATCGTGCTCAAGGCCATGATGACGCGGACCAACCCGATGCCGTGGCCGGCTCTGTGGTTCCTCAGCCCGATCGCCCTGGCGGCGCCGCTGTCGGTGCTCCTGATCGAGGTGTTGCGGCCGTGGCCGTACCTCAACGGCAGCGCCGCCGTGCTGCCGGCCGCCGGCCTGATGTGCTCGCTCTCGGCCCGCCTGACCAGCCGTTCGCCGCTGCCGGCGGACCCGCAGCTGTCGTACCGGCGGGGCACCGTCGTGCCGCTGCTGGCCAGTGCCCTCGCCGGCGCGCTGATCGTGACGGTGTACGCCAAGACCGGTCACGTCGGCGGCATGCTGGTGTCCGGTGCGGCGACGATGCTGGTGCTGGTCGCCGTCCGGCAGGCGTTCGCGCTGGCGGACAACACCATCCTGCTCAACGCGGTCACCCACCACGCCGAGCACGACGAGCTGACCGGCCTGTACAACCGCCGCCACCTGGCCGCCGCCATCACCGACCGCACGGGTCCGCGCACCGTGGCGCAGATCGACCTGATCGGTTTCCGGTCGGTCAACGAGAGCCTCGGCACCACCGCCGGCGACAAGCTGCTGACCGCCTTCGCCGCGCGGATCACCGAGGTCGCCGGCAGCGCGGCCGTGGTCGCCCGGGTCGGCGGCGACGAGTTCGGGCTGCTGCTGCCCGGCCCGGCCGGCCTGGCCCCGCTCGACCGGCTGCTCGCCCTCGGGCGGGAGCCGCTGCACGTCGACGGCCAGGAGGTGCTGATCGACGTGGCGGTCGGTGTCGCCGACGGTGGCGACGCCGAGGCCGGCGACCTGTACCGGCGGGCCGGCATCGCGCTGCGTGCCGCCATGGCCGGGGTCGGACCCACCGTCGTCCGCTACGACGCCGCGCTGGAGCAGCAGGTGACCCGGCGCAGCCAGATGGCCGCCGACCTGCGCCGCGCACTGGCCGAGGGCGAGTTCCACCTGCTGTACCAGCCGATCGTCGCGCTGCCGGACGGTCGCATCTCCAGCGTGGAGGCCCTGATCCGGTGGACCCGGGCGGACGGCCGGGTGGTCTCCCCGGCCGAGTTCATCCCGGTCGCCGAGGACACCGGCGCCATCACCGATCTCGGCGCGTGGGTCCTGGAGACGGCCTGCGCGCAGGCCGCCGCCTGGCAGCGGCGGCACGGCGGTGCGGCTCCCCGGGTCGGCGTGAACGTGTCCGCCCGGCAGCTGCTCGACCCGCGCCTGCCGGCCACCGTCGCCGCCGTCCTGGACCGGTACGGCCTGCGTCCCGACGGCCTCACCGTCGAGGTCACCGAGACCGCCGTCTTCGGTGGCGGGCACGCGCTGGCCACGGTGGCCGCCCTGTCGGCGCAGGGCATCACCATCGCCCTCGACGACTTCGGCACCGGCCACTCGTCGCTGGGCCTGCTGCGCACCTGCCCGGTGGACATCATCAAGGTCGACAAATCGTTCGTCGACGGGCTGGGCGGCAGCCCGCAGCAGGAGGCCATCGTCACCGCGCTGGCCGGTATCGCCGCGACCATGCGGCTGGACCTGGTGGCCGAGGGCGTGGAGACCGAGGCGCAGGCCCGGCGCCTGGTGGAGCTCGGCTACCGGCTGGCCCAGGGCTTCTACTTCGCCCGGCCGATGCCGGCCACCGAGATCGACGCCATGATCGAGCAGGCGGACAGCCGCCAGGCGGCTTGATCGATTCGTACCGCGTGCCGCGGGCGCCAACCGGCGCCGGGAGCGGCTACAGTGCGCCGTCATGGTGGCATTGAAGCTTTGGCATCTGTTCGTCTGTCTCGGCGTCGTCGGCGCGTTCCTCGCGGCCGCGTGGTTCGGCGTTCGCCGGATGTGAGACATCTTGTCGCGTACGATCAAATGCTTGTCGCCGATGATCAAGCGCAACCCATCGCCACCCCCTAGCGTGTCCGCATGGACTTCACCCCTTCCGAGCGGGCGGCCGAGCTGACCGAGGCGGTCCGGGCCTTCGTCCGCGACGAGATCGAGCCGGTCGAGCAGCGGCTGCGGCGCGCCGGCGGCGACGACCGCTGGCAGGTACCCGAAGAGGTACGCGAGTTGCGGCACAAGGCCCGCGCCCAGGGTCTGTGGAACCTGTTCCTGCCGGCCGGGCACGACGACGACCGGTACGGCACCGGCCTGTCGAACGTCGACTACGCGCCGGTGGCCGAGGCGACCGGCTGGTCACACCTGGCGCCCTACGTCTTCAACTGCAACGCCCCGGACACCGGCAACGCCGAGGTGCTGCTCCGCTACGGCTCGCCGGAGCAGCGGGACCGCTGGCTCGACCCGCTGCTCGACGGGCGGATCCGCAGCGGGTTCGCGATGACCGAGCCGGAGGTGGCCTCCTCGGACGCCACCAACATGCAGCTCACCGCGGTCGTCGACGGCGACCGGATGGTGCTCAACGGCCGCAAGTGGTGGACCACCGGCGTCGGCCATCCGGACTGCGCGGTGCTGATCGTGATGGGCCTGACCGACCCGGACGCGGACAAGCACGCCCGGCACTCGATGGTCCTCGTCCCGCTCGACACCCCGGGCGTGCGGGTGGAACGGATGCTGGACACGATGGGGTTCTTCGACGAGCCGTTCGGGCACGGCGAGGTGTCCTTCACCGACGTACGCGTGCCGCTGTCGAACGTCATCGCCGGCCCCGGCCGCGCCTTCGAGATCGCGCAGGGCCGTCTCGGCCCGGGCCGCGTGCATCACGCCATGCGCCTGGTCGGGCTCGCCGAACGCGCCCTGTACCTGGCCTGCGAGCGCGGCCTGTCCCGGATCGCGTTCGGCAAGCCGCTGGTCAATCTGGGCGGCAACCGGGAGCGCATCGCCGAGGCCCGGATCGCCATCAACTCGCTGCGGCTGCTGATCATGCACGCGGCGTGGAAGCTCGACACCGAGGGACCGCTCGCGTCGATGTCGGAGGTGAGCCAGATCAAGGTGGCCGCGCCCAACGTGGCCCAGCAGGTCATCGACTTCGCCATGCAGATCCACGGCGGCGCCGGGCTGTCCAGCGACTTCCCCCTCGCCAGCGCCTGGACCGCGGCCCGGGCGATCCGCCTCGCCGACGGCCCGGACGAGGTGCACCGCGGCGTCATCGCCCGTATCGAACTCGCCCAGCACGGAGCGTCCCGATGAGCCGGGTACTGATCACCGGCGGCGCCTCCGGCCTGGGCGCCGCCCTCGCCGCCCGCTGCGCGGCCCGCGGCGACCAGGTGCTGGTCACCGACGTGACCGAGCCGGCCGCCCTGCCGGACGGCGCCGCCTTCCAGAAGCTGGACATCACCTCCGAGGACGACTGGGCGGCGGCGCTGGACCGGGTACGCGCGGACTACGACGGCCTGGACGTGCTGGTCAACAACGCGGGCATCGCCGCCGGGGGCCGCATCGACCGGCTCGGCGCCGACCACTGGCAGCGGGTGCTGACCGTCAACGTGCTCGGCGCGGTCAACGGCTGCCGCGTCTTCACCCCGCTGTTCAAGGAGCAGCGCGGCGGCCGGCTGGTGAACGTGGCCTCGGCCGCCGGGCTGGTGCACGCGCCCGCGATGAGCTCGTACAACGCTTCGAAGGCGGCCGTCGTGGCCCTGTCCGAGACGCTGCGTCACGAGCTGGGGCCGTGGGGCGTACACGTCTCGGTCGTCTGCCCCACGTTCTTCCGCACCAACCTGGCGGCGTCGATGTCCGGTGACGACCCGATGATGGTGCAGGTCGCCACCAAGCTCATCAACCGCGCACCGCTCGGCGCCGACGAGATCGCCGCCCGGGTGCTGCGCGACGTCGACGCGCGCAAGTTCCTGATCATGCCGGACCGCCCGGCCCGGATCGCCTTCTGGACCAAGCGGCTCGCGCGTGTCCTGTACGACCGCCGGATGATCGCCACCGGCCGGAAGATCATGGAGTCCTCTGATGGGTAAGGGCGTCGTCCTCATCACCGGTGCGAGCGCCGGACTGGGTGAGGAGATGGCGCGGCAGTTCGCCGCGCTCGGTTACGACCTGGCGCTCTGCGCACGCCGCACCGACCGGCTCCTGGCCCTGAAGGACGAGCTCAGCGGCAGCCGGGTGAGCGTACGCCAGCTCGACGTCACCGACGACGAGGCCGTGTTCACCGTGTTCCGCGAGTTCGCGGCGGAGTTCGGCACCATCGACCGGGTGGTCGTGAACGCCGGCCTCGGCAAGGGCGCGCCGCTGGGCAGCGGCCGGTGGGACGCCAACCGGGCCACCGCGATGGTCAACTTCGTGGGTGCGCTCGCACAGACCGAGGCGGCGCTCGAGATCTTCCGGGCCCAGCAGCGCGGCCACCTCGTGCTGATCTCGTCGATGTCCGCGCTGCGCGGCATGCGTAAGTCGATGACCACCTACGCGGCCACCAAGGCCGGGGTGGCCGCGATCGCCGAGGGCGTCCGGTCCGAGCGGATCCGCGGCGTCGACGTGTCGGTGATCTTCCCGGGCTACATCCGCTCCGAGATGAACGCGCACGTCCAGCAGAAGACCCGGTTCATGGTGGACACCCCGACCGGCGTACGCGCGATGGTCGCCGCGATCGAGAAGCGCAAGACGAAGGCGTACGTCCCGGCCTGGCCGTGGGTGCCGATCGGCGTCGCGATGCGCACCCTGCCGATGTCCGTGGTCCGGAGAATGGTTTGACCGCGCCGGTACGCGCCGAGGACGCCTTCGACGTCGCCGCGGTCGCCGCCTGGCTGGGTATCGACGTCCCGGAGGTCCGGCAGTTCTCCGGCGGCGCCTCGAACCTGACCTACCTGCTCGGCGACGACCTCATCCTGCGCCGCCCGCCGGCCGGGACGAAGGCGAAGAGCGCCCACGACATGGGCCGCGAGTACCGCATCCAGTCGGGGCTCGCGCCGGTCTTCCGGTACGTGCCGGAGATGGTCGCCTACTGCGACGACGAGTCGGTGATCGGCTCGGAGTTCTACGTGATGAAGCGGGTCGACGGGCACATCCCGCGCAAGGAACTCGGTCTCGATCTCCCGCCGGACAAGGTCCGGCAGCTCTGCACCGGCGTGCTCGACCTGCTAGTGGACCTGCACTCGGTCGACCCGGCCGCCGCCGGCCTCGCCGACCTGGGCAAGGGCGCCGGATACGTGTCCCGCCAGGTCGACGGCTGGAGCCGCCGCTACCGGGCGGCACGCACCCGGAACGTGGGCTCGTTCGAGACCGTGATGGCGTGGCTGCGCGACAATCAGCCCGCCGATCGGGGCACCTGCCTGATCCACAACGACTTCCGCTTCGACAACATCGTCCTCGACCCGGGCGAAGCGCGGCCGGTGGCGCTGCTCGACTGGGAGATGGCCACCCTCGGCGATCCGCTGATGGATCTCGGCGGCGCCCTCGCCTACTGGGTGCAGGCCGACGACGGGCGGCTGTTCCGCGCGTTCCGCCGGCAGCCCACGCACACACCCGGGATGTTGACGCGGCGGGAGGTCGTCGACTACTACTGCACGCGCAGGGGCATCGATCTCTCCGACCGGCAGTGGGCGTTCTACGAGGTTTTCGGGCTGTTCCGGCTGGCGGTGATCGTGCAGCAGATCTACTACCGCTACCACCACCGGCAGACCCGCAACCCGGCGTTCCGGCACTTCTGGGTGGCGAGCCTGATGCTGGAGGCGCGGTGCCGGCGCATCATCCGCCGGGCGGGGAGGTAGGGCGTGGGGCGGCTGTTGCTGGTCCGGCACGGTCAGGCGTCGTTCGGCGCGGACGACTACGACGCGCTGTCCGAGCTGGGCGCGGAACAGGCCCGGGTGCTCGGCAAATCGTTGGCGGGACGGGGGTTGCGGCCGGATCTGGTGCTGTGCGGGTCGCTGCGCCGTCAGGAGGCGACGGCCGCCGGGATCCTCGAAGGACTCGGCGACCAGACCGTCCCGGTGAGTGCCGACCCGGGCTGGGACGAGTTCGACTTCCAGCACGTCGTCGAGGTCCATCAGCCGGCGTACCGCGATCGGGCGTACCTCACGGCGGAGCTGGCGCGCAGTGACCAGCCGGCGCGCGCCTTCCAGGAGATCTTCGAGGCGGCCACCGGCCGCTGGTGTTCCGGTGACTTCGACACCGAGTACACCGAGTCGTTCCCGGCCTTCCGCGAGCGCGTCGCGGACGCCCTTGAACGCGGCGGCGAGCTGCTGCGGCAGCAGCACCGAGACGTGGTGGTGGTCAGCTCGGGCGGGCCGATCGCGATGGCCGTGGCGCAGCTGACCGCCGGCCGCGACGCAAACCCGGCGATCTGGGCCGCGCTCAACCGGGTCACCGTCAACACCGGCGTCACCAAGCTCGTCTCCGGGCGGCGCGGGCTGTGGATGTCCACCTTCAACGAGCACACCCACCTGGAATCCGATCCGCGCCTGCTGACCTACCGCTGACCCCCTGGAGGACCGGATGGCTCGTCGCCTGATCAAGCCGCGCCGGTGGACGCCGCCGGCACTCTCCGACAGCGGGCCGACCGGCCCGTTGCGCGTGTCGCGCCGGCTGCCCACCGGCGGGCACGGACCCGAGGACGTGGTCTTCGACCACGCCGGGCGGATCATCGCCGGCACCGCTGACGGGCGCATCGTGCGCATCGATCCGGCCACCGGCGAGCGCACGGTGCTGGCCGAGACCGGCGGGCGCCCGCTGGGCCTGCACGCCCGCGCCGACGGCGGCGTGCTGGTCTGCGACCACGACAAGGGCCTTCTTGAGGTACGCCCGGACGGCACCGTCGAGGTGCTGGTGGCGACCCCCTTCCCGAGCAACGTCGTGCAGGGCGCCGACGACACCATCTGGTTCACCTCGTCGTCGCTGCGCTGGGACCTCGACAACCACCTGGGGGACGTCTTCGAGCACTCCTGCACCGGCCGGCTGCTGCGCCGCGACCCCGACGGCACCGTCACCACGCTGCTGGACGACCTGAAGTTCGGCAACGGGCTGGTCCTGGCGCCGGACGAGTCGTACCTGCTGTTCGCGGAGACCGCCGGCTACCGGATCCGGCGGCACTGGCTGAGCGGGCCGGACGCCGGCCGTACCGAGGTGCTGATCGAGAACCTGGCCGGCTTCCCCGACAACATGTACCTGGGAACCGACGGCCTGCTCTGGGTCGGCATCGTGGCGCCGCGCAACCCGCTGCTCGACCGCCTGCTCCCGCTACCCGGCTTCCTGCGGGTGCTGGTGTGGAACCTGCCCGAGGCGGTACGCCCGAAGGCCACCATCCTCGCCTGGGTGATGGCCTTCGACCTCGACGGCAAGCTCGTTCACGACCTGCGCACCACGGACGGCTCCTACGGGTTCGTCACCTCGGTCGCCGAGCACAACGGGACGATCGCCCTGGGCAGCCTGATCGAGGACGACGTGGCCGTCCTCTCATAGGAGGTCGGCCAGGAGCTTCTCCGGGCGCAGGACGTCGTACGTGCAGCCTCCGCCCGTACCGAAGGTGATCGTCGCCCGCGACCGGTCGTCGACGAGCGTCGCACCGCGGGCCCGGACATGACGCATGGCCAGGTCCGCGACGCTGACCTTGGTGTCGCGGCGGCCGGCCACCGCGGACACCAGCGTCGCGATGTCGTTCCCGTCCTGCTCGACCCGCGCCCGCGGCCGCCCGTTCAGGTAGACGTCCACGTACAGGATCTCGTGGGTGTCCAGGTCCAGGAGCATCGGTACGGCGTAGCGCTTGCGGCCGGTCAGCGGGAACGCGTTCGCCACCGTGGCCGGGTCGAACACGCGTACCCGGCTGGTCGCGTCGTTGCGCGACATCCACCCCGTGTACGCCTCGGCGAGCGCCTCGAACGCCGGCCCGGCATAGCGGAAGATCACCGGCACCAGGTAGCGCCAGCCCTTCCGGCGCGCCATCCGGGCCGCCTTCGCCAGGTTGATGTCGAGGAACTCCTCGGCGCCGTCCGGCGCGGAGGTGAGGTCACCGGAGTGCGTCATCACCCCGTTGCCGAGATTGGTCCAGGACACCTGGTCGGCGATGCGGAACCCGGCGTCCAGCGCGATGCAGGACAGATCGAGGTCGCTGGTCCGGTCGGCCTCCCGCCAGTGGACGAACAGCCGCACCACCTCGGCCTCCCCGACCGGCAGCCGGCTGCCCCGCTCCACCTGGACCAGGCCGGCGGCCGTGGCGCGGAGCTGGTCGGGCAGCAGCAGGCGGTCCAGGCCCGGCTCCACCCACACGGACTCGCCGTGCCAATCGCCCTTGGCCGCGATCCGCGCGTCCACCGCCGCGTCGACCGCGCCGAGCAGGTCCTCGCGGAACTCCTTCGGCACGGCGAGGTGGCCGCGCTCGCGCACGATCGGCAGCGCCGATCCGTCCTTGCCGAAAACCACCCGGGGGTACGTGCGACCGTTGTCGGCCAGCTGTGCCCCGGCGGCCAGCAGCACCCGCAGCGGAATCCGCTCCCGGCTGTCGGTGAGCGCGCCGACCAGCGCGGCCCGCTGCTCCGGCCCGGTGGCCAGGGCGGCGAGCCGGCGCAGGCCACGGCCGAGCAGCCCGGGTGCCTCGGCGGCGGCCAGGCGTACCGCCGCGGTGTGGTCCTGGGCCAGGGCACGCTCGAACCGGGACGGGAACGAGGTGTAGTCGTGGCGGCTCTCCCGCAACACGGCGAGCGTCTCCCGCACCCGGGGCGCGCGGAACTCGCCGACGTGCAGGCCACGGTCGATCGCCAGCCACAGCCCGCGCCGGCGGAAGACGTCGCCGAGCCGGTCGCTCGCCTCCAGGGTGTTCACCACGACGCGGCGGTCGGCGCGGGACAGACGCGGGAACGTCACCGGCGCGGTGAGGCTGACGTCGCCGCCGGCCAGCTTCGCGAACAGGCGCAGCAGGTCGTCCGGGGTGGCCCCGGTGTACGGCAGACGCTTGCGATCGAACGCCCAGATCAGCTCGAACAGCAGGGTGCGGTTCTCCCGGAAGCGGACGTCGCCGACCTCGACGCCGTCCAGCCCGAGCCGGTTCACCAGCACGCCGAGGTCGTTCTGCACGTCCTCGCGCAGCGACGCGGCGCTCGTGAAGCAGTCCCGCATCCAGTCGCGCAGCCGAGTCTCGAGCTCGCCGGCCTCCACCAGCCGCACGGTGATCCACTCGATCCGGCTGTCGCGCGGGAGCAGCCGCTGCGCGCGCCGGTCGGCTTCCGCGCGGTCCCGGTCCTGCGGGATCGAGGACGCCGGCCACCAGCCGATCCGGCTGAAGTCCAGCGCGTCCCGCCAGGCCCGCTCCGACCAGTCGTTGCCGGCCATCCGCGCGCGGGCGACGACGAACCGGAACACCGCGTCGTCGAACCACGGCAGCCGCTCCGGGAATCCCGGGAACAGCGGCGCGTACGTACCCGACCCGCCGCGCCCGGCCCGCACGTGCGCGATCAGCTCGCGGTGCGGCCCGGCCAGGCCGTCGGTGATCGCCTCCGGGTTGGCGAACCGCACGCCCACGTGCGCGAACTCGGCGAGCAGCGGCGCGGACACCCCGGGGGTGGTGACGCTCCCCGGCGTCACGACCAGTCCCAGGCGGTCGAATCCGATGCGCTCCAGCGCGTCCACGTGCACCCCCGCTCGAAATGGGAATCGGCGCCGCGATGCGGCGCCGATGTGAGGAGAGTGCCCGGGCGAGTTCACCAAGAAAGAGTCGAAGTATGCCCGGGCTAGGCCTCTGTGCGGGAGCGTACGGGAGCCGGCCGGAGCCCCGCACTCCAATATCGTTCGCGGGTGTGACCGGATCGGGTGTCCACCGAGTCATTACCGGCAGAGACCCGGACCGGACAACGAGGAGAGCCTGGTGGAACGGAATCTGAGGGAGCACTTCGAACAGGCGGTGAGCGACGATCCCGGCTTCGCGCTCGGTGATCTGGCGCAGGCCGCCATGGTCGAGGGTGGGCAGATTCGCCGGAACCGGCGCACCCGGCTGGCCGTGCCGGCCGTGGCCGCCGGGGTGGTCGCGGTGATCGGCGCGGTGGCCGGCCTGAACCTGTTGCCGGAACCGGCGGAGCCCCAGGCGACGATCGCGGCGGCGATGATGCCGGTGTCGGCTCCGTCGTGCCAGGAGAAGCCGGTGGAGACCGGCGCCACCGACGCGGCCGTCTTCCTCGGCCATGGCACGACCGACCGGCAGCGGACCAGGCTCCTGGCGACGCTGGAGGACGATCCGCGCATCGCGGCTGTGGCCTTCGAGAGTCGCGAGGAGGCGTACCAGAAGTTCCGGATCCGGTGGGCGAAGGACCCCGACTTCCTCGCGGCGGTCGACGTCGGCTCGTTCCCCGAGTCGATCCGGCTGCGCCTGAAGACGCCCGAGCAGTACACCGCCTTCCGCTCGGAGTACGTGACGGCGGACGGCGTCAACAGCATCGTGGGCCGCCGGTGCAGTGCGGATGCCCCGGTCGGAGGGACCCTGTGACCGAAACCGGCATCGCGACCCCGGCCGGCGTGCTCACCGGCTGGAGTGCGTCCCGCAGGCGCGCCAAGGCCGCCCGCGACGAGGAGTTCACCGCGTTCGTGGAGTCCGCCGGCACCCGGTTGCGCCGTACCGCGTACCTGATGTGCCGGGACTGGCACCTCGCCCAGGACCTGACCCAGCACACGTTCGCCAAGATGTACGCGGTCTGGGGCCGGATCCGTACCGGTACGAACCTGGAGGCGTACAGCAGGCGGGTGCTGATGAACGCGGTGTTCGACCAGAACCGGCGGCGCAGCGGATCCGAGATCGTGCTGGGTGAGCTGCCGGACCGGCCGGACGGGACTCCGCCCGCGACGCCGGAGCTGCGCGTGGACCTGGCCGAGGCGCTGGCCCGCCTGACGGTCGAGGACCGGGCGGTCCTGGTGCTGCGCCACGCCGAGGACCACAGCGTGGAGAGCGCGGCGGCGATCCTCGGTCTGTCCACCTCGGCGGTGAAGATGCGCAACGCCCGCGCGCTGAGCCGCTTGCGGGCACTGCTCGGCGACGACTTCACCGGCCCCTAGCTGTAATGACCATGAGCGTTGTTGACTGCGGCGTGGCTGCTTGAGATGTGAGGAGACCTCCGGCGAGGTGGAAGTTGCGACGCTTTCACCGGAACCGGAGGTCTCATGGCCCACCGTAACGCCCGACTGACCGTGCACGGCCGACGGCTGCTCATCACGCGTGTCGTGCACGACGAGCG
>NZ_JADQTO010000036.1 GCF_015704865.1 Actinoplanes aureus | reverse complement strand
CCGC
The DNA here is from genome assembly GCF_015704865.1 of Actinoplanes aureus. Classification (GTDB taxonomy): domain Bacteria; phylum Actinomycetota; class Actinomycetes; order Mycobacteriales; family Micromonosporaceae; genus Actinoplanes; species Actinoplanes aureus. Next base: position 92,094 of record NZ_JADQTO010000036.1, on the reverse strand, counting down.
CCCAAAACCGTCCCCGCTCGCGAGCGGAAGCAACGAGACTAAGCCCCCGAAGTAACCCGGTAAGCGTCGAACACCCCGTCCACCTTGCGAACCGCGGCCACCAGGTGTCCCAGGTGCTTCGGGTCGGCCATCTCGAACGTGAACCGGCTGACCGCCACGCGGTCGCGGGTCGTGGTCACCGTCGCGGACAGGATGTTCACCCGCTCCTCGGAGAGCACCCGGGTGACGTCGGCGAGCAGCTTGTGCCGGTCGAGAGCCTCCACCTGGATCGCCACCAGGAACGTGGACGCCGACGTCGGCTTCCAGCTGACCTCGACCACCCGCTCGTTCTGATCCCGCAGGTCCTGAGCGTTGGCGCAGTCCTCCCGGTGCACGCTCACGCCGCCGGAGCGGGTGACGAACCCGAAGACGGCGTCGCCCGGCACCGGGGTGCAGCAGCGGGCCAGTTTCACCCAGACGTCCGAGACACCCTTCACCACCACGCCCGGGTCCTGCGCGGTGCTGCGGTTGCGCGGCGGCCGGGTGGCGACGGCGGTCTCGGCGATGTCCTCGACCGCGCCCTCCTCGCCGCCGAAACCGGCGACCAGTTTCGCCACCACGGACTGGGCGGAGACCGCGTTCTCCCCCACCGCCGCGTAGAGCGAGGCCACGTCGGCCAGGTGCAGGTCACGCGCGATGGCGGTCAGGTTCTCGCCGGTCAGCATGCGTTGCAGCGGCAGGCCCTGCTTGCGCATCGCCTTGACGATCGAGTCCTTGCCGTCCTCGATCGCTTCCTCGCGGCGCTCCTTGTTGAAGAACTGCCTGATCTTCGTACGCGCGCGCGGGCTCTTCACGAAGCCGAGCCAGTCCTGCGTCGGACCGGCCGTCGCCGACTTCGACGTGAAGATCTCGATCACGTCGCCGTTCGACAGCGTCGACTCCAGCGGCACCAGCTTGCCGTTGACCCGCGCCCCGATGCACTTGTGCCCGACCTCGGTGTGCACCGCGTACGCGAAGTCGACCGGCGTCGAACCGGTGGGCAGCGGGATCACGTCGCCCTTCGGCGTGAAGACGTAGACCTCCTGGCTGGAGAGGTCGAACCGCAACGCGTCCAGGAACTCGGACGGGTCGCTCGCCTCCCGCTGCCAGTCGAGCAGCTGCCGCAGCCAGGTCATCTCGTCGATGTGCGCCGGCGGGCCGACGATCGTCGCGCCCTTCTGCTCCTTGTACTTCCAGTGCGCGGCGATACCGAACTCGGCGGTCCGGTGCATCGCGAACGTCCGGATCTGCATCTCCACCGGCTTGCCGGTCGGGCCGATGACCGTCGTGTGCAACGACTGGTACATGTTGAATTTCGGCATCGCGATGTAGTCCTTGAACCGGCCCGGCACCGGCTGCCAGTTCGCGTGGATGACGCCCAGCGCGGCGTAGCAGTCGCGGACCGTGTCGACCAGGATGCGGACGCCGACCAGGTCGTAGATGTCGTTGAAGTCGCGGCCCCGCACGATCATCTTCTGATAGATCGAGTACAGGTGCTTGGGCCGGCCGGTCACCTCGGCCTTGATCTTCGCCGACTTGAGGTCCAGCTGGACCCGGTTGGTCACCTGGCGCAGCAGTGCCTCACGCTGCGGCTGGTGCTCCCCGATCAGGCGGTTGATCTCCTCGAACCGCTTGGGGAAGAGGGTGCCGAAAGCCAGGTCCTCCAGCTCCCACTTGATCGTGTTCATACCGAGGCGGTGAGCCAGCGGTGCCAGGATCTCCAGCGTCTCCTTGGCCTTCTGCTCCTGCTTGGCGCGGGGCAGGAAGGTCAGGGTGCGCATGTTGTGCAGCCGGTCGGCCAGCTTGATGACCAGCACCCGCGGGTCCTTGGCCATCGCCACGACCATCTTGCGGATCGTCTCCGCCTTGGCCGCGTCGCCCAGTTTCACCCGGTCGAGCTTGGTCACGCCGTCGACGAGCAGCGCCACCTCGGCGCCGAAGTCGTTACGCATGTTCTCGAGCGAGTAGTCGGTGTCCTCGATCGTGTCGTGCAGCAGCGCCGCCACCAGCGTGGTGGTGTCCATCCCGAGGTTGGCCAGGATCGTGGCCACCGCGAGCGGATGCGTGATGTACGGATCGCCGGACTTGCGGTACTGCCCCGAGTGCCAGCGGGCGGCGACGTCGAACGCCTTCTGCAGGGCCCGGGCGTCCGCTTTCGGGTGACTGGCCCGGTGCGTCGCGATCAGCGGCTCGAGGACCTCGCTGACCTGCGTGCTCTGCCAGGGAGCGTTGAACCGGGCGAGCCGGGCCCGGACCCGGCGCCCGGTCGGCGCGCTGGCCAGGCCGAAACCGCTGGGCTCGTCCGAAGGCGGGAGTGGCTGGGTGGCCTCGGTGTCACCGGCGGGCACCGCTGGACGGGGGCTGGATTTCTCGTCGGAGCGGACCTGCTCGCCGGGCGTCGCCTCGCCCGAACCGGTCTGCGAGTTCTGGGTCGGTTGCACCGTGCCCTCCGCCGGAGGGGCGACGTCGCTGGACACCGGCCTCCTCAAACCTTCGCCAGGAACCCCGGCCGAACCCGGCCGGGGGAATCCATCAGGACCAGGGTTGGTCACCTTGGAACGCCCATCGTACCCGCACCGCCCTACGGAATGTTCCGGCCGAACCCACGAATAGGCAGGTCCCACCGGGCGAAGAACATCGAAGTCGGATCAAACGGTCAGCAAGGCGTGCACGCTGCGGGGACTCAGTCGCTCCCGGCCTTTGAGAAAGTCCAGCTCCATCAGCACGGTGAACCCGGCCACCGTACCGCCCGCCCGCTCGACCAGGTCCAGTGCCGCCCCCGCGGTACCGCCGGTGGCGAGCACGTCGTCCACCACGAGCACCCGCTGACCGGGCACGAAAGCGCCCTCGTGCACCTCCAGGGTGGCCTCGCCGTACTCCAGGTCGTACGTGGCGGAGAAGGCCGGGCGCGGCAGCTTGCCGGCCTTGCGGATCGGGACCACCCCGATCCCGACGGCGTACGCGATAGCGGCGGCCACCACGAACCCCCGGGCCTCCACGCCGGCCACCACGTCGAACGAGTCCGGCCCGTGGTGCGCGACGATGCCGTCGACGACCTTCCGGAAGGTCGGCCCGTCGCCGAAGAGCGGCATCAGGTCCTTGAAGAGGATGCCCGGCTTGGGGAAGTCGGGCACGTCCACGGTCCCGCTCGCGACCAGAGCCGCCAGCTCCGGCCCGCTGTCCCCGGTCACGTTGTTCTCGTTACTCACGGCCGACAGCCTAATGACATGCCGACGGCCCGCCACCTCCAGGAGGTGGCGGGCCGTCGGTCACGCGTCAGCGCCGCTTGCCGCCGGGCCGGTTGCCGGCCCCACCGCCGCCGCGGGTGGTGTTGCGCTTGGCGACCGGCCGGGCGCCCGGCCGCGGGGTGGTGCCGCCGGCCAGCACCGACACCTCGTCGGACTCGGTCGCGTTGGCCGCGCGGGCGCGCTCGGCCTTCGGGGCCACGTCGCTGGAGCGCTGCGCCCGGCGGGCCAGCACCCGGGCGTTGTGCGCCTTGATCTTCGGCTCCTGGTCCTTCAAGGAGCTCAGCACCGGGGCAGCCAACACGATCGAGGAGATCACGCCGAAGCCCATGCCGACGAAGAGCACCAGACCGAGGTCCTTCAGCGTGCCCGCGCCGAGGAAGCCGGCGCCGATGAAGAGCAGGCCGCCGACCGGCAGCAGCGCCACCAGACCGGTGTTCAGCGAGCGCATCAGGGTCTGGTTCACCGCCAGGTTGGTCGCCTCGGCGTAGGTCCGGGTGCTGCCCGCGGTGATGCCGCGGGTGTTCTCCTGGACCTTGTCGAAGACGACGACCACGTCGTACAGCGAGTAACCCAGGACCGTCAGGAAGCCGATCACCGTCGACGGGGTGACCTCGAAACCGACGATCGAGTACACACCCGCCGTCATCACCAGGTCGAAGAGCAGTGAGGCGAGCGCCGCCACCGCCATCCGCCACTCGAAGCGGACGATCAGGTAGGCGACCACCAGCACCAGGAAGATCACCAGACCCAGGATCGCCTTCTCGGTGACGGCGTCACCCCAGGCCGACGAGACCTGGTTGTCGCTCACGTCCTCGGCGCTGACCCCGAGGTCCTGGACCAGCGCGCCCTTGGCCTCCTCGGCCTCCGCCGCGGTGAGGGCCGACGCCCGCACCGTGTAGCTGGCGTCGTCGCCGTTGCCGACCTGCTGCGCCGCGTGGACCTCGGCCTCCGGGTCCACCGAGGTGACGGCGCGCTCGACGGCCTGCTCGGCCTCCTCCTGCGTCAGTTTCCCCTCGGCGGTGGCGACCGGCACGGTGAACGAGGTGCCACCGGCGAACTCGATGCCGAGCTCGAAGCCCCGGATCACGAAGCTGCCGATCGACACCGCGATGAGCGCGGCCGCGATGGTGAACCAGAGCTTCCGCCGGCCGACGATGTTGAGATTCGCCTCGCCCTGGTACAGGCGGGTGGCGAGACCGGGACGGGCCATGTCAGGCCTCCTTCACGCGCGAGGAGGCAGGCTCCTCGGACTGGGTACGCAGGACGCGGCCCAGGCCGCTGACCCGCGGAGACATGAACGCCTTGGTGTTGGCGAACATCGTCATGATCGGGTGACGGAAGAGGAAGACCACCAGCAGGTCGAGTACCACGGAGAGGCCCATCGCGAAGGCGAAGCCCTGCACCGCGCCGATCGAGACGATGTACAGCACCACCGCACACAGGATGGTGATGGCGTTCGCCGAGATGATCGTCCGCCGGGCCCGGTGCCACGCCCGGGGAACCGCGCTGCGCGGCGTACGACCCTCGTGGATCTCGTCCTTCAACCTCTCGAAGTAGATGACGAACGAGTCCGCCGCGATACCCAGCGACACGATGAAACCGGCGATACCCGCCAAGGTCAGGGTGAAGCCCATCGTCCGGCCGAGGAAGACCAGCGCGCCGAAGGTGAGCAACGCGGAGAGCGCCAGGCTCAGGAAGATCACCGAGCCGAGCAGGCGGTAGTAGAAGAACGCGTAGATCGCCACCAGGCCCAGGCCGATCGCGGCGGCGATCAGACCCGCCTCGAGCTGCTGGATGCCGAGGGTCGCGGAGACCGTCTGCATCGGGCCGGCCTCGAAGTTGACCGGGATCGCGCCGAACTTCAGCTTATCGGAGAGCTCCTTGGCGGTGGCCGCGTTGAAGTCACCGGTGATCTGCGACTGGCCGCTCAGCACGCCCTGGATCTCCGGCGCCGAGATGACCTCCTTGTCCAGGACCACCGCGACGGCGCAGTGCGCGCTCGCGCCGATCTGGGTCGCCGCCGTGTAGCACGGGTCGGCGCTGGTCGCGTTGAACGCCTTCCGGGTGAGCTCGGTCCACTTGGTCTGGCCGGCGCTCTTGAAGTCCAGCGAGACGACCCACTGGCCGGTGGTCTGGTCCAGCTGAGGGCTGGCGTCGGCGATGTCGTCGCCGAGAACCTCGGCCTTGTCCAGCATCACCTTGGCGCCCGAGTAGCACGCCACGACCTCAGCGTTCGGGTCGTCGATCGCGCCGTTCGGCCGCTGGTTGAGCTGGTCGCAGCTGATCGTCGGCACGTTGAACTGCATCTTCGCCGGAAGCACGTTCACCTCGGCGCCGCTCAGCGTGGAGAACGCCTTGAACGGCAGGCCGGCCTTCGGGTCGGTGGACAGGTCGACCGGCGCGGTCAGCTTCTCGGCCGCGGTCCAGGCCGACTTGCCGATCTTCTTCTCCACGTCCGCGAGCAGTGCCTTGTTCTTCGCGCTGAGCGGGAGCGGCGCCGCGGCCGGGTCCGACGGTGCAGCGGCCGGAGCGGAGGCGGAAGCGGCGGGCGACGGCTCGTTGCTCGGTGCCGGAGCGCCACCGCCCTGGCCGCCGGTGGAGGCCGACGGCTTCGCGGTGGCCGCCGGGGCGGCACCGCTGGGGGCGGCCGCGGGAGCCGACGCGGACGGTGCCGCACCGCTGGCGCTCGGGGCCGGAGCCGGCGGGTTGACCGCGGTGGAGGCGACGTCCCCGGTCACGCCGGTGAGCAGCCGGAACCGCATGTTCGCGGCCTGCGAGAGGTCCTTGAGCTGGTCCTCGGCCTCACCGGCGAGCGAGACGACGATGGTGTTGTTGCCCTGGATCACCACCTCGGCCTCGGAGACACCGAGCGCGTTGACGCGGCTCTCGATGATCTCCTGCGCGGTCTTCATCGCCTCCTGGGTCGGCGGCTCACCCTGCTGCGAGGCGATGTAGGTGGCCTGCGTACCGCCGACCAGGTCGAGGCCGAGCTTCGGCTCCAGCCGGTCGGTGAAGCTGCCCTTGGCCCCACCGGCGAAGAAGACGGCAAGATACAGGACGACGAAGACCAGACCGAGCACGGCGAGTTGCCGTCCAGGATGCATCTGTCCCTGTGGTGGTCGTGCCACGGCGTTGGGTCTCCCTGTGCTTCCGGCCGCGCGGCGGCGCGGCGATCACGATCACTGGCTGCCGTCGACGGTCAACGGCGGCCTGTCTAACCGACTCTGCGTCGGTTTTCCGCTGCGGGGCGGCACGAACCGACTCGCCAATAATGCCGCGAGCCGGTCCGGGGGGCGATTACGGTTCAGTCCTGCTTGTTCACGCGGTTCTCGACGACCGGGGTCTCTGGCTCCGCCACGGCCGGCTCCTCGATCTCCGGCTCCGGCACGACGTCGGTGGCCTTGCTGACGACGCGGGCGATCGCCGGGCGGGCGAACCGCACCTGGACATCCGGCGCGATCTCCAGGATCACCGCGTCGGCCTCGGCCTCGACGACCGTGCCGTGCAGCCCGCCGATCGTGACGATCTCGTCACCGGGGCCGAGCGTGTTCTGCATCTGGAGAGCCTCGCGGCGCCGCTTCTGCTGCGGCCGGATCATGACGAAGTACATGAACCCGAAGAGCAGGACGAGGATCAGCAAGAACGAGAAATTGCCGCCGCTCGCTTGGTCAGCTGCCAGCACGAAGAAAGCCTTCCGTAGGCCACCGGCGCGACCGTGGACGGGCGCCGGGGAGATATGCAGATTCCGGTTGGAACGGCGGCGAGTCTAATCGGTCAACCTTGAGATAACGAATGCGGCACACGTCACGTTCGCATCACGAGCAATAACCAGCCTTGCTCGCGACCGTGGAGCCCATATTTCCGGAAACTTCCGGAAACGAGGCGGCCCTGGTGGTCAGGTGTCCCGGGCGAAGAGATCGCCTTGGAACACGCCCGGCCGGCCGTCCGACGGTGGGGTCTTCCCGAGATGCGCCCAGCCGGCCTCGGTCGCGACCCGCCCCCGCGGCGTACGCGCCAGCAGCCCGGCCCGCACCAGGAACGGCTCGCACACCTCCTCGACCGTGTCGGACTGCTCCCCCACCGCCACGGCCAGGGTGGACAGTCCCACCGGGCCACCCTTGAACGACTCGATCAGGGCCCGCAGCACGGCCCGGTCCAGCCGGTCCAGGCCGAGCGCGTCGACGTCGTACACCTGGAGCGCGGCCCGGGCCACCTCCAGGGTGACCACGCCGTCCGCGCGTACCTCGGCGAAGTCACGCACCCGGCGCAGCAACCGGTTGGCGATCCGCGGCGTGCCGCGGGAGCGGCCGGCGATCTCCGCCGCGCCCTCCGCGGTGATCGGCACGCCGAGGATGCGCGCCGAGCGGTGCAACAGCGCGTCCAGATCCGCCGGGGAGTAGAAGTCCAGGTGTGCGACGAACCCGAACCGGTCGCGCATCGGCCCGGACAGCAGGCCGGCCCGGGTGGTCGCGCCGACCAGGGTGAACGGCTCCACGTCCAGCGGGATCGCGGTCGCGCCCGGGCCCTTGCCGACCACCACGTCGACCCGGAAGTCCTCCATGGCGCTGTAGAGCAGCTCCTCGGCCGGTTTCGCGATGCGGTGGATCTCGTCGATGAAGAGCACGTCACCGGGTCCGAGGCCGGTCAGGATCGCGGCCAGGTCGCCGGACCGCTCGATCACCGGCCCGCTGGTGGTCCGGATGCCGGTGCCCAGCTCCGCCGCCACGATGTTCGCCAGAGTGGTCTTGCCCAGCCCGGGCGGTCCGGAGAGCAGGATGTGGTCGGGCGGGGTGCCCCGGCCGAGCGAGGCCTTGAGGAGCAGTTCGAGCTGGTCACGGACCCGGTGCTGTGCGATGAAGTCGGCCAGCCTGCGGGGCCGGACGCTGGCCTCCGCGTCCAGTTCCTCGTCGCCTGCAAACGGTGAGACGAGCTCCTCGCTCATCGGGTCTTCCCCAGCAGCCGGATCGCCTGGCGCAGCAGCACCGGGACCGGCGGCGCCTCACCGTCGATCGTCTCGCCGATCGCGGCGACCGCCTGGTCGGCCTGCGCGGCGCTCCAGCCGAGCGCCAGCACACCCTGCCGGACCTGCTCCTGCCAGGCGCCGGCGAGCACACCGGCCGCACCGCCGTCACCGGTCGCGATCGGGCCGATCTTGTCCTTCAGTTCGACGACCAGCCGCTCGGCGCCACGTTTGCCGATCCCGGGGACCTTGGTCAGCGCCGCCAGGTCGCCGCCGCCGATCGCTCGGCGTACCGCGTCGGGGTTGTGCACGGCCAGCACCGCCTGCGCGATCCGCGGGCCCACGCCGTTGGCCGTCAGAAGCAGCTCGAAGAGCTGCCGTTCGTCGTCGTCGGCGAAGCCGTAGAGGGTAAGTGAGTCCTCGCGCACGATGAGCGTGGTGGCGAGCCGGGCCTCGGCGCCGGAGCGCAGCCCGGCGAGGGTGTTCGGCGCGCAGAAGACCCGCATGCCGACGCCGCCGACCTCGACCACGGCACTGTCCGGAAGGATCGCGGTGACCACACCGCGCACACTGGCGATCATCGAGAGCTCCTGCGTGCGGCGGCGATCGCCGCGGCTTGGATCTTCGCGCGGGTGCCCCCGCGCCAAATGTGGCAGATGGCGATGGCGATGGCATCCGCCGCGTCGGCCGGCTTCGGCGGCGCGTCCAGGCTGAGCAACCGGGTCACCATGGCGGTGACCTGCGCCTTGCCGGCGGTGCCGGAGCCGGTCACGGCCGCCTTCACCTCGCTCGGTGTGTAGGTCTGCACCGGCAGCCCGGCCCGCGACCCGGCCAGGATCGCGACCGCGCTGGCCTGCGCGGTGCCCATCACGGTCCGCGCGTTGTGCTGCGAGAACACCCGCTCCACGGCCACGCTCTCCGGCTTGTGCAGCGCGACCAGCTCGGCCAGCGAGCGGTCCAGGTGCAGCAGGCGCTGCGAGATGTCCTCGTCCGGCTCGCTGCGCACCACGTAGTACGCCACCAGCTTGCCCGGCCGCCCCGGCATCCCGTCGACGACACCCACGCCGCACCGGGTCAACCCCGGGTCGATGCCGAGCACGCGCACCACGGCCTCCCCTCGCGTACGTGTGTTCGACACCCTAGTACGACCACCACTTGCGCCCTCCGCCGACACGCCTCGACGATGGGTACCGGGAGGTAGTCATGCGCCTCATTCCACCGATGGACGACGAACCGCCACCGGAGTACGTCGCCTTCGTGACGCTGCGTCAGCGCGAGCTGCGCGCCGAAGCCGCCCGCCTGGTCGGCGGCGACCCGACGGCCGACCAGATCTACCTGGAAGTTCTCACCGACGTGGCCGGGCACTGGCGCCGCCTGCGCTGGTGGAGCCGGATCACGCGCGGCGACGCGGTGGCCGCCTATCTGCGGCGCCGCCTGGCGGCGCGCACCAAGCAGTGGCGCGACGACCAGATCTACGAGGTCGAGGTGCGCGTGTTGCGGCCGCCCGCGCCGGTGGTCCCGCTGGTCACGCCGGGTGGCAGCTTGGCGCTGCGCAAGGCCGCGGTCCTTCCCGGTACGGCCAGAGCGTCCCTGGACGCGCTGGCGGACGCCGAGATCGCCTGGGTGCACGCCTATCTGCGGAGCCAGTGGCGGCGGATCGGCCTTCACATCGGTGGCGTAGTCGTGCTGATCGGCGGGCTCATCCAGTACATGGGCTGGCTGAGCTCAGCCGGCGCCTAACCCCGCTCCGCCCGATACTCCGCTTCCAGCTCGGACAGCAGCAAGGAGCGCTCCTCGACGTAAGCCGGACCGCCGCCGGCATCGGTCAGCCGCCGGATCGAGACCATCGCGTCGTCGTCGGAGTGGTCAGAGGTCTCCTCGACGATCCAGTACTCCGGGATGCCCTGCTCGGCACACCAGAGTGCCTTGTGAGTGAACTCCCCGTCGGGCGAGTTCGCCGAGACGATCTCGACCACTAGCCGGTAGGCAGTACCCGGCAGGTTTGAGTACCTCAGCATGCCGGGCGGCAGAGCGTCGACCACTCCGACGTCGGGAAGGCGGCAGTCTCTCGGCCGGTCCCCCCGCACCCCAGGATCCTGGAACACGGTGAGACCGGCTGCATGGAACATGAGGAACAGTCGACCCGCCATCGCCTTATGCCAGAAGGTGGTCGGCGTCATGATGACGAGGTTTCCCCCGTGCAACTCGTACCGGTAACCCCTGGGCAGACGGGCGAGATCCTCGACATCGAGTCCCTCGATCGGTGGCAGGTGCAAACCTGGTTCAGTCATCAGAAGCACCCCCTCACCATACTGGTCGCGTGACCAGCTGTCACTCGTCAATAGCGGCCATGACCTCGTCGGAGATGTCGGCGTTGGCGTAGATGTTCTGCACGTCGTCGCAGTCCTCGAGGGCGTCGATCAGCTTGAACACCTTGCGGGCCGGCTCCTCGTCAAGCGGCACCGTCATGGTCGGCACCAGCGAGGACTCCGCCGAGTCGTAGTCGATCCCGGCACCCTGCAGAGCGGTGCGGACCGCCACCAGGTCGGTCGGCTCGCTGACCACCTCGAACGACTCGCCGAGGTCGTTGATCTCCTCGGCGCCGGCGTCGAGCACGGCGAGCATGACGTCGTCCTCGCTGAGCTCACCCTTCGGGACGATCACCACGCCCTTGCGGTTGAACAGGTACGACACGCTGCCGGCGTCGGCGAAGGTGCCGCCGTTGCGGGTCAGCCGGGTGCGCACCTCGGTGGCGGCGCGGTTCCGGTTGTCGGTCAGGCACTCGATCAGCAGGGCGACGCCGTTCGGGCCGTAGCCCTCGTACATGATCGTCTGCCAGTCGGCGCCGCCGGCCTCCAGGCCGGAGCCGCGCTTGACCGCGCGGTCGATGTTGTCGTTCGGAACCGACGACTTCTTCGCCTTCTGAATGGCGTCGTAGAGGGTGGGGTTACCCGACGGGTCACCGCCGCCGGTCCGGGCCGCGACCTCGATGTTCTTGATCAGCTTGGCGAACATCTTGCCGCGCTTGGCGTCGATGACGGCCTTCTTGTGCTTGGTCGTCGCCCATTTGGAGTGGCCGGACATGCGTAACCTCCGTGTCTACCGTGCGGGTGCGGCCTGGCGGACCATCTCGACGAAGTACCGGTGGACGCGAAGGTCGCCGGTGAGCTCCGGGTGGAAAGCCGTGGCAAGCAGGTTGCCCTGCCGAACGGCGACAATCCTACCGGCGGCGGCACCGTCGGCGACGCGGCCCAGCACCCGCACGTCGGCGCCGACCTCCTCGACCCAGGGCGCGCGGATGAAGACGGCGTGGAACTCCCCGCCCGCGATGTCCTCGATCTCCACCGAGGCCTCGAACGAGTCGACCTGCCGGCCGAACGCGTTGCGCCGCACCGTCATGTCGATGCCCTGGAAGGACTCCTGGTCCGGCCGCCCGTCCAGCACGGTCGTGGCCAGCATGATCATGCCGGCGCAGGAGCCGTAGACCGGCATGCCGTCGGCGATGCGCTTGCGGATCGGGTCGAGCAGACCGAAGGTGACGGCCAGGTTGCTGATCGCGGTCGACTCGCCGCCCGGGATCACCAGGCCGTCGACGTCGGCGAGCTCCTCGGGACGGCGGATCGGCCGGGCCAGCACGTCCGACTCGGCCAGCGCGGAGAGATGTTCACGCACGTCGCCCTGTAGGGCCAGCACTCCGATGTTCACGTCTCCCACTCTAGGCACCACGCCCGGCGGTGATCTTCCTCGGCCCAACCTCAATGCTGGCTCAACGGCCGCTAGGCAGCACTCGCGTTGGGCCGAACAGCTCTACGCCTGCGAACCGGAACGCAACCGGTCTGCACTCCGGCGAGGCGGAGAAGGCCCGAACTGAGGGGCATGACGGACACGATGGTGATTGAGCTCGGACTGCAGGCCATGAGCGTCGCGGCGAAGTTGTCGGCGCCGGTGCTGCTGACCGCGCTGGCGGTCGGCTTCGCGATCTCGCTGTTCCAGTCGGTCACGCAGATCCAGGAGGCGACGCTGTCGTTCGTCCCGAAGGCGGTGGCGATCGGTGCGGCGCTCCTGCTGACCGGCAACTGGATGCTGCGGGAGATGATGACCTTCACGACGCAGCTGTTCGAGAAGCTGCCGGCCCTGCTGGGCTGACCTGCGAAAAAGAGGGGCCGCCGAAAGGCGGCCCCGTTTGCGTAGGAGGGGTAAAGCAGGCCACCGGCAGGTCGATTGGCTATCGGAGCGGCTGTTGCCGCTTCGTAGGATCCCGTTTACCGACAACCCCGCACGAGGAGCCGAATCCCCATGTCTGAGAACCAGCCCGCCGTCGGAACCGCCCGCGTCAAGCGCGGCATGGCGGAGATGCTCAAGGGCGGCGTGATCATGGACGTGGTCAACGCCGAGCAGGCGAAGATCGCCGAGGACGCCGGCGCCGTCGCGGTGATGGCCCTGGAGCGGGTGCCCGCCGACATCCGCGCGCAGGGTGGCATCTCGCGCATGTCGGACCCCGACATGATCGACGGCATCATCAACGCGGTCTCCATCCCGGTGATGGCCAAGGCCCGGATCGGCCACTTCGTCGAGGCCCAGGTGCTCCAGTCGCTCGGCGTCGACTACGTGGACGAGTCCGAGGTGCTGTCCCCGGCCGACTTCGCGAACCACATCGACAAGTGGCAGTTCACCGTGCCGTTCGTCTGCGGTGCCACCAACCTGGGCGAGGCTCTGCGCCGGATCACCGAGGGCGCGGCGATGATCCGCTCCAAGGGCGAGGCCGGCACCGGCGACGTCTCGAACGCCACCACGCACATGCGCAAGATCCGCGCCGAGCTCCGCCGGCTGCAGACCCTGCCCGAGGACGAGCTGTACGTGGCCGCCAAGGAGCTGCAGGCGCCGTACGAGCTGGTCAAGGAGGTCGCCGAGGCGGGCAAGCTGCCGGTCGTGCTGTTCACCGCGGGCGGCATCGCCACCCCGGCGGACGCGGCGATGATGATGCAGCTCGGCGCCGAGGGCGTGTTCGTCGGCTCCGGCATCTTCAAGTCGGGCAACCCGGCGCAGCGGGCCGCCGCGATCGTGAAGGCGACCACCTTCCACGACGACCCGGACGTGATCGCCAAGGTGTCCCGCGGTCTCGGTGAGGCCATGGTCGGCATCAACGTCGAGGACGAGCCGGTCCCGCACCGCCTCTCCGAACGCGGCTGGTGACGAAACGATGAGAAGGCCCCGCTGAGAGCGGGGCCTTTTTCGTGTCCGGGATCAGACCGGGGCGGTCGGCAGGACGCCTTCCGCCGGGTGGGCCGGTGCCGGCACCACGACCGGCGGGAGGTCGGGCAGCGTCGGCTCGACGATGTCGAAGTACTCCGGCCGCTGGTGGCGCCGGTTGAGCCCGAGCACCCGTACCAGCACGCGGCGGCGGGCGCTGAGCGCGTCGCGTACCAGATCGGTGTGCACCTGCCGGGCCAGGACCACCCGCCGGCTGGTGGCGATCAGCGTGCGCGCCGCCGGGTCGCCGGGGTCCAGCTCGATGCCCTGAAGCTGGCGGGTGAGGTCGTTCTCGGCCGACTCCCGGTCACCGGGCTCGGCGTCCAGCGCCAGCCGGGCGGCCGCGTAGAGCTCGACCGAGTCACCCTGCTCGGCGACGACCGCGGCCGCCGCCGCGCGCCGCATCAGATGCGCGTCCAGGGCGCGCTCGGCCGCCTGCGCCCGCAGATGCAGGCGCTCCACTCGCTGAGCGGTCCAGCCGAGGTACGCCGAGAAGATCGCGGCCAGCACGACGACTCCCACCACCCACCACATGCCGGGCATCGTAGTGCCGGAATGTGTCGCACAGTTACGTGCCCTTACCGTGGTCTACCCACTCATCGTCGAAGACGCGCCCGTCGGTGGCCTCGATCGCGGTCGCGTAGACCTCGAGCACCCGGTTGGCCACGCTGGGCCAATCGAACGTCGCGACCACGGTACGAGCGCACGACGCCAGCTCGGCCCGTCGGGGCGAATCGTCGAGCAGTTCACCGAGGAGTGTGGTGAGCGCCACCGCGTCACCGTTCGGGAAGAGCGCCCCGGCCCGCCCGCCGTCCAGCACCCGCCGGAACGCGTCCAGGTCGCTGGCGGCGATCGCGGCACCGGCCGCCATGGCCTCAGTCAGGATCATGCCGAAGCTCTCGCCGCCGGTGTTCGGCGCCACGTAGACGTCGACGCTGCGCAGCATCCGGGCCTTGTCCGCCTCGGAGACCAGGCCCAGGAACTCGACCCGGTCGTGCAGCTCGGGCGGGATCTCCTCGAACAGCTCGTCGCGGTCACCCGGTCCGGCCACGAGCAGCCGGAGCCCGGGGCGCTGCCGGGCGAGCGTGACGTACGCCGTACGCAGCAGGGGGAAGCCCTTGCGCGGCTCGGTGAAACGGCCGAGGAAGCCCAGCGCACCGCCCTCGCCGGGCCATCCCGGCAATGGCGCAGCCGAGGCGAACTTGGCCACCGCGACCCCGTTGGGAATCTCCACCGCGCCGCCGCCGAGGTGTTCGACATGGACCTTGCGGGCCAGTTCGCTGACCGCGATCCGGGCGGTGATCTTCTCGACCACCGGCTGGACGAACGGCTGCGCGGCGGAGAGGAACCGGGATCGGGTCATCGCGGTGTGGAAGGTGGCGACGACCGGTCCGCGGGCCGAGAGGACGGCCAGGAACGAGAGGCTGGGCGAGATCGGCTCGTGCACGTGCAGCACGTCGAACTTGCCCCGAGCCAGCCAGCGCCGGACCCGGGCCGTCGAGAGGGGACCGAAAGTGATCCGGGCCACCGAGCCGTTGTAGGGCAGCGGCACGGCCCGGCCGGCCGGTACGACGTAATCCGGCAGTTCGGCGTCGTCGTCAGCCGGCGCCAGCACGCTCACCTCGTGACCGAGGTCGATCAGTGCCTCAGCCAGGTCCATGATGTGGTTCTGCACGCCACCCGGGACGTCGAACGAGTAGGGCGAGACGATCCCGATCCGCACAGAACCTCCTTCAGGACAAAGTCCGACTAGAGCCAGAGCTTCTGGAGCATGTGCCAGTCCTGCGGGTGTTCGGCGATGCCGGCCGCGAACGCGTCGGCGAGCTGCTGTGTGGTCCGTTTGACCCGCTCGTCGAGCGGGCCGTCGGCGGGCGGGGTGATCGGGCGCATCCGCGACACGGTGCGCTCGGCTTCGAACCAGAGGTCCACCGCATAGATCGGCGCGCCGGTGCGGATGGCCAGGATCGCCGGTCCGGCCGGCATCCGGGTACGCCCGCCGAAGAACTCCACCTCGACCCCGGCCCGGGACAGATCCCGGTCGGCGAGCAGCGGCACCACCCAGCCCTGCTTGAGGTGCTCGCCGAGCACGTCGAGCGGGGCGCGTTCGCCGCCGGTGAGCGGCAGCACCTTCATGCCGAGCTTCTCCCGGTACGCCAGGAACTGCTCGAAGACCGCCTCCGGCTTGAGCCGCTCGGCCACCGTGATCATCGGCCAGTCGTGTGCGGCCACCCAGGCACCGGCGACGTCCCAGTTGGCCAGGTGCGGCAGCGCCAGGACCACCCCGTTGCCGTCCTCGACCGCCTTCTTCAGCTGCTGGTAGCTCTCCGGCTCCATGAAGAACCCGTCCAGGAACTGCTTCCGGTTCTGCGACGGCAGGCGGAACGCCTCCAGCCAGTACCGGGCGTACGAGCGCAGCCCGTCCCGGACCAGGGTGTCCGGCATGTCCGGGCCGGCCACCTGACGCAGGTTGCGGCGCAGTCGCTGGGTGCCCGGCCCGTTCTTCTTCCAGGCCCGGTCCGCCCCCGCGGTGAAGAGCTTGCGGGCCACCGGCAGCGGCAGCGCGCGGACCACCCGCCACCCGGCCGCGTAGCCGAGCCCGATCAGCCGGTCCTTCACGCGGCCGATTCCTTGACGTCCGAGCGGGCCGCGCTGACCAGCCGCTGGAAGACGGTGATCAGCGAGAGCGCGGCGAGCACCCAGAGCGCCGCGGGCAGGCCCCAGGGCAGACCGGCCGCGCCGAGCAGGCCACCGGCACCGACGATGAGCAGGCGCTCGAGTCGCTCGACGATGCCGACGTCGGCGTTCAGCCCGAGGCTCTGGGCGCGGGCCTTGACGTACGACACGACCTGGCCGGCGACCAGGCTGATCAGGGCGGCGACCACACCGCCGTACGGGTTGCCCTCGGTGGCCAGGTAGTAGGTGACCGCGCCGAACACGGCGCCGTCGGCGAGCCGGTCCATGGAGGAGTCGAGGAGTGCCCCGAATTTCCCGGAACCACCCCGCATGCGGGCCATTGTGCCGTCCAGGGCATCAGTGAGCGCACAGGCGGTTACGATCACCGTGCCCCAGAAGAGGTACCCCAGGGCACCGAAGTATGAGCCGATCAGCACCCCGACGGTGCCGGCGACGGTTACCGCGTTGGGCGTGACCCCGATACGGAGCAGGAAGCGTGCGACCGGGTTGACGCCGTACGCGACGACGGCACGGGCCGTAGTTTGAACGATCTTTGCCATGGCCGTCTCACCATAACGGCGTGCGACCAGCGGTGGTACGGCCCGGCCCCGTGCTTGGCCGGATCGTCACCATCCGGCACAGTTCGGAGGGTGTGCTTACCCGCGGCGGAAAACCGAAGTAAAACCGGGACTGGGTGCTTGCGAGCCATATAGGCCCGGGTGTGGGATTTGCAGAACAGCGGCGTAACGAACGGGAAACGACGGGAGCGCTCGGCATGGCGCAGAAGACTTCGGAGAAGGGAAATGCCGGCGCGACCGCGCCGGTGGTGACAGATCCCGGCAGAGTTCGCAACGTGGTGCTGGTCGGCCACTCCGGCTCTGGGAAGACGACCCTGGTGGAGGCACTGCTCGCGGCCACGGGGACGATCCCGCGGGCGGGCACGGTGACGGACGGCACCACGGTCACCGATCATGATCCGGCGGCGGTACGGCAGCAGCGCTCGGTGGCGCTGGCCTGCGCCCCGCTGACGCACCAGGACGTGAAGATCAACCTGCTCGACACTCCGGGCTACGCCGACTTCGTCGGGGAGCTGCGCGCCGGCCTGCGGGCCGCCGACGCCGCGCTCTTCGTCGTCTCCGCGGTCGACGGCGTGGACGAATCCACCGTGGCGCTGTGGGACGAGTGCGCCGCCGTGGGCATGCCGCGGGCTGTCGCGATCACCCGGCTGGACCATCCGCGCGCCGACTACGACCAGGCCTTGCAGGACTGCCAGGAGGCGTTCGGCGAGAACGTGCTCCCCATCTACCAGCCGATGCTCGGCGACGACGGTCAGTCGATCGCCGGCCTGCTCGGGCTGGTCACGCTCCGGGTGCTGGACTACTCGCAGGGCTACCCGCCGCGGGAGAGCGAGGCCGAGCCGGAGCACCTGAACCCGATCGCCGACGACCGGAACACGCTCATCGAGGGGATCATCGCCGAGAGCGAGGACGAGACCCTGATGGATCGGTACCTCGGCGGTGAGCTGATCAGCACCGAGGCGCTCATCCCGGACCTGGAGAAGGCCGTCGCGAGGGGCAATTTCTACCCGGTCATCCCGGTCTGCGCGGGCACCGGCGTCGGCCTGGACGCGCTGCTCGACGGCCTGGTCCGGGCCGCGCCGTCGCCGCTGGAGCACGAGCTGCCGGTGGTCACCGGGGTGGACGGCTCGCCCCGGCCGCCGCTGACCTGCGACCCGGACGGCCCGCTGGTCGCCGAGGTGGTGCGCACCACGATCGACCGGCACGTCGGCCGGGTCTCGCTGGTCCGGGTCTTCTCCGGCACCCTGCGCCCGGACCAGACGCTGCACGTCTCCGGGCACGGCATGGCCGAGCGCGGCCATCCCGACCACGACGCCGACGAGCGCGTGGCGCACGTCTACTCACCACTCGGCGCGCAGCTGCGCGAGGTCGCGTACGCCATCGCCGGCGACCTCTGCGCGATCACCAAGTCGGGCAGCGCGGAGACCGGCGACACCCTCTCCAGCAAGGACAACCCGCTGCTCATGGAGCCGTGGCGGATGCCCGAGCCGCTGCTGCCGATCGCGGTGGTGGCGAAGACCCGCTCCGACGAGGACGCCCTGGCGAAGAACCTGGCCCGGCTGGTCGCCGGCGACCCGACCCTGCGCCTGGAACGCAACCCGGAGACACACCAGCTGGTGCTCTGGACGATGGGCGAGTCACACGCCGACGTGGTGCTGGACCGGCTCCGCTCCGGCGGCGTCGAGCTCGACACCGAGCCGGTCAAGGTGCCGCTGCGGGAGACGTTCGGCAGCGGGGCGAAAGGCCACGGCCGGCACGTCAAGCAGTCCGGCGGCCACGGCCAGTACGCGGTCTGCGACATCGAGGTCCAGCCGCTGGCCCGCGGCGAGGGCTTCCAGTTCGTCGACAAGGTGGTCGGCGGCGCGGTGCCGCACAACTACATCCCGTCGGTGGAGAAGGGCGTCCGCGCCCAGCTGGAGCGCGGTCTGGTCGCCGGCTGCCCGGTGGTGGACGTCAAGGTCACCCTCTACGACGGCAAGGCGCACAGCGTCGACTCGTCGGACGCCGCCTTCCAGACCGCCGGCGCGCTGGCGCTGCGCGCCGCGGCCGAGAGCGGGCAGATCACCCTGCTGGAGCCGGTCGACGAGATCGAGGTACGCGTTCCGGAGGCCTACGTCGGCGCGGTGATGAGCGACCTCTCCGGCCGGCGCGGACGTCCCCTGGGCAGCGAGTCCGGCGGCGCCGGCGAAGCCAGCCTGGTGCGGGCCGAGGTGCCCGCCACCGAACTGGTCCGGTACGCGGTGGAGCTGCGCGCTCTCACCTCGGGCACCGGCACGTTCACCCGCCGCTACATCCGGCACGAGCCGATGCCCGCCCACCTGGCCGACGCCGTCCGCAAGGAGCACGCGGCTTCTAGGTAGGCCAGGCCTTGGTGAACAGATCGCGGGTGTCGGTGAGCAGCTGCGGCACCACCTTGGTCCGGCCGATCACCGGCATGAAGTTGGCGTCGCCGCCCCACCGGGGCACCACGTGCTGGTGCAGGTGGGCGGCGATGCCGGCCCCGGCGATCGAGCCCTGGTTCATCCCGATGTTGAAGCCGTGCGGGCTGCTGGTGGAGCGGATCACCCGCATCGCGGTACGCGTGAACGCCGCCACCTCGGCCGTCTCCGGCTCGGTGAGGTCGGCGTAGTCGGCCACGTGCCGGTACGGGCAGATCAGCAGATGCCCCGGGTTGTACGGGTACAGGTTCAGCACCGCGTAGACGAGCTCACCCCGCGCCACGACCAGGCTGTCCGCGTCGGGGAGGCCGGGTGCCGTGCAGAACGGGCAGCCGGCCGGGCGGTCCTCCCCGGCGATGTAGGTCATCCGGTGCGGCGTCCAGAGCCGCTCCAGCCCGTCCGGTTCGCCGGTCTCCGCCCGCTGCTCGTCCACGGATCGAATCCTATGCGGTAACGATGGCCCCGCCGTGCACGTGGAACCGGCCACCGCCGTTCCGCTTGGCGGTGTACATCGCCGTGTCCGCGTGACGCAGCACGTCGTCCGGGTTGTGTCCGGCTTCCGAGAGGGCGATGCCGATGCTCGCCGGCGTACGCAGCTCGTGCTCGCCGTGCAGGACCGGCTCGTTCAACGCGGCGACGATCCGCTCGGCGATCCGCAACGCGTCGGCGAGCTCGCGCAGGTCCTCGGCGACCACCACGAACTCGTCGCCACCCAGCCGGGCCACCGTGTCCTCGGTACGCACACAGACCTTGAGCCGTTCCGCGACCACCTTCAGCAGCATGTCACCGGCGTCGTGGCCGTACGTGTCGTTGACCGGCTTGAACCCGTTGAGGTCCAGCAGCAGCACCCCGACCGGCCGGCCGGTACGCCGTGACCGGGCCAGCGCGCCGGTCAGCCGGTCCCGCAGCAGGGCCCGGTTGCCCAGCCCGGTCAGCATGTCGTGCATCGCCCGCATGGTCAGCTCGGCGGTGAGCGCCACGCTGTCCAGCGCCAGCGACACCTGGGTCCGCAGGGTCTGCAGCGACTTCACCACGTCGGCCGGCAGGTCGGCGTCGGTGCCGACGCTCAGCACCCCGAAGAACCGGTCGCCGTTGAGCAGCGGCAGCAGCATGAGCGGCCGGCTGTCGAAGCGGTCCAGGCCGCCGACGCCGAGCTTCGCCCAGCCCGGCTCGGTGAGCACCTCGCCGGACGCCAGCCGGGCGAGCAACTCGGCCGGAACGGCATGGCCGGGAATCTCGGTACCGGCCAGCGCGACCGCGTCGGCCCCGGAGGCGTGCACCACGGTCCAGTTGCCGGCGTTCTCCGGCGCCACCGTGATGATCGCGGTACGGGCGCCCGCACAGTCCTCCAGCAGGGTGGCGGCGGCGTCGGCCGCGAGCCGGTGCACCTGGGCGGCCTCCGTGGTGCGCAGCAGCGCGGTGCCGAGGTCGCTGAGGATGTGCTCGCGGGCCATCGCCTCGCGGATCGCGCGCATCCCCGCGTCGACCCGCACGACGAGCCGGGAGTTGTCCCGCAGCCCGACGATCTGCCGCACCGCCACCAGGGCGGTCAGGCTCAGTGCGCCACCGAGAACGGTCCAGGTGCGGGCGTCCAGGCCGTCCAGGAGAGCGAAGACGAGCAGGGTGTCGACGGCCGCGACAGCGGCGTACGGCAGCAGGCTGGCCGGGCCGCGGGTCGCCACCGGCGCGGCGGCGGACTCGCCGTGTGCGAGCTTCCGGAGGTGCGCCACCCCGGCCATGATCAGCAGGGCGATGAACACCTGCCGGGTGGCGAGGGCCAGATGCAGATGCCCGGTGCCGGCCAGGGCCTGCTGCATGACGTTGAGGGCGAGCTGGACCACCGCGGCCAGCGCGGCGAACCGCATCGCCTTGCGGCTGACCTCGGCGGCACCGCCGAGCCACAGCCGGGTGACCGCGAACAGGGCGATCAGCACGCCGGCGGTCCGGATCACCGCCCACACCGGGGCGGTCGCGCCCAGCTGCGGGTCCACCAGGAAGTACCAGAGGAACACGGCACCGGCGAGCAGAACGATGGACATGTCCAGGCCGAGCCGCAACCGGCTCGCCGACCAGCGTTGCCGGATCGGCGTGGTGAGCAGCGCGGCCACGATCAACACGGTGACACCCAGCTCGCAGACGAGCGCGAGAGCCGAGCTCGACGGATAGCCGCGGTTGCCGTCGACGACGAGGTTCCAGAGGTGGATCCCCGACGAGAACACCATGAGCGTCCAGGCGAACGAGGTGAGCCGCAGATGCCGCCGGGCGGCGGGCGGCCCGGTGCGGCGGGCGGCCTGCCAGCCCCGCCAGGCCAGGACGGCCGGGATCGCGGACAGCAGCGGCGACATGACCTGGTAGGCGGTGATCTGGAAGTCCCAGCCGCCCAGCCCGATCAGGTGCACCACGAAGCAGACGGCGGCCAGCGCGTAGCCGGCCAGGGCCACCCGTGGTGTCCGGATCCGCATGTCAACTCCGCTCCCGCCGCCGCGACCGCGGAGACTTCTCCGCGGTTACGTCGGACGGCGGGAGCCGCAGTTGAGAGGTCAGGCGGCGGACGGCCCGGTGTTCACCCGGGACTTGACCACCTCGACGACGTGCGCGACGGCCTCGTCGATCGACACGCCGTTGCGCTGCGACCCGTCGCGGTACCGGAAGGAGACGGTGCCGCCGTTCACGTCGTCGTCGCCGGCGATCGCCATGAACGGGATCTTCTGCTGCTGGGCCGTACGGATCTTCTTCTGCATCCGGTCGGTCGAGTAGTCGACCTCGGCCCGGATGCCTTCCTTACGCAGGCGCTCGACGAACGACGACAGATAGTCGGCGTGATCGTCGCGGATCGGGATGCCGACCACCTGCACCGGAGCCAGCCAGGCCGGGAAGGCGCCGGCGTAGTGCTCGACCAGCACGCCGAAGAACCGCTCGATCGAGCCGAACTTCGCCGAGTGGATCATGACCGGCTCCTGCCGGGTGCCATCGGCGGCCTGGTACTCCAGCCCGAACCCGGCGGGCTGGTTGAAGTCGTACTGGATGGTCGACATCTGCCAGGTCCGGCCGATCGCGTCCTTGGCCTGCACGCTGATCTTCGGGCCGTAGAAGGCCGCGCCACCCGGGTCGAGCACCAGCTCGAGGCCGGACTCGGTCGCCACGTCCTCGAGAACCTTGGTCGCTGCGGCCCACTGCTCGTCCGAGCCAATGAACTTGTCGCTCTCCGGGTCCCGGGTCG
Source organism: Actinoplanes aureus (assembly GCF_015704865.1). Lineage (GTDB taxonomy): Bacteria > Actinomycetota > Actinomycetes > Mycobacteriales > Micromonosporaceae > Actinoplanes > Actinoplanes aureus. The sequence goes on along the minus strand of NZ_JADQTO010000036.1, from coordinate 69,709 downwards.
ACAGCTCCAGGTAGTAGTCGTCCAGACCGAAATCGTCCAGCAGCGAGCGGACGAAGTTCAGCAGGTGCTTGATCTCGCCGGGAGCCTGCTCGGCGGTGACGTAGGAGTGCGAGTCGTCCTGGGTCAGCCCGCGCACCCGGGTCAGGCCGTGCACCACACCGGACTTCTCGTAGCGGTACACCGTGCCGAACTCGAACAGCCGCATCGGCAGCTCACGGTAGGACCGCCCGCGCGACCTGAAGATCAGGTTGTGCATCGGGCAGTTCATCGCCTTGAGGTAGTAGTTCGCCCCCTCGAGCTCCATCGGGGGGAACATCGTGTCCTTGTAGTAGGGCAGGTGCCCCGAGGTGTGGAACAGCCCTTCCTTGGTGATGTGCGGCGAGCCGACGTACTGGAAGCCCTCTTCGATGTGCCGGGCGCGGACGTAGTCCTCCATCTCGCGCTTGATCACCCCACCCTTCGGGTGGAAGACCACGAGACCGGAACCGATCTCGTCCGGGAAGGAGAAGAGGTCGAGCTCGGTGCCGAGCTTGCGGTGGTCACGGCGCTCGGCCTCGGCAAGACGGTTGAGGTACGCCTTGAGCTCGTCCCGCGACGGCCACGCCGTCCCGTAGATCCGCTGCAGCTGCGGGTTCTTCTCCGAGCCCCGCCAGTACGCCGCGGCCGACCGCATCAGCTTGAACGCCGGGATCAGCCGGGTCGACGGCAGGTGCGGGCCGCGGCACAGGTCGCCCCAGACGCGCTTGCCGTCCTTGTCGACGTTGTCGTAGTGGGTCAGCTCACCGGCGCCGACCGCCGCCGCCTCGGCGTCGACGTCGCCCTTGATGTCGACCAGCTCGAGCTTGAACGGCTCGGCGGCCAGCTCGGTCTTGGCCTCGTCGAGCGAGCCGTACTCCCGGCGGTGGAACGTCTGGCCGGCCTTGACGATCTCTTGCATCCGCTTCTCGAGCTTCGTCAGGTCCTCCGGCTGGAACGGCTTCTCGACGTCGAAGTCGTAGTAGAAGCCGTCCCGGATCGGCGGTCCGATGCCGAGCTTCGCCTCCGGGAAGACATCCTGCACGGCCTGGGCCAGCACGTGCGCGGTCGAGTGGCGCAGCACGTCGAGGCCGTCCGGCTCGTCGATGGCGACCGGGGTCACCTCGGTGTCCGCGGCGGGCGCCCAGTTCAGGTCGCGCAGCCGGCCGCCGGCCTCGCGGACCACGACGACCGCCTTCGGCCCGTGCGCCGGTAGCCCGGCGGCGGCCACCGCGTCGGCCGCCGTAGTCCCGGCCGGGACGACTAGGGGGTCGGCCACAGCGGGCTTACGGGGTGCAGACACGGTGATCTCCATTCAGACAGCGGGAGGCCCAGCGCTCTCCGGGCCGCCAACGATGCTATCCGCCGTGCTTCTGCGCGTTTCGCCCGGCGCGTGTGAATCCACACGCACGGTTTCAGGCGGGCAGCCAGGCCGGCAGCGGCTCACGGGCGGCGAGCCAGGCGGGCGGGATGCCGTCCACCCCGGTGTACGCCGCCACGACGCCCCCGGCGATCGCCGCCGTGGTGTCCACGTCCCCGCCGGCGACCACGCACGCCGCCACCGCCGCGGGATAGTCGTCGAGGTAGCGGTCGGCCACCCAGAGCGCGAACGGCACCGTGTCCTGGGCGGTCGCCTGGCCACCGCTGCCCAGCCGGTTCGCCGCCTCGGCGATACCGATGTCGGCCAGGCCGGCGGCCTCCACCAGCGCGTCGGCGACCACCCCGGTCGGAGTGTGCCCGGCCGTGGCCCGCAGCAACCGGCCCCGATCGGGTTTGTGGCCGTTGAGCCGGGCGGCGGCGGCGACCGCAGCGGCCACGGTGACAGCCACACCGCCCGCGATCCCCTCCGGGTGCGCATGGGTGACCTCGGCCGCGCGTACCCCTTGGGCTGCCGCGTGCGCGAGTGAATCCGCATGCCAGGCCCCCAGCGGTGCGGCGCGCATCGCCGCGCCGTTTCCGCACGAGCCCTGCCCGCCGAAGGCCGCGGCCGCGGCGATCGGCCAGGGCAGGCCGTCGCGGATCTCGCGGAGCATGGTGACAGCGCCGGGACCGTAGCCGCGGTAGGCGTCGAACTGCCCGGCCAGGCGCTCAGCGAAGCCGTCCCGGTCGAAGTCGCCGTCGTCGCCGGCCAGCGTCGCCACCAGGCAGCAGGCCTGCTCGGTGTCGTCGGTCCACTCCCAGGGCGCATCTGGGACCCTGCCCTCGAGCAGGTCGGACGGCTTGTTCCCGGGCACGAAGTACTGGGCGCCGAGCGCGTCGCCGACGCTGAGGCCGGCCAGGCTTTCCAGGGCCAGCACCAGCCGGGTACCGGGGAAGAGAGTGAATGACATCAGCGCTTCGGATCGTATTCCATCACTGAGCGTCATCAAAGAGTCTCGCTCGATCACCCTTTAGGTTTCGGTTGCCAAGGACGCTACGGTCTTCGCATGGCCACGGTGTTGCTCGTCGAAGACGATCATGTCGTGCGCGGTGCCATGCTCCGATCGCTCGCCGACCGGGGGCACGCCGTGCACGCCGTCGGCACGGCTCTCGAGGCACTGCGGCGGGTCGCGGCGGAGACGCCCGACCTGGTCGTGCTCGACCTCGGACTGCCCGACCTGGACGGCTCCGATGCGCTGCGCATGCTGCGCGGCATCACCGATGTGCCGATCATCATCGCCACCGCCCGTGACGACGAGCAGACCGTCGTGCGACTGCTGCGCGCCGGTGCCGACGACTACATGGTCAAGCCGTTCACCGGCGCCCATCTGGACGCGCGGATCGCCACGGTGCTGCGCCGGGTGGGCCGGGCCAGCCGGGCCGCGCAGCCGGCCGTCTACGAGGTCGGCGAGCTGCGAGTCGACATCGGCGAGCGCAGCGCCGCCCTCGCGGACCAGCCACTGGCGCTGACCCGCAAGGAATTCGATCTGCTTGCCTATCTCGCCGCCCGTCCGGGCCGAGTGGTTTCCCGTCGTGAGCTGTTGGAGGAGGTATGGCGACAGCCGTCGGTCGGCGAGGACCAGACCATCGACGTTCATTTGTACTGGCTTCGCCGGAAGTTGGGCGAATCCGCGGCGAAGCCCCGCTACCTGCGCACCGTGCGGGGGGTCGGATTCCGGTTGGTGGCGCCGGACTGAGGCTGCGGCTGGCCTACATCACCGCCGCCACGACGGCCATCGCCGCTCTGGTCTTCCTGATCCCGCTCGGCTGGGGACTGCGTAACGACCATCGGGAGGCCGCTCTCGAGGAGGCCGCCCGGCGTACCGCGACGGTCGCCGGCGCCATCAGTGCGGGGGCCGGGGACCGCGGCGTGGCCGCCGCCGTTCAGGCAGCCGGCGGCAACCCGGTGGTGCACACCCCCGGCATCGCACCCACCGCCGGCGGGCGCGCCGACGCCGCGCTCATCGACCGCGCGGCGACCCACCCGGAGCCGACCGTCGAGGAGGTCGCCGGCGGCGTGGTACGCCTACAGCCAGTGACCGTAAATGACAAGACGCTGGTGATCGAGGCGTTCGTACCGGACCCGGTGCTCAACGAGAACACCGCCCGCGACTGGTGGCTGCTGCTGGGTCTCGCGGTCGTCCTGGTCGGCGGTGCGGTCTTCGTGGTGGACCGGCTGGCCCGGGGCGCCGTCTCATCGGCCCGCAACCTGGTCGACGCCGCCCTCGCGGTCGGGGACGGCGACCTCGGCGTACGCATACAGCCCTCGGGCCCACGCGAGCTCGCCGAGGCCGGATACGCCTTCAACCGGATGGCCGACCGTCTGGTCACCTCCCGCACCGACGAGCGGGAACTGGTCGCCGACCTGTCGCACCGGCTGCGTACCCCGCTGACCGCGCTGCGCCTGGACGCCGAGGCCCTCGACCCGGACGACACCCAGATCATCGACCTGACCGCGGACGAGGTGGACCGCCGCCGCGGCATCCGCCGCATCCGGCAGGCGATCGGCACCCTCGAGGACGAGGTCAACGCCCTGATCAACACCACACGGCAGGCGGTCGCCGCGCAGGTGGCCGCGCCGGAGGACGGTCTCTGCGACGCCAGCGAGGTGGTCCGGGAACGGATGATGTTCTGGTCCGCCCTCGCCGGCGACCAGGACCGCCAGTACCGGGTGGTCGGCGCGCACCTGCGCGTCCCCGTACCGGTGGCCCGCGCCGAGCTGGCCGCCGCCCTGGACGCGGTCCTCGGCAACGTCTTCCGCTACACCCCGCAGGGCACCGCGTTCGAGGTCGGGCTCTCCCGGCGGGACGGCTGGGTGGCGCTGCGGGTGGACGACGCCGGGCCCGGCATCCCCGACCCGGAGCGGGCGCTGCGGCGCGGCCAGAGCAACCAGGGCTCGACCGGCCTGGGGCTGGACATCGCCCGGCGGGTGGCGCAGGCCACCGGCGGATCGGTGAGCCTGGACCGGGCCGCGATGGGCGGCGCGAGCGTGGTTATGCTGCTCGCCGACGCGGACGCCACGCCGAAGGTACCGAGCCGATTCGGCCTGGTCGGACGCGGTCGCTTGACCCGCGAACGGGACCCGGGCCGACGCCGTTGGCAACGACCGGGGCGGGAATGAGCTTCGAAGAACCAGACCGTGTCCCCCGGACGGAACAGCGCTTGCTTATATCTCTATTAAGGGCGTTCCCCTGGCGCGCCAGGGCTGGCAGTCTTCCCTTCGATCCCATCCGGCTTCCCGGATCGCAACCCGCAGCGCGTCCCCATCGCCGCGAACCGAGAAGCCGCCACGCGGTGGGAGGCGGCCACCCCATGGGCCCCTCCCACCGTTATCCAGCTCGACGAGGAGACGCAGTGTCCGCGCATCGCCGGCCAGCGTTCCGCGGGTCGCCCCCAGGGCGGCGGCGCGCTCCGAGCGAGCATCGCCGCAAGTCACGCTCCGCGAGCTCCCGGCTCCTTCCAGTAGCACTCGGGCTGGCTCTGCTCGGCGTCGGCGGCGTGGTGGGTCCCAGCGTGATCGGCAACAGTTCGTCGAGCGACGCGGACCGGCTCGGCCTCGCCGGCCTGCCGGCCGACGCGCCCGAGCAGGGCCTGGTCTACACCGGCCTGAAGCTGGCCGCCGCCGACTCGTTCTGCGCCGGCTCCTATCTGCTCTACGACGAGACCTGTACGCACGGCCCGCAGAGCCCCCCGGCCGGCCTCTCGGTACGCCGGGACGTGGCACCGGTCACCAAGGGCGGCGGGCAGGTGACCGCGGTACGCCGTGAGAACGGCGCCGTGCCCAAGGACGCCGAGATCGCTCGCGACCTGGGCGGCAGTGCGCTGACCGCGGACGCGCCGGCGCTGATCCCGGACGCCGCTCCCGGCCAGGCCGACTTCATCCTCGGCCCGGGCGACGTGGCCTGCTCCGGCGACGGCCGCAGCGGCAAGCGGGTGCAGCTGCTCTACCTGCACGAGTCCGCCACCGACAGCCGGTACCCGAAATTCCTGAACTCGTTCCGCACCTGGGCGGCCGGGGTGGACGCGATCTACGACGCGAGCGCCGGCGAGACCGGTGGCTCCCGGCACATCCGGTACGTGACGACGCCCGACTGCCGGGTCGACGTGGCCGAGGTGCAGCTGCCGGACGGCTCGCTGGACTCGTTCCTCAAGACCATCGAGTCGCTGCGCAACCTCGGCTACAACCGGACCGACCGCAAGTACCTGATGTTCTCCGACACCAACGTCTACTGCGGTATCTCGACGTACGTCGCGGACACCCGGCCCGGCCGCGGCAACCGCAACAACGGCGGCCCGTCGTACGCCCGGGTCGACTCCGGATGCTGGAGTTCGGCGGTCGCGGCGCACGAGCTGACCCACTCGCTCGGCGCGGTGCTGTCCGACTCGCCGAACGCCACCGGCGCGGGTAGCTGTGTCGACGAGTACGACCTGCTCTGCGGCTCGGACCGGTCGGGCAAGCCGATCCGTACCGTCTGCCCGAAAAACCACGAGATCCGGCTGGACTGCGGGCACGACGACTACTTCAGCACCGACCCGAAGCCGGGCAGCTACCTGGACGAGCACTGGAACGTGGCGCTGAGCGAGTTCCTGCTGCGCAGCGACGGCGGCGACGACATCCCGGACGCGCCGGGCGCCACCCGGCCGGACACCACCGCGCCGGCTCCCGCGCCCTCGACCGCCCCGGCCACGCCGCGCCCGGCACCGAGCAGCCCGGCACCCAGCCCGAGCGCGGGCACGCCGAGCTCCGCCCCGGCACCGAGCCCCAGCGTCTCGGAGAGCCCCGCCCCGGCCACCCCCGGGCCGGACCCCACCGTCCCCGCCGATCCGGCTCTGCCGCCGGTGGAGGAGGTGGCGCATCCGGTCGGCAAGGCCCGGCCGCCGGCCGCCAAGGCGGACCCGCCGGCCCCCGGCACCGGGGACCAGGATCCCGGCGAGGCGCCGGCCGCGCCGCCGCCGACCGCCAACGACGGCGTGCAGGCGGTGCTGGAGATCCGCGAGGCGACAAGCAGCTCGGTACGGCTGACCTGGAGCAGCGCCGCCGACGACGCCCGGTACGAGGTGTCCGTGGACGGCAAGCCGGTGGCGACCACGCGCGCCACCCGGGCCCGGTTGATCGGCCTCAAGCCGGACGCCAAGTACACCGTGGAGATCCGTAACCGGAAGCTCGGCTACCGCGCCAAGGGCACCGCGGTGACCGCCCCGGCGGCCCGCCCGGTGCAGAACTCGTGGTTCGTCCTGACCAACGCGCTGACCGGCGGCGCGGCCGATCTGTACGCGGCTCGCACCGACGACGGCACGCCGGTGACGCTCGGCGGTGAGGACGGCGGCGCCCAGCAGCAGTGGCAGCTGGTGCCGGCCGAGGACGACACGTACTCGCTGGTGTCGAAGGCGAGCAACCGGTGCGCGGTGGCGCTCGGCGGCACGCCGGCCGCGGGTGCGCCGCTGGTGCAGGGCGACTGCTACGCCTCGAACGGGGCCCGCTGGAAGTTGCAGGCCTCGGACTACGGGTTCACGTTGCGAAGCACCACGGCGAACCTGGTGCTCGGTGTGGGTGGCCAGCGTTTCGGCGCGCACCGGGTGCTGGTGCTCCAGACGGACACCGGGCAACGTCACCAGAGCTGGACGGCGGTTCCCGACTAGGAACCACCGACGGGCCAGGACCGACAGGAGAGGCGGATGCCGAAGCTAGTGAGCAGGCCGAAGACCGAGCCGGACGAGGATCCGGCCCGGTTCAACCGGCGGCGTCTGGTGCGCTGGCTGACGATCCTGACCATCGGCACCGCCGTCATGGTGGCCTGCTGGCAGGACCCGCTCTACCCGTAGGTGACGGTGTAGGCGTCGATCTCCGCCAGCAGCGCGGACTTCCCGGCCGCCGGCAGGAAGCTGTGCCGGACCGCGGCCTTCGCCAGGTCGGCCACACCGGCCGCGTCCAGGTCGAGCAGTCCGGCCGCGGCGGCGTACTCGGCCTCGAGTGTGGTGCCGAACATCGGCGGGTCGTCGGAGTTCACGCTGACCGGCACCCCGGCCGCGACAAGCGTCGCGATCGGATGCTCGGCGAGCGAGGCGACGGCCCGGGTGCGCAGGTTCGAGGTGGGGCACACCTCGAGCGGGATCCGGTGCTCGGCCAGGTACGCCATCAGCCGCTCGTCGCGGGCGGCGGCGATGCCGTGCCCGATCCGCTCGGCGCCCAGCTCCCGGATCGCGTCCCAGATCGTCTCCGGTCCGGTCGTCTCCCCGGCGTGCGGCACGCTGTGCAGCCCGGCGGCCCGGGCCTTGTCGAAGTACGGCTTGAACTGCGGTCGCGGCACCCCGATCTCGGGTCCGCCGAGGCCGAAACTGATCAAACCGTCGGGCCGCTCGTCGAGGGCCACCCGCAGGGTCTCCTCGGCCGAGGCGAGCCCGGCCTCCCCCGGGATGTCGAAGCACCAGCGCAGGTCCACACCGAAGTCGCGAGCGGCCCCGGTCCGGGCGTCCTCGATCGCCTCGCAGAACGCCGGTGCCGGGATGCCACGCCGGACACTGGAGTACGGCGTGACGGTCAGTTCGGCGTACCGCACCTGCTGGCGGGCCAGTTCCCGGCCGATCTCGTAGGTCAGCAGCCGGACGTCCTCCGGGTCACGGATCAGATCGACCACGCTCAGGTAGACCTCGATGAAGTGCGCGAAGTCCCGGAACTCGAAGTACTCGGCCAGCAGCGCCGGATCGGCCGGCACCGGTGAGCTGCCCTCGTGCCGGGCGGCCAGCTCGGCCACGATCCGCGGCGAGGCCGAACCCACGTGGTGCACGTGCAGCTCGGCCTTGGGCAGTCCGGCGATGAACGACGTCAGGTCCGTCAAGAGAGCTCCCCCTAGATAGATGCCACCACGAAGATACGGCGGAAGGGGAACGCCACGACGCCGTGCCGCTCGGGATGGGTCTCGGCGATCCGGATCGCCAGCTCGGCCCGGAAGTCCGCCCAGTCCGCCTCGTCCAGCGCCGCACGCACCGGGCGCAGCGCGGTCCCCTCCATCCAGCTCAGTACGGGATGGTCCGCACCGGGCGCGGCGGCGGGCAGCAGGTGCAGGTAGGTCGTCTCCCACGCGTCGACGGTGGCGCCGGTTGCGGTGAGCAGCGCCGCGTACCCCGCCGCGTCGTCCACCGGGTCGTCGCGGAGCAGGCCGTCCAGGCGCTCGGCGTAGCGCGCGGAAGCGCCCAGCTCCCGGACCGCCCGGTGACCGGGACTGTCGAAGTTGCCGGGCACCTGTACGGCGAGCCAGGCGCCGGACGGCAGCTCGGTCACCCAGCGGGCCAGCATCTCGCGGTGTCCCGGCACCCATTGCAGAGCGGCGTTGGTGACCACCACGTCCACGTCGGGCTCGGGATGCCAGTCCTCGATGCCGCCCAGCCGGAACCCGACCGGTCCGGGGTCGGCGGCCGCCTTCGCGATCATCTCGGGCGAGGAGTCGATGCCGACCACCCGGGCGCCGGGCCAGCGCTCGGCGAGGGTGCGGGTCAGCTCACCGGGCCCGCAGCCCAGGTCCACCACGGCACGCGGCCGCTCGGCACCGATCTGCCGGACGAGGTCGAAGAACGGACGGGAACGTTCGGTTCCGAAACGGCGGTACACAGTCGGGTCCCACATGAGCTCTCCCTAAACCGTACGTACGTTTTGTTTTAACCTATCAGCTTGGCGGTAGGGTCATGACGTGGAAAAACGAAGCTTTCGGAAGCTCGGCCGGGACGTCGGCGTGGTCGGTCTCGGCGCCTGGCAGCTCGGCGCCGACTGGGGTGAGGTCAGCGAGGCGGACGCGCACGCGACCCTGCAGGCCGCCGTCGACGCGGGCGTGACCTTCATCGACACCGCCGACGTCTACGGCGACGGCCGCAGCGAGCAGATCGTCGGTTCGTTCGTGAAGGACCGTCCCGGGCTCACCGTGTTCACCAAGATGGGCCGCCGGCTGCCGCAGGAGCCGGGCAACTACCACCTGGACAACTTCCGGGCGTGGACCGACCGCTCCCGCGCCAACCTCGGCGTCGAGACGCTCGACCTTGTGCAGCTGCACTGCCCGCCCACCCCGGTCTACTCCTCGGACGAGGTCTTCGACGCCCTCGACACCCTGGTCCAGGAGAAGCGGATCGCCGCGTACGGGGTGAGCGTCGAGCGCGTCGACGAGGCCCTCACCGCGATCGCCCGGCCCGGCGTCGCGAGCGTGCAGATCATCCTCAACGCGTTCCGGCTCAAGCCCCTCGAGCGGGTCCTGCCCGCCGCCGCCGAGGCCGGCGTCGGGATCATCGCCCGGGTCCCGCTCGCCAGCGGCCTGCTCTCCGGCCGGTACGACGAGCAGACCACCTTCGCGGCCGACGACCACCGCAACTACAACCGCCACGGCGAGGCGTTCGACGTCGGCGAGACGTTCTCCGGCGTGGACTTCCAGGTGGGGCTCGAGGCGGTCCGCCGGCTTCGCCCGCTGGTGCCGGAGGGCGCCACCATGGCGCAATTCGCGCTCCGCTGGATCATCGATCAGCCGGCCGTCACCGTGGTGATCCCCGGCGCCCGCAACCCGCAACAGGCGCGCGCCAACGCGGCGGCCGCCGATCTGTCACCACTCACGCCGGAAACTCAGGAAAAGATCTCCGCGGTCTACGATGAGTTGATTCGCCCCCAGGTGCACGACAAATGGTGAACAATGAAAACGAGCCGCGATTGCGGGGCTGGCTCACGATGTCGCTGGGCCTGCTGGCGATGGTGCTGGGTGCGGTGTGGCTGCTGCAAGGCCTGGGCTACCTCACCGACAGTCTGATGAGTGATGAGCTGTTCTGGGCGGCGGCCGGTGGCGTGCTGCTCGTGGTCGGACTCGTCCTGGTGGTCATCGGGATGCGTCGCCGGACGGCCGGATACACCTCGACCTGAGCGGCCGGGGGACAGACGAAGATGGCCCCGCAACCTCGGGCGAGGGTGCGGGGCCACGGTCGGGCCGGCCTCCGCCAGGCGGCCGGCGTGCCGGTCTCACGACCGGCGGTTCGGGGCTTGTTCACGACCCTCCTGCGCCGACGCGCAGGTGGGGCACAGGATCTGCACCGTCGAGAACAAGCCTCCCTAGGTCTCAGAGCGGGCGAACCTGCTCCGCCTGCGGGCCCTTCTGGCCCTGTGCGATCTCGAATTCCACCCGCTGGTTCTCCTCCAGAGTGCGGTAACCGCTCGTCTGGATGGCCGAGAAGTGGACGAACACGTCAGCACCCCCGCCGTCGACGGTGATGAAGCCGAAGCCCTTGTCTGCGTTGAACCACTTCACGGTTCCTTGCGCCATGCTGAACTCTCCTTCTGAAAATGCCGGCCCGCCCAACCGCGGCAGCGCGGGGCCGATGACCGTTTTCGAGCAGCGGCGCCGCGAGGCGGCCCTTTCAGAGGACGTCCCATCCGCCGGCCTCGTGACACCTGGCGCCCCTCCCGGGAAGGGGCCGATGTCCCGCGGTAAGCGGAAGCAGCGAACCACGTACGCAAAAACTGGCCACACTGTACCCGAAAATCGGGCTGTAAAGCTCCCCCTCGTAAGAATCGAATAATGGGTGGCCGATATGGAAAAGGCCCCCCACTTCGTGGTCACGAAGCGGGGGAACCGGCAAGACTCCTGTCGATACGGAAGATGATCTAGTCAGGCCACGTACCGGTCAGTTTGTGGGTGCCGATCGCACCGCCACGATGGACCGCTGCCTTCACCACCGCGAAGATCGCGCCCTGCAACGCGGCCGCCGTGAGGATCTCCACCCAGCCGCGATCCGGGTCGCCCGCGTCCGGGGCGTCGTCGTCACCGGAGACCAGTTTCCACGCCTCCTTGAAGAGGATGCCCGCCACCGCACCGGCGGCCAGCCCCAGGCCGACGTTCACCGGCTTCAACGCCAGCTTGCCCAGCTTGCCCGCCATCAACGCCTCCCGCGCACGATAAGAATGACACCGACCACCGCGACCACACCGGCGACGACCAGCACCGCCGGGTACGGGTTCGCGCGTACCCGGGCTCGGGCGTCGTGCGCCAGCTCGGGCGCGCCCTCGGTGGCCTGCACCGCCGCGGCCTTGGCCCGGCCGGTCGCGCCGAGCGTCGCCTCACGGACCCGCCCGGTCACCGCGGCCGCCTGAGTGAGCACCCGCTCCTTGGTCTGTTCCACCTGTTCCCGTGCGCGCGCCTTGACGTCCGCCCGGGCGGCCAGAGCCTGCACCGTCTCACCGAGATCGGCTCGAGTCTGCCTTATCTCCTCCCGCAGCGCCGTCAGATCCGGCTTGGCCGCGGAACCATTCTTCCCACTCATACCCGGCTACGCTCCTTGACCGCGTGCTTCACCTCGTCGACATCGGCCTTCAGGTTCTGGATCGCGGCCTGCGGCTCGGGCGGGGTCGCCTTGCGCAACTGACTCCGGCCCAGCAGAGCGAGCACTCCGGCCACCGCGAAGAGAACAACGGTGACGATCAGCGCCGCCAGCCAGAGCGGCAGGAACAGATCCAGCACGATGACCAGCGTTGCGAGAAGTGCGCCCACGCCGTACCCGGCAAGCACCCCGGCGCCGCCGAACAGGCCGGCGCCGATGCCGGCATGTTTGCCTTTCTCGGCGAGTTCCGCCTTGGCGAGCGTCAATTCGTCCCGGACCAGGCGGCTGAGCTGTTCGCTCGCGCGCTGCACCAGTTCCGCGGTGGACTGCTCGTTGAGCGGCTTGACGGGAGTACCGTTCAAGACATCGGCCATCGTGTCCCCCTTTCCGTGTGATCGGGGTATGCCCTGATCACGACCGCCTCAATCCTCGCTGTCCGGGGCAAGCCACGCTCTGCGTCGATCAGGCCCGTACCGGTGCCGCACCGTCCGGGCCGCCGAAGGTCACGCCGCGCCCCTCACCGTCGTCACCACCACTGAAAACCCGCGCGGCGTCCGAGGACGCACCGAGATCCGCGCGGTGGATCGGGCGCGCCAGCTCGGACGGGCGGTCCTGCGTGTCCACCTCGGCGCGCATCCGCGGCACCGCACCGCGCTGATGCTCCCAGATCCAGGCGACCAGCCGCTCGCGTACGAGACAGCGCAGGTCCCACAGCGCACCCGCGTCATCCGCGCTCACCAGCGCCCGGAGCCGTACGTTGCCGCCGGTCGCCTCGGTCACCTGGAGCACGCAGACCCGGCCGTCCCACAACTCGGTGGACTCGCAGACCCGTCGCAGCTCGGCCCGCATTGGTTCGATCGGGGTGGACCAGTCCACGTCGACCTCCGCCGTGCCCAGCACCGCGGACCCGGTACGCGTCCAGTTCTGGAACGGTTTGGTGGTGAAGTACGAGGAGGGCAGGATGAGCCGCCGGTCGTCCCAGATCTGCACGACGACCACGGTCAGCGTGATCTCCTCGATCCGGCCCCACTCCTGTTCGACCACGACCACGTCGTCCACCCGGATCGCGTCGTTGAAGGCGAGCTGGATCCCGGCGAACACGTTGCCGAGCGTGCTCTGCGCGGCCAGCGCCGCGACCACGCTGATCACACCGGCCGAGGCGATCACGCTGGCGCCGAGAGCGCGGATGTCCGGGAACGTCATGAGCATGACGCCGATGGTGAGCACCACGATGGCGGCGACGGTGACCCGGCGCAGCATCACCACCTGGGTCTTGATCCGCCGGTGCCGGCGGTTGTCCGGCACGTCGGTGCGCCAGCGGGCGAGGGCCACGTCCTCCATCACCAGCAGCATCGCGCCGACCAGCCAGGCGAAGGCGGCGATGCAGAGCAGCACGAGCGCGTGCATCACGCCGCTCCGGTAGGTGAAGTCGCCGGCGAAGACCCGGATCGCCTGCTGCACCGAGACCAGGGTGACCGCGGTCAGGAAGGGACGATGCACCTTCCTGGCCAGATCGGCCGCGAGCATGGACTTCCGGCCGAGCCGGACCACGACCCGGTGGGCGATCTCGACGAGCAGGATCGCCGCCCCGGCGGACACCAGGACGGCGAGCAGGGCGGTCATAACGCTGGACACGGGCTTCCTTCCCACGAACGGAACTTGTGCCAGCGTCCCAGCTTGCCCGGCCCGGGTCAGCGAACACCAGAGGCGGCGGATGTCGGAGATACCTCACACCCGCCGCCGTTGGGGCCGTCGATCAGATCTTGCGGTACTTGGCCTGCGCGATGCAGTAGACGCCGTAGGCGGCGATACCGGCCGCGATCAGAACGAGCAGCCAGATACCCCAGGAGTAGCTCGCGAGGGTCTTCAGCGCGGCGTCCAGGCCACGGGCCTTGTCCGGGTCGAAGTTCACCGCGGCGGTGACGAACAGAGCACCGGCGATCGCGTAGGCGACGCCCTTGGCCATGTAGCCGGCCACGCCCAGCCGGATGATCGGCTGACGGGTGGAAGCGGTCATCTGCTGGGTGTTCAGGTGCCTGACGAACTTGCGCTTCCAGCCGTAGTAGAACATGCCGATGCCGACGCCGAGCACGACCAGGCCGATCAGGGCGACCAGCCAGCGGCCACCCGAGGAGCTCATCAGGCCGGTCGTCTTGCTCTCGTAGCTGTCGCCCATCGAGGCGTTCGCGCCCTGCACGACCTTGACCGCCATCCAGGCGAGGTAGGCGTAGAGGATGGCCCGCACACCGGAGAGCACCCGCTCGGCCATCGCGGTGCGGTTGCGCTCACCGCTCTCGCCGATGGCGGCCTCGAAGGCCTGCCAGATCGCCATCGCGACGAGGCCGACGGCGATCACGATGAGCAGGGTCTTGCCGTACGAGTGCCGGGCGATCTCCTGCAGAGCGCCGGACTGGTCGCTCTCCTGGCTCGATCCGGCGATGGCGACCTGCAGCGCGATCCACGCGAACAGCAGGTGGATGATGCCGTACCCGATGAAGCCGCCCCGGGCCAGATACTCCAGCGGCTTACTCTCGGCGGCCCGTGACGCTTGGTATTTGACGTTCGAGGTCGTGGAGGACATGTCCCGGGATATGACCGACGGCGACGTTCGTCAAACGTCGGCTACGGCCGCGCCACCTCTATCTGAATCTGATCCGCCGTCACACTCTCCAGCTGAACCTGGAGACCGCCGACGTCGACCGCCTGCTGACCCTTGGTGAGCTGGATCTGCTCGCCGCCGATGTCGAGGGTCACCGTGTTCTCGTCGGCGCTGACGAATTTCGCCTCCACGCCCAGCACGCTCACGCTGGCGTTGGTCTCCCGCGCGATGGACACGGTGCACTGGTCGAGCCCGCAGCTCACGTCGTCACCGCATCCGGTGAGCAACGCGAGGCCGAAGGCGGCGGAGGCGAGCGCGGCGACTGCACGGCGGCGGGGCTTCGAGATCAACACCCTTGCAACGGTACGCGAAGACGGCAAATCCAAGCCGGTCGAACGCGCTACGCCGCGACCGGCTGGGGTGCCGGCTCCGGAACGTCCACGCCGGCGATGATCTCGGCGGCCGCCTGGCCGAGGGCCCGGGTCGCGCCGTGGGTCGCGATGTGCACCCCGCCGAGGATCGTCTCCGGAATGCCCATCTCCACCACGATCGCGTCCGGCCGCAGCTCCAGCACCCGGGACAGGGTCGTGGCGATCCACGGGTGCCGGTGCACGTCCCGGACCACCAGCACCAGCGGCCGCTCGGCGGCGCCGGCCAGCACCGGCTCGGCCGCATCCGGCAGGCCGGCCAGGTCGTCGGCGGTCAGCCGGCGCGAGGTGGTGCCGGGAAGCAGGTCGGCCAGGGGCGCGCCCAGCCCCCACGGCGTCTCGCTGCCGATCGCGATGTTGCGCGGCGGGGCGAACTCGACGACGTGCGGCACCCCGGTCACCGGCAGCACTGCGCGGTCGCCCGCGACGGTCACCTTGATCGCCTTGCGTGCGGCGGCGAAGCCGACGGCCGAGCCACGACCGGAGAGGACGGCCACCTCGTTACCGGCGGCCGCGTCGGCGATCGCGCGAGCCCCGGTGCGGGTCTGCCGCTCGGTGGTCCATCGCGCCAGCCGCCGGACCCGGGCGACCGCGTCCCGCAGCCGCTCCTCGGGGAGCTCACCACTGCGCACCGCGGCCACGATGGCGTCGCGCAGCTCGATCGCGGTCTCCTCGTCGGCGTTGTCGCCCCCGACGCAGATGGCGTCCACCCCGGCGGCCAGGGCGCGGACGCCGGCACCGGCGAGGCCGTACCGGCGGCGCACGCCCTGCATCTCGATGCCGTCGGTGACGATCAGGCCCTGGAAGCCCAGTTCCTCGCGGAGCAGCCCGGTGAGGATCTTCGAGCTCAGCGTGGCGGGCAGCTCGGCGTCGTACGCGGGGACGAGCAGGTGCCCGGTCATCACGACCTTGGCCCCGGCGGCGATCGCCGAGCGGAACGGCACCAGCTCGCAGGCCTCCAGCTCGGCGGCGCTCTTCGCGATCAGCGGCACGTCGTGGTGCGAGTCGACGGCGGTGTCGCCGTGACCGGGGAAGTGCTTGGCGCAGCCGGCCACCCCGGACTCCTGCAGACCGCGGATGAAGGCGGCGGTGTGGCGGGCCACCAGGCCGGGTTCGGCGCCGAAGGCCCGTACCCCGATGACCGGGTTCGCGGGGTTGTTGTTGACGTCCGCGTCCGGGGCGTAGTCCAGCGTGATGCCGGCGTCGGCCAGGTCCCGGCCGAGGTCGCGGGCGACCGCCTCGGTCAGTTCGGCGTCGTCGATCGCGCCGAGCGCCAGGTTGCCCGGGCGGGAGCTGCCGGACCGGGACTCGAACCGGGTGACGTCACCGGCCTCCTCGTCGATGGCCACGATCACGTCGGGGTATTCCGCGCGCAGTTGCGCGGTCAGCGCGGCCACCTGGGCCGGCGACTCGACGTTACGTGCGAAGAGGGCGACGCCGCCCAGACCCTGACCCAGCCACCGGCGGACCCAGTCCGGTGCGGAGGTGCCGACGAAGCCCGGCTGCAGGACCGCAGCGGCGAGTTCCGGCAGATCGCCGTGAAAGGACATGAGCCCCCGTACCTCCGATACATCCACGAACGTCAATGTGAACGTTCTCCCCCGTTCGGGGACCTATGGTCACACCCGCTCCCCGGATTAGTCAACAAACCTTTCTATTAACGGTGGCTTAAGCCCGATAGGATTCCGCCGTGGTCGACTGGTCCGAGGTGCACGCCGTACGCCTGCTCGGCGTCGCCCTTGCCGTGCTGTTCCTGCTCTGGGCCATCCGCCGCATGTTCGGCGGCAAATAGGGGTAACGGGGCGCGCATGCGCATCGGATACTTCCTGTCGAGCGAGGAGTACTCGCCCGCTGAGCTGTTAGAACAGGCCAAGGGCGCGGAGCGGGCCGGCTTCTCCGGCCTGTGGATCTCCGACCACTACCACCCGTGGGTGGACGCCCAGGGCCAGAGCGCCTTCGTCTGGTCGATGATCGGGGCGCTCAGCCAGGCGTGCGGGCTGGCGATCACTACGGCGGTGACCTGTCCGACCGTACGCATCCATCCGGCCGTCATCGCGCAGGCCGCGGCAACCAGCGCGGTCCTGACCGGCGGGCGTTTCCGGCTCGGCGTCGGCACCGGCGAGGCACTCAACGAGCACATCTTCGGCGACGCCTGGCCGGAAGCCGAGGTGCGGCTGGAGATGCTCGAGGAGGCTGTCGAGATCATGCGGCGGCTGTGGAAGGGCGGCGTCGTCTCCTACCGGGGCAAGCACTACACGGTGGAGAACGCCCGGATCTACACTCTGCCGGAGAAGCCGGTCGAGATCCTGGTGTCGGGTTTCGGACCGAAGGCGATCGAGGTGGCCGCACGCATCGGTGACGGCTACATCAACGTCATGCCGGACGGCGACATGGTGAAGCAGTTCCGCTCGCAGGGCGGCGGCAACCGGACGTGCCAGGCCGGATTCAAGGCGGCCTTCGCGGACACCGCGGAGGAGGGTGCGCGGATCGCGTACCAGAAATGGCCGAACGCCGGCGTGCCCGGCGAGCTCTCCCAGGTCCTGCCTTCGCCGAAGCACTTCGAGCAGGCGTCCCAGCTGGTGACGCAGGACATGATCGCCGAGAGCTTCGTGTGCGGCAACGACCCGGAGAAGCACCTCGAGATGATCAAAAAGTACGCGGACGCCGGCTTCGACGAGGTCTACGTCGCCAACACCGGCCCCCACTACCAAGGCCTGTTCGACCTGTACGCCCGCGACGTCCTCCCCAAGATCGCATGAAGCTGCCCGTCTACGGACCGCGGCTGCGCCGCGTCGCCCGGAAGCACTTCGGGTGGCCCTCGCTGCGTACCGGCCAGTTCAAGCCGATGCGCGCCGTGCTCCGCCGCAGGGACGCCCTGGTGGTGCTCCCGACCGGGGCCGGCAAGTCGGCGATCTACCAGATCCCGGCCGTGCTGCTGCCCGGCCCGACCGTGGTGGTCTCGCCGCTGCTCGCCCTCCAGCAGGATCAGATCGCCGCCCTCAACGAGCGCGGCGACCCGAAGATCCGCGCCGTCCGGGTCAGCTCCGCGGAGACGCCGAAGGAACAGCGGGAGGCGATCGAGGCGATCCGTACCGGACAGGCCGAATTCCTCTTCATCACGCCGGAACAGCTCAGCGATCCGGAACGGCTCGCCGAGGTCCGCGCGCTGAAGCCGGGCCTGGTCGCCGTCGACGAGGCGCACTGCATCTCCGCCTGGGGACACGACTTCCGCCCCGACTACCTGGCCCTCGGCGAGATGATCAAACAGATCGGCCGCCCGCCGGTGCTCGCCCTGACCGCCACCGCCTCACCGCCGGTCCGCGAGGACATCATCGCCCGGCTGCGCCTGCACAAGCCCGAGATCCACGTGTCCGGGCTGGACCGCCGCAACCTCTTCCTGGAGGTCGCCTACTGTCCCGACGAGGACTACCGGTGGCGGCGGCTGACCACCCTGCTCGATGAGGGCGAACGTCCCGGCATCATCTACGTGGCCACCCGGCGGGCCGCCGAGGAACTCGCCGACCGCCTCACCGAGGCCGGCTACCCGGCCGCCTGCTACCACGGCGGCATGGCGGCCGGCCTGCGCGAGCAACGGCACGAGGAGTTCATCGACGACAAGGTCGACATCATGGTGGCGACCTCGGCGTTCGGCATGGGCATCGACAAGCCCAACATCCGCTGGGTCGCACACATGGCCCTGCCGGACTCCCCCGACAGCTACTTCCAGGAGATCGGCCGGGCCGGCCGCGACGGCGATCCGGGCCGCACGGTGCTGCTCTGGCGGTCCGAGGACGAGGCGATCCAGCGCTTCTTCAGCGGCGGCAGCCCGGACGCCGACGAATTGCGCGACCTGGCCGGCGCGCTCCACAAGGGACCGGTGACGAAGACGGCGCTCCAGAAGGAGACCGGCCTCGGGCCGCGCAAGATCGGCCAGTACCTGGGTCTGCTGGAGCAGGTGGGCGCGGTGCGTACCGGCGCGGGCAACAAGCTGTCGGTCCCGCCCCGCGCGCCGCTCCCGGCCGCTGCCGCAACGGCTGCGATCGAGGAGTACGAGCGGCAGCAGGTGGTCGTCCGGTCCCGTACCGACATGATGCGGGGATTCGCACAGACCCGGCAGTGTCGTACCGAGACGCTGCTGGCGTACTTCGGCGAGGACCTGAAAAAGCCGTGCGGCCACTGCGACAACTGCGCGGACGGCAGCGCGCAGGCGATCGACGAGGCCGAGGCCGAGGGCCCGTTCCCGGTGCACAGCCGGGTGGAACACGGCGAGTGGGGCGCCGGCACGGTGATGAACTACGAGGAGGAACGGATGACCGTGCTCTTCGACTCGGTCGGCTACAAGACGCTCTCGGTGCCCGTCGTCGTCGAGCAGAAGCTGCTCAACGCGGCTGCTGCTTAGAAGGCGTCGTGGCGGTGAAGTACGGTCATCCGGCCGGACGTCATCGATACCTCGGAGGTCGGCCCCGATGGCCGAGCCGTGTCACGGGCGCCGCCGTCTGTTGTGGAAGGTCTTCGCAACAGTCGGCCTGCTCGGCGTCGCCGGATGGTGGGCGGCTCCGCCTCTGGTCGGGCAGGTGCGCGCCTTTCTCGGCCTCAGCCTGGCCGACAAGGACAGCGTCGCGAGCGTGGCCAGCCTGGCCGTCGGCCTGGTGTCGCTGGCCGTCTCGATCGGGTTCGGCTGGGCACAGAACCGGCGGGACGCGGCACCCGGCCGGAGCGTGCCGTCCACCGGAACGGACCGGCTCCCGCTGATCGACGGGCCCGGCATCTCGGCGCTGGACCTGCGCGTCCACCCGGCGCTGGACGAGCCGGACCGGGCCGGGCCGGGGCCCGGGCTGCCCACGTTCGTCGAGCGGGATCTGGGCGAGGATCTCCGCGGGCGGCTGCGGCGGGCGCGTACCGAGGGTGGATTTCTGATCCTCATCGGCAACTCCTGCGTCGGCAAGACCCGCCTGCTCTACGAGAGCGCCCGCACCGAACTGCCCGGCTTCGCCGTGCTGGCGCCCGACCTCGGCGGCGGTGACCTGGTGAACGCCGTCGCCGCCGACGGTCGCCGGCCCGCGAAGCTGATCGTGTGGCTGGACGAGTTGCAGCGTTTTCTTCCCGGCCCGTACCTGAGCGAGGGTTCCACCCCGATCACCGCCGCGGCCGTCCGGCGGCTGCTCGACTCGCCCGGCCCGGTGGTCATCCTCGGCACGCTGTGGCCGGACTACGCCACCGCGCTGCGTGCCGACGTGGTCGACGAGCACGGCCGCCGGCGGCCGCGATACCCGGCCGCCATGGACATCATCGGCGGTCAGCGCGTCCAGCAGCTGCGGCTGGACAGCTTCTCCGCCGCCGAGCGCGAGGCCGCCGGCCGTCTCGCGGCGCATGACAGTCGTCTCGCCACCGCGGTCGCCGACCCGGACTACAACGTCACCGAGGCGCTGGCCGGCGCTCGCGAGATCATGAACCGGTACCAGCGGGCGACCGACGACGAGCGGGCGATCCTGTACGCGGCCGCCGACGCCCGCCGGGCCGGGATTCAGTCGCCGCTGAGCGCCGCGCTGCTGGAGGCCGCCGCGCGCGGCTATCTGACCGGGGTCCGGCCGGGCAACGCCTGGTTCACCACGGCACTCGCCGAACTGTCCAGCCAGCACCGGCCGCAGGACCGGGCCGCCGCGCCGCTGCTCGAGGTGGCCAGTGACGATCGGCGTACCGCGCTCGGCCACACCGTGACCGACTATCTTCTGCAGCGGCTGGTCCGGCAACGGCGTACCGAGCCGATCCCGCCGGCCGCCTGGCGTGCGCTCACCGAGCACGTACCGGACGAAGACGTCGCCGGCCTAGCGAACGCGGCGACACGGCGTCTGCGGTACGGCCGGGCCGCGGTCCTCCTCCGGCGCCTCGCCGACTCCGGCGCCGGTGATCAGCACGCCACCGAGCAGCTGGCGGATCTGTCGGCTCCGGCGGAGCATCTCGAGGCCTTGAGCGAGCGAGCCGGCAACGGCGACCGGGACGCCGGCCGGCGACTCGCCGCGCTACTGGCCCGGCTCGGGCGGCTGGACGATCTGCGAACCCGGGCCGCCGCCGGCGACACCTGGGCCGCCGACCGGCTCGCCACGGTCCTGACCGTCCACGATGGCCTCGACGAGTTGCGCCAGAGCGCGAACGCCGACCGCGGCACCAACTCCGCCGCCCGGCAGCTGGCCGACCTGCTCGCCGACCGCGGAGACCGCCCGGCTCTCGAGGCCCGCGCCGCCGCCGGCGACTGGTACAGCGGCCGCCGGCTCGCCGAACTGCTCACCAACCTCGACGAACTGGACCAGCTGCGAGCTCACGCCGACCAGGGCATCGAACCGGCCGGCCACCGCCTCGCGGAGATCCTGATCCGTCGCGACGAGATCGACACGCTGCGCTCGCGCGCCGACGGCGGCGACCGCCCGGCCGCCGACATGCTGGCCGAATACCTCGCCGACCGCGGCGAGGCCGAGCCGGCATCCACCGACAGACTCGCCCGGCACGGCGCGCTCCTGGTCACCCAGGTCGCCTCGCGTCCGAGCGCCACCGATCTGGACGAGCTACGGGCGCGAGCCGAGGCCGGTGACCGGCGGGCGGCCCACCGGCTAGACGAACTGCTCGCCGTACGGCTCGACGTCGAGGAGCTGACGGCCCGGGCCGATGCGCGGGAGTGGTACGCGGCGGAGTTGCTCGCCACGATCCTGTCCGATCGAGGCGATCTCGAAGGTCTGCGACATCGCGCCGACCGCGGCGATCGCCCGGCCGCCGAACGCCTGGCCGATGTCCTCTTCCGGCAGGGCCGCGTCGAGCTCCTCCGAGAGCGCGCCGACATGGGTGACCACCATGCCAAGCGACGGCTGGCCGAGCTCCTGGCCGCCAACGGTGACGTGGAGGGCTCGACGGTCCTCGCCGAGCGCCGCGCCGAGGACGACCTCAGCGCGCTGCGGCGACTCGCCGACAGCGGCGACGCGATGGCGGCCGACAACCTGGCCTCCCGGCTGGCCGACCGCAATCAGCTCGACGAACTCCGGGAACGGGCCGACCGAGGCGACCGGATGGCCACCTACCTGCTCCCCGATCTCCTCGTCGACCGGGGCCGGCTGGACGAGCTCACTGAACGCGCCGACCGCGGCGAGTTGCACGCCGCCCTCCGGCTGGGACAACTGCTGCTCCGGCAGGGCCGCACCGACGAGCTTCGCCGCCGCGCGGAGAACGGCGACAATCACGCCGGCCGGCAGTTCGCCGACTTCCTCGCCGCCCTGGGGCGCCGCGACGAACTGGCCCGGTGCGCCGCCGCCGGGGACGCGATCGCCCGCCGGCGGCTGCTCGGCCTGCTGGTCGAGGGCGGGCACATCGAAGACCTGGCCAGGCTGGCCGACAGCGGCGACACGATGTCCGCCCTCTGTCTCGCCGAACTCCTCGTTCAGCAAGGGCGCCTGGACGAACTCGCCGCCCGCGCCGACAGCGGCGACATCCTGGCATCCGAGCGGCTCGCCGGAGCTCTCGCCGCCGAGGGCCGGACCGAGGAGCTGGGACGCCGCGCCGACGACGGCGACCACCCCGCGCGGCGCGCGCTGACCGCATTGCTGGCACGCGGAGACCACCTGGACGAACTCGCCGCACGCGCCGACAGCGGCGACCGGGAGGCCTCCGCCCGTCTCGCCCGGATCCTGGTACGCCGCGGCCGCCTCGACGAGCTGCGGCGTCGTGCGGACAACGGTGACTGGGACGCCGACGAACAGCTGGGCGGCCGGCTCGCCGACCGCGGTGAACTGGACGAGCTCCGGGCCCGCGCCGACGCCGGCAGCTGGGAGGCCGCACGCCGCCTGGCCCGCCTGCTGGGCGACCGGCGCGACGTGGCCGGGCTCCGCGACCGGGCCGCCGGCGGCGACCTGCACGCCATGGACCGCCTGGTCGACCTCCTGACCCACCAGCGCCGCTGGCCGGAAATGCTCGCCGAGGTGCACGCCGGCAGCATCAACGCCGCCGACCGCTGGCTCGACCTGCTGACCGGCCCGGACAAGGACGAGGCGCTGGCCTTGACCCGGCAGCACGGTCTGGAAACCGGACCGCTCTAAACCCCTACTTCTTCGGGGTACGCGCACCGGTCGTCCCGCCGAAGCCGACCCTGTCCCCGCTCTCCCGGCGCAAGCCCGGCTTTGCCTCCCGCCACCACGCAAACGGCGGTGACCGGCAGTGGTCCCCGCGCCGATCGCCGACCCGTGAGCGGCCCCAACACCCGGACCGGCACCCCGGGCGCTGGGCTGTGCCGGGCCGAGCCGGGTCCTTGTCTCAACGGCCGCCAGACAGCACCCACGTTGGGCCCCGGACAAGACCACCGCGGAGGCTTTCTAGCGGCAGCACCAGCGGTTGTGGTCGTTTTGCGTTTGCGGGTTGGAGTGGTCGGTGCGCAAGGTCCTGGCGGGGTCGGTACGGGGATCGTCCAGCCGCAACACGTCGAGTCCCTGCTGCAGGTCGCTGCTGTAGATGACGCCGTTGTACCAATAGGCGGACCACGATCCGCCGATGAAACTCTGGTCGGCGCGTGCCCAGTAGGCGATCTCCTCGGGCCGGCGGGAGTCGGTGAAGTCCCAGACCGACACTCCGCCCTGGTACCAGCCCTGGACCATGACGTCTCGGCCGGGGACGGGGATCAGCGAACCGTTGTGGGCCACGCAGTTCCCGGCGCTGTGGCGCGCGATCTTGAAGTAGCCGCGGAACTCCAGCTTTCGCCGCGTGCCCTGGCCGGTGATGTCGAAGATGGCGTTCGCGCCTCGGTGCGAGTCGGTGTCCGGGGTGCAGGTGCGGCCGACGCCGCCGCCGAGTTCGTCGGTGAAGACGACCTTGGTGGCGGCGTTGTTGAACGTCGCGGAGTGCCAGAAGGCGAAGTTGTCGTCGCGAACGCGGGCGATCACCCTGGGCGCGGCCGGTTCCGAGATGTCGAGCAGGACACCGTCGCCGACGCAGGCGGCGGCCGCGAGGCCCTTCTCCGGGTACGCGGTGACGTCGTGGCAGCCGGCCGCCATGGCATCGTCGCCGGTGGTGAGCCGGCCCGCAGCCGGCACGACGCGTGCGGCGGCGGGATCGTTCAGCGGGACCTTCACGATCGTGATGCGGTCGTCCGGGTCCATACAGGGCGACGAGGCGTAGACGTAGACGGAGCGGTCCGCGCCCTTGCCGGGTACGAGGGTCACGGTGTGCGCACCGCACTCGGTCGGCACGACGGCGACGTACCGGGGACGACGCGGATCGGAGACGTCGAAGATCTTGACGCCTTCCAGGCCGGCGCACGAGTCGCTGTCGCTGCTGGGCGAGTCGGCGCCGACGAACAGCAGGTCACCGTGGACGGCGACGTCGTTCTGCGGTCCGGGGCAGAGGACCTGGACGGCGACCTCGGGGGCGTTCGGGTCGCTGATGTCGTAGACGGAGAAGCCGTCGTAGTTGCCGGCGAACGCGTAGTCGCCCCGGAACGCCAGGTCGGTGTTGATCCCGGAAACCCGGGCGCCCTTGGGCAGGTTGGCCATCTGCCGGAGGTTCGGGCTGCTGAAGATCTCGTCCGCAGCGGGCGAGGCGGCGGGCGGCGGGACCGCGGCAGCGGCCGGCTCGGCGCCACGGTCCATCTCGTACGTGTCACCGGCGAGAACCACGAGCAGGCTGAGGAGGATCGCGGCCGGGCCGGCGAACCTGCGGATCATGAAATCGCCGGTCCGGTGGAGTCGCGCACGATCAGCTGATGACCGGTCGGCCGGCGGCGCGGCCGGCTCGCCTTCGGTTTCAGGGCCAGCTCCAGGGCCATCCTTCCCATGTCCGTCATCGGCAGCCTGATCGTCGTGAGGCTCGGCGCCAGGTCCGCCGCCACCGAGACGTCGTCGAACCCCACGACCGACATCCGATCCGGCACCGCGATCCCCCGTTCCCGCAGCGTCGCCAGCACACCCATCGCCATCGCGTCGTTGAGGGCGATGATGGCGGTGACCTCCGGATGATCGCGCAGGATCCGGTCGGTCGCCACCCGGCCGCCCTCGCGGACGAAGTCGGTGTGGACCACCGGCATGCCGGACAGCGACAGGCCGTGGTCGCTGAGCGCGGCGGCGATACCGGCGGTGCGGTCGATGACGGTGTTCAGGCCGGGCGTGCCGGCCACCACGGCGATCCGGCGGTGCCCGAGTTCGAGCAGGTGAGCGGCGAGGGCGTGGCCGCCGGCCTGATTGTCCGGAAGGACCGCGTCGGCGCCGAGGGCGTGCCGTCCGATGACCGCTACCCGGCCGCCGCCCTGCTGATAGGCAGCGAGGACGGCACGCGCCTCGGCCTCCGCGTGCGGGTCGTGGTAACCGGAGCCGGCGACCAGGATGATGCCGACCCGCTGGGCGATCAGGTTGCGGATCTGCCGCAGCTCGTGCGCCGGATCGCGGCCGGAGTGGCAGATCTGCACCAGCAGGTTCTGCTCGTCGGCGAGTTTGATGACACCGCCGGCGATCTCCGAGAAGTACGGGTCGTCGACCTGGTGCACGATCAGGCCGACCGTGGAGCTGGCGCCGCCGGCCAGGGTACGAGCGAACGGGTTGGCCACATAGCCCAGCTCGCGGGACACCTGCCGGACCCGGTTCGCCACCTCCTCGCTCACACCGTCGCGGCCGGCCAGCGCGCGTGACGCGGTGGCCAGCGAGACGCCGGCGCGTTGGGCCACGTCGATGAGTCGCAGCCCCGGGCCCGGTTTCGGCACGATGACTCCCAAGCTATTGCTGGTGATCAATATCAAAGCATAGAGTACGTAAGCGCTTACGGAAGCGCTTTCGCACTCGGTGCAAAGGAGCGTCCGAGGATGTCAAAGTCACTCAAAGCCCTGGCCGCGGCCATGATTCTGACCCTCGGCGCCTGCTCCGGTGGCGGCGGGGACGACACCGGCGGCAACACCGACGAGCCCATCGTCATCGGGGTCTCGCTGCCGCTGACCGGCGACTTCTCCGAGCCCGGCAAGGGCGTCCAGCAGGGTTACGAGGCCTGGGCGAAGATCGTCAACGACAGTGGCGGCCTGCTCGGCCGCCAGGTCGAACTCAAGATCCTGGACGACCAGTCCAACGCGGACCGGGTCGTCGCCGACTACGAGCAGCTGATCGGCAAGGACCAGGTCGACCTGGTCTTCGGCCCGTTCTCCACCCGCCTCGTGGTGCCCTCCGCCCGGGTCGCCGAGGAGTACGGGATGCTCTTCGTCGAGCCGGCCGGCGCCGCCAAGGAGGTCTTCGAGCAGGGCTTCAAGAACCTCTTCTACGCGGCCCCCGCGGTCGCCAACGACCACTACAACCACCTGGCCGAGTACATCCTGGCGATGCCGGCCGACCAGCGGCCCAAGACCGCCGCCTACGCGGCGATGGACGATCCGTTCGCGCAGGGTACGGCGTACGGGCTGAAGGCCAAGCTGGAGGCCGGCGGGATCAAGACGGTGGTGAACGAGGTGTATCCGCCGAACACCACCGACTTCAGCGGCATCGCGGCGAAGGTCGCCGACGCCAAGGCCGACGTGCTGGTCGGCGGCTCGCAGTACCAGGACGGCGTGAACCTGATCGTCGCCCTCCAGCAGCTCGGCTACCAGCCGAAACTGGCCGCGTTCTCGACCGCGCCGACGAACCCGGAGTTCGCCAAGGCGGTCGGCAACAAGACCGAGGGGATCCTCTCCCCCACCGGCTACAGCCAGGACGCGCAGTACCCGAGCAACAAGGAGTTCGTCGAGAAGTTCACCGCCCAGTTCGGCAAGGCCCCCGAGGAGGACCAGGCCAACGGCTACACGACCGGCCAGGTGGTGGCGGCCGCGGTTACCGCGGCGGGTTGCGCTGAGCAGGGCGACTGCCAGAAGAAATTGGTGGATTGGGTACGCGCGAACACGGTCGAAACCGTGGTCGGACCACTGTCCTGGGACGGCACCGGCAAGCCCAAGGGCGCCCACATGATCCAGCAATGGGTCGGCGGTGACATCAAGATCGTGCTTCCGGCGGACGTCAAGGAGGCCGAGTTCGTGTTCCCGAAGCCGGCCTGGTGATGCGCTGATGCCATCTGGTGCGCTGCTGTTCCAGAGCGTGCTCCTGGGGATCCTGCTGGGCGGCCTGTACGCCCTGCTCGCCTCCGGGCTCACCCTCTACTTCGGCATCATGCGGGTGGTGATGATCGCCCACTCGGCGTTCCTGATCCTCGCCGCCTACCTGGGCTGGTGGCTGCACGAGCGGGCCGGGCTCGATCCGCTGCTCGCCATGCTCGGCACCGTCCCGCTCTTCTTCGGTGCCGGCGTGCTGCTCCAGCGGGTCCTGCTCACCCGCCTGCGGCCGGCCACGCTGACCATGATGTCGGTGCTGCTGACGTTCGCCATCGCCCTGCTCATCGAGGGGTTGCTCGGCTACGCGTTCACCGGCACGCAGCGGCGCGTCCAGCTGGGCTACGGCTCGGCCAGTCTCGAGGTGTTCGGTGCCCGGGTCGCGGTGGTCAAGCTGATCGCCTTCGGCCTGGCCGTGGTCGCGCTCGGCACGCTGTACGTGCTGATGAAGCGCACCCGGTTCGGCTGGGCGCTGCGCGCGACGATCCAGCACCGGGACGCCGCCCGGCTGCTCGGCATCGACACCGACCGGGTGGCCGGGTACGGCTTCGGCATCGGCCTGGCCACGGCGGCGATCGGCGGCACCGCGTTGTCGCTGGACACCACGATCTACCCGTCCCTGCACTGGCACTGGATCGGCCCGCTGATGGCGATCATCGTGGTCGGCGGGCTGGGCAGCGTGCCGGGTGCGGCGATCGCGGCGATGGTGCTCGGGATGGCGCAGAGCCTGCTGCAGATCCCGATGGGCACCACGTGGGCGCAGACGGTCTTCTACGTCGCGCTCTTCGCCACGCTGGCGATCCGACCACAGGGATTCTTCGGAGGTCGTCTTGCCCAGCGGTTCTAAAGTCCTCAAACTCGCCGCCGTCGCGCTGCTGGCGGTCGCGGTCCTCGCCTTCCCGAGCATCGCGCCGAACCCGTACATCCTGTCGGCGGGTGTGCTGGTGGTCTACTACGCGGTGCTCGCCACCTCGTGGAACTTCGTGGGCGGCTTCACCGGTTACATCTCGCTCGGGCACGGCGCGCTGGCCGGGCTCGG
The DNA here is from genome assembly GCF_015704865.1 of Actinoplanes aureus. Classification (GTDB taxonomy): domain Bacteria; phylum Actinomycetota; class Actinomycetes; order Mycobacteriales; family Micromonosporaceae; genus Actinoplanes; species Actinoplanes aureus. The sequence continues at coordinate 41,786 of NZ_JADQTO010000036.1, read as the reverse complement.
GGCGTACTCGACCGGCATCCTGGTCGCCAAGGCCGGGCTGCCGCCGTTTCTCGCGCTGGCCGCGGCCGGGGCGTTCGTCGGCCTGCTGGCGGTCCCGATCGGCCTGGCCGCGCTCCGGGTCCGTGGCGCGTCCTTCGTGATCGTGTCGATCTCGCTGGTGCTGATCCTGCTGCTGGTCTTCCAGAGCTGGTCGTCGGTCACCGGCGGCTCCCGGGGACTGGTCGTGCCGCGGCCGTTCCAGCTCACCCGCCCGGAGCACCACCGGATCTTCTACTTCCTCTTCGCCGGTCTGCTCGCGCTGGCGGTGCTGGCGTGGTGGCTGATCGACCGGTCCCGGTTCGGGCTGGGACTCAAGTCGATCCGCGAGGACGAGGACAAGGCGGAGGCTCTGGGGACCGCGACTTACGCGTACAAATTGATCGTTTTTGTGGTTTCCGCGGTTTTCACCGCGCTGGCCGGTGGTCTCTACGCGCTCTGGTTCGGCGACCTCGACCCGGTCTTCCAGTTCTCCATCCTGACCGGCTCCTATCTGGTGCTGATGGCGCTGCTCGGCGGCGTGCGGCAGCTGTTCGGGCCGGTTGTCGGGGCGCTCATCGTGGGGATCGCGCTGGAGTTCTTCAAGGTCGAGTACGGCGACACCCCGCTGCACCTGGTGGCCACCGGCCTGCTGCTCGCGCTGGTGGTGCTCTTCATGCCGGACGGGGTGCTGCCGGCGATCGCCGACCTGATCAAGCGGTTCGGCCGGTCGGACCGGACGTCGATCCGCGAGGTCTCCGCCGCCGAACTGCGCGAGCAGCGGCTGCAGAACGCGGGAGGGACCAAATGACTCTCGAGACCACCGGGCTGAGCAAGGCGTTCGGCGGCGTGACCGCGCTGGACGGCGCGAGCGTGAGCTTCCACCAGGGCGAGGTGAACGCGCTGATCGGGCCGAACGGGTCCGGGAAGACGACCTACTTCAACTGCGTCACCGGGATGATCAAACCGGACGGTGGCACGGTCAGCTACCAGGGGCGGGACCTCACCGGAAAGGCTCCGCACCGGATCGCGAGGGCCGGGATCGGGCGCACCTTCCAGTTGTGCCGGACGTTCCCACGGATGACGGCGCTGGAGAACGTGCTGTCCGCCGTACCCCCCACGGGTTTGATCGGCGGGCTGCGCAGCGCGCGCGGCCGCGCCGAGATCGAGCGGGCGATGGGCTGGCTGACCCGGCTCGGCATCGAGCACCTGGCCGGCTCCGAGGCCCGCGACCTGTCCTGGGGGCAGCAGAAGCTGCTGGAACTCGCCGGGGTGCTGATGGCCGAGCCGGAGACGGTGCTGCTGGACGAACCCGCCGGCGGGGTCAACCCGGCGTTGCTCGACCGGATCGGGGTGCTGATCCGCGAGCTGAACGCGGAGGGCCGGACCTTCGTGATCGTCGAGCACAACATGGACCTGGTGATGAGCATCAGCGACCACATCGTGGTCTTCGACCGCGGGCGGCCGATCGCCGAGGGACCGCCCTCGCAGATCCGCACCGACGAGCGCGTCCTGGGGGCATACCTTGGCGTCTGAGCTTTCACTCGTGGACATCGTCGCCGGCTACGGCCGGGCGGCGCCGGTGCTGCGCGGATTCAGCGTGGAGGTGCCGGCCGGGAAGATCGTCTGCCTGGTCGGGCCGAACGGGGCCGGCAAGTCGACCGTCCTGAAGGTGGCCGGTGGACTGCTCCGGCCGCGCGAGGGCCGGGTCGAGGTCGGCGGTGCGGACGTCACCGGGCACGGGCCCCAGGCGATGCTCGCCGCCGGGGTGTCGCTGGTGCTGCAAGGGCACAGCGTCTTCCGCGAGATGACCGTCGAGGAGAACGTGCTGCTCGGCGCGTACACGTTGCGGGACAAGGCCCGGATCGCCGAACGCGTGGCCTTCGTGAAAGAGGTCTTCCCGGTGGTGGCCGACCGCTGGGGTTCGCTCGCCGGACTGCTCTCCGGCGGGCAGCAGAAACAGGTGGAGTTCGCCCGGTCGCTGATGGTTGACCCGAAGGTCGTCCTGCTGGACGAACCGTCGATGGGTCTCGACCCGAAAGCGACAAGCACGGTGTTCGAACAGGTCGTGCGGATGCGTGACGCCGGGACCGCGGTGCTGCTCGTCGAGCAGAACGCCCGGCGTGCGCTGGAGACCGCCGACCTCGGGTGCGTGCTCGACCTCGGGCGCGTACACATCTCCGGGCCCGCCCGGCAGCTACTGGCCGATCCGCAGCTCGGGGAGCTCTATCTCGGCGGGCGTCCCGCCGAACCTCCGGTACAGCCGAAGATCTGAAAGGTCGCCCATGAGACTCGCACTCGCTGTCTCTGCGGTACTGATCCTCGCCATCGGAACACCGGTCAATGCGGACGATCACGGTCCGCGTGACGTACACCCATCGCTCCGTCCCGACCTCATCGCCTTCTACGACTTCGATCATCCGATGCCCGATGATCCGGCCCTCGAACGGGACCAGGGCCGGTCCTCCACGGAGATCGAGCTGATCAACGGCGGCGCCGCGCAGCGGGTCGTCGACTCCGCCTACCCGGGCGGCCGCCGGGCCCTGCAGACCAGGCAGGTCGACCCTCTCGCGGCCGGCAACGACGACTGGAAGGCCGGCGTCTATTCACCGACCGGCGTGCGTACGCTGCGCGCCTTCAACGCCGTCAGCGGCACCACGGTGGCCGGCTGGTTCAAACGCTCGATGGACGGCCCCGCGCTGAACACCGTCACGCCGGACCCGGCCGACCGGTTCAACGCGATCGGCCTGTCTGGCATCCTGACCGGCGACTCCGAGGGGCACGCGGTGCGTGCCCTGCTCGAACTGATCAACGTGCAGGGCACGCTTCGCCTGGTCGCGCTGGGCCGTCGGCTGGACGGGGGCGCCGCGCAGACGTTCGCGGCGAGCGCCGACTGGACGACCCTGCTGCCGAAGGACCAGTGGGTGCACCTCGCCGCCACGTTCGACTTCAACGCCGGGACGATGGCGCTCTACCGCAACGGCGTGCCGGTGGAGGGCTTCTACACGGTCACGGGTGACCCGTGGCAGGTCGCCGGGCCGGGGCCGCACGTCACCACCGCCGCCGACCCGCGCGGCATCAAGATCGGCGGGAGCTTCCCGCAGAACACCGTCGAGCGCAATCCGTGCGACTGCCGGATGGACGCGCTCATGTTCCTGGACCGCTCGCTGTCGGCCCGGGAGATCGCTCTTCAATACCGTCACATGAAGACCCGGGGGTAATTCATGCGCCGCTTCCTCGTTCTATTACTGATGTCCACATTGGTCGCTTTGCCCAGTGGTGCAGCCTATGCCGCCGAGGCGATCGATGACCCGGTCCCTGTTGAGCCGGTCGCGTCCCGCCTCGGCCTGGTGCTTGAGGAGTACGCGTCGTTCCCGCAGTCCAACCCGACGCCGGCGCCCACCGACGTGCGGCTCATGCGGCACGCCCGGATCAACACGATCTTCGAGCTGCCGGACGGGTCGGGGCGCCGCGCGGTGCCCGACCTGAACGGGAACCTCTACCTGGTTCGCGACGGCGTCCCGCACGTCTACCTGGACGTCGCGGCCACCTTCGCGCCGCAGTTCTTCTCCGGGCGCGGCCTCGGCCAGGGCTTCGGGTACGTGACCTTCCACCCGGACTTCGGGCGCAACGGCCTGTTCTACACGATCCACACCGAGCAGGCGTCCCTGACGACTGCGGTGCCCGACTTCCAGCAGTCCGGGACCACGCTCTTCCACGGCGTGATCAACGAGTGGACGGCGACCGATCCCGCCGCGGACACGTTCGCCGGGACCCGGCGGGAGATCCTCCGCGTCGGCTTCGCCGGGCAGATCCACGGCATCCAGGAAATCAACTTCAACCCCACCGCGCGGCGCGGCACCGCCGACTACGGCAAGCTCTATCTCGCGGTCGGTGACGGTGGCATCGGCGTACGCACGACCGACCCGCAGAACCTGGGGCTCCTGCACGGGAAGCTGATCCGGATCGACCCGGCCGGCACCAACTCCGCCAACGGCAAGTACGGCATCCCGGCCGACAACCCGTTCGTCGGGCAGGCCGGCGCGCTCGGCGAGATCTGGTCGTACGGCTACCGCGACCCGCACCGGTTCAGCTGGGACCGGCAGACCGGCCGGATGTACCTCGGCCACATCGGCGAGAAGTCGACCGAGGCGATCTACGAGGTACGCAAGGGCGACAACGCGGGCTGGAGCGAGCGCGAGGGCTACCTGGTCTTCGACCGGGCCGCCACGAACGTCTGCGACCGCCTCTACCCGCTGCCCGCCGACGACGCCCAGTACGGCTACGACTACCCGGTCGCCGTCTACGACCACAACCCGGCGCCGGGCTGGAACTGCACCGACGACGTCGGCGTCGCGGTGGCCGGCGGCTTCGTCTACCGGGGCACCGCGATCCCCGCGCTGCGCGGCAAGTACGTCTTCGGCGACCTGGTCGCGGGATACGTCTTCTACACAGAGGTCTCGGAGATGCGCCGGGGCGGCCCGCCGGCGACCATCCACCGGCTGCACCTGTTCAACGCCGCCGGCGAGTCGGTCCGCATGCAGCAGCTCTCCTCGCCCGGAGCGCCCGGCAACCCGGAGCGGGTCGACCTGCGCTTCGGCACCGACAACCGGGGTGAGCTCTACATCCTGGCCAAGGCGAACGGCAAGGTGTGGAAGGTGACCGGTGTCGACACGTTCGCGGCCGGTTCGGTCGGCCACACGCGCGTGTCCGGGACGGCTGTCGCCGCCAACTGGGCGCCGGTCACGCCGGCCAAGTGGCAGTTCACCGGGCGCGAGGTGATCCTCGCCGAGGCCGGCACCGACCCTGGTCCACCGCGACGGCCGTTCGAGTACGCGGTGCTGACGAAGGGTCCGGCGTTCTCCAGTGTGGAGATCAACGCTGAGGTCCGGCTGGACACGCCGGTCGAGGTGTCGAACCGGGATGTGATCATCGTGTTCGGTTACCAGTCACCGACGCAGTTCTACTACACCCACCTCTCCAGCGATAACACGATTTATCCGCACAACGGCATTTTCAAAGTGAACAACGCTGACCGGGAGCGGATCGACTACCAGTGGAACGGGCGATCGCGCGGTGCCAACCCGGCGATCACCGACGCCGCCTGGCACCGGGTCCGGGTCAAGCACCTGCCGGCCACCGGCGAGATCGCCGTCTACGTTGACGGCGAACGGGATCCGGTGATGACGGCGGCGGACCGGACGTTCGCCTCCGGGCGGGTCGGATTCGGGTCGTTCGACAACATCGGCCGTACCCGGAACTTCACCGTCACCGGCACGCCGGCGGCCTAGATGTGATGTGGTCAGGGTCTTGTCCGGCCCAACGTGGGTGCTGTCTGGCGGCCGTTGAGACAGCATTGAGGTTGGGCCAAAAGCAAGATCACCGCTTGGGGACCCTGACTACGGAAGCCCGCTAGCGGTCACGCGGGACCGGCCGGGTGGACGCGAGCGCCTACCCGGCCACCGCCTTCCGGAACGCCTCCACGGCCATGCCGGAGACCGCCCGGCCATGACCGAACACCGCATGCTCGAACTCCAGCTCGGCCAGCCGCGCGAGGCTGTGGCCGGCCCGCACCGGATCCGCGGTCACCACCCGGGGCGGGCCGGTCACCCGGCCCCGCCGGCTGCCCGCGGCATCGCCGGCGAAGAGCACCCCGCCGTCGCGGTCCAGCAGGAACGACACGTGGCCGCGGGTGTGGCCGGGGGTGTGCAGGGCGGTGAAGCCGACGATCGGCTCCGAGCCGTCGGCGGTGATCAGCTGGTCGATCTTCGTCGGCTGCACCGTGCCGACCAGGCGGGCGGCCAGCTTGCCGAGCAGGCCGGCGGGTGCCGCCGGTGGAATCGCGCCGGTGATGTTCGGCGCGTCCGCGGCGTGCGCGATCGCCCGGGCGCCGGTGCGTTCCCGCAGGTCGGCGAGGCTGCCGACATGATCGGGATGGTGGTGGGTGATCAGGATCGTGGTCACCTCGCCGAGCGACCGGTGGATCTTCCGCAGGCCGCGCTCGATCAGCGGCGATCGGCCGGGCAACCCGGTGTCGACCAGGACCACACCGTCGTCGGTGACGATCAGGTGCACGTTTACGTAACCCAGGCGGAGCTCGAAGACCCCGTCGACCACCTCTCGCACCCGCCGATTGTGTCAGCCCGGGCGGCCGGGGAGGCCGCCGGGCAGAGGGAAGCCGTGGGTGAAGAGCGTCAGCCGGCGGGCAGCAGGCCCAGCTCGCGGGCTCGTGACACGGCTTCGCGCCGGGAGCGGGCGGTCAGCTTGGTGAGGACGGCGGCCACGTGGGCGTCGACCGTGCGGGTGGACAGCACCAGCCGGGCGGCGATCTCCGGGTTGCTCAGGCCGTCGGCGAGCAGGCGCAACACCTCGGCCTGGCGGCCGGTCAGCCCGGCCGGGTTGCCGCGGGTGGTGGGCAGCGGGCCACGCGGGATCCGGGTCACGCCCAGCTCACGCAGGCGGGACCGGACCCGGCGGGCGAGCGGGTCGGCGCCCAGCGCGTCGAGCAGCCGGACCGCCATGATCAGATCGTCCTCGGCGGTGCTGTGGCTGAGCGCGACGGCGTGGTCGTAACGGCAACCGGCCCGTTCCCAGAACCCGGCCGCCTCTTTCGCGCGGCCGGTCATCTGTAGCGCGTACGGATCAGGAACTGGAACGTCCGCACCCAGTTTGCGCAACCAATAGGCGAAGGCCCCCAGCCGGCGGTCGCCCTCGGCGGCCCTTATCCGGTGGAAGACCGGCGTCAGCCGGTCGGCGGCGGCGGCATCGCCGCGCAGCCAGGCGGCCTCGGCCAGCGCCGCACCCGCCGGGCCGACCCGCTGCGCCTCACCGATGCCGCAGGCGATCTCCCAGGCTTCGGTGAGAAAGCCGTCGCCGCCCGGCAGCCCCCGGCGGAGCCGGGTCAGGCCCCGCACGACGAGAGCCGGGGTACGCATCATCGCCGGCGCGCCGATCTCCCACCGGGCGTGCCGTTCCGCCTCGTCCCAGTCGCCGCTCAGCAGATGCACCATCGAGCGGGTGATGTGCAGGTAGCGCAGGAAACCGAGCACCTCGGTCCGCTCGGCGAACGCCATCCCCTCGTCCAGCCGCCGGGCCGCCTCGTCCAGCCGCCAGGTGTCGATCAGGTGCCACGCGACGTTGGCGTAGGCCCGGCAGGCGTGATCACCCTCCCCGGCCGCCAGGGCGACGGCCAGGCTCTCCTCGAGCAGCTCCCGGCCTCGCGGGTCGTCCAGGTCCCAGAGTGCGAAGCCGACGTTGTTCAGGGCGTGCGACAGCACCGCGGCGTCGCCGGCCGCGCGGGCCAGGACGATCGCCCGCTCCCCCACCGCGACCGCGGGCGCGCTCTGCCCGGCCAGGGCCAGCAGCTGTGCCTGGTTGCTCAGGCCGAAGGCGAGCGCGGCGTCGTCGCCGGCGCCCTCCAGCACGTCGACCGCCTCGACCGCGGTCGCCTCGGCGTGGGGGCGGTCGTTCCAGTACCAGTACAGCCGGGAGAGCCGGCGCAGGGCGAGGCCGAGTGCGGCCCGGTCGGGCAGGCCGCGGCGCAGCGTCACCGCCTCGCGCTGCGCGGTGACCGCGGGATCGGCGAGACCGATCGTGTAGCACTCCTCCGCGTACGCCTCGAGCAGGCCGGCTCGCTCACCGGGCGGGAACGCGGCCCGGTGCTCCAGCACCAGCCGGTAGTGGGCGACCGCCTCCCGGTGCGAGCCCGCGGCGACCGCCTCGGCCGCTGCGGCCGGCGCGTACCGCAGGATCAAGTCGGTGTCGCCGGACTCGCCGGCGTGGTGCACCAGCCGGGACAGATCGGCGTCGCCCCGCTCCAGCAGGGCGGTCAGCACCGCGCGGTTCGCGGCGATCCGCTGGGACGCCGACAGCGAGGCCTCCACGGCCCGCCGCATCAGCTCGTGCCGGAAACCCACCCGGGCCGGTGTCACGGTCAGCATGCCCCGCTGCTCGGCCGCCGCGAGCGTGTCCAGGCCGCCGGGCACGACCGCTTCGACCAGCCAGCGTTCGGCTGTGGACGGCACCACGGCGAGCCGCGCCAGGGCGTCCCGGCAATCCGGTGCCAGGGACTGGAGCCGGGCGTGCACCGCCTCGGTCACGGTGGCCGGCACCCCCTCGGCGTCGCCCGCACCGAGCAGCTCGGTGACGAAGAACGGATTGCCGGAGGTGATGGCGAAGACCCGATCGGCGTCCTCGTCGCCGACCAGGCTGCGCACCGCCGTCCTGGAGAGCCGGGCCAGCGGGAGCCGGCGCACCGAGGTCGCCGCCGCGACGCCGAACAGCCCGCGCACCGGATGGTCGGCGCCGATCTCCTCGTCCCGGTACGTCGCCACCAGCACAGCCGGCAACGCCGCGATCCGCCGCACCAGGAAGCGCAACACGTCCAGCGTCGCCTCGTCGGCCCAGTGCAGGTCCTCGACCACCAGCACGGTGGGATGACCGGGCCAGTCCAGCTCGGCACGGAACGCGTCGAACACCGCGCTCCGGTCACCGGAGGCGAGCGCGTCGGTCAGCGTGGTGCCCACCTTGCCGATCAGGTCGCGCAGCGGGCCGAGCACTCGCGGCGTGGCCAGGTCGTCGCAGTAGCCGACCAGCAGGCGGCCCTCGGCCGGCAGCACCGACCGGACCGCCTCCACCACGCTGGACTTGCCGATGCCGGCCTCACCGGTGACGAGCACGACCGAGCCCTGACCGTCGAGCGCCCGCCGGGCGGCGGCGCCGAGCTCGGTCAGCTCGTGGTCGCGCTCCAGAAGGGACCGGGACATGGCCAGGATTCTAGGTACCGGGTTAGGTAGCGACGATCGCCGAGCTAGGTACCCGACACGGATTTCCGCAGGTCCCGCTTTCCGTAGAAACGAACGCATGACAGTCAACGAGCAAAGACTGATGGAATTCGTGCACCGGTTCATCGGCGATCTGGGCGCCACGATGGCCGCCGGCGGCATCGTCATCGGTGACCGGCTGGGCCTGTACCGGGCGCTCGCCGAGGGGCCCGCCCTTCCGGAGGAACTCGCCCGGCGTACCGGCACCGCACCCCGGTACGTCGAGGAGTGGCTACGCGGCCAGGCGGCCGGTGGCTACGTCGAGTACGACGCGGAGACCGGCTGGTACTCGCTCACCGAGGAGCAGGCGTTCGCGCTGACCGACCCGAACGGCCCGATCTTCGCGCCCGGAGCGTTCCAGCTCGCGCTTGGCGCGCTGCGGGCCGAACCACGGATCACCGAGGCGTTCCGCACCGGCTCCGGGCTCGGCTGGCACCAGCACGACGAGGACGTGTTCACCGGATGCGAGCGGTTCTTCCGGCCCGGATACAGCGCCAACCTGGTCGCCGACTGGCTGCCGGCCCTGGACGAGGTCGAGGAAAAACTGCGGCGCGGGGTACGCGTGGCCGACGTCGGATGCGGCCACGGAGCGTCGACCGTGCTCATGGCAGAGGCGTACCCGGCTTCGCTCTTCACCGGCTCCGACTACCACCACGACTCGGTCGACCAGGCGCGCAAGCGGGCGGCCGAGGCCGGACTGGACGCTCGGGTGCGGTTCGAGGCGGCCGGCGCGCAGAACTTCAGCGGCGGGCCGTACGACCTGGTCACCACGTTCGACGCGCTGCACGACATGGGCGACCCGCTGGGCGCGGCCCGGCGTGTGCGGTCTCAGCTGGCCCCGGACGGCACCTGGATGATCGTCGAGCCGGCGGCCGGTGACTCGGTCGGCGACAACCTCAACCCGATCGGGCGGGTGTACTACTCGTTCTCGGCGTTCCTTTGCGTACCGAGCGCGCTGTCGCAGGAGGGTGGCTACTCGCTCGGCGCCCAGGCCGGCGAGGAACCGATCCGACGGCTGGTCACGGACGCCGGGTTCACCCGCTTCCGCCGGGCCGCCGAGACGCCGTTCAACATCGTCTACGAAGCGCGCCCCTGACACCGATCTGCGGCTGAGGGCCGAGGGGGGTCCTCAGCCGCAGGTGCCGGTGGGCAACAGATAAAGCTCCAGCGTCAGCCCTTGGCCGTCGATCTCGACCGTCTGGCTGCCGGCCGACGGGCAGTCCCCGCCGAGGGTCGCCGTCACCGTGTAGACGCCGGGGCCGACACCGCTGAACGAGTAGAAGCCGTTGGCATCGGTGGTCGTCTGCCGGCCACCGGGTTCGAGGGTGACCGTGGCGCCCTCCACCGGCAGCCAGGTGCTGAGGCTCAGCACGGTGCCGTCGAGCTGCGTCGTCGGCGTCACGATGATCTCAGCCTGGGTAAGGTCGCTCGTCCGGTTGCGGCGGTCTACCGCAACCGCGTAGATCGGGCGCGGGCCTGTGGTGGTACCGACGTCGAGAGTGACGGTGACCGACCCACCCGGGGTGACCGCTTCGGCCGTGCGATCCAGAGCCGGGCTGTCCAGGCTGTAGCGGAACTTGGTGACCCCTTTGTCCCCGCTTGCGGCGAAAGTGACCGTCAGCGTGCCACCGGGGGCGGTCTCCGACCCGTTCGGGAAGATGATGGCAGGCTGCTGCGGCGACACGGGCCGGGTGGGTCCGGCTTCCGCCGCCCCGGCCATCACCGCCAGGCCGGCCGCCACCGTCGCGAGTGCGGTCACGGCGCGCGCGATCGCACGCTGAACAGGGAAGACAGCCATGAGAGCTCCGAGGTCCACATCGAACGGAGCCCGCAGTCAAACATTCAAGATCAGCATTGTAAAGCGGGATTCATGCCAATGATCGTCCGGGCGGGACGAGGCAGCAGCCGGCGGCACGCCGCGACATGGGAGTGATCCGCATGGCCGTTGGGGTAAGAATGCTGTCGGCAACTGCCGAACCGGAAAGGACCCGCGAGTGACGGACGAACCGCTCTACGCAAAGCTGGGCTTCACCGACCCCGAGTGGGGGCTGCTCACCGGTCTTCCGCAGTCGGTGCTCACCGCGGCGAGCGCCGCCACGCCCGACAGCGCCCGCAAGACCCGCGCCGAGAGCGCGGCCGGACTGGACCGGATCTCGGATGCCCGGGCCTCGGCGAGCACCCTGGTCTCCGCCGTCGCCACCGCGGCGGTGGCCGAGGCCGGCGACCCGGAGATCGGCGAGGAGCCGCCGGTCATCGAGCCGAGCGACCCGGCGGGTTACGCGGCGGACGTGCTGGGCCGCGCCGGTGAGGCGGCTGCGCTGCTGACCGCCAAGGCCTCCCTGGCCGACGCCGAGACCTACCGGCACTGGCTGCTGGAGATCGCCGACGCGGTGGTGGGCGCCGCCTCCACCGGCGGTGTGCTCGGCATCGGCGCGGAGGACGTCACCGAGAGCGAGCGCACGTTCCGCGACGAACTCGCCAAGGCCCTCGCGGCCTGAGTTCACCGGGGTGAGGGCCCGGCCCTCACCCCGCGGGCGGACGCCAGCTCAGCACCGGGTCCATCTGGCGCAGCACCAGGTCGGGGCCGAGCTTGCCGGCCAGCCCCATGCCGGTGTTGCGGAGCCATTCGGCGACCGGGTTGTTCAATCCGGCCATCCGGCCGATCCGCCGGGACGCCTTCATCACCGCGGAGGTACGTGGCAGGCGCTCCGCCGTGTACCGGTCCAGGTCCTCGGCGTACCGGGCCAGCACGACCGCGTCCTCGATCGCCTGGCACGCGCCCTGCCCCAGGTTCGGCGTCATCGCGTGCGCGGCGTCGCCGAGCAGCGCCACCCGGCCGGCGTGGAACCGCGCCAACGGCTCGTCCAGGCACCGGATGTCGGTCCGGGTGACCGCCGTGGCCGACCTGATCAGCGACGGGATCGGCTCGTGCCACCCGCCGAAGTGGCGCAGCATCTCGGCCTGCTCGTCATCGGCCCGGCCGTCGGCCGGCGCGGGCGCGGTGGCGTAGCAGTAGACCCGGCCGTCGCCGAGGGTGGCCACCCCGAAGACCTTGCCCGCACCCCACGTCTCGGCGGGTGGCAGCGTCCCGCCGGGGTGCGGCACTACGATCCGCCAGCTGGTCACGCCGGTGTAGACCGGTCCGGGGTGTGCGGGGAACAGCTTCGCGCGTACCGGTGAACGCAGTCCGTCGGCCGCGACCACCAGATCGGGGGTGAGCGGACCGTGGGCCGTGACCACCCGCCCGGCCTGCGGGTCGACGTCCTCGGCCGGCAGGCCGAGGCGGAGCGTGCCCGGCGCGAGGCCGTCGGTCAGCACCTCGACGAGCGTCGCCCGGTGCACCAGGATGACCGGCTCACCGAAGCGTTCGGCGGCCCGGTCCGCGTCGGTACGCGTGATCCAGCCACCGTCCGGCCGCTGGATGCCGGCCGCACCCTGCAACGCGGCGAGCTCTCGCAGCCGCCCGCCGACCCCGAGCTGGTCGAGGGCGCGCAGCGCGTTCGGGGCCACGGCGAGGCCGGCCCCGACAGCGTCGAGTCTCGGCGCACGCTCCAGCACCGTCACGTCCCAGCCGCGGCGCTGCAACGCCAGGCCGGCCGCCAGCCCACCGATACCGGCCCCGATCACCACCGCACTCGACATGCACCGATCTTCGCATCCGGGGGACACTGGCCTACATGGTGCTCGACGAGTACGCGCAGGCCCGCCCGGCGCCCGCGCTGCGCCCGTACGTCGCCCTCTACTCCGGCTACCGGCAGCACGGCGTGACACCGGCCCGGCACCGGGGCCTGCCGTCGCCGTACCTGACCTTGATCTTCACGCTGGACGATCCGCTGGTGGTCGCCGCGCACCCGGATCCGCGGCAGACCCCGGACCGGTACGACGCGCTGATCGGGGGCCTGCACCTGGGCCCGGCCCTGATCACCCACGACGGCAACCAGTCCGGGGTGCAGGTGGCGGTGCACCCGCTCGGTTGCCGCGCCCTGCTCGGCCTGCCCGCCGGCGAGCTGGGCGGCCTGGACGTGGCGGCGGCCACCGTGCTCGGCGACCGGTTCGTCGGCGAGGTCCGGGAACGGCTCGCCACGGCTCCGGACTGGCCGGCCCGCTTCGCCGCCCTGGACCGGATGCTGAGCGGCCTGCTGCGCGACGGCGACGGCCCGGACCAGGTGGGGTACGCGTTCACCCGGCTGCTCCGCGGCAGCGTCCCGATCGCCGACCTGGCCGCGGAGGTGGGCTGGAGCGGCCGGTACCTGACCGACCGGTTCCGGGCCGAGCTCGGCCTGCGCCCGAAGGAGACGGCCCGCGTCGCCCGGTTCGACCGGACCCGGCGCGCGCTGCGGCCCGGACTGCGGCTGGCCGACGTGGCCGCCGCACACGGGTACGCCGACCAGTCCCACCTGGTCCGCGACTTCCAGGCGTTCGCGGGATGCCCGCCGTCGCAATGGCTGGCCGACGAGTTCGCTTTCGTCCAAGCCCTGCCGGCGGTTCCCGGCCACGATGGGGACCATGACTGACTCTCCTACGCCACAGGTGTGGCCCACGCTTCGGGCCATCGACGCCCCTGCTCTGATCCGGTTCCTGGTGGACGCGTTCGGTTTCGAGGAGACCGTCGTCCACGGCGACGGCAAGCGGGTGGATCACGCCGAGCTGAGCTGGCCGCTCGGCGGCGGCATCATGCTCGGCTCGGTGCGCGAAGATCCGGACGACCCGTGGGCGCTGAAACCGGGGACGTTCGGGGCGTACGTGGTCGCCGATGACATCGACGCGCTGCACGCCCGGGCTGTCGCGGCCGGGGCGGAGATCACCCGCAAGCCGTTCGACACCGACTACGGTTCGCGGGACTTCACCGCCCGGGACCCCGAGGGCAATCTGTGGAGCTTCGGCACGTACCGCGGCGCGCCACGTTAGTCGCGGCCGAGCAGGCCCTGCTCGAAGGCGGCGGCGACGGCCGAGGCGCGGTCGCGGACACCGAGTTTCGCGTACGCGTGCAGCAGATGCGTCTTGACCGTCGCCTCGCTGATGAAGAGGCGGCCGGCCGTTTCCCGGTTGGTGCAGCCCTGCGAGATCAGCGTGAGAACCTCGAGTTCGCGCTGGCTGAGCGGCTCCTTGGCGGGTGAGCGGAGCTCGCCCATCAACCGGCCCGCGACGGCCGGAGAGAGCACCGACTCGCCCCTGTGCGCGGCCACCACGGCACGGAACAGGTCCTCGCGCGGGGTGTCCTTGAGCAGGTAGCCGGTCGCACCGGCCCGGATCGCCGGCAGCACGTCGCCGTCCGTGTCGTAGGTGGTCAGCACCAGCACCCGGGCCGTCGCGCCGCGGGACCGGAGCTCACGGATCGTGGTGACGCCGTCCATCACCGGCATCCGCAGGTCGAGCAGGATCACGTCGGGATGGACGGCGTCGGTGACCGCGAGCGCCTCGCGGCCGTCACCCGCCTCGCCGAGCACCGTGAACCGGTCGTCGGCGGCGAACATGCCGCGTAACCCGTCGCGGACCACCGGGTGATCGTCGACGATGACCAGCTTGATCATGCGGTGCCCCCGACCGTGATCGCCGGTACGCAGGCGGAGATCGCCGTGCCCGCGCCCGGCTCTGATTCCACCTCGAGCGTTCCGGCGATGCGGGACAGCCGTTCCCGCATGGCCCGCAGCCCGAATCCGCCGTCCGCGGTCGCCTCGCGCGGTTCGGCCGGGTCGAAGCCCGCGCCGTCGTCGCGTACGTCCAGGGTGACGACGTCCTCCATGTAGGACAGCGTCAGCCCGACCCGGCCCGCGTCCGCGTGCTTGGCCACGTTGGCGAGACCCTCCTGTGCGGTGCGCAGCAGCGTCGCCTCGATCTCCGGCAGCAGGCGCCGGGGTGAGCCGGTGGTGACCAGTTCGGCGCGCAGACCGGTCAGCTCGGACCAGCTCTCCACCACCTCGCCGAGGGCCTCGGGAAGGGCGGCGCCGTCCAACTGTTGCGGCCGCAGCGCCTGCACGGAGCGGCGTGCCTCAGCCAGCCCTTGCCGGGCCAGGCGTTTCGCGGCCGCCAGGTGATGCTCGCGCTCCCGCGGGTGGGCGTCGGCCGCCTCCAGCTGGGTGACGATGCCGGTCAGGCCTTGGGCCAGCACGTCGTGGATCTCGCCGGCCATCCGCTGCCGCTCGTCGAGCATGCCCGCCTCCCGGGCCTGGACCAGCAGCTGGGCGTGCAGGCCGGCGTTCTCCCGCAGCGCCTCCTCCAGCCTGACGTTCGCCGTGGCCAGGTCGTCGAGCATCTTGTCCCGCACCGCCGACGCCTGCTCCTTGCGGGTCTCGCTGTAGATCATCACTCCGGCGATGACCAGGTTGATGACCACGGCGACCGCGAAGAACGCGGCGCCGTCGGCGACGGTCACGGTGGGGATGCCACCGATCTGGGCGAGCGCCGAGATCACTGCGACCGGAACCGCACCGGCGACCCGCCACATGCCGGGCAGGGCGTAGCCCGCGAAGAGGTAGCCGGTCCAGACGAAGAAGCCGAAGAGCGGGCTGGCCCACACCAGAAGCAGATCGCAGACGAGCAGGCCGAGGAAGAACACGACCATGAGGCCGTGCCGCTGCTGCCACCCGGGGTGCAGCGTCACCCACCACCCGACCCAGGCGGCCGTCACGGCGACGACGAGCACGACGACGCCGAGGTCCTGCCGGGGTATGGGAGTGTTGAGGGCGGCGATGACCAGGAGCAACGAGACGAACAGCGTCCCGAACGGCAACCAGGTCAGCCATCCCTCCCGGGTGTCCGTCATGTCCTGTTCACTCCCACCGGAAGAGTTTCGCCGCGGCGACCCCGAAAATCGCCAGGTAGCCCACCAGAACCGTAACCGAGAGCAGATTGGGCCACTGTCCCGTCATCGCCTCGTGCATCAGGCGCTCGCCGGCGGCCAACGGGGTGAAGTCGGCGATCCGTTGCACCACGTCCGGCAGCACCTCGCGCGGTGCGTAGAGGCCGGCCAGGAACATCAGCGGGAAGAACAGGATGAGGCCGATGGCGTTCGCCGCCTTGCCGCTCGGTGCGACCGCCGCGATGAGCAGGCCCACCGCGAAGACGCCGATGACCGCCAGCACCACGGCGAGCAGGAACGCGATCGGTGACTCGGGCAGCGGGACGCCGTACAGGATCCCAGTCACGGTGAAGACCAGGACCGAGGAGAGCACCACGAGGATCGCGGAGAACGCCAGCTGGGCGCCGAGCAGGGCGATCGGGTTGACCGGGGTGGTGGCGAGCCGGCGCAGGATGCCCTTCTCGCGATAGTTGGCGAGCACGGTCGGCATGCCCTGCAAGCCGATCATGGCGATGCTCAGGGCGATCACGATGCCGGCATAGACGTCGACCACCCGCAGGCCGCCCAGATCCGGGCTCGGCTCCCGGAACGACGGCACCGCGCCGAGGATCACGATGAGGATGACCGGGAACAGGCCCGCGAAGCCGAGGTAGACGGGTTCGCGCAGCGCGGTACGGAACTCGGTGGCGACAAGCTTGCCGAAGACCTTCATCGCGGGGACTCCTCTGCGGTACGGCCGGTCAGGCGGACGAAGGCGTCGTCGAGGGTGGCCTGTTCCAGGCGCAGCTCCACGGCGACGATCCCGTTGGAAGCGAGCACCGAGGTGACGGCGTGCAGCAGGTTGCCGGTGCCGACGACCTCGATCCGGTCGCCGTGCCGGTTGATCCGGCTGACCTCGGGCAGGACGGTGAGCAGCTCGTCCGCGATCGGGGCGGAGGGGCGGAACCGGATCGTCTGGTCCGCGGTGGAGGTCTGTTCGACCAGGCCGGCCGGGGTGTTCAGGGCGACCACCTCACCGCGGTCGATCACCGCGATCCGGTCGCAGAGCCGCTCGGCCTCCTCCATGAAGTGGGTGACCAGCAGCAGTGTGACGCCCCGGTCCCGGACCCCGGAGATCAGTTCCCAGGTGTCCCGGCGGGCCTGCGGGTCCAGGCCGGTGGTCAGCTCGTCGAGAATCGCGACCTTCGGGTTGCCGATCAGCGCCAGCGCGATCGAGAGCCGCTGCTTCTGACCGCCGGAAAGCTTGCCGAAATAGGTGTTCAGTTTCTCGTCCAGACCCAGGTCGCCGGCCAGCTCACGCCAATCCGCCGGCTTCGGGTAGAACGCGCTGTACAACTCCAGCGCCTCGCGGACGGTCAGCTTCTCCTGCAGTTCGCTCTCCTGCAGCTGCACGCCGACCTCCGCGCGCAGGGTACGGTCGCGCGGCTCACGGCCGAGCACGGTGATCGTCCCGGAGTCCGGGTTACGCAGCCCCGAGATGCACTCCACCGTGGTGGTCTTGCCGGCACCGTTCGGCCCGAGGATCCCGAAGATCTCGCCGGGCTCGACCGCGAAGGAGACGTCACGGACGGCGACCGTGTCGCCGTACCTCTTACTGAGGTTCTTGACTTCGATGACTGGCATGCACCCAGCGTCACGGATGGACCGGGGTGCCCGAATCGACCAGCGAGCGATCGCGGCGATCCACCGATCGGTGGATGCCGCTCTCCACCGGTGCCTAGACCATGGCCTCCGTGTTCACCCCGGTGGTGTTGCTGCCGCTGCGGCGCAGCCCGGTGACGGCCGAGTAGATCGAACCCACCTGGGCGGCGACCCGCTTCCACGAGTACGCCTGGCGGGCCCGGTCCAGCGCGGCGGTCGCGTACGTGAACCGGCGCACCTTGTCGTTGACCAGGCGGCGCAGGGCACCACCGAGCGCGCGGGGATCGCGCGCCGGAACCAGATCCCCGGTCAGGCCGTCGACCACGGTCTCGGTGAGCGCGCCCTCCGCGGTGCCGATGACTGGTACGCCGCACGCCATCGCCTCCAGAGCGGACCGCTCCTCCCACGGCGTGGCGACGAGCAGATCGGCGGAGCGGTACCAGTTCGGCATGTCGTGGTGCGGCACCGAACCGACCAGCCGGAACCGGTCGGCCACCTTGAACTGCTCAGCGAGATCACGCAGCACCTTGGCGCCCGGGTCGGCGGGCAGCTGCTCCGGCGACGGGCCGCCGACCACCACCATCTCGGCGCCGGGGACGTAGCGCATGGCCTGGATGACGTCACCGAAGCCCTTGCGCTCGACCAGCTTGCCGACGGAGAGGATGCGGGGGCGTTGCGGGTCGCGCGGGACGGCCGGGCCGTCCGGGGAGAACCGGTCGCTGTTCACGCCGGCCGGGACGATCGAGAGACGCGCCCGGGGTACGCCGATCCGCACGAGTCCGCGTACCTCGTCCTGGGTCTGTGCGACCACCCGGTCCACCGCCCGGCCGAGCGCGCGCTCGTAGCCGGACCGGGACGGGCCCTGCGTCTTCGCCTCGTTCTCCGCGGCGCCCAGCTCGTGGAAGGACTGCACCACCGGGATGCCGAACTGGCGGGCCGCGGTGACGGCGGCCAGACCGCTGGTCCAGAAGTGGGCGTGGGCGACGTCCGGCGCCCAGTCGGATTCGCGCCACTGCTCGCTGAGCACCCGGGCGAACTCGCCCATGTGCGGCAGCAGCAGACCCGACGGGACCGGCTGGGCCGGACCGGCCGCGACGTGGACGACGCGTACGCCGCTGGGGGTGAGCACCACCTCGGCGAGGTCCGGGTCATCGCGCCGGGTGTAGACACGTACGTCGTGCCCGAGCTCCACCAGTGCCTCGGACAGCTCGGCGACGTGGGCGTGCTGATCGCCAGCGCCGAGCGGGCTGGCGTGCTCGGAGATCATCGCAATTCGCACGGGGTCTCCTCCAGCCGGAATCGGATACGCGGTGCCAGTTGCCCGACTCGTTCAGGCGTAAACATGGCTGGATCGTTAGGAGCGGTGTAAGCAGGGTATTCCGGGTGCCGTGGCGATCGTTGAGCGTACGGTTCAGGCCCCACCCGATCGTGTCTTCGCAGTCCTAGCCGACGGCTGGACCTACAGCGACTGGGTGGTCGGCACAGTTCATATCCGGGATGTGGACCCGGCATGGCCGAGTCCCGGCTCGAAGCTGCATCACAAGGCCGGCCCATGGCCGCTCTCCCTGCACGACTCCTCCACGGTGCTGGACTGCACACCGGGCCGCCGGCTGAAGCTGAACGCCGGACTGTGGCCGCTGGGTGCTGCCGTCGTCGACATCCGGCTGGAGCCGATCGGCGACTCGGCGACCCGGGTGGTCATCTACGAGGAGTTCGCGGAGGGTCCGCTGCGGTGGGCCCGTAACAAGGTCAACGACCTGATCCTGCACCGCCGCAACATCGAGACCCTGCACCGGTTGGCCGACATCGCGGAACGTTCTCAGGCGCCGAGCAGTCGGCGGTAATGTGCCGCGTACTCACTGAGGGTGGCGTCCACGGCGGCGACCGCCGCGGTCTCGAGGCGTCCGAAGAGTTCCCGGTACAGCTTGACGTCGGCCCGCCCCTGGGAGGTCACCGAGGTGTTGAACAGGTCGATGATCACGGCCTGTTCGTCGAGTAGTTCGAAGGAGTGCATCGGCGCGTCGGGGAGAAAACTCCGGGCCGGGATGATCGCGAACGTGACGTTCGGCAGGCGGGCCAGGTCCCGCAGGCGCCGGATCTGGCCGATCATGTCCTCCGGCGAACCGATCCCGTTGCCCAGCACCGACTCGGTGATGACGAAGTAGAACGCCTTCGCCGGTGAGGCCAGGAGTTGCTGGCGTCTGATCCGGCGCGTCACCGCGGCCATCACGTCGGTCCGCAGCGCCGGCCCCGCGCCCTCCGGCGTGTGCATGCGGCTGATCGACACCATCAAGGCCTCGGCGTACTGACTGGTCTGCATGAGGCCGGGTACGACCGCGGGATTGAACACCCGGATCTCTTTGCTCTCCTGCTCCAGGACGGAGATCTCGTCCTGTCGCCGGGGCAGGCCGCCCGGCTCGGGCCGCCAGTCCCGCATCTGCTCGCGAGTGCGCTGAGCGAGCCGGACCAGTTCGTCGCGCTCCGCGGGTGGCAGGCGCATCGCGTCGGCCAGCAGCCGCACGTCGGCCGGGTCCGCGCCGGACGCTCCGGTTTCCAGCCGGGACACCTTGGCCTGGCTGATGCCGGCTCGGGCGGCGAGCTGTCCGCCGGTCAGGCCGGCGCGCTTGCGTGCCGCGCGGAGAGCAGCTCCGATGGTCGGTTCTTCGGGGCCGGGCGGACTGAAGAGATCAGCCATCGCCCGACCTCCGGTCAACCGGCTCGGCGTGCAGCATCCAGGAGCAGGTCGAGTGGAATCTCAACGAGCGATTCCCCTTCCGGCAGGTCGACACCGGCATCAGCAGCGGTGACGACGTAGCCCTGCACAATTAGTGAATTTCGGTCAGTCCGGTACACAGTGGGGCAACTGCCCGTCGTGCATACGCCCGCGAGCACTTCGAGCGCTATGCCCGATTTTTCAGCGTTGGTCATAGTATGAGAGTAACGCATATATGCACTCTCTGACTGACTGGGAGTCCGTTAAGTCGAAAGTTGCAGCGCGCATTCAGGCGACCACAATCGGTCACACACTCGGATCATCGACGAACTGCAATCTGAACACGTTTCAACTCAGGACGCTAGTGCCTGCTGGCAATCCGCGCTATGCCTATCTGCCAGCTAGCTGGTCATCTCCGACCTATCCGCTTTTAGCGGTAGACGAATATTCGTTGATATGCAGCCACCGATTTCAGATATTCGAAGCGGGAGTTGGCGAACCGGCCCTCCCGTCATCGGACTGCCGACCGCAGAAGACCCCCGGAGACGATCATGGAGATGACCACGCTCGCTCAGCCGATCTATCTGTTGCTCGCCGGACTCTGCCTCCTGATGGCTGTGCGCTCGCTCAAGGAGGCCCTCGCGCCGGTGGGCGTGATCATCCGGGCCGCCGCCGCGCTGGCGCTCTTCGCCCTTGCCGTCAGCACCGCGCTGGTGCTGCTGGTCGCGACTCTGGTGACGGGGTGAAGGCGATGGAGTCACTCGTCATCGCCGCGGCCGTGGCCGCTCTGATCGTCTTCGTGGTGCTCACCGAACTGGCGGCCGCCGCGCTCCCCGTCCTGATCGTGATCTGCCTCGTGCCGCCCGCCGAACGGGACAGTCTCGCCCGGCTGCTGGCGGCGGCGGACAGCGGCCGCCGGCTACGCCTCTGGCCCGCCCTTCGCGTCGCCGTCGTCCGGCGCCGTACGGAACTCAGCGGTAGATCGCGCGGTGCGCACCGCTGATCGCCGCCCGGTACAGCTCGCCGGTCAGGGCCCGGTCCCGGGCCAGCGCCGCCCGCGCCGCGTTCGCCCCCGGCGCCCCATGCACACCCCCGCCCGGATGCGCCGACGCGCTTCCCAGGAACAGCCGGTCCACCGGCGTGTCCGGGCGCCCCAGTCCCGGGATCGGGCGCAGGAACAACTGCTGGAACGCGGCGGACGTCCCACCGCCCAGCGCACCGCCGACCAGGGACGGGTTCTCCCGTTCAAGATCCGCCGGTGAAAAGACATTGCGCGCCTCCACCTGGCTGAGGAAGCCGGGCGCGTGCTCCTCGATCACCGCCTCCACCCGTTGCACGTGCTCGCCGATCTCCCCGGCCGACCAGGACTTCCGGTGCGGCAGGTGGGTGTACGCCCACACCGACTCGGTCCCCGCCGGCGAATGCGTCGGGTCGGCCGTGGTCATCTGCCCGAGCAGCACGAACGGGTGCCGGGGCAGTTCGTCGGTGGCGAGCTGTGCCGCGTACCGGGTCAGGCCGTTCATGTCGGCACCGAGGTGCACGGTGCCGGCACCGGCCGCGGCCGGGTTCTTCCACGGCATCTTGCTACGCACCGCCCAGTCGACCTTCAGGGTCGCTCCGTCCCAGCGGAAATGCGCGAGATCCTCGACGAACCGGGACGGCAGCCAGCGGTCGCCGACCAGGTCCAGGAAGAGCGCCGGCGCCGGCACGTCGGCGATCACCGCGCGCCGGGCCCGCCAGTCGCGGCCGTCGGCGGTCCGCACGCCCATCGCCCGTCCACGGGCCACCAGCACCCGGCTGACCGGTGCCTGATAGACGATCTCGCCGCCCCGCTCGATGAGCCGCTTCACCAGCGCGGAGGTGATCTCCTGTGCGCCGCCGACCGGGACCGGCCAGCCGAACTCCTGGCCGAGCATGGCGAGCAGCCACCCGTACACCCCGCCGCCCGCCTCCTCCGGGGACAGGTCGGTGTGCAGGGCACAGCCCGCCAGCGCGAGCTTCGCGCCCTCACCCTGGAACAGCTCCGAGCCGATCTCGCGGACCGAGAGGACCAGCCGGCGGGCCAGGCGCAGCCCACCCGCCACTCCCAGCCGGCGTGCCAGGCCGAGTCCGCTGCGAACCGGCGGGAAAGGCGTGAAGAGCGTGTCCAGCATCTGCGCGGAGACGTCGCGCCAGTCCTCGTACGCGTGCCGCCACCGCTCCCCGTCACCGGGCGCGAACCGCTCCATCGACTCCATGGACCGTTCCAGGTCCCGGTTGATGGTGGCGGCCCGCCCGTCCGGCAGCAGGTGGGTGAGCACGTCCGGGGCGTGGGTCCAGCGCAGGCCCTGGTCGTCGAGACGCAGCGAGCGCATCACCGGGGACGCGTAGCCGAGCGGATAGAAGGAGCTGAACAGGTCGGACAGGTAACCGGGTGCGGTCACGAACCCGGAGCGGACCGCGCCGCCCGGGTGCGGGGTGGCTTCCAGGACCCGTACCGACCAGCCGGCGTCGGCGAGCAGGTTGGCCGCCACGAGCCCGTTGTGCCCGGCCCCGACGACGATCGCATCCACAGTCTCCACTCCCGAACGCTACCCAGCGGATGCTGGGGAAAACACCGTTTAGTCCGCCGGGGCCCGGGCACCCAGCAATCATGGAACGGGGAAACACGAAGCACGGCCCGGTGCTCGACGAGCAGATGAAGAGCGAGACCCGAGGCACCATCCAAGGGACCGTCGGCGGGCGTGCTGAGGAATGGAAAATGCCTGAACCGGCCGGCGAGGACCAGCCGGAAGTGACCGTGGCACCCGGAGGTGCTTACGGACGTGGCGTACCCGCTGGGGTCGGCAGCCCCAAGGGCGAGGCCTTCAGCAGGTTCGGCACCTATATCGGCCTGTCCGCGCTCCCCGGCGATCGAGCCGCGCTGGAGCAGTCGGCACGGGTTCTGGAAGCCCCGGACGACGTGATGCGACGTTTGGCACTGCTCCCCGAGGGGACGGTCTACGAGAACGTCGCGCAGGTCTGGGATGCGAGTGAAGGGAGTACCGCGTGAGTACGGTTACCGAGTTTGTTGACGTCAACGTCCCGGTACGCACCGCCTACAACCAGTGGACCCAGTTCGAGGAGTTCCCCCGGTTCATGGAGGGTGTGCAGGAGATCAAGCAGCTGGACAACACCCACACGCACTGGAAGACGGAGATCGCCGGGGTCAAGCGTGAGTTCGACGCGGAGATCACCGAGCAGCTGCCGGACGAGCGGGTGGCCTGGCACGCGACCGGCGGCGAGAGCCAGGCCGGCGTGGTCACCTTCCACCGGCTCGACGACGACCACACCCGGGTGACCGTCCAGATGGACTTCGAACCCCACGGCTTCGTCGAGACGGCCGGCGACAAGCTCGGCGTCCTCGACCGCCGGGTCAAGGGCGACCTGCACCGGTTCAAGGAGTTCATCGAGAGCCGCGGCGGCATCGAGACGGGCGCCTGGCGCGGCCAGGTGGACCGGCCCGGCATCTGATGATCCACGTGAGACGGCCGCCTCCGGGCGGCCGTTTCGCATGCCCGGCCCCGGGTAACCGATCAAGCATGACTGATCGCGAGAACGACGGCGTCTGGCGCGACGAGGAACGGCTGCCACTCACCGAACTGAACAAGGCGATGGCGACCTGGGACACCGACGGCCAGAACGACCCCAGCGACAACGACACCGGCCAGGACCCCGAGGCCGCCGATGCGCGGCCGAGCACCACAGGCCGTAGCGGTCCGCATTGATTTTCGGTACGCGTGACGGAAAGTCCCGCCGTGCCCACGGCCCGCTCAGCGCCACTCCGGGCCGCCACCCGGCCGCCGGGCCCAGGTAGGTGGCTGGGCCGCTCGGCCGGCCTGTGCAGGCCGGCCAGCCTATGCAGGCCGCCGGGTCACACCGCCGGCCCAAGCAGGCCGCCGCGTCACACCGCCGGCCCAAGCAGGCCGCCGCGTCACACCGCCGGCCCAAGCAGGCCGCCGCGTCACACCGCCGGCCTATGCAGGCCGGCGGATCGCACCGCCGGGCCGTGCGGGTGGCCGGGACGCACGGCGGGCCCCGTTTCGGTCGCCGGGCCGCACGCCAAGCCGGTTTGGATGGCCGGAACGCGCGGCCCGGCCGTTTGGGCCGCCGGGACGCACCGCCGGACCGGTTGGACCGCCGGGACGCGCCGCCGGACCGCCGTGACGCGCCGCCGGACCCTTTGGACCGCCGGGACGCGCCGCCGGCTTGGGTAGATCGCCGGGGCGTGCGGCGGGCTCGGGCCGCCGCTGGACCGGGCGGTGCAGGATGAGGCGGCCCAGGCCGTCCTTGGCGCGGATCAGGTAGCGGTCGGGAGTCCAGGCGAAGCCACGCTCGCGGAGAACCGTGCCCGCGGCCGTGCCGTTGTTCACCGACCAGGGCGTGCGCACCGACCCGGCACCCCGATCGAATCGAATCTTGAACGGCGCCGCGGTCGCCGCGGTCACCAACGCGGTGCCGGTTCCGCCGATGAAGGTCACCGGCACCGTGCCGGCCGGATCCGGCAGCCACAGCTCGGCCAGCCCGGACGCGCCCAGATCGATCCGGCCGACCCGGCCGTCGCGCAGGTGCAGCTGCTGCTCGCCGGCGCCCGCCGGAAGCCGGATGTCCCACCGGACGTCGCGGTTCAGCACGATCCGCACCTCGTCCAGGCCCTCGCCATCGGTGCCCCGCAGCCGCACCACCACCCGCCCGCCCCGCCGCTTCACCACCGGCGCGACGCCCGAGTCCGGGCCGGTGCTGATCCGGTACAGCAGGCCGGGCAGCGTGGCGAGGTATACACGTACCCGGCTCGCCGCATCACCCAGAGTGAGCCAACCTCCGGTCCGGCCGTCCAGCGGCCCCGCCAGCACCCGATCCGGCGCCGACGGCGCCGACGGCGCCGGGCGCGGCGCGGACGCCGAGCAGGCGGCCGCGACAACCGTGACGACCAGCACGGACAGGCTCATGACGAACACGCTTGAGCGGCGGCGACGCAAGGCGGGAGGCACCATCGGTCAACGGAGAATCGGCCGAACGGGTGACGGCGATCCGTCCTGATCGAGCCAGACTGTCCGAGTGCGATCTGTCGGTTTTCTCTCCGAACGTCAGCGCCGCTTCGCGTGGCTGGGCTTTCTGCTCGCCGCCTTCCAGGCTCCCTTGGCCGCGAAGCTGGTCGATGACGCTTCCTGGTTCTTCGCCGTCGTAGTGGCCCTCGTCGTCGCCACGGTGATCATCGCGGACGACGCCCAGCGCCGCCGTCCCACACCCGCCGACTACCCGGAGTAATCCGGCAGCGCTTCATGCCCCGGCCGGCCGTGGGTCCGCCGGCGTTCCTTGAGTTCCGCCTCGTAGAGGTGCCGGCGCCCCTGAGCCAACCGCTCCCGGGCGTCGCGCTCCACCGTCCGGAGCTCGGTGTAATAGCCATCGTCGTACGCTTCGACGATCTGGAACGTCCAGTGCCCCGGTATGACGTTGCGCCCGATCAACTCCCGCTGGATCCGATCGGCGAGCTCGGTGTGCCCGGCCTGCATGAACAACGAAACCGCCTCATCCAGCATGAAGTCGGCGGTCCCGGTGAGCTGGTGCATCGCGTAGAGGTGCCCGCGCACCCGCTCCACCGTCTCCAGCGCCTCGCTGAGCTTCCCGAGCGCCTGCACGGTGACATCATCGAGCCCATCAGGCCGCCGATGCTCCGCATCCGGCCCATCGGCCAGCTGATGCGCCGCACCCGGCCGCCCATCGGCCCGCTGAGGCTCCGCACCCGGCCCACCAGCCCGCCCGCGCTCTTCCTCAGCTTCGCCGGCCTGTCGCTGCTCCGCCCCCGACCCCGCCGGCCGACGCTGATCCGCCCCCGGCTCCTCCGGTCCCGTCCTCGCCACAGCCTCTTCCCCTTCTCCCACTCCGCGCCTCCCCGCCTCACCTCCGGCGCACAGCGCGCGATGACGCGACACTCTCACCGCGCCCCAACGCGCCGTCAGCCGTTCCCACCGGCTGGCTCTCACACTGCTCCACGCACCCGCCAACAACCCTGACAGCCAGCCCAGCTACCCGGCCGGCCCTCAAAACTGCCCACGGCGCACCCGCGGCCAACCCTGACAGCCGCCCTCCTTCCGGGCGAAGCTGCCCAGCGCACCGCGGACCCACGGACAACCGTGACAGCCAGCCCGCCAACCGAGCGCCCTTCGCTGTTTCCCAGCGCCGCCGGGTTCAACCGACCTGCACCGGTACGAAGAACCGTTCGCTACCCCAGCCTCCATAACGTTCTCCTCATGAATGGCCTGTTCAGCAACGCCGCCGCTCGCGCTGCTCAGCGCTCCGCCCACGCTTCGCTCGCCGACCTGACCGCCGCAGTCGGCGTCAGCGGTATCGCCACCGCGCAGGAGAACCCGGGCCTCATGTCCGTGATCGACCAGCACGCCGCCGGCGTGCGGGACAGCCTCTCCGCCGACACCCGGCCGCTCACCGCGATCCTGCTCGCCGCATACGCGGAGGGCGTCCGCGACGCCGCCTTCCAGCACGGTTGGACCGCACCCGAGGGCCAGATCGACTGGACCGAGAACGACTGGGTGCTGCGGCGCCTGCTCGCGGTCTGCGTGCTGGCCCGCACCCTGCCCGCGCCCCGCTGACCCAGACCACACCCAGCTAGCCACCGGCCCGGCTCGCCGAACGGCAGCCACCAGCCAAGCTCACGATCCGGCAGCCACCGGCCCGGCCCGCCACACGGCGGGCGGGGCCTGGCGGGCCGCCGGACCGAACCCGCTCCCGCATGACCGTCACGGCCGCACGTCGGCCACCCAGCAACCGACAACGGCCGTATGGGGCCGGCACCGGACACCCGGTGCCGGCCCCAACTCATTTCCCGGCCCGGGCATTCGAGCTACCGGCGACCGCCCTCGCCGACCGCGCGGCCGAATCAGACAGCCGCTCGCAACTGCCGCGTGGTAGCCCACGAAGATTGGGGGGCAGGCGCTGGAAGCCTGCCGCACGCCCCCCGGCTGCCTACTTCCGGCCTCGGCCGCTGCCGGGGCGGTCGCGGCCGGGTTCGGTGGGTGGCTCGCCGTCCGCCCCGGCGGTCTGCGCCCGCTCCGGGCCCGGCAGCGGCACCACCTGCGTGCGGTCGCTGTCGTCGGCCGGCTCGAGCACCACGGACCGCTCCGGGCCGGGGATCGGCACCAGGCTCGATTTCTGCGAGTCGCTCCCCGAGGTGACCACCGTGGTGTCCGCGGTGTCGTCGTCACCGCGGAAGATCACCGTCTCGACCGAACCGTCGGCGGCGCCTGTGGTGTCGACCGTGTCGTCGTCGCGCCGGAAGATCACGGTGTCGGTGGGGGCGGTCGCGTCGGCCGGGTCGCCGCCTTGGCGGAAAATCACCGTTTCGGTCGCGTCGCCGGTCGTGTCGACCGTGTCGTCGTCGCCGCGGCCGAAGATCACGGTTTCCGTCGAGTCGTCGCTGGTCGCAGCCGTGTCGGCGCTCCGGATCACGGTCGTCACCTCGTCCTCCGTGTCGCCGGGGAGGTCGTCGCGTGACGGGTCGCCCCCGAAACCGGGGACCGGGTGCGGCAGGTCCCCGACCGGTGTGGCGATGACCTGGGTCTCGTCGGCGTCGCGTTCCTGCGCGCGCCGCTCCTCGGCGGCCAGCCGCGCAGCCCGCGCCCATTTCTCGGCGTCGGTCCGTCGCTGCTCCTCGACCCGGCGCTCCTCAGCCCGGCGTTCCTCGGCGGCACGGGTTTCCTTCGCCCGGCGCTCTTCGGCGGCACGGGCCTCTTCCGCCCGGCGCTCCTCGGCGGCACGCGCCTCTTCCGCCCGGCGTGCCTCCTCGGCGCGGCGTGCCTCCTCGGCCAGCCGGGCCTCCTCCGCCCGACGGGCTTCCTCAGCGCGGCGTGTCTCCTCGGCCAGCCGGGCCTCCTCCGCGCGACGGGCTTCCTCGGCCAGCCGGGCCTCCTCGGCCTTGCGGGCCTCCTCCTGCCGAGCTTCCTCCGCGAGACGCGCCTCCTCGGCCAGCCGGGCCTCCTCGGCGCGGCGAGCCTCCTCCGCCAGCCGGGCCTCCTCGGCCTTGCGGGCCTCCTCCTCGGCGGCCTTCCGGGCCTGCTCCTCCGCGTACGCCCGGGCCTGCCGGCGGATCGCGGCGGACTCGGTGGCGGCCCGGTCCAGCCAGCCCTCCCAGCGCTGCTGCATGGGCCGGATCAGACCACCACCCACGCCGACGATGATCACGCCGGCCACCGTGGCCAGGATCGTGATGAGCAACGGGCGGGTCACCGACGTGGCGATCCCGATCTGGTCCAGCGCGGCGATCACACCGAGCGTGACGATCACGGCCGCGATCACCTTGGCCAGCACCCGCGCATAGCCGAGGTCGCCGAGGACGGCGACGACGAGGTCGTGGGCGGCACCGGCCACGGCCGCCGCGACCACCACGATGACGATCCCGATGAACACCTGTGGCAGCCAGGCGATCAGGGCGTTGAGCAGGTCGCTGACCGGGTTGGGACCCCACAGGCCGAAGGCGATCTGGACCGCCATCAGCAACACCACGAAGAACGCCAGCCGGGCGCAGACGTCGGTGGCGCTGGGCGCGTTCTCCCGGAAAAGGCGGCCGGCCGGTCCGCGCTCGACCGCCCGGTCGAAGCCGACCCGGCGCAACGCCTTGCCGGTCACCGTGCGGGCCAGCCTGGCCAGCAGGTAGCCGACGAACAGGATCGCGATGAACGCCACCGCGTACGGCAGGAACAGCACCACCGATCGCCACAGGTCGCTCAGCCCACGGCTCAGCCCGTCCTGGGTCATCCGCCCTCCTTCGCTCGGCGCTCGGCCACCTCAACGAACGATAGGACTGAAGGAGTACCACGTACCCCTGACAATCTCTCCAGTCTCGGACCGGACAGAAGTCGATCAGGCGCAGGCGGAGCCGTTGACCGCGCAGCCGGTCGGCAGTTCTCCGGGTACGCCGTCGATCGTGAACCCGATGGTCACCGAACCGCCCACCTGGAGTTCGGCACCACCGGCCGGCCGGAACGTGACCGAGCTGCCGGACTGCGACATCCGCACGTTCCCGCTGGTGAGAACGACTTTCTCGGCGCCCGGGACGGTGAGGGTGACCGTCCAGTCGCCACCGGCGGCGCCGCCCGCGTTCACCACCTGGACGGTGCCCGCGTACCCCGAGCCGGGATCCGCCTGATAGCCGTAGAAAGCCGTGTAGACCGGCGGTTCCTCATCCGGGACGCTCGGCTCCGGTTCGGCGGAGCGAACCGGTGCCCGGGTGGCGGTGCCCACGCTCAGGCCGCCCTCGTCGTCCGACGGAGTCGGCGAAACGGACCGCGACGGCTGGGCCGCGGTCGCGGACGGGGACGCGGAGACCGATCCGGTCGGGCCGGCAGTCATCTCCGGGCTGACCGGCTCCGGGCCGGACACCGCGGGCTCGGTGCCAGTGGTGGGTACGGCCCCGGCCGCGACCGGGGTGTCCGGCCGGTCGTCGCCGCCCCACCGGACCGCCGCCCCACCGGCCAGCAGTGCCAGTGCCGCGCCGGTCAGAACCGCGACCCTGATCCGGCGTGAACGGGTCGCGCTGCCCGGCGCGACGTGCGAGACCGGCGTTCGCGGCAGCTCGGCGCCGGCCGCCGGCCACGCTCGTTCGAGGCGCGCCTCGGTCACCGCCGACATCGTGACGGTCTCGGCCGACTCCGCCCAGTTCGCGAGGGCCGCATACCGCTCACCCGTCAGATCCTCGGACCCCCGGACCGGCACCTCCGACGACGGCGAAGGACCCGGACCAGCAGAAAAGCCCGAAGACCGCGACGGATCCGGACCAGCAGAAAAATCCGAAGACGGCGCAGGAAGCCAACCGGACGGAAGATCCGACGACCACTCCACATCCACATCCGAGGCCGGCCCGCCCGGCGACCACCCAGCAGCGGGACCCGGAACCCCCTCCGCAGCGAAATCCGACAAATCCGAAGGCCGTTCCCCGGCCGGCGGATACCGATGAGCCGGACGATCAGTGATGTCCTCCATCTGCTGCATCTCCGCGATGTAGCGCATCACACCGTGCGGTCGTTCGGTCACGGCGGCGACCTTAGCCGAACCTGGATCTTGCCGGCCACGTTCAGAGCGCCTCTGACCTGCCACTCTGCGTCATCTTCCGCGTGAAACGCGGTGCCGCTGAGCTTGGCGGATAGTCAACAACCGGACGGACGGCCGGTGGGACATCGTACAAACGGACCAGTCGGGATAGGCTTTCCGCATGGTCGGCTCGGGAGGGATG
Source organism: Actinoplanes aureus (assembly GCF_015704865.1). GTDB lineage: Bacteria > Actinomycetota > Actinomycetes > Mycobacteriales > Micromonosporaceae > Actinoplanes > Actinoplanes aureus. The sequence goes on along the minus strand of NZ_JADQTO010000036.1, from coordinate 11,535 downwards.
GGGCCGGGTGGCCTGCGCCCGTCCGCGATCTCGGCATTGCCCGTGCAGGCGGTCGGCGCGGAACACACCGGCAAGGGCTGCGCGGCGCTGGTGCATGCCTTCGACTGGTCCGGGACCTCGCTCGGCCCGATGATCGGCTGGGACCCGGCGGTCCGGGCGGCCGTCGAGCTGATGCTCGCCTCCCCCGTGCCGATGATGCTGACCTGCGGCGACGACTTCGTGGTGCTCTACAACGACGCGTACGCGGAGGTCCTGCACGCCCTGCACCCGACCGCGCTGGGCCGCCCCGCCGCCGAGGCGTTCGGCGCGGCGTGGCGGCAGCCCGGGATGGGTGACGCGATCGCGGAGGTCTACCGCACGGGCCGCGCGGTCCTGGAGCCGGAGAGCGAGGTTCCGGTCACCCCGGGCGGCACCGAACCGGCCTTCTACACCCAGGGCTATTCCGCGGTCCGCGACTCCCGCGGCGAGATCACCGGCGTGCTGACCGTCGCCGCCGAGACCACTCAGGTGATCCACCGGCTGCACAGTCTCGGCGAGCTGACCGCCCGGCTGGCCGGCGCGCTCACCATCGACGACGTCACGCGCGTCGTCCTCGCGTACGCGATGGCCTCTTTTGATCTTGATCATTGCGTGCTGGCGGTGGACGACGGCCTTGCCTACCGCTATGTCCGCCGCATTCGCGGCGAAATGCTGGACGAGGCGGACGAACGTCTCCCGCCGGTCTGGCGCCGCATCGGCGCCGATCCGGCGGCGCCGCTGGTGGTGGCGGCGGAGAGCGGGCGGGCGTCCTTCGTCGCCGACGGCGAGCCGCTGCGCGAGGTGGCCACCGACCGGCACGAGCGCCGGATCCGCGCGCTGGCCGTGCTGCCGCTGCGCACGCCTTCGCTGCGCGGCGCGCTGACCATGGGCTTCCGGCACGCGCACGCCTGGCTGCCCGCGGAGCGGGCGCTGCTGAAGGCCGCGGCCGAGCTGGTGGCCCAGGCGGCCGAGCGGGCGCGGCGTTTCGAGGCTCAGCACGGTACGGCGCAGCTGCTGCAACGAAGCATGCTGCCGGAGCACCTCCCCGAGCTGGACACGTTCCGGATCGCGGCCCGCTACGACGTCGGTGTGGACGGCAACGCGGCCGGCGGCGACTTCTACGACGCGTTCCACCTGCTCGACGGCCGGCTCGCCATGGTGCTCGGCGACGTGGCCGGGCACGACGTGCGGGCGGCGGCGGTGATGGGGCAGGTCCGGGCCGCGCTGCGTGCGCTGGCCCTGACCGATCCGGCACCGCCGAGCGTGCTGGCCGGACTGGACCGCCTCGTCGGTTCGCTCGGTGCGGAGTCGCGCAACGAGGAGATCTTCGTAACCGTCGTGTACGGCGTGCTGGACCCCACGGACGGCTCGATCACGCTGGCCAGCGCCGGTCACCCGCCGCCGGTGCTGCGCCGCGCCGGGCAGGGTGGCGAGGGAGCCACCGCCGAGCTGGTGAAGGTGCCGCCGGGCGCGCCGCTGGGGCTGGGTGGCCGCTGGCAGACCGGTTCGCTGGTGCTGGAGCCGGGCGACACCATACTGATGTTCAGCGACGGCGTGGTGGAGCGCCGCGGCCGGCCGCTCAACGACGGCATGGACGCGCTGGTCGCCGCCGCCGCCGCCTCGCCGAGCGGGGACCCGCGCAACATGTGCGCGCTGGCCACGGCCGCGGTGCCGGGCACCACCGACGACGACGTGGCGGTGCTCGTGGTGGAGCACGCGCTGGCGATGAGCCGGTCGGCGACGATGCAGGTGGCGGCCGAGCCGACCGGGCCCAGCCGGGTACGGCAGTGGATGACGACCCGCCTGCGCGAGTGGAGTGTGCCGGAGCCGGTGATCGGTGCGGCGATCCTCTGCACCAGCGAGCTCACCACGAACGCCCTGTTGCACGCGGGGACCCCGGCCCAGGTGCACATCGACCTGAACGCGGAGCGCCTGCTCGTCTCGGTGGCCGACACCGGCACCCGGGGCAGCGTGATCCGGGCGCAGACCGACACGCTGGCCAGCCGCGGCCGTGGGCTGGGGCTGATCGAGGAGCTGAGCGACTCGTGGGGCACCGATCCGACGGTTCGTGGATCAACCGTCTGGTTCGAGATGTTGCTCGCGGGTAATGCCAGGGCATGAGGCCCGGAGTTCTGTTCGACGTCGACGGCACCTTGATCGACACCACCTATCTGCACGCCGTCTCCTGGTGGGAGGCGATGCGGCAGCACGACCGGGACGTACCGATGTCGGAGATCCATCGGAGCATCGGGATGGGCTCCGACAAGCTGCTCGACCATCTGCTCGGCGCGGACCGGGACCGCGGCGCGGACGAAGAGATGACCGCCGCGCACGACGTGCTCTACCGGGCCTGGTGGGAGCGGCTGCGGCCGCTGCCGGGCGCCGCCGATCTGGTACGCGCGGTCGCCGCCCGGAACCTGGCCGTGGTGCTCGCCTCCTCGGCCAAGGAGACCGAGCTCAACCACCTCCGCGGGGTGCTCGGCGCGGATGACGTGATCGCCGCGGCCACGTCGTCGTCGGACGCGGAGGAGAGCAAACCCGCCCCGGACATCCTTCAGGCGGCGCTCGACCGGTCGGACATCGACCCGGAGCGGGCGGTGTTCGTCGGCGACGCGGTCTGGGACGTGCAGGCGTCCGGCAAGCTCGGCATTCCCTGCATCGGTCTGACCTGCGGCGGCACCAGCGCGGCGGAACTTCGCGAGGCGGGCGCGGTCGCGACGTACGCGAACCCGGCCGCACTGCTGCACGACCTGGAGTCGTCCGCGATCTCCGAGCTCGGTTAGGTATGCAGCTTTCCGACGTGGTGTTCGCCCTGATCGGGGTGGGCGCCCTGCTCGCCGGCATCCTGCCGCGCCTGGTGGAGCGGCGCCCGCTCTCCATGCCGATCGCCTTCCTTGCGCTCGGCCTGCTGGTCTTCGGCCTGCCGCTGGGCCTGCCCGAGGCGGACCCGCTGGAGCACGCCAAGCTCACCGAACACCTCACCGAGGTCGGCGTGATCGTGGCGCTGATGGGCGCCGGCCTGAAGATCGACCGCCCGTTCGGCCGGCGCCGCTGGGCGTCGACCGGCCGCCTCCTGATCGTCGCCATGCCGGTCACCATCGCCGCCATGGCGTTCCTCGGCTGGTGGTGGGTCGGCCTGGTGCCGGCCTCCGCGCTGTTGCTGGGCGCCGCGATGGCACCGACCGACCCGGTGCTCGCCTCGGACGTGCAGGTGGGCGAGCCGACCGATGAGGAGGATTCGGAGGACGAGGTGCGGTTCGCCCTCACCTCGGAGGCCGGGCTCAACGACGGTCTGGCGTTCCCGTTCGTGTACGCCGCGATCGCGATGGCCGTCGGCGGTTCCTGGTTCGGCGAGTGGGTGCTCCAGGACGTCCTCTACAAGGGCTTGGTCGGGCTGATCGGCGGTGTACTGATCGGATGGATGCTCGGCAAGCTCTTCTTCCGGGCGAAGCGGGACGCGCTGCGACTGGCCCGGCACTCCGAGGGCTTCCTCGCGCTGGCCGCCACCTTCCTGGCGTACGGGCTGGTCGAGGTGGTCGGCGGCTACGGTTTCCTGGCCGTCTTCGTGGCGGCACGGGCGATCCGGGCCGCCGAGCGGTCGCACGAGTACCACCAGGTGCTGCACGATTTCGCCGAGCAGACCGAGCGGCTGCTCACCGTACTGTTGCTGCTTCTGCTGGGTGGCGCCGTGGTCGGCGGCCTGCTGGCGCCGCTCACCTGGCCCGCCGCCCTGGCCGGCCTGGTTCTGATCTTCCTGGTGCGGCCGCTCGCCGCTTTCGCGTCGCTGCGCGGAGCGCCCGGGACCACCGCGGAACACTGGGTGATCGCGGCGTTCGGGATCCGTGGCATCGGCTCGTTTTATTACCTTGCGTATGCAATGACGCACGCCGATTTTCCGGCCGCGGACCTCGTCTGGGCGATCGCCGGATTCGTGGTCGTCGTCTCCGTCGTGCTCCATGGAATCGCCGCAACACCCGTGATGCGTCACCTGGATCACTCAACCGCTCACGCTAGGTAATACTTTTCTGCTCTAAACCGGACAATGAACCGTGCGGTGGTGACGAAGCGTTATCAGTGCCGTAGAGTGCTGAATCAACTGGGGATGTCCACAACGGAGCGGCTCATGCGGATCAGAGGCTATGCACCCTTGACACCTTGCTGGGTGGAACTGGCGAGTGCGGACCCCGCACGCGCGGCGGAGTTCTACGGAGAGTTGTTCGGCTGGGAGTCGGCGGGTGATCGGTTCAAGCTCGGGGGGCGTGCCGTCGCCGGCCTCACCCGCAGCCGGCTCGACCGGCCGGACGGCTGGCTCACCCACCTGAGCACCTCCGATCTCGAGGAGACCCTCGAGCAGGTCGCTCTCGCCGGCGGGCACTGCGTGACCCACCCGACCGAGGCGCACGGCGGCCGTCGTGCCGTCGTCGCCGACCCGTCCGGGGCGATCATCGGCCTCTGGCAGGGCTACGACTTCGCCGGCGCGCAGGCCGGCGGCGAGCCGGGCACCATGTCCTGGCCCGAGCTGATCACCGACGACCCGCACGCCGCGGCCCGCTTCTACGGCTCCGCGTTCGGGTGGCTGCTGCGGCACGAGTTCGGCACCGGGGAGTGGCTCAACCAGGCGCACGACGCGATCGCCGGGCTGGCGGCCGGCTACCGCGGGGCATGGTGGCGGGCCGCGTTCCAGGTGGACGACATCGAGCACGCGGCCGACCTCTGCGAGCGTCTCGGCGGCTCGATCGTCAGCCAGCCCGCCGAGGCCGGATTGACCGCCTTCGCCGAGCTGGCCGACCCGTACGGCGCCCGCTTCACGGTGGCGGCGCCGGTACACCACCCGGTCGAGCTGACGGTTTCTCTGGGCAATCTGCCCGCATGGGAATGACCTTCGGAGGGTAATGGCACAGGCGTTCGAGTCCACAACCGGAAGGACAGCGTGATGGCTGACCGGACGAGCGCCGATAACAGCAACACGATCAAGGACCCCGCCGACTGGACGACCGGCGAGGAGCCGGCGACCGGTGCGCAGGAGTCGTACCTGAACACCCTCGCGGCGGAGGCGCACGAGGAGGTCCCGGAGGACCTCACCAAGGCGGACGCCTCCCGCAAGATCGACGAGTTGCAGGAGAAGACCGGCCGGGGGCGCTGACCCCGGCTCGTGCAGGACCGGCCCGATCGGGCCGGTCCTTCTCTTTGCCGCCCGCGTCAACCGAGGTTGACAGGCGGGCCTTGTCAACGTACGTTGACAGCATGACTGAAGCGACCGATCTGGCCGCGGCAGCGAGCAGCGCCGATCCACGCGTCGGGCTGCGCGCGGTCGTGGCGCTGCGCCGCCTCCTGGAAGGCTTGGAGCACCTCCAGGTCGCCAACGCGCGCGCCAAAGGCTGGTCCTGGCAGGAGATCGCCGACGCACTCGAGGTGACTCGCCAGGGCGTGCACAAGAAACACGCGAAACTGATGCCGATGCAGGATCCACGGGAGGGCTGACATGTTCGAGCGATTCACCAAGGACGCCCGCACCGTCGTGGTCGGCGCGCAGCACCAGGCCCGCGAGCTGGGACACCAGACGATCGGCACCGAGCACACCCTGCTCGCGCTGCTCGCCTCCGAGAACGGCTCGACCCGCGACGCCCTGCGCGACGCGGGCATCGACGAGACCTACGTGCGTGACGCGATCATCCGGCACGTCGGCGACCGGAGCGAGGCGGCCGCCATCGCCGACCGCGACGCCGAGGACGCCGCGGCACTCAAGGCGATCGGCATCGACCTCGACGCGGTCCGCGCCGCCATCGAGGAGAACTTCGGCGCCGGAGCGCTGCACCTCCCCCGCCCCGCGCCGAAGAAGAAGGGAATCTTCGGCCGGTTCTACGCCGGCACCAGCCACATCCCGTTCTCGCCGCGAAACAAGAAGGTCCTCGAGCTCTCGCTGCGCGAGGCCATCCGGCTCAAGCACAACTTCATCGCGCCGGAACACATCATGCTGGGCATCCTGCGCGAAGGCCGGGGCCTTGCGGCCCTCATCCTCGCCGAGCGCGAGGTCGACTTCGACGCGGTGCGCGACCAGCTGACCCGGTCACTCAGCAGCCACGCGGCCTGAAACCGTTCGGGGTACGGGTAATCGTCCGTCCCGCCGGACTTTGTCCGTCCCGCCCTGCCCACGCGGCCACCTGCCCACTCCAGGCCCCACCGCGACCGCCCGGCCCAGCCCGGGCACCCCGCGGCCTCCCTGGGCCCGTCGCGGGGGGGGGGGGCCGGCGCCCCCCCCCCCGCCGACGCCCAATCCTGACGGGCGGCCCGCCCGCACCAGCCGCCCTCCGGGCGCGCGTTCCCTTCCTGAGCGCGGCTCGCGACCACCAGCCGCCACCCAGACATGCAACCGAGCCCGTTACCTGCCTGAGCGGCGGCTCGCGACCACCAGCCGCCAGCCGCACATGCAACCGGGCACCCGTTACCCGCCTGAGCGGCGGCCGGCGACTGCCAGCCGCCAGCCAGGCATGAATCGGAGCCCGCGACACCCGCATGGCGAGCGGCTGGTTGTCGGCAGTGGGCGGGTGGAGCGAGGGCGCTTGCGTCCCCCGGCGGGGCATGCGCGGCGGGGCGGGCACGGACCTCATAGGTGCAGGCACGCCGCGAGGACGCCTCAGAGAAGCAGGCGCATCGCAGGGTCGGGCGTGCGGACGAAGCCGAGCGCTGCGTAGAGCGGCTCGCCGTCCGGCGAGGCGCGCAAATCGGCGACGCCGACGCCACGGCTGCGGAACCAGTCCAGCAGGGCCGTCATGCAGGCCCGGGAGTAGCCGCGGCGTCGCATGTCAGGGTCGGTGGCGACGCTGAACACGTAGCCGGCCAGCCCGGTCGGATTGCGAGGGTTGCCGAGGCGCTCCTCGATGAGGCCGACGACGCAGGCGGCCAGGCCGGTGCCGTCGGGCCGGTCGGCGACGAAGGCGGCAAGGGTGGGTTCCGGTTCGCCGAGGCGCCGGACCAGGGATCGGCGGGCCGGCTCGCGCCAGTCGTCGTTCCAGTTCGCGGTGCTCATGGTGCGGAGCATGACCACGCGCAGGCGGATCAGCTCGGCGGCGTCCGCTGGGACGGCTTGACGGATCTGCACTTCAGGAACCTTAGAGGCGACGGTCACACGTACTTCAGCTTTGAAGCTTCAGATTTGAACGAGTACCGTCGACGGCATGGCCGAACCGCTCACCGAGACGCAGTTGCTGCACTGGCGTACCTTCATCGAAAGCTCGTGGGCGCTGCACACCCGTCTCGAGGACGAGCTGCGCGCCGACACCGGCCTGAGCATGAACGACTACCACGTACTGGTCGCCCTCGCCGACGCACCCGGCCGGCGGATCCGGATGGGCGAGCTGGCCAACCGCCTGGTGCTCTCGCCGAGCCGGGTCACCTACCAGATCACCTCGATGATCAAGCGGGGCCTGGTCCGCAAGGAGAGCTGCCCGGAGGACGGGCGCGGCTTCGAGGCCGTACTCACCGACGAGGGGCTGGCGATGCTGCGCGCCGCCGCACCGGCCCATCTGGACACGGTGCGCAAGAGCTTCATCGACCAACTCGACGACGAGGAACTAGCCGTGATCGGCCGAGCCTTCGCCAAGATCAGGAAAGTGTGAGTCCGCTGGCCGGAGCGCTGACACGCGACTCCGTCCGGCCGGCCCGCGCCGGGCTGGCTCAACTCCAGCGCTCACCTCGCGGCGCTCAGCGACGAAAAAGTTGCCCTGCCGTTCGGCCAACGGCCCAGGCGCAGCGCGGAGGTAAGTCCAACGGCTACGTGTCCACGACTACGCCTGGGTCTGTTGATAGCAGTGCCGGCCGTGACCACCTGGCGCTTTACGGCGTCCCGAGTCCGCTGCACCCCGGCCGGTCGTCGATCCGGATACCCCTGAATGTGGAGTTATAGAAAGCGCCCTCATTAGGAAGCAGGCAGTCTACTCGATCGAAATTCTCGCCGCCGTTTCGATATAGAACGTAGACGGTGTCGTCATTGCGAGTGCTCACGACCGAGAACGGCGACCTGTTCGTGCTTGCGTACTGAAAGCCGGAAGTGATGTCGCGGAATCTGCCCACGATGTTCGAGCTGACCCAGTCACCGTTACCCCCGTACACGCAGACATAGGGATAGTTGCAGCCATACTGGCTGGTCGCGAGGGCTGGCGCCGGACTGACAAGCGCGGCGGCCGAGCCGAGGATCGCCGCAGCGACACTCTTTGCAATTGTCTTTTCAGACGTCAAGGAAAGCTCCTGAGTTTGAGGGAGAGCGCCCAAATACCGGCAGAAATGCATGCAGGAGTGGCCCGAAGGACAGGCACATAGATCGTATACGATCCATACTTTGGCTGTCTAGATGGTCAGCTACCAGTTTCGATATAGGTACTCAATCGCCGCGACCGGGTCGGGCGCCGGCCGGTCGGCTGCGCCGATCACCACTCTCAGCCGCTCCGGGTGGCGCACCCCACAAGTTCTTCAGTTTTGAAGCTAATCCCTAGTGTTTCAGATTTGAAAGAGCTAGGCTGTTGTCATCGAAGTCAGGAGGGCTTGAGATGCCTGCAATCACCGTCGATGACGTGCTCGTCCTGCCCCGGCTGCCGAAGCTGGACCCGGTGGCCACCGCGTACCGGCCGGTCCGCCGGCTGACCACCGCCCCGCAGGGATATGAGGGTGAGGGCTTCCCGGTTCGCCGCGCCTTCGCCGGGGTCCCGATGACCGAGCTCGACCCGTTCATCCACCTGGACCAGATGGGCGAGGTGGACTACGCGCCGGGCGAGCCGAAAGGTACGCCGTGGCACCCGCACCGCGGCTTCGAGACGGTCACCTACATGATCGACGGCATCATGGACCACCAGGACTCGCTCGGTGGTGGCGGCTCGATCACCAACAGCGACACCCAGTGGATGACCGCCGGATCCGGCATCCTGCACATCGAGGCCCCACCGGAGCACCTGGTGACTAGCGGCGGCCTGTTCCACGGCCTCCAGCTCTGGGTCAACCTGCCCCGGGCCGCCAAGATGATTGATCCGAAATATCAGGACATCCGGGGTCGGTCCGCCGCCCTGCTGACCACGCCGGACGGCGGAGCGCTGATCCGGGTGATCGCCGGGGAGATCTCCGGGCACAGCGGGCCGGGCTCGACGTTCACCCCGATCAACCTGGCGCACGTGACGTTGCAGCCGGGAGCACGGCTCGACCTGCCCTGGCAGCCGGAGTACAACGCTCTGGTCTACGTGCTCTCCGGCGAGGGCTCGGTCGGCACCGACATGCGGCCGATCCGGCTCGGCCAGCTCGCCACCCACGGCCCCGGCGACGCCGTCCGGGTCGAGGCGAAAAGCGAGCTGGACCTGTTCATCATGGGCGGGCGGCCGATCCGGGAGCCGATCGCGCACTACGGCCCGTTCGTGATGAACACGCGGGACGAGCTCAAGCAGGCCTTCGAGGACTTCCAGAAGGGACGGCTGGGCGTCATCCCGGCGGGCCGCGTGCCGCACACCGATTAACTACGCTGGCCGGCATGGACCGGATTCAGCGCTTCGCAGAAGTCGTGGTCCGGGCGGGGGTAAACCTTCAGCCCGGCCAGGGCGTCATCCTGAACACCGACACCGCACATCTGGAGATCGCCCGGGCGGTGGTCGAGAGGGCGTACGCGGCAGGCGCCGCCTGGGTCGAGCCGATCTGGAGAGACGGACCGATGCACCGGTCCGCTGTGGATCACGCCGACCTGGAGTCTCTGCGGCGGAGCCGCCCGTGGGCCCTGCAGCGGATCAAGGAGTGGAGCGAGCAGGGCGCCGCCTCGATCAGCCTGCTCGGCGACCCCGACCCGCACGTGCTCGACGGCGCCGACCCGGTGCGGGCCGCCGCCTTCCCGCTCGAGGAGGCGCGGGCCCGGCGTGTGGCGGTGCTCGGCAAGCTGCGCTGGACCGCGGTGGGCGCGCCGAACCCGGGCTGGGCGACCCAGATCTTCGGTGAGCCGGACGTGGACCGGCTCTGGGACGCGGTGGCCACCGCGATGCGCCTGGACGAGCCGGACCCGGCCGCCGCTTGGCAGCAGCGCGCGGAGACCCTGGCGGCACGTGGTGCGGAGCTGGACGCGCTGGAGCTGACCGAGATCCGGTATCTGGGTGACGGCACCGACCTGACCGTCGGCCTGATCCCGGGCTGCCACTGGACCGGCGGCGGGATGGTCGACGCGGACGGCATCGCCTATCTGCCGAACATCCCCACCGAGGAGGTCTTCACCAGCCCGGACCGCCGGACGGCCGAGGGCGTGATCCGGGTGACGAAACCGCTCGTCCTGCACGGCCGGCTGGTCACCGGCCTGCGGCTGCGGTTCGCCGGCGGCCGGGTCACCGAGGTCACCGCCGACTCCGGCGCCGACGTGGTCGAGGCCCAGCTGGAGACCGATCCGGGCGCCCGCTACCTGGGTGAGGTGTCGCTGGTGGACCGGGACAGCCGGATCGCCCGGGCCGGCATCGTCTTCCACAACACGCTCTTCGACGAGAACGCGGGCTGCCACGTGGCCTGGGGCCAGAGCTTCCCGTTCGCGGTGCCCGGCGGGCTCGCGATGAGCGACGCCGAACGTGCCGGCCTGGGCCTGAACACGTCGGGCGTGCACACCGACGTGGTGATCGGCGGCGACGGCATCACCGTGACCGGCACCGGCCCGAAGGGAACCGTCGACATCATCCGCGACGACGAATGGGTGCTGTGACCGCCGCCTACGACGAGATCGCCGACTGGTACGAGCAGGAGTTCCTCCCGGCCAGCAGCCCCGGCGACCCGCTGGGGATCCGCCGGGCGCTCACCGACCTGCTCGGCCCGGGCAGCGGCCGCTGCCTGGAGGTGGGTTGCGGCACCGGTGTCCACGCCGAGCAGCTACGCGCTCTCGGCTGGACGCCGGTCGGCGTGGATCTCTCCAGCGGGATGCTGGGCTACGCCGCGGGCCGCCTTCCGGTCGCCCGCGCCGACGCGACCCGGTTGCCGATCCGCGACGGCGTGCTGGACGCCGCCGTCGCGGTGATGGTGCACACCGACATGCCCGGCTATCCGGGTGTGCTGCGCGAGGTGGCCCGGGTGCTGCGGCCCGGCGGGACGTTCGTCCATGTCGGTGTGCATCCGGCGTTCTGCGGCGGCTTCGCCGACCGCAGCGATCCGCAGGCGGTGGTCATCCGCCCCGGGTACCTGGACGGCCACTGGACCAAGGCCTCCTGGACCACCCAGGGGGTTCGCGACAAGGTCGGCGCCAGCCACTGGCCGCTGCCCGGCCTGCTGCACGCTTTCCTGGACGCCGGCTTGACCTTCACCCGTTTCAGTGAAGGAGGCACGCCGGTGCCGACAGTGCTTTCCATCAAATCGATCCGGTACGCGTAACGGCCGTCCCCAAAAACCACACCTCCCGCCCTGCCCGCGATCGGCAGCGTGGTCGCGGCCGAAGCGCGCCCGCCGGGCCCATGCAGGCCCGGGGTGAGCGTGACCCCCTGCATGGGCCCGGCGGGCGCGCTGGGGCCCGGACATCCTGGTTGA
>NZ_JADQTO010000035.1 GCF_015704865.1 Actinoplanes aureus | reverse complement strand
GATCCGGCGGGTCCGGGCCGCGCTCCTGGAGATCCTGGACTGCGCCTGCTTTGTGGTCGATACCGCCGAGGGCCGTATAACGAGCTGAAGCGCAGCACTCAGTTGCTCGATCGAACGGTAGTTCGCTCTCTGTATCCGACGATGCATGATCAATTCGCTGGCCGGCCTCGAGACGCCCTGTCAGCGAAGAAACCTGGTCTTGCTGGAGCTGGCCGGCCTTGGCGCGAGACGCAGGCCAGACTCGGACAGTGAAACGATGAAGGCGTACGTTCGAAGGTCGGCAGAATGTAAATCTGAGCGTCCTCGATCCGCGCCTAGGAATACTCGGAGGCAACTGACGATGAGAAGGTCGATCCACCGCGGGTCAACGGACAGCCGCGCACTGATCTGGCACCCCTCTCTGTCAAGTGCTGATCATGTGGGGTGTTTTAGGCTGTGGTTCGGCGGGTCCGGGAAGTGACTTGTCCGAAGTGCCGATCATGGGGATTGGGTCGGCCGCGCTGGATGTCAGAGTCGCTCCCGTGTGTCCTCCCGGGCCCGTTTCTAGCTGTTTGGCGTCGGCGAGCATCTGCCGGTAGACGACGTCGGACAGCCGGCGTTTCAGAGCGCGCAGCGCTTCCATCGGTGGTTTGCCTTCGGCAAGCCGGCGCCGGTAGTAGCGGCGGCCTTCAGTGTCGTGGCGCAGTTGGACGATGGCCATGATGTGCAGGGCACGGTTGATGCGTCGGTTGCCGGCGCGCGAGAGGCGGTGGCGGTTGTTGTCGCCGGAGGACGCGTCGAGCGGGGCGGTGCCGTTCCAGGAGGCGAAGTGCGCGCGGCTGGCGAAGCGGCGGATGTCACCGGCGTCGCCGAGCAGCCGGGCGGCGCCGGACGGGCCGATGCCGGGCAGCTCCAGCAGCCGGCTGCCGGTGCTGGCGACCAGTTCGGTGAGTTCCTGTTTGGCGATCTTGATCTTCTTGTCGAGGACGGCGAGTTCGTGGATCAGCTCCGACGCTAGCCAGCGGCGGGTCTTGCCGACCACGTCACGTGGGCGCACGCTGGCCAGCAAGGCGCGGGCCTGCTGGGCGGACAAGGCCTTCTTCGCGCCACCGGGAATGAGCTCGAGCAGCAGCGTGTGCAGCCGGTTGACCACGTCGGTGCGGGCGCGGCCCAGCTGGTCACGGCGGTCGACCAGCAGCCGCAACGCGACGGTGGTGTCGTCGGTCTGCACCCGCCGTAGGTCCGGGGTGCGCAGGGCGACCACGGCGACGCTGCGGGCGTCGACTGGGTCGGTTTTGCGGCCTTGCCCGATGGCGAACACCCGGGCTCGTGCGGACAGCTTCGCGGGCACGTCCACGACGGTTTCGCCGTCGGCGACCAGGCGTTGCGCGACGTGCCGGCCGATGCCGTTGCAACCCTCGACCGCCCATTCGCGGTCTTTGTGCCGGCGGCCGGTGGCGAGCATCGCCTTGTAGCCGTCGGTGTCGGTGCCGAAGCGCCCCTGCCCGATCGTCTGCTCCCGCTCGTTGATGACCTCGATGGTCGCGGACCGCTTGTGCGGATCCACCCCGATGATGACCCGAGCCACCAGCAACTCCCTCCCTGGTCCCGACACGTGTGTCGGCGGGAGGGCAGCGCTACTTTGGGGACTGTACAAATACGGCGGATCTCGATCTTGAGGAGATGCGCCACGATGACGACCGAGCCGATCGTCGAGCAAGACCGTGCCGGTGAGTTGGCCAGCTCGGCCACCGACGAGCAGTTGATCGCGATGCTGGTCGACCGGGCCCGTAGTGACGGGCTGAAGCTGACCGGTGAGGGTGGGCTGCTGCAGAAGCTGACCAAACGGGTCCTCGAGTCTGCGCTCGAGGGTGAGATCACCGACCATGTCGGCTATGACAAGCACGATCCCGAGGGCCGCGGCAGCGGCAACTCCCGCAACGGACACCGCGCCAAGACGGTGCTGACCGATGTCGGCCCGGTCGAGGTGCGGGTGCCGCGCGATGTGGCCGGCACGTTCGAGCCGCAGATCGTGCGCAAGCGGCAACGCCGGCTGACCGGCGTGGACGAGCTGGTGCTGTCGCTGTCGGCCCGCGGTCTGACCCACGGCGAGATCGCTGCTCACTTGGCCGAGGTGTATGGCACCGAGGTGTCCAAGCAGACCATTTCCACGATCACCGACAAGGTGATCGAGGGCATGGCCGAGTGGCAGAACCGGCCCCTGGACCCGGTCTACCCGGTGGTGTTCATCGACGCCGTGAACGTGAAGATTCGGGACGGTCAGGTCGCGAACCGGCCGATCTACCTCGCCTTGGCGGTCACCGTCGACGGGCACCGCGACATCCTGGGCATGTGGGCCGGTGACGGCGGTGAGGGCGCCAAGCACTGGCTGCACGTGCTCACCGAGCTGAAGAACAGGGGCGTCGCCGACGTGCTGATGCTGGTCTGCGACGGGTTGAAGGGCCTGCCGCAGGCGGTGGAGGCGGTCTGGCCCCGCACGATCGTGCAAACGTGTGTGGTACATCTGCTGCGTAACTCGTTTCGCTACGCAGCGCGGCAGGACTGGGACAAGATTGCCCGAGCGCTCAAGCCGGTCTACACCGCGGCGACCGAGGACGCCGCGACCGAGCGGTTCATGGAGTTCGCCGAGGCCTGGGGCAGAAAGTATCCGGCGATCGTGAAGCTGTGGTCCGACGCCTGGGCCGAGTTCGTGCCGTTCCTCGCCTTCGACGTGGAAATCCGCAAGGTCATCTGCAGCACAAACGCGATCGAGAGCGTCAACGCCCGCATCCGCAAGGCCGTCCGGGCACGCGGTCACTTCCCGAACGAGCAGGCCGCACTCAAATGCGTCTACCTGGCGTTGATGAGTCTGGACCCCACCGGCGCCGGCCGCCGCCGGTGGACCATGCGCTGGAAAGCACCCCTGAACGCGTTCCAGATCGCCTTCGAAGGCCGGCTGACCCCGGCCGCCCACTGACCCCGTTCAACAACCAAGATCAGCCGTTAACTGGACAGACCCCGGCCACCGCAGCCTCGACATGACCCTGCGCTACGCCAAAATCGCCAACCGCACCGTCGCCGACGAATACTTCGCCGTCACCGAGAAAGTCGAATCCCTTTACCAGCAAGGAAAACCGCTACCCGCGGACATCATCGGCCCCCGCATGGCACGGCTACGCCGTGAGCACCACCGCCTGCTCGGCAACGGCTACTGCACCCGCCCACCCGAACTCGACTGCGCCTTCGAAGCCATCTGCGAAACCTGCACCTTCTTCCAGACCAGCATCGAGTTCCGGCCCACCCTGCAAGCCCAGCACGACCACGCCGCCGAACACGACCAGACCCACCGCGCCGACCTGTTCACCCGACTCCTGAACGGCCTGGACCAACAAGCATCATGATCAACTTGACAAGGATTACCTGCATAATGCCGATGTGAGGGCGTCGCAGGTTTGGTGCGGCGCCGCGAACCGTGTCCTACCCGAAGGGTGGCCGTTATCGATTTCTATCCAGCGCTCGGGGTGCCCGATCGGCGCGTGAGGTGCAGCGGCTACCGCCGAGAAGCCTCGCCCAGTACCTCCTGCGCCACCCGCACGATGTCCTCGTAGTTGGCAACTTTCGCCAACAGCGACTCGTGCACCTGCGGGTATGTCTGGACCAACCGCTCAAGCAACCGTGCATGCCCCAGCACATCGTTGTCGCCCATCACCGCACCGCCAATCGCCTGCGGATTCCTGTTGGCCAGACCAGCCGTCGCCGCCTGCATCCAAAGCAGCAAAGCGCTGTCGATCTCACGCCAGCGTTCGTCCATCATCGCGCCCGCACCTCGCCATGCTTCTCGCAGATGCCGACCGGGACCAGGTCATGCCTGGTTCCGCCCGACGAGAAGGCGCTTTGCGTGGGCTCACCCGGCACCATGCGCACGTCAGTTACCTTGCGCGAACATTCCCGGCAGATGTACTCGCGATCTTCGTTCCCCATGAGGCCAACAACGACGGTCACGTCTCCGGGTTACGGGCGCCGGCCCCCCAACGTCCGAAGCGGCCAGGACCCGCCAGAGAGCTCCGGCCTCAAGGCGGTGGGGCGCCGTTCGCACCAGGCCACCGACATCCCACACCAGCTGGATATACGCGCTCGTGCCGAGTTGAGTGCATCCGATCACGCCGAGACCGCCGTCGAGACACCGGTCATTTACAGACGGTGATCAAGCTGCGAGAGCGACGACAACCGCTAACGCGAATCCGGCCATTGCTCCCCACCCAAGAGCTGCGGCAAGCGCCCTCGCGCGGCTCCAGAGAGCCAGTAGCCCGCACCCGGCCAGCGACCAGAAGAGAAACACGGCGGCGGCAAAAAGCCCGAGTTGCGACTGCATCTTCGCGTCGCTGCCAGACAAGCCCTGGCTCTGTAGGAGTAGCAGCATCGCAAGGAGAACCTGAGGCAGCGATCCCAGAAAGCCGAACATCCAAGTCCGACGGGAACCCCCGGCCGATCGGCTGCTTGATCCTGAGTCCGCTTGCCTAAACATGCATCCCCTTCGCTCGCGGCGGCTGGTGGCAGGACTCCGCGTTCGTGGCGAAATCATCTCCTGTGGCAGAGAAGGAGGGGAGCGGTTCGCTCACAATCCGCGACGCCAACCGGCCAATGGCCTGATTTGCCGCTGTCACAGCGCGTCGGCTACTGTTCGCCGTCACGCTGCGTACACACGTGCCGGTCAGCCGAACTCGCGGATCTAGCCGAGAAGGGGCGCCTGATCGAGAGCTTAAATACTGCGGCGGCACCGAAGCGGGAGCGGGCAGGAGCTGCAACCGGTTGCCGTGTACCCCGGCCGGCGCCGCGATCAACGGTGCACCATGGCTCTATGGGTAGACGCGACAGCGACGACCACGACATCGCTTCCCGACCATCGTCATCCTTGAGGCGCGCGGTTGTTCGCAAAGGTGCTGGGATAGTGGCAATGGGATTAGTCGCGACTCTCCTCGGGTGCGAGGCCAGGTCTCGTATCACCTACGCCAATGGCTTAACCATGGTCGGGGATGCGGTCACTGCATTCGCCGGAAGCCTGGATCCCCGGCCTCCGTTGCCCAGCCCAAGCCACGGCCCCTACGTAGGGTCTTGCGATGGACTCGACGGAGACTCGGATGGGCAGACCAAGATTACGTTCTATTACTACCTTGGAGAAGTGCCCCTTGCGACTAGCGATGCGTGGTTCGATCAGGCACGTCGGTATCTAGAAACCCATGGCTTCGTCGATATCAGCTTCAATGGCACGGCTGGTAGGTACCAGGAAGCTCGTTCCATCGGCGGGATCTCAGAATTTTCAAGGGTAAACGTCGGCATGCGGCGAGAATCAAAACATGAACGGTTGCCCGATAGCGGTACGACGAAGATATTCGGTGGCTCCCCCTGCATTCTTGAACCGTCGAGCTGGCCAGATTAAGGTCTTGACGCGGTCTCGAGCGACGCTGGCTGAGGGACTCGCTCACCTGCGGCCCCGACAAGTTCAGGTGCGCGCTTCTGGCACCCCTCTCTGTCAATGGGTGGCGGAGATTGGTGCTCTAAGGTGGGATCCGGCGGGTCCGGGAAGTGACTTCTCCGAAGTGTCGATCCTGGGGTTTGGGTCGGCCGCGCTGGATTGCAGAGTCGCCCCCACGTGTCCTCCCGGGCCCGTCTGGAGCAGCTTGGCGTCGGCGACCATCCGCCGGTAGACGATGTCGGACAGACGCCGTTTCAATGCGCGTAGGGCCTCCATCGGGGTCTTGCCGGCCGCGAGCCGGCGCCGGTAGTAGCGGCGGCCTTCGGTGTCTCGGCGCAGTTGGACGATGGCCATGATGTGCAGCGCCCGGTTGATGCGCCGGTTCCCGGCGCGCGATAGGCGGTGCCGGGTCTGCTCGCCGGATGAGGCGTCGATCGGTGCGGTGCCGTTCCAGGAGGCGAAGTGGGCGCGGCTGGCGAAGCGGGCGATGTCGCCGATGTCGCCGAGCAGCCGGGCGGCGCCGGACGGTCCGATGCCGGTCAGCTCCATCAGCTTGCTGCCGGTGGTGTTGACCAGCTCGGTGAGTTCCTGTTTCGCGGTTTTGATCTTCTTGTCGATGACGACGAGTTCGTGGATCAGTTCCGAGGCGAGCCAGCGGCGGGTCTTGCCGGCCACGTCACGGGGACGCACGGTGTTGAGCAGAGCGCGGGCCTGCTGGGCGGACAGATCTTTCTTCGCGCCGCCAGCCACCAACTCGAGCAGCAGGTGATGTAAGCGGGAGACCACGTCGGTGCGGGCGCGGCCGAGCTGGTCACGGCGGTCGACCAGCAGCCGTAACGCGACCGTGGTGTCGTCGGTGACGACCTGGCGCAGGCCTTCGGTGCGCAGGGCGACTACGGCGACGCTGCGGGCATCGACGGGGTCGGTCTTGCGGCCCTGACCAGTGGCGAACACCCGCGCGCGGGCGGACAGCTTCGCGGGCACATCGACGACGGTCTCACCGTCGGCGACCAGGCGCTGGGCGACGTGGCGGCCGATGCCATTGCAGCCCTCGACCGCCCAGAGGCGGTCCTTGTGCTGGCGGCCGGCGGCGAGCATGGCCTGGTAGCCGTCACGGTCGGTGCCGAACCGGCCCTGCCCGACAGTCTTCTCCCGGGCGTTGATGATTTCGATGGTGGCGGAACGCTTGTGTGGGTCCACGCCGATGATGACCTCAGCCATCGTGCCCTCCCCAAATCCGACATCGGTTGTCGACGGGAGGGCAGCGCTACCTTGAGCTGGGCAGTCCCCTCTGGAGCCTCTCGCCGCCGCGGTGACCGGTGGGGCGCACGCCAGATGAGAGCCACACCAAACTGCGGTGGGCAGCCGCGATGAGAGCGACTCCACCGGTCACCTCGACCCAACCTGGCCGGGCTGCGGTCGTGCAATCACTCAATAGGTAAGCCGCGATCCGAGCGCCGGGCGACCATGCCATTAACTAAGCGTGAGATGCGGAAGAGATCGTCGGGTCGGCAGTCACCGCAGGATCGGAGCGCCAGGCGTTTCTACCTCTATGGGGCCTGGCGTACCTGGCTCTGCATGGGACCCGTACACCGACACCTACTCCCAACGAGTAAAAGCCCTCGGTTTCGTACTCGTGGTCCGGGCGTTGCGGCGCCCGGACCACGAGTACAGCGCAGCTGCTCGTCCTGCGTATGCGGGCGCAACCGTCCGGACCACCGGCGGTGGACCTGCCGTCTTGCCCCGTCAGCCGCGCTGCTGCTCGGCGAACCGGTCAGGGCCGACGGGCTCGTCGGCGACGAAGTGCCCTGCGGTGAGGGATCGGAGCTCTTCGTCGAACGGGACATCTCGAGGTGTTCCAGGATCCGCAGGCGACGCGCCGCACAGACCAGGGTCACCTTCTACCCCGCGACGGCCTTGAGCTGCGCACCGGCTATCGCGTACGCGCCCGGAGGCCTGCTCACCGGGAGCGGCTCGATCGTGACGATGCCGGTCGGCGCGCAGACGGGTTACGGCGTCATCGGTTCCTCTGCTCTTCGGGTGGCAAAGTTTGCGGGTGTGCGATCAGCGGCTGCGCGTGCGGCGGGTATCCGTAGCCCGTCTCCCAGGGGAATCGGCCCTGTTCGTCGGGCCAGACCAGTTGGTGCAGGCGCACCTTGTCGCGACCGTAAACGGCGAACGCCGCGCCGGGATGCAGGTCGTCGTTCGGCGGACCGTCGACGATGATCGCGTCGTAGCCGACGAGGACGTCGCCGATGAGCTCGCCGTGGGAGAACCGTGCGGCTTTGTCGTACACGCGGCGCGCGAGGTCGTTGAGCAGTCCGTGCGCGAGCTCGGCGGGCAGGCCGGCGACGAGCAGCTCCGGGTGATCGTGGGCGGTGAGTCCGACGGTGTAGGAGAACGAAACAGCGGTGGGCGGGTCGTCAGAGGTAGGGACGACGTGCACGACGGACCAGCCGACCCGGTCGATGATCTTGACCTGCTCCTGCAGGAATTCGTCGATGCTCGGCATGAGAGGCAATCTCCTTCGAGAGTTGTTCCGGCGTCGTGGCATTGCCATTGCGGTCGCGGCGCTGGAAGCGGCGCCGTGCCTCTGGCAGCGCTTCAGCGGGCTGGTATGGCGGCGACGCGGGTCTGCCTGCCAGGGGCGGCCCGTAGTTCAGGCCCAGGCGTGGAAGGTGACGGTTGT
The DNA here is from genome assembly GCF_015704865.1 of Actinoplanes aureus. GTDB lineage: Bacteria > Actinomycetota > Actinomycetes > Mycobacteriales > Micromonosporaceae > Actinoplanes > Actinoplanes aureus. The sequence goes on along the minus strand of NZ_JADQTO010000035.1, from coordinate 87,344 downwards.
CGCCTGCTGTCGCTTTGTTCGGCCCCGGCGGCACGGGGTCAGGCGTTCTCGATGGCGGTGACGGCGGCGTCGGCGATGCGGACGACGGCGTCGACGGGGTCCGCGACGGTGATCGTGGTGGTGCTGGTGAAGGTATGGCTGTCCAGCTCGGCGGGGTGCAGCCACAGCACGGCGCAGCCGGCCCGGTGCAGGGTGGTGATCAGTTTCTGCGCGGCGGGTTTGTCGGCGAGATCGCCGTCGGACACGACGGCGAGCAGCCGCAGGGTGCGGCCGTGCCGCAGCTCGAGCATCTGGTCGGCGAGTTTCACGGCGTCGCAGAAGGTGTAGGTACCGCCTTCGGGTTGCATGTGCAGCACTTGGCTGGGGCGGCTGTTCGGTGGCACCAGCAGGGTGGTGCGCTCGCCGAAGCCGATGGTGGTGGTGACTGCCTGGCCGCGGTGAGCGGCGTGCGCGAAGATCCACGCCGCGGACGACAGTTCGGCCGCGTAGGTGCGCATGGAGCCGGACAGGTCGGCCAGGACCGCGAGGTGCAGGGTCGGTTTCGGCGGCGGCTGCTGGGTGCGGTGCTGCCATGGCTGCGCGGTCGGGGTCTGGCCGGCAGCTATTTGGGCGTCGGCGGCGATCGCGTGCCGGGTGCGCAGCCGGCCGGGCGGCAGCACGGCACCGCGTCGGACGGTTTCGGGGTTGCGGATGCGGGCTCGCCGGATGCGGTCGGCGAGCTGGCGGGCGGCGGCATGCTGCTCGGCGGTGGGCGGGGTGGATGGCCAGTCGCCGGGCGCCTGGTGGCGCCGGTTGAGGATCGTTGCCCGGTAGTCGGTGGGAGTGAGGCCGACGGCGGCGGCAAGGAAGTCTGCCAGGGCCTGCTCGAGGCGGCCCGGGAACTCGCCCGCGTCGGCGGTAGGGATCTTGCGGTGCCGGTTCGGGTCGATGCCGAGGATCTCGCACCACCGGCGCGCCAGTTCGATCATCGAGGAGGCGTCGGTGTCGTCGACCAGGTGCGCTTGCTTCCACACCTCGCGCAGCCGGCGTAGTCGCGGACGGCCGAGGACCGCGGTGACGGCGGCCCGGATGCCGCGGACGTCTTTGCTGGTGAGGATGCGGGCATCGACGCGTGCCAGCAGCAGCGCGGCGAGGACGCCGGCATGCCAGAGGTCGTCGACCGGGGCGGTCCTGGCGTCGATCAGGATGGTGTTGACGGTGTGACGCAGCCAGCGGCGGTCGGTGCGACGCCGGCCGCGTTGCCGGCCTTCGGCGCGGGACTCCTCCAGGAGATCGGCGACCTCGGCGAGGATCGGCCTCGTGCCGGGCGGTGTGGTCCACCGGCTATGGGCGGCGTGCGCGGCGCCGTGGACGAGCAGCCCGTAGCCGGTGGGCACGATCCTCTTGTGGCCGGCTTTGCGGGGGTCGGCGATCTGCGGTGTGTCGGCGATGTAGTCGGCGTCGACTTCGATGCGCCGCAGCGCGGGGTAGAAGCATTCCGGGGAGCCGCCGCCGGCGCCGGGGGCGACGAACACGTGCAGGTCGGTGCGGCCGGTCAGCGTGGGGACGTGTTTGGTCCAGGCGTCGGACCAGGGTTGCCAGTCGTCGTCGGGGGCGGCGGGGGTTTTCGGTTTGCCGGGGCGGCGGTGTTTGTTCGACTGCGACATCAGGTGCCTCCTTCACACGGGTGGGTCAGCGTTTGCCGAGGGTGAGGGGGGTGATCGGCTTGCCGGTGTGCCGCGACAACGCGGTCGTGACCTCGGTGCGGCAGTCGTCGGGGGCGATGCCGGCCAGGTTCGACAGGGCGGCGGCCATGCCGAGGGTGTCTTTGACCTTGACGAAGCCCAGCAGCTCGCGTAGTTGCGGCGCCCAGCCGATCCGGCCGGCGCTCAGTTCGGCGTTGAGGTCGATCGCCGCGTCGACGACGGCCTTGGGCACTTTGAGTTCGCGGGCCAGGTCCCAGTCGGTGGTGACTTCGATCTGCACCGTGAATCGGCTGCCGAGGGCTTCGGTGAGGACGGCTCCGTGCACGCCGGGGTTGTGGCCGCCGCACACGTAGAACCCGTCGACGGCTTCGACGATCTCGGTGCCATGCGGGGTGGTGACGGTGACCTTGCCGCGGCCGTCCATCACCGGGTACAGCACCGCCAGGACCCGGGTGGGATGAGGGTGGCGTCGTCGACCAGCAGCGCCCGGCCCTCGCGCATGGCCTGTACGAGCGGGCCGTAGACGAAGTCGTAGCCGCCGCCGGGCAGCGGCGCGTAGGAGCCGAGGAAGTCGTCGACGATCGTGTCGCCCGTGCCCGCAATGGTGAGCAGGTCGTCGAAGGCGGCTTCCAGCATCGCGGTCTTGCCGGTGCCCGGCGGCCCGTACAGCAGCACCGGGACCTGCTGTTTGCGCAGCTTGTGCAGGACCTCGATGTCCCAGTCGCCGCCGAGCCGGCGCGGGTAGTAGGTCTGGCCGCTGGGGCGGGTGACCGGTGTCGGCTTCCCGGCGCGGCGGCGCCCGGATCCGCTGCGCGGCCTGCCTGCGGCAGGCAGGAGGCTGCCGGCGGCGTCAATACCGGCCTGGGTGATCTGGAATCGGTGCGGGTTGGTGTGGTGGGTGGCGTGCCCGGCGGCCGCCATCTTCTTGCCGACTTCGAACACGGCGCCGGTCGAGGGCGCGTCGATGGCTTTGGTGATCTCGCCGACCTTGTGTGGACGGTCGGGATGATCACGTAGGTAAAGGGCGACCTTGCGGTACAGATAGCCGGATCTACCGGTGGCAGACGCAGGGTTGGACGAAGTGTTGGGTGTCGTCAAAGCTTCGGCCTTTCCGAGAAGGCGGACAGGCCTGTGCACCCGTCTCCGGGTGCGCAGGCCTGTAGCCGCACGGCGGAGACGGGTGGATCGCCCTGGACGCCTCGATCACGCAGATCGAGGACGTGGGGCGCTACACCCGGTCGATGGATCGATCGTGGTCACCGGTGCCCGCCGAGCGTTCGGCGAGGCCGGTGGGCCGGGAAGTGGTCGGTAGAGAGTCGGTCAGGAGGAGGGCTTGGACGGCGGCTCGACTTCGGTGAAGCCGAAGAGCCGCCACCGGCTCCCAGCCCGCGGAGGAGCTGCGCCGGTTTCAAACGTCTGTTGGTACTTCAAGATCAGCGGTAGGCGACGCCTCACCATCCGGCGTTCACGATCTGTCACCGGGCGAAGGGCGCCGCCGACACGGATCGCGGAAGATCAGTGCGCATCTTCAGTGCTGTCGAGATAGAGCGGCAGGACCGCAGCAGTCGTCACGGCCAGGTCCCGGTCAAGAACCTTTTCCTGTGGGACAAACACCATTGCGCGCCCTTCGCCGACTACCACGTCCTGCTGCGAAGCGTCGGTCGTGCCATGGAAAACGTGCACGGTCACCGTGTGCGGGAAGCCCGCCTCGTACGGACGAGGGCCACTCCATAGCGGATTCAGCTCCCCCGCCGCCAGGCCCGTCTCTTCGAGCAACTCTCGATGCGCTGCCTGTTCGGGCGTCTCACCTGGCTCGACATGGCCGCCGGGCAGGCTCCACTGGTTCGGAGAGGCCGAGGTTCGATCATCGCGATGCTGCATCAGTACCGCTCCCGAGGAGTCGACGAGAAGCACCAACGCAACTTCATAGGTGGCCATGGCGAGATCATTCCAGGATCGCGTCTGCGGGCCGGCTTACCGGTCCCGGCATGATCGAGTGCTCGGGTCTCGGCGGGAGAGTGGCGGAGGGTTTTTCGGAGTTGGCGAATAGCAGCGTGCCGGTGGATCAGCGTTGGGGTCCGCGGTGGAGTCTGTGGGTTGCGGCATATCGGGCCCAGTTGCTGCCCGCGATCGCTGCCCACTTGGCGGCGGTGGCATCGCGTCCCGTCGCCTTCTGCGCCCCGGGGGCTTCGCTGCCGGCGGTCATCATGCCGAACCGAATCGGTAAGGATTCATCGGGTAGTCACCGAAGTACGGATACGGAATAGCCCGATGCTGCGTATCCCCGCTCCCGGTCTGCTCGTAGCCGTAATAGCGCGTCATCGACGCATCCGCCCACCGCTCGAACAACACCACGTGCCCGCGCAGATTCGGCGCTGTATTGATCAACAGATCGCCCGGCCTCAACGCGGATTTCGAAATGATGGTGGAACGCGCCGCCAGCCCTGACGTGTTCAACCCCGGCCCCTCCAGTCCGAGGGCCATCGACACGTAACCGGAGCAGTCCCGCCGGTAGCCCTGAAACCAATCCGCAGGGTCACCGCTGGACAGGTACGGAACCGGGCCATCCGACCAGGCGGTCAACCACGATTGCGCCCGACCGAAAACCGTGGCAGCGTCAACACAGCTACCGGAATCCGCAGCCGTAATCACGACACAAGTGCTCAGACACTGCTCAAGATCGAACGGAATTGCTAATCCGAGCGCGGAACCTACAGCGCCGACCAGCTGGACGGCATCCGGCTCCCACTTCGCGTAGGCCTGCGGATAGGCGCTGATCTGCACCGCCTGCGCGGCCTGCGCCAGGGTCATCGTCTGCCAGCCGGGGACGGCTAGCAGCTTGGTGTAGAACTTCGTCGCCGCGTACTGCGGGTCCTGCAACTGCGCCGGCGTGCCCCAGCCCTGGCTCGGGCGCTGCTGGAACAGCCCGACCGAGTCGCGGTCCCCGCCAGCCAGGTTGACCAGCGAGGATTCCTGCATGGCGGTGGCCACCACGATCACCTGACCGCGGGCCGGGACCTGCAGGCGCTGGCCGACCGCAACGATGACCGCCGCGTTCGCGACTTGCTCGGCGTTCCACTCTCCGATCGGCCCGGGCGCGGCTCTCGCACCGCCGCTCACCGAAGCGCTGGAGCCGGTCAGCGACGCATCCGCGGCGGGCAGGCAGTTCGCCGACGCGCCGCCGCCGCCGCCGAGCAGCAGGCCGGAGCAGCCCAGCAGCACGGCGGCGACCGCGACCGCGATCCCGACGATGGCACGCGAGATCATCACCGGTCACCTCCAGTTTGGTGTGCCGGTGTCCGACCGGACCGGGGTGGCCGCTGGTCCACCGCTGCGGAGGCCCACCTCGTGGCCGATCCGGGTGCGGGGCCGGCCACGAGGTGGCGGCTCATGACGCGAGCGGCTCGGTGCCGACGGCGTCGCCGCCGCTGGTGTGCACCGTGAGCGTGTCGGTGCCGGGGTCGATCAGGTAGATCCAGTGGGCGTCCAGGTCGCCGGTGGCGGTCAGCGCGACGACGGTGACCGGTTCGGGCGGCAGGACCTGGCCGTCGCCGCCGGTGGCGGCCAGGGTCATGCCGACGCCGGGGATCAGCTGCTCACCGGCCAGCGGCGGCGTCGAGGTGCTGTCATCGGTGGTTTCCGGGTCGAGGTAGTCCCAGTCGTGGGCGAGCAGAAGGGTGGCCAGCCGGGGGGTGTCACCGGCGGCGGCCCCGGCCCAGATCTTGCGCAGGGTGGGGATCATGTAGTGGGGGTAGCCGTCGCTGTGGACGTAGCGCAGCCGGACCTGTCCGGGCTGGTCGGGGTCGTGGATGCCGACGTAGTTGTGGGTGCTCACGGTTGTTCTCTCCTCGATCGCGTCAGGTTTGCGGTTGGCCTGCTGGTCGGCGGGCATGGCTGCGGGCCACGCCGCCCCGGACGGGGTCGGCGTGGCCGCGACTTGGGTGTCGGGGGTGTCGGAAGGGCGGGTTCCGCGGGCGAGGACGGCGACCTTCTCGCCGTGCAGCAGGGGCGCGCCGTCGGGGCCTTTTCTCCGCATCATGAAGATCATCAATGCAGTACGGGTCTGCGGAGGCGCCCCGACCACGAATTGGTGCCGGAAAGCGTTGGTCTGATGGAGCTGGCGGGCGACAGGATGGTGCCGACATGATCGTTAGCGGTCCGCATAGATTGGCGAATCCGATGGCCGGAGGTGATGTGGTGCGCCCCCGACTGGCTGAGGCGCCGCGGCAGGTCCGTGCTGTCGTAGAGGAAGCGCTGGGCGAGTCGGTGCAGTTCGAACGGCCGGCCGCTGCGGGGTTCACTCCGTCGATCGCATCTGCCGTGACCGGTGGATCTGGCCGGTCAGTGTTCGTCAAGGCTGCGCCAACCGGCGGCGGTCTTGGTGAGGCCGTGCGCACCGGTGTGCAGTTGGCGCCGCTCATCGGGGACTTGTCGCCACGGTTGCTCACGGCGGAAGAACCCGAGGGCTGGGTCGTAGCCGTCTATGAGCACGTTCCGGGATCCACTGCCGCGCAGTGGGACGAGTCGGCGGTCGCCGCGATGCTGGACGTCCTGGCCGTAATCCAGAAACGGCTGGCAGGCCCGCCTCTGCCGGGGACGATCCGATATGCGGACGCGTTCGCTCCGATGCTGGGCGCCTGGCGGTCCCTGGCGCGCCGTCCGGGAGGTGACGCCTCCACGGTGGCGCATCTGCGCGACATCGAACTGCCGGTGCCGATCGCGGTGGATCTGCTGGCCGAACTCGAGGAACAGTGGTTTCCCGCGTTGGGTCCGGGTGATGCGATGCAGCACGGGGACCTCCGGCGGGACAACGTCATCAGGTATGCCGCTGACGACGGGCTGCGGCTGTGGGTGGTGGACTGGACACATGCGTGGACCGGGCCGGGGTGGATGGACCTGGTTCGCCTGGCTCCGGACATGGCCGTGAGCGGTCATGATCCCGAGGCCGTATTGCGCCGCTCTTGCTGGGCGGACGCCGACCCGCATGCGGTCAATGCGGCACTGGCAGGTCTGGCTGGACGCGCCTGGCGGGACGGCCACCTGCCCGGCCCTCCCGCCTTGCGGAGGATGCAGCTCCAGCAAGCGGTCCCTACCCTCGCCTGGCTGGGTCGGCGCCTGGGCATTCGCCTGTAGGCGACGGCCGCCCGGCACCGATTCCGACACGTCACCCGGCCAGAGCACCCCTCGACCGCGAGAAGACTGTCAGCCCAGGCCGGCGGGTCCGGATTCGGCTCGCCGGCGCAGCCGATCGGCTTGCCCCTTCTTTCCCTCGATGTGCCGCAGACTCTCCTCGAGCGCGGCGACTTCGCCGAGCCTTTGCATCCGATGCGCCTCGTCGAGTCGCTCCCGGGTGTTGGTGGCGATAGAGGTCAAGTCGGCGGGTGGTCGCACGCTGCGGCGAGCCGTGCGAGCCCCGGGTAGGCGGCGGGCAGGTCGACCGGGTTGGGTTGCTCGTCGACCAGCACCACCGGGTGGGCTTCGCGTGCGGTGTGGCTGAGCTGGTAGACGCGCCCGTCGACGTCGAGGGCCTCGACGCGGCGTACTCGGGTGAGGGTGTCGGTGTCGGTGTCGGTGTCGGTGTCGGTGAGCAGGTCGTCGTAGCAGACCGCCCAAGCCAACAGCCTCAGGCCTGGGTCCGATCGGTGCACCCGCTGCCGAAGGACGGCGAGATCGAACGGATCCAAAGCCAGCTCGGTCGGCGCCGGTGCAAGGTCCGGTGCCGCTATCGCAGGGGCCAGCGAGTCGGCGATCGCGTGCAGGGCGGCTGGCAGCGTCTGGTGGCGGCGGTGGTCGGTGAGTAGCGGCAGCTGCAACAGGCGCATGCCTCGCAGGTCGGGTGTGCCGTGCCGCAGTGGATAGTCGTGGACCACCGCGATCGTGCCCAGGCCACGCATGAGCGAGGACTGCGCGGTGTCGAGTTGCATCAGGTGGTCGACGAGGGCGTGAACCGTGTCGAGGGATAGCACGCGAAGGACTCCCAAAGTTCGGTGACGGGAAGGCGGGGACGCCGCCCTGATGAGCGGACCGACCGACAAGGCGGGGCTCGCGTCCCGTGTTGCTGGCGGACGCGAGCCCTGCGCGAGTTCGGGTGGAGTGCGCTGGCGGTCAGCGGCGGTGGGCGTCGCGGCAGCGGCCGTGTCCTGGCGGTTTCGGCCACGCATCGGTGGCTGCTGTCCGGTCGCACACTCCGCCGCCGGCTTGTTTGGCCTGGTACATCGCCGCGTCGGCGTGGCGCAGCAGGTCGCGGGGTGTGGCGCCGTCGGTGGTGTAGCCGACGCTTGCCTTGATGCGCCAGTCAGTGCGGTCACCGATCGGGATTGGTGTGCTGGTGATTGCCCGCCAGGCGGCGCGGGCGCAGGCGCGGGTCTGTTCGGCGTCGCCGGTGACGAGCAGCGCGAATTCGTCGCCGGAGAGGCGGGCGGCGAGCTGGACCGGTGTGCGCAGGTCGGCCAGGCGCATGCCGACGGCGGTGAGCAGGTCGTTGCCGGTCTCGTGGCTGAAGGTGTCGTTGACGGTCTTGAAGTCGTCTAGGTCGAGCATCACCACCCCGACGGGGGTGTCGGCGGCGAGTGCCTGCTCGAGGTGTTCGAGGAAGGCACGCCGGTTGGGCAGGCCGGTGGTGTCGTCGCGGCGGGCAAGCCGTTCGGCGTTGGCGGCGCGTCGCTGCTCCGTAGCGATCTGGCGGCGGGCGGCGTCGAGATGGCCGAGGTGCCGGTACAGCAGTGCCCCGGCGAGGGCGAAGCCGGCCAGGACACCACCGAGCGCGGTGAAGATCATTATCCAAACAGGGGACAATGGGTTGCTCCTTTGCAGCAAGGAGCACCTGGACGGGCGTGTCGGGCCACGACTGACGCCCGTCCCGGGCTGCCTGACAGGTCGGGTTTCAGTCAGTCGTGGGGGCGAGCGTGAAGGTCGCCGCCTTGCGGTCGTCGACTTTCGCGGCCTCGCCGTCTCGTTCGAGGGTGTCGAGGGCGTTGGAGACGGCGCCGTGGCTGGCCGCCGGGTAGCCGGTGCCCGCGTCGGCCTGGTCGATCAGCTTCTTCAGCTGGTCGATCGTGTACTCGCTGCCCGGGTTGGCCTGCAGAATGGCCAGCGCACTGGCCTTCAACGCTCCCTTGGGGCGTTTGCGCTTGGCCGGCGCAGCCCCCGTCGGCGTGCCGCTACCAGCGTGCTGGCCGCGCGGGGGTTCGGCCGTCTCATCGGGTGCGGGCGTCGCCGGGGCGGGCTCAGTGCCGGGATGGTTCGGCCGCTGCGCGGTGGCGCCGGCAGTGGTCGCGGCGGCGTTGTCGCTGCCGCGCTCCTCGCCGCCGCCGACGGCGGCTTCGGCGTCGCCGCCGACAGCGTCGGCCGTGACCGGCTCAGGGGTGGCCGTGTCGCTGTCTGCGGGAGCGGGCGCAGCGACGGGAGTCGTCTCGTCGGCGTCGCCGCCGTCGGTGATCTCGCGGGAGTCCGCCGGGGCCGGTTGAGGGGGCGTTGCGGCGTCGGCGAATTGGGGCGGGGTGGCGGTGCTGGCCCGGCCCGCGTCGGTCAGCCGCCACAGCGTCTGGCCGGTGTCGTGCCGGAACCGTTCGGCCAGCCCGGCGGTTTCCCAGGCGCGCAGCTTCGGGTTCACCGTGGAGTAGGCGATCCCGACCTTCTTGGCGATGGCGGCGGGGGTGGCGCCCAAGCCGAGTTCCGCGATCGCGGCCAGGACGGCGAAGTTGCTGTTCGCCGGCTCGGCCTGGTCGGACTCACCGGTGGTCAGGTCGCGGGATTCGTCGGTCATCACTATTCCCTTCTGGTCGGTTGGCTGGTGAGGGGTGCACTGATCCACCCTTCGAAGAAGGGATTGATCAAGTCGGATGCGTGTCCGGTGTCCGGTGCGGGAGGCTTCACAGGTTGTCCATGCACAACCAGGGCCACAGGTACGCGCCGATGGGATACCGGCCGTCGGGGTCCGGGCCGACCACGTCGTAGCGGCGCAGACCGGTGAGGCCGTCGGGGTTCTCGGTGTAGACCTCGATGCGGTCGCCCGCCCAGCGCAGTACGGCGTGGAAGCCGGGCTGGTGGCCTCGCGCGCGGTGCAGGTCGTCCACCATCCGGGCGGCGGTGTCCCGGTCGAAACGGGCGAGAACACCGCCGTGGTTGCTGGCGTAGCCGGCTGCGACCAACGCCGGATAGCGGCCGCTGCCGGTCGCCGGTATGCACGCCACGCTCGCCTCGGCCCAGGTCGCGTCCGGCGGGTAGAGGTCGCCGCGCTGGTCGCTGACGGCGAGTTGGCTCGGACGGATTACCTGGCGTCGGTGGGTGAAGTCGATGCTGAGCCAGTGCGCCCCGCTCACGGCCGCCTGTTGCAGCCAGTCGACGAGGTGGAAGGTGCTGCCGGGCAGACCGCGCACCGGCAGATAGCCGACCTTGTCGAACGCGGTGGCGACGGTTCCGTACTGCCGGTCGACCCAGGTACGTCCGCGCGCCGCATGCGCGTTGCCGTCGGCGTCGAACCAGCCGGGCTGCCCGTTGGAGGTCAGGCGGTCCCCGTCGAGGGTCGCTTCCCCGATCAGGGCGGGCAGCAGCGGGGCCCGGGCCAGCAGTTGGGCGCTGGTGAACCCGTGGCTCGGGGTGCTGGCGGCGTGCACCGCGAGCGGGATGACGTCGTCGAGGTGGAACCAGATGCGGCTGGCCCCACTAGCGGCGGCGATGTGCCTGTCTGCCGGCTGGTCGGCGGGTGGGGTTCGCAGGTGCCATGGTCGGTCTCCTTCACCAAGGCGGGTGTGAGGGAGTTCCGGGCACGGCCGTCTGGCCGCGCCCGGAACAAGGGGAGGTGGCGTGCGGCGGGCGCGCCGGGGCCGGGCATCGGCCGTAGGGAGGGGGATAGGCAGTCGGGGATTGCTGCGGCGGCAGTCCGCGAAGGCTTGCCGACGCCTGGCCGGCAGCGTCTGCCGGTTAGGGCTGGGTGGTGTGGTCGCGGAAGGCGGCTTTCACCTGGTTCGGGATGGCGCCGCGTGCGTTGTACTCCGGCAGGCCAAGGTCGACCTGGTGGTCACGCCACCACTGCCGGATGCCAGGGTCGGTCTTCGCTCCCGGTGCACGGCCGGTTCTGCCGGTTGAGCTTTTCGGTAGCCTCCGGCCGGCGGCGATGAACGGGCGCATCGCGGCGCGCAGCCGCTCGAGGTTGTGCCCGGCGAGGTCGATCTCGTACTCGAGGCCTTCGAGGGCGAACCGGTAGGTGCCGACCTGCTCGGTACTGTGGTCGAAATCGTCCTCGACGATGCGTTGGATACGGGTTACCACGGGTTTCTTCTCCTTACGGGTTGTTGTCGCAGGCCGCCGGCTACACGCGGCCCGCACGGGCGCTCGGTGTGACGGTGTCCTGTCCAGCCGGCTGGCGTCAGCGGGCAGCGGGGGACGTGTGTGACGTGTATGCGGCGTGCAGCTTGCGCAGCCCTTCGCGTTCGAGCCAGGTCACGGCGGCGACGCTGCGGTGCATCAGCCGCGCGGCGTGGTCGCGGGGGTAGCCGTCGAGGTAGAGCAGCTGCACCGCCTTGCGCTGGGCTGGGGTGAGCCGGGCGAGCGCGTGGCGAAACCCGGGCCCGTGCAGCAAGGCGGCGGTCACCGCCGGTTGCGGTGCTGCGGTGCGGTCCTCGTAGACGGTGTAGGCGGCACGCAGGTATCGCCGCTGCGACCAGGACTGCGCGGTCACCGCGCGGGCGGCCAGCCGCAGCATGGAGCCGATCAGGTTGGCGCTGATCCGGTGCGGCTCGGCCAAGGCGGTGCAGAACGCTTCCTGGACCACGTCGTCGACCAGGCCGCGGTCGCGTAGCCGGGCGGCGACGAAGCGGGTCAGCCGGTCCGCGGTGTGCTGGTACAGCTCGGCGAACGCGGCGCTGTCGCCCTGGTGCAGGCGGGCCAGCAGGGCGGGGTCCGCCTCGACCGGCGGGCGGTGCGAGATGGTGGATGTCATCGGGTTCCTTCCGTGGTGACGGAGAAACCCGGGCACGGCCGTACGGCCGTGCCCGGGGTGCGCGGGTCGCGCGGGGTGGCCGGGCAATGGCCAGGTCGTGCGGGTCAGACGGTGGTGCGGGTCAGACGAGGATTCGGGCCTACGTCATTCGCCTCGCGGCAGGCGGGCTGCCGTCAGCGGGAACACGCGGCCCGCGGCGGGACGACGCCGTCACCACGTGCGGACCCACCGGCCCACGACCCGTTCGCCTGCTCTCAGTGGCGATCGCTGGGCAGGTGAGCGGGGCGGTCGGTCACGTCGATCCAGCGACTCGCGTCGGCGTCCCAGATCTGCCACTACGCGAGGGCGTGCGGGGCGAGCTCCGGGTCGCCGAGCAGGTGGGCGCGCAGCCGCTCGCGGTCGGCGGCCCATGCCGGCGAGGTCTCGGTGGTGGCAGCTTCGGAGGCCCAGCCCATCGGGCCGTCGCCGGATTCGTGGTCCTGCAGTAGGCGCAGCAGGGTGTTGCCGCGTTTGGCGGCGCGGGCGATCGCGCGGCTGGTCTGGTACTCGGTGACCAAGTCACCGAGCAGCAGCTCCACGTCGGGGGTGACGCCACGCGCGTCGGTACAGCGGGCGGCGAACGCTTCCAGGGCGTCGCGCTGCTCGCGCATGCCGCCGGCGGTGTTCGGGGAGAAGATGTCGGGACCGCCTCGGCCGTCGTTCTCGATGCGGCCGATGATCTTTCCGTTGTGCCGCAGGGTGGCGGTGAAGGTGACACCGTCGTAGGTCTGGTGCTCCTTATAGGAGGTCACCGTGTATCTGGTGTCGGGGGCGGTGAGGCCGCTGTGCGGCAGATGAATCGTTGGGGGTTTCACGGACTGTGCTCTCCTTTTCGTGGTGGTTGCGGCTGACTGCCGGGCTGTGACTGCGAGTAGGGCTGCGCCGGAACGGGGCAGGGAGCCGCTTCGCCGTAACGTGTTGTCGCCGGAGGCGCAAGAGGGGATCCGGGCACAGCGATGCCGCTGCACCAAGGGGTTTGCGCGAGGCTCGCGCGCGGCCGTCGGGTAGCGGCCAGGTGGCTGCTCGGTCAGCGGTGAAAGGGCAGCAGGCTCCAGCGGCTTGACGCTCCGGTGCCGCCCGCTGTTGCTTCAGCCTGTGGAGCCGGTCAGCTACTGGCCCAGCCGAAGAACAGCCAGCCGTCGGGCTGGGTTTGCACGGCGAGCGCCGCCGGGCTGCGCTGCACGGTCAGCCGGGCGGAGCCCGTCGGCGGTGTTCCGCGCCCGACCGAGGAGGTCCACCAGGCGGTGGCGACGGTTTCGTCGGCGGTGAGCAGGTGCCGGTGGCGGCAGATCTGGACGACCGTGTCGAGGTCAGCGCCCTGCAGGCTGACGCCGCGTCCTGGTTGTGGCAGATCCGGCACCTCGACGGTGCGGGTCTCGGCTTTGACGGGGATGGCTCCGGCCGGTCCCCATTTGTCGATGATGCGCGGATCATCGCGATCCATCAGGTCACCGGCCAGGACCGTCGCTTCGGTCTCGGTCATCGGCTGCTGGGTGACGATGACGTAGTCGTCCTTCTCCGCGAGGCTGCCGGTGTAGCCGCCGTGGCCGTGCTCGTGCAGAGCCTGCCCTCGCGCGGACTCGAAGGCCGCTGCCGGGTCGGCGCCCTCGGCGTACTGGTCAAATGCCATGGCGCCCATGCCCGGCACCTCCCGTCGTCGGCTCGGTGGCGTACCGCCACGGCCACACGTAGGCGCCGAGCGGGTAGCGGTTGTCGCTGTCGGGGGTGAGGTGGTCGGTGGTGCGGTGCGGCTGCACGTGGCCGGGATCGAGCCGGTACACGGCCAAGACGTCACCGTCAAAGCCAAGTCCCGGGTGGGCCGGGCCGGGCGGGGCCGCGCCGGCCGGTTTCGCAGCAGCGTGCCGGGCTTGCAGGTCGTCGGCGATCTGTTCGACGATGCCGCGGGTAAAGCGGACTATCAGGTCACCGCCGTTGGTGGTGTGGTCGGCGACCAGGCCCCAGTAGGTGCGGTCGGCGACCTGCGGGCAGGTCACCAGGCCGGGGCGCCAGACGGCGCCGTCCAGGACGAGGTCGTCGCGGTCGGACACCACGTGCACCCGGTAGGCGTCCATCAGGTGCGGGTCGGCGGGGTCGATGTCCAGGGTGAGCCAGCCCTTCCCACGGCTCACCCTGGAACGCAGCAGGTGGATGACCGGGCCGGGTATTCCGGAGTCGCTGGTCAGCGGCAAGCAGGCGGTGGTGTAGCCGTCGCGGCCGGCGGTCTGGTAACGGCCGTGCGGGTCGCGCCACGCCTGCGCCTCGGCGGCGTGCGGGGTGCCGTTGCGGCCGTACCAGGTCGGCAGGCCGGTGGACGTGAGCAGGTCGAGCGAGGCGGTGCTCGTCCAGATCAGCGCCGGTCCGGCCGGGCCCAAGTCGTCCGGGGCGCCGGCGGCCGGTTCGTGGCCGAGGCAGTGCATGGCGTGCTCGGCCAGCGGCACGACTTCATCGAGCCGAAACCACAATCGATGCGACATGGGATCAAACCTCCAAGTGTCGTTGCGGATGAAGCGGAAGATGCGGGCTCGTGAGCAGCCGCCGCTGGGCGAGGGCTGCGGTAGACGGGGCTTGAGTCGGACGCTGCGGGGTACGCCGCGGCGCGAGCGGCGGTCACGGCTGCCCGGATCGGCTTGCGGCGTGGTGAGGCAGCCGTCGGCGCGCCGCAGTCAGCGCCCGGCGCACCACCGCGAGCAGGGATGCCGGCTGAGCGACGGTCTCCCACGCCCACTGGTAGGCACCCAGGGGGAAGCCGTTGTGGTCGACGCGCAGCCGGTCGACCTGTCGCCAGGTCCAGTTGCCGTCGTAGGTCTGCTCTTGCAGGACGGTGAGGTCGTCGCCGCGCAGCCGCAGGATGGGATACGCGCCGGGCATCGCGTCGATGGCGCGCAGGCGGTCGAGGTCGGCGGCGATGCGGGCGATAGTGGCCCGGTCGAAGCGAGGCAGGCTGTGCCCGGCATCGGTGGTGTAGCCGTCAGGGATCTGTGCGGGGTAGTCGACGTTGCCGATTTCCGGGCAGGTGACCACGGCGGGCCGCCACTGGCAGGTCTCCGGGACGATGCTGTCGCGCTGGGTAGCGGTGCGGATCGCGTAGGGACTGATCAGGTGCTGGTCGCGGGCATCGATGTGGATGCTGATCCAGCTGTCGCCGGCGCGGCGGGCGGTTCTGATCAGGTGCATGACCTGGCCGGTCAGCGGCAGGAAGGCGTGCACGTAGTCGCTGAGGTGCACGTGGCTGGTGCGCCCGGTCAGGGCGTGCCGCCAAGCGGTGGCGTAGGCGACGTGCTGGCGGCCGGCGTTGCCGTACCAGGCCGGATTGCCGTTGGAGCGCAGCGTGGCGCCCTCGCAGATGCTGGAGAAGATCAGCGCCGGCCCGTTGTTGGCGCCGGCGAGGGCCTCGGCGCGGGTGGTGGTGTGCTGTTCGCAGCCGATCGCGTGCGCGGTCAGCGGCGCGACGTCGTCGAGTCGAAACCAGTAGCGGGGCATGGTGCCTCCCTTGTGCAGCGATGCCGAGAAGAGGGGCTGAGCGGACTGGTCGATGCGGGGTCGGTTGCTCGCCCCCGGGAACAGGCGCCGGCCGGGCCAAGGCACCCCACGCTGGCGGTGTCTTGGCCCGGCTGCCGGGCGCCGCTCCGAGGGCTCGGTTGGGTTGGGGGTCGGCGCTAGTTGCGGCTGGCCGACGGCAGCGTGGCCGCGAGGGCTGCGGTTTTGCTGCCGAGCCGGAACATCGCGACGGCGTTGCCGGGCAGCTCGGCGATGCCCTCGTCGTATTCCTGCGGGCTGAACGGCAGCTGCGCGTGCGGGCCGACCCGGAAAACGGGACGGTCGTAGTACTCCCGAGCGACAATGCCGGCCCCGGAGACGATTTTCAGCATGCAGCCACTGATGTCGCCCAGACCCTGGATAAACGGCTCCTTGGCGCCGGTGCAGAGCACGACGAGGTCGTAGCCGCGGCCATCGATGAGGGCCATGCCGGGCAGGTCTACGACCTGTGCCCGGCGCGGTAGCACGGTGAGCCGCTGGACGCCGGAACGGTCCGCGCGCAGGTGGCGGCCGATCGCCTGGTACCGGCCGCGGATGTCGCGCTGCCAGTCCCCGCAGCTGGTCGGCAACTGTTCGGCGTACCAGTCGATGCGGTCCACGCGGTCGAGCGCGGCAGCGGCCATGAACGGCTGCGGGGCGATACCCAGCAGCGATTCGACCGCGCACTTGCCGGAATCCCCGCCACCGAGGACGGCGACCCGGCGCAGATCACGCAGCGGCCAGATCCCCGCCATACGCTGCATGAACTGACCGAACGTGACGATGGTGGTGCCGTTGGCGACGTTCTCCCCGTCGGGGTCGCCCAGCCCCCGGGCGTCGATGACGCGCCGAGGCGACAACGTGCGGTGCCCGTCGATGTCCAGGTCCATGCGCTCGCCGTCGTACTCGCCGACCGCGGTGACCTTGGCGTTGGGCACCACGTCGGCGTACTGCGCCAGGGCCAGCCTGATCACGAACGCCATGTCGGTGTTCGTCGGGTACTCGGCGGTAGACACGTTCGCCGCCTGGATCGGCGCGCCCGGCAGGAAGTTGAGGTTCGCTCCCAGATCGCCGGCCAGGCCGGGGCCGCCCGGGCGGTTGCGGGAGTTGAGGTAGAACACCGGCCGGGTGGTCATCGCGAACGTGCCACCGACGCGCCGGTCGCGTTCGAGCACCAGCGGCCGCCGGTGGCCCGCGCGTACGCGAGTCGCCGCGTAGACAGCGGCGTGGTAGCCGCTGCCGATGATCACTTCTCGGTCGTCGTCGGCGGCGGCGAGGATATCCCGCTGCCGTTGGTCGTCCGACCAGTAGGTGTCGAGGAACCGGTCGGCGAGCTCGCGGCCGGCCGGATCGAGCGCGATCCCGGTCAACTGCGCGGCCAGCGGGTGCTCGAAGTCGGCGGCCCGCTCCGTCATCACCCGCATGCCCTCGGCGGCGGCCGGCGTCGAAGCCACGGTGGTCAACAGGTTTGCGATAGTGGTGGAGGGCTCGAACATGGGCTTGAATTCCCTTCTCGATGGCCCCTGGTAGCTCTGGCAATCCGCCCCTGTCCCGGGAAGACCCGGGATCAAGGCAGGTGGCCAGGCATGGTCCCAGGAGGGTTGGTGAACAGGTGGGTTTGTGCAGGGGTCGGCAGAGCGCCGGGACCCCCGGCGGTGGTGCAGCCGCCGGCAGGTACTCCCGCGTCGAGCGGGAAGGGCGGTTACCGCCGACGCTGGGCTGATTGCTGATGGAAGAGGGAGAGAGCGGCCGTGTCGCCGGCCGAGGCTTCACCAGCGCCCCCGCCCGGGGCGCGGGCTTGAAGGTGGGCCGCAGCTCGGTACTGCGCGACGGGCATGGCGGGACGTCCCCGGCTCCACCGGCGCGACGCGGTGCGACGCGGCGCGCGAGATTCTTCGGCGGCCGGATCCCGCCGGTTGCGAGCCGGGTGTGTCAGCGGTGCGTGCGGGCGGATAACGCCGCGCGGCGGTACTGCCCTGACTGGGGCAGGCCGGTGCCGCGTCTACCAGGTGCGACACCGCTGAGGCGATGGCCCGTCGGGTGGTGGAGCCGATCCGGGCCGTCGCACGTTTCCCTTGGGTTCAGGGTGTGGCGACAGCTACCGGATCGGATCCGTATAGGTGGGGTCAGAGAGCGACCGCCACCAGCCGCTGACCGTCCTCGATGTTTTCGAGGTAGCGGTTGGCGTGGCCGAGGAACGTCACGCGGTCATCGAAGCTGTCGGTGGCCGGCGTGATCTGGTGTCCCTCGGCGGTGAGCAGCGCGTCGCCGCAGATCGCGGTCAGGGCGCTGTAGTGCTGGTAGGCGGCAGGTCCGGCCTGCATCATCTCCAGCTCGTCGACCGCGAGCGGTGCGACGCTGACGGCCGCGTTGTGCATCCGCATCGCGGTGACCCGCGGCTGGCGCCAGAAGTCGGCGGCGGCCTGGTCGTAGCTGTACTTCTTCGCTTCGTTGAGGTGCCGGCTGTGGAAGGTCACCCACGGCTGGGCCGGTTTGGTGCCCTGCACGGCCTGCTGCCACTGCTGGTGGCGGATACCCGCGCCGACACCGGCGGCGTATCGCATTCCGGCGAGGTTCAGCAGACTGTTCGGGCCGCCCGCACAGTAGGCGGGAGTGCCCTTGCGCAGCTCGAACATCTGCCGGCGCTGCCACAGGCGCAGGTTCTCGATCGTCCAGAACCGGGCCTGCAGAGTGCCGTCGACACCGAAGTGCCGGTGCAGCTGGTGCGCGGCGAGCGCATCGTTGCCCAGTCCGTCGGGCAGGCACACGATCATCGTGGTGATGGTCGGGGCCGGCTTGACGACAGGCGGTGCAGCGTTGTTCGGCTGAGCGACCGGCTGCTGAGCCGGAGGGTGAGGGACACGCTGTCCGTTGCGGGGCGCAGTAGTGGCCATAGGACGATCTCCTTCGATGCGGGCGTGCCGAAGGCACGCAGGAGTGACCGGCCCACGGGGTGCATGGGTCGGGTCACAGATGGGGGTGGAGGGGTCCAGCGCGAGGCTGGTGGTTCGGTGCGACCTTCGGGGTCGCCGCGCGGCGCGGGCGCCGACCGGCCTCCGGTGAGGGCGGTGGGTGCGGGCACCGGTGTGGTGCGGCGGTGATTCCCGAAGGCGGGACCGGACCGGGGTGGAGCGATATATGAGGAGAGGTGTTGCCGGAAACGGTAGCGGCCGGGTCTGTCAGACCCGACCGTCTTCATGATCGTCAGAAAGTGCCGCGGCCTGCACTGTCAGACTTTCGTCAGATGCCTGCAAGATTGATGTGCGCCTCTGTCAGGCGTCGCCGCTCTGACAGAGGCGGTCCCAGGGTCACTGCTCGCCCGCGTCGTCGGGGAAGCGGTGCGGGTTGGTGACCGGGTTGTCCGGGCCGTGATCGCTGGGTAGCTCGTGCAGCCAGCGGCGCAGGCCGGGGTCGTGGGTCAGCGTCCAGGCCGGTCCGGCGGCGTGCTCGGTGTGGATGCCGGTGGCGACCGGTATCGCCAACCTGGCGCCGTCGAGGACGTCGAGCAGGTGCTGTTCGCGGCGGCGGCCGGGTACGCGCAGCAGGACCGGGTAGCGAGGGCCGCCGGCGATGGCCAGGCTGTTGTACTCGCGCAGCTTGCGCAGCACCGTGCCGATCGTCTCGGTCCCGTTGTCGTGCTCGAGGAAGAAGCCGACCTGGCGGCCGCCGGCCTCCCAGACGCCGTGCCCGTCGGGGCGGATGCCGGGGCCGTCGGTGGCCGCGGCGACGGCGGCGTAGACGGCCGTGGCGTGCTGTTCGGACCACCAGCGGGCCAGCCGGGCATTCGGGTTGGTGCGGGTGTAGGCGTGCAGGTCGACGAACAGCTGGTTGGTGCCGAGCAGGTGCGGCAGCCGGCGGCTGCCGATGATGCGTTCGGTGCGTTCCACACTGGAGCGTCGATCGCGGCCGTCGGTGCGCAGCGGGTCGTTGTATTGCGTCGGGTACGGCACGGCGCCGAGCGGGCCGAGGGTGTAGAGGTACTGGCGGTCGCCGGTGGTGACGTCGACGAAGCGGGTCACGGCCTGCAGCGAGTGCAGCACGGCCAGACGCAGTCGCGCCGCGCGCAGCGACGGGAACAGCGCGGTCGCGATCTGCCCGGTGGTCAGCACGTAGTGCTCGGCGAGCCAGGACAACAGCAGGTGGTCACGGGCGGTCAGACGACGCAGCCGGTCGAGGCGGCCTAGGCGAGACGACGTAGACCGCCGTGACGACCGGCGAGAGGACGACGAGCGGGAGGACAGGGATCGGCAGTCAACAAAGGACGGGGAGGGAGTGGACGGGTGGGACTCGCAGCCGGGGAAATTCGAGCTGGACACGGGTGATGCTCCTTCAGGCGAAGAGGTTGTCCCTCCGTTGGAGGGGTGTCGGGGTGCGCGCAGCGGCGGCTGAGCGTCACTCAGCCGGGTTGTGCTGCGGGAACTAGGCGCATCCGCCGGTTCTGTCAGGCCGACGGGATGCGCGGTGGTGAAGGGCTGGTGAAGCCCAAACGGAAGGTGGGATCGCAGTGGGATCGCAGGCTGCTGAGCTGCGCTGACAGACTTTCTGATCTGCTCGCATCGGCCTTTCGTTCTTGCCGCGCTGCTGCCGGCCGTCATCGGGTGTGGCCGAGTACTTCTCGACGAGTTCGTCGATGGCGCTGGTGTCCTGCGCCGGCACCCGGGCCGCGGCGGCCTGCCTGATGGCAGTCGCCTCGCCGACGATCGGCTTGGGTGGCCGGGTCTTGAAGGTGAACGCCGGGGTTTGCCGGCCGTTGACGACGAGCCGTGCCACGGCGGTGTACGCGTCCAGATGGGCCAGGTCGTGCTCGTCGAGTTCCGGCGTCGTGTGCCGGGCCAGCACGCGGGCGTCCTCGGGCGCCACCGAGAAGTAGATCTTGTTTCGGGCGTTCGCTGACGCCGCCGCGAGCAGGTCCTTCGGGAACTGCGCGAGGTCCTGGTGCGCCAGGACCATGGACAGCCGGTACTTGCGAGCCTCGGCGAGCATCGTGTCCAGCGACGAGGCCAGAGTCAGGAAATTCTGGGCCTCGTCGATGATCAACGTGGCGTCGCGGCGCCGTTCCGGCTCGACGTTGGCGCGGGCGGTGGCGGCCTGCCACACCTGCGCCAGGATCAGCGAGCCGAGCAGTTTGCTGGTGTCCTCCCCCAGTTGGCCTTTCGGGATCCGGACGAGCAGGGCGCCGCCGTCGAGGATCTTCCCGAGGTCGAAGCTCGACTTCGGGAACTTCATCGTGCGTTTGACGAAGTCCCGCAGCAGGAAGGCCCGTAGTCGGGCCAGCACGGGGCCGATGACCTGCGACCGTAAGGCCGGGTTCAGCGTGTCGTACCACTGCCAGAACCCGGACAGGCCGGCCGGGTCCTCCAGGCCGACGGTCATCGCCGACCGGAACTGGGCGCTGTTGAGCAGTGGTGGGATGTGCTGCAGGGTGACGTTGGCGTGCTTGAGCAGGGTGAGGCAGGCGACGCGCATGACGTCGTCCATCCGCGGCCCCCACGCTTTCGCGAAGATGCTGCCGAAGATCGACACGATGTTGTCGACCACCAGGTCCGGGTCGTCACCCGCGAGGGGGTTGATGGTGGGCGGGTTGGGCTGGTCGGGGTCGAACAGCACCACCCGATCCGCCACCGAGGCTGGCAGTCGGTCGAGGATGTCGAGGACGAGGTCGCCGTGCGGGTCGATCACCACGGTGCCGCGGCCGGCTTTGATGTCGTCGACGGCCAGGTTCACCAACAGGGTTGTCTTGCCGGAGCCGGTGGAGCCGACCACGTGCATCTGGTAGCGGGCGTCCGGGACGGCGAGGGCGACCGGGTGGGCCCCGATTTCGGCGTCGCCGAGCACTTTCACTGCGCGCCCTCCGGCGGGGACCGCTACCGGCGCGGGCATCGACTTGGCGCGTGCCCGGTCCAGGCCGGGGACGGCCAGGTCCCGTGGCAGGGCGGCCAGGACGGCGAGTTCGGGGGTGGAGGCGAGGAAGCCGGCGCCGAGGCGGCGGGCCGCGGCGACGGCGACCGGCTGGCCCATCCGGGTGCGGTGGGCCAGCCGGTTACGGCCGGCGTAGACGGCGTACGCGGAGCCGATCGTGTCGGCGATACCCCGCAACCGATCCCGGGCGTGGGTACCGCCGCGCTCGTTGTCCTTGGCCACGACGTAGCGGACGCCGACTGTCCACAGACTGTGGACAGTCTTGTCCAGGATCGCCCGCACGTCGCGTTCGACGCCCGGATCCCGCCGGGCAGCCGGGATACTGCTCCTGGCTGCCGTGGTGTGGCCAGGCAGGAAAATCTCCAGCAGCCACAGCAGCGGCGCCGCCGGATTGACCGTTGGTATCGCGGTCTTGCCGTCGCGTAGCCGTCCGGCGGCCCGCCGCGCCCGGGCCACCCGCCGGGGCGGGGCGGGACGGGCGAGGATCTGCACGCAGGCGTATTCGTCGTTCTTGAGCTGCGAGCCGGCCGACATCAGAGCGCGTAGCGGGTCGTTGTCGTACTCGGTGTTGAACGGCAGCCATTCCGCGGCCTGCGGCAGCAGGTGCCCGCCGGTGGCCTGCGGAACGCCCCGGGGAATCGGCGGCCCGGCCTGGCCGGTGGTGCAGGCCGCGCCCGGCCAGGCGGCGCGGATCGCGGCTTCGACCGCGCCGTGCGGGACGGTGCCGGGCACCCACACGCTGATGAGCAGTTGCCGGCCGGTCCAGCCGTATTGCCAGACCACGTGCGGGCTGCCGTACAGCAGCCGCCGTTTCGTGGAAGGGGTGAGGGTGCCGTGCAGGTTCGCCCACAGCGCTGCTGCCGACGCCGTGTCGACCTCCGGCGGCGGCGCGACCGTGACCAGGCGGGCGCCTTCGGCGTGGCGCCGGTGCCGCCACCCAGCCAGCACGTTCTGCCCGGCGATGTAGGCGACGAGCAGCCCGGCGGCGACACCGAGCAGCCACGGCCGCTGGATCGCCCAGGCGCCGGCGTCGAGGATCCATTGGGCGGGCGCGCTCGGCGGCACAATGACATCGGCGCCCGGTCCAGAAGGACCAGGCGCCGGGGTGGAAGGCGACAGCAAAGGTGGTGGGCTCACAGGTCGGCCTCCTCGTCCCCGAGATCGGCGAGGTCGGACGGCTTCGTTGTGGCCTGAAGATGCTCGGCCCGCGACGAGATCGCCTCGAACGCGGTCCGATTGCTCCCGGAGATCAACAGGCCGTGGCCGACGCGAGCGGACAGCAGCATGCGCCGCTCCCCGCCGGTGAGCCCGAACGCGTCGGCGACCTTGTCGATCGCTTGCGGCGCCTGTTTGAGCAGCACCTGTGTGGCGGCGTTGCTCACGACGGCCTGGCCGAGGTCGGTGCCCAGCACGTCGGCGACGTCCTGGGTGACCACGGACAGTCCGGCGTTGCGTTTGCGGCCCGCCTTCGACATTTTGAACAGGAACTTGGCGCCCTCGCCGTCGCGCATGAGCAGCCACGCCTCGTCCACGACTACCAGGCGGCGCACCCCGAGCCCGGTTCGGCCGGGGGCGTCCACGCTGCGCCAGATCGCGTCCAGGGCGAGCAGCGTGCCCACGGTGCGCAGCTCGTCGGGCAGCTGCCGCAACGACCAGACCACCAGGTGCCCGTCCGGGCGGGTGGTGGTCGGCCCGTCGAACAACCCGGCGAACGAGCCCGCCACCCACGGCGCGAGCCGGGCCGCCAGCTGCGCGGCGGCCGGATCGCCGTCGCCGCGCAGGACCTCGGCGAGATCAGCGAGCAGCGGCGCCGGCCGGTGGTGGGTGGCCGGGTCGGCGGTGATCCCGGCCTGCCGATAGACGGCGAGGATGGCCCGGTCCAGGGCGGCGCGTTCGGCCGGCGGCGGCACCTCGGCCAGCAGCACCGCGATCAGGGTGTGCAGGAACAAGCCGCACCGGGTGAGCACGTCCGGGCGGCTGTCACCGACCGGCAGGTCGAGGGGGTTGATCTTCACCCCGGGGGCGCCGAGCCGCACGATGGTGCCGCCGACCGCGTCGGCCAGCCGCAGGTACTCGTCCTCCGGGTCGACAACCGCGACCCGCACCTGCTGGTAGAGCTGGCGCAGCACGTCCAGCTTCACGAAGTACGACTTCCCGGCGCCGGAACGGGCCAGCACGATCGAGTTGTAGTTCTCCTGCGCCCACCGGTCCCACCAGACGATGCCCTCGGAGTCCGGGTTGATGCCGTAGAGCACCCCGCCGTTGGTCGCGGGATCACCGGGCAGCGGCGCCGGCAAATCCGCCGACGCGAGTGGAAACGCCGCAGCGAGGGCCTGGGTGTCCATGGTCCGGCGCATCTGCAGCGAATCCGTAGCCAGTGGAAGGGTGGTGGTCCAGCCGGGCAGGTGCCGCCACGTGGCCGGCTGAACCTCGATCAGCGTCGACGCGGCGGCGGCCTTGACCTGACTGCACGCCTCCAGGAGTTCGGCTTCGGTGCGGGCGTGCACCGTCAGGTACAACCCGACACGAAACAGCTTCGACACCCCGCGCGCGAGGCGTTCGGCCAGGTCGGCAGCGTCGTCAGCGGCAGCCTCGACGTACGGGTCGGCCAGCTTGCCTTTCGCCGCGTCCGTCCGGCGCGACGACTCGAACCGGGCCCGCTGGGTACGCAGCCGGGCCGCCGCGGTCGGCGCCGGGATCGGGTCGATGTGCAGCGCCAGGTCCAGCCGGCCAGGCCAACTGAGCAGGGGTTCGAGCCAGGCCGGGCCGACCTCGGCCGGGTAGCCGGTCACCACTAGGGTGGCGGCGTACCCGTCCCCGACCCGCAGGTAGCGGGGGGTGACCTCGACGGAGGCGGGCGCGGCGGCGGCTGCCAGCGACGAGGTCGGGCCGTCGGGCTCGGGTGGGGTTCTACCGCGTTTGCGGGTCAGTGTCTTCACGATCTTCTCCGGGGTGTGGCCGGCTCGGGACCGGTGATGACGGTGTCGGGGGCGGCCAGCCCGCCGGGGCGCGGCGGCCGGTAGGGGTCCGCCGCCGCAGCGAGGGCGGCGGTGGCAGCGTGCCCGTCCAGCGCGCGGGTGGTGACCCCGAGCCCGGACAACGCGCGCACGGTGCCGTCCGCACGGCGGCGGGCGGCGTGTTCGCCGCGCTCCCCCGCGCTGGTGCGGGTGACGATCAGGACCTGCCGGCGCAGCGGGTCACGGCGTGCGGCGAGGTCGTCGAGGAACTTCGCGTGGTCGGCGGCCGCGTCCGTGAGTGCCGGGTGCGGCATGCTGTCCGCTGCCGCCGCCAGGGTGCGGGCGTGCGAGTGCAGGTCGACGGGCTGCGCCGACACGACGATCTGTGTCGCCGTGGACAGGCTGTTGAGCCACCGGCCGAACGTGTCGACCAGCGAAGCCTGCTCGTCGGCGGTGCGCAGCGCGAGGTTGACACTGGTCGCGGCGACCATCGCCGCCCGGGTGCCGCCCAGGGTGATCTCGCCGTCGTCGCTGATCGCGTCGGCGGGCAGTTTCAGCGGCGCCGGCAGCACGACCTTCGACGCGGGTGGCTGAACCCAGTCGGGGACCTTGGCGGTGGTGTCGGTGGTCGACAGCGCTCGCGGGGTGCGGGAGTGCCGGAACGCCGCGAGCAGCCACACGTCCAGCGGCAGCCCGTCGCGGCAGCCGACCACGAGCCCGAACACCAGGCCGCCGAGGACGACGGCGGCACCGACCAGCACGGGTATCGCAACGTGTTCGTGCAGGGCGTTCCAGGCGCCGTAACCGCACACCGCGGCGACGGCGAGGATCGCCAACTGACGAAAGGTCAGGCCATAAGCGACTTTGTCGGGGGCGTCGACGTCGGCGGGCATCCGAGCCCGCACGAGCTCGGTGTCGCGCTCGCTCATCGCAGCACCGCCCGGCCGATACCCGGCACGGCCCGGCTCACCTGCTGCACGACCGCGACCCGCACCACGGCGCCGAGGACATTGCCGCCTCGGCTCCCGTCGCTCGCGTAGCGGCGCACCAGGCTGGGCACCTTCACGCAGGTCCAGAGCAGCACCATGACGATGAACAGGTTCAGCACGCCGCCGGGCTCGACTGGCATTCCCAACAGGGGCAGGACATGGGCGGGATCCAACAGCATCCACTGCGCGGCGAACAGGACGAAGCCCTGCAGCACCGGAACGGCGAGGACAGCAAGGAAGGAGCGCCACCACAGCCGGGCGACCGCCTCGGTCTGCGGTAGCGCGTGACACGCCAACGCCAGCGGTGCGAAGGCGGTCAGCACCAGAGCAACCGCGAACCTGACGATCGCGGAGCAGGCGGTGGCTGCCAGCAAGCACAGAATCGTGACCATGCACACCACGAAGAGCAGCGCGCCAACGCCAGTCCGCGCCGAGATGATGTTGTTGCGCATCGCCCGCAACGTGCTGCCATGATCGAGATCCTGGACGGTCAGCGCCCTGGTGAGTCCGTTGGCCAGGTCGATCATCCGGCCCGAGATCAGTTGGGAGAAGTGGGCAGCCACGAACCCGACCACGCACCGCGGCAGCAGATCCTTGACCGTGTATCGACTGCGTTCGTCACCCCCGGCGATCATGGTCAGCACCCCGACGGCGAGGAAGAACAGGACGAACACAATGTCGACCACCCAGACCGCTCGCCCCGTCAACGCCCGCACCTGCGGCAACGCAGTCACATCGGGCGTGATCAGAAGAGTGTGAGTGATCGCGCCTATCAGCACGTCCAGGCAGTCCACCAGCAGGCTCGCGAACTCGTCTAAGAGACGCTCCAGTACTGCGGTCGGCAGCAGCCAGTCCATCGCTGGATCAGCCCCCCACGATGCCGCGCACGACCTGCAGCAGGACCGGGGCCAGCACCGCCAGGCCGTAGCCGATCAGGGCGTTCTTCAACGCGCTCTTGGCCTTGTCGACCTGGGCCGGGTCGCCGCCGGCGGTGGTCCAGTACACCGCGGCCAGAACCCCGTAGAGCGTGGCGACGGCGGCGAGGATGCCCATGATCCAGACTTGCATGTTCGCCACGACCTGCGGCAGCGTTGCGGCCGTCAGGGTCACGGTGCCGGGATCGGCTTGCGCGGCGGCCGGGGTGAGCAGGATCAGTGCGGCCATGCCCAGTGACGCGGCGTTGCGTATGGCCCGGCGGGCCATGGCGAGAGGATGGGTGTTCGGGGCACGCAGACGTGCCCGCGGCGTGCGGGACATGAGTGGTCACCTCCCGCCGCGCACCCACGAGAGGTGGGTGCGCGGCGTTGCTCGAAACGGCGGAAAAGGGACCGCCGCCGGGCTTCCGAGGCGAAGGACGGTGGCGAGGTGAGCCGGGGTGTCTCGGGAGGAGCTCGTCCTCCCTGTTCGGGTTCGCGATAATGAGGTGTCAGCGCATCAGGGGCGCGGCACCCGAGAACGTCCCCGGGCTCACGTCGCCCGGCCCTCGAAGGCTCGGGGCTCGGCGGCGGGCGGAGACCGCGACGGGGCACCGGTGTTTTCGGTGCCGTGGCGGTTCCGCACCCTCAAACCGGCGTTTGTGCGCTGTGGCGAACACTCGGCTGTCTGACAGGATTCTGTCGGGTCTGACAGTGCAGGTCAGAGTCGCTTTCACCCCGGCGGCGCGGCCGGGCGCGGCAGCCGGATCTCCTTTGACAGCGGCGCGCCGGCGGCGGGGAACAGGCCGCTGTCCGACTCGTGTCGGACTGCTGCGAGCCTGCGACTGTTGACATCGGGCCGCACGCCTGAGCGTTGTTCGCGGTACTGCCGCCGGAAGGGTGGCGTACGCGCCCGACAGACGGCGTGGTCGCCAATTCGGCAACCCCAAGCTCTGGGCCAGCTGGGCTGTGGCGAGGGGCACGGGTGCCGTGCCCTCACGTTCTTGTGGCCGATCGGGCACGAGGGCCGCCGTACACGGCCGTAGCCGGCGCGCGGCTCACGCCACAGCGAGCGGGCCCGACGAAGACGTCGGGCCCGCTCGCTGTGGCGCAGGTGGTTCAGGCGGCTAGCAACTCCGGCTGCACCGCGGTGGCGCGGCCACGGCCGGCGCGGATCCGGCTGCGCTGCTCGGCTTGAAGTACCCAGTGCTCACGGGCCTGCGGGGAAATGACGTCGGAAAGCATGCCGTCGCTAACAGCCTCGGCGATGCGGACATCAATACGTTGGATACGGCGGCGCAGGGTGACAACCTCGATGCCGAGGCGGGCGGCGATCGGTTCGATGGCGCGGTGCCCGAGCCGCAGGTCGATGTAGGGCTGCTCGTCGCAGGCGTCGACGATGCCCAGCTCGACGGCGCGGCGCACCAGCAGGTCGGGGTGCCCCCACGGGCGCTTCGGTGTCCGCGGGCCGGTGACGTGATCGAGGACCTCCGCCGGTAGCGGAATCGCTTCCGCTCCGTCGCGCTGGTGCAGCTCGTAGCCGGCGCGCCAGGCGGCCCGGCACAGCGACGCGTACGGCGCCGGCCTGCACAGGTCGACCCGGTCACGAAGGGCGGTCAGAAAACCGGTGAGGATCTCCGCGTCCAGGTCGTGGGCGTCGCCGCCCCAGCCGCGGCGCAGCTGCCCGGCGTAGCGGCGCAGCGCGGGCAGGGCCATAGCGGTCGCGGCGATCACCCACGCCGGGCCCTCCAGGCGGGCCCGGCGGATCAGCTCGCGCCACACAGCGTCGCGGGCCTCGTAGGAGTGCGGGTGCGAGAGCAGCCAGCGCCGCAGCGCGGGCAAGCTGAGGCCGCTCTCGGGCAGGTCGGTGCCCTCGCGCAACGGCTCCAGGTCGAGCAGCAGCGGCTTGTCTCCGGTAGTCAAAGCGACGAAGGTGGCGTCGACGGCGTCCAGCGGCGAGTCGGGCCAGTCGGTGGCAGTCATGCGGGCAAACTCCTGGGAATCGAGACGGCGGGCTTACCTTGGCGGGATTCTTGGTCTATGGAGGGGTGGGCTTCGCCGCGCGGCCGTGGCCCTCAGCGATCGGGCCGGCCGCGTACGGCATGCCGCTGATTGGGCCACGAGCGGCTGACACCGTTCTGACGGTGCAGGCCAGCGCGGATCAGCGCGGTGGCCACCCGGCAATCCGGTGCCTGCGACAGGCGCGTATCCACCTGACGGCCATCTGACACGTTTCTGACAAACCGGCCTTGACCTGCGCTTTTTGTCTGGCGGTGTCGTGCCAGTCGTTGCGGCACCAACGGCTAACAGAAACTGACAGCGGACGCCAGGCCTGGCAGCGGGCCCGCTGGCGATCTCACCCGCGTCTGACGGACGGCTGACAATGTCCGCCGGCTTGCCTGCCGGCCTCCGGGCGGTTCCGCAGCGGGGCCGGTGTCAGAAAGTGTCAGACCGCCGTCAGCTCGGTGAGTGTTCGCCACAGCGCACAGAACCCGGTTTGAAGGTGTCAGCGCATCACGGCGCGGCGCGGAGCCCACCACTTCATGCCCGAGCACACGCCGCAGCACCACATCAGCCCGTCCGCATCCACCGACCCGGCCGCGATCGACGCGGCCCCGACCGACCTGATCGCCGGCGACCCGCCTGTGCCGATCACCGTCTGGCGCACCGCCCGCACCGAAGCCGACGCCGGACGCAGCATCGGCGCCCGTCTCGCGGCCCGGCTGATCGCCGCCTACTCGCGCCCCGGCGAGGTCGTCGTCGACCTCACCGACGGCCACGCCCTCACCCAGGCCTGCACGGCTGGTGGCCGCCTGCACCACCCGGCCTGGTTCA
Source organism: Actinoplanes aureus (assembly GCF_015704865.1). Lineage (GTDB taxonomy): Bacteria > Actinomycetota > Actinomycetes > Mycobacteriales > Micromonosporaceae > Actinoplanes > Actinoplanes aureus. The sequence goes on along the minus strand of NZ_JADQTO010000035.1, from coordinate 58,550 downwards.
CCGACGCCGCCAGCCTGATCATCGGCCCGGCCAGCCCGGCCAGTTCGACCCTCTCAGCCGACACCACAGCTGACCTCACCGACGACCGCGACGGCGGCGGCGAGGATCAGGAGGAGCTGCCGGAGCTGAGCGCCTGGTTCGGTGACGACCTCACCGACCCCGCCCTGCACCCGGCTGGTGGTCCGGGAGCCGATCTTCCAGCCGACGGTTCCCTGCACGGGGTGACCGGTCTGGTGGTCGCCCGCTGGCCCCTGGATAACACTGGCGACGCCGCCAACCGGGTCCGTCTGGCGTGGCTGCTGACCGCCTGCGCGCAGCTGCTGCGCCCCGGCGGCTGCCTCATCCTCGTCGTCGCCGTCCCGCCCGGCACCTCGCCCGCTCCGGAGGACTTCACGCCTGTGGTGCACGCCGCCGCCGGCGTGCGGCTCGGCTACCTGCAGCACATCGTCGCGGTCGCCGCCGACACCGACGGCGACGCATTCATCTACCACGTCACCGACGAGGAACTGCTCGCCCTAGCGGATGCCACCGGGCAGTGGCAGGCCGCGCACCTGCGCGTGCACGCCGACCTGCTCGTGTTCAGCCAGACCGACCGAACTGCGCCGCGGCCCGGCAAGAACGGCCGGCAGGGCGGTGGCCGCCGTGGCTAAGCATCGCTTTTCGCAGGAGTCAGGCACCCAACCCGTCGTTTCCGGTGCCCGGCCGGGCTCCGGCGGGCGACACCGCGCCTACGACGCCCGGCACCGCAGCGCCGGTCCGGACGGGCTGAGCGTGTGGGTGACCGCGCAGTCGACCGGGCCGGTGCAGCGCAAGGGCCGCTACGTGGCCGAGTCGGTCAAGCACCCTGCCCGGATGCTGCCGGCGATCGCCGCGCACGCCATCGAGCACTACACGGAGCCCGGGGACCTCGTCCTGGACCCGATGTGCGGGATCGGCACCACCCTGGTCGAGGCGGTGCACGCCGGCCGCGACGCGTTCGGCATCGAGTACGAGTCCCGCTGGTCGGACGTCGCCGACGCCAACATCAAACACGCTCACACCCAGGGCGCGACTGGGCGGGCGGCGGTGATCCGCGGCGATTCCACCGGCATCCTGTCGCTGGTCCCGGCCGCACTGACCGGGCAGGTGGCGCTGGTGGTCACCAGCCCGCCGTACGGGCCGACAGTGCACGGTCTGGTCGAGCCCGGCGAAGGCGGCGTCCAGAAGTCCGACAACACCTACAACGACGGCACCGACCGCGGGAACCTCGCCTACCGCGACCTGACCGGCCTGGCCGACGGGTTCGCGCAGATCCTCACCGGCTGCGCGACACTACTACGCCCCGGCGGCGTCGTGGTCGTGACCGCCCGACCGTGGCGCAAACACGGCCAGCTCGTCGACCTGCCGTCCGCTGTCATCGGCGCCGGCGTCCGGGCCGGGCTCATCCCAGTGGACCGGTGCGTGGCCCTACTGGCGGCGGTCCGCGACGGCGGACTGGTCGCCCGGCCCAGCTTCTTCCAGCTGCAGGCGGTCCGGAAGGCACGCCGGGCCGGCACGCCGATGCACCTGATCGCGCACGAGGACGTCCTGGTGTTCCAGCGCGCCGAGGTGACCGAGGGCGGGGTGGTTGCGTGACCGGACCCATCGCCGCTTACCTCTCTCTGGGTGCCGGCATCCAGAGTTCGGCTCTGTTGCTGCTCGCGATTCAGAGGCGGATCCCGGCGTTCGACGCCGCGGTCTTCTCCGACACGGGCTGGGAGCCGGCCGCGGTCTACTCGCATCTGCGGCGTCTGGAGGAGATCGCCGCGTCGGCGGGGATCCCGATCGTGCGGGTGTCGGCCGGCAACATCCGCGACGACGCCCTCGACCCCGCCCACCGATTCGCGTCCATGCCGCTGTTCACCCTCGGCCCCAACGGCGAGAAAGGCATGGCTCGCCGTCAATGCTGAGTTATCTGCACCGGGCCGTCTCGTTGGCCTTGGTGCCAGCGATGATGACTCGGAGGGCGCTGCGTGGATTTGCGTGTCTTGTTGGTGGAAGGGCGCGGCACAGTCCCGCCCGTTGGTTCGGTTATCGACACCTCCTTACTGCATCCGCCGTTCGTCGTACGTGACACGCAGGGAGCCGAGGTCGAGCCGGCGACCGGCTACCTTCGTGAACTCGCGCTGAGCGATTGCAGCCCGTTGACCTGCCGCAGCTACGCCTTCGGCTTGCTGCGATGGTTCCGGCTGTTGTGGGCTCTGCAGATGGGCTGGCAACAGGCGACCGAGGCCGAGGTCGCGGTGCTGGTGGGCTGGCTTCGCTCTGCCAAGAATCCGCAGCGGCAGCGGTCGGATCCGGAGGCGCCGCCCGCCGGATCCGTGAATCCGAAGACAGGCAAGTCGGCTTTGCAGGCAGGCTACGCGCCGTCGACGATCAACCACGCGCTGTCGGTGGTCAGCGGGTTCTACCAGTTCCACGCTTGTCACGGTCGTGGTCCGGTGCGCAATCCAGTCCCGGTGTCAGCGGAACGGCGACGAGCGATGGCACACCGCAGCCCGTTGGAGGCACCGGCGAAGTTCGGGCGGGCGCGGCTGCGGCAGCGGGTTCCCGCCCCGCTTCCCCGCTCGATCCCGGACCGGTTGTGGGACGAGCTGTTCGCGGCGCTGGGCTGCGACCGTGATCGGGCGCTGCTCGAGTTCTTCGTCTCCAGCGGAGCGCGAGCCGCTGAGCTTCTGGGACTGGTGCTGGAAGACCTTGACTGGGCCGACCAACGGATCTGGGTGATCTCGAAAGGCACCCGAGCGCGGCAGCTGGTGCCGGCTTCACCACAGGCGTTCCTCTACCTGGCGCGATACTTCGATGAGGCGGGTACGCCGGCGGCCGGTGGCCGGATCTGGCGTACCCGCCGAGGCGGGGATCGGCCGCTGGCCTATTGGGCGCTGCGGCGGATCTTGCAGCGGGTCAACGCCCAGTTGGGCACCAACTGGACGTTGCACGATCTGCGGCACACCGCGGCGACCCGGATGGTCAACGGCGGCCGACTGACGCTGCCGGAGGTGCAGGTGATCCTGCGGCACGCCGACATCCGGGTGACCGGCCGCTACCTGACCGCGCGGGTGGAGGATCTCGTCGACAAACTCGCCGAGCATTACAACCGGCCGCGGCCGGTAATGACGTACGCGCCGGGCTACGACCCGGCCGACATCGCGGCGGTGTTCGGTGGCTAAGTCGGCGACCACGACTACGGGTCTGACCCGCCGGCATCACCGGCACGGTCCGGTGCTGGAGGAGCTCGGTTTCGCGAGCCGGTTCGTGCAGGGGCGTATCCCAGCGCAGCCGGCAACGGCAGCGACGGCACCGCGTCCCTTCGGCGATCTGGCCACGGCGTCGGTCGACCGGCTCAGGGAGGTCACCGCAGCGGCATGGGACGGGCCGGCGAGCGACTGCGCGCATCGCCGGACTCAGGTGACGGCGGCGCTGCAATACCTGCAGACGTTCCCCGGCATCACGTGGCAACAGCGGTGGGACGCGAGCCCGCTAGCCGCCGGCACAGTCGCGGCGAGCAGTGTGATCTCTAGCATCGAGCCGAGCCAGACGATCAGTCCCGGAATCAAGATGCTCTTCTGCCTACGGGTCATCCAGCCGTCGCTGATGGCGTTTCGGCGCAACAAGTTCCGCGACTATCCGGGCCAGTTCATCACCGCGCAGAAGGACGCTCTGCTGGAGAAGTACGCCGGACAGGTCGACGAGCACGATGCCCGGTGGGTCCATCGACGCAAAGCCTTGTTCGACGTGTGCTGCCTGCTCACCGTGCAAGGCGTCGCGCTCGCCGACGTCACCCCAGGTGCGCTGCTGCACTACACGCACCAGACCCGGCAGGTCCGCACGGTGCTGCGCGACGGCAAGAAGGACGCGAACCAGTTCGCGGGTATCGGCGTGTGGAACGTGCTGCACCGGATGGGGCACTTCGCGGCCAGCACACCTGCCACGATGCGGGCCGCGATGCTGCGCGGTCAGCTCAGCACCGCCGAACTCGTCGACCGATACCCGATCGTCCATCAGGGCGTGCGGCAGCTGCTGATCGACTACATCACCCGCCGCCGCGCCGAGACCGACTACGCCACGATCAACAACCTGGCCCGGTCGCTGACGCACCACTTCTGGGAGAAGATCGAACACCTCAGCCCCCGTCAGGCCGACCTGCGCATCGATCCGCAGACCTACGAGGTGTGGCGTGAGCAGCTACGCACCCGCGACGACGGGCAGCCGCGGGGCAATGTCGACGAGATCCTCATCGCGGTCCGCAGCTTCTACCTCGACCTGCACACCTGGGCCGCCGAAGAGCCGGAACGGTGGGCGCTGTGGGTCGCCCCGTGTCCGGTCGCGCAGACCGAGTTTCGTGGCGGCGGCCAGCGCCGCCGCCGTATCGAGGAGCGCTCCGCCGACCGCACTCGCGTGCGGCAGCCGCTGCTACCGGTGCTCGTGGCCCACATCGAGCAGCGGCACCAGCACGCCAAAGCCCTGCTGGAACAGGCGACAGCGACGCCTGAAGACGGTGTCTTCACCGTGGCCGGCCAGACCTACCGGCGCTACCTGTCGTCCGCCGACCGCAAACGCGCCCGGCACGAGCAACGGCCGGTGCGGGTAGTCGATGAGGCCACCGGCAAGGTCATCCACGTCAGTGCGCTGGAAGAAGCCACTTTCTGGGAGTGGGCGATCGTCGAGACGCTGCGGCACTCCGGCGTGCGAATCGAAGAGCTCACCGAGCTGTCGCACCTGAGTATCCGCCAGTACCAGCGGGCCAACGGCGAGGTCATCGCGCTGCTGGTGATCGCGCCGTCGAAGATGGACCGCGAACGTGTCATCCCGATGTCGGCCGAGCTGTTCCACGTGATCGCTCAGGTGGTGCGGCGGCTCACCCGCGACGGCCAGCCGATCGCCCGGCTGAGCCGGTTCGACGCCCACGACAAGCTGTGGAGCACTCCGTTGCCGTACTTGTTTCAGCGGCGGCGCGGCACGAGCATCCACGTCACCACCCCGGCCACGGTCGGTCTGATGCTGCGCCGGCTGTGTGAGGCCATCGCCGAGTACCATCCGGCGTTTCGCGGGCTGCACATCACCCCGCACGACTTCCGCCGGATCTTCGCCACCGAACTGGTCAACAGCGGGCTACCGATCCACATCGGCGCCGCTTTACTGGGTCACCTGAACATCCAGACCACCCGTGGCTACGTCGCCGTGTTCGACGACGACGTGGTGCGTCACTACCAGCAGTATCTGCAGCAGCGGCGCACCTTCCGGCCCAGCGAGGAGTACCGGGACGCCACCGCGACGGAGTGGGACGAGTTTCAGGAGCACTTCGACAAACGTCGCGTCGAGCTGGGTTCCTGCGCCCGCCCGTATGGCACCCCGTGCCAGCACGAACATGCCTGCATCCGCTGCCCGATGCTCAACGTCAATCCGAAGATGCTGGGCCGGCTCGCCGAGCTGGAGGAAGACCTGATCGCCCGGCGCGCACGAGCAGAGGCCGAAGGCTGGCTCGGCGAGATCGAGGGCATCGACCTCACCCTTCGGTTCCTCGCCGACAAACAGCAGCAAGCCACACGCCTGCAAGGGCTTGCCAGCGCCGTAGGCCTCGGTATGCCAGGCTCCCGACCGCCCGCCTGAAGCAGGACATCACGACAGCCGCCGAGGGGGTCATAAATCCTTTTCGCGGCGTTCGAGGGCACGTTCACGGACGTCAGCCAACTCCTCACGGATGTCCTCCCACCGCTGGTGTTCACTGGCGCGGTGCTGCCGCTCGTCGACAAGCCGGTCACGCTCCTGCGCGAGCCGGTCCCGGTCGTCAGCTTGCTCCTCACGTTCATCGGCGCGCCGATCACGTTCATCGGCGCGCCGATCACGCTCCTCACGAGCGTCGGCCATCGGGACAGGTGAGTCTTCGTCCACCGGCTCATCGACTCTGGGCGCCGGTGGCGGACCGTCAGGGTAGGGCGTCATGTCGCCGGGCGCGTTGACACCGAGCAGCACGGCTGCGTCGTCGATGATGTGTAGCAGCCAGACGATATGCGGCAGCGGGTCGCACGCTTTCACCTCGACACCGCGGTCCGCGCCCAGCTGATGGGCACGTAGTAGCAGCCGTACCCCAGCGACGTCGACGAACCAGAGTTCGGCCATCTGCACGTCTAGGTGTTTGGTGTCGCCGCCCATCGCGGTGTCCAACAGCTGCGCCAAGGGCGCCTCATTGCTCATGTCCAGTTCACCGGTCAGAATGACCGTGGTTCGGTTCCCCTCGCCGTGCACCGTCACATAGAGACGGCTTCCGTTATCGGAGAACAACGTCATGTCGGCGCCCCCGCCCGGATGGCGAGGGCGGCCCACACGACCTTGCCGCGCCGGCATGGTAAGGCACCCCACGCAGTAGCTGCAGCAGTCACTGCCCTCAACCCCCATCCTTGCTGCAGCTCGGAAGGACGCCAACGGCCCGGGCTGAGGTCGAGCAGCCGTGGAAGCTCCCGGCTGCCGTCCTGCACGGCGAGATGCAACATATCGCCGCGCACCGAAACCCACATCTCCGGATCGGTGCCGGTGTGCGAGACCGCGTTGGCCACCAGCTCCGACACGATCAGCCGAGCCGGATACGTCAGGTGCGCCGCGCCCAGAGCCAGACAGGCGTCACCAACCATGGTGCGGGCCAGCGCGCTCGCAGCCGGCTGCGCCAGCAGAGCCATGTGCCGCCGCCGGAACGTACCGTCCGGGCCCCGCACCGCTGCCCGTGCCGTCTCGACACTGTCGGCTAGTCCGATCGCTTGATCACCGCCCCTACTCGACAAACGTTGCCGCACCGCCGTCGGTACCGCGCACAGGACCACCGACACCGGCGGATCAGCCTCCGCGGCATATCGGGCCGCGGTGCGCCATGTCGACCCCGACTCACCGGCCGGGTCCTGCAACTGCGTCAGGTCGACCAACACCAAGAAAGGAGCCTCGGCCACGCAGGCCCGCAACACCCACGACGCCTCCTCACGAAGGAGGCCATCCCAACGGCCCTGCACCACGACCTGCGTCACCGCCCCGCCAGGGTCATTGACGCAGTCCACCTGCGGACTACCGGCCACGATAAACGGACTATTCATGGAAAACCAGATCTTCCGTGTACGACAGAGAAGGCGGTCGCTTCATCGCCGAGTCTTCTCTCCTCGACACCGTGACGCCAGAGCGTCACCGTCTGTCGCACACCCGGTCCGGCAAATGCCAGGCGCAGGCGCAAGCCAAGTCTCGCTTCCGCGCCCGACAGCCCGAACCGATCTTGAACTCGGCGAGCTTACCCATGGGCGCTTCAACCAGGTACTGAGACGCAACCGTCCAACCACCGCGCACGCAGAAACCAAGGACCTGGATGAGCCGCGACTAAACCCTGACCGGTAACTACACAAAGACGGCACCCAGACCGAACCGCAATATCCCCACCAACCCAAGCGCCGCGCACCCAGAGGGTGCGCGGCGCTTGCACGTTCACAGGAAGGCTCGTCCTTGACAGCAAGTCAGACGACACATCTACCAAAGCCAAACGACACGCTCTGTGTCATCACTTCCCTCTCAACCCAAGTGCAGATAAGCACCAGCGAGTACAAAATTCGTCCCATTAAGACTGAGGTGCGGCGGCGGCTCGGCTATCCGCACCCCGGGCGGGTGCCAGCCGGCGTGTACGCGCAGATGGCGATCGGCATCTCGGTCGATGAAGTTCATCGGGCCCGCGACGCCGACGTCGGCTACATGCGCAACGTCTTCCCGCTGCTCGATCTCGGATGGCGGCGCGGCGACTGCTCAAGATTCTTGGCCGAGCACGGGCTGGCCGACACGCCGAGATCGGCGTGCCTCGGTTGCCCGTTCCACACCGATCTTGAGTGGGTTCGGTTGCGGGACGAGGACCCGGCGGGATGGGCGGACGCGGTCGCGTTCGACGCCGCGATCCGGCACGGGTCGGCGCGGGCGAACGCCGACGGGCATCCGCTGCGCGGGCAGTTCTTCCTGCACCGGCAGCGGGTGCCGCTCGACGAGGTGGTGCTACGCCCTCGTGCCGGCGACCAGCAGGAGACGCCGGGGTGCGGACCGTGGAGCTGCCCGCACCCGGCCGAGCCGGTGGCGAAGGACACCTCGGATTTCGCGGTCGCGCGGTGCGGGGACGTGGTCGGGTTGCGGGAGGTGGCGTGATTGAGCCGTCCGCAGCCCGACCCGCCCAGCTCCGGATCGGGTCACTTTGTACCGGGTTCGGCGGCCTCGACCTCGCCGTCGAAGCGGTCCTCGGCGGCCGCCTCTGCTGGTACGCGGAAACCGACTCGCACGCGAGCAAAAGTCCTCGCCGAGCGGTGGCCGGGCGTCGTCAACCTCGGCGACATCCGCGCCGTCGACTGGACCAAGGTCGAGCCGGTCGACATCGTCACCGCCGGGTTCCCCTGCCAGGACATCAGCAACGCGGGTAAACGCGCCGGCATCACCGGCCGTAACTCCAGCGTCTGGACAGCGGTCGCCGACGCCGTTCGCGTCGCCGCACGCCCCTGTTGGCGCTGCGCGAGGGGCGATCGGCGCACACGTTGCCCGAGCGTGTAGCCCCTTTGCCGCTATGAGGCAGGCAGCGCACACAAAGCGGGTTTGTGTGCGCTGGCCACCCCCTTCGGGCATCACCGGCGCCAGCGATATGGATTATTTGCCCGGATCGCTGTCAACTCAGAGCCGTTACCGAATCTGGATCGGCGTCGGGGGCACGAAGCCGTTCTGCACGCCACCGTCACCCTCGACATATCCGGATGCGCTCCATTTCGCCGGTCCGCGCCGGAAGCCGGGCTCGCTGACGGCGGTGACCTCGACGGTGTACCGGTGGGCGGCGCCGTCGCAGGCGGCCGGCTCTAGGTAGCCGTACCCGTTGACCGTGACGCCGCCACGGGTCTGGCTGACGGTGAAGTCAATGACGCCGCGATCCGGCACGCCGCCGCTGAACGGGCCGCATCGGTAGGTGCCGGTCAGGGTCACGCCCGCGCCACCCGCCTGGCGTGCCGCCGAACGGGCGGTGACCGTCAGGCCCGCAACCGCGGTCGCGGCGCTCGCCGGGGCAAGCAGCACAGTGGACGAAGTCAGGACAGAGACGGCGAGAACGGTCAGGGTCCTACGCATGGCTACCTCCAGCCACGGGCGCAACGCCGTGCGCCACGACAGGCGGAGCCTATGCGGCAACCACCGCCCCGTCTGTCAGTCAGCCGACCCGCCGGGTGAAGCCCGGGGCGACATCAGCGGCGTCAAACTCGGCCCGTCCCAGCGGGCCTGAGGTTGACAGGCCGGGTCGGGTCACCGTTTCCGAGATGCGGCGACCCGACCCGATCAGTCCCGACGGATCACAGCGCAGGCGGCGCCGGGGCGGTCGAAGCGCCAGACGTGGGTCCGGTCGAAGGAGTTGATCGGAGCGGAGTAGACCCGATATCCGCCGCCCGAGTACTGGTTCTTGTCGGAAGCGCTCAGATCCTGGCTGTTGAAGAGGTTACGGAACACGAAGGTATTGCCGCCAGGACGAGTCCGGGGCCAGCCTCCGCGCGGCCGGGTGGCGGATCGTCGCCTCCCGACCACCGCGGCCCGGCTGGTCCCGGCCCAGCCGGCTCCGCCACGACCACGGCACTAGAACACACGGCCCGCCATCGCTGGCAGGCACCACCGTGATCAGCAGGCCCACCGAAAGCCCGAAGGAAGGGAGGAAGGTGTCCTGATCTACGTGGCCACGGCCGAGGAGGGTCCGTGTCCATAGATGCTGTTACGCGTCCCGGCCAGTGACGCGAACGCCGAAGGGCCGCCCGGCACACTGGTGCGGGCGAGCCCTTCCTCGCTACTACTGGGCCGTTTACACCCCGATCGGCTCCGCTTCGATCACCTGGATCACCGGCGATGACTCGCTGTCGATCGTGAGGTGGTTGCGGGCGTCGCTCAGCTCCGACCGGACCTGTCGCAGCAGATCGCGGGCCCGGCGCATCGCCGTCCCACCCGCTGCGGAGAAGTCCCCCACGTACAGATCGAAGTGGCCGCCGAGGCGGTGCAGCACCTCCGTGGTCTGCTCCATCGCGGCCACAGCGTCCAACGCCGGATAGCTCGCGTTGATCTCCACCGCCCGTAGCGTGAACCGGGCCGTGGCGACGAGCCGGGTCAACGCCTCGGGCACCACGCGCTCATCCTCCGGATCGATCGTGACCACGTCCGTCGGTGCTGCCACGTCCACCGGCTCGGCGGCGACCGCGCTTGGCGGATCGGCGCTCACAGCATCCATGTTCTACCCCTAACAAGTGGTGCGGCGGCGTGCGCGATACGCGCGCCGGCACCGGGTCCGAACCGGTGCCACACCATGAACCGCGACACCGCGACACAGATCAAGTGCACCGCCGCCGCACCCTGATCAGGCAATTTCCCCGGCACACACACCGGCTCACCGGACGCACCGATCAGGGGGATCGCGGTGAACGGGTGCCGCGGCAATCGCCGACCGTCGGTTTCGTTTCCTTCCGTCCGCCGGGCGGGTGCCCCTTCGCACGGGGTGCCCGCCCGGCTCTCTCGTTCTCCGAAAGGCATGCCATGACCGGGACCCCCGCGTCCTCCCTGCACCACCGTCGCTTCGCGACCCTTATACGCCCCAGCGCCGACCACGCCTCGATCGCTGCCGGCACGGTCCGGGCGGAGATCCGCGCTCTCGTCCGCCGTGGTGCCCTCAACCGCCGCGACGGCGCCGGCCTACCAGCCCGGCTCGGCCTGCAGGTCCTGCCGTACCGGTGGGCCGTCGCCGTCAGCGTGCCGGTCACCGCCCTCAACGACCGGTACGCCGTCCACGCCGGCATCGGGCAGCTCATCGCCGCGCTCGGCCGCCTCCGAACCGGCTGCCTCACCTTTCCCACCGCGATCACGGCACCCGCCGACGACCCCGCCCAGCGCTCGCTGCAGTCGGTGACCTCCCGACGTGTCGAAGCATGCCGGGGAAACCGAGCAGCATGAACTCGGTCCCCACCACCGACGACGCTCCCGGTGCCGCGCTGACGGCCGCCGGCTGGACACCGGCACGAATCCGCGCGCTCGGCCCGGTCACCGACGTGCCCACCGCCGCGGCGATCTTCGGCATCGGCCGGTCCGCGGCCTACGAACTCGTCCAACGCGGCGCCTTCCCGGTCCCCGTACTCCGTATCGGAGCCCGCTACCGGGTGCCCGTCGCGGCGATTCTCACCGCCTTGCACCTGCCCGTCGAAACCGTCGACGAGCAACGTCGCCCGACGACTTGATCAACAACGGCAATCGAGCGTGGATCAACCCATGTAATCCGCAGCCTCGGATCGGTCGAGGCCGCTCCCCCACCTGCCTGCACACTGGAGGAACCACACCATGGCGGAAGGCTCCGTCTTCAAGACCTGCGGCTGCAAGGACGAGACCGGCAAACGACTCAGCAGCCGATGCCCGAAGCTGCGCCGCACCAGCGGTGCCTGGCACCCTAGCCACGGCCGCTGGGCCTACCAGATCGAACTGCCCAAGACCGCCGACGGCAAGCGGCGCCCGATGCGCCGCTACCGATTCGAAAGCCGCGACGCCGCCGCGACCGAACGCGACAACGTGCTCGGCCTACTCGCTCTCGCCGGCGACAACGCCGATCTCGCGACCGAGATCGGCGACCTGCTTCACGCCCTCAAACCCGCCCACCCGCTGCCCGACCGCAACATGATCGCCCGGCGGGTCAAAGCCGGCATCCCCGCGACCACCGCGGTCCTGCTCGGCGACTACCTCTGCGAATGGCTCACCGGCCGACGCGTCGCGTCGAGCACATACCTGTCCTACGGCAGCCATATCCGCAACCATCTCGAGCCCCACCTCGGCCATATCCCGGTCGAGAAACTGCGGGTCGGGCACGTCAGCGCCATGTTCGCCGCGATCACCGACCGCAACATCGCGATCGAGACCGCCCGTGACAGCGATAACCCAGCCGTCCGCGCCAGCGTCAAGGGGCAGCGCACCACCGGTCCCGCCAGCATGCAGCGGATCCGCGCCACTCTGCGCAAAGCGCTCAACGACGCGATCCGCGTGCACCGGCTCATCGAGTTCAACCCTGCCGCCCACGTCGAACTGGCCTCGGGCAAACGCCCTAAGGCCCGGGTGTGGACGGCGGCGGCCGTCAAGCATTGGAAGGCCACCGGACTGCGGCCGAGCCCGGTGATGGTGTGGACTCCGGAGCAGGCCGGACGGTTCCTCGACTACGCCGAAGACCACGACCTCGTGCTTTATCCGATGTACGCACTCATGCTCTACCGAGGGCTACGCCGCGGTGAAGCCATCGGCATCCGCGACCTCGACCTCGACCTCGAGACCGGCACCGCTGTCATCAGCCAGCAAATCACCACCGTCGGCTACCAGCCGGTCACCAAAAAGGTTAAGTCCGAAGCCGGCGACCGCACGATCACCCTCGACCAGACCACCACCGCGATCACTCGCAGCCACCTCGCCCGGCGCGCACGCTGGCAACTGGTCAGCGGGCCCGCGTGGCCCCGCACCGGCCTGGTCTACGTCCAGCCCAACGGAAGGCCCTGGCACCCCGACACCGTCACCAAACGCTTCGACGACCTCATCGAGAAATCCGGCCTCCCACCGATCCGGCTACACGACCTGCGACACTGCGCCGCGACCTTCCTCAAGGCCTCCGGCTCCGACCTGCAAGACATCAAAGAGATGCTCGGCCACTCCACCATCACCATCACCTCGGACACCTACACCTCGGTGATTCAAGAACTGGAAACCGAACGCTCAAAGGCCGAGGCCGCGGCCGCACTGATACCCCGAATGAACCGCGAAGCGGGCTGAACCGACGTCCGGTCGCTCCACAAAGCGCCCAACCGGCGCGCAAAAAACGGCGGAAGTTAACCCAGATTCTAATGTTTTCCCAGTTCACAGCGGTGGGCCGCCCGGGATTCGAACCCGGAACCTAAGGATTAAAAGTCCTCAGCTCTGCCATTGAGCTAGCGGCCCGCAGCAGACAGCGTACCGGTGGACGATGGAGGAACCCATCGGTATACCCATGCCGGCGCGTTGTTGCAGGTCAAGGGCCTGTAGCGTGGCGATTCGCGTGCTTTCCCTGGGGGCCTTGGCGCCCAATTCGCCTGCACGGAGAGGCGCGGAATCGTCAGGTTCAGCGGCCTGTGGAGCGACTGTGGAGCGACCCAGGGGGACCACGTGTGATTTTCTGGCAGCGAGGGTTCGGCTGTGCTGACCTGGGCGATGGTCCTGCCGCGCAGGCAGTCCGTCGATCGAGGTGGCATGGGGGTCAACCGCGACGGATGTCGCTCGGGGGAGAACCTCACGGCTTGGACCGGCTGCTTGTCGAACCGGCCTGACCAGGATCTAAGCTGCGCCGATGATCAACAAATCGGCGCGGCGGGCGGCCGGGGTCGCCGTGGTGCTGGCAGCCACCGCCGCAGTGCTGCCGGTCCGGGGGTACGAACCCGCGGACCGGGACGCCGATCTGTTCGCCCAGTGCCTGACCGATCCGGCGGTATTCTGCTCGGTCTCCTACGGCACGGGCGAGGCAGTGCCCGCCCCGATAGGGGTGGCACATCCTCCCACCCTGCTGGCCACCAACGGCGTGCCGGGCTGCGCGAGCGGCCCGGCCCGCCCGGTCGTCGACACCACCGGCCCAGCTTTGTCGATCATTTTCCCCGCGGACCGGCCGGCGCCGCCCGAGGTCACCTTCGAGTGGCAGCACCTGGACGGGTCAGAGGATCCGATCATGGGCTCCCGGGAGGCGAGCGCCGACCGGACCTTCGCCCTGGAGGCGCAGGAGATCGGCCTGGGCGCCGGACTCGGCCCGGGCGAGTCCTACCGCTGGCGGGTGCACACCACGCCGTGGGATGCGGACGTGACCGAGTGGACGCAGTGGTGCGAGTTCACCGTCGCCGCCGGGCTGGTGGACCTGCGCGAGGCGACCGATCTGGCCGCGGTCCAGGAGTTGGGCGTCGTTCCCGCTCGCCGATATCCGGTCAGGCTGTCGGTCCGGCAGTGGCGGCTGGTGACCGAGGTGCTCGACGGCGGGGACGACGGCGCCGACCACGACTTCGACGGCTCCCAGCAGGAGATCCGCGACCGTCTGCGCCGGATCAGTGCCAGCCTGCGGCAGCAGACCAGCGGAGGCCGAACGACTGTCACGCTGACCGGCGACGAATGGGCGTCGACCGCTGAGGCGGTCGCCGGCATGGCCGTCTCCTGGGACATGATGTACGAGGAGGAGCCGGAGGTCGGCTCGGACGGCACCGCCTACTGGACGGTGGTCGACCGGATCTCCGCCGACCTCGGCGGCCCGGCCCATCCAGGCTTAGGCGCGGAACGCTGAGTGGCGTCTGCATGATCACCTTGCGTCCCTCCCGACGGGTCGGCGGCTGCCGGAAAACCTGGTAGCTGCGCCCCCCTCACCGAGTTGGCCGGTTGGTGGACTGCGATCGACCGAGGCGTTCCTGCAGGTACGTGCCGACCTGGCACTGGGTGCGATCGGGGTCAAAGTGCAGCTTGGGAGTGTGCCGCACTCGGCTCTCGCTCCGCTGACGACTCTGTGGCCTGGTTCGCGTCACCGCTTGCCACGGCGAGCGGCCGGACGCATTCCGTTGTCGACCCATGCTGAGGCGCCTCCGGCGACGCTCCAGCGGCATGCCAACAACGGCAAGCCGACCTTGTCGAGCTTCGCCAGGAACGCCAGCCTCTGCCAGTGTCGTCAACGGAACGGGCCGGTGGCCTTACACCGACGACGAGGACGGATGCATCCGTTGCGCGAGATGGCATCCGGGACTGTGCTTTCAGGAACTTTCTACGATCCGGGAGTCTCTCCACCGATCCCTGGCCGTTCACGTCGCGTCGCTACGGTCCCGTACTTTCGGTTGATGCCGATGTATTGATCTTGTCCGTACGATCCTCACGCGGAGTGCCCCCGCCCTGATCAGTACGGAGATGGCATGCGTGTGTCCCGGGCCGCGATGGCGGCCACTGTCCTGGCCGCTGCCACGGCCGTGGGCTTCGGTCTGACCGTCGGCACCGCCTCCGCCGACTCTGACGAGGCGCTGCCTCTCAAGTCGTTCGGTGAGATCACCATCGACGCGGTGCACAAGCGGGTCTTCATCAGCGATCCGCTGGCCGGCAAGGTCCTGGTGAGGACCTACCAGGGGCATCCGGTCGCCGAGTTGAGCGGTCTTGCCGGGGTGTGGGGTCTCGCGATTTCGCCGGACTCCACTGACCTCTACGCGGCCGTGCCCGGGGCGCGCGCGATCGTGGAGTTCTCGACCGACACGCTCAAAGAATCGAAGCGGTACCCGGTCGGTGACGCTGTGGAGCTGCGGGATGTCGTACCACCCGTCAACGGCAAGCTGTGGTTCTCCGCGGAGGTCGACGGGGTCCTTAATGGCGGAGGGCTGGGCTCGGTAGATCTGGCTACGTCCGAGGTCCGGCTCCACGACAGCTCTGTCGATGGAGCCGGTTTCTACAGCGCACCGTTGCTTTCCGTGGCGCCGGGTCAGCCCGGCCTGGTGCTCGCCACGGACGACGAAACCAGCGGCAGTGACAGCAGCGTGTTCGACGTCTCGTCCGGCACCGAGCAGCTGAAGCTGGACACAGACGTGTTCAGTAAGTTCACCAACGACTCGGCGCTGTCCGTCGACGGCAGTCACGTTCTTCAGCAGACCAGCGAGACCCTCCGCATCCGGGTCGCCGACGGGGCCAAGGAGAAGGTCTATCCAGGGTTGCGCGCCAGGGCTGTCGAGGTCGCGCAGGACGGCCGGATCGCGATCGATCACGACTGGCCTGGGATGAAGAACGTCCATGTGTTCCGGGAGGGTGCGGACGAGCCTGAAGCGATCTACGCCCTGCCGGACGTGAGCGGTCAGTTCAACACGCCCAGTGTGACCGACCGTGGTCTGGCGTGGGAACCCGGCGGCCCGCGCCTGTTCGCTGTCACCAACGCCCCCGGTCCCGCGTACTGGCTGATCACCCTCAACGACCCGGACCCGGAACTGCCGGACCCCACACCGTCGACAAGCGCGCCCAGCACCACGCCGGCTTCCCACGACCCGTCCGTGCCGGACCCGACCGTCTACATGAACTGGGGCCCTTCCTCCACCCCGGCCCGGGGCAAGCCCCTCACCATGACCGGCGTGATCGGGGCAGCCGGGAATGTGTTTCCACCGGCGGGGTCCGTACTGACCACGCGGCGGTTCGACCTCGAGTCCCCCTCGGGCACACCGTTGGGCGCCGTGACGACCGACGCCGGCGGCCGCTTCACCCTGACCGATACCCCGCCGAACGGCGGACTTGTCCGCTACTCCTTCTCCTTCGCCGGCACCCCCGGATTCTCGGCCGTCTCCGGTGAATTGCGGATCGCCATCCCGCGGGCACGAGCGCAGCTCAGCCTGGCGCGGAGCCCGAAGACGGGAGTGCTCTCCTACGGCGCCACGGTGAACCTCACCGCCAGGCTCGGCGCCCCCTACCGGAACCGGGTCGTGGAGATCTGGGCCGACCCGCATGGCGCCGACCAGCCTGACCGTCTGATCAAGCGGGCCACCGTGAACAGCGCCGGCAACGTCGTCGCCGCCCTCAAAGTCACCAGGAACACCCTGGTCACTACCCGGTTCACCGGTGACGGCGCCTACGAACCCGGCTCCGCCCGGCTCGACCTGTGGACCGAGGTCGGCGTGAGCACGACGCTGGCCCGCCACTACAAGACCAAAAAGATCGGCTCAACGACATACCGGTACTTCCGGCAGTCCAAGGACCCACTGATCACACACACCATGACGCCCCACCCGGGGCGCAAGGCACGCACCACCATCGAGGTCTGGTCCGGCGGCAAGTGGACACTCTGGTCGTTCCGCAACACCAAGCTCAGCTCGACCGGCAAGGCGTCCTTCACGTTCGTCACCGGCGCCAGGGTCGGCAAACGATTCCGGGTACGAGCCGAATACCTCCGCGGGAAGTCCGGGGACACCGTCAACTACACCTCCGCCGGCGCCTGGAAGTACTTCACCTACACCAAATGAACCCACCGGCCGGCCCCTTACCGGCCGAACCCGTCGGAGATCCCTGGCGCCCGGCCGTAGCCCATTTCGGGTCGGCCCGGCCCGGCCGCGTACCCAAGAGCCGCGTCGGCTCGGATGGCATCGGCCCGAGCCGCGTCATACGTGCGGCACGAGCGCGTACCAAGCCGGCGCGGATCGTACGGTGCGTGACGGCGCGCCGGCTGCCGCGCACGACCGGCGGCAGATCCGGATGCTTGACCGTCGAGTCGGTAGGTCATCGGTTGTCGGGAAACGGCACCGACCAACAGTGGTCCCGTACCGCTTCCTGGTCTTGGTTGCCTGGTGTCGTCTCAGCGGTGCTGGGACGACACCGGCGACCGGCTGGCGACCGCGTAGGTGCCGGTGCCGGCGCTCAGGAAGACCACGCCGAGCAGCAGCCAGCCGGACGTGCCGTGGCTGATCACGGTCGAGGTCACCACGGCTGGCGCCAGTGCGGTTCCGATCGCGAAGCCGGTCTGGCTCACTCCCTGATAGGCGCCGACGTTGCGCGGATCCGCCAGTTCGAACGCCAGCTCCCAACCGCCCGCCTCGGACAGGACCTCGCCGGCCGTGTGCGCGAGCACCGCGAGCACCAGCACGCCGACCGCGATCGCGGCGCCGCCCTGTGCGGCGGCCGCATACAGCAGGCAGGCCAGCACCAGCAGGAGGGCCGCTCGGAAGACCACCCGGCCGGCGGTGGGCACGTCCCGGACCAGCCGGGCCGCGCGGACCTGGAAGAGCGTCACCAGGATCGTGTTCAGCACCAGCAGCAGGGCAACGGTGGGGGCGGGCGCGTTCGTGTGCGCGGTGACCCACAGCGGCATGCCGACCGTGAGCAACCCGAACTGCATGGTGATCACCGCGTTCAGCCCGGCCACGGCCACGTACCGCCGATCACGCAGCGGCGGACGGCCGGCGGCCTGCGCGGCCACGGGCTCGTCGTCGTGCCGCAAACCGCGCAGGGCGCGCAGCGGCACCGTGGAGGAGAGCACCAGCACGGCCGCCACCAGCATCGCTGTGGTGTAGGCGGTGGCGGTCCCGACCGCGAGCGCGCCGGCGGCGAGTGCCGAGCCGGCGCCCACGAAGACGTTGGTGGCGACCCGCAGACGGGCCCGGGTCTCGAGCCGGCCCGGTCCGGTGAAGTGCCGGGCGAGCAGGGTGGCCTGGGCGGTGCGCTGCGCGGCCTGGGTGCCGGCCGCCAGGCATGCCACGATCAGGAACGCGATGAGCGTACGGGCGAAGCAGTAGACCGCGAGTGCCGCGCCGTGGCCGGCTATCGCCATGATCAGTACGCGGTGCGCGCCGAAGCGGTCACAGAGGTGCCCGGCGCCGAAGGCGGCGGCGATGCCGGTGACGCCGGCGAGCGTCAAACCCGCGCCGACGGTGCCGGGGCTCAACCCGACGACGGTGGTGAAGTAGAGAGCGCTGACCCCGAACAGGACGCCCTTGGCGGTGGATCCGGTCACGGTCGACCAGGTGAGGGCCCGCTCGATCGGACTGGTGATGGTCACCCACCAGTTCTCGCAACACGGGCGGGACGTCGCGATGGATGTAGCGTATTGCTTCATGGTGGTCAGGTACGAGCTGGTCGGCGTGGACCTCGCCGGCGTCCGGTTCGCGATCTCCCCGCTTAACGAGCTGGTCCTCTCGTTGCGCGCCTGGCGTGATCCGGGCCGGTACCCGGTGCACCTGCCGTGGATCCGCGAGCTGCACAGCGTCCGCGACCGGCTCGACGGCACGACGCTGAACGCCCTGGTCAACAACGATCTGTGGGTTCCGGACTTCCTGACTCCCCGGCCCCGCTCGCCACTGACCCGCCTCGACGACGAGTTGGCGGTGGTGGCTGTCACCCCGGCCGCCGTCGTGGACCGCGACCTGCGCCTGGTGCACCCCGAACTGCCGCCGGCACTGCGCGGGAAACGCCTGCTCGCCCGCATTCTGGACGCGCTGACTGAATATTGGGAGCTCTGCCTCGCGCCGCACTGGCCACGGATGCGGGCATTGCTGGAGGCGGACGTGACTTACCGGGGCCGGCAGTCCGCGCAGCACGGGTTGGCCGCGATGTTCGCCGGCCTCTCCGAGCGGGTCAGCATGACCGGCGGGGTCGTGGAGGTCCGGGTGCGCACCGACGTGCACTACACCCGTTCGGCCACCGGCGGCGTCACCCTTGTCCCGAGCATGTGGACCCAGGGGGCCTCCACGCCGATTAGCCCGGAGGAACCGCCGATGATCATGTATCGGGCGCGGGGCAGTGGAACGCTGTGGGAGACCGAGCCGCTGCCCGCGCCGGGCGCCCTCGCCGGGCTGCTCGGCGCCCAGCGGGCCGGCCTGCTCACCCGCCTCGGCGCGCCGGCCTCGTCGACCGAACTCGCCGTCCGGCTCGGCGTCACCACGACCGCGGTCAACCAGCACCTCCGTGCCCTGCGGGCGGCGGGCCTGCTGGTCAGCGCCCGGCACGGACGCTCGGTTCTCTACCGGCGTACCGAGCTGGCCGACCGGCTGCTGGACGTCAGCGGCAGATGAGCGACCGGGCCGGCCGGGTGGCGCCAATGCCACCACACACAGCACGACCAGGCTGCGGAAACCGATCCGGAACGAACCGGTGGCGTCCTTGACCGCGCCGAGCGCGTACACGAAGGGAAGCTGCCAAGGTTGGCGCAGAAATTGCCGAAACCGCTGACCAGCCCGGCACGGAGCCACCAGGAGGATCTCTGCCCGCGGCGGCGCGCCGCTATCGTCGCCTACCCATCAGGTCCTTGGCGAGCGGCTGCCCGTAGCAGACCGCGAGGAAATATGGGGCTCAGAGCGGGTGAGCAGAGCTGGCCCAGACTCCTGAGACGCACTCGTGCGGCCACGGGCAGATAGTTTCGCGGCAGATCCACGCGACGCAGGCCTTAGCGCTACCCGATCATGAGGCGCCTACCCTGGAGCAGTGCCGGGTGACGGTCTCATGTCGTGAGGTTCTCCCCGAGCGATGGCCGCCGCCCGGCACCCCCGGACGCTTTCGGATGGCGAGCACTCAGCGCCTTATCGGCGGCAGATGTGCTCACGTGAGCATGACAAGCGCGTAAGAGGCTGTCGCGCGCCGTTGCGGTTCTTCCTACAGCGAATCGAGTCCCCCGATCATCTCGTCATCGCCCAGTTTTGCGCGGTCACGTTCATCGAGGATCCAAGCGCTATCTGGTGGCGACCCCACGTTCCGGAATCCGCAGACGATCCGGGTTGTCGCCATGACTAGCGCGTCCATCCTGGCCTGCGGACTCATCTTCGAGACGAGCTGAACCGCTGCCGCTGCACCCGCACGCCGAAACTCAAGCAGAATCCGGCCGCCGGCCGAGTTGAACAAGCCAACGATTTGTCTAGCCGTGAGGCGGATTCCGGCCGGCCACCGGCACTCGAACTGTCGTACGCGTAGAACAGCAGCAGAAACAGCTCAGCGTCGGAGCTGCTGATGAGGCGACCGCGTGTCTGAGCGCAGGGGCAACCGTCATAGAGGGCTCCGAGCAAATCACAGATTGCGCCGAGATTCAGCTCTGGCGCGTTCTCCGCACTGCGTGGCTCAGGCCAGGCCACGCCGAGTTGGTGAGCCCACCGGCCATGGTAGGAGTACTGGAGCACATCCGCAGGCCAGGGATGTGCGGCAGCAACAGCGGCTTCCGGGTTCGCGCACTGCCGCGTGAGCGGCTCGCTGAGAGTCATGACGACCAGCAAAGCTGGCGGATAGACGGTTCGTCGAACGGTACACCCGTTCGGGCGCGCTCTGCGGCGGATCCGGATGCGAAGGCCGGGCTGCCCGCTCACGCAGTTGCGTCAGCGGAGTGTGCGGTAGGCGACCAGGAGCGCGATCACCCCGGCGAGTACCACCCAGGTTGTCCAGGTGGCTGCGGTGCCGACCACGCCCGTCGGCCACCGCAGCCGGTGGACGGTGGCCACGACGACTGCGACAACGGCGGCGCTGAGTACGGCGCCCGCCAGCGCCAGCGGGGCGCCGTACAGAATCATTCCGGCCAACGCCCAGTCGCGCGAGCTGAAGCATTCCGAGCCATCGCAAGGGGACACCGGTTCCGCCGTGGACGCGACGTAGACGTAGCACCCCGCCCAGGCGGCAAACCACCACAGGGCAGCAATGCCCGATTCCGGGAAGAATCGCACAACGTTCGGGCGAGGCGGGACAGCAGGCTCCACGAGCACCCCATCGGCGGCAACGGCCTCGACCTGAGGACGAATAACGCCAGGAAGACTGAAGCCCCAGGCTATTCCTGGGGCTTCGTTGCTTCCACCAGCAAGGGGGCTCCGGTCAGTCGCCGGCGCAGCCGACCCCGTCGCCGTCCCGGTCAAGGTGCGGGGCGTACCCGGGATCACCTTCGCGGATCGGCGCCGCACCGGCCTCACGAACCTCGGTGCAGTTCTTGTAGTAGACGTCTGCCGGTTCCTTAGTGGTCGGTTTCGGTGAAGGCCTCTTCGACTTCTTCCTCGTCGGCGACGGTGACGGCTTGACCGTTTTCGGTTTGCTGCTGGCCTTCGCCGACTTCGACGGGCTCGGCTCAGCGGCGGCCGGAGAACTCGCCGGCGCCGGGGTGGCCGGCGCGGTTGTGGCGTTGAGGGCGTTCGCCGCAGCAGGCGCAGTGGTGGCGGTGGCGGTGGCTGCCGCGTTCTTCTTGGCAGCGTCCGGGTCGTCGGCGAACGCGCCGATCACGGTGATGCCGCCGCAGCACAGCACGAGGACACCAGCGGTGATCCCGCCGATCAGCTTCCACGAGGCCCGTTTCTTCGGTGGCGGCTGGATGAGGGTGGGCTGCTGCCAGCCGGGCGGCGGCTGGCCCGACGGCGGGTACGGCGCATGGTTCGGCGGCGGCTCGTAGGTCACCCGGATCACCTTGGCCTTGCCGGTGATCGCCGTCGATTCCACGTTCGGGTGCTGCACGGCTGCGGTCAGGTGGCCGGGGTCGCCTGTTCGACCCGGCAGGCGTGGACGATCGGACGGGCCGGCCGGATGTTGTTGCGCGATTTACGCACAACGACACGAACGGAGCGGGAAAGCACGTACGGTGGCCCGCATGGCTTACCGGATTGATCCAACGACTGGCCTTTTCGAAGGGGTCGACCCTGACGGCAAGTACACGTGGGCTGAGATTGACCGTATGGTCGCCGACTGCCCGGCGTGCGGCGGTCGAGTTTCGGCGCCGGGATTTCCGGCGGACAGATCGTTGGCTGGCGACGAGCCGGAGCAGCGGTTCTATCCGGGCCGGCATTCGTGCGTGAACGGCTGCAACTTGATCACGGAACCGGCCGAGTAAGTACACGGCTGTAGTCATCACCACGCTGGTGACCTTGCCCGCTGGCTGCGGTAGGCAGGATGGGTGACCGCCGAACCGAGACCGCCGTACCGGCCGCAGGAGACCGTCAAGGGCGCCTTGCAGACGCCGGACGGCCAGTGGCGGGTCGAGGTGTCCGTCGCGGGCGCAGCGACTTCTATCGGCTGGTCAACGGCGACAACACGGTCGACGGGCTGTCCATCACGACCCTGCAACGCCTCCTCGCCGAAGGCTAGCGTCGACATGGCCGACCTGGTCCCCGCCGACGACAGCGGTTCGGGGTTCGGCGGCCGGCGCTGCCCTGAGCGGTCAGCAGCGGTTCGCCGGATACCAGTCCGAGGCGTACCCGTTCCACACAGCCCGGAACTTACGGACAGGGTAGTAGATGTGGTATGGGTCCGGCTCCACAAGAATGTCCCAATCGTATTGGATCACCCCGGCGTCGACGGCGTCGACACGAGCACTGACATCCGCACCGTCATAGATGTTGAAGTCGAGGATGTACAGGTAGTGGGGTGCCGGCCAACTCCACTGCACCTCACCGAGACGGTCGCCGTTGTCGGCGACGTAGGTGATGGTCCGGGAGTAGGGGCCGCACGTGACCCTCCGCGTGAAGGCGAGTGCCGCCTCACCGGACACGACAAGCCCAGTCGTGACCACAACGATCATGGTGATGGCCTGGGCCAGGAACCTGCGGACCATAGACGTGCCCCTTCCCGGAAGGTCTGTCCAGATAGGATGCCACGGCGGTGGGCGCCGTCGGGCGCCCGCCCTCGGCGCCTAAGCCTTCGGCCCGGCGCTGACGGTTCCAGCCCGGCGGCGGGCGCGGAAAACGTAGCGAGGCCCCCGGGCTGCTGAAGGTGCAGACCGAGGCCGGGTGCCCTATCAAGAAGATTCCTCCTTGCCCGCCTGCTCCAGTGACCGACTGTCGGTGTACCGATAGCACCGTGACACGATCCCGGCGCACAATTGATGGTGCCGTTTGTCCGCCAGCACAGGTAAGGTTATCGATGTCCGGCCAGCAGAGCGTCACCTTCGTCGTCAAGGCCCCCTACCCACTGCCGCACATGACCCTAGAAAATCGCGAACAAATGCAAAATACCGGCTTCTCATGGAACTCGAAGCGGCCGGACTGGTAGGACCCCGGCCGGTCGGCGGAGTATCCCAGATGCCGGGCCCGAATGAGCTCTATGCGGCCCTGGCCTCATCGGCAGTTTTGGTATCCGTCGTCCAAGCGGTTCAAGCGTACATTACTCGGAACAGAGGAACGAAAGGAGCGATCTCAATAAACGGTGACTCCATAGAGGTGGACGATGCGTCTTCTGTCGAGCGTCAACGCCTGATTGATGCATGGGTGGCACGCCACTCCCCTCAATCACAAAAAACGCAGCTCAATCAGCCCGGCAACAACGGCGACGCACGCAACGGCTCCTCTACCGAGTGAGCGCGATTGGGTTCATTAGGCATTGACCATCCACCCTATCGCCAAAGGCAGACGGAGGGTACCGCGAGGTATTAGCAGGCGTTGTGAAGCGCTGTGCAAAGCTGATCATCGACCACCGAGGACGTTGCCGGCGCCGAAGTGGATCTGGACTGGCGCTTCCGCCAAGCTGGGAACAATGGGCCGGAGTGGCGGGGTGCCGTCACGGCGATCATCGGCGCAATCAAGTAGTCGCCGACGGCGGTACAGCAACCCACCGAGGCGCGAGTCACCCCGCAAGATCCAGAACTGCTCCTGAACAGCGCATACGAATGCGTCCAACCATGCCGCAGGTAATCCCTCGGTCTGGAGCCTTCGCAGGAATATGGGCGCTTCGGTGCGACCATAGCGCGACAAGGTTGGTGCAATCTTCAACGTCCCGCAGGTCACCGGCCCGCCGCGGCCGGTCTTGAAAGCCGGTACGAATGGCGTCGTACTCCGAAGGTCATCGCGGAAAATGATCGGATGTCCGCACTTCGGCAGATCCGGCCGTCGTGACACGGTGACGACGTGTGACGACGATGCCGCGTGGCGTGCTCCAAGCGCCACGACGGCTGCAGAGGCGAATAGCCGTCTCGGTGCCCGTAGCCAAACTGTTTCCATCCCGGTCGCCGTACGACGTGTTCGGGATGGCCAGCGTCAACCATCACGGCTTCACACTGACTGTCATCTATGCGGTGTCACCTTCGGGTCACCGGCCACTGATGGGAGTCGACCATGCGCCGTACCCACTACCTGCTCGCCGCGGTCCTCACCGCCACCGTCGCCGTGGGCCTGCCGGCCAGTCCGGCCGTCGCCACCCCGCCCGGCATACCCAGCAAAGCCACAGCGCAGAGTCAGCTCAACGGGCTGACCGTCGCCGCCGAGGCCAATGCCGGTAGCTACGACCGAGACCTGTTCCCCCACTGGGTCACCATCAGCGGCACCTGCAACACCCGCGAGGCCGTGCTCAAGCGCGACGGGTCGAACGTGGTGACCAGCTCGGCCTGCGCGGCCACGTCCGGCTCCTGGTACTCGCCGTACGACGGGGCGACCTGGACGTCCGCGTCCGACGTCGACATCGATCACGTGGTGCCGCTGGCCGAGGCGTGGCGCTCCGGTGCCAGCGCCTGGACCACCAGCAAGCGGCAGAGCTTCGCCAACGACCTGTCCCGTCCGCAGTTGATCGCCGTGACCGACAACGTCAACCAGGCCAAGGGTGACCAGGACCCCTCGACCTGGCAGCCGTCGCGCACCGCCTACCGGTGCACCTACGCGAAGATGTGGATCGCGACGAAGTCGTACTGGGCGCTGAAGCTGCAGGCGTCGGAGAAGACCGCCCTGCAAACCATGATCAACACCTGCTCGGCCTAAGCGACCGACGTCGTCGCGGCGCAGCCCGCTGCCTCACCGCGATGACTACGGCGGGGCCCGGTGAGCGATCCCGGCATGAAAGGGACCAGCCACCTTCCTCGCGGCGGATGCGCGCGTCATTCGTGACGTGGCCCCGATCGTCAGCGGGACTTGCTGGTCATCCGGTGGTGAGGACCGCGACGAGGTTGGCTGAGGGCGGAGTCGCGGCCCACAGTGCGGGCGACGGCCTTTCGGCCGGCACGGCTGCGACCGTACCGACCGTACGGGTCGGGGCGCGATGTTCAGGCGGCCCCTGCCGCTCGGGCGGTGCCTGTGTCGCCGGCGGTCAGATCGGCCATGTCGACGCCGGCCTCGGCGAGGAGCCGCTGCAAAGTGGTGATCGCCAGGCCGTCCACGGTGTTGTCGGTGGCCACGTTGATGAGCCGGTAGAACTGGTCGCGGCCACGGCGTACGACCTCGACGCGCCATCGCCGGTCCGGGGTTTCCAGCGCTCCCTCGATGGTTTCCCGGGGCCATGCCATCGGTTGCGGGGGCTGTGGGGGTGCGGCGGGTGCGTCGTGGCGGCGGACCGATCGCGGGCTGCGGTCGGTGCGCAGCCCACGCCAGGATGGATGCCGGAGCCGGTGGTCGGGTGTCCAGTTGCGGAATTGCACTTCGCCGACGAGCACGGGTTCCACCCACTGGGCGTGGCGGGCGTGTTCGCGTGGCACCTCCGGTACCGGTGGGGTGGCCCGGTGCAGCGCTGTGAGTTGGTCGCCGAGTTGGCGCAGCATGACGTCGGTGAAGCCGGTGCCGACGTGGCCGGCGAACACCAGCTGGTCGGTGTCGTTGTAGACGCCGAGCAGCAGCGACCCGATCGACCCGGCGCGGCGCCCTTGGCCGGCCTTCCAGCCGATGACCAGGCATTCCTGGGTGCGGATCAGCGGCACCTTGGTCCAGTCGCTGGAGCGTTTGCCGGGCCGGTACGGCGAGCCGAGCCGTTTCGCGACCACCCCTTCGAGGCCGGCAAGTTCGGCAGCGTGCAAGACCGCGGCGCCGTCGGTGTCGGCGAAGGCGGGTGGGGTGCGCACCGCCCTCTGGTTGAGGTCCAGCGCCCGGAGTCGTTCACGACGTCGCTCGTACGGTTCGTCGAGCAGCGAGACGCCGTCAAGGTGCAGCAGGTCGAACACGTAGTAGACGACCGGCACCGTCTGCAGCAGCGTGGCCGACGGGCGGGCGACGTGGATGCGCGCGGCCAGGCGGGCGAACGACGGCCGATCGCCGGCCTCGAGGGCGACGAGTTCGCCGTCGAGGACGGCCTTCCTGCCGGGCAGCAGGTCGGCGACGGCGACGAGTTCGGGGTAGTGGCTGGTGATGTCGTTGCCGTTGCGCGACAAGGCCCGCACCTGGCCGTCGTGCAGGTACGTGAGGGCCCGGACGCCGTCGTACTTGAACTCGTAGCTCCACCCACCGCCGTGGGGCAGCGCGCCGGGCGCGGCCAGCATCGGCGCGATCAGCTCGGGTGGGACGTCGATCATCTGTCCTGCCTACCCCAGCAATCAGTCAAGGTCACCAGTCGGTCGTGAACTACAAGGATGTTCTTCGATCAAGGATCGGTGGCGGCGTCACCGTGCGCGGCGGCGCCGGCGCGATAGCCGCCCGTTGGGTGCCGGCTGCGGGTGGCAGCGTGAGTGTGGTGGTGCGCGGCCGGACGGCTTTGCCGTGGCCGGTGGACCGGACTTGCAGGTCGCAGTATTTAAGCCGGCCCCTGCCGTGGCCGAGGCCGTGCCAGCGGCGGCGGGTGGCTTCGAGGCTGAGTTCGGCTCCCGGCCACGCGGTGGCAGGGATCAGGACGGAGCCGTTCTGCCGGGCCCGGGACGACAGCGACCGGGCCAGGCCCTCGCCGACGTCGGCGGGTGGCCGGACGACGATCAGGTCGACGCCGTCGAGCAGGGTGCCGACGACCTGCGGCCAGTCCGGGCCAGGGTCGGGCACCAGCGCGAGCCGGTCGAGGGGCACCCGGTAGTCCTGGCCGGCGGCGAGCAGCCCGAACGCCGGCATCCCGACGACGCGGGCCCAGCTGCCGGTGTTACGCATGGCGCCGGCCAGCAGCATGAGCAGGCTGGTGGCACCCACGGCGGTGACGGTGGCGCCGCGTCGCAGGCCGCCGGGCCAGGGAAGGAGCGGCTGCAGCATGGGGTCGGCGGGCAGGATCCGGGTCCGGCCCGGCCTGTGCCTGGTCGCCTGTCGTGACGGCATGGACGAGCAAGGCGGTGTTGCCGCGCTGCTGAGCGGCCTGGTTGACCGGGTGCAGGGCGGCGAGAGTGTCGGCGACGCCGTTGATGCGTCCGTCGCCGGTCCAGGACTGCCGGTCACCCACGCGTTGCTCCCCCGGGTCGGTGCTGTGCCATGGTCGCGGGGACGACGCGGCCCATCCGCGCGTACACGTACGCGACCCGTTCGCGGCAGGCGTCGAACATCAGTGCGACTACTCAGATTTCCGTGGGTAGGTTGAGGGTGACTCCGCCGAGGCAGAGGTAGATGGCTGCGGTGAGGGCGTCGAGGTTGCGGTAGCCGTAGCCGCGGCGCTGAACCAGCCGGATCTTGGCGTTGATGCCTTCGAGGCGGGAGTTGGACAGGCCCAGTTCGACGGCGGCGACGATGGCGTCGGCGTGTTTCTCGATCCGGCGTACCAGGTTGCGGAAGGCGGGGATCCGGCTGCGTTTCGCGGCGGTGCACCAGCGTTTGAGGTAGGCGCGGGCGTCGACGGGATCGGTCGTTCTGTAGAGATCGCGTAGCTGTTCTTTGAGTTCCCAGGTGCGCCAGAGCCGGTAGCGGTGACGCCGGAGCAGGCTCAGGATCTGGCGATGTTGGTCGTCGAGGTTCTCTCGGCCGGCGCGTACGGCGAAGCGGGCGCGGCGCCAGTCGCGGCGCTCGGGCATGCCGGGGCCAGACGGCATGGTGGGTGCTTCGGCTCGGTAGACCGATTCGACGACTTCGTTGGTCCACTTGATCACGTGGAACGGGTCGAGGCAGATCCGGGCTTGTGGGATCTGTTCGCGGGTGACCGGCAGGTAGACGCTGCTGCCGCCGAGGCTGATCGCTTCGACCGCGGCGGCCCTATGGGGGCCGAGGGCGGTGAAGAACTCTTCGAAGGCGGCCTTGGAGCGTTCCTTGCCGACCCAGACGACGTTTCCCGTGTCGTGGTCGGCGACGATGGTCAGGAACTTACGGCCCCGCTTGTACGAGATCTCGTCCACGCCGATGCGGTAGAGCCGGTCGAGTCGGGCGTCGTCGATGTGGTCGGCCACGACCCGGGTGACGATCGCGTCGACCGCTTCCCAGGAGCAGCGCAGCAGCCGGGCGATGCTCGCTTTGTCCATGCGCTGCGCCAGCCACGCGGCGACGTTCTCGAAGTCGGCGGTGTGCCGGGCGTTCGGCCTCGCCCACGGCACCTGCTCCGTGCGGACCCGCAAGCAAGAACGGCAGTCGATGCGGTGGATGTCGGCCTCCAGCCAGACCTGGCAGGCAGCGAAGTCCAGGTGTGATTACGTTCGCGAGAACCGGAGCCAGATGTTCGCCACTTTCGGCGCCACCTCGCTGGTCGGTTCCGCGCGAATGTTCGTGAGAACGAGCGCCACTTGTTGACCATGGCTGAAGCAGCGATCGGTCGGCGTCTGGTCAGTCAGTCACTCTCTGCCGATGTCCGACGAGATCGCTGATGGCGAGTGGATGCGCGCTCACGCCGAGAACAGTGCGCGTTGGAGCACCGTCGGCCACCACACACGTGCGAGTGGCTCAGCTTGCTGTCATCTTGTACCTCTGCGGGCGCCTATTTTCCAGCCGGCAATGATGACGTCGGCGCGATGATGGCGTAGGCCGAGAGAATGTCGGACTGGTCCCCTTGCAGGTAGACGACGATCTGCTCGGCGGGCAGCGTGCCCAAGTCGTTCACCGTCACCGTTCCGTCGCAGGGGATCTCAGCGGTGGCAACCCGTTCAGCAGAAGCGCCGGGCCTGCCGCTGCGTACCTCGACTGACAGCGTCTTACCCGAGGTCGCCGATGTGCAGGCGGCCTGCACCCCGTACTGCTGTCCGGCACGTGCACTGCGGCGCAGGGTGGTCTCGCCGGCGGGGTGACCATCCGTCTGGGTGAGCACTCTTCGAGACAGCTCACCGACGACGACGGGAGGCGGGTCCAAGCGCACCAACGGTGTGGTGCTGGTAGCTGCCGACGGCATCTGGGACGGTCGGTCCTCATTGTCGGGCGACGCGGACGGTTTTGATCCCGGGGCCGGGCCGTTCGTGCATCCCGCGATGGTGGCAGCTGCTGTTACAGCGGTAAGCAGGGCTTTCGTCCGCGATCTTGGCATGCGCTCATCATTCCAAGCTGACAGCGAACTGGTGACGAGCATACTGATTTGCCGCAGGTAACGCGCCCATCTCCGGCGGCCGTCACGATGCGTAATCGGAGCGCTTATCGACGGCAGGCTTAGCTAGCCCGGCCAGGGTGGTGCCCATACTCGCGAACATCGAGAACGGTGAGATCCCGCTGGCGCCGAAACTCGGCGACATCTGGTGCCGGAACTCGCGAACAAACCACGGGTGCCGCCACCGGCGCCGCGACGTGTCGTAGCGGGCCGTCGTCGATGCCCCGCACGGGCACACCAGACGTCGCCTGCGCCGACGCAGCGCAATCACGAGTCCCTGGTCGGTGAACGCCGCCGACTGCACTGTCGCTCCGGTAAGGCGAAGGATCCGGTTGAATGCTGTGGTAAGCCGCACGAGTTGATCAACGAGTGGGCGCCAACCTGGCTCACTTCGTGGGCAGCGTCTCGCCCCAACCGCTGCGCCGTAGGTATGACCGGGCTAGCGGCGGGCGTGGGCAGGGGCATTACGTAGCGGCTGACCGCGCGGCGGCGCGGGCTCCTGCGGTGTCAGAAACTGCTCGGTACGCCAGCGCTGCCCAGGTGCCTGGCGAAGAATCGGATCGAGCTGTCGATTTCGAAAGGCGGGATCCGGAAGTGGCCGCCGGGGTTGGCGTGCAAGGTCTTCTCGGCGGAGCCGAGTGCGTCGAACAGCTTCATGACTGAGTCCCGCGGATTGCCTTCATCGTCCCACTGCAGCAGGTACTCGACGGGGATCGTGATCCGCGCTGCGGTGTCCAGGAGCCAGTCGCATGCCATGAGGCCGAGGACCGCAGCAGTGATCCGGGGTTCGGCCGCGACAAGGCGGATGCCCGACTCCCCGGCAGCGGACAGGCCGTAGTACCCGACGGGCTGGCTGTCGCCGACGGAGTCCAGTTTCTGCAACGCGTCCAGGGTGGTCTGCCAGTTGGGGATGAGTTCTGCCGCCACGGTTTCGTAGAGGGCGGGCAGCGCGGGTCCGAAGGGCTCGCCCGCAGCCTTTCGTTCGTCGAGCAGCGCAACGAGTCGCCGGATCTCCGGATGCTCCGGCCTGTCACCAGTACCTGGCGCGTCGATCGCGGCGACCGCATAACCGCAGGAGGTGACGTACGGGAAGGCTCGGGAGACGACCTCCCATCCCTTCTTGTGCTGGCCGCCGCCGTGCCCAATCAAGACCAGTGGACGGGGACCGGAGCCTTCGGCGGGCGTCCAGAGCACTCCAGGGATGTCGCCGACAGTGAAG
The DNA here is from genome assembly GCF_015704865.1 of Actinoplanes aureus. Classification (GTDB taxonomy): domain Bacteria; phylum Actinomycetota; class Actinomycetes; order Mycobacteriales; family Micromonosporaceae; genus Actinoplanes; species Actinoplanes aureus. The sequence goes on along the minus strand of NZ_JADQTO010000035.1, from coordinate 27,721 downwards.
AGCTGTTCACGGATGCCGTCGGCGACGGTTCCTGCGGTGATACGCATGGAGGAATTACATCGACAATCCCGCTGACGCGGCGAGTCAATTTTCAGTCGGGCCGGCGACGATGGTGGCCCCCGCCCGTTCATCTCCCCGCCGCGGTTCCAACTACCCAGACCACGTTTCAACTACCGCGGCTCGGCTTAACCGATGACGCTGCTATCGAGATAGACATCGCCACCTAACGGGGCTCAGCTTCGCCAACGGAGATCCACAGTCACAGCTCTCTGTGAGTTGCTCAACGCCCACAAACCCGAGTAGTCGCACATCAGTTCTAACTCGCAGCGTAGCGGCCTTGAGGAAGGCGCGCGACTTGACATACCGAATGGCCCGGGCGCCGTTCTGCCCGCCTGGCAGATCGGCATGACTGACCTACCTGCGCGAGCAGTTCGGGCTCGCGGAAGTCGTCCAGCCATGTGAGTGCGGCGCGCTCCTGTCGATGGTCGTCCCGCGGTGGCGGCCCGAGGGCGCGGTGAGCTGCCCGTCCTGCCATCGGCCGTTCTCGTTCACCACGGACAACCTCATCGTGATCCAGGAGCCGGACACCTGACCGCCGGGGGCGTAGCGGCCCTCGGCAGGTCCAGCACGCTGAGCCTGTTGCCAAACGGGTCGGCCAGCACCGCCACCCGCCGACCGGGATGTCCAGCGGCCCGGCCTCCACCGTCGCACCCGCGGCAGCTCGGCCACTGCGTCCGGGACCGACCCGACGAGGAAGTCCACCTCCAGGGCGTTGTGGGTCACCGACAACACGATCTCGGCCTCCGAGCCGGATAGCCGCAGCCCGGCGAGCGCGACCTCCGGTTTCGTGATCGCGGCATGTGCGGACGTGGGCGTCCTTGGTAGCACGCCATTTTCGGCGATCGCGTTCGGCGGCGAGCGCTCAGCCGAGCGGCAGAAGGGGTACGGACGGCCGATGGACGAACCTTCGGCGAGGGGCATCAACTGAGCGTGGAGGGCCCGGCGAACGACCCGGGCGTCGGGGTTACACCATCTCGCGGACCCAGCCGACGCCGCAGGCCAGCACGATGAACAGACCGATCGTGCCTATCCGCAGCCATGGGACGCCTTCGAGCCGCTTGTCGGCGGCGATCGAGATGCTCACGCCTACGCAAATGGTGAACATGACGGCCAGGAAGATGGTCATGGCCTGCCTCGCGCCGGACCAGTTGTCCCAGAACGCGACGGCGCCGAGGATGACGGCCGCAAGCGGCAGCACGGAGAAGAATCCCAGGATGATGGCGAGGCGCAATCGCCGCCCGAGGGTCACGACAACTTCCCCGGGTCGGCGGGGTTCGCGTGACGATCGCGCAGACGCTGAGCGCCGCTCTCGATCGCTTCGCGTTCTTCGCTGGGTAAAGATTCCTGGACTTTCAGCCCTTCGCTGGCCGCTTCGGCGAGGCCGGCACCATGCCAGGGGTCGCGGACGGCCTGGACGAGTGTGGCTTCGCCGTTCACCACGGTCCGGGCGAGCGACCCGAGCGGATCGTGCTTGCCGCGTGTGGCGGCCAGGTGGCGCAGCAGCGACTGTGCCAGGGGCTCGTCGGCGATTCCACCGTTCATCGGCTTCCTATCGTCCGGCATCAGTATCGCGCGGGGTGATGGTACGGCTGCACGTCGGGGATGGCCTTCATGGACAGGGTGGCGTCGAGCGCGCCGATCGAGCCGCCGATCAGCTTGAGGGTGTCTTCGGCGGCACCGTAGAACCGAGAGATCTGCTTGTAGAGGTCGTAGGCCTGCCAGGCGTAGTAGGCGGCGATCGAGAACCCGGCGATCGGGCCGAAGATGGTGGCAATGCTGGCGGCACCGGCCGCCAGCGCGCCGCTGATGATGATGAGCATGTCGATCAGGTCGGTGATCAGGCCGGCTACCACGTCGTACAGCTTCTTGATCGCTTCGGCGGCCTGCAGGTACAGGTCGTAGTAGTCGCTGCAGACCTGTGCGATACCGGCGGTCGCCACCGCGAGGCCGAGCAGCCATTCGCGGGCACCGTCTGCGGCGTTACCCCGCCAGGCTTGAGGGATGTCGCTGGCGGCGGCGGCGATGTTCTCACTGATCAGCCGGCAGGCCGCTCCTGCGCGGCCCATGGCGTTGCCGCAGTGCACGTACGCCTTCCAGTCGCCCGAGAACTGTGACGCCCAGCCCTCCAGCGGATCGTGGCCGAAGACCCAGATGGTCGTCTGCCGCAGCCACGCCGCCGGGCTGACCAGGTCGGCGAGCGGGTTGATGTCCCACATCTCGATACCGACGGCGTATTGGGGGTTCTGCAGGGCTCGGGTCGCCTCGGCGACGTCGGTGAACGCCGCCCTGTCGTCCGGCATCAGGTCCGGTCGGTGTGACGTGAACGCGCTCGCGGCAGCGGCAGGATCCTTCGCGCCCGGGTAGGCGGCGTCCAGTTGTTTCGCGGACTGGTGATCGGTTCTGCTGTATTCGACCTGCGCCCGGTTGATCTGCGTACCGGCGCCCTGCGTCAGCGTCTGTAGCCTTTCCAGCGCTGTGGTGAGGCTTCGGTAGGCCTCGCCGTGGGGACCGATCATCAGCATGATGAAGCCCTGGTCGAGAATCCGCAGATCGCAGTGCTTGTGCACGTAGTCGAGTGCGTCGGTTGCATCTCCGCTCGCGCGCACCAGCTGGTTGTACAGCCGGGTGAGGCCCGGCACGTCGACGTACAACTCGGCCATGATCCCTCGATGGGTTGGTGTCTGCGGGCGGCGACGGTAGCTGGCTGCCTTTTGCAGTCGCTGCAGAGCCGCTTACACCTATCAACGCCGGCCATTGTCGTGGGGTTCACTCGACGCCCGGTTTGGCACTTGTCGCCGCGGGCGAGGCTGGGCTCGGTCGCGGGTTCCCCGGTGCTACCTGCTGCCGCTTTGTGCTGGTCGGTGGTGCTGCTGTCCTGTGGTTCACGGCTGAGCGGGGGGAACGGCGTGCGGTAGGCGGCGTGGTTGGGCCCGGCCGCCGCCGCTGGCCAGGTTCGCTGCCGCCTCGGTGGCTCTGATTTCGCCGGTACGGGCTCACCGGGACGCACGATCCGGCACTTCGTCCTCGATCAGGAGTGAGCACGGCACACCATCGGCGACCGGATCGATCACTGCGTCAGACGATCAACAGCGTCGCCCGACCGCGGCATGGGAGATCGCCCAATCGCGGCCACAGCGCCCCCAGTGCCCACATGCCACGGGCTCGAGGTGCGGGCGCCACCGCGAGCCGACGACAAGGCCCGGATCGATCCGACTCGTAGGTGGAGGTCTACTTGGGCGTCATTGTGCTGGGCCGGGACCGGGCTACAGCCAGAGCGTCATGAACGACGCAGGCTTCGAGTTGGCCAGCGCGATAGGCAGGAGGTCGGCATTACTCGCTAGGCGGCAGAACGTGGCGAGCTCCATCCCGTGGGCGACATCCTCGCCGAGCGGCCGGTGACCGAGTGCGAGGGTGAACCAAACGGGCAGCAGGCGCCTTCGGTGACCGCGGGTCTTCAAGGGCACGACCACCAGCAGACGCGTGCCGCCGCACGGCGAGGCCGGCCGCCGAACTCGACGAACCGCCGACCTGCCGATTGGCGCAAGCAACCTCATAGCCGGGGCACCCCGCGGTTGCGATACCGCACCGGAGGTGTGAAGTGGAACCGCGCGACGACGACATCGCGGACCGCCCTTCAACGCGTCACCTTGACGCACGCCTATACTAGTCACATGACGACCGAGTCGCTTTACCTGATGGGCGCCCACGAGATCCGCGTCCGGCTCGGCGGGATCTCGCGTCAGCGCGTCTACCAGATCACCCGGCACAAGGACTTTCCCACCCCAGTCGCCCGACTCGCGGCCGGCGACGTGTGGCTTGCTGACGACGTCGAAGCGTGGATTAAACAGAAACGCCCGCACGAGTACGACGTCGAATAGGTCGCGCCCGCACCATCAGCCCGGGCCCACCCGACGACGTCGCTGGCGCGCCACCCCCAACCAGCGGTGTCGCCCGCAGCCGGGGCCACACATCGCCCCTACACCGTCACTGAAAGAAGATCCCGGCACCCGAATCGCGGCTTCGTCGGTTTCGGGGAGGACATGATGGCCCAGGTCATCATCGAGGTGGACCCCCACAAGCGTTCCGCCACCATCGAAATCATCAACGTCGGGAGAAGATCGTCGGGCAGGGCCGGTTCGGCACCGTCGCGGCGGCTACCAGGCCATGCTGACCGCCGGCCGCGAGCACAAGGACCGAATCTGGGCTGTCGAGGGCTGCAACGGCATCGGCCGACACGTCGCTCAACGGCTGGTCGCTGACGGAGAGGCTATTGTGGACGTGCCGGCGAAGCTGTCCGCTCGGGCACGCGTGTTCACCACCGGTCAAGGCCGCAAGACCGACCCCGTCGTTGCCCGCAGCGTCGCCGTGGTCGCGCTGCGCACCCAAGGCCTGCGGCAGGTCGTCATCGACGACACCACGGTCGCGTTACGCCTGCTCGTCGACCGTCGTGACCAGCTCGGCCGCGCCCGCACCGAAGTGGCCTCCCGCTTACATCACCTGCTGCTCGAGCTGGTGCCCGGCGGCGCGAAGAAGGACGTGTCCGCCCAGCGAGCCGTGCTCTGCTCAACACCGGGCGTCCCGGTAGCGGCCACCGGGTGGCGCTCGAACTGAGCGATGATTCCCTGGTCAGGATCAGGATGGGATGCGAAGGATACCGAGGCTCATGGTCATCCCTCTGTATGACGAGATCTATGATCGCCGCGTGTCATGGCGGAAAGCGCTCGCGCGGCTCGGTTCACTGGTCCCACCTCCAGCCCACGAACCCGTCCGTCCCGACTGGGCTGGTATCGAGACACGACTCGGGCTGCAACTCCCACGCGACTACCGGGCGTTGGTGGAGACATACGGTGCCGGAAAGTTCGACGACTACCTGGTCGTCTACACCCCCGGCGGCCCGCGCGACACCATCGATCTTGAACGTCAACTGGTCAGCGGCGCAGAGCGCCTGGCCTACCATCAAGATCACGACGAGCAACTGCCCCACCGGCCCGAAAATCTGCTGGAGATCGCCGGGACTGACAACGGCGAGTCCATCTACTGGGCTCGCACGCCACGTTCTGGACCAGACGACTGGACCATCGTCGTCAACGCGGCACGGGACTGGGAGGACTGGCCGGCCTTCAACGGCAGCTTGGTCGAGTTCCTCGTAGCGGTGTTCGCATTGGAGTACCAGTGCAGTGCCTTCCCCGAGGACTTCCCCAGTACGTCGTTGCCGCTGTCATTCGTCTCGTACGCCTAGAAGTCGTACCCCGCCTGCGGTGGTGGGACGCCGCCTACAGGACAGCCCCAGGACCGTTGGGCCGCTCGTTAGGTGGCGCTAGAAACTCACCGACACGAACTCGGTGCCAACCTGCTGGCGCTGAGACTGGCTAACACGCGGCGCTCGAACTCGAACTCGCCTACAAACCACGGGTGACCTCTTCTGGGCGACGCGAGCGGTCAAGGCCGTGTTCGAGGCGGTCGTGACAGTGGTTGCGTAGACAGGGCAGAGACCCTCGGTCCGTCCCGAACCGCCTCCGCACCGCAAGGCTTGGAGGCGGCTGCCGGACTCGCTACGCCGATGGCCCGTCACCCGGCTCGGTGGTCCGGGTAGCCGTCGCCTCGACTCCGTCGCGGATGTACTTGAAGGCCAGCGCCCAAGGCTTGAGCATCTGCGCGTCCGCCTGCGCGGTTAGGGTGCGGTGGACGGCTGGGTCGATCGGGATCGCCTCCATGCGGGCGCCGCCGTGCTGGGCGTCTCCGATCGCCTTCTGGCGAGCCTGCTCGTTGATCGCCCGGGAGACTCATTCCGCGACGCTGAGCCCGTCCGCGCCGGCCGCGTTCTTGGCCTTGTCGTACTCCTGTTTCGGCAGGATCGTCTTCCGCCGGCGCAGCTTCTCCAACGCCTGCTCGATCCGGTCCAGTCGCTGGTCGACCGTCGCAGGTTGCGCCGCGTCGGTTGCCTGATCAGCGCCGGTCAGGGCGGCCGCGAGGGACTCGAGCGCTCGGAGGCGGCAGTTGGTCCGGAAGGCATGTGCCTCCAGGTTCGTCAGCCGTACCTCATGGTTCTGGTCGTCGATGTTGTCCTCCTCATGACGTGCGCCGCGCAAGCGGCGGCGCGGTGGATGTTCGGGCGGCGATCTACGAACGTCGCAGGCAGTGCCGGACCGTACGAGCGGGGTCTGACAAGACCTCGCCGCGAATCCGGACGGCCGGCGATGAACACCGTGTATGCCGCGCGTTATTCATCCCTTCGTCCGGTGCCCCTCGACTGTTCGGATGGATTCGAGCGGGCGTGACCGTCCCGGTGAGGTCGCGGTCTTTGTCTGCGGACCGGGTGTGGATCACTGCTATCGTTCCGGTCTCGATCCGGGGCGGGCGGGGGAAGGGCGGTCGATCGTGGCGGAGAAGACCATCGAGTCAGTGCGGGTGGAAGTCGACGAGGCGGCGTTGGCGCCACTCGGTTGGACAGCTCAGGACGTCCGGGCACGGCTGGTGACCGAGACCCGGTCCGGCGGCATGGTGGTGCAGCAGGTCGCTGTCGCTGGCACCGTACGTTTTCGGACCGAAGACTGGGCGGACCGCTTCAGCGAGACCAGGTTCGCTCCGCACGTCCTGGTGGCGCTAAACCGGCGCGGCGCCACCAGCCTGCCCAGCTTCGGGAAGGTCGTCGCGGAACGTGCCGAGGTCGCAGCCAAGCGGCCGATCCGGTTCACCGAGACCAGCCACTCGTGGATCGGGCCCGCCCGAGTGACGCCCGAGCAGCTGGAAGTTCGGCTTACCGGGTACGACCTCGATAGCATCCAACACTCCCTGAGCCTGCCGGCTGACCAGGCCACCGCCCTGCCGGTCACCGTGCTCGACGAAAGCACCTGGCCGTCGCTGCAGGTGAAAGCCCAGGCCACGGCTGAGATCACCCGCCCCGACGACCGTGAACTGGTGCAGGTACGGGTAGAAGGCATCGTCGAGCCCGGGCCCGTCGAACAACTCCTGGCCGATCGAGAGACACACCCGGTACCGCTACTCGATCGTCTCCTTGACGTGCCGCAGGTCGCGGTACCTGGCTTTGTCGTCGAGGTCGCCGATGACAGTGACTTCCTTCTCGCCAAGCAAACCATCAAGATCGGCGGCGCTATCACCGTGGACGAAGCGACCGGCGGACCTCGGCGGGGACCCCGCTTCGTTGCGGACTTCCGGACAAACAGTGCGTCCTACGCGGGCACACCGGCCCAGGTCACTCTAAGGATTCTGGACGCCGCGGAAGTCCGCTCCATCTGACCTCTCCGGGACGCGCTCCTGCATCTGCCGGTCGACAGGGGGCAAAGATCTTGAGGACCCGGCTGTACGCGCTTGAGACCAGCAGCTTTGTGTCCTATCGAGCGTTCGGAGGGAACGCGGAATTTAGCCAGGCAGCTACGGCGGCAGGTGTGGTGTACCCCTTCTGCTGGAGCACGTCGACGATGTCGCGGCCGCAGATAATGACGATGGGGTGTTGATCCTCGCGAACTTCGCTGTATGCCTGGTCGTGGACGTATGAGGTGGTGACGAGCACGCCGAACATGCGGTGCCGGATCCTGGAAATGAGCCGTGAGGTCTCTTTGACTCCGACGGAATTGTCGGGCCCGTAGCACTTCGCTTCGAGTACGAAGTCGAGCGTGATCCGGTCGGCTGCCGGTCCGAGCTGGTAGATGCCGATCGCGTCTCGTCCAAAGTCGCGGCTGGCCCGGGTGACGGCCGTGACGCCGGTGTTCGGTGCCATCATGCGCCAGAGTTCTACGGCGCAGGCCTCGAAGTCGCTCCAACGGTCGGCGAAGTGCTGGTGGATCGTGCTCAAGATCTGCTGGCCTACAGCGTCGGTCGGCAGCTGCTCCGCTCGGCTCCGGACGACCTTGGTTGCTGGCGCGGCCAGAGTTCGGTAGGCGCGACCGCGGACCCACTCTGCCCATGCTGGCGGGCAAGCATCACCGAGCGGTTGTCCGGCGAGGATTTGACCGATCCAAGCGCGGCTGACGACCGGCGTGTCGAGCACGGTGAAGGCAGCTCGGTAGTTCTGGAAACGCTGCCCACGCGTGCTGCGCCAGATGGCCTGCAAGTCGTCATCGGCTGCCAGGGTGTCGGCGCCTGGGGCAATTAGCCCACGGAACACGACGTTACGGCCGCTGGCATTGGCCTTCGCGAAGAGAAGGAAGGGCGGTACCTGCTGGCGTGCTATCTCATCGGCGTGTGCTGCGGCGAAGGCGTCCCGGAGGATAACGTTGCCCGAGCGCGGCGTTTCGTGCAGGAGACGACCAGGGGAGCGGTTGTCGCCGTAGTAGGTGAAGAGCCCGGTCTTCTCGTCGAGGGCATCGGGCCAGTCTGGGTTTTCACCGGATGTATACAGGACGACGAGCTTGACGCCCTCGCGGGTCGGCGAGCCTTTGTAGCGGAAGCCGCCCTGGTTGCCGACCGGCAGAAGCCGGTTGAGTGGATCGTCGCCGGTGTTGCCTGCAGTGCCGCCTTCATACTCGGCATCCAATACGAGATCGGCGCTGCGGAGCTGATCAAAGCGCCAGAGCGGGCGTGCGGATGTCACTGGCTCACTGTAGTGCGCTCATCGGCTGCTTGGCCCACGACGACACCGAACCGCTCACATGGCGGCCTTGCCGTCCGATCGATCGGCGGACAGACCTAGGCGGCGAGGAAGAGGATTGCATGGGCGGACTGCAGACCGGCGGTGGCACCAGCGCCGTGGCGGCCTCGGCGCACGCCGGGTGTGAGCGTTTCCGGTTGACTGATTCTTTCGTCACCGGGGAGAGCCGCCGAAGCCTGGCAGCCCGGCTGGGTGAACCCGACAACAGCGCCGGTATACCCCAGGCCCGCTGGATTCGGGCGATGACTTTCGAGAAACTCGTGGGCGACGACCGCTTCGTCGCTGAGCTGCTCACCACCACGATGGGACAGCTCGGGATGCCCCGCCCGGCCGCCGTGCGCCGCCGCGAGTGCCGCGTCAATGTCGGCATCACGGCCACCGAGCTAACTCACGCCCACCGGCAGGCAATGCTCGCAGGGGAAGCAACCATGCTGGTCGGGCTCGCCGTTCCCTATCTCGAACTCGAGCACGTTCCCGAGGCCAGCAGCATCCTGCCGGACTTTGTAATCGTCTGCCCCCGTCCCGCCGACGGCGACGCGGCGGCGGGGTCGTGGCTGATCATGGGCGACGCGAAGGACTACGAACGGGTACGGTCCCGGATCGATGACGGCCGGATGCTCAAGGGCTTCCTGCAGGTCGCACTTGGTGCCGAGTCCGCGGCGGCGTGGACCAGACTGCCCGACGGCATGACCGTCCACAGCCACGGCACGCTCGCCGTTCCCCGCAACGCGTTCCTGCGCCCGCAGGCAGTCGTCGAACGACTGGACGACCACCGGGCGGAGGTCCGCGCCCGGGCACACGAGCGGCTCGCGGCCCAATCCACGTTCGGCGGGGGTGCGCCGACCCAGGATCAGCTCACGGCCTACGTCGCCCACCTCGAAGCGACCTTCGACCCCGGCAGCTGTACGACCTGCAACCTGTTCTCCTACTGCCGCACCGAACTGCGCTCGTCCGAGGACCCGAAGGCCTTGCTCATCGAGATCGGCGTCGCTCCCCGGCAGCGCAGCGCGATGCTGCCCCTGGTCACCGGCTCGGGCGAATCCGGCCGCGCGCCGCACACCACAGTCGCTCAGATCACCGCCACTGTCACCGGCATGCCGCAGTGGAACCGGCGCCCACGCATCGACCAGTCCGGCCGGCCCGGCACCATCAACCTGGTGCTGGTCAAGTCTGACGGCTCGGCGCTGGGCGTGCACGGCGTCGCGGTACAGCCGGTCGGCGCGGACGGGCCCGGCGTGTGGATCCGGCGCACCTTCGCCGACCCGCAGGCCGCCGACAGCCGCCGGGCAGTGATGGGCCTGCTCGGCCACGCCATCCGGAAACACCATGAGGCCGGCTTGGAACCGGTGCATCTGATCGTCCCGGACCAGCCGACGGCCGACCTGCTGGCGAGCGCCGCGGACTCCCTGGCCGGCGTCGAGCTGAGTCGGCTGCGCTGGCAGCGCGACAAGGACTGCGACCGGCCCCTGCGCACCTTCGACGGCGAGGAGGCGGACCTTCCCGAGCCGCTGACCGCGGACGAGAGGCTGGCGGTCAGCTTCCTGCTGGAAGAGGACCGGGCTCGGACCATGCTCCTGCGTACGCCGATCATCGACCTGCACGGCGTGCTGCTCGTACACGTCGTGGCTGGCGGCCCGGCGGTGGACTCCGGGCGCCTGGACTACCTGGTCACCTGGGCCGGGGCCATCACGCCGCTGGACCACCGCAAGGTGTCGGACACGGTCGCGGAACAGAGCGAGACGCCGGGCGCCCGGCTGTCCAACTGGGCCTCCGACGCCGTCCATCATGCGCTGCGCAAAAGAGATCAGATTGTGTACGACCGTCTGGTGACCGCTGCGCTGGACTACCGGGTCAGCGTCCTGGAGCGGGCCTTCGCGATCCTCGACGGCCTGCCCGTATCCAGGCTGCGTGACGTCTACCAGGCGCTGGAGGGTGACGCGCAGCAGATTTGGCGTCGCCGGCAGCGGCTGCAGGCCTCCGATCTGGTCCGCTTCTCCCGCATGTACCCGCATTGGCGCAACACCCAGGTGGAGGTTCTCGACGCCGACCGGTCCTGCGGTGACCAGCTCGCCTGCCTGGCCGACCGGTCGCTCGCCCGGGACCGGGCCGCCGATGCGGGCGTCCGGCAACTGGCCCTGGCGACGGTGATCGGCGTGAACCCGATCCGCCTCGACGTGCGGTCACGGCGCCTGGGCGACGGCGTGCAGGTCGTGGCGCTGCACGTCAACGACCGCAGCCTGGTCGAGCAGGACACCACTACGGTGGCGATCCAGAAGGGTTCCTTCAAACTGGGCCGCCTGCCGGCCGGGCCGCTGTCCGCGGTTGAGGACATCGAGGGGCTCGTCTGGCAGCCGGTGGTCGAACCGGCCCTCGCCGTCGGCGATGAGCTGGTGTTGGCGGATATCGCCTGGTTCGGCAAGGCGTTCAAGTCCGGCCACGAGATCGCGGTCGGCCGGCCGTCGCTGGACAACCAGTCGGCACCGAAGCTCGACTGCACCACCACCAGCTATGCGGAGGATCCGGACGGGCATCGCTGGTGCTGCAAGCCGCACGCCGCGGCCGAGGCCGAATGGTCCGACGAGCTCGCCCAGCGTCGCGAGCGCGGCGAGCTGAACCCGCAGGTGTGGCCGCCGCTGATCGACACCGAACACTTCGACGTCACTCCCGGCATCGACGTGCCCGACCCCGGAGAAGCGCCGGCCCCGGACTCCCTGACCCTCGACGACCTGGACTGAGCTGCGATGACCGTCACCTTCACCACTGCTGCCATCGATGCGCACGAGGCGCTTCACCACGGCGAGGCGGCCCGCGGCAACACGGTGGCCGCAGCCGAGGCCGGCCAGGCGCTGACCGCGGCGCTGAGCGGGGTCGCCGAGTACGACAAGATTTTAGTGCGTGCCGCGGCGGGCGCCGGGAAGACGTACGCGCTGCGGCATATGGTCCGGCAGGCGCTGGCCCATCCCCGCTGTTCCCGGGTCGGGGTGACCGCCTTCGCGAACAAGCAGATCTTCCCGCTGGCCGGCGCTCTCGGCCGGGAGCTGGGCGCGGAGCGGGTCTGCCTGTTCGTCGCCCGTGACCGGGCGTTGGAAGTTCCTGCGGACGTACGCGACAGCGTGTCGATCGCGACGACCACCGGCGACATCCCGAACACCTGCGACGTCGTCGTCGGGACCTCCCACAAGCTGGGCGCCCTCGGCGAGCTGAAACGGCTGATCGAGAACGTCGGCCCGGCCGGCAACGGCGACCTGCCCTTCGACGTACTGTTCGTCGACGAGGCGTGGCAGTTGCCGGGACACCGCTACGCCACAGTGCAAGGGCTGGCGCCGATCTCCGTAGGAGTCGGCGACGTCGGGCAACTCCCGCCGCTGGAGCCCGGGCAGCAAAACCCGTGGCGCGGCGATGCGGGCTACAACCCGTACCGGGCCTGGCCCACGTCCTACCCGGCCAGCGCGACGACCCGCGTCGTCGATCTCCCGGCCGTTTGGCGGCCCACGGCCGCGCAGCTGCCGCTGTGGCGCGCCTTCTACACCGACTGGGACCAGCTGCACTGCGTGGCCGGGCCGGGCGACCGGGCGCTGGATCTCCCGCCGCTGACCGGCGTGGCCGGCTCGGTCTGGGCCGCGGTCGCAGGCGGCGCCCCTACCCTGCTCGAAGTCGGCGGGCTGCCCGACCCGGAGGCGCCGGACATCGACCTTCCGCTGCTCGGCGTCCTCGAAGAGCTGCTGGACCCGTTGCTGAAGAACGGCTTCCGGACCTACGCGCGCAGCTACGACGGTCAGGGCCGCCCGGAGGGCGAGGTCGTCGTCGACTCGGCGAACCCGCAGGGCGACCCCCTGATCGTCATCCTCGCCACCCGTAACCAGGCCGTGGACGACGCCAACGACCTGGTCGAACGGCTGACCGAACGCTACGACCTGCCCGACGGGGTCCTGATCGCCTCGACCGTCGACTCCTGGCAGGGCCAGACCAACGCGATCACGGTAGCCATCCACCCGTTGTCCGGGGCCGAGGAGCTGGACGAGTTCAACTCCGCGTTCGGCCGGCTCGCGGTCACCTGCACGCGTGCCACCCACGGCCTGCTGATGATCGCCCGGCACGGGCTGGACGAGCTGCTCGACACAACCCCGGCGCGCCCCGGCACGCCGCTCGGCGAGCCCGGCCCGCGGTCCCTGCCCCGGCAGACCCACCAGCGCATTCTGGCCGCGTTCACCCGCGGAGCCCTAACCGTCGCCGCGGTCTAATTAGTTGTGCTGGTCGGCGCTGGATGCGGCGGGTGGCAGGACCCCGGCCCTGCGGTTCGGCGATCCCCGGGTCATGGCCCTGACCGGCGCCCTCTGCCACACCCTGCTCGCCGCGACCGGCTTCACCAACAAGCACCTGCGCGTCTTGATCGCCGGGCTGCTCGGCAGCGACTACCGCCCCAACCAGATGACCTACGACCTGCGCCGGCTACGCCTCAACGGCCTGATCCGCCGACTCCCCGGCCACAACCGCTACACCCTCACGCCCGACGGCATCCGCATCGCGATCTTCTACACCAAGGTCTACCACCGGCTGCTCGTCCCGCTCACCAGCGCCGATCAGCCGCAAGCCCCACCCGAACTCCGCGCCGCCCTCACCACCATCACCCAGCACGTCGACCATTACGCCACCCGCGCCCGGCTGCCCCGCGCCGCCTAAAACTTGCCTCAATCATGAAGATTCTGGAGACCAAAGATCGCTAGGTCCGGCAACGACGCCAGCAGGTCATGATGCTCTGGAAGAGTGGCCTGCCAGGTGGATCTTTTCCACCTCATGGCTTGCTGCCCTGGACGCCCACCGTCCTCCCAGCGAGACTGTGCATACCGCAGCCGATGGGGGATCTCCGGTATCGCATCGCTCGACATGGAGCTACGCTGCCATCGCGCCACCACCCGTGATGCCCTGACTCGGACCTTGCCGCCGGTAACTCTATGTGCCCAATTTCCCGGAATCCGTCATTTCGCGGCTCCGGATCGGCCTCGACGGGCGTTATCAGCGGCATTAGATCCGGATGTCAGCGCCAGCCGACGCGGTCCTTCCTGTTCAGGGCCGGGCGACCGCCATGACTCCGACGTTGCGGGCTACGAAGTCGAAGGCGCGGCTGTGGGTGTCGACTCGGTTGGAGAATCCGTAGTGCTTGCCGTCTGCGCTCGCCGAGCCTTGGGTGACGCCGGCGATGGCGTAGCCACCCCCGGCGACGGTAACTAGGGCGGGACCGCCGCTGTCGCCCTTGGCCGAGTGTCCTTCGCCGATGTCGACGGTCAGCAGGGTGTTGCCGTCGATCCAACATCCACGGGTGTCCTCCTGCGGGCACGCCGGAACGATCGTCGCGGCCTGCTCCCAGGGGAGCACGCTCTCCGTCGACCTGCGTACGTCGTAGACGTCGCTGGGTCCCTGGCCGTGATTCACCCACTGATTGCGCCAGCTCGGCTCCTTGGACAGGCCGAAGCCGAATCGGTCTATCGACGTCACCGACGCGAAGGCGTTCCCGTCGAGCACCGGGATGGGCGCGATGTCGCTGACGGGCGGGTCCAGACGAAGTAGCGCGATGTCGTCGCCGCCAGGTTCCTGCAGGTAGTTGGGCATCCTGATGATCTCGACAGGGGTTCGTTCATAGGCGGCATTGCCGGCCCCGCGCCGGAAGGCGACCGTCATCTCGTCGGACTGCCACGGGTCGCCTTGCACGTCCGCCTTGTTGGTGCAGTGCTGTGCGGTCAGCACCCACGTGGGTGAGATCAGGGTGCCGCTGCAGACGTCGGTCTGATCGAGAAAGCCGCGGTCGCCGCCGAACAACTTCACGACCGCAGGTTGCGGCGTTATGCCGTCCGTGACAACCGAGTCGCCGCCGACGATGGCGTTGGCGGACGGCGTGACGGTGATAACCGTTGCCGCCACGGCGATACCACCGGTGACGGCCAGCGTTGCCTTGAGCCTTTTCAACCCATCCCCCCAGGTGTGATGTCCTGATGTCGGCTACGCAGGGCCCCCCTCGACAAGTTCACGCCGCACGCTTGATCGTTGCGATTGGCACACCACTGCCGGGCAGAGCTTCAACGTTTCGACACCTGGCTTCTCACCGGAGGATGGCCACTCGACGGCCGGCGCCGGCCGGCGCCTGCAACCTCCACCAGGACAAGCATTGCCACCGGGCTCGTCGCGCACCGCTTCACGACACCCTGTGATGGTCGCGCCCTTCAGACGACGCCGCTGCGGTCCATTGATGGGTCTTGGCATCGTTACGTCGACACGGTACCGTTCCGCCAGCATTCATGATCTTGGAAGGATCGCCATGCTCGGGTTCGGTCGGCCGGCGGCCGGCGGTATCGCTGTGCTCACGCTTGCCGCTGTCGCCGCGGTCACCTCTCCGGCGCAGGCGGCCGGCACCGGCGTCGCATCGGTGACCGCTGCCACGAAGGTGCAGTACAAGGCGGCCAGCGGCAAGCAGAACAAGGTGGTGATCACGCGCTCCGGCAACACGATCACGATCGACGACAAGGTCGCCGTCACGGCCGGCAAGGGCTGCAAGAAGGTCAATGGCGATAAAACTAAAGTCAGATGTGCCACGGCGACGGTGCCCAGCCGGGTCACGATCTACACCGAGGATCGCAACGACGTCATCGTCAACGACTCCGACATACGGATGAGCGCGTTCAGCGGAAGCGGCAACGACACCATTACCGGCGGCTTGCTCGGCGACAAGATCCAGGCCGGGAGTGGGAACGACAAGGCCGACGGCCGCAGTGGCAAGGACACCTTGTGGGGCATGACCGGCCACGACACCCTGCGCGGCGGCATCGGTGACGACCAGCTATTCGGCTTCGAGGGCAACGACAAGCTCTACGGCGACGCCGGTGCCGACATCCTCGAGGGTGGGCTGGGCCGCGACCACCTTGACGGCGGGGCGGATCACGACCTGCTTCGCGGCGACGAACCGCGCAGGGCGCTCGCGGCGGACGTCCTGCTCGGTGGACCCGGCACCGACATCGTCAGCTACGCCGGCTACACCAAGCGGGTCGTCGTCGACACCGACGGTGTCAAGGGCGACGACGGGCAGGCCGGTGAGCACGACACCGTGGGCACCGACGTCGAGTCCATCTTCGGCGGTTCAGGCAACGACCGGATCGTCGGGAACGCCGGGAACGGCTCGTTCTCCGGCGGCGAGGGCAACGACGTGATCTACGGCGGCGCCGGCGTCGACTCGATCAACGGCGGTGACGGCAAGGACAAGATCTACGGCGGTGCCGACGACGACTACCTGGACGGTGGAGACTACGAGACGCAGGTCGCCGACCTGCTCGACGGTGGCAGCAACACCAGCTACGGCGGCGACCACTGCCAGAAGGCGAAGAAGGACACCCTGATCGGCTGCGAGAAGTGACAACAATCCGAATCCCCGGCCATCGGCACCGATGAGCTCCGACGCCTGACCATCGCCGGCGAATACACGGCTGCAAGCCGGTGCCGTCACCCGGACGCCCGCTTCGAGCCGGTGTATCGACGTCGAGAGTCGATACCTTAATAGGCGATCAAGCAGTGCCGGAAAGCGTTCAAGCGCGGTCGCACCTGGCGTCGCTGTCGGCGTACGGACTCTTGAGGTGCAGAGCCGCGAACGCCACGAAGTACACAGCAACCACCGACGTCGGTCCGTCTGCAGGACGTCCATGCCGAGCGCTATCGACTACGCTAAGTCACCGCGTACGGGAACGGCGGTGTCCGGATTTGCCGATGACCGGATGCCGACCTCGGTGGCTGGCTGGCTATTCGAACCGGTCGGCGAGCTTCGTCAACTTGGTGACGTAGCCTGGCCAGTCGTAGTCGTCGGGAACGTTGGTGTTCTCCCGACGCTCGCCGATCGCCCTGTCGTGCTGCTCGCGCATGATGTCGGCGTGACCGGCGTGCCGGGCGAGGTCGCAGGTCACGTGGATGATGATCCGTTGCAGTGTCACGACATCTCTGCCGGGTTGCCACCAAGGCACTCGCCCCGGCGCGTCGAGCGGTAGCTGTTCGATCGTCTGGTCTGCGAATACCCCGACGCAGCGATACAGGTCGACCAGCCCGTCCTTGCTCTCGTCTGCCCGCGCGTACCAGTCTGCCTGCGGGTCCTCGTCGTATGCCGACATGGGGACCAACTCCTGGTGACCCGTGAACTCGCGGCCGAAGGTCGGTCCGAAGTAGCCAGCTTCGATATTGAGGCAGTGCTTGAGGACTCCCAAAAGATTGTTGCCGGTCGCGGTGCGGGGCACCCTGGCCTCACGTTCGCTTAGCCCCTCGAGCTTCCAGATCAGGTCATCGCGAGTGGCCTGCAGGTAGTGGTGCAGCGCAGCCTTCGGGTCGCCCAAATCAGCCATGCCCGCCAGTCTTCCTCAACCCGCCAGCCATCGCGCGAGCTGTCGCTGGCAAGGTCGGTGCCCGGCTGGACTGGACCAGTATCCGAATCTGCCGCGACGCGCGCGCCAGCGTCCCGGCGTGACGTCACGCTCGGTACAATGCGTTCCGTTGCTGGATGCGCGACTGCCGATGACGGTGCACGATCATGGGCTCGTCTTGCTGGGATTCGGCCAGGTCGTTCAAAGGGGCGGTCAGCGGAGGGCGGTGGACGGGTTCGGGCATTGGCTCGCCTATCCTTCGCCGCGTGAGCGACTACTACGACCTCTTCCTGTCGGTCGAGCTCCAGCCCGGATTGCCAGACGAGGTGATGTATGAGATCAGGTGGCATCTGGGCCTCGTCGACGCGCCACCCATGCGGTTTCAAGCGCTGCCCGACGCCGATTGGTTCATCGGAGAGCCGGTGCCGCTGTTCTCTGGGCTGTCGCAGAGCCACTCGTTCGATGGCGTTGACGTGGCGGTCATGCTGCCGGCGACGAATCGGATCTACCCGGACGGTCAACAACGGTGGCTACTCACTGTGCGGCAGTGCGTCCACGACGATGAACTCGGTTGGGTGCTGGACCTGACCGAGTGGATCGCATCGCAGTCGACGACGGCAGGCTGGATCGGCTTCCTTCGCCATGACCAGGAACCAGCGCCTGACCTCATGCATTACGCCAACGGGCGCCTTGAGTTCGGTCAGCCGGGCATGACCCGGCCGTTCGGAGCGAAACGAAACTGATCACCCCGGCGGGCCAGGCGTTCGCCCGAGAGCTCACGTCCGGACGCAGCCGTTCACAGCTCGTTGGTCGCCATTCCCTCCTGTCTGACGCTCGGCGCGGCCGTGAGGCAGCCTGAATACGGGCCATGGCATTGCCGGCGTCCCGACACCGAAGCCATGCGCTGATCTGTAGCCGCGATCCGAGCGGGAAGCCACGTCCACCGATTACTCACCGTGAGCGGTCGGCGTACACCGCCAGAGCGGCCGGCGTCACAGCGTCCCCAGCGCTACACGCCCGGACCTCTGCGCCTTTGGCGTACCTGGGCTCCGCGCCGGAAACCCGTACGCCGACAAGCCCGTTCCCAACGCACCACGGCCGGCACCCACGCCGGTCACGTCGCTGACTCTGCGACGGCTGGCGAATCTGCCGCCAGACACCCGCCGGCTCCCGTCGGTCGCCGCCTACGACCAGCTACTACGCCATCGCCCCGCCGCACCACCAGCTCAGTGAGGAGATCGCCATGACCCGTGCGTCAACGCGGCCTGACCGAGCAGGCCGCCACCGCCGCCGTCGCCACTGCCTGCCGCCTGCTCACCATCCGTGACCAGTCCAGCCATCGCCGACGCTGCCGAGCGGCGCCGGATAGGTCACGCCGGCACGATCAGCCTGGCTTTCGAAGATGGAGAGAGGTCTTCGACGAGTTGCGTCGGTTGGTGGGCGTCGTCAACTGATGACGGCGTAACGCCTCGTCGGATCGGCTGGTTCATCGATGGCAGCGAGTTCGCAGACTCCTGCGAAGCATGGGATGGAGGGCAGTCGAGGGGTGATTTCGCTTGGTACGGTCGCTGCCGTGGCCAGGAAACCGGACCGCAGAAAGAGCAACCAGCAGCGCGGCACCGCCCGGGACCGGGCGGCGGCTGCGGCTCAGCACGAGAACCCGTTCAAGAGTGTCCAGCGGACGGGTCTCTGGAACTTGCAGGTCCTCGCCGCCGCCCTGAGCATCGCCCTCGGCGTCTTCTCTGTTCTCACCCTCTCGCAGGGTGGGGTTACTGGTGTTCGTCTGGTCTCGCACTTGATTTGCGCCGTCGGTGGAGTATGCGGGGCCGGGTTCTTCGCGAGTAAGCCTTATCCGATGCTGATGCGGTCTCTTCAAATTTTCGCGGCGGCACTGACCGTTCTGGGGGTTGCAGGCTTGGCGATAGCGGCGGGAGCCAACTGATGCCCGTCCTGAAGGCGGAACCGTCAGCTCTGATGTCGTACGCAGATCAACTGGATCGTGCCCGATCGGACGCCCAGACAGTCAGCCCCCTACGTTGCTAAGTGGGCTACCGACGGCACGGGCGGTGAGCTATGGGCTCTGGCCGAAGAGAAGAACGCAGACGCCATCGTCACCATCCAGAGCACCTTCCACCGCCTGACGTGCGTCCTTGAATTCTCGGCACCGGAGTTACGCTCGACAGCAGGCTATTACCGGGAGACGGATCTTGCGGCGGCGGCGAACCTGGATCGCGCGCTTCCGGCAGCCATCCGGATGTGCCCTCCTGCGCTTGAGTACGAGAATGCCGGCATCGTCTGCAAGCCGGCGCTGTTCGGTGATCCGAAGAACCCGGAATCGAACCTCATCCCACCGCCTGAAGAGCCGGACAGCCCGGTTAACCGGCTGGGATTCATGGACTACATCAGCCCTACCGCCTGGATCATGAAGGGCCTTGACACGGTCCTCGGCTTTGATCCGATCCAGGAGGTGCAGAACAAGATTGTCGGCGACTGGGAGACGTTCGCCCGGATGCCGTCCGTCCTGGCCGGCGCGTCGGCGGCGCTGCACGACATCGCCCTGAACATCCAGTCCGGGGCGTCGTCGCTGCAGCAGTTCTGGCAAGGCAACGCCGGGGAGGCCGCTTACCGGTACTTCACCGATCTTGCCACTGCCATCGACAGCCTCCGTGCCCCGCTCGTGAAGATCGGCGACGAGTACAAGGTTATGGCGGACGCGGTGTGGTCAGCCGGAGACGCTATCGGCGGCCTGCTCAAGGGCATGTGCGACACCGCGATCATCACCGGGATCGCCGCGGTCGGCGGGACCGTCACAGCGGCGACTGGCGTCGGCGCGGTGGTCGGCTACGGCGTTGCAGCCGTCAGCGCGGCCAGAATCCTCGAACAGTGGGCGCAGATCACCAAGTACCTCGCTGTGGCCAACACGGCGATCATGACGTTCCGGTCCGGGCTCAACCTCAATCTCAATGACCTCGACTCGGTCAATCTCCCCGTCATCGGCGCAGGGGCCGGCTACGACCACCCGTTGACTGGAGCAGGTGCCCATGTCTGACGAGATCCTCGACATCGCCCACGGTGACGCTCGCCTTGCTCAGGCGCTGCGTCAGACCCTCGCATCGATCGCCGAACAGGGCAGCGACCAGATGCGCGAGATGGCCCGCGACGTGCTCGACGGCGCATCTCTGCGCCAGGTCGCTACAAGCAGCGCGTACGGCGACGAGGTCGGTGAAGCGATCGGCGAGTTCTGGACGAAGTACCAGGAGATGACCCCTGGCGAGCGTGCCGAGTTGGAAGGCGTGGGACGGACGCACTTCACTGCGCCTGAGTAGAGGGACGTGCCGAGCGAGGCGAGCGATTCTCTACCTGCCCAGCGGCGACCGTGCCTGGTGAGGCGGCTGTCCGGTAGGCAGGGCGAAGTAATCGCCGGGACGGCGATCGTCGGCGAGTACTCTGCGCCTCAGACCGCTCGGACGTACACCGGTCGACAAACCCGTCCGCTCAGCCCACCTACGGCGCTGGATCTGCCCGGCCGTTGCTCATCAAGACCGCCACTGGTCGCGCAGGGCTAGGGGCCACGCCTTTCGATTCCCTGGGGCACAGGAGCGAAGGCCGGTAGGGTTCAAGGCCGTCTCCCGACGGCGGCGTATGAGATCGCATGGCCCGGACCACAGTGTCCACACGGCGACGGCTGCAGTTTCGGACGCCAGCGCGAAGGGATGACGAGGCCTGGATCGACTACTTCGAGGCCGTCCAGCAAGCGTGTCAACTCGTCACGGCTACGGGCTTGGAACGGCCCCCATCCGTACCCGGCGGCAAGTCCGGCCAGCAGGTACCGGTCAGTCAGGTCAGCGGTCGGGTGCGACAAGACGACGTGACTACCGGATGGCAGCGCCGCTATCAGCTGCCGGACGATGCGGTGGGGATCCTGCTCGTCTGGAATCTCGTGCAGTACGGCGGTGAGCAGCAACCCGACCGGTTCGGTCAGATCCAGGACGCTCTGGCGCAACGCTGCCAGAAGCGCATCTACATCCCGCAGATCCGCGTCGAGGTAGTCGCCAGTCAGCTGGGATTGAGCGTGCACGCCGACGATCGCGTCGTGATCGACGTGCACCACCCGGGCGCTCCGGTCTATGCCCCGAGCCACTTCATGTACGGCGGGGGAAGACGGCAAGCCAGTGCCGATGTCGAGGAACTGCCGAATGCCCGCCTCGGCGGCGAGATACCCCACGGCCCGCAACAGAAAAGCGTAATCCTCGCGGCTTGCGTGCCAGAGGACGGGAAATGTGTTGAGTAGGTTCTCAGCAGCATGCCGGTCGACGGCGAAGTTGTCCTTACCGCCAAGAAGGTAATTCCAGATCCGCGCCGTGGCGGGCTGGTTGGGGTTGAATGCCGTACTCATGCGGCCACGCAAGGGTCGTCGGGGACGTCACTCGAAGGCAGTCTTCTCATTGCCGCACCGTCGTTGAAGGCGGTGCCGCCCGCGCGCGGCGCAGTGTCGGCAACGGGTGCCCCGCCAAACAGCCGCAGAGGACGGGTTGCCAGGACGCTGAACACGCACGACTCCCCCGCCGACGGCCGGTAGTAACTCGATGGTCGGTAGTGATAGGTGACCTGTTCGCTGATGACGCGACGATATGAGGCGGATAGAGCGATCGGCTCCGCTTGGCGGACCGATTTGTTCGCCAGCAGCTTTCCGGCTGGATGTGCGTTCTCGCCGCCACCGCCACGATCTAGGCCGACCGCGGCTCCGGCTCCCCGACCTCCGATGCGTTCGTCGGAATCCCGGCCGTCAACAGGAATGCTTCCAGGGTGGCTGCGAGCGCGTCGATCTTGTCCTCCTCGACGAAGGCGTAGCCCCGCTCCGATAGGCAGTCTGCGACCAGATCCGCGATCGCGCGAATGGAAACCTCGCTTCCGTCTATCAACGCGCTCTCCCTCGTAAAGCTTTCTAAGCAGTCGGTGCTGTGTACCCCGATGCCACAGGCATCCATTCAGCCAACTGCGAGTTGGTCTACCTGCATGCCCACCGACGATGGCATTGCACC
The DNA here is from genome assembly GCF_015704865.1 of Actinoplanes aureus. Lineage (GTDB taxonomy): Bacteria > Actinomycetota > Actinomycetes > Mycobacteriales > Micromonosporaceae > Actinoplanes > Actinoplanes aureus. Next base: position 5,624 of record NZ_JADQTO010000035.1, on the reverse strand, counting down.
ACTCGGCTGCGTTTCGGGCCGCGCTGGGTGCGCACCGTCGACAAGCACTAACGCCTCGCTGGCGACGGCGTTAACGGCGGCATGCATCGACGATCCCGTGTCGACAGCAAGGATGGAAGGATCACGCTGGGGGTGCACCGGGAACCTCACCACGTCCCTACTGGCGATCTGCGGGCGATCTGCGGGCGATCGTCACGCCTACCGGTTCCCCTTTCATCCATTGGGGTGGCCCACGGTGAGGACCCACGATGGGTCAACGCCGCCGCCACCATTGAGCTCACTGTTTTTCGATGCCACGCTGGGTCGATGCGACATCCGCGATCGGGGTGTATGCGGCACGCGTAGTACCGCTGTCGACGGGAGGAAATGCCGGTGCGCGTCGAAGTCGACCCGAGCTGGTGGGTTGCGGGTACCTGGGAAGGCCGCCCGATCCGCGAGTTCCTGGAGCGACGCGACGTCACGGCCATCTTCCGGTTCCTGCACGCCCGAGGCGTCTCGTACGGCGCCATCGGCGGGCTTGTCGGCCTTTCCCCGAATCGGGCTGCCGAGATCGCCAAGAACGTCCGGCAGGTCACCGCCTACGAGGTCCTGGAACGCGTCGCGGTCGGTTTGCGCATCCCACGCGCCGTCATGGGCCTGGGCTGCGAGACAGGTCCGGCGACGCAAACCGCAACCGTTGAGCGTTCGGAAGGGCTGGCGGCACTGCGCATGCAATTGGAGGAAGCGTTAGCGGCATCGACAGTCACTACGCGCCAGCTGGAGATGATCGAGGAGGCGACGCACGGGCACATCTGCGATTACCAGTCCACCGCGCCGCTGGACGTATTACAGAATATTGCGGCCGAATGCAGTGATGTCGTCGCTCTATCGCGGCGACGGCAGCCGGCCGCGGTTCAAGCTCGGCTCTCCGCCGCAGCGGCGTTGCTTGCCACTCTGTCTGCGGACGCTCTGATGCGCCTCGGCGATGCCACCCAGGCCCGGCTGTGGTACCGCACAGCAGCCATTGCCTCCGACGACAGCGGGCACTCCCGGCTGCGTGTACTGGTCCGAGCCCATGCCACGATGCTCCCCTACTACTTCGGGGATCCCCAGCAGACGATCATGCTGGCTGAACATGCGCTGGAGCTTTCGACCACGCCCTGTCCGGTGACCGCTCTGGCCGCTGCCGCCCGTGCCCGGGCGCTGGCCCGCATTGGAGACATCGGGCAAGCACGCAGCGCGATGCGCCAGGCACGCCACCTGTTCGACCTAGCCGGCGACAGTGACAGCAACGCCGCGTTCGAGTTCCCGGCACGACGTCTCTTGTTCTACCTGTCCGGAACCGCCGCCTGGGCGGGCGACGTGACCACCGCCTACCAGCTGCAGGATGAGGCACTCTCGCTCTACCAAGCCAGCCCTTCGCCGTCGATCGACCCTGCACTCATCCTGATAGATAGGTCCATGTGCCTGGCGCGAGAACACCGCACCGGCGAAGCCGCCACCGTAGCCCGCGAGGCCCTCGCCTGCCTCTCCGAACCTCAACGCACTGAGATCGTCCTGTCGCGCGCACGCGACATCGTCGCCACGATCCCGGCCGGTCAGCGGGACGGCACCGTCACCGAACTTGACGACTACCTACGCGAGTGCACCCGCCGGAAACCCGTACCCTGATTCGGGTATGGACCCCGCACTCGACCCTCAGGAGCGTCCATGTTCGTCGAGCAGCGGACCCGACCAGTACTCGACGAGGTCTGCCGAATCATCGGCTACTCCCCAGATGAAGCCGTACTGCTGCGCCACCACACCAACGCTGTCTATGCCGTGCGCGACCTCGTGGTCAAGATTTCCCCGCCGGCGGTCCCGCTCGACCGCATACGCCGCGTGGTGCACCTCGTCACGTGGCTGCAGAACCAGAGCTTTCCAACTGTTCTCCTCCACCCAGGCGTGGTCCAGCCTCTCCAGATCAACGACCACGCGATCACGGTTTGGCAGCGACTCAACGGCTCCACCACCCAGCCAGTAACCACGGGCGAACTCGGGTCTCTGCTACGTCGCCTGCACGCCCTGCCTCTTCCGCCTTCAGGCGTGCCCACCACACTCGACCCGATAACCGGGATCCGCCGCTCGATCGACTCCTCGGCGATCCTGACCTCCGATGACCGCAAGCTACTCACCCGTCGTCTCGAAGAACTCGCGCCGATCTGGGGCACCGCCATGCCATGGGGCAGCGGTCTCATCCAGTCCGATCCTCAGATCCGCAACGCTCTGCGCCGCGACGACGGCACACCCGTACTTGCTGACTGGGACAGCGCTTCCACCGGACCGCGCGTATGGGACGTCGCCACCGTCGCGGTGCACTGCCGCCGCTTCGGCAGCGATAACTTCCCGGACTTCGTCACCACCTACGGGCGCGACCCACGCGGCTGGGAGCGCTTCGCGCACCTGTGCGCGCTCCGCGAACTGCAGATGATCGCTACCAACGCCCGAAAATCGGCACCCAACAGCCCTGCCGCAGCCGAGGTCCACCGCCGCATCGCCAGCCTTCGACAAGACCCGCAGAACTCGACTCTATGGAACATCTTGTAGCCCAGCGATCGTCGGCGAGACCTCGTTTCGGTGCCCCGGTCGCAGCGACCCATGACGCAGGGTCGACGTCAACCATCGTCCTGACGCTGAGCCGCCAGAGCAGAGCCGCAATTTCCAGCACGACAAGTCGGGGAATAGTGTCGTTGACATCCGGCCGACACACGATCCGCCTAGGAGCAGCCGGGTTCCACATTCGACAGTAACCAACTGCATTTTCGCAGGTCGAGGCCGCTGCGGCGAAGGCTGCTCCGGGTGTTTCTGTGGGTTAAAAGTCCACAGCTCTGCCATTGAGCTAGCGGCCCGCGCAAGTCAGGGTACCGACCCCGCCTCGCGTCGCAATCATCGCACCCGCCGTGCCGCGAGCGCCTCCCAGTTACCCCCAAACCGTCCGTGTGGATCACCCCTAGCGGTCAACAACCAGCCATCAATTTGTCAGCCGCATCTGGAATCATCGACGTTCATGCAACGGACTTCCGGCATCGCCGCTCTCGTCGCTCTGACTACCCTCGCCGCCGGCGCTCCGGCGTACGCGACCGAGCGGCCACCTCGCGAGATCACCGCCAATGTCGAGACGCCCGCGCTCTTCGACGACGAGGCCGGCGGCGACGCGGACGCGGACGACCCCGCGATCTGGATCAACTCGGCTGACCGGGCCCGCAGCCTGGTCATCGGCACCGCCAAGAACGGCGGCCTGCGGGTCTACGACCTGAAGGGCCGTGAGATCCAGTCGATCGCCACGCCCGAGGGCGGCCGGTTCAACAACGTCGACATCATGACCGGCTTCAAGCTGGGCAAGCGCAAGGTCGACGTCGCCGTCGTCACCGACCGCGGTCTGGACAAGCTGCGCATCTACCAGATCGAGGCGGCCGGCCTCACCGACATCACCTCGGCCGATGTCCCGCTGCTCTTCTCCAAGGACGAGGCCGAGGTCGAGGAGCAGGCGACCGGCTACGGCGTGGCCGTCTACGACCGTTACGCCGTGGTGAGCCGGCGGCACACCACCCGCCTCGGCATCTTCCGCCTCGAGGAGAAGAACGGGAAGGTCACCTACCGCACCTCCGACCTTCTCGACCTGCCCCGCGAGTTCCGCCTCCCGGACGGCACCAGCTGGTCGCCGTGCGCCGAACCAGGTGAGGATCCGCAGGTCGAGGGCATGGTCGTCGACGCCGCAGCCGGTGTCCTCTACGCCGCTCAGGAGGACGTCGCCCTCTGGCGCATCAACCTGAAGGGCGGCACGTTCAGCAGCCTCCCGCGCATCGTCGAGCGGGTCGCGGAGTACGGCATCCCCGCCGCCTACGACCCCGAGTCCGAGGAGTGCGTGGTCGACTACCCGAACGACCCGGGCTTCGGCGGCCGCATCCGCGCCGACGTCGAGGGCGCCACGATCTACCCGACCGGCAAGCGTGACGGCTACCTGATCATCTCCAGCCAGGGTGACAGCCGCTTCTTCGTCTACGACCGCCGCACGAACAAGCCGATCAAGATCTTCACCGTCACCGACGGCCCCAGCACGGACGGCGTTCAGCACTCCGACGGCGCCGCGGTCACCGCGGTCGCCCTCCCCGGCTACCCGAAGGGCCTGCTGGTCCTGCACGACGGCGAGAACGTCCCGAACGACGACCGCACCAGCACCAACTTCAAGTACGTCGACTGGCGCAAGCTCGGCCTCCCGTCCTGACAACCCCGCACGTCCCGGCCCGGCAGAATCCCTTCTGCCGGGCCAACCTTTTTCCGGTACGCCCCACACCCACCGCGCGGCGCTACCCAGTCCCCGGCTACGCCGCTACCGCAAAACCCACGACCGCCCCCATGCCACCCGACGCCCCAATCCCGGCCGTCGAACGGGTCACTCGTAGCAGTTCTGAGTCCTCAGCTGCAGGTTCATGTGTTCAACCCGTCCATCCTCGACGGTGACGTTGAAGACGGCCGCGCTGTTCCCAGGCACCTTCGCCCAGCCACGCCCTTCCGCTCCCGGCCCGGTCACGACCTCCCAATCCGGGTAAGCCTTCTTCAACGCCGCAACCGTGCTACCCAGCTCGATCCCCTCCGGGGTAGCCGCTCCCGGGTACGCGGTGATCGACACCAATCCAAGGTCCGAGAAGAACACAGGCGCGTCTGCCGTGCCGGCCGCCTTCGGCTTGTAGTCGGTGTTGCAGCCGGGCCCGGCACCCACCTCACCCTCCCCGGTGAGCAGTCCCGTCTTCAAGGCCTTCTCATGGGTCATCCCCAGCTCCAGCCCACCCAGTCCATCCGGACCAAGCACCAGCTCCCCGGCCGGCCCATTCGCCTGGCCCGATCCGGATCCCTCCGCAGCCTCCATGCCAGATCCCGATCCCACCGCGGATGAGTTCGACGCCGGCGCACCGCCCGAGACCGAACCCGGCGCACCGCCCGAGACCGAGGCCGCCGGCGAAGTCCCACCGCCCGGCTCCACAGCGCCGGATCCCTGCCCCGGCGAACTGCCGCACCCGGTGATCAGCGCCAGGCCGACAACTCCCACCAGAACCGCTGCCTTACGTCGCATCGCTTTGCCTCGTCCCCGCTTGCTCTCTCTGCGCCGCTTGCTCTCTCTGCGCCCCTGTCACTAGTGCGATGCGCGCTCTAGAACGTTTGGTTGCCGAACCGAGGTCACGGATAGATAACGACGTCAAGACAAAAAGAAAGGCCCACCCGTTTCCGGGTGGGCCTTTCTGTCACGTTGAGTCCGGCGGCGTCCTACTCTCCCACACCCTCCCGAGTGCAGTACCATCGGCGCTGGCGGGCTTAGCTACCGGGTTCGGAATGTTACCGGGCGTTTCCCCACCGCTATGACCACCGAAACAACTGTCAGCACCACAAACAGACCAGCAACCCTTTTCCTGGTTTCCCAGGATCGGGGGTGGTTGTTCGTTTGCTGTGAATCACACAGTGGACGCAAGCATAAAGTTTAAGGTGGTTAAGCCCTCGGCCTATTAGTACCGGTCAACTCAACACGTTACCGTGCTTACATTTCCGGCCTATCAACCCAGTCGTCTAGCTGGGGGCCTTACCCACTCAAGGTGGTGGGATACCTCATCTCG
>NZ_JADQTO010000034.1 GCF_015704865.1 Actinoplanes aureus | reverse complement strand
GGCGCGGCGCGGCGCGGCACAGCACAGCACGGCGCGGCGCGGCGCGGCGCGGCGCGGCGCCGATTAATACAGCCAGCCGGGTCAGGTGGTGGTGGGTGGCGTGCCTGGGTTGAGCAGGGCGGTGAGGCGGGCCGCCTGGGTTTCCCAGCGCCACTCGCGCTCCACCCAGGCCCGGCCGGCCTTACCCATCGCCCGGGCGCGTTCCGGGTCGGCGAGCAGGTCGGCGACCCGGCCGCCGATCGCTGTCACGTCGGTGCCGGACACCACGTACCCGGTCTCGCCCTCGCGGACCGCGTCGGGGGCACCGCCCGAATCGCCGCCGACCACGGGCAGGCCGGTCGCCGAGGCCTCCAGGTAGACGATGCCGAGGCCCTCCACGTCGAGGCCCGCGGCCCTGGTGCGGCACGGCATCGCGTAGACGTCGCCGGCCGCGTAGTGCGCAGGCAGCTCGGCCCACGGCACCGAGCCGGTGAAGACCACGTCGGACTCGACGTCGTGCTCGCGGGCCAGCCGTTCCAGCGTCTTCCTGTACGGCCCACCGCTGACCAGCAGCAACGCGGCGCCCGGCACCCGGCGCCGGATCAGCGGCATGGCCCGGATCAGCATGTCCTGGCCTTTGCGGGGCACCAGCCGGGAGACGCAGACGACGACTGGGCGGCCGTCCAGCCCGTGGCGTTTGCGGATCGCCGTGCCGTCGACACCGGGATGGAAGGTCTCCACATCCACGCCGGGGGCGAGCCGGCGCAGGTCGGTGAGGCCGTGCAGGGCCCGATCGAGGCGACTGCGCTGGTACTCCCCCAGGTAGGTGATCACGTCATTGCCGCGGGCGATCCGGCGCAACAGCGCCCGGGCACCGGGCAGCGCGGCCCAGCCGATCTCGTGGCCGTGGGTGATGCCGACCGCCCGCTCCACCCCGGCGTCGCGGCGCAGCCCCTGTGCGAGCAGGCCGAGCGGCGCGGCAGCCCCGAACAGCACGCTGTCGCACCCGTGCGCCCGGGCCAGCTCGGCGGCCCGGCGGGCAACCGCCGGTGTGGGCAGCAGCACCCCGGTGTCCTCGCGGACCACCTCGAACGGCTGCTCGGCGTCGAACTCGGCGGCGCCACGCCAGGTGGAGGCGTAGACCACGATCGAACCGGCCGGCTGGCGCACGGCCAGGTTGTGCACGAACTGCTGGATGCCGCCGGGTCGCGGCGGGAAGTCGTTGGTGACGAGCAGGGTACGCCCCATCAGCGGGCTCCCCGAGCAAAGGCGCGAGCCGCGGCCATCCGCTGCACGGTGGACGGGTGTGAGGCGAAAATGACGTGCTCCCAGTGCGGCGGGTCGGGATCGGCGAGGTTGACGCTGCCGAGGCGGCGCTGCATCGCCTCGAAGGTCTCCGGGTCCCCGGTCAGCATGAGGGCGTGGCTGTCCGCCCGGGCCTCGACGCGCCGGGACACCAGGGCCTGAGCCGGACCGGCCACCAGCCCGGCGACCGTGGTGACGGCCAGGAGCAGGCCGATCGCACGCGGCTCCCCGATAGAGTCCACCCCGGCCAGCCGCAGCAGCCAGCCCCAGGATCCGAGCAGATAGAGGGCGATCACCGCAACGGCCGCGCCGAGAGCGCCCATGATCGTGCCGGTCAGCACGTCGTTGTCCTTGGCGTGCCCGAGCTCGTGTGCGGTCACCGACACCACCTCCTCCGGGGTGGCCTCGGTCAGCATGGTGTCGTAGACGACGATCCGCCGGGTCGGGCCGAGGCCGGACACGTACGCGTTGACGGCCCGGGTCCGCCGCGACGCGTCCGCGACCAGCACGTCGCGCACCGGGACGCCGTCGCGCTCGGCGAGCGCCAGCAGCTCGGTCCGCAGCGGCCCGTCGGGCATCGGGGTGAACCGGTTGAAGATCGGCTCGACCAGCACCGGCAGCACGAACGAGAGCAACACCACCAGGCCGGCCGCGCCCACCGCGCCGAACGCCCACCACCAGCGGGGCGCGAAGTGCGTGACGGTGAAGAAGCCGGCCAGGGCGAGTCCGCCGATCACCGCACCCACCGCGTACGACTTCAGCAGGTCGACTGCCCAGCCGGCCCAGGTCTGGGTGGAGATCCCGTAGCGGACCACGATGGTGTGCCGCCACACGGCGAGTGGCAGGGTGGCCAGCTCAGTCACCAGGACCACAGCGAGCCCGCCCAGCACGGCCCGGGCCAGCCAGTGGTCGCCGAACGGCCGGCCGGCCAGCTCGACCAGCCGGGCACCGATCGGGGTCAGGCCGAGCACGAGTGCCACCAGCAGGCCGAGCGCCAATCCCACGTACATCATCGGGCGCAGCTCACCGTGGAACGCCCGGGCCCGCGCCACCTGCTCGCGGGGCAGTTGCTCGAGCGCGGCGAGCTGGTCGGTGCGGGGCGCGGGCGCCCGATGCCAGGGCACGGCCGCCACGACGAAGACGGCCAGGCCGGCGAGCAGCACGACCAGCGCACCGACCGCCCAGAAGCGCGGGGTCACCGGTCATCGCCCCGTGTCATCGCCCGCTCCCCTCGAAGCCCGCGTCGGATCGGGCTGTGACCGCCCATCCTAAATAGCAACCACGACACAGACCCGCCCCGCACCGGGCCCATCCGAGCGGATGATGATCACGCTACGTGGCGGCGGCGCGGGAACATCGGGACCACCACCGGCGGAGCCGGGGGTGGTGGCGTCTCCAACAGCTCCACCTCGAACCCCGCGAGCTCGAACGTCTCGATCGCCCGCAGCTCGGCCGCGGTCAGATCGGCGATCCCGTCGGGCGTCTCGTTGAGCACGCTGATCAGGCATCCGGTGCACTCGTCGGTGCGTTCCACGCACCGTCCGCAATCGATGATCATTACCCCTCCTCCGGGGAGGACCAGCGGCGCCGGTCACCATCGGTGACAATCACGCTAAGCGAGGGGTACGACAGTTTTACGAACGCGACAGCCGGCGCAGCAAAGAGTCCGCCCCCATCGGGTAGGCGCCGTGCCGGCGGACGCCGTCCGCCACCTCCCGATCGGAGGAGACCACCACGACCGGGCGGCCGGGCGGCTCGGCCCGGACCAGCTGCCGGATCAGCTCGTCGGCGGTGGTGCCCTTGCGGGAGAACAACACCCGTACGCCGCGCGGCGCGGGCGGCAGGCCGTGCACGCGCTCGGCGCCGTCGAAGACCACGGTGATCTCGTCACCGGTCTGCGCGGCGATCCCGCCCAGCCCGGTGATCAACCGCTTGCGCTGCTGCTCCAGGGACATGTCGGCGAACCCGCGCTTGGTCACGTTGTACCCGTCCACGACCAGGTGCGCCCGGGGCAGCGCGAGCAGCTGGTCGAGGCGGCCGGGGTCGTCGGTGTCCTGAGCCCGCGCCCGGGAGCGTTCCGGCGCGCCGGGGCGGTCCGCCGACGCGTCGGCCACGAAGTCGGCGGGCAGCTTGTCGGTCGGGCCCAGGGCGAGCTCCCGGCGCAGGCCGGAGGCGGCCTGGCCGATCGTCTCGAGCAGCAACCAGAGGCGGGCGTCGTCGACCGCCCGGGCGTCCTTGGCCGCCTGCTTCCCGGTGGCCGCCGCCGCCTCCGCGTCGGACAGGCGACCGCGCAGCCGGCGTACCTCCGCCTCATGGTCGAGGGCGGCCCGCGCCGCCCTCCCCTTCTCCGTGGCCAGCAGATCGCTCGCTCGCTTCTGCGCCGCCTGCGCCTCGCGCAGCGCCTTGCCCGTGGTCCGTGCCTCCTCGCGCAGCTGGCCGAGCTCCTCACGGACCCGGGCGAGCTCGTCGCGAAGCTTGTCCGCCTCCACCCGGGCCACCGCCCGGTCGTGCTCGGCCCGGGCGGCACGCTGCTCGGCGGCACGGATCTGGCCGGCCACGGCGGCGGTGTCGGCCTCGGCCCGGACCGCGTCGCCGGCCGCGTCGATCAGCGCCCGCCAGCCCTCCGGCCGGGCCAGGTAGGCCAGTGCCGCGACCTCGACCGGGTCCGCCGCGGCCGGGGCGACGCCGCTGGTCACGGCCGCACCGAGGTCACCCGCCTCGGTGACGATCCGGGCGCCGATCCGCTGCCGGAACAACGGGTCGGCGACGAGTTGCGCGGCGATGTCCCGGCCGCCGAGCCGGGCGCGCCGATTCGGCGCGAACCGGGCAACCCGGCGCAGCGCGACCGGGATCTCGTCGGCCGGCAGGCCGGGCAGCGCCGCGGCGGCCAACGTCATGATCCGCTGGCGGACGCCTTCCGGTAGAACCGGCTCGGGCGTGAAGTCGGCATCCGCGAGCGCCGCCTCCTCAACGGGGCGGTCATCGGGGCTCAGCGGCGCGGACATCTACCCATTCTCACACCGGGCACGACCGAATAGCTTGCTGGAGCAAGTGATCTTTTCTGGGCCGCGCCGAGTTTCTGTCGTACCCCCGCTCTAGTGTTCCGGCCCGTGACACATCCGGCGTATGTGCAGGGCACTCTGGACACGCTGCTGGCCGCCGACGGCTCGGTGGACCCGGCGGCGCGGTCGCTGGCGGACACCACGTTCGTGGTGCTCGACCTGGAGACGACCGGCGGCGCGCCGGACGGCGCCGGCATCACCGAGATCGGCGCGGTCAAGGTGCGCGCGGGTGAGCGGCTCGGCGAGTTCGCGACCCTGGTCAACCCCGGCGCGCCGCTCCCGCCGTTCATCACCGTCCTGACCGGCATCACCGAGGCGATGCTGCGGCCCGCCCCATCGATCGAGACGGTCCTGCCGAGCCTGCTGGAGTTCCTGCGCGGTGCCGTGCTGGTCGCCCACAACGCTCCCTACGACGTCGGCTTCCTCAAGGCGGCCTGCGCCCGCCACGGCTATCCGTGGCCACAGATCCGGGTCCTGGACACCGCGGCGCTGGCCCGCCGAGCGCTGACCCGCGACGAGGTGCCCAACCGCAAGCTGGGCACCCTCGCCCACTTCTTCCGGTCCACGGTGACGCCCACCCACCGCGCGCTCGACGACGCGAAGGCCACGGTCGACGTGCTGCACGGGCTGATCGAGCGGCTGGGCAGCTTCAAGGTGCAGACCCTGGGCGACGCGATCGAGTTCGCCAAGGCGGTCACCCCGGCGCAGCGCCGTCAGCGGCATCTGGCCGACGGGCTGCCGCACGTGCCCGGCGTCTACCTGTTCCGCGCCGCCGACGACCGGCCGCTCTACGTCGGCAAGTCGAAGGACATCGCCACCCGGGTGCGCAGCTATTTCACCGCCGCCGAGAAACGGGCGCGGATCTCCGAGATGCTCACCGCCGCGGTCCGGGTCGAGGCGGTGGAGTGCGCCCATTCGCTGGAGGCCGAGGTCCGCGAGCTGCGGATGATCGCGGCCCACGCGCCGCCGTACAACCGGCGGTCGAAGTTCCCGGAGCGGGTGGTCTGGCTGAAACTGACCGCGGAGGCGTACCCGCGGTTGTCGGTGGTGCGCCGCTTCGCCGACGACGGGGCGACCTATCTGGGCCCGTTCACCTCACGGCGGACCGCCGAGCTGGCCGCCGCCGGCGTCTACGACGCGGTGCCGCTGCGGCAGTGCAATCACAAGCTCTCGCTGCGCTCGAAGACGCCGGCCTGCGCGCTGGCCGAGCTGGGCCGGTGCCCGGCACCCTGCGAGCACGAGATCACCCCGGAGGAGTACGACGTACGCGCCGCCCTTCCCTTCCGGACCGCCACCACGGGCGACCCGGGTCCGGTCATCGCCGCGATCCTGGGGCGGATCGACACGCTCTCCGACCGGCAGCGTTACGAGGAGGCGGCGGTCGTCCGATCCCGCCTGATCGCCCTGCTGCGCGCCCTGATCCGGATGCAGCGGCTGGACGCGCTGACCCGGCTCACCGAGGTGGTCGCCGCCCGGCGCGACGGCAAGGGTGGCTGGGAGATCGTGGTGGTCCGGCGCGGTCGGCTGGCCGCAGCGGCCACGTCGCCGCCCCGCGAGCATCCACGGCCGACTCTGGACGCGGCACGGCTGACCGCGGAGACGGTCCTCGGCGGATCGGGTCCGGTGCCGGCCGCCTCGGCCGAGGAGACGGAGCGGATCCTGGCGTGGCTGGAGCAGCCGGACACCCGCTTGGTGGAAACCGTCGGCGACTGGGTGTCACCGGTTCGTGGCGCCGCGCGTTTTGCCGGCCTCCTCACCAGGGCAGAGACCGCCGCATCCGGGCAAGACTCGACCGTTCGCCTATCGGTAACTGACCGTTCGGATGACGCTCGCTCGCTTAGGCTGTAAGGCACGCGCGGCCCTCGCGGTGATTCACCTCATTTGGTGGCTTGATGCCTTTGGCGAATAAGCCCCTCAGGTGCTTCGCTTGCGAGGAGAACGCGGGGGCGACTCCACGCTTCGGGTGAGGCGTGGACGATCGGTGAGGGGGTGTCCGGGTGGACGTCGACGCCGGCCACGGCGCCGCTCTCGGTCGTGCGCTGCCGACCCCATCCCAAGACATGTCCTTCACCCGCCGGCTCCGGTCCCTGCTCAGCTTTCAGGGCAACGACGACGATCCGGTCGCCACGCTGACGCGGACCCATCGGAGCATCCATCCCTCCGCTGACGTGGCCGTGGTCCGCCGCAGTTACGCGATCGCGGAGAGCATGCACCGCGGGCAGTTCCGCAAGTCCGGCGATCCGTACATCACGCATCCGCTGGCAGTCGCCCAGATCTGCGCCGAGCTGGGCATGGACACGACCACGATCGTCGCGGCCCTGCTGCACGACACGGTCGAGGACACCAGCTACACGCTGGAGGCGCTGCACGGCGACTTCGGGCCCGAGGTGACCCACCTGGTCGACGGTGTGACCAAGTTCGACAAGGCGTATTACGGGAAGGCCGCCGAGGGCGAGACGATCCGCAAGATGATCGTCGCGGCCGGCAAGGACGTACGCGTCCTGGTGATCAAGCTGGCCGACCGGCTGCACAACATGCGCACGCTGGACGCCCGCTCCCCCGCCTCCCGCGCCCGGATCGCCACCGCCACGCTCGACGTGCTCGTCCCGCTCTGCGACCGGCTCGGCATCCAGGCCCTCAAGCGCGACCTCGACGACGTGGTGCTCTTCCACCTCGAGCCGGATGCGTACGCGCGGATCGACGCACACGTGAAGGACCGTCCCGGCTGGAACGAGTACCTGACCGACGTCTCCACCAAAGCACGGACCGCGCTGCGCCGCTCCCGGGTGGACGCCGCGGTGACGCCGCGCCCCCGGCACTACTACTCGATCTGGAAAGACACCGTCGCGGGCAACCACAACGTCCCGCTGGACCTGCCGCGCATCGCCGTCGTGGTGGACGGCCCGGACACCGACTGTTACGCGGCTCTCGGCGCGATACACGGCCGGTGGCGCCCGGTGGCCGGCCGGTTCAAGGACTTCATCGCCTCGCCGAAGAACAACCTCTACCGCTCCCTGCACACCACCGTGGTGGGGCCTGAGGGGCGGCTGGTCGAAGTGCTCATCCGCACCGAGACGATGCACCGCTACTCGGAGTACGGCGTCGCCACGACATACCGATATCCCAAGGTGGCCGACGAGCCACCGGGCGCCGACCAGCTCACCTGGCTGAAACGGGTACTCGACTGGCAGCAGGACGCCACGGACGCGGGCCAGTTCCTCGACTCGCTTCGATGTGACCTCGCCGAGGGACAGATCACCGTTTTCGCCCACGGGAACGCATACGAGTTGCCCGGCGGCTCCACCCCGGTCGACCTGGCGTACGAATTAGGTCCGCAGCAGGGTGACCAATGCCTCGCCGCCACCATCAACGGACGTCTGGCCCCCCTCAGCTCGCCCTTGCGCGACGGTGACGTGGTGGAGATCTTCTCCGAGACCGACGGCCACGTCGAAGTCGAGCCGAACGCGCCGCGTGGCCCGCGCAAGGAGTGGCTCGGGTTCGTCAAGTCGAGCCAGGCACAGATGCAGATCAACCGGTACTTCGACGAGAAGAAAGAGCCGGGCATCAGCATCGCCGACAAGGTACGTCTCGGGCGCGCCACGATCGGTCTCTGTCTTCGCAAGCACGACCGCGGCCTGGCCAGCGAGGTGCCGTTGCGCCGCCTCGCCGAGGAACTCGGCTACCCCGACCTGGAAACCCTCCTGGTAGCCGTCTGCGAACGCAACCTCGAGCCAGACGCCGTAGTGGAGCAGCTCATAGCCCTAGTCGACCACCCAGACTAGACCGCAGCCACCCACCCCCAAGCCCGACGCCCCACGCACCACCACCCGCCCGGCGCCAGACGCCGCAGCCAACCACCCACCAAGCCCTCAAACAGCCCAGCTGAAGCGCTCTGGGTTCGGTGAAGGCTCCATTCCGTAAGGAGATGGAGTCATGGCACGCCCGAGCAGGTATCCGGCGGAGTTCCGGGCCAGGGCGGTCCGCCTGCTTGAGCAGGCCCGCAAACCAACCCAAGCCAGAGAGCCTTCGTGGTAAGGGTCTTATCCGGCCCAACGTAGGTGCTGTCTGGCGGCCGTCGAGAAAGCAGTGAGCGTGGGCCAAGCAATTCCGGCCCAACGTGCGTGCTGTCTGGCGGCCGTCGAGACAGCAGTGAGCGTGGGCCAAGCAAGTTCACCGCTTGGGGACCCTGCCTGCGGAAGCCCTCTCTAGACGCCGCGGCCAACCACCCAGACCAAGTCCCCAAACAGCCCCACTCTGCTGACCCACGCGGCGCCAGCCACCCGGCGCCCACCCGCAAACCCACCCCAAGCCAGACGCCACAGCCAACCACCCACCAAGCCCCTAAAAAGCTCGACCCTGGTGACCCGTGCGGCGCCAGCCGCCCGGGTCAGGCCGTGCGGCGCCAGCCGCCCGGCCAGGCTAGCCTTACCGGCGTGAACATTCCTCGGCAGTTTCGCGGCCTCGCCTATCAGGCTTTCTACGGGCTGCCGCTGCCGGTGCGCCGCCAGCTGGCCCGGCTGATCTCCCCCAAGTACCTGGTCGGCGCTGTCACGATCATCCGCGACGCCGAGGCCGCCGAGCCGGGCCGCATTCTTCTGCTGCGCCAGCCGCCGGGCCGCGGCTGGGGCCTTCCGGCCGGTCTGCTCAAGCGCCGCGAGTTGCCCGCGGTGGGTGCCGCGCGAGAGCTTTTCGAAGAGGCTGGGGTACGCGTGGAGCCCGGCGATCTGACTCCCGGTATTCCGAACGCGATCATCCATCCGAACGGCGGCGTGGTCGACACCGTCTGGTTCGGTTCGGTGCCGGCGTCCACGACGTCTCTGGCAGTCGACGGCGGCGAGGTCCTGGAGGCCGGCTGGTTCCCGCTCGACGACATGCCGCCGCTGACCTACCCGACGGAACGACTGCTCGGCATCTACGGCCTGGGCCCCCGCGCCGGCGAGCTGCCGGAGTCCGTCCCGGCCAGCAGCGTCTACGGCGCGCCGACCTCAAGCTCCGGGTCCCCGGCGGGTTCCTCCACCGGCGAGGCCCCGCAATGAACGCGACCCGCACTATGACGCCCGCTACCGGCGAGGCGCAGCGATGAACACGATCTACGCTCTGACGCTCGCTGCCCGCGAGGCGCAGCGATGAACGCTGCCTGCGGTATGACGCGCACTCACCGGCAAAGCGCAGCGACCTGCGCTCTGGCGCCCGCTGCCCGCGAGGCGCAGCGATGAGCGCGGTCTGCGGTGTGGTGCTGGCCGCCGGTGAGGGGCAGCGGCTGCGGCCGCTCACCGAGTCGGTGCCTAAGGCGCTCTGTCCGGTGGGCAATCTGCCGCTGCTCGACCACGCGCTGCGCCGCCTGGCCGGCGCCGGGCTGAGCGGGCGCGGACAGGTGGCCGTGAACGCGGCCTACCTGGCCGAGCAGGTGGTCGCGCACGTCGGGGACCGCGCGCACCTCTCGGTCGAGCCGGACGGCCCGCTCGGGACCTCCGGCGGGGTGGGGCGGATGAAGGACTGGATCGGCGGCCGCGGTGCCCTGGTCGGTAACGCGGACGCGTATCTGGTGGATCCGGTGCGTGAGCCTGGCAAGGACATCGCCGCGCTGCTGGAGGGCTGGTCGGGCGAGACGGTACGGATGCTCACCATGCCCTGCCGTCCCGGCGAGACGGGTGGTTTCAGCGGTCACCGCTTCGCCGGCTTCTCGCTGCTGCCGTGGCGCTACATCCGGGACCTGACCGACGAGGACAGCAGCCTGGTCCGCACCGTGTGGCGTCCCGCCGAAGCGGCCGGCGAGCTGGAGCTGATCGGTTACGAGGGTTTCTACCTGGACACCGGCACTCCCGCCGACTACCTGGCGGCGAACCTGCACGCGGCCGCCGGCGGCAGCCTGATCGACCCGTCCGCCACGGTGACCGGCGAGATCACCGAGTCGGTGGTGGGCGCGGGTGCGAAGGTGTCCGGTTCGGTCACCCGCTGCGTCATCTGGCCCGGTGCCGTGGTGTCCCCGGGCGAGGCCCTCGCCGGCGTCATCCGGGCCGCTGACGGTCTCACCGTCGCCGCCTGACCCCTCCGACGGGACCGGGCAGCACGACGCAGAGGCGGCACGGCAGCACGGCGCGGGACAGCACGGCGGCAGGCCAGCCAGCAGGGCGGCAAGGCAGCACAGCGGCACAGCGGCAAGGCAGCAAGGCAGCACGGCCGGCAAGGCAGCACGGCCGCACAGCGGCAAGGCAGCACGGCAGCACGGCCGGCAAGGCGGCACGGGTGTGTCGGGGCTGCCGCGCGGATAGCATGGTCGCGACCCACTTCCGCCCTCACAGCCGAGGAGCCCGCAGGTGAACACCGCGATCGTCCACATCGACTGCGCCACCGACTCCATTCCCGAGGTCGCCGAGGCGCTCGCGGCCCTCGACGGGGTCAGCGAGGTTTACTCGGTGGCCGGCAACGTCGACCTGATCGCCATCGTGCGCGTGGCCAAGTTCGATGACATCGCCGAGGTCATCGCGGGCCGGATCTCCAAGACCCCGGGCGTCGTCAACACCGAGTCTCACATCGCGTTCCGCGCCTACTCCAAGCACGACCTGGAGGACGCCTTCGCGATCGGGCTGCCCGACGCCGACTGAAGCGCGACCCGCTGCCCGGTCCCGGCGGCCGCGTTGCGGCCGGGAGCGGGCAGCCGATCGCGCGGTGATCCGGGGACTCTGCATCGGGCGTACCGGAAAATATGGAAAGGCCCGCCGCTGCTGCGACGGGCCTTTCTGCAGAGCTGGACCTCAGCGTCCGGACTTGATCTCTTCTCGCTTGATCGCCTCGACGGCGGGCGAGACCGGAGCCTCGGCCGGCTTCTCGACCGGGTAGAAGAAGCCCTTCACCGCGGGCGCGAGCGCACCGAGGCGGTTCATCTTCTTCGGTACGACCCAGCCGGCGTACTCCAGCGGGATCGGGTGTCCGTGCTCGTCCACCGGGCCGAGCGGCTGGTGGACCTCGACGAACTGCCCGTTCGGCAGCCGCTTGATGATGCCGGTCTCCACGCCGTGTGCCAGAACCTCGCGGTCGTGCTGCTGGAGACCCAGGCAGATGCGCACCGAGATGTAGTAGGCGAGCGGCGGGAGGAGGAGCAGGCCGATCCGGCCGGCCCAGGTCATCGCGTTCAGGCTGATGTGGAACTTGTCGGCGATGACGTCGTTGGCACCCGACAGGGTGGCGACCATGAAGAAGGTGAACGCCATCATGCCGATGCCGACGCGCTCCGGGTTGTCCCGGGGCCGTTGCAGCAGGTGGTGGGTGCGCTTGTCCTTGAGCTTGCGCGCTTCCAGCCACGGGTACGCCATCGGCAGCGTGAAGAGCGCGCCGAGACCGACGACAGCGGGCCAGAACATCGGCGGGATGCTGTAGTTGCCGATGTAGATCTGCCAGTTCGGCATGAGCCGGACCAGGCCGTCCATGAACATGACGTACCAGTCGGGCTGGCTCGCCGAGGAGACCTCGGCCGCCCGGTACGGCCCGAAGAGCCAGATCGGGTTGATCTGGAACAGGCCGGCCAGCAGGGCGATCACACCGAAGACGGCCATGAAGAAGCCGCCCTGCTTCATCGCGTAGCGCGGGAACATCCGCTCGCCGACCACGTTCTCGTTGGTCCGCATCGGGCCGGGCCACTGGGTGTGCTTCTGCTTGAAGATGAGGCCCAGGTGCACGGCGATCAGCGCGAGCAGGATGCCCGGGATGAGCAGCACGTGCGCGATGTAGAACCGGCCGATGATCAGCTCGCCGGGGAACTCGCCGCCGAAGATGGAGGCGGAGAGCCAGGTGCCGATGACCGGGAGCGTCAGCATGATCGCCGAGGCGATGCGCAGACCGGTGCCGGAGAGGCCGTCGTCCGGAAGCGAGTAACCGGTGAAGCCGGCGAAGAAGCCGAGCAGGAAGAGCAGGATGCCGATGACCCAGTTGACCTCACGCGGCTTGCGGAACGCGCCGGTGAAGAAGATCCGGGCCATGTGCACCACGATCGACGCCATGAACAGCAGCGCCGCCCAGTGGTGCATCTGGCGCATGAACAGGCCACCGCGAACCTCGAACGACAGGTTCAGCGAGGACTCGTACGCCGCGGACATCCAGGTGCCGCGCAGCGCGAGGTAGTCACCGTCGTACTGCACCTCCTTCATCGACGGGTCGAAGAAGAGGGTCAGGAACACGCCGGTCAGCAGCAGGACGATGAAGGAGAACAGGGCGATTTCGCCGAGCAGGAACGACCAGTGGTCGGGGAAGACCTTGTTCAGCAGGCCACGCAGCGGGGTCGCAGCCTGAAACCGGTCGTCCACCCCCTTGGCGAAGGTCTTGGGGGCCTCTGCGAGGTCCATCTTTCGGCGCTTCACGGCCGCTCCCAGAAGTCAGGTCCGACGGTGTCCTTGAAGTCGGACGCCGCAACGAAGAAACCTTCCGCATCCACTGTAAGCGGCAGCATCGGCAGACGCCGAGTCGCGGGCCCGAATATCGGCTGAGCATTGTCGGTGATCAGGAACTGCGACTGGTGACACGGGCAGAGCAAGCGGTTGGTCTGCTGTTCGTAGAGGCTCGCCGGGCAACCGGCGTGCGTGCAGATCTTGGAGTAGGCGACGTAGTCGCCCCACATCGAACCGCGGTTGCGCGGGTCGGCGTCGGCCGCCGCCCGGGTGACCGTCGCGTCGTCCGACCGCAGGTGGATGAGGAGCGTCGGCGAGTCAGCGTGCTGGTTGGTGGCGCCGTGCGGGATGCCCGGGAACACCGTCATCTGGCCACCGGTGCTGACGTCCTCGGGACGGATGGGACTGCCGTCCTCGCGGGTCAGCCGCACCGGCTTGCCGTCGTTGTGCGACGGGTGGAAGCCCGTCGTGTACATCATCGGGTGCTCGCCCTTGTGCGGGTTCTCGATCAGGCCGCCGACCAGCGGCGCCGCGGCCGCGAGGCCGAGCGGCGCCATGCCGAGCGCGATCGCGCCCTTGAGCAGCGGCCGGCGCTGCACACCGAGCTCGTCGGCCATGTAGATGATCGTCTGACCGGCGATCAGGCGATCGGAGTCGGACGACGGGTCGCCGTGCCGCTGCTGGATCGAAAGCTCGTGCGGGAGCAGCTTCTTCGCCCAGGCGAGGATGGCGAACCCGAGCGCGAGCAGGCCGATGCCGAGGCTGATACCGAGGATCGGCGTGTAGTAGTCGCTCAGCGTGTGGCCGAGCTCGAACTCCCACGGCCACCAGATGTAGAAGCCGAGGAACGCCAGGGTCGCGGCCCCGGAGATCAGGAACAGCAGGGCGATGTTGCGGACGACCCGCTTCTCGGCCTTGGAGTTCTGACCGTGGAACTGGGACTCGTACGTGACGATCTCGATGTCGTCGCGCCGCAGCCCCTCCTTGACGATGTCGAATCGCGTCAGGTGCGGGTCCCTCACGTCGACCGGCTTGGCGCCGGCGCCGCCCGCGTGGTGCTCTGCCGTCATGACTTCCCCGCAATCCAGAGCGACGTGAAGACGAGGATCGTGATGCCCACCAGGAAGATGGCCATGCCCTCGGTCGACGGGCCGTACCGGCCCAGGTTGAACAGGCCGCCCGGGTCCTTGTCCTCCTGGAGCTGGGTCTCGATGTACGTGATGATCTGGCGCTTCTGCTCCGGCGTCAGCTGGTTGTCACCGAAGACCGGCATGTTCTGCGGTCCGCTCAGCATCGCGGCGTAGATCTGGCGCTCCGTGGCGTCGTGCAGGCTCGGGGCGAACTTGCCCGAGGAGAGCGCGCCGCCGCCACCACCGAAGCCGTGGCAGGAGGTGCAGTTGACCCGGAAGAGCTCGCCACCACGGGCCAGCGCGTCGGGGTCCTTCTCGAGGTCCACGGTCAGCGGGCCGTCCGGGACCTGCGGGCCGCCACCGATCTCCTGCACGTACTGCGCGAGCTGGCGGGTCTGGTCGTCGTTGAACTGCGGCGGCTTCTCCTCCGCCTGGGCTTCCTGGCGGGTCATCGGCATACGCCCGGTGCTGACCTGGAACTCGACGGAGGCCGCGCCGACGCCGATCAGGCTCGGACCGCGTTCGTCGACGCCCTGCCCGTCCCGCCCGTGGCAGGAGATGCAGCTGTTGTCGAAGAGCGCCTTGCCTTCCTGAGCGGCCGCGGAGAGCTGGACGTCGTCGTCAGCGAAGGCGCCCGGGGCGAAGGCGGTGTAGACGCCTCCGGCCAGGACCAGCGCCGCGAGCATGCGTACCGCTGCGCCGAGGCGCCGGCGCGCCCGGCTCGGCGCGGAACGCCGCCGGGAGAACACCCGGGCACGCCTGCGGGCGGGGGTGTCAGAAGTCATGGGTTATGTCCCTCTGGTTTGTTGTTGCGATCCTCGCCGTTGGCGCTGCTTACTGAAGCCAATAGATCATGGCGAACAGGGCGATCCAGACCACGTCCACGAAGTGCCAGTAGTACGACACGACGATGGCCGACGTGGCCTGGGCCGGGGTGAACCGTCCCATGGTCGTCCGGATCATGTAGATGATGAAGGCGATCAGGCCGCCGGTCACGTGCAGACCGTGAAACCCGGTCGTCAGGTAGAACATCGAGCCGTACCCGTCGCCATTGATCTTGACGCCGTGGTGCACCAGCTCGGTGTACTCGTTCACCTGGCCCAGCACGAAGATCAGGCCCATCACGAAGGTGATCGTGAACCAGCGCCGCAGCGCGAACACGTCGCCCTTCTCCGCCGCGAAGACGCCCAGCTGGCAGGTCACCGACGAAAGAACCAGGATCACCGTGAAGGTGGTGGCGTACGGGATGTTGAGCGCCTCGGTGTGCTTCTCCCACTGCTCAGGTGCGGCAGCGCGGATCGAGAAGTACATGGCGAACAACGCCGCGAAGAACATGAGCTCACTGGAGAGCCACACGATGGTCCCGACGCTGACCATGTTGGGTCGGGTCAGCGAGTGGATCCGGCTCTTGTCGATGGCTGCCGCTGTCACGGCCTCATTATTCATCCGAACAAGGTCCAAGGTCCCCCGGGGTCCCCAATCCGGCATCGCGGGAGCCCCGGAATATTCTGTGACCAGGGGGTAGGCCTAGCCTCGAGTGGTGCAGCTTGACGAAATGCCCCCACTCGCGGCCAGCGGCGGGGATACTGGACTTCCGCCATTCACCCCGGCGGCGATCTTCACCGAATTGCATCTGACCAGCCTCATCGCGCTCGGTCTGCTGGTGTCCGCGGCGGTTTATCTGTACGGCGTCTGGCGCCTGCGGCAGCGCGGCGACCACTGGCCGGCGGGCCGGACCGTGGCTTTCGTCGTGGGTGGACTGGGCTCGATCGCGGCGGTCACGGTCACCGGGATCGAGGCGTACGACACCACCCTGATCTCCGTGCACATGGTGCAACACATGGTGCTCTCGATGATCGGCCCGATCTTCCTGGCCCTCGGCGCGCCGACCACTCTGGCCCTGCGCACCCTTCAGCCGGCCCCGCGCAGGGCCGTGCTCACGATCCTGCACAGCCGGTTCGTCCGGGTGCTGACGTTCCCGCTCGTCGCGTTCGGACTGTTCGTGGCGAACCCGTTCGTCCTCTACTTCACCGGGCTCTACCGCCAGACCCTCGAGCACGTCTGGGTACACGAGTTCATCCACGTCCACTTCATCGTCACGGGTTGCCTGTTCTTCTGGCCGCTGCTCGGCCTGGACCCGCTGCCGAACCGCTGGCCGTATCCGGGCCGCGCGCTGCTGATGGTGCTCTCGGTGCCGTTCCACACGGTGCTCGGCCTGACGATCATGCAGAGCAAGGAACTGCTCGGCGGCGACTGGTACCCGAGCCTGGGACTGAGCTGGCTGGATCCGCAGGCCGACCAGGTCACCGCGGGCGGCATCCTGTGGGCCGGCGGCGAGATCGTCAGCGTCACCATGCTGGGCATCCTGGTGGTGCAGTGGGTGCGCCAGTCGGAGCGCGAGGCCAAACGGATCGACCGTGCCCTGGACCGGGCGGAGGCCTCCGCGGCGGCGGCTGCGGGCAAGATCACAAACGCTGGAGATACGGCCCGCCCGGGACCGGACGCCGGATAACGGATTCGGTACGATCCACGGGACCTACGACGTGAGGCGGGGCACACATGAGTGACACGGCGACGCCGACCCAGTACACCGTTCTGCTTTACAGCGACGACGCCGCCGTGCGAGACCGGATCCGGCTCGCCATCGGTCCCCGTCCCGCGGCCGATCTGATGGTCGAGTTCGCCGACGCCGCCTCGTGGGAGGAGTGCCGCCGGCTGCTCGACAGGTACGAGATCGACCTCATGGTGCTCGACGGTGAGGCGACCCCGGCCGGCGGCCTCGGTCTCGCCCGTCAGGCCAAGGACGAGTACCTCAATCCCCCGCCCACCTGCGTGGTCATCGCCCGCGCGGCGGACCGCTGGCTGGCGGCGTACGCACAGGTCGACGCGACCCTGCTCGCCCCGCTCGACCCGGTGACCACCGGGCAGACCGTGGCCGGCCTGCTGCGGGCGCGGCGCGCCGGCAGCATCCCGCTGGGCACCCAGGGAACCCCCGCTCGCTGACCCCCTTTCGACGAAAGGCTCCCATCATGGGCGCGCGTACCTGGCCGAACCTGACGAGTGCTCTGCTGCGCGGCGAGGAGCTCGCCACCGCGGACACCGCCTGGGCCATGGGCGAGATCATGGCCGGCAACGCGAGCCCGGCGCAGATCGCCGGCTTCGCGATCGCTCTGCGCGCCAAGGGTGAGACGCCTTCCGAGCTGGCCGGCCTGGTCGAGGCGATGCTCGCCAACGCCACGCTGGTGACGCTGCCCGAGGAGGTACGCAACCGGGCGGTCGACGTGGTGGGTACCGGCGGTGACCGGGCCAACACGGTGAACATCTCCACGATGGCGGCGGTCGTGACGGCCGCCGCGGGGGTGACCGTGGTGAAGCACGGCAACCGGTCGGCGTCCTCCACCACCGGCACCGCCGACCTGCTGGAGCACTTCGGCATCCCGCTGGACCTGGGGCCGGCCGGGGTGGTGCGTACGGTCGAGGAGGCCGGTATCGGCTTCTGCTTCGCGGCCCGCTACCACCCGGGCATGCGGCACGCCGCGGTCACCCGGCGTGAGCTGGGCGTGCCGACCTTCTTCAACATGCTCGGCCCGCTGACCAACCCGGCCCGGCCCACCGCGGCCGCGGTGGGCTGCTTCGAGCCGCGGATGGCGCCGGTGATGGCCGAGGTCTTCGCCCAGCGCGGCGATTCGGCGCTGGTCATGCGCGGCGAGGACGGCCTGGACGAGTTCACCACCGCGGCGGCCACCCGGGTCTGGGTGGCCAAGGACGGCAAGGTGGAGGAGATGCTGGTCGACGCCACCGAACTGGGCATCGCGCGCAGCGCGCCGGACGCCCTGCGCGGCGGTGACGTGGCGTTCAACGCCGACGTGGCCCGGCGCACCTTCGCCGGCGAGCCCGGTCCGGTTCGGGACGCGGTGCTGCTCAACGCGGCGGCCGCGTTCGCCGCGCAGAGCGGGTTCCCCGGCGACTTCCGGGAGACCATGGTCGCCGGGATCGCGAAGGCCGCGGAGACCATCGACTCCGGTGCCGTGACGGCTCAGCTCGAGCGCTGGGTGGCCGCGGCACAGGCGGCCAAGGCCGCGGAGTAAGAGAGGAAAAACCGGCGGACACGCCGACTGCAATGCCCGGCAATGCCCGAATTACGTGGCAGCGTCTGAATGAACATTCTTCAACGCGGCTAGGGTCGGCCCGATCCGCCAAGCCCGTTGCCAGGTTGGAGAATGTTCACCGAACCGGGTAAATCCACCTTCCGGCGAAGGAGACACCCGTGCAAGAACGCGAACTGCGCTGTGTCATCTGCGACGGCGACATGCTCTTCGAGGTACCGCCCTGCGCGGACGGCCACGACGAGTGTCCCGAACTCGTCTGCACCCGCTGCGGTGCGGCCGAGGTGGTGGCGCCGATCGTCGTACACCTGTGGTTGAAGCCAGACGGCAAGCGGCGCGTAGCGCCGCACCAGCGCCGCTCCGCCGCCTGAACCCCTCCAGCACCCGCTCAGCCCGTTGACGACGAGAGCCCCGGAAACGACTAGCGAAGCGTGGTCGTTTCCGGGGCTCTCGTCGTCAACGTCAAATCATCAATGCTCGGCTGTGTGCCGGGTGCCGGTGTAGTACTCGAACAGCAGGCCGCACGAGCCGAAGATGACCATGACCAGCCCCAGCGCGAGCAGCCACCACATCCAGAACACCAGGCCGATACCGGCGACCGCCGCGGCGAGCGCGATGCCGAACGGCCAGTAGCTGCCCGGGCTGAAGAAGCCGACCTCGCCGGCACCCTCGGCGATCTCGCCGTCCTCCCGGTCCTCCGGCCGCAGATCGATACGGCGGGCGACGAACCAGAAGAAGCCGGCGCACATCGAGCAGAGCAGTCCGGAGAGGATCAGGGCCACGAAGCCGACCCACTCGATGTGGGTTCCGGTGCCCCGGGTGTAGAAGCCGTAGACGGTTGCCGCGCCGAAGAGGAACGCGGCGACGCCTGCGAAGATCTTGTATTCGGTGCGCACGTCGAGGCTCCTACTTCCCTGCGGCTACGTTCTCGGGCTGGTTCCAGCTGCTGGACTGGCGCCGGGTGTTGAACGGCTGCGTGGTGACCGCGTACGCCTCGGAACCGGTGAAACCGATCGCTTCCATCGCCTGCTGAGTGGACGCGCCGTCCACCTTCGCCTTGAGGAACGTGTCGAACCTGTCCGGCGAGACCACGACCAGCTCGAAGTTCATGAAAGCGTGGTACGTGCCGCACAGCTCGGCGCACCGGCCGACGTAGCGGCCCTCCTTGTCGAGGGTCACCTCGAAGACGTTGCGCACGTTGCCCGGCATGACGTCCCGCTTGAACAGCATCTCCGGCACCCAGAACGAGTGGATGACGTCTGCGGCGGTCTCCTCGAAGCGGATCTTCTCGCCGACCGGCAGGACCAGCAGCGGGATGACGTCCGAGGAACCGACGGTCGAGGCGACCGTGCCGGCCTCTTCACCGATGCCGTCCTGGTAGTTGAACTGCCAGTTCCACTTGAACGCGACGACCTCGACGACCTGGTCCGGGTTCTTCGACAGCTTGTCCACGCTGGTCTGCACGATCGCGGTGTAGTAGAAGAGCACCGCGACGATCAGGACCGGCGTGACCGTGTAGAGGATCTCCATCGGCATGTTGAACCGGGTCTGCACGGGCAGCTCTTCGCCGCGCTTGCGGTACCGGATGATGCACCAGAAGATCAGGCCCCAGACTCCGAAGCCGACCACCAGAGCGGCGATCGTCGACGCGATCCACAGGTCGTACATCTCGTGGGCCTGCACGCTGATACCCGGTCCCGGCCAGCCGAAGTGCCCGAACGCGCTTCCCCAGTCCTCGACCGAGCAGCCCGTCAGCAGCGTCAGCAGCGTCGCGCCGCCGAGACCCAGCCCGGCCGCCCGGCCAACTGCCCGCGGCCGTGTGGCCGAACTCCTTGCGCCCACCTGCTTCTGCCTCCTTAGCAGCGCCGCCTGCCCCCGAAACGGACACCTGGCGGCAAGGCTCACCGACGGTCGCACACTACTCGACCAGGCCCGAGCCGCCCGCCACCGGGGGGCCGTGGACGGCCGCCGGGGCAAACTACCGGACTACCGGACGATACCGTTCCCTGTGTGGATTACACAGGCGATCCGGTGGGGGCGCAGGTATACCTGGACGCCGCTAGCGCGGCGCCGCTGCATCCGGTAGCCCGGGAGGCCCTGCTGGCCTCCCTCGCCGACGGCTGGGCGGACCCCGCACGGCTCTACGCGGCCGGGCGGCGGGCCCAGCAACTGCACGAGGCGGCCACCTCGGTGGTCGCCGAAATTCTTGGCGTACGCGCGGACGAGCTCAGCTTCTGGCCCTCCGGTACGGCCGCCGCGCAAGCCGCCGTGCTGGGTGGCCTGGCCGGGCGCAAACGAGCCGGCCGCACCCTGGTGCACTCGGCGATCGAGCATTCGGCCGTCCTGCACGCGGCCCGCACCACCGAGGCCTCGGAGGTCGGCGTGGACCGGCTGGGCCGGCTCGACCTGGACGCCTGGACGACCGCCGTGGCAGCGCCCGGGGTGGCGCTGGCCGCCCTGATCAGTGCCAGTCACGAGGCCGGGACGGTGCAGCCGGTGGCCGCCGCCGCGGCAGCCTGTGCCGCAGCGGGGGTCCCGCTCTTCGTGGACGCCGCCCAGTCGGTCGGGCGCGTACCCGTGCCTGCGGGTTGGTCGCTGCTCAGCGCGAGCGCGCACAAGTGGGGCGGCCCGCCCGGCGTCGGCGTGCTGGTGGTCCGCAAGGGAGTGCGGTGGATCTCGCCGTACCCACAGGATGATCTTTATCGCCCGCGCCCGCAGGGCGCGCCGGATCTTCCGGCGATCGTCGCGGCGGCGGCCTCGCTGCGGGCCGTGACGGCCGAGGCCAAGTCCGAGGCGGTACGCCTCAGCGCGCTGGTGGACCGGATCCGGGAGCGTGTCGCGGCGACCGTGCCGGACGTGGAGATCGTCGGCGATCCGGTCCAGCGGCTGCCGCACCTGGTCACGTTCAGCTGCCTCTACGTGGACGGCGAGGCGCTGCTGCACGCCCTCGACCGGCACGGTTTCGCGGTCTCGTCCGGATCCTCGTGCACCTCGTCCACGCTGCGGCCCAGCCACGTGCTGGAGGCCATGGGGGTGCTCAGCCACGGCAACGTACGGGTGTCACTGCACCGGGACACCACCGAGGCGGACGTCGACCGGTTCCTGGCGGTCCTGCCCGACGTGGTGGAGCGGATCCGGAAGGAGGCCGGGATGTGATCACGCTGGACTGCCTCGGTCAGCGCTGCCCGCTGCCGGTGATCAAGCTGGCCAGGGCAATTCCCGGAGTGCCGGTCGGCGAGATCGTCCGGGTGCTGGCGGACGACCCGGCCGCGGCCAACGACATTC
This sequence comes from Actinoplanes aureus, assembly GCF_015704865.1. Taxonomy (GTDB): domain Bacteria; phylum Actinomycetota; class Actinomycetes; order Mycobacteriales; family Micromonosporaceae; genus Actinoplanes; species Actinoplanes aureus. Next base: position 75,515 of record NZ_JADQTO010000034.1, on the reverse strand, counting down.
CCGCCTGGTGCCGGATGAAGGGGCAGGAGTTCGTCGCCGGCCACGGCCACAGGTTCGACGTCCGCAGGATCAGCTGAGGTAGCTGATCACCTGTGGGACCGGCTCCTTGGCGAGGTAGGTGTCGACGACCAGGCGCGGGCCCAGGTAGGGCTCGTACTCGGCCTGCCGTTCCAGGACACGCACCCAGTCCGGGATGCCCTCGTGGTCGCGAGTCGCGTACCGGGCCTCGACCCGGCGCCGGTGCTCGGCGTCGTCGCCGCAGATCACCTCGACCACGCGCAGCGGCACCGCCAGCCGCTCGGCCAGATCGATCCACAGATCACGGGCCGCCTTGACCGGGTTCACCGCGTCGATGATCACGTGGTGGCCGATCTTCAGTTGTTCCTCGGCGAGCGCGGCCACCACCCCGTAGGCGGCGTAGCCGGGCCGGGTCTCGTGCACGCCGTAGCGCTGCAACGTGAAGTCGACGGTGTCGACGGCGAGAACCGCCGCGGGCAGCTCGGCTGCGACCGCGGCGGCCAGAGTGCTCTTGCCGACCCCGGGAAGGCCGGCGAAAACCGCTAGAACCATGTTGTGCTCAGGCAGGCAGGTGCGGCGCGATCTCGGCGGCAGCCTCTTCGCCGTACGCGGACACGAGCCGCTTGGTGAAGTCGGCGGCCTTGATGTCGTACTCCTGGGTGCCCACGGTCTCCAGCACCAGGGCCGCCACCAGCGAACCCACCTGGGCGGAGCGCTCCAGGCTCAGCCCCCAGGAGACACCGGCGAAGAAGCCGGCCCGGAAGCCGTCGCCGACGCCGGTCGGGTCCTCACCGATCACACCCGGGATCACCGGCACGTGGATCCGCTCCATGTCCTGCCCGGTGATCTCCACGCCGTCCTTGCCCAGCGTGGTGACCCGCACCTTCACCTGCCGCAGGACCTCGTCCGCGGTGAGGCCGGCCTTGGTCTCCAGTAGCGACCGCTCGTACTCGTTGGTGAGCAGGTACTCGGCGCCGCTGATCAGGCTCAGCACGTCCGAGCCGTCCATCCGGGCGAGCTGCTGCGACGGGTCGGCGGCGAACGCGTACCCCCGGGAGCGGCACTCCTCGGAGTGGCGGATCATCGCGGCCGGGTCGTTGGCGCCGACCAGCACCAGGTCCAGGCCGCCGGAACGCTCGTAGACCGGGGCGAGCTCGATGTTGCGGGCCTCGGCCATCGCACCGGCGTAGAACGAGGCGATCTGGTTCAGATCGTCGTCGGTGGTGCAGACGAACCGGGCGGTGTGCGCCACGTCACTGATGTGCACCGAGCCGCAGTCCACGCCGTGCCGCTCGAGCCAGGACCGGTAGTCGGCGAAGTCGGCGCCGACCGCGCCCACCAGGATCGGCCGCAGACCCAGCTTGGCCATCCCGAACGCGATGTTGGGGGCCACGCCGCCGCGCCGCACCACCAGGTCGTCGACGAGGAAGGAGAGCGAGACCTTGTGAAGCTGGTCCGCGATGAGCTGCTCGGCGAACTTGCCGGGGAAGTGCATCAGGTGGTCGGTGGCGATCGAGCCGGTGACGGCGATCTTCATTTCGGCCCTCGGGGTCGGGAACAGGGGGCGATACGGCTTGAGACTACCGGTCGGTTACAGCAGACAGGCCGCCCCGTAACGGGACGGCCTGTCGGAAAAACGCGGCTCAGTGGAAGGAGTCGCCACACGCGCAGGAGTTCTGCGCGTTCGGGTTGTCGATGGTGAAGCCCTGAGCGTCGATCCGGTCAGCGAAGTCGATGGTCGCACCCGCCAGGTACGGCGCGGACATCCGGTCGACCACGACCTCGACGCCGTCGAAGTCGCTCACGACGTCGCCGTCGAGCGAACGCTCGTCGAAGAAGAGCTGGTAGCGCAGGCCGGAGCAGCCACCGGGCTGTACGGCGATACGCAGGCGCAGGTCGTCGCGCCCCTCCTGCTCGATCAGGGCCTTGACCTTCACCGCGGCGACGTCGGTCAAGATGACGCCGGTCGGGGCGGTCGCCTCGGTCGACTCGGTGTGCGCTTCAGTGGTCACTAGGTATCTCCCTGCCAGGTGCGGTCATGTGCCGTACAAGGCAACGCTAACCCCAATCCCCCGGATTCCCAATCCGGGCGGGTTGCAGATCACCTCCATCCGACCGCCCCGCCCACCACCCCTGACCGGACTAAAGCCTGCTCCACTGCTCAGCCAGCTGCCGGGCGAGTTCCCGCAGGCCGCGAGCGGGTTCAGCGAGCGCTTTCTCGGTCGAACCAAAATGTTCGACGAGGGTGTGCGTCTCGGTCACCCCGGCGGCGGCGGCCTCCCGATAGCCGGTCTCGTTCCGGCCCGCCAGCACCACGCACGGCAGGCCACGGTCCCGGGCGCCGGCCGCGATCCCGGCGACCACCTTGCCGCGCAGCGACTGGTGATCGAACGATCCCTCGCCGGTGATCACCAGGTCGGCCGCGTCCAGCTCGGCGTCCAGCCCGATCAGATTCGTGACCAGGTTGATGCCGGAGGTCACCCGGCCGCCGAGGGCGATCAGCGCGGCGCCGATCCCGCCGGCCGCGCCGCCGCCCGGTGCCATCGCCAGATCGCTGATCCCGAACGCCTTCTCCAGGACACCGGCGAAGTTCTCCAGCGCGGCGTCCAGGCGCAGCACCTGCTCCCGCGAAGCGCCCTTCTGCGGGCCGAAGACGTTGCTGGCGCCGTGCAGGCCGGTCAGCGGGTTGTCCACGTCCGTCGCGGCGACCAGCCGGACCTGGCGCAGCCGGGGCACGCCGGCCAGGGCGGTCGCGGTGATCAGCGGGGCTCCGCCGTACGGCAGCGCGTACCCGGCCGTGTCGACCGGACCGGCGCCGAGCGCGGCGAGCATGCCGGCGCCCGCGTCGTTCACCGCCGAGCCGCCGAGGCCGACGACGACCTCGGCCGCGCCGCTCTCCACCGCCGCGGCGATCAGCAGGCCCAGCCCGTACGAGGTGGTGGTCTCCGGGTTTCGCTCGTCCTGCGTCAGCAGGTGCAGGCCGCAGGCCTGCGCGCTCTCCACGTAGGCCGTTCCGCCGGCCAGCAGGATCTCCCCCTCGGCGGGCCGGCCCAGCGGGTCGACGGTGGCCACCGGGATCCGCCGGCCGTCCAGGGCGGTGGCGAGGACCTCGACGAAGCCGGGTCCGCCGTCGGCGAGCGGGCGTTGCACCAGGACGTCGTCGGGGACGGACCAGCCATCCGCGACGGCCTGGGCGACAGAGGGGGCGGAAAGGGTCCCGGCGAACTTGTCCGGACAGATCAGTACGCGCACCCCGCGAGTGTGGCAGCCCACTCTCCGCGGCGCAGCTGGCGTCCCAGCCCTTGTGCGACGATGGCGAACGTGACGTCGACCTGGACCGAACCCTCGAACACCCCGCTCACGCTGCTGCTGCTCGGCAAGGGCACCGACCCCGCCAGCGAGCGGGGCGTGGACTGCCCCGGCGATCTGCCCGCGCCCAGCGACCCGGACCTGGTGGCCCGGGCGACGGCCGCCAAGGCGGCACTCGGTTCCCGGGTGTTCGTGCTCGGGCACCACTACCAGCGCGACGAGGTCATCCAGTTCGCCGATGTCACCGGCGACTCGTTCAAGCTGGCCCAGCAGGCGGCGGCCCGGCCGGAAGCGGAGTTCATCGTCTTCTGCGGCGTGCACTTCATGGCCGAAAGTGCCGACATCCTGACCACCCCGGCGCAGAAGGTGATCCTGCCGGACCTGGCGGCCGGCTGTTCGATGGCCGACATGGCCGTCCTCGGCCAGGTGGAGACGGCCTGGGAGCACTTCGAGGACCTGGGGATCACCGACCAGATCGTCCCGGTGACGTACATGAACTCGTCCGCCGACATCAAGGGCTTCGTCGGCCGCAACAAGGGCGTGGTCTGCACCTCGTCCAACGCCAAGCGCGCCCTGGACTGGTCGTTCGAGCAGGGTTCGAAGGTGTTCTTCCTGCCCGACCAGCACCTGGGCCGCAACACGGCGGTGCTGGAGATGGGCTTCGACCTGGACGACTGCGTGCTTTACGACCCGCACAAGCCGAAGGGCGGGCTCACCGACGAGCAGCTGCGCAACGCCAAGATGATCCTCTGGCGGGGGCACTGCTCGGTGCACGGCCGGTTCACCATCGACAGCGTGCGCGAGGTGCGCGAGCGGGTGCCGGGCGTCAACGTCCTGGTCCACCCCGAGTGCCGGCACGACGTGGTCCGGGCCGCCGACTACGTCGGCTCGACCGAATACATCATCAGGGCCCTGGACGCGGCGCCGTCCGGTTCGGCCTGGGCGGTCGGCACCGAGCTCAATCTGGTACGCCGGCTCGCGCTCGCCCACCCCGACAAGCAGGTCATGTTCCTCGACCGGACGGTCTGCTACTGCTCGACGATGAACCGGATCGACCTGCCGCATCTGGTGTGGGCGCTGGAGGAACTGGTGGCCGGCCGGGTGCCGAACGTCATCACGGTCGACGAGAAGACCGCCCACGAAGCACGTGTCGCGCTCGACCAGATGCTCGCGCTTCCGTAACTGTGAGTAGCCGCGTGAATCCATCTGCTCGGTGGATTCATTAAGGCTGTCTTAGTCATCAGCATTTCGCGGCGTTTCACGCGCCGCCACGGCTGCCGTGGTTGTCACTCAGCGCTATGCTTCCCCGGTTGCAGAATCGGGTACCCCCGCCCGCGCTCTGCCCCCTCGATCACCGGGCGCCGTTCGGCGCCCACCGGCTGGAGGTTACGTTGACCGACGATGTCCTGATCGTGCACGGCGGTACGCCGTTGCAGGGTCAGATCCGGGTCCGTGGCGCCAAGAACCTCGTCTCCAAGGCGATGGTCGCCGCTCTGCTGGGCGAGTCACCCAGCCGCCTCTTCGACGTACCGCGGATCCGCGACGTCGAGGTGGTTCGCGGTCTGCTCGAGATCCACGGCGTGAAGGTCAGCGACGGCGTCGAGGACGGCGAGCTGGTGATGGACCCCACAAACGTGGAGAGTGCCAGCACCGACGAGATCAACGTGCACGCCGGGTCCAGCCGGATCCCGATCCTGCTCTGCGGCCCGCTGCTGCACCGGCTGGGTCACGCGTTCATCCCGGACCTGGGCGGCTGCCACATCGGGCCGCGCCCGATCGACTTCCACATCAAGGCGCTGCGCGAGTTCGGCGCGGTCGTCGACAAGACGCCCGAGGGCATGCACCTCAGTGCCCCGAACGGTCTGCACGGCGCCAAGCTGGAGCTGCCGTACCCGAGCGTCGGCGCCACCGAGCAGGTGCTGCTCACCGCGGTCCGCGCGGAGGGCGTCACCGAGCTGCGCAACGCGGCGATCGAGCCGGAGATCATCGACCTGATCTGCGTCCTGCAGAAGATGGGCGCGATCATCACGGTGCACACCGACCGGGTCATCGAGATCCAGGGCGTGCCCCGGCTGTACGGCTACGAGCACAAGCCGATCCCGGACCGGATCGAGGCGGCCAGCTGGGCGGCCGCCGCGCTCGCCACCCGCGGCGAGATCGAGGTGGTCGGCGCACGCCAGGCCGACATGATGACGTTCCTGAACGTCTTCCGGTCGATCGGCGGCGAGCTGAAGATCACCGACGATCGGGTGGCCCGGGCCGGCGTGACCGGTGCCGAGGGCGGCATCAAGTTCTGGCACCCGGGCGGCGAGCTGAAGGCCGTGGCGCTGGAGACCGACGTGCACCCCGGCTTCATGACCGACTGGCAGCAGCCCCTCGTGGTGGCGCTGACCCAGGCACACGGCATTTCGATCATGCACGAGACGGTGTACGAGCAGCGGCTCGGCTACACCGAGGCGCTCAACCAGATGGGCGCCACCATCCAGGTCTACCGGGACTGCCTGGGCGGCACCCCGTGCCGGTTCGGCCGCCGCAACTTCATGCACTCCGCGGTGATCGCCGGCCCGTCCAAACTGCACGCCGCCGACCTGATCATCCCGGACCTGCGGGCCGGTTTCGCGCACCTGATCGCGGCACTGGCCGCCGAGGGCACCTCCCGGGTGTACGGCGTCAACCTGATCAATCGCGGTTACGAAGGCTTCGAGGCAAAGCTGGCCGCTCTGGGCGCTCACGTCGAGCGTCCCTGAGCTGCGCTTTCGTTACGATCAACGGCGCGGTGTGTAGCACACCGCGCCGTTTGGCTACGCTTTTCGACGTGTCCCCGCTGTTTCGCCGCAAGCCAGCCGATCTCGTCGACGACGCCACCTCCTCGGTCAACCAGGAGGTGACTCCGACCGAGCCCCGGCCGAAGGGCTACACCCCCAGCAAGAGAGAGCTGGGCGTGGTCACGCCTAAGCGGACGGTTCAGGGCCGCCGGGTGCAGGATCCGGCGCCGGCCAACCGCAAAGAGGCGTACAAGCAGATGCGTGAGCGTCAGCGGGCCGAGCGCGCCGAGGCCGCCGCGGGCATGCGCAACGGTGACGAGCGTTACCTGCTGGCCCGCGACCGGGGCGGCGAGCGGTCCCTGGTCCGCGACATCGTCGACTCCCGCCGCACCGTCGGCTCCTGGTTCATCGGCGGCGCCGTGATCGTGCTTATCGGTACGTCCGTGCCGAACATGATGATCCAGCAGCTCAGCACGGTGATCTGGGCGCTGCTGGCGCTCGCCGTGGTGATCGACAGCATCCTGATCGCCCGCCGGATCAAGCGGCTGGTCAAGGAGCGCTTCCCGGACACCGGGCAGCGGATGGGGTCGCTCTACCTCTACGGCATCATGCGAGGGCTCACGTTCCGGCGCATGCGCGTCCCGAAGCCGAAGGTCGAGCTCGGCGACAAGCTCTGACAGCGTCACTCGTAGCGCCGGCCGGGCTCACCCGGCCGGCGTTTCTCGTCAGTGCCCCCGGGCGAAGCAGAGCGGCGCTTTCTGTCTGCGGTGCCGGCGAAGTAGAGCGGCGCTTCCTGTCAGGGGACGCCGGCGAGGCGCAGCAGGGCGGCGACGGCCGCCGCGGCGATGACGACCACGACGAATGGCGCCCGCCGCCACGCCAGCAACCCGCCGACCAGGACGCCGGCCGGGCGGGCGACTCCGGCGAACTCACTGCCCGCCATGAGCGCGGCAGTACCGGCCAGCGCTGCCAGCAGGGCGGCGGCCGCCATCGGCAGCAGGCGTTGCAGCGCGTCGGAGAGCTCCAGCCGGTCGCGCAGCACCACACCGCTGAGCCGCATCGCGTAGGTGCCGGCGGCAAGCGCCAGGATCGCGGTGATCAGCATCGCGCCTCCTCGGTGACGGATCCGGCGGCCGCGCCGGAACCGGAAATAGGGGCCGCAGCGGAGTCGGCGGCCGCGGACTCCGGATCGGCGGACGGGCCGGAAGCGGCCGGCGCCCGACGCCGGCCCGGCGGGCGGACCAGGGCCAGCAGGCCGAGCAGGGCACACAACACCGGCAGGCCGGCCGGGAGTACCGGCGTGAGCAGCACCGCGATCGCCGCGCCGGCCAGCGCGACCCGGCGGGTGTCGCGGTCCCGCAGCGACGGCAGGATCAGCGCGATCAGGCCGGCCGGGAACGCGGCGTCCAGGCCGAACGCGTTCGGGTCGCCGGTGGCGCCGCCGAGCAGGACGCCGAGGGCCACGCCGGTGTTCCAGGTGACGAAGAGGGTGGCCCCGACCAGCCAGTAGACGCGGCGCCGCTGGGCCGGGTCGGGCTCGGCCAGCGCGAAGGCGACGGTCTCGTCGGTCATGATGTGGCTGCCGATGAGCCGGTCCCGCCAGCGGGTGCCGATGGTGTCCGCCACGGCCAGGCCGAACGGCAGGTGACGGGCGTTGAGCAGCAGGCCGGCGAGCACCGCGGCGAGCGGGTTGCCGGCCGCCAGCAGACCGACGGCCAGGAACTGCGAACCGCCCGCGAAGATCAGCACCGACATCACGAGGGGCACCCAGGCCGGTAGGCCGTACCCGATAGTGATGGCGCCGAATGAGGCACCCACCGCGAGGGTGGCCGCGGCGAGCGCGCCCACATCTCGAAGCGTTCGTTTTAGCGTACCCATGGTTCGTTATGCTGAACGAAGCACGAAGCGTTCGTCAAATCGAACGATGCGACCGATGGAGCGAACATGCAACAGCCGGCACCGCCGCTGGCCGTCATCGCCGCCGCCCTGCGCCGCGAGCGCGAGCGGGCCGGGATCTCCCTGGCCGAGCTGGCCCGGCGGGCCGGGCTGGCGAAATCAACGCTCTCCCAGCTGGAGGCCGGTGCCGGCAACCCCAGCATCGAGACGCTCTGGGCGCTCGGTGTCGCTCTCGGCATCCCGTTCAGCCGGCTGATCGAGCCGCCACCCTCCCCGGTACGCGTGATCCGCAACGGCGAGGGCACCCGGCTGCGCGCCGACCGGGCCGACCTGGTCGCGACACTGCTGGCGGCCGGTGCCCCGCACACCCGGCGCGACATCTACCTGATGGAACTGGAGCCCGGCGAGGCCCGCGAGGCCGAGGCGCACATTCCGGGCAGCGTCGAGCACATGGTGGTGGGCGCCGGCCGAATCCGGACCGGGCCGGTGGACGAGCCGGTCGAGGTCGGACCGGGCGACTACGTGACCTTTCCCGGCGACGTTCCGCACCGCTACGAGGCGCTGGAACCCGCCTGGGTGGTGCTGATCATGGAGCATCGGTAGTGCGGTAGAGCTTGGCGACGACATCCTCGATGTCCGGCTCGACGAGCGACAGATCGCGTACCGGGACGGCCGCCACCAGGCCCGCCACCGCCGCGCCGGCCCCGGTCGACTCCAGCGCGAACGTCGCCCGGTGCCGTTCGGCGGTCACCGCGACCAGGGTGGCGCCGGGCAGCTCGAAGCCCTCCGGCAGCGGCCTCTCCAGGTCCACGACGAGGCTGCGGCGCGATGAGTAGCGGGCGTGCAGCGCCTCGATGGTCCCGTCGTGCACCACCCGGCCGTGGTCGATCACCACGAGCCGCTCACAGAGACGTTCGATGTCGGCCAGGTCATGCGTGGTCAGCACCAGCGTCACGTCGCCGGTCGCACCCAGCTCGGCGAGGAACGAGCGGACCGCCTGCTTGCTCACCACGTCCAGGCCGATCGTCGGCTCGTCGAGGAAGAGCACCTCCGGCCCGTGCAGCAGCGCGGCGGTGAGCTCGCCGCGCATCCGCTGGCCCAGGGACAGCTGCCGCACCGGGGTGTCCAGGAACTCGTCCATGTCCAGCAGGCTCCGGCAACGGCGCAGCCGGGCCTCGTGGTCGGCCGCCGGCACCCGGTAGATGTGCCGCAGCAGCCGGAACGACTCGCCGAGCGGCAGATCCCACCAGAGCTGGGAACGCTGCCCGAAGACCACGCCGATCCGCAGGGCCAGCCGGGTCCGCTGCGGCACCGGGGTGAGGCCGCAGACCGACACCTCGCCGCTGGACGGGGTGAGGACTCCGGTGAGCATCTTCAGCGTGGTGGACTTCCCGGCGCCGTTCGGGCCGATGTAGCCGACCATCTCCCCCGGTTCGATGGTGAGACTCACACCGTCCACGGCCGCGACCGTGCGTTTCTTTCGTCGGAAACGGCCCGCTTTCACGCGTACCGTGAAATCTTTGCGAAGCTCGCGCATCTGGATCATGAGCCGGTACTCCGATATCTGCGAATGCCGGCGCGCCAGACGCCGGCGGCGATAGCCGCCGCGAGCAGCGCGACAAGCGGTGAGACGAAGCCGGCCCAGGCCGGCAGGCCGAGCGGATCGGCGCGGCCCAGCAGCGCCAGCGCCGGCTGATAGGCGACAAAGGCAAACCCGAGGGCGTACGCGAAGAGCGCGCGGAACCATTCGCCGTAAACCGTGACCGGGTACGAGGTGAAGTCGCGCCCGCCGTAGGTGAAAGCGCTGCCGACCTGGCCGGAGTCGACCCACCAGAAGGCCAGGCTCGCACTGATCACGAAGATCGACCCGAAGAAGACGCAGGCGGCGAGCGGAGCCGCCACGATCAGGACGAGCCGGGCCGGTGTCCAGTCGATGTCGTTCACGGCGACCGCCCCGCTCAGCACCACGAAGCCGAAGACCACCCGCAACGTCTTGCGCAACGGCATGTCCATCAGGAGCAGCTGGGGCAGCGCGGGCAACGGCCGGACCAGCACCGCGTCCAGAGTGCCGGTACGCACATAGTTCTTCAGCCCGTCCACGTTGCCGACCAGCATGTCGGCGAGGGTGAACCCGGCCGCGCTCAGGCCGACCACCAGCACCGCCTGCTCCAGCGTGAAACCGCCCACCTCGGGCGTGGCCCGGAACAGCACGAACACCGTCAACACGTCGAAGACCGTGGCGCCCATGTTCCCGATCACCTCGACCAGGAACGAGGTGCGGTAGGACGTCACCGACCGGAACTGGGCGCCGGCCAGGGCCGCGTACGCCCGCAGCTCACCCACCCTGCACCACCAGCCGCCGCTCGGCCCGCCGCTGCACCAGCGCGGCCAGCGCGAGCGTCAGCACCACCCAGATCGCCTGCAAGCCGACCAGCCCGGCCTGCAGAGCCGGCCCGTCCCGCTCGGAGATCACGTCCAGCGGTGTCTGCAGCAGGCTCGGCAGTGGCGTCGCCACCGTGAGCGCAAGGGTGACCTCCGGAGGCAGCAGCCGCAGCGGGAAGTAGAGGCCACCCAGCACCCCGGAGCCCAGCGTCCACAGCATGAGCGGGCCGCGGGCGTCCTGCAGCCAGTACGCCGAGGCGTTGACCATGTACCGGCAGCCGAAACAGATCATCACCGCGAACACGATGGACAGCGCGAAAAGCGGGATCGTCTGCCAGCGAGTCGGCGTGTGCAGCGGGAAGAACAGCGCCCCGGCGAGCAGCGGCGGACCGAACCGGGTGAGCATGCCGTGCAGGGCCCGGCCCAGGTCAGCGGCGAGGTAACTGGTCACCGGGGAAACCGGACGTAACAGGTCAGCCGCGATGTCGCCGGTGCGGATCCGGTCGGCCAGTTCGGTCCATCCCCAGATGCCGATCACGCTGAGTAGGCCCTGGCCCACCCAGACGTACGTCGCCAGTTGTTCCGCGTCGTAACCGGCCGGACTGTGCCCGGCCGCGCCCTCGGCGACCGCGAGCAGAACGTAACAGCGCAGGAAGCCGAACACGATGTTGGTGAACGTTCCGGCTATGGTGGCTTGCCGGTAGGTCGCGTACCGCCGGAAACCCGACCCGATCAGCGCACCGAAAGTAGCAGCCGAGCCGCGGAACGGACCGTTTCGAGAGATCGTCAGCACCCTGGCGTCGATCCGGTCCACGCCGTTAATCTCCTTCCGAAACCTCGCGACGGAGCCGGGCGACTCTACCCGGGTCCCCGGCCGGGCGCGGCACGATTTTTGACAGGTGGAGTTCGCCGTGACGGAGCGTTGCCAATCGCCGGGACTCCCGCTGGGTGCCCGATGAACGGTTGGAGCTCCCGGCCGGGTGCGGACAGCTGGGATGACGAACCCGCGTGGGTGTACGAGATCACCTGGGAGTGGGAGCCGCTGCCCGGCCAGCGCTACCCGGGCGATCCGGGCCGGCGCAAGGCCGTGCACACGCCGGTCTACGAGGCGTCCCGTGGCAGCTCCGCGCCGGTCAGCGCGGCACCGATCAGCGCGGCGCCGGTCAGTGGATCGGCTCCGGTGAGCGGCGACGGGCGCGGCCGAGGCCGGGCGTCGGTGGGTGCTGCGCCGGTTTCGCCGCAGCCGCGGCCTGACGAGCCGTCGTGGAACCGTCCCGTTCACATGCACGATCATGTCGACGATCGCCAGCCCGCCCCGGAACAGCGGCGCGGGTCCGCGCCCGTTTACGGCGGATCCGCCCGGGTCAACCCGGTTCCGCCGGGCCATGCCCAGGTGTCCCCGGCTTCACCGGGCCATCCCGTTCCGCCAGGCCACGGGTCGGTGGCACCGCACTCGCCCTCCGTGCCGGTTTCGCCCGGGCGTCCGGCCGCAGGGCGGGTGCCGCAGCAGCCCCAGGCGCCCGAGCGCGGCCGGGGGCAGGCGCCGGCTCCCGGCTACGGGCCGCGACCCGGATCGCAAGCGCCGCACGGTCCCGCCCGGGGCGGCTACCCGGTTCCGCCCGCGGGTCCAGGTGGGCCGCGACCGGCGCAGCACGGCGGGCCGGTTCCGCCCGGAGGCGACGTTCCACCGGGCCGGCCCAACGGTCCGGCGCCCGGAGCGGCTGTCGGTTTCGTGCCCGGCCGGGCGCGACTCGACCAGGAAGCCGGCTACCAGGGCCGGCGGCAGGCCCCTGAGCAGCAGGTTCCCCGGCAGGGCCCGGACGGCCGGCCGATGCCCGGGCCGACGTCGCCCGCCGGTCCCGCGTATGGCAGCGCCCGCCCGGCGCCTCCGGACGCCTTCCCGGCCTACCCCGACGAGCACCGCCGTGACACGACGCCGTTCAACCTGCGCCCGGCGCCGCCGGAGCGGAACACACCGGCTACGGCCCGTCCGGCGCCGCAGCCGACGCGGGTCACCCCGCAGCAGATGACGCCGCCGGCTGCTGTTTATCCGACGTCCGGGCCGGGTGGTTCGGCGTATCCGGGTGCGGCACATCCTCGCTCCGGGCCGGGGGCGCCCGACGTCCCGGTGGGCTGGAACGGTCCCGGTCCGGTCTCGCCGGTGTCCGGGAACGCACCCGCCTTCGGGCGAGTCGACGCGCCTGTGTCCGGTAGCGCGCCCCTGTCTGATCGCACGCCTCTGTCGGAGAGCGCGCCGGTGTCCGGAGCCGGTGCTGGACCGATCGCCGACGGCATGGACATCACACCGGTGTCCGGGCCTGCTGGCGTTTCCCCGGTCTCGGGGCCGGCGGTGGGCGGATCCAACTTCGGCCCCACGGATGCCGCACACGCCGGAACCTGGCCCGCCGACGAGCGGCAGCAGTCCGGGGAACCGACCCGGCCGCTCGACCCGAGACGTGCCGGCCATACCGCGATGCCGGGGCACGCTCCTCCGGCCGAGGCCGGTACCTCGCCGTTGCCGGAGGACCAGACGCGGCCGCTCGACCTGCGCCGGGTGGGGCCGGAGACCGCGGAGCACCAGGTCGAACGCACCCAGCCGATCGACCCGCGCCGGCTGGGCACGCATGCGGCTGACCCGCACTACTCCGCCCCGATCGGGCACGGGTGGAACGAGCCGGCGGACGCGCACCCGGCCGCACACGCCGGGTACGCATCGGCGGCCGAGCCGGTCACCGCCCCGCCGTTCGGTGGCGAGGAGGCGACGGCTCCGGAGTACTTCACCGGAGAGGCTGCCACGCATCTGGCCGGGGAGACCGCTGAGCCCCTCGCGGATGAAGCCGTCGCTCCCGTGCCCACTGCGGATTCGTTCGTGGGCGAGGCGCCCGCTGACACCGCCCACATCGCCGATGAGGGCAGCGCACCGGCCGAGGAGTCGCACGGGCTGGGCTGGCTGCTCTCGATGAGCGGTCTGGGCGCGACCACGCCGGTTCCGGAGGCCGAAGCGGCTCCCGCTCCGGAGGCGCCCGCCGAGCCGGAGCCCGTCCCGCAGGGTTGGTTCGCTCCCGCGATCGAGCCGGATGAGGATGCCGACGGCGAGACCGGGCTCCCAGCCCCGGAAGCAGCCGTCGCCGCGGATCAGGGCAGCGCGGAGCTTGAGGCGGTCGAGACAGAGGCCGATCCGGCGGCCGACGCTTTTGTCCAGCCGGAGGCGGAAGACGTCACGGCGGCAGGTTCGGCCGATGCGGACGTGACCGAGGCCGCGACGGTCGGCGGGGAAGCTGCGGAAAGCGGCGAGACCTCGGCCACGCAGGACGACGTCGTGGTCCAGACCGAGCCGGAATCCTGGGCCACCCAGGACAACAACGAGGCCCAGGCCGAGCCCGAAGCCGATGACGCCTGGACCACCCAGAGCGAGGACCAGGCCGAACCCGAAACCAGCGACACCTGGACCACCCACGACACCGAGTTCCAAGCCGAACCCGATGCCTCGGACGCGGGCGTGGCTGCTGAGCAGGAAGGTTCGGTGGGCGGCGAGTCGGCGGCCGCCGGGATGTGGGATGAGCGGGAAGCAGCCGGCGAGGCGGACACCGTCGCCGGGGCAGGCGTGCAGGAAGCGTGGGATCCGGCCGAGCCGGCGGAGGCAGCAACCTGGACCGAGCCGGAGACCGGTGACGCGGCCGCCCCGGCGGAGCCGGTCGAGGAGCTGAGCTGGGCCAGCGCCGAGCCGATCGCCACCGATGTCCCGCCGGAGCCGGGAACGTCGGAAGCGGGCGGCGTCGTCAGCGTGCTGGAGAGCTCGCAGTCCGACTACGCCGAGACGGTGTCGGCGGGCGAGGTGGCCCGGGAAGACGTGACCGGCGAGGCCACGCGGGAAGCGGAACTCGGCGCCTATCCGGTGGCCGATGAAGTCTCGGCAGCCGAGCAGCCGACTGACGCGGCAGCGACCGGGCCGGACACGGAAGTAGACGCACTGGTCGAAGCGGGGGTGGCTGAGCCGGATACGGAAGCAGCCGAGCCGAGTTCGGCAATGGCCGAACTGGACGAGGAAGCAGCCCAGCCGAGCCTGACCGCCGCCGAAGCCGAAGCGACCGAGCCGGGCGCGGAAGCGACCGAGCTGAGCCCGTCCGTGGCCGGGGTGGTTTTGGGCTCGGCTGAAGGCGGGCCGGAAGCGGAGGCCGCCGAGGCGGGTGTGGTGGCTGCGGCCGGGCCGGTTGGTGCGGTTGCTGGAGTCGGTGGCGGCGAGGATGCCTCTGACGAGCGGCAGAGCTCGGAGGGCGTACCTCCGCAGCGGCGCGAAGCTGGAGATCGGCGCCTGGCCGATCCCGAGCGGGTTTTGGCTTCTCTCCCTTGGGTTTTCGATCCGGGTACGTTGCGCGAGCGGATTGATGAGCCGGAGCGGCTGTGGGGTCTGGCGGATCGGCTGACCGACCGGCTGGAGTTCGCGGAGCGGGACAACGTCCGGGCCGGGCTGCTGAGCCTGCGTGCGGTGGTCCATCGGGTCCTGGGTGAGCTGGACGACGCGCTCGCCGACGGGCGGGAGGGCCTGCGGCATGCGGAGGCGAGCGGGGAGCTGCGGCCGACGGTCATCGCGCGGGCGCGGCTGGCGCATGTGCTGCAGTGGCGGGGTGAGTTCGCCGAGGCGGACCGGCTCTACGAGCAGGCTGATTCGCCGGAGCTGCCGTCGCTGGTGCGGGCCGAGATCCGGGAGATGGCCGGGCGTTCGGCGTTCGAGCAGGGGCGCTACCTGGAGGCGGTGAACCACTTCGAGCGGGCGCTCAACGTTCGCCAGGGCGAGGGCGCGGAGCTGGTGCAGCGCATCGAGCTGGCGCTCGACGAGATCACCCGGCGGACCGGGGACGGTGGCTGGGGTCCGTATCCGCGCACCCGGGAGGAGGTGCTGGGCCTGCCGCAGCCGCCGACGCCGCTGCGGGACGACGGCACCGGCCTCTGGGGGTACGCGGCCGCGGTGGACCCGCAATACGCGGAGGCGCAGCCGTTCTCCGAGGGTGTGGCGTGGGTACGCCGTCCGGATTCGGCGGCGTGGGAGCTGATCGACCAGACCGGTGCCCTGGAGATCGCGGCCGACGCCGGCTATCTGGCGGCCGGGCGCTTCGCCGAAGGGCTGGCCTGGGTGAGCCGGGAGCCCGTCGGCGGCTGGTTCGCGATCGACCGGGCGAACCAGACGGTCGTGACCGGCGGTTTCGAGGACGCGTTGCCGTTCCGGCGCGGGATGGCGCTCACCCGCACGCACGGCGTGTGGGGCGCGATCGACCGGCGTGGCCGGATCGCGGTGCCGCGGCGGTACCAGCGGTTCGCGACCGTGCTGTACGCCGGTGGGCCGGTGGAGGGGTTCACCGACGAGGGCCTGGCGGTGTTCGAGGAGAACGGCCGCTTCGGGGTGCTGGACCGGACCGGACGGCAGGTGGTCCCGCCGGCGCACGCCGCCGTGCTGATCCACCCGTCGGCGTTCCTGGTCAGCGACCCGGCCGGTGCCTGGGGTGCGCTGACCCGCGAGGGTGAGCCGCTGGTCGACGTGGTGCACCGGGAGCCGGCTGACGCGGCGGCCGAGGCCGAGCGACTGACTCCGGAGACGCGCCCCGTCCTGTAAGTCCGGTTAGGGTCGAGGCATGGAGCACCGTCATCTCGGCCGTTCGGGCCTGCTGGTCAGCGAGATCGCCTACGGCAACTGGATCACCCACGGATCTCAGGTCGAGGAGGACGCCGCGGTCGCCTGCGTGCGTGCGGCCCTCGACGCCGGCATCACGACATTCGACACCGCCGACGTGTACGCCGGCACCCGCGCGGAGGAGGTGCTGGGCCGGGCGCTGCGGGGGGAGCGCCGACAGGGCCTGGAGATCTTCACCAAGGTCTACTGGCCGACCGGTCCGGGCCCGAACGACCGCGGCCTGTCCCGCAAGCACATCATGGAGTCGATCGACGGTTCCCTGCGCCGCCTGGGCACCGACTACGTCGACCTCTACCAGGCACACCGGTACGACCACTCGACGCCGCTCGAGGAGACCATGGAGGCCTTCGCCGACGTGGTACGCCACGGGAAGGCGCACTACATCGGCGTCTCGGAGTGGTCCGCCGAGCAGATCCGGGCGGCCAAGCCGCTCGCCGACGAGCTGCGGATCCGCCTCGTCTCCAACCAGCCGCAGTACTCGATGCTGTGGCGGGTGATCGAGGCGGAGGTGGTGCCGGCCTCGGTCGAGCTGGGTCTCGGCCAGATCGTCTGGTCGCCGCTGGCGCAGGGCGTGCTGACCGGCAAGTACAAGGCCGGTGAGCAGCCGCCGGCCGGGTCGCGGGCCACCGACGAGAAGTCCGGGGCGGACTTCATCGCCCGGTGGCTCGAGGACGACGTGCTGAACACGGTGGCCCGGCTCAAGCCGCTCGCCGAGCAGGCCGGCCTCACCATGGCGCAGCTCGGGGTGGCGTGGGTGCTGCAGAACCCGAACGTCTCCGCGGCGATCATCGGAGCGTCCCGGCCGGAGCAGGTGCACGACAACGTCAAGGCGTCCGGGGTGAAGCTGGACGCCGGCCTGCTGAAGGCGATCGACGAGATCGTGGACCCGATCGTGATCCGCGACCCCTCGCTGACGAAGAGCCCGGACAAGCGGCCGTGACGGGAACGGGGGCCGCTGGGCGGCCCCCGTTCTCTCAGTTGCTCCAGAAACGCATCAGCTCGAAGCCGTACGCGTACAGCCACGGCGGCACGTTGATGAGCTCGGCCAGCCAGTTCACCATCCGGTAGAAGTAGTCGCCGACCTGCGTCTGCCAGAGCAGCAGGAACAGCACGAGGAAGCCGAACGGTGCGGCCACGTTCCAGGCGCGCTGGTAGGCCGGGCTGAAGAACGGCGAGATGATGCCGCCACCGTCCAGGCCCGGGACCGGCAGGAAGTTGAGCACGCTCGCGGTCACCTGGAGGAACGCGAGCAGGGCCAGCGCCGCCCAGAACTCGATGTGGTCGGCGCTGCTCAACGTGTACCGCCCGGTGACCGACTCGGTCAGCTCGGGCGCCATCCCGGCCAGGAACGGCACCGCCACCACGATGGCGAGCACCACGTTCGTGAGCGGGCCGGCCGCGCTGATCAGCGAGTCCTTGACCCGGCTGCGGATGTAGCGGTGGTCGACCCAGACCGCACCGCCGGGCAGGCCGATGCCGCCGAGGATCACCACGACCACCGGCAGCACGATGGAGAGCAGCGGGTGTGTGTACTTGAGCGGGTTGAGCCGCAGGTAGCCGCGGTCGGCCACGGTCAGGTCACCGGAGAAGTAGCCGCTGATCGCGTGCGCGTACTCGTGCAGGCAGAGCGAGACGATCCAGCCCGAGATGACGAAGAGAAACACGTCGATCTTGACGTTGCCGAAGCGGGTCCAGGTCATGACCCCGCTCACCACGAACACCGCGACGATGCCGACGAAGACCGGGCTCGGCACGAAGGCATTGCGCGGCGTACGCGTGTAGACCGGTTCGTACGTCACGTCATTCCGCCGGCTGGAGGCTCATCTGGTAGTCGACGCGGTCGTCCTCGACCAGCACGACCGTACTCACCCCGGCGGCCTGCAACGCCCGCCACTCCTGCCCGATCCAGGACTCCGCGTCCGCCTGGCTGCTGAACGTCTCGGCCGGCCCGTCGACCGGTTTCCCGTCGACGTCCTCGTACCGCCAACTCCACGGCATTGAGCCGCCCCCTCACGTCGTCCGTCGGTGGGCTTCCACCCTACGGCGTCGCAGTGTGCGACCCGGCTTTAAGGTACGGGGCATGTCCGAAGATCGGTGGAACACGGTCCTGGTGCTCGGCGGAATCCGTTCCGGCAAATCCGCGTTCGCCGAAGCCCTGGTGGCAGACGCGCCCTCGGTGCGCTATGTGGCCACCGCGGTCGGCGGCGAGGACGATCCCGAATGGCGCGACCGGATCGAGGCGCACCAGCGGCGCCGGCCGCAGTCCTGGTCGACCGAGGAGACCGCCGGCGACCCGGCCCGGCTCACCGCGCTGCTGACCGAGGCGAAGCCGGACGACACTCTCCTCATCGACGACCTCGGCGGCTGGGTGGCGTCGGTGCTCGACCCGGCCCGCCAGCCGCAGGACGACGAGGCCGAGGTGACGGCGCTGGCCGGGGCGGTACGGGCGTGCCCGGCCCGCCTCGTGCTGGTCAGCCCGGAGGTCGGGCTCTCGCTGGTGCCGGTGACGCCGGTCGGGCGGGCGTTCGCCGACGCGCTCGGCACCACCAATCAGGCTCTCGCCGAGGCCTGCGACTCGGTGGCGCTGGTCGTGGCGGGGCAGCCGACCTGGCTGAAGCGTACGGCCCCGGTGGCACGTGAAACGGCTTCGCCCAGCCGTCAGCCGGCCGTGCTCTCGCCCGCGCCGCCGGCGGTAGCCGCTCCCCCACCGCCGCCGGTGCTCACGCCAGACACGACAGCCGAGCCGACCGTCGTGCTTCCCGCGGCGCCGGCCCCGGAGCCGGTCCGAGCCGATGTGCTCACCGAATCCACCATGACCCTGCCGCTTGTCGCCTCCGGCCTCACCGAGATCAAGCCGGGCATGGACCTGCCGATGCCGAGCAGCGACGCCGGCCCCGACGCGCGGGAGCGGCTGACCGGGATCGACCTGCCCGGCGCCGGGCTCGGCCCGCTGGCCGAGGCGATCGAGTTCGCCGCCGCCACTCAGGACACCACCACACCGCGCTCCTGGGATTCGGTGCGGCTGGTGCTCATCGCCGGCCGGCACGGCGGTGGCGCCGCGGCCGGCACGGATCCGTTCGACGTGGAGCGCCGGGTCGCCGAGGCCGAGGCCGGCACCGGCCTGCTCGGCCGGCTCGCCGGGCAGGTCGGCGCGGACATCGCGGTGCTGCGGGCCACCGAAGCGGGCGCCATGGAGGACGGCCCGGTCACCGACGAGGCGACGGTCGAGGCCGCGCTGCGGGACGGCTGGCGGCTCGCCGACGCCGCCGCCGACGCGGGCCGCGACGCGATCCTGCTGGCCGGGCTCGGAACCGGCGTGGAGGCGGTCGCCACCGCCGTGCTCGCCGCCACGACCGGCGCCGAGCCGGTCGCCATGCTGCCCCGGGTGATGCTTCCGGGCGGCCGCTTCGACGACAACGCCTGGATGGTGCGCTGCGCGGCGGTACGCGACGCCATGCACCGCATCCGCCAGGAGCCGCGCGGTGCCACCGACGTCCTGCGCGAGCTCGGCGGCCCCGACCTGGCCGTCGCCACCGGTGTGCTGCTCGGTGCCGCCGCCCGCCGCATCCCGGTGCTGCTGGACGGCCCGCTCGGCATCGCGGCGGGGCTGGTCGCCCGGGATCTGGCCGCACAGACCCGGCACTGGTGCGTGCTGCCGGAGGCCGGCACGCTGGCGCTGGTCAAGCAGGGCGCCGACGTACTCGGCCTGGCCCCGGTGCTGGAGATCGGGCTGGACCTGGGCGAGGGGGCGAACGCGCTCACCGTGCTGCCGGTGCTGCGGACCGCGGTCGGCCTGCTCTCGGCCCTGCCGGTGCATCCGGCGCTGCTGGCCGAGCACGGCGACGCCGGCCTGTCGGACGAGGCCGAGCCGGTCGCGGATGACGAGGCCGAGCCGGACTCCGAGACCGCGGATGACGAGGCCGAGCCGGGCGAACGCGCGGGTGCTTGACGGGCTGCGGCTGGCGGTCACCACGCTGACCGTCCTGCCGCTGCGGGCCGGCCGGGTCGACCGGTCCGCGGCCGGCGTGGCGATGACGGTGGCGCCGGCCGTGGGGGCGCTGCTCGGGCTGGTCCTGGCGGGCGTGCACGAGGGCCTGCGGGCGGCCGGGTCACCCGCTCTGGTGGCGGCCGGGGTCACGGTGGCCACGGGGGCGCTGCTGACCCGCGGGCTGCATCTCGACGGGCTGGCCGACACCGTGGACGCGCTGGGCTCGTACCGTACCGGCCCCGCCGCCCTGGAGATCATGAAAAAGCCGGACATCGGGCCGTTCGGGGTGGCGGCGATCGTCGTGACGCTGCTGATACAGGCCGCCGCCGTCACCGCAGTGGGTCCGTGGGCGCTGGTGACGGCCTGGGCGACCGGCCGGCTGGCGATCACCGTCGCCTGTCGGCGCGGCGTACCGGCCGCCCGTCCGGACGGGCTGGGCGCGATGGTGGCTTCGACCGTGCCGCTCGGCACGGTCCTGGCGGCCGCGATCACCGTCGCGGCCCTGGCCACCACCGCGGTGCCGGGCCGTCCGTGGCAGGGCCCGGCCGCCGTGCTCACCGCACTCTTGGCGGTGGTCCTGCTGGTGCGTCACACGGTACGCCGATTCGGCGGCCTGACCGGCGACGTGCTGGGTGCGGCCGTGGAGACGGCGACCACGGTGACCCTGATCGCCGTCACCCTCGGCTGAGCCGCCTAGCGGACCGAGGGCGTGACGAACGGCGGCTTGGTCACCTGGGCCTCGATGCGGCGGCCGCGGATGTCGATCTGGACCAGGTCGCCGTCGGCGATGCCGGCCGCGGTGTCGAGGAGGGCCAGGGCGATGCCCACCTTCTTCGTCGGCGAGAAGGTGCCGCTGGTCGTCTCGCCGATGAGCGCGTCACCGGCGTACACCTGCATGTGACCTCGCGGGATGCCGCGCCCGGTCAGTACCAGGCCGCGCAGTTGCCGCCGGGGTCCGGCGGCCTTCTCGGCGAGCAGCGCCTCGCGGCCCCAGAAGGCCGGCTTGTCCCAGCCCACCGCCCAGCCGGAGCGGGCCTGCACCGGGCTGATCTCCAGGCTGAGGTCCTGGCCGTGCAGCGGATAGCCCATCTCGGTACGCAGGGTGTCGCGAGCGCCGAGCCCGCACGGCTGCACGCCGGCCTCGATGATCGCGTCCCACACGGCGCCCGCGTCGTCCCAGCCGACGACCAGCTCGTAGCCGTGTTCGCCGGTGTATCCGGTGCGGCAGACGGTCAGCTCGGCGCCCCCGAAAGCGGCGGTGGCGAACGACATGTAGCCGTGGTCGGTGGGCAGGCCGAGCTTGCCGAGCAGCGAGGCCGACTGCGGGCCCTGGACGGCGAGGACGGCGTACGACCGGTGCTCGTCGGTGACCGTGATCCCCTCGGGAGCGTCCGCGACCAGGCGGCGGACCACCTCGGCCGTGTTCGCCGCGTTCGGGATCAGGAAGACGTGGTCGTCGGCGTGCAGGTAGGCGATCAGGTCGTCGACCACGCCGCCGGTCTCGTCGCAGCAGAGCGTGTACTGCGCCTTGCCGGGCGCGATCCGGCCGAGGTCGTTGGTGAGGCAGGAGTTGACGAAGGCGACCGCACCGGTGCCCCGGACCCGCGCCTTGCCCAGGTGTGACACGTCGAAGACGCCGGCCGCCTCGCGTACCGCGGCATGTTCGCGCAGGACGCCGCCGCCCGCGTACTCCAATGGCATCTCCCAGCCGCCGAAGGCGGCGAACTTCGCGCCCAGCGCGACGTGGCGATCATGCAGGGGAGAGCGGAGAAGTTCGGCAGACATGAGACTCAACTTACCGGTGACCTTGCACCTGGTTAGAGTCGCGGGGACAACACTCTTTCCCAACAGCCGGGAGCACACCCACCCGTGGCGTCCCGGCCCCAGACGTCCCGGAGTGCCCGAGTGACCCAGCCCATCCTCAGCCTGGTCGACACCGACCCGGCCGAATCGGCGGTCGATGCCATCGTCATCGGCCTGCACAGCCAGCCCGAGGAGGACGGCGCCCTACTGCCGGCCGCCGGCGCCGAGAGCATCGCCGCGGCGTTCGACGGCAAGCTGACCGCGACGCTGGCCCTGCTCGGCGCGAGTGGCGCCCCGGGTGAGGTGACCAAGCTCGCCACGCTCGGCACGATCTCCGCTCCGCTGCTGGTCGCGGTGGGTCTCGGCAACGAGCCGACCGGTGCGGCGCCCGAGCTGGAGACGCTGCGCCGGGGCGCCGGGGCCGCGGTCCGCGCGCTCGCCGGCAGCGGCACCGTGGCGCTGGCCCTGCCCCTCCCGGACGACGCGGACGCGCCGCCGGTGCTGCGCGCGGTGCTGGAGGGCGCGCTGCTGGGCTCCTACCGCTTCGCCGGTTACAAGTCGAAGCCGCAGAAGGGACGCCGCGACCCGGTCTCCGCCCTGCACCTGCACGTGCCGGACGCGGCCGACGAGGCCGTGGCCGCCGAGCTGCGCCGCGCCGAGGTGGTCGCGCGCTCGGTCCGGCTGACCCGGGACTGGGTCAACATGCCGCCGAACGAGCTGCGCCCGGCGACCTTCGCCGACCTGGTCGCCGAGGCCGCCACGGAGGCCGGGCTCGGCGTCGAGGTGCTGGACTTCGACCAGCTGAAGGCCGGCGGCTACGGCGGCATCGTGGCGGTCGGACAGGGCTCCGAGGCACCGCCGCGGCTGGTCAAGCTCACCTACACGCCGTCCGGTGTGGCCGAGCCGAAGCGGGTCGCGCTGGTCGGCAAGGGCATCACGTTCGACACCGGTGGCGTCAGCATCAAGCCGGCCGCGGGCATGTGGGAGATGAAGTCCGACATGGCCGGTGCGGCCGCGGTCGCCGCGGCGCTGCTCGCCGTCGCCGCGCTCAAGCCGGGCGTCGCGGTCTCCGGTTACCTGGCGATCGCCGAGAACATGCCGTCCGGGTCGGCGTACCGGCCGGGTGACGTGATCACCATGTTCAACGGCAAGCGGGTCGAGGTGTTCAACACCGACGCCGAAGGCCGGATGGTGCTCGGCGACGCGATGGCGCGGGCCTGCGCGGACGGCACCGACTATCTGTTCGAGACCTCGACGCTGACCGGCGGCCAGGTGGTCGCGCTGGGCAAGCGGATCGCCGGCCTGATGGGTTCGGAGGAGGCCACCGCGCTGGTGCAGGCCGCCGGTGACGCGGTGGGCGAGCCGGCCTGGCCGATGCCGCTGCCGGACGACGTACGCAAGGGCATGGAGTCGGACATCGCCGACATCTGCCAGACCAACTCCAGCCTGGACCGGGCCGGGCACATGCTGCAGGGCGGGGTCTTCCTGCGCGAGTTCGTCGCCGAGGGCGTCGAGTGGGCGCACATCGACATCGCCGGCCCCAGCTACCACACCGGCGAGGCCACCGGTTACTGGACCAAGGGCGGCACCGGCGTACCGGTGCGGACGCTGCTCAAACTGATCGACGACCTGGCGTAAGCAACGGCGCTGTCCGGCCGGCCCGAGTAGGGTCAGGCCGGGCGCCGCCGCCGGCGCTCGTTGTAGTCGCGCATCCGCTGCGGATAGCCCATCAGCTTGACGTCGTAGATGGGCAGCGACAGCTGGTGCGCGAAGCGGCGCGCGATCTCAGGGGACTCGATCCGCCGCCTGGTCCACTCGCCGTCGTGCGCCACCAGCAACAAAGTGGTCTCGGTCACTGTCGTCTGTGGCTCGATGAATCCCTCGACTCCGCGCCGAGACTGGATGAATTGCGTAAGATGCTCGAGATCGGCCTGCTCAACCCGCCGTCCGCTGGGCCCGGCCGACCGGGGGCGTCGCCGAAACCAAGACACTGCCGCTCCTCACGCTCGATGCCGCAAGGGTACGACGACGCGACGTGTCGTGGGGCACCTGGCTGCATTGACCGGCCCCGGAAGTGACAAGATGTCGGTGACGGGACTGTGACCGTTTCCATTGTGTGACCCACATGGCGACGATGCGACTACTGGAGTCAACGTGAGCCAGCCCAACGGCGGAACCTTCGACATCGTCATCCTCGGCGCCGGCAGCGGTGGTTACGCGGCCGCGTTGCGTGCGGCCGAGCTGAACCTCTCGGTGGCCCTGATCGACAAAGCCGAGCTGGGCGGCACGTGCCTGCACCGCGGCTGCATCCCGACCAAGGCGCTGCTGCACGCCGCCGAGATCGCCGACCAGACTCGCGAGAGCGAGCAGTTCGGCATCAAGGCGGACCTGGTCGGCATCGACATGGCCGGGGTCAACTCGTACAAGGACGGCGTGGTCGCCCGCCTCTACAAGGGCCTGACCGGTCTCCTCACGCACAACAAGAACATCACCGTGGTCAACGGCGCCGGCAAGCTCGTCAGCCAGGACACCGTCGAGGTCGACGGCAAGCGCTACACCGGCCGCAACGTCATCCTGGCCACCGGCTCCTACTCGCGCTCGCTGCCCGGCCTGGAGGTCGACGGCAAGCGGGTGCTGACCAGCGAGCACGCGCTCGTGCTGGACCGCGTCCCGTCGTCCGCGATCGTGCTCGGCGGCGGCGTGATCGGCGTCGAGTTCGCCAGCGTGTGGAAGTCGTTCGGCGCGGACGTGACGATCATCGAGGCCCTGCCCCGCCTGGTCGCCGCCGAGGACGAGGACATCTCGAAGCAGGTCGAGCGCGCCTTCCGCAAGCGGAAGATCAACTTCAAGGTCGGCAAGCCGTTCGAGAAGGTCGAGCACACCGAGAACGGCGTGCGGGTGACCATCGCCGGCGGCGAGACCCTCGAGTCCGAGGTGCTGCTGGTCGCGGTCGGCCGTGGCCCGACCACCGCGAACCTGGGGTACGAGCAGCAGGGCGTCACCCTCGACCGCGGCTTCGTGATCGTCAACGAGCGCCTGCACACCGGCGTCGGCAACATCTACGCCGTCGGCGACATCGTCCCCGGCCTGCAGCTCGCGCACCGCGGCTTCCAGCAGGGCATCTTCGTCGCCGAGGAGATCGCCGGGCTGAACCCGGCCGTGATCGACGAGGCCGGCATCCCGCGGGTCACCTACTCCGACCCCGAGGTCGCGTCGGTCGGCATCACCGAAGCCAAGGCCAAGGAGCAGTACGGCGCGGACAAGGTCTCGACGTACAACTACAACCTCGGCGGCAACGGCAAGAGCCAGATCCTCAAGACCGCGGGCTTCATCAAGCTGGTCCGGGTGAACGACGGCCCGGTCGTCGGTCTCCACATGGTCGGTGCGCGGGTCGGCGAGCTCGTCGGCGAAGCCCAGCTGATCTTCAACTGGGAGGCCTTCCCTGAGGAGGTCGCCCAGCTCGTACACGCCCACCCGACGCAGAACGAGGCGCTGGGCGAGGCCTTCCTCGCGCTCGCGGGTAAGCCCCTGCACGCGCACAGCTGATTCCAGCGATTCCATCGTTCATAAGGAGTTTGGGGAAAAATGCCGGTATCGGTAACCATGCCGCGGCTGGGTGAGAGCGTCACCGAGGGCACCGTCACGCGCTGGCTGAAGCAGGAGGGCGAGCGCGTCGAGGCCGACGAGCCGCTGCTCGAGGTCTCCACCGACAAGGTCGACACAGAGATTCCCTCGCCGGCCGCGGGCGTGCTGACCCGGATCGTGGTCGGCGAGGACGAGACCGCCGAGGTCGGCAGCGAGCTGGCCGTCATCTCCGGCGACGGGGAGGACGCCGGCGCCGCCGAGCCCGCGCCGGCCCAGGAGCAGGCCGCCGAGCCCGAGCCCGAGCCCGCCGCGCCGACCACACCCTCGACCGAGAAGCCGGTCGAGGAGGAGGCCCCGGCGCCGCAGACCGCGGCCGCGTCCGGCGGCGGCGCCGCACAGGGCACCGCGGTGAAGATGCCGGCGCTCGGCGAGAGCGTCACCGAGGGCACCGTCACCCGCTGGCTCAAGCAGGTCGGCGAGGAGGTCGAGGCCGACGAGCCGCTGCTCGAGGTCTCCACCGACAAGGTCGACACCGAGATCCCGTCGCCGGTCGCCGGCACCGTCCTGGAGATCAAGGTCGCCGAGGACGAGACCGTCGAGGTCGGCGCCGAGCTGGCCGTCATCGGCGCCGCGGGCAGTGCGCCGGCTCAGTCCGAGCCGGAGCCCCAGCCGGAACCGAAGCAGGAGGCCCCCAAGCAGGAGGCCCCGAAGCAGGAGGCCCAGCCCGCTCCGCAGCCGCGGATCGAGTCGGCCCCGGCACCGGACCTGTCCGGCGAGTCGTACGCGACCCCGTCGCCCGCCGCCGAGACCAAGCAGCCGGCCCCGTCCCAGCCCGCCGCTCCGGCCCAGCCGAGCGCCCCGGCGGCCGAGACGGTCAAGGCGAACGGCGCCGGTGACGCCGGTTACGTCACCCCGCTGGTCCGTAAGCTGGCCGCCGAGAAGGGCGTGGACCTCTCCTCGCTCACCGGCACCGGCGTCGGCGGCCGCATCCGCAAGCAGGACGTGCTGGACGCCGCTGAGAAGGCCGCCGCCGCCAAGGCTGCTCCGGCCCCCGCCGCCGCTGCTCCGGCCGCCGCGGCTCCCGCGCCGCAGGCCAAGGCGGAGCCGAGCCCGCTGCGTGGCCGCACCGAGAAGCTCACCCGCATCCGGGCCACCATCGCCCGGCGCATGGTCGAGTCGCTCCAGGTCTCGGCGCAGCTCACCACGGTGGTCGAGGTGGACGTCACCAAGATCGCCAACCTGCGGAACAAGGCGAAGGCCGACTTCCAGGCCAAGCACGGCGTGAAGCTCACCTTCCTGCCGTTCTTCGCCCTGGCCACGGTCGAGGCGCTGCAGCAGCACCCGGTGGTCAACTCCTCGATCGACGTCGAGGCCGGCACGGTCACCTACCACGGTTCCGAGCACCTGGGCATCGCGGTGGACGCGCCGAAGGGTCTGGTCGTCCCGGTCATCAAGGACGCCGGCGACCTGAACCTGGCCGGTCTGGCCAAGCGGATCGCGGACCTGGCGGACCGCACCCGCAACAACAAGATCGGGCCGGACGAGATCGGCGGCGGCACCTTCACGCTGACCAACACCGGCAGCCGGGGCGCGCTCTTCGACACCCCGATCATCAACCAGCCGCAGGTCGGCATCCTCGGCCTCGGCGCGGTCGTCAAGCGCCCGGTGATCGTGAACGACGCGGAGCTGGGCGAGATCATCGCTCCGCGGTCGATGGTCTACCTGGCACTCAGCTACGACCACCGGATCGTGGACGGCGCCGACGCCGCCCGCTTCCTGGGCACGCTGAAGGAGCGCCTGGAGGGCGGTCACTTCGAGGCCGAGCTCGGCCTGTAACCCGTCATCGGCTCAAGAACCGGGGGCACACCGTGAGGTGTGTCCCCGGTTTGTTTTGCGCTGAGAGGTTCTCGGGAAACAATCGGAACATGCGGATCGTCATGGCCGGGGCCTCAGGGTTCCTCGGCACCCGGCTTGCTGACCGGCTGCGGGAAAGCGGTCACCACATCACCAGACTGGTACGACGTCCGGCCGAGCGGCCCGACGAAGCCACCTGGGAGCCCGCCCAGGGCCGGTTGGACGCGGCGGTGCTCTCCGGCGCCGACGCGGTGATCAACCTGGCCGGCGCGAACGTCGGCGATCACCGCTGGACCGCCCGCTACAAGCGGGTGCTGCGGTCCAGCCGGATCAACACCACCGACACCATCTCCAAGATCATCCGGCAGCTCCCGGAGGACCAGCGGCCTCGTACGCTGTTGCAGGCCTCCGGAGTCGGCTGGTACGGCGACACCGGCGACCAGGCCGTCACCGAGGAGGCGCCGGCCGGCACGACCTTCCTGGCCGACATGTGCCGGGTCTGGGAGGCCGCGACCCGCCCCGCCGAGGACGCCGGCACCCGGGTGGTGCTGATGCGCACGGCGCCGACGATCGACGCCTCCGGCTCGCTGCTCAAGCCGCTGCTGCTGCCGTTCAAGCTGGGCGCCGGCGCGCGGATCGGCGGCGGCAAGCAGTGGATGGCGTGGATCGCCCTCGCCGACTGGCTGAACGCGGCCGAGTTCCTGCTCGAACGCGAGGATGTCAGCGGTCCGGTCAACGTGGTCTCGCCGCAGCCGGTCACCAACGCCCAGTTCACCAAGGCGCTGGCCCGGGAACTGCACCGGCCGGCGCTGCTGACGATCCCCGGTCCGGCGCTGGATCTGCTGATCGGCGAGCTGGCCGGCGAGGCCCAGCGCAGTCAGCGAGTGCTTCCGGGAGTGTTGTCGGGCGCCGGATTCGCGTGGGCGTACCCCGGTATGGAAGCCGCGCTGGCGGCAACGCTGCGACCGGAACCCGTGTTGGCTCCTTGAGCTCCCGCGGGCACTTGCTAACCTGCGCCTGATGTCAGTCGCCGCCCCCGCCTCCGCCGCCTCCACGGATCCACCCTCCGAGTCGGCGGGCACGCCGCTCCGAGACCGTCCGTGGCGTGCCCATCTGACCGTCGCGCTGATCGCGCTAGCCCTCGCCGGCTACGTGACGAACTGGCTGTGGCGCGATCCCTACAACCACGTCCTGTCCGACAACGTCGGCGATCAGGCGTGGTTCGAGTGGCTGCTGGCGTACGGCGTGCACATCATCTCGCACGGCGGCGACCCGTACTTCGCGGAGATGATGAACGCCCCGCACGGCGTCAATCTGGCCGCGAACACGTCGATCACGGTCTACACGCTGCTCTTCGCGCCGTTGACCTACCTGGCCGGGCCGCAGGTCAGCTTCGTGACGATCCTGAGCCTGAACATGGCCGGGACCGCCTTCGCCTGGTACCTGTTCCTGCGCCGCTGGCTGGTGCGCAACCCGGTCGCCGCCGGGGTGGCCGGCCTGTTCTGCGGGTTCGCGCCCGGTGTCATCTCGCACGGCAACGGCCACTTGAACTGGACCGCCGGGTGGATCGCCCCCGTGGTGCTGTGGCAGGTGCTGAAACTGCGCGAGCGGGGCCGCTGGCTGCGTAACGGGATCGTGCTGGGTCTGCTGCTCACGGTTGGCTTCTCGGTCGCGCCGGAGGGCCTGTTCTTCACCGCCCTGGCCAGCGGGGTGTTCCTCGGTGTGTGGGCGTTGGCCAAGCCAGTCCGCGCCGAGGCCCGGGAGGCGCTGCCGACCGTGCTCGCCGCGCTCGGTGTGACCGCGGTGGTCGCCGGGTCGCTGCTGGCGTACCCGCTCTACATGCACTTCGCCGGGCCGCTGACGTTCACCGGCACCGGCTTCGACCAGCGCGACTTCGTCGAGGACCCGGCGTCCTACCTGTCGTTCGCCAGCCGGTCGCTGGCAGCGCTGTTCGGGCTCGGTTCGGAGCTGGCGTCCAACCGGACCGAGGAGACGTCCTACTTCGGCGTACCCCTGATTCTGTTGAGTTTTGCCGCGCTGGCGCTGCTCTGGCGGCGGGCGGAGCCCGGCCGGCGCGCCACCCTGCGCGCCGTCGCCATGGTCGGCCTGGTCTTCATGCTCATCTCCTTCGGCCCGCGGCTGAACTGGATGGGCACGGAGCTGAACATCCCGATGCCCTACGCGGCGCTCTCCCACCTGCCGCTCTTCGACTCGGCGCTGCCGACCCGGTTCGGGCTGGTCCTGATCGGCGTCATCGGCATCCTGCTGGCGCTGCTCCTCGAACAGCTGCTGGACCGGAAGTTCACCTCGGTCACCCTGAAGGCCGCGCTGGGAGCGGGCGTGGTGGTCAGCCTCCTGCCGATCTTCCCGCTGCCGCTGCGCTACCAGGAGCGCACCCCGGAGCCCGCCTTCATCGCGAACGGCACCTGGAAGGAGTACGTCTCCGACAACGGCGTGCTCACCGCCCTCCCGTTCGCCCTCAACGTGCACGCCGACGGGCAGCGCTGGCAGTCCTACACCATGGCCCGCGGTGAGAAACCGTTCCGCATCCCGGACGGCTACTTCCTCGGCCCGCAGAACTACGACGAGGACGGACGCCACCAGCCCGGCCGGATCGGCGCGCCGGCCCGGGCCACCGACTGGCTCTTCACCCGCGCCGCCTTCTACGGCTACGTGGCCCAGCTGACCAACGGTGACCGCGCGCAGGCCCGGCAGGACTTCCAGTACTGGGGGGTCGAGACGGTGATCCTGGCCGACTCGGTCACCGGCTCCGATCACCATCTGCCGTTCCGTGAGGCGGTCGAGATCACCGCCATCGACCTGCTCGGCCAGCCGGAGCGGGTGGACGACGTGCTGGTGTGGCGCATCCGGCCGGGTGTGGATCCGGTCGACCGGTGAGTACGAGGCTAGGCTTGCCATCGTGACTTCCTCCGTACTCACCGTCCTGCGCCCCGGCCTGGTCGACTACCGGGAGGCGTGGGAGGAACAGAAGCGTCTGCACGAGGGCGTGGTGGACGGCTCCCAGCCGGACACCGTCCTGCTGCTGGAGCACCCGAGCGTCTTCACCGCCGGCAAGCGCACCGAGCCCGCCGACCGGCCGTTCGACGGCACCCCGGTCGTCGACGTGGACCGTGGCGGCAAGATCACCTGGCACGGGCCGGGCCAGCTGGTCGGCTACCCGATCCTGCGCCTGCCCGACCCGGTCGACGTGGTCGCCTACGTGCGGCGCGTCGAGCAGCTGCTGATCGACGTCTGCGCCGAGTTCGGCGTACCGGCCGAGCGGGTGGAGGGCCGCAGCGGCGCCTGGGTCAAGGCGACCGACGGCGGCCTCGATCGCAAGATCGCTCAGATCGGCATCCGGGTCTCGCGCGGCGTGACGCTGCACGGCTTCGCCCTGAACTGCGACTGCGACCTGTCGAACTTCGACCGCTTCGTGCCCTGCGGCATCCGGGACGCGGGGGTCACCTCGCTCAGCGCCGAGCTGGGCCGGCCGGTGCCGGTCGCCGAGGTGCTCCCGGTGGTCGAGCGGCACCTGGCCACGCTCTTCTGATGGCCCTCTACCGTGACCCCCGGGACAAACGGGTGTTCGTTCCCAAGCCGGGTGGCGGGCTGGTGCTCAACTTCGGGCACCCGGTCGCCTGGACGATCCTGATCTGCACGACCGTCGTGCCGTTCACCATCGTCGCCATCGTCACCCTGGCCGTGATCCTCTAGGGCAGGCGCCAGACGCGGACCCGCGCGTCGGCTCCCTGGCAGGCCAGGTGCCGGCCGGCCCGGCTGCACACGACCTGCCCGGCGTCCGGGATCATCCCGCGGAGCCGGCCGGTCCGCCAGTCGACCAGCCAGGTGGCGTTCCGGTCCCGCGCACCATCAGGTCGCCGAGCGGGAAACCGGGACCCACCTCGGCCCGCACCTGGCCGGTCTCCGGATCCAGCTGCACGACGCCGCCGTCGGCCGTGGCCACCAGCCCGTCCACCCAGGCCACCCATCGGGCGCTGGACCAGCGGACCGCCCCGGTGGCCGGGTCGATCGCGATCATGCCGCTCCTCGAGCTGACACAGAGCCGCGTACCGCAGCCGGTCAGATGCATCGGCACCGCCACCGGCGCCGTCCACCGCACGTCCAGGCCGGGCACGGCCAACGCCGTCACCCTGGACTGGCCCAGCACGTACACCGTCGAGTCGCGGACCGTCACGGACAGGACCGGGTCGTCGCCCGCCTCCAGCCTGCCCACCGTCTCGCCGGTCCGGCGGACGTAGGCGAAGGCGTTTCCGGCCTCATCCATGACCACCAGATAGCGGCCGGTCGTCGCGGCGGCGAACACCGGCGCCTCGAAAGGCGACCACCAGGCGATGCGGCCCGTGCCGAGCGGATCGAACAGCCCCAGCCGGTCGCCCTCCCAGATCACGATCTGATCGCCGGCCAGGGTCGCGAACTGGTAGCCCTCCGGCTCCCAGCGCGGCTGCCCGGTACGAAGATCCAGCAGGATCACCAAGGTGCCCCGGGACGTCACGGCGAGATGTGGACCGTGCTCCACCAGCACCGGGGTGTCCCCGCCCCCGTCGATCCACCGGCTCCACACCACGCCGTTCCCGTCGAGGGAGTGTGCCCGCAACTCCACGTTGGCGCTGCTCTCCGCGGCGACGTGGGCGCTGACCAGCAGGTCGCCGGCCAGCAGCCAGGACGAGGCCCGGCCCTCGGTGGTCGCGGCCGCCCGGAGCAGCCCGTAGCCGGTGGCAGCCGCCCCCGACGACCCCAGGAGCAGCATCAGCGACACGGCCAGGATGAGGCCGGCCCGCCGCCACGGGACTGGGCGGGACCCGGGACGGGACGGCGGGGTCGTATCCAGGTCGATAAGCACCGTCGGATTCGACCTCACCGCCCGTCAAGCCGCTGTTAGGGCGCGATCCGGTTCAGGTCGCGGGGGAAGGCGGTGGTCTCCCGTACGTTCGCCGCGCCGGTCAGCCGGGCCACGAACCGCTCCAGGCCGATCGCCCAGCCACCGTGCGGTGGCATGCCGTACCGGAAACCGTCGAGGTAGCCGCGATAGGCATCCAGCGGCTCGCCCGCTTCTTGCAGGGCGGCGACGTAGTCGGCGTACCGATGCAGGCGCTGACCGCCAGTGACGATCTCCAGGCCGCGGAAGAGCAGGTCGAAGCCGTTCGAGTAGGCCGGGTCGGCCGGGTCCGGATGGGTGTAGAACGGCCGCTTGCGCATCGGGTAACCGGTCACGAAAAGGAACTCCGACCCGTGCTCACGCCGCGCCCACTCGCC
Source organism: Actinoplanes aureus (assembly GCF_015704865.1). Taxonomy (GTDB): domain Bacteria; phylum Actinomycetota; class Actinomycetes; order Mycobacteriales; family Micromonosporaceae; genus Actinoplanes; species Actinoplanes aureus. The sequence goes on along the minus strand of NZ_JADQTO010000034.1, from coordinate 42,955 downwards.
CAGCGCCCGCTCGTGCGCGGGCGCCAGGTCCGGCTCGTCCACCGGCGCGCCGACGATCCGCAGCGCCTCGGTGAAGTGCACCGCCGGAATCTCCGCCGGCACCTCCGGCGTCTCCCGGCCGACCCGCTCGGTGACCTCGCCGAGCATCCCCGCGAGCGTGCGGGTCAGCGCGGCCATCACGTCCCGGTGGTCGGTCACGAAACCCATCTCGGCGTCGAGCGACGTGTACTGCGCCAGATGCCGCGCGGTGTCGCTGGGCTCGGCCCGGAACACCGGCCCGACCTCGAAGACCCGCTCGAAGACGCCGACCATCAGCTGCTTGTAGAACTGCGGCGACTGCGCCAGATAGCCGGGCCGGCCGAAGTAGTCCAGCTGGAAGACGTTCGCCCCGGACTCCGTCGCCGACTCCACGATCTTCGGCGTGTGGATCTCGACGAACCGCTGCTCCTCCAGCGCCTTCCGGAAACCGGCCGTCACCGCGGCGGCGATCCGCAGGTTCGCCGACCGGCTCGGATGTCGCAGGGCAAGAGCAGCGTGGTCCAGCTGGGCAGGCAGACCCGCGCTGAGCGCGGGCCGATGCAGTTCAAACGGCAGCGGTACGCCCACAGCACTCAAAACCCGGATCTCCGGTTCGGTCAGCTCCACCCCGTTCGGAGCCTGCTCGTTCGCGGTGACCAGGGCGCTCACCTCGACGACGCTCTCCTCGGTGAGCCGCTCCAGCTGCTCCCGGGTCTGCGGGTCGGTGACCACGACCTGGCTGAGCCCGCCGGCGTCCCGGACGATCAGAAAGGCCACCGACTTGAGCAGACGGCGGCGATGGATCCAGCCGGCGATCGTGACCTTCTCGTGCACGTGCGCGGTCAGCTGGGTGGAGAGGATGCGTTGCATGGCTCGTACCTCCTCTGGTTCTGCAACGCGGCCCCAGGGAGGTGCGGGCGAGCGGGATCCTCGCGGTACCACCGCACCTTCACGCTTCCTTGGAAGCGCCTCTTTTTCCTGCTCGGCTCCGGGGTGTCTTCCCGCTCCGGCGCTCGGGCCACCCTCACAGCTACTGGTGGCTCTCTCGGCCGGCGATCGAAGCGGTACTCGGTCCCATCAATGCCGTGCGGCGACGTTAGCAACTTCCGTCCCCCTGTGCACAAGATTTGTGGCGGGTCCGGTGAGTGCACTCACACCCTGCGTCAGGTTGGCCGCGGGCGGGCGTATCTTTCAGGTTGTGACTATTGCTCCCGAGGGCCGCCGCATGCTGCGCATCGAGGCGCGAAACGCCGAGACTCCCATCGAGCGGAAGCCGCCGTGGATCAAAGTCAAAGCGAAAATGGGACCCGAGTACACGCAGATGCGCGGCCTCGTGCAGAAGGAAGGCCTGCACACGGTCTGCCAGGAGGCCGGCTGTCCCAACATCTACGAGTGCTGGGAAGACCGCGAGGCCACCTTCCTGATCGGCGGTGACCAGTGCACCCGCCGCTGCGACTTCTGCCAGATCGACACCGGCAAGCCGGCCGAGTTCGACGCCGACGAGCCGCGCCGGGTCGGCGAGTCCGTCGCCACCATGGGCCTCCGCTATGCCACCGTCACCGGCGTCGCCCGTGACGACCTGCCCGACGGCGGCGCCTGGCTCTACGCCGAGACCGTACGCCAGATCCACAAGCTGCAGCCCGGCTGCGGCGTGGAGCTGCTGATCCCCGACTTCAACGCCGAGCCCACCCAGCTCGCCGAGGTCTTCGGCGCGGCACCCGAGGTGCTCGCGCACAACGTCGAGACCGTCCCGCGGATCTTCAAGCGAATCCGCCCCGGCTTCCGCTACGAGCGCTCCCTCGACGTGATCACCCAGGCCCGCGCAGCCGGCCTGGTAACCAAGAGCAACCTGATCCTCGGCATGGGCGAGGAGCGCTCCGAAATCTCGGCCGCCCTGCGCGACCTGCACGCGGCCGGCTGCGAGCTGATCACCATCACGCAGTACCTGCGGCCGACCCCCCGCCACCACCCGGTCGAGCGCTGGGTCAAGCCGGAGGAGTTCGTCGAGCTGCGCGAGGAGGCCGAGCAGATCGGCTTCGCCGGCGTGATGAGCGGGCCGCTGGTCCGCTCCTCCTACCGGGCCGGCCGTCTCTACCGCCAGGCCCTCGAAGCCCGCGGCTGAGCACTCCGCTCCAGCACACACCCGGCCGTCCCTCGGGACCGCCGGCCCAGGCCTCACGGCCCCCATCAGCGGCCGCCTCCGATGGGCTGCGGCCGGCGGTTGCTGGCCAGCGGCCGGGGTACCTGCTTGCGGTGTATGGGGCCGGTTACGGTCGGCCGGTCGTTGCCAGCCAGCGGCCGGAGCGCCCACTCACGGTTGGCGGCGCCGGTCACGGCCAGCCGGTGGATGCCGTCCGCCCGGGCATGGCCGTCGGGGTGTGGATCAGCGAGACAGCCACTGCGGCTAGAGGGCTTCCGTAGTCAGCGTCCCCCAGCGGTGATCTTGCTTGGCCCAAGCTCAATGCTGACTCAACGGCCGCCAGACAGCACCCACGTTGGGCCGGACAAGACCCTGACCACGAAGGCTCTAGCTCGGTGGTCGACAAGGCGGGGTTGTGCGAGCCGGCCCTACGCCAGGGCTGCTTCAACTGCCGGGAAGCAGCCCTGGCGTAGGGCCGAGTGATCAGATAGGCCGAAAAAGCGGGCCCGGCTGTGCCTAATGGCTGTCACCGCCTCCCGAGCCGAGCCGAGCCGGGCCGGGCCGCGCCGAGCCGCACTGCACTGCGCTGGGCCGCACTGCGCTGGGCCGCACTGCGCTGGGCTAGCCGCCGCGTATGGGCTCACCGTGCGACTGCCGCAACGGCCATTCCTGGAACGGTCACCTAACAGGCCTTGACCGCGAGAGATGTCGAGCAACACCGGCGACTCACACATGCCGTCTCCGTCGTCAGAACAGCAATGAGCGCCAGCCGGCGGGTCTGATCCCGCCTGCTGGCGCTCGTTGCGGCCCAACTCGGGCTACTTCTTACCCTTCTTGGCCTTCTTGCTCTTCTTGTCTTTTCCGAACTTCGCCGGGGCGGTCTGCGGCACCAACGCCGGCATCATCAGCCTTCCGAAGATCATCACCAGCGGCGCGATCCAGGCCCACCAGGGCACGGTCGAGCCCGGCCCGAACAGAGCGTCAACCACCTGGTAGGCGACATCAAGGGCGGCATCCATCATCGGCCTCCGAGGGGATGAAAGGCACACGTAGGACATTGCAACTCCCATCCCGGGAGTCGGCCACAAATATCGGAGCCCCCGCCCTCCCCCTTAGCCTTTCGCCGCTCCTTTGACAGAGCCCTGCGGTGACAGAGTCCGGCCGGCGAACGGGGGGGGTAGCGCCGCCACCTCCGGAACCGGCCGGTTACGGCCGACGGCGAATGGCAGCGCAAGGCCGTCACCCCCGAAAGCGGCCGGTGACAGAAACCGGCCGCGAACAGGGAGCGCAGCGCCGCCGTATCCGGAAGGTGCGGGAGCGCCCTAATCGTCCAGCAAGCCGAGCCGATGGGCGACCGCCGCGGCCTCCACCCGGTTCGTCACCTCCAGCTTGGCGATGATCCGGGAGACGTGCACGCTCGCGGTCTTCGGCGAGATGAACAACCGCTGGGCGATTCGGCTGTTGCTCTGGCCCTCGGCGACCAACCGCAGGACCTCGCGCTCGCGGGCGGTCAGCACCTCGGTGCCGGCCGCGGCCGGCGTGGACGGGCTGACGCCTAGCCGCCTGGCCAGCACGTCGGCCGACTCGATGAGCGGGGCCGCGCCTAGGTCGGTCGCTATCGCTGTGGACTCGGCGATCGCCTCGGTGGCGGCATGCCGGTCGGAGGCGATCGCCTCGGCCAGGCCGAGCAACGCCACCGCCAGCTGGTAAGGCTGGCCGTCTGCCCGCCAGGCGTCGACGGCCGCAAGCCACCGGTCGGCGCCGCCATCTAGCAGCGCGGAGATCTCGGCCGCGTAGGCGCGCTCAGCGGGGTACCTCTGCGGGAGCTCGGCGGCGGCCGAACGGATCAGCGTCTGGGTCTCCGCGTCGCCGGCCACCCGGGCCGCGGCGGTGAGCAGCGCCCAGCCGTAGCGAGGGCGGTCCCAGATGCCGCGGTCCTGCACGGCGGCCCGCGCGTGGTTCCGGGCGGCGGCCTGGTCGCCTGCGGTCAAGCTCGCCAGGATCCGCAGCTCGAGCAGTGACACCCGGGTCTCCGCGGTGAGGAACGGCTTGCCGAGGAACCCGGTTGCCCGGCTGACCAGCGCCTCCGCCCCCTCGTGACCGCGGGCCAGCCGGATCCGGGCGCGCAGCCGCAGCCACGGGACGGCCAGGGTGCCGGGCGGGTCCTGCCGGGCGGCCGCGGCGAGCAGGGCGTCGGCCTCGTCCCAGCGGCCCAGTGCCATCAGCGCCTCGGCGTGGTTGGCGAGCAGGTAGACGCCGGTGGTGCGGCTGACACCGATACGGTCGGCGTGCGGCACGCCCTCGGCGGCGGTCGCGGCGGACTCCTCATATGCCCCCAGCTCAAACAGCGAGTCGGAGAGGTTGACCAGGCCGTGAGCGAAATTCTGCACATCGCCGGCGGCCCGGGCCCGCTCCATCGCCTGCCGCATGGCGGGCAACGCGTCCACGGCCGTGATGCGGCCGCCGCAGGCCTGCCCGTAGATGATCTCGGCGGAGACCAGTGCCTCTTCGTCACCGAGACCGGCGGCGGCCTCCTTGATCTCCTGCGCGATCCGGCCGGCCTCGTCGCCGTCGATGCCGCCGAACACGTAGGCCACGTCGCCGAGCAGCCGCAACCAGAGCGGGTCACGCGGTGCGGTGCGCAACAACCGGTACGCCTCGCGGGCCTCCGCCGCCCCGTCGCTCTTGCCCGCGTTACGCAGCAGCTTGGCGCGCCGGATCAGCAGCCGCGCCGCCCGCACCGGCTCGGCCTCGCAGTCCAGATCGCCGAGTGCCACCCGGGTCAGGGTCAGTGCCCGCATGTGCTCGCCGGAGTCGATCGCGACGAGCGCCGCCTCCTCCAGCAGGTCCAGATGGCTGGTGCCGAGCAGGGTGGCCGCGTCGGGCACCTGCTCCCAGAGCTCGAGCACCCGGTCGAGCAGGCGGGCCTGCTCGGCGGACGCGTAACGCCGGCCGGCGTCGTCGGCGGCGCGACGGGCGGTGACCAGGGCACGCGGATGGTCGTGTGCGGCGTGCCAGTGGTGGGCGATCTCCGCGGGCGCCCGGTCGCTGGCGACCAGCTGCGGCTCGGCCTCGATCGCCTCCGCGTATCTGGCGTGCAGGCGGGCGTGCTCGCCGGGGAGCAGGTCGTCGTGCACGGCCTCGCGGACCAGCGCATGCCGGAACTCGTAACCCCCGGCGGGGTCGAAGACGATCATCTGGGCGGCGACCGCGGCACGCAGCGCGGACTCCAGGGTCGCGTCGTCCACCCCGGCGACGCGGGCCAGCAGGTCGTGGCCGAACTGGGTGCCGCCGACCGCGGCCACCCGCAGCACCCGCTGCGCGGCCTCGGGCAGCTGGTCGACCCGGGAGAGCAGCAGGTCCCGCAGGGTCTCCGGGATGTCACCGCAGCGCGGGTCACCGGTGCCGGCGAACTGCTCGATGAAGAACGGAATGCCCTGCGCCCGCTCGGAGACCGCGTCGACGACGGGCGCGTCCGGCTCGGTGCCGAGCAGGTGACCGAGCAGCTCGGCGGTGCCGTCCCGGTCGAGCCGGTCGACCTCGAGCCGCTGCACGCCGCGGACCCGCTCCAGCTCGGCGAGGAACGGCCGCAGCGGATGGCCGCGGTGCAGCTCGTCGGTGCGGAAGGTGGCGAGCAACAGCAGGCGGGGAACCCGGGCCGAGCGCAGCAGGAAGCCGATCAGGTCACGCGTCGACCGGTCGGCCCAGTGCAGGTCCTCGATCACCAGGACCACCGGCTGGTCCTCGCCGAGCCGGGCGAAGAGCGAACCGACCAGCTCGAAGAGGTGGCCGCGGCGGGTCTCGCCGAACTCCGGCGGCGGCCCCAGCTCGGGCAGCAGCCGGGCGAACTCCGGCTCCCGCCCGTCGAACGCGGCCCGGCCCTCGTGCCGGAGCAGCTCGCGCAGCGCGGCCGCGAACGGCGCGAAGGGCAGGCCCTCCTCGCCGAGCTCCAGGCACTGGCCGGTGAGCACACGGACCCGCTCACCGGCCAGTGACCGGCTGAACTCCTCGACGAGCCGGGTCTTGCCGACCCCGGCCTCGCCGCCGACCAGCACGGCCGACGGCTCGGCGCCACGAACCCGTTTCAGCGCCTCGTGCAGCGTGGCCAGGTCGGCGTCGCGGCCGACCAGAACCGAGCTGTGGGCACTCACCGTCATGAGTTCGAGCATGCCACGCGGGTACGACAGAATTTCCGGACCGGTCACCGCCGTCACGACGCCGTCTCCTGTCGCTCAGTGCGGTCGATCACGATGCGAGTCGCCGCGCGGGTGTGGCCGCCCGGCGTATCCTTGGCCACCGTGCGGTGCGGCGATGCCGCCCTTCGGCGCTCTGCCGCGCACGCCGGTCGTGGTCGGCCTGCCGGATCAGGTCGTCGGTGTGCGAACGGATCAGTTCGAGCTGGAACTCGGGGCTGGTGAACGGGCTCATCTCGGTACTCCTCGCGAATCGTTCGGCTCTTGCACCGATAACTCTTCGCGCGAAGGCGGCACCCGGTCATGGGGACGCCGCCTCATCTGAGAGCCCGCCCCCTCCTTACCTCGGACCGCTGAGGTGCCCGGGACGCCGTAAGGTACCTGAGCACCACTACACTTTGCGGCTATGGCAAAGCCCCAGGAGAAGGTGTCGTTTCGCGAGCGCCTGAAGCAGATCGGCCAGGTGTTCTCGTTCACGGCAAAGCAGGACAAGTGGTTCGTCCCGCTGGTCATCGCGGCGGTCGCGATCCCGGTGGCGGTCACCGTGCTGGTCGTGCTGCTCACCGGGGGCTGGGTCTGGATCCCGGTCGGCATCCTCTTCACGATGCTGGCCGTGCTGATCGTCCTCAACCTGCGCTCGAACACCGCGATGATGAACGTCGCGGAGGGTCAGCCCGGCGCCGCCGCCTCGCTGATGGAGAACATGCGAGGCGACTGGCGGGTGCGCCCCGCGGCCAGCTCGACCACCCAGTTCGACATGGTGCACGTGGTGATCGGCCGCCCCGGCGTGATCCTGCTCGCCGAGGGCGACCCGCAGCGCGTCCGCGGCCTGCTCGGCCAGGAGAAGAAGCGACTCTCCAAGGTCATCGGTAACGCGCCGCTCTACGACTACGTGATCGGCACCGAGGAGGGCCAGCTCCCGGTCCGCAAGCTGCGTTCCACGATGCTGCGCCTGCCGCGCAACCTCACCGGTAAGGACGTCAACGCCCTCGACAAGCGGCTCGGCGCGCTGATGTCGCGCCCGCAGATGCCGAAGGGCGCGATCCCCAAGAACATGCGGCCCAGCAAGGGCGCGTTCCGCCAGCAGCGCCCACGCTGAAACCGGCGGGGGTACGCGTAACGCCCGCCCCCGCCGATTTCACCCCGTCCCGCCCGCGCCGGCGCCCGGCCGGCAGCCACTCCAGGCCCCGGCGCGGGCGCCGGGCCATGCCCGGCGCCGGCCCACCGATCTCAGCCCGGCGGCGAAGTGCGGGCGGGACCGGCCGCGTGCCGTCCCGGAGCGGGCGGAACGGCCGATGTGTTCGGTGAGGTGTGGCGCGTACCTGGCGAAAAGGCCGGCGGCGAAATGCCCGGCCGGACCACCGTGTCATCCGTTCATCGACGGGTACCTCCATGATCTGCGCGGAGCGATAGCCTCGGGTCTACGCCCTTCCGGCTCGCACGCGAAGGAGTTCGCTCGTGGTCACCTTGGCGGTCCCCGGCACCTATCCGACGCTGCGTGACGCCCTGGAGGTGGCACCCGACGGTGCGGTCGTGGCGCTGGCGCCCGGCACCTATCCGGAGCGGATCGAGCTGGACGGGCGACGGCTGACGGTGCGCGCGGCCGGGGATCCGGGCTCGGCGATCGTGGACGCGACCGGGCTGGACGGGCCGGCGCTGGCGGTCTCCTCGGGCGAGATCGCGGTGGAGGGGCTGGCGCTGGTCAGCGGGGACTACCCGGCGGTCACCGTGTCCGGCGGGCGGCTCAGGCTGCGCAAGTGCGAGCTCTCCGCGGGTTGGGGCGCGGGCGTGCAGGCGAGCGACGGCGCCGTGGTCGACGCCGGTGAGGTACGGGTGATCCGCGGCCAGCACGGTTTCGTCTTCTCCGACGCCGGCGGCACGGTGGAGGCCAGCGAGGTTCGCAACGTCTCCCAGGACGGGGTGATCGTGCAGTTCGGCAGTCCAATACTGCGCAACATCACGGTGGCCGGCTGCGGAGATCGAGGCATCTACGTCTACCAGTCGGCGCGGCCCGGGATCGAGCGGTGCGACATCTCCGGCACCGGCAAGGCCGGCATCGTCGTGGCGCAGAACAGTACGCCGCGGATCGTGGAGACGCGGGTGCATCAGACGGTGGGTTCCGGCATCGTGATCGAGCGCGGGTGCCACGGCGTCGTGGTGGAGCGCTGCGTGGTGGAGCAGACCGCCGACCCACCCGTGCGGGTCGATCCGTCGGCGCAGGCCACGGTCACGTTGAGCGAGAGCGACGGGCTGCCGAAAGCGGGTGTGGTGGCGGCCGCCACGGCGCAGGACGCCGCCGAGGTGGAGCGGCTGCTGACCGAATTGGACTCGATGATCGGGCTGGCCGGGGTTAAAGCCGAGGTCCGGGCCCTGATCGACGAGATCCAGGTGAACGAGTGGCGGCGCAGCGCCGGACTGTCGGTGGGCATGGTCAGCCACCATCTGATCTTTACGGGCGCTCCCGGTACCGGTAAGACGACCGTCGCCCGCATCTACGGCCAGTTGCTGAAGGCGCTCGGTGTGCTGCCGAACGGGCGGTTCCGCGAGGTGTCCCGGCGCGACCTGGTGGGGCAGTACATCGGGCACACCGCGGAGAAGACCACCTCGGTGTTCGAGGACGCGATGGGTGGCGTGCTGTTCATCGACGAGGCGTACACGCTGGCCCGGGCCGGTGGGGCGGCCGCCGACTTCGGTCAGGAGGCGATCGACACGCTGGTGAAGCTCATGGAGGACCACCGGGACCAGGTCGCCGTGATCGTCGCCGGGTACACGAAGGAGATGTCCGACTTCCTGGATGCCAACTCGGGTCTGGCCTCCCGGTTCGCCAAGACCATGGAGTTCGAGAACTACGGTCCGGACGAGCTGGTGCGGATCGCCGACCGGATCGCGCGCAACGACGACTACGTCTTCGCGGCCGGGTTGTCGGCGGCGCTGCACCAGCACTTCTCGCTGCTGGAGCGGGACCGCAACTTCGGCAACGCGCGGGAGGCCCGCAAGCTGCTCGAGGGGATGCGCAAGGCGCAGTCCGGGCGGTTGCGGGCGATGGGACGGATGCCCAGCAGGGACGATCTGCGGACGCTGATGCTGGACGACCTGCGGGCGGTGGTCCGGTGACGCTCGTAGACTGTGTCCAATACGGACCGTCGGGGGAGGCGCCCGGTGCATCGCGGTGAGGGCTATCCCGGGCCGGAGTACGGCGGTTTCCCGCCGGGTGCGCCGTCACCTTTCGGCCCGCCGGGCGTGCCGCATGCTGCTGCGCAACCGGGCGTGCCACACGCTTCTACGCAACCGGTGCCCCAACAGCCCGGCGTGCCTGGGCAGCCTGTTGCGGCGCGGGCGACGGTGACCGCGTCGGCGGTTCCGATTCGTCGCGCCGGGACGTCGGCTCCGCCGGGTTTGACTGGTTTGCCGGGTGCCCCGCCCGGTGTGCCGGGCGGGCCGCCTGGTCCGCCGGGCCGGCCGGTCGCTGGGCGGCCGGTGCCAGCTCAGCCGGGTTCCGAGGCGACCGTGCGCGCGGTGCCCCGCCGCGGGCATCTCGGGCCGCTGAGCCTGGCCCAGATCCTGGTCGCCGAGGCGTCCCTGCTGGCCCTGGTCGCCGCCGTCACGCAGGGTCCGGGCCCCACCCTGATCGCCGGTTCGATCGCGGCGGCCCTCCTTCTGATCTTCTTCGCCCGCCGGCAGCACCGGTGGTGGCTCGAGCACCGGCGGATCGCCGGTGACCACCGCCGCCGGCGCGCCGCCCGCCTGGACACCCGGGCCGGCCCGGTGCTCGCCGCCCTGCGCACGGTGGCGCCCGGGCTGACCGTCCGGGACATCACCGGCCCGGAGGAGGGCAGCGCCGCCGTCGGCGTGGCCCGCGACGAGGCAGGATGGTTCAGCGTCGTCGTGCTGGATCCGGGCACCCCGATTCAACCGGACGCCGCGCCGATCCCGCTGGACGCGCTCATCGGCATCGTCGCCGCGACCGAGCAGCCCGGCGTCGTGCTCGAACTGGTCACCCACACCGTTCCGGCGCCGAGCCCGGACGTGCATCCGGCGTCTCCGGCCGGCTCGTCGTACCGGCAGTTGGTGGAAGCGGTCAGCCCGGCCCCGGTCCCGGCGCACCGGGAGTCGTCGATCAGCGTGCGGGTCGACGCCCAGGCGCTGGCCGAGGCGCTGCTCGACCACACCGCCGACCCGGAGACCGCGGCCGAACTCGTCGCCGGCCTGGGCCGCAAGGTCGCGACCAGCCTGCGCCGCCTCGGCGTCACCGGCCGGGTGCTGGACGCCGGTGAACTGCTGGCGCTGCTGGCCCGATCGTGCGATGTGGAGACTCCGGCGGACAGCCTGGACGAGGCCTGGACCCACTGGCGGTCGGCGCGGCTCGTGCACCGGACCTACTGGTTGAAGACCTGGCCGGCCTCGGCCACCGAGATCGGATCGCTCTTCGCCTGGGCGGCGACCGCGCCGGCCGCGCAGACCAGCGTGGCACTCGTGCTCACCGCCGGCGGCTCGCAGCGCAGGAGCGATGCGGCTCCGGGCGAGGACATCGCGGTGCGCGCGTTCATCCGGCTGGCCACCCGGCCGGACGCTGACCTGGCGGCGCTGGACCGGGTGCTGCTGGACGGAGTTCGACGGGCCGGGGCGGAGCTGCAACCGCTGGACGGCGAGCACGGCCCGGCGGCGTATGCGACAGCACCGACCGGAGGCGGAGCGGGATGAGCTACCCACCGGAACGCGACGGCTCGTGGCGGCCGTATCCGGGGCAGCGCCGAGATGAAGACGCGGGCCGGGAGGGCGAGGATCCCCGGGATGGCGGCTACCAGCCGGGGCAGGGACAACCGCCCGGCGGTTATCCGTCAGGCGGGGCCGGGCCGCCAGGCGGGGCCGGGCAGCCGGGCGGCAGCGGGCCGTATCCGCCGGGGGCCGCCGCATATCCGCCTGGAGCCGCGCTCTATCCGCCGGCCGCCTCGCAGCCGGGGCCGGGTGCGCAGCCGGGGCCGGGTGCGCAGCCGGGGCCGGCGACCATGGCGCGAGCGGCTGTGCCGTTGCAGGCGCAACCCGGCCAAGGTGATCCCTACAGCGCCGGGCAGGCCACCGGCGAAGCGGCAGCGCGGGGACTCGCAGCGCCCGCCGTGACCTCGGCACCGCTGGCCACGCCCAGCCCGCTGGCCCAGCCGATCGCCCCGGACCGGCCGGGTGGGCCACCGGACGGCCCGGACGGCACCGGTGGCCGGGAGCGCACCGGACCATCGGGACGGACCAGCCGGCTGCACATCGGCTGGCATTCGATCTCGCGGGCCGGGCTGCGCCGGGTGACGGTCACCCCGTCCACCGGCGCCGGGCTGCTTCTCGGGAAGGATCGGCAGCAGTCGCCCGTACCGTTGCGGCTTTTCGCACCGGAGCCGATTCGCGTCGCCCTGGTCGGCGGCGTCTGGGCTGCGCAGCTTCTGATCTTCCGGGCGTTCTCGCTCGGTGCCCGGGCGATCGTGGTGACCAGCGAGCCGCAGGCCTGGTCCGGCTTCGGCGAGCGCGCCACCGGGCAGTACAACCGGCTCACGGTGCTCAGCAGCGATCAGGGCGGCTTCCCGGGCGGCACCGCGCAGACGCCCACGCTGACCGTCTACGACCTGGGGATGATCGGCCCGGCGACCGCGCCGCCGCTCGGCCCCTGGCACACCCAGCTCACCATCCTGCGGCAGCTCGACCGTCCGGGCGTCGCCGCTCTCCAGGAAGCCCAGCTCGTGCTGCTGCAACGGCTCGGCGGCGACGAGGCGACGCTGGCCTCCGCAACGCTGCGGCTGCGGCCGCAGAGCGGGCAGTTCCTCCAGTTCATGGCCGACGACATGGTCGCCCTGATCGCCGACGGCACGGAGCGTCATCTGTTCCTGCACCAGACCGGGGTGGAGCAGCAATACGTGGGACTCCCCCGGCGCTAGCGGGTCGGCGGGGTCCAGGCCAGCTGGACCAGCCGCGACCCGTGCTTGCGGGTGATCATCCAGGCACGGCCGGGTGGCAGCGGCTGCGGTTTCATCGTGCCGAAGAGCGGGCCTTCCTCGCGCGGGCCGGACATCATGATGCCGGGCGACGCCAGCTCGCGGATCCGGCCGATCACCGGGTCGAAGAGCGCGCGGGCCGCGCCGCCGATGCGCCGGGTGATGACGACGTGCAGTCCGATGTCGCGGGCCTGCGGCAGGAATTCCAGCAGGGGCGTCAGCGGGTTCGGCTGGACGCTGGCGACCAGGTCGAAGTCGTCGACGAGCACGTAGAGTTGCGGGCCTTTCCACCAGCTGCGGTCGTTCAGCATCTCCGGGGTGACGTCGGGGCCGGGCAGTCTCTCCCGCATGGCCACGGCCACCTGGTTGATCAGGTCGGCGGTGATCTGGTGTGAGGTGCCGTACCCGATGGTGTGCTCGGCCGGGACGCAGCCGAGCAGGCTGCGGCGCAGGTCGACCAGCAGCAGCCGGGCCTGCGCGGGGCTGTTTCCGGCCGTGATCGAGCGGGCCAGGCTGCGCAGGAACGAGCTCTTGCCGCTCTCCACGTCGCCGAAGAGCAGTGCGTGCGGCTCCGAGTCGAAGTCGAGCCAGACCGGCTGGAGGTCGGACTCGGCGATGCCGATCGGGACCCTCGGTCCCTGGGCGGGCGGCAGCGCCTCGAACGGCAGCTCGGCCGGCAGCAGCCGGACCCGCGGCGCGGGCGGCCCGGTCCAGTGTTCGGTGGAGACCTTGACCAGGTCGGTGACCGCGTCGGCGAGGTCGTCGGTGCGCTGCTCACGGTCGATGCGGGGCAGCGCGGCGAGGAAGTGGTGTCCGTCGGGGGTGAGGCCGCGGCCGGGCGCTTTGTCCGGCACGTTCACCGCCTCACGCCGGTTGATCACGGAGTCGCTGGGCTCGCCGAGCCGCAGTTCCAGCCGGGTGCCGAAGACGTCGCGGATCTGTGGCCGGATGTCCATCCAGCGGTTGGTGGCGGCCAGGATGTGGATGCCGAAGCCGAGCCCGCGGTTGGCCAGCTCGTGCACGGTCGACTCGAGATCCTCGAACTCGGTACGCAACGTCGACCAGCCGTCCACCACGAGGAAGACGTCACCGAACGGGTCCTCGGCGAACCGGCCCTGCGCCTTGCCCCGCCGGTACGCCGCAGCACCCTCCACGTTCTGCCGGGCGAAGAGCTCCTCCCGGGCCCGCATCAGCCCGTACAGCTCGGCGATGGTCCGCCGCACCCGGTCCACGTCGCGCCGGGTCGCCACCCCGCCGACGTGCGGCAGGTCGGTGAGCCCGCTGAGCGGCCCGCCGCCGAAGTCGAGCCCGTAGAACTGCACCTCGCGCGGGGTGTGGGTGAGGGCCAGGCTGGCGATCAACGTACGCAGGAGGTTGGACTTGCCGGACTGGGCCGCGCCGACCACCACCACGTTGCCGGCGGCGCCGGACAGGTCCAGCCACATCGGATCGCGCCGCTGCTCGAACGGCTTGTCGATGATGCCGCCGAGCGAGTGCAGGGCGCCGAAGCGGTCCGGGGCGTCGACGGTCAGGCCCCGCTCCGGCATCGAGATCGCGGCCGGCAGCATCTGTCCGAGGGTGAGCGCCTTGTCCAGCGGCGGCAGCCACACCTCGTGCGCCGGGGTGCCCTTGCCCTCCATCTGCCGGACCAGCACTTCGAGCAGGGTGTCGCCGACCACCTTCTCGTCGCGCGGCTCCTCGGCGTCCGCCTCGGCCGGCCGTTCGTCGAGCAGTGGGGCCGAGTAGAAGGTGGAGAAGTCGCGGATCGGGTTGCCGGTACGCCCACCGCCGGCCCCCGGCTCCCCGTCCCGCCGCACCGCCCCGGAGACGTACGCCGCCTTGAACCGCACCAATCCCTCAGTGCCGGTACGCAGATAGCCGTGACCGGGCGAGCGGGGCAGCTCGTACGCGTCCGGCGCCCCGAGCACCGCCCGGCTCTCCATCGACGAGAAGGTCCGCAACCCCACCCGGTACGACAGGTGCGACTCCAGCCCGCGCAGCCGCCCCTCTTCCAGTTTCTGTGAGGCGAGCAGCAGGTGGATGCCGAGGGACCGGCCGACCCGTCCGATCTGGACGAACATGTCGATGAAGTCGGGCCGGGCGCTGAGCAGCTCGGAGAACTCGTCGACGATGAACAGCAGGCTGGGCAGCGGCGCGAGCGGCACCCCCGCCGATCGGGCCCGCTCGTAGTCCCGCTGCGACGCGTAGTTGCCGGCCTTGCGCAGCAGCTCCTGCCGCCGGGTCAGCTCGCCCTGTATCGCCCCGAGCATCCGGTCGACCAGCGGAAGCTCGTCCTCCAGGTTGGTGATCATCGCGGCGGTGTGCGGCAGCCGGTCCAGCGAGGCGAACGTGGCGCCGCCCTTGAAGTCGACGAGCACGAAGTTGAGGATCTCCGGATCGTGCGTCAGGCCGAGCGCGAGCACGAGCGTGCGCAACAGCTCGGACTTGCCGGAGCCGGTCGCGCCGACCAGCAGGCCGTGCGGGCCCATGCCGTCCTGGGCGGACTCCTTCAGGTCCAGCTCGACCGGGCGGCCCTCGAGGTTGACCCCAATCGGCACCCGCAGCCGGTCCCGGTTGGGCCGGCTGGCCCAGAGCTCGGTCAGGTCGATCTGGTACGGGTCGTCCTGCTCCAGCAGCTCGGCCAGCCCGGTGTCCTGGGAGATGGCCGGCTGATCCCCGTACGACGCGGCGGACAGGCGCAGCGGGGCGAGCTCCCGGGCCAGCACCTCGGCCTCCGGCAGGCTGAGCGCGTCGGCCCGGCCCACCTCGGTCGGACCGTCCATGGTGGTGCCGGTGACCGTCCCGTCCGGGGCGATCTCCAGAACGACCGAGCTGTCGTCGAGCAGCCGGGGCGGCGGCACGGACAGGTCGAGGATGGTGACACCGGCGACCCCGCCCTCGGTCATCAGATGGTCGGAGCCGGCCGTCGAGCCGCCGTCGATCACCACCACCACGTGCGGACCGCCACCGGGCGCTCCGGTCGGGTCGAACCGCGGCCGGTTGACCAGCACGTCGTCGAGCATCGCCTCGAGCGCGGGCACGCTCGGCGCGACCAGCCGGACCAGGCCGACCGCGTCGGTCTTGCCCGGGTGCTGTGCGTGCGGCAGCCATTTCGCCCACTCCCAGCGCCCTCGCTGATGGTCCGGCACGCAGACGCCGATCCGCAGGTCGTCCGGGGCGTGGAAGATCGCCATCTGGGCCAGCAGCGCGCGGGTGAAGTCGTGCGCCGGGCCGTCCGCCCCGCGCAGGTAGATGTGCGAGAAGTCGCGCAGCGCCACCGACACCGGCAGGTCCGGCACCACCGAGTAGGTGCTGATGAACCGGCGCAGTGCCAGCGCGCAGAGCGGCTCCAGCTCGTCGACCGGGCGGGTCTGCGGCGGCACCAGGCGGGTCGCGACCTCCTGCGGGCCGACCGCGATCCGGACCACCGTGAAGTCGGCGTCGCCACGCCGGCGCTCCCAGAGCCGGCCGCTGTCGGTGAAGCTCCACAGTGTCTCGGGATCGGGGTTGCGGTAGTAGAGCGCCTCCCGCTGCTGCCGGATGGTGTTGCGCACGGTGGCCCTCAGCTGGGCGAGATGCCGCAGGTACTGCCGCCGGTTCTCGATCATCTCGCGCTTGCCGGGACCGGTGGTGTTGCTCGCCATCATGGCGATCATGCCGAGGATGGACACCCCGTACATCGCGCCGGCGACGTAGGTGATCGGCCCGCCGCGCTGCGCACCCATCATCAGGCCCATGGCCGCAGCCCCGGCGCCCATCGGCAGGATCATCAGCATCCGCGTCCAGCCCTTGCCGGCCGGTGGCGGCACCTCGGGCGGCGGATCGAGCAGCACCTCGCCGGAGGGCATGGCGGGCGCCGGACGCCGCGGTGGGCGCTTGATGATCGTGACAGTCACAGGGGCTCCCCATGGTGACGGATCGGTGGCCATCATATCGGTGGAAGCTGCTACGTTGTGGAACAGACCGTCGCGGGGGGTGATCTTGTGACCACACCGGGTGGCCCCAGTCTGGCCCGGGTGACGGTCGCCGCGCCGACCCGCCGGATGGATCTGGCACTCCCCGACAACATGCTGGTCGCCGAGCTTCTCCCGCATCTGCTGCGGCATGCCGAGAGCGCTCTGGGCGAGCCGGCCGAGCGCAACGGCGGGTGGGTGCTGCGGCGGGCCACCGGTGCCGCGCTGGAGCCGAATCGGAACCTGGCCGCGCAGGGCGTGCGGGACGGCGAGCTGCTGCACCTCAACCCGGCGCGGGAGGACTGGCCGGAGCTGGCGTACGACGACGTGGTCGAGGTGATCGCCAGCGGTTCGCGCCGGGCGGCCCGGTCCTGGAGCGCCGCCGCGACCCGCCGATGTGGACTCGCCGTCACCGCGAGCGCGCTCCTGCTCGGGCTCGCCGGCCTGGTCGCGAGCGGGTCACCCTGGGTGGTGCCGGCCGTCATCGCGCTCGTCGTGTCCCTGGCCCTGGCCGTGCTCGGCATCCTGCTGTCCCGCGCGTTCAGTGACGCGGGTGCCGGTGGCGTGGTGGCCGCGAGCGGCTTGCCGTACGCGTTCTTCGGCGGCGCCTGGCTGCTCACCGAGCCCGCCGCCGGTTTCCTCGGTATCGGCGCACTCGGCCTGCTGCTCGGCTCGGCCACGCTGATGGTGCTCAGCGTCATCGGCCACACCGGTGTCGCCGGGCTGTCCCGGCTCTTCTTCGCCGGGATCGCCGCCGCCCTGATCGGCCTGCTCGCCTCGATGCTGGCGCTGAGCGGAGTGTCCGCCGCCGGTGCCGCGGCGGTGGCGCTGACCGCCGCGATCGGGCTGCTCCCGGCGTACCCGGTGCTGGCCGGCTGGCTCGGGCGGCTGCCCTTCCCGGAGCTGCCGAACCGGGCCGAGGAGATTCTCCAGGACAAGCCGATGCCGCGCCGGGAGGACGTCTTCTCGGCCGTGGTCCGGGCCGGCGAGGTGCTGACCGGGCTGCTTCTCTCGGCGGCCCTGTGCAGCGTGGTCGCGATGACCTATCTCGCGCTCACCGATCCGGGCACGTCGGCCGTGCTACTCATGGTGGCCGCGGTGAGCGCCCTGCTGTTGCGGGCCCGGCTGCTGCCCACGCCGCAGCAACGCGTGCCGCTGCTGGTGGCCGGTCTCGGCGGCCTGGCCGGGCTGGGACTCGGCCCGGTGGCCACCGGCGCGCTGCCCGGTGTGGCCCTGCTCGCCGGCGCGCTGCTGGTCGCCGGCGTCGCGCTCACGGCGGCGCTGGTCTACAGCCGCCGGCCGCCGTCGCCCTACCTGGGCCGGGCCGCCGACATCCTGGACGTCGTGGCGATCATGGCGTTGATCCCGCTGGCCTGCGCGGTCCTCGGGCTGTTCGACGGCATCCGCGGGCTGTTCGCGTCGATCGGCGGGTGAGCCCCGGTGACCTCCCGCCGCGATCAGTTGCAGTCGTACCAGTTCATGAACCAGCGGGTCATCTCGGCGTTCGTGATGCGCGAGACCGACCCGGCCCAGTCGCCGCTGCGCCGCGGGATCGGGGCGCTGTTCGGCGGGCTGATGGTGGCGATCCTGGTGGCGGCCGGCTTCGGGATCTACGGCATCCTGACCCGTACCGGCACCGACCGGTGGCGCGCCGACGGCACGGTGGTGGTGGAACGGGAGACCGGTGCCAGCTTCATCTATCTGCGCGACCGGCTGACCCCAACGCTCAACTTCGCCTCCGCGAAACTCGCCGCCGGCCGTCCCAACCCGCCGGTGTACCGGGTCTCGGCGAAGGAACTGACCGACGTGCCGCGCGGCGTGACGATCGGCATCGCGGGCGCGCCCGCCTCCCTGCCCGCGCCGGCGCGACAGGTCCGTCTGCCGTGGACGATGTGCACCGTACCGGGTGCCGAGCCGCCGTCGGTGCTGCTCATCTCCTCCGCCGGGCCGGCCGCGACCGATCTCGGCGAGCGCGGCCTGCTGGTCACCGCCGACGACGACATCCACCTGGTCGTGCAGGGTCGCAAACATCAGATCCGCAACGCCCGAACCACGGTCCCCGCGCTGTTCGGCGCCGCCCAGCCCATCCCGGTCGGCACCGCCTGGCTGAACGCCCTTCCCTCCGGCGCCGACATCGCGCCGATCCCGGTCGGCGACCGGGGCGATCGGTCGGCCGCCGCGCCGGACTTCGACAACGGCGACGTGCTGGTCACGAACACCGGCAGCGGCCAGCAGTTCTGGCTGATCCTGGACGACGGCCGGGCACCCATCACGCCGTTGCAGCAGGCCGTGCTGGAGGCGGCCTTCCCCGGCGAGCCGGACGAGATCTCGGTGAACGAACTGACCCGGATCCCGGAGAGCGACGCGCTCAAGGACGACCCCGCCACCCAGGGCCCGGCCGCCGTCCCGCAACTCGCGCCGCTCGCCCAGGGCGAGACCGCCTGCGCCATCACGCGCGAGGCGGCCAAAGCACCGGCGCTCACGGTCGGCGGTTCCCCCGCCGGCTTCGCCGCCGCCATCCCCACCGCGGGCGCCGAGCGTGACGGCCAGCCGCTCGCCGACGCCGTCCAGGTCCCGGCCGGCCGTTTCGCACTCGTCCGGGCACCCGGCGGCTTCCTGCTGATCACCGACACCGGCACCTGCCATGCGGTGCCCAGCGCCGACATCCTCGCCATGCTCGGCTATTCCGCCGCCAACGCCATCGAGGTCCCGCCCGCGCTGGTCGGCACCATCCCCGCCGGCGTCACCCTGGATCCTGCCGCCGCCGTCAAACCAGTCACCAACATCAACTAAACCTTTTCCGGTACGCGTGACCGGCCGTCCCCGCCGAAACCGGGCCGTCCCCGCTCTCCCAGCGCGGGCAAGCCGCCACTCGCGGCCCCAGCGCGACCGCCGGGAAACAGCACGCCGCCGGGCTGAATCACCGCCCATCGCAACCGGCCAGGCGAACCGCGAGCCGGCACGCCGCCGGGCCAGATCACCGCACACCGCAACCGGCAGGCGAACCGCGAGCAGGCAGTCGCCGGCCGGCGTGCCCGTCTGCCCGGGCCCGGCGGTCGCGGTGCGGCCCGGTGCGGGCAGCCGGCTCGCGCGGCTCGGCGGGACGGTCCGAAATGGGCGCGACGGCCCGGCGCGTACCTCAAAATCGGCGTGAGCGAACTGCTCAGCCCGACCCCGGACGTTCGTCAAGGAGCATGACCGGCGGGCCGGGTTCAAGGGGTTCGTCGTGCACCGGGGCCGGCGGGGCCAGGGCGGGCCGCCAGTGCCGGCGGCGGCTGCGGCGGATCGCCGCGGCCGCGAGCAGGACCGCCACCGCCACGATGGCCGCGATACCGGCTCCGACCAGGGCGATCGCGCGGCGCAAGCGATCGGTCGCGGTGTCCGGCGGTGGCGCCGGGTCCAGGGCCGGCAGCGGCCGCGGGTCGGGGTCGACGAGGCGGCCGGTGACGGCCGCGACCGGATCGACCACCCCGGCGCCGAACGCTTCCCCGATCGGGGCGGGGCTGGCCGTTGCGGTCAGCACCTGGGCCACGGCTTGCGGGCCGAGGTCCTCGCGCCGGTCGCGGAGCAGGGCGGCGGCCGCGCCCACGAAGCCGGCGGCCACCGCGGTGCCGTCCACTTCGACCAGGCCGCGACCGGTTTGCAGGGTGGGCACGGCGACACCGGGCGCCACCAGGTCGACGTAGTCGCCGCGCTGCGAACTCGGTGAGATCCGGCCGTTCTGGTCGATGGCGCCGACGCCGATCACGCCGGGGTA
Organism: Actinoplanes aureus; assembly: GCF_015704865.1. GTDB lineage: Bacteria > Actinomycetota > Actinomycetes > Mycobacteriales > Micromonosporaceae > Actinoplanes > Actinoplanes aureus. The sequence continues at coordinate 22,919 of NZ_JADQTO010000034.1, read as the reverse complement.
CGCGGCCGGGAACGGCGTCGGGTTCCCGTCGTCCGGACCGCCGAGGTCACCGGCCGCCGCCACCACGACGACGCCCTGGTCGACGGCACCGGCCACGGCCACGCGGAGTTGCTGCTGATTCTGGTAGACGGCCGCGGCGACCACGATGACGTCGGCGTCGTTCTGCACGGCGGCGGTGATGCCGCGGGCGAGGAGGGCCGGGTTGCTCTCGGATCCAGCTGGATCATCCAGAAGTACCCGAATGGGCAGGATGCGCGAACCGGGCGCCAACCCGGCCACGTCCGCGTCACCGCCACCCCGCTGCCCGGCGATCACCCCGGCCACCTGGGTCCCGGTCCCGGTGCAGTCCTGGTTCGCCGCGCCGGCCTGGTCGACGACGTCGACACCGGCGGAGACCCGGCCGTCGAGCTGCGGCTGGCCCGCGTCCACCCCGGTGGAGAGGACCGCGACGACGACACCGAAACCGTTGGCGAGCGGGCTCACCGCGTCGGCCTGGAGCGCGGCCCGCGGCCAGGACCCGCCGATCTCGGCCCGGCCCGGCTCGGCACAGTCCTGCCCGGGAACGGCTGACGCCGGTGCCGGAATGAGGACGGCCAGGAGGGCGGCAACGGCTGCCAGAGCCGGTCGGCGCCTGGGCGAAAGCACCGATCGATGATAGTTCAGCCCGGTTGATCGGGAGTGGCCCGCAGAATCGCCCAGACCGTCTTGCCGGTGACCGCGGGAGCCACACCCCAGGCGAACGCCGCCGCCTCGACCAGGCGCAGGCCCTGCCCCCGGGCCAGCAGCGGATTCTCCGGATCGGCCGGCAGCACCCGCGCCGGACACGTGCCGCGGTCGCGCACCGCCACGTGCAGCGAGAAGTCCGTCTGGGTCAGCATCAGGTCGATCGGGGTGCCGGCGTGTTCGGCGGCGTTCACCACCAGCTCGGAGACCACCAGCCGGGCACGGGCGGCCAGCGGCTCGAGTTCCCATTCGCGGCAGGCGTCCGAGACCGCGCGGCGGGCCGCCACGGCGGCGCCTAGCTCCGCCGGCAGCCGTAACAGCAGCCGGCCGGGCCAGAGGCTGCGGTCGGCGAGCGCGGCGCGGGCCCGCGCCGGCGTCTCGAAGACCGGAAGACCACGGGGTACGCCGAACCGGCTCAACGCGGCGGACAGCGCGGTGTCGGTGGAGAGAGCGGCCACCACCGGCGTACGCGGACGGAAGCTGTTGCCCCGGACTCGCGCCGTGAGCCAGAAGACCGCGCTCTCGGCACAGGGGTCGTCGAGCCCGCGCAGGTCCAGCAGGAGGCCGGCTGGGTGTTCGGCGAGCCGCTTGCGCAGTGTCCGGTGTGCTTGCAGCCAGAGCTCCCGGCTCCACCGGCCGCGGACGGTGAGTTCGACGACCGACGTGTCCTCGTCGACGACCGAGACGACCGAGTGGTCCGGCGAAGGTGAGTGTCGTAGATCCATCGACCCGCTCCGGTGGCCGGGGCCTGTGAATTACCCAGCCTTTCTTGGAGCCTACCCGGACACGGACCGGCCGCCGGTCTCGCCGGCGGCCGGTCCGTCTTTCGGTGCTCACTCACATGGTCGCGGCGATCTGCTGGTCGACCTGCTGCATCCGCTCCGCGGACTCGCCCAGCCGTACGCCGACGCTGGCCAGCGCGGACTTGATCTCGGTGGCGCCCTGGTTCCACTTCTGCCGGGCCTCGTCGCACGCGGTACCCGCGGCACCGGACCAGTCCTGCGCGAACAGCTGCGTGAACGCGGTGTACAGATCGTTCAGCTCGCGGTCCATCTGGTTCTGGAACGAGTTGATGCCGGCCGAGACGTCGCTGATCTGGCCGAAGTTGTAGGTGATGTTCATTCTGCTCCCCGATCTCTCTCGCGCGCTCAGCCGCGCAGGATGTTGACAACGGAACTGTCGCCGGACGCGGCCGCCGTGCGGATCGACTGCGCGGCCTCCTCGTCGTTCGTGCCGAAGGTGGTGGAGGCGGACGACATCTTGCCGCCGAGCTCGTTCAGTGCGGTCATGATCTTGGCGAGACCGTCGTTGAGCTGCACCGACACGTCCTGGAGGGCGTTGTTCGCGGTGCCCGCGAAGCCGGCGCCGCTGAGGGACTGGATCTGCCCCATCAGCCGGTTCATTCCCTGCGAGATGTTCTGGCCGGTGTCGCCGCACCGCTGCGCCATCGCGGTGAGCTGCTCCTGTGTGGCGTGGACCTGACCGATGCCTGCCATCGTTGGTTCTCCCCGGTTCTCGGAAGTGGTCTATGTCTTCGGTGTACGCCGGCACCGCCGGGTCGGTTCGAACCGGTTTCCGGAAGAGCGCGTACACACCAGCGTCACCGAATCCGGGGAGGCGTGATGGTTGCCGAGAATCCATATGCGGACCAGACCACGACGAACACGAGCACACCGTGGCTCGCCGGCGGCCCGGCGGTGGACGTCGATCTCGACGGTCTCCGCGAATACGCACGCCTCATGCGGAGTCAGCAGGCCGACATCGGGTCGCGGGCCGCGTACCTCGGTCCGCTGAGCGAGATGCCGGGACAGGCGTGGAACGGCGACGTGCTCGGTGAGGCGGACGCGGTCCGGGCGCAGCTGACGGCGAACGCCGGCGAACTCAACATCTATCTGAGCAAGCTCGGGGAGTCGCTGAGCAACGTCGGCAACGCGGCGCAGACCATCGCGGACAGCTACCGGTCGGGCGACGCTCTGTCCGCGGCCAAGCTCTCCGACGTGCTGTTCGCCTTCGGCGACAAGAGTGTTCGCCGGCCGGCCGGGCTTCCGGAGGGCGTCGGCACCACGTACCTCGAGGCGCAGATGGCGACCGGGGCCGCGCCGCCGCCGGCGGACAGCCCGCTGTGGCAGCAGGGGCCGGTGACACCGGTGTCGGCGTACCAGACCATGCAGCTGGCGACCGGGCCGAACGGTGAGCGGCGCGAGATCATGACCTTCACGGCGCCGGGTGGCGCCGTGACAACCACCACCACGGTGTACGACCGGACCGGCGCGACCGTCTCGACGAGCACCACCCGCGTCTCGTCCCGGGTGGACGGGCCGGTGCAGACGACCACCCAGGAGACGCTCGGGCCGGACGGCAAGACGGCGTCGACCACCGAGACCCGGACCACGACCCAGGGCGACCGGGTCGTCGAGGAGACCACCGAGACCGTGGACTCGACGGGGCGGACCACGCACCTGACCACCGAGAAGCTGGATCCGGTGACCCGGGAGACCACCACGACCACCTACGAGCCGGGCAAGAGCGGTCTGCTGGAGGAGACGAACGAGGTCCAGACCGGTACGCGTACCTCCGGTGCCGACGCTCCCCACTACGTGAACGGTTGAGCCGATGGGTGAGTACTGGGGCGCCACCGCCGATCCGAACTACGGGTACAGCCCGTACAGCGGGCAGCTGAAGTACGGCAGCTACCCGCCCTCGCAGATCCCGTTCGCGCCGCCGCCCGGGCCGGGCAACCCGCTGACGCTGGAGGTCGTGGCCCGCAAGGTGCGCAACATGCATCCGGAGCAGATGGCCGCGCTCGCCGACCAGTGGCAGAACGCGTGGACGTTCATGGCCGACATCCGCGACTTCGTGGTGCAGCAGAGCACCGTCCTCCAGGACGAGCACTGGCAGTCACCGGAAGCACGGGACGCGTTCCTGCGCCGGGGGCCGGGCGAGGCGCTCACGTACCTCGACGTGTGGATGGACGCGGCGCAGAAGAACGTGACCGCGCTGCGCCACCTGGTGAACATCAGCCTGGAGGCGCGCCGCGACGTCGACAACCTGGTGCTGCGCTACGAGCAGGAGATGCGCGAGGCGCAGCAGGTCGGCTTCCTGGAGAACCTCGGCGCCTTCGCGACCGAGGGCGTCAGCTGGAGCGCGGCGCGCCAGGAGGAGATCGAGGACGACCAGCGAGAGGTGACTGAGCGGTACCGGCGCGAGGCGCAACTGCTGGCGCAGCGGTACGGCGACCAGTACTTCGACTACATCGGAGTGGTCGCGAGCGGGGTGGGTCCGCCGGTGCAGCCGATGAACGCGGTGCTCAGCGCGCCGGGCACGGTCCCGGTGCCGAACCTGCCCGGGCTGAACAACCCGATCACCAGCCCGCCCGGTGTTCTGCCGCCCGGGCAGATTTCGCCGCCGGATCTGATCGCGCCGCCTGACGGCGCCAATCCGCCCGGGGTGGTACCGCCGGGCACGCTGCCGCCGGGAAGTCAGCTGCCTGGTGGTCAGCTGCCGCCGGGCACTCTGCCGCCCGGTGTTCTGCCGCCGGGTACGCCGGGGCTGCCTCCGGGTGTTCTGCCGCCAGGGGTTCTGCCTCCTGGAGTTCTGCCTCCTGGGGTTTTGCCTCCTGGGGTTTTGCCTCCGGGACAAATCGGACCTCAGCCGGGCACGCTGCCGCCGGGCGCTCAGCTGCCGCCGGGCGCCCTCCCGCCGGGCACGCTCCCGCCCGGTGCCGCATTGCCGCCGCCTGGCGCCGCGCTACCGCCGCCTGGTGCCGCGTTGCCGCCACCGGGTGCCGCGCTGCCGCCGCCGGGAGCGTCGATCCCGGGCGGTGGCACAGTGATCCCGCCCAGCATCGTGCGCCCGCGGCTACCCGGGCAGATCGGACGGCCCGGCGGCATCGTCCTGCCGCCCGGCAGCGCCCCGCCGCCCGGCCGGTCGCTGCGCCGGCCGGCCGGACCCGCCGGCACACCCGTCGTGCCATCCGGCGGCCGGGAACTGCGCGGCCCGGGCGTGGGACAGCCGATCCTCCCGCCGCCACAGACCGGCCGGCCCGGTGACCGGCGCCGCGGGCAGCCCGCCAATCCGGCGGCGCCCCAGCTCGGGCGTCCTGGCGAGCAGCGCGAACGGGGACCCATCTACACCCCGCCGCCTCAGGCCGCCCGCCCGGGTGAGCGCGGCCGCGGCCGGCCGGGCGACCCGAACCGGGTGCCGGGTGCCCGGGTGGACGGCGACCAGACCTTCGGGAGACCGCCGGGTTCGGCCGCTCCGCCCGTACTGAAAAATCCTCATGGTGACCGTGACCGGCGTCCGGGCAGCAAGGAAGAGCTACGGCCGCCGCAGAGCGGAGGCCGTCCGGCCGCCCGCCCGGGAACCGCGCCGCCCGTGCTGAACCGGCCGACCTCGCCGGCCGGCCCGCCCGCGCCACCGCCGCGCCGCGACCGCCGTGCCGCCTGGGCCGACTTCTTCGGCGCGGAACAGGCCCGGTCGGGAGCCGGATCGGGCCGGATCGACGCACCGCAGCGGGCCCGCCCGGAAGGCGGACCGTGGGGTCTGCGCAGCCGCGCGGCCACTCAGCCGGCCGGGCCGGCGGAGACCGCGAAGCCCGGCACGGTCGCGCCGGAGCTCGGCAAACGCCGCGGCGGCGGCGAGCCGGCGCCGGACCGCGAGGCGCACGACATCGTCACCGACGAGCAGGCCTTCGGGGTACGCACACCCGGCGGCGGCGTGGTGACCGGCAGAGGTGAGGAGCGGGTGGAACCGGAGGTCAAGCGCGCCTTCCGGGGGCGGTGACCGCTCTCAGCCGCGCGGCAGGGTGGCCACGATCGAGTGAGCCACCCGGTCGTGCACGCCCCGGCCCTGGCTGTCCATGATCATTGCCGGGATGAAGAGCCCCAGCAGGACGGCCCGGATCAGGCCGCGCACCAGGCCGAGCGGACCGCCGCCCGGGTAGGCCGCGCAACGGATGCGGAGCAGGCGCATCCCGGGCGTCTGCCCGAACAGTCCGATGAAGAAGGTGTTCGCCACGACCAGCACGAGCACCGCAGGCCAGGCCTTCTCGAACGGGCTGGCGTAGAGGCTCGCGATGAGCAGGCAGAGCAGCCAGTCGATCATCAGGGCGGCCAGTCGCGGGCCGAATCCGGCGGGCTCCAGACGGGCCGGGACCAGGGGCGATTCGTTCGCGGAAGCAGCCACGTCTGCCGAGCGTACGCGATAGGGTCCGGTAGGTCGGCTCGCGCTCTCACGGTGCGTGCCCAATGCATGGCGTAACACGACGGAAACAATCGGGATACGCCGGGGCAACCCCGCACCCATAACGTCGCGACCAGCCTTGCGTGGCGGCCCGTGCCGCCCGGTATCGAAAACTGTGCCAGGAGGACGTGTGTTCGCCAATCCCGAGGAACTCCTGCGATACCTCAAAGACGAGGACGTCAAGTTCGTCGACGTACGGTTCTGTGACCTCCCGGGTGTGATGCAGCACTTCAACATCCCGGTCGAGTCGTTCGACGACAGTGTGGTCACCGACGGCCTCGCCTTCGACGGATCCTCGATCCGCGGGTTCCAGGCCATCCACGAGTCCGACATGATGCTGCTGCCGGACGTGGCCACCGCGTTCGTCGACCCGTTCCGCGCCCAGAAGACCCTTGCGCTGAACTTCTTCATCCACGACCCGTTCACCCGCGAGGCGTACTCGCGTGACCCGCGGAACGTGGCCAAGAAGGCCGAGGCGTACCTGGCGTCGAGCGGCATCGCCGACACCGCCTACTTCGGCGCCGAGGCCGAGTTCTACATCTTCGACTCGATCCGCCACGAGACCTCCGCCCACCAGGCGTTCTACTACATCGACTCGATCGAGGGCGCGTGGAACTCCGGCCGTGAGGAAGAGGGCGGCAACCTCGGCTACAAGACCACCTACAAGGGTGGCTACTTCCCGGTGTCGCCGGTCGACCACTACGCCGACCTGCGCGACATCATGGTGCGCCGCCTGATCGACACCGGCTTCACCGTCGAGCGCTCGCACCATGAGGTCGGCACCGCCGGCCAGGCCGAGATCAACTACAAGTTCTCGACGCTGCTGCACGCCGGCGACCAGATGCAGCTGTTCAAGTACATCATCAAGAACACCGCCCGGGCCGAGGGCAAGACCGTCACCTTCATGCCGAAGCCGCTGTTCGGTGACAACGGTTCCGGCATGCACACCCACCAGAGCCTGTGGCTCGGTGGCGAGCCGCTGTTCTACGACGAGACCGGCTACGCCGGCCTGTCCGACACGGCCCGCTGGTACATCGGTGGCCTGCTGCACCACGCGCCGTCGCTGCTCGCGTTCACCAACCCGACCGTCAACTCGTACCGGCGCCTGGTGCCCGGCTACGAGGCCCCGGTCAACCTGGTCTACTCCCAGCGCAACCGCTCCGCCTGCACCCGCATCCCGGTGACCGGCAGCAACCCGAAGGCCAAGCGCGTCGAGTTCCGCGTGCCGGACCCGTCGTCGAACCCGTACCTGGCGTTCTCGGCCATGATGATGGCCGGCCTCGACGGCATCAAGAACAAGATCGAGCCCCCGGCCCCGATCGACAAGGACCTGTACGACCTGCCGCCGGAGGAGTGGGGCAACGTCAAGCAGGTGCCGGGCTCGCTCGAGGCCGTGCTCAACTCGCTCGAGGCCGACCACGACTACCTCACCGCGGGCGGCGTCTTCACCGAAGACCTGATCTCGACGTGGGTGGACTACAAGCGCTCGAACGAGGTCGACCCGGTCCGCCTGCGGCCGACCCCGCACGAGTTCGAGATGTACTACAACGTCTGACGCATTCCAAGCTCGTGACCAGCGGTTTCACCCGCTGGTATGATCTTGGGCACAACTCGGGCACAACTTGAGGAACGGCGGTCATGCTCGGCTCCCAGCCGACGTGGCCGCCGTTTCGCCGCTTCCGAGTGCCCCGTCCACCAGCGACCGGGTGCGGTCCAGAGCGTCCGGCCATTCGTGCACGTACTCGTTGAGCGTGACCGTCGGCGTGGAGTGCCCGAGCGCCAGCTGCACCGTCTTGACACTCGCCCCGGCATGGATCAGCAGGGTCGCGTAGTAATGCCGGAGGCCATGAAAGCCCCACCGCATCGGCAAGCCGACCTTGGCTCGCACCGGCGTCCAGGTCCGCGAGAACGTCGATGCGATCACCGGCTTACCGTCGGCCCCTCGAAACACCAGCGCGGCGAGCCGCCGAGTCGGCCGACGCGGGTCGGTGTCGTCGTCGACCTCAACCGGATCTCCCAGGGTTTCCAGGTGCTTCCGGAGTGCCGCCGCCACCACGTCCGGCAGCTCGACCGTCCGGACGCTGGTCTTGGTCTTCGGCTGGCCCAGGTACGGCGAGCGGCCCTTGTGCGACTTGAGCTGCTGCCGCACTGACAGCTCGGCACGCTCGAAGTCGATGTCCTCCACCTCCAAGCCGAGCACCTCCCCCAGCCGCAGGCCGCATCCCGCAGCAACGTAGACCGCCGCCGACAGCCGATCCGGCATGAGCCCGGCAAGCCGGTGCACCTGCGCAGGCGTCGGGATCACCCTTTTACCGCGATCGATGCCGGGAAGCCGGATGTCGACGCACGGCGAACTCGCGATCAGCCGGTCCCGGACCGCCGACGCGAACATCGCGTTCAGGTAGCCGTACACCACTCGCAGTGTGGTCGGCGCCAGTACAAAACTCCGGTCCCGCACCCATGCCTGCACCTTGCTCCGCCGCACCTGCCCGACCTGGAGCTGTCCGAGGCCCGGCACGATGTGCAAGCGGACGGCATGCTCAACGCGGATAGCCGTGCTGTCGATGTGCAGTTGGCTCGCCCGCCACTGCTCGGCGAGGGTGGCCACAGTAACCCGCCCGGCCCGGTCATCAATGTACTGGCCCCTGCTGACGTCGGCCCGTACATTCGCGTCGAAGCGCTCAGCGTCGACCTTGCGCTCGAAAAGCCGTTCACGGCCCTCGCCTTGATCGTCGGTCCACCGGACTCGCCAACGCTTGCCCCGGCCGTGCTTCCTGGACGGCAGACGACTTCCGTCCGGACCACGCTCTTTCAGATACCACAGGTCGTCGACCGGCATCAGGCACACTCCCGGAACCAGGCGCGCACGTCCGCCGGGTCGTAACGCAGGTGACGGCCGACCTTCCGCGCACGGGGGCCGGTCCGGCGGTGCCGCCACTGGTAGAGGGTGCCAACCGGAACGCCGAGGTACTGCGAGGTTCGCTCGATCGACCACAGGTTCTCGCTCACGGTGTCGGTGGTCATTGCGATGGCACCTCCCTCCGGCTGACGGTCAGGTAGACGCGGATCTCGTTGGCGTGGCTGGCCGGGTGGGTGCTGGTCCGGCAGACGACCGTGTCGCCGAAGACGGCGGCGAGGTGGCCGGCTAGGTGGGTCTTCTGTGCGGTGACGACGTCGGCGGGGCCGATGAGTCGCACCGAGAGCAACGGCCGGGGCCGGGGCATGGCAGGCGGTTCCTTTCTCCGGAGGGTCAAGGCGGCCTTGACGCTGAAACGCGCGTCAGGCGGCAGTGGTGCTCAGGTACTCCCGAGCCGCCTGCTGGTGCTCACGGGCCATTGCGGCGGAGGTGTTGGCGAGCATGGCGTCGGCGGTGGTGTGCCAGCCCGCGCCGACGAACTGGAGGAAGTTGACGACCAGCGTGGTCGGTTGTTCGCCGGGCTCGGTCTGCTCCGGCCCGGCGTTCTGTGCCCGCCGGAACACGATCCGCCGGTTGCGCAACGTCGCGAACGTGATCCCGTAGCGGCGCGACTTCGTCAGGAAGTGGCCGCCGAAGCCGAGCATGTGAGCCCAGCGGCGCAGCCGCCGCCAGTCCGCATACCGGCCGAGCACCCACGCCGAGGACACCAGGCGTTCGACGTGCGTGCCGACCGGGTTGGCGTACAGCCGCACCGTGTCGGTCTCGGCGTGGTCGAGGCGGGGCGAGGTGTGGCCGGTGATCTCGGTGGATTTGGTGGCGTACTTCGACAGGTACGCGGCGACCTGGGCATCGGTCACCTGGCCCTTGCCCGCGACGGTGATCACCTTGGTGAAGACCTGGTCGCCCCAGCCGATCGGCCAGCCGCCGGGCCGGGCCGGGTGCGGGTCGGTGGTGAACGTGACCGTGGCGGCGGCATGGTCGATGGCGTCGACCAGGTCCTGGGCGTCGATCCCGGCAGGCGGGGGGACGATCGCGGTGGGGTCGGCCGGGTCGATGCCGTCCAGGCGCACGATGGCGTGGAAGTGGATGACGCCGCGGCGTTGCATCTCGGCGGCTTTGCCGAACGAGAGCCGTACCGGCGGCACCATCCGCACCTTGCCGGTGGTGGCCGAGCAGACCGGTACGTTCGCCAGGCCGCGCTGGCGGCACAGTCGCCGGATGTAGCGGTTGACGGCGATGGTGGTGCGGCGCCACAGTTCGCCGGCCGCCAGGTTCCACACGGTCTGCGCGTCGTGGTCGTAGCAGTCCAGGCACAGCGGCGTGCCGGGCCGGGTGTCGCCGAGTTCGTGGCGGGCGTAGCAGGCCAGCCGCACGCCGTGCGGGCATGTGACGAGGTTGCGGCGCGCGTGGCACGGTTCGGGGCGGCAGTCGCAGGCGGTGCGCTTCGTGCAGGTGTGCCCCTGCACCTTGCGGGTGTGCACCTCGCCGAAGCTGGGGGCGGTGAACGTGGGGAAGACGGCCGGATGGTGCGCCACCTGCTCGGAGACGCCCTTGCCGCCGACCAACCCGGTACGTATCACCTGGTAGGCGTCGCGGCGGTAGACCTCGGAACAGGCCGGGCACACCGACTCGCGGCGGTTGCCGCACGGCTTGTAGATCACCCCGTCCGGCATGTCCGCGGTGGCACGCTCGGCCAGCAGTCGGCCGGTGGCGGCCTCGACGGTGGCGATGGTGCCGGCCAGCCGGACCGGCCGCGTGCACGCGGAGGCGGATTTGACGTGGCTGAGCCAGGCTTGGAAGTCGGCGCGGGCGGCGCGGGCGACGGCTTGCAGGCGCAGGTCGGCTGACTGGCGGTACCAGGCGGGTGCGGTGAGTTCGGTGGTCATGCAGGCCACCCGGCCGGGTCGAGGCCGAACAGGGCAGGCTGTGCCGTCGCCGTGGCGATCGCGGTGAGGACGCGGGTGCGCCACGCCAGCGCGTAGCGGAGGCAGTTGGCGCAGTTGCGGTGGCCGGTGCAGCCGGGCAGGGCGGGTTGGCGGCGGGCTTGGGCGCTCCAGGCCATCGAGTCGGCCGAGGCGAGCAGGTGGCCGTGCCGGGCCAGGCCGAGGGTTTTGAAGCCGAACCCGTGCAGCCGGGTGATCCCGGCGCGGTGCAGGACGGTGAGGATCTCGCCGACCAGGGCGGTGGACTGGCGGCGGCATACCGAGCCGACCCCGACCAACGGCAGCCCGGTGAGGTCGATCCCGGCCCGGTGGTAGCGGTCGGCGCAGGCCAGGTAGTCGCCGGGTATCCAGCCCTGCACGACCGGCACCCACGGCAGACCGGGCGCCAGATCCCGAAGCTGCTGGTAATTGTCGACGGTGCGGGTCTGATGCTCGGCGACGCTTAGCCCCGTCTTGGCGAGCACCGGCGGTTCGCACATCCAGTCCTGCGGGGCGGCCCACGCGAGGTGGCCGATCTCGTCGCGGTAGCGGCGGACCCGGGTGGCGTAGACGGCCGGGGTGGGGCCGGTGTCCCAGGTGCCGTACTGGCTGAGTTCGGTGAACCCGCCGGAGTCCAGCGCCCACGGCGCGGCCGCACGCGGCAGCTGCCGGTAGCGGCGCAGCCGCCGGTCGGAGACGAACAGCGGCACCCCGAGGCGCAGCCAGTGCGGTTGATGGGTGCCGAGGTAAAAGCGGACCGGCTCAGCGCAGGGGGCCGTACCCGAAGCGGTTGCTTCAGGTACGACGCTCAACGTGGAGACGGTCACCGGGTCGCCTTCACAGGCGTGCCGTTGACGGTCGGGATCTCATCGGTGGGGTGGTGCGGGTCGAGGTCGAGCACGGCCAGGGCCTGTGCTGCCACCTCGGAATTCACTCGCAGGCGGGCGGCGAGCTGCCCTGCCTTGATCGGGCTGCCCGTCTCGGTGCGGTACTGCTCGGCGATCTGCCGAGCCTTGACCAGCAAGGCCGGGTCGACGGCCATCGGCAGGGGCAGCTGTGCGGGCTCCGGCTCGGTGACAGAAATGTCGGCGGCAGGAGCGGCCAGCGGCTCAGCCGAGGCAGTCGATGCGGTCTTGCGGGGTCGGGGCTTAGAGCTGCCAGCAGTGGCCGGCCGGGCGGCGGTCGGTCGTAGCGGGATGGTCGTCGGGCTTGCGGTGACCCGGGTGGCAACGTCGGCCGGGGTCGGCACGGCGTCGGCACGTGCGGCCGTCACGGGTTCCGGCGTCGGGGCCGGGTCCGGGGACGGCGTCGGGTTGTCTGCCGGTCGCGGCGCGATGTTGGGTGCCGGGACGGCGGGCAGGGTCGGGGCCGGGACACCGGTGGTGCCCGGGACGGCCGGGGCGGATACGGAGGTGGTGTGTCGGGGTTGGCTGGTGGCCAGGATGGCTCCGGTGGCCCCGATCATCAGCCCGTCGACAGCGAGCGGGCCGATGATGTACACGATGGTCTCGTCGCCGTAGAAGGCGAGCAGACCGGACAGGTGCCGATAGGACACCAGGGCAGCGACGAAGGCGACGGGTAGGAGCCCGACCCAGCGGATCAGCTGCCAGTGCAGGCGCGTCGGCCACGCCACGCGGGCGAAGATCTCGACGGCGACGAACAGGAAGACGGGCCAGACGACCGCGCCGACGACGGCACCCGCTTCGGGTGTCCAGTCGGCAGGGTTGGCGACTTCCTTGGGCGGGATGAAGGAGTGTGCGACGTTCGCGGCGATCGATACCGTGCCGCCGAGGGCGGCACCGATGTAGGCCCAGCGACGGCCGCTGATGGTAGTCATCGGCGGTCTCCGTTGCGGGGAGTGACGCCGCACAGCGGGCAGCGCCGGGAAGCGCCGCCTTGCCGTTTGAGGGCTCGTTCGTCGGCTCGGCTGCCGGTCCAGATTCGGGCCAGCGTCCAGCCGATGCCAGCAGCCTTGGCGACCGCCAGCAGGCGGGCACCGTGTCCAGCCGCATGCTCGGCGAGCCGTGCGGCCAGGTCCGTGGTCCAGCCGGTGTAGTGCCCGGCGTGGGCGTACGGACGGTCGAAATGCAGTAGGTAAACCGTTCCCGTCGTCATCACCTGGCTCCTCCCGTCAATCCAGTGCCGAGAGGAATGCGGTGAGCGCGGCACAGCCGAAGGCGGCACCGAGCAGGTCGACGGCCAGGCGCACCCGCTGGTACTTGCGGCGGGCGGACCGGGCCAGCAGCCACAGGGCTACGGCGTCTGCGTCGTCGTCGTGGCCTTGCCACTTGTTGGTCACCGTGTCGACGAGGTCGGCGCACAAGTCCGTGAAGGTAGGCGTGGCCCACCGCATGAACCCGTAGTTGCCGCCGAGTGCCGGCCGGATGGCCAGACCCAGCAGCACGATCGCCGCACCGATCAGCGCAGCGGTCATGGCCGCAGCCGCCAGGGCGAAGCCGTGCAGGTGGGCCTTGCCCGCCAGCGCGGCACCACCGGTCAGTGCTCCGAGAGACAGGCCGGTCAGGATCGACGCTTTCGTGTCGACCCGGGCGATCTGGGCCTGGACCTCGGTGATCGCGTCGGCGACGACGTTGTTGCTGATCTCGGTCAGGTCGGAGTGGGTCATAGCAGGGGCTCCTTTCCGCTCAGGTCGAGCAGGTGAAAGAGCTGGTCCGTGTGTGGTTCCGCCCCGACGGGCCGAACTGCCGGACCAGCCAGTGCCCGCGTGGTGCGGGTCTTGGTGGTTCCGATCAGGTCGGCGAACTGGACAGGGGACAGTCGGGCTACCGCGTCGTCGTTCTCGTGCCGCCGTCGCCGCAACAGCGGGCGGACGGTGGCGTTGGTCGGGCAGTCGCGCTGCCCGTCGGCGTAGCGGTGGCCGCAACCCGGGCAGCGTGATGCGGCCGGGTCACCGGGATGGTGGTCGGCGAACACCTGCACGAGGGTCGCCACGGACACGCTCAGCCCGGCTTTGGTCAGCCGGGTGTCGAGGGCGTGCCGATCGGACTTGTCGCCGTAGCGCTGCTGCGCGGCCTGCTTGGACACGCCAAGCCGGGTAGCGATCTCGTCCCAGGAGTAGGAGTACGGTTTGCCGCGCAGCCCGGCCACGGCCAGACGCGTCGCCGCGTCCAGCTCAGCGGACAGAGCTACCAGCGCGGCCAGGGCTTCGACATCCCCGGCGGACACCCGCCGGGCGTAGGCCCGCAGGATCCGCCGTGCGAAGGCGTCGAACTCACTGGTTTCGACCGGCCGCTTGGCGCGTTTGCGCGTCAAGCCAGCCTTGACGGTGTTCTTGCTCATCGGGTGCCACCGCCCGACTTCGCGGACCGGTGGCAGGAACATCCGCAGTAGCCGAATGCTCCCGGATCGGCGTAACCGTTGTAGTTGTTGCTGGCGCAGCCCGCATCGCACCGCGCGCAGTCGATGCCGTCGACTGGTGTCTCGGCTTTGACGAGGATGCCGGCCACCGGGTTGAACCGGTAGATCCGTCCGGCGTTGACGGCCAGCTTCGCCGCGATCGCGGTTTGCAGGTCGACACCGGTCATCTCGGCCAGGCCGACCAGGTAGATCGCGATGTCGGCGAGTTCGTCGGCCAGCGCCGCAGGCTGCTGCGAACGCCACGCGGTGAACGCCTCAGCCACCTCGCCGTAGAGCAGACCGAACTCCAGCGCGACGTCCGTCGTGTTGAAGCTCTTGCCGAGCTTGTTCGCCCAGGCGCTGGCCTGGATGTCACGGACGGTCAACTCGCTCATTGGAGGTCACCGCCGTCCAGCAGGACGATCACCTGTTCGGCCGTGATGCCGGACTCGGCGAGCCGGTCGTTCATCTCGTCGATCGCCTTGATGGCGTCGACCAGTTCCTCAGCCGGTCGGGTAGCGGCATCCCGCAACACGCGGGTCACGTCCTCCAGCCGGCGGCCGCGGGCGTCGTTGAACTCGTACGATTCCGAGCCGTCCTCGACCAGCAGATACCGGTCCAGGTGCAGCACGGCCTGCTCGAAGTCGGCGTAGCCCGGGTCATTGCGATGTTCCGCCGGAGCGTCGACCGGTCCGCCGTAGCAGGCCATGCCGATCGCACCGACCATGCACGCCGGCGGCGTGAACACGCCGGTCGTGCCGTCGTAGTAGGCGCCCTGAATCCAGCCGTATCGCTCCAGGTACGAGGCAGCCGAGCGCAGCACCAGCGGCACCGTTCCCGGCGCCTCAGCAGCCGGTATCTGGTCGAGCGCTCGCAGACCAGCGTCGGTGAAGACGTATCCGAACCCGGCGTCACTGGTTTCCCGCTCTGCGCGCTCGTGGCACCAGGCCTCGAAGCCGCCCGTGGTGGGAACCCGGTCGTGATCGAGCTCGTTCTCGCCCCACGCCTCGGCGATCTCCGCCGATCTGAACAGGTCAACAAACCTGCACTGGACATCCAGCACCGGCGTCACGCTGCCGGGATGCTGACGCCACGTGTCGATCTGCTCGAACCACGGTTCGCCGTCCCAGTAGTCGGTCATGATCTGGTCCGGTGTGACACCGTGCCGCACCGCGTTGACAGCCTTGTCAGCGAAGTCGACCGTCACCGAGGCGAGCGCTTCGCGGCCTGCGTCGGTCAGGACGTATCCCGCCGACTCGGCCAGCGCCGCCAGTTCCACGCACGGGTCGCAGGATCGCCCTTCGGCAACTCTCCAACCCGGCTCGGTCTCCTCCAGTGCAGGGACCGGTGATGCCGCCTTGCCCATCGCCGAGGCGACGTGGGCGCGGAAGCGGTTGGCGTCGGTCAGCAGACCGGCGAGCCAGGCCGCCGGGCCGTCCGTGTCGCGGCGAGACTGCTGCGCAGCGTTGTCAGGATCATGGGTAGGGTTCATCGTGCCGACTCCTTCCATCGGAGGTGAGTTGGTGCAGGGGCGGCGGCACCGGTCGGTTTTCCAGGCCTGTGTCCGGTGTCGTCCGCTCGGACCGAGGTCCGTGGTTGTAGGTGTTGGTGCTGGTCAGTGCATGTGCTGCACGATGGTGATACAGCGGTGACCACCAACCGCGAGCCCGCCAGCGAACAGCAGGATCACGACGGCGATCACGGCCGCGCTGAAACCCAGCGCCGCAAGGTAGGTCCAGATAAACCAGCCGCCGATAATCACGGCGGTCAGGAAGACCAGACCAACGATCGCGCCGAAGCCGAGCCAGAACCGGCGGAACTTCTTGTCCCGTTCCTTGATCTCGGCCTGGCGGATCTTCCAGCGCAGGTACAGCTCGGAGTTCCGCTGCTGCTGCCGGATGATCTCCGCCGGGTTCAGCAGCCCGTACCGGGTCAGGTCGGATTGCATCGCCGGGTCGACGTAGTGCACGACCCGGGTCTGATGGGTGTGCTGCACGGTTTGTCGTCGGGCCATCAGATCGGCCCTCCTTCTCGAACGTCGATCTCGTTGACCATGGCGGCGAGCCGCCACAGATTCGTGAGCTGATCGCGCGACGGGTCGGTATTCATCTCGCCGCAGTGCTCGCAGAACCGGACGCGGAACGTAACGCCGTGCATCTCGCGCGGCTCCCAGTCGCCGTGCCGGTGACCGGTGGCGAGGCAATCCGCGTGCAGAGCGCAGCTGGGGCAGCGCAGCTTGTTGCCCATGACGAGCCAGCCGTCACGGCGCAGCTCGCTGAGCGCCTCGGCCTCGCTCGCAAAATGGACGGTGAAGTCCTCACCCCAGCCCTCTGCGCACTCATCGCAGGTCACGCTCACACAGGTGTGCAGGTTGAAAGGCATCGGTTCTCCTTCCGATGATTCGTTCCGCCCGGTGAATTCCGGGAGGTCTGGTGGGCGCGTCAGGCCGCCGCCGCGACCGGGACCGGCCGCAGCTTGCGGCGCTCCAGGCTGGCCGGGGCGGTGGCGCGCAGGGTGGCCGCGTAGGCGGCGATGGCCGCGCAGGTGCGGTCATCCAGGTAGGCGACTTTGACCAGCTCGGGGCTGCCGTTCTCGGCGATCAGCAACCCCGCTCCGGGGTTGTTCGGGCTGATCGTGTTCGCTGACCAGCCCTTGGCGACCCAGCCGTGCCCGAGCACGATGTCCGAGCTGCTGTCGTTGGTGCAGCGCCCGCCGAACCGCCACGCGAACAGGTCACGCAGCGACGTCGGGATGATGTCCGACGACGGCCGCTGCGTGGCGGCGGCCACGATCAGGCCGACCGCCCGGCCCCGCGCGACCAGGTCACGCAGCCGCATCGAGAACTTCTCGCGCTGCGTCTTGTCCCCAACGGTGGCCGAGTAGTAAGCGATCTCATCGATAGCGACCAGGTACGGACCGAACACATCCCCCGGAATGATCTTCCGGCGTTCGCAAGCATCGAGGTAGTCGTACCGGTTGTCCATCATCTTCTGCAGCCGCCACAGCAGTACCAGGGCCTGCTCGATGTCCTGGCCGACGAACTCTTCCGCGCACTTACGCCACTGCCCCAGCTCGACCCGCTTACCGTCGAGCAGGACCAGCCGGCAGTCCAGCGACAGCGCGGCATGCGCGACGATCCCGTTGAGCAGACCCGACTTCCCGGAGCCGGGTTCCCCGCCGATCAGGATGTTGCGCTCGATCAGCGGGACCCGCTTCGGTTGGCCGAACTCGTCGATCCCGATATACACCGGGTCGAAGATCGACAGGGTCGGGCCGAGTTCGACCGCACCCTTACCGGTATCGGCGACCAGCATCGGAGCCATCAGCGCTCCTCCGGCTCGCTGTCCGGGTGCAGATCGGCGTGCTCGTAGCACTCGCAGTCACTTTCGTCCCGGCTGCACTGCCGGCAGCCCTTCGGGCATGCCAGGCAGTCGTCCGGCTTCGCGTCCTCGACGGCCCCTTGGGCCGTCAGAGCGTTCAGCAGACCCGACTTGCCGGAGCCGGGCTCGCCACCGATCAACAGGTTGCGGTGAATCAATTCGACGGTGTCGGGGGACAGGCCGTCCAGTACGGCGGCCGGGATCTCATCCGGGCTCGGTGTCGTCTGCATCAGAACGGCACCTCTGCCTTCGCGTCAGCCGGAGTGCTCTCCCACGGGTTGCTGTCCGGTGCCTGCGGCGGGACGAACCCGTCGCCCTTCGCGCGGGACAGCTTGGCGACCTTCGCCGTGGCGAACCGCAGCGACGGGCCGATCTCGTCGACCTCCAGGCCGTACGCCGAGCGCTTCTCGCCCTCCTCGGTCTCCCACCGCGACAGCCGCAACCTGCCGGTGACGATCACGCGGGTGCCTTTCGTCAGCGACTCAGCCACGTGCCCGGCCAGGTCCCGCCAGGCGGTGCAGTTCAGGAACAGCGGGTCGCCGTCCCTCCACTCACCGGACTGCCGGTCCAGCGTCCGGGGCGTGGACGCGACGGTGAACTTCGCCTGCGAATGACCCGAGGTCAGCACCCTGAACTGCGGGTCATCGATCAGGTTCCCAACGACCGTAATCGTGGTTTCTCCTGCCATTACCGTGACTCCTTCTCGATCCGAACCGAGGTGCTGACCGTCAGCACCTCGCAGGTCATCGCCGGCCGCCGCCGCGGGTGGGCTTGGCGGCCGGTTCGTCGAGTTCGATGTCGGCCAGTTCCAGGCCGAGCGGCGGCACCGCCGGGGACACCGGCACGTCCGCGTTGTCGTCGTTGGTGCGCAGGCTCGGGATCAGCAGCGCCAGCGGTGACTCCACCCGACCCGTCAGCGGGTCACGCCGGGTGATGTCGACCCGCACCAGCGCGGCATAGTGCTCCGAAGCCGCGTTCAACCGGATTTGTTTGGCGATACACGCCACCGCGATCGCCGCGGGACGCTCGTCCTTCTCCAGGTGCTCCAGCGACAGGCCCGGCCGCAGCCACAGCCACACCCGCTCACCCGCAGGCGTCGGACGTGCCCACAACAGCAGCGGCAACGCCGCCGGCCGCGAACCGCCGATCTGCGCGGTGCTGCGCACCAGCGTGGCGAAACACAGCCGCAGCCGATGCCGGACGATCAGACACCACGACCATGCCCACAGCCACTCACGAAGCCGATGCGGCGCAACTAGAGCCGTGGCCGCCGACAGGAGCGCCAGCAGCGCGATCCACCACGTCGTCGCATGCGCCAGCACGACCCAGCCGCCCACCACGAACACCACGGCCGCGATCTCGAACGACCACCACCACAGCACCCGCAACACCGGCCAGACCCGCACCAGCACCGCCGTGACCAGGCCCAGCAGCACACCAGCCACCAAGCCCAGCCCCACCGCCAGCAGCGGCGTAGTGAAGACCCACAGCACCGCACCAGCGATCGCCCAACAGCCCAGGCTCACGCAGATGAACGCGAGCCGAGCCCGACGCGCGTACCAATGCGATACCGGCGGCTCGACGATGGTCACCATGCCAACAGCGGAGTCGTCGGCAAGCCGTCTTCTCATCCTGAAAACCTCCCTTCGCCATTTCGTTATGAATGCAATGAGAAGGCAGCGAAGATCGGCGGTGTCAGATGGCGGAAGTTAACAGCGGCTAACAACCCGAGTTAACTCGTGCATGACGTGGGTCTATGCGTGCACACTGGACGCGGTCAGCATTCGAGAGGGTTGGTCATCATGGCTTACGAACAGTCGACGCGCGCGTCTACTCCCTTGCAGGCTGCCCGCTTGGAACTCGGCTGGAAGGCAGAGCAAACAATCCGGGCCTTGCGGGACGCGGCGACTGCTGCTGGCGCAACCGTCGCGTCGGCGCGAAGCCTGAAGACGATGCTGTCCCGGTGGGAGAACGGCCAGGAGGTGCGTGACCCGCTCTACCAGAGGCTACTTTGCCGCATCTACTGCCAGACGCCGGAGGAGCTGGGTTTCCCCGCCAGGGGCGCTGACCTGTCTGGGCGCTCTCATGTCGCGCCGCCAGTCGGCCCCGAGATGGTGCAGTACTTCCAGAACGTATTTCTGGAGCACTTACGTGCCGACAACCTGATGGGCCCAAGTCATCTAGTCGATGTGGTGAAGGCGCAGGCGAATCTTCTGGATCAGATGCTGCCGAGTGCACGAGGCCAAGTGCACGAGGAACTCGTGCTTCTGGCACTGCGGTATAACGAGTTCGCAGGTTGGTTATATCAAGATGCATGTAACGCTGAACTGGCGATGACATTTACTGATCGGTCGATGGATTATGCCTTGGAAATCGGCCGCCAGCGCGAGACTTCCTATGTGCTGATGCGTAAGGCGGACATAGCTGCCGACCTTGACAGGCCCGATCGAGTCTTGGGCCTTGCTGACGCCGCGCTTCGTGGTTCAGCGAAGTTGGCACCCAGGAGCAGAGCACTGGTCCTACGCCTACAGGGTCGAGCCCATGCGCGCCTCGGTGATGCTAGTGAGTGCGCACGAGCCCTCGATGCGGCTCGCGAAGAGGTCGAGCGTATGCACGAGCCGGACGGCCTCACCGAGTACTGCACTCCCGGCTATATCGGCATGGAGGCGGCCAACTGTTGGAGCAGGCTGGGACAGTTCGACAAGGCAGTGGGAGCGTACGAACGAAGCCTGGAGTCCTGGCCGGCTGAACTCCGCCGAGACCATGGACTCTGCCTTGCACGGCTCAGCTATGCCCACGCTGGCCGGGAAGACGTCCGGAGCGCGTGCGCCTGGGGACGCCAAGCGGTTGACATCGTTCGTACCGCCCCATCAGGCCGCGCACTGAGCGAACTTCAGCGTCTGCGCATCCAACTGGCGCCCTGGCGCCGCGATGCGGAAGTATCCGATCTGAGCGACCGGATACGAAGCCTGTTCCGCCCGGCCGCGTAGCAGCAGGGAGGGCCTGGCCTTGATCGACTTGATTACTACCGCAACTGCCAGAGATGAGTCAGGGCGGGACGCGCCTGTAGCGATCCTCCCCGTCGGCAGCTTCGAGCAGCATGGTGACTACCTACCCCTTGCCACGGACACGATCATCGCGAGTCTCGTAGCCTCCGAGTTGGCACGCCAATACTCTGCTCTACTTCTGCCGCCGATCACCATCTCCTGTTCACACGAACATGCTGGATGGCGGGGAACCGTGAGCATCAGCGCACGCACTCTGCATCACGTCGTCACCGACATCGCTGACTCCCTGGCAGCAAGCGGAGTACATCGCATGGCAATCGTCAGCGGCCACGGTGGCAACTACGTGCTGGGCAACGTAGCGCAGGAAGCCTCTGTACGAGGACCACGCATCGCCGTCTTCCCCCAGGGTCCCGATTGGCACCAGGCACGCGAGGACGCGGGTATGGAAACCGACGGCTACGAGGACATGCACGCCGGCGAGCTGGAGACGTCGCTGCTTCTGGCGTTCTATCCGGAGGTCGTCCGCCCTGGAAACGAATCAGCGGACTGGACCGCCGACCGGCCGCACCTGCTCACTCTGGGCATGGCCGCATACACCAAATCCGGCGTTGTCGGTCGCCCGTCTCTCGGCACAACGGCGAAGGGCCAACTCGCCATGGCGAGCCTTGTCAGGTCGTTCGGTGACACGTACAACGTCTTGAGGAACGCGCCAGGCTAGCGTTGCCCGGCCCGAGCCGCCGATTCACGCCGTTCACGCTTGGGAGCACGCCGTGCCCGACGAGATGGACGAGCTCTCGCTTGTAAGTTCCGGGCGACTCGTCCATGGGCGTCTCGCTACGGCTGTGACCTCGGAAGCTATCTGGCACTATCTCGGCTCGACCGAGATCATCTGGGCCGGTTGCTGTCAGGGTTGCTGTCAAGCCCGCTCGCGATTCGCGCCCCTCCAGGCACGCCCCAGGTTGGTGTCGGCCACCTCCGTTGCCGTCAGCGGCTGCCGTCAACTGCCCTTTCGACCTTTTCAAGTGCTTCCTCGCTGCGTTCCTCGGCCCTACGCACCCGGTCGTCGATATCTCGGATCTGAACGTCTGAGACGGCGAACACAGTCGTTAGCGTGGTTCGTGTGAGGTAGTAGCCGCCAAGAAAGCCATTACCGAGGTAATAAACCAGCATGCTTCCCGCCATGCCAATGCTACCCGGATCGCCACCTATAGCGTCGGCTAAGACCGCCGTTAGCCGACGACCAGCGTCTGCGATGTGTGGGAGTTGAACAAGGCTAACTCCCACCAGAATTTTTGTTAGCCAGTCGGATATCTGTTCAAGATTGGTGTTTACGCGTAGCAGCGCCGGACGCGACAAATTTGAGGATGCAACCTCGTCCACCTGGGCGCTTCGCGGGATGCCGAACAGGAACCCGGCAAAACCTCCAGCAACGGCGGCTGCAGCTGACACCATCGACCCGACGCCTACTATTTGGAGAAAATGGGATCGATTCGCTAATCCGTAGATTACTAAAGGGACCGCTCCCGCAACAATCAAGAAGGCTCCGCCGACCGAAAGCTTCTTCAACGCGTTTAAGAAAATGTCGACGCTACGTTCGGCTGAGATCTCTCCTTGCTGAGCCATGTCAATCCTTTCGCACCTTGATCCGAGATGATCGCGCGTTGCTACCCTTCTGTGGATGGACCGTCCCGCCTTGGTGGCTTACGACTAGTCTGCCTTTACTAGCGGCACACTGTCATAGAATGCAGTCGATCTGACAGTTCAATGCGCCTTGTAGCGATCTACCCTCTACGTCCGAAAGCGTTTGGTATGGCAAGGTTGTCGGATGAACCACTTCACCTGGGGAAAGCGACCTACATACACGGTCCCGCTTGACCCGAATCGGAGGCCGCTCGGTTAGCGGTTAGCGCAACCGGCTGGCCACCCCCGTCGCGGCTCCGACAAAAGCTGGGGCACCTCGCCTACATGGCCGCAAACCCGGCGAGGATCCCGGCGCGGTCGCGTCCGCAGGACCTGTGGGCACACATGTGTCTCGCGTTGTGGGGCGCTGGAACCGCCGGGTCCGCGCCCAGCGAAGCACCCGGGCGCGGACCCGTGCGGCGGGCCGCAGGCCCGGCCCCTTTAGAGGCACCGCGAGCGGCCCGTCAGGGCCGCTTTAATTTCGTACAGAAACTTTGAACAGCTGATCCTTGAACAATCCTTGAACAGCTGGTCGTGAACAGCTGGTCAGTGAACAGCTGGTCGTGTCGTGTATCAGGATCTGCGTGACAATCCAGTCTCGGGACGTGGGTGACACATCCGGCTAGGAAGTTGCCGCTAGGTCGGAGGCTAACGGACGCCTGACCTTCGTCTCTGGATGCCCTACAGTTGA
>NZ_JADQTO010000033.1 GCF_015704865.1 Actinoplanes aureus | reverse complement strand
GGCTTGCCGTGCGCTGGGAACGCCGCCTCGACATCCACGACGGCTTTGTCAGCCTTGCCTGCGTCCTAATCTGCTGGCGCCGACTGATCAACTGGACCCGCTAAGAGATCGTGTTAGGAGCTTTAAGCCAGAACTACGGCGCCCACCTGCCGGCCCCGTTCGCCGACCAGACCGAAGCGGTCGCCCGCCAGCTGGCCGACGAGGACAGCACACCTAGCCGTCGCCGCGATCATCCTGCGCAAGTTCGCCGACTCCGCCTACGCCCAGCTGCACCTGCAGGCCGCCAACCTGCGCCTGGCGATCGACCGCACCAACTACCGCCCGCTCTGGCAGGCCCCCGGCACCCACCTGCAGTGGCCGCTGTGTCGACGCCGCAACCGTCGCCACCTGTCTAATCGCCACAGCCCGCGACCTGCGCTCCACGATGGGCAACCCGCCGCCGCTGCCCACGCCGGTCCGCGAACTGATGCGCCGCAACAACACCGGCACGCGCCCGGTCGGCGGCCTCAACCCCGGCAAGGAGATGCGCGAAGCACTCCTGGCCTAGATCAAAACCTTTTCCCGGTACGGGCTACACCTCCCGACCCCGGCTACGCCGTCCCGCCGCTGCCGCGCGACCACCAGCGCCGTCGCGGCCCCAACGCGCCCGCCGGGCCCAGGCACACCGTCACCCTGAACCCGCCGCGCAGGATGAGAAGGCTCGATGACCTTGCTGCCGTTCAGCTTCTGTTGGTCATGACTCGGGGGCGCCGGAACGGTCCGACGCCCCCGAGGTAGTCCCGTGGCGGACTTATGTGCTCCTACCGTCAGCCGTCCGCGAGGGGGAACTGGTAGTTGCGGTCGCAATAGAAGGCATTCCCATTTGCGCCGTTCTTGAGGCAGGCGTAGATTTCGAGATTCTGGCCGCCCACCAGGTTATCGAGGATGTCGAAGTACACCTTGCTGCCGGCACCGTCCGAGTTGCGGACCTCGGCCTTGGTCTGCCCATTTACCTTCACGATCGCAAAGGCGCTGTACCCGTCGGCGCACAGATCGCGAATGGTGAAGAAGTCATCGCGCGAAGCACCGTTTGCATAGGTGCCGTAGTCGATGAAATCAGTCCTAGCGCAACCATCGTACAGCGACGCGATATTCATGCTGTCATCGACGGCGAGTGCCGGGCCCGACGTCATGAAAACCATCGCCGATGAAGCGGCCAGCATGGCGCCTACGCGCTTTGCCCACTTGCCCCGTTCCACTAACCAACCTCCAGATTTCTGGATTGAGCTCAGCGCCCAGCGTGTACGAAATAAAGCATGAGATTGCCGGTTCGGGCGACCACGGCCCGTTGTTGAACAGCCGCGCACCAAGACAAGGACAGCCGGCCCCCACCGCAGTGGACACCCCGACGAACCTCGATGCAATCGTATACGATTGCCGTGGGAGCGCAAGACCAACTTCGTCGACTGCAGGCGGGCCCCCGAGGCGGACCTGCAGTGATCCAGGCATCAGCCGGGGCTGACGCCATCGGCTGACTCAGGCAACATCGCCGACTGGCATGCCTCTTCGAGGCCGGCCCGCCCATCGCCGGGAACCCGGGGGTGAGACTCCCTCGAGCTCCCCGGCGGCCTACATGGTGTGCCGGGTCCAGAGCTGTTTGGTCTTGTCATTGCAGGTGTACTGCAGCAGCTCGGCGCCATTGGCCCGGCTGTCATTCCTGTTGGTGAGACACTTTCCGCTCTTGCGTTTCACGATTCAGGAGAATGCCCTCGGCACCCTGGTACTCGGTGCGCCACTCGTAGCTATTTCGTTCCGACATTTGTGTCGCCGGAGAAAATGACGACTGCGCGAAGCCCACCGTCGACACATCGTCAGCTCGACGGAGAGGCAGCCATATGGCTCAGGTCATCATCGGAGTGGATCCGCACAAGCGTTCCGCGACCATCAAGGTAATCGACCAGCGCGAACGCGTCCTCGGCACGGACCGGTTCGGCACCGACCACGACGGCTACCAGGCCATGCTCGCCGCCCGTCGTCGCAGCCTGGGCAAAGGCGTACGGTTCGCGTGAAGATGGTCTTGACCACATGCGCACCGTGGTCGTCAGGGGGTGGACCATGCCGATCGAGAGTGACCATCGCGGGTCGGACTCGCCCTTCGTGGCGCGGGTCTGGCGCGGGCGCACCTCCGGGGTGGAGCAGATGACCTCGATCGCCACGTCGACCTGGGAACTGGTCTTCTGGGAGCAACAAGGTGTCATGCACGCCGCCGTGCGCGGACCGGAGACGACAGCGTCGAATGCCGAGACGGTGGGCGACTCGGAGTCATTCGGGATCACCTTCGCGCACGGCACCTCGATGCCACATCTCCCGATCGGCGCGCTCGTCGACGGCGGCCGTGGCATTCCGCACGTGACCGAACGTACGTTCCTCCTGCGCGACGAGGAGTGGGAGATCCCCGGCTTCGACGACGCGGAGTTGCTCGTGGAGAAGCTCGTGCGCGCCGGCGTTCTGGTCCGTGACCCGCTCGTGGGCGAGGTGGTGTGGGGCGGCGCCGCACGGGTCGGGTCGCGGACACTGCAACGCCGCGTGGCCGCGGCCACCGGACTCACCCAGGGCGCGATCCGCCAGATCGAACGGGCGCGGGAGGCTGCGGTGCTGATCGGGGCGGGGGTCCCCGCCCTGGATGTCGTGCACCGGCTCGGCTACTACGACCAGCCGCACCTGGCCCGCTCCCTGCAACGGTTCATCGGCCGAACCGCCACGCAACTGCGGCAGCCAGATCCCACTGCCGATCCGTTGTCGCTTCTGTACAAGCCCGAGAATCCGGCCGGCTCATAGCGTCGTGTGCAAGCGGTGACCGTCACCGCGGACACGATGAAAGGCCACTCCAATGCCAGAAGGCACCGTCACCTCTGCCGACGGCAGTACCATCGCCTACACGGCGTGGGGCGCCGGCGACCCGATCGTCATCATCGACGGCGCGACCGCCTATCGCGCCACGAACCCGTTGAACCAGGAGACGGCGGAACTGCTCGCCGACGAGTTCCTGGTCATCAACTACGACCGGCGCGGTCGCGGCGGGAGCAGCGACACCCCGCCCTACGCCGTCGAGCGCGAGTTCGAGGACCTTGAGGCGATCATCGAGCAGGCCGGCCAGGGGCGCCCGGCGACCGTGTTCGGCTGGTCCTCCGGCGCCAATCTCGCGCTCAACGCCGCCCAGGGCGGCGTGCCGATCGCGCGTCTCGCACTGTTCGAGCCGAACGCGGCCGTCGACGACGGCCGCCCTCCGCTGCCCGACGACTACGTCGAGCGCCTCGACGCGGCCATCGCCGACGGCCGGCCGGGCGATGCGGTCGCCCTGTTCATGACCGCCGCAGTCATGCTGCCCGAAGAGGCAGTCGCCGGGATGCGTGAGCAGGACTTCTGGGCCGGACTCGAGGCCATTGCCCCCACGATCGCCTACGACGCCCGTCAGGTCGGCGACACCCTCTCCGGCAAGCCGCTGCGCCCGGAGCTGTGGAAGCACATCGACATCCCGGTCCTGGTGATGTACGGGATCGATACCTGGCCGGCCCTGGCCGCAGGCTCCCGCGCCATCGCCGCGCACCTGCCCACCTCCACGCTCGCGCCGGTACCCGGCGAGGAGCACTCGACCACCGCCGACGTGCTGGCCGCCGCGCTGCGCGCATTCATCAAGGAGAACTGACATGGGGAAGATCGTGCTCACCGAGTTCATCTCCATCGACGGCGTCGTGGAAGCACCCGGCGGGGAGGACTTCAAGTACCCGAACTGGACCTTCGAGTTCGACCGCGGACCCGACGGCGAACGGTACAAAGAGGCCGAATCGCTCCAGGCCGCGGCGCTACTGCTAGGCCGCAGGACCTACGAGGGCTTCGCCGCAGCGTGGCCCCAGTACGAGGGCGAGCTTGCCGACAAGTACAACACCATGCCCAAATACGTCGTCTCCCGCACGCTCACCGACCCGAAGTGGGCAGGCACGACCGTGTTGAGCGGCGACCTGGCACAGGACGTGACCCGACTCAAGCAAGAGATCGACGGCGAGATCTCCGTGGCCGGAAGCATCCAACTCGCCCAGAGCCTGCTCGCCCTCGACCTCATCGATGAGATCCACCTGATGGCCTCACCGCTCATCCTCGGCCACGGCCGCCGGCTCTGGGCACAGACGCCGGACAAGACCGCGTGGACGCTCAGCGAAGCGACGGTGTACGGCGACAGCACCCTGCTCACCATCTACCAGCGCCGCACCATGCCGACGGAAACGTCCGGCGAGCGTTCACGCTGACCAAGGAGGACGCGCTACAACTGGCCGGGGGAGCACGGCGACGAGCATGTGGTGAAGTTCGCCGACACAGCGATCGAGGCGTATGGCGTGCGCACCACGCACAAGATCGCGTCCACGATCGCACGGCGCGGATGCTTCCGCTCTCGCTCAACGCTCTACTCATCGAGTCCGCCGGGCTCGGGCTCCAGACACGCCGTGCGACACCACTCTCAAACACTGACTAAGGGCTGATGCCCTGCACAGGGCGGCCGTCCTCCAGATAGCGCACCCGTTTTGTCTTCCAGGCGGCGCGTACCCGACGTCGGACCGGTCCGCTGAGCAAGGACAGCGCCGTGTCGATCGGCAGGATCCGGCTTTCGGCGATCTCGATCGGCTGGATGACCACCGTGTCCAAGACAGCGTCGTCGAAGACGCCGCAGTCGAAAAGGAAGCGCATACCACCCGGACGGCCAGGCCGTGGGCGGAGGAAGTCCACGCACGCGAGCCGCCCCGTGGTGACGTCGAGGCCGCACTCCTCCTTGGTTTCGCGGCGACACGCATCCCAGGGTGACTCGCCGATCTCGACAATCCCACCCGGGATCGTCCAGCCGCCCTTGTACGTCGGCTTCAAGATGAGCAATCGGCCCTTGCGGCCACGTACCAGAGCT
Organism: Actinoplanes aureus; assembly: GCF_015704865.1. GTDB lineage: Bacteria > Actinomycetota > Actinomycetes > Mycobacteriales > Micromonosporaceae > Actinoplanes > Actinoplanes aureus. Next base: position 94,611 of record NZ_JADQTO010000033.1, on the reverse strand, counting down.
CCGGCAGAGGCCGGGATGGTCGGGAGCGTGAACGTCAGCTCGGGTAGCTCACCGGCGTTGACGTCGCTCATGGAGATCATGCTAGATCTGGCGCGACCGATCGGCCATCCGCCGGGATCGAGCATCAGCCCAGAAGTCGTAACGGCCGTCGGCGCAGCGCGTCGAGGTCCCGCATCTGACCACTCAGACCCCGGTGAACGTTCATGGTCAACGCACTAGCCGGCTTCCGGGTGGGATCGCCAGGTCGATCACCGGCCGGCCGTCGCGGTCGATGATGTGCCAGATAGTTGCCGTAGTGCTCGGTCGTCCAGGACCGGCCGCTGGTGACAACGGTCGCTGTACCAGGCGATCCGGCCTGCTGCGACGGGGACGACATGGGTGCTGCCAGGTCCGCTGTCCGCGTCGAGCAACGGCTCCACGAACGAGTGCAGGAAGCGGAGTCCGTCCCTTCGCCGCACCATCATCGGCACACCGAACTCCAGTACGTCGTCTGGGGCGAGCACGAACTCGTCGTCGTTGATCGACAAAACCAGGCCCAAACCGCCCGGAACTTTCCGAACCCACGCAAGTACCAAAAGACCCGTAGTCGCGTGGCGCCCATTCGTCAATTCGATCAGACGCACCCGCGCCAAGATTGATAGTCAAGCGCGCTGAAGTGTGGGCCGACCTTCTGTGAGCGACCGGCATAACAGTTTCTCCACAGTATTCCTATCGTTCAATGGGTAACCCGTAAAAGTCGGACCTTTGATCCGATAGTTTCGGCTTCCTGCCGTGGTGTGCAGTTCCTCAGGCGGAAAAGAATGAGTCAGGCCAACCGTCATCCGTAGTGGCCAGATGGAAAAAGCCTGCTCAGAACGAGGGTCCGCTTGAGTTCGCAGAGCGATCTGTTCGCCGATATTTCCGGAACATTTCCGGAAGCACTTGCCTCAACTGTGTCGCCGTGCCAGCATGCAAACTGCATTGAAGTACATCGTTCTGCACCGGCTTGTGCACCTCACCGGCTTTCCTTCCCACGCATCGCGGTTGCGGTTTCGCCATGTGCGTGGTGTTCGGCGGCCGGCCGCCGAGTCGAGAAGGGAAGTTCCCGTGGCAACCGAATCCCCAGTCCAATCCGCCGGCTCCCCACGATGGCGATCGTTGCCGGCTCGCCTGCTCATCGCCGGTACCGTCGCCGCCGTCGGGGCGTTCAGCGCCTTGATGGTGATGCCGGACGCCAACGCCGCGGCGAGCACGCTGGGCGCCGCGGCCGCGCAGTCGGGTCGCTACTTCGGCACGGCGATCGCCGCCGGTCGGCTCAGCAACTCGACCTACAGCACGATCGCAGCGCGCGAGTTCAACATGGTGACGGCCGAGAACGAGATGAAGCCGGACGCCACGCAGCCCAACCGGGGCCAATTCAACTTCAGCGCCGGTGACCAGATCTACAACTGGGCGACCCAGCGCGGCATTCCGGTCCGCGGTCACACCCTCGCCTGGCACGCACAACAGCCGGGCTGGATGCAGAGCATGCGCGGCAGCACCCTGCGCCAGGCGATGATCGACCACATCAACGGTGTGATGGCCCACTACCGCGGCAAGCTGCACTCCTGGGACGTCGTCAACGAGGCCTTCAACGAGGACGGCAGCCGCCGCCAGTCCAACCTGCAGGGCACCGGCAACGACTGGATCGAGGTGGCCTTCCGCACCGCGCGCGCCGCCGATCCCTCGACCAAGCTCTGCTACAACGACTACAACATCGAAAACTGGTCGTACGGCAAGACGCAGGGCGTTTACAACATGATCCGGGACTTCAAGTCTCGCGGCGTGCCGATCGATTGCGTGGGCCTGCAGACCCACTTCACCGGTGGCAGTTCGCTGCCGGGCAACTTCCAGACCACCCTGTCGAGCTTCGCGGCGTTGGGTGTCGACGTGCTCCTGACCGAGGTTGATGTCACCAACGCCTCGACCAGCCAGTACGCCGGGCTGACCCAGGCCTGCCTCAACGTGCCGCGCTGCATCGGCATCACTGTGTGGGGCGTGCGCGACAGCGACTCCTGGCGTGCCAGCGAGAACCCGTTGCTGTTCGACGGCAACGGCAACAAGAAGGCCGCGTACACCTCGGTGCTCAACGCCCTCAACGCCGCTGGTCCGACCCCGTCCTCGCCTGGCCCGTCGTCGTCGGCCACGCCGGGCACCGGGAACCGGATCGTCGGCGCCCAGTCCGGCAGGTGTGTCGACGTGCCGAGCGCATCGCAGAACAACGGCACGCGGGTTCAGCTCTACGACTGCAACGGCCAGTCCAACCAGGCTTGGACGCTCACGTCGAGCAGGCAGCTGACCGTCTACGGCACGAGGTGTCTGGACGCCGCCGGTTCCGGCAACGGCTCGGCCGTGCAGATCTACAGCTGCAACGGGCAGGCCAACCAGCAGTGGAACGTCAACTCCAACGGAACCATCACCGGTGTGCAATCCGGACGCTGCCTGGACGTGTGGGGCACCGGTAACGGCCAGCAGATCCAGATCTATGACTGCAACGGACAGGCCAACCAGCGATTCAGCCTGAACTGAGCCGGTCATGTGAGGCGGTGCGGCGGCATCCGCGGCACCGCCTCACGCTCCGGCGACCGGCCCAGTTGTCATCCCTCGGAGGGAACCATGGCGAAATCCAGATCGGTCCATGCCGGTTTCATGGCGGCCGGCGTCGCTCTGCTCGCGTCGACGGCGGCCGTCGTGGCTCTGCCCGCGGATGCCGCAGCCGCCGGTTGCTCGGTGAACTACTCCGTGTCGTCGCAGTGGCAGGGCGGGTTCGGCGCCAACGTGTCGATCACCAACCTGGGTGATCCGTTGTCCGGCTGGACGCTGACGTGGTCCTACAGCGCCGGGCAGACGGTGACACAGGCGTGGAACGCATCGGTGGCGCAGAGCGGCTCGGTGGTGACCGCGCGAAACGTCGGCTACAACGGCTCGGTCGCCACCAACGGCACGGTGTCATTCGGTTTCAACGGCTCGTGGACCGGCAGCAACCCGGCTCCGGCCAGTTTCGCTCTGAACGGAGTGACCTGCACCGGGGGGACCGGGCCCACCTCGCCTTCCGGCCCGCCTCCGTCGTCGCCGTCCGCCTCGCCTTCGACCCCGGGGGGTTCGTGCACGCTTCCGTCGAGCTACCGCTGGACGTCGACCGGCTCCCTGGCCGACCCCAGGTCGGGGTGGGTCTCTCTGAAGGACTTCACCACCGTCGTCCACAACGGCAAGCACCTGGTCTACGCGTCGAACGTCTCCGGGTCGTCCTACGGCTCGATGAACTTCAGTCTGTTCACCGACTGGTCCGACATGGCCTCGGCCGGCCAGAACGGGATGAGTCAGGCTGCCGTGGCGCCCACGCTCTTCTACTTCGCGCCGAAGAACATCTGGGTACTGGCCTATCAGTGGGGCGCGTGGCCCTTCATCTACCGGACGTCCAGCGACCCGACCAACCCCAACGGGTGGTCCGCGCCCCAGCCGCTGTTCACCGGCAGCATCTCCGGATCCAGCACGGGTCCGATCGACCAGACCTTGATCGCTGACGGGCAGAACATGTACCTGTTCTTCGCCGGCGACAACGGCAAGATATACCGGGCGAGCATGCCGCTCGGGAACTTCCCGGGTAACTTCGGCTCCTCCTACACCACGATCATGAGCGACTCGACGAACAACCTGTTCGAGGCGGTCCAGGTCTACAAGGTCCAGGGCCAGAACCAATACCTCATGATCGTCGAGGCGATCGGAAGCCAGGGCCGCTACTTCCGTTCGTTCACGGCCAGCAGCCTGAGCGGGTCATGGACCCCGCAGGCCGCCAGTGAGAGCAACCCCTTCGCGGGCAAGGTCAACAGCGGTGCCACCTGGACGAACGACATCAGCCATGGCGATCTTGTGCGCACCAATCCGGACCAGACCATGACCGTCGACCCCTGCAACCTGCAGCTGCTCTACCAGGGCAAGAATCCCAGCGCCGGCGGCGCCTACGACCAGCTGCCGTGGCGACCGGGCCTTCTCACCCTGCAGCGGTAGGCGGCGCCACTGACGTTCGCGACCGGCGGCGAACGGATCCCTGATCCAAGATCGGTGGGGTGCCGGCCCGGCGCATTCGGTGGCCGACCGGACGCGCCGGGCCGGCGGGGGACAACTGCCTCGGCCGAATTCTGATCCGGCGCCGGCCCCCGGCGCCTCATCCACCCCCTGAGGTCCGCCGATGCGTCCGGGCCGGCGCGCCAGGCCTGGCCGGATCATCGCCATCCATGGGAGGACGAATGAGAAGAATGCCGAAGATCGGCGCGGGTCTGGCCGCTGTCGTCGTCGCGGCCACCATCGGCTTGATGGCGGCCGGCGCGACACCGGCCGATGCCGCGGTCGGCGGTTCCGGTCCGTATCCCGCCGACTACGAAACCTCCGCCGGCCTGCCCGACCACACCATCTACCGGCCTCAGGCCCTGCCGCTGGAACGCCTACCTATCCTGGTGTGGGGCAACGGCGCGTGCGCGGCCAACGGCACCGCCCAGATCAACTTCCTCCGCGAGATCTCCTCCCACGGCTTCCTCGTCATCGCCAACGGAGCGCCGAACGGGTCCGGGTCCACCACGTCCCAGATGCTGACTCAGTCCATCGACTGGGCGTTCGCCGAGAACTCCCGGGCGGGCAGCAAGTACTACGGCAGGCTGGACACCGCCCACGTCGCTGTCGCGGGCTTCTCCTGTGGAGGTCTGGAGGCCTACGCCGTTTCGAACGACCCGCGGATCACCACGACCGCCATCTTCAGCAGCGGATTGCTCAACGATGCCGACGACTACCAGCTCCGGAGGCTGACCAAGCCGATCGCCTATTTCATCGGCGGCCCCAGTGACATCGCCTACCCGAACGCCCTCGACGACTGGGGCAAGCTGCCGGCCGGGCTGCCCGCCTTCATGGGCAACCTGAACGTCGGACACGGCGGCACCTACGATCAGACCGACGGCGGCGAGTTCGGCCGGGTCGCGGTGCTCTACCTGAAATGGCGGCTCAAGGGCGATACCAGCACCGGCGCGCAGTTCGTCGGCCCCGACTGCGGCCTGTGCCGCGGCCAGTGGCAGGTCCAGCAGAAGAACCTCACCCTCGACGGCGGCACCCCGCCCGTCACGCCGTCCCCCTCGCCCTCCAGTTCGCCCTCCGCCACCCCCGGCTGCTCCGCGGCCTACACCGTGCAGAGCCAGTGGAACGGCGGATTCGTCGCGGGCGTGGTCGTCACTGCCGGAAGCGCCGCGATCAACGGCTGGCGTGTCACCGTCGCACTGCGGGGCGGGACGTCGGTCACCTCGGTTTGGAATGCCGTCAGCACCGGCACGACCGGCACGCTCACCATGGCCAACGAGCAGTACAACGGGCGGCTGGCCGCGGGGCAGACGGCCAGTTTCGGATTCCAGGGCGCCGGAAGCGGCAGCGGAGCCACCGTCTCCTGCACCGCGACCTGAGGTCCGGCCAACCGGCAGTGGAACACCTCCGCGGCTCTTGACCGCCTGCGGAGGGGAACATAGATTGCCTTCGTTCGTTACTTACGGAAGCAGTCCGAAATTTTCGGAAGTCGTTTCGTCATTCCTCCTCGCAAGGAGTTCCCGTGCGTCGTCCTTGGCTTTCTCTCGCTGTCGCCAGTGCCACAGCACTGCTGGGCGGCCAGCTCGCGTTCGCCGGCTCCGCCACAGCCGGCTCCGACTCGGTGGCGGCGAAGCCGTCGCAGGGCCACGCCTACCCGGCCGATTCGTTGCGGGCGCTGGCCGCGCGGGTGGGCCTGCGCGTCGGCACAGCCGTGAACGCGGATGAGCTGGGCACCAACGAGAAGTACACGCAGATCACCGCTGAGCAGTTCTCCAGCGTCACGGCGGAGAACGCGATGAAGTGGGCCGAGGTTGAGGCCACCCGCGGCACCTACACCTGGGAAAAGGCGGACCAGCTCGTCGCGTTCGCGAAGAAGAACAAGCAGCTGGTACGCGGCCACACGCTGCTCTGGCACAGCCAACTGCCCGCGTGGCTGTCCACCGACGGGTACACCACCACCCTGTCCAACGACGAGGTGAAGGCGGTCCTGAAGAAGCACATCTTCGACCAGGTGCGCCACTTCAAGGGCGACATCTGGCAGTGGGACGTGGTCAACGAGGCCTTCGACGACAACGGGCAGCCCCGCGAGACCATCTGGTACAAGGCCTGGGGTGGCACCGGCTACATTGCCGACGCGTTCCGCTGGGCACACCAGGCCGACCCCAAGGCCCTGCTCTTCTACAACGACTACAACCTGGAGTTCACCGGGCCCAAGAGCAATGCGGTGTACGCCTTGGTGCAGTCGCTGAAGGCACAGCGTGTCCCGATTCACGGTGTCGGGTTCCAGGGTCACCTGTCCACCCAGTACGGCTACCCGGATCTGCTGAGCAACCTGGAGCGCTTCGCCGCACTGGGACAGAAGGTGGCCCTGACCGAGGTGGACGTCCGCACGCTGACCAAGCCGGACGCCGTCAACGAGCCGGTGAACGCGCTTGCCCCGTACGCCCAGGAGAGCTACTGGTCGCGCACGCTGAAAGCGTGCCTGGCCGTGCGTGCCTGCATCTCGTTCACGCCGTGGGGCTTCGGCGACGCCTACTCGTGGGTGCCGGGCGTGTTCTCCAACCCGCAGGAGGGCGCTGCCCTGATTTACGACGAGCAGCTGAACCCGAAGGGCCAGTACCACGTGCTGCAGCAGGATCTGGCGCTTGCCGCAGGCGCTCCGCGCCGCTAGGTAGCGGCTGATCACCGGCCACCGGCCGTGCCCGTGCCCCGGGCACGGCCGGTTGCCCGGCACGAGAGAGGAGAGCAGCGAGATGACGACAGAATCCCGCCCCGAGCGGCGCACCCGCCGGTTCTGCACGCGCCGGATCGGTGCGGCGGTCGTCACCGTCGCGGTGGGCGTCGCGACCGCCGCCGCCCCGGTGCGGCCGGCAGCGGCGGCGGCACCATGGCTGACCGTGTCCGACGGTTTCGCGTCGTTCGCCGTGCCGGCGGACGACATCCGCGACACCATGGGTAATGTCACGGCCGTCGTCGTCGAGGGGAACTTCGGCCCGTCCTTCAACCTGTCCGAACTCGGGCTCGTGCGATCCGGCGACGCCTGGACGTCGAGAATCGGCCCGCTACCGGCGGGGCTGTACCACTACCGCCTCCGCGGCGACGACACCAAGATTGTCAAGGACGCCACGAATCCCACCGCGGTCACCTCCGAGCCGACCTGGAGCACGTTCCTGGTCCCGGGTGACTCCGCGCGGCTTATCGCCGATGTGCCGCCGGGACGCGGCGGGGCCCTCCAGACGATCGCCTACCCGGGCGGATCCGCGACAGTCTGGACTCCGCCGGGATACGACGCCGATCGACGGCGGCCCTATCCGGTCCTCTACCTGCAGCCCGGCGAAGGCGGAGGCCACGCCGACTGGACCGAACTCGGGCGTGCCGGGCAGATTCTGGACAACCTGTCGATCCAGCGCCTGATGGAACCGATGGTGGTCGTGATGGGGGACCGGACCGACGTCCCGGCTCTTCCGCTCGTCCGGACCGTCCACAGCCGGTTCCACGTCGCCCGGGACGGCGGTCACCGGGCGATCGCCGGCGCGTCGGCGGGCGGCGCGAGCGCGGTGCGGACCGCGCTGACACGCCCGGGCGAGTTCGCCTGGGCCGGGTCGTTCGGCGGTGTCGTCCCCGGCGGTGGCCCGCGCGTGAACGCCGAGGCGGTCAACACGAGTACAAGGCTGCTGAGGCTCTACACCGGGAACCGCACCGACCCGGCCTACAACCCGACCTATCGGTTGCTGTTGGCGCTCGGCAAGGCGCACGTCCGGCACGAGTTCGACGGGGTGAACCCCGATGCCGGCCACAACTGGAAGGCGTGGCAGGAGAACCTGGCCGACTTCGTGCCCCGGCTCTTCCGGGCCGCCCCGGGCCACGGTCCCAGCGCGGGTCATCCGCCCCTGCGACACGAGTTCACACCGCCGGCGCCGGGCACCACGCCGACGCCGTGGCTGTCCCGGGAGGCCAACGGGGACACGTTCGTGACGGTCGAGACCGGCACCGAGTTCGCCGGTGCGCAGCACGTCACGCTCTGGGGCAACTGGGCGCCCGGCGGTAGCTGGGTCAACGTCCCGCTCACCCGAGCCGGCGACCGGTGGCGGGTGACGGTGGGGCCGCTCAAGCCCTGGTTCTACTACTACAAGTTCATCGTCGACCGGGTCTCGCACAAGGACACCTCGAACCCGTCGAGCGTCACCACGGAACCGACGTGGAGCACGTTCCTCGTACCCGGCAAGCGGGCACGCCTGCTCGCCGACGTCCCCGCCGGGCGCGGCGGCGCCCTCGAGCGGCTCACCTACCGCAGCACGGTGGCGGCGGAGGATCGGGAGGCGTACGTGTGGACACCACCCGGCTACGATCCCGCGCGCCCGGCGCAGTATCCGGTCCTCTACCTCCAGCACGGCAGCGGCCAGAACTACACCGACTGGGTCGAGATGGGGCGCGCCAGGCAGATCCTCGACAACCATTTCCGGGACGGCGCGCTCGTGCCGATGGTGGTCGTGATGGCCAACGGCAACGTGCCCGACCTGTCCCGGGAACTGCTCGAAGGCATCGTCCCGGCGGCGAGGGCCCGCTATCACATCTCCCACGAGCCGCACCGGCAGGCGCTCGCCGGTCTGTCGATGGGCGGGTTCCAGACGCTCGACGTGGTCAGGTCGCGCCCGGGCGAGTTCGCCTGGATCGGCACGTTCTCCGCGGGCGTCTTCGGCGAGCCGACGGGCTACGACGCGACGGCGATCAACGAAGGTACGAGGCTGCTGCGCGTGTACACGGGCAACGTCACGGACTTCACGTACCCGATCACGATGGCGACGCTGGACGCCTTCGACCGGCTCGGCATCAGGTACGAGTTCGCCGGGATCACCCCGGGCCCGCACGGCTGGGACACGTGGCAGAAGAACCTCATCGACTTCGCGCCACGCCTGTTCCGGTCCGGCGACAGCTAAAGCGCCTGGCCATAAGTCTTGTCCGTAATCCTCGGGGCCCAGCGCGGAGTGGGGCGTCGGTCTCACCGTTGGTGAACTACGTGCGGTGCCGCATCGGTGTGCGTACCTCGCAGTGATGCATTGTGGACACGCTGGATCCGGGCTGGCACGCTCACCTGGTGCGCGACGACAGCGGGGCCGGGCGGAAGGCGGTGACCGGCGACGCCGTGGTCATCGGTGCGGGAATGGCTGGCCTGGCGGCCGCGCGGGTGCTGGCGGACCGGTTTGCCCGGGTGACGGTCGTCGACCGGGACAACCTGCCGGCCGGAGCCGAGGGCCGCCGGGGCGTACCGCAGGGTGCGCATCCACATGCCCTGCTGGCGGTGGGACGTACGGCGCTGGAGGAGCTGTTCCCCGGTCTGACCGACGAGTTGGTCGAGTTGGGCGCGCGGTGGATCGACGTGGTCCGCGACGCGATCGTGTGGCAGCTCGACGGCCATCGGGTCCGCGCGGACAGCGGCATCGACATGCTCTGTATGAGCCGGCCTCTGTTGGAGAGCTGCGTGCGGCGCCGGTTGCGGACGCTGCCGAACGTGGAGCTTCGCGCGGACACGGCCGTCGCGGGTCTGATCGGCCACCCCGGCGAACAGGTGAGCGGGGTGGAGCTGGCCGATGGTGGAAAGCTGCCGGCCGACTTGGTCGTCGATGCCAGCGGTCGCGGTAGTCGCTCCGACAGCTGGCTGCGCGAGTTGGGCTTCCCCGCCGCGCCGGAGTCAGTGATTACCGTACGCATGCACTACACCACCCGGCTGGTCCGCGGCCGGCTCGACCGCCTGGGCGGGCCCGGCATGCTCGTGGCGGCGGAGAGCCCGCCCGGCCACCGACGGTACGGCGCGGCCTTCCCGGTCGAGGGAGACAAGTGGTTCGTCACCCTCGGCGGCTACCACGGTGACCGGGCCCCGACCGACCCCGACGGTTTCCAACGATTCGCCGACGAACTGCCGGAGTCGTCGATCGCTGAGCTTCTGCGCGGTGCCGAACCGTTGAGCGATCCGGTCACCTATTCCTTTCCGACCAGTCGTCGGCGCCACTTCGAACGGCTCCGCCTGGTCCCCGCTGGCTATGTCGCCGTCGGGGACGCTCTGTGCAGCTTCAATCCGGTGTACGGGCACGGCATGACCGTCGCCGCACTGGAGGCGATCACGTTGGGGGAGTGTCTCGACCAGCGTGGTTCAACCGGTGCACCGCTGGCCCGTGATTACTACCGCCGCAGCGCCGGCCTGATCGCCGTCGCCTGGGACATGGCGGCCTCGGCGGACTTCGCCTATCCCGACACGACCGGACCACGGCCGCGTGGCCTAGCCGTGACGCACTGGTACCAGCGCCGCATCGTGCAGGCCACCCACGTCTCCGCCGAGGTGGCCGACGCGATCATCCGGGTGCAGCACCTGATCGAACCGGCAACGATCCTGCTGCGACCGACGATGGTGGCCAAGGTCCTCCGCGCCGCCCGCCAGGCTCGCCGTGCCCAACCGGCGACAACCCGCCGCACCGCCCCCGACTGGAGTCCATGACGCAGCGGGCACGCCCGCCAGAAGAGCCTTCTTGCCGTCCCCGACCTTCGTCGGGTCGACGGTTTAGACGTCGATGCGGTCCCATGGTCCCCAGATCGCGAGGGACAGCCCCACGGTGGACTGGATGTTGACGAACAATGTGCGTCCGTCCGGGCTGAACGTCGACCCGGCGAACTCGTCGTTGAGCTGGGTGTCGATCTTGTTCTGTGCGATGTCGAATAGTTCGCCTCTGCGGGTCAGCCCACGCAGAAAGTTGAAGTTCGCGCCGTCCTCGCAGACGACGAGGGTCCCGCGGGCGCTGGTGGTCACATTGTCCGGGAAGTCGAGCACGTCCTGGCTGGGTGACTCGAACAGCATGTGCAGGGTCTTGCTCCCGGGGTGGTATCCCCAGATCTGACCCCAGCCCCGGCCGAAGCCCGCGACGGTGTCCGGCTGTGTCGGTCCCGGTGCCACCCCGCCCTGTGTGGAGGTGAAGTAGATCCAGCCCCGGTCGTACACCGTGCCTTCGAGCCGGGAGAACTTGGCGGCGCCCCTGGCCAGTCCCTGGCCACTCACGAACTGCAGAGCCTCGTCGTTGGTCCGGCTGGGCGCCGAGCCTGGTGCCGGGCGGCCGAAGTCGAACGACGGCTCATCGATCTCGACCCATTCCACGCGGAACCGCGTGCCGTCAGCCATGTGCACGGCGAGGTCCGCGTTTTCGGTGCCGACGATCTTGAGCATGTAGAGCCGGCCGCCGTCGAGCAGCCGCCCTGCACGCCTCGGATGCTTGGGCGGAACGTACTTGTAGAAGCCGGACGGGAACGCGAAGTTGTCCTCGCTGAGATACAGTGCGCCACCTCTCGGATCCCAAGCGACGGACTCGTGCGGGAACCGGCCGGCGTGGGTGATCGGGGTGGCCGTGGCCCCACCGCGCACCGGCACCTCGAAGATGAAACCGTGGTTCTTCTGCAGCCGGGCGTTCTGCACGTACGTGGTCGGTGGCGCCGCCGTGCCGCGGGTGAAGTCGTCGGCGACGTCGTACCCGTTGACGGTCTCCTCGCAGGTGATCCACGAGCCCCAGGGCATGCGGCCACCGGAGCAGTTCATCTGAGTGCCGGAGAGGCTGGCGTAGGAAAACTCGACCTCACCACGGTGGGTGACGTGCACGGTCGAGGTGCCACCGAGAGCCGAGGTGTCGTATGTCGGTGTGCGGGCTGCGCCGAAGGAACCACCGAGCGCGGACCCGTTCTCCTCGTGGTTGCGCACCAGGGTCACCAGACGTCGTCCGGGACCGTCGAAGGCCGCCATGCCATCGTGGCGGCCGGGCAAATAGGAACCGTCGTCGAGGACGACGTTCGGCGGTGTCGGCGGCCGCCGGCTCTGCTGGAACGAGCGGTATTGGAAGCCCTCCGGCAGCGCCAGCCGGACAACGCCGTCACGCAGATCGGGCACATCCCGCAGAAGGTTGCGCGGGCCCCGGCCGGCACCCGCCACGGCGGGGCCGGCGAGGAACCCGGCAAGCGGACCGCCCGCGATGGCGGCGCCGGCAGTCACAGCCGCGCCACCCTTCAACAAGGAACGCCGGTCGAGATTCGTCAAGGACCCTCCTCGTTGAGTGCTGAGCCTCGTTCCTCGCACCCTAGCCGCGACGGCCAGGTGGCATAACCCCAGCGGACGCCCTTGATAACGATCAAGAACCCGCAGCGGGACTCGAGAGCTACAGGTCCAGTACGAGCCGTGGCGTATGCGATCGGGAAACGCAGATCATCATGCGGTCGTTGGCACGCCGCTCCGCCTCGGTGAGGATGGAGTCCCGATGGTCGGGCAGACCGTCGAGGACGAATGTCTCGCAGGTGCCGCAGACGCCTTCGGCGCAGGCCGAGAGTACGGGCACACCGGCCTGTTCCACCGCGGAGAGGATCGACCGGTCCGGTGTCGCGGCCACGGTCCGTCCACTGCGGGCGAGCACGACTTCCAGCGGGGCGTCGACGGCCGGCTCGGTACGCGACCCCGCGGCGAACCGCTCCACGTGCAGCGACTGCGGCGGCCAGGCGGCGCACCGCTTCGTGACCGCCTCGATCAGCGGTCCGGGGCCGCAGCAGTACACGAGGGTGTCCGGTCGCGGGTCGCCGAGCAAGGTGTCGAGGTCGATCCGGCCGGTCTCGTCCCGGGGATGAACCGAGACGCGTTCGCCGTACGCGGCCAGATCGTCGAGGAACGGCATGCCGGAGCGCCGCCGTCCGGCGTACCAGAGTCCCCACCGGGCCCCGGCGGCCTCCGCGGCCGCCACCATCGGAAGGATCGGCGTGATGCCGATCCCGCCGGCGATGAACAGGTACCGCGCGGCGGGCCGCAGCGGGAAGTGGTTGCGTGGTCCGCGCACCCGGACCACGTCGTCGGCACGCAGGTGGTCGTGGACCTCCAGAGATCCGCCGCGGCCGCCGGGCTCCCGGCGCACCGCCACCCGCCACCGGTGATCGTCGCCGGGGTCGCCGCACAGCGAGTACTGCCGGGTGTGTTCCCCGAGCATCAGGTCGATGTGCGCGCCGGGAGCCCACCGCGGAAGCGGGCGTCCGTCCGCCTCTCGCAGGGTCAGCGCGACGACGCCGTCAGCGATCAGGTCCTTGCTCTCGATCCGTACGTCTGTCTCAAATGCGGAGCATGTGCTCATGTCGTCCTCATGCGATCAGAGGGAGATCAGGTCGAGCCAGTGGTGGAAGAACTTCCGCCCCTGGACTTCGAGCCGGCTCGCGTGCCGGCCGGTGTCGGTGCGGAGGCCGCCGACGGAGATGCCGGGTGTTGCGGCGATCTCGGCGGCGTGCCCGATCAGCCACGACTCGATGGCCGCGGCCTGCACCTCGGCGTGGAACTGCAACCCGAGGGTGCGACGCCCGAGAGAGAAGGCCTGGTTGCGGCATGGCGGGGTCGAGGCCAGATGGACCGCGCCGGCGGGCAGGTCAAAGGTGTCTCCGTGCCAGTGCAGAACCGGCGTGGTGAGGGCCGCGAGCGGTGTGGCGGCTGCGGCTTCGGCAAGCTCGATCCCGCCCCACCCGATCTCTTTGGCGCCCAGCGGATGGACCCGTGCACCGGCTGCGGCGGCGATCAGTTGTGCCCCCAGGCAGATGCCCAGCATCGGGGCATCCTGAGCGAGCCGTGTCTGGGCCAGGGAGAGTTCGTCGGACAGGAACGGGTACTCGGTGCTCTCGTACGCTCCGACGGGCCCGCCGAGCAGGACGAGAAGATCGGCGTCACCGGCGAGCCGGTCGCTTCCGGCCTCCAGGTAGCGGACGCGCATTCCCCGGTCCCGCAGCACCTCTTCGAAGCTGCCGAGATTTTCGAAGTGGACGTGCCGGATGGCGATGACTTCTTTCATTTCTCTTGCCCCCGTGTGTCGGGGGGGGGGGGCGGGGCCGGCCCGGCCGGGAGGGGAAAGCGACGGGGGGGGCCGGTGGGCTTTGACTGCTGACATTTCTCTTGCCCCCGGGTGTCCCCGGCGGCTCGCGCCGCCGGCGACTCGTCTAGGAAAGCCCGTGCCGGGCGAAAAGGTCGCGATCGGTCGCGTCGTCCAGGACGCCGATCTCCTCGGCGAGCGTGAGTACGCCCGAGTAGTCCAGCTTCGTCAGGTCCGCTGTTCCGGCCGCCCGGCATTCCCGGATCATCTCCTCGGCCTGCGGGAACTCGATCTGTTGCAGCACCGCGAGCCAGGTGTCCAGCTCCCGGTCGGCGAACCAGATGACCGGCTCGGGTAGCACCTCGGCGAACGTGGCACGTTCGGATGCCGTCAGCTCGGCGGTGAACAGCTGCGCGAGTGACCGGAAGAGCGGGCTGTGTGCCAGCTCGTCGTGGCGGTGTGCGGCCACGGTCTCGCGGTTGAACGCCTGGATCTCGGTGCTGTCGCTGAGCAGGTGCAGATAGTCGCTGATGAAGATCTCCGAGACCACCGCCGTGGCGAACCGGACCATGCGCTTCTGCCAGCCCTCGGCGAAGCCGTCCTCGCGCTCGCGCATGTGCCGGACCAGGTTGAAACGGGGGATGACCAGGCCATCCAGCCCGCGCCGCCGCCTGGTCAGCCGGCTCGCCTGCTCGACCAGGTGGACGTGGTACGACTCGTCGACCATGGTTTCGCAGACGGCGAGCTGGGTTTCGTGGTCGTGCAGGCCCGGCATCTCCCGCTGCACGATGTTCAGGCAGCTGGGATTCACGATCTCGGTCTCGATCTGCACCGTCTTGGCGTTGTACATCAGCCACCCGCAGCTGAGCACGAGCGACTTCAGCTCCGGTGCGGCCGAGGCGTACTGCGGTGTGTGCCGGAAGGGCAGCAAGCTCTCCAGAAAGTCCTCCTTGCCGTCGTCTTCGAAGAACGGATCCAGTTCGTCCTTCTTGACGTACGCCCGGCGGCGCCAGGCGGTGGCGAGTCTGTCGAGCATCATCCGGCTGCGGTCGGTTGAAGGGTCCGCGGCCGGCGCGTCGCTCTGTAATGACATGAGTTCGTACTTCCCCCGTGAAAGATTCTGTTCAGCGGTTCCGGCCGGCGGCGAACTCGCCGTGGAACATGCTTAGGCCGTCCTCTTCGGAGTAGACCTTGGCCACCTTGTCGGTGTTCGTGTCGATGCGGATCAGGTGGTCGCTGGCGAAGCTGGAGACGAAGACGGATTCCTCGTCGTGCGTCGCCGTGGCGGTGTGTGCGTTGCGGAAGTGGTCCGGCAGTTCGTGGCCCGGGCGCAACCGTTGCAGGAAGCGGGGCTTGTCGCGGTCACTGAGGTCCCAGATGGAGATGTAGCCGTCGTGGCCGTACGGGACGTGGCCGTGCTCGTTCACGGTCCAGGAGTCCTCCTCGGCCACGTAGAGCTTGCCCTTGGCGATCGCGACGTCGGAGGGGGAGCGGTACATTCCGGCCCCGTCACGCCGGTCGGTGGGGCCGATGACGCAGGTGGCGGTCTTCTTGCGGGTGTCGACCAGCCAGACGCTCGCGCCGATGAGCGAGGCGCCGCGCGGGGTACGGGAGGTGGGGCCGACCTGCATGGCGCCGATGTAGGCGTACCGGTTGTCGAGCCAAGCGGCGTAGTGCGCGAAGGCGCCGTACTTGCGGTCGGTGCCCAGCTTGATCGTGCCGGTGACCGCTACCTCACCGCTCTGCTTGTCGGCCTTGTAGACGCGTACCTCGCCGATGTCGTAGTCGTAGCCCACGCCCAGGCCGATGGTTCCGGCGTCGTTGAAGTTGACCCCGTGCGTCTGCCGGGTCAGCTCGCGCTGGGCGTACAGCACCTTCTGCTCCAGCGTGCCGTCGTTCTTCATCCGGAAGCCACGGACCCGGTGGTCGGTGTAGTGGGTGACGTAGGTGAATCGGGAGTCCGGCAGGAACGTCGGGCCGTGGGTCTGCGTGTACAGCGGCCGGGTCCACGGCATGATCGGCTGCTTCGGGTCGGTCTGGGCGAGATTCGGCATGTCCGAGGGTGTCCCGGAGACGTCCAGCGGGACGATCTGGCGCAGCTTCACGTTGGCCGTTCCGGCGTCCCAGTCGACCGACCGCAGCTGCAGGACGGCGATGGACGCGTCGAACGGCGGAATCGCGTCGTTGGCGATGTAGATCGTCTTCTCGTCCGCGGTGATCCAGGTGTGCTGAGGGCTGGCGGGCTTCCAGCCGGCGATGCTCGCCAGCGGTACCTTGGCCAGTTTGTCCTCCTCGGAGTGCACCAGGACGAGGTCCTTGGACATCATGTTCACGCCGGTGAGGATGTGCATGTCTGTTCTCCTTGACGGTTTCTGGTCAGGGATGGAAGCGTCGTGAGCGCGGAGTTTCAGGCGGCGAGGTCATGCATCGCCGTCGCGCCGGCACGGACGCGTACCGGATAGAGCGTGTCGATCACGCTGCGCGCCCATCGCATGCGCGATGGCGCGATGTCCGGGTGTTCGGCGTACGCTGCCGCGAACTCGGCGGCGCAGCCCCGGACACCGTGGTACGTCCGGACGGCCCGGCCGACAAGCGCGGTGACCTGCTGGCGGGTCAACTGATCCGAGACGGAGACGGGGCTGACGAACAGAGCCTCCGCCCGGGCGATCGAGATCATGTTGTCCGCGTTCATTGCTCTTCCCCCTGAGTGAACGTGGGTGTTCTCAAGACGGACCCCATAGGGCGCCCGGGAAATACGTCAGCTCAAGGACAGCAGCGACCTGCAGGGTTCGTGCACTCCGCCTGGTTCGACTCCGGATCGGTCACGGTGTCGAACCGCCAGCTGACAAGGCAGGGCGTCCCGCCCGGCAATGCGGTGCCGGGCGCGGACGGGAAGGTGCGCTCAACCGCCGTACGGTCGTGTGATGATCTCCAGATTGTGGCCGTCCGGGTCCTGCCAGTAGAGGCCCCGGCCGCCGTCGTTGGTGTTGATGTCCCCGGGCCGCTGGTGGAACGGGTCGGCCCAGAAGGTCAGGCCCCGTTCCCGGATCCGCGCCCAGATCTGGTCGAACTCCTCCTCGCTGACCAGGAACGCGTAATGCTGCGGTGTCACCGGACGGTCGGCGCTGATGACGTCGAGCGACACGCCGTTGGCCAGCTCGACGACGCGGAACGGGCCGTACGTCGTCGCCGGCGCCAGGCCGAGGATGTCGGCGAGGAACTGCGCGGTCCGGTCGCGGTCGGTCGCCGCGACGATCGTGTGGTTCAGTTCGATCGGCATCATCACTCCTTGTCAATCTCGAGGGCACTCCGCCGTACTCGCGTTTCAAGCTACCGCCCGGGTCGTCCGCGGTGCTGACCCTCGCAGGCGACCGTGTGACGCACCTTCAGTACGACGTTCCCCGCCACTCGGCCAGGGATGGCTGTCGGATGCGAGGTGATCGAGCTGGCGGCCGGCGCCCGCAAGGTACCCCGCGCGACGAATCCCCGGGTTGCACGCCCTGGCCGCGCAGCAACAGGCCCGCGGCTGGGCGCTCCACGGCGACGCCACCCGGTTCCAGCAACAGATCGAGGACGCCGCAACCCTGCTGCACGAACACCCCGCCGATCACGACAACGCCGCCTATCTACCTGCACCAGTACAGCTTGGACGTGCTGGAGGAGCAGTCCGCCGGCGGCTATCGGGCCTGCGGGCAGACAGCAGAGGCCGTCCGCATCCTTGAAGACAAGATCAAGGCAACAGGCGAGCACCTACGCCGGGATCACGGACATCTGCTGGCCAAACTCGCCAACACGGTGCTCGCCACGAAGGAGCCGGAGCCGGACCGGGCGATCGCGCTCGGGCTGCGCAGCGCCACGGCAGCCGCGCTCACCGGCTCGGCCCGCATCGGCAAGGAACTGCGCACGCTCGACAGCGTGCTGGCGGTCCGCTTCCCGACGGCCCCGGGCCGGCGCCGTGCCGAGCGTGACGGCTGGCAACGGCCCACGCGCACGGGCTGCGGCAGAAGAGGTAGCGGCCGAACATGTAAGGATCGACGGCCCTCTGCCTTCGGAGTCGGGTCAGTCGGGCTGGGTCGGCAAGGGTGAAGCGGTGGCCGAGGTTGGGCCGGTCCGGTGCTGGCGACGGGCGGGGTCGCTGCCGTCGGTGATGTCCTGGCCTGCGGGCAGGAAGGCTCTCGGCAAGGTGACGGTGAACGTGGTGCCGTGGGCGCCGTCGCTGGTGTAGTCGATGGTTCCGCAGTGATGTTCGATGAGTGCTTTGGTGACTGCCAGGCCGAGCCCGGTGCCGGGGCGGTCGGACGTGAGGGCAGTCGTTGCTCGGTAGAACGGCGTGAAGATCCGGTGGCGTTCGGCGGGCGGAATGCCGATGCCGGTGTCGCTGATCGTGCAGGTGATGTGATCCTCCTGTGGGATGACAGTGACGGCGATACGACCGCCTTCTGGGGTGTATTTCACGGCGTTGCCGATCAGGTTGTCGGCGACCTGCCGCAGCCGGGTGCGATCGCCGTTGACAATGGCGTCGAGTGGCAAGCTGATGGCGAAGGTGAGGCGCTTACCGTCGGCGGCGGCCTGTATATCGGCGAGGGCTTCCTGGAGAACTTCGCACAGGTCCACCGGCTCGAAGTGCAGTGCGAACTGGCCGGATTCGAGCTGTCGATGGTCGAGCAGGTCGTCGATGAGGCCGGACATGCGTTCAGCGTTGCGGGCGATCACCTCGATGCTGTCGCGATGTTGCGAGGGCAGATCGTCGGCGTCATCGAGTATGAGGTAGGCGTTGCCGGCGACGGCCGCGAGCGGGTTCCGCAGCTCGTGGGTGATCACCGCGATGAAGTGTTCCTTGGTACGGGACAGTTCGACCTCGAGTTCTTCGGCGCGCCGCCGCTCCAGATACTGCCCCAGCTGCGCGGCGATGCCGTTCAGCAGGGACATGAGGATGTCTGCGGGGTCCTCGATTTCCTCGCCGAAGAAAGCCAGAACACCGAGGTTGGTGGTGCCGCTGCGTACGGGCACGAGGAGGGTCGCGTGCAGGCCGGCCCGGTCGGCTAAGGCGCTGCGGGGGGAACGGCCGTCTGTGGCGAGGTTCGGTATCCACAGCGGTTCGCCGCTCTCCCACACGAGCCAGGGGGCTCCGGCGCCCCGGGGGTAGTTGTCGGCGTGGAAGGCGGTGAAGTCGCGTCCTGGTGCGCTCCAGCGCGCCGTACATTCGAGCAGTTGTTCTTGCTCGGCGGGCGTCCACAGTTCGGCGTAGGGCCATTGCAGGCTGATGGCGATGGCCTCCAGGACTGCGTCGGCGGCTTGGCTGGTGTCGTGGGCCTGCGACAGCGCAGCGCCTACGGCGAGTTGGCAGCCGCGGAACCGCTCGGCGCGATGTTGTTCGGTGATGTCGTGGGCGAACGCGTAGAACTGGAGCCCGTCATCGGTGGTGACCGGGGCGAAGGTGAGTTCGATGTACAGGCGGTGGCCGTCGCGGTGACGCGCTGGTAGGTGCAGACGCTGCCCGAGCAGGGTGCCGGGGTGGCCGGCCACCATTCGTGCCACACCGGCGCGGTGCGCGGCGCGGTGTGTTTCCGGGATGATCAGCTCGTCGACCGGTTGGCCGATGGCTTCCTGCAGGCTGTAGCCGAACGTTTGCTCGGCGGCCGGATTCCAGTAGGTGACCCGCTGGTTGGAGTCGATGGCGATAAACGCCTCCAGCGCCGTGTCAAGCACCAGGTCAAGGCTCAACCGCGGTATCAGGTCACCGGCATCCGCTGGAGTGTGCATCTCACCTCTCTACCCCGGCTCAGGTAGGACCCGGGTGAGCTCGACGAACTTTGCTGTCGATCCCCCTCAGATTTGTGTCCGTACGGACGATTGACCCGTGGATCAGCCCGTTCAGGGCTAGGTCGGCGGCGACAGCAGCAGGGGGTGCCGGTAGTGGCTCTGATAGTTACAGTTGACGACCACGACGACGTCCGGGCGCTCATCGAGCGGTCACTGCAACGCGCCGGCCACACTGTCATCACCGCCGTCGACGGCGTCACGGGGTTGGCCGCCGTCCGTCAGTACCGTCCGAACGTCGTGATCACTGACGTCGACATGCCACGCATGAACGGGCTGGAGTTATGCGACGCCATCACCCATGACCCAGACCTGCAACACATTCCCGTGATGCTCGTCAGCGGATCAATCCATCCCAGCGATCCTCGGAGCGACTATGCCGGCGCAGCGGCGATGCTCAGTAAGCCCTTCGCGCCGAAAAGGCTTCTTGACGCCGTAGACGCCCTGCTTGCCAGAGGAACTGACACCTCGCGTGTCGATACAGCGCTTGGAGCCAAGAGATAGCCGCCTGAATCTTCGCGAGTACGCGGCAGCGCGCTAACTAGCTGGTGACCAGGGCGCTGATGCTGCCTTCCCGGGTACCGATGCCGC
Source organism: Actinoplanes aureus (assembly GCF_015704865.1). GTDB lineage: Bacteria > Actinomycetota > Actinomycetes > Mycobacteriales > Micromonosporaceae > Actinoplanes > Actinoplanes aureus. The sequence continues at coordinate 74,260 of NZ_JADQTO010000033.1, read as the reverse complement.
TCGTGCCCTCCGTGATCTTTGACTTGCCGCGTTCTTAAAGCGCGCAAGTTCGCAGATTTCCTGTACGGCCATTCGCCGAAACTCGTTCGTTCCCGCTGGATTTCTGTCCTTGACAGCGAAGTTTGTTCGTCTGCCGCCGGGTTTGTCCGGACGATGGTTTCTGCCATCGCAGATTGTCCGGCCTGAGGTTCGAGGCGGCCGCGGGCCGTTTCGGTCGAGACTGGTTGACTAGCTGCCGGTCGGGCCCGATCTCGACCAGCACGCCCAGTCGGTGCGGCAGTACGTCGCCCCAGGCTTCGACGAGGTCTACGTCCAGCAGATCGGCGCCGACCAGGACGCGTTCTTCGCCGCCGGGGAGGTGGAGGTTTTCTCCGACGTTCAGCTGACTTCTGGAACGCCCTGGGTCAGCGCCGCTTGGACGATGCGGACGGCCTCGGTGGTGTCGATGCCGAGGCTGGCGATGACGGCGGCGTACTCGGCGGCGGCGCGGCGGGCCCGTTCGCGTCCCTGCTCGCCGGCTGCGGACACGAACGAGCCGGCCGAGCCGCGGGTCTCGATCAGCCCTGCCTCTTCCAGTTCCCGGTAGGCCCGGCCGACCGTGTTGACCGCCAAGCCGAGGTCCGCGGCCAGGCGGCGGATGGTCGGCAGCCGGGTGCCCACGGCCAGCGTGCGTTCCTGGATCTGCCGGGCGAGCTGGGCGCGGAGCTGCTCGAACGGTGGGACGGGCGAGGCCGGGTCGATGACGATCATGCGGTTCACCGGGCGCTGGGGCCGTGCTGGGCCGCTAGGGCGCTCCGCGCGTCCCACGCCGTGATCAGGGCGAGCGCGATGACGCTGAGGATTATGAAGACGAGCCAGCCCGTGTTCCACGGATCGAGCCCGGTGTCGAATACCGACACGACCGGCAGTGACCACACCACGGACGGTAGGGCCACCTCGCGGGCGTCCTCGACGCGCATGAGGAAGTCGGCCTTCAGCGAGCCCTCGTCGTCGGCCACTACCGGATGGGTGAGCACATGGCGTAGCTGGGCGGCGGTACCGACCGCGACCCCGCACAGCGCGATGAGCAGGATGACCGCCGCGTACCTCGCGGCGCCGTCCCGCATGCTCAGGGCCGCGACCGCCAGCACTGCCGCACCCGCGTACGTGATCGCCAGCAACGCGGCCCGCGGTACGCCGAGCACGGTTCGCCAGCCGGGCCGGACGGAGTGGGTCGCCCGTCGCGGCAACTCCGCGCCGGCCTGCTGATCGACCCGCCGCACCCACCGGTCCAGCAGCGACAGGCCCAGTACCAACCCGGCCACCAGCGCGGTCAGCATCACTAGCGCCCAGCGCCGCTGCGTCCCGAACCCGTCATCCGCGGGACGGATCGGCAAGGCGGAGACGTAGACGAGGGCAGTTGCGCAGAGGAACGCGGCCGGCAGGAGGGCAGCGGCCAGCCGCGCACGTCGCCGGGCCGTCAGGCGCGCCGCCAGCATCGGTGTCGGTGTGACGTCGGCCAGGCCGCGCGCGGCCAACCACAGACGGGCTATCTCGAGCTCCGTCGGACGCACCTTCCTCGGCATGGCGGCCTCCCCAGCTTGTCGCGAGCGTTGTCTCACCATATTGAGACAAGACTTGCGACAAGTCAATTCTGATCCCGGGCGAAGTGCTCGCCCGGTGGAACGCCAACCGTGCGATGGAACACGATGACAACGCGCTCGGTGTCCCGTAGCCGGCCCGGCCGGCGACCGGCTGGCCGCCAGCATGGGCACCGCCGCACGCAGCCGGGCGTGGGTGCGCCAGTGGCTGAACGTGAGGCCGGTCCCGGCCAGAAACCCGGCGCAGCGTACGCGCGCCAGCGCCGACCTCGGCTCCCCACTGCGTGAGCGTGCGGCCGTCGGCCAGGCCCTCGAGCAGTGCGGTGGCCACCCGCTCCGCCCAGGTCTCCACCAGCATCCGCAGCGGGATCGCGACTGTGGAGAACGGCCGTGCCAGGTCGAACATGACGGCCTAGTCAACCAGTCACGATCGAACGGCCCCCGGCCGCCTCGAACCTCCGGCCGGACAATCTGCGATGGCAGAAACCATCGTCCGGACAAACCCCGGTAGCAGACGAACAACTCCGCTGTCAAGGACAATTTCTCGGCTTGCTGTCGAGCTCGGTGGTCTGCTTTTGCTCGTGAGTTCCGGCGCCAGATGTCGCCGAGTTCGGGCGCCAGCAAGATCTCATCACTTTCGATGTTCGTGAGTTTCGGCGCCACCGTGCGGGGGGCGGTGATCGCAGTCAGTCCGGCGGTGGTGCGTTCGCGCAGCAGGTCGCGTTCGAACTCGGCCAGCGCGGCGAACAGGTGGAACGTCAGCCGGCCGGATGCGGTGGTGTCGATGCTTTCACGCAGGGATCGGAACTGCACGTCGCGTTCGTGCAGGGCGTTGACGGTGTCGATGAGGTGGCGCATGCTGCGGCCGAGCCGGTCAGTTGCCACACGGCTAGCACGTCGCCGGGGCGTAGGTACTTCAGGGCCGCGGCCAGTTGCGGGCGGTCGGCTTTGGCCCTGGAGGCGACGTCGGTGAACACCCGGGCGCAGCCGGTGGTGAGCGCGTCGTGGTGCAGGGCGGGGTTCTGCTCGCGGGTGAAGACGCGGGCGTAGCCGATGGCCATCACCTGCGCACTGTACGGTTCGCCCGTCGCAGGCGGCGGGGGCCGCACGTTGATTTCTGACGGGTTTCCGCACGCTGCGAGCCGCCTTGTTGATCTTGTTGTTCGGTTCATCGCTCGTGTTTCCGAACGAGCCGGCCGGCTGGGGCATAGCCTGATCGGATTCGCCCCTATTGCCGGGCTCTCGTGTGCGGCGGGACAGAGGATCCGATGGCGCTGATTTTGGTGACGTCACTGTTCGCTCTGGTGTTGTTGTGGGTGTCGTGGGGGTACCTGCGGCGCCGGGACCCGTTGCTGCGTGACGTCATGTGGATGTTCGCGTCGGTGGCGATGCTGTTCGTCCTCGGCGTGGCCCGGCAATTCATGGGTTCGCTGCCGCGCGGGTGGATGGTCGCGGCGATTGCCATGTTGCTGGCTAAGCCGCTGTTGACGTTGCGGGTGGTGAGTCGGCTGCGCCCGGTGCCGGCCTGGTGGTGGCCGGTGGTGGTGGGGGCGTGGCTGCTCACCACGCTGCCTGTCCTGGCGACCTCGCAGGCGCCGATGCCGCAACCGCTGGTGTGGCCAGCGGTAATCGTGTTCTTCGCTCTGGAGCTGCTGGCGGCATGCCTGCTGGGCGCGCACGCGCGCCGTCACGGCGGCGCGGCCCGGGTCCGGTTGTGGTGCGCCGCGGCGGGTACAGGCCTGTTCGGTGTCGCGTTGCTGCTGTCCGGGGCCGGCGAGGTGACCAGGCTGGAGTCCCGGGGGCTCGCCGCGATCTCCGGAGGGCTGTATCTGCTGGCGTTCGTACCCCCTTCCCGGCTGCGCCGCAGATGGGTGCAGGAGGCCGCGTACGCGGTGACGCGCCGGATGCTGGCCGCGCCGCCCGACGAACCGGCGTCGGCCACATGGAAGCGCTACTGCGCAGGCGCCACCGAGGTGCTCGCGACGGACGCCGTGGTGGTGCTGATGCCGGCCGGCGGCCAGACGGTGCGGGTGGCCGGCTGCGGCGACGCGACACTTAACGAGCTGGAATGCACCCGCCAGGACCTCGACGAGGTCCTGGCCGTGCCGGACACCATCGACGCGATGGCTGGATGGACTCATCCGCCGGCGGTGGCGGTGATGTTCGCTCAGGCCAGCGACACCCGGTACGTGACCGTGGCACCAGTGCCGGCCGGAGCCGGCCGCGGCGCGGTGCTGCTGCTGAGCCGCTACCGCAGCCTGTTCGCCGAGGACGACGTCGCCGCGTTCACCGAGCTGGCGGTGCAGGCCGCCGCGCTCGCCGGGCGGGCGCAGTCCCTCGCGGAACGCGAGCGGCTGGCAGTGATCGTCGAGTCGTCGCACGACGCGATCATCGGCAAGACCATCGACGGGACGATCACCAGCTGGAACCGCGGCGCCGAACTGCTCTACGGCTACCACCCTGACGAGGTGGTCGGCAGGCACGCGTCCATGCTTTTCCCGCCAGGGCAGGAGGAGGCTGAAGCGGAGTTCATGGCGCGCATCGCCGCTGGTGAGCGTATCGATCAGCAGCGGGTGAAGCGCCGTCGTAAGGACGGGGTGGTGATCACCGTGTCGCTGACCCTGTCACCGATCACCGACGATGACGGCCGGGTAGCCGGTGTCGCGTCGGTATCGCGCGACATCAGCGAACGTCAGCGCGCCGAAGCCATGTTCGAAGGACTGCTCGAAGCCGCCCCCGACGCAATCATCGGCGTCACCCGGGACGGCACCATCACCCTGATCAACGCCCAAGCCGAACGACTGTTCGGCTACCAGCGCGAGGAACTACTGGGCCAGTGCGTCGACATCCTGGTCCCCGAGCGGCTGCGCGGCGGGCACCCGCTCAAACGCGACGGCTACTTCGCCCATCCGCGGATCCGCCCGATGGGCGCCGGCGCCGCACTGGCCGCCGTGCGTAAGGACGGCAGCGAGTTCCCCGCCGAGATCAGCCTGTCCTCGGTGACCACCGACAAAGGCATGATCGTGACCACCGCGATCCGCGACGTCACCGACCGGCTGATCGCCCAGGCCGAACGCGAACGCCTCATCACCCAGGCCGAACGCGACGCCGCCGAACACCGCCTGCAGCACACCCGAAGGCTGGAGAGCCTCGGCCAGCTCGCCGGCGGCGTCGCTCACGACTTCAACAACATCCTCGCCGTGATCAGCAACTACGCCGAGATGATCGCCGAAACCCTCGAAGTCTCGACCCCGGACCCCGCCGACCTGGCCGACGCCCGCAAAGATTGCGGCCAGATCAGCCGGGCCGCGGAACGCGCCACCCGGCTGACCAAACAGCTGCTCGCGTTCGGCCGCCGTGACATCACCCAGGCCGAGGTCCTCAACCTCAACCACGTCATCGGTGACGTCGAGCCGATGCTGCGCCGCAGTATCGGTGAACACATTCACCTGGTTACCTCCCTGGATCGCGATCTGTGGCCGGTGCACGCCGACGCGGGGCAGATCGAGCAGATCCTGGTCAACCTCGCGGTCAACGCTCGCGACGCGATGCCCGGCGGCGGCACCCTGTCCATCGACACCAGCAACGCCGAAGTCGGCGACGACGACCTCGACAGCTCACCGCTGCCGGTGGGCCGCTACGTGCGCATCCGGGTCAGCGACACCGGCAGCGGCATGCCACCGGACGTCATCGAACGCGCCTTCGAGCCGTTCTACACCACCAAACCCAAAGGCTCCGGCACCGGACTGGGCTTGGCCACCGTCTACGGCATCGCCACCGCCGCCGGCGGCGACATCCGCCTGTACTCCGAGAACGGCATCGGTACCACCGTCACCGTCATCCTGCCCGCCGTCGACCCCGACCTCCACGACACCAGCGCCGACGCCGACATGACCACCGAACCGGACGCCGACGGATCACCGCACGAGACCATCCTGATGGTGGAGGACGAAGACGATCTGCGCGTGATCACCGGCCGGATCCTGACCCGCGCCGGCTACTACGTCCTGACCGTCAGCGGCGGCGAGCAGGCCATCCAGGTCGCCCAAACCTACCCCGACCGCATCCACCTGCTCCTCACCGATGTGATCATGCCGAAGATGACCGGCAACGAAGTCGCCGCCCGCATCCGCGCCATCCGCCCCGGCATCCCGGTGCTGTACATGTCCGGCTACGCCGAACCGGTCCTCACCGAGAACGGCACCCTGCCCGAGGGCGTCACCATCGTCGAGAAACCCTTTACCAGCCAGGAACTACTCGCCCGGGTCCGCGCCTTCGTGCACCCGCCGGCCGCCGGCCCGCGAACCGCCTCCCGGCCGGCGCCGAAACAAACCCACCACCCTCGGTGACCGCTCACCGGTCGGGGAGAGGCAGCCTGGGCTGCTATCGGCTCCTACACAGACCCGGGCCGTTCTAACCGGACAGCCGCAGCGGCCGGTACCCGTCGGTGTCGAGCTCGGCACCCACTCCGTCGATATCGCCGTAGAAGTGCACGTTCTCGTGGTGGATGGGCCAGATGTGGGCCAGAACCTCATCGTCAACGATGAGGCCGCCCGCGCGCAGCGCACCGACGGCCAGACCGTGGTACTCCGTCGAACAGCACACAATGGCGTTCGTGGCCAGGTCAGGCACCACATCTGCTCGGTCTGCTGCTCGTGGTTGACGCCGGCGCAACGCGCCCTCGCCGGCGTACCCAGCGACCAGCGCAGGGCGTACAGGTTCTCGCCTTTGTCCAGCTGCCGGGCGATACGCCGCTCGCAGGTCTCATCGGCAAAATACCGGGCGGCATACACCGTGCGCCGCAACGCCCCGTACTTCTTGATCGCGCCGGTCAGTGCGTTCTGCTGGCGCTTGGCCGAGCACAACTTTCCGACGACCATCGCCGCGGTGGCGTGGCCACCTTGCACGCTGGCCGCCACCCCTAACAGGTCGTCCCACATGTCCGTGACCAGCTCGGTGTTCAGCCGGCGGGTCAGCAGCGCCCCGCCCGCGGGTAACGGCCCAGGAAGCCGGGCGCGCGGCCCGGTCCGGTACAGGCGGCGATGAACACCCTAACCTTGGTCTCCGGGGCTCATCCTCGGTTTGCCGACCGCGTACGCCGGGGCGATGGCGACGGCGCTGCGCCGCCACGGCGCGACCACAGCATGTCCGATATAGAAGATCATGCGTCATATGCCCTATTCGGCACGGAGGGCTGCGGAAGCTGCCTTGGCGAACGGATGGGTTCGGGTGGGCAGGATTCTGGTGGTCGACGACGAACCGGATTTGCGGTTCGTGCTGCGTCGGGTGTTGATGCGTGCCGGTCATGAGGTCGTCGAAGCGGGCGACGGTGCCGCTGCGCTGGCCGCGGTGAGCGCTTGGCTTCCGGATCTGGTGGTGACCGACATGATGATGCCGGTGATGGGCGGGGCCGCCACCTCAATGGTTCTCGGTCAGGCCTCGACGTGGCGTGCTTGGGATTCCGCGTACTGGGCTTGGTGGAGTGCATCGTTGTGGGGTTGGCCAGGCGGTCGGATGTCGTAAGTGACCTTGTGAATGGTGCCGGTGAAGGCGAAGGGCGCGAGCTTCTCGTAGCGGCCGTCGACGACCTCGCCGTTGTCGCGGCCGATGTCCAGGCCGGCGTATCCGCTGAAGAAGGCTGGCACGGTGTGGTCCATCCGGCCGCCGCCGATCTGCCTGTCGTTGGCGAACAAGGTCACGGTGCCGGCTGGCGCCATGACCGGTGTGTCGGCCTCGAATTCGAGGCGGACCCGGACGTTTCCGGTGGGTAGCGTGGTGGTGGACTCGTGCCGGTAGGTTTCGATGCCGATGAAGCTGTATGTGTGGTGTAGCTTGCCGTCCATCACGAACAGGCTGTAACCGCCGAGGTGGTCGAAGGCGGCGACGATCACGCCCTCGGCCCCGTCTTCGGGGATCTCGACGTCGGCGGTGATGGTGTAGGAACGGTTGAGGGTCGGCGGCATGATGCCCTGCGGGAAGTTCTGGACATCGTTACCCCAGAAGGTCCAGCGGGTCTTCTCGCTCAGCGGCGGGACGATCCCGAAGAACGCCGACAGCCCGGCCAGCAGGGGGGTGACGTAGTTGGCTTCGGCTTCCTGCCACCACAGCGCGTTGAGCTCGGCGACCTTGTCCGGATGCCGGGTGGCGAGGTCGTTGGCCTGGGAGAAGTCGTCGGGCAGGTAGTACAGCTCCCAGGTCAGTGCGTCCGGGTCGAGAACGTCGGGAGCGAATCTGCGGAGCGTCGGTGGCGTCAGGTCCCAGGGGATGCGGGGCAGTTTCGACGCGGCCCACCAGCCGTCCTTGTACATCGCGCGGTTGCCGAAGATCTCGAAGTACTGCTGGGTGTGCCGCTCCGGTGCAGTGCCGTCGGCGAACGTGTACGCGAGGCTGGTGCCTTGCATGGGGAACTGGTCGATACCGTCGACCGAGGTTGGCTGCGGGATGCCGGCGACCTCGAGGATCGTCGGGCCGATGTCGATGACGTGGGTGAACTGGGTGCGTAGGCCGCCTTGTGCGGCGATGTTGCCGGGCCAGTGCACCACCATCGGGTTGCGCGTCCCGCCGAGGTGCGAGGCGACCTGCTTGCCCCACTGGAACGGTGCGTTCCCGGCCCACGCCCAGGCGGCCGAGCAGTGCGGCGCGGTGGTGGGACCGCCCCACGCGTCGATCCCGCCGGAGGCGTTGACCAACGCGAGTTGCTGCTCAGGGGTCAGCGGGATGCCGTTGAACATGGTCAGCTCGTTGAAGGAGCCGGTGAGGGTGCCCTCCATGGACGCGCCGTTGTCACCCCAGATGTAGAGGACCAGGGTGTCGTCGAGCTGACCCATCCGCTCCAGTTCGTCGAGGACCCGGCCGACGTTGTGGTCGGCGTTCTCCTGGTAACCCGCGTAGACCTCCATCTGCCGGGCGTACAGCGTGCGCTCCTCGGCCGACAGCGAGTCCCACGCGGGGAAGGCCTCGTCGCGCTCGGTCAGCACCGCATCTTCGGGGACCACCCCGAGCGCCTTCTGCCGGGCGAAGGTCTCTTCTCGGTAGACGTCCCAGCCGGCGTCGAACTTGCCGCGGTACTTCGCGTGCCATTCCTCGGTCACCTGGTGCGGGGCATGAGCGCAGCCGGTCGAGAAGTAGACGAACCACGGCTTGGTGTCGTTGTGGGCGGTAATCCCGTGTAGCCACTCGATGGTCTTATCAGCCATCGCGTCGGGCAGGTAGAAGCTACGGTCGGCAGGTCCGCCGTAGACCTGGTCGACGCTGTTGTTCTCGTAGATCATCGGGTCGTACTGGCCGGACTCGCCGCCGAGGAAGCCCCAGAAGTAGTCGAATCCCCAGCCACTGGGCCAGCGGTCGAACGGCCCGCTGGGACCTTGTACGTGGTTGGGCGTCATGTGCCATTTGCCGAATGCGGCGGTCGAGTATCCGTTCATCTGCAACGCCTTCGGGAACGGCGCGCAGTCTTTCGGCACTACCGAGGTGTAGCCCGGGAACGGCCCGGAGAACTCGCCGGTCGAGCCGAAACCGACCCGGTGGTGGTTGCGGCCGGTCAGCAGGGCCGCACGCGTCGGCGAACACAGAGCCGTCATGTGCATCGCGTTGTACCGCAGGCCGGCGTCGGCCATCCGGGTCAAGTTCGGCGTCTGGACGGGACCGCCGAATGTCGACGGCTGACCGAACCCGGCATCGTCGATCAGGACGAGCAAAATGTTCGGCGCACCCTCCGGCGGCCTCACGTCGCCGGCGGCACCCCAGTCCGGCGTGGAATCTGCCAGGGTGCGCCCGCGACGCCCGGCGAACGGAGGATCGCGAAGAGGCAGGCGGGAGCGGTCGACACCATGCTGATCAGCCATCTCTAGTCCTTCGATATAAAGGAGCGCACTTGCTGCGCCAACGATTCGACGAGCGTCCCCGTAATCGTCCTGTGCGCTGCCGGCGCCGTCTTCATGCCCCGCGGATGAACCGGCCCGGACTCGCTTCGGGCAGCGCCTCACGCTGCCAACCGGCAGAACACCGTCCAAACGAAGCTGCGAACGCGGTTCCGGGCGCGGGCGGCGATGACGATCCAGGTGCGGGAGCAGGGCCGTCACCTCGGTGGCCGCCCGCCGTACGGCTACCAGCTGGTGGACGGTGGCCCGCATCCGAACGCGGCGCCGGCATCGTCTGGCGGTGGATCCGACCACGGCGGACCACGTGAGGTGGATATTCGCCCGCCGCCTCGATGGCTGGAGCACGGCGCGCATCGCGCGGATGCTCAACGAACGGCGGATGCCCGTCACCGGTGTCTACGACCCTGCTCGGAATCCGCATCGCGAGGGCACGATGTGGACGCTGCGCACGGTGGCGGCGATTCTGGCGAACCCGCACTACACCGGCCGGCAGGTGTGGAACCGGCAGTTCACCGATCACCGCGAAGCGGTACCGGGAGATCGGCGGACCAGTCTCGGTCCGGCCCGGATATGGAACGCCCGCGAAGACTGGGTCAACTGCCCCGAACGCACGCATCCGGCCCTGGTCAGCGACGAGGACTTCACCGCAGTCCAGGAGATCACCGCCCGCGCGACCCCGGAGGATGGTCAGCAGCGCCGTACGCGCTGACCGTGCTGCTGATCTATGAGATGTATGGGGCTGGCGGTCCGCGGGCGGCCCGGACGGCATACCGATCGTGATCGCCGCCGCCGCGCTGGAGCTGTTCCACGCGTTCGCGCTGATCCATGACGACACCCTGGGCCGCGGTGATCGTCGCCGGGGCCGGCCCTCGATGCACCCCACCTTCGCTGACCTGCACGCCCCGTCTTCCTGGCCGGGAGAAGATCGAGCAGATGATCCGAGTACGCGCCGACACCGCGCGCCGCGCTCGAGGCCGCCCCGATGGCCGCGGAGAGCCGCTGCGCGCTGGCCGAGCTGGCCGACCGGGCGGTGCGACGGCTGCGATGATCGCCGGGAGATCAGGCGGATCCGCGCCGTACCAGCCGGGTGGGCAGGATGATCGATGCGGGCTGCTGTCCGGCGATCACCGCGACGAGCATGCGGGCCGCCTCCTTCCCGAGGTCCTGGACCGACTGGTGGACGGTGGTCAGCGGAGGATCGGTGCGTTCTGCGACGCCGAGGTTGTCGAAGCCCACCACGGCGACGTCAGCCGGCACCGACCGTCCCGCCTCGGCCAGTGCGCGCAGGGCTCCAGCCGCCAGATTGTCGCTGGCGGCGAATACGGCGTCGAGGTCCGGGTGGGAATCGAGCAAAGCCCTCATCGCCGCGGCGCCGCAGTCCTCGGTGAAGTCGCCCTCCGCCGTACCGTGCGGGGTGAGCCCAGCGATGATCATCGCCTCGCGGTAGCCGCGGTAGCGGGCCTCGCCGGCGTCGGTGGACAGCTGGCCGGTGATGGTGGCGATCCGGGTCCGGCCCAGGCGGATCAGATGCTCGGTCGCGAGCCGGGCCCCACCGAGGTTGTCGGAGTCGACGAACCACCGCGGCTCGGTGTGCAACGGCCGGCCCACGTAGACCGTGGGCAGGCCGGCTCGGGCGACGATGTCGGTCAGGGGATCGTCGCCGTGCAGAGCCATGAGCATGATGCCGTCGACGCCGCGGGTGCGCAGCAGGTTCGTCAGCCGGGCCCGGCCCCGGCCGGAACTGGCGAGGCACAACAGTAGGTGCAGGTCGGTCTCCTCGAGCGCCGCGGACACGCCGACGATGACCTGGGCGAAGAACGGATCGGCGAACAACTCAGGGTTGTCATGGGGGACGGCGAGCGCGACGATGCCGGTCTGCTGGGTGGCGAGGGCGCGGGCCGTACGGTTGGGCAGGTAGCCCATCTCCTTGATCGCCTTTTCGACGGCGTCGCGAGTCGCGCGGCTGACGTGCGGCGCCTTGTTGATCACGCGGGACGCCGCGGAACGTGAGACACCGGCCCGCTCGGCCACCTCGTCGAGAGTGGGCTGACGCCGGGGGGTCGCTGCCATCTCGATGCCGGGTCCTTCCTGGCCGATGAGTCGCCGGTTGATCGTACCGATGATGAGGACGTGGCGCGGCAGCAGCGTCCGTCGATGGTGGCGCGCCCGGAAGCGGTCCCAGTAAGTCTGCCTCTCCCACACGGTCGGCGAAGGCATCTCTTGACAAGTTTGGTGCTTGACGTAAGCATCAATCGAAATAGATACATGGAAAACTCTGGAAGCGCTTCCAGTTTTGGCCAGGTGCACGTGATCGCCGTCCCCCCGTCACCCCACCCCCGTCGCCGCTGCTCGACCGCCCCGAACGGCGCAGCAGTTTCGCGGCTGACGCCATCCCCGCTAGGAGACACGTCGATGCAACGAGCTCTTCGCTCCCGGGTCCTCGCCGCGCTGGCCCTCGTGATCCCCGCCGTCCTGCTCGGGGCGCAACCCGCGCACGCCGATCCGGTGAGTCAGACCAGCGGCTTCTACGTCAACCCCCAGTCCAGTCCGGCGGCATGGGTCGCCGCGAACCCCGGCGACGGGCGGGCCGCCGCCATTCGTTCCGCTATCGCGCAGAGGCCGATGGCCAGCTGGTTCGGCAACTGGAGCGGTGACATCGCGGGCGCGGTCGGCCGGTACGTCGCAGCCGCGGACGCGGTCGACAAACTTCCGCTGCTCGTGGCGTACAACATTCCCGGCCGGGACGCCTGCGGCGGCCACTCCGGCGGGGGAGCGGGCAGCGTCGCCGCCTACGACGCGTGGATCGCTTCCTTCGCCGCCGCTATCGGCACCCGGCCCGCCGTGGTCGTCCTCGAACCTGACTCGCTGGGCGATTTCGGCTGCATGAGTCAGTCGCAGATCAACGAGCGCGTCGGGATGCTGTCCCGCGCGGTCAACCAGTTCCGCTCCAAGGCGCCCAACACCTGGGCCTACCTCGACGCGGGCAATCCCGGCTGGATCGACGCGGCGACGATGGCGCAACGCCTCAACACGGCCGGAGCGGCCGGCGCTCGTGGCTTCGCGCTCAACGTCTCGAACTACTTCCCGACCGGCGACAACATCAACTACGGCAACCGGGTCGCCGGGGAACTGCGGCGGTACGGCTACAGCAAGCCCTTCGTGATCGACACCAGCCGTAACGGCAACGGCGCCAACGGCCAGTGGTGCAACCCCGCCGGCCGCCGGATCGGCACTCCGAGCCAGCTCGGTGGGGGCGCCGAGATGCTGCTGTGGCTCAAGACGCCGGGCGAGTCCGACGGCAACTGCGGCGTGGGCGGCGGCTCCAGCGCGGGTCAGTTCCTGCCGGAGGTCGCCTACAAGATGATCTACGGGTACTGAGGTCTTCCTCCAGCCCGCGAGCCGGTGCAACTCGGCTCGCGGGCGTGAGGCGGTGCCGAAGACTCGTGCCTGGCTCCGGCTTCGGGCAGCCGATCGGGACGCTGCGCTGATGTGCCGGCCGGCCCGCTGATCGCCCGCGCGGATCCGGCCTGTTCCGACTCGGGCGCCGAACGCCGCGTGCTCAATGTGTGTCCGAGGGGCACTCGAACCCCCACGCGTAGCATCCTTGCGACGTTGCGACGGACCAATGGTCAAGCGCGCTTGAACACGTCTGCGGCCGCGTCGATCGCCACGGTGAGCCGGTCCGCACCCGCCCCGGATACCGTCGGCGATCAATATCTACGCTCCTCTGCGCGGCCGATTATGACTCGTTCCCGCAGGTAACAGAGGAGAGAGCACCGCCCGCTGCGCGTCGGTCGGGTCGTGTTGCCATCGCACCGGGGTGGACATGGCCGACATCGACACGATCCAATGTCGATGGCGCGACGAGGACTACGGGGGAATCGCGATGCCGCAACCGCATGACCTCACCGGTGGGCCGGTGCTCGGTGGCTCAGGGGATCTGATCGTGGTCTTGATGCGACAGATCCGACGACTCGTTGCGACCCCGACGGGTCGCGGCCGCTGACGCTGCTGTCGACCCGACAACTCGGTTCCACTGATCGGGGAGGATTCGCATGACCAGCACTGCCCGCTCCAGGCGCCGATGGCGCCCCTTCGTCGCGCTCGCCCTGGGCGCCGGCGTGGTCGCCACCGGCACAGCGGTGGCCAACGCCGACACCACGCCCACACCGCCACTCAGTCTGGTCACCACGGCGACCGACGTCACCCTCACCAGGTACGTGTACGAATTCGGCTCCTTCTTCCTGGACCCGAGCATCGGTATGTACCTCATAGCCGGTAAGGATCCATTCGAGATCGAGGTGAAGCGCAAGTCGTACGCCGACCCGATCGTCGCCCGGCAGGTGATCACCAAGAACGGTAAGAAGACTAAGGTCACCCTGCCCGCGGACATGGTCACCGACTTCGGCGGCCTCCAGGACTTCACCACCGTCACCATGACGGACGCGGACGGCGCGACCGTGGTCTCCGGCAGCCAGGACTTCTGCCCCAACACCTACGAATCCAGCCGGGCCCGGCCGGACGCGCCGGACACCACCCCGTATCCGATGGACTGCTTCAACGGCAACCCCTTCCAGATCGGCAACGTCTGGGGCATCCAGAGCGGATGGACGGCCGCCATCGCGCCGAGCGAGCTGGAGGGGCTGCCGGACGGCACCTACCAGGCCAGCATCGACATCGCCCCGCGGTACCGCGACTACTTCAAGATCGCAGGGGCCGGAACAAACCTCACGATCACGATCCAGAGTGTGGTCGAGGGCGCGCTCTCCGCGGCGGATCGCGCCCGCGCGAAGGCGAAGGTCGAGGCCGCCCAGCCCGCCGCCGGCCACGACCACCTCACCGAGGGCGATCCCGCCCAGCAGGTGTCGGCCTACTCGCCCGATCTGCGCCCCGCTGCCCGCCGTCCGGAGACGGCGCCCAGCCGGGCGGCCCTGCCCAAGGGGCCCCGCCCCGACCTGCGCTCGTTGCCGGCCTGGGGCATCGGCCTGGCCGACGGCGCGGACCTCGGAGGCACCCCGGGCCACAAGTACATCGTCTTCGGCGCCACGGTTTGGAACGCCGGCACCTCGCCGCTGGTCGTCGACGGCTTCCGCCGCACCGGCGCCGACCTGATGGACGCCTACCAGTACTTCTACGACGCCAACGGCAAGCAGGTCGGGTCGATCAATGCGGGCACCATGGAGTGGGACAAGCGGGAGGGGCACCTGCACTGGCACTTCACCGACTTCGCCCAGTACAGCCTGCTCACGGCGGACCAGAAAGAGGCCGTCCGCAGTGGCAAGGAGGCTTTCTGCCTGGTCAACACCGACGCGGTCGACTACACGATTCCGAACGCCAAGGTGCGGCCGACCAACACGGACCTCTCCAGTTCCTGCGGCGCCAACACCGCCGTCGCCGTACGTGAGGTGCTCGACATCGGCAACGGCGACACCTACACGCAGTTTCTGCCCGGCCAGTCGTTCGACGTCACCGACCTACCGAACGGCACCTACTACATCGAGGTCAAGGCCAACCCGTCAGATCGGCTGGCAGAGCTCAGCACCACCAACAACACCTCCCTGCGCAAGGTGATCCTGAGCGGCTCCGGCGACGACCGGAAGCTGCAGGTGCCGGCGGTCCACGGCCTGGACGGCCCGACCGGATAACCGGACTCCCGGGATGGGTTGTGCTGCAACGGCATCACCCATCCCGGAGTCGCGACGCGACCCGTGCATCGTTCTCTGCACTGGCTTTACTGACGGCATCTGAGCCATGCGTGTGGTTGACGCGCTCTCGTGCCACGGACGGGATCCGGGCTACGCGCGGGACCACGACTGGTTGGATCCGCCCGTGCAGTCCCACAGCTGGACGCGAGCACCGTTCGCGGTGCTGTTCTGCGTCACGTCGAGGCAGCGGCCGGAGGCCTGCCCGGTGATGGCGCCGTTGCTGTTGAGCGTCCACTGCTGATTGGTGCCGCCGTTGCAGTCGTAGATGACGACCGGCGTGCCGTTGGCGGTGCCCCGGCCGCGGGCGTCGAGGCACTTGGTCCCGTAGACTCGCAACTCCCGCGCGGAAGTGCCGGTCCACTGCTGGTTCGTGCCCGTGTGGCAGTCGTAGATGGCTACCTGCGTGTTGTTGACGGTGCTGGCGGCGGGAACGTCGAGACAACGGCCCGAGGCACCGTTGCGCAGCCGGTTGGCGGGCGCCGGGTCGGTGCCGGTGAGCCCCCACGCGTACCGCAGGCGGTTGGCGCCCGTGACGTTGGGTGTGGTCAGGGTCAGGTTGGTGCCGCTGCCCTGCAGTTTCTGCATGGCGTACCAGTCGTCGTTCTGCCCAGCGGTGATCTTGCCGCCGATCCCGGGCCAGTAGACGGATCCCATGCCGAGTTCGCGGAGAACCTGGGTTGTGGCCCGGAAGTACCGGACGAAGTTGTCTGCGCTCCCGGCGTCGTCGTAGTTGAGGCCGGTGTCCATGGGGGCGCCGAACTCGTCGATGACGGTCCGGCCGGCGCAGCTCCCGACGGCGTCACGCAGGAAGTTCACCCATCCGTCATAGGTCTTCGCGCCGCTGAAGAACGTGTAGTGGTGCAGCGACAGGTACGTTCCGTCGAAGCGGCTGTCGGCGCACATCGTCTTGATGTCCTGGTTCAGGCCGGATCCGCTGATGAACACCCGGTCGCGCGGTACCGACGGCCGCGCGGCGAGCCACGCGGCGGCTACGTTCTTCCACTCGGCCGCGCTGTAGCCGCCCGGCTCGTTCATCGGTTCGAAGTAGACCAGCGGGTTCGCGCCGTACCTGTCCACGACGGTGTTCCACATCGTGTTGAACGCCGCGGTGTCGGTGATCCGGCCACCGGACGATGCCCGGCCGTCGTCCCAGAACGAGAGGATGACCTTCATGCCCCGGGCGGTCGCCGAGTCCATGACGCCGGTGTAGGAGCTCCACCACGCCGTGCCGACGGAAGCGGTGTTGACGGGCAACCGTACGGTGTTCGCGCCGAGATTGCGCTCGAAGCCGGCGAGGACGGCGTCCGCCTTGGTGCGCACGGTGGTGTAGCTGTCGCTGGCGCTCAACCCGTAGAGGACCAGCGGGTTCCCGGTGAAGTTGTCGCCCGCGCGAGCCCAGTTGACGCCCCGGAACTGGCTGGTCGCGGCCGACGCGCTCGGTGCCGCGGACACCAAGGCCAGGGGGATGGCGATGAGCGCCGTGGCGGCGCCTGCCAGTACCGCGCGGACCCGGGAGTCTCCGATGCGTCGCAACATGCTTCTCCCTGGTGGGGTAGGACGAGGTCAGAGCCTGACCTTGGCATCGGCCTCTGTCTATGAAAAGACACATCATACGACTTATGATTTCCTGCGGGTTCTGACTAAGTGCATTGACACGCCTCTATCCCTTTCTTAACATCAGACGTCATACGAATGATCACGTGCGCTACGAGAGCACCCTGGTGGCCGGTCGCTTTTGTTAGCGCTCACAGGAGCTTGCCGCCGGAACCCATCACCGACCCCCTGAGTCGGCCGGATACGGCTGGCAATCAGCGCTGGACGTTCCCGTGACGCACCGCGAGGAGACATCCCATGACTGAGGTGACACGCAGGAACCTGCTAGCCGCCGGGATGGCCGGTGCCGGCGCCGCGCTGCTGCCGACCGGGTGGACCGCTGCCGCCCGGGCCGGCGCGGCGCCGCCGGCGGGTGTGCTGGCCGCCGGGGACCTGGCGCTCTGGTACGACGAGCCCGCGGGAACGGACTGGCTGCGGGCGCTGCCGATCGGCAACGGGCGCCTCGGCGCCATGGTGTTCGGCAACATCGACACCGAACGCCTGCAGCTCAACGAGGACACCGTGTGGGCGGGCGGCCCCTACGACTCGGCCAATACCCGGGGTGCTGCCAACCTCGCCGAGATCCGGCGGCGAGTCTTCGCCGACCAGTGGACGTCAGCCCAGGACCTGATCAACCAGACGATGCTCGGCAACCCCGTGGGGCAGCTGGCGTACCAGCCCGTCGGCAATCTCCGGCTCGCGTTCGGCAGTGCCAGCGGCGCCTCGCAGTACAACCGGACTCTGGACCTGACCACCGCCACGGCGACCGCCACGTACGTGCTCAACGGCGTACGGTACCAACGGGAAGTGTTCGCGAGCGCCCCCGACCAGGTCGTCGCAATCCGGCTGACGGCCGACCGCGCCAACGCGACCACCTTCACCGCCACGTTCGACAGCCCGCAGAAGACGACCGCGTCCAGCCCGGATTCCACGACGATCGCCCTCGACGGCATCTCCGGCGCCATGGAAGGCATCGCCGGCTCCGTCCGGTTCCTCGCCCTGGCTGCCGCGAGCGCCACCGGGGGCACGGTCAGCAGCTCCGGCGGCACGCTGCGGGTCTCCGGTGCCACGAGCGTCACCGTGCTGGTGTCCATCGGATCCAGCTACGTCAACTACCGCACGGTCAACGGCGACTATCAGGGCATCGCGCGGCGGCACCTCACCGCCGCCCGCAACCTCGCCTTCGACCAGCTGCGCGCCCGGCACGTCGCCGACCACCAGGCGCTCTTCAACCGGGTGACGATCGACCTGGGGCGCACCGCGGCGGCCGATCAGACCACCGACGTGCGCATCGCCCAGCACGCGAACGTCAACGACCCGCAGTTCTCGGCCCTGCTGTTCCAGTACGGCCGGTACCTGCTGATCGCCTCCTCACGACCGGGCACCCAGCCGGCGAACCTGCAAGGCATCTGGAACCAGGAGATGGCGCCGTCCTGGGACTCCAAATACACCATCAACGCGAACCTGCCGATGAACTACTGGCCGGCCGATTCCACCAACCTCTCCGAATGCTTCCTGCCGGTCGCCGACATGGTCAAGGACCTGACGGTCACCGGCGCCCGCACCGCCAGCGTGCAGTACGGCGCCGGCGGCTGGTTGACCCACCACAACACTGACGCCTGGCGCGGGTCGTCCGTCGTCGACGGCGCGTTGTGGGGCATGTGGCAGACCGGCGGCGCCTGGCTCGCCACGATGCTCTGGGACCACTACCAGTTCACCGGAGACGTCGACTTCCTCCGCGCCAACTATTCCGCGATGAAAGGCGCCGCACAGTTCTTCCTCGACTCGCTGGTGACCCACCCGTCGCTCGGATATCTGGTCACCAACCCCTCGAACTCCCCGGAACTGCCCCACCACTCGAACGCCAGCGTGTGCGCCGGGCCGACGATGGACAACCAGATCCTGCGCGACCTGTTCAACGCCGTCGCACGGGCCGCCGAGGTCCTCGGTGTGGACGCATCCTTCCGTAGCCAGGTTGTGGCGGCACGAGACAGGCTGGCACCGACCCGGGTCGGCTCACGCGGCAACATCCAGGAGTGGCTCGCCGACTGGGTGGAGGCCGAACGGACACACCGGCACGTCTCACACCTGTACGGCCTGCATCCGAGCAACCAGATCACGCGGCGGGGAACGCCGCAGCTGTACCAGGCCGCGCGCCAGACCCTGGAACTGCGCGGCGACGACGGCACCGGCTGGTCGCTGGCGTGGAAGATCAATTTCTGGGCGCGGCTGGAAGACGGTGCGCGCGCCCACAAACTCGTCCGTGACCTGGTACGGACCGACCGGCTTGCGCCGAACATGTTCGACCTGCACCCGCCGTTCCAGATCGACGGCAACTTCGGCGCCACCTCGGGCATCGCCGAGATGCTGCTGCACAGCCACAACGGGGAACTGCACGTGCTGCCCGCGCTGCCGTCGGCCTGGCCGGCCGGTAGCGTCACCGGGCTGCGCGGCCGGGGCGGGTACACCGTCGGTGCCTCCTGGAACGCCACCGGAAGCGAACTCGTCATCACCTCCGACCGCAGCGGCACGGTCCGGGTCCGCAGCCGTGTCTTCACCGGCACCTTCGAACTGCGCGACGACACGAGCGGCGCCACAGTGCAACCGACGCGGCTGGAGACCGACCTCGTGCAGTTCGCCGTCCAGGCCGGCCACACCTATCGCGGCTCGGCCGCGCGGTCGGGGCCGGTGGAAACCGGCGTGAACTACCGGCTGGTCGCCCAGCACAGCGGAAAGGCCGCCGACATCAACGGCGCGTCGACCGCCGCGGGCGCGCTGCTGATCCAGTGGCAGGCCGGCAGCGCTCTCAATCAGCAGTTCGACTTCCTGTCCTCCGGCGGTGGCTACTACCGGATCCGGGCCCGGCACAGCGGTCTCGTCCTGCAGGTCGCCGGCACCGGCACCGGTGCCGACGTCACTCAGCAGCCCGATGCCAACTCCGCCAGCCAGCAGTGGCTGGTGGAGGACCAGGGCAGCGGAGTGGTCAGGCTGGTCAACCGCCAGAGCGGACTGGCCTTGGACGTGTGGCAGGCCTCCACCGCCGACGGTGCGCGAATCTCGCAATGGACCCCCGGCGGCGGCGCCAACCAGCGTTTCCAGCTCCAGCGGATCTAGCACTTCAAGCTTCAGCGCATTAAGGAATGGAGAGCAGGACCCGCGGCGGACAAGCCGCGTTCACCGAACTCGCCCAAGCGCTCTAACCACCTGTCGGGCGCGGCTCAGCCTGTCCGCCGATCTCGCAACGCAACGGAGCCGATCATGCAGGGTCGCACCAGCGACCCGGAGCGGGAGATCCCCGGCGAGCTGCGGACGGTCATGGAGGAGATGGGCAAGCTCAGCCTCGGCGAGCCGGTCTACTTCGACCTCAAGCAACCGTCGATCCGGACGCCGAAATAGCGGAGGTCACGCCCGGTCGTGGCGGGCTGGCTGACGCCCAGTGCTCGTTCCGGCGTTCCAGCACGACTCTGCGCGTCAGCCGGCCAGTCCCGCTGTCACCCAGTGCTCGTTCGTCGGCGAGAACGCGACACTGGAGGTCAGCTGGAGATGATCATGGATCTTGATCGCTCGTGACCGGCGCTCGTGCGGCCCTGTTCCTTGCGATGCTAGGCCCGGCGCGGACGAGACTTGCCGGCCGTGGCGCGCGCCGTCACGTCGTGCGGCGGTTCACCACCACGTACAGCGTCAGCAGGATCAGGGAGAGCACCACCAGCGAGGGGCCGAGGGTGTACACGCCGACCCGCTCGATGAGCACACCCACACCGGCCGGGATGAGCGCGCCGCCCAGCCCGGCCGCGGCGATCTGCATGCCGATCACCCGGTCGGCGTGCGCGGCCCCGACCCGGTCCGCGGTGGTCAAGGTCAGCAACGGGAAGACCGGCGCCGCGGCGAAGCCGATCACCATCAGGCCGGCCACGGCCAGCCAGTCCGGTCCCGGTACGGCCACCAGTACGGATCCGGCGAGCATGCCACCGAGGCCGGCAGTGAGCGTACGTACGGTGCCCAGGTGCTCGACGGTGAAGCCCTGCACGACCCGGCCGACGAACAGGCTCGCCCAGTAGGCCGACACGCAGAAACCGGCGATCGCCGCGCTCAGCCCGCGGTCCTCGGTGAGCAGCAGGTACGCCCACAGACCGGTCGCCACCTCGACGCCGACGTAGACGGCGAACGCGACGACGCTGAGCCACACCGCCGGCATCCGCAGCGTCGCACCGATCCGCGAACTCGCCACCTCGGGCGCAGGCGCATCGCCGACGTTGTCGCGCGCCCATGTTCGCGCCGAGACCAAGAAGGCGATGGCCAGCAGCGCCTGAGCGCCGGCGACGAGCCCGTAGCCCCAGCGCCACGACAGTCCGCCGCTGAGCACCCCGGTCATGATCAGCGGCCCGATGGCGACGCCGAGACCGAAGAACGCGTGCATCCAGTTCATGTGCTTGGGACCGAACGCGCCGGCCGCGTACGCGTTGAGCCCCGCGTCGATCGCCCCACCGCCGAAACCGGCCAACAGGGCGCATGGCACCAGCAGACCGAGCGCGGGCGACACCGCGTACCCGGCCAGGGCAAGGCTGGCCATGGCCGTGCTGCCGGCGAGGAGCCGGCCGACGCCGAGCCGGGCGAGGCTGAACCCGGCCGCGACGCTGGAGATCAGGTAACCGACGGTGCTGGCGAACAGCAGGACGCCGACGGTGTCGGTGGAGAGGCCCAGGTCTCCCGCCATCGACGGCCAGCCGACGCCGAGCAGGCCGTCGGGGAGGCCGAGGCTGATGAAGGCGCAGTAGGCGAGCAGCAACAAGGAGGTACGGATGGCCGGGGTGGCCGCGGATGGTGGAACCGGCACTTCCCGATCATGGCACAGGCCGGTGCGGTCTTCGCGCAGGTGGCTGCGGCGCTGCTCAAGGTCAGTTGACGGCACAAAACGGATCGACACGCCTCGGTAGACTGCCATCGATCCAGGACAGCGGTTGGGGGGCGCGGTCGGTGATCGAAACGGGCGACGTCACGCGAGGCCGTCATGGCCGGCAGCCTGCCGGAACGTCGCGCGACGGCCGGCTCCGAGGCCAGTCCTTGATCGCCAGGCGCTACGTCGTGGTGCCGGCGATCGTCGTGCTGACGCTGGCGGCCGACATCGCCGTCCGGCTTCTCGACAGCGGCGCCCCGGGACAATCTGTTCCGCCCGCCGTCGCCGGCCCGCCACCGTCGGCTCCCGAGAAGGCCACGCCGGTGTCGCCGCCGTTCTCGACGCCGCCCGGCTGGTCGCCGTCGTTCTCCGCTACGTCCGGCATTTCACCGTCGCCTCGGGTGCATGCCGGTGTGACCTCTGCGTCCGGAGCCCGCCCGGGCGTCTCGCTGCCGGGCGTCCCCCAGCCGACGACTCCGCCGCCGGACGGCAGGACGCCGGAGGAAGAGCCACCGGGCGGGAAAGCCCCGGATGGCCGGCCGCAGACCGCTTCCCTCGACGACCTGCTCGAACGCGACGACCAGGTGCCGGAGGGCGTCGCCGAACAGCTCGACTTCTTCTCGGGCGGCGGGACCGACTGCCAAACCGTGAGTCTCCAACCGCCCCTCGACGTGGACGTGTCCAGTAACCGCACGGTCCCCGGCATCCCATACATCTGCCTGCTGTCCACCCTCGACGACGATCTGCGGGTGACGCTGGCCACCCCCAGCGGCTCGGTCCTGACAGTCACCCGGCCGTGGGCCGGCGGCTCGGACGAGATCCCTCTGCCGCTGGCGCCGGGGAGCCCACCCGGCCGCTATCGAGTCAGCGTCCAGCAGGGCAAGAACCCCGAGAAGGCGACCACGGAGTTCGTGGTCGAACCGGCACGCGAGCCGACCGTCCAGATCTTCCCGCGCGTCGGATTCCCCGGATCGACCGTGCAGGTTTACCTCGGCGGTTTCCCGGCCGGCCGGGCCGACCTTCACCTGTACGCGTTCGAGGACCCCACGGAGCGGCCGATCTACAAGACCACCCACACCGTCACCGTCGACGCCGCGGGCACGGCATACCTCATCCTGCAGACCAGTACGTTCACGAGGCCCACCTATTACGCCCTCGTCAGCGACCTGTACTTCGCCGACCGGCCGGACGGCGTCAGTGCGCCTGAGGCGTATGCGGGCCTCTGGCTCCGATGATCACGACACGGCGCCGGATAGCTGCGCTGGCGGTCGCCTGCGTCACGTTCCCGTTCCTGCCGGGCGCCGGCGGCCGCAGCGCCACCGCCGGCCTTCGAGGTGCATCTGGCGAGCAAGCCGCGGCCCGCTGAACCAGGTTTTCAACCCGCAGCCGGCGCCGGACCCGACAGCCCCACCGAATTGCAGGAGCGGCCGGGTCCGGTGTCAGAGATTTCCGATCGGACGTGCCGGGTGGTTATTCGACGGTCTCGCGCCATCGAACGGACTGAGTCTGGAACCTCTCGCCGGGACGCGCGTCGCCCCCTGCTCCGGCGCTCCCTCTACCGTGGTAGGACCCGAAGGGGTTCGCGGTCGCGGAGCCTCTGGTCGTCGCATTGGTCAAATGGTATTCCACAACCGGCTTACGGGAAGAATCGTAACCCACGACGCTCCATTCGAGATCGTAAGATCCAAGGAATGCCTCGGCCTCCGGGCTCCCGACTGCGCTGCCGAATATACCTAGGACGCCGACATCGCCGAGTACCCCGACGGCATCCTGCATGACCTGCCACCCACGCTGCCCTTTATCGAACTTGGTGTAATGCAGGTCGACTCGTCCGCCGATCTCCCCAGCCGCTATGGCTGCGGCGACGGCCTGCCGAGCACTTTCAATGGTGTCCAATCCGCGAATCTGCTCGGTGAACGGATCACCCTCACGGAAGTAGTAGGTCTTGGCGCAGGCAGTGTCGTCGTCCGGGCAGGGAATCTTGGTGGAATGCACAGCCCAGACAACCCCGAGCCGGTACGGCGTCATGTCCTGGGCTCCGGGCGCGTGGCAGTACTCAGGCGTGGCCGTGCTGCACGTTCGGGGCTTCGGCGAACCCCAGTTGCCGGTGTAGCGGTCGTCGCGCTTGCGCTTCTTGGTGCCGCCGCCGAAGTGCTTGTCGCGTGCGGTGTCTCCGGCCACGGTGCCGGCCCACGGCCCGATCTTCTGTCCGGGGCACAGGTCCCCATCCTGGTAGCCGTGGCACGGGGCCAGGCCGTCAGGGTCGCTGCTGCTGACCGGGCTGTTGTTGGCGTACGAATACCCGTTCCATTGGGTGGGGTCGGCAAGGTCCATCAGCGGGTCGACCGAGATGAAGCGGCCGGTCGCCGGGTCGTACTCGCGGGCGCCCAGGTGAGTCAGGCCGGTCGGGTCGGTGTCGCCGCCGACGAAGCCCTTGTCGGTCGGCCAGGCCGGTTGGGCGCCACGCGGCCCGCCGTACGGTGTCTGACGCCGCACTGTCGCAGCGTGGGTGGCGGCGTTGACGGCCGTCTGCTGGGTGCCCTGATGATCGGCGTAGAGCCAGATGAGGTTGGCCGCCACCGCGGCGCCGCTCCTACGTGCTGCGATGACGCCGCCGGCGAAGGAGTAGTGCCGGGTGCCGGTGACCGTCGTGCCTTCCTGGCGAATCTCCTGACCCGGCAAGTACAGCGTGGTGCCGGCGGTGTCGCGCCGGATCAGGCGTGTGCCGTCGGCGTCGTACACGTTGGTCTGCTGGGTCTTGCCGCCGGCCGTGATCGCGGCCATCCGGCCTTCGGCGTTCCACGAGGCGACCTGGCTGCCGGCGCCGTTGCCGCAGTCGTTGGTTTCGCTGCCGGCCGGCCGGCAGACGGTGTTTCCGGCCTGGTCGTAGGTGTAGCGGTTGACGACCGCCGCCTTGCCCGGCGCCGTCGTGGTCATCTCGGTGAGGGCGTGCGGGCGGGCGACACCGGCGCCGCCGGTCGGCATCTTGTACGTGCGGGTCGTTTCCCCTGCCGCCGCATGCGACACCTCGGTGAGCCGGCTGCCGGTGGAGTCGAACGTCCAGTCCGTCCAGTACGGCGCGGGACCGCCCAGATCGGCCACCGCCGGTTCAGCGGCGCAGGTCACGCCCTGCTTCGGCGTCCACGCGCTCGTGAGCTGGGCGAGCCGGTCGTGCCGGAAGCATTGCCGGTCGTCCGGCTCGGTGATCTCGGTGACGTTGCCGTACGGGTCGTGGGTGTAGCGCCGGTCGGAGACGTCCCCGGCGGTGGTGCGTTCGATCCGGCGGGTCGCCTCGTCGCGGTAGATCACGTCCTCGACGGCGGTCTCGCCCACGACGCTACGCACGGAGCCGTTGACTTCGCCGTACGGGGTGTAGCTGGCGGTGAGCAGCGGGCCGGCCGCCCCGGTGAGGCTGGTGTCGAGCCGGACCGGTAGGCCGGTGGTGTCGTGATAGTCGGTGGTCAGTTGCTCGGTGGCCAGGCCGCTACCCTCCGGGCCGTCCGCGTACGACATGGTCAGAGGCTGGCCGGTCGTCGCAGCGAAACTGTAGCTGTAGACGTAGGTGCGGCTGAGCTTGTCCTCGACGGCTGGGATGACGTAGTTGACGCCGGTGGGCTGGTAGCGGGCGTCGAACTGGCGAACCTGCCACTTGTAGGCGTTGGCGGAGCCGGCCGGCTCGTACCGGATGCTCTGGGTGAGCTGCCCTCGGAAGCCCGCCTGGCCGCTGTAGAGCGCGTCGTACTTCCACTGCGCGCGCAGAGCCCCGGTCGGAGAGCCGTCGCGCACCTCGGTCTTGCGGCCGATCTGGTCGTATCCGTACCAGAGCGCCTCGCCGCGCGCGTCGGTGACGGTGACGGTCTCGCCGGCGTCGTTGTAGACCGTCCTCGTGATGCCCCGGTCCGGGTCGGTCGTCTGGATTTCGCGCCCGCGGACGTCGAATTGGGAGGTCCATTCGTTGCCGGCCGGGTCGATGACCTTGACCCGGTGGCCCTTGCGGTCGTAGACGTACCGGGTTTCCCGGTAGGCGCCCGCGACGCCGGCCGCGGTGGTGTGCTGGCGCAGGGCGACGGTGCGGCCATCGGCGTCGGTGACGGTCGTGGTTGCCACGCCGCCTGCGGGCGGGGTCGTGGTCGACCGGTCCCCTTCGTGGGTCTTGGTGGTGCGCCACTTCTCCACCAGGTTCTCCCGGCCGTCGCCGGACAGGAACACCTCGGCGGTGACCCGGTCGGTGAGGTCCTGCACCGTGCGCGACACCGCCGGCACCGACCATTCCGGTTCGTGCCACAGCGTCCCGGATGCCGCTCCGGGTTCGACGTGAGCCGCGTACTTGGTGGTCGCGCGACCGTATTGATCGTGGATGGTGTCGGTGACGACGCGGTTGCCGTCGCCGGCCGCGGACTGCGTTTGGGTCTGCCGGGGCCGCAACCACCCGTCAACGATCTGGTACGACGTCACCACGTTGCCGTCGCTGTTGAGCTGGCTGGTCGCGGTGTACGGATAGGAGTCGCGCCCCGGGGCGAACACGTAGCGGTACTCGCTGAGCGGCTGGTTCTCGTGCCCGGCACGCGGCCAGCCGAGCCGCCACACCTTGGCGACGCGGCCGAGCGGGTCGTACGCCAGCTCGGCGGTGACCCGGCCGTTCACGTCGACGACCTTGACGTCGGATCCCCAGTACGGGTTGACCTCGCGCTTGGCCGTCCAGCCCGGCATCGGCCCGGTGGTCGTCACCGTGGTGAGCGTGTACTCGGTGGTGGTCACGTTGCCCTTGATGTCGGTTGCGGTGGCCACCCGGCCGTCCGGTCGGTAGGTGCTGCTGCTGACGGTGTGCCACACGGTGCCGGCTGCGGCCGTCAAGTCCTTGAGCTGCTCGGTGCGGGTCACCGACCCGTACACCGGCGGGGTCGACGGCCCGGCCGCTCCGTCGTACGTCAGCTGTTGATCGGAGATGACGTCGTCGGCGCCGTCAGGCGCTTGGCCGCACGGTAGAGCCGTGACGGTCGTCTGACGCAGGGTCTGCGTCAGGTTCTTGGCGGTGTTGCGGTTGTAGGTGTTGGTGGTGCATCTCTCGTCGCCGGTCGCCGCGATGTCGGCGTCCTGCTGGGTCCGGACGATCGAGCCGTAGGACCAGTCGAATTCGTTGTTCTGCCGGCTGACTCGCCAGCCCCGGCTGCCGTGGTCGCCCAGCGCGGCCGCCGTGTACGCGACCGCGGTGCCGGTGAACCGGGCTTCCACGTCTCCCCGGGCCGCGGTCGGTTCGGATCGCGACGGCACGTTCACGGTCTTGGACACCGGCTTGGTTTCGGTGCCGTTGTAGACGACCTGCTCTCGGACCTGACCGGCGAACTGGTCCTCGTCGTGCACGGTTTCGTCACCGAGTGACGCGGGCGAGGTGACCGTGCGCGTGCCGCCGGCCGGTGCCGCCCGGTCGCCGTGCATGCCACGCAGGAAGTTGGTGACCGTCAGCGTGGTCGGGCCGTCCAAGCTGTCACCGACCCGGGTCTTCACGGTGCCGTAGCCACGCCACTGCGACCAGGTCCGCCGCTCCGGCCGGGTCACCCCGTCGTCGTCGGCGTAGTGCCAGGCGGGCGTTCCGCCGTACTCGTACCAGGTGTGCACCGAGCGCGCCTGCTTGCCGCCGGCCAGTTGCACGTCGTCCTGGCTGACGTGCTCCACGCGGTACTTGTGCCACCACTCGGTGATCAGCTTCTTCTGGTTCGGGTCGAGGGGGTCGAGCATCAGCACCGGATAGCACAGCGACGTGTTGGTGTGCGGGGTCGGTGGGTTGTTCGCGGTGCATTGGGGCCTGCTGTAGTCGACGTGGATGCGGGCGCCGGTCTCGGTGACGATGTCGGAGATACGCAGCCAGTTGTGGGTGGTGCCGTTCGCGGTGAGCACCCGGTTGGCCTTGGACACCGCGCCGAAGGTCACCGGCGGCATCGCGGCCGTGCCGCCGACCAGCCCGGCGTGGTCGATCTTGTCAAGCCACAGGCCGGTATGCGTGCTGTCCGCGCTGGCCGCGAACGTGTGGGTCAACGTCCACTGATCCACGTCCTGCCACGCCGCAGTCGCCTTGGTGGTGTCCCAGACCCGCGTGGTGACCTTGGCCAGCCGCTTGGTGGTCCAGAACGTCGGCGCGTACTTCTGCGGGCAGGAATCGGTCTTGCACTCCTGATCCCACGGAGTGTCCTTCCAGTTCGCCTTGACCGGCGCCGCCTCGCTGCCGCAGTCCGCGACACACCGCAACGCGTTCTCGAACAGCACCTGCGCGTGCGGGGTGACCGACCGCTCGGTGACACCGTGCACATCCGCGACCCGGTCGTAAGTGCCGTAATCGATCCGGGTCAGATGACCAGCCCGGTCATAGGTGGTGTCGTCGGCGTCGGTGTTGTTCCGCGCGTACTTGTTGGAATCCTTGCCGTACCAGTACGACATAGTGTTGCCACGCACATCCACGACGTAGTCGAGCTGCCACCGCCACGCCTGCGTGCAGTACGAACCGGCGAAGTTGCCAGCCTTGTAGCAGGGCTCGTGCGAATGGTTCCCGTACACCGGCACGGTCAGCGTGCTGTTCGTCTTCTCCGAATGGCCCGGCAACGCGTTGAGCCCGAAGAAGTACTGGGTGCCGTCGGTGGTCGTCAGCTTCCAATACTCACCGTCACGGGCACCGTTGGCCGCCCCGGTCAGCCGCTCGACACGTGTGCCGTCCTCGTTGCGGAGATGCCAACCCTTGCCGGCCTGGTACACCAGCTCCCCGCCGCGGCCGTTGAAGCTGATCGTGGCGTTGTCGGACTTCCAGCACTGGTCGCTGGTCTGCCGGGACGCGTTGTTGGCGCCTGCGCCCCGGTCGTCCCAGCACGGGACGTAACGCCGCTCCAGGAAGCCGGGTGAGTAGTCGAAGCCCTCGCCGATCATCGACGGCTGGTTGTTGGTCACCTCGGAACGGCCGTCCACCGACTGCGCCGAATAGGCCAGCGCGATCTCCGGTGCCGGACCGGTCGCCGGAGGCACCCGCAACGGATAGTTCCAGGTGAAGTCCCCGGAACTACCGCCGGAGGTCCAGGTGCTGGAAGCAGCGAGCGAGGTCGCGCTGAAGTCGCCGTCGCCGCCCGACTCGGCCGCCGCGAGCACCACATAGGAAGCCTTGACCGGCGCGGCAGAGGAAACCACGCCCGCCGCGACGTCGTTCGTGCTGCGCACCGGCGTCGAGCGACAAGCGGGAACATCCGGCGTGGTGAGGGCACACGCGGGCACCGACCACAGCCGCAGCCGGGACGCCCAGTCACCGCCGTAGGCATAGCGGAAGCCGCTGTAGTCCACCGCGACCTTCGCCTGCCCGGACAGCGACATGACAACCCGGTCACGCCACTGCGGAGGCAACGCGGCCCGGTCCAGCACACGTACGGTGACCTGATCTGTCCCGGACACCGACACCGGGGATCCGGCGACCCGGGTCTTCGACGCCTTCAGATCCACAGTCGCGGTGACCGCCTCCGGCCACTTCGGCGCCGGGGCGGGGGCGTACCGCACACGGTTCTGCGTCCACGGCTTGCCGGCAGCGACCGGGCCGCCGTGCTTGTCGATCTTCTCAGCGGGCGGCTTGAGCCGTTCGGCGGCAGCCTCCGCGGGAGTCGCGGTGGGAACACCCGCAGGCAGAGTGAACAGAAGGACAGCGGCCAATGGCGCCGCGAGGCGACGGAACATCGAATCTCTCCCTTACGCTCGGCGCCACAGGACACGGCCGGCGGCGTCCTGCAGCAGCAGGTCACCGTCGCTCTTCAGGAGGAGGCGGTCGGCGCCGGTGCCCCACGTGCGGGTGTCCCACAACGGCGTGCCGTCGCTGCGGTAGACGACGAAGTTGCCGTCGCTCTGCACGTAGCAATAGGCGCCTGGGTTGCCCCACGTGCGGGTGTCCCAGACGGTCGTGCCGCCCTGGGCGACGACCAGGTTGCCGTCGCTCTGCATGCGCAGCTCGAAGTCGCCGACGTCCGACGGGATCGAATCGCCGGCGTTCAACCGGGTGCCACGCAGCAGTGCGTTGGCGCCGGGCTCCGGACCGATCTGGGCCTGGTACTGCGTGGCCACTGTGGTGTCGGTGAGCGCGCCCTGGAAGACGGCCACCTCGTCGACGCCGCCGGTCCACTGGCCGCCGAACGGTCCGCGGCCGACCAGCAGCCGCCCGCTCACGTTCGGGGCCGCCGCGGTGAGCGTCTTCGTACCGCTGAGCTTCCCGTTGACGTACAGACGGATCTGCTTGCGCCCGGCATCGTGGGCCGCCGCCAGGTGGGTCCAGACGTTGGCGTCGGGCGCCTCGGCCGAGTCGACGCTGGTGTTGCCGAGCCGGAACCGCCACCGCCCGGCGGCCGCGTCATAGGTGATCGCGGTCGCGTCCTGAGCGGCGACAACGGTGCGGTTCGCCGTCAGGTCGGTCGGCATCACCCAGGCAGAAACCGTGAAAGCCTGATCGGTACGCAGAACCGGCGCGTCCTGCCATCCACCGCCCGTCTTGATCGCGCTGCGGCCGTACTCCTCGGTGGTTTCCACCTGTGCTTGCTGGTCCGGGAAGTATTTGTCGTCCAGCCAGATGCCGGCCTCGCCGGTGGTCCGGCCGGCGCCGACGTCGACGCCGCGGCTCAGCGCCAGCCACCGGTTGAACGAGGTGGCCGAGTCGGGCGCCTCGCAGGTGTCCGGGACGCTGGCGTCGTAGCAGGGCACGGCCGCGTTGAAGTTCCACGAGCCGACCTGGACCGGGGTCAGGATGCCTGGCTCGTTGAAGCCCCCGGACTGCGGATCGGAGGCGAGCTGGCCGGTGAAGTCCTCGGCCAGCAGCACCCGGTCGAAGACCTGCACGTCGGCGATCTGCCCGAGCCAGTGGTCGGCCATCACCGCGCTGCCGCCCTCGCCCGACCACAGCGCGGCGCCCACCGTGAAGGCGCCGGCCGCGTTGAACGGCACCGCCATCACCGTCCGGGAGCCGGCGAGCGTGCCGTCGACGTACAGGCTCATCTGCTTGGTCGCGGCGTCGTAGACGGCGGCCAGGTGCACCCACCGGCCGATGTCGGCCGTAGTGACCAGGTTGGGCGAGGCGATCGTGGTGCCGCTCGGGTCGAGGTCGCCGCCGGGCAGGTAGAGGCCCCACCGCGGCTGTCCGTCGACGATGCGGTAGCCGAAGAACAGCGCGCTGCGGTGCGTGCCGGACTGCCCGGCCACCGTACGGTTGCCATCGGGCAGATCGGGCGCGGGGGTGGCCGGGTTGTCGTCCATGAGCCGGGCCCACGCCGCCACGCTGAAGCTGCCCGTGGTGTTGACGATCGGAGTGGTCGTGGACAGGTTCGAGTTGCGGTTGAAGTAGGCGACCTTGCCGCCGACCAGGTGCGTGTCGTCCGTCCACTCCACCGGGGAGTGCCCGGTGGAGGCCAGCGGGGTGTCACCGGCCCGGCCGGGATGCCGGTCGGTCAGTGCCTGCGCTTGGGTGATCCCGGGGTAGGTCTCCAGGCCCCAGCTGGCGACGGGCGGTGACGGCCGGCCGACGGTGATCGTGTGCGAGTTGAGGTTGCCGAGGTTGCCGGTGGCGTCGATGCTGCGGACCCAGAGGGTGTTCTTGCCGAAGCGGGGCGCGGTCAGCGTGACTGTCGCGTCCTTGTTGACGCCCGTGGTGGCGGCGACCTCGGTGGCGGGCGGGCTGGACCAGCCGTAGCGGAACTTGACCACGTCGGACTCGGTGGTGTGGAAGACGAACGTGACGGGACGGCCTGCGCCCTGCGGGGTGGTCGAGCTGATCTCCGGCCCGCCGGGAACCGTGGTGTCCACGGCGAACTTGCACCACGGGCCCCAGCCGCTCCACCGGTTGTACGGCGCGGGATCCTTCGAGGTCACGTGGAAGGCGTACGTCTTGCCCTGCACGATCGTGATCGGCGCGGTGGAGGCACGGGTGTTCGCGGTCGCGACCGGGTCGGGTTTGGGGTTGGTGCGCACCGTGGCGTCGTCCGGGTTGCCCGAGGCGGGGACCTCGACGTACTCAAAGTAGCCCATGATCGTCTGGGAGTCGGCGTCGGGCAGGATCGCCGACAGCGTCGGGGTGTAGGTGCCGACCGACAGCACGCCGCTCTCCGGGCAGGCCACCCCGGCGACCTGCAGGCCGGTCGGCGGGGTGGGCACCGAGTCGTAGTCGACGACCAGCTTGGCGTCGTTCGGGAAGAACCGCTTCCACCGCGCCTGCACCGACTCGCCGCCGTGGCTGCTGTCGCGGGCGGTCAGCGCGACGTTCACCTCACCCCACCAGTCGTTCGCGGCCTGCTGGATGATGGCGTTCAGGTTGGCGCTCTGGAAGTTCATGTACATGTCCGGCCGCGGCGGGTTGCACCCGCCGGCCTCGTTGGCGCTCCCCCACGCCTCACCCAGGTACGTCCACAGCGCCATCCCCGACCAGCTCGCCTTCGGTATGGAGTTGATCGCCGAGGTGTGGTAAAGCGACGACGGGGTCGACGCGCAGCCCCACGAGTGGTCCAGCTTCATCTCCACCCGGGCCGCATGGATGTACTTGCCGCCGAGGTGGACGCCGTTGGCCGTGGTCGGGAAGGCGAAATACGACCGGTACAGCGCGCCGGAGTCCGGGTTGCGGCCCACCCGGGCACTGCTGAGGTCGTTGGTCGCCCCGTTGTTCGTCGCGTACGCCCACTTGCTCTTGAACACCGACCAGTCCGGGTCGATGAAGATCGGGAACACCCGGTCCTTGGCGTCGAGGACCTTCGCGTCGGCCTTCAGCACCAGGGTCTTCCCGGAGACTTCGGTACGGACCCGCGCCACCTTCGCGACATCACCGGCCGCCAGTGCCGTCGAACGGGCCCCGGAACCGGCCCTCGAGTCCCACATCAGTGCGGGTGCCGCCTCGGCCACCGGTGCGCCGCCGGCAGTGGCCCGCAGGGTGCCGTCCGTGTCCTGGTTCAGTGCCACATCGCCGCCCACGGTCAGCTTGGTGGCACGTACCGCCGGGTTGGCCGCCGCCTCGGCGGTGCGGACCACGAGCGTGTGGGTGAACCCGGTGTACGTCGCCCGCACCATCAGGTCGACGCCGGGCAGCACGCCCGGGTACGTCGCCGAGTCACCGGAAATCTTCGGCTCCGGCAGCTTCTCCGGCCACGACAGCGTCATTTCCTGCCCGCGCCGGGTCACCGAGATCAGCGGGCCGTCGCCACCGCTGAAGCTGACGTCCGCGACCGACGCCGCCGGTCGCAGCCGCCCGTCCGCACCGCGCGCCAGGCGGAGATCCACATCGGCCCAGCCGCCGCCGCGGGTCCGCGCCCGCTGCGGCACCACCGCCGACTCGAACGTCAACCGGCCGTCCGGCCGCGCGACCACCTGGGTCAGCTCTGTTCTCGACTCCGCGACGACTACTTCCCGCCGGCACTGCCCGGCCAGCGCCAGTGCCCGGGATTCCCCGGCGGCCACCTCGGCGCAGGCCGGGGCGCTCGCCGCCGGACCGGCCGGAGCCACCACCGCCATTGCCGCTACGAGTGCGGCAGACAACAACGCGCGCAGCATGACGCGCCCCCTCCCACGTTGCCGACCGGCTTGTCGCGGCCGTTTGCGAAGGAGGGTTCCGGCTCCGGCCGCAGCCGCGGAACAGCCCGGCGGCGATCGTGCACAAGAGAAGTTGTTCACGCAGGTCAGCCGATTGTGCACAGCCCGGCGTTGCACAATTGCCGGACGCACGCGGCTGACAGGTACGTTGCTCGATATGATGCTTCTGCCGGATCTTCAAGGATGGATCGATCGGGCCGCTCGGCGGCATGGGGTGCCCGGGGCCGCGGTTGCCGTCGGGATGGGCGATTAACTGGCTGAGGCCACCACCTTTAACGCGTCGGCGAAACCAGCTCGCTCCTTCGACGTCGCGGGCAGCGGTGGGAGGGGAAGCGAGAACGGAGATGCCAGGATGCGGGCCCAGTGCTCGCTGGCATGCCGATCCTTCAGCTCGTCGAGCTGGCGTCGTGAGCTGTCCGAATAGACGCGCCGAGCGCCCTGTGACTGGTCATCCGAGAGCCTGCCGATAGTCCCTGGTCGACGAGTTGGTCGATGAAAATCAGGGCGTTCTTCTGCGCTCGGAACGCGTTGTGGAAGGTTGCGGATGCCGAAAACCTCATCCGCCCTGTTCACAGCCATCTGGTCGCCGGGGCGGATTGCAGCGACCGGACCACGACCGCGTTGGACGTCAACGCCGACGCCATCGCCGACTCGACAGCCAGATTCGCCTTCAACACCACAGCCATTCCCTGACGTCAGCGTCCGGTTGTGAGGCGAGGACATCGAGGAACCGCTTCACAACCGGGGGGCCGGCGGCTCAGCCGGCGTGATATACCCGCCGCATGGACCTGCAGCTCACCGGCAAGGTTGCCGTCGTCACCGGCGGGAGCGCCGGCATCGGCCTGGCGATCGCCCGCGGCCTTGCGGCCGAAGGAACGCACGTAGCGTTGTGCGCCCGCGATGCGGCGCGCCTCGAGGCGGCCACCGACACGATCACAACCGATTTCGGGGTACGGGCAATCGCCGTCCCCGCTGATCTGAGCGTTCCCGAGGGCGTGGCTGAGCTCGCCGCCGCCGTGACACGCGAATACGGTGGCGCCGACCTCCTGATCAACAACGCCGGCACCGGCAGCGAGGAGAAGATCCTCACCGCGCCGGACGAGCGCTGGCAGGCGTACTGGGATCTGCACGTGATGGCGGCGGTCCGCCTGGCCCGGGCCCTCGCGCCCGGTATGAAGGCCCGCGGCGGCGGGGTCATCCTGCACAACGCGTCGATATGCGCCACCCAGCCGCTCGGGTACGAGCCGATCTACAACGTCACGAAGGCCGCGCTGGTGATGTTCTCGAAATGCCTGGCGAACGAGTTGATCGCCGACAACATCCGGGTCAACGCCGTGAACCCGGGCCTGGTGATGACCGGGGACTGGGTGAAGACCGCGAAGCAGCTCACCGACGGCACCCCGCAGAGCTGGGAGGAGTACCTGCAGCGGATCGCGGAGGAGAAGGCGCCGATCGGGCGGTTCGCCACGCCGGAGGAGATCGCCGACTTCTTCGTCTTCCTCTGCTCGCCACGGGCGGCGTACGCGGTGGGCTCCACCTACTACATCGACGGCGGCTGGCTCAACGTGACAACCTGATCGCTCTCGTGATGGCGGACCGCACGCAGCCGCCGGCCGTGTCAGAGTCCGGCCGTGTCAGAGCCGGCCGCCTGCCGCGCCTTCACCAGCTCGGCTGATCTTCCCGGTCCGGGCCCAGCATTTCCCAGGGCTATGTTGCATTTAGCGCTCCAGCGTCGCGAGGTCCGCAAATCCTCCGGATGATCTCAGCGCGGGGCAGATCGAGTTGCTGTATCGGTGACTGGCCCTGAGTACTTTGCCCGATCTGCGCTATAAAGCGGACCGCCGCAAGTCGATCTCGCCGGAGACTTTGCGGCGAACGATCTTGACGAAGCCTTAATGCAACAGAGCCCGTGCGAGCCGTCGGTACGTCTAGTTTAAGCCGGCGCATCTGCGACGGCTGCTGGACGAGGCCGGACTGGTGCCGGACGTCAACCAGATCCAGCTGAACCCGCTCGTGTCGCGACCGGCAGCGCCTTCCACGCCGCGCACGGTGTCCTCACGCAGTCGCGGGCGCCTCTCGGTGGCGGCGACGTCGACGCGCTGACGGTACCGCTCGTGGCCGGGCTCGCCGCGGCGCACGGCCGGACGCCCCCGCAGATCGTGCTGCGCTGGCACGTGCAACAAGGGCTCGTGCCGATCCCCAAGTCGAGCGACCCCCAGCGCCTTCGGAGCAATCTCCACGTGTCCGGCTTCGCGCTGTCCGACGCCGAGATGGCCGACCTGATCACGCTCGACCGAGGCGAACAGGCGGCCGTCGACTCCGACGAGTTCGGTCCCTGACGCGCCGAGTGTCGGCGCACCCGGTGCCCGGCACGCCGGACACCGGG
Organism: Actinoplanes aureus; assembly: GCF_015704865.1. GTDB lineage: Bacteria > Actinomycetota > Actinomycetes > Mycobacteriales > Micromonosporaceae > Actinoplanes > Actinoplanes aureus. The sequence continues at coordinate 38,645 of NZ_JADQTO010000033.1, read as the reverse complement.
TGCGCAGCCGCACGAACGACCCCGAGTGGCGGAGCGGTCACAGGCCGTGCCGTCCGCCTCCCCGGGCGCAAACGCAACAAACCGGAACAACCGCCAGGTACTTTCCTAGGCTCGGTCTGAGAGTGCCGTCCCGTCGCATCGACAGTTGGAAATGTTTACGTAATAATGTTTACAGAAACGCGTCTCATGTCGCCCCTCGCAGTAGATCGAACGACTCCGTATGAGAGGACGTTCTCCGTGACAATGAATGCAGGTTTCGCGGACCGAGCGCTGTCACGCATCCGCCGGCGCTTCATGGTCCTCCTCACCGCGGCCGCTACCGCACTCGTCGGCAGCGCGGTCGTCCAGCAGCAGCCCGCACACGCCGCGTGGAACCTCGTGTGGGCCGACGAGTTCAACGGGTCCGGCGCGCCCAGCAGCGCCAACTGGAACTACAACGTCGGCAACGGCCTCAACCCCGGCCTCAATGCTTTCGACGGCTGGGGCAACGGCGAGTGGGAGTGGTACCGCCCCGAGAACTGCACGCAGTCCGGCGGTAATCTCGTAATGCGCGCCAACTGGCTGACGACCCCGATCGTCGTCAACGGCCGCAACTTCTACCAGACCTCGTGCCGCATGACGACGGACACGAAGCGATCCTTCCAGTACGGCCGCATCGAGGCGCGCATGGCGCTCCCGACCGCCACCGGCTCGTGGCCGGCATTCTGGATGCTCGGTGACGCCTGCGACGAGACATCGACCAGCGCCTACAACCCTGCCCAGACCTATTACGACCGCCTGCCCACCAACTGGGCCAGTTGCGGCGAGGTCGACATCATGGAACACGCGAACGCGAACGCGACCGTGACGAACAACATCTTCTGGGACGTCCGGACCGGCGTGTTCCCGTGGACAGCGGGTCAGAACGCCAACTACGTCGCGAACCCCGCCGTCAACAACGCCGCGGCCTTCCACGTTTATGCGATCGAGTGGACCGCCTCGCAGATCCGCTGGTACATCGACGGTGCACAGACGCATGTCATCGACACCACGCCGGCGACCTTGGAGGAGTTCCGCAAGCCGTTCCACCTCATCTTCAACCTGGCGCTGGGTGGCACATACCCCGGACAGAACCCCGTGCAAAGCCAGTTCCCGCTCACCGCATCGATCGACTACGTGCGCTACTACCAGGACGGCGGGGGCACGACGCCGCCTACCCCGGGGGGACCCGCGACGCAGATCAACGGGCCCGGCGGCAAGTGCGTCGACGTGGCCGGTGACAACACGGGTGGCAACGGCGCGGCTGTGCAGTTGTGGAGCTGCCAGGGCCCGGCGGCGATCGACCAGCAGTGGACGTGGAACGGGCAGACGCTCCGCACCCTCGGCCGCTGCCTCGACGTCCAGGCCGGCAGCACAGCCAATGGCGCCAAGCTTCAACTCTGGGACTGCAACGGCAGTGGGGCGCAGAACTGGGTGCAGGAAGGCAATCGGATGCGCAATCCGCAAAGCAACAGGTGCATCGACTCGCCATCAGGCGCTACAGCGAACGGGACCCGATTGCAGATCTGGGACTGCAACGGCACTCCGGCGCAGTACTTCGTGAAGGCCGCGTGACGGCCGGCCGAAGGGCACGCTGACGGTCAGGGCGCCCTACGTGACTCCACGGCCACCAACAGGGACTGCCCTTCTCATGTCTCATAGCTACTTTCTGTGACGTGACGGGCTCGTCGCTATCGACCAGGTCGGCGATGTGCTTGACCGCGGTGGCGGTCTCGGTGATCGTTCGGGGGTGACCGGTGGCAGCAGCAACTGGGGGCGCAGATCCACGTGGACATCCTGCGTGGCCTCGGCGGATCGCTGTGGCGAAAGCCCTGCCCGGGACGCCCCTCAGTAGCACTGTGGCCCGGCTGGTAGCTCGTCTGAGTGACCATGCGCAGAAGCCGGTGGGCGGCGCGGCAATCGGGGTATGGCCACCTTGTATCAGCTCCTTTCTGTTGGTGACGTCATGTTCGTATCCCTAACTCCGCCCGTTGCGGCACCTGACGATCTGTTCACGCCGTGGCTGAGCTCCTCGCCGGGCGACTGCCGTCGCCGTGGTCGGCGTCCGGCGGAACGTGGCCATGGGGTGCGGTTCGCGTTCTGCGGACGGATCACCATCGACGGCTATCAGGATCGGCGTCGTCGCGGCAATGGCAGGTCGATATCGCGGCCCAGCTGACCGACGGCCGCGGGCCCACGTGCACGCCGGTCGCCGTCGCTGCCGGCAGCTGCGACACCGAGATCCAGAACATCGCCGCGGCGATGCCCGCAGGCATCTTTCTCACCTACTTCCACGAGCCCGAGAACGACATGACGGGTACGCAGTTCGTACCGGCATTCAAGCGCGTCTACGCCCTCGCCAAGGCTCTCAACCCGGCACTCAACGTCGTACCGATCTACATGTCGTATCAGTGGCGTCCCGGCTCGACAAAGGTCACCAACAACGGCACCGGCGGTAACTACGAGATTCAGGACTGGCTCGTCCCGGCCACCCACGCCGACGCGTACGGCTTCGATCTCTACTGGCAGGCCAGCACCCGCGGCAGCGAGCCCGACAACCCGGTCAGCGTCGGCAACGACCCGGCATGATCCGCTGGTACAACGCCGTCAGCGGCCTCGGCAAACCCCTTACCCTGCCGGAGTGGGGCATCGACGACGACCAGGGCGTACGCGCTTCCCGCGGCCCGGCCATCCGCGCCTCCCGCACCTGGCTGACCACGCACGGCTTCCAGGTCGTCTCCTACTGGCAACTCGACAACTGGTACCTCGGCACCACCACGGCTCCGGCCGGCGGCTATACCGACCCGGACGGCGTCGCCGCCTACCAGGAGCTGGTCGCCGCCGTCCTGCCTGAGCGGGCGACCTGACGATCGCCTGCTCAGGGAGGTGATGGCTATCTGATGGTGATGGTGGCGGACCGGAGTTCGTTGTCGATGCTGTAGGCGTCGGGGTTCGGCCACAGGCCGGCGTCCGCCTTGAAGATCAGTTTGCCGCAGAGCGCTATGGGTGGTCAGCGAGCTCGGACTGCCGACCACCGTCAAAACCTGCGTGTCGTGCAGGTCCACCCGTCACCGTCCCACGGGAAGATCCGGGTCAACGCAAACCACAAGCTGCTGACGTGTGGCTGCTGATCTGCTGCGACCTGTGCGGCCGCACGTCGAAATCCCCGTCCACGAGCGCATCAACGTGCGGGCGCTGGACAACGAGCGGCTACTGAGGTTCGAGAACAACGATCCGGCCATGGTGCGACAGGTGACCATGGACGCGACGCTCGCCCACAAGGCCGCCTACCAGCTCGACTGGACCGGCACCTGGCAGCTGGACACCGACATACCGTTCTACGACCTCCAGCGCGAGGATGCCGCACGCCTCGAGGTCATCATCAGGTTCGAGCTCCCGGCACCCATTCGGGTCGAGAAGCTGCTCACCGCCGGGTTCGACCTGAGCCGTCCTGCCGTGCGAGGCATGGTCGACTCCGGGCGCATCCGCCTGCCCCTGCCCATCGACGCCAAGGCCCGCGAAGACTTCACCTTCCTAGTGCCGTCACCGCCCCACCGCTGTCACCCGAGCGGGCATGAGGTGCCACTCCACGGCGCGATGCCCTGCGCCGTAACGCGCCCGGAGCGTTGGACATCGAGTCGCCGGACTGCGCGCACCTCGTCCAACTACTCGACGCATGATGGCCCATCTTCGGTTCGTGGAGGCGGGTCACCGGCGCACTAGGGCTTCCTCGCGGAGTGGACCGGACGCGTCGCTGCGCGAACCGAACTTGGACCGGCTCATGTTCGCTCTGCCGAGCGTCACCGGTCGTATTGAATGGCACGCCGGGCGACCGCAACCCAAGACCCAAGATCTCGTGATTGTCATTGCGTACGGGCTGAGCCCGAGGGCCCGTGGTGACCGTAGCGACGGTTCAGTTCAGAAACGAGACAACACGGGTGCCGGTCTGTGCCGCGGGCGGCTTCGCAGGCCGGCGCGACCTAGCCCTCTTGACCCCGCAGTCGGCATCTGTCCATACTGAACATAGACAGTAGATGTGTAGGAGGCTTCGCGGATGCACGTCATCGTCTCGCCTGGCCCCGGAGTACCCCTGTACGAGCAGATCGTTGAGCAGATTCGACAGCAGATCATGGCCGGAGAGCTCGCGGCCGGGACGCCGCTGCCGTCATTACGCGCGCTGGCCGCAGAGTTGCGGGTCAGCCTGATCACAACCACGCGGGCGTACAACGACCTGGCGGCCGCAGGGCTGATCGTGAACGTGCCTGGCAAGGGCTCGTTCGTCGCACAGATCGACCCGGACGAGGCTCGCCGGAGCTCGCTGGAGCGGGCCCGGGCCGGATTACGGCAGATCGTCGCCCGCACCCGGCACACCGGGCTGGTCTCACTGGAGGAGCTGACCGCGATGCTCGCGGAGGAATGGGAGCGATGAACACGTCAGAGCACGTTGTGGAGGCCGTCGGGCTCGTGAAGCGCCGCGGAGACTTCACGCTCGGCCCGCTGGACCTTCGCGTTCCGCGGGGATTCGTCACCGGAATGGTCGGTGCCAACGGCTCGGGCAAGACGACGACGTTGCGCACGCTGCTCGGGCTCGTCCGCGCGGACGCGGGAAGGATCGCGATGCCGCCGATCGGCGAGGTCGGGGTCGTGTTCGACCAGCCGTTCGTGCTGCCGTACTGGCGCGTCCGTGACGCGGCGGCCGCTTATGCCGCGTCTCGACCCGGTTGGGACCAGGACTGGTTCGGCCGGCTGTGCCGCCGGTTCAGACTGGGGGCCGACGAGCGGGTGAACAAGCTGTCGCGGGGCCAGGGCAACAAGCTGATGATCGCGCTGGCGATGGGCAATCATCCCGATCTGCTGATCCTGGATGAGCCCACCAGCGGCCTTGACCCGGCCGCGCGTGCCGACCTGGTCGACCTGCTGCGCGAGTACATGCGCCGTCAGGAGGCGTCGCTACTGTTCTCCACGCACATCACCAGCGACCTGGAGCACTTCGCCGACTACCTTGTGTTCGTCGATGGCGGTCAGGTCGTCCACTCCGGCGCCGTGGACGAACTCATCGAGGAGTTCGCCTACATTCAAGGAGCGTTGACGGACCTCACCGCGGAGAACACACCACTGATCCGGGGCCTGCGCCGCGGCCGGCACAACTTCGACGGCATCATCCGCACCGCCGACACCGCCGGGTTCGGCCCGGGCGTCCAGATCGAGACCCCGACGATCGATCGGGTCGTCGTTCATCATGTGCGGCCCGGAGACGAGGAGCCCTGACGTGCATGCCATTGCCCGCTTCGTCGGCCTGGACCTGCGGTCCATGCGTCCCAACGCGAAGTTCTTGATCATCCCTGCGGGGATCGTCGTCGTCGCGGTCCTGGTGCTCAGCGCAGTGCTCCTGAGCCCGTACCTGCTGATCCCGGCGATGTCCTGCTTGGCGGTCCTCAACACGGTGATGCACCTGTTCGGAAACGACGAACGCGGCCGCCTCGACACCCTCTACGCCGCGCTCGGCATCCGGCGCCAGCACGTCGTCCTCGGCCGTTATGCGACCTGCCTACTGATGCTGATCGCATTCACCGTCGCAGGGACCCTCGTGGCTCCGGTTGCCGCGCTCGCCTTCGGCGCCGAGTTCGAGTGGGCCGTCGTCGCCGCCGTCGCCGTCGCCAGCGTCACGCTCATCGGCATGCTGCTTGCCGCCCAACTACCCGCGTTCTTCGCGACCGGCCCGGGCCCGATTCGCATCGTCGCCGTCTTCCCGCCCGCCATCATCATGGCCGTCATATTTGGAGCATGGGGGTTCCCCGCTGTCCGCACTGCGGTGCTGTCGTGGCTCGACGTCGCGAACCCCGCCCGGCTCACCGTCGCCGCGATCGCGACCCTCAGCATCCTCGGACTCGCCTCCACCACGCTCTCCGCGCGCCTGTACGCCCGCCGCGATCTCTAGCTCTAGCGCTCGACCGCTTTCACCTTCAAGGTCCCGATGCCGGGATTCATGAAGAGCTGGACCCCAAGGTCCGGCCCTACCCGCAACGCAAACCGCCGATGCGGTTCGCGCACTCCCAAACTCCAGTTGTCGGCGTACTCGCCACCGAGCCGGGTACTGCCGCCGAGGCCCAGACCAGGCGGCCTGCGGCGTTAGCGATGACCTGGACGTTCACGCCGTGACGTCGCTGTTTCCCCGAGTACGGCTTCTGATGGTGGACCCGGTCGATCGGAAGCAGAGGTGCCGTCGAGGATCGCGTAGGCCAGCAGGCGGATGCGTTACATGGCCGCCTGCAGGTCGTCGGCGGTCGCCGCGAGCAGGGTGATCGCCTCTCGGACGCAGCGCCAGGCGGTTGCCACCCCGATCTGGAAGCGGCGGCCAGGCGGGTGAACGTGTCGCCATTGCGCAGGTGCGCCAGTGCGAGCAGCGCCTGCAGTGGGAACACCGCCGCAGGCGATGGGTGCGGATCAGATCGGCGAGGTGGTTCAGCGAGCGGGTGGACAGCGGAATCGCGGCAGGGTAAGACAGCAACGAGGCTCCCGGCAGGGGCGTCTTTCTTGGTCGATTGCTTGTCTTACCGGGAGCCTCACCTCACCGGCATCCTGGCCCCCAGCCCTCAGCCCGCGGCTCAGCTGCGCAAAGCCAGTTGGAAAACGCTCACTGTGGTGTTGGGTGTGCCTCACGCCGACATCCGGGCTCCCCGCAGGAGGTCCGATCAGCTCGATACGCAGGCCGGGGGTTGTGCCGTACTTTCCGCCGTGATCGAACATCGAAGTTAGTTGGAAAGTCGACCTCGTCGCCGTGGCACGGACTGACCCTCAACGGCGTCGACCGGCGAGCCAGCCCACCATTGCGGCAGTCGCTACTGCGCCGAGCAGGATAGTGCCGGTCAAGTTCCCAGGGGGTCGAGCAGTTCGAGGCTCGGTTCGTGGTGTATCGGGCTGCTCAGGGCGGAAGGCAGAGGCTGGCAGTGGCGGACCTGCAGCCGCAGCTTTCGCGTACTCCTCGTCGAGGATCTGCGCGAAGCGCCGCGTTACTGGGTCGATGCTTGTACGCCAGGTCTTGGCCGAGTGAGACGTCGTCCACCATTGCCTTCCCAACTCGCTGGCAAAGAAGTTGGGTAGGGAACCGTCTCGGAGGCTGGCCTCCGTGTGGAGCCCGGCGTCGAACGCCGAGTGCCAGTAGTTGACGAAGGCGGTGGCATACCAGAATTGCTCTGGCTTCATGGTGGTTGCCTGCCATTGCTTGAGCCCGGCCGCAGGAGCGAAGAGGCTGGGTCGCTCCATTGCCGTAGTCAATAGTTCCCAGTGCGTGGTGCGGATGGCCTGCACTCTGGCCAGACGTAGCGCTCGGGCTTGGTAGACGAGGCTCGCCGCCACGCCGGCGACGGCGAGCGCGCTGAAGATGGCGGACGCGACGCCGTACGCCTGGCCGATGTCGGCTAGATGCCGCCAGTCGGGCTTCCAGAACAGATCCGCGAGGGCGAGGGCAGCCGGCGAGGCGAATGCAATAGCGGCGACGAGGCCGGTGGTGGCGACGACGGTGACGGCAGTGCGACGGCGCATGAAGGCTCCGATGTCCGTGGGCTGGGCTCCCCCCGATTCTGAAAGTCCACCGCCATCGCCGCGTTCGCCGCCAAGGCCTGGCGCATCGCCACCTGCCCGGTCATGGCCCCGTCGAGGGCTGGTCAGCGCACACCCGCGGACGGAACTGCAAGCCAGGCGGCTGGTCGCCCTACCCGACCTGGGGCCGACCGACGCCCGCGCTACCGCACCGTCCGCCCTTCCGACCCACCTAGCGGCGGATCCGGACGGGTTCGACGAGTCGATGGCCTACGAGCGCCTGGTCGCGGACGTGACCCGCATCCAGCGATATCGTCGCCGGGTCAAGCGGATCATCTTCGTGGTCACGTTTGCCGACCAGGACCAGGGTGTGTATCGGGATCGACACAAATTAATTCCCAACAAATCGCCACCCTGTCTGCGACTATTCGACTGCAATAGCGGTTAAGCAACACCGCCCGGGTGAAGTAACCCGGGCGGTGTCTTTCTTTCGGGGCGGAAGGAGAGGGCTCCGCTCTCCGGCAGGCGTTGGCTGACATCTCAGCTCATCGGTCTCACCGGCCACCTTGAGGACCGCGATCATCCGGCGTTCCAGGCGATCGAGGGCCACCACCTCGTTGCGGTGCCGACGCTGCGCCGACGCGCTACGGGCCGCTGACCGTGACATCTGGAAGCATCAACATCGCCGGTGGCAGATCCGTGCGATCTTCTATTGCCTTCGGGATCGTATACGATTACGTTGATCGGCGACTGTCCACTACCTACTGACCGGGGGAACGTCGTGCTGGGCACCGCCTTCCAATTCAAGAACGTCGCTCGGCGGCGATGGGGCATCGTCCTCGTCGCGTCGCTGGTTACCATCCTGAGCTTCGGGTCCGTATCGCGGGCCGACGCCACGTCTGCGCAGCAGGTGAGCGCGGCTGAATCCAATGCGCTGGCCGGCCCGGCAGTGCCGCCTACCCAGTGGGTGTATATCAGAAGTTTCGTCAGCGATCTCAACCTCGGCGTCAGCGGTTCGAGCCCCAATAATGGCGCGCCGATCATCCAATGGAAGAGAGAGGGCAAGCAGGATCAGGCGTGGAAATTCATCAAGCCGACGTCCAGCAGCACGTCCTCGTACATTGTTAATGCTGGCACATCCTCATGGAAGGCGATGGGTGTCAGCGGAGGAAGCAAGGCGAACGGGGGCAAGATAATCCAGTGGGACTATCTTGGAGTGGCAGATCAGATCTGGAGGCTCGAAGAGGTCGGGACCAATAGCTATCAGAAGATCTATTATCGACTGGTGAACCTCAATAGCGATAAGTGCCTGGCCGTTCCCAATGGCGCCACGACTCCCGTACAGGCCATCCAGTGGGACTGTTCATACAATCGGCCTGACCAGTGGTGGTTCCTTCCGCCCTGGCCGGCGTCGTAAGGGCAGCCATGGGGTAACGAGGTCGGGCGGATGGGTGATTGTTCCCGTTCGAGCTCGTCCGGCTGTCCGACGGCGAGAACGAGGTCCGCATCACGGTCCTGTCGGCGGAAAGCGCCGATCTGTGGGAAGCCGAGATCACCGTGCAGAGCATGTTCATCAAGGCAACACGCTCCTGATGCTTTTTCTCGAAGCTTCAGTCGTGGGCCGCAGGCACTGGACAGACTGGCAGCCGGCGATGACGTGACATGGATGGAGAGCGGTAACGGTCCGGCGGTCCGTGTCCGCCTTGACGGCGGGTACGACTGCCCGGAGGTCGAGGTGGAGGACGAATCCAGCTCGATGGTCACCGTTCGAGTCCTCATCGCCCTCGAAGGCGACTGGGCCGCGGATCCTCAGGGCCGCCTGGCGCGTTTCGTCGAAGGCGCCGGTGGCCTGCGCGGGCCGGCCGGGCACCGCTCGGCGGGGCCCGGTCGACCGCCGGCTCGCGCGCCCGGGTCAGGTGGCCGGAATGATCCTGCGCGTCTCGTAGGCCCACATCGCGATCTCGACCCGGTTGCGGGCGCCGAGCTTGGCCATCAGGCTCGCCAGGTGCGTCTTCACGGTGCTGAGGCTGATGTAGAGGGTGTCGGCGATCTCGGTGTTGGTCAGGCCACGGGCCACCGCGAGCAGCACCTCGTCCTCGCGGGCGGTGATCGGGCTGATCGGCTGGACGGCGGGCCGGCCGGTGGGTACGTCCGCGAACGTCTGCAGCAGGCGCACGGTGACGCTCGGGGCGATGAGCGCGTCTCCGGCGGCGGCGGATCGTACGGCCTGGACCAGCAGGTCCGGCCCGGCGTCCTTGAGCAGGAAGCCGCGGGCGCCGGCGCGTAGGGCGCCGTAGACGTACTCGTCGAGGTCGAACGTGGTGATCACGACGACGACCATCGGGTCGGGTACGCCGGGACCGGCCAGTTGCCGGGTGGCCTCCAGCCCGTCGAGCTCGGGCATGCGGATGTCGAACAGGCAGACGTCGGGGCGCAGGTCGCGGGCCAGGCGTACGGCCTCGCGCCCGTCGGACGCCTCGCCGACCACCTCGACGTCGGGTTGAGCGTCGAGCATGACCCGCAGGCCGGTGCGGATGACGGCCTGGTCGTCAGCGACGAGTACGCGAGTGGACACGGCTGTCCGTCCTTCCCCTGGGCAGCTCGGCCTCCACCTGCCAGCCCCGGTCGATGCCCGGACCGGCCCGCAGCTGACCGCCGAGCAGGCCGGCGCGCTCGCGCAGCCCGGTCAGACCGTATCCGTCGCGGCCCCGGCCGGGGCGGGCACCGTCGTCGGCGACGGTGACGCGTACCCGCTGGGGGTCTGCGACGACCCGGACCACGACCTCGGTGGCGCTGACCGCGTGGCGCATCGCGTTGGTCACCGACTCCTGCACGATGCGGTAGACCGCGGCGTCGACGGCCGGCGACAGTGCGGCCAGTTCGCCGTCGAGGTCCAGACCGACGCGCAGGTGACCGGCGTGCGAGCGCAGCAGGCGGTGCAGGTCGCCGACACCGGCCTGCGGAGCGAGGTCGGTGCCGGTCGTCCGGCTGTCGCGCAGCGTGGCGACCATGGCACGCATCTCCTCCAGGGTGCGGGCGCCCTCCTCCTCGACCCCTTCGAGGGCCTCGACGGCGGCGGCCGGGTCCGTGGCGGCGACGACCCGGCCGGCCTGGGCACGGATCACCATGGCGGAGACGTGGTGGGCGACCGTGTCGTGCAGCTCCCGGGCGATCCGCTCGCGTTCGAAGGATCGGGCCCGCTCCAGTTGCCGTTCGCGGGCGGTCGCCCAGAACCGTACGGTCGCCCCGATCACGGCGGGCATGGACAGGAAGACGAAGCCGCCGATCTGGTCGCCGACGGGGATGTCGTCGGTGATCACGGACAGCACGAAGGTCGTCAGGATCAGCGCACCACCCAGGACGATCTCGCGCCCTGACCCCCAGCGGGGCAGCGCGTACACCAGGGTGAGCACGACCAGGTCGGCGTACAACCCGACCGGTTCCGGTGCGGCGAGGACCACCGTGAGCACCTGGAGCACGATGACCGCGCCGAAGCCGGAGGCGGCCGCCGCCAGCGGGCGGGTCCGCCGCCACAGGGTCAGCACGCACAGCCAGACCGCGACCACCACGGCCACCGGCCGCCAGACGAGATCCGTACGCAGCGAGGCCTCCAGCACCGCACCGGACAGGCCCCCGGCGAGAATGACCCAGTCGCGCCACACCCGGACCGGGGCATCGGGTGGCCGCGGTTCGGTCCAGAAGGCTCGCAGGTCGTCTCGCAGCACGTTCTCAGCCTAGGGATCGGCCGGGATCGCACATCGGCCGAAAGAACGGTGCGCTGCTCGGCTCGGGGACCGACGGATCGGCGGCTCACGGGCCGATACCGAGCGACGGCATCGCGACGACCCTCGTCATCGACGCCGTGCCGGCCCGCGGCGGAAAACAGAAGGCCAACCCGTAGAGACGACTTGGAGAATCCGATGCTTTCCCGAACCCTCTTCCGGCTGGGTGCCGGCGCCGCGCGCCGGCCATGGCGGGTGATCGCGCTGTGGCTGCTGACCGCGGCGATCGCGGTCGCCGCCGCGGCCGCCTCCGGCGGTAAGACCGCCGACTCGATGACCGCGCCGGGACTCGACTCCGGCTACGCCGCGGAGCTGCTCGAACGCGCGGGAACCGGCCAGCAGGGCATGACCGCCCAGGTGGTCGTCACCCCGGCCGAGGCCGGGGCGACGTTCCTCGCCGGCGGTGCCGCGCGTACCGCTCTGGTGCGGCTGCAGACCGAGGTACGCGCCCTGCCGCACGTGCTGTCGACCAGCGACGCCGAGGCCGGCGGTCTGGTCTCCGCGGACGGCCGGATCGCGGTGATCCGGGTGCAGTACCCCGAACAGAGCCAGTTGTCGGGCGCCGACCTGGACGCTCTGATCGGGCTTGGTGACCGGATGCGCGGCGAGTTGCCGCTGCGCATCGAGATGGGCGGGGACCTGTTCTTCGCCTTCTCCGACGCGGGCGCCGGGATCGGCGAGCTGGTCGGCCTGCTCGCGGCCGCGACGATCCTGTTCCTGGCGTTCGGTTCACTCGTCGCCGCGGCGCTGCCGATCGGCATGGCGCTGTTCGGGCTGACCGTCGGCGTCAGCCTCATGACGGTGCTCGCGTCGGTGACCGAGATTCCGACCTTCGGGCCGGTGCTGGGCAGCATGGTCGGGCTCGGGGTCGGAATCGACTACGCGTTGTTCGTGCTCGCCCGGCACCGCGAGTACCTGGCCCGCGGCATCGACGCGCACGAGGCGGCCGGGCGGGCGGTGGCCACCGCCGGGCGGCCGGTGCTGTTCGCCGGGGCGACCGTCGTCGTGTCGATCCTCGGCATGGCGGCCGCGAACGTGCCGTTCATGACGATGGGCGGCATCGCCGTCGCCCTCGTGGTCGCGATCATGGTGGTCGCGTCGGTGACGCTGCTGCCGGCCTTCCTGGGGCTCACCGGGCGCCGGCTGACCAAGGTCCACCGGTTCGCCCGCCGGTCCGGTGCGGGCGGCGGGGGATGGCAACGCTGGATCAGGCACGTCAACCGGCATCCGGTGCTGTACGCGGCCGGCGCGGCAGGGCTGCTGGTGCTCGCGACCCTGCCGGTGTTCAGCCTGCGGGTGGGCCTGCCCGACGACGGGTCGCAGCCGACGAGCCGCACCGAACGCCGCGCGTACGACCTGGTCGGCGAAGGATTCGGGCCGGGTGCGAACGGGCCGCTCGTCATCGCCGTGGACGCCGCCGCCGACCTGGGCGTGGTGAACCGGCTGGTCACAGCGGTCGCCAAGGACCCCGGTGTCGCCTCGGTCATGCCGGCGCAGATCGACCAGGCCACCGGCATCGCGAGCCTGGTGGTCATCCCGGCCACCGGACCTCAGGAGAAGGCGACCACCGACACCGTCGCCCGGCTGCGCGCCGACGTGCTGCCCGGTGCGGTCGGTGCGGGACCGGCGAAAGCCCACGTCGGCGGTGCCGCGGCCAGCCTGTCGGACGTGGGGGAGCGGACCAGTGAGCGTCTGCCCCTGTTCATCGGCGCGGTGCTGGCGCTGTCGTTCGTACTGTTGCTTCTGGTCTTCCGATCGGTGCTGGTGCCGCTGAAAGCGGTCCTGCTGAACCTGCTGAGCATCGGCGCGACCTACGGCCTGATGGTCGCGGTGTTCCAGTGGGGGTGGGGTGCGTCGCTGATCGGGCTGGAGTCCACGGTGCCGATCGTGTCGTTCATCCCGATGTTCCTGTTCGCGATCCTGTTCGGACTGTCGATGGACTACGAGGTGTTCCTGCTGTCCCGGGTCCGCGAGGAGTACCTGCGCACCGGCGACAACGCGACTGCGATCGTACGAGGCATCGCGAGCAGCGCCCGGGTCATCACCTCGGCCGCGCTGATCATGGTCGCGGTGTTCCTGTCCTTCGCCGTCGCGAGCGACCCGTCGACCAAGATGTTCGGCTTCGGCCTGGCCACCGCGATCTTCGTGGACGCCACTCTGGTCCGCATGGTGCTGGTTCCGGCGACCATGACCCTGCTGGGCCGGGCCAACTGGTGGCTGCCGTCCTGGCTGGACCGGCTGCTGCCGCGCAGTCCGGACAGCAGCGAGGTGGACGACCTCGCCCCCGAAGCAGGCCCGGTCCTCGCCGCGGTGCGCTGATCCCGGCGGCGAGCCCGGCCTGGGCGCCCAGGCCGGGCGTCGTCGGCGGCCGGCTACGCCTAGTGCGCCGTTCCTCAAATCCTGTACGTCATTTTCAGCCGGTAGACGCGTTTCGGTGGTGGTGGCCGTCCCCAGATCCAGGCCTGGCCTTCGCGTTGAGCTGGGCGGTGGCCACGTCGGAGATGTCGGAGCGGGAGTTCATCGAGAAGGTGAGCCGCCGGCCCGACGTGGTGCTGCCCGAGAACGCCTTTCCGCCGCGGATGTGGCTGCGGCAGCAGGCCGGAGGCGACGAGAGTCTCAACGGCGCCCACCGGTCGGCGGCCCTGTCGGTTGCCGCTGCGTTGATCGTCCGGGAAGAGAAGGGGTACAGCGGCTTTGCGGACAGTGGGTCGCGATGTCTGGGAGTGCCTTGTCACCTCGTGGAGTGGTCGTCGGATTATGCCCAGCGTGGTGGGGGTGACCTGGGCGGATCGGCCAGCGACGGCGTAGGCGGTCGGTTCCTATCGATATAGGAACCGCTCGTTTCCTCTGCTGTGAGGTGATCGGCGATGTCTGCTCCTGCGTGCTCTCCGTCTTCTTCTCCGAGTTCGTTCGACATTTGGGTGTCTGCCATGCCATCGGCACCGCGAGTCCGAGGCGATAGGCAACCGCGCGCTGTCAGCGGTTTACGGTTCGCGTTCTACGGGCGGATCTCGACGAGTGAGTATCAGGATCCGGTGTCGTCGCGGGCGTGGCAGCTGGAGGCGGCGCAGCGGCTGGTCGCCGGTCGTGGCCGGATCGTGGTGGAGTTCTTCGACCCGGGTGCCTCGCGAAGCCTGCCCTGGGTGAAGCGTCCGCAGGCGGCGGCACTGCTGACCGCGGCCGCCGCACGGGATCGGGAGTTCGATGCGGTCGTGGTGGGGGAGTTCGAGCGGGCGTTCGCCGGCGGTGAGGCCCGCCGGGTGATCGAAACCTTGCGTGGCTTCGGGGTGCAGCTGTGGCTTCCGGAGGTTGAAGGGCCGATCAACCTCGATGAGCCGGATCATCGGGCGTTGTTGATGCTGCTGGGTCATCAATCGCAGCGCGAGGTGCTGCGGACCCGGTTGCGGGTGCGTTCGGCAATGGCCGTTCAGGTCCGCGAGCAGGGCCGGCATCAGGGCGGCCGCCCACCGTACGGCTACCAGCTGGTCGACGCAGGCCCGCATCCGAACCAGATGCAGGCGAGCTGGGGCCGGCGTCGGCATCGCCTCGAGGTGGATCCGGTGGCGGCTCCGCACGTGAGGTGGATCTTCGCCCGCCGGCTCGCAGGGATGAGCGCTGCGGGGATCGCCCGGGAGCTCAACGAACGGCGGATCCCGTCACCGGGTGTGTATGACCGGGTCCGTAACCCGCACCGGGCCCAGGCGGTATGGACGCTGCGCACGGTCGCGGCGATCCTGGCGAACCCGCGGTACACCGGTCGGCAGGTGTGGAACCGGCAATTCACCGACCACCGCGAAGCCGTGCCGGGTGACAAGCGCAGCAGCCTCGGCCCGGTCCGGATCTGGAATCCGCGTTCCGACTGGGTGATCTCCGAGGACCGCACCCATCCGGCGTTGGTCAGCGACGACGACTTCACCGCCGCGCAGGGCATCACCGCCCAGGCCGTGCCCGAGAACGGCTCGCAGCGCCGGTATGCGCTGACCGACCTGCTGATCTGCGCCAGTTGCAGGCGGCGGCTGGCCGGGCACTGGGTGAACGGGCGACCCGGTTACCGGTGCCGGCACGGGCACACCAGCGCGCAGCCGGTGAGCGAGGACGCGCCGCGCTGGGTGTACTGGTCGGAGACTCGGCTCGTCGAGCAGCTGATCGCCGGCAACGCGGCGCTCGCCGACTACAGCAGCGCCAGTGACGTCGCCGCACATCTGCGCCGATGCGACGCGGTCATCGTCTGCGGCGCGGGCACCGTCGTGATCGAGACCGCCGACAACCAGCCGATCACACCGCGGGCGGTGCAGGCAGAACACGACGCGGCGGAGACGGCGGAAGCGGCTGCCGAAGATGTGCTGACGATGAAAGACCGGCCGCAATCCGGGGCTGAGCAGGACGAACACCCGGACCTTCGGTCATCGCGGGCGGGCAGGAGGTCACACCGGAGGCAGGCAGCAAGAAACCCCATCCGATCTCACCAGGACGGTGATGACTGCACTTGCGGTGGCCGTTCTCCGGAGGGGAAGCCTGACCGATCCGTTAGTTCCTGCCGCCTCACCGAGCGACTTTGCGCCTCGGGCTGCGGACTGGACAAGCCCGATCCGCCCTCTGGTGCAACCGCGTCGCCATCGGTTGACGCCTTGTCGACGACCGGAGGTCGATAGCGTCGACCTCCCGAGACAGTTGAAAGTTTGAGAATCCTCATGACGCTTGTTGCCGGCGCCCGCCTCACGAGCGCCAGGCGACGAGGATCAGGGCCGTGGCCACCAGGGCCACCGTCAGCAGGGCGTGACTGATCAAGAGGTACGCCACCAGCCGCCTCTCCGGCTCGGGCGGTGTGGTGCTGGCGTGGGCGGACTGCGCCTGCTGGGCCTGTTCGTCGGCCGGTGGCTGGGCGGCCCGGCCACGGCGACGGCCGGCTCGGGCGCGGGGAGCCGCCGGATTCGTGGGCGACTGGTGGGCTGACAGCAACCCGGCCTGCATCTCGACGCGTGGCTCACCCGTGGTCACCGTGGTTTGTGGTCCCAAGGCGTAGGTGCTGACGGCACGCACGTAACGGGTGACCGGCTCCGGCACCAGCCGGGCGATCTCGCGGATGCCCTGAGCAAGCGACCCGAAATCTTGCACCAGCTTGACGGCCACCGCGACCAGGATGAAGACCTCTAGGGTCCCCTGCTGCAGGGTCAGCTGGGTCACCTCGACCTCGTCGGTGCCGAAAGCGTTCCGGCAGATGCCGGTCAGCTCGGCCTTGGCGTTCTCCCGCGCCCGCACGAACTCCCCGGAAGGCACTTTGGTGTCGGCGCCGGGTTCACCGCGAGCCGCCACGATGACCCGAACCTCCTGGTCGTCCGTCAAGGGAGTCCGGTCAGGCAACGTGCGGACGGCGGCGTCGATCCGGATGGCCACGATGGGGCCTGTGATGCTCAGTTCGCCCGGCATGGGGCGAGGTTCTCGCGGTCGAGAGATCGATGCCATCGGATGATCGGATTCAGTCGAGACGGGTGCGGGAGAACTACATGGGAGTAGTTCAAGGGGTGGATGGCATCTTCTTGATCAGGGGCGGGTAGCCGGAGCGGGTGGGTATGCCGGAGGTGGGGACGGGTGGGCGTTCCGAGTTCGAGTACGACGGGGTGCGCGCGGTCAGCTATGTCGAGCGTGGGCGGGTGCGGGTGCTGTCGCGCAACGGCAAGGACGTGACGGCCACCTATTTCGGTGCCCTGGCCGGACAGTGACGAAAGCCGGCCGTCGAGCAGCCGGCGCCCTCGACGTGGGGGGTGAAACCGTAGTCGGTGGTCTCGCACCGGATCTAGCCGATCTCGGAGCTGCGGGCGAGCACGAGCCGGGGATGCCGGGGCCGGTGTCGCTGATGGTGAGTACACCGTCGGCCCAGCCGACCTGAGCGTGCGGGTCTTTGTCGAGTGCGTGGGCGATCAGTTCGCAAAGGTCCGCACGGGTGTCCACGACCGGACGTAATCAAGAGAAATCGGGTAGGTCAGGGTGCTTACGGCTGACGGGTACGCAGTGTTGGTGGCGGTGACTAGTGCGCTGGCCATGAACGTTCACCGGGTCGGTGACACGCCGGGCGACGTCCAATCGGATCAGGCGGTGAGGACCCACTCTCGACGGCGGTGATGTTGGCCGTTGAGAGTGAGGTGGTCTGGTGGCCGAGCCGGTACGGGCACGGCGGTTGACGCAGGAAGAAGGCCGTAAGCTGCAGCAACTCGTGCGGCGCGGGAAACACTAGTCGGTCCGGGTACGCCGGGCGTTGATCATCATGGCGTCGGCATCGGGGACGCCGGTGCCGGCGATCGCTCGTCTGGTCGCCGCGCACGAGGACACCGCGCGCGATGTGATCCGCGCGTTGGCGCTGTTGCGTTGGGCGATTGAGCGCTGGGACGGTGGCCAGATGTTCAGGCATGGTTGACCGGTTGAAGTCCGTAACCCGGTCGCGTCCGTGGTCGCCTCCTCCTTCCGCATTCGCGGGGTTCCGGTTCCCGCCGGAGGTGATCGTGGTGGCGGCGCCGCAACGCCGGGGCGGGGCCCGCGGGGGCGTAGCGTGCCGGCACGCATCACCGCGAACACCGGCTCGTCCCATAACACGTTCGATGCGCAACGACGGGTCGCCTGTTGACAACGCGCGGTTGCGGGTACGGTGGTCGGCGTCACCGTCCACATGGGTTGGCTAGGCGGAGGTAGGGCGTGCCGGTCACAGGCCAACGCGTCGTGCGGCGGGCGTTGGGGCGGCGATTGACGCGGCTACGCACGGCGTCCGGGATGAGTCGGCGTGATGTGGTGGAAGCGCGGCTGGGCATCTCGGAGCCGACGCTGCACCGCATCGAGACGGGCAAGGTGCCGGTCACCGGGGCCAACGTACGCGCGCTCTGCTGGCTCTACGGTGCGGACCAGAGCATCACCGACGCGCTTGCCGACCTCGCGCTGGGCACGTCACAGCAGGAGTGGTGGGACGCCAGCCCGGTGATCCCCGAGTGGTTCAAGTTGTACGTCGGGCTGGAGGCGTCCGCATCCCGACTGTTCGGGTACGACGGCGAGGTCGTTCCCGGCGAGCTGCAGACCCCGGAGTACGCGCGAGCTGTCTTCGGCGCCGAGCAGCCGGCCGACTCGGACGTCGCCGAGCGCCACATCAACCTCCGCATGCAGCGGCAGAAGACGCTCTTCGCTCGCACCCCACCGGCCCGCCTCGTGACGGTGCTCGGCGAGGGAGCACTGATCCGGCCGGTCGGCGGCGAACAGGTGATGAAGGGGCAGATCGAGCATCTACGGCGGCTGTCCCGAGAGGATACGGTCGACATCCGGGTGCTGCCGTTCTCGGTCGGGGCGCACGCGGCCATGGCCGGTGCCTTCCGGATCCTGGAGTTCGACGACCCGGACGATCCCGACGTGGTTTACCTCGAATCCCACGTCGGTGCGCTCTACCTGGAGGAGCAGGCCGAGGTCGACGAATATCGGCGGATCTTCGATCTCATCAGCAAAGATTCCGTACCGGTCGGAGAGTTCCGGTGGACGAACCGAGAAACGGCGTGACCCGCGTGGGCGAGGGCGCACAGGACGACATCGGAAGCCGGTCACACTGCTCCTCACGAAACCCCGGCACAGCCGGGTTTCTCACTCCGATCGTCGGCGAGCGGCTGCGGAGAAGACTCAGAAGAAGTGCCGCTGATGGAGGCTGCCTGCCCTGAGCAGGTCGGCGTGATCAGTCGGTCAGGAGCTGGTCGAACTCGCCGCGTTTGGCGCCGAACAGGAACGAGTCCCACTCCTCGATCGTGAACACCACGGTGCCGGCCTCGCGTGCCTTGCTGTTGCGGACCTCGATGAGACCGCCCTGGCGGCGGGCCTCGACGCAACTGCCTCCGTTGCCTGTCGACCTGCTCGAAATAATCCAGCCAGTTTCGCTACTCATCAGTGCCCCTCCTTTTGGAGTGCTCACTGTGGGTAATCAAGCTGTCACCGATTGAGTGACCGGGTGTGGCCCTCAATGTCCGCCCGAAGTGCAGGATCACGATTTTCCGTCCAAGGGCGGCTCTTTCACCACGAAAGTGCACGTACCTAGAGTAGCCGAAACCCGCCTCGGATGCATTATGTCACCGCGACAGTTGTCCCCGTGAAATCTTGCACGCCCCCTCGTCCGACTGCCATGATTCCACTGTGGCGCTTGGCAATCCGTTGCCGTCGACTCGACAGCTCACGCTGGTTCGCCGCAGTTCTGAGAGGACGGCCGATGCGGATCCTCGATCCTGCCGCCGCCGACACGGGCGGTGTACCGCAAGACAACGCCCAGCTGGGGACCGAGCCCGAAACCGCCCGCCTTCAGGCTCGCATCGATCAACTCGCGGCGCATGTCCAGCAGCTGGAGCAGGAGAGAGCCTCGCTCCGATGGATGGCCGGCCACGACGAGCTCACCGGACTCGCCAACCGCCGCCTTTTCCACGCTCTCGCCCCGGAGCTGCTGCGCGGCGATGATTGGTCGTCGGCCGTCCTGATCCTCGACCTCAACGGTTTCAAGCCGATCAACGATACCTACGGGCACGATACCGGCGATGAGGTCCTCTGTATGGTCGCCCGGCGCATGGCCGCCTGCCTCGGCGACCGCCTGGTGGCCCGATTCGGCGGTGATGAGTTCGCCGCGCTGCCGCGCGCCCCGCGCGCCGACGTCCCGGAGGCGTGGTGGCACGAGATGGCCGGCTCGCTGAGCGCTGCGATCGCGCCCCCGATGGACGTGCAGGGTCACACCCTGTCCGTCACCGCCTCGATCGGCGTCGTACCGGCTGGGCGTTCCGCCGACCTTCCCGACCTGCTGCGCCGCGCGGACCAGGCGATGTTCAGCGCCAAGCGGCACGCCAAAACCACTGACAAGGCCGGTATCACCTGGGTCGTAGCCACCGAGAGCGGCGACCACATCGAGACGTACGAGCCGACCGCCATCCCCGTCTCCCCGCCGGGTCTGACCGCCTCGGGACCCGCAGTGGCGTGCCGGCCGGGCGACCGGGTGTGGGTGCACCGGAGTGGCGCCCGTCGTGCGGGAGTGGTCGAAAGCGCCTGCGAATGGGCGGCCCTGGTCCGCTACCGATGCCTGAACGGCGCCGGCACGATGGTCGACACGATCCCCACCAACTGTCTCACGATCCGAGCCGAAGCCGATCCGTACCTGGACCGGAAGTCCTCCGCCGCCATGTGATTCCGCGAGCTGACGGCCGCCACCGCGGCAGGCTCGGTCGCCGCCGCACTCCCCGTCAGCCCACCGTCAGCACGAGCTTTCCGCGCAGCCCACCGGCCAACACCCGCCGGTGAGCGTCGGCCGCTTCGGTCAACGGCATCGTGACCGCGACGCGCGTGCGCAGGCGCCCGGCCGCCACCTGCCCCACCAAGTCGGCCAGCAGCTCGCGGTCGAGCCGGATGAGTTGCAGCTCCTGGCGCACACCACGGGCCGGAACGATGGCCGGCGTGGGCCGGGTCGCGACCACGACTCCCCTGTCCTCGACGGCAGCGGCCGCCGCCTCGCCGACGGGGACCGCGTCGAACACCGCGCCCACCGGCCCTACCGTGGCCAGATCGACGGAACGGGAAACCACCTCGTGAGCGCCAAGACCGTGCACCCATTGCTCATCGCCGTGGCTTGCCTGGGCCACGACACGGTAGCCACCCTGAAGGGCAAGCTGGGTGGCGAAGCCGCCGACACCACCGCTGGCACCGGTCACCAGAATGCTGCTGCCGGTCGGCAGCATGGCCAATGACACCAGTGACAGCCCCTGGTGTGCGGTCTGGGCGTTAAGCGGCACCGTGGCTGCGGAGACGAAGTCAAGCTCGTCCGGCAGCCGCACCAACCAGTCCGCGTTGGCGGCCACAAATTCGGCATAGCCACCGGGTGCGCCCCGGGTCAAGTACCACGGGATCATTCCGACGACGCGATCACCCACCCCGAAATCCGTCGTGTCGGGGCCGACCGAAGCCACCTCGCCGGCGATGTCCCACCCGGGCGAGAACGGCGGCTGAACCGGCCCGCGAGGAATCTCTCCAGTGGTGGCGGCGACGTCAGCCGGGTGCACACAGACCGCGCGGATCCGGACCACCACCTGCCCCGGCCCCGCCTCAGGTTCGGGCAGTTCGGTCACCTGCAACACCTCAGGACCGCCAAGCGCGGCCGCCACGACTCCCAGCACGCGTCCACTCTAGACCCTCGTGCCCCGATTCATGGCCCCGCCAATGAGGCGCCGTGGACCTTGCAAGGCCCAGTCCATAGGGGTGCCGGTCCCAATCAGAAACACCGGATGTGACCTTCCCTCGTCAGCGTGGAGGCCAGGCCTTGAGGGATAGAGTTCATGGCTGAGACGAGACGACGGTTCGACCGCGAGTCCCATGCGGACGCACGCTGGACCTCGCTGTCGAGGGCATCCTGTACCGTGCCAATACCACGGTTATGGCGCGTGACCTGCGGCTTTGTTGAGTGGGTCAGGCCGCTCGTCGGTACTGGTTGATGAGGCCGCCGAGGACTCGTGTTCGCCGCAGCGGACCGTCGAACGCAACCATGTCTGGGTCGTGGTTGGGCGGGTGCTGGTCGAGGCTCTGGTGTGACCGGTGATCGTTGAAGTGGCGCTCGTACGCGGCAAGAGCGCCGCGGGCGTGCCGCTCGTTGTAGATCAGCATCCGGTCGGTGCCCTCGGCACGGACGCTACGAACGAACCGTTCCGCGTAGCAGTTCGCCCGCGGCGTGCGCGGCGGGGTCCGGACCACGTCGATGCCGGCGGCGGCGAACACCGCGTCGAAGGAACCGGCGACTTTGCGTCTCGGTCGCGGACGAGAAACCCGAAGCCGTCGATCCGGTCGCCGAGGTCCAGGACGAGGTTGCAGGCCTGCTGGGTGGTCCACGCGGCCGTCGGGTGGGCGGTGACGCCGAGGATGTGTACCCGACGGGTGGCGATCTCCATCACGACCAGCACGTACAACCGCCGCAGCATGATGGTGTCGATGTGGAAGAAGCCGGTCGCCAGCAGCCCGGCCGCCTGCGCTCGCAGGAACGTCCGCCAGCTGGTGTCGGCCTCGCGGGGTGCCGGGCCGATCCTGGCGGCGGCGAGGATCCGGCGGATGGTGCCGGCGCCGACCCGGTGACCGAGCCCGACGAGTTCGCCTTGTACGCGCCGGTGCCCCCAGCCGGGATTCTCGCGGGCGAGCCGCAGGACAAGGTCGCGTATCTCGTCGCTGATGCGTGGGCGTCCGGGTCGATGCGGGTAGGTCCAGTGCCGGCTAATCAGGCGGCGGTGCCAGGACAACAGGGTGGCCGGGGTGACGATTCGATGCCGCCACAACTCGGCCGGCAGGGCACGAACCAGCGCCGACAACACGGCCCGTTCCGGCCACGACAGGCGCGGGCGACCGACCTGACGACGCAGCACGGCGACTTCGTGGCGCAGGACCAGCAGCTCGGCGGCCATCGCCGTATCGCCGCGGGTGGCTTGGGGTAACCAGCCGAACATCTGGACGACGGTCAAGTACATCAGGCGTACGAGCATGCTCTCGATCGTGCGTGACGGCCACAGATCCCAGCTCACGTCACGTGCGACAGTTCTGGCGCGGTACAGGTCGCGCAGATCGAGGGTGCCGTGCTGCTGGCGAAACTCGCCGGCGGCGTGGGATCGCTCGACGATCTGTGGCCGCACGTCCGACGACTGGTAACTGTCGACCCACCAACAGATGAATCAACCGGCAACTGAGCCCGGCTACCCCCTGCGGACATTCGCTCAACCGGCTCATTCTTGCGTGATGACACTGCGCACTCTCCTCGGCAAAGTCGTGCGCCCGGGCAGCAGACGCATACACGTAGCGTGACGTCATGCCGGGACGTCGGCGCGCGCGTCGCGGCAGAAGAGGAAGCTGCGGACCGAAGGGGATTTGAACCCCTAGTGGGGCGCGGCACGGCGTTGGCCCCACACACCTTCAAGCCGCCGGCGCGTGCCCAGCTTTCGACTCTGAGTGCTGCAATAACCCGGCCCTGCCACCGGCCCGGATGAAGTATGCCGCCGTCGCTCGCGTCGGTCATCTGGGTTCCCGCGCAGACTCAGCGGCAGATCCGGATGTCCGACCGTGGTGGTGGGACGTCCGGATCACGGCCTCGTCGAGGCTGGAGTCACCAGGGGATAATGCCGTCGTCGTTGAAGAAGGAGCCGGTCGGCCCGCCGTCGGGGAGCGTGGCGAGCCGGATCGCGGTTGCCGCGGCTTCCTGGACGGGCCGGCCCTGGAAGCCGGTGAAGTCGGTCGCGACCAGGCCCGGGCAGGCGGCGTTGATGAGGATGTTCGTGTCGGCGAACTGTCGGGCGTAGTGCACGGTGATGGCGTTCAGGTACGACTTCGTCGGCGAGTAGGCCGCCATGATCGGGCCGACTTCGATGTTCGGGTCTGCCTGCCAGGTCAGCGACCCGACGCTGCTGGAGATGTTGACGATGCGCGGCGACGCCGAGCGCCGCAGCAACGGCAGCATCGCGTTGGTCACCCGGATCACACCGTAGACGTTGGTGTCCACGACCTCGCGGACGACGTCGAGGTCGAGCGTGGTCGGATCCTGCACCCACCCTGGTCCGGTCTCTCCCGAGATGCCGGCGTTGTTGACGAGAACATCCAGGCGTCCGCCCGGGCGTTCGATCAGGTCCACGGCCTCGGTGACGCTCCGGTCACTCGTGACATCCAGGGGGACGGCGAACGCGTCCACCCCGGCGGCGTGCAGCATCTTCACGGCTGCCTCGCCCCGGGCCTGGTCGCGGGCACCCACCGCCACGCGGTAGCCCCGGGTACCCAGCCCTGCCGCGATCTCGTATCCGAGCCCCTTGTTCGCACCGGTAACCAACGCGGTTTTCTTATCGCTCATGACCCGATGGTGGCTCCGCGACGAGTGCTGTCGTTACACCGGTTAGGTTTGCTGTCATACCCGGCCGGTATCACCGCGATACCGTCGTCTGGTGGACACGCTGGAGACCCGCGAGCTCAGATACTTCATCACCGTCGCGGAGGAACTGCACTTCAGCCGGGCGGCCGAGCGCCTCGGCATCGCCCAGCCGCCCCTGTCCCGGGCGATTCAGCAGCTCGAACGGCGCCTCGGTGTCACCCTGCTCGAACGCAACCGCCACGGCGTCACGCTTACCGGTGCGGGCCAGGTACTACTCGACGAGGCCCGCGTCATCCTTGACGCGACCGCAGCAGCCGCCCGCCGCACCCGCCGCGCCGCGTCCTCCACGAACCGCCTGACCCTGGCGACGAAGGCCGGCTCGAATCACGAACTGTTGCGGAAGCTCCTCGACGCCCACGCCACCGAACCCGAGGCGGCCGAGATCGACGTGCTGCTGTGCGGCATGGGAGAACAGGCACGAATGTTGCGTGATGGCCGCGCCGACGCGGCACTCATGCAGCAGCCCTTCGACGCCCTCGCCGGCTTCGACACCGAGGATCTGCTGACCGAACAACAGATCGCCATCCTGCCCGCCGGGCACCCCCTCGC
Source organism: Actinoplanes aureus (assembly GCF_015704865.1). Classification (GTDB taxonomy): domain Bacteria; phylum Actinomycetota; class Actinomycetes; order Mycobacteriales; family Micromonosporaceae; genus Actinoplanes; species Actinoplanes aureus. Next base: position 13,820 of record NZ_JADQTO010000033.1, on the reverse strand, counting down.
CGCGCGCACGGCCCTGACCCTTGCTGACATCAGCGACGTGCCGGACCTACCGATCGCCCGCTGGCCCCGTCAAGACGGCACCTACGAACCCGGCCCAGGCCCCGAGATCCACGACCAGTCGCAGTTGGCCCAGCTGATCGCCCTCGGGCACACGCTAGCCGTCCTCTGCGCCTCTTCCCGATCGTGGCTGTGGAGCGCACACGCAGCCATCCCCCTGACCGACGCATCGCACGTCACCACCGTTCTCGCCTGGCCCGCGCACAGCCGCTCCCGCGCCGTCGCCGGCCTCGTCCGCACGGCAGCCCAGCTGTAAACAAGGGTCCCGCAAAACCCATGCCGCGAAGACGCAGAGGCGCTGGACCAGTCCTCACCAGCTGCGGCAGGGCTTCCTGCAGTGCCCGCTCATCGGCAGTTTAGGGCGTCACGTCGTCGAGCGATCGCCTGCACATCCGAGCCGAAGTGGACTCATGAGTGGGTCGCTGGGAGCGCTGGAACGGGCTCCACCAGTAGGCCGGCGGGCTGCCGGCCTTCGTGCTCGTGGTCGCACGGCCAGGGATGCCGGACGGCCGGCGACCTATGCCGTCGGTGGTGCTGCCGGTTCTTGACCACAGCTCGCGCCGAGCAGGCGTACCGGCCGTCTCAGCTCGATCTTCTCCAGCACCGACAAAGCCGCACGAGAGATCACCTCGAGGTCGGTGCTCGGACCACCACGCAGTTTCGCCTGGCGCGTTTGCGTGTAGAAGCTCGAGGAGCGCACCTTCACTGCCACCCGGACCACCTGCCGCCCGGCTGCGACCACCTCCGTGCCGAGCTCGCGGGCCAGGATGGTCAACTGTTGCTCGATGTCCGCGCGTTCGGTCAGGTCGCGGGCGAACGTGACCTCCTTGCTACGCGATTTGGCCACCCATGGCTCGGTCACCACCTCAGTTTCACCGCCACCGCGGGCGATCACGGACAGCCACTGGGCCGCCCGCAGCGGGAAGCGCTGCAATAACGTCTCGAGGCCCGCCGCTGCCAGGTCGGCGATCGTCGGCAGGCTCAAGTCGTCGAGTTTCTGGACCGTTTTCGGCCCGACGCCCCACAGATCGCCGACCCGCCGGGCGCCCATCACCGGCATCCAGGTCTCGTCGGTCAGGGTGGCGATGCCGGCCGGGTCCTGCTTGGCGAACCGGGCGGCGATCTTCGCCTGGTTCTTGTCCAGCCGACCCCGACCGCGCAGGTCAACCCGATCTGATCGAGGACCGCCGCCTTGAGGTCGGCCGCGAGCCGCTGTGGTCGTCGATGTCAGCGCCGAGGAAGGCTTCGTCCGGTCCGTAGACCTCAAGCCGTACGGGTAAATCCCGTAACGTGGCCATGACCCGGGCCGAAGCCTGCCGGTAGGCCGGCATGTCGGTGCGCAGGAACACCGCGTCGGGGCATTTACGGGCGGCCATCCGCATCGGCATCCCGGAATGCACACCGAACTCGCGGGCCTCCCGTGAGGCGGTAGCCACCACCGTACGGGCCTTGGCAGGATCGCCGGATCCACCCACCATTACCGTCACCAGGGTGCCGTCCGCGGCCGCACATCACCGGCGAAACGCACTATCGCGGCAGTTAAGGGCGTTCGCAGCGCTCTCTCACCCGTGCCTGTTCTGCTGCCACGGCGGCCAGGTCGCACAGCGCTGCGGGCGCAGCCGAGCCTTACGACTCGACCGCACCCGCGGATGCTGCAGCTTGATCAGTGCGTGCGCGGGTCGGTGTCGCTGCTACGGCTGCCGGCCTTAGCCAGGCCCCGGCTGATCATGTAGCCGATGGTCAGCAGGGTGATGTACCACCACGCCTTGTCGGCAGCGAAGTAGTCAGCGCCGTTGTTGGCAGATCCGTCACCGACGGCGTACGAGGCGATCAGTACACCGATGACCGCGAGCACGTAGACGACCAGCTCAGTGGTCTTGAAGGACGGCTTGGTTTCCTCACCACGGAAACGGGCGCCTTTCACGGTGGCGTTCTCGTTGTGGGGGTGGGTGCTCGTAGCCATGATTATCTCCTGGGGGGCGTCTTCAAGCCGTCTGACGACGGCGAGCAGCGGATACCCGGCCGCAAGGGCGGCAATCGGCAATCACACAGCCTGTATCCAGACTGTTATCAGGAACCTGTGTCTACCTGGTCGTTCGCAGTACGGGAGTCCCTGGCTGGGATGCCCCACCCGACGTATCTCGACGTTCCCCCGGCGAGTGAAAGGTCCACCTGGGGTGTGAGCAGGGCCAGAAACCGCTGTCGCTGGTGCTGACCGCCGGCCAGCGGGGCGACAGCCCACAGTTCATGGTGGTCCTGAACGGTATCCGGGTACCCCGGCTGCATGGCGGGAGGCCCGGACCCGACCGGATCGGGTCCTGGCCGACAAGGCGTACACGTCCCGCGCCAACCGGCGGTATCTCCGCCGTCGTGGGATCAAAGCCTGCATCCCGTCCAAGACAGATCAGGACGCCAACCGCCGCAAACTTGGGTCGAAGGGCGGCCGCCCACCGGCCTTCGACCCCGAGACCTACAAACAGCGTCACGCCGTCGAGTGCGGCATCAACCGGCTCAAACGCAACGCGGCGTCGCCACCAGGTTCGACAAGCTCGCCGTGCGCTACGAAGCCACACTGCACATCGCCGCGATCAACGAGTGGCTGTGACCGACTTCGACACACTGCTTAGTTGATGCGAACGGTCACGCCGCGGGCCTGGATCTCTTCCAGGACGCGTGCGTTGTCGAACGCGGTGCGCATCGGGATGACCTCGCTGGCGCGGCGGACGGTCTGCAGGCAGGTGAATTGCCGCAGGGCCGGCATGTCGCGCAGCGCAGCGAGGTCGACCACCCAGGGGCCGGTGCCGCCGCCGCCGTTGCCCAACAGTTCCAGCCGTTCGATCGCGGTGCCGGCCAGTGGCGCGAGGTCGGTGAACGCCTGGTGGCCCAGCCAGACGTCACGCAGGGCGGTGAGCGAGGCGAGCGGCCCGAGGTCGGTGACGCTGAACCCGCCGTCGAGGTGCAGCGTGTGCAGGTCCGTGCAGCCGGCCAGGGGTGTGAGGTCGCTGACCGAGTGCATGTCGACGGCGAGTTCCCGCAGGTGGGGCAGGGCCTCGGCGATGCCGTCGAAGGACCGGATGCAGAATTCGTCGCTCTCGCCGTCCCAGTACTTCCAGATCATGGTCATGACGTCGCCGCAGCCCGCCTGCCAGGTCAGGCGGGTGACGGTGGCGCGCTGTGCGGCGGTGACCGGGACGGCCAGCAGCGCCTCGGTCACCTCGGGGCGGTACCGGTAGTCACGTTCGTCATCGTCGTCGTCGTCCAGGTCGTCGTCGTCCAGGTCGCCAGCCGGTGCGCCGATGCGCGCCTCGACGTCGCCGCGCGGGATCGCACCGGACTCGAGGAGCGCGTCGAGGACCGCGAGGCGCAGGTTCACGTCTTCCACGCAGGCACCGTACAAGATCCGGCGGCGTGGCCTGTTTCAGATCTGCTGCGGGGTGAGCGCGGCGGCGCTGGTCATGGCGTCGGTGCGGGCGAGGAGGGCTGCGCGGACGGCCGGGTCGTAGGCCTGTTCGTGGGCCCGGGCCTCGTCGAACCGGAAGAAGTAGCGGCCGGTGACGCCGCGCAGGTCCGAGTCGGTGATCAGCTGGCGGGTGGGCAGCACGCCGTCGTCGACGGTGGTGACGGGGGTGAGGCCGCCCTCGCGGACCATCGAGGTGTCCATGAGGTGTGCCGGGTGTACGGCGTTGACGGTGATCCCGCGTTCTTCGAGCTGGGCGGCGAGTTCGAACGTCGCCATGATCATGGCGAGTTTGCTGCGGCAGTAGGCCTGCACGGCGTCGTGGTCGCGGGTGAACATCAGGTCGTCGAGGTCGATGGGGGCCTGTCCCATGGAGGCGACGTTGACGACCCGGACCGGTGCGGACGCGGCGAGCAGGGGGGTCAGCTCCCGCACGAGCAGGTACGGCGCAGCCTGCAGATCCCCCTTTTCCGTGCGCCGGCGGCGTGCAGATGCGCCCGGGCGGTCGTGGAGTCCACCGATACGTCCCAGACGATCTGCCCGGCCGCGTCGGCAACAGCCTGCAACGCGGTCAGGATCTGCGCCCAGACCCCGGCTCGCTGCCACCGCCGGAACACCCCGGCGACCGCAGACCATGATCCGTAACAGGACAGTACGTCCCGCCATGGGCGCCGACACGGACCCGCCACCGGATCCCATCGATCAACTGCCGCTCACTGAACAACGACGGCCGCCCCGGCCGGACAGGTCCGGGCAGCAACGGTTCCAGTGCCGCCCATTGCGCGTCGGTCAGGTCGTGCCGCCTGGTCACCGCTATCGTGTCCACGAGGTCTCCGGTGCAGGTTTTCTTGGTCGATGAACCAACTACCGGAGACCTCACTCATTGTCGATTTCCGACACACACCCAATCACGTCAGGCCAGTTCAGACCACACATCCGACTTCGACACACTGCCTAGCCGTGACGAAGCTGAGCCCAGACGGCGAACGACATTCATGAAACGGACGGGACCTACCGATGCTCACCGGCATGACGACCTCCCGCCACACCCCATTGCCATACAGATACGGTCGGTGACGTCATGACGGCCGTATTCCCCCAGTAGATCGGGTAAGGCGAGTGAGCTATCCGCAGACTAGGCTTCGGCCATGAATACCCCTGGTGCGATACGCGACCAGCAGCGATTGCGCCATCTGGAGACAATCACCGACACCGCGTTGTCCCGGCTCAATGTCGCCGATCTACTGGATGAGTTACTGAAACGAGTCCGTACTGTGCTCTCTGCGGACACCGCCGCAGTATTGCTGGTCGACCCGTACACCCGCCAGCTCGTCGCCACCGCTTCCAAAGGCCTGGAGGAAGAAGTCCGGCAGGCCTTCCGGCTGGAGATCGGTCGCGGCTTCGCCGGCAGAGTGGCCCAGACCCGCCAGCCGGTGATCATCGCCGACGTCACGCCTGCCGACGTGGTAAATCCTTTGCTACTCAGCAAGGGAATCCGGTCGCTGCTCGGCGTACCGATCTTCGCCGCCGGTGACGTCATCGGGGTGCTGCACATCGGCACCCTGCACCCGCGGTCGTTCACCACCGACGACATCGCTCTGCTGGAACACGCCGCCGACCGTGCCAGCGCGGCCGGACAGATTCGCTTCCGCAAACCGGAACAGACCGCCGCCCTTGCCCTGCAACGCAGCCTGCTGCCCCCGCAACTCGCCGACATCCACGGCCTGCAGATGGCCGCCCGCTACGTACCCGGCCACACCTTCGGCATCGGCGGCGACTGGTACGACGTATTCCGCCTCCCCTCGGGCTGGGTAGGCATGGTCATCGGCGACGTATCCGGTCACGGCCTTGCCTCCGCGGTCGTAATGGGCCGCATCCGCAGCGCCCTACGCGCCTATGCCCTCAACACCGAGGATCCTGCCCAAGCGTTGACTCTGCTCGACCGTAAAATCCAGCACTTCGAGGCGGGAGCCCTCACCACCGCCCTGTACGCAATGATCTCTCCCGATCGCCAATCAGTACGGATCTCCTCCGCCGGACACCTACGCCCAGTGATCGCGCTACCGGACCGACCCGCCGCTCTCCTGGACTTGCCCGTCGACGCGCCTCTGGGCGTCGGCCGTTTCCGAAGCCCGCGGCGCGCGACCACCATCGAACTACCGGCCGGTGCGCTCCTGCTCAGCTACACCGACGGCCTCGTCGAGCGACGCCACCAGATCATCGACGTCGGTATCAAAGACCTGATCGACGTCGTTACACCCGACAACCCAGAAGCCGTCTGCGCTACGGTGATGTCCCGCCTCGGCCCCGACCAGCCCCTGGACGACATCGCCGTACTCGCCATACGCCGACAAACAGCAATCGACACTCCCATACCAGAATGACAAAGCCGCTGAAGCAAACAGGCGAAATACGTCACCACGCCGTTCTGCGCCCTCGAACAACGGGCTCAGCATGGACCGCAGCGACGAAACGATGCGCCGGATGCGCCAACCGTTTCACCATGACCGTGCAGACGCGCGAACGTACTCCCGCCAAAGGCGCGCTTACGCTAACGCCGCAACTGACCTGCCGACGCCTGAGCCTGACGCAGCACCGTAACAGAGGCAGTCACACCTGCTTTACTGCTTTGCAGTGTCAACGTGTGGGTAAGTTGCTGAGCCAGCCACAAACCCCGACCCCCGGGCACGTTCGCCGCAGGGGGACGCAGTGTGGCCGGCGGCGGCACCGAGAAACCCGGACCTTCGTCGCGGACTTCGCACACCACCGCGTCGGCCTGCGTCCACACGTGTACGGTGCCGTGGCCGCCGCCGTGCCGCACCGCGTTGGTAATCAGCTCGTAGGCCGCGGTAAGGAAGTCCTCCAGCGTGTCCCCGTCGAGCCCGGCCCGCTCGGCCCAGCAGTGCAATGTCCGGCGCAACTGCGATACACCGTCGCCGTCGAAATGCTGCAACCAGGCAACATCGGGCGGATGATCCCGGCGGCCGCCACTCATCGGCACGTTCGTTCGCATCAAGAACACCTTGAGTGTGGTAACCCAAGCGGTTAAGGCAAAACCTGGCAAGCCGACCTCTCATCCGTTCGGCACCCTCGGCCGAGAGCCCGAACCTGCTGTCCTATCGTGCCCACGATCAATTGTCCAGCCATAGGCATGCGAAAGGTACTCACCGACGGCCGAACCGTCGGCGCCGGGGATCGTGTCCGCCGTCGCGTCATCGGCGCCGGCCGGTGGACAGCCAATACAAACTGAGGGGACCCATAGAACGGCGAACCCATCCAAGTGGGGGTGCGTCAGCTACGTCAGTTACATAAGCGAATGGGCCCTCATCGGCATGATCCAACGCACTCACCTCGGCATGTGCGGATACCCGTGACGCACCGGGCAGGTAAGTCGGGGGGCTGTTGCATTCATCGATCCGGGGCGCGGGTTGGTCGGTGAAGAGTGCCTTTAGATGGCTGCGGCGAGTTCGGTGAAGGCCGTGGCGACCCGCGTTGCCGGCGGGGCGTCGGTAGCGAGTTCGTAGTGGCCGCGGCGCAGGTTTTGCAGGAAGGCATGTCCGGCGATGATGACTTGGGCTGTGCGATCAGTCTGCAGCCCGCGCATCGGTTGCAGCCGGCGTTTGAGCTGCCCGTGGTCCGCCTCGATGGGATTGTTCGCGTACCGCTCGACATGGTGCCAGGCCGACGGAACCAGCTCGTCGAGCACGCCGGGATAGACCGGCGCGGCATCGGTGACCACCTCTCCCGGCGTGACCCGCGGCATCCGTAGAGCACGGGTGAAGAACCGGCGAGCCGCAGCACTGTCGCGGCGGGCCGACACCAAAGCGTCGATGACCTGGCCGTACTGGTCGACCGCCCGGTACACGTAGCGCCAGACCCCGTTCACCCTCACGTACGTGTCGTCGACGAACCACCTGTCTCCCGGACGGTGACGGCGGAACCGGGCGGCGTCGGCCAGCAGCGGAGTGAAACGCTGCACTCAGCGATAGACCGTGACGTGGTCGACCTCGACGCCGCGTTCGGCGAGCAGCTCCTCAACGTCACGGTAGGAGAGCCCGTAACGCAGGTACCAGCGCACCGCCACCACGATCTCCTCGGCCGGAAACCGGAAGCCGGCGAACGCCGAAGTCGGAGGCAGCCAACGCGATGAGCGGATCGACGACTTCACCGCCCAAGTCTGCCTCGCTCAACGCAACGGAGCCCTGTGGGCCACGAGGCATCGGATTTTGGGGCGGCCGCACACTGGTTCGGTGGAGATCGAGCGCGGCCGCAGCAGCCGATTCCTAAACTGCTTCCCACGGGGACGCCTGGCCATCACGGCTGACTGTCCTGCCCATCTAACCGTCGCGACGCGCGTGGTGGCCCCAACGCGCTGATCGTGCTGGTCTGACTGACTGCCCCGGCGGAGGTCGGGACCACTTAGGGCTGGCTCGTCATCTCGACGTCAGCGGGATTCGCGACGGCTGCCTGGCGGCGGAATTGATGTCGACGACATGTCCGCTACGGCGACGCTCTCCTGCTGGGGCGTGATGCCCCCGGTGGAGTGTGATGGCCGGGCCCCGCTGGCGCACCGCAGACCTCGCAGACGACGCCACCGGCGGCCATCCCTCGTCGAGCCCACACCCGGAGCCGGCCGCGTGTGGGCGTACGAGTCGGAACCTGTACGCCGACACCGCACGGTAGGCCGCGGAACCGAGGCTCCAGGTGCTCACTTGTTTGGATGACCAGTGGTGCCGTCGTCCTACCCTAAGCCCGTGTCCAAGAACATCGAGCAGCTGCGGAATACTCCCGACGACGATCTGGTCAAGGAGCACGACGAGCTGCCAAAGCACACGGCGGTGGGGGTTAACTACTACCTCTCCGAGCTCGACCGCCGGGAGCGGAACCGGGCGATGAAGGCGACGGAGAACCTCGCACGCAACGCCTACCGGCTCTCGTGGGCCAATACCATCATGGCGGGAGTCGCGGCGGTGGCGGCCATTATCGCCCTGCTCAAGTAGCCGCTCAGGCGGGGCAGAGTCGCCGGTAGCCATGCGTCTGCGTTCGCTGATGGCGAGGGCAGACGGCTCGGCGAGGTCCGCCATGTCCACACCGTCCCGCCCATGACCCGCTCCGCCGGTCAAGGCTAGGGGTACCTCGGTGACAGGCGGCCCGGGTCTGCGCTCAGCGGTGATCAGAACGCCGGTCCATGATGTAGACGAGTTGCCGACGTCGGCTGCCGGCCGGGGGCACGTGTGCTCGCGGCTGCCGAGATCGAGTCTCGACGGAGCAGATTGGTATCCCGATAGCGCGGCCGAAACGAGTATCCAACCGCGCCACGCCCGGCGGATGACCTGCGCTAACGTGACCGAGACGCAGGTGGATGTGGACGGCCGGATGCAACCCAAACCTGCTCCCTGCAGGGGCGGCTAGCCATAGCCGCTGACCTGCCGATATAGGGACATCGGATCATCGGGTGGTATGTGGGCGCAAGGATGATCTCAGTGGCCGGATCCTGCCTGCGCTGACTCAAGAGCACCTGGTCCGGGGATGACAGATCGATGCGGCAAGTTCGGCCAGCGGTACGTGCGCCTCCTGGGCATCAAGGCGCCCATGACCTAGCTCCTGCCGGTCAGGCGAGCGTGCAGCTTCGTCCGCACAGAGTCACCCCACCGACGGTGTGGGCTGGTGAGTCAGTCGAACCTATGTTCGACTAACTCTTGTCGACTTGGCGCGATCGGCCAAACGGCTTGTTGAGCGGCAGGATCGTGTCATCGATGACGACATGATCGTGTCCCAAGCGGGACGTCGTCGGTCCGCCTATTCGCCCCGTCTTTCGTGTCGGATCACTGCGGTTTGACGGGCAGGTCGACGGTGAAGGTGGTGCCCGGGCCGTGGTGCTCGGCCAGGGTGATGGTGCCGTGGTGGCGTTCGACGATGGCGCGGGTGATGACCAGCCCGAGTCCGGTGCCGGGGATGCGCAGGTCCAGGGCTGTGGAGGCGCGGTAGAAGCGGCGGAACAGCCGGGGTCGTTCCGCGGCGGGGATGCCGATGCCGGTGTCGGCGACGGTCCACCTGATGTTCTGTTCGACGTCGTCGCTGGAAGCGGTGATGGTGATGGTGCCGCCGGCGGGCGTGTATTTGATCGCGTTACCGATGAGATTGTCGGCGACCTGGCGCAGCCGGTGCGGATCGGCGTACAACTCGAGCTGCTCGGGCAGGTGCAGGGCGATGGTGAGTTGCTTGTCCTCGGCCGGCGTGGCGGCGTGCACGGCCTGCTCGATGACGGTGCACAGGTCGGTGGCGGTGGCGTTGATGGCCAGGTGCCCGGATTCCAGGCGGGCGAGGTCGAGCAGGTCCTCGGCCATGATCGACAGCCGTTCGGCGTTGCGGGTGATGATCTGCAGGTACTCGCGCTGCTCGTCACGGGTCAGTTCGTCGAGGTCGTCGTTAAACAGTGCGGCGGTGCCGGTGATCGCCGCCAGTGGGTTGCGCAGTTCGTGGGTGACCATGGCCAGGAATTCGTCCTTGGTGCGGGCCAGTTCGATGGTGAGTTCTTCGGCGCGGCGTCGTTCCACGTACTGTCCGACCTGCGCGGCCAGGCCGCTGAGCAGGCTCATCAGGGTGTCCTCGGGGTCTTCGGCGCGGTCGCCGTAGATGCACAGTGCTCCGAGTATGTGCCGGCCGGTGCACAACGGGACGCCGACCGCGACGCGCAGTCCGGCCCGGGCGGCGGCGCGGCTGCGTATCGATCCGCTGTCGGCGCTCAGGTCGGGGATCCACAGCGAGCGAGCCTCGGCGTAGACCCGGCCGGGTAGCCCGACGCGGGGTTCGAGCTGGTCGAGCGCGAAGTCACGCAGCCGCCGGCCCGGTTGCACGTGGCGGGCGGCGCAGGTCAGTAGCTGCCGGTCGTCGTCGGCCAGCCACAGCTCGGCCACCGGCCAGTCCATCTTCACGCCCAGGGCCTCGACCACCCGGGCCGCGGCGGTCGCGCTCGAGTCCGCTTCGGCCAGGCCCCGGGCGACGGCGGCCTCGACCGCGGTGAAGCGGCGAGCGCGCCGGGCGGTCGTAATGTCGTGGGCGAATGCGTGGAACACCCGCCCGCCGGGTTCGTCGGTGGCGGTCAAGGTCATCTCAACGGGGAACGCGTGGCCGTCGGCGTGCCAGGCCATCCACTGCCGCCGCCGGTCCAGGGTCTGCCCGGGCTCGCCGCACGCCAACGCGGCCACTTCCGCGCGGCCCGCCACCCGCGCCTCGGGCCGCACGATCAACTCTTCGATCGATCGGCCGCATGCCTGCGCCGTGCTGTAGCCGAATGTGGTCTCGGCCGCGGGGTTCCATGCCACCACCCGCCCGGTGGCGTCGAAAGCGAAGTAGGCCTCCAACGCGGCGGCGAGCACTGCCGGCGACTCGAGCAGTGCGGGCTCCGCGCTGCGCAGCGGTACGGATCCTGCTGGCATCGTTCCCCCAGTGGCTACGGCGTGATCGGGCGGCGGCAGTCGGCCTGGGGGCGCGGGCGGCGCTGTCATGCCCAGGTTAAGCTCCGGCGCCCGGTGTGCGTTGCTCAATGAATACGTCGATAGCCGGCGGCCCGTAATCGCCTGGTAGTGCTACGGGCCGCCATGAACCGCTGGTAGAGCCGGGCGTGGAACCTCAGCCATGGCGCCCGGGCTGCCATCGCTGTTCCAGGGGAAGAGGGTGGCGTGGATCAGAGCGAGTTGGTCGACGGTCGGCTTCGGCGGCCCTGCCCGCGGCGGTTCAGCGGTGCAGGTAGGCGCTCAGCCCGCCGAGTTCTTCGTTGGCGATGAACACCGATCGCACGTTGATGATTGCTTCCTCGACGTGGGCGGTGCAGCCCCATGCGGAGTCGCCCCACGAGTCGGCAATCTTCAGTTCGGCCGGTGCGGTGCACCCGTTGCTGCCACCGAGCTGGCAGTGCTCGGGGTGTGGTGTGGCGGCGTGCGTGGCGGCGGCGGCGCGCATCCGGTCGGCGAGTTCGGCGGCGGCGGCGGCGCGTTGCTCGGCGTCGTCGCGTAGTTGTCGTTCGGCGCGTACCGCGGTGAGGGCGGCCAGGCGTAGCTCCAAATGCTGCGCGACCTGGTCGGCGAGATGGCCGAGCACCGTGGTTTGTGCCTCGGTCAGCTCCCGCGGCATGGCGTCGATTGCGGTGACGGTGCCCAAATGGTGCCCGTCCGTGGTGACGATCGGGGCGGCAGCGTAGAACCGCAGACCTAGTTCGCCGCGAACCAGCGGGTGGTCGAGGGTGCGCGGGTCGAGGGCGGCGTCGGTGACCACGTACGGGTCGTCGGCGCAGAACGCCGAGGCGCACAGCCCAGGCTCGGTGCCGACCTGGGTCACACCGTCCAGGCCTTTGGCGGCGGCGAACCACACCCGGTCAGCGTCGACGATGCTGACGGTGGCGATGGGGGTGCCGCACACGGCGGCCGCGGCGGCGGCGATGGTGTCGAACTGGCCGTCGGTGGGAGCGTCGAGGATCTCGTAGCGGTGCACCGCGGCCAGTCGCGCCGGATCGGTGCGGGCGGCGGTGCTGTCAGTGCTGATCGACACGGTGTGGTGCTCACTTTCCGAGAAAGGGGCTTTCAGGCCCGGCAAGGTGGGTGGCGGCCGGGTCGCCGGTCGACCTGTCAGAGCGGGAAGGAGAAGTCACACGGCTTCGGGAAGCGCGCCCTCCAGCAATGGGAGTACGTGGACGAGGCTCAGGACGCGCCGCGCGGTGCTGTGGGAGTCGGCCACCCGCAGTTTGCTCCCGTGTTCGCCGGCGGCGCGGCGTGCGGTCAGCAGCGCGGTGATGCCGGGCGGCGTCAAGGAACCCGGCGGCGGCAAAGTCGATCAGGATCGCGTGGACCTGCCCGGCCGTGATGACCTCCCACGCTACGGACACGAGCTGCTCTGCGCAGCTCATGTCCACCTCGCCGGTGACCCGCAGCCGTACGGTCGTGTCGCTCTCGCGCTGCGCCGTGCTGTCTAGAAGCATCACGTGGCGGTACTCGACCGTGTGGCCGCGGCGCGCTCGAGTACCCGGTACACCGTCGGGCGCGACACGCCGAACAGCTCGGCCAGTTCAACGATGGTGTGCTCATCGGCGGCGTGCAGCTTGACCAGGTGTGCCTGCTGGGTCGGTGACAGCTTCGGCGCGCGGCCTTTGAGTTTGCCTTTGGCCTTCGCGATCGCCATACCTTCGCGGGTGCGCAGGCGCAGCAGGTCGATCTCGAACTCGGCGAAGGTGGCCAGGATGTTGAAGAACACCTTGCCCATCGAGTCCGTCGGGTCGTAGATCATCGTGCCGAGTTGAAGCCGGATGCGACGCGCGGCGAGGGAGTCGCCGATCTGCCGGGCGTCCGGGACGGAGCGGGCGAGCCGGTCCAGCTTCGGTACTACGAGGGTGTCGCCGGGGCGGACTGCGGCGAGGGCCTGGTCCAGGCCGGGGCGGGCGCGGTTGGTGCCGGAGTACGCCCGGTCGAGGAAGAGTTGACCGGCACTCACGCCGAGGTTGAGCAGGATCTGCCGATTCGCTTCGAGGTCTTGCTTGTCGGTGGAACAGCGGGCGTAGCCGACCAAGATCCCGGTCACGGCGGCAGTGTAACGGATAGCCCACCCTGGGCGGACAGGCCCGCGGCGCTGGCGGCGTCGTTCCACCATGACCAGGAGTCGTTGATCTTTAGGCAGGGCGCTGCGGAGCTCAGGCCCTTCACCGCCGGCCAGGTCGGTGTCCGGCATCAGGATGTGCTGGTCCTGACCGTTGACCGGCAGCGTCCATGCGTACCTGCCGGTCCCCGGCTCGTCAGCCGCCGCGTTGCGCACCGGCACGCCGACCTCGGAGGTGTAGCCGCGTACCTCACCCTGCAGCGGGTGCTGGCGGTCTTGGGACTGCGCAAGGTCATCAAGGTCCATAGGGATCGGCTCACGAACGATCATCCTGAGCGCCCCGCCACCCGCCACGCACTACCCCAAAACAAGATCAACACGCGCTCGACTCATCTGCAGAGCTGCAAATTGTCGACTTCACGGCCGAAACCGGTGAGCCCGATGATCGCCGAGGCCGTTGGGCCTGGCGCGTTGGAGGCCGCCGACAGGCTGGTAGCCGCAGAGGCGTCTACCGCCGGCATGCGGCGGCCGCGCTAGCTGTGATGTCCAGCCAGGTTGTTCAACCGGGTGATGGGTGCCAGCTTGCCGATCGCGGTGGGGCCGGTGGTGGTTGTAGTCGTGCAGGAAGCCGGGTAGGGCAGCGCGGCGGGTTTTTTCGCTGGTGTAGTGCTTGGCGAAGGCCCAGCCGTCGGCCAGGGTGCGGTGGAAGCGTTCGATCTTG
>NZ_JADQTO010000032.1 GCF_015704865.1 Actinoplanes aureus | reverse complement strand
CCGGCGCGGCGCGGCACGCCCGGCGCGGCACGGCCCGGCGCGGCGCGGGCGCGCCGGGCGAAGGGCGCGCCGGGCCGGGCGGGTGTCGCCCGCCCCACAAGGCCGGGCCAACCTCGCCTACCGACGGGTAACGTCGTTGCTCAGCACCAGCGGGGACCGACGGGAGACACGGCATGACGCGGTATGTCGCTATCGGAGACAGCTTCACCGAAGGGCTCGGCGACACCCAGCCCGACGGCACCGAGCGGGGCTGGGCTGATCTCGTCGCCGCCGGCATCGCTGCCGGCGAGGGCGAGGCCATCCAGTACGCGAACCTGGCGATCCGCGGCCGGCTGCTGGAACCGATCGTCACCGAGCAGCTCGACGCGGCTCTGTCGTTGTCGCCGCAGCCCACGCTGCTCTCCCTCAACGGCGGCGGCAACGACATGCTGCGCCCGGGCGGCGACCTGGCCCGCCTCGTGGAGCTGACCGAGCGCGCGGTGCGGCGGTGCAACGAGGCGGGCGTACGCGTCCTGCTGCTCAGCGGCGCCGACCCCTCCGGGCATCTGCCACTCGGCAGCCGGATGCGCCCGAAGGGTGCCGCGCTGACCGAGGCGGTGCGCGGCTTCGCGGACCAGTACGACGTGGTCTTCGTCGACATGTTCAACGACAAGGAGATCCAGCGCCGCCACTACTGGTCGGCGGACCGGCTGCACCTGAACTCGGCCGGGCACCGCCGGGTCGCCAGTATGGTGCTCGACGCGCTCGGCTACCCGACCGAGGCGCACGTGATCGATCCCGGCCCGTCGGCGAGTCGCAGCCTGCTCGCCGAGGCCCGGTACTACCGCGAGCACGTGCTTCCCTGGATCCAGCGGCGGCTCGCCGGCCGGTCGTCCGGCGACGACCGGACCGGCAAGTACCTCGACTGGGTCTCGATCAGCTCACCGGCAGTACCCGAGCGATCCTGATCGAGGTGCCGCTGCCACCGGCGGCCGGGTAGGCGGCGCTGCCGTCCGGGTACGCCTTGAACGCCTGGTAACTGTGGTCCTTCGCCTTGATCGTGAACTCGGCGCCGATCGCCTTGCCGGTGCCGGAGTCGTATACGCGAGCGGCCATCGTGGAGCCGGACTGCCAGGTCAGCAGCATCCGCCCGGTGCCGTACGCGACCAGGTGCGGGTGCGCCGACGACACCCCGGTCCGGATCGTGGTGTCCGACTTGCCGGTGGTGAAGTGCTCCAGGCGTACCGATCCGCCCTGGCTCCAGGCCGTCCAGTAGCCCTTGCTCTTGGCCAGCACCAGATCCCCGCCGAACAGCGTGCCGTCGCACTTGCCCGCCGCCACCGTCCGGTACGGGTTCGGCCGCGCGATCCGGCAGTCGTTGTCGGTGGCGCAGACCGCCACGAACCGCTTGGTCCTGGGATCCCAGACGATCCGCGACGTCCAGGCGTGACTGCACCCGACCGAAGCCGCGTCCCGGTGCCCGCTGACCAGCTTCCCGTCGGCGCCGACCACCTGGATCCGGTCGCCCTGGTGGATGTCCACACAGTTGCCGTTCCGCACGGTGATGGCCACCCCGAAGTAGGCCGCCCAGTTCTTGCCGTCGGTGGCCAGCCGGCCGTGATGCTGGTACCACCAGACGAACCGGGCCCCGTCGTCGTAACCGGTACGCCCACCGGTCAGGTTGGTGACCTGCTGCTGCCAGACCTGCTTACCGGAGTTGTCGAACCGGATCATGTGCATGGTGTTGCACGGGCTCGACTCGCCACCGCAGAGCGGCCCGGTGCCGCAGGTGCCCTTGCGGGTGAGCAGCAGGACACCGCCGTTCGCGTCGGCCTGCACGTCCTGGAGGTCGATCCCGGCGAAGCTGGTGGGCTTGCCGACCAGCTTGTCGGCGCAGTCCAGTTCGCCCAGGTAGACCTTGCCGTCGGTGCCCCGCCAGGCCAGCCAGGAGCCGCCGTCGGGGCGGGCCGCGATCGCCATCGGCAGCGGTTCGGTGTCGCCCTCCCCGCCGTACCCGGTCACCTTCACTCCGAGCTTCACCTCGGTGACCTGGGCGACCGGCTTGGCCGACGCCGTCCGGCCGCACGCCCCGGTCCTGGTGGTCGCCGAAGCCTTCGGCACGGGTGCGGAGACGCTGGGCCCGGCGGAGGGAGCGCCCGCCGCGGGCGGTCCGGCCGCGGCGGAGCCGGGTAGCGCGGACGAGTTCGCCGCGACCGGGCTGGTGCCGCTCTCCGGGTCGTCCGCGGAGCAGCCTCCCGCGGCCAGAGCGGCGACCACGGCGATCACCGCCGCGACCGATCTGTACGAATGCGTTGCGCGCATGTCCATTTCCTCGGCCTTTTAAGATTCGATTAGGGGCGGCTTAAATTGCGCTCCGACGGACCGGAGGATGTCGCAGCGGACGACCTTACCGGCTCACCGTCGCCGGTCAAGCGGCAGGGAGCGCTCCCAACCGGGGCCTCAATGCATCGTCTTGCGTCGATTGATGAACGGGCCTAAGGTCTCGGGAACATCCCCCTCCCCGCCACCTGGGAGCCATTCTATGAAACGTTTCACGGCAATTGCCCTGCTGACGATCACCCTGGTCGTCGCCGCAGCACCGCCGGCAGCCGCCGCCGCGCCCACCGTCACCCACACCTCGACCACCGTGCTGACCACGAACGGCCGGACCGCGCTGACCTACACCGGCTACATGAACGGCGAGTCCTTCCAGCAGGACGGCATCGTCACCTTCGCCGGCCGGCAGTACGCGGCGTTCTGGGACCAGAGCGGATACGTGAACCTCTCCCGGCGGCAACTGCCCTCCGGCGCCTGGCAGAACCTGCGCCTCACCGACTACATGACCAGCTCCACCGACTCGCACAACACCATCAGCATCGGGATCGCCCCCGCCGACGGCACCATCCACCTGGCCTTCGACACCCACTCGTCGCAGTTCGGCTACCGCCGGTCGGTCGCCGGGCTGGCCACCTCATCGACCTGGTCCACCGGCGGATTCGGCGCGGTACAGACCAGGCTGACCGGCACGAGCATGGACGTGGTGACGTACCCGCAGTTCTTCGCGCACCCGGACGGCACGCTGCAACTGGCCATCCGCACCGGCTACAGCGGCACCGGCGACGAGGTGCTGTACGAGTACCGGGCAGGCGCGTGGAGCTACGTCGGCGAGTTCATCGACGGCACCACCGCGGGCAACAACGCCTACCTGTTCGGCATCGAGTACGACAACTACGACCCGGCCAACCCGTTGTTGCACGTCACCTGGACCGTCCGGGAGACGTCGAACGCCAGCACCAACCATGACCTGTACTACGCGTACAGCAAGGACAAGGGACGGACCTGGCGCAACAACGCGGGCACCGTCATCGCCACCACGGGCTCGAGCCCGCTGCGCTCGGACGCGGCGAACCTCCGGGTGTGGAACATCGGTCAGAACCGCGGGCTGATCAACCAGGAGTCGCAGGTGGTCGACGCCGGCGGCGTCGTGCACGTACTGGCCTCGCACCTGCCCGCCGCGGCCGCGAGCAACAGCGACTTCACCGCCGCCCGGAACTCCGCGGTGCTGGTGCACTACTGGCGCGACAAGGCGAGCAAGGTGTGGCACCAGACCTACACGCCGTTCCTGGAACGCCTGTCCCGCGGCGACATCGCCGTGGACGCGCGGGACAACCTCTACGTCGCCAGCGGCGACTCGACCACCCGCAAGCTGCACATCCAGACCGCCTCCAAGGCGTCCGGCTGGACCGACTGGACCATCCGCTACACCTCGTCAGCCGTCTATTACTCCGACCCGCTCATCGACCATCAGCGGCTGCGGTCGCTCGGCACGCTGAGCATCTTCGCGCCCCGGTACGGAGGCAGTCAGATCGACGTCCAGGACTGGTCGGTCTCCGGCTGAGGTCTCACGCGGGCTTGACCGTGCCGGGAACCGGGGCCGGCACGGACGTCTGCGCCCGCAACTCGGCGAGCGCCTGCCGCGCGCTGACCACCCCGTCCGGAGTGAGCCGGTAGAAGCGGCGGGCCGGGCGGCCCTCGGCGGACGGATCGATCTCCTCCCAGTGGGCGGCCAGCCAGCCGGCCTCCTGGAGGCGGTGCAGGATCGGATAGAGGCTGCCGCTGGCCAGACCGGTGGCCTGCATGAGCTCCAACCCGTACCGATCGGCGTCGGGCTCCGCCAGGAGCACGGCCAGAATCCGTGCGGTCGGTATCGTGATCCGCATCGGCTTACTCTATACGAACTCTATATAGGGCCTCAGATCCGGAAGCGGCCGATCACCCGCTGGAGTTCGGCGCTGATGCCGGCCAGCTCGTTCGCGGTGCCGCTCGCCTCGGCCAGGGTGGCGGTCGTGCTCTGCGCGGCGGACGCGACGCCGGTGATGGTGCTGGCGATCTCGGTGCTGCCCTGCGCCGCGTCGCCGACGCTGCGGCTCATCTCGCCGGTGGTCGCGGTCTGCTCCTCGACCGCCGACGCGATGGTCAGCTGGTAGTCGTTGATCCGCGCGATGATCTGCGAGATCTCGCCGATCGCGGCGACCGCGTTGGTGGTGTCCGACTGGATCGCCTCGACCCGGCGGGAGATGTCCTCGGTGGCCCGCGCGGTCTCCTGGGCCAGATCCTTGACCTCGCTGGCGACCACGGCGAAGCCCTTGCCCATCTCGCCGGCCCGGGCCGCCTCGATGGTGGCGTTGAGGGCCAGCAGGTTCGTCTGCTCGGCGATCGAGGTGATCACCTTGATCACGTTGCCGATCTCGGCGCTGGAGTCGCCCAGCTTGGAGACGGTGGCGTTGGTGGTCTCGGCGACGCCGACCGCCTCGGAGGCGACCCGGGCGGCCTCGTTCGCGCTCTCCGCGATCTCCCGGATGGAGACGCCCATCTCGTCGCTGCCGGCGGCGACGGTCTGCACGTTGGTGGAGACCGTGCCGGCCGCGACGGAGACCGCGTCGGCCTGGGCCGCCGCCTGCTGTGCCGACTCGCCGATCCGCTCGGTGGCGCTGGTCAGCCGCTGTGTGCTCTGGCCCAGGATGTGCGAGCTGGTGGTCAGTTGACCCACCATGTCACGCAGGCTGTCCCGGGCGGTGTTCACCGCCACGGCCATGCCGCCCAGCTCGTCGCGGACCTGCACCTCGGCCGGCACGGTGAGGTCGCCCTGTGCGACCGCCGCGAGGGAGGTGGAGACGCTGCCGAGCTGCCGGACGATGACCCGGCAGACGAAGGTCGCCAGGCCCAGGCCGAGCAGCAGAGCCACCGCCACAAAGATGATCATTTGGGTACGGGCGTCCCGGTAGGTCTCCTCGGCGTCCGCCGCCATCTCGGTGGACTCGGCGTCCTCGACCTGCTGCAACTCCAGGATCGCCGCCTTCAGGTTCTCCTGGGTCCGCGTCCAGGCCGCCCCGACCTCGGCTGCGGGCGGCATCTGGAAGCCGGCGGCCGGCGCCTCGCGGAAGAGCGCGACGTTGCGCAGGTTGCGGAAGAAGGTGAACTCCTCGTCGACCTTCTGGGCCGCCGCCAGGCGTTCCGGCGAGTCCGACGCCAGTTCGCGGTACCTGGCCAGCGCGGCCGCCAACGCCTCGTCCGCCTCCTCGAGTTGCTCCCGGGAGGCCGTCTTGCTGGCCGCGTCCTGTCCCATGGCCCAGCCGAACATGTTCGAGGCGCCGTCACCGGCCGCGCCGCGCAGGGTGCTGAGCTGCACCAGCGCGTCGACGTGCCGGGTCTTCATCTGGGTGATGCCGTCGTTGAGCTCACTCATCCGGTTGACAGAGACCAGCCCGATGGCCAGCGCGGCGAGCGCGATGGCGAGCACCGAGACGTAGATCTTCGCGCCGACGCCGAAGTCGGCGAGCCGGCCCGCCACCGGATTGCGCTTGGCGGTCACCTGTGCGGCGTTCGGCCGTACTCCCGTTCCCATGTCCGACTCATCGGCAGGTTCGCCGATCGCGTGAGCAAACCCGGGTGCAACGCTCACATTCGGGCGTCCTGGTCGGACATCTTGACAAGCAAGTTACGGCCGTCAACACTGCGAAACAATTGACCCCCAGCGATTCTGTTCCCCGACGTTAGCGCTAACACATCCCCAGCAGAGAAGGTCCGATGTACAGAGTCCTCCTCCGGATCAGCACCCTCGTCAGCCTCGTCGTCCTCACCGTCACCGGCTGGACGCTTGCCGTCGTGAGCCCGGCCGCCGCGCTCGACCCGTTCACCGGCTACCTGATGGCCCATTTCATCGGGGAGTCGGCCAGCGGCGAGCAGATCTACCTGGCGCACAGCAAGGACGGCCGGAACTGGACCGACCTCAACAACGGCGGCCCGGTCCTGCTCTCCACGGTCGGCACCAAGGGCGTACGCGACCCCGCGATCGTCCGCTCCCCGGCCGGCGACCGTTACTGGATCATCGCTACCGACCTGCGGATCGCCAGCGGCACCTCGTGGAGCGACGCCGCCAACCGCGGCAGCAAGTCGCTCGTCGTGTGGGAGTCGACGGACCTGGTCAACTGGTCCGCGCCCCGGCTGCTCAACGTGGCCGGCGCGATCGCCGGCGCCGGTGACGCCTGGGCGCCCGAGGCCATCTACAACGCGGCCACCGGCGACTACGTCGTCTACTGGGCCACCAACTCCGCGATGAACGGGGTGACCAAGCACCGCATCTGGTACGTGCGGACCAGCGACTTCCGCACCTTCACCGCCCCGCAGCTCTACATCGACCGGGGCACCGGCCAGGGCATCATCGACACCCAGATCATCGAGGTGCCGAACAGCCTCGGCGGCTACCGGTACTACCGGGCCTCGGCCGACGGGCAGATCACCGTCGAGGGCAGCAACTCGGTGCTCGGCACCTGGACCCGGATCGGCGACCTCCAGCACCTGGGCATCTCCAACGGCGCCACCGGCGGCAACGTGGTCGAGGGCCCGATGTGGGCGCAGACCAACGGCACCAACGAATGGAACCTGTGGCTCGACCAGTACGCCACCGGCCGCGGCTACATGCCGGTGACCTCGACCAACCTGGGCAGCACCCAGAACTTCCGGACGCGTACCGATTACAGCCTCGGCGCCACCCGCAAGCGGCACGGGTCGATCCTCAACCTGACCGCCGCCGAGGAGAGCCGGGTGCTCGCCAAGTGGGGCCGGACCACCCCGGTCAACCGGATCCAGTCGTACAACTTCCAGACCCGCTACGTACGCCACTCCAACCTCGACATCCGCATCGACGCCTCGGTGAGCCCGGCGCAGGACGCCCAGTTCCGGGTGGTGCCGGGCCTGGCGAACAACTCCGGTTACGTCTCCTTCGAGTCGGTCAACTACCCGGGGTACTACCTGCGGCACTACAGCTACGACATGGTCCTGGCGCCGAACGACGGGACCACCACGTTCGCCGGGGACGCGACCTTCCGGCAGGTGGCCGGGCTGGCCGACGCGAGCTGGTCGTCGTTCCAGTCGTACAACTATCCGACCCGTTACCTGCGGCACTACAACTACCTGCTGCGGGTGGACCCGATCAGCACCACCCAGGAGCGCGCCGACGCGACGTTCCGCATCACCAGCTGACGTAGCACGGCCGGCGGCGGGGAACCGCCGCCGGCCACCCCTTGGGGGTCTATATCCGGGTCGTCACGGATGGCCGCCGACGGCACCCTTGGGATGATTGGCGCCTCTCGACACCTGACCCCGGGGAGGCCGTCATGAGATCGAGAATCGTCGGTACACTCACCGTCCTACTGCTCATCGCGGGATGCGCCAACGACCCGCCCGCCGAGCCGGAGGCCGCACCGAGCGCCGGCCCGCACGGTTCACACAGCTCCGGTTCGGCACCGCCGTCCAACCCGTTACGTGGCGGGGAGCGCTTCGCCGACATCGGACTCAGCCAGCCGTACACGCCGGCCGCGCCCAACGGCGGCACCGACGAGTACCGGTGCTTCCTGGTCGACCCGAAACTCACCGAACCCGCGTACCTGACCGGCAGCCGGTTCCTGCCGCAGAACGCGGCGATCGTCCACCACGCGATCTTCTACCGGCTCGACCCGGAGCAGGCGCAGGCCGCCGCGCAGGTCGACACCGAGACACCCGGCGAGGGCTGGACCTGCTTCGGCGACACCGGCGTGCAGGGCCAGACCGCCTGGGTGGCGCACTGGGTACCGGGTGCCGGCGAGACCCTGATGCCGGACGGTTACGGCTTCGCGATGCCGCCCGGCAGCAAGCTGGTCATGCAGGTGCACTACAACCTGCTCGGCGCCGGCGACGGCGTCGCCACCAGCGACCGGTCCGGCATGCAGATGCGCCTGGCCGACGGCGACGCCAAGCTCAAGCCGCTTCAGACGGCGCTGGCGATGGCCCCGATCGAGCTGCCCTGCGAGCCCGGCGGCACCGGTCCGCTCTGTGACCGCGAGACCGCCGTCGCCGACGTGGCGAAACGCTTCGGCGCCGAGTCGGGCGAGACCGTCCAGCAGCTCGTCCAGTGGTGCAGCGGCGGCAAGCCGAAGCCGGGCAACACGCAGAGCTGCGACCAGCCGGCCGAAGGAGCCGGGACCATCCACATGGCGGCGGGCCACATGCACCTGCTCGGCCGCTCGATCAAGGTCGAGCTCAACCCGGGTACGCCGAAGGCGCAGACCGTCCTCGACGTGCCGCAATACGACTTCGACAACCAGGCGCTCGTACCCCTGGCGAAGCCGATCAAGGTGGCCAAGGACGACGTGGTCCGGGTGACCTGCACCCACGACGCCACCCTGCGCGGCAAGCTGCCGCAGCTCAAGAGCCTGCCGTCGCGCTACGTGGTGTGGGGCGAGGGGACCAGCGACGAGATGTGTCTCGGCATCATGGTGATGTCGGAGAGCTAGGCGGGTACCTGTACGGCCATGACCGAGTACGGCATTCACGCCTCGCACGAGCAGATCCCACCCGGCGCCCTCCTCGAGGCGGTGATCGCCGCCGAGCGCGCCGGCTTTGACGCCGCGATGTGCTCCGACCACTTCTCACCGTGGAGCAACCGCCAGGGCCAGTCGGGTTTCGCCTGGTCCTGGCTGGGTGCCGCGCTACAGGCCACCAACCTGTCGTTCGGCGTGGTGAACGCGCCCGGGCAGCGTTACCATCCGGCGATCATCGCGCAGGCGATCGGCACGCTGGGCGCGATGTACCCCGGCCGGTTCTGGACCGCGCTGGGCACCGGCGAGTTCAGCAACGAACACATCACCGGCGGGAAGTGGCCACGCAAGGAGGTCCGCAACGCCCGCCTGCGCGAGTGCGTCGACGTCATCCGCGACCTGCTCGCCGGTGAGGAGGTGTCCCGCGACGGCCTGATCACCGTCGACCGGGCGCGGCTCTGGACCCGGCCCGAGGTCACCCCGCCGCTGATCGGCGCCGCGGTCAGCACGAAGACCGCCCGCTGGTGCGCGGAGTGGGCCGACGGCCTGGTCACCGTCAACGCGCCGGAGGAGCACCTGCGCGAGATGATCTCGGCATACCGGGACGCCGGCGGCCGCGGCCCGATCTGCCTCCAGGTGCACCTGAGCTGGGCGCCGACCCAGGCGGAGGCCGAGGAGATCGCCCTGCACCAGTGGCGCAGCAACATCTTCAAGCCGCCGGTCTGCTGGGACCTCGCCACGGCCGAGGAGTTCGACGTGGTCTCCGAGAACGTCACGGTCGCTCTGGTGGCCGAGAGCGTCAACGTCTCCGCCGATCTGGAACGCCACATCGCCTGGCTCCGCGGCTACGCCGCGCTCGGCTTCGACCGCATCTACCTGCATCACGTCGGCCAGAACCTGGGCCCGTTCGTGGAGACCTTCGGCGCTAAGGTCCTGCCCGCATTGCGATGATTCGGTACGGATGACGAAAGTCCCCTGACTACCACGCGATCGTCTGCCCGGCCCGGCCCCAGCGCGACCGCCGGGCCCGGGCAGGTGGTCACCCTCTGACGGCCGCGGCCGCCGCGTCGAACAGCCCCTCGAGCGGGACCGCCCCGTCACCGCGGGCCCAGGCCTCACCGGCCACGTCGAGGCAGGTCAGGACGGTGGCGACGAGCGCTTCCGCCCGTACATCAAAGGGGTCTGCCGGATCCGCGCCCAGCCGGCGGCGGACCTCTGGGGTGAGCAGTGCCTGCCATTGCAGGTGTTTCTCGATGCTGCGTGCGCGCAGCGACGGGGTCTGATGGACCATTTTGAAGACCTTGAGCATCTCCGCATCGGTCTCGTCCGCGGCGTCCTTGACGCTGTGCAGCGCGCCGAGCAGCGCGGTCCACGGGTCCTCGGACTCCGGTCGCGCCTCGAACGCGTCCCTGATCAGCTCGCCGCGGGCGACCAGGTCGCCGAGGACGACGTCCTCCTTCGTGCCGAAGTAGCGGAAGAACGAGCGCCGGGAGATGCCGGCCGCGGCAGCGATGTCGTCGATGGTGGTGGCCTCGAAGCCGCGCTCCAGGAAGAGCTCCATCGCGGTCCGGGTGATCTCGCCGTAGACGGCGGTGCGGGTCCGGGACCAGAGCGTCATGCGGGTCAGATTAACACGTCATGCCTGATTGACACTCAGTGCCAGATCGGCATAGCGTGTCATTCATGGCCGTCGACTATCGCAACCAGACCACCCTGATCACCGGCGCCAGCTCCGGGCTCGGCGCCGAGTTCGCCCGCCGGCTCGCTGCCCGCGGCTCCCACCTGGTGCTCGTCGCCCGGCGCGGCGACCGGCTGGAGTCGCTCGCCACCTCGCTGTCCACCGCGCACGGGGTGAGCGTCACGCCGATCGCGATGGACCTTGCGGTGCCGGGTGCGGGCGCCAAGCTCGCGGCCGCCGTCGCCGAGCACGGCATCGAGATCAGCAGCCTGATCAACAACGCCGGCTTCGGCACGCACCGGCTGTTCCACGAGGCCGACCCGCAGCGGATCACCGACGAGATCACCCTCAACGTCACCAGCCTGACCGAGATCAGCCGGGCGTTCATCGAGCCGCTGCGCAGCCGCGGCACCGGCGTCCTGGTCAACGTGGCGAGCATCGCGGCCTATCAGCCCGGCCCCACCCTCGCCGTCTACGCCGCCACCAAAGCCTTCGTGCTCAGCTTCACCGAAGCGCTCTGGTACGAGTCACGCGGCACCGGCCTGCGGGTCATGGCCCTCTCCCCCGGCGCCACCCAGACCGAGTTCTTCGACGTCGCCGGCCAGGGCGCCGACGGCGGCACCCGGCGGATGAGCGCCGAGCACGTGGTCGGCCTCGCGATGACGGCCCTGGACCGGCGCAACCCGCCGGCGAGCCTGGTGACCGGCCGCGCCAACCGATTGATGATCGGCGCGAGCAGGCTGGCCGGCCGCCGGATCACCACAGCCGCCATCGGCGCGATGATGTCCGCCGGCAGCCGCCGCTGAATGTCGGTGGTGACGCCTAGGCTGACCGGCATGGCGGAGACGACGAGCTACGTGACCACCCGGGACTGGGACGCGGGCGCTTCCGAGCGGCGCAGCCACGAGGGGGTGACGTTCCTCGACCTGGACCTCTGCGAGACCGATCTGGAGGGCGTCGAGTTCTCCGGGTGCACCTTCCGCGACGCCCGGCTCAACTGCTCCCGTCAGATCGACGTGGCGTTCCTGAACTGCACGTTCGTGAACTGCACTTTCTTCGACGCCACCTTCACCAACTGCAAGATGGTCGGCAGCGGTTTCGAGCGCTGCACCTTCGACATCATGACCGTCGAGGGCGGCGACTGGTCGTTCACGTCCCTGCCCCGCGCCGACCTGAGCAGCGCCACCCTGACCGGCGTCCGCATGCGCGAGGCCGACCTGACCGGCGCCCGCTGTCACGGCGGCACCATGCGCGACCTGGACCTGTCCGGCGCCACCCTGACCGCGGTCGACTTCACCGGTTGCGACCTGCGCGGCACCGACCTGTCCGCACTGGACCCGGCCACGGCCGAGCTGCGCAACGCCATCATCACGGTCGACCAGGCGGTCAGCGTGGCGATGGCGCTGGGCCTGCAGATCCGCGACTAGTCGGGACATCTTCCGCGGTCAAGGTCCGGCCTGACCGCTCCAGGAGTGCCCGTCGCGCGGCGAGCCGGTACGCGGCGGCCAGCGCCGGAGCCGGCCGGCTGGACTCGCGGTGCGGGCCGGGTCAGGCTGGGCGGTGGCGGGGTGGCAGGCCGGCACGCTCGCGGGCACGGTCGAAGCGTTCGTCCTTGTCGCCGAAGTAGGTCCACGGCCAGGTCGCCTCGTCGCCGCTGCGTTCCAGATGCCAGCGGGCCCGTTCGAGATCGCCGTTGTCGGCGTAGACGCAGGCGAACGCCTGGTGCGCCTCCGGCGAGGCGGGGTGGGCGGCGAACGCGGCGGCGCCGGAGAGCAGCCGGTCCGAGGCCTCGTCGATCTCCGCGCGCACCGTGCGCTTGCTGAGGTAGCGCAGCACGGCCCAGACCCGGGTCAGCACCCGGTCCGCGCTGCACAACTCCACGTACGCCTCCACGTACGCGAGCGGGATCAGCGCGTACAGCGGATGGCCGAGCGGCAGGCCCTGGGTGCGTTCCCGGGCGAAGGCGAAGCATTCGGCCTCGCTGCCGTGCCACTTCGCGGTGATGGAGACCAGGCGCAGCCGGTTCGCCTGATAGGAGACGTCGCCGCCGCGCTGCACGAGTTCCTTCCACATGTCGTGCGGCTCGCCCGGATAGGTCTGGGCGGCCATGGCGCAGGACATCAGCTCGAACCAGGGCGCCGGGTCGTCCGGCAGCAACTCGGCTGCCCGGCGCAGCGACTCGCGGGCCCGGGTCATATGGTGCCGCAGGCCGCGGATCTGGTCGGCGCTGGTGTCCGAGATGCGGGCGGCACCGCGGGCATCCCAGGCGGCCTCCTGCTGGACCGCGCCGACGAGCAGCCAGAGGTCGGGGTTCCACGGGTCCCGGCCGAGCAGGCTCTCCAGCAGCGGCAGCCGCGGCACCACGCCGTCGACCAGCCAGCAGATCGCGTGGATGCGAGCCGTGGCGTCGCCTCGCGAGGCGGCGAGCAGGGCGAGTGCGGGCGCGGCGTCGCCGTGCTGAAGTGCGATGCGGGCCTGACGGTACGGATCGTGCGGCCAGTAAGGGCTTGCGGACATGTCACCTTTCCAGGGCCTGCGGGTGCGGCGAGCCTACCGCGACCACATCGGCGAGCGTCGAACCTTTTACGGCGCCAGCGTCCGGTCCAGGTGCGCGCCGGTTCTTGCGCGACTGAGCTTTCCTCAAGCTATGGACGCACCGGAAGAGGATCTCGATGCGAAGATCGCCCGCCTGGCGGCGGCGCTGCGGGAACGCGAGCAGCTCGGCCCGCGCCGGGCCGGCATCACCGCGGCGATCACCCAGGTCACCGGTGAGCTGAACGAGCTGCGCAGCCGGCTGGCCGCCGAGGAGCAGGACGTCGGCCGCCTCGAGGGGTTCTCGGTGGGTCGCGTCCTGGCCACTCTGCGCGGCGTACACGGTCGCAGCCTGGAGAAGGAGCTCGGCGAGGCAGAGCAGGCCCGCGAGCGGGTGGCCGAGGCACACAATCGGCTGGACGTCCTGCATTCGCAGCTCGCGCAGGTGACCGCCCGGCTCGAGGCCACGTCGACCGCGCCGGCCACTTACGCAGCGGCGCTGGCCGAGCGGGAGCGCCGGCTGCGCGAGGCCGGTGACGGCCCGGGGCGCCGGCTGGCCGGGCTGGCCGCGGAACGCGAGGAGGTACGGGCGGACCTGCACCGGCTCCAGTGGCTGGCATCGATCGCGGGCCGGGCCGCGGAGGCACTGCGCGAGGCGAACGAGCTGCTGGAGTCGGCGGACGGCTGGTCCAGCGTGGACACGTTCCTCGGCGGCGGTGCGGTGAGCAGCCACGTCAAGCACGAGCGGATGGACGAGGCGGCAGGACACCTGGCCGGCGCGGAACGCCTGCTGAGGGCGCTGCGTGACGAGCTGGGCGCCGGCGACCTCGGCACGCCGGCCGGTCCGGAAGTCGGCGACACGACGCGACTCGTCGACGTGTTCTTCGACAACATCTTCACCGACCTGGACGTACGTTCCCGGATCGACGAAGGGCTGGCGCAGGTGGGCCGGGCGGCCGTACGGGTACGCGATCTCCGTACCTCGCTCGCCGCCCAGCTCTCGGAGCGCCGCGCCGAGCTCCGGACGATCGAAGCCGAGCGCGCGAAGCTGCTCGGCTCAGGTGTCGAAGACGCGTAGGTGGCGCAGCCGCGCCGCGGCGAGGTGTTCGTGCATGGCGGCCTCGGCGGCGTCCGGGTCGGCGGCCTGCACCGCCACCGCCACGCGCCGGTGCTCCTGGCCGGTCGACGCGGTCTCGGCATACGGGAAGTACAGCCGGTGGATGTGCAGATGCGCGTGGAGCCGGGTGATCGCGTCACGGAGCAGCGGATTCGCGGCAGCGGCCGCCACGCAGTCGTGGAAGCGGGCGTCCAGCGCGGTGAACGACGCGTGTGAGCGGTGTCCGGTGGCGTCGGGTTCGTCGAGCTCGTACGTCATCGCCGCCTCGCCGAGGAGCCGCTTCCGTGCGGCGGGGTCCGCGCGCCGGGCCGCCCAGCGGGCGGACGCGCCTTCCAGGACCATCCGCATGTCGAACATGTCGTTGAACTCGTCGCGAGTGAGCAGCGGGCTCACCGTGTAGCCGGCGAGCGGCCGCTTGCGTACCAGGCCTTCGGATTCCAGGCGGGCCAGCGCCTCCCGGACGGGGGTGGGTGAGACCCGCAGTTCCCGGGCGAGGGCGTCGATGTTGAGCCGGGCCTCCGGCGCGAGCCGGTGCTCGAGGATGAGCGACTTGAGCGACTCGTGTACGTCGTCACTCAGCACGGAGCGGCGGATAGGTGTCGACATCGTTACCCTCCGGGTTGACGCAGACATCGACAGGCGTTAAACAGTGTCGTGGATCCTATAGGATCTACGAAAGGAATCCCGCGTGGACCCGTTCGCAAGAGTGCCCCTCGGTCAGTCCGGCGTCACGGTCACCCGGCTCGGCATGGGCCTGGCTCCGATCGGTGGGCTCTACTCCCCGGTCGGTGACGGGACCGCGATCAAGGCGGTCGACACGGCCTGGGAGCACGGGGTGCGGTTCTTCGACACCGCGCCGTTCTACGGGTCGGGCCTCTCCGAGCGGCGGGCCGGGCAGGCGCTGCGCGAGTGCGACCGCGACCAGTTCACGATGTCCACGAAGGTCGGACGGCGCCTCGTCGCCGGCGCCGAGCAGCCGGGAGTCTGGTCCGAGTCCGGCGACGCGGGCCCGCTGTGGGACTTCTCCGCCGACGGCGTACGCGCCTCGCACCGGGAGAGCCTCGACCGGCTCGGCCTGGACCGGGTGGATCTGCTGCACCTGCACGACCCGGACGAGCATTACGCCGAGGCGGTGGCGGAAGCGCTGCCCGCGCTCGTGGAGTTGCGGCGGGAGGGTGCGATCGGCGCGGTGTCGGCCGGGATGAACCAGTCGGCGATGCTCACCGAGTTCGCGCGTACCGGGCAGTTCGACTGTTTTCTGCTCGCCGGGCGGTATTCGCTGCTGGATCAGTCCGGTCTCGCCGACCTGCTGCCGGAGTGTGAGCGCCGGGGGATCTCGGTGATCGTCGGCGGGGTCTACAACTCCGGGGTGCTCGCCGATCCCCGGCCGGGCGCGACGTTCGACTACCGCGCGGCGCCACCGGAGGTGATCGCCAGGGCGCAGGCGATGGCCCGGGTGTGCGAGCGGTACGGCGTACCGCTGCGGGCAGCCGCGCTGCAGTTCCCCTTCGGGCATCCCGCGGTAGCGGCCGTGCTGGTCGGCATGCGCTCGCCGGACGAGGTCGCCGACGCCGCAGCGATGGCGGCCGTGAAGATCCCCGGCGGGCTCTGGCGGGACCTGGCCGCCGCCTGGCTGCTCGACCCGGAGGTGCCGCTGCCGTGATCATCGACGCGCATCAGCACTTCTGGACGTCGGACTACTTCTGGCTGGCCGACCCGGCCCTGGAACGGCTCCGGCGCGACTACACCATCGAGGACCTGCGCCCGCACCTGGCCGCCACCGGGGTGCACCGCACCGTGCTGGTCGAGGCGGCCCGCTGCACCGACGCGGAGACGACCGAGTTCCTGGCCCTCGCCGACGCCACCCCGGAGATCGCCGGTGTGGTCGGCTACGCCTCGCTGGCCGGACCCGATCTGGCCAACGTCATCGCCGGTCACCGGGCGGGGAAGGGCGGCCACCTGCTCGTCGGCATCCGCGATCAGATCCAGGCCGGTCCGGACGACGTGCTCGACCGGCCGGAGGTTCGCGCCGGGGTCACCCGGGTCGCCGCCGCCGGCCTGGTCAACGAGCTGGTGATCCGGGCCGAGCAGCTGCCCGCCACCGAGCGGGTGGTGGCCGCCCTGCCGGAGGCCCGGTTCGTTCTCGACCATCTCGGCAAGCCGCCGATCGCGGCCGACGAGCTGGACCGCTGGCGCCGGCTGATCACGCCGCTCGCCGCCCGGGAGAACGTGGTCGCCAAGCTGTCCGGTCTGGTCACCGAGGCCGGTCCGAGTTGGACCGTGGCGGCACTGCGGCCGTACGTGGAGACCGCGCTCGACCTCTTCGGCCCGGACCGGCTGATGTTCGGCTCCGACTGGCCGGTGTGCGAGCTGGTCGCCACCTACGAGCAGGTCGTCGACGCCCTGACCGTGATCCTCGGCGGCCGGCCCGGCAACGTCTTCGGCGGCACCGCCGCCCGTGTCTACGGATTGGAGCTGCCATGAGGTACCTGCGAGTCGGCCCGCCCGGCGCCGAGCGGCCGGTGCTGTACGCCGACGGGGCCCTGCTCGATCTGTCCGGGGTAACCCGCGACATCGACGGTGCCTTCCTGGCCGCGGGCGGGTTCCGCGGTGACCCGGCGGACCTGCCACCCGCCGGGGTGGACGGCAGCCGGATCGGTCCCCCGATCGCCCGGCCGGGCGTGGTGCTCTGCATCGGGCAGAACTACGCCGCGCACGCCGCCGAGTCGGGCTCGGCACCGCCGAAGGAGCCGATCGTCTTCTACAAGGCGCCGAACACGGTGATCGGCCCGGAGGACGACATCCTGCTCCCGCCCGACTCGGTCCGCACCGACTGGGAGGTGGAGCTGGGCGTGGTGATCGGCCGTACCGCCCGGTACCTCTCCTCCCCCGATGAGGCGCTGGAGCACGTCGCCGGGTTCGTGATCTCCAACGACGTCTCGGAGCGGGACTACCAGCTGGATCGGTCCGGCGGGCAGTGGTCGAAGGGCAAGTCGTGCGAGACGTTCAACCCGCTCGGGCCGTGGCTGGTCACCCCGGACGAGGTGGAGTTCCCGCTGCGGTTGCGGTCCTGGGTGGACGGATCGCCGCGGCAGGACTCCACCACGGCCGACATGATCTTCGACGTCGGGTTCCTGATCTGGCACCTGTCCCAGTTCACGGTTCTGGAGCCGGGCGATCTGATCAACACCGGGACTCCGGAGGGGGTGGCGTTGTCCGGCCGGTACCCGTACCTGCGGGCCGGCGACGTGGTGGAGATGGAGATCGACGGGCTGGGCCGCCAGCGTTGCGTGGTGAAGGGGTGAAGATCGCGGAGGTCGGCACCTACGACATCCGCTTTCCGACGTCACGGGAGCTGGACGGCTCGGACGCGATGAATCCGGATCCGGACTATTCGGCGGCATATGTGGTGCTGCGGACCGAGGACGGCGCCGAGGGGCACGGCTTCACCTTCACCATCGGCCGGGGCAACGAGGTGGTCCGGGCGGCGCTGGACGCGCTCGCGCCGTTCGTCACCGGTCACACCGTCGATGATCTCGGCGAATTCGCGCGACGGCTCACCCATGATTCGCAGATCCGCTGGCTGGGGCCGGAGAAGGGCGTCATGCACCTGGCCGCCGGCGCCATGATCAACGCCGCTTGGGACCTGCATGCCCGGCGGGCCGGCAAGCCACTCTGGCAACTCTTATCCGAAATGTCGCCCGAAAGCCTCGTTGAGCTCGTCGATTGGCGCTACCTCAGTGATGCCCTCACGCCCGCTGAGGCCGTCGACATCCTCGCCTCCGCGCAGGCCGGCCGCACCCAACGGGCGAAGACCCTGGAAGAGCACGGTTATCCGGCATACACCACCTCGGCCGGCTGGCTGGGCTACTCCGACGAGAAGATCGACCGCCTGGCACGCCAGGCGGTCGCCGACGGCTTCCGCTTGATAAAGCTCAAGGTGGGCGCGGACCGAGCCGATGACGTACGCCGGCTCGCGCTCGCCCGAGCCGCGGTCGGTCCGGACGTCCGGATCGCGGTCGACGCGAACCAGCGCTGGGACGTGCCCGAGGCGATCGCATGGATGGGCGAACTGGCCGCCTACCACCCGTGGTGGATCGAGGAGCCGACCAGCCCCGACGACATCCTCGGGCACGCCACCATCCGCCGGGCGCTGGCGGGATCCGGCATCCGCGTCGCCACCGGCGAACACGTCGCCAACCGGGTCGTCTTCAAGCAGCTGCTCCAGGCCGACGCGATCGACGTCGTGCAACTGGACGCGTGCCGGGTGGCCGGGGTCAACGAGAACATCGCGATCCTGCTGCTGGCCGCGAAGTTCGGCAAGCCGGTCTGCCCGCACGCCGGCGGGGTCGGGCTCTGCGAGGCGGTCCAGCATCTCTCCTACTTCGACTACATCGCGGTCTCCGGCCGGCTCGACGACCGGGTCATCGAGTACGTCGACCACCTGCACGAGCACTTCACCGATCCGGTCGTCGTGGAGCGCGGTGCGTACCGGCTGCCGTCGGCGCCCGGCTTCTCCACCCGGATCAAGCCGGAGTCGCTGGTCCGGTACTCCTACCCCGAGGGGGCGGCATGGAACTGAACGGGCGGGTCGTGGCGATCACCGGCGGCGCTTCGGGCATCGGCGCCGCCTGCGCCGCACGCTTCGCGGCGGCGGGCGCGAAGGTGGGCACCCTGGACATCTCGCCACAGGCCGATTTCAAAGCAGATGTACGCGACCGCGCGTCCCTGCAAGCCGCGATGGCGGAGCTGGCGAACACCCATGGCGGGATCGACATCCTGGTGAACAGCGCCGGGATCGGTTCGGTCGGCCCGGTCGAGGGCAACGACGACGAGGAGTGGGCCCGGGTCCTCGACGTGAACGTCACGGGTGTGGCGCGGGCCAGCAGCGCGGCCCTGCCCTATCTGCGCCGCAGCGACCACGCGGTGATCATCAACCTGTCGTCGATCGTCGCCACGGCCGGGCTGGTGCAGCGGGCGCTCTACTCAGCGTCCAAGGGCGCGGTGCACGCGCTCACCCTGGCGATGGCGGCGGACCTGGTCAGCGAGGGGATCCGGGTGTGCTGCGTGGCGCCGGGGACCGTGGATACGCCTTGGGTGGCGCGACTGCTGGCGCGTACCGATGATCCTGAAGGTGCGAAGGCTCAGCTGGCGGCGCGGCAGCCGACCGGCCGGCTGGTGACCGCGGACGAGGTGGCCGCGGCGGTGTTGTACCTGGCCGGGCCGGCGTCGGGCGCGACCACCGGCATGTCCCTCGCCGTGGACGGCGGCCTGTCCGGCCTGCGCCTGCCGCGCTGACCTGCCTTTCTGACCTGGCGTCTCAGATGTTCCGTTCGGCCGGGGCGGTCGCGTCGATGATCGCGCCGGCCGCGATCAGGGCGTCGAGACGCTGCACGATCCGGGCCTGGCCCGGGCTGAGGAAGTCCCGGTTGAGCGCGCGGATCCATCCGCCGTCCACGTAGACCGCCGTCTGGTTCGCCTCGCTGATCCGGCGCAGCACGTCCGGGTCGAAGCGCACCTGCACCTCGAGCGGAACGCCCTCACCGGTCAGCCGGCCCCGGTTGACCATGAAGGCCGGTCCGGGTACCGGCGTGGCCAGCCGCACCAGCAGGACCGTTTCCAGGTGACCCGCCTTGTCCCGGTAGTCGAGAACGAGAAAGTCCACGCCCTCGCGGACACCGGACACCACCGACGTGGCGCCCGGCCGGGCGTCGGCGAACGCGGCGATCCCCAGCTCCTGCGGCAGTCCCGGGTCCACCTCGCGAAAGTCCCAGCCGTGGCGGGACGCCAGCCGGGCACGCCCGAGCCGGGTACGCCGGACCGAGACGAGCTTGCCGGCGTAGGTCAGCAGGACCAGGGCGGAGACCGCCGCGAGCAGGCCGCCCAGCACCGTACGCCCGCCGCTGATCAGCTGGACGGAACCGGTCAGAGCCAAGGCGCCGGCCGCGATTCCGAGCAGGGGCCGCCGATACGTGCGGAGCGGCGACGATTCCTTGGACCGCTCCCGCAGGTCGGGGCGTCCCGGCAGACGGCGGGCGGCGGCCGGGGCGCCGAACGCCAGCGCGAGGCCGACGACCAGCAGCCACCAGGGCGCCGTCATCAGCGGCGGCAGCCAGGCGGGGTAGCGGTCGGCCCGAGACTCGGCGCTGGCGTGCTCCCCCAGCGCCCAGGCGGTCACCTGGAACGGCCCGCCGGAACCGGGTATGTCCTGTGCGCGTACCTCGACGCTGCCCACGACCGGCCGGCCGTTCGCCGTCCAGGTGGCGTTCTTGCAGGTGGCGTTGTTCGTCTTCGCGCCGCGCCGGCGCCCGTCGGCGTACTCGCACTCCTGTGTCACCTGCGCGACCACCTGCGTCCCGGCGGCCCGGCGGTAGAGGTCCGGGTCGAGCCGGCGCATCGCCAGACCGAACCCGACTCCGGTCGCCAGCAGGGTGCCCACGACACACAGCAGCGCCAGCGCCCGGGTCGCGACGTCACCGCGCTGCACCGCGCCGTAGACCAGATAGGACAGTGCCGCGACGGCCACCGCGAGGAGGGCGACGCTTGGCCATCCCGGCAGGCAGAACGCGGCGATCGCGGAGAACACCGCGGTCAGTCCGGCGACGGTGAAGGCGTTGTCGGAGACTCGCACCGGGGAATCGACCATGCGGGCACAATAGCGATCATCGCGGCGGGAAGCGCACCCCATCCATTGGCGTCCTTAAATCTGCCTTAAGACCGGATCGAGAGGAAACCGCTTTCCTCCTGATTACGTGCTACTCCCCAGACATCGCCTTCAGGCGCCCTGCTAGGGAAAGGCACAGTATGAGCGGATTCCAGCAAGCCAGAGGCAAGGTGATCGCCGCGGCGATCGTCGCGGCCGGTGCGGCAGCCGCGATGGTCTTCTCGAACTTCGCCGCCGCGGAGGTACCGCCGGCGACCGGTGAGCAGGTCGTCACCGAGACGATCGAGGTGAGCGGCGTGTTCGACGGCGGCAACCAGCGGTTCGTCGGCGGTGGCGCGCTCGGCGACGGCGGCCAGGACGAGGGGCAGGATCCGCTGTTCCGGCTGGCCGCGGGTGCCACCCTGCGCAACGTGATCCTGGGCAGCCCGGCCGCGGACGGTGTGCACTGCGCCGGAAGCTGCACGCTCAGCGGCGTGCACTGGGAGGACGTCGGCGAGGACGCCGCCACCTTCCGCGGCACGAACGCGACTGTGGTGATCGAGGGCGGCAGCGCGGCGGCCGCGGACGACAAGGTGTTCCAGGACAACCGGGGTGCGGGCGGGTCGGTGACGATCCGGAACTTCGAGGTCTCCGACTTCGGCAAGCTCTACCGGTCGTGCGGGAACTGTTCCACCCAGGCGGCACGCATCGTCACCATGGAGGACATCACCGCCACCGCACCGGGTGACACCCTGGCCGGCATCAACGTCAACCTCGGTGACCGGCTGACCATCGACGGCGTCACGCTGGTCGGCGACGACATCGGACTGTGCGACCTGTTCGAGGGCAACGACACCGGCGACGAGCCCACCAAGATCGGCGAAGGGCCGGACGGCACGAGCTGCATCGCGACCGGAGTGACCGGACCGTAGTCACCCCCGGGCCCGGACACCCGCGGAACCGTCCTCCGCGGGTGTCCGCTCACCGCCCGTCAGCAGCTCGACCAGGCTCTCCCTGCGTGCTTGCAAGCCCCACAGAGTGACCCTGAGCAGCTGTTCCTTGAAGACGTTGCCACTCATCTTGCTGACACCGTGCTCGCGCTCGGTGAACGTGATCGGCACCTCGACCATCCGGAAACCCTGCCGGTACGCCCGCCATGCCATCTCCACCTGGAACGAGTACCCGGTGGAGGCGATGGTCGCCACGTCGATCTCGTCCAGCACCCCGATCCGGTACGCCCGGTAACCACCCGTCGCGTCCGTGAACGGCATGCCCAGCGCGGTCCGGATGTAGATGTTGCCGCCCCGCGACAGCAGCAACCGATGAACCGGCCAGTTGTGCACACTGCCGCCCGAAATGTAGCGGGCGCCCATCACCACGTCGTGGTCGCCGAGCGCGTCGAGCAGCCGGGGCAGTTCCTCCGGAGCGTGCGAGCCGTCCGCGTCCATCTCGACGACCGCGTCGTACCCCTTGTCCTTCGCCAGAGCGAAACCGGCCTTGTAGGCCGCGCCCAAGCCTTCCTTGCCGGCCCGGTGCAGCACCAGGAGGTGATCATCGGCGAGGGCCAGCTCATCGGCGATCGCGCCGGTGCCGTCCGGCGAGGCGTCGTCGGCGATCAGGACGTCGGCCTCGGGAACCGACCGGCGCACCCGCCCGACGATCGCCCGCACGTTGTCCGCCTCGTTGTACGTCGGGATGACGACGAGGACACGCCCCACTCCCGGGTAGCCTTCCGCCGCGCGCACCGTTCCTCCGAAATCGTCCGACGTTGATGTCTGCACTCTTGCCCCGACGGGCTACGGGGAATACGTCCAGGCGATGGCGAGGTACACCCCGTAGGCGGCCGAGACGGCGGTCATCGCCGCGAGAACCACCACGGTGACCCGGCGGCGCGCACCGGCCAGGGCGAACGCGATCGGCAACAGCAGCGGAAACGCGGGCAGCAGCAGCCGGGCCTTGGCGTGGAAGTAGCCGTCGCCGAAGAACACCATCGCCACGACCAGTCCCGCGTAGAGCACGAGCGGCCACGGCGCCCGGTCGAACGCCAGGACGGCCAGCAGGGCGACGGCGATGACGAGAATCAGCATGGTGACGTAGAACGCCAGCGGCATGGCCTTGGTCAGGCCGGAATACACGGTCTTGAGCGTGAACGCGCCGGTGTCGTACGACATCTTCCAGGCGTCGTTCTGCACGTGGAAGTAGCCGTCGGCCCGGCCAAGCCGGTGCCCCACCCAGGCGACGAAGCCGAGCAGGCCGAGCGGTGCGAGCGCTCCCGCGGCCCACGGGCGCCAGCCGTCCCGGCGGCGGACCACGGCGATCAGAGCGGCTAGTCCCACCGTGGCCACCAGCGCGGCACCGGTCGGCCGGGTCAGACCCGCCAGAGTGCAGAGCAGACCGGCCGTGACCCAGTGGCCCCGCAGCAGCGCGAACAGCGACCAGGCGGCGAGCGCGGTGAAGAGCGTCTCGGTGTAGCCCATGGACTGCACGAGTCCATGGGGGACGACCGCCCAGAGCGCCGCGAGGATCACACCGGTTCGGCGGTCTCGCAGGTGGGCGCCGAGCGCGTACAGGCCCCACGCGGCCGCGAGGCCCGCCAGCCAGGCGACCGCGATACCGGCGGTGCGGGCACCACCGGGGAGGACGAAGTCGGCCAGGGCCGTCAATCCGGGATAGAGCGGGAAGAAGGCGAGGTTGGTGGTGGCCAGGCCGCCGTCCGGCTTGAGGGGAATGACGTGGTCGTAGCCGTTCGTGACGATCCGGGCGTACCAGATGGCGTCGTACTTGCCGAGGATGGTCAGCAGGCTCCGGTTCTGGTCCGAGGCGGCCAGCCAGAGGACCAGCAGGCTGATCCCACGCAAGGCGGCGTACCAGGCGATCGCCGGCCACGCCGCGCGCATGGTGATCTTCGCCACCGCCCGCTCTTGCGACGGCGCGGGCGGCGACTGCCCTTCGCCGCGCCGTTGCGCGGGAATGGCAGCCGGTCGTGTCAGCACGACGGTCTGCTCAGCCGCGCTCGCGGACTGCGGATCCGACATCCGGGGGCTCCTCAAAACCCGAGACAACTTCGGTCGACGGAGTGTACTGGTCTGGTCGGGCAGGTGGCGATCAGCCGCAGGAGCGGCAGGTGAGCGGGACCGCGCCCGGTATCGTGGCCCGCCATGACGACGATGCGACACCCCGCGCGGGAGGTAGCCGCCGACCTGGAGGCGACCGTTCGCCTTCCCGCGCAACCGCGCCGGACCGGTCGGCTCGCCGTCATCGACGGGCTGCGGTTGATGGCGGCGCTGATGGTGGCGCTGTTCCATTTCACCGGTCTCAACCTCGCGGACTCCTGGGGCACCGGCGCCAAGGCGGTGGTCTTCCCCCGCCTGATCCACATCACGTCGTGGGGCTGGCTGGGCGTCGAGCTGTTCTTCATGATCAGCGGGTTCGTCATCTGCATGAGCTGCTGGGGCCGCACCGCCGGAGCGTTCGCCCGGTCCCGCGTGGTCCGGCTCTTCCCCGCCTACTGGCCGGCGGTGCTGATCAGTGCCGCCGTGGTGATGCTCTGGCCGGTCGCGCGGGATCCGATCACCGTGAACCAGCTGGTGGTCAACCTGACCA
Organism: Actinoplanes aureus; assembly: GCF_015704865.1. GTDB lineage: Bacteria > Actinomycetota > Actinomycetes > Mycobacteriales > Micromonosporaceae > Actinoplanes > Actinoplanes aureus. The sequence continues at coordinate 82,999 of NZ_JADQTO010000032.1, read as the reverse complement.
TGCTCAACGAGCCGCTCAAGGTGCCGTCCGCGGACCTGTCGTACTGGACACTGTGGGCCGAGGCCCGGTTCTACCTGCTCTTCGGCCTCTTGGTCTGGTACGGCCTGACCCTGGAGCGGGTGCTCTGGTTCGCCTACGGCTGGCTGGTCGTCGCCGTCATCACGGTCAACGTCAAGGAACCACTGCTCACCACCGTGTTCCAGCCGACCTATGCGCCGTACTTCGTGGCCGGCATCGCGTTCTACCTGATCCACCGGTTCGGGTCGGACATCCGGATCTGGGGTCTGGTCGCGTTGTCGTGGGCGATGGCCATGCACATGCTGGTGGCGCGGGTCGCCTACGAGGCCAAGGCCCTGCACCGGCCGATGTCGCTGACCGTCGGCATGCTGATCGTCACGCTCTTCTTCGTCCTGCTCGGTGCCGTCGCCCTGGGCTGGTCGTCGCGCGTCCAATGGCGCTGGCTCACCGTGGCCGGCGCGCTGACCTACCCGTTCTACCTGCTGCACCAGCACATCGGGCTGACCATCATCCACGCCATGCAGGACGTGCGTCCCCGCCTGCTGACGCTGGCCTTCGTGATCCTGGTGATGCTGGGCGCCGCCTGGCTGCTGCACCGGCTGATCGAGAAACCGCTGGCACGCGTCCTCAAGCGGAAACTGGAGCAGGCGTCGGCGGCTCCCCGTGACAGCCGCCGACAACCTCACTCCGCGGTCAGCCGATAACGGCTTCGACCCGTACCGTGGTGCCGGGCGCGGCGGCCGGCACCAGGTTGCCGGGCACCGGCACACCGTCCACCAGCACCTCGGTGACCCGGCTGGTCGCGCCTTCCGCGCGACGCACGGTGATCTCGTAGGTGGCACCGCGGAACGACCGGGTCACCTCGAAGCCCGGCCAATCGGCGGGCAGCACCGGGTCGATGCGCAGGCCATCGAAGTCGGGGCGGACGCCGAGGATCCACTGGGTGATCGCGACGAAGTTCCACGCGGCGGTGCCGGAGAGCCAGGAGTTCTTCGCCTCGCCGTGTGTCGGCGCGTCCTTGCCGGCGATCATCTGGGCGTAGACGTACGGCTCACAGCGGTGCACCTCGCTGATCTCCTCCCGGGCGGACGGGTTGAGCCGCCGGTAGTAGTCGAAGGCGCGGTCGCCGTTGCCCACGATCGCCTCGGCGATCATGATCCACGGGTTGGTGTGGCAGAAGATCCCGGCGTTCTCCTTGTAGCCCGGCGGGTACGAGGAGATCTCGCCGAGCTCGATGCGATAGCTCGAGTACGCCGGCTGCTGGAGCACGATGCCGTGCGGGGTGGCGAGCCGCTCCGCCACGCTGTCCAGCGCACGCTGGGCCAGGCCGTCCTCGATACCGACCCCACCGAGGATGCACATGCCCTGCGGCTCGATGAAGATCTGCCCCTCGTCGTTCTCCCCCGAGCCGATCACGTTGCCGTAGAAGTCGTACGCCCGGCGGAACCACGCGCCGTCCCAGCCGTGCTCGGCGATGCTGCCGGCCATCTTCTCCGCGGCGGCCCGGTAGAAGACCTCCTCACCGTCGCGTTCGAGCAGCCGGGCGATCCCGGCGAGCTCCTTGGCGGCGAGCACGAACTGCCCGGCGATGAAGACCGACTCGGCGACGCCACCGCTGGCGTTCTCGGTGGTCTGGAACGGCTCACCCGGGGTGTCCGAGAAGCAGTTCAGGTTGAGGCAGTCGTTCCAGTCGGCGCGCCCGATCAGCGGCAGCCCGTGCGGGCCGAGCCGCTCCAGCGTGTAGCGCAGCGAGCGGCGCAGGTGCTCGTAGAGCGGGACCTCGCTGCCCGGCTCGTTGTCGAACGGCACCGGCACGTCGAGCAGCGCCAGGTCACCGGTCTCCTTCAGGTACGCCGCGACGCCGAGGATCAGCCACAGCGGATCGTCGTTGAAGCCCTCGCCGATGTCGTTGTTCCCGCGCTTGGTCAGCGGCTGATACTGGTGGTACGCCCCGCCGGTCGGCTTCTGGGTGGCGGCGATGTCCAGGATCCGCTCCCGGGCCCGCTCCGGAACCATGTGCACGAAGCCGAGCAGGTCCTGATTGGAGTCGCGGAAACCCATGCCGCGGCCGATGCCGGACTCGTAGCCCGACGCGGACCGGCTCATGTTGAAGGTGACCAGACACTGGTACGCGTTCCACACGTTGACCATGCGGTCGGTGTCCTGGTCCGGGGTCCGTACCCGCAGCCCGCCGAGCAGTGCGTCCCAGTACGCGCGGAGATCCGCGTACCCCTTCTCGACGGTCTCCGGCCGCAGCCAGCGCTCGATGACCGGCCGGACCCGGGTCTTGTTCAACGTCTGTGAGCCCGGCGGGTCGAACTTGTCGTCACGCGGATTCTCCGCGTACCCCAGCAGGAAGTTCACCTCGCGGGTCTCCCCCGGCGCGAGCGTCAGCCGCACGTGGTGGCTGCCGATCGGCTGCCAGCCGTGCGCGATCGAGTCGGAGGCGGCGCCACGCTCGACCGCGGCCGGCCGATCCCATCCCCGGTACGCGCCGAGGAACGCCTCCCGCTGCGTATCGAACCCGGCCAGCGGCTCGGAGCAGGCGAAGTAGGCGAAATGGTCACGCCGCTCCCGGTACTCGGTCTTGTGGTAGATCACCCCGTCGACCACCTCGACCTGCCCGGTCGAGAAGTTGCGCTGGTAGTTGGTGGCGTCGTCCTGCGCGTCCCAGAGGCAGAACTCGATCGACGAGAAGAGGGACAATTCGGCCGCCGAGTCGCGGTCGTTGGTCACCCGGACCCGCCAGACCTCGAGGGTCTCGCCAAGCGGAGCGAAGTAGAGCGTCTCGGCACGAATGCCACCGCGTGCCGACGCGATCCTGGTGTAGGACAGCCCGTGCCGGCACTCGTAGTCGTCGAGCTCCCGCTCAGGCGTCGGCTGCCACGACGGCGACCAGTAGTCACCGGTGGCGTCGTCGCGGACGTAGACGTAGCGCCCGCCCACGTCGAGCGGTGCGTTGTTGTAGCGGTACCGGGTCAGCCGGCGCAGCCGGGCGTCACGGTAGAACGAGTACCCACCCCCGGTGTTGGAGACGATGCCGAAATAGGCGTCGGTGCCGAGGTAGTTGATCCAGGGCAGCGGCGTGTCCGGCTGCCCGATCACGTACTCGCGCTGATCGTCGTCGAAGTGCCCGTAGCGCAAAAGGTCCTCCCCGGTGGCGGGTGGGCCGGCCCGACACCGTGCCGGTCCGGCTATGGGAGCGCTCCCATAGATCGACCATTTTACCGACTGGGAGCGCTTTCCGGACCCATCGATCAGGTCATTACCACCGAAACTTTCGGCCCCGCCTCGTAACAGGGCCGTCCGATTCCGGCAACAAGCTTGCAGCGCTGCAGCTCGGCCCAGGCAGACGGCCGCGCAAGGCACACCGGCGGCGGCGCGGCATGTGCCCACGCAAACCCGGCGGCGTACGCAGAAAGCGCGCCCACCGCGGCACGGCACCCCGCCCGGCGGTCACCCGAGCACCCGAAGCGGCGATTGATCGCGCGATGGAGCGGGGCGAGTACGGAAGGTGGGCGCGGGGGCACGGAACGCCGGCGGCGTGGGTGCGGGGCGCAGGCGTGGGGCGGCGCGAGGCGCAGGCGTGGGCGACGCGGGGCGCAGGCGTGGGCGGCGCGGGCCGCAGGGCGCGGGCGTGGGGCGCGGGCGTGGGGCGCGGGCGTGGGCCGCGGGGCGCAGGCGAGCGAAGGAGCGGGCAGAGGGCTGGGCGCGGAGCGCAGGTGCACAGGTGCGCAGAGATCGAGGCGCGCAGAGCGCGGGTAGGCAGGTGCGCAGAGAGCAGGGCAGGGCGCAGAGCGCAGGTGCGCAGAGAGCACGCAGCGGCACGAGCGCACCCCGGCCCGCCGTAGGACGCGCCCTGAATGCGGCCGTCGTCTCGGGTGCCGGCACCCGTTGGGGGCGCTGCCGTTATTGCCGGGTGCTGACTAACGTGCTCGACTTCGCCCCGCCCCAGGCGGCGACCAGGCAAGATCCGGGAATGGGTGACACTCAGACCGATCTCGCCGCCCTTGAGGCCGCACGCCACCGCATCCGCGACGCCTACCTGCGACCGGTCGGCGACCGGCCGTCCAGCACCGCCCGCGGCCTGCATCACACCGCCCTGATCAGCAGCGATGTCGAACAGACCGTCCGCTTCTATCAGGACCTGCTCGGCTTTCCGCTCACCGAGCTGATCGAGAACCGCGACTACCCCGGCTCATCGCATTTCTTCTTCGACATCGGCAACGGCAACCTCCTCGCCTTCTTCGACCTGCCCGGGCTGGACCTGGGCCCCTACGCGGAGGTCCTCGGCGGGCTGCACCACATGGCCATCTCGGTGGACCCGCAACGCTGGGACGAACTCGTCGCCCGGCTGAGCGAGGCCGGCGTCGAGCACACCGTGCACAGCGGGGTGTCCGTCTACTTCCAGGATCCGGACGGCGCCCGCATCGAACTCATCGCCGACCCGCTGGGCGAGATGTACGGCACCAAGGTCCTCTGACCGCACAGGCGCGCCAGGAGCCGACGGATCAGCGCCCACACAGACACGATGTGGGGGCCGCCCAGGCGCGGCAGCGATGCCGGCGGCCAACGGCGGAGCAGATCAGGTCCCGGCCGGGGCGCGGTAGGCGGGTGGTGGACCACGCGCGGAAGCGACGCCGGGCGATGCTGACGGCAACGACCGAGCAGATCAGGTCCCGGCCGGCCGCGGTGGGCGGGTGGTGGACCAGGCGCGGAAGCGAGTCCGGGCCATGCTGACGGCCAGCGGTGCGGCGAGCAGTCCGAGGATCATCACCCCCCAGTTGCGCTCGACGACGGCCTCGACCACGACGTAGAGCCCCCAGCCGATGACGAAGACGGTCGCCAGCAGAGCTGCGGCGGGGCCGCGCCACCACGGACCGCGGCGGACGGGCTCGGCGTCGGCGAGCTCGCGTGCGTACTCGTCGAGGGAGGGGAACTCCTCGGACGGGAGGGCGCCCGTCTCAGCGACGTGGGCCCGCGCCTCGGCGACCAGCTCAGCGGCACGCTCGGCCGGCACGTCGAAACGGCCCACCAGGACAGCCCTCAGCCGGGTGAACCAGGCGCCGGGATCGATAGGGTCGCCGTTGGCGCCGCGACCCCGGCCACCCCCGGCGGCCAAACCGGAACCAGCCGGATCCGAAACAGCCGGGCTGGAGTCGGCCAGGTCGGAATCAGCCAAGCCGGAATCGGCAGGGCCGGAATCAGTCAGGCCGGAATCGGCAGGGCCGGAACCGGGTGACCGGCCGGTGGCGACCGCAGCCGGCGCAGGGCCGGGATGGGTCAGATACCAGCAGGCGAACAGCGAGACGGCCAGCAGGACCAGCACCGGGAGCTCACCCATCCGGGTCTTCGGCAGATAGGCGAAGGCGGACGCCGCGGCCAGCACCAGAACACCGGCCGCGGCGAAGCCCCACGGGGCCAGGCGCGGATGGCCGGCGGCACGCAACGCGCCGGGAACGCTGGCGAAGGCCAGCGCGGCCGCGGCGACCAGCACGGTCCCGGTCAACCCGGCGACGGTGAGCGGGATGGTGAGACCGCGGTTCGCCCAGGCGCCCACCAGAGCGACCAGGATGCCCTGGCAGGCGACCAAGAACAGCCCATCGGTGACGTAATCCCAAGGGGTCTGGCCATGGGCGTCCCGGCCGGCGAGCAGCTCCGGGTTGGTGGCGGCCACGTCGGCCGCGAACTGCTCGGGCGTGCCCAGCGCCTGCCTCGCGTCCTCGTCGCCGCTCACGGCGTGATGCTCGCGAGCCTCCTCGATCAGCGGTGTCGCCTGGTGATATCCGATACCGCGTCGGCCCAGGGCTTGCCTGGCCTGCCACTCCCAGTGGTCGAACGAGGCCTCGTAGTCATCGATCGCGGACATCATGCCTCCGTCGTCTGCTCGAGAAAGCGGCTCATGGTGTCCGCGAAGCGGCTCCAGGACTCCCGCTGCCGGGCCAGCCGCTCCCGGCCGGCCTCGGTGATCGCATAGACCTTGCGGCCGGGGCCGCCCTGGCCGGCGTGCCAGGTGGCCTCGACCACGGCGTCGGCCTCCATCCGGTTGAGCACCGGGTAGAGCACGCCGCCGCGGATCGTGCCGAGCCCCTGCTCGGTGATCCGCTGGCCCAGTGCATAACCGTGCCGGTCGCCGTCGGTGAGCGCGGCCAGGACGGCCAACTCGAGCGCGGCCCGCACCCAGCCGGCTTCCGGGTCTTGCGACATGCCGCCCCTCCCACCCGATCAGATTCACCACTAAAGCTCGACATCGACTAGACAGGTTTCCCGACTAGTCGAAACTCAGACTAGCAGCAAACAAGAAGGCCCGCCGCCCCAGGGCGGCGGGCCAGAAACCGGATCAGTCCGTGGGGAGCCAGACCCGCATGCTGGACGGGCCGCGGTTGGCCCAGGCGTGATAGGCCACCAGCGGGATCTCGCCGAGATCGTCGGCGACCACCGAGGGTGGCTCAGCCGCATAGGGCGACTCCCGGTCCGCGATCGAGATCCGCCGGCCGCGTACGACGACCCGGCCGTCGACCAGGCGCGGAGGCGTCTCCGCGTCGATCCGCACCTCGTCGACGCCCATCCCGTCCGGCAGGTCCACGGATTCGAGGGCGTACACCAGCGGCCCCCGCTCCACCGCGACGCACCCGCGCACGGCGTCGACCCGCGGGTCGGGATGGGTGAAGCGGGGCATCATCGGCAGGCAGAGCAGCGCCTCGTCACCCCGCTGCCAGCGGCGCCGCTCGCTCACGTACCCCGGCTCGGCCTCCCAGGTGTGCCCACCCACCGTGAGTGTCGCGCCGTCCCCGGCCCAGGCCGGTACCCGCAGCGAGAGCGTCCACGGCTCGTCCGAGTCCTGGTCGACGCGCACCCGGATCTCTCCGTCGGCCGGATACCGCGTGGTGACCGTCAGCCGGCCGTCGATCGTCCCGGTCACGTACTGGTGCAGCTGGATCCCGTCGTCGTCGGAAGTCGCCACGTAGCCGCTCAGCCCGGCCACGGTGCGGGCCACGTTCGTGGGACAGCAGGAGACATCGAACCAGGGCGCCCGCACCGGCGCGGTGGGCCGCGGGTGCGGCCGGTCCGGGTCGGGCGGCGGTCCGGGCGCGCGGTGGTGCAGGGTGTTGGCGTAGAAGAAGGCCCGCCCGTCGGCCGCCGGGGAGGTGGCGACCACGTTGTAGAGCGTCCGCTCGATCAGGTCGGCGGCGACCGGGTCGCCGTGGGCGAGCAGCAGCCGCCAGGCCACCATCACCGAGCCGACCGACGCGCAGGTCTCCGAGTACGCCCGGTCGGGAGGCAGCACGAAGTCCTCGCCGATCGCCTCGTCCTGGTGCCGGGAACCGATGCCGCCGGTCAGGTAGACGCGCCGGGCCACGGTCCGCCGCCACTGCCCGGTCACCGCGTCGAGGAGCTCACCGTCGCCGGTCTCGTCGGCGAGATCGAGCGCACCGGCGGCCAGGTACACGGCCCGGACCGCGTGCCCGCGGAACACCGTCGCCTCGCGGATCGGCAGGTCGTCCTGGTAGTACTCGCGGCCCCATTCGATCTCCGGCAGCACGTGCCGGCCACGCCGTTCCAGGAAGAGCCGGGCCTGTTCCAGGTAGCGGGGCTCGCCGGTGACCCGGTAGAGCTCGACCAGCGCCGGCTCGATGACCGGGTGCCCGTCCACGGTGGCCAGGCCGTCGGCGCCGAACGTCGCGCACACCAGGTCGGCGGCCCGGCAGGCGACCCGCACCAGCAGGTCGTCGGGGTGCCCGGTACGCGCCCGGGCCACCGCCGCCTGGATGAGGTGTCCCAGGCAGTACAGCTCGTGCCCCCACGCCAGATCCGACCAGCGGGCCCCCTGCCCGGGCCGTCCGAACCAGGTGTTCAGGTAGCCGTCGGGCTGCTGAGCCGCGGCAACCCGGGCCACGATCGCGTCATACCGCTCGGCCAGCACCGGGTCCGGGTCGCGACCCAGCTCCCAGGCGAGTGCCTCGAGGTACTTGTAGATCTCGCTGTCGGAGAACTCACGGCCCCGGCGGTCGCCCGGGTCCGCGGCGAAGTTGCCGAGCCAGCCGGCTCGTTCCAGCCAGTGGTCGATGTGCGGCAGGATCGCCCGCCGGTTGCGGTCCTGGAGCTCGGCCCAGAACCCGTCGAGGATCCGCACCCGGTCCGGGGCAAGCGGTCGCAGCCTGGATCGGCGTGGCCGTACGGGTCCGCCTGTCTCGTCGGTCATCGCTCAGCCTTTCAGTGCGCCGGACATGAAGCCGCGGATGTACTGCCGTTGGAGGGCGAGGAACAGCAGGATGCACGGGAGTGCCAGCACGACCACACCGGCTTCGGTGGCGCCGTAGTCGATGATCCCCATGACCTGTTGGCGCAGGTTGGCGACGGCCAGCGGCAGGGGCGCCTTGTCGGCGTCGCTGATCAGCACGAGCGGGGTGATGAAGTCGTTCCACGCGGCGAGGAAGGCGAACAGGCCGACCGTGATCAGGCCGGGCCGGACCGCCGGCAACAGCACCCGCAGCAGCGCGCGGACCGAGCCGCACCCGTCGACGAGCGCGGCCTCCTCCAGCTCGATGGGCACCGCCTCGAACGAGATCCGCATCATGAACGTGGCGAACGGCAGCTGGAACATGGTGAGCACCAGGGCCAGCCCGAGCAGCGAATTCTGCAGCCCGATGCGGTTGAGCAGCACGTAGAGCGGGATCAGCAGCGTCGCGTACGGGACCATCAGGATGGCCAGGGTGAGCAGGAAGAGCGCGTTCTTGCCGGGGAACCGGAACCGGGCGAACGCATAGCCGCCGAGCAGCGAGACGGAGAGCGTGAACAGCACGGTCAGGCCGGAGACGATCACGCTGTTGAGCAGGTACTGCCAGATGCCGGCCTGGTAGTCGGCGAGGGTGCCGTAGTTGGCGAATCCCCAGCCGTCGGTCTGCGCGGTGCCGCCCTGCGGTGAGACCGACGCGAAGCCCGCCCAGAGCAACGGGAAGAGGAACAGCAGCGCGAGCGAGCCGGTGAAGACGTAGTAGGGCATCCGCCGCATCAGCTCTCCTTTCCACTCAGCCAGCGGAACTGTCCGGCGTTCAGGATCAGCAGGGCGCCGAGCACGATGATCGAGAGTGCCGCCGCGAGGCCGAGGTCGTTGGCGCCGGCGAACGCGGCGTTGTAGATGAGCTGGACGATCGTGACCGTGCTGTTGTCCGGGCCGCCCTTGGTCAGAATGTAGAACTGGTCGAAGGCGAGCAGCGAGCCGGTGACGCAGAGGATCGTGCACAGCGCGAGCGCCGAGCGCAGCAGCGGCAGCGTGACCGAGACGAAGGTTCGCCAGCGGCCGGCACCGTCCATCTCGGCCGCCTCGTAGACGTCGGCGGAGATGCCCTGCAACGCGACGAGCAGCAGGAGCATGTAGAAGCCGGCGAACCGCCAGACGATCAGCGCGACCGTGGACCAGAGCGCACGGTCCGGGGTGCCCAGGAACGAGCCGACGCCGAGGAAGCCGAGCGGGCTGCTCTGCGGCGAGTAGAGCGCGTAGAACAGCAGGGACGCCGAGGCGAGTCCGAGCGCGCTCGGCACCAGGATCGCGGTACGCAGGAAGGCGCTCCACCGGGTCGCCTCCTGGACGAGCAGCGCCAGCCCCAGGGCGAGCACGATGAGCAGCACCGTGGTGATCACCGTGTACTTCACGGTGAACCACACCGCCGGCCAGAACAGCCGCTGGCCGACCGCGTCGACGAAGTTCTCCGGCGCGTTCAGGCCGCGGTTGCCGGCGAACAGGCCCCAGTCGGAGACCGACATCTGGGCGACCAGCAGGACGGGGACGGCGAAGAAGATCAGGACGAAGAGCGCGGTCGGCGTCGCGTACGCCCAACCGGTGAGTGCCTGGCGCCGGCGCCGAAGCGGGGTTGGGGCCGCCCCCGGGCGGGCCGGGGGCGGCTTGTGCAACGTCGCGGTCACTGCCCGAGGACCTCGGTGATCGCGCTGTTGCCGGCGGTGGGGTCGGTGCCGCCGGCGAAGACCTGGTCGCGGAAGAGCGCGACCCACGGGCTGCCGGCCGCGTTGAAGGCCTGCTGGAAGTTCTTCGCCACCGGCGTCTTGCTGGCCGGCGCACCGGCCACCTCGTTGATCGCCAGGACCCGCGGGTCCTTGCGGGAGTACTCGTTGTCGGCGAGATCGGCCCGCGAGACCACGGTGTTGTTGGCGGCGAGCACCTTGACCTGCGCGTCCTCGGACATCATCCAGGACAGGAAGTTCCACGCCTGTGCGGTCTTCTGCGAGTCCTTGGAGATGCCGATGCCGTCGCCGCCGACGAAGGTGGAGGCGCCGCCACTGACGCCGGGCAGCGGGGTGACGCCGACCTTGACGGTCTTGTCGGCGGTGGCGAGCAGGGTGGCCGGGTACGGCATCACGCCGATCCGCCCCTCCTGGAAGCCGGCCACCCAGGTCGCACCGGTCTCGTCCCGGCTGCTCGGGTCGACCGCGCCGGCGGCCCACAGATCCCGCCAGGTCGAGTAGACCTGCTTGGCGGCGTTGCCGGCGAGCAGCGACTCGGTGCCGTCGGCGTTCATCACCTCCTCGCCGGAGGCCCAGACCATCGGGAACCAGGTGAAGACACCGCAGCCGCCGCAGTTGCCGCCGAACGAGGTGCCGTAGGTGCCCTTCTTGTTGAGTTTCTGGATGGCGAGGGCGTGGTCCTTGAACTCGGTCAGGTTCGCCGGGCCCTTCTCCGGGTCCAGGCCCGCCTCGCGGTAGAGGTCCTTGTTCCAGAACATCACCGAGAGGTCGAGCACGAACGGCAGGACGTACTTCTTCCCCTCGCGGGTGCCGGCCTCGAGGTGGCCCTTGTTGATCTGCCCGACGTACGGCAACGCGTCGATCTGCTGGGTGAGGTCGGCGAAGAGGCCGGCCTCGGTCCAGTTCGGCACGTAGACGATGTCCGCGGCGAACAGGTCGGGCAGGTCGCCGCTGCCGGCTGCGGCACCGACCTTCGCCACGTAGTCGTCGTTCGGCACGATGGTCAGCTCGACCTGGTTCTTATGGCTCTTGTTGTACGCGTCGACGAGCAGTTTGGCCTGCGCCTCCAGCGGAGCGCGGGTCCACAGTGTCAGTTTGGCGCCGTCGTCGGTGCCCTCGGTGCCGCCGGTGTCGACGGCGCCGCTGTTCTCCTCGGCGTCGCCGCCACAGGCTGTGAGCCCGGTGGCAAGGACGACGGCCATCACGGCGGTGAGAATGCGTCGGGTTCTGGTCATGGACCATCTCCAGAGATCGGCCTGGTGATATTCCGAAAACGCTTTCCGAAAGTAACCTCAGTCACATCGATGGTCAAGAGTGTGCGAGGCGCTACCGTGTTGTCTGTCGTCGCGCGATACGGAGGAATGCCGGGTGACCTCTACCGAACGGCACGCCACCGGCCGGCCCGCCACCCTGCACGATGTGGCCAGGCTGGCCGGCGTCTCGATCGCCACCGCCTCCAAGGCGCTCAACGGCCGGAAACATGTTTCGGCCACCACTCGGGCCGAGGTGCTGGAGGCGGCCGCCCTGCTGGCGTACTCGCCGAACACTCTGGCCCGCGGCCTGGTCGCCGGCCGTACCGGCATGGTCGGGCTGCTCACCTCCGACCTGGAGGGACGGCTGTCCATCCCGATCCTGATGGGCGCCGAGGACGCCTTCGGCGCCGACCGGACGAGCGTGCTGCTCTGCGACGCGCGCGGCGACGCCATCCGCGAGGGACACCACCTGCGGACGCTGCTCAGCCGCCGGGTCGACGGGCTGATCGTGGTCGGCGCCCGGCCCGACCCGCGACCGTCCATCGGGCGGGACCTGCCGGTGCCGGTCGTGTACGCGTACGCACCGTCCGCCGATCCCGACGACCTCTCTCTGGTCAGCGACAACGTCACGGCCGGCCGGATGGCGATCGAGCACCTGACCGGCCTCGGCCGCCGCACGATCGCGCACATCACCGGCGACCCGACCTACGGCGCCGCTCAGGACCGGGCCAAGGGCGCGCTGGCCGAGCTCGCCGCACGCGGTCTGCCGCTCGCCGGCGATCGGGTGCACTTCGGCGCCTGGACCGAGGCGTGGGGTCGCAGCGCCACCCGGACGCTGCTGGCACAGCACGTCGCCATCGACGCGGTCTTCGCCGGCTCCGACCAGATCGCCCGCGGGGTGATCGACGCCCTGCACGAGGAGGGCCTGGAGGTGCCGCGCGACGTGGCGGTGATCGGCTTCGACAACTGGGAGATCTTCGCGACCAGCTCACGGCCGCCGCTGTCCAGCATCGACATGAACCTGGAGACCCTCGGCCGGGTCGCCGCCGAACGCCTCGCCGCCGCCTTCGACGGCGCCCTCGGCTCCGGCGTCGAACAGATCCCCTGCCGGCTGGTCCCCCGCGAATCCACCGTGGCCGCCTGATCTCGCACGCGATGCGAGGGTCTGGCTGAGCAAGCTTTTCCGGTACGCCGTGAGCCGTCCCGGAAATTCAATCCACGGGTCCCGCGGTGGCACTACGCGGCCACCTGCCGCCGCGCGGCCCCAGCGCGGGTCACGCCGGGGCCGGCACGGAATCAGGCCGCCGGCGGCTGACCACCCGGCGCGCCGGAGGGCGGCGCACCGCCCGGGCCACCCGGAGCACCGCTCGGCGGGGCTCCGCCGGGCCGGCCGCCACCCCCGGCGGGTGCCCCGCCGCCGGCAGGCGTCGTCCGGGTGTCCACGCCGACCGTGAGCGCGACCAGATAACCGCTGCCCACGTCCCCGGTCACGGTGGCCAGCTGGCTGGCGCCGCCGTCCTCGCCGAAGACGTTGTCGGTCGCCAGGGTCAGCTGCGCCAGGTTGGTGACCGACTGCTCGTACCCGGTCTCCTTGAAGACGACATCGCAGACCTGCTTCGGCAGAGCCACCTGGGATGTGGCGATCGCCTTCGTGGAGTCGGCGATGCTCGCCTGGTCGGGGTAGACCTCGAAGTGCACGTGCGGCCACCGGCCGGTGTAACAGGCCGGGAAGATGCTGGTGAAGGTCACCTTGCCGGAGTCGTCGGCGATCTGGACCCCGCGCAGATAGTTCTCCTCGGTGACGCCCTCGGAGTACATCGAGTAGAGGCCCGCCCGGTCGCAGTGCCAGACGTAGACGGCCACCCCGGCGAAGACGCCGCCGCCGTTCGCCAGATCCTTGACGGTCAGTTCCAGGGTCATCGGCACGCCCTCGGCCGTACCGCTCGCGTCGCCGAAACTGGACCGGATGTCGCGGCGCACGATGCCGCTCTGCTCCAGGACGTCCGGGCCGTTCGAGCCGTCACCCGGGTACGGTCCCGCCGTCTCGTCCGGGATCTCACCGGACGACGTGGTCGCCGTGCTGGTCGAGCTCGTGTCGTTGGTGCACGCCGCGAGCCCCAGTGCGACCGCGCCGGCGCCGAACGCCCGCAGGATCTGCCGGCGGCCGACAAGCGTGCCGAGATCGAACCCGAGGCCCTGGTCGAACACCTCCTCGGCCGGATTCGGCAGACGTCGCCCCTGATACATAGATCTCTGCTGCCTTGTCACTGATCCTCCGCATGTGCCGGTTGCCTGAGGCCATGCAAGCACCGCAATCTATGGCTGCGCTGTGCGCGGGCCATGAGAGAGGCCGGGCGCATCGCTTCTCAGAAGAGCGCGGAGTACGCGTTGAGGGCCGGCTGCCCGCCGAGGTGGGCGTAGAGGACGTTGGACCTCGGGGCGATCTCACCGCGCCGGACCAGGTCGATCAGCCCGGCCATCGACTTGCCCTCGTAGACCGGGTCGGTGACCATGCCCTCGGTGCGTGCGGCCAGCCGCATCGCGTCCAGCGTGGACTCGTCGGGGATGCCGTAGATCCCGGCGTGGTAGCGCTCGTCCAGGATGATCTCGTCCTCGGTCAGGTCGCGCTCCACGCCGATCAACGCGGCCGTCGCGCGGGCGATCCGGGCCACCTGGTCGCGGGTCTCGGTGGGCTTCGCCGAACCGTCGATGCCGATCACCCGGCGCGGCCGGCCACCGGCGGCGGCGAACCCGGCGATCATGCCGGCCTGGGTGCTGCCGGTCACCGAGCAGACGATGATCGTGTCGAAGAAGACGCCCAGGTCACGCTCCTGCTCGATCACCTCGTACGCCCAGTTCGCGAAGCCGAGCCCGCCGAGCCGGTGGTCCGAGGCGCCGGCCGGGATCGCGTACGGCGTACCCCCGGAGGCCTCGACCTCGGCGATCGCCGCGTCCCAGCTCTCCTTGAAACCGATGCCGAACCCGGCCTTGACCAGCCGCACGTCCGCGCCCGCGAGCCGGCTGATCAGGATGTTGCCGACCTTGTCGTAGACGCTGTCCGGCCAGTCCACCCAGCTCTCCTGGACCAGCACGCACCTGAGGCCGGTGGCGGCGGCGACCGCGGCGACCTGGCGGGTGTGGTTGGACTGGACGCCGCCGATCGAGACCAGTGTGTCGGCGCCGCGGGCGAGCGCGTCGGCCACCAGATACTCCAGCTTGCGGGTCTTGTTACCGCCGTACGCGATGCCGGAGTTGCAGTCCTCCCGTTTGGCCCAGATCGTCGCGCCGCCGAGGTGGCGGGTGAGACGGTCGAGCCGGTGCACCGGCGACGGGCCGAACAGCAGCGGGTGGCGGGGGAAGTCACTGAGCGGCATAGGGAGGCTCCTCGAGGTCGACGCTGTGGTGCAGGTGGCCCCAGATCTCCGCGTTAACGGCGACGGCCCGCGCCTCGTCGCGCGCGGCCAGGGCTTCGATCAGGTCGTCGTGCAGCCGCACCGAGCGGGACGCCTGCGGAGAGGTGAACAGGAGACGTTCGGCTCGGCGTACCAGAGGGGTGTATCTCTCGACGGTGCCGCTGGCCGCGGCATTGCCGTAAGCGGCCAGGGGGATGGCGTGCACCTCGTCGTCGGCGGCCAGGGCCGCCTCGACGTCGCCCGCGGCGACGGCGGCGGCGAATCGGGCGTTGGCCGTGCGCATCGCTGCCAGCTGGTCGGTGGAGAGCTTTCCGGCGATGTTGTGTACGGCGAGCTGGTGCATCGCCCCGAGCACGGCGGCCGCGTCCTCGACGTCCTTCGCCACCACCGCGGTGACCCGGGTGTAGCTCTGCGGTTTCGTCTCGACGAGGCCCTCGCCGGTCAGGCGGGAGATCGCCTCCCGGATCGGCGCCCGGGAGAGACCGAGCCGCTCGGCCAGGTCGTCGGGGCGCAGCGCGGCGCCGGGTGGCAGAGTGCCGTCCACGATCGCGCCGCGGATCCGCTCGTAGGCCGCGTCCCGCAGCAGGTACCGTCCGATGCTCTCCACAACTGAAATGTTAGATACCAACGGCAGGTGCCCGCAAGGGCTCAGCGGGGGCGGCGGGGAAGGAGCAGCAGGGCGATGCCGGTGATGATCATGGCGAAGCCGATGACCATGGTGGGCTGGCCCGGCCCACCGGTGACCGGAACCGTGCCCGGCGCCGGTGCCGGGGACGGCGGCGCGGAGGATTTCGGCCCGGCCGGTACGACCACCGTCGACGGCGCGCGGGCCTCGGCTCCCGGAGAGTCCGCGACGGTCAGGTCGCCGCTCACCTTGACCTCGTAGGTGTGCCTACCGCGGGTGATGTCCGCGGCACTCAGGTGGTAGACCCCGGAGACGCAGGTCATCGACCCGCTGGGGGCGATCCGGGTGCCGGGGCAGGCGACCGCGGCGGGCAGGCCGGTGACGCGCACGTTGACCAGGGTGACGTTGCCGGTGTTGGTGACCAGCACGGTGGAGACGACCTCGTCGCGGGTGCTCAGCTCGCCGTCGCCGTCGGTGTCGGACCACGCGGCCTGCTGCGCGGCGGACAGCCTCGGGCTGGACGCGACGACCGGCACCGAGGTTCGCGCCTGGCCGGAGGCGACGGCACGGTTCGCGCCGGACCAGGTCCCCCGGGCGTACGCGCGAGCCTGGAGCGGCCGGGCCGCGTCGACGTCGGCCTGGGTGACCCGGTACGGGCGGTCGGCGGTACAGCCGGTGTCTTCGCCGGCCGCGAGCTCGGTGGCGCGGCAGGTGACCGACCCGACCAAGGGGTCGACGACGACGAGATCACGAACGGTCACGTTGCCGGAGTTGGTGACCGTGTAGCCGTACCGGATCAGGTTGCCGGCCTGGACGTCGGAGCCCTGCGCCGCCACGAAGACGCCGGCCGACATCTCCAGGGTCAGCGCCGGCCGGGCCGCGACCACGCCGGCGCTCCCCTCGAACGGGCCGAACGTCCGCGGGCCGCCGGAACCGGGACCCGACCCGGTCAGCGTGACCCGGTCGGTGATCGGTACGCCGGCGTCCACGTCGTCCCGGGTGACGGTGTACGCCGGACCCGTACAGATCATGCTCTCGCGCAGGCCCAGGCTGGTCGCCGGGCAGCGCACCGTGCCGCCCCGCCCGGCGGCGACCGCGATACCGGTCATCGGCTGGTTGCCGGCGTTGACCACCTCGTAGCGGAACGTGAGGGTGTCGCCGGCCTCGGCGGCGTTCTGGTGCGCCGCGGGCTCCACCACCGGGATGATCCGCGCCCGCAGAGCCGGCTCCGAGACCAGCACGCCGACCCCGACGAGCACCGGCGGGTAGGCCACGTCCTGGCCGCCGGGTGTGCGGCCGGCCACCGACACCTCGTTGACGATCTCCCCGCCGGCGTCGACGTCGTCGCTGGTCACGGTGTAGACCTGGGCGGAGCCGCAGACCAGCGAGTCGCCGGGGGCGAGCACGGTGCCCGGGCAGTCGGCCCGGCCGAACCGGCTGTCCACCACCTCGATCTGCCGCATCGTGACCATGCCGGCGTTGGTCACCACGTACTCGTAGCCGATCTCGTCGCCCTCGTCGACGGCGGTGCGGTGGCCGGCGGGGCTGACCGTGGCCGCTGCCGTGAGGATCAGGGCGGGCGAGCCGTAGGAGACCGTGACGCTCACCGGCGTCGTGCCGTACTCGACCGCTTCGGTCTGAAGCGGGCCGCGCCCGCGCACCCGCGCCGCCGAGCTGATCGTCCCCCGGTCCATGTCGGCCTGGGTCACCGTGTACGGGGCAGCGGTGCACACCATGTCGTCGCCCACCGCCAGGTCGGTGCCGGGGCAGCTGCCCGAGCCGGCGAGAGTGTCCGAGACGGTGATGTCATGCATGGTCACGTTGCCGGTGTTGCGTACCCGGTAGTCCACGTCGATGCGGTCACCCGGCACCACACCGGACACGTGCTGCGCCGGGGTGATCGAGGTGGTGGACGTGATGCTCAGGTCCGGCCGGGCCGCGACCACGGTCACCGACGCGCCGCCCTCCGCGGCCGCCGTGGCGCTGCCCGGCGTGACGCCCTGCCCGGTGACGATGGTGTCGTTGTGCAACGGACCACCGGCGTCGATGTCGCCCTGGGTGACCACGTACGGCTGGGCCGGCGCCGACTCACAGGTGACCGTGTCACCGGCGTCGATGCTGGTCGGGCAGTCGTTGCCGCTGACCTTCGAGTCGATCACGGCCAGGTGGTTGATGGTGACGTTGCCGGTGTTGCGCAGCGTGTACCGGTAGGTGACCGCGCCGCCCGCCGCCACCGGCGTGGTGATCGGCGAGGTCACCGCGATGCTCAGGGCGGGTGCCGGCGGCGCGACGGTCACGCTCGCGTGAAAGGGGCCGTATGTCTCGGTGGTCGTGGAACCGCTCTGCTTGGCGCTGATCGAGGCCGCGTCGATGATCGGCAGGCCGGCGTCCACGTCGGGCTGCGTCACCGGGTATCCGGCACCCGGCAGGGTGGAACACGTCATGGCCGCCCCGATGGCCAATGTGGTCTGCCCGAGACAGGTGACCGGGCCGGTCTTCGTGTCGGTCAGGGCGATGTCCACCATCTCGACGTTGCCGTTGTTGGTGACCCGGTAGTCGTACTCGATCTCGTCGGTGACGGCCGCGGCGTACTGGTGACCGGCCGTCATGACCTTCGGCGTGACCACGGCGACGAGCGAGGGCCGCGCCACCACGACCGGCACGCTGGAGGTCACCCTGGCGTACTGGACCGGCCCGGCGTCGACCACGCTGGCCGCCGTCACCGTGACCGTGTTGCCGATCGGCGCACCGGAGGTGATGTCGCCGGAGGTGACCGTGTAGCCGCCGGCCGCGCAGTCGGTGAACGCGCCCGGAGCCAGCGTGGTGTTACCGCAGACCCCGGCCACACCACGGGTGCCGGTGGCGGTGAGCTGGTTGAGCGCGAGGTTGCCGGTGTTGGTCACCCGGTACACGTAGCCGAGGGTGGTGCCGACGCCCGCTCCGATGGCCGACGCGGGGTTGAGAGTGGCCTGCACCGAGACGGACAGGCTCGGCGCTGCTGCGGCGGCGGTGACGGCGGCCGACGTGGCGTTGTTGCCGGAGTCCGGATCGGTGCTGCCGGAGGCGACCACCCGGGTCCAGACGACGAGCGTGCCGCTGCCCTGAGCGACGCCGTCGATGGTCAGCGTCTGACTCCCCTCGGCGACCGTCAGGTTCGGCAGGCTCCAGGTCAGCGCCGCGTCGTCGTAGCTCCCGGCGCTCGGCACACCCCGGACGAGGAGCAGGCCCGCCGGTGGATCCTCGCGCAGCAGCACACCGGCGGCATCGGACGGGCCGAGGTTGCGGACGGTGATCACGAAGCCCACGTCACCGGTCTGCACCAGCGGCGGACCCGGCGTGAGGGCCTTGGTGACCCTCAGGTCGGAGCGGCGCTCCACCTGCCGGGTGGTGACCACGGTGTTGTCGGAGGCGTCCGGGTCCGGCGACGTCGCCGAGACCGTCGCGGTACGCGTGTAGACCGTGTTCGAGTAGCCAGCCGAGAGAAGCACCCCGTCGAAGACGATCTCCCAGCTCGTGGTGCCGGTGGAGGCGAGCGTCGGCAGGTTGCAGACATAGGTGCCACCGTCCGCCGTGGTCCCGTCCGGTGCCCGGGTGCCCTGGAAGTCACACGAGCCGGCACTCGGGTTGGCGGTCGGAACCGGCCGGCCGGCCGGAACGGCCTGGCGCAGCACCACACCCTCGGCCCGGGTGGTGCCGTCGTTGGTGACGGTGACGACGCCGCGCACCTGCTCACCGGCGACCAGCGGATCCGCCGGCGTGGTCGAGTTGCTCAGCACCTGCGACACCCGGAGGTCCGCTTCCAGCTCGATGGTGAACGAGACCACCGAGGTCTCGTTGCCCGGGACCGGGTCGGTGGTCGGCGAGATGATCGTGGTGCTGGCCTGCTGGACACCGGCCGCCGCGGCCGGGCCGACCACCGCCTTGCCCCTGATCGGGATCACCGCCCCGGACGGCAGTTCCTGGATGGTGCAGGCCGTGGCGGTGCAGAACGGACTGGCCGCACGGACGATCGTGAAGCCGGCCGGTACCACGGTGTTGAACGAGACGTTCGTCGCCGTCGACGGCCCATGGTTGGTGACCACCAGCGTGAACGGCACCTCGTCGCCCGGCTTCGCGGTGCTCTGCTCGAGGGTCAGCCGGACACCCAGGTTGGCCCGCGAGGTGCTTTGCGCCTTGACCGAGGCGTTGTTGTCGGTGACGTCGGACTCCGGGGTGGACGAGGTCACCGAGGCGACGTTGTGGATCGAGTCGCTCTCGTTGCCCAGCTCCACCAGGACGTCCACCCAGGTGGTCGCTCCCGCAGCGAGGCTGGGCCAGGTGCACGTCAGGGTCCGCAGGATGCTCCCGACGTAGGTGCAGGAGCCGGCGCCGGCGGGGTTCGCGCTGCTGAAGGTGGACCCGGTGGTGATCGGGTCGGTGAGGGTGACACCCAGCGCGGTGGACGGTCCGTTGTTGGTCACGGTCGCCCGGTAGGTCACCGTGTCACCGGCGACCGGCTGGGCCGGGGAGTACGTCATCCCGACGTCCAGGTCGGTCAGCGTGGCCACCGTGTCGCTCACCGAGGTGGCGTTGTCGGCCTGGCTGATCTCGAACGTGCTGCTCGCCACCGATGCGGTGAGTGTCGCCTGTGCTCCGGGCGTGGCCTGCGGTATCACCAGTCCGGACACCGTCATGGAGGCGGTGGCACCGGCCGGCAGGGAGCCGATGGAGCAGGTGACCGCCGGGGCGTTCACCGTACAGGCGCCCGGTGACGAACTCGCCGTGACGTTGACGATCCCGAACGGGACGGCGGCGCTCGCCTGCACCGCGTTCGCCGTGTCCGGACCGTTGTTGACGATCGTGATGTCGGTGGTCGCGGTCCGGCCGGCGACCACACCCGGGGCCGCGACCACGGCGGTGATCGCGAGGTTCGCCGCCGCGGCGACGACGGTCGAGGCGCTGCTCGAGATCGAGGTCAGCGTGGAGCCGGTGAGGTCGTCGCGGTAGGTCACGGCGGCCTCGTTGACGAGCGTCGAGGTGGCGGCGGCCGCGGTGACCCGTACCTGATAGGAGAAGGACCGGCTCTCGGCCACCGGGACGGCGCCACCGGCGGCGGAGCCGGCACCCGCGCCGGCCCGGACCCGGACCGTCCGGCTGGCCGCGTCGTACTCGCCGGTGTCGGAGTCCGCGTCGTCGGTGACGGTGTTGCTGCTCGACCCGGTGAGGGACCGGATCGAGCCGGGTACGAACGTCACGTTCGCCGGCAGATCGTCGGTCATCACCACGGCCTTCGCCGGGTTGCCACCCTTGTTCTGCGTGTTGACCGTGTACGTGAGCACGTCGCCGACGTTGGCCGTGGCGCCGCCGGACACGCTGGAAACCGTGGTCGTGCTCTCCAGGCAGGACGCCGTACCGAACGAGATGCCGTCGAGGAAGTTGCCGTAGGTCGGCTTGTTCTGGGCGGTCGAGATGGAGTCGAAGCCGAACCGGGTCCGCGTCTGGCCGGGAGGCACCGTGTAGATCCCGGACGAGGTGCCCCAGGCCGCCGCGCCGTTGGAGATCGTCGTGCTCTGGTTGGGAGCGAACGGGGCGTTGCCCACCGGCGGCGGTCCGATCTTCACCGCCATCACGTCGGTGCCCAGCCGGCCGCGATGCTTGAGCTCCCAGCGCAGCGTCACGCCGGGTGTGGTGGGCAGATCCTGGTAGAGCTGCGAGACGAAGTTGGCGTTGAGCTCGACGAACTGGTGGCCGGAGCCGGAGGTGAAGCCCTGCCGGACCTCCCGCCACAGCTCGAAGACGTTGTCCTGGGCGGTGGTCAGCCATCCGGGCATGTCGCCCTCTTTGATCAGCTGCATCGTGGCGGCGGGGATCACCGGGGCTTCGAAGTCGCCGTTCGCCAGCGTCACCGGCGACGCGCAGGAGGTCTGGGCGGCTCGTGCCGGTCCGGTCAACGCTTCCGGGAGGACGAGCCAGAGAGAGGCCAACATGATGATCACGCTGAGGCGTGCACAGTTCTGCGAAATCAACAGGCACCCGATCCCGTCCGGGCAGTCCAGCCGCCACGTCGTTCAGGGGTAAGTTACGACGCAGAAGTAAAACTAAGTCGTGTTTTTCCAGTATCTACTGGTTTTATCCGAGCGAAGCCGGCGCTTCACGCCGGCTTCGCTCCCTCCGGCCCTAGCTTTCCTCGAGCTTGCGCAGCGCGATCTTGGCGATTCTCTTCAGCTCGCTGGTGCTGGGAGCCGGCACGCCGACCAGGGCGACCGTGACATAGACATCGTCGTACGCGATGGCGACCAGCTTGCCGAGCACGGAGAGCTCGTAGCCCTTCTCCTTCAGCGTGACCACCATCGACATCGCGATCGACTCGTCACCGAACTGCGGCATCTTCGGCAGCGGCGACGACTCGATCCGGACGCCGTCGTTCTCCGCGTCCGGGCAGCGCTCCAGGACCTCCGCGGCCTGCTGGACCAGGGTGCGGGCCTGCCGGCGACCGGCGTCGTACAGGGTCTCCATGAGCACCGGTCCTTCCGTGCCCTTGATGAAGGAGACCGCTTCGAGGTCCGGCTCGACGGTGGTGACCTTGGCCGGCTGGTCGCCCTTGATGGGCTTGTCACCCTTGATGGGCTTGTCACCCTTGATGGGCTTGTCACCCTTGACCGAGGGCCGGTCCTCCGGATCAGGCAAGTCGATCTTGGTGGGTGGCTCGCCCTTGGTAGGCGGCTCACCCTTGATCGGCTCCTCGCCCTTCACGGGCTTGTCGCCCTTCACAGGCTTGTCGCCCTTCACAGGCTTCTCGCCCTTCACAGGCTTCTCGCCCTTCACAGGCTTCTCGCCCTTCACAGGCTTCTCGCCCTTCACAGGCTTCTCGCCCTTCACAGGCTTGTCGCCCTTCAGAGGCCGATCCGGCGCGACAGGTGTGTCCGGAGTGAGCTCGGCGACATCCGGTACCGCACACGGGTCGCCACCCGCCTCACCCTGCTCCAGCATCCCGGCGATCGACTCGGCGGGATCGAAGTCCAGAGGCCCGTACCCCGCCGGAAGATCGTCCAGCTCCAGCAGCGCGTCCTTGAGCGACGCCGGGGCGACGGGCGCGGCGGCAGCCGGACGCGCGACCCCCGCGACGTCGGCGACCACCATCGGCAGCCCGACCCCGACCGAGAGTCCGAGCGTGAGCGGAAAACCGGCGGCAAGCCTTACCACCTTGTTTTTCAGAATTCCCATCGCCTCACCATAGGGCGGTTCCAGCGACGAATCATGCATTCAGAAATACCGCCTCTGACCTGCGGATATAGCGGCAAATAATTGCTATTCGGCGATCCTTGGCCAGCTGAGAATTCTAACGCCGACGAGCATCGCGCGCCGGTTTTCAATCTGTTTCGGTGCGGATCTCGAAGACGGCGACACGGTCGGCGGCCGCCGCGAACTCGTCCGGATCCCCCTTGGTGACGAGGCCGAGCTTGACGAAGAACGGGACCCCACTGGGAACCTCGACCGGAAAGGCACGCATCACGGCGCGCCGCTCCTCGGGGTCGGTCACCTCGACGAGGGCGACGTCGGCCCGGCGGCGACCGGCGGCGAGCTCGCCGCGCCGGGCGGCACGGACGTTGCGCGCCCAGTCCCCCTCGGGCAGGCCGGCCACGACGTAGCGGCGACCGCCCACGGTCAGCGGCGAGACGGGCGTGGAGCGGGCGACGCCGGACCTCCGGCCCGGCACGGTGAGCACGTGGATCGTGCCCAGTCGCAGGCCGAGCCGGTTCAGGACACGGACGACACGGTTGGCGAACGGCAGCCAGCCGGGAAGCTGAAGGGTCGCGCCGGGCATCAGGGAATCCTTTCGACGATCGAAGCTTTCCTGGCAGGGTATATTCCTTCGAGTGTCGAAGCAATCGCCGGCGAACACGGATGCGCATGCCGGTCCCGCCGTGATCCGGGCCGCGGCAGCCGACGCCGCCGCGCGGTTCGGCGCGGCCGCCGACGAGGTGGACGACGCGGCCGCGGCCCGGCTCGGCGTGAACCGTACCGACCTGCGGATCCTCGGCCTGGTCAGCGCCGCGGAGGCGATGACGGCCGGTGCGCTGGCGACCGCGGCCCGGCTCAGCCCGGCCGCCACCACGGCGGCGATCCAGCGGCTGGCCGCCGCCGGCCACCTGCGCCGCGAGGTCGACCCCTCGGACCGGCGCCGGGCCGTCGTCACGGTCACCGCCACCACCGCCGAGATCCTCGACCGTGTCTACCGCCCGATCGGGGAAGCCGGCCTGCGGCTGCTCGACCGCTACTCCCCCGCCGAGCTCACGCTGATCACCGAGTTCCTCCACGTCGGCCGCCGTATGCAACTCGAACAGGCCGAACGGATCCGCACCATGGCGGACGGCTGACCGGGAAGGGCCGGGCCGCAGGCACGAGGTTGCGTTCGTGCTGGAAACTGTGCGCACAGCCCACGCCCGGGCTCCCTTCACCACTGGAACCGCCGTGACCAGCGCACCATCGGAATATCCGTGCCCCTACTGCGGTACCCCCGCCTCGGCCGAGTCCGGCTGCCCGTCGTGCGGGCGCGCACCGGACCCCGACGCCATCGAGGTGATCCGGCTGGACGCGGAGATCGCCGGTCTCAACCAGCGTCTGCAAGCTGCCCGCGCTGAGCTCGACGGCATCCAGCGGCAACTCACCGACACCACGACCCGCCGCAACGCGGCCGCCTCCCGGGTCAGCGACGCGGTCCGCACGACCATGACCACGGCGGCGCCCCGGCCGGTGCCGGCACCACCGCCCCCTCCGACGGAACCCCGGCTCGCCACACTCACCGTGCAGAACGTGCTGTTCACCCTCGGCGGCCTGCTCCTGCTCGTCGCGGCGGCGGTGTTCACCGCGGTGGCGTGGGCCCAGGTCGGCGTGCTCGGGCGCGCGCTGCTGCTCGGCGCGGCCACGGCCGCGATCCTCGCGGTGCCACCGATCGCGGCGCGGCGCGGCCTGACGGCCGCCGCCGAGACACTCGCGGCCGTCGGCCTGCTGATGATCCTTCTGGATGGGTACGCGGCCTGGGCGGTCGACTTCCTCGGTGTGGCCGGGACACCCCCGGAGGCGTACGCGGCCGCGGTCTGCACGGTGACCGCGGCGACCGCCCTCGGCTACGGGCACCTCGTCGGACTGACCGGCCCACGGGTCGCCGCCCTGCTGATCATCCAGCCGGCGTTGCCCCTGGCCATGGCCTCCCTGGACCCGGGAGCGCTCGGCTGGTCGCTCGCGCTCACCGGGGTGGCCGCGCTGAACGTGGCGGTGCTCCGGTTACGACCGGCCCGCTTCCGGGCGGACGGGATCGGCCTGGTCGCGTACGTCTGTGGTGCCGGTGCGGCCGGGCTGGCCGCCCTGCTCGCCTTCACCGAGTTGCTCCTCGCCGGTGATGCCGCCCGCGCCGCCGCGAGCGGCGGAGTGCTGGTGCTGGTCACGCTGGTCGTGGTCGGTGCTGCCGGGCTGAGCGGGAATCGCCCGGCCCAGGCCATCACCGGCGGTCTGCTGGTGGGCGCGCTGGGCATCGCGGCCGGCGGGTGGGCCGTGCGACTCGAGCCCGGTACGGCCGCGCTGCGCCTCGCCCTTGTCGCGTTGCTGCTGTCCGGGCTGGTGGCGTTGGCCCGGCGGCGGCTGCCGGGAAATGTCGGCCAGGGGCCGTGGATCGGCGCACTCGCGGTGGCGGCGGTGCCGGCGGTCGCGGTCACCGGGTGGGCGCTCGTCGCCGCGCGCCGCAGTGTGCTGGCGGCCCGTCCGCTCCTCGACGCACCGTGGACGGAGACGGTCACCGGGCTCGGATGGGATCTGCCGGTCGCGGCGGTCGCGGTGGTTTGCGCGTACCTCCTGTTGTTGCCGGCCCGGACCCGCATCGACCTGGCCCTGGCCGCGATCGTCCTGGTGGGGTTCCTGGTGCCGGCGGCGTTCCGCCTGCCCTGGTGGTCCGCCGCGATCGCCGGGATGCTGGTCGCCGCGGTCGCCCTGGCGCTGGCTACGCGCGCCGCCGGCCGGACGACGCTCGCGATCCGGCTCGGGCTGGGCGCGACGGCGGCCGGTCACGCGCTGCTGGCCGGGCTCGGCCGGCCCGGTGTGGCGGCCGGTGTCTGCGCCGCGATCGCCCTGATCGGAATCGGTACGGCCCTGGCAGTGCGGTCCGGGCCGCGCCGCGCCGACGCCGGTGCCGGCGCCCTGACGGCCGGCCTCCTAGCGGTGCCGGCGGCGGTGTGGCTGGCGCTGATCGCCGCGGATGTCTCCCCCACCGTCCAGGTGCGCGCGGTCTTCGGCGTGATCGTGCTGCTCTGCGCGGCCGTGCGGCTGCTCCCCTGGTACGCCGCCGAAGCGCTAGCCGTTGCGCTGCTGCTCACCACGGCCAGTCCGGTGTGGGCGCTCGCCGGCACCGACCCGGTGGCGCTCTACGCCGCGGCGGCGTTGCTGCTGATCGCCGCCCTGGTGGCGACCCGAGGCGGTTTCGCCGGAACATACGCGAGCGCCGTCCCGGTGCCCGCAGCGGTGCTGATCGCCGCAACCGGCGCGGACCTCGCGGTGGTCCTCGTCGAGCCCTACCGCGAGCTGACCACGATCTGGTCCGGCACGACCCCGGCCGTCCCGCCGGTGGCCTGGTCGACGGTGGCCGCGTTGCTGCTCACCGCGCTCGCGGCCGCCCTGGCCGGCCTGCTCACCGGCCGCACGGCCAGCCCGGCCCTCCTGCGTGCGACAGACCCGGCCGGCAACGGCCCACCCAGCGCCGCCGCCCCGGCCGGCAACAGGCCCGCCAGCGCCGCCGACCCCGCCGGCAACGGCCCACTCAGTGATGCCGGCCCTGCCGGCGACAGCTCGTCCAGCGCGGCCGACCCAGCCGGTGACAGCCCACCCAGCCCGGCCGGCAACGGCCCCATTGAGCCGGCCGGCCCCGCCGGCGCACCGATCCCGAACTGGCGTGCGGCGGCCATGGCGGCCATGCCTCTGATCGGCCTCGCCATCCCCCTGGCCTTCGCGGCCGCCGGCACATCCTGGCCGGCCGTGCCGATCTCCGGCCTGGTGGTCGGCCTAGCCGGCCTGATCGCCGCCGC
Organism: Actinoplanes aureus; assembly: GCF_015704865.1. GTDB lineage: Bacteria > Actinomycetota > Actinomycetes > Mycobacteriales > Micromonosporaceae > Actinoplanes > Actinoplanes aureus. The sequence continues at coordinate 56,658 of NZ_JADQTO010000032.1, read as the reverse complement.
GCTCGCACCCGCAAGTGCCGGCACCCTGCTGAGCGCCCTCCTCTTCGGAGCACTGGCAGCAGCCGGTCTAGCCGGATCGACACCCACGCACGGTGCCACGCTCACGGCGCTCGGCCTGCTGGTGGTAGCCGCGGCGGTGATCGGGACGAGTGGCCGCGACTTGGCAGTCCGGACGGCCGGCTGGGTGACCGGTGCGGTCGCGGTGGGCGCGCTGGCGTACACCTCAGGCGACGCCGCCGGGCTGAACGGCGACGGCATCGCCCTCGCCGTGCTGGCCGCCGCCGCTGTGGCGGCGGCGCTGAACTGGATCCTTGTCCGCTACCGCCCGCGCGAGGCCACGCCCGTCGCCGCCGTCGCACAGTCGACCGCCGTGGTCGCCCTCTTCCTCACCGACAGCGCGGAGCGGGCGGCCATCGTCTGCACGCTCTGGTCGACCGTCCTGGTCGTCCGCGCGGTCCTGCCGGGCGAGAGCCGCCGCACCCGGTTCCGCTACGCCCTCGCCGCCGCGCTCACGGTGCTGCTCGGCTGGTGGCTGTTCCTGGTCTCGATCGAGGTGGACACCCCGGAGGTCTACACGCTGCCGGCCGCCGCCCTGGCCGTGTTCCTCGGCTGGCTCGCCCGGCGGGACCGGCCCGGCCTGCCCTCGTGGACCGCGTACGGGCCGGCGCTGGCCGCCGCGTTCCTGCCGACGCTCGCCGTGATCGCCGGCAGCACGTCGGACGACCCGCAGTACGCCCGGCGGCTGCTGCTCGGCGTCGGCGCCCTCGCGGTGCTGGTGGCCGGCGCGCGGGCGCGGGTGCAGGCTCCGGTGGTGGCCGGCGGCGGGGTGCTCACGCTTGTCGCCCTGCACGAGGTGATCCAGTTCTGGGACCTGGTGCCGCGCTGGGTTCCGCTTGCCGTGGGCGGCCTGCTGCTGGTCGGCATCGCGACCACGATGGAGCAGCGCCGCCGCGACCTGCTGCGCCTGCGCAACGCCGTCGGCCGCATGAGCTGAGCCCGCCCCGGCGCCTGCGCAACGCCGTCAGCCGCATGAGCTGAGCCGGCCCGGCGCCTGCCGTTTCCCGGCGGTCGCGCTGGGGCCGCGCCCCACCGCCCCGCTCGCGCGGGAGAGCGGGGACGTCCCGTCACGCGTACCAGAAATCTCAGTAGACGTCGCGGAGGTAACGCTTGTCGGCGGCGAGCTGCTTCAGATACGCGGTCGCCGCCTCGTCGCTCAACCGGCCGTGGTTGACCGCGATGTCGTGCAGCGCCCGATCCACGTCGCGAGCCATCCGGCTGGCGTCGCCGCACACGTAGAAGTGCGCGCCGTCCTGCAACCACGCCCACAGGGCGGCGCCGTGCTCGCGCATCCGGTCCTGGACGTACACCTTGGTCCGCTGGTCCCGGGAGAACGCCAGATCGAGCCGGGTGAGGGTGCCCGAGTCGCTGAGCGCGGTGAGCTCGTCGGCGTAGTAGAAGTCGGTGCCCCGGCGCTGCTCGCCGAAGAACAGCCAGTTCGGCCCGGATGCGCCGAGCATCTGCCGCTCCTGGAGGAACCCGAGAAAGGGCGCCACTCCGGTGCCCGGCCCCACCATGATCATCGGAGTGGCGGGGTCGGCCGGCGGCCGGAAGTGCGGTGCCTTCTGCACGAAGATCGGCACCTCCGCGCCGATCGGAGCGTCGGCCAGGTGGGTGGAGCAGACGCCGTTGCGGGCGCGACCGAGGTGGCTGTCGAAGCGGACCACCGAGACGGTCAGGCTGACCTGATCGGGATCGGTCAGCGGGGTGGAGCTGATCGAGTAGAGCCGGGGCTGGAGCCGCTTCAGCACGCCGACCCACTCCTGTGCGGTGGCGCGGACCGGGTGTTCGGCGATCAGGTCGACGGCCTGCCGCCCCCAGGACCATTTCGCCAGCTCGCCCTTGTTGTCGGCGCGCAGCAGCGTCTTCAGCTGGCCGGCGCCGCCGCGTTCCGCGGTGAAGCGCAGCAGGTCCTTGGTGATCTTCGTGATGTCGAGGCAGTGGGACAGCACCTCGCCGAACGCCACCGGCCCGTCGAGGTCGACGACGGTGTCGTAGGCGAGGCCGGTGGCGGAGAGCCACTCGGCCACCAGCGCGGGGCTGTTGACCGGCCAGACGCCGAGCGCGTCACCGGCCCGATACTCGAGGCCGCCACCGGTGTCGAACGTGAACCGGCGTACCTCCTTGGCCGATCCCGGCAGGCTGAGCAGCTGGTTTCCGGACAGCGTCGCGGTCAGCGGCGCGGCCTTGGTCGGCGCCGGCGCGGGCGCGGGCACGGGCACGGTCCCGGTCAGCGCGGTCACCACGCTGTCCAGCCAGCCGTGCGCGGTGTCCTCGAAGTCGGGTTCGCAGTCGGCGCGCGGTGCGAGCCGGACCGCACCCAGCTCGGCGAGCCGTTCGTCGAGGCGGCGGCCGTGGCCGCAGAAGTCGTCGTAGCTGGAGTCGCCGAAGGCCAGCACCGCGTACCGGCGGCCGTCGAGGCGGGGCGCGGTGTCGCCGGTCAGCGAGTGCCAGAACGCGGCACCGTTGTCGGGCGCGTCGCCGTCGCCGAACGTGCTGGTCACCACGAGCAGGTCGGCGCCGGGGTCGAGCAGTTCGGCGGCGTCGGCGTCCATGCCGAGCATGCTGATCTGCCGGCCGGTGGCCGCCAGGCGGTCGGCGAGCGTGCGCGCGAAGTCCTCCGCGGTTCCGGTCTGCGAGGCCCAGAGGATCTGAAGCCGGCCGGCCGCCGGCCCCCTTTCAAAATCAAAATCAATGCGGGGTACGCCCATCGCACTCGCCACGAAGCCGTTGAGCCACATGGCCGTCCCGCGGTCGAACGGCGCGTTCTCCGGCAGGATCGGCGGGGCCGCCCGTGCCACCTGCGCCCCGGCCAGGAAACCGGCGAGATAGCGCCGCTGGTCCTCGGTGAGGGCGGGTGGCGTGAGGTCGAGTTCGAGCAGGCTGGTGGCCGGAGGCGGTGCGCTCGGCTCGACGGCGGTCGCCACCCGGGTAAGGGAGACCGCGCAGACCTTGAGCTCCGGCTGGAACGAGATCGGGTCGACGGCGTCGCTGGTCACCGCGTTGACGCTGACGTACTCGCCGAACAGGTCGTTCCAGTGGATCGGCGCGAAGCAGCTGCCGGGCCGCACCCGGTCGGTGAGCACCGCGGGCAGCACGGCGCGGCCCCGCCGGGAGGCGATCTCGACCTGGTCGCCGGCGGCGATGCCGAACCATTCGGCGTCCACCGGGTTGATCTCGACGAACGGTTCCGGGTTGAGCCGGTTGAGCTTGGCGATCTTCCCGGTCTTGGTCATGGTGTGCCACTGGTGCTGAAGCCGGCCGGTGTTCAGCACGAACGGGTAGTCGTCGTCCGGCATCTCGGCCGGGTCCACGTGCGGGCGGGCGTGGAAGACGGCCCGGCCGCTCGGGGTGGCGAACCGCAGGCCGCCGTCGGCCGTGCGGTACCGGATCGGGTTGCGGGCCGGGCCACCGGGTGCGGCCGGCCACTGCACCGGGCCCTCGTTCAGCCGTTCGTAGGTGACGCCGCGCAGGTCGTACCCGGTCTGGGGGTTGGCGAAGTTTTTGATCTCCTCGAGGATCTCCGCGGCGTTCGCGTAACTGAACGCCTCGGCGTATCCCATCTCGGCCGCGACGCGGGCGATCAGCTGCCAGTCGGGCAGCGCGTCGCCCGGCGGCTCGGCGACCGGATGCACCAGGGCGAGGTTCCGCTCAGAGTTGATCATGATGCCGTCGGTCTCGGACCACATCGCCGCCGGCAGCGCGATGTCGGCGTACGCGTTGGTCTCGGTCTCGGCGAACGCGTCCTGCGTGACGACGAGCTCGGCGGCCTCCAGGCCGGCGATCACCGTCCGCCGGTTGCCGACCGACGCGACCGGGTTGGTGCAGACGATCCAGCAGGCCTTGATCCGGCCGGCCGCCATCTGCTCGAACATGTCGACCGTGCCCTTGCCGACCTCGGTGCGCAGCGTCCCGGCCGGTACGCCCCAGACCCGCTCGGTGAACTCCCGATCCGCCGGCACCAGCACCGACCGCTGTCCCGGCAGCCCCGGCCCCATGTAGCCCATCTCCCGGCCGCCCATCGCGTTCGGCTGGCCGGTGAGCGAGAACGGCCCGCTGCCGGTACGGCAGATCGCGCCGGTCGCCAGGTGCAGGTTGATTAGCGCGTTGGTGTTCCAGGTCCCGTGGGTGCTCTGGTTCAGCCCCATGGTCCAGAGGCTGACCCAGTTCGCGGCGCTGCCGATCCACTCGGCCGCGGTCCGGATGTCCGTCTCCGGAATCCCGGTCAGCTCGGCCACCCGGTCCGGCGGGTAGTCGGCCAGGAACTCCGGCATCTGCTCCCAGCCCTCGGTCCAGGCCGAGATGAACTCCTGGTCCGGCTCCAGAAGGTGCAGCAGGCCGTTGAGCAACGCCAGGTCGGCGCCGGGCCGGATCCGCAGGAAGAGGTCGGCCTTCTCCGCGGTGGCGGTACGCCGCGGGTCCACCACGATCAGCTTGGCCCCGGCCTTGACCCGCTCCATCATCCGCAGGAAGAGGATCGGGTGGCAGTCGGCCATGTTCGAGCCGATCACCAGGAACACGTCGGCGTGGTCGAGGTCGTCGTACGAGCCGGGCGGCCCGTCCGCCCCGAGCGAGAGTTTGTAGCCGGTGCCCGCGCTGGCCATGCACAACCGCGAGTTGGACTCGATGTTGTTGGTCCCGATGTACCCCTTGACCAGCTTGTTCGCCAGGTACTGGGCCTCCAGCGTCATCTGGCCGGAGACGTACATGGCGAAGGCGTCCGGGCCGTGCTCGTCGATGATCGCGCGCAGCCGGCGGGCGGTTTCGCTGATCGCCGAGCCGGCGTCGATGCGCCGCGGTTCGCTCCCGCGCTGGTGCCGGATCAGCCCACTGTCCAGCCGGCCGGACGCGGCGAGCAGGTCGGCGCTCGTCGCACCCTTGGTGCAGAGCCGGCCGGCGTTCGCCGGATGTTGCTTGTCGCCGCTCGCCTTGACCACCCGGCGCCGGCCGTCGACGCCGGTGGACAGGTCGAGGACCATCCCACAGCCGACGCCGCAATACCCGCACACCGTTCGCACCTGGGTGACATCGGCAGTCACACGCACCTCTTCCAGCCTGGGTCCGGCACTCACGCTAGGAACTCGCCGTTTCCGGACGGTCAAGCGGAAGTGCGTCCCCGATTACCCGCGCGTCACCTCGGGCTCGCGCGCGTTGTGATCGAGGTTGGCCGGAGACGGACCCGCCCCATCGGACCGTCGGTCCGATGGGGCGGTGCGAGATGTTGCTCGGGAGTCAGCTGTCCGAGGACTTGTCCGACCCGGCCGCGGCGGTTGCCTCGGTCCGGTCGGTCTCCTCGTCCGCGTCGTTCTGAGCGGCGTGGCGCGGGCTGCCGTTGCGCTGCGCCGGCACGCCGGCCTCGGCGGTCCTCGGGCCGCGGGTCAGCATGACGCCACCCACGACAGCGAGGATCAGGCCGAGCACGCCCAGCAGGAGCGGGCCCCACAGGCCGACCAGGTTCAGCTTCTGGCGGTTGTCGGCGGCGGTCTCGGCCGCCCGGGTGGTGGTGTCCTCGGTGTAGAGGAAGGTGGCGTCGAGGATGTCCACCGAGGTGCCGTCGTTACCGACCAGGGACTTCTTCTGCTGCTCCTGGACCCGGATGAACTGGCCGGTGGTCGGCTCCACCCACACCGTACGGGTGTTGCTGTAGGTCACCTCGCCGGAGGTGGCGGTGGGCAGCAGCTGGCCCAGGATCACCGCGAGGCGGTCCGCCGGGAGCTCCTGCGTCGCGTTCTGGATCTCCTGGACGAACTGGTAGGTCTCCAGCCCGGCGACCTCTTCGGTCTTGACGAACTTCGCCGGCTCCGCGCGCAGCAGGTCCCGGTCGAAGATGTCGTAGCTCTCCTTCTCGGTGCCGAAGGGGAACTTGTACATGTGGCCGGTGTAGTCGACCGGCTGCCGGTTGTTGCCGGTGTCCAGCCAGGCGCCGTCCCAGTCCACCGCCGCGCCGGTCTTGCGGTCGACCGCGAGCGAGGTGCTGTACGCGCTGATCAGCTCGTTGGTGTCGGTACGCGTGACCTGCTGGCCGGCCACCCACACCAGGGCGGTGCCGTCGAGGTCGTCGGAAAGCTTGGTGGTCTCTTCCGTGTCCGGCTGGACGGTGACCGTCGAACGCAGTGTGCCGGAGTTGACCTTGGCCTCGCCGTTGGTGATCTGGAGGAAGCGTGCGTTCGGCGCCTCGGCCACCGACTGCGTCATCTCCATGTCGTACGGCAGCTGCTTGACCGCGGGCGCCACGAAGAACGCCAGGCCGCCGGCGAACACCAACGCCAAGACGCCGAGACCGAACAGCACGGTGCCGATGACGCGGGACTTCATATGTCCTCCACGAGGTGGAAACGGGAAAGTGGCACGAGTGATGTATGCCAAGCTTGCGAGAGGTTACTACTGAGTCACATCCGGAAGCGAGACCCTGGCCACATCTTCCTGAACGATCGCTGAAACGGACTCGCCCTCGCGCCGCAGCACGACGGTGAAATTCCATGTCAGGGTCTCCCGGAGCACCGGCACCCGGGCGACCCATTTGGCCCACCGCGGGTGATAACGGGGCAGCACGTCGACCACGGCGACGTCACCGGCGCGACGGGCGGACCGGACCCAGCGCATGGCGCGGGCCGCACTGACCGGAAAGAGCGTCTCCATGAAGCGGTTCTTCGGCTCCCGGCCGTTCTTGCGCTGGTAGCGCCGCCGGGCCCGGTCACCGCCGAGGAAGTGCCAGGGCGCCGTCTCGTGCCCGCCGTGCGGTGACCACCAGGGCGTGAACGACATGTAGATCGTTCCGCCCGGGCGGGTCACCCGCACCATCTCGGCGAGCATCGCCTCCGGCGCGTCGACGTGCTCCAGCACGTTCGACGAGTAGCAGACGTCGAGCGCACCGGAGCGAATCGGCAGCGCGGTGCCACTTCCCCGGACCATGCCGTTGACCTGGGCGCCCGCCGCGGCGAAGTCGCCGACCGCCGGATCGATGCCGAGGTACGTCGCGCCGGCCTCGCGGAACTCCGACGAGAAGTAGCCCGGCCCGCCGCCGACGTCCAGCACCCGCGCGCCCGCCAGATCGACGTACGAGCCCAGCTGTCGCACCGAGTCCTTGGCGAGCAGCGAGTAGAACCGGTCCGGGTCGGTCTGCTCGACCAGGAACGCCTTGTACAGACCCACCGACCGGCGCAGTGACGCCCGGTACGGCTCGGTAGCGGTGTCCGGAATCGGTTCCTCCTCGGGTAACGCCTTCTCGTCCGGCCGGCCGGCCGAGGGTGCGACGGTGGCGGCTACCCAGCAGACCGCCGCCAGCATGGCCAGTTGCACCGCGGCGTCGTACGCCCACTCCTGCCCGTGGCCGAGAAGCCGCCCGCTCACCGCGACCCCGAGCCCCACCAGGGCGCTCAGGAACGCCAGGCCGGGCAGCGCGCCGGGCCGGAGCTGCCGGACGATGAGGGCGATCAGCAGCAGCGCGGCGGCCGCCGCTCCGCCCAGGGCGACCGCCAGCGCCATCAGCGGCACCACGATCCAGCCCGGCCCGCCGGGGATGGCGCGGAACGCCCGCGCCGGCGGCCGGGTGACCGGCGCCCAGCGCCGCCGGACCGGCGCCAGGGCCAGCAACACCACCAGGAAGACGCACACCGCCCCGGCCAGGAGCCCCATCCGGTACGGCTGGTCCGGGGTGAACCGCAGGGTGACCAGGCCGCCCTCACCGGCCGGGAGCACGAACGCCTGTTGCCAGCCGTCCACCCGCACCGGGCGCAGCTCTTGATCACCGAGCGTGGCCACCCAGCCCGCGTTGTGGTTCTCCGACACGACCAGCAGTGATGCCTCGCCGGCGGCGACGGTGAACGTCCGCTCGGTGCTGTCCCACTGCTCGATGCGCACGTCACGCCGGGCGACAGCCGGTGGCGTCGCCGGAGCGCGGTCGCGGACGAGCGCCGCCGAATCCGCCACGAACGACGCGGACGGGACGGTACGCAGGTGGTGGTCGCCCGCCGCGAGCTGGACGAAGTCGCTCGCGAAATCGTCACACACGGTAACTGGCAGAGGACGGCCCGCCCGGATGTCCGCGAGGGTGCCGGAAACCGACGTCGGGTAGGAGTCGCCGTCGATCTCGACGGCCGGGCCGGCACCGCACGGGGCGGCGATCGGTGTGCTGTCGCTCGGCGGTGTCAGCAGCCCGGCCAGCCCGGGCACCTCGATCTCGGCGACGCCGGCCGGGGCCGGCCAGCCGTTGCCCCGGGTGTCGGCGATGACCCGCTCGGCGGCGGTGACGGTCACCTCGAGCCGGTTCGTGGTGGCGGCCGGGAAACGCACCCAGCCGTCCGGGCCGATGTCGGCGACGGCGTCACCGGCGGTGGTGCGTACCAGGACTTGAGTCGGCCGGGCGGCCGCCGGTTGCCGGGGCACCACCAGGCGGAACCGGTCGAGCCGGCGGTCGCCGGTCCAGGCCAGCCGCAGGGTGGGGCTGGCGTCGGTCGGGTCGGCGAGCCAGGCGGTGGCCGGATCGCCGTCGGACGCGGCGTACGCGGCGACCGTGACATCACCGGTCAGCGTCGACGAGGCGGACGCGGTCACCGGGCGGGCCAGCGGCACCGGACCTCCGGGCCGGGGCAGAGCCGTCAGCTTCACGTCGTAGGCACCGCTCACCGGTGTGGTGAAGAAGCGGTCGATGCCCAGCGGTTCCTCGCCGGCCCGGGCGAGGAACTGGTCGCAGCGGACCCGCCCGTCGATCGGGAAGCAGGCGCCCCGCTGTTGCGGTGCGCGCTGGAACGAGTAGACCGGGGCGGCCGACTTCCCGGCGTCGGCCGGAACCCGCATGGCCCGCTCCGCGATGAGCCCGGGGATGCCCAGCTCGCGCAGGGCGACAGCACCCTGGAAACCCTGGCGCAGGGCCAGCACCGTGACCCGCACCGAGGTGGTGAGACCGGGCAGGGTGGACAGTTCGTGCGGACCGGGCGTGGCCGGCACCGCGCGGTCCACGATGCCCTGGTCGGTGGTGAGCCGTACCAGCGCCACCGGGGCGGCGATCCGCAGGTCTTCGGCGAAGTCGACGGTCACCGAGGTGACTCGCTTCGCCGTCTCCGTCTCCACCTCGATCCACTGCCCGGCGGCCGGCTGGTACGGGTCGGACCGCCAGGCCGTCGACGAGTCGCCGTCGAGCGCCGCGAAGGGCAGGGCCGACGGGTCGGTCGCACCGAGCGAGTCGGCGAAGCTGGCACCGCTGGACGCCTCGACACTACGGATGCCCTGGTAGGCGGCGACCGTCTGGTGACCCTTGGCCGGGAACGGGAGCAGGTCGCTGCGTACCCGGCCCTGGCGGGTCTCCTCGTCCTCGGTGAGGGTGTGGCTGACGTTGTCGCGCGAGCGCCCGATGTTGAGCTCCCGGCGGCGCAGACCGTCGGTGACGATCCGCGGCCCCTGCGCCTCCGGCACGGCCAGCTTGCCGTCCTGGTCGCCGGCGAGCACCGCGGGCTGCCCGGGGTCGAGGAGTCCCTGCTCGAGGACGCCCGGCAGCGACTCCGGGCCGCCGCTGATCACCGGCGTGCCGGCCAGCGCGGTCGCCGAGACCACCGGCACCTCGCGCTCCACCTCGAAGATCTCGATGGCCGGCACCGAGATCTCCGCGTCGACCGGGCTGGTGGCCGAGCCGCCCGCGCCGACCCGCGGGCCGAACGTGGCGGCCGGTTTCAGGCCCGGCGAGCTGGTGATCGTCCGGCGGACCACGGCGATCGGCGGTGCACCGGACGCGGTCCGGTTCAGGTCGTGCCGGACGAGCAGGTAGCGGTAGCCGGAGCGGGCGAGGAACCCGGCCAGGGCGGCGGAGCCGCGGCCCTGCGCCAGGACGGCCTCGACGGCGTCCATCACCCGGATGTTGCCCTCCGAGCCGAGCGGGACCTGGTGGCGGGTGGACCAGGGCGCGCCGGCGAGCGGCTGGATCGGCTCGTCGACCGTCCGTCCCCAGGTGTGCTGTGCGAAGCCGGAACCGGGCACCACCAGGGTGCGGGCCCGCGCGTCCTGGTCGGTGAGCCAGCCGGTGGCCTGGCTCCAGTAGGAGGGCACCGAGGACCAGCCGGGGCCGGGACGCAGCATGAGCATCCAGGCCGGTGCCGCGGCGACGACGAGCAGCGCCGCGACGACCGGTGCGGCCGGGATCCGGACCCGCCGCCAGGCGATCGCCTTGCTCGCGGCGTACGCGATGCCCAGCGCGATCGGCAGGCGCAGCACCGGCTCGAACTTGTGCACATTGCGCAGCGGTGCGAGCGGGCCGTCGAGCAGTTCGCGCATCTGCGGCGCGAACGGGCTGTCCAGGGTGCCGACGTAACCCATGGTCAACAGGGTCAGGCCGGTCAGCGCGCCGATCACCAGGAAGCGCCGCTCGGGCAGCCCGCGCAGCGCCAGGCCGAGCAGTCCGACCGCGGCGACCAGGGCGGTGCCCGCCATCAGCGCCGGGTTGTCGACGAGCGCCCAGCCGGCCGGCCACCACGGCTCACCCTGAACGATGTAGCCGCTCCACTGGTTGGTGCCGCGAACGGCCTGGAAGAGCGAGGTGATCGCGGTGGTGGTCGCGGAGGACTCGATGTAGTCCAGGAACGGCAGGCTGTACTCGCCGAAGAGCAGCAGCGGGACGATCCACCACAGGGTGGCCCCGACGATGCAGACACACCACCAGGCCATCAGCACCAGCAGATGCCGGTCCCAGCGGCGGGTGAGCAGCCACAGGCCGGGCAGCACCAGCGCCATCACCACGGCGGCCGCGTTGATCCCGCCCATGAACAGCACGGCCAGGCCGGAGAGCGCGGCGGCACGGCGGGGCGAGCCGATCCGGCGTACGCAGATCAGCGGCAGCAGGGCCCACGGCAGGAAGACCACCGGCAGCATCTCCGAGGAGAGCGGACCGATCTCGGTGAGCATCCGCGGAGCGAGCGCGTACGCCAGGGCGCCGACCACCCGCCCCGGCTCGGTGCCGATCCGCAGCACCCGGGCCACCAGCAGCACTCCGAAGTACGCCGCGCAGAGCAGCAGCGCGCACCAGACCCGCTGGGTGATCCACGGCGGGACGCCGAGCAGGTCACCGGCGGCGAAGAACGGGCCCATCGGGAACAGGTAGCCGTACGCCTGCTGCTGGAGCTCGCCCGAGGTGGCCCACGGGTTCCACAGGTGCAGGGCCCGTTCCATGAAACCGATCGGGTTCTCGGCCAGGTCGATCTTGGTGTCGAAGGTGGTACGGCCGGGACGCTGGACGAAGGCGATCACCACGAGCACCAGCGCTCCGGCGATCGCCAGGTACGAGCGGCGCGGGGCGTGCGGTGTGGCAGCCACGGTGGGCGTCCGCTCCCGGAGGGCGGCGGTCATCGGCGGCACTCCGGGGGCAGGCAGCTGAATTGGGCCAGCGAAGTGTAGAAGATATCTCGGATTCCGGAAGGCTTCGCGGTGAGCGCGACCTGCCCGCCGGTGACCTTGGCGATCTGGTCCAGCTCGTTCTTGTCGACGCCCGGTCCCACGCCGATGAACAGGATCGGCAGCGGCCGTTTCGGATCGACCAGTCCCTTGAGCTCGCGCAGCAGCCGGGCCCGGCTGATCCCGTCCGGGTTGTCGTCGCGCCCGTCGGTCAGGATCAGCACCATGTTGATCTTTCCGGGCTGCCAGTTGCGGGTGCCGTCCCGGTACGCGGCCAGAGTGGTGTCGTAGAGCCCGGTCGCGCCGTTCGGCTCGACCTTGATCCGGCCGACCCGGTCGAGCATCTGCTGGCGGCGCGGGCCGATCGGGCCCACCGGGATCACCTCGCGGTAGTCGCGTGCGCCGTCGAGGTCGGTGGAGAACTCCCAGACACCGAGCTCGGTCGTGCCGAGCAGCAGGTTGGACCCGTCCTGCGCGGCCTTGATGGTGGCGCTCATCCGGGTCTCCTGCGATCCGGGCACCGATTCGGCCATCGAGCCGGAGATGTCGAAGACGGCCAGCATCCGAGCGCTGATGTGCACACCGCCCCAGGTGTGGAGCAGGTCCTCGGTGGCCGCCACATCGGGAAGCGGAGCCGGCGGGTAGTCGGTGGTGCGCACCTTGGTGGCGGCCGGAATCGACTTCGGCGGCTGGCCGGCCGGGGTGCGCAGCCCGTTCTCGGTGAACACGGTCGCGCCGTCGTCGGCGAGCATCGAGTGCAGGAAGGCGGTGGCCACCTCCCGTCCGCCGCCGGTCGAGGTCAGCACCGCGTACGGGTAGTCGGGGCCGGGAACGGCCGCCGGCGGGTAGACCGCGACCTGCCGCTTACCGGCCGCCGCGTTGCGCAGCACCTGCTGCTCGGTGCTGATCACGGAGAACTCGTTCATGCCGGGCCCGGTCGGATCGGGCACCGCCTCCCCCGCCGTCGAGACGGTGTCCCGGGTGAGCCGTCGCATGATCGCCACCGTGCCGGCCGGATCGGACTTGGCGAGCGCCCGGATGCCGACCAGTGCGCCGAAGCCGAGCGGGCTGGTCGCCGGGTCGGGCAGCGACACCGCGACGGGCAGTTTGGCGGCACCGACCAGGCCGGGCCAGTCCAGCGTCCGCCGCTCGCGGGTCAGCCGGGTCACCGAGGCGCCGTCCAGGGCGAGCACCACCGGCGTGGTCGCCACCGAGACACCGTCGTCGGGGACCTGGAACGCGCCGACCGCACGGGCCCGGCGCAGCCACAGCGTCGACTCCGGCAACCAGACGTCGGGTGCCGGGGTGGCCGTCCGGCCGGGGCCGGCACTGGCGGAGGCGCTCGCGCTGCCCCGGACGGACGGCGACGGGGAGGCGGTGGCCGGAGCCGTAGCGGCGACCGGCACGGTTCCCGCGATGGTCCGCAGCACGTCGGCCGACTCCCGCCCCTCGACCAGGACGTCGAGGCAACGCTGACGCTCGGTGAACCGGTCGGCGAGTTCGCGGACCGGTTCGGCGATGCTCGGCGCCGTCACGACCCGCAGCGTGGTCCGTTCGTCGCACCCGGGTTCACTTCTGGTGCGATCGACATAAGTAAATCCGGCCCAGCCGGCGAGGACCGCGATCAGCGCCACGCTCAGCAGCGTGACCGGCCAGAACTCCGGTCGCGCGCGGAGGCTCCCGTCGGCCACCCAATGCCTCCCGTTGTTTCGCCACCGTTGCGGATGTTCACGGGGCTGCCCTAGTGTGACCCGACCGCGAATCGTACTCGCTAGTAGGGGTGGCAGAGTAGACCATGACGGACGCCCGCGGCGGTCACATCCTGTTCCTGAACTGGCGGGACACCAAGCATCCCGAAGGCGGCGGCTCGGAGCTCTTTCTCGACCGAATCGCCGCTGAACTGATCCGCCAGGGTCATCGGGTGACCCTGCTCTGCCAGGCGCACGGTACCGCGCCGGCCGAGGAGATCACGCCGGAAGGTCTGCGAATCGTCCGGCGCGGTGGCCGGCACACCGTCTACCTGATGGCCGCGCTCACCTATCTGGCCGGCGTGCTCGGCCTCGGCCCGCTGTCCCGACGCCGCATCGGACGTCCGGATCTGATCATCGACGTGGGCAACGGCATGCCGTTCCTCAGCCGCCTGTACGCCCGCCGGCCGGTGATCGCCCTGGTCCACCACGTGCACCGTGAACAGTGGCCGGTCGTGTTCGGCCCGCGGGTGGCGAAGGTCGGCTGGTGGATCGAGTCGCGGCTGGCCGTACGCGTCTACCGTCGCTGCGCCTATATAACAGTGTCCGAATCCACCCGCGAGGAGCTGGTCGGGCTGGGAGTCGACCGGCACCGGATCTCGGTCGTTCACAACGGCACTCCTGAGGTCACCGGGCCGCCGATTGCGCGTACCCCGCATCCGAGCCTCATGGTGCTCGGCCGGCTGGTGCCGCACAAGCGGGTGGAATTCGCGCTGCGCGCGACCGCGCTGCTGGCCACCGAGCTGCCCGACGTGGAGCTGGTGGTGGCCGGGCAGGGCTGGTGGGACGAGCCGCTGATCAGGCTGGCCGGCGATCTGTGCATCGAGGACCGGGTGAGCTTCGCCGGTTTCGTGTCCGAGGAACGCAAGCACGAGCTGCTCTGCGGCTCCTGGCTGATGCTGATGCCCTCCCTCAAGGAGGGCTGGGGGCTGACCATCGTCGAGGCCGGCGCCCGGGGCACGCCCTCGGTCGCGTTCCGCTCCGCCGGCGGCGTCGCCGACGCCATGGCCGACGGTGAGACCGGCGTGCTCGTCGACAACGAGTACGAGTTCTACCTGGAGGTGCGGTCGCTGCTGCTGGACGTCCGGCGGCGCACCGAGATGGGCGCGGCCGCGGCGGCGTACGCCCGGCGGTTCACCTGGGAGAAGGCCGGAGAGGCCTTCGCCGAGGTGGTCGCCGGGCAGCTGCCCGCGGTGCCGACGTCGCCGGCCGGCCAGCGAGTGCCGTAGGCCGCCGGCCGGCCACCGACGAAACATGCCCGGTGATCCACCTGTTTCCAGGTGAGTCACCGGGCATGTTCGTTATCCCGCAGCGCGGATCGCGCCGGTAGGTCAGCGAGTGCCGTAAGCCGCAGGCTCAGTGTCGCTGGTCTCGATGCTTGCGACGTGATCGGCGGACGGGCTCACTGCACCGACGGTCGCGAGAATGCCGACGATACCGAGAACACCCCCGGCGACGGCCGCGACTACGAAGGTGGCCAACTTGGCCATGTTTCTTCCTCCCCGGACTCGTGGGTTCGCGGACCGTACCACGATCTACGGCGTATACGCAGTAGTCCCAGGGCTGCGAAGATCACCACTGTGGCGGCGAGCAGGTGTGCGGCCAGAGCGGGCATCCGGCGGCCGGCGCCCGCGAGGCGACCGGTGTCCGCGGCGGCCGGATTCTCCCAGAGCCGCAGCTGCGGGCCGTCGTAGACGAGCCGCAGGCCGGCGAGGACCGGGGCCGGGGGTTCGGCCACCGGGCCCCGGCGGACCAGCACCCAGCGCGCCCCCAGCTCGGCCACCGGCCGCCCGGCGTCGAGCAGCGCCTGCGCGGCCGTGGCACGCGGGTTCTCACCGTCCACCGTGACCGCGCCGACCCGCAGGGCGTCGTTCATCAGCACCGGCGCGTCCAGGTAGCGGGGCGCCGGATCGCGGACCACGACGCCGCGGGTCCAGTCGTAGCGCTGGTAGCCCTCGAACGGCAGCGACAGCACCTCGCCGGGCGCCACCGCCACCCGCGCGGCCACCACGTCCCAGTCGGCCGGGTAGCGCACCGGCCGCAGCGCCCCCGAGGCGCCGAACGCCAGGTCCGGCATCACCACCACCGGCAGCAGGATCGCGCCGGCCAGCAGCACCCGGCCGGCCGCCGGCTCGAACCGCCGGGCCAGCCGGTCGGCCAGCAGCTCGGCGCCGAGCGCGAAGCCCAGCGCGGTCACCAGCGCGTACGGGATCAGGAACTTCTGCCCGTCACGCAGCAGCCCGGCTCCCGGGACGTGCACGACCAACCACTCCAGGAGGGCCACCCCGGGCCCGGCCGCCCCGGCCGCGGCCAGCACGAATCCGCCCGCCGCCAGGATGAACAGCCGGTCCGCGCCGCCCGGCCAGCGCCGCCGCAGCTCGCGCAGGCCGAGGACGGCCACCGCGAGCAGCAGCACGGTGACCACCGGAACCAGCACCGAGGAACGGCTGGCCGGCACGGTCTGCGCGTTCCAGATGCCGCCGGTGCCGAGCAGCGCCACCCACGAGCCGGCCCAGTTCTCCGCCCGCGCTGCGAACATGGCCACGCCCTCCGGGTCGGAACTGCCGCCGGCCGCGCTGCTCAGCGAGGCGAGCAGCCAGGGCGCGTTGAGCGCCGCGACGGCCGCGAGGGCGGCGGCGGTGGCGCGCGACCGCAACGGCAGCAGGACGGCGACCGTCACCAGCGCGATGAGGCCGCCGGTCGGGGTCACCGCGGCGGGCGCGGCGGCGAGGATCAGCCGGGGCAACGCGCCGGGCCGGCCGGCACGCAGGTCCCGCGCCGCAGCGACCAGAAAGGGCAGGGCGGCGTACGCGAGCAGCAGCGCCCACTGCCCCAGGAGCAGCCGTTCGGCGAGGTACGGCGTCCACGCGTAGGCGAGCGCCGCCACGACCCGGGGCATCACCCGTGCGGTCGGCAGCAGCCGGGCGGCACCCAGCGCGGCCAGGTAGACCACCGCGACGAGCGCGATCCGCTGGAGCAACCACCCCGGCACGGCCAGGTTCGCGACCGACACGACGGCGTCCAGCGGCACCGCGCGGGGCAGCGCGTCGGCCGGCGCGATCATCTCCCAGTTCAGCGGCTGCCGGGGCACGAACACCATGTCGTAGCGCAGCACGTAGCCCGGCAGCGCGAGCGGCGCGAGCACCACCGCGGTGACCACCGCGGCGACCGTGTGCAGGACGAGCCCGCGGCGCGCGGTCACCCCGCCGGCTGCGGCACCAGAGCGCCGATCTCGATCTCGTCCGTGCAGAGGTTGGCGCGACGGTCGAGCACGTCGAGCACCACCTCGTCACCCTCGACCAGCATCAGCAGGAACATCGCGTTGAGGCCGCGATGCACGTCGAACGAGCGGGGGTCGTGCCGCCCGACCTGGAGCGTCGCGGTGGTGTCGCGGTCGCTGAGGTAGCTGATCCGCACCACCTGCCAGTAGTCGGTCGCCTCCGCGGCCAGCGGGATCCGGACGGTGCGGCCGCCGGTGACCCGGTAACCGCAGCCCTTTATCGGCCCGGGCCGCGCCTTCACCCCGTTCACCCAGGCGGGACGGACGTGACCGGCCTCGTCGAAGATCGACAACTTGCGGGCCTCGGTCACGAACATCGGCCCGTTCTCCACGGGGCCGAAGAACTTCGACTGCATGTTCCACGGATACGACAGTGAGGGCACCACCGCCTCCGGAACAGGCTGATCCATGAAAACCGTGCCTGCCTCGGCGACGGCCAGGTCGGCCTGCGCGGTGCGCAGGTAGTCGCGCCCGGCCTTGATTCTCCAGTCGGCGGCGAAGCCGGTGCCGCTGTAGACGCTGCTCGCGATGAGCAGAACCACAGCGGTGGTGAGGGCGACGACGACGGGCTGAGTGCGGGCCCGCAGCGGCGCGGGCACGAGGTCGTCCTCCGTCTCGGCGTCCGCTTCCAGCGGCCGTAGCCCGCACACCGCGACACCGACGCAGAGCGCCGCGACCAGTATGACGTCACCGAGATAGCGCGGCACCAGCCCGGAGACGCCGCTGAGCGCCGAACCCAGCCGGGTCGCCGCGATCAGGCCGGACGCCAGGGCCGAGAAGAGCAGGAGCAAGGTCCAGGCCCGCACCGCGACCCACCGGCGCAGCCAGATCGTCACGCCGATCAGCAGCGCGACGAGCGCCCAGGAGAGCCACCGGGCCGTCTGCTGCGGCGCGGAGATGGCCGTGCCGTCGCCGGCGTCGAGCCAGACCCACGGGCCGCCGAGCAGGCCGGGCGCGAGGGACTCGCCGTAGAACTGCCGGAAGAACGTGCCGACCTCACCGGCCGAGGACGGCGTGCGCAGCGCCGAGCCGTTCGACATGCCCAGGTAGGCGGCGAGGTAGACCAGCGAGATCCCGGCCAGCACCGCCCAGGACGGCCACCATCGCCGAACCGTGGTGACCAGCGCGCGCACCGGACCGCCCGGCGCGTAGAGGCAGAGCGTGACCAGGAAGAGCAACGGCGCGATGAACAGCGCCTTCTCGAAGAAGAGCAGGCCGGCGACCATCACCAGAGCCATCGTCGCGAGGTGGCGGTGATCGCCGGAGCGCAGATAGCGGACGTGGGCGTAGAGCGCGAGGATCATGGTCAGCTGCATCGGCAGCAGGTTGATCCCGACCGCCCACCAGGCGGTCACCTCGAGGGTCATCGGGTTGAAGAGGAACAGGCTCAGCGGGACGAGCAGCGCCCAGCTGGACGGGAGCATCAGCCGCAGCAGCAGGTAGAACGCCACACCGACGGCGATCTGCGTGAGCAGCATCAGGGTCGCGTACGGCCAGTACTCGTACCCGGTCAGCCGCTCGGTGATCCAGACGATCAACCGGCCGGCCGGCATGAAGTGATTGTTGTAGAGCGCGACCAGGTGCCCCGGCGTCAGCGCGGACGCGTCGGCCTGAGCCAGGATCGGGAAGTCGTCGACCGTGAGATAGCCGCGAACCGTGATCGATCCCCGCCACACGACGCTCGCCGCGATCAGCAGACCGGCGACCGCGCTGATCGGATCGACTCTGGCGAGCCGCCCCGCCCTCACCGGGCCGGCTCCGGCCGGAAGAGCAGCATGTTGACGTAGCGTGGCTCGGGCCGCACCACCCGGCGGACGAAGCTCTGGTCCACCCGCTCGAGCGCGCCGCGCTGGTGCTCGATGAGGTCAAAACCGGCCAGCGGCAGCCATCGGTCGTCCGGCATCACGAACGGCTGGTAGCCCCAGCCGGCGAGCAGGTCGAGAACCGGCTGGATCGGCTGGATCCGCTCCTCCAGCTCGACCAGCAGCAACGGCCGGTCCCGCCGGATGGTCCGCTCGCCGCCGAGCAGCGCCGGCATCTCATGACCCTCGACGTCCATCTTGATGAAGCCGACATCGGTCAGTTCCAGCTCGTCGAGGGTCACCCGGGCGACGGTGACCGTCTCGCCGACGCCGTGCTCGATCGAGGACGTGCCGGTGCCCGGACCGCCGGATGGCAGAAAAAGCTCGGCCGTGCCGGAATGGTCCGACGCGACCGCCTGAATCACCCGGACGTCCGGGTAGGCGGCGGACACGCAGCCGGCAAGTTCGGCCGTGGGCTCCACGGCGACGACCCGATCGGCGATCCGGCGCAGGCCACGCGTCCACGGTCCGTACCAGGCTCCGACGTCGACGGCGGTCCCGCAGCGCGGGACGTACGAGGCGAGTCGGGCCAGTTCCGGCTCGACTCGCGGGTAGACCACGCGCACGGCAGCGGCCAGAGCGCGCGGAGGGAGCGCCGCGGCGATACGCGAGCTCAGCTGGGTGGACGGCGTTCCTGCCATGGTGACGAACCATAGCCGCTCAGACACGGATGGCTAGACCCGAGGTTGACTCACGAGTAACCTGCACACACGCTGGAGCCTGGCGGGGATTGTGAGGCGAAATGACCGAGACAGTGCACGCCCCCGGCGTGGACGTTTGCGTGGTCGGCGGGTGCGGACGAGTCGGCCTGCCACTGGGCATCGCGCTGGCCGCGCGCGGCCTGTCGGTGGTGCTCTACGACATCGACGCCACCGCCGTCGACCGGGTCAACGCGGGGACACTGCCGTTCGCCGAGGCCGGCGCGGCGGAGCCACTCGCCGAGGCACTGGCCGCCGGCCGGCTGCGGGCCTCCACCGATCCGAGCAGTGTCGGCCTGGCCGACTCGCTGGTCGTGGTCGTCGGGACGCCGGTGGACGAGCACCTCAACCCCGATCTGGGCGCGGTTCCGCGGGCCATCGAGCGCTGCGTCGAGCACCTGCGCGACGGCCAGCTCGTGGTGCTGCGCAGCACCGTCTACCCGGGCGTCACCGCGCTCACCGAGAAGCTGCTGACCAGCCGGGGCCTCAGCGTCGACGTGGCGTTCTGCCCGGAGCGGATCGCTGAGGGCAAGGCGATGACCGAGCTCTTCACGCTTCCGCAGATCGTCGCCGCGCGTACCCCGCAGGCGCTGGACCGGGCCGAGAAACTGTTCCGGCACCTGACCGACTCGATCGTCCGGCTGGAGCCGGAGGAGGCCGAGCTCGCGAAGCTGTTCACCAATACCTGGCGCTATCTGAAGTTCGCGGCGGCCAACCAGTTCTGGATGATGGCGAACGATTTCGGCCTGGACTTCGAGCGGATCCGGCACGCGGTCACCCACGACTACCCACGCGCCGACGACCTGCCGATGCCGGGGTTCGCGGCCGGCCCGTGCCTGCTCAAGGACACCATGCAGCTGGCGGCGTTCAACCGGAACAACTTCGTGCTCGGCCACTCCGCGATGCTGATCAACGAAGGGCTCCCGCTCTACCTGGTCTCCCGGCTGGAGGACCGGTTCAACCTCGCCGAGCTGAGCGTCGGCATCCTCGGCATGGCGTTCAAGGGCGGCAGCGACGACTCCCGCGACAGCCTGGCCTACAAGCTGCGCAAGATCCTGACGTTGAAGGCGCGCGAGACGCTCTGCACTGATCCGTACGTGGTCGACGACCGCTTCCTGTCTCTTCCCGATGTGCTGAAACGGGCGGACCTCCTGGTGATCGCGGCGCCGCACCCCGACTACGCCACGCTGGACACCGACAAACCGGTGATCGACATGTGGGGCCTGACCGGACAGGGGGTGCTGGTGTGACGCCGCGGGTCTCGGTGGTCATCCCGGTCTACAACGAGGGTGAGGGCGTGGTCCGACACCTCGAGCGCATCCTGCGTGAGGTGCTGCTGCCGGCGGAGATCCTCGTCGTGCACGACATGCCGGAGGACACCACGATCCCGTACGCGCGGGAGATCGCGCGCAAGGATCCGCGGGTGCGGACCGTGCTCAACACGTACGGGCGGGGGCCGGCCAACGCGATCCGGTTCGGGATCGACGCGGCCAAGGCTCCGGTGGCGGTGGTGACCATGGCCGACGGCTGCGACGACCCACGGCAGATCGACGACCTGGCCCGGCTCGTCGACCGGGGCGTGGTGGTCGCGGCGGCGTCGCGCTACATGCCCGGCGGGCAGCAGGTCGGCGGCCCCCGGTTCAAGCGGATGGCGTCGCGGTGGGCCGGGCGCACGCTGCACTGGTTCGCCCGGGTCGGCACCCGGGA
The DNA here is from genome assembly GCF_015704865.1 of Actinoplanes aureus. Taxonomy (GTDB): domain Bacteria; phylum Actinomycetota; class Actinomycetes; order Mycobacteriales; family Micromonosporaceae; genus Actinoplanes; species Actinoplanes aureus. The sequence goes on along the minus strand of NZ_JADQTO010000032.1, from coordinate 35,930 downwards.
CGCCACCAACAGCTTCAAGGCGTACGACACGGATTTCGTCCGCGAGGTCGGCATCGAGTCGAACACCGGCTTCGAGATCGGCATCGAGCTGACCGCGAAGGCGAACCGGCTGCGCCGCCCGGTCGCGGAGATCCCGACCATCTGGCTGGACCGCCAGCTCGGTGAGTCGCACTTCGACCTGGGCCGGTTCATGCCGAGTTACCTGCGCTGGTACTTTTTCGCGTTCGGCCGGCGGTTGCCGGCCGAGCAGCTCGCCGCCCGCTGGGCGGCCCGGAGGCCGGACGCCGCGCCGGCCGATCGCGACAAGGAGGGCACCCGGGCATGACAAAGGTGCTGGTCACCGGCTCGGCCGGGTTCATCGGAGGCTATCTGGTCGAGGAGTTGCTCGGCCGCGGTCACGAGGTGGTCGGGCTGGACAACTTCTCCAAGTACGGCCCGGTGACGCATAGCTACGACAGCCACCCGCGGTACCACTTCGTCGAGGGCGACGCCCGTGACGTGGAGCTGCTGACCGGGCTGCTCGACGGCTGCGACCACTTCGTCGCCGGTGCCGCGATGATCGGTGGCATCTCCTACTTCCACGCGTACGCGTACGACCTGCTCGCCACGAACGAGCGGATCATGGCGGCCTCCTGCGACGCCGCGATCGCCGCGCACCGCGGCGGACGGCTCAAGAAGGTCACCTACGTGTCGTCGTCGATGGTGTTCGAGTCGACCGACCGGTGGCCGAGCAAGGAGGGCGACCAGTTCCAGGTCCCGCCGCCCGTCTCGTCGTACGGCTTCCAGAAGCTCGCCGTGGAGTACTACGCGCGGGCCGCGTGGGACCAGTACAAGCTGCCGTACACGATCGTCCGGCCGTTCAACTGCGTCGGCGTCGGCGAGGGCCGGGCGCTCGGCTCGGCCGAGGTGCTCTCCGGCAACGTCAAGCTGGCCATGTCGCACGTGGTCCCCGACCTGGTGCAGAAGGTGCTCAAGGGCCAGGACCCGCTGCACGTGCTGGGCAGCGGCGACCAGGTGCGGCACTACACGTACGGCGGTGACCTGGCCCGCGGCATCGCCACGGCGGTGGAGCACGAGGCGGCCACCAATGACGACTTCAACCTGTCGACGGCCGAGTCGACCACCGTTCTGGAGCTGGCCGAACTCATCTGGCGCAAGATCAAGGGCCCCGATGTGCCGTTCCGCCACGTCAGCGACGAGCCGTTCGCGCACGACGTGGCGATGCGGGTGCCGGACGTGACGAAGGCTCGCGAGGTGCTCGGCTTCACCGCCGAGACGTCACTCGACACGATGCTCGACGAGGTGATCCCGTGGATCAGGCAGGCGGTCGAGGAGGGCCGGCTGTAACCGGCCCGAAGTCGGTCCGCAGCCAGTACGGTCGGCGGATCGGTCTCTCCGGTGCCGCGGTGGCCGTCGCCACCGCGGTCACCAGTGGACTCGGCTATGTCGTACCGGTGCTCGGCGCCCGCCGCCTGGACGCCGCCGATCTCGGCGCCCTCGCGACCGTGCTGGCGATCGTCGCGATCGCGAGCGTGCCCGGCACCGGCCTGCAGATCGCGGTGGCCGTGCAGCGGGCCCGGCATCCGGGCTCGACCGCGCGGCACGTCGGGTGGATCACCGCCGCCGTCTGCGCGGGGGTGGTCGCCCTGCTGGCGCCGCTCGCCGGCTCGGTGCTCGACCTGCCGGCCGAGCTGACCCTGATGCTCGCCGTATATACCGGTGCGATCGTGGTGGCCGGCCGCTGGCTGGGTCAGTTGCAGGGCGACGAACGGTTCCTGCGTCTGGCCCTGGGCATGGCCGTGCTGGCCGCCGGCCGGTACGGCGGGCTGGTCGCCGGCCTGCTGCTCGGCGCCGGGCTGACCGGGTCGGTGCTGATCGCCACGGTGGTGTCGCTGCTCATCCCGGTCGCGCTGACCGCCGTGGCGCGGGTGCCCGGTTCCCCGCCCGGCGACCGCGGCGTCTCGGCGCGACACGTGGTCACCGCCTGTTCGGCGACGCTCGCGATGCTGGTCGTCTCGTACGCCGACCTGCTGCTCGCCCGGGCTCTCCTGCCGGCCGCCGCCTCCGGCGCGTACGCGGTCGGGACCGTTCTCACCAAGGGTGCACTGTGGGCACCGCAGGTGGTCACCGTGCTGGCCCTGCCCCGGCTCGCACAGGGCAGCCGGCGCGCGCTGATCATCGCGGTCGGGCTGGTCACCGGCTCCGGAACGCTGCTGATCGCGATGTCCGCGCTGGCCGGCGGGCTGGCGTTCCGGTTCGCCGGCGGTCCCGGCTACGTCGATCTGGGCCGGTACGCGCCGGTCTTCGCCCTCACCGGCGCCCTCTACGCACTGGTGTTCGTGCTGGTCAACGCGCAGGTAGCGGCCGGCGCGAAGTGGCCGTCGGCACCACTGTGGGTCTCCACCGCGGTGCTCGTCGTGGTGGCCTGGCTGGTACCGCACACGTTCGCGGCGATCATGTGGTGCGCGGCGGGCACGGCCGCGCTCGCCCTCGCGGCGACGGCCCTCGCGACCATGCGCAGTGGCGCCGGAAAGCTGACCGGCGCCGCCCTGACATCGTGAGTGCAACGCCGTAACCGGTCGCCGGTTGCGGCCCGGACCCCGTTTGGGGAACAGTCCGCCGAGTCGGGTTAGGCCGTTCCGGCCGGATTCAAGACGCGGCACCGCAGCAGCCCCGGCGGGTACCCGCCGACCGTTAACTTCCCTGGCACTGCAATACCGGCATCACGCGCCAGAGGAGAACAAAATGGTCGACGATTCCATCAGGCTGGGCCGGCGGACCCTGCTCGCCGGCACCGCGGGCGCGGTCGCCGTATCGGCGGGCACCTGCCCGGGCGCCGCGGCCGCCGCACCCGGCAGACCCGCCGACTGGAAGCACGCGACCGCCTGGACGCGCGGCAGTGACATCGCGGTGAAGGCGGGCCGGGACAAGGAGGGCCGCTTCGGGATCATGTTCAAGCACGAGGCCGCGTACGCGCCGCCGGACGAGCTGATCAAGTCGCTGGCCGCCCAGATGGGTGAGCCGTCCGGGCCGAACGTTCCGGACTTCGACAATCGGCGCATCCCGGCCGGCTTCACCTTCCTCGGCCAGTTCATCGACCACGACATGACGCTGGACCGGACTCCGCTGCCCGAGCAGCAGGCCGATCCGCAGGCGCTCACCAACTTCGACACGCCGCTGTTCGACCTGGGCTCGCTCTACGGCCAAGGCCCGGCCACCGACCCGGACCTGTACGAGGCCGACCGCACCCGGATGCGGGTGGTCCGCAACGCCAACGGGGTCGACGACCTGCCGCGGCGGCCGGACGGCAGCGCCATCCTCGGCGACGCCCGCAACGACGAGAACCTGATCATCGCCCAGCTGCACCTGGCCTTCGCCAAGTTCCACAACCGGTGCCTCGCGACCGGGCTGGCCGGCAACCTGGCCGAGGCGCAACGGCTGACCCGCTGGCACTTCCAGTGGCTCATCGTCCACGACTTCCTCGACAAGGTCGCCGGGCCCGAGGTGGTGGGCCGGTTCCTGGACGGCAAGGGCAAGGTGAAGCGGGAGTTCTACAAGCCGAAGAACCCGCACCGGCCGATGATGCCGGTCGAGTACTCGGTCGCCGCGTACCGGTTCGGGCACAGCATGATCCGCGCGGGCTACCTGCTCAACAGCCGCAATACCCAGCCGTCGTTCGCCGCCATCTTCGGCGCCGAGGGCAGCGATCTACGCGGCAACCGCCCGCTCCCGGCCCGCCTCGAGATCGACTGGTGGCACTTCTTCGACGTACCCGGCAAGCCCGCCGCCCCGCGCAACGCCGCCCGGCGCATCGACGGCAAGCTGTCGCTGCCGCTGTTCAACCTGCCGGCCACCGTGGTCGGCGACGGCACCAGCCCCTCGCTGGCCGAGCGGAACCTGATCCGCGGCAAGCGCCTCGGCCTGCCGGCCGGGCAGGACGTCGCGCGCCGGATGGGCCTCACCCCGCTGACCAACGCGCAGCTCGGGCTCCCCGACCCGCAGAACCCGGGCTGGCAGGGCAAGGCGCCGCTCTGGTTCTACGTGCTCAAGGAGGCCGAACTGGCGCACGCCGGTGAGCGGCTGGGCCCGGTCGGCGGCCGGATCATCACCGAGGTCATCCTCGGCATCCTGGAAGCCGACAAGAGCGGCTACCTGAAGGTCAACCCGGGCTTCCGTCCGGCCGCACCGATCGCGCCGACCACCGGCCAGTTCCGCACCGGCGACTTCCTCCGGTTCGCCCTCGACCTCTAAAAGTGCGCCGATGGGGTACTGGTACATAGGGTGATCACATGGGTTCCGCTCTGAGTGCCAAGAAGACCAGGTCCGCGCTGCGTACCTCGGCGATCGTCTCGCTGCAGACGCTGCTGGTCCTGCTCATGACCTGGGTGGCCCTGTGGCTGCTCGGGAAGATGTGGTCGGTGATCTGGCCGCTCGTCGTGGCGCTCCTGCTCACCACGCTCACCTGGCCACCGGTGCGGTTCCTGCGCCGGCACCGGTGGCCGGCGGCGCTGGCCGCCTCGGTGGTGACCGTCCTGTTCCTGCTGGTCGCCGCCGGCACCCTGGTCGGCATCATCGCCCCGGTGGCGTCCGAGTCGCCCGAGCTGGCCGAGGGCGTGGCCAGCGGCATCCAGCAGGTCCGCGACTGGGCCTCCGGTCCGCCGCTGAACATCGGCGACGACGAGGTGAACAGCGCCGCGAACAGCGCCATCGACCGTCTCCAGGCCAGCGTCGGCAGCATCGCCACGGCCACCCTCACCGGGGTGAGCACTGTGGTTGACGGGCTGGTCACCACGATCCTGGCACTGTTCCTGATGTTCTTCTTCCTCAAGGACGGGCCCCGGTTCCTGCCGTGGCTGACCCGCCAGCTGCCCGGCCGGCTCGCCGTCGACGTCCCGGTCGTGGTGGCCCGCAGCTGGGACACGCTCGGTTCCTTCGTCCGCTCCCAGGCGTTCGTCGGCCTGCTGGACGCGGTGGCGATCGGCATCGGACTGTGGATCGTCGGGGTGCCGCTGGTGCTGCCGCTGGCCGTGCTCACCTTCGTGGCCGCCTTCGTCCCGATCGTCGGCGCGCTCTTCGCCGGCTTCGTCGCGGTGCTCATCGCGCTGGTCTCCAACGGCTGGACCGACGCCCTGATCGTGCTCGGCATCATCGTCGCGGTGCAGCAGCTGGAGGGCAACGTCTTCCAGCCGATGGTGCAGAGCCGGGGCCTGGGCCTGCACGCCGGCGTCGTGCTGCTCGCGGTCACCCTGGGCAGCAGCCTGTACGGCATCGTCGGCGCCCTGCTCGCCGTCCCGGTCGCGGCGATCATCGCGGTCCTCTGGAACTATCTGCGGGAGCAGCTCAGCGACTCCCCGGCTCCACCACCGGACGATCCGGCCGACGAAGCCGCCGAAGAAGCTATTCGTAGCCCGGAGACCGCCGGACGGCCGGAAGTGAACTAACCGACAGCGATCCATCCGCGGGGCTCAGTGCCCCCGAACCTCCTCCGACAGGCCAAGCAGCCCGTAGGAGGAGCAGATGCACCAACGCTCATTTCGGAGACCAGCGCTCGGCGTCGCGGCCGCACTCGCGGCGGCAGCGTGCGTCGCCTCGCTGGCGCCCACCATCGGTACGGCGTCCAGCCACCGTGAGGCACCACTGGTCGCCGGGGAACCCCGGCTCGACAACACCGACGTCTACGCGTTCGTCAGCCCGGACGCGCCGGACAGCGTCACGATGATCGCCAACTGGCTCCCGTTCGAGGAGCCGAACGGCGGTCCCAACTTCTACGCGTTCGCCACGGAGACGGCGTACGACATCAACATCGACAACGACGGGGACGCTCTGCCGGACATCACGTACCGGTGGACGTTCGACGACAACTACCGCAATCGCAATACGTTCCTTTACAACACCGGGCCGGTGACCTCGCTCGACGACCCGGACCTGAACTACTTCCAGACGTACCGGCTCCAGGCGATCACCGAGAACGGCACCAGCACGCTGATCCGCAGCGGCAAGGTGGCGCCGTCGCGGGTCGGGCAGGCCTCGATGCCGAACTACGGCGCGCTCGCCGACGCGGCGGTCACCAAGCTGCCGAACGGCGGGCAGACCTTCGCCGGCCAGGCCGACGACCCGTTCTTCCTCGACCTGGGAATCTTCAACCTGCTCTACAACGGTGATTTCTCGCAGATCGGCACGGACACCGTCAAGGGCTACAACGTCAACACGCTCGCCATCCAGGTGCCGAAGAAGGCGCTGGCGCTGAAGGGCGACGACACCCGTAACCCGGTGGTGGGCATCTGGAGCACCACCTCGCGCAAGCGCGTCGAGGTGGTCGGCACCAAGAACCAGCGGGACCGCTCCGGCGAGTTCCGTCAGGTGTCGCGCCTGGGCATGCCACTGGTCAACGAGGTCGTCATCCCGGTCGGCCGCAAGGACGAGTTCAACGCCACCCAGCCGAAGAACGACGCCCGCTTCCTGCAGTTCGTGACCAACCCCGAGGTGCCCCGCCTGGTCGAGCAGATCTACAAGATCCCGGCTCCGGCGACACCCCGGCAGGACCTGGTCGAGACCTTCCTGACCGGATTCTGCAAGGACTGCGGGCCGGTCGCGGTGGACCTGAACTCGCAGCGGCTCAACAAGGACGTCGACGTCAGCAAGTTCCAGCCCAGCGAACAGCTGCGACTGAACATGTCGATTCCGCCGGCCGCCTCGCCGAACCGCTTCGGGGTCATCGGCGGCGACAACGCGGGCTTCCCGAACGGCCGCCGGCTCGCCGACGACGTTCTGGACGTGACGCTGCGGGTCGCCGAGGGCGTCCTGCTGCCCAACCACCCGGCCGCCGTCGACGGACTCGGTGACGCGGTGGACGCCAACAACGTGAAGTTCCGGGGCGCGTTCCCGTACGTCGCCCTTCCCAACGCCATCGGCGTGAACCAGCAGTAACCCTACGAACTCCAGGCCCGCCGCCCGGCGGGCCTGGAGACATAAGGAGCGCGTCGTGAAGCGTCTCATCGTCGTGGCCGCCGTGGTTCTGGTGGTCGTCCTGATCGGAGCCGCCGTCCTCGTGACCCGGCGGTCGTCGTCCGCACCGGCCGCGGGTCCCGCACTGCCGGCGGCGGACGAGTTCGCCCCGGGCGTCTGCCGTGACGCCGCCGACACCATCCTCGCCCTGGCCCGGGTGACCCGGCAGACCGACGTCGCCGCCGTCTCCGACGCCGACCGGGCCGAGCTCCGCACGTTGCAGACCCGCATCTGGGAGCTGCGCACCGAGGCCACCGGTGCGGTCCTCGACTCGATGACGGACGTCGTCCTCAACCTCGGTTACCTGCGGGTCCGGCTGGACACCCGGTCTGCCGAGCCGCAGTACCTGGAACAGGCCGAAGCAGCCCGGGCCAGGCTGGAGAAGACATGCCTGGCATCCTCCGCACGGTGACTCGGCCGTCCCATGCGCTTAGAGTGTTGCCGGGGTGGGGTGAGCGCCTTGGTGCAGCAGAGATCCACCGACAAGACCGCGGCGGAGCGGGCGGAGGCATCCGATGAGGACAGCCGGCTCCGCGATCGGCTCGTCTTCGGCGACGAGGACGCGTTCGACGAGGTGTATGAGCGGTACAGCGCCCTCGTCTACACCATCGCTGTCCGCGTCACCCGGGACGACCGAGCCGCAGAGGACGTCGCGCAGGAGGTCTTCCTGGCCTTCTGGCAGCGGCCGTTCGCTTTCGACCCGGCGAAAGGCAGCCTGCGCGGCTGGCTCGCCATGATCGCCCATCGACGCGCGGTGGACCTGGTGCGGCGTGAGGAGGCACACCGCCGTGGCACCCAGGACCCACAGCTGAGCATGGCCGCGCTGGGCGGCGGCGACCCGGTCGGTGACCAGGTCTCCGACGCCGACACGACGCATCGCCTGCGGATCGCCCTGCGCACGCTTCCCGAACCGCTGCACAGTGCGATCACGCTGGCGTACCTGCACGGACGCACCTACCGTGAGGTGGCGAAGGAATTGGGTCTCCCGGAGGGCACCGCCAAGTCGCGGCTCCGCGAGGCGTTACGCAGACTGACCGTGGCGTTGAGCAGTCACACGCACGGTTCTGGCGACGTGACCGACCGCACCGAGCGGCATCCAGCCGCACCGAGCAGCGGCCTAGCAGGCGAGGGCCGGAAGGGTACGTCCAGGAAGGCCCAGCCATGACCAGCACGCACAGCCATGAGGCGATCCACCCACTCATCGGGGCCTGGGCTCTTGACGCGTGCACCCCGGAGGAGGCGGAGCTCGTCCAGGCACACCTGAGCAGCTGTGCCGTCTGCTCCGAGGAGGCACGCACGCTGCGGGAGACGGCCGCCGAGCTGGGCGGCGGTCACCTGCGCCCGCCGGCCGGGCTGGGCATCCGGTTGCGCTCCGCGGCGCACCTGCGGCGCCGTCCCGCACCCAGAGCACCGGGGTACGCGAAACCGTACGCCGCCCAGGTGGCCGCGCTGGACCTGATGCTCTCCGGGCTGCCCACCGGCGACTGGCAGCGGATCGCGGCGTATGAACAGATGAGCGTCCACGACCTGCTGGCCCACCTGATCGCCACCGACGGGCTGGTCGCCGCCGCCCTCGGCGTGGCCGTGCGACCACCGGTGGAACCCGGCACCGACGCCGAGACGCGGACCGTCGCCATCGTCGCCCGGGAGAAGGAGCGCCCGGTCGACGAGACCCGGCGATCGTGGCGGGACCAGGCCGAGGAACTGTGCCTGGCCCTGCCACGCCGGCCGAACGGTGCCACGGTGACGCTGGGCTTTCCCATGGTGGTACCGGACGCACTGCTGGCGCGCGCCTTCGAGACGTGGATACACACCGAGGACATCGCCGGGGCGACCGGCAGCGCGGCGACCACGCCGCTGCCCGAGCACCTGCACCCGATGGCCGACCTGGCCGCCCGCCTGCTGCCGAAGGTGACCGCCCGGCGGATGCCGGACGCGGCCGGCCGGCACGTCCGGCTGCACCTGACCGGCGCGGGCGGTGGCACCTGGACGGTGCCGGTCGTCTCCGGTCACACCGCCGGGGAGCCGGACGCCGAGATCACCGCCGATGTCGTCGAGTTCTGCCGGCTGGTCGGCGCCCGCCGCGATCCGGACGCGTTCCCGGCCGAGCTCGGCGGCGACACCGCTCTGGCCCGGGCCTGGCTCGCGGCCGCGCCGTCCCTCGCCCCCTACCCGTGATCACCCCTTGACCGCGCCCTGGGTGAAGCCGGCGATGAACCGGTCCAGGAACACGTTGAAGACGATCGCGATCGGGATCGCCGCCAGCACCGTGGCGGCCTGTAGCGACTGCCAGAAGAACACGTCGCCGCGGACCAGCTCGGTGGGCACCCCGGTGGAGAGCACCTTCTCGGTGGTCGGCGACACGAACGCCAGCGCGTAGATGAACTCGCTGGCGGTCAGCGTGAATGCGAAGACCACCACCGCCACGATCCCCGGGAAGGTCAGCGGCACCACGGCCCGCCAGAACGCGGCGAGCCGGCTGAACCCGTCCACCATGGCCTGCTCCTCGATGTCCTTCGGCACCGCCTTGAGGAAGCCGATGAGCAGCCAGATCGAGACCGGGATCGTGATGGTCGGGTAGATCAGCACCAGCGACCAGGTGGAGTCCTGCAGGCCCACCCCGACGACCAGCCGGGACAGCGACAGGAAGAGCAGGCTCGGCGGCACCAGGTAGACCAGGAAGATGGCGACGCCGAACCAACCGGCCCACGGGCGGTCGAGACGGGCCAGGGCGTACGCGGCCGGCAGCCCGAGCGACAGCGTGATCACCACGACCAGCACGCCGACCCAGAGGGTGTTCCAGGCGAACGTGGTGAACGACGTGTTGTCGAACAGGTAGAGGACGTGGTCGGAGGTGGCCGGCCGGTTGTAGCGGAACGGGTTGTTCTCCGGGTTGTAGAGATCCCGGTTCTGCTTGAACGCGGTGACCATGCTCCACAGGAACGGGGCCGCGCAGATCAGAGCGGCGAGGATCGCCCCGAAGTAGAGGCCGGCCCGGGCGGCGATGTGCCGGCGGGCGTACTTCGCCTGCTGATTCATCGGACCTCCAGGCGGCGTACCGCCCGCAGGATCGCGATGGCGGCGGCCAGCAGCAGCGGGAACAGGAACAGCGCGATCGCCGCGCCCTGGCCGACGTCGCCGCCGTCGATGCCGCGGAAGAAGGCCCAGCTGGTCAGCACCTGGGTGGCGTTGTTGGGTCCGCCGTTGGTGAGCACGTCGACCACGGCCATGTCGGTGAACGTGAAGATCGCCCCGAACAGCGCGGCGACCGCGGCCACCGGCAACACCAGCGGAATCGTCACCTCGAACATCCGCCGCCAGTAGCCGGCGCCGTCGACCCGGGCCGCCTCGTCCAGGTCGCGCGGGATGGCGACCAGCCCGGCCACCATGATCACCGCGGCCAGCGGGGTGAGCCGCCAGACGTGCACCGCGATCACGCTGGCCATGGCCAGCCCGGGCTCACCCAGCCAGTACATGTTGCCCTCGATCAGGCCCAGCTGCCGCAGCACCCAGTCGATCGGCGAGAAGATCGAGTCGAGCATCCAGAGCCAGGCGATCGACGACAGCGCCACCGGCGTGGTCCAGGGCAGCAGCACCAGGAACCGGACCACCCACTTGCCGCGGAAGTCGGCGACCAGGATGTTGGCCAGGACCTTGCCGAGTACGACGATCAGCGCCATCGAGATCAGCGTGAAGACGAACGTGTTGCCGAGCGAGCGCCAGAACACCGGGTCCTCGAAGACCCGCTGGAAGTTGCGGGTCCCGACCCAGTCGAAGGACGGGTCACCGGCGGTCACGTCGGACAGCGAGTAACCGATGGCGAGCAGGAACGGCAGCGCCACCAGCGCCAGGATGTAGACCACGCTGGGCATCAGGAACAGCCAGGCCAGCGTGCCCTCCCGGTCGGCCATCCGGCGCCTGCTCACGACGACCCCGCTTGGGTACGCACACCCGACTCCGCGTCGAAGTACCGGATCCTCCGGGCCGGCACCGCGAACGGCTGCTCCTCCCCCACGGCGACATCGGCCTCCACGGTCGCCGGAAGCCGGGCCACGACACGGGTGGGCTCGCCGACGCCGATGGCGGTGCCGTAGACGTGCCGGTCCCCGGAGAGGTACTCCAGCCGGTCCACCTTGAGCGTCACCGGGAGTCCACCGGGCGCCACCTCCGAGGGGAGCAGATGCTCGGGGCGGAAGCCGACCAGGACGTCACCTCGGGGCACCAGGTTCATCGGGGGCGAGCCGATGAACGTCGCCACGAAGGTGTCGGCCGGGTCGTCGTACACCTGCATCGGTGGACCCACCTGCCGGACCCGGCCCTGCGAGAGCACCGCGATGCGGTCGCCGAGGCCCATGGCCTCGGTCTGGTCGTGGGTGACGTAGACGGTGGTGGTGCGCACCTCGTCCTGGAATCGCTTGAGCTCGTCGCGCGCGCTGGCGCGCAGCTTGGCGTCCAAGTTGGAGAGTGGCTCGTCGAGCAGGAACACCTTCGGCTGGCGCACCAGCGCACGGGCCAGCGCGACCCGCTGCCGCTCCCCGCCGGAGAGCTGTCGCGGCTTGCGGGCGAGCAGGTGCGAGATGCCGAGCAGGTCGGCCGCCCACCTGGCCTTGCGATCGCGTTCCGACTTCTCGACGCGAGCGGCGCGCAGCGGGAAGACGATGTTGGCGAGCACGGTCTTGTGGGGGTAGAGCGCGTAGCTCTGGAACACCATGGCCACCTGCCGGGCGCGCGGTGGCAGGCCGCTGACCACCTCCCCGTCGATCAGCACGTCGCCGGCGGACTGCTGCTCCAGCCCGGCGATCATGCGGAGCAGGGTGGTCTTACCGCAGCCGGACGGCCCGAGGAGGACGAGATACTCGTCCTCCTCGGTCGCGAGGTCGATGCCGTCGACCGCGCGTACCCCGCCGGGGAACTCCTTGACCAGGTTGCGTACCTCGACGATGGCCACCTGTCATCCCTTGCCTACTAGGCCCTGCGCCCGCCACTTGTCGAAGACGGCGGTGGCCTGGCTGGTGGCGGCGGCGACCGACTCGGCGGCGCTCTGCTCGCCGCGGGCCACCCGGGCGAACATGTTGGGGATGACGAAGGTATTGAAGATCTCGCCCTCGGCGGTGTTGGCCGGGCCGGGATAGCCGATGTTGACGCTCCACTTCGTCGCGTCGCTCAGCAGCTTCAGCTTGTCCGGCGGGTTCGAGCCGAACGGGTCGCTGGCAAGCCAGCCGTTCAGCTCCGGGGTGCGCTCGGCGAACGAGCAGAAGTCGTAGAGCTTGCTGGCGTACGTCGCGGCCTTGAAATTGCTCGTGTAGTGGAGCAGGAACTCCTTGGCCGCGTCCGGGTTCGCGGCGTGCTTCGGGACGATCCAGTTGTAGAGGACGTGCTGCGCCGCGAACTGCCCGGCCGGGCCACGCAACGCGGGCACGAAGTGCACGTCGTCGGCGACCTGCGGATTGGTGCCCTGCGAGGTACGCCAGGCCGAGATCGAGTTGACGATGTACGACATCTTCCCGGCGACCAGGCCCTGGTTGTTGCTGGCCGCGTTCCAGGAGAACACCTCGTTGGTCATGCTCTCCTTGAAGAGCTTGGCCATGAACTCGACCGCCTGCACGGTCTCCGGCGAGTTCAGGATCACCCGCTCGTTGGCATCCTGGATCGAGGCGCCGTGTGTCCACATCAGACCGCGCAGCACCATGTTGGAGTCGATCTCCTGGGACATGCCCAGGCCCATCTGTACGTTCTTCGACTTCTTGATCTCACCGCCGCCCTTGAGCAGGTCGTCCCAGCTGGCCGGCCCGTTCGGGAAGCCGGCCGGCTCCCACAGCGACTTGCGGTAGTTGCCCGGGTCCGGCACCCAGCCCGGCGAGTACGCGTAGAACTTGCCGGTGCTCGGGTTGAAGCTCGACTTCTGGCAGAGCTCGAGCTGCGTACCCCAGCGTTTGCTCGCCTCGTCGGTGAGGTCCTTCAGGTCCAGCACGCTCGGCTCGAACTGCGACAGCGGCGCGATGAACTGGATCATGTCATGGCCCTGACCGGCCGAGATCTCGGCGGCGATCCGGGTGGTGATCTGTGCCTGGTCGATGTGGTCGACCTTGACGTCCACCCCGGTCTTGCTGCCCCAGTCCCTGGCGAACTTGTCGAACCAGGCGTCGTGGCTGGGTACGAAGTGGCTCCACAGCAGAATGCTCAGGCCGCCGGAGAGCTTCTTCGACGGCTCCTCGAAGGTTTCGGCCGGTGCGCCGCCCGGTGCCCCGGTGGGCCCACCCGGGCCGGCGTCCTCCTCGCTCGCGCAGCCGGCCAGCATGGCGCCGACGGCCAGCGCCCCCGTGGTACGTAGGAAGTCCCTCCTATTTGTCATCGGTGACTCCTTCGCTAGGTGTTCATCGATGACCGTAGGGCGTTGTGATCTAGATCACTAGTGGATCGCAATTCTGGATATGTAGTGTCCAGATATGCGGATGAGCGAGGGCGTCGAGTGGGCACTGCACACCTGCCTCAACCTGACTTGGCTGCCCGGCGACCAGGCGGTCCCGACCGCGAAGCTGGCCGCCTTCTACGCGCTGCCCGCGGCGTACCTCAATAAGCAGATGCAGGCCCTGGCCCGCGCCGGCATCGTCTCCTCGACGCCGGGCCCGCGTGGCGGTTTCCGGCTCGCCCGCAGTCCCGAGCAGATCACCGTGCTCGACATCGTGGTCGCGATCGAGGGACCGGACGAGGCGTTCCGCTGTGTGCAGCTACTCAAGCAGGGGCCGGGTGCCGACCCCGCCGTCGACTACCGGCAGGCGTGCCTGATCTCGCAGGCCATGCACCGGGCCGACATGGCCTGGCGACGTGAGCTCGCCGCACAGACGCTCGCCGGGCTGAAGGCCGACGTCGAGCAGCAGTACCCCGCGGCACCGGGCAACACCTCTTCCGCGCTGCGCGCCTGATGCGCACCCACCCAGAATCGGAGAGCGACATGACCCTCGACGCCACCGTCCGCGGCCAGGTCTGGCTGCCACACACGCCCGGCTTCGACACCGCACGCAGCCCCTGGAACCGCGCCGTCGAGCAGCCGGTCGACGCCGTCGTCGAGGCGGCCGACGCGGACGACGTCGCCGCCCTGATCCGGCACGCCCGGGCCACCGGGCTGACCGTCACCACCCAGCCGAACGGGCACGGCGCCAGCGGGCGTACCGAAGGCACGATCCTGCTCCGCACCCGCCGCCTCGACACCATCGAGATCGACCCGGCCGCCCACCGCGCCCGGATCGGCGCCGGCGTACCCTCCGGCCGCCTGCAAGCCGCCGCCGCACCGCACGGCCTGACCGGCCTCCCCGGCAGCTCCCCGATCGTCAGCGTCACCGGCGTCGCCCTCGGCGGCGGGCTCAGCTGGTTCGGCCGCGCCCACGGGTGGGTCGCCGACAGCGTCCTCGCCTTCGACATCGTCGACGCCACCGGCACACCCCGCCACGTCACCGCCGCATCGGACCCCGACCTGTTCTGGGCCCTGCGCGGCGGTGGCGGCGACTTCGCCGTGGTCACCGCCCTGGAACTGGCCCTGCACCCGGCACCGCACCTCTACGGAGGCCGCGTCCTGTGGTCCGGCGAGCACACCCCCGCCGTAATCGAAACCTTCCGCCGGATCGCCGCCACCGCGCCCGACGAGCTGACCGTCTGGCTCGACCTGCTGCACTTCCCCGGCGCCGACCCGATGGTCGCCGTCGACACCACCTACCTCGGGTCCGCCGCCACCGCGCGCGAACTGCTGGCCCCACTCGACGCCCTGCCCACGCCGCTGTCGGACAGCCGGCGCGTCATGGCCGTCGACGAGCTGGGCTCGATCACCGCCGAACCCACCGACCCGAGCGCCGGCCTGTCCCACAGCGAACTGCTGACCGACCTGTCCGACACCACCGTCGCCGCACTCCTGGCCTCACCGATCGCCCCTCTGCTGAGCGTCCAGATCCGCCACCTCGGCGGCGCTTTCACCCGCCCCTCCGACAGCCCGCACGGCCCGCTGACCGAACCGTTCGCGCTCTACCTGTTCGGCCTCGCCGCCGACCCCGCGGCGGTCCTCGCCAAGCAGGCCGCCCTCGCCGCATCGCTGCCGGTGAGCGGCCGCAAGGCCTTCACCTTCCTCAACCCGCGGGAGACGGTCGCCGACGCCTTCGGTCCTGAGGTGGTGGACCGGCTTCGCGCCATCAAGAAGCAGCATGATCCTTCGTCGCTGTTTCGGAGCAACTTCCCGGTGTCGGTCTGAGCGTTTCGCTCACGCTCCTTTTCCGGTACGCGTCCGCACCTCCCGCCGAACCGGGGCCGTCCCCCGCTACCGCGCGACCACGTTGCCTGGTCCCGGCCCCAGCGCGCCCGCCGGGCCCAGGCACGTGGTCGCCCTCTCCAGCCGAGCCGCCCTGCCCGTGCCTCCCCGGCCGCCACTCCGCTTGTTTCCGAAGCCGAGAGGTTGCAGTTCCCTGACCAGCCAGAACACCGCGACGGGGTCGCTGCCGCCCGGGAGATCGCCGGCCCCCGCCCTCGCCGACCGGCAGGTCACAACCATGATCGACTCAAGCCAAGTTGCATTGGCACCCGCCCAGCCGTTGCTGAGATACACAATCGGCCGCCCAAACGTGCGCAGCCGACGGCTCACCCCGCCCAGCCGCCACTGACACACGCAACCCGACGCGCGGATTCAACCGGTGGTTGCAACACGGAGGAGCCGCCGCTCAGGCAGGTAACGCGGGCTCGGATGCATGCCTGGACGGCGGCTGGCGCGGACGAGCCGCCACTCAGGCAGGTAACGCGAGACGCCCCAACGTGCGTGCCCGACGGCTCGCTCTGCCCAGCCGCCGCTGACGCACCGAATCGGGCGCTCCGATTCGGTGCGTGGCGACCAGCCCCGGCCGGGCTGCAATGCCACTCAGGCCCTGAGTTGATCCTTGTGGTGGTGGAACCGGGGTGCCCGCCCCGAACGGTGGATCGATCAGCGGGCAATCTTCCGTTCAGAGGACAAAAAGGGCCTCCGGCATGAACCTGAAGCTATGTGGAAACGCCCGGCCATGATGCTCGCCGCCCTACTGATGATGACGCCGATCGCATCCGCACAGGCGGCGAACCCGGCGGAGGATGCGCCGGCTCGGCCTGGTCGGGGCGGGCCCGTCGAAGGCCGCCCGAAGGAAGCCCGCGCCACGCGGGCCGAGGCGGATCAAACGGGTCCGGCATGGGCGGGACGGGCGGGGTCGACGGCGCTGGGAGGGGTTGGGCGGGGTCAACGGGCGCATGTTGTCCGGCCGGGTGACACGCTTGCCAAGGTCGCGAAACGGCACGGCGTGCGGATCGCTGACCTGCGTGAATGGAACAGGCTGGGCAAGGGCTACCAGCTACAGGTCGATGGGATGTTGCGGCTGACCGCCCCGGCCACGCCACTGCCCGCTTGGCGGACCCGGACGGAGACGGTGACCGCGACCGAGGCCAACGGCGACCCGGCGAAGGCGTGCCCGGTCCAGCCGTCCGACCTGCGCCGGATCTGGGTGCGCTACATCGACTATCAGGGCGTCGCCCGAAACGGCAGCCTGATCATGCATCGCAGCATGGCAGTGCCGACGCAGCGCGCGTTCGCCAAGCTGTACCACTGGCGATTCCCGATCATGGTGATGCAGCCGATCGCGGTCAACATGCCCACCCTGACCGACAAGAGCGTGCTGACCAGCGGCTACGAATGCCGCTACGTGGCCGGCACGACCACCTGGTCACAGCACTCCTACGGCCTGGCCGTCGACGTGAACCCGCGCCAGAACCCGATGATCCGCGGCAGCTATCCGAACCACACCTACCTGGACCCGCCGAACAGCGCCACCTGGCTGGCCCGCGAACGCTACTGGCCGGGCATGGTGCACGCGGAAGGGGCGGCCCGCGCGTTCACGGCGAACGGCTTCGCCTGGGGCGGCCGGTGGACCACCCTCCTGGACTACATGCACTTCAGCACCACCGACCGCTGATGACCAGGTCATAGGGAGATCACGCCCCGCTCTGGGCCGTGGCTGGGCCGTGGAAGCCGCTCGGACCGTCGAACAACGCATCCAGCGCCTTCCGCGCCCGACCCGGGCTGTCCGGCATCAGGTGGGCGTACACCCGCAGCGTGAATGCCGGATCGGCGTGACCCAGCCACTCCGCGATCGCCTTGATGGTCTCGCCCGCATCCAGCAGCGCCGAGGCATAGAAGTGCCGCAGCGCGTGCATCCCGTTGACGCGTGTCCGCTCCAGACCCGCGCCGTCAAGGGCGCGATGCCAGGCAACCGCGGCGAACACCTGCTGCTTGCAGGCAGTCCGGAACGTCGTGGTCAGCAACAGCGGCACCGTCACCCGCTCGTCTCGGCGCGGGTCTTCCCACGGCAGCGTCACCGGCACCGGCGGAAACTCGTCGATGTGCACGCGTACGGCCCGCGAGACCGAGTCGGGCAACGGAACACGTCGCTCCTGGTCGTTCTTCGGCAGGCCGAACACCGATCGCGCGCCGACGCGCTTCACCTGACGGCAAATGGTCAGCCACCCGTCGTCGAAGTCGAAGTCCTCGGGTGACACGCCAAAGATCTCTCCGCGCCGGGCACCGCATCCTGCCCCGATGTCGACCGCTGTTCGATAGCGAGGGGGCAGCCCTTCCCGGACAGCGGCCACCGCGTCAATCGTCCACGGGACGATCCGCTTCAGCGCCGGAACGGGAGCGGTTACTGATTTAGCGGAACACGGATTCTTGACGATCAGGCCGTCGTCCACCGCAGCAGTCATAATGCCGCTCAGGTGGGCGAACAGCACCGCTCTCGTGCTGTCGGCAAGCCCTTTGCCGATGAGCACCACATCCCAGTCCCGGACCGTGCTCGGCTGGACGGTACCGATCGGACGCTTACCGAAGTACGAGATGACGTGCTTCCGCACCCGAGCCTTGATTGGCCCGCGCGCAGATTCGTCGAATCGGCGGGTTCGCAGCCACGTCTCGGCGAACTCGTCAAAGGGCATCCGGCCGGCGTTCGGATCGACATAGCTACCCCTCCGCTTGTCGGTCTCGATCGCTGCGAGGAACCCTTCCGCATCACGCTTCGCGCGATCCGGGAAGGACTTGCTGCGTTCCCTTCCATCGGGGGCGATGTACCGGACGCGGTAGCGGAGCCCCTGCCCGTACCGGACGGTCCTGACCCGCTGCGGCTTGCCGTCCGGCCCGGGAACCTCCTTGAACCAGCGGTCTTCGACATGGCCCATGGCTACGCCGCTTCCTGTCGCCGAAGCCAGGCCCTGACCTCGTCCGGGTCGTAGCGCAGGTGCCGACCGATACGGGCGGCCGGTGGGCCGTAGCGGCGTTTGCGCCAGGTGTAGAGCGTCTCCACCGGCACGCGCAGGAAGGCAGCCACGTCGGCGACCGTCCAGCACGGTTCCTGTACAGGTGTTGCCATCGGTCCTCTCCGTCTCTTTCGGCGTCAAGGTGGGCTTGACGATTGACGGCCGTTCACGCGGCCAGGGTGGTTAGGTGGTGCCTGGCGGTTTCGGCGTGCTCTCGGGCCATCGCGGCGGAGGTGTTGGCGAGCATGGCGTCGGCGGTGGTGTGCCAGCCGGCGCCGACGAATTGGAGGAAGTTGACGATCAGGGTGGTCGGTTCTCCGCCGGGTTCGGTCTGTTCCGGGCCACTGTTCTGGAGGCGGCGGAACACGATCCGCTGGTCGCGGAGCAGGGCGAAGGTGATCGAGTAGTGGCGGGACTTGGTGAGGAAGTGGCCGCCGAAGCCGAGCATGTGAGCCCAGCGCCGCAGCCGGGGCCGAGGGTCGGCCGGCCGCGGCTTGGCGGTCGTCTCGGCCATCTGCTGTGCGGCGGCTGTCCTAGCTTCCTCAGCGGTCCGGGCGGAGCAGGCCGGGCAGGTGCGGCAGCGGGTGCGAGTGCCGCACGCCGGACAGGTTCGCGTCGGGCCGAGTACTCCGCCGGTGGACGGTGTGCGCAGTCGCAGCAGGTCGGCCGGGTCCGTTGTCGGGTTGTGGCCGGTGTCGCCGAGTCGCCAGCAGGCTTCAATGAGCCGTTCGGTGTGGCTACCGTGCGCGTCGGCGTACAAGGTGATGGTCTCGTCGCATAGCCGGGCCGAGGAGTGCCCGGTGATCTCGGTCGATTTGGTGGCGTACTTGGCGAGGTAGGCGGCGACCTGGGCGTCTGTGACCTCGCCGTCGGCGGCGACGGTAATCAGCTTGGTGTGGACCTGGTCGCCCCAGGCGATCCGCCAGCCGACCGGGTTGCCGGTGTCGGTGGTGAACGCGATGGTCGCGGCGGCGTGGTCGATCGCGGCCTTGATGTCGGCGGCGTCCAGGCCGGACGGTGGGGGCGGGATCGCGGTGTCGTCGTCGGGGTCGCGGCCGTCGAGGCGAGCGATGGCGTGCAGGTGCACGACGGCGCGGCGTTGCATCTCGGCCGCCTTGCCGAACGAGAGCCGGAACGGTGGCACCTTGCGGTACCGGACGTCGCCGTCGACGGTCACGTATGGCACCGCGTGGAACGGGAAGCCGCGTCGACGGCAGAGGCCCGTCAGGTACCGGTTGATCGCGATGGTGGTGCGCCGCCACAGCTCGCCGACCATCAGGTTCCAGACGACGTGCGCGTCGTGGTCGTAGCAGTCCAGGCACAGTGGCGTGCCGAGCCGGGCATCGTCGAGTTCGTGGCGGGCGAAGCAGACCAGCCGCACGCCGTGCTGGCAGACGGTCAGGTCACGGCGTGCGTGGCACGGTTCCGGTCGGCAGTCGCAGTCCTTACGCCGGGCGCAGGTGTGCCGCTTGACGATCCGGGTGTGGACCTCGCCGAACGAGGGTGCGGTGAAGGTCGGGAACACCGCCGGGTGGTGGGCCACCTGCTTGGGGACGCCCTTGCCGCCGACGAGCCCGGCGCGTACCACCTGGTAGGCGTCGCGCTGGTACAGCTTCGAGCAGGACGGGCACACCGACTCGCGCCGGTTGCCGCACGGCTTGTAGATCACCCCGTCCGGCATGTCCGCAGTCGCCCGTTCGGCCAGCAAGCGGCCGGTGGCCGCTTCGACGGTGGCGATGGTCCCGGCCAGCCGGACCGGCCGGGTACACGCGGCGGCGGACCTGACATGTGACAGCCAGGCGTCAAAGTCCGGCCGCGCGGCGCGGGCAATCGCTTGCAGGCGCAGGTCGGTAGAGTGCCGGAACCAGGCGGGTGCGGCAAGTGCTGCGGTCATGCCGGCCACCCGCCCGGGTCGATTCCGAACAGCGCAGGCTGTGCTGTCCCGGTCGTGATGGCAGCGAGGACGCGGATGCGCCACGCCATGGCATAGCGGACGCAGTTGGCGCAGTTGCGGTGAGTGATGCAGCCGGGCAGGGCAGGTGCGCGGCGGGCTTGGGCGCTCCAGGCCATCGAGTCGGCTGAGGTGAGTAGGTGACCGTGCCGGGCCAGCCCGAGGGTTTTGAAGCCGAACCCGTGCAGCCGGGTGATTCCGGCCTGGTGCAGGACGGTGAGGATCTCGCCTACCAGGGCGGTGGATTGGCGGCGGCACACCGATCCGACCCCGACTAGCCGCGCCCGGGCGAGGTCGACTCCGGCGCGGGCGTAGCGGTCGGCGCAACGCAGGTAGTCGCCGGGTGTCCAGCCCTGGACTACCGGCACCCACGGTAGGTCCGGGGCGAGGTCACGCAGCCGTAGGTAGTTCCCGACGGTGCGGGCCTGGTGCTCGGTGATAGTCAGACCGGTCTTGGCGAGCACCACGGGTTCGCACATCCAGTCCTGCGGTGCCGCCCAGTCGAGCTGGCCGATCTCGTCGCGGTAGCGGCGGACGCGGGCGGCATATGCCGCCGGGGTGGGGCCGGTATCCCAGGTGCCGTACTGGCTGAGTTCGGTGAAACCGCCGGAATCCAGTGCCCACGAGGCGGTGGCCTCGGGCAGCTGCCGGTAGCGGCGCAGCCGCCGATCCGAGACGAACAACGGCACGCCCAGGCGCAGCCAGTGCGGTTGGTGAGTGCCGAGGTAAAACAGGGTCGGCTCGGCGGTCGGGGCCGCACCCGCAGCGGTTGCTGCGGGTGCGACGCTGGTCGTCGAGACGGTCACCGGGTCGCCTTGCTCGGGCGGCTGCCGTTGACGGCGGGTTCCGGCCGGTCCGGGCCGAGTTGTGCAGCGCCTAAAACTGCTAGGGCTTCGGCGGCCTGCTCCGAGTTCACCTTGAGTCGGGCCGCGAGTTGTCCTGCGGTGATCGGTTCGCCGTGCTCGGTGTGGTACTGGCGGGCCACCTGGCCGGCGCGCCGCAGCATGTCCGGGGGCACGATCGGCAGGCTCAGCTGTGCCACGTCCGGCTCGGTGACAGAAGAGTCGGTGGCGGGACGGGCCAGCTGATCTGCCGACGGCTCGGCAACGCTGTGACGCAGGTCAGGCTTTTCGCCGGTACCCCGGGCAGGGGCTACCGGTCGGGCAGGACGCTTCGGGCTGGGTGTGGTGAGCCGGGCAGCCACGACATCCGGGGTAGGGATGTCGACCGGTCGGTCGGGAGCCACCGTCTCCGGAGCTACCGGAACGAGGGTGGCCGGTTCGGTTGCGGCAGCCGGGCGCGGCACGTCCACGGGGACGGGCGCGGCCGGCTGGTCAGGGGCCGAGACGCTAGGAGCGTCCGGGACGCGCGAGGCGTCCCCGGTGGCCCGGGTGGGCACAGGGTGCGGATCGGCTGCCTGGAACCAGGTAGCACGGTCACCACGCCGTTTGACTTCGGCGATGATGGCGTCATCCGCGGTCAGGCTGAGCCGGGCAAGCCGCGCCGTGCGGCGAGACTTGAGCCGGTCTGAGCCGTGGTTGAGGCGGTGATACAGCGTGGTCATCTGCTGTGTCAGCCGCTCGCGGTGCACGGCGTGCACGTCGCGTTCGCCGGGTTCGATCGCCCCGAGGGCGAGCAGGAGCCGGCGGGGTGTCCACCGCCAGGCGGTGGCGTCAGCGGGCCGTTTCGCGGCGCCGCCGATCAGGCCGTCCCACCACTGTTTGACGACCAGCAGCGGGATGGCCATGCGCAGTACTGCCTCGGCCAACGAGTGCGAGGCGACCATCGCCACCAGCGCCATGCAGGCGGCGATCGTCCATGCGGTCGTTCCGAACCGGCCAGGCCAGCCGAACTCGCGCAGGTGCCGCTTCGCGCGGATCATCGTCAGCGTCAGCAGCGACTCGAAGATGAAGAACAACAGCAGGGTCAGGCCGAGCGGGAAATGCAGCCGGTACCGGGTGATTTCCCAGACCACCTCGGAGGACCAGCCCAGACCGATCAGCATGACCAGGTTGGACAGGGAATCGTCCGGCCGATCGCTCGTGGCGATCTTCCGGACCTTGCGGGCCAGCCATAGCAGCGCGAGCACTGTCAGCAGCAGGCCGGCGATCAGGACCTCGCGGCGCTCGGCCAGCGGGGTCAACGGATCCGGCAGCAGGCTGGTGACGGTCATGCCGTCACCGCCGTGCGGTCGGTTCGGGGTCGGGAGTTGTGACGACTGGTGACCCGGATGTGGTGCCAGTCGACACGCGGCTCGTCGTAACGCCACTCGGTCTGAGCGGTCGCAAGGGTCCACGTGTGGGTGTCACCAGTAACCGAGAGCTCGTCGAAGGATTCGGCGTCCACAGCCTTAGCCCAGCCGGTGACATCGACGTCATCGTCCAGCTCCAGCGTCAGATAGCGCAGCACGCTGCCGTCAACCGGGGAACTGAACTCGCCGAAGTCGATCCGCTTGGGCATCGGCAACTTATGGGCGGTGCGGAGCTTGAGCAGCCGCCGCAGCGTCCGTGCCCGACGGGCACCGTCAAACAATTCTGTGCGGGAGGTCGCAGGTGTCACGACGACACCTCCGCCCCAGCTTCGTTGTTGGTTTCCGCGTCCGTTGCGCGAAGTTCAGCGCGCCATTGGCGGAAGTTGCGCAGGTACACCCAGCCGTAGGCGAAACACGACACCAGGAAGCCCCACTGTCGTGTGCTGACCGCGTAGGCGAACCAGAGCACCTGCGCGGCGATGCCGACGGCCCAGCCCCACGGGGAACGACGGCCGGCCAGGTACAGGCCGAACACGCCGACCGCGGTGAGCAGCCAGGACCACAGTTGCGGGTTCATCGGTCACCGCCAGGGCGACCGGTGGTCGGGCTGGCGGTGGCCAGGTCGTTGCGCAGCAGGGTGAAGCCCATGACGCGGGCCTCGTGGTAGCCCTGCTCGGCGAAGTACGTCTCCAGGTCGCGGACCTGTTCGATCGAGGTGATCGGCACGGACAGCTCGACTTCGGTGTTGGCGAAGCCGGAGCCGCCGCGCGTGGCGTGCGCGAAGGAGACGAAGTAGTGGTAGGGGTACGCCGGCACGGTCGTGGCGGTCGCACCGTTGGTCGGGTTGGTGTTGGTGGATTGGTTGTTGGTCATTGGGCCGGGTCCTTTCCGCTCAGGTTGAACAGGGGTAGAGCTGATTGGCGGTTCGGGTCCGGCGTGGGTGAGGCCGCCTGCCGAACCGCAGCCCGGGTGAGCCGGGCGGTTGTCGGTTTGTGCAGGTCGGCGAGCTGGTCAGGGGTGAGTCGGGCGACCGCGTCCCGGTCCTCTCCACGCCGCCGCAACAGCAGCGGACGCACGGTGGCGTTCGTGGGGCAGTCGAGAACCTTGTCGGGGTACGGGTAGCCGCAGTCCGGGCAGCGTGATGCGGCCGGGCTACCGGGGTGGTGATCGGCGAACACCTGCGCGAGGGTCGCCACGGACACGCTCAGCCCGGACTCCAGCAGCCGGGAGTCCAGGGCGTGCCGGTCGGACTTGTCGCCGTAGCGCTGCTGCGCGGCCTGCTTGGACACGCCAAGCCGGCGGGCGATCTCGTCCCACGAGTAGGAGTAAGGGTTACGTCGCAGCCCGGCCACGGCCAGGCGCACCACGGCGTCCACCTCGGCGGACAGCGCGGCGAGCGGGGCCAGGGCCTCCACGTCACCGGCGGCGACGCGACGGGCGTAGGCGCGCAGGATGCGACGCGTGAACGCGTCGAACTGGTCGGTTTCCACGTGCCGCTTGGCACGCTTGCGCGGGATGCGCGGCTTGGAGGTCATCGCGCGACCACCCCCACCGCGGCGAGCAGGACGACCGCGACAGCGGTCAGCCGCACACCGCAGCGCTGCCAGCCGGGAGCCAGCGCCCACCACCGCCAGGTGACGAGGTAGGCAGGACGCCCGACACGACGGTTCCCCGCAGACCAGAACGTGCAGTTCGAGTGCACCCGGCCGTCCAGCGGACGACCCAGCACGAACCGCACCAACACGGCGGCGACAGCCCAGAAGCGGTTACGCCGTGCGCGAGCCCGACGCTTGCGCGTCAAGGCTGCCTTGACGGTGTTCTTGCTCATCGGACATCACCGCCGTCGGTGCTGCCCTCGGCGTCGTGCCAATCGTGGTCGCAGTAGAAGGGACCTTCGCCCTCGTCGATGACGCTGCGCCACGAGTGGTCTGTGCTGTCGCACAGCGGGCAGCGGAGTTGCTTGACCTTGACGAGCGAGCCGGACGCCGGATCGCGCCGGTACTCTCGGCCGGCATTGACCGCGAGCTTGGACGTGATCGCTCCTTGCAGGTCGACACCGGTCATCTGAGCCAGGCTCAGCAGGTAGATCGCGGCGTCAGCCAGCTCGGTTGTCAGGCTCTCCGTCCGGCGGTGACGCCAGGCCTCGAAGGCCTCAGCGATCTCGCCGTACAGCAGGCCGAACTCCACAGCGACGTCGCTGGTGTTGAAGCCCTTCGCCAGCTTGTTCGCCCAGGCCGAAGCCTGCATCTCACGGACCGTGACCTCGCTCATCGGAAGTCACCGCCGTTCAGCAGTGAGACGATCTGCTCGACCGTTACGCCGGACTCGGCGAGGCGGTCGTTCATCTCGTTGATCGCCCGCAGTGCATCGAGGAGTTCCTCGGCCGGGCGGGTTGCCGCGTCCCGCAGGACGTGCGTGACCTGTTCGAGGGTGCGGCCTCGGGCGTCGTTGAACTCGTACGATTCCGAGCCGTCCTCGACCAGCAGATACCGGTCCAGGTGCAGCACGGCCTGTTCGAAGTCCGGGTAGCCCGGGTCGGTGCGGTGTTCCGCCGGGGCGTCGACCGGTCCGCCGTAGCAAACCATGCCGATCGCACCGACCAGGCAGGCCGGCGGCGTGAAGACACCGGTCGTGCCGTCGTAGTAGCAGCCCTGGATCCAGCCGTGCCGCTCCAGGTACAGAGCCGCCGACCGCAGCACCTGCGCCACCGTTTCCGGCGGGTCGGCGCTGTCGGCAGGATCGGTCCAGCCGCAGACATCGCAGCTGGAATAGCCGCAGAACTGGCAGCACCCGGAACGATCCTGACAGGCTGTAGCCCGGCCGAAGGTGTCAGCACAGTCGCTGTCACCACAACGGCACGCCTCGTTAAGCGCCCGCCGGCCGACCTCGGTGAGGGCATCGCTCGCGTCCGGCTCGACGCAGGGGCCGAGATGCGGCCTGCCACCCTCGCGGCAGTAGGCGCTGTCATGCGGCGCCGCACCCAGCGAGACGGCAGGCTCGAACCAGGACAGCCCGTCCCAGTCCTCAGTCATGATCTGGTCAGGGCTGACGCCCTGCCGCACAGCCTCAACAGCCTCAGCCATCGAGTCGAGGTCCGGGTACTGCACCGCCACGCGGCCGGCCTCAGTGAGGACATAGCCACGGTCAGCGGCGAGTGCGATCAGTTGCTGGGTAGGGTTCATCGTGCCGACTCCTTCCATCGGATGTGGGTTGGTGTTAGGGGCGGCGGCACCAGAAGCGCTTTGGTCGGTACTTCCTGGTGTCGTCCGCTCGGAATGCGGTTGTGTTGGTGCTGGTCAGTGCCGGTGTTCGACGATCGTGATGCAGCGGTGCCCGCCGATCGCGGTCACCGACAGCGCCGCGATGAGCAGCGGGATCGCCAGAGCGCCGAGACCGGCAGTGGTCAGGGCGTTCCACAGCCACCAGCCGCCGAACGTGAGCGCGGCCAGGACGATGACGGCGATGACCGCGCCGAAGCCGGTCCAGAAGCGGCGGGCCTTGCGGTCGCGTTCGGCGATCGCCGCCTGCCGGTCCTTCCACCGCAGGTAGAGAGCGTGTTGCTGGGCGCGGCGGGTCGCCAGCTCAGCGGTAGTCAGCCGCTCCAGGTCGGCTTGCATCGACGTGTCGACGTAGTGGATGACCCGGGTGTCGGGTCGCGGGACGGGTAGTGGACGGGCCATCAGATAGGGCCCCCTTTCCAGAGTGGATGTTGTCCGCCCGGTTTGTTCCGGGTCGTATCGAGGCGCGTCAGGCCGCCCGCAGGACCGGTATGCCGGTCGGTGGGTTGTCGCGGACGGCGTCGCGCAGGGTGGCCGCGTAGGCGGCGATGCCCGCGCAGGTGCGGTCATCCAGGTAGGCGACTTTGATCAGTTGCGGGCTGCCGCTTTCGGAGATCAGCAGACCCGCGCCGGGGTTGTTCGGGCTGATCATGTTGGCTGACCAGCCTTTCTGCGCCCAGCCGTGCCCGAGGACGATGTCCGACGAGCTGTCGTTGGTGCAGCGGCCGGCGAACCGCCACGCGAACAGGTCCCGCAGCGACGTCGGGATGATGTCCGACGACGGTCGCTGGGTGGCAGCGACGACGATGATGCCGACCGCCCGGCCCCGCGCGACCAGGTCACGCAGCAGCATCGAGAACTCGTCGCGGTCGACCTTTCTGCCGATCGTGGCCGAGTAGTACGCCAGCTCATCGAAGGCGACCAGGTAGGCCTGGAACACGTCCGCCGGGATGATCTTCCGGCGTTCGCAGTCCTCCAGGTAGTCATACCGGCGGTCCATCATCATCTGGAGCTTGCGCAGCACCAGCAGTGCCTGCTCCAGGTTCGGGCCGACGAACGCGTCAGCGCACTTACGCCACTGCCCGAGCTCGACGCGTTTGCCGTCGAACAGGACCAGCCGGCAGTCCAGCGACATCGCCGCATGCCCGACCACCGCGTTGAGCAGACCCGACTTCCCGGACCCGGGTTCGCCGCCGATCAGCATGTTGCGTTCGATCAGCGGTACCAGCTTCGGCTGGCCGAACTCGTCGATCCCGATGTGCACCGGGTCGAAGATGGACAGCACCGGACCCAGGTCTACTGGACCGTTGCCCGCGTCGGCGGTCAGGACAGGCGGCATCAGAAGCCGACCTTCGCGTCAGCCGGGGCGCTGTCCCACGCGTTGTCCGGAGCCTGCGCCGGGGTGAACCCGTCACTCTTGCTGCGGGTCGTCTTGGCGACCTTCGCCGTGGCGAACCGCAGCGACGGGCCGATCTCCTCAACGTCCAACTGGTGGGCCGAGCGCTTCTCACCCTGCTCGGTCTCCCACCGCGACAACCTCAGCCGACCCTGGACCACTACGCGGGTGCCCTTGTTGAGCGACTCGGCGAGGTGCTCCGCCATCTCCCGCCACGCCGTGCACGGCAGGAACAGCGGGTCGCCGTCCTTCCACTGCCCGGACTCGCGGTCGAAGATGCGCGGGGTCGACGCGACGATGAACTTCGCCATCGCGGTGCCGTTGGGCAGGAACCGCAGTTCCGGATCGTCGGTGAGGTTCCCGACGATCGTGATAGTGGTTTCGTTCGCCATCTAGCTCACTCCCTTATTGGTGATGGCGTCGGACAGGACTTCCGGCACGCGAACCGGGGAAGGTCATCGGCGGCCATTGCGCGGTTCCGGTGCCGGAGGATCAGGAATGTCGGCCAGGTTCAGGCCGACCGGCGGCATAGCCGGCGACACCGGCGCGTCCGTCAACTTCAAGCGCAGGCTCGGGATCAGCAGCGCCAGCGGTGAATCGATACGGCCGGCCAGCGAGTCGCGACGACCGATGTCAACGCGGACCAGCGCGGCGTGCCGCTCCGACGCGGCGACCACCCGGACCTGCTTGGCCCAGCAGGTGACCGCGATCCGCCCGGCCTTACCGTCCAGATCCGCCAGCTCCAGACCGGGACGCAGCCACAGCCACACCCGTTCACCGGCCGGCGTCGGCCGCGCCCACAACATCAGCGGCAACAACCCAGCCCGGCTACCACCCGAAGCACGCGCCAGCCCAGCGAAGTACAGCCGCAGCCGGTGACGATCCACCGCACACCACGACCACGCCCACACGAACCGGCGCACCGGATCAGCCAACAACCCGGCGATCACCACCAACAGCAGCGCCGCGAGCGCCAGCCGCCACGACCAGACCCGCGCCAGCAGCGACAGACCTGCTACCACGACCGCCGCAGTCGCGATCTCCAGCGACCACCACCACAACGCCCGCAACACCGGCCAGACCCGCACCAGCAGCGCGGCCACCAGACCAACCACCAGCCCGGCAGCCAAGCCCAGCAACACCGCGATCCACAACGGCGTCGACGCGCTGAGCACCATCGTCGCGACGGCCCAGCAGCCCAAACTCACGCCGATGAACGCAACCCGGGCACGCCGCGCGTACCACTGCGACACCGGCGGTTCGACGATCGCCACAGCACCAACCGGAGCTCGGTTGAACAGTCCATTCGCCATCTACGTCACCTCCTCTCGTACAGACGGTCTGTACCGACTAGACAATATCCAAGATGCGGGCCCGCATGGCTCTTGTCAAGGCCAAGAACTAGACTGTCTATACGATGAAGGGGGTGGCAGGTTGCCTATAACGCGACGCGGGCAGATGCCCGTCTGGCAGCAGATCGCCGAGGAACTCCGAGCAGGGATTACTGATGGCTCGCTACCGCCGGGCACTCGCCTTCCCACCGAGGCCGACCTCACCGAGCGCTACCAGGTAGCCAGAAACACTGCTCGCCAGGCAATTTCGGCGTTGGTCAACGAAGGCTTGGTCATCGCAGCGCGGCCACGTGGCTACTTCGTGCGAGACCGTAGGCCGTTGGAGTATCGACCGCAGCAGGAGTTTCGACCTCGGCCGCTCTCGCCCGAAATGGACGTCTTCCTCGCTGAGCACTCGGCTACAGGTCGCGAGCCGATGCAGACGATCGAGGTCGCCATCGTCGAGCCGCCGACAGACGTTAAGCGCCGGCTTCGCCTCGCGGACGGAGAGTTCACCGTGGTGCGACGCCGCGTGCGGTATCTCGACGGCGAGCCGTACAACACCAACGACAGCTACTTCCCGCTATCGCTGGCTCAAGACAGCGAGATCATGCGCCCCGATGACATCGCGCGTGGCGCGAACCAGGTGCTCGCCGAAAAAGGCTTCCTTCAGGTTCGCGCACTTGACGAGATCTACGTCCGCATGCCCACGCCAATTGAGACCCAACGGCTTCAGCTCGGCCCGGGAACCCCCGTCGCCTACCACGTCGTCACAGGGTTCACCGAGGACGGTCGCCCGATTCGGGTGGTCCTTAACGTCCTGCCCGGCGATCGCCATGTAATCGCTTTCGAACGACTCCGTCTACCTTCCGACCCTGCTGAGGCTCCGTGAGCCTGACCATCCGTACGGCGCTCCCCTCTGATCTGGACACGGTGACGGCCATGCACCGCGAGGCCAGTGCATGGCTTGCACAGAAAGGGTCCGATCAGTGGCAGCCCATGCAAACTGGCCGCCTCTCCATCGATCACGTCCGCTCCGGCATCGCTCGATCGATCGCGAAGGGCGAGTGCTTCATCGTTCTCGACGATCAGGAACCTATCGGCACGATCACCCTCGATTCGTTTGCGGATCCCGAGTTCTGGACCGATGAGGATGACCCCGGAAGCGCGCTCTACGTCCATCGCATGATCGTCAAGAGAAGCCATGCGGGACGCGGCATCGGCGGACAGCTTCTTCACTGGGCAAATGACCGAGCTAAGAAAGCCGGTCGTCGATGGCTCAGGCTTGACGCATGGCGCACGAACCCAACGCTGCACGAGTACTACCGAAGCCAGGGGTTCGAGCAGGTACGAGTGGTGGACCTGCCGCACCGCGGCTCCGGCGCTCTCTTTCAGAGGGCCGTATAACGTCGACCCCTCGCTTGTAAGTTCCGGGGCGATTCATCTGGCATCGTCTGCACAAGGCTGTGAGCTCGGAACATCGTCCGCCGCGAGATGGCGCTGACCGAGATCATCTGCGTCGGTTGCTGTCAGCGTTGCTGTCAGACCGGCACTCGTCTCGCTGGCCCGTCCCCCGCGCGAGACGATCATCTAAGTACCGCTGGACCGGGCCATAAAGCGGGTACGGGACAAGCGCGGCGACGGCCTCCAGGTCGCACCATGCCACCTCCGCCACCTCTGCCTGGCTTGCCGGATAAGCGGTCCCGTTCTCGACTTCACACGCAAGGTAGAACATCGTTCGGTCGGTTTCTGGGTGCACACGCGTTCCGAGGTCACCAACCACCCGCACCGCAAGCCCTGTCTCTTCAAGCGTCTCCCGCACCGCCGCCGCATGGGTGCGCTCGCCAGGCTCGACTTTCCCTGCAGGGAACTGCCATGAGAGCCGGCCTTCTCCTACGGCGCGGCGGATCAACAGAACTCGGCCGCCCTGGACAATGACGGCCGCCACGACCGGTTGATCCTCGCGACTCATCTAGGCCGATTTCCACACTGCCAGGACGGTACTCGTCCTAGATGGTTGTGACCTCGGAAGGTTGTCCGGTTCAAGATCGCATTGACTGAGATCACCTGTGCCCATTGCTGTCAGCTCGACCCTCGCCCTCCGCTGGTCTGCCCGGCTCGTCGAGAAGACTTAAATCATTTCACCAAGGATTCCCTGGGGGAAAGGCAATCATTGAGGCTAAGTCGCACTCCGTGTCCGTCATTGCATCCACGAGACAGTGTTGACTGAGTGTTGCCGGATGGTCCGGTAAGGGGGCAGTGGCCAACCACCAAGTAGATCACTGCCCCTCAACCAAAGGAGTACGTATGCATCCTACCCCCGACGAGAAGTTCGCAGACCCTCCTCTGTACCGCCAGCCGCCATCCAAGATCCCACTTCACGTCTTAGTTCTCTGCGTAACCATGGCGGGGATGGGGATGTTCACCTGGCATCGCACCGGCGGAGATCTGATTCTGTCATTGATTGTCGCGATTATGACGGCAGCCATCATTGAGGTGAGAGTTAGCAAACCACAAGCAGAATAGGGTAGCGCGGCGAGGTTCGATGTCCATCCGAACCTCGCCGCACAAGTCAAGGAGAGGCCATGTGGTTGACAGTTATAAAACTAGAGCGGCCCAGCCCCAGGCTCAGTAAAGGGCTTACGGCCGATGTTGTACGCGAGAGACTGCTCGGCGCGGACGACAGATACGAGCACATATCTTTCAGCGATACAGGCGAAATCGTGATTTACTACAAGAATTCCGCAGAAAATGCTTCGCGAGCCACACTCGTGGCACTTACAAGCTTCGAAGATTTACTAAAGGCGACAGCGCTTTCGACCTTAACACCCTATGCCGTCGATACGCATCCGGCTCAAATGCGACCGAGACTTCGGCTGGCAGGCACTGGAGAAATGGCCGAAATTTTTGGCCGATCCAAGGCGCGCATCAGCCAACTCAAGAAATCCGCGGGTTTTCCTGAGCCCATCGCGGAGCTAGAAATGGGTCCCGTATATCTAGAGATTGAAATCCTGGAGTACAAGGCAGCTCGCGATAGCATTTCCTCGCCTAAAAAGAAGACGGAAGGCCATCGTATCCATTGCGAAACGACTGCTTGACCCCCCAAGGCAACCAATAGGCCGAAGCCGGTCTCAT
This sequence comes from Actinoplanes aureus, assembly GCF_015704865.1. GTDB lineage: Bacteria > Actinomycetota > Actinomycetes > Mycobacteriales > Micromonosporaceae > Actinoplanes > Actinoplanes aureus. The sequence continues at coordinate 4,279 of NZ_JADQTO010000032.1, read as the reverse complement.
CGTTCGCGCCAGGCTGCCGTCAACAGGCTTGGTTGGAGCGCCCCTGCCATACACACGGGGGACCATCTTGATCACAGGACCTATAACCGAACTGGTCATTCATCGGGAGGACTCTCTAAAGTCGCGCTTTTGGGCTTCTTCCGCAGCCGTGAGTACGGCACCTTCATCTACTCCACACCAGAAGTCGATGCCGTTCTCCAGCGAGCCCGGATTCAACGCGGCTACATGCTGGTCATCTGGCGTAGACGACATGTCGTCGAGCCTTACGAGCTATCGGATGACGAGGCCAGTAGGTACTGGCAGGCAGTTCACAAGGTGGCCGAGGCTCTCGCACAGTACTACCGACCACTGAAATGAACTACGAGACGCTCGGCAACACCGTGCCGCATCTGCACACGCACTTGCTGCCGAGATTCGCGCAGGACCCGGCCCCCGGCAGGCCGTTTCCACTGCTCCCGCAGGACGGCTCCGAGGATCGCATCAGGCCTGACGAGCTTCGGGCCGACGCCATGGCGCTTCGAACGCTCATGTGAGCTAGACCGCCGGCTGCTGACTTGTCGTTCCACCCGCAGCCGACTTACCTAAAGGACAGGCGCTGGAGCCGAACTTCATACGACAAGCTGATCCAAGGCCGGGTATGGCGACGTGAGGATGTCGAGGCCTGGATAAGGACCAACAGACCAGAACTCCGCGCCGAGCAAGACCTGCAACCTTAGAGCTACGGACGAGGGCCAGCATCACCCTTGACCCTCGGCCTCGAATTCCCTCACGTGACTAGTCGGGCAGATCGAACTCCCCGGTCTTTACCCCAGCAAGGAATGCAACCCACTCCTCGTGGGAGTAGAGTAGGGCCGGCTTGCTAACATCCTTCGCATCTCGGAGAGCGACAAAAGAGGCCGTGAAGGCCACTTCCACACACGTGCTATTTCCACAATAAGACGACTTCTGCCAAGCTAGACGCGTTGACGATTCCATCTCGGTCACTAGGTTTTGCCCTACTCTCCAATGAGGCTCAAGGACGAAGATCCTCGGCAATAGCTTGCAAGAATTTAATCGTTTTCGCCGCAGTCAGGGCCCGCTCTCGAAGCGAGGAGAAAGCCGACAAGTACTCGGAAACATCCTCTGGCCGCTCAAGGTAGATGCCGCCTGAAATCGCCTCGATGTAGACGACGTCGGTTAGCCCAGACGACGACCCATCGCTATCGGAGTCGAATTGCAGAACAGTGAAACCTGACATGGCACCCGCGTGTGCCCCGCTGGCGAACGGGATCAGTCGCAGGCTGACACCATCAGGCGAGGACGAGACCCGGATCAGGTGTTCCAGCTGATCCCTCATTACTTCGCGCCCGCCAACGATGCGGCGCACGGCGGTCTCGTCTATGATGACATCCAGCACGGTCTCTGGGCTGAGCTTTTCGCGGCGCATTGCTCGCAGCTCGATCGCGTCCTCCCTGGCGAGAGGAAGATCAGGCCGCGAAGGAAAGGCATCGAGAACTGCGGTGGTGTACCTTCTTATCTGGAGGAGTCCGGGAATCAGGAGCTGAAAGTCGCTAATCTTGTTAGCGGAGCCCTCCAACCCGATGAATTTTTCCAGAGCGGGGCCAAGGGTAAACTTGTCCCACCACGCTGGCTGCTTATTCTCCCGAGCAAGCTTCATGAGCCTTTCTCGGGTTGATTTGTCCGTAACGCCGTAAAGGTTCAGCAAGGCGAGAACGTCCGGCACGGAGATGTTTCGCTGCGCGGTCTCAAGTCTGCTGATCTTCGCAGGGTGGACCTGTAAATCTTCGGCAGCATCCTTGATGGTCTTCCGCGCATCCAACCGCAGTTGGCGCAGGGCTGCACCAAGTTGGCGACGGCTAACTATCGGTCCAGGGTTAGTGGACACGATCCGTCACCTCCAGCGTGATATTGCTACCTGGCCACGTGCCACCTGGCAACTGCCGCAGGGCAACCCTACTTCTGGCACTTGCCACTTGGCAACTGCCTCTCGCTCCGTCATCATGTAGTTGCCGGGCGTGTCGATAGATCACCTAACCTTTCGTTATTCGGCCCAGCCCGGAGCCTCAACGAAAGGAGGCGATGCGGCTAGGGCAACAGTTGTTTAACTTGTGCTGTAACGATGCTGTCCGCCGCCGACCGCCGCCAAAGACTCGCCGGACGCGCAGTGACATGGACCGACATGGCACAGCCGAAAACGATGCCAAATCGATGGCTTGTCAAGCGACTATGCGGTGCGCACAGGTTGACCATACGTGATCAACCAAACGCAGTCGGGCGTAGCACGAAAACAGTGCCCGCTCGGCGGAAGCGAGCTATTCGGTACTTGCTCGCGGAACGTCCCCGGACGACAAGGCCCAGACCGGGCAGCTCTCCGGGTATGGGCTCACCTCTCCACAGACGAAGGGCGCCCGTGGTTGCACCCATGGACGCCCTCCAGATCCGCATCCCCCCAACGACGCCTTATCACCGAAGGGAACGGCCATGAACAGCCTAGACCTCTTAGCGCAACAGGCCCAACAGCCTTGGGACACGCCAGTCGCAGGAACCGTCCTGCTCGCCTTGGCCGCCCTGCTGCTTCTTGCGGCCCTCAACATGTTGCGGCACGCCCTTTCACCCCTGAGGGAGGTACTTCGCGCCCTAGCCGCGGCCGGAGCCATGACGGCTCTTGTGTTGTTGGCGTTCGCCATGGTTGTTGTAGCACTGGTCATCCGCTAGACACGGCCGGCTCGGGGCGCAGCACTCGGGCGCGGAGACGTCGAGCACAGGATGCCGAAACAGACCGCTGTCGCAGATCACCTGGCGAACGCGTGTCGCACATCAGTTGACGGAGGACAACCTGCCGCGCGGCCCTGCCGCGCGGCCCTGCCGCGCGGCCCTGTCGGGCTCCACTTGATCCGTTACGGATCACGGTCAGATGATGCGTGACAGCTCCGGCTAGAGGACGATCATTCGTTCGTGTCCTGGGACTGGGCAAGTATCGCTTGCAGTAGGGCGGGCGGTAGGTACTTGCGTGCACCGATGATCTCAACACCGAGGACATGGCCGTCGGCGTTGAGATCCAGGTTGAACATGCCATCCTCGGGCTCGAATGGCACCAGTTGCTCGGCCGCTCCAGCAGGGATGGGATGGTCGAGGTAGATGTATGCAGCGTCGGCATCGCTGTCGTAGGAGCAGACCAGCGGTATCCGTGCCTCGATGAACATGATCGTCAGGTTGACAACACCGTCAACGCTGGCGGGCCGACGCGGCGGTTCCGGTTTGCGGACCTTGAACCGGGCGATGTTCTTGCTGGTAGTTCGGGCTACTTCGGCGAGCAGTTCGTCGCCGTGGTAGATCCGCCAGGTGGTGTCGGCGGCCTCGACGGTGACGGTGCGCCCGGCATGGACCATGCCGACGTGAATACGTTGCCCGGCGATGGCTAGGGCGCCGCGGCTGCTGATCCGCCGCTCTACCTGCAGGGTCTGATGGAACCGCTCCACCTTCCCCGTGGTCGTCGGCGACCGCGGTTTGGTGTTACGGGCGACGATGCCGCTCTCCCGGCAGATCCGCTCGAACATCACCTCCGCCGGACGGGGCCGGGTGAACCGTCCGGTGAACTGCTTACCGTTATCGGTCAGGACCTCATCCGGGAATCCGTACGCCTGCAACGCGTCCGCGAACGCCTGACAGACGGCCCGGCCGGTGGCCCGGCGCACCACCGTGGCGATCACGCAGAACCGGGCAAGATCGTCCACCCCGGTGACGATCTTGGTGTCCGAGCCGTCGGCCAGCCGGATGCCGTCCACGATGTCGAGCTGCCACAACTCCATCGGCACCGCCCGTTCCCAGCGCCGGTAGTCCTCCCGACGGCGTTAACGAGGGACGGCGTCGACCAGGCCGTGCCGGACCAGGACCCGGTAGATCGTGCTCACCGACGGAATCGGGCCAGGGCAGCCATGGCGGCCCAACTCGAACTCGATGCGCCGCTGACCCCACCGGGGATGCGTCCGGCGCAACTCGCAGATCGCCGCCTCCACCTCCGGGCTGGTCTGCGCCGGATGCGCACGCGGCCGGTGAGACCGATCCGCCAGCCCGTCCAGACCCTCATCGCGATACCAGCCGACCCAGCGATGCACCGCTTGGCGGGACACCTGTCAGCGCTTTCTGAAATCTGGATCTGACCCACTTTTCGTGACCCGAGACTGACCCTGGCGTCTTCTGATCCACTGTGTATGGTCGGCCGCCGTGCGTTCTTCTGATCTTGCTGCGGTGTTGCCTCACCTCGCGGCTGTAGTCGTTG
>NZ_JADQTO010000031.1 GCF_015704865.1 Actinoplanes aureus | reverse complement strand
GAAGGCCTCCGGTGCTGGTCAGTGGTTTCTCGACAACTCCACTGCATCGCTGGAGGCCTTCATCGTTCACAGAACCAGCTGATGATCGTCAGATCGAGTGGTCACACTTCCTCGACCAACGTCCCCGAACATCACAGCTAGAGAGCCTTCGCGGTCACGGTCTTGGCCCAACGTGGGTGCTGTCTGGCGGCCGTTGAGACAGCGTTGAGGTTGGGCCAAACAAGATCACCGCTTGGGGACCCTGACTACGGAAGCCCTCTCGTCCCGGCGGCTGGCGGGGGTGGGCGCTGTTTCCCGGTGGTCGCGCTGGGGCGGTGAGGAAAGCCCTGCTCGCGTTGGGAGAGCGGGGACGGGCCGGCTTCGGCGGGACGGCCGGTGGCCCGTACCGATGAATTAAGTAAGGCCGTCGAAGAGTAGCTGTGGGGCGAAGCCGAGCAGGACGGCGACTGTCACCGCGCCGATCAGGGCGGCGGCGATCGGGCGAGGGACCCGGACGGCCGGGTGGGTGGTCGCCGGTATGTGGCCTGCCTGCGGCCGTGCGGTGTAAAGGAGGGCGCCGACCCGGACGTAGTAGGCGAGGGCGATCACGGCGTTGACCAGGACTATCGCGGCAAGCCAGGTCCAGTTCTCCTGGACCAGGGCGTCGACCACGGAGAGCTTGGCGAAGAGGCCGGCCAGGCCGGGCGGCAGGCCGGCCAGACCGGCCAGGGCGAGCACCAGCGCGGCGCCCAGCCAGGGGGCGCGGCGGCCGGCTCCGCGGTAGCCGTCGAGCTCGCCGCCGTCGGCACCGGGGGGACGCAGCGCCACCACGACGCCGAAGGCGATTAGTTCCAGGACTACGAAGAAGGCGGCGTAGGCGAGGGCGGCGACGACTCCGGGCTCGCCCAGGGCCAGGGCGGCCAGGATGTAGCCGGCCTGGGCGACCGAGGACCAGGCGAGCAGGCGCACCATCCGGGACTGGCGGAGCGCTACCAGGTTGCCGACGGTCATGGTGAGCACGGCGAGGACGGCCACCACGGCGGCGGTGTCCAAGCGCGACACGACGGCGGCGAGCGCCAGGACGCCGCCCAGCTTGGAGGCGGTGGAGAGGTACGCGGCCACCGGCACCGGCGCGCCGTCGTACGTGGCGGGGGCCCAGGCGTGCAGGGGCACCGCGGCGACCTTGAAGGCCAGCCCGATCACCAGCAGCGCCGCGCCCACCCCGGCGAGCGGCTCCAGCGGGGCCGGCGCCGGGCCGAGCATGTCCAGATGCACCGCACCGGTCGCCGCGTAGGTGAGCGCGGCACCGAGCAGCGCGATCGCCGTGGAAACGACGCTGATCAGGAAGAACGTGACCGAGGCGGAGGCCGCTTCGGTGGTGGCGCGCTCGCCGGGCGCGAACCGGCGCAGGCCGACCAGCACGTAGAGCGGCAGGGTCAGCGTCTCCAGGCCGACGATCAGGGTGATCAGGTCACCGGAGTAGGCGACCACCACGCCGCCGGTCATCGAACAGGCCAGCAGGAAGCAGAACTCGCCGGCCGGTGCGGCACCGAGGCGCAACGCGGGCACCGACAGGGCCAGCACCCCGACGGTGAGCCCGGCGAACAGCACCGCGGTCACCGCGGCCGGCCAGGTCGGCACCCAGGAGCAGGCTCCGGCGGCAGTGGTGCAGAAGGTGCGGCCCCCGGCGCCGGCGACGAGCGCGGCGGCCGCGGTGGCCAGGCCGCCCAGGGCGGTCGCACCGATCACCGCGCCTCGCCGGGCGATGAACAGGTCGGCGAGCAGGGCGAGGATCGCGGTGCCCGCCGCGGCGTACAGCGGGAGCAGCACGAAGTGGTCGATGGGCTGGCTGCTCACGGTGCACCTGCCAGGAGTCCGAGGATCGGTGCCGACGTGTCCGACAGCACCAGCGCCGGCACCAGGCCGACAGCGAGGGTGAGCACGATCAGCGGCGCCCACGCGAACCACTCCACACCGGCGATGGCCGGGCGCAGCGCGCGTACCTCGGGGGTGGCCGGGCCGTGGGTGACCTGGCGCAACAGGCGCAGGAAGTAGGCCGCGGTGAGCGCGCCACCGACGGCCGCGAGGGCCGCCAGCGTGAGCCAGTACGGTCCGCCGGCGCGTACCGCGGCGACCACCGCGAACGCCTCACCCCAGAAGCCGGCGAGTCCGGGCAGGCCGAGCGAGGCGATGGCCGCGAACCCGAGCAGGCCGGCCAGGCGCGGGGCGCTCTCCCGCAGGCCGCTGAGCTGGTTCAGCGAGCCGGTACCGGACCGGTCCTTGATCGTGCCGGCCAGGAAGAAGAGCAGGCCGGTGATGAGACCGTGCGCGATGTTGCCGATCAGGGCGGCCTGGATGCCGATCTCGGTGAACGTGGCGATGCCGAGCAGCACGAAGCCCATGTGGCCGACGCTGGAGTAGGCGATCAGGCGTTTCAGCTCGTACTGGCGCAGGCAGATCAGCGAGCCGAACAGGATGGCGAGGACGGCGAACAGGCCGAGGACCGGCCCGGCTGCCTCGGCGGCGTCGGGGGCGACACCGAGGCCGACCCGGATCAGGCCGTACGTGCCCATCTTCAGCAGGACGCCGGCCAGGATCACCGAGCCGACCGTGGGCGCCTCGGTGTGCGCGTCCGGCAGCCAGGTGTGCAGCGGCCAGAGCGGCGCCTTCACCGCGAACGCCAGCAGCAGGAGGGTGAACGCGATCGTCTGGGTGGTGCGGCTCAGCATGCTGGCGCCGGTGAGCTCCAGCAGATCGCCGGTGCCCGCCTCGGCGACCACGGTGACCACGCCGAGCAGCAGCAGCACCGAACCGGCGAGCGTGTAGAGGACGAACTTGCGGGCCGCCGCACGCCGGTCCGGGCCGCCCCAGCCGGCGATCACCGCGTACATCGGCAGCAGGACGATCTCGAAGAAGACGAAGAAGAGGATCAGGTCCAGGGCGAGGAAGGTGCCGATCACACCGACCTCCAGGACCAGCAGGAGGGCGGCCAGGGCACGGCCGGAACCGCCGGCCGGCACCTTCTTGATCGTGTACGCGCAGCAGAGCAGCGTGAGCAGCCCGGTGAGCACGACCAGGGGGTAGGACACCCCGTCCACACCCAGATGGAAGGCGAGCCCGAGAGCCGGCACCCAGTCGAAGTGCAGGTCGAGCCACGGTGTGATGGCGGGCGCCTCGGGTCCGTAGTCGAACCAGCCGAACTCCGTCGGGCGGGCGAAGGGGATCACCAGCGTCAGCAGGAAAGTCAGCGCGGCGGCGACGGTCGCGACGACGCGGGCCGCGCGATCGCGGCCGGACGGCATGAGGGCGACCACGGCCGCGCCGACGGCCGGAACCAGGAGCAGCGCGACGAGCAGGAACGGCCAGCCGTCGGTGTACGTGTACGTGTACGAGGTGTAGGCGTCGGACGGCTCGGGGATCACGCTGCGGCTCCCAACCAGGCGACGAGACCGAGGACGAGTGCGCCCGCGCAGACGGCGATCGCGGCGACCGGCAGGGCAACCCGGTGGCCGGCGGCGAGCAACCTACCGAGTCCGGTGGTGGTCGTCCCGGTGCCCATCACCGCGCCGTCGACGACCCGTACGTCCGCTGCGGCGACCAACCGGGCCAGCGCGCGGACCGGGACAACGACGAGCCGGTGCTGCACGTCGTCGAGCCGGAACCCGGAGGCGAACAGCGGCCGGGCCCGGCCCAGCGCCGCCGCCGGGTCCACGCCGGGCACCGCCCGCCAGATCCACCACGCGCTACCGGCACCCAGGACGAGCAGCACCATCGGCAGGGCGACGGCCACGCCGAGGTGCGGATCCTCGAGTTCCAGCGCGGTACGGAAACCCGGTGCGTAGGCGGCCAGGCCGAGCAGCGCGGCCGGGACGCAGAGCACCAGCAGCGGCAGGAACATCAAGGCCGGCGGGTCGTGCGGGGTGGCCGGGCGCTGGTACCGGGCGTCGTCGAAGCCGATCTCCCAGTCCGGTCCGGCCGGGCCGTGTGCCCGGGAGACCCCGAAGAACGCGCGCAGGAGCAGGCGGGTCGCGTACCACGCGGTGATGCCGACCGAGAGCAGCGCGGCCAGCCAGACCACCCACCCGGCCCAGACCGGCACCGGCTCGCCGCCCTCGGTGGCGTGCGCGGCCGCCGCCAGCACGTTCTCCTTCGACCAGAAACCGGAGAGCGGTGGCAGGCCGGCGAGCGCGCCGAGGCCGATCACGAACGACCAGAAGGTGACCGGCATGTGCGCCCGCAGGCCGCCCATCCGGGACAGGTAGTTGGTGCCGAACGCGTGGATCACCGCGCCGGCGGCGAGGAACAGCAACGCCTTGAACGCGGCGTGGGTGAGCAGGTGGAACAGCGCGGCGGCGGGCGAGCCGACGGCGAGCGCCCCGGTCATGTAGCCGATCTGCGAGACCGTCGACCAGGCCAGCACCCGCTTCAGGTCGTCCTGGGCGGTCGCGGAGAGAGCGCCGAGCAGGATCGTGATCGCGGCCATCACGCCGAGGACGGCGAGCGCGACCGGGGACTGCTCGAACAGCGGGTAGGTGCGGAACACGACGTAGACGCCGGCGGCGACCATGGTCGCGGCGTGGATCAGAGCCGAGATCGGGGTCGGGCCGGCCATCGCGTCCGGCAGCCAGGTGTGCAGCGGGAACTGCGCGCTCTTGCCGGCCACCCCGGCCAGGAGCAGCAGCAGCGCGGCGGTCAGCGTCCCGGTGGAGTAGTCGTGGGCCAGGACGGTGTCGAGGTACGTGCTGCCCGCGTCGGAGATCAGCACAGCGATGCCGAGCAGGAAGCCGACGTCGCCGACCCGGGTCACCAGGAAGGCCTTCACCGCGGCTGCGGGCGCCTCGGGCAGTCGCCGGTCGTGGCCGATCAACAGGTAGGAGCAGGCGCCCATCACCTCCCACCCGATCAGCATCATGATCAGGTCGTTGCTGCAGACCACCAGCAGCATCGCGCCGGTGAAGAGGCTCACCTGCGCCGCGTAGGGCGCGTAGCGGGGGTCGTCGTGCAGGTAGGCGATCGAGTAGACCTGCACGCAGAGGGCGACGACGGCGACCGCGACCGCCACGTAGGCGGCGGGCGCGTCGATGAAGGTGCCGTAGCCGACCGTCAGGTCGCCGAAGGTGCCCAGGCTGTACCCGGGGCCGTAGGGGTCGAAGAACGGGTCGGTGGACCGCTCGTTCGGGTCGAGAAGGACGCGGAGCGCCAGGAGCAGCGCGATGCCGGCGCCCGTGACGCCGAGGCCGGCGGCGAGCCGCCGGCGGGTGGGGCCGCCGTCACCCGGCGGCAGCAGGAGGCCGATCAGGCCGGCGAGAAAGGGTACGAGCGGCAGCAGCGGCCCCGCGACGTCGACGCTCACCCAGCCACCCGTTCCTCGTCAGTGTCCAGCCGGACTTCGTCGACGACCACGATCCGGCGCATCCGGTAGAACTGGAGGACGATCGCGAGGCCGACGCCCACCTCGGCGGCGGCCAGCACGATCACGAAGAGCGCGAAGACGCCCCCGGTGCCGGGCAGCACCGCACGAACCGAGACGTCGGCGGTGACCAGGATCAGGTTGACCGCGTTGAGCATCAGCTCGACCGCCATCAGCACCAGGATCGCGTTGCGCCGGCGCAGCACGCCGTAGACGCCCAGGGCGAACAGCAGCGCACCCACCACGTACGGGATGACGACGTGCATCACGCGTCCTCCGCCTTCCGTGCGCCGATGTCGGGGCGGGACAGCACGATCGCGCCCACCAGCGCGGAGAGCAGCAGGATGGAGAGCACCTCGAACGGCAGCACCCAGGCGCCGAAGATCTGCTCGCCGAGCCGCTCCGCGGTCCCCGGATCGGGGCTCGGGAACCGCGTCCAGCGGAACGCGTCGACGAAGAGCGCGGTCAGGCCGAGACCGACGCCGGCACCGATCACCGCTGCCGGGAGAGCCGGGCGATCCAGGTCGGCGGAGGGGCCGATCGGGGCGCGGGTCAGCATCACCGCGAACAGCAGCAGCACGACCACCGCGCCGACGTAGACCAGAACCTGCACCCAGGCGACCAGCTCGGCGCCCAGCACCAGGTAGAGGCCGGCGATCGCGCCCAGGCTCACCACCAGGTAGAAACCGGACCGGACCAGATGTGTGCTGGTGACGACGAGCGCGCCGGATCCGACCGCGATGGCGCCGAGGGCCAGCAGCAGCACGTCCGCGACGGTCACCGCTCGGGCTCTTTCGCAGAAGCCGGTGGGGCGGAGGGCGATCCTGGATCGGACGTGGGAGGCGTAGCCCGTACCCCCGCTGGTCTTGCGGTTTTTGCGGCTGTGGCCGCGCCCGGGCCTGCTGCCTTGCGTGCCGCGGTGGCCTCCTCCTTGGAAGGTTCCCCGAGCACGTCGTGAGCCGGCGGCGGAGGGACCGTGCGCATCCAGTCGCCCAGCCGGTCCTTGTCGTGCAGCAGGGAGAGGACGTCGGTCTCCGCGTACTCGAACTCGGGCGTCCAGTGCAGCGCGTCGAACGGGCAGACCTCGATGCAGATCCCGCAGTACATGCAGAGGGAGAAGTCGATGTCGAACTTGTCCAGCACGTTGCGCTGCCGGGCGCGCGCGGCGCCCGGGACGACGACCTCCTCCTTGTGCGAATCGATGTAGATGCACCAGTCGGGGCACTCGCGGGCACACAGCATGCAGACCGTGCAGTTCTCCTCGAGCAGCGCGATCACGCCGCGCGAGCGCGGTGGGAGATCCGGCTCGACGTCCGGGTACTGCTGGGTGGTGGACCGCCGCGTCATGGTCTTGAACGTGACAGCGAGTCCGTCGAGCAGACCCTTGCCGGGCGCGATGCGGTCGCCGTTCTCACTCACAAGCGCATATCCTGCCCGGTCACGCCCCGCTACGCGACCTCGCCCCGCCACATGTTCTAGAGCAGTGACTTGACTGCGGCGGTGAGGACGAGCTGGGCCAGGGCCAGCGGGACCAGGATGAGCCAGCAGAGGCGCTGGAGCTGGTCCTCGCGCAGGCGGGGATAGCTGACCCGGAACCAGATGATGACGAAGGACAGCGCGAAGATCTTCAGCAGCGTCCAGAGCCAGCCGAGTTGCTCCTCGAAGGGTCCGTGCCAGCCGCCGAGGAAGAGGACCGTGGTGAGCGCGGCGATGACGACGATGCCGACGTACTCGGCCAGCAGGAAGAAGGCGAAGCGCAGGCCGGTGTACTCGGTCATGTAGCCGAAGACCAGCTCGGAGTCGGCGATCGGCATGTCGAACGGTGGGCGCCGGATCTCGGCGAGGCCGGCGATGAAGAAGATGAACGCGGCCGGCGCCTGCCAGATCAGCCACCAGGGCCGCCAGGCCTCGACGATGCCGGGCAGGCTGAGCGTGCCGGCGGCCATCGCGACGCTGGCCGCGGCCAGCACCAGCGGCAGCTCGTAGGCGAGCAGCTGGGCGGCGCCGCGGACGCCGCCGAGCAGGCTGTACTTGTTGGCCGAGGCCCACGCGGACATCAGCACGGCCACCACGCCGATCCCGAGGACCGCCAGGACCAGGAACAAGCCGATGTCCAGGCTCTGCGCGACCAGGCCAGGCCCCAGGGGGATGGTCAGGATGACCACGAGGTACGGGAAGAGCGCGACGATCGGGGCGAGCCGGAAGACGGTACGGTCCGCGTCGCGCGGGGTGATGTCCTCCTTCTGGACGAACTTCACCCCGTCGGCGATGAGCTGGGCCCAGCCGTGGAAGGCGCCCGCGTACATCGGGCCGACCCGGCCCTGCATGTGCGCCATCACCTTGTGCTCGGCCTGGCCGATGACCAACGGCAGGACGAGGAAGCCGGCCATCACGGCGGCGACCCGGATCAGCAGATCGAGCCAGAGCGGCATCAGTCGGTCTCCCCGTCGGTCTTCGGCTTCTCCGCCGCCGGCCTTGCCGCTCGCGCCGGCCTTTCGCCTGCCGGGCGCTTCTCGGGCGGCACCTTGCCCTTGAGCGGACCCCACTCGTTCGGGTCGGGGACGCCGGGCGGGCGCATCGGGGCGCGCTTCGCTGTGCCGGCCTCCGACTCGCCGGGCTCCTTCGCGCCGGGCCACGGTTTGGCCACCCGGGAGGCGAGCACGAACTCCTTGCGCAGCGGGTGTCCCTCGAACTCCGGCGGCAGCAGCAGCGGGCGCAGGCCGGGATGCCGGGCGAAATCGATGCCGAACATCTCGTGCGTCTCCCGCTCGTGCCAGGCGGCGCCTGGGTACAGGTCCACGACGGACTCGACGACCGGGTCGATGCGGGGCACCCGGGTACGCAACAGCAGCCCGTGCCGGCGCCGGGTCGACCAGAGGTGCGCGACCACGGACAGCCCGTCGTCGAGCTCGTCCACCGCGGAGAGCCAGTCGAAGAAGTCGCAGCCCAGCGCCCCGGCGTCGCGGGCCGCCTCGGCGGCGAACCACCAGCGGGCCACCGGCACGTCGACCACGGCTCGGGCGTGGCCCGGGCCGCCACCGGAGACCTCGGCGGTGACGGCGCCGGTGTCCGGATCGTCCGTCGCCAGCAGGGCGACCAGCCGGTCACCGACCTCTTCGGGCGTCATGGAGGTCATCCTAGGGTCCGATCCTCGTCCGCAACGTTCCGCCGGGCACAGGCGTGTAGTCCTCGTGACCGCCATCGCCGATCCGGAGAAACCCATCACTGTCCGAGACGATCCGCCGCCGTCGTTCGACGAGGTGTACGCCGCCCACTACACGGATCTGGCGGTGCAGCTCTACGCGTACTTCGGGGACCGGCAGGAGGCGCAGGACGTGGCTCAGGAGGCGTTCTGCCGTGCGCTGGCCCGGTGGAACAGCATCGCGGGGTACGACGACCCGGTCGCCTGGATCCGTCGGGTGGCCTGGAACCTGGCCGTCAGCCGGTGGCGCCGGACCCGTACCGCGCTGAACTTCCTGCGCCGGCAGCGGCCGGCCGAGCCGCAGACCGACGGGCCGGGCCCGGAACGGGTCGCCCTGCTGGCGGCCCTCGGCACGCTGCCACCCACCCAGCGGCGCGCCATCGTCCTGCACTACCTGGCCGACCTGCCGATCGCCGAGATCGCCGGCCGGGAACGGGTGGCCGAGGGGACCGTACGGTCCTGGCTGTCCCGGGGCCGTGCAGCGCTCGCCGCCCAGCTGATCGGAGGGTCGCTGTGAGCGACATGCTGGAGGAGCTCCTCACCGACCTGCGCGAGAGCGCGGTTCGCGAGATCCGGCCGCCGGGTGCCGAGGCGGCGCGGCGGACCGTCCGGCGGCGCCGCGTAACGAAGGCCGCCGCGTCGGCGTGTGCCGTGCTGGTCGCCGTCGGTGGAGCGTTCGTGCTGGTGGACCGGCCCGGTACGGAGAAGACGCCGGCCGCTATCAGCCCGTCGCCGTCGATCGGCTCGGAGCAGTTCGCCGCGGACGCGCTCGCCGGGATCACCGACGCCGGGGCGGGGTTCGACGTCGCGGCGCCGGTGGCCGCGGGCTACCGGCGTACGGAGTCGATGGTCATGCCGCGCCTGGTGCTCCGGGCGGCCTGCGTCGGCGCTGGGCAGATCACCCTGGTGGTGACCGGCGACGTCACGGGCGATCTCGGTAATCGCTTCGAGGATGTGGAGCTGGCACGGGTGCCGCTGTCGTGCGGAGCGGCTCCGGCTCCGGTTACCCGCAAGATCAACGCAAGTCTCGCGAATGTCCTGACCTTCCGGCTGGAGAGCGCGGGGAGTGCGGCCGGCCGAGCCGGTTTCGCCTATCGGGTGACCGCGGAGGGTGGGGCCTCGCTGGCGCCCAACGACATCGCCGCCAGCGTTGCGGCACTCGTCGGCCTGGACGACGCCGGCAACACCCGATTCGGCGGCGGCGCACCGGAGAACGAGCCCTTCGACGGCAGCTTCCACATCGAGAGCGGGAAGGCCGAGTTCCCGGCCGGCGAGCGGTACATCCTGGCCATGGCCTGTCGCGGCAAGGGCACCTACGGTCTGCAGATCCGGCGCGGCGGCAAAGTGCTGGCCGAGCACTCGGTCGAGTGCTCGTGGCCGCCTCGCCGGCGGGAATTCGTGATCGAGAAGCCGTTGGGCAAGAACGTGGAGTTCTGGGGTCGCTACCGGGCCGGCGCCGGGGAGCGGGCGGAGACCGGCTGGGCCCTGCACATCCGGTGAGCGCACGTCCATAGAATCCGGCGGCCGGGCGCAACCGGCCGCCGGGTCCGGGCGTGTAGTCGCCGTGACAGCCATCGCCAGCAGCGAATCGGAGACGCGGATCGCCGTGCACCATGACCCGCCGTCCTTCGACGAGGTGTACGCCGCCCACTACGCCGATCTGACTGTGCAGCTCTACGCCTACTTCGGGGATCGCCAGGAGGCGCACGACGTGGTCCAGGAGGCGTTCTACCGCGCTCTGGTCAGGTGGAACACCGTCGCCGGGTACGACGACCCGGTCGCCTGGATCCGCCGGGTCGCCTGGAACCTGGCCGTCAGCCGGTGGCGCCGGGCTCGGACCGCGCTGAGCTTCGTGCGGCGGCAGGCCCGGATCGAGCCGCAGTCCGACGGGCCGGGGCCGGAGCGGGTTGCCCTGGTCGCCGCGCTCGGTGCCCTGCCGGACAACCACCGCCGGGCGATGGTGCTGCACTACATGGGCGACATGCCGGTGGCCGAGATCGCCCAGCGGGAGGGCGTCGCCATTGGGACCGTGAAGTCCTGGTTGTCTCGGGGGCGTGCCGCGCTCGCCGTCGAACTCGCTGGAGGTGCGCGATGACCGATCAGATCGAGGAACTCTTCGCGGATCTGCGTGCCGGGACGCTGCCCACGGTTCGGCCGCCGGGCACCGAGCCGCTGCGGCGGGCGGTGCGACGCCGCCGGGCCGTGTTGTCCGGTGCCGCGGCTGTCGCGGTGCTGGCGGTGGCCGGGCTGGTTGCGGTGATTCGGCCGGACCAGAACACGGTGCCGGCGGTGACACCGGCGTCCGAAGCACCCACCTATTCGGTCGAGACGCTACAAGCCCGGGTGGCCGAGGCCCTGGGGATCAGCGACCCGCAGCAGCCTGGACTCGGTGAGATCATCACCAACACCGGCTCTGGACCGAAGCAGTCGAACCGGGCACTGCTCGGCGGGACCTACGAGGTTCGGATGGTCTGTTACGGCTCCGGCTCCATGGCGGTCTCGGTTCTCAGTGGGAATGTCGGTACGGATCCGGTGGCGCAGGTGGTGACCGTGCCCTGCGACGCTACCTCGACGACGGTCCTGACGGTGCCGGTCGTGATGGCTAGGTCGAGCGGCACGTTGATGGTGCAGATCGAGCCGGAGGTGGCCGGACCTGGGCGGGCCGCTTTCGGGTGGCAGGCCCAGCTGGCGCAGTCCGATGAGGCCTGGTGGGAGCAGCAGGCTCAGAACGCCCTCGGCGCCGACCCGGCCGGGATGCGGACGCGGGCCGCGTTCTTCATGGAGGACGGCGGGCAGGGCGAGGGGCACACCACCGCCGAACCGCAGAACTACCAGGTCCGGGCGGTGTGCGTCGGGTTCGGCACCGCGACCCTCACGATCGGCCCGGACGGAGACCTGGACACCGTCGTCAAAAAGGCCACATTGCAGTGCTCCCCGCGCGACCCGAAACCGGTCTCGCTCAGCTACCCGTCCCGCAAGACCGTGCACATGGCGATCGAGCCGGACGACGACGCCGAGGGCCGCAGTGCAGCGGCTTACCTGACCGTACGAGGCTGATCAGAGGCCGGGGAGGCGGCCGTTGCGGAACACGTCGACGAAGTCCTGATGGTCATCGCGCGCCTGGTCACCGTACTTGTGCGCGAACTCCACCAGATGCCGGACGAAACCGGCCTCGTCCTTGTCGACCACCGCGACGATCGCCTCCTCGGTGGAGAAGTCGACCAGGTCGTGGCTGGACTCGTCGTCGGCGACCGAGTGCATCCGGGCCACCGCCCGGCCCAGGTCGGTGATCACCCCGGTCAGCTCCTCCGGCTCGTTCACGTCCGACCAGTCCAGGTCGGCCGCGTACGGCGAGACCTCGGCGACCAGCTGACCGACCCCCTCCAGCTCGGTGAACCCCAGCCACGGGTCGGCGTTCGCCTGCAACGCCCGCTGCGACTCGGCGGTCCGGTGCCCCTGGTGCTCGAAATAGGACCGGACCCGCTCGTCGTCGATCCACCGGGCGACGGCCGGCACCTGCGCCTGCTTCATGTAGATGATCACGTCGTTCTCGAGCGCCTCGGTGTGCCCCTCGAGCAGCATGTTGTACGACGGCAGCCCGGCCGAGCCGATACCCACGCCCTTGCGCAGCTTGATGTCCTTGATGTTGGTCGACACCGGCCGGGTCCCCTCCGGCAACGTGCCCAGGTAGCGGTCGAACGCCGCCCTGACCCGGGCCTCGGCGTCCGCGTCGACCTCGTAGACGCCGTCACCGAGGGAGAACCGGCGCTCGTAGTCGTCGATCGTCGTCTGCCCGGCCAACAGCTCGACCCGGGTGTTGAGCCGGGCCCGCTGGAGCACCCGCCGCAGTACGCCGGCCGCGTTCGCCAGCGTGATCGAGCCGATCGCGTCGTCGCCGCCGAGCGCGATGGCCCGCAGCTCGGTGAGGTACGAACCGGCGAACGTCCTCACCAGCGCCGTGATGTTGTCGTCGGAGAGCGCCTTCGAATACCCGATCAGGGCGACGCTCGCCGCGAACCGTTTCAGGTCCCAGGTGAACGGGCCGACGTACGCCTCGTCGAAGTCGTTGACGTTGAAGACCAGGTGACCCGAGGAGTTCATGTAGGTGCCGAAGTTCTCGGCGTGCAGGTCACCGTGGATCCACACCCGGCTGGTCCGCTCGTCGAGGTAGCTGTCGTCGCGGTAGTCACCGACCAGGTCGGCGTAGAACAGCGAGGCGCTGCCCCGGTAGAAGGCGAACGGCGAGGCCGCCATCTTCCGGAACTTGCGGCGGAACGCGCTCGGATCGACTGCCATCAGCGCGCCGAATTCACGGGTCAGGACGTCGATGATGAGGTCGGCACGAGACTGAGAGCCCATGCGATCACGCTACTCTTTCCGCTGTGTCCGCTTCCCGCTTGCTGCGTATCGGAACCCGCTCCTCACCCATGGCGCTCGCTCAGGTCGAACGGGTCCGCCGGATGCTCGCCGAACGGCGTCCGGAGATCACTGTCGAGGTGGTGCCGCTGACCACCAGCGGTGACCGCTGGCAGGGCGCGCTGTCCGAGCTGGGTGGCAAGGGTGCCTTCACCAAGGAGGTGGACCAGGCGCTGCTGGACGGGCGGGCTGACCTGGCCGTGCACTGCGTCAAGGACGTGCCCGGTGACCGCCCGGCGCCGGCCGGCACGGTGTTCGCCGCCTACCTGGAACGCGACGACGTACGCGACTGCCTGGTGCACCCGTCCGGCGTACCGATCGGGGAACTGCCTCCGGGATCGCGGATCGGCACTTCGGCCGTACGCCGCATCGCCCAGCTCGCGCTGCACTACCCGCAGCTGACCGCCGTGCCGATCCGCGGGAATGCCAATTCCCGCCTGGCCCGTCTGGACGCCGGCGAGTACGACGCGCTGCTGCTCGCCGTCTCCGGCCTGCACCGGATCGGCCAGCCGCACCGGATCACCCACCCGATCGGCACCGACACCTTCGTGCCGGCCGTCGGCTCCGGCACGCTGGTGCTGCAGTGCCGCCAGGAGGACGCTGCGGCGCTGGAGATCGCCGCCGTGCTCGGTGACCAGCGGACCGCCGTCGAGACCGAGGCCGAGCGCACGATGCTGCACATCCTCCAGGGCAGTTGCCACTCGCCGATCGGTGGTTACGCGCGCACCGAGCCGGACGGGCGGATCAGCCTGCGCGCCCGGGTGATCAGCCTGGACGGCAAGACCGTGCTGGACGCCCACGAGTGGGCCACCGACCCCGTCGTGCTGGGTACGTCGGTGGCCGCCTCGCTGCTGCGTCAGGGTGCGCGAGAGATCCTCACCGCCTGACCGGCCGGCCGAACTCGCGGATCACCTCACGGGTGACGGCCGTGCCCAGTCGGTCGCCGTGGACGGTGGCGTCGCGCAGGTGCACGCCGGCCCAGATCCGCGCCGGCTGCACCTCGGCCTGCGCCTCGGCGAACGAGTCGTAGTAGCGGGTCGCGTCGGCGTCGGGGCTGTAGGCGTGGAACCGCAGGTCGTCCCGGCCGAAGAAGTCCCGGAAGCTGACCATCGTCGCCGAGGTGTAGCAGGCGTGCCCGGACGGCCACTCCGGCGACGGCGCGGTGACCCGCAACGGCTGCCAGACCGGGTCGGCGACGGTGGCCGGGTTGCCATCGGTGTCGCCCAGCGGGATCGCGGTCACCGGGCGCCACAGGTTCCAGTACCGCTTCTGCTGGTAGCAGGAGATCAGCGCGTCGACGGTGGCCATGTCCGTGCGGGCGAACAGCCGGGCGGTCTCCAGGTTGTTCAGCCGCTGGTTCGCGGCCAGCACCCGCCGGATCTCCCACTCCACCATCCGGAAGTCGTCCCACCAGATCGCCGCCTCGGTCTGGTCCGGGGTACGGACCGTACTGGTGGCTGAGCCGAGTGCCTGCACCTCGTTCATCTGGCGGGCGTACGCGCGGCTGGTCAGGGCCGGTGGACCGGGCACCCGGTACCGGGCGGGGTCACGGACGACGAACGGCTTGAGGAAGGCGTACCAGGCGCCGGTCTGCGCGAAGGCGGGCGGCGTCGGGCGCCACTCCCCCGGCACGTCGCTGACCGGCCAGGTCACGGAGGCGAAGGCGCCGTCGTCGCGGCGCTCCTCGATCATCGCGGCGGCCGTGGCGGAACCGACGGCGATACCGCGGCTCTTCGCCCGGCCGTCCGGGATCGCGGCGAGCGCCTGGCCGTATTGCGCGCGCAAGGCGTCCGCCTGGGCGGGGAACAGGGCCAGGAGCACCTGGTGTGCCGCGGTGGCCACGGCCGCGGGGACCGAGTCACCGCGCCGGGCCGGGGGCGATACCAGATAGGGCTCGTACGGGGTGCCGGCGATCGCGTTGACCGCGTCGTAGACGGCACCCTGCACCATCGCGAAGCTGCGGGACGCCACGGCCGGCGTCTGCTTGGCGACGTCGAAGATGGCGGTTTGTGCGTTGACGTGCCAGGTGATCACGGCGTTGGGCCGGGCACTGCCGGTTTGGGCGGCGGCGGGCGCCAACGACGTCGGTGCGGTCAGCGCGAGCGCCGTCACGACGATCACGCCGAGCAGTCTGCGGGAAAGATTCCTCATGAGATCCCCTGATCGTCTCGGATGCGGCTTCAGCCTTCAGAGACGACGGGAATCAATGCAATGCATTGACGTAGATCTGGCTATTTGGTGGGCGGCGACACCATCGGGGCGGTCAGCGCGGCAGCGTCCCGGGCCAGCGGATCCGGCCGGTGCACGCCGCCCGGGCCGGACTGCTCAGCGGCGATCTTCTCCTGGAGGCGCAGGATGCCGTGCAGCAGCGCCTCCGGGCGGGGCGGGCAGCCAGGAACGTAGACGTCCACCGGGATGATCTGGTCGACGCCCTTGGTCACCGAGTAGGAGTCCCAGTACGGCCCGCCGCAGTTCGAGCAGGAACCGAACGAGATCACGTACTTCGGCTCGGGCATCTGGTCGTAGAGCCGCTTGATGGCCGGCGCCATCTTGTCGGTCACCGTGCCGGAGACGACCATCAGGTCGGCCTGCCGCGGGCCGTGCGCGAACGGGATCACGCCGAGCCGCATGAAGTCGTGCCGGCTCATGCTGGAGGCGATGAACTCGATGGCGCAGCAGGCCAGCCCGAAGTTGAACACCCAGAGCGAGTAGCGGCGCCCCCAGTTCAGCACGAACCGGATGGGTTCACCGAGCACGCCAGGAAGGGCCATCCGGTCAACCTACCTCGTATCAAGCCGGTCGCTGAAGGAGGCTGAGGAAGCCGGTCAGCAGCGCCTCGCGCAGGGCCGGCGGGGCGGCGTTCAGGATCGTGTTGACCGCGGCCATCTGCGAGAAGTCGCCGCCGCCCAGACCGAGGCCCTCGGCCAGATCGGCGATCAGCGCTGGCGTGATCATCTCAGGGGTGAGCGGCGGCAGCGGGGGCAGCTCGATCGGGCCGCGAGCCTTCGCCGCGGCGACCGCGGCGGTCAGGTCGGGCGCGAAGTCAGCGGCGGTGGAGCGAACCGCCGCGGTCACGGTGAGGTGGATGGTCGGAGGCAGATCCGCATACGCCATCTGGGGCTGGGTGTGCCAGCCCCGCGCGGCCAGCTCGTCGGCCAGCACGAACAGGTCGACGCCGTCGGAGGACAGGCAGACCACGCTGGTCTCGGCGGGGGCGTACAGGCGTACCCCGTCGGTGGCCGACACCGCGTCGGCCAGGATGCGGACCGCCTCCCGGGTTTTGAGCGCCAGCTCCTGGTAGCCGGCGTCGCCGATGGAGCGCAACGTCGCGACAGCGGCGGCGATCGGGCCGCCCGAGCGGGTGGACGAGATCACCGGGTTGATCATCGTGTAGCCCGGCCAGTCGGCGTAGGCGAAGTACTGCGGCAGCCGCAGCGTCTCTGTGCGGTGCAGCAGCACCGAGACGCCCTTCGGCGCGTAGGCGTATTTGTGCAGGTCGACCGAGATGCTGGTGACGCCGGGCACGGATAGGTCGAAGGCCGGCAGGTCGGCGCCGAAGCGCCGCAGGTAGGGCAGGACCCAGCCGCCGAAGCAGGCGTCCACGTGGAACCGCACGCCACGTTCCGCGGCGATCGCCGCGAGCTGCGGGATCGGGTCGACCACGCCGTGCGCGTAACTCGGTGCGGAGGCCGCGATCAGCACGGTGTCCGGGCCGACTGCCGCGGCCATCGCTTCCGGGTCGGCTCTCAAACCCTTGACGGGTACGACGTCAAGCTCCACTCGCAGGTAGTGCGCCGCCTTGGCGAACGCGGCGTGTGCCGTGGACGGGACGACCAGGCGCGGGTTCGCGATCGTGGGGTGGGCGTCCCGGGCCGCCTTGACCGCGAGGATCAGCGACTCGGTGCCGCCACTGGTCACGCTGCCGACCGTCTCGGCATCGCCGCCGAGCAGCCGGGCGGCCGCGCCGACCAGCGCGTTCTCCATGGCGAGCAGGGACGGGAAGGCGGTCGGGTCGAGGCCGTTGACCTGGGCCGAGATCGCGTACGCCGCCCGGGCCAGCTCGTCCAGGCCGTCGACGGCCGGGTCGTAGACGTAGGCGAACAGGCGCCCGCCGTGCGTGGGCAGGTCGGCCGTACGGAGTTCCCGCAGCTCGGCCAGGACCTGGTCGGCCGGCACACCCTGCTCCGGCAGCGCATTGATCATCCCCGGACGGTAGCGCCCACCGGCCTGTTGCGGCTACGCCGTGCGACCGCCTTCGACGTCGCGGTAGCCGCGGAGCAGCAGGACAGCGGCGCCGACCAGCAGGGCCGGGACCACCGTGAAGCCCAGCAGGACACCCAGCCGAGCCGTGTCGTCCTGGGTCGCCGCGTCACCGGTGGCCGACGACACGTACCCGAACATCTGCAGCATCACGGCGAAGATGCCCGGCCCGAGCGCCAGGCCGAGGGTCTCCCCCGCGGTCCACACGCCGGTGAACACGCCGGCCTGGCGGCGCCCGGTGCGCTCGGTGTCGTACGCGATGCAGTCCGGCAGCATCGCCATCGCGAACACCTGCTGGCCGGCGTAGCCGACACCGATCAGCGCGACGATCAGGTAGACCGCGACCGCCGGCAGGGCCGGGGAGGCGAGCAGGATCAGCGCACCGGTGGCGAAGGCCAGCGACGCGATGATCAGCGAACGGAGCTTGCCGAGCCGGTGGCCGACCGCTGTCCACAGCGGCATGACCAGCAGGGCCGGGCCGACGAAGGCGGCGAACAGGAAGGTCGCGCCGGAGTCCTGGTGCAGCACGTGGTCGGCGAAGTACTTGACGCCGGCGAGCATGGTGCCGATGCCGGCGGCCTGCACCACCCAGCAGATCAGCAGGGCACGGAACGGGGCGTTGCCGGACGCGACCCGCAACTGGGCCCGGAGGCTCGGCTCGGACTCGCCGGCTGTGCGGGAGGGTGCTTTGCGCGTACCGAAATAGGTTGCGAGCGTGCCCACGATGATGAGCGCGCCGACGAAGGCGCCGGACCACCGGTGGCCGGACCGGCCGCCGCCGGTCAGCTCGACCACCAGCGGCGCGAGAGCGCCGGAGATCAGAATGGCCAGCGCCAGGACCGCGACCCGCCAGGTCATCAGCCGGGTGCGCTCGGAGTAGCCGTCGGTCAGCTCGGCCGGCATGGCCACGTAGGGGACCTGGAAGAACGCGTACGCGGTGGCGGCGGCCAGGAACGCGACCGCGACGTACGCGCCGGAGGCCGCGCCGCCCGGGAACGGGGCCACGAAGATCGCCGCGAACAGGACGCCGAGCAGCAGCCCCGCGCCGAGCAGGAACGGCTGCCGCGAGCCGCTGCGGTCGGAGATCCGGCCGGCGACCGGATTGACGATCACGTCCCAGGCCTTGGGCAGGAGCACCAGTAGTCCGGCCACCCCGGCCGCGACACCCAACGTGTCGGTCAGATAAGGCAGAAGAAGCAAACCCGGTACCGTGCCGAAGGCGCCGGTAACCAGAGAACCAAGCGCATATCCAGCCAAAACGCCGCGCGGTAACGCACTCGTGCGTGGTACCACGGAAGAAGGACCGGCTGTCGTCATCGACGCGCATCGTAACCATGATCGGCCTGCGCCGCCTACGCTCGCCGCATGAAAAGCGTTGCGGCCGGCGTCGCCGCAAGTCATCCGGCGACCGCCCGCACCGGGGTGCGCATTCTGCAGGCCGGCGGTACCGCGGCCGACGCGGCGGTGGGCGCCGTGCTCGCCTGCTGCGTCGCCGAGACGGTCTACACCGGGCTGGGCGGTGGCGGGTTCGCCACCTACTTCGAGGCGCGCACCGGCAAAGTCACCTGCCTGGACTTCTTCGTCGCCGTACCCGGCCTGGACGGCGACCGCAAGGCGGAACCGATGGTCGCGGTCGACGTCTTCTTCGGCGGGCTGCCACAGATCTACTCGATCGGCGGCGCCAGCGTGGCGGTGCCGGGCATCCCGGCCGGGCTCGGCGAGGTGCACGAACGCTGGGGACGGTTGCCCTGGGCCGAGGTGGTCGCCCCGGCCGCCGGGCTGGCGCGCACCGGGGTGCTGCTTCCGGCGGCACACGCGCGCACGCTCGAGACGTGTGCGCCCGCCCTGGCGTACGGGGAAGGCGCCGCCCTCTATCAACCGGGCGGACGGCTGCTCCAGGGCGACGAACTGCTCTTCCACCCCGGGCTGGCGACCGCGATGGACGCGATGGCCGCCGACGGGCCGTCCGTCTTCTACACCGGCGAGTACGCCGGCCTGCTGGTCGAGACGGTTCGCGCCGCCGGCGGGGCACTCGGACCGGCGGATCTGGCCGCCTACCAGGTCCGGGAGACCGCCGTGGACCACGCCTCGCTAGCCGGGTACCGGGTGCACGCCCGGCACGATCTCAACCGGACCGTCGACACCATCGGGGCACTGCCGTGCGACCTCTCCCGGCCGACCCGGGCGCCCGGGGTCGCGTCGGCTCTGCGGAACAAGGGTGCCGAGCGGCTCGGGGAGACCACGAACGTCTCGGTGGTCGACCCGGAGGGCAACGCCTGTGTCATCACCACGACGCTGGGACTCGGCGCCGGGGTCTGGCTGCCCGGGCTCGGCATCAACCTGAACTCGATGCTGGGTGAGGGTGAGCTGCTGACCGATGACCTGTCGCCGGGGCAACGGATGTCGTCGTACATGTGCCCGCTCGTGGTGATCGGGCCGGACGGCGGGCTGGCCGTGGCCGCCGGGTCGGCCGGGGCCTCGCGGATCCGGACCGCGCTGGTGGACACGCTGCTCGGCGTACTGGTGGACGGGCTCAGCGTGCCGGAGGCGATCGCCCGGCCCCGCTTCCACGTCGTGGAGGACACCGTGCACGCCGAGGCAGGCTGCCCGCCCGCGGAGCTTGCCGCGCTGACCGAAGCCGGCTGGCAGTTGGTCGAGTGGCCGGAGATCAACCACTACTTCGGCGGGGTGACCGCGGTGGGGCGGGCCGGTGCGGCGGGCGATCCCCGCCGCGGTGGCGTCGGCCTGCTCCTTTGACCTCTCTGGGCTGCTCACATCTTGCGGGCGGCGATCGCCTCCGCGTCGGCAACCGTCTCCCGGATGCCGACCTCGATGTCGGTGGCGGTCAGACCGAAGGTGCGCTCGGTGAGCGAGGAGTCGAGCACGAACGGGAAGTAGAACTGGTAGTCCATCTCGGCCAGTTCACGGGCCATCGGGATGGCCAGGCCGGCGGTGCGCATCACGAAGCGCGGCAGCTTACGGATCTTCGGCGCCGGTCGGCCGGCCATCGCCGCGTACCGCTCGGTCAGCTCCCGGATGGTGATCGGTGCCGCTGACGGGACGTGCCAGGCCTGGCCGTGCGCCCGCTCGTCACGAGCCAGCTCGACCAGCGCGCGAGCCATGTCGCCGGTGTAGGTGAAAGTGTGCGGCAGATCGACGTCGGCCGGCGCCCAGGCGGTACGGCCGGCGTTCATCGCGGGCAGGATCACCGCGGAGAACACGCCGGCGGCGCCCGCGCCGATGTAGTCCGAGCCGCGGGCCTCGACCGTACGCACTCCACTGGCCAGCGCGTCCTGCCACATCTTGATGCGGATCCGGCCCTTGCGGCCGGTCGCGGCGAGCGGGGTGCTCTCGGTCATCCGGCCGCCGGGCTGCTGCCCGTAGACGTAGAGGTTGCCGGTGATCGCGTAGACCGCGTCGTTCGCCTTCGCCGCGGCGATCATCGCGTTGTTCATCGGGAACCACTTGTCGGCCCACTCGGTGTACTTCGGGTTCGCGCAGTTGTACAGCACCTCGGCGCCGTGGGCGACCTCGGTGAGCCGGCGTGCGTCCGAGGCGTCGGCGGCCACCCGCTCGATCAGCTCGTGCTCCGGGCCACTGCCGCTGCGCGTGACGATGCGAACGCTCTCGCCCCGGTCGGCGAGGAGGCGGGCGACCGACGAGCCGATGGGGCCGGAACCGATGACGACGTGCATGACTTCTCCTTGCTCGCTTTTATGAGCAGTGCTCTCTGTTGAGAACAACAGTCGCACGGCCTCCGCAAGATTGCAAGAGCACTGCTCTCGTTGTGGCACACTGACCGCATGAGCGCCGCCAACCTGCGGGCCCGGGTCCGGGCCGAGATGACCGAAGAAATCAAGAGGGTGGCCCGGCGCCACCTCGCCACCGACGGGGCGAACCTGTCGCTCCGAGCCGTCGCCCGCGACCTCGGCATGGCCTCGTCCGCGGTCTACCGCTACTTCGCCAGCCGGGACGAGCTGCTCACGGCGCTGATCATCGACGCGTACGACGCGGTCGGCGACGCCGCCGAGCAGGCCGCGGCCGCGGCTCCCACGCCACTCGACAAGTGGCTGGCGGCCTGCCACGCGGCACGTGACTGGGCCCTGGCCAACCCGCCCGAATGGGCGCTGATCTACGGCAGCCCGGTTCCCGGCTATCAGGCACCGCAGGACACCGTCGTCCCGGCGACCCGGGTACTGCTGCTTCTGGGGGCGACGCTCGCCGAAGCCCATCGGGGCGGGCTCGTCGCCGAGCGTTCACTGATCACCGGCGGGTTCGCCGACGAGCTGGTGCCGGTCGCGGCGTCGTTCTATCCGGACCTGCCGGCCCGGGTGGTGGCCGACACGCTCGCCGCGTTCTTCCAGCTCTGCGGCGCGATAAGCGCGGAACTGTTCGGCCAGCTGAACAAGTCGATCGAGCAGGACCGGCGCGGCTTCTTCGAGTTCCAGATGCGCGGGGCGGCCAACCAGGCCGGCCTGACCTAGGGCGTCCAGCCGGCTTCGGCCATGAGCACACGGTCGCCACGCATCGGTACGCCCTCGGACATCAGCCGAGCCTTTGCCTCCCGTTCGTGGCCGGGCGGGAGGCGGCCGCCGCCGGTGCACACCCGATGCCAGGGCACGCCGCCGCCGTGCAGCGCCATGATCCGGCCCACCTGCCGGGCGGAGTTCCGGCCGGAGCGGTCCGCCAAGGCGTCGGCGACCGCGCCGTACGACATGACGCGGCCCTCGGGGATGCTCTCGACCAGCGCGAGGACCTCTTCGACGTACTCCTGGGGTGTCATCACCCGCCACGATATGGGATCTGACAACGATCGACACCGGCCAGCCGAGCACAATGGGCCGGGTGCGAGAAGTGGTGACCGGTGCGCGCCGGATCGTGGTGAAAGTGGGGTCGTCCTCACTGACCACCGCGTCGGGCGGCATCGACGAGCAACGTGTCGACGCTCTGGTCGACATTCTGGGCAAGCTGGCCACCAGTGGACACGAGGTGGTCCTCGTCTCCAGCGGCGCGATCGCCGCCGGGCTGGCCCCGTTGCAGCTCCGCCGCCGACCGCGTGACCTGGCCACCCAGCAGGCCGCCGCATCGGTCGGCCAGGGCCTGCTGATCGGGCGCTACACCACGGGTTTCGCCCGGTACGGCCTGACGGTCGGCCAGGTGCTGCTCACCGTGGACGACGTGACCCGGCGGGCGCACTACCGCAACGCGTACCGGACGTTGCGGAAACTGCTCGACCTCGGCGCGCTGCCGGTCGTCAACGAGAACGACACGGTCGCCACCGAGGAGATCCGGTTCGGCGACAACGACCGGCTGGCCGCGCTGGTCGCCGCCCTGGTCGACGCCGATCTGCTGGTGCTGCTCTCCGATGTGGACGCGCTCTACACCGGCAATCCCGCCGACCCGCTGTCACGCCGCATCTCCTATGTCGCTGACGATTCGGACCTGGCCGACATCAACATCGCGTCGCCGGGTCGTTCCGGGGTCGGCACCGGCGGCATGGTCACCAAGGTCGAGGCGGCCCGGATCGCCACCGGATTCGGCATCCCGGTGGTGCTGACCGCCGCGCCGATGGCCGGGCCGGCGCTCTCCGGCGAGGAGGTCGGGACGCTGTTCCAGGCCGCCGGGAAACGTCCGGCCGCCCGGCTCTTCTGGCTGGCACACGCCACCTCCCCGCGCGGCCGCCTGCATCTGGACGCGGGCGCGGTCGCGGCCGTGGTGGCCCGCCGCAAGTCGCTGTTGCCGGCCGGGATCACCGCGGTGGACGGCTCCTTCGCGGCCGGCGATCCGGTCGACCTGGTCGACGCCGGCTCGGGGGTCCCGGTGGCACGCGGCCTGGTCAACTACGACGCCGTGGAACTGCCCGCATTGCTGGGCCGGTCCACCCCGGAGTTGGCCGCGGCCCTCGGTCCGGGTTATGAACGAGAGGTCGTCCACCGCGACGACCTGGTGCTCTTGTAAAGGGGTTAGTCATGAGCGTGCTGGAGCAGGCGTCCGCAGCCAGGGTCGCCGCCATCGACCTGGCCGGGGCGACCCGCGCCGAGAAGGACCGGGCGTTGCTGCTGATGGCCGACCGCCTGGTGGAACGCAGCGACGACATCGTCGCGGCGAACCAGGTCGACATCCGCAACGGCCGCGAGGGCGGCCTGTCCGAGGCGATGATCGACCGCCTGACCCTGACCACCGAGCGGGTGGCCGCGATGGCCGACGGCCTGCGCCAGCTCGCCGCCCTGCCGGACCCGATCGGTGACGTGGTCCGCGGCTCCACCCTGGCGAACGGGTTGGAGCTGCGGCAGGTCCGGGTGCCGTTCGGCGTGGTCGGCATGATCTACGAGGGCCGGCCGAACGTGACCGCCGACGCCGCCGGCATCTGCCTCAAGTCCGGCAACGCGGCGCTGCTGCGCGGTTCCGGCTCGGCGTTCTCCTCGAACGCGGCGATCGTCTCGGTGCTGCGCAAGGCGGTCGCCGACGCGGGCCTGCCGGCCAACGCCATCCAGCTCCTGGACGCCACCACCCGCGACTCGGTGAAGGAGTTGATGCGGGCCCGTGGCCTGGTCGACGTGCTGATCCCGCGCGGTGGTGCCTCCCTGATCAAGACGGTGGTCGAGCAGTCCACGGTGCCGGTGATCGAGACCGGCGTCGGCAACTGCCACGTCTACGTCGACGCGGCCGCCGACCTGGAGAAAGCCCTCGCGGTGACGGTCAACTCCAAGACCCAGCGCTACTCCACCTGCAACACCGCGGAGTCACTGCTGGTGCACACCGAGATCGCGGACTCGTTCCTGCCGCTCGTGCTGGAAGAGTTCGAGGTCAAGGGCGTCACCGTGCACGGCGACGCCCGGGTGGCCGGCTACAGCGATGCGGTGGTCCAGGCCACCGAAGAGGATTGGGGTACGGAGTACCTGTCCCCCGACATCTCGGTGGGGATCGTCGACTCCCTGGACGACGCCCTCGACCACATCCGCCGCTTCGGCACCGGCCACACCGAGGCCATCGTCAGCGAGTCCACCACCGCGACCCGGCGTTTCGTCGCCGGCGTGGACGCCGCGGCCGTGATGGTCAACGCGTCGACCCGTTTCACCGACGGCGGCGAGTTCGGCTTCGGCGCGGAGATCGGCATCAGCACGCAGAAACTGCACGCCCGCGGCCCGATGGGCCTGCCCGAGCTGACCTCGACGAAGTACGTCGTCACCGGGAACGGCCACACCCGCTGACGGCTGTCAGGCGAGGAACCGCAGCAACAGCGAGCCGGCCAGGAGCGAGCCGACCAGGAACACGATCAGGACGGCGGTGCCGAGCACCGAGGCGATGAGCGCGGCGCGGTGGTCACGCACCGTTGATGGCGGGTCCGGTTCACCGGGCCCGCCGTCGGCGTCGTGGTCGTCGAAGAACAGCACGCGCCGAAGATAGGCCGACACCCGCTGGAACCAGGGCTTCGGCATGGGATCTGCGACACATCTCCACACTTCGTCCACAGCCTGCCGAGCGCGCCGCGATCGCCCGGATGGCCGTCACTCACCGTAATCCTGACCGATCGGCTGATGCTGGAGAAATCGGGCGAAGGCAGGATATTTCCAGACGGCCCGCACCTGGGCCGTGGGCGAGGCACAGAACCGCCGGGCGAGTTGGTCGCCCATGTCCGGCGGGGAGCCAGCGGCGAAACCGACGTCCTTGGTCAACCCAAGGAGATCGCTCGATGCACCAGAACCAGTTCCTGGCCGACCCGGCCACTCTTGCCCAGCTGCTCGGCAAGAGCACCGAACCGACGTACAGCGCTGCGGCGCGGGCCTCGATCAAGGGCCGGTCGGTGCTCGTGACCGGCGCCGGCGGCTCCATCGGCAGCGAGATCGTGCGCCAGGTGCATCGGCTCTCCCCCGGTCCGGTCTACCTGCTCGACCACGACGAGGGCGCCCTGCACAGCCTCCAGGTGGAGCTGAACGGGCACGGTCTGCTGGACGACGACCGTACGGTTCTGGCGGACATCCGTGACGGGCACACCATGCACCGGCTGATGGAGCAGATCCGTCCCGACATCGTGTTCCACGCCGCCGCGCACAAGCACCTGCCGCTGTTGGAGCGCTACCCGGCCGAGGGCGTCAAGAGCAACCTCATCGGCACCGCCAACGTCGTCGCCGCGGCCGCGAACGCCGGCACCACCACGTTCGTCAACATCTCGACGGACAAGGCCGCCGCGCCGAGCAGCGTCCTCGGCGCCACCAAGCGTCTCGCCGAGCGTGTCGTGGCCGCCTGGGCGGGCAGCTCGATGCAGGTCGCCTCCGTGCGGTTCGGAAACGTCCTCGGCAGCCGTGGCTCGTTCCTTCCGACGCTGCACTGGCAGCTCAGCAACGGCCTGCCGGTCACCATCACCGACCCCCGGATCACGCGGTTCTTCATGACCATTCCGGAGGCGGCCGGGCTCGTCATCGAGGCCGGCGAGATGGCGCAGGCCGGTGAGACGTACGTGCTGGACATGGGCGACCCGGTCAGCATCGAGGACCTGGTGCGCCGGTTCGCCGTGGCGCTCGACGCGGAGCCGCAGATCGTCTACACCGGACTGCGGCCGGGCGAGAAGCTGCACGAGGAACTGCTGGACAGCATCGAGAACCTGACCAGCACCCGGCACCCGCGGGTTTCCGCGGTCACCGCCAACGGCCCGGCGCAGATCGCGCTGCTGGACGAGGTGGACCGCATCGCGACCGCGGCGGCGGTCCTGGGCACCGAGGAACTTCGCGAGCTGCTCTGGGACCTGCTGCACAGCACCGCCGCACACAGCCACGACCTGGTGGGAGCCCGATGACCCAGGTGGCCTGGTGGGTCGTCGTCCTGTCCTTCCTGGTGATCCCGGTGGTCTGGGTCCTGATCGATCGTGCTCCCGCGCTCGTGGCGGGATTCACCGGACGGAAGCCGTCGGCGGGGTCCCCGAACGAGGACTTCGAGATCCTGGTTCCGATCTACGGATCGGTCTCCTATCTGGAGAATGTGGACTACCTGCGCCAGTACGGCGCCAAGGTCCTGCTCTGCACGACGAACGGCGAGACCGCGGCGTTCTACCGCGACCTGGCCGGCATCGCTGAGAAGAACGGCTTCCGGATCTATCGGGCCGAAGCCGTGGCCGGGGGCATCGGCTCCGACGGCCGGCGCGCCACCTCGGGCGCGGCCCGCGACATGCTCGTCCGGGAAGCGCTCGAACACGTGGTCCGCGCGGCGTACGTCGTCTGCATCGATGCCGACAGCGTCACCGAGCGGCCGTTCGGCGAACTCGTGGGAATGCTGGCGGCCAACGGTTACGACTTCGCGTCCGTACCGCTCGTGCCGTCGAACACCGGAACCGCGCTCGGGCAGCTCCAAGCGTACGAATACCGCAGCGCCATGAAGCTCCGGCACATCGCGCCGTGGCAGGTGTCAGGCGCCTGCCACGTGGCACGGGCTGAGGCACACCGTGCGGTCATGCGCCGCCACTCGCTGTTCTTCCAGGGCAACGACGTCGAGGCCGGCCTGCTGGCGAAGGCGCTCGGATACCGGATCGGCCACCTGCCGTTCGCGGTGAGCACCGCCGTGCCGGACACCGTCAAGAGCTGGTACCGGCAGCGGCTCGCCTGGTCCGGCGGCGAGTTCCGGCTGTTCGTCATGAACCTGCACCTGCTCGTCCGGCACCCGGTCTTCTGGATCTACGGCGCCATCGTGACCACCCTCGGGCTGCCGCTGCGCTGGGTCACGCTGGCCACCGGAGGATGGGCGCTGCTGGTGATCTTCGGGTTGCACTTCGTCGCGACCGTGTGCGTCCACTGGCGCGTACGGACACCGTGGCTCCTGCTGCTCCCCCTCTATTCGCTGTTCAACAGCCTGGTCATGACTCCGCTCGGCGCCATCTGGTACGTACGGATGGCGGTTGCCGATCGGAATGCCGGATTCATCCGAGCCCGCCGGTCGCGATCGTCGCGGAAGCTGAACCCGCTCGCTACCGCGTAGCTCTCCGGACGTCGAAACGCTCGCCCTCAGGGCGAGCGTTTCGGCTGTTCAGCGGCAGGCGCGCAGCGCCGTCAGCGTCGTGTTGACGTCGAAGAGCGGGCCCTCGTTGCTGTCCCAGCCACCATCGCTGCGCTGGGTCTCCGACAAGCGCTTCCGCGCGTTCCGCAGCAGCCAGTCGTCACCGAGATTGACCCGGCGCAGAACCGCCGCCATCGAAGCCACATCCGCCGGTGACATGTCCGGCAGCCGCTCGCCCAGCACCAGCTGCACGCGCGCCGACTCGTAGAAGTACTGCTGCTGGTTGAGCAGGCCGGCGGCATGCCAGCCGGCTGCCAGGAAGGACGGCCAGGTGCCGTCCGGGCGCAGCTGGGAGACCACCCAGGCGGCCGCCCGGCCGAGGACGTCGCCGTAGAGGGATCGAGTCTGGTACGGGTCCGCCTCCACCGCCGCGGAGGTGAGCCAGAAGCCGGCCACCGACGTCAGGTACAGGGTGGCTTCCGGGTCGCCGGGCATCGCCCATGGTGGGGCCTGCTCGGCAAGCGTCTCGTGCTCCTGCCAGGTGCCGTCGCCGCGCTGGGCGGCAGCCAGCCAGTGCAGGGCGCGCTCGACGACGGGGCCGCGCAGGCCGCCGAGGTCGTCGAGCTCGTTGAGGCGGAAACAGGTGGCGTCGATGGATGGCACCCCGCCCTCGGCCGATGCCGGCCAGCCGCCGTCCGCCATCTGCCCGGAGGCGATGCGGTCCACGACTTCCTCCGGCGGCGGTTGCCCGGCCCGGAGGTAGGACAATCGAGCCCGTTCGACCGGGTCACCGTGGGCGACCACGTACCCGATCGCGGCGTCTATATCGACCACGGTGGTGACGGTACCGGCCGAACCTGTGATTCGCTGAGCCATTCTCACGCTGAGGGGTCACCCGAAAGTGGCCCCTCAGCGTGAGATGTCAGTAAGACGGCAGGGACGGGTCGACGGTGTTCACCCAGGAGACGATGCCGCCCTGGACGTGCACGGCGTCCTTGAAACCGGCCGTCTTGAGCGCGGCGAGGGCCTCGGCCGAACGCACGCCAGACTTGCAGTGCAGCACGATCTGCCGGTCCTGCGGGAACTTCGCGAGCGCCTCACCGGAGAGGATCTCGCCCTTGGGGATCAGGGTCGCGCCGGGGATCCGGTTGATCTCCCACTCGGCGGGCTCGCGGACGTCGACCAGGAAGATGTCCTTGCCGGAGTCCTGCCAGTCCTTGAGCTCGCGGGCCGTGATGGTGGAGCCGGCCGTGGCCTCCTGCGCCTCGACCGAGACCGCGCCGCAGAAGTCCTCGTAGTCCTCGAGGAGATCGGTGACGGTCGGGTTCTCACCGCAGAGCGCGCAGTTCGGGTCCTTCCGCACCTTGATCTTGCGGTAGCTCATCTCCAGGGCGTCGTAGACCATCAGGCGCCCGACCAGCGGCTCACCGATGCCGGTGATCAGCTTGATCGCCTCGTTGACCTGGATCGAGCCGATCGACGCGCAGAGCACGCCGAGAACGCCGCCCTCGGCGCAGCTCGGGACCATGCCGGGCGGCGGGGGCTCCGGGTAGAGGCAGCGGTAGCAGGGACCGTGCTCCTCCCAGAAGACCGAGGCCTGGCCGTCGAAGCGGTAGATGGAACCCCAGACATACGGCTTGCCGAGCAGCACCGCGGCGTCGTTGACCATGTAGCGGGTCGCGAAGTTGTCGGTGCCGTCGACGATCAGGTCGTACTGACTGAAGATCTCTTTGACGTTGTCACGGTCCAGCGCGGTGTTGTGGATGACCACATTGACCAGCGGGTTGATCTCGGCGATGCTGCGCGCCGCCGACTCCGCCTTGGGCGTGCCGACGTCGGAGACGCCGTGGATGACCTGGCGCTGGAGGTTTGACTCGTCGACCGTGTCGAAGTCGATGATGCCGAGCGTGCCGACGCCGGCCGCAGCCAGGTACAGCAGCGCCGGTGAGCCGAGGCCGCCCGCGCCCACGGCGAGGACCTTGGCGTTCTTGAGCCGCTTCTGCCCGTCCATCCCGACATCGGGGATGATCAGGTGACGCGAATAGCGGCGGATCTCATCGACGCTCAGCTCGGCGGCCGGCTCGACGAGCGGGGGCAGAGCCACAGTTCACTCCCCGGGTTCGGTGGTAAGGATCGCCGCCTATTCTTGCTCGTCCAGCGGCAACACGCCCATGACGTCCGACACGGCCCGGCATGCGGGATCGCGGAATATTCAGGCCATCGGCTCGCCGGCGTACCGTTCGCCGTCGAGATAGGGCCAGGCGTTGCGGGTGCAGCCCTTGAGACCGTAGGTCTGCTGCATCATCACCGGCGC
Organism: Actinoplanes aureus; assembly: GCF_015704865.1. Lineage (GTDB taxonomy): Bacteria > Actinomycetota > Actinomycetes > Mycobacteriales > Micromonosporaceae > Actinoplanes > Actinoplanes aureus. The sequence continues at coordinate 84,642 of NZ_JADQTO010000031.1, read as the reverse complement.
CGGCTCGCCCTCCCCCGGGCACAGCTCGTGCCCGTGCCCCAGCTCGTGGCCGACCTCGTGGTTGATCGCGTATTGGCGGTACTCGGCGAGATGCCCCTGGTAATCCACGATCCCCTCGGCCCACCGGTCCGCGTTGATGATCACCTTGCCGGGCACCCGGCACGAGGTGAAACCCGCGGTCTGCAGGCCACCGGTCGCGCACATCCGCTCCGACGTGCGCGCGGACGCCAGGAAGATGGTGAAGTCGGCGTTCCCGGCCGAACCCGGCACTCGCCGCAGTCGCACGGTGCCCTCGGACGTCCAGCTGCGCTGGTCACCGAGCGTGCGGTCGATCTCGGCTGCGAAATCGCCCGGCCCCGGAGCCGCCACTGTCTTCTCCGCCGCCACCCGGAAGCGGTGCAGGCGTCCCCCGGTGCCGAGCATGGGGCCGCGGCCTTTCGCGTACCGAAACTCCCCTGCCCCGACCGGCTCGGCCGTGCCCTCTGCTGCCTGCGGCGTCGCCGCAGGAACATCCATTGGTTCCGCGCCCACCGGTTCGGCCGCGCGCTGCGCGGCCTCCCGCCCGGGCGCGGTGGGTTGCTCATCGTCGCGCAGCTGATGTCCGATCACCAAAATCACCACAACCACCATGAGGTACGCGAGAAGCACCGCGCGCCGCCGTCGCCGCAGAGTCCGTGGTGACGCCGAGGGCGCGGCGTGCCGGGCATTCTTGGTACGCGAGCGCGCCGGCACATGGTCCTCGGCCTCATCGTCGCGGCCGAGCACCGCCGGGAGGAACGCCGGTTCGTGCTCATCTTCGCGCTTGTCAGGCCGCTCCGCCGGGTGCGGCGGAACATAGGGCCGCGCGCCGGGCAGTTCCTCGGTAACCGCTTCCATCGGCGGCGGGTCGGCCGCCGTATCGGGCGCGTCCCGCAGCACCGGATCCGGGACATAGATGTTCTCGGTGTTGTTCCGCTCGAGCAGGGCGTGCGGCGGCCAGAGGTTGTCGGGCAGCTCCGCCGGGAGCCGGACGCTCTCCGGAAGGCCGGCGGGCGGCCGGTTCGCGATCCGCGGATATCCGGCTTCCGGCACCTCGGCCTGCTCCTCGGTGGCGCGGTGCGCTCCGGCCTGCCCCGTCTTCCATGCCGGGCCGGGCGGTTCCTCCGGGTGGGTGGCCCACGTGAACGGCTCGGGATAGGCCTCGCCCTGCGGGCGGGCGCCGCCTGCCTGCGGGCCAGCGTTGCCGGTCTGCGGGCGAGCGTTACCGGTCTGTGGACGGGCGTTGCTCATCTGAGGGCGAGCGTTGCCAGTCTGTGGACGGGCGTTGCCGGCCTGCGGACGGGCGTTGCCGGCCTGCGGACGGGCGTTGCTCATCTGAGGGCGAGCGTTGCCAGTCTGTGGACGGGCGTTGCCCGCCTCCTGGCGAGCGCTGCCGGTCTCCTGGCGAGAGCCGCCGCCCTGCGGGCGGGCGCTGCCGGTCTCCTCGTGGGGACTGCCGGTGGCCGGGCTGGTGTTGCCGGCGGGAGGCCGCACCGCCTCGGGTGGGCCGGCCGGTGGCCGGGAGGCGAGCGGCGGCCGGGAGCCGCCACCAGGGCGAGTGCCGGCCGAGCCCTGCGCGCGGCTGCCCAGGCCGGTATCACCGGACCGGCTCGCCCGGCGTGCCGAAGATGTGGCAGAACGCCGGCTGCCCTGATCTGCCGCGTCGGCGTCCGGTTCGGCCGCTCGGCCGGCCGCCGCGGTCGAGGCGGCCAGCCGTTCGGCGGCGAGCTCCACGATCCCGCGAGTCATCTCCGCGGGTGGATGGCCAGCATGCTCCGTCGCGGCCTGCGTCGCGGCGGAGATCTGCGCCGCCGAGCTCTGTCCAGCCGAGCCCTGTGCGACCGAACTCTGTGCGGCCGAACTCTGTGCGGCAGGGGTGCGGCGCTGCCGTGTGGAACGCGCCGGTGATCCGGCCTGCTCGGTGGCGTCCGGGTCGGTCGGCGGGATAGGCGAGGCCGGCAGTTCGTCGGCCGTCTTCGCCGCCGAGCTACTTCGCCTGCTCCTGGTGCCGCTCGTCGCCCGGCGAGTTGTTCCGGCCGCAGGCTCCGCCTCCGGCTCGGCCGCCACGGCGGCCCGCCGCCGCGCCCTCGCGGCGGCAGGGTCCGATAGGGCGGACCGACCGTCCAGCTCAGCCATGGACTCCGCGTCAGGCTCGGCGATCCGGCGCCGCGACCTCGCGGCGGTCGCGTCCGATACGGCGGACCGGCCGTCCAGATCAACCGCGGATCCCAGCTCCGGCTCGGCCGCGGCGGTCCGGCGCCGTGCCCTCCCGGTAGAGGTGTCCGATACGGCAGCCCTGCGGGCCAGCTCAGCCGCGGACCCCGCCGGGTCGGCCGACACGGCAGTTCGGCGCCGTGATCTCCCGGTAGTGGTGTCAGATGCGGCCGGCTGGCTGGCCGGCTCACTCACGAACTCGGCCTCCAACTCGCCCGGCGCGATGGCCCGGCGCCGCGACCTACCGGCGGCGTCCGATGCGGCTGGGCCTCGGGCCTGCTCACCCACAAACTCCGGCTCGCCCGGCTCGGCGGTCCGGCGCCGCGATCTGCCGGTGGCGGTGTCCGAGGGGGCGGTCTGATGAGCCAGGTCAGCTACGGACTCCGCCTCCGGCTCGGTGGTCCGGCGCCGCGACCTCCCGGTGGCGGTGTCCGAGGGGGCAGCGTGGCGGGCATGCTCGGCCGTGAACTCGGCGCTGAGCTCGGCCGGTGCGGCAGCGCGGCGCCGGGAGGTGGCCGGGGTGTTGCCTGCCTCGCCGGAAGCCGGGTCGGCCGGGGCCGTGGTGGCGGTCTTACGGGCGGCCGGGGTCGCGGTGGCGGTCTTACGGGCAGCAGGGGTGGCGGTCTTGCGGGCGGCCGCGCGGGTGGGCGTCGCTTGGCTGGAGGTCGACTTGACTGCGGGAGCCTTCACCGCAGGGGTCTCGCCCGGAGGTGTCTTAGCCGGGGGCGTCTTGGCCTGGGACGTCTCGACCTGGGACGTCTCGGCCGGAGGCGTTTTGGCCGAAAGCGTCTTGGCCGGGGGTGTCTTGGCCGGAAGCGTCTTGGCCGGGGGTGTCTCGGCCAGAGGCGTCTTGGGCGGCGGCGTCTTCGTGGCGGGGGCGTCGCCGGCGTCGGGGCCTCGTGGCGGCCGTGCCGGCTTGCGGGCGGGCTCCGTGGGCACTGTGATCATCGACTTCGTTGCGGTCGCCGGGAGGGTCCTGGGCGGCGGTTGTGCCTCTTCGGGCATGGCGTCGGCGCGCCGGTCAATGCCGGAAGCGCTCGGATCAGCGGGACCATTTGTCGCGTTTGCCATAGCAAGCGCTAGCCTGCCATGAGTCACCGCGTGTCTCAGGACTTTCGCGTTTCCGTACCGGATGGGCCGAAAGCCGAGGTCAGAGCGTTGGGCCCGAGAGGTCGCGGTTGTTGTGGCGCGGCCATGCGAACGGGACGCAACCGCGCAGGGTGATGGTCTGCTGCACCATCACCGGCGCGGGAGTGCCGGCCTTCGGGCAGCCCTGGTGGCGGTAGCCGAGTTCGTGGCCGACCTCGTGGTTGATCACGTACTGCCGGTACGTCGCGAGGTCGACCCCGGCCTGCACGTAGGGGCGGGCCGAGCCGCGCCAGCGGTCCAGGTTGATGATGGCTTTCCCGGACGCACGGCACGAGGTGTACGGCACGCCGCCGATCCGGATGTTGGTGCCGCCCCGGGCACACATCTGCCCGGCCGTGTCCCGGGTCGCCAGGTAGACCGTGAAGTCGGCGGGGTCGGAGCCGGCGACCGGCTGGAGGCGTACCCGGCCGCCGCCGGACCAGCTGCGCTTGTCACCGAGGATCGACCGCACCTGCGCGGCGAACACGTCGACGTCCTCATTGCTGCCCCTCTCGACCGCGACGCGGAAACGGCGCAGTGGGCCCTTGGCGCCGGCTACCGGGCCGCGGCCGCTCGCGTACTGGAAACGGCCGGTGCCGCGGGTGGGCGCTGGGGCGGCGAGTCTCAGCACGCCGGCGGTGGGGAACGGGCCGGAGGCGGCGGACGGGGGCGCCGCCGGCGCGGACTCGAGCATTGGGGCCCCAGGCTGCGCAGCACCGAGCTGCGAAGTACTGGGCAGCGGAACACTGGGCAACGGAGCGCCCGGCGATGGCGAGTTCGCCATCGGAGCGGTCGCGGCACTCGACGATGGGATCGATACGGCGGACCCGGAGACCGCGGGCGAAGGCGCGGCCGGGCTCACCCCGGCGGACGGTGAACTCGCGGCTGCCGCATTCCCGGCCGGGACGGGCGAGCCGAGCTGGCCGGCCGCGGCCACGATGAGCAGGACGATCGTGGCCGCGAAGACCAGGAGCCAAGACTGGCGCCACCGATCTCCCCGGGACGGGGATTCCGGCTCGGCGACGTGTACGCGAGAGATCATCGGGTTCAAGGCTTCCACATCCGGCCGAACACGCCCACCCGGCACGAATCATGTGCGCCACGGCACATCGGGCGCGGCACCGGCGGCGACCGGATGCATGGGCCCGGCGGTCGCGCTGGGACCGCAAGCACGGCGGCGGATCGCGCGGCTCGGTGGGACTCTTCGTGGCGCGTATCGAAAAAGGGAGTGAGAGAACAGCCTGGCTTCAGCCGAGCGGGGTTTGGATCTCGTCGAGAAGGCCGACTATCGCGCGGGCGACCAGCCGGGGTTCCTCCATCTGGGCGACATGGCCGACGCCGGGCAGTACCAGCAGGCGGCTGTCGGTGATGGCGCGGGCCACCTGGGCCGGCACCCGCGGATCGACCAGGCGGTCGTTGAGGCCGCCGATGACCAGCGTGGGGGCCTGGATCCGGCCGGCCAGCCGCCACTGCGAGTCGGCGCCCGGCAGGTACGCACGCAGGAAGCTGCCGACCAGACCGCGGAGAGTGCCGAGGTACGCCTTCGGATAGTGGGCCACCGTGTAGCGGAGCTGGATCTCCTCCATCGCTTCGGCCCGGCGTTGCGGATGCACCTTGGTGGTGTCGCCGAAGCAGGCGGCCAGCACCTGCTCGGCCATCTGTTCCGCGGTGACCCGGGTCAGCGCCCAGGCCACGATGCGGTCCGCGCGCGGCAGGGCGAGCAGCGGTAGGACCGGGCCCTGCGCGGTGCGGCGCGGGTTGAGGAACGGCATGGCCGGCGAGATCAGCGTGAGCGTGCGGACCAGGTCGGGGCGCAGCGCGGCGACACGCACCGAGATGGAGCCGCCGAGCGAGTTGGCGATCAGGTGGACCGGGCCGCGTCCGGAGTGCTCCAGGTAGTCGATGACGGTGTCCGCGAACGCCGGGATCGAGTAGCGCGGGATCGCGTCGCTGTAGCCGAACCCGGGCAGGTCCAGCGCGTGCCCGTCCAGGCGGTCGGCGAGCAGGCCGGCGAGGTCGGTGAAGTTCTGCGAGGAGCCGCCCAGCCCGTGCACGTAGACCGCGGGCTCGGCGCTGGAGCTCAGGCCCGGCGTCTCCCGGACGTGCAGCATCGATCCGCCGACCTGGACCCGCCGTGCGGGCCAGGGCGGCGGGACCTCACCCGCCGGCAACAGCGCACTGTCGTCGGCAAGAACCGCGCCTCTCATCAAGCCAACAGTGCCTCAACGCGCCGGTTGACCGCGGCCAGCGTGGCGCGGACCATAGCGTGCCGGTCGTCACCGGTGACCACGGCCGAGCCGGCGAGCTGCTCGACCCAGCCACCGCCGCAGGAGAGCAGCAGCACCACGACCGCGACCTGCATCTGGCCGAACGAGACGGCTGCGGCGTGCTCGACGAAGCAGCGGGCCGGGCCCTCCTCGTGCTGAGAGGCGGAGAGCAGTTCGTCGATCGCGCCGGCGGTCGCGGTGGCGCAGAGCCGCAGCAGGTAGCCGTCGACCGCCGGGCCGGTGGCCACACCGGAGGCGGCCCGATCACCGGCACGCAGCCGCACCTCCACGGTGGCGTCCGCGCCGAACGTGTTGACGTGCACGTTCTCGATGACCACGCGGGGGCCGGGATTGTCGCCCGGGTCCAGCGGCCGCGGCCGGCTCGCGTCGTGCGGCACCAGCGCGGCGACCGAGGGCCGGACCTCTCGTGGCCTCGGTTCGGGGAGCGGCGCGGCCGGTGCCGGCGCTACCGAAATCGGGGCGGGGGCGGGAGCGGGAGCGGCCGAGATCGGCGCCGGAGCGGGTGGCGCCGAGGCCGGTGCGGCGGCCGCGCCGGAGACCGGGGCGGTGGGCACCGCGGCGCGGCCCGGACGGGTGGCCTGACCGGGTACGAACGGTGCGGCCGCGGGGCTGTCCCCGGGCATCGCCGCGTCCAGGCCCATCCGGTCCTGGAGCAGGCGGGCGACCTGCCGGCTCACCTCGGCCGGGTCGGCGCCGTCGGCCAGGTCCAGGCGGAGGCTGTGCGCGCCCGCCGGGGTGGCCCGCAGCGACGCGTCGCGGACGCCGTCGACCTCGCGCACCGCGGCGAGGATGTCCTGGACGTCGAAGCCCTCCTGCCGCTCCTGCGCCGGCACCACGTCACCGCGGCGCAGGTGCGTCGCGATGCGCGCCAGGGCGGGCGCCTCGGCCGATGGCTCCACGGAGGGCGGCTCCGGAACTCGGGGCACGTCCGGCTGAGCCGGTACGCGCTGGGGGAGCGCCCCTTTCTTCTCGCTGGGCTCACCGGCGGGCGGGGCGTAGGGAGAGGTGACGTCGTCGGCGGCGGGCGGGAAGGCGACCGGCGCCGGCTCGAAGGAGCGGCGCTGGAAGCTGGACGAATCGTACGACGGCCGGGCCAGGGTGGCCGGGTTGTCCGCCGATCGTTTGTCCCCCGGCGGTGCGGTCTCCACCTGCGGAAGACCCTGGGCCAGGGTGTCGGTGACCAGCGCGTGACGGGAGCGGATCGGATCGGTGGGCGGCGGTGGTGCGGGCTTCGTGATCTCCGGCTCGGTGGCCGGCGCCCAGCCCGAGGTGGGACGCGCCATCGGCACCGCGGCACGGTGCGTGACCACATCCCGGTACGAGTCGTCGAGATCACCCTCGTACGGAAAAGGCGGTGCGCTGCTCGGCGCGGGGGCGGCGCTGCTCGGCGCGGGCGGGGGCGCCGGGCTGTGCGGCACCGGTGCGGCACCCGGGGAGCGCCGGTGGCCGAGGATGTCGGCGAGGCGGCTGCGCTCACCGGACCAGGACGTCGCCGGCTCCACGTTTCCGGTCGCGATGGTGCCGCTCCTTCCGGGCTCGATGTTCCCGGAAGAGGGAATCTCGGCGTTTTCCAGGTATCCGGGCGGGGCCGGCGGTTGGGTGGGTACGCCGGACGCGGGGGCGGTGCCGAAGGGGCGTTCGGCCGGAATCTGCTGCCGGCCGAAGGAACGGCCGTCCGCCGGACGCCGCCACGGCGGTATGTCCGTTTCCTGGTCCGATGCCGCACTCCTGTTGGCCCACGGACTCTCGCCGTTCATCCACCCGTCAACTCGGGTGCGGTCCCGCGAGTCGGCGCCGTTGCCGCCCGCTGAGGCTCCGGTGTCTCCGGAATGCCCTGATTCATCCACCGCGTGCTCCTCGCTCGCCCCCGCTGAGGCTACCGTGTGGTTGCAGTGGCGATAAGTTGCAGCGGCGCGACAATTGCCGGCACGACCGCGACATGCGCCGATCCGGGCAATCCGCGACGCCAAACTGCGGGGACCGACCCCCTGGAGGTTCAAGAAATGACCGCTGCGTCCGGCGGGGCACAGACCGCACGACCGACCCGCCTGCCACGTTCGGCGCGCCGCAAGCAGTTGCTGGCCGCCGCGCAGCAGATCTTCGTCGCGCACGGCTATCACGCCGCCGCGATGGATGACATCGCGGAGCGGGCGGGCGTCTCTAAGCCCGTTCTCTACCAGCACTTTCCCGGCAAGCTGGAGCTCTACCTGGCCCTGCTCGACACGCATTGCGACGCGATAATCGCCAAGGTGCGCGGGGCCATGCTGGCGACTCCCGACAACAAGGAGCGTGTGAAGGGCGCGGTTCGCGCGTACTTCGACTTCATGGATCACGAGAGCGAGGCCTTCCGGCTCGTCTTCGAGTCGGACCTGCGCAACGACCCACAGGTGCGCCAGCGGGTGGAGCGCGTCGAGCAGGGCTGCATCGCCGCCGTGACCGACACCATCATCTCGGACACCGGGCTGCGGCCGGACCAGGCCGAACTGCTCGCCTCCGGCCTCGCCGGGGCGGCCGGTCAAGCAGCACAGTTCTGGCTGGCGAACGGGCGGCGTACGCCCAAAGCTGAAGCCGAAGCTCTCGTAGCTGCGCTGATCTGGCGTGGGATCGCCAGCTTCCCGCTGCAGGGAGGTTCAACGGCCGGAACGCCGCCGGAAATCGGATAGCCTTTTCAGCGGTAGACGGTTTACAGAGGAGGGCTCCGTGGAGGTCAAGATCGGCGTGCAACATTCGCCGCGTGAGCTGGTGCTGGAGAGCGCGCAGACCCCGGCGGAGGTCGAGCAGGCGGTGACCGAGGCGATGGCCAAGGACAGCGTCCTGTCGCTCACGGACGAGAAGGGCCGCAAGGTGATCATTCCGATCGCCAAGGTGGCTTACGTGGAGATCGCCGAGGCGTCGCACCGCCCGTTCGGCTTCACCACTCGCTGAGGTACCGGGAGGGTGCCCTGGTCACAGGGTTCCCTCCCGTAAATTCGCTCTCCAGTGCACCCGACGTTCGTCGGGTAGACTCGTCTGGTCGCCGCCGGCGTCGATTTGCCCAGCCGACCGGCTGGGCTCTTCCGCCCGGCGACTGCGCGTGCGGCCCGCCTGTCTTTGGCGTGTGGCCCGCGCCTATACGAGACCGCGCCCCAGTGACACGACGGGCGCACCACGAGAGGGCACCCGTAAAACTTCATGACCGACAATGAGCAAGCTCTAGTACCCGTAACCACTCGCGCGCCGGTCCGCCCGGACAGCCCCACCTTCGCCGATCTGGGCGTCCGCGCCGAGACGGTCGAGGCCCTGGCCAAGGCCGGCATCACGCACGCGTTCGCCATCCAGGAGTACGCGCTGCCGATCGCCCTGCGGGGCACCGACCTGATCGGCCAGGCGCCGACCGGCACCGGTAAGACCCTGGGCTTCGGCCTGCCTCTGCTGGAGCGGATCACCGCCCCGTCCGAGGGCGCCGACGGCCAGCCGCAGGCCCTGATCGTCGTACCTACCCGTGAGCTCGGGCTCCAGGTGGCACGCGACCTCGCCGCCGCGGGCAGCACCCGGGGTGTCCGGGTTCTGCCGATCTACGGCGGTGTGGCGTACGAGCCGCAGGTCGACACCCTCAAGAAGGGCGTCGAGATCCTGGTCGGCACTCCCGGCCGGCTGCTCGACCTGGCCAAGCAGAAGCAGCTGAAACTCGGCTCGATCAAGGCGCTGGTCCTCGACGAGGCCGACCGGATGCTCGACCTGGGCTTCCTGGAGGACGTCGAGAAGATCCTGGCGATGCTGCCGGAGCAGCGGCAGACGATGCTGTTCTCGGCCACCATGCCGGACCCGATCGTCGCCCTGTCCCGGCGGTTCCTGCGCAACCCGGTCACCATCCATGCCGGGCACACCGCGGAGAGCGTCGCCTCACCGCTGACCAAGCAGGTCGTCTACCGCACCCACCCGCTGAACAAGCTGGAGATGGTGGCGCGGATCCTGCAGGCCCGCGAACGCAGCCTCACGATGATCTTCACGCGGACCAAGCGGGCCGCCGACCGGGTCGCCGAGGACCTCGACTTCCGCGGCTTCGCGGTCGCCGCCGTGCACGGTGACCTGGGCCAGGGCGCCCGGGAGCGTGCACTCCGCGCGTTCCGTGGCGGCAAGATCGACGTGCTGGTCGCCACCGACGTCGCGGCCCGCGGACTGGACGTCTCCGGCGTCACCCACGTGATCAACTACGACTGCCCGGAGGACCCGGAGACGTACACGCACCGGATCGGCCGGACCGGCCGGGCGGGTGCCACAGGTGTCGCGGTCACGTTCGTCGACTGGGAGGACATGCCGCGCTGGGTCCTGATCGACAAGTCGCTCGGGCTGAGCATGCCGGAGCCGCCGGAGACGTACCACACCAGCCCGGCCCTCTACACCGACCTGGACATCCCGACCGAGATCTCGGGCACCCTGCCGACCGCTGAGCGCAGCCGTGCGGGCCTCGCGGCCGAGGTCGAGGAGGACCTGGGTGGTGGGCGCCGGCCGAGCCGTGGTCGCAATCCGCGGGGCCGCTCACGCGGTGGTTCCGGTCCGTCCTCCCCCGCGCCCACGTCCGAGGGTGAGAGCGACGGCGAGCGGGCCAAGCGCCAGCGGCGCCGCCGCCGGCTGAGCGATTCCGAGACTTCTTCTGGTACGCCGGACGCCCCGGCATCGGATGTCCCCGCATCGGATGTTCCTACGGCTGCTCCGGACGACTCCGGGGAGGGAACGGGTGCGCCGCGTGCCCGGACTCGCCGGCGCCGGGCGGCTACGGTCGAGCCGCTCTTCTCCGACGGTGACGCACCTGCCGCCGAGGCTGCACCGGCTTCGGCACCGGCTCCGGTTTCGGCCTCGGCTCCGGTTTCGGCTTCGGCTTCGGCTTCGGCTTCGGCTTCGGCTTCGGCTTCGGCTTCAGCCGAGGCTGCTTCGGCTTCCGCCGAGGCTGCTCCGGAGGGGGATGCTCAGCCGCGTCGCCGGCGCCGTCGCAGCAGCCCGCGTGGCACCGCCGAGGAGAGCGCTGCCGCCGACCTGAGCGGTGGCTCCGAGGCCGGCGTGGGCACCACAGCCGACGCCTGACCGGCACCCCTGATGTCCCGCCGCGTCAATGGCGCGGCGGGATGCCCAGGGCGGCGCACGACTCCTGATACAGCCGGACCACCTCGGCCCGGACCTGGCCCCGGTCGGTGAGACGCTCGCGGAACGGGACCCGGACCGGCGTCTCGATCCCGTCGACGGCCACGGCGAATTCCAGCGCCTCCGCGTCCATGCCTGACATCCGGGCCGTGGTCGCGGCCGGGACACCGCCGAACGCGCGGACGATCAACACGTTGTCGTCGGCATGGTCCTCGTTCATGTGCCGTGCGATCTGCGCGACCACTTCGGGCGGGAAGGGATCCGTCACGTCCAGTGCTCCCCCAGCTCGGCCAGCATGTCGATGTTCAGCCGGAACGCCGCGGACACCTCGGCCAGGAAGGCGTCCTGCTCGGGCCGGGTCCAGCGTACGGCGTTGAGCCGGTCCCGGTAGCGGGCTCGGAACAGCGGCGGGTCGACGCCCTCGAAGACGAAGAACCGGTAGCCCTGGCGGCGCAGCCCGTACGCCGCCACGATCGCCCGGCCCAGCCACTGCCCGCCGGCGAGGTCGCCGAGATATCGGGTGCAGTGATGTGCCACATACCCGGTGTCCTGGTCGACCGCCGCATACCGGATCCGGGTGCAGTACGTGCTGGTGGACGGCAGTGCGGTGACCCGGCTCTGCCAGCGGGCCCCGTACAGGTACCGCAGGTCGGCCTCGAGCGCCGGGATCCGGAACAACTCCGGGAAGACGAAGTGGCGGGCCACCGGATCGGTGGACATCGCGGACGCGGCCAGCTCGAGAGACTCGTAGATGAACCAGTGCTGAGCGGCAAGCTCGGCATAGGCCGCGAAGGGCAGCCGGCCGGACGCCAAGCCCTCGATGAACGAGCTTCGCCGGGCGGCGGCATGCTCGTCCCGGGTGTGCTCGCGCAGCCGGGACGAGAGCGTTTCGGCCCTCATGAACATCGCACGGCTCAACGAGCAGCACCTCCTCTCCGCGCCCCGCCGATCAACTTAACCGCCCGGCAGAATGGATGCCATGCCAGAACCGCTCGATCAAGCACTCGCCGAGGTGCGCGAACTCCTGCTCGCGCCGGGCCTCACCCGGGCCGTCGCGGCCGGACGGCGCCGCGGCCACGTCCCCTCGGTGACCCGCGCACAGGTGCGGCCGGTCACCCTCAAGCACGGGCGGAAACTGCAGATCGTCACCGATGACGGGGCGCGGCCGTACACCCGCAACGTCACACCCGGCGACGAGGCCGCGGCCGCGGTGGACGCGCTGCTCGCCGAGCCGTTCGGAAACTGGCACGTGGAGACCGAGTCGGCCACCGTGCAGGTGCGGATCACCAAGAAGGGTGACGCGCAGGTGCACCGGGGCGGCGCCGTCTCGCCGCCGTCCGCTCAGGAACACGATCGCGCGAAGCAGTGGCTGCTCGACCCGGGCGACCCGCTGTTCGAGGTGATCGGTGGCAACGCGGCGAAACGCCGGCAGATCGACGCGTTCCTCCGGGCACTGGCGGCGACGCTGCCGGAGCAGCTGCCGACGCCGCTGCGCGTCGTCGACCTGGGGTGCGGCAACGCGTACCTCACCTTCGCCGCCTACCGATACCTGGCCGGGCGCGGCACGCAGGTCCAGGTTGTGGGGGTCGATGTGCGAGAGGATCAGCGGGTACGCAACAGCGCGGTCGCCGATCGACTCGGCTGCTCGGACGACGTGACGTTCGTGGCCGGGACCATCGAGGACGCCGAGCTGACGTTCACACCGGACCTGGTGCTCGCGCTGCACGCCTGTGACACGGCGACCGACCAGGCGCTGGCCCGGGCGGTCCGGTGGCAGGCCCGGTGGGTGCTCGCCGCCCCGTGCTGCCATCACGACATCGCCGCGCAGCTCAAGGGCAATGCGGCTCCTTCGCCGTACGCGGAGGTGACCCGGCACGCCATCCTGCGCGAGCGGTTCGCCGACGTGCTGACCGACTCGCTGCGGGCGGCGCTGCTGCGGTTGCACGGCTACCGGGTGGACGTGGTCGAGTTCATCGACTCCGCGCACACGCCACGCAACCTGCTGCTGCGGGCCCGGCGCACCGGTGCCGAGCCGACTCCGGACCAGCACGCCGAGTACGACTCGCTGGCCGGGCAGTGGGGTGTGACACCCGCGCTGGCGAAGATGCTCAGCTGACCACGACGGTCCAGGCCGCTGTGGAGACCTTCCCGGCGGCCTGGAAGTCGAAGAACATCCGGTAGGTGCCGGGGCTCGGTGCGGCCAGCCAGAACTTGACCTTGCCGTCGGCGAGCCGCGTCTCCGGGTGCACGTGGACGTAGCCGGTGTCGCCCTGACGCAACACGACCAGATGCCCGTACGCGCCCAGGTACGGCTCGACCGCGACCGGCTTGCCGGCGGCGTCGGTGACGGTCATCAGGAGGGGCTGGGTGGACTCGGTGACGGGCGTTCCCTCGTACGTCACGTCGTACGCCGCCGTGGTTGCGGCCAGGGCCGGATCGGGCAGGGTGACCGGCGCATAGTTCCCGGCGACCGTCAGGTCGCCGCCCAGCGTGGTGGCGACCTGGGTGCCACCGACCAGCGCGGTGAAATCGGCGATCATCCGATAGCTGCCAGGCTCGGGGAGGGTCAGGTCGACGCTCCAGGTGCCGTCCGGTGCCATCACCGGGTGCAGGTGCTGGAAGCCGGTGAGATCACGGCGGATCACGATCAGGTGCAGGGGCTTGTCGTGGACGATCGCGTACGTGGTGATCGGAGCACCGCCCGCGCCGTTGATCGTGAACTCGAGCTTCTGGTTGGTCTTCGCCGGAAATGTCGTGGCCAGTGGGGTGAGCGTCAGCCCGCTGGAGCTGAGCGAGAGGCCGCCTACAGCCGCGCCCGCCGCCCCGCCGGGAACCGGAGCTGTGGTGGTGCCGTGGACGTGTGGCTGGTTCTCGTCCACGGCGGCGGAGGCGGCCGGGGTCGTGGTGGCCGGCGCTGCGGGGGCGGCCACCGGGCCGTTGTTCAGGCGGCCGAGGCCGTAGCCGGCGAAGAGCACCACGATGAGCAGCGCACCGATCGCGGCAAGGCGGAAGGCGGCGTGGTCCTGCGGGGTTCTGCCGGACGGCGTCGCCTCGCCTGCGGTGGCGGCTCGTGCTGGCTCCGCCTCTTCCGTCAGGGCCCAGCCGCCACGCCGCGCCCCTTTGGCCGCGGCGCGCCCAGCGGGGGTGCCTGCTAGCTCCGTCTCCCCCGTGCGGGTGCCGGCGGGCTCGGTCTCCTCAGCGGGGGTGCCTGCTGGCTCCGCGTCCCCCGCGCGCGAGCCGGTGGGCTTCGTGTCCTCGGTGGGCAGCTGGTCAGGCATCCGCGAGCTCGTAGCCGGCCTCGTCGACCGCCGTGCGCACGGCGTCCTCGGTCAGCGGTGTCTCGCTGGTCACCGTCACCCCGCCGGAAGGCAGGTCGACCTGCACGTCCGCGACCCCCGGCAACGCCGAGAGCTCCTGGGTCACGGCCTGGACGCAGTGCGAGCAGGTCATGCCCTTAACGGTGTAAGTGCTGGTCACGGCCATGGTTCAACCCCTTCGGCAACTCGCCTCGCTCGATCCGCCATTCGTCCGGCTCGGACGTCAGCATACCCCCAGCCGGTATACCGCCCCGGACCGGCGTTTGGAAACTGCGTTGGCTCGAGACCGGCCAGTTGGTACACCCGTCCCTGCGTTGACGAACACCTTGAGGAGAACACGGTGACAGAGCTCGAACGCGGTGAGTACACCCTGACCGACGATCCGGGACGGGTTGACCTCGACCGAGTGCACCGCTGGCTGTCGGAGGAGTCGTACTGGGCGGCCGGCCGCCCCCGCGATCTCGTCGCCCGGTCGATCGACGGCTCCATCCCCTTCTCCGTCCTGACCGGGGGTGAACAGGTCGCCTTCGCCCGGGTGGTCACCGACGGCGCGACCTTCGCCTGGATCTGTGACGTGTTCGTCGACTCGCGGCACCGCGGTCGCGGGCTCGGCACGTGGCTGGTCGACAGCATCGTGGACAGCCTGTCGGCGCAGGGGCTCCAGCGGTTTCTCCTGGCCACCAAGGACGCGCAGGAGGTCTACCGCCGGTCCGGCTTCGCCGAGCTGGAGGGGGCGCACCGCTTCATGGAGATCGACCGCCGGCCCACCCGCAACGCCATCCTCGGCCGGGCCTGAGACTGATCGCCGCAGCTCGCCGGGCTTAGCCGGCGCCCACGAGCCGCGAGGCCGACCAGCCCAGGCAGCGTCGCGACGATCGCTGAGCCGGCACTCGCGAGGCCCGAGTAAGCCCGAGTAGGCCCGGGGAGCCTCGCGGCACGATCGCTGAGCCGACGCCCGCGATTCGCCAGGCCGACCAGCCCGGGCAGCCTCGCAGCGCGATCGCCGAGCCGGCACCCGTCAGGTGCAAGGCCAACCAGCCCGGGCAGCGTCGCCACGATCGCGAATCACCTGGCCGACCAGCCCGCGGGGCCTCGCGGCACGACCGCTGGGTCGGTGTTAGTGGGTGGTCAGCCCGCTACCGCCAGGGCCAGCGGGAGGACGGCCGCCGCGCCGGCGCGGCGGAGTGCGCGGCCGGCGAGGGACATGGTCCAGCCGGAGTCCACCAGGTCGTCGACCAGCAAGACCGGTCCGGACAGGGCGGCCAGTTGGCCGGCGACCTCGGGTGGGACGGTGAAGGCGTCGTGGAGCGTGCGTACCCGCTGAGCGCTGTTGCCACGCTGACCGGTTTCGCTCATCCGATCGGATGACAGCGCACCGAGCAGCGGGAGCCGGCCGATCACCGAGATGTGCTCGGCCAGACTGTGGATAAGTTGTGGATGACGACGGGAACCCACCGCTACGACGGCGACTGGGCGCTGCCGCCACGCGTCGTCACCGTGAGCCCATGCCTTGAGCACCTCGACCACGGCACCGGCCAACTCGGCGGGGATCGGGGCGTCCGGAGACTCCGGCGAGACCACACCTCGCAACCGGCTGCCCCAGCCGAGATCGGACAGGCGGCCGACCGCCCGGCCCGGCTCGATCTGCTCGGCTGGACCGATCTTGCCTTTGAGTGAGATGCCGATCGCGGCCAGGCCGGTGGGCCACATCTTCTTCGGCGCGATCTCCACACCGGGACGCCCCAGGAACGCGCCGGCGGCGGCCAGCGCGGCGGACGAGACCTCGGCGTCGAAGAGCGGACCGGCGCAGTTGTCACATCGACCGCACGGGGCAGCGCCGGGGTCGTCCAGGCATCGACGGAGGAACTCCATGCGGCAGCCGGTCGTCCTCGCGTACTCAATCATGGTTTTCTGCTCGGTCTCGCGCGCCTCGGCCACACGCCGGAGCCGGACGGTGTCATAGGTCCACGGCTCGCCGGTGGCGAGCCAGCCGCCGCGAGTGCGGCGGACCGCGCCGTCCACGTCCAGGACCTTGAGCATCAGCTCGAGCCGGTTGCGCCGCAGGTCGACCAGTGGCTCCAAGGCCTGCGTGGAGAGTGGCCGATCCGGTGAGAGCTGGGTCAGCACGGCACGCACCTGGTCCTCCGGCGGGAACGCGAGCGAAGCGAAATACCGCCAGATCGCGGCGTCTTCCGGGCCGGGCAGAAGCACCACCTCGGCGTGCTCGACCGCCCGGCCGGCCCGGCCGACCTGCTGGTAATACGCGATCGGTGAATTCGGCGCGCCGAGGTGGACCACGAACCCCAGATCGGGCTTGTCGAAGCCCATGCCGAGGGCGGACGTCGCCACCAGAGCCTTGATCTTGTTGTCCAGCAGGTCCTGCTCGGCGGCTCGGCGGTCCGCGTCCTCGACCTGTCCCGTGTACGACGCCACGGCGAACCCTCGGGTTCGCAGGAAGTCCGCGGTCTCGGTCGCCGCGGCGACGGTAAGCGTGTAGATGATTCCGGAGCCGGGAAGCCGGTCGAGGTGGTCGGCCAGCCACGCCAGCCGCTGTGCCGGGTCGGACAGGCTCAACACGGCGAGCCGCAGCGAATCCCGGTCGAGCGGGCCACGCAGCACCAGGGCGTCGCCGAGCTGCTCGGCGACGTCCGCGGTGACCCGGGCGTTGGCGGTGGCGGTGGTGGCGAGCACTGGCGTGCGCCCCGGCAAGCCGCTCAGAAAGGTCCGAAGGCGCCGGTAGTCGGGGCGGAAGTCGTGCCCCCAGTCGGAGACGCAATGCGCCTCGTCCACCACGAGCAGCCCGGTGCTCGACGCCAGGCCGGGAAGCACGTTGTCACGGAAGTCGGGGTTGTTGAGCCGCTCAGGGCTGATCAGCAGCACGTCCACGTCACCGGCACGGATCTCGTGCTCGATCAGGGACCACTCGTCGAGATTGGCCGAGTTGATGGTGCGGGCCCGGATGCCGGCCCGAGCGGCCGCGTCCACCTGGTTACGCATCAGCGCGAGCAGCGGAGACACGATGACCGTCGGGCCGGCCGGCGGATCGCCCGGCTCGGCGGTGGCGCCGTTGCGCAGCAGCGCCGTGGCGACGAAGTAGACCGCGGACTTGCCCCACCCGGTGCGCTGCACACAGAGCACGCGCCGCCGGTCCACGGTGAGCGCCTCGATGGCGCGCCACTGGTCCTCGCGCAGCACCGCCTGCTCGCCGGCCAGTTTGCGGAGCACCTCCTCGGCGCGCTCCCGCACGGCTGCTCGCTCGGCCACGCCCGCCGTCATCCGCGTCGAATCAGTCACCCGGCATGTCTATCAGCCCGCGGCGGCCCGGCCCGAGTTATCCACAGTCCGGAGTTGTCCACAGGCCGGAGCACGAATTCGCACGCTCCGCTCGCGAACCCGCAATGCTGCTGGGGCGAGCGGGCATCGACGTTCGCAGACCGATCGGGATCGTCGAGAGGTGGTGGGCGGGATGAGCGGGCTCGTGATGGTGTTCCCGGCGGGCCGGTGGCACGTGCCGAGTCGGGTGGTGCGTTGCCCGATGCGGCGAGGCCTTTCGCGGCGTAAGGCACGGCCAGGGCAGCCGCGACCTCGCCCACCACCATGACAGGCCGGCCGTTGGCCGGCCGGCTCTGCCTGCGTGATCCACCCCGCCGCCCTTGCCGGGCTGGTGGGGGCCGCCGGGCCCATCGTTCCCGGTCCGGCGGCTTCAATGAATGCGACAAACGATGGCCACCAGGGTGTAAGGCTCTAAGACATGACCAAAACGATCGCCGAGAAGCTGCTCATCAAGCCCAACTCGACCATCTGGCTCAACGAGCCGGCTCGCCTGCCACTGCTCACTCCGATGCCGGAGGGAGTCCGGGAGACCGGCACGCTGGCCACGGCCGGGACCGCGGTGATCTTCGTCGAGGACGCGGCGGCCGTGCGGGAGCAGCTGACCGAGCATCAGGCTGACCTGGACAAGCCCGGCGCTTTCTGGATCGCCTACCCGAAAGGCAATAAGGCCGACATCAACCGGGACACGCTGTGGCCGATCGTCGCCGACTTCGACATGCGGCCGTGCGGGCAGGTCGCGATCGACGAGCGCTGGTCCGGGCTGCGATTCCGGCCCAACCGGCCGGGAGAGGGACGGTTCACCGGTGGCACGTCCGAGTGAGGAGAAAAGACGATCATCGGCCCAGGACGGAACCGCCGTTGACGTTGATGATCTGCCCGGTGACGAAGCCGCCGCCGGGGCCGACCAGCCAGCGGACCGCTTCCGCGATGTCGTCCGGGACGCCCGCGCGCTTGACGAGCGTGGCGTCGATCCGGGCCTGATGCCCCTCCGGGGTCATCCGGCCCAGGAAGAACTCGCTGTCCGTCACGTATCCGGGCGCGATCACATTGGCGGTGATCCCCTCGCCGCCGAGCTTGGTGGCCAGGTCGAGGGCGTACCCGTGCAGGGCCGCCTTGGCCGCGGAGTAGGGGCCGCCACCGCCTCGCTGGGCGGCGATCGAGCTGGTCAGGATGATCTTCCCGCCCGGACGGCGCAGCTGCGGCAGCAGCGCGGTGGTCATCAACACCGCGGTGAGCACGTTGGAGTCGAGGTTGGCGCGCCAGCGGGCGGCCACCCCGTCGAGAGTGTCCTCGTCACCGGGGATGAAGGCGCCCGCGTTGTTGACCAGCACATCGAGTGGGCGCCCGCCGACCGCCTCGACCACCGAGGCGATCTGGGCCGGGTCGGCGACGTCAGCGGTCACCGCGGTGGCCTGCGGGCCGATCCACTTCACGGCGTCGGCGAGTACGTCCGCGCGGCGGCCGACGATGATCACGTCGAAGCCTTCGCCGGCGAGCATGCCGGCCGTTGCCTTCCCGATCCCGGTTCCGCCGCCGGTGACCACTGCGAGTCTCGTCATGGTGTCGACCCTATCGGCGCCGGCCCGTGGGGATCTTCCGGTCAGAGGGCCAGGGAAAAGCCGGGGCCGTCCTTGAGGGCGGGAGCGGGAGCCCGGCCGGTGGGTGCCTCGATCGCCGGCTTTCGGGGGGTGCCGCTTCGGCGCGGACCGGGTCGCTTGCGCTTGTGCGATCCGCTGTCCCGGGACGGGGTCTCCTCGACGGTGGCGCTGACCGAGTTGTTCTTGACCGATTCAGGGTTCGTGCTGCCCAGGACCTCGGCGCGGCAAGTTTGGTCGTTCAGCATGAAGGAGAGCGGCAGCGGGTTCCGGTCGCGGTACTCGCCGTGCAGGGTGATCATGCGGGAGCGACCCTTGCCGGTCACCACGACCCGGCGACCGTGCTGTGCGACCGCCTTCGACAGTGAGCCGAGACGTTGCGATCCGGGATAGCTGAACTCGACACGCCAACCCGAGCCCTGCTCCGCGGTGGCCAGCACGGTCAGCTTCGCCTCGAAGTCCGAGCCGGAGTCGTGCCGCACTTCGTATCGGACGGCGCAACGAGGGCGACGCGTACCGCCGGCGGCCGCTGCTCCGACAGCCGGGCCGTCCGCGCCGGCCGCGGTGGTCTGCGTCCGGTCCGCCTCTTCCGCCTCACGCCGGGCCGACCAGCTGAGCGCGGTCGCGGCGAGCAGGATCACGGTGGCGAAGGCGGCGATCGCCGGCATCCGGTCCCGACCGGTGCGGGCCTGCCGCGCATCGCGGTTGCGGCGGCCGATGAAGAGGCCACCGCCGAGCGAACGGACGGCGCCCAGCCGCAGAGCGGAACCGATCCTCAAGCCGGCGCGCAACTTGAGGTTCGCCGCGCGGGTGCCGGACGGAGGGAGCGTGCTGAGGTGCCTGCGGAAGAGACGCGTGCGGACGAGGCCATGCAGCGCCGACCGGTGGGCATCGTCTCGCACGGGGGCTTCGCGCCGGCCTGATCGGGCGACAGCTTCGCGCCGGCCAGGTCTGATGGCGGCCTCGCGGCGGCCGGACCCGGTAGAGGCCTCGCGGCGGCCGGATCGGATGGGGCGCGTGTCGTCGCGCCCGGGGCCCGGGACCTGGGCGACCGCTCGGATGGACGGTACGGCCGGCCGTTCGCCCTCCCGCAGCGGCGGGATGATCGCCCGCAGCCCGACGGTCGCGGAGAGAACCCGCGCGATCTCGGCGGCTCCGGGACGATCCCGCGGAGCCTTGGCCAGGCAGCGCAGGCACAGGTCGGCGACGCCGGACGGCATACCGGGCAGGTCCGGGATCGGTTCCGGGTCGGCGTACAGGTGGGCGCGCAGGGCCTCGGCGGTGTTGCCGGCCGGCCAGGGCAGCCGGCCGGTGAGAGCGCGGTACAGCAGTAGGCCGAGGGCGTACACGTCGGTGGCGGGAGACACGGAGGCGCCGCCCAGGCGTTCCGGGGCGAGGTATGCGGGGGTGCCTAGCAGGCTGCCGTCCGGGGCGGCGTCCCGCTGTCCGACCGCGGCGGAGATGCCGAAGTCGACGACCTTGGCGCCGGCCCCGGTGAGCATCACGTTCGCCGGTGTGACGTCGCGGTGCACCACCCCGCGGGCGTGCGCGGTGGCGAGCGCGGAGGCGACCTCGGCGGTGACCATGACGGCCTCCCGCCAGTCCAGCGAACCCTGCCGGCCGATTCGGGCTGCTACCGACTCGCCGTCGTTGAGTTCCATCACCACGTACGGGACGGTGAGGCGATCCGAGATCGGCGCCTCGCCGAAGTCGAAGATGCCGGTGATGTGCGGGTGGCAGAGCCGTGCGGCGGCGAGCGCCTCCTGCCGCAGCCGATCCCGGAAGGTACGGTCCTCGGCCAGCCGTGGCGAGAGCACCTTGACCGCGACGTCGCGGCCCAGGATCTCGTCGTAGCCGCGCCAGACGACCGACATGCCACCGGTGCCGAGTTTCTCGACCAGGCGGTACCGCCCAGCGATACGGAGCGATCCGTCGTGACCGTTTCGCTCCGTACGCCCCATGCGCCGATTCTCGCCCGAGCGGATCGCCGTCCGGTGCCGCACTCGAAAACCCGCGGCTAAACCCTCGAGCCACGACGACTTGCCGAGGCGGCGGCGGAACGAGGGTCAGCCGGCGAGGAGCTGGTCGACCGGGGCGTAGTCGTCGGTCAGGACCCGGGAATCGCCCACGAAATCGGTCAGTTCGGGGCCGGCCAGCAGGGTGACCGGAGTCCTGACACGGGTGAGCGCGGAACGGACGGCGTCCAGCGGCAACGGTGAGTGCGAGGCGACGATGACGAAGTTCGCACCGGTCTCGCCGGCTATCGCGTCCGGTGGGGCGATCAGGGCGACGTGCGGGAACGCCGCGGCCACCGTCGCCACCTCGGCGCGGATGAACCGGTTGGGCGGGTAGTCGATCACGTTCTGGGCGTACACGCCGGTCGGCCGTAGCACCCGGGCCACGTCTGCGGCCATCTCCCGGGTGGCCAGATGCCAGGGCACCACCAGATGCCCGAACGCGTCGCCCACCACCAGGTCGTAGCTCGCGTCCGGCCGGTCGGCCAGGCCGACCCGTGCGTCACCCACCTCGACCCGCAGGTCGGCACCGGTGGTCAGGCCCAGTTTGTCCCGGTCGAGGTCGACCAGGCCGCCGTCGAGTTCGAGGACGAACTGGTTGCTGCCCGGCCGGGTGGCCCGTAGATAGTTCGGCACGGTGAAGCCGCCGCCACCCAGGTGCAGCGCGTCGATCGGCGCGGCGGCGGGGCGGAGCACGTCGGCCACCGCGGCGATCCACTGCACGTACTCGAATTCCAGGTACAGCGGGTCGTCCAGGTCGACGTACGAATGCCGCGCCGAGTTGAGCATCAGCGTGCGCCCGGCGGGCCGGTCGGTGTCCGCGACGACCTGGGCGCAGTGGTACGCCGTCTCCACGTCACAGGGAGTCGGTGCCGTCGCGCCCAGCCCGGCACCGACCAGTCCCACCGCGGCCAGGACCGCCCGGGTCTTGGGCGACCCGGGAACATCAGGCCGGTTACCGTCGCGGCGCAGCCACCACCCGAGTAGCAGCCCGCTGATCGCCAGCAGCACCGCCAGACTCAGGATGATCACGCTGCTCGGCATCGCCGCGACGAAGACGAACCCGGTCACCAGGGTCGCGGTGATCGCGCCGAGGGTGCCGATGCTGGACAGCCGGCCCACCACGGTGCCGGCCTTGCGCAGGTCGCCGAGCTGGAGCTTGACCACCATCGGCGCGACGGTGGAGAGCACGAGCGCCGGGAGGAAGACGGCCAGCGCGGCGAGCAGCAGTACGGCCGGGGCGGCCCCACCACGCAGCAGTTCCCCGCCCCACCGCACGAGCGGGAGCGTGACGGCCGTCCCGATGGCGCCGAGGATCAGGGCCGGGGCGAGCAGCCCGCGCGGGTCGTACCGGTCGGCGAGGCGCCCGCCGATCCACGCGCCGTACGCGATCGCCGCCAGGGACACGCCGATCACCGAGCTGCTCACCTGAAGAGTCACCCCGACGTACGGACCGACCAGGCGCAACGCCACGATCTCCAGAACCAGGACAGCCCCGCTGGCTCCGAACGCCAGGGCGGTCGCGAGGGCCGAGGGGAGGGCACGCGGCGGTGTTTCCATCGCCGGGATGCTACCGGCGCCCCGGCACCGGGCCGGGATCGGCAGGCCGCTCAGCCGATCAGGTGCGCGTTCGCCTCCATGGCCGGCCCGGCGAACTCCGGCAGTTCGACGACTTCGACGCCGGCGGCGGTCAGCAGGGCGATCCCCTCGCAGGTGACGAAGATGTCCGGCTCCCGCCAGGCGATCACCACGCGCGGGATGCCGGCCGCGATGATCAGGCTCACGCAGGTGGCGTGCGGCCGGCTGCCCCGCTTGGAGCAGGGCTCCAGCGTGCTGTAGAGCGTCGCTTCCCGCAGCCGGGCGTCGCCGGCGGCCCTGAGCAGGGCCGACTCCTCGGCGTGCACATACGGGTCGGTGTCCCGCGAATATCCGGAGGCGATCTCCACACCCGAGGAGACGATCACCGCTCCGACGGCGAAGGCGGTCTCCGAGCGGGGGCAGAGGTGCGTCAGTTCGACGGCGCGTCGCATCCACCGCTGGTCGTCCATGACCGGAAACGCTATCCCGGAGCCGGCCGGCGAAAGCCGGCCGGGTTCAGAGCATCGAGAGGTGTACGTGGTTGGTGTGCACCGCCGCCGGTCCACCGCTCGCGCTGTACGCCCGCCAGCCGGTGCTCGGCATCCAGATCTGCCGGTACCAGATCACATACATCACGCCGAGCTTGTCCGCGTTCTTCACGAAGTAGGCGGCAAGCCCATCACCGTAGGACTTGTCGTCTCCGGTCGCCGCCGCGTTCTTGAACGTGCCGACCGCCGACGAGAAGTCGCATGCCCGGCCCTTCGGGTGCTCCCCGGACGACCGCTCGCTCCAGCACACCGTGTAGCGCTTGAACCCGTCGCTCTTCGCCTCCTGGTACGCGTGCAGCGTGCGCGGCGTGATGCACCCGCCAGAGGTCGGGTCCTTCACCGTGCAGGACTCCTTCGGCCACGACCCGTCAGAGTTGCGTGGCGCCGGCTTGGCCGCCGGGGAGTTCGCCGAGACGAAGCCGCCGGCCGCACCGCCACCGACCTCGGCCAGGGCGAGCTCGGCCTCCCGCTTCTTCCGGGCCATCACGTTGACCTGCCGCTTCTGCTCGGCGATCTCGGCGGTCAGCGCGAGCTGGGCCTGCTTGGCGGTGTCGATGTCGGCCTGGTAGGCGGCGAGGGTGCTGCCGTCGACCTGGGCGAGCACGTCGAGGCTCTGCACCTTCTCGATGAAGTCGTCCGGCGAGGCGCTGTTCAGCAGCAGCGTCACGGTGCTGATCCGGCCCAGCTGGTACGACCGGTTCGCCACCGCGTTGACCCGCTTGGTCAGCAGCGCGGCGTTCGCCTCGGACTGCTTGAGCGTGGCCGCCAGCTGCTTCTGACGACTCTTGGAGGCGGCCAGTTTGTTCTTCGCCTGGTCGTAGCCCTTGGCCGCGGTCTCCAGCGCGGTGCGGAGCTTTTTCGTACCGCCCTCGGGATCGGCCGGCGCCGCCGAGGCGGGCACGCCGAGGAGCACCGAAACGGTGACCACGAGAAGAGCCAGCAGGGCGGTGCACCGGCGCGGAAAAGTGGCCGCCACGAATACCTCCAAGTCCTAAGCGCCGGTACTTTACCGTGCCGGACCTGGTGAAAGGGAGATCGCTCAGGTGGCCGAATAGCCGCCGTCGACGAAGAGTGTCTGGCCGGTTACCGCCTGCCCAGCAGCACTCGCCAGGAACACCGCACAACCGGCGAAATCGGTCGGCAAACCGTTGCGGCCGATCATCGTCCGGGCCGCGTGCGCGGCCACTTTCGTGGGATCGCCGAAGACCGGCTCGGTCAGCGGCGTGTGCACCACACCGGGCGCGACCGCGTTGCAGCAGACGCCGTGCCGCGACCACGCCTCGGCCTGCGAGCGGGTCAGCCCGACCAGACCGGCCTTCGCCGCTCCGTAGGCGCCGCTGTTCCCGTACGCCCGGAACGCCTGCTGCGAGACCACGTTGATGATCCGGCCCCAGCCCCGGCGTGCCATGGCCGGCCCGAACGCCTGCCCGAGCAGGAACGGCGCGGTGAGGTTGGCGGCCAGCGTCAGATCCCAGTCGTCGTCGGTGAGCTCGTCGAGCGGCGGGCGCAGGTTGACCGCCGCCGAGTTGACCAGGATGTCGGGTTCCCCGTACCCCTCAATGATCTTCGTGGCGACGGCCTTGACGGCCGTGCGATCGGCGAGGTCCGCGGAGATCGCGTCCGCCTCGGCGCCGTGATCGCGCAGCTCGGCCACCACCTCGGCCATCGGCGCTTCGCGCCGGGCCACCACCACGATCCGCGCTCCGGCGCGGCCGAGCGCGATCGCCATCGCACGGCCGATCCCGGAGCTGCCGCCGGTCACCACGGCGGTGCGCCCGCCCAACCCGAAAAGATCATCAAGGTACGCGCTCATGCTCGCACCCTAGGTGGGATCGACGTCCGGCGAACCGTCCGGGAACAGCGTGCCGTGAACCGTGTCCCAGATCTCCGCGTTCGCCGCCACGAGCAGGCCCCGCTGGTGATTGACCGGGCGGTACTCGGTGCCGTCGAGATGGCGCACCACACCGCCGGCCTCGCGGACGATGAGCGAGCCGGGGGTGTGATCCCACGGCAGGATCCGCCAGAACATCCCGAACTGCTGCTCGTCGGTGGCGATCGCCGGGTACTCGTACCCGGCGCAGTGCCGCCCGGCGGTATGACCGCCCAGGCCGGCGGCGTTCGCACGGACCTGCTGCCGCAGGTCCTCCGGAAGGTACTTGTGCGAGACGACGCCGTGCAGCGACGCGGCACCCGGGTCGTCGGTCCGGGTCTTGACGCGGACCCCATCGCGGTACGCGCCGGAGCCCGCCTCGGCCACCGTCAGATGGTCCCCGACCACGTCGAGAATCCACGCCGCCGTCGTCTCACCGTCATTGACCAGGGCGACCATCACGCAGAACGGTGTCCGGCCGGCGGCGAAGTTGTTGGTGCCGTCGACCGGGTCCACGATCCAGACCGCCCCGCCGGCGCCGATCCGGTCACGCACGGCCGGGTCGGCCGCGACCGCCTCCTCGCCGACCACCACGGAGCCGGGCAGCAGCGCGGTGAGGCCGCGGGTCAGCGCCCGCTCCGACTCCTGATCGGCGATGGTGACCAGGTCACCGGGCGCCTTCTGGCTCACCTCGTCGTCGGCCAGCCGCCGGAAGCGGGGCAGGACGACGGTGTGTGCTACCTCGCGGACGAGCTCGGCGACCTGATCAAGCACGCGGCGGCAACTTCACGACGCTGACGAAGAACTCGTCGATCTGGCGGATGACGGCGATGAAGCGCTCGAAGTCCACCGGCTTGGTCACGTACGCGTTCGCGTGCAACTGGTAGCTGCGCAGGATGTCCTCGTCGGCCGAGGAGGTGGTGAGCACCACGACCGGGATCCGGCCCAGCTCGTCGTCCTTCTTGATCTCCTCGAGCACCTCCCGGCCGTCCCGCTTCGGCAGGTTCAGGTCGAGCAGGATCAGGTCGGGGCGGACCGCGTTCGTGAACTGGCCCTCGCGGCGCAGGTAGGAGAGCGCCTCCGCGCCGTCGGAGACCACGGTGAGCCGGTTGCGCACCTTGTGCTCCTCGAACGCCTCCTGAGTCATCAGGACGTCGCCGGGGTCGTCCTCCACCAGCAGCACCTCGATCGGCGTGCCACTCTCCCGGTCAGCGCTCATTTCCCACCAGCTCTCCCGTGCTTTCCAGCGACTCCGTACCCGGCAGCACCGGGAGCGTGAACCAGATCGACGCGCCTTCCGGAACGTCGACGTCCAGCCAGATCCGCCCGCCATGGTATTCGACGATCTTCTTGACGATCGCCAGTCCGATGCCGGTGCCCTCGTACGCATCCCGCGCGTGCAGCCGCTGGAAGATCACGAAGACCTTGTCGGCGAACTCGGCCTCGATGCCGATCCCGTTGTCCCGGACGTTCACCCGCCACTCGCCGGCCTCGCGTTCCGCGGTGATCCGCACCACCGGCGGCACGTCGGGACGGCGGAACTTCAGCGAGTTGCCGATCAGGTTCACGAAGAGGGTGGTGAGCAGCGGCTCCTCACCCTCCACAGTGGGCATCTCGGACCAGGTGATCTCGGCGCTCTCCCCGGCCCGCTGTTCCAGCTGCGATCGCACCTCGCCCAGCACCTTGGCCAGGTCGACCTCGGTGAACCCGCTGGTGAGCCGACCGATCCGGGAGAACGCCAGCAGGTCGTTGATGAGCCGCTGCATGCGCTGGGCGCCGTCCACCGCGAACGCGATGTACTGGTCCGCGCGGTCGTCGAGCTGTCCGGCGTACCGGCGCTGGAGGAGCTGGCAGAAGCTGGCCACCTTGCGCAGCGGCTCCTGCAGGTCGTGCGAGGCGACGTACGCGAACTGCTCCAGGTCGCGGTTTGACCGGGTCAACTCCTCGGCCTGCGACTGGAGTTGCTGGTTCACCCACTCGACCTGGCCACGGGCGGTGCGTACCTCGGCCAGCTCGCTGGCGATCTGCTGCCGCATCCGGTCGATGTCCGCGGAGAGGGCCACCAGGTCCGGCGAGCCGTTCGGGCTGGCGATGTGCCGGTCGTAGTCGCCGGCCGCGACCTCGCGCACCTGATTCGCCAGCTCCACGATCGGGCGGCTGACGAGGCGGTCCAGCAGGAACAGCAGAAGCGCCCCGGCCAGCACGATGATCGCCGCGGCGGCGATCTGGATCGCGACCATGGTCGAGCTCGAATCCCGGGCCGCCGTCGCCGACTCCGTACGCAGAGTCTGGATGTGCCCTTGCATCCGCTCCACCGATGCCCGGAGCTGGTCGAAGTCGCGGGTGTCGGCCTGCTCCACGAGCTGGCGCGCTTTCTCCAGGTTGCCCGAGCCCGCCGCCTGGATGACCGGTTCGGCGACCTCCGCCCGCCAGGTCACGGCCCGGGACCGCACGTCCACCAGCGCCGTCCGGATTTCCTCGTCGCCGGGGCGCAGCAGGCGCTCGATCCGCGCCAGCTGCTCGGTCTCCTCGGCAAGCCCCTTCTGGTACGGCCTGAGGTTGTCCATCCCGCCGGTGATCGCGTAGCCACGTACGCCGGTCTCCTGATCCACCAGCGCGGTGTTCAACGTCTCGCCGGCCGCGCGCATCGGGCCCACCCGATCGAGCACGTCGTCCAGATGGCGGTTGGTGTTCGCCCCGGTGAGCACCGCGAACACGCCAAGCACGCCGAGCACCACGCCGACCACCACGCAGAGGGCGGCGATGCGCTGCCGGAGACTCCAGCGCCGGGCGTCGAACACGGTCACCGGCCACCACCCCGGGAGATCAGCAGCATCGCCACGTCGTCGGTGAGCGGGCCGCCGTTGTCCTGGTCGGCGCGGTTCACCAGCCACGCGGGCAGGGCCGGTATCGCCACGTCACGGGCGGCCGGCTCGTCCAGCAGCTTGCAGAGCCCGTCCACGTCGAGCCGCTCGTTGCCGACGCCGGTGTGGCCCTCGATCAGTCCGTCGGTGTACATCAGCAGGGACCAGTCATGACCGGTGAACTCCAACTCCGTCGCGGGCGTGGGAGTAGGTCGTACCCCGAGGACGATGCCGGTACGCGCGGCGACCGGTGCCACCCGCCCACCGGAGAGCACGACGGGCGGTGGATGACCCGCAAGGCGTACGGTCGCGCGGTTCCCCGGCAGATCGATGCTGGCCGCCGCCACCGTGGCGAACACCTCACGGGCCCGGCGTTCGGACATCAGCACCTGCTCCAGCGAGGGCAGCACCTGCTCCTCGGGGACACCGGCCAGCACCAGCGCACGCCAGGCCACTCGCAATTCGACGCCGAGCGCCGCCTCGTCCACGCCGTGTCCGCAGACGTCGCCGACGATCACATGCAGCCGGTCGTCGCCGACCTGCACCACGTCGTAGAAGTCGCCGCCGAGCAGGCCCATCGCCCGGCCGGAGCGGTAGAACGGCTCGACCGCGACCTCGGTGGTCTGCATCAACGGCTGCGGCAGCAGACCCCGTTCCAGGCGCGCCGACTCGGCCTGCCGCAACTCCACCTCGCGCAGCAGCCGGGCGTTCTCGTCGGCCCGCTTGCGCTCCACCGCGTAGCGCAGCGAACGGATCAGCAGCACCCCGTCGACCTGGCCCTTGACCAGATAGTCCTGGGCGCCCTCGGCGACCGCCTGGACACCGAGGTGTTCGTCGGATCGCCCGGTGAGCACGCAGACCGCGGCACTGCCCGCGACGGCGAGCAGCTTGCGCAGGCCGTCGATGCCCTCGGCGTCGGGCAGGCCCAGATCGAGGAGCACGCACTCGACGCCGACCAGCAGGTTCTGTGCCTCCCGGAGGCTGCTGGCGATGGTCAGGTCGAACGGTGCCTCCGCCTCGCTGAGCAACTCTCGAACCAGGAAGGCGTCACCCTCGTCGTCCTCGACGAGCAGGATCCGCAATCTCTCCAGCTGGTTCGCCGCGTACCTGCGGGGCGCGAGCGACCGCTCCGTCATTCCGATTCCCCACTCGACGCATAGGTGACCCGCAAATCGTGTACCACTCGGCCCGGGCGCACAACTCTGGTCATCACCTCGTGACCTGCGCTCATCTCGGATCCGTCGCGTCCTGGCCGGTGCTGTCCGCGGCGACCCGCCGGGCGTGCTCGGCGATCACCTGACCGAGGATGCCGTGCAGCCGGCCGCAGTCCCGGCAGTGCAGATTCTCGTCGAGGTGGCGCCCGCCACACTCCACGCAGTTCCCGCGGTCCTCCGGATCCCGGTAGGCGGCGAGCGCGCGACACATCGCCCGGATCACATGATCACTCATGGTGAAGACGTCCTCGCCGAGCGCGGTGCGCACGCCGACGACGGCGACGGGCGCGGCGTCCGGGTGGGGGTTGTACGGGGACACCGCGTCGATGAACTCCGCGATGACGGCGGCTGGATCGAGCGGGGAAGTCACCGGACCACGCTATGCCACGCGGGAAATGATCTTCGGGGTACCCGCCGGGCCTGCCGGGCGCTTAGATGTCACCCATGCGCGACTACGCCCTGACCAGGCCGGCCCGCCGCGGGATCGCCGCGGCCTCCGTCCTCGCCGTACTGGCCCTGGCCGGCCTCGCCGGGATGCGGGCGATCCTGCCGCCGGCCGAGCGGGCGGCCTCCGCTGCGGCGGACGAGTTCAGCGCGGCTCGCGCCTTCACCCAGGTACGCGCCATCGCCTCCGCGCCGCATCCGGCCGGCAGCGCGGCGAACGACCGGGTCCGCGACCACCTGGTGCAGACGCTGCGCGGCCTGGGCCTCGCCCCGGAGGTGCAGGACACCGTCTCGATCCAGGGCGGCCGGCTGTCGTCGAGCGCGGGCGGGACCGGGCTGGCCCGGGTACGCAACGTGGTCACGCTGATCCCCGGCACCGCCTCCACCGGGCGGGTCTTCCTGGTCGCGCACTACGACTCCGCGCAGGTCGGTCCCGGCGGCAACGACGACGGCGCCGGCACGGCCACCATCCTGGAGACCGCGCGTGCCCTGACCTCGAGCGGGAAGCTCCGCAACGACGTGGTGCTGGTGCTGACCGACGCCGAGGAGGCGTGCCTCTGCGGTGCCCAGGCGTTCGTCGATCAGCATCCGCTGGCCCGCGACGGCGGGGTGGTGCTGAACTTCGAGGCACGCGGCAGCAGCGGTCCGGCGATCATGTTCGAGACGTCGGACGGGAATGGCCGGCTGGTCGAGGCGTACGGGCAGGTGCCGTACCCGGTCGGCACGTCGTTCGCGGTGGAGATCTACCGGCTGCTGCCGAACGACACCGACTTCACCCCGTTCCTCGCCGCCGACCGGTTCGCCGGGATGAACTCGGCGTACATCGACGGGGCGGCGGTTTACCACGCGCCGACCGACACGCCGGAGGCGATGGACCGGGACAGCCTCCAGCACCACGGCGACAACGCGCTGGCGCTCACCCGGGAACTGGGTGGCCGCGATCTGACCGCGCTCGAGGGCGGGGACGCCACCTACTTCCCGGCCGCCGGGTTGCTGGTCCGGTATCCGGGGACGATGGTGTGGCCGCTCGCCGTACTCGCCCTGGTCGCGGTCGCCGCGCTGGCCTGGCTGGTCCGCCGGCAGGGCCGCGGCACCGGGCGGCGGATGCTGGCGGCCGCCGGGCTCACCCTAATCCCGATCGTGGTCGCTCCGGCCGCCGCGCAGGGGCTGTGGGCCCTGCTCACCCTGATCCGGCCGGAGTACGCCGGGATGCCGATCGACCCGTACCGTCCACTGTGGTACCGGCTCGCGGTGATCGCCCTGACCGCGGCCCTGGTCCTCGCCTGGTACGCCCTGCTGCGCCGCCGGATCGGCCCGGCCGCTCTGGCCGTCGCCGGGCTGGGCTGGCTCGCCGTACTCGGTGTCGTCCTCGCCGGGTTCACTCCCGGCGGCGCCTACCTGGCCACCCTGCCCGCGCTGGCCGGCGCGCTCGCCGGCCTGGTGGCGATCCACGTCCCGGACACCGTCGCCGTCGCCGTGATCGCGGCCGGAGCCGTGGTCCCGGTCGTGATCCTGCTGCCGACGATCTGGATGCTCTTCCCGGCGCTGGGCATGCCGATGGCCGGCGTCGGCGCCTTCCTCACCGTGCTGCTGGCTCTGGCACTGCTACCGGTCGTCGACCTGATCCACCCGGCGGCCGGCGGGGCCCGCGGGATGGAGGCGCTGCGTGCCCGCCGGCGGGGCGCGGTACCCACGCTGGCCGCGGCACTCGCGGTGCTGGTCTGCACCGTGACCGGCCTGGTCGTCGACCGGTTCGACGCCCGGCACCCGTCACTCACCCACCTCATGTACGCCCTCGACGCGGACAACGGCACCGCCCGCTGGCTCAGCGAGGAGGCTGATCCACAGGAGTGGACCGCCCAGTACGTCACCGGGGAACCGGCCACGGTCGCCGAGTGGCTGCCGGCCTTCGGCGACGAGTCGTTGCGCGGCGGGCCGGCGCCCGCGGCCACCCTGCCCGCCCCGAATCTCACTCTGGTGGCGGACACCCGTTCCGGTGACGGCCGGACGCTGCGACTCCGGCTCGCACCGCAACGGACGGCCCGGTTCGTCACCCTGCACGTGGCCGACGGGACCGAGGTGACCGCGGCGACGGTCGGCGGGCGGCCGATCGAAACGACCGGCGCGGCCGGTGGCGGCTGGGGCTTCGGCTTCGTCTTCCACGCACCGCCGGAGGGCGGCGTCGAGGTGGATCTGACCGTACGCGGCACCCAGCCGGTCCGGTTCCGCGTGATGGACGCCAGCGACAACGTCACCGAGATGCCCGGCTTCCGGACCCGCCCGGACGGGGTCGGCGTCCTCGGCTCGCACAGCAGCGAGATGGTGGCGGTCGGCAAGAGCTACACGCTGTGATGCTCCGGCCGACGGCCTCCGGTACC
This sequence comes from Actinoplanes aureus, assembly GCF_015704865.1. Classification (GTDB taxonomy): domain Bacteria; phylum Actinomycetota; class Actinomycetes; order Mycobacteriales; family Micromonosporaceae; genus Actinoplanes; species Actinoplanes aureus. Next base: position 52,720 of record NZ_JADQTO010000031.1, on the reverse strand, counting down.
GCGTTATCGACCGCGACCGCGGCGACCGGTGGGCGCGTTGAAGCGGAAGTGGATGAAGAGGCGGCCCCAGTTGTCGCCGTCCTTCTCGACCCGGTGATAGAGCTGCTTGATCTCTCGCTGGTCGAGGAAGCGCAGCACCTTCTTCTTCAGGGCGCCACTGCCCTTGCCCGGGATGATCTCGACGAGGGTGGCCTTCTTCTCGATCGCCTCGTCGATGATCCCGCGCAGGGCCCGATCGATCTCGTGGCCCTTGTTGAAGATGTCGTGCAGGTCCAGCTTCAGCTTCACGATCGAGACCCTACGCCGCGCTGTTCTTGCCGAGCCAGGTCTCGACCCGGCGCAGGGCCTCCTGGTAGTCGGGCTGGCTCTTCATCGCGGCGGCCAGGCGCAGGTGCGGCAGGGCCTCACGAAAACGGCCGGCCCGCTCCAGGGTCCGGCCGAGCACGTGGTGCGCGTAGTGATCCGAGGGATCATGCTCGATCAAGGCTCGGAGCTGCGTTTCCGCGCCGTTCAGCTGTGCCGAGTTGAAGTAGGCCCGGGCCAGCAGCTGACGTACCGCGGTGTTGTGCGGCTCGGCCTCGACTATCGGTTCGAGCAGGCGGGCGGCACCGAGCGGGTCGCCGGACTCGAAGAAGAAGGTGGCCCTGCGGTACTCCTCGAGAAGATCCACGTGCTCACTCCCCACGCTCGCGTCGCCGATCTCAACGCTCGCATAACATCCGGCGTACAGCGAGTGTTCCGCCCCATCCAGGTGGTCAGCGCCTGAGCAGCAGCAACGCGAGGCCGCCGGTCAGCAGGTAGCCGCCGATCGCGGCGAGCAGCATCGGGCTGGTTCCGCCGCCGGGCAGTTCGGGTGCACCCACCGTCTCCGGTTTGGGCTCTGCCTGCGCGGCCGCCGGGGAGACCGGGACGAGGGCGAGGAGGAGGAAGGCGAGCGCGGACAACACCGCCGCCAGTCTCGGTCCGCTTCGCATCCATCCATCATGCGGCTTTTGTCTCCTTGATCCGGTATGCCACACCGGCGAATGTCTCATGGCCGAGAATCGCGCGCCGAACTGTGTCCGAGACACAGCTGGCACACAGGAAACCGAAAGCCGGCGCAGAGCGTCGCCCAGCACAGTAGGGGCATGACGATGGCGAACGCAGACTCCAGCACCGATCTCCGGCGGCCCGACGGGACCCCGGTACGGGTGCTCGTGGTGGACGACGAGCCCACCCTGGCCGAGCTGCTCTCGATGGCGCTGCGATACGAGGGCTGGGACGTCCGCAGCGCGGGCGACGGGATGACCGCCGTGCGTACCGCCCGTGACTTCCGCCCCGACGCCGTCGTCCTGGACATGATGCTGCCCGACATCGACGGGCTCGAGGTGCTGCGCCGGCTGCGCGGGGAGACCCCCGAGGTCCCGGTGCTCTTCCTGACCGCGAAGGACTCGGTCGAGGACCGGATCACCGGGCTAACCGCCGGCGGCGACGACTACGTGACCAAGCCGTTCAGCCTGGAAGAGGTGGTGGCCCGGCTGCGCGGGCTGATGCGGCGGATGGGACACGCGCCTATGCGTACCGAGTCGCAGCTGGTCGTCGGTGACCTGACGCTGGACGAGGACTCGCACGAGGTCTGCCGCGCCGGTGAGCTGATCACGCTGACCGCCACCGAGTTCGAGCTGCTGCGCTACCTGATGCGCAACCCGCGCCGGGTGCTGAGCAAGCCGCAGATCCTGGACCGGGTGTGGAACTACGACTTCGGCGGGCAGGCCAACGTCGTGGAGCTGTACATCTCGTACCTGCGGAAGAAGATCGACGCCGGCCGGGCGCCGATGATCCACACCATGCGGGGCGCGGGCTACGTGCTCAAGCCGGCCGACTGACATGGCCACTGCCGTGATCCACAGCCGCCCTGCGCGCTGGCGGAGCCCGGCGGGCTGGTCTTTGCGCACCCGGCTGGTGGCGATCATGATCGCCCTGTTGTCGGTCCTGGGCCTGGTCGTCGGCAGTACCGCGGAGATCTACCTCTACAAGTCGCTGCACAGCCAGATCGACAAAGAGCTGGACGACGTCTCCCGGCGCATCGGTTTCCGGCCGTTCCCGAACTCGACCGACTGGGCTGACAAACCCGCCCCTTCCGGTCAGGGTGACGGCCTCCCTGGCGGCATCCCGGGTGACGCCATCGTGCTGCAGCAGGCCTCCGACGGCTCGCTCGCCGGCGGCGTGGTGAAGTTCAAGGACGCCAACGACGAGGTCGTCGATCTCACCGGGGCGCAGAAGACCATCGTGCTGGCCGAGGTGCCGGCAGACGGCAGCAACGTCGACGTCGACCTCGGCGGGGACCTGCCCGCTTACCGGATGACCAAGGTCGTCAAGAACGACGGGACGGTCTACTACGTCGGGATCTCCCTCGACCAGGTCAACTCGACTCTGGTCACGGTCGCCGCGTTCACCGGCTGTGTGATCGCCGGTTCACTGATCATCGCCGGATGGGGTGGGGCGCTCATCGTCCGCCGTACTCTCAAGCCTCTTGATCGAGTGGCAGCCACCGCGACCCGCGTCTCCGAGCTGAAGCTCGACGCCGGCGAGGTGCGACTCGCGCAGCGAGTCCCCGAGGGCGACACCGACCCGCGCACCGAGGTCGGCCAGGTCGGCGCCGCGCTGAACCGCATGCTGGACCACGTCGGCAACGCGCTGGAGGCCCGGCACGCCAGCGAGATGCAGGTACGCCAGTTCGTCGCCGACGCCAGTCACGAGCTGCGCACCCCGCTCGCCGCGATCCGCGGGTACGCCGAGCTCAGCCGCCGCAGCCGCCAGGTCGTCCCGGACGAGATCGCGCACGTGCTGACCCGGGTCGAGTCCGAGGCGAAGCGGATGACCACGCTGGTCGAGGACCTGCTCCTGCTGGCCCGTCTGGACGCCGGCCGCCCGCTGGCCCAGGACCCGGTCGACCTCACCATGCTGGCCGTCGACGCGACGAGCGACGCGCACGCCGCCGGGCCGCGCCACTTCTGGCAGCTCGATCTGCCGCAGGAGCCGGTCTCGGTGATCGGTGACGGCGCCCGGCTGCACCAGGTGCTGGCGAACCTGCTGGCCAATGCGCGTACCCACACGCCGGAGGGCTCGACGGTGACCGTGCGGGTCGGCGCCGTCCCGAACGCCGCCGTGATCCAGGTGAGCGACAACGGTCCCGGTATCGACCCGGAGCTGGCCCCGCGCATCTTCGAACGGTTCGCGCGCGGTGACAGCTCCCGGTCGCGGGCCGCCGGCAGCACCGGCCTGGGCCTGTCGATCGTGCACGCGGTGGTGACCTCACACGGTGGCCAGGTGGGCGTGCAGAGCCGCCCCGGCCAGACCGTGTTCACCGTCATGCTGCCGCTCATCCCAACACTTGAACAAAAGCCCCAGGAGTTACAGCGGGCGAGCTGAGAGCGGCTATGCTGGCGGGCGTGTCTCACGCATGGTCGTTCTATTGGTTTACGAGGCCGGCTCGCGCCGGTGCCTCGGCCATGACCGCATGACCTGAGACACCCCCGCCAGAGCCGGCTGAGGCAGCGACGACGTCGCTGCCTTTTTGTTTGCGACGAGCAAGCCGGCTCTCGCCCACGGGCGGCCGGCGAAGGAGAGATCAAAAATGACTGCCCCCGAGGTTCAGCGCGTCCGCGACCAGCGCATCGAGAAGGTCGTCCCGCTGATGAGCCCGGCGCTGCTGCACCACGAGCTGCCGCTCACCTCCGACCTCCATGACACCGTGCTGGCCGGGCGCAAGCAGGTCGAAGACGTGCTGAACGGCCGAGATCAGCGGCTGATCGCGGTCGTCGGCCCGTGTTCGGTGCACGACGTCGCGGCCGCCGGCGAGTACGCCTCGCTGCTGCGCAAACAGGCCGAGCGGCTCAGCGACGACCTGCTGATCGTGATGCGGGTGTACTTCGAGAAGCCGCGCTCCACGGTCGGCTGGAAGGGTCTGATCATGGACCCGGGCCTGGACGGCACCGGCGACGTCGGCACCGGCCTGCGGATCGCCCGCAAGCTGCTGCTCGAGGTGGTCGGCCGGGGCCTGCCGGTGGGTGTCGAGTTCCTCGACCCGATCACCCCGCAGTACATCGCGGACACCGTGGCGTGGGGTGCCATCGGCGCGCGTACGGTCGAGTCGCAGGTGCACCGCCAGCTCGCCTCCGGCCTGTCGATGCCGATCGGCATGAAGAACCGCCCCGACGGCAGCGTCTCCACCGCGGTCGACGCCATCCAGGCCGCCGCGGCGCAGCACGTCTTCCCCGGTATCGACTACTCGGGCACCCCGGCGATCCTGCACACCACCGGCAACCCGGATTGCCACCTGGTGCTGCGTGGCGGCGGCGGCAAGCCGAACTACAGCGCCGCGGATGTCCAGGCGTCGTTGGATCTGCTGCGCAAGGCCGGCGAGCCGGAGCGCCTGGTGATCGACTGCTCGCACGGCAACAGCAACAAGGACCACCTGCGGCAGCCGGTGGTGGCCGAGGACGTGGCCCAGCAGCTGGAAGCCGGGCAGCGCGGGATCAGCGGCGTGATGCTGGAGAGTTTCCTCGAGCCGGGACGGCAGGACCTGGGCGGCGAGCTCACGTACGGGCAGTCGGTCACCGACGCCTGCATGGGCTGGGACACGACCGTGGGTGTGCTGGAGCGGCTGGCCGCGGCGTCGGCGAAGCGCCGCACCGTCTGACTGTTTCGCGTGGGCGGTCCCGGTTCACAGGGGCCGCCCAGCGAGGCCACAAGGGTCCGACAGCGCCTCCGCCGATCGTTGCATGTATGACCTTGTTGTTGCCGCAGGCGCCCGGCGCTGAAGTCCCGGAGGCACCCGCTCCGCCACCGCGCGATCGCACCGGCGCCGCGCGTTACCTCCTCGGTTGTTCGGACGCACCCTGGATCCGCCCGTCCCTCTACGCCCTCCTCGTGCTCACCGCGGTCCTTTACATCTGGGGGCTCGGCGAGTCCGGCTGGGGGAACGCGTTCTATTCCGCCGCAGTCCAGGCCGGGTCGGAGAGCTGGCAAGCCTTCTTCTACGGCTCGTCCGACGCGGCGAACGCCATCACCGTCGACAAGACCCCCGCGTCCCTCTGGATCATGGCGCTCTCGGTACGGATCTTCGGGCTCAGCTCGTGGAGCATCCTGGTGCCGCAGGCGCTGCTCGGCGTCGCCACCACCGGCCTGCTCTACGCCACGGTCCGGCGTGCGTCCGGGCCGGCGGCCGGGCTGCTCGCCGGGGCGGTCTTCGCGCTCACGCCGGTGGCCGTGCTGATGTTCCGCTTCAACAATCCGGATGCCCTGCTGGTCTTCCTCATGGTGGCGGGCGCCTACGCGACGCTGCGCGCCGTCGAGAGCGGCGCCACCAAGTGGATCGTGCTGGCCGGGGTATTCGTCGGTTTCGCGTTCCTCGCCAAGATGCTGCAAGCGCTGCTCGTGGTGCCCGCTTTCGGGCTCGCCTATCTGATCGGCGGGCCGCCGAAGCTGGGCAGACGGATCTGGCAGTTGCTGCTCGCTCTGGGCGCGCTGGTGGTGTCGGCCGGCTGGTACATCGCCATCGTCGAACTGGTGCCGGCGTCGGCGCGGCCGTACATCGGCGGTTCGCAGAACAACAGCCTGCTCGAGCTGACCCTCGGCTACAACGGGCTGGGCCGGCTCAACGGCGACGAGACCGGCAGCGTCGGCAACGCCGGTGGCAACGCCGGCGGCATGTGGGGTGAGGGCGGACCGCTGCGGCTCTTCGAGAGCGGGCAGGGCGGGCAGATCTCGTGGTTGCTCCCGGCGGCGCTGATCGTCCTGGTGGCGGGGCTGGTGATCACGGCTCGGCGGTCGCGGACCGACGTGCAGCGGGCCGGGCTGATCGTCTGGGGCGGCTGGCTGCTGGTCACCGGGTTGATCTTCAGTTCGATGCAGGGGATCTTCCACGCCTACTACACGGTGGCGCTGGCGCCGGCGGTGGGCGCGGTGGTCGCCATGGGCTCGGCGCTGCTCTGGAAGCACCGGGGCAACGTCTTCGCGGCGGCCACCCTCGGTGTGGCGATCGCGGTTACCGCGTGGTGGTCGTACACATTGCTGGGCCGCAGCGCCGACTTCCTGCCCTGGTTGCGCCTTCCGGTGCTGGTGGTCGGCCTTCTGGCGGCGGTCGCGGTGGTCGCGACCTACCGCCTGGCTCAGCGGTTGGCCCTGCTGGTTGCCGCGGTCGCGCTGGGCGCGACGCTGGCAGGACCGGCGGCGTACGCGCTACAGACGGCGTCGGAACCGCACACCGGATCGATCCCGTCCGCCGGGCCGTCGGTGTCCGGTGCCATCGGGGGTGGTCCGGGCGGTGGCCGGGGCGGCACCCGCGGCGGCTTCCCCGGTGGTGGTGGTCGGACCGGAGGCGGCGGCCTCCCCGGAGGCGGCGGCAACGCGGCTCCCCCGGGCGGCACGACGCCGGGTGGCACGGCGCAGGGCGGGACCAACGGCGGTGGCCGGGACGGCGGGGGTGCTCGCGGCGGTGGCATGGGTGGCCTGCTCAACGCCGCCGAGGTCAGTGACGAGATGAAGGCGCTGCTCGAGCAGAACGCCGACCAGTACACCTGGGTCGCGGCCGCGATCGGATCGCAGAGCGCCTCCGGCTATCAGCTGGCCACCGAGGAGCCGGTGATGGCGGTCGGCGGGTTCAACGGCACCGACCCGTCACCCACCCTCGCCCAGTTCCAGCAGTACGTCGCGGACGGCCAGATCCACTACTTCATCGGGGGCGGCGGCTTCGCCCGGAGCGGCGGCAACGGTGGCAGCAGCTACAGCTCGCAGATCAGCGAGTGGGTGGCCGCCAACTTCACCGCCCAGACGGTCGGCAACACCACCGTCTACGACCTGACGGCACCCACCACCTGACGATCCACTTCATCACCCGGCCCGCGCCACCCGGCGCGGGCCGGCCGCCGTTGAGGCGGTGCCGGCCGCGGCGTGCGCTACGTCTGGGTCACGCAGCGTGGTTGGCGGTAGCCGCCGAAGGCGGGGTACGGGTCGGCTGCGGTTGTCCAGCCACTGGGCGTACCAAAGGAATGGCTCTAAGAATGCCCACAGCATCCCCCTAATTGGAGCAAAGCCCAATCCCGGACGTTTGGCGCATGAGCCTTTCGACGCTGCCTTCGCAGGATGCCGAACCGCGCCGCGTCAGCGCGCCGGTTCTCGATGTGGTGGTCCCGGTCTACAACGAGGAGACCGACCTGGAACCGTGCGTGCGCCGGCTGCGCGGGTACCTCGTCGAGCATTTCCCCTACCGGTTCCGGATCACGATCGCGGACAACGCCAGCGTCGACTCCACCGCGACGGTCGCGCGGATGCTCGCCGGCCGGTACCCGGAGGTGGCGGCCGTGCACCTGCCCGAGAAGGGCCGGGGCCGTGCCCTGAAGCATGTCTGGACGCGGTCGGACGCCGCGGTCCTGGCCTACATGGACGTCGATCTCTCGACCGATCTGGGTGCGCTCCTGCCGCTGGTGGCGCCGCTGATCTCCGGCCACTCGGACCTGGCGATCGGCTCCCGGCTGGCCCGCGGGTCACGGGTGGTACGCGGGGCGAAGCGGGAGGTCATCTCGCGGGGTTACAACCTGATCCTGCGCGGCACTCTGGCGGCCCGGTTCTCCGACGCGCAGTGCGGGTTCAAGGCGATCCGGTCCGACGTCGCGGAGCGGTTGCTGCCGATGGTGGAGGACCCCGGCTGGTTCTTCGACACCGAGTTGCTGGTCCTGGCCGAACGCGCCGGCCTGCGCATTCACGAGGTACCGGTCGACTGGGTGGACGATCCGGACAGCCGGGTCGACATCGTGGCGACGGCGCTGGCCGATCTCAAGGGGATCGCCCGGGTGGCCCGGGCGCTGAGCACCGGGCGTCTACCCCTCGCTGCGCTGCGTGAGCAACTCGGACGGAATCCGGCCGGGCTGACCGGCCAGCTGATCCGGTTCGCGGGTGTCGGCGTCGCCAGCACGCTCGCCTATCTGGTGCTTTACGCCCTGTTCCGGGCCGGACTGGGGCCGCAGTGGGCCAATGTCACCGCGCTGCTGGTGACCGCGGTGGCGAACACCGCGGCCAACCGCCGCTTCACCTTCGGGGTACGCGGAACAGGCGGCGCGTGGCGGCATCAGGCGCAGGGGCTGGTGGTGTTCGCCATCGGTCTCGGGCTCACCAGTGGATCGCTGGCGTTGTTGCACTCCGTGACGGCATCGCCCGCCCGGCCCGCGGAGCTCGCCGCGTTGGTGCTCGCCAACCTCTTGGCAACCGCCGTGCGGTTCCTCATGTTGCGCGTCTGGGTCTTCCGATCCTGATCGCAATCGGTCGAATCGCGTCATCGAGTAGCGACTCGCCCGTTGTATCCGTTGCGGGAGACCGCCCTCTCCCGCACGGGTCGGATCGGGCGGAAAAACGGCACACGCGGGCGTATCACAAATGCAATCCAGAGGTAACAATGGGCTCTGATCGGGATAGCTCGCTCTCGATCGATGCTTTGCCGGCGCGGCGGACCGGAGGGTAGCTACATGCTCAGCAAAGAGGACAGTCGGCGGCTGGCACAGCTCGAACGCCAGCTCCAACGGGACGATCCCGACTTTTGCGCCCGGATGGGTGGCGGCAATTTCAGCGTTTCCACGCCTGGCCGCCCGCCTCTGCCTCTGTTCATCGCCGCCGCCGTGATCGCCGTCGCCGCCGTCGCGGTCGGCCTGGCCGGCTGGTGGATCGCCGCGACCGGGTTCGCCGTCTGGGCGACGGTCACGGCAAGTGCGGCCGCTTTCCGAGTGCGACAGGCTCGCAACCGAGTGCGAGATTAGCGTTACGCACCGGAAGAGGAAGGCCCCTGCCGAGCGGCAGGGGCCTTCCTCTTCCGGTGTTACTTGACGATCTTCGTCGTGTAGACCCTGGCGGGCGAGGTGTTACCCACCCTGTCCTCCGCCGCGTAAGTGATCTTCAGAGTGCCCTTCTCGACACCACTGAGCCCGAGGCTCCACACGCCCTTGGCGTTCGGAACCGCGGTGATCACCTCAGCCTTGGCCGCGGCGTCCCGCTCCGAGGTCGCCTTCGCCCACTTGCCACCGGCGAAGTAGTACCACTTGCCGGACCGCTCCTGGACCACCTTCACCTCGACCCCGGCGACACCGGTGCCCAGGTCGTACGCCGTACCGGTCACGGTCTGCCAGGACGACGCCAGGTTGGCCTGACGCGGCTCGGTCAGCCGGACCTCCGGCTTGAAGAGGTCCATCAGGACCGTGACCACGCCCGCCGTGACGGTCTTACCGGCACCGGCCGGGTTCACCGGCGTGACCTTCACCTGGAAGATCCCCGGCTTGGCGTACGCGTGCGACACGGTCGCGCTGCTCGCCGGCGCCGTCGTGGTAACTCCGTCACCCCAGTTGACCTTCAGCTCCGTGGCACCGGTCAGCCCGGTCACGGTGAGGTCGGTCGACTCGGTCTCCCAGATCACCTTCGGGTTGACGGTGAACGCGCCCGCCTGGGCGGCCACCACCACGGTCGACGAGCCCTCGAACGTCGCGGCGCCACTGTTGCCCGCCTTGTCGGTCAGGGTCACCGACACCGGGTAGCTACCCGCCGACGCGTAGGTGTGCGTCGCCGAGGTGGCGTCCGCCGCCAGGGTCTCCGGCGCGCTGCCGTCGCCCCAGTTGACGACCCGGGTGCTCACGTCATCGGCGACGGCCTTCTGGGTGAGCGTCACCGCCTGGCCCGGCCAGAGCGCCGCCGCGTTCAGGGCGTAGGTGCCCGTCGGTGCGGTGGTGTCCTCGACGCCGGGCGTGCTGCGCGGCGTGGTGTCGGCGGTGATCGGCGAGTGCTCGGCGAAGTAGCTGACCAGCATGGTGAGGTCGTTGTCGCCGGTCGTCTTGCGATCGGTGCCCTTGCCGAGCGTGGCGAAGTTGTCACCGCCGGAGGCGAGGAACGAGTTCGACGTCACCCGGTACTTGCCGGCCGGGTCGAGGGTGACCCCGTTCAGCTTGAGCGACGACGCGATGATCTTCGACCCGCGGGGCTTGCTCACGTCGTACGAGTAGGTCAGGCCCTTCGACGAGCCCAGGTGCAGCACCGGCCGGGACGCGCCGTCCGGCTGCCACTGCTCCTCCAGCACCTGCTTGATCTGGGCGCCGGTGAGCGTCTGGGTGACCACGTCGTTCGAGAACGGCTGTACGGCGAAGGCTGCCGAGTAGGTGATCGTGCCGTCGGTGCCGTACTTCAGGTCCGCCCGCAGGCCGCCCGGGTTCATGAAGGCGATCTGCGCACCACCGCGACCGGCGTCGCTGGTCTGGTCCAGCTGCACGTCGGCGATGAAGTTGCCGAGCACCGACTCAGAGCCCCGGTCCTCGTTGCCCGCCGCGTTGTACGCCCGCAGGATGTCCGCGGTGATCTTGCCGAGAGGCTGCTTGCCCAGCTCGGTGGCGGTCTCCTTGGCCTTCGTCACGATCCCGGCAACCGTCGCGTTCGACGGGTAACCGGTGACGTTCAGCAGCTCCGCGGTCGACTTGGTCACCGACTTGGTGGCCGGGTCGTAGGTCAGGACCGACTTGCCGAGCTTCAGGCCGTAGTCGCCGGACTGGAGCACCGGACGGGTCTTGTCGGTGCCGGGCACCGGGACCTGGAACGCGTACGGCTGGTGGGTGTGACCGCTGAAGATCGCGTCGATCTCGGCGCTCACCCGGGTGAAGTCACCGAAGACCGGGTCGGCCGCCAGCGTCTCCGCGGAGGTGATGTTCTCGGTCGCCGCGCCCTCGTGGGCCAGCAGCACCAGCACGTCGGCCTCGCCGTTGGCCGCGTTGCCGTCGGAGAGCTGGGTCGCCAGCGCGTTGGTCTCGGCGATCGGGTCGCGGAACTCCACGCCCGCGATGCCGTCCGGGCTGACCAGCGAGGCGGTCTGCTCGGTCACCACACCGATGTAGCCGACCTTGACGCCGCCCAGGTTCTGCACGTCGTAGCCGGGCAGCACCCGCTCGCCGTTCTTGTAGACGTTGGCGGCCAGGTACGGGAAGTTCGCCCGGGTCTCGACCCGGCCCAGCAGGTCGGCGAGGCCCTTGTCGAACTCGTGGTTGCCGACCGCGGAGACGGCCAGGCCGCCCGCGTTCAGCACGTCGATCGTCGGGTTGTCGTTGTCGATCGCGGAGATGAACGTCGACGCGCCGATGTTGTCACCGGCCGAGATCCAGGCGGTGTTCGGGTTGGCGGCACGCAGCTGGTCGACCATCCCGACGAGCTGAGCGGCGCCACCGTTGCCGGCGGTCGGCGACTCGAGCCGGCCGTGGAAGTCGTTGATGCTGAGCAGCTGCAGGTCGACCGGGCCGGTAGCACCGGTCTCCAGGCCGATGACCACCGGGTCGTGGTCGCTGGAACGGTACGGGTTGGCGGAGTAGAACGGCCCGTAACCGTCGTACTGGTAGGCGAACGACTCGACCGAGTTGATGTTCCAGATGTCGACGCCGGTGACCTTCGCGGCCAGTGCCGGGGTGGCGATCGCGTGGTCCAGAGAGCCGGTCTCGCCGCCGAAGACGTACGAGTACTGACCCGGCTTGTGCAGGTTGGTGAAGCCCTTCCCGTACAGCACCTGGAGCGGGTCCTCCTGGGAGTACGAGTTGAAGTCGCCCAGCAGGATCACGTTGTCGGTGCCGAGGCCCGCGACGAAGGTGGCCAGCGCGTTCGCCTGGCGGACCCGGTCACCGTTGTAGGCGCCCTGTCCGTCACCGGTGTCGACGTTGTCACCGGTCGGCGCCACCGAGGCGCTCTTCGACTTGAAGTGGTTCGCCACCACGGTGAAGTCGGTCGCACCGGCGGTGAAGGTCTGCGCGATCGGCTCGCGGGCGTTGCCCCAGACCGTCTCGTCGTTGACCGACTTCGACGGGCCCTTCGGCGTCACCGCGGCCGGCTTGAAGATGATCGCGCTGGTGATGTAGTCCTGCTCGGTCGCGCCCGGCAGCTCGGCCGGCGACCGCACGTAGTCCCACGTGCCCGCACCGTCGACCTCGTTGAGCGCACCCACCAGCGTCTTCAGCGCCAGCTGCGGGTCGTTGTCCTCGAAGCGGACCGAGTTCTCGATCTCCATGAGCGCGATCACGTCGGCGTCCAGCGCGGTGATCGCCGAGACGATCTTCGCTTCCTGCTTCTCCTTCGCCGCCTCGTCGGTCGCACCGCGCGCCTCGCCACCGAAGTGGACGAAGTAGTTCAGCACGTTGAAGCTGGCCACCCGGATGTCGCCGCCGACGTTCGCCGGCGCGGCCGTACGCGGGTTGCTGTTCTTGAAAGTGCTCAGCTGCGCGGTCGGAGACACCGGCTGCAGACGCCACTCGTTGAAGCCGTAGCTCAGCACGCTCGGGCCGAACGTCTCCACCACGTCGCCGACCCGGACCGGGTCGTCCTTGGTCAGGTACGCCGGGGCCAGACCCGCCGTGGCGAGGTTGGTGGTCCGGGCGTCGTCGATCAGCACTCGGCCGGCCTTGTTGGCGGCCTTCTGCTGGTTCGCGGCGTCACTGCCGGGCCGGGCGACGTCGGTCGGGATCCGGGCCGGGGTGTCGCCGGCGGCCAGGATGATCTCGCCGTACCGGTTGGTGTTGTAGACGTCCGACACGGAGAACGTGCCGAGCGGCGCGACCAGCATGCCCTCGGCCGACTCGCGGGCCGCGTCGTCCAGCGGCAGCGTCAGCGCGACCGGGGTGGGCAGCGTGGTGCCGGTGGCGCAGACCTGCACGTCGGTCTTGGCGCCGATGGTGATCTGGGTGAGCGCGTTGAACTCGCTCACCGCGCCGGTCACCCGGACCAGGTCGCCGACGGCCACCGACGGGTGGTTGGCGGCGGTCGAGGTCAGGTAGACGAAGATGCCGTCGGACGCGGTGCCGGCCGCGACCGGACGGTCCCCGCCGCTGCCCGCGGTCTGGAGGTAGACGCCGTTGTAGCCGCCGGTGCGGTGATCGGCGGTCACCACGCCCTCGACGGTGACCGTCGAGCCGGCCAGGCCGGTCGCCGCCCCGGTGCCCTGCACCTGGGCGATCGTGTGGGTCACCGCGGTGGTGCATCCGGTGCCGGGCTCCTCCGGCTCCTCCGGCTCCTCGGGCTTGGTGTTGATCGTGCCGAAGCTGCTCGCCGCGGCCGCCTGCCAGGTGCCGCCGACCTTCTGCAGCGAGTGGCCGGCCGGGGTGGCCTCGGACTCGGAGACTCCGATGCCGACGCCGGTCGTGCCGGCCGCCGGGCCGTTGGTGGCGGCGAACGTGCCCTCGTACGTGAGGAACTCGGCCACCGTGCCGTCCGGCTTCACCAGCGCGACGCCGTCGGGGGCACCGTTCTGGATGCCGGCGAACGCCTGGACGACCACACCCGCCGCCGGGACGACCCCGGTCAAGGTGGAGGTGCCGTAGCTCTGACCGTTGGACCCGTTGTAGAAGACGACCTGCCAGCCGGTCAGATCGAACCCGGCGGGCGCCTCGATCTCAACGGACTCGCCGCTGTCGGCGCTGGTGTTGTCGTAGTGCAGTTCGCTGAGGAACGGCGTGTCGGTGGCCGCTTGAGCCGGACCGGCGAGAGTGAGACCGAGCGCGGTGGCTACGGCGGTGGCACCCAATGCACGGAGCCCGGTTCGGGCTCTCAACGCTGACTGGGACCACTCGGCCGAACCCACGCTGCGTATGTATGGACGCATCGAGGTAGGTCCTCCGAAGAAAGTAGATCGGCCGGAGCGTAAGTACGCCGGATGACGATCGATTCTCGGGAAGGTAACGGAAAAGCATTGGTCTTCGTAAGATCAGACCTTCATTGTTCGGTTTTGTACGGTGCGGAAATGGAGGTATATCTATTTCTTGCGCGGGCGGGGTCGAAACGGTACCGTTCTGTGATCTTGGAGGCCCGATCTCCACCTCGTCCCGCCGGGAGAGTCGTTCTCGATGCCACGCAAGCTCTGGCCGCTCCAGGTCGGCCTCACGCTTTCCGCCGTCCTCGCCGTGGGCGCGGTCGCCACCCCCGCGGCCGCCGCCAGCTACGGATACGCGACCGCCGGCGCCAGTACGGTCACGTTCAAGGCTGACTACCGCGTCAAGAACAAGGTCGTCGTCACCCGCTCCGGCCGTACCGTGACCATCGACGACCGGGTGGCCGTCCAGCCCGGCAAGGGCTGCAAACAGGTCAAGGGCGACAAGACGAAGGTTCGCTGCAAGACGAGGAACACGCCGAAGAAGGTCGTCGTCAACGTGTACGACCGCAACGACTCGGTGGTCAACAACAGCAACCTGAGGATGGAAGCCTACGGCGGCGAGGGCAGCGACAAGCTCGTCGGCGGTTCCGGTGCGGACATGCTCGACGGCGATCACTACTGCGACACGCTTCGTACCGGCAATGACAAGATCTACGGCCGGGGCGGCAACGACGACCTCTGGGGCCACTACGGCGCGGACTACCTGTCCGGCGGCGACGGCAACGACTGGATCAACGGCGACAGCGACTGCCTTCCCGGCCCGGACGGCACGGGCAACATCAACGTCCCCGACCATTCCGGCAACGACGTCATCTACGGCGGTAACGGCAACGACAGCGTCATCGGCGGTGGCGGCGCCGACAAGGCGTACGGCGGCACCGGCGACGATGACCTGTTCGGCTCGACCGGATCGGACCGCATCGAGGGTGGGCCCGGCAACGACCAGCTCCTCGGCGACCCGAACGACAGCAAAGCCGCGGCGGACGTGCTGCTCGGCGGCTCCGGACGCGACAGCGTGAACTACGGGAGCTACAAGAAGGCGATCGCCGTCGACCTGGACGGCGCGTCCGGCGACGACGGGGTGTCCGGCGAACGCGACACCGTCGGCGCCGACGTCGAGGACGTCATCGGCGGAATCGGCAACGACCGCCTGACCGGCAACGCGTCCGCCAACAGCATCGACGGCCTCGACGGCGCCGACGTCATCCTCGGCGGCGGCGGCAACGACCTGCTCCACGGCTGGGACGGCAACAACAAGATCTACGGCGAGGCCGGCAACGACACCCTGGAAACCTGGAACGGCGTCAGCCTCCTCGACGGCGGCACGAACACCGACCTGTGCGTGGCGAAGCCCGCGGACACCCTGATCTCCTGTGAAGAGCAGAGGCCCTGGTAAACACCCGCTAGCTTTGCTGCCATGACGATCACCGACGCGCCGCTCCGTACCCGCACACCCAAGCGGCGCGTCGTCCTGAACGTCCTGGTCTGGCTATTTCTAACGCCGGGACTCGTCTGGCTGCTGGGACGGGCTTTCGGGCTCGAACGCGGTGTGCTCGTCATGGTGATCGCGTTCACCCCGTACGTCGCCGCCTGCTCCTTGATCCCGTTGCTGATCGCCCTGGCCACCAAGCGGTGGGCGGCCGCCGCGGCGGCCGGCCTGGTCGCCGTCGGCCTGGCCGCGTGCGTCCTGCCGCGTGCCCTGCCGGACTTCGACAAGGGTCCGTCCGAGGGCGTCGAGTTGCGGGTGATGACCGCCAACCTGTGGTTCGGCACGGCGGAACCGGCCGGGCTCATCCGGACGATCCGGGACAACGACATCGCCGTGCTGGCCGTGCAGGAATTCACTCCGGGCGGCGAGGCAGCCCTGCGGGCCGCCGGCATCGCGGAGCTGCTGCCGCACCAGCAACTCGCGGCGGAGGACGGCGCGAGCGGGTCGGGCCTCTACTCCCGCTATCCGCTGACCACCCCAGGGTCGCGCCGCAACGACGGCGGCTTCATGCAGACGTACGCGACGATCCAGGCACCCGACGCCGCCCCGGTGTTCGTGGAGTCGGTGCACCCGTTGGCTCCTGCGCACCCGACGGTGCTCAACGGCTGGAGTGCGGACCTGCGCGAGCAGCTGCCCGCCGACCCGGACAGCACACCGCGCATCCTGCTCGGCGACTTCAACGCGACGCTGGACCACCGGAAGCTGCGGGACCTCATCGACACCGGCTACCGCGATGCGGCGGATGCCGTGGGGAAGGGGTTGGTCGCCAGTTGGGGGCCGTACGACGGGGATCTGATTCCGCCGGTGACGATCGACCATGTGCTGGTGGATGAGCGGATCGGGGTGCGCGATGTTGAGGTGTTCGCGGTGAGTCGCTCTGATCATCGTGCTGTGGTCGCTTCGCTGACCGTCCCGGCCGCCAGCTGATCAAGTCCAGACTTATGGCGCTTCTCAGTAGTAGTAGGCGTGGGCTGTCGTCGGAGCTGTGCCGGCCCGTCGGTATGCGCGCATGATCGCGACTACCACCTGACTGAACAGCCGCTGGTTCACGCTGGCCGCGGTGCCCGACGGCTCGCCCACGGCCGGGTCGTACAAAAGGTCGCCGATCGCATGGCCGCTGTGGTCTGCAGGCCGCATCCTCTGGGTCGCCGTCTCGAACGTCACGAAACCGGTCTGCTGATCGGCCTCCCACCGATAGAGCACCAGCTCACCGGTAACGTCGCCCTCCGCCCAGATGCCGATCGAGGCGGTCATCGCCGGCGCCGCCCATAGTCGACGAGCACGTCAATACCTCCGCTGATAACCGATTCCGTCCCGCGCTGCCGCCATGTACTCGGCCTCGAATCGCTCGTGCCGCAACAGGTCGATGTCGGCCGGATGCGGATCGCCGTCGGCAAGCCGCTGCCATGCTCGGCCATACGCGGGTTGGAGTCGAAACGGGTCACGATGTTGTCGCCGTACAGATCGAGCAAGTGGGCCTCTGGCAGATCGAGGCCCGGCCTCGCCGCCGCGTCCAACACTCGCGCACTGGCCGCATCGGTAGCTGTAATGTCGGACGCGGCCTTGCGCAGGTGCAGCGACGTTTCTCCGAGCGCGTCCACGGCCTCGTTCATGACTCCCACAGCACGGCCGAACAGCGGGTTCAGCAAAGCCGGCAGGAACTGGCAGAGCTGGCCGTATGCCTGGCTCCCCATGGTGACCTCGCTCGCTGCCGCCCGGGCAGTTCATGTACGCGGTCGTCGAGCTCAAGCCGCTGGATCTGGCCGGCGGAACCGACCGTGACTCGGATCGCGCCGTCACGGCCCTCCGCTGCGCCGGTCAGCGCGGCGACCCTCCGCGACAGCTCCACACTGCGGGCCGCTTGTGCGTGTGTTTGTTGTACCCAGGCGTCGAGCCAATCCTCGGCAGCATCGATGCCATCCACGATTCAACTCCCATAGACGTCCTTCGACAGGCTGTCGGGCCGTCACCAACCGGGCTCGGGCTTGGGGCCCAGCCACCCGCCGACCACGAGAGGGAGGAGGAGCGCTCGAGGTCGGGGAGAACTCATCGCCATCCGGCCGGTCGGTCATCGATGTGTCTATACGGCTGACACAGAGCCGACTGTATCCGCCGCTACGAGTCGTACCCTGCAGATGAAGTCCCAGCGGCCGCCCTGCCGCACGGACCTTAAGCGAGGTGCGCTATGTGGCGCGGTCGACGCAACCGTCCGTCGTTCTCGGATGGCCACCGGCGCGGTGGACCGTCGCCTCGTCATCTTCGCCTCGTCGAGCGGGTCTCCACGCGGGAGCTCCATCAGGAGCGCCTCGACAAGACGGTTTTCGGGCACTGCCGGTCGATGGGCATGGGCACGATCCACGGCATCGGCGGATTGATCATCTCGGTCCGGCCTGGAGACGGGATGACGTCGGCCGCCGACACCGCCCTGGCCGTGGCCCGCGAGGAACTGGGACGTAACGCGCGCACCTACTGTCTGCGCGGCGAAGCGGGGGTGGGTCAGCAGCCGGAAATCATCGAGAGTGGCCTGTTCACGTTCGCGTCGTTGACGCGCCTGGCGCGCAGGCACCGTCTATCGACGGTATTTCGCTTCGCGTCGCCCTGGGGTATGGCCGCGATCCTGGCGGTGTCCGTCGCACTGGGAGTCGCTTCGACGATCCTGACCCGGTTGCTGTCACCGCGGAGCGGTCAGCAGTCCGCGCCGGCCGTGACGGACTTCCTGGGCAATCCGGCGTTTCTGCTCACCGCGGGGCTGGCGGCAATCGTCGGCGTGTCGATCAAGTACGTCGGCGAGCGGATCAAGCCGGGCGCGGTGACAGCCGCGCGGCGGCAGCTGATAGCCGACCTTCACGACGCCGAGGAGTCGACGTCCGAGCGGTGGAAAGCCTTCATCAACGACGCGGCATCGAGGCTGGCCCCCGGAAAGGCGCGCCTGATCGTCGTCGACGGCTTCGAGACGCTGGACACGGTGTCGCGGAGGGTCATCCGCGAGTACCTAACGACACCGCATGATGGCTCAGGCCCGGCCGACGTATGGATCGTGTTCGAGGGCAGCTACTCGCCGGAACTCCGGACCTCCGCGCTCGCCTCCTGGACGGGATCCTCATCTCCGCTACGAAAGATGCAGGTCTACGATCTGTTGCCCTTGACGGCGCAGGAGCGGGAGCGGCTTGCCCTGCGCCTCGGGCATCCCGAGCGTGCCTCCTATACGACGGTCCGGGCGATCTGCGCGCCGGACACCCTTCCCGACCAGGCCATCCTCGACGAGGTGGACCGCTATCGAAACCGACAACCCGCGGTGCCCGGGGACTACGACGCGCTCGACCTGTTCTATCTGCTCGCCGTGGCCGCCATTCCCGATGGTGGTCTGCGGCTCTCCCGTGACTTCCTAGCGAAGAGGTTGTCGGATTCCGCGGGCACGCACGCCATCGTGTTCCAGTCGATCTTCTCGACCCGCCCGATGTGGGAGGACGTCAACATCAGGATCGCCGAGCTCGTCGAGCACCTGAGCCTCCTGCTCAATGTCGCCGACGACGGCACCGTGGCGGTGGATCTCGAGGTGGCGGATCTCGTCGTGCGGGAACGGCACCGCTGGGCCCTTCCCGAGCCCGGGCTCGTGCAGTTGTTCTGGGCCCTGTTGTGGTGGCGATGGCTCGCCGGTCGTGATCCGAACCAACCCTTCTGGGTGCATCGCCTCGCCGGGCACATCGTCCGGAGCGCCGCGCCCGGCAAGCTTCGCAACCTCCCGGAGGACGACGTCGTATCGGTCCACCAGGAGTTGCTGTCCGCGTCGCTCGGCATGGCGGCGGCCTCGATGGAGACCTGCCTCATGACGCAGGTGCCTGCTCTCCTCGACCGGGTCGCCTACCAGCTCGATCCCCGGTCCGGCGACGAGAGCGGGCAACTGAGCCGGGCGCTGGAGCTCGGCTGGTTCGCCTGGGCCGCGACCGGTGATCCCGCGGTGCTCCGGCGATGTGTCGAGATGGCTCCGGAGCGACCAAACGACAGCGTCACGATCTCCGAGATAAACAGTTTGTACGTAGAGACCCTCCCCGGACTCGGGCCGGACGACAGGCGCCGCGCGGAGGCGAGTCTGGCGATCAGCGAACAGGGTGGTAGCGCGCTGAGCGGCTGGCAGCGCATGTACATCGCATGGCTGCTTCTCAACCTCGCCAAGGCGACGGCGCTCAAGAGCTGGGTCGGTCCCGTGATGCGGGTGGCGGAGCACGGGATCACCGCCACTCGATGGCTTCGTGAGGTGGCGTATGACGACTATGGGAACGAAGCCGGTGACGGTGGTCCGGGCCAGGCCATCCGCCTGATGGCGATGGCAGACGCGGCCTGGGTGCTGGCGTGCAGCCATGTGCACTGGCTCAGATCGGACCCTCTCCAGTCGCAGCTCGCGAAGTTCCAAGAATTGGTGAGCACGTCGGATTTCAAGGACGCGCTGGTGGCCGCGATAGACGCCAGCGACGTCACGGCGTTCGGGACGAGTCTGGCGGGGGCGAAGGATCTGCTGGAGATGCTTCCGGAGATCGAGGCAGGGCTGGCCGATCCCGAGCGCGGCCGGGAGGTCAGGCAGGCGGCCGGGGAGATGCTCAGCGGAATCGTGGACGAGGCGGAGAGCACCCTCGCCGAGACGAGGGCGAGCAACGAATTCCTCCGGGAGTGTGCTGCCAAGCAAGCGCTGGTGGTCGCGGCCGCAGCCACCAATCTGATGGCCGGCTTCGCCACCGATGCGGCGCTGATCGATCTGACCGGCCGCTGCTTGGGCATCCTCGGAGCCGGCGGGACCGGCCCAGAGGTCTTGGACGAGGCCGCGACACATCCCATCATCGAGCGTTATCTGCAGATCGTCCCGGTCGCCTGGCGGGCGTTCGGCATGGAGGCCCTGAGCTCGCTGGCAGAGATGCGCCGGATGGAATATCACCTCATCCACATGGCGACCCACGGGACCGTCAACCAGCTACGCGACGCGTCCGAGGCCTTCGCGTCCGGCGCGGTGCAGCGCGGATGCGCCGGCGTGACCGCCTGCCTCGTCGCGTCCGCGTCGAGCGAGGCCAGTGACGAGGTCGCGGCTCGGCACATCGTCCGGGCGGCGGAATGTTGCGCCAACGAGGATCTGGGCTCGGTACTGACCGCGGATCTGTGCCTCCTTGCGGTCGCCGCCGCCCACGCCTACAGCGTCGACCTGTCGCTGCCTATCGAATACCTCCTCGAGGCGTCCGGCGAGGACGGATCGGCCGGAGCGCTGCCTGACCTCCTCGACCGGGCGGACGACGCCGTATTCGGTCAGCTGGCCCGCGGTCTCCTGAACGCGACCGACGCGGTGGCGGACACCGAGCAGGCGAGGAGCGTTCTACGTCACGTCGAGGAACGGGCGCGCCGCATCGACGACGCGGACGCGGCGCAGGACATCCGGCGACGGGTGGAGATCTACCAGCTCAAGGCCGCGATACGGTCGGACCGGAGCGTGGACGTACCCTCACTGATAGACCGGTGGCGCGCACAACCCGACGTGCCCGAGTACGCCTACCTGCTCTACCTCCTGCTGGACGCGGACTCGCCGCACGCGGAGCTGCTGTCCACCGAGGCGATGCGGGCGCTTCCGCACGGCGACGGCTCCGACAGCGCGTACCCGCTGCTGGCGACGCAGATGCTGAGAATCGCGGACGATCTGGACCTCGGACCGGAGCAGCGATCGCTGGCCGCCCGTGTGCTCGTCGACGCCCTCCCGGTGTGGGAACAGGAGCTCGGCGTGGACGCGTCGATCGCCATGCTGGAGGAGCTGGTCAAGCATGATCCCGAGCAGGCCGACTACCGGTCCCGGCTCGCGAGGAGAAAGACGATCAAGTTGTCTAACGATCAGCTCAAGCTCGCGGAATGGCGACGCCAGCGCGCCTACTTCCGGGAGTTCAGCTACTACGTCTCGACACTCGCCTTCTACGGGCTGCCGATCACCTCGGACGCACCCACCGGAGACCACATCATCGCGCGATGGAAAGCGGAGGGCGGCGTCGTGCCCGACGCTTTCGTGGAGGACGAGTCCGGCCGCCGGGTCTCGCTGCGATTCGTGGTGATCGGACGGAAGCTGCACTCACCGCCCGCGGACTCCGATGCGACGCTCAGCTCGGAGCGGGCCGCATTCAACGCCGCGGCCCACAGCGCCCTCCTGACTTTGCTGCACGAGCTGTCGTCACTTCCGGACGTCCCCGAGGCCATTCGGGAGCTCCTTCTCCGGCAGAGATCGTCGTTGCGGAAACCCACGCTTCCCCGCCAGACGGATGGCAGGACGCCACGGACGCCCCTTAACGCCCGGGCTCCGCGAGACCGCTGAGCCCGGGCCGCCGCGCGGAAGCGCGTCACAGCAGGGTAGGTATCCATAGGGCGGTAATGGAGATTAGGGCTGATTCCGGGCTGATCCTCGGTCAGAATCGGTCGGCTGACCATGCGTTTCAGCTTCGCGCGGGCCACGTACCTCACCGGCACGTCCGGTGACAGCGCCGCCTACACGACATATGGCGCCTGGAAGTACTTCACCTTCACACCAAGTAGCGGCCGAAGGGCGTCGCTAGTTCCGACGTCGCGTCAGGTGCACGACCACCTCATCGCCGTCGGTCTTGCCGATCGCCTTGCGCACCGCGCCGTTGACCGGCAACTTGTGCGTGCCGTCGCCGAGCGCCATGAAGGCACCCTCGAACGGCACGCCGTCCACAGTGCCGGCGACCTTGACGAGACCCCGGGTGCCGAAGATCTCGGCCGAGCCCGGCAGCTTGACGCAGGTCCAGGTGTCCCCCTCGCTGATCTTGCCGAGGGTCGCGGTAAAGGTGATGTCGAGTGGTCCGGCAGCCATGGCGGATCCTTTCGGGTCGGTCCGACATCGGGAGGAGGGTCAGGCGAAGGCACCGACGATGGCGCCGATGGCGAGCAACTTGATCAACCAGTCGGTGACATGCAGGGCCGCGGTCCGAACCGGGACGTTCTCCCAGACGACCGAGCCCGTCAGCAGAACGACCGGCAGGACCCAGAGTGCCAGGCCCAGCAACGCGCCGGCGGCCGGGCCTGACCAGGCGCCGGCGAACAGCAGGCCGGTGACCAGCGTGGCGGTGACCGCACTCCGGAGCACCTCGACGAGGAGCTGCCACACCCGAGGGCGCACGGGCGGGGTTTCCACTGTGGCCGGCGCTGCTGGTGCGACCGCGTAGAACACGAAGCTGATGATGAAGGCGACCACCGTCGCGATCAGGATTCCCACGACATCCATGGCCTGGTTCTCCTTTTAGTACCCATCAGTTCTATTGCGACCAGCATAGGAGCGCGTTTAAAGTACTGTCAAGTACTCAAACTGGAGGTCGGCCATCCCCGAGTCACCCGCACGCCGACGTGGACGTCCCAGCGGCAGCCGCGGCGCTGAACTGCTGGGCGTCGCCCGCGAGTTGTTCCTCGAGCACGGATTCGCGGCCACGACCATGGATACCGTCGCCGCCGCGGCCCGCATCTCCAAGGCGTCGCTCTATGCACAGCACCCGTCCAAGGACGCGCTCTACGCCGCGGTGGTCGTCGACTGGGCGAGCCGAGGACGGGACGCGATGCGGCCGCACCTCGACGCGCTACTCGCCGCGGAGGACCTGCCGGCCGCGCTCGGCCGCTTCGGGCGCACACTGCAGGCGGCGGTGCTGAGCCCGGGTGTGCTGCGCATGCGGCGGCTGGTCGCAGCCGAGGCGGACCGGCATCCCGAGGTGACCGCCCGCTACGTCGCCGAGAGCTGGGACCGCAACATCGCCGCCCTCGCCGCCGCCCTCGCCGAGCTGGCCGACCGTGGCAGTCTCCGCGTGGACGACCCGGCCGTTGCGGCGCAGCAGTTCACCTGGCTGTTGCTCGGCGCGGCGCTGAACGATTACACCTTGCGCGGCGACGCCACACCACCGCACGACCTGACCGCCACCGCCGACGCCGCCACCGCCACCTTCCTCGCCCGCTACGGCCCCCGAGGTCACTCCATGCTGGCAAGGTCATCGCCCCGTGGAGTGCGGTAGTAGAGGACCATACGGCCGGTACGCCGGCGCTGGACCAACCCCGCGTCGCGCAGGACTTTCAGGTGTCCGCCGACCGTACCTAGGCCGTACCCGGTGACTGCGCACAGTTGGCTCGGCGTCTTCGATGTGTGCAGCTGCATCAGCACGACCGCGCGCACCGGCCCGAGTAGCCGGCTCAGTGCCGACGGTGCGACCGTTGCGGCCGGATCGGCGAGGAAGCCCGCGCACGGGTAGACCACGACGTACCGGTGCGGCGTGTCCAAACAGAGCCAGCCATCGCGGGACATCGTCGGGATGAAGGTGAGCCGTGCGTCGGTCAAGTCGACCGGCGCATGGTCGTACGCGTTGACCTGCAGTCTTCCCTCACCGGCCCAGCGCATGTCCGGCCGCATACCAAGGAGCGCGGCCGCCCAGCCGCCGCTGGCGAGCTGGTGGGAGCGAGCGACGACATCCGCCTCCAGCAGCCGTCGCCGGTGCGGCCAGTCCTGGCACAGCGCCAGCTCCCACACCCACGTGAGGAAGTCGGCCGTGCGGTCGATCAGGTGCGGCCCATCGAGTATGTCTGGAACCGGTACGCCCTCGGCGTGCAGCTGGGCTCGGGCCTCGTCCGGCGCGGTGGCGTGCAGCCGGGCCAGGTCGCCCGCGAAGGAGCCGTCCGCGTCGTCCGGTGGCGTGACGAGAAAGTCGGCCACCCAGCGCGGGCGCAGTGTGGCGGTGGTCAGCGCGGCGGCGAACGGGTCGTCGCGGAGTCGTTTCCGGTACGCGGGCGCATGCGCGTCGAGCCAGGGCCGCTGTACCGGATGCAAGCCCTTGCCCGCGAACGCCTTCATCGCCGCAACGGTCTCGATCAGCGGGGAGACAGCGAACCGACTTGACGCCAGCACGTCGGCGCCGACCAGCCAAACTCCCACACGTACCCCTTGCGGTGTGATGTTTCGTGTAGAGACGAAAAGCTGGGCCGAAACGTGGACCGGCACCAGACTCCTGCCCGTGCCAACTTATCCAGACCGCCTCAGGAACCTGGCCGCCGATGCGAAGTGAGCGCACGCGTTGGCTGATTCTCGTCGTCGGCATGCTGGCGATGATCGCCGGCAGCACATTCCAGTACGGACTCGCCTACTTGATCCCGGCATTCCTGGATCAGGGCCTGTCCCTGGAACGGATCGGTTTCCTGGTCGCCTGCCCCACCGTCGGTGTGATGTGCACGCTCATCGCCTGGGGCGCCGCGGCTGACCGGTGGGGCGAGCGTGTCGTGTTGTCCACCGGCCTCGGGCTCGCCGGCCTGGTCCTCGTTGCCGCCCAGTGGGCGCATGGCCCGACGAGCCTTGCTGTGTGCTTCGTGGTGGCCGGCGCGGCCGGCGGCTCGGTTCTGGCAAGCGGTCGGCTCATCCTTGGCTGGTTCGCCCGGCACGAGCGTGCCCTGGCGATGGGCCTCAGACAGAGTGCGGGGCCGATGGGCCTAGCCCTGGCCGCGGCCACGCTGCCCGCTCTCGCGGCCGGCGGCACCCGTACGCCGCTGTTGTTTCTTGCCACGCTGTTCCTGGCGGCAGCGACCGCGGCCCTCGTGTTCGTACGCGATCCAGACCTCGAACCGCCTCCCGCCGGCCCCGTTCAGAAGTCGGCCGCGGCGTCGCCGTATCGCAGTTCCGGCCTGTGGCGCATTCATGCTGCGAGCGCACTTCTCGTGATCCCGCAGTTCACGATCACCACGTTCGCGCTCGTGTTTCTCACCGACGAGCGTGGCTGGGCTCCGCTCGCCGCCGGGCACCTGCTGGCCGGCGCGCAAGTGTGCGGCGCTCTCAGCCGCCTCGGGGCGGGCTACTGGTCAGATCGCATCAACAGCCGGCTCAAGCCCATGCGAATCATCGCGGTCACCACCGGTGTCGGAATGCTCGCGCTGGCCGCCGCGGCGGCGGCCAGCTCGAGCCTGGCCGTACCCGTCCTGCTGTTCCTCGCAGTGGTGGCGGTGAGCAGCAACGGCCTGTCCTTCACCGCCGTTGCCGAATACGCCGGATCCGCGTGGGCCGGCCGCGCCCTGGGCATCCAGACCACCGGCCAGAACGTGCTGACGGCAGCCACCCCGCCGATGCTGGCCCTGGCGATCGGAGCCGTGAGCTTCGCACCAAGCTTCGCCGCGGTAGCGGTGTTTCCCCTCCTTGCGGCGATGCTGGTGCCGGTCGCGGCCGAGCGGACCGCGATCGCCGGCCAGGCCGATCAGGGCGACCCAAGAGCCGAGACAGCGCAGGACATCCGGCCGTAGATCGGCTCACTGCGGCGGCATCGGCCGCTCGATAGGCAGGGCTGAGCCGCCTTTCACCGGAATCGTGTCGGTGGTCGCCGGTAGCCTACGGCCCATGACCACGGGGATCCAGGAGGTCGTCTATCGGCGGCCCTCGGCGCTGGCCGACGACGGGCTGACACTTGAGACGACCGGGCGGCCGGCCTCCTACTTCACGGGCTTCCTCACTGCCGCACGGCCAGCCGCGATGTGTCTGGCCACGCTGGCCGACGTCGCCGCCGCCGACTTCCGGCAGGAGCAGATCGGTACGCGCGGGCTACGCGATCCGGTGGTGACCTGTGGCGGCGAGCGGCTGCGGTTCGAGGCGCTGTCGGGCTGCTGCGGCGTCTACGCCCGCCTGGATGTGCTGCCGGCCGCGCTGGATGGCGAGGTCCACGCGCGGGGCACGACCAACGTCGACATCAACCCGCCGCTCTATACCGCCCTGACCCGGGTCGGCGGCGGCGATCCGCTGCGGTTGACGGTCGGGCCGGACGAACTAGCCGTCACCACTTTGGACACGCACGTCGTCGAGAAGCGCGTTCCGCTGCCCGAGCGCTGGCTGCGCGGCCTGGCCGAGGCCGGCTTCCTCGCTGCCGGGTTCGACCTGCGCGCGGAGGTTCCCGGCGGGCAGGCGGCGGCGCTGCTGCACCGGCTGCCCGCCAACCGTGGCGATGATCGCTGGCTAGTGCCGGCCGGGCGCTCGGTGCGTGCTACCACCGCCGCGGCGCCTGGTGCGGTGTGCTTGGCGGGTGCGCACCGGCTCAGCCTCTTCCGGCCGTTGCTGCCGTTCACCCGCACCTTGCGGCTCTACGGGCCTCCGGTGGCTGCGGGCAGCGGGCCGGTCGCGAGCGGCTGGGAGTTCGACCTGGGCGCGGTCCGGTTCTCCGTGCTGCTGTCGCCGGGGGTGTTCCGTGGCCTGTCCGGTGAGGGTGGCCTGCTGCCGTACCTCGAAGAGGCTGACGCGCTCGCCGACCAGCTCGGCTGGGGTGGCACGGTCGACCCTGCCGAGCTGGCGGCGGCCGCGGGGTTGTCACGTGAGCAGGTCCGTGGGGCGCTCGCAGCGCTGGCCACCTCCGGCAAGGTGGGTTACGACTGGTCCGAGGCCGCCTGGTTCCACCGTGAACTGCCCTACCGGCCGGACCTGCTGACCGCCCTCCAACCCCGGCATGTGGCGGCCCGCGCACTCGTTGCCGCCGGCGAGGTTCGCTCGGCTGCGGGCGGCTACCAGGTCGGCACCCGGCTCGTTCACCGCGCTGCCGACGACACATGGGGCTGCACCTGCCCGTGGTGGACCGAACGTTACGGCCGGCGCGGGCCGTGCAAGCACATCCTCGCCGTGTCCCTGCTCGCTGCGGGCGGCCCGGCATGAGCGCGCCCACCTTCGAGCAACTGGTCTCGTGGATCGAGGCCGGCCGCCTCGATCAGGTGACCGACGCGTTGGTGGCTGCGACCGAGTCCGAGCGGCGCGCGCTCGCGCCCCAGTTGAAGGCGTACCAGCCGACGCGGCCTGCCTTTCCCAGCTACGAGTCCCACTCCATCGACCCGATGGAGGCCTACAGGCAGCACGAGCGGGGTCGGCGGCGGTACGAGACGCTGGTGCGAGATCGGGAGGGCGCGTTGCGGGTGGCGGGCGCGGCGTGCCTGCCGCGCGCCGCCGACGTCGTGGCCTGGCTGCGCTCCGACCGGTTCTGGGAGACGCCGTCGCCCGCGGCGGTGGACGCGCTGGTACTGGTGCTGTCGGAGCAGGGTCGCCCGGCGCTGCCGAGCGTCGCTCAGCAACTCGCGGACCGGTTGCGGCCGGCGCAGGCCGATCGGCAGTGGCCGCTGGTCAGCGGGTTGCTGACCGCGGCCGGGCTGACCCCGCCCACGACCGAGGCGGTCGTGCGAGGCTGGATCCGCGAGATCGGCAGGGGCCAGATCGCCGGACGTCTACGGGCGCACCCGCACACTGATGTGCTGCTGCCGCACGTGTTCCGCATCCCGCGGGTGGCCGCCGACCTGGGCGAGGAATGGCCGCCCGCGCTGGCCCGGCTCGTCGCCGACGGCGACTACCCGCGCGCCGACCTGCTCGCCGACGTCCTGCTGCGGCTGCGCGCCGGCGATCGCCCCGGCGCCGTCCGCGTCGTCGTGCAGCTGCACCGGTCACTGGCGCCCACCACAGCCGAGTACGCCGAGCACCGCCAGGAATACCTCGGCATGCTGTCGTCGCCCCAGGTGGCCGTCGCTGACCTGGCGCTCACCGCGTTGCGGGCCGTCGACGACACCGACGGGCTCCCCGCCGACGCGATCGCGGAGGCCGCCTATGCGGTGCTGCCCCGGCCCGAGAAGAAGCTGGTCCGGGCGGTGCTCGACTGGCTCGACGCGGCCCTGCCCCGCACCGGCGACCCCCAGCTGTTCGCCGCGCTGACCGCCGGGCTCAGCAACGACGCGATCGACCTCGCCGAGCGGGCACTCAAGCTGACCGCCCGGCACCTGCCGACATTCGGCGACGAGGGACGCACGATGCTGCGCGACGCCGCCGACGCTCTCGACGGCGACCTGCGACGCCAGGCCGACGCGCTGCTCGGCGGTACGCCGGTGGGCACTCCCGGCGCTGCCGTGGACACGGGCGCACCGCGGCCCGCCCCGGTACCACCGCCGGCGCCCATGCCGCCGCCGATCGCGTCGGTCGCCGAGCTGACCGCCGCCGCGGCGACCTTGATGCGCACCCGCGACGATCCCATCCTGTTCGAACGGTTCGTCGCCGCCCTGCCGGTGCTCGTCCGAGCCGACCGGTCCGCCGTGGCGGCGACTCTGACACCGCTGATCCCGGAGTACTGGACTGACTCATTCGTGCTGATGATGCAGTCGGCGGTCACCGGGCGCCGACAGAAATACGCGCCCAACGAGTACGAGCGCAACCCGGCCCGCCCGTCGCTTCTCACCGCTCAACGCTGCATCGAGCTGGCCGGACAGCTTGCAGGGGAACCCCCCGCCGCGCTGCTCGCCACGCCGGCGACCGTCGACGGGCACGTCGACCCGGCGCGCGTACTCGAGCTTCTCGCCAAGGCCGAGGCCGCCGGCACCCAGCCCGGCCCGCACGATCTCACTCAGGCGCTGCTGCGCCTGCCCCGCACGATCAGCCCCGAGATCGCCGCGGCCGCCGCCCGCCTCAACTCTCCCACCGGACGCGCGTTCGCACGCTGGATCACCGGGGGGATGCTCGCCGACCCAGACGTCAGCGTGGTGGGCGTACAGCAGAAGAAATGCCGGCACGGCTATCAGCCCGACGGTGGGTACATGCCCTGCTCGTGCAACTCCACGGCCTCGCACCGGCGCACCGTCACGTTCCCGCCACTGGCGCACCCGGATCTCCCGCTCGCGCCCGAGCTGCTCAGCCGCCCGCCGGAACACGCCTACGCCCAGGCGTACGGATACCACCACTACACGCTGAGCCTGGCGTCCTGGCCGTTGGCCTTCCCCAGCCATCGCGAGCTGGTCGCCGCATACGTGCAGCCGCTGCTCGCCCCGGCCGCCGACGGCAACGTCCGCGGCGGCGGCGACCTCCTGCCCGCCCTGGCCCGCGCATCCGGCCCGCTCGGCCCGGCGTTCGCACTCTGCCTCGCTTACGGCCTCACCGCCGGTCGACCCGCCGAACGGCTCGCCGCCACCGACGCGTTCGTGCTCACCGCCGCACGCGACGACCTCGACGGCGCCGACCTCGGAACGCTGGTGGGCCACGAGCTCGCCGCCCTGCATGACGCCGGCGTGCTCGTGCTGCGCCGAGTCGCCGAGGCCTTGACCGGTGCTCTGCGCGCAGGTGCCGCGGCCGAGGTATGGGCCGCGGCCCGCGCCCTCGTGCCCGCCGCGCTTACGGCGAGCGCGGGCGGACCTGACCTGCTGGCACTCGCCACCGCCGCCGCCTCAGCGGTCGGAGCACGCGAGGCCATTCCCGAAGTCGAGAAAGTCGCCGCTCGCGGCGGTCGTACCCGCATGGTCACTGAGGCCGGCCGGCTCGCCCGCACCCTCGCGGCGCCGAAATGACAGCAGCTCAGGCGCAACATCCGCTCAACGTAATGACCACCGGGCCCTTGGCATCGAACTCGAATCCGGCACGCGGCCGAAGGCACGCGTCTGGACACCCAAGGCCATCGAGCATCGGAAGGCCACCGGCGGCTCGAACAGGCCGGACAGTTCCTCGACTACGCGCAACGACACGACGCCGCGCCCTACCCGATGTTCGAACTGATCCTGCGGCGCGCGAAGCCATCGGGCTACGCGACTACGACCTCGACCTCGACCTCGACCTCGACCTCGACGGGGCCTACCTCAGCATCGTCCAGCAAATCACCACCGTCGGCTGGTTTCTGCGGCACACGCGCGACGAGCGGATGCGGCGTCACGTGCTCTGAATGTGCTCGGGGACGCGTGGCCACTGCTGGGCAGCCGGGGTCACCACCCGGGACACGGGTGGTCACCATGCCGAGGCGATTACGCATGCTGCGGCCGCCAGTGCTGGGAGACTCGGCGAGAATGTCAGACCTCGCGGATACCGTCCGGGGGCGTGACGACCGGCGTGCCCGCAGCCCAAGAGCCCCTGCCGCTGTTCGCAGAACCCGGCACCCCGCCGCCCGCCGCTGAAAGCCGGGCCCACAGCGAGCCCGTGGCCAGCGCTGCTTTCTCCAGCGGGGAATCGAGCGTCGCCGGCGATGACGCCCATCAGCGATTCTTCGCCGCGGTAGACGGCCGCCAACTGTTCGCCCGACGCATCGCCGACCCCGGCGGCCGCCTGGTCTATCTGCCGGACGGGCAAGCAGACCGGCTGCGGGAAACGGCCCGAACCCAGCTCGAGTGCCCTGTCAGCGGCTGCTCAAGCCGAAGCATCACCACAGTTGGCGGCGCCAAGCGGCACCACTTTCGTCACCTCACCACCGACGGCAGTCACGAGCCGGAATCCGTGGAGCATTACACGGCGAAGCAGTTGATCGGCTCCTGGATCGAAAAGCAGGCGCCCGGCGCGACCGTCCACGTCGACGATGTGACCCTGGAGAACAAGCGGCAGCCCGACGTGTATGCGGAGATCGATGGTCACCGGATCGGGTTCGAGGTGCAGTACTCCGCTATGACTCGTCAGCAGTGGCAAGAACGCAACGACGCCTATACCAAGGCGGGCATCACTGTCGTGTGGCTTCTGGGCCACACCGGTACGCATCTTCGTGCCACCCGGCAGGGAGGGCATGATGCTGTGGTCCTTTCACCGGCCGCACGGATGCTGCTTCACCTGAGTCGGCCGGTTTTGTGGATCAATCCATTCGAGGAGATGATCGCCACCGCAGTCGTCTCCTGGGACGACCTCCAGCACGGCCGGACGGCGTACTCCCGAACCGCCCGGGAAGTTGGCATCCATATCGACCTGCTCTCGGACTGCCATCTGGACCTGAAGCCGAAACACCAATCATCGACGCTGTCGCGTGGAAGCAACGCATCGGCTACTACCCGATGCGGCCGCTGGACATCATCGGCCTGGTCTCTCCGGCGCTTCAACGACTCGTCGCCGACCATGAACCGGGCATCACAGCCGCCCAGCAGCGGGTGGAACCCGCCCGCCTACAGTGGGAGGAGGCCCGGCGTCGAAGATCCGAGCGATGGGCCGCCGAACGGGCTGCGGTCGAGCAGGTATACGGGCCGCTTCCCGACGCTCTCATGGCTCAGCCGGACTTCGAGGCGGAAGGGGACGTCAACGTGCCTGACATTGCAGCCTGGCTGATTGGCAGAGCGCAGATGCTTACCGTCCTGGACACCGTGGTCGGAACGTCGGTGACTGCCGGATGGCTTATGGACGCCGTCATCGGCGACACCCGAACGATGACGTCTTCGGAAAAACTATCGGCCAGGATGCTCCAGTCCTTCCTGCTGGAACTAAGAACGTATCGATACATATCCTTCGATACGATTCGCCTGCCGCCCCGAACCGCGCTGGTGGAAGTACACCGCGGGCGGACTCGGGGTACTTCCGTGCCGCCGAGCCAGCAGCCGGAAGCTGGCCACCACCGGTGAAACATGCGAACCGGACCCTCAGTCGTCGAGTCCGATCTTGTGCTGCTCGATGTCGTGCAGGCGACCGGGGCGCTTTGATCTCGTCGCGGCATTACGACCGCGGCCGCGACCCGTTCGGCGGGCTGCGTAAACGGCGCCAGAAGGCACCCCGAAAGGGCGAAGCCAATGGCCACCATTTGAAGATCATTGCTAAGGTGATCCCCTTCGCGCCCTCGCTGGGCGACACGTTCTACATCGGGAACTCAGTCTCGGTGGCGGCTCTGGGCCCGCCGGGGCGACGTGATGGTGACGGGATGGCAGATCCTTCCTCGAGCCGCGCGGTCGCCGCGTAGCACGCATCAAGCAGCGACGACGCAGCGCGGACATGCACCAGAGCCACGACCGCGTGGCCCCGCAGCGGTGACCCCTTGTCGCCGTACTCAAGGGGTCGAGGCAGTCGGCCAACAAGGGCCGACGTGCCAAACGGTGGCTCGGATGGGTATCACCGTGCCGACGCACGTAGCCGCGGTCTCGACCCCGGACGACGACCGCCCCACACTGATCATCGACGGTGAGCCAGTCGCGATCACCAACTTCCGCAGCGAACTCCCGCCGCCGGCCCCGGCCGCCGGTCGGGTCGCCTTCGTCAAGGCAGCTCAGAACGACGGCCTGCACCTCGACGATGACGGCCTGCACGCGGTTGCCCGCGCTCTGGTCGATCCGCACGCCGCGGCCGCCGCAGTGCGCTCGCAGCTACTCACCGATGAAGTCGTCGGGCCCGCCAACCTCAAAGCA
Source organism: Actinoplanes aureus (assembly GCF_015704865.1). Taxonomy (GTDB): domain Bacteria; phylum Actinomycetota; class Actinomycetes; order Mycobacteriales; family Micromonosporaceae; genus Actinoplanes; species Actinoplanes aureus. The sequence goes on along the minus strand of NZ_JADQTO010000031.1, from coordinate 20,420 downwards.
CTGCACGGGCACGTCTACCTCACCGAGATCCTGCCGGGCCTGCAACCCCGGGCCGGTGCGGCCGCCAGCGCGGTGGCCCTGCCGAAGGTGATCGGTGGCCTCGGACCCGATAAAGAGCCGCAAGCGACGATCACCTTGGAGTTCCGCGACGGCGGACACCTGGTGGAGTATCTGGCGCAGGTCGTACGACAGACCCGCACGATGGGCCGCCATTACGAGGCCAGCATCCTGACCCGGCGAGTCTCGCAGCCCGTGTTGTTGCACCCCGGCCGTATCGAGTTCGAGGACGGCTCGCCCGGCTTCGACGTCGTCGTCGCCCGCGACGGCCTCACCCGAATCATGTCGTCCTGGGCCGGGCTGCTTCCGGGTCTTTCGGCCGACGAGCTCGCCGCAGCGATCGTCAAAATGCTGCTCGCTACCAAATCCGCCCGTAAGGCCACCGACACCCAAACCAGCATGCATGCCCGCGGACGGGCCCAGGTACTGCAAGACCTGCGCGCTCGATTCGCGCAGGGGGCCGCCGGTCCGAGCGAGGACGCCATCCGCATCGGCCAGACGCTCATCCTGCCCGCGAGGGTGCTGATCAGCTTCGAGAGCGTCGGCGCGGCCGCCGTCGGCGCCGAGTACCAGTTCGACGACGCGGTCCAGGCCTTGGTCGCCAGCGTGCACGGCGAGTTCGAACCGTGGGAGGGTAGCGCCGCGGACGCGGCCGCGATCCAGCGGGCCCTGCCCCGGGCGGTGCACGACGAGGCGTTCGACAGTGATGTCGCCGAACTCGCAGTCGGCCGGCACAGTGTGAAAGACGTGCCGAAGATCTTCGGGCCGGAGTACCCAGCGACCGCGCTGTGGCGTGCCGTGTTGCTCGCCTCCTGGTTCTGCGCGCCCACCGAGTTCGCTTCGCTAAAACGCCATCTTCGCGACCTGCTCGGCGTTTCCAGGATCTACAAGAAGGATTACGCCGAGCACCTGATGACCCTGATCGACCTGCCGTGGCGTTACTCCAAGGCCGCGAGCCGGCAGCAGGCCGCCCGGGCATGGGGCAACGGTGGCCCGATTCCCCACGACATCATCGGCGTGCTCTGGGACCCGGTGCCCACCGACGACTTCACCACGCTCGTGCCCAAGGCGCTGGCCGGAGACACCAACGCCCGCTGCACCCTGCAGGTCGCCGGCGGCATCGCTCTGGTCACCGACAAAGTGCTGCTGTCGAACACCGGTAGCGCGTTCACCGCCGGCCTGGTCCCGTTCCGCTCCAACGTCAACGACGTGGTCGCCGACCTCGGCCGCGTCGACAATACGGCCGGACTATGGCAACTCGCCCGCGCCGCCAATGCGTTCCGTGCTGGCCGGCGCGCTGCGAACTCCTACACCCCTCAGGAGGCTCTGCGCCGGCCGCCGGGACCCGGCGCCTACACCATCCCCTGGGTCGACCCGAAGAATCCCGCCGCGCTCACCTACGACAACGCCGGCCAGCTACGCCCGCTGACTACCTACCACCTTGTCTACCTGTCCAACCCGCAGCGCGCCGAGGAGGAGAAGGAGGAGGCCAAGAAGAAGGCCCTGCCGGGAACGGCACTGACCGAGACGGCCGCCGAGAAGATGGCGCGGTTGCGGGGACAGGTCGTTCAGCAACTCCAGGCCGGGCACGACGACTTCACCGCGCTGGTCGACCTGTCCAGCACCGACCCGACCCTGCAGCCCGCCCTCGGTGACCGCGAACTGTGGCAGAACCTGGTCACCGTCCTGCAGAAGCTCAATGGGCTGGTCTTCACCAACGAGCCGCCGTCGCCGTCGCTCATAGACTCGGAGCCCGAGGACGAACCCGACGAGGAAGAGTACGCGGACGAGGATGAGCTCGGATGATGCTCCCCGCCGGACACCCCCTCGCCCCGAGCTGGCGATGGCTGCTGCAGGCCGCTGGGGCCGACCTGCGGCCCAACGCCGCACCGTGGCAGCTGCACCTGTTTGGTACGGCGCCGAACCGGCTGCAGGCCGTCCCCCATACCGCCGGGCCGCTGCTCTACGCCGTACCCGAAGGCAACGGCTGGCACTACGTAGGCCAAACCCGGCAGGCCCTTCACCAGCGGCTGGCCAGACATCTGCGCGATATCGACCGTGCCACCCGCTGGGCGGCAGTTATGGTCATCGAGCTGAGATCAGACATCAGCGGCAGCCGGCTAGACGAACTAGAGAACCTCGGACGAGAGCGACTACGTCCCCGCATGGGCTCGCGCTGGCCAGCGCGACGCTGACCGAGAGCAACGCACAGTCAAAGGGCAGGGCGCCGGGTTCATGGCACACCGACCGCCACGCATCGGGCGGTCTGACCTCGGCGAGAAAAATCTTGTTGGTCGGGCAGAAATATTGCGACTCCGGGCGGATCTCACGGCTAGGAGGTAGAAATCTTCCGACTTGAGGTTGAGGAGCATGATGACCGACCAGGCTCAGGACGATACGACCGTCGCGGCCGGCGGCGGCAGCCGGGACGCCGCCGATCCACCTTCGGTGGGTCCCGGTGCGCCGGAATCCGGCACCGTCGCTGGCCGGTCCGGGACCGATCTGGTGTCGGCCAGCTCGTCGCCCCGGAGAGTTTCGTCGGCCGAACTGGCCCGCACACTCGGGATGACGCCGGCCAAATTGGCCCGGATGCTCAAGACCACCAATCACGTAGCCGGCACACTGCAGCACCTGGCTCCGCAGATCAGCGCAGCAGCGGCGGCGGCACAGGCGGCCGCAGTAAGGGAGCGGGGGTTCGCCACTATCGGGACCCTCATGTTCAGGCAGGCGGCGGCCCGGATGCAGGTGCCGAATACGGTCCCTGCCGCCGCCATGTCCACCGTTCAGCGTCAGCCTCTCGTGGTCCTACGGCCGACGCTGGACCAGGCGCGGCGCGCGGGGGTCTTCTCCCCCGCCTTCATCCTGCCGGCGCTGCAGTCGACCGCGGCCCAGCGCCGACTGTTCGCGGCGATGCTGCCAGCCATGCCGAAGCTGGCCGGTGTGGCGCCTGTGGTGACGGCGCTGCAGTCGTTCAGGCAGCAGAACTACCTGCAGCTGTGGTCGCGGACCACAACGCTGACGCCACTGCCGGACGCGATCCTGGAACTGTTCGCGACCTGGCGGACGACCGCCGGGCTGTTCGGCCCTGATCGGCTGCTGGCCGGCCAGGCGTACACCGCGGCGCTGCTAACCCGCGAGACCATTCTACGGGAAGTGGATCCGACGCCCGCCGTCGTCGAGTTCGGCTGCACCTGGCTCAGCTTCTCCTCGATGCCACCGACCCGAATCGACGCCGTCGTCGCTGCGCTGCTCGACGACGCGTGGCTCTCCGAACCCACCGGTGCCGACTTCAGCCTGCGGCTGCGTCATCGCGTCGACCGCGAGCACGAAGTCCATCGGCCGCTCACCGACCGGCAGATCGGCGGGCTGCTGGTGACGTCGCTGGACGCGCCGGTGGCCTGGACCGCCGGGGAAACCGTGCCCCTAACCCCACTGGACTTCGCCGCCGCCCCGCATCCGACCGAGGCCGTAGCGCTCAGCCAGGTGGGCGGATGGGACGACACCCGGATCGCGCGCGTGCTGTCCAACCTCGACGAGCGCGAGCGGGCCCTGGTCATGGCCTACGCCGAGGGCGACCCGAAGCTGACGTGGAAACAGGCGGCCGCACAGACCGGCCGGGACGCGAAGTTCGCCGTCCGGGTACAGGCCAAGCTCAAGCGCGAGGGACGCAAGCTGCACGATCGTCTCGCCGCGGTGTCAGCGGCGGTGGCTCGATGACCAGCGCCTCGTCCACCGGGCCCGGCGGGCCCGAGCCGCTGCTGAGCCTGCGCGCCGTCGTCGTGCTGCTGCTCACCGCGGCTGCCGGCCTGGCTGCCGGCGTCCTCGCCCATCTCGCCGGCCAGTCGCCGGCGGCGGCTGTGCTGGTCGGCGGCGGCGCGACGGGAGGCGCCCTGCTGCTGTTCAACAGCATCGTCGGGCGGTAGGCCGGCAGGCTGGGGCGTCACTGCCGGATCGGGCCGAGGAGGTTGAGCTCGTCGACGTGCACTGCAGACGGACGCAGGGTCGCGGCCGCGGACTGCCGGGGAACTGTTCGGCCCACAGGATTAGGACCCGGCCGATGCGGAGGGTCGTTGTTTCGCGGGTCGGCCGGGTCAGGCGGCGCTGAGAGGGACCGGCGGCTTCGGAGCGACGCTGGCCCGGTACGCCATAAGGGCCATTCCGCGAGCACCGCTCCGGGCCGGGCACGGCGGCGCGCGGGCCACCGGCGCCGGCTCACTGCCCACTCTGACACGGTGCTGGCGCCCGCGGATCAGACCAGCGCCGGCGACGGGAACCCTCGCGGATCGGCAGCTCGCAGCCGATCGCCGCCTTTCGACATGCGGGCCGGGTGGCGGCGCACGCTCCTGGTCGCGGGTCAGCTGGCCGGCCGCGTCGGGTCATCTTCGGTGTTCGCGCGGCGAAGGAGTACGGCGAGGACCGTTCGGGCGTCGCGGCGGCAGGCTGCGCTCGGAGCGATCAGTGCAGCGGGCCAGCGAGGACGGGACGGTACGGGTCTGGGACCTGGAGACCGGACGGGCTGTACCTGGCGTACCCCTTCCTCCGGAAGGGGGCTCCTTCTCCCTGTTCAGCACGTCGACCTGTTCAGCACCCTGTCTGCACAGGATAGATCAGAAACGATGAGCGGGCGCCGAGGTTGGCGCCCGCTCAATCCATGTCGAGATCACCCCCCTCAGCGCAAGCAGCTGACGTCGACGACGTCGATGAACTCCGCGTTGCTGATCTTGATCCAGACGCTGCCCTTGCCGCGCCGGTCGTACGTATATCCGCCGAGCAGAAGCGGGCCGACCCAGCGGGTGAACTTGGTGACACAGTTGCCAGCGGCACGGAACGCGTCCACGTCGTAATAGAACGGGTACCGGCTCGAGTGGTGGTTTGGGTGTAGCCAGTAGTCCGCAGGAAAGGCGTTCGCGTTGTTCCAGTACCTGACACAGCTCAAGTGCTCGGCCACCACGTCGGCAGAGGATCCTGAGCACCAGTGATTCGCGATCGTGACGTAGAAGTCCGAGTGGTTCATCAGCTCACCGCCGCAGCCGGGTGTGCTGCAGGTGCCGAACGTGTCCACCGGCGGTGCGGACGGCACGTCCGCTGTCGCCGCGGTGTTGAAGCCCCCGTGCGCGCTGGCGAGTTTCGTGTCGGAACGCAGGTTGAAGCCCTCCCGGGCCGCGCCGTCGCGGTGTTTCGCCAGTCGTGCCTTCGCCGCATCGGTCGGGGCAGCGGTCCGGGCCGATGCCTCCACGGCCTGGTCGGGCGTCGCCGCGTCGAAGACGGTGACCTCCGCCCCACCGCCTGTCGCGTGGGCCTGGCGGCTCCCGGCCGTCAGGGTCCCCGCCGTCGTTGCGACGCACAGCGCCAGCAGCAGCGCCGCGACGCGCCAGTAGTACGTCCGATGATTGACGACCGCGGCACCCCGGGCCATCACGGAACTCTTCACCATCTGACTTCCCTTCGTTGTGTCCGGTTCTCGGGTGGCGGCCGCCACCGCTGACGTAACCACGGTTTCGACCCCGGTCGAGTCCCTTTCGGACGTCGCCGAATGGACGATGCTCAGGTGAACCCTCCGCGGGCGGTGAGCAGATACGTGGTGCCACCACTGTCGGCATCGGGGGGATCGCTCATGACCGGACCATCGGCACTGGCCTCGCTCATCGGTCGCACGCGCGCACGGGTGCTGGCCGAGATCGGCGCGGCCGGCGGCCACACCACCACCGAGATCGCCCGCCGGCTGCTGATCAGTCCGGCGTCCGCTTCCGAGCACGCGTACGCGCTGCGCGCCGCCGGGCTGATCAGCACCGAACGGGCCGGCGTCTGCGTCGAGCACCGGATCACCCGGCTTGGCCGGGCGCTTCTCTTCGCGCCTGGCCGGGGCGGCGCGAACCGTTCGCCGACGGTAAGCAGATAGATGGTGACCGCATTCGCCGACCGCATTCGCCGCCGTCCGAGGAGCCCGCCCATGCGACGACCGCTCCGTGCCGGGCCCAGGGCGCGCGACGGCGATGACGCCACCGTGATCAGCAGGTCGCTGCACGACCCGGAGTGGTTCACCGAGATCTTCCGGCGCCATGCCGGGCACATCCACCGCTACCTCGGCTCGCGGGTCGGCCCGCAGGAGGCCGACGACCTGCTCGCCGAGGCGTTCCTGACCGCGTTCCGCAAACGCGACCGGTACGACACCGCCCGCCCCAACGCTCGGCCGTGGCTCTACGGCATCGCCGCGAACCTGGCCGCCATGCACGCCCGCGACGAAGAACGCGCCTACCGCCTGCAGCGGGCCGCCGCCGGACGTGCCGACGACGAGTCCCACGCCGACCGGGTCGCCGCGGAGGTGACCGCGCAGGCAGCCCGCGACGTCTTGGCCGCGGGGCTGGCCGCCCTCGCCCCCGGCGACCGGGACGTCTTACTGCTGATCGCCCAGGAGGAGCTGACCTACGAGCAGGTCGCGATCGCGCTGGAGATTCCGGTCGGCACCGTACGGTCCCGCCTGCACCGGGCCCGTTCCCGGCTGCGCGAGGCGCTGGGTGGTGCCGACCCGACCCGCATCGACGAGGAGCCGGCGACGGCCCCGCCTGAGGAGACGAACCGGCATGGATGAGCTGTCCGTGGTACGCGGGGCTGCCGTACCGCCGTCCGCCCTCGACGACCCCCGCCTGGCCGCTGCCCGGGCCCGGCTGCAGGGCGAGATCGACAGATCCACTGTCCGCAGCGGGTGGCGACCGGCCGCCAGGCGACGGTGGACGCCGGTCGGGCTGGCCGCCGCCGCAGCCGCCGTCCTGGTGGCGGCCCTCCCGCCCAGTTCCGAGCCGCCCCCGCCGCCGATGATGCCGGCCGCGCAGGTGCTCGAGATGGCCGCCTCGGCCGCGCTGCGCAAGCCCGACCGGGTGCCCCGACCCGACCAGTTCGTCTACTCGCGAACCGTCAGCCGCAACGGCGAGATATACGAGGGCTGGCTGTCGGTGGACGGCACCCGAGATGGCCTGTATCGCGACAGCGACGGGTTGCAGACGGCGGTACTGGGCTGCCGCGACGGCCGCCGCCAGGTTGTGATCGATCCGGCGGACGGCCCGATCCCCGGCCGGTACGAGCCGTGCGAGCCGGAACCGGCCTACGACCCGGCGATGCCGAGCGACACCGCCGGCATGCTCACCTACCTGCGGCAGCGCAACGAGCGGGACGACCCTGCGAGCACCGCGAACAGCACCGGCAAGGACGTCATGGAGTTGTCGACCGGCCACTATCTGCGCCCGGCGCAGCGCGCGGCCCTACTGCGGGCGGCCGCCCTCACGCCAGGGCTGACCACCACACCCACAACCGGGCCCGAGAGCCGGGCCTGCCTCACCGTCTCGTGGACCTTCGGCGGCCCCGACCCGACCATGCTGGTCTTCGACGCGACGACGCACGAGTTCCTCGGCGACAACTGGCGTTTCGTCGACATCGTCGACATCGTCGACCGCGTCGGCCAGCGAACCTGAAGGTCAGAACACCGCACTGCGCAGCACCAAGCCCGCAGAGTATGGGAGCTGTGCGGGCGTAACCGCGATCCTCGCCGTGCCTTACCGCGAGCCCGCCTGCGCAGCGGCGGTTACCTCGCCAGCCCCGGCTCACTCGTCGACGGCCGCTCGTACCTTTCGGCGAGATCGCGGCGCAAGCCGGGCACGTCACCGGCGGCGTAGCGCGGTGCGGATTCATCAGCCATGTTCTCGGTCTCCGATCGAGCTCGGGTGGTTATGTGCGCGACTTCCGCGCGACCGAAGCCACGACGGCAGTCCCGTCGCCAGCGGATGCGACCTTGTCGTCACGCGGGACACGATCCTGTCGCCGAACATCTGTGCGCGCCGGCCATCGCGTCCGGTTGGTGGCCGCCCTCGTGGGGCCAAATGCAACCGTCATAGTCAGCTCGCAGCGAGAACAACACATGAGTCACCAACCATGTCGCCGATAACGGCCTTTATGCATTTTGAGCCGTGACTGACTGCCCTAGCATGTCGACGCCCCCGGTTCCGATGATGTTGAGTGACAGCAGGTCGTCAGCGGTTTCTGCCACGGTTTGTCCGTGAGATTGCCACGAAACGTCAGTGGTTCCGCCATCGAATGTCAGTGGCGCGGCCGAGGTTCGCGTGCCGGCTCCGTCACCTGCCCGTAGGTACTGAGGGTGGTTGGTCGCCCGTCGCCCAGCTCGACTGGACATCCACTCCCTCGAGCCCGAACCGGTGGACCCACGGGGTGCCCGGCTCCGACTGCTACACGTGCGGGACGTCGACCTCCACCGGTACGCCGGGATCCTCATCGGACCGTGGACAGACTAAGTCACCTGACGCGGCATCGGCACATGATCGCCGACTACCTCGACGGCGGCGTCGTAATGGTCTTCGACGGGCACCTGCACCGCGACTGCGCGAGATCGACTTGCTGGAATGCCTGCAGTAGCATGCCGACCCACACACTCGGCGGGGGAGGCAGCATGCGAGCCAAACGGCGTTTGGTTTCTCTGATTTCCATGATGGTTCTCATCACCGGAACCGCCGTGGCGGTCGCCGCACCACCGGCGGCCGCCGCGACCGGATGCACGAAGTCGTCGGTCCGGCACGGGTACCAGACGTACAACTGTTACATGTACCGATCATCGGTACGACTGTGGATGCACACGGAGAACTACCCCAGCGAGTACCGCCTGCACGACAACACCTCGGCCGTGCTGTACCAAGGCACGAGCTGGTTCGTCTGCCAGCGGAGGTTTGTCAACGTGCAGGCGTACTACGGCTCGGCGGCCAACGACTGGTGGGCCTACACGCTCAGCGACAACGGGCTGTGGGGTTGGGCGAGCGCCGTCCACATCTCCGGGGGAAGCAACTGGGGCGGGATTCCCGGGCTGGCCGGATGCTCCAGCGGCTTCGCGAACAACGACAGCTGGCCCACGATCCAGCGCAGGTGCAGCAATACCAACATTCCCGGCCCCGACTTCTCGAAGATAAACATCGGTGGACGGGTGTCCAAGACGTACATCGGCTGCTAACCGAGGAAGCGTCCGTCCGGCGGCCGGACGCTCCACACTGGACGACCGGACCGTCGGCGTCCAAACGCGTGGCCCGGGCACTCGGCGGCCGACTCGGCAATCTCGGCCCGCTCCGTCATGTCGAGCAGCTGGTCGGCGGCGAGTTCCGGGGCGGCTACCGGCCGCTGCGCGTCACCGGCTCGGGAACGGGCGGTTCAATGACGGGCAGCCGCCGGCGTTCCGCGCGAACACCGACGGCTGCCCGTCCGGGTGAGACTGGTCTAACCGAGTGCGACGATCTCCGGCGCGACCCGGAAGCCGATCGCCCGGCCCGTGCTGGCGGGCCGAAGACTTCCGGCGCCGGCGGGCCGCGGACGAGGCGCCGGTGTGTGCGGCGTGCGGGGCGGGTAAGCCGTCGCCGGCGTGCTGGTTGTGCGGGTACGGGTGGCTGCGGGAGGCGGAGGAGGCGTTCACCGCCGAGCAGGCCGCGGCCGCCGCGGCGGTGGAGCTCCAGTTCACCCGGATGGCGGCGGTGAGTGAGGCCGAGGCGCGGGTGGCGGATGTGACGGGCTGGGTCGAGCGGTTGCAGGCGACGGTGCGTGCCTATGAGGCCGGGCACGGCGGCCGTGCCGTCGAGTTGCTCGCCGACTTGCTGGCCCGCTTGGAAGAGGAGAAGGCGGGGCGGGTGTCGCGGCGGGGTCGGCCGTCGGTGACCCCGTATGTCGGTGCCGTGCTGGCCGTGGACGCGGATTGGCGTTCCGGGCGGCGGGCGATGCCGGGGCACACGTAGACCAGGTTGCGGTAGTGGATGCCGTCGGCCTCGATGGTGCGGCCGACGTCGGCCAGCAGCAGGTGCCGCACCTCTTCCTCCGGCACCAGCCGCAAGGGAGTCGGGTCCTCGACCCACGCCTGCGCCGGGGTACGTCCGCCGATCCCACGGTGGGTGTGCTCGGTGTTGTACCAGGTCACCCAGGCGGCGAACTGCTCGACGAAGACGCTCCAGCGCAGCGGCAGCCCGGCGGGATCGGCGCCGCCGGCGGCATCCTGCTCATACCCGGCCCGGGCGGCGGACCGGTCGTCCAACGGCCCGGACAACCGGCCGTTGAGCTCGCGCGGGCCCTCGGTGAAGCCGGGCAGCATCAGCAGCAGGATCTGGTCGACCGTCCGGTTGACCCGCTCGATCTTCCCCTTGGCGTTGGCGTGATAGCCGGGCAGCACGTGCGACTCGACGGCGAGCGCGTTCGCGGCCGCGCGGACCGCCTCGGCGGCGAACTCCAGGGCCCGATCGAGGCGCAGCATCCCGGGGACGCCGCAGGCCGGGCCGTGGTCGTCGGGCAGCATCCCATCCGCAACGCGGTCAGCACGGTCCCCGCGTGCGGGGTCAGCGAGATCGCCCAGCCGACGATGACCCGGCTGGCGTCGTCAACGAACATCATCACCCAGGGCGTGACCGCCGGCCCGCGCGGCGGCAGCACCAAAATCGGCAGGTTCTTGTGGTCGCCCTCCCACACCTGGTTGCGCCAGGTGGCCTGCGGCGCAGGTAGACCAACTTCGACCGGCGGGCCCGATCGCCGTCGCTGGCCGCCGCCGCGGCGGCCGGGGTCACCTCGGCCGCGAACGCCCGGTAGAGGGTCCGCAACGCCACCGGCTGCACGCCGGCCCAGCCGCTCACCAGCTCGGCGGCGATCGGCACCCCGGCCACCGTGCTCCGGCCGGCCAGCACCGCGGCCCGGGCCCGGTGCACCGCCGCCACGTTTGCCCCGGAATGGCTTTCGCTGGTCGCACTGCCGAGGTCTCATGATCGAGTAGCGGCTCCAGTGCGCTGGCCAGTCGTGGCCACCAACTTCAGGTCCATCCGCTGACGGGTCTGTCATCCTGTCCACGGCCAGCGCGACGTCGGACCCGACGCCCGCGACCTCGGTCAGCACGGCCCAAACGCGCAGCAGCGCTACCCGTAATGAGCGTCACTACGCTGAGCACTCCTATTAGCGGCGGGGATGCACCTGATCTAGCTCAAGACACAGCACCGTGTCCCCGGTGTTACGGCCGGGAGCGAGCAAGGAAGCTTGGCGGTGTGGGCACCCCAGGTCGATAACAGCCCATACGTAAGCCACGGGGCTGGTTGATGGATGATCACACGCCGCGGAGCACAAGTGCGGCTGCCGACGCCGGGTCCACGCCCTGGCTGGATCGCAGCACCGCCAGCAGCTTTTCGGGAAGGCCGGGCAGCTCTTCCCGGGCCGGGTCGGCCAGCCAACGGCGAACTGCGGCCACGGCGGTCACCGGGGCATCACCGTGTCCCAGACGATGGTGAAGCAGGTGGTAGGCGAGCGCGGCGACCGCAGGCGGCACGGCCGCTCGCCAGCAGACCACGGCGGCGAAGTGGCTGGCGAGGAGGGCATCGATCAGCGCGGCCGGGGCGGCGACGGGCGGCAGCAGAACGACGCCGCCTCCTGGAGGCTGGCCGTCCGGGGCAAGCATGTCCGTTGGCTCCAAAACCGTCCCGCCCGCCAGCTCCAGCCCGCCGCCTGCGGTGACGCCGCAGGCCAAGTGCAGCATCGAGCGGCGCAGGTGACTGCGTACTTCGTCGGCCGTGCCGCGGGCGTCCGCGCCGCCCGTCGCCTGGCCGAAGCAGAGCGCGTGTGGGTAGAAGAGCCGTCGCGTGTGATCGGCGCTGCCGTCATGGCCGTCACCCCGGGGGTCCACGACGAACAGCGCGTCGGTGTTGACCGCCGGGCGGGTCCGCGCGGCCAGGTCGACCAGTTGGGAGGCGGATCCGACCTGCGAGACGGCCCCGTTCGGGCTGGGCCAGTCGCTGGCGACTATGAGTCGGGGCATGCGCAGCTCTCGCTCCGGTACGAAGTCCGGGTTCGTTCCCGAGGCAGGGAATAATAGAGCGCCGCCGTCGAACGGGTAGAGTAGCGCGTCGGCACCACATGCTCGCAGCGCGGCGGCGACCGGCGCGAACGGCACGACGAGCCTGGACCACGTGGGACTGGAGACCGGCCCGGGTTCCAGGGCGGCGGCAAGTCGGAACGCCAGCACGACGGCGTCGGCCGGGGCGTCGGCAAGGCCAGGGACGGCGTTGAGCAGGGTTTGCCGGGCGATGTCGTGGTCGGTGGCCCCGGACGGCTCGCCCCAGCCGCCGTCATCGACCAGGCTGCGCAGGAAGACGGCGCTGGCGAATAGGAGACGCTCGCCTGGCGTCGGGTAGGGAGATTCGACACGCGCGGCTGCGACGGCGACGAGCTCATCGATCACTGTCGTGTCGGGAAGTTCGGCGCCGGGTTCGAGGTGGCGTGCGATATCCGTCAGGGGGATCGCGGCGTCTGGTGTTGCGGGCGGCTCGGCGTAAACCGTCATCGCGGGATAGCCCAGCGACTGGTGATCCTCCCGTGTGGTGGAAGGCGCTGGGCCAACGGTCGGGCCAGCGGACATCTGATCTTGGAAACGCTGCATCGTCGCGAGCGCCTTCGCCATCCGGTCGAGGTCACCAGGACTTGCCGCGATCATGTCGCGCATCGCGTCGGCGACGATGAGAAGGGTCTCGGCGGGCTTGCGCGTCTCGGGCCCGCCGGCCGCGTCGAGCACGAGCCGGAAGCAGTGTGCGGCTCGGTCCGCGTCCTCGGCCTGTGCCTTGGCTCCGCCGGCGAATAGCCGCGCGGCGTCCCCGGCCCGGAACGGCTCTATCGCTCGATTTAGAAGCAACTGCCCCAGGGTCAGAAGGCCAATCAGGCGCATGCCCGGTGCCGGCCGCGGGCCGGTTACGCCCTGCTCGAGCAGCTGGATCGCCCGGTCCACATCCCCCCGGACGCCGCCGTAGACGAACCGGCGGTTGGCGAGCAGCCATCCCAGTAGTGCGGCGCCCTGAGCGACGATCCGTTCGTCACCACCGGTGTAAGTGTGTGCTTCCTCCATGCAGGCGATCGCTTCATCGAGCAGCGGCGCGCCCGCCGGGGAACCCACTACCTGCGCGTGCTGCTGGACCAGGAGTTGGGCGAGCTCGGTAAGTAGGCGTACGCGGGTGGGCCCCCTCCTGTGCCGCAGGGCGTCGCGGAGCTCGGACGCTCGGTCCTTCGAGCCGGTCTCGGACGCCATCACTGCCCCCAGTGCACGAAAGCGGCCCACGCGCCGGGGTCGGTCCCGTCGACCTCGGCGAGCGCCGCAGCGAGCGGTCGAGGCAGGTCAGCGGGGATCGTGCGCTCAGGATTCAGCATCCAGCGCTGGGCTCGGTGTAGAGCGGCCCACGCGGGGAGCTTCTCGACCCGGATACCGCGGTGGAACATGAACAACAGCAGGGCTGCAGCGGCGTCGGGCGGGCTATGCTGTGCCGCCACCACGGTGCGGGCGCCGCCGGCCAGAAAGGCGGTTGCCAGTGCGCCGCCGTCGCCGCCGTGACTGACGACCACCAGTCCGAGCCGCCGGTCCGCCGCGGCCTGCATGCGGCTCGTCACCACGTCGGCGGCGAGCCGCTCTCCGCCGGCCATGCGCAGGTGCGGCCCCCCGTTTGATCCGGTCTGAACGGCCAGGTGCGCGACCGATCCCGCTGTCGGGGTCTCCGTGGTCAGCCAAGTCAGCAGCTCCACCGCTGTGCCGGCCCCGGACGGGCTGACCGTACCGTCCGGTCGCAACCCCAGGTAGCGTGCCCCGGGATAGAAGCTCTGCCGGATGGCGTAGGCCTCCGCCGCGCTTCCCCAGGCATGCTGCGGCTCGTCGTTTCCGGCGGGACCGATCACTAGGCCGGTCGGCGAGACCGCAACCGGGGACAACGAGGCGGTGCGGCAAAGCGCCCGGGCCGACGGCGCGAGCGAGATCGCGAGGTCCTCGAGCGCGTAGCGACCGCTCGGGCTCCGTGCGGCCTGCCAGGGCAGCCCGGCCAATTCACCCATTGGGACGAGAACGAGCCGCGCGGGCCGATCCGCCGAGCGGTCACGGCGCGGCAGCCAGAGATTGACCAAGGGCCCGACCGCGGCGTTCCAGACCCACCGGGGCAGCTCGCCGTCAGGCACCTGTCCGGCGACCAGCCGCGGCAGAGCAAGGAACTCGGGGGGGCCAGCAGCTGGCGTCATCACGGCGTACCCCGGCTCGTCGTCGTGTCCGGGCATGAGGTGAACCATCGCATCGACGTCGAGGTCGGTGAGCGCCTTCGAGATTTCGCCGGGCGCGAGCTCGGGTGCCGTCTCCTCCGGGCGCCGGGCGCTCGCGGCCGCTAGGGTCAGCTCTCGGGATATTTCGAGTACTTGGAGGGCGTCCGTCGCGTCTCCGTCGCGCAGCGACTGCCGAGCCATCGCGAGAGCGTCCGACTCGACCTGCTGCAATCCATCGGCGCTGATCCCCGGAAGCAGCGCCGAGATGTGACGGGACAGCCCCTCCTTGGCGCTACGGATGCCGGCGCGGTTCGCCGCGTCGAGCCGCCCCTCGACTGCCTGCAGCATCTCGCTTATCAGGGAGTACTGCGGATGTTCGGGTCCGCCGGCCGAATGGCGGGCGCTGTCCAGCAGTTGACGCGCCTCGTGCAGATCGGCGATGGCGCCGCCGGTTTCATGGCGGCGCATCAGGCCGATCGCCAGGCCAGTCGTCCGGAGCAATGCCATCGAATCGTCGGGTGAGCCGGCTTTGATGGCGGCCCGGAGTTCAGCCACCCCGCGGTCGATCAGCGCGGGATCCTCCTCCAAACCACCACGCGTCGCCGCCATGCCCGCCATCAAGTGCCGTATCGCCGGATCATCATCGGCTACACCGAGGTATGTGGCGAAAGGCCAGGAACTGGCGGGCTCGTCCTCTGTGACCACGGCGGTGAGAGTGGCGAGCAGGCTGAGGAGCTCCTCCTTCGAGCGTTGGTTCGGCATCCGGTCGACAGCGGCTGCCAGTCGTGCGACTTCGTCCTGGGTGACTGATTCGGCCGACCGTGCCACCAGAGCGAGAGTCGCCATCACCTCCGCAGCGGCATCCATCCGAGGGTCGTCCCGCGGCAGTGTTGCCGCGAAGCGTTCTGCCGCGGTGGTGTCCCCGCCTAACCAGGCGATCGCCATTTCGACCAGATTCACTAGCAGTCGCGCGCCGGGATCGTCACCTACCAGTTCCGCCCACCGGTTCAATTCGTCAGCGGCGGCCATGACCTCTTCACCGCTGAGGTGCGGCAAACGGATCAGGAGGCTGATGAGGCCCGCATGCGCCCGTAGCGACGGCCACCACGGCTCGTCGCGGAACTCGGACTCCGCCACCGCGATCAGGTAGGCCAGATCGGTCCCCTTCTCCAGGCGGAGCAAGCCGGGGACGCGCAGCGCTGCGGACAACAGGTCCGCGGCGATCGAGCCCCGGCCCGGCTCGTCCTCCGGCGCCGCCCGCAGCTCGCCGATCGCTGCGTCGAGGTTGCCGTGGCTGACGAGCTCGGCGATTTGCCGGGCGAGCCCTCCGGCGGCCGCGCGGTCCTCGTCGATCAGGTCGGGACCGAGGAATCGGATCGGCCGGGATGTGGTCGTGATCGCGCCGTGGATGATCAGCTCGTCTGAGGTCATGTCCCGGAGTCCATCGGTGTCGAGCGGATCCGCCTCCGATCCGTCGCCCTCCAGGAACGTCACGACCGCCTCGGTCGCTGCGGCGCACACCACGGCAGCGTGCTGGAGTGCTGTCGGGCCCCGCGTGGTGTCGAACCGGCGCGCCGCCAGCCACGCTTCGACGGCGGTGCGCAGTTCGGGCCAGGGTGGGTCTGCGTCGGCGATCTCGACCAGCGCGGTCACTTGCGGCCGGCGGTCCGAGGCTGTCTGGATGTCCGCGAACGCGGCCGCAACCAGCCCGGCGGCCAGCACGGGCCGCACCGGGAGATCCACCGGCAGGCGCGAAAACTCGCTGATCGCGGTGTTTAGGTCGCCGATGCGTTCAAGGGCATGAGCGATCGCCGTGCAGCGCGTGTAAACCTCATTCTCCTCGGACAAACACGGCTCCTGCCGTCGACCCATATTGCCTATGCCACGGACCGACCATGCCTTTGCCACTGACCAGCACGGCGAACAGAGTCAACCGGCGAACAACCCGTCAGGTCAAGTGACGGTGCGCGCGAACGTAATCCACACTGATTGGTGGATCGACCCATCGTGGATGCTGCTCTACGCTACCGATGCCCGTGCGCCCGCCGCCCGTCGAGGGAGATCCCGTTGGACATCGAGCTGACCAAGGCTGTGGCGGCGCTGCGTGACGAGCTACTCGAGGCCGCTCAGGCGGGCGACGGCCAGCAGCTCACTTTCGTGGTGGGCCCGGTCGAGATGGAATTCGCCATCGAGCTGCGGGCCGATGTGAAGGCCAAGGCCGGCTTCAAGGCGTGGGTCGTAAACACCGAGGTCAGCGGAGGTGTGAACCGGGGGAGTACGCACAAGGTCAAGGTCACCCTCACCCCGAAGGGTGCCGACGGCGGCGATCTCCTGATCTCGACCCGGGACGCCGCGCCGATCGCCCCGGTGCCGGACAGCCACCTGGGCCGCTGATAGTCCGGCAGAACCCGACGTGCGGAGCCATCTCGTCGCCCAGGTGTCCGCCGCAGCCGGTGGCGGCTCCGGGTTCCGCATCGCCCGGCGCCTGATCCTGACCTCTGCGCACGTCGTCGGCGCGACCTCGAGCGCTGTGGACGTCGTCGTCGGCTCTCTGCCACAGATCTTTCCGGGCACTGTCGTGTGGCGGGGGACTCCCGGCGGGCGGGACGACGCCGCGCTAGTCGAGATCACCGGTGACGCACCGGCCGGTCACCCGGACCGGGTCCGCTGGGGTCGGCTTGCCACCGGCCGGCCCCGCACCCCATGCGACACGTCCGGTTTTCCCGGGTGGGTCCGGGACGCCAATCAGCGACCCGAAGTCTGGCACTCGTCCGGATTCATCAATCCGGGCAGCGGCTTCTACGCCGAGCGGTACGTTATGACCCTGGATGGTACGCCGCCTACGGCTAACAGCGGCTCGCCCTGGCGCGGTCTCTCCGGCGCCGCGCTGTTCAGCGATCGCCTGCTCACCGGGGTGGTCGCCGCCGACCGCGCCGCCGGGGCGCACGGTCACCTCTTCGCCGTACCGGTCTACGCGTTCGGCGGCAATCCCGGGTTCCTCGAGGTGCTGGCCCGGCACCGGGTCAGTGCTCCGGTGCTTGAGCCGATCGAGATGCAGGAGCTGGCCGAGACCGAGCCGCCGCGCGGTGGGTCGGTGGCCGCGTTCCTGCGGGCCAGGGACGAGGTGGTCGCCTTCCGTGGCCAGCGTGAGCCGATGCGACGTCTTCAGGAGTGGGCCACCGCACCAGGCGCCCGTGCTCTCCTGCTACATGGGCCGGGTGGCCAGGGCAAAACCCGGGTCGCCCAGGAGCTGTGCCGGCGGCTGTCCCGCGACCGGTGGGCGACCCTGTGGCTGGCCGGCAACGCTGCCGCGGACAAAGTGGAGGTCATCGCCGACGTCGAAGTTCCCCTGCTGCTGGTGGTCGACTACGCAGAGTCCCGCCTCGCTCAACTGCCGGCCGTGCTCCGAGCCGCCGCCCGCCACGACGGCGCCCGGCCGCTGCGCCTGTTGCTGCTGGCCCGTACCGCGGGTCAGTGGTGGGACGATCTCAAGATCGACGACCCAGTGGCCGAGGAGGTGTTGGAGCAGGCGGACACCTTGGCACTGCCACCCCTGGAGCTGGACACCGAAGGCCGTGGGATCGCGTACGAGACGGCTGTCGTCGACCTGGCCCGGGCGATGGTCGGCCTGCCGTCGTATCAGCAATGGGATCCGGACGATCTGGCCGGGCGGCTGCGCCGCCACGGCCGACGGATCGAACGCCAGGCCACCGCCCTCGCCTTGCACATGACCGCCCTCGCCGACCTGCTCGACGAGGCAGAGTCCACGTCGGCAACGGGGGCGGCGGACGCTGCGGACGATCGCGTCGAAGACCGCCTACTGCGGCACGAGCGCCGCCACTGGCGCCGGGCCGCGCAGGCATCCGCCGTGCTGAGCGCCCTGGCACCCGCCGCCCTGGAGGACGTCCTGGCGGTAGCGATGCTGCTGGGTGCGCAGGCCCGAGAGCACGCGGACACGCTGCTTGACCACGTGGAGGCTCTCAACGGCTCGGGACGCGACGTGCGCCGCGCCGTCCGCGATTGGATCGCCGCGCTGTACCCACCGCCGGACAACCGCTATTGGGGCATCCTGCAGCCGGATCGCCTTGTCGAGCGGTTCGTCGCGCACCGCCTCGGCGCGGAGCCCCGGCTGCTCGACCCGCTCGTACCGGTCGCCCGGCCGGCCCAGCTCGCCCAGCTGATCGACGTCTTCGCCCGCGCGGTTCACCACCCGGGATCGCCCGAGTCACTCGGCAGGGCGCTCACCGACCTGTGCATCCGATATCGCGATGAGCTGTACGAGCATGTGGCCGCAGCGGCGCCGTACGTCGAGGAGTCGGCGCCGCTGGTCGCCGCTCTTCAACAGATCCTCCTGGACGACACTCTCACCCTGGACGACCTGCGCGCATACGAGGTCCATCTGCCCAGTCCCGGACTGCTTCCCGGCGGCCTGCTTATCGATCCGTACACCCGACTGATCAGCGGCGGGGAGGCCGAGGAGAAGGCGCGCGGCCGGCCCATTCCTGAGATGGCCGGCTGGTACAGCACCATCTCCGCCCATCGGCGGCAGATGGGTGACGACACCGGTGCACACGAGGCGGCGACCCAAGCCGTCGAACGACAACGTGTACTCGCCGCCAGCGGTGCCGAGGAAGCGCTCGCCCGGCTCGGGACCTTTCTGAACAACCTGGCGGTCTGCCAGAGTCGGCTCGGTCAACGAGTGGAGTCCCTAGAAGCTGTGAAGGAGTCCTACCGGATTCACCGGACCCTGGTGGAGCAGGAATTCATGGCCCACCTTCCTGGTCTGGCCCACGCCTCCACCACACTGGCCAACCGGTTCGCCGATCTCGGAGACTACAAGCGGGCCGTGGACGCCGGCCGTGAGGCCGTGTCGATCTGGCGTGGTCTCGCCGATGGCGACTCGGGGACCTGCCGGCCAATGCTAGCCGCGGCGCTGACCGACCTCTCGGTACACCTCAGCGCGCTGCGCCGGAACGCCCCGGCACTCCTTGCCGCCGAGGAAGCAGTGCGCATCCTGCGTGAGCTCACAGCCGAGCGCCCCGCTGTCCCGTATCAGGCATCGCTGGCCAGGGCCTTGACCACGTACGCCAACCGGCTGGGCCTACGTGGACGGATCGCGCCAGCGATGGCGGCCGCCGAGGAGGCCGCCATGCTCTACCGGCGCCTAGTCGGCCGTGGTCAGGAGACGTTCCGGCCAAACCTCGCGTTCGCCCTGAACAACCTCGCAATGGTATATACCCGCGCCGACCGGAACGCCCAAGCGGCCAACGCGCTGCAGACGGCGATCGGGATCCTGCGCGTCCTGGCCAAGGAGTCACCCGGTTACCAAGACGATCTGGAGCGTGCGTTGCGCAATCTGGCGGGGGTAACGAAGGCCGGCTCGAACAACGCGCTGCCGGTTCGAGACGACAGCGAGCCTTCGAAGTCGTGAGAAAGATGGCAGTCGACAAAGAGCCTCCATGGCGTCGGGCCACCGTCGGATGAAGTCGGCGACTGAGCCGTCGCCGCAGATGCGGTGATGGAAGAAAGAGAGCTTGCCGCGCCCGAAGGCTCGTTCTAGGCGCACCCGAGTCAGCTGAGCCCGCAAGACGGCCCGTTGGGTCACAGGCATATCGGGTCGCCGTTCCTCATCAGGCGTATTCGTTCCGACGGTAGTGCCGCAAGGCGCCTGACACCGCTGGCAACGATGCGAGGTGGTCGACAGGAAGGGGCCCTACGCGGTACACCATAAGTGGCATTCAGAGCGTCCTGGAGCATAGGTGCCGGGATGGACTCGAACGCGTTGCCACATGCGGTAGCCGGAGCGCGCTTTGGACGGCTTTTCTGATCGAGTTGAGCATCTTGATGGCCTTGACTCCAGGGCCGAGAAAGTCGGTGGCGAGATCCACGCAGCTCCAGAGGCTGCCGTTGATGCATCCGACGACGGCGTCATAGCCGATCATGTCGAGCAGCATCCCGACGCCGACCTGGATCAGGATGTCGAGCAGCGGAGTCAGGCTTTCGCGTTCGGCGCGCTGGTATTCGGCTTCTTGTGTGGCGATGCAGCGGCGACTCGGTCAAGGCGAACACCCCCTCATCGAGCACGTCAAAGCACCTGGCCAGAAGTTCTTCCCGTAACCCTTGGGTAGCCAGGGTGAGGTCCACGGGGCCGCGGTGGTGAGGTTTTCGGCGGCGGTGCGGTGGCGGAAGAAGGCATGTGCCTGACGTACGCGGTCGGCCATCGTGGCCGGTGCGGTGTTGGCGAGTTTGTGTTTCATCGCGGCCCAGATCCGCTCGACGGGGTTGTCCTG
>NZ_JADQTO010000030.1 GCF_015704865.1 Actinoplanes aureus | reverse complement strand
CCGGCATCCTCCGGTGGAGGTTCTACGTCGACGGCCTCGAGGATCACGTGCGCGTTCGTCCCGGACATCCCGAACGCCGACACCCCAGCACGACCCGGCACCCACGACACCGGCTCCGACAGCAGCCGCACCGCACCCGCCGACCAATCCACCCGCGAACTCGGCTCATCCACATGCAACGTGCGCGGCAACACCCCATACCGCATCGCCAACACCGTCTTGATCACCCCGGCCACCCCAGCAGCCGCCTGGGTATGACCGAGATTCGACTTCAGCGACCCCAACCACAACGGCCGCTCCCGCTCCCCGCCATAAGCCGAGATCAGCGCCTGCGCCTCGATCGGATCCCCCAACCGGGTCCCCGTCCCGTGCGCCTCCACCACATCGACATCACCCGGCGACAACCGCGCATCCTCCAGAGCCTCGACGATCACCCGTTCCTGAGCCGGGCCGTTCGGCGCGGTCAGGCCGTTCGACGCGCCGTCCTGGTTCACGGCGGAGCCACGGACGACCGCAAGGACCGGATGCCCGTTGCGCCGGGCATCCGACAACCGCTCCACCACCAGCAGGCCCACACCCTCGGACCAGCCCGTACCGTCCGCCGCCTCGGCGAACGGCTTGCACCGGCCGTCCGCCGCCAGCCCACCCTGCCGGCTGAACTCCACGAAGACGTCCGGGCCGGCCATCACCGCCACGCCACCGGTGAGCGCCAGGTCGCACTCGCCGCGCCGCAGCGACGCCACGGCCAGGTGCAGCGCCACCAGCGACGACGAACAGGCCGTGTCGACCGTCAGCGCCGGCCCTTGCAGGCCGAGCGTGTAGGAGACCCGCCCGGAGAAGACACTGGTGGCGCTGCCGGTCAGCCGGTAGCCCTCCACCTCGGCGGGCACGCTGGTCAGCCCGGCGCCGTAACCCTGCGGGGAGGCACCGACGAACACGCCCGTACGACTGCCGCGCAGCGAGCGCGGGTCGACACCGGCCCGCTCGAACGCCTCCCACGAGGTTTCCAGCAACAGCCGCTGTTGCGGGTCCATCGCGGTCGCCTCCCGCGGCGAGATCCCGAAGAAGCCGGCGTCGAACTCCCCGGCACCGTCGAGGAAGCCGCCCATCCGCACGTCGCTGCGGCCGGCTCGCGCCGGGTCCCAGCCGCGGTCCGCCGGGAACGGGCCGAGCACCTCCCCGCCGTCGGTCACCAGGCGCCACAGGTCCTCCGGCGACGCGATGCCGCCCGGGTAGCGGCACGCCATGCCGACAATGGCGATCGGCTCGTCCGGTTCGGTCGCGACCGCGGGTGTGACCGCGGCCGGAGCCTCCTCGCCGAGGCGGGCGGCGAGCTCGGCGGCCAGCGCCGCCGGGGTGGGGTGGTCGAAGACGACGGTGACCGGCAGCCGCAGACCGGTTTCGGCCTGGAGCAGTTGGCGCAGTTCCACCGCGGTCAGCGAGTCGAAGCCGAGGTCGCTGAAGGCGCGGTCGGCCTCGATCCCGTCGCTGGTGTCGTGGCCGAGGACGGCGGCGGCGTGGCCGCGTACCAGATCGGTCAAGAAACGATCGCGGTGCGCGAGCGGCACTGCGGCCAGGCGCCCTGCCGTGGCCGGCTCCCGCGCAGCGGCCGCCGGGAGGCCGGCCAGCAGCGGACGGGGCCGTGCCGCGGCGAAGGTGGCCGCGAACAGGTCCCAGTCCACGTCGGCCACCGCGAGGGTGGTCTCCCCGTCGGCGACGGCTCGCCGCAACACGGCGAGCGCCCGGCCCGGTTCCATCGCGGCCAGGCCGCGCTGGCGCAACCGTTCGGTCGCGGCCTCCCCGGCCATGCCGCCGCCAGCCCAGGGTCCCCACGCGACGGAGGTGGCGGCCAGCCCGCGGGCCCGGCGGTGCTCAGCGATGGCGTCCAGGGCGGCGTTCGCGGCGGCATAGGCGGCCTGGCCGCCGCTGCCCCACACCCCGGAGACGGAGGAGAACAGCACGAACGCGTCGAGCGGCGTGTCGCCGAGCAGCTCGTCGAGGTGCTCGGCGCCGCCCACCTTGGCGGCGGCGACCTCATGCAGGTCCGCGACACCGGTCTCGGCCAGGGGCGCTTCCCGCACGATGCCGGCGGTGTGCACGACCGCGCTGAGCGGTAGGTCCGCGGGTACGCCGGCCAGCAGTCCCCGGACCGCCTCGCGGTCGGCGACATCGCAGGCCGCGACGGTGACCCGGGCTCCCAGGGCGGTCAGCTCGGCCCGTAGCTCGGCGGCGCCGGGCGTGTCCTCGCCGCGTCGCCCGGCGAGCAACAGGTGCGGCGCCCCGGCCCGGGCCAGCCACCGCGCGACATGGCCGCCGAGCGCACCGGTCCCGCCGGTGATCAGCACCGTGCCGCGCGGCCGCCACTCCGGGCCGGACAGTCCGCCGGCACCGGCGCGCCGCAGCCGCCGGGCCAGGATGCCGTCGCCGCGGACGGCGATCTGATCCTCGTCGCCGGCACCGCCACCGAGCAGGCTCAGCAACCGGCCGATGCTCTCCGGGTCCAGCTGCTCGGGCAGGTCGATGAGGCCGCCCCACCGGTCGGGAGACTCCAGGGCGAAGACCCGGCCGAGTCCCCAGACGGCGGCCGCGCGCGGGTCCGGCGGCCCATCGGCGCTTCCCGTACTGACCGCCCGCCGGGTCACCAGCCACAACGGCGCACGGACGTCGGCTGCGGCGAGCGCGCGCATCAGCGTCAGCGTGGCGTCGGGCGGGAGCAGGCTGAGCACACCGCCGATCGGCCCGGCCTTGGCCAGGCGGACCGGGTCCGGCAGGTCGGTACCGGCCAGCACGTTGACTCCGCAGCCGACCAGAGCGTCGACGAGCGGATCCGCTCCGGCCGGCAGGACCACCAGCCAGGTGCCGTCCGGCCGGGCCGGGGCGGGATCCGGCAGGGGCCGCCAGTCGATCCGGTAACGCCAGCGGGACACGGCGTCGGTGGTGCCGTCGTCGACCGGCCAGAACCGGCGGTGCTGGAAGGCGTACGTGGGCAGCGGTGCCCGGCGAGCGCCCGTGCCGGCGAACAACGCGGCCCAGTCCACGGCCACGCCGTGCACGTGGAGGTGGCCGACGGCAGCCATCACGGCGGCCACCTCGGGGCGCGTCCCGCGCAGCACGGGCACGCCCGGTACGCCGACGCACTGCTCGGCGAGCCCGGACAGCACCCCGTCCGGGCCGAGTTCCAGGTACGTCGTCGTACCGCCGGCGGCCAGCCGTCGCATGGCGTCGAGGAACCGCACCGGCTCGCGTACCTGCCGGGTCCAGTAGCCGGGGTCGCACGCCTCGGCATCGGTCAGCGGTTCCCCGGTGACCGTGGAGATCAGCGGAATCTTCGGCGGCGCGAAGTTCAAGCCCTCGGTGACCGCGCGGAAGTCGTCCAGCATGCCGTCCAGGTGCGGGGCATGGAAGGCGTGGCTGACCTGCAACGTACGGGTCCTGCGGCCAAGGTCGCGGAAGTGCGCGGCGATCCGTTCGACCTGGTCGGGGTCACCGGAGATCACGCAGGCGCGCGGCGCGTTCACGGCGGCGAGGCCGACCGTCGTCTCGTGGCCGTCGAGCATCGGTCGCACCTCGTCGGCGTTGGCCTCGACCGCGGCCATCGCCCCCCGGTGCGGCACCGCCTGCATGAGCCGGCCCCGTGCGGCCACCAGGGTGGCGGCGTCGTCGAGGTCGAGAACTCCGGCGGTGTGCGCGGCGGCGACCTCACCGATGGAGTGCCCGGCGAGCCGGGCCGGCCGGATGCCCCAGCTCTCCAGGAGCCGGAACTGGGCCACCTCGACGGCGAAGAGGGCGACCTGGGCGTACTCGGTCCGGTCGAGAGCGTCCGGGTCGCCCAGGATGTCGCGGACCGGCCGGTCGAGGTGGCGGTCCAGCCGGTCGCAGACCGCGTCGAACGCCTCGGCGTAGGCCGGGAACGCCGCGTAGAGAGCCTGCCCCATGCCGGCGCGCTGGCTGCCCTGGCCGGTGAAGAGATACGCCAGGCCGTCGCCGCCGGGCACACCGACGCTGACATGGGCGGCGGGCCGCCCCTCGGCGAGCGCGTCGAGTCCGCGCAGCAGTTCGTCGCGGCCGGCCGCGACCACGACCGCCCGGTGGTCGAGCGCCGCCCGGGTGGTGGCCAGCGAGTAGGCCACATCAGCGTCACGAGCGTCCGGGTCCCCGCGAAGGGCGGTACGCAGCCGGCGCGCCTGCGCTCGCAACGCCTCCGCGCTGTGCCCGGCGAGCACATAGGGCAGCGCTTCCGGGGCGACCCCTCCGCCGGTCCCGTCGACGGCCGGAGGCGCTTCCAGTACGGCATGCGCGTTGGTGCCGCTGATGCCGAACGCGGAGATACCGAAACGTCGCGGTCGCCCCTCGGCGGGCTGCCACGGCACCTGCTCGGTGAGCAGCCGCACCGCCCCGGCGGACCAGTCCACGTGCGGTGTCGGCGCGTCCACGTGCAGCGTGGCCGGCAGAACCCCGTGCCGCAGTGCCTCCACCATCTTGATCAGTCCGGCGGCACCGGCGGCGGCCTGGGTGTGGCCCAGGTTCGACTTCACCGACCCGAGCCAGAGCGGCCGCTCCCGGTCCGTCCCGTAGGTCGCCAGCAACGCCTGCGCCTCGATCGGGTCGCCCAGCCGCGTGCCGGTGCCGTGCGCCTCCACCGCGTCGACCTCGCCGGGGTCCAGGCCGGCGTCGGCCAGCGCCTGCCGGATGACGCGTTGCTGGGCGGGGCCGTTCGGTGCGGTCAGGCCGTTGCTGGCGCCGTCCTGGTTGACCGCGCTGCCGCGCAGCACGGCCAGCACCGGGTGCCCGTGGCGGCGGGCGTCGGAGAGCCGTTCCAGGACCACCATGCCGGCGCCCTCACCCCAGCCGGTCCCGTCCGCGGCCGCCGCGAAGGGCTTGCACCGGCCGTCCGGGGCGAGCCCCCGCTGCCGGCTGAACTCGACGAACAGGGCCGGTGTCGACATGACGGTGACCGCACCGGCGAGGGCCAGGTCGCATTCCCCGCGCCGCAGCGCCTGCGCGGCCAGGTGGACGGCGACCAGCGCCGACGAACAGGCGGTGTCGACGGTGAGGGCCGGGCCTTCCAGGCCCAGGGCGTACGCGATCCGGCCGGAGAACACGCTAGCCGCGCTGCCGGTGACCAGATAGCCCTCGCCGCCGTCGGCGGCGTCCGGTGCGGTGGCGAGCAGCGCCGGGTAGTCCTGGCCGTTGGTGCCCGCGAACACGCCGGTGCGGCTGCCGCGTAGCGCGGACGGGTCGATGCCGGCCCGCTCGACGGCCTCCCAGGCGATCTCCAGCAGCAGTCGCTGCTGCGGGTCCATGGCGAGCGCCTCGCGCGGGCTGATTCCGAAGAACGCCGCGTCGAACCCGGCCGCGTCACGCAGGAAGGCGCCCTCACGGGCGTAGGAGGTGCCGCGACGGCCGGGATCCGGGTGGTACAGGTCGCCGCTCCAGCCGCGGTCGGCCGGGAACGGGCCGACCGTGTCGACGCCGTCCAGGACCGTACGCCACAGGTCCTCGGGGGTGTCGATGCCGCCGGGGAACCGGCAGCTCGTGGCGACCAGCACGATCGGGTCGCCGCCGCCGGCGGTGGCGACCGGAACCGGTAGCCGGGCCGTGTCGCCGAACAGTTCCGCGCCGAGCCGCTGCGCCAGCGCGGCCGGGGTGGGCTCGTCGAACACCACCGTGGCGGGCAGGCTCAGCCCGGTGACGGCACCCAGCCGGTTACGGATCTCCACCCCGGTCAGCGAGTCGAGCCCCAGATCCTTGAACGAGCGGTCCGCGCGTACCGTCTCCGGCCCGCTATGGCCGAGCGTGGCCGCGACGTGCTCGCGGACCAGGTCGAGCAGCGCCCGCTGCCGGTCCTGCGGCGTACCGGCGGCCAGCCGGTCGACCAGACCGGCCGGACCGGCGCCGGCCCGGCGGCTCTCGGCCGCCCGGATGGCGCGCACTTCCGGTACGGCGTGCAGCAGCGGCCGGACCCGGGAGGCGGTGAACGCCAGATAGAGCCGATCCCAGTCGATGTCCACCACGGCCAGGGTCGCGGCGCCCGACTCGACGGCTCGGTGCATCCCGGCCAGCGCCACCTCGGGCGGCATCTGCGGCAGGCCGTGCCGGCGGAGCAGATTCTCGACGCCGGCCAGCGCGGCCATGCCCCCGCCGGCCCAGGCGCCCCAGGCGATGGAGGTGGCCGGCAGACCGGCGGCGTGGCGGCGTTCGGCGAGCGCGTCGAGGAAGGCGTTCGCCGGGGCGTAGCCGCCCTGGCCCGGTACGCCGAGCGTGCCGGCGATCGACGAGAACAGCACGAACGCCCGCAGGTCGAGGTGCCGGGTCAGTTCGTCCAGGTGGGTGGCGGCCGTGGCCTTGGCGTGCAGCGCGGTGGCGAGCTGGTCCGGTCGCAGCTGCCGCACCACGGCGTCGTCCAGAACCGCGGCGGTGTGCACGACGGCGGTGGGCGGGTGCTCGGCGATGACCGCGGCGAGCTGGTCCCGGTCGGCGACGTCGCAGGCGGTCAGGGTGACCCGGGCGCCGAGCCCGGTCAGCTCGTCCCGGAGCCGCTCGGCCCCGGGCGCGTCCGGCCCGCTGCGGCTGAGCAGCAGCAGATGCACGGCACCCTGCCGGGCGGCCCAGCGGGCGACGTGCGCGCCGAGCGCGCCGGTGCCGCCGGTGATCAGTACGGTTCCGGACGGCTGCCACGACACCGCCGGGTCCGGCCTCACCGGTGCGGGCACGAGGCGGCGCAGGAAGACCCCGTGCGTACGGATGGCGACCTGGTCCTCGCCGTCGCGTCCGGTCAGGACCGCGGCGAGCCGGTCGCCGGCCGCGGCGTCGACGGTGTCCGGAAGGTCGACCAGGCCGCCCCAGCGGTCGCCGTGCTCGAGGCCGATGACCCGGCCCAGTCCCCAGATCAGGGATTGCCGGGGCGCGTCCAGCGGGTCACCGGCACCGACCGACACCGCGGACCGGGTGGCCAGCCACAGGGGTGCGGTGATCCCGGCGTCGCCGAGAGCCTGGGTCAGCGCGAGAGTGGCGGCCAGTCCGGCCGGCACCTCGGGGTGGTCCGGGTGTGCCGTCTCGTCGTAGCCGAGCAGCGACAGGACCCCGGCGATCGGTCCCGCGCCGAGCGCCCCCGACAGGTCGGCATCGGTAACCTGCCGCACGTCAGCGCCGTGCCGGGTCAGCGCCGGCACGAGATCTGGGTGGTCGGCGCCGGCCGGGGTGACCAGGAGCCAGGTGCCGTGCAGGGCGCCCGCGGGCAGGGTGGCCGGGTGCCAGGCGACCCGGTACGTCCCGGGTCCGGCCGCCGGTGCCGGTGCGGGCGCCTCGAGCCAGTAGCGGCGGCGCT
Source organism: Actinoplanes aureus (assembly GCF_015704865.1). Classification (GTDB taxonomy): domain Bacteria; phylum Actinomycetota; class Actinomycetes; order Mycobacteriales; family Micromonosporaceae; genus Actinoplanes; species Actinoplanes aureus. Next base: position 111,186 of record NZ_JADQTO010000030.1, on the reverse strand, counting down.
GGAAGGCGTACGTGGGCAGGTCGACGCGCACCGGCTCGTGGGGTGCGTAAACCGTGTTCCAGTCGACCGCTACGCCGCGGGTCCAGGCCCGGGCGAGCGCGGCATCGATGTCGTCCTCACCGCGGCGCAGGGTGCTGAGATCGAGGCCGAGCACCGGGTGCGGGCTGACCTCTACCAGCGTGCCCAGCCCGGTGATCGCGTCGGCGAACCGCACGGTCTGCCGCAGATTTCGGTACCAGTAGGCGGCGTCCAGCACCACGTCCTCGCCCGGGGTGACCGTGGAGTGGAACGGCACCTGCGGCGCCAAGGGCACGATTCCGTCCAGGGCAGTCAGGATCTCCTCGCGGACCGCCTCCACATGCGGGGAATGCGACGCGTAGTCCACCGCGATCCGCCGCGCCCTCGGCTCCTTAGTCAGGAACCGGTCCACCGCCTCTGTGTCACCGGACAGGATCACCGACTCCGGGCCGTTGACCGCCGCAATCGACAGCCCGCCCGGATCGACGTCAGCGAACGGCACCGACACCATCCCGCCCCGACCCGCGATCGCCCGCAACGCCCGACTGCGCAACGCCACCACCCGCGCCGCGTCATCGAGAGACAGCGCCCCGGCCACATAAGCAGCAGCAATCTCCCCCTGCGAATGACCCACCACCCCGGCCGGTTCGACCCCGTAGGACCGCCACAGGGCAGCGAGGGACACCATCACCGCGAACAGGGCCGGCTGCACCACATCGACCTGGTCGAGGGGGCCGGCCAAGACTTCGCGCAGCGACCAGCCGGTGTGCGGCTTCAGCGCCTCCTCACACGCCTGCATCGACGCCGCGAACACCGGCGAGCTGTCCCACAACGCCAAACCCATCCCGGTCCACTGCGAACCCTGACCCGGGAACACGAAGACCGTCCGCATCGGCGCCTCGGCGGTGCCGCGCACCAGACGGGGATGCTCACGGCCCGCCGCCAGCGCGTCCAGGGCTTCTTCGCCAATGGCCACCGCCCGGTGCTCGAACGCGGTCCGTGCGGCGAGCGCGGCCCCCATATCGGCCGGGCGCGCGGGTGGCGCGGTGGCGAGGAACGACCGCAGGCGTGCGGCCTGCTCGCGCAGCGCCTCGGGCAGGTGCCCGGAGAGCGGCCACGGCACGCGCACCGCCGGGCTCTCCAGGGTTACGGCCGGCTGCGGTTCGGCGCCCTCGACGATGACGTGTGCGTTGGTGCCGCTGATCCCGAACGCGGACACCCCGGCCCGGCGCGGATGTCCGGCTGACGGCCACGGCGTGGCCTCAGTCAGCAGCGACACCGCGCCGACCGGCCAGTCGACGTGTGGGGTGGGCCGGTCGACGTGCAGAGTGCGCGGCAGCACCCCGTGCCGCATCGCCTCGACCATCTTGATCAGCCCGGCCACCCCGGCGGCGGCCTGCGTGTGCCCGATGTTCGACTTCACCGAACCGAGCCACAGCGGGCGCTCCCGCTCGTTCCCGTAGGCGGCGATCAGCGCCTGCGCCTCGATCGGATCGCCCAGGGTCGTACCGGTTCCGTGCGCCTCCACCGCGTCCACGTCGGCCGCCCGCAGCCCGGCGTCGGCCAGCGCCGCCCGGATGACCCGCTGCTGCGCGGGCCCGCTGGGTGCGCTGAGCCCGTTCGAGGCGCCGTCCTGGTTCACCGCCGAACCGCGCACCACCGCGAGCACCGGATGCCCGAGCCGGTGCGCGTCGCTGAGCCGCTCCAGCAGCAGCACCCCGGCGCCCTCTGACCAGCCCGTACCGTCGGCCGCCGCCGCGAACGGCTTGCACCGGCCGTCCGCCGCCAGCCCGCCCTGCCGGGCGAACTCCACGAACGTGGCCGGTGTGGCCATCACCGCGACCCCACCGGCCAGGGCCATCGAGCACTCGCCGCGGCGCAGCGACTCGACCGCGAGGTGCACGGCCACCAGCGACGACGAACACGCCGTGTCGACCGTCAGAGCCGGCCCCTGCAACCCGAACGTGTACGCCACCCGCCCCGACATCACACTGCCGGTGTTGCCGGTCAGCAGGTGCCCTTCGACCTCGGCGGGCGCTGTGGTGAACCGGCTGGCGTAGTCGTGGTACATCGCCCCGGTGAAGACGCCGACCTGCTGTCCGCGTACCGATCGGGGGTCGACGCCGGCCCGCTCGAAGGTCTCCCAGGTCAGCTCCAGCATCAGGCGCTGCTGCGGGTCCATCGCGGTCGCCTCGCGTGGGCTGATCCCGAACAGCTCCGCGTCGAAGTCGGCCGCGTCGTAGAGGAAGCCACCGACGCCGTCCCTCCCCCAGCCGCGGTCGGCGGGGAACGCGGAGATGGCGTCGCCCTCCGCCGCGACGAGCCGCCACAGGTCCTCGGGCGAGCGCACACCGCCGGGATAGCGGCAGCCCATGGCGACGACGGCGATTGGCTCCCGATCCGCCCTCGCCACAGCAACCGCGGCGGCCGGCTTCCGCGCGGCGAACAGGTCCGCCAGGTGGTCGGCGAGCGCGGCTACGGTGGGATGGTCGAAGACCAAGGTCGCCGGCAGTCGCAGCCCGGTCGCGGCGGCGAGCTGATTGCGCAGCTCCAGCACGGTCAGCGACTCGAACCCGAGCGCCTTGAACGGGCGGTCGGCGTCGATCGGATGGTCGGCCGGATGGCCGAGGACCGTGGCGGCGGCTCGTCGTACCAGGTCGCGCAGGGCGTCGCGGCGTTCGGCCGCGGGCAGCCCGGCCACGCGCGACGTCTGCCGCCGGGCCGGCGCGGCACGTTCCAGGCGGGCCGGTACGGCCAGCGCCGTATCAAGCGCGCACGCCCGGTCGAACAGCGCGAGCCCCTGCTCGGTGCCGAGCGGCACCAGCCCGTTGCGGGCCAGCCGGCGCAGGTCGAGCTTGCTCAGCTCGCCGGTCATCCCGCTGCGCTCGGCCCACAGGCCCCACGCCAGCGAGAGGGCCGGCCGGCCCGCGGCGCGCCGGTGCTGCGCCAGCGCGTCGAGGAAGGTGTTGGCGGCGGCGTAGGCGGCCTGGCCGGGACCGCCGGTGACGCCGAGCACCGAGGAGAACAGCCAGAAGGCACGCAGGTCCGCGCCGGCCGTCAACTCGTGCAGGTGCACGGCGGCGTCGACCTTCGGCCGCAGCACCCGGCCGAGCCGCTCGGGGGTGAGTGAGCCGACCACGCCGTCGTCGAGGACGCCCGCCAGGTGGGCGACGGCGGTCAGCGGATGCGCGGCCGGAATCGAGTCGATGACGGCGGCCAGGGCGGCCCGGTCACTCACGTCGCACGCGGCGAACCGGGCGTCGGCGCCGAGCCCGGCGAGCTCCGCCGCCAGCTCCTCGGCGCGCCCGCCACGGCTGAGCAGCAGCAGGTGGCGTACCTCGTGGGTGGTCACCAGGTGGCGGGCCACCAGGCGGCCGAGCGTGCCGGTGGCGCCGGTGATCAGCACCGTGCCGTCCCGATCCAGCTCGGCCGGGGCGGCGTCCGGCGCCGGTGCGGCCGGCACCAGCCGCGGTGCGAACGCCTTCCCGGCCCGGATCGCCAGCTGGGTCTCACCCGGCGGCACCGCGTCCGGCACCTCCGCGCCGGGCTCCAGATCGAGGAGCACGAACCGGTCCGGGTTCTCGTTCTGCGCGGACCGGATCAGGCCCCACACCCCGGCCGCCGCCAGCCCGGGCACCGCATCGGCGTCACCGGCGGCCACCGCGCCGCGGGTCACCACCACCAGCCGCCCACTCTCGGTGGCGAGGTGCTCCTGCGCTACGCGCAGAGCGTCACGGGCGGCCACGTGGGCGGTCGCGGTCAGCTCCCCGGCCGCCGGCGGGTCGATTTCCAGGAAACCCTTTTCCGGTACGGCCTCCGCGCGCCACGGCACCTCGGTCCACCGCACCTCGAACAGGGTGTCCGCGTCCACGCCGAGCTGGGCGGCGGTGACCGGGCGGGCCCGCATCGACTCGGCGCTCAGCACCGGTGTCCCGGCGGCGTCGCAGGCGACCAGGGCCACCGCGTCGGGTCCGGCGGGCGTGATCCGCACCCGCAGCAGGCCGGCGGGGGTGTCCGCGTGCCGGGTGACACCCGACCAGGCGAACGGGAGCCAGGTGCTGCCGGCCGCCGGGAACGGGCCGAGGCCGAGCGCGTGCAGGGCACCGTCGAGCAGTGCCGGGTGCGGCGCGTACGTCCCGGCCGGCTGGTCCGCGGCGAGCTCGACCTCCGCGTACAGGTCGTCGCCGTCCCGCCACGCGGCACGCAGCGTCTGGAAGGCCGGCCCGTAGCCGAAGCCGTCGGCGGCCAGGACGTCGTACCGGCCGTCCAGGTCGAGGGCGGTGGCGCCCGGCGGCGGCCAGGCGGTGAGCGGTTCGGGCGGTGTGGCGCCGGGCTCGGCCGAGACGACCCCCTGAGCGTGCCGGGTCCACGATTCGGCGGCCGGCGGCCGGGAGTGGACGCTCACCGCACGCCGGCCGTCGTCGTCCGCGGCGGCCACGGTCACCCGCAGTTGGATCGCGGTGCCCGGCGGCAGCCGCAGAGGTGTTTCGAGGACCAGTTCGGCGACGTGGTCGCCGCCGGCCGCGTGCAGGGCCAGTTCGAGTAGTGCCGTGCCGGGGAGCAGGACCGTGTCGAGGACGGCGTGGTCGGCGAGCCAGGGTTGATCGTCGGTTGACACCCGGGCGGTGTAGAGGTGCCCGCCGTCGGGAAGGTCGACCGACGCGCCGAGCAGCGGGTGGCCGGCGTCGTCCAGGCCCGCGCCGGTCAGGTCGCCGCTCGGGCGTGGGGTGAGCCAGTAGCGGCGCCGCTGAAAGGGGTAGGTGGGCAGGTCCAGCCGGCGCGGGCTGTGCGGCACGTACACCGCCTCCCAGTCGATCTCCGCACCGTGGGTCCAGGCCTGGGCCAGCGCGCCGGTGATGTCACCCTGGTCGCGGCGCAGCGTGCCGAGATCGAGGCCGAGTACCGGGTGCGGGCTGATTTCGAGAAGGACGCCAGGCACGGCGGCGACCGCGTCGGCGAACCGGACCGTCTGCCGCAGGTTGCGGTACCAGTAGTCGGCGTCCGGGACCACGTCCTCGCCCGGCATGACCGTCGAGTGGAACGGCACGACGGGTGTGCGTGGCTCGATCCCGTCAAGCGCCGCGAGGATCTCGTCCTTTACGGCTTCCACGTGCGGGGAATGCGAGGCGTAGTCCACCGCGATCCGCCGGGCTCGCGGTTCCTCAGCGAGGAACCGGTCCACCGCGTCTTTGTCACCGGACAGGATCACCGACTCCGGGCCGTTGACCGCCGCAATCGACAGCTCGCCCGCATCGACGTCGGCGAACGGCACCGACACCATCCCGCCCCGCCCGGCGATCGCCCGCAACGCCCGACTCCGCAACGCCACCACCCGCGCGGCGTCCTCCAGCGACAGCGCGCCCGCCACATGCGCCGCAGCGATCTCCCCCTGCGAATGACCCACCACCGCCGACGGTTCGACCCCGTAAGACCGCCACAACGCCGCCAGGGACACCATCACCGCGAACAAGGCGGGCTGCACCACATCCACCTGATCCAGCGGGCCCGCCAACTGCTCCCGCAGCGACCAGCCGGTGTGCGGGCGCAGCGCCTCCTCACACGCCTGCATCGACGCGGCGAACACCGGCGAGCTGTCCCACAACTGCAAGCCCATCCCGGTCCACTGCGACCCCTGACCCGGGAACACGAAGACCACCCGGCCGTCGCCGGCGCGCCGGATCACGTCCTGGCCGACGACCGTGCGGTAGTCCAGAGCGGCACGCCCGGCCGCCAATGAGTACGCCACATCCACCCGGCGGGCACCGGGCGCCAGCGCGGTCAGGTTCTCGATCTGGGCTGCGACGGCCTCCGGGCTCGCGCCGGAGACGATCCACGGCACGTCCTCCGGTCCGGTCTCCTCGGCGGCCGCGACCTGCTCATCGGCGACGCCCTCGACGATGACGTGGGCATTGGTGCCGCTGATCCCGAAGGACGACACGCCGGCCCGGAGCAGCCGGTCCGGTTCCCAGGCCACGGCGTGGTTCAGCAGTCGTACCGATCTCGCGGACCAGTTCACGTGCGGTGTGGGCTGGTCGGCGTGCAGGGTGCGGGGCAGCAACCCGTGCCGCATCGCCTCGACCATCTTGATCACCCCGGCCACCCCCGCGGCGGCCTGCGTGTGCCCGATGTTCGACTTCACCGAGCCGAGCCACAATGGCCGGTCTCGCTCGGTCCCGTAGGCGGCGATCAGCGCCTGTGCCTCGATCGGATCGCCGAGGGTGGTGCCGGTTCCGTGCGCCTCCACCGCGTCCACGTCCGCCGGCGTCAGGCCGGCCGCGTCGAGGGCCGCACGGATGACCCGCTGCTGTGCCGCGCCGCTGGGTGCGCTGAGCCCGTTGGACGCGCCGTCCTGGTTCACCGCCGAACCACGGACCACGGCGAGCACCGGATGCCCGAGCCGCCGCGCGTCGCTGAGCCGTTCCAGCAGCAGCACGCCAGCGCCCTCGGCCCAGCTCGTCCCGTCGGCCGCCGCCGCGAACGGCTTGCACCGGCCGTCCGCCGCCAGTCCACCCTGGCGGGCGAACTCCACGAACATGCCGGGTGTGGCCATCACGGCGGCGCCGCCGGCGAGCGCCGTGGAGCATTCGCCGCGGCGCAGTGACTCGACTGCGAGGTGTACCGCCACCAGTGAGGACGAGCAGGCCGTGTCGACTGTCAGCGCCGGGCCGTGCAGGCCCAGTGCGTACGCCACCCGGCCGGACGCCACGCTGGGAGTGGTTCCGGTCAGCCGGTGCCCCTCGGTGCCCTCGGCCGGCTCGTCCAGTGCCGGGCCGTAGCCGAGCGGGCTCACACCGAAGAACACGCCCGCACCGCTGTCCGGGGGCAGGCCGGCGCGTTCGAAGGTCTCCCAGGACAGTTCGAGAAGCAGGCGCTGCTGCGGGTCCATCGCGGTCGCCTCACGCGGGCTGATCCCGAACAGCTCCGCGTCGAACTCGGCCGCGTCGTACAGGAACCCGCCGCGCCCGCTGCCCCGCCAGCCACGGTCAGTGGGAAAGTCACCGATCGCGTCGACGCCGTCAGCGACCAGCCGCCACAGGTCGGCGGGCGAGGCCACGCCGCCCGGGTACCGGCAGGCCATCGCAACGATGGCGATCGGCTCGCTGCCTGCGCCCGGCGCGTCGTCGCCGGCCTGCCCTGTGATCGGCGCGCTCGGCCCCGCCGGCACGTCACCGCCCGCCTGCCCTGTGATCGGCGCGCTCGGCCCCGCCGGCACGTCACCGCCGGCCTGTTTTGTGATCGGTGCGCTCAGCGCCCGGCCGTTGAGCGGCTCGGCCGCCGAGCCGTTCGGCGCTCCATCGGAAGCCGGCACGGTCGCGGCCAGATGGGCGGCGAGTCGCTGCGGCGTGGGGTGGTCGAACAGGTCGGCGGTCGTGAGGCCGGTGCCGGTCGCGGTGGCCAGCCGGCTCGCCAGCTCGACCAGCATGAGCGAGTCCAGCCCGAGGCTGCGGAAGGTCTCATGAACGTCGACACCTGCCGGGCCGGGCGAGCCCAGCGCGCCCGCCACCTCGGCCCGGATCAGGCTGATCAGGTCACCGTTGTGTCGCGGCGCGGCGGCCGGTGCGGGCGCCCGCACGGCCGGGGTCTTCTCCCCGAGCCAGTAACGCGCCCGCTGGAACGGATAGGTGGGCAGCCGTATCGGGCGCGGCCGATAGGGCGCGAAGAACGTCGCCCAGTCCACGCCCACCCCGGCGACGTGCAGCGCGGCGAGTGCGGCGGCCACCGCTTCGGCGTCCGGCCGGTCGCGCCGGAGCAGCGGCACCACCGTCGCCTCCCGCCCGGCCAGGCACTCCCGCGCCATCGCGCTGAGCACCCCGTCCGGGCCCAGCTCCAGCAGATGGGCGACGCCCGCGGCGTACATTTCCTCCACGCCGGCGGCGAACCGCACGGCCTCGCGCGCCTGCCGCACCCAGTGGTCGGCGGTGAACTCGCGCACCGGCTCGCCGGTGCGCCCGCAGACGACCGGGACTGTGGGAGGCGCGTAGGACAGGCGCTGCGCCACCTCAGCGAAACGGTCGAGCATCGGCTCCAGCAGCGGCGAGTGGAACGCGTGGCTGACCGGAAGCTCCCGGATCCGGCGCCCGCGCTCCCGCAGAGCCTCCACGACGCGCGCGACCGCTTCCCGTTCGCCGGAGACGACGACAGCGGACGGCCCGTTGACCGCGGCGATCGACACCGGACCCGCCTCGGCCTCCAGGAGCGCCGCGACTTCGTCCTCGCCCGCCTCCACGGCGGTCATCGCGCCGCCGGCGGGCAACTCGCCCATCAGCCGGCCGCGCGCCTCCACCAGCGTGCAGGCGTCATCGAGGGTGAGCACTCCGGCGACGTGGGCGGCCGCGATCTCGCCGATCGAGTGGCCGAGCAGGCGTGCCGGGCGCAACCCCCACGACCGGACGAGGTGGTACATCGCCACCTCGACGGCGAACAGGGCGGGCTGGGTGACCTCGGTGCGGTGCACCCGGTCCCCGGCGAGGATCTCGGGAAGCAACGAACCGCCGGTGAGCGCGTCGAAGCGGGTGGCCACCTCGTCGAGCGCCGCGGCGTACACCGGGAAGGTCGCGTACAGCTCGGCGGTCATGCCGGGCCGTTGCGCACCCTGCCCGGTGAACAGGAGGCCGAGACCACCGTCGGCCGGGGTCCCACGCAGGACGCCTGGCGCCGGCCGGTCCTCCGCCAGCGCCGCCAGCCCGGCGGCCAGGCTCGCCCGGTCACCCCCGACCACCGCGGCCCGCTCCTTGAACGCCGTCCGGGCCGTCGCGAGCCGGTGACCGATGTCGGCGAGCGTGGCGTCCGGCGCTTGCTCCAGCCAGGACAGCAGGTCGCGGGCCTGATCCCGCAGGGCCGCGGGGGTGCGTCCGGAGAGCACCCACGGCGCCGCGGCCATCGGTGGGCCGGGCTCGGCCGGTGCGGGCTCGGCCGGAGCCGGTCCGACCACCACATGACAGTTCGTGCCGCCGATGCCGAACGAGCTGACGCCCGCGAGGAACGGCCGCTCCCAGCCGAGGCGCTCGGTGACGACGCTCAGGTTCAGCTCGGCGAGCGGGATCTCCGGCCGCTCCGCGGAGAAGTTCAAGCTGGGCGGCAGCTCGCGGTTCCGCATCGCGAGCACCACCTTGAGCAGGCCGGCGACCCCGGCGGCAGCCTCCAGGTGCCCGATGTTCGTCTTGACCGAGCCGACCAGCAGCGTCGATCCGGCAGGCCGCCCGGCCGCGACCGCACCGAGCGCGGCCGCCTCGATCGGGTCGCCGCGTTTGGTGCCGGTGCCGTGCAGCTCCACGTACCGCAGCTCGGACGGGTCGGCCCCGGCCCGCGCGCAGGCCAGCCGGATGACCTCCTCCTGCGCACCGGCCTCGGGAACGGTGAGACCCGCGCCTCCCCCGTCGTTGTTGACGGCACTGCCCCGGATGACGGCGCTGACCGGGTCGCCGTCCGCCAGGGCCGCGGCGAGCGGTTTGAGGACCACCAGCGCGCCGCCCTCGGCACGCACGAAGCCGTTGGCGCCGGCGTCGAACGCCCGCGAGACGCCGTCCGGCGACAAAGCCCCGGTACGGGCCAGGGCGAGCGCGTTCTCGACGGTCAGGGTCAGGCTGACGCCGCCCGCGATCGCGACGGACGACTCCCCGCGGCGCAGGCTCTCGCATGCCAGGTGGACGGCCACCAGCGATGACGACTGGCCGGTGTCGACGGTCAGGCTCGGGCCGCGCAGGCGCAGCGCGTACGAGATCCGGTTGGCGATCATGGTGCGCTGCTGGCCGATGAAGGTGTGCGCGGTGATGCCCGTACGCCCCTGCCGGTCGGCCAGCAGCGCGTAGTCGTTGCTCGCCGCACCGATGAAGATGCCGGCGGGAACGCCGGCGAGCCGTGCGGGCGGCACGCCGGCGTCCTCGAGGGCCTCCCAGCCGAGCTCGAGAGCGAGCCGCTGCTGCGGGTCCATCGCCGCCGCCTCGCGCGGCGTGATGCCGAAGAACGCGGGGTCGAAGCGGTCGACGTGGTCCAGGAACCCGCCGAAGCCGACGCCCCGGTCCAGGTCCGGCCAGCGATCGGCCGGAGTGGGTCCGAGTGCGCTGCGGCCCTCGCGCAGCAGCACCCACAATGCCTCGGGATTCCGCGCCTGCGGCAACCGGCAGGAAATCCCGATCACGGCGATATCCGTCACCGGATCCATGTGTGCTGCTCCCCCGTTTCAGGCGGGCCGCGTTTCATTCACATGAAACGAATGGCCGGGCCGTACTCCGTCCGATCACCCCGAATTAATTACCTGAGCGACAATCGGAGGGAATGAAAATACAACGGGGAAGCGCACACCGCGCAACACGAGATTGAATTACCTGAAGCGTCTGTTCTCAGCCGCGGGGCAGCTGCTCCAGCACCCGCAGGACGCCGGCCGCGCCGTCCTCCCGTGCGATCCGGGCGGCCACGTCCGCCGCCCGCCGCCGGTAGTCTGGGCGCCCCGCGGCCTCGGTCAACGCCCCGGCGAGCCGGTCGGCGCTCAGCCGCCGGAACGGGATCACCTCCGGCGCGACACCCAGTCCCTGGAGGCGCTGCGCCCAGAACGGCTGGTCCACCATGAACGGCACCGGCACCGCGGGCACGCCGGCCCGCAGCCCCGCCGCCGCCGTGCCCGCCCCGGCGTGGTGCACGACTGCGGCGACCTGCGGGAACAGCCAGTCGTGCGGCACCTCCGACACGGTCAGCACGTTGTCGCCGGCCGTCTCGAGACCGGCCCACCCGGTGTTCACCACCGCCCGCAGCCCACTCCTGCGCAGCGCCGTGACGACCAGCCAGGAGAGAGCTTCCCGGTCGACCACGGGCATGCTGCCGAAGCCGATGTAGACGGGCGGCGGGCCGGCGGCGAGGAAGTCGACCAGCTCCGGCGCGGGCTTGAAGTCGGGGTCGGGAGCCGGCCACCAGTAGCCCACGGTGTGGTTCCACTCCGGCCAGTCCGCGGGCTGCGGCACCACGACCGGGCTGTAGCCGTAACAGATCGGCCAGCGCGCCGCCTCCACCTGCGCCAGCCACGCGTCCGGCTTCATCACCGGCAGGCCCAGCTCGGTCCGCAGCTCGTCGACCACCTTGCGGAACGGCTGCTGCCCCAGGCCGCGCAGCGCCGTCGCCGCCTTGCGGTTGCCCCACCCGCCCAGCGACCGGGTGGTCACCGTGCACGGCGGGAACTCCCGCGTCGGGGTCATCGGCTGCAGGTAGACACCCATGCTGGGCAGCCCCAGCCCCTCGGCCACGTGCGCGCCGATCCAGCCGGCCGGCGTCAGCAGCACCACGTCCGCCTCCCGCGCCGCCGCGAGCATCGCCTGGGCCATCGGGCCGGCGTGCTCGGCCACCACCTTGTTCACCGCGAGCGTCACCTTGAGCGGGCTGCTCGTGCCGCTCGCGGCCAGCCGGGAGGTCATCTCCTCCTGGGTGTCCAGCGGCAGCGGGTGGAAGCCCAGCCCCCGGCTGCGCACCAGCTCCTCGAAAAGCCCGTGGGTGGCGAGGGTGACCTGGTGCCCGGCCTCCTGCAACCGCACGCCGAGTCCGGTGTAGGGCGCGACGTCACCCCGACTACCAACGGCCATGATCACAATTCGCATCGACGAATGCCTCCAACAATTCTGGGCGACCGGAAATAGCAGAGAAGAAGCGCGCGTCGCCGACTGTACCGCGCGGGCGCGCCAATGGGGAGACAGCCATCGGTACGAACGGCGCGCGGAGATCGACATTCGGTCCGGGCGCAATCCGGCGCCGAATCGCGGGCCGGCGACTTACCGGACCTTAATTGCGGCTCGGCCGCGCGACTACGCATTCAACCGAGTCATCAGCCACGCCTGCGCGTGCTGGAGGCCGACCTCTCAGTCGCGTCCGGGGGACGAGCCGGGGCACGGCGCCACAGCGGTCGGCACGGGCCGGGTACGCAGCTGGTACGAGATCGCGGCGATCACCAGCGCCAGGCCGTAACCCGTGAACGAGACGGGCTGCGCGAATCCGATCAAGCCGAACTCGGTGTCGCCGCCACGCCACGTCACCACACCGAACGCGAGCAGCATGACGAAGACACCGCTGCCGATCCCGTACAGCACGAAGGTCGGCGCGATCAGCCACACCGGAACGATCGGCAGGAACCGCGGAACGCGGCGGCCGGTGAGCGGGGGCGCCCACCGGGGGAAGATCTGACCCCACGGGCTGACCAGTCCGAGCAGCAGGAAGACCGCAAGACCGATGGCCACCCAGAACACGATCGCCACATCCGTCCGCGGTTGGTCGCCGTGGGGCTCGATGCCCGGCACACCGAAGGCACCCAGCGTGTGCAGACCGGCGTACGGCAGCCAGGCGAGGCAACCCGCGTAGGCGATCCGCCGGACCCGCCGAGGCGCCGGACGGGGGTCCGCCGGGCGGGTCGACAGTGTCACGACCGGGTGGACCTCTCCGCAGCGGGCACAGGTCACGCTTCGCCGCCGGGCGAGCGCCGTCGACACCATGAGCGCCCCGACGAGCGTCAGCGCGAGGCGCTCGCCGAAGGGCAGCCAGTCCGATTCGCCGGCGCGGTTGGTGACGGTGCCCTGAAGAGCGAGCTGACAGAGGTTGAGCAGCAACCAGCAGCTGCCGGTCAGGCAGAGGCCGGCGACTGTCCACAGCGAGAAGGTCACCACGCGGTGCGGCAGCCGACGGCCCCAGGGGCGAACGGTGCCGGCCGCCATGATCGCGCCGAACAGCAGCACCACGGCACCGGGCACCGCGAGGCCGGGCAGCCCAGCAAGACGATGCTCGCCGTTCAGCGCGCCGATCCCGACGGCGACGCCGAGTATCCCCGACGCGGCGGCGGCCGACGGAGCCCACCGCGGCCACTGCTGGCGCAGTCCCACCGGCGCGGTGTCGGCTCGGGGCAGAACGTCTTCGGCCATGACCGCGATCCTTCCGGGCTCGAGCTGTGAGTCGGCTGAGAAACGGTGCGGGGTGAGAGTTGTCTCATTTGGACACCGCTACCGGACAACGGCCGGCACGTCCTGCCTTCGACTCGCCCCGACGTCCGCACATTCCATTTTTGAAACCATGACACGACCGCATCCGGGGCGGACCGGACAAGGCCGGCCGACCGGCACAGCGCGATCCGGCCGGTCTCGACGATCGAAGAATTGAATTCCACGGACTCCGGCGAGTCGTGAAATGCGAGGCTCCTGCTGCCTGTGACAGGCACGCAATGACGACGGACGCATTTACCCCGAGCGACCAGATGACCGCGAGCACATTCCTCGGCGCGCCGGAAATGTGCTCGTACGCCGTGGAAACCGCCGTCGTCTCCAACCCCAGCACGAATCAACGGAGGCCGCCGATGAGCGACCCGGTACTGGATTCCGCGGTCTACGGACTGTTCTCGACGCACGTCCTGCACCTTGCCGACAAATACGGCGTACTCGATGCGCTGTCGGCCGAGCAGCCACGCTCCGCCGCCGACGTCGCGGCCCGCGCCGGAGCCGACGCGGAGACCGTCGACAGACTGCTCACCGTCCTCGCCGCCGTCGGTGTGCTCACCCGTGAGGCAACGAGTTACCGGATGGTCGCCGCGTATGTGCCGTATCTGCAGAACGGCCACCCGCAGCACCTGGGCACGTTCCTCACCTACCTGGTGGAGAGCACCGCCGAGAAGATCGGCAAGCTGGACGAGTACCTGGTCAAGGGCAAGGCCGCCGCCGACGCGGAGGCACCCGCGCCGTTCGAGGCGATCTACCGCGACGAGGCCTCGACCGGGCAGTTCCTGACCGCCATGTGGCAGCTGACCTACAGCGTCTCCGAGGAGTTGGTGCGGCTCGCCGACCTCTCCGGCGCCCGCCACCTGGTCGACGTCGGCGGCGCGAGCGGCGCCTTCGCCGTGCAGGCGCTGAGTGCCAACCCCGGTCTCGTAGTGACGGTGTTCGACCTGCCCGAGGTCGAGCCGCACCTGCTGGCCACCCGTGACCGCCACGGCCTGGAGGGGCGGCTCCGCTTCGCCGGCGGCGACTTCTTCCGTGATCCGCTGCCCCAGGGCGACTGCCTGCACTTCGGCTACATCCTCTCGGACTGGGACGACGACACCTGCGTCGCGCTGCTGCGCAAGGCGTACGAGGCATGCGGCGCCGGCGGCCGGGTGCTGATCTCGGACCGCCTCTTCGACGACGCTCACACCGGCCCGCTGTCCACCGCGGTGATGAACCTCTCGATGCACATCGAGACCCAGGGCCGCCATCGCAGCGGCGACGAGTTCGGGCGACTGCTCACCGCGGCCGGATTCACGCACCGCGACATCCGCCGCTCCACGCAGGACAAGCACCTGATCGTCGGCGAGCGCACGCGCTGATCAGGCCTCGGCCGGGCGGCACATTCTGCCGCCCGGCCCCCCCAAGCCCCGGAGGAAACGATGGTCCTCAACGATCGTTTACGGCTGTCCGACCGGTGCTCAAGCCTGGTCGCCACCCAGCACAAGACCGGCCGCCTGGCGCTGACCGCCACGCAGCGGGAGGAGTTCGCCGCACTGCACCGAGCCGCGCTGTCCGATCCCGGCGAGGCTGACAGCGAGGTGCTGTGGCTGCTCACCCGCTCCTTCGACGACGAGGACGAGATCCCCGAGTACTACCGATACACCGACCTGCACGTCTACGGCTGGTTCCTGGACGCCTACCGGGAGAACCGGCTGACCGGCGTGGTGCTGGCATTGCACGCCACTCTGGAACGGCTGCTCGACGTCGAGGAGGCCGAGGGTACCGCCGGAGAGGAGCGCCTGGCCCGGCTGCGCGTACTCCTCGACGCGGTCGGCGATCTGCCCGTCGACGAGGCCGGTCTCACCCGGGGATCCGAGGTGGTGGCGGCCGCAGCCCGCGACCAGGAGGCACGCTGGCGCATGTTCCTGCTCGTCGAGTGCTCCGGCTTCCGCATGTCCGACGACCACCACGAGCACATCTTCCTGCGGGCCGTGCACGCCTGCGAGCTGGCGTTCTACGCCGTTCGGTGGATCGCCTGCCAAGCGATGAGCGAGATCGCCCAGCGGCCCTCGGACGCGGTGCGCTGGGTCGACCTGCTCGGCCACTACGCCGATTTGATCAATCACATCTTCCACGCGCTCCGCACGCTCACACCCGACATGTTCCTGACGTTCCGCGACGCGACCGGGGCGGCGAGCGCGGTGCAGTCGCTGAACTACCACCTGATGGAGCTCGTGCTCTACGGCTTCGACGCGCGCAAGGCCGAGGTGTACGAGCGTTTCCCGCACCTGTCACACGTGCTCAGCGCCGAGTCGCGCGGTCAGCGCTGTCTGCGCGAGGCGGTACGGGACTCGGGCCTGCGCCGCCTCCAGGAAGCGCTCGCACGGACCGACGCCACGCTGCTCACCTGGCGTGGGCGGCACTACGGCTTCGGCCGTCGCTACCTCGCGGACATCAAGGGATCCGGCGGCACGGAGGGAGCCGGCTACCTGAAGCGCTTCGTCCACAAGGACGTGCCCGCCGTGACGGGCGGACCGGCCGCACCGGCCGGCACCATGCTGGACTTCATCTACCGCTGAGCGGACGGGCACACCACCCGGGGAACCCGTGGGGGCCCCGCGGGCTCGAGCCGGAGGGGCCGCATCGGGTTCCGCGGTGGACCGGTCTCAGGACGCGGCCTCCATCGCGGCGATGAGGCTCTTCGGCCGCATGTCCGTCCAGTTCTGCTCGACGTACTCGAGGCTCGCCTGGCGCTTCGCCGGGCCGAATACCTGCTCCCAGCCCGCCGGTACCTCGGCGAACGCGGGCCACAGCGAATGCTGGCCCTCATCGTTGACGAGAACAAAGTAGTCGGCCTCGTCGTCCTCGAACGGATTACTCACGATTTCCTCCTCGATTGTTCGCCGCGGCCGCGGCGAACAGGGATGGCTCACCCCGACTCGACTGATGCTAAGCGGCTCGCGCATCGCTTCGCCGCACCGTTTAGAAGAACCGAATAGAGCCTCCCGGTACGACTTCGGATGCGGCAGATTCAAACAGTCGCAGGGATCTTCTCGGATAATACGAAGGGGTCGGCAATGTATGCAGGAACGCCCACACTGATTTATCCGCAGCCGCGGCCGAATGCCTCCCGGGTATTCGTCTGTCTGAGCTTCTGCGGCGGTGGCACCTCGCCCATGCGTCCCTGGACCCATGCCGTGCCGGACGACGTGGAGCTGGTGCTGGTGTGCTACCCCGGCCGGGAGTCCCGCTTCGGAGAGCCGTACGCCGCCGACTGGGAGGAACTCGCCGGCGAGGTGACCGAGTCTCTGGCGTCGTTCGTCCACCGCCCGTACGTCCTCGTCGGCCACAGCATGGGCGGCTGGCTCGCCTTCGACGTGGCGGCACGGTTGCGGCGATCAGCCCGTCCGGGGCCGTACGCCCTGGTGGTGTCCGCGTCCGAGCCGCCGTCGCAATGGGCCGACCAGCAGAGCCACCTACCGTTGGCCACCGACCCCGACGAGAGCCTGCTGGACTGGATGCGGGACACGGGCCAGGTGTCACCGGTGATTCTCGCCGAGCCCGACCTACGGGAGATGGCGGTGGACCTGCTCCGGGCGGACCTTCGGGTGTCGTACAGCTACCGCTACTCACCGGGCACGGTCCTCGACCTCGACATCAACGTTCTGTTCGGCACGGAGGACCCGGTGGCTGACCGGGCGGCGGTGCAGGGCTGGCAGGCCCTGACGCGCGGCCGATGCGTGGTCACCGAACTGCCGGGCGGTCACTTCTACACGCCGGACGTCTGGGCCGGCCTGCCCCGGCACATGACGATCCCCGCCGGGGCGGTGTCCGGCTGAGGCGGGCCGGCTGAGGCGGGCCGGCTGAGGCGGGCCGGCAGAGCCGGGCCCGCCTGGAAAGTCAGCCGATACCGGCGAGCCCTCGGGCGTCGTGCCGGTCCTTGCCTCGCGAGATCAGGAGCGGGTCCCAGCCCGGTGACCGGTCGGGCAGCCGTCCGGGATCGCCCAGCACGGTGCCGGCATGCACCTCCGGCAGCAGCCGCCGCTCGAGGATCTGTGACGCGCAGCTGATCCCGCTCACCGCGACCCCGGTGATCCCACTGCCGTAGCGGGTGTTGGCGCCCACCACGAACAGGCCGTCGATGGTCGTCCGGGTGTCCGGCCGCCCCGATCCGCTGCCCCACTGCGCCATGCCGAACGGTGTGCCGGCGGTGGACAGCGTGTAGCGCTCATGTGTCAGCGGGGTGCCGAGTTCGACATGTGCCAGGTCACCGCGGAACGGACCCAGAACGCGCTCGGCGCTGTCGAGCATCCGCTCGGTCATCCGCGCCTTGCTCTCCAGGTACTCGGGGTTGCGGCGGTAGCGCTTGCCGTGCGCCGGCCCCTCCTCGACGCCCCAGGGCGCGTAATCCGAGGGGCAGAGCGTCATCGCCTGGAAGTTCGTGTGACCGGGCGGGCAGACCGTCGCGGAGCCCGGGTCCTTGTGCGACGCGAAGGACAGGAACAGGAACGGGACGTCACCCTGCTCCCCCGCCTCGAGCCGCTTGTAGTACTCGTCGACGTCGATGTCGTACCACCAGACGTTGGCGTTGGGCCGCGACGGCAGCGCGCGTTTGAGTCCTAGGTAGAGCGTGACGAACGGCATGCCCATGGTGGCCGCCCGGGTGCGCTTCACCACTCCGGCCGGGAAATGCTCCGGCCCGACCAGTTCCAGGACCGTACGGCGGTAGTCGGCGTTGGACACCACGAGGGGCGCGGTGATCGGCTCGCGCTCGCCACGGATCCGTACGCCCGTCGCCTTGCCGTCCTCGACGAGGATCCGCTCGACCCGGCAACGCGTGCGCACCTCGCCGCCGTTCGCCTCGACGACCTCGACCAGTGAGGCGGCGAAGACCTGGCCGCCGCCCTCCGGATAGTAGGCGCCGCGCAGGTAGTGGTCGGTCACCATCGCGTGGGTGCCGACCGTGGCCTGTGCCGGGCCCATACCGTAGTTCGGTGACTGGGCGGCCAGCACGGAACGGGCCCGGGTGGAGAGCCCGCAATGGTCGAAGAGTTCCGCGAGCGGCCGTCGGGACCAGGCCACCGTGGCAGGTGTGGTGGCGATCAGATCCTGGATGGTCAACTCGACCGGGGACAGCAGAGTGTCGCGCATCTCGGTGCCGACCGCGGAGCAGATGCCCACGAACGTGTCCAGGCCCGCCGCCTCGCCGGGCAGCGCGGCGACCAGCCGGTCCCGGTACGCCCGCCATCCCGCCGGCATGTCCATGGTCAGCCCTGGCAGCTCGATGCGGTCGAAGCCGTCCTGGTCCATGGGCAGGAAGTTCACACGGCCGGCCAGGCCCACCCCGGCGAGAATGGCCGGCAGCACGCCACCGGGGCCACAGTCGCCCAGGTAGTGCACGCCCACGTCGAACTCGTAGGCACGACGCCGCCGGAAGACGTGGCTGTTACCGCCCGCCACGTCATGCTGTTCGGTGACGAGCACCCGCCGGCCGTCGGCGGCCAGGTACGCGGCGCACACCAGGCCGCCGAGACCCGCGCCGACGACGATCGCGTCCCAGTGCCGCGACGGCACGTCATCCACCTCCGGCATCTCAGGCGCAGCCGCCGGCCGGACCGCCGTCGGCGCCCGGGTCGGAGAAGATCGGTGCCGCCTCGTACTCCCACCACGGCGCGCCGACCTCGGCGGCGTCCACGCCGCGGACGGTCGCCACCCAGGTGCGGAGACGGTCGAGGCCGAAGAACTTCTCCCTGCCGTAGGCGAAGAACGGCACTCCGAACAGCCCGTCCTTCCACGAAGCGCGCAGGCACTCGACGCCGCGCTCGCGCAGCCGCGGGTCGTCCGACGCCGCGGCGAGCCGATCACCGTCGAGGCCCAGCTCGTCCCCGATCTCGGCCACCGTGGTACGCAGCGAGACGTCCCGGCCCTCCTGCCAGCGGGCGCGGTACACGAGGTCGATGAACTGGCGTCCCTTGCCGGCGTCGTCGGCGAGCAGGTAGGCCAGGTGCGGGATCTCCCAAACCGGGTCCTTGTCGATGGGCCAGGTGACGTCCCAGCCACGGGCCCGGGTCAGCCGGCGGACGTCCTGCAGGATGTAGAAGTTCTTGGCCCGGGACATCGCCACGATCGGGAGCTCGATCTTCGCCGCTGCCAGCATCGTCGACGTCGTCTCGTCCGGCTCCCAGAAGGGGATCCACTCAGCGGCGTCGGCCACGTCCGGGAAGTGCTCGGTCAGGTCCCGGTACGCCAGCCACGAGTACGGGCTGCGCAACGAGAAAAAGAAGCGTGGGCGCTTTGGGGTTCGCATGGTGATCCTTTTCCGGTCGCGGGCTCGGGATGGTGACGCGTTACAGGGCGATGCCGCCGTCGACGTGCAGCACCGCGCCGGTGACGTAGGACGCGCGGTCGGAGGCGAGGTAGGACACGACTCCGGCAACGTCCTCGGCGGTCCCCATCCGGCCCAGCGCGATCGCCTGACGCGCCCGCTCCTTGACCTTCTCGGCCAGGTCCGCGGTCATGTCGGTCTCGATGTAACCCGGCGCGACGGCGTTGACCCGGATGTTGTACCGGCCGACCTCCTTGGCCAGCGCCTTGCTGAAGCCGATGATGCCCGCCTTGGCCGCGGAGTAGTTGGTCTGCGAGGGGTTGCCGTACACGCCCGCCACCGACGACATGGTGATGATGCAGCCCGAGCGGCGCTTCATCATGTCGAAGGCGACCGCGCGGCAGACGTTGAAGACGCCGTTGAGGTTGACGTCGATGACCTCTCGCCACTGCTCGTCGCTCATCAGCGCGAGCGCCTTGTCGCGGGTGATGCCGGCCGAGGTCACCGCCGTGCTGATCGGTCCGAGCTGCTCGTCGGTCTCGGCCACGAAGGCTCGCACCGCGGCCGTGTCCGAGACGTCCACCCGCCGGGACAACGTCCGGTGGCCTCGCTCGGCCAGGACCTTCTCCAGTTCCCGTGCGGCCTCGTCGTCGCTGCGGTAACAGAACGCGACGGCATAGCCGTCCGCGGCGAGGGCCTCCACCACCGCTCGGCCGATCCCTCGGGTACCGCCGGTGACCAGGGCCACCCGGGTCGCCTTGTCTGACATACCGCTCCTTCGTTGTCGTTACGGCGCGCGTGTCACTGGCGGAACGCGCAGCTGAGCCGCGGGCCGGTAGGCCACCACGCAGCGGTCGAAGGTGACGACCGCCTCGTCCCCGACCGAGCTGCTGCCCTCGAAGAGCAAGGTCTCGCCGATGGCACGGGACAGCTCGACCTCGTGCCGTACCAGGTCACCCGGGTACACCCGGCGGTGGAACTCGACGCCGTTCAGGGCGCCGGCCAGCATCACCCGGTCGTCCCCGGGTTGTACCGCCACGTCGGCGGACCCGCCGAGCACGCCCGCGGACTGGATCCAGGACTCGACGAGCAGCGTCGCCGGATAGGCCAGCTCCTCGTCGCCGGCGTCCGGGCCGAGCCGCGCGTAGCAGGGTTCGTTGCAGGTGACCGCCTTCACGGACACCAACCGGCGGCCCGGCTCCAGCTCGAGCACCCGGTCCACGAGCAGGATCGGATACCGGTGCGGGAGCAAGCGCCGGATCGCGGCGGCGCTGAGCGCCGTGTGCGACGTCAGCACAGCTGCACCACCGCGCACCCGGCGGACCCGTCGCCGTCCAGCGCCGTGATCGCCGCGTACCGCCCGGCCACGCCCGGTGTCCAGGTGGCGGAGGCGAGGACGGCCGCGAGCTGGAACCCGGCGCTCGCCGCGCCGGTATCGCCGACCGTGGCCAGGCAGTCGACGTGGTACGGCTGAAGGCCCGCGAAGATCTTGGCCAGGACGTCCCACTCGGTGGTGTCCGGGCCCTCGGCCGAGGTGCCGGCCGCGACGGCCCACACGGCCTCGGGCATGATCCCGGCGCGGTCCAGCGCCCGCCGCACGCAGTACTCGACGCTCTGCGCCGGGGACTCCGCGCCGTGCGTGGCGAACTCGACCGCAACGAGCCGCGCCAGGCCGCCGCGGGACGGTTCGTCCGGCGCGGCGTCCAACCGGAGCAGCACGCAGCCCTCGCCCAGCGGCGGTGTGCCGCCGGTGAGCGACCCCGCGTGCCACTCCCACCAGGCGCGCGCGGAGGAGAGTTCCTCCGCCGCGCCGCAGAACACGGTGCGGGCCCGGCCGGCGGCGAGCAACCGGCGCGCGTACATCAATGCCGAGAGCGTCGAGGCCCGCCCCGCGGCAACCGTCGCGTTCGGACCCTTGAGGCCGTAACGCATCGCGCACTGACCGGCGGACGAGTTCATGATCGCGTTGGGGATGTGCGCCGTCTCGATGTAGAAGGGCTTGTCGTGGATCAGCGTGTCCCGCGTGATGTCCGACATGCTCTGCTGGCTGCCCGTGGTGGTACCCAGCACCACCCCGACGCGCTCGCCCGGAGGTAGGTCACCGGTCTCGGTCAGATGCCCCGCCGCGACCACGGCCAGACCGGTCAGCCGGTCCATCCCCCGGGTGCCGCTCCGGCCGAGGACCTCGCGCACGGCGAAGTCCGGCACCATGCCCACGGACAGTCCCGGCGGCACACCCTCGACGCTCGCCGGTGCGGTCAGGACGGGCCGTCCTGACCGCAACCCCTCGGCGAAGTCGTCGACGCCGATCCCGAAGGGCGACACGGCGGACCACGCCGAGATGACCGGGGCGGGCACGCTAACGGTGGTCATCTCACTCCGCGCCCGTCCGGGTGCCCTCGAGCGCGCTCCGGACCCGGTCGTCGAAGTTCACCAGCCGGCCCTCACGGCCGTTCTCGACCACGCCGTACGCGTGCGTGATGGTTCCGGTCGCGGTGTGCAACAGCTGACCGTCGCGCAGCACGTAGCAATCCATCTTCGAGGTGTAGAGCAGGTCCTTGAAGATCGACTCGACGGTGTAGACGGTGTAGAGCTCCTCCTCCATCACCGTCTCGTCGAGGATCCGCACGTGCGATCGGGTCACCGCGGGGATCCAGTTGCGCTCGTCCAGCATCGGCTTGATGGACAGGCCGCGCGCCGCCAGGAAGCGGTCCACGACCTCCTCCATCTGGCGCAGGTAACCCGACATCTGCACGCGGTCGAAGAAGTGGCAGTAGAAGTACGGCATCCGCCACTTCCAGCCGAACGCGTTGCGGCCGTCCGTCAGCCGGGCGATCACCGGATCGTCGCTCGTGCCGCGGTCCGTGGTGATGTCATCCGCCGCGGACCGGGCGACCGGCTCGGTGTCGAACCGCTCGAGCGCCTGCGTGCCGATGTGGTCGGTGACGAACCGGCCCAGCTCCTCGGGAATCGGGTCCGGGTCGGTGACCCGGTCGTCGCGGCGCAGCACGGCCCGTGCCTTGGACGTCACGGCCTTCTTCTCAGCCCCGTCCCGGACGACCCGGATCTGCACCTTGAACACGAACTCGCTGCTGTCGGAGGGGGTGTCCGGCACGACCTCGACCGTGGCGACATCGTCCACCAGCAACGCGGTCTGCAGGCGGGTGTCCAGCTCCAGCACGTCGAAGCCCAGCCCGTGCTCGTCGTAGAGCCGGCCGACCGGGGCGCCGGCGGCTCGGAAGTGCTCGATGATGCCCTGCTCGACCAGGTAGTTGACGTGCTTGAACCCGATGATCGTGCCGATGTTGGCACCCTCGTAGCCCGGCCGCAGCTCGCTGGTGGTCGGCGACTGCAGCAGGTGTTTCACGACGCTGTCCGACAGTTCCCCCACAGATCATGCCTCTCTCGTCATGCCGCGCCGGTCGGGCACGGACTTGCTGGTTCGACTGACATCACGTGGCTGCGCAGCACACCCGCGAACCAGTCCACGTCTTCGAGCATCGGAAAATGACCGCAGCGCGCGTTCACCGCGAACGAGCCCAGCGGCAGCGATCCGGCGAGCCGCTCGGACTCCGGGGCGGACCGGTCCCGGCGTCCCGCCACCACCAGCACGGGAATCCCCAACCGGTCCAAGCGCAGCCAGGGCGTACGCAGGTAGGTGTCGGACACGCGCAGCCAGCCGTACGGCCCGACCTGGTCGCAGACCCGCTGGGCCATCGCGTGCACCATGTCGGGCGACGTACCGGGGCGTACCTGGACCGCGATGCCCTCTTGCATGACCCGCACGAAATCGTCGTAGAGCCCCGGGACCGTGTCCCCACGGAACTCCGTGGGCGCCCCCCGGTAGAACGGGGCGACCAGCACCAGCGCGCGAATGCGCTCGAGCAGGTCCCGTCCCGTGTCCTCGGTCAGGAGCCGGAGCAACACGTTGGAGGTGAAGGAGTGTGCCACGACCACGTCGAAGCCGCCCGCCTCCGTGAGCGCGGCCCGTACCGGCGACAACAGGTCGCGGCCGTGACCCCAGTCGGATGGCCCGTGTGAGCGCCACGGAAGGTCAGCCGTCCAGATCTCGCCGGGCAGGCCACGGTCCTGACCGACCAGCCGGCTCCAGACGCCGGAGTTGTTGGCCAGGCCGTGCAGCAGCAGCATCCGGCCGTCGCGCCCCTTGTCCGCGCGGCTGCGTCGCACCACGACGGGAGGGCGTTCCTGGCCCGCCTGGATCAGTTCTCCGACGACCATGGCTCCTCGCTTCTCATAGAGATCAAGAGCCCGGCTGGTACTTGCCGAGCACCACCACGGCGTTGTTGCCGCCGAACGCGAGGCCGTTGTTCTGCACGACGCGCAGGTCGGCTTCCACCGCCTCGTTCGGCACGCAGTCGATCGGACACTGCGGGTCCGTCTCGACGTGGTTGATGGTGGGCGGGATGAACCCCTGGTCGATGGCGAGTGCGCAGCCGATGGCGCTCAGAGCGCTGGCAGCGCCCATGGTGTGGCCCAGCATCGACTTCATGGAGATCGTCCGCGGGGCCTCGTCACCGAAGACCCGGCGAATGGCGTGGGACTCGGTGACGTCGTTGGCCTTCGTGCCGGTGCCGTGAGCGGAGATCAGGTCGACCTGTCCCGGCTTGACCCCGGCGTTCTCCAGAGCCAGAGCCATGCAGCGTGCGACGCTCTCCTCGTTCGGGGCCACCTGGTGGTAGGCGTCGCAGTTGAGTCCGTACCCCAGCACCTCGGCATAGATGCGGGCGCCGCGGGCCTGCGCCGACGAGAGGCGCTCCAGCATCAGCATGCCCGAGCCCTCACCGGTGAGGATGCCCTTACGTCCCCGGTCGAACGGCTGGCACACCTCGGGTGCGATGGTGCCGAGCCGGTAGAAGCCGGCGAACGTCTTCCGGCTCATCGCGTCCGCGCCGCCGCAGAGGGCGAAATCCACCTCGCCCGTTCGTACCGCGTCGAAGCCGTATCCGATGGCGTAGTTGCCGGCCGCGCACGCGGTCGACAGTGTCACCGCCTCGACGTCGACCAGTCGCAGCTCCTGGGCGACTGACGCGGACAGCCGCCCGGCCCGGACACGCCGCGCGTGCCGCGGATCGATGCCGGCGCTTCCGCCCTCGATCTCGCTCTGCACGAGCCGTTCCAGATCGAACGACTCGCCGTCGGTGGTGCCGACCGAGATCAGGCCGCGGGCGGCACGCAGCTCGTCGAGCGGCAGACCAGCGTCCTCCACAGCCATGCGAGCCGCTGCCGTGGAGAACTGGCTTGCCCGGCCGAGTCGCTCGACCGGCATATTGTGAACCCATTGCGCCGGATCGAAGCCGACGACCTCACAACCGATGGCGTGCGCGAAACCCGTCGTGTCGAAGGCCGAGATCGGGCGGGCGCCGGAGCGGCCATGACGAAGGCCATCGGCAAAACTGGCCGCGCCGATACCGATGCTCGAGATAACTCCGAAACCGGTGAGAACAACCCGATGCAGTTCGTTTGGCGTTTCTGTGCCGTGCAACCCGGTCAAGGACATGAAGGGCTCCCAGTCGAATGGTGGCGGCAATCGTTCAACGGATCGCCATCACCAGCCGGCGGCCTCGCCGACAACCTCACGAACGCCCTTGACGTTGACCATCCGCGCCATTTCCGACTGGTCGATGACCACACCGAACTCCTTCTCCAGGGAGGCCAGGATCTCGATGGCCCGGAGCGAGTCGGCACCGTGGTCCTCGTTGAACAGGCTGGTCTCGGTGACCTCGTCCTCCTCCAGCTCGAGAATCTCGCAGATGATTTCCTTGAGCTTCACGTCACGCTGCTCGTCGATCGTGGACACATTGACTCCTCTCGCCGTGCCGCCGCGGCACGTCCGCTGCTGATGGCAACAGGCACGGAACCAGCGGCCGTTTTCAATGGCGCCGAGAGCCCGTGCTCACCTCTTCAAGAATCGAACGGCTATCGGCAGCCGAGTCGATTGCCAGCGAGCCTAGGAGCAATCCATAGCTCGGCCATGCCCCGATCAAACACTTCGATCCGCCGGGCGGCACCGCGGTTATTCGGGCGAGATGCGATAGCGCAGGCGCACCTGCGCGACGGTCGCGCGCGGGCCTCGTACGCGGCCGTCGCAGATCCAGAAAACGCCCGACCGGCGCCACCGCATGGACATTTCGATGTCATCGCCGGGATGAACGGCAGCCGTGAAACGAACGGATTCCAGGGCCGCCAGTTCCAGGCGCGCGCCGTCCGGGACGGTCACGACGGCGCCGCGGTGCACGCACTCCACCACGCAGACCCCAGGGAAGATCGGGAAGTCCGGGTAGTGGCCGGCGAACACCGGCTCGCTCGGGTCGATCGTCGCGGCCACAACGGATGTGAACTCGTCGCCGCCCGCACCGTCCGGCTCGGCAGCGCGCACGACTCGCACGGGTCCGGCGACCGGACCGGCGGGCACCGGAACGGCGTCATGGTCTATCGCCATAGCGGAACTCCTCGGATTCGATGCACGGCGACTCGAGTCCACACGCGACAGTCGGCGGCAAGCGGTGAGGCTACTCAGCCAGATCCGGGGCGGCCAGAGCAGCTCGAAAAGTTCGAAGCGGACGCGCTGGAAGCACTTCGCGGCTCCTCATCGGCGGCAAGGAGCCGCATGATAGGCCCATGGGGATACAGCCAACGGGCAGACGTCCGCCGCCGTGGGAGCGGTCGCTGGGCGCCTCCGACCACCGCGGCGTGGGGGGATGATGACGATAGTCGCTCAGATCGGCCTGTTCGTCATCGGCGACATCGTGTTCGTGGTGTTCTACACAGCCCTGGCCATCGGCGCGCGCCGACTGCTGGGACTGCGGGTGCGCCCGCTGCGTACGGTGGTGGCCGCCACCGTCGGCTGGGTGAGCAGCGTCGTGTTCGTCGGACTCTTCAGTCCCTCGGGCCTGAGCCCCGCGATGATCAGCATTGTGCTCGGGCTGTCCCTGTTCACCACCATGATCTTCCTGGTGGTGGCCGAGATCCTGATGCCGCACGGCCTCCGCCCGCTGATCTGGAGCCGGGACATGCGCGGCCGGTTCGCCCGGATCCGGCGCTATCACCAGGTCGGCGCGATCATCATGCGCCATCGGCTGAGCCGGCTCTTCATTCCGCTGCGCGCCGGAGGCGCGGCCACCGCCGGCCAGCGCCGGGCACGAGCCGCCTCGCTACGCGCGGCTCTGGAGGAGTGCGGCGTCACGTCGGTGAAACTCGGCCAGACCCTGTCCGCCCGCCACGACCTGCTGCCGTACGAGTACATCGAGGAGCTGAGCAAGCTGCACGACAACGTGCCGCCCAGCGACTGGGAGGACGTGCGGATCATCCTCACCGAGGACCTCGGCGCACCCCCGGAGGTCATCTTCGCCGAGTTCGAGCAGAAGCCCATCGCAGCCGCCTCCATCGCCCAGGTGCACCGGGCCACGCTGCAGTCCGGCACCAAGGTCGCGGTCAAGGTCCGCCGGCCCGGGATCGTGGGCACGGTGGAGGACGACCTGAGCATCGTCGGCCGTCTCGCCAAGACGCTGGAGGCACGCACCGACTGGGGCAAGCGCGTGGGCGCCGTCGCACTCGCGGAGGGATTCAGCGCGGCGCTGCGGGAGGAGCTCGACTTCCGTACCGAGGCGCGCAACATCGTCACGATATCCACGGCGGTCCGGGCACGGCACCGGCGTCCCCGGGTCCGGCCGCCGCTGGTGGTGGAATCGTTCTGCACCGACCGGGTGCTGGTGATGGAGTTCCTCGAAGGCGTCCCGGTCGGTTCGGCCACGGGTGTGCTGTCCGACCCCGGCCTCGACCGGCGCGAGCTCGCCGCCGACCTGATGACCTGCGTGCTGGAGCAGATCCTGCTGGACGGTACGTTCCACTGCGACCCGCACCCCGGCAACGTCCTCGTGATGCCGGACGGGAGCCTCGGGCTGCTCGACTACGGCGTGGTGGGCCGGCTCGACCCGGTGATGCAGGAATCGGTGCAGCAGCTGCTGTTCGCCATCGACCGCAACGATCGCGCGGGAGCGACCGACGCCCTGCTGGAAATCCTCGAACAGACCGACGACATCGACAAGCAGCGTCTCGAGCGCACGATCGGCCAGTTCATCACCCGCCACGTCGCCCTCGGCAACGCCGGACTCGACATGATCACGGAGCTGATGCGCGTCGTCACCGGTTACGGGCTGACCGTGCCACCCGAGGCCGCCGCGATGTTCCGCACGCTCGCCACCCTGCAGGGCACGCTGAACAGGCTGGACCCATCGTTCGACCTCTTCGAGGAGTCCCGCGCCTTCGCCAGTCACCAGCACGTCCGGTTCCGTGCGTTCGTCGACGCCGCGCATGGTGCGGGTGACGACATGATGGCGTTCCTGCCGAGTCTGCGCCGTCTTCCCCGGCGGCTGGACCGGATCACCGCGGCGCTGGAGCAGGGGCAGTTCCGCGTCTCGGTCAGCCTCTTCGCGCACGAACGCGATCGCCGGCACATAACCAGCCTGGTCCATCAGGCCCTCCTCGCTTTTCTCGCCGCCGCGACCGGCGTCATCGCCGCGATGCTGCTGGGCAAGGAGGGCGGCCCACAGGTGACGGAGGAGATCAGCCTGTTCTCCTTCTTCGGCTACAACCTGCTGATCGTGAGCGTGGTGCTCATGCTCCGTACCCTCGTAAAGATCTTCCGGCGGGAGTCCTGAGTTTCACGGATTCGATCAGTCCTTGGTACACCCCGTCCGGCGGCCGAGACTGCCAGTGACACGGGTCTGCTCAGCGTGGCCCGGCAGTCCATCGCATCCTTGTCGGGAGGACGAGCAGCCATGGCCGCACCGCAAACCGCTCCCCGCGCCACGATCCGTGCCTGGTCCGCGGTGTCACCGTTCGGAATCGGACGTGACACCTTCATCGAGGGTCTGCGCTCCGCCCGGGAGACCGCGGTCGTCCCGGATCGGGAGCGCTGGGAGGTCACCGACGCCAGCGCGCACCTGGTGCCCGAGTTCGAGGTTCGTACCGTTCTCGGCAACAAGGGAACCCGGTCGATGGATCGCGCCACCGGCCTCGCCGTCACCGCCGTGCGCCAGCTGATCGGCCCCGACGCCGCCGCCGGGCAGCCGGACACCGACGAGACTGCTCTGGTACTGGGCACCACGGGTGGCAGCCTGCACAGCATCGCCAGCTTCGCGCGCGACAGCCTCACCTCCGCCAAGCCGTACCTCGTCGACCCGGCCCGCTTTCCCAACGCCGTCATGAACTGCGCGGCCGGCACGTCGGCCATCTGGCACGCGCTGCGCGGCCCGAACGCGACCATCGCCGCCGGCCGGGTGTCCGGTCTGCACGCGCTGTCGTACTCGCTGCGGCTGCTCAGCGGCAGGCGGGCGGCTGCCGTCTTCTGCGGCGCGGTCGAGGAGTACTCCGCCACCCGGTCCTGGATCGAGGGAGCCGGCGGAGCGGATCCGGACGCCGGCAGAGTCCTCGGTGAGGGCTGCGCCATGCTGCAGATCGACCCGGTCCGCCACGGAGGACAGGGCGACGTGGCCCTCGCCGACGTTCTCACCGTCGAACTGGGAATCTTCGACGACGACCCGGCAGCCGTGCTGACCGCGTGCCTGCGCCGGGCCGTCGAGCGCACCGGAGCGAGCCCGTCCGACATCTGG
The DNA here is from genome assembly GCF_015704865.1 of Actinoplanes aureus. Taxonomy (GTDB): domain Bacteria; phylum Actinomycetota; class Actinomycetes; order Mycobacteriales; family Micromonosporaceae; genus Actinoplanes; species Actinoplanes aureus. Next base: position 82,270 of record NZ_JADQTO010000030.1, on the reverse strand, counting down.
GCGACGTCGGCGGGCGCCTCCGGCGACGAGCTCGGCACGGCGGAGGAGAGTGCGATGGCCGCCGCTTTCGGCGACATCACCCCGGTACGGGTCCCGGCGCTCTTCGGGGACACGGGCGCGGCGTCGGTACCGTTCCAGATCGTCACCACCCTGGCACTCGCCCAGGAGGCACCGGACGCCGCCGGGAGGATCGCCGTCATCACCGCGCTCGACGCGGACGGCCAGGCCGGCTGTGCTCTGCTGCGGATCCGCTGAATCAGGCCTCACCCGTACCGACGAAGCAGCCGGCCGTGGCAGACGGCCGGCTGCTTCATGTGCGCACGCACTCCGCGTCCGGGCTGGGCCTAATGTGGGGGTCCGGCGCCCACCCGGGCGCCGGACCCTCACTCGCGACCACCGGTCATTCGTAGGCGATGGCCTCGAGCACTTTCAGCTTGGCGGCACGGCTGCCCGGCCCGAGCGCCGCGAGCCAGCCCACCACCAGCGCCGCGACCAGGTAGACCACCAACAGCACCCACGGCACCGAGAGCGCCGTGATGCCCTCACCACGCAGGCCCTTCACCACCGCGACACCGAGCACCGTGCCCAGCACGACGCCGGTCAGCGCCCCGAACAGCGAGATCAGCACCGACTCGGTGGTGACCATCCGGCGCATCTGGCCCCGGATCATCCCGATCGAGCGAAGCATGCCCAGCTCCCGGGTCCGCTCCAGAACGGAGAGCACGAGGATGTTCACGACGCCGAGGATCGCAATGATCATGGCGACGGCGAGCAGGAGCTGAACCACCAGGATGATGGTGCCGATGCCGTTGCCGACGGTCTCCACCAGGTCCTTCTTCGTCTGGACCTCGACCTCGGGGCTGCCCGCCAGCAACGACTCCACGGTCGGCTTCACCTGCTCGGCCGAGGCGCCGTCCCGGAGATCGATGTAGGCCTGGCTCGGCTGGTCGGTGCGGAAGCCGGCCTGCGCCGCCGACCAGGGAACCGTGACCCTGTCAGCGACGGTCGTGTCCTTGTAGACGCCTGTCACCGGAAGCGTCAGCGCGTCGCCGCGGCCCATCTGGAGCTTGATCTGGTCGCCGGCCTTCAGCTTGAGCCGCTCCGCCGTCGACTCGTTCATCACGGCGCCACTGCCGTTCGCCGAGCCCTGTGTGAACTCCATACCGACGATGGCCGCAGCCGCCGCCTGGTCGTCCCACGAGAACAGGAACTGCTTGTTGCCGTTGACCTCGCCGTACTCGGAGGCATAGCCGGCCACCGAGGCCACATCGGGCAGCGCGCGGATCTGCTGCAGAGCGGCCGGGCTGACCGTGGGCGGCACATTCCCGCTGCTCAAGTTGATGATCGAGAGGTCCGCACTGAGTTGGTTGTCCACCGTCTCGGTGGCGCTGTGCTGCAGCGACCTCATCACGGTGCTCATGCCGGCGACCAACGCCACGCCGATCATGAGAGACACCGCGGTGGCAGCGGTACGCCGGGGGTGGCGCACCGCGTTCAACCAGCCGAGGCGGGCCGCCGTCGAGCGGGTCACCGGCTTGGCGAGCACGTTGACCACGGGCCGGGTGAAGGCCGGGATGAGAATCGCGGTCGCCACGAAAGCGAAGAGCACGCCGGCGAACAGCGCCGGTAGAGCCTCGCTCGCGATTCCCAGTGCCAGCAGGACCGCGCCGATGACGAGGAGCACGAGTCCGACGATCGTCTGCTTCCGGCCGGGACGGTCGTCCGCCACGGCCGCCGCCTCACGCATGGCCGCGATGGGCGGCACCCGGCTGGCGCGCAGGGCTGGAACAGCCGCGGCCAGCGTGGTCACGCCCACGCCGAGAAGGAAGGACACCACCAGGGCGGTGCCCGAGACGGTGAACCCACCGACTGCGAGGCCGCTGTCCTCGTCGGCCACCACGCCGGCCACCACGCGGCCCAGCAGCAGGCCGAGTGCGGCGCCTACGATCCAGGCCACCAGACCGACCAGCACCGCTTCGAGCAGCACCGAGCGCCGCACCTGTTTGCGCGATGCCCCGAGGGCTCGCATCAGCGCCAGCTCGCGGGTCCGCTGTGCGACGACCACGGAGAACGCGTTGACGATGAGGAAGACACCCACCAGTACGGCCACCGCGGCGAATCCGAGCAGCAACGAGGTGATCGTGGTGAGCAGGCCCTTGCTGGCTCCGGCCTGGTCGTCGGCGAGCTCCTGACCCGTACGCACCTCGAAGCCCTGGCCCAGAGCAGCGCTCACGTCGCTCTTCAGCGCCGCGGCGTCCGCGCCGGACCCGAGGCCGACGTTCACCGCGCTGTACGCGCCGGCCTGGCCGAGCATCAGTTCCTGAGCGACCGGCTCGGTGAAGATGACGGTCTGCTCGCCGGCGACGAAGTCGGGGCGGCCGTCGAACTCCACGACACCGGCGATCGTGAACTCGCGGCGCGGCTGCAGCGTCAGCACACCGACCCGGTCGCCGGGCTTGAAGCCGGTCTTGTCAGCGAGCGCCGCGTTGATGGCGATCTCGTCGGCGGTTCGCGGCGCGTTGCCCTCCCGCAGCTTCGGCGCGCCCCACTTGTCGCTCCAGGCTTGCCCGAAGCGCTGCGACGAGCCGCTCGGTACCTTGCCGTCCTTACCGATCAGCCGGGCACCCGGTACCCGGACAACGCCCGTGGCGTCATTGACCCCCGACACGCCTTTGACCCGCTCGACCGAGGCCGCGTCGAGCGGCTTCGGAGCGGCCGCGTCCACGCTGTCCGCCAGAGGTGCCTCGGCCGTCACCTGCAAGCCGACATCCTCATAGGCGGTGTCGTAGGCCGACGAGAAGGCCTCGCTGAGCGTGGAGTTCATGGTGAGTGCGCCGGAGACGAACGCCACGCCGAGAACGATGGCGAGCGCGGAGAGCACGAGCCTGAGTTTCCTCGCCAGCAGGCTCTTCATGGTCGCGCGGAACATCAGGACCTCGCCGCCGACACCGGCGAGCCGGGACGGTCGATCTCCTTGAGCGTGTCAAGGATCGTCTCGGCCGTCGGCTTCTCCAACTCGTTGACGATGCGGCCGTCGGCGAAGAAGACGACGCGGTCCGCGTAGGTGGCCGCCACCGGGTCGTGGGTCACCATGACGATGGTCTGACCCAGGTCGTCGACGGAGGTGCGCAGGAAGTCCAGCACATCGGCCCCGGCTCGGGAGTCGAGGTTGCCGGTCGGCTCGTCAGCGAAAACGATCTCCGGCTTCGAGACCAGGGCACGGGCGCACGCCACGCGTTGCTGCTGGCCGCCGGACATCTGCGAGGGGCGGTGGTGCAGGCGGTCGCGCAGTCCCACCTTGCCGATCACCTGCTCGAACCACTCCGCCTCGGGCTTGCGGCCGGCGATGGCCAGCGGCAGCTCGATGTTCTCCTGAGCCGTCAGCGTGGGCAGCAGATTGAACTGCTGGAAGATGAAGCCGATCCGGTCGCGGCGCAGCGTGGTGAGCTGCTTGTCGTTCATGCCCGTGATCGACGTGTCGCCGATGAAGACGTCGCCCTCGGTGACGGTGTCGAGGCCGGCGAGGCAGTGCATGAGGGTGCTCTTACCGGAGCCGGATGGTCCCATGATCGCGGTGAACTTCCCGGCAGTGATGTCGAGGTCCACGCCGCGGAGGGCGGCCACCTCCGTCTCTCCGCCGCCATATGTCTTGCATACCCCTACCGCACGAGCAGCGACTGCTGCCGGTGACACCGCCTGTGAAGCCACAGTAGATCCTTCCATCGAGCTCATTGAAAACCAGGCATACCGAACCCGGCGCGAAGGAAGGAGGTCAATTCGAATTCCTTTATGCACCGGGCCGCCGATAAAGCTCACAAAATCACTCGCGGCGGTTACACCCCCCGCTCACGCTGCGGAGAAAGTGCCTCTCGCCCCCAGAGACGGGCCGGCACCAGAACAGCAACCCGCGGCAGCCACGCTATGCGGCCTATTGTGGATCGAGCAGCGTCACTTCGAAGAATTGGCAGCGATCGAGGCGAGTGACGCGTTCTCACCCGTTCGGTGAGCCCTCAGCCCGCTCACAGCCTCGGCTCTGCAGAATGTGTGGCATGGTTAAAATGTCGGTTGCTGGAACGCGCATCCCACGACAATGGCCATTCTGGGCCCCCCGCGCCGCGGCGCTGGCCGCCTCGGCGCTGGGCACCGGCGTCCTGGTGGGCTGGTGGGCTGGATACCGCTCGCTCGCGGGCCTGCCCGGCACGGCGCTGCCCGGTGGCCTGATCCTGCTGGGCGGCGCGATCGCCGCCCTCGCGACGTTCCAGCAATGCGGGTCCCGGGTTCCGCGCCGGGCGGTCACGGGTGCCATCTGGACAGTGGCGGTTCTCGCTCTCGCCGGCAGCTGCTGGCTCCTGCTCAACCTCATCCAGCTGGCGCTCACCGGCAAGGTCACCAACGCCGACGGCGAGCCCGCCTGGACGGCGTTCCTGGAGCGGCTCGCCCTGACCCTGGTGGGCGCGCTATTCGTGGCGACCGCCCTGGCCTGGCGCCGCACGGAACGATGCGCGCGATGCGGGCTGTCGCACCCGCGGGCCGTCGTCGACGTACGCCGTCCGCCCGCGCACGCGGCACCGCGGCGCATCCTGTACATCGCCTACGCGGGTTGCCTCGCCTGGCTTCCCTACGCGGGCACCCACACGCTGGGCGCCATGGGCGTGCCCGGCGTCGAACCGGACGGGTTCCGCCCCACGACGGCCGTCCTCGTCGTCTTCTGGATCGGGATCGGCCTCGCCACGTTCCTCCTGCTCGGCCTCGTACGCCCCTGGGGCATGGTCTTCCCCCGCTGGACCCTGTGGCTGGCCGGGCGACGCGTTCCCCGCTTCCTGCCGCTGGTTCCGGTATGGCTGATCGCACCGACCTTCGTGCTCTACGGACTCGGCAGCATCGTGTACGTCGTCCTGCTCATCACCGGCGTGATGCAACTGCCCAACGGCGAGACGGTCGGCCCGCTCGGCTTCGCGCAACCGCTCTCGTTCTCCGGTTACGGGATCGCCCTGACGATCGCCGCCGCGTCGTACCAGGTCCGTACCCGGCCGGTGGGAACTCTGGCGGTCGGTTGCGCGACGCCGGACCCGCGCGGCGAGCCCTCGGACGTGGCGCTGTAGCGGCAGCCGGTATAAGACGAGGATCATTGCCGCTACGTGAACGATAACGGACGAAGGATTGCAAGAACCGCTAAGAAACATTTAAGCTCTAATATCGGACGTTCGACTATTTACGATCCGCGTACGAAAGGTACACGCTGGGGCGATACGTCGAATCGCTGGCATTCCCCCTATGCCGGGCGTTTGCCGCGTCGAACTCCGGGAGCTGACACACGGTCACCGAATTCGGACCGTCCGCCGGCGCGCGCGCAGTTGACGCCAGGCACCCCGGCTCTTCCGCGAGAACGGCGTGGCCCGCATGGGTGCTGGCCGCGATCGGCGTGATCGCGGGCCTGCTCTATCTGTGGTCGATAGCCCGCATGGGCATGGGACACCCTTACTACTCGGCGGCGGTGCACGCCATGTCGCAGAGCTGGAAGGCGTTCCTGTTCGGCACGACCGACCTGGCCGACGTGGCCACCCTGGACAAGCCGCCGGGCGCCTTCTGGATCCAGGCCCTCACGGTCCGCGTCTTCGGATATCACGGCTGGTCCGTGCTCGCGCCGCAGGCCGTGGAGACGGTGCTCGCCGTCCTGCTGCTGCACCGGGCCGTGCGTCGCTGGGCCGGCGAGAACGCCGGGTTGCTCGCGGCCGCGGTGCTGGCCGTCACGCCGATCATGGTGGCCGTCGCCCGGGCCACCACCGCGGACCCGCTGCTCGTCCTGGTGTCCGTGGCGGCGGTGTACGCGCTGACCCGCGCGTTGCAGCAGGACTCGACGCGCTGGCTGCTGCTGAGCACGGCGCTCGTGGGTTTCGGCTTCACCACCAAGATGCTCGTGGCCTGGCTGATCCTGCCGCCCATGCTCGCCGCCTACCTCATCGCCGGTCCGGCCTCGTGGCGCAGGCGCGCCCAGCAACTCGCCGCCGCGGCCGGAACCCTGCTCGTCGCCTCGTTCTGGTGGGTCCTGGTGGTGGACCTGTGGCCCGGCGACCGGCCCTACATCTCCGGCAGCGGGGACGGCACGGCCCGCGACCTGGTGTTCGGCTACAACGGCTTCGGCCGGCTCTTCGGCGGTGACGGAGGCGGCGCCAACGCGACGGCGATCGTACTGGCCGGCTGTCCCGGACCGGAGCGGCTCTTCGCCAGCCAGGTCGGCGGGCAGGCCGGCTGGTTGTTGCCGTTGTGCGGGCTACTCCTCGCGGCGGTGGTCGTGAAGGGAGTCGTCATGTGGCGGCAGGGCCGCCCGGCGCGACGGCTGACGGTGGCCGGTTGGGTGGTCTGGGGCGGGTGGCTGCTGCTGGCCGCTGTCCTGCTGAGCACCGCGAAGGGTCTGCTGCGCCCGTACTACACGGCGATGCTAGCCCCGGCGATCGCTGCGGTGGCCGGAGCCGGCTCGGTGCTGCTGTGGCGCTGGTACCGCTCCGGCGATCCGGCCGGATGGCTGCTGCCGCCGGCGGTCGTCGTGACCACCGCCTGGTCGTACGTCCTGCTGGAGCGCTACTCGTCCTGGCATCCGTGGAGCCGGTGGGTGGTGCTGGGACTGGGTGCCGGTGCGGCCCTTGCCCTGTTCGCCGTTCGTGCGGCCGGCACGGCGAGCCGGTTCCCCGCCTCCCGCGGGCTGGCCGCCGCGCTGTCCGTCGCCGCGATGCTGCTCGGGCCGGTGGTCTGGTCAGCCGGCACGACGTTCGGTCCCGTCGCCCCGGCGGCCGCGATGGATCCACTGGCCGGTCCGCCCGCCCTGTCCGGCATAGCCACCGCCGATCCCGTCGTCACCGCGCTCATGATCGACACTCGCGACGGGAAGCTCTATCCGGTGCAGGAGGCCATCCTGGACTTCGCCACCGCCAACTCCCCGTCCCAGCGGATCAAACTCGCCATCGAGGGTGGGGGCGTCCTCAACACCTCCTCCTATCTGCAGCACAGCGATCAGCCGGTGGTCGGGCTCGGTGGCTTCCTGGGCCAGGACCCCGCGCCGTCGGCCACCGAACTCGCCTCGTGGGTGTCGGACGGTGAGATCAGGTTCGTCGCGATCAACCCGGCCTTCCGGAGCCCCGAGCTGGCCGCCGAGGCTCGCGACGTCACCGAACGCATCGCCTGGGTGTCCGCGCACTGCGCTCAGGTGCCTGTCGCGTCGTACTGGGCACAGCCGCCGCCTCAGGATCCGTCCTCCATGCTGCTCGGCGTGCCGGAGCTCTTCGACTGCGTCGCACGCTGAGGTCCACGGCATTCGAGTCTTCGTTGCCGGCTGGCATCCCGGCAGCGCAACCGTTCTCCTTGACCTGACGCCCCACTCCCGGAAGGAAACGGTCGATTGCCACAGCGCACCTCGTCCTCACGGGAGGCGTCCCGCCAGGTCGTGCCGCCGCAGGTGGTCCGCCGGTTGCTGGCCGCCGAGGCGAACGAGCCCGGATGGCGGGCACCCGGATGGCCGGGCGCCGGTGACCTCGACGACCGGCCCGCCGCAACCGGCACTCACGCCCAGGTCCACCGCGCCAGGTGGACGGACGGACGCGACGTCGCCGTCAAGATCCAGCATCCGGGAGCGCTGGCCCGGGCCGGCAACCAGCGATCGCGGATGAGCCGCATGTCCGGCATGCTGCGTCTGATGAGCCCGGGCTTTCCCGTCGACGCGCTGATCGAGGAGATCCACGAGGCGGCGCTGGCCGAATTGGACTACCGGCAGGAAGCGGCGAATCAGCGGGCGTTCGCCGCGGCGTACCGCGACGATCCCGATCTCTTCGTGCCGGAGGTGCTGTACGCCGGTGAGCGGCTGATGGTCGCGGAGTGGGCGGCCGGGGTTCCGCTCACCGAGGTGACCCACGCCGGCACCCGCGCCGAGTGCGATCGCATCGGTGGCGTTCTCACGGCACTGCAGCTCAGCGCGCCGTCCCGGACGGGCCTGGTGCACGCCGACCCGGATCCGGACAACCTGCGGCTGCTGGACGACGGCAGACTGGCCGTCCTCGATTTCGGTGCGGTCGCCGAACTACCCGCGGGGCTGCCGGCCGATCTCGGCCGGCTGCTGCGTGCGGCCGCTGACGGCGACGGCGGTCAGGTCACGTCGATCCTGCAACGCCTTCAGGTCGTCGCACCGGCACACCGCGTCGACCCGCGAACCCTGCTCAGGCTCGCCGAGGAGACGGTGTTGCCCACTCTGCGGCCCGGATTCCGTTTCGACCAGGGCTGGCTCAAGCGCCGCGTCGTCGCCGTGATGTTCGGCCGGCACAACGTGTCCACCATCCGTCATCTCCGGCTGCCACCCGGCTACATCCAACTCGTGCGAGCCGTCGTCAGCACGGTGGACACGCTGTGCGCACTCGAGGCCGGCGTCGACGTCCGTGCCGCCATGGCGCGGTGGCTACCCGGATTCGCCGCCCCGTGACCGCACACCGGGTAGCGCGCAACGCCGTCAGGCCACCGCGACCCGGGCGCTCACCTGCTCGCCGATCATCCGCACCAGCCGATCCAGGCCCTGCTCGATCGTTTGCGGGGTGAGTGTGCTGATCGACAGCCGCAGCTCCCGGGTCGGCTCGGACGACTCGTAGAAGTGCGCCATCGGCGTCCAGATCACCTGGTGAGTACGCGCCGAGTGCTCCAGCATCTCGTTGCCGACCGGCACCGGAAGAGTGACCACGAGGAAGAACCCGCCGCTCGGCGCATTGACCTGCACCAGGCCGCTGAGGCCGGCCCGCTCCAACCGGGCACGCAACCCCGACCCGACCTCGGCGAGATTGCTGCGGTAGAGGTCGTGCTCGCGCCGGTTCGCCCGGGCGAGGCTGAACTCGTTCTCCAGCAGCGCTCCGCCGATCATGGCCTGGGTGAAGGGTGAGGTGTTGACGGTCACCATGCTCTTCACCTTGGCCAGCTCGTCGGCGAGCCGCACCGAGAAACCGTCCGCCGTGGCCACGCGCTGGTCGGCGACCACGTAGCCCACGCGGGCGCCCGGGAACACCGTCTTGGCGAACGATCCCAGGTAGATGACGGTCCGGTTCCGGTCGAGTGCCTTGAGCGTCGGGGGCCGCGGTCCGCCGTCGTTGAACAGGCCGTACGGGTTGTCCTCCAGCAGCAGGACGTCCTCGGCCGCCGCCAGGTCGAGCAGCCGGCGCCGCACCGAGACATCGATGCTGAGACCGGACGGGTTGGCGAAGTCCGGCATGACGTAGCAGAGTCGCGGCCGCCGCCCCTCCTGGCGGACCCGCCGGATCGTCTCGGCGAGCACGTCCAGGTCGATGCCGTCCGGGCCACCCGCCACCGGCACCACCGGCATGTCGACCAACCGGGCCGCGCCGGTCAGGCCGACGTAGGTCGGGCTCACCGCGAGGGCGACGTCCCGCTCGTCGCGCCGGAACGCGCGCAGCACCAGCAGCATCGCCTCCTGGCAGCCGACCGTGACCACCACGGACTCCGGATCGGCCCGGATGTCCTCGTCGGTGCTGAGGTGGGTCGCGATCAGATCGTTGATCAGGCCCTTGGTGTTGCCGTACTGGAACAGCGCTCGCGAGATCCGGGCGGGCGACATCGAGCGCTCGTCGCGCAGATACGCGTGGTACCGATCCAGGTAACGGGTGATCGACCCGACGTCGAAGAACGCCTCGGTGGGCCGTCCGGCGGCGAACGACACCGCCTCGGGATAGCGTTCGGCGATCTGATTGAGGAAGTTCATCGATTCCAGAACCGGGTCGCCGAGCCCCGCGAACAGCTCTGTCGCCGCTAGATCCGTCCCGCTCTTCATCGTCTGCCTCCCGGTCGTGCCGCGGGCGTCAGAGTCCGCAGCTGTCGTATCGAGGACGGGTCACCGCAGCCGGCCAGCGCCATCGCGTTGTCGAGCTCGTCGTGCAGCAGGCTGAGGACGTGCGCGACCCCTGACTCGCCGCCCAGGGCGAGGCCCCAGCACACCGGGCGGCCGAGAAGCACCCCGTGCGCGCCCAGAGCGAGTGCCTTGAGGACGTCACTGCCCGAACGGATGCCGCTGTCGATCAGGACCTGGACGCTGTCGTCGAGCGCGTCGACCACCGCGGGCAGCACGTCGACGCTGGACGGCGCGCCGTCCAGCTGACGGCCGCCGTGGTTGGACACCACTATCGCGGCGACGCCCGCGTGCGCGGCCTGCCGGGCGTCGTCCACATCGAGGATTCCCTTGACCACCAGCGGCAGCCGGGTGTGCGCGGCCAGCCAGGCGAGATCGGCCCAGGAGAACGACGGGTCGAACGCCATCGCGGTGTGCGAGGCGATCGACGATCCGCCCGCGGCGATGTCGCGCGAAGCCTGCTGTTCCCCGAAATGGACAGCGCGGACGTCCGCCGGCAGCGTGAACCCACGACGGAGGTCCCGCAGGCGTCGGCCCATGGCGGGCATGTCCACGCTGACCACCAGTGCCTCGCAGCCCGCGGCCTCGGCACGGCGGATCAGGTCCAGCATGCGGGAGCGATCCTTGAGCCAGTAGAGCTGGAACCAGAGCGAGCCACCGCAGGCGGCCAGCTCCTCCATCGGGGTGCTGCTGAGCAGGCTGACCACGTACGGCACGCCCGCGACCGCCGCCGCGCGAGCGACGGCGAGCTCGCCGTGCGGGTGGAAGAGCTTCTGGTACGCGATGGGCGCGACAGCCACCGGCATCCGGGCCTCCCCGTCCACCAGCCGGCAGTGGAGTGAACGCTCGCTCAGGCCGGTCAGCACGCGGGGCACGACGGCGAGCGCATCGAGGGCGGTCCGGTTGGCTCCCAGTGTCACCTCCTGGCCGCTGCCTCCGACGAGGTAGTCCCACACGTCGGCCGGCGTACGGCCCGCCGCCTCGCCCTCGGCCTGTGCCACGGACACGATCGAGCTGAGGTCGACCGGCGGGACCGCCGAGCCCGGATGGATCGCCGGATCGTCCTGCCCCGTGGAGCGGGGGCCGGCGTCACCTGGCACGGTGACGCCGGGCTCCGGGACCGGGTAGAGCTTCGTCACTGCGGCTCCTGCTTGCTGCGCTGCAGCTCGACCGCCTCGTACAGAGCTTTGATGTTGCCGCTGCCGAACGTGCGCGCACCGGCCCGTTCGATGATCTCCATGAAGAAGGTGTTCTTCGGGTGGGTCGACCGGGCGAAGATCTGGTAGAGCTGACCGTCGTGGTCCTCGTCGACCAGCAGGTTCAGCGCACGCAGCTCACCGACCTCGTGCCGGCTCAGCTCCAGCCGCTGCGCCAGCAGGTCGTAATACGTGCTGGGCGTCGCCAGGAACTCGACGTCCCGCTCCACGAGCGTGCCGACGGATCGCACGATGTCGTCGGTCGTGAGGGCCACGTGCTGTACGCCGGCACCGCCGTGGTTCTTGATGAACTGATCGATCTGGCCGGGGTCGCGGGTCACGTCCGGTTCGATCAGGGTCAGGGTGACCGCCCCCGAGCGGCTCTGCACGACCTTGGAGAGCATCGCCTGGCTGCCGACGACGATCCGCTCCTCGAAGATGGTCGCGAAGTCCAGCACCGCCACGTAGAAGTCGACGGTCGGGTCGAGCTGACCCGCCTCGAGACAGACGGCGAAGTGATCGACCTCGCGCAGGCCCGCAGTGGCCTGTGCGGTCACTTCGGCTCCCGCCGCGAAGCCGGGCGGGAGCGTTGACGCGCCGTCACGGTACTCGACGAAGGTGTGCACCACGTCGCCGAATCCGGCGATCGCGGCGGTCACCCGGCCGTCCTTCTCCGACGGCCCGCTGATCGGCTTGGCACCGCGCCGCACGGCCTCGGCGAACGCGGCGCCGGCGTCGCCGGTGCGCAGCGCGACGTCGGCCACGCCGTCGCCGTGCTGCTCGAGGTACGCCGCGCCGGGGTGATCCCGGATCAGCGGTTCGGTGAAGACGAGGCGGATCCCGTTGGAGATGAGGGCGACCGACGTCTCGTCAGCCGACCGGCCCGACACGAGATCCAGTCCGTAGCGCTGCCCGAAGCCGGCCGCCTTGGTCGCCACGTCACGCACGTAGAACCGGATGTGATCAACGCTCAACTGGTCGAATGTCGAATGTTCTTGTCCGGTGGTCACATTCCTCACCTCTCCTGTCGGCCCGTCCCGCGCCGCACGTTCGGTTGCCCGGCGCCAACGGAAAGAACTGGCAATTACGGGGGCTCATTCGTCGGACAATCAAGTGACGTGATTCGCTCCGAAGGCGTCCTGCCGGTCTCCGCCGGCGACGGCCCTCGCCTCTGCCAGGGGCAGCCTAGAAAAGGCCGGTCCGAACGGGCTCGTCAGATCGAAAACTTCGAGCCATCCGGCCCCTCGACAGCCGCGCGATCGACCATTGTGCGGAATGGCTATCCGCGATCCGGCGCTTCCGACGGCGCCATGGAGCGGCTCCAGGGACCAAGGAGCAATATGCGCGAGCGAAAAACACCGGGGCACGGGGCCGAAATGATCCCCGGCCCGCTGGATTGGCGGCGACGCTGGCCCGCCTGGGCGGGTTACGCGGCGAGCGGATGGGCGCTCGCGCACGGCGGCGCGGTACTCGCGGCCACCGGCAGAGGATCCCGCTACCGGGGCATCCCCGCCGGCAAATGGGTCGCCGGCGGGGTGCTGGCCACCGCGGCGGCCGCGGCGGCCGCGTCGGTGCGTCCCTGGGGTCGCAGGGTGCCGTCCCGGGCCGTCACGACAGGCATGTGGGGCGCCACCGGAGTCACCACCGCGGGCAGCGCCTTCCTGCTCCTCTACCTCCTCGAGCTGGCGGTGAAGGGCACCGTCACGGATCGCGACCAGAACACCGACTGGCCCGGGTTCGCCGACCGGCTGAGCTGGACTGCGGGTGCGGCCCTGTTCACCGGCGCGTCCATCGCCTGGCGTCGCCGCACCCGGGATGCCTGCGTCTACTGCGGACAGCAGCATCCCGAGGGCGAGCGGGCCGGCCTCGAGTACCCGGAGCCGGAGCCGCCCAGGCCGTGGGTGCGGAACCTCGCCTACGCCGGCTGCGCGGGATTGCTGCCGTACTCCGTGATGCATCTGCTGGTGGCCAACGGCCGGCAGCCTTTCGGGCTGAAGCGGGAGGACCTCATCGAGGGCGGCGCCGGCGGCGCCTGGCTGGAGATGCACGGCATCCCGTGGGTCGACATCGCCGCCGGGGCGGGCGCTTTTCTGCTGCTCGGACTCACCCACCGGTGGGGCGAACGCTTCCCGGCCTGGACCCTGCCGCTGGCCGGCCGGCGGGTGCCGCGCTTCCTGCCGCTGATACCCGCCTGGGTCACCGGGCCGACGCTGGCCGCCTACGGGACCGTCGGCGGCGGCTTCACCGCACTGGCCGCGTCCGGCTTGATCCGCGGGCGCTGGGAGGCCGACCAGCTACGGGTGGCCGGCGTCGCGATGACGGCGTTCGGGACGTTCGGTACGGCCCTGACCGCGGCCGCGTGGTCGTACCAGCAACGCACCCGCCCGCACTGTGTCATGGACGCGGCCGTGGTGGAGCGGGCCGGGTCCGCGGCCACGGGCAAACCCGCCCGCCCCGCCGCGACCGGCCGTTTTCGAATCTTCGACGTAGGAGTCAGGACACTGCGGACCCTGCTCAGAATGACCGCGACGAAACCAGGTCGCAGATGACGACGACAGAGGTGGTGAGCGTGGACTACGCGCTGGAGGTGGACGGCCTGCGCCGGGAATTCGGCAAGACGCAGGCCCTCAACGAGATCAGCTTCTCGGCACGGCGCGGAACTGTTCTGGGCCTGCTCGGCCCGAACGGTTCCGGGAAGACGACCACGGTCAAGATCCTGTCCACGCTGCTGCGGCCCAGCTCCGGCAGCGCCCGGGTGTACGGCTTCGACGTGGTCAAGGAGGCAGCCCGGGTCCGCGAGACGATCGGGCTCACCGGCCAGTACGCGGCCGTGGACGAGGACCTCAACGGCCGGCTCAACCTGGAGCTGATCGCCCGGTTGCTGGGCTACTCGGCGAAGAACGCCCGGGCCCGCGCCGACGAGCTGCTGGAATCCTTCGATCTGGTCGATGCCGCAAAGCGCCCGGCCAAGACCTACTCCGGTGGCATGCGTCGCCGGCTGGACCTGGCCGCCAGCCTGATCGGCACGCCCGACGTGCTCTTCCTCGACGAGCCGACCACCGGTCTGGACCCGCGCAGCCGGGTCGCCGTCTGGGACCTCGTCCGCCGTCTGCGGAGCGAGGGCATCACGGTGCTGCTCACCACGCAGTATCTCGAGGAGGCGGACCGCCTCGCCGACGAGCTGGTCGTGCTCGACCACGGCGCGGTCATCGCCGCGGGCACCCCGACCAAGCTCAAGCGCCAGGTCGGTGGCCAGACACTGGAGGCGCGGCCCGACGATCCGGCTCGGCTCGACGAGGTCGCCCTGGTGCTCGGTGAGATTACCGGGACGAAGGCGGCCATCGACGCGGACACCGGCGTGGTCGCCGTGCCCGCCGCCGACCCGGCCGTCCTCTCCGCCGCGTCGGATCGGCTCGGCATCGCGGGCATCACGGTCGCGGCACTCGGCCTGCGCCAGCCGAGCCTGGACGAGGTGTTCTTCAGCCTCACCGACGGCACGCCGCAGGAACGTACGGCCGAGGACGCCACCGAGCACGCGAAGAAAGAGAGCCTGGTATGACCGCCACCCTGATCGAGCCGCGCCGGGTGCAACCGCGCTCGACGTCGCCCATGCCCGCCGTGCGACATGGCTGGACGATGGCCTGGCGCAACCTGGTCAAGCTGCGGCTCGCCCCGCAGATCGTCGTGTTGTCCGCGATCCAGCAGATCGTCATGCTGCTGGTCTTCCTGCTGATCTTCGGTGGGGCGGTCGCCGGCGACCGCGGCGAGTACCTGTCGTTCCTGCTTCCCGGCATCCTGGCGCAGAACCTCGCGTTCCAGATCTCGTCGGCCGCCGCGGCGATCCAGAGCGACATCCGCAAAGGCATCTTCGACCGCTTCCGGAGCCTGCCCATCGCCCGGTCGGCCCCGCTGGTCGGCCACATCGTCGGCGACCTGCCGCGCCTGGCCCTCGCCAACATCGTGGTGGTCCTGACCGCGGTGGCCTTCGGCTTCCGCGTCCACACCGGCCCGCTCGAGGTGCTGCTCGCCTGCGCCATCATCCTAGTGATGGCGGTGGCGTTCAGCTGGGTGGCCGCCACCATCGGTCTGTTCGCGAAGCGGCCCGAGAGCGTGAGCATGATGGGACTGCTGGTCATGCTGCCCCTCGCCTTCGGCAGCAACGCCCTCGTGCCGACCACCAGCCTGCCCGGCTGGTTCCAGAGCTGGGTCCGGCTCAACCCGCTGACCTACCTGTCCGACGCGCTGCGGTCGCTGCTCACCGGCCCGGTCGAGTCGCGGCCCATCCTGCTCACGCTGCTCTCGGCGGTCGTCGTCACCCTCATCTTCATGCCGCTGGCGATCCGCGCGTACGCCCGGCGCCTCTGACGAACCGCGCTGCTGGTCACCGAAGTAAAGGGCCGCCGGTCGTCGACCGGCGGCCCTTCGTCGTCTCGGTGCGCAGGCCATCAGGTGCCGGCCGGCCGGCCGCCCGGCGCAACGCGTCGGGCCGCTGCTCGAAGCACCGGACACGTTCGCACCACAAGAAGCGGCCACCTCGTCCTCTTCGAGAAGATCGACCGTCTTCTCGCAGAGTGACCAGGTGGCCGCCTCAGGTCAGTGCCTCGGACGACCGAGGCCGAGCTCAAATCCCGCTGCGATTCCCGTCCTCCACCAGGACGGCGGGCAGCTCGACCAGCGTACGGGCCAGCGGGCCGGGCACGTGGCGCAGCTCGTTGACCGGCACCGCGAGACGCGACTGCGGGAAACGCTCCAGGAAGCGGCCAATGCAGACCTCGCCCACCAGCCGGGCCATCGCGGCGCCGAGGCAGTGGTGGATGCCGTGACCGAACGCCAGGTGACCGCTGGTGTTGCGGTGGATGTCGAACTGGTCGCCGTTCTCGAACTTCTCGGGGTCGTGGTTGGCGACGCCCAGGGGCAGCAGGACGACCGTGCCCCGCTTGACCACCGCGTCACCGATCTTGGTGTCGGCGGCCGCGAAGCGGGGGTTGGTGACGAACTGGGCGCCGTCGAAGCGCAGCGCTTCCTCGACGGCCGGACCCAGCAGCGACGGGTCGTCGAGCACCTCCTGCTTCTGGCCGGGGTTGCTCAGCAGCGCCGCCAGGCCGTTGCCGATCAGGTCCACCGTCGGCTCGTGGCCGCTGACCAACAGGGAGAGGTTCATCGAGATGAGCTCGTGCTCGCTGAGCCGGCCGTCCTCGGCGTCCTGCACCTGGATCAGCTCGCTGAGCAGGTCGTCCTTCGGCTCCGCCCGCTTGTCGATGATCAGCTGCTGGAGGTTCTCGACGACCTGTTCGGCGAGGTCCGAGAAGCCCATGTCGCCGCCCTTGTGCACCCGGGTGCGCTCCTCCCAGGCCTGGAACGGGCCGATGTGCTCCTCGGGTACGCCGAGCAGCTCGCAGATCACCTTGATCGGCAGGCTCCAGGCGTACGCCATCAGGTCCACGACCGAGCCGTCGGCACCCTTGGCCTCGAGCTGGTCCAGCTGCGTCGCGGTCAGCTCCTCGAGCTTCGGGCGCAACCGCTCGATGCGACGCATGGTGAACGCCTTGGCGAACAGCTTGCGCCGGCGGGTGTGCACCGGCGGGTCCGCCGTCTGCATCTGGGCGTCGTAGCGGCGCCACACGCTCTTGTCGTTCGGGTTGCGGGTCTCGAACTCCTCCTCCGGACTGGCGTGCAGGTCCGGGTTGAGGTGAGCGTCGCGGATGTCGCGGTGACGCATGGGCACGAGCCAGAACTTCGGTACGTCGAGCTGCGGGCCGGACGGCAGCTCCACCCACCAGAACGGGGACTGCTGCTGCAGCGAGCGGAAGAAGGCCGGCTTGTCCCGGACCATCTCCGGATCCATCATCTGGAACACGGGCCAGTCCTGGCCGGGGCCCGGACCTCCCGGGTTCGCCACGGGTGAAGCGTTCGCGGACATGCCGCCTCCTCGATCGGTTCTACTGGGTCAATGTGCCGGACAGGATTGCGCCGACCTCGGACAGCGGGCCGGGAAGAACGATCTCGTCGTGGGAGCACTCGATGAGGTGGGTCTCGACGCGGCCGGTGACGTACGGCGCCCACATCTCGGGGCCGGGACTGCCGGCGTCCTTGTCGGCGGTGGCCCGGCACAGCAGCACATCGCCGTCGAACGGCCGCAGCGTGAACTCGCGGGTGATGCGGCCCAGATTCGTGCCGACCGCGGCCAGCGCGGAGACCTGCCTGCGGTCCAGGCCGGCGGCCGCGCTGCCGCCCGCACCGAGCAGCGCCATGGCGGTGTCGAAGTCGAGCGTCGCGCCCTCCGGCAGCTCGGAGCCGGTGCCGAGGAACTCGAGCAGCTGCTCCAGGATCATCTCCTCGGTGACCTCGCCCGCCGGGCCGGTGGCCCGGACCGGGTAGGCGTCCAGCAACGCCAGCAGCTCCACCCGTTCGCCCCGCTCCTGGAGCAGGGTCGCCATCCGGTGCGCGATCAGGCCGCCCAGCGACCAGCCGGCAAGCCGGTACGGACCCTGCGGCTGCACCGTCCGGATCTGGTCCACGTAGTCGGCGGCCATCTCGTCCAGGTCCGCCGGCAGCTGCCCCGAGCCGTCGTCCCCGGGCTCGGCCAGGCCGCGTGCCTGCACCGCGTAGATCGGCTGCTCGCGGTCCAGGTGGCGGAGCAGACCGGCGTACGTCCAGCCGAGGCCGCCGAACGGGTGCACGCAGAACAGCGGTGCGCGGCTGCCGTGCTCGCGCAGCGGCAGAAGCACCGCGAGCGGGTCGCCTCCACCGGCCCCACCCAGCCGCTCGACGAGGGCGGCCACCGTCGGCGCCTCGTAGAGGTCGCGTGCGCCGACCCGGTGACCGGTGAACTCGGTGGCCCGGGCGGCCAGCGTGGCCGCGGCCAGCGAGTCGCCGCCCAGCTCGAAGAAGTTGTCCTCGGCGCTCACCGGGCCGAGGCCCAGCACCTCGCCGAAGAGCGTGCAGAACAGCTCCTCCTGCGGAGTCCGCGGCCCCCTGCCCCGGCTCGTTCCCGGGCCTTCGGGATCCGGCAGGGCGGCACGGTCCACCTTGCCGCTCGGGGTGAGCGGTACCGCGTCCAGCTGGACCACGGCCGACGGGACCATGTGCTCCGGCAGGGCCGCGGCGGCGTACGCCCGCAGTTCCCGGTCGTCGAAGGCCGCACCCGGCGCGGACACCACGTAGGCCACCAGCCGCCGCAGTCCGCCGATACCGGCGGAGCGGGCGAGGACCAGGGCGGACGCGACGCCCGGGTGGCCGGCGAGCCGTGCCTCGATCTCGCGCGGCTCGATCCGGAACCCGCGCAGCTTGATCTGGTCGTCGGTGCGGCCGAGGTAGTCCAGCTCCCCGTCCGCGGTCCAGCGCACCAGGTCACCGGTGCGGTACATGACCTCGCCGGGCCCGCCGAACGGGCTGGCCACGAAGCGCTCCGCGGTGGTGCCGGCGCGGTTCAGGTAGCCGCGCGCCAGGCCGACGCCGGCCACGTACGCCTCGCCCGCCGTGCCGGGCGGCACCGGCCGCAGCCGGGCATCCAGCACGTAGATGCGGGTGTTCCAGATCGGTGCGCCGATCGGCGGCGCCGCGTCACCGGCGAGCGGCCCGCTCATCGAGGCGCAGACGGTGGTCTCGGTCGGCCCGTACGCGTTGATCATCCGGCGGTCGGGGCCGAACCGTGCGACCAGGTCGCCGGCCGTCGCCTCACCGGCCACCACCAGCGTCATGCCGGCGGGCAGGTCCCCGGCCCCCATCACGGTGAGCGCCGCCGGGGGGATCGTCGCGACCGTGATCCGCTGCTCGGCGAGCAGGTCGGCCAGGGGCCGGCCGGCCCGCAGCCGGTCGGTGGGCGCGAGCACCAGGCACGCACCGCTCAGCAGTGCCGTGCACAGCTCGGACACCGAGGCGTCGAAGCTGGTCGAGGCGAACTGCAGCACCCGGCTGTCCGGCTGGACGCCGAACCGCTCGATCTGTGCCCCGGCCAGGTTGGCCAGGCCGCGGTGCGACACGACCACGCCCTTGGGCAGGCCCGTCGAGCCCGACGTGTAGATCAGGTATGCGGCGTTCGCCGGGCTCGCCTGCGCCGGCACGGCGGTGCCGGCATCGGCGTCCGCGGCCTCCTCGAGCAACAGCACCGGCGCATCGGCGGCCTCGGGTACGACACCCGCGGTCGCCCGGTCGCTCACGATCAGCGCCGGCGCGGCATCGGCCAGCAGGTATCCGATCCGGTCGGCCGGGTACGCCGGGTCGACCGGCATGAAGGCCGCCCCCGCCTTGGCCACCGCGAGCATCGACACGATCAGTTCCGTGCCGCGGGGCAGGACCAGGGCGACGAACCGCTCCGGTCGAACACCGTGCGCCGCGAGGACCCGTGCCAGCCGACCGGCGCGTTCGTCGAGCTCCGCGTACGTGAGCGACTCGTCCTCGAACACGAGCGCGGTCGCGGTGGGCGTCCGCGTGGCCTGGCGCTCGAAGAGCTCGGCCAGCGTGCCGGGCGGCAGCTCGTGCGCGGTGTCGTTCCAGGCCTGGAGCACCAGCTCCCGGTCGTGGGCGCCGAGCAGGTCCAGCTGTCCCGACGCGACGTCCGGCTCGGCGACGACCGCCCGCAGCCACGCCTCCATCTGGTCGGCGAACCGGCGCACGGTCTCGGCACTGAACAGGCCGGGACGGTAGTCGATGCGGAAGCGCAGCCGGCCGGCCCGTCCGGAGGCGATCAGCGCCAGGGCGAAGTGGCTGCCGTCCTGGACCTGCCGGCCCACGACCGCGGCCCCGGCACCGGCATCGGCACCGGCCTCGGCCAGTTCCTCCGGCGGGGTCGGGTAGTTCTCGAACACCATTCCGGTGTCGAAGAGTGTGCCCAGCCCGGCCGTACGGATGACGTCGCTGAGCCGGACGTGGTGCACCGACATCAGCCCGCTCTGCTCCTGCTGAAGGTCCCGCAGCAGGTCGCCGACGGGACGGTCCGGGTCCATCCGGGCCCGCACCGGCAGCGTGTTGATGAACAGGCCGACCATGTTCTCCGAGCCGGCCAGTTCCGGCGGGCGCCCGGAGACGGTCGCGCCGAACACGACGTCGTCGCGGCCGGTGAGGCGGCCCAGCAGCGCCGCCCAGGCACCCTGCAGGACCGTGTTCACGGTCAGCCCCTCGCGGCGGGCCCAGGCCGACACCGCGCCCCCCAGGTCGGGGTCCAGAACCCGTTCCACGCGCTCCGGGATGAACGGCCGGCCGGCGTCGGCGGGCGCGACCAGCGTCGGCTCGTCGAGTCCGGCCAGCGCGGTGCGCCAGGTCTCCAGGGCTTCCCCGGCGTCCTGCTCGGTCAGCCAGCGCAGGTAGTCACGGTAGGCGGGGGCCGGCGGCAGCCCGGAGTCGTCGCCGCCGCGACGGTAGAGCTCGATCAGGTCGTTCATAAACAGCGGGTCGGACCAGCCGTCGAGGAGGACGTGGTGGCAGGTGAGCACCAGCACGTACCGGTCCGGGGCGAGGGCGATCATGGTGAACCGCAGCATCGGCGGGCGCAGCATGTCGAAGCGCTCGGCCCGGTCGGCGGCGAGGATGCGGGCACGCGCCGCGTCCCGCTCGTTCTCGGGCAGCCCGGTCAGGTCGTGCTCGCGCCACGGCAGCTCCACGTCGGCCGGGATGACCTGCACCGGCTGCGCCAGGTCGCCCTGCCAGAACCCGGCCCGCAGGTTCGGGTGGCGGCGCAGCACGGCGCCCACCGCGGCGCGCAGAGCGGGGACGTCCATCCCGCCGGACAGCTCCCAGGCGGTCTGCACCACGTAGGGGTCGGGGCCGTCGAGGTCCAGGCCAGCGTGGTAGAGCAGGCCGGGCTGCAGGGACGCGCACGGCAGCACGTCGGCGATCCGGGGCCACTGCGCCTCGATCCGCTCCACCTGCGCCTGGGAGAGCGTGACGAGCGGGAAGTCGGACGGCGTGTGGCCGCCCGCACCCGGCCGCAGCCCGTCGGCGGCGAGGCGGTCGATCGTCCGTCCCCAGACCTCGGCCAGCTCGCGCACCTCGGCGCCGGTGAACTGACCCGCCGGCCAGTCGAACGCGGCGTTCAGCGACGGTCCGGCGGCCAGCTCGTCCACGGTGGCGTTGATCTCGAGCGCGTGGGCGAACGGACGGCCGGCGTCCGGGCCGGCGGCGGCCGGGTCCGGCGGGAGGAGCGTGAACTCGATCCCCGGGCCCGACGGGGCCGCGAGCTCGCGGTCCTGCGCCGGGATGCGGCCCAGATAGTTGAACGACAGCTGCGGATGCCCGGCCGCGGCGAGCGGACCGGCGGTCTCCTCGTTGAGGTACCGCAGCAACCCGTAGCCGACGCCCTTGTCCGGGACCGCGCGCAGCTGTTCCTTGATCCGCTTGAGCGCGGCGTCGCCGGACACCGCGGCGGCGTCGAGGCGTACTGGATAGTTGCTCGTGAACCAGCCCACCGTGCGCGAGAGGTCGAGGCCTTCGACCAGGTCCTCGCGGCCGTGGCCCTCGAGGTTGAGCAGCACCGACGCGTCGTCGCCGCGGCCCAGCCCGGCCCGCCACTCGGCGACCGCCAGCGCGAGGGAGGTGAGCAGCACCTCCTGGGCGCTCGCGTGGAACGCCGCGGGCAGGCCGGTCACCGCCGCGGCGGTCCGGTCCACCGAGAACCGCACGCCGGCGCGCTCGGCCGTGGCCACCACGTCCCGGGCGGGGTCGAGCGGGCGGGCGCCGAGCAGCGGGTCCGGGCCGTCCAGCGTGGCAAGCCAGGTGTCCAGCTCACCGGCCTTGGCGGCCGCGACCTCGCGCAGCGAGCCGGCCCACCGGCGGAACGAGGTCGGCACCGGGTCCAGAACCGGCTCGTTCCCCTCCCGGGCGGCACTCAGCGCGGCCTCGAAGTCGGCGACGAGGATGCGCCAGGACACCGCGTCGACGGCGAGGTGGTGCACGACGATGAGAACGTGGTCCGGCTCCGGTCGTCCGGCGAGGTCGAACCACACCGCCCGCAGCATCACGCCGTCGCGGGGCGACAGGCCGGACACGGCCTGACGCTGCTGCGCCGTGAAGATCTCCGTCAGGTCCGCGCCGGCAGCCACGGCAACCCGGTGCACCACGTCGCCGGTGGTGCCGGCGTCCGCCGTCGGCACGGTCAGCGCCCACGAGCCGGTCGCGTCCGTGAGCCGGGCCCGCAGCA
Source organism: Actinoplanes aureus (assembly GCF_015704865.1). Taxonomy (GTDB): domain Bacteria; phylum Actinomycetota; class Actinomycetes; order Mycobacteriales; family Micromonosporaceae; genus Actinoplanes; species Actinoplanes aureus. The sequence goes on along the minus strand of NZ_JADQTO010000030.1, from coordinate 60,051 downwards.
TGTCGTGGGTGCGCAGCAACGCGGTCAGGGCGGAGCGGAGCTGGCCGCCCGTGGTGCCCTCCGGCAGGGCCAGCAACCGCTGCTGGTGGAAGCCGTCGCTGTCGCCGCCGAGGTCCCGCAGCCAGTGCATGATCGGCGTGAGCGGGATGTCGCCGACGCCGACGTCCGCGGTGATCTCGCGGGTCTCGCCGCCGGCCGCCGCCGCGAGGGCCGCCACCGTCTTGTGTTCGAAGACGTCCCGGGGGCTGAAGACCACGCCCGCCTTGCGGGCCCGCGACACCAGCTGGATCGAGGTGATGCTGTCGCCGCCGAGGTCGAAGAAGCTGTCGTCGATGCCGACGTCGTCACGGCCGACGAGCTCGCCGAAGATCCGGCAGAGCTCGGCCTCGTGCTCGGACCGGGGCGCCCGGCTGCTCGCCTTCGTCAGCTGCGGCTTGGGCAGGGCGCGACGGTCCAGCTTGCCGTTGTCCAGCAGCGGCAGGGCGTCGACCGTCACCAGGGCGGACGGCACCATGTAGGCGGGCAGGGCGGCGGCGACGTGCTCCTTCAGCTCGTCCTCGGTGGGCCGGGACGCGCCCGGCACCACGTAGGCCACCAGTACCGCGGCGGCGGCCAGGTCGTTGCGGACCAGCACCGCGGCCTGCGTGACCCCGGGGTGCCGCAGCAGGACGGCCTCGATCTCACCCGGCTCGATCCGGAAGCCGCGCAGCTTGATCTGGCTGTCCGTACGCCCCTGGAAGACCAGCTCACCTTCGCGGTCCCAGCGCACCCGGTCGCCGGTCCGGTACATGCGCTCGCCGGCAGCGCCGTACGGGTCGGCCACGAACCGGTACGCCGTCTCCCCCGGCATGCCCCAGTAACCGCGGGCCAGGGCCGGGCCGGCGAGGTAGAGCTCACCCGGGACGCCGGCCGGCACCGGGCGCAACCCGGCGTCGAGCACGTACACCCGGGTGTCGCCGAGCACCGTGCCGATCGGGGCGATGCCGCCGCTCGTCAGTGGCCGGCTCATGGTCGCCGCGACCGTGGCCTCGGTCGGACCGTACACGTTGGTCATCCGCCGGCCCGGCGCCCAGCGGTCCACGATCTCGCCGGAGAGCGCCTCGCCGCCGCTGTTGAGCGCCTCCAGCTCGGGCAGCGGCTCCGGCGGCAGGGTGCCGATCACGGTGGCCGCGGTCTGCAGGTGGGTGATGCGCCGCTCGAGCAGGATCGCGTGCAGCTCCTCGCCGGTCGGCACGGTCTGGGCGCTGACCGGCAGCACCAGGGTGGCGCCGTTGGTCAGGGCGATCACGAGGTCGGCCACGGAGGGGTCGAAGTTCGGCGCGGTGATCTGCAGCAACCGCTTGCCGGGCAGCAGCCCGAGACGTTCGCCGTGCGAGTGCCCCAGACCGGCCAGGCCGGCATGCGTGACGAACACGCCCTTCGGCGTTCCGGTCGACCCCGAGGTGAAGATGACGTACGCCCCGTGCCGCGGCGTCAGGGCCGCGGTCCGGTCGGCGTCGGTGGGCGCCCGGTCCGGCCGGCCCGCCAGGACGTCCTCGTCGACGGTGAGCAGCGGCACCGTGTCCGGCAGGCGGTCGCGCAGCGCGGGGGTGGAGACCGCCAGCACCGGCTGGATCGTGTCGAAGACGACCTGCAGTCGCGCCACGGGCTGGCCGGTGTCCACCGGCAGGTACACGCCGCCCGCCTTGCCGATCGCGAGCACCGTGGTCAGCCAGTCGATCGACCGCGGCAGTCCGACGGCCACCACCCGCTCCGGGCCGACGCCCAGCCCGATCAGCTGGTGGGCCAGGCGGTTCGCGCGCCGGTCCAGCTCACGGTAGGTCAGGACGGCGTCGCCGTGCTCGACCGCGATCCCGTCCGGCGTACGGGCCACCTGGTCCTCGAAGAGCTCCGGCAGGGTCCGCGGGGTCAGGCCGGGCGGGGCGCCGAGACCCCGCTCCAGCTGCGCGGCGCGCTCCTCGGTGACGGCCAGCGGCAGCTGCTCGATCGGCGTGGCGGGTGCGGCCGCGGCCGCCGCCAGCAGCGTGCTCAGCCAGCGGCCGAGCGCGGCTGCCGTGCTCTTCTCGAACAGGTCGACGCTGTACTCGACCTGGCAGAGCAGGCCGGCCGGTTCCCCGTCCGGTCCGTGCTGCTCGGCGAAGTCGAAGGTGAGGTCCACCTTGGCGGCGCCGGAGCCGGCCGGCACCGCGGTCATCGTCAGGCCCGGGAGACGGGCGCCGGCAGCCGGCAGGTTCGGCAGGTTGACCGCGACCTGGAAGAGCGGGTGCCGCGACAGCGAACGCTCCGGGTTGACCGCCTCGACGATCCGCTCGAACGGCACGTCCTGGTTGGCGTGGGCCGCGAGGCCGGCCTCCCGGGTCCGGCCGATCAGCTCGGCGAACGTCGGGTTGCCGGAGGTGTCGGTCCGCAGCACGAGCGTGTTGACGAAGAAGCCGATCAGGTCGTCGAGGGCTTCGTCGGTGCGGCCCGCCACCGCGCAGCCGATCGGGATGTCGGTGCCCGACCCGGTCCGGGTGAGCAGCACGGCGACGGCCGCCTGCAGCACCATGTAGAGGCTCGCGCGGTTCGCCCGGGCCACGGCCGTCAGGTCCTGGTGCACCTCGGCCGGAAGCTCGATCCGCACGGCGTCGCCGCGGTAGCTCGGCGCCGCCGGACGCGGGTGGTCCAGCGGCAGCTCCAGTTCGTCGGGGACGTCGGCCAGCTGGTCGCGCCAGTAGCCGAGCTGCCCGGCGAGCTCGCTGTCCGGGTCGTCCTCGCTGCCGAGCGTCTCGCGCTGCCAGAGCGCGTAGTCGGCGTACTGCACGGGCAGGGGGGCCCAGTCCGGCGCCGCGCCCGTGCTGCGGGCCTCGTACGCCCTCGCCAGGTCCCGCGAGAGCGGTCCCATCGACCAGCCGTCGGACGCGATGTGGTGCAGCACGACGAGCAGGACGTGCTCGGTGGGGCCGAGCACGAACAGGAACGCCCGCAGCGGCGGGTCCGTGGCGAGGTCCCAGGTGCGCATGCTGGCCTCGGCGACGAGGTCGGGCAGGCTCGCCTCGGTCGCCTCGGCGAGCGGCAGGCCGGGGTCGAAGGCCGCGGGCGCGAGGATCTCCTGCCGGGGCAGCCCGTCGCCGTCGGGGTAGATGGTCCGCAGGACCTCGTGGCGGGCCACCACGTCGCGCAGCGCGGCGTGCAGCGCGTCACGGTTGAGCTCGCCGCTGAGCCGGACGGCGGCGGGCACGTTGTAGGTCGAGCTCAGTTCCTGCTCGAACCGGTTGACGAACCAGAGCCGGCGCTGCGCGAACGACAGCGGCAGCAGGTCCGGCCGCGGCATCCGGCGCACCCTGGCGCGCGCGCCGCGGGCCTCGCCGAGCCGCTCGGCCAGCGCCGCCACGGTCGGTGCCTCGAAGATCGCCCGGATGGGGACCTCCACCTCGAGGGCGGTCCGGATCCGGCTGACCAGGCGGGTGGCGAGCAGCGAGTGGCCGCCGAGATCGAAGAAGCTGTCGAGCACGCCGACGGTGGGCAGTCCAAGCACGTCGGCGAAGAGACCACAGAGGATCTCCTCAAGCGGGGTGCGGGGCGCCCGCTGCGTCTTGCCCGCGACGAACACCGGCGCGGGCAGGGCGGCGCGGTCGAGCTTGCCGTTCACGGTCATCGGCAGGCCGGACAGCGCCACGACGGCGGCCGGGACCATGTAGTCGGGCAGCGACGTGGCCAGCTCGCCGCGGAGCGCGTCGGTGTCGAACTGCGCCGGATCGCCTGCGGCCGGAACCACGTAGGCGACCAGCCTCAGATCGCCGGGACGGTCCTCCCGGACCACGACGGCTCCCAGGGACACCTCGGGTCGTGCGACGACCTGGGCTTCGATCTCACCGGGCTCGATGCGGAATCCGCGGATCTTCACCTGGTCGTCGCTGCGCCCGAGATACTCGAGCATTCCCTGCGCGTTCCAGCGTGCGGTGTCCCCGGTGCGGTACATCCGGGCGCCGGGCGCCCCGAAGGCGTCGGCGACGAACCGGGTCGAGCTCAGGCCGGGCCGCTGCAGGTAACCGCGGGCCAGCCCGCCGCCGGCGATGTACAACTCGCCGCGCACGCCCGTCGGCACCGGACGTAGCGCGGTGTCGAGGACGTACGCGCTGAGGTGCGGCATGGCCCGGCCGATGACGCTGCCGTGCCCCTGACGGCCGTCGGCTCGCCGGATCGTCACGTGAACGGTCGTCTCGGTGATGCCGTACATGTTCACCATGGACGGTCCGCCGGAGCCGGATCGCGCCACCCAGTCGGCGATGCGGGCCCAGTCGAGCGCCTCGCCCCCGAAGACGACAGTGTGCAGCGACAGCCGCTCGCGCAGCCCGTCGCCGGCCCGGTCGATCTCCTCGGCCAGCCGGTAGAACGCGGACGGCGTCTGGTTGAGCACGGTGACCCGTTCACGTTCGAGCAGGCGGGCGAAGTCGCTCGGCGAGCGGGCCACCTCGAGGCCGACCACGACCACGCGGCCGCCATACGCGAGCGCGCCCCACAGTTCCCAGACGGAGAAGTCGAAGGCGTACGAGTGGAACATCGTCCACACGTCATCCGCGCCGAAGGCGTAGTCGGCCTCGGCCGCCGCGAGCAGCTCGGCGACGTTGCCGTGGGTGACGACCACGCCCTTGGGCCGGCCGGTCGACCCGGAGGTGTAGATGATGTAGGCCGCGCTGGCCGCGTCGCGGGCCCGCCTCGGCCGAACGCCCACCGCCGCCGTCCCGGCGGCTTCCGGGCGCACGGCGCCCTGGTCGTCGAGGATCACGCGTCGGGTGTTCGGGCTCGTCGCCCGGACGCCCACGACGTCCTCGTGCGTGATGACGACGCTGGCGGAGCTGTCCTCGACGATGTAGGCGATGCGGTCGGCCGGTGAGGCCGGGTCCACCGGTACGTAGGCTCCGCCGGCCTTCAGCACGCCGAGGATGGCCACGACCATGCCGATCGAACGCGGCAGCACCAGCCCGACCCGCGACTCGGCGTCGACGCCCAGGCCGCGGAGCCGGGACGCCAGTTGTTCGGCGCGCGCGTCCAGCTCGTCGTAGCTGATGGTGACATCGTCCTTGGTGACCGCCGGGGCCTGCGGCGCGGTCCGGGCCCGCTCCTCGAACAGGTCGAGGGGCGAGCGGGCCGGCGTCCCCGGGTCGCCGCTCTCGTTCCAGTCGACAAGCAGGCGCTCGCGCTCGGCGGGCAGGAGCACCTCGAGCGCGCCGATCCGCCGGTCCGGGTCGGCCGCGGCCTGCGCAAGCAGGGCGGTGAGCCGGTCCGCCAGAGCCTCGGCTGTGGTCTCGTCGAACAGATCCGCCCGGTAGCTGAGCACGCAGACCGCGCCGGCCGGCGTCGCGGCGTCGCCGAAGATCTCGGCGAACGTGACGGAGAGGTCGAACTTCTCCGGGTCCGGACCGAGGTCGACGTTGCCGACCTCGATGCCGGGCAGCTGCGGGCGCCAGTCGGTCTGCTCGGTGTTCTGCAGGTTCAGCGCGACCTGGAACAGCGGGTGCCGGGCGAGCGAGCGCTCCGGGTTGAGCAGCTCGACCAGGCGTTCGAACGGCAGGTCCTGGTGGGCGTAGGCGCCCAGGTCCACGCCGCGGACCCGCTCCACCAGCTCGGTGAACGTGGGGTCGCCGGAGGTGTCGGTGCGCAGCACGAGCGAGTTGACGAAGAAGCCGATGAGGTCCTCGAGCGCCTCGTCCGTACGACCGGCGACCGGGCTGCCGATCGGGATGTCGGTGCCGGCGCCGAGGCGGGTGAGCAGCGCGGCGAGGGCCGCCTGCAGCACCATGTACATGCTCGCGTTGGCGCGCCGGGCCAGCTTGGCCAGGGCGGCGTGCACGTCGGGCTCGACCCACCGCCGCACCTGACCGCCGCGGGTGCCCGCGACGGGCGGCCGGGGACGGTCGGTGGGCAGCTCCAGCCCGGCCGGGAGCCCGTGCAGCGCCGTACGCCAGTAACGGATCTGCTGCGCGATCGGGCTGTCCGGGTCGGCGTCGGAGCCGAGCACCTCCTGCTGCCAGAGCGCCAGGTCGGCCGGCTGCACCGGCAGCGGCTCCCAGCGCGGGGCCGCGCCCGCCACCCGGGCGGTGTAGGCGGCGGCGAAGTCGGCCAGCAGCGGGCGCATCGACCAGCCGTCGGCGGCGATGTGGTGCAGCACCATGATCAGCGCGTACTCACCCGGTCCGAGCGTGACCAGGGTGGCGCGCAGCGGCAGCTCGGTGGCGAGGTCGAAGTCGCGGGCGGACTCCGCCTCGATCAGCTCCAGCAGGTCCCGCTCGTGGGCGCTGCGGGTGGCGAGGTACGGCCGGGCCTCCCGCTCCGGCACGATGACCTGCCGCGGCACGCCGTCGACCTCGGCGAAGAGGGTCCGCAGGCTCTCGTGGCGGCCGGTCACGTCGGTCAGCGCCGCCAGCAGCGCGGCCTCGTCGAGGTCGCCGGAGAAACGCAGCGCGAAGCGCAGGTTGTACGCGGCCGGCTCGCCCTCGGCGAACCGGTTGAGGAACCAGAGCCGACGCTGGGCGAAGGAGAGCGGGATCACCTCGGGCCGCTCCATCCGCACCAGGGCCCGGCGGGCCCGGCCCGCGCCCGCGATCTCCTCGATCAGCTGGCGGACCGTCGGCGCCTCGAAGACGGCACGGATCGGCAGCTCCACGTCGAAGACCGAACGCACCCGGCTGATCAGGCGGGTCGCCAGCAGCGAGTGGCCGCCCAGGTCGAAGAACCCGTCGTCGACGCCGACCCGGTCCAGGCCCAGCATGTCGGCGAAGAGCCCCGCCAGGATCCGCTCCTCGACCGTACGGGGCTCGCCGGCGAGCGTGTCGACGACGATTTCCGGCGCCGGCAGGGCCCGCCGGTCGAGCTTGCCGTTGCTGGTCAGGGGCAGCTCGGGCAGGACGACGAGGGCGGCCGGCACCATGTACTCGGGCAGCTCACGGGCGAGCGCCGCGCGCAGCCGGTCGAGCGACAGGTCGTCGCCGCGGGCCACGACGTAGCCGGTCAGACGCTGGTCGCCGGGCCGGTCCTCGCGGACGATCACGGCGGCCTCGGCCACGCCCTCGCCGGCGCGCAGCGCGGCCTCGATCTCGGCCAGCTCGATCCGGAAGCCGCGCAGCTTCACCTGGCTGTCGGAGCGTCCGAGGTAGACCAGGTCGCCGTCGGCGTTCCACCGGGCCAGGTCGCCCGAGCGGTACATGACCTCGCCGGGCGCGCCGAACGGGCAGGCCACGAAGCGCTCCGCCGTCAGGCCGGGCCTGCGCCAGTAGCCGCGGGCCAGGCCGGCGCCGGCCAGGTACAGCTCGCCCGGCACGCCCGGCGGCACCGGCTGCAGGAAGGGGTCGAGCACGTACAGGCGGGCGTTGGCCTGGGGCCGGCCGATCGGCACCGGGCCGTCCGGTACCGCCGTCCCGGGGTCGATCCGGTACTCGGCGCAGTTCACGGTCGCCTCGGTGGGACCGTAGACGTTGTAGACGGTGACGTCCGGGTGGGCCTCGCGCCACCGGGTCAGCGCGCTGCCGACCAGCGCCTCACCGCCGAGCAGCAGGGCACCGGTGGGCGAGTACGCCGCGTCGGCGGCCTCCAGCAGCGGCAGGTGGCTCGGCGTCGCCTTGAGGAACGTGCACGGGTTCTCCCGCAGCCGCGCGAGGCCCGCCGGGTCGTCGTCGCCGATCTCCGACAGGTGCACGCAGCCGCCGGTCACCAGCGGGGTGAGCAGGGCCGTCACGGTCAGGTCGAAGGCGATCGGCGAGTGCAGCACGGCGGTGCCGTGCGCCGCCGGATAGGCCTTCGCGGTGAACGCCAGGTAGTCCGCCACCGACCGGTGCTCGACGACGACGCCCTTGGGACGGCCCGTCGAGCCCGAGGTGTAGATCATGTACGCCGGGTTGCGCAGCGACAGCGGCGAGCGCAGGTCCGCGGCGGACGGCGCATCGGCCCGCAGCCGGCTCAGCGCGGCCACGGTCTCCGGGTCGTCGACCACGAGGGTGCGTACGCGACCGGGAACGCTCGTGCCCGCCAGCGTGGCGGTGTCCACGAGCACCAGCTCGACACCGGCGTCGTCGAGGACGTACTCGATCCGCTCGGCCGGGTGCGCCGGGTCCAGCGGCACGTACGCCGCACCGGCCTTGACGACCGCCAGCAGCGCCACGACGGCCTCGGGCGAGCGGTCCATGAGCAGGCCGACGAACGTCTCCGGGCCCGCGCCCTCGGCGATCAGGTGACGGGCCAGCCGGTTGGCCCGCTCGTCCAGCTCCCGGTAGGTGAGCACCCCGCCGGCCCAGCTCAGCGCCGGTGCGTCCGGGGTGCGGGCCACCTGGGCGCCGAAGAGCCCGGGCAGCGCGGTGAGCGTGCCGCCGGTCGCGGTGTCGTTCCAGCCGTCCAGGATCCGGGCGCGCTCGTCCGTGCCGAGCAGGTCGAAGTCCCAGACCCGGGTCTCGCTGTCCCGGGCAGCCTCCTCCAGCACCCGGTTCAGCCGCTCCACCATCATCTCGGCCGTGGCGCGGTCGAACAGGTCGGAGCTGAACTTCAGGTCGGCCGGCATGCCCGCGGGTTGCCCGTCGCCATCGAACTCCTCGGCGAAGCCGAAAGCCAGGTCGAACCGGGACGACTCGTGCTCGAACGGGTGCGGGGTGATGTGGGCGCCGGGGATCACCGAGACGTAGCTGGGCAGGTTCGCGACGTTCAGCAGCACCTGGAACAGCGGGTGCCGGGCCAGCGAGCGGGTCGGGTTGACGACCTCGACCAGTCGCTCGAACGAGACGTCCTGATTCGCGTACGCGTCCAGGTCGACCGCCCGTACCCGGCGCACCAGCTCCGAGAACGTCGGGTTGCCGGAGATGTCGGTGCGGAAGACGACGGTGTTGGTGAAGAAGCCCACCACGTCGTCCATCGCCTCGTCCTTGCGGTTGGCGATGAGGCTGCCGACGAAGATGTCGTCGCCGGCGCCGAGCCGGCCCAGCAGCGTGGCGAGCGCGGCCTGCAGCACCATGTAGACGCTGGCCTGCTCGCGCACGGAGAGGTCGCGCAGCCGGGTGTGCAGCTCCGTGCCGACGCGGTACTGCAGGATGCTGCCGCGACCCGTGCCGGCCACCGGTCGCGGACGGTCGTACGGCAGCGCCAGCTCGTCGGCGATGCCGGCCAGGTGCTTGCGCCAGTACGACAGCTGCCGCGAGATCGGGCTCTGCGGGTCGTCCTCGCTGCCGAGCACTTCCCGCTGCCAGAGGGCGACGTCGGCGCACTGCACCGCCAGCGGCTCGAACACCGGCGCGCGGCCCGCGGCCCGCGCGGCGTACGACGTGGCCATGTCCCGGGCCATCGGGCCCAGCGACCAGCCGTCGGCCGCGATGTGGTGCAGGACCAGGAGCTGCACGTGGTCTTCCGGCCCGAGTTCGAACAGGTAGATGTGCATCGGCAGGTCGGTCTTGAGGTTGATGCCCGTACGGACGGCGGCCTGCAGCGCGTCGTCCAGCTCGGACGCGTCGACCGGCACGATCGTGAACGGGACCCGGACCTCGTCGGCCGGCAGGATGTTCTGCCACGGCACGCCGTCGACGTCGGGGTAGACCGTGCGCAGACCCTCGTGCCGGGCCATGACGTCGTTCATCGCGGCCTCGAGCGCGGCCGCGTTGAGCGGGCCGACGATCCGCAGCGCGAACGGCATGTTGTAGGTGGCCCGCTGGCCCTCGTCCAGCTGGTTGATGAACCACATCCGGTGCTGCGCGTACGACAGCGGGATGCGTCCCTCCCGCGGCATCGGCCGCAGGCCGGAGCGGGCGCTCTCGGCGGCCTCGACGACGGCGCAGAGCGCGGCCACCGTCGGCGCCTCGAAGACGGCGGGAATCGGGATCTCGGCCCGGAACGTGGTCCGGATCCGGCTGACCAGCCGGGTGGCGAGGATGGAGTGGCCGCCGAGCTGGAAGAAGTCGTCGTCGATGGTGACCGTCGGCACGCCGAGCAGGTCGCCGAAGAGCGCGCACATCCGCTCCTCGGTCTCGTTGCGCGGTGCCCGGCCCGCCACCGCGGCCGTGAGGCTCGGCGCGGGCAGCGCCTTGCGGTCCACCTTCGCGTTGTCGGTCAGCGGCAGGCGGTCGAGCACGACGAACGCCGACGGCACCATGTACTCGGGCAGCGACTGCGCCAGCCGCCGGCCGATCGCGCCGGTGTCGAGGTCGTCGCCGCCCACCACGTAGGCCACGAGCCGCTTGTCGCCCGGCTGGTCCTCGCGGGCCAGCACGGCGGCGTCGGCCACGCCCGGCTGGCGGGCCACGGCGGCCTCGACCTCGCCGAGCTCGACCCGGAAGCCGCGGATCTTCACCTGGTCGTCGGCCCGGCCGACGAAGACCAGCGTGCCGTCGCCGGTCCAGCGCGCCAGGTCGCCCACCCGGTACATCCGCTCGCCCGGTTCGCCGTACGGGTCCGCCACGAACCGGTCCGCGGTCAGCCCCGGCCGCTGGAAGTAACCGCGGGCCAGGCCGGTGCCGGCGACGTAGAGCTCGCCCACGACGCCGGCGGGCACCGGATGCAGCGCGTCGTCGAGGACGTACGCCCGCATGTCGTCCATCGGCCGGCCGATCGGGACGACGTCCGGGACCGTGGCCGCGTCGGCCATCCGGTGGAACGTGGCGAACGTGGTGGCCTCGGTCGGGCCGTAGGTGTCCTTGACGACCAGCCCGGGGAAACGCTCCAGCACCGCGCGCACGGCCGGAGCGGGCACGACGTCGCCGCCGGCGAGCAGCTCGCGGACGCCGGCGAGGCAGTCCGGATCCTCCTCGACGACGACCCGGAACAGGCCGGCCGTCAGGTGCAGCCCGGTGATCTCGTGGTCGGTGAGCAGGCGGCGCAGCGTGGCCACGTCCAGGTCACCGGGCGGCGCCACCACGACCTCGCCGCCGGTGAGCAGCGGCATCCACAGCTCGTAGTTCGCCGCGTCGAACGCGTACGGGGCGTGCGCCAGGACCCGCCGGTGCGCGGCGGGGTGGAAGCACTCGTCGAGGCAGTAGCCGACGAGGTCGCGGTGGGTGATCGCGACGCCCTTGGGGCGCCCGGTCGAGCCGGAGGTGTACATGACGTAGGCGAGCTGCTCCGGGTGGGGCCGCACGCCCGGGTCGGTGTCGGGCTCCTCGGCGAGCAGCGGGTCGGCGTCGACGACGATCTCGACGGCGCCGCGGCGGAACAGGGGGTCCCGGGACGCGCTGTCGGTCAGCAGAACCGCGACGTCGGTCTCCCGGCAGAGCGAGTCCCAGCGGGACCGGGGCGCCCGCGCGTCCAGCGGCAGGTACGCGCCGCCCGCCTTGAGCACAGCGAGCAGGGACACGAGCAGGTCGGCGCTGCGCCGCTGGAGCACGGCGACCCGGGTCTCGGGCTGCACGCCGAGCGCGATCAGCCGGTATGCCAGCTGGTTGGCGCGCTTGTCCAGCTCCTCGTACGTCAGCACGGTGTCGCCCGAGCGCACAGCGGCCGCGCCCGGCATCCGGCGGACGCTCGCGGCGAACGCGTCCGGCACGGACAGGGCGAGCGCGGGGTCGTCGCGCACGGCGCCGATGCCCGGGGCGAGCAGCCGCCGGGTCTGCTCGGCATCGTCGACGGCCAGGTGGGCGATCGGGCGGTCGGGCTCGGCGAGGGCGGCCGTGAGCAGGCGGCCCCACCGGGCGGCCAGCTCACCGGCCGTGCCTTCGTCGAAGAGGTGGGCGCTGTAGGCGAGTTCGCCGGCGAGCCCGTCCGCGGCCTCGGTCAGCTCCAGGCCCAGGTCGAGCCGGTCCAGGCGGGCGTCGTACGGCTCGGCCCGCACGGTGAGGCCGCCGGCCGTGGCCGGCTCGGCGAGCGCGGGCCGCAGCGTCGTACCGACCTGGAAGACCGGGTGCCGCACGGTGGTCAGCTCGGGCGCCAGCACCTCGACGAGGCGTTCGAACGGCAGCCCCTGGTGGACCTCGGCGGCCTGCGCGGCGACGGCGGTCCGCCGCACCAGCGTGCGCAGGCTCGGGTGACCGGCCGTGTCGACCCGCACGACCAGCGCGCCGGTGGCGGGCACGCCGTCGCGCAGCCCGAACCGGGCGGTGCCAAGCAGCAGGTCGGTGCCGGCGCCCATGCCGCCGAGCACGGCGGCGAACGTGGCGCGCAGGACGTCCGCGGCCGTGGCGCCGGTGTCGCGAGCGAGGCCGAGCAGGGCCGCGTGGTCCGCGGCGCCGACTCGCACCGGAATCCGGGCACTGCGGTAGGTCAGGGCCGAGGGGCGCGGGCGGTCCGCGGGGAGGGCGACCTCGTCGGCGAGGCCGTCCAGGGTCCGCTCCCAGAAATCCCGGTCGCCGTCGGCGTCGGCGTACGGCTCGGGCGCGGCGGTCCAGCGGGGCTCTTGTCCGTCGCGGCGGCTCGCGTACGCGGCGAGGAGGTCGGCCGTGAACCGCCCCTCGGCCCAGCCGGCGCCCGCGACCGGGTGCACGACGACGGCGAGCACGTGTTCGTCCGCGGAGAGCCGCAGCAGGCCGAAGCGGACCGGTGGGGCGGTCGTGAGCTCGAAGCCGTCCCGGTCCACGGCGGCGAGCGCGGCCGCGAGCCCGTCCGGGGTCACGTCGCTCACGGGCACTTCGGCCTCGGCGCCGGCGGCCGGCCGGACCAGGGCGTACGGTTCGCCGTCGCGCTCCGGGAAGACGGTACGCAACGCATCGTGCCGGGCCAGGACGTCGGCGACGGCGTGCCGCAGCGCCGGAAGGTCGAGCGCACCGGTGAGGCGTACGCCGAAGGTGACGTTGTGGGTCGGGCTCGCGCCCTTCTCGAAGCGGGAGATGAACCAGAGACGGCGCTGGTAGTCGTCGAGGGCGTGCTCGACACCGTCAGCCGGCGCCGGCTCGGTCCCGAGCTCCTGGTCGATCCGCTCGGCGAGCATGGCCACGGTCCGGGCGGTGAACGCCACCTGCATCGGCAGGTCCACGCCGAACTCGGTACGGATCCGGTTCATCAGGCGGATGACCTTGAGCGAGTCGCCGCCCAGGACGAAGAAGTCCTCGTCGATCGAGGCGTCGCGGGCGCCGACCAGGTCGGCGAAGAACTCGACGAGCCGCTCCTCGGTCGGGGTCCGGGGCGCGCGGCCACCGCCGGAGCCGGCCTGCGGCACCGGCAACGCCTTACGGTCCAGTTTGCCGTTCGGCGTGCGCGGCAGCGCCGGCAGCTCGACGACGATGTGGGGCACCATGTAGTCGGGCACAGCGGTGCCGACGTGCTCGCGCAGGGCCTGCTCGCCGGCGTGTTCCGCGGCCGGCACGACATAGGCGACGAGCCGCTGGTCGCCGGGCCGGTCCTCGCGCACGATGACGACGGCGGCGGCGACGTCCGGGTGCCGGGACAGGACGGCCTCGATCTCGCCCAGCTCGATCCGGTAGCCGTGCAGTTTGACCTGGTGATCCACCCGGGCGATGAAGTCGATCGTGCCGTTCTCGCGCCAGCGGACCAGGTCGCCCGAGCGGTACATGCGGGCGCCTGCGGGGCCGAACGGGTTCGCGATGAAGCGCTCGGCGGTCAGACCCGGACGGGACAGGTAGCCCCGGGCCAGCCCGGCGCCGCCGAGGTACAGCTCTCCCGCCACGCCGGCGGGCACCGGACGCAGCGCGCTGTCGAGGACGTACAACTGCGTGTTGTCGATCGGCCCGCCGATGTCGGGCAGCACGCCGCCGCTGTGCACGCGCGACGCCGTCGAATAGATCGTGGTCTCGGTGGGGCCGTACAGGTTCGTCACCTGATCCGCCGCGGCGAGCAGGCCGTCGGCGACCTGCACCGACATCGCCTCGCCGCCGGAGAGGACGCGCAGGCCGGCGAGGGCGTCCGGGCGGTCGTCGAGCAGCAGGCGCCACAACGACGGGGTGGCCTGCATCACCGAGACGCCCTCCGCCGCGATCAGCTCGGCCAGCACGTCCGGCTCGGTGACCTGGTGGCGGTGCGTGAGCACGATCGCGGCGCCCGAGACGAGCGGCAGGTACACCTCCAGCTCCGCGATGTCGAACGCGATCGTGGTGGCCGCGAGCATGCGGTCGTCCGGCGTCAGGGGGAACCACTCGCCCATCGCGGCGATGAGGTTGGTCAGGTTCTCCCGGGTGACGATGACGCCCTTGGGCCGGCCGGTCGAGCCCGACGTGTAGATGACGAAGGCCCCTGTGTCCGGCGTCACCGCTCCGAGCCGGTCGGCGGCGACCGGATCGTGTTCCGGCCGTCCCGCGAGTGCGGCGGCGGTGGCGTCGTCGTCGAGCACGAGCCGCAGCGGGCCCGACTCGGGGAACAGAGCGGCGGTGGCCGCGTCGGTCAGGACCAGCGCGGGACGGGCGTCCCCGACCATGAACGCGATCCGGTCGGCCGGGTACGCCGGATCCACCGGCAGGTACGCGGCACCGACCTTGTGCACCGCGAGCAGCGCCGCCACCATCCGTGGCGAGCGTTCGACGCCGATCGCCACGATCGCGTCCGTACGGACCCCGTGGGCGATCAGGTGGTGGGCGAGGCGGTTCGCCGCGGCGTTCAGCTCGCCGTACGTCACGGTCTCACCGCCGCAGCGCAGGGCGACGGCGGACGGGTTCGCGCTGGCCCGTGCCTCGAACTGCTCGACGACCGAGCGGGCGGGCAGCGGGCGGGGGGTGTCGTTCCACGTCCGCAGCACGCGGTCCCGCTCGTCGCCCGGGATCAGGTCGAGGCGCCCGACGATCGCACCCGGCTCCGCGACGACCGTCTCGATCAGACGGACCAGGCGGCCCAGCAGCCCCTCCACCATGAACTCGTCGAAGAGCGCGGTCTGGTACGTGATCCGCATGTGCAGCCGCTTGCCGGGTACGGCGAGGAGCTCCATCGGGTAGTGGCTGTAGTCGGTGCTGTCCACCGAGCGCGCTTCGAGTCCCGCCTCGTCCAGCGCCGTCGAGCGAGCCTCCATCGGCACGTTCTCGAAGATGCTGATCACGTCGAAGAGCTCGCCCTCGCCCGCCAGGCGCTGGATCGTGCTCAGCGCCAGGTGCTGGTGGCCCCGAACCAGGTTCTGCTCGCGCTGCACCCGGGTGATCACGTCGATCAGGCGCTCGGACGGACCGGTGCGCACCCGCATCGGCAGCGTGTTGAGGAAGAGGCCGACCATGGTCTCGACACCGGGCAGCTCGGCCGGGCGTCCCGACATGGTGACTCCGAAGACGACGTCCTGGCTGCCGGTGACGGCACCGAGGGCGACACCCCACAGGGTCTGCACGATCGTGCTGACGGTGACCCGTTCGCGCGCCGCGAGGCGGGCCAGCCCCTCGGTCAGGTCCTCGGACAGGTCGGCCATCCGGCGGCTCGGCAGCGCGGTCTCGGCCACGCGCCCGGCCGGGGCGAGCCGGGTCGGTCCGGGGATGCCGGCCAGCGCCTCCCGCCAGGCCGCCTGCGCCGCGTCCGCGTCCTGCTGCGCGAGCCAGGCCAGATAGTTGCGGTACGGCGTGACCGGGCGCAGCCCCGAGGTGTCGCCGTCACGGGCGTAGAGGGTGAAGATCTCGTCCAGCACCAGCGGCGTCGACCAGCCGTCGAGCAGGATGTGGTGGTTGGTGAAGATGAAGCGGTGCAGCTCGGGTCCGATCCGCACGAGCGTGCAGCGGATCAGCGGCGCCGTGGCGAGGTCGAAGCGGGCGGTCCGGTCCTGCTCGAGCAGCCGCGCGAGCTCCGCCTCCAGCTCCCCGGCGGGAGTCGCGCCGAGGTCGAGCTCCGTCCAGGGGACCTCGACGCCGGACAGGATCGCCTGAACCGGCTGGGCCGAGTCCAGCTGGCGGATGCAGGCACGCAGGTTGGCGTGCCGGCCCAGCATGGTCTGAACCGCCGCGCGCAGCCGGGCCGGTTCGAGAGGGCCGGCGAGATCGACGCTGAACTGCTGGGTGTACAGGTCGGGTCCGTCTTCGGAGTAACGGGCCTGGAACAGCATGCCCTCCTGCAGCGGGGAGAGCGGCAGCACAGCTTCGAGCTTGGATCCGTTCATTTGGACTTCTCACTCGCCTTCGTAACGGCAACGCCGTGCCCGGACGGAAATCGCGCGACGCGCATCTCAGCCGGCGCTGCACCACCGTCCGGAATGGTCCCGGTGTGGTGGTGACGCCTGGCGTCGTCTGGATCTCACCGTAGATTCCGGGCTGGCGGCGGGCTCTCGCACATCGAAGATCTGCAAGAACGCCGCCGGCCCGGTGCGTACTAGTTCAGTCCCAGGCCGCCCTTGAGCGACTCCAGGTCGGCATCCGACAAGGACAGCAGCGACGTGTCGACGCCACCCTCCGGCACCGGCGGCGCCGCGGGCGCGGCCTCCTGCTCCGCGGAGACCGGCCGGGCCACCGCGGCGAGCGCCGCCACGGTCTGCAGCCCGAAGATCTCCTGCGGGGTGATCGCCAGCCCCGCCTTGCGGGCCCGGGCCACCAGCTGCACGGAGACGATGCTGTCGCCGCCCAGCTCGAAGAAGTTGCCGTCGGCGTCGACCTCCGGCACGCCCAGCACCTCGCCGAAGAGGCGCGCGAGGATGCGCTCCTGCTCCGTCGCCGACTCCCGGCCCGCGGCCGGTGCCGAGAGCTCCGGCGCCGGAAGCGCCTTGCGGTCGAGCTTGCCGTTGGCGGTGCTCGGCATCGCGTCGAGCGCGACGAACACCCCCGGGACCATGTAGTCCGGCAGGGTCTCGGCCAGGTGCCGCCGCAGGTCCGCGGGCTCCGGGGTGGCACCGCCGGCGCCCACCACGTACGCGACCAGCAGCTTGTCGCCACCGTTGTCGCGGTCGCGGACGGCGACCGCGGCCGCCGCCACCTCCGGGTGCCGGCTCAGGGCCGTCTCGATCTCGCCCAGCTCGATCCGGAAGCCGCGCACCTTGACCTGGTGGTCGGAGCGGCCCTGGAAGTCCAGGCTGCCGTCGCGCAGCCACCGGGCCAGGTCACCGGAGCGGTACATCAGCTCCCCCGGCGCGCCGAACGGCGACGCGACGAAGCGTTCCGCGGTGAGCCCGGGCCGGTTGAGGTAGCCGCGGGCCAGGCAGTCACCGGCGATGTACAGCTCGCCCCGGACTCCCGGCGGCACCGGGCGCAGCCGCTCGTCGAGGACGTACACCCGGTTGTTCCAGATCGGACGGCCGATGTTCCAGATCGGACGGCCGTCGTTGTCCCCGGTCACCTTCGTCGCCGTCGAGTAGACCGTCGTCTCGGTCGGCCCGTAGAGGTTGGTGAGCTCCTTGCCCTTCGCCCGCAGCTCCGCCGCCAGCGTGGCCGGCAGCGCCTCGCCACCGGAGAGCATCCGCAGACCCCGCACGATCTCGGGGTTGCCGGCGAGCAGCACCTGATAAAACGAGGGCGTGCCCTGCACGAACGTCGCCCCGCTGGTGCGGACCAGCTCGGTCAGCGCCGCCGGGTCGAGCAGGTGCTCGCGGGTGGCGAGCAGGGTCGCGGCGCCCCGGATCAGGGGGACGTACAGCTCGAAGACCGCGATGTCGAACGCGACCGTGGCGAGCGCCAGCACCCTGTCCGCGGCCGTGATCCGGAAGTGGCTGGCCATCGCCTGGACGAAGTTCGTCATCGCCCGGTGCGGCACGACGACGCCCTTCGGCCGTCCGGTCGAGCCCGACGTGTAGATCACGTAAGCCGGGCTCGCGGGCGACGGCCGCGCCGGCGTGACGGGCGCGCCGGCCGGAGTGTCCGCGGGCCGGTCGAGGACGAGCCGGGCCAGGTCCTCGCGCTCCGGCAGGGCCGGCGCGAACTCCGCGGTCGTGATGATCAGCGACGGTCGCGCGTCGTCGAGCACGAACGCCACCCGCTCGCGCGGATAGGCCAGGTCGAGCGGCAGCATCGCGGCGCCCGAACGGGCCACCGCGAGCAGCGCGACCAGCAGGTCCGCCGAGCGCGGCAGGGCGACCGCGACCAGTCGCTCCGGGCCGGCACCGAGCGCCGTGAGGCGACCGGCCAGTTCGCTGGTCCGCCGCTCCAGCTCGGCGTAGGTGAGCCGGACGCCGCCCGACTCCACGGCCAGCGCCTGCGGGGTGCGGGCCGCCTGCGCCTGGAAGAGGTCGCTCACCGTGGCCGGATCGTACGCGTGATCCGTGTCGTTCCAGCCGGCGAGAACCTGCTCCCGCTCGCCGTCGCAGAACACGTCCACCTCGGCCAGCCGGCCGTCGGGGTCGGCCACCATGGCGCGCAGCATCAACATCAGTCGCTCGACCATGGCCTGCGCCGTCTCCCGGTCGTACAGGTCGGTAGCGAACGCGAGCGACGAAGCCATGCCGGCGGCGGCACCGTCCGGGGTGTACAGCTCGTTGAAGCCCCACTCCTGGTCGAACTGTGCGATCGAGGTCGGGTTGTAGCGGTGGTGCACGGACAACCCCGGCGCCCGCAGCACCGGCGTGGCACCGTTCTGCAGGTTCAGGTTGACCTGGAAGAGCGGGTGCCGCGCGCTCGACCGCTCCGGCTTGAGCGCGTCGACCAGCAGCTCGAACGGCACCTCCTGGTGGGCGTAGGCGGCCAGGTCCGTCGCGCGCACCCGGTCGAGCAGGTCGCGGAACGTGGGTTCCCCGGAGACGTCGGTCCGCAGCACCAAGGCGTTGATGAACATGCCGACCAGGTTGTCGAGGGCCTCGTCGGACCGGCCCGACGAGGGGGTGCCGATCGGGATGTCGGTGCCCGCGCCGAGCCGGGACAGCAGGCCCGCGAGGCCGGCCTGCAGCACCATGAACAACGTGGTGCCGGTGCCCCGGGCCAGGTCGAGCAGGCCCTGGTGCAGGTCGGCATCGACGTGGAACTCGATGTCGTCGCCGCGGTTGGACGCCCGGACCGGGCGTGGCCGGTCGGTCGGCAGCGTGAGCTCGGCCGGCAGCCCCGCGAGCGTCTCCTTCCAGAACGCGATGTCCCGGCCGGTCGGACCCTCGTCACCTTCCTCCAGGTTTTCGAGTTGCCAGAGCGCGTAGTCGGCGTACTGCACCGGCAGCGGCTTCCAGCTCGGCGCCTTGCCTTGCAACCGGGCCCGGTAGGCCTCGGTGAGGTCGTCCAGCAGCGGGCGGAGCGACCAACCGTCGCCGGCGATGTGGTGCAGCACCAGAAGCAGCACATGCTCGTCGCTGGACACCCGGAACAGCAGGGTCCGCAGCGGCGGCTCCACGGCCACGTCGAAGCCGTCCCGGCTGGCGTCGAGCAGGGCCGCCGACAGATCGTCCCGCTCGATGTCGCGGATCAGCAGCTCTCCTCCCGCCTCCGGCGTGAGCACCTCCTGCCAGGCGACGCCGTCGTCCTCCGGGAAGATCGTGCGCAGCGGCTCGTGCCGGGTCACGACGTCCTTGAGCGCGGCCGCCAGCGCGTCGTGGTCGAGTACGCCCTGGATCTGCAGCGCCAGGGGCATGTTGAAGGTCGCCGACCGGCCCTCGAGCTGGTTGATGAACCACAGCCGGCGCTGGGCCGAGGAGAGCGGCACCCGGTCGGGACGCGGCATCGGCACCAAGGCCTTGCGCGTGCGCTCCTGCCGGCCGAGCCGCTCCACCACGCCCAGCACGGTCGGTCCCTCGAACAGCGCCCGCACCGCGAAGTCGACCCCGAACGTGGTCCGGATCCGGCCGATCAGCCGCGTCGCGAGCAGCGAGTGGCCGCCCAGCTCCAAGAAGCTCTGGTCGAGGCCGACCCGGTCGAGGCCGAGCACGTCGGCGAAGAGACCAGCCACGATCTCCTCGGTCGGCGTGCGCGGGGCGAGGAAGCTCTGCGCCTCGATCGCGCCGCGCTCCGCCTCGGCGAGCGCCTTGCCGTCCAGCTTGCCGTTCACGGTGACCGGCAGGGCGTCGAGGACGACGAAGAGCGACGGGACCATGTAGTCGGGCAGGCTGCCGCCGAGCGCGTCGCGCAGCGTGGCCGTTTCGACGGTCGCGCCCGGTGCGGGCACCACGAACGCGACCAGGCGCGGGTCGCCCGAATCCTCGGCGCTCAGGCGTACGGCGGCCTGGCCGACGCCCGGCTGGCGAAGGATCGCCGCCTGAACCTCGCCCAGCTCGACCCGGAAGCCACGCACCTTCACCTGGTCGTCGACGCGGCGGCGGAACTCCAGCTCGCCGGCGGCGGTCCAGCGCACCTCGTCACCCGTGCGGTACATCCGCTCCCCAGGCGCGCCGAACGGGCAGGCGACGAAGCGTTCCGCGGACAGCCCGAAACGGTTGTTGTAGCCGCGAGCCAGGCCGGAACCGGCGACGTACAGCTCGCCGGGCACCCCGGCCGGGACCGGCCGCAGCGCACTGTCGAGTACGTACAGCCGCGCCCCGGCGATGGGCCGTCCGATCGGCGGAGTGCCCCCGCCGGCCTCGAGCGCCTCGCTCATCGTCGCGCACACCGTCGTCTCGGTCGGGCCGTACGCGTTGACCATCAGGCGCCCACCCGCCCAGCGGTCCACGATCTCCGCCGGGCAGGCCTCACTCGCCACGACGAGTGTCCGGACGCTGGAGAGCGAGCCGGGCGGCATGGCCGACAGCGGCGTCGGCGGGATCGTCAGATGCGTCACGCCGTGCTCGTCGGCGAGAGCCGCCAGCGCGTCACCGGGAAGCAGGCGGTCCGGCTCGGCGATCACGAGGCACGCACCGGAGAGCAGCGACATGCATACATCCCAGAACGCGGCGTCGAAGCTAGGTGAGGCGAACTGGAGCACCCGGCTGCCGGGACCGGTCGCCAGGCGCCGCAGGTGGGTCGACACCAGATTCACGATGCCGCGGTGGGTGACGACGACACCCTTCGGACGGCCCGTCGACCCCGACGTGTAGATCATGTACGCCGGGTTGGCGAGAGCGGCCCTCGGTCCGCCCAGGTTCTCCCCGGACAGCTCGGACAGCCGCTCGCGCAGGCCCGGGTCGTCCAGGAGCAGCACCGGGGCGTCACCCAGCGCGACCCGGCCGGCAGTGGCCGAGTCCGAGATGGTGAGGACCGGCGCGGCGTCATCGAGCATGTACGCGATCCGCTCGGCCGGATACTCCGGGTCGACCGGTACGTATGCCGCACCCGCCTTGGCGATCGCCAGCACTGAGGTGATCAGGTCGGCGGAGCGGCGCTGTAGCACCGCCACGAACCGCTCCGCTCCGACGCCCCGCTCGACCAGGTGGTGCGCGAGCCGGTTGGCGCGCGCGTTGAGCTCGGCGAAGGAGATCTCCCCGTCGCCGGTCCGCAGAGCGGGAGCGTCCGGCACGAGAGCGACCTGAGCCTCGAACTGCTCGGCGAAGGTTGCCGGTCCGGCGTCGGACCGCACTCCCGTGCCGTCGCGCAGGATGGCCGACCGCTCTTCCTCGAGCAGCACGGCGATCTCGGCCACCGGCCGGGAGATGCCCGCGGCGAACTGTCCCAGCACGCCTTCCAGCCGGCCGAGCAGCACCTCGCCGGCCTCGGGATCGAGCAGGTCGGTGTGGTACGTCAGGCGCAGCTCCATGCGCTCACCCGGGAACGCGTGGAAGACGAACGGGAAGTGACTGGAGTCGGTGGTGTCCCCGCCGAGGATCTTCAGGCCGAAGCGTTCCAGGTCGGGCAGAGCACGCTGGAGCGGGAAGTTCTGGAACGACACCACCGTGTCGAACATGTCGCGGTGACCCGACACCCGCTGGATGTCGCCGAGTCCGACGTGGTGCGCGTCGGTGAGTGCGGCCTGCCGCTGCTGGAGATCGCTGAGCAGCTCCGCCACCGGCTGGTGGGGAGGCGCGGCGACTCGGACGGGCACCGTGTTGATGAACATGCCGATCATGTCCTCGATGCCCGGCACCTCGGACGGACGGCCGGACACCGTGGCGCCGAAGACCACCTCCTCCCGGCCGGTCAGTGCACCGAGCAGCAGGCCGAGGGCGCCCTGTACGACCGTGTTGAGGGTCAGGCCGTGCGAGCGGGCCTCCCGCTGCAGAGCGGTCGTGACCTCCTCCGGAAGGAACGAGATCAGGCGGCGTTCCTCGGCCACGGTGTGCGGACGCGAGGCACCCGCGAGCAGGCTGGGCTCGTCGAACCCGGCCAGCGCGCGCCGCCAGCTCTCCTCCGCCGCCGCCGGGTCCTGCCGGCTCAGCCACGCCAGATAGTCGCGGTACGGTGCGCGCGCCTGCAGGCCGGAGTCGTCCCCATGCCGGCCGTAGAGCTCGAACAGCTCCTCGACCAGCGCCGGCGTCGACCAGCCGTCCATCAGCAGGTGGTGGTGGGTGAAGACGATGCGCCAGGACCGTTCCTCGGTACGGATCACGGTGAACCGCAGCAGCGGAGCCTCGGCCGGGTCGAACTGCCAGGTCCGCTCCCGGTCGAGCACGCGCTCCAGCTCGGGGGCCCGCCGTTCGGACGGCAGCTCGGTGAGGTCGACGACGGTCCACGGCACGTCGAGGTCGTCCCGGATCACCTGCACCGGTTGGCGGACGTCGTCCTGGTGGAACTCCGCCCGGAGGTTCGGATAACGGGCCAGCAGCGTACGGGCCGCGGCATGCAGCGCGTCCACGTCCAGCGGACCCTCGATGTCCAGCGTCAGCGGCCGGGTGTAGACGTTGTGACTGTCCTCGTCAAACAGCGTGTCGAAGAGCAGGCCGTGTTGCAGCGGGTTGAGCGGCCACACGTCGCTCAGGCCCGGCAGCATGCCTTCCAACCGCTCCACCTCGGCCTGTGACAACTCGACCAGAGGCAGGTCGGACGGTGTCCGCCCGCCGACGCCCGGGTCAGCCGCGTGCAGCGAGAGGGTTTCCAGCAGCCCGAGCCAGGATTCGCCGAGGCTGCGCACGTCCTGCTCGGACAGGTGGCGGGAGGCCCAGGTCCACGTGGTGACCAGGTGGGGCCCGTCGGCGCCCTCCTCGACCAGCACGTCCACCTCGGCCAGGTGGGCCAGCGGCAGGCCCGGGTCGGCGAGGCCGGCCGGACCGTCGGCGTCGGCCGCACTCCATGCCGATCCGTCGCGCACCGGGCTGAAGCGGCCGAGGTAGTTGAAGCCGACCTGCGCGGAAGGGCTTGCGGCCAACTCGGCGCCGGTCTCGGGATTGAGGTGGCGCAGCATGCCGTAGCCGATACCGTGGTCCGGTACGGCGCGCAGCTGCTCCTTGACGAGCTTGACCGCGCGGCCCAGGGCGAGGGCGTCGGACCGGTCGCCGGCACCCGCGTCGAGGCGTACCGGATAGACGCTGGTGAACCAGCCGACCGTGCGCGTCAGGTCGGCGCCCGGGACGAGGTGCTGCTCACGGCCGTGTCCCTCGACGTCGACGAGCAGCGTGGACCGCTTGGCCGCACCCCGTTCCTTGCGCCATTGGCGGGCGGCTACGGCCAGCATCGCCAGCAACACCTGGTCGAGGCCGCTGTGCAGCGAATTGGCCGCGGCCGTGCGGAGGGCGTCGGTGACCGGCGCCGGCAGCCGCAGCTCCAGACGCCCGGCGGTGGCCGCGACGTCCAGAGCCGGGTCGAGCACGGCACCGTCGACCAGCGGTGCGGGCTCGCTGGTGGCCCGCTGCCAGAACGCGGCCTCGGTGACCCGGTCCGGATCGGCGGCGGCGGCCGTGAGCCGGGCCGCCCAGGTACGGAAGGAGGTGGGCACGGCGGGCAGCCGGAGATCCGCCGCCGCGCCGGTCCACGCCGCGGCGACGTCGTCGGCGATGATGCCCCATGACACGCCGTCGACGACCAGGTGGTGAGCCACCAGCAGCAGACGCCCGGCCGTCTCTGGGCCGGCGTCGAACCAGACCGGTACGAGCACCAGTCCCGCGCCGGGGTTCAGCTCGCGCTGCGCGTTCGACCGTTCCGCGGCGACCAGCGCGCGAAGCGCCTGCGGGTCCGCGAGCGTGTCCGCCGTGACCGCGACGCGACGCACTCCGGTGCCCGGACGCCCGGCATCCGGCTCCGCCACCACCAGGTCCCAGTCGTCGTCGGCGACGCCGAGACGCAGGCGCAGCATGTCGTGCTGGGTAACCAGCGCGTCCACGACCGCGGTGACCTCTTCATGCGTGGTGCCGCGCGGGACGGGCAGCAGCATCGACTGCCCGAAGGAGTCCATCGTGCCGCCGCGTTCGCGCAGCCAGTGCACGATCGGAGTCAGCGACACCCGTCCGCTGCCGGTGTCATCCGCGTCCTCGCCGGTCAAGGTGCCCGCCGCGGCGGCGAGCGCCGCCACGGTCCGCAGCTCGAAGACCTGCCTCGGCGAGATCGCCAGACCGGCGGCCCGGGCTCGTGCGCTCAGCTGGATCGAGATGATGCTGTCTCCGCCGAGTTCGAAGAAGCTGTCGTGGACACCGACGCGGGACGCGCCGAGCAGCTCCGCGAAGAGCGTCCGGAGCATCGCCTCGCGCGGATTCCGCGGCGCGTGGTCCCCGGCGGCCACCCCGAAGTCGGGCGCCGGCAGGGCCCGGCGGTCGAGCTTGCCGTTCGGGCTCAGCGGCAGCTCGGCCAGGGTCGTGAAGACCGCCGGCACCATGTATTCCGGCAGCTCGGCCGCGGCGAAGGCGCGCAGGTTCGCGGAGTCCGGCACGGTTCCGGTCACCGGCACGACGTAGCCGACGAGCCGGGTGTCACCGGCCCGCACCTGCCACGGCACCACCGCCACCCGGGCGACCATCGGGTGGCGGGCGACCACCGACTCCACCTCGCCGCGCTCGACGCGGTGGCCACGGATCTTGATCTGCTCGTCCACCCGGCCGAGGTACTCCAGCTGCTCGTCGGCGCCCCAGCGCACCAGGTCGCCGGTGCGGTACATGCGGGCACCGGCCGCACCGAGCGGATTGGCCACGAACCGCTCGGCGGTCAGCCCGGCCCGGCGGAAATAGCCCCGGGCCAGACCGGCGCCGGCCACGTACAGCTCGCCGGCCGTGCCCTCCGGAACCGGCCGCAGCGCCGAGTCCAGCACGTACACCTGGGTGTTCCAGGTGGGCCGGCCGATCGGCACGTCGCCGTCCGCGACGACGTCACCCGGGCGTACCCGGTACTCGACGCAGCCCACGGTCGCCTCCGTGGGACCGTACTCGTTGCTCACCGTGGCGCCCGGGTGACGGTCGCGCCACTGCCGCAACGTGGACCCGGAGAGCGCCTCGCCGCCGATGATCAGGTCGCCGGAGGGCGAGAACTCGTCACCGAGCAGGTCCAGCAGCGCGAGGTGGCTCGGCGTGGCCTTGAGCATGGTGTTCTCCCGGCCGGCCGCGCGCAGCACCACCGCCTGGGACTGTGCGAGGTCCGCGACCTGCACGCAGCCGCCCGAGATCAGCGGCAGGAAGAGCGTGGTGACCGTGAGGTCGAAGGCGGTCGGCGAGTGCAGCAGCGCGGTGCCGGCGGCGCTGGGAAAAGCGTCCTGGGCCCAGCACAGGTAGTCGATCAGGGAACGGTGCTCCACCACCACGCCCTTGGGCCGACCGGTTGAACCCGAGGTGTAGATGAGGTACGCGGGCGACGACGGCAGCAGGGCGGACACCCGGTCGCCGTCCACGACGTCGGCGTCGGAACCGTCGACCTGGTCCAGCGTCAGGGTGGGCGCGAGATCGGCCAGATCCAGGCGCCCTGCCGACGT
This sequence comes from Actinoplanes aureus, assembly GCF_015704865.1. Taxonomy (GTDB): domain Bacteria; phylum Actinomycetota; class Actinomycetes; order Mycobacteriales; family Micromonosporaceae; genus Actinoplanes; species Actinoplanes aureus. The sequence goes on along the minus strand of NZ_JADQTO010000030.1, from coordinate 34,602 downwards.
GGTGTCGGTGATGACCAGTTCCGGCCCGGCGTCAGCGACCATGTACCGGATGCGCTCCGCCGGGTAGTCGACGTCCACCGGAACGTACGCGGCACCGGCCTTGAGCGTTCCGAGCAGAGCGACCATCAACTCGGCACAGCGCGGCAGCGCGACGACGACCCGTTGCTCCGGGCCGATCCCCCGGCCGATCAGGTCCCGCGCCAGCCCGTTGGCGCGCCGGTTGAGCTCGGCGTACGAGAGGGCGACCGGACCGTCCAGCACGGCGGGGGCGTCCGGGGTGCGCGCCACCTGCGCCTGGAACGCCTCGACGACACCGGCCAGCGGGATCTCGTGACCGGTCGCGTTGCGCCGTACGACAAGGGTTTCGCGCTCGGCGGGCGTCAACACGTCGAATCGGCCGACCGGCGTCCCCGGTGCCCGGGCGACGGTCTCGAGCAACGCCTGGAAGCGGGCCATCATCCGCGCGGCGCGCTCGCCGCCGATCACCGACGGCTGGTGGGCCAGCCGCAGCCGGAGCTGGTCACCGGGGATCGCGGTGAGCACGAGCGGATAGTTGGTGGTGTCCCGGCCGTCGGCCGAAGCCACGCGCACCTCACCGTCCGGAGTCCGCATCGTGGCGAGGTCACGGGGATAGTTCTCGAACACCATGAGGGTGTCGAACAGCTCTCCGCCGGCCTCGCGCTGCACCTCACGCAGGCTGACGTGATGGTGGTCCAGCATGCCGGTCTGGAAGCCGTTCACCTCGTCGAGCAGCGTGGTGAACGGCGTGCCCGGGCGCAGCTGTGCCCGTACCGGCATCGTGTTGATGAAGAGGCCGACCAGGCCGTCCGCATCCGGCAGTTCGGCGGGACGGCCCGAGACCGTGCTGCCGAAGACCACGTCGTCGCGACCGGTGAGCGCGCCCAGCAGGAGCGCCCAGACGCCCTGCAGAACCGTGTTCAAGGTCAGGCCGTGTGCCCGAGCCACCCCGGCGAGCGACGCCGTCAGCGCCGCGTCGAGCGACACGCTCAGCTGCTCGGGAACCTCCGCGGAGCGGGTCGCTCCCGCCGGAGCCACGAGTGTCGGAGCGTCGAGGCCGGCGAGCGCCGTACGCCACGCCCGCGCGGCCGCGTCCCGGTCCCGGCCCGCCATCCAGCGCTGGTAGTCGCGATAATCCGCGGCCGGGCTGAGGTCGGCGGCGGGGCCGTAGAGGTCCAGCAGGTCCTTCACCAGGACGGCGGTCGACCAGCCGTCGAGCAGCAGGTGGTGGTTCGTCAGCACCAGGCGGTGGTCGTCGTCCGCGAACCGGACGAGGGAGAACCGCAACAGCGGCGCGACCGCCACGTCGAAGCGGCGCTGCCGGTCCTCGGCCAGCAGTTCCTCGAGCGCGGCGGCACGCTCCTCCGCCGGGATGCCGGAGAGGTCCGCCTCGGCCCACGGCAGCGTGACTCCCGCCGCCGTCACCTGGACCGGAGAGGCGATGCCCTCGTGCGGGAACGCGGCGGTCAGCTGTGGATGACGGGCCAGCAGAGCCTCGGCAGCCGTGTGCAGGCGCTCCGGGTCGAGCCGGCCGCTGAGCTCCAGCACGAACTGGACGGTGTAGACGTCCGGGGCCTGCTCGTCGTAGAGGGCGTGGAAGAGCAGGCCCTCCTGCAGCGGCGTCAGCGGAAGCACGTCGGACAGGTCCGGCAGGCGCCGCTCCAGCAGCTCGATCTCGCCCTGGCTGAGTCCGGCCAGCGGCAGGTCGGACGGCGTTCGCCCGCCCCCGGCCGCCAGCGCCGCGACCAGGTCGGACACGACCTTCGACCAGGACTCGGCGAGCTCCCGGATATCGTCGTCGCCGAGCAGCCCGGAGGCCCATGTCCAGCGGGCGGTCAGGCGCGATCCGTCCGGGCCGTCCGCGATGAAGGCGTTGAGCTCGAGGGCGTGGGCCAGCGGCAGTTCCGGAGCGTCCCCGCCACCGAAGGCCGCCGGACCGCCGACGGGCTGCCAGGCGCCTCCGTCGAGCGGCAACCGGCCGAGGTAGTTGAACGCGATCTCCGGCGTGGACAGCGACGCGAGCGTCGCGCCGGTCCGCGCATTGAGATGCCGCAGGACGCCGAAGCCGGCGCCTCGGCCCGGTACGGCGCGCAGCTGCTCCTTGACCCGCTTCACCGCCGCGATCAGGCCGTCGGTGCCGGGGTCGAGCCGGACCGGGAAGAGACTGGTGAACCAGCCCACGGTACGGGACAGGTCGGTGTGTTCGCCGAGACCGTCACGACCGTGGCCCTCCACGTCCAGCACGACCGGCTCGCGGGTGCCGCCGTGGCGGTGGCGCCGGTCGGCGACCGCGATGGCGAAGGCGGTGAGCAACACGTCCTCGACCGTGCCGTGGACGGCGGCCGGTGCTTGCGACACGAGTGCCGCGGTGGTGTCCGGGCCGATCTCGATCTCGAGCTCGCGTGCGGTGGCCACCGTGTCCGCCGCGGACAGCGCACGACCGGACAGCACCGGCGACGCGCCGTCGAGCACCGCCGACCACTCCGGAAGCTGAGCGACGAGCTCGGGGTCGGCCGCACGGGCCTGCCCGTCGAGGGCCCAGCCACGGTACGAGCCGGGCACCGGCGGCAGCAGCGCCGGCCGCCCGGCGAGGACGGCGTCGGCAGCGTGCGCCAGGTCCGCGAGCAGCACGCGCCAGGAGACGCCGTCGATCACGAGGTGATGGAGCACCAGCAGCAGGCGGCCCTCGGCATCCGGCCCGCCGTCGAACCAGCACACCTCGCCGAGGAAGTCGCCGGTCGCGGAGAGCCGACGCGCGGCCGCGGCCTTCGTGTCGGCCACCGCGGCGGTCAGCTCAGCGGCGGACAGCCCGGAGACGTCGACGCGCCGGATATGGTCGCGGACCCGCACCGTACCCGCGGCGGGGACGCTCAGGTGCGGCTCCGCGCCCGCCGGGCGGACCAGCCGCGCCCGCAGCATGTCGTGGTGGTCCACGACGGCCTGCAGCGTGCCGGCCAGTTTCTCCTCGTCCAGCCCGGCCGGCGTGAGCAGCACCGCCGACTGGTGGGAACCGTCGATGGCGTCGCCCCTGCTCAGTAGCCACGAGGCGACGGGCGGCAGCGGCACCTCGCCGGTGCCGTCCACCACCGTCTCGGCTGCGACCGGCTCGGTGGCGCGGGCCACCTCGGCGAGCCCGGACACGCTCCGGTACTCGAAGACGTTGCGGGTGGTGATGGCCAGGCCCGCCTGACGGGCCCGGCTGACCAGTTGCAGGGCGAGGATGCTGTCGCCGCCGAGGTGGAAGAAGTTGTCGTCGGCGCCGACCGCGGGTACGTGCAGGATCTCGCCGAAGAGACCGGCCAGGGTTCGCTCGGCAGCGGTCGCCGGCTCGCGGCGGGAAACGTTCGCGCCGAGGTCGGGCTCGGGCAGCGCACGGCGCTCCAGCTTGCCGTTGGGCGTCAGCGGCAAGGCGTCGAGCACGACGAACGCGGACGGCACCATGTAGTCGGCGAGCAGTCCTTCGGCATGCTTGCGCAGTACCATGACGTCCAGTTCGACGTCCGCCGACGTGGGCACGACGTACGCCACCATGCGCTGGTCGCCGGTGCCTCGCGTCGCGGCCGTCTCCCGCATGACGACGGCGACCTCGCCCACGTCGGGGTGCTGAGCCAGGGCGGACTCGACCTCGCCGATCTCGATGCGGAAACCGCGGATCTTGATCTGCTGGTCGCTGCGGCCCAGGTACTCCAGGGAGCCGGACTCACCGGGCAACCACCGGGCGAGGTCACCGGTGCGATACATACGCGTGCTGGGAGGACCGAAGGGGTCGGCCGGGAAGCGCTCGGCGGTCAGTCCGGGTCGGCGCAGGTAGCCCTGAGCCACGCCGCCACCACCGACGTACAGCTCGCCCACGACACCGGCCGGGACCGGGCGCATGGCCGGGTCGAGCAGGTAGACGCGCAGGTCGTCGAGTCCGGTGCCGATCCGGCTGCCCGGGACCGTGACGGCCGCCTCGTCCAGGTCGAGGTGGGTGACGTGCACGGTCGTCTCGGTGATGCCGTACATGTTGACCAGAACCGGGCTGTCGGCCGCGTGCCTCGTGTACCAGTCGGCGAGGCGGCTGGGCTCCAACGCCTCGCCGCCGAAGACGACGTAGCGCAGCTTGAGGCCGGTGCTGAGATCGGGGTGGTCACGCTCGGCGGCCATGAGCTGGTAGAACGCCGAAGGCGTCTGGTTGAGCACGGTGACCCGGTGGATGACGAGCCAGCGGAGGAACTCCTCGGGCGTCCGGCTCACCTCGAACGGCACGACGATCAGCTTGCCGCCGAAGAGCAGCGCGCCCCACATCTCCCAGACGGAGAAGTCGAAGGCGTACGAGTGGAACAGGGTCCAGACGTCCTCCGGTCCGAACTCGAACCCCCTGGCGGTCGCGGTGAAAAGGCGCGCCACGTTGGCGTGGCTCACCACGACGCCCTTCGGGCGCCCGGTGGAGCCCGAGGTGTAGATGACGTAGGCGGGATGGCGTGGATGCAACGGAGAGGTACGGTCGCGGTCGGTGATCGGAGCGTCGGAGCAGTCACGCATCCGCGCGTCCACGCCCGCGTCGTCCAGCACGAGCACCGGAACGTCGCCCACCGCCGGCAGGTCGACGTCGCTGCTGGTCAGCACCATGGCGGGTTGCGAGTCACCGACCATGAAGGCGAGCCGGTCGGCCGGGTACGCCGGGTCGAGCGGCACGTAGGCGAGGCCCGCCTTGAGGACGGCGAGCAGCGCGACCACGAGCTGGGGTGAGCGCGGCAGCGCGAGCGCGACGAACTGGCCGGTTCGGGCGCCGTTCCGCAGAAGCAGACGGGCCAGCTGGTTGGTGCGCCGGTCCAGCTCTTCGTAGGTCATCGAGCTGTTCTCGCCGATCAGAGCCACCCGTTGCGCGTACCGGGATGCCTTGTCGTGGAAGAGGTCCGGAATCACCGCGCCGGCATCGTCCGAAGCACCGCGGCCCACCTGCCCGGCGAGCAGAGCCGCCCGTTCCTCGGCCGGTACCACGTCGATACGGCCGATCGGGCGGTCACCGTCGCGGATCATCTCGGTCATCAGCGCGACCAGGTGATCGTGGTGGCGGCCGGCCTCGTCGGCGCCGTAGAGCAGAGGGCTCGCGGTCAGGTCGATCCGGTAGCCGCCGTCGGCCTCGGCGAAGACGATGAGGGAGAGGTCGTCGTCGTGGCCGCTGGTGAGCGGACGCGGCGTCGCGGGACAGTCCCCGAAGCGCAGTTCGCCGGGGATCAGTGAGAGGTTGACCCTCGGGCCGAGGAGGCGCCGCTCGTCGGCCACCAGCCGCAGATCACGGCGTAGCTCCTCGTATCGGTAACGTTGGTGCCGGGTGGCCCGGCGCAGCTCGGCCGCCACCTGCCGGAGCAGCTGTGCCACGGTGAGTTCCGGCCGGACGTCGAGCCGCACGCCCACCATGTTGGAGGTCATGCCCGGCACGTCACGTCCGGGACCGTTGCCCCGGGCGCCGACCGACAGCGACAGCACCACGTCCGGGGTCGCGGCGAGCCGCTGGTTGTAGATCGCGAGGGCGGCGAGCATCACCGTGGGCCAGGCGGTACCGGCAGCGGCGGCGAAGTCGCGCAGTGCGGCTCCGTCGGCCGCACTCAGCCGGCGGGTGCTACGGATCAGGCTGGTCGGCAGGCCGGTGGGCGTGCCGGCGATGCCACGGACCTCGGGCCGGTCGGCGAAGCGCTCGGTCCAGTACGCCCGGTCGGCCTCGTGCGCGGCGGAGGTGTGGTACTCGGCGTCGTCGGCGATCAGCAGGGACAGCGGCCGGAACGCGCCTTCGGCGGCATCGCGGCCGGCGACCAGCGCGCCGTACACCTCGGCCAGGCGGCTCACCACCAGCTGAGCGCCTTTACCGTCCATGACCAGGTGGTGGTAGCGGTAGTAGTGCAGGAAGCGGCCCGGTCCGAGCCGCAGCAGGGCGAGCCGGAAGAGGGGCCCGCTCGCCGGGTCGACCGGGCGGTCCATGTCGTCCCACATCCAGGCGTCGGCGGCAGCCGCGGGGTCGTCCGTGTCACCGAGATCGACGAAGTGGACGGGCCAGTCCGCGCGGTCCGCGTACGGCACGACGACCTGGCCCGGGCCGGACGGGCTGTCGACGAGCCGGATCCGCAGCGCCTCGGTCTCACCGACCACCTGGCGCATGGCCCGGACGAACAACTGTGCGTCCAGCTCACCGGAAATCTCCAGGCAGGCGCCGGCGTGGAGAGTGGCGTTCGGACCGCTCAGCTGGTGTGCATACCAGATACCCGCCTGTCCGGCAGTCAACGGCAAAACGGCGAACTGGTCTTCAACCATCGGCTTCCGCCCTCTTGTTCGGCCGGCCGGATTACCTGCGACCGGTGGATTCGAATTTCCGCGCGACAGAAAGCGCTGTGCGGCGACCCTATGAGGTGGCCACGGCCGGTCGCCGCCCGGTTTTCAAGACTTGAATGGTGGCGTCAGAAACGCTGCAATACGCCATTACCGCGCCGCTGCGAGCAGGCGCGGTAATAGACCTTATATGGATATTGCGACAACACTGGAGCAGATTGCTACCAGGCGACCATGAGCTCGCTGACGCCGTAGATGTCGGAATCGAACTTGAAGTGCTCGGGCTTCGGCCGCTCCGCGAGGCGCAGCGTGGGCAGGCGGCCGAACAACGCCACGAACGTCTCCTCCAGCTCGATGCGCGCCACATGCTGACCGATGCACTGATGGATGCCGAATCCGAAGGCCATGTGGCGCTGGTCGCCTCTGAGAATGTCGAGGTCGGACGGGCTGGAGTAGATCTGGTCGTCCCAGTTGACCCCGCCGATGGAGACGATCACGCCCTCGTCCTTGCGGATCAGCTGGCCGCCGATCTCCAGATCGTCGGTCGCGACCCGCACCACCGCGACGTCACCGACAGCGAAATACCGCAGCAACTCGTCGGTGGCCTTGCTCGCCAGTCCCGAGTCGGCTCGCAGCAGCTCCAACTGGTCGGGGTGGTCCAGCAGGCCTATCGTGCCCAGCGCGATCATGCTGGCCGTCGTCTCGTGGCCGGCCGCGAGCATGAGCGCGACCAGGCCGACCAGCCCGTCGTGGTCGAACACCGGCTCGGCCAGCTCGCGGTTACGCAGGATGAGCCGCCCGAGCAGGTCGTCGCTGGGCGACTTCTCCCGCTTGCCGATCAGCTCGTCAATGTAGCCGTAGAGCTCGAGCAGATTCGCGTTGCGGACCATCGGCGGCGTCCGCTTGTCGGCGTGGACCTTGGTCTTCTCCTGGAAGAACTCCCGATCCTCCGGCGGCACGCCGAGCATCTCGCAGATGGTCAGCGCCGCGACCGGCAGTGCCAGCTTGTCCAGCAGATCGGCGGGCGCACCGCTGGCCGTCATGTCGTCGAGGCAGTCGTCGACGATCGTGCGGATGACCGGTCGCATCGCCTCGATGCGCCGCATGGTGAACTCGCGCACCAGCATCTTCCGCTGCATGCCGTGCACCGGCGGATCCTCGCCGATCAGCGCCTGCTTGCGCGGCGATTGGTGCACCACCTCGTCCCGGTCGACGACCTTGACCAGGGGGAACTGCGGGTGCAGGCGGTCGGAGCTGATCCGCGGGTCGGTGAGGAACTGGCGGGCGAGCTCGTAACTGGTGATCACCCAGGCCAGCCGTCCGTCGACCAACCTGACCCGCATGACCGGGTTGTCGGCGCGCATGGCACGGTAGCCGTCGGGCATGCGCAGCGGATCCTCCCGCCGCATCGGAAATACCGGGCACTTCGCCGCGTTCACGCGAGAAGCGGTATCCATTGAGTCTCCTCGGTTTCTTTGCGACGGCCGGGGGCCAATTCTGGCGTCAGCATATTTGTCGGGGATGCTGCCCGAGTTCCGCAGCGACCGGTAGAGACGGTTCGAACATTTCGATGAGCGTCAGCGGCACCGCATATTCGGCGGCCACCGGACGACCGATCGAAAAAATCGATAAGCCCTGGGAAAAGGCGGGCGAGCAACCGGAGAATTGGTCCGGCTCCGGCTACCGGATGCCCCACAGATAGGGGTTGAGCATGGTTGAACGATGGCCGATCGTCGGCATGGGAGCAATATGCAGCCTCGGGTCGACGGCTCGGGAGACGTTCGACGCCCTCTGCGCCGGTCGCAGCGGTCTCGCCCCGATCCGCGGCTTCACCACGGACTGGTACACCAGCGACTCGCTCTTCGAGATCGACGACCGGGACGACTCCAAGGACCGCCCCGGACGGGCCACCGGTTTCCTGCTGAGCGTGATCGCCGAGGCCCTGACCGACGCCGGGCTGTCCGATGATCTCGGGGACGTCCCGGTGCTGGTCGGCACCGGCCTGCGGGAGCTGCGCTCGGTCGAGCTGTGGCGCGGGTCCGGCGCCGCGGTGACTCCCGCCGAGCTGCACTTCGGCGCCGCCGTGCGAAGCCGGTTCGGCGCCTGGGACACGCACACGTTCTCCAACGCCTGCTCCGCCTCGCTCTACGCGCTCTCGCTGGCTACCGACCTGCTCTCGGCCGGCGAGGCCGACACCGTCGTGGTCGCGGGCACGGACTCGATCACCGAGAGCATGTTCGGCGTCGCCGACCGGGTGCAGTCGATCCCGCCGGACGCGGTGCGGCCGTTCGACCGGGAGCGCCGGGGAACCATCCTCGGCGAGGGAGCGGCCGCCGTGGTGCTGCGCCGCGAGCCCGGGACGGGCGGGTCTCCGCGCGGCTGGGTGCGCGGCGTCGAGGTGAACTGCGACGCGCACCACCCCACCGCCCCTGAGGCCGGGAGCATCGCCGGTGCCATGCGAGCCGCCCACCAGCGGGCGGGTGTCACGCCCGCCGACATCGATCTGGTCATGCTGCACGGAACCGGGACGATCGCCAACGACCTCGGTGAGGCGCTGGCGATGCGCGAGGTGTACGGCGAGGACCTCGCTCGACCGGTGTGCACCGCGATGAAGTCGATGACCGGCCACACCTCGGGCGCTTCCGGCCTGCACAGTCTGATCACCGCGCTACAGAGCATGGACGCCGGCCGGGTGGTGCCCGTGCCGACGCTGGAGAAGCCGATCGACGAGATGAGTGGCTTCCGCCTCGCTCGCGAGCAGGCGGTCCCGGTTGACGCCCGGCTCGCACAGATCAACGCCTTCGGGTTCGGAGGCATCAACGCCGTGACCGTCGTGGAGGGCAACCGATGAGCGAGCAGCTGTTCGTTACCGGCATCGGTGTGGCTCTGCCCGGTGCCGACCACCGCGACGCCGTGCTGGATCCGCAGGTCCCGGAGCCGGTCGACCCGGCGGCCCGGATCGGCCGCAAAGGCCTGCGCTACAAGGACCGGGCGACCCAGCTGGCGCTGGTCGCAGCGTACGAGGCGTTGCGCGACGCCGGCCTGCTGAGCGATCCCGACGACGCCAAGTCGCACGTCGCGGTCGACGCCTCCTCGGTGGCGGTGATCGCGGCCTCCAACTACGGCAACCTCGACTCGGTCGCCGCGACCATCGACACGATCCAGCAGGACCGGAGCACCCGGTTGGTCAGCCCGATCAACACGCCCAACCTGTCCAGCAACGTGATCGCGTCAGAGGCCGCGATCCGGTACGGCCTACGTGGCCCGAACCTGACGGTCTGCAACGGCTCGACCGGCGGGTTGGACGCGCTGCGCTGGGCGGGCTCGCTGTTGCGTGCCGGCCGGGCCGAGCACGTCCTCGTCGTAGCGGTGGAGCCGGACAACGACGTGGTCCGCTCCTTCGCCGGCACGCCTCGCGCACTGGACGGCGCGGTGGCGATGGTGCTCGGACCGGCACGTGACGAGGTCGACACCAAGCGGCCGCCACAGGCCGTGCTGAGCGCCACTCAGCGCGCCGCCACCATCGATGATCTTCTGCCCCGGCTCGGCGTCGACCTGACCGCCGTGGACGGCTGGTACGGGCCCGGAGGAGCCGCCGAGCACGGGCTGATCGGCCAGGTCCGGCCGATCGAGCTCGGCCACGACTGGGGTACCCCCTCCAGTGTGCTGGGCCTGCTCCAGTGCGTGCACGCGGCAGCCCGCTTCGCTGCCGGCGCCACCGGGACCCTCCTCGCGGTCTGTGGCGACCCGGCCGACGGCGTCTACTGCGGAACCCTCGTCGAGGCACCTCGCCAGGCCTCACGCGCGCTCACGGCGGCGGGGCACGACGCCCACCGCTGACCCTCGCCAACGAACAAAGAATTGATGAGAAGGAGACTGACGTGGCCGTTGCACTCGACCGCACGGAACTCATCGCGCTGATCGCGGACGTGCTCGACCTCAACCCCGAGGTGATCACCGACGACGCGCACTTCATCGACGATCTGGGCGTCGACTCGCTACTGGCGCTCGAGCTGGCGGTCGCGCTGGAGCGCCGGTGCCAGATCAAGATCGAGTCGACCGAGATCGTCGATGTGGAGTCCCTGCGCGACGTGATCACCCTTCTGGACCGGAAGCTGACGATCGCGGCATGAGCATCGGGACGCCCGTGGAGACCGCGGACTACCTCCTGGTGGAGACACGGCAGGGCGACACGGTGGAGCTGTTCCTGCGGGACGCCCTGACGCTGGTGCGAGCGGGCCATCGGGTCCGCCTGCTGCTCGTCGGCGACGGCGTCGGCGTCGCCGCGGGACGCACACCGCAAGTGATCACCGACTTGCTGGCCGGCGGCGGGGAAGTCTGGGCCGATGACTTCACGCTGGCGCAACGGGCCATTCCCCGGACGTCGCTGGTCGCCGGTGCGGCCGTGGTCAGCATGGAGGAGGTCGCGCGGTTGCTCGGCGACGAACGGGTGCGGGCGGTGTGGCACTGATGCCGGTGGCCGCCGATCGCCGCATGTGGGACCTGCTGCTGGTGCTCACCGCTCCCCCGCACGTCGACGACTCGCTCACCACGGTGCTGCGGTTGTCACGGGCCATGCTCGACACCGGACGGACGGTCCGGGTCTGGGCGTGCGGCTACAACACGATGCTGACCCAGGAGACGCTCGCCCCGGTGAAGCCGGTCAACCTGCTCGACACCACGGGGTCATACCCCTCGGCCGCCGGCGTGATCCGCGACATGATCGACACCCATCGCGGGCGCTTCGGCTGGATCGTCTGCACCGCGTGCAGCGCCGAGCGGGGTGCCGGCCGCCACATCGAGCAGGTGCGACTGCGCTCGGACGCCCGGCTGGCGGCCACGATCAGCGCCGCCAGCCGGACCCTCTACATCGGAGGAGCTTGACGATGGGCTATCTGGCGATCGTGGACCGGGGCTACCGCGGCAGCCTCGAGGCACAGTTCTTCGACGCGCTGTACGGCGTGCGAATGTTCGCTGCCCAGCTCGGCGGCATCGACCTGCTGCTGCGAGGCACGTCCGTGACCGCCGCGCTCCGGCCGACCGGAGACGTCCCGCAGGTCACGCTGGGCAGCGAGCCCGTCGCCCTCTCGGCGGACCCGCGGTCGGCGATCAGCGGCCTCACCGGGAACGGTGCGACCGTCTATGTGGACGCCGGGAGCCTCGCGGATCTGGGCCTCGGCCCGGAGGCGGTGCTGCCCGGCTGCGCGGTGCTGGACACCACGGAACTCGCCGTCCGGTGGGCGGGCTACGAGCAGGTGTGGTTCCTGTGACCGGCACGCCGTACGCCCGGCCGCTGGACGCCGTGGACGAGATGTCGGTGAGCCGGACGGACACGGGCTGGATCCTGCGCATCGCCAAGACAGTCCGGCGTACCGACGCCTACATGTCCGGGCACTTCCCCGGTCTCATCCTCTATCCCGCCGTGTTCCTGCTGGAAACCGTGCGACAGGCCGCCGGCCGGGCGGTGGAGACCGCGCCGGACGGATGGTGGGAGATCACGACCGTCCGTCGCCTCCGGCTGCGCCGCCCGATGCACGAGGGTCACCTGCTCGATCTGGAGGTGGTCCTCACGCCGGCCGGGGAGGGCGATCCGGCCCTCACGGCGGCCGTGACCGTACGCCACGGCGATCAGCCGGTGGCCGAGCTCTCGTTGCGCCTGGAGCCTGGAGCGATCTGATGACGCCGGACTATCGCTGGATTCTCGACCTCATCCCGGTCCGCCACCCCATCGTCCTGGTGGACCGGGTCGAGCACCTGGAGCCGGGTTCGCACATCGTCACCGCCAAGGCGGTCAGCGGCGGCGACCTCTGCTATCAGGGTCTCGCCGAAGGCCTGCCCGCCGAGCGGTACGCCTTCCCGCGCTCGCTGGTGGTGGAGTCGTTCGGCCAGTCGGCTGCCCTGCTCTGGCTGGGCAGCACCGCCCTGCGGCAACAGCAGACGCCCGGAGCGGCTTCCGACCGGCAGGACTGGGTCCCGCTGGCCGGAAGCCTCCGGCAGTGCGAGTTCTCCGGCAGCGCCTATCCCGGCGAGGTGATCCGCCATACCGTGCGCCTGCACGAGGTGATCGACGGTGCCACGGCGTTCATGTCCGGGGAGACCACCGCGGACGGGCGGCCGCTGTTCCGCGTCGGTCAGCTGACCGCCGTACGCCGCCCGCGCGGCAGCATCACGGCGCCGGCGTGACCGTACGCCGGGTCCAGCGCACCGGCAGCGACTCGAAGCCCCAGATCAGGCTGGACCGCATCCGCCGCGCTTCTCCCGCGATCTCGATCTCCTCGAAGTTCCGCACGATCTCCTCGAAGAGCACGGAGAGCTCGGTGGTGGCCAGCGAGGCGCCCAGGCAGAAGTGTGTGCCGGCGGCGAAGGTGAGATGCCGGTTCGGCTTACGCCCGACGTCGAACCGGTCGCCGTCGGGGAACACGGTCTCGTCCCGGTTGGCCGACGGCAGCCAGACCGCTACCGCGTCGCCCGCGGCAATCCGTTGTTCCCCAATCTCGCAGTCGGCGGTGGCTGTGCGGAGCACATGCAGTGCCGGGCTGGTCCAGCGCAGAGTCTCGGCGACGGCCGTGGGCAGCACATCCGGTTCGTGGCGCAACCGCCGTAGCTGATCGGGGTTGTCGGCCAGGGCGAGGAGGCCACCCACGGACGCGTGCCGGGTGGTCTCGTTGCCACCGGAGATGAGGCCGTCGCAGTTGAGGAAGACCTCCTCGTCGGTGAGCGGCGCGCCGTCCACCTCGGCGTGCACGAGCGCGCTGACGATGTCGTCCTGAGGATCACGACGGCGGCGGCGCATGAGGTCGTCGTAGTAGAGAAGGATCTCGGTGTGCGCCTCGGCCGGCCCGGTCGTGTCCCCGTCCGGCGGCACCGCGCCGAACGCCGTCATGGTCAACCGCAACATGTAATCCCAGTCGGCCCGTGGGACGCCGAGCATGTCACAGATGACCGAGACCGGGAGCCGCGCGGCGAGTTCGGTGAAGTCGAACGGCTCACCCTCGGGCGCGTCGGAGAGCAACGCGGCCACCGTGGTCCGCATGTTGTCCTGCAGCCGGCGCACCATTCGCGGGGTGAACGCCGAATTCATCACTCCGCGTATCTTCCCGTGCCGCGGCGGGTCGGTGACGATGAGCATCTTGCCGGCCGAGCTCGCGGTGGCGGCGGGATCGTCGTCGAGCCGCATGCCCTTGGTCGACGTGAATTCACGGTTGTTACGCAGCACCTGCTCTGCTGCCCCGTGGCTAAGCACGGACCAGAAGTCCCGGGCACCGGGACGCCGCGTGTGGAAGACCGGGGAATCGGCGCGCAGCCGCGCCCACATCTGCTCGATCTCGCCCCTCTGGTAGAGATCCGGATCGGAAAGGTCCGGCACCGTCCGGAGATCACTCATGCGATCGCCACCCTTTCACATGAACGCTGCATCGCCCTGACGCCGCACGCAGCACGCGACGCCGATTCTGCTCCGCCGGCGGCCGGCCCCGGTCTCGTGATCGAAGATTTCTACGCGGGTCCGCCGCTGCCGCCTCCGCCGCGGGACCGGCCGCCGGCACATGTGGTGCCGATAGCAAGACGATAGCGATTCGCGCGGTGCCGGCGGCCAAGCTGACATCTGAACGTGAGCCCAAACGGAAGGCGGCTCATACAGTGACCGGCGAAGGAGTGCGGAAAGGCCTGTCCATCACTTTGCCACGCATTCGACAACACGGGGATAGCCGATGAACGAACGGGAGCTGCGAACATTCGTCGCCATTGTCGAGGCGGGCCGGATGGATCGCGCCGCGACGACGCTCGGATACTCACAACCAGCGGTCAGCTACCAGATCAAATGCTTGGAGCAGGAGCTGGGCACCCGGCTGTTCCTGCGCCACCCGGACGGTACGGAACTAACCAAGGACGGCGCCATGGTCCTTCCGGCGGCGCGCGCCGTCCTGACACTTCTCGACGGGATCAAGGAGGTCGCCACGCGCGACATCCGGGACCCGGTGGGTCTGCGCGTCAGCGGCTGACCAGTACGTGACGCCCATCGTCCGGCCGTTGACACGGTCGGACGATGGGCGTCTTGTCGCCGTGCCGGCGCCTGTCACCCGGCGGCGATCTCGGCTATCTCGGGCGTGCTGAGCGACAGGTAGGCCGCCGGTTTCATAGCGATCGACCGGTCCGCGAGGCCGACGTTGAAGAAGATCTCGCTGCGGTCCATGAGCCCCGCGTCGACGACGAGGTCCAGATCGGGATGGAAGGTGAAAGGCATGAAAGTGCCCGACGGGCTTCCGGCCAGCTGCTCCGCGACAGGCAGCGGCGCGAAGCTCACGTCCACCGCGGAGAACAGCGTCCGGATGCGTCGAAAATCCACCCGGCGGTCGCCGGGGACCACGGCGAGCAGGAATCGGCTCTCTTTCTTGGACGCGCGCACCCGCAGAACGATACTTTTCGCGGCGTCGGCAGGCGGGTGCCCACGGAAATGGCTGGCCTCTTCAGTGGTCGATCCCGGGCTGTGATGTATCAACCGGTATTCGACACGGCTCTGGTCCAGCATCTCGAACAATCGGGCGTGGACGTGCGATTCCATACCGGACCCAGCAATGGACATGACTTCAGTGAATCAGCGAGAAGCGCATTCTTCCACGCAGTATAAAGGAGTTTATCCTACGCCCTTTCCCGCATCAGCCACGCAGCATCTCCGCGACCAGGAAGGCGAGTTCCAGGCTCTGCTGGGTGTTGAGTCTCGGGTCGCAGGCGGTCTCGTACCGGGCCGGCAGGTGGAGATCCTCGATGCCCTGCGCGCCGCCCAGGCACTCAGTGACGTCGGCGCCCGTCAACTCTATGTGGATGCCACCGGGATGGGTGCCGAGCGAGCGGTGCACCTCGAAGAAGCCGAGCACCTCGTCGACGATCCGGTCGAAATGGCGGGTCTTGTAGCCGTTCGACGACTCGTGCGTGTTGCCGTGCATGGGGTCGCACTGCCACACCACCTTGGCGCCGGAAGCGTGCACCTTCTCCACGATCGCCGGGAGGGCGTCGCGAACCATGCCGTTACCCATCCGGCTGATCATCGTCAGCCGGCCCGGGATGTTCTCCGGGTTCAGCCTCTCGCACAGCTCGATGGCGGTCTGCGGGCTGGTGGTCGGGCCGAGCTTGACGCCGATCGGGTTCGCGATGCGGCTCACGTAGTCGATGTGCGCGTGATCCAGCTGCCGGGTGCGCTCACCCACCCAGAGGAAATGACCGGACAGACCGTACGCCCGCCCGTCCGACACACGGGTCTGCGCCCGGTCGTACTCCAGGGCGAGGGCCTCGTGCGAGCAGTACAGGCTGGCCGTACGCAGGGCCTCGCTCTCCGTCATGCCGCAGGCGCGAATGAAGTTGAGGGCGCGGTCGATCTCGCGGGCGATCGCCTCGTAGCGCTCACCGGCCGGCGAGGCACGGACGAAGTCCTTGTTCCAGTCGTGCAGGCCGTGCAGGTCGGCGAGGCCGCCGAAGAGGTAGGCACGCAGCATGTTCATCGCCGCCGCCGAGTTCGCGTGCGCACGGATCATGCGCTGCGGGTCGGCGACGCGCCCGGCCTCGGTCGGCTCCAGCGAGTTGATCATGTCACCGCGGTACGCCGGCAGGCCCAGCGCGTCGGTCGGTGAGGAACGGGGCTTGGTGTACTGACCGGCCACCCTGGCGATCTTCACGACCGGCATGGACGCGCCGTAGGTCAGCACCACCGCCATCTGCAGCAGTGTTCGAACGTTGGCGAGCAGGTGGCTCTCGGTGTTGCCCACGAAGGTCTCGGCGCAGTCGCCGCCCTGCAGGAGGAACGCCCGGCCCTCACAGACCTCCGCGAGCCGGGCCCGCAGCTGGTCCACCTCGTACGGCACGACGATCGACGGTGCGTTCTCCAGGACTTCGCACACCGCGGCGACCTCGTCGAGGTCCGGCCACGGCGGCGTCTGCACGCGCGGCAGCGACCGCCACGCGTCCAGGCCGAGCGCTTCGTCCTCGACCGAGTCGGTGGACGGACGTGAGGTCTGCAGAACCTCGGCGCTCAGAACGGGATGGCTGAGCCGGTGCCACTCACGGCGTACAGCTGATCTGGTTTCGACGGTCATGCCTCACCTTCAGGGTTCCGTTGTCGCCGGACCGGCCGGCGGATAGCGCCTCCGCGAATACCGAAATGCGTTGACGCTCGATTCTGGACGGGCGAAGGAAACCGAATCGTGCCGGACAGGAATCGATCCTCGGCGTTGCCGCATGCGACGACAACTGCGGTTCCAATTGTTGGATCCGCGAGGTATATGAAAAGAGGCCGATCCGCCCTAGAGAATTGTCCAGGTGTCGCCGGTGTTCAGGAGTTCGCCGAGCATCTGTTCGGGGGTGCCGGTGGCTTGGGTTTTGGCGTCGTGGACTTGTTTGCGGACGATTTCGTCGTAGGAGGGGCGGTGGACGTTGCGGAAGACGCCGATGGGGGTGGTGGTCAGGTCGGAGCCGGACAGGCGGGACAGGGCGAAGGCGTAGGCGGGGTCGTCGACGGTGGCGTCGTGTATCAGCGGGGTGCCGCCTTCTTGTACTTTCAGTCCGAAGCTGCCTTCGGGGTGCACGACCGAGTAGCGGGCGTCGGTGCCGAAGGTGATGGGTTGGCCTTGTTCCAGGCGGATCAGGTGTTCGTCGCGGGTTGACGGGTCTTTGATCAGTTCGAAGGCGCCGTCGTTGAAGATGTTGCAGTTTTGGTAGATCTCGACGAACGCGGAGCCCTGATGGGTGGCGGCGGCGCGGAGTACTGATTGCAGGTGTTTGGCGTCGGAGTCGATGGTGCGGGCCACGAAGGTGGCTTCGGCGCCCAGCGCGAGGGAGAGTGGGTTGAACGGGGAGTCCGCGGAGCCGGCCGGTGTGGATTTGGTGATTTTGCCGATTTCGGAGGTGGGTGAGTACTGGCCTTTGGTGAGTCCGTAGATCCGGTTGTTGAACAGCAGGATTTTCAGGTTCACGTTGCGGCGCAGCGCGTGGATCAGGTGGTTCCCGCCGATCGACAGGGCGTCCCCGTCGCCGGTGACCACCCACACGCTCAGATCCGGGCGGGATGCGGACAGGCCGGTGGCGATCGCTGGGGCCCGGCCGTGGATGGAGTGCATCCCGTAGGTGTTCATGTAATACGGGAACCGCGATGAGCAGCCGATCCCGGAGACGAACACGATGTTGTGCCGGGGGATGCCCAGCTCGGGCATGAACCGTTGCATCGCGGCCAGGATCGAGTAGTCGCCGCAGCCCGGGCACCAGCGGACTTCCTGGTCGGATTTGAAGTCCTTGGCGGTCAGTTTCAGTTCCACCGGGTTAGCCATTCTTGACCACGTCCTCGAGCATGTTCTCCAACGTCGCGGCGGTGAACGGCAGGCCGCTGATCTGGTTGAACGCCACCGCGTCGATCAGGTACTTGGCCCGGATCAGCTGGGCCAGCTGGCCCAGGTTCATCTCCGGGATCACCACCTTGTCGTAGCCGGCCAGTACCTCACCCAGGTTGGCCGGCAGCGGCGCCAGGTGCCGCAGGTGGGCTTGCGCGATCGGCAGGCCGCGCTGGCGCAGCGCCCGGCAGGCCGCGCCGATCGGCCCGTAGGTCGATCCCCAGCCGAGCACCAGGACGCGGGCGTTCTCCTCCGGGTCTTCCACGTCCACGTCCGGCACCGCGATCGTGTCGATGCGCTGCTGGCGGGTGCGGACCATGAACTCGTGGTTGGCCGGGTCGTAGGAGATGTCACCGGTCTTGTCGGCCTTCTCCAACCCGCCGATACGGTGTTCCAGGCCGGGGGTGCCGGGCACCGCCCAGGGCCGGGCCATCGTCTGCGGATCGCGTAGATACGGCAGGAACCGGCCGTCCGCCGTGTTCGGCTCGGTGGCGAACGGCACCTGCAGGTCGGGGAGTTCGTCGACGGAGGGCAGCAGCCACGGCTCGGAGCCGTTGGCCACATAGTTGTCCGACAGCAGGATCACCGGGGTGCGGTAGGTGACCGCGATCCGGGCCGCCTCGATCGCGGCGTGGAAACAGTCCGACGGCGACTTCGGGGCGATCACCGCCAACGGTGCCTCGCCGTGGCGGCCGAACAGGGCCATGTTCAGATCGGCCTGCTCGGTCTTGGTCGGCATCCCGGTCGACGGGCCGGCCCGCTGCACATCCACGATCACCAGCGGCAACTCCAACGCGATCGCCAAAGAAATCGTCTCGCCTTTGAGCGCCACCCCCGGACCCGACGTGGTCGTCACACCCAGCGCACCACCGTAGGCGGCGCCCAGCGCGGCGCCGATCGCGGCGATCTCGTCCTCGGCCTGCATCGTGGTCACACCGAACCGCTTGTGCTTGGACAGCTCGTGCAGGATGTCGGAGGCCGGGGTGATCGGATACGCGCCGAGGAAGACCGGCAGCTGGGAACGGACGCCGGCGGCGACCAGACCGAGCGACAGCGCCTGGTTACCGGTGATGTTGCGGTAGGTACCCGGCCGCATCTTCGCCGGCTTCACCTCGTAGCGCACCGTGAACGCCTCGGTGGTCTCGCCGTAGTTCCAGCCGGCCTGGAACGCCGCCTTGTTCGCCGCGACCAACTCCGGTCGTTTGGCGAACTTACGCTCCAAGAACCGCAGCGTGGACTCGAACGGCCGCGAGTACATCCACGACAGCAGGCCGAGCGCGAACATGTTCTTGGCCCGCTCGGCGTCCTTCTTCGAAACCCCGGCATCAGCCAGCGCACCGACCGTCATCGAGGTCAACGCCACCGGATGCACCGCATACTCACTGAGCGAGTCGTCATCCAGCGGACTGGTCGCATATCCGACCTTCGCCAGATTCCGTTTAGTGAACTCGTCGGTGTTCACGATGATGTCCGCACCCGCCGGCAACTCGGCCAGATTGGCCTTGAGCGCGGCCGGGTTCATCGCCACCAGCACGTTCGGCGCATCACCCGGAGTCAAAATGTCATAGTCAGCGAAATGCACCTGAAAACTGGACACACCCGGCAGCGTCCCGGCTGGTGCACGGATCTCCGCAGGAAAATTGGGCAGAGTCGAGATGTCGTTGCCAAGCTGAGCGGTCTCCGAGGTGAACCGGTCACCAGTGAGCTGCATACCATCGCCGGAATCACCGGCGAATCTGATCACTACCCGGTCCAGCTGCTCGACCCGCTTCGCGGGAGCGGCGGTGCCGACCGTGGTCGTACGGTGTTGCTCCGGTCCGAGCGTTGATATCTGCATCAGTTCCCCTCCGGGCGGGTACGGCGGCCTCGGTGGCGCGCTCAAGGTAGTGGGCAGCCTGGAAGAGTCAGAGCGGGATGTTCGTGTGGTCGCCGCGGATCAGTGGAGCCTCGGCGAACGCGCGCACCAGCCGGTCCGGTGTGCCGGCCGGCTCGATGACTTCGTCGACCACGCCGATCTCCAGCGCGTGCGCGACTCCGCCGGCTGTCCGTTCGTGCTCGGCGACGAGCTCCGCGCAGGATGCGTCCGGATGGTCGGGCCGCGCCGTGTCGCGCCCGCGACGCGGGAGCTCCACGGCAGGAGCTGCACCCATGACCGCCACCCGCGCGCCCGGCCAGGCGAAGACCGCCGACGCGCCGAGGCCCCGCGAGTTCATCGCCACGTAGGCATCGCCGTACGCCTTGCGGGTCACCAGCGTCACGCGGGGCACGCTGCAGTCCGCGAAGGCGTGCAACAGCTTCGCGGCACGGCGCACCACGCCCTCCCCCTCCTGATCGGCACCGGGCAGATAGCCCGGAACGTCGACCAGGACCAGCAACGGGATGCCCATGGCGTCGCACAACCGCACGAACCAGGCGGACTTCTCCGCGCTGAGCGAGTCCAGGCAGCCGCCCTCGCGGATCGGATTGTTCGCCACCACACCGATGGTCCGGCCGGCGAGCCGGCCCAGGCCGGTGACCACGTTGGCGGCCCAGCGTGGTTGCAGCTCCGACCAGTCCGAGTCGTCGAGAATCGCCTTGATCAACGGTTTGACGTCGTAGGCTCGCTGGGCCTGCTCCGGCAGGAATGCGCCCGGGTCGCTCGTCCGGCGGATCGCTTCCGGCTCGAAGATCCCCTGGGCACCCAGCAGCCTTATCAGGTCGCGGGCCTCCCGGAACGCGGCACCGGCGTCGGCTGCCACCACGTGTGCCACACCGGAGCGGCGTTCGTGCACGTCGGGACCGCCGAGGGACTCCATGCTGACGTCCTCGCCGGTGACGCTGCGGACCGCATCCGGCCCGGTCACCAAGATCCGCCCCGCCTTCGCCATGATCACCACGTCGTCCAGCGCCGGCCCGTGAGCGGCGCCGCCGGCCGACGGACCCACCAGCACGGAGATTTGCGGAATCCGGCCGGAGGCACGCACCTTGGCCGCGAAGACCCGGCTGACGCCGTCCAGCGCGGCAAGGCCCTCGTTCAGCCGGGCGCCGCCGGACTGCCAGATGCCCACGACGGGCAGGCGTTCGGCCAACGCCGTGCCGATCGCCGTCACGATACGGTCGCAGTCGGCAGCACCGATCGCACCGCCCATGACCCGCGGGTCGGTGGCGAAAACGATGACGGGAACGCCGCGGGCCGTGCCGCGCGCGACCATCACGCCGCCCTCGCCGGAGAACAGCAGCGGCCGCAGCGAACACGCGTCCAGAAGTGCCGCGATCCGATGAATCGGATCGCTGGATTCGGCATTGGTCGAAGATGGCAGATTCATGGTGACGGTCATCGGCCACCGACCGGAACGAGACGGCGATTCAGATCCACGAATCCTCCGATCCGACATTGCCGACGACGTTAGACAGCCAACGGAATCACGACAACGGCGGCACAAATAATTGGAAACGCGCGCCAGAGTCCGGCGGTGCTCACGGATCTACGCGGAGCATGCACACGTGCGTCTCGGCCACCCCCGGCTCGCCCACGCTGCGCCCTTCAGCCTCCACCCAGGCGTGGGCGGTGAACGGAGCGGTTCTACGGACGCCGGCGCACCAGGACGGCCAGGTACCGGACATCCGGCAGAGCACCGTCACCGCCAGCGATCGTTGCAGGCACGCCTGAAGCGCGTTCATGCCGAGGCTGGCGCCCAGCACCCGGTTGCGGGCCGACTCGGCCTGCTCGTAGGTCGCCGCCCCGGCGCCCCGGCGCAGCCGGCCGAGGACCCGGGTGAGGACGACCGGTGGCAGCGGGCGCAACAGGTGGGCGACGATGATCGCGGTCCGGGTGGCCAGCCGGCGGCGCAGGGACGGATCCCGGGGCTGACGCTGGACCGCCATGTGGAACGTCATCGGAACGCTCCCGCCGTGCGCATCTCCGCCACCAGCGCCCGGACGTCTTCCCGGGCGGAGTCGAGCTCGATGTCGTACCGCTCGACCAGACGCCGCGCGGTCGTCTCGACGTCGCCCTCCGCGAGCAGCGCCTTGACGATCATCGTGCCGGTCGGGTTGAGCTGCCAGTACGTGCCGCGCCGCTGGTCAAGCAGGATGGCGCCGTACTCGGTCTCGTTGAGGACGACGTCATCACGCAGTTGTACGGTCATCGGACCCCCATGCTGTCGGGCGAGTGGACGGGTGAAGGCAAGGCGCGGAGCCAGGACTCGCAGGCAAGCGTGCTGAACAGCGCGCCGTCCACGAGTTCCGGGGCGGACGGTGTCGCGCACAGGCGGCGCAACGCGTCGGCATCGACCAGTCCCAGCTCGGCCAGGCGGGAGTCCTCCCAGAGCCCCGCGACTGCGGCATGTTCGTGGCGCAGCCCTTCCTCGAGCTCCGTGGCGCCCTGCGCCTTGGTCTGCCGCTCGAGGCACTCGTCGGGCACGATGCCGCGCATGGCTTCGGCCAGCAACGGCTTGTACGCGTACGGGGTGACGCGCTCCTCGCTGCGGACGGCGAACGCAGCGTCCACGACGTGGTCGTCGAAGAAGGGTGCCGCCAGCGGGATGCCGGTGGTTCGCGCCAGCATGTCCAGGCTGCTGACGTCACGGGCGCTGGCACGCAGTCCGTTGAGCTCGTGGTGCAGGCCGCGGTCGGCGGCGAGCGGAGCCTCGGATCCGGCGGCGGCCCTGATCGCCTCAATGATGATCTCCCGGGCCGCGGGCGTCAGCCATCGCGGCACTCGCGGCTGCGACACCCAGCCCAGCCAGGGGACGGTGATGTCCGGAACATCGCGGTCGTCAAGGCTCACCGCGCGCATGGCGGCACGCCACGAGCGGCGGTCGAGCACCTGGCGGACCAGCTCCCGGCGTCGCCATGAGAACAGGGCACGATAGCCGCGCAGGTCGTGAATGGCTCGCCCCGGTGCCCGGGTGATGAGCCCGTGCAGATGGGCGGGATTGCCGGTGAAGAGGTTGTCGCCGCCGAAGCCGGTGAGATGCAGCGTGGACCCGGTCTCGGCCATCCGCCGGATCGTGGACAGAGCGCGACCGCGGAAGACCGCGATGATGGAGGGTGCCTCCAACCGGTCCTGTCCGACCGCCATGTCCGCGTACGGCAGGGTCAGTTCCGAGGCCGGCACCAGCACGTGCTCGCGCAGCGGAAGCCTGGCCGCCGCCCGCCGCGCCCAGCCCAGCTCGTCCGAGGACGGATCGTCGCTGTAGGAGGTGCAGGCGGTCAGATCGGCACCGTGGCCGGCGGCGAGGAACGCCATGGCCGTCGAGTCGTACCCGCCGGACAGGTCCGTGCTGTACCGCTCGCCGGGCCGCAGGCGCGCATCGACCGCGGCGGCCAGCGCGGCTCGTACCGCCTGGGCTCCCTCGGTCAGGCTCAGGGACGGCTCGGGAACCGACCACCAGCGCCGGTGCCGGGCCTGCCGTCCGGCCTCGGTGACGAGCAGGTAATCCTGGGGCGCGACGGTGTCGACCCCGTCCCACATGGAGGTCTCCCCGAAGGGATACAGCACCGGTTCGAGCAGCCGGACCGCCAGCGCGGTCAGCGAGGGAGTGGCGGTGACCAGACCGGCGAGCAGGTCCGCCCGGCTGGCGGCGACCGTGCAGCCGTTGATCCGGGCGTGGTGGACGCGCCGCCATCCCGAGGCGGTGCCCTGAACTCGCAGGGTGTCACCGGCGGCGGCGACGATGTGGAAGGAGCCGGGGATGTCGTGCACCGGGTCGAGCGCGGTGACCGACGCCGCGCCGGTCACGTGCGACGCCAGCGAGTCGGTCGTCGCGCCGGTCTGGCCGAACAGTGCGACCCGGACCGGCCCGTCGGTCGAGGCGACCAACTCGTCCGTGGACCATCGGCCGATGATCCACGGACGGCCGGACGGATGGCGAAGGGTCCGGATTCCCGACGCCGTCAGTAGCGGATGCCGGGCCACTTCGGACAACGCCTCGTTGTCCGGCAGCACCAGGAAAGAGGGCGGTCCGTCGTAGCCCGACATCGGTCACTCCTCGGTCAGATGAAGCGGGCGATGTGCCATTCGACGACGTACGGCGCGCTGAGGAAGCCGGTCAGCTTACGGAAGCTGCCCATCCTCACGAAGGACGGGCGCACGTACGTTTCCTTGTTAGCGTCCATTTCATTCCTCCTGTCGAAGTTGCCGGCCGGTGTCCAAAAAGCTACACAGGCGGTAGGACAGGAGCGAGGATCTATAGCAGACTGCTAAACACGCTTGACAAAAGCAGAAATTTACATTCATATACATCAATTAAAATGAGGAGACTCGGAGAAGACGGTGCGGAATTTGCCGCCCGGGGTGCGCTGGGGCGGACGCGCGTCGCGCTGCACGGTCACGCCGGTGAGGCCGTGGCTGTCGAGCAGGCCGCGCAGTGCCCGGTGCACCTCCTCCCAGACCCGGTCGCCGTCGGTGCCGTCCTCGGTCATCAACCGGACCGACAGCCGCCGCGGGTCGTCCTTGACGACCTGGAACATGCGGACGCCCGCGGTGCGGTCGACCAGGGTGCCGAGCGCCAGCGGGGGCAGCTCCACCGTCCGCCCGTCCGGGCCGGGGAAGGAGATCACCTCGGACGTACGCCCGCGCACCTGGATCGCCGGCAGCGGGTTGCCGCACGGGCACGGGTCGGGCCGCATCAGGACGCTGTCGCCCAGGTCGTAGCGGAGGATGGGCTGCACCCGGTTGGCCAGGTTGGTCAGCAGTACGGTGTACGACTGCTCGCCGGCCGGCACCGGCTTGAACTGCTCGTCGACCGGCTCCAGGATCGCCCAGTCGGCGTTGACGTGCAGCCAGTCGTGCTCGCAGCCGTTCGCCAGCCCCATGAACTCCGAGCAGGCGTACTGGTCGCGGACCTTCGTCTGCCACGTCTCACGGATGCGGGCGCGTTCCTCCGCGGGCAGGCTCTCCGCCGACGTGATCACCAGGACCGGTCGGATGTTCAGCCGACCGGCGCGCTGCTCACGGGCCAGCAGCGAGACCGCGCTCGCGTACCCGTTGAGGATCGTGGGCCGGAAGCCGCCGACTCCCTTCACCAGCTCGTCCAGCGGGGTGTGCACCGAGAAGATGCGGATGCTGCGCTTGCGGATCGGCCGTTCCCGGATGAGCCGCTGGGCGGTGGAGTATCCGGCGAAGTGGCCGCCGACCGCCCAGATGGCGGCCACCTTGTTGCCCCGCCGCAGCATCGACAGATAGTCCCGCCCGGACAGCCAGGAGCCGCTGGCCCGGGCCACGGTGATCGCGGACAGCACGGCGTACATCCGCTCGTCCTGGACGAAGACGCCGCGGTGGCCGCTGGTGCCCGAGGTGGTGACCACCTGGTAGCGGTCGCGGTACAGGGTGCCCGCGCGGTCGGCGTCGGCGATGAAGTCACGGACCTCGGCCAGCGACACGGAACGGTCGGTGGCCCACTCGTCGTAGCGGTTCATCAGCTCGGCCTTGGTGGTGACCGGCAGGGTCGTCACGTCGGCGACCCGGTTCGGCAGGTCGCGGTAGAGCTGCTGGTAGAACGGCGAGCCGGCGCGGGCGTACGCCACCATGTCGGCCAGGCGGGCACGCTGCCGTTCGGCGACGAGCTCCGGACCGCCGCGACGGACGCGGCGCAGGTCCCAGGCGACGGACATCAGGCTCTCGGCCATCACTGCTCCTCACTGCCGGACGGTCCGGCCGACCGGCGGTTGTGGTCATACCACGGGAATACAAGGTCATGAATGGAGCGGCTCGCGGGCGACCGGCCGCTGCTACGCTCCGGCGGGTGACTCCGATGCGGTCGAATCGATGGCTCCTGCGTCTCCGCCCGCAGCCGGATCCGCTGGTCCGGCTGCTGATGTTCCCCAACGCCGGCGCCGGCGCCGGGGTGTTCCGAGCTTGGTCGGAGCTGTTCGATCCGCGCGTCGACGTGTGCGTGGTCCGGCCACCGGGACGGGACAACCGCAGCGACGAGCCGCTCTGTTCGAACCTTGCGGAGTACGCCGCCGGCGCGGTCAACGCCCTGGCGGAGCTGGGTCCTGCGCCGGTCGCCCTGTTCGGTCACAGCATGGGTGGCCTGTCCGCCTATGCGGCCGCTGTCGAGTGGCGGCGGCAGCACGGCACCGCTCCGGTCTGGCTCGGCGTGGCGGCCCGGCGCGCCCCGCAGTTCCGCCGCCGCCCGGACGCGCTGCTGGAGCTGCCCGACTTCGAACTCGCCCTGGTCCTCAACGGCCGGTACGGCGGGATTCCCGCCGAGGTGGCGGCCGACGCCGAGCTGCTGGCGCACTACGCGCGGATCCTGCGCTCGGACATCGCGGCGATGGACGGGTACACGCACCGGCCGGGAGCACCCCTGGACTGCCCGGTCGAGGTGTTCGGCGGGCGGCGCGACCCGGACGCGACCGAGCCGGAGCTGGCCGGCTGGCAGGAGGTGACCACCCGGCCGCTGCGCACGCACCTGTTCGACGGCGGCCACTTCTTCCTGCACGAGCATCGGGCGGCTGTCGCGGCGGCCATCTGCCGGGCGGTCACCGGTCCAGCTGCCGCGCGATCGTCGTGACGACCCGGTCCTCGGCCTGATCACCGTGCAGGAAGAAGTGGTCACCGGGCACCACCTCGCACGTGAAGGGGCCGGTGGTCAGCTTGCCCCATGCCCGCATCTCCTCCTCGGTGACGAAGGTGTCCCGTTCGCCGTGGAAGGCCGTGACCGGGATCGTCAACGGCGGCTCGTCCGGGTCGTGCCGGTACGTGTGCACCAGCCGGAAGTCCGCCAGCCCCACCGGCTTGACCGCCGCGCGTACCTCGTCGTCGACGTCGATGCCGAACTTCTCCCGGATGAACGCCTCGTACCGCCGGTGGTCCTCGGCGGAAGCGCCCGCCAGGTCCTCCAGCGCCGGCACGTCGTCGAAGCCGAACACCCGGAAGGTCTCCATCACCCGCCGGTACACCGGATTCGGCTGCACGGTGGGTGCCGTGTACGCGCCGACGAACAGGTGACTGACCCGCCCGGTGCCGCTCAGCCGCTGCGCGACCCGGTACGCGACAAGCGCTCCCACACTGTGCCCGTACAGGGCGACCGGCCGGTCGAGACGGCTGCTGAGCACCTGCTCGAGCGCGTCGACCGCCTCGGTGAGGTCCGCGATCGGGCGCTCCCGGATGCGCTGCTCCTTGCCGGGGAACTGGATCGGGCACACGTCGACGTAGTAGGGTAGCCGCTTCGCCCAGCGGCTGTAGAGCGACGCGCCCTTGACGCCGTAGGGCACGCAGAAGAGCCGGACGTCCGCGTCGGCCCGCTTGCTGCCGTGGACCAGCCACGACTCCGGGTTCAGGTCGTAGTCCCGGCGGTACGCGCCGACGGCATCGTCGCCGTCCCCGGGCGAGGTGAGCAGAGCGGCCAGGTCGCCGATCGACGGGCCCTGCAGCAGGTACTCGACCGGGACGTCCATCCCCAGGTCCGCCGCGATGCGCCGGCGCAACTCGAGCACGGCCAGCGAGTCCATCCCGTACTCGGCCAGGGGCCGGTCGGGCGGCGGTGTCTCCCCCGCGAGCAGTTCGGTGACCGCCGCGGTCAGGTAACCGGTGACGTCCCCGCCGGCATGAGCGGCCGGCGGGCGGGCGGCCGCCTGGCGCACCAACTCCTCGCGGCGCCGGTTGTCGATGCGGACGATCTCCACGCCCGTCGCCCTCGCGACCAGCTCTCCCGAGTCGGCGAAGACCACGATGTCACCGCGCAGACCCTCCCGGAGGGTCGCGTGACCCCACAGCGGCCCGGCGGCCGGCCGGTCCACCAGAAGCAGCTCGGCGATGCGGCGGGTGATGAACGCGTCGCCGCCCAGCTCGGCACGGCCGGCCGCGGCGAACAGCTGCACGGCGGCGTCCAGGACACCGGGATGTACGGCCAGCCCGCAGCGGTTCTCGCCGGGTTCGGCGGGCCGGAACCGGGCCAATGCCTCGCCCTCCCCCACCGACAGCTGCTCCACCCAGGTCACCGCCGGTCCCATCCGGAATCCCCGGGACCGCAGATCGGCGTGGAAGTCGTCCGCGCTCATCGGACGGGAACAGCGCTCGGTCAGGGCGGCCCGCGTCGTCAGCATGCGGGTGGTGGTGGGCCGGGGATACAGCGCGGCCCGCAGGTGCACGCTCCAATCGTCGCCGGCGGCCGGCCGGCTGTGCACCGAGCACGGCCGCTCCTCGTCGCCGTCGGCCTCCTCCACCACCACCTGCACGATCCGCTCCGCGTCGCCGGTGAAGTGCAGGGCCTCGACGAACTCCAGGTCGCGGAGCAGGTAGCTGCGGGAGCCGGACAGGTCACGGACGGCGGCGGCGACCATGGCGTGGTAGTAGCCGATGTGCAGCACCTCGTTGTTGTCCCGCAGCTCGGGCAGCGTGTCCGGGCCGACGAGAGCCTCGTACTGGGCCGTGCGCAACGGCGACGGCACCCGGCGGCCGGGCAGCGCCGCCTCCGGCCTGCCCGGGGCCGCGGCGACATGCCGCACCCGGGAGAACGGGCGGCTGGGCAGCGTCACAGCCTGGCCGGTCCAGTCCGAGCGGGGATCGCCGCCCGCCAGGAACTGCCGCGCCAGAACGCTGAGCTCGTCTGCCCCCTGCGGCGGCTCGGCGGGCTTGACGTCCCGAAGCCAGTCGACCAGCTCGCCGATCCCGGACACGACGGCCGCGGCGCGGTGCGGGAAGTGGGTGCGCCGGACCGCGAGGGTGTGGCACACCGCGGCGAGGGCGAGCCCGGGACGGCTCTCGAGGTGCGCGGCCAGGTCCGCGGCGTACCGCCGCAGTGCGTCCGGGGTGCGCGCGGAGAGGACCGCGAGATGCGACCGTACGCCGGTGTCCTGCTCGGCCGCCGCCGGCGCCTCGGCGAGGACCACGTGCGCGTTGGTGCCGCTGAATCCGAACGAGCTGACACCGGCCACCCGGCGGTCGCCGCCGCTCTCCCAGGGCGTCAGCGCAGCCGGGAGACGCGCCGGGATCCGCTCCGGCGACAGGCGTGGGTTGAGCCGGGTGAGGTGCAGGTTGGGCGGGATCTCACCGTGCTGGAGCACCAGCACGGTCTTGATCAGGCCGGCGATGCCGGCCGCCGCCTCCAGGTGCCCGATCGCCGGCTTGACCGCTCCGATCCACAACGGCCGGTCCGGCGTACGCCCACGGCCGAGCACCTCGGTCAGCGCGTGCATCTCGATCGGGTCGCCGAGCGGGGTCCCGGTGCCGTGCGCCTCCAGATAGCCGACCTCGCCGGGCGCCACCCCGGCCTGCCCCAGCGCCTGCTCCACCACCGCCCGCTGGGCCGAACCGTTCGGCACGGTCAGCCCGCTGCTGCGCCCGTCCTGGTTGACCGCGCTCCCGTGGATGACGGCGAGCACCGGGTCACCGTCGGCCCGCGCGTCGGCCAGGCGCCGCAGCACCACCATCCCGCATCCCTCGCCGCGGACGTAGCCGTCGGCCGCCGCGTCGAACGTCTTGCACCGGCCGTCCCGGGCGAGCGCGCGCATCTTGCTGAGCACGATGAAGTTGCCCGGTGACAGCAACGCGTTCACCCCACCGGCCAGCGCGCTGTCGCACTCACCGCGGCGCAGGCTCTGCACCGCCAGATGGACGGCCACCAGCGACGACGAGCACGCCGTGTCGACCGCCAGCGCGGGGCCGCGCAGGCTCAGCGCGTGCGCGATCCGGCCGGCGGCGATGCTGACCGTGGCGCCGGTCGCCGTGTACGGCCCGATCCGCTCGGCCGGACGCGGCAGCATCGCGAACTCCGACCCGGAGATGCCCACGAACACCCCGGTCCGATCGCCGCCCCGCGTTCCGGCCGACTCCAGGGCCGCCCAGCTGGTCTCCAGCAGCAGGCGCTGCTGCGGGTCCATCTCGGCCGCCTCGCCGGCCGGGATGCCGAACAGCTCGGCGTCGAACTCGTGGATGTCCTCGCGCAGGAAACCGGCCCGGTCGGTGTAGGTGGTGCCGGGGACGTCGGGGTCCGGATCGAGGTAGCTGCGGCCGCCCCACCGGTCCGGCGGCACCGGCACGACCGCGTCCCGCCCGTCGGCCAGCAGCCGCCAGAACGCCTCGGGGCTGTCCGCTCCGCCAGGGAACCGGCAGCTCATCCCGACGATCGCTACCGGCTCGGCGGCGCGGTGCCGGTCCAGTTCCTGGCGCAGCTCCCGGATGGCGTGCAGCGAGCGCCGGAGCAGCAGGTCATGAGACATCGATGGGATCCCCTCCGGTCGTCAGCTCGCTCAGCAACTGCTCCAGCTCGTCGGCCACGGCCGACAGCGGCATCGCCGCGATGCCCGCCGGGATCTCCTCGCCGGTGTCACCGGGCGGGAGCACCGGCAGCAGCCGTTCGAACCGGCTCCGCTCGGCCTGGAGCACCCCGCCCTCGGTGTGGTCGCCGGCCAGCACCGCGTCGAAGGCGGCGAGACCCACCTCGGTGTCGAGCTGAGCCAGGCCCAGGCGGCGCCGGACGAGCCGGGCGGTCTCCTCGTCCACCCCCATGCCGCCGGCCCGCCAGAACGGCCACACCACGGCCACCGAGCGCCCGCTGCGCCGGCCGGCTCGGCGCTGCTGCTCACGGGAGCCGGCGAACGCGTTGAGGAACCGGTTGGCGACCGCGTAGTCGGCCTGCCCGGCGTTGCCGGCGAGCGCGGCC
Source organism: Actinoplanes aureus (assembly GCF_015704865.1). Taxonomy (GTDB): domain Bacteria; phylum Actinomycetota; class Actinomycetes; order Mycobacteriales; family Micromonosporaceae; genus Actinoplanes; species Actinoplanes aureus. The sequence goes on along the minus strand of NZ_JADQTO010000030.1, from coordinate 4,313 downwards.
AGCGACGAGAACATCACGAAGAAGTCCAGGTCGTCGCCGGCCGTCGCCCGGTCCAGATGCAGCGCCCCGTGCACCTTCGCGTCGAGCACCTCGGCGACGTCCCGGTCGGTCTTGTTCACCAGCAGGGCGTCCCGGAGCACACCCGCGGCGTGGATCACGCCGTCGAGACGGCCGAAGCGGCGGCGCACCTCGGCGACGACCCGGTCGACGTCCACGGCGTTCGTCACGTCGCCGCGCAGATGGCAGACCCGGTCGCCCAGCTCGGCTCGGCGGGCCTCGCCGAGGGCGGAACGCGACATCAGTACGACTGCCGCGCCGTACTTCTCGGTCAGGTGCCGGGCGAAGATCAGGCCCAAGCCGCCACCGCCGCCGCTGATCAGGTAGACGCCGTTCCGGCGTACCCCAGGTGTTGCCAGGGTGGCGTCCGGCAATTGCCGCAGCCGGCGCACCCAGCGTTGGTTCGCGCTGTAGCGCGCCTCCCGCTGATCGTGGTCGGTGACAGCGAACTCCGCGGCGCAGAGGGCGAGCAGTTCGGCGGGCCGCGCGAGCAGTTCGTCGGGAACGCCGACCGTGGCGCAGCCGATCCGCGGGCTCTCATGCGGGATGCTGCGGGCCAGGCCGCCGGAGGACTCGGCCGCCGGGTCGGGGCGCTCCGGGTCGTACCGGTAGACGTGCAGCAGGCCGAGCGCGGCGTCCGGGGCGGTACGCACCAGCGCCCGGGCGAACGTCAGCACGGCGAGCGGGCCGTCACGCAACGCGGCGTCGACCCCGGTCTCCCCCGACCGGGACCAGAGGTGAATCACCCGCTCCGGCAGACCGCCCACGGCTCCGCGGAGTTCGGCGACCAGCCGCTCGTGATCGGCGACGGAGTCGGGTCGCACCTCGTACCGGCCGTCGCCGAGCCGGGCGAAGCCGGCGCCCGGCCGCACGAGGACCGATCCGGCCGGCGCTGCGGCGTGCACGGTGGCGTCCACGTCGAACAGCAGCAGCCGATCCGTGGCCACGGTCTCCGGGAGCGGCTCGGACGGCTCCCAGCCGACGCGGTAGCGCACCGTCTCGACCTCCGGCTCAGGCGGCGCGTCACTCGCCGCCGGCGTCCCGGCGGGAAGAACGGTGGCCAGGTACGCCGCCATCTCGGTCACCGTGGGATGGTCGAACAGCACGCTCGGATAGAGCTCGACGGCCAGATCCTCCTCGAGACGATTCGTCATCCGGGTCGCCAGCACCGAGTCCATGCCGAGGTCGAAGAATCCGGTCCGCACGTCGGGTGGGGCGGCCCGGTCGAACCCGAGCAGCTCGCCGACCAGGTCGCGCAGGTAGTCCTGGAGCCGCTCGGGAGGGGCGGGCGGCAACTCCTGCGACACCGGGACCTCCGGCGCGGACCGCTCCACGATCCAGTAGCGCTCGCGGGCGAAGCGATAGGTGGGTAGCGGGATCCGGCGCACCGGCCGGCCCGCGTGGTGCCGCTCCCAGTCCACTTCGGCACCGGCCACCCAGGCCTCGGCCAGACGGTCCGGATCCCCGTCGGCGGCCGGCGCGGTCACCGCGGCGCCGCCCCGGCGTACCTCGCCGCGCACGAGGCCGGGAGCGCCGGCGCCGGTACGCAGCGCGTCCAGCATCCGCACGGCGGCACCGACGTCCGCGGCCACAAACGCGGCCCGGCAGGCCAGCTCCTCCCGGCCGGTCTGCAACGTGAGAGCCACGTCGGACAACCGCGGCCGAACGTCCCGCAGATACGCGGCGAGGGCGGCGGCGTACTCGCGCAGGCTGTCCTCGGTACGCGCGGACAGGCACACCAACTCCGGCCGGGGCTCCTCGGCGGGCCGCTCCGCCGGTTCCGGCGGCTCCTCGACGACGAGGTGGACGTTGACGCCGCCCACGCCGAACGAGCTGATCCCGGCCCGCCGGGGCACCGTCCGGCCGTCGACGACCGGACGGCTCCAGGGAGCCGGCTCGCGCTGCGGGACGAACGGCGTCGCGGCGAAGTCGATCTCCGGGTTGAGCTGATCAGAATGGGTCGGTGAGGGGGCGAGACCGCCGTGCCGCAATTGCAGGATCACCTTGGTGAGGGCGGCGATCCCGGCGGCCGCCTCGGCATGCCCGATGACCGACTTGGCGGAGCCGATGGCGCAGTACCCGGACCGGTCGGTGCCGTACCGGAACGCCTCGGTCAGGCCCTGCACCTCGATCGGGTCGCCCAGGCTCGTACCGGTACCGTGCGCCTCGACGTAGCTGATGGTGTCCGGAGACACCCCCGCCCGGTCCAGGGCGGTGCGGATCAGGGCCGCCTGCGCCTTCGGGTTGGGCACGCTGAAACCGAAGGTACGCCCGTCGTGGTTGACCGCCGAGCCGAGGATCACGGCCTCCACCCGGTCCCCGTCGGCCAGCGCCGCCGACAGCGGTTTGAGCAGCACGGCACCGACACCCTCGGCCGGCACGTACCCGTCGCCGCCCGCGCCGAACGTATGGCACCGGCCGTCGCTGGCGGTGAACTGCCCCTCGGTGAGGGTCACGTACTTGCTCGGGTGCAGGGTCAGGTTGACCCCGCCGGCGATCGCCGCCGCGCACTCGCCGCGGCGGATGCTCTCCGCCGCCAAGTGCACGGCGTAGAGCGAGGAGGAGCAGGCGGTGTCCAGGACGGCGCTCGGACCGCCCAGGTCGAACAGGTAGGACACCCGGTTGGCGATCCCGAACGTCTGCGAGTTGACCGGCGTCCACTCGCCGGCCTCGGCGGCGTACATCTGATAGTTGTTGTAGGTCACCCCGGCGAACACGCCGATCGGCGCTCCGGCGCCGCCGTTCGCGCCGCGCCGGCGGCGCGGGTAGCCGGCGTCCTCGAAGCATTCCCAGACGGCCTGGATGAAGAGCCGTTCCTGCGGGTCCAGGTAACGCGCCTCGATCGGGGAGATCGAGAACAACTGCGGGTCGAACGCGTCCACGTCGTCCAGGAAGCCGCCCCACCGGCAGTACGGCTTGCCGGAGATCCGCTCGGCCAGCGCGGCGAAGCGCCCATGGTCCCACCGGCCGGCCGGGATCTCGGTGACGCAGTCCCGGCCACTCGCCAGGTTCTGCCAGTAGGTGTCCAGGTCGGGGGAGCCGGGGTAGCGCCCGCTGACGCCGATCACCGCGATCGGCTCCGCGGTGGGGGCGACGGTTGCCCGGCGTTCCGGTTCGGACGGGTATTGGTCGGCGAGGTGCCGGGCGAGGCCGCGCAAGCTGTGCTCGGCGAACATCGCCGTGGCGGAGAGGTCCGGGAACCGGTTCCTCAGCCGCGCGGTCAGCTCCCGGGCCGTCAGGGAGTCGAGGCCGTACTCGTCGAAGCCCGCATCCGGGTCCAGCTCTTCAGGCCGCCACCCGAGGGCGGTGGCGAAAACCCCGGTGAGGTACGCCAGGACGCGCTCGACCGGATCCGCGGTGTCGTCCTCCACGATTTCGGGTTCCGAGCGTGCGCCCACCCAGCAGCGGCGACGTTCGAACGGGTAGGTGGGCAAGGACATGCGGGTGGGGGGCTCCGAGCCGTACAGCTGCCGCCAGTCGATGCCTGCGCCCGCGACCCACAAGTCAGCCAGCTTCGGCAGGCGTCCAGCCGCGACGAGGTCCCGCACGAACCGCTCGCCCTCCGGGCCGTCCAACAGGGAGGTGAGCAGCCGTCCGGTGTCCTGCACAGCGCCGGCGCGTACCTCGCCGCCCAGGAACTCGGCGAGGCTCGTGCGCAGCTCCGGCACGCTCGCGGCGATCAGCGCGACGCGCTCGGCCATCGGTTCGCGGCCCACCTGCAGGGTGTACGCGAGCCGGCGCAGGTCCACGTCAGCGGCGGCGGGTGGCGGCCCGGCCGGCGCGCCGGTGGTGCCGAGCACACGGTCGGCGAGGGCGGCGATGCTGCCCTCGGCCGGGTCCAGTGCCGTTCCGTACCGCTCGTTGACGGTAGCGGTCAGGCGGGCCAGGGTCACCCGGTCGACGCCGTACTCGGCCAGGTTCTCGTCGACGTTCAGGTCGTCGGCGGACACGCCGGTCACCTCAGCCGCCAGCGAGCGCACCTCCTCGACGACCGGCGCCACGTCCTGCTGGTCGCCGTCCTCGCGCGGCGCTCCGCCGACGAAGGCGAGCAGCCGGGTGGCCTGCTCGGTGAGCGCTTCCGGGGTTTTGGCGGAGAGGGTGATGACGTGGGGGCCGTTGGTGGTTGGTTGGGGTGTGGTGGGTGGGGGTTCTTCGAGGATGAGGTGGGCGTTGACGCCGCCGTAGCCGAAGCCGGAGATGGCGGCGCGGCGGGGTAGGGGCCGGCCGTCGGGTCCGGTGAGTGGGGTCCAGTCGCG
>NZ_JADQTO010000003.1 GCF_015704865.1 Actinoplanes aureus | reverse complement strand
GAAGGCCTCCGGTGCTGGTCAGTGGTTTCTCGACAACTCCACTGCATCGCTGGAGGCCTTCATCGTTCACAGAACCAGCTGATGATCGTCAGATCGAGTGGTCACACTTCCTCGACCAACGTCCCCGAACATCACAGCTAGAGAGCCTTCTCTTGTCCGGCCCAACAGCATTGAGCGTGGGCCAAGCAAGATCACCGCTTGAGGACCCTGACTACGGAAGCCTTCTAGCCCGCCGGGTCCGGGGGGCAGAGCGCTCGCCACCCGGTCCTCCAATACGTGCTGCGCTACCAGCCGGACAGGGCCGTAGCCGACACAGGCCCCAGCCGACGCCCGGCGGCATCCCCGACGGCCCGTGGCGAGCCGAGCCGTAGCCCACGCACCCCACCGCACCTCATAAGGTGCGCCAGCGACGGCCCGCCCCCGCCAGCCGTAGCCCACGCACCCCACCACACCCCACAACGTGCGCCAGCGACGGCCCGCCGCTGTCTGCCGTAGCCCACGCACCCCACCGCACCCGATAGCGCGTGCAAGCGACGGCCCGGGCCCCCACTCCGCCTGCCCTCTTCGCATGCGGCCGGGCGCCCGGCTGGCGTCCAGCCGCCGAGTGGAGGCCCCATCCCGGTACATCAGGGCCAACTGGACGAACGCCCTAGTAGTGGTTTGCCATGATCTTCGGTCCTGCCTGGGGTTCCGTTGCGGGAAGCGGGGTCGGCAGGTGAGGCAGGTGCCGATGGGGCGGCAGGCAGCGCTTGCACGGCGTCGGAGCACGGCGTAGAGGGCTCATTCCGGCGCAGTCGAGGCGTTGGACCTCGATGAACGCGTCCGCGGCCTACGGCAGGCAGCGTGGCCTCAGGCCGCACGCGACGTAGATGTCGTCGAGCGCCCGCATCTGGCTCACCGCAGCGGCCGCGTCCGTGAGGATCGGGCCGTCGCCGAGCACCGCGTCCCGGAAGGCGCGCAACTGGTAGACGTAGGTCGGCGTCCGGTCGGCGCGTTCCCGGTGGGCGCGCCCACCCGCGCGCACGGTGATCCGCGAGCCGAACTGCGGCAGGTAGGGCCAGGAGACGGTCAGGCGGCCCCGATCGCCGTCGACGCGCAGGCTGGAGCCGAACAGGTGGCGTGACCACAACGACGAGACGACCGTGCCCCGGACGTCGCCGGGGAACGTCAGGTCGGCCTCCAGGTAGCGGTCGATGCCGTTGCGATGCAGAGCGTGCGCGCGCTCGACGGTGGCCTCGCCGAACAGGTCGCGCAGCAGCCGCACCGGGTAGTAGCCCACGTCGAGCAGGCCGCCGCCGCCCAAGGCCGGGTTCCAGCGGATGTTGCGGCCGGGTGGGACCGGCACCAGGAAGATCGCTCGGGCCGCGCGCACGGTCCCGATCTCGCCGGAGGCGAGGATCTCGCGCAGCCGGGCCGTCAGCGGATGGTGACCGGTGTGGTAGGCCTCCATGACCACCCGGTCCGAGGTCGCGATGGCGGCCGCCACCCGCTCGGCCTCGGCGGCGTTGGCGGTGAACGGCTTCTCGACCAGGACGTGTTTGCCGGCGTCGAGGGCGGCCATGGTCCACCGGGCGTGCAGCGCGGCGGGGGACGGGATGTAGACGGCGTCGATGGCGGGATCGGCCAGCAGCGCCTCGTAGCTGTCGTGCACCCGGGGGATCCGGTGCTTGGCCGCGTAGGTCCGGGCGCGTGCGGGGTCACGCGCGGCTATCGCCGCGACCGTGACCCCGTCGACCCGCTGGGCGGGTGCGAGCAGGGCGCCCCGCAGAATCCGCGCGGCGCCGAGCACGCCGATCTGGATCTCGGTCATCGGGTCATCCCGCTCAGCTCCGGCATAGTGCCGAGTCTGCCGCCTCCCCCAGGGGCCGACTCAAGAGGCTCACGACAAGAGGTTCACAACCAGAACACGTCGCTCAGCCCGGTCACCTCGAGCGCTTTGCGCACCGGCGGGGACGGGTTGACCAGGGTCATGGTGATCCCGTCGGCGGCGGCGCTGTTGCGGGCGCTCACCAGGGCACCGAGCGCGTAGGAGTCGATGAACCCGACCTCGGCCAGGTCGGCCTCGAGCCGCTGGCAGCCGGTTTGCCGCGCGGTGGCGACGAGGCTGTCGCGGATGTCGTCGGCGTCGCCCAGGTCGAGTTCGCCGGTCAGGGTGGCGTGCAGGGTGGTGCCGTCGTCGCTGGTCCGATACGTAACCGTGGCGCTGCTGGACATGGGTGGCAACCCTACCCGGGGCACGCCACCGCGCAACTCAGGTACGCCGGACGAGCCCTCAGCGGCCGTTGGGGAAACCCGGATAGAAGTATCCCGGCGTCCAGAACGGCGGATACCCGTAGTGACCGTAGATCTTCTCGTAGTAGTCGCGCTGATCGACCAGGTCCGGGTCGTAGCGCGGCGCCCCGGCGATCCGGTCCTTGGCCGACTCCACGTACACCTCGTCGTCGGTCACCCGGCTGATCGCGTCGACCGGGATGAACGACGCGGTGGCACCGAAGCCCAGCACGCCGCCGTGCTCGACCCGAAGGAACCGCACGGCGTTCGCGGCGGTGTCCACCAGCAGGTCCGTCACGGTCCCGACCTTCTCGCCGGCGCTGTCGATCACGGTACGACCCCGCAGGTCCTGCTCGGGGTCGGCCACCACCTGGCCGGTGTCACTCAGTGGTGTCAGTGTGCCGATCGGCTCTTCCATCACCGCCACCTCCCTATCGATATGGCGCATACCCAGCCGGAACGGCGGTACGCGTACCCCTTGGTCAGACGTAAGCGGGAGTTTCGCGAAGGCGCGGGATCGGGGAAAGCGCGACCCAGAGGGTTGCCGCGGCGATGCCGGCGGCGCCGGCGAGGCAGGCGCCGTAGGCGCCGAGTTCGGTGGCCAGAAAGCCGCCGGCGAGCGAGCCCAGCGGGAGGGTGCCCCAGGAGACCAGGCGGTACGCCGCGGTCACGCGGCCGCGGATCTCGTCGGGCACCGCGCTCTGCCGCAGGCTCCGGTTGTGCACGTTGGCCAGGGCGGTGCCGAACCCGGCCACGATGAAGACGGCACCGACGAGTACGGCGACTCCCGTGCCGCCGCCGGGTGCGGCGAAGAGCAGCAGCGGGGCGCTGTTGCCGATGGCCATGGTGACGAGCATGGTGCGGCCGAAGCCGTAGCGGGCGGAGAGCCGGGCGCCGGTGAGCGCGCCGGCCAGGGCGCCGGCGGCGGCCAGGCCGAGTACGACGCCGATCACCACCGGGGACAGGCGCAGGTCGCGGGCGAGCCAGAGCAGCAGCCCGAGGGAGAACACCTGGTAGGCGACGTTGTAGGTGGCGGCCTCGCCGACCAGCGGGCGCAGCAGGCGGCTGCCGGCCAGGTGTCGCAGGCCCTCGAACAGTTCGCGGCGCAGAGGGGTGGCGTGGTGGCGGACCGGCTTGGGCTCGGGGGTGCGGATGCCGGCCACCGCGAAGGCGGAGACCAGGTACGACAGCGCGTCGACGGCGACCGCGACGGGTGCGGTCAGCCAGGCCACGAGCAGGCCGCCGATGCCCTGGCCGGAGAGTTCGGCGCCGGACTGGGCGGCGGCGATCCGGCCGTTGGCGGTCAGCAGCCGGTCCCGGTCCACCAGGGTCGGCAGGTACGCCTGGTCGGCGAGCTGGTGCACCACGGTGCCGACGCCGGCCAGGAAGACCAGCACGTAGAGCGGCTCCATCCGGTGCAGGCCGGCCCAGCCGAGCAGCGGAACGGCGCCGAGCACGACGAACCGGCCGAGGTCCGCGGCGACCATGAGCGGGCGGCGGCGCATCCGGTCGACGAGGACGCCGGCGTAGAGGGTGCAGAGCAGGAACGGCAGGAACTGGGCGGCGCGCAGGACGCCCACCTGCTCGGCGGTGGCGTGGAAGGTGAGGATCGCGAGCAGGGGCAGGGCCAGCTCGCTGATCTCACTGCCGAGCGCGGAGACGGCGGTGCCGGTGAAGAGCCGGCGGAAGTCTCGGCCCACGATGCCCTCCTCGTAACCGGTGAACTCGTTAGCCGGTTACCCGGATCGGTAACCAGTAAACTGGGTTCAGAGGTGATGCGCCATGCCGGTCGAAGGGCCGCTCCGGGTCGTCCGGGAGTTCGTCAACACCTATGACGTGGAGAAAGACGTCGAGGCGCTGCCGGACGCCGGCGATCTGACCGCCTGGCTGCGGTACGCGGGACTGCTCGACGAGTCGTCCACGGCCGGCGATACCGACCTGCTCCACGCCCGTACGCTGCGCGAAGGCATCCGGGAGCTGTTGATCAGCGGATCGGCGGCGGTTCTCGACGAAGCCGCCGAGCGGGTGCGGCTACGGCCCCGTTTCACCCCGGACGGCCTCGACTTCACGGCCGACGGCACACCGGCCGACCGTGCCCTCGGAAGGCTGCTCGCGATCATCGCGCGGGCGATGGCCGACGGCAGCTGGCAACGGTTGAAGGTGTGTGACAACGACACGTGCCGGTGGGCGTACTACGACTCGTCCCGCTCGGGGGCGGGCCGCTGGTGCTCGATGGCGGTCTGCGGCAACCGGCGCAAGGCTCAGGCGTACCGGAACCGCCGGCGAGGCGGCGAGGCCGACCGGAAGAGCTCGGGCGCCTGACGGACGCGGTGGCTCAGCGCGGCACCCGAGCCGCCCGGGAGGTCGCGGGCCGGGAGCCCGGGGCGGAATCGGGCAGGCCGAGCCGGCCGCGGGTCGCTACGTGCAGTGACCGTTCCGGGGTATGCCTAGCCCTACCCCGGATCTACGGCTGGACTCCTGGGGCGAGCTGTCCGACGTCGTTACCGTGGCTGCGTGCCGACCCTCCACAATGCCATCCGATCCCGCCGGTTCCTGATCACCTGGTGGCCCTGGCGGTCGCTGGCGTTCGTGCTCAGCACAGTGCCGGTCGCTGCCGCCGTCGCCGTGCCGTTCGGCCTGCTGGCCGCGCCCTGGCTGGTGCTGCTGCGCAAGCTCCTCACCGGCACCGCCGACCCGGTCGTCGCCCTGCTGCTGTTCGTGGCGGGCGCGGTTCTGCTCGCCGGGCTGGGCCCGCTGGCGGCACGGCCACTCCCCCGCCTGGAGCGCCATCGGCTCCGGCTGGTCGGCGATCGCCCTCTCGTCGCCACCGGCTCGCCGTGGCGGCGGCTGGGCTATGCCGCCGTGATGGTCACCGCGGTTCCGGTCGTCTACAGCGCGCTGTTCGTGACCGTCCTGCTGATCGGGGTCTGCCTGTTCAGCCCGGTGCTGGTCGACGGCGGGCCGGTCTCGTTCGGCGTGGTCACCATCGTCACGGCGGAACAGGCGGTCCCGTACGCGATCGGTGCTCTCGTCGCCGCGGCCGGCGTGCCCTATCTGCTGGCTCTCACCGCTGCGGCGCACGCCGCGGTCGCCCGCGCTGTGCTGCACACCGCCTCCGCCGAGGCGCTGCGCGCCGAACTCGTCGAGGTGTCCCGGTCACGTGCGCGTCTCGTGGACGCGTTCGAGGCGGAGCGCCGCCGCATCGAACGGGACCTGCACGACGGCGCACAGCAGAAGCTCGTCGGGCTCACCCTGCAACTCGGCCTCGCCCGCCTCGATCTGCCGGACTCCTCTCCCGCCGCCGGCGCGGTGACCACCGCGCACCGGCAGGCCAAGGAACTGATGGGCGAGCTGCGCGAACTCATCCACGGCATCCGGCCGCAGCTACTCACGGACCTCGGCCTCGCGGTCGCGTTGCGCGACCTTGCCGGACAAACCCCCATTCCGGTACGGGTGACAGCCGACCTGCCCCGGCGCCTGCCGGACCACGTCGAGGCGACCGCCTACTTCGTCGTCGCCGAGTCCCTCGCCAACATGGCCAAACACAGCGGCGCGACGTCCGGCACCGTGACCGCCAGCGAGCAGGCCGGGCTGCTCGTCGTCGAGGTCGGCGACGACGGTCACGGCGGTGCGGACCCGGCCCGCGGTACCGGCCTGACCGGACTGGCCGACCGGGCCGCGGTGGCCGAGGGCCGGATGTTGCTGGCCAGCCCGCCCGGCGGCCCGACCCTGATCCGCGTGGAGCTGCCGTGTCCGACCGCGTGAACGTCGTACTGGCCGAGGACGGGGTGCTGCTCCGCGCCGGACTGGCCGGCCTGCTGGAACGCTTCGGGTTCCACGTCGTGGCCGCGGTCGGCGACGCCGGCGAGCTGCTGCGCGCGGTCGCCGACCGGCAACCCGACCTGGTCGTCACCGACATCCGCATGCCGCCGGGCTTCCACGACGAGGGCTTGCGCGCCGCCGTCCAGCTGCGCCGCGACAACCCCGCGCTGGCGGTCGTCGCCCTCAGCCAGTACGTGCAGCACGGGTACGCGGCGGAGCTGCTCGGCTCCGGCGACGGCCGCCGGGTCGGCTACCTCCTGAAGGACCGGGTCGTCGACGTCGACGACTTCGCCACCGCGCTGCGCCGGGTGGTGGCCGGTGGCACCGTCATCGACCCCGAGGTGGTCCGCCGCCTGCTCGGCCGACGCCAGGACCCGGTGGCGCGGCTGTCCCCGCGCGAACGGGAGGTGCTCGAGCTGATCGCCGAGGGCCACTCCAACGCGGCCATCGCCCGGACGCTCACCCTTTCCGAGGCGGCCGTCGGCAAGCACGTCGGCAACATCCTGGCCAAACTGGACCTGCCGCCGGACGACAACACCAACCGGCGGGTGCTCGCCGTCCTGACCTACCTGCGGGACCAGGCCTGATTTCACCGCGCCGTAAGACATCGAAGGAAGGCAGCAGCGGTTACCGTGGGCGGGGTGACGGTGACCTTGCAGGACGTCCGGGACGCGGCCGAGCGGATCGACGGGGTCGCGCACCGCACGCCGGTAATCCGCTCCCGGACGCTGGACGAGCGGGTCGGTGCGCGGGTCTTCCTGAAAGCGGAGAACCTGCAGCGGGTCGGGGCGTTCAAGTTCCGGGGCGCCTACAACGCGATCTCCCGGCTGTCGGCCGAGCAGCTCGCGCGGGGCGTCGCGACCTATTCGTCGGGCAATCACGCGCAGGCGGTCGCGCTGGCCGCGCGCGAGCTGGGCAGCACCGCGGTGATCGTGATGCCGGAGGACACCCCGGCCGCCAAGCTCGACGCGGTGCGTGGGTACGGCGCCGAGATCGTCATCTACGACCGGTACACCGGGGACCGGGAGGAGATCGGCCGGCGGCTCGCTGCGGAGCGCGGGTTCGCACTGATCCCGCCGTACGAGCATCCGCACGTCATCGCCGGGCAGGGCACGGCCGCGCTGGAGCTGCTGGAGGACGCCGGGGAGCTGGACGCGATCGTGGTGCCGGTCGGCGGTGGCGGACTGATCGCCGGCAGTGCGGTCGCGGCCAAGGGTGTGCAGCCGGGCATCCGGGTGGTCGGCGTCGAGCCGCGGGCCGGCGACGACACCAAGCGCTCGCTGGCCGCCGGGGAGCGGGTCCGCATCGACATACCGCGCACCATCGCGGACGGTCAGGCCGCCCCTATCCCCGGCGAACTCACCTTCTCCATCAACAAGGAGCTGGTCGACGAGATCGTGCTGGTCAGCGATGACGAACTGCGCGACGCGCTGCGGTTCGCCGTGGACCGGCTCAAGCTGGTGCTGGAGCCCAGCGGCGCGTCCGGGCCGGCCGCGTTGCTGGCCGGACGGCTCGACCCGGTGCCGGCCCGGATCGGTGTGATCATCTCGGGTGGGAACGTGGGTGCGGCGCGGCTGGCGGAACTGCTCGCCTGACCGGTACCCGCCCACCGCGACCACCTGCCTGGGCCCGGCGGTCGCGGTGGTGTCCGGAGTGGCTGCCGGCTCGCGGGCAGGGCGGGACTCGGCTCACCCGTACCGGAAAAATGCCGCCCGGACCACGTGCTTGATGAAGATGAGCGCGTTGATCCGGTCGATGGTGGCCGGGTCGATGGAGGCGTAGGTGAAGTCGGCCGGGGTGCGTCGGTCGTAGGCCGCCGTGAGGCGGCCGGGGTCAATGACGGCGCGGTCGTAGGGCAAGGCCGACAGCGTGCCTTCCAGGGTGCCGGCGGGTGGGACGTCGTCGCCGAGGCTGCCGAAGTTGCCGGCGGCGAACGCGTAGCGGTCGCCGAGGTGGCTGCTGAGGATGGCGCCGGCGCTCCACCAACGCTGCCGCCCGCCGCCGAACGTCATGCTGCTCTCGTCGCGCTGCAGGTGTCCGTTGTTGGCGAAGGCGAGGGTGGGTCCGCGATCGGCTTCGCGGCGCAGGATGGCGTCGAGGTTGTCGGCCATGATCGCCGCACGGTGTGCCAGCAGGCCGCTGAAGCGGTCCGGCGCGGTGTCGGCCATGGCTGCGTGGTAGCGCAACAGCGCGCCCGCGGTGCGGGCGTCGAGGTCGGCACGCCACCAGGTGTCCGGTGAGGTGGCGGCGATCAGACCGGGGGCGTACGCGTGAAGCAGCGCCCGCATGTCGTCGGTGAGCACGCGGAGCCGGTCGGCTTCCGGGGTACGGCCGACGGACTGCGCCGGATCCCGCATGGCGCCCGGATTGCTCCAGCGGTCGTCGGCGCCGAGCAGGCCGTCCAGCGTCGCCGTGCTCCACGGCAGGTCACGGTAGGCGGCGAGGTAGTCGTGCAGTGCGGTCAGCGCCGCGCGCGGGCTGGCCGCGCCCATGGTCTCCAGCTCGCCGTCGAAGCCGTAGAAGTGGAGCCGCTCGTGCGCCGGACGCTGTTCGTTGTATTCGCGCATCCAGCGCAGCAGCTCGCGGTTGGCGGGTGAGGCGCCGAAGTCGTGGGTGAGTCCGCTGCTCACCGCGTCGTCGAGGGTGCCGGTGCCGTGCGTGACGTACGCGTCGGCGGTCAGGCCGGCCAGGCAGCCGCTCTCCAGGGCGATCGAGCGGTAGCCCTGGTGTTCGACGAGGTGCTGGAAGAGCTCGTTGCGCAGTTCCGGGAAGGCCTCGACACCGTGGGTGGGTTCGCCGAGGGCGAGCAGGCGGACGGCTGGGGGCAGCATCGCGGTGAGCGCGGCGCCGGTGAAAGGCTGGGCGTCTGTCATTCCTTCGACCGTATCGCTGAACCTTCGAGTGAAGGTTCGACGGATAAGTACACAGCTGACTCGAGGACAACCCTCAAACGTTCGGATCGGCCGACAGCATGGGTGCGAGGAAACGGCGGGCCACGGCGCTGAGCTGTTCGGCGTCGTCGAGGTCGACGACGTGACTGGGGGTGACCAGGAAGGAGCAGGACAGCCGGGTCATCAGTTCGGCGGCGACTTCCACGTCCACAGAAGCGGAGATGTTGCCGGCCTGTTGCTCCTTGCGAAGCTGGCCGGCGACGAACTGTTGCACGGTGGCGAGCGTGCGCCCGCCGTTGCCGATCAGGGAGGGCACGAGCAGGTCCGGCTCGATGTCCATCAGGCCGCCGATCAGCGGGTTGCTCCGGATGGCCTGCAGGGAGCTGACGAAGCCCAGCACCACCCGGTCCGCGGCGGTCCGGGCCTGCTGGATGTCGACGAGGAACCGGTCGAAGTAGCGGCGGAACTCGCGCCGGACCACCTGCTCCACGAGCGCGTCCTTGGTGGCGAACCGGCGGTAGGCGGTGATCCGGGAGACGCCGGCCCGCCGGGCGACGTCGCCCATCGTGGATCGCCGGATCCCGATCCGGCAGAACTGGTCGTAGGCCGCGTCGAGCAGGCGGGTGGTGACCTCGTCGTTGTCGCCGGCCGGTTCCTCGTCGAGGTCGGCCAGCTCGAACGCCTCGGCGAGCGCGCGCCCCAGCAGTGATTCCGAGGCCGGCGGCAGCATGGCGTCCCTCCCCGGGGAGATACTTTTACGCTATTTGTATCACGGTATCAACAGGCCTGCTCAGACCGCGTTCGTCAATCGACGGCCGTCATTCTATGTCTTGTGATTCGCCGGCACGCTGTGCTCTCATCGCTGATACATACCGGCAGAACTTGTTTCACCGTATCAGCCAAGGAGCGGACCGTGGAACCAGTCACCAGACGCAACATGTTGAGAGCCGGCGGAGCCCTCGGCGCGCTCGGCGCCCTGAGCGTGGCCGCGCCGGCACACGCGCAATCGATGTGGACGTGGTCCGCCAAGGGATCGGTGGCGGGCACCGGAGCGGGCGCCGATCCGCGGTGGGTGTGGGACTCCGAGGCCGATCCGCTGGTCGCCTCGCTGATCGAGCGCGGCGACGTCCCCATGGTCAACCAGCTGCTGCGGACCTGGACCAAGAACGGACAGCCGCTGCCGGCCGGTCTGCCGGCGGACCTGCGCGACTTCATGGAGCGGGCCCGGCAGCTGCCGGCCTGGGCCGACCAGCGCAAGCTCGCCCTCGCGGTCGACTTCAACGAGAAGCGAGGGCTCTACCTCGGCGTCCTGTACGGGCTGGCCAGCGGCATGATGAGCACGGTCATCCCGAAGGAGGCCCGGGCCGTCTACTACTCGCAGGGCGGCGCGGACATGAAGGACCGCATTTCCAAGACCGCCAAACTCGGGTACGACATCGGCTCGGTCAACGCGTACCTGCCCACCGGCGAGATGATCGTGACCGCCGTCAAGACCCGGCTGGTCCACGCCGCGGTCCGTCACCTGCTGCCGCAGTCGCCCTACTGGGCGGACGTCGCCGACGAGGACATCCCGATCAGCCAGCGGGACATGATGGTCACCTGGCACAGCCTGCCCACCACCGTCATGCGCAAGCTGACCGACTGGGAGGTGCCGATCCCGGACGACGAGTCCGCGGCCTTCCTGCACTCCTGGCAGGTCGGCGCCCATCTGCTCGGGATCCGGGACGAGTACATCCCGGCCTCGTGGAGCGAGGCGAACTCGCAGGCCGAGCAGGTGCTCGACCCGATCCTGGCGGCGACGCCCGAGGGCGTCAAACTGGCCGACATCCTGCTCAAGCTCGGCACCCCGATCGACGCGGGCCTGCTCAGCAAGCCCATCCTCGGTGCGTTCACCCGGTTCATGCTCGGCGACCAGATCGCCGGATGGCTCAAGATCCCCAGGGAACCGGTCTGGGACCCGCTGCTGCGGGCGGCCTGGGGGCCCTTCATCGCCGTACGCGAAGGGCTGCTGCCGTTCCCGCTCGCGCCGAAGGCGTACTGGCTGTTCGACGAGTTCCTGCGCAAGGCGGCGCTGCTGTTCCTGTCCGAGGCGCGCCCGATCAGCATCGAAATCCCGGTCACCAACCGCCCGTGAAAGGTTTTGCGTAAATGTCGGAGATGAGCAGGCGCAAGGTACTGCTGTCCGGAGGGGCGCTGGGTGCGGCCGGTGCGCTCGGCCTCGCCACCCCGGCATGGGGCACCGATGAAGGTCCCCGGAGCGTGTACGACACCGAGGCCGACCCGGTCTCCGCCCAGCTGCTCGACAGCGGAGTCGTGCCCGAGGTCAACCGGCTGCTGTGGGACTGGACCCGCAACGACCAGCCGCTGCCCGCCGGGCTGCCCGGGTACCTGCACGACTTCATCGAGAAGGCGCGCCGGCTGCCGGAATGGGCGGACCGCGCCAAGCTCGAGACCGCGGCGCGGTTCAACAAATCCCGGGGCATCTATCTGAACCTGCTCAACGGCGTGGGCGGCGGCATGCTGAGCACCGCCATCCCGAAAGAGGCGTGGGCGGTCTACTACTCCAAGGGCGGCGCGGACATGGAGGACCGGGTCGCCAAGACCAGCCTGCTCGGCTTCGCGGTCGGGGCGCTGAACGCGTACCGGCCGGACGGCGACTGCATCGTCCAGGCGGTGAAGACCCGCCTCGTCCACGCCGCGATCCGGCATCTGCTCCAGCAGTCGCCGCACTGGAAGTGGGGTATCCCGATCAGCCAGGAGGACATGCTGGTCACCTGGCACACGCTGCCGACGTACGCGATGCGCAAGATGCGCGAGTGGAAGGTGCCGATCAGCGCCGCCGACTCCCAGGCCTACCTGCACGTCTGGCAGGTGACCGCGCACATGCTCGGGATCCGCGACGAGTACATCCCGGCCACCTGGGCGGCGGCCAACGCCCAGTCCGATCAGGTGCTGCCGCCGAACATGGGCCCGACCCGCGAGGGCGTCGAGCTCACCGACATCCTGCTCGGCCAGCTCGCCGAACAGACCAGCCCGGGCAGCGTCAGCCGGCCGCTCTGCAACGCGCTCGCCCGCTATCTGGTCGGCGACCAGGTAGCGGACTGGGACGGCATCAAGCGTGAACCGATCTGGGGCCCGCTGATCGCCACCGCCTGGCCGGCGCTGGTGCGGTTCCGGGAGGGCCTGATCCCGCTGCCGCTGGTGCCCGAGGCCGCCTGGGTGATCGACGAGGCCGCCCGGCAGTACATCCTCTTCTATCTGACCAAGGGCAAAGCGACCAAAATCGAGATCCCTACGATCAACCGGCCCGAATGAACAGGCGGCGCTTCGTCGGGTACGTCCTGGCGGCCCCGGTCCTGGTCACCGCGGCCGACCTGCACCACGGAGAACCCGCGGCGGCGGACCTGACGGAGCTGCTCGACCTCAACGACATCATGACGGCGGCCGCGCTGCCGACGTCCGGGTTGATCTCGGTGGAGATCAACCCGGACGGGACGGCGTCGTTCGCTCTGCCCCGGGCCGAGGTGGGACAGGGCATCACCACCTCGACGGCCATGCTGATCGCCGAGGAGCTTTCCCTACCGCTGCACCGGGTCCGCGTCACCCTGGCCGACGCCCGGCCGGAGCTGCTGTTCAACCAGCTGACCGGCGCGTCGAACACGACCATCGCCACCTACACGCCGATCCGGGTCGCCGCCGCCGTGGCCCGCCACCGGCTCCTCGAAGCGGCGGCGGCCCTGTTCGGTGCGCCCGTCACCGGCCTGCGGCTCGAGGACGGTGTCATCACCGACCGGGCCGGCCGCCGAGTCGGCATCGGCGAGCTCGCCGCGACGGCGGCCAGCCCGAAGACCCTGTCCGTGCCGGTGGAGCTCGCTCCGAGGGAGAGCTTCACCGTCATCGGGAAACCGCACAGCCGCATCGACGCCCGGGACGCCGTGACCGGGCGCAAGAAGTTCGCGATGGACCTCGACGTCGCCGGCGCGAAACCGGCGATGCTGTGCCGCCCGCCGACCATCAACGGCAAGGTCGGTGCGGTGGCCAACCTCGGCGAGGTTCTCGCCATGCCCGGCGTCACCGACGTGGTGACGGTCTCCACCGGTGTGGCGGTACGCGCCGAGACCTTCGGCCAGTGCATCGACGCGGTCCGTGCGCTGCGGGTGTCCTGGAGACGCGGCACGGTCGACGGCAAGTCGGACGCCACCGTGCTGGCGGAGCTGGCCGCCGCTGAGCTGCCACTCGGGCCGCGACCGCCGACCCCGGTCGTGGAAGGCAGGTTCACCTTCCACTTCCGCAGCAACAGCGCGCTGGAGCCCAACTGCGCGATCGCCGACGTACGCGGCGGGCGCGCCGAGATCTGGTCGGGGCTGAAGTCACCGATCGTCGCCAAGCAGGCCATCGCCGCCCGGCTCGGGCTGCCGCTGGGCAATGTCACCGTGCACGTCACGGAAGGGGGTGGTTCGTTCGGCCGCAAACTGTTCTTCGACGCTGCCCTGGAAGCCGCCGAGGTGTCGCAGAAGATCGGCAAGCCGGTGAAGCTGATGTGGCATCGCGCCGACGACGCGCGCCAGGGGCGCACGCATCCGATGGCCACCTCCCGGGTACGCGTCGCCTACGCCGGCGACGTGGTGCTGGGGTACGAGCAACGGCACACCAGCGTCACCACGGACCTGGGCCACGGCCTCGGCGAGCTGTTCACCGCCATGGCCGCGAAACTGCCGATCGGCGACGCCGCCTTCGCCCAGACGTTCTTCCAGTTCAGCCACACCTCGCCGTACCGGTTCGGCGTACACAGCCGGCTGCTCAGCGAGACCGGCAAGGGCTTCAACACGGGCAGCATGCGCAACGTCTACTCTCCCGACACCACGTGCGCGCGGGAGCTCATCGTCGACCGGCTCGCCGATCGGATGGGCAAGGACCCGTACCGGTTCCGGCTCGACTTCCTGCGCGACGAGCGTGCCCGGGCGGTGCTGCGGCAGGCCGCCGAGGCCGGCGGCTGGGGCCGGGCACTGCCGGCGGGCGTGGCGCAGGGCATCGCGTTCCACTCCGAGTACAAGGGCGTCAGCGCCGCCCTCATGGAGATCGACTGCCGGCCGGAGACGGTCAACCGCCCGATCCGCGACGGTGTCGGCGGCCCCCGCGTCACCCGGGCGGTCTTCGCCGTGGACGTCGGCCTTGTGGTCAACCCGCGCGGTCTGGAAGCGCAGATGATGGGCTGCGTCATGGACGGCATCGCGCTCGCGCTGACCTCCAGCCTGCACCTGCGCGACGGGTACTTCCTGGAGGCCAGCTGGGACAACTACTTCTACACCCGGCAGTGGAACACCCCGCCCGACCTGCGGATCATCATCATGCCCAGCAGCTCGGAACGGCCGGGCGGCGCCGGGGAACTCGGGGTCGCCGCGGCGATGGCGGCGGTCGCGTGTGCGTACGGGCGCGCGACCGGGACGATGCCGACCACCTTCCCGATCAACCACGGCACGCTCTCGTTCACGCCGAAGCCGACGATCCCGCCGATTCCCGCCTCGCCCACGGACGGAGGAACACGTGCCTGAGCACACCTTCCGGGTCAACGGTAAGCAGGTCACCGTGGACGTCGCGGACGACGTACGCCTGCTGTGGGTGTTGCGCGACATCCTCGGCATCACCGGGCCGAAGTACGGCTGCGGCATCAACGTCTGCAAGGCGTGCACCAGCCATCTCAACGGCCGCGCGGTCAGCCCGTGCTCGATCCCGGTCTCGGACCTGGAGCCGGCCGACGAGGTCGTCACCATCGAGGGTCTGGCCGCCACGGCCGGTGCGGAGCTGCACCCGATGCAGCAGGCCTGGCTGGACCACGACGTCGTGCAGTGCGGTTACTGCCAGCCGGGTCAGATCATGGCCGCCGTGGCGCTGGTCCACCGGGTGGCCGCCGAGGGCCGGGAGATCACCGAAGCCGACCTCGACGGGCTGCGTAACATCTGCCGCTGCGGCACGTACGCCCGGATCCGTGCGGCGATCAAAGCCGCGGCGAAGAACATGTGAGGGACCCTTTAAAGTGTCCGCGTGAATCAAGGATGGCCTGGCCACGGGGCGTGGATGGTGACGGCGACCTCGGCCGGCGTCGACTGGCGGACAGCGGTGGCCGCGCTCGCGGCGGCCGCCGAGGTCCCGGTGGCGGTGGTCGTCGTGGGCGAGACCGCCGGCGACGATCCGGCGCGGCCGCACCTGGCCGGGCGCGTCGAACTGCCCGGCGCCGACCAGCTGACCCTGGACCAGGCACGCGACCTGATCCGGGCGGTGACCCGGGCGTACACGCTGGTGCTGGTCGCCGGCTCGGCCGGCCCGGCCGTGCCGGTGGGCCGGGACGGCTGGACGCTCACCGACCTGGCGGCCGCGGTCGGCGCGCCGGCCGTGGTGGTGGCCGGGCCGGGGCCGGACGCGGTGAACCACGCGACGCTCGCCCTCGATGCTCTGGCCGGGCACGGTGTCGCCGCCTGCGTCGTGACGATCGGCGACGTGGAGCTGGACGAGGCGGCGCTTCCGGTCCGGGTGGCCGGCCGCATCCCGGCCGACACGACGGCCGGCTTCGACCAGGCCGCCGAGTGGCTCGATCCGGCGCTGCGGGCGACAGGCGGTACGAGCACGGCACCGGAGGCCGCGGTTCCGGAACGCCGCCCACCGGTCAGCGGCCGGAAAGTGGTCTTGAGCCTGCTGGCGGTATTCGTCGTCATGGTGCTGGTGGTCTGCAACCTGGCGTGGTGGAGCCGCTCCCCCACCGACCTGGGCGCGGAATTCCAGGTCAGTGAATTCACCTCGCCCGAGCCCACCGGGTACGTGACCATCCTGCCGGTGCCCCCGCTGCGAACGTCCAGCCCTCGCCCGGCGGCGGCCGACGCCTGCCCGCAGAGCAGCGGCCCGGTCGCGGTCGGCAAGCCGGACGCCACGACCACCGCCCGGGTGAACGCGGCCTGGCGGCGGATCGAGAAGTGGCTGGCCAAGCACGCGCCGGCGAGCGCCCGCTCGCTACGGCCGCCGGCCCGTGCCGCGCGGATCGACGACCTGCAGCGGCGTATGTCGGTGGCGTTCCCGGCCGACCTGGTCGCCTCGTTACGCAGGCACGACGGTGCCTCCGGTTTCACCCTGCCGCCGTTCTTCACGCCCGAGTCGCTCGACGGCATCCTCGGAGATTGGAAGGTCAACTGCGGCATCCTGACCCGCGAGGGCATGGCCGGGACGAACCCCTGGTGGCACCGGTCGTTCGTGCCGTTCGCCGGATCCGCCGACGGCGGCAGCCTGGTGACCGACCAGCGCCCGGACGGTCGTGGACAGGTGGGCGAGTTCTACGCGGAAGACGGCACCACCTTCGAGCGGTGGCCCGGGTCGGTCGCCGAACTGCTGGAGCTGACCGCCGCCTCGCTGGAGACCGGCCAGCCGTGGGCGGGCCGGTACCGGCCGCGGGTGGACGGCGACGGCGCGCTGGACTGGGAGATCATCTGACGCCCGGAAATGTCATAGGGGTCGCCTACTCTCACCGCAAGTGGAAGGAGGCACGGTGGCCACATTCGTTCTGATCCACGGCGCCGGCGATGTCGGCTGGTATTGGCATCTGGTGGAGGCCGAGCTGCGTGCGCGCGGCCACGACACCGTCGCACCCGATCTTCCCTGCGCCGACGACTCGGCCGGCCTGCCGGAGTATGCGGACGCCGTCGCCGCGGCGATCGGTGACCGGACCGACCTGGTCGTCGTCGCGCAGTCGTTCGGCGGCTTCACCGCCCCGCTCGTCTGCGACCGGGTGGCGGTGAAACTGATGGTGCTGGTCGCGCCCATGATCCCCGCACCGGCGGAGGCTCCCGCCGACTACTGGGTCAACACCGGATTCGGCCAGGAGGCGACGGAGGAGTATGCGGACGAGATCGCCCTGTTCTACCCGGATGTCCCGCC
Source organism: Actinoplanes aureus (assembly GCF_015704865.1). Lineage (GTDB taxonomy): Bacteria > Actinomycetota > Actinomycetes > Mycobacteriales > Micromonosporaceae > Actinoplanes > Actinoplanes aureus. The sequence goes on along the minus strand of NZ_JADQTO010000003.1, from coordinate 601,050 downwards.
GGAGCTGGCGGCTGAGGCGCTGAAGCGGGCGCCCGCCCAATCCGAGGCGCGGGCTGGGGAGCCGTCGCCGCTCAGAGCCTGGCCCGACGTTCCCACGCGGGTTCTGATCTGTCGCGACGACCGTCTGTTCCCTCCGAGCTATCTTCGCCGGGTCGCCGGGGAGCGCCTCGGGATCGACCCCGACGAGATCGACGGTGGACACACCCCGGCGTTGAGCCGCCCGCGTGAGCTGGCGGACCGCCTCGTGGCGTACGCCGCTGAGCAGGGACTGCGCGGTGACCACTGACCTCGATCCGGCCGGATACGACGCCGAGCTGCGGCGGCACCACCGGGTGCTGCGCCGGCACTGGGGTGTGCGGCTCCAGGATCACATCCTGGACATCGGTTGCGGGACCGGGCAGACCACCCGCGAGGCCGCGCGCACGGCCCAGGCGGGCAGCGCGCTCGGCGTCGACGTCTCCGCTGCCGCGGTCGAGCGGGCCCGTGAGCTCGCCCGGGCCGAAGCGCTCGGCAACATCGCCTTCGAGCACGCCGACGTACAGGTCCACCGTTTCCCGCCGGAGCGCTTCGACCTCGCGGTCAGCAGGTTCGGCACGATGTTCTTCGACGACCCGGTCGCCGCGTTCACCAACATCGGGCGGGCGCTGCGCCCGTCCGGGCGCCTGGTGATGATGGTCTGGCAGGCCGGCGACCGCAACGAGTGGGACGTCGCCATCCGCCGGGCTCTCGGCGAGCCGGTGGCGTCCGGGGGACCGGATCCGTTCTCGCTCGCCGACCCGCCGCGAGTGACGGAGACCCTCGCTGCCGCCGGGTTCGCCGATGTGGCTTTCACCGACGTCGACGAGCCGGTCTACTTCGGTCCGGATGTGGCCGGCGCCCTCGACTGGGTGCGCGGTTTCCGATCCACCGGCGAGGCGCTGGACCGGCTGGACAGCGCCGCCGCGGCGAACGCGGTCGGGCGTCTACGCGAGACGATCGCCGCACACCTGAGTGACGACGGCGTGTGGTTCGGCTCCCGCGCCTGGATCATCACCGCTCGTCGCCGCGGATAGGGTGGATCGCGTTCTCGCCCGGGTCAATTCAACGAGGTCAGCAGTTCGAGGAGCCGGTCGATCTCGTCCACCGTGTTGTAGACGTGGACGCTCACCCGTACCGATGTGGTCTCCTCACCGCCTTCGGCCTGACAGTGGCCGTCGGCCCGGACCATGAAGCCCTCCGACGCCAGGATGAACCCCAGGTCGTTGGAGCCGATGCCGCGGTGGCGGAAGGTCACGATGCCGTGCCGCTGCTGCACCGGCGAGCCGGCCGCGAGGCTGCGCTGGCAGCCCAGCACCTGGTACGCCGGCAGCCGGCGCAACCCGTCGGTCAGCCGGGCACCCAGCGCGACCGTCCACCGGGCGATCCGCTCCAGCCCGGCCGCCTCCAGCCAGTCCAGCGCCGCGACCAGGCTCACGATGCCGCTGGTGTTCGGCGTCCCGCTCCAGCCACCGGGTGCGAACACCGGCCCGCGCCGGTTCGCCGACCAGATCGCGCCGGTTCCCGGCAGCGCCATCACCTTGTGCCCGGAGAAGACCACGAAGTCGACGTCCAGCCCGGCCACCGACAGCGGCAGGTGTCCGACGCCCTGCGCCGCGTCCAGGCAGATGACGGCGCCGGGGCCGGCCGCCGCCCGGATCCGGCCGATGTTCATGTCGCCGCCGTAGACGTGGTGCACGTGCGTGGTGGCGATGAACCGCGTCCGCTGACCGACCATCCCGGCGAGAGCGCGGTGGTCGTAGTCTCGCGCCGGGTCGTACGGCATCGCGCGCACCCCCACCCGGATCCCCTGCCGGCCCAGCAGGTCCACGACCTCCTGCCAGGGCAGCGTGTTCGCGGAGTGATCGGCGTACGGGACGATGATCTCGTCGCCGTCGCGCAGGTGCCCGGCCAGCCAGTCCCGGGCGATCAGCCGCAGCCCTTCCGTGGTGCCGCTGACGAAGTGGACGCCGGACCGATCCGGTTCCGGGTCGCCGAGGAACCGGCGGACCCGCTGCTCGGCGTCCTGGATCCGCGCGGTGGTCCGGTTGGCCCACGGATAGGTGCCGCGTCCCGCGTTCGCGTTGCCGGTGGTCAGATATTCGGTGACGGCGTCCAGGACCGCCTGCGGTTTCTGGGCGGTGGCGGCGCTGTCCAGGTACGCGAGATCCGGGTGCCCGGCGATGATCGGGAACTGCGCGCGCAGCCCGCTCTGCCAGGACCGCAGATCGTCCGGAAAGGCGACGGCCACCTCAGTCCCGGACAAGCTCGGCTCCGGCGTCACGCCAGGCGATGACACCACCGGCCAGCGACCGGACGTCCGGGTGCCCCATCCGGGTGAGCAGGGCGGCGTAACTCGCCGACTTCTCCCCCACCGGGCAGACCAGCAGAACCGGCTGGCGCCGGCCGAACGGCAGCCCGCCGTGCAGCATCTCGGCGAACAGGTCGTCGACGATGTTGATCGACCGGTCGATGTGGAGCGCGCGGTAGGCGAACGGGCTGCGCAGGTCCACTACCAGCGGGTTCTCCTTGGCGATCCACTCCTGGGCGTCGGACACGCCGATCGTCCTGGTAGCGGCCAGGTCCTCGGCGGTCAGCGTGCGCACCGAGTGCGTACGGTCCGGCTGCTGGAACAACGCCGGCCGCCGCTCCCGCAGGTAGCTCATGTAGCTCTCGACCCGGTCGCAGACGATGAACACGGCCGTACGCCGTCCGGTCAGCCCGGCGTCGAGGCGGCGCAGATAGCGCACGGCGCCCTGGTAGGCGCCGCCACCGGTCGGGCCGGCGAGGGTTCCGCAGCGGCGTACCAGGGTGAGCAGCCCGTCGATGGCCTCGTCCGAGCTGACCGCCTCGATCGTGTCGTAGACGTCCGGATCGAACAGGCCGACCTCGTGCACCTCGTCGATGTCGCGGATGCCGGGGATGAAGTCGGCCTTCTCGGCCACCAGGCCGACCACGGTCACCTCCGGGTCGTGCTCGCGCAGCACCCGGGCCACGCCGGTGGACGAGCCGGCGGTGCCCACGCAGGCGATGAAGTAGTCCGGCGCCCGCCCGTCCAGGTCAGCGATGATCTCCGGGCCGGTGCCGCGTACGTGCGCCTCGACGTTGAGGTCGTTGAAGTACTGGTCGGTGTGCAGGTAGCCGCCGCCGGCCGCGGACACCGTGTGATACATCCGGGTCAGCGGGTCGTCGGTGTCGGTGGGATCCAGGCACTCGGACTGACCGGGCAGTTCGTCGATCTGGGCGCCGAGCAGCAGCAACAGGTCCTTGATCTCGGGCACCCGCATGCGGTTGGTCACGCTGCGGAACGGCAGGCCGTGCATGCCGGCGATCACGGCGAGAGCCTTGGCGGTGTTGCCGCTGGAGAGCTCGACCACGGTCTCCGCACGCTCGGCGGCGCCGGCCAGCCGGTGGCGGACCATGTTCCAGGCGGCCCGGTCCTTGACCGATCCGAACGGGTTGAACAGCTCCATCTTGGCGAACAGGTCGATGTTGCGAAGGCCGTGCACGGCCGCGTCGATGCGTACCAGTGGCGTGCCGCCGATGACGTCGGTGACGCTGTCGTACCTCACCCGGTCTCCTCCCGGCCCGTGACAGGCCAGTACTGGTCGTCCAGGCACCACCGCCAGCCGCCGCGGTCGCGGCGGGCCGCGACCGTGCGCGCGGTGGGCTGCATCAGCGCGTTGCCGGCGCTGAAGTCCATGAGATAACCGGCGGTGTTCACGAAGACCAGCAGGTCGCCGGGGCGCGGCCGGGCGGGCAGGTACACCTGGCGCCGGGTGAGCAGGTCGGCCTCCAGGCAGAGATTGCCCGCCAGATAGACGCCGGCCGGCTCGCTCCCGGCGGGCGCGCCACGCGGCACGAGGACCGGATCCATCAGTACGCCGTGCTGCTCCAGGGCGACGTCCGCGCTGTTGCCGGCCACCCGTACCAGGTCGTCGCGCACGTCCTCGACCCGCATGAGCACCGCGCCGCACTGGTCGAGCAGCGCCCGCCCCGGCTCGACGTGCAGGTCGTAGAGGCTGTCCAGCAGCAACGTGCCGAGCGCCCGGCGCTGCGCCGCCGACTCGGTGCCCAGCAACCGGTCCAGGTAGGCCGGCCCGGACGTCGTCCGGTGTGCCGGGTAGACGGACAGCGTGCCGCGTACCGTGCCGCCCTCGTTGCGCAGCCCGTACCCGTGGCCGTTCCAGGTGATCGGCGGCCGCTTGCCGAGCACGGCGCCGGTCAGCTCGCTGGTCCACGCCTCCCACTGGCGGCCGTCGTCCAGATAGCTCACCCCGAAGCCGCCGCCGATGTCGATGGCCCGGGGGCGCAGCCCACGCTGCTGTGCCTCGTCCATCGCATGCAGGCACCCCTCCAGTGCCACGGCCTTCTCCGGCAGGCCCACCGTGTCCAGGTGGTACGCCACCCCGAGGAACTCGACCTGGTCCTGGTGTTTCTCCAGCGTCTCCCAGAGCGTGGCCAGCCGCGCCGCCGGAACGCCGAACCGGCTGGCCCGCGTCATCACGTTGGTCCCGGTCGAGGCGAACCCGGACAGCCGCGCCATCAGCCGCACGCGCGGCAGTCGGTACGCCGCCACGATGCCGGCGAGCTCGGTGAGCTCCGTCGTGGAGTCGGCGTTGACGATCACCCCGGCTCGGGCGGCCAGCCACAGGAACTCCCGGCTCTTGGGCCCGGTGGCCATGATGCGATCGAGCCCGAACCCCGCGCCGAGGGCGTGCTGCAACTCCGCCAGCGAGGCCACGTCGATGCCCGCCTCGGTGGCGGCCAGGGCGCGGATCAGGGCCCGGGACCGGTTCGCCTTGTGGGCGAAGAAGATGCCGCCGCCGAGGTGCCGTGCCTGGTACACGTCGCGGAAGCCCTGGACGTTGCGGGCCAGCTGATCGGGCAGCACCACGTTGAGCGGAGAGCCGAGGGCGTCGACGATCTGGTGCAGGAAAGCAGCGCTGTCCAGGAGGGACCCCAGATCACCGTCGACGCGCGGTTGCAGTTTGGGCGCCATCACACTCCCGGGTCCACCACGACTCCCTCAACCTAATCGATGAGCCCGCCGACTCCAAGAGGATCATGACCCCAAAGTGACCGGACGACTACTCCATGCGATGTTGCGCATATGCTCAGTTCCGGCGTCCATGTGGAGGTGCGCGCCGGTGAACGCGGCCCGAAGACGCCGGTCGTGGGTGACCACGACCAGCGCGCCCCGGTAGCCGGCCAGCGCTTCCTCCAGCTGCTCGACGAGCATCGGTGACAGGTGGTTGGTCGGCTCGTCGAGCAGGAGCAGGTCCACGGGATCGCTCACCAGCCGGGCCAGCTCGATCCGGCGCCGCTGCCCGTACGACAGCTCGGTGACCCGCAACGCCAGATCGGCCGGGCGGAACAAGCCCAGGGCGAGCAACGCCTCCGCATGCTCGTCCGGGCTGCCCGGACGCCCGTACGCGTAGGCGTCCAGCACCGAGTGGTCCGCCGCGCCGCACGGCCCGTCCTGCCGGAAGAACCCGACCCGGCCGGGCCGCCGCACCTCGCCCGCGTCCGGCCGCAGCTCTCCGGCGAGCACCCGCATCAGGGTGGTCTTGCCCGCTCCGTTCGGGCCGGTGACCAGCAGCCGCTCACCAGCACGCAGGGTCAAGGCGTCCAGGCGGAGCCGTCCCGCCACCACCACACCGTCGAGAGTGGCCACCTCGTCGCGATCCCCGGCGTCCGCGGTGGCCACGGCGGCGGTGAAGCGCAGCGGCTCGGGCGGCGGCGGCGCCGGATGGCCGGTGAGCCATCGCAGCCGCTGCTGCGACTGCCGGAGACGACCGGCGGCCCCGTGCGTACGCGAACGCGCCCGCCAGGCGCCGGTGCCCATGCCCGCCTTGGCCGTCTTGCGGGGAATCGCGGCCAGCCGGCCCGCGTTGGCCGCGACCAGCGTGGCGTGGCGCTCCAGCTCCGCTCGCCACTCCTCGTGCGCCTGCGCCTGACCGGCACGTTCAGCCGCCTTGGCGACGAGGTATCCGCCGTAGCCGTCGCCGTAGCGGCGCACCCGGCCGTCGGCCACTTCGACGATCGCGGTGGTCACCCGCTCCAGGAACATCCGGTCGTGCGTGATCGCCACCACGGTGCCGTGGTGGGCGCGCAGGCGCTGCTCGAGCCAGGCGGTGGCCTGGTCGTCCAGGTCGTTGGTGGGCTCGTCGAGCAGCAGCAGCTCCGGATCGGAGGCCAGCGTGGCGGCCAGGGCGAGCCGGGAGCGCTCGCCGCCGGACAGTGTGCCGAGCCGGCGGCTCCGGTCGAGCCCGGGCAGCCCGAGCCCGTGCAGCGCGACCTCCACCCGGGTATCGGCCTCATATCCGCCGCGTGCCTCGTACTCCGCGACGAGCTCGGCGTAGGCGGCCAGCTCCGCGCCCGTCGCGCAGAGCGAGCGTTCGGCCGTTCGCATCCGGCCTTCCAGCTCACGCAGATCGGTCAGGGCCAGATCGACGGCGTCGGCGACGGTGGCCTCCGGCGGCAGGCCGAGCGACTGCGGCAGGTAACCGACGCCACCGGGCGCGACTGCCACGAGCTCGCCGTTGTCCGGCCGTTCGACGTTCGCCATGAGCTTGAGCAGGGTGGACTTGCCCGAACCGTTGTCGCCGATCACGCCGAGCCGCTCGCCCGGCTTGACGGTGAGCGAGATCCGGTCCAGGACGACGTGGGTGCCGTAGTGCTTGGTGACCTCGGCGAGTGCCAGTTGCGCTGGGGTACGCAGAGCGCTTCCTCCTCGAGTCCCTAACGAGACGGACCGTCTCGTCTTGAATAGCGAGCATGACGGCATGTGGCCCGCTTGTCAAGACGGAACGTCTCGTCTCGAAAAGGAAGCGATCGGTAGAGGGCGCACACCGACCGGGCGTAGCCGTCCGCGGTGTGGTTCGCGGCGCGGCGGGCGGCACGTCCGGCGAGCGCCCGGGCGGCCGCCGGATCGTCGAGCAGGGCGCCGATGCCGGCCGCGAGTTCGTCCGGCGCCGGACCGGTCAGCAGCGCGGCGTCACCGAGCAGTCCGTGCGCGTGCAGCAACGGGTCGGCCATCACGACCGGCAGCCGGTTGTGCGCGGCCTCCAGCAGGACCAGCGCCTGGGTGTCGGTGGTCGACGGGAACGCGAAGACGTCGGCGGCCCGGTAGGCGGCGGCGACGACCGCGGGTGGTTGCTGGCCGGTGAGGACGATCCGGTCCGCGACACCGGACTCGCGCAGCAGCCGGGTCAGCCATCGACGCTCGTACATCGCTCCGATCAGGACCAGCCGCGCGTCCGGGCGACCCGCGGCGACCCGGGCGAAAGCGGCGATCAGCCGATCCACGCCCTTCTCCCGGTTGACCCGGCCGACGTAGAGGACCAGCGGTGCGGCCGGTCCGATCCGGTGCGAGGCGCGGAAACGCCCGCGGGCGGCGGCGTCGAGCGGCACCGGCGAGATGCCGGTCGGTATCACCGCGAGGCGCTCGGCCGGCACCGGCAGCGAGAGCCGCGCCGACACGGCGCGGGTCGGCAGGATGACCGCGGCCGCGCCGCGAAGCATGAACTCGTTCACCGCGTCCACGGCGGCCCGGCGCCCGGCGCCGGCCCGGACCGGCGGCACGCCGAGCCGGCGCGCGTACAGGCGCAGGCCGGTGGTGAGCGCGGCGGCCGGCACGCGGTACGCCTCGGCGTAAGCATGCAGGTCGGTGTGGTACGTGTGCACCACCGGCACCCGCAACTCCCGGGCGGCGAACACGCCGAGCAGCCCGGTCGGGCCCGGCGTGTGCACGTGGATCAGATCGGGCCGGGCCGCCGCGATCCGGGCCAGCGCACCGGCCGCCCACTGCCCGCGCAGCAGCCAGGAGGACAGGCGCAGGCCGGCGAGCCCGTACGCGGGCACCGCGGACAGCGGCAGCACGTCCCCCTCGGCGGGCTGAGCGCGGTGGGCCGGCGCCACCGTGATGGCGTGGTGCCCGTGCGCGCGCAGGGTCGCCGTGAGGGTGCGCACCGAGGTGACGATGCCGTCGCGCCGGGGCAGGTAGGTGTCGGTGAAGTGCAGCGAGCGCATGCCGGGAACGGTCGGGAGCCGGCGCGACGTCGGAGTGGCCACCACAGATCCGGATCATGAAAGTCGCATTGACGAACGACGATCCTCAAATGTAGGCCATCGCGAACCCGACCGTGGGCACGGCGAAGAAGACCGACAGCACCGCCATCCGGGCGATCGTGGGCCGCCGGGTGAGCAGCGCGTACGCGACCAGCAGGACCGGCACGGTGATCAGCTGCGGCACCAGCGTCGAGCGCGGCACCAGCACGTCCAGCCAGGCACATCCCAGGCACAGCGCCAGGGCGCCGGCCCACAATCCGACCCCGATCCGGTACGCGGTCCGCGCGCCGAACCGCACGGCGAAGGTGGTGTCGCCCGCCCCGGTGTCCGCGGCCAGATCGGTCACCGTGGTCGGCACGTACAGGGCCGCGGCGAACAGCACACCGATCAACCCGAACTGCCACGGGAACTCCCACGGCGCCCGGGTGATCGCCCAGCCGGCGGCCGGCGACACCGCCCCGACCACGAACGCGTTGACCGCCACGTCCCACCCGGGCCGGGTCTTCAACCGCAGCGGCGGCACGCTGTACGCCCAGCCGAGCAGCAGCACTCCCCCGACGCCGAGCACGAACAGAGGCCCCACATACAGGGCGCATCCCAGCGCGGCGGCGGCCAGCCCGGCGTACCAGTTCCGCAGACGCCGCGCCGTGATCGCGCCGGTGACCAGCGGCGCGGTGGCCTTGCGCGGGTTCGCCCGGTCGCTGGGCAGGTCGTACAGGTCGTTCTGTGCGAGCACCGCACCCCAGACGAGCGGGCCGAGCACCAGCAGCGCCACCAGGGCGCGCGGCGCGTCGGCGCGCGCCGGCAGCCAGGAGTGTCCGGCCAGAACCGTGCCGAGGTACGCGGGCACCCACGACACCGGCCAGAACCAGGGCCTGGACACCGCGACGAGCACTGCTGCCGGACGTTCCCGTACCGCCGTCATGCCGTGATCATCGTCGTCGAGCGCTGTGCGCAGCCTGAGAAAGTACGTCACCGGACGTATGCGCGCCGTTCCGGACTCGGCCAGAATCGACAGCCGTTGATGCCCGCCGAAGGAGGGACCCATGCGCTCGTCACTGTGGACCGCTGCCGCCGCGGTGCTCGCCACGATCATCGCCGGGCTCCCGGCCGTGGCGGCGCGGGCGGACTCCGGCCCACCGCCGGTGATCTACGACAGCGATCTGGACTTCGACGACGCGTCGACCCTCGCCTACCTCTGCGAGGAGCACAAACTCGGTCGGATCGACCTGCGGGCGGTGACCGTGGCGAACAACGGATTCGGCGCGCCGGAGCGCACTCTGCGCCACGCGCGCAGCATTTTGGAGCAGTGCGGGCTGCCCCGGGTGCCGGTCGCGTCGGGTGCGACCGGCGAGGGCGTACACCCCGCGCCGGCGGAACTGGTGTCGACCATCGAGACGGTGCTCAGCGGGGCACTCGGGGACGGCGCGCTTCCGGCGTACCAATCCCGATGGAGCGCGACGGAATTGATCGCCCGCACCGCGCAGCGATCCCGGAAGGCGGTCACGGTGATCGCGACCGGGCCGCTGACCAACATCGCGTCCGCGCTGCGATCGCGGGCGACCGCGAAGCGGATCGGCCGCATCCAGATCATGGGCGGCGCGCTGCGGGTGCCGGGCAATCTGTACGGGTCGGCGCTGCCCGGTTTCGACAACTCGCAGGAGTTCAACTTCTGGATGGACCCGGTGTCGGCCCGCGCGGTGCTGCGGACGGCCCGCCCCGGCACGGTACGGCTGGTGCCGCTGGACGCCACCGCCGCCGTCCCGATCACGCCGGACTTCGTCGCCCGGCTCGCCGCCGACCAGGAGGCACCCGGTGCCCGCCTCACCTACCGGATCGTCTCCCAGCCGGACCTCGCCGCGCTGATCGACCTGGGGATCATGTACTGGTGGGACGCCCTGGCGGCGGTCTCCGCGGTACACGGCACGATCGCGACGTTCCGCGGCGAGCGCGTCGGCGTCGTCCAGGACGGCGTGCAGTCCGGCCGGACCGTGCTCACCCGGTCCGGCCATCGCGTCGAGGCCGCCTTCGCGGCCGACACCGGCACCTTCGAACGCTGCTTCCTGGACACGTTGAACGGACGGGCTTGTCGCAACCAATGAGTTGCGATACGTTGGATAGCAACCAACGAGTTGCTATAGGAGGTCCAGCATGGCATTCCCCGACCGGATCGAACGCACCCTGCGACTGGCCCACCCGCCGCAGAAGGTGTGGGCGGCGCTCACCACCGCCGAGGGACTTGGCACCTGGTTCGGGCACCGCGCCGAGGTGGACCTGCGGGTCGGCGGCCAGGTGCAGCTGACCTGGGACAGCGGCGACACCGCCCGGCTCACCATCGAGCGGCTCGACGAGCCGCGCGTGTTCGCCTACACCTGGCCGGTCTACGGCCTCGGTGAGGACGACCCGCGCCGCACCTACGTGGAGTTCACTCTCGAGCCCGCCGGTGCCGGCACCACCCTGACCGTGGTCGAGAGCGGCTTTGCCCAGGTTTCCGACAGCGCGCACAAGAAGGCCTTCGACGGCAACACCGAGGGCTGGAAGAACGAGCTGGGCGAGCTGGTCGCGTACCTCGATGGGCAAGCCTGACCTGGAGGCGGTCGCGCAGGAGGTCTTCACCGCCCTGGCCGATCCGAGCCGGCGAGAGATCCTCGCCGCGCTCGCGGCCGGCGGTCCGGCCACCGCGACCGACCTGGCCGGCCGGCTGCCGATCAGCCGGCAGGCGATCGCCAAACACCTCACCCTGCTCGCCGACGCCGGCCTGGTCGTCGCCGAGCAGGGTGAGCGCCGGCGGGTCCGGTACCGGCTGGACTCCGCCCCGATGAAGGTGGCGCAGCAGTTCCTCGCGGTGCTCGCCCGCGACTGGGACGGCCCGCTCGCCGCTCTGGAGGAGCATTTGAGATGAGAGTTGTCACCCGCGAGGAATGGCTCGCCGCCCGCAAGGAGCTGCTGGCCGAGGAGAAGGAGCTGACCCGGGCACGAGACCGGGTCAACGCCGAGCGCCGGCGGCTGCCGATGGTTCGCGTCGACAAGCCGTACACGTTCGACGGCCCGGACGGCACGGTCGGCCTGCTCGACCTGTTCGAGGGCCGCAAGCAACTGGTGATGCACCACTTCATGTTCGATCCGGAGTGGGACACGGCCTGCCCGAGCTGCTCGTCGGCGGCGGACGGGATCGCCGGGCTGCGCCAGCTGCACGCCCGCAACACCACGCTGGTCGCGGTGTCCCGCGCGCCGTACCCGAAGATCGCCGCCTTCCGGGAGCGGATGGGCTGGACCTTCCCCTGGTACTCGTCCTACGGCACCGACTTCAATTTCGACTTCCACGCCACCCTCGACGACCGGGTGGCGCCGGTGCTGCTGCACTTCCGCACCGAGGCCGAGCTCGCCGAGAAGGGCACACCGTGGACCGGCGGCGGGTGGGCGGCGAGCATGCGCGGCACCGAGATGCCGGGGATCAGCGCGTTCCTGCGGGACGGTGACGAGGTGTTCCACACCTACTCGACGTTCGGGCGGGGCATCGAGGAGTTCCACAACGGCTATCCGTACCTGGATCTCACCGCGCTCGGCCGCCAGGAGGAGTGGGAGGAACCGAAGGGACACGCGGAACCGCTCGGCCGGCAGGTCGGCGGTCCCGGCATGCGATTGCCCGACGAGTACGACGGCTAGGCTGGCCCGATGGGAGTGACCACTGTCCCGTCCCGGGACGGCCGCGTCGCCCACGGCCTGGCACAGACCCTGGCCGTCTGGGTGGCGATGACGTTCGTCGCGACGCTCTTCCCCTGGGCGGCCATCGGCGCCGGCCTGCTGTCGAGCATCCTGCTCGGCAAGTGGCATCAGCGGCACGCGCGGCGCGACACCGCGGTCGGCGCCTTTACCGGTGTGGTGCTGTGGCCGGTGCTGATCGGTGCCGCCCTCATCGCGATGAACGTCGCGTCGATGGCGATGTCAGACTTCGAGTGACGGTCGCCTACCGCCGAACCATCTACCCCGAAGCAGGACCGGCCGACGCGCCGGTCCTGCTTCTCGCGCACGGCTATCCGTCGTCGTCGTTCCAGTTCCGCGACGGAGCTCTGGGACAACCCATGCCGGGGGTCCGCGCCAAGCCGCGCTGGCTCATGGAGACCGTCCGTTCCCGGCCCGGATCCTCGCCGAACTGATCACTTCGGACCGACCTCGACCGTCAGGGTTTGCGGTCCGCCGCAGCGTAGGAGATCGCGGCGGTCACCGCGGAGACGACCAGCACGGACGGCCAGGAGCCGATCCGCTTGGCGAGCGGGTGCGACAGGCCGAAGGCACCGAGGTAGGTGACCACCAGCGCGCCGGTCAGGGCGGGGCTGGTCTTCCGGGCCCACTCCCGCCCGGCCAGAACCCCACCGGCGGCGAGAACCGCGCCGCCGAGCTGCCGGTTACCGGTGCGGCGGGCGATCTGCCAGCCACCGGTCCGAGAGCCCGCGGTGACAGCCGCGGTGGGAATTCGCATGCGACGACGGTACCGCTTCGGCCCCCGGGCGGCGGGCGTGGGCGGCGCGGTCCTGCTGACCGCGAAACACACCACGAAGCGGTTATTCTCCGCCGAGCCGCAGCGCCGGGACATCCTGGTGCTGCGGCGGGCGGGTGAGCGGCCGGCGACCGCGACGTCCGCATCGCCGGCGGAAGCGAGACGATCCTGCGATACCTGGACGCCGGCCTGGTCGACGAGTTTCTCGATCGCGGGTGCTCCTCGACGCCGGCACCCGCTGGAACCGGTCCGTTCGGAGCCTCGGTCACTTGAGGGACTGCATGAAGCGGCGCAGGCGCCCGTCCTCCACGCCGCGGACCCACAGGTCGCGGACGCGTACGTCATAGACCGGCCGGTCCCGGGCCAGGCGATCGTGAACTGGCAGCCGGAGCTGGTGCTTGGTCAGCTTGAACGTGTCGGCCGGAATGTCGGTGGCGAGCCGCCGCGCGGCGGCGACCGCCGCCGGCAGCAGCGTGCTCGCGGGCACGATCTCGTCGGCGAACCCGGCCTCGACCGCTTCGGCCGGCTCGAACGCGCGGCCCGAGATGACCGCCGCGCGGGCCCGGGTCTCGCCCAGCGCGAACCGGGCGATCTCCAGCGGCACCGGCGGGAACGGCACGCCGACCAGCACCTCGCTCACCCCGATCCGGCCGCCGGTGTCCGCCATGAGGCGGTGGTCGGCCGCGCAGGCGAGGATCGCTCCCCCGGCGATGGCGTGGCCGTTGATCGCCGCCACCACCGGCTTGCCGAGGGTGAAGACGGCCAGCAGCGCGTCGCTGAGCGCCGGCAGGAACGCGTCCACGTACCCGGCGCCGCCGTCGATGACGCGCCACAGGTCCACGCCGGCCGAGAAGCTGCGCCCGGCGCCGGTCAGCACCACGGCCGGATGGAGCGTGCCGGCCAGCGAGGTGAAGACGTCCGCGATCTCGTGCAGCAGCTCCACGTCGAGCGCGTTGACCTTGCCGTGCGCCAGCCGTACCACGGCGACACCGTCGATCTCGTCCCGTTCGATCATCACGGCTCCTCGTATCTGGCTTGATCGATGTAGTGCTGCAACGATGACCATCATGGGGGAACGCGGGCGCCGCAAGTGGCTCTATTGGCTCTACGCCGGAATCGGCGCCCTCTTGCTGGTGACCGCCTTCCTGCTGCTCTATCCGGTCCGGCACACCGAGGGTTTCGCCACCGACCTGCGGATCAACATCGGCGCGAACCTGATCGACATCGTCCTGGCCGCGCTGATCCTGCAACCGCTGATCGTCTTCTTCAGCCGCAACGCGGTCCGGTGGCGCAATCGCCTCGACTACCGGGATCTGGTCGCGAAGATCGGGCGGGCCGGCGACCGGGTGGACGTCTGGAAGCACTGGACCGGTCTGCTGGAGAACCAGTACGAGACCGAGTTCGTGGCCGCCGTCCGTACCGCCCTCGACCGTGGGGTCCGGTTCCGGATCACGCTGACCGACCCGTCATGCCCGGACGCGGCCGAGCGGGCCCGCCAGGTGGCGCCGACCGACGCGATCGCGCTGATGCGGCAGAACATCGAACGGCTGGACGCCATCGTGGGCACCCTGCCGGCCCGGCATCGCGCCCAGTTCGAGGTGCGGATCAGCTCGGTCGGCCCGGCGCACGCCTTCTACCGGGTGGACGACTGGCTCTCGTACGGTCTGTTTCGTGATCGGAGGGTGAGCGAGAGCTCGCAGCGGGAGGTGCGGGTCCACGGCGACCTGGGCGAGCTGGCCCTGGAGGCGTTCGAGACCCGGTGGAACGGCTCCGGCCTGCGCGCCCTCGGCGACCACTACCGGATGAGGCTGCGCTTCACGGTCAACGGCACGACGGTCGAGCACGATCTGAAGTACGTCGCGCACGACGGCGAGCACTGGGTGAACGTCCACCCGGCGGCCCTGCAGCCGGCTTTCCACCCCGACCATCGGGCGCGTGTCCGCGACGAAAGCTACGTCCTGGCCGAGGCGAGCCCGGACACCCGGGAGCGGATCACCGCGCTCTACACCGCGAAGTACGGCCCCGACCCGGGTGCCGTGCTTCTGCGCCTCAGCGAGGTCAGCGGACCACGGTGACCGAGCACTTCGCGTACGCGGCAACATGCTGGCTGACCGAGCCGAGCACCAGCCCGGCGAAGCCGCCGTGCCCGCGTTGCCCGACCACCAGCAGATCGGCGCCCTGCGACTCCTCGATCAGCACCTTCGCCGGCCGGCCCTGCTTGACCACCGGCTGCACCAGCACCGGCGGCTGGTCGCCGAGCTCCTCTTTGATCACCTGAAGCAGGTCGTCGGCGGTGCGCTGGCTCGGGTCCGGCACGAACCGCTCGGAGACGCTGACACTGCCGGCCGGCGGCAGCAAGGTGTGCTCCCACACGTTCACCACGACGAGGTCGGTGCCGTGGTGCGCGGCCTCGGCGGCGGCCCAGGCCAGCGCCCTGCGGCTGCCGGCCGACCCGTCGACGCCGACCACGATGGTCCGCCAATCACTCACCGTCGTCCCCTCTCCGTGAAAGCCGTGCCTCTCAGACTGGTCGAGATCTTGTTCGGCCGCCATCCCTCCGGTTTCGCGCGGATCAGCGCTTGCCGTCGCTCCGAGTTGCGGGGTGATTACAGCGGGCTTAGCTTCGCATCGATGTTCGACTCTCATCGCGTCGGCTGAAGGGGGTCTCCCATGACCACCACCACGACTGCCGGATCCGTCACGCCGGACGCTGGGCAGATCGAGCGCAAGCCGCTGATGACCGGCTCCGCCCTGCTGATGATGAACCTCGGCTTCTTCGGGGTGCAGTTCAGCTTCGGCCTGACCCAGTCCGCGGTGAACCCGCTCTTCCTGCTGATCGGGGCGACACCCGATCAGCTTCCGATCCTCAACCTGGCCGGCCCGGTCACCGGGCTGATCATTCAGCCGCTGATCGGGGCGATCAGCGACCGGACCTGGCATCCGCGCTGGGGCCGGCGACGGCCGTTCATCACCGCCGGCGCGCTGCTGTGCGCGGTGATCCTGTTCCTGTTCCCGTTCGTCGGCGTGCTGTGGCTGGCCGTGATCTGCTTCTGGCTGCTCGACGCGGGCAACAACACCTCGATGGAGCCGTACCGGGCGTTCATCTCGGACCGGTTGCCCAAATCCCAGCTGGCCCGCGGCTTCCTGACCCAGAGCATGTTCACCGGCGCCGGCGCGGTGCTGGCCAACCTGTCGCTGTTCATCCTGGAGCGGGTCGAGCCGCTACAGGAGACCGCCGGCAACGGGGTGCCCTACTGGATGTACGTCTGCTTCATGATCGGCACCTTCTGCATCCTGCTGACGGTGCTGACCGCGATGGCGCGTACGAAGGAACTGACCCCCTCCGACGAGGAGATCGCGGAGATGCGGGCCGCGCCGAAGGGCCTGCACCACGCGGTACGCGAGATCGCCGACGCCGTACGGGTCATGCCGGTCGCCATGCACAAGATCGGCGTGGTGTTCATGTTCCAGTGGTACGCCATGTTCATCTACTGGCAGTTCGTGGCGGTCAGTCTCGGTGAGACGGTGTTCGGCACCACGCCGGAGGAGGGCGGCCCGGCCTGGGCGGAGGCGATCGGCTGGAGCGGTCTGGCGAACGCCACCTACAACTTCGTCACCATGGTGTCCGCGCTGTTCCTGGTCGGTTTCGCGCTGCGCATCGGCGCGAAGCGGGTGCACGCGGTCGCGCTCGGCCTGGCCGCGGTCTCGCTGATGTGGCTGTCCACCATCACGAACCAGTACGTCGCGCTGCTCCCGATGATCGGCCTGGGCATCTTCTGGGCCAGTGCGGTCGGCATCCCGTACCTGATGGTGGCCAGCATGGTCCCGGCCAAGCGCACCGGCGTCTACATGGGCATCCTGAACATGATGATCGTGGTGCCGATGCTGATCCAGACGGTCACGTTCGGCTGGATCTTCGAGCACCTGCTCGACGGCAAGGGCAGCAACGCGATCATGCTGGCCGGGGTCCTGCTGGGCATCGGCGCCATCGCGATGCTGTGGGTCAACCCGCCCGACGAGGCCGACGAGTCGCCGATCGTGCCGCTCGGCCACCGGCGCAGCATCACCGTCTACGACCGGGTCGTGGTCGGCTCGGACGGCACACCCACCAGCCTGTACGCCGTGGACCGGGCCGCCGAGGTGGCGCAGGCCGCGCAGGCGCGGCTGGTCGTGGTCACCGCCTACCGCGAGGGCGACGAGAGCGCGTCGCCGGCCTCGGCCGCCGGCGTGCACCGTGACCTGCACGGCGTCGACGCCGCACGCGAGGCCCTGGAGAAGTCGGTCACCGGGCTCACCCGGGAACGGGCACGCTACATCGACCAGCGGCTGGTGGTCGGCGACCCGGCGCAGGCACTGCTCGACGCGGTCGGCGCCAACCCGGCGAACCTGATCGTCGTCGGCAACCGGGGGCTGGGCGCCAGCCAGGGACAGCTGCTGGGTTCGGTGCCCGCCGGCGTGGTGAAGAACGCCGTGTGCGACGTCCTGGTGGTGCAGACGTCAGCGCTGGACGAGGAGCGTGTGCTCGCCGACGAAACAGCCGGCGACCGGCCGGCGACCGCCGAGCCGGACGCCGGCCCGCCGGCCGGACCGCCCCGGCAGCGGCCCGGCACCGGCCCGGAATCGTAAGCGGCCGGAGCCTCAGGCCGGCGGGCCGTACTTGGCGGCCGCGGCGTTGGCGGTCGGGCACCGTCCCTGGTCCCGGCCGCAAGCGCCGAGGTCGCACAGCCGGCAGATCCAGGCGCCACCGTCCTTGTCCCGGACCACCGCGGTCATCACCTGCCCCAGCAACCCGTGCAGGACAGCCCGCTGGTCCGGCGGCAGGCGGTCCAGGGCCCGTTCCAGTACGGCCGAGCGGGCCGCGTCCACCCGGGCCGCGGCCTGCCGGCCGGCCGGCGTCAGCGTCACCGCGCGCGACCGGCCGTCCTCGCCCGGCCCCCGGGTCACCAGGCCCTGCGCCTCCAGGCGATTCACCAGCCGCACCGCGCCGGAGTGGGTCAGGCCCAGCACCCGGCGCAGGGTGTCCAGGGTGGGCCGGTCCAGGAAGTGGTACAGCGAGGAGAGCGCGGCGGCCGCCGCGCCGGCTTCACCGGCCTCGGCGGCCGCCGCCTCGGCCATCCGGTCGGTGAGCACCAGGGCGAGCGCGCCGAGCAGGTTGGCCTCCGAGCTGAGCGGTTCAGCCAATTTCGTACGTCAGAGCGATCGGCATGTACGGGTAGTCCGCGTGGGTGGAGGCGCTGGTGGCCGTGCCGGTGAGCCCGGCGAGTCCCCCGGTTGCGTCGATCACCCGGGACTCGCCCCGGGCCGTCGTGCCGTCGAAGGTGCCCTCGCCGGCGAGGATCACGGTGCCCTGCCGGCCGTCGAGCGTGCCGGTGAGCGACATCAGCGTGACGTAGGTGCTGGTCCCGCCCGCGTGGTAGTACATCAGCGACTCGAAGGTGCCCTCGGTGAGCGGCCCCGCCCCGGCGAGCACCACCTCGGCCCGGGTCCACTTGGTGCCGTCCGGCGACTCCCGGTACGGCTTCTCGTCCCATGACTTGATCTCGAGCTTGGTTTCCAAAGTCGGCATGGCCCCACGATATATGACTCAGTCATATATCGCAGCCGCGAGCCGTACGGCCAGCGTCCTGATGTGCTCGACCAGCTCCGGCGGCTCGTGCACCTGGAAGGCGAACCCCTTGCCGGCCACATAGATGGCCAGTTCGTCCAGCGAGTTCGACCCGGCGAGCAGGGTGCAGCTGTGCTCGTCGATCGGCTCCAGCGTCCCCGTGGTGGGGGTGATCCGCTCCGCCGCGGTCTCCGCGCTGACGTGCAGCGTGAACCGGGCCTGGTAGCGGTAGGCCGAGGTGGAGATCCCGCGCGAGGTGTAACCGCCGAGGTCGGGGTCCGGCGGGGTGCGCGGGGTGAACCGGGGCCCGGTGGGAACGCGCGGCTTCAGACGGTCCACCCGGTAGGTACGCCAGTCCTGGCGGTCGACGTCCCAGCCGACGAGGTACCAGCGGCGGCCCGAGTGGACCAGGCGGTGCGGTTCGGTCGTACGGATGCTGGTTGTTCCGTCGTGGGTGCGGTAGTCGAAGCGCAGCCGCAGCGAATCGCGGCAGGCCGCCGCGATCGCGGTGAGCGTGCTCGGGTCGGCGGTCGGGCCGGCGCCGGCCATCGGCACCGTCATCGACTGCAAGGCGTTGATCCGGTGGCGCAAGCGGGACGGCAGCAGCTGTTCCAGCTTGGCCAGGGCTCGCACGGACGTCTCCTCGATGCCGGTGATCGAGCCGCCGGCGGCCGTGCGCAGGCCCATCGCGACGGCGACGGCCTCGTCGTCGTCGAGCAGCAGAGGCGGTACGTCCGCGCCGGCGCCCAACCGGTAGCCGGCGACGCCCGCGGTGGCCAGCACGGGATAGCCGAGGGCGCGCAGCCGGTCGATGTCGCGGCGCACCGTCCGTGGCGTGACCTCCAGCCGTTCCGCCAGTTCGGTGCCGGACCAGTCGCGCCGGGCCTGCAGGAGCGAGAGCAGCCGCAGCAGCCGTGCCGAGGTTTCCCACATGAGGAAAGTCTGCCCGACCGCTAGGACCGAAGCTGTCCTAATCGGCGCCTAGCGTTGACGGCATGGAGAACAACAGCGAGATCCGGCCCTACACCATCGACATTCCGCAGACCGACCTGGACGACCTGCGGGACCGGCTCGCCAGGACCCGCTGGACCACCGACCTGCCCGGGGCCGGCTGGAGCCGCGGTGTGCCGGTGAGCTATCTCAAGGGGCTCGCCGAGTACTGGCGCGACGGCTACGACTGGCGCGTCCACGAACGCCGGCTGAACCAGTACCCGCAGTTCACCACCGAGATCGACGGGCAGAACATCCACTTCCTGCACGTCCGCTCCGCCGAGCCGGACGCACTGCCGCTGATCCTGACCCACGGCTGGCCCGGGTCGATCGTCGAGTTCCTGGACGTCATCGGCCCGCTGACCGACCCCCGGGCGCACGGCGGCGAGCCGGCCGACGCGTTCCACCTGGTGATCCCGTCGATCCCGGGCAGCGGGTTCTCCGGGCCGACCACCGGGACCGGCTGGGACACCAATCGGGTGACCAGGGCGTTCGCCGAGTTGATGAACCGGCTCGGCTACCACCGCTACGGCGCGCAGGGCGGCGACACCGGCGCGGTCGTCTCGCCCGGGCTGGGCCGGCTCAACCCGGACAAGGTCGTCGGCGTACACGCGAACGGGCTCGCCGCGTTCACCCCGGTGGATCCGGACGAGGTGGCCGGGCTGACCGACGCCGAGCGGGCGCGGCTGGAGCAGCTGGAGTATTTCAAGACCGAGCAGTCCGGGTACGCGATGATCCAGATCAGCCGGCCGCAGACCCTGGCGCACGGACTGCACGACTCCCCCGCCGGGCAACTGGCCTGGATCGTGGAGAAGTTCAAGGAGTGGACCGATCCGGCCGCCGAACTGCCGGAGGACGCGGTGGACCGGGATCTGCTGCTCACCAACGTGACGGTGTACTGGCTGACCGGCACCGCGGGATCCTCGGCCAACAGCTACTACGAGACGGCACACGCCGGCGCCTGGGGCGCGAGCGAGCGTTCCCCGGTGCCGACCGGCGTCGCGGTGTTCCCGCTGGACGGGTCGATCCGGCGCACCGTCGAGCTCGAGCACAACGTAGTGCACTGGTCCGAGTTCGATCGCGGCGGACACTTCGCCGCGATGGAGGCCCCGGACCTGCTCGTCGACGACGTCCGGAAGTTCTTCCGCGCGCTGCGCTGACGAGCGCGCCGGCGTCGAACTCCCGCCCGCCGAACCGTGCCGATTCGGCGACGCCTAGGCTTCTTCGGGGCGTACCTGCCTCTCACGTACGGCGCGACGGTGCCGATACGCCGAGGGGACCCCAGAGTCGTGGAGGCGAAAGATCTGATGGATGCGCACGAGACGGACGGCGACGGGGTCGGCGCGGCTCCTTCGGTGGCGAGGCTGCTCCTGGAGCTGCGCGCACAGGTGACCATCGACGTGCGGAGCGCGGGGAAGACGGTGCAGGTCCGGCCGCAGGGCGTCAACGCCGTCGCGGTGTACATCCACCCGGGTGGCGTGGACCTGGCCGTGGAACCGGATCGGGCGAACGAGGCCGCTCTGGCGATCCCGGGCGCGTACATCAAGGATCCGGACGACCCGAACTGCTTCATCACGGTCGACGCGTACCTGATCGACCAGAACTATGACGCCCTGCTGGCCGGCGCCGTGCAGGCGGTCGAGCTGCGCGCGGTGGACCCGCCGGCCAAGGCGCCGAAGGCGGCGAAGGCGGTCAAGGCCCGCGCCACCACCACCCGCAGCGCGGCCAAGGCGCCGCCGAAGGCCCGCCCGGTCCCGCGGCCGGAGCCGGCGATCTGCCCGGTCTGCCGGCAGTACCAGCTGCTGGCCAGCGGCGAGTGCCCGTCCGGGTACTGCTGAGAGCTCACGGCCGCGTGTGCGGGCACGCTGGCTCCACGATCAGGCCGGTCGTCGCGTCGGCGCCGTTGAAGGCGAGCAGCCGCTGCATGTGCGGCGAGCAGCCCACCACGCGCAGCCGGTCGGCCGCGCGGGCCGCCGCGTCGATCAGCATGCGGATCGTGGCGCCGTCGACGAACCGCAGCCCGGAGATGTCCACCACCAGGGGCTCGCCGGTGCCGGGCATGTCCTCGACCAGGTGGTCGAGGATGGCGCGCATCGCCTGCCGGTTCGACAGGTCGGCCTCGCCCTCGAAGCGGATGCCGGCCGGCCGGGTGGTGCGGACCGCGCGCAGCAGCGGGACGGCCTGCGGATCGGTGTCGTCGTCGACCGTGACGGGGTGTGCCCAGCACACCCGCCGCAGGTCGGCGTCGCTGAACAGCCGGCGGTCGTAGAGGCACAGGCCCATCGCGTACCCGTCGGCGAAGACCCGGTTCACGTTCGCCTCGTACCAGGGCAGCTGGTCGGCGCCGGGCACCGCGGTGGCGCCCCAGGACATGTCCCCGACGGCACGCAGGCCGCGGTAGCCGGCGGCCAGGGCCTCGGCCGACGCGGCACGCCAGCCCTCGATGCTGGCCAGCGGATCGAAGTGGCCGGCGGCCAGGTAGGTCGACTCCACGGTCGCCATCCGTAGCTGCCCGGCCGCCAGCGCGGATCGCGGGTCGGTGCCCTGCCCGGCGAGGGCGGCCTCGACCTCGCCCGGCTCGCCGCCGAAGTAGAGGATCCGGTGTCGCCGGCGCAGACCCGCCTGGATGTACGCGGCAAGCGTCCGAGTCCGGGTCTCGTCGTCCTCGAACACCACACACGCATGATCGCCGAGGCTCAGGCGTTCGATCGCGCCGATCTCGATCATGTGTCCCCTCGGCTCGTCGTCCTCCGGTGCTTACGGGCGGGCCTGTGTGTGCCGATGCTACTGCCCGTCCGTGCCGGGACGACTTCATCAGACCCGCTCCGACGTGCCGTTCCGTCGCGATGCACCCGAATGGGCACCCTGCGCGAACGCCTTGTGTGCCAGGCCTAGCGTCGTAGAGAAGGCCCAGGAGGTGCCCATGCGACGGTTGGTCGGAAAGTTGATTGCGGTAGTGGTTCTCGGTGTGGCAGGAGTGGTCTTCCTGCCGGCGGCCGCACCCGCTGCGGCCTGCGGCATCACCTGGGGCAGCCTGGAAAAGGCCGGTGGCCCGCTCAGCCCGGCGCCGCTGGTGAGCGTCCGGGCCGGGCGGCATCAGTGCTGGGACCGGGTGGTGTTCGAGTTCGACGGCTCGGCGAGCGGCTACGCGGTCCGCTACGGCGGCCAGGTGCTCACCGACGGCGAGGGGGTCGACCTGGTGCCGTACACGGCGGGTGGGGCCCACTTGTGGGTGACATTGCGGGCCCCGGCCTACGACGACGAGCACAAAGCCACGATCGAGGGACGCACCGGTGATCGGATGGTCAACGTGCTGCGCTACGACACGCTGCGCGACGTCGTGTTCGGCGGCTCGTTCGAGGGTTACACGACCTTCGCCGTCGGGGTACGCGCACGCCTGCCGTTCCAGGTCACCGTGCTACCCGGTCCGGGAACGCACAGCCGGATCGTGCTGGACGTCGCGCACAGCTGGTGAGCGCCAACGGGCCCGAGGGCGAGCATGGCACCGAGGTAGGCGGCCAGGTTGACGCCGGCCGCCCAGGGCCGACCGTGCCGAGGCGATCGTGCGGGCCCGCGAGGCGGGCCTCGGCCGGTCGACGGTCATCGGCAGGGCGGCGTGTAGCGATTCACGCGCAGGCCCCGGAATTCCAGCTCGTTGGCGGTCTTACCGACGAAGACCAGGCCACGCGCCTCGCTGATCGCCGATTCGAACGAGTGCGCCGGCGTACCGAGCTCCGGCAGTGCCGTCCAGGCCTGCGGCCGGAAGCTGAAGAACCGGGTGACCATCCGCCCGTGGGTGGACGGGATCCGGGTGACCCATTGGGCGCCGCCGCTCCAGTGCGACGCCGGACGCAGCTGCACGTACAGGTCGTCGGTGGCGCTGTAGGTGAGCCGGAAGCCGGCCGACTCCGACAGGTCGGCCTCGGCCTCGAACTCGTTGCCCAGCCAGACCACCACCACATGCCACTCGTCGTTCAGGAACGTGACCTTGGCGGTGTACCGGGCACCTCCGCGCACCGGCACGAGCAGGCTGCCGGTGGCCGGCACGGTGGTGCCCTCACCGCTCGCCAGCCACTGCTGGAGGCGATCGATCGACGGCGTGGCGCACTCGCGGGGATGACCGGGGGCGGCCGCGGCGGGCGCCACCGGGGCCGACACGGCGAGCATGCCGAGCGAGAGTGCCACCGCTACCGTCGTCTTCCGCATGGACGTACTCCTCGAATTAGTAAGTGTTGTTCAGAGTTAACGGAACGAGTCGCCGCCAGTCAAGAGCATCGATGGAACGCGAGCCGTGACTATGCGAGCATCGACGGTTATGACTGTCCATCTCGCCGTCGCGACTCTTCTCGCTGCCGCGACCGTGGTGCCCGTGGGTGCGGCCTGGGAACGGATTCCGCTGCCGAACTCGGTAGTCGCGCCGGCGATGCTGCTGTCGGTGACCGCCACCGACCGGGCCAACGCCTGGGCGGCCGGCGGCGAGGCGATGACCGGCCGGGACGCGGGAACACCACTCATCCTGCGCTGGGACGGCACCGCGTGGGCCAAGGTGCCGCTTCCCACGCTGTCCTGGAGCGGTTCGCTCAGATCGATCGCCGCCTCTTCCCGATCGGCGGCCTGGGCGGTCGGCCGGGACACGGCCGGGCTGTCCCACATGCTGCGCTGGAACGGGCGGCTGTGGCGGGAGGTACCCGTCCCGGGCGGCACGACCGCGCCGCTGGACCTGCGCGCGGTCGCCGCCGGCCCGCTGGGTTCGGCATGGCTGGTGGGCCAGGACGGCGACCGGCCGGTGGTCCTGCGGTGGGACGGCGGGGCGTGGCGGCCGGTGCCGCCGCCGATGGAGACCGGGCGGCTGGCCGGGGTCCGCGCGACCCGGGGCGGCGTGTGGGTGACCGGCCAGGAACACGTGGGCGGCGAGCGAGTGGGCGCGACGGCGCGCTGGAACGGCGCCGGCTGGACCAAAATCAACACCCTCGGGGTACGCGCGGACGGCGCCCCGATCTCGGCGATCAACGACGTCCTGGCGGTGGCCGGCGGCGTGTGGACGGTCGGATCCGTCGCGGTGAGCGGCCCGGGTGGCCTGTCGCTGACCCAGCCGTGGATCGGCCACTGGAACGGCACCGGGTGGGACACCTCGCTACGAACACCGGCCGCCACGATCGAACAGAACGTCACGATCACGCCGGACGGTGACGGTCGGCCGCAGTGGGTGGGATCCATCATCGGCCCCAACCCGGCCAGCACCCGGTACGCCCGATTCGACGGGACGACGTGGACCGAGGTCAGTGGTGCACCGCTGTCAGGTGTGTTCATCGCCGGCACCGCGACCGCCCACATCCCGGGTACGAACGCGACCTGGTCGGTGGCCGCCCTCGCGACACAGACGCCGGCCGGGTTCGCCTGGGGCACCCCACTGATCGAGCGTCACGACGGCGGCTGATGCGACGATGTACGGAACCCGTCACGGAGGAGCGCCATGGCCACCACGCATGACGTACCGGCCGGCGCCGCCCGGCGCCGGCTGCACCGCAGCGCCGCCCTGCACGGCCTGGCAGTAGTGATCTTCGGCCTGATGCTGTGGAGCGGCGTCGACCTGTCGATCGCCGGCGCGCGGGCGCTTGGCGTACCGATGCTGATCGCCGGCGCGGCGGGCTCAGCCGGCGCGCTGATCATCATGCTGTCGGTGCTGCGCCGCCGCCGCGGTACCCCGGACCAGCGCGCGGCCCGCATCGGCATGGCGTTCGCCGCGGTGGCGACGGTGGCGGTCGGTGTCGCGCTTGCGCCGGACGGATGGGAGCGCGGATTCGTCATCTCGGTGAACGCCTTCACCGGCGGCCTGCTGGCCGCCTTCGCCGCGCTCGCCGGCGAGCGCTGACGCTGCCCAGCCTCGAGGCCAGACCGACTCTCGTGGTCGAGGTTTGCTTGCCGGTCCCGCTCCTTCGGGGTACGCGTGACCGGCTTCTTGCCGAAGCCGACGCGTGCCCGCTCTCCCGGCGCGGGCCGGGCTTTCCGCCACCGCCCCAGCGCGGCCGCCGGGAAACACCAGCCCGTCGCGCTGCGGGAGGACCGGGCGCGGTTGCTCGCCGCGCGGGCCCAGGCGGGCCGAGGCAGCAGGCCCCGGGCAGCCGGCCGCGATTGCCCGCGTTCGTCGCCGTGACCGGCAGGTGATGCTGTTTCCCGGTGGTCGCGCTTGGGCGGTGAGGGGAAGCCGGGCTCGCGCTGGGAGAGCGGCGACAGGGCCGGCTTCGGCGGGACAGCCGGTTGCGCGTACCCCGAAGAAGTAAGACCTAGAGAGCCTTCGTGCTCAGGGTCTTGTCCGGCCCAACGTGGGTGTTGTCTGGCCGCCGTTGAGACAGCATTGAGCGTGGGCCAAGTACGTGCGATACGGCAGACTCCGGGGATGGGTGAGGATCTTCGGGTGCGTGGCGGCGGCGAGGGTGAGCCGCTGCTGCTGTTGCTTCATGGGCTGGGCGCGACCGGTGACGTGTGGTCGGGGTGGGAATCGGTGCTGGCACGCGACTGGCCGTGCCGGTGGCTGGCGCCCGATCTGCCTGGTCACGGTGGGTCGGCGGCGTTGCCGGAGTACACGTTCGAGGCCCTCGCCGAGGCGGTGAGCCCGCTGGTGGAGCCGGGTGGGCGCACCGTCGTGCTGGGGCATTCGCTCGGTGGCGTGGTCGCGCTGGCGCTGGCCGCCCGGGTCTCGGTGGCCGCGGTCGTCGGGCTGGGCATCAAGGTGGCCTGGACCGACGAGGAGCTGGAGCGCGCGCAGGCGCTGGCCCGGCGCCCGGTGGCCTGGTTCGGGTCGCGGGAGGAGGCCGTGGCCCGGCATCTGCGAGTGTCCGGGCTGGCGGGTCTGCTCGCCGAGGACGACCCCGCGGTGCGGGACGGCGTGCGGGAACAGGACGGGCGGTGGCGCCTCGCCGTGGACCCTCGCGCCTTCGGGGTGGGTGCGCCGGACATGGCCGGTCTGGTGGCCCGGTCGTCGGCGCCGGTCCGCCTGGCTCGGGGTGAGCACGATTTCATGAACACCGATGAGCAGCTAGGGCGGCTGGGCGTACCGGTCGTCACCCTGGCCGGGCTGGGTCACAACGCGCACGTGGAGAGCCCGGAGCGGTGCCTGACGCTGCTGACTGGCGGGGATGCGGCCGGCTAGGTCGACCTTGCTCAAGGCCATTCTGACCGCCCGCCGGTGAACACTTGTCGCTTCGCCTCGCTGCCGCCCAATCGGAACCTCCGCGGCGCACCCACGCCTGATATCGCCTAGCGTCGATTCATGAACCGGCGACGGCGAGCTCGGCGCGACGCGACGCCACGCGCGGTCGGCCGGGTCGTGGGGCGAGTCCGCGTCGGCCGGGTGGTCGGCCGGGTGCCGCCGAACGAGCAGGCCCAGACCGATGTGGCCCACTTCGACGAGATACCCCCGCCGGTCTTCGCCGACGACAGCCGGGTCCGCCGCCGGCGCCTGCGCCGGCTCTCGTACGCCGTCGTGCTCCTGGCCGTGGCACTGCTGGTGGCCTTCTGGCTGAGCCAGATCATCGGCGGTATGCCGTCCGGCCAGCGATGACCGTCTACCACGGCAAACCTCCGGCCGACCCGGGTCTGACCACCGGCCAGATCCCGGCGCTGCGGCGCCGGCGGCTGGTGCTGCGCATCCTGGTCGTCCTCGCCCTGCTCGCGCTGCTGGGCAACATGCTGCTGGTGGAGGCGTACCTGCGTTCCGAGTTCGCCCCGGACAGCGCGCCGCAGCAGGCGCGGCCGGTCGACGCGGTGCCGGCGGCGGTGCGCTCCGGCGGCCCCGTCGTCGACCTCTCCGGCGACAAGCCCCGCACCTACCGGGTGCCGGCCCGGACGATCACGCTGACCTTCGACGACGGGCCGGACGCGCGGTGGACGCCGCGGATCCTCGAGGTGCTGCGCCGGCATCAGGCACATGGCACGTTCTTCGTGCTCGGCTCTCAGGTGGTCCGCAACACCGGCCTGTCCGCACGGATCGCCGCTGAGGGCCACGAGATCGGTGTGCACACCTTCACCCATCCGCGGGTGTCGGCGCTGCCCGCCTGGCTTCGCCGTCTGGAGCACTCCACGACTCAGGCGGCCATCGCGTACACCACCGGCCGTTCGACCACGCTGTACCGGCCGCCGTACTCCTCCATGGTCGACGCCCTCGCCAACAGCGACATGCCGACGCTGCGGGAGGCCGCCCGCCAGGGCGACCTGACCGTCCTGAACGACCTGGACAGCCAGGACTGGCGGCGTCCGGGCGCCGAGGCGATCCTGCGGCACGCGACACCCCGCGGCGGCTCCGGGGCGATCGTCCTGATGCACGACGCCGGTGGGGACCGGTCGCAGACCGTCGCCGCCCTGGACCGGCTGATCCCCCGACTGAAGGAGCGCGGCTACCGGTTCACCACCGTTTCCGAAGCGCTCGCCGGCCGGATCCCGCCGCCCAACCCACCCGCCGGCTTCGCGGAGAAGGCGCGCGGCTGGGCGCTGGTGACGATGATCCGGGTCGCCGACCTGACGCTGCGGCTGCTCTGGGTCCTGCTGTTGTGCGCCGGGGCGCTGATCCTCGCCCGTACGCTCCTGCTCCTGCTCCTGGCGGTCGGGCACGCCCGCCGGCGCCGCTCCGCGTCGTGGTCCTGGGGCCCGGCGGTGACCGACCCGGTGACGATCATCGTGCCGGCGTTCAACGAGGCGACCACGATCGGCCCGGCCGTGCGCTCGCTGGCGCTGTCGGCGCACCCCGGCGTCGAGGTGATCGTGCTCGACGACGCCTCGACCGACGACACCGGACAAGCGGTACGGGACCTGCACCTGGGGAACGTACGGGTGATCCGTACCCCACCCGGCGGAAAGGCGGCCGGGCTCAACACCGGCATCGCCTTCGCCCGCCACGACCTGATCGTGATGGTGGACGCGGACACGGTGGTGGAGACCGACTCGGTCCACCGGATCGTGCAGCCGTTCGCCGACCCGGGCGTCGGCGCGGTCTCCGGCAACGTCAAGGTCGGCAACCGGCGCGGACTGCTCGGCAAGTGGCAGCACATCGAATACGTGGTCGGTTTCAACCTGGACCGCCGCCTCTACGACACCCTCGGTTGCATCTCCACCATCCCGGGAGCGCTCGGCGCGTTCCGCCGCCAGGCCCTGCTCGACGCGGGCGGCCTGAAGATCGACACTCTCGCCGAGGACACCGACCTCACCATCGCCATCCAGCGTGCCGGGTGGCGCGTGGTCTTCGAGGAGTCGGCACGCGCCTGGACGGAGGCCCCGACCGGCGTACGGCAGCTGTGGCAGCAGCGGTACCGGTGGAGCTTCGGCACGATGCAGGCGTTGTGGAAGCACCGCCGGGCCGTACGCGACAGCGGCCCGTCCGGCCGATTCGGGCGCCGCGGTCTTCTGGTGATTACGCTGTTCACCGTGCTCTTGCCGCTGCTGGCACCGCTGCTCGACATCATGGCCGTGTACGGCTTCGTCTTCCTCGATCGCCGGGAGTTCGCGATCGGGTGGCTGGTGATGATGGCCGTGCAAGCCGTGACGGCGGTCCTCGCCTTCCGCCTGGACCGCGAGTCGCTACGCCCGCTGTGGAGCCTGCCGTTGCAGCAGATCGCCTACCGCCAGCTCATGTATCTGGTGCTCCTGCACTCCGCCGGCACCGCCGTGGCCGGCCGCCGGCTGCGCTGGCAGAAGATGCGCCGCACCGGCGAGGTCACCGTCCCGGCCCGGCCCGCGTGACCGACAGCGACGAGGAAGGGAACCGCGATGCCGCACGAACCTGGAGAGCTGCTCGCCGGCCGGTACCGGCTCGACGACCGGATCGCCTCCGGCGGTATGGGCGACGTGTGGCTGGCCACCGACACCGTGCTGGGCCGCCGGGTCGCGGTCAAGACACTGCGCGCTGACCGGGCCGTCGACCCGCAGTTCCAGACCCGGTTCGAGCACGAGGCCCGCGCCATGGCCGCACTGCACCACCCCGGAATCGTCGACGTGTACGACTTCGGGCGGGAAACCGGCGAAGACGCGTACCTGGTCATGGCACACGTGGACGGGCAGCCGCTGAGCCAGCGCATCGCCGAGCAGGGCCGGCTCACCCTGGCCGACACCCTGGCCGTCGTGGCCCAGGTCGGCCGCGCCCTGCAGGCCGTCCACGACGCCGGCATCGTGCACCGCGACGTCAAACCCGCCAACATGATCATTCGACCGGACGGGACGGTCGTCCTGGTCGACTTCGGCGTCGCCCGGTCCAGCAGTTCCGCCGCCCTCACGGGCGCGCGGGACGTGATCGGCACCGCGAACTACATCGCTCCGGAGCAGGTGTCCAAGAAGCCCGTCGGCCCTGCCGCCGATGTGTACGCACTCGGCGCCGTGGCCTACCACTGCCTGTCCGGGCACCCGCCGTTCTTCGGCGACAACCCGGTCGCGGTCGCCATGCAGCACGTCATCGAGGAACCCCCGCCGCTGCCTGACGACGTACCACCGCGGGTCCGTGGCTTGGTGGCCACCGCGCTCGCCAAGGATCCGGCAGCCCGCTACCCGTCCGCCGCAGCGATGGCGGCGGCCGCCGATGCCGCCGCCAGCGCGACGCCGGCGGGTGCGGAGGCTGTCACGCTCGCGTTCACCCCGATGCGTACGGGCGCCGGCCACCGAACGCAGGTCCTGGCCGTGGTGGCCGCGTTGTCGGTACTGCTCGCCGCGGGCACGGCCCTGGCCATCGCCGACCCGTTCGGCTGGTTCCCCGGCACGCCGCAGCCCGCCACGTCGGAGCCGGCCGCTCCATCAGGCACTCCGTCCCCGGCACGTTCACCTCGGCCCGACGGCGGCAACGGCACCGGCGGGTCCACGCGAAAGCCGACATCCCCGCCCCGGACGACCAGCCGCACCCCGAGTCCGGAGAACTCCACGACGAATCCCACGAGCGGCACACCGACGACGACATCGGCGCGGCCACCCACCACCACCGAGCCCACCCGGGAGGAACCCAGCGATCCCCCACCCGCGTCCGGCAGCTGACGAGCGCCGGCTCTACCGCCGCCTCTCCACCGGCAGAGCCAGAACCTGCTCGTGATCGAACCATTCGCCGGTGGGCCGGAACCCGTATCGCAGGTAGAAGCCGTACGGTGAGCCGGGGCCGGGCACAATGCTGGTGATCAGGACGTCCGCGGCGGGCCGCTCGCGCAGATACTCGACGAGCAGGTCGAGAGCCGCTCGGCCGTAACCGTGACCTTGATGCCGGCCGTCGATCAGCATCCGCCACAGGTAGTAAGGCCACGGGATGACGCCGTTGTCCGGCTCAGCGGCATCGGCCAGCATGAGGAACCCGACCGGCACGTCGTCCGAGTAGATGGCGCGCAACCAGGGTCGCGCTCGCGGGTTGGCCGACGCCTCACTCAGCGACGATGTCACGCCGTCGACGAATTGTTCCTGGTCAGGCCGGACACGTAGCGCCGAAACCACGTCCCGGTTGTCGTCGTCGATCGCGCGTAGTCGTACCGATCCGGACAGGCTCCGCATCTCGTCATCATCGCGGTGCCGAGCCGGTGCGTCGAGCGGTGATGGTCAGTCGGTCTGGCGCCGGGACAGCCGGCGCAGCTGGCCGATCCGGGCCGCACCGACCGCCATGGTCACGAGCGCCGCGCCCACGGCGGCGATCAGCAGGGCCATGGCCAGCGGCAGGTTGCCGTGCAGCCCCAGGAAGGTGACCTCGACGCTGCCGGTGTTCTGCAACATGAAGACGATCAACACCACGCTGAACAGCGTCGCGACGCACAGGCCGAACCAGGCAGCGCCCGTACGGGTACGCGGCACCCTGCCGGTGGGTGACTTCGGGTCCTCGTCCGCGGGGGTGATCGGAGTTTGCCGGAGATCGTCGGACATGACGTCCCCCTTCACGGGGTAAGCCGAGGCGGCACCCTCAAGACGGGGATGTCGTCAATTTCGGAATATTCCCATCGTACTCTTGTGCCAATACACGGCTGTGCGCGCACTCGACGTAATCGTTCATGGTGAACGAATGGCATTGACGTGGCTAGAGCCGACTGTGGACGCGTTGCGTGTGGCGCTGCGCATGGTGGCGCCGGAGCTGGCCGACGGCACGATCGTGCCTCGAGGGCCGGAGCCGAGTGATGATCCGCAATGGTGCGCGGCCAGTGCCGTAGTCGATGGCCGATTCGTCGTGAAGTTCGCCTGGGCTGAGCCACCCGCACGGCGGGCCGATGGCGGATGCCTCGGCGAACACGCTTCGTGCCCGATTCGGGGCGCTGATCCGATCCGATCAACGGGACCGGGTGCTGATCTGGTGCGATTGGGCCGACCAGGTACTCGCGGCGCCCGGCCGGACCGTTCTGGTGCACGGCGACTTCCACGGCGACAATCACCTCTGGGATCGCGAGTCGCTGCGGCTGCGTCTTGTCATTGGACGAGGACCGGATCATGGCTTGGCACCTGCGCACCGTTCTGGGTGATGCGTTGTGGCAGGCCGAGGCCGGGGTCGCGTCGCCGGACCGTCGCACGCCGGCGCAATGGGTCGATGATCTGGACGCTCGATTCACCGCTCTTGGAACGTTCGGCTAGTCGCTGAGCGCTACAGAGGACGATGTCGGGTTTTGCGCTCAGGCGGTGGTGGCGTAGGCCGCAACAGCCCAGAATGCGCCGATGACGGGGAGCGCCGACAAGGCGATCAGCCGGCCACCGTGCGGGTTTGGCGCTTCAGGACCTTGCCTCACCGCCGGGAACAGCGCGCGGTAATGCGATTTACCGCCCGCCCCCACGCGCGCATGATGGAGCCATGCAGTACGCGCCGCGCTTCTTCGGTCGCCACTCGGCGGCCCGCTGACGCGTACCCACGTCACCCTTCAACGGCCGCCCACCGGGCGGCCGTTTCCGTTTCGCGGATCTCCGGCCGGTGGGCGCCCCACCCCCGGAACGGAGCACTCCGATGCACACCCACCTCTCCCCCGCCGCGCTCGCCGCCGACCTGGCCGTGCGGGACCTGACCGATCCCGCCGGCGGACCGCACGCTCTGCAAACCCTGGTCGTCGCCGCAGGCAGGCACCTGGCCGCGCGATGGGACATCGGCACGCTGTGGGAACGCGGCGAGCGGATCGTGTCCGTCGCCGACAACTACGACCGGCTCGGCTATCCGGCCGGTGCCGCGGCCCGCGACCGCCGGTACACGCGGTACGTGGCTCCGGACCGGCTGCTGCGCACTCAGACGTCCGCGCTGATCCCGCCGGTGCTGCGCCGTCTCGCGCGGCGACCGGTCGCCGACGTGCTCGTCGTCGCGGCGGGAATGGTGTACCGGCGGGACGTCATCGATCGGTTGCACACCGGCATGCCGCACCAGGCCGACCTGTGGCGGATCCGCACCTCCGGCGCCGCGCTGACCGTGGGTGACCTGGACGAGATGGTCGCCGGGGTGCTGGCCGCGGTACTGCCAGGGCGGGCGTGGCGGACGATTCCGGCGGTGCACCCGTACACCACGGCGGGCGGCGAGATCGAGGTGGCCGCAGCGGACGGGCAATGGGTCGAGGTCGGCGAGTGCGGGCTGGCGCATCCCGGTGTCCTCGCCGGTGCGGGCCTGGCCGGGGCGTCGGGGCTGGCGATGGGGCTGGGCCTGGACCGGCTTCTCATGCTGCGCAAGGGGATCGACGACATCCGGCTGCTGCGCGCTGCTGATCCGCGCATCGCCGGGCAGATGCTGGGTCTGGACCCGTACCGGCCGGTGTCGGCGCAACCGGCGGCCCGGCGCGACGTCTCGGTGGCCTGCGACGAGGTGCTCGACGACGAACTCGCCGGGGACCGGGTCCGGGACGCGCTCGGCGCGGACGCGGACCTGGTGGAACAGGTCCGGATCCTGTCGGCCACACCGGCGGCACTGCTGCCGCCGGCCGCGGCGGACCGGCTGCGCATCGGGCCTGGCCAGGTGAATCTTCTGGTACGCGTGGTGCTGCGCGCGCCCGCGCGGTCGATCCCGGTGCCCCTGGCGAACCGGCTGCGCGACCGGATCCACGCCGCGCTGCACCACCCGTCCGGAGAGTAAGCGCCTCGTCGGCGGGTATCGGCGTAGGAGAACGGACAGGAGACTCGCGATGGCTGCCAAGGAACCGCAGGAAGTCGCCCGCGCCGCCGTGACGGTCGGCGTGAAGAAGGCCGAACTGCGGTGGGACAAGACGCTCGTGGGTTCCTTCCTCGCCGGGACCTACATCGCGTTCGGCGGGCTGGTCGCCATCACCGTGTCGGCCGGGCTCGACCCCGAACTCTGGGGCAGCCTGCCGACGCTGTTCACCGGCGCGGCGTTCACGCTGGGTCTGGTACTCGTCCTGATCGCCGGTTCGCACCTGCTCACCGGCAACATGCTGCTGGTTCCGCTCAGCGCCATGCAGGGCCGGCTGTCCTGGGCCGACGTGCTGAGAAACTTCTCCCTGGTGCTGATCGGCAACCTCGCCGGTGCGGTGTTCGTCGCCTACTTCCTCGCCGTGCAGACCGGCGTGATCGGTGACATCGGCAGCGAGGCCGGCAGCCCGGGCGCGCTGGCCTACGAGCGGCTGGCCGTGATCGCCGAGGCGAAGGCCGTGCACGAGAGCAACTGGCAGATCTTCCTGCGCGCGCTCGGCTGCAACTGGCTGGTGTGCCTCGCGGTATGGATCTCGCTGGCCTCGGACCAGGTCTCCGGAAAGATCCTCGGCATCTTCTTCCCGATCATGGCCTTCGTGGCGATGGGCTTCGACCACCTGATCGCCAACATGTTCTTCCTGCCGGCCGCGATCTTCGCCGGCGTCCCGGACCTCGACTGGGACGACACGGTCCGCAACTGGGTCTTCGCCTTCGCCGGAAACCTCGTCGGCGCGGTCGTGTTCGTAGCGACCACGTACTGGTACATGTATCTGCGCGACGACCAGCCGAACCAGGCGACACCTTCAAAGGACCATGACTGACGGAGGTCCGCTTCCCGGTCTCGCTTCTTCGGGGTACGGTAACCGCCCGTCCCGCCGAAGCCGTCCCGTCCCCGCTCTCCCAGCGCCGGCAAGCAGCCGCACACGGCCCCAGCGCGGCCGCCGGGAAACAGCACGGAGCTTGCCTGAGCTGGTCAGGCGGATTCGCGGACCACCACGGTCGGCTGGAAGATCACTGAGCGGGGCAGGCGGCCGGGCTCGTCGATGTGGGCGATGAGCAGCTCGGCCATCTCCGCGGCCATCTCCTCGACCGGCTGGCGGACCGTGGTGAGTGGCGGCCGGCATTCGAGGGCGGCGCTGCTGTCGTCGAAGCCGACCACCGCCACCTGATCCGGCACCCGCCGGCCCAGGTCCTGCACGGCGCGCAGCGCGCCCTCGGCCATCAGGTCGCTTGCCACGAAGAGGCCGTCCAGGTCGGGGTGCTCGGCGAGTAGCCGGTGGGCGGCCGCCTCGCCGCCGGCCCGGGTGAAGTCGCCGACGACGGCCGGCACCTCGGGCAGGCCGTGGCCGGCCAGGTAGGAGCGGAAGCCGTCGAGGCGTTCGGCGCCCGCCGGGATGTCGAGCGGGCCGCTGATCGTGGCCAGCCGGCGGCAGCCGCGATCGAGCAGGTGCTGGGCGGCGAGCTGGGCGCCAAGCCGCTGGTCCACGTCGACGTAGCTGACCGACAGCGGGCCCGGCGGCCGGGCCGACAGCACCGCCGGGATGCCGAGCGCCAGGACCTGGCCGGGCAGCGGGTCGTCGCCGTGGCTGCTGATCAGCAGCACCCCGTCGACGTGGCCCTGCCGCAGGTAGCGGACCACCTGGTGGTGGTCGGCCGAGTCGGTGGGCACCACCACCAGGTGCACGTCGTGCGGGCGCAGCGCGCCGGTCGCGCCCGCGGTGACCCGGCCGAAGTACGGGTCGGTGAAGATCCGGTTCAGGAATGAGTGGTCGTCCGGCCGGTCCGGCTCGCTGATCACCAGGGCCACCGAGTTGGAGCGCCGGGTCACCAGGCTGCGGGCGGCGACGTTCGGCACGTACCCCGTCCTGGTGATCGCACGCTGGACCGCGTCGCGGATCTCGGGTGCCACGTTGGCCGCGCCGTTGATCACGCGGGACACGGTGGCCCGGGAGACGCCCGCCGCGGCGGCCACCAGATCCATGGTCGGATGGTGGGCGCCGCGGCCCGGTTTAGAGATAACCCCTGGGGGCCCGGGCCCCCCCCGGCGGGGGCGCCCACCTTCCCCGGGGGGGGGGGGCGCCCCCCGCGGCCCGGTTTCGAGATCACGCCCACTGTTGTATCAGGGCCGTCCGTCGACACCGCACTTGATGATCGGGCGGATGCAGTCGTTCACCCGGCGCGCCATCTCCTCCACCGGCCAGGCGTTGAAGAAGTCGCCGTGCATCGTGTACCCGCCGCCGGAGGCCAGCCGCAGCCGGGCCGGGTTCCCGTTGACCGGGTACCGCATGACCTGCCGCAGTTTCGGCACGACCACCGGGTGGCTGGCCGGGCAGGCGTTGCCCACCGGGTACGCCATGTGGCTCTTGTGGTCGGCCGAGTCCAGGTCACGGCCGTTCCAGCAGTGCGGGAAGTCCAGGTACGACTCCAGCATCGTGCCGGCCGGGCAGTTGACGAAGTCGGACGAGGAGCCGACGTGCCCGGCGTGCAGGCACGACCAGCGCGAGATGGTGTTGTCGGCCGGACCGGTCGCCTTCGCGTTGCCGGCGACGATGCGCAGGCCCAGCGGCAGCGGCTGGGTCTGTGCGATCAGGTCGTCCCGGACACCCTCACCGAGGTAGTAGAAGATGCCGGTGACCGGCTCGACCGGCACGTTGTCCTGGTACATGGTGGGGATCCAGTACGAGGACTTGTCGATCGACGGGTTGCAGTTGCTGTTCGCGTTGAGCAGCGTGTCGACCGTGCTGTAGGCGTTGGTGTTGGTGGCGCCGAAGAAGCTGTGCATGTGCGAGGCGCCCGGCAGGTTCGGGAAGATGATCGGGTCGTCCGGGAGCCGGTGGCTGAACGGGCAGTCGGCGAGGAACTCGGCCACCCGTACCGCGCCCGGCGGGATGGTCGGCGTACCGCCGCCGCCTCCCCCGCTGCCGAACACCTGGAACTCCTTGAGCGACACACCCCACTGCGTGGCGCGGACGGTGGTTTCCAGTCGCACGTAACGGCCGGTGCCGCTGACATTGATCGTCTGCCGTCCGCCCGTACCCGTCGTGGTGTTGTGGATCGTGGTCCAGCTTTGCCCGTTGGCCGAGGTCCGCAGGCTGAAGGAGCGGGCGTACGCGGACTCCCAGTCCAGCACGACCGAGGTGATCGTGGCGCTCGCGCCGAGGTCGACCTGCAGCCATTGCGGGTCGCTGAACGCGCTGGACCAGCGGGTGCCGGTGTTGCCGTCCACGGCGTTGGACGCCGGGAAGGCGGCGTTCTCCACCGACGAGGCGGTGGCCGTCCGGCCCTGTGACAGCAGGGTGTCGGCGGCACTCGCGCCCGAGGCGTTCACCAGCAGGTAGGCGGCGAGGACGGCGGCCGCTGCGCCGGCGAACAGGCGCCTCATTGGTACACCCTCACGTAGTCGACGAGCATCCGGCTCGGGAACGGGGTGGTGGCGTCGATCGGGCCGGGGAAGTCGCCGCCGACGGCCAGGTTCAGGATCAGATAGAACTTGTGGTCGAAGATCCACGGGCCGCGGGTGTTCTCCACGGTCTCCTTGTTCGCGGTGAAGACCAGCTGGTTGTCCAGGAAGAAGCGGATGCCCTTGCTGTCCCATTCGGCCGCGTAGGTGTGGAAGTCCAGCGACAGGTCCGGGGTGGCGTACTTCTGGCCGTAGCCGCCGCCACCGTTGTAGGCCGGGGCGTGCAGCGTCGAGTAGGCCTCACTGGTGTTCCGGCCGAGGACCTCCATGATGTCGATCTCGCCGTTGTACGGCCACGGGCGGCCCTGCAGGAAGTCGTCGCCCATCATCCAGAACGCCGGCCACAGACCGTTGCCCTTCGGCACTCTGATCCGCGCCTCGATCCGGCCGTACTGGACGTGGAACTTGTTGCTGGTGTTCATCCGGTGCGAGGTGTAGTCGCGGCCGTTCGAGGCCTCCCGGCGGGCTTCGATGACCAGGGCGCCGGTGCCGTTCATGGCGGCGTTGGCGCTGTCCGCCGTGTAGTACTGGACCTCGCCGTTCTGCGGGAAGCCGGGGTCGTAGGTCCACTTCGCGGTGTCCGGCTTGCTACCGGCCGCGCCGTTGAACTCGTCGGAGAACACCAGGCGGGTGGCCGGGAAGGTCGGATCGGCGGGCTTGGCGGGCGGTGCGGTCGGGTTGCCGCCGGTTCCGTACACGCTGAACTCCCAGAGCGAGTAGCCGTACGCGCTGCTGCGGGCGGTGCCGTACATCCGCACGTAGCGGCCGGTGCCGGTGGCGTTGATGACGTCCTTCAGGCCGTCACCGGTGGTCGTCGAGTAGATGGAGGTCCAGTTGGTTCCGTCGCCGGAGACCTGGATCTGGTAGGAGCGCGCGTACGCCGGGTCCCACTGCAGGACGACCTGGCTGATCTGCGCGGTCGCGCCGAGGTCGACCTGGATCCAGCCGGGGTCGACCCAGCCGCCGGTCGGGTTGGTGGCCCAGCGGCTGGCCGGGTCGTTGTCGAACGCCTTGTCCGCGGTGCACGGGTTGCACTGCGGGTCGTTCTGCTCCGTCGAGGCGCGGGCCGGCTTGGCGTAGGAGAGCAGCCGGGTGCCGCCGGGGTTGCTCGGCGAGGCGGTGGGCGTCGGCGAGGTGGGCGTGGTGCCGCCGGCGAAGACCTGGAACTCCCAGAACGAGTAGCCGTAGATCTCCAGGGCGCGCTGGGTGAGGTTGATCCGTACGTAGCGGGCGGTGCCGGAGACCGGGATGCTCTGCTGCCCGCCGGTGCCGGTGGTCGTCGCGTACGCCTGGTTCCACGAAGCGCCGTCGGTGGACAGCTGGATGGTGAACGCCCTGGCGTAGGCGCCCTCCCAGTTGATCGCGACCCGGCTGACCGCGGTGGCGGTGCCCAGGTCGACCTGGAACCACTGGCTCGCGGCGAACGCGCTGGACCAGCGGGTGCCGGTGTTGCCGTCGACCGCGGCCGAGGCGGGGGTGCCGGCCCATTCGACGGACGAAGCGGTGACCGGCTTGTTCTGCGAGACGACCACCTCGGCGGCGTCGGCGTCGCCCGCGGTGACGGCCAGGAACGAGGTGAGCAGGCCGCCGAGCGCGGCGGCCAGCATCAGCAGCCGGCGCCGGCTCCTCGGTGGATCCGAAACCTGAACGGTCATGTGGGGAACTCCTCGGGGGAATGTGACACCGCGGTTTCACGGAGGGAACGAAATCGTGAAAGCGCTCTATTGGAGGTCACTTTGAACCGGGCGCTGAGCGCTGTCAATGACGGTGAAGCGCTTCCCCGGAACCGGTTCCGAGCATTGGCGCAGGTCACTGCGCTACTCGCGGCGGAAGAGGAGTTGAGTTCCGGAACCTACGGCCGGCAGAACTCGGCCAGCGCGTCCATGC
The DNA here is from genome assembly GCF_015704865.1 of Actinoplanes aureus. Taxonomy (GTDB): domain Bacteria; phylum Actinomycetota; class Actinomycetes; order Mycobacteriales; family Micromonosporaceae; genus Actinoplanes; species Actinoplanes aureus. The sequence goes on along the minus strand of NZ_JADQTO010000003.1, from coordinate 562,413 downwards.
CGGCCGGGTCGATCCACTCGAACCGGCCGCGCAGCAGATCGGCGCGCTGGTCGACGGTGGTGACCGCCGCGGTCAGCTCACCCCACGGCATGGCGACGTGCAGCAACGTCCGCTCGATCCCGGACGGCAGCGACGGCCGCTCGTCGGCCGCGGTGGCGCGCAGCAGCACGCCCTCGGTGGAGATGTCCTCGACCCGGCCGGTGACCGCGACCAGACCGCGGCGCCCGGCGGTCTCGACCTGCACGGTGCCGGTCGCCGGGTACGGCCCGGCCTTGCGCGCCGCCGCCCGCCGCTGGACCACGCCGGTCGGCGCGTCACCGAGCACCCGCAGCAGGTCGTCACGCAGTTCGGCCTCGACGAACGTCACGCCGGACGCGGTGACCAGTTCGAGGATCCCGAAGCGCCGGACACCCGGGCCGTCGAGGCTCAGCACCGGGATCGGCGGCAGTTCGGCGATGAACGGCGCCCGCGACTCGGCCAGGGTGACCAGGACGATCTCCTGCGTGTCCGGGCAGCGCAGAGTGAGGCTGCTGCCGGCGGGCACGGTGATCACCCCTCGGACGTTACCGGCCGCGGGCGGCGCGCATCGCCGGAACGCGTCAGTCCTCGACCCGGAATCCGATCTTCAGCAACACCTGGTAGTGCGCGACGTCGCCGTCGACCACCTGCCCACGGATCTCCTTGGCCTCGAACCACTCGATGTTGCGCACCGTCTGGGCCGCTTTCCGGATAGCGGTACGAATCGCGTCGTCGACGCTTGTCGGACTGCTCCCGACGATCTCACTGAGCCGGTACACGTGGTTGCTCACGACAGCCTCCCGTAGCTCCGCGGGCGCCCCGGTGACGCCGCGCCCTCACAGCCTCTCCCACCGGCCGGACACCCGCGAGCGTTCGCGCCGGTTCAGCGCTTACCGGTAACGCCTGTCAGGTCTCTGCGCATCCGCTGGGTGGTGACCTGATAGCCGGCGGTGCGGTAGAGGCTGATCGCGGAGGTATTCGACGCGAACACGTTGAGCTCGAGAGCGCGGGCGCCGTGTTCTCGAGCGGCCGCCTCCGCGGCGGTGAGCAGTGCTCGCCCCAGACCTTGGCCCCGGTGTTCCTCGGCCACCTCGATGAGGTAGAGGAAGGCGCAGTGCCGGACGCCGCGTGGGTGCGTCAGGGAGATCCAGAGCCGTCCGATCGGTGTGTCGTCGGCCAGTACACCGGTCAGGATGATCATGTCGGGAGTGGCCAACCCCCGCGGCAGTAGGGACGCGTTGCTTTCCCTAGCCCGGGTGAGGGCCTCTTCGGCCGTCCAGGTGCCGGCCGAAACCTGCTCCTGTGCGTAGGCGGCGGCGAATTCGGTCTGCCATTCGTCGAACTCCTCCGGAAACATCGGCCTGACATTCACCTTCGTCACGCTACGGATTCTTGCATGAGTCGATCAGGAAGATCAGTCCGTGGGTTCACGGCCGGGCCACGCGCCAGCCGGAGGCAGTCGCCTGTGGCCGCCATCAGGTCATCGCCGGTAGCATCCGGGAAGTAATCTCCCCCAACCTCGTTTGAGATCACTGATCTTTATCAAGGGTGCTCGAATGGCACGGAGCAACAATCTGACCACGGGAGACGCCGCGCGAATTCTCGGGGTCAAGACGGAAGACGTCCGTGAGTTGATAAGGTCGGGCGAGCTTCCGGCTGTCAAATTAGCCGGGAAGTTTCAGATCCGCCCCGAGTACGTTGCCGCCTACCGCCGTCGCAAACTCCGTGAACAGCTGTCCGAGAGCGTACTGAGCCGGCGAGCGCTCTTGAGGGCCGGCACGTCAATTCTCGGAGTTTTAGCGCTGAATATCTTCTACGACGCCACGAAGCACATCGTATGGGAGAAGTCGAGGGCCGGCAGGGACGCGCGGAACCTGTTCCGCTTGCTCTTCTCGCCGGCTGCGATGTCCGGTGGCGACGCCCCACTCTTCGACTACGCGCTGGGCCGGCGCCGATATGACGGGCCGGGACGCTACCATCCTGACAACTGGGCGGCGGGCGTTGCTATTGCTGCCGCACTTGAGTCGCGAAACATCTCGGTCGACGAATTCCGCCCTAACATCGGCCTGCAACTGGCAGGCGACATCGTTGTCGCGGGTGGGCCGACGTCGACTCAGGAAACGTCCATAGCGTGGGAGTTCGAGGGTCCGTCGACTCGGCAACTGACGCGCCGCAGGGACGCGGTAGTCCCCCTCAGGTGGTGGGGAGTTTCGAACGAGGACGATCCGAGCGTCGCGGACTCCATGCATGTCGGCTATTCGATGGAGCACGTCGGCGCCGTCGAGGACCAGATTTGGCCGCTGGTGGACAGTCAAACGGCGTCACCCGAGGTTCAGACCATTCCATCCGAGGATTCCGTTTCGGTGAACGGCAGGCATCTCGCCGTGCCGTACAACAACTATCTGATCGTCAGCCGATTGCCCAACTTTCTGGATCCGAGATTTCCGGATCTGGTTCGCGCACATCGAGCCACTCCGCACCTCACTGTATTCGAAGGTGCCAACGGGATCGGCACGCGGGCTGTCGATCTCCTGTTGTCGGCCGCCGGCCTGCAGTCGCTCGAAGACGCGGCGGACAAGCTCGACGGAGCCAGGAATTTTCAACTGCTGTTCGAAGTATACGGCCCTAGCTCATTCCCGTTCGGCCTTCATCGGTTCACCAGAATTCGCTTCGTTGCGGCGCACGATCTGTCGGACGTGGATACCGCGGCATGGCAGGAGGCACACAGGTATGCCCGCGCTCGCATTGCCCGCCCGGTGCGCTAATCCTCGATGAGGATTTCCGCAAGGAAGGCGGTCACCTCCGGCATGTAGCCGAGGTCGGTTCCGGGCGTGTAGAAGAAGTGCCGACACGTCGCGATCCTCCACGGGCCGGCGCAGCCTGCACAGGTCCTCGGTGCGGAAATTGCACACCGGGTCAAGTTCGTGGCAGTAGCTACGAACCTGACCCAGGCGCCCTGGGAGTATCCGGCGGTTGTGCGGTTGAACGAGGGCGCTCCAGCGCACCTGATGAACCACGTTTCGCCGGCGGGATGGTGTTTCCCGGCGGGCGCGCTGGGGCCTGGGCGGCAAGCCTGGCTCGCGGTGGGAGGGCGGGGACGGGTCGGGCTTCGGCGGGACGGCGATTACGCGTACCCCGAAGAAGCGTGACTGATAGGCAGACGCTGCTCAGATCGGCGGTCGCAGGTAGCCGTTCTCGGCCAGCGCGCGGGCATGCCTTTCGTAATCGCCCGGATCCGTCGGGGTGAAGGTGTTGAGTCCGTCCACATATCGGTTGAACATGCTGAACGCAGCCGCGATGAGCACGGTGTCGTGAATGGTTCGGTCGTCGGCCCCGGCCGCGCGGGCCTGTTCGATGTCGTCGGCGGTCACCGATCGGCCGTCCACGCGCACCTTGTCCGCGATGGCCAGCAACACGGTCATCAGGGAATCCGTCGCGCCGGATCCGTCATCGCGGCGCAACCACCGCGCCACGGCGTCGTGGGTCTGGAAGCAGAAGGTGCATTCGTTGCGGCGGGACACGTACGCGGCGATGGTCTCCCGCTGCTCCGGGGTGAGCGGCGAAGGACCCCGCAACAGGGTCTCGGCGAGGCTGTTGAGCGGACCGGCGGTCTGCGGGTAGCCGGCCAGCAAACCGGCGATCCCGGGCAGTGGCGGCAAATCGATGTGCGGCACACCCCACGTCATCACGTCCGGCCACCGATAGCGTCGTCCGAACGGCCATCCCGTGTCGGCCGACAGGCGATGATCTGTCCACGCCCGACGATGGACACGAATGGATCTCACAGACCGGATCTCGTACAATCGGCCGCCTCGCGCCATGGACGACAGGGGGATCCAGGTGAGTACCGACAGCTCAGACGCCGCGGCCCGGATTGACATGACCAAACCGCATCCCGCGCGCCGGTACGACTACTGGCTGGGCGGCAAGGACAACTTCCAGGCCGACCGCGACGCGGCCGAGGCGATCGCCGCGGTCTTCCCCCACATCCGCACCGCCGCCCGGGAGAACCGTGCCTTCATGCAGCGGGCGGTGCGGTTCCTCGCCGCCGAGGCGGGCGTCCGGCAATTCCTGGACATCGGCACCGGACTGCCGACCGCCGACAACGTGCACGACGTCGCGCAGCGGATCGCCCCCGAGTCGCGGATCGTCTATGTCGACAACGACCCGCTCGTGCTCGTGCATGCCCGGGCGCTGCTGACCAGCTCCGCGGAAGGCGCCACCGCCTACATCGACGCCGACGCGAGAACCCCGGAGAAGATCCTCGCCGATCCGACCCTGCGGAGCACGCTGGACTTCTCGCAGCCGGTCGCGCTGCTGCTCGTGGCCCTCCTGCATTTCGTCGAGGACCAGGAGAATCCGTACGACATCGTGCGGCAGCTGGTCGCCGCGCTGCCGGCCGGCAGTTACCTGGTGCTGTCGCATGCGACGTTCGACCCGCTCGACGCGGAGACGATCGCCGCCATGGACGCGGTGAACAAGGGCATCAAGCCGATGTTCTGTCCCCGCCCGTTGGCGGAGGTCTCGCGCTTCTTCGACGGTCTCGAGGTACTGGAACCGGGCATCGTCTCGGTCTCCGACTGGCGGCCGCAGCCGGGACCTCGTCCCACCCCCGCCGAAGCCACCGGCTACGGGGCAGTCGCACGAACGACGAGAAGCCCGCTCTGAACGCCGCCGGCCTCGCCGAGGCACCGCTGCGCCAAGCCCGCAACTCGGCCGCCTTCTGGGCCGCGACCGGGCGCGCCCGCGGGCACGACGTGATCCGGCGCGCCGGCTTCCTCGCCGTTGCCGGCGATGAGCGTGCCGGCCTGCGTATCCTCCTTCAGCAGCCCGGCCTGGCCGCCGACGAGCTTGCCGAGATCGCCGAGCTGGCGCACCGCGCCCCCGGCCCGGTGGACGCCGAAGACCCGTTCAGCGCGACCGAGTTGAGCCACCTGGGCCTGCGCAGCTGGCAGATGCCGGTCATGCTGCGCCCGCCCGGTCCGGTCGCGCGGCCGGCGGTGGACGTCATCCGGGTGCGGCACGAGGAGGATCTGCACGCGGCTGAGCGGGCCGTGATCGCCGGCTTCGAGCTGACCCGGTTCGAGCCTTACCGGGGTGGCGAGATGTTCCCCATGGCTCTGCTGGAGGAGCCGGGTGTGGACGTGTTCGTCGCCCGGCTCGACGGTGAGGTCGCCGGGGCGTGCGTGACCGTTGTGGACAACGGATTCGGCAGCCACTACTGGGTCGGTACGCCGTCGAAGTTCCGCTCCCGCGGGGTGGGGCGGGCGGTGATGCTCGGCTCGCTCGCACCCCTCGCCGCGCTGCCGGTCACCCTCACCGCCTCGCGGCTGGGCAAGCCGCTGTACGAGTCCCTCGGCTTCACCTCCGCGGCACCGTCAACCTGGTGGTCCTCGCGGTAGGACCGCCGTCAGCCGCGCATAGGATCGGCGGCATGGCACTGCGGCTCGGTCAGGTGAATTTCAAGGCCCGGGACAACTCGGCGCTCGGCCGGTTCTGGGCGGCGGCGCTCGGCTGGGATGTCTTCGCCGAGCGACCCGGTGTGACCGCCGTGGGACCCGCGGGCTTCGTCTGGCCCGACCCGGCCGCCGTCTCCATCGACGTCATCGCTGTCCCCGACCCCGAAACGGTGCGGGACCGCGTGCACCTCGATCTCGCCACCACCTCGGCGGCCCATCAGGCCGAGTTGGTCGCGCGCCTGAAGGATCTCGGTGCGACGCCCGCCGACGTCGGCCAGGGCGACGTCCCGTGGACCGTCCTGGCCGACCCGGAGGGCAACGTGTTCTGCGTGCTGGAGCCCCGGGAGATCTACCGGGACACCGGGCCGATCGCCGCGGTGGTGGTCGACTGCGGCGATCCGCGGGCGATGGCCCGGTTCTGGGACGAGGCGATGGACTGGACCCTGCACGAGGTGACCGACGATCACGCGCGGCTGCGTTCGGCCAAGGGCGTCGGCCCGTACCTGGAGTTCCTCCGCACGTCCGGCCCGAGGACCGGGTGGAATCGCATTCATCTCGATGTGGTGCCGTACCCCGGCGATGATCAAGAGGCGGAGGTGGCCCGGCTCCGGGCTCTGAGCGCCACCGACGCCGACGTCGGCCAGGGCGAGGTTTCGTGGCATGTCCTGGCCGACCCGGAGGGCAACCTGTTCTGCGTTCTCGCCCCGCACTGACGCGAAGTTTGTATCGCGGGCATAAGAAGATCGCGTACGCGAGCGATACGATCTTCCGGCTTCAATAGCGGCATGAACCGAGGCGCAACCCTGTCACCAGCACCCCGCCGCACCCGCGGGTTCGTGCTGGTCGGCCTGGCGATCGCGGGGGTGGCGATCATCGCGTACGCCGTGCGGCGGCCACTCCTGATGTCGGCTCCGAGGTGCCTGGCCGGACGGTGGCACGGCTGCTACGACACGGAGAACGGTGTGCTGCTCATGATGCTGGTGGGCCTGCCGTTGGCCGCTCTGGTGGTGTGGGCGCTGGCGCGGTTCCGGCGCGCCGCAGGCGGCACCTCGGCGTGGCGGACGTCGCTGGCCGAGGTCGGCATGGTCTACGGGACGGTGCCGCTCGTATGGCTCACCATGATGCCGGGCCCGGGAGCCGGCATCGTCTCCGGCCGGGTGAGTCTGGTCCCGCTGCGGGATCTGGTCACGATGGGGCCGATCGGGATCGGCGGCAACCTGCTGATCTTCGCGGCGCTGGGGTTCTTCGCCCCGATGCGATTCGCGGCGCTGGCGTCCGTCCCGCGCATCCTGGCGCTCGCGGCCGGCTGCTCGGTCCTGGTCGAAACCGCACAGTACGTGCTGCGGCTCGACCGGGTGTCCTCCGTCGACGACGTGCTGGTCAACGCCGCCGGCGCCGTGCTGGCCGGCCTGGCGTCACGCCGCTGGTGGCGCACTACGGCGCAGGTGCCGCGCCCCGAACCGCTCGTACATCGGTAGTCCGGGGGCCTCACCCTCTGTACCGGCGGCGTGCCGAGCAGCGCCGCGACTAGAGTTCAGTTACGGACGTACGTTGTCCGGTCCTGAACAGCACCAAGGAGGCACCGATGACCGAATCCGCCGCGGACGGCAACACCGAACCGGAAGCCGAGGAGTCGCCCGAGCCCTTCGCCAACCGGGCGGCGCGCCGAGCCAAAGGTAAGACGGCTGCCAATCCCGCCATGGGTACCCAGGGCCAGCGCCCGGTCCGCTCCGGCACGGTCCAGAGCCCTCGCCAGTACGGCAACCGGCGAAGCGGCTGATCCACACACACGATGACGCGGCGCTGACCGCTCAGGGCTCCGTCGGGCGCCTCAGGTGGTCAGGCCCTCGTAGTACGCCTTCATGGCCGGGTAGTAGTCGCCGAAGTCGGGCTGCGCTCCGCCGTCGCGGGACGTGACCAGCAGGTCCAGGTAGTACTCCCAGCCGGGGCCGACCTCGCCGACGCCGTCGGAGGGCGTCAGGTGGTGCACGAAACGTAGCTCGGTGCGGCCGTCGGCGTGGCTGAGCAGCAGGTCGAGGCGCCACTCCTCGGGCATGCCGATGCTGGACAGGGAGAGCCGGCTCGGCGGTTCGCAGGCGTCGATGCGCATCTGTGTCCAGGGCGCGCCTTCCTCGTACACCATCTGCACTTGAATCGTGCGGCCCGGTGCCGCGTCGCCTTTCCAGGCGCCATACCACCTCGCGGTCCTCTCCGGATCGGTGACGCTGGCCCAGACATCGTCGATGTCGGCCCGGAAGATCCTGGTCAAAATCAGTTTGTCGCCGTCGACCTGTCCGGTCGGTGTGGTGGTCACGCGGTGTCCTCCAGTCGGTCGGGAGCCGCGCCGCCCCGGCGGCGGTCGCGGCGGGTGCGATGAACCTCGGTCTCCAGCGCGTCGAGCCGCTGGCCCCACACCGCGGCGCGGGAAGTGAATCCGGAGAGCCAGGCGCTGAGCTCGCCGAACCGGGACGGGTCCAGGTGGTAGTGGCGCTCGCGCCCGGCGGGGATGTCGCGGACCAGGCCGCACTCACGCAGCACCCGCAGGTGCCGGCTGACGGCCGGCCGGCTGATCGGGAAGCGCTCGGCGATCCGGCGCGCGGGCAGCGGCTGCTCCCGGAGCAGCTCCAGAATCGCCCGCCGAACCGGGTCGGCGATCGCCGCGGCCACGTCATCCACCCCGGAAGCGTAACCTACTGGTTACGCTTCCGCCTATGCGATGAATTTGCGAGCCCGCGCCGGTCTGAAGGGAAAACCTGGTAACACAACGAGGAGGACACCATGGGCTTGATCCACATCGACCTGTTCACGACGCTCGATCTGGTCGGCCAGGCGCCGGGTGGTCGCGAGGAGGACCCGGAGGGTTTCCCGTTCGGCGGATGGCAGGCGCCGCTGATCGACGAGACCGTCGGCCAGCAGGTCGGCGACGGGATGCGGGGCATGGACGCCCTGCTGCTGGGGCGCCGGACCTACGACATCTTCGCCGGGTACTGGCCGCACCAGAGCGACGAGACCGCCAATCGCCTGAACAGCATTCCGAAGTACGTCGCCTCGCGCGGCGAACCGGATCTGAGCTGGGCGGACTCGACCCACCTTGGACCCGACCTGGTGAGCGCGGTGCGAGAGTTGCGCGACAAGCACCAGCACGTCCACGTGATCGGCAGCCTGAACCTGGTGCAGACGCTGTTGCACGAGCGGCTCTTCGACCGGCTCAACCTGTGGATCTACCCGATCGTGCTCGGCGTCGGCAAGAAGGTGTTCGGCGGCGGTGAGGTGCCCGCCAACCTGAAGCTGCTGGAACCGGCGGTCACCTCGCCGAAGGGTGCGGTGTTCCTGCGTTACGGCCTGGAATCGGGCACGCCCGCTGTCGGCGAAATGGGGGCGTGAGAACCCGTCGCGTTGAAAGTTCCGGACTCATTCGCTAACTTTCATCAAGACGATCGTCGATGAATGGATGGCCGATGAGACGAACCTGGCGCGCCCTGCTGGCCGGCGCGGCGACGACCGCGGCGATCGCCGCGGGGATCACCCTGCCGGCCGGACCGGCCACGGCAGCCTCTCTGCAGGAGGTCACCGGCTTCGGCACCAACCCCACCAACCTGCGGATGCACCTGTACGTCCCGGATCGGCTCGCCGCCAACCCGGCCCTGCTGGTGGCGGTGCACTACTGCACCGGCTCGGGCCCCGCCTTCCACTCCGGCACCGAGTTCGCCTCCCTCGCCGACCAGTACGGATTCATCGTCGTCTACCCGTCCGCGACCCGCTCCGGGAACTGCTTCGACGTCTCGACACCCGGCGCGCTCACCCACAACGGCAACAGCGACCCGGCCGGCATCGTGTCGATGGTCCGGTACGTGCAGCAGCGCTACGGCACCGACGTGAACCGCACGTTCGTCACCGGCGCGTCGTCGGGTGCGATGACGACGAACGTCCTGCTCGGCGACTACCCGGACGTGTTCGCGGCCGGCGCGGCGTTCGCCGGTGTCCCGTTCGGCTGCTTCGCCACCACCGACGGCTCGATGTGGAACAGCGCCTGCGCCAACGGCCAGGTCAGCCGCACTCCGCAGGCCTGGGGCGACCTGGTCCGCGCGGCCTACCCCGGATACACCGGCCGCCGCCCGCGCATGCAGGTGTTCCACGGCACCGACGACGCCACGCTGCGCTACCCCAACTTCGGCGAGCAGATCAAACAGTGGACCAACGTGCTCGGCGTCAGCCAGACACCGGTGTCGACCGACAGCCCGCAGGCCGGCTGGACCCGTACCCGGTACGGCGCCAACACGACGCAGGCGCCGGTCGAGGCGATCAGCGTGGCCGGCGGCGGCCACTCGCTGCCGATGAGCGGCATGGCACGCATGGCGATCACCTTCTTCGGCCTGGACACCGGCACACCGCCGTCCTCGCCGCCGCCTTCTTCGCCGCCGCCCTCCTCACCGCCGCCCTCCTCACCGCCGCCCTCTTCACCGCCGCCGTCGGGCGGTGCCTGCACCGTGCGTGCCGCCGTCAATGCCTGGAACACCGGGCTGACCACGAACCTCACCCTCACCAACACCGGAACTTCCGGGCTCAACGGCTGGACCCTGACGTTCACCCTGCCGTCCGGACAGACCATCAGCAGCGGCTGGAACGCCACCTACTCCCCCACGTCCGGCCAGGTGACCGCCCGCAACGCGGGCTACAACGGCACGGTCGCGCCGGGCGCCTCGGTCACCGTCGGATTCCAGGCCACGCACACCGGCAACGCCGGCGCACCCACCGGGTACGCCCTGAACGGCTCGGCCTGCACGACCGGATGACATCGTCAGAGCCGCCGGCGCTTTCCTCAGAAAGGCTTCAGAAGTGACGCCCGTCGCCGATCATATGTATCCAGCGCCGGGTGGGCGCGAATCGTATGAGCGAGGTCCTGAAGGATGCGTGTCCGTGATGTGAGCGTCGGCAAGCGGCTGGGCGCCTCCTACCTGGTGCTCACCTCGTTGATCGTCACGGCTGCCGGAGTCGGCTGGTGGGGGCTGCGCCAGCAGTCCGACAGCCAGCACGAGCTGGCCGCGCTGGAACAGCTGCGTGACGACATCCAGTCCGCGAAGTACTACGCGGCGGACGTCACCGGCTGGCAGGGCCTGGTGATCGCCGACGTCGGTGCGTTCGGGTACGCCTACGCCACCGGCCCCGAGGGGTACAACCGGCAGGGCGAGCTCGAGTCCAAGCAGGCGATCTACGACAACATCGCGGCCGCCCACGTCGGTCACATGACCGCCGCCGAGCAGGCCGAGTTCGCCAAGCTCAAGCCGGCCTGGGACGAGTTCTTCGAGTGGGACTCCACGCTCATGCAGTGGCTGTCCGCGGACACCAAGGCCTCGCGTGCGAAGGCGATGGAGAGCGTCAACGGCGGTGAGGCCGCCGAGTCGTACGGCAAGGTCCTGGACATCACCGACGCGCTGGACCAGTCGGTCAACGCCCGCGCCGAGACGCTGCGCGCCGAGGTGCAGGAGGTCCGCGACACCGGGCTGCGCGCCATCGGCGGTGCCCTGCTGCTCGCCCTGGTCCTCGCCGTGCTGATGGGCACCCTGGTGACCCGCTCGGTGATCCGGCCGCTCGCCGTCGTGGTGGGCGCGCTCAACCGGCTCGCCGGCCGGGACCTCACCGTCCGCGTCGAACTCGACCGGCGCGATGAGCTGGGCCGGCTCGGTGAGGCGCTGAACAGCACCGCCGCCTCACTGCGCGAGACCGTCTCGGCCATCGCCGGGCACGCGGGCACCGTCTCCACGGCCTCGCAGGAGCTGTCCGGTGTCTCGACGCGCATCGCCGCGTCCAGCTCCGAGATCGACGCGCAGGCCGCGGCGGTCGCCGACGCGGCCGGCAACGTGTCCGGCAACGTCGGCACGCTCGAGGCCGGCAGCACGGAGATGACCCTGGCCATCGACGAGATCGCCCGCAACGCCGGTGAGGCGGCCCGGGTGGCCGGCGAGGCCGTCGGGGTGGTCGACCGGACCAATCAGACGATGGGCAAGCTGGGCGCCTCCTCCGCGGAGATCGGCAGCGTGGTCGCCCTGATCACGTCGATCGCCGAGCAGACCAACCTGCTCGCCCTGAACGCCACCATCGAGGCCGCCCGGGCCGGCGAGCTCGGCAAGGGCTTCGCGGTCGTCGCCGGCGAGGTCAAGGAGCTGGCGCAGGAGACCGCGAAGGCCACCGATGACATCTCCCGGCTGGTGCAGGCGCTGCAGGCGGACTCTTCGGAGGCCGTCCACGCGATCTCCCAGATCGGTGAGGTGGTCACCCGGATCAGTGACTTCCAGACGCTGATCGCGGCCGCCGTCGAGGAGCAGACCGCCACGACCAGCGAGATGGGCCGCAACGTGGCCGAGGTGTCGGGCAGCAGCGCCGACATCGCCACCAACATCGCGAAGGTGGCGACCGCGGTGGGCAACACCACCACGGTCGTCAACGAGGCTCAGCACAGCGCCGAAGGGCTGGCGCGTACCAGCACGGAGCTGCACGGCCTGGTGGGCAGCTTCAAACTCTGAGCTTGACCGTGCTGGTGCCACTGCCGTCCACCCGCTGAGGTGCCATCCTCAGCGCAGCCGGGTGCTGGCGGTCACGCTGGTGCCGTCGACGGTGAGCCGCTCGACACCGTGACTCGCCAGGAGCAGGCCGCGTCCCCCGATCGCGTCGGCGGACGGCATGGCGGGCTGAGAGGACACCGGAAGGCCGGGCCCGTGGTCGGTGACCCGGCAGTGGAGCTGGTCGCCGGTACGCCAGAGGACGAGGCGCCCCTGCCCGCCGCCGTGGCGTACGGCGTTGGTGGTGAGCTCGTTGACCGCGACGACGAACCGGTACAGGGCCAGGTCGATCAGACCCTCCCGGACCGCGCAGCGTTCCACGTCGTGGCGCAGAGCGACGAGCGTCTCCAGGGTGAAGTCACGGGTCAGCAGGGTCTGTTCAGCCATGGCGGCGCTCCAGGCAGCGGGCGGCCAGGATGCAGGTGTCGTCGTCCGGGTTGGCGGTGTGCAACTCGGCGAGCAGGCCGGCCAGCGACGCCGGCTGCTCCTCGGCGGAGAAGCGGTTCAGCCTGGCCACCACCGGGACGAGGCCTTCGGCGAGGCTGTGCGAGCGATGCTCGACGAGCCCGTCGGTGTAGATGACGACCACGTCGTCGTGCTCGATCGTGATGCCGGCGGTGTCGTAGCCGGGATCGGGCAGGGCGCCGAGCAGTGGCCCGTACGGCCGGGCAAGTTCGGTGGTGACGCCGGCCCGCGTGTGCAGCGGGGCCGGATGGCCGGCCTGCGCCCATCGCAGCTGCCGGGTCGCCGGGTCGAAGCGCAGGATGACCGCGGTGGCGGTGCCGTCCGGGGCGTCGCCGGCGTACAGCAGCTCGTTGAGGTTCGAGAGCAGTTCCGCCGGGTGTGTCGTGGTGGTGACGGTGAGCGCGGTGAGGGTGTGCCGCAGCTGGGCCATGGTCGCCGCCGCCTGCACGCCGTGTCCCGCGACGTCGCCGACGGCCAGGACGACGCTGCCGTCGCGGGCGACCGCGGCGTGATACCAGTCGCCGCCGACCCGGCTGGCCCGTTCGGCCGGCAGGTACCGCACCGCCACCCGGATGCCGGGCAGGTCGATCGGGGCGTCCGGGATGGGCAGCACGATCTGCTGGAGCTGGGCGGCGAGGCGATGCTCGATGGCCAGGCTCTCCTGGTGCTCGCGCAGCTGCCGTTCGACCTGGGCGAGCTTCACGCGGCTGCTCTCCCGGGCGGTGACGTCCTGAAGGATGCCGTAGATCTTCAACGGCCGGCCGCCGGCGTCGCGTACGGCGTCGACCACGGCCCGCAGATGCTTGATCCGGCCGTTGACCCGGATCCGGTAGAGCAGGTCGGCGGTCTCGCCGCGACCGAACGCCACGGCCGCCTGCTTGCGGACACCGTCGTCGTCGGGCAGGACCAGCGCCTCGCTCTCCTCCCGGGGCATCGGCCCGTCCGCCGGGTCGCGTTCGTAGATGCGGTACAGCTCGTCGGACCACACGGTGGTGTCGGTGACCAGGTCCCACTCGCCCCAGCCGAGGTTGCCGAGCCGTTCGGTGTGCGCCATCCGCTCGGCGAGCCGGGTCTGCTCGTCGTGGCGGACCCAGCTGTTCAGCAGCCCGTCCCCGAGGGGCTGCACGTGGACGGTCACGGTGACCCCGGTGGGTGAGTCGTCGTCGCTGCTCACGTACGGCACCGGGCCGACCTCGCGCGGCTGGCGGTCGGCGAGCGCGTCGCGCCAGGCGGCCCAGACCGGCCCGTCGACGATGGACGGGTACACCTCGCTGACCCGCCGCCCGAGCAGGTCCTCGCGGCGGCGACCGGAGAGATCCACCACGGAGGAGCTGACCGCCACGAACCGGTAGTCCACGATCAGGCCGTCCGGGTCGCGTTCCGGGGCCACCAGTGTTCGCCGGCCCGGCAGGGCGTCGAGGACCTGCTGCACGATCTCCGTCCATTCCCGCGTGGGCGGTACCGGGTCCGGCTGCGGCAGCGGATCCGGACGCGGTGACGGTGTGCGGTGGTGGCGGGTCAGCGCGTCGGCCGCCGTGCGCAGTTGAGCCGGTGGGGTCACGCCGCGGGCCTCCAGCGCGGCCAGGGCGTCCGCCGCGACCTCGTGCACGTCCCGGTCCTGCTCGGCGGCCAGCTGCCGCAGATGGGTGTGCGCCTCGTCGACCCGGCAACCGATGCGCCCGGCCAGCAGGCCGGCGGCCCGTTCGCACACCACCACGGGGTCCAGCCGGGCCCGGCCGATCTTCGCCTCGAGCTCGTTCAGACGGTGCTGATAGCCCTGGTCCGTCTTCATCAGCTGCTCCTGGCCTGTGTGTCGCCGACCGGTGGGCAACGTGGGATCAGCCGCCGGTTTCCGCAATGCCGAACGGGGCGAGCAAGCCGGTCATCTGGAGCTGGTCGAACACCTTTTCGGTCGGGTGTTCGACCCGGAACGCCGCGTCGACCGCGGCGGCGGCCTTCATCGCCCGGATCAGGACGCCGAGCCCGGAGGAGTCCAGGAAGGTCACCGCGGCCAGGTCGACCCGGACGGTTTCCGGGCAGCCGCCGGCGATGGCCTCCCGGACGACGTCGACGATGTGCGCGGCGTTCGTGAAGTCGATCTCGCCAGACAGCACGACGTCCAGCACGCCGCCCGGCTTCGCTTCGATGGACACCGTCTGCACCAGCACTCCTCCCGCCGTAGCCTCACGGTACGCGCGCGGCTCGTGCCGGCCCAGACGCAGACACGACCGGGTGAGGTCAGCTGACCAGGCGCAGCTCGTGGCTGGTGTTGTTGAGCCGGCGGCCGCCGTCCTCGGTGACGGTGACGATGTCCTCGATGCGCACCCCGAAACGGCCCGGCAGGTAGATGCCGGGTTCGATCGAGAAACACATCCCGGGTACGAGCGGACGCCGCTCCCCCGCCACCATGTACGGCGGTTCGTGAGTCGTCAGGCCGATCCCGTGCCCGGTCCGGTGGATGAAGTTCTCGCCGTAGCCGGCGTCGTCGATCACCCGGCGGGCGGCCCGGTCGATGTCCTCGCAGGCGACGCCGGGCCGGACCGCCTCGAAGGCGGTCTGCTGGGCCTGCCGGACGATCTCGAAGACCTCGCGTTCCTCGGCGGTCGGCTCGCCGACGTGCACGGTACGCGTGGTGTCCGACCCATAGCCGTCCTTCAGGCCGCCGAAGTCGAGGACCACCATGTCGCCGTCCCCGATGATCCGCTCGCCCATCTCGTGGTGCGGGTTCGCGCCGTTCGGCCCGGACCCGACCACGGTGAAGTCGACCTGTGAATGCCCGTACTCGCGCAGCAGACCGGCCAGGTCGTTGCCGATGTCGCGTTCCCGGCGGCCGGCGAACCGTACCCCGATGATCCTCTCGTAGGCGGCGTCCGCCGCCGCGCCGGCCGCGGCCAGGCGCTCGATCTCATCGGCGTCCTTGACGGCGCGCAACATCGGCAGCGTCGCGGTCATCGAGCTGTACCGGGCCCCGGGCAGCGCCTCCTGCAGACCGAGCAGGTGCAGCGCCCAAGCCGAGTCGGAGACGGCATAGCGCCCGTGCGGGTCCAGCAGGCGGGCGGTGGCGGCGTACGGGTCGGTGCCGTCCGCCCAGTCGGTGATCGTCACCGCCGGCGCGCCCGAGGCCGCCTCGGCGTCCGGGCGTTCCAGCACCGGCACGATCAGGTGCGGGTCGTGGTCGGTGTCGAGGACCAGCATGGTGATCCGCTCGGTGATCGCGGTGGGCCGGTAGCCGGTGAAATAGACCAGGTCCGGGCCGGGCGTGACGAGCAGCCCGGTGAGCCCGGCCGCCGCGGCCTGGGAGATCGCGTTCTCCATCCGGCGGGTGAAGTCCTTGGTGGTGAACGGCTGCACGGTCATGGGACGAAATGGTGCCACCACGTCGGAGCGGCCCACCTCGTCCCCGGCGGATGAGGTCAGTTCATCGCCGCGGTCGCCAGACTCCGGACGGCGTCGAGAACGGCCGAGGCGACCACCGGTGCCGCCGCGACCGGGTGTGGCGGGTCGCCGTCGCCCCGGGCCTGGCGGGCGTTCGCCGGCAGGTCCTGGACGACGCGGTGCAGCATCGGCTCCACCTCGGCGCGGGGGCCGCGCAACAGGGCGGCGTGCAGGCCGAGCACGGCCACCAGCGCGCACAGGCAGTCGGCGTCGGGCGAGGGCGCGTCGCGGCCGTCGATGCGGTATCCGACCCTGGCCCGGACCCGGACGGCGATGCGCTCGTTCGCGATCTCGTACTCCTTGGCCTTGCGCCAGCGCCGCTGCGGCCCCTCCACGATCACGCCCTTGTGCACCAGCGCCGCGGCCGTGCGCTCGTACAGGCCGGGGCCGGCGGCCCGGAGCACGGCCGGCAGCGCCGGTGCCGGCACCGCGTCCATGATCAGGGCGAGGACGTCGTCGGTGATCGGGTCGCCGGTCGAGTCGCGCTGGAACCGGTCCGCGTGCACCACACCGGACTCGATCGCCACCCGCTGGGTGATCAGCAGATCCATCACCGTCGCGCCGGCCAGGCCGGCCGCCAGGGCCGGCACATGCAGCCGGGGCCGCATGTGCCGGGTTTCGTCGTGGGCGAGCAGGAAGAGTTGCTCGCGTACGAGGACAGGGTCGGGTTCGAGGCGTCGCACGCGATCAGCCGCTCCGCACCACGGCACGCAGCTGATCGTGGGCGCCGTGGTACGCCGCCGCCCCGTGCAGGTACCGCTTGTCGATGCCGGCGCTCATCACGTACTGCGGGTCGACGACGTTACCGGCGCGCGCCTCGGTCGTCTGGGAGACGAGCTGGTACGCGTCCAGCAGGTCCAGCCCGGTCAGCTGGGCGACGTGCCGGACCAGGTCGTCCTGGCTGATCCGGAACGCGTCCTCCAGCGGCCGGGCCGCGCCGAGCGACACCAGCCGCGTGTCGGTCTCCAGTCGCGGGGTAGCGGTCGGCACGCCGGGGATGACGTCGACCACGATCACGGCGTCCATGGCGATCTCGACCGCCACGCCGCAGACCTCGCCCTCGCCCTGCCGGGCGTGCCCGTCACCGAGCGCGAGCAGTCCTCCGGGCACGTTGACCCCGAGGTACAGCGTCGAGCCGGGGCCGAGCAGCGGGGTGTCCAGGTTGCCGCCGTGTACGTCCGGGACGATCGTCTGGCGTACCTCGCTGGCGGCCGGCGCGACCCCCACGGTGCCGAGCATCGGCTCCAGCGGCAGGTCGACCGTGTAGTCACTGCGGCTGGCCTGGTAGCGCACGGTCTGGCGGTCGAGGTCGACGTCGTACAGCCAGACCCGCTCCTCCAGCGGCGGCTGCAGCGTCGGCGTGTGCGACGTCGAGGTCAGCGCCCCGAAGTGCGGGAACGTCGAGGAGATCCCGACCGGCGAGGCGGGGGTCAGCGACACGATGTGCACGGCCAGGGTGTCCCCGGGCCGCGCCCCGTCCACATAGAGCGGCCCGGTGACCGGGTTCAGGTACGGGAACTCGCACACCTGGCTGGGCAGGTCGGTGACCGAGCGGACCTTCCCACCGAAGCAGTCCAGGGTCCGCAGGCTGATCAGGGTGCCCGGCTTGATCTCGGCGATCGGCTCCCGGCCGCCGAAGGTGTAGCCGTACTGGCCGGGCTCGGCCTCGATGCGGGTGATCGACGTGTCAGGCATGCTGGCTCTCCTCGGTACGGACGCCGGCCGGCTCGCCCGGTCCGGTGATCTTCGGCAGGGTCGGCTTGCGCCCGGTGGCGTAGAGGACGACCAGGACGAGTATCCCGAGACCCAGCCAGATCAGGCCGACCCGCTGGGCCAGCAGGTTGGCGTGCCAGATGACCGCGAGCAGGACGGCGGCGCCGACCAGCGGCACGATCACGTTGCGGACGACGCCGCCGCGCGAGCCGTTCCGGTAGTGATCCCAGATCACGCAGACGTGCAGCACGATGAACGCGCACATCGCCCCGAAGTTGACCAGGGCACTCATCAGCGTGATGCCGTCGTCCCGGGTGGACATCCAGACGCCGACGGCCAGCGAGATCGCCGCGGTGGTGAGGATCGCGTTGGACGGCACCGAACGCTTCAGCGACACGCGGGACAGGAACCCGGGCAGCTGGCGGTCGCGGGCCATCGCCATCAGCAGGCGGCTGGTGGCGACCTGCGCGACCATGTTGTTGGCGATGCCCCAGGCCAGGGCGGTGGCCAGCGCGGTCAGAGTGCCGAGCCAGGCTCCTCCGGCGACCTCGGCGGCGTCGTAGAACGCGGAACCCGACGGGTCGCCGTCAGCGATCAGGCCGGCCGGGTCCGGCACGAGCTGCGCGGCGACGTACGTGGACGCGACGAACAGGACCGCCACCGTGAGAAGTGAGGCGTACATCGCCTTGCGGACCGTGCGGGCGCCGTCGGACGCGTCCTCGGCGAGCAGGCCCAGCGCGTCGAACCCGAGGTAGGAGAGCATGCCGATGGCCACTCCGCCGAGCACCAGCGACCAGGTGAAGCTGGTGCCGTTGTAGAACGGGTCGAGGGTGAAGCCGTGCCCCTTGCCGTCGGCGATCGCCTTCAGGCCGTAGGCCAGGAAGATCGCCAGGACGATCAGTTCGGCGACCAGGAACAGCCAGTTCAGCAGCTTGGTGGTCTTGATACCGAGCAGGTTCATCACCGTGTTCGCGACCACGAAGATGACCACCCAGGCCCAGACCGGCACGCTCGGCACGATCGAGGTCATGCTCGCGCCGGCCACCAGCGACAGCAGCAGCGGGATGGAGACGTAGTCGAGCAGGATCACCCAGCCGGTCAGGAACCCGGCGGCCGGCGCGATGGCCCGCCCGGCGTAGCCGTAGACCGAACCGGCGACCGGATACTTCTCCACCATGACGCCGTAGGAGGACGCGGTGAGGATCATCGCCGCGGCACCGACGACGTAGGCGAGCGCGATCATCCCGCCGCTGGCCTGGAAGACGCTGCCGAAGATGCCGAACGGCGCGATCACCACCATGAAGACCAGCCCGTAGGCGGTCAGGTCACGGACGCGCAGTTCCCGCCGTAGTTGTTGCTGATATCCGAACCGGTTGAGAGACATACAGCTGTGTCACCCTTTCCCCCGCGGGCATGGTGAATCGCTGCTCAGGCGGGGCCTGAGCAGGAGGTGCAGCGTGAATAGCGACGCAAGTAAATACCGTGATCGCGAGGCGACGCAAGGTCAGCTAACAACAATGTCAACAGTGTTCGCGCGTGGCGTGACCCACTCCCGGGTTAGTGCCAACCGTCCACCCAACTCACAGTGCTTTCACAGACTCAGGCGTGAGCTGTTCCCACGCGGCCGGAGTCAACCGCCGGCCGAGGACCATGGGGGGAACAGATGACAGACCCGCAGAGCCGCCGGCGCCGATCCCGCTGGCCGGTCGTCGGCGTGGCGCTGGGCGCGCTGGTGTTCACCGGAACCGCGGTGGGCGCGGCCGAGGCGGCCGCGGCCCCGCCCGCACTGGCGCTCGTGGCCGCCGCCAAGACGGTGACCGCCGAGCGGTACGCCGACGGCGACGAGGTGTACCTCTCCTTCGACCTCGGGCTGCACGTGATCGCGGGCAAGGACCCGTTCGAGATCCGGGCCCGCCGCACCGGGTACGGCAAGCCGATCGTGGCGCACCGGACCGTCGTCAAGAACGGCAAGCGGACGAGCGTCGCCCTGCCGGCCGGAACGGTGAAGGACTTCAACGGTCTGCGGAACTTCGCCACGATCACCATCAGGAACGCGGCCGGGAAGGTCGTGGCGTCGTACAAGACGGCGTTCTGTGGCAACTCGTCCGCCTCGGGGCGGACCCGGCGGGACGCTCCGGCGACCAACCCGTACCCGGCCGCGTGCGGCGGCACGAATCCGTTCACGCTGGGCGCGGTGTGGGGTGTCCAGGCGGGCTGGGACGCCGCGCTGCCGGATCAGCCGCGGTCGGCAGCCGCGCTGTCCAAAGTCAAGGCCGGCAAGTACACCGCCACGGCGACGGTGAACCCGGCCTATCGCAAGCTGTTCGGGATCCCGGTGAAGCAGGCGACGGCGAAGGTGGCCATGAACGTCGTCGAGGGGAGATCCGGCGACGCGAGGGCCGCCGCGCAGGCGGAAGGGGCGCACGGCCTGCACCGGCCGGAGTTCCGGGCCGCGGCGCAGCGCCCGGCCACCTCCAGGACTGTCCCGAAGGGACCGAAGCCGGACCTGCGGTCGCTGCCGGCATGGGGCATCTCGCTGTCCCAGGGCACCACCGAGACTGGGAAGCCGGACGGCAAGTGGTACGTCAACTTCGGTGCCACGGTGTGGAACGCCGGCACCTCCCCGCTGCTGGTCGACGGGTTCCGCCGCCCCGGCACCGACCTGATGGACGCCTACCAGTACTTCTTCGACGCCAGGGGCCGGCAGGTCGGGTCCAGGGCGGCCGGCACGATGGAGTGGGACGCCCGTGACGGCCACATGCACTGGCACTTCACCGACTTCGCCCAGTACAACCTGCTGCGGGCCGACAAGAAGCTGGCCGTGCGCAGCGGCAAGGAGTCGTTCTGCCTGGCCAACACCGATGCCGTCGACTACACCATCAAGGGTGCCAAGTGGCGGCCGGAGAACACCGACCTGGCCACCTCGTGCGGGGCGGACACCGTGGTCGCGGTGCGTGAGGTGCTGGACATCGGCAACGGTGACACGTACGACCAGGACCGGCCCGGGCAGTCGTTCGACGTCACCAAGCTGAAGAACGGCACCTACTACATCCAGGTGCTGGCCAACCCGGACCGCAAGCTGGCCGAGTTGAGCACCGGCAACAACACGTCGATCCGCAAGATCATTCTGGGCGGCACGGCGAAGAAGCGCACGCTGACCGTACCGAAGGTGCACGGCATCGCCGGTTGAGCGTCATCGCAGCGGCCGGGTGGGGAGGGTGTGGCTGGTCGCGGCGGCAGCCGCGGACCGGTGCACCGCCTCCACCCGGCCCGCCCGGTGCCGGCCCATCAGAAGGAGCAGGCCGATACCCAGGCCCGACATGACCGTCAGCAGGATCGAGGCACCGGAGAGCCCGGCCGCCAGACCGGCCGCGTCCGAGGCGCCGGCGTCCCACTGCGCCACGGCGACGCTGTCCGACACGGTCGCGGCGGCGGCGACCGCGAGGGCGCCGCCGACGTACCGGGCCATGTTGGAGATGCCGGCTGCCTGCCCGACCTCCGCGTCGGAAACGGCGGCGGTGGAGGCGGAGGACGCCGGCCCGTTGGCGAGCCCGAGCCCGACGGCCATCGCGATGAGCGACGGCACGAAGGCGGCATAGCTCCACGAGTCCGTGACGAAGACGAGCACGAGCGAGCCGGCGGCGGCCAGCCCGAATCCGAGCGCCACCGCGTACCGGCTGCCGATGCGCTGGGCGAGCGGGGTGATCAGCGGGGTCACCGCGATCATCGCGGCGGCCGCGGGCAGGGTGGCGAGGCCCGCTTCCAGCGGCGTCATGCCGAACGTCGACGGGTTCTGGAAGTAGAGGCTGAGCAGGTACATCAGGGCGTTGATCACACCGGCCACCAGCAGGATCGCCAGGGTCGCTCCGACCAGCACGCGGTTGCGCAGCAACCGCAGGTCGACCAGCGGTGCGGTGGCACGCCGCTCCGCGACCACGAAACCCCAGGCGCCGAGGGCAGCGACCACCAGGCAGCCGACGGTCGGCAGCGACAGCCAGCCCCAGTCGCCGCCCATGCTGAGCGCCAGCACGAGAGGTACGAGCGCGACGGCGACCAGAACGGTGCCGAGAACGTCGATCGAGCGGGGCCGGCCCGGGTCCATTGATTCCTTGACGGTCATCAGGGTGAGCGGGATACAGGCGGCGGCGATGCCCGCGTCGATCCAGAACAGGCCCTGCCAGCCGGTGACGTCGACCAGTACGCCGCCGATGAGCGGCCCGGCGGCGGCACCGACCGCGGAGGCGGCACCCCAGAGCGTGATCGCCTTCATCTGCCCGGCCCCGGACGCGTCCACCGACAGCAGGCTCATCCCGCAGGCCAGGATGGTGGACCCGGCCGCCCCCTGGATCATCCGGCCGGCGATGACCCCGGCACCGTTGCCGGCCAGCGCGATCAGTACGCAGGACGCGATGAACAGAATCAGCCCCAGCAGGAACACCTTGCGGCGGCCGAAGACGTCGCCGAGGGCGCCGGACGTGACGATCACCGCGGCGCCGACCAGCATGTAGCCGGTCACCGCCCACTGCAGGACGTCCAGTGAGGCGCCGAGGTCCTCGCTGATCGCCGGCAGCAGGATGGTGACGGCGGAGGTGTTCGCGTTCACCACCAGCGCGGACACACAGGCAGCCAGCAGAACGCCGAGCCCGGCGGCTTTCGACTCGCGGATGTCCGTCATGCGTTCAGGGTCGGGGCCCGGGGCCGGGCCCGGCATCACTCGCACAGGATGATTGCCACCGATGACGGGCCACATAGGTTCGCGGGATGACGGCCGTACCGGTCACCGAGGACGATCTTCTGGCGCTCCTGGGCCCACTGACCGAGTGGCTGCTGAGCTCCAGCTTCGAGGGCACGATGCGCTGCGAGGCGACGGTACGCGAGATCGCCGCCCACTACGGTCACGACGCCGAGGTGACGTTCCTGGCCGACGCCGCGATCCTGACCGTTGCCGGACACACCCTCTCGTACTCCCGGGAGCCCGGCGTGCCGCCGCTGCACCAGGTGACCCGGTTCAAGCATCTGGTCGCCGAGATCCATCGGGGCGGGCTCTCGGTCGGCGTCGCCACCCGGCGGCTGGCCCAGATCCGCGCCATGCCGGTCCGCTGGTCGAAGCCGTGGCAGGTGGCCGGCCTGGTCTGCTTCACCGTCGGTTTCGGCATCTCGGTGCAGGCCACCTGGCAGCAGGTGGTGGTGTCCGCGCTGACCGGGCTGCTGGTCGGCGTTCTGGTGGTCGCCGGTGCCGGCCGCCGCCGGCTGATGCTGATCTCGCCGTTCCTCGCCTCACTGCTGGTCACCGTGGTGGTGCTGCTGCTCACCGAGCGGGGGCTGATCGACGGCGGGCCGATCCAGTTGATCGTGCCGGCGCTGTTCTACTTCATCCCGGGTGACGCGATCACCGCCGCGGCCCTGGAACTGGCCGACAACCGGATCACCGCGGGTGCGTCCCGGCTGGTCTACAGCTTCGTCGTGCTGCTGGTGCTGGCCTTCGGCGCGCTGGCCGCGACGGTGCTGCTCCAGGTGCCGCAGAGCCGGCTCTTCGACGTCACCGTGCCCGGCAACCTCGGCCCGTTCGGGGTGTGGGGCGGGTGGGTGCTGTTCGCGCTCGGGGTGATGCTCACCTTCTCGATGGCCCCACGCGACTTCCCGTGGGCACTCGGGTTGATCCTGCTCACTGCGGCGGTCACCGAGGTGGTCACCCGCGCGTTCGGCGACCCGGCCGGCACGTTCACCGGCGCCTTCGTCATGACGGCGAGCGCGCTGCTGCTCGGGCGCCGGCCCGGACTGCCTCCGGCGTACGTGCTCTACCTGGGCGCCTTCTACGTCCTGACGCCCGGCTCGCACGGGCTGCGCGGTCTGGAGAGCTGGATCGGCGGGCACGAGATCCAGGGGGTGGCCGGGATCGCCGACATGGTCGGGCTGTTCACCGCGATCGCCGTCGGGATGCTGGTCGCGGCGGCCGCGGTCGGCCCCGGGCTAACCCGCCAGGGATGAGGCGGATCAATTCACCACCGCTGATGATCGGCGGAAAAGACACTACCGCGTCGTTGTTGTCTAGGAGGCAGCGTGAGCGCGATGGATGTACCCGCCCAGCGACCGGCATCGGCCGCTCCGACGAGCAGCAGCACGGCCAAACCCAGAACGGCGCGCGCGGTGGCGTACATCTCCTGGGTGGCCCTGGCTCTGATGACCACCAGCTCGGTCGCCAGTCTGCGACCGTCGCCGACGATGGCCGTTTACGGCCTGGCCAGCATCTTCCTCTACGTGGTCCCGGCAATCGTCTTCCTGTTGCCGACCGCGCTCGTCTCGGCGGAGCTGGCCTCCGGCTGGGAGGGCGGCGTCTACAACTGGGTCAGCCAGGGACTGTCCAAGCCGATGGGCTTCCTGGCCGTCTGGTGCCAGTTCGCCATGACGATCTTCTATTACCCGAGCCTGCTCGGCTTCGTGGCGAGCACGCTCGCGTACGTCATCAATCCGGATCTCGCCGCCAGCGGCGTGTGGACCGCAATCGTGATCATGGTTTGCTATTGGACCGGTGTGTGGGTCTCGTCGCGCGGCACCAGCGGCGTCGCCGGCCTGGCCAGCGGCGGCCTGATCATCGGCACGCTGATCCCGGGCGCGCTGCTGGTCATCCTGGGCATCGCGTTCCTCGGCCAGGGCAATGAGTCCGCGGCGCCGATGACCGCGAGCAACCTGCTCCCCGCGTGGGCCGGGCTCTCCAGCCTGGTGCTGATCGTGAACAACTTCCTGTCCTACTCGGGCATGGAGATGAACGCCGTACACGTGGGCTCGCTGAAGAACCCGGGCCGGGAGTTCCCGCGGGCGATGTTCCTGGCCATGGGCCTGGTCCTGCTCATCTTCATCCTGCCCGCGCTGGCGATCAGCTGGATCGTGCCGGCCGAGCAGCTGTCCCTCACCGCGGGTGTCATGCAGGCCTTCGACGCGGTGTTCGCCGCGTTCGGCTCGCAGTGGCTCACGCCGATCCTCGGCGTGATGCTGGTCGCCGCGTCGCTCGGCGGCATGCTCACCTGGCTGGCCGGCCCGTCCAAGGGCCTGCTGCTGATCTCGCGCCAGGAGGGCTACCTGCCGCCGTTCCTGCAGCGGCTCAACAAGCACGGCGTGCAGCAGAACATCCTGGTCACCCAGGGCCTGATCACGACGGTGATCGCGCTGGCGTACGCGTTCATCCCGGACGTCTCCAGCGCGTACTGGATCTTCTCGGTGATCACCACCCAGGTCTACCTGATCATGTACCTGCTGATGTTCGTGGCCGCCGTACGCCTGCGCCGCAGCCAGCCGGACCACCCGCGCGGCTACCGCGCCCCGATGCTCACCGGGCTCTGCGGCGTCGGCTTCGCCGCGTCCCTGTCCGCGCTGCTGATCGGGTTCATCCCGCCGTCACAGTTCGGCTCCGGCAGCGTCGGCCTGTACCTGGCCGTCGTGGCCGGCGGCGCGCTCGGCCTCGGCCTGCTCGTGCCCTACCTCTTCTACAAGTTCCGCAAGCCGTCCTGGAAGTCCACCGAGCCGGAGGAGGCACCGGTCGCATGAACGTCTCGGTGCAGCACAAGAGCCACACCGTCGTCTACATCATCTTCGGCGTCGCCTTCCTCCTGCTCGCCGGCATCGCGCTGCTGGCCTTCGACAACGCGAAGGACAGCCAGGAGGCCACCGCCAAGGCCCAGCAGCTGCAGGTCGAACTCACATCGGCCGGCATGCGGGTGCCCACCACCGAGCAGATCGCCGGCGTCCTCGGCGCCGACGGCGGCACCACCTGCACCGACCCGGACGCCGCGCTGAGTCGCAGCACGCTCTACAGCCAGCTCACCAACGGCGCCGCCGGACCGGGACAGCGGCCGGTGATCGCCGACGAGAAGGTGGTTCAGGGCCAGCTGCTCATCACGAAGGTGTACTGCCCGCAGAACCTGGAGGCGTTCCAGCAGGCGGTCGACGATCTCAACCTTTCCGACGAGGTGGCCGGATGAGTCTCGCCGACCGCATCGCCGGCCTGATGGGGCAGGCCCGCACCGACCTGTCCGAACTGGTCGCCATCCCGTCGGTCGCCGACCCCCGGCAGTACCCGCCGGAGGAGTGCGCGAAGGCGGCGAACTGGGTGGTCGAGCGCTTCGCCGAGGTCGGCTTCACCGACCTGAGCCTGCGGGAGACCAGCGACGGCAGCCGCGCGGTCTACGGGGTACGCCCGACGACCGTCCCCGGCGCGCCGACCGTGCTGCTCTACGCCCACTACGACGTACAGCCCCCGCTCGACGAGGCCGCCTGGCACACCCCGCCGTTCCAGCTGACCGAGTCGGGCGGTCGCTGGTACGGCCGGGGGGCGGCCGACTGCAAGGGCAACATCGTCATGCACCTGACCGCGCTGCGCGCTCTCGACGGTGACGTGCCGGTCAACCTGAAACTGATCGTCGAGGGCTCGGAGGAGCAGGGCACCGGCGGCCTGGAGGACTTCGTCGAGCGCAATCCCGAGCTGCTGGCGGCCGACACCATCCTGGTCTGCGACACCGGGAACGCGGCGGTGGGCGTACCGGCCGCCACGGTGACGCTGCGCGGGATGGTCAACGTGGTGGTCACCGTCGAGGCGCTGGCCGGCGAACTGCACTCCGGCATGTTCGGCGGCGCCTCCCCGGACGCTCTCGCCGCACTCATCCAGATGCTGTCCACGCTGCGCGACACGGCCGGCAACACCACCATCGCGGGGCTGGAACACGGCCAGACCTGGACTGGCGCGCCCTACCCCACGTCGCAGTTCCGCACCGACGCGGGACTGCTCGACGGGGTCGGGCTGCTCGGCGACGGCACCGTCTCCGACATGATCTGGGCCCGCCCGGCGGTCACCGTGCTCGGCATCGACTGCCCGCCGGTGGTCGGCTCGGCCGCGGCGATCCAGCCGCACGCCCGGGCGCGGCTCAATCTGCGGGTGCCGCCGGGTACCGACGCGGTCAAGGCCAGGGACGCGCTGATCGCGCACCTGCACACGGCGGCACCGTGGGGCGTACGGGTGAGCGTCGACACGGAGGCCCTGGGGCAGCCGTTCGAGGCGCATACGGGTGGGCCGGCGTACCAGGCGCTCGCCTCCGCGATGCGGGAGGCGTTCGGCCGGGAGATGACGACACTCGGCCAGGGCGGGTCGATCCCGCTGTGCAACGTCTTCGCCGACATCTATCCGCAAGCCGAGATCATCCTGATGGGCGTGGAGGAGCCGCTCGCGCTGATCCACGCCCCGAACGAGAGCGTGGATCCGGGCGAGATCGCCCGGCTGGCCCACGCCGAGGCTCTCTTCCTGCGGCACTACCGCAGATAGGTCACGATCGAAATCGGGTTGTCGGATGCCGGTGGCCGGATGAACATGGTCGCGTGAGATCGCCGCTTCAGGGTGGGCTGCCGCCGACGGGTACGGTGGCCGGCACCGTTGTGGAGATCGCCTGCGACGAGTCCGGCTTCTCCGGCACCAACCTGCTCCGCTCGACCTGCCCGGTGATCACACACGCGAGTGTCGACCTGGACGCGGGTGAGGCCGCCGGCCTGATCACCGCGCTCCGGTCGGAGTTCCGGTTCTCGCCGCACGAGGTCAAGTCCGGGCAGTTCCTGCGCCGCCCGAACGCGGCGGCGGCGCTGGAGTGGTTCCTGGCCGCGCTGGCGGGCCGCGCGCACGTGCACCTGATCGACAAGGAGTTCTTCCTCGTCACCCGGATCGTCGACCTGCTGCTGGCCGAGCCGTCGTACGCGGCCGGCACCCGCCTCAGTGCGGATCACCGTCCGGCCGCCGTCGCCCTGTACCGGGCCAGGGGCTCGGCCGGCGGCGACTGGGAGGCCTTCCTGTCCGCCTTCGTCGACCTGGTCCGGGTGAAACGGCGGCATCCGGCTCGTGTGGAGCGCTTCTTCCAAGCCCGGGACGCGCTGGCCCGGCACCGGCT
The DNA here is from genome assembly GCF_015704865.1 of Actinoplanes aureus. GTDB lineage: Bacteria > Actinomycetota > Actinomycetes > Mycobacteriales > Micromonosporaceae > Actinoplanes > Actinoplanes aureus. The sequence goes on along the minus strand of NZ_JADQTO010000003.1, from coordinate 534,843 downwards.
CGGCGCGCCGGCCGATGCCGTCCTCAAAGAGCTCACCGCGACTCGTACGTGGTCGGTGCTGGCCAGGTTGGACGACGACCGGTCGATCCCGCCGCCGCTGGAGCCGATGCTGCCGGCGCTGGCCGAGACGGTCCTGTTCTGGAGCGGCGGACGGCGGCAGGTGCTGGTCTTCCACGACGAGCAGAGCGCGCTCACCGCCGATCGGCTGACCAGGCTGAAGCAGGTGCTGGCCGGCCGGGCAGGCGCCTTGCCCGGCGCGGTGTCGCCGCTGGCCGGGCTGGTGATGGTGGACTCCCGTGACGATCCGCGGGTCCAGGTCGCCGACCTGCTGGCCGGGGTGGCCCGGCGGCTGCCGGAACACCCCCTGCTCTCCTTCGGATAGGGCAACTTCCGGCGAAATGTAGCGGCAATGCCCCCGGATACTGCCCGTATTGTCAGTGTTCAGCGCCTTCCCGAACCCGGACGGCCGGGGCGCAGGTCTCCGGACGACCCCCAAATTGGGCGTTGCGCGGAATCCGGGTGATCGGGTATTGCAGCGGTTCGTACAGTGACCGCCATGCGTACGACACACGTCGCGCCGATAGCGACCGCTCTCGCGCTGTCGCTCCTACCTGCCGCGCCGGCATCCGCCGCGCCGGCCGCGGACACCACGCCGCCCCAGGTTCATTCGATCACCTTCGCCAGGTCCTCGGTCACCGTGTCCGGCCTGCAGACCGAGCTCGTGGGAGTACGGGTCCGGCTGACCGACGACACCGGAGTCCAGCCCATCAGCTATTCGCCGAGCGTTGAACTGGCGTCGCCCTGGCTGAAGTTCAGTGCCTCGCCGAACAGCTACGTCCTCCTCCGCTTGGCGGAGGGCACCGCACAGGACGGAATCTGGACCGGCACCATCCCGGTCACCTCCGCTTGGAACGGAACGATCCAGGCCATCGGCATCTACGCGAAGGACCAGACCTACGAGAACGCGCTGGACGTCGATCCGCGCACGGTCGTCGACACGCCCAGTCTGCGGGTGCGTAGTTCCAACCGCCCGGCGGTCGACATGACCTTCTCACCGGAGCCGCGCCCGGCCGGCAAGCCGGTCACCCAGCGGATCCGGGCCTGGAACACCACCACCGGCAAACCCTGGGCAAATCTGCCGCTCAAGCTCAGCTTCGACAACGGCTGCGTGGAGCCGGGTGGAGTCGTTTCGGTACGCACCCGGGCCGACGGCACGTACCAGCGGAAGCTCAGCGCGTGGCAGGCACCAATGTTGCAGTGCGTCTGGGTGCAAGGGGTCAACCAGCCGACCATGTGGTTCCCGATGACGGTTATCGCGTCGGACGTCGCCCACGTCCGCACCCAGCGCTACTCGGTGAGCGCGACGCCCGCCGCCAAGTCCGTACGCGCCGGCAAGAGCGTCAAGGTCAACGGCAAGGTCAGCCCGCTGCACAAGGGCAAGTGGGTTCAACTGCAGCGGCGCTTCGCCGGCAAGAAGTGGCGCATGGTGAACACCGCCCAGGTCCGGGCCGACGGCCGCTACACCGTCGCGGCGACCCCGAAGGGCAAGGCCACCTACTCGTACCGCGTCTACGCACCGGGCGACTACCGCGCGGTCGGCGGCGTCTCCAAGGTCTTCAAGATCCGCGGAACCTGAGCACCGCGCGGCCGGCCGTCCGAGCCGCCTCCCAGAGACTCGGGCAGCCGGCCGCACGGCTCAGGCCCTGATCCGGACTCCCACCAGCCTCGCCATCCGGCGCCGCCCGGGTCTTCCACCGAAGGCCAGGGGCAGCGGCCACCGAATACATTCTCCGGCCGGTATGGCGCGATGATCGAGCCTGGAGAAGGACGATCAGCCCTGGTGCGCGGGGCCCGGCCAGACCGGTTGCAGCACGTGCCAGTCGTGCGGATGCCGGCGGACGGCGCCCGTGAAGACGTCGGCCAGCTCCTGCGTCATCGCCGCCACCCGGGCCCGGGTGGTGCCGTCACGACCCGGGACGACCTCCGGGTGGATCCGGATGCGCAGGCGCGGACCGTCGTACCAGAGCGAGACGGGCAGCAGCGCGGCCCCCGTGCGCAGCGCCAGCTGCGCGGGCCCGGCCGGGAACGTCGTCGGCGCGCCGCAGAACCGCACGCCGATGCCGGCCGCGGACGTGTCCCGGTCGGCGACCAGGCACACCACCTCGCCGTCGCGTAGCCGCCGGGTGAGCGTGGTGACCGTCCGCCGGATCTCGTCGGCGGGGAGCACCTCGATACCGAGCGCCGCACGGTGGCTGACGAACCGCTGGTAGAGCCGCTCCGGCCGCAGGCGTTGCGCGACCGTGGTGAACCGGTGCCCGCTCAGCACCAGCGCGGCTCCGGCCAGGTCCCAGTTGCCGCTGTGCGGCAGCGCCAGCACCACGCCGCGACCGGCGTCACGGGCGGTGGCCACCCGATCCAGCGACTCGAAGACCACGGCTTGGCGGATCCGGTCCCGGCTCCATCCGGCGAGCCCGAAGAACTCCCGCCAATAACGCAGGTAGGAGTGCACTCCCCGAGCGGCCGCGGCAGCCACCGCCGGACTGTCCGCGGCCTGGCCGAGCACCTGGGCCAGGTTGACCCGCAGCTGGCGCACCCCACCGGCGCCGGACCAGCGCATTCCGGCGGCGACTGAGTCGAAGACGAGCGCGGCGACCGGGCCGGGCAGCCGCGGCGTGACCCGCCAGGCAAGGCTGTAGAGCCGGCTGGCAAGGTCGTTTTCCACGCCGGGGATGGTAACGGCCGGCGGCTTTCGCGCGAGCAGGGGCCTGCTGTTTCCCGGCGGTCGCGCTGGGGGCTGGAGCGGGCAGCCGGTCGCGTGGTGAAGCGGGGACGGTCCGGGTTTCGGTGACTGTGTGAACGCGTACCCCGAAGAAGTTGAATTAAGGCCTCAGTGGGATTCGCGGGAGACGTGCGGGCCGCTGGAGCCCAGCAGGAAGTCGCAGTCTGCGCCGGTGTTGGCCTGCCCGACGGTGTCGGTGTAAAGGCGTTCCCAGCCGCGCCTGGGCGCGGCGAAGGCCTGGACCGCCTGCTCGGATGGTGCGCGGGCGGCGAGTTCGGCGTCGGGGATGTCGACGTCGAGGCGGCGGTTCGCGATGTCCAGGATGATCATGTCGCCGGTGCGGACCTTGGCCAGCGGGCCGCCGGCGGCGGCCTCGGGGGCGACGTGCAGGACCACCGTTCCGTACGCGGTACCGGACATCCGCCCGTCGCAGACCCGGACCATGTCTCGGACGCCCTGTGCGAGGAGCTTGGCCGGCAGGGGCATGTTGGACACCTCCGGCATGCCGGGATAGCCCTTCGGCCCGCAGCCGCGCAGGACCAGCACCGAGTCGGCGGTGACCTCCAAGTCGGGATCGTCGAGGCGGGCGTGCAGGTCCTCGATCGAGTCGAAGACCACGGCCGGGCCGCGGTGGCGCAGCAGGTGCGGTGACGCGGCCGCGGGTTTGATCACCGCGCCGTCGGGGGCCAGGTTGCCGTAGAGAACCGCGATCCCGGCGTGCGGCAGCAGGGGCTCGGCCCGGGACCGGATCACCTCGCGGTCGTAGACCAGGGCGCCGTCCAGGTGGTCGACCAGCGGCCGTCCGGTGACCGTGATCGCCGCCGGGTCCAGCAGGTCCCGCACCTCGGCCAGCACCGCGTGCAGTCCACCGGCCCGGTACAGGTCGTCCATCAGGAACCGGCCGGCCGGCAGCAGGTCGACCAGCAGCGGCACCTCGGCGCCGGCGGCGTCGAAGTCGTCCTGGGTGAGTTCGACGCCGAGCCGTCCGGCGATGGCCAGCAGGTGCACGACCGCGTTGGTGGATCCGCCGATGGCGGCGAGCGCGACGATCGCGTTCAGGAACGAGCCGCGGGTCATTACGGTGCTGGGCCGCCGGTCCTTCTCCACCATCTCGACGGCGAGCACGCCGGTGGCGTGGGCCGCTTCGAGCAGGCGGCTGTCCGGCGCGGGAGTGCCGGCCACGCCGGGCAGGGTCATGCCGAGCACCTCGGCGAGCAACCCCATCGTGGACGCCGTGCCCATCGTGTTGCAGTGGCCCCGGCTGCGGATCATCGACGACTCGGAGCGCTGGAACTCGGCCGCGCTCAGCGTGCCGGCGCGTACCTCCTCGGACAGCTTCCAGACGTCGGTGCCGCAGCCCAGCGGTACACCGCGGAACGTGCCGGTCAGCATCGGACCGCCCGGCACCACGACCGCCGGCAGGTCGACCGAGGCGGCGGCCATCAGCAGCGCCGGGATGGTCTTGTCGCAGCCGCCGAGCAGCACCACCCCGTCGATCGGGTTGGCCCGCAGCATCTCCTCGATCGACATGGCGGCCAGATTGCGCCACAGCATCGCGGTGGGCCTGACCTGCGTCTCCCCCAGCGACATCACCGGCAGGTTCAGCGCGATGCCGCCGGCCTGGTGAATGCCGGCCGCGACGCTGCGGGAGACCTCGTCGAGGTGCGCGTTGCACGGCGTCAGGTCGGAGGCGGTGTTGGCGATCGCGATGTGGGTTCGCCCGTCGAACGCGTCGGCGGGCAGGCCGCGCCGCATCCAGGCGCGGTGGATGTAGCTGTTGCGGTCGTCCCCGGCGTACCACTGTGCACTGCGGCGTGGCGGCATATCCGGATCGTAGGGCGTGCCGATTAGGATCAAAACCCATGAGAGCCCGTCCTGCCGGCAACCAGGCGTATTTCCTCGGCGAGGGGCCGGTCTGGGACGCCGCGCGGCAACGGCTGCTCTGGGTCGACATCGTGGCCGGGGACGTGCACGAGGGCCGCCTCGAAGACGATCGCGTCCGGCACACCGGGTCCTGGTCGTTCGCGGACAGCGTGGGCGCGGTCGCCGTGGCGGAGACCGGCGAGCTGCTGGTCGCCGAACGCGCGACCCTCACGCGTCTAGATCTTGACGGTACGCGGACGCGACTCGCACGCGTGCTGCCGGACGGGCGCGCCGGCCGGTTGAACGACGGCGCGGTGGATCCCGCCGGGCGGTTCCTGGTCGGCAGCCTGGGTGGCGACCGGGAGATCCTCGTCCGGTACGAGGACGGCGGCTGCACCACGATCGACGACGACCTCACCCTGTCCAACGGGCTGGCCTGGAGCCCGGACGGCACCCGGTTCTACAGCGTCGACACGAACACCCGCACGGTCTTCGTCCGGAACTACCCGAGCGGCACCCGGGAGGCGCTGTTCCGGCTGGCCGACGGGCACCCGGACGGGCTCTGCGTGGACGCCGCCGGTGACCTGTGGCTCGCGGTCTGGGGCGGCGGCCGGGTCGAGCACCGTTCCCCGGCCGGCGAGCTGCTGGGCGTGATCGAGGTGGACGCGCCGCACACCTCCAGCGTCGCGTTCGCCGGCCCGGCCCTGGACGTTCTGGTGATCACCACGGCCACCCAGGACCTGTCCGCCGGCGACCTGGCCGCGCACCCGGACTCGGGTCGCCTGTTCACCGCGCGAGTCGGTGTGGCCGGGCTGCCCACGCCGTACTGGAATCCGGCTCTCTGATGCGCGCGCTGGTCTTCACCGGCCCCGGCAAGGCCGAGGTCCTGGACGTGCCCACGCCGGTCGCCGCCGCCGGGCAGGTGGTCGTCGACGTGGAACGGGCCGGGGTGTGCGGCACCGACGTCGAGCTGTTCACCGGTGAGATGAGCTACCTGCATTCCGGGGTGTCGTCGTACCCGCTGCGGCCCGGGCACGAATGGTCGGGTGTGGTCACCGCGACCGGGCCGGGCGTCGACGAGTCCTGGATCGGCAAGCGGGTCACCGGCGACACGATGATCGCCTGCGGCCGGTGCCGGCGTTGCCTCGGCGGCCGGCACCACGTCTGTGCGGAGATGCGCGAGCTGGGCATCCGCGACGGCCTGCCCGGCGCGCTCGCCGAGCAACTGGCCTTCCCGGCCGCCTACCTGTACGAGCTGCCGGACACCGTGGACGCCACCCTCGGCGCGCTCGTCGAACCGGGCGGCAACGCCCAGCGCAGCGTGGCGGCGGCCGCCCTGGACCCGGGTGAGCGGCTCTTGGTCCTGGGCACCGGCACGATCGGCCTGCTCGTCGCGATGATCGCCCGGGATCGTGGGTACGAGGTGCATCTGCTCGGCCAGCACCTGGACTTCGCCCGGCGGCTCGGGTTCGAGCAGGCCTGGAGCCGGGACGACCTTCCGGTGCTGGCGTGGGACGCCGTCATCGACGCGACGAACGGCCCGGATCTGCCGGCTCTCGCGGTTCAGCTGGTGGAGCCGGGCCGGCGGGTCGTCTGGATCGGCCTGTCCGGGACGCCCAGCACGGTCGACACCCGCGACGTCGTACTCAAGGACGTCACCGTGGTCGGCATCCTGGGCGCCTCCGCCGGGCTGGCCGACGCCGTCCGCGCGTACGCCTCCGGCTCGGTGGACCCGCGCCCGCTGGTCGCTGCGACGGTCGGCTTGGACGAGGTGGCCGGCGTGCTGGCGGGGAATCGGCCGGGGCGGGCCGCGCCCGGTCCCAAGATCCTGGTCGATCCCCGGCGGTGAGCTCGAGGCGCGGGTCAGTCTCGGCGAACTCGCGCAGTGGGAGGCTCTCTACCGCGCGGTCGGCTCGGCGGCCGGATTCCGGCCGGACCACGAGGGCATCAGTTCCCAGGGGACCGAGATGCTCATGCGTCACCTCGTTCCCCGTGCGGATCCGTCCCGGGCCTGAGCACCGCCGTCACCGCTCGATGCGGGACGATATTGTCGACCGTCGTGGAGACGGCGATATCGACGGTCCTGTTCATTCCGACGGTGGCCGTGACGGTGCTGCTGTTCGCAGCGGTCATCCGGCGCCTCCTCGGCGTCCGGGTCGGTCCGGCGCGTACCCTGGCCGCCGGCCTGCTGGCCATGATCGTGACCGGTCCGATCATGGTCGCGTTCGCACCGCCGGACCGGACGAGCGTGACCGCCGGCGAAGCCTTTCTGCTGATCCTCGCCGCGGCGAGCGTGGCGGCCCTGATCGCCATGGCGCTGCTGGTAATCCTTGAGGTACTCCTGCCGACCGGCTCGCTGCCGGGGCCGGTGGAGATCTGGCGTGGCGCCCGGCGCCGCATCGCCCGCACCCGCCGGTACTGGAGCATCGTGCGGATCGCGCTGCGGCACGGCCTCGGCCGCTTCCTGCGCGGCCGGCCGGCGCCCGGGCCGAACTCCGCCGCCGCCCGGCGGCAGCTGGCCCGGTCCCTGCGCGCGGCCCTGGACGAGGGCGGCGTGACGTTCGTGAAGGTCGGTCAGCTGCTCTCCACCCGGCGCGACCTGTTGCCGGCCGAGTTCATCGACGAGTTGACGGCGTTGCAGGACCAGGCAACGCCGGTGCCGTGGGACGACATCGCGGCGGTCCTCGCCGCTGAACTCGGCGAGCCGGTCGAACAGGTCTTCGCCGAGATCGACCGGGAGCCGCTGGCGGCGGCCTCGGTGGCCCAGGTGCACGCGGCACGGCTGCACGACGGCACCGACGTGGTGGTCAAGGTGCGGCGGCCCGGCATCGCCACCGTCGTGGAACGAGACCTGGACATTCTGTCCCGCCTGGCGGACACCCTGGAGGCACGTACCTCCTGGGGCCGCTCCTTCGGAGCGCGCGGGCTGGCCCTCGGCTTCGCCGAGGCGCTGCGCGAAGAGCTCGACTTCACCGTCGAGCGCGACAACCTGCAGACCATGGCCGCGGCCCTGGCATCGTCACCGGATCGGGGGGTACGCGTGCCCGCGCCCTACCCCGCGTTCAGCTCCGAGCGGGTGCTGGTGATGGGCCGGCTCCCGGGCACCGCACTGGGTGCGGCCGCGCCGCTGCTCGACGGGTTCGACGACGCCCGGCGCGAGCGGCTGGCGGCCGGCCTGCTCGACAGCATGCTCGACCAGGTGCTGGTGCACGGCGTCTTCCACGCCGATCTGCACCCCGGCAACCTGCTGCTGGACGGCGGGAACTCGCTCGGCATGCTCGATCTGGGCTCGGTCGGGCGGCTGGACGCGGTGACGCGTAACGCGATCGGCCGGCTGCTCGAAGCGGTCGGCCGCGGTGACTCGGTGGCGGCCAGCGACGCCCTGCTGCACCTGGTGGACCGGCCCGACCACGTCGACGAACGGGAACTGCAGCGTGCGATCGGCATCCTCATCGTCCGCTACGCCGCGCCCGGCAGCACCGCCGGTGTCGCGGCGGTGACGGCACTGCTGCGGACCTTCACGTCGTACGGGCTCGGCGTGCCCGCACCGGTCGCGGCGGTGTTCCGCGCCTTCGCCACCCTGGAGGGAACGCTGGGCCTGCTCCGGCCCGGCTTCGACCTGCTCGGACAGGCCCGGGCGGCCGGCGGCCGGCGGATCGCCGAGGCGCTGGCGCCGGCCCACCTGCGCGACACCCTGGAGAAGGAGCTGGTGGCGCTGCTGCCGGTACTGCGCGGCATGCCCCGGCGGCTGGACCGGATCGGCGAGACGGTGGAGCACGGCCGGCTGCGGTTCAACGTCCGCCTCTTCTCCGATGACCAGGACCGGCGGCTGCTGACCGGCATGTTCCACCAGGCGCTGCTGACGGTGATCGGCGCGGCCGCCGGAGTGATGGCGATCATGCTGCTGGGCAGCGGTGACGGTCCGCAGATCAGCACCGGCGTCGGCCTGTTCCCGCTGCTCGGTTACAGCTTGCTGATCGTCTCGGTGGTCTTGGTCCTGCGCGTACTGGTGGTCATATTCCGCAGCGACTGATCTTTCATAGCCGAGCCGTGGCTCGAGCGCATCTTCTTGACCATGAAAAACACGCTCGTAGCAGGAGCTACGAGCGTGGGATCAATTGCCTGGTACCGGTAATCAGAACTCAATTTACTTAACAACCCGCGATGGTGCGAATCAAATCGGCAGTTTCATTGCCGTGCATATGCTGTAAGTAGTAAACAAATAGCTTGCCACTTATCGCAATCACGACACCTTGAGCTACCCATTTCGCAACCGTGCCGATCACCCTGGGGGTCCTAGCGTCCTCTTCGTTACCTGGATCTGCTGGTTGGCCCTCGAGCATCGTATTTCCTCCTTTCCTCCAACGGCGGTCCCTCCTGTCGGCGTGCACGTGGCGGCGGGTTTCCGCCTCAGCGATTTGCTGTGCCGCCAAGTTACAGCAGCGGCGAGATCATTCGAAGCCGGAACGTGCCAACTTCTCGCGTGCATTGTGGCGCTTGCCCGCGGGGACCGGCCTCCCCCGGCTGTCATCGCTGGTGGGCTAGCCGCTTGCTGCGTTGTGCTTCGCTGCAGAACAGGCACCGCCGCGCCGGATCAGGCAGGTCTTCATGCCGGCGTCCTCGGCGGGGCGCACATCGTTGTCGGGCCGATCGCCGACGTACCGGATCGAGGACGGGACGTCGAAGAAGATCGTGTCGATCACTTGCGTTCCCCCCTTAAGGCAGCCGTGCTGCCGCGGACGACCAGGTGTGGCACCAGAACCATCTCCATCCGCCCGGCCCGGCCCTCGTCCAGGCGGGACACCGCGGCCCGCACGGCCTGCCTGGCCTGCTCCGGCGCGTTCTGGTTGACCGAGGTGAGGTCGATGTGGGCGAGCCGGGCGAGTGTGCTGTCGTCGTAGCCGATCACGGAGATCTCCTCGGGGACGCCGACGCCGGCGCGCAACAGCGCGTCCATCAGGCCGACGGCGAGGCGGTCGTTGGAGGCGACGACGGCGGTGGGGCGGTCGGTGGACTCCAGCAGGGCGCGGCCGGCCCGGATGCCCCCGGCCTCGGTGTGGTCGCCGGGTAGCACCTCGGCGATGAGGCCGGCCCGGCGGAGTGCGCGCCGGTACCCGCGGCGCCGCATGCCGGCCACCGGGCCCGGACCGCCGTCGAGGAAGGCGATCCGGGTGTGTCCGAGCTCGATCAGGTGGTGCAGGGCCGCCTCGACACCGACGTCGTCGGCGGAGCGGACCACGTCGACGGCGGCGGCGCGAACCGCTGTGCCGACGGCGACACAGGGCACCTGTGCGGCCAGTTCGTCCAGGTCGGCGGCGGGCGAGTCGGGGCCGAGCAGGATGAGCGCCTCGCTGCGGAAGTCGAGCAGCGTCTCGGTGGCGTGCCGCTCGTCGCTGTCGCGGGTCAGGGTGGCCAGCACCACCTCGTAGCCGGCGCCGCCGGCCGCGACATGGATCTCCTCGGCCAGCTCGGCGTGGAACGGGTTGCGCACGTCGAGCATGACGCCGAGCAGATGCCGCCGGCGGCGGGCGAGCATGCTGGCGGTGCGGTCGGCCCGGTAGCCGAGCTCGGCGGCAGCGGCCAGAACCCGGTCGCGGGTCTCGGCGCTGGGACCGGGCACGCCGCGCAGGACCAGGGACACCGACGCGGGCGACACCCCGACGCGGGCGGCGACGTCGGTCAGCCGCGGGCGCTTCACCATCTGAACACCTCGGGTGATGGCATTGACACGAATCGTGATCGACCTAGAGAGTACAGGGAACCTAAAGCGCTTTAAAGCGAGGATCCCACGATGACACACCCCTCCATCGGCGTCGCGGTGATTGGAGCCGGCATGGTCGGCCGCGCCCATGCGAACGCGTACCGGAATGCCGCCACCGTCTTCGACCTGGACCAGCCGGCGCCGCGCCTCGTCGCGATCGTCGACGTGCACGAGCCGTTCGCCGCCGACGCCGCCCGGCGTTACGGCTACGAGCGGGCCGAGACCGACTGGCGCGCCGTGATCGAGTCCCCCGACGTCGACGCGGTGAGCGTGGCCGTGGCCAACAGCCTGCACCGCGAGATCACCGAGGCGGCGCTGGCCGCCGGCAAGCACGTGCTCTGCGAGAAACCGCTGGCGCCGTCGGTCGCCGACGCCGAGGCCATGGTCACCGCCGCCGCGGCGGCGCCGGGTCAGGTCGACGCGGTCGGGTTCACCTTCCGCCGCTCGCCGGCGATCACCGCGATCCGCCGCGAGGTCGAGCAACGGCTCGGCCCGGTGCGGCACTTCGTCGGCAACTACTGGTGCGACTACGGGCACGACCCACAGCGGCCGATGAGCTGGCGTTATCAGGGCGCCCCGGGCTCCGGCGTGCTCGCCGACATCGGCAGCCACATGGTCGACCTGGCCGAGCTCTTCTGCGGACCGACCGGCATGGTGCAGGGCACCATGATGGCCACCCTGGTGAAGGACCGGCCCAGGCCGCTCGGCGTCGCCGTCGGGCACGCCGGCGGGGTGCGGCTCAGCGACGAGCGCGTCCCGGTGGAAAACGAGGACGTCTGCACCTTCACCACCGGCTACGACAGCGGGGCGGTCGGCACGTTCTCGCTGTCCCGGGTCGCCTACGGCCACGCCAACACGCTGCGCATCGACCTGTTCTGCGAGAACGGGTCGGCCTCGTTCGACCTGACCCGGCCGGCCGAGTTCACCATCGTCGACGGCGCGCCGGACACCGTGGTCAACGGCCCGCGTCAGGTCTTCATCGGCCCCTGGCATCCCTATGTGGCGCACGGCCTGCCGATGGACTTCCCCACCGTCGGCCACGGGCAGAACGACTTCTTCGTCTACCAGGCTCGCGCCTTCCTGGACCAGATCGCCGGCGTCGAGAAGCTGCCGCCCTGCCCGACCATGGCCCACGGCCTGCACAACATGCGCGTCCTGGAGGCCGTCGTCGCGGCCGTCGACAAGCCCAGCCACATCTGAGGAGCATCCCCATGAGACTCGGCGCCTACACCGCCTGCCTGCACGACCGCCCTCTCGACGAGGCGCTGAAGATCCTCGGCGAGCTGGGTCTGACCAGCGCCGAGATCAACGCCGGCGGCTTCGTCGGCACGCCGCACCTGCCGGTCGGCGAGCTGCTGTCCAGCGCCGGCGCCCGGGAGGACTACCTGGGCCGGTTCGCCCAGACCGGGGTCGCGCTGACCGGCCTCAACGTCAACGGCAACCCGCTCAACCCGGACCCGCTGGTCGGGCCGAAACACGCCCAGGATCTGCGCCGGGCCATCGACGTGGCCGCCGCACTCGGGGTCAAGCGGGTGGTCGCGATGTCCGGCCTGCCCGGGGGCCACCCGGGCGCCACCGCCGCCAACTGGATCGTCAACCCCTGGGACAGTCAGTACCTGGATGTGCTCGACTACCAGTGGGGCATCGCCGTCCCGTTCTGGAGGGACATCCAGGCCCGCGCGGCGGCCGCCGACGTCAAGGTGTGCATCGAGATGCACCCGCACAACCTGGTCTTCAACCCGCCGACCCTGCAACGCCTGGTCGAGCAGACGAACGCCACGCACGTCGGCGCGGAGATGGACCCCAGCCACCTGTTCTGGCAGGGCATCGACCCGGTCGCGGCGATCGAGCACCTGGGTTCTCTGGTGTTCCACGCGGCCGCCAAGGACACCCGGATCAACGAGGCGAACGTGCGGATCTACGGGGTGCTGGACGACCGGTTCACGCGTACGCCGTCCGATCGCAACCCGCTCAACATCGGCGGCCACAACACCCTCAACCAGTGGCCGGCGGACGCCGCCTGGCAGTTCGTCGCCGTCGGCCGCGGGCACGGCGAGGACTTCTGGGTGCCGTTCCTGCGTGCGCTGCACGCCGTGGACCCGGACATGGCAGTGAACATCGAGCACGAGGACACCGAGCTCGACCAGATCGAAGGCCTGCGACAGGCCGCGCGAAACCTGATCGCCGCCGGCGAGAAAGCCAACATCCGATAGGGGTACGCGCCACGCCGTCCCGCCCGATCAGCGACCGTCCCGCCCTGCCACGCGAGCCGGCTGCCCGGTCCCGGCCGCACCGCGGCCGCCGGGCCCAGGCAGCCTCGCGCTCATCGGATCGCGCCGTGCAGGAAGAGGTCGACCGCCTGCTCGGCGGGCAGCGGTTCACCGAGTTCGCCCGAGGCCCGGGTCACGGCACGCGAGAGGCTGAGAAAGGCCTCCGCGAGGACCTCGGCCGGCAGGCGCAGGCGTCGCGCGTCCGGCTCCAGCAGCTTCGCGACGACTTGCCGCACCTCGGGCGCCTGGCCGAGCATCCGGTAACCGTCGCGTCCGAAGCTCGGTGCACCAACCTCGCCAGATTCGTCGCCCTTGTTGAAGCCGCGGTAGTAGGCGTCGAGGCTGCCGCGGACACGGCGGTAGTACGCGTCGAGGATGTCCAGCACCTGGAGCAGGCGCGACGCGAGCGGCTGATCCACCCCGATGGCCTCGAGCTGCCGCACTTCCTCGGCGGGGTCCATCACCGCGCCGACTTTCGCCAGCACCGAGTCCATGAAGGCCCGCAGGACCGCCTCCTTGTCGGCGAAGACGGCCCGGAGGTCGGCTTCGCCGATGCCCGCGGCCTCGGCGATCTGCGCCATGGTCAGGGTGTCGAACTGGCCGACAAGAGGCGTGACCGCGCGCACGACGGTCTCGCGGAGTTGCTCTGACACCGCTGTCTCCGATCTGGACAATACTGTTAACTGCCTTAATAATTAGACCTCCGTCGATGCCTGCGGAGGATCCCCATGCGCCGCACCCGTTCCCTCATTCTGTCCGTCGCCGCTGCGGTCGTGGCCGCCGGCCTCACGCCCGTCTCGGCCACCGCCACCACGGCCGGCTCCGCCGAGGTCTCCCAGTGGAGCTCCGCCCGGCAGGGCGAGTACACCATCACCAACGGCGGCACCTCCACCCCGGTGGCCCGCAACGGGCAGCTCAGGGTTTGCGGGCGCCAGCTCTGCAACGCCCAGGGCAAACCGATCCAGCTGCGCGGGATGAGCACACACGGCCTGCAGTGGTACTCGAACTGCGTCACCGACGCCTCCCTGGACGTGCTCGCCAGGGAGTGGAACGCCGACGTCCTGCGGATCTCGATGTACATCCAGGAGGGCGGTTACGAGACCGACCCGGCCGGCTTCACCGCCAAGGTCAACGACTACATCGAGAAGGCCACCGCCCGCGGCATGTACGCGATCGTCGACTGGCACATGCTCTCGCCCGGTGACCCCAACTTCAACCTGGCCCGCGCCAAGACCTTCTTCCAGCAGATCGCGGCCCGGCACAAGGACAAGACCAACATTTTGTACGAGATCGCGAACGAGCCCAGCGACGTCCACTGGTCAGCGATCAAGTCGTACGCCGAGCAGGTCATCCCGGTGATCCGCGCCCAGGACCCGGACGGCGTCGTCCTGGTCGGCACCGAGGACTGGTCCTCGCTGGGCGCCTCCGGCGACGGACAGGGCGTGTCACGGATCCTGGCCAGCCCGGTGAACGCGGCGAACATCATGTACACGTTCCACTTCTACGCCGCCTCGCACGACGACTACTACCTGAACACCTTCCGCGACGCCGTCGCGAAGCTGCCGATGTTCGTCACCGAGTTCGGCACCCAGGAGGCCTCCGGCGACGGCGGCAACAACTTCGCCCGGGCGCAGCGGTACCTCGACCTGATGGCCGAGCGGAAGGTGAGCTGGGTGAACTGGAACTACTCCGACGACATGCGCACCGGCGCCGTCTTCACCCGGGGCACCTGCGCCGCCGGGGCGTACTCGGGCACCGGCCGGCTGAAGGAGGCGGGCGCCTGGATCCGCGCCCGGATCCGGACCCCGGACGACTTCTGACCTCGCGGGCCGGCCACGCCACGCGGCGTGGCCGGCCCGGGTTCATGGCTACTGAGACGTTCCGGCGCCGAACACCTCGTGCACGAGGCGCTGCATCGCCCGCTGGAACGGTACGGCCAGGGACATCGCCGGGTCGTCGACGTAGTTGAGTGGGGCGGGGAGGGTCTTGCTGCCGTCGGCGGTGCTGGACATCAGGGCGGCGTGGCCGGCGATGCCGCCGTTGTGGGTGATGAGGTCGCCGTCGTTCTGCACGACACACCCAGGCCGTAGCCGGCTTGGGGTGCGGCGTGCACATCTCGGCCAGCAGCGGGGCGGGCAGCAGCTTGCCGCCCACCAGCGCGGAGATGAAGTCCGTCGTCGTAGTACTCGCCGTGTCACCGAGGCGCGCCAGGCCGGCGCTGCCGGCCCACTCGCCGCGCTCGTCGTTCACGCGCAGCCGCACCCCGGTGAAGCCGGAGTCGACGATCTCCTGGATGACCTGCCGCAGGTTCGTGCTGGACATGGTTGTGCGCTCCTTCGGTGGTCGGGGTCACAACTCGTAGAGGCGGGTACGGCGTACCGGCCGGAAGCCGAGGTGCTCGCGTGCGGGCAGGCAGGGATCGTCCTCGGCGCCGGCGGTTTCGATCTCGTCGACGCGGGGGTGGACCTCGCGGAGTCGCTGGATCAGGGCGGCGTTGACCCAGAGGCCGAGGCGTCGTCCGCGGTGGCCCGGCAGCACGGCTGGTCCGTACTGGCGGGCGCGGGGCAGGTCGACGACGGCCACGGCGTAGGCGGCCAGGTCACCGCCGGCGTCCGCGGCGGTCAGCACGGCGTTGCCGGGGCGGCTCGGGCTGCGGAGCAGCTCCTCGACCCGGGCCGTGCTGGGCAGGTCACCGGTCCAGTGGGTCAGGCGGTATCCGGGGTGTTCGGCGTCGACCAGCTCGCCCAGCCAGGCCCGGTGGACATCGCAGTAGGTGAGCAGGTCGTGGCGCTGGGACCGGACGCGCCGGAAGCCGTGCCGCAGGCAGAACGCCTCCCCGGGTGAGCCCGCGACCACGTCGGTGACCAGCCGTGGCTCGGCGCTCTGTGCCCGGACGGCGGTCAGGAGCCGGGAACCGATCCCGCGGCGGCGCCACTGCGGCTCCACGTACAGGCTCAGTTCGGGCGTGTCCTCGTACTCGAACGGCATGATCGGCCGAAGGCCGGCGACGCCGGCCACGGAGCCACCCGGCGCCACGGCCTGCCACCGTGAGGGCAGCGCCACGATGTCGATCAGGCGTTCGGTCATGGCACTCACGATCGCCTCGGCCCGCGCCACGGAACAACGCGAAAGATCGAACCGCCGGTTAAGCCACCGGTTATCGGTCGCCCCGCCAACGCCGGCGGTGGGCGGGGGTGGTTACGATCGCGGGCGCGCTGTGACCGAGAGGGGGGTGGCCTGGTGGAACTGCGTGACATCGAGATCTTCCTGACGCTGGCGGAAGAGCTGCATTTCGGGCGTACGGCCGAACGCCTCCACGTCTCCCAGGCCCGGGTCAGCCAGTCGATCAAACAGCAGGAACGCCGGATCGGTGGTGCGCTGTTCGAGCGGACCAGCCGCAGCGTACGGCTCACCCCGCTCGGCGAGCAGCTCCGCGACCGGCTCAGCGCGGGCTACAACGAGATCCTGGCCGGCATCGAGGAGGCCACCGCCGCCGCTCGCGGGCAGGTCGGCACGCTGCACGTCGGCACCATGGACACTCATCACCAGAAGATCGCGACCGCGCTTGACCTGTTCCGGCAGCGGCATCCGCAGTGTGAGCTGCGGATGCGCGAGATTCTCCCGACCGACCCGTTCGGCCCGCTGCGCGCGGGCCGGGTCGACGTCGCGATGTTGTGGCTACCGGTCCGCGAGCCGGACCTCACCGTCGGACCGAAGCTGTACACCGAGCCACTGGTGCTGGCGATCGCCTCCGATCATCCGCTGGCCGGCCGGGAGCGAGTCGAGCTGGAGGATCTCGGCGACTATCCGGTCATCGACGTGGACGGGCCCATTCCGGACTACGTGTGGGCGGCGCACACCCCGTTCACGACCCCGGCCGGGCGGCCTATCCGGCGCGGAACCGCGGTGACCACCCTCAACGAAGCCCTGTCGGCCATCGCGGACGGCGGCGTCGTGTCGCCCATCGGGTCCTATGCGGCCACCGCCCGGCTGCACCCGGGCATCACGTTCCTGCCCATCACCGACGGGGTGGCCTTGTGGTACGCACCGGTGTGGCGCAGCGCCGGTGAAACGACCCTGGTCCGCGCCTTCGTCCAGGCGGCCACCGACGCGTCGCGCGACGCCTGAACCCGGTGGCGGTTGCCCGCTCCCCGGAAGCGGCGTAGACATAGATCGCCACCACTACGGCTTTCGGGGGGAGTGCCCGTGACGCGTCGACTCCTGATCCTGGCCCTCGCTGTGCTGCTCGGCGCGGCCCCCTCGGGCGTGGCGGTTGCCGCCGATCATCAGCCGGCGTCCGGCCTGCTGCCGTTCCCCAGCGACCGGTTCACCGTCGCGGACCGGACCAGCCCCACCGGTCGCCGGGTGCACTTCGAGGTCGGCACGCTGCCGGCGAACGTGGCCGGCAAGCACATCGACCCGGCCGAGTGGAACCGGCAGGACGGCTTCAGCCCGGGCACCCCGATCCTGGTCCACGTGCCGGATCTGGACCCGGCGGCCAGCGGCATCGCGCCGGTCACCGACATCGGGCGCTCGCTGGCCCGGGACGCGCCGATCCTGCTGATCAACACGCGTACCGGGCAGCGCACTCCGCATTGGGCCGAGCTCGACGCGCACGGCAGCGGCCTGCTCATCATCCGGCCGGCGGTGGCGCTGCGCGAGGCGACCCGGTACGCCGTCGTCCTGCGCGGGTTGCGCGACCGTACCGGAGCCTTGCTCCCGGCGCCCGGCAAGACGACGCCGCGCGGCCTGTACCTGGCGTGGGACTTCACCGTCGCGAGCACGCCCGGCCTGACCGGCCGGGTCCTGCGCATGCGCGACGACGCGTTCGCCGCCCTCGGCCGCCGCGCGCCGGGATTCACCGTCAGCCAGGTCACCGACTACACCGCCGAGCAGGACGCCCGCATCGCCCGCCAGGTGCGCGGCACGGTCGCGGTGCCGAGCTACCTGACCGGTACGGGCGGGCCCGGTTCCCGGCTGCACTACGGACCGGCCGGCGGTGACGGCCGGCCGCCCACCGCCGGCGCGCTGCCCACCGCGTCGGGCCAGACGCTCGCCGCCGACTTCGTCTGCAACATCCCGCGCAGCGCGAGCGCCGACCGGCCGGCGCATCTGTCGCTCTACGGGCACGGTCTGCTCGGGGCGCCCACCGAGATCAACGCCGGCAACGTGAAGCAGATGTCGCAGGCGTACGACTTCATGTTCTGCGCGACGAGCTGGATCGGGCTGTCCTCCGGCGACATCCCGTTCGTGGTGCAGACCTGGAGTGATCTGAGTACGTTCCCGGCCGTACCCGACCGGCTGCAGCAGAGCTTCCTGAACTTCCTGTACCTGGGCCGGGCGATGCTCGCGGCGGGCGGCTTCGCCACACACCCCGCGTTCCAGGACGCCGAGGGCCGCAGCCTGCTCGACCGGGCCGGCGGGATGCACTACGACGGCAACAGCCAGGGCGGCATCAACGGCGGCGCGCTCACCGCGATCGCGCAGGACTGGAAGCGCTCGGTCCTCGGCGTACCCGGCATGAACTACAGCACGCTGCTCCAGCGCAGCACCGCCTTCGCGCCGTTCCAGCAGCTGATGGACCAGTCCTACCCGGACCGGACCGACCAGCAGCTGATCTTCGCGCTGATCCAGATGCTGTGGGACCGCGGCGAGGCCAACGGCTACGCCCAGCACATGACCGGCAATCCGCTGCCGCGCACCCCGGCACACCAGGTGCTGATGCACGTAGCGTTCGGCGACCACCAGGTATCCCCGGCCGCCGCCCAGGTGCAGGCGCGGACCATCGGTGCCCGCGTCCACCGGCCCGCGCTGGCACCCGGCTGGTCCGACGAGGTGGTGCCGTTCTGGGGCATCAAGGCGATCCCGGCTTACCCGTACCGTGGCTCTGCTCTGGTGGTGTGGAACAGCGGCCAGACCTTCGCGCCGCCGCCCACCAACCTCGCGCCGGCCGGCCCCGAATACGGCCCCGACTCCCACGAGTTCCCGCGCGCCCAGCCGGGCGCCCAGTTGCAGAAGGCGACGTTCCTGCTCACCGGCAAGGTGATCGACGTGTGCTCCGGCGGTCCGTGCCCCTGATCAGCCGGGCGGCTCGGCCAGCCGCTCCGGCCGCGTCCAACCGGCCCAGCCACGCTCGCGCAGCAGGTCCAGCAGCCGCCGCACCCGCGGTTCGGACTCGACCGGAAGCGCGTCCAGCAGGCCGATCGCCAGGTCGTCGTGCCCCATTTCGCCGAGGTCGACCTCGCCGGCGGCGTGCGCCTGCTCGGCCAGGCCGGCGATGATGTCGGCGGCTTCCTCCAGGCGCTGCTCGTCACCCGTGTCGGCTTGCAGCATCTCCGACAGGACCCGGTAGAGCCGGACGAGCTGCGGGTCGTCGAGCTGCGCGAGTTTCCACCGGATGACCTCGCCGATCCGAGCCGGCCAGAGAGCCGCGACCAGGATCCACCCGTCCCGCTCGCCGTCCACGATCTGCTCGGACGCTCCGATCTCCCGGAGCCGATCGAGGTAGGAGATCACCTCCGGCGGGAGCGCCAGGCTGTCGCCGGCGGCGAGCTGCGCGATCTGCTTGCGGCTCGTCTCCAGTCGCTCGATCTTCTCGCGCAGGTGGTTGTCGATCCTCTCGATCGCTTCGGCGAAGGTCGGTACGTCGGCTTCGAGCATCGGACCGATCCGCGACAGCGGCACGCCGGCGGTGGCGAGGGTACGGATCTTGATGAGGGACACGACCGCTTTCGGGCCGTACCGCCGGTAGCCCGACTCGTCGCGTTCCGGCTCGGGCAGGAGTCCGATCTGGTGATAGTGCCGCACGGCCCGCACCGTGACACCGGCGTACGCCGCCAGTTGACCGATCGTCAGCATGCTCAGATCCTGCGCCGGTAGGTGATGCCGGCGAAGACGTAGGCGACGACCAGGATGCCGGCGCACCAGGCGACGGCGGTCCAGATGCCGGTCCCCGGCGGTTGCTGCGTGAGCAGATCCCGGATCGTGTTGACGATCGAGGTCACCGGCTGGTGGTCGGCGAAGGCCCGCACCGGGCCGGGCATGGTGTCGGTGGGCACGAAGGCCGAGCTGATGAACGGCAGGAAGATCAACGGGTAAGCGAACGCGCTCGCACCGTCCAGCGTCTTCGCGGTGAGGCCGGGGATGACGGCGATCCAGGTCAGCGCCAGGGTGAACAGGATCAGCAGGCCGGCGACCGCGAGCCAGGCCGCCACGCCGGCACCGGAACGGAAGCCCATCAGCAGGGCGACGCCGACGACGACCACGAGCGAGATCACATTGGCCACCAGCGAGGTCAGCACGTGCGCCCACAGCACACCCGACCGGGCGATCGGCATGGATTGAAATCGTTCGAAGATCCCGCTCCGCATGTCCATGAAGATCCGGAACGCGGTGTAGGAGATGCCCGACGCGATGGTGATGAGCAGGATGCCGGGGAGCATGTAGTTAACGTACGAGACCGGCCCGGTGTCGATCGCGCCGCCGAACACGTAGACGAACAGCAACATCATGGCGACCGGTGTGATCGCGGTCGTGATGATGGTGTCCAGGCTGCGGGTGACGTGGCGCATGGTCCGTCCGGTGAGTACGGCGGTGTCGCCCAGAAAACGCGTGATCATGGTCTACTCCCTGTTCGCGCCGGTGGAGGCGTCGCCGACGACCGCGAAGAAGACGTCCTCGAGGGTGGGCTGCTTCTCGACGTACTCCACCTTGGCGGGCGGCAGCAGCTCCTTGAGCTCGGCCAGGGTGCCGTCGACGACGATCCGGCCCTGGTGGAGGATCGCGATCCGGTCGGCGAGCTGTTCGGCCTCGTCCAGGTACTGCGTGGTGAGCAGTACGGTCGTGCCGCCCTCGGCGAGCCCCTTGACGGCCTGCCACACCTCGACGCGCGCTTCCGGGTCCAGCCCGGCTGTCGGCTCGTCGAGGAAGATGACCGGCGGTTTCCCGATCAGGCTCATCGCGATGTCGAGCCGGCGGCGCATGCCACCGGAGTACGTCGCCACCCGCCGGGCGCCCGCCTCGGTCAGCGAGAAGCGCCTCAGCAGATCGTCCGCGACCGTGCCCGGGTCGTCGAGGTGCCTCAGCCGGGCGACCAGGACGAGGTTCTCCCGCCCGGTGAGGATCTCGTCGACCGCCGCGAACTGCCCGGTGAGGCTGATCGACTCGCGAACGCCGGCGGCCTGCGTCGCGACGTCGAAGCCGTTGACCCGGGCCGTCCCGGTGTCGGCCCGGAGAAGCGTGGCGAGGATCCTCACCACCGTGGTCTTGCCCGCTCCGTTCGAGCCGAGCAGGGCGAAGATGCTGCCCCGCGCCACCTCGAAATCCACGCCGCGCAGCACGCGCAGCTCCTTGTACGACTTCTCCAGGCCCCGCACGTGGATCGCGGGTGCGTGGAGCTGATCGGTTGTCGGCCGGACGCTCATGACCGCCAGCATGGCGGGTTGACGCTGCGTCATGGTCAAGCCCGCCGGCCGACTCGATCCGTTTTCGCTCAGCGTGGCGGGTACTTGGCCAGGTAGCGCTTGACCTCCGCGAGGTTGTAGGTGGCGCTGTCGTGGGCGCGTTCCTCCCAGGCGAAGACGCAGACGGTCGCGATGCCGTCGAAGCCGACCTCGGCCAGGGTGCCGAAGAACAGGTCCCAGTCGACCTCGCCCTGGCCGATGTCCAGGTGCTGGTGGACGCGGGCGGTCGAGCCGGGCGGGTTGACGATGTAGCGCAACCCGGACGAGCCACGATGGTCGAACGTGTCGGCCAGGTGCAGCTGGGTGAGCAGCGGCCCGGCGTGCCGGATGATCGCGGCCAGGTCGCCGCCCTGGTGGAAGGTGTGCGGGGCGCAGTACAGGAAGCTCACCAGGTCCGAGTCGATGCCGCGGATCATGTTGACCGCGGCGATGCCGTCCTCGATGAAGTCGTCCGGGTGCGGTTCCAGGACCAGGCGTACGCCTTCCCGCTCGAAGATCGGCAGCAGCTCCTCCATGGACCGCCAGAACTGCGCCTCACTCGTGGCCGGGTCCGAGGGGCGGCCGTTGAACTCGGAGTTCATCACGGTCACCCCCAGCTCGACGGTGATCTCGATGGCCCGCTTCCAGTACCGGACCGCGGCCTGCCGCTCGTCCTCGTCCGGCCCGGACCACCGGTAGAGCGGCAGCACCGAGGCCACCTCGACCTGCGCGGCCGCCAGTTCCCGCCGGAACGCCCGGACACCGGCCCGGTCCACCCGGGGGTGCAGGAAGAACGGCAGGAAGTCGTCGCGCGGCGACATCTCGAGGTAGCGGTAGCCGAGGTCGGACACCATCCGCGGCAGTTCCAGCAGCGGCACGTTCCGCAGCATGTACGGGTCGAGGGCGATCTTCATGCGGCGGCCTCCGCGGCGTACAGCTTCGGCTTGTCCATCAGGGCGATCGGCACGCGTTCCCCGCTGTGCAGGGCACTCACCCCGGCGTCCGAGACGACCGCGGCCGCGTACCCGTCCCAGCTGCTCGGCCCGGTCGCCGGCACACCGCCGGCGATGCCGTCGATCCACTCCTGCAACTCGATGTCGTAGGCGCGGATGAAGCGTTCCCGCCAGTCGGCCGGCACCGGGGTGGCGACCTGGCCGGCGTGCCGCACCACGAGCGGGCTCAGCTCGCCGAGCGCCGCGGTGCCGTCCTCGCCGACGATCTCGCCGCGGATGTCGTAGCCGTACCGGATGTTGACCGAGATCTCCACGTCGACGATCGCGCCGCCCGCCGTCTCCATCAGCAGGAACAGCGGGTCCTGCAAAATGCCGCCGTTGCGGCTGCGCCGGGGTACGAGCACGCGCACCGCCCTGATCTCCTCGCCGAGCATCCAGCGCACCATGTCGATCTCGTGCACCGCGGTGTCGGTGATCGCCATGTCCTTCTCGTACACCCCGGGCACGCTCGGGTTGCGGTGCGCGCAGTGCATCAGCAGCGGGTTGCCGATCTGCCCGCTGTCGAGCACCGCCTTGAGCGCCCGGTAGGCGCTGTCGTAGCGGCGCATGTAGCCGACCTGGACGAGCCGGCCGCCGTACGCGGTCTCCGCCTCGATGATCCGTTGGCAGGCCTCGGTGGTGGTGGCCAGGGGTTTCTCGCAGAAGACCGGCTTGCCGGCGGCGATGGCGGCGAGCACGTACTGCTCGTGGGTGGGTCCCCAGGAGCAGACCAGCGTCGCGTCGACGGACGGGTCGGCGATCAGTTCCTGGCCGGTGGTGTGCACCGCCGCGCCGACCCGCTCCCCCACCGAGGCGGCGGTCGCGGCGTCCACGTCGGACACGGCGCAGACGCGCACTCCGGACAGCACGCTGGTCATCCGCCGGATGTGGTCCTGGCCGATCATGCCGGTACCGATGACTCCAACGTTGATCATGACGAGGCGTCCGTTCCGATGCCGCAGGTGCGCAGGTAGCCGCGGGTACGCGCGGCGATCGGCCGCGGCACGTCGAACTCGACCGGGTACATGTCCTGTTCGACGATCACGAAGGTGTCCCGGCCGCGCCGTTGCAGCGCCTGCACGACGCTGGGTACGTCCGGTTCCCCGGCGGGCGGCTCGCAGCTGACCCCCATCGCGACGGCCTGCCCGAAGGCGAGGTCCTCACCGCGGGCACGCCGTACGATCGCCGGGTCCATCTGTTTGATGTGCAGGTAGCCGACCCGGTCCGGGTGCTCGTCGATCAGCGCCGCCGCGTCGCCGCCGCCGTACGCGAGGTGCCCGGTGTCCAGGCAGAGCGACACGTACGCCGGGTTGGTCTCGGCGAGCAGCCGGTCGATCTGCGGGCGGGTCTCCACGTAGCTGTCGGCGTGGTGGTGGAACTCGAGCCGCAGCCCGTACTCCTCGGCCAGCATCCGGCCCAGTTCGTCGGTGCCGCGGACCAGCGTCTTCCACCCGTCGTCGTCGAGGGTGCCGGGTTCCAGGTAGGCGCCGGTCACGTCGTCGCGGTAGCCGGGCACCGGTACGAAGACCAGGTGCTCGGCGCCGACGGCCGCGGTCAGCTCGGCCACCGGCCGGGTCCGGGCGAGGATCTCCGGCAGGTCGCCGGGCCGGTGCAGCCCGCTGTAGCCGTGCATGGTGCCCCCGGCGACGCGCAGGCCGCGGCGGGCCAGTTCGTCGCCGAGGCGGGCCGGATCGGTGGGCAGGTAGCCGTACGGGCCGAGTTCCAGCCACTGGTAACCGACCTCGGCGAGTTCGTCGAGGAACCGGTGCCAGGGTGTCTGGCGCGGGTCGTCGGCGAACCAGACGCCCCACGAGTCCGGACAGCTGCCGAGATGCAGGCTGGTCACGGCGCCTCCTTGGTGGACACCCGGTCGATGCCCAGGTCGTGGACCTCCTCGCCGAGGATCTTCGCCGCGTCGGCCGAGGCGCCGCCCGCGCTCTCCAGCTCGTGGCTGAGCTCCTCCAGCTCGGCGCCGCCGGCCATCAGCGCGGTCAGCTCGTCGCGGCTGATCTCGCTCTTGCGGTAGTAGCCGATGCTCTGCCCGCGTTTGAGCAGCAGGAACCGGTCGCCGACCGGGTACGCGTGGTGCGGGTTGTGGGTGATGAAGATGACGCCGAGGCCGCGTTCGCGGGCCTGCAGGATGTAGCGCAGCACCACGCCGGACTGCTTGACGCCGAGCGCCGCCGTCGGCTCGTCGAGGATCAGCACCTTCGCGCCGAAGTAGACGGCCCGGGAGATCGCCACGCACTGCCGCTCACCGCCGGAGAGGGTGCCGATCGGCTGGTCGACGTCACGCAGGTCGATGCCCATGTCGAGCAGTTCCTTCTTGGTGGTCTCGCGCATGAACCCGATGTCCATCCGCAGGCCCTTCCGGACCTCGTTGCCGAGGAAGAAGTTGCGCCACACCGGCATCAGCGGGACGACCGCGAGGTCCTGGTAGACCGTGGCGATGCCGTGGTCGAGGGCCTCCCGTGGCGAGCTGAAATGGACCGCCTCACCCTCGACCTCGTAGCTTCCCGAGGTGTGCTCGTGCAACCCGGCGATGATCTTGATGAGGGTGGACTTGCCGGCGCCGTTGTCACCCAGCACGCAGGTGACCTCGCCGCCGCTGACCTCGAGCGTGACACCGCGCAGCGCGATGATGTTGCCGTAGTTCTTGCCGGCGTCGGTGAGCCGCACCAGCGGGGTGGCGGTCTCCGGGACAACAGCGGTCATCTCATGGCCTCCGCCCGTTTGCGAACGAACGAGTTGAGCAGGATCGCGCCGAGCAGCAGCGCGCCGAGGAAGAAGTAGAACCAGTCGGGGTCCCAGCCGGCGTAGACGATGCCGAGGTTGGTCATGCCGAAGATGAAGGCGCCGATCGCGGCACCGATCACCGATCCGTACCCGCCGGTGAGCAGGCACCCACCGACCACCGCCGCGACGATGTAGATGAACTCGTTGCCGAGCCCGCCGCCGGACTGCACGGTGTTGAAGGCGAACAGGTTGTGCATGCCCATGAACCAGGCCAGGAATCCGACCCCCATGAACAGGCCGATCTTGACCTTGTTGACCGGCACGCCGACCGCCCGCGAACTGGGTGCCGAACCGCCGACCGCGAAGATCCAGTTCCCGAGCCGGGTACGCAGCAGCAGCCACGTACCGATGGCGACGAACAGGATCCACCACAGCAGGGTGATCCGGATCGAGACGTTGCCGATCGTGAAGGACGAGGCGAACACCTTCTGCGCGGAGTCGAAGCCGTCCATGTTGGACACGTCGTTGGTGGCCACGTTGCCGGTGACCGCCTTGGTGAGGGCCAGGTTGAGGCCGCGCAGCATGAAGAAGGTGCCGAGGGTGACCAGGAAGCTGGGTATGCCCGTCTTCACCACGAGGTAGCCGTTGATGAAGCCGACGAGCAGCGCGAACACCAGCGCGGCGGCGACACCGACCCACAGGTTCAGGGTGAACTGGTAGGCGAACATCGACGCGAACAGCGCCGACGAGGTGACCGCGACGCCGGCGGACAGGTCGAACTCTCCGCCGATCATCAGCAGGGCGACGGCGACCGCCATGATGCCGAAGGTGGAGCTGACGTAGAGCACCGACGACAGGGATTCGGGCTGGCGGAACGGCGGCGCGACGATGAAGAAGACGATGTAGATGAGGATCGCGCCGACCAGCGCGCCCACTTCGGGCCGGGCGAGCAGGCGGGACAGCGGGGACTGCCGGGCGACCCGCTCGTCCGACGCCGCCGGCGGCGGCGGGCCGGGTCTGGTCTCGAGGGTTGAACTCATGACGATCTCCGGATTCTTCAGGGAGTCCGGCCCGGGGCCGGCCGGCCCCGGGCGCGGGAACGGCTACCGGTTACCGGCCGCCGCGAACTTCGCGACGAAGTCGACGTTGTTCTTGTCGACCAGGTACGGCCCGGTCAGCGTCGCCTTGCCACCGCCGAGCACGTTGCCGTTGTTCTTGTAGAGCCACAGCCCGTCGACCGCCGAGTAGCCCTGCAGGAAGGGTTGCTGGTCGATGGCCCACTGCAGCGCGCCGGACTTGATCTGCTCCGGGATCTGCGGGTTGAAGTCGAAGGTGGCGACCTTGGCCTGGCTGCCGGTGTCCTTGACCGCCTGGATCGAGGCCAGGGCGAACGGCGCGCCGAGCGTGACGATCATGTCGATCGTCTTGTCCTGCTGCAGCTTCGTGGCGATCGTGGTCTGCACCGACGGCATGTCCCGGCCGTTGACGTAGATCTTGTCGTACTGCCCGCCGCCGAAGCCCTTCTGCACGCCGTCGCAACGCGCCTCGAGCTGCACCTGTCCCTGTTCCTGCACCACGCACAGCACGTGCTTGGCGCCGTCCTGGGCGGCCCGCGCGCCGGCGGTCTCGCCGGCCACGCTCTCGTCCGAGCCGAAGTAGGCGAGGGCACCGGAGTCCTCGAACGAGGTGATGCCGGCGTTGAACGCGATCACCGGGATACCGGCGGCGATCGCCTTCTTCACCACCGGCACCAGCGCCGGCGGGTCCGGAAGGGTGACCGCGATGCCGTCGACCTTGCTGTCGATGGCGCTCTGGATCAGCGTCGCCTGGTTCGCCGAGCTGGGGTCGGCGGAGTACTTCAGGTCGACGTTGTCCTTGCTCGCCGCCGACTGGGCGCCCTTCTTGATGATGTCCCAGAACGTGTCGCCGGGAGCCGCGTGGGTGACCATGGCGACCGTCATGGTGGGGGTGCCGGCCTTTCCGCCGGAGAGGCCTTCGGCGTTCTCCTCGGCCTCCTTGCCACCGGAGCTGCTGCAGGCGCCCGCGGCCACCGCGAGGCCCATCGCCAGGACGACCGCGATCGTCCGTTTGCCGTATCTGGACATGTCTCTCCTCAGGAAGCCGTAGGGAAGTGCAGGGATGCGTCTGCCGGGGTGGTGACGTGCGGCCAGCGGGAGGTGATCACCTTGGCGCGGGTGTAGAACGAGACACCTTCGGGCCCGTGGATGTGCTGCTCGCCGAAGAGCGAGTCCTTCCAGCCGCCGAAGGAGTAGTAGGCCATCGGCACCGGGATGGGCACGTTGATACCGATCATGCCGACGCGTACGCCGCGCTGGAACCGGCGCGCCGCCTCACCGCTGCTGGTGAAGATGGCGGTGCCGTTGCCGTACGGATTGCTGTTGATCAGGGCGATCGCCTCGTCCACGTCGGAGGCCCGCACGACCGACAGCACCGGCCCGAAGATCTCCTCGGTGTAGACGTCCATCGACGGCTGCACCTGGTCGATGACGGTCGGGCCGACGAAGAAGCCCTCCTCGTGGCCGGGGATCGTCAGGCCGCGCCCGTCGACCAGGACCTTCGCACCCTGCTGCTCGCCGCTGCCGATGAGCGACTCGATGCGCTGCTTGGCGGCCGAGGTGACCACCGGGCCCATCTCGCTGCGTGGGTCCCGGCCGGGGCCGACGATCACCTCCGAGGCCATCCGCGAGACCTGTTCCATCAGCGGGTCGCCGGCGGCACCGACGGCCACCGCCGTGGAGATCGCCATGCACCGCTCCCCCGCCGAACCGAACGCGGCGGCGGTCAGGTGACCGGCGGTGAAGTCGAGGTCGGCGTCGGGCAGCACGATCGCGTGGTTCTTCGCCCCGCCGAGGGCCTGCACCCGCTTGCCGGCGGCGGAGGCCTTCTGGTGGATGTAGCGGGCGATCGGGGTCGAGCCCACGAACGAGATCGCGGCGACGCCGGCGTGGTCGAGCAGAGCGTCGACCGCCTCCTTGTCGCCGTGCACCACGTTGAAGACGCCGTCCGGCAGGCCGGCCTCGCGCCACAGACCGGCCACGTAGTTCGACGCGGACGGGTCCCGTTCGCTGGGCTTGAGCACGAAGGTGTTGCCGCAGGCGATGGCGACCGGATGCATCCACATCGGCACCATGGCCGGGAAGTTGAACGGGGTGATCCCGGCGCAGACCCCGAGCGGCTCGCGGAAGCTGAACACGTCCACGCCGGTCGACACCTGGTCGGAGTAGGAGCCCTTGAGCAGTTGCGGGATGCCGCAGGCGAACTCGATCACCTCGAGGCCGCGCTGCACCTCGCCGGCGGCGTCGGACAGCACCTTGCCGTGCTCGTCGGAGATGATCTCGGCGATGTCCTTGACCCGCGCGTTGACCAGCTCCCGGAAGTTGAACAGAACCTTGGTGCGGGCGCTCAGCGACGCCTGGCTCCACGACTCGAAGGCGGTGGCCGCGGCCTGCACGGCGGCGTCCACGTCGGCGGTTGTGGCCAGCACGACCTCGTGCTGCCGCTGCCCGGTGGCCGGGTTGAAGACCGGGCTCCGGCGGGTCGACGCGCCGGCGGTGAACTGGCCGCCGATCCAGTGCTCGATGGTTGCCACTTCGAAGGCTCCTTGTCAGAGGTGTTGCCGCTGGGCGCGCTTGGCGGCGTCGTACGACTCGCGCGCGGCGCGGGTGCTGTCGAGGGTGGAGACCGCGGCGACCGGCACGTCCCACCACGATTCGGACGAGGGCACCGGGGACAGCGGGTCGGTCTCGATGTGCACGACGGTCAGCCGGTCGGACTCGCGGGCCCGCTTCAGGCCGTCGGCCAGGTCGGCGACGGTACGGCAGCGGATCACCTGCGCGCCCAGGCTCTCGGCGTTGGCGGCCAGGTCCACCGGCAGCCGGGCACCGTCGTAGTCGCCGGTCTCCGGGTTGCGGTAGCGGTAGGCGGTGCCGAACCGCTGTGAGCCGGACTGCTCGGAGAGCGCGCCGATCGAGGCGAAGCCGTGGTTCTGCACCAGCACCACGATCAGTTTCACGCCCTCGGCGATCGCGGTGACGATCTCCTGCGCCATCATCAGGTAGGAGCCGTCGCCGACCAGCGCGTACACCTCGCGGGACTCGTCGGCCAGCTTGATCCCGAGCGCTCCGGCGATCTCGAAGCCCATGCACGAGTAGCCGTACTCGACGTGGTACTGCTTGGGGTCGCGGGAGCGCCACAGCAGCTGCAGGTCCCCGGGCATGCTGCCGGCCGCCTGCACCACCACGTCGCGTGCTCCGCACGCTTCGTTCACCGCACCGATCACCTCGCTCTGGGCGGGCAGGGGCCCGTGCCCGAGGTGGTACGCGCGGTCCACGGTCTGCTGCCAGGCGGCGACCTCGCCCTGGTAGCCGAGGTCGAAACGCCGGCCGAGCTGGGCGGCGAGCAGGGCCTCCAGGCCGGCCCGGGCGTCGGCGACGATCGGGTACGCGGACTGCTTGGCGGCGTCGAAGGCGGCCACGTTGAGGTTGACGAACCGCACGTCCGGGTGCTGGAACGCGGTCCGTGACGCGGTGGTGAAGTCGCTGTACCGGGTGCCCACCCCGATGATCACGTCGGCGTCGCGGGCCAGCCGGTTCGCCACCGGTGTGCCGGTCGACCCAACCCCGCCGACCGAGTTCGGATGGTCCCAGCTCAGCGCGCCCTTGCCGGCCTGGGTGTCGGCGACCGGGATGCCGGTGGCCCGGGCGAACCGGTCCAGCGCCTCGGACGCCTCGGAGTAGATCACTCCCCCGCCGGCGATCAGCAGCGGCCGCCGCGCGGTGCGGATCACCTCGGCGGCCCGTTCGACGAAGGCCGGCTCGGGCACCGGGCGGGAGACGTGCCACACCCGCTTGGCGAACAACTCGTCCGGATACTCGTACGCCTCGGCTTGCACGTCCTGGGGAAGGCAGAGGGTGACCGTTCCGGTCTGCGCCGGGTCCGTCAGGACCCGCATCGCGGCCAGCAGCGCCGCGGGCAGCTGCTCGGGCCGCCAGATCCGGTCGAAGAAGGCGGAGACCGGCCGGAACGCGTCGTTGACCGACACGTCGCCGGCGCCCGGGTGCTCCAGTTCCTGCAGCACCGGCGTGGCCACCCGGGTGGCGAACACGTCGGACGGCAGCAGCAGCACCGGCAGCCGGTTGACCGTGGCCAGGGCGGCGCCGGTCAGCATGTTCGTCGAGCCGGGCCCGATCGACGCGGTGCAGGCGTAGGTGGCGAGCCGGTTCCGCATCCGGGCGAACCCGGCCGCCGTGTGCACCATGGCCTGCTCGTTGCGGGCAAGAACATACGGAAAATCCGGCGCAGTGCCGACTTGACGTTCGCGCTGCGCCTGCAACAACGCCTGCCCGACACCCGCCACGTTGCCGTGCCCGAAGATCCCCAGGCAGCCGGCGATGGTGCGCTGCTCGACGCCGTCGCGCTCGGTCCACTGATTCGCCAGGAACCGCACCACGGCCTGCGCGACCGTCAACCTCATGACATTCCCTTTCACAGCAGGTTCACGGCCCGGTCGACCGCGTCGGCGACCGCGCCGTCCGGTGGATACAGAAGGGACCGGCCGATCACCAGACCCCGGACCGTGGGCAGGCTCAGCGCCTTCTGCCACTGCTGGTAGGACGCCTCCGCGTCGCCGCCGAGAATGAGCGCGGGCAGCGTGGTCGCCGCCATCACCCGCTCCATGTCCTCGACCACCGGCACCTTGAGCCAGGTGTACGCACTCGTGGTGCCCAGCCCGGCCGCCACGGTCACCGCGCGGGTCATCGCCTCGGCGGTCAGCTCGTTCTGGATCCGCCCGTCCACACGATGCGAGATGAACGGCTCCACCATCGCCATCACCTGCCGGGCGGCCAGCTCGCTGACCGCGTTGCCGCAGGCCTGCAGGGTGGCGACGGTCGACGGGTCCTGCGGGTCGATGCGCAGCAGCATCTTGCCGCCCTCGTAGCCGGCCGCGGCGATACTCTCCGCGTCGTACGCGGTGAACCGGTCGTCGATCTCGAACGCGGTGCCGGCCAGCCCGCCGCGGTTCATCGACCCGATCACCACCTTGTCGTCCAGGACGCCGAGCAGCAGCAGGTCCTCCAGGATGTCCGGAGTGCCGAGCACGCCGTTGACACCCGGCCGGGACAGCGCGACGGCGAGCCGGTCGAGCAGGTCGGCGCGGTTGGCCATGGCCATCGGGTCGGCGCCGGCCCGCAGCGCGCCGCGCGCCGGATGATCCGCCGCGATGATCATGAGGCGGCCGTGCGGGCCGAGCAGTGAGGTGGGGCGGCGGCGGACGGCGGCCGCCCGGGCGATCGCCTCGGGGCGGTTCACCCGGGCCTGGACCAGGTCACCGACGTCCGGCATGGGTGGCCTCCTGAAGCAGCTCGCGGACCTCGGCCTCGGTGGGCATGGCGTCGGCGCAGGACAGTCGCGAGGCGACGATGGCTCCGGCGGCGTTGGCGAAGCGCATCGTCGTCTCGAGATCCCAGCCGGCGAGCAGGCCGTGGCAGAGCGCCCCGCCGAAGCCGTCGCCGGCGCCGAGGCCGTTGAGCACCCGGACCCGGGCGGGCGGGACGGACACCCGCGTGCCGTGCTGGGAGGCGAGGACCCCGGCCGGGCCCTGTTTGACGACGGCGAGTTCGACGCCGGCGTCGTGCAGGGCGGCGGCGGCCTCCGCCGGGCGCCGCTGCCCGACGGCGGTCTCGGCCTCGTCGAGGTTGCCGACGGCGACGGTGGCGTACGGCAGGGCCTCGGCGTACCAGCGGCGGGCGTCCTCGCGATCCGGCCAGAACATCGGCCGGTAGTCGAGGTCGAAGATGGTGATGCCGCGCCGGTCGCGGTGGCGCAGCGCGGCGAGCGTCGCGGATCTCGACGGCTCCTGCGACAGCCCGGTCCCGGTGACCCAGAAGACGTCGGCCGCGGCGATCGCGTCGAGATCCAGCTCGGACTCGTAGATCTCCAGGTCCGGGGCCTTGGGCTGACGGTAGAAGTAGAGCGGGAAGTCGTCCGGCGGGAAGATCTCGCAGAACGCGATCGGGGTGGGCAGGCCGGCGACCGGGGTCACGAACCGGTCGTCGACGCCGAACCCGCGCAGCGCGTCGTGCAGGAATTCCCCGAACGGGTCGTCCCCGGTGCGGGTGATCACGGCGGTGCGCCGGCCGTACCGGGCCGCCGCGACCGCCACGTTGGACGGGCTGCCGCCGAGGAACTTCTCGAAGGTCCGGACCTCGCGCAGCGACACGCCGGCCTGCTGCGGATACAGATCTACCCCGATGCGTCCCATCGTGAGTACCTCGTCCGCGGGCATACGGGTTCCCCTCTGGATGCGGCGAGTGGAGACTGGAGATCAACACTGGGTGATCAATCGATAACCCTAGGTTCGTTAACGTCGATGTAATAACGTGAAGACTTCCCCGTCAATACTTTGTCCTGACAAACTCACAAAGACGCGCAGACCACAGGGGGACGTCGTGACCTCGGAACTGTCCGACCCAGGCAACCTTGTCCGCCGGGTCGATGTGGACCGGACCAGCCCCGTCCCGCTGTATTTCCAGGTCGCCACCCAGCTGCAGGAGCTCATCGAGTCCGGGGAGATCGGCGTCGGCGCCCGGATCGAGAACGAGGTCGATCTGGCCGAGCGGCTGCGGGTCTCCCGGCCGACCACCCGCCGCGCCATCCAGTACCTGGTGGAGCGCGGCATGCTGGTCCGCAAACGCGGCGTCGGCACGATCGTCGCCCACCCCAGCGTCCGCCGCCCGGTCGAGCTGTCCAGCCTCTACGACGACCTGGTGGCCGGCGACCGGGAACCGCGTACCGAGGTGCTCGACCTGCGCGTCACGCAGGCCTCCGACGCGATCGCGCAGGCCCTCCAGCTGCCGCCGGGCACCGAGATCACCTGGATCGAGCGCCTGCGCTACGCCTCCGGCGAGCCCCTGGCGCTGATGCGCAACGCCATCCCGCGCACCGTGCTGGAGCCGGCCCGCGAGGAACTCGCCGAGCACGGCCTCTACGTGCTGCTGCGCCGCGCCGGCCACGTGCCGCGGATCGCCACCCAGGTGATCGGCGCCCGCTCGGCGACGACCGCCGAGGCCCGCACGCTCGGCGAGCGACGCGGCGCGTCCCTGCTGACCATGACCCGCACCGCGTGGGACGCGGGCGGCCGCGCCCTGGAGTACGGCAGCCACGTCTACCGCGCGAGCCGCTACAGCTTCGAGATCAACCTTTCCGCCGGCTGAAGTGGCATCCGCCCGTCCTCGTGATCGACTCCGATCGGTAGCCTCTGCCCATGCCTGCCCGGGACGACGTGCACGACGAGATCCGTGTGACCGAGGTGCACGGCGACGTACGGGTCACCGGCGCCGCGCTGTCCACCCTGTCCATGCGGCAGGGCACCGCGAAGGGCGACGTCCGCATCCGCCGAAGCTCCATCACGGAGGACGTGGATTTCGAGGCGGCGACGCTGGAAGGCGACATCGTCTTCGACGATCTGGAAGTTCTCGGGTCGCTGCAGCTCAACAACAGCACCATCGCCGGCGATTTCCGGCTGAAGAACTGCACCTTCCGCAGCGAGTTCACCTTCGCGGGCGCGACCATCCGAGGCCGATTCGCCCTGCGGGACTCCCGATTTCTGGACCACGCCCTCCTGGAACACGCGACCGCGCAGGGCGAGCTGCAGGTGAGTGGCGTGGCGTTTCCGAGGGGAATCAGCTTTCGCCGCGGCGTGTGCCACGGCCCGGTCCGGATCGATCGGTCCGAGGCGACCGGCCTCGACTTCGCCGAGGCGACCTTCAACGACAGCCTGGACTTCACGGACGCGACCTTCGCGGACGACTTCGACCTCGACCGCGGCACGTATTTCGGACCGGTGACCTTCCGGCGCGTGGCGTTCACCGGCTCGGCGAGCCTCACCGCGGTCACCATGCTTGACACCGCTGACTTCACCGGTTGCACCTTCCACGGCGACGTGGAATACGACCGGGGAACCTACCAGGGTCGCATGCGGTTCGAGGACTGCTCCTTCGAACAGGAGGTCAGCTTCAGCCAGGCGCTGTTCCAGGACCACCTCCGCTTCAGCAATGTGACCTTTCACGGCCCGGTCACGTTCCAGGAGGGACTGTTCCGGTCGGCGGTCGTCTTCGAGGATGTCGTCTTCGAGGGCCCGGTCTTCTTCAACTTCGCGCACTTCCGGGGTGGCCTGGTTCTGGAACGGGTGACCTTCAGGAACGAGGCCCGTTTCGACATGGTGGCGGACTTCGTCACCCTCAAACGGGCCGTTCTCGGCGGCGCCAGCGCCATCGTCGTGGCCGGGGGCCGGATCTCGCTCGAGGAGTGCGTCTTCGACGGGCCGACGACGCTGGCCGGCCCGGGACGTGGCTCCGGGACGCCGAGGGGGCTGATCAGCGTCAAGGGATCAGACCTGACGAACCTGACGGTCACCGACATCGGCCTGCGGAGGTGCCGGCTCTCCGAGGGGCACAACCTGGACAAGATGATCATCGAGGATCCGGCGTTCTCCTTCGAGCGCACCCCGTGGACACGGCGCTGGACAGCGCGGCACGTGGTGCTCGAGGAAGTCCTGTACCGGGCTCTCGACGGCCCGGCCGGCCGGCGCGACGACTGGTCGCGCCTGCTGCCGCTGGGGACCGGCCGGTCCGGCGTCGATCCCCGGCGAGCCGCGCGGACCTACCGGGAACTCCGCAAAGGGCTGGAGGACAGCAAGAACGAGCCCGACGCCGCGGACTTCTACTACGGCGAGATGGAGATGCGGCGCGCGGCCGCACGCGGGCTGGAACGCCTTCTTCTCACCGCGTACTGGCTGACCTCGGGATACGCGCTGCGCGCCTCGCGCGCTCTGGCCTTTCTCGCTCTGCTCGTCGGCGTGTCGACCGCGGTGGTCGCCTGGGCCGGCTTCAGCCCGCCGTCGACTCCACCGGCGTACGTGGCCGCGATCGGCGCCCAGGGAACACCGCAGGCCTTCTGGATCACGCCCGCCGGTGAGCTCACCGCGCGACCGCCGGCGAAAGCCGCGAACGACTTCCGCTCCAATCTGCTCCCGGCACTCGTCTACTGCGCCGAGAGCGCTACGGTCGTCTTCCGGGGACCGGAACAGCGCACCACCACCCTGGTGGGGCGGTGGTGCCAGATCGTGCTCAGAATCCTCGGGCCGCTCCTTCTCGGCCTCGCGGCCCTGTCCCTGCGCGGCCGGGTCAAGCGCTAGGTGTAGCGATCAGCAGCCACCTAGGCGTGCCGGCGGCGGTTGCGCGAGGTGCGGTACTCGGCGACCACCAGTTCGGTCAGCTCCTCCAGGGACGTGTCGGTGGCCCGCTTGTCGAAGGTGATCTCGCCGTGCTGGAGCAGGTTGACCCGGTCGCACACGTCCAGGACCTGCGCGTAGTTGTGCGCGATGATGATGATCGACACCTCGCCGCGCTCCTTCAGGTCGCGGATCAGGTCGAGGATCAGCGTGCCCTCCTTGGCACCCATCGCGGCCAGGGGTTCGTCGAGCAGCAGGATCCGGGCGTCGGAGTAGACCGAGCGGGCCACCGCGATGGCCTGGCGCTGACCGCCGGAGAGCTTGGCCACCTCGACGGTGACGTCGGGCAGGTTGACGCCCATGTCGCGCAGGTGCTCCTCGGCGCGACGGCGCATGGCCCGGTTGTTCAGCAGCGGCCAGCGCACCAGCTCCCGGTTGAGGAACATGTTGTGATAGACGGAGAGCTCGTTGACCAGCGCCAGGTCCTGGTAGACGGTGTCGATGCCGAGCGAGCGGGCGTGATCGACGCTGCGCAGCACGACCTCGGTGCCGTCGACGACGATCTGCCCGGCGTCCGGCCGGTGGAACCCGCAGATGATCTTCATGAGGGTGGACTTGCCGGCGCCGTTGTCGCCGATCAGGCCGAGCACCTCCCCCTTGGCGACGTGCAGGTTGACGTCGCGCAGTGCGGTGAGCGCGCCGAACCGCTTCGCCACGCCGACCACCCGCAGCGCGTCGCCGGTCATCAGGTCCCCCCTGCTCGGCGTAGTCGGGACAGGTACTGGTTGGCGATCATCGAGACCAGGATGGCCAGGCCGAGGATCAGGTAGATGGTGTTGGCGCTGTAACCGATCAGGTTGAACCCGTTCTGCAGTTCGGCGAGGACCAGGGCGCCGAGGAACGCGCCGACGATGGTGCCGGAACCGCCGGCCAGTGCGGTGCCGCCGATGACCGCCGCCGAGATGGCGTAGAAGGTCAGGGTGGTGCCGCCGCCGATGTTCGGGTCGATCGTGTTGATCCGGAAGGCCTCCATGATGCCGACCAGGCCGCCGAGCGTACTGGTCACCATGAAGTTTCCGATCTTGATGCGGGAGGCCCGGATGCCGGCCTCGGTGGCGCCCACCGGGTTGCCGCCGACCGAGATGGTGTGCAGGCCCCACCGGGTCCGGGTGAGGATCACGTGGAAGATCGCCACGATGACGATCGCCCAGGTGATGCTCGCCCACGGGCCGGCGCCGAGCCAGGTCTGCCAGGTGCCCTTGGCCGGTTCCGGGATCGGCACCGGATAGGCGTGCGAGGTGATCAGCAGGATGCCCTGGACCGCGAAGAAGGTGCCCAGGGTGGTGACGAACGACGGCACCTTCAGCTTGGTGACGATCAGGCCGTTGACCAGACCGATGCCCGCCGAGATGAGCAGCGCCAGCAGCAGACCGACCAGGACCGGCTGGCCGTAGAAGTCGATCGCGAAGTGCAGCAGGAACGGGGCCAGCGCGGCCACGATGCCGACCGACAGGTCGATCTCGCCGCTGACCAGCAGCAGGACGATACCGACCGCGACGATCGCGACCGGTGCGGTGGCCTGCGCGATGTTCACCAGGTTGTTGCGGGTGAGGAACACCGGGCTGGCCCACCGGAAGTAGATCATCAACCCGAGCGCGACGAGCAGCACGCTCGCCTCCCGGCGGCGCAGGAAACCGTCCAGGACACGACGGCCCGCGGTCAGGGCCGGCCCGCGCCGGCCGGCCCTCACCTCGGCCACGGCCGGGTCAGCCATGGGGAATCGGCCCGGACCTCGGCACCAGCACCTGGTCGGTCGCCGAGCCCTGGTAGCGGGTCTTGGTGCTCTGGTACGGGGCCACGTTCTCCTTGGTGACGAACAGCAGACCGGTGTTGGTCTCACTGGGCGCCATCAGCCCGCCGGACAGCTTGTACAGGTAGAGATAGACGACGGGCAGGAAGCCCTGCAGGTAGGGCTGCTGGTCGATGGTGTAGTCCAGACTCCCCTCCTGGATGCCGGTCAGCGTCTCCGGGATCAGGTCGAATCCGCCGGCCACCTTCAGGCTCTTGGCCCGCATGTCGTACTTCTTGACGGTCTGCCCGACCGACGAGGTGGAGCCGGCGTCCACCGCGAGCATGCCGGCCAGGTTCTGGTGGCCCTGCGCGTACGCGTCGATGATCGACAACCCGCGGGTGACGTCGGCGTTCGTGGCGACCGCGGTGAACGTGACCGCCTTGCCGGAGTCCTTGATCGCCTGCTGCGCCCCGTCGATGCGCGGCTGGATGTTGAGCGCGCCCGGCGTGGCGATGAACCCGACCACCTCACCGGACTCCACCTGCTGCAACGCCCGCTGCCCGAGCGCGTAACCGGACTCGTACAGGCCCTGCCCGATGTAGGCCAGCCGGTTGGTGCCGGTGTCGGCGCGGGCCCCGTCGGCGTTGTACGACACCACCGGGATGCCCGCGTCGAGCGCCTGGTCGACCGGCCCGCGGAAGGCGTTCTGGTCCACCACCGCGATCGCGATCCCGTCGACCTTGGCGCTGATCGCGGTGTTCGTCGCGTTGACCATCTCGGCCACGATCGAGTTCTGCGACCCGGTCCACTGCGGTTTCTCGATGCCGAGCAGGGTGGCGGCGTCCTCCATGCCGTACTGCGTCGGGGTGAAGAACGGGTTGGTCGTCACGTGGTTGACGAAGGTGAACTTCCACTTCGGGGTCTCCGGGAAGTTGCCGGCGCCCCCGGTCGGCTCGTCGTCCTGCTGCGGTGAGCAGGCGCTCAGCAGGGCGCCCGCGGCCAGTGACGCGCTGAACAGCCCGGTCCCGGACAGCAGCCGGCGCCGCGTCACGGGGTTGAGGTCCAGCGTGTCGACGGCCTCCTCGACCTTGGGATGAATTCTGGACATGGATGCCTCTCAGCGGCTCACGCCGAACTGGTAGATCGTCGTGGACTGGTAGACCTCCCCCGGCCGCAGCACGGTCGACGGGAAGTTCGGGTGGTTCGGGGAGTCGGGGAAGTGCTGGGTCTCCAGGGCGAATCCGTCGCCCTGGCGGTAGGCGCGGCCGCTCGTGCCGTACAGGGTGCCGTCGAGGAAGTTCCCGCCGTAGAACTGCAGGCCGGGCTCGGTGGTACGGATACTGAGGGTGCGCCCGCTGTCCGGATCAGTCGCCCGGGCGGCGAAGCCCAGCCCCCGCTGCGGTTCGAGCACCCAGTTGTGGTCGTAACCGCGGCCGTACACGATCTGCTGGAAGTCGCTGCGGTTGCGCGCGCCGATCGGCGTCTGCCGGGTGAAGTCCATCGGCGTGCCGGCCACCGCGTCGATCGCGCCGGTCGGGATCAGGGTGGCGTCGACCGGCGTGTACCGGCGGGCGTTGATCCGCAGCAGGTGGTCGTCGATGGTGCCGGTGCCCTCACCGCCGAGGTTCCAGTAGGCGTGGTTGGTCAGGTTGACGATGGTCGCCCGGTCGGTGGTGGCGTGGTAGTCGATCCGGATCTCCTGCCTGGCGGTGACCGTGTAGGTGACCGTGGTGCGCAGGGTGCCCGGGTAGCCTTCCTCGCCGTGCGGGCTGGTGTAGGCGAGCCGCAGCCCGACGCTGTCCGGCCCGGTGACCGGGGTGGCGGCCCAGACCCGCTTGTCGAAGCCGACGTTGCCGCCGTGCAGGTGGTTGGGCGCGTTGTTGGTGGCCAGCCGGTAGGTGACACCGTCGAGCACGAACGTACCGTTCGCGATCCGGTTGCCGTACCGGCCGATGATGGCGCCGAAGTAGGGCGCGTTGTTGCTGTCCAGGTAGCCGTCGAGGTCGGCGAAGCCGAGGGTCACGTTGGCGAGCCGCCCGGTGCGGTCGGGCGTCTCGATGGTCTGCAGGATCCCGCCGTAGGTCAGGATCCGGACCCGCAGCCGGCCGTTGGTCAGCGTGTACCGCTCGACGCTGAGGCCGCCGGCGCTGCCGAAGGCCTCCTTGGTGATGGTGGGCTTCCCGCCGGCCTGCGACGTCGGCGCACCCAGCACGCCGACGATGATCATCATGAGCAGGACGGTGCCCGCGCGTATCAGTGCCGTCATCTCGTGCCTCGTCCCATAGGCGAAGCGCCACGCCGCCGCCGGCGTGGCGGACGGATCTCGGGTGAAAGGGCCCCGGCGGTGAGCGTTGCCGGAGCCGGTCGGCTCCGCGATCGGAACCGGCCCGGATACGAGTGCTGTCCCGGACCGTAGGCACTCCCATAGGCCAGCGTCAATCAGCTGATCGACGGCGGCGGATCAGATGATCCGGTCCCCGGGGCCGGTCGCTCGGAGGAGCGCTCCCAGTAGATGTGAGCGTTAACCTCCCGCGCGGCCGCATGGCGGTTCGGTGCTGTTCACCCATGGTGGTAAACGCGCCGCCTGGGGAATCCCGCTCAGCCGTTGCGGGGACGCCGGGCGACCGCCAGCAGGTGGGTGACGGGCCAGTCGAGTGGGCGACCGTCGAGGTCGGTCAGCGACGCGACCGGGGCGATCCGGTTCTCGATGATCCAGTCGTTGCGGATCGGGGCCGAGGCCGGGTCCAGCTCGAAGCCGACCTCGGTGAGCAGCTCGGACCACTCGGCGAAGGACAGGCCGCAGAACTGCTCCCTGGTCTCCGACAGCCAGTTGTCCACGTAGTCCTTGCGGGTCAGGAAGTCCATCGCGGCGCCCAGCTCGATGCGGACCGCGCCGTCGCCGACGGCCTCGAAGGTGAACGGGAACGCGAAGTCGGCCGCGAACTGGTCCAGCCGGGCCCGGGTGGACAGGCTTTCGACATACACCTTGACCTGCTCGGAAGAGAGACCGGCGAGATCCGGCCGGGCACCCGCGGGGTTGTCGCCGTCGGCGGTGGACAGGAGCAGGATCACCTCGCGGCGGCGGTCGTCGGGGCCGCACACGTCGCTGTTGATCCAGACGCCGCCGGGCGCCGTGTGGTCGAAGATCCGGCGGGCGAAGCGCAGCAGTGACTCCCGTTGCCGGCCGTAGGACCAGATCTCGTGGGTCAGCGCGAAGGTGAGCGTGGTCTCCACCGAC
The DNA here is from genome assembly GCF_015704865.1 of Actinoplanes aureus. GTDB lineage: Bacteria > Actinomycetota > Actinomycetes > Mycobacteriales > Micromonosporaceae > Actinoplanes > Actinoplanes aureus. The sequence goes on along the minus strand of NZ_JADQTO010000003.1, from coordinate 494,719 downwards.
CGGTCCGCGAAGATCGCGCCGCCGAGGACGTTGCGCTGGTAGAAGTACACGTTGGCGTTGCGGAACACGCCCTGGGCCTTCTTGTGCACGCACTCGGAGTACAGGTGACGCGCGACCTCGACGCCGATCAGGTCGCTCTCGTGCAGGCCGGGTTCCCGGTCGGCCAGTTCGAGCACGGCGCCGGCACCACAGCCGATGTCGACGATGCGGCCGGGCTGCACGTGCCGGCGTACCGCCGCCCATTTGCGCTCGGCGGCGTCGGCGAACGCCTCCACGTAGGTCCGGTAGTCGCGGGTGGCGGTGAGGCCGCCCTCGGCACCGACCAGCGGGTCGTTGACCACGGTGCGGACCGTGTCGACCAGCCGGTACCGCTCGTAGACGTCGACGGTGGCCGGATGGGCGAGCTTGCGCCAGGTCTCGTCGCCGGCGGCCAGCCGCAACAGCACGTCCCAGGGCCGCTCCGGCGTGGTGCGCAGGGTCGGATCGGCCTCGACCGGCGCGATCGGGAAGCCGAGCCGCTGGTAGAGCGCGGCGACCTCGGGCGTGGAGCAGGCCACGACGGTGTCCGCCGGGGTGAGATCAAGGCCGGTGGCGACGGCGATGGTCTTGAGGGTGACCTCGGCGAAGGCGTCGGTCGGCGCGGCGTCGAAGATCGGTACGACGAGCGAGCGCAGCCCGCCGAGCAGGCTGAACCGCTCGATCGCGGCTTCCCGCCGGTGGTACGGGACGGGGTTGCGCTTGGTGTTCTCGTGGTTGGCCGAGGTCACCGCCCACACGATCGTCCCGGCCTCGAAGCGGCTCAGGTATTCCGCCTGGAACCGGGTCAGCAGGTGGTGGCGCCCCGGGAAGAGCACGAAGCGCTGAGATGAGTGGATCGTGATCACCCCATGGTGTCGCCGGGCCAAGCCCATGATCCTACCGGCGCTGCGGCCGCACGTGCGACGACGGCGCGAAAGTAGGGTGGCTGCATGTCTGCGCCGCCGATGGATAAGTCACGCCTCGCGGGCATCTGCGCGGCGATCACCGAGTCCCGGATCTTCGAGATCTTCATCGTCACCGTGATCGGCCTCAACGCGGTGGTCCTCGGTCTGGAGACCTACCCGCATCTGGGTGCCGCCGGCCCGCCGCTGCACTGGATGGAGTACTTCTTCCGCGCCGTCTTCGTCACCGAGATCGCGGTGCGGATCCTGGCGCACGGCAACCGGCCGCAGGACTTCTTCAAGCACGGCTGGAACGTCTTCGACTTCGTGGTGATCGCGCTGGCCTTCTTCCCCGGCCTGCACGGCGACTCGCCCGCTCTCCGCGTGATCCGCATCGCCCGGGTGCTGCGCCTGGTCCGCTTCTCCCCCGGCCTGCGCACCATCGTGACCGCGCTGCTGCGCAGCCTGCCCGGCGTCGGCGGCTTCCTGGCGCTGGCCCTGGTCACCCTCTACGTGTACGGGATGGCCGGCTGGCTGATCTTCGGCACCGCCCAGCCCGAGCAGTACGGCAACATCGGCCGGGCCGTGCTCACCCTGTTCGTCCTGCTGTCGCTGGAGACCCTGCCGGACCTGATCCAGCAGGGCCTCGAGCTGTCACCGTGGACCCTCGTCTACTACGTGAGCTACGTGCTGATCACGGTGAACCTGCTGCTCAACATCTTGATCGCGGTCATCGTGAACTCCATGGAAGAGGCCCGCCGCCTGGAGATGACCGAGCACCTGGCCACCGACGAGGACCGCGACGGCATCCCCGACGAGATCGACCGGATCATGATCAGTCAGCGGCTGGACGACCTGCGGTCTCTGATCGCCGAGCTGGAGCAGGATCTGCGCATCGACCGCGAGGAGGGCCGGACGGTTCCGTCAGTGTCGCGGCGGTGAGCGGAAGGCGTCGAGGTGGCGCCCGAGCCAGCCGGCGAAGCCGCGTGCCGGGCGCCCGAGCACCCGCTGCACGTCCGGGCTGATCCGCACCTCGGCGGCAGTGGGCCGGCCGAGGATGTCCAGGGTTCCGTCGGCGACCGGTTCCGGCATGAACGTCAGCATCTGGCGGCGCGCCTCGGCCGGCGTCTGCTCGGTGAACTCCACCGCTTCACCGAGCGCGTCCGCGATCGCGGCGACCCGCTGGCGCGGGGTGCTCAGTTCCGGGCCGGTCAGCTCGTACACCTGCCCGGTGTGCCGCGGCTCGCGCAGCGCGGCCGCCGCGACCTCGGCGATGTCGCCGGGGTCCACCACCGGCAGCCCGACGTCGCCGAACGGCGCGGCCACCCCGCGCCGGTTCCGCACGCTCTCCGCCCACGCGAACGCGTTCGAGGCGAACCCGCCCGGCCGCAGCACCACCCACTCCATGCCGGACTGGCGCACGGCGTCCTCCAGCGCCCGCAGCGGCGCGTGCGACGGCGACGCCGGCCGGGTTCCGGCCGCCTGCGAGGACAGCAGCACCACCCGGCGCACACCGCCCGCTTTCACCACGTCGAGGATGGCCGGTGCGTCCAGGTGCGCGCCGGCACCGGAGACGAGCAGGAAGAACCCCTGCGCGCCTCGCACCACCTCCCGCAGACTCTCCGGATCGGTGAGGTCGGCGCGATCGGGCTCCGGCGCGTGGCGCGACACCGCGCGTACCCGTTCACCGGCACCGGTCAGCGCCCGCACCAGCGGCCGGCCCACGTTTCCGGTAGCCCCCGTAACCACGTACATCTCTGGCTCCTGCCGTCGTTCGGACAACGTGGAGCGACGCTAACACCCTGGATATAGTAGGTACCTACAGGAAAGTGACTATCCTCAGGGAGCGACCGTGACCGATCCGGAACAGGCCTGCCCGATCGCTCCGGTGGTCGACATCGTGTTCAGCCGGTGGACCACGCCGATCCTGTGGACGCTCCACGAGTTCGGCCGGCAGCGCTTCGTCGAGCTGGAGCGGCGCATCACCACGATCACGCCGAAGGTGCTCACCCAGCGCCTGCGCCAGCTGGAACGCGACGGCCTGATCACCCGCACCTACCACCCCGAGGTCCCGCCCCGGGTGGAGTACGAGATCAGCGACCTCGGCCGCAGCCTGGCCCCGCTCTTCGCCGGCCTGGCCACCTGGGCCGCCGAGAAGCTGCCCGAGGTCGACCGGGCCCGCGAGTCCTACGACGCGGCCAGGTCCAAGGTCTGATCCGCGATCGCCGCCTCGGCCGCGTCGTGGCTGGCCAGGATCACCGCCGCGCCCGCGCGGACGCGCTCGGCGAACACCTCGTGGACCTGCTGCCGGCTGGTCACGTCGAGGGCGACCGTGGGCTCGTCGAGCACGTAGACGTCGGCGTCCTGCACCAGGGTCTGGGCGAGCAGGGTGCGCTGCCGCTGCCCGCCGGACAGTTCCCGTAGCCGCCGTCGCGCCAGGTGGGCGATGTCCAGGCGCTCCATCATCTCCGCGACCCGGGTCCGGTCGGTACGGCCCAGCAGCCGGCGCGGCGTGAACCGCCCGATCCGTACGCACTCGGCGACGGTCAGCGGTAACCCGTCGATGCCGCTGGTGCGCTGCGGCAGCAGGGCGACCCGGCTGCCCGCCGCACGGCGGACGCTGCCCTCGCTCGGCCGCTCGACGCCCGCCAGCAGATGCAACAGGGTGCTCTTGCCACAGCCGTTGGCGCCGGTCACCGCCAGCGTCGTCGCGGCTTCGACGCGCAGGTTCACCCCGCGCAGGACGGTCACGCCGGAGTACCGGAAGCCCACCTGATCAGCGATCAACACCCCTTAACGATAACGGTTTTCATAACCAGTACGCTCACCGGGGTGATGTTCGAACCCTTCACCGTGTCCTTCGTCGCCCGCGCACTGACCGGCGGCGTACTGCTGGCCGCGGTCTGCGCCCTGGTCGGCGTCTGGGTGATCGCCCGCGGCATGACCTTCCTCGGCGAGGCGATGAGCCACGGCATGCTGCCTGGCGTCGCGATCGCCTCGATCGTCGGCGGCAACCTCGTCGTCGGTGCCGCCGCCAGCGCGCTGGCCATGGCCGTCGGCGTGAACGCGCTGCGCGACAGCCGCGAGTTCGGCCGCGACACCAGCATCGGCCTGCTGTTCGTCGGCATGCTCTCGGCCGGCGTCATCGTCGTCTCGCACTCCCGGTCGTTCGCCACCGACCTCACCGCGTTCCTGTTCGGCGACGTACTGGCGATCCGGGAGGACGGCCTGCTGCTGCTCGCCGGCGCTGTCGTCCTGGTCGCGGCGGTCACGGTCGTCTGCTACCGGCCGTTTCTGGCACTCACCTTCGACGACCGCAAGGCCCACACGCTCGGGCTGCGCCCCGGCCTGGCCAACGCGGTGATGCTCGTGCTGCTCACGATCACGATGGCGGTCGCGTTCAGCGTCGTCGGCACGCTGCTCGCCTTCGGCATGCTCATCGCCCCGTCCGCCGCGGCACTGCTGGTCGCCCGCCGGCTGCCGGCCGTGATGCTCGCCGCCTTCGTGATCGGCTCGGCCGCCACCGTGATCGGCCTGTGGATCTCCTGGTACGCGGCCACCGCCGCCGGAGCCACCATCGCCGCCGTCGCGGTCTGCCTGTTCTTCGTGATCCTGGGCGCGCGCCGGGCCACCACCGCGGTGCTGCGGCACCGCACCGGAACCGCCTAGTTCGAAAGGAATCCCGTGCTCATGAAGAGAACCAGCGTGGCGGCGCTCTGCGTCGCGCTCGCCCTGTCCGCCTGCGGCTCACCACCGCCCGAGGAGCAGCCGCACGGCTATGTCGAAGGCGCCGAGGAGTCACCCGAGGCGCAGCCGGCCATCGCGTACGCGGCCCGCGGCTCGCACCGGCTGCACCTGCTCGACCTGGCTACCGAGTCGCCCTCGGCCATCGAGCTGAGCATCGGCGCGCAGCAGGTCAGCGAGGACGGCCGGTTCGTCTACGTCACCGACGGCGACCGGCGGCTGGAGATCGTCGACAGCGGCGTGTGGACGGTCGATCACACCGACCACGTCCACTACTACCGCGCACCGGCCCGCTCACTCGGCACGCTCACCTTCGACACGAAGATCGCGACCGTCACCGGGTTCGGGGCACACACCACGATCGGCACCGCCGACGGGCGGATCCGGGTCCTCGACCGCCGCCGGCTCGAAGCCGGCCGGCTCGTCGAGCTCGCGCGGATCACCGCCGGTGGCACGGGACCGCTCGCTCTCCCGTACGCCGATGGTCTTTTGATCGGAATGGGCGGCGAGCGCATCGTCGCCACCGACGCGCACGGCCGCGAAAGCGGCGCCTTGACCGCGCCGTGCCGGGCGCCGCGCGATGCGGTGGTCCTGCGCGGTGGCGCGATCTTCGCTTGCGACAATCATTGGGTACGCGTGAAGCACGGCAACCCGCTCTCCGCGACGATCCTCGCGTCACCACGCCCGCCCGGCTCGCATGTCCGATTCGGATACCGCCCGCGCAGCAACGAGGCCGCGCTCGCCGGCCACACCGGCGTCTGGTCGGTCAACGCCGCCAAGGCCACCCTGCGGCACGTGCCGTCCGCCGGTCGCCGGATCACCGCGGCCGCCTCCCCGGCGGACGGCCGCACCGTGCTCGCCCTCGACGCCTCCGGCGCCCTGCTCAGCTACGACCTCGGCACCGGCAAGATCCTCGCGCAGGCGCACGTGCCCGCGACGAGCCTGACCGTCGACGTCAACCGCGCCTACCTGTCGTCGCCGCGGGAGCGGGTGATCCGCGAGATCGACTACCGGGACGGGTTACGGACCGCCCGCACCCTGCGCACCGCCGAGCAGCCCGATCTCATGGTGGAGGTCGGCCGGTGAACAGAGCGCTGGCGTCCCTCGCCCTCGTCGCCGGGCTGCTGACCGGCTGCACCTCGCCCGAGAACGCCCACATCGTGGTGACCACGAACATCCTCGGTGACGTCGTCACCGAGATCGCCGGTGACCAGGCCCGGGTCAGCGTCCTGATGAAGCCGGACGCCGACCCGCACTCGTTCGCCGTCTCAGCGCGTGAGGCGCACCGCATGCAGACCGCCGACCTGGTCGTCTACAACGGCCTGGGGCTCGAGGAAGGCGTCCTGCACCACGTCGCGGCCGCTTCCGCGGAAGGGGTGCCCACCGTCGAGGTGGGCGCGCGCGTCGAACCGATGGAGTACCGCGACGGCGACGCCGCCGGGCTGCCCGACCCGCACTTCTGGACCGATCCGGCCCGGGTCGTCACCGCGGTACGGCTGCTGGCCGACGAGATCATCACGCATGTGGACGGGGTGGACGCTCTTGTCGTCCGGCGACGCGCGGACGCGTACGCCGCTCAGGTCAGCGACCTGGACGCGCAGCTGACGGCCCGGTTCGCAGCGATCCCGGCGCATCGCCGGGTCCTGGTCACCAACCATCACGTCTTCGGCTACCTGGCCGACCGCTACCGCCTCACGGTGATCGGCGCGATCATCCCGAGCGGCACCACCCTCGCGTCACCGAGCGCGTCCGACCTGGCGTCGCTGGTGACAGCCGTCCGCACCCATCGGGTGCCCGCGATCTTCGCGGACACCGCGCAGCCGGCGCGCCTCGCGCGGGTCCTCGCTGACGAAGCCGGCATCGACGTACGCGTGATCGGCCTGTACTCCGAATCGCTCAGCGCCGAAGCCCCGAGCTATCTGGCGATGATGCGCTTCAACACCACGGCGATCCTCGGCGGCCTGTCCGCCTGACCCTCCCGGACCACCCGCCACCGGGCTACTGTACGGTCCTAATTGAAAATGGTTTTCGTTTTCGAAACTTGGGGAGACTTCCTTGAACCGACACGCCCTCCGCGGCCTCGCGGCCCTCGCCGCCGCCTCACTGACCCTCTCCGCCTGCGCCAACGACGCCGGCACCTCGCCGGCCGCGTCCACTTCGTCCACCGCCACCGAACCGGTCGCGATCACCTACGACGGCGGCATCTACGTCCTCGACGGCGAAACCCTGAAGGTCACCCACAACGTCACCCTCGCCGGCTTCAACCGGATCAACCCGGCCGGCGACGACAGCAACGTCGTCGTCTCCACCGAAGCCGGATTCCAGGTGCTCGACGCGGCCGCCGGCAAGATGACCGACATCAGCTACCCCGGCGCCAAGCCCGGCCACGTCGTGCTGCACGGCGACCGCACCATCCTGTTCACCGACGGCACCGGCGAGGTGCACAGCTTCAACCCCGCCGACCTGGCCGCCGGAAAACCACAGGGCCGCCAGTACAAGACCGCCCAGCCGCACCACGGCGTAGCCGTCGAACTCGCCGACGGCACCCTCGTGGTCACCCTCGGCACCGAGGAGGACCGCCCGGGCGCCATCGCCCTCGACAAGGACGGCAAGGAGATCGCCCGCAGCGAGCAGTGCCCCGGCGTCCATGGCGAAGCGGTCGCCCAGGGTGAGGTCGTCGGGCTCGGCTGCAAGGACGGCGTGCTGCTGTACAAGAACGGCGCCTTCGTCAAGGTCAAGGGCGACCGGGCGTACAGCGCGGTCGGCACCCAGGCCGGTAGCGACGCCTCCCCTGTCCTGCTCGGCGATTACAAGATCGACTCGGATGCCGAGCGGGAGTTCCCCACGCAGTTCTCCCTGATCGACACGGCGGCCGCCACCCTGAAGGTCGTGCCGATGCCCGCCGGCGTCAGTTACAGCTTCCGGTCGCTGGGCCGCGGGCCGAAGGGCGAAGGACTGATCCTCGGCACCGACGGCAAGCTGCACGTGGTGGACCCGGCGGCCGGCAAGATCGCCAACTCGTGGCCGGTCGTCGGCGCCTGGACGGAGCCGGTGGACTGGCAGCAGCCGCGTCCGGCCCTGTTCGTCCGTGGTGGGGACGCCTACATCACCGAGCCGGCCACCAAGAAGGTCCACCAGGTTGAGCTGGCCACCGGCAAGATCTCCGGCTCCGTGACGCTCGACGCCGTCCCCAACGAGATCAGCGGGGCGATGTCGGCGCACTGAGGCCCCCCGCTCGGGGCTCTCTGACTCCCCTCGGAGAGCCCCGACACCACCCCTTAGGCATCCTAGGAACCTAGCTGGATAGATGCGCGGTCAATGCGAGAGCGGCCTGGGGATACGGATGCCGGCGGCACGGAGCTCGTTCTCGAACAGCGCGGTCAGCCGCGCCGCGGCCGGCGTCGGCTCTTCGCCGTGGTGAGCGATCAGCGTGTACCGGGTCGCGGCCTCGGTGCGAGCTTGCAGGCCGGTCACTGTTCTCAGCAGCGCGGGGTTGGCGAGGTATTGCTCGGCCGCGGCGGTGGCGAGTTCGGCGATGCGGGGATCGTCCGGTTCCCAGGCCGCGGCCTCGGCCGCACGCCTGGTCAACGTGACGAGCCGGGTGTCTTGCAGGGCGTGTTCGAAGTGGGTGAGGTAGTCGTCGAAGCCTTCCGGAACCAGCGCCTTGGCCAGCACCCAGCCGTCCCTGGTGGCGGCCACCTCGTCCGCCGAGAACCCGAGGCCGGGCATCCGCTCCAGCAGTGCCGCGGCACGATCGGGGAGCAGGGTACGGTCGCCGTCGGCGAGCCGGTGCAGCGTGTCACGTCGCGCGGTCAACTCCTCGATCCGTTCGGTGAGCTGCCGCTCGACGTCGCTGAGCGCGGTGGCGAACCGCTCGGCGTCGGCGTCGAGCATGGGACCGATCCCGGCCAGCGGCACCCCGGCCTCGGCCAGCGTCCGGACCTGCACGAGCCGCAACAGGTCGGCCGATCCGTACCGCCGGTAGCCGGAGCTGTCGCGTTCCGGCTCCTCGGCCAGGCCGAGCTTGTGGTAGTGCCGCACCGTCTTGACCGTGACGCCGACGAACGCCGCCGCCTGCCCGATCGTGACTCCGTTCCGCATCCGCTCAGCCTGCCCCGTGATCCACGCCGGACTCAACCGCCGAAGAACTCGTCGACGAGCCGCTGCTGGGCGGTCAGGAATGCTGCCCCGATGGACAGGCCGGCGTCGTCGACGCAGTTCAGCGTGGCGGTGAGGGTCTTGCGGCCGTCGGGTGTGCTGTACATCAGCGCCGCGTGGCCGACGGCGGCGCCGTTGTGCGAGATGAGGGTGCCGCCGCCGTCGGTGGTCACCACGAAAACGCCCAGGCCGTAGTCCATGTTCGGGATGCCGGTCGGGTGCGGGGCGCACATCTGGGCCAGCAGCGGTGCCGGCAGGAGCTCGCCGCCCAGCAGCGCGGAGATGAACGTGTGCAGATCGCGGGTCGTGGAGATCATGTCACCGCCGGTGGAGATCCAGGACGGGTTCTGGCGGGTGACGTCGACGGTCACGTCACCGTGGCGGTAGTAGGCGTGGGCGTACGGCTCGGGAAGCTCCGGCGAGGCGTCCGGCACCACGGTCCCGGACAGCCCGAGCGGCCCGATGATCAGCCGCCGCATCTCGTCGGCGTACGAGCGGCCGGTGACCTTCTCGACCAGCAGCCGAGCGAGGACGTAGTTGGTGTTGGAGTAGCTCCAGCCCGTACCCGGTTCGAACCGCGCCGGCCGGGCCAGCGCCAGCCGGACCAGGTCCTCCGGCCGGTAGGTCTTGAACCGGCCGTCCAGCCACTCCTGGCCCGTGGTGCCATAGGGAATCGGGATCCCCGGCGCGATCGTCCCGTCCGGGTAGACCTCGCCGGTGAAGTTGAAGACGCCGCTGGTGTGCTGCAACAGCATCCGCACCGTGATCCGCTCGTCCACCTCGTACCCGGTCAGGTGCTTGGCGACCGGGTCGTCCAGCCCGAACCTGCCCTCGGCCACCAGCCGCAGGACGAGAGTCGCGGTGAACGTCTTGGTGTTGCTGCCGATGCGGTGATGCCCGTCGACCGGCGGCTTCGCGGCCCCACCCAGCTCGGCCGCCCCGGCGCTGCCGGCCCACTCACCCCGTTCGTCGTGCACGCGCAGCGAGACACCGACAAACCCGGAGCCGACGATCATCTCGATCGCTTCCCGCAACCCCGGGCGCTCGGCCGTGGTCTTGTCGTGGTCGGAAAAGGCGATGGACATGGCGGTTGCTCCTTGAGGTCTGTGCTGTCCGGCCGGCGTCGTGCCGCTGCGACGAGCTTCGGCCCTGACCCAAGGTCAACCTCAACCATGACCTGGCTCACAGCTGCCCCCGCCGGATGGCGGGGTGTTCCCGCCGCCTGGCGGACCGCCTCCCGCGACGGGCCCACGAAAATGAGTGACAACGTCGATCTCCCGGAGGCCCATTCGTGACGACCATCCCGCCGCCCTTCGACCCCGAGCTGGCCGCCGCGCTCGATGTGATCGGTGAGCGCCTGCCGCCCTCGTTGACCGCCGAGATGATCCAGCCCATGCGCGACGGCGCGCTGCTCGGTGACCCGACCGACGAGGATCTCTCGCGTGGTGGCGCGTTCACCGTCGCCCGGCGCATGGTGCCCGGGCCGGCCGGTGCGCCGGACATCGAGTTGCTCGTTCTGACGCCGGCCGGCGCGCGGACCGCCCTGCCGGGGATCTACCACACCCACGGCGGCGGCATGATCCTCGGCAACAACCGCAGCGGCGTCGACGGCCCGCAGGACTGGGCCACCGAAGTGCCGGCGGTGATCGTCTCCGTCGAGTACCGGCTGGCACCGGAACATCCGCACCCGGCTCCGGTCGAGGACTGTTACGCGGGTCTGGTGTGGACGGCCGAGCACGCCGCGGAACTCGGCATCGACCCGCAGCGCCTGATCGTGGCGGGCGGGAGCGCGGGCGGCGGACTGACCGCGGCGCTGGCGTTGCTCGCCCGGGACCGCGGTGGGCCCGCGCTGGCCGGGCAGATGCTGCTCTGCCCGATGATCGACGACCGGAACGACACCCCGTCGGCGGTACAGATGGCCGGGCGCGGCGTGTGGGACCGAACCTCGAACGAGACCGGCTGGACCGCCCTGCTCGGCGCGGACCGGGGCGGGCCGGACGTGTCACCGTACGCGGCTCCGGCCCGTGCCACCGACCTGTCCGGCCTGCCGCCGGCGTTCATCGACGTCGGCTCGGCGGAGACGTTCCGCGACGAGGACGTGACCTACGCCAGCCGGATCTGGCAGGCCGGCGGCCAGGCCGAGCTGCACGTCTGGGCCGGCGGGTTCCACGGGTTCGACGGGCTGGCACCCCAGGCCGCCGTCTCACAGGAGGCCCGGGCGGCCCGCGTACGCTGGCTGCGCCGCCTCCTCGGCGCCTAGCCGCCGGCGGCGCATAGCGGACGGCCGGGTGACGAGGGACGATGATCCGGTGAAGGACCTCGCTGTCCGGCTCGCCGCGCTCGACCCCGATGCCGGGGCGGCGCTGCGGGTCATCGCGTACTTCGACCGGCTCACCGAGGGGCGCGCCGGATTGCAGGCGATCGTCCGGGGCGCCGCCGTGCTCGCCGGGTGCCCGGCGCGGCTGGCCGACGACGGGCGGCGGATCCAGCTGCGGGTCCAGCCCGACGGCACCGACGCGACGGCCAGGCCGCCGGATCCGTCGTGGATGTCCGCGGCGGTCGCGGACGGGGCGGTCCTCTGGCTGGAACGTCCCGGACCGCCCGGTCCGGTCGAGGCGATGATCCTGGAACGGGCGTCCGGCGCCGCCCGCGCGGTCCTGGAACGCACCCGCCGGCTGGCGCCGCCGACCGATCCGGCATCGGTCGAGCTGACGCTCGACGGCACGGCGCCCGAAGCGCAGCGCCTTGCGGCCGCGGCCCGGCTCGGCCTTGAACCCACCGATCCGGTACGGGCGATCGCGCTCGCCGACGGAGCCGCCCTCCTGCTCCCCGGCTCTGCCGACGGTGACCCGTCCGTCGGGGCCGGCTCGCCCGGCCCGTCAACGGGCCCGGCCTGGATCGGGGCCGCGCTGCCGGCCAACGACGGCCGGCACGGGGCCGCGCTGCCGGCCAACGACGGCCGGCACGGGGCCGCGCTGCCGGCCAACGACGGCCGGCACGGGGTCGTGTTGCCGGCCAACGACGAGCGGCACGGGGTCGTGTTGCCAGGTGCTGACGGCCGGCACGCCGATCCGCGGCAACGCGCCGGAATCGGACCGGCCGGTCCCGTCGCCGCCCTGCCCGCCTCCTACGCCGCCGCCCGCACGGCCCTGCGTTTCACCGCCGAGGGCACCGAGCAGGACCCCGGCCCGCGGGTCGTGCACGCCGACCGGCTCGGCGGCCTGATCCTGCTGGCCGACGCGGCGGGACCCGGCACCGAGCCGGTCCCGGACGTGCGCGCACTCGACCGGGCCGCGGCCTCGGCACCGTGGGCCCTCGCCACGCTGGACGCCGTCGCCGAGGCGGTCAGCCTGCGGGCCGCCGCGACCGCACTACGGCTGCACCACTCCACGCTGCAGGAGCGACTGACGCACACCCGCCGGTTGCTGGACTGGGACATCCGGGAACCGCAGGGCCGGCTGCGCCTGCAAGTCGCGCTGGCACTGCGCCGCCTGCACCGCAACCCGCCTCAGTGACCGCGGAAGGCTTCGTCCAGCCACCACGACGGGCGGCCGGCGGCCACCTTCACGTCGACGACCATCGGCACGTCGCGCGGGCCGGCCAGCCACTCCTTGACCGCCGCCAGGTCGGCCGGCGCCCGTACGGTAGCCGCCGCGCAGCCGTGCCCGCGCCCGATCGCGGCGAGATCCGTCTCCGGGAACATCACTGTGGACAGCGGATGCCCGCCCGGACCGAAGTGGTGCACCTCAGCCCCGTACGCCTCGTCGTTGTAGACCACGATCAGCATGCCGAGGCCGAGCCGCCGGATGGTGTCCAGCTCGGCGATGCCCATCAGGAAGCCGCCGTCGCCGCACGCCGCCACCGGCAGCCGGTCCGGGCGGGCCAGGGCCGCGCCGAGCGCGCTGGCCAGCCCGAGCCCGATCGACTGGAACGCCTGGGTGAAGCAGAACCCATGATGATCTGGAACGGACAGGAACATCGACGGATAGCCCATGAAGTTGCCCGAGTCGACGGCTACCACCCGTTCGGCTGGGAGCAGGTCGTCGAGTGCGATGGTCACGGTGCGCGGGTCGATGTGGGTGGGGTCGCCGTCGTCCGGGTACGCCACGTCCCGCCACCGACCGTCCGTGCCCAGCCGTAGCCGTACCGAATCGGTCCGATATCCGGGGTTGTGGCGCGTCAGCGCCTCGCGGACCGCGCGGGCACTCGACGAGACGTCGCCGGCCACGCCGAGGTCGACGCGGTGGTGGCCACCGATCGCGGCCGGGTCGAGGTCGACCTGGACGACCGTGGTGTCCGCGCCGATCACGGTGCCGTGCCGGCTGGTCCACATGTTCAGCGAGGCGCCCCAGGCCACCACGACGTCCGCGGCGGCGATCAGTTCGGCGGCGAGCGGGGTGGCGAAGCCGCCGGACACGTCCAGGTTCCACGCGTTCCCGGCGAACAGGCCCTTCGCCGCGGCCGAGGTGGCCAGCAGCGCGCCGCAGGCAGCCGCGAGCTCCTCCAGCTCGGCGCGCGCGCCGAGCGCGCCGCGCCCGGCGATGAAAACCGGTCGTGCGGCCCCGGCGAGCAGATCCGCCACAGCGGCGGTCGCCTGATCCGAGGCGCGCGGCAGCCGCACGAGCGGAGCCGGCGGAACCGCAGCCGGCTCCCCGGTCGCGGCCTGCACGTCCAGCGGAAGGTTCAGCACGACCGTACGCCGCTCCCCCACCGCGATCCGCCACGCCCGTACGGTGTCGGCGACCGCGGTGGCCGGGCCGTGCACCCGGTCGCTGACCGCGCCCACCGCCCGGGCCAGGGCGTCCTGATCGACCCGGAAGTTGGAGCGCACCGCCGAAGCCGCCGGCTCGGCGGCGAGAACGAGGAGCGGGGTACGGCTTTTCGCCGCCTCCGCGATCCCGGTCATCGCGTTGGTCAGACCGCAGCCCTGGTGCACCGTGACCACGCCGGCCCGGCCGCTGACCCGGGCGTACGCGTCCGCGGCCGTCGCCGCGCCGGCCTCGTGACGGGTGGCGACGAACCGTGCCCCGCCGGCGACGAGCGCGTTGGTGACGTGGAAGTTGCCGCTGCCGACGACGCCGAACACGTGATCGGCGCCGAGGTCGGCGAGCGTCGACCCGACCAGATCGGCGACTCTCATCGTTCGACGAGGGCCAGTACGCGTACCGGGCTGCCGGATCCGCCGACGATCGGCAGCGGCGGGGCGATCACGACGGCGCCGGTCGGCGGCAGCCGGTCCAGGTTGCGCAGCTGGGTCAGGCCGAACTTGCCGGCGCCGAGCAGGTACGAGTGGCACGGGAACGGCGGGTCGAACGAGTGCGCCGCGCCCGCGTCGGTGCCGACCGTCTCCACCCCGATGCCGATCACCGGGCTCTCGGTGGCCAGCCATTTCGCGGCCTCGGGTGAGACACCGGGCGTGTGCGGGCCGGTGTCGTTCGCGTTGAGGAACGCCTCCTGGTCTCCGGAGCGGGCGTCCCAGCCGGTCCGCAGCAGCAGCCAGCCGCCGTCGGGCAGCGGTCCGTGGGCCGCCTCCCACTCGCGGACGTGCTCGACGTCGAGCAGGAAGTCCGGGTCGGCGGCGGCCTGGTCGGCGACGTCGATGACGACGGCCGGTGCGATCAGCCTCTGGGGCGGGACCTGCGAGACGTCGTCGCCGTCGCGGCCGGTCACCCAGTGCACCGGCGCGTCGAAGTGGGTGCCGGTGTGCTCGCCGGTGTGGATGTCGTTCCAGTACCAGGCCGGGCCGCGGTCGTCGTACCGGCTGATCTCCTCGAGGCGGAACGGGATCGTGTTGGCGAACGGCGGCGGCAGCTGAAGGATCGGCGTGGACGCGGACAGCGGTGCGGTGAGATCGACGACCTCGATGGTGCCGCCGCTCACTCCGGACAGCAGGGCCTGAAGAACGCTCATCGGAACTCCACATCGGCGAGTGCGGACGGTGACCGCCTGAGCGTACGGCCGCGGTGATCGTTCCGGTACGACCCGAGCCCGGAAACAGCACGCCGCCAGGCCCGTCGGGGCCGCCAGCCTGGCACACGGTAGTCATTGCCGACCCCACCCACCGCACTTACTGTCGTCAATAGATACCTCGCCGCGTCAGCCGGCATCGAGACGGCACATCAACGACGATCCGCCTAGGTGTCCCCCCGCGCCCGCCGAACGTCGCTTCTTACCGGAACGGGCCGTTATTGCGGCGACTCCGGACGCACTTCTGTAGAAAGCCCGGTCCCCCCATGCTCACAATCCGTTTCCGCGCCGCCGTTCTGGCCGGCTCCGTGCTGCTGAGCATGGTGCTGCCGGTTCCCCTCGCCCATGCCGCGACCACCGCCGCCGCGCCCACCCTGGCGAGCCGGATGACCGCGGTCCGAACCGCGAAGACGATCAACTACTACCCGTCGAACGCGGGCTGGACGGCGATGTGGACGAACTTCGACCCGGCTCGCATCGACGCCGACCTGACCAGGGCCGCCGCGCTCGGCGCGGACAACGTCCGGGTCATCGTCTTCCCGCAGACCTTCGGCTATCCGGCGCCGACCGCCGAGTACACCCAGAAGCTCAGCCAGTTCATCGGCATCGCCGGGGCTCGCGGCCTGAGCGTCAAGCTGACGCTGTTCGACTGGTGGTCCAACTATCCCGACGTGGCCAACAGCATTGCCTGGGCCCAGGCCCTGCTCGCGCCGTACGCGAACGACCCGCGGGTGATCGCCGTCGAGGTGAAGAACGAGTTCCAGCCGAACGACGCCGTCGCGGTGACCTGGGTCCGTCAGGTGATCCCCGCGATCCGCGGCATCGCTCCGGCCATGCCGCTCACCCTGTCCGTCGACGGCGGCAGCGGCGCCACCGGCATGGCCGGCCTCAAGTCCCAGCTGACCGGTACGCCGCTGGACTACTACGACTTCCACTTCTACGGATCCTCGGAGCGGTCCCTCGCCGAGATCCGCCGCGCCCAGGCCGCGGTGGCCCCTGACCTGGTGATCATCGGCGAGACCGGTGTCAGCACCGTGAGCGGCACCGAGGGCGAGCAGGCCGCCTACCTGTCCCGGGTCTTCCGCGCCGCCCGGGAGGCAAGCGTCGGTTCCGTCGCACCGTGGATTCTCAACGACTTCTCCCCTGGTGCCATCCCCCCGAACTCGGCCGTGTCCACCCAACCCGCTCAGTACAAGTACGGCCTCTACCGCACCGACGGCGCCGCGAAGATCGGCGCTTCCGTGGTGGGTACCGCGTGGACGACCGGGGCCACGCCGAACAGCATCCTCAACCTGAGCTTCGAGGCCGCCGCGATCGACTCGCCGTGGCGGCAGTACCTGCCTCAGGCCGGTGCTGCCGTGATCACCACCGGGACGGCGCGTACCGGAGTCCAGTCGGCCCGGTTCTCGGGGACCACCCGTACCCCTGGCGGCCTGCCCTCACTCGTCACCTCACCGATCACGCCGGTCCAGGCCGGCTATCAGTGGCGGGCCGAGGCGTACGCTCGTGGCGCCGCCGCCACCGGTGTCACCGAGATCGCGCTGAGCTGGTTCGACATCAACGGGACGTGGATCGGCCAGAACACCTCCAACCGCCTGCCGGCCGGGAACACCAGCTGGACGAAGCTCGTCGTGGAGACCGTCGCCCCGGCGGGGGCCGCGGGCGTGCAGCTGCACCTGAAGTGCGGCGACAACACCGGCACCGTGTGGTTCGACGACGTCGCGGTGTCCTGAGACCCCGCCCAGCCGTCGCCTACGCACGGAGCCGGGCCGACAACGTGCGTGGGCGACGGCTCACCCGGCTCGGCCGTCACTCCACCGCAGGCTGAGAGCGCCACCGTGGACTGGAAGCACCACCGCGTGCAAAGGGTGACCGCTGTTTCCCGGCGTCGCGCTGGGGCAGCTCGCGGCTGACGGCTCGCGCTGGGAGAGCGGCGACGGGGCGGCTTCGGCGGGACGGGCGGTCACCCGTACCCGGCAGGGTGTGGCCGTTGCCGGCGTGGCCGCTGGGCCGGTCGGCTCGGCGGCTGGGTGCGCCGCGCGTGAAGGGGCCGGGGTCAGGATGGGCCGCCGGCCAGGACCCAGCGGCCTCGGCCGAGCCCTTTGGCCTGGTACATCGCCGTGTCAGCGGCTCGGAGCAGGGCTGCCGGCCGCCACTGGGCCGCGTGGCCGGTGGCGTCGCAGCAGGCGATGCCGATGCTCGCGCCGACGTTGTACCAGGCGCCCTCGTGTTCGACCGGCAGCGCCACGTCTTGCAGGATGCGGTCGGCGACCCGGATGCCGTCGGCCTCGCCGAGGCCGGTGAGTACCACCGCGAACTCGTCCCCGCCCAGCCGTGCCACCGTGTCGCAACCGCGGACCGCGGACCGCAACCGCTGTGCCACGACCCGCAGGATGGTGTCGCCGGCGGCGTGCCCGGCGGTGTCGTTGACCGCCTTGAAGCCGTCCAGGTCGAGGTAGAGCACGGTCGAGCCGAGCGGGCACGCCTCGAGCTCCTCGTGCAGCGCGGACCGGTTCGCCAGGCCGGTCAGCGGATCATGCCGGCTGCGGTGGTCGAGCTCGCGTTCGGCCCGCTCCAGCGAGCGCAGCGCGCTGGAGAACCGGGCCAGGATGAACGCGGCGGCGATGACCGTGGCGGCGAACAGCAGAATGCGTTCGGACTCGGCGTACTCGCGGCGGGCGAACAGGACCGCCGGGGCGGTCAGCAGGCCTACGCCGAGGAACCACACGCGAGCGGGATGCAACGTGGGGCGCCGGCGGGCGGGAACGGTCAGTTCGTCGCTGCTGGAGTGCAGGGCGGCCGCGATGAGCAGTGCGTTGCTCAGCAGGATCACGCCGGTGCCGACCGCGATCGCCAGGTCCAGCGAGGGGATGAACGTGGAGCCCAGGTCCGACGCGATCCGCAGGACCGCGGAGAGCAGCAGCAACCGGGTGGCACCGGTCCGCCGGCCCGGGGACAGCACCAGCAGGATCACGCCCGCCAGGATGGCGATGTCGCCGAGGGGACCCATCACGTACAGGTAGGCGCCGAGCGGGTCGACGGCCAGCTCGCCGAGGTAGGGCGAGACGAAGATGATCCAGATGACGATCGACGCGGCGACCACCAGGGTGAGCATGTCGAGTACGGCCGGCCGCAGCCATCGGCCCGCGCGACGGCGTGCCATCGCGACCAGCGCGGCGCCGTACGACAGGTAGCCGATGGTCCACAGGACGGCGGACCATGCCACGTCGCCGTCCCGGTGCAGCAGCATGCTGATCGGATAGATGCCGTCGCCCAGCAGCCACGCGACCTGCCCGAACGCCACGTACAGCCAGGGCAGCCGGTCACCGCCACGGCTGCTCCTGGTCGCGGTCCAGCAGACCAGCACCACGATCGTCAGGTAGGCACCGAAGTACACGAGGTCGCCGAGGGGCGTCCCGGAGGTCACGCCCGCCACCGCAGCGGCGAGTCCAGCCGTGGCGACGTAGAGACCGAGCATCCGACGGGTCATGGCTGCCCCATCGGCACCTGATGGAAGGTTTCAGGAATTGCCGGCTCTTGCTACCGGGAAGCAACTCAGCGGGCGCGCCTCGTAGAGCCGGCGACCCGGCAGATGGCCGCCGAGCTCGCCGACCTGCGCGAGGTGGAAGCGGGACGACAGTGTGACATGTCAGGCGGCGCTGGCCCTGCTGGTCCGCTTGCCGCCCTTTCCGGTGAGGGTCCGCACCAGCTTGTCGACCAGTTCCGGCTTCTTGAGGCTCGCGGTGCCCTTGACGCCGCGGTTCTTCAACTCTCGGCGTAGCTCGTCGACCTTCATCCGGGCGATCTTGCTCTCGCTGATCCCCGGCGTGTTCGGGGTGTCGTTGTGGCTGGTCGGGTTCTTCCGGTTGTCTTTACCGGAGCGAACGTTGGGCTTGGCGTTCTTGGTCGACTTCAGCTCGGCCTTGACGAGCCTCTCGACCAGTTCCGGCTTCTTCATGTCGGCCGTACCCTTGACGCCGCGCCGCGCCAGCCGGGTGCGCAGGTCGGACGCCTTCATCCGGGCGATCTTGCTCTCGCTGACCCCGGGAGTGTCCGGGGTGTCGTTGCGGCTCGTCGGGTTCTTCCGGTCGCTCTTCGCCGACCGCACCTCGGCCTTGACCAGTTTGTTGACCAGCTCCGGCTTCTTGAGGCTCGCGGTGCCCTTGACGCCGCGGTTCTTCAACTCTCGGCGTAGCTCGTCGACCTTCATCCGGGCGATCTTGCTCTCGCTCACGTCCGGTGTGTTCGGAGTGTCGTTACGGCTCGTCCGGTTCCTGGCGGTCTTGGTGGCAGCCATCCGCTTCGCCTCCATTCATCGACGTTCCCGATCATCTGTCAGCTACCCGCTTCCGCGGCACCGACACATGACAGCCCCGGATATCCCTCCCGGCGCGTACGGAACTGATGACGCGGCCGCACCCGATCGGGTGCGGCCGCGGCCGGTGCAGTGGTTCCCGCCGGCTGGAAGAGCAGGTCAGCGCTGTCCGAGCAGAGCCAGAAGGTAGTTGAGGATCGCCGCGAGCGTGCCGGCGCCGGGGTTCCGGTCGAGCAGGCCCGCGATCGCGCAGAGCAGATTGCCGAGCAGGTTGCCGGGCCCTGACTCAGCGGTGATCGTCAGGTGCACCCGGTTCAGGTCCACCACCAGACCGAGCAGGTCCAGGTGCAGAGGGCCGAGAGTGAGGTCGAGAATCCGGCACGTCGCCTGGGCCACGGCCGCAGGCATGCTGACGGTCCGGGTGACCGTGCCGACGGCACTGCCGGCCGAGTCGGTGAGTGTGCCGGTCAGCGTGCCGGTGGCCAGCAGGTTTCCGTTCCGCGCCGAGAAGTTGGTGGGGGTGAAGCTACCGGCGAAGGAGCCGGTGCCTCCGGCGGCGTCCGTGAAGGTGCCGGCGATCGGGATGCTGGGGACGGCGGCGGCCGGTACGGCCGTCCGGGTGTTCGGTGCGGCGCTGGCCGGGTTCGCGCCCACGGCGGCCAGCCCTAACGCCGCGAGCAAGGTGACGACGATCATCGAGAGCCGTTGCCGGTGTGTCATCGTTCCTCCTGTTGATAGGGATCCTCGAGCCATTCACCGATAAGCCTCGATGTCCGCGTGGGCCGGTCCCAGTGAGCGCTGTCATCGGATGACGGTGAGAGGAGTGAGGTGGAACCGCTGACAAAAGTCACGTTTGGAGCCAGCCCGCGTCCTCGGCGACGCGCACGGCCTCCAGCCGGTTGCGGGCACCGGTCTTGCGGAGGATCACCGAGATGTAGTTGCGGACGGTGCCGGCGGTCAGGTGCAACTTGGCGGCGACCTCCGCGGACGGCACCCCGGACGCGGCGACGCTCAGCACGTCCAGCTCGCGCGCCGAGAGCGGGCTGCGGGGCGCGCCGAGCATCGCGACGGCCAGGCCGGCGTCGATGACGCGTTCGCCCCGGGCCAGCTGCCGGATGCCGCGCACCAGCTCGGACGGGGTGGCCTGGGTGCCGACCACGCCGCTGACGTGAACGTCCAGCGCACGTTTGACGCGCCCCGGGGCGTCCGGGCCGGCCAGCACCAGCGTGGCGCAGCCGGGCTGCTCCACGCTGAGCCGGGTGAACAGGGGAAGGCCGTCTCCGGCCAGCAGCCCCACGTTGATCACCGCCACGTCCGGCGGCACGGCGCGGGCCATGGCCAGCGCCTCACCGAGGCAGCCCAGTTCGGCGACCACGGTGAAGTCCTCTTCCAGCGATAACGTCGCGGCCAGGGCGCCGCGCAGCAGATTCATGGGTTCGACGAGCAGAATGCGGATCACGATGGCCTCCCAGCCAAGGTCGAGCTTCGCGGTGGGAATGCCGGCGTCCGATGTGGCTTCAGGCCCGGAGGGGCCGAGCTCAGATCTTCCGGAGGCCGGCTGATGGCACGGCGCCGGGTCGGTTCACCGGCGTCGGCCCGATTCCGGACCGCGGGATCAGCTGGGAGGGCCGCTGTACCGGACGGTTCGTCCGGGGGTGCTCGCGTCGGCGGGCGGCGGGACGGCGGCGGCCGTGAGTTCCGGCCGCCAGGAGGACGGGACGGTGCCCATCAGGGGTGCGTTACCACCGCCGGAGTCACGGAGGTGGGTGCCGCCGGCGGAGTGGTCACGCGGATGCGGCGGCGAAGCGGGTGGTGGCGCGGTCGGTACGGGGCTCAGCGCGGTCCCGTCCTGCCTGGTGCCGGCCGGTTCCGCGAGGTCACACCGAACGTGCGCGGCCGACAGGTCGGAGGCGCCGGGCAGCGTGAGTGGTGCCATCGCCATCGGCGTGGTGGCCGAGAAGAGTGCGAGCGGCGAGGCCGGGTGTGACGGCACCTGCGGTGCCGAGACGGACGGCACCGCCGGCAGGGCAGGTAGGGCGGGCGGCGTGGGAGCCTTCGGTTCAGCCGGCAGTGGGGGCAGGGTTGGAACAGCCGCGGGTACGCGAATCGCGGCCGCCTCATGCTCCGCCGCGAGTCTCAGATCTTTCAGCTGCTCGGTCGCCCGGGTCGCGGCCGCCGGTACGGTCCGCCCGGCCGTGACGCGCGTCAATGCCGTAACCGCGTCTGTCCGCGGAACTGAAGCCTTCAGCTGCTCGCCCACCAGGCGCGCCGTGTCTGCCCGCAGGACTGAAGCCTCCTTGACCCGCGAGGTCGAAACCTTGCGGGCGACCACTTTCCGAGCCGTGCCCACTCGCGTCTCGACTGCCGAGGCCGGACTCGTCCGCTCCCTGATTCTCGGAACCGCGGCCTTCCGGACCTCCGCTTTCACGGCCTTCCGGACCTCCGGCTTCGCGGCCTTGCGGACCTCCGCTCTCACGGCCTCCCGGGCCTCCGCTTTCGGGGCCGAAGCGCTGGGGGGCGCGGCCTGGAAAGCTGAGTCCTTCGGAGCTTTCCGGTCCTTCGAGGCAGAGGCGCCCAGTTTCTCGACGGAAGCGAGTGGATCAGCATTGCCCACCTGGTCCGTCAGGCCGTCATCGGCTCGCGCCGCGTGGTCAAGAATGCTCAACGCGAAGTAGGCGGCCACCACGAGGCCGATCATCAACAGGAGACGGGCGATGCGCTGAACGGGCGCCGCCGCCACATTCCCGCGCACGATCCACCTCCCACCGGCGCATTCGTCAATCCATCGACGTTTGACTACCCATTAGCCGAGGGCTGACACAAGCTGTGGTCATGCGATTCGGCGCGCACCTGCCCCTGATCGATTTCGACGGCCGGGGCTGGCGGCCCGGCGACCTGGGCGCTTACGTCGACACCGCCCGCCAGCTCGGGTACGCCTCGATCAGCGCCAACGACCACCTCGAGTTCCAGCACCCCTGGCTGGACGGGCTCGTCGCGCTGGCCAGCGTCGTCGAGCGCAGCGGTGAGATGCGGCTGGCGACCACGGTGTCCCTGCCGGTGGTCCGGGGTCCGGCCGCACTGGCGAAGGCCGCCGCCGCGCTGGACATCGTCTCCGGGGGCCGGCTGACCCTCGGCGTCGGGCCCGGTTCGTCAGCGCGCGACTACGCTCTCGCCGGCCTCGACTTCGACGAGCGGTGGCCGCGTCTGGACGAGGCGATCCGGGCACTCCGCACCTACCTGGGCAGCGGCGCCTCCGCGTACCAGGGAAGGTTTTATGCCGCGGCCTCGGCGCTGCGGCCGGCGCCGGCCTGCCCCGGGGGACCACCGATCTGGATCGGCAGTTGGGGTTCCGAGGCGGGCCTGCGGCGCGTCGCGCGGCTGGGTGACGGCTGGCTGGCGTCCGCCTACAACGCGTCGCCCGGGCAGGTGGCCGCGGCACGGGTACGGCTCGGCGCGGCGCTGGAGCGGGCCGGGAAGGACCGGGACGGCTTCGGGTGCGCACTGGCCACGATGTGGACCTATGTGACCGGCAGCGGCCCGGCCCGCGAGGCGCGGCTGTCCGCGCTGGGCCGGATGCTGAACCGCGCTCCGGACCAGCTGCGGCAGCGGGTCCTCGTCGGTCCGGCGGCGGACTGCGCCGCCACACTGCGCGCCTACCTCGACGCCGGGATCGGCGAGGTCTTCATCTGGCCCCTCGCCGACCCGCACGACCAGCTGGAACGCTTCATGCGGGACGTCGTGCCGCTCGTGGCACGCCCCTGAGCCGCTGGGTCACGCCTTCCAGGATCGTGATCATCTCGCGGACGACCGGCGGCTGGTACGCGCTGTCCGGGTAGGCCACCGAGATCCGTCGCACCGGCGCGCCCACGCGGAGCCGCCGGACCTCGACGCCGGCCGGCGCGCGGGCCACGGCGAGGCCGGGTATCACGGCCACCCCGAGACCGGCGGCGACGAAGGCCTGCACGGCACGGTAGTCGTCGGAGGTGAGCGACACCCGCGGGTCGAAGCCGATCGCCCGGCAGGAATGCCGGACGATGGTGAACCACGCGCTTCCGGGCCGCCCGCCGACCCAGGCCTCTTCCGCCAGGTCGGTCAATTCGACCGTACGGTCGCCGGCCGCGGCCCGGTGCCCGCGCGGCAGTACGGCCTGGAACGTGTCGTCGAACAGGTGGACCCGGCCGCCGTCGAATCGGGTGGACCCGGCCAGCACCTCGTGGTCGTAGATCACCGCGAGGTCGAGCTCGCCGTCGGTCAGCCGCGGCAGCAGTCCCTGCAGGTGGTCGTCGACCACGGTCAGCGCGGTGGCGGGCTGCCGGCTGCGCAACCGGGCCAGGGCGGCCGGGACGAAGGTGGTCAGCGCGGTCGGGAAGCTGCCGAACCGCAGGCGGCGGCCGCGCCGGCCGGCGATCTCCGCCAGGTCCTGCTCGGCGCTGTCCAGGCGGGCGGCTATCGCCCTGCCGTGCCGGACCAGGGCGTGGCCGGCGTCGGTCAGCGCGAGCGGGCGGGTGCCCCGCTCGACCAGGGGCAGCCCGGTCTGCCGTTCCAGCCCGGCGACGTGCTGGCTCACCGCGGACTGAGTGAGGCCGAGCGCCTCCGCCGCGGCGGAGAACGATCCGTGGACGGCTACCTCGCACAGCACGCGGATGGCGCGCACGTGTCCTATTAGCTCCACTAATGGGCCTCCAGCCATCAGCATTGGTTCTAATGCGGCGTCAGCCTAGCGTCGGAGCCCATGAACAGCATCGATACCGACAAGTTGATGGCCTTCGTGTTCCGTGCGGTCGACGAGGTGGGGGCGACACTGAACTGCGCTCTCGTCGTCATGGGCGACCGGCTCGGCTACTACCGCGATCTGGCCGCGCACGGGCCGACGACCGCGGCGGAGCTGGCCAAGCGGACCGAGACCGGCGAGCCGTACGCCAGGGAGTGGCTGAACGCGCAGGCCGCCGGCGGATTCGTCGAGTACGACTCCGGCACCCGCCGGTACACGCTGCCCGCCGAGCACGCGGTGGCGCTCACCGACGAGAGCAGCCCGGCGTTCCTGCCCGGGTTCTTCCAGATCGCGCACGGCACGGTTCGTGACGCGTACCGGATCATCGACGTCGCGCGCCGTGGCGCCGGGGTGGGCTGGCACGAGCACAACGACGACGTCCATCTCGGCTGCGAGCGGTTCTTCCGGCCGAGCTACGCGGCCAACCTGGTGAGCTCGTGGCTTCCCGCCCTGGACGGCGTGGTCGACAAGCTCCAGCGGGGCGCGAGAGTGGCCGACGTGGGATGCGGTCACGGCGCCTCCACCATCCTGATGGCCCAGGCGTACCCGAGGTCGACGTTCACCGGCTCCGACTACCACCCGGAGTCGATCGCCACCGCACGCGAGCGGGCATCCGCCGCGGCGGTGCGCGAGCGGGTCCGGTTCGAGGTCCGCTCCGCCACCGGGGCCAGCGGCGGCGACCACGACCTGGTGACCATGTTCGACTGCCTGCACGACATGGGCGACCCGGCCGGCGCCGCCCGGCACGTCCGAGACATCATCGCCCCGGACGGCACCTGGATGATCGTCGAACCGGCGGCCGGCGACCACGTCGAGGACAACCTCACCCCGGTGGGCCGCGCCTACTACGGGTTCTCGACGCTGCTCTGCACCCCGGCGTCGCTGTCCCAGGAGCCCGGCGCGGCCCTCGGCACCCAGGCCGGGCCGGCGCGCGTCCGCGAGGTCGCCACCGCCGCCGGGTTCACCCGATTCCGCCTGGCGGCGCAGACACCTTTCAACAACGTGTACGAGGTCCGGCCGTAAACTTCGCGGCGCGCGGTCAGGGAGCGGTCCAGCCGACCGGGACCTGACCGATGCGCACGCGCTGCGGGTGGTCCCCGACCGGGACGGAGGCGACCGCCCGTCCGGTGGCGAAGCTGATCGCGGTGACCCGGTCGGCGCCCGCCTCGGAGACGACGCAGTCACGGCCGTCCGCGCTCACCGTGGCCCAGTACGGCTTGATCGCGGTGACCAGCGGTCCCGGGGTGAGGGTGGCGCGGTCGACCACGGTGGCGTAGTCGTCCATGGTCCCGGCGACGCACAGTTTCGCCCCGTCCCGGCTGATCGACAGGCCGTGGTGGCGGGAGTCGTTCACCCAGGTGGTGCGGTCCGGGTCGGTGGCCGGGTTCTGCGGCAGCTCCCGTACCCGGGTGATCTTGTCGGTGGTCACGTCGTACTCGACGAGGCCGGCGAAGAACGAGACCTGGAAGTAGAGCTTCGACTCGTCCGGGGTGAGTACGGCGGGGCGGATCGCGTCGGACAGGTCCCGACGGCCGAAGGCGTCCAGCCGGGGCCGCATGTCGATGGTCTTGACCACCCGGAACGTACCGGTGTCGGCGATCGTGATCTTCCGGTCGCCCTTGGTGAAGTCCAGCCAGGGTGCGTCGAGGTCGGTGTTGACCTCACCGATCGACATGTTCCAGAGGTATCGGCCGCCGCCGGTGAAGAGGTTCTCGTGCGGCTTGTCGCCGGTGGCGAACGAGCCGACCTGCCGGCCGGTGACGATGTCCAGGATGTGCACGGTGTTGCCGGTGGAGGCGGAGACCGCGACCGTACGCCCGTCCGGGGAGACCGCCATGTGGTCGGAGCGGAAGCCGCTGACCGGGAACCGCCAGCGCACCGCCCCGGTGGCCAGGTCGATCGAGACCACGTCGGCGAAGCTCGGCCGGGAGACGACCAGGGCGTCCCCGGCGGGTGTGGTGTACATGTCGTCGACGAGCTGGTCGTGCCCCTCCCCCGGTCCCTGCTGGATGCCGAGATAGAAGGCCAGCCGGATCGGGTTGAGGTAGATCTCGGTGAGCCGCTGTGCCCGGTCCGGTACCACCGAGAGACGCCCGATGCGGGTGTAGCCGCCGCTGGGCTCGATGACGTCGACGGTGCCGTCCCAGTTGTTGCCGACGAACATCACCTGACGCAGGGCCGGCGCGGCGGCGGCCGGCACGGTGGCGGCGCCGACTGCGAGCAGGCCGCCGAGGGCAGCCGCGACCAGGCGTTTCAAAGGTACGAACGAAACCATGACGTGACTCCCATCAATCCGCTCTCCCGCTACTGGGCAGTAACGCTCATGAAACAAGAGGACGGCTCACATTGATAGATGTCGTATTACCCGGCCATCTGAAACCGAGAGATCGGGCAGCCCACGACCTCAGATCGCGGCTTTCGCGTCACCCGCCACCGGCGGGAACGACACCTGGACGGTCAGGCCGTCACGCCCGGTGGAGGACGCCGTGATCAGGCCACCGTGCGCCTGGGTGATGGACCGGGCGATCGCCAGCCCGAGCCCCGCCCCGCCGCTGTGGTCGATACGTGCGGCCGCCCGGCGCCGGAACGGTTCGAACAGGGCGGCCACCTCCTCGGGCGGAACGTCCTCCCCGGTGTTCACCACGACGAGCGCGGGCTTGTCGCCGACCCGGACGTCGATCGTGCCGTCCGGCCGGTTGTACTTGACCGCGTTCTGCACCAGGTTGGTGATCAGCCGTTCCAGCAGGATCTGCTCGCCGAGAACGACCCGCGGCTTGAGGTCACTGGTGATCGTCACACCGGCGTCCGCGGCCCGCGCCCGGTGCGCGGCGAGGACGTCGGCGGTGATCCGGTCGAGCCGCAGCGGCGTCCGCGCCACCAGGCCGCGGTCGCTCTCGCTGAGAACCAGCAGGCCCTCGATCAGGCGCTCGTTGCGCTCGTTGGTGGCCAGCAGCTGGGTGGTGAGCAGGCCGAGCTGGTCGGTGGTGAGCTCCCCGGCCATACCGACCTCGATCAGGGTGCGCTGGACCGCGAGCGGGGTGCGCAGTTCGTGGGAGGCGTCCGCGGCGAACCGGCGCTGGGCCTCGTAACCGACGGCGATCCGGTCCATCATCTCGTCGACGGCGCGGCCGAGCACCGCCAGCTCGTCGCTGCCGGAACCCGGGCGCAGCCGGAAGCCCAGGTTCTGCGGACCCACGTTGGCGATCACGCCGACCACGTCACGCAGCGGGCGCAGGCACCACCGTACCGCCGGGTAGCCGGCGGCGAGCATGGCCGCCAGGACGAGCGCCAGGGTGAAGGCGGTGGGGATGCTGGGGCGCCGGTAGAGCTGCACGCACACGAACGAGGCGCCGGCGTCCGGGGCGCGGCCGATCGGCAGCCGGCACCAGGACGGGCCGAATTCGCGCCACAGCATCAGCACCAGCTCGGTGGCCGGCATCGCGAACTGGGCGCCGACCAGCACGAGCGCGCAGAGCAGCAGGATCCGCCGCGCGGGGGAACCGGTACTCATACGCCGAGCCGGTATCCCGCGCGGCGCACGGTGTGCAGCACCGGCGGCTCACCGAGCTTCCGGCGCAAGGTCATGACCGTCATCCGTACGGTGTTGGTGAACGGGTCGGCGTGCTCGTCCCACGCTTTCTCCAGCAGCTCCTCGGAACTGACCACCCGCCCGCCGGCTCGCATCAGCACGTGCAGCACGGCGAACTCCTTCGACGACAGCGACAGCAACCGCCCGTCCCGGAACGCGGTGTGCCGGGTGCTGTCCAGCACGATCCCGTCCTGCTCCAGCACCGGCGGCAGCGCCGGCGCCGAACGGCGGGCCAGCGCCTGCACCCGCGCGGCCAGTTCGGCGAAGGCGAACGGCTTGGTCAGATAGTCGTCGGCGCCGAGGCCGAGCCCCTCGACCCGGTCCCGGATCCCGGCCGCGGCGGTCAGCAGCAGGACCTTGGTGGTGTCGCCGGAGTCGACGACCCACCGGCACACCTCGTCACCGGTACGGCCGGGCATGTCCCGGTCGAGGACGGCGACGTCGTACCGGTTGACGCCGAGGCGCTCCAGGGCGGCCTCACCGTCGTAGACCACGTCGACGGCCATCGACAGGCGGCGCAGCCCCTGAGCCACCGTGTCGGCCAGCAGCCGCTCGTCGTCCGCCACCAGCACCCGCATCCCTCGCCCTCCCGCTCCGATCACCGCCGTCCGACAGGCTTTCACAGCGCGGGTAAGCGGTTGATAAAGGCGCCGATGACGCTCGCCGGACGGGGCGGCCGGAAACATGGTCGGCCCTTGAACATCCCAGTTATGGACGGTCACTCGTGCTCAGAAATATGAAGAATCATCTCATAGTTCTGCTGCTGGTCGTGGTTGCCGCACCCTTGGGGGCCAAGCCCGCCGCGGCGATCGCGTACGGGGAGAACGCCCCCGCCGACGCCTACGACTTCTCGGTCCTGCTCACCATGACCGGACTGCCCGCCGACGGCGGCGGCACCCGGGACAGCTCCTGCTCCGGCGCCCTCATCGCACCCCGCTGGGTGATCACCGCCGGTCACTGCTTCCGCGACGGCAACGGCCGGCGGGTGAGCCGGGTGGTGGCGCGGCGGACCATCGCCACCGTGGGTCGCACCGACCTGCACAGCCGGGACGGGTACGAATCCGAGGTCGTCACCGTGCACCAGGCCGAACACACCGACGTGGCCCTCGCCGAGCTGGCCGATCCGGTCACCGGCGTCACTCCGATCCCGGTCGCCACCAGCCCGCCACGGGTGGGAGAAGTCCTGCGGCTGACCGGATTCGGGCTGACCGTCGACGGCGGCGCGATCGTACCGACCGATCGGATGCAGACCGGGCAGTTCACCGTCGACGCCGTCGGAGACACGCTCGTCGAAGCCTCCGGCCTGGCCCCGCGCCCGGACACCAGCCCGTGCCCGCATGACTCCGGCGGGCCCTACTTCCGCGAACTGCCCGACGGGACAGCCGTCCTGGCCGCGGTCGTCAGCAGCGGCCCCGGCTGCCCCCATCCCGGCCCGGACTTCAGCGCCCGAACGGACAATCTCGGGGACTGGATCACCAGCACCATGAACGACCGGCCCGCACCAGCCGGTCCGGTGGTCCTGGCCTGGGCCGGCGCCGCCGCGCTCCTGCTGGCAGCGGCCGTCGCCGCCGCCGTCGTCCGACGACGGGCCACTTCCGCAGCAGCGCGGCGACGGTGGGTCAGCGATGCGTGCGGACCTTACGAATCTCGGTACGCAGGGCGGGCGTCCCGTCGACCGGAGCGGGGTCCTCAGCGGTCGGCGTGATGCCGCCGGCCGCGACCCGGTCCAGCGTCGCCAGCCCCCGCGAGGTCACGTGACCGAAGATCGAGTAGTTCGGGCGCAGCGCGGAATCGCCGTACACCAGGAAGAACTGGCTGCCGTTGGTGTCCGGACCGGCGTTGGCCATCGCGAGCACACCACGGGCATAGAGCCGGCGGACACCGGTCGGATCGGTGGGGGCCGGCGGCAGGTCGGTGGGCAACTCGTCGCGGTAGCGGTAGCCCGGACCGCCCGAGCCGGTGCCGCTCGGGTCGCCGCACTGCAGGACCTTCAGCGTCGGGTACGCGGTGAGGCGGTGGCAGATCGTCCGATCGTAGAACCGGTGCCGGGCCAGATGAAGGAAGCTCTGCACCGTGCAGGGCGCGGCGGCCCGGTCCAGCACCAGCGGGATCGGCCCGAGGTTGGTACGCAGCACAGCCGTGACCGTGCCCCGGTCGGGCGTATGCCGTGGGTCGCGCGGCAACGACACCGGACGGGCGGCGGGCTCGTCCGGTGTCGGGGTGTACTGGCAGGGGCCGGTGGTGGGCGCCGGTTCACCCTCAGCGCGGGCCGGGCTCGGCGCGGCGACGGAGAGCAGGGCGGCTGCGGCGGTGACGACGAGTGCCTGGCGCAGCCACGTACGAGCGGGCTGCCGATGGTGCTGGACCACGTTGTCCTCCCTCATTGATTTACGACAATCTATCTGAGACGCGGTGCTCGGCCAGTTCCGCCGGCCAATGCGCTGGGTACCGTGAACCCAATGGCTGACACGAAGATCGGACTGCGGTCCGAGCGCGGGCCCGTGCTCGCGGCGGTGATGCTGTCGACCGGGCTGGTCGCCATCGACGCCACCATCATCGCCACGGCCGTACCGTCGGTGGTGCGCGACCTCGGCGGCTTCGCCGAGCTGCCCTGGGTCTTCTCCGTCTACCTGCTCGCCCAGGCTGTCTCGGTGCCGATCTACGGCAAGCTCAGCGACCTCTTCGGGCGCAAGCCGGTGATCCTCTGGGGCATCGGGCTGTTCCTGCTCGGCTCGATCATGTGCGGTGCGGCGTGGAGCATGGGGCTGCTCATCGCGTTCCGGGCGGTGCAGGGGCTCGGAGCCGGCGCGATCATGCCGTCCACGGTGACCATCATCGGCGACCTCTACTCGGTGCGGGAACGGGCCAGGGTGCAGGGCTACGTGGCGAGCGTCTGGGGCCTCGCCTCGGTCGTCGGACCCACCCTGGGCGGCGTCTTCAGTGAGTACGTCTCCTGGCGCTGGATCTTCTTCGTCAACATCCCGCTCTGCCTGGCCGCCGGGGCGATGATCGGTAGCCGGTTCCACGAGCGGGTGCGGCGGGGCCGGCCGGCTGTCGACTACCGCGGCGCCGCACTGCTCACCGCCGGGCTGACGCTGCTGATGCTCGGCGTGCTGGAGGGCGGCCAGGCCTGGGCCTGGGACTCGCCGGCGAGCGTCGTGGTGCTCGCCTCCGGCGCCGTCCTGCTGGTGGCGTTCGGCGTCGCCGAGCGCGCGGTCGCGGATCCGGTGCTGCCGCTGTGGGTTCTCCGGCGCCGGCTGCTGCTGGTCAGCGGCCAGCTCGCGATCGGCGTGGGCGCCATCCTGCTCGTCCTCAGCTCGTACGTACCGGCCTACGTTCAGGAGGGACTCGGCACCGGACCGCTGGTGGCGGGCTTCGCGCTGGGTGCGCTGACCATCGGCTGGCCGCTCGCGGCCAGCCAGGCCGGCAAGGTGTATCTGCGATGGGGGTTCCGCGCGTGCGCGCTGATCGGCAGCGTGCTGTTGCTGCTCGGCTCGGCGTTGATGACGCTCCGGCTGGGCCGGGACTCCAGCGTGCTCGAGGTCGCGGCCTACTGCCTGCTCGCCGGACTCGGCATGGGCCTGACCTCGGTGCCGACCATAATCGCCGCGCAGTCCAGTGTCGGCTGGGCGGATCGGGGCGTGGTCACCGCGAACTACATCTTCCTGCGCTCCCTGGGCAGCGCCCTCGGCGTCGCGGTGTTCGGGGCGCTCGTCAACGCGACGGTCGGCGGTGGGCCGGCAACCCCGGCCACGATGACCACGGCCATACATCGGATCTTCATCGGGGTCACCATCGTGGCGGCCGTGATGGTGGGGCTCGCGATGCTGATCCCCCGCTCCGCCGACGCCGCGCTCACCAGCGGAACCGAGGAGCCGAAACGCGACAACGAGTGAGTCCGTTCGGACGAGAGGGCGCCGGACCGATCGGCCAATAATCGAGCGATGTAGATCCGTCAGCGGATGACTTCCGTGTGTCAGGACGGTGGGCAGCTCCGCCCACCTTCCTACGCAGGGGGGAACATGCTCAGCACGACTCGGTCCCGGATCCGCGCGGTCGCCGCGGTGGGCATGGCGGCGGTCGCCACCGCGGCCGTCACCGTCACCTTCGAGACCTCGGCCGTCGCCGGCGCCGCCGACAGCCACGCGGCCACCGCACCGCTCATCCCGGAAATCATCCAACCGCCGGCCGGCTCCCGGCTGGTCGGCGCCTACCTGGTCACCAGCGGCACGCAGACCTACACCTGCGTCGTGCCGGCCGGCGCGACCACCGGCGCCTACACCGGCGCATCGGTTCCCGAAGCCCAGCTGATCGGCACCGGCGGCCGCGTGCATCACTTCGCCGGCCCCAGCTGGCAGTCGGTCCGGGACGGCTCCCTGGTCACCGCGACCCGCGTCGAGTCGTCACCGCGCGCCGGCACCATCCCGGAGCTGCTGCTCAAGGTGGCCTCCCGCTCCGGGGAAGGCGTCCTCAGCCGGGCCGACTACATCAACCGGCTGCGCACCTCCGGTGGGGTGGCGCCGACCGGTGCCTGCACCGCCGGGCAGACGGCCAGCGTGCCGTACGGGTCGCTCTACGTCTTCTGGGACGCTCCCACCGCCTGATCAGCATCTCGGCTGGCACCGTCCCGGGACGGTGCCAGCCGTCGCTGTATTCGCTTGACAGCCTGTCCGCCGAAATCAAGACTGAGTCTCCATGAAGCGAACGACGTACGGAGGCCGGCGATGATCCGGGTCGTCCACCCCGGTGAGGGTCGCAGCGGCAACCTCGGCGCCATCACCGTGGACTTCAAGCTCTGGGGCGCCGACACCGGCGGCGCCCTGGCGATCGTCGAGCACGAGTTCCCGCCGGGTGCCCTGGTGCCGCCGCACGTCCACACGCGCGAGGACGAGTACTCGATCGTGACCCGCGGCCTGATCGGCTTCCGCTCCGGAGACCAGGAGGCGGTCCTCGGAGCGGGCGGCTACATAACCAAGCCACGCGGCGAGGCGCACGCCATGTGGAACGCCGGCTCCCAGCCGGCCCGCATGATCGAGGTGATCAGCCCGGCCGGGTTCGAGCTGTTCTTCCGTGCCGTCGCCGACCTGCTGGAGTCCGGCGAGGCCGACCCCGAGCGCGGTGCGGCCCTCGCTGCCGAGCACGGGCTCGAGTTCGTCGACACCCCGTGGCTGGCCGACGTCGTACGCCGCTTCGGGCTCAACGCCGCCTGAGGCGGCATACCGCTCGCTCGGCCATCGTCACCAGGGTCTCGATCGCCTCGTCGACCGTAAGACCGCGGCCGGTGACCAGCAGGTCGAGGCTCTCGAAGCTGGTCAGCACCCACAGCGCGTCGGCGGCCTGCTCGACGCTGAGACCCTCGCGCAGCGCGCCGTCCCGTTCCAGGTGCGCGGCGAGGCTCTCCACGCCCGCCCGCCGGTCGGTTTCCATGTGCCGCACCGCGCCGCCCGCCGACTCGGGGTCGAGGCGGTCCATGGCGTGCAACACCCGGTAGATCGCGAGGTCCCGCCCCTTCATCCGGCTGGCCGCGGCGATGCCCTCCCGCAGGTGCTCCCGTGCGTCGTCGGACGCGACGGCCCGGCTGAGGTCGCTGAGCCCGGTTCGCTCCCAGAGGTCGACCACGAACGCGTCGAACAGACCGGCACGCGAGCCGAAGTCCGCGTAGATGGTCGACCGCGACACGTTCGCCAGCCGCGCCACCTGCTCCAGGCTCGGCTGCTCGGTCGGCACCTCCCGCAGGCGCCGCCCGACCGCCTCGAGGATCCGCCGCCTGGTCTCCCGGGCGGCCTCCGCGCGGAGCACCTGGTCGTACCTGCGGGTCGCCATGCGGCCGTCCTCCCACGCTTCCCGGCACCGTCAATTTCGACATACACATCGTATGTCGAAATCGCGTCCGATAGTCTCGCGGCAATGGATCGAGATCTCCTCGCGGCATGCGACCTTGCCACCGCACTGGCCGTCCGCGCCGGCCGGCTGCAACTGGAGCGACGCGACACCCTGAAGATGGGTGCGCCCAAGGCGCACGCCAACGACGTCGTCTCCGATGTCGACATCGCCAGCGAACGTCTCATCGTGGACGCGATCCACTCGGCCTGGCCCGACGACGCGGTGCAGGCCGAGGAGGGGCACGGCCGAGCCGGTACGAGCGGCTGGGTCTGGGTCATCGATCCGCTGGACGGCACCCGCAACTACATCAGCCGCACCGGCCCGTGGTCGGTGTGCGTCGCGCTGTATCACGAGGACCGGGCGCGGATGGCGGTCGTGCACGATCCCGCCGCGAACGAGATCTTCAGCGCCGTCGACGGTGGCGGAGCGTTCCTGAACGGCGAGCCGATCTCGGCGTCGAGCGGGCCGCCCCTGGACGAGGCGCTCGTGGGCGTGAGCTTCCAGCCCAACCCGCGGACCAAGGCCCGCGCGGGCCGGGTGATCCGGGAACTGCTCCCGCTGGTCGGCGACATCCGCCGGCTCCCGGCGGCGCTGAACCTGGTGTACCAGGCCGCCGGACGACTGGACGGTGGGCTGGCGCTCGACACGAACCTGTGGGACATCGCCGCGGGGGCTCTGATCGCCCGCGAGGCCGGTGTGGTCCTCGGCGGGCACGGCCCGGACTTCTCCACCGAGCTGACCATCGGCGCCGCCGCACCGCTGTGGCCTGCCCTGTCCGAGCGGGTCCGCGCCTTTGTTAACGGGAACACGTAGGACGCCTGCTGCTGAGGTCAGCCGCAAGCTGCTTGACACTCATCTATGTGAGCGATAACACTCTGCGAAGCGGGGCGGAAAGCTCGCCGCGACCGTCCCCCGGACTCCCCCGCGTCCACGAAGGAAGTGAATCCCCATGTCCTCGCCCCGTCATGGCCGGAAACTGGTGGGCCGGATAACGACGATCGCCCTCGGCGCGTCCCTGGCCGTGACCGCCACGGCACAGCCCGCCCTCGCGGCGGAGATCCCCACCGGTGCCCGGTCGCTCCAGTCGGTGAACGTGCCCGGTTCCTATCTGCGGCACGCCGACTACCTCGGCGGCATCGCCGCGGTGAGCTCCAGCAGCTCCGCACAGGCCCGCAGCGACGCGACCTTCACGGTGACCCCGGGGCTCGCGGGCGGCACCGGTTGTGTGTCGTTCCAGGCAGCCAACGGCATGTGGTTACGCCACCGCGACTACCGGATCCGGCTGGAGGCCAACGCCGGCACCGCCGTCTTCCTCGCCGACGCCACCTTCTGCGTCCGGGACGGCTCCGCCGCCGGGTCGGTACGACTCGAGTCGCTCAACTATCCCGGCCGGTTCATCCGGCACCGCGACAACCAGCTGTGGCTCGACCCGTCGACGACCAACCCGGCCACCTTCGCCGCGGACAGCTCGTACCGGATCACCGCACCGTGGGTGGCCGGCCGCCGCAGCCCGGTCGTCAAAGGCCTGTACGCCGACCCGAACATCGCCTACCTCAACGGCCGCTACTACCTCTATCCGACCACCGACGGGTACAACGGCTGGAGCGGCGCCCGGTTCAAGGCGTTCTCCTCCACCGACCTGGTGAACTGGACCGACCACGGCACCATCCTGGATCTCGGGCCGCAGATCAGCTGGGCCGACGACCGGGCCTGGGCGCCGACGATCGCGTACCGCGACAACCGCTACTACTTCTACTTCAGCGCGGCGACCAGCATCGGCGTCGCGACCTCCAGCAGCCCGACCGGCCCGTTCACCGACCCGCTCGGCCGGCCCCTGGTGCCCGCCGGCTTCCGCAGCGGCCAGATGATCGACCCGCACGTCTTCACCGACACCGACGGGCGGTCCTACCTGTACTGGGGCAACGGCTCGGCGTACGCGGTCCCGCTGAACGCCGACATGATCTCCTTCGACGCCGGGCAGGTACGCACGTTCAGCCTGCCCAACTTCCGCGAGGCCCCGTTCGTGTTCAAGCGCGGCACCACGTACTACCTGACGTACTCGGTCGACGACACCGGTTCGGAGAACTACCACGTCGAGTACGCCACCGGCGCGTCCCCCTACGGCCCCTGGACGCACCGCGGCACCATCCTGGCCAAGAACCTGAGCCTCGGCATCAAGGGCCCGGCGCACCAGTCGGTGGTCAAGGCACCCGACAGCGACGCCTGGTACATCGCCTACCACCGGTTCGCGATCCCGGCCGGCAACGGCACCAATCGCGAGGTCACCATCGACCCGCTGCGGTTCAACGCCGACGGCACCATCCAGCCGGTCATCCCCACCCTCTGAGCGCTGCTCGCGCATCATCGGCTAGAAAGGCGAATCCCCGCGCACCTTTCTCGACGCGACTTCACCCGCTTGGCCGCCATGGGCGCGCTGACCACCGCCACCGGTGGCGCCACCCTGCTCGGCGCGCCGTCGGCCGCTCTGACGGCCAACACCGCCTACGTGTTCGGCTACTTCAAGAACAACAGCGGGAGCGGCTGGCGGTTGTGGGGTGACTCGTTCAGCCCGGTCAACAACGACTACTACGCGTGGTCCACCTCGAACGTCGGCGCCAACTCCTGGACCCTGCTCAACCAGCGCGACTACACGCCGCCGCTGAACGCCAAGCACGGCTCGATCACCGGCATCACCGCCGCCGAGTACGACGGCCTGGTGGCGCGCTGCGCATCGACCCGCTCAGCTCGAGCTCCAGCGCGAGCGATCGGCAGGACGCCACCTTCCGGGTCTCGTAAGCGCGTTACGGACACCCCTGGCAGGTGCGGCGGCGACGTCGAACGCCGCCGCCGCACCGCCGGTCACGGCGCCCAGGGCGCCACGACATTCCAGACTGTGTCGTTGCCGAACAGGGCCGGTGTGTTCCAGGCCGCGCCGCCGGAGCCGGTCGACCGCCAGACCTCGGAGTTGTAGTGCCGCATGTAGGAGCCGGCGAAGTTGTACGACTCCAGCGAGACCCCCGAACCGCTCAGCCCCTGGCGCGCGCACCAGGTCGCGTCCTCGTTGAAGAGGGCGCCCGAGCCGGCCGCTATCCGTACGCGCGAGTCGGCGTGCCGCAGGTAGTTGCCCGGGACGTTCACCGCCTCGAACGAGTAGCACGCCGGGTCGGCCAGGCCCTGCCGCACCACGAACGTCGCGTCGTTCCTGGTCAGTGCGTCGCTCGAGCCGGTCACCGGGTCGGTGCGTGCCAGGGAGTTCTGGTGCCGCAGGTAGCGGCTGGACACGTTCTGCGCCTGGAGCGAGATCCGCGAGTTGACCGGCAACCCGACCCGGGGCAGCGGCGCCTGTGCCGCCTGGTTGAACAGGTTCTGGTGCGCGGCGCGTACCCGTGCCTGATCCATCTTGACGACCCGGCGGTTGTACGTGAGGAAGCCGTTGACCTCGCCCTCGACGTCGGTGATCTCGGTGTAGACGGTCGCGCTGAGCCCGCCGTTGCGGATCAGCTGGGCCGACGCGTCGACCAGCTGCACGTACCGGTCGGTGAGCGCCGCCGAGGAGCCGACCATCTCGTACGCCTGGAAGTTGCCGCTCGGGCTGTACTCGTTGCCCGGGCTGCGCAGCCCCACCCCGCCGAACTCGCCGAGCGCCGACCATCGCGTGGACGTCGGACGGGGCGCTTCCGGCCCGGTGTAGTAGTGCCAGTCCTTCAGGTCACCGTTGCCGGGGTCACCGTTGGACTGGCAGCAGTTGTAGCCGCTGTGCACGTTCATGTAGCGCGTCGGGTCGTACGCCTTGAGTTCGTTGCCGACGCGTGTCGTGGTGGCCAGGTTGAGCTCACCCCAGCCCTCGTTGTACGGCGTGTAGAGCACTACCGCCGGCGAGAACCGGTGCTCGTCGATGATCTCGCGCGCCTCCGTCTCCCACTGCGCCTGCTGCGCCGCGTTGGCGTTGACGCCGCCGTCCGCCGTCATCGACGGGATGTCCTGCCAGACGAGCAGCCCGAGGCGGTCGGCGTGGTAGTACCAGCGCGCGGGCTCGACCTTGATGTGCTTGCGGACCATGTTGAACCCGAGGTCCTTGTGCCGCTGCAGGTCGGAGGCGAGCGCCGCGTCGGTGGGTGCGGTGTAGACGCCGTCCGGCCAGTAGCCCTGGTCGAGGGTGCCGACGTGCGGCACGAACTGCCCGTTGAGGGTGGGCCGGCGGATGCCGTTGACGGTGGCCACGCCGACCTCGCGCATGCCGAAGTAGTGCGTCGTCTGGTCGACGTTCGCCCCGGACGCGTTGCGCAGGGTCACTCGCAAGTTGTAGAGGAACGGGTCGTTCGGCGACCAGCGGCGGGCGTTGGGTACCGGCACCGAGAAGTCGGTGAAGCCGCCGGTGGCCGAGCCGACGACGGTCGTACCGTTCATCGCCTCGGCGAGTACCGAGTGGCCGGTGACGTTTCCTCTGGTGAAGACGCGTACCCGCAAGGTGTTGTTGGACAGGTTCGGGTAGTAGTCGACACTGAAGATCGACGACGTCGGTGTCGGCTCCATCCAGACGGTCTGCCAGATGCCCGAGTTCGGGGTGTAGAAGATGCCGGACGGCGTCTTGGTCTGCTTGCCCACCGCCTGCACCATGCCGTTCTGCTCGGAGTCGGTCGGGTCCCAGACCTTGACCACCAGCTCGTTGGTGCCCCCGTTGAGCGCCGGGGTGATGTCGAACTCGAAGCGGTCGTAACCGCCGCGGTGCGTTCCCATCTGCTGGCCGTTGACCCACACCGTCGTCTCCCAGTCGACGGCTCCGAAGTGCAGCTGCACCCGCCGGCCGGACCAGCCGGCCGGCACGGTGAAGGTGCGGCGGTAGAAGAGGTAGTGGCGGTTGTCGTTCGCCGGGCGCATCACGCCGGACAGCGCCGACTCCACCGGGTACGGCACGTTCACGCGCTCGGGAAGGGTCACACCGAACTGCGGAGCGTCGTTCGTGGCGGACTGCCGCAGCTGCCACTCGCCGTTGAGGTTCTGCCAGTCCGGGCGGGTCATCTGCGGCCTCGGGTACTCCGGCAGCGGCGCGGCCGGATTCACCTGGCTGGTCCACGGCGTGCTCAGCGGCGGCGTCTTGATCGGTGCGGCGGCCGCGGTGGAGGCGGGCGCGACGGTGAAGGCGATGGCGGAGACCAGTGCGGTGATGAACGCC
The DNA here is from genome assembly GCF_015704865.1 of Actinoplanes aureus. Lineage (GTDB taxonomy): Bacteria > Actinomycetota > Actinomycetes > Mycobacteriales > Micromonosporaceae > Actinoplanes > Actinoplanes aureus. The sequence goes on along the minus strand of NZ_JADQTO010000003.1, from coordinate 456,199 downwards.
GCGGCGGTACGGCCACGGGTGCGTTGGGACATGCGCTCTCCTTGGGCGGTATGTGGCCGCGAGGACGGGCGGGCCACACAGGCGACGGATGCGACGTACGTCATCGGCACATTGACATATGTGAAAGGAACCTTGCAATAGTCAAACCGAAACGAACAGCGTTCGCCCTGCGCCCGAACAAATCCGCTCACCCGGTTCGTCGCCTCACCAGGCCCAGCACACCGCTTGCGCCTCATCGGTGGACCGCAATCACCGGTCCCGGCGACGCGCCTGTGCCGGCCCCGCCGCTCGCCTAGCCTGAACGGCATGTCGTATGTTGCCGCCCGCGACGGCCGTAAGAACCGCAGCGCCCCGGTGCGGGCACCCTCCGTTCCCGACCGCCTCGACGACCTGCACGGCCACAGCGTCGGCCCGCTCGAGGTGCCGCACCACATGGCCGCCGGGCACGCCAGCCGGCGCCGGTACGACCTCGACGACCCGGTCCAGTGCCGGCACGCCTACAAGCAGGTGCTGTGCGAGGCAGCGAACTGCGGCGAGGTCGAGGACCTGCTGAACCCGGCCCTGTTGCGCCGGGTGTGGCGCGATCTGCACCTGCCGTCCCGGGTCCGTGAGGCGTGGGAGACCCGGCATCCGAGCCTGCGCCGGACCCGCGTCGCCATGACCGCCCCGGCCAGCGCCAATCGCACGGACGGCGCCCGCGCCGACACTCGCGCCTTCGCTCGTCGCAGCCGGGTCCAGATCGCCAGGGCCGTCGCCGCGTAGACAGCTCTTACTTCTCCGGTGGCAGCCCGCTGAGCTGCGACGCCGGGCCGCGCGGCCCGGCACCGCGGTCTGCCCCGCGTCGATTCGAACGCCTCGCACGCTGTGATGAACAGCGCGAGAGATCTGCGAAGTTAAACCGTCGTTAATCAGAATTGGATCGATGGAAATACGCATTTCGCAGCGCTGAATCGTTGTATCCCCATCTTTGGACCCGGGTTGGTTAACTCGTCTGAAACATTGACCAACCCGTCTGCCGACGGCTAGCCTCTCGCTCCAGAGAGCGCTCTCACGGTCTCGCCCGCTCCCCGGATCCCATCCCCACCGGAGGCTTCGTCCATGGATTCATCCCCCACCCCGGTACGCGGTCATCGCCGCAGACGGACCCGACTGGTCGGTCTGGCCGCCGCCACCGTGGTCGCGATCAGCTCCGGCGTCCTGGCCGTCTCGTTCTCGGGCAGCGCCAGCGCCGCCACGATCGGCGCCGGCAGCTACACCGAGACCCTCCCGGCCGGCGCCAAGCTGCCGTCGGGCTGCGGATCGGTGTCGACCAACCCGCGGGAGAACGTCACCGCGAACGCGCCCAAGGGTGCCGTGCCGACCAACGACTGGTGGTCGTCGCTGCTGTTCAAGAAGGGCGACGAGTGCAACTTCTCGCAGCCGCTGTTCGGTCACCCGGCCGCGTACAAGCCGGTGGCCAGCGGGCTCGGCTTCTCGTACGAGCAGACGCCCGCGATCAGCGGCAGCCCCACCGGCCTGGGTGAATACCACTTCCCGTACGCGCAGAAGGTGGTCGCCGGCGTGGCCGGCCTGAACGCGCCGAAGGCCCTGGTCGACAACTGGACCGACTGGACCGTCACGCCCTCGTGGACCGACGGCACCCGCACGCTGAAGGCCACCATCGGCCACGGCCTGCCGCTGACCTACTTTCAGGCGACCGGCGGCGACGCGCTGCTGACCGTGACCGGCCCGCCGACCGCCTGGTCGAACAGCGGCAACCGGCTGGGCTTCTCGATCGCCGGCCAGGACTACGTGGCGTGGGCACCGGCCGGCGCCACCTGGAGCGCCAGCGGCAACACGTTCCGCTCGAACCTCGCCGGTAAGGGCTACTTCACCGTCGGCGTCCTGCCGACCACGTCGGGCAGCAGCACCGCCGACAAGCTCGCCCTGGCCGACGCCTGGAACCAGTACGCGCACAACCACGTGACCGGCACGCGCGTGTCGTACTCGTACAACCAGGCGTCCGGGACGGTCAACACGACCTACGGCTTCACGACCACGGCCCGGGAAGGCACCGGCACGGGTACGGTCATCGCGCTCTACCCGCACCAGTGGCGTTACCTCACCGGATCGACCCCGGCGGCGCAGACGTACGTCTCACCGCGCGGCCGGATGAAGATCGTCACCGGGACGCAGTTCCAGACCACGATGAAGTACACCGGCGTGCTGCCGGAGATTCCGGCGGTCGCCGACAGCAGCGGCGCCGACCTGACCACGATCACGAACTACCTCAACGCCGAGCTCAACAACCCGGCCGACTTCCGCGGTGACGACACCTACTGGACCGGCAAGGGGCTCGGCCGGGCGGCCCGGATCGCGGAGATCGCCGACCAGCTGGGCATCGTGGCGGTGCGGGACAAGGCGCTCAGCGTCATCAAGACCCGGATCACCGACTGGTTCACCGCGTCGGCCGGCAAGACCTCGCGGGTCTTCTACTACGACAAGAACTGGGGCACCCTCATCGGCTACCCGGCGTCGTACGCCAGCGACGAGGACCTCAACGACCACCACTTCCACTACGGCTACTACGTGGCCGCGGCCGCCACGCTCGCCAAGTTCGACCCGGCCTGGGCGTCCGGCACCCAGTACGGCGGCATGGTCGACCTGCTGATCCGCGACGCGAACAACTACGACCGCAACGACACCCGGTTCCCGTACCTGCGTGACTTCGACATCTACGCCGGCCACGACTGGGCGTCCGGGCACGGCGCGTTCGGCGCGGGCAACAACCAGGAGTCGTCGTCGGAGGGCCAGAACTTCTCCAACGCACTCATCCAATGGGGTCAGGCCACCGGCAACACCACCGTGCGCGACGCGGGCATCTGGCTGCACACCACCCAGGCCGCCGCGATCAACGAGTACTGGTTCGACGTCACCGGCGAGAACTTCCCCTCGCAGTGGGGGCACAACTACGCGGCCATCGTCTGGGGCTCCGGCGGGGCGTACGCCACCTGGTTCAGCGGCGAGCACGCCCTGGTCGTCGGCATCAACATGCTGCCGATGACCGGCGGTCAGCTCTACCTCGGCGATCACCCGCAATCGGTACGCGACACGTACGCCGAACTGGTGCGCAACAACGGCGGCGAACCACAGCAGTGGCGGGACATGCACTGGCAGTACCTCGCGCTGGGCGACCCGGACGCGGCGCTGGCGAAGTTCCGGGCCAGTGGCGGCTCGTACACGTCCGAGGAGGGCGAGAGCAAGGCGCACACGTTCCACTGGATCCGCAACCTGGCGGCGCTGGGGACGATCGACAAGACCGTCACGGCGAACCACCCGCTCGCGAAGGTGTTCACGAAGAACGGCGTCAGGACGTACGTCGCCTCGAACATCACCAACAGCACCCTGAACGTGACGTTCTCGGACGGCCGCGTGCTCAGCGTCGCGGCCGGTAAGACCGCCACCGCGGGTGGTCTCACCTGGAGCGGCGGCAACGCCAACGGCGGTGGAGTCGTCACCCCGCCGCCCAGCAGCTCTCCGCCGCCGAGCAGCTCTCCGCCGCCGAGCTGCACCGCCGGGGCGCTGCTGTCGCAGGGCCGGCCCGCCACGGCGTCGTCGGTCGAGGCCGACTACGCGGCGAGCTACGCGGTCGACGGCAACACCACCACCCGCTGGTCGAGCGCCTTCGCCGATCCGCAGTGGCTACAGGTGGACCTCGGCTCGACCCAGTCACTGAGCCGGGCGGAGCTGACCTGGGAGGCCGCGTTCGGACGGGCGTACACCATCCAGACCTCGGCGAACGGCACCACCTGGACCACCGCCGCCACCGTGACCGACGGCGACGGCGGAAGCGACACGCTGACGCTGTCGGGCAGCGCCCGCTACGTCCGGATGAACGGCACCACGCGGGGCACGCCGTACGGCTACTCGCTGTTCGAGTTCAAGGTGTTCGGCGCCTGCGGCACCACGACCGCACCGCCTGCCGGCGCGGCATGGGCGCCCAACACCGCGTACGCGAACGGAGTCGTGGTGACCTACAACGGGGCGCGATTCCAGTGCCGTCAGGCGCACACGTCACTCCCGGGCTGGGAGCCGCCGAACGCGCTGTCGCTGTGGCTGCCGCTGTAGCGAACGCCGGGCGGTAGACGGAGAGCGGCCGGGGGCAGTTGCCCCCGGCCGCTGGTGCACCAGTGGCTGAATCGAGGATTCCTCACGTCTGACCGCCGGGGCAGAATGCCGCACCATGAACTCGCCATTGACGTCCGTCGGGCTGCCCATCGCGCTCGGCATCATCATGCTCGGTCTCGGCCTCGGCCTGACCGTCGCCGACTTCCGCCGCGTCGTGAGCTACCCCCGGCCGGCCCTGATCGCGCTCGCCTGCCAGACACTGCTGCTGCCGGCGCTCTGCTTCGGGCTGGTCGTCGCGCTCGGCCTGCGACCCGAGCTGGCGGTCGGGATGATGCTGCTCGCGGCGTCACCCGGCGGTACGACGGCGAACCTGTACAGCCACCTCTTCGGCGGGCACGTGGCGCTCAACGTGACCCTCACCGCCGTCAACTCGGTGCTCGCGGTGGTGACGCTGCCGGTGGTCGTGAACCTCTCGGCGGCGCACTTCCTCGGCGACGCCGGATCCATCGGTCTGCAGTTCGACAAGGTGCTACAGGTCTTCGCGATCGTCCTGGTGCCGGTCGCCGCCGGCATGGCGCTGCGGGCGCGGTTCCCGCAGCTGGCCGACCGCCTGGCCCGGCCCGTCAAGATCCTGTCCGTCGTCGTGCTCGTCGCGGTGATCATGGGCACGGTGTTCAAGGAACGCGAGAACGTCGCGGACTACCTCGTCGCCGTCGGCATCGCGGTCCTGATCTTCAACGTCGCGAGCCTCGCCATCGGCTACGGCGCGCCGAGGCTGGCCGGCGTCGGCAGGCGCGAGTCGATCGCCGCCGGCATGGAGATCGGCATCCACAACAGCACCCTGGCGATCACGATCGCCCTCAGCCCCACCCTGCTGAACAGCACCGAGATGGCGATTCCCGCCGCCGTGTACGGCATCGTCATGTTCTTCACGGCCGCCGCCTTCGGACTCCTCGTCACCCGCCGGTGGAAGCGCGCGGAAGCACACGTGTGACCGTACTCAGCGGAGCGTCTCCCGCATGCGCTGCTCGGCCATGGCGCCGCGGATCACCATGAGGCGCAGTTCGAGCTCGTCGGCCACCGTCGCGGCCAGGTGCTCCAGCGCGGTCAGCTGTTGTGCCGTCGCCTCGCGTGGCCGGTTGTCGATCACGTTGACCGTGCCCAGCCGGTAGCCGTCGTAGGCCCGGATCGGCGCTGCCGCGTAGAACCGGAGGCTGAGTTCGCCACGGACGAGAGGGTGCTCGCGCGTGCGCGGGTCGGTGGCCGCGTTGTTGACCACATAGACGCCGTCCTGGGCGATGGCCGAGCCGCACAGGCCGGGTTCCGGCCCGACCTCGCGGACGCCGGGCAGGCCGTAGGCGGCGGCCAGCCAGATCCGCTTCTCCTCGACCAGCGACACCGTCGCGATCGGAGTGTCGAAGAGAGCGGCGGCGATGAACGCGATCCGTTCGTAGGTGTCGTCGACCGGCTCGTCCACCAGCTGATAGCGGCGCACGGCATTGAGCCGCGCCTGCTCCTCGGGGCCGTCCAGGTACTCATAGGTACCGCTGCACCTCATAGGACCCTCCTCGGCTAGATGGTCGCTCAAGGTGATATCGAACCTAATGAGCGTGCGCGACAGGCTGTCGCACACCCTGTCCGATTCGCCGTGGCGCCGCACGAGTGCGATCAGCACAATGATTGACGAGCATGAATCCGATGAGTCGTGGAGGACGACAGTGCTGCAGGTGATCGGGATCGGCTTCGCGCGCACCGGCACCACGTCGCTCAGGTCGGCGCTGGGAACACTCGGGCTCGGACCGTGCTACCACATGCTCGACGTGATGAGCGATCACCGGCGCGTGCGGCAGTGGCTGGACATCGCCCGGGGTGCGGAACCGGACTGGGACCGGGTCTTCGACGGCTACCGCAGCGCGGTCGACTGGCCGGTCGCGGCCTACTGGCGCGAACTCGCCGACGCCTACCCGGACGCGAAACTGGTGCTCACCGTCCGCGACCCGGACTCCTGGTACGACAGCGTCCGCAAGACCATCTTCAAGATACGTATCGATCCACCGCGCGGACCCGCCCGGATAGGGGCCCGCGTGGCGGAGGCGTTGAGCCCGGACCTCCGCGCGTTTCTCGCCATGACGCGGGAAACCGTCGAACAGCCCCTCTTCGACGACCGCCTCGCCGACCGCGCGTACATGACCTCGGCGTTCACCCGGCACATCGAGCAGGTGCGGGCCGCTTTCCCGGCCGGCCGGCTGCTGACCTTCCAGGCCGCCGACGGGTGGGCGCCCCTGTGCGAGTTTCTCGGCACGCCGGTGCCCGGCCGGCCCTTCCCCCGCGACAACAGCTCCGCGGACTTCCGCCGGACCACGGCGCCGTACTTCGCCCGGCTCGTCTACGGGCCGCTCCTGCGATGGACCCCCAAGCGGCGCAGCCGCTAGACAGCCTTCGCGGTCAGGATCCGCTTCTCGGCCCAACGTGAGGGCTGTCTTGAGGCCGTTGAGTCAGCATTGAGTGTGGGCCGAACAAGATCATCACCTCTTCGGTACGCGTGACGGCCGTCCCGCCGAAGCCGACCCGTCCCCGCTCTCCCAGCGCGAGGCGCGCTTGCCCGCACCGCCCCAGCGCGCCCGCCGGGAAACAGCCTCCCCACCCCCGATCTTGTGGCAATCAGGCGCACCCGGTGCGCCACGATTTCACAAGATCGCGGTCGTCAGCGCGTCGCGCGTGCGGTGTTTGCGGCGGTACATGGCCTCGTCCGCGCGGTGCAGCACCTGCTCCACGCTGGTCCGCGGGTCGGTGACCGCGGCGACCCCGATGCTGGCACCGGCGTGCACGTCACCCACGCGTACGTGAGCGGCGGCGCCGACCCGGTCCGCCCAGGCCTCCCGGTCCGCGGTGGCCGGGAGCACGGCGGCGACGACGAACTCGTCGCCGCCGAGGCGTCCGCGCAGGTCGTCCACGCGGCCGAAGGCGCGCAGCCCGTCGCCCAGCCCGCGCAGGATCTCGTCGCCCACCGCGTGCCCGTACGTGTCGTTGATCGGCTTGAACCGGTCGACGTCGAGGAATGCCACCATCAGCGTCCGCTCGCCGTCGCACACCCGTGGCAGGGCCGCCTGCAACCAGCGGTGAATGCCGGCCCGGTTGGCCAGGCCGGTCAGCGAGTCGCGTTCCACACTGTCGCGCAGCCCGTCGACGCGCTGCTGGAGGTGGGCGGCACGGTTGACCTCGGCGAGGTGTGCGGCCTCCCGGGCCAGCTGGTCGGCGACCAGCTGGGAGACGGTGTGCGCCATGGAGACGGCATGGTCGCCGACCGGTTTGCCACTCCGGCTGCCACCGCAGAGGGTGCCGATGACGCGGTCTTCGAGGTCGCGTACCGGCACGCTGAGCCAGGTGGCGATGCCGGCGAGGCGCGCCGCTTCCCAGTGCTCCCATTGATCGGTGATGCTGGTCGTACCGCTGCTGATCACCCGGTGGCACAGCGAGGCCTGCCACGGCAGGGAACTTCCCTCGGCGAAGCCCAGGGCGGTGGCCTCGTCGGCGTACGCGACCATCAGATTGTCGGCCGTTTCGTCACGCAGTGTGAGATAGACGCCTTCCAGGCCGGTGACCTGCTGGAGCAGGCGCAGCAGCGGGCGGGCCATGGTCTCCAGACCGCTCGCCGGGATCCTCGCGGGCGGCAGGTCCGGGTCGGCGAGCAGTTCGCCCAGGTGGGCGGCGAGCGTACGCAATGTCGCCTCGTCGCGCGCCTCCACCAGGACGGCGGGGTCCGGGGAGGCGACGCAGACCGCACCGGCGACCTGGCCGTTCAGGCGCAGCGGCACACCGGCGTAGGCGCCGATGCCGAACGCCGCGGTGTGCGGGTGGCCGGCCATCACGGCGTGCTGCCGGGCGTCGGGGATCAACGGCTCCAGGGCTCCGGCGGCGACGAGATGGCACAGGGTGTCGGCGGCCGGGTGCGTGGTGCCGACCGGCAGCACCGGACCACCGGGCACCGAGCGGGAGTGGGTCACGACGCGCTGGTCGCCGCGGAACTCGCTGACGTAGGCGACCTGCATGCCGAACTGCTCCAGGAGCAGCGCCAGAGCCCGGTCGACCTGCTCGGCGACGGAACCACCACCGGCGCGCAGCACCGTGGTGAGCGCGTCCGAAGCCATGCCGCCGTTCCTCATGCCCTGCTGCTTCGGCGGAACCGCCGGCGAGCTGAGAACCACGGCCGGTAAACCACCGTTCTGCACCTCACCGCCGGATCACGCGAACGAGGGTCGGCGGAGTGGTCGGATCTCACCGCTCACCGGGCCAGGTGATCAGGCCGTTCGCCCACCACCAGTTCTTGAAGTAGCCGAACTCGCTGTCGCCCCAGAAGTGGTTCCACTGCACCGCCGGCGTGACGTACTGGCCGAGCTCGTCGAAGACCGCCTTCGCCTGCGGGCGCTGCTGCGTCAGGCAGTAGTACACCGCCATCCGGTTGCGGACGATGCCGAGCGGGGCGGCACCGGGCGAGCCGGCCAGGAACTTGGCGATCCACTGCTCGACCTCTTGGCGCACCTCGGGACCGCGGAAGTACCTGCGGGTCCGGCTCAGCTGTCGCCGGTGAAACGTGCCCCAGGCGAACTCGCGCAGCGCGTACTCGAAATGGGCGTACAGCGGCAGCAGTACCGACCGGTGACCCGGCGGCGCCGCGGCGGCCACGCCGCGGGCGAGCCCGAACATCTGCTCGTGCGAGCCGTACCATTTCTCGGACCGCAGGGTGATCGCCCGCCAATGCAGGTGGAAGTTGTACGGGTCGCGCCGCCGGCCCTCGGCGTACACCTCGTCGAAGGATCCGCGCCCACCGGCGAACATCGTGCCCAGCATCACCTCCCAGGGCACCGGATCGCCCGGCCGGGCGAGGACGATCGCACGCTGGGCGACCTGCGCGGCCGACGCGGACATCTGGTGGAAGTTGGTGAACTGCTCCGCCGTGGTGTCGTCGGCGGACGCGCCGCCCCGCGCCTCCCAGGCTCGTTTGTGCAGCGCCATGGCCTGCACGAGCACGGCGTCCGGGTCCGACGGTTCGGCCCGCAGCCAGGCGTAGAGCCAGCCGTCGTCCTTCTCGGCCAGTTCGGCCAGCGTGCCGAGCCGCCACATCCGCACGTCCCAGTCCGTACCGGCGTCCTCGACCACCTTGCGTGCGGCCCACCAGTCACCAGCCCGGGCCCGGTCCCGCGCTTCCCGCAGCACCGGCTCGGTGAGGGCCAGCTCGGGGTCGAACTCCGGCATCTCCGGCATCGGGCCGCCGAACAGGTATCGCACGGCGAAGCGCATCGTAAAGAGGAACATCGCTGAAGGCTAGGTGATCAGCGGAGCACCGCACCGGCCGCGGGCGCATCGACAGTGTGGTGGATGGTGTTGTTCACCCCTTTCCGGGCGCCGGGTGTGTTAAGGAGGTCAGAACTGGCAGGGCCGCGAAGGGTGGGTGTCATGCCGAGGACAGGTGGAAACCTGCCGCTGGAGCTGACCAGTTTCGTGGGCCGCCGGCACGAGGTGGCCGAGGTGAAGCGGCTGCTCGGCGGGGCGCGGCTGGTGACGCTGACCGGGGTGGGCGGTGCCGGCAAGACCAGGCTGGCACTGCGGACCGCCGACCAGCTGCGGCGAAGCTCCCCGGACGGGGTCTGGTTCGTGGACCTTACCGCGCTGCGCGGCCCGGAGATGCTGATCCTGGAGATCCAGGATCCGGACGTGCTGGCCTATCTGGTGATGTCCGCGCTGGGGCTGCGGGAACAGGCCGGCGCCGGGTCACCGACCGAGCAGCTGATCACGCATCTGGCCGGCCGGCGGGCGCTGCTGGTGCTGGACAACTGTGAGCATCTGCTGCCGGTGGGCGCGGTGCTGGCGGAGTCGCTACTGCAGGGCTGCCCGGGCCTGCGCCTTCTGGCCACCAGCCGGGAGCCGCTGCTGGTGCCCGGTGAGGTGCTGTTCGCGGTGCCGCCGCTACCGACCCCGCAGCCGGGCGAGGCGGTCAGCGTCGCCGAGGTGGAGCGGTACGAGGGGGTGGCGCTGTTCGTCGCGCGTACCCGGGGCGTCGTGCCGGGCTTCGCGCTGACCGAGGAGACCGCGGCGGTGGTGGCCGAACTGTGCCGCCGGCTGGACGGGCTGCCGCTGGCCCTCGAGCTCGCCGCGGCCCTGGTGCGGGTGCTGGCGCCGGGGCAGATCCTGGACCGGTTGACCGAGCGGTTCGCGCTGCTCAGCCGGGGTAGCCGTACCGCGCCTGAGCGGCAGCAGACGCTGCGCGCGTGTGCGGATTGGTCGTTCGAGCTGTGTGCCAAGCCGGAACGGGTGTTGTGGGCGCGGTTGTCGGTGTTCGCCGGCGGGTGCGAGCTGGACGCCATCGAGGGCATCTGCGACGACGAGTTGTTGCCGGCCGGGGACCTGCTCGAGGTGGTGGCGGGGCTGGTGGACAAGTCCGTCCTGGCCAGCGAGCAGGTGGGTGGTGTCGCCCGGTACCGGATGCTGGAGACCCTGCGCGACTACGGCCAGGAGAAACTGATCGAGGCCGGCGAACGGGACACGTTGCAGCGCCGGCATCGCGACTGGTACACCGGCCTGGCCCGCCGGTTCGAGGCCGACCTGATCAGCCCGCGGCAGGTGGAAGGGTTCGCGCGGGTGGGCCGGGAGTTGCCGAACCTGCGCGCGGCGCTGGACTACAGCCTGGCCGATCCGGACGGGGGCGAGGCGGCGCTGACGATCGCCGCCAGCCTGTACCTCTACTGGGCCATCCACGGCCTCTACCGCGAGGGCCGTTCCTGGGTGGACCAGGCCCTGGCCCGGCCGGGCGGGCCGACCGTGGCCCGGCTCAAGGCACTGAACGTCGGTGCCACACTGGCGTGCCTGCAGGGTGACCTGGCCGCCGTCAGCGAACGCACGCGGCAGGGGTACGAGGCCGCCGCGCAGCGAGGTGACGCACTCGGGTATGCCTTCGCGGACGGCAGCAAGGGCGCCGGCGAGATGGCCGGCGATCTCGTCGAGGCGGAGCTCGCCTTCCAGCGTGCTGCCGCCGTGTTCGCGACCGAACCCGGGAACGAGTACGTCTTCTGGCGAGCCAACGTCCTCACCGGGCTCGCGATAACACGGGTGATGCGCGGCGACACGGCCGGAGCCGCCGCGCACCACGAGACGATACTGGCCATCTGCCAGCCTCGCGGTGAGACGTACTACGTCGGATTCGCGCTGTGGATCCTCGGGCTCGGGTTGTGGAGCGAGGGTGACCGCGAGGCCGCGACCACCCGCCTGCGGGAGAGCCTGCACCGCCTGCGCAGCGTCGACGACATCCTCGGCACCGCCTGGTGCCTGGACACGATGGCCTGGATCGCCTGCGACGAGGGCCGGGCCGAACGGGCGGCCGTCCTGCTGGGCGCCGTCACCCGGCTCGCGCACACCATGGGTGCCCGGCCGTCCTTCTTCCCGAAGCTGGCGGAGCATCACGAAGAGTACGAGCAGCGCACCCGTACCGCGCTCGGTCAGCAGGCGTATCGGGCCGCCTTCGCCCGCGGCCAGCGGTTGTCGCTGGACGAGGCGGTCGCCTTCGCCCTGGGCCAACCGCCCCCGCAACCCGCGGCGGTGCCCGCACCCGTGGACGCGTCCGCGTCATTGACCCGCCGGGAACGGGAGATCGCCGAGCTGCTCGCCGACGGCCTGTCGAACCGGGAGATCGCGGCGAAACTGGTCATTTCGCGCCGTACTGCGGAAACTCACGTCGAGCACATTCTCGGCAAGCTCGGGCTCACCAACCGGGCACAGGTGGCCGCCTGGTTCACGGCCCAGCGCTGAGGCGCGAAAAGTACGTACCGATCTCCGTATCCTCACGGACGCGCGAACCCGGCTTCGTCCGGCACTGTGTTCCTGACCGTGGTGACAACCCAGGGAGGGAAACCCGGTGGTCTCTGTTGAATGCACCCATGACGCCGCCCGCAGCACCATCGTGTGGCCGTTGCGGTCACCGGCAGGAGCACCCGGGCTGAGCGTGCGAGATCCGTGGTCCGGGGACGCCCTGGCCGATCCGGGCCCGTGGCTCCACGTCGCGTCCCGGCGGGACGGCACCGAGCTCACGATCACGTTGATCGGCGACATCGACGTCGCCAACGCCGACGATCTCGGCGGGCAGATCCGCGGGCTGATGGCCGCTGACGGCGTCCAGGACGTCGTGATGGATCTGGCTCAGGTCGACTTCTGCGACGGGGCCGGCCTGCGCGCCCTGCTGAGCGCGCAACGATGGGCGCTCAGCCGCGCGCTCGGCTGCCGCCTGGTCCGCCTGTCACCGGCCGTCACCTATGTGTGGCGTTCGAGCGGCATGGCCGGCTTCGCCGTCGGCATCGAGCTGGGCACCGTCTGAACAGCCGACGAGGACGACGCGCCGGCCGGGCACACCTGTGCCCGGCCGGCGCCTTCGCCGGTTGAGCGATGACCGGTCTGGGCATACCCGGGTGATCACCGCAGAAGGAGACTGACATGCGTTCCTTGGTCGTCGCCGTGGGCGTCATCGCCGTCGTGCTGATCCTGCTCGGCCTGTTCCTGAAGGCCCTGAAGTGGCTGTTGATCATCGGCGTGGTGGCCTTGATCGCCGCGATCGTCCTCGGCGTCATGAAGGGCCGCCGGGCGCTTCGATAGTTCACCGGTGAGCCGCTGGGAACGGGGCGGTGGCCTCAGCGCCACCACCCCGTCCTTCGCTTCCGGCGCAGCTACGACGTGAGGGTTCCCCGCAGCAGGCTGCGGCCCGAGTGCGCGGCGTCGCCGTCATGCGGCTCGTCGCTCACATCGACCAGGCGGTACCGGTTGAGGTCGGTACCGGGCGGTACCGGCAGCACCACGTCCGGCGCGCCGGTCAGGCTGCCGAGGGCCACCATCTTGGTGAGGTCGTCCGGGTCGATCAGCCAGACCTCGTGGAACCCGGTGGTCAGCGGCAGATTGCGCACGTCGATGCGCATCTGGCCGTCGGCCAGCACGCGGGCGTCGCCGCCCGCCGCCTGCGGAACCGTGTCCAGCGGGGTCAGCGTCGCCCGGGCCATCACCTGTTCGGTCGCGGGGCGCCCGGTGAACCGGTCGACCGCTACCGTGCCGGCCACCGCGACGACCGCGGCCGCCGCCGCGGCGATCACCGGCATCAGCCAGCGGGGCCGGTTCCGGGCCGCGCGACGCCGGCGTCCGGCCAGGCCGACGGGCGGTGCCGGGTTTGTGACAGCTTCCCGGGTACGGGCCACGTCCGCTTCGATCGCGCGCCAGATCTGTTCCGGGGGCGGCGGCAGGTCTCGCAGGTCCTGAGCCTCCACGCCGAGGTCGGCGACCTCCCGCAGGCTGTCGAGGTCGTGCCGGCAGCCGGCACACTGCGCCAGGTGGTCGGTCTCGCTCAGCTCCTGCTGCTCCTCAGAGAGCGCGAGAAGGACCAGCCGATCGGGATCCAAATGCTGCACCGTCCACCTCCCAACGACGTCGCAGGTTCGCCATTCCACGCCGGATATGGCTCTTGACCGTACCGAGCGGCAACCCGGTGACGGCGGCTATCTGTGGATGGGTGAGATCGTCGTAGAACGCCAGCTCCAGGGTGCGGCGCTGCTCGTCGGGCAGCCGGCCCAGCTCGTCGGCGACGACCAGGCGGTCGACGATCCGTTCCGGCGTCTCCCGCTCGTCCGGTGGAGCGAGCTGAGCGCGTACCGTCTCGGTCACCCGATCGTCGCGCGCCGCCGACCGCATCCGGTCGACCGCCTTGCGCCGCGCGATCCCCAGCAGCCAGCCCAGCATGGTGCCGCGCTGCGGATCGAACGAATCGCGCCCGGTCCACGCCGCCACGAACGTCACCTGGGTGACGTCCTCGGCGTCCGCCCGGTTGCCCAGCAGCCGCTGAGCCAGATACAGCACGGCCGCACCGTGCCGGTCATATGCCGCACGCAGAGCCTTCTCGTCGCCGTCGCGCAATCGCTCGGCGAGCTCGTCGTCGGAGCTCATCGACCTCCTTCCCACACACAGCTTCTCCCCCTCTTTCGCTCGGCGAACCGCCGATGGATGCACCCAGATTTCATTGCCCGCCGCCGCATCCGCGGGCCGCCGTCGCGGCGAAGGACCGGGGGAAGGAGCCAACGACGATCCGTTCGAGGAGTTTCCATGCGCATCCTGCCCCTACGCAGCGCGGTCACGGTCGGCGCGGTGACCCTGATCGGTCTCGGCACCGCCGGGGCGTTCTTCCCCGGCCCGGCGTTCGCCAAGGCGAACGCCCAGGTGACCGTGGTACACGGCATCCCCGGCCAGCCGGTGGACGTCTACGTCAACGGGGAGAAGACCATCCCGGACTTCGAGCCGGGCAAGGTGGCCGGCCCGCTGAGCCTGCCCGCCGGCCAGTACGACATCGCGCTCACCAAGCCCGGCGACGCCATCGGCGAGGCACTGCTCAGTGTCGACGACGCCGAGGTGCCCGGCGACGCGAACCTCAGCCTCGTCGCCCACCTCAGCGCGGACGGCGAGCCCACGCTGACCCCGTTCGTCAACGACACTGCCAAACTCGCGGCCGGCAAGACCCGGCTGATCGTGCGGCACACCGCGGCGGCGCCCGCCGTCGACGTCCGGGCCGGCGGCGAACCGGTCTTCGAGGGCCTCACCAACCCGAAGGAGGCCAAGGCCGACCTCGGCGCCGGTACCGTCTCCGCCGACGTCGTCCTGGCCGGCACCGGCACGCGGGTGCTCGGCCCGGCCGACCTGGACCTCGCCGAGGGTGCCGCGACCATCGTGTACGCGGTCGGCTCGGCCGAGGACGAGACGCTCGGCATCGTGTCGCAGACGATCACCGGGCTGCACTCCGCGCCGGGTGGGGTGCCCAGCGGCGACGGCGGCCGGGCCGACCGGGGCGCCGCACTGCCCTGGTACGGCGCCGGTGCGGCCGGCATCCTGCTGCTCCTGCTCGGCCTGGCACGCCTGGCCACCGGACGCCGATGAGCCTGCTCGATCACCGCGGTACGCCCCGGAGCCGTCCGGGGCGTACCGTGCCCCTGCTGGCCGCCGGCGTGGTTCTGGCCGTGGTGTCGGGCCTCGCGGTGTGGCGGTCCCAGCCGGCGGACGACTTCGGCCAGCCGGTGGTGGCCACGCTGGCCTCGTCGGCGCCGAGCGCGGCGACCGTACCGATCATCGACGGCCGGCTGCCGACTGCGACCGCGACCGACGCGCCGGCCCGGCTGCGCATCCCCGCGCTGCGGCTGGACGCAGCCGTCGATGCCGTCGGCATCGACGCGAAGACCGGCGAGTTCGCCGTGCCGCCGAGCGTGGACCGGGTCGGCTGGTACCGGTACGGGCCGGGCTTCGCCGCCACGGCCGGATCCATCGTGATCGCGGGGCACGTCGACAGCGCGGCGGCGGGTGAGGGTGCCTTCTTCCGGCTCGGTTCGCTCGGGGCCGGCGACGTGGTGACGCTGACCGGCCCGGGAGAGCGGGCCCGGACGTTCGAGGTGGTGGCCCGCGAGCGGTACCGCAAGACGGCGATCCCCCTGCGGAAGTACTTCGCCCGCGACGGCGCGGCACGGCTCACCCTGATCACTTGCGGCGGCCCGTTCGACTCCCGGACGCGCCATTACCGCGACAACGTGGTGATCACCGCGGCTGCCCTCGTTCGATGAGGACGGCCAGGCCGTCGAGATGACGGGCGAGGCCGTACTCGAACAGGCCGTCCAGGTCGGCCGCCGCCCGCTCGGGCACCGCCGCCAGCAACGGGAACCGGGCCAGCAGGTCGTCGGTGCGGGATCGTTGCGACCACCACCAGGCGGCGGACGACACGCCGGTCTCCTGTTCGGCCTCGGCCTCATTCGCCATGGCGATCGCGACCGTCACGACCAGCGCGTGCAGGGTCAGCGCCTCCTGGACGCGGGTGGTCATCGGCAGGCCAAGCCCGTCCAGGGCGCGCAGCGTCCACTCGGTGTGGGCCATCATGTTCGGCACCAGCATCGGGCGGGTGAACGAGACGGCCCGGGGTAGCCAGGTGTGTCTCCGGCACAGCGCCCACTGGCTCCGGGAGATCAGTTCGAGCTTGGGCCGCCAGCCGTCGGGACCGGGGACCGGGAGGTCGGGCTCGCCGAACGCCTCGTCGGTCATGTACGCCACCAGCTCGTCCTTGGTGGCCACGTGACGGTAGAGCGACATCGGCCGGACACCCAACTCGATCGCCAGTCGCCGGATGGAGACGGCGGCCAGCCCTTCGCGGTCGGCGATCGCCATGGCGGCCCGGACCACCTGTTCGCGGTTCAAGGCCTGCCTGGGGACGCCAGGCGGCTGATCAGGAGCCGGGGACGCGCTGACCACGGTGCCGGATCCGACCCTCGCCTCGACCAGACCCTCGGCCCGCAAAGCCGCCATCACCTTGGTCGCGGTCGCGATGGCCACGTCCCAGCGCTCGGCGATCTGCCGGGCGGACGGCACCCGGTCCCCGGGTCGCAGGGCACCGGAGAGGATCCGGGCGCGGAGCTCGGCCGCGATCCGCAGGTAGGGCGGGTCGGGTCGGCGTGAGGACGGCGGCACAGCCGCAAAGTGTACTAGTCGAATCCGCACCGTACTAGTTCACTAATCCACGTTTCTAAGCTCAGGAAGCGGCTCGGACCGCCATGCCGAATACGGTGTACGCATGAAAGTCGACATGGTTCTCGCCGTTCTCGTCGAAGCGTTCACGGACGATCCCCTCGTCCGCTGGCTCTTCCCGGAGCCCCAGGAACGGCCCGACGCACAGCTGGGCTTCTACCGCGCACTGCTCACCCATCCGGGCGCCGAGGCGGACCTGGCCGCCGACGGCACGGGCGCCGCGATCTGGCTGACGCTGGCCGCGGCGCAGGCGCCCTACGGCGGCGAAGGCACCGGCCGGCTGCGAGCCCTGGGCGACGCGCTGGCACAGCGACACCCGGACGACGAGCCGCACCTGTACCTCCCGTGCATGGGCGTCGTCGGCGCCCGGCAAGGCTCCGGAGTCGGCTCGGCGATGCTGCGGCGCCGGCTCGCCCGCGCCGACGCCGACGGGCTCCCCGTCCACCTGGAGGCCAGCTCGGCACGAAGCCGCGCGCTCTACCTCCGGCACGGCTTCGCCGACACCGGCGATCCGGTACGCGTCGCCGACAGCCCTCCCGTATGGCCCATGCAGCGCCGACCGTCAGGAGAAAACCGATGACCACCCTGATCTTCGTCCACGGCACCAACTCCTCCTCGTTCTGGTGCGCCGGACTGATCCGCGAGCTCACCCTGCGCGGCCATCGGGCGGTCGCCGTCGACCTGCCCGGCCACGGCGTCGAAGCCTTCTACCCCCGCGCCTACCAGGCACCGCAGGATCTCGCCGCGCTGGCCGGCGAGCCGTCGCCGCTCGCGAAGCTCACCATCGACGACTACGTCGAGCGCACTGTCGACGTGGTACGCCGGGCCCGCCGCCTCGGGCCGGTGATCCTGGCCGGCGCCAGCCAGGGCGGCGTCACCCTGAGCCGGGTCGGCAACGTGATCCCGGAACTCCTCGACCGGGTCGTCTATCTCGCCGCGTACTGCTGCGTGGAGCTGCCCAGCATCGTGGCGTACCTCGACGAGCCGGAGAACCGCGACAGCCTGTTGCCGCTCATCCAGCGCGCCATCGTGGCCGACCCGGCGACGCTGGGCGTGAATCGGGTGAACTGGCGCTCGGCGGACCCCGCGGTGTTCGACGCCGTCAAGCGGAGCCTCGCCGGCGACTTCACCGACGACGGGGTGCGACGGGTGCTCAACATGCTGGAGCCCGACGAGCCCGCGGCCATCCCGCAGGCCGAGGCCCGCGGCGAGGCGCACACCTGGGGCCGGATCCCGCGAACCTACGTGCGCTTCACCCAGGACCGGCTGATCCCGCTCGCGCTCCAGGACCGGTTCATCGCCGAGGCCGACCGGCTCACCCCGGACAACCCCACCGATGTACGTAGCATCGACGCACCCCACGTCGGCCCGTTCGACCGGCCGGACGTGGTGCGGCTCCTCGCCGAGCTCACCGGCGGCTGAGGTTACCGCGCCGCCCACTCGCGCAGCAGGTGCCCGCCGATGGAGTCCACCGGCCCGGAGCCCGGTCCGCCGGCAAGCCGCTCCCGGACCTCGGCGCGGCTGAACCAGCGGGCCTCCACCAGTTCCGACCCGTCCACCGCGATGCTGTCGTCGACCGCCTGCGCGCCGAAGCCGACCATGAGTCCGGCCGGGAACGGCCAGCCCTGTGAGGCGCGGTACGCCACGGAGCCGATCTTGACCCCGGCCTCCTCGGCCACTTCACGGCGTACCGCGCCCTCCAGGCTCTCGCCGACCTCGACGAAGCCGGCGATCAGCGCGAAGCCGTCCGGACCCGCGCCACGGTGCCGGGCCAGCAGGCAGCGGGGCTCGGGACCGGGAGCTTCCACCAGCACGATGACGGCCGGCTCGATGCGCGGGAACAGCTGGCGGGCGCAGTCCGGTCCGGTGCACTGGCGGACGTGTCCGGCCTGTGCGCTGCGGGTGGCCGATCCGCACGACCCGCAGAACCGGGCGTGCCGGTGCCAGTAGAGCAGCCCACGGGCGTACGCGAGGGTGGCCGTCAGCGAGTGCGGCGAGAGCGCGGCGAGCGACCGCAGGTCCGCGCTGCCCTCCGCGTTCGCCATGCTGAGCACCGCCTCCTCGTCCTGGCCGCCGACGTCGACGGCGAAGACGGGCGCCGCCTCGTCCAGGCCGAGCAGCACGGTCTGGCTCGCCGCCGTACGCACCGCCGCGCCGTCCCGGCCGTCCAGCACGACGGGACGGCCGGCGCGGATCAGGCAGCGGTTCCGCCAGATCGGGATGATCTGGGCGTCCGGGCGGGCGAGTTGGGTGCCGACCCAGTCCGGGTCGTCCCGCCGGCTCCCGGCCCGGTCGTGCGGCGTGTGCGTGTAGGCCAAGCCCTCGAAGGTCATGGCTCATCTCTACCGGAGGTCAGGCGTCGCGGCGACACAGGGTCAGGGCGCCGAGAGCGAGCGCACCCGCGCTCCACGCCGCCACCACACCCAGCGCCGCCCACGGACCCATCGGCAACGCCGCGGTGTCCACGGTGGTCGCCAGAGTCTGCACCGCGGTCGCCGGGGTGAGCCGGTACAGCGCGCGTTGCCAGTCGTCGTCCGGAACCATCCGCAGGATCATCGGCATCAGGTAGAGCAGGGCCAGGACGATGCCGGTGGCCACCGCGGAACTGCGCACGACGGCCGCTGTGCCCAGACCGAGCAGACCGATCAGGATCAGGTAGACGACCGACCCGGCGGCGGCCCGCAGCATCGCGGCGCCCGGCGGCAGGGTGGCCACAGCCACGCCGACGCCGAGCACGGCCACCGGGACGACACCCGCGGTGAGCAGGGCGGCCTTGGCGGTGAGCAGATGCAGGCGGCGCGGGACGGCGAGCAGCGTCGTCCGGATCAGGCCGGTGCCGTACTCGCCGGCGAGCAGGTGCACGCCGGCGGCGGCCACGGCCGCCTGCGCGAGACGGACGCCCAGCAGCCGCAACTGCACCGGGTCGATCGCCCGGTCGCCGAGCGCCGCGCCGGCGGCGGCGAGCAGGCCCGCCAGCAACAGCGGCACGGCTAGGCCGGCCGGACCGGTGCGCAGCTTCGCCCACTCGGCCCGGAGCGCGGCCCTCACGCGGCGCCCCGCCGCAGCCGCCAGGTCGCCGCGGCGACCGCGACCAGCGCATACAGCCCCAGTACGCCCAGGCCCGCCCACGGCGCCAGCGGGAAGTAGCCGTCGAACACCGTCTGCGGCGCGGACAGCTGCGGGTAGGCGGGGACGCCCTGCTGGATCGCGAAGGCGGCGCCCGGGGTGAGGCGCAGCAGCCACACACCGAGCCCGGGCGGCAGCACCGACGTCACGGCCAGGATCGGCGGCGCGACCAGGAGAGCGGTCACCGCCACCACGGCCGGCACGGCCCGTCGCAGCAAGGACCCCATCCCGTACGCGAAAACGCCCGCCAGCGCCAGCAGGAGCGCCGTGCCCACGGCGATCCGCAGGGTGGTCGTCCACGGCACGGGCAGGACGATCACGTCGTTCGCGCCGAGCATCCGCAACCCCACCGACAGGGTCACCGCGACCGCCGCCAGTCCCGCGACCAGCGACGCCGCCCCCACCACCGCGGCTTTCGCGGCGGACACCCGGCCCGGGTACGGCATCGCGACCAGTGTGGTCCCGATCATCCGGCGCCGGAACTCGGCCGTCCCGCACAGCACCGCCACCACGATCAGCGGCACCAGCCCGGCGAACACCCCGGTCAGGACGCGCTCCACCGGCAGGCCCTCGGCGTGGGTCTGCGGCGCGATGTCACCGGCTCCGGCCACGGTCAGCACGCCGCCGGACTCGGTGTGCCCGGGCGGGTGGGTCTTCTGCCAGCCGGTGCGGTAGTCGCTGTGGCCGACCAGCGTGCCGGTCCACCCACCGGCCGGGGTGACCTGCGAGAACCTAGCGGTGGACTGGGTGAACCGGGCCTGGACGGTGTGCCCGCCCTGCGACTGTTCGTTGACGGTCACCCCACTCGGCGAGGTGACGAACAGGCCGATCCGCACGGTGGCGGGCAGGCCCTTCAGGCGTACGGTATCGATCTTCTGCCAGGTGGTGCCGTCGGCGGAGACGAAGCCGGTGATCTGCTCGCCGGCCCGGGTGAGGCGAAGCCAGGCCGCCCGGGCGGATGCGAAGTCCGGCGCGACCTGGTCGTGGGTGAAGCCATGCTGCATGCGTACGCCGTGCGCGCCGGTGAGCAGCACCGCGGCGTAGTCGGCGCCCTGGTTCGTCCCGTCCTTGACCATGAGCCCGGCCTTCGACCACGGCACGATCCCGGACACGATCTGGTCGTGGTTGGGCGGCGGGTAGGTGATCGTGCCGTCGAGCTCACCCACCCGCGCGGTGATCGAGCCGTCGCCGGTGAGCGCCCGGTGCACGAAGGTGAACTTGTCCTCGACCGCGACGCCGTCCGCGTTGGTCGGCGGCGCCGGACATTTGACCTCGCGGGTGCCCTCCATGCAGGACATCTGGCTGCCGGAGGCGAACAGGCAGCCGAGCGCCACCACGAGCAGCGCCGCGGCCGCGAGACCGGCCGTCCAGGTCGGCACGGTCCGGAACTTGATCCATTCGGCGCGCAGGATCATCGGATGCCTCCCGCGCCGGCGGTCAGCTCCAGGTACGCCGTCTCCAGCGACGCGTACTCGCCGACCAGGTCGTTCACGTCGGCGGCGGCGATCACCCGGCCCTGGCCGACCACCACCACGTGTCCCGCCATGTCCTGCAGCTCGCTCATCAGATGACTGGAGACCAGCACCGAGCGGTCCTCGGCGGCCAGTTCCCGCAGCAGGTCGCGCATCCAGACGATCCCGGCCGGGTCGAGCCCGTTGAACGGCTCGTCGAGCAGCAGCACCGGCGGATCGCCGAGCAGCGCCGCCGCCACGCCGAGCCGCTGCCGCATACCCAGCGAGTAGCCGCCGGCCGCGCGCCGGCCGACGTCGGCGAGCCCGGTCAGCGCCAGCACCTCGTCGACCCGGCTGCCCGGGAGGTCCTGCGAGGCGGCCAGCCACATCAGGTGGTTGCGGCCGGTCCGGGCGGGGTGCAGCGCGTGCGGGTCGAGCAGCGCACCCACGTGCCGCATCGGCCGGGTCAGCTCGGCGTAGTGGCGGCCGCCGATGGTCGCCGTCCCGGCGTCCGGCCGGTCCAGGCCGACGATCATCCGCAGCGTGGTCGACTTGCCGGCGCCGTTCGGGCCGACGAAACCGGTGACGTGGCCCGGCCGCACGACGAACGTCATCCCGTCCAGGGCGACCGCCGGGCCGAACCGCTTGCGTAGTCCGTTCACTTCGATGGTGGCTGTCATGCCGGTGTTTCTACGGAGCCGGGCCTAACCCGGGCGCGACGACAGCTGTCATGCCACTGTTATCTCCGGCAGGGCATGCTGGGCGGATGGGCGTCCGGCTGCGTTTCACACTTCTGTACGGCGTGCTGTTCCTGGTCTCCGGCGCCGGGCTGCTCGCGATCACCGCGGCGTTCAGTTTCAGCTCGGCCAGAAGCGTGCCGGCCGGTCCGCCGGCACCGGCGGCCGAGCAGATCGCCCGGCTGCAACAGCAACTCGACGATTCCGCGGCCATCCACATCCGGCAGCTGCTCGTCGGCGCGCTCGTCGCCCTGGCCGTCATGCTGCTGGTGTCGCTGCTGCTGGGCCGGGCCGCGGCCGGGCGGGTGCTGCGGCCGCTGCGTACCATCACCGCGGCCACCCGGCGGATCACCGCCGACAACCTGCACTCGCGGCTCGCCGTGGCCGGGCCGTCGGACGAGGTGAAGGCGCTCGCCGACACCATCGACGATGTGCTCGAACGTCTCGAGGAGGCGTTCGCGGCGCAGCGCCGGTTCGTCGCCGACGCCTCGCACGAGCTGCGCACGCCGCTGGCCACGATGCGTGCCGCGATCGACGTGGCGGAGGCCAAGCCCGCGCCGCCCGCCGAGGTCGTGAAGCTCGCCGGCCGGGTCCGCGTCGAGCTGGACCAGCTCGAACGGCTCCTCGAGGGCCTGCTGGTGCTGGCCCGCGCGCAGCACGGCGCGCTCGACGGCCGTACGCCGGTGGCGGTGACGTCGCTGATCCCGGCCGGGGTGCCGGTCGAGGGCGCCGACTTCGTCACGGTCGGCAACCCGGTGCTGCTCGGGCGGATGATGTCCAACGTCGTCGACAACGCGGTACGGCACAACGAGCCCGGCGGGTGGATGCGGGTGGCCCTCTCCCCCGGCACGATCGTGGTGGAGAACGACGGCGTGGTCCTCGACCCCGGTCAGGTGGCCACGCTCGGCCGCCCGTTCCGCCGCCTCGGCGCCGACCGTACCGGAACCGGCATGGGACTGGGCCTGGCGATCGCCTCGGCCGTGGCCTCGGCGCACGGCGGGTCGCTCAGCATGCGGGCCCGGCCCGAGGGCGGGCTGCGGGTGGAGATCCGGCTGCCGTGAGGGTGCTGGTGGTGGAGGACGCGGCCGCACTCGCCGAGGTGGTCGCCGAGGGGCTGCGCGACCAGGGCATGGCGGTCGACGTGGCGCTCGACGGGCTGGCGGCGGCCGCGAAACTCGACGTGAACGCGTACGACGTGGTGGTCCTCGACCGGGACCTGCCCGGCCTGAACGGTGACGTCCTCTGCGAGATGATCACCAGCCGGCCGGAGCGGGCGATGGTGCTCATGCTGACCGCCGCCGGTTCCGCCGACGACCGGGTACGCGGCCTCACGCTCGGCGCCGACGACTACCTCGCGAAGCCGTTCCACTTCCCCGAGCTGGTGCTGCGCGTCCGGTCCCTGGCCCGCCGCCGGCCCGCGGCCCACCCCCGTACGCTCGTCGCCGGTGCCCTGGAGCTCGACCCGATCCGGCGTACCGCGAACCGGTCGGGTGCCCGGCTGAACCTGTCGGTCAAGGAGTTCGCGGTGCTGGAGGCCCTGATGCGCGCGGCGCCCGGATACCTGAGCAGCGAGGCCCTGCTCGAACAGGTGTGGGACGAGAACGCCGACCCGTTCACCAACACGGTCACGGTGACGGTGGGACGGCTGCGCCGCAAACTCGGCGAGCCGGCGGCGATCATCACCCTCCCCGGCGTCGGCTACCGCATCGCCTGACCGGCCAGGGTCGCGATGTCCGGGCGATTGCGCGCGATTGCGGCGGCTGCATCTCGTAGCGCGCTTTCGACCACGGCTGACTGTGGTCGCCGTCGCCCGTGACGGCGCGACCGCAGGGGTCCACACGCTCGGTGGCCTGGTCCGCAGCCTGCCCTGCTATCTCGCCTTCTGCCTGGTCGTCGCGCTCACCACACCGATGCTCGGCGTCGCCGCCGTCGGGCTCGGGCTGCTCGCGTGCCTGGGCATGGCAACGTTCACGTGGCGGCGAGTCCCGAAAGCCACGGCAACCGACCACGACGGAGGCGACGATGGACCACGAGAGCGAACCTCGAACCGGCGCGGCGGCTCTGTTCCGCCTGGCTTCGTACGGAACCCTGGCTCCGGGACGGCCGAACCATCATCAACTCGACGGGCTGGAAGGCCGCTGGTTCGAGGGGCAGGTCTACGGGAGGCTGGTTGACGCCGGCTGGGGCACCGACCTCGGCTACCCGGCACTCGTTCTCGATGCCGGCGGGACCGCCATCGACGTTCACGTCTTCGAATCGCCTGATCTGCCGGCTCACTGGTCACGGCTCGACCGCTTCGAGGGACCGGGCTATCAGCGCGTCACAGCGATCGTGCACAGCTCCGCCGGTGACCTGGAGGCGTCGATCTACGCCCTCCGGGTACGGGAGCGTGACTGATCGCCGGGCACCGCCGCGAGGTCGGCAACGACGCCGAAGTGGTCGCTCGCCCACACTCCGTCCACCGGCTGGTCGAACACGCGCCGGCAGCCGGTGACCCGCAGCGTGGGTCCGTGCCGGTCGCAGCGAACGAGGACGTAGTCGATCCGCCGGCCCAGCTCCAACGGCCAGTTTCCGCCGGTCACCAGCGGGTTGTCGGGTGAGAACGTGTGACCGGGCCCGGTGGGCCGGATCGCGGCCCAGGCATCGCGGTACGCCACGCTGAATCCGTCCAGCGACTGGCGGCCGGACCAGAACCGCATGCTGGCACTGTCCGGCTCCGCGTCGAAATCCCCGAGCAGCACCACATGCGCGTCGCGGTCACCCCGGCGCTGCTCGATCCGCCGGGCCGCGGCGACCGCCTGCAGCTCCCGCTCCCGTTCGTAGCCGAGCCAGCCCGACGGCTTGTGGTGTGCCACCAGCAGCGGTCCGATCGGTGCCGGAACGGCGATCTCCACCAGTGCCAGTCGCCCCGCCAGCTCAGCCGGATCGACCCGTGGCGTCACCCGTAGGTGCACCTCCTCGTGCCGGTCCAGCGGCCACCGGCTCGCGATCGAACAGCCGGAGCCGTCCGCCTCCCGGCCGGTCTGGTGCGCCACCTGGTACCCGGGCCCGAGCAGGTCGCTGACCTGGTCGTATCCGTCGGCCACGACGGCCTCCTGGAAGGCCACCACATCCGGCGCGAGCCGGCGCAGCCCGTCGGCGAGAATCGATCGGCGCCGCTGCCAGGCTCCGTGCCGGTTCCAGAGATTCATCGTCAGCACCCGCAATGAGTCCACGACGGTGACTACATCAAATAGCGGCCATACGGGAAACGACCGGCGGGCGGTAGGCGGCGATCGCGTCAGCGGGCATCGGGCGCGCGAAGTGGAAGCCCTGGGCGAACCGGTATCCGAGGCGGTGCAGCTCGGCGGCCTGCTCGGCGGTCTCCACACCCTCGGCGACGGCGCGCAGCCGCAGCCCGTCGCAGATGCCGATCAGGGCCGCCACCACGACCGCGTGCTGGCCGCCTTCGGTGATGTCGTCGATGAACGACTTGTCGACCTTGAGGATGTCGGCGGGGCAGCTGCGCAGCAGGCCCAGCGACGAGTGCCCCGTACCGAAGTCGTCGAGCGCGATGCTGACGCCGAGGGCGGCGATCGCCCGCAGCTCGGCCAGCGCCGCTCCGCCGTCGAACACGGCGGTCTCGGTGACCTCGACGGTCAGCACGTGCGGCGGCAGGCCGGTGCGGCGCAGTACCGCGTCGACCTCGCCGGCGAAACCGGCTTCGCGCAGCTGCCGGGCCGACACGTTGACGGTGACCGTACGCGGAGCGGCGTCGCCCAGCTCGTCGAGCCAGGTGGCGGCCTGCCGGCAGGCTTGCTCCAGGATCCAGGCGCCGAGCGGCACGATCTGGCCGGTGCGTTCGGCGATCGGGATGAACGCGCCGGGACTGATCGGGCCGCGCTCCGGGTGGGTCCAGCGGACCAGCGCCTCCACCCCGTACAGTTCGCCGCCCGGCATCGACACGATCGGCTGGTAGAGCAGTCGCAGCTGGTCGGTGTCGAGCGCGGCGCGCAGGTCGGCGGCGAGCCGGGACTGTTCGGCGGTGCGCTGGTCCATCTCCGCGGTGTAGGCGACCCGGCGGCCCTTGCCCTGGCCTTTCGCCTCGTACATCGCCACGTCGGCGCGTCGCAGCAGTTCGTCGGCGGTGTCGTCGGCACGGGCCGGGGCCAGGCCGAAGCTGGCCTCCACGACGAGGTCGTGCCCGGCGGCGTGCACCGGCCGGCTCAGCTGGGCGGCGATCGTCTTCAGGCTCGCGTCGTGGTCGCCGTGTCGCAGCAGCAGCGCGTACTCGTCGCCGCCGAGCCGGGCGACCATGGCGCCGGCGGACAGTTGCGCCGCGATCCGGTCGGCGACGGCGATCAGCAGGGCGTCGCCGACGGCGTGCCCGAGGTCGTCGTTGATCTCCTTGAAGTCGTCGAGGTCGATCAGGGCGACGCTCACCGCGGCCGGATCGGCCGCCAGCGCGGCGGTGATCTCCCGGACCAGCACGGTACGGTTCGGCAGGCCGGTCAGGGCGTCGTGGGTCGCCTGGTGCGCCAGTTCGCGCTGCCGGGCGTCGAGGTCCTCGAGCAGCAGCGCGTTGTCCCGCAGGGCCACGAGCTGGCGTGCCGCGACCAGCAGGGTCACGGTGACGGCGCCCACGGCGATCGCCACCAGGTCGGCGGTGTGCCGAACGGTGCTGTAAAGCAGCAGGCCGCCGGTGGCGACGACCGCCGCATACGGCATCACGCTCGGGCGCCGCGATAGCGGGCGGGGCGCGGGCCGGCCGGCCCGGGCGGCGCGCAGCTGCCGGTCGGCGGCCAGGCACACGCACAGGGAGACCGCCGGCAGCAGCACGTGCGCGGTGTTGAGGTACGGGCGGGAGGCGACCAGCGGCGCCAGCGCCCCGCCGCCCGCCCCGACCGCTCCGGTCAGCACCAGCAGGTGCAGCGCCCGCCGGTCGATCGGGCCGGTGCCGGTGAAGGCCACCTTGACGAACGCGAAGACACAGATGAAGCCGGCGACCACGACGATCAGCACGGTGACCGCACCGCTGACGCTGTCGCTGAGCCAGCTCTCCCAGCGGTGGTAGACCAGGTGCCAGCACAGGGTCAGCACGGTGACGATCACCGTGGCGATGTCCAGGCCGAAGCGCAGCCACTCGATCCGTGATCGGCGGGCGCCCGGGATACGCAGCAGGCCGAGCAGGATGGCCACCAGGCCGGAGGTGTACACGGCCGCGGTGAGGCCGCTGATGTGCTGGCCCTGCTGCCGGCCGCTGAGGTAGTCGAATCCGTTCAGGACGGCACCCAGGCCGATCAGCAGGATGCCGGCGGACACGTACCGCCACAGCGTCCGGCCCCCGCCCGCGGCTCGCCAGGAGGCGACCACCGCGATCGGCACCGAGATCAGCAGGGGCAGCCAGCCGAGCACCGGGGGCGTGTCGCGGACCAGGCCGATCGCGAACCAGATCACCGCGATCACGACCAGGCCGCTGGCGACCACGAGGCCGCGGGTCGGCCGCCACGGCGGCACGGCCGCGGCGGCGATCGGCGAGGTGACCGGCGCCGTCTTCACAGTGATCTCATCGGCTCGCCGCCGCGCGGGTTGAGACCGGGACCGCCAGCAGACCTGCCGGGAGGGAGGCGCCCCGTGACAGCAATCATCACGACTGAGGACTATCATCACCGGATGGCGATGAATGATGGCTGCGTGAACGCCGCGGTCGCGGCCGGGATGACACCGGCCGTGGCGCTGTTCCGTTCCCTCGGGGATGAGACCCGGCTGAGGATCGTGCAGCGCCTCGCCGCCGGCGAGGCCCGGGTCGTCGACCTGACCAGCGAGCTGGGCCTGGCGCAGTCCACCGTGTCCAAGCACCTGGCCTGCCTGCGCGACTGCGGGCTGGTCGACTACCGCGCCGAGGGCCGGCAGTCGTTCTACGCGCTTACCCGCCCCGAGCTGCTCGACCTGCTGGCCGCCGCCGAAGGGCTGCTCGCCGCGACCGGCGCCGCCGTGGCGCTCTGCCCCACCGGCCGCCCGTCCCCGCCGCGCGAGGCGATGAGCCGATGAGCAGCCCGGCTGCCCTGCTGTCGCCCCGGCGGCGCGCGCAACTCAACCGGCGCAGCCTGCGCCTGGCGTACGCGACCGCCGGATACAACCTGCTCGAAGGCGCCGTCGCGGTCACCGCCGGCGCGGCGTCCTCGGCCGCGCTGCTCGGCTTCGGACTGGACTCCTTCGTCGAGGTGTCCAGTGCCCTGGTGGTGATCTGGCAGTTCCGGTCCCGCATGCCGGAGACCCGGGAGCGCCTGGCGCTGCGCCTGATCGCCGTGTCGTTCTTCGCCCTGGCCGCCTGGGTCACTTTCGACGCGCTGCGCTCGCTGCTGGGCGCGGAGGAAGCCGGCACGTCCCTGGCCGGGATCGCCGTCGCGGCCACCTCGGTCGTGGTGATGCCGCTGCTGGTGTGGGCGAAACGGCGCACCGGCCGGGAACTCGGGTCGGCCACCGTGGTCGCCGACTCCACGCAGACCCTGCTGTGCACGTACCTGTCCGCGATCGTCCTGGCCGGCCTGCTGCTCAACGCCACGCTCGGCTGGTGGTGGGCCGACCCGGTGGCCGCGCTGGTCATCGCCGCCGTCGCCGCTCGCGAAGGCGTCCAGGCGTGGCGCGGCGAGCAGTGCGACGACTGCGCGGTGCCCGTCGCGGACAGCGGGCGTGAGGGCTGCGGCTGCGGACCGGATTGCGCCGATGCGTGCTGACCGGGAGGTCAGGGCGGCGGCATGTACATGGCCTGCACCGTGACCCGCGGGCTCGGCGCCGACTCGTTGCCCGCCGCGTCCACGGCGACCACTACGTACTCGTGGGTGGTGGCCGCGCCCACCGGCAGGGTCAGCGACGTGCCACCGGTCTCGCCGACGACCGCGGCGCCCTCGTACACCCGGTAGCCGGCCGGCTGCTCGCCGCCGGCCGAGGCGGACCAGGTCAGCGTCAGCTGCGCTCCGGACGGCCAGGACCCGGGAACGTTGCCGGTGACGGCGAGGGTGGCGGGCGCCGCCGGGCGGGCGGCCGGGCCGCCGGGGGTGGTGATCTCGGCGCGCCGGCTGCGCGGGCTCTCACCGCATCCCTGCGCGAGCGTGGCGACGACCCGGTACGCGTGCTCCGACGCCGGCGGCAGCCCGGTCAGAACCACCTGCGGGTAACGCGTGGTCGCGACCGCGACGCCCCGGTCGAAGACGGTGTACGACGTCGCCGCCGCCTCCAGAGTCCAGGACAATCGCACCGAGCTGGACGACACGGCGGTAGCGGTCAGGGCCACCGGCCGGGGCGGCTCGCTCAGGCAGGTCTCGGTGCCGGCCGTGGCGGCGGCGCTGTGCGCGGACTCGTTGCCCGCCGCGTCCAGTGCCGCGACCGTGAACCGGTGCCAGGTGGCGTGGTGGAGGCGATCCACGGTGACGGTCGTCGTGGAGGTAACGGCGACGAGCGTCGCACCGTCGTACACCGCATAGCGGGCCGGTCGCGGTCCCGGCGGCGCTGTCCAGGCCAGGCCGATGGTGGAGTCGGTCCGGCCGGTCACGGTCAGGCCGGAGGGTGCCTGCGGCGGCGTGGCACCGCCCGCGGCCGTCGTGACGGTGGTCGACGCCACCGGGACGACACCGCCGCCGCCCGTGTGGCAGCGGTTCAGGCGGTAGAGCACGACGTGGTGGTCCGTTCCGGGAGCCAGGCCGCCGACCCGGGCACCGGTCGAGGAGGTCCAGCCGAGGCTCTGGCCGTCGACCCGCAACTCCAGGTCACCACCGAGCGAGTGCCGCGACCAGGAGACGCTGATCGCCGTCGCGGTGACCTCGGTGACCGTGATCGGTACCCCGGAGACCGGCATGCACTCCGGGTTGTAGCCGTACAGCCAGGACCGCCCGGAGGCCGGTGCGGTGCGCGCCGACTCCCGGCCGCGGTGGTCGACCGCCGCCACGGTGTAGGTGTGCGACGACCCGAACGGCACCTCGAGATGGGCGGCGGTGGTGCTGACGCGTGCCACCACGGAGTCGTTCTCGTACACGCGGAAGGAGGTCGCCGGGGAACCGGAGCGCGGCTGTTCCCAGGTGAGCGAGATGCCGGTGCCGAGCGTGCTGGCCCAGAGGGTGACCGGCGTGGCCGGACCGGAGGGGGCCGCGGACGCCGGCACGGCGGTGCCGGCGACCGCGGCCACCGCGGTGATGAGCAGGACGGCGCCACGACGGCGAAGCGATGGGCTCACGGGGCGTCCTTTCGCCGGGGCATTGATGCATATCGAACGGGAGCGCTCCCACACTGTCAATAGGCGCCGCACGCGGGTCTTACGACCGGGCCACGATGGCCACCTCCGGGAACCGGGGCGAAGCGGCGTTCAAGATGGCTTGCGGCCGGTGGCGCAGGTGCTTGTCGAACATCGCCCGGTTGTACCGGCGGGTGATCTCAGTCGCCCGGATCCCCGGGGTCGTGGCGCCGATGTCGATGCCGAGCTGATCGGCGAAGAGCCCCAGGTCGGTGAACGACGCGTGCTCGGTGCCGGCCACCGTGATCCACCGCTTCCATCCCGTCATCCCCGCCCAGTCCTTGTCCCACCAGGCGTCCCGGCCGCCGGATGCGTGGTCGGGCGAGCCGAACAGCAGGAACGGGCGCGCGAGCCCGGCGGCCGGGATCATGCTGTCGCCGCCGGTGTCGGTCGTACCGTCCATGTCGATGCCGGCGTCGATGCGCGGGTCACGCACCATCGCCGCGATCGCGCTGGCGCCGCCGGCCGAATGGCCGGACATGCCGATACGTGAGGCGTCGATCAGGCGGCTGCCCCGCCACGCGGGGTCGCGGCCGGTCAGCCGGTCGATGACAAACGAGACGTCGGCCGCGCGGCTCTGGTAGAGCTTGCCGAAGAACGGACGTTCGCCGTCCTGCTCGCAGGCCGCGCAGCCGGTGACGCGGCCATCGGGGAACGTGATCGCGTGCGTCTCGTAGGTGTGGTCGACGCCGGCCACCACGTACCCGTGGCTGGCCAGGTCCTCGGCCAGCGCCGACAGGGTGGCCCGGGGCTGGGTGTAGCCGGGCGACAACACGATCAGCGGGAGACTGTGCCGGCGACCCGCCGGGGGCGCGTCCACGAAGGCGTACGTCCGCACCGTACTGAAGATCTCCGGGTCGACGCCGGTCAGGCGTTTGCCCTCGACCATCAGCCGCGATTCCCCCGCCGACAGGTACTCCGTCGCGGTCCCGTGCCGGGCCCGGGTCGGATACCAGAGCGTCACCATGAGCTCCCGCGCGTTCTGCTCGGGAACCCACGGGTCGGCTCGGGAGGTGTCCTTCAGATACAGCTCGGTGGCGCCGACCTGGTGCGGGCCGGTCGGCGCCACCAGGTGCAAGGGCTCGCTCGCGCTCGCCGCGGTGACGGCTGTCGCGGGCATCAGCAGGCCGGCGACAGCAGCCACCACAACGGCGCGCCAGCGTCTGGTCTCCCCCATGGGTACGTTCCTTTCGATCGGAGTCGACCGATGCTAGGAACGGCTGGCCGCCGGACACCTCCGGCTGCCGAGCGACATGTCGGCCCGGCCGTACACACCACGGACGGCACGTCGTCCGGAGGAGGTACATCCCACGGCGGATGCCACCTCGGCGGCGCCCGTCATCCGTGGTGACCGACCCGCTCTCTCTCCGGCTGTTCCATCGGCAGGACGGAGGACAGCTGCTGGCGCAGGTCCTGGAGGGTGGCCGCCGTCTTGCCGGTCTCCCGCGCCGCGTCGCGGTAGCGGTCGGCGTCGGCGGCGGTATCGGCCCGGGCCGCCAGTTGCCGGTAGATCTCGGCCCGGTCGCGCAGGGTGGAGGCGACGGTCAGGAGACCGGCTTCGACGTTCTCACCCTGGGCGGCGAGCATGCTGTGCGGTGCGAAGGCGTGCCCGACGTGGCAGCGGTACCGGATGGTGCCGGCGATGTCGACGCGGTGCATGCCGCCACCGCAGTCCGGGCACCCGACGGGAACCGGGTGGCCGAATTGGCCGCCCGGCCCTTCGGCGGTGTCGTGGGTGAGCATGTCGGTCTCCATGGTCAGCACAGGATCGGGATCGACTGGTGTGGACGCTGGTGTCCCGAGCAGACCGGGCAGCGCGACGGCGAGGCCGGTGGCCGGCGCGACGTGGTCGGGTCGCATGCGGATCGCGACGCCCGGCAGGTCGGGATAGGCCGCGTCGTCGGGATGCTGGACGGCGGTCATCCCGCCGTGCAGGCCCAGCGCGGCGAGGCCGGCGATGCCGTCGTCGAACACACCGGACAGCAGGACGCCCACCGTACGGTGAGCGGCCCAGCGTGCGGCGGTCAGCATCAGTGGGTCGATCGCGGGCCGCAGCCGGTGATACTGCGGCGCCTTGCTGAGGTGCACCCGGTTGTCCGGGCCGACGAGCAGGTGCCGGTCGGGTGGGGCGACGTAGACGCGGCCCGGCGACAGCGCGTCACCGTGGGTGGCCGGCACGACCGGCAGGGGGCCGGCGCCGTCGAGGGCTTCGGCGTCACGGGGCCGGGCCGGGGTGATCACCATCAGCACGGCCGCGGGTAGATCCCCGGGCAGGCCGGCGAGCAGGGCGGTGGCGGCCTCCAGGGCACCGAGCGAGCCGCCCACCACCACGAGATCACGATCTGACATGGTAAGTCACTTTCGTCCCGCCAGCAGATCCGGCGACTGGACCGCGCCTTCCCCTGGAACCGGCGATCACACCCTCGGCCGCTGGACTGCACTGGATCAGGGGGTTTCCGTCGATAACCCGGACGCGAGCAGCGGAAGCGGGTACGGGAGACCGGAGGTTTCTCCAGCACAGAGCGGGAATGCAGGTCTGGATGCTGGGTGGCGCGCGAGCCGCACGACGAATCAGGGCGATCCATGATCGATTTCGACGAGGCGGTGATCAGTGACCTCGCACGGGTGGCGGCGGTGGACCACGTGCGCCGGAGATTACCGGCGCAGCCGATCCCGCTGGATGCCGTCGCCCGGCTGGCGGCCCGGCTGCAGCGCGCACCCATCGGGGCGGTGATCCTGGTCGGCGGCACTGAGGAGTACTTCGTCGGCGCGTACGGGTTGCCCGAGCCCCTCACCGCGTCGAGGCGCGCGCCGCTGACGTACTCGGTGTGCAAATACGTCGTCGGCCGGAACCGCCCGGTGTCCTGCGGCGACATGCGCCGCGACCACGACGGCCGGCTTCGTGACCATCCGCTGGCCGCCGAGTACGGGATCCGGGCGTTTCTCGGTGTGCCGGTGCACGACGCCGAGGGCCGTCCGGTGGGATCGCTGACCGTCATGGACACCGCGGCCCGGCGCTGGACCGACGGCGAGATCACCGCCCTGGTCGACAGCGCCGACCTGGTACGCCCGGCGGTCGCCGGGCCGGCCGAGCTGGCGGTGGCGACGCTGGACACCGCCTCCCTCCTGGACAGCGTGCAGGAGGCCTTCCTGGCGGTGAACCCGGACGCGATCGTGGTCGGCTTCAACCGGGCGGCCCACGACATGCTCGGCTACGCGCCCGGCGAGGTGTGCGGGCGGCGCCTGGACGACACCGTGCTGCCCGACTACGCCGGGCGACCGATCCGGGCGGCGCTGGACCGGCTCTTCACCCACCGCCCCGTCCGCCCGGTGCTGCGTGAGATCAGCGTGCGGCACCGCGACGGCCACCGGGTACGGGTACGCGTGGCCCTGTCCGTGGTCCGCGGCGCGGCCGGCCCACTGGCCTGCCTCTTTCTCAACGACCTGTCCGAGCAGACCGCCATCCGGGAACTCGCGGAACGCCACGATGGTTTCCTCACCGCGCTGCTCGACAGCCTCAACGTCGGCGTCATCGCATGCGACGAAGCGGGACGGGTGGTCGTCGTGAACCGGGTGTTGCGTGAGCTGCAGGGCCTGCCGGCGACCGCCCCGCTGCCCGAGGACTACCCCGCGTCCATCGACGGGGTGCTGCACGATCCCGCGATGCGGCCGATACCGTGGGAGAAGATTCCGCTGATGCGCGCCTTGCGGGGCGAGCACCTGGACGACATCGACATCCTGACCGCCAGGCCGGGTGATCAGGTCCGCGTCTTCGCCAGCGCCGCCCAGCCCATCCGCGCCGGTGACGGGCGGCCGCTCGGTGCGGTGGCCGTCGCCCAGGACGTCACCGCGATGCGCCGGGCCGAGCGGTTCCGGGCCTGCCACCGGGACGTGCAGGAGGTGCTGCGAACGGCGCGTTCGGTGGCCGGCGCCGCGCCCACCGTGTTGCGGGCGGTCGCCACCGCACTGGGCTGGCCGTACGCGGAGCTCTACCTCATCGACGAGCCCACCGGACAGTTGCGCTCGGTCGGGCACTGGGACGCCGAAGGTGCCCAGGAGGACCCGCTCTTCGGGCACACTCCGGTGCGCGGCCACGGCGTCACCGGCCGGGTGTGGCAATCCGGGCAGGCGATGTGGGTGGCCGACGTCACGGCCAGTCCCGAGCTGCGCCACCCGTACGAACAACGCCGGGAACAGGCCTTCATGCGGCGCGGCATCCGTACCGTGCTGTCCGTCCCGATCCATGACGGCGCCACCCTGGTCGGCGTGCTCACCTGCTACGCGGCCGCGCCCGAGGTCCACGAGGACCTGCTCACCGTCCTGCTGGACGGGGTCGCCGCGCAGATCGGCGTCTTCGTCGCGCTGCGCCGCGCGCAGGAGCTCGCCCGGCAGCTCGCCCGCGCCCAGGACGACTTCATCACCCTGGTCGGCCACGAACTGCGTACACCTCTGACCTCGATCGCCGCCAACGCCACCCTGCTCGACGAGGACCCCACCGGGCTGACCGGTGAGGACCGGCAGATGGTCCACGCCATCGCCCGCAACACCGAGGCGCTGCAAATGACCATCGACAGCCTGCTGGAACTGGCCGGCCTCGAATCCGGGCACCTGGACATGCGAGTCCGCCAGGTCGATCTCACCGCGATCGTCGGCGGCGCCGTCACCGCGGCACACCGGAGTACGGCCGGCACCGGCGTGCGGGTGCACGCCGACCTGCCACCCCGGCTGGTAGTCGACGGCGATCCCGCACGGCTGCGGCAGGTCGTCGACGGCGTGCTGATCAACGCCCTGAAGTACAGCCCGTCCGGCGGTGACGTGCGCATCCGCCTCCAGCAGGCCGGCAACACCGCCGAGCTGTGCGTCATCGACAGCGGGATCGGCACCCCGGAACAGGAACGGGAACGCGTCTTCGACCGGTTCTTCCGCGGCAGCAACGTCCGCCACCACGGCACGTCCGGCAGCGGCCTCGGGCTCAGCCTGGCCCGCGCCATCGTCCGGCTGCACCACGGCACCATCCACCTGTCCGCGAACGACCCCTCCGGCACCATCGCGTGCATCCGCCTGCCCCTGCGCCAGGAAACCGCCCCGGCCTAGGCCGTCGCCAGCGCCCGCACCGCCGGGGCGGCGGCCGCCGAGGGCAGCGTGAACGAGAAGCGTGATCCGCCGCCGGGATTGTCCGCCGCGGTGATCGTGCCGCCGTGGCGCTCCACGATCCGCTTGCAGATCGCCAGGCCGAGGCCGGTGCCGAGGTAGCCGCCGCCGAGGTGGGCGCGGTGGAAGTTGGCGAAGATGGCGTCGTGTTGCCCGTCCGGGATGCCGATGCCGTTGTCGGCGAGGCAGACCCGGACCAGATCGCCCTCGCGGGTGGCCGTGACGGTCAGGGCCGGCGTGACACCGGACGCGGTGTACTTGATCGCGTTGCCGATGAGGTTGTCCAGCAACTGCCGCACCAGCACCGGGTCGGCGTGCACGGGCGGGAGCTCACCGAAGGTGAACCGCGGCTCGGGCTTGCCCGCGGCGACGGCGGCGTCGGCGCGTGCGCTCGCGATCTCGGCCACCACGGCGGCGAGATCCACCCATGCCGGAGCGGCGGTGGCGTCCCGGGCTGTCGTGTACGCCAGCAGGTCCTCGATCAGCGACCGCATCCGCCCGGACGCCCGGGACAGACGGGCCAGATCCGCACGCGCCTGGTCCAGCCCCGGATGTGCCGGCACGTGCTCCAGGGCGTCGAGCGTGGCGCTCGTCCACCCGTCCACGCTGGCCAGCGGATTGAGCAGGTCGTGCGCGACCACGCCGGCGAAGTTGGTCAGCTCGTCGCGGTGGCGGCGTTCGGCCGTGACGTCGTGGTAGAGGACGACCGCGCAGCGGCTCCCGTCCGGGTTCGGCAGGGCGGTGGCGGTGATCTGGACGAAACGGCCCTCGGGCGCCCCCGGGTCGCGGATCAGCATCTCCACCCCGCGCACCTCCTCGTCGGCCAGCGCCTTCAGGAACGTCAGTTCCTCCTCGGCGTAGCGGGAGCCGTCCGGGCGGAAGAACCCGTAGTAGCCGCTGTCGCCGAGCAGGCGTATCGCGGCGGGATTGCGCAGCACGACCCGGCCGGCGGCATCGGTGACCGTCAGGCCGTCCGCCATCGAGTCGACGATCGCCGTCATCAGCTCGGCGTGCCGCGACGCCTGCTCCCGCTGCTCCGCCAGCTCGGCCATCAGCCGGTCCCGTTCGTCGCGCCCCAGCGCCAGGGCCAGCCCCACCACGGCGACCATCGCGGCGAACGCCTGGAGGATGATCGTCCGCCAGGCGGTGTGCTCGACGATCGCGAACGGGCCCGTCGCCCGTACCGTGAAGAGCGCGGCGATGGTGGCGACGATCAGGCTGTGCGCCATCACGAACGGCGTCGCCAGCCGGGTCGCCACCCACACCGTCAAGCCGAGCACCGCGAAGGTGAGTGGCAGCCGGTCCCCGTAGCTGAACCCCGCCACGTACAGCGCGGTGGTGCAGACCGTCAGGGCCGCGTACTCGGCGATCCGCCAGCGCGGCGTCTCACCGAGCGTGGCGATCCACTGGCCGAGCCAGCCGGTCAGCGTGCCGTGCCGGGCCCGGTACGTCGCCACCGCCTGCCCGAG
The DNA here is from genome assembly GCF_015704865.1 of Actinoplanes aureus. Taxonomy (GTDB): domain Bacteria; phylum Actinomycetota; class Actinomycetes; order Mycobacteriales; family Micromonosporaceae; genus Actinoplanes; species Actinoplanes aureus. Next base: position 419,316 of record NZ_JADQTO010000003.1, on the reverse strand, counting down.
GCAGAGCCCGGCCATCCCGACGATCAGCGTGCTCGCGGTGTTCCGGGACAGCCACACCACCGCCGAGACCCACGAGTAGTCCTCACCGAGCAGCCACCGGCTGGTCGGGCCCACCAGCACTCCGCAGGCGGTGGAGACGCACGACGCGGCGAGCACATTCCAGAGGTCCCGGGGCGACCGCATCGGCTCGGTGCCCTTCGCGCCCCACAGGGAGGGCCGCCAGCGCCGTAACAGCGCGACGAAGACCAGAGCCTGGACCAGATTGGCGGCCGCGGACGCCAGCGATGTCGCGACCGTCGCCCCGGTCAGCAGGTTCGCGTAGTAGGAGATCCCGACGAGCGCGACGACATCCATCCAGAAACGGGGCGTACGTCGCTGGGCGCAGAACCAGACCACCGCGACACCGGCGGCCGGCCACACCATGCTCAGGTTGGTCCCGTCCATCACGGTGAGGCGCCCGACCAGCACCGCCGTCAGGTACACCAGGGCGAACACCACGGTCCGCAGGAGCGAGACCCGGTAGCTCATCCGTGACCCTCCGCACGAGATCTGACCTACTCCTATCGGCCGCACCCGCTGATCGCTGAGCCGCGCCCGGAACCGGGGCGGCCCGTGGAGACGGCGGAAGACCTGCCCTTAGGGTGATCCGATGGCGTTGATCAAACAGTTTCAGGTCACCTTCGACTGCGCGGAACCGCGGCGCGTCGCCCGGTTCTGGTGCGAGGTGCTGGGGTACGTCCTACCGCCGCCGCCGGAGGGTTTCGCCACTTGGGACGATGTCGATCGCGAGCTGCCGCCGGAGCAGCGGGGTGCGTGGTCCGCGTGCGTCGATCCCTCGGGAGTGGGCCCGCGACTGTTCTTCCAGCGCGTTCCCGAGGGCAAGATCGTCAAGAATCGGGTGCATCTTGACGTACGGGTCGGCACCGGGCTCGTGGGTGCGGAACGCGTGGCCGTGCTCGAGGCCGAATGCGCGCGACTGGTCGATCTCGGCGCGGTACGCGTGCGGCTGCTGCTCGCCGACGAGGACAACGAGTCGTGCCTCGTGATGCAGGACGTCGAGGGCAACGAGTTCTGCCTCGACTGAGCGGCCTCGCCGGTGTCAGAGCACGTCGCGGAGCCGGACGGCGAACGGTCCGGGGTGGTCGACGAAGCCGATGTGGTCGCCGGGAAACGTGGTTCGCTCGACGCCGAGGAGCGCGGCGAGGGCCGCCGATGTGCGGTCGCAGATCTGCCCGGTGGAATCGGCGCCGACGCCGATGACGATGCGGGCGGGACTGTCCCGCAGCAGGGCGACGTCGGGCAGCCACTGGGCGGATCCGCGCAGCTCGTGGACGAACCAGAAGTGCTCGTCGGCGACGTCCTGCGGGTCGCGCTCCCCGCCGAACATCTGCTCCACGACATCGGCGGGGATGCCGATCCCGGCCTGGTCGAAGAACTTGGTCCAGGCTCCGACCACGTCACCGGCGAGATACGTGGCGACGTAGTCGGCGGTCTGCGCGCGGACGTCGTCGCGGTCGTCGAGCAGTTCCGCCAGCGGTGGCTCGTGGGCGATGACGGTGTGGACCTGCTCGGGGTGCGCCTGGACGAGGGCCAGGGCGGTGACCGCGCCGCCGCTGGAGCCCATGACCGCTGCCGGGCCGGCGTCGAGGTGGTGGATGAGCCGGCTGAGGTCGTCGGCGCGCGTCTCCGGGGTCGAGTCCCGCTCGGGGTCGGTGGCCCGGCTGCGGTTGATGCCCCGGGGGTCGGTGGTCAGCACGGTGTGGTCGGCAGCGAGCAGGTCGGCGAGCGGCGCGAACGACGTCGCGTTCATCGGCGCGCCGACGAGCGCCACGAGTGGTCCGGTGCCGCGGACTTCGTAGTACAGGCTCGCGCCCGGCACTTCCAGGGTGTGCGTGGTCACGGTCTCTCCTCATGGACGTGGTGGTGTAGGTCAGCCACGCCATCACCACGAACGGCACCGAGCCAGAAGGACACCCGTCGCGGCTTTTCTTCGAGGCCGCGCCTGATCAGCGGCAGGAGCCGGGCAGGTCCAGCGCCTCTACCGTGTCCGCGACGTGCAGGCCCGGCTCAGGACCGCCGGCCAGCGCGTACACCACGTCACCGATCGCCACCACACCCAGCCCGTGGCGTGGGGTCGGCAACGGTGCCAGCGCCTGCCACGTACCCGTTCGGATGTCGAAGGCCTCGGCTTCCGCGAACGTCGTCGCGGCTTCGCCGCCGACTGCGACGACGCGGCCTGTGCACGTCGCGGTCGCCGCGAGGCCGCCGCGCCGGGTGGGCAGGTCAGGCAGAGACACCCAATGCCGGGTACGCGGATCGAACGCCTCGAACGCGGAAAGATTGGTGTCCAGCCCTCCCGTCCGCCCGCCGACCGTGTAGACCAGTCCCCCGAAGCCGGCGCCGCCCAGATGTTCGCGCCGGGTCGGCGGGCCGGGCGCGCTCGACCAACCGTCGGTGGCCGGGTCGTAGATGAACATCTCGCCGGCCAGACCCGCTGGACCCAGCCCGGCGGCCAGGTACACGAGCCCGTCCAGGGCGACGGCGGTGCCGGCGGCCCGGCCTTCGGGCAGCGACGCGACCGGTTGCCATGCCGTGCCGTCCAGCCGGTACGCGCCGGTGCTCGGCCGGCCGTCGGCGAGATGGCCGCCGAAGACGTACACGGTGTCGCCGACGGTGGCGGCCATCGCGTGGTTGACAGCGACCGGCAGGTCGGGTCCCCGCTGCCAGACACCCGCCGCGGTGTCCAGGATTTCGGTGCTCGCCAGAGTCGCGCCGTCGGCGCGATATCCGCCGACCACCACGATCCGCGTTCCGGACGCGGCGGCCGCGACCTCGGTGCGCGACGACGGCGCCGGGGGTAGACGCCGCCAATCGATGCCAGAGGCGGCGGCGGGCGAGCCGGTCCCGGTGTCGCGTCGAGCGGTCGGCGTGCCGGTACACCCGGTGACCGACACAAGCACGCCGACAAGGATCGCCATCATCGTCCTGTGCATGCCACCAGTGTGCGGCGCCGGGCGCATGGCGACCCGTCAGTCGCGCACCGGCCCGTCCAGAGCCGCCCCGTACAGCCGGGACACGCTGAGGCTGATCACCACGCGCCGGTCCTTCGCCATCTGCTCGAGGAACGCCGTCTCGTCCGCCGGATCGTCGAATCCCCCGGCCATCGCCAGCAGCTCGCGCCCGACCGGGTCGCCCGCCCGCGCACTCGGTTCCGACACCCGCGCCTCGCCCTCCGCGACGGCGTAGGAGAGGACGCTCTCGCCCTGGACGTGCAGGGTGGCGCGGGGATCGCGGCGCAGATGGCGCACCTTGACGCGCCCCTCGGCCGACGAGAACCGGATGATCCGCTGGTGCGCGTCCCAGCTGAAGACCATCGAGGCCAGATGCGGGTGACCGTCGCGCTTGACGGTCGCCAGTACGCCGAACGGCTGCCGGCCGAGGATCCCGGTCAACTCGGCGTCGCTGAGGGGCCGGGCGCTGGGTCCTTGGCCGGGGCCGTAGTCGTTCTCGCTCATCAGGTTCGGTCCTCTCAACGGGCGTCCATGGTCAACACAAATGACCCTAGCAGATAGTTTCGTTATAGATGTTCTGCAACGTGACCTATTTTCGAGGGCGCTATGCTGCTGCCGGTAACTGCCGCTCACTGGGGGATATCGAGATGACCGACGGCTCGTCCGCCGTCGCGCTGCGGTTCGAGATCCTCGGCCCGGTCCGCGCCTTCCGGGGAGCCGAACCGGTGGACCTCGGGCCGGCCAGGCAGCGGGCGGTCCTCGCTCTGCTGCTCCTGCACGCCGGCCAGCCCGTGCCGGTGCAGCGGATCGTCGCCGCGCTCTGGAACGGCGACCCGCCGGAGAACGCCGTCGACGTGGTGCAGAGGTACGTCGGCGCGCTGCGCCGGGCCCTCGACCCGGAGCGGACGTCGTTGCTCGCACTGACCGGCGACGGGTACGTGCTCCGCGCCGGCGAGAACGCCGTCGACGCCGGCCAGTTCCGCGCCGGGCTGGCCCGCGCGCGTACCGAACACCAGACCGGCGATCTCGACGCCGCCACCGGTCAGGTGCGCGAGGCGCTCGCCCTCTGGCAGGACGAGCCGCTGGCCGGGCTGACCGGGCCGGTCTTCGAGTCCGCCCGCGCCCGGCTCAACGAGGAGCGCACCAGCGCCTCGGAGCTGCTGGCCGCACCACCCACCCCGGAACCGGTCGCGGCGACGCCCGCCTACCCCGAGGCGGTCGACCCCTGGGCCGGGCACGAGCTCTTCCCGCCCGACCCCGCGTCGATGGCCTAGGCTGTGTTTCGCACTTTCCAGCGGTCAACCCAGCCGCCAAGAACCGATCGCCGTCCGGTCAGCCGTTGAAGTCAGTCATCAGCCAGATCCGGTCGAAGGCACGCTCCGCCAGATCGGCATGCTTGATCATGAAGTTGACCACGATCAGCGTCTCGCCGAACGCGTCACCCACCTGCCCCTTGTCCAGCCAGACGGTGGCTAGCACGATGTGCTCGTTCGCGTTGAGGATGGGGTTGTCCGCGCCGCCGGTGCTGGCGGCGCCGTAACCGCCGAGAGAAAACTCGTATTCGTTGTCCTCGAGGTACCACATCACCTCGCCGATCGCCTCTTCGACCTCGTCGTCCAAGCGAAGGTCGAACGGCACCTCGTGCTCGTTCTCCGGAAGGCTCCAGCCGGCACGAGCGTGCAGCAGAATCGGATCGAAGACCGGCACGCCGGGGTTCGGGTGCTCGGTTACCGGAGTGCCGGCCGGTACATGAACGATCCGGCATTCGGTGGGCGTGAAGTCCGGCTCGACGAAGAACAGCAGCGACCCGTCGGCCGGCAGGTCAAGGTCGTGCCCGTGCGAGGGAATCGCGGCGAGGTCGAGTGTCAACACGAGACACTGCCCGGGAGGCCACTCCTCGCCCTCCGGCAACGCCGCGAGACCGCCGAACCGACCGGCCGCAGGCAGGCCGTCGCCCTCCGGCACCAGCTCCGTCTGTGGTCGGGCCAGCCGCACCCAGCGCTCGATCTCGTCCACCGGCACGCCTTTTTCCCGGGCCGCGCCCCGAAACTCCTGTCGTACATCCATGGCCGGGCATTGTGCCTGAAGGGTCCGACAAGTCCACGCACTACGAAACGCGGCCTCGCCAGGACCGGAGGCGGTGCAGGACTACCAGGCAGGCCAGTATGCGGAAGCCGCTCGCCGTCAGCGCGAGCGCCGCGGCTACTGAGACACCCGGCCTCGTCCACAGATAGCGGCCGGCGACCGCGAGGTCGACGAGAATCGCCAGGACCGCCACCACGGCGGTCGCGGTCAGCGCCGGACCAGGGCCGGTCTCGGGCAGCCAACGCACGAGCGAGCCGGTGGTCGCGATGGTCCGGGCGGCCAGTACGACGGCGGCGGCCACCACCGGGAGTGCGGGGATGACGGCGAGCAGCACGACCATCCCGGTACGCCACGGGGTCAGCCCGAGCGCCAGCAGCCAGCACACGCCGACGATCGGCCCGGTGCACAGCAGCAGGATCAGAGTGCGGCGCGCGTACCCGATGGCAAGTTCGCCGGCGAAGGCCGCAGCGACCGCCTCCGGTGGACCGAACTGTTCGATCGCCGCATCGGCGGCGTGGCCGGCGGGCACGCCGGCAGCCAGATGATCGGCCGCGGCCTCGCGCACGCCGTCGCGTAGTTCGTCGATGATCCGCCGGCGGTGACCCCGTGGCCCGGTCAGCAGCGCGGCGATCTCGCCGAGGTAGGCCTCGATGCGATCCTCGGCCGGGTCGGCGCTCATCCGGTCGGCGGCGTGACGGGCCGGCCGAGCAGGGCGGTCACCGCGGCGGAGAACCGGTCCCAGGTGTCACGGTGCTGGGCCAGCGCGGCGTGGCCGGCCGCGGTGAGCTGGTAGTCGCGGCGGCGGCGCCCGCCGACGGTGTGCCATCGGCTGGCGATCAGCCCGGCTCGTTCCAGCCGGTGCAACGCCGGATAGACGGTGCCGGTGGGCAGATCAAGCGTCCCATCACTGCCGGTCCGCAAGGTCTCGATCACCGCATAGCCGTGCCGGGGCTCGTCCTCCAGCGCGGCCAGCAACAGCGCGTCGAGGTGGCCTTTCAGAAGCTCCGGTCGCATCGGAAGCACAAACCACCGTCCCAGGTGTACTGTAGCGTCACAATACTTTGTGAGCCTACATATGGAGCGGTGATGACATCACCCGCCGCGCTCATCGATCTTCGTCACGCCACCGACCGGCGCCGGGCCGGCGGAAAGGCCGCCGTGCTGGCCGAGCTCGGCGCGGCGGGATTCGCGGTCCCACCCGGATTCGTGGTGACCGCGGCCGCCCTGGACGACCCCGGCTTCGATGCCGCCGTCGGCCGCGCGGCCCGGCGACTGCCGGCCGGCCGGTTCGCGGTGCGGTCCTCGGCACAGTCCGAGGACCTGCCCGGCGCCTCGTACGCCGGGCTCTACGAGACCTTTCTGGACGTGCCCGCCGACGGGCTCGCCGCCGCGATCCGCCGCTGTTTCGCCGCCGCCGGCGGCGACCGGGTACGCGCGTACCAGGATCACCGGCCGGGGTCGGCCGGCATGGCGGTGCTGGTCCAGACGATGGTCGACGCGGTGTCCGCGGGCGTGGCGTTCACCGCTGACCCGGTCACCGGGGACCGGCAGCGCACTGTCGTGACCGCCGTCGCCGGGCTCGGCGAACGGCTGGTCTCCGGCGACGCCGACGGGGAGCTGTGGACCGTCGCCGCCGGGGCCGCGCCCTCACTGACGCGGTCCGGTGCCGATGCGGTACTGGCCGGCGAACAGGCCGCGGCCGTCGCGAGCCTGGCGCGCCGGGTCGAGGACCGCTGTCGCCGGCCGCAGGACGTCGAGTGGGCCATCGACCGTGCCGGCGAGCTGTGGCTGTTGCAGGCCCGGCCGATGACCGCACTACCGGACCCGGTGACCTGGGCACCGCCCGGGCCCGGGCTGTGGATGCGCAATTTCCGGCTCGGCGAGTGGCTGCCCGAGGCGGTCACCCCGCTGTTCGCCACCTGGCTGCTGCCCGCCCTGGAGGACGGCTACCTCGACGGCATGAGCGACAGCATCGGCGTACGGGTGCCGTTCCGGTACGCGATCGTCAACGGCTGGTACTACAACGCCACCCCGCTGCTCAACCCGCGGCTGCTCGGTTCCGCGCTCGGGGCGGCCCGGATCCTCTACCACGCACTGTTCAACGTCAGCCGTGATCCGGCCGGCGCCGACCGGGCCGTGCTGGCCGGTCTGCACCGGGCGTGGCGCGATGAGCAGGCGCCCCGATACCGGCGCTGCGTCACGGCCGCCGCCGCCGAGGCCGCCACCGCGCGACCGGAACGGCTGATGCATCTGATCGACGCCATGGCCCGCGAAGCCGGCATCGCCCTGTGGTACCTGGCGATCGTCGGCGGGTCCGCCTGGAAGATGGAGGGCTGCCTGACCCGCTTCACGCGCCGCCACCTGGCCCAGGTCATACCGCGCGACGGCGGGGTTCACACGCTGCTCAGCGGCCTGCCCGGCGCGGTCGCCGACGTACCCGGGCACGCGGTCTACACCCTGGACTGGTACCACCCCACGGCGGGCGAGCTGCACGACACGCCCCCCGGTGCCGGACCCCGGACCACCAGCCTGGCGGCCCGGCGCGAGGACGCGGAGCGGCGGTGCACCGAGGCGCTCGCCGGCCGGCCACGACTGCTCGCCGAGTTCCAGCGGCTGCTGCGGGTGAACCAGCGCTACGCCGTGATCCGGGAAGCCCAGGCGCGCGAGCTCACCCTCGCCTGGCCGGTGCTGCGGGCCGGCGTACTCCGCCTCGGCGAACACCTCGGCCACTCCGCGGACGACATCTTCTTCCGCACCCGCGACGAGGTACGGGATGCCGTGGCCGGCGCGCCCGGCTCCCCGGCGGACGTGGTCACCAAGCGGCGAGCACGGTGGCAGCGTCAGCGGCGGCTCGTCGCCCCGCTGACCCTCGGCCGGCCGCCACGCCTGGTCGGTGACGTGATCGAACGCGCCGTCACCCAGGCCCGGGGACCGATCACCGGCACCGGCGACGTGCTCGTCGGTCACCCCGCCTCCGCGGGCCGCGCCACCGGTGTGGTCCGCGTGCTCGACGACGCGGCACAGTTCGCCTCGTTCGCCGACGGCGAGGTGCTGGTCGCCAAGGCCACCGCACCGGCGTGGACTCCGCTGTTCGGCCGGGCCGCGGCCGTGGTCACCGACACCGGCACGCTCGCCGCGCACGCCTCCCTCATCGCCCGCGAGTACGGCATCCCCGCCGTCGTCGGCACCGGCGACGCCACCCACCGGCTGCACACCGGACAGGTCGTCACCGTCGACGGCAGCGCCGGGACCGTCACGACGCGCCGTACTTGACCACAGCCGTTAGGTCAGCAAGTATTGACTCAATGAACGCTGAAGCTTCGTTGCGGGCGCGGGCCCGCGTCCACGCCGCCCTCGGCGAGCCGGCCCGCCTCGCGATCGTCGACGCGCTCACCCTCGGCGACGCCTCCCCCGGCGAGATCGCCCATGCGCTGACCATGCCGACGAACCTCGTCGCGCACCACGTCAAGGTGCTGCAAGAGGCGGGGCTCGTCGTGCGTACCCGATCTGAGGGCGACCGCCGCCGCACCTACCTGCGGCTCGAACCCGCGACACTGGCCGCACTGACCCCGCCCCCGCTGCGCGGCGCCGAGCGGGTGGTGTTCGTCTGCACGCACAACTCCGCCCGCTCCCAGATCGCCGCCGCGCTCTGGCGCGACCGCGTCGGCGGACCGGTCGCTTCCGCGGGCACCGAACCCGCCCGCCAGGTGCATCCCCGGGCGGTGCAGGTCGCACACCGGCACGGTCTGCACCTCGATCCCACCCGCACCAGTCACGTCCGTGACGTCGTACACGACGGGGATCTGGTCATCGCCGTCTGCGACAGCGCCCACGAAGATCTCACCGGGCCGATCCGGCCCCGGCTGCACTGGTCGGTGCCCGACCCGGCCCGCGCCGACACCGACGACGCCTTCGAGGCCGCCTACACCGATCTCGAAGGCCGCATCGAACGGCTCGCGCCGGTGCTCGGTCCGGCCACCCAACCATTACCCGGAGTCCCATCCTGATGTCTTCCATCGCACCCTGGCGGCGCCTGCTCGCCGAGTTCCTCGGCACCGCGCTGCTGGTCACCGCCGTCGTCGGCTCCGGCATCATGGCCACCACCCTCTCCCCCGGCGACGTCGGCCTGCAGCTGCTGCAGAACTCCATCGCCACCGCCTTCGCCCTCGGCGCGCTGATCCTCACCTTCGGCCCCATCTCCGGCGCCCATTTCAACCCGGTCGTCTCGGCCGCCGACTGGTTCCTCGGCCGGCGCACCGGGACCGGCTTGAAAGGCAAAGACCTGGCGGGGTACGCGTCGGCGCAGACCGCCGGAGCCATCGCCGGCTCGGTACTCGCCAACCTGATGTTCGACCTAGCCCCGGTCACCCTCTCCACGAAGGACCGCGCCGCCGGCCACCTCTGGCTCGGCGAAGTCGTCGCCACCACCGGTCTACTGCTGCTGATCTTCGCCCTCGGACGTTCCGGCCGCTCCGCCGTCGCCCCCGCCGCGGTCGGCGCCTACATCGGCGCCGCCTACTGGTTCACCTCCAGCACCAGCTTCGCCAACCCGGCCGTCACCATCGGCCGCGCCTTCACCGACACCTTCGCCGGCATCGCCCCCGCCTCGGTTCCGGGCTACGTCATCGCCCAGATCGCCGGCCTGGTTGTCGGCGCCGGCCTGCTGCTCGTGCTCTACCCGGGCGTCGGCGAGACCGCCGACACGCTGGTGGTCGAGCACCCGACCCCTCAAGGAAAGAGATCATGAGCGACACCAGACCCACCGTCCTGTTCGTCTGCGTCCACAACGCCGGCCGCTCCCAGATGGCCGCCGGCTGGCTGCGCCACCTCGCCGGCGACAAGGTCGAGGTCCGCTCCGCCGGCTCGGCGCCCGCCGAGACCATCAACCCGTCCGCGGTCGAGGCGATGCGCGAGGCCGGCATCGACATCACCGACCAGACCCCGGCCAAACTCACCTGGGACACCGCCCGGGAGTCCGACGTCATCGTCACCATGGGCTGTGGGGACGCCTGCCCGGTCTTTCCCGGCAAGCGCTACGAGGACTGGAAACTCGAGGACCCGGCCGGCAAGGGCGTCGACGCGGTACGGCCGATCCGCGACGAGATCAAGACCCGTGTCGAGGTGCTGCTGGCCGACCTCCTTCCGGTTCGTAACGGGTGACGATCGCGGCCGCGCGGTTACGCAGGGAAGCGCGCAACGACTGCGGGGTCAGGGCTTCCGCGTCCATGCCGAGCTGCCACAGCGCCCACTCGGCGTGCCACAGATCCTGGAACGTCACCTCCAGCCGCAGCCAGCCGTCCGCGTCGGGTTCCTCCGCGCGGACGGCCACCGCGGTGCTCAGCAGGTCCTCCCGCCGGGCCGGGTTCACCCGAACCAGCACGGCGATATGCCCGTCGGCCAGAAACCGCGCGCTGCGTTCCCGCCAGGCCCGGTCCAGGTCCACCCGGTCCGGTCGCTGTGCCGGTTCGGGAAGCTCCTCGGCGGCCAGCACCCGCGACAGCCGGTAGGTGCGGTCCGCGCCGGATCTGGTGGCCAGCAGGTAGGCCCGGTCTCGTACGGTGACCAGGCCGATCGGGTCCACCGTGCGCCACCGTGGTGCCTGTCCCGTGGCCGCGTAGTGGATGCGCAGCTTGTGTCCGGCGAGCACCGCGCGCCGCACCTCGATCATCGTCGTGCCGGGCACCTGCTCGGTGACGAGCCGGCGGGAGAGCAGGTCGGTCTCCGGCTCGACGAGAAACCGCTGGGCCGCGTCGCTCGCGCTCTCCGGCAGCGCGTCGACCACCTTGCGCATGGCCGAAGCGAGCGCCGAGCCGAGGCCGAACACCTGCTCGCCGCGCCCTGATCCGGCGGTCAGCAGGGCAAGGGCCTCGTCGTGGTTCAGTCCGGTGAGCTCGGTACGGAAGCCGGGCAGCAACGCGAAGCCGCCGTGCCGCCCGCGCTCGGCGTAGACCGGGACACCGGCCGCGGACAGCGCCTCGATGTCGCGCAGCACGGTACGGGTGGACACCTCCAGCTCACCGGCCAGCGTGTCGGCGGTCAACCGACCGCGCTGGCGCAACAGCAGGACCAGCGAGACCAACCGATCGGCGCGCATCCGAGAACCCTACCGAATACCCGACACAGGATGTCGTGATTCGTTGCGAGGCTCGTCAGCAGGACGTCAACGACGGATCGAATGGAGCTGATGTGGCAGTGCGACGAACGGCGGTCAACCCGTGGACGTGGTCGGTGGAGATGGGGTTCAACCAGGGCGAGATCGTCTCCGGGCAGACCCGCACCCTGTACTGCTCGGGACAGACCGCGATGAGCGGCGACGGCAAGCCGCAGCACGACGGTGACATGGCCGCTCAGCTGGCGTTGAGCCTGGACAACCTGGAGGCCGTGCTCGGCGAGGCCGGCATGTCCCTGGCGAACCTCGTCCGGCTCAACGTCTACACCACCGAGGTGGATCTGCTGTTCCCGCACTACGGCGTGCTGGCGTCGCGGTTGGGCGCCGCCGGGGTGGCACCGGCCACCACGATGCTCGGGGTGACACGGCTGGCGATCCCCGGCCAGATGGTCGAGCTCGAGGGAACCGCTGTGGCGTGACGCGCCCGGCTACCCGTGCCGGGTGAACCGGCACGGGTAGCCTGGCACGGCGCCACAGGTCGGTAAACTGCGAAGATGGTCCGGGATGAGCTGCTGCGGCTACGAGCGAGCGCGGCAGCCGAGGCGGCGACCCTGGCCCGGGATCTGGAGGCGCTGTTCGCCGCATCCCGGGATTCGAACGCCGACGACGAACACGATCCGGAAGGCGCCACCATCGGCTTCGAACGTGCGCAGCTGACCGCTCTGCTGAGCACCGCGCGGGAGCGGATCGCCGAGGTCGACGACGCGCTGCGCCGGGTGGACACGGCGACCTACGGCGTCTGCGAACGATGCGGGCAGCCGATCGCCGAGGAGCGACTCGTCGCACGACCGTTCGCCCGGCACTGCATGGCGTGCGCGTAGAACACCCCAGTCACTTCACAGGAGGCCGCCATGCGGATCGCCGTCACCGGAGGCACCGGCAAGCTCGGCCGGGCCGTAGTCGCCGACCTGCGCGAACACGGCAACGAGGTGGTGAACCTGGATGCGGCCGCGCAGCGCCCGGACATCCGGATCGACCTCACCGACTACGGACAGACGATCGAGGCGCTCACCGCGATCGACGACCGATACGACCGGATAGACGCGGTCGTGCACCTTGCGGCGATCCCCGCTCCCGGCCTGACCGCCAACGCCGCCACGTTCCAGAACAACATCACCGCCACGTACAACGTCTTCGCCGCCGCCCGGGCGGCGCGGATCACCAACGTGGTCTGGGCCTCGAGCGAGACCCTGCTCGGCATCCCGTTCGACACGCCGCCGCCGTACATCCCGCTGGACGAGGAATACCCGGCGCGCCCCGAGTCCCGGTACGCCCTGGCCAAACACCTGGAGGAGACCATGGCGGCGCAGTTCTGCCGCTGGGATCCCACACTGAAAATGATCGGGCTACGGTTCTCGAACGTCATGGAACCCGCGGACTACGCGGAGTTCCCCTCGTTCGACGAAGACCCGCACCTGCGCAAATGGAACCTCTGGGGTTACATCGACGCCCGCGACGGCGCGCAGGCCGTACGCAAGGCGCTTGCCTACGACGCCCCCGGCGTGGAGATCTTCATCATCGCGAACGCGGACACCGTGATGAGCCGTTCGTCGGCGAGCCTCGCGGCCGAGGTGTACCCGGACGTCCCGGTGACGAAGGACCTGGGCGAGCACGAGACCCTGCTCTCCATCGACAAGGCGCGGCGCCTGCTCGAGTACGAACCGCGGCACACCTGGCGCTGACCTACGCCGCCAAGGAGATGCGCTGCATGTCGGGGAACTGCGGGGTGGAGGAGACGACGAAGTTCCGGATGTTCGAACCGTTCAGCACCGAGAGTCCGGTGTTGATCAGGGGCACCGCGGCGGCGTCCCGCATCAGGCGTTCGTCCAGCCGGGCCCACTGAGCTTCCGCTTTGCGCCGATCCGGCTCGGCCAAGGCCCGGTCCATCGCGGCGTCCACGGCCGGATTGGCGTACTGGGACATGTTGTGTCCCCCGCCGGTCTCGCTGGACGCGAAGAGCGGCTGGAGGTTGCCTGCCGGGCTCGGGAAGTCGGCCAGCCAGCTGTAGAGGCACAGGTCGTAGTCGGTGTCCTTGCTGAGCGACGCCGCCAGGGCTGCGGCGGTGACCGGTTTCAGGGTCACCGTGATCCCGGCGCGCGCCAGGCCGCGCTGGATCGTCCCGGCCCTCTCCAGGGTGGCTTCGTCGTCCACGGTTCGCAGGGTGAGTTTCAGGTCCGGGTGGCCGGCGTCGGCCAGCAGCTTCCTGGCCTTGGGGACGTCGCCGGACGGGTCCGTGGCGTACAGGTTGTAGTCGACCCGTCCCGCCGTGCCGGGCGGCAGCAGGGTGGTGGCCACCCGGACGGCGCCGAGGGTGCCCCTGAGGGTCTCGCGGAAGGCCTGCTTGTCCACCGCGTACTGAATGGCCTGTCGCACCTTGAGCAGCTTCAGCGCGCCGCGGCGGGTGTTGACCGCCAGGTAGTTCAGCCGGTCCGGTCCGCCGTTGAGCACCCGCCCCCGCACGGCCGGGTCGCCGCGCACCTGCGCCATGTACTCCGGCGGGATGCCGCTCTGCGCGATGGCGTCGCGGTCGGCACCGCGGTCGGCGATCATCCGCTGGGCCTGGTCTTGCGCGCTGACGCCCAGTTCCATCACGATCCGGTCCGGCTCAGCGGTACGAACCTGGTCGGTGGCGCGATCCCAATGCGGATTACGGAGCAGCTCCAGCCTGATGCCCGGCTGGTACGCCCGGTACATGTAGGGACCGGAGGCGACCGGCCGGTCCCCGTAGGTGGCCGGGTCGTCGTCCCTGGCCTGCGGCACCGGCACGAACGCCGGCATGGAGGCGATCCAGGGCCACTCCTGATACGCCATGCGAAGGCGGAAGACGATGCGGCGCGGGTCGGGCGTCTCGATCGAAGCCAGCCGGGATCCCGCGTAAGGGCCACGGTAGTCAGCGCCGCCGGTCAGCAGGGCTTTGTGGTATCCGAGCCCGCCGGTGTGCTCGGGGGCGAAGGACCGCTCCACGCCGTACTTGATGTCGGCGGACGTGATCGGCGTGCCGTCCTCGTACTTAAGCCCGGCTTTGAGGGTGTAGGTCCACGTCCTCCCGCCGTCGCTGCTGCGACCCGTGTCGGTCGCCAGGTCCGGCACCACCCGGGTCGGCTCACCCGGCCGCACGTCCCAGGTGGTCAGCCGGCGGAGCACCAGGCCGTGCAGGCTGACCGCCGCCTGCGTGAGCACGGCCGGATCGTAATTGATTTCGGTTCGGGCGGTGAGAACGGTGAGCGTCCGGCCGGTCGCAGCGGACTCCAGCGCCGAGGCCGGTGCCGGCCCGGCGGACAGGACGCCCGAGGCGGTCAGGATCAGCGTGGCGAGACAGTGCCCTCTCATGGTTCCCCCGTGTGGATCTTACTGCGGAATTCCCGGCCCGGAACGAATCCGGGAAAAGGTCTGCGGGGATGTCGAGAACGCGTGAGCGGCTCCGTCCCAGGCGTGCAAGCAGCCCAACCGACGAGGAGTGACCACCATGCAACCGCACGAGATCACCGCAGTCCTGAACCGCCCGATCAGCCAGGAACTCCTGGCCCACGACCTGCTCCGCATGGCCTACGTCGCCAAGGACGGCACGCCCCGCAACATCCCGATCGGCTTCACCTGGAACGGATCGGAGATCGTCGTCTGCACCACGATCAACGCTCCGAAGCTGAACTCCCTGCGGCGCAACCCCGAGGTGGCACTGACGATCGACACCGAGGTGCACCCGCCGAAGCTGCTGCTCATCCGCGGCCGGGCGGAGCTGGACGTGGTGGACGGCATCCCGGAGGAGTATCTGCGGATGAACGGCAGCTACGAGATGACCCCCGAGCAGCGCGTCGATTGGGAGGCCGAGGTCCGCTCGCTCTACGACGGCATGGTCCGGATCGTCATCACCCCGACGTGGGTCAAGCTCATCGACTTCGAAACCAACCTCCCCACCCCGGTCGAGGAACTCGTCAAGCAGCGGGCCGAGCGCCAGCGCACCTGAACTCCGCTCTGACGGGCGAGATGTACGGAATACCGGACGCCAAGAGCCTCACCGGCTTTGAATGAGGAGGCACATGCGCTGAAGGCGGGAAAATGAACAGATCACGCACCACACTGCCGGTACTCGTAGTCCTGGCCGCACTCCTCGTGCCCTCGTCGTGGCTGGTCGGCGGCCATCCAGCGTCCGCCTCGCCCGGCACCACGGTGGATTCCGTGCTGGTCACCGGGAAGGGCGAGGTGTCCGGTACGCCCGACACGCTCGTCGTGGACTTCGCCGTGGAGACGAGCGCGTCCACGGTCAGCGAAGCCTTGGACAGCGCCACTTCGGCGGCCACCCGGATGCGAAGCGCGCTCGTTCGCGCCGGAATGGCAACCGCCGACCTGCAGACGTCGAACATGGGCATCAGCCCG
The DNA here is from genome assembly GCF_015704865.1 of Actinoplanes aureus. Lineage (GTDB taxonomy): Bacteria > Actinomycetota > Actinomycetes > Mycobacteriales > Micromonosporaceae > Actinoplanes > Actinoplanes aureus. The sequence goes on along the minus strand of NZ_JADQTO010000003.1, from coordinate 403,677 downwards.
ACACGGAACGACGACGAAGTAGTCACCGGCTACACCGTGAGCCAGGGACTCACCGCGAAAGTCCGGAACCTGCCCCAGGCCGGAACCCTCATGTCCGCGGCCATCGCGGCCGGCGGCGACGCGGCGCGGCTGAACGGTGTGTCGTTCGTGATCGAGGACGACGCCGCCCTGCTCGCCGAAGCACGCCGCAAAGCGTTCGCCGACGCCCGCAGAAAGGCCGAACTGTATGCCCGCGAGGCAGGACGGTCGCTCGGCCGGGTCGTCAAGGTGAGCGAACAGACCCCTTCTGATGGGGGACCGGGCGAACCGTACCGCTTCATGGCGGCGGACTCAGAGGTTCCGGTCGAGCCGGGCCGGCAGCAGCTGGCGGTGTCCATCACCGTGGAATGGGCCTTCCAGCCGCTGCAATGAGGTGTGATCAACGAAGCGCCAGCTCCGACAGGCGTGACATCATCTTCCGCAGCTCGCGCTGGCAGCTGTCCCGGCACTCCTGAACGAGCGCCACCGGAACGCCGGCCGGCAGATCGACCCAGTGCTCCTGAGTGAGCCGGCAGGAGCCGGGCCCGAGCGACTCGATGGTGAGCGCACCGAAGGCCGGAACCGCGGACGCGAGGCTGCGCGTCACAGCACGCCGTCCCGGCTCCAGCTCGACCACCTCATGGAGGACGCCCCGCCGGCCGCCAGCCGTCCGCTGGATGAACACCTGAATCTCGCCGACACCGTGTGGACTACCGGGCAGGGTGACCCCGATCTCCGTGGTCTCGTCGATCACGACGGACGAGGCCGGGTCCCACATGAAGGACCACATCGCCGCGGCATCCCGCCGCAACTCCACCGATGCCGCCTCCTTGACCTGAACGGGCTTCGTCGTCGTCCTGATGACTTTGAGGAACGCAGGCATGGCCGACATGATCTCAAAACCGATGGCGTCGCTCTGCCCCGCACAGAGCCCGCCGCTCCCCACAGACTTGGTAGAGGTCTGATCGCCGGTCCCGCTCCTTCGGGGTACGCGCAACGGCGTCCCGCCGAAGCCGACCCGTCCCCGCTCTCCCAGCGCGAGCCAGGCCGCCCGTCCCGGCCCCAACGCGGCCGCCGGGAAACACCAGTCCGTCCCACTGCGCGAGGACCGGGCGCGGGTGTTCGCCACGCGGGCCGGTTGCGTCCGGCCGGTCGCTGCATGCCAGCAGCCGGAGTGCCTACTCCCGGTCTGCGGGGCCGGTTGCGGCCGGCCGGTCGTTGCCGGCCGCCCGCCCGGGCATGGCGGGTGTGGTGTGGATCAGCGAGACAGCCATCCGCGTCCCTCGTGACGCCCGTGCCGCGCGTAAAAGTCGGCCGCTCCGAGCGGTTGACACAACGATTTCGATCAAGGCGTGAGCTGCCTGTCTCAACGGCCGCCAGACAGCACCAACGTTGGGCCGGACAAGACCCTGACCGCGAAGGCTCGCTAGTGATGGGTGGATGCGCGGTGTCTGGTCTCGAGTGCTACGACCGCGACAGTTATTACGGTGACGGCGGCGAGTGTCGCGAGGGCGGGCAATTCGGCGCCCAGCCAGGCGAACGGGGCGACCAGCAGGGCCGCCGCCGGTTGGGCCGGGTCGAGGCGGCCGGTGGTGCGCCAGCGGAAGGCGGCCTGGGCGAACAGGTGCATGACCAGGCCGCCGACCAGCGCGGCCAGGGCGACGCCCTTGAGTGGGTCGGTCAGGGAGTGGGCCTGTTCGTCGCCGACGTATTCGAGGGCCTTCTTCAAGCCCAGCGCCAGCAGCACGATCCCGGCGACCAGCGGCAGGTGCAGGAAGCTGTAGGCGTCGCGGGCGAGACCGGCGCGCTTGTGCTCGGCGGTCGTGGTCAGAGCGTGTTCGCCGGCGGCGGCGCTGATGCCGAAGTAGGCCCACCAGAGGCCGCCGGCCAAAGCCAGGCCCAGGGTGGAGGCCGCCACGATGGGCCAGGAGATCGGCAGCCGGGCGACGCCGACGCCGATCGCCACGATCGACTCGCCCAGGGCGATGATGACGATGAGGCCGTGCCGTTCGGCGAAGTGGCCGGCGGAGCGGATCCGCCATCCGCGCGCCCCGCCGAAGTAGGTTCCGGCATAGTCGACGACCAGGGCGGCCACCCACAGCCATGTCCGCGTCGTGCCGTCGGTGGCGGCGGCGGCCAGCAGCAGTGCGGTGCCGGCCAGCATCGCGGGGGTGAACCGCAGCAACTGGCCGCGGAGCCCGGCGTCGCCTCGTGACAGGACGTAGAACAGCAGCAGGTGCAGCGCCCGGAAGGTGAAGTAGCAGACCGCGACGACCACGGGGCCGGACAGGCCGCCCGGGGCGTCGTCGAAGGCCTCCGGGATGGTCAGCGCCAGGACGAACATCACGGCCATCGCCGCGAACATGCCGAACCGCGCGATGCCCTGGTCGGCGCGGACCAGGTTGGCCAGCCAGGCGTACCCGGTCCAGCTCCACCACAGCAGAGCGACGACGAGCAGACCGCGGATCAGAGCGGTCCCGCTCAGCTGCGCCGCCATCGTGGCGGTGACCTGGGTCAGCGCGAAGACGAACACCAGGTCGAAGAAGAGTTCCAGAGGAGTGACAGAACTGGCCACCGGCATCGACTGTGCACGGAGCCGGACTTCATGGTGCTGACTCATTACGCGCCCCCCGTCGCAAAACCACTATGTAAGCATGTAATCGCCGTCGGCGGAGACCCCTGTGAGAGGGTGGTTCATGCCCTTGAGCGCGTTTCACCTCAGAGCTTCGGTGGCCGTGTCCGACATACAGCGAGCGGTCGCGTTCTACGAAGGCAAACTCGGCCTGGAGGTGCTGCAGTCCGGCCCCAGCGCCAGGATCCCCGGCGGGAGCCGCGTCTATGGCTCCGGTGGCGGGCCGGCGCTGAACGTCTACCAGTCGGTCACCGCCGGGACGACCGCGGCGACACTCGCCACGTGGTACGTCGACGACATCGACCAGATCGTCGACGAGCTCACCTCCGCCGGCGTCGAATTCACCCGCTACGCGGAGTTCGAGCACGACGCCAAGGGGATCACCGCTCGGGCCGGCGGTGGACGTATCGCGTGGTTCCAGGACCCGGACGGCAACACGTTCGCCATCGAGGCCGACGTCTGAGGTGGCCGGTATGACGCTTCCCACCAGGTGCTTCCGGCGTTTGCGACGAACGCGCCGCTAAAGTGGCACAGGTTGCCGCCGATCGACGGCGCGTGGTGTCGTGGGGAGCGGACTGGTGAGTCAGAGCGTGCTGGCATCGGCGGCGGGGGTCGCCGTTCAGGCAGGCCGGAGGCGTACGTTCGCGGTGATCTCGCACCCCGACGCCGGTAAGTCGACCATGACCGAGGCCCTCGCCCTGCACGCGCGGGTGATCGGGCAGGCCGGCGCGGTCCACGGCAAGGGTGACCGCCGGGGCGTGGTGTCCGACTGGATGGCGATGGAGCAGCAGCGAGGCATCTCGGTCACCTCGGCGGCGCTGCAGTTCTCCTACCGCGACACCGTGATCAACCTGCTGGACACGCCCGGGCACGCCGACTTCTCCGAGGACACCTACCGGGTGCTCACCGCGGTGGACAGCGCGGTCATGCTGCTGGACGCCGCCAAGGGCCTGGAACCGCAGACGCTCAAGCTGTTCGAGGTCTGCCGGCAGCGCCGGATCCCGGTCATCACCTTCATCAACAAGTGGGACCGGCCCGGCCATGACGCCCTCGCCCTGATGGACGAGATCGAGCAGCGGATCGGGCTGAAACCGACGCCGCTGACGTGGCCGGTGGGCATCGCCGGGCAGTTCCACGGCGTGATCGACCGCCGCACCGGCGTCTTCACCCGGATGCAGCGCTCCCCCGGCGGCGCCGACCTCGCCATCGAGGAGGAGATGAGCGCGGCCGACGCCGCCGAGCGGTACGGCGCGGACTGGGACACCGCGTCCGAGGAGCTGGACCTGCTGGAGATGACCGGCGCCGACCACGACCAGGCCGCGTTCCTCGCCGCGACCAGCACGCCGGTGCTGTTCGGCGCGGCCGTCGCCAACCTCGGGGTACGCCAGCTGCTGAACATCCTGGTGGAGCTCGCGCCGGCGCCGACCGCCCAGCCCACCGTCGCCGGCACGGACCAGCCGGTGGACGGCACGTTCTCCGGATTCGTCTTCAAGATCCAGGCGAACATGAACCGTGCCCACCGCGATCAGGTCGCCTTCATGCGAATCTGTTCCGGCCGTTTCGAACGCGGCATGGTCGTCACCCACGCGGGCACCGGCAAGCCGTTCGCCACCAAATACGCCCAGCAGATGTTCGGGCAAGCCCGCGACACGATCGACGAGGCGTACCCGGGTGACGTGGTCGGGCTGGTCAACGCCACCGCGCTCGGCATCGGTGACACCCTGTACGTCGGCGCTCCGGTCCAGTACCCGCCGCTGCCGTCGTTCCCGCCGGAACACTTCGCCGTGGTCCGCACCTCCGACACCTCGGCCTTCAAGCGCTTCCGCCGCGGCATCGAGCAACTCGACGGCGAGGGTGTCGTCCAGGTGCTGCGCTCCGAGCAGCGCGGCGACCAGGCACCGGTGCTCGCCGCCGTCGGCCCGATGCAGTTCGAGGTCGCCACCCACCGCCTCGAGGCCGAGTTCGGGGTACGCGTGCAACTGGACCACCTGCCGTACGAGGTGGCCGCCCGCACCGACGCCGCCGGCCGCGAGATCCTGAAGAAGGAGTCGAACGTCGAGGTCATGACCCGGGTACGCGATGACGCCCTGCTCGCCGTGTTCCCGCACCGGTGGCGGATGCGCACGATCGCCGGCCGGCACCCCGACCTGCGGCTCGACGCCTGACGCCCGGCGCTCACTCGCTCAGGTGAGCGCCGATCTCGGACTCGCTGACCCGGGCCGGTTCCAGCACGCGGTGCAGGAACTCCCGGGTGCGCTCCTCGGTGGGCGAGCCGAACACCTCCGCTGGCGGGCCCTGCTCGACGATCACGCCGTCGTCCATGAAGACGACGCGGGAGGCGACCTCGCGGGCGAAGGCCATCTCGTGGGTGACCACGAGCATGGTCATGCCCTCGGCCGCCAGGCCGCGCATCACCGCGAGGACCTCGCCGACCAGTTCCGGGTCCAGTGCGCTGGTCGGCTCGTCGAAGAGCATCAGCTGCGGATCCATCGCCAGGGCGCGGGCGATGGCGACGCGTTGCTGCTGACCGCCCGACAGCTGCGCGGGATAGGAGTCGGCCTTCTCGGCGAGGCCGACCCGGTCGAGGTTCTCCGCCGCGATCCGGCCGGCCTCGGCGCGGCTGCGTTTGAGTACGCGGCGCTGGGCGATCGTGACGTTCTCCCGGACGGTGAGGTGACCGAACAGGTTGAACTGCTGGAAGACCATGCCGATGCCGCGGCGTACGGCGTCGATGTCGCAGTCCGGGTCGGTGACCTCGACGCCGGCCACCCGGATCGAGCCGGAGGTCGGTTCCTCGAGGAGGTTCACGCAGCGCAGCAGCGTGGACTTGCCGGAACCGGACGGGCCGATGACGCAGACCACCTCGCCCGGTTCGACCGACAGATCGATGCCGCGCAGCACCTCCAGCTTGCCGAAGGACTTGTGCAGGTCGCTGATCTCGATGGTGGACATACCGGTTACCTCTCCCTCCCGGCCCGGCGCTCCAGCGCGCGGACGACCTGTGACAACGGCAGGGTGATCACCAGGTAGAGCAGCCCGGCCACCACCAGCGGTGTCGGGTTGACCCGCGTGTTGAGCGTGTCCCCGGCGAACTTGGTCAGTTCGATCGTCGACGAGGTGACGCCGAGGACGTACACCAGGGAGGTGTCCTTGGTCAGCAGGATGATCTCGTTGGTCAGCGGCGGGATGACGATGCGGAAGGCCTGCGGCAGCACGATGGAGACCATCGCGCGGGTGTGCGACATGCCGAGCGTACGAGCCGCCTCGAGCTGGCCCTTCGGGACGGCCTGGATGCCGGCGCGGAGGGTCTCGGCCATGTAGGCCGCCGCGGTGAGACCGAGGCCGATGGTGACCGAGCCGTAGACACCGCCGGGAATCTCCCGGTCCGGAAAGGCCAGGGGTACGCCGTAGCCGACCATGAACAGCACCAGCAGCGAGGGCAGCCCCCGGAACAGTTCGATGTAGGCGGTGGCGAACCAGCGGTACGGCAGGATCGACGACAGCCGCATCAGCGCGAGGACCAGCCCGACCGTCAGTCCGAACGCGAACGCCAGCAGGGTGTAGACGATCGTGTTGCGCAGCGCGACGGTGATCGCCTCGGGGAACATGCCCTGAGCGATGTCGCGCCGGAAGAACGCCTCGGACAGGCTCCCCCAGTCCGCGGCCGCCACCACGGCCAGGATCGCCAGCCCGAAGACGACGTAGCCGGCGACGCGGATGATCCGTCGCCGCCGGCGTGGAGTCAGCTTCATATGAGAGATCAACCGACCGGCTTCTCGCCGATCCACTGCGCATAGATCTTGTCGTACGTGCCGTCCGCGCGCGCCGCCGCGATGGCCTCGTTGACGGTCTTGAGCAGCTGCGCGTTGCCCTTCTTGACGGCGAACCCGTACTGCTCGCCGGTGTCGAAGCCGGCCGCGACGACGACCTTGCCCGGGTTGGCCTTGATGTACTCGTTCCAGACCGGCAGGTCGTTGACGGCGCCCTCGATCTGGTTGGTGGCCAGCGCCTGCTGCAGCGCCGCGAGGTCCCGGTAGGAGACCACCTTGATGTCCAGGCTCTTCTCCTTGACCTGGCCGTTGATGTACTCCTCGCCGGTGGTGCCGCCCTGCACCCCGAGGCGCTTGCCCACCAGCTCTTCGAGGGTCTTGACCTCCTTGCCGGTCTGCGTGGCGAGCGCCTGGGTGGCGTCGAAGTACGGCTCGGAGAAGTCCAGCACCTTCTTACGCTCGTCGGTGATGGTCATGCCGGCCGCGGCCACGTCACACTTGCCGGAGTTGAGGTCGGCGCCGGACTTGATGCCCTCGAACGGCGTGTCCACGATCTCCTGCGTCACGCCGAGTTTCGCGGCGACCAGGTCGATGAGCGCGACGTCGAAACCGACGACCTTGCCGGTCTGGTCCTTCGACTGGAACGGCGCGTACGGAAGGTGCGTGCAGGTGGTCAGCGCCCCGGCCTTGATCAGCGTCACGCCGCTCTCGGTGGTGCCGCCGGTGTCCTCCTTGGCGCAGCCCGCGGCCCCGCCGATCACCAGCATCGTGGCGGCCGCCAGCGTGGCCGCCTGACGAGCATGTCTCAGCATCTTCATGTACCTCTCCCCGGTTCCGCCCCACGCCCGCAGCGGGGCCATGTCAGGCTAATCCACTGCGTTGAATATCTCGCGGAGGCGGGTGTCAGCAGTTCCAGTCGCCCCACCGCCACACCTTCCACGTGCCTTTCGGCCGTCCGTGGTACTCGCATCCGCCGCCGCTGGCGCCGCCGCCGCTGACGGTTCCGCCACTACCGCCGCCGGAGGAGTTGTTCCACGGCCGCTGCACGTAGCACAGTCCGGTCCGGCCGGATCCGGGCTTCTTCGTCGGCGGTTCACCGACCGCTTCGGTCATGGACAGCAGGCCGTAGAAGCGGGCGCCGTCGGCGTCGTCCGGGCCGAGCAGAGTGCTGTTCCACTCCTCGGTGTAGTTGTCCCGGGCCCGGCCGACATTGTCGTACGCGTGCCACATCGCGACGTTGACCCAGTTGTCGCTGGCGCCGTCCGGGGCGGCCAGTGCCGCTTCCTTGTAGCTGGTGTGCGGCAGGGAGACGAGCGCGTCGGCGATCGCCCGCCCGGGGTCGAACGCCTCGACCTGAGCCCACAACTTGTCGGCCCGCGCGTTGCGCGCGGTGTTGTCGAGCTCGAAACCGTTCTTACGTTTCGGGCGCCGCAGATATTCGATCTTTTCCCGGGTGGCGGTGATGGTCAGGAACGTCTTCGCGTACGTGCCGCACCACTTCGCGGGTGTCATCTTGACGCCGGCCGGCAGGGCCAGAGCCGACGGTGCCGGGCTGGGCTTGACCGTCGGTGGCGGAGGGGGCGCGTAAGTGAACGCCGGAGGGGCGGACCAGGTGAACGCCGGCACCGGCAACGCGGCCGGTTTCGGCGGGTTCTCCTGCGACTTCCCGCAGATCACCACGATGAGCGCGAAGATGCCGATGCCCCACACCACGTTCTTGTTCAACACTTCTCCCGAGCCCAGCACCCTCACCATGATCATCAAGGGTGGGCAGGAGCGTATCGCACCGGAGGAAAGACTCGTGTCGCCGTACACGATGGGTCGTTGAATCGCGAAATCCACCCGCCGGCAAAAAGCAAAGGCAAGGAGAATTCTCTCCTTGCCCTTTCTAAGCTATAGCGCACCGGGGGGCTTGCGGCAAGCCCCGGGTCGTGACGCAGAATCGTCCACCGAAGCCACAACCTGCGAGAACAGAACCGAGGAAAGGCAACAGCAATTTGAGTACGCGAGACCCGGCAGCCTCGGAGGTAACGCAAGTGATCGAGCAGTACGTGTTGGGTCTTGACGAGGTCGACCAGACGCGGACCCACCTCGTCGGCGGCAAGGGCGCGCACCTGGGCGCGCTGTCCCGGATCGACGGAGTCCGCGTGCCCGCGGGCTTCTGTGTGACGACGGACGCGTTCCGGCGGATCCTGGCGGAGGCACCGTCGATCGACGACCGGCTCGATCGGCTGTCGCGGCTGAACCCGGATGACCGGGAGGCGATCCGCGTGCTCAGCGCGGAAGTCCGCCAGGCCATCGAAGGGACCGCGATCCCCGGCGACCTCGCTGCGACGATCACCCAGGCGCTCGCCCGTCTCGGCGCGGACGCCGCCTGCGCCGTCCGGTCCAGCGCCACGGCGGAGGACCTGCCGACGGCCTCCTTCGCCGGCCAGCAGGACACCTACCTGAACGTCACCGGGGCGGTCGTCGTCGACCACGTCCGCCGGTGCTGGGCGTCGCTGTTCACCGAGCGGGCCGTGACCTACCGCCTGCGGAACGGCTTCGACCACCGCAAGGTGCACATGGCCGTGGTCGTGCAGCGGATGGTCCTCCCGCAGGCCGCCGGCATCCTGTTCACGGCCGACCCGGTCACCGGCAACCGGAGGGTCTCCACCGTGGACGCCGGCTTCGGCCTCGGCGAGGCTCTGGTCTCCGGGCTGGTGAACCCGGACGTCTTCAAGGTGCGCGACGGCGAAGTCATCGCCCGGACGATCGCCGCCAAGCAGCGCGCCGTCGTGCCGCTGCCGGACGGCGGGACGCGGGAGGTCACGGTCGACCCGCGGCGGCAGGAGCAGCCGGCGCTGACGGACGCGCAGGTGGTACGGCTCGAGCGGCTCGGGCGGCGGATCGAAGCCCACTTCGGCCGCCCTCAGGACATCGAGTGGTGCCTGGCCGACGACGATTTCCAGATCGTCCAGAGCCGGCCGATCACCACGCTGTTCCCCATCCCGGAGGCCGCCGACCAGGAGAATCACGTCTACGTCTCGGTCGGCCACCAGCAGATGATGACCGACCCGATGAAGCCCCTGGGATACTCCTGCTGGCAGCTGATGGCCATGGTGGCGATGCACGAGGCCGGCGGTCGGCTGTTCGTCGACGTCACCCGGAGCCTGGGCTCGCCCGCGAGCCGCGCCCACCTCCTGGACCTCTCCGGGAGATCCGATCCGCTGGTCAGGGACGCGTTGCAAACCGTGCTCGACCGCGACGGCTTCGTCCCGTCGCTGCCGGACGCGGCTCCCGGCGGGCGGCCGGCCGGCGGCCCGCCCGCCCCGATCGAGACCGATCCGGCCATCGTCTCCGAGCTGATCGAGCGGAGCCGGCAGTCCATCGCCGCCCTGCGGCACGACATCCGGGCGAAGTCCGGACCGGCGCTGTTCGACTTCCTGCTCGAGGACATCCAGGAACACAAGAAGGCCCTCCGCGATCCGGTGAACATGCAAGCGATCATGGCGGGGATGGAGGCCACGTGGTGGCTCAACGACCAGCTGGAGGAGTGGCTGGGCGAGAGGAACGCCGCTGACACGCTCACGCTGTCCGCCCCCGGCAACGTCACGTCGGAGATGGGGCTGGCGCTGCTCGACGTCGCGGACGTGATCCGCCCGCATCCGCGGGTGGTGGCCTTCCTGCAAGGCGTCGAGGACGACGGCTTCCTGGACGAACTGCCGAAGCTGCCCGGCGGGACCGAGGCGCGCGAGGCCATCGAGGCCTACCTCGACCGGTACGGCATGCGCTGCGTCGGCGAGATCGACATCACCCGGCCGCGCTGGAGCGAGCACCCCGCGACCCTCGTGCCGGTGATCCTCGACAACGTCCGGACCTTCGCGCCGGGCGAGGCCGAGCGGCGCTTCGAGCACGGGCGGCGGGAGGCGGCGAAGAAGGAACAGGACGTGCTGTCCCGCCTGCGGGCCCTGCCGGACGGGGAGGAGAAAGCCGGCGAGGCCAAGCGGATGATCGACCGGGTCCGGACCTTCATCGGCTACCGGGAGTACCCGAAGTACGTCATCATCAGCCGCTATTTCGTCTACAAGCAGGCGTTGCTGGCGGAGGCCGAAGGTCTCGTGCGGGCCGGCGTGCTCGCTGCGAAGGAGGACGTCTTCTACCTCACCCTCCAGGAGTTCCACGACGCCGTACGCACTCATCGGGTGGACGACCAGCTCATCCGACGGCGTGAGGAGGCGTTCCGGTCGTACCAGGCGCTCACACCGCCCCGGGTCCTCACCTCGGACGGCGAGGCCATCTCCGGGGAGTACCGGCGCGACGACGTGCCGGCCGGTGCCCTGGCCGGCCTGCCGGTCTCCGCCGGGACCGTCGAGGGCCGGGCCCGCGTCATCCTGGACATGGCGCAGGCCGACATCGAGCCGGGCGACATCCTGGTCACCGCCTACACCGACCCGAGCTGGTCGCCCCTGTTCGTCGCGGTCGCGGGCCTGGTCACCGAGGTGGGCGGGCTGATGACCCACGGCGCGGTGATCGCCCGGGAGTACGGCTTGCCGGCCGTCGTCGGCGTGGAGCAGGCGACCCGGCTGATCCGGGACGGGCAGCGGATCCGCGTGCACGGGGCCGGCGGGTACGTCGAGCTTCTGTCGTGAACCGACGGTCACTGCTCCTGCGGCGCCAGGCGTACCCGGCGCAACAGCTGGGCGTTCAGCGCCACCACGATGGTCGAGGCGCTCATCAGTACCGCGCCGATGGCCGGGCTCAGCGTGATCCCGGCCCAGGCCAGCACACCGGCGGCGAGCGGGATGGCCACGACGTTGTAACCGGCGGCCCACGCCAGGTTCTGGACCATCTTGCGGTAGGACGCCTTGGACAGCCGGATCACACCGGTCACGGCACGCGGATCCGAGGAGGCGAGCACGACGCCCGCCGACTCGATCGCCACGTCCGTACCCGCGCCGATCGCCAGGCCGACGTCGGCGCGCGCCAGCGCCGGCGCGTCGTTGACGCCGTCGCCGACCATCGCCACCCGCAGGCCGCGGGCCTGCAGCTCGGCGACGGCCCGGTCCTTGTCGGCGGGTAGCACCTCGGCGAACACCTCGTCGACGCCGGGCTGGAAGCCCAGGTCCGCGGCAACCGCCTCGGCCACCGGCCGGGCGTCACCGGTGATCATCACGATCTTGCCGATGCCGGCCCGGCGCAGCTGCTCGATGGCCTGCCGGGCCTCCGGCCGGATCTCGTCCTCCAGCGCGAACGCGGCGATCACAGCCGGTGCACCGGCATCGTCGAGGCGCAGCAGGTGCAGCACGGCGGCACCACGGCGCGACCATTCGTCCGCGGACGCCTCCAGCTCGGCGGGTACGGTGGCCGCCAGCTCGCGCAGCAGCGCCGGCCCGCCGACCGCATAGGTGTGCCCGTCGATCACCGCCTGCACGCCGCGGCCGGTCAGGGACCGGAAGCCGGTGGCGCTCGCGTGCAGTCCCCGCTCGTGGGCGACCGCTGTCAGCGCGCGGGCGAGGGGGTGCTCGCTGTCCGCCTCGACCGCTCCGGCGATGCGCAGCACGTCGGCGTCGGTGAATCCGTCGGCGGCGGCGGTGCCGGTGACCGTGTGGGCGCCCTTGGTCAGGGTGCCGGTCTTGTCGAACAGCACCGCGTCGACCGTACGCATCCGCTCCAGAGCGAGGCGGTCCTTGACCAGGATGCCGGCCTTGGCCGACAGGGCCGTGGACAACGCGATCACCAGCGGGATGGCCAGGCCGAGCGCATGCGGGCACGCGATCACCAACACCGTCACGGTACGGACGACGGACTGATCGAGGTCGCCGAGCGCCCACCAGGTGAGGAACGTGAGCAGCGCGGCCGCCGTGGCGATGTAGAACAGCATCGCCGCGAACCGGTCGGCGAGGACCTGCGCCCGGCCACCGGCAGCCTGCGCCTGCGCGACCAGCCGGCCGATGCCGGCCAGGGCGGTGTCCTCCCCCACGGCGGTCACGCGGACCCGGATCGCCGAGTCCGTCGCCACGGTGCCGGCCACCACGCGGTCACCGGCCTCCCGGGAAACCGGCCGGGACTCCCCCGTGATCATGGATTCGTCGAGTTCGGCCGCGCCCTCGACGATCCGGCCGTCGGCCGGCACCCGGCCACCGGACCGCACCAGCACGGTGTCGTCCACCGCCAGCGCCGCGACCGGCACCCGCTCGACGCCGCCGTCCACGGTGAGCCGTTCGGCGTCGTCGGGCAGCAGCGCGGCCAGGGCCGCGAGCGCCCCCTGGGCCTGGCCGACCGCCTTCATCTCCTGCCAGTGGCCGAGCAGCATGATGGTCACCAGCGCCGCCAGCTCCCACCAGAAGTCCAGGTCGAACAGGCCGAAGGTGGTCGCTAACGACGCCGCGTACGCGACGGTGATCGCCATCGAGATCAGCAGCATCATCCCCGGCGCCCGGTCGCGGACCTCGCTGACGGCACCGGCCAGGAACGGCCATCCGCCGTAGAAGAACACCGCGGTGCCCAGGACCGGCCCGGCCCAGGACATGCCCGGGAAGTCGATCGAGTAGCCGAACCACTCCATGATCATGGGGCTGGTCACGACGATCGGAATCGTCATGGCCAGGCTCAGCCAGAACTTTCGGCGGAACGCTTCCGGGTCGTGTCCGGCGTGCTTGTCGTGCCCCTGGTGGCCGTGGGCCCGCACATGGTGATCGTGCTCGGCCACCGCGTGGACGTCGTGGTTGTGCGCTTGCATGTTGACCACCTCCGATGCCGAACTTATACCCCCTGGGGGTATCTGACAAGGCGGTTGTATGTCTGAGGCGTCACACCTGGTCGGTACGGTGCTCTCATGGCGCACCCTCACACGCCGGATGTTCAACGCTCCCCGTTGGCGAGACCGCGCCGCCGGGGCATGATCGGTGCATGCGGAGCTGGACGGACGGGGACCTCGAGGCGGAGTTCGAACAGCGGCTCGACGAACTCCTCGCCGAGCTCTGTCCGGAATGGTCGGTCCCGCAAATCCCCGAGCCGTACCGCGGCGACCGGCGTCTCGTCGCATACGAGCGCCGAAACGTCAAACGCCTGCACCTCGGCAGGCTGCTTAGTACCAGCCCCGAGGTGGCCGCCGCGCTCGGTGACCGCGTACTCGACGTGGTGGCGTGCGACGAGGACGTCTCGTTCAACAAACAACTGATCAACCCGATGCTGGCGGCACTCGGCCGGCGTGCCGTACAGAACTACCTGATCGGGGTGGTCGAGACAGGATCGGAGCACAAGAAGGTCTGTGCCGTACGTGCGTGGTACTGGTCTCAGGTCAGTCTCTTGTACCGATCCGCCGAAGCCCTCCAGGCACGGCGGCCCACGCCGGACAGCCGCGCCGCGGACGACGAGGTGGCGGACTTGCGCGCCCGGTATCGGATCGCCTGCCTGACCGCGTTCGTCACCTGCCGGCAGACCGCCACGCGGGAATGGCTGGCCAAGGGGTTTCTCCTCAAGGAGGACTACTACCCGGCCAACCTTCATGGTCTCGTGGCGCAAGCCCGGGCAATCGCGGAGGCAGACGCGAATCGATACAGCAAGCTACTCGCCAGGAAGGACGACGGAACGAACCTGGCGCGGTGTCAGGCTTAGATCCGCGTGCTGGGCGCCGTCATTTGGTACGGCTCAGCAGCTCCGCGACCCCCTCACCGGACAGGTCGGCGAACGCCGCGTGACGACCGGTCAACGCGAGCATCACCGCTTCGCCGGCACCGCGAACCAGCGGGCCGCTACCCCATGACCAGTCCAGGTCGGTGGCCTCGAATCGCAGTCCGGCCGGCCGGCGCTTCGGCACGAAACCCACCGCCCTGCCGCCGACCAGGAAGTCCAGTGACACCCGCAGGCGCTCGGGTTGAAGATCGTGCGGAAGGCCCAGCGGCCTGCGGATGTCCTGCCCGTGCACCTGCAGGTCGGTGAGCTGCCCCGGGTAACCGACGATCGGCGGCCGGAACGGGTTCTCCGCGTTCGCCCGCAGCATCGCGGCGAGTTCGCCGGCGGGGCGGGCGGCCATCTGAGCGGCGAGCCGGGCGTTGGCCCGGTGAATGTTGAAGCCACTGCGCACCAGTAGCAGCAGGGCTGCGCCGTTCGAGCCGGCAACCGCCGCGACCAGGTGACCGACCACCTCCTTGACGGTCCAGGCCTCGCACAGGCTGCGTGTCCGCAGCTGCTCGGAACTCAACGATTCGACCAGATCAGCGAGCCGGCGGCGTTCATCAGCGATCATCCCCATGGCGTCCACCTCGGGCACGATATCGGGTGACGCACCGCGCTACTGCGCCGAGGCAACAGGCGGCCCTTGCTCGGGAGTGCCCCGCAGCCGGCTCACTGTCCACACGCGAGCGCGCCGGCCGCCCGGGGCGCTAAGGCCTTCGTGGTCAGGGTCTTGTTCGGCCCAACGTGGGTGCTGTCTGGCGGCCGTTGAGACAGCCGTCGGCCAGGTGAGCCAGCAGTGCGGCGCGCAGTACGGGTGATGGTTCGATCGCGAGGATGTCCGCCTCCGGCGCGAGTTCGGCGAGCAGGCGCACGCCCCGGCCGCTGCCGGAACCGAGGTCGGCCAGCGGGCCCGCCGCCGGGTCGAGGCCGCGCAGCGCGTCGGCGACCGGTTCGCGCAGAATGGTCCAGGCGTCGCGGATGAGGATGTCGAGGAACTCGCCGGATGCGGCGTATTCGTCGGTCACCCGGCCAGGTTATCCGGAATGGATGTCGTTTTCTACAACTCAATCTGTGCACCGGGCGCCGTGGCGCCGCAGGGCCTGCCGGTCGACCCGGCGCAGGTTGAGCGCGAGATGGCGGGCACCGCTGGCTGCCGCCGCCTGGCAGCCATCTCGCCGGTCCGGCTGCAAGCTCGACAGCCTGCGTGGTCAGGGTCTTGTCCGGCCCAACGTGGATGCTGTCCGGCGGCCGTTGAGACAGCACTGAGCGTGGGCCAAGCAATTCCGGCCCGACGTGGATGCTGTCTGGCAGCCGTTGAGACAGCACTGAGCGTGGGCCGAGCAAGATCGACTACGAAAGCCCTCTTGAGCATCTGGGCGGCGGGGTCTGGCGCATGTCGGCAACAACCCGCTGCCGCTCGGTGCGGGGGGCTTCGGCGAGGACAGCGTCCGGTTGCTGGCGGCAGTGGTCGCCGGCGTCGCGTGCCTGCGGAGCGGGCGGGCAGGGCAGCGCGTCACGGAACCAGAACGATCTTGCCTTTGACATGGCCGGACTCACTGAGTTCGTGTGCCTTGCGGGCGTCCTCCAGCCCCAGCACCTGATCGACGTACACGCTCAGCCGCCCTTCGCCGATCAGCTCGTTGATCTTCTCCAGGTCGTCCGCCGAGGGCGCCACATGGACCGCCGCATAGCGAAGGCCCCACTGCTCGGCTTCGGCCTCCGTCACGCCGGGATCGGTCCAGATCGCGGTCACCAGCAGGCCACCGGGCCGGAGGGTATCGAGCGACCGGCGGCCATAGGCGCCGCCGATCAGATCAAGAACGACATCCATGTCGCGTACGGCGACGGCGAAGTCATCGACGGTGTAGTCGACCGCCTCGTCGATGCCGAGGTCGTACAGGAAGTCGTGCCGGTCCTTCCGTGCGGTGCCGACCACGTACGCGCCGCGGGTCTTGGCGATCTGCACGGCGAGATGACCGATACCGCCCGCCGCCGCGTGGATGAGCACGCGCTGCCCGGCCGAGAGGTTCGCTACACCGACCAACGCCTGCCACGCCGTCAGCGCCACTGCGGGCAGCGCGCCGGCGTGCACGTGGTCCAGCCGTGGTGGCTTTCGTGCCAGGTCGGCGGCGGCGGCGGCCAGGTACTCGGCGTACGCGGCCGCCGGGGGTGCCGGCATGCCGTAGATCTCGTCGCCGGGGCGGAACCTGGTCACCCGCGAGCCGACCGCCTCCACCACGCCGGACACGTCGAACCCCAGCGTGTAGGGCGGATCACCGAAGAGCGGCGGGGTCCCGGAGCGGATCTTCCAGTCGACCGGGTTGACCCCGGCGGCTCGCACCCGCACCAGCACCTGGTCCGGACCGGGCTCGGGCCGGTCGGTCTCGATGAGCTCGAGCACCTCCGGGCCGCCGAAGGCCGACTGACTGATCGCGCGCATCCGGTGTGACATTCAGGGCTCCCCTGTCGAAAGTGGTCGCGTCCAACCGAGTGAAGCGACACGACAGCCACCCAACAAGGTGAGCATTCATCCTGGTACCAGCAGTACCAGGATCCGTGCTGTTTCCCGGCGGCCGCGTTGCGGCCGTGCGCGGCCGCGTGCTCGCGCTGGGAGAGCGGCGACGGGGTCGATATGGCGGGACGGCCGTCACGCGTACCGGAGAAATAGAGTGACCGGCAAGCAGAGCTTGACCAACCCGTCCGCATCAGTCAGGGAGTGCCGCCCATGCCCGGTCATCGGCAACGCGATGAGGCCCGGCGCAAGGAGTTCGCCGCGTTTCTGCGGGCCCGCCGCGCCGGGCTCCGGCCGTCCGATGTCGGCCTGCCGGCCGGCGCCGGGCGGCGGCGCACTCCCGGCCTGCGCCGTGAGGAGCTCGCGCAGCTCTCCGGTATCGGGCTGACCTGGTACACCTGGCTGGAGCAGGGCCGGAAGATCACCGCGTCGCCGCAGATCGTGGACGCGCTGGCCACCGCGCTGCGACTCGACGAGGAGAATCGCCGGCACCTATACACGCTCGCCGACCTGCCGGCGCCGTCCACCGGGCCGGAGCAGTCACCGGAGCTGCGGGCGATGCAGCGCATGCTCACCAGCCTGGAGCCGAATCCGGCGTACCTGATGGACCGGCATTTCGACATCCTGGCGTGGAACCGCGCGCAGGTGCTGCTGTGGACCGATCCGGGCGCCGTGCCGCCGGCCCAGCGGAATCTGATGTGGCTCGCCTTCACCGATCAGCGGCTCTCCTCGCTGGTCGTCGGCTGGGAGGAGACCGCGCGTGAACTGGTCGCCCAGTTCCGGGCGGCGGCCGGGCGGCATCCCGACGACCCGCGGTACGCCGAGCTGGTGAGCGCATTGCGCCAGGTCAATCCGCGTTTCGGTACGTGGTGGGACGAGTACCCGGTGGCCGGTTTCGACAGCGGGCTCCGCCGTTTCCGTCATCCCGTGGCCGGTCACCTCGAGCTCGACTCCGTGCATCTGCAGGTCGAGACGCATCCGGGGCTGACCTTGGTGTTGCACACGCCGGTCAGCTCCGAGGACGCGGCGCGGCTTCGCGATCTGATGGGTGCTGAGCGATCACCGTGAGGCGGGAACCGAGGCTGAAAGCGACCCCGCCCGACGCGGCGACCACCCCGCAGAGCAGGAGTGTCGTTCGATAGCCGAAGTGCTCGATCGCCACCCCGGACAGGATGCCGGAGACCAGGAGGCCGGCCGTGCACGCGTTGGCGAACAGCGTGGTGGCGCGGCCGGTCGCCGGGGCGAGGAGGTCCTGGAAGTATCGGATGCCGGCCGCTCCGACGATCGCGATCCCCACGCCGCGGAAGACCTGCGCGGTCAGGAGCATCGGCATGCCCGACGACACGACGGTCAGAGCGTAATAGCTGGCCAGGGAGCCGAAGCCGCCGAGCATCAGGGCTCGTTGCCCGAACCGGGCGGGTACGGCGGCCAGCCCCAGCGTGGCCGCCACCTCGACCGCGGCGCAGACGCTGAAGAGCACGCCGAGCGACGCGGGTTGCTGGTGCAGGGAACGCGTGACGTACAGCGGCAGCGCCAGACCGCCTGCGAACATGGCGGCGAAGAACAGGGTGACGCTGACGGTGAGCAGGACCGGGGTGGCGCCCGGCGACGAGGTCGCGATCGTGACGGAGCTGGGCCGCGGCACGACGAGAACGGTCAGCGCGGACGCGAGGAACACCCCGGCGGCCGTCCACATCAGCCATGAGTAGCCGCCCCGGGACAGCACGAGCGCGCCGAGCAACGGGCCGGCGGCCCACGCCAGGGACCAGGCCGAGCGCAGCAGCGGCGCCGATCGCTGGCCGGCGGCGCCCTCGCCGAGCACGGCGCGGGCCAGGGCGAACAACTGCGGAAAGGCGGCGCCCATCGCCCCGAGCACCGTCGCCGCCATCAGGAGCAGCAGCAGGAAGTTCGAGACCCGGGGCAGCAGCAGGTAGCCGGCCGAGCCCAGGAGGATCACGACGAACGCGTACGTCCGCGCGGGCCGCCGGTCGAACAGCCGCCCCAGCCACCAGCTGATCGTGATCCCGCCGATGGCGAACACCGAGGACCACACGCCGATCTGGAGCGGCGTCAGCCCGACCACATCGGCACCGAAGAGGACGATGTAGGAGTTGACCATCGCGTCCGCGATGCCGAGCAGCAGGACGGCGGCGAAGAGCGCGAGAAAGGGCACGGGATCTTCGTACCGGCCGGTTCGTTCGAGCGACACCGATTTAAGGCGGCCGGGCGGCGTCGCACCGCCCGGCCGGTGGTTCACCCGAAGTTGACGTCGGCGCACCAGTAGTAGACCTGGTCGGCGTGGCCCGCCTCCCAGACCGTGTAGACGATGTGCCGGCCGGTGAGCCCCGGTGCGCTCACCGGGATCTTCACCGAGACGCCGCCGAGCACCGGGTCGTTGGTGGTCTCGCCGACGCCCGGCCCGATCGGCCCGGTGTCCTTGAGCAGGATCAGATCGCTCCAGGAGAGCCGCTGCGTCAGCGGGTTGAAGCCCTGCCGGCTCACGTACACCCGGAAGTACTTCGCGCCGTGCCGCGCCTGGTCATGGGCCACCACCGTGAACGCGGCGGCGTTCGGGACGCGCGTCGCGACCCAGTTCCCGGGCGTGTCCAGAGCCGAGTAACGCGTCCCGCCGGTGTTCCCGGCGCTGCACAGGGTGCCGTTGGGAACGGCCGCCTGGTGGTTACCTCGCACGTTCTCCCGGTAGAGGCTGTTCCAGTTCCACATCGCGGTGGTGTCGGCCTGCCAGGCCTGCCAGCACATCGGGTCGGCGGTGGCCATGGCCGGGTTCTGGAAGTCGTTGCCCCAGCGCTTCCAGCAGCCGTAGTTGCGCGACGCGGGGTCGATCGTCGAGCCGTGCGCGTTGGCCGCGCCGGCCGGTGCGGTGACCAGCAGCAGAACAGCCGCCACCGCCACAGTGAGCAAACGGGTCGGGGTGAGCATGGCGCCTCCAGCATTCCTGCGATGAAGTCGGAATGACGCACGGCGGTCTCAACCCGCCGCCGGCTCCGGCGTCTGCCCCGCCACAGCCTCCCAATCTCATCCATATATGTCAATGTCACACCACGCACCCGGCGTGCCGTCCCGTCGATCTCGTGCGGGCCACTGCATTTAAATGGAATTCCACTCACCGCAGATTGTGACCACGGTAGACACACGGGCTCAATCTACGAGAACACGGCAGTAGCTAATTTCTCCCGGCAAAACCCCCCACCGCCGAGGGCACCGAGACGGGATCGGTCGTCTTGGATCTTATTCCGGGCTGACCTGCTACGACTACCCGCCTCAGTCAACGCCGCCGGAACACTTGCGCTGCTTCGCCACAGGGAGAAGCATTGTTTCCGATCGTTCCTCCAGACCCCGGGAATGACCAGTCCAGCCGGGCTCATGGAGATTTGCAGGTGATGCTCCTGGGGCTACTCGTTCGCTTTGACGGCGCCATCACAGAAAGGCGCGCCGGGCCGGCCACGCCGCCGAGGTGGACAACCCCGAGGACGCTCATCGACGCCGGATCCCCTTCCGCAATCCCCCACGCAACCTCCCGACCGTAGCGCCGACGTCGTCGCGGTCCGCCCCCGCGCGGGCCGGGAAGGAGACCGTCCATGTTCACCGCTCCCGCTGACCGTACAAACCGCACCGGGCTCTCGTTCGGCCGCCGTGCGTTCCTGCGCTCCAGCGCCGTGGCGGCCGCCGCCGGCGCCGGCGCCGCGGGCATCGTCGCCACTCCGGCGGCGGCCGGACACGACTCCGCCGCCGGCCGCCGCCGGGTGCCGGTCGACCGGATCAGCATCCAGCTCTACACCGTGCGTGACGCGCTGTCGGCCGACCCGGCCGGCACGCTCGCCGCCCTCGCGGACATCGGCTACACCAGGGTCGAGCTGGCCGGCACCGCCGGTCTCACGCCGGCCGCCTTCCGCGCGCTGTTGGACGCCAACGGGATCCGGGCCACGTCCGGGCACTTCGGCATCCCGCAGCCGTTCGACGCCACCGCCTGGCGGGCGACCCTGGCCGACGCCCGTACGCTGGGCTGCCGTTACGTCGTACATCCGTTCTTCGGTGTCGGGCCGAACGGCCCGATCCAGGACGCCGCCGTCTGGCGTGCCTTCGCCCAGGACCTCAACCGGGCCGGCGCGCTGGCCCGCGAGGCCGGGTTCCGGTTCGGCTACCACAACCACCACTTCGAGTTCCTGCCGCTGTCCGACGGCTCCGGCCGCACCGCCTTCGACCTGCTCACCGCGACCGCCGACCGGCGGCTGGTGCACATCGAACTCGACCTGTACTGGTCGTGGCGGGGTGCCGCCGACCCGGTGGACGTGATCCGCGCGCACCGGGGCCGGGTCCTGCAGTTCCACTGCAAGGACATGAACATCGAGAGCGGGTTCGCCGACCTGGGAACCGGTCTGATCGACTTCCGGCGGATCTTCGCGCAGTCCGATGTGGCCGGAGTGCAGGAGTACATCGTCGAACGCGACGACGCCGGTATCGACCCTCGAGAACCCGAGGACGCGCTGGACACGGCCGCCGTCGGGTACCGCTTCCTGCGTGACATCCGGTTCTAGGGACGACGCCATGACTCTGAGAAGAAGCACAACGGCGGCCGTCGTAGTAGCGACCTTCGCGGGGCTCACCAGCACGTCGCTGCCCGCCACAGCGCATCCCGGACACGAGCCGGCTCCGGTGCCGGCCGACCAGAGCGCGTTCCAGAAGGTGACGCTCAACGACCGGCCCGGCGAACCGATGAGCCTCGCGGTCCTGCCCGACCTGCGGGTGCTGCACACCGCCCGCACCGGCCAGGTACGGATCAACGTCCCGCGCACCGGGCTGAACCCGATCGCCGCCGACGTACCCATCTACCAGCACGACGAAGAGGGCCTGCAGGGCGTCGCGATCGACCCTGACTTCAAGCGCAACAACTGGGTGTACCTCTACTACTCGCCGCCGGGGAACACGCCGGTGGACGACCCCGCCACCCCGGACGTCAACGAGGGCGACGCGCCGACCACCGGCACCCAGGCCGACTGGGACCGGTTCAAGGGCGCGCTGCGGCTCTCCCGCTTCAAGCTGCGCGGCAACACGCTCGACCTGCGCAGCGAGCAGAAGATCATCGACGTTCCGGTGGACCGCGGCATCTGCTGCCACGTCGGCGGCCAGATCGACTTCGACAGCAAGGGAAACCTCTACCTGTCGACCGGCGACGACACCAACCCGTTCGAGTCCGACGGCTACGCACCGCTCGACGACCGGCCGGGCCGCAATCCGGCGTTCGACGCGCGCCGCAGCGCCGGTAACACCAACGACCTGCGCGGCAAGCTCCTGCGGATCAGGGTGAAGCCGGGTGGCGGCTACACCATTCCCCGCGGCAACCTGTTCGCGCCCGGGACACCCGGTACGCGCCCCGAGATCTACGCGATGGGGCTGCGCAACCCGTTCCGGTTCGACGTCAACGCGAAGACCGACCAGATCTACATGGCCGACTACTCGCCGGACGCGGATCACCCCGACCCCGCGCGCGGGCCGGCCGGGCACGGCCGGTGGATGATCATTGATAGGCCGGGCAACTACGGCTGGCCGTTCTGCGTCACCCCGACCATCCCGTACCGCGACTACGACTTCGCCACCGAGACCCCCGGACCGGCGTTCAACTGCGCCGCCCCGGTCAACGACTCGCGGTACAACACCGGGCGCCGGGTGCTGCCCCCGGTACGACAGCCGGAGATCTACTACTCGTACGAGTTGTCCCCGCTCTTCCCCGAGCTGGAGACCGGCGGCATCGGTCCGATGGCCGGGCCGGCGTACGACTACTCGGCGCGCAGCAAGTCGCGGATCAAGTGGCCGCGGGAGTTCGCCGGCAAGCCGCTGTTCTACGAGTGGACCCGCGACTACATCAAGGCCCTGTCGCTGACCCACGGCGACGTGACAGCGATCGAGGACGTCGCACCGGACATCGTGTTCGACAATCCGATGGACGTCGAGTTCGGGCCGGACGGAGCGCTCTACGTGCTGGAGTACGGCACCGGATACTTCGCCGAACTGCCCGAGGCGCAGCTGGCCCGGGTCGACTGGACCCGCGGCAACCGGACACCGGTCCCGGTGGTGACCTCGAACATCGACAACGGCCTGGCACCGATGACCGTACAGTTCAGCAGCGCCGGCACGGCGGACCCCGACGGCGACGCCCTGCGGTACGCCTGGGACTTCGACGCCGACGGCCGGGTCGACTCCCGCGAGCTGAACCCGTCGTTCACCTACACCGAGAACGGCGTCTACGAGGCGACGCTGAACGTCACCGACTCCACCGGCCGGCGGGCCTGGGCATCGGTGCGGATCGTCGTCGGCAACACGGTCCCGGTGGTGACACTGAACGCCGAACCCGCCGGCGGCACCTTCCAGTTCGGCGACGTGGTCACCTTCACGGTGACGGTCGAGGACGACGGGCCGATCGACTGCGCGAGAGTGAACGTGGCCTACATCCTCGGGCATGACGAGCACGGGCACCCGCTCACCTCCACGGCCGGTTGCGCGGGCTCGATCCAGACCTTCGTGGACACCGGGCACGCCGGTGCCAGCAACCTGCGCGGCGTCTTCGTCGCCAGCTACACCGACGCGCCGGAGGGCGGGCTTCCGCCGCTCAGCGGGTCGGACGAGGTGGTGTTCACGCCGACCCCATGACGGGCGGCACGTGAGCTCCGAGAGGAGTTGCTCTCCATGGCAGGTCTTCCCCGATCCGGGATCGTCGGCGCCGGTTTCATCGGCGAGGTCCACGCGCGGGCCGTACGCGCGGCCGGCGGTGTCCTCGCCGCCGTGGCGAGCCACGACCTGCCATCGGCACAGGTCGCGGCCACCCGGTTGATGGCGCGGCGGGCGGCGCAGTCCGGGGAGGACCTGGCCGAGGCCGACGACATCGACGTGGTGCACATCTGCACGCCCAACCACCTGCACGCTCCGCTCGCCGAACGCGCCATAGCCGCCGGGAAACACGTGATCTGTGAGAAGCCGCTGGCCACGTCCGTGGCCAGCGCCCGGCGGCTGGCCGAGCTGGCGGCCCGGGCACCGGTGGTCGCCGCGGTGCCGTTCGTGTATCGCTTCTACCCCACGGTCCGGGAGGCACGTGCCCGGGTACGCCGCGGTGACGCCGGGCCGGTACGCCTGGTGCACGGCTCCTACCTGCAGGACTGGCTGTCGCGTACGGAGGACCACGACTGGCGGCTCGATCCGGCGCTGGGCGGCGGCTCCCGGGCGTTCGGCGACATCGGCGTGCACTGGTGCGACGTCGTCGAGTTCACCACCGGCCACCGCATCACCCGGCTGGCCGCCCGCATGCTCACCGTCCCACGGGGAGCCGACCGGCCGGCGCCGTCCACCGAGGACGCCGCGACGGTCATGTTCGAGACCGACCGCGGAGCGATCGGCTCGGTCGTGGTCAGCCAGGTCTCGCCGGGACGCAAGAACCGGCTGTGGTTCTCGGTCGACGCGGCGCAGGCGTCGCTGCAGTTCGACCAGGAACTTCCCGATGCCCTGTGGGTGGGCGGGCGGGAGCAGAACGCGGTCGTGCCCCGCGGTACGGGGTCGCGCTACGACATCCTCCCGGCCGGTCATCCCCAGGGCTATCTGGACTGTTTCACCGCCTTCGTCGCCGACGTGTACGCCGCCACCGCGGGCGAGAAGCCCGACGGCCTGCCCACGTTCGGCGACGGTCTGCGTGCCGCCGTCGTCACCGACGCGGTCCTGACCTCCGCCGCGAACGGCGGCTGGGTCGAGGTACCGAGTGAAGGTCAAAGTATCGAGGAGGCCCCACCACCATGACGGCTCCGACAGCTCAGCCACCGAGCGCGATAAGCACGTCCATCCGCCTGAAGCTCTCGCTGATGATGTTCCTGCAGTTCTTCGTGTGGGGTGCCTGGTTCGTCACGATGGCCACCTACCTGGACAACAGCCTGGAGGCTTCCGCCAGCCAGATCAGCCTCGCCTATCTGACGCAGTCCCTCGGTGCGATCGCGGCACCGTTCATCATCGGCCTCATCGCCGACCAGTTCTTCTCCGCCCAGAAGGTGCTGGGGATCCTGCACCTGGCCGGTGCCGCGCTGCTGTTCTGGGCGTCCACCATGTCGACCTTCACGGCGTTCTTCCCGGTGATCCTCGGCTACATGATCCTTTACATGCCGACGCTGGCCCTGGTGAACTCGGTGTCGTTCCGGCAGATGACCAATCCGGAGAGGCAGTTCCCTGCGGTACGGGTGCTCGGCACGATCGGGTGGATCGTCGCCGGCGTCACCATCGGCTTGCTGGCCTGGGAACGCGACGAGCAACTGGCACAGACCTTCCGGATGGCCGCGATCGCCTCGTTGATCCTCGGAGTGTTCAGCTTCCTGCTCCCGGCCACCCCACCGACCCGGCGCGGCGAGAAGGCCAGCGTCCGCGACCTGCTCGGACTGGAAGCGCTGGGCCTGCTCAAGAACCGGTCCTACCTGGTGTTCTTCCTGTCCTCGATCGCGATCTGCATTCCGCTGGCGTTCTACTACAACTTCACCAACCTGTTCCTCAATGAACAGGGCGTCCGCTCAGCGGCGGCCGTGCAGTCCCTCGGGCAGGCCTCCGAGGTCCTGTTCCTGCTGCTGATGCCGTTCCTGCTGGTGCGCCTCGGCGTGAAGATGACGCTGGCCATCGGCATGGCGGCCTGGGCGTTGCGGTACGTCTTCTTCGCCTACGGCGACGCCGGCAGCCTGTACTGGATGCTGCTGCTGGGCATCATCCTGCACGGCATCTGCTACGACTTCTTCTTCGTCGCCGGCCAGATCTACACCGACAAGTTCGCTGGCGAGCGGTTCCGCAGCGCGGCGCAGGGCCTGATCACCCTGGCGACGTACGGCGTCGGCATCCTGATCGGATCGCTGGTGGCCGGCCCGATCGTGGACCGGTTCGTCACCGCCGACGGCCATGACTGGACCCAGATCTGGATCATCCCCGCCATCATCGCGGGTGTCGTGCTGGTGCTGTTCGTGATCCTGTTCAAGGACCAGCGCTCGGACCGGACGACGATCCTGGACGCGTCGAAGGTGACCCTGGAGGCACCGGGCCCGGTCACCCCGCGCGACGAACGGCGACGCCCGGAGACCGCCTGAAGCGAGGTCTGCTAGTCGGTCACTCTCCTTCCTCGGTACGCGTGACCGGCATGCAGACACCTAGTGGGTCATGTCGTCGATCGCCACCGTGACCGCGAGCAACAGCGCCGGATCCTGGTCGGGGGCCATCTCGACGCCGTAGGTGTCGCGCACCCGGAACCACCGCTTCGAGACCTGGGCGACCTTGCGGTCGCCCGCCTCGATCTCGTACTCGTGGTCGACGATGTTGCCTCGCGCCTCCAGGTCCGGGCCGTCCTCGACGTCGATCTTCCAGCGTTCCCGCAGCGGCGAGATCAGCGCCTTGTGTACGAGCGCGATCCGGGCACCGTCCGGCCCCTCGATCTCCATGGTGTCGCGGATGTGCATGACCCGCTTCTGGATGGTGCACAGCCGCTCGCCTCGCATGTCCTCGAGGTGGAACGTCTTGCGCAGGCGCAGCGCCTTCCCGTCCACCCGGAAGATCCGCTCGCCCTGCTCGTCCTCGATCCAGAAGTCGTCGCCGATCGAGAGGAGCTTCTCCCGCATCCGGTAGCGCCGCGCGCTGCCGGCGTGCCCGAACGTCTCGCGCTCCTCGCGCCGCCGCGCTCGCCGATCTCCGAAGCCCATGTCGCAACCTCCGTCCGGTCAGCTGACGCGCGGCCCGTAGAGCGGCGGCGTCTCGTGCGGGAGCTGCCCGTGCAGCGGATCGCCGGCCAGCTCGGCGGGCGAGCCGCGCCGCTCGTTCTGGTAGCGCAGTTCCTCGGCGCCCGATGACCAGCGTGCGGTGAGCGCGAAGAGCACCACCGTGTCCAGGGCGATCATCAGCAGCGACCAGATCGGGTAGGCGCCGAGCGATGCCACCTGGGAGACGGCGTGCAGGCCGACCACGATGATCGCGACGATCCGGGCCCAGGTCATCCCGGCGAGCAGGCATCCGCCGACGGCGAGCATCACCACGCCGAACAGCACGAGCGCCCATCCCCAGGACGTTATGTCCACGAGAACGAACGCGTCGGGGGTGGCGACCACGCGCTCGTCGTCGAGCAGCGCCACCATGCCCTGGAAGATGTTGATGAGACTCGTGATGATCATGATCATTGCGGCGAAGGCGATCCATCCGGCCCACGCCCTGCTGCGCTCCTCGGCCATTCCGGGCTTCCCCTCTCGCGACGGACTCCCCCGTCTTACCTCCATGCTCGCCGTAGCGCCGGGGCCGAGGTACCACCCCTGACGGATGAGTGGCGACGGGCGCGGCCTTACGATCGTCAGCGTGACGACGCGATCCGCTCGCGACGCTCATCGATGGAAGGACGTGCGTGATGCGGGTTTTGCTGGTGGCACCGCCGGGAGCCGGCAAAGGTACCCAGGGCGCTCTGATCGCCACGCACTTCGACGTCCCGCACATCGCGACCGGCGACCTGTTGCGCGACCACGTGGCACGGGGTACCGAACTGGGCCGCGCCGTTCAGGACCGCCTCAACCGGGGTGAGCTGGTTCCCGACGAGATCGTGCTGGAGATGGTGCGGTCCGCCTTCGTCGAGGCCAAGCACGCCGGCGGCGGATACGTGCTGGACGGCATGCCGCGCA
The DNA here is from genome assembly GCF_015704865.1 of Actinoplanes aureus. Taxonomy (GTDB): domain Bacteria; phylum Actinomycetota; class Actinomycetes; order Mycobacteriales; family Micromonosporaceae; genus Actinoplanes; species Actinoplanes aureus. The sequence goes on along the minus strand of NZ_JADQTO010000003.1, from coordinate 376,404 downwards.
ACATGGCGCAGGCGCGGGCGCTCTACGAGGTCGGCCTCAGCCTGGAGATGACCGCGAACGTGGCGCTGCACCTGAAGGCCGGCGACGAGGAACTGACCCGCCGGCTACTGGCCCGGGCCGCTCTGGAGGGCCGGTCGGACGACACCGAGCAGGTCATCCGCCACCGCCTCGCCCTCTACCACGAGGTGACCCACCCCATCGTCGACTGGTACGCCGCGCGCGGCATCCTCGTCACGGTGGACGCCGTCCGGCCGGTGGAACGGGTCGGACGGCAGATCCTCACCGCGCTGGAGGCCATGCGACCGCTCGTCGATCACGTCCCGGAACACGCCCGGCGTTCCGTCGACCTCACCGGTCTGGGCGCCGCGTTCGGCCAGAGCTGACCGGACGCGGTCAGCCGCGGGAGCGGGGCAGGCAGCACTTCTTGTACTTGAGCCCGGATCCGCACCAGCACGCCGCGTTCCGCTCCGGCGGCCAGCCGATCTTCGCGGTGCCGGCGGCCAGCCGGTTCGCGTAGCCCGCGCGGCTCTCCGCGCTGGCCGGATCTCCGTCGGTCCCGGCGTGCGCGGCCAGGCCGGTGACCGATCCGGGCAGCAGTGCCAGGTCGGTGCGACCGGCGCCGGTGAGCCGGAACAGTTCACTTTCCAGGCGGGCGCGGTGCTCGTCCCAGGTCGCGCCGTACGCCTCGGTCAGCGCCGGCCACCGCGCCACCATCCGGCCGAACTCGGCCTGCGACCAGAACAGCAGGTCGCCGGCGGGTTCGGCGGTCCGGGCGGTGGCGCCGGCGAGCTTGCTCTCCAGCCGTTCGGCGAGGTTGTCGTGGGTGTCGTGCGGCAGGCCGAGCGCATGGCGCAGGCGATGCCGCTGCTGCAGGAGGAAGAACAGCAGACCGGCGTCGTCCGCGCTGGCCGGCTCGGCGGCGCCCCGCTCGGCCAGTGCGCGCTGTACCGCCTCGGTCAGCCATTGCTCGGCCTCGCGGCCGCGCCCGGCGACGACCAGAGCCGAGGTGATGTACGCCGCCGCGTCCGGGTACTCGGTGAGCAGCGGCCGCAGCGGCTCCAGCTCGGCGATCGCCTCGCTCTCCCGGCCGACGCGGAACAGGATCCGGGCTCGCAGGGCCCGGGCGGCGGCGACCTGGCTGTCGTCCCGTTTCTCGTACGCCTCCAGGGCCCGCTCCACGTATCGCAGGGCGGCGTCGAGCTTCGTCCGGCTCTCCGCGATCTCGGCGGCGAGCGTGAGCGCGAGGCCCGCATCCCGCGGGTCGGCCAGGCGCCCGGACTCCACGGCGCCGGCGAGATCGGCGGCCACACCGAGCGGGTCGGCGGCCCCGAGGGCGGACTGCCGGATGTCATTGAGGTCTGCGCTGGTCAATTCGGCTTTTCGCGGCACGCCGTCACGGTACTGCGCGCCGCGTCGTCACGACCGTTGATCTGGGTCACTCCGGCAGGCGACTCATCCGTGGCGGGCGAGGCGGCCGTGACCGGTCAGGCACACGATCAACGGATCGGCCGGTTCCGGACGCACCCGGGGGGCGAGAATGGACGTGGCGTCGGTCGGCCTGGTCGCGTCGGTCGTGTTCGTCTGGGCGCTGTTCTCGGCGCGGCTCGGGCGCGCGGACCTGACCGCGCCGATCATCTTCGTGACGGTCGGCCTGATCTTCGGTGAGGCGCTCCGGGTCATCGAGCCGGACGGCTGGCAGGAGCCGATCAAACTCCTTGCCGAGATCACCCTGGTGTGGGTGCTGTTCGCGGACGCCTCCCGGGTACGGCTGCGGGAGCTACGCGCCGACCTCGGGGTGTACGCACGCCTGCTCGCGGTCGGCCTGCCGCTCACCATCACCGTGGGCACGCTGCTGGCGATGTGGTTGTTCGACGGCCTGGGTTTCTGGCTGGCGCTGCTGGTCGGCGCCGCACTGGCACCGACCGACGCGGCGCTGGGCGCGTCGGTGATGACCAACCCGGCGGTGCCGCGACGCATCCGCCGGATCCTGAACGTGGAGAGCGGGCTCAACGACGGCATCGCCACCCCGATCGTGACGGTGGCGATCGCCGGAGCCGTCGCGGCCGAAAGCCTCGAGGGACACGGCCCGGGCCCGGCCCTGACCGCGCTGGCGATCGGTTGCGCGACCGGGATCGCCATCGGCGTCGCGGGTGGCCGGGCCATGCGGCTGGCCCGCGCCCGGCAGTGGGCCTCGGAGGACGTCGCGGGACCAGGTGTGCTGGCACTGGCGCTGGCGGCGTACACGCTCACCGTGTGGCTCGACGGCAACGGCTTCGTCGCGGCGTTCATCGCGGGACTGGCGTTCGGCGACTCCGCCGGCCGCGGCGGGGTACGCGAGGTGTTCTTCGTCGAGCAGACGGCCGGTCTCATGTCCCTGCTCACCTGGTTGCTCTTCGGCGCGGTCGCTGTTCCGGTCGTCGTCGACCGGGTCGACTGGCGGGTGATCGTCTACGCCGTGCTGAGCCTTACCGCGGTCCGGATGCTTCCGGTCGCGCTGGCCCTGATCGGTAGCCGGCTGTCACCGCGGACCGTGGCCTTCCTCGGATGGTTCGGTCCGCGCGGTCTGGCCTCGGTCATCTTCGCGCTGATCGCCCTCGAGGAACTGCACGAGCGGGCGGACCTCGCCGTCGCCGTCATCGGGGTGACTGTGCTGCTCAGCGTGTTCGCGCACGGCCTGAGCGCGCGGCCGCTCGCGGATCGGTACGCGGCGGCCATCGGCGACGGTATGCCGACCGATGAGCCTGAGCACCGGCCTCCGGTCCGCGGGTTTGTCCACCGCCACCCCGATACCGAGACGAATCGGCCGGACCAGCCTGCCAAACCGGATTAATATACCGGTATCCGGCCAGGGCCAACCGACAGCTTCCCGGAAGGGTCGCGCCTTAAATGAAGCTCCAGAAACCGGCCTCTGATGAGCGAGCTCCATCGCGGTCGCCCTACGTCCTGGTGTCGGTGGCCACGGTGACCCTGCTGGCGGCGATCTCCGCGGTCGCACCGCAGCGACTGCTCATGTTCGGCGTGATGGCAATCGGGGCTCCGCTGGCCGCGGCCGCCGCCAGCCCGCCGGCCGTGCTGGCGGTCGGCGGCTACGCACTGCTCGCGGCCTTCGCCATCTCCACCTGGCAGGGCCTGCTGAGCTCCACCGACCAGATGCTGCGGCTACTGACGATCGTCGGCACGACGATGATCAGCTGGGGTATCGCTCGTCACCTGCGGACCGCGTTACGGGCCAGCGCCAACGCGGCGCGGGAACGGGAGATGCTCGCCGCGATCGTGCGGCAGTCCTCCGACGCGATAATCGTCAGCACGCTCGACGGCACCATCACCGCCTGGAACAGTGGCGCGGAACGAATCTACGGATACACCGCGGACCAGGTGATCGGCAGGCCGGTCGGCGACCTGATCGGGATGGACCGGCCGGAGCGGCTGCGTCAGGCGCTGAACGACCTGGCCGCCGGCCAGCAGATCCGCATGGACGAGACGAAACGGGTCCGCAGCGACGGCACTCCCTTCCTCGTCTCGGTGGCCGTCTCGCCGATTCGCGACGCGGACGGCACCATCGTGGCCGTGGCCGGCACCGAACGGGACGTCACCGAGGAGAAGCAGGCCCGGGAACGTTCGGCGCGGGCCGCACGGCTGGAGAGCCTCGGCCAGCTCGCCGGCGGCATCGCCCACGACTTCAACAATCTGCTCGCCATCATCCTCAACTACGCCGACTTCCTCACCGAGGAGGTGACCGGCGACAGCGCCCGCGACCTCGCCCGGATCCGGGACGCGGCCGAGCGGGCCAAGTCGCTGACCGGACAGCTGTTGCTGTTCGCCAAGCGGGAACCCACCGAGGTCGAGACGGTCGACCTCAACGAGGTCATCACCGATGCCGGCGAGCTGCTGAGCCGTACCATCGGCGCGAACATCCGGCTGGTCTGCCGCCCCTGCGACGGCGCGCTCCCGGTGAGCGCCAACCGCGGACGGCTCGACCAGATCCTGCTCAACCTGGTCATCAACGCCCGCGACGCGATGCCCGACGGCGGCGTGGTGGTGGTCGAGACGGACCTCACCGAGGTGAGCGCGGGGGAAGCCATCCCGCTGCCGCCGGGCCCGTACGCCCGGCTGACGGTGAGCGACACGGGTACCGGCATGACGGCCGAGGTGCGCGACCGGCTGTTCGAACCGTTCTTCACCACCAAGCCGGCCGATCAGGGCACCGGGCTGGGCCTGGCCACGGTCTACGGCATCGTAGGTGACGCCGGCGGACACATCGGTGTGGAGTCCACCCCCGGCATCGGCACGACCTTCCAGATCCTGCTGCCGCCTGCGGCCGAACCGGCCGGCCAGCCGGCAGGGCCGGCCGCCGCGCTCTGTTCCGGTCACGGTGAGCTGGTGGCGGTCATCGAGGACGAGGAATACGTACGTGACCTCGTGCTCCGCATCCTGCGGGAGAACGGATACCGCACCATCGCCCTGAGCGGGAGTTCCCCGCCCGACGCCGGCCTGCACGGCGTGCGCCTGCTCCTCACCGACATCGAGCTGCCCGGCGAGTCCGGACCGGCGGTCGCCGCCCGCATGTGCGCCCGGCACCCCGGCCTGCGCGTGCTGTTCATGTCCGGCTACAGCGACAGCGAGCTGCGCCGCCGATACGGCCTCGACGAGGCGACCCGCATCGTCCAGAAGCCGTTCACCGCCGTGGAACTGCTCGCCGCCGTCGGTGAGGCGCTGCCCGCCACGTCCCCGGCCGCCACGCGGATCTGAGCGGCACGACCTTCCTCGCAGTGCCGGCATAACAGGTTTCCCGGTGAGGGGAATCGCGCCATTCTGACGAAGGCGGGTATCGGAAGTTTCGGCGAGCCGCCGGTTTTCTCGAACCGGAGCACTCTAGGGTTCACCCAGGGCAGGCATCTGGGTGTTGCGGCGGTGACGAGGAAACGTGCGAGCTACCCGAACGGACGGCGCCGAATTGGTGCGGGCGGCTCAGGCCGGCGACCGTGCCGCGCTGGACGAACTCGTCGCGGCGCATCTGCCCATGGTGTACACGATCGTCCGGCAAGCGCTCGACGGGCATCCGGACGTCGATGACGTCGCGCAGGACATCATGCTGCGCGCACTGCGGCAACTGCGGAAGCTGCGTTCACCGGAGAGCTTCCGGCCGTGGCTGGCGGCCATCGCGCTGCGCCAGGTCGGCACCTACCAGCAGCGGGCGAACCGCGCCGCGGCACACACCGCACCGCTCGAGGACGCCGCGGAGCTGCCGGACGCCGACGCGCGTTTCGAGGGCGTCACTCACCTGCGCGTGGAGTTGTCCGCGCAGCGCCGCCAGGTGCAGCGGGCCGGCCGATGGCTGGACTCGGACGACCGCACGTTGTTGTCGCTGTGGTGGCTCGAGGTGGCGGGGCAGCTGTCCCGCTCGGAGCTGGCGCACGCGCTCGGGGTCACGGTGATCCACGCGGGCGTACGGGTCCAGCGGATGCGCGCTCAGCTCGACCTGAGCCGTGCGGTCGTGGCGGCCCTGGACGCCCACCCCCGGTGCCCCCGGCTGGACGACGAGCTCTCGGGTTGGGACGGGGTCCCGAGCCCGCTGTGGCGTAAACGCCTGGCCCGGCACGTCCGCGCGTGCCCGGTCTGCACACGTGCGGCCGGCGATCTGGTGACGACCGATCGGTTGCTGCCCGGTCTCGCGCTGTTCCCGGTGCCGGCGACGCTGACCGCGGTGGTTCTCGCCAAGAGCGCGGGCGAGGGCGCTGCGGCCGGCGGTGCCGGCATGGCGCTCTCCGGCGCTTCCGCCGCCGCCGGGAAGGCCGGGGTGCTCGGTCAACTGGTGCCCCTGGCCGCGGCACATCCGGTGGTGGCGACCGTGGCCGCGGGAACGCTTGCCGCCGGCGCCACCGTCGGCGCGGTGCAGTTGTCCAGCCCGGAGACCTCGCGGCCGGCGACGATCGGGGCCCCGACGGCGGCTCCGCGAACCGCCGTTCCGGCCAGCCCGTCGAGCGCCGGCACGGGGAACCGGATCCTGCGGACCGGACCCGCGTCGCTGGAGTCGGCGAACGCCGCCGGGCGGTTCGTCACGGCGACCGGTGACCTGGGCGGGCTCACCGAGGTCGGTCCCGGCAACACGGTCACGGCCCGGCGGCAGGCCACGTTCCGGGTGGCCGAGGGGCTGGCTGACGCGGAGTGCTTCTCGTTCCGGGTCTCGGACGGCCGCTATCTGCGGCACTCGTCGTGGCGGGTGCGGCTGGACCGCAACGACGGCACGGCGTTGTTCCGCGGGGACGCCACGTTCTGTCCCCGGCCCGGGCAGACGGCGGGTTCGGTGACGCTGGAAGCATCCAACTATCCCGGATGGTTCCTCCGGCACCGCGGCGACGAACTGTGGGTCGACCAGTCCGACAACACCGAGGATTTCCGCGCCGACGGTTCCTTCCTGGTGCGCCCGCCACTCGGCGACTGACCCGACCCGCGAGCCCGCACACATATAACAGTAACCGTCGCGCACCGGTGTTCGCGTTCATTTCAATTTGGTTCCGCAAAAACCGTTATATGCGCTGTCCCACGTGAGTCGTGCCAATAAAACTTGCCCGGCAGACGCGTCTTGAACTGCTCTTATTGCCCTTCCCGACCCTCATTCACATTGACGTCTTGTAACGGCCGTAAACGTCTGGCAATATCGCAGCACGAATGTGAGCGTTCCCAAACTGCGTGCCATTCGAGGAGTTGACAATGAGGGCTCGCTTCGGACTTTCCATCCTGACCGCCGTCCTGGGCGCGGCGCTCACCATCGTCGCCGCTCCGGCGGCGTCGGCGGCGACGATCGACACCAACGCCTGGTACGTGCTGGTCAACCGCAACAGCGGCAAGGCCCTCGACGTCTACAACCTGGCCACCAGCGACGGCGCCCGGATCACCCAGTGGTCCCGCAACGACGGCGCCCAGCAGCAGTGGCAGTTCGTCGACTCCGGCGGCGGCTACTACCGGCTCAAGTCCCGGCACTCCGGCAAGGTCCTCGACGTCGCCAACCGGTCGACCGCCGACGGCGGCCCGATCGTGCAGTGGACCGACGGCAACGCCACGAACCAGCAGTTCAGCGTGCAGGACATCGACGGCTACATCCAGCTGATCAACCGTAACAGCGGCAAGGCCCTGGAAGTCCAGGGCGCCTCCACCGCCGACGGCGCCAACATCGTGCAGTACACCGACTGGAACGGCGCCAACCAGCAGTGGCAGCTGGTACCGGTCGGCGGCGGCACACCGGGCACCGGGTTCACGAACCCGGTGGTGTGGCAGGACTTCGCCGACGGCGACATCATCCGGGTCGGTGACGCCTACTACTACTCGGCGTCGACCATGCACTACTCGCCGGGCGCCCCGATCCTGCGCTCGTACGACCTGGTGAACTGGGAGTACGCGGGACACTCCGTGCCGCGGCTGGACTTCGACTCGCCGGCCTACGATCTGTCCGGCGGCCGGGCGTACGTGAAGGGCATCTGGGCCTCCGCGTTCAACTACCGCCCGAGCAACAGCACCTACTACTGGCTGGGGTGCACCGAGTTCAACCGCACCTACGTCTACACCGCGTCCGCAGTGGACGGCACCTGGTCGAAGAAGGCCCGGCTCAACAACTGCTACTACGACGCCGGGCTGCTGTTCGACAACGACACCCCGTACGTCGCGTACGGCAACGGCACGATCAGCGTCGCGCAGCTCTCCGCGGATCTGACCTCGCAGGTGCGGGCACAGACGGTCTACACCACGCCGTCGAGCATCGGCACCCTGGAAGGTGCCCGCATGTACAAGCGCGGCGGCTACTACTACATCTGGCTGACCCGCCCGGCCAACGGCCAGTACGTACTGCGCTCGACCAGCCCGTGGGGCCCGTACGAGCAACGCCAGGTCCTGCTCGATCTGCCCGGCCCGATCTCCGGCGGCGGCGTGCCGCATCAGGGCGGCCTGGTGCAGACCCAGAACGGCGACTGGTGGTACATGGCGTTCACCGACGCCTACCCCGGCGGGCGGGTACCGACCCTGGCCCCGATCACCTGGAGCAACGACTGGCCGGTCCTGACCACCGTCAACGGCCGCTGGGGCGCCACCTACCCGAAGCCGAACATCACCACGTCGAAGACCGTGCAGCCGATGATCGGCCCGGACACCTTCACCGGCACCCGGCTGGGACATCGCTGGGAATGGAACCACAACCCGGACACCAGCCGATTCAGTGTCGGCGCCGGGCTGCGGCTGTCCACCGCCACGGTCACCAACGACCTGTACGCCGCACGCAACACGCTCACCCACCGGATCCAGGGCCCGTCGTCCACCGCGACCATCGAGCTGGACTACTCGCAGATGGCCAACGGCGACCGGGCCGGCCTGGCCATGCTGCGCGACTCCTCGGCCTGGATCGGCGTCCGCAAGGACAACGGCACCACCCGGGTGTCGATGACCAACGGCCTGACCATGAACTCGAGCTGGGCCACCACCGGCACCGGCACCGAAGCCGCCGGCGCCACCGTGACCGGCGGCCGGATCTGGCTGCGGGTCAGCGCCGACATCCGGCCCGGCTCCGGCCGCACCGCCACGTTCTCCTACAGCACGAACGGCACCAACTTCACCGCCCTGGGCCCGGCCTTCACCCTCAACAACGCCTGGCAGTTCTTCATGGGCTACCGCTTCGGCATCTTCAACTACGCCACCCAGGCCCTCGGCGGCACCGTCACCGTCAACCGGTTCGACCTGACCACCCCCTGATCCCCCGAAAGGCTGCACCATGGCACATCCCCCACCCGCACGACGACGGCTCCGGAAGATCCTTCCGATGCTGCTGACCGGCCTGCTCGCCGCGGGGACGGCGGTCGCCTTCGGCACCTTCGCCGAGGCCGCGACCACGCTGCGAGCGGCGGCGGTCGAGAAGGGTCGCTACTTCGGTACGGCCGTCGCCGCCTCCCGGCTCGGCGACAGCACCTACACGCGGATCCTCAACACCGAGTTCGGCTCGGTGACCGCGGAGAACGAGATGAAGTGGGACGCCACCGAGCCGTCCCGTGGCACGTTCAACTACAGCAGCGGCGACCGGATCCTCGCCCAGGCCCAGGCCAACGGCCAGCTGGTACGCGGTCACGCCCTGGCCTGGCACTCGCAGATGCCGGGCTGGGCCCAGTCGCTGTCCGGCAGCACGCTGCGCTCGGCGATGCTCAACCACATCACCCAGGTCGCGACCCACTACCGGGGCAAGATCCACTCCTGGGACGTGGTGAACGAGGCGTTCGCCGACGACGGCCGGGGCTCGCGCCGCAACTCGATCCTCCAGCAGACCGGCAACGACTGGATCGAGGCCGCGTTCCGGGCCGCCCGGGCCGCGGATCCGTCGGCGCGGCTCTGCTACAACGACTACAACACCGACGGCGTCAACGCGAAGAGCACGGCCGTCTACAACATGGTCGTCGACTTCAAGGCCCGCGGTGTGCCGATCGACTGCGTCGGCTTCCAGTCGCACCTGACCAACAGCGCGCCCGGCGACTACCAGGCCAACCTGCAGCGCTTCGCCAACCTGGGCGTCGACGTGCAGATCACCGAGCTGGACATCTCCGGCAGCGGTCAGGCCGACGCGTACGCCACCGTCACCAAGGCCTGCCTGGCGGTGTCCCGGTGCACCGGCATCACCGTCTGGGGCATCCGCGACAGCGACTCCTGGCGCACCGGGGCGAACCCGCTGCTGTTCGACGCGAACGGCAACAAGAAGGCCGCCTACACCGCCGTGCTCAACGCGCTCAACGGCGGCGGTTCCGGCCCCACGTCGCCGTCCACCGGGATCGACACCAGCGCCTGGTACGTGCTGCTCAACCGCAACAGCGGCAAGGCCCTGGACGTCTACAACCTGGCCACCACCGACGGCGCCCGGATCACCCAGTGGGCCCGCAACAACGGCGCGCAGCAGCAGTGGCAGTTCGTGTCGTCCGGCAGCGGCTCCTACCGGCTCAAGTCGAAGCACTCCGGCAAGGTCCTGGACGTCGCCAACCGGTCGACCGCCGACGGCGGCCCGATCGTGCAGTGGACCGACGGCAACGCCACGAACCAGCAGTTCAGCGTCCAGACCATCGACGGTTACGTCCAGCTGATCAACCGCAACAGCGGCAAGGCCCTGGAAGTCCAGGGCGCCTCCACCGCCGACGGCGCCAACATCGTCCAGTACACCGACTGGAACGGCGCCAACCAGCAGTGGCAACTCGTCCGGATCAGCTGAACCCGCCCATCCCCATGTCCCCAGAGGAGACCGGAATGACAATGGACCGTTCCCCCGTACCCCCAGAAGCAGCTGAAGTGGCACCCAGGGCGACGCGCCGCAGGCGGTGGCGCGGCGCTCTGGCCGCGGTGATCCTGCTCGCCGGCGCCGGAGTGGTCGCGGTGACCGCCTCGGCCGCGTCCGCGGCGACGATCGACACCAGCGCCTCCTATGTGCTGGTGAACCGCAACAGTGGCAAGGCCCTCGACGTCTACAACCTGGCCACCAGCGACGGCGCCCGGATCACCCAGTGGTCCCGCAACGACGGCGCCCAGCAGCAGTGGCAGTTCGTCGACTCCGGCGGCGGCTACTACCGGCTCAAGTCCAACGGCGGCGCCATCGTGCAGTGGACCGACAACAACGCGGCGAACCAGCAGTTCAGCGTGCAGGACATCGACGGCTACATCCAGCTGATCAACCGTAACAGCGGCAAGGCCCTGGAAGTCCAGGGCGCCTCCACCGCGGACGGCGCCAACATCGTGCAGTACACCGACTGGAACGGCGCCAACCAGCAGTGGCAGCTCGTCCGGGTCGGCGGTGGCACACCCTCGTCGTCACCGACCGGTGGAACGTGCTCTCTCCCGTCGACGTACCGCTGGTCCTCGACCGGGTCGCTGGCGAACCCGAGGTCGGGGTGGGTCTCGCTGAAGGACTTCACCACCGCGCCCTACAACGGCCGGCACCTCGTCTACGCCACCACGCACGACACCGGAACGACCTGGGGCTCGATGAACTTCAGCCTCATCACGAACTGGTCCGACCTGGCCTCGGCCAGCCAGAACGCGATGTCGTCGGCCACCGTGGCGCCGTCGCTGTTCTACTTCGCGCCGAAGAACATCTGGGTGCTCGCCTACCAGTGGGGTGGGCCGGCCTTCTCCTACCGGACCTCCAGCGACCCGACCAACCCGAACGGATGGTCGGCGCCGCAGACGCTCTTCTCCGGAAGCATCACCGGCTCCGGGACGGGCCCCATCGACCAGACGCTGATCGGTGACGGCACGAACATGTACCTGTTCTTCGCCGGGGACAACGGCAAGATCTACCGGGCCAGCATGCCGATCGGCAACTTCCCCGGCAGCTTCGGCTCCAGCTACACCACCATCATGAGCGACACGACGAACAACCTGTTCGAGGCGCCTCAGGTGTACAAGGTCCAGGGCCAGAACCAGTACCTCATGATCGTCGAGGCGATCGGCGCGAACGGGCGCTACTTCCGCTCGTTCACCGCCAGCAGCCTGGGCGGTTCGTGGACACCGCAGGCCGCGACCGAGAGCAACCCGTTCGCCGGTAAGGCCAACAGCGGCGCCACCTGGACCAACGACATCAGCCACGGCGAACTGATCCGCACCAGCGCCGATCAGACCATGACGATCGATCCGTGCAACCTGCAACTGCTCTACCAGGGCCGTTCGCCGAACTCCGGCGGCGACTACGGCCTGCTGCCCTACCGTCCGGGTCTGTTGACACGGCAACGCTGACGGGGTTCCGGGTGGGCTCGGCGCAAGCCGGGCCCACCCGGGGTTCACGGGTCGACGAGCTGGCGCAACACGCCGGCCGGCCCGTCGAGGCAGAGCGAACTCGAGTCCAGCCCGGGTTCGAACACCGTCAGCCGGCCGCGCCCGGCGCGCTTCGCCTCGTACATGGCGAGGTCGGCGCGGCGGATCAGCTCGACGTCGTCGATCTGCGCCAGCAGGGCGTCGCCGGCGGCGTAGCGAACTCGTCGCCGCTGCGCCGCGAAATCCGAGATCGCCCTTTCTGGTACGCGTGACCGGCCGTCCCGCCGAATCGGTCCCGTCCCCGCTGTCCCAGCGCGGCCACCGCGCGGCGCACTCCCGCAACGCGACCGCCGGGAAAGCGCACGCCGATTGTGAACGGGCGCCATTTCTGCACATTGGTTCTGGTCAATTCTACGGACGGATGTTAGAACTCTCTCCAACACTGTGGGAGCGCTCCCACAACCGTGGACTTCGTTGGGAGAGAAAGCACATGGGTGAACGTCGGAATGGATGGCTGCGGGCCCGCTGGCGGACCGCCGCCGTCAAGGTGGCAACGGTCGCCGGAGTGGTGGCACTCGCCCTCGGCGCAGCGGCGGGCCCAGCCGCGGCCGAGCCGAGCGCTTCGGCCGCGCCGGCGGGCGCCAGAGTCACCGCGGGATACGAACACAGCTGCGCGATCCAGGGCGACGGGACACTGTGGTGCTGGGGCGGCAACTTCAGCGGCGCACTGGGCGACGGCACCACCACCAACCGCACCGCACCGGTACGCATCGGCGACGCCACCACCTGGGCGAGCCTCGACGCCGGCACCCTGTACAACTGCGCGGTACGGACCGACGGAACCCTGTGGTGCTGGGGCAGCAACCACAACGGCCAGCTCGGTGACGGCACCACCACGACCCGCACCACCCCGGTACGGGTCGGCGACGCCACCACCTGGGCCACCGTCAGCGCCGGCGACAGTCACACGTGCGCCGTACGCACCGACGGAACCCTGTGGTGCTGGGGCTTCAACCGGTTCGGGCAGCTGGGCACCGAGCCCGCCGCCTACTACAAGACCACCCCGGTGCAGGTCGGCACGGCGACCAACTGGGCCAGTGTCACGACCGGATTCGCGCACACGTGCGCGACGCGTACCGACGGCACCCTGTGGTGCTGGGGCGACAGCCGGACCGGGCAGCTCGGCCTCGGCATCCTGAGCTACCGGACGACGCCGGCCCAGGTCGGCACCGAGACCACGTGGGCCGACGCGACGGCCGGTTATCTCTTCACCTGCGCGGTCCGCACCGACGGGACGCTGTGGTGCTGGGGCGACAACGGGTACGGGCAGCTGGGTATGAGCGGCCCCTACCAGACGTCACCGGTCCGGGTCGGCGCCGCCACCACGTGGTCCAACGTCACGGCCGGCGACATCTCGGCATGCGCGGCCCGTACCGACGGGAGCCTGTGGTGCTGGGGCAACAACATGGCAGCGCAACTCGGCGACGGCACCACGACCACCCGGAACACCCCGACCCGGGTCGGCGACGGCACCACCTGGACGAACGACTTCACCATCAGCTATCACAGCTGCGCCCTGCGCACCGACGACAGCCTGTGGTGCTGGGGCAACAACGCCAGCGGGCAGCTGGGCGACGGCACCACCGTCCAGCGGCCGGCGCCGGTCCGGGTGACCATCGCCTGATCGGCCGATCACCGTGATCGTGGGCGCCGGGATCCTCCGGCGCCCAGCCGGCTCTCGGCAACAGGAGCGGGGTGGCGAGCAGCAGAACGCCGGAGATGGTGATCGCGGTGAGCGGGCTGGTGACCATGGCGAGGGCGCCCCAGCTCACCATGAGGCCGGCCTGCACGAGTTTGCCGCCGACGCTCCAGGCGCTGAGGACCCGGGCGGCATGATCCGAGGGAGTCCGCCGCAGACGCTCGGTGGCGTAGATCGGGTTGAAGACGCCCATGCACGTGATCAGCAGAACCTCGACGGCGATCACGGTGAGCAGCCCGGTGGTGCCGGGATGGACGAACGCGAGGCCGAGCGGAAAGAAGGAGCGCAGCCAGCCGGAGACGGTCATGACCCGGTACCGGCCGTGCCGCCGCACCAGGCGCGCGGAGAGCCGGGCGCCCACGAGGCCGCCGAGCGCCGGTACGCCGAAGGCGAGACCGTACTGCCAGGCCGAGAAGTGGTACTCCCCCAGCAGGAGGACGGCCAGCAGCGGGACGGTGGCCATGATCAGGCCGCCGACCAGGACCGAGTTGAGGAACAGGCACCGTAGTACCCGGTCGTGGCGGATGAACCGCCAGCCACCGAGCAGGTCGGCGCCGCGCAACCCGCCGGCCGGGTCGTGCGGTGTCGCGACGTCGCCGCCGCGGATACCGAGGACCGCCAGCGCGGACAGCAGATAGCTGACGGCGTCGGCCAGGATGGTGACGACCGGGCCGAGCAGCCCGATGGCCGCGCCGCCGAGGGGCGGCCCGGCCGCGGTCGCCACCCAGCTCGTGCCCTCGAATCTGGCGTTCGCGGTGAGGAGGTCATCGCCGCGGACGAGGTACTTCAGGTACGCGCCGGATGCGGCGGTGAAGGCGATTCCCGCGGTCCCGCAGATCACCGAGACGACCAGCAGCTGGCCGTAGGAGAGCAGGCCGACGAAGTACGCGACCGGAACACTCGCCATCGCGAGGAACCGGACCAGGTCCATCGCGATCATCACCGGCCGCTTGGCCCGCCGTTCGACCCACGGCCCGAGCGGAAACGCGATGATCGCCGCGACGGCGAGCCCGGCCGCGTCCAGGAGCGAGACCGCGAAGGCCGACGAGTCCAGCACTTGAACCGCGATGAGCGGGAACGCTCCGAAGGCGATCCACGAGCCGTAGGTGCTGACCGCGTAGGCCGCCCACAGCCGGCCGAACGCGGACCCCGACGTGACGCGCATCTGACTCCCTCGCGACAACCGATGTTTGGACCCGTGAATGACACCGCCTTCGCGAGCGGGGAATCAAACAACCGGCGATCGGCGAGCCACAACGTTCGGTTGTGCAGGCATAGGCTGAGCCGATGGATACCGAAGCACTGCGCTCGTTCGTCCGCGCGGCCGAGCTCGGGCAGTTGCAGCACGCGGCCGACGAGCTGGGCGTGACACAGCAGGCGATCTCGAAGCGGATCGCCGGACTTGAGCGTGAGCTCGAGGTCCGCCTGTTCACCCGTACCGCCCGGGGAGTGGAACTGACGCTCGACGGCCAGGCGCTGCTCCCCCACGCCCGGAGCATCGTCGCGGGAGTCGATCGCGCCGTCACCGCGGTCCGGCCGGGCTCGCGGGCTCTCCGGATCGACGTGCTGGGCCTGCGGAGCGCGCAGGCGGTCGTCCTGCACGAGTACTGGCGGTCGCATCCCGGGACTCAGCTCGACGTGGTGACGCTCCGGGTCGACGACCCGCGGGTGGCGGCCGCCGCCGTCCAGGCCGGCGACGTCGACGCCTCGTTCCGGACGGTCACCGATCCGGCCCGGCTACCGGCCGACGTACAGATGATCCACGTCTATGACTCCCCGCTGGAACTCCTCGTCGGCCCCCGGCATCCGCTCGCCGCCGCACGCACCCTGACGCCTTCCCAGCTGCGCGGGCTGCGGATCTGGGTGCCCGGCATCGTGGCCCGCAGCGAGTGGTCGGAGTTCTACGACCAGCTCGTCACCGCCTTCGACCTGCGCATCGACGCGGCCGGCCCGAACTTCGGCAACGAGGTGCTCCTGGACGCCCTCGCGGACTCCGCCGACGTGGCCACCCTCGTCGGCGCCCGCGACCGGTACATCTGGCCGGCCGGCCACGACCTCCGCCGCATCCCGATCGCGAACCCGGCGATCGCCTACCCGCTCTCGCTCCTGCTGCCGCGGACGAATCCGCACCCGGGACTCCGGCCGGTCATCGAGCACTTCGCGGGCGTGACACCGCTGCTGGACACGGCCTGGCTTCCGTCCTGGGTGTCGGGACCACGTTGCGGCGCACCGGCTGAGGACGGTCCGGGTGGCGTCAGGCGCCTCCGTTGACCGAGCCGGTACGCAGAGCGCCTTCCTTGACCTTCCACTTGGCGAGCAGGGCGTCGTAGGAACCGTCGTTGATCAGCGCGTACAGCGCCGCCTGCACCGCGGCGGTGAGCGTCTTGCGGTCCTTGGCGACGCCGATTCCGTACGGGATCGCCTCGATCTGCGGCCCGGAGAGCTCCAGCGTCTTCATCTTCTCGACGTCGAGCGCCGCGATCGGGAAGTCGTTGAGGGCGGCGTCCGCCTTTCCGTCCCGGACATCCGCCGACGGGCTGTCCGACGGCACCACGGTCAGGCGCTTGCGGCAGTCGCGTTTCTGGGCGTTGGCCATCTCGACGAACACGGTGTCGGGCTGGGCAGCGACGCGCCGGCCGCACAGGCCGGCCATGCCCCCGATGTCGCCGACGCCCTTGGGTACGACGATCGACGTGCCGGCGTTGAGATAGTTGACGAAGTCGGCCTTCTTCTGGCGTTCGGCCCGGTCGAACATCGAGGAGATCGACATGTCGATCTCGTGCTTCGCGACCTGGTCGAGCAGGTCACCGAACGAGACCGTCTGCCACCGCACGCTCAGGCCGAGCTTCGCGGCTATCGCTTCGGCCAGATCGACGTCGAGGCCGGTGTAGTCCGTACCGTTCTTGAAGGTCATCGGTTCGAAGGTCGGGTCGGTGCCGGCGACCAGGGCTCCGGCTTTCACGATCGACTCCGGCAGTGCCGCCCGGGCCTCGGCGAGACGGTCTACGGGCGTACCGGTCGACTCGCTCGACTCCGCACAGCCGGCCGTCGTCGCCGCGACGACGACAGCGGCAACGAGCGCCAGGGCCACAGTTCGCATGATGACCTCCCGTACGAGGGCCGCCCTCATCCCCTTCGGCCCGCTTCCGCACGGCCTTAGCCGAAACCTGCTCCGTCATGCGCCTCGAGCCGGTTACCGTGCCAGGGAGGGGGTCATCGTGACGTTCACCATCCGGCGTCAGATCGCCGGCCTGGCGGTGGTCGGATTCGTTCTTGTCATCGTGGCCGGCGCGATCGGCTACCAGGGCATCTCCGCCATCGCCGACCAGCAGACCACCGCCCGCGCGTCGGCATCGGCGATGCAGGCTGTCCAGTCGGCCGACATCGCCCGGGCGCTGTTCCGCAGCAACGTCCTGGCCACCCTGGTGGCCAACAACGCCACCGAGCGTCAGGCGGCACTCGATCGCCTCGGTGAGAACGTCGCCCAGGCCCGGGCCGGCATCGACGACGTGATCCGCCACATTCCCGAGATGCGGCCCGAGGCGGACGCGGTGCTGCCGGTGCTGGACGAGCTGATCGCCTCGGGGCAGCGGATGGTGACGCTGGCCAGCCGGGTCGCCTCCGACCCTCGCCGTACGGCGGCGCTGGCGGCGCGGCCCGCGTACGACGCGGTGGACACCAAGGCCGCCGAGGCGCTCGCCCAGCTCAACACGGCGATCGCCGAGCGGGTTCAGCGCACCTACGACGAAGCGACGTCGGCCGCCTCTCGCGCCAAACTCCAGACCCTGATCGTCGGTGTCCTGGCGGCGCTCGTACTCGGGGGTGCGGCGCTGCTGCTGGCCCGCCGGATCGCCCACCGGGTGGGCAGCAGCCTGGCGGCGGCGCGATCCATCGCCGCCTACGACCTGACCGTGGACGCCTCGCTGCCCGGCAGCGACGAGCTGGCCCAGCTCGGCACCAGTCTCAACGAGATCGTCGACTCACTGCGCACCGCGATGATCGACATCGGGGGCAACGCCAACTCGGTGGCCGCCGCGTCGGAGCAGCTGACGGCGACCAGCCGCCAGCTGTCCGAGGGCGCCGGGACGGCATCGTCCGAGGCCGGGCAGGCCAGTCGGAACATCGGGCAGGTGACCCGCAGCGTCGACGAGACCACCGCGGCGGCACGCGGCCTCGAGTCGTCGATCAGCGACATCACCTCGGCCGTCGCCGAAGCCGACAGCGTCGCCAAGGAGGCGGTCGGCCTGGCCGCGGCCACCAACTCCACCATCGAGCGGCTCCGCGCCTCCAGCGAGGAGGTGTCCGCGGTGGTCAGCATCATCACCGGGATCGCTCAGCAGACGAACCTGCTCGCCCTGAACGCGACGATCGAGGCGGCCCGCGCCGGGGAACAGGGCAAGGGGTTCGCGGTGGTCGCCGGCGAGGTGAAGGACCTCTCCCAGGAGACCGCCTCGGCGACCGGCGACATCTCCGCGAAGGTGACCGCGATGCAGCACGACACCGCGAGCGCGTTCGAGGCGATCACCCGGATCAGCGAGGTCATCGACCGCATCGACGAGCTGCAACGCACCATCTCGGCGGCGCTGGACAACCAGAAGAACGCCACCAGCCAGATCGTCGCCAGCGTGACCACCGCCGTACACTCCGCGACCGGTGTCGCCGACTCGATCAACCGCGTCGCCGACACCACCACGTTCACCCACGAGGCGGCCACCCAGACCGAATCGGCGGCCATGGAACTGGCCCAGTTGTCGCACCGGCTGCGCCTGGTCTCCGACCAGTTCCGGCACTGAGCGCTCAGCTGACGGGGCTACTCACCGAGCAGCTCTGACAGCATGACCGGCTGCAGACCACGCCGTTGCAGCCCGGCCAGGATCTTCGGCAGGGCGTCGTCGGTGTACTGGGCGTTCGCCTCGGTGACGTGCATGACGATGATCGATCCCGGCTTGGCCTGGGACAGCACCGCGCGCACGATCGGCGCCGGGCCCCGGGCGAACGGGTCACCGCTCACCACGTCTCCGTCGATCACGGTCACGCCGAGCGGCGCCAGCGCCCGCAGCGCCGCCCGGTCGTGGCAGAGGCCGGGAAAGCGGAAGTACCGGGTCTGCCGGCCGCCGAACGGCTCGATGGTCCGGAACGTCTTGGCGACGTCCTCGGTCATCGCGGCGGCCGGCAGCTGCGGCAGGGTGTAGCAGTCGGCGGTGAACGCCGCGTGCTCGTAGCTGTGATTGGCCAGCTCGAACCGCGGGTTGCCGGCGATCCGGCGGGTGATCTCGGGATATTCCTCGGCCCACTGGCCGGTCACGAAGAACGTGGCCGGAATCTCGCGCTTCTCGAGCATCTTCAACAGCGTGAGATTCGCGTACGAGGAGACCTCGCCACGCCGCAACCGGTCAGCCATGGCATCGGTCATGTCCGCGTCGAACGTCAGGCTCACCGACCCGGTGTCGCGCGGACCGTGCTGAACGATCGGTGGCAGTGACCCGGCCGGGTACGTCCCCGGCACCCTGGCCGGCTCGGGTGACGCCTCGAGGACCGGCGGGGAGGACGCCGGCCGGGAGTCCGGGACGACCGGTGGGCTGGCCGGCACCGGAGCTGGTGCCGGCGGTGTCAGCCCGCACCCCGACAACATCAGCACCGCACCGAGGACAAGACACCGGCCATAGATCGACATGACGGCGAGGATGCCATCGCCATGATCGGTGCCGCCGACGTGGGGTCGCTACGCCCGTACGTGCGCTGCTAATCACCGAGCGTGCGCGTCATGACGCGCTCGTGCACATCCGCATAGCCGGGGTGCGGTTGCCGCTCGTCCGTCATCCGGAAGCCGTGCCGCTGGTACAGGCGCTCGGCCGCCACGTTCCCCTCGGCCACCCAGAGATCGACACGCGGGTGGCGGTTCTCGCCCGCCCAGGCCACCACCTCGTCGATCAGCAGGTCGCCGACCCCCTGCCCGCGCCATTCCGGGTGCACCCACATGCTGTAGAGCTCCACCGCGCCGTGCCGGTCCTCGGGCACCCACGCGCCGACCAGGCCGGCTCGGTCCTCCGCGACAGCCTTCAGCCCGCGAGCGGGATCGAGCCAGTCGCGCCAGTCGCTCTCGCTGTAGCCCTTCTCCTTGACCAGCGAGGAGGCGAAGGCGCGTGGCGACTCGGACAGCGCCGCGAGCCGCATGTCACGCCACGTCCGCCAATCGCCGGGCCCGAGGCGGCGCAGGTTCGCACGCATTCGTTCGTCCTTCCGTCGAGTGCGCCCGACGCTATGAACACCGCGGCCACCGCGCAATCGATATCGATCCGCGCATCCGGGCGAAGTCAAAGATTATTGACACCATGTCGGCCTTGCTTTACCTTGAGCATGTCAAAGTTTCTATACATGGGAGTGCGGCATGTCCTCCGAAGAGAAACGTTCGTGGATCTACGCCGTGGTCGGCGCCGGCGTCGCCACGGTCTACTTCGTCACCGTGCTGTCGCAGGTGCCGGGCACGGACGTCGCGCGGATCGCCTATGTGCGGCCGATGCTCATCGCCATCGGTGCCGGGATCGGCCTGGGCATCGTGGCCAGCATCGCGGCCGCCATCGCCTCGCCGAGGGAGGCCGGCCGGACCGACGAGCGCGACCGGCAGATCCACCGGCTGGGCGAGTACGTCGGGTTCTACGTCATGAGCATCGCCGCGATCGCCCCGCTCGCCCTGGCCATGGCGGAGGCCGCCCACTTCTGGATCGCCAACACGCTGTACCTGGCGTTCGTCCTGGCCACGGTCGCCGCGTCGATCACGAAGATCGTCCTGTACCGGCGGGGGTTCTAGCCATGGTCAAACCCACGAAGGTCACGAACACGATCCGGGCCCTGCGGTTCGCGCACGGCGAGATGACGCAGGCGCAGCTGGCCGACCGCCTCGGGGTGACCAGGCAGACCATCATCGCCATCGAGCAGGGCCGCTACTCGCCGTCGCTGGAGATGGCCTTCCAGATCGCCCGCGTCTTCGGCGTGCCGCTCGACGACGTCTTCGGCTACCCCGACAGCTGAGCATGAGCCACACCCCAACCCCGACCAGGATCGAGACGAGCATGACGAAATCGACGATGACCGCGATCGCCCGCGACACCTACTGCGCACCGGCGCAGCTCCAGCTGCGCGAGATGGCCGTCCCGGCCATCGGCGCCGACGACGTGCTCGTCCGCGTCGAGGCCGCCGGCGTCGACCAGGGCGTGTGGCACCTCATCACCGGCCTGCCCTATGTGGTGCGCGCCGCCGGTTTCGGGCTGCGCCGGCCCAAGAACCCGGTCCCGGGCATGGACGTCGCCGGCCGCGTCGCAGCCGTCGGCGCCAATGTCACCCGGTTCTGTCCCGGCGACGAGGTCTACGGCACCTGCGACGGTGCCTTCGCCGAGTACGCCCGCGCCCACCAGGACAAGCTCGCCCCCAAACCGGCCACCCTCACCTTCGCCCAAGCTGCCACCGTGCCCGTCTCCGCCTGCGCCGCCCTCCATGGACTTCGTGACGCCGGCCGGCTCACCGCCGGGCAGCGGGTCCTCGTCACCGGCGCCGGCGGCGGCGTGGGCAGCTTCGCCGTCCAGATCGCCAAGGCCTTCCAGGCCGACGTGACCGGCGTCTGCCGCACCGCGAAGACCGACCTGGTCCGCTCCCTCGGCGCCGACCACGTCATCGACCACACCCGCGAGGACTTCACCACCGGCACCGAGCGGTACGACCTCATCCTCGACACGGCCGGCAACCGCTCGCTGACCCGGCTACGCCGCGCCCTCACCCCGCGCGGCACGCTCGTCATAGTCGGCGGTCCCGGAGGCGGACGCGTGCTCCAGGGCGCCGATCGCCAGATCCGGGCGATGCTGCTGTCACCCTTCGCCGGCCAGCGCCTGACCAGCCTCATGTCCACCGAGTCCGCCGCCGACCTGCACACGCTGACCGGCCTCATCGACTCCGGCGCCCTCACCCCGGTCGTCGACCGCACCTACCCACTCGCCCAGACCGCCGACGCCATCGATTACCTGACGACCGGGCAACCCGCTGGCAAGGTCGCCATCACCGTCTGACCACCGCCGGGCCAGGCAGGGACCGACCGGCAAGCCGGCGTGGATTAGCCTGCCGTCATGGCGAAAGCGGAACTGGATGAGCTGATCGTCGCGGACGCCGAGGCGCTGCGAGCATGGTTGTCCGATCACCACTCCACGTCGGCCGGGGTCTGGCTCGCCTTGACCAGGAAGGGCGGCACGGTCACCACGCTGACCTGGCAGCAGGCAGTCGACGAAGCCCTGTGTTTCGGCTGGATCGACGGGCAGGCCCGCAAGCGTGACGAACAGACCTCGTGGATCCGGTTCACCCCGCGCACGCCCCGCAGTTCCTGGTCACAACGCAACGTCGCGCACGTGGCCCGGCTGGAGGCGCAAGGGCGGATGCAGCCGTCCGGCCGCGCCGCCGTGGAGGCCGCGAAAGCGGACGGCCGGTGGGCGGCCGCCTATGCCCCACCGTCGGAGGCCGAGGTACCGGCCGACCTGATGGCCGCGATCGCCGCCGACCCGGCCGCTCAGGCCATGTTCGACATCCTCACCAAGACCAACCGCTTCGCTCTGATCCACCGCCTCGGCGCCGTCAAGCGAGCAGAGACACGCGAGCGGAAGATCAGCGAGTTCGTCGCGATGCTGGCCCGCCGCGAGACGATCTACCCGCAGAAGATCAAGCTTCCCGGCCCGCAGGAGCCGGCGAGCTGACGCCCGGTCACGGGCGGATCGTGGCCCAGACGGCCTTGCCGTCCGGGGTGGGCATCGCCCCCCACACCGACGCCGCCGCGTGCACAGTGGCCAGCCCGAGTCCGCGCGGCGGCAGGGGCACGGACGGCGGGTGGACGTCGAGGCGCCGCGGCAGGCGAGGCTCACCGTCGAGTACGGCCATGTGCAGGCCGTCGCCGCGACGCGAGAGGAACACCGTGATCGGGGGCCCGGCGTGCTGCACGGCGTTCGCCACCAGTTCCGAGGCGACCAGCCGGGCCCGTTCGGCGAGTTCGGGGAGGTCCCAGGCGGCACAGGCCGCGGCGACCTCCGCACGGATCTGGGCCACCGAGCTGAGCCGGAAGGGAAGGCACAGCTTGACCCGGTCGGGCATCGTTTGCCGCTCGGTCATCGCGGCTCGCGCCTGCGCGACGGTCGTGTACATCGGCAGGAACCGTTCCGCGCCCATCCGCCGCAGCCGGCTCGCGAGCGCGGTCTCCGGCGGCGTGCACACCGCCACCTTGACCGGCGGGTCCATCGCCGCGCCCGCCCGCCGGGCGGTGAACCAGAGCGACGCGCTGGTGGCGTGCGGATCGTGCAGGTCGTGCAGGTCGACAATCAGGGCGCTGGGGTGCTCGCTCAGGCATTTGCGGATCGTGACGTGGGTGTCGCGGCGCAGCGGAACACCCCATGAGCCGTGCATGGCCAGGATCACCATCGAGGAGTCCACGTCCAGAAGGACGCTGAACCCGTCGCCCTGCTCCGGGTCGTAACGGTCGAGCAGATAGGGAGCACGCACCAGGGCGCTGAGCCACCCGGTACGGCTGGACGGCCCCACCCACCTGTGGTTTTTCATCAGCATCTCGCCATCGGACGGACGATCGCGTGCTACACGGCAAGGCTCTCAGCAGACCATCATGGTCACAAGACACCTGGCCGGCTGGTCCATGGCCGCCGCTCGTAGCATCGTGATCATGCGATCTTCCGCGCGACTGGTCCCGGCGGTGCTCGGCCCGGCCGGGCGCCTGCTCAAGATCGCCGCGCGGCTGCCGGCCGTACCGCCGCGGGTCGCCGACGTGCTGCTCACCCTGGTGGCGCTGACCGCCCAGCTGGCACCGTTCGTCTCCACCGAGCCCACCGGCGGCGCGGAGCACTGGCCGTGGCCGATGTACCTGCCGCCGATCGCGGTGAGCCTGCCGGTGCTCTGGCGCCGCCGCGCGCCGTTTCTCATGCTGATCGCCTGCTTCGCCGCGTCGCTGACCTACAACGCCTTTCCGCTCGGCCCGCCACAGGCGATTTGGTACGGCGCCCTGTTCGGCGTCTTCACGGTGGCCGAGCGGGGGCAGCCGTGGCAGCGCGGGGTGCTGCTCGGCGGCCTCGCGATCAGCGCGGTCACGTTGTCCGGCTCGCTGGCGACCACGACGCGCGGCCTGGTGACGAACCTGGCCGCGTACGTCCTGGGCCGGGCCCTGGCGAACCACCGCCTGCGCATCCGGATGCTGGCCGAGCGCGCCCAGCACCTGGAACGGGAGAACGCGCTCGCGGTCGAGCTGGAGCGCGGCCGGATCGCCCGGGACCTGCACGACATCCTGGCGCACGGGCTGACCGTCATGGTGGCGCAGGCCCAGGCCGGCGCGGCGGACGTACGCCGCAACCCGGACCGGGCGGAGGCGTCCTTCGACATCATCACCACGGCGGGCCAGGACGCGATGGCCCAGTTGCGCCGGGTGGTCGCCGGAACTCGATCGGCCGGAGCACCGACCGTGGGGCCCCGGCTCGCCGGCCTCGCGGACCTCGCCGAACGGGTGTCGGCCGCGGGTCCGCGGGTCACCGTCACGCAGACCGGCGAGACGCGGCCACTGGCGCCGGATGTCGAGGTGGCCGCGTACCGGATCGTGCAGGAAGCGCTGACCAACGCGGTCCGGCACGCCGGCGCGGCCACCGTGGACGTACGTCTGAGCTGGCAGGATGAGGAGTTGCGGGTGACCATCGAGGACGACGGCCGGGGCTCGTCCGGCCGGACGGACGGAAACGGCCTGATCGGGATGCACGAGCGGACCCGCGCCTGCGGAGGCACCGTGTCGACCGGGCCGGGCACCGGCGCCCGCGGTTTCCGGGTCGAGGCCCGCCTGCCGGCCGGCGTCGCGACGGTGGAGCCGGCATGAGCATCCGGGTGGCGATCGCCGACGACCAGGAACTGATCCGCGACGCGTTCGCCCGGATCCTGGACGCCGAACCGGACATCGACGTGGTCGCCGAGGCCGGCAACGGGGCGCAGGCCGTCGACGCGGTACGCGCCCAGCGACCCGACCTGCTGCTGCTCGACATCCGGATGCCGGTGATGGACGGCATCGAGGCGGCCCGCCGGGTCTGCGCGAGCACCACCACCCGGGTGCTGATGCTCACCACGTTCGACGAGGACGAGTACGTCTACGAGTCACTGCGCGCCGGCGCGAGTGGCTTCCTGCTCAAGGACGTCCGCGGCCCGCAACTGGTCGACGCCGTACGGGTGGTGGCGGCCGGCGAGTCACTGCTCGCCCCGGCGGTGACCACCCGGCTGGTCCAGCAGGTGGTCAGCCTGCGGCCGGCGACCGGGCCGGAGGCGGACGCGCTCGGCGTGCTCACCGCCCGCGAGCGAGAGGTCCTGCGACATCTGGGCCGCGGCCGGTCCAATGCGGAGATCGCCGCAGACCTGGTGCTCAGCGAGCACACGGTGAAGACGCACGTCAGCAACGTGCTGACCAAGCTGGCACTGCGCGACCGGGCGCAGAGCGTGGTCTTCGCGTACGAGAGCGGGCTGATCCGCCCCGGCGCGGACGGCTGAAAAGATACCTCGCGCGAGGGATGCGACCGGCTCGCGACGGCGATGTGCCGGCCACCCGGCGCCCGCAGGATGATCGCGTGAGATCACTTCGATGCCTGTTCGCCGCCACCCTGGCCCTGCTGCCCGTGCTGGCCGCGGCACCTGCCCACGCCGATGTCCCCGAGGTCGTCACCGCCCCGGCCGCCTTCACCAACGACACCGGTGAGAGGTTGCACGGCCTGGTCTACACGCCGCGGACAGCTTCCGGTCCCCTGCCGGCGATGGTGCTGCTGGGCGGCTCCGGCCCGGTCAAGCACGGGTCGCTGGCCGCCGAGGCGAAGGCGTTCGCCGCCCAGGGCATCGCCGTGTTCGCCTACGACAAGCGGACCACCGGCTACTCGGAGAGCCACCGTGACTACGCGGCCCTGGCGGACGACGCGGTCGACGCCGTGACGATGATGCGCAACCGCCCCGGCGTCGACCGGGCGCACGTCGGCGTCTGGGGCATCAGCGAGGGCGGCTGGGTGGCGCCGCTGGCCGGCGCGAAGTCCCCGGAGGTGGGCTTTCTCGTGCTGGCGTCGACTCCGGCGCTGAGCCCGATGCGTACCGAGAACTGGAACACCCGCAACAAGATCTACGCGTCCGGTGTGCGTGGCTCGCTGGTCAGCACCCTGTCCGACCAGCCGTTGCGCGTCCTGGAGGACGCCGGTGCGTTCGCCGAGTCCCGCTACGAACCCAGGCCGACCCTGACCCAGGTGACCCAGCCGGTGCTCGCGGTCTACGGAAGCCGGGACGTGCAGGTGCCGGCCGCGGAGAGCGCGCGGGTGCTGACCGAGACCGTCCGCGGCCATCTGAGCGTCCGGATCATGACCGGCGCTGATCACCTGCTCCGGGAGGGCACGAACGTCCATGCCGGCTATCCCGAGGTGGTCGGCACGTGGGTGCGGGCGGTCGCCTCGGGTACCCCGCCCGCGCCGGTTGCCGACGCCCTGCCGGCCCAGCGGGCGCAGAGCACCGCGGTTCCGCTCGCCGCGCCGTGGGAGCGGTGGCAGCTTCAGCTGGCGGTCTTCGTCCTGATCGTTGCGCTGCCGGCGGCGTACCCGATCTGGGTTGTGATCCGCCGGCTTCGCCGCCGGCCGGTAGCCGGCCGCGCCCCCGCACGGACCTTGGCCGCGCTGCTTCCGCTGACCGGGCTCAGTGCATTGATCTATCTGTACGCCGTGCTGACCGGATCCGATTACCGAGGGATGTACCCCGGCCCGGTTCTCGCCGGCCGGCCGATTCTGTGGCTGGCCGTGCAGGCGCTGGCGGTGGCCACGGTGGTGGCCGCCGCGTTCACCGTCCGGCAGGTGATCCGCGAGCGGGGTGACCGGGCGCGGCTCGGGCTGCTGCTCGGCGGCGCGGCGCTGTTCCTGCCGTGGGCGCTCTACTGGGGACTGCTGCTGCCGTGAGAACAGTCGCGGAGAGTCCGGGCGGCCGATGCCAGGGTCTCGATCAGCGCGGTCGTGGCGGGCGGGTCGGGTGGCTCGCCGTACGTGGCGGCGTAGATCCGGCGAGGGCTCTCGGTGAGCCGCGTGGCGTGGACACCCGCCGCCCGGTGGGCGTGCAACGCGAGTCCGTTCACTATCGCGACGCCCATCCCGGCGGCGACCAGCGCCTGGGCGACGACCGTGTCGTCGCAGGAGTAGGCGACGCGTGGCGTGAAGCCGGCCCGCCCGCACGCCGTGACCATGGCGGCCCGGCAGCGTTCGCAGCCGCCGACCCACGCGGAGTCACGGTGGTCCTCGAGACGCTGCCCGGGCCGGTCACTGATCAGGTAGAGCGGGTCGTCCAGCAGGTGGGTGAGCCGGAATCCGTCATCCTCGTCGGGCGGGGTGTCGGCGTTGCGGAAGATCAAGGCGATGTCGACGTGCCCGGACCGCAGCATCGTCAGGCCCACCACCGGGTGGGCATCGACCAGGTTCAACTCGATTCCCGGGTGCGAGCGGGCCAGCTCGGTGGCCGCCTTCGGGACGAGGGTGCTGAGGACGGTCTGGAAGCCGGCCAATCGTACCCGTCCGGCTCGAAGCCCCACCCGCGCGGCCAGCTCGGCGGATGCGGCGTTCAGCCGCCCCAGGATCTCGGTCGCCCGCTGGGCCAGCAGGTCACCCTCGGGGGTGAGCCGGATCCCGCGGCCCACCCGCTGGACGAGTTTGGCTCCGATGTCGGCTTCCAGCCGGCCCAGGTGATGACTGACCGACGGCTGAGAGTAGTGCAGCTCCCTCGCGGCCTCGGTCACCGATCCGTGCCGGGCGACCGCCTCCAGCACCTTGAGGTGGGTCAGGCTCAGCATGGAATCAATTTAATCTATGAGTTCGGGACGGATTTGGCATTAGACGTCATGACACGGGGCGGCAATCATCGACCTCACGAGGCCAGTACCTGAAGGAGCTCAGCCATGTCTCTCGCCCGCGTCCAGAACTTCTCCATCTCACTCGACGGCTTCGGCACCGGGGAAGGTCAGAGCCACGACAAGCACTTCGGCCACGCCGGAGATCGCCTGCACGAGTGGATGTTCGCCACCCGGTGGTGGCGCGGGCCCGACGAGCCGGGTGGCAGCGGCGGCGTCGACGACGTCTTCGCCCAGCAGTTCGGTTCCGGGGTCGGTGCGGAGATCATGGGAGCCGGCAAGTTCGGCCACCCCGGATGGCACGAGGACCCGGAGTGGAAGGGGGCGTGGGGTCCCAACCCGCCGTTCCACACACCGGTCTTCGTCCTCACCCACCACTCACGCCCGTCGATCGAGATGGAGGGCGGCACGACCTTCCACTTCGTCGACGCGCCGCCCGCCGAGGCGCTCGAGACGGCCCGCAAGGCCGCGGGCGGGCAGGACGTCCGCATCGGTGGAGGCCCCACCGTCGTCCGCGACTTCCTCGCCGCCCGGCTCATCGACCACGCCCACATCGTGGTGGTCCCGATCCTGCTCGGCCGGGGCGTACGCCTCTGGGACGGGCTCGAGGGCATCGAGAACGACTACCGGGTCGAGACCACCTCCTCGCCCAGCGGCGTCACGCATGTGACGTTCACCCGGCGTCGCTGAGCAGTCCGCGCAGGACGCTGCGTACGGTCGCCTCGAAGAGATCGCGCGGCGCTGACGGCACCGGCGGCGCGGTGAGAGCTGCGACCAGATTCGGGAACGCCGCCATGTCGATCCCGTCGAAGCCGGCCGGTGGTCCGGCCGACTCACTACGCGCGAACAGCGACACCACACCGATCATCATGGCGATCGCCTCGAACTTGGCGGCGGGCCCGGCCGGCACGGGCCGCAGGATCCCCAGGCAGTGGTCGAACCAGGCCAGGCTCTGCGGGCCGGGGGCGGTCGGCCGGGGCAGGATGTCCACCAGCCACGGGTGCCGGCGGTACAGCTCCAGCTGCCGCCGGGCGATCCGCAGCATCGCGTCCAGCCAGTCGCCGGCGGCGTCCGGGTACGGCCGCAACTCCCCCGCCACCCGATCGGCCATCAGGTCGAGCAGGTCGTCGCGGGAGGACAGGTAGCGGTAGAGCGACCCGGCGCCGGTACCGAGCGCGGTGGCGACCGCCCGCATCGAGACCGCCCCGATGCCGTCGGCGTCCGCCATCGCGATCGCCGCGGCCACGATCTCGTCCCGGGAGTGCGCCGGTGCCGGCCCACGCGTCCCCTTGGCCGGGCGGGACCAAACTGCCTGCCGCACTGGTTCAGCGGGTGAAGTCACCGCTACACTCTAAACTGCAAACGGCGTTCGCAGTTTCGAGTACGGAGGGCGACATGGAACAGAACTGGCCCGTGCAACGGGTGCCGGCGGCCGACGGCGCCGAGATCGTGCTCCACTCCATCGGCACCGGGCCGGGCATCATCGTCGTGCACGGCGGCGGCGTCACCATCGAGATGTACCGGCGACTCGCCATCCGGCTGGCCGACCGGTTCGCCGTGCACCTCTACAACCGGCGCGGGCGGGCCGACGCGGCCGCCCGCGCCGAGCCCTACGACGGCGAGCAGGACATCGACGACCTCGCGACGCTCCTTGCCCACACCGGAGCCCGCAACGTGATCGGCCACAGTGGCGGCGGCTTCATCGCCCTGCGCGCTGCCAAGCGGCGGCTGCCGATCGACCGGCTCGCCCTCTACGACGCGGCGGTCCAGGTCAACAGCCTGAGCCCGTTCGGGTGACTGCCGGCCGCGCAGCACGCGGCGCGCGCCGGCGACGCCGCCCGCGCCATGGCGATAACCACCGCCGGCATCAACACCCACTCGGCGGCGTCGCGCCTCCCGCTGCGCGTCCAGATCGCCATCTGCAAGCTGTTCATCCGTACGTCCATCGGCCGCACCATGAGCGAACTACTCCCGACCACCCTCGACGAGAGCGCGCTGATCCACAGTCACGACGGCCCACCGGAGCAGTGGGCCGGCATCGACGCCGAAGTGCTGCTGGCCTGCGGCGCCGACGGGCCGCCCAACTACCCACCCACCAACGAGGCCCTGGCCCGGGTCATGCCCCACGCCCGCACCCTGGTGGTACCGCGCGCGGGTCACGATGCGCTCAACCGCGCCCCGAAACACCTGCTAGACGCGCTGGCCGAGTTCTTCACCGCCCCGGTCACCTCGGAGCCGGCCAGCTCGTGACGCGTCGCCTCAGAGGGCTGCGATCCTGGCGGGTGCGCGCTCGGCCCGGCTGAAGGTGCGAAGCAGGGCGGTGGCTCCATGCCGCGACTCGGCCCAGCGGCAGAGCAGGTCGAGCGCCGTCTCGAGCGCCGGCTGAGGGAGAGCCGGGGTCGCCACCCCGACGCTGACGGCCAGATCGTCACAGTGCACCGCGAGCTCCAGCAGCCGGGTGGCGAGAAAGTCGTCCAGCGACAGCGCCCACGGCCCCCACGGCAGTTGGATCACCCGGTCCGCCGGCTCGCCGGGCAGGCGCTGCCGCAGCTCGGCGAGGGCGGCCCCGGTCTGCTCGTTAAGCCGCGCCAGTCCTACGGCGGCCAGTTGCTCACCGCTGTCGCGGATACCGGTGTTGAGCGCGCTGTCGATGTCACCGTCGGTCCATGTCGACCGGCGGTAGTGGTCGATCAGCGAGATGGGCCGCGTGCCGGGTGGTTGTTCGTCAAGCACCGGGACCACCTGGAGGATCTGACCGGCCAGATGACCGGCGAGTCCACTGACCCGGAACTTGCGCAAGGCGCTGGGCGCCGCCCAGCAGCGGGCCACCGCCGGGTCCGCCATGAGCGTGGTGGCGACCGTCGCCGAGCTGAGATATAGCTGCCTGATCATGCTGCGGCCTCCGTCGTTGTGGCCAGCATCCGACAACCGCAGTGTCGCAGCGCCTTCCCGTCGGGCGCCATCGATGCAGCTTTTCGTGGGCCGAGGTTTGCTTTTGGTCCTGCTTCTTCGGGGTACGCGCAACCGGCGTCCCGCCGAAGCCGACCCCGTCCCCACTCTCCCGGCGCGAGCCAGGCTGTCCGTCCCGGCCTCAGCGCGGCCGCCGGGAAACACCAGTCCGTCGCGCTGCGAGGAGTGCGCGGTTCTCGCCAAGCGGCCGGGCTGCCTGGCCGGAGTTCGCAGGGCCGGGCGCGGTGACGTCGTGGTTGCTCGCCAAGCGGTCGGCTGCCTGGCCGGAGCTCGCGGGGCCAGGCGCGGTCACGTCGTAGTTGCTTGCCAGCGCCCTGGGTGCCGGGTCCGGTTAGTAGGGCCGCCCACGGCTCGGCGATCGGCGCTAGAGGGCTTCCGTAGTCAGGGTCCCAAGCCGGGATCTTGCTTGGCCCACGCTCAATGCTGTCTCAACGGCCGCCAGACAGCACCCACGTTGGGCCGGACAAGACCCTGACCGCGAAGGCTCTCTAGAACCGCTGTCGGTCATCGCGTTGCGTGGTGGTTCCGGGATCATGGTGGATCCGGTGCGCTCCCACCCACCCGATCCACCACGATCCGCGAGACCAGCCGCAACCCTGGCCAACTCCGGCTACCCAACGTCACGTCAGCCATCCGCCAACCCGAACGACTACCGCAGCACCTACCCCAGGCGGTGGACCGCAGGTGGGGCCGCAGGTGGAGGGGGCTCAGGCGAGGGCTCAGGCGGGGACGTAGGCGGCGCGCCGCAGGTGAAGAGGGCTCAGGCGGGGGCGTAGGCGGCGGACCGCAGGTGGAGGGGCGGAGGCCGCGGGCCGCAGGTGGAGGGGCGCAGGCGGGCGGGGCGCGTTCGCCGCCGTGACCCGCAGGTGATGGTGTTTCCCGGCGGGCGCGTTGCGGCGGTGAGGGAAGGCTGGGCTCGCGCTGGGAGAGCGGGACGGGGTCGGCTTCGGCGGGACGGGGGTTACGCGTACCCCGAAGAAGCGGAACCGGCAGGCAGACCTTGACCCAGATAGGGGTTATGACGACGGGTGACTGGCGGAGCGGCAACGTTCCCGCGGTGGCCGGCGTCGAAGGGATGTGGACCTTCTACTGAACGTGCTGATGTTTGTCGCCGTGGCGATGCTGGGGTATCTCGCGGGGCGGCGCTACCCGGATCTGGGTGGGCGGGTCATCCGGTGGGCCGGTCGTCGTCGAGCTACCGTGACCCGGCCGCCGGGGCCGTGGCGTCGGCGGGCGCGGCTGCTGTTCGTGGTGGGTGCGCTTGCCGCCACGGCGCCGGTGTGGCCGATCGTCCAGCCCGGTGATCCCGTCGCGAACGAGATGCTGGAGCCGGCCGAGGCCGCCGTGATCGTCTCGGTGGTCCTGGTGTTCCCGGCCGCGTGGGCCCTGCTGGGCCGGTCCAGGCCGTATGCGTGGCGCGTCGCCGTCGTGCTCGGCGCGTGTGTCACCGGGTGGTCGTTGTGGACTGCCGAGTTCGGCAGTTACGGCACCCCGCCCACCGTCGATGACGGACTGCGCTGGTACCTGGTCGCAACAGCCGTCATCGTCGCGTCCGCGGCCGTGGTCGAGTCGTGGCGGCGGCCACGAGAACTGCTGACCAGGCGCGGAGCGGCCGGCGCGCTTGTTTGGACGGCCGGTGTGGCCGCCGCCTTCGCGATACCGATTGTCGGCGACCAGCAGGTGCCGCCCCGCGACCCGGTCCTGCCGCTGCCTCCGGCGATGACCGTGGTCCAGGAGGAGGCGCGGTGCGCCATGCCGGAGAACCACGGCTTCGGTCCCCGTTCCTGCTTCCGCCGATTCACGGTGGCCGCGACCGACGGAGCGAACGTGCGTGAGCTGGCCCGGCGGCTCGGCGAGCATCTGCAGCGAACAAAGCAGTGGCCGGCCACCTGGTACGACCCGTCCACCGTCCAGTTCCGCTGCCGGCGGAACGGTTGGCTCAACCCCTACGAACTCTGCCTCGAACTACGGCACGACGAATTGACGTCGACCGTGAAGGTTCAGATCGCCTACTACAACGGACGAGAGCACGTCGTCTATTGAGTCGCGCCTGCCGGTATTCGGAGCCCCGGGCCCGCCGCAGTGCAGATCGCCGGCCGCCGGTCGAAATAGACAGGCGGCGGGCACCGACATCGCACTAGCCTGGCAGCATGCCTTCGCCGGATCGGCTTGCCGCTTTCGCGCTCGCGTCGTTCGTACTGATCGTCATCCCGGGTCCCGCGGTGCTGTTCGCGATCAGCCGCGCCCTGGCCTACGGCCGGCGCGTCGCACTCACGACTGTCCTCGGCGGAGCGGCCGGCAGCTTCACCGCGGCCACGGCCGTCGCTGTCGGGATCGGCGCCATCGTGCAGACCTCCGCCGTGGTCTACACCGTGATCAAATTCGCCGGCGCCGCATACCTGATCTACCTCGGCGTTCAAGCGATCCGGCACCGCCGGGCGCTGCGCGAGGCCTTCGAGGCGCAGGCGGCCCCGATCGGTGGCGGGCGCACGCTGGTGCAGGGTTTCGTCGTCGGCGTGACGAACCCGAAGACGGTGGTGTTCTTCGCGGCGATCCTGCCCCAGTTCGTCGACCCGTCAGCCGGAAACGCCGGCCTTCAGATGGTGGTCCTGGGTGCGGTGTTCGCCGTGATCGCCCTGGCGATGGACTCGGTGTGGGGCGTGGCGGCGGGCGCGGTCCGATCCTGGTTCGCTCGCTCGGCGCGGCGCTTGGACCTGGTCGGCGGCGTCGCGGGTCTCACGATGGTCGGGCTCGGCGTCGGTGTGGCCGTCAGCGGCCGCAAGGACTAAATCTCTGCCGGCCGGTCCCGCTGGTGTTTCCCGGCGGTCGCGCTGCGGCCGGGACGGAAAGCCTGGCTCGCGCGGGCAGGGCGGCACGGGTCGGCTTCGGTGAGACGCCGGTCTCGCGTACCCCGAAGGAGCAGGACCGGCAAGCGAAGATC
Source organism: Actinoplanes aureus (assembly GCF_015704865.1). Lineage (GTDB taxonomy): Bacteria > Actinomycetota > Actinomycetes > Mycobacteriales > Micromonosporaceae > Actinoplanes > Actinoplanes aureus. The sequence continues at coordinate 343,050 of NZ_JADQTO010000003.1, read as the reverse complement.
AAGTCCGCATAGGCGTGCGGGCCGGCCACGCTATCGATACCGCACAGTCGAAGGAGAGGCTCGACCAGTATGGCTAGCGGGGCGGATCAGCCGCGCGGCGCGTACATGATGACGGCGACCCCGGCCAGGCAGATGACGGCGCCGATCAGGTCGTAGCGATCCGGCCGGAACCTGTCCACCAGCATCGCCCACGCCAGCGAGCCGGCGACGAAGACGCCGCCGTAGGCGGCGAGGATCCGGCCGAAGTTCGCATCGGCCTGCAAGGTCGCGACGAAGCCGTAGGCGCCGAGCGCGGCGACGCCGGCGCCGATCCAGAGCACACCCCGATGCTCGCGTACGCCCTGCCAGATCAGCCACGCGCCGCCGATCTCGGCGAGCGCGGCAAGCGCGAACAGCAGGATGGAACGGATGATCGTCACGCGGTCATGCCAGCACATCGACCGGATGCGGCACCGGCCGGGTACGGCTGCCGGCCCGGCGGGACGGGCCCGGGGATCGGGCAGTCGGCGCAGGTGCGGTTGGTCTGAATGTTGACGCCGGCCCGGGCCGCGACCTCGCCGGTGCGCAGACCCGCGGAAACGCCGAACGACATCACCGGCTCCTCGAACAGTCGACTCCGACCGCTCAACGGTAAACCGGTACCTAGGTACCGGATGCAACCCGGCGGCTCGCGCCGCCGGGTTGCATCGCCGGAGTCCCCTAAGCCGGTAGCACCCACTTCTGGTTGGCACCGCCGTGGCAGTCCCAGATGTGTATCTGCTGGCCGTCGGCGGAGCTGTTCTGGCTGACGTCCAGGCAGCGGCCGGACTGCGGGTTGCGGATCGAGCCGTCGGCCTGCGGCGTCCAGTTCTGCGCGCCGGAGCCGTTGCAGGTCCACAGCTGCGCCTTGGTGCCGTTGGCGGTGGCGCCGCCGGCGACGTCGAGGCACTTGCCCAGCGCCCGGAACGTGGAGCCCTCGCGAGTCCAGTTCTGTGCGCCGGAGCCGTTGCAGGTCCACAGCTGGATCTTCGTGCCGTCGGCGGTGGCCGCCCCGGAGACGTCCAGGCACTTGCCGGCCAGGCCCCGGACCGGGCCGGATGTCACCGGCGGCGGGCCGCCCAGCTCCTTGATCCGGACGTTGCGGAACGAGGCGTCGTCCCCCGTGCCGTGGTTCTGGAGGCCGATGTGGCCGGCGAGCGAGCGCACCGGGTCGGCGTTCACGAAATCATTTATCTGTACGCCGTTGAGGTACACCCGCAGCCGCTCCCCCTCGACCAGCAGCTCGAAGGTGTTCCACGCGCCCGGCGGGTTCAGCGCGGCGTCGCGGGCCGCCACGTCCGCGGACTTGAACGTGTAGACCGCGCCGGTGGTGCGGTCGGCGGCGTCGGTGGCGTCGATCTGTACCTCGTACCCGTTGTTCACCGCCGACCACGGGTCGCTCGACGGCGGGAATCCGAGGAACACGCCGGTGTTGTCGTCACCGGCGAGCCGCCAGTCCAGCTTGAGCGAGTAGCTGGTGAACTGCTTCGCGCTGTACCAGAACAGGCCCATCCCGCCGGTCGAGGTGAGGGTGGCGTCGGTGTTGGTGAACGCGCCCGGCCCGGCCTGCGACCAGCCGGCCGTCGAGCCGTTGTAGAGCGGGGTGTAGCCGACCTCCGGCCGGCAATCGGCCTTGGCCTGGCCGGCCGCGTACCGGATGCCGCCGAGCAGGTGGGCACGGAAGGCGCTGTCGGTGTACGAGGCCGCGGTGTGCCCGCCGCCGGTGTAGAAGGAGCGGCCGCCGGAGAACGGCTTGCACCAGACGTGCGGGTGGTCCGCGCCCATCCCGCCGCCGGAGTACGACGACTCGTCCAGCGTGGCCAGCACATGCGCGGTCGAGCGGACGTTGGTGCGGTAGTTGTACCACTCGTCGGTGCGGTTCCAGGTCTGCGGCAGGTGCGCGGTGGCCGCGTGCGCGCGGTCCTCGACCTTGACGTTGGCCGCCTGGATCGCCGGGTGTGAGGCGAAGTACGCGCCGACGAGCTCGCCGTAGAACGGCCAGTCGTACTCGGTGTCGGCGGCGGCGTGCACCCCGACATAGCCCTTGCCCGAGCGGATGTGGTTCTCGAACGCGGTCTGCTGGGTCGCGTTGAGCACGTCACCGGTGGTGTTCAGGAAGACCACGGCCTCGTACGGTGCCAGGCCGGTCGCGGTGAACACGGCCGGGTCCTCGGTGGCGGTCACCGTGAAACCGTTGGCGGTGCCCAGGTCCCGTATCGCCTGGGTGCCGGCCGCGATGGAGTCGTGCCGGAAACCGGCCGTCCGGGAGAACACCAGGACGTCGTACGGCGTGTCAGCGGTGGCCGGAGCGGTGACGCCGAGGGAAGCCGCCACCATCGCGAGGATCAGAAGGATTCGTCTCACGGGAGCACCCACTTCTGGTTGGCTGCGGCGGTGCAGTCCCAGATGTGGATCTGCTGACCGTCCGCGGAGCTGTTCTGGCTGACGTCCAGGCATCGGGCGGACTGGGGATTGCGGATCGTGCCGTCGGCCTGCGGCACCCAGTTCTGCGCGGCCGAGCCGTTGCACGTCCACAACTGCGCCTTCGTGCCGTTGGCGGTGGCGCCACCGGCCACGTCCAGACACTTACCCAGAGCGCGGAAGGTCTGACCCTGCCGGCTCCAGTGCTGCGCGGCGGTGCCGTTGCAGGTGTAGAGCTGGATCTTCGTGCCGTCGGCGGTGGCCGCGCCGGCGATGTCGACGCACTTGCCCGCCAGACCCTTGATCGGGCCGGATGCCGAGCCGTTGAGGGTGAAGGCGTCCAGGTCGAACAGGGCGCCGGCGGCGCCGGCGAAGGTGAGGTACAGCGTGGTCGTGCCGGCTGGTGCGCCGGTCACCGTGCCGCTGACATTGGTGAACGTCTCCCAGCCGCCGGTCACCGGTACGGTGGCCGAGCCGAGCACGGTCCCGGTCGCTGACCCGGCCCGGATCTGCAGCGTCCCGCCGACCCCGCCGGACGAGACCCGCGCGGTGAACGACGTGACGTTGCCCAGCTGGTACGGGTCGAAGGCGATCCAGTCGCCGTTGTGGATGTCGCCGACCGTCTTGCCGCCCTCGGCCGGGGTCTTGCTGAACGTGTTGATCCCGGACGAGGTCTTGTAGTGCTCGGCCTGCCGGTGCCGGGGTTGCAGGATGTGCTGCTTGTGCGTGGTCAGCCCGGCCGCGTCGGTGTACTCGGCGTCGAAGACCGCGAAGATGTTCGCCGCGTCGTCGTGCTCGCCGTCGACCGGGATGGTGATGACGCCGGTGCACCCGTTCACCGAGGTGATCTGGTGGCCGTGGCTGTCGTGGCCCAGCACGTACGTCATCTTGGCTCTCGCGCAGTTGATCGTGCCGTCCTCGGGGTCACTCGGGGTGAACGTGAACGGTACGGCGTCGCCGTACGAGAAGAGCTGCCCGTTTCCGGGTGTGCCGATGCTGATCGACGGCGCGGTGTTGCCCACCCCGATCTGTACGCTCGCGGTGCCGGTCGCGCCCTGCGGGTCGGTGACCGTGAGCGTCACGTTGTAGGTGCCGTTCGCCGTGTACGTCTTGGTGGGGTTGGTCGCGGTGGAAGTGGTGCCGTCGCCGAAGTTCCACGAGTAGGTCAGCGCCCCGCCCTCGGGGTCGGACGATCCGGCGGAGGAGAACGTGACGGCCAGCGGCGCCTGCCCGGTCGTCGGGGTGGCCGCAGCGACCGCGGTCGGCGCCCGGTTGCCGCCGCCCACGTAGTCGTAGCGGTAGAGCGCGGAGTTGGCGTCACCGTTGAAGTAGCCGGTGCCGTAGTCCAGGACGTAGAGCGAGCCGTCCGGCCCGAACGCCATGTCCATCACCTGCTTGCCGCCCCAAGGGAAGTCGGCGATCGCGCCGACCGAGCCGTCGGTGCCGACGTGGATCGGCTTGATCCAGCCCCGGCCGAGTTCACCGGCGAAGAAGTGCCCGTCGAGCGACTGCGGGAACTTCGTCGGCGAGTTCAGCGAGGCGTTGTACCGGTAGACCGGCCCGGCCATCGGCGACTCGGAGCCGCCGCCGAACTCGGGTGGGCTGCCGGCGTCACCGGCGTACCGGATCCAGGCCGGCCGGGCCGGCGGCAGCGTGGTCTGCCCGGTGTTGCGGAACGAGTTGTTGGTCGCCCCGCCCGAGCAGTTGTACTTGGCCCCGGTGGTGCCGGTGGCGAAGTTCCACTCGTTGTAGGTCTCGGTGGTGGTGTTCGTGCCGGTGCAGTACGGCCATCCGTAGTTGCCCGGGCTGGTGATCCGGTTGAACTCGACCTGCCCGCTGGGGCCGCGGTTCGCATCGGTGGAACCCGCGTCCGGGCCGTAGTCGCCGAGGTAGACGACGCCGGTGGTCTTGTCGACGCTCATCCGGAACGGATTGCGGAAGCCCATCGCGTAGATCTCCGGACGGGTGTTCGCCGTACCCTGCGGGAACAGGTTGCCGCTCGGGATCGAGTAGCCGCCGTTCGCGTTCACCTTGATCCGCAGCACCTTGCCGCGCAGGTCGTTGGTGTTGCTCGCGGTGCGCTGCGCGTCGTACGCGGGGTTGCGGTTGGTGCGCTCGTCCAGCGGTGAGTAGCCGGCCGAGTCGAACGGGTTGCTGTCGTCGCCGGTGGACAGGTACAGGTTGCCGGCCGCGTCGAAGTCGATGTCCCCGCCGACGTGGCAGCAGATCCCCCGGGTGGCCGGCACGTCGAGCACGGTCACCGCGCTCGCGGTGTTCAGCGTGTAGTCGGCGTTGAGGCTGAACCGGGACAGCCGGTTGACGCCGTTCCACGCGGAGAAGTCCGTCGCCGTGGCGGGCGCGTCGCCGGCCGGCGTGGAGAGCGGCGGCGCGTAGTAGAGGTAGATCTGCCGGTTGGTGGCGAAGCCCGGGTCGACCCCGACGCCCTGCAGGCCTTCCTCGTCATGGGTGTAGACCGGCAGCGTGCCGATCACGGTGGTGGTGCCGCCGGCGTCGGTACGCCGCAGCGTGCCGTTACGGGCGGTGTGCAGCACGGATCGGTCGGGTAGTACCGCGATGGCCATCGGCTCGCCCACCTCGGCGACGCCCTTGGCGAGCGTGACCTGCTGGAAGTCGGCTGGGTCGACGGGGTGAGCGAGGGCGGGCCGGGGTGCGGCCAGCATCAGCGAGGGGGCGAGGATCAGCGATCCGAGCACGGCGAAGCCGCGTTTCAGGGGCATGGCAGGTCCACTTTTCTGCACGGTTGCCAAGTGCGGGGACCTGCGCCGACACACCGACCCTGGCGGAATAAGCGGGACCGAGGGAAGGGTCTCGCACTGTTTCTCAGACGTTAATGACTTTCGATGAAGCTGTCCATACTTTCATCGACGTCGGCAAAAGTCCGGAACCGGCGGGACGCTGAACCACCGCCCAGACGACCTTGCCGGCGGGCGTCCGCAGCACTCCCCACCCGTTCGCCGCGGCCTGCACCACCCGCAGTCCGCGACCACGCTCGTCGAGCGGCGCGTCCCGGCGTACCCGGGCCATCACCCGCAGCCGCGGCAACCGCGGGTCGCCGTCGGCGACCGCGAGGTGCAGGCCGTTCCACCGCCGGGTGATCGTGACCAGCAGGTCGGTGCCGGCGTGCTCGACCGCGTTGAGGACCAGCTCGGACATCACCCGCCGGGCCGGGTGCAGCAGGTGCGGCAGGCGCCAGGCCAGGCACGCGTCGGCCACCAGCGTGCCGGCCAGGCTCGCGGCGTCCGGCTCCGGTGCCAGCGCCACCGTCAGGTACGGCGGCTCCCCCGGTGCGCCGCTCGATGTCTGGGTCATGGTCAAACGCTAAGGCGCCCGGCGGCGCGAAAGATTACCGGAATTAATCACGGATCCCGGCCCGCCGGGCCAGTCCGCGCAACCGGCCGTCGCGGCCGTAACGGGGCCGGGACAGCAGGACCCGCAGGGCGTCCCGGGCGCCGTCGGACGCGGCCACCTGCTGCGGTGCGATCGTCTCGGCGCGGTACAGGGCGGTGGCCGCCGCCTCGTCCATGCCCCGGCCCTGCAACAGGGCACGCGAGAGGTCGATGAAGTAGGTGGCCCGGCGGTGAGCCGACGGCAGGGTGTCCGGGCGGAATCCCGGCGGCGCGGTACGGGCGGCCGGCCCGTCCCCGAGCGCCACCAGAACGGCGATCCGCCAGATCTCCACGTTGGTCGGCCCGAAGCTGAACCAGTCGTCCGGGCGTTCACCGGTGTGCGCGGCGACCGCCGCCGCCTCGTCGAGGTGGGCCGACGCCACCGCGGCACGGCCCTCCCGGGCCGCCAGCTCGGCGCTGATCAGGTGGTGCATGCCGTACGTGCTGGCGGCCGCCGGGTCCGTGCCGACGTACGGGGACAGGCGCTCGATCCCCTCACTCGCGACCCGTACCACGCCGGGCGTGCTGGACACCGCCCGGATGCGGGCGTAGTTCGCCAGCCCGAGGAAGGCCGGTTCGGCGAGGTCCTCCGCCGTCCGCATCGCCACTCCGGCCACGGCCAGGGTCATGTCCGGATGTCCGAGCTGGACGCAGGTGGACACGGTGGTCGAGCAGACCTCCACCGTCCGGCGCTGGTGCAGCCGCTTCGCCCGGCCGGTGACGATCCGGGACCGCGCCCCGAGGGCGGTCAGCGCCCCGGCCAGCGCGGGTACGAGCAGGTCGTACCGGCACGCGTCGAAGTACCGGTCGAGCACCGCCGTGTCCACCTCGCCGCACGGCGGGTCGTCGCCGGTCGTGACCATCGGTACGGCCAGCGCGATGACGCCCGACCGGAGACCAGCGATCGCCCCGGCGCTCACCGGGAGACCGGGCGGCTCCTCGTCGGGCCGGCCGGTCAGCTCACCCACCGAGATCTGCAGGGCCCGCGCCAGCGCCTCGCGGGCGGCGCGCCGGTCCAGCGGTGCCCGCCCGTTCTCGATCTGCGCGACGTACCCCTGGCTGAAGCCGGCCAGTTCGGCCAGCACGCGCTGGGTGAGCCCCCGGCGCAGGCGCCAGCGCCGCAGCCTGGCGCCTACCTGGTCACTGTCCACGGCGTCCCCGTCCGGCCGGTGGCGGTCTGCCCAGCAGAACGCCTCCCGGCCGCGACGGGGCGGACACCCTGTGCGTCGCGACGCGGGAGGCGTACCGGATCACGGATCCTGGTGCCAGAACTGGTTACCGGCGGAGGCCAGACCGTCGGCGGCGCCGTACAGGACGTTGACGGCTCCGGCGTCGCTCACCGCGCCGACGTCCTCGGTCGTCACCCCGGCAGCCAGGTCGGCCTGGTTGGCCAGGCCGAACCGGCCGGCCGTGAGCACGGAGCCGAAGAAGTCGTACAGCTCCGCGTCGTCGGCGATGCCCAGGCTGTCCTGGTCCCAGACCGCGTTGCCGGTGGCGGCCAGGCCGTCGGAAGCGGCGTAGATGACGTGCACCGCGCCGGCGTCGACGATGCCGCCGGCGGCGTTCTGCGCGGCGACGCCGACGGCCAGGTCGGCCTTCGTGCTCTTGCCGAAGTCGGCCGCGGCGAGCGCCGATCCGAACAGGTCACCCGGTTCCGCGGTGTCCTGGATCCCGGACGAGTCCTGGTGCCACAGCTGGCTGCCGCTGGAGATCAGCCCGGACGAGTAGCCGAAGATCACGTGGACCGCGCCGGCGTCGGCGACGGTGCCCACGTCCTCGTACGGCACACCGACGACCAGATCGTCCTGCGTGCCCTTGCCGAGGTCGGCGGCGGCCAGCGAGTCACCGAAGTGGTCCCACGTCTCGGCACTGTCCGCGATGCCGGACGAGTCCTGATGCCAGAGCTGGCTGCCGCTGGAGGTCAGCCCGGAGGAGGATCCGTAGATCACGTGCACCGCGCCGGCGCCGGCGACGCCGCCGATGCTCTCGTTGAACACCGTTACGGCCAGGTCGGCCCGCGAGTCCGATCCGAAGTTGCCGGCGGTCAACCGGGCGCCGAAGCTGTCGGAGTGCTCCGCGGTGTCGGCGATGCCCGGGCTGTCCTGGTGCCAGAACTGGTTGCCCGCGTCGGTGATGCCGCCGGCCGAGCCGTACAGCACGTTCACCGCACCCGCCTGGAACAACCCGGAGCCCAGCTCCTCGTGCACCACCCCGACCGCCAGATCGGCGTGCGAGCTGCCACCGAAGTCGGCGGCGGCGAGCGCCGACCCGAAGGCGTCGCCGAGTTCCACGGCGTCCGCGACGGTGCCGCTGTCCTGATGCCAGAACTGGTTGCCGGCGTCGGTGAGGCCGGCCGCCGAGCCGTACAGGATCTGCACCGCGCCGGCGAACCCGGCGTCGAAGCCGTTGCTCGCGAGTACGGCCTCGCCCGGCGCGCCGACGGCCAGGTCGGCGAACCCGTCCTTGTTGAAGTCGGCGGCGGCCACCGACGCGCCGAACAGGTCGCCTTCTTGCGCGTCGTCGAGGACCGTTCCGCTGTCCTGGTGCCACAGCTGGGCGCCGGCCGCGGCAAGCCCACCGGCGGAACCGTACGTGACGTTCACGGCACCGGCATCGGTGGCCGCGCCGACGTCCTCGTACGGAACCCCGGCCGCGAGATCGGCGTAGCCGTCCCCGTTGAAGTCGCCGGAAGCGGCCGAGCTGCCGAACCGGTCGTCCTGCTCGGCGGTGTCCGGCAGGGCGTAGGCCGCCGACGCCCACCAGAGAACGATGGCCGACACCAGCGAGATGAATATGACGATGCGCCTTTTCATGGCAGAGCCCCCCGTCAGGAGATGAATACCTGCGGCTCAGCGTGCGCCCGGGCGTGCCACCTCGGCCTCACGGAAAGTCGTGAGTCCGGGTCACCGGCCGCACGATTGCTCACCGGCGCTGGAGCAGGGCCAGCACGGCGAGGACGCGCCGGTTGCTGGCCGGGGTGCCGGGCAGCTCGAGCTTCTGGAAGATGTGCTGGACGTGCGTGCCGACGGTGTTCGTGGAGACCCACATCCGCTCGGCGATGCCCTTGTCCGACAGCCCCTCCGCCATGAGCCGCAGCACCTCCAGCTCACGGGCGCTCAGCCGGCTCAGCACGTCGCCGGCGCGGCGCGCCAGGATGAGCTCACCGACCACGTCCGGGTCGACGACCGTCCCGCCCGCGCCGAGCCGGTGCAGCGCGTGGCTGAGCTGCATGGGCTCCAGGATGCGGTCCTTGAGCAGGTATCCGATGCCGTCCGCGCCTCCTTCCAGCAGCCGGGTGGCGTACTCGGGCACGGCGTACTGGGAGAGCACCAGCACCGGCAGGGCCGGCGTGGTGCGCCGCAGTGCCAGCGCCAGCGCCACGCCCTCGTCGGTGAAGGTCGGCGGCATCCGGATGTCCATGATCACCGCGTCCGGGTGTTCCGTGGCGACGCGGCCGGGTGCCTGGTCCGGCCGGCCGACGGCGTCCACCACCCGGTGCCCCTCGGCTTCCAGCAGGCGCCGCAGCCCCTCCCGGGCGATGATCGAGTCGTCCACGATCAGGACCCGCATGGCAGCTCCGCCCGCAGCAGCTGGCGGTCCGGTCGCGCGGTGACCACGAGCCGGCCGCCGACGGCGCCGACCTGATCGCACAGGGCCACGTCGGCGGCGGCCGCGGTGAGGGCGGGCCGTCCGCCCGGCGCGGACACCTCGACCAGCAGTTGCCCGGCCTGCCGCGTGGCGTGCACGCTGACCTCGGCACCGGGGTCGCGCTCGGCGATGCTGCGCAGCGCCTCCTGGACGACGTGGTACGCGGTCAGTTCGACGACCGGGTCCGGGCGTTCGGTGAGCCGTACGTCCACACCGACACTCATCGGGGCGCGCCGCGCCAGCCACGCCAGCCCCGGCCCGAGCCCCTGATCGGTGAGCACCGGCGGGCGCAACAGCTGGGCGACGCCGCGCAGCTCGGCGATGGTCCGGCGCAACCGGGCGTCGATCTCGGCCACCAACTCGCGATCGGCGGGCCGGCTGAGACCGGATCGCAGCACGGCGAGGATGTAGCCGATGCCGAGCAGTCGCTGCTGCGCACCGTCGTGCAGGTCGCGTTCGAGGCGCCGGCGCTGCCGGTCCACCGCGGCCACGAGGCGCTGGCGGGAGGCGCGGATCTCGATGAGCTGGGCCTGTACCTCGGCGTAGAGGCGGGCGTTGTCCAGCGCGAGCCGGGCCGCGTTGGCGGCCGCCGGCAACAGCGGTTCCTCGGTGAGGCACGGGTCGTGCACGAGAACCGCGACCGGTGGCTCGCCGAGCGGGGTCTGCGCCAGGCCGTCGGCCACCCTGATCCGCTGCCCGGTCACGTCCAGCAGGCCACCGTCGGTGGGGAAGGCGACCCGCAGCGCCGGATCGCGCAGCGCCTCACCGAGCGCGGCCTCCACCCGCTGCGCGCCGACGTGCTCGAGCCGGCGGACCAGATGCCCGACCGCGGCCAGTGCGAGCCGCTCGCGCAGCAGTCCGACGAAGTAGGCCAGCGGGATCGCCGCGACGATCGTCCAGGCCATCACGGCGTACAGCACGGCCGTGGTGACCTCGTCGGTGGCGTACCCGTAGGTCACGAAGACGCCGAACGCGACCGCGAAGACGCCGATCGCCAGCGCCGCCGTGGCCACCGGGAACGCCTCGACCCGGCGCCGGCGCGGCCGCGCGCGCACCAGGCGGCCGACCACCAGCGTGGCCGCCGGCACCGCGAGCAGGATCCACGCGACCATCAGCACGACGGTGACCGTCACGTACGCGCGGCCGGTCGGTCCGCCCCGGGCGAACGCCAGCAGGGCGGCGGCGCTGCCGGTCGCGGCCAGCCCGTACCCGAGCCGGACCAGCCGGCGTTCCCGCAGGCCGGGCAGCCGCCCGGAGGGATATCCGAGGAGCAGCCGGCCGGCGATGGCGAACTGGAACCAGTAGGTCGGCTCCCCCACGACGGCGATCAGCGGGGCGCCGGGCAGGTCCGGCGGATAGACGAAGCCGTACGGGGTCTCGACCAGAATGGTCAGGCCGAGGATCAGCATCCAGCCGCCGGTCGCGGTGTGCGGGCGCAGCCACATCGCGACCAGCCCGGGGATCGCGAAGCAGACTCCCAGCCCGACGTCGGAGGCCAGAAAGCCGCGGTGCCGCTCGTCGATCAGCAGGCCCAGCCACACGTCGCCGGCGGCGAGCAGCACGACCAGCCCACCGAGGGCGGGCAGGTGCCATCCGGGGCGGGGCCACTCAGCTGAGCGCATGGACGGCAGGCGTCGTCGGGGCGCGCGCTTCGGCGTACGGCAGACGCGCCGACACCACCGTGCCCTCGCCCGGCGGCGAGACCACCCGCAGCCATCCGCCCACCGCGGCCGCCCGATCGGCCAGACCGTGCAGCCCCGAGCCGGACCCGGTCGTCACACCGCCCGGCCCGTCGTCGGCCACCGTGACACACAGCCATCCGTGCTGGACCTCGGCCTGAACCCGCGCCGACGCACCAGCGGCATGCTTGACCGCGTTCTGCAGGGCCTCACTGACCACGTAGTACGCGGTGGCCTCCACCGCCGGGTCGGTGCGCCCGAGCGGCCGGAGGTCAAGCGTGACCGGGATCCGCACCCGGCGCGCCAGGTCCACCAGCGCCGGGCCCAGCCCGTGCTCGGTGAGCACCGCGGGCCGCAGGCCCCGGCCGGTAGCACGGAGCTCGTCGATCGCCTGGCCGACCTCCCGCTGCAACTCGTCCACCAGCCGGCGGTCAGCCGGGCCGTCCAACCGGGCCCGCAGCGTGGTGAGCAGCCGCGCGATCACCCACAGGTGCTGCTCGGCCCCGTCGCGAAGATCCCGTTCCAGCCGTTGCTGCTCCCGGTCCGCCGCCCCGGCGAGGCGCTGCCGCGACGCGCGTACCTCCTCCAGGTGCGCCCGTGCCTGCGCTCGCAACCGCGCGTTCTCCAGCGCCAGCCGCGCCGCCGACGCCACGGCGTCGACCTCGGCCAGCTGCGGCCGGTGCACCAGAACAGCGTCCGGCGGATCACCGAGCGGCGTGAGCGTGCGGGACCCGTCCGACGGCGGCCGATAGGGCCGGCCCTCCACGTCGACCCAGCCCGCGGCAGTGGGGAACGCGACGCGCAGTGCCGGATCATGCAGCACGTCGGCCAGCACGGACTCGATCATTTCGGCGTTCGCCGACTCGAGCCGGCGTACCAGATCACTCACCGACGCCAGAACCAGCCGCCGCCGCAGCTGCCGGCCCAGCAAGGCCGCGATCGCGGCGAGCGCGCCGAGGATCCAGGCGGCGGTGCCCAGCCACAGCCCGGCCGGCACGAGAGCGGCAGCGATCAGGCCGGCCGCGGTGACGAGCCCGACGGCCGGTCCGCCTGACCGGCCGGCATTCATCGGAATATCGTGCAGCCAGCCAGGCGATGATCGGTATCAAATAAATGCCAGGCGCGAGGTCTGCTTGCCGGTCCCGCGTACCGGAGAAGAAGCGTGACCCCCTGCTTCAGCGGCCGTACTTGTCGAACGGGACCGTCCAGTCGCCGAGGCCGTTCCAGATCGGGAGCTCTCGCGGGCTGTTCTTGACGTCGACGATGTCGCCGACCAGGAAGGTGTTGTAGACCCACTTGGCGTCGGCCGTGCTGAGGTTGATGCACCCGTGTGACAGGTTCGCCCGGCCCAGCGAGCCGTTCCACGGCGCGGCGTGCAGGTATTCGCCGGAGTAGCTGATCCGGGTGCAGTACTCGATGTTCTCCGACACGTAGTAGTTCGGGTCCTTCGGGTCGGTGACGCCGTAACTCGCCGAGCTCATGGTGTGCTTGCGCTTCTTGCCCAGCACGACGTGCGGACCGCCCGCCGTCCAGTAGCTGATGCGCTCGCCGTTCGCACCGATGGTGCCGCCGCCCTTGCCTAGGCTGCACTTCATGGTGCGGACGAGCTTGCCGTCGATGTAGACCTTCGTCAGGTGCGTCCGGTTGTCGCTGATCGCGATCAGCTGCCGGCCGATCTTGAAGTGGGTCGAGGCGTTCTTCGCCCCGTACGTCTCCTTGCCGAGCTTGAGCCCGAACGCGTTGACGCTCACCTTGATCGTCGTGCCGGCGGCCCAGTACTTCGCCGGCCGCCAGTGCACGGTCTTGCTGTCCTTCCAGAAGAACTTGCCCTCGACGGCCGGCGAGGTGGTGATCTCGATGGCCTTCTCCGCCGCGTTCTTGTTGACCGCGCGGCTGAACGCGACGATCACCGGCTGTCCCGCGCCGTACGTGCTGCCGGTCTTGAGGGCGAGCATCCCGTTGGCCTGGAAGGTGACCTTCGCGACGGATTCCGGCTTCAGCGTGGTGAAGGTGGTGTCCTCGGTGGTGGTCACGCCCGCGCTGTCGGCGGCCGTGACGGTCACCTTGTAGTTCTTGCCGTAGTCGAGGTCCTCGGTCGACTGCCAGGTCCCGTCGGCCTGCATCTTGCCGTCGATCTTCACCTTGCCGGAGGTGACGGTGACCGACTTGAGAGTGCCGTCCGCGGCGGTGACGACGATCGGTGTCACCGGCGACACGTCGGTGGTCCCGGCCGCCGGCGTCACGGTCAGCCGGACCGGTGCGGCAACCGGCTGGCCGACGTTCGCCACCGGATCGACCCAGGTGTTGGTGTCGCCACTCGCCTTGCCGGGCGAGGAACACCCGGCGGCCGTGGCGGCCGCGGCCATGCCCACCGCGCCGATGATCACCTTACGTCGCTGAATCATGACTCTCACAATCGAGGGATCCCGGTCGGCGCCATCAATGGCCCTGCGAAGACAAAGACGCGACTGAGGCTCGAAAAGTTGCCCGTCCCATCGATCAAACTTCGAAGGAGGAGTCATCGTGCCAGATGTTGATCTCGCCCGGTAGACCGCATCGAGCTCTCCGATCCCCCCGGGTATGGTCGGGCGCCGGCCTCACCGAATCGAAGGGGACCTCGACATGACCAGCACACCGGCCGACCTGACCACGGTGCGCCGCGCCGGCCCCGGCGATCTGCCCGAGGTGGCGGCCCTGTTCGCCGGGTACCTCGACTTCTACCAGCGGCCGGCGCCGGCGGAACGGGTCCTGGCGTTCCTCGGCGAGCGGCTGGAGCGCGGCGAATCGGTGCTGTTGCTGGCCCGCACCGGGGACGGTACGCCGGCCGGCTTCGTGAACGTCTACCCGACCTTCTCCTCGCTGTCGATGGCGCCGGTGTGGACGCTCAACGACCTCTTCGTCGCGCCGGTCGCCCGGCGCACCGGTGCCGGGCGGGCCCTGGTGCGGGCCTGCGTCGCCGAGGCGCGGGCCGCCGGCGCCGTGGCCGTCCAGCTCCAGACCGCGCCGGACAACCACGCGGCGCAGGCTCTGTACCGGGCCGAGGGTTTCCAGCCGGACGCCTTCGCCGGCTACTACATCCACGTCGCCGCCTGACGGGCCGGGTCGGTGGCCCTCAGGACTTGGCGGCTGACGCCACACTCAGCGCTTGCGCCGCGTGCTGGTTCATGTCCAGCTCGCTGTGGATGACGTCGAGGATCCGCTGATCCGTCCCGATCACGAAGGTCATCCGCTTGGTGCTCAACGGGCCGAGGTTCAGCTTGCGTTTCACGCCGTACGCCGCGATGGTCGCCGACTCCGGGTCGGACAGCAACGGATAGTCGAAGGTGTAGGTCTCCGCGAAGAGCTTCTGCTTCTCGACCGGGTCCCGGCTGATCCCCACCCGTTGCACGCCGGCCGCGCGGTACTCCGCCGCCAGGTCACGGAAATGGCAGGCCTCGGCGGTGCATCCCTTGGTCATCGCCCCGGGATAGAAGAAGAGAACGACCGGCCCGTCGGCCAGGAGTTCGGTCAGCCGGCGCTGCGTGCCGTCCTGGTCGGGCAGTTCGAAGTCAGGCGCGATGTCACCCTTACCGATGCTCATCCGAGGCAGTGTACGTAAGCGAGAAATCCTCGCGCTGTCAGGCGGATCCGCGGCCGGCGGGTAGCCGTACCTCGACCCGCAGGCCCGGCTCCGCGTCGCCGAGAGTGACCGTGCCGCCGTGCCGGCGTACCAGCTCCCGGACGATGGCCAGGCCGAGGCCGGAGCCGCCGGCGTCGCGGGCGCGCGCGTCGTCGAGGCGGGTGAAGCGGTGGAAGACCCGCTCCCGGTCGACGGCCGGGATGCCCGGGCCGTCGTCGGCGACCACCATCAGCAGGTCCGGGCCGTCCGCCACGGTGCTCAGCGTGACCCGCTCGCGCTTGTGGCGTACCGCGTTGTCCAGCAGGTTCGCCACCACCCGGGCGAGGGCGTCCGGCTCGCCGACCAGTGGCAGCGGCACGCCGGGGTCCCGGTAATCGACGTCCGGGTAGCGTTCCGCGGTCTCGCCGGCCAGCTGCGCCAGGTCGAGGTGCTCGACCCGGCCGGTGACCGCGCGGGTCGTCCCGTCGTCCTGCCGGGCGAGCAGCAGCAGGTCGTCGACGAGCCGGGAGAGCCGCTGCACGTCGGCGAGCAGGTCGTCGGCGAGCGCCGGCCAGTCGGTGTCGTCCGGCAGCCGCTGCGCCACCTCCAGCTCGGTACGCATGTTGGTGAGCGGGCTGCGCAGCTCGTGCGCGGCGTCGGCGACGAACGCCCGCTGCCGGGCGCGGGCCGCGTCGAGCCGGTGCAGCATGTCGTTGAGGGTGACGGCGAGGCGGTGGATCTCGTCACGGGAGTCCGGCAGCGGCAGCCGGCCGGCCCGGGTCCCGCCGGTGATCTCCTCGGCGCCGGAGCGCAGCGCGTCGACCGGGCGCAGCGCCGCACCGAGCGCCCGCCACAGGATGGCCGCGAGCAGCACCACCAGCAGCGGGTAGACGACCGCCAGGGTGATCCGGAGCAGGTGCACGCTCTGGGTGATCTGGTCGGTGGAGCGGGCCACCAGGATGCGTACCGGGGCGGTCGGCGGTCCGGCGGTGACCTTCACGACCCGGGCCTCGCCGACGTAGCCGATCCGGCTGCCTCTGATCGGAACGCTGCGCCCGTCCGGCAGGTCGCGCAGCTCGTCGGCGTACAGGATGGACACCAGGCGGTCGGCGGTGGCGGAGAACCCGATCACCCGGCCGTCCGCGTCCAGGACCTGGACCTGCACGCCCGGGGTGACCGGGATCGGGTTGGTGAGTACGCCCTGGTCGACCAGCCGGCGTACGCCCTGCGCGGTGTCCATCGACTCGGAGTGCACCGAGCGGGTCTGCGCGTACCCGAGCACCGACACCAGCAGGACCCCGCCGGCGGCCAGGCCCAGGGTGAGCCCGGCGGCCGAGACCAGCAGCAGCCGGGCCCGCAGGCTCAGCTCGCGGATGCGCCGCATCTAGGCGGCCGGAGCGGCGGCCAGCCGGTACCCAGCGCCTCGGACCGTCTCCAGCCGGTCCCGGCCGATCTTGCGGCGCAGGTAGCCGACGTAGACCTCGACCGCGTTCGGCGCGGTCTCCAGGGCCGCGTCCCACACGTGGTCGAGCAGCTCGGTCTTGGACACCACCTGGCCGGGGCGGCGCATCAGGTACTCCAGGAGGGCGAACTCGCGGGCGGTGAGGGTGACCTCGTCGCCGGCCACGAGCACCCGGCGTTCCGCCGGGTCGAGTTCGACGTCGCCGAAGCTGAGCACGACCGGGCGGGCCTGGGCGCCGCGGCGCAGCAGGGCACGCAGGCGGGCGAGCAGCACGACGTACGAGAACGGCTTGGTGAGGTAGTCGTCGGCGCCGCAGTCCAGCCCGTCGGCCTGGTCGTACTCACCGTCCTTGGCGCTCAGCATGAGCACCGGCAGCCAGTGCCGCTCGGCCCGCAGCTGCCGCACCACCCGGTAACCGGACAGCCGCGGCAGCATCACGTCCAGGATCATCGCGTCGTAACCGCCGTGACGCGCCATCTCCAGGCCGTCCTGCCCGTCGGCGGCGACGTCCACCGCGAAGCCCTCGGCCTGCAACCCGCGGCGCAACGCCGCGGCGAGCCGTGCCTCATCCTCCACCACCAGCAACCGCACCTCCACACCTTGGCATGCCGGGGTCCGGTGACGGCACCGGCTCTCAGCGACTTCTCAGCGGCTCGGCGGCGGGCCGCCCCGGTCCACCGGGTCCGCCGGATCCCATCGGCGCGCCGGACGGTGCCCCGTCGCCGGTGTTCTGGCCGCCGGTCGGCGTGGTCGTGGTGTCCACCCCGACCACGAGCGAGACCGCGTAACCGGCCGTGGCGTCGCCGGTGACGGTGGCCAGCTGAAGGGCGCCGGAGTCCTCGCCGAACACGTTGTCGCCGTCCAGCGAGACCTGCTGGAGATTGGTCACCGAGCTCTCGTAGCCGGTTGGATGTGCGGCCACCGCCCGCTGTAGCAGGCCGGGAAGATGCTGGTGAACTCCACCTTGCCGGCGTCGTCGGCGATCTTTACGCCGCGCAGGTAGTTCTGCTCGGTGATGTTCTCCGAGTACTCGCCGGCGCGGTTGCTGTGCCAGACGTAGACGGCCACTCCGGCGAAGGCCGCGCCGGCGTTGGCCAGGTCCTTGACGGTCAGTGTGAGGGTCATCGGGATGCCCTCGGCGGTCCCGCTCGCCGTGCCGAAGCTGGACCGGATGTCCTTGCGCACGATGCTGCTCTCGGTCAGCACGTTCGGCCCGTTCGAGCCGTCGCCGGGGTACGGCCGCGGCAGCGGTCGCCCCGGTAGATGGGCCGGTCCATCCATTCTCCATTATTGTCCTTTAAGCCGGATATAAGGCTATCTGACCGACCCGGCGGGGACCTCCCTTAAGGGACATTCTCAGCGCCATCACAGCGGCGCCGGAGCAGGATGGGTCCCAGACAACAGGAGGTGGACATAGTGTCCGTGTTCAGGTCCAGGCCGGCGCTGCGCTGGCTCGTACCGTCGGCCGCCGCGGTGGCGGTCATCGGAGGCGGCGCGGCGGCCGGAACGATAGTGGCCAGCGCCGATCCGGCACTGCCCGAGCGCACCGCCGCCGAACTGCTGGTCGACCTACAGAACGCCGACCCGAAGGGGCTCTCCGGCACCGTGGTGCAGAGCTCCGACCTGGGTCTGCCGGGCGTCGCCGGGCTGCTGAGCAAGGCGGCACCCAGCGGCGGCGGCCTGACCAGCCTGATCGCCGGCAGCAACACCGCTCGCGTCTGGTACGCCGGTGAGGAGAAGGTCCGGCTCGCGCTGCTCGGCACCGACGGCGAGACCGACTTCATCCGCAACGGGTCGGACGTCTGGGCGTGGAACAGCACCAAGAACACCGGCACCCACGCGACCCTGCCGGCCGACAAGCAGGACCCGAAGGCCCTGCCGAGCGGCCTGCCGTCCACGCCGAAGGAGGCGGCCGACGCGGCCCTCGCCGCGATCGACCCCACCACCGAGGTGGCCACCACCGGCGCTGCCGAGGTGGCCGGGCGGGACGCGTACGAACTGGTGCTCACCCCGCGCGACACCAAGTCGCTCGTCGGCCAGGTCCGGCTGGCGATCGACGCGGCCGAGCACATCCCGCTGCGGGTGGACGTGTACGCGAAGAACGCCACGAAGCCGTCCGTCCGGGTGGCCTTCGAGCAGGTCAGCTTCGACGTGCCGGACGCCGAGCAGTTCGCCTTCAACCCGCCGCCCGGCGCCAAGGTCGACGAGGCCGGTTCGGTCTTCGGACCGGACGCCGCCAAGCCGGAGGGCGCCAAGCCGGGGGCGATCAAGCCGCAGGCCGGCAAGCCGGCCGGGGCCGAGGGCGAGCCGAAGGTGATCGGGGAGGGCTGGACGTCGATCGTGACGGCCAAGCTGCCCGAGTCCCCCGCGGACGCCGCCGCCGAGAGCGGCGAGGGAGCCGAGTTCGCCAAGGGCTTCCTCGACACGATGCCGAAGGTCAGCGGCGAGTGGGGCAGCGGGCGCCTGCTGAGCGGTGCGCTCTTCACCGTCCTGCTCACCGACGACGGCCGGGTCTTCGCCGGCGCGGTCACCGCGGACGCCCTGTACGCGGTCGCCTGATCCACGCACCGAACGGACCCCGTCGCTCCTCTGAGCGGCGGGGTCCGTCCGCGTCCTACGGCTCGACCAGGCGCTCGCGGATCGCCGCGAGACCCTCGTCCGGAACCCCGGCCTGCCGCAGGTAGGCCTCCACGCCGCCGTATCGCTGCTCGGCGTGCGTCAGCGTGTTGCGCATCGCCACGGCCTCGGTTCCGGGAGTACGCGCGAAGTCCGCCGCGATCGTCTCGGGTGCCACCCCGGCGGCGCCCAGCAGCAGCGCGATCAGCGCCCCGGTCCGGTCCCGGCCGCCGCGGCAGTGCACGAGCACCGCGCCCGGCGGGGCGGCCGCGATCACCCGGAAGGCGTCGGCGATCCGTTCCCCGTTGTGGTCCAGCAGCGGCGCGTACGTGTGCTCGGGCGGGTCGTAGCCGATCGGGTCGCTCAGCAGCGGCAGGTTGCGGTAGGCCGGGTCGGCGGCGACCGGGCTCGGGTCCAGCTCGCACTCGCGGGGCCACCGCAGGTCCAGGATCAGCGCCGGGCGCAGCGCCCGCACGGCGGCGACCGACGCGGTGGTGAGCAGCCCGTGGCTGTCCGAGCGGATCAGCGCACCGGAGCGGATCCGGCGCCCGTCGCGGGTCGGGGTGCCGCCGAGGTCGCGGGCGTTGCTGCAGTCCGGCCAGTCCAGTCCCACGGGAGGCAGCGTAACCGGAAGGTTCAGCCGACGGGTGCGTGACGGCTGCCGGCCGTACGCTGCCGTGGCAGCGGCGGGACGGTTTGCGGCCGGGGTGCGGCGGGACGTTGCGGGCGGAGCAGCGCGTAAGCGGCCGCGACCAGCGCGCCGGCGGCGATCGCGTCCAGCCAGTAGTGGTTGCCGGTGGCGACGACCACCAGCAGGGTCACCACGGGATGCAGCAGCCAGAGGCCCCGCCATCGAGCCGCCGGGATCGCGGTGAACAGCGCGATCGCGACCACGATGGCCCAGCCGACGTGCAGCGAGGGCATCGCGGCGTACTGGTTGGAGAGCTGGTCGGTCTCGGGGGCGCCGTAGACGGCCGGGCCGAACAGGCGGCCCAGGTCCAGCATGCCGGTCGCGGTGAGCATCCGGGGCGGCGCGAGCGGGATCAGGAAGTGGACGACAAGCGCGCCGGAGGTCAGCAGCACCAGGACGTTGCGGGTCCAGCGGTAGTGGGCCGGGCGCCGCAGGTACAGCCAGATCAGGCAGGCCGCGGTGGCCGGGAAGTGGACGTACGCGTAATAGCAGTTCGCCGCGGTCACCAGTGCGGGCCAGTCCAGCACGGCGCGCTGCACGGCCAGTTCGCCGGGCATACGCAGCCACCGTTCGGCGTCCCAGATCGCGTCCGCGTTGCGGAACGCCTCGTCGACGTGCCCGTTCGCCGCCAGCCGGGCCACCTTGTAGACCAGGAACAGCACCGCGACGAGGCCGAGTTCGCGTGCCGCGGCGAGGATCGGAACCCGTACGCCTGCCGGCGCCGGGTTGCGGCCGGTCAAGCGGCGCCTGAATTCGCCATGACTCTCCCCCGTATTCTGGACTCGGGCCAGCATCCGGGGATCTTGCAGGTAGTGCAAGATTCATCAGGGCGAAAGTGATCTATCGCGCATCTGAAACACGGCTGTCACACCGGGTCGGCCCGCCGGATCACGAGAAGCACCATCCGGGCCGCGAAGGCGAGTGCCATCGCCTGCCATCGCGCGGTCACCGCGTACGCCAGGAGGAGCGCGACCGTCGCGCCGGCCGCGATCAGGCCGCCGGGCACCGCCCGGCGCGTACGCGCCGGCAGCAGGGCCAGGCAGCGCCAGGGAACGAGGCCGGCCGGGATCAGTACCCGGGCCATGAACAGGAGCAGCACCACCGCGACCGTCACCGCCGAGGCTCGGGCGAGCAGCACCGCGCCCGGCCACCAGGAGGCGGCCACCACCAGCAGACCGGTCACCGCCACCCCGGCCGCCAGCCCCCGGTGCAGGCCGCTGAGCAGGCCACGGATCGGCCAGGTCATGGTCGCGGCGTCGAGCCGGGCCGGATGGTCGGCGGCCAGGTCGCGCAGCCCGCGCATCGCCCGGCCGACCCGCAGCCGCTCGGCGTCCAGCAGCGCGATCATCCAGCGGCCGTCCGGGTTGTCCGGGTCCCGGGCGAGGGCGTCGCGGACCGCCTGGCGCGCCGGGTCCCGGTGGCCGGCCTGCCGTTCGATCTCGGCCAGCGTGAGCAGGTCGGGGACCGATTCCGGCGCGAGTTCCAGAGCGCGGCGGGCCGCCTCCCGGGCCCCGCCGAAGTCGCGGCGCAGGGTGAGCACCCGGGCGAGCACGCGGTGCGCGGGCGGGTGTGCCGGGTCCAGCCGGACCGCCTCCTCGGCCTCGCCCAGGGCCTCGGCCAGGCGCTCCTCGTCCGCGCGGGACCGGCCTTTCCGGCCGCCGTCCGGGAGCAGCAGGAGGCACTCGGCCCGCTCGATGTGGGTGCCGGACAGGTGCGGGGCTGCGGCCACCGCGGCACCGGCGGCGGCGAGGGCGTCCGCCCGGCGGCCCTGCAGGCGGAGCAGGCCGGCCAGCAGAGCGAGGAGTTCCGGGTCGGCGGGCACGTCGATCAGGCCGGCCCGGACGGCCTCCTCGGCCTCCCGGAGACGGCCCACGTCGGCGAGCACCCGCGCACGCGCGGCGGCGGTCACCGCACCTTGCGCTTCTTCAGGTACGCGGCCAGGTCGTCGTACTCGCCGCTCTCGTTGGCGAACATGGCGACGTTGCGGGCGGTGCCGAACCAGGCGTCGGTCGACGGGCGCACCTCGCGGGCGGCGGCCAGCATGTCCGACTGGTTGATCATGCGGACCTCGCCGGTGGCGATGGAGTCGCGCATCGCGTACTCGGCGGCGGTCTCGCACAGGTGGGCCAGGTCGGCGCCGGAGTAGTGCTCGGTGGCCGCGGCGACCTGCGCCAGGTCGATGCCGGCGACCGGGCGGTCGCGCAGGTGGTACTCCAGGATGGCCGCGCGCGCCGGTGCGTCCGGCGGCAGGACCAGCACGGTACGGTCCAGCCGTCCCGGCCTGCGCAGGGCCGCGTCGACGTCCCACGGCGCGTTGGTCGCCGCCAGCACGAACACCCCGTCGTTGCCGCCGTCCACCCCGTCGAGCTCGGTGAGCAGCTGGTTCACCACGGTACGCATGGACGACTGCAACTGGCTGCGCTTGTGCCCGAGCGCGTCGATCTCGTCCAGGAACAGCACGCAGGGCGCGTGACCGCGGGCCGACTCGAACAGGTCGTGGAGGTTGCGCTCGGAGCTGCCGATCCACATGTTCAGCACGTCGGTGATGCTGAGCGAGATGAACGCGGCGCCCATCTCACCGGCGACCGCCCGGGCCAGGAACGTCTTGCCGCAGCCGGGCGGGCCGTAGAGCAGCAGGCCGCCGCGCAGGCTCTTGCCGAACAGCGAGCGCAGCTTCGGGTTGCGCAGCGGGCCGAGGAAGGAGACCTCCAGGCGCTTCTTGACGTCGGCCATCCCGCCGACGTCCGCCAGGGTGACGGTCGAACGCTCGACGTCGAAAGCGCGGTCGGCGTGTCCGTGCACCGGGTCGGGCTCGCCGTCGGCGCGGGCGAAGCGTGGTGGGACGACGTCGCCGAACTGTTGTTCCAGGGCGGCCCAGTCGACGCCTGCGCCCGTCGCGGGCGGCTCCGCGGGCTGCTCCGCGGGCGGCTCGGCCGGACCCAGCGCCCGGGCCATCAGCTGCTGGGCGGTGGTGTTGCCGGGCTCGCGGGCGAGCACCTGGGCGGCGTGCGCGATCGCTTCGGCGCCCCGGCCGGCGGCCACCAGCATCTCGGCGAGGTGCAGCCGCAGCGGCAGGTCGTCGGGGCGGGCCTGCACCGCGGCGGTGAGGCTGTCGATCAACGCGTCGCTCATAGGAGGCGATTATGCCCCGGCCGGCCAGGGATGATCGGTGGGCGGTCACCCCCGGCCCGCCGGTGCCGGTCAGCGGTTGGTGAGGGTACGGAAGAACGTGGTCACGTCGGCGGCGAACGCGTCCGGGACCTCCAGGGCCGCGAAGTGGCCGCCGCGCTCGAATTCCGTCCAGTGCCGGATGTCGAGGCGCTGTTCGGCGAGCGGGCGCACCGACTGGACGATGTCGCCGGGCAGGACCGCGACGCCGAGCGGTGCCGGGCAGGGCGGCCGCACCCCGGCCAGCCCGCTCTCTTTGATCAGGCGAGCCGCCGAGCCCGCGGTGCCCATGAACCAGTGGTGGGCCACGTTCGCCACGATGCGGTCGTCGGGTACGGGCGTAGCCGGATCGGCCCAGGTGTGGAACTTCTCGGCGAGGAACGCCAGCTGGCCGGCCGGTGAGTCGTTGAGCGCGTAGGCCGGGGTCTGCGGGGTGGCGGCGAACAGGATCTGGTGCGGGTGCCGGTTGGCGGCCAGCCGCATGGTCTTCTCCAGGCGGGCCCGGTCCGCGTCACCGAGCCCGTCGGCGGCGCCCGGCGTGGGCAGGTAGTTCACGTGCACGCCGACCACCTGGTCGGGAGCGGCCACGGCGAGCGCCTGGGAGATGCCGGAGCCCCAGTCGCCGCCCTGCGCGCCGTACCGCCGGTAGCCGAGCCGGTCCATCAGCTCGGCCCAGGCGCGGGCGACCCGGTCCAGGCCCCAGCCGGGCCGGGTGGTCGGGCCGGACAGCCCGTAACCGGGGATGGCCGGGACGACCAGGTGGAAGTGCTCGGACAGCTTGCCGACGGCGTCGAGGAACTCGACGGTGGAGCCGGGCCAGCCGTGCGTCAGGACGAGCGGCAGGGCCTTCGGGTCGGGGTTGCGCAGGTGCAGGAAGTGCACCCGGTCGCCACCGATCTCGGTGACGTACTGCGGCAGGGCGTTCAGCTCGGCCTCGTGTGCCCGCCAGTCGAACTTCGCCCAGTGCTCGGCCAGGGCACGAACCCGGTCCTGCGGGATGCCGTGGTCCCAGCCTGCGCCCGGGATCTCGCCGGGCCACCGGGTACGCGCCAGCCGGTCGTGCAGGTCGTCGAGATCGGACTGCGGGATGTGGAGCGCGAATTCGTTCATACGGCTAACGTTAGGCGCTCTAACGTTAGCCCGTCCAATGTTAGGCTGGTCACGTGGATCATCTCCCGAGCTGGCTGCTCACCCAGACCGCCGTGCACGCGCACCGCCTGGTCGCCGACGGGCTCGGCGCGGTCGGAGCGCGCGGCTATCACTACCGGCTGCTGCGGTCGCTGCTCGCCGACGGGCCGGCCAGTCAGGCGACGCTCGGGCGGCGGACCGGCATTCACCTGAGCGACCTGGTCGGCACGCTCAACGAGCTGGAGGCGGACGGGTACGTGGGCCGCTCCCCCGACCCGGCCGACCGGCGGCGCAACGTCATCACGGTCACCGAGGCGGGCCGGGAGCGGGCGGCGGAGCTGGCGGCCCGGGTCGAGGGGATCCAGGACGAGCTGCTGGAGCCGCTGGACGCGGACGAGCGTGCGCGGCTGGTGGCATTGCTGGGCCGGGTGCTGCGGCACCATCAGGACCGCACCGGCCCGGCGGCCGCGCTGCGGCCGGGAGCGGGCAGCTGATCGCGGGGTAGCCCGGGGACCTTTCGTCACCCGTACCGGAAAAGACGAAACGGCCGCTGCCCGAAGCTGACAGCGGCCGTTCGTGCGATGCCCTAACCGGGCCGGCGATAGCCGGCGATCGGACCGCGATCGATCGACGCCATCCGCACGTGGTCTCCCGTGTGCGGGGCGTGCACCACCTTGCCGCCGCCGATGTAGAGGGCGACGTGGTGCAGATCGGAGTAGTAGAAGACCAGGTCACCCGGCTTCAACTCGTCGCGGCTGACCGGCGTGGTCGAGCCCCACTGGTCCTTCGTGTAGTGCTCGAGGTGCACGCCGACCGAACCCCACGCCTCCTGCGTCAGACCCGAGCAGTCGTAGCTGTTCGGGCCGTTGGAGCCGAAGACGTAAGGCTTGCCGATCAGGTCGCACGCCTTCTGGGCCGCGCGACCACCCTTGTCGTTGGTGTACGTCACCGGGCACGGCCCGGTCCGCAGCGGCCCGTCGTCGACGTCCGCCGTCCCGTACGCCTGGATCCGCAACTTCTGCAGGTTGCCGATCTCCTTCTCGATCGCCGTCTTCTTCGACGCCAGATCGGTGTCGCGGACGGCGATCTCGGAGGCGAGCTGGTCCACCTTGGCCTTGTCGGCGGCGTACTTGTCGCGCAGCCGGGCGACGTCGGCGATGGACTGCTCCTGGTTGTAGGCCAGCTGGTCGAGAAGGGTGAGCTTCTCGGTCAGGCTGTCCGGGTCGCCACTGACGATGGCGTTCAGCGTGCTCGGGGGTCCCTGCATGTAGGCGTCGACCGCGAGGCCACGGACCTCGACCATGGCGGCGTCCACCTGGGCCTGCAGGGGCGCCAGGGTCTTCTCCAGCTGCTTCTGCTGCTTGCGCAGCTTGGTCAGCTTCCCGTGCACGTCGTTGTACTGCTCGATGACGGGCTCGAGCTTGTTCCACTCCGTATCGATCTGCTTCTCGATGCTGGAGGGCGTGGGCTCGGCGTGGGCAACTGCCGGTCCGGTGAGAACGAGCCCGGACGCGGCCACGGCGCAGATGAGGCCACGCATGAGGCCGGCGCGCCGCGCGCCAATCCGTTTCACGTTAGGTGCGTTGTCCTTTCTTCCTCATCCAGCCGCCGACCGGGTTAGCTGTCGGGTTCGGGCGGGAAGAACGCCCGGCCGCGTCGCCGCGGCTTCACCCCCGGTACCTGGTTCCCCGGCTCGCGGATGCGATTAGGCGGTGGTTCGCCAGATCGGCCGGGTGGACGATGGGGGGCTGCCGAACCGGGGATCACCGTACTCGGATGATCCCGGTAACTGAAGCTTGCCCACGCGGCGAAACCGTTTGCACGGTGCCGGTCACTGAGCGTTACCGGAACGGCCAGGCGTTGAGGGCTTTGGCGAGCCAGGGGACGACCAGGACTACGGTCGGTAGCACCAGGAGGCCTACGGCGGCAGCGCAAGCGGCCACCGTCAGCGCCGTGGAGCTACGGTCCGGACCGTCCAGGCGGGCCAGCCGGCGCCGCCGGGATTCACCCTCCGGGTCGGCGGTCACCTCCTCCGCCAGGGGGACGGCGTCGGCGAGACGAGTTAGCGCGGCCCGCAGCGGCGCGGGCCCGGTGCGGCGCCTCGCGGCGTCATCCGCCACCATCTCCAGAAGCAGGTGTACGGCGTCCAGCGGTGCCCGGCTGCGCAGTGGGCCGGGTACCGCCCGGTAGAACGCGGTGAACGACTCCATCACCAGCTCGTGCCGGTGCCGCAGATGGGCGCGCTCATGGGCGAGGACCGCGTCGACCTGCTCGGAGTCGAGCACCCGGAGCACGCCGTCGCTGAGGACCACACGTGGTTTGCGGCCGGGCACGCAGTACGCCATGGGCAGGGGGCCGTCGAGTACCCGTACCTCGCCGCCCTCGATCTGCTCCCGGCGCTCGACCCGGTCGAGCAGATCGACGAGCATGCGGTGCCGGGCGCGCCGGGCCCGGGCCCGGTAGCTCACCCGGCCGAGCGAGATGAGCAGCCGGACCACGATGGTCGCGGCCACCGCGAGGGAGAAGATCAGCGCGGCCACGGTCTCCGGATGGCCGGCACCGGCGGCGCGGGCCACCTCCTCCGGGGCGGCCAGCACGACGCCCAGGGCGCAGAGCACCGCGGTCAGCGTCAGCGCCTGCCAGAGCAGCACGCCGGCCACCGGGGCGCGGTCCGGCCACCGGGCGTTCGCCAGGATCCCGGGCGCGACCAGGGAGAGTGTGAGCCCGAGCGCGCCGAGCAGGAGGGCGGTCACCGCTCGGGGTTACGTGCCGCTTCGATAGCCGCCTTGAGGGCGTCCGGGGGCAGCTGACCGACGAAATACGCCAGCGCGGCGTCGCGGTCGGGGGTGGAGCTGAGCGCGTCGAGCATCAGGCCGGCGGTCATCTCCTCGCGGGTCTGCGCCGGCGCGTACCGATAGGCGCGGTCCGCCTTCTGCTGGGTGACCAGGCGTTTCTTGGCGAGCCGGTCCAGCACGGTCATCACGGTCGTGTACGCCAGGTCGCGGTCCCGGCTGAGCAGCTCGTGCACCTGCCGGACGGTGAGTGGCTCACCCGCGTCCCACAGCTTCGTCATGACCTCGCGTTCGAGGTCGCCCATCGCCATGTGGGCCACTCTACTGCACGGCGTCGTACTACAGGGCGTAGTATCTACTACACGGTGTCGTATTAGAACCGTGTCGTAGGGGGGCCTCTCGTGGATGTGCTTGACCTGACCCGGCTGCAGTTCGCGGTCGTGACGATCTACCACTATCTGTTCGTCCCGTTGTCGATCTGCCTGTCCGCCGCCGCGGCCGGGCTCCAGCTGGCCTGGATGCGCACCGGGCAGGAGCGGTTCCTGCTGCTCACCAAGTTCGTCGGCAAGCTGCTGATCGTCACGTTCGCCGTCGGTGTGGTGACCGGCCTCGTCCAGGAGTTCCAGTTCGGGCTCGGGTGGAGCGCGTTCGCCCGGTTCTACGGCGACGTGTTCGGGCCGACGCTGGCCATCGAGGGGATGCTCGCGTTCTTCCTCGAGGCGACGTTCCTGGCGCTCTGGTACTTCGGGTGGGACCGGCTGCCCCGGCGGCTGCACGCCGCGACGATCGTGGTCGTGGCGGTGGGGACGCTGCTGTCGGCGTACATCATCCTGGCGGCCAACTCGTTCATGCAGAACCCGATCGCGTACGCCCTGGACCCGGTGACCGGGCGGGCGCACCTGACCAGCTTCACCGAGCTGCTGACCAACGAGGTGGTGCTGGCCGCCTTCCCGCACACCATCGCCGGGTGCGCGATGGCCGGAGGTGGCCTGCTGATGGCGATCGGCGTGTGGCGCTCATCCGCGGACGCGGCCTTCCGTACGCTGTCCCGGCTCGGTGCCTGGATCATGCTGGCCGGCGGCGCGGCGGTGGCGATCAGCGGCGATCACCTCGGCAAGGTGATGACCGCGGTGCAGCCGATGAAGATGGCGGCGGCCGAAGCGCTCTACGAGACGACCACCGGAGCGCCGTTCTCGGTCTTCGCCATCGGGTCGCTCGGGCACGATCGGCCGTTCTTCAGCATCGAGATCCCGTACCTGCTGTCGTTCCTCGGTACCGGCTCGTTCGGCGGGACCGTGCAGGGGATCGACGATCTCCAGGCGCAGTACGTCGCCGAGTACGGGCCGGGCAGCTACGTGCCGATGATCCCGGTGGCGTTCTGGACGTTCCGGCTCATGATGGGCGCGGGGATCCTGGCCATGGCACTCGCCGCCTTCCACCTGTGGTCGACGGCCGACCGGTCCGGCCGCTTCACCGCCCGGCTGGCACGGCTCACCGGGCGCCTGCCGTCCTTCCTCCAACCTGGCAGCGGCACGCCGCGCTGGCTGCGCCGGTTCGTCCTGCTCGCGCCCGCCCTGCCCGCGGCGGCCAACACCTTCGGCTGGATCTTCACCGAGACCGCGCGGCAGCCGTGGCTGGCGTTCGGCATCTCCAAGGTGGCCGACGGCATCTCCCCCGGTTTGACCAGCGCCGAGGTGATCGCCTCACTGGCCGGGTTCACGCTGATCTACGGCCTGCTGGCGGTGGCCTGGTGCCGGCTCGTCATGCACCTGTCCCGTCAGCCGCTGGCCGCCCCGCCGGTCTCCCCGGCGGCCGCCGAGCCCGCCCTGGCCTACTAGGAGCGCGTCATGATCGAGTTCTGGTTCGCGGTTCTCGTGCTCGCCTGGATGCTCTACTTCGTCCTGGAGGGCTTCGACTTCGGCGTCGGCATCCTGGGGCCGTTCCTCGGCCGCTCCGCCCACGAACGCGGCGCGATCATCCGTACGGTCGGCCCGTTCTGGGACGGCAACGAGGTCTGGCTGGTCGCCGCGATCGGCGTCACCTTCGCCGCCTTCCCGGACTGGTACGCCGCCCTGCTCTCCGCCCTCTACCTGCCGATGGTTCTCGTTCTGCTGCTGCTCGCGGTCCGCGGCGTGGCCCTGGAGTTCCGCGGCAAGCACGACTCGGCGGCCTGGCGCCGCCGCTGCGACCGGCTGCTGTCGCTCAGCTCGGCCGGCATCGTGCTGCTCTGGGGTGCGGTGCTCGGCATCCTCGTGGACGGCCTGGCCCTCGGCGCCGGCGGCGAGGTCACCGGGACCGGCCTGGCCCGCAGCCTCGGGCCGCTGTTCACGCCCGCGGCCGGGATCGGGGCGCTCGCCGCGCTGCTCGCGGCGATCCTGCTGGGTGCGACGTTCCTCGCGCTGCGCACCACCGGCCCGGTGCGCCGCCGGGCACGCGACCTAGCCCGGCACGCGGCCACCGGCGGGGCGGTCACCCTTCTGTTCATCGGGATCGGTACGGGGTCCCGGCTCGTTCTCGCGGCGGCCGCCCTGGTTTTCGTGGCCGGGTTGCAGGCCCGGCGGTCGCGGGAGGCGACGGCCTTCACGGCGGTCGCGGTGGCCGTCGCGGCGGCGGTGTTCGCGGTGTTCACCGTGCACGGGGAGGTGGTGCTGCGGAGCACGCTGGATCCGGCGTGGTCGCTGACCCGGGAGGGTGCCGCCGCGGGGCCGGAGGCGTTGCGGCTGCTCACCGTGGCCGGTGTGCTCATCCTGCCCGGGGTGCTCGTGTATCAGGCCTGGTCGTACTGGGTGTTCCGGCGCCGGGTGGCAAGTGAACGGGTCTCCTCGTGACCGTCGTGCCGGTCGCGGGGCGCCGCGTGGCGAAAGGGCCGGTGGATCGCCGGTTGCTGCGGCATGCGCGTACCAGCCGGGTGGGTATCGCCCTGCTGGCGGTCGTCGGAGCCGGGCAGGCGGCCGCGACCCTGGCGGTCGCGGTCGCGCTCTGCTGGATCGTGACCGCGCCCCGGCCCTCGGCGGTCGCGCTGCTGGCCGGGGCGTTCGGGACGCGTGCCGGACTGGCGTGGGTGGAACAGGTGGTGGCCCGGCGTACGGCGGCGCGGGTCACCGACGAGCTGCGGCGGTCCCTGCTCGCGGCGATCGTGCGGCGCGGACCGGCCTGGGTGGCGACCTACGGCGCGGGGCGGCTCACCGCGGTCCTCGGCACCGGGCTGGACTCGCTGCGGCCGTGGTTCTCCGGCTACCTCCCGGCGCTGGTCCTCGGGGTGGTCCTGCCGCCGCTCGTCGTCGTGGTGATGGCCGTGGTGGATCCGGCGTCCGCGGTGATCGCGCTGTGCACCCTGCCGCTGATCCCGCTGCTCGGCGCCCTGATCGGCTGGGCCACTCAGGCCCGCGCGAAACAGCGCTGGGCGGCGGACGCGCGGCTGGCCGGGCACTTCCTCGACGTGGTCCGCGGGCTGGCGACGCTCAAGGTGTTCGGCCGGGCCGAGCGGCAGACCGCGGTGATCGCCGACCTGACCGACCGGCACCGGTCGGCGACCATGCGCGTACTGCGGGTCGCGTTCCTCTCCTCCACCGCGCTGGACCTGGTCGGCACGCTGTCCGTCGGGCTGATCGCGGTACAGGCCGGCCTGCGGGTCGCCGCCGGTTCGATGGACCTCGCACCCGCCCTGCTCGCGATCCTGCTGGCGCCGGAGGCCTACCGGCCGCTGCGGGAGATGGCCGCCCGGTACCACGCCTCGACCGACGCCGGAGCGGTGATCGCCGATGTAGATGAGATTCTCACCTCCGGTCCGGACGTGGCCGGCGGCACGGTCCCGCATCCCTCGGCCGACCCTGCGGCCCGGTCTTCCCTCGCGCACGGTTCTTCCGTCACGCACAGCTCTGCCCTCGGGCACGGTTCTTCCGTCACGCATAGTTCTGCCCTCGGGCACGGTTCTCCCCGCGCGCACGGTTCTTCCCTCACGCACGGTTCTTCCCTCGGACGCGGTGGGCCGAGCTCCGGGCGGCTCTCGCTCAGCCCGATCGCCGCCGGACGCTGGGGGGTGCGGGCGATCGGGCTGGTCGCGCGGTACCCGGGTGGCTCGGGTGAGGCGCTGCGACTGGACGAACTGGAGGTTCGCGGCGGTGAGATCGTGGCGCTGCGCGGGCCGTCCGGTGCCGGGAAGACGACAGCGCTGCGGGTGCTGGCCGGGCTTCATCCAGCCGAGGCGGGGGCGGTCGCGGCCGGCCGCACCTTCTATCTGCCGCAGCGGCCGGCGCTGCCGCACGCCCGGACGGTCGCCGAGGTCTTCCCGCCGGAGGCGACCGCCGGTGAGATCCGGGCCGCGCTCCGCACGGTAGGCCTCGACGGTGAGGTCACCGGGTCGACGCGGCTAACCGAGCGCGGCGGTGGGATCTCCTCCGGCCAGCGGCAGCGCCTGGCGCTGGCCGCGCTGCTGCACCGTGCCGGGTCCGGCGGCATTGACGCGGCGGCGCATGCCCGGTCCGGCCCGGTGGTGACGCTGCTGCTGGACGAGCCGACGGCCCACCTCGACGCCGTGGCGGAGCAGATGGTGGTCGAGCGCCTGCGGCAGTTCGCCGGCCGGGGCTGCGCGGTGCTCGTCGTCGCGCACCGCCCAGCACTGCTCGCCGCCGCCGACCGAATCGTCGAGGTGCGAGCACCAGCCGAAACGCCGGGCGACACGCTGCACGCTCCCGAGGCTGCCGGAGTGACGCTCACGGCGGCCCGGGTGGACGCGCGGGTGGACCGCGATGCCGCCGGGCGCGGAGTGGCGGCGCGGCGGCCGGGGACGGCGGTGGCGCTGGGTGCGGCGTCGTCGCTGGCCGGGGTGTTGCTGACCGGAGCGGCGGCGTGGCTGCTGGTACGAGCCTCGTCGCTGCCGCCGGTCCTGTCGCTGTCGACGGCGGTGGTGCTGGTCCGGGGCAGTGCGGTGGCACGGCCCCTGCTGCGCTATCTGGAGAGGCTGGTGTCGCACGATCTGGCGTTCGCGCGGCTCGGTTCGCGGCGGGCCCAGGTCTACGCCGGCCTGATCCCGCGGGTACCGGGACGGCTGACCCACCGGCGCGGGGATCTGCTGACCAGGCTGGTGGACGACGTGGACGCTCAGGTGGACGGGCTGCTGCGCGGGCGGTTGCCGGCCCTCGCGGCGGCGGTGACCGTCGTGGTGGCGGCGGTGGCCGTGCTCCTGGCCGCACCGGCGGTGCTGGTGCCACTGGCGGTGGGCGTGCTCGTCGCCGGTGTGGTGGCGCCGGCGGTGGCCGCACGGCAGGCGGACCGGCTGGAGGTGGCGACCGGCCGGGCGCGGGCGCGGATGCGGGACGCCGTCGTCGAGACCGTGGACGGTGTCGAGGAGCTCGGCTCGGGTTCGGGCCGTCTGGGCGTACCGGAAGAGCGAAGCCGGACCCTCGCCCGCCTTGAGGCGCGGGCAGCGCGTGCGGCCGGACTGGCCGCGGCGGTCGCCCACCTGGGGTGGGGGGCGGCAGCGGCCGGGACCGCGCTGGTGCTCGCCCGGTCTGGGCTGTCCGCGGAATGGAGCGCCGTGCTGCTTCTCGGGATGATCGCCCTGGGTGAGACGGTCGTGGCGCTGCCGGAGGCCGCGATCGCCCGGCGGCAGGCCGCCGGCGCCGCCCGGCGCGTCGCGGCGCTGACCTCGGACCAGCCCGCGGCAACAGATCCGGTCCGAGCCGATCCAGACAGCTTTCGTGGTCCGGGTCTCGTTCGGCCCACACTCAATGCTGTCTCAACGGCCTCAAGACAACACTCACGTTGGGCCGAGAGAGTCCGGCCGGCGGACCCTGACCGCGAGGGGCGGAGTGAGCGGGCGGCCGCGGTTCAGGTCCGCGGGCTGGTCGCCGGGTGGGATCCGGACGAGCGCGCGGTGCTGGACGGGTTCGAGCTGACGCTTCCGGCCGGCTCGCGGACGGCGATCACCGGGCGGTCGGGCTCGGGCAAGTCGACGCTCGCCGCGGTGCTCGGGGGGCTGCTGGACCCGCGGTCGGGCACTGTGCGGCTGGACGGGACGGACATCCGCGAGATGCCGGACGACCTCTTCCGCCGGCGGGTGGTGCTGGTCGGCGAGGAGACCTCGCATGTGTTCGCGTCGACCGTACGGGAGAACCTGCGTCTCGCCGCGCCCGGAGCGAGCGACGACGACCTGGTGGAAGTGCTCGCGCGGGTCGGGCTCACCAGTTGGTGGGCCGGGCTGCCGGACGGGCTGGACACCTGGCTGGGCACCGGCGGCAGCACCGTGTCGGGTGGGCAGCGGCGGCGGCTCGCCACCGCGCGGGCGCTGCTCGCCGACCCGGGGCTGCTGATCCTGGACGAGCCGACCGAGGGCATCGACGAGGCGGGTGCGCGGGAACTGATGGCGGACCTGCTGGACGCGTCGTCCGGGCGTACCGTGCTGGTTCTCGCGCATCGCGCCGAAGGTCTTGATCTTGTTGATCGGGTGCTGGAGCTCAGAGACGTTCGATGATCGTCGCGTTCGCCGTGCCGCCGGCCTCGCACATGGTTTGCAGGCCGTAGCGGCCGCCGGTGCGCTCCAGCACGCCGAGCAGGGTGGTGGCGAGCCGGGCGCCGCTGGCGCCGAGCGGGTGGCCGATGGCGATGGCGCCGCCGTCCACGTTGATCTTCGCCGGGTCGGCGCCGGTCTCCGCCTGCCAGGCCAGGACCACCGAGGAGAACGCCTCGTTGACCTCGAAGGCGTCGATGTCTGCCAGGGTGAGCCCGGCGCGCGCGAGGGCCTTCGCGGTGGCCGGGATGACGCCGGTCAGCATGTAGATCGGGTCGTCGCCGGTGGCGACCGCGGTGTGGATGCGGGCGCGCGGCCGCCAGCCGCGCCGCCGGGCGATCTCGCTGGTGGTGATCAGTACGGCAGCCGCACCGTCGTTGACCGGGCTGGAGTTGCCGGCGGTGACCTTCCAGTCGATGGCACCGAACCGCTGTTCCCAGCGGGGATCGGCGAACGCCGGCCGCAGTCCGGCGAGGACCTCGAGGCTGGTGTCCGGCCGGATGTTCTCGTCGCTCGCCAGTTCGTTCACCTGTGTGAGCTGACCGTCGAACGACGCCGCGGCCGCGCGCTGGTGGCTGGTCAGGGCGAACTCGTCCAGCTGGGTGCGGCTCAACCCCCACTTCCGGGCGATCAGTTCGGCGGCGACGCCCTGCGGGATCAGGCCGCCGGGATAGCGGCGGGCGATCAGCGGGCCGCCCACGTCGGCTCGCGCGCCGTTCACCACGGCGGAGCTGCCGATGGGTACGCGTGACATCGACTCGGCTCCGGAGGCGATGACGATGTCGTACCCGCCGGAGATCACGCCCTGGGCCGCGAAGCTGATCGCCTGCTGGCTGCTGCCGCACTGCCGGTCGACGGTGACCCCGGGGACGTGCTCGGGGAAGCCGGCGGCGAGGGCGGCGAGCCGGGCGGAGTTGCCGGCCTGCTCACCGACCTGGCCGACGGTGCCGCCGATGACGTCGTCGATCTCCGCGGAATCGAGGCCGGGCATCCGTCCGATCAGGGCGCGCAGCACGTGGGCGTGCAGTTCAATGGGGTGGAGGGCGGTGTACGCACCGGTGGGCTTCCCCTTGGCCACCGGTGTGCGCACCGCGTCGACGATGACGGCGTCCCGCATGGATCCTCCCCTGTGGGCTTAACGGACCGATCGGTCCGAGTCTATTGTCTGGTTGGACTGAGCGGTCCGTTAAACTCGTCACCATGGCACGAACGCCTGCCCCCGGCAGCCGCGAGACGATCCTGACCGCCGCCGCCGGCCTCTTCTACGAGCACGGCGTCCGGGCCGTCGGGATGGCGCAGGTCGTCGAGGCGGCCGGCTGCGGAAAGAACCTGCTCTACCGGCACTTCCCGAGCAAGGCGGAGCTGGCGGCGGCGTACCTGGCGCTGGTCCGCCGGGAACGGGAACGCTCCGCGGACGAGGCGCTGCGCTGGGCGACCGGCCCGCGGGACCGGTTGATCGCGCTGGTGGGCGAGATCGCCGACCTGGTGCGGCGGCCGGGCTACCGGGGCTGCGCCTTCCGGAACTACCTGACCGAGTTCCGCGGCGACGACGACACACCGGCCCGGGCCGCGAAGGCCTATCTGGAGGACACCCGCGCCGAGGTGGACCGCCTGGTGGGCGAGCTGGGCGGGGACGAGCTGCTCGCCGACCGCATCTGGCTGATCGTCAACGGGCTGTACGCGGGACCGCCGTCGCAGGCCGACGTCGCGGTGGACTGGGTAAAAGAGCTCGTCAGCCCGGAGCGCTGAGACCTATCCTGCCGAGCCCAACGTGGGTGCTGTCTGGCGGCCGTTGAGACAGCATTGAGCGTGGGCCAAGCAAGATCACCGCTTGGGGACCCTGACCGCGAAAGCCTTTAGAACCGGTACGAGGCGGCCAGCGCGGCGCGGCGGCCCGGCGCTGCCTAGTTCGCGTCGTCGCTGAGCAGGTCCAGCACCTCCTCTTCCGCCTGTTCCCGGGGCGCGTCCGACGGGACGTCGACGACGCGGCCCTCCTCGTAGTGTTCGATGACCCGGGGGTCGATGTAGGAGTTGCGGGCCACCGTCGGGGTGTTGCCGAGCAGTTCGGCGACCTCGCGGGCGGCCCGCGCCACCGCCTTCTTGCGCTTGGCCTTGGTGGGCTGCGGGCCGGCTTCGGCCAGGGCCTCGGCGGCCTTCACGGTGCCGTGCCAGGTGCGGAAGTCCTTGGCGGTCATCTGCTCGCCGCTGATCTCCCGCAGGTACTCGTTTATCGCGTCCGCCCGGATCTCCTGCCAGCGGCGCCGGGCCGGGTCCCAGTACGCGAAGAGCCGCTCCTCGCCGCGACGCCGGCGCTTCAGGTCACGTAGCACCGCGCACACCTCGCCGTCGCCGACGGTGGCCGAGTGCGAGATGCCCGACTTGCCGGTGAACTCCAGCAGCACGCAGCCACCTTTGGCGCGCAGATGCGAAGGGCGCAGGGTGGACAGGCCGAACGATGGGTCCTCCTCGCGGGCCGCAGACTCCTCGCCGCCGACCCGGAACATGCCCATGTCGAGCAGCCGGACGATCGCCGCGAGCACCCGCTCCCGTGTCAGGCCGCGGCTGGTGAGGTCGGAGCAGAGCCGGTCGCGTACCGCCGGCAGGCGTTCGGCCACCTCGAGGGCGTGGTCGAACTTGGCCCGGTCCTGCTGCTCGCGCCACGCCGGGTGGTAGAGGTACTGCTTGCGGCCGGCGTCGTCGATCCCGATCGCCTGGATGTGGCCGCGTGCGTCCGGCGAGATCCACACGTCCTTCCAGGCCGGCGGGATGACCAGGCCCTTGATCCGTTCGACCGTCTCCGGGTCCCGCAGCGGGGACCCGTCCGAGTCCAGATAGGTAAAACCCTTCCCGGAGCGGCGCCGCCCCAGGCCGGGCTTGCTCAGTTCACTTCGCCGAAGCCGCATGGCAGACCTGGTCGGCGGCGGCGAGGACCTCGTCCTCGGTGACGGCGAGCAGGGCCGGATGCACCGGCCCGGGCAGGTCACCCCGCTCGTCGCGGGTGCCGTGCCAGATCGCCCGATGGTACGGGCGGTCGGCGGGCGGTCCCCAGCGCCGCGGGGAGACCGGCCCGAAGAGCACCACGGACGGGGTGCGGTAGGCGGTGGCGAGGTGCGCGATGCCGGTGTCGCCGCTGATCAGCAGCCGCGCGCCGGCCACCAGCGCGGCCAGTTCACCGAGCCCGGTACGCGGAACGGCCGACGAGTCGAGCCCGGCCAGCTCGGCCACCCGTACGCAGAGGTCGTGCTCTGCGCCGGAACCGGTGATCAGCACGCGGTGGCCCGCCGAGCGCAACCGGCGGGCGACGGCCGCGAAGCGGGCCGCGGGCCAGCGCCGGGCCGGCGACTTGGCGCCTGGATGGATGATCGTCACGCCCTGCGGCACCTCCTCCGGCGGGACGGCGAGGTCGAGGTCCGGCTCGGAACAGCCGACGCCGTAATACCGGACCAGCCGGCACCAGCGGCGCACCTCGTGCTCGTCGTCGTGCCAGCCGGGGCCGTCGTGGTGGCCGGCCGCACGGCTGGCGAACGCCCACAGTGTCCCCGGCCGCAGCGCCTGTAAACGCCGGTGCGACTCCGGCCCGGATCCGTGCAGGTTGACCGCGAGCCGCGGCATGGCCGGGGCGTTGTCCAGCGGTTCCAGTTCGCGGGCCGGGACGATCCGGTCGATGCCCCCGATCGTTTCGACAAGCGGGGTGAGCCAGGTGGGGGCGGCCAGGCTCAGCGTCTCGCCGGGGAAGGCGGCGCGGAGCCCGCGCAGGGCGGGCACCGCGGTCGCCAGATCTCCCACGCCGAGCGCGCGCAGGACGAGGATCACGGGTACGAGCTCTCCGTCTCCGCCGCCACGACCAGCTCGCGGACCGCGCAACCGGCGGGCTGATTGAGCGCGAACAGTACCGCGGCGGCCACGTTGGCCGGGTCGTTGAGAATGGCGTCGGGGCCGGGCTTGTACTTGTCGTCGCGCTCGTCGAAGAACTTGGTCCGCATCCCGCCGGGGATCAGCAGGGTGACGTTGACCTGGCCGGCGAGTTCGGCGGCGAGCGCCCGGGTGAAGCCGACCACGCCGAACTTGGCGGCGCAGTACGCGGTGGCGTCGGAGACCGCCTTGACACCGAGCGTCGAGGAGATGGTGACCACCCCGCCGTGCGACTGCTTCAGCGCGGGCAGCGCGGCGCGGATCACCGCGGCGGTGGCGAGCAGGTCGATGGTGACGATCCGGTCCCAGGTCTCGCCGGGGATGTCCTCCAGGGTGCCGGGCACGTCCATGCCGGCGGCGGTGACCACGCCGTCGATGCCGCCGCCGGCGAGCTCGATGGCCTGACGGGTGGCCCGCTCAGCGGCACGGGTGTCGGCCAGGTCGCACTCGACCCACTCGACGCCCTCCTTCGGTGCCTGCCGGTCGATGACGAAGGGCCGTCCGCCCGCCTTGATCACGGCATCGACGACCGCGGCGCCGAGGCCGCTCGATCCTCCGGTGACGATCACTGCGTCCATTCACTGACCTCCAGATTTAGCTGCGGCGATGGTTTCGGTGGTGGAGCGGCCGTCCAGATAGGGCACGATCACGGTCTGCCCGCCCCAGCGTTCGACGACCTCGGATTCCGGGAGCGTGTCGTAGTCGCCGCCCTTGACCCAGACGTCCGGGCGCAGCCAGGACAGGACCGGTTCGGGCGTCGGCTCGTCGAAGATCACGACGGCGTCGACGCAGTCCAGGGCGGCGAGCAGGCGGGCCCGGTCGTCCTGGTTGGTGAGCGGGCGCTCCGGGCCCTTCAGCCGGCGGACCGAGTCGTCGCTGTTCAGGCAGACGATCAGGCAGTCGCCGAGGGAGCGTGCGGCGCGCAGGGTGGCCAGGTGGCCGGTGTGCAGCAGGTCGAAGCAGCCGCCGGTGGCGACGACCGTACCGCCGCGGG
Source organism: Actinoplanes aureus (assembly GCF_015704865.1). GTDB lineage: Bacteria > Actinomycetota > Actinomycetes > Mycobacteriales > Micromonosporaceae > Actinoplanes > Actinoplanes aureus. The sequence continues at coordinate 305,008 of NZ_JADQTO010000003.1, read as the reverse complement.
TTTTGATCCGGGCGGCGAGGCGGCCGGCCTCGTCGGCGCCGACGCGCTCCGCCTGGTCCGGCTTGTCCAGGTTGTCCGGCCCGGTGGTCTCGTCACGCGCGACGTAGGCGCTGGCCGCGGCGACCGCCTGCTGGACCGCTTCGGAAACCAGCGCACCACGCGCCAGGGCGGCCGCGGCCGCCGCCGCGAAGCTGTCCCCGGCCCCGCAGGTGTCCCCACCGGACACCTGGGGCGCCGGGATCACCAGCGGGGTCGGCCCGGAGTGGCAGAGCACCGCGCCCTGAGCGCCACGGGTGACCACCACGGCGCCGGCCCGCCACCGCTGCCGGAGCTGATGGCCGGCCCGCTGCGCCGCCGCCAGCCCCGAGCCGTTGCCGGCGTCGTCGGCGAGGCGCTTCGCCTCACTCTCGTTCGGCGTCACCAGGCGTACGTTCGGCACCGGCGGCGGACCGTTCGGGTGCGGGTCCCAGACCACCGGCGCCTTCGCCTCCTCGATGGCGGCACGCAGCGCGGGATGCCGGGCCACACCCCGGCCGTAGTCGCTGACCAGGATCGCCGAGGCGTCCCGGAGCACGCCGAGCGCCGCCGCCGGTACGTCACCGGGCGGCTGCGGCGAGCCACCGCGGTCCAGCCGGAGCAGCACCTGACCACCGGCACGCATGCGGATCTTCTCCGGAGTGGCGCCGGCGAGCGGCAGGGCGTACACCTCGATGCCTGCCGCCGCGAGCAACTCGGTCAGCCGGGCCCCGGCGGCGTCTTTCGCGACCGCCGTGACCAGCGCGACCTGATAACCGTGTCCGGCGGCGAGCAGGGCCGCCAGGCCCGCGCCGCCCGGGCGTTCGCGCACCCGCTCCTCGTCGAGGACCGGGACCGGGGCGTCCGGGGCGACCCGGCGGACGCTGCCCTCCACGTCCCGGTCGAGGAGCGTGTCGCCGACGATCACGAGCCTCATACGGCGACCATCTCCTTCCGCTGTGCCGCCTCGACGAAAGGGAGCAGGTACCGGTCGAGGTACTCGCACATCACGTGCACCGAGACGAGATGAAGCTCCTGCACCACCTGGCTGTCCGGCGACGGGCAGCAGAGCGCCTCGTCGCAGGCGTCGGCGAGCGGGTTCGGCGCCTCGCCGACCAGTGCCCAGGTGTGCAGGCCGGCCTCCTTTGCGGCCTCGACCGCGGCCAGCAGGTTGGGGCTGCGACCGCTGGTGGACAGGACCATCAGCACGTCGCCGGGGCGGCCGTGTGCGCGCACCTGGCGGGCGAAGACCTCCTCGAAGCCGTAGTCGTTGCTGATCGCGGTGACCGCCGACGAGTCCGGGGTGAGCGCGATCGCGGACAGCGGCATGCGCTCGTCGCGCAGCCGGCCGACGAGTTCGGCGGCGAGGTGCTGCGCCTCGGCGGCGCTGCCGCCGTTGCCGGCGACCAGCAGCCGGCCGCCGGCACCGAGGTGGCGGGCCAGGTGGGCGCCCCAGACCTCCAGGACGCCGGCTTGCTCGCGGTACGGCGCGAGCGCGTCCGCCAGCCCGTTCAGGTGACTGTCCAGGGGGTTCTTCACGCGGTTCCTTCCAAGGCCGTTGGTCGGCGCGGCTGAGTGCCGCTCGGTGTGGTCGCTCATGCCGCGACCTCTCGATCGGCGACGGAGGAGTAGACAGCGGCCAGGCGCTCGGCGACACGCGGCCAGGAGTAGGAGGAGGCGGCCCGGTCGGCGGCGGCCGCGGCGTACGCGAACCGGCGTACCTCGTCCCCGACGAGCCGCCGCAACGCCACGGCGAGTGCCCGTGGATCGCGGGGCGGGACCAGATCGCCGGTGACCCCGTCGACCACGGTGTCGGTCAGACCGCCGACCGCGGTGGCGACCACCGGCACCCCGCAGGCCATCGCCTCGAGCGGGGTGAGACCGAACGGCTCGTACCAGGGGGTGGCGGCGACGACGTCGGCGGAGCGGTACCACTGCGGCATCTCGTGTGCGGCTACCGCACCGGCCAGCCGGACCCGGTCGCCGACCCGGCAGTGTTCGGCGAGGGCGCGCAGGCGGCGGGCGTACGGGTCGTCGCCCAGCCTCGCCGCCGGCGGACCGCCCACCACGACCAGTTCCGCGCCCGGCACCGCGGCCAGGGCCCGGATGGAGTCCTCGATGCCCTTGCGCTCGACGAGCCGGGCCACGGTGAGGATCCGGGCCAGGCCGGCGGTCCGGGGCACCGCCGGACCGCGGGTGCTGAAGCGTTCGGTGTTCACCCCGGACGGCACCAGGTCCATCCTGGAGCGCGGTACGCCCAGCTTCATCAGCTCGGCGACCTCGTCGCGGCACTGCACGATCACCCGGTCGACGCCGCGGCCCAGCTCCCGCTCGTGGCGGATCCGCCCGGCCGGGCTGGTGTCGGCGGTGCCCTGGTGGCGCCGCTTCACCGAGCCGAGCGCGTGAAACGTCTGCACCACCGGAACGCCGCAGGCGTGCCCGGCTTCCAGGGCGGCGAGCCCGCTCATCCAGAAGTGCGCGTGCGCCACGTGCGGGCGCCACTCGTCCCGCCAGTCCGCCGCCATCCACTCGGCGAACGCCCCCATGTACGGCAGCAACTCGTCCTTCGGGAGCACCTCGACCGGCCCGGCCGGTACGTGCACCACGTCCACCCGCTCGCCCATCGGCACGACCTGGGGCAGGTCCGCGTTGTCCCGCCGGGTGTATACGCGTACCTCGTGGCCGTGCCCGGCGAGTGCCGCGGCCAGCTCGGCGACGTGCGAGTTCTGGCCGCCGGCGTCGACCCCGCCGAGCGCCGCCAGGGGGCTGGCGTGCTCCGAGATCATCGCGATGCGCATGTCTCCTCCTCCAGCAGTCGGTCCCAGTCGGCGAGGAAGCGGTCCAGCCCGTAGCGGGCGAGCGCCACCTGCCGGGCGCGTTCACCGAGACGGGCCGCGGCGTCCGGTTCGTCGATCAGCCACTGGGCGGCGTCGACCAGCGTGCCGACCCGGGTGGAGAGCACCCCGGCGTCCGGCGGGATCGCGGCGACCGCCTCGGTGGTGGCCAGCGCCAGCACCGGCATGCCCATCTGCATGGCCTCGATCAGGCTCAGCCCGAGCGACGTCCACCGGCACAGATGCAGGTAGGCGCGCCGCTTCGCGACCTCGGTGTGCATCTCGTGCTGCGGCGGATCGTCGAAGGCCGTCACGTTCTCCAGATCGGCGACGCCCATGCCCAACACGTCGAGCGGCGCCACCGCCGCGAACCGGGGGAACAGGTCGGTGCCGGTGACCCGGCCACGGCGTACCGGCTCGTTGGTGACGATCGCCAGGCGTTCGAGCTCGCCGGTCCAGCGGGCCTTCGGCTCGACGATGCCGTGCTCGATCACCGTGGTGCGGGTGGCGCCGCAGTCCCAGAACAGCTCGTTGAAGTGCGTGACGTGCGCGATGATCACGTCGTCCCGGTCGGCGAGGGGGTGCCGGGAATTCGGCACGTCGCCCTTCGGGGTGTTGTGCTCCACATAGATCACCGGGACGTGCGGCGGGATCAGGTCCAGCTCCTCGGGCCGCTGGGCGATCGCGAGGTCGATGTCCTTGATCTCCTGGAGGGGCAACTCCTCCACGGTGTCGGGCCAGTCGAAGGTCTGGGCCCGGCCGCGGCCCCAAGCGTCCCGTTCCGTGTTCACCGGTACCAGGTAGCGGTGTTTCCCCTGGACGAACGAGGTCGTCCAGGAGCCGTGCACGTGCCAGAGCAGGATGTTCACGCGGCCTCTGCTTCCGTCTCGGCTGTTGTCGGAGGGTGTGCGGTCACGCCGATCCGGCGCACCGCGTCGAGGACGTCACGCGGCTCGACCGTTCCCAGGCATGGGTGGCCGGGGACCGGGCAGCGGGTGGCGCGGGTGTCGCGGCAGGCCGCGGCGGCGTCGCCGAGCCGGACCGCGGGCACCCGGTAGGGACCCCACTGGCCGTAGGGCACCGTGGGTGCGTACAGGCTGATCACCGGGGTGCCGACGGCCGCGGTCAGATGCGCCGGACCGGTGTTGGCGACGATCAGGCAGTCCGCGCCGGAGATCAGCGTGGCCAGGCCGGCGAGCGGCATCGGGCCGGCGTCGGTGCCGGCGTCCCCGGCGACGAAGGCGGCCAGGTGCCGCTCCCCCGGGCCGCCGGTGACCAGCACCTGGTGACCCGCGGCGGCGAGCGCGGCGACGATCCGGCGCAGGTTCTCCGGCGGGCAGGAGCGGGCCTCGCAACTCGCTCCCGGATGAACCACCAGGTAGCCCTGCTTCTCTCTCCGGGCGGCGTTCACCCGGAGACCACCGTCGTCGCCTCGCGGCAACGAAAACCCAGCCGCTGCCGCGACGCTGCGGGCACGTTCCGCTTCCGGCAATCCCAGGGGTACGCGATGACGAACGTCCAGCAGCGAGCCGGGATAGTCCTCGCTGATCGCGGTGATCCGCCCGACTCCCGCCGTGCGGAGCAGCAGGGCCAGGGGCAGAGCGGACTGGTGGAACGAGGTGAAGACGACCGCCTCGTCGGCGTTCGCGGCCCGCAACCGCTCGGTGAGTGCCCGCATGTCGTCCGGGTCGACCGGGCCGGGTTCCGGGTCGATCCACGGCAGCCGCCACTCGATGATCTCGTCGACGCCGGGCAGGAGTTCGGCGGCGGCCCGGCCGCGTGGCCCGCAGAGCAGCACCACCCGGTCCGCGCCGGCCTTGAGGGCGCGGATCGCCGGCCCGGTGACCAGGACGTCCCCGGCCGAGTCGGAGCGGACCGCCAGCACGGTTGCGGGCCGGGCCGGACCCCGTGCCGGGCGCGGCGCCGGCGTGACCAGGGCCTGCCGGCTCAGGATCAGATCCGCGGCGGCGCTCAGATCGCCGGCGCGGTGCGGTGCGGCGGCGACCTCCGGCGGCAGCGTGATGTCGGTGGGCACCAGGATGCCGGTAGCGCCGGCGGCGAGGGCGGCCTCCATGTCGCGGCCGATGTCGCCGACCACCACACAGCGGCCCGGGGTGGTGCCGAGCGCGCTCGCGGCCGCGTCGACCATGCCGGGCGCCGGTTTACGGCAGCGACAGCCGGCGGTGTCGTCGTGCGGGCAGATCTGCCAGGTGTCGAACGGGCCGAGCAGTTCGTCGACCCGGCGGTTCACCGCGGCGAGCTGGGCGGCGGTGAACCGGCCGCGGGCCAGGCCGGACTGGTTGGTGACCACACCGATGCGCAGGCCGGCGGCGCGCAGCCGGTCCAGGGCCGCCTTGGCGCCGGGCATCGGCTGGACCAGGCCGGGGTCGCCGTTGTAGGGCACGTCGACGATAAGCGTGCCGTCCCGGTCGAAGAGGACGGCGTCGTAGAGGGGGGCGTTGCGGTTCACCGGCGCGCCTCCACCGGGTCGTCGCGGTTTGCGGCCTTGCTGTCCGGCGCGGTCCCGCCGCCCGGCGCGGCTGTCTCGGCTTCCGTTGCGGCCGGCGTGCCGGCGGCCGGCGTGCCGGCGGCCGGCGTGTTGGCGGCCGGCGGGCCGAGGATCGTTTCGAGGGCCGGCACGGGCCGGGCGCCACGCCACCGGAACCAGCCGCGCGCCCAGTGAGCGACCGCGACCGGGGGGATCGCGACGCTGGTCATGAGCATGGTGGTGACCTCACGGGGATCGCGCGGGCCGGGCGCGATGCGGGCGGCGGCGAACTCCGCGGTCCCGGCCGCCCAGGCAGCGCCGGCGACCATGGCCGCGGCCGGCCAGCCGCGGCGGCCGGTGACCAGGGCGGCGGTGGTGCAGCCCAGAGCGGCGGCCCCGGCGGCGGTGACCGCGGCGTGCCGGCGGCGACGGCCGGGCGGCACGCCGAGCACGGCACGCCAGTCCGGGCCGTAGAGGCGGCGCAGCAGCGCGTCGTCGGCGTTACCGCGCTGGGTGCGTACGCTGACCCAGCGATCCTCCGGGCGTACCGGATGAGTCACCGTGCGAAGCCCGCGCCGCAGCTCGAAGCCCGCCTCCCGCACGCGGTGCGCCAGCTCCGCGTCCTCGCGGAACGCACGCGGCAGGCGCTCGTCGAAGCCGCCGGTACGCTCCAGCGCCGCCCGGCGGTACGCCATGTCCGCGGTGATCCACTCGCCGTCGGCGAGGCCCGCGGTGACCCGCTCCCAGTCGGTGGGGCGGCGATCGCCGGGCAGCGGCACCCGCAGGTTGCCCTGCACTCCCCCGACCTCCGGGCCGGCGTCGCGCAGATCGTCGGCGAGCCGCCGCGCCCAGTCCGGGTCGGGCAGCACGTCGTCGTCGAGGAAGGCGACCCACTCGTGCCGGGCGGCCCGCCAGCCGGCGTTGCGGGCGGCGGCCGGTCCGGCCGCGCGGCCCGGCAGGACGCGCGCGCCCGGCAGGTCGAGCGGCTCGCCGCGCTCCGGCCGGTCGTCCACCACGATCAGCTCAATCCCCGGGTGCAGCGGTCCCAGAGCCATGAGCAGCTCGATCAGGCTGGGCCGGCCGAGGGTGGGTATGACGACGGACACGCCCGTCATCGGGCCTCCCCGAACACCTGCTTGCGGTGGACCGCGAACGGGCCGATGGCGAGCAGGTCCACCGGCGCCGAGCCGAAGAGCTCCAGGGCCTCACGCGGGGTGTCGACCATCGGCCTGCCGGCCGTGTTGAGCGACGTGTTCACCACCACCGGCAGCCCGGTACGCCGCTCGAACTCGGCGAGCATCTCGGCGACCAGCGGTTCGGTGTCGGTGTGCACGGTCTGCACGCGGGCGGTGCCGTCGACGTGGGTGACCGCCGGGATCCGGTCCCGCCACTCCGGCTTCACCTTGTGGACGAAGAGCATGTACGGGCTCGGATAGACGCCCTCGAAGATGTCCCCGAAGCGTTCGGCCCGGACCATCGGGGCGATCGGGCGGAACTGCTCGCGGCCCTTCACGTCGTTCATCCGGGTCTGGGTGTGCTGGTCGCCGGGGTGGGCGAGCAGTGAGCGGTGGCCGAGGGCGCGCGGGCCGTACTCGCTGCGGCCCTGGTACCAGGCGACGATGCCGTTGCCGGCGAGCACCTCGGCGGCCGCGGCGGCGATCGACCCGGGCCTCTCGTAGGGCACCGCGGCCCGCTTCAGCTCGGCCTCCAGTTCGTCGTCGCTCCAGCCGCGCCCCAGCGCCGCGGTGCCGAACGGGATGTGCTGCTGGGTGACTGCCAGTGCAGCGCCGAGCGCGGTGCCCGCGTCGCCGGCGGCCGGCTGCACCCAGACCCGCTCGAACGGGCCCTCGGCGGCGATCCGGGCGTTTGCCACACAGTTCAGGGCGGTGCCGCCGGCCATGGTCAGCGTCTTCAGGCCACCCGACGCCTCGTACGTCCAGCGGGCCAGGTCGAGCAGCACCTCCTCGAGGCGGATCTGCACACTGGACGCCAGGTCGGCGTGTGCCTCGGTCATCTCGCCGTCGGCGGTACGGGCCTTGGCCAGCGCGTCCCAGTCGATGCGCTCGACGACGAACCCGCCGTCACCGGTGGCCCGGACCAGCTCGCGCAGCAGGCCGATGAACTTCGGCTTGCCGTACGAGGCGAGCGCCATCACCTTGTACTCGTCGCTGGAGTGCATGAAGCCGAGGTGCCGGGTCAGGTCCTCGTAGAGCAGGCCGAGCGAGTGCGGCAGCTCCTGGCTGCGGAACGTCTCGAGCCGCCCGTCCCGGTACGCCCCGGCCAGGTGACTCGCCGACTCGCCCCGTCCGTCCAGGACCAGCACCGCGCTGGGCCCGTCGACGCTGAGCCCGGCCGACGCGGCGTGCGCGACGTGGTGCGGCACGAACCGCACCTGCTCCGGGTCGAGGCCGGGCAGCGCGGTGGCCAGGAACTGCGGGGCCCGCCGGGCGTAGTCGACCCGCAGGTGGTCCCACGGGTCGTGGATGCCCGACTCGGCCGGGTCGCGGCAGAGGTCCGGGTCGAATGAGTACGCCACCGCGTCGAGGTCACCCGGACGCAGACCGGCCTCGGCCAGGCACCAGGCGGCGGAGAGCTCCGGCAACTCCCAGGCGGAGAACGGAACCGGCCGTTTGCCGTGCTTACGGCGGCTGAACCGCTCCTCCTCCGCGGCGGCGATCACGCGACCGTCGACGATCACGGCCGCTGACGGATCATGAAAGATCGCGTTGATCCCGAGTACTCGCATGGCGAGCGCTTACCCCGGATATTTTCACTTACTCACATGATCATCGACTTCTACCAAACGGCCGAACTCCCTGGGTTTTTGCCCCGTTACCTGCACTGATCGCTACCGTCTGGCAGGGGATCTTTGCTGTGAGTCACGGTTTCATGCGATGCAGTATGGGCAGTCTGCCTCCATGTACGAGGTTGAGCAGCTCATCGACGGTACGTGGACGCCCGGGAACGAAGGCCGGGAACTCACCGTTTCGAACCCGCGTGACGACGCCCCGGTCACGCGCGTACCGGTCTCCTCCGGCGCCGACGTGGCCGCGGCGGTGAAGTCCGCCCGCGCCGCCGCCCCCGGCTGGGCCCGGACCGCACCCGCCGCCCGCGCCGCCGCCCTGCACGCCGCCGCGGCCGAGGTGGAGGCCGCCGCCGACGAACTCGCCGAGATCATGTCCGCCGAGATGGGCAAGCCGGTCGACGGCGCCCGGGACTCCATCGCGGCCGGCGTCGGCACCCTGCGCCAGTACGCCGAGCTCGGCCCGGTCCACCGTGGCCGCGCGCTGGCCGGCAACGACGAGGCGATCGACCTGATGGCGTACGGCCCGCGCGGCGTGGTCGCGGTGATCACCCCCTGGAACGACCCGGTCGCCGTCTCCTGCGGACTGCTCGGCGCCGCCCTGGTCACCGGCAACACCGTGGTGCACAAGCCGAGCGAACGTACCCCGGCCACCGGCTGGCGGCTGGCTCAGCTGCTCGCACCGCACTTCCCGGAAGGGGTGCTGACCCTGGTCAACGGCGACGGGCCGGTCGGCGCCGCCCTCGCCGCCGCCGAGGTGGACGTGGTCGCCCACGTCGGCGCCACCGCCACCGGCCGGGCCATCGCCGCGGCCTGCGCGGTGTCCGGGGCGAAGGCTCTGCTGGAGAACGGCGGCAGCGACCCGGTGATCGTCGACTCCGGCGTCGACCCGAAGTGGGCGGCGCAGCAGGTGGCGCTCGGCGCGTTCGTGAACTCCGGGCAGATCTGCGTCGCCGTCGAGCGGATCTACGTGCTCCGGGACGTGGCCGAGCCGTTCCTCGACGCCCTGACCGCCGAGGCCGCGCAGTGGGCGTTCCAGATCGGCCCGCTCGTCGACCGGCGGCTGCGGGACGCGGTGGACGAGCAGGTGCAGGCCGCGGTCCGCGACGGGGCACGGCTGCTCTGCGGCGGAACGGCACCGTCCACGCCGGGCGCCTACTATCCGCCGACCGTCCTCGCCGACTGCACCGACGACATGGCGGTGGTCCGCGAGGAGACCTTCGGGCCGGTCGCACCGGTGGTCACGGTGGACTCGTTCTCCTCGGCGCTGGCCCGGGCGGCGGACTCACCGTACGGTCTCGCCGCGACCGTGCTCACCCCCTCGATGAGCCACGCCCAGCGGGCCTGGCGCGAACTGCCGGTCGGCACCGTGAAGATCAACGCGGTCTTCGGTGGCGCACCGGGCGGCGCCGCGCATCCGCGGCGCGGTTCCGGCCATGGATTCGGGTACGGCCCGGAGCTGCTCGACGAGATGACGGTGACCAAGGCCGTGCACATCGAGGCGCCCCCGTCCGGCTGGTGACCGCCCCGCCGCTCCGCCCGTCTCGCGAAGAGCGGCGGAACATCAAACCCGGCACGTTGAGGGACGACTGGCTGATCGTTGCCGGGTCGTAGTTTAGAGAAGGGTGAACGTCCCGCCTTTCGCAACGGCGTCCAGAGCGGAAGCGGGCGCCGGCCCGGCCACAATCGCGCCGGAAGCGGCCAGCGTGAGCGTGACGAGAAAATGCAATTTCATGACGGCCCTCCGGCGACAAATGAAGGGCGCCCTCAGCGATGCGCAGCCGAGGACGCCTCTCGACTACTTTCAGAAGGCGCCGGAGATCTGCGCCGGCATGTTGGCCTGGGTGTCCTCCTCCTCGACCTCTTCCTCCTCGGCCTCTTCCTCTTCTACCGGGTCATCGCTGGCCTGCCAGGTAGTACTGCTGATTGCGGCATCCGATGTGCGGGCATTCGATCCGGTGTCGCTGGCGACTGCCGGCACCGGCATTGCCAGCGCGGTGGCGATCGCGGACACCGCGCAGATGGTCCTTTTCATGATTCCCCGATTCCATTTTTGGACGCGATTGATCCAGCGTTCATACCGCTATTTCGGAAAACGCCGCGACGCCGGAAGTCGCACTCAGAACGTAGCTCCGGCTGATCCTACTGCCGATTCACCGGACAGGAACGGACACGCAAAAATGTCGGTCCGCTACCGTAATGGGTTTGCCGGGTCACGCCGCGCCGAGTATGCCTTCGGCATGGACATGCTGGACAAGGTTCTCGCCGAGGCCGCCGCCGATCCCACGGTCCGCGGCGTCGTGCTGACCGGCTCGCACGCACGCGGGCTGGCCACCTCGCGCTCGGACCTCGACGTCACCGTCGTGGTCACCGAGCAGGAGGTGCCCTGGCGACACCGGCTCCGCACCACGGAACTCGACGAGACCGTCTGCACCGTCGACGGTCTCGCCGACACCTCGGTCCACTGGCGCCGCTACGGCTTCCGCGGCGCGCGGGTTCTGCTCGACCGGCTCGACGGCGGCATCGCCACCCTGGTCGACCGGCAGGCCGTCCCCACCGCCGAGGAGGCCGAGCGGCTGGCCCGCGAGATGCTGGACACCTACGTCAACCAGCTCTACCGGGCGGCCAAGAGCCGGCGCGACGGCCATCCGGAGCTCGCACAGCTGGACGAGATCGAGGCCGTCCCGTGGCTCCTGGAGACGGTCTTCGCGCTGCACGGCCGGCTGCGCCCCTACAACAAGTACCTGCCCTGGGAGCTGGCCACCCACCCGCTCCCGGAGGACTGGAACGCCGCCCTCACCCCGGCCCGGCTGCCCACCGGCGCGCTGCCACTCTTCCCGGCCGTCGCCGGCCTGGCCCGCCGGTGTGGCCACGGCGACGTCCTCGACGCCTGGGGTGATGACATCGGCCTGATCCTGGCATGCTGCGCTGATGCCCGACCTCTTTGATCAACCGCTGCGTGCCCAGTTCGACGCGTTCCTCGACGAGCACCGGGCGGCGCTCGCCGCCTGTCTGGACGGCCTGACCGAGGAGCAGGCCCGCCGCCGGCTGGTGCCGTCCCGGACCACCCTGCTCGGCCTGGTCAAGCACGCCACCTTCGTGGAGCGGGTCTGGTTCGACGAGGCGGTCACCGGCCGCTCCCGCGCCGAGATCGGCATCCCGGCGGACCCGGACACCAGCTTCGTTCTCGATGACGGCGACACGATCGACACGGTCCGGCGGGCGTACCTGGAGGCCTGTGCGGACTCCCGGACGGCGACCGCGCCGCTCGGGCTCGACGACGTGCTGCCCGGCAACCGGCGCGGCCCGTTGCCGCTGCGCTGGGTCTACCTGCACGTGCTGCGCGAGCTGGCCCAGCACTGCGGGCACGCCGACATCCTGCGCGAGCAGATCATCCACCAGGAATGATTCGCCGCCGCCCGACCCGTTCGACAATCCGGCGATGGGCTGCTTGTTCGCACTTTTCGCCGGGGTCTTCCCGCGGCTTGCGCTGTTCATCATCTGGATCGCCCGGCCGGCGATGGTCAATTCCGCGTTCGACACGTGGATCTTCCCGCTGCTGGGCATCATCTTCTTCCCGTTCGCGACCCTGATCTACGTGGTCCTCTGGACGCCGGGCGTCGGCCTGAACAGCTGGGACTGGTTCTGGGTGGTCCTCGCGGGGCTGCTCGACCTGGCGCACTGGGCGGCCGGCGCCACCCAGCGCAACCAGATCCCCGGTTACAGCCGCGGCTGACCGGCCGCCAGCCGGACCAGGCCCGCCTCCACCGGGGCGGGCAGCCGCCGCCGGTGGCGCAGCGTCCAGGGCAGCGACCGCAGCACGTCCCAGCCCGCCGCCGGCGACTCGCGCACCGACGATGCCAGCGTGCGGGCCACGACGGCGGGCGGGCGGCGCAGCAGCGCGGTCAGCATCCGGTTGCGGGCCTCGATCCGCCGCCGGGTGCCGTCGTCGCGTCCCGCGGACCGCGGGAAGTGCCGGACGACCAGGGACGGTTCGTAGCAGAGCCACCAGCCCGCGGCGGCCATGTCCATCGCCAGGAGCGCTTCCTCCCCGTACACGAAAAGGCGTGGCTCGAATCCGCCCACCGCGAGGAACGCCTCGCGCCGGACCACCACCGCGCAGGAGAGGAAGCCCAGCACGGACGGACCCGGCGCGCCGGGTGGGGTGCCGATCGGTCCGGCGGCCATGGCCGCCGAGATCGGATCGAGGCGGCCCTCCGGGCCGATGAGGACCTTCGCGGTGACCAGCCCGAGCCTGTCGTGCCGGTCCAGCAAGGCGGTCGCCCGGGCCAGCGACCCCGGTGACCAGTACGAGTCGTCGTCGGCGAAGGCGACGTACGGGGTGGTGGCCCGCCGCACCCCCTCGTTGCGGGCGGCGGCTCCCCGGTTCTCGGGGAGCCGCACCACCTCGACGGCGGGAAAGGCCGTCGCGATCGCCTCGGGCCCGCCGTCGTCGGAGCCGTTGTCCACCAGAATTACCGGCGCGGTGTGCTCCGGGAGAGTCTCGAACAGCCGGTCCCGCCGGTTGCGGGTCGCCACCACTACGGTCACCTGGTCGCTCACCGGGAGGTCAGCCGTTCACGCAGTTCCTTGTCGAAGAAGTCGAAGAACCCGTCCGGGTCCGGTCCCACGTTCATCAGCACCACGTGGTCGTATCCCGCGTCGGTGTACTCGCGCACGGCCTGCACGTACCTCGCCGGGTCCGGGCCTGCGGTGAACTGCTCGCGTACGTCGTCGAGGGTGACCGTGGCGGACGCGGCCTCGAAGTTGGCCGGGTTCGGCAGCTCGGCCATCACCTTCCAGCCGGTGACCGACCAGCGCGCGGTGCGGTGCGCCTCGGCGATCGCCGCCTCCTCGGTGGGCGCCCAGGCGACCGGCACCTCGGCGTACTTCGGGCCGGAGCCGCCGTTGTCCTGGAAGGTCTCGACCAGGTCGGCGCGGGGCTCGGTGGCGAACAGGCCGCTGCCGTGGGTGGCGGCCAGTTCGGCGGCGGCCTTGCCACCGGCGGCGACCGCGATGTCCGGCAGCCGGTCCGGCAGGTCGAACACCCGCGCGTCCTCGAGCCGCAGGTACTTGCCCTCGTAGGACTGGTAGCCGCCCTGCCAGAGCAGTTTGATGATCTCCAGGGCCTCGCGCAGCCGCTCCTGCCGTTCCCGGACGCTTCCGAAGCCCTGTCCGACGACGTGCTCGTTGAGCCGCTCGCCGGAGCCGACGCCGAGCGTGAACCGGTCGTCCGAGATGATCGCCAGGGTGGCCGCGGCCTGCGCGATGATCGCCGGGTGATAGCGCACGCTGGGGCAGGTCACCCCGGTCGCGAGGCCGAGCGTACGGGTCTGCACGGCGAGAGCGCTGAGCACGTTCCACGCGTACGGGGAGTGGCCCTGCACGTCGAGCCACGGATGGTAGTGGTCACTGATCTCGACGAAGTCGAAGCCGGCCTGTTCGGCGCGGATGCCCTGCCGGATGAGCTCCTTGGGGCCGAACGCCTCGGCGGCGAGTTTGTATCCGATTCTCATGATGCTGGCGATTCCCGCGTGCCACCGCCACAAACGCCAGGACGGGCCGGCTCGCGCCGGCCCGTCCTCGATGAAGCGGTTCGATCAGGAGGTCGCGGCCTGCTTGGTCTGGTCGCGGACGTCCTGCGCGTTGGAGGTCGCCGTCTCCTTGGTGGTCTGCGCGGCGTCGCGAGCGGTCTCCTTGACCTGCCCGGCGGCCTGCTGCACGGTGCCGCCGATGTCGTCCTTGAGGTCGCTCGCCACGTCCTTCACCTTGTCGGTGAGGTCGCCACTGTGGTCCTTCAGCTGCTGCCCGGCGCGGCGCTCGGCGTCGGTGACCGGGATCAGGCTGGAGGCCAGCAGGCCCACGCCGAAGGCGATGATGCCGGCGGCCAGCGGGTTGCCCTGGGTCTGGCTGGCCACTGCACGCGGGGCCTGGCGGACCTTCTGGGCGGCCGCTCCGGCCTTGTCGCTCGCCGCGTCGGAGAGCTGCGACGCCTTGTCGCTAGCCGCGCCGGTCAGCTCCGACGCCTTGTCGCTCAGGCGGGACGTCTGCTCCTGTGTGGTGTACCGAGCCTGCTCGGTGGTGCCCATGACCTTCTCCTTCACCGCGCTCCAGCGCCGCCGGGCGGCCTGCCGCGGACTCGTCTTCTCGGCCAGCAGGTCGACGTCGCGCGTCAGCGTGGCCCGGGTGTTCTCGATGTCCTGCTTCAGCCGGTCGGGTTCTTCAGCCATTGGGCGTCCTCCTTCAGAGTTTCGGCGGTGCGGCGCGGCACCGGGTCGACGGTCTTGATCTTCTTGCGGCCGTTGACGAAGAGAACGGCACCGATGGCCGCCCAGATGGCGGCGACGATGAGCGCGGCCCAGCCGTCCGGCATGACGCTGCCGAGGGCGAAGACCAGCGCGAAGCTCAGCAGGACCACGGACAGGTAGCCGGCGAACGCGGCACCGCCGAGCATCCCGGCGGCCTTGCCGGCCTTGGTCGCCTCCTGCTGGATCTCCGCCTTGGCGAGGGCCACCTCCTGCCGGAACAGCTGCGACAGGTCGTTGCTGATATTGCCGATGATGTCGCCGATCGAGGTCTCGGCGACCTGCTCGTCGTGATCGTTGCGGTACGGCGCCGTCATGACCGGCGCTCCGGGCTACCCGGCAGGTAGTTCTCCTCCACCACGGCCGGGGTTCCGGTGCCGGTGGCGGCGTACTCGGTGGTCGCCGGGGTCACGTACCCGACGGAGCCGGTCTCGTAGCCGGCGGCCGTGTCGCCCGCATAGGCCTCCGTGGCCGGACGGGCCTGGTAGCCGCTCGCCTCGGAGCCGTAGCCGGAGCCCGAGCTGAAGGTGTCCGTGTCCGGCTTGCCGGCGTCGGCGTCGGCCTTGGCGACGCTCTTGCCGAGCCGGCCCACCACGAAGCCGGCGGCCAGGGCGGTGGCCAGGAAGGCACCGGGGCGGCGGCGGGCGAAGTCCTCGACCTCGCGGAGTACGCCATCCGGGCCGTTGCGGTCCAGGTAGTCGGCGAACTGGCGGCCGCCCTCGGCAACCCTGGCGACGACCGCGGCGGCCGGCGAGTCCTGCCGCTCCGCACGCATCTCGTCGAGCTGGTCGGCGGTCTGCCGGATGCTCCCGACCAGGCGCTCGTTCTGGCTGCGGGCCTGCTCGCCGAGCTTGCCGCGCACCTCGGAGGCGACGCCGCGAGCCTGGTCGCGCGCTTCCGCGCCGACCCGCTGCACCTGCTCCTTGGCGGTGTCCTTGACGTCCGAGGCGGCCTGTCCGGCCGACTCACGAGCCTGCTCGGCGACCTGGCGCGGCTTCGACGGCTCCTCGCCGGTCTGGTAGCCGGTCGGGGTACCGGTCTCGTAGCCGGCGGTGTGCCGCGGCTCGGTCACCGGGTAGGCCGGCGTCGTCGGGTACTCGGGATCGTAGCCCGGCTGCGGCGGCACGCCGACCGGGTCAGACGCACGGTCACTCATGGTTCCTCCGTAAGGGGTGTTGGCCGTTGTGCCCACGCCCCGGGACTACCCTCAGTTCGGTCCGTCGATTCCCCTCCGGATGTGATAAATGGCGCAACTTCGCACATCTATAAAATCCCAGTTCAGGGGTAGGTCCTACTCCTGAGTCACTTTCACGTTAGGGCTCCGGAGGCCGCCTGTTAGGGTCCGTTCCGTGAGCGAGCACAGCGGTACGCGGGTCATCGGCGGCCGGACCTTCGACTTCTCGCGCCGGGTCGCGGTGATGGCGATCGTGAACCGCACGCCGGACTCGTTCCACGACCGCGGTCGCACGTTCGCGCTGGAGAAGGCCACCGAGGCGGTCCGCGCCGCGGCCGCCGACGGCGCCGACTGGATCGACATCGGCGGGGTGCCGTTCGCGCCGGGCCCGGAGGTGACCGTCGCCGAGGAACTGGACCGGGTGCTGCCCGTCGTCGAGGCGGCCCGCGATCTCGCCGTGGTCTCGGTGGACACGTTCCGCCCCGAGGTGGCCCGCGAGGTGATCAAGGCCGGCGCCGGCGTCGTCAACGACACGTCCGGCCTGCGCGACCCGGCGATGGCCGACGCGGTGGCCGGCACCGACGCCCAGCTGGTGATCTGTCACAGCCTGGCCGCGCCGCGCACCCTCTGCCCCCGGCCGCAGTATCAGGACGTGACCGCCGAGGTGGGCACCTTCCTGCGGGAGCGGGTCGAGCTGGCGCTGTCCCGCGGGGTACGCCCGGACCAGATCATCATCGACCCGGGCCACGACCTGAACAAGAACACCCACCACTCGCTGGAGATCACCCGCCGGCTGGACGAGATCGCCGCGATCGGCTATCCGATGCTGGCGGCACTCAGCAACAAGGACTTCATCGGCGAGACCCTGGACCGCCCGCAGCAGGAACGGCTGGCCGGAACCCTGGCCACGGTGGTCTTCTGCATCCTGCGCGGCGCCCGGATCATGCGCGTGCACGACGTGCGCGCCGCGGTCGACGCGATCCGGATGACCGAGGCGATGCTGGGCTGGCGGGAGCCCGCCTACACCCGGCACAACATGGAGTGATCAGTCCCCCGGGAAGGCGCTGAGCAGTTCGGTCGCCCACGGCGGCAGCGGCACCGGATCGGGGCCGAGCACCCGCATCGAGCCGAGCACGGTGATCAGCATGCCCATCGCGAAGAAGCCGCGGGTCTGGTCCGGATCGGCGCCGGTCAGCTCGCGGACCACCCAGTACAGCCGCCCGTAGCAGTCGCGCACCGCGTCGCCGATGACCGGGTCGCCGGCCGCCGCGTAGCCGTGCAGCAGCACGACGAGCAGTTCCCGTTCGGCGAGCAGGTCCTCGTACGCCGCGCCGAGCCTCTCCAGGGTCGGGTCGTCGGCGGCGGCGGCCCGCCATTTCGCCTCGATGCGGTCCCCCGCGTAGCGCAGCGTCGCGAGGAACAGCTCCTGCTTGGAACCGAAGAGGCGCACCACGTACGGCTGGGAGACGCCGGCGATCCGGGCCACCTGATCGGTGGTGGTTCCCGCGTAACCGCCCTGGGCGAAGGCTTGCAGGGCAGCCGCCACGAGCTGAACGTGGCGCTCCTGGGCGGTGAGACGGGTCCGGGTCACGTTGACAGGTTATCAGTCGATGCATACCGTGCTTAGTTATCAGTCGATAACAACTAAGGGAGAACCAGTGACCACCCTCGCGCCCAGCCGGCCACCGGCCCGGACCCGACCGTTCGGACTGGTGATCGCCGCGGTCGGCATCCCGGCCTTCATGGGAGCCCTGGACAACCTGGTCGTCAGCACCGCGCTCCCGGTCATCCGCACCGAGCTCGGGGCGTCCATCTCGGACCTGCAGTGGTTCGTGAACGCGTACACGCTGCCGTTCGCCGCCTTCCTGCTCACCGCGGCCGCGCTGGGCGACCGGATCGGCCGCCGCCGGATGTACCTGGCCGGCATCGTGGTCTTCACCGCCGCCTCGGCCGCCGCCGCGCTGGCCACCGAGCCGTGGCAGCTCACCGCGGCCCGCGCCGTGCAGGGCCTCGGCGGCGCGGCCATCGCACCGCTGTCACTGACCCTGCTCGCCCAGGCCGTCCCCGACCGCCTGCGCAATGCCGCGATCGGCATCTGGGGCGGCATCACCGGCCTCGGGGTCGCCCTCGGCCCGGTCATCGGCGGCGCCGTCACCGAGGGCCTCGCCTGGAACTGGATCTTCTGGGTCAACGTCCCGATCGGCGTCGGCGCCCTGATCCTGGCGGCGATCGTCCTCGGCGAGTCGCGCGGCGGTGCCCGCCGCCTCGACCCGTTCGGCCTGGTGCTGTCCGCCGGCGGCATGCTGCTGCTGGTCTGGGGCGTCGTCGACGGCCCGGAGAAAGGCTGGACCACCGGCCGGGTGCCGGTCATGCTGGGCGCGGGCGTCGCGCTGATCACCGGGTTCCTCTTCTGGCAGAGCCGCAACCGTACGCCGATGCTGCCGCTCAGCCTCTTCAAGTCCCGCTCGTTCAGCCTCGTCAACGTCGTCACACTGACCTTCTCGGCGGGCGCCTTCGGCTCGGTCTTCCTGCTCGCCCAGTTCTTCCAGGTGGTGCAGGGCCTCAGCCCGCTCGAGTCGGGCCTGCGCACCCTGCCGTGGACCGCCGCGCCGATGGTGGTCGCCCCGCTCGCCGGCATCTTCGGCGCCCGGATCGGCATGCGCAACCTGATCTTCGCGGGCCAGCTCTTCCTCGCCGCCGGCCTGCTCTGGATCGGCCTCGTCACCTCGACGGAGGTGAGCTACGGCCGGCTGGTCGGCGCCTTCGTCCTGGCCGGCGTCGGCATGGGCCTCACCTTCGCCCCGATCAGCACGGTCACCCTGGCCAGCGTCACGGAGGCCCAGCGTGGCGTCGCATCCGGCGCCAACAACACGATCCGCGAGTTCGGCGTCGCGGCCGGCGTCGCCGCCCTCTCCTCCATCTTCAGCACCTACGGCGGTTTCGCCTCCCACCAGGACTTCGTCGACGGCGTGACCCCGGCCGTCCTGACCGGCGCGGCCATCCTCGCGGCCGGGGCGCTGGTCGCCCTCCGCCTCCCCCAGCGGCCCTGACCAGCACCACCCCCGGCCGGCGCGCCGGTCGCCCTACGCCCCTCCGCGGCCCTGACCAGCACCGCCCCGGCCGGCACGCCGGTCGTCCCACGCCCGGCGATCCTGGCCGGTGCGGCCATCCTCCGGCAGGCGCGCTGGTCACCCGCCACCATCCCCCCGCCATCCTGGTTCCGCAGTGATCCAGACCGATCCGATCGACGATTCTCACCGTTCTAATAGGACGTGAGGTATTCATTCGCGGTAGCAGGAAGACATGTCGTGGCCGTCGCGGCCCTGGTTCTGGCCCTCTCGGCGGCACCAGGGCCGGCGATCGCAGGACCCGGCGACAACGCCCGGCCCCCGGGAACCCTCAGCGCGGCTGTCGAGAGCGACTCCGGCCGGATCCTCGCCTCCGAGAAGCCCGCGGACGCCGACGACGAACAGGAGGGCAGCGGCCCGGTGGCCGGGCTGCTGGCCCTCGGCGGCGTCGCCCTCCTGTCCCTGGTAGGCGCGGTCGTCTGGAGCATCCGGCGACGCCCGCCGGCATCCTGACGACCGCCTCCGCAAGCTCCGCCTCGGTAGGCAGGTCCGGCCGCGATCGGGCTCCGCCGACGATCCGCAAAACGCCTGTTGCACTCCCGCAACATGACTGCAACGATGACCTTCAATTCCGCACCGTCCGGGACACGGCGGGGCTGCCGGCACCGTCCTCGCCGGTCAGATCCACCGCGCCGGGCCTGTTGCCGGCGGCGGCGGAGTGCGGCCGGCGGGCACCCCGGCGGCTCGAGAAGCGGCGTGTGCCGGACCTCCGACCGGCACACGCGATTCCGCCCCGGCGGCCTGCCGCCGTCCGCACCGGCCGCCGGGGGCTTCACTCCCGATGAAGCGCCTCGTTCAGAGCCGACGACTCCCCACCCAAACGGGGCTTCACCCATAGCCGGGGCTTCACCCACACCGGCAGTGGGCTCCCGCAGACGGCGCAGGTGAAGTCGCCCTCCTTGACCACACAGATCTGGCCGCACCCCGGGCACCGCCGGAACACGAACTCCGCGGTGAACCCACCCGGATGCCCGAAGCCGGCGCGCTCAGCGGCCGCGGCCACCGCGGGCCAGCAGGACGGGTCCGGGCAGTACCCCGTCGACTGATTGCTCACCTCGCTGATCCGCCAGCCACCGCCGTCCCTGGTGAACGAGACCTCCCCGGCCGCGAGCACCTCGCCACCCTCGGCGCAGGCCACGTGCTCGCTCTCCCGGGGCGCCAGCCGGAGCACCCCGGACAGATCCACCACATAGGTGAACGGCCCCGGACCCGCACTCGCCCACGAGGTGAAGTCGGCTGCCGAGCGGACGGCGCGGCCCGGCCCGGTGGTCGCGGCAGCCGCCACGTCCGCCGGGCCCACGTATCGATACCTCACGGCGACCGACGGTAGCGCGCACCCGGACCGGCCAGCTCACCCCGGATTGGACAGTCCCCGCCCGCGAAAGACAGCTCAAGTCAGCAGAAAACAGGTCAAGCCCCGCATCAGCCGACCTCCACCCAGACGTCGTCCAGGGTGCCGTGGAACTGGTCGTTGTTGGCGCCGACGCCCTTCCCGCCCACGGTGAACGGCTGGGTGGTCTGCACCGCCAGACTCGCCGGCACCGCGACACTCGCCTCGAGACGGTCGTCGACCACGATGGCGAGGGTCGGCCCGGTGCGGCGGCATTCCAGCGAGTGCCACTTGCCGTCCGCCACCGAGGTACGGCTACGCGCCACGTACGCCCCGGCCTGGTCGCCCATCCCGCAGCTCGGCTTGCCGGACAGCCCGTCGACCTGCAGCTTGTACTGCCCGCCCCCGGTCGAGTACCCCTTCTGGAGGATGTTCTCGCCCCGGCCGGTCTCCGCCGGGGACAGCAGCACCCCGGCCCCGTACCGCAGCGGCCGGTCGCCGGGGTTGAGGTCGGCGGTGTCACCGGCCTGGAGGATGAGCCGCGGGCACTCCGCGCCGCCACACTTCTCCGGGAAGCGGAGGGCCTGCCCGGTGCCGTGCGGCACGAGCATCGGCGCCCCACCGTTGCGGGTCACCGCACGCAGCAGGTGCCCGTGTCCCGACCCGTCATCGAAGGTCCCGTCCGCGATGGTGGTGTCGAAGTTGTACGCCGCCACATGGTCCGAGGCGACCGTCTGCTCCTCGCGGGGCGTCACCCCGGTGAACGCGGCGTACCGCTTGCGGCCCAGCCCACCGACCGTGGTGAAGTCGCCGACCGCGCTGATCGCACCGAGCCCCGCGCTGGCGGCCAGCTGCCGGGTGCCGGCCACCCCGTTGGCCTGCGGCGACCATCCGAGCAGGTTGCCTTCCCGGTCGACGGCCGCGAGCTTGCCACGCGGTACGGATCCGTCGGTGCAGATGCCCCGGGCACCGTTGTTGGTGGTTGTGCAGGCCTTGTCGAAGTGCCCGCCCACGTAGATCACGTCGTCGAGGACGGTGACCGCCTGGGCGTCGCCGTCGAAGACCCGGGTCCAGCGGGTCTGGCCGGTCCGCGTGTACGACACGGCCCGCCCACCGAGTCCGCCGAGCGCCGCGTACACGCCGTCGGCGTGCGCGGTGAGCGCGAAGACCTGGGAGACCGGTTTCGCCACGAAGCCACGGTCGAGCACACCGGTGACCGGGTCCACCGCGCTGAGCCGCAGGGTGGAGCTGACGTTGTTGGTGCGGTGAAACCGCCCGCCCAGGTAGACCCGGTCCGGGGTGACCGCGAGCGCGTTCACCGCGTCGTCGGTGACCGGTGCCCAGGCGTCGAGGGCGCCGGTGCTGATGGTGAACGCGGCGAGGTTGGCCCGCGGCACCCCGTCGACCGCGGTGATCCGCCCGCCGACGTAGAGCTTGCCGTGCCCGGCCACGAGCGCGTTCGGCTGGCCGAGCACGGTGTGCCGCAGCGAGGTGAGCACGCCGCTGGTGGCGCCGATGCCGGCCACCGCGTCCCGGGTCTCGCCGTTGATCGTGTCGAAGTCGCCGGCCGCGTAGACCACGTCGCCGTCGACGGCGAGGGCACGCACGTTGGCGTCCGCGGCGGGCTTCCAGTCGAGCAGGACGCCGGTGCGGGCGTTGAACGCGGCGAGCCGGGTCCGGGGGATGCTCTTGCCGTTCACGACGGCGCTGGTGAAGTTGCCGCCCACGTAGACGGTGTCGCCACGGTAGGCGACCGCGTAGACAGAGCCGTTGAAGGACGGGGAGGTGGCCGGCTCGGAGGAGACGATCTCGGCGAAGGCCGTCCCGCCGGCCGCGACGAGCACCGTCGCGATCCCGACGATCAGGGCCCGCCGGACAACTGATTTACCGTTTTTGGGGTTATGGGACACATTGCTACCTAACTTCCCTCTCCCCGCAAAGGTGTCGGACCACTCGTCCGGTAGCGACTATGCTGCCGCGTACGGATCGACGAAAGGGAATGCCGTGCCGCGACGCCGTGCCGCACTGACCACCGCCCTGGCCGCGTGCCTGCTGGCGAGCGCCGGGTGCGAGATCGAGGTCGCGCCCGGCTCACTGCCGGTGCCGGTCAGCATCGCGCCGGCGCCGTCCGCCTCGGCCGGCCAGCCGGCGTACGTGTGCAGCGCGGTCCACGCCGTGCTCACCTCGGGTGCGGTGCGCCTCGCCGAGTACGCGACCGGCGACGGCGCCGACGCCCGCGCGGGCATGCAGAAGACCTTCGCCGACATGGCCGGCCAGATCACCACGGCCGGCGAGCAGAGCGCCGACCCGGCCCAGCGTGCGGCCGTCGACGCGATCGCCGGCGACCTCACCCGAGCCTCGCAGTCCGGCGACCCGGAGGCCTTCCTCAACGGCGAGTTCACGGCGATCGGCCAGAAGCTGGACGGCACGTGCAATTAAGCTTCGCGACATGATCGATAGGCCGATTCGGATCGCCTTGCAGTTGCAGCCGCAGCACATGGACTACGCCACCATCCGCCGCACAGCGTCGGAGGCCGAGGACCTCGGCGTGGACATCATCTTCAACTGGGACCATTTCTATCCGCTCAACGGAGAGCCGGACGGCCTGCACTTCGAGTGCTGGACCATGCTGGCCGCCTGGGCCGAGGCCACCTCCCGCGTCGAGATCGGGCCGCTGGTCAGCTGCAACAGCTACCGCAACCCGGAACTGCTCGCCGACATGGCCCGCACCGTCGACCACATCTCCGGCGGCCGGCTCATCCTCGGCATCGGTTCCGGCTGGTTCGAACGCGACTACACCGAATACGGCTACGACTTCGGCACCGCCGGCAGCCGCCTCGACGACCTGGCCGAGGCCCTGCCCCGCATCGAGGCCCGCTGGGGCAAGCTCAACCCGCCGCCCACCCGCAAGATCCCGGTCCTGATCGGCGGCGGCGGCGAGAAGAAGACGCTGCGCCTGGTGGCCAAGCACGCCGACATCTGGCACACCCTCGCCGACGCCGACGGCGTCGAACACAAGCTGGGCGTCCTGCGCGGCCACTGCGAGGCGATCGGCCGCGACCCGGCCGAGATCGAGGTCTCGGTGGTAGCCCGCCCCGGCACCCGCGAACGCCTGCACACCGCCGGCGCCCGCCTGTTCACCGTCCACGTCGGCGGCCCCGACCCCGACCTCACCGAACTCCGCGAGTGGATCTCCTGGCGCGACGAGACCAACAAATAAAACCCTTTCCGGGTACGCGCACCGGCCGCCCCGCCGAATCCACACCTCCCCGCCGAGCCGCGCGATCGCGAGCCAACTCCCGGCCCCGACGCGACCGCCGGGCCCAGGCAGGTGGCCGCCCGGCACGTCCGTGCTTCCGGCCGCAGCGCCGGTCCCGGTAGGCAATCGCTCCCGAGCGGCCGGAACAGGCGCCACGATCCCAGCGCCCGTTCCGGCCGCCGTCACGCCGCGGCGCCGGAAAGGCCGGCCTTCACCCCACGGGTCAGGTCGTCGCCGAGCACCTCCGCGTCACCACGGGCGATCGCGTCCAGTGCGAGCCTCGCCACCACCGCCGGGTCGGCCTTGCGGTCGGCCGGGACGGACGCGGCCATGTCGGTGTCCATGTAGCCGACGTGCAGCCCGGTGACGGTGATGCCGCTCGGCGCCAGGAGTTCCCGGCTCGCGTTCGTCAGCGCCCAGGCCGCCGCCTTCGCCGCCGAGTACGACCCGGCGAAGCCCGGATGCAGCCAGGACAGCACCGACAGCACGTTGAGCACCGCTCCCCCGCCGTTCGCCGCGATCACCGGGGCGAACGCGCGGGTCACGGCCAGCGTGCCGAAGTAGTTGACCTCCATGTCCTGCCGGACACCGGTCAGGTCACCGTCCAGCAGCGACTGCCCGGCGGCGACACCGGCGTTGTTGATCAGCAGGGTGGCGTCGGCAGCCGTGGCCGCGGCCTTGGCGACCGACTCCGGGTCCGTCACGTCAAGGGCCAGCGGGATGGCGCCCGGCAGGTCGATACCGCGCGGATCACGGGCGGCGGCGTAGACCTTGGCGCCCCGTTCGAGCAGCTGGGCGGCGAGGTGGCGGCCGAACCCGCGGTTGGCTCCGGTGACGACGGCGATGACGTTGGTGAGTTCCATGCGACTTAGATTACGGCTGTCATCTAAAGAGCGCCAGGTAATAGATGACACACCTCATCTATAGTTGCGGGCATGGGACGGGTGTCGCAGGCGCAGGCCGCACAGAACCGGGAACGCATCGTCGCCACGGCGGCGCGCCTCTTCCGCGAGCGAGGCGTCGCCGGGGTGAGCGTGGCCGACGTGATGGCCGAGGCGGGACTGACCCACGGCGGGTTCTACAAGCACTTCGCCTCCAAGGACGCGCTCGTCGCGGAGGCGATCACCCAGGCTTTCGCCGAGCAGGCCGCCGCCCTGGACGGGAACGGGACGGCGGCGCTGCTCGACGCGTACCTCTCCACCGCCCACCGCGACCACCCGGGCACCGGATGCCCGTCGGCGGGTTTCGGCGGGGACGTCGCGCGGGCTGACGGCGGCGAGACGCGCCGGGCGTACGCCGAAGGGGTTGAGGGTTTCGCCCGGCGCCTGGGCGCCGGCGGCGAAGCGGACCTGGCCGCCGCCGGCATGCTGGTCGGCGCGCTGCTGCTGTCCCGGGCGACCGCCGGCACCGACCTCTCCGACCGCATCCTGGCCGCCGCCCGCGAGGCCCTGGCCGGCCGAACGCCGACCGCCGGCTGAGCAAACCGCGGCCGAGCAGAAGCACCGGCCGAGCAGAAGCACCGGCTGAGCAAGAGCGCTCAGCCCAGCGGCAACCCGTCCTGGAGCAGCGTCAACGCCTTCTCCAACCGCTGATAATCACCCGGCGTCACGCCCTCGATGTGCCCCACGCCGCCGGACGGCAGCACGGCGAGCAGGGCGCCGACCGTCGCCCCCGCGGTCACCCGGGCCGAGAAGTCGTCCGAGGGCAGCCCGGCCCGCTCGGCGATCACCGCGGCCACCATGTCGATGGCGTCGGTCATCTGCTGCAGCATCCGGGCGCGCAGTTCCGGTACGCCCAGCACCAGCCGCTGGCGCCGCCGCTCGAACTCCCACGTCTCCGGGCTCATGTCGTCGAAGACCTGGCGCATCGCGCGCCGGATCGCCTCGACCGGCGGCACCTCGGCGGGCTGGGCGCGGACCGCGTCGATCAGGACCGCGTCGACGTCGTCGATCAGGACGACGTCCTCCTTGGTCGGGAAGTACCGGAAGAACGTGCTCGGCGAGACCTCGGCCGCGTCGGCGATCTGGTCCACCGTGGTCTGCGCGTACCCCTGCTCCTCGAACAACCGCATCGCGTGCTCGCGGATCGCGGCCCGGGTCTTCGCCTTCTTGCGCTCGCGCAGGCTGGTCGGGGGCGCTGTCATACCCCCGATTCTGCCAGTACCGGCACGGCCTGCCTGGTCCGCGGCAGCACCACCAGCGCGAGCACCGCCCCGGCCGCCGTCACCGCGCCCGCCGCCAGCAGGGAGACGCCCATGCCGTGCGTGAAGGCGTCCCGGGCCGCGTCGAGCAGCGCCGGATCACCGGACTGCCGCGCGGCCGCGACGCTCTCCCGGACCGCGTCCGGCGCCGAGGCGGGCAGCGCGTCACGGTAGGCCGTGTTCAGCACCGTGCCCAGCACGGCCACACCGATCGCGCTGCCGACCTGCCGCAGCGCCTGGATCAGGCCGGACCCGACGCCGCTGCGTTCCGGGGTGAGCGCGCCGAGCGCCGCGTTCATCGACGGCGGCATGGTGAGGCCGAGGCCCACACCGGCCACGGTGATCCAGGCCGCCACGTAGGCGTACCCGGTGTCCGGGCCGGTGGCCGCACCGGCGAAGAGCGCGGCGGCCATCACGGCGAGGCCGGTGGCGATGACCGGGCGAGCACCGAACCGGGCGGTGAGCTTGTCGGCGACCCGGGCGCCGACGAGCAGGCCGCCGATCACCGGGAGCAGGCGCAGCCCGGTGCCGAGCGCGTCCGCGCCGCCGACCACCTGGAAGAGCTGCGGCAGCGTGAAGAGCAGGCCGAAGAAGGCGAACCCGGCGATGGTGGCGAAGAGCGTGCCGCCGGTGAACGCCCGGTTCCGGAACAGGTCGAGGTCGATGAGCGGCGCCTTTCCGGTGGCAGCGGCGCGCCGCTGCCAGAGGATCAGCGCGCCGAGCGCGAGGACGCCGAAGGCGACGGTGAGCAGGGCGCGCGGGTCACTCCAGCCACGTTCGCCGGCTTCGATGATCCCGTACGTGAGAGCGACCAGTCCGGCCGCGGACAGCAGGACTCCGGGCAGGTCGAAGCGGCGGTGGCGGTCGCCGTACGACTCGGGGAGCAGGACGGCGACCGCGATCAGGCCGAGGACGACGAGGGGCAGGTTGATCAGGAAGACCGAGCCCCAGTGGAAGCGGTCCAGCAGATAACCACCGAGCAGAGGACCGAGGGGTACGCCGAGCGCGTTCGCGGTTACCCAGATCGACAGGGCGCGGGGGCGTTCCTGTTCGTCGAAGAGAACGGTCAGGACCGCTCCCATCAGCGCCATGATCACGGCTGATCCGAGGCCGAGGACCGCCCGGGCGGCGATCAGCTGGCCGGCGGACTCCGCGTAGGCGCAGGCGACCGAGGCGGCTCCGAACAGCACCAGGGCGCCGAGCAGGAACTTCTTCCGGCCGTACCGGTCGCCGAGCATCCCGGCCGGCAGCAGTCCGGCGGCCAGGACCAGCAGGTACGACGAGGTGAACCACTGGAGGTCACCGGTGGAGGCCTCCAGGTCCCGGGCCAGGGTCGGCAGCGCGACGCTGAGCACCGTGCTGTCCAGACCGATGGCGAGCGTGCAGAGGGCGAGTGCTCCGAGCGCGTACCAGCGCCCTTTGAAGGTAGCCATGAAATGAGAGTAACTGTCAAAAGCAATGGGGTAGCAGTTTCGCTGAGGGCCGGCTCAGGTTGGGCGTGCCGCCTGCGCCGCTTGCCGCCCTGTGTCACGATCTTGGATGGCATAGGCAGGATCGGAGGAGTTCGGGATGAAGAAGGTCCTCGGTTGGATCCTGGTGTTCCTGCTGGTCTTCTGGATCGGCACCAACCCGGGCCAGGCCGCCGACGTGGCCCGCAGCCTGGGCGACGGCGTGGCCGACATCTTCACCAACATCGGCACGTTCTTCGTCGAGCTCTCCGACGGCTGACGTGCGGGTTCTCTGTGCCGGTCTGGCCACGGTGGACCTCGTACAGCGGGTTGATCGGCTGCCCGGCGCCGACGAGAAGGTGCAGTCGGAGTCGGTCGAGGTCGCCGCGGGCGGGCCGGCCGCCAACGCCGCCGTCACCGCCGCCGCGCTGGGGGCCGAGGTCACGCTGATCACCGCGGTCGGCGCGCACCCGCTCGGCGACCTGATCCGCGCGGACCTGGCGGCCCACGGCGTGACCCTGATCGACGCGGCGCCGGACTGGCCCGAGCCGCCGCCGGTCTCCGCGGTGACCGTGCTGGCCGGGACCGGGGAACGCACCATCGTCAGCCGCAACGCGGGGAACCGTGCGGTGGGCGTACCGGAAAGGGGTCTGCCCGAAGCGGACCTGACGCTTGTCGACGGACATCATCCCGTGCTGGCCGTGGCCGCGGCGCGCGCCGCGCGGCGCCTGCTGGTGGACGCCGGCAGCTGGCGCCCGGTCTTCGCGGAGATCTTCCCGCACGCGGAGGTGGTGGCCTGCTCGGCCGACTTCCGGCACCCGGCCGCCGCCGATCCGTCCGACGAGGCCACCGCCGCAGCCGTGCACGCGCCCCATGTCGTGATCACGCACGGCGCGCGGCCGGTGCGCTGGTTCAGCGAGGCGGGCGCGAGCCGGTCCGGCGCGATCGAGGTGCCGCGCGTCGCGGCGGTGGACACGGCCGGCGCCGGCGATGCCTTTCACGGCGCGCTCGCCGTCGGCCTCGCCCGGGGCGAGGACCTGCGAACCGCTGTTGCGTACGCGATACGCGTCGCCGGCGTCCGGGTGACGCACGCCGGACCGCGCGCCTGGCTCGCGCACCTGTCCTGACGACCGGCCCGCCGGGTGAGCGGGCCGGTCGCACTCTCAGACCGTGCGGGCCAGCCGGTCGGCGAGGAGCTTGGCGAAGCGCGCCGGGTCGTCCAGGTCGCCGCCCTCGGCCAGCAGCGCCGTGCCGTAGAGCAGCTCCGCGGTGTCCGGCAGCGCCGGGTCGTCGGCGCCGCGCTCGTGCGCCGCCCGCAGGCCGGAGACGAGCGCGTGGTTCGGGTTGAGCTCGAGGATCCGCTTGACCCGCGGGCCCTCCTGGCCCATCGCCCGGTACATCTTCTCCAGCGCCGGCGTGATGTCGTCGGAGTCGCTGACCAGGCAGGCCGCCGAGGTGGTCAGCCGGTGGGACAGGCGGACCTCCTTGACCCGCTCGTCCAGCTTCTCCTTGAGGAAGCCGAGCAGCGGGCCGAAGTCGCCCTCCGGCTCCTTCTCCTCTTCGTCCTTCTTCAGGTCCACCGAGCCGCGGGCGATCGAGCGCAGCTTCTTGCCCTCGTAGTCGGGCACCGCGTCGACCCAGATCTCGTCCACCGGGTCGGTGAGGATCAGCACCTCGTAACCCTGCTCGCGGAACGCCTCCATGTGCGGGGAGTTCTCCACCTGGGAGCGGCTCTCGCCGGTCAGGAAGTAGATCTCCTCCTGGCCTTCCTTCATCCGCTCCACGTACCCGGCGAGCGTCGTCGGCTCGGTGCCGCCGGTGGTCGCGAACGAGGCGATCTCCAGGATCGGCTTGTGGTTGTCCGGCTCGCTGAGCAGGCCTTCCTTGACCGCCCGGCCGAACTCGCGCCAGAACGTGGCGTACTTCTCCGGGTTACTGCTCATCAGGTCCTTGATGGTGCTGAGGACCTTCTTGACCAGCCGGCGCCGGATCATCTGGATGTGCCGGTCCTGCTGGAGGATCTCCCGGGAGATGTTCAGCGAGAGGTCGGCCGCGTCCACCACGCCCTTGACGAAGCGCAAGTAGTCCGGGATCAGCTCCTTGCTGTCGTCCATGATGAAGACGCGCTTGACGTAGAGCTGAAGGCCACGGCGGGCGTCGCGCTGGAACAGGTCGTGCGGAGCCCGGGACGGGATGAAGAGCAGCGCCTCGTACTCGAAGGTGCCCTCCGCCTTCATGTTGATGATCTCGAGCGGGTCGGTCCAGTCGTGGCTGATGTGCCGGTAGAACTGGTGGTACTCCTCGTCGGTGACCTCGCTGCGCGGCCGCGCCCACAGCGCCTTCATCGAGTTGAGGGTCTCGTCGCCCTTCCGGATCGGGAACGAGATGAAGTCCGAGTACCGCTTGACGATCTCCCGGATCTTCCAGTCGTCGGTGTAGTCGTAGAGCGCGTCGTCCTCGTCCTTCGGCCGCAGGTGGAGGGTCACGCTGGTACCGACCGGAGCGTCCGGCGCGTCGTCGATCGTGTAGGTGCCCTCGCCCGCGGACTCCCAGCGGGTGCCGTGCCCCTCGGTGCCGGCCTTGTGGGTCACCAGCGTGACCTTGTCGGCGACCATGAACGTCGAGTAGAAGCCGACGCCGAACTGACCGATCAGCTCGGTGTCGCCCTTGGCCTCGGACGCCTCCTTGAGCTTGGTCAGCAGCTCCGCGGTGCCGGACTTCGCGATCGTGCCGATCAGCTCGACGACCTCGTCGCGGGTCATGCCGATGCCGTTGTCGCGGATCGTCAGCGTACGAGCCTCGGCGTCCGCCTCGATCTCGATGTGCAGGTCCGAGGTGTCCGCCTCGAGGCCGTCCTGCAACTTGGCCAGGCGCAACTTGTCCAGCGCGTCGGACGAATTGGAGATCAGCTCACGGAGGAAGATGTCCTTGTTCGAATAGATCGAATGGACCATCAGCTGCAGCAGCTGACGTGCTTCGGCTTGGAACTCCAACGTCTCCATCGTCACCCTTTGCCTTTGAAACCATCTCGGCCGTCATGTCCGGTACTTCGCACCGATCGTATGACGTCCGGGTTCAGCAGCCGGGACCGGCGGCCATCCCGTCGACGATCCGATACCGCGAGATGTCGCCCTTCACGTACTCGCGCAGCTCCCGCACGGTCCGCGGGGCCTCGCCGTGCACGCCCACGTACGCGACGATCGCCGAGTCGACGTTGCGGCAGGTCGCCTGGTTCGCGACCGCACGGGCGTCGGCTTCCAGCTTCTGCGGGTTCAACGCAGCGTAAGAAACGCCGGAGATACTCACCGTAATCGCAGCAGCCAGGCCCAACTCGATCATTCGCACCCGAGCAGGCTAGTGGTGATCACGGAAAGTATCCAGCTGGCCGATCGTCCGGGATCATGAACCCGAAGAGTGACGGTCCAAGAGCGCGAATGAATCGTCGTGAGCCTTTACGCGGCGATGGTGATCTTCGTACGGTTATCACTCGGAGCAACGGTCTGATTACGCTGGAGGATCCCATGCGTCGTACCGCTGTCGTTCTCGCCCTCACCCTCGCCGGTCTCTGGATCGCCGCACCCGCGCAGGCGTTCGCCCACAACCGGGTGCACAGCCCGGCCCTGCACGCCCTGCTCGACGGCCTCACCCTGCTGGTCGTCTCGGCGCCGGTCTGGACCGCCCTGCTGTGGAGCGGCGGCCGCCGTTGGCTCCTGGCCGCACTGATCGCAGTGGTGCAGATCCCGGTCGCGGTCATCGGGTTCGTGCCGATCGTCGACCCGTACCTGCATCTGGCACTCTTCGCGCTGGCCCTGACCCTCACCGCGGTGTCGCTGCGAATCGTCCGCCACCAGGCGGCGCCCGCCCCGGTTCACGAGTGACGAACGAGGAGACGGCCGGGCAGCAAGCCCGGCCGTCTCTCTACGAACGCGTCGTCCGATGTGACGTCCACGTAACGTGCCCGCAAGTGAGGCTCGCCACAATGAGTCCGTGGTGACCGAGACGATGATGCCCGTCAACGGCATCCAGGTGTGCGTGGAGACCTTCGGCGAACCTACTGAGCCCCCGTTGCTGCTGCTGGCCGGGGAGGCCAACTCGATGGACTGGTGGGACGACGAGTTCTGCCGGCGGCTCGCGGCCGGCGGCCGGTTCGTGATCCGCTACGACCAGCGGGACACCGGCCGGTCGACCCGCTTCCCGGCCGGCGTGCCCGGCTACTCCGGGACCGACCTGATGAACGACGCCCTCGGAGTCCTCGACGCGCTGGGCGTGCCGGCGGCGCACCTGGTCGGGCTCTCCCTCGGCGGCGCCCTCGGCATGCGGATCGCGGTCCGGCATCCGGAGCGGGTGCTCAGCCTGACCCTGATGTCGACGACCGCCGGCACCGGGGAACCGGACCTCCCGCTGACCCCCGGACGGACGACGACCGCGGTACGGGCCCGCCCGGCGGTCGACTGGTCGAACCGCAAGGCCGCGGTGGCCGGCCTGATCGCCGAGATCCGCGCCCGCGGCGGGCCGTTCACCGCGGACGAGCCGCAGCTGCGCCGCCTCGCCGAACGCGTCTTCGACCGGTCCGGCGACCTGGCCGCGGCCCGGGACAACCATCGGCTCGCCGGTTACGGCCCGCCGGTCCGCGACCGGCTCGCCGCCATCACGGTCCCGACCGTGGTCCTGCACGGCACCCTCGACGAGCACTTCCCGGCCGAACACCCGCGGGAGCTGGCCCGGGCGATCCCGGGCGCCCGCCTCGTCTGGCTGGAGGGCGTGGGCCACGAGTTCCCGCCCCGCGCCGTCTGGGATCGGGTCCTCGCCGAGATCCTGACCTGAGATCATCTGTGGGTGCTGATCCGAGTCACCGTGGCCTTCGCCGTGCTGGTCACGGCCCTGCTCCTGTTCCACCAGTTCGTGCCGAACCGGATCGGTCACCTCGGCAGCCTGATCGAGACCGTCCGGCCGTGGCTGGTCCTGAGCGTTCCGGTGCTGCTGGCGCTGGCCTGGTGGCGTCGTTCCAAGCTGGTCCTGATCGCCGCGATGCTGCCGCTCGTCGTCTGGGCCGGCCTGTTCGGCGGGCAGCTGTTCCCCACCGTGGGCAAGGGCTCCTACCTGACCGTCGTGCAGCACAACGTCAGCGACGAGAACCGGGACGTGGCGGGGACGGTTCGCACGCTGGTCGCGGTGGAACCCGACGTGATCGGGCTGCAGGAGATCGTCCCGGAGACGCTGCCCGCCTATGCGGCGGCGCTCGCCCCGGGCTATCCGTACCACACCGTGCAGGGCACGGTGGCGCTCTGGTCCCGCCACCCGCTGCGCGAGGCGGGCGCGCTGGACATCCGGCCCGCCGCCTTCGGCGCCGACTGGAACCGCGGCCTGCGCGCGATCGCGCAGACCCCGATCGGCGACATCGCGATCTACGTGGCTCACTTGCCGTCCGTCCGGTTCGGCCTGACCGGATTCGATTGCGTACGCCGGGACGAGAGCGCTCTTAAGCTCGCGGCGGCCCTGCGTGCCGAATCCGTGGAGCAGGTCATCCTCCTCGGCGATCTGAACAGTACGGTCGACGACCGCGGCCTGGCACCGGTCACCGACCTGATGGCGACCGGGCGGTCCACCTTCCCGTTCAGCTGGCCGGCCGCCATGCCGGTGGCCCGGGTCGATCAGATCATGGTCCGCTCGCTGCACGTCCCCGAGTTGTGGTCGCTCCCGGAGACGCGCAGCGACCACCTCCCGATCGCCGCCACCATCGACATCGACACCTAGCCGGCCGGAGCGCGCAGAGCGGCCAGCAGAGCCAGCCCCGCAACCACCGAGCCCGCGGCAGCACCCAGGTACGCCACCAGCAGGAAGATCCCGGCGCCTCCGCCGAGCCCGGCGAGGGCCAGCGCCAGCAGCAGCGCACCGGTCGCCCCGCCGGTGGTGAGGATCCAGGCGGCACCCTTCTGCGCGGGCGTCCAGCGCCCGGACCCGGTGGCGATGAGCAGGCCGGCCGCCGGGCTGACCACCGGCAGCACGAACGCACCGGCGAGCAGCAGCGCGATGGCCGCGTGTTCCGCTCCCCCGCCCGGCGTCCGGGCGGGCGCGGCCGGGACCGCGGGGACGGGCGCGAGCGCCGGCAGGCGCAGGTGTGTCGGCATCCCACCGCGGCGCACGGCGGCGGCGAGCTGCTCCGGCGGACCCAGCCGGCCGAGGATCAGAGCCGGGTCCTCGGCCAGGTCCTGGCGCATCGCGATGTAGCCGGTCACCGTCCGCATCAGATCGTCACGCGACTCCGGCAGCAGGTCGTCGGAGGCGGCCCAGAGCGCGGCCAGGTAGTCGAGGACGAGCGTGTCGGCGTGGGCCAGCGGTGCCGTGGTCATGGTTCCTCCCGGGCTCGGCGATGCCGCCAGCCTCGCGGGAACACACCCGCGCGCACATCCCTCCACGGTTCTATCCGTCCGGGCCCGCCTACACCTTTAGGCTGACCCTCCATGCGACTGGTGTCCCTGCTGCCGTCCGCCACCGAGATCGTCTACGCCCTCGGGCTCGGCGACGATCTGGTCGGCGTGACCTTCGAGTGTGATGAGCCGGCCGAGGCGCGGGCGAGCAAGACCGTGGTGGTCGGCGGGCGCGACACGACGGGCCTGACCCCGGCCGAGATCGACGAGTACGTGCGCACCGAGATGGCCGCCGGTGGGGACCTCTACACGTTGCACGCGGACGCGCTGGCCGGACTCGCCCCGGAGCTGATCCTGACGCAGGACCTGTGCCGGGTGTGCGCGCTGCCGTCCGGGCACGTCGACGACGCGCTGAGCCATCTCGGCTGCCGGTCGGACGTGCTGTCGCTGGACCCGCACACCCTGGACGACGTGCTGGACACCTTCGAGGAGGTGGCGCGCGCGGCCGGCGTACCGGAGCGGGGTCCGGTCCTGGTCGCCGCGCTGCGGCGGCGCCTGGCCGAGGTTGCGGCGGCGGTGGCCGGCCGGCCGCGGCCGAAGGTGGCCGTGGTGGAGTGGGTGGACCCGCCGTTCGGTGCCGGGCACTGGGTGCCGGACCTGATCGTCGCCGCCGGTGGCGAGCCGGTGGCGGCGCGGCCGGGGCAGCGCTCGGTGGCGACGACCTGGGCGGAACTGGCGGCTCCGGGGCCGGACGTGGTGCTGGTGACGCCGTGCGGCTACCACCTGGACGGCGCGGTACGGCAGGCCGAGTCGGTGGTTCCGCACTTCCCGGGCGCCGCGGTGTGGGCGATCGACGGCGACGGCCTGGTGGTGCGGCCCGGTCCGCGACTGATCGACGGGGTGGAGGCGATCGCCGCGATCCTGCACCCCGACGTCGTCCCGGCCGCTCCGCCGGGAACGATCTCGCGGGTCTCCTAGCGGGTGGCCAGGGCGTGCTGGCGCGGGGCGGACCAGCGGCTGCGAGCCTCCAGCCGGACCCGCGACGCGACGTACAGCCAGGCGATGTCGCGGCCGAACGACCAGGTCAGCGAGCCGAGCGCGATGATCAGGGCGGCCAGCGCAAGCCAGGCCGGCAGCAGTCCGCTGACCACGACGGCGAGCATGACGCCCTGCTGGGCGGCGACCACCTTGCGGCTGAACTTGGGCGGCAGCGGCGCGTTCAGCCACGGTGCCACCCAGGAGGCGGCGACGAAGACGTACCGGAAGGCGCCGATGGCCAGGGCCCACCAGCCGAACTCGATCGCCGCGGCACCGCTGAGCACCAGGATGAGGAACGCGTCGACCTCCATGTCGAAGCGGGCGCCGAGCGGGGTGGTCGTCCCGGTGCGCCGGGCGATCTGGCCGTCCACGCCGTCCATGGCCAGTGCGACCGCCGCGATCGTCACGACCAGCAGCTTCGGGGCGCCGGAGAGGACCAGCGCGGTGACCCCGCCGGTGAGGACGGCCCGCCCGAGGGTGACCAGGTTCGCCCAGCCGAGGTCGCCCATCCGGGTCCGTCGCAGGGCCAGGGCGAGCAGGCCGCACAGAACGGTCCCGTAGGTGATCCCCGCCACCCAGCCCCACGAGCTGAGTCCCACGAGAGCGGCGAGCGCGGCGAGCAGGAGGATCTGGGCCGCGAACCCGGCCAGCGGAGCCCGGATCGGACTCGTCGTGGTCGTGGCGGTACTGATGGTCACCGTTCCTCCTGGACGTAGGGTTTAGCCGCTGTCCCCGATTGACACGCTCAACGGGGACTTTCGGTTCAGCGAAAGGACGGCCCTTGTCTGCGGATGCCCGTGCGTTCTGGTTGAGTTGCCCGGGAACGGGCGAATTACGCACCGAGCGATTGTCCGATCCGGGGCCGGGCGAGGTGCTCGTCCGCACCCTTCACTCAGGTGTGAGCCGTGGCACCGAGACTCTTGTTTTCCAGGGACGGGTCCCGGAAAACCAGTGGGCGACCATGCGCGCGCCGTTCCAGGTCGGCGACTTCCCGGCACCGGTGAAGTACGGCTACCTCAACGTGGGCGTCGTCGAGGCCGGCGTGGACGAGCTCGTGGGAAAGACCGTCTTCTGCCTCTACCCGCACCAGACCCGCTACGTCGTCCCCGCCGAGGCGGTGACCGTGGTCCCGGACGGGGTCCCCGCCGCGCGTGCCGTGCTGACCGGCACGGTGGAGACCGCGGTGAACGCCGTCTGGGACGCGAATCCGCAGATCGGCGACCGGATCTCGGTGATCGGCGGCGGCATGGTCGGCTCCTCGGTCGCCGCCGTGCTGGCCGGCTTCCCCGGCACCGACGTGCAGCTGATCGACACCGACACGACGCGCGAGCAGATCGCGCACCGGCTGGGCATCCGGTTCGCCGAGCCGGCCGCCGCCGACGAGGGCCGCGACCTCGTCATCCACGCCAGCGCGACCGAGCAGGGCCTGACCCGGGCCCTGGAACTCCTCGCACCGGGCGGGACCGTGGTGGAGCTCAGCTGGTTCGGCGACCGGAGGATCGCGATCCCGCTCGGCGAGTTCTTCCACTCCCGCCGGCTCACCATCCGCAGCAGCCAGGTGGGCGGCATCCGCCCCGACCGCCGCCGCAGCTACGCCGAACGCCTCGCCGTGGCCCTGGACCTGCTGCGCGACCCGCGCTTCGACGCCCTGATCACCGGCCACTCCGGCTTCGACGAGATGCCCGGCGTCCTCCCCCGGCTCGCCGACGGCAGCCTGCCCGCGCTCTGCCATGTGATCGACTACCCGGACGGGAATTGATCTTCCCGCACCGGGTACCCGTAGTACCGCACGCGAAGAGTCACCAGAGGAGATGAGCCCTTGTTCAGCGTCACCGTCCGCGACCACATCATGATCGCCCACAGCTTCTCCGGCGAGGTCTTCGGACCGGCACAGCGGCTGCACGGCGCCACCTTCGTGGTGGACGCCACGTTCCGCCGCCCGGACCTGGACGACGACAACATCGTGGTCGACATCGGCCGGGCGAGCGAACAGCTGAAGACCGTCTGCTCCGGGCTCAGCTACCGCAACCTCGACGACGACCCGGAGTTCTCCGGCGTCAACACCTCCACCGAGTTCCTGGCCAAGGTGATCGCCGACCGCCTCGCCGTCCGGATCAAGGCCGGCGAGTTCGGCCCGGGCGCGGCCGGCCTGACCGGCATCGAGGTGAAACTGCACGAGTCGCACCTCGCCTGGGCCGCCTACGAGCGCACCCTGTGATCTTATTCGCGGTGCTGCCAGGTTCGATCGACGACCCGGCGGCACCCAGCGGGGGCAACCGCTACGACCGCGAGGCACTCCGGCGCCTGGCCGATTCGATCTTCGAGGTACGCGAATCGGCCGTCGCCGGAACCTGGCCCCGTCCCGCCTCGAGCCACCGGCAGGCCCTGACCGGCGTGCTCGCCTCGGTCCCGGACGGTTCCACCGTCCTGCTCGACGGCCTCGTGGCCTGCGGGGTTCCCGACCTCCTGGAGCCGCACGCGGACCGCCTGCGCCTCGTGGTCCTGGTCCACCTGCCACTCGGTGACGAGACCGGGCTCACCGCCGCCGAGGCCGCCGAGCTGACCGCCCTGGAACGGCGAACCCTGCACCTGGCCACCGCCGTCGTTGCGACCAGCGACCAGGCCGCCCAGCACATATCCGATATATATGGTTTGTCGCGGGTGCATGTGGCGCCTCCCGGCGTCGACCCGGCGCCACTCGCCGAGCCGTCGCCCGGTGGCACCCGGCTGCTCAACGTGGCGTCGCTGACCCCGCGCAAGGGTCAGGACGTCCTGCTGGCCGCCCTGAGGCAACTGGACGACCTGGACTGGACCTGCACCATCGTCGGCGCCGGCGACATCCCCGGCCACATCCCCGGCCGTGACGACAGCCGGGTGCGCTTCACCGGCGCGCTCACCGGTGCGGCCCTCGACGCCGCCTACGCGGACGCCGACCTCTTCGTGCTGCCGTCACGCGCGGAGACGTACGGGATGGTGGTCACCGAAGCCCTCGCCCGTGGCCTCCCGGTGGTCGCCAGCGATGTCGGCGGCGTAGCCGAGGCTCTAGGCACCGCACCCCCCAACGCCGCGCCCTCCAGCGCGCCCGGCAGTACCGCGCCAGGCGGCAGCGTGCCCGGCGGTACCGCGCCCGGCAATGCCGCGCCCGGCGGTCGTCCTGGGCGGCTGTTGCCGCCCGGCGATGCGGACGCGCTCGCCGCGACCCTGCGAACCTGGCTCACCGACCCCGACCTGCGGGCTCGCTGGCGCGACCGCGCCCGGGCCCGGCGCGACACCCTGACCGGCTGGGACGAGACCGCCCGCCGGCTGAGCGACATCCTGCTAGGAGTAGACAGTGCCCGATTCCCACGCGCCCGATGAATCCGGTCCGACCGGTGAATTCTCCCCCGACTGGCTGACCCTGCGCGAGCCCGCGGACGCCGCCGCCCGCGCCGCCGATCTGGTCGGCGAGCTGCCCGGGCCGGTACGGGTGATCCGTGACCTGGGCTGCGGCACCGGCTCACTGGGCCGCTGGCTCGCGCCGCAACTGCCCGCGCCGCAGCACTGGATCATGACGGATCGCGACCCGGCGCTGCTGAAGCTCGCCGCCGACGGGATGCCCGCGGAGGTCACCGTCAGCACCGACCTGCGCGACGTCACCGCGCTGACCGCGGCCGACCTGGCCGGCACCGACCTGGTCACCTGCTCCGCCCTGCTCGACCTGCTCACCGCCGGCGAGGTCGAGGCCCTGGTGGCGGCCTGCGCCCAGGCCAAGGTCAGCGCCCTGTTCACGCTCTCAGTGACCGGCGAGGTCAAGCTCGCTCCGGAGGACCCGCTAGACCAGGCCGTCGGGGAGGCGTTCAACGAGCACCAGCGCCGCGAGACCGGCGGCCGGCGGCTGCTCGGGCCGGACGCGCCGGCGTTCGCGGTGGCCGCGTTCGAGAGGGCCGGAGCCCGGGTGCTGACCCGGCCCAGCCCGTGGCGGCTCGGCCCGGCGCTGTCCACGCTGACCGACCAGTGGCTGCGCGGCTGGGCCTCAGCGGCCGGTGCACAGCGCCCTGACCTGGCCTTGGGCGCCTATCTGACGCGCCGCACGGCGGCCGTACCGCACGCTTCCGTGGGACACCAGGATCTTTTAGCGATCTTCGAGTGAACCTTGCCCTGTGGATCGGGCGTACTAGTCCCTGAAGAGCGACGAGGGGACGACGAAAGTGAACCGATCTGTCTGGGCCTGGCTGCGGTTGCTGGGCGGTGCCGGCATCCTGGCGCTGGTGCTGTGGCGGCTGGGTACCGGCGCCTTCCTGGACGGGCTCCGGGTGCTGGACGCGGGTGCGCTCCTCACGGCGCTCGGGATCGGCGCGGCGACCACCGTCCTCAGTGCCTGGCGCTGGTGCCTGGTGGCGCGCGGGCTGGGCATGCGGCTTCCGCTGCGGGACGCGATCGCCGACTACTACCAGGCGCTCTTCCTGAACGCGGCGCTGCCGGGCGGGATCCTCGGTGACGTCGGCCGCGCGGTCCGCCACGGCCGCGGCGAGGGCGACCTGGGCCGCGGTGTCCGGGCGGTGTTCCTGGAACGCACGGCGGGACAACTGGTCCTGCTGGTAGTGGGGGCACTCGTGCTCTTCACCGTACCGTCGCCGGTGTTGACCCTGATCCGCGCGAACGAAGCCGGCATCGCCGTGGCCGGCCTGAGTGTCGCCCTGGCCGGCGCTCTGCTCTTCCTGCTGGTGCGCCGCCTGCGGCGCGGCCGTTCCCGGGCGGCCGGCGCGGCCCGCGGTGGCCTCGCCGAGATCCGCTCCGGCCTGTTCTCCCGGCAGAGCGGCCCCGGTGTGCTGCTGGCCTCCGCCGCCGTGCTCGCCGGGCACCTGGCCACCTTCCTGGTCGCCGCCCGGGCGGCCGGCAGCGCCGCCTCGCTGCTCCAGCTCGCGCCGCTGCTGCTGCTGGCCCTGCTGGCCATGGGCCTGCCGATCAACGTCGGCGGCTGGGGGCCGCGCGAGGGAGTCATGGCCTGGGCGTTCGGCGCGGCGGGCCTGAGCGCGGCGCAGGGTCTGACGATCGCGGTGGCGTACGGGATCCTGGCCTTCGTGGCCGCCGCCCCCGGCGCGGTGATCGTGCTGATGCGGGTCGTGACGCGGCCGCGCACCGAGCCCGCCGAGGTCGCCACGCCGCGCCCGGCTCTCCCGTCCCGCCTGATGGCGGTCGCCCCGGTCTCGCCGGCGCCGGTGATGGCACCCCGGCCGCTGCACGTGCCCGCGCCGATCCCGCTGGTCCGGCGGATCACCGTTTCCCGGCAGCCCGCCGCAGCGCGGCAGCCCGCCTATTCCGGTGGTGTCGCGGCTTGATCGAACCGCTCGGAGAGCGCGTAGCGCAGCAGGACGACGTCCCCGATCTGCCGCGCCTCCGCGAGGGTCGCCCGATTGCCCGGGCCCCACGGGAACGTCCCCTCGTGGACGAACCGGGGTGCCCTCGCGTCACCCACGAAGAACGGCGCCACCACCAGGTGCAACTCGTCGGCCAGACCGGCGGTGAGGAACTGTGTGTGCATCCGGCCGCCGCCCTCGACCATCAGCCGGCGCACTCCGCGCCCGGCCAGGTCGGCCGCGACCAGCCGGACGTCCACCGGGTCCCCGCCGTCCACCACGGTGGCCCGGTCACCGAGCAGCTTCTCCGCGTCCTCGACGGCCGGGGTCGCACAGTAGACCACCTTGGCGGCCGCACCGGTGGTGAAGAACGCCGCCTCGGGATCGAGGTGGCAGCTGCTGGTTACGGTGACCTTGACCGGGTCCGGGTGCGCACCCCGCGCGATCCGGGCGGCCCGGCGGTCAGCGGAACGCACCAGCAGCCGCGGGTTGTCCTGCCGGATGGTGGTGGCACCGACCAGGATCGCGTCGCATCCGGCGCGGACCGCGTCGACCCGGTCGAAGTCGGCGTCGTTGGAGAGGAGCAGCCGTTCGCCGGACGCGTCGTCAAGATATCCGTCGATCGACATCCCGCAACTCAGCAAGATGTAAGGACGCTCAGCCACCGCCCAACAGTAGTCCCCGGAGTGCGGCACCGGATCTCTGGGCAGATCATCGACGGCAGTAAGCATTCAGTAACAGCGCATCTCAGTAACAGCGCACGGCGGAACCAACAAGGAGGACCGATGTTCGAGGCCGAGGCAGCCACGGCGATCAAGGCGACCGTCCGACGGCAGGTCACCGTGCCGCTGCGCTTCCCGGACGGCTATGCCACCACGGCGCGGGTGATGACCTTCGACGGGCTGGCTGACGGGAAGGAGCACCTCGCGCTCGGTCTTGGCGACTGGCAACGGGCCCTGACCAAGTCCGCGGCCGGCGGGCGGGCGCCGCTGGTGCGCCCGCACAGCGAGTGTCTCACCGGCGACGTCTTCGGCAGCCAGCGCTGCGACTGCGGTCCGCAGCTGCGCGAGGCCGTCGAGCGGATCGCCCAGGAGGGCGGGTTCCTGCTCTACCTGCGGCAGGAGGGCCGGGGCATCGGGCTCTACGCCAAACTCGACGCGTACGCGTTGCAGGACGACGGCCTGGACACGTACCAGGCCAACGTGGCGCTGGGCCGGGGCGAGGACGAGCG
Source organism: Actinoplanes aureus (assembly GCF_015704865.1). Classification (GTDB taxonomy): domain Bacteria; phylum Actinomycetota; class Actinomycetes; order Mycobacteriales; family Micromonosporaceae; genus Actinoplanes; species Actinoplanes aureus. The sequence continues at coordinate 264,051 of NZ_JADQTO010000003.1, read as the reverse complement.
CGACTACACCGCGGCGGCGCAGATGCTGGCCGCCCTCGGCGTGGACCGGGTCCGGCTGCTCAGCAACAACCCGGACAAGGCCGCGCAGCTGACCACCCTCGGCATCGACGTGACCCAGCGGATCCCGACCGGGGTGCACCTGTCCGCGGCGAACGTGCGGTACCTGAGCGTGAAGGCGACGCACACCGCGCACACCATCGAACTGCCCCTGGCCGAGTGACCTGCGGTTCGTTCTAGCGCCTGATCCGGCACGATGGGAAGGTGACGGGCGTGAACCTACCGGGTGCGAGCGAGCTTGACGCGATGATGGCCGCGGTCGATCAACTGCCGTTCATCGTCGCGGTGTGCGAGGGCCCGGACCTGAATCTGGTCGCCTGCAACGCGGCGACCCGCGCGGTGCTGTCCGGCCGGGACATCATCGGCCGGCCGGTCCGGGACGTGCTCAGCGACCTGGCCGGGCAGCAGTGGGTGGACGCGTACTACGAGGTCTACCGGACCGGGCAGCCGATCACCGGGCGGCAGTGGCGGGCGCACATCGAACAGCCCGACGGCTCGGTGCACGAGATGTTCGCGACCTTCACCATCGTGCCGTGGCTGGACGCCGGCGGCGACCGGCGCGGGGTGATCGGCGCCGGATTCGACGTGACCGAGCTGGCCCGGACCAGGCAGGCCGCCGAGGCGGAGGCCGCCCGGCTGCGGCGCCGCTACGAGCAGAGCCGCGACGTGGTCACGGCGTTGCAGGGTGAACTGCTGCCGGCCGGGCTGCCGGTGCTGCCGGGCCTTCAGGTGGCGGCGAGCTACCTGCTGGCCGAGGCGGACACCGCGGCCGGCGGTGACTGGTTCGACGCGGTCGCCCGCCCCGACGGCCGGGTCGCGCTGGTCGTCGGCGACGTGGTGGGGCACGGGGTCACCGCCTCCGGCGTGATGGGCCAGCTGCGCGCGGTGCTGCAGGAACGGCTGGACGCCGGTGCCGGTATCACCGAGGCGCTGGAAGCCGCGGACCGGCTGGCCGGGCGGGTCCGCGCCGCGCACGCGGCCACGGTCTGCCTCGCGCTGCTCGACCCGATGACCGGGGAGCTGGCGTACTGCACCGCGGGACACCCGCCGCCGCTGCTGGTCACGGCCGGCGGCGTGACCCGTTACCTGCCGGCCAGCGGAGGTACGCCGCTCGCCACCGGTGGGTCGTACCCGGTCCGGACGGACGTACTGGCGCCCGGCGACCTGCTGCTGCTCTACACCGACGGAATCCTGGAACGGCCGGGCGGCGGGCCGGACAACGCGGCCGAACTGGCGCAGGTCGCGGCCGACGCCACGGCCGGGCGCGCGCTGCGCGATCCGTCCGCGACCGCCGCGGACCGGGTCTGCACGCAGGCCGTCGAACTGCTGGTCCGTCTGGGCGGGTACGCCGATGACATCACGCTGCTCGCGGCGCAACGCGTGCCCGTCGTACCGGAACTGGTTCTCGAAGTGCCGGCCGAGCCGGCGGCGCTGCGCGTCGCGCGCGCCGAGCTCGGCGCGTGGCTGGCCGCGGTGGGCGCGGCCGAGCACGACGCCTTCGTGCTCCAGCACGCTCTGGGCGAGCTCGCCACGAACGCCATCGAGCACGCCTTCGGCGGCGAGTTCGGCAAGGACATGATCGAGGTACGGGCGAAGCTGCACCCGTCCGGCCTGGTCGAGGCCACGGTGACCGATCACGGCGGCTGGCGGGTCCCGGATCGGCAGCCCACCCGCGGGCGAGGTCTGGCGCTCACCGCCCAGCTGGTGCACAGCCTGCGGGTCGACCCGGGCTCGAACGGTACGGTCGCGGCCGTCCGGCACCAGCTGACCCGGCCCGCCCGGCTGCTCACCCGCATCGACCAGACGCCGATGATCAAGCCGCCGGCCGAGACGCTGCACATCACCGAACTGCCCGGCGGCGACGAGGCCCGGGTCCGCCTGGACGGCCCGGTGGACGCGGCCTCCGCCGCGCAGGTCCGCCAGGAGCTGCTGCGCCGCAGCCGGGGCGGGACCATGGCGCTGACCGTGGACCTGACCGGGGTGACCCATCTGGCCAGTGCCGGTGTGTCCGCCCTGCACCTGGTCGCGGCCAGCCACTCCGACGGTCAGGCGCCACTGGTGCTGCACGCCGTGCCCGGCAGCCCGGCCCGGCAGATCCTCGACCTCGTCGGCCTGCCCGGAGTCACTCCATAGGCATCGGGTTATCCACAGGCCCGAGGCGATTGTCGGTGGGGGTCTCTACTATCGCGGGGTGACTTCGGCCCTTCCGCTCTCCGTGTCAGATGCCACCGACGCCCTCAACCGGGTCTTCGGCTACCCATCGTTCCGCGGGCAGCAGGGCGACATCGTCGAGCACGTGATCGCCGGGGGCGACGCGCTGGTGCTGATGCCGACCGGCGGCGGCAAGTCCCTCTGTTACCAGATTCCCGCGCTGGTCCGGCCCGGCACCGGCGTGGTGATCTCTCCGCTCATCGCGCTCATGCAGGACCAGGTCGACGCGCTGCGCACCCTCGGCGTGCGGGCCGGCTTCCTGAATTCGTCGCAGGACCTCGACGAGCGGCGGATGGTCGAGGCCGAGTTCGTCGCCGGCGAGCTCGACCTGCTCTACGTGGCGCCCGAGGGCCTCGGCACGGCCGGCGTGCAGCGCCTGCTCGACCGGGGCAAGATCTCGCTGTTCGCGATCGACGAGGCGCACTGCGTGGCGCAGTGGGGTCACGACTTCCGCCCCGACTACCTGGGCCTGTCCATGCTGCACGAGCGCTGGCCGGACGTGCCGCGGATCGCGCTGACCGCGACCGCCACACCGGCCACCCGTGACGAGATCGCCGGCCGCCTCGGTCTCACCGAGGCCCGGCACTTCACGGCCAGCTTCGACCGGCCCAACATTCAGTACCGGATCGTCCCGAAGAACCAGCCCTCCCGGCAGCTGCTGGAGCTTCTGCGCTCGGAGCACGCCGGGCACTCCGGGATCGTCTACTGCCTGTCCCGGGCGTCGGTGGACAAGCACGCCGCCTTCCTCACCGACAACGGGATTCCCGCACTGCCCTATCACGCCGGTCTGGACTCCCGGACCCGGTTCGAGAACCAATCACGCTTCCTGCGCGAGGACGGCCTGGTGATGGTCGCGACGATCGCGTTCGGGATGGGCATCGACAAGCCCGACGTGCGGTTCGTCGCCCACCTCGACCTGCCCAAGTCGGTCGAGGGCTACTACCAGGAGACCGGGCGGGCCGGGCGCGACGGGCTGCCGTCGACCGCCTGGTTGGCGTACGGGTTGCAGGACGTGGTGCAGCAACGCAAGATGATCGACAGCTCGGAGGGTGATGTCGCGTTCCGGCGCAACGCCGCCCGCCACCTCGACGCGATGCTGGCCCTCTGCGAGAGCGTCACCTGCCGGCGTGCGCAGGTGCTGGCCTACTTCGGCCAATCCTCCGACTCACCCACCTGCGGCAATTGCGACGTCTGCCTCACACCGCCGGAGTCGTGGGACGGCACGGTCGCCGCTCAGAAGCTGCTCTCCACCGTGTTCCGCCTGCAGAAGGAGCGCAACCAGAAGTTCGGTGCCGGCCAGTCGATCGACATCCTGCTCGGCAAGCGCACCGACAAGGTGACCCGGTTCCGCCACGACGAGCTGTCCGTCTTCGGCATCGGCACCGACCTGCGCGAGTCCGAGTGGCGAGGCGTCGTGAGGCAACTGCTGGCCGGCGGCTACCTGACGGTCCACGGCGAGTACAGCACGCTCGCCCTCACCGACAGCAGCGCGTCGGTCCTGCGCGGCGAGGCCAAGCTGATGATGCGCCGCGAGGTCGCCCCCGTCCGCCCCGCCCGCACAGCGTCTTCCCGGCCGGGCTCACCCTCCGCCCGGCAGGCCGCACCGGCGGACCTGCCCGCCTCCGCGGTCCCGCTGTTCGACAAACTGCGAGCCTGGCGCGGCACGGTCGCGAAGGAACAGGGCGTCCCGGCCTACGTCATCTTCCACGACGCCACCCTGCGGGCCATCGCCGCACTGGCGCCCGCCACGCTGGACCAGCTGGGCACGGTGAGCGGCGTCGGTCAGAGCAAGCTGACCAAGTTCGGCAGCCAGGTCCTGGCCGTGGTGTCCGGCGAGCCGGTGGAGCTCTCCACCGGCCAGGCAGGGGCCGCCGGCCTCCTGCCTGCGCAGCCCGCGTCCCCCGATCCCCGTCCCGGCGCCCGGCCGCTGGCCGGCCAGCCTGGCCGGTCCGAATACGCCGAGGTGTTCCCACCCGAGCCGGAGGATCCGGGGTACTTCCCGCCCGAGCCCGACTACTTCGACGACTAAGCCCAGCGGGCTGGGACCCGCCTACGGGCCGGCACCGTCCAGCGGACCGCAACCCGCCCGCAGGCCGGCACCATCCAGCGGACCGCAACCCGCCCGCAGGCCGGCACCATCCAGCGGACCGCAACCCGCCCGCAGGCCGGCACCATCCAGCGGACCGCAACCCGCCCGCAGGCCGGCACCATCCAGCGGACCGCAACCCGCCCGCAGGCCGGCACCATCCAGCGGACCGCAACCCGCCCGCAGGCCGGCACCATCCAGCGGACCGCAACCCGCCCGCAGGCCGGCACCATCCAGCGGACCGCAACCCGCCTGCGCGCCACGACCTACCTGTGGGCCGGCACCATCCAGCGGGCCGCGACCTTGCCTGCCCAACCCACGGCGATGTCGGGTGGTGTCAGCTTTCTCGGATGGCCTCGCCGGCGATCTCGATGCGGATCTTCTTGCCTACCAGGACGCCACCGGCTTCGAGCATGACGTTCCAGAGCAGGCCGTAGTCCTCCCGGTCCAGTTCCGCCGTCGCGCTGAAGCCGAAGATCTCCCGCTCATACGGGTCACGCCGAGCACCACCGAACTCCATGTGCATGTCGATCGGCCGGGTGACGTCCTTGACCGTCAGCAGCCCCTTGATCACGAAACGGCCGGACGCCCGGGTGGCCGCCGGCGGCAGGTCGGCGACGGTGCCCCGGCGTCCCAGCGGATTGTTGCGCAGCCGGGCCCAGTGGAAGATCGGGTCGCTCTCCGCCTCCCAGACGATGCCGGTGCTGCGGTATTCGAGCGTGGGATAGCGGCCCACGTCGAGGAAGTCCGGGCTGGACAGATGCGCGTCCCGCTCCGGATTGTGGGTGTTGATGCTGTCCGCGCGAATCGTCGCGCTGATCGACGATTGGAGCGGATCTCTCGCCACCACGATGGATGCGGTTCCCTTGGCGAACTCGCCCCGGATCGGGCTGACCATCATATGCTGCGCCAAGAATCCGATGCGTTTGTGAGCGTCGTCCAATGTGTAAACGCCTGGATCCGGAATGAGCAGGCCGTTCCACTCACGGACCGGTCGATCGACCGTCACGTAGCCCTCCCCCGTCGGCACCATCGCGGCCGCACAGCGGCGCGCGAGCCCCCCGGCTCGCCTGATGCTGAATTCGCGGAGATTCTAGGCACCGGGTTGATCACACTGTGACCCCGAGGAATGCATTACGTGTCCGCCACCACAGTCGAAGCGCTGTCCATGATCGGTGATTGCATACCTTTTACACCGGGCGGCGGAGAATCCCGAAGTCCATGTTGAGCAGCTAAGACATCCCATTTTCTAACGATCGTTAGAGGGCGCCCCGACATAAATCCGCAATACCTGTCGGAACGTCGACACGGCCCCGTCCCGTGCTGCGCCAATCACGGTGGGTAACGCATGCAGCTCGGCCAGCAGCAACGCCAAACCCGTCCGCAGCAGCCTGCGACATCGACAGTCGCCGACCAAGGAGACGGACGCCCAGAGCACGACAGGACACCCGCTCCAGTTCGCCCGCGGCGCCGGGGCGGCGATGCTAGCCAGCATCCTGCCCCGACTCACCGACGGTAACTGGCCAGAGTCAATAGACGGACCCAAATTCCCCGGCCGCCGCAGCGAAAGGGACGCCGCAGCGGCAGCCGCATTCAAGAATCGACGCTCGCAATACGCCCACGCGAAATAAATGCGACTTCTCGCGCCCTACAGCATCGGCCGAAGCCGCGTCTGCTGCCGGCTCTCCTTGGATTAGCACCCAGCGCGCGTCATCCGCGCGGCCGAAACAGTGCCCAGTGGTGATGGCAGTGCATCTAACCCTTTCTGGGCTTGCCGGTCCTGCCGCTGCCAGCGGCCAGGGTGCCTACTCGCGGTGTGTGACGCCGGTTACGGCCAGCGGCCGGAGCGCCTGCTTGCGGTTCGTGGCACCGATTGCGGTCGGCCGGTGGTCGCTGGCCAGCGGCCGGAGTTCCTGCTTGCGGTTCGTGGCACCGATTGCGGTCGGCCGGTGGTCGCTGGCCAGCGGCCGGAGTTCCTGCTTGCGGTTCGTGGCACCGATTGCGGTCGGCCGGTGGTCGCTGGCCAGCGGCCGGAGTTCCTGCTTGCGGTTCGTGGCACCGATTGCGGTCGGCCGGTGGTCGCTGGCCAGCGGCCGGAGTTCCTGCTTGCGGTTCGTGGCACCGATTGCGGTCGGCCGGTGGTCGCTGGCCAGCGGCCGGAGTGCTGGCTCGCGGTGCGTGGGGCCGGCTGCGGTCGGCCGGTGGTTGCCGGCCGCCTGTCCGGGCTTGGCGGGTGTTGTGTGGATCAGTGAGACAGCCGCTGCTGCTACCTCGGTGGTCGACGAGGCGAGGTTTTGCGGCCGGCTGTGCCTGACGGCTGTCACCGCCTCCCGCGCTGGGCCGCGCCGCGTTGGGCCGAGCTGGGCCTGCCTGCGCCCAGAGCAGCCCGACACCAAAGCGGCTTTGCCACGAGCTGAGCCCGCCCCTCCGGGCGCGGACAAAAGCGGCTTTGCCACGAGCTGAGCTCGCCCCCTCCGGGGTGCGGACACCGGATTACGCGGCGACTGGTTGCAGAGTCGCTGTTTGGAAGGTCCGTTTGTAGGCGATGGCTGTGGTGGTCGAGGGCAGAGTGCCGGCGGCAGTGGCTGTAGAAGGCGATCCAGCAGAACACGTCACGGCGGGCGTCAGTTTCGCTTTTCCCAGTTGGGGAGGTCGACTCCAGATGGGAAGGCCGACTCCAGGTGCGGAAGTCGGCTCCAGACGGGAAGACCGACCCCAGACGCCGAAGTCGGCTCCAGACGGGAAGACCGACCCCAGACGCGGAGGTCTACTTCAGGTGCGCCGGGCGGCGTCGCGTTTGGGTTTGGTTTGAGGGTGGCGATGAACGCTTCGGCCAGCGCGCTGTCGTGGCTGGCGCCGCCGAGGGCCATGGACGCGCGGATCTGGTGCCGGCGGCAGGCCACGGCGAAGTCGGCGCGGGCGTATTGCCGCGCCGGAGTGGAAGTCACGTCGCCGCTGCGGCGGCGCGGGCTGCGGCGGCGCGGGCGTCGGCAACTAACCGCCACCGAACCCCTCCACCCAGGGCGCCCGACAACCAACCCGGCCGCGCGCCGACCGGATCCACCCCGCGAACGACCACCACCTCACTGCGGCTGCGCGATATTCACCATCCAGGGCACCCCATACCGATCGATCAGCTGGCCGAACTCGTCGCCCCACATCTGCTTCTCCAGCGGCATGGTGATGGTCGCACCGTCGGTGAGTTTTTCCCAGATCTCGCGCAGGCCGTCGCTGGTGTCGCCGCTGAGACTGACGGTCATCGAATTGCCCTGCTGGATCTCCATGCCGGGCGGGCAGTCGGAACCCATCAACGTGTTCCCGTCCGCCGCGGTGAGCTGGCCGTGCATGACCTTGTCCTTGATGCCGGCATCGGGCGTCCCGACATCGCCGAAAGTGTTGATGACCAGCTCTCCGCCGAGGACGGAACGGTAGAACTCCAGGGCCTCACGCGCGTCGCCGTTGAACATCAGGTAGGGGTTGAGCCGGGCCGTCATGACAGCTCCCTTGCCGTTGGATGACTTCCCCTCGGACGCTAGTCCCACCCACCGACAGTTTCGCCGGGATTCACCATGACGGGCCACAGTGGCACAACGTCGGTAGCATTCGCGGCGAACGCGCACCAGCACCGACCGGTCACACGGGAACCGCTAGGGAGGCGCATGGGGGCGACCGGCTTCGATGATCTCGTCACGGCGAGCAGCGGCCCGGGTCTCGTCGATCGGCCGCGACTGGCAGCCGCCGTGGAACGCTTCGTCGCGTCCTCCCAGCTGACCCTGCTCACCGGTGAGCCCGGTACCGGCAAGACCACCCTCCTGGCCGCACTCGCCCGTGACCATCCGGACTGGCTGCGCTACTTCGTCCACCGCGACGCCCCGACCAGCCTCGCCGACGCCGATCCGGTCGGCTTCCTGCTGGCGATCGGCCGCCAGCTCGCCCGGACGAGGCCCGCACTGTTCGAACCGGACGGCCCGTCACCCTTCGACCGTGCGGCCCATGCCGGGGTGGCGGCCGACCGGGCGTACCTCGATCCTCGTTTTTTGGAACCGGCCGCCCTGCTCGAGCTCGCGTTGCGTGCGCCCGCGGCGCGGCTCGCGGCCGCCGAACCGGACGACCTCATCGTGATCCTCGTCGACGCCACGGACGACCCGGCCGGTGAGGCGCTCACCGACTGGCTCCTCCGGGCCCCGGATCTGCCCGGCAACGTGCGCCTGGTGCTGACCACGCGGCCGGTTCCGCGACTGCCCCGCTTGCGCTCGGCACGGGGAGACCTGGCCGAGGTGGTCATTCCGGCAGGCACGCGCGAGGCCTGCGACGAGGTGATGGGGTACGCGCTGAGCACGCTCGCCGCCGCCCCGGCCCAGCGGGTCGCCGAGAAGGCCGAGGGCAATTTCCTGTACGTCTCGGCGTACGCGCACGCCTTCACGCAGCTCACCGCTCACCGCGACCCACCTGCCGGCCTGCCCGCCCTGTACGCCGCCCTGCTCGACGCCACCCTGAGCCGGGATGCGGCCAACCGGGAGGAACGGGCGGTCCTCGGGTTGCTGACCGTGGCCCGCGCCCCGCTCTCGGCCGCGGATCTCGTGCGTCTGTCCGGTCTGCCGACGGACGTCGAGGCGATGCACGCCGTGCTGCGGCGGCTGGGTCCGCTGCTGCGGGAGCGGGACGGCGGGTTCGCCCTGTTCCACGAGTCCATCGGAGAGTTTCTCGCGGCATCGGAGACGCACACCGGCTGGGCGGTTGATCCGGTCGAGTGGCACCGCCGCGTGGTGCGGTCCTGCCTACGTGACGGCACGGATCCCGCCGACGTGGACTGGTCGGCGGCCGGCGACTACGAGCTGGTGTATCTCGCGGACCACCTGATCGCGGCAGGCGAGACCGCGCGGTTGCCCACCCTGGTCTGTCCCGGGCTGCGGCGGGCGGTCCGCGCCCGGTACGGCCACGACCTCTGGTTCACCCGGGTAGTGGACCTGGCGCTGGCAGCCGCGCTCGACGGGCGGCTCGCCACTCCCCTGCCGGACGTTCTCTTCCTCAGCGTGGTGCGCGGCGAGCTGGCCCGGGCCGCCGGCACGCGACACTCCCCCGCCGTGCTCGGTCTGGCCGCCCGGCTGGGGCGGCCCGACGGGGCGTGGGAGGCCGCCTGGGCGATGCCGCCGTCGGCCGTACGGATCGCGGCGCTTGCCGAAGTCGTCCGGTATGCCGGTGGCGAGGACCGGGTGGAACTGCTGGTGGAACAGGCGACGGCGATCGGCGCGGTCCGGGAGGCCGCCGTGGCGCTGGCCCGCTACGACCTGCCGCGCGCGCTGGAGCTCTGGCATCGGGCCGGACCGGAGACGCCGCCGGATCCGGTCTACCGGGCGGCCGGCGATCCCGCCTTCTTCGCACGGATGGCGGCCGGGCGCACCGCCGCCTGCCTGGACGCCGCCGAGGGCAGTTCGCCGGGAGACCGCAGTGTGCTGCTGTTGCACGCCCAGTCCGGGCTGGAGTTGCTCGACGTACGGGATCGGGTGGTGGCGCTGGCCCGGCTGGCCGGCCTGGACCGGGCGGGTACCGGTCGTTACCTGCCGGCGCTGCGCCGGGACGCCGTACTGCTGGACGTGGAACACAACCGCGCGGACGCCCGGGCGCTCGCCGAGGCGGCCGCCCTGCTGGCCGGAGTCGACGAAACCTTGTCCGTGACGCTGCTGGAGCGGTGTGCCCGGGTAGCGCCGGAACGGGCTCGTGCGCTGATCAGCCTAGGCCGGCGCGACGAGGCACGGCTGATAATGACCGTTCGCCTGGCCGAGTCGCCGGGCCCGGAGGAACGGCTGCGTATCGCCGAAGCGCTGGAGCCGATCGACCCGCTCCGCGCCACCGAGGTCGCGGACCAGGTCGCCGCCGAGGTCGAGTCCGGATCGCGCGGTCCCGCGGTCCTCGCCGCACTGGTCACCTTCCTGGCCGCCCGGGATCCGGAACGCGCCGCCACCCTGGCCCGCCGCGCACCGGCCGAGGACCGGATCGGCCTGCTCGCCGGGCTGGCTCATCGGCATCTCGACGAGGGACGCACCGCCCTCGCCGAGTCGCTCCTCGGAGAGCTGCACGTGCGGGCGGCACAGCGGAACCCGCTGCGGGATCCGGAATCCGGCCTGCCGTTCCGGACGCACCCGGCGCAGCACACCGAAAGGCCCGCCGGGGCCCACCAGCCCTACCTCCGTGACGTGCGGATCCGCTGGGCCGACCGGCTCCGGCGCCGCCTGCTCACCGATCCGGCCGACGTGATCCGGGCGATGACGCCCGGCCCGTCCTCAGCAGGGAACCCCTACTCGCTGGCCCGCGTGCTGCGCGTCTTCGCCGCCCACCTGGCCGCCGCGAGCCACACCAAGCCGGCCGGCGAGAGAATCACCGACCGGGCGGCCGCCATCGAACTGGCCGCCGCGATCGAGGATCGGGGCGAGGCCGCGATCGCGCAGGCGGCCCTGGTCGCTGCCGCGATCCGGGACCACGACCTGGACGGCGAGGCCTTCGCCTGGCGGCTACTGCGCAATCTGATCGTACGGACGCCCCGCGGCCACTGGTCCCCCGGCGGCTCGGAGCTGGACCGTGGCCACCTCGCCTACCTGCGTCCCGACTACCGGGCCCGGTTCGAGACCGCGATCGGTGTCCTGCCGTACCAGCCGGATCTGGGGTCGGCCCTGCTCACCGATCTGCCGGCGCTCGGCGTGGTCTTCCAGCTGGCGATCGGCTGCGACGCCTCGACCCGCTACACCGAGCAGCGCCTGGCCGGCCGGCGCCCGGATCCGGCGGCCGCGCAGGTGCACGAGAGCCTGCGCCGGCAGCCGCCCGGCGCGCTCCCCGATCCGGTTCTCGGCGCGGTGGTGACCGCCGTCGTCTCAGCGAACGAGCAGACGCTGGGCGGCGCGGGGTTGGACGTTGACGATCCGGTCTACCGGCTCTACGCGCTGGCGACGGCACGGACCCGCAGGGCCGGCCTGCCGGGTGCCGGGCCCGGGAAAGCGGTGGGCGCCGGGCCGCTGGACATGGAACGGCTTCCGGCGTACGCGGAAATCGTGCGCCGCAACGCCGGCAGCCCGGTGGTGGCCGGCCTGGCCGACCAACTGCTCTCCGCGGCCGCCGGCCGCAGCGACGAGGCGTTGCTGATTCTCGCCGAGGCCGGGTACGGCGACCCGCACGCCCTGCTGGCCGACCTGCTCCCCCGGCTGCCCGGGATGTCCCCGGCCGAGCAGGACGACCTGCTGCCGGAGTTGTCGGTCCTGCTGTTCCGGCACGATCCGGCCCGGGCGTTGCGGTTCCTCAGCGACGCCGCCGCCCGCAGCTGGCCCACCGCGGCCGCGTTCCTGGAATCCGCAGTCACTGAGCTACCTAGGACAGCAGAACTGCCCACGACAGCGCGCGACCTGCACGCCGCCGTAATCCGCGCCGTCGACTGCTGCACACCGTCCGACCAGGACCGGCCCGAGGTGGTCGACGGCGCCTGCCGCCGGATCGCGGCCGGCTGGAACGGGCGGCCCCCACCCGCCGCGTGCTGAGCGGGGGCCGCCCGGGTCTGTCAGCGGTGATCGGAGCCTTCGGACTCGACCGCCGCGCGGCCCGCTTCGAGCCGGGCGATCGGTACGCGGAACGGCGAACACGACACGTAGTCCAGCCCGACCTGGTGGAAGAAGTGCACCGAGTCCGGGTCACCACCGTGCTCACCGCAGATCCCGAGCTTCAGGCCCGGCCGCGCGGCCCGCCCCTCCTCGGCCGCGATCTTCACGAGCCGGCCCACCCCGTCGGCGTCGATCGACTCGAACGGGGAGATGCCGAAGATGCCCAGTTCCAGGTAGCGCCAGAAGAACGCGCCCTCCACGTCGTCCCGGGAGAAGCCCCAGGCCATCTGGGTCAGGTCGTTGGTGCCGAACGAGAAGAACTCGGCCGCCTCGGCGATCTGCCCGGCGGTCAGCGCCGCCCGCGGCACCTCGATCATGGTGCCGATCAGGATGTCGACCCCGCCGGAGTCCCCGGCCACCTCAGCGATGATCTTCTCGGCCTCCGCGCGTACCGTCTCCAGCTCTTGAACGGCGCCGACCAGCGGAACCATGATCTCCGGTCGCGGGTTGCCGCCTTCGGCGGCGAGCGCGACCGCGGCCTCGGCGATGGCCCGGACCTGCATCGCGAACAGGCCCGGGATGACCAGGCCGAGGCGTACGCCGCGCAGCCCCAGCATCGGGTTCTGCTCGTGCATGCGCCGGACCGCCGCGAGCAGTTGCTCGTCGTGTTCCACGTGCTGGCCGTGCTCGTGCTGCACCGCGACCCGCACCGCCAGCTCCTCGAGCGACGGCAGGAACTCGTGCAGCGGCGGGTCGATCAGCCGGATGGTGACCGGCAGGCCGTTCATCTCCCGGAAGATCTCCAGGAAGTCGGCCCGCTGCAACGGCTGCAGCGCCGCCAGGGCGTCGTCGCGCTCCGCGTCGGTACGCGCCAGGATGAGCCGTTCCACCAGTTCCCGGCGATCGCCGAGGAACATGTGCTCGGTGCGGCACAGACCGATGCCCTGTGCACCGAAGCGCCGGGCCCGGGCGGCGTCCGCCCCGGTGTCCGCGTTGGTCCGCACGTTGAGCCGGCGCTTCTCGTCGGCGTGCGTGATGATCCGGTGCACGGCGGCCACCAGCGGGTTGTCGGTGTCCGCCGGGTCGAGCTCGCCCTCGAAGTACTGCACCACCTCGCTGGGCCGGACCGGCACCTCACCGAGGTAGACCCGCCCGGTGGTGCCGTCGACGGAGATCACATCACCCTCGTTCACCACCACGTTGCCCACCGTGAAGGAGGAAGGGCCGACCTCAAGGTCGTCGGCACCGCAGACGCAGGTCTTGCCCATGCCGCGAGCCACGACCGCGGCGTGCGAGGTCTTGCCACCACGGCTGGTGAGGATGCCCTGCGCGGCGATCATGCCGGGCAGATCGTCCGGGTTGGTCTCCCGGCGGACCAGGATGACCTGCTTGCCCTCGGCCGCCAGTTCCACGGCCCGCTGCGCGGTGAAGACCACCTCGCCGTACGCGGCGCCGGGCGACGCGCCGATGCCCCGGGTGATCGCCGAGGGCTCGGAGGAGAGGTCGAACCGGGGGAACATCAGCTGCGCGAGCTGGGCGCCGGTGACCCGGGTGAGCGCCTCGTCGAGGTCGATCACGCCTTCGTCGATCAGCTGCGCGGCGATGGTGAAGGCGGCGGCCGCGGTGCGCTTGCCGACCCGGGTCTGGAGCATCCACAGCTTGCCGCGCTCGATGGTGAACTCGATGTCGCACAGATCGCGGTAGTGGCCCTCGAGGGTGGCCATGATCTGGAGCAGTTCGTCGTACGACTTCTTGTCGAGCCGCTCCAGCTCGGTCAGCGAGAGCGTGTTGCGGATGCCGGCGACCACGTCCTCGCCCTGCGCGTTGGCCAGGTAGTCGCCGTAGATGCCCTGCTCGCCGCTGCCCGGGTCGCGGGTGAAGGCGACGCCGGTGCCGGAGTCGGAGCCGAGGTTGCCGAAGACCATGGCGACCACGTTGACCGCGGTGCCCAGGTCGGCCGGGATGCGCTCCTGCCGGCGGTAGAGGACGGCCCGGTCGGCGTTCCAGGACCGGAAGACCGCCTCGATGGCCTGGTCCAGCTGATCGCGCGGGTCCTGCGGGAACTCGTGGCCGGTGTGCTTGACGAACACCTTCTTGTACGCGCCGACGAGCGCCCGCAGGTCCTCGGCGTCGAGCTGGACGTCGTCCTTGACGCCCTTGGCCTGCTTCGCGTCGTGCAGCGCGTCCTCGAACTCCTCGCCCGGCACGTCGCACACGGTCTTGCCGAACATCTGGATGAGCCGCCGGTACGAGTCCCAGGCGAACCGGTCGTTGCCACCGGCCTGGCGGGAGAGCCCGGCCACCGACTCGTCGTTGAGGCCGACGTTGAGAACGGTCTCCATCATGCCGGGCATGGAGAACTTGGCGCCCGACCGTACCGATACGAGCAGGGGGTCGGATGGGTCGCCGAGCCGCCGGCCCATGGCGTTCTCCAGCTCGGCGAGGTGCTCGTCGATCTCGGACGTGAGTCCCTCGGCGTGCGTACCGTTCTGAAGGTATTGCTTGCACGCCTCGGTGGTGATGGTGAATCCAGGAGGCACCGGCAGGCCCAGGTTCGTCATCTCCGCGAGATTGGCGCCCTTGCCACCCAGCAGGTCTTTGAGGTCCTTGTTGCCCTCGTGGAAGTCGTAGACGAACTTCATGCCGCACACACCTCCGGTTACGAATCCGTGGCCGAATTGGTTTCCTGCCCCGGGATTCGTAAGGCTAAGCACGATCAAGGTGAATAGTTAACAGTCCGGTGGGGTTTTACACACCCGCACGGAAGACCCTGTTCAGTTCGCGCTCTCTGCGCGCAGTTCCGCGCAAAGGCGGTGATCAGGGGGCCTCAGATGCTGCAAGGCCGGGCTGCGAGGCCGGGCTTCGGGAGGCCGGTTCCGGGAAGCCGGTCCGCGTGCGGCCGGGCCGCCCGGGAGACCGGACCCGGCGGGCTCGCCGACGGCCGGCACGGGAGAGCGATCACGGCGGGACGCGCGGCGGCGATCGGGGTTACGGGGAGAGCCGGTCCGGCTTGCCAGTGGCCGGGCGAACCCGGGCCGTCATGCCTGCCGGACCCCCGGCTCGCCTCAGAGCGCCATGAGCAGCGGCAACGCCGATGCACATCCCCCGATGCGGGACGCCCGCGAAGTGAGGCCGATGAGCCGGGCAAAGCCTAGGCGAGCGCCGAACACCGCTCAAGAAACGTCACCGGGTCGGCCGAGTCCCCATCGGACGGTCGGCGGATGCCCCTCTCGGCGCTTCCGGGCCCGGTACCAAAAGAAGGGCGCCGCTGCGAATTCCACGGGGGAAGAACTCGCAACGGCGCAGAGCGAACGATAGACCAAGCTCGTCCGGCTGTCCATCCCGCCCGTAGGCCCGCGCGGCCCGGAACTACCCCACCCGCTGGACCACCGAACCGACCAGTCGCTGCCAGTCGGTCTCGAAGCCCGGCGACGCGCTCGCGTTGTTCAGGCGGTAGACCGCGTACGTGTCGACGAGCACCACGTTGCGGCTGTTCAGCACGGCGACCGCGGTGTCGGCGGTGCCCGGGTGCGCGGCCTCGTACAGCTTGTGCCGGATGATCACGAAGCCGGACCAGGCCCCCTCGTCGAGCGGCCGCACTTCGACGGTCTCGGTGTACGCCGGCTCGTTGCGATCCGCGGTCACCGTCGCCGGCACCGTGACGGACGGCTGGCACTTGTCGGCCACCGCCCGCAGCAGCGCCTGGCCGGCCGCGGCCGCGGCGGCGTCCGGGTAGACAAGCGCGGCCTGGTGCAGGGTCTGCGCGCCCTTGGTGCCCTCGTCGGCGATCGACGACGACACCACCTCGGCGCCAGGCGGCACCTGCGGCGGCGCGCTGGTCCCGCCGCAGAAGCTGACCATCTGCTGCGGGTCGCTGCTCTGCCCGGGCGCGCTCCAGGTCGGACCGATCTCGGCAGCCTGCAGGAACGCGCCGCGCATGGTGGTGACGCCGATCAGGCCGGCGTCCGGCGCCGGGTCCGGCTCGTCCGAACCGCAGCCGGCGGCGGCCATCACCAGAGCGCAGGCGGCGGCGAGGGCGGCTCGGGTCCGGACGGCCCGGCGGGTCCTGGCGGTGACGAACATCGGGCCATCTTGACAGACCCGCACCGGGAAACGGAAAAGCCCGCACGCAGCATCAACGCGGCGTGACGCGGCGGCCACGGCCCGCTGCTGTCCGGTGGAAACTCGGAGGCGGCCGTGGACCGGCCCGCGCTATCGTCCCGGGACACCACGGCGTGTAGCTCAGCAGTCAGAGCGCCCGGCTCTTACCGGGAGGGCGCGGGGGCGGGACCCGCCACGCCGGCATGAACCAGATCAACTCCGGATATCCGGCCGCACAGCATGCCAAGGCCGCGGAGACGGCCGCATCGCACCCGGACGAGGCGACCCGCGAACGCGCCCGCGAGCGGATCGCCCGCTGGGCGGCGGTGCTGTCCGGGATGCTGAGCGGCGAGCTGACGATCGGGTCGCGCACGCCGATCGCCGGCCTGCCGGCCTGGGTCACCCCCGAGGTGATCCACGGCGGCTTCGCGACCGGCGCGGCCGCGGCCGGCGGTCCGCTCACACCCTGGGAGATCGAGTACGCGCGACGCCACGACCTGCCACGGACCCGCACCGCGATCTTCGAGCACCGCCTGGGCGAAGAGGGCCTGCGTGAGCTGACCGAGATGGTGACCACCGGCGGATACCGCCTCAGCGCGCCGGAGGAGACCGCCCTGCCGGTGCTGGCATGGCTCGCGCAGGAGCAGGCCGCACCGGACCGGGCCGCTCAGGACCAGGCTGTGCAGGACCAGGCCGCGCAGGACCAGACCGCGCAGGACCAGGCGGCTGAGCTCGCGCGGGCTCGCGGCGACGAGGCGATCCGGTTGCTTCTGGCGGCGATCGGGCCGTACCGGGACCGGCTGCGGTTCGCACCGGAACCCGCGCCCGCGTCCGGTCTCGGCTCGGACGTGGTGTGGCGGACGACGGTCGGCGAGGTGCGCACGGCCCTGGAGCACCGCAGCCCTCGGCCGCGGATCGAGACCATGCGCGGCACCCTCCAGGTCTGGAACGGCTACGCCGACCGGGTTCTCGAGCTGTGGCTGCGCACGTCCGGGGACGGCCGGATCGGCGTACATCTCGGTCCGGACTTCGAGCGCGACGCGCACGCCCTCCTCGCCGAATATCCGCGGCTCGCGGCGGTGAGCCCGCCGAGCCGGCGGCATGCCGGCCCGAAGGCGAACCTGACCACGCTGCGCACCGCGCTGGCCGACGTCCTGGCCGGGCGGCCCTGGCGGCGCGGCCTGGTGCAGACGGTGACCGACGCGATGGTGCGGCGCCGCGGCACGCCCGGCAGCCCGGCGCACGCCGCGCTGCGGGCCCGCCAGGCGGCCGACGCCGCGCTCCCGCCACACCACCTGATCGCACACGCAGTCGCGGCGCGCCTGGCGGCGCTCCCCCAGCACACCGGTACCACGGAGATCGCGCAGCTGGTCGCGCCGATCACCCTGCCGCCGGCCGCGCACATGGCGGAAACCCAGCCGGGGTACGCCGTGACGCGCGCCCCCGCCACGCCCGGTGCTGACCCGGCCGGCGTGCCTGTTTGTGAGGTGCCGCCGGCTGTCCGGGCGGTGGTCCGGCGTGCCCTGGCCGCTCCGGTCGAGGAGCTCGTCGACGCCGGGCTGGTGCCGTCGGCCGAGGTCCTCGCCGGTCTGGCGCCGCGGATGGCCGCTCAGGCGGTGGCCGCCGGCTACCCGGACCGGGCTCTGCGGGAGTTGATGGCCGCCGGCTATCTGGCCTTCCGCGGGCGGCGTTCGCTGCTGCTCACCGGCCTGGAGTCGCAGGTGCGACCCGGGGAACTGCCATGGGTGCGTGCGGTCGCGGCGCACCGGACGGCCGGGGACGGCACGCGCGGTGCGGCCGCCGCCACGCTGCGCCGGCTCGGGCAGCTGACCGTGCGGACCTTCCCGGCGACGCTGATCCCGAACCCGATGGTCCGCGAGCTGACCACGCTGAGCCGGGAGGCCGAGCTGGGACTGCCGTGGGTGGAGGAGCTGGCGGCGGACATCTTCGACGGCCGGTTCGCCGCGAAGTTCCTGAACGCCGCGCAGATCGCCGGTGAGCTGCTGTCCGGCACGATCTACGCGCGGTACTACGGGATCGACTACGCGGCGGTCGCCTTCATCCAGGACGTCCGGCCCGCCTGGGGTGTCACCGGCCCACCGGTCTCCGCCCGGTTCGCGCAGCTGTGCCGGGACCGCGCGGGCGTGCGGCAGGAGCGGGGCCGGCCGGCGCAGAACGGCATGGTGATCGAACAGGCGCAGATCCTCACCACGCACAACCTGGCCACGCTGGTGCACCGGGCCGGGGTACGGCTCGCCCCGGACGGCGCGGCCCGCTGTTTCGCCCTCGCCGAGAAGCTGTCGGGGCGGCTGGCCGGACCGAACGCGTACCGGACCGTGAAGGACCTGGCCTACGCCTGGCGGCAGATGATCTTCCATCTGTCGGTGGACGGCGGCGCCCGGCGGTTCGTCGCGGAACTGCCGGAGCGCGGGCCGCTCGCTCCGGCCGTCGCCGGACTGCGCGAGGTCGTCGAGGGCGGGCGGACGCGACCGCTGACCGGCTGGACGACCGAACGGCACTGGCTGCTCCCCCGGAGCTGATCCCGGGGTCGATCCCCGCGTCACGCGCGGCGTCGACCCCTGCGCCGATCCCGGCGTCGCGCGCGGCGTCGATGCCTGCGCTGATCCCGGCACTGATCCCGGCGTCGCGCGCGGCGTCGATCACGGTTAGCGTGGCGGTAAGCAGCTTCGCCGAGGAGGTGCGCGATGAGCGATATCGATGCGCTGGCTGCCCGGCTGCGCGCCGGGCTGGCCCCGGACCAGGTGCTCACCGACCGGCAGCAGCTGCGGACGTACGAGTGCGACGGCCTGGCCAACTACAAGGTGATCCCGGCGCTGGTCGCACTCCCCCGCTCCGCCGAGCAGGTCGCGATCGTGGTCCGCGCCTGCGTGGACGCGAAGGTGCCGTTCGTGGCGCGTGGCTCGGGCACCGGCCTGTCCGGCGGCGCCCTGCCGCACGCCGACGGGGTGCTGATCGTGACGTCGCAGCTGCGCGACATCGTCGAGCTGCGCCCGGAGGACGAGCGGGCCGTCGTCCAGCCCGGCGTGATCAATCTGCAGGTCACCCAGGCCGCCACGCCGTACGGCTATTACTACGCGCCGGACCCGTCCAGCCAGCAGATCTGCTCGATCGGCGGCAACGTGGCGGAGAACTCGGGCGGTGCACACTGCCTCAAGTACGGGTTCACCACCAACCACGTGACCGGGCTGCAGGTCGTCGCCCCCGACGGTGAGCAGGTCCAGCTCGGCGGCGCCGCCCCGGACACGCCGGGCTACGACCTGCTCGGCGCGTTCGTCGGCTCGGAGGGCACGCTCGGGATCGCCACTGAGGTGACCGTACGGCTCACCCGGCTGCCCGAGTCCGTCCGTACGCTGCTCGCCGCCTTCGCCTCCACCGACCAGGCCGGCGCCGCCACCTCGGCGATCATCGCAGCCGGGGTGGTGCCGGCCGCGATCGAGATGATGGACGTGCTCTCCATCGAGGCCGCCGAGGCGGCCGTGCACTGCGGCTATCCGGCCGGCGCCGGTGCCGTGCTGATCGTCGAACTCGACGGGCCGGACGCCGAGGTGCGGGCCCAGTTCGACGAGGTGACCCGGCTGTGCGACGAGGCCGGCGCCTTCGAGATCCGGGTCGCCGCCGACGACACCGAACGGCAGCTGATCTGGCGTGGCCGCAAGTCGGCGTTCGCCGCGGTCGGGCGGATCAGCCCGGACTACATCGTCCAGGACGGGGTCATCCCGCGAACCGCCCTGCCCGAGGTGCTGCGCCGCATCAACGAGGTCGCGGCCGGCCATGGTGTCCGGGTGGCGAACGTCTTCCACGCCGGCGACGGCAACCTGCACCCCCTCGTCCTCTTCGACGCCCGCGTGCCCGGCGAGGCCGAACGCGCCGAAACCGTCTCCGGCGCCATCCTCGACCTCTGCATCGAACACGGCGGATCGATCACCGGTGAGCACGGCGTGGGCGTGGACAAGGCCCGCTACATGCCGCGCATGTTCACCGACACCGACCTGGACACCATGCAGCTGGTCAGGTGCGCCTTCGACCCGGACGGCCTGGCCAACCCCGGCAAGGTCTTCCCCACGCCACGGCTGTGCGGCGAACGACCCGGGCGGCATCAGGGCGCCCATCCGCTGCAAGAGGCCGGTCTCGGAGAGGTGTTCTGATGCGTGCCGCCGCCGGATGTAGCAAGACCTCGTGGGGAGCGGGTCGATGAGCGTGCTGGACGACCTCGCGGTCAAGGCCGGCGACGACGACGTGGTCGGCGGGGTGCCGGCCCGGATGGTCGCGGCACCGGCCAACACCGAGGAGGCGGCCGCGCTGATCGCCGCCGCGCAGGACCTCGCCGTGGTGATTCGCGGCGGCGGCACCAAGCTGCACTGGGGCAACCCGCCCCGCGACCTCGATCTGATCATCGACACCCGGCGGCTGGCCGGGGTGGTCGAGCACGCCGCCGGCGACCTGATCACCGTGGTCCGGGCCGGCACCCCGATGGCCGAGCTGCACAGCCTGCCCGGGCAGCAGCTCGTCCTGGACGCGCCGGCCGGCGCGACCGCCGGCGGCACGGTCGCGGCGAACGGAAGCGGCCCGCGCCGGTTGCGCTACGGCACCGCGCGGGACCTGCTGATCGGCATCACCGTGGTCCGGCCCGACGGGAAGATCGCGAAGGCGGGCGGCAAGGTGGTCAAGAACGTCGCCGGCTACGACCTGGGCAAGCTTTACACCGGTTCCTTCGGAACCCTGGGGCTGATCACCGAGTGCGTGTTCCGGCTGCATCCGGAGCCGGCCGCGACCCTTTTCGTACGCGCGACCGCGCCACCCGGCCACGTGGCCCGCATCCTCGCCGCCCAGCTGGCGGCCACCGCGATCGAGGTGCACGCCGCGCCCGGCGCCGACCCGGAGATCGCCGTCCTGCTGGAGGGAACCGCGTCCGGCGTGCGCGACCGGGCCGAGACGGTGGCCGGCCTGCTCGACGGCGGCGAGATCACCGAAGAACCTCCGCCGTGGTGGGGCGTCCAGCCGCCCGGCGACGTCACGGTCAAACTGACCGGCGTCCTCTCCCAGGTGCCAGCGCTGGTGGCCACCTCGGTCGGCGCCGGCGCCACGGTCACCGGTTCGGCCGGAGCCGGCGTGCTCTACGCGGGTTTCCCGGTGGAGGGATGCGACCCGCACAGCCGCGTGGAGCTGGTCCGCGCGGCCGCCGTCCGGGCGAGCGGCCACGCCGTCGTGCTGAGCGCGCCGGAGAGCGTCCGGGACACCCTGGACCTGTGGGGCCCGGTGCCGGGCCTCTCCCTGATGCGCCGGGTCAAGGACCAGTTCGACCCGGCGCACCGGTTCGCCCCGGGCCGCTTCGTAGGCGGCATCTGATGCCCGCCCCGCCGTTTGCAACGGACCTTCGGGAGGAATGTGATGGCTGACGTCGACGCCACGCACGGCACCGGCGTTCCCCCACCCGACGCGTTGCGGGCCGCCGAGCGGACCGGGCCGCCGTCCGGAGGTCCGGCCTTCGACGGCGACCATCCGCCGCGCGCCGAGCTCGTGTCGGACTGTGTGCACTGTGGGTTCTGCCTGACCACCTGCCCCACCTATGTGCTGTGGGGCGAGGAGATGGATTCCCCGCGCGGGCGGATCCATCTGATCGGGCAGGGCATCGACGGGGAACCGCTGAGCGACTCGATGGTCACCCACTTCGACCGGTGCCTCGGCTGCATGGCGTGCGTGACCGCCTGTCCGTCCGGGGTGCGGTACGACCGGCTGATCGAGGACACCCGCGCCCAGGTGGAGCGCCGGCACGAGCGGGGCGCGAAGGACCGGGCTCTGCGTGCGGCGATCTTCGCGCTCTTCCCGTACCCGCGGCGGCTGCGGCTGTTGCGGGGGCCGCTGTGGGCGTACCAGAAATCGGGTTTGCAGAAACTGGTGGGCCGGACCGGCCTGCTGGAACGACTGGCACCCACCCTGGCCACGCTGGAAAGCCTGGCGCCGCGGCTGCGCGCCGGGCCGGGCTCATCCGGGCGGTTGCCGCGCCGCGTCGCGGCGCGCGGCACCCGGCGTGCGATCGTGGGCATGCTGACCGGGTGCGTGCAGTCGGCGTTCTTCCCGGACGTCAACGCCGCTACCGTACGTGTGCTCGCGGCCGAAGGCTGTGACGTGCTCATTCCGTCCGGGCAGGGCTGTTGCGGGGCACTGAGCGTGCACAACGGCCGGCGGGCCGAGGCGCAGCGGTTCGCGCGGAAGCTGATCGACACGTTCGAATCGACCGGCATGGACTATTTCGTGGTGAACGCCGCCGGATGCGGGTCGTCGCTGAAGGAGTACGACGAGTTGCTCGCCGACGACCCGGCGTACGCGTCCCGGGCCGCCGCCTTCACCGCGAAGGTCCGCGACCTGGCCGAACTCCTCGTCGAGCTGGGTCCGGTCGCCCGCCGGCACGCCTTGCCGATCACCGTCGCCTACCACGACGCCTGCCATCTCGGGCACGCGCAGGGCATCCGGGCCCAGCCGCGCGCCCTGCTCGCCGGCATCCCCGGCCTCGAGGTGCGCCCGATCGCCGACCCGGAGATCTGCTGCGGCTCGGCCGGCGTGTGGAACGTCCTCAACCCCGTGCCGGCCGCCGAACTCGGCGATCGCAAGGCCCGCGCGGTTCTCGACACCGGCGCTGACCTGCTGGTCACCGCGAACCCCGGGTGCCTCATGCAGGTCGCCGCCGCGATACGCCGCCGTGCCGCCGAGGACCGTGCCGCCGAGGACCGTGCCGCCGGGAACGGTGCCGCCGGGGACCGTGCCGCAGTGGACCGTGCCGCAGTGGACCGTGCCGCAGTGGACCGTGCCGCAGTGGACCGTGCCGCCGGCGATCGTGCTGCCGGGGATCGTGGCCGCACGATCGCCCTGGCCCACACCGCCCAGGTCCTGGACGCCTCCATCCGAGACCTGGGCGGTGCGGGCCTTCTCCGGGAGCGGTGACCCACCATCCGCTCCCGGCCGGCGCGCGAAGCCGGGACCCGTTCCCATCCCCGGCTCCGCGCCGGCCCCGCAGTCCGGGAAGCCGAGTCCCGTTCCCCAAAACCTCGGCTCCCCGCACTCCGGGACGCGTCCGGCACCCGGCCCGGCTCCCTCGGGCCGGCTGCCGCAGGTGTGGGCTCGGCGCGCGGCGCGCCTCGATCCCACACACCGCGCTACCGGCGGCCACGCGAGGCCGCAGCCAGCTGCCTCCGCGCCCATCTCCACCGCGGCCCGCCTCCACCGCGGCCCGCCTCCACCGGCGCCTGCCTCCCCGCGCGTGCCGGCGTGGGCAATCGCGGCGCGCGCCGGCCGGACCGCCCGCGTTCGCCGGATGCGGGCGTTGGAGCCTTGAGCGGGCTGGTGGCCGCCCCGGGAGAGCGGGGACCCGCTGCTGGGGTTGGGGACCGCGTCACGCGTACCGGAAAGGGTTTATCCGATTGTGAAACTGGGGTGCGGAGGCTGGTTGTAGGCGGTGTTCTGCCAGGCCAGCGCCGTTCGGTATTGGATGTCGTGCAGCAGGGTGACCGCGCGCAGGCCGGTGGTGACCGGCGTGCTGTAGACGCGCAGGCGGGTGTTGTCGGTGGTCGGCCAGATCACCTCCTCGCGCCAGTCGCCGAGCAGGTCGCCGGAGAGTGACGGGGTGGCTTTGGTGCCGTTGTTGGAGTGCACGCCGGAGGCCGTCAGCAGGCGGGTGTCGGCCGAGGTGCCGTATTTGTCGATGCGGGTCTGGTCGAGGAGTTCGCGCTGGGCGTCGCCGTCCCACCAGATGACGAAGTTGGTGGAGCTGGGTTTGCGGCTGGCGACGACGGCGCCGGACGGGGAGCGGACGCCGCTGGGGATGGAGGACCAGGATTCGGCGCCGGGGCTGCCGGACCAGATGTCGGCGGAGACGCCGCGGCCGTTGTCGCCGCCGGCCGGGGTGGACCAGATGATCTGACCGGTACGGGCGTCGGCGAACCAGGAGGACGGCTTCGACGCGTCCTCGTCGACCTTGAAGACCTCGAGGCCGGCGCGGTTCGGGTCGAGGTCGCCGACGTGCAGCGCGTCGCCGTGGCCGAGGCCGGTGTTCCAAAGACGGGCGCCGTTGTCGTCGATCGCCAGGGAACCGTAGATGATCTCGTCGCGGCCGTCGGCGTCGACGTCGGCCACGGAAAGCTGGTGGTTGCCCTGGCCGGCGGTGCCGGAGTTGGTGGAACTGCTGCTGTCGAACGTCCAGCGCCGGGTCAGGGTGCCGTTGCGGAAGTCCCAGGCCACCACGACGCTGCGGGTGTAGTAGCCGCGCGCCATGATCAGGCTGGGCCGCTGGCCGTCGAGATATGCCGTTCCGGCCAGGAAGCGGTCGACCCGGTTGCCGTAGGAGTCACCCCAGCTGCTCACCGTGCCGCGCGGCGGGACGTAGTCGACGGTGGACCGGACGGCGCCGGTCTGCCCGTTGAAGACCGTCAGGTACTCCGGGCCGCTGAGGATGTAGCCGCTGGAGTTGCGGTGATCGGCGCTCGCGTTGCCGATCACCTGGCCGGTCCCGGAGGTGGTGCCGTCGGCGGTCTTCATGGCCACCTCTGCCCGGCCGTCGCCGTCGTAGTCGTACACCTGGAACTGGGTGTAGTGCGCACCGGCCCGGATGTTGCGGCCCAGGTTGATCCGCCACAGCCGGGTGCCGTCCAGCCGGTACCCGTCGATGTAGACCGGGTCGGTGACGCCGGACTGCGAGTTGTCCTTGGCGTTCAGCGGTTCCCACTTGAGGACCAGGTCGAGCCTGCCGTCACCGTCCAGGTCACCGGTGCTGGCGTCGTTGGCGGCGTAGAGCGAGCTGTTCGGGTTCTGGATCGGCACGTCGAGGTAGCCGTTGGCGAAGCTCAGCGAAGCCGGGGACGCGGCCTGCTCGACGCCGCCGATCACCGGACGTACGGTGTACGTCTGGTTCGCCGCGGCGCCGGCGTCGAGGTGGTTGGTCAGTGAGACGCCGGTGGCGATCCGGGTCGTGCCACGGTAGAGGTTGAACGTGACCCCGGCCGGGTCGGTGCCCAGCAGGCGCCAGCTGACCAGGTTTCCACTGCCGGACCGGACACTGATCAGACCGCGGTCCAGGGCCTCGCGCTGCTTACCGTCGGTGAGCGGCGGCGAGGGCGGGGCGGCTCCGGCGGGACCCGCTGTAACCAAGCCGGCCGTGAGAACTGCGGCTAGGGCCCCGGCGATTCTTCTGCTGCTGGCCATTCTCCAACCTCACATCGATGTGCGTTAATGGGAGCGCTCCCAGCGTGCGCCGTTCCCGCACGCTCGTCAAGAACACCCACGGAGGCATCCCATGCATCGACGAAGACTGGCCGCCCTCGGCGCCGCCGGCGCCCTCCTCGTCACCGGCGCCGTCGCCACCGCTACCAGGGCGGACGCGGCCGCCGGCTGCTCGGTGAAGTACACCGTGTCGTCCCAGTGGCCGGGCGGCTTCGGCGCGAACATCGAGGTGACCAATCTCGGCGATCCGGTGACCGGGTGGTCGCTGGTGTTCACGTTCACCGCCGGGCAGACGGTCAGCCAACTGTGGAACGGGTCGCATACGCAGTCCGGTGGACAGGTGACGGTGCGTAACGCGGGCTGGAACGGGTCGATCCCGGCGGGCGGGAAGGCTTCGGTCGGGTTCAACGGGTCGTGGACGGGGTCGAATCCGGTGCCGTCGTCGTTCGCTCTGAACGGTGTGGCGTGCACGGGTGGAGTGGTCCCGAGTTCGCCCTCGCCGTCATCGCCCTCGCCGTCATCGCCCTCGCCCTCGCAGTCCACGCCTCCTCAGGATGGACCTACGAAGATCATGGCGTTGGGTGACTCGATCACCGGGTCGCCGGGGTGCTGGCGGGCGCTGCTCTGGCAGAAGCTTCCGGCCGCCGAGGTGGACTTCGTGGGCACGCTGCCGGGGCAGGGTTGCGGGTTCGCCTACGACGGGGAGAACGAGGGGCACGGCGGGTTCCTGGTGACCAACGTGGCCAATCAGAACCAGCTCGTCGGATGGCTCTCCGCGACCGATCCGGACGTGGTGCTGATGCACTTCGGCACGAACGACGCGTGGAGCAACATTCCCGCGGCGACGATTTTGGCCGCGTACACCAGGCTGGTCGAGCAGATGCGGGCGTCCAACCCGAACATGAAGATCATCGTCGCGCAGATCATCCCGCTGGAACCGCCTACGTGCGGTGACTGTGGACAGCGGGTGGTCACCCTGAACGCGGCGATTCCGGGCTGGGCGGCTTCGTTGAGCACGGCCGCTTCGCCGATCACCGTGGTGGATCAGTGGACCGGGTTCAACACCGCGACGGACACGTATGACGGGGTCCACCCCAATGACGCCGGCAACGTGAAGATCGCGAATAGGTGGTATCCGGCGGTGGCCGCGGCCATCTCCTGAGTTTGTCGGCCTGAGCTTGCCGGCCTGAGCTTGCCGGCCTGAGCTTGCCGGCCTGAGCTTGTCGCGGCGGGTGGGTCCCGCGCCCGCCGCGACGCCCAGCTCAATCTCCACAGCTCACCCCGCTACCCGCATCTCCCCCAACTCGGACCAATCGTCCTGGTCGACGGTCTGGCTGATGATCTTCGGGGTGGCGGACAGGTATTTCGGCAGGTCCTGCTGCGCCTGCTTGAAGTGGGCCGAGCCGACGTGCGCGCCACCGGCCTCGCCGTCCCGGAAGGCTTCGACGAGTACGTATTCGCGCGGATCGTCGAGGCTGCGGGACCAGTCGAACCAGAGGCAGCCCGGTTCGGCCCGGGTCGCCTCGGTGAACGGGCCGGCGAGGCGCGGCCAGTCGTCGGCGTGCTCCGGCTTGATCAGGAACTTCGCGGTAATGAAGATCATCGTTGATCCAATCATTCTGTGCTGATGGAGTCTGTGCGGATGGGGTCGGCCGGGTTCCCTCATCATGGCTGGGCACGCAGGCTGGCACCATGAGCGGTAAAGGGGCCGGACTGCTGCAGTCCGTCGAGCGGGCGATGCGGGTGCTCGACCACGTCGCCGCCGCGGGCGGTCCGGTCGCCGCCCGGGACGTGGCCCGCGCGCTCGGTCTCACCCTGCCGACCACGTACCACCTGCTCACCACACTGGTCACCGGCGGCTATCTGGTCCATCTCGCCGAGGAGAAGGCGTACGCGCTGGGGCACCGGGTGGACGACCTGGCCCGGGCGCTGCACCGGCAGATCGCGGCGCCGGCCGAGGTGCGCCGGATCGCTGCGGTGGTGCACCGGCAGGCCCACGCCGCCGCCTACTACGCCGCGCTGCGCAACGCCGAGATGATCGTCGCGCACGTCGACGAGTGCCCGACGCATCCGCGGATCCGGACCCTCGGTGTCGGCTTCCACGAGGCACCGCACGCCACCGCGTTCGGCAAGCTGATGCTCGCCACCCTGGAGCCCGCCGACCGGGAGGCGGTCCTGGACCGCACCGGGACGCCGGCGGTCACCCCGGCCACCGTCACCGATCGGGAGCTGCTGCGGCGTCAGCTCCGGCAGGTACGCGGGACCGGGCTGGCCGTCGAGGTGAACGAGTTCCAGCCGGAGCTGAGCTGCATGGCCGCGCCGGTCAACGACGCGGCCGGCCGGTTCGTGGGCGCGGTCGCCGTGTCGCTGCCCACCAGCCGGATGCGGTCCGACCGGTGGGCGGTGGAACGGGTCGTCCGGCTCGGCGCGGTCCGGGCGAGCCGCGCGGTCGCCTTGGAGAGCGCGGCCCGCACCGGCCGGGTTGGCGGGTGAAGGGACTTACCTCGCTGAGCCGGTGCGCGCTGGGTCGGTGCGCGCTGGGTCGGTGCGCGTTGGGTCGGTGCGCGCTGGGTCGGTGCGCGTTGGGCCGTAGCGGGTTTCCAGCAGGCCTCGGCAGAGTGCGGCATTGCCGTCGACGCTCACCCGTACCGTGCGGGCGAAGCGCAACCACCCCGGCAGCCGGTCGGCCGTGACCGGCGCGCCCCGCTCGTCGCAGATCGCGAACTCGCTGCTCAGGCCGAGCCGCGCGCGGCGCCGGACCACCGCGTCGGTCGCGTCCGGCGCCAAGCGCGCCGCCTCCGCGAGCGTGACGTCCGGCAGCCGCTCCCCCACCTGCGCAGCCAGCGCGCGGGCCAGCCGTTCCTGCGCGGCGACGTGCGCCTTGCGGTCGAACGTCTCGCGCAGCCCGGCGAGCACCGGATCGCCGCCGTCGGTGTCGAAGCGGGACCCGAAGCCGCCGGCCGCCGCCACCCCGGCGTTGATCTCGTCGGCGGCGAAATGGTCGAGCAGCACCACCTCGACCCGGCCGTCGCCGGCGGACGCCAGTGCGTCCCGGGCGTCGGCGACCATCAGCCACGCGAAGTTCGGCGCGCAGAAGTAGGTCGGCAGCTGAAGCTCCACCCGGGTCAGGCCGGGCTCGATCCGCAGGCTCGCGACGAAACCCAGGTCGGTGATCGGCTGGTCCAGCTCGGGATCGCGGACCCGGCCGAGGGCCGCCCAAGCCGCCGCCGCGGCCGCGCTCGGCCCGCCGGCCGGGACCGGAATCATCGCGCCGTTCCCGAAGACCCAGCCGACCCAGCCGACCCAGATGAACCAGCCGACCCAGATGAACCAGCCGACACCGGTCCCGATCCGACCGCATGGCCGGTGTCCACCGGCTCGTCGGGCACATCGAGCTCGCCCGGCACCTTGATGTCATAGAGCCGCGCCGCGTTCAACCCCAGGATCTTCTTCTTGATCGTCGGGGTGAGCGTCCCGTACTCGCCCTGCATGTCCTCCGGGATCTGGAATTCCACGAACTTCTCGATGAGCCACTTCGGCTGCCAGATCGCGTAGTCGCTGCCGAACAGGATCCGGTTCTCGTCGAGCCAGTAGAGCAGCTCGCCGATGATCTGCGCGAAGTAGCGGGGCCGGCTGTGGATGAACGGCATGGCCACCGCGAGGCCGCCGTACACGTTCGGCTCCTGGGTAGCGATCCAGCAGAAGTCCTCCAAGCGCGGCAGGCCGACATGCTCGACGATGAAGTTCAGCCGGGGGAACGCGGTGGCGGCGTCGTCCACGTCGGCCACGTCGAAGGCGTCCCGGTTCATCGGGTAGACGGTCGGGCCCTTGTGCACGTGGATGTTGTGGATGCCCAGGTCCTGGCACTTCTCCAGATACCGGTACGCCCACGGGTCACTGAGTTTCCAGCCCTTGGAGTCGCCCTTCCACTCGGCGGTGTAGAGCTTCACGCCGCGCAGCTGCCAGCGCTCGTGCAGCCGCTCCAGCTTCTCCAGACCGGCCTCGCCGTCCCGTGGGTCCCACCGGCCGTTGACGATGAACCGGCCCGGGTGGCGTTCGGCCATCCGCCCGTTCTGCTCGGTGGTGTTGAAGCCGTTGACGTACCAGTCGGTCAGGTAGGTGGACTGCAGGATCGCGACGTCGTCGTACCCGTTCTCGAACAGGTCGCGGATCATGCGCTCCTCGCTGTAGCGCTCGAACTCCTCGAGGGTCCACTTGTACTCGTCCGGCGACAGGTTGGCGTGGTAATCGTAGAAGCACTTGATGAAGCCCTCGCCGTACCGGTTGATCTGGTTGGCCGGGCTGCCGTCCCAGAAGTGGGTGTGCGCGTCCACGACGAAGTAGTTCTGGTACATGGCATCCCCTCTATGGGACCGGACCGTTTTATAGACAGAACCGTTACGGGACGAGAATCGCGCGGCCGGCGAGCCCGCCGGTCTCCAGGTCGTCGATCGCCTCGTTCACGGCGCTGAGCTGGTAGGTCTTGGTGTGCAGGGTGACCTTGCCCTGCGCGGCGAGCGTCATCAGCTCGTCCAGGTCGGTGTAGGAGCCGACCAGGTTCCCGACGATGTTGCGTTCGGTGGAGATCAGGTCGATGGTCGGGATGTTCACCGTGCCGCCGTACCCGATCACGTAGTAGCTGCCGGCCCGCCGGGTCATCGCCAGACCGGCCGCCTCCGCGCCCTGCTCGCCGACGAAGTCGAGCACCACGTGCGCGGTGTCGGCCAGCTCGTCGGTGCGGTCGGTGACGTCGTGCGCGCCCAGTTCGCGGGCCAGTTCGCGGGCCCGCTCGCTCGGGTCGACCACGATCACCCGGGTGGCGGTCATGGCGAGCAGGCACTGGATGCCGATGTGCCCGAGCCCACCCGCGCCGATCACGACGCAGGTCGTTCCGGGGTGCAGGAGCGGCGCCGCCTTGCGAACCGCGTGGTAGGCGGTCAGCCCGGCGTCCGCGAGCGCGGCCACCGCGGCCGGCTCCAGGCCGGACGCCAGCTTCACCACGGAACGGGCGTTGGTCAGCAGCAGATCGGCCATGCCGCCGTCGCAGTCGATGCCGGGGAACCGCGAGTTCTCGCAGTGCACGTCGTCGCCGCGCCGGCACGGCCGGCACAACCCGCAGGTCACGAGGGGGTGCAGGATCACCGCGTCGCCTGCGGCGACATTGGTGACGGCGCTGCCTACCTCACGCACCCAGCCCGCGTTCTCATGACCGATGACGTACGGCAGCCGCACGCCCGATTTCTCCGCCCACTGCCCCTCGACGATGTGCAGGTCGGTACGGCAGAGGCCGGCCGCCCCCACCTGAACGAGCACGTCCCACGGGCCGGTGACCGCCGGTTCCGGCACCTCGTCGACGGTCGGCGGCTTGCCGTAGGAGTGCACCCGGACAGCCTTCATCGCTTCTCCCTCGCATCATCCGCCCCCCAAACTGGGACTCTGCGCGGAAAGGTCAGCGGCAGTGAAGCGTGCGTTCAGACTGTGACAACGCGATTACACACAGGAGGCGTCGCCCTCCCCCGATCAGGTCATGCGCGGTTCCCGCGGCCCCGCCTAGGCTGGCGGACATGGCCGAGCCGAAGACGACCCGTAACGACAGTGACGTGGCGGAGTTCCTCGCCACCGTGGCGGACGAGAAGCGACGTGCGGATGCCGAGGCCGTCTGCGAGCTGATGGCCGAGGTGACCGGCGCCGAGCCGGCGATGTGGGGCAGCGCGATCGTCGGATTCGGCGAGTACCGCTACAAGTACGCCTCCGGCCGCGAGGGCAACTGGCCGGCGGTCGGCATGTCCCCGCGCAAGCAGGCCCTCACCCTCTACGTGTCGACCGGTTTCGAGGGCTACGACGATCTGATGAGCCGGCTCGGGCCGCACCGCACCAGCAAGGCCTGCCTCTATGTGAAGCGGCTCTCCGACCTCGATCAGGACGTGCTGCGCGAGCTGGTCAAGGGCGCGTACGAGCACGTCAACGGTAAGACCTTCGACTCCGAGCCGATCTGACCTCCTATTCCGCCGCCTTTCCGGAGAGGGTGGCCGGGGCCGGTGACACCGGGGTGTGGCCGGGCGGTTCGTCCAGGACGCGAGTGAGCTTGCTCGGCCACCACATCCACCGCCCGAGATCCAGGTTGAGGGCGGTGACCAGCACCGACCGCACCACCAGGGTGTCCAGCAGCACGCCGAACGCCACCGCGAAGCCGATCTCCGCGAACGCGACGAGCGGCAGGCTGGCGAGCGCTGCGAACGTGCCGGCGAGGACCACCCCGGCCGAGGTGATGACGCCGCCGGTGGCGGCCAGGCCGATAACGGCGCCCCGCCGGGTGCCGTGCTGCCAGGCCTCCTCGCGAACCCGGGTCATCAGGAAGATGTTGTAGTCGATGCCGAGCGCGACCAGGAAGACGAAGACGAACAGCGGGAACGCGGTGTCCTCCCCGGCGAACCCGAGGACGTGCCGGAAGACCAGCGCGCTGACGCCGAGCGCGGCGGCGAACGACAGCACGACGGTGCCGATCAGGATCAGCGGCGCGACCACGGCCCGCAGCAGCACGCCGAGGATCGCCAGGACGACCAGCAGAACCAGCGGGATGATCAGCCGGTTGTCGTGCTTGTTGGCCTCGTTGATGTCGAGGGTCATCGCGGTCATGCCGCCGACCTTCGCGTCCGCTCCGGGGACCGCGTGCACGGCGGTGCGCACCGCGCGTACGGTGTCCTCCGCCTCCTCGCTGTCCGCCGCGGCCTGCAGCGTGCCCTCGAGCTGGACCAGACCGCCGCGCTCCAGCGGTTCGCCGACCGCGCTGATGCCGGGCGTGGCGGCGAAGGCCTGACGCACCGGGTCGGCCTGAGCGGAGTTGGCGATCACCACGATCGGCTGGCCCTCGCCGGCCGGGAAGTGCCGGGCCAGGACCTCCTGGCCGGCGGCGGACGGCTGCTCGGTGGTGAACGAGTCCTGCTGGGAGAGCCCGTTCGCGTTGAGCTGGAACAGGCCGAGCGACATCACGCCGAGCGCCAGCGCGGTGCCGATCCAGACGGCGCGCGGGCGGCGGCCGATCCGGGCGCCCATCCGGGCCCACATGCCGGTCGCGGTCGGTTCGGCGGAGCCGAAGGCCGGGCGGACCGGCCAGAACAGCCAGCGGCCGCCGATCACCAGCAGGGCCGGCAGCAGCGACATCATCGCGAACAGGGCGACGACCACGCCGATCGCGGCGACCGGTCCGAGGCCGCTCGTCGAGTTGACCTCGGCGAGCATCAGGCAGGACATGCCGATCGCCACGGTCGCGGCGCTGGCGATGATCGCCGGTCCGGCCCGGTGCAGGGCGAACATCATCGCCTCGTGCCGGTCGCTGTGCCGGCGCAGCTCCTCCCGGTAGCGGGCGACGAGCAGCAGGGCGTAGTCGGTGCCGGCGCCGAAGACCAGCACGGTCAGGATGCCGGCGCTCTGCGCGTTGACCACCAGGCCGTTGTATTCGGCGAGCAGGTAGACCACCGCCTGCGCGGTGATCAGCGCGGCGCCGGCCGAGATGATCGGAAGCAGCCAGAGGACCGGGCTCCGGTACGTGATCAGCAGGATGATCGTGACGATGGCGAGGGTCGTGTAGAGCAGGGTGCTGTCGACACCGGCGAACGCGGCGGCCGAGTCGGCGGCGGAACCGGCCGGGCCGGTCAGGTGGACGGTGAGACCGTTCTCACCCGTACCGATGACCGCTTTTATCTCGTCGATGACGTCGGCGATCTTGTCCCAGCCCTCGCTGTCGATCTCGATCGGCACGATGGTCTGCAGCGCCTGGCCGTCCTCGGCCGGGAACGGACCGGCCACCTCGCCGGTCACGCCGGTGACCGAGCGGATGCCCTGCGCGTCGGCGGCGGCCTTCGCCTGGTCGGCCTCGGTGATGCCGGCGGTGCGTTCGTAGACGATGATGGCCGGCACGATCTCCGACGGCGAGAACTGCTGCTGCAGCTCGGAGACCTGCGTGGCCTCGGCGTTGCCGGGCAGCCAGGAGGCGTTGTCGTTGCGTTCGGCGCTGCTGAGCTTGCCGGCGAGCGGGCCGGCCACCGCGAGGATCACGATCCACAGGGCCAGCACGACCCATTTGGTGCGCCGGCCGCAGACGAACCTAGCCAGAGTCCCCGTCGCCATGATCCCCCCGATCAGAAGCGCGCTGTCGCTCGTCCCTGTGCACGCTCGTACCCGTTCACAAGCAGACCGTGGGAGCGTAAGCATGCGGGGAGGTCGATTTGAACCCCGAGAACGGTCAGATCAGGGATTCCTCAGGGATTCCTCAGGGAAGAACTACTCCGTGCCCGGTATCCGTGGGGCAAGTGTCCGAAACGGACTGCATAATCATCCGGTGGACAACTGGGAATACGCGCGGCTGGAGTACCGCGCCGCGGGCACGCTGGGCTCCGACCGCTTCATGGACTGGACCGCGACCTTCCATCACCCCGGTGGGACGCTGCGCTGGGGTACCGACGAGCGCTTCGACGACATCCGGCACCTCAACCGGGCGGGCGCGGCCGGCTGGCAGGCGTACGACCGGGCGGTGATCCACGTGCTGGGCGAGCCGCACCGGCTGAGCAGCGTGACGTACTCGATGCGCCGCCCGATCCCGGTCGAGCCACCGGCGGTGCCCGGCGTCGCTTGATTTCGGGTGTCGCTTGATTTCGGGTGTCGCTTGATTTCGGTGTCGCTTGTTCAGGGGCACAGCGTGAAACCCGGTGGGCTCCCGCGGTGCGGGTGGCCTAGATTCGCATCGTGCCCAGAGAGACCGGAACCAAGCTGATCGCCTCGAACAAGAAGGCGCGGCACGACTACGCCATCCTCAAGACGTACGAGGCGGGCCTCGTGCTGGCCGGGACCGAGGTGAAATCGCTGCGCCTGGGCCGCGCGTCGCTGGTCGACACGTTCGCCCAGGAGCACAACGGCGAGATCATGCTCTACGGGCTGCACATCGCCGAGTACGGGTTCGGCAGCTGGACCAACCACGCCCCGCGCCGGACCCGCAAGCTGCTGCTGCACAAGGACGAGATCATCAAGATCTTGAACCAGCTGGGCAACGGCACCGGGCTGACCCTCGTGCCGCTCTCGCTCTACTTCAAGGACGGCTGGGCGAAGGTCGAGCTCGGCGTGGCACGAGGCCTCAAATCGTACGATAAACGGCAGGTGCTCGCCGAGCGGGACGCCAAGAAGGAGATCGCCCGGGAGATGGGCCGGCGCCTCAAGGGCCGCAGATAGGCTCGCCTGATGGAATTCGGTCTCGACACCTTCGGCGATGTAACGGTTGGTGCGGACGGCGAGCGCCTGCCCTACGCCCAGGTCATCCGGGACGTGGTCGAGCAGGCCGTGCTCGCCGACCGCCTCGGGGTCGACGCCTTCGGCGTCGGCGAGCATCACCGCGACGACTACGCGATCTCCGCGCCGGAGATCGTACTGGCGGCGATCGCCGCCCGGACCGAACGGATCACTCTGGGCACCGCGGTCACGGTTCTCAGTTCCGACGATCCGGTACGCGTGTACGAGCGCTTCGCCACCCTGGACGCGGTGTCGAACGGCCGCGCCGAGATCATCCTGGGGCGCGGGTCGTTCACCGAGTCGTTCCCGCTGTTCGGCTACGACCTGGCCGACTACGAGCGGCTGTTCAGCGAGAAGCTGGACCTGATGGCGCATCTGGTCGACCCGTCCCATCTGCTCGGCGACGAGCCGGTGACCTGGTCCGGCACGATCCGCCCGGCGCTGAAGGACCAGCACGTCTACCCGAAGGTCGAGTCCGGCCGGATCAGCACCCGGATCGGCGTGGGTGGCAGCCCCGAGTCGGTGGTCCGCGCCGCCCGGTACGGCCTGCCGCTGGTTCTGGCGATCATCGGCGGCGCGCCGGCCCGGTTCGCGCCCTACGTCGAGCTGTACCACCGCGCCCTCAAGGAGCTGGGCCGGCCGGAGCAGCCGGTCGCCGTGCACTGCCCCGGGTTCGTCGCCGCCACCGACGAGGAGGCGGTCGAGGTGCTCTGGCCGCACGCCAGGCGGATGCTGGACCGGATCGGCCGGGAGCGTGGCTGGCCGCCGATCACCCGGGACCGTTTCCAGGCCGACGTGACCGAGGGCGCCTGGCACGTCGGCTCCCCGGCGACGGTAGCCCGCAAGATCGCGGACACCGTGCGCGCGCTCGGCATTCAGCGCTTCGACCTGAAGTACTCGCACGGCACCCTGCCGCACGACCGCCTGATGACCTGCATCGAGCTGTACGGCTCGCAGGTGATCCCCCAGGTGCGAAAGATCCTGGGCTGACGGCGCCTGATGTCGCTGGCCTAATGTCGCTGGCTTGACCTCGCTGGCCTGATGTCGCTGGCCTGATGTCGCTGGCCCGACGTCCCTGGCCTGGAGTCTCTGTCCTAGAGTCGTCCCATGACCGAGCGTCTGGACTGGATCGACCCGACACTTCGCGAGTGGGACTGCACGGTCGTGTGGTCGGATCCGGCCGATCCGGAGGCGGGCATCGTCCTGGACCGGTCGGCTTTCTACCCAGGTGGTGGAGGGCAGCCGCCGGACCACGGCGTTTTGCTGTGGGAAGGCGTGCAGACCCGCATCGTCGACACCCGGAAGGGTGATGATCTCCATCTGATCCCGGCGCCGGGCGACCCGGTGCCGGCGGTGGGCACGATCGTGCGCGGTGCGATCGACGACGCTCGGCGCAGCAGCCTCATGCGTACCCACTCCGGCCTGCACATACTCTGCGGCACCGTGTTCCGCGACTTCGGTGCCCTGGTCACCGGCGGCAACATGCAGCCCGGCGAGGCACGGATGGACTTCAACCTGCCCGAGGTGCCGCCCGGCTTCAAACAGGCGCTGGAGGACGCGGTGAACGCGGAGATCGCCGCGGACCGGAAGATCGTCGCGCGGGTCCTGCCCCGCGAGGAGGCCCTCGCGATCCCGACGCTGGTGCGCACCCAGGACGCCCTGCCGCCGCTGGAGAACCCGGAGATCCGGGTGATCGACATCGTCGGCCTGGACGTGCAGGCCGACGGGGGTACGCACGTCGCCTCGACCGCTCAGGTCGGCCGGGTCGAGGTGGTCAAGGTGGAAAGCAAGGGCCGGCAGAACCGCCGGGTCCGGATCAGGATCGCGGACTGAGCGGCCTGCCGGCCCTGTTGACTCTGGCTGCGTCTGGCTAGGCGGCCGGGTCCTTGATGCCGGCCCGCCGGCACGCCTGCGCGAAGTCCTTGGTGCAGAGCGACTGCTTCGTGATGAAGCCGTCGTCGACCACCCGCTTGACGTTCTTGGCGGTGATCGCCTCCGGCGCCAGCGAGACGAACGGCACGTAGGCGCCCGACTCCGGGTCCTTGATCTTGTCCTTCACCGCCGGCGTGACGCCCTTGAAGAGCTCGATGGCCAGGTTCGCGGCCGCGTCGGCCTCCTTCTTCACCGCCTTGTAGACCGTCATGCACTGGTCGCCGGCGAGGATGTTCTGCAGGCCCTGCACGGTGGCGTCCTGGCCGGTGACCGGCACGACGCCGTTCAGGTTCTTCTCCCGGAGCACCTCGATGGCCGCGTTGCCGAGCCCGTCGTTGGCTGCCAGCACGCCCTTGATGTTCGGGAACTGCTTGAGCATCTGGGCGAAGATCGCGCGACCCTCGTCGTTGTCCCAGTCCTGGACGAACTGGTCCGGGCCCTTGATGTAGTCGGCCGAGTCGTAGAGCGGCTGCAGGACGCTGTCGTAGCCGGCCTTGAACAGGGTGGCGTTGTTGTCGGTGAGCGACCCGTTGAGCTGAGCGACGACCGGGGTCTTGGCCTTCTTCTGGGCCAGGCACTGCGTCAGGCCCCTGCCCTGCAGCACGCCGACCTGCTCGTTGTCGAAGCTGACGTAGTAGTCCGCGCCGCCGTTG
The DNA here is from genome assembly GCF_015704865.1 of Actinoplanes aureus. Classification (GTDB taxonomy): domain Bacteria; phylum Actinomycetota; class Actinomycetes; order Mycobacteriales; family Micromonosporaceae; genus Actinoplanes; species Actinoplanes aureus. The sequence continues at coordinate 226,918 of NZ_JADQTO010000003.1, read as the reverse complement.
AGGGTCAGACGGTCGTAGTCGATGACCGACACACCACGCCTTTTAGCGTTGTCGATCACGGCCTTGCCGCTGACCGAGTCCAGGTTCGCGATGAGGAGCACCTTGATGTTGTCGTCCAGCAGCTCCTCGGCGATCCGCTTGAACTGCTCGCGGTCGCCCTCGGCGTTGCGGATCTTGAACGGTACCTTGGCGGCCTCGAAGGCCCGCTCGAGATACCTCGGGTCGTCGGTGCTCCACCGCTGGGAGCTCTTGGTGTCCGGCAGGATCACGCCGACGCCACCCTCACCGGAGCTCTTCTCGCCGCTGGCGGTGGTCGCCGTGCCGTCGTCACCGGAGTCGGCGCCATCGTCACAGGCCGTGAGTGACACGGTTGCGAGCAGGCCGGCGGCGGCCAGAGCGACCAAAGACTTGCGCATGGCGATAGATGTCCTCTCAGGGTTATCCCGAGCTGCGTGGAGCCGCTGAACGGTCCGCCAAGTATCGGCCAGGGCGCCACGGGCGCAACATCGGGAGGGGGCCAGAGGACAAGATTATTCATTTATAAGGGGTGACTGCCAAACAATCACTCACGGTAGTCGCGTCATCCCTTATCCGCACCCGCGGTCAGTCCCTCGGTGAGGAGCCTCTCGGCGGCGAAGAAGATGATCACAATCGGCAGGGTGAGCACCACGGAACCGGCCATCAGGACGGTCTTGCTCACCTCGATGCCGCCGGAGAGCTGCGCCAGGCCCAGCGAAACAGTCCAGTCGGCGCGGTCCTCGACCAGAAAGAGCAGGGCGAAAAGGAACTCGTTCCAGGCGATCATGAAGACGTACAGCGCGTTCGCCATCACCGCCGGCGCGGCCAGCGGAAGGATGACCTTGCGCAGCGTCTGGAGCCGGCTGTACCCGTCGATCGCCGCGGCCTCCTCCAGGCTCTCCGGGATCGTGGAGAGGTAGTTGCGCAGCATGTAGATCGAGACCGGGACGGTCTGCGCGATGTACACCAGGGTCAGCCCGCCCAGCGAGCCACGCAGGCCGAGCCGGGTGAAGAGCACGAACAGCGGGATCGCCAGCAGGATCGACGGGAACAGGTAGACCGCGAGGAACAGGAAGTGCACCTGGCGGCGGCCGACGAACCGCATACGGCTGACCGCGTACGCGCCGGGGATCGAGACCAGCAGCGTGAGTGCGGTGGCCGCCACGGACACGATCGCGGAGTTGGCCAGGAACTTCAGGAAGCCCTGCCCGCCGCTGTCCGCCGAGGTGAGCACCTCCCGGTAGGTGCGCACGGTCCACTCCGACGGCGCGATCCAGAGCTGTCCCGGGTTCTGCAGCAGCTCCTCGATCGGCCGGATCGAGAGCAGCAGCATGTAGAGGAACGGGAAGACGGTGACCACTACCAGCACGGTGATCACGATCGGACGTACGACGTTGAGGATGCGCGTCTCGACCGCTGCCCGGTCCGCCATCAGTCCTCCCCCTCCACCCGGGGCGCCAGGAAGCGCATGTAGATCGCGAGGAGCACGACGAGGCCGAGGGCGAGCACGAGCGCCTGGGCGGCTGCGGCCCCGACGTCGAAGCGGGCCGTGAGGAACTCGTAGACGCGTACGCTCACCACCTCGGTGCCGGCGCCGCCGCCAGTGAGCAGGTAGACGTCGTCGAACTTGTTGAACGTCATGATGAACCGCAGCACGCAGAGCAGCGCGATCACGGCGCTGAGCTGCGGCAGCAGGATGTGCCGGAAGACCTGGGTCGGTGCGGCGCCGTCCACCCGCGCCGCCTCCTCCAGGTCGTGCGGGACCGCCTGGAGGCGGGCCAGCAGGAACAGGAAGGCGAACGGGAAGTACCGCCACGCCTCGAACATGATCACGGTGAGCAGGGCCAGCGGAATGTCGACCTGCCAGCCGAGCAGGTTCAGGGCGTACTCGCGCTGGCTGAGGAAGGCGATCGGCCGGTCCCAGCCGAGGAACCGCATCCCCCAGTCGTTGGCCAGCCCGAACTGGGGGCTGAGCAGGACGTTCCAGACGAATGTCACCGCCACCACCGGAGCCACGTACGGCAGCAGCACCGACGCGCGGACCAGGGTCCGGCCGCGGAACGGGGCGCGCAGGGCGAGCGCCGCGATCAGGCCCAGCACGATCGATCCGAAGGTGGAGCCGACCGTGTAGACGACGGTGGTCCACAGCGACGACCAGAAGCCCGGCGAGGTCAGCACCGTCTCCAGGTTCGTCATGCTGTACTCGCCGAACACCCCGGCCCGGCGCAGGTTGATCAGCCGGATCCGCTGGAACGCCAGCATGACGGTCCAGATGATCGGCAGTACCACGACGACCAGGACGACGATCAAGGTCGGCGAGAGGTACGCCAGCCCGGCGCGGTTCTCCCGCTGCCGGGCGGTCAGCGGCTTCTTCCCCGGCTGCGGCCTCTCCTCCGGCCGGGGCGGGGTCTCGGTCGCGAGGCTCACTCGGGGCTCACTCGGGGCTCATTTGGGGGGCTCACTTGAGGGCTCACTTGAGGGCTCACTCTGCGCTCACTCGGGCTCACTCGGGGCTCACTCGAGGGACTTCTGGATCGTCTTGACGTCCTCGGCCGCCCGCTTCGCCGCGCCGGCCGCGTCGAGCTCGCCGCTGGCCAGGCTGTTGATCGCCTTGGGCACCGGTAGCTCACCGAGGGTGGCGCCGACAAGCGCGCCCTGCTTCTGCGGGAAGCCCCAGCGCTGGAAGGTGTCCGGGCTCTTCTGCAGCGCGGTCAGAACGTCCGCGGGGTAGATGTCGGCGAGGGGCTTCTTGCTGTCCACCCCGGCCGGCAACTTGTTCCACGCGGTGGTGAACTTGTCCGCCTCCTCCGCGGTTCCCTTGCGCACCGGGATCTTGCCCTCCGGAGCGATGCCGAGCCAATCGGCGTACCCCTCGTTCATCATGTAGGCCACGAACCGCTTCGCCGCGTCGGTGCGCGGCCCGTCCTTCGTGATGGTCCAGCTGGTGATCTCGCCGAACTGGGCAGGCTGGCCCTGCGGGCCGGCGATCGCGGTGGTCACGCCGGTGTTCTTGGCAAGCCAGGTGGGGTCGCTCTTGCACTGCGCGCAGGTGGGGAGGGCGTCGTTGCGCAGTCCGGCCAGCTCGTCGAGGAGGAACGACGACCAGACCACCATGGCGGCCTTGCCGGAGAAGTACGTGGCCCGGGTGGTGTCGACGTCCTGGGCGCCCGGCACCGACCAGTTCTTCACCAGGTCGGAGTAGAGCTGGAAGGTCTCCACGCACGGCGGCGACTCGAGCTGTACGTTCTTGGCTTCGTCGACCAGCTGGCAGTTGTTGCCGAGTGCCAGGTTCTCGAAGGTCTGCTGGGTGAAAGCGTCGTTCCCGACCGTGGCCACGGTGATACCGGCGACGTCCCGCGAGTTGAGCTTCTGCGCGGCCGCGCGGATCGCGTCGTACGTCTCCGGGACGGCCAGGCCGGCCTGCTGGAACAGATCCTTGCGGTAGAAGAGCAGTTGCGCCCAGCCGTCCGAGGGCACCGACAGCTGCGTGCCGTCCTGGCTGGTCAGCTCAAGCGCGCGGGCGGAGAAGGTGCCGCGGCCGAGCTGGTCGACGACCGCCTTGGCCGCGTCGGTGTCGATCAGCTGATTGGTCGCCATCTGCGCCACCGCCGCCAGCGGGAGCGCGCCGACCACGTCGGGCAGCGTTCCGGCCGCCGCCGCGGAGGTGATCAGGCTGCTGAACTGGTTCTCATCGGTCGCGACGAGCTTCACCTGGATGCCGGTGTCGGCGGTGAACTTGTCGACGATCTTCTGGGTGGCCTGCATCCGGTCGGTCAGGTTCTCCAGGCTCCAGACGGTGAGCGTGCCACCGCCCTCTTCACCCTCGTCACCGCCGCCGCAACCCGCGACGGTGGCAGCGAGCAGAAGCGCTGCGGCCGCCGTACCCCATCTTGGCAGTGCCTGTTTTGATCGTGCCCATCGTTGCTGTACCCATCGTGACCTCGTCGTCATGATGTCCTCCCCGTTGCGCATCGATGACGGAGAAACTTCTCTGACGGTAAGCCCGGCGCCCGGGTGGCGCGACCCGAAAACACAACGCGACCCGAGAACACAATGCGACCCGGACACAATGGAGTACATGACGCTGAAGCTGCGCGTGGCCACGCATGAAGACCTGCCCCAGTTACGGGCGCTGATGGCGGCGGCGATCGCCGATCTGCAGACGCAGTTCCTGAGCCCGGAGCAGATCGCCGCGAGTCACGCGATCATGGGGCTCGACACGCAACTCGTCGACGACGGGACCTATTTCGTCGTCGAGGAGGACGGGGTGATCGTGGGCTGCGGCGGATGGAGCCGGCGGGCCACCCTCTACGGCGGCGATCACTCCGCCGGCCGGGACGCCGCGTTGCTTGACCCGGCCCGCGATCCGGCGAAGGTGCGCGCCATGTACACCGATCCCCGCCACGCCCGGCGCGGCGTAGGGCGGATGATCCTCGCTGAGTGCGAGACCGCGGCGGCGGCGGAAGGGTTCTCCAGGCTGGAGCTTATGGGCACGCTTTCCGGGCAGCCGCTTTATACGGCGGCCGGTTTCGTGGTGGTCGAGCAGCTGGAGGACGACCGCGGCGGCGTGCCTGTGCCACTCGTCCGGATGCGCAAGCCGATCCCCTGAGCGGTCAGAACCCGGGCCGGCTGGGCCGGGCCGCCGCGCGCACCGCGGTGACCGTCGGGTCCTTGTCGGCGCCTCCGCTGGTCCGCTGGTTCTGGAGGCGTCCGCTCCCCGAGCCCGTCCGATCCCGGCCGGTCCGCTCTGCGCCGGTCCGCTCTGCGCCGGTCCGCTCTGTGCCGGTCCGCTCTGCGCCGGTCTGCTCTGCGCCGGTCTGCTCTGCGCCGGTCCCATCGGGACGAGCTATGCGAGCCACGCGGCGGCGTCGCGAGGGAGCCGGCCCTCCGCGGTGAGTGGCTCACTGGTCAGCAGGGGTGTGCCGGGCGGCAGCGGCACCTGCGCCGAGCCCATCGCCACTACCAGCGTCAGGCCCGGGCGGCGGGCGATCAGCCGGTCGTCGCCGTCGACGGACCACTCGACCGGGTCGTCGGCGGAGAGGACGCCCTCGGCGTGCAGGCGTTTGCGCAAGGCGATCGCATCGCGGCACAGCGGCAAGGTGGGTGAGGCCAGGTGGCCGTCCCAGCCGTCCGGGACCGGCAGCCAGGGCGGCGCGGATCCAGGTGGCGAGAAGCCGTCCGGCCAGGGCAGGGGTACCCGGCATCCGTCGCGGCAGATGCCGGAGCGCCTCCACGCCGGGTCCTGTCGTGCCTCGTCCGGCACGTTCACCTCGGGCAGGCCGTACTCCTGGCCCTGGTAGAGGTAGGCGGCGCCGGGCAGTGCCAGGACGGTGAGCAGGGCGGCGCGGGCGCGGGCGGGGCTGCCGTACCGGGTCGGTGTGCGGATCACGTCGTGGTTCTCCACCACCCAGGTGACCGGGGGATGCCGCAGTAGTCGTTCGCCGGTCTCCCGCCAGACGCGGGCGTCCCACGGGGCGATCACGAAGTCGAAGGCGAACGCCTGGTGCAGACGGTCCGGCGTGACGTACCGGGCGGCCCGGTCCGCCTCCAGGTTCACCTCGCCGATCAGGGCGCGGGGCGGATCGTACGCGTCGGCGAGCGCCCGCCATCGCCGGTAGACGTCCGGGGTCTCCGGCTGGTCGCAGGCGAGCGGGTTGGTGCGCAGCCGTCCCGGCGCCGGATGCACGCCGGGCGGCAATGACGGCAGGCCGGGCGCCTTGAACAGCCCGTGCGCCACGTCGACCCGTAGTCCGTCGACGCCCCGGTCGAGCCAGAAACGCAGCACGTCGTCGAAGAACGGCGCGGTCCGTGGATCCCGCCAGTTCCAGTCCGGCTGCTCGGGGGCGTACAGATGCAGATACCAGGCGCCGTCCGGGGCCTGGCTCCACGCGGGCCCGCCGAAGACGCTGGGCCAGTTGTTCGGCTCAGCGGCGAAATGGAACCGCGCTCGCGCGTCGGGGTCGCCCACCAACGCCTTCTGGAAGATCGGATGCTCGGACGAGCAGTGGTTCGGCACCACGTCGATGATCACCCGCAGACCCAGGTCGTGCGCTCGGGCGAGCATCGCGTCGAACCCGGCCAGATCACCGAAGAGCGGATCGACGTCGAGGTAGTCGCTTACGTCGTACCCATGATCTTTTTGGGGTGAACGCTGGAACGGTGTCAGCCAGATGGCGTCGGCGCCCAGCCCGGCGATGTGCCCGAGGCGGGCCGTCAGGCCCGCGAGATCGCCCACGCCATCCCCGGAGCCGTCCGCGAACGAACGCGGATAGACCTGATAGACCACCCCGTCCCGCCACCACGTGGCGGGACGGGCAGCGGGTAAGGGCGGCTCAGTAACGGCGGCGTCCCTGGAGCCGGTCCATCAGTCCGCGAAGGCGCTGCTGGTTCTGCGGCTTGGCGGCCTGCCGCCGGCCCTGGTCGATCAGCTTGCGGCCGCGCGGGCTCTGCAGGAAGGACTGGATGCGCTGCGCGAGTGTTGTCATGGTGCCAATGTGCCCATTCCGGGCCGCCGCCAACCCGCGCTGACGTGCCGGGTTACGTGGCGCGGCGTGGCGATCCGGACCATGCTGAGGTTCGAGCCAAGCTGAGATCCGGGCCAACCTAGGGACCCGGACCATGCTGGGATCCGGACCAAGCTGAAATCCGGACCAAGCTGGGACCCGGACCAAGCTCAAATCCGGACCATGCTGGGATCCGGACCATGCTGGGGCTGGGACCGAGCGTAAGGAGCTGTTGTGGAGACCGAACTGTTCATCGGTGGCAAGTGGGTGCCGGCCTCGGCGGGCAGCCGCTTCGACGTGCTCGACCCGGCGACCGGCGACACCGTCGCCTCGGTCGCGGACGGCGGCGAGGTGGACGCGATCGCCGCGGTGGACGCGGCCGCGGCGGCGGGTGCGGCCTGGGCCGCGACACCTCCGAGGGTACGGTCGGAGGTCCTGCGCAAGGCGTTCGAGCTGATGACCGAGCGGGCCGGCGACCTGGCGAAGCTGATCAGCCTGGAGAACGGCAAGGCCCTGGTCGACGCGAAGGGCGAGGTGACGTACGCGGCCGAGTTCTTCCGCTGGTTCGCCGAAGAGGCGGTCCGTGGTGAGGGCATCGTGGCGACCGCGCCGTCCGGGGCGAACAGAATCCTGGTGGTACGCCAGCCGGTCGGCGTGTGCGTACTGGTGACGCCGTGGAACTTCCCGGCTGCGATGGCCACCCGCAAGATCGGTCCGGCGCTCGCCGCCGGGTGCACGGTGATCCTCAAGCCGGCCAGCGACACTCCGCTGACCGCGCTCGCGATGGCCGCCATCCTGGCCGAGGCCGGCGTGCCGGAGGGCGTGGTGAACGTGCTCCCGTCCCGCAGTTCCGGCAAGGTGGTCTCGGCGATGCTGCGCGACCAACGGGTACGCAAGCTGTCCTTCACCGGCTCCACCGAGGTGGGGCGAATCCTGCTGGCCCAGGCCGCCGACAACGTGGTCAACACGTCCATGGAGCTGGGCGGCAACGCGCCGTTTGTGGTCTTCGCCGACGCCGACCTGGACGCCGCCATCGAGGGCGCGATGATCGCCAAGATGCGCAACGGCGGCGAGGCGTGCACCGCCGCGAACCGGTTCTACGTCGAGTCGCCGGTCGCTGAGGAGTTCGCCCGGCGGCTCGCGCAGCGCATGTCCGGCCTGGTCGTCGGGCCCGGAACGGACGAGAAGACCCAGGTCGGCCCGCTGGTCAACGAGGACACCGTGGCCAAGGTGGACGGGCTGGTGCGGTCCGCGCTGGACAGCGGCGCTGAGGCGGTGACCGGTGGCAGCCGCCCCGAAGGGCCCGGCTTCTACTACCCGCCGACGGTGCTGACCGGGGTGGCCGCGGACTCTCCGATCCTCCGCGAGGAGATCTTCGGGCCGGTCGCGCCGATCGTGACGTTCAACAGCGAGGACGAGGCGGTACGGCTGGCCAACGACACCGAGTACGGCCTGGTGGCGTATGTCTACACCGGCGACCTCGCTCGCGGTATGCGGGTGAGCGAGGCTATCGAAGCCGGCATGGTCGGGCTGAATCGCGGCCTGGTCAGCGACCCGGCGGCGCCGTTCGGCGGGGTCAAGCAGAGTGGCATCGGTCGTGAGGGGGGCCATGACGGGTTGCTTGAGTACCTCGAGTCGAAGTACATCGCCGTGAACTGGTGATCGCGCACATCGCCCATGCCGGCGATCCGGCGATCCGGCGATCCGGCGATCCGGCGATCCGGCGATCCGGCGATCCGGCGATCCGGCGATCCGGCGATCCGGCGATCCGGCGAGGAGTATTACGTCGCGGTGCGGTGCGGTGCGCTCGACCTCTAGTCACGTGCGCAGGTGATAAAGGTTCGTGCGTGGTGTGCGTTGCGGATCGAGCCAAGCCGGGGGCAGGAATTCCGGACGGCCGTCCTGGGCGGGCCGGATCTCCCAGCCCGAGTCACCGTGGACGACGCGATGGTGGAACTCGCACAGGAGGGCGAGGTTGGCCAGTTCGGTCGGCCCGCCCTCCGACCACGGGATCACGTGGTGGGCGTCGCACCAGCGCGCTGGGCGATCACAGCCTGGGAACGCGCAGCCTCGGTCCCGGGCGATCAGGGCCCGGCGCAACGGTCCGGTGACCAGGCGACGGGTTCGGCCCGCGTCCAGTACCTGGCTGTCGCCGTCGAAGACGAGCGGTAGCACCCGGGCGTCGCATGCGATCCGGCGCACGGTCGCGGCCGACACCGAGGCTCCGCTGTCCAGGATCCCCGCTCCGAGGGTCTGCCGCAGCGGGTCGAACGCTACGGTCACCGCCAGCTGCGGCCGGTCACCGCCGTTGTCCGGGAGGTCACCACCGGCCAGGACCAGCCGGCACACCTCGACCAGCGCATCCGCCCGCCGCTGTCCGGGCGTCCGGTCCTCCACCAAGCCGGATGCCATCTTGATGCCGGACGCCGTCTCGAAGCCCGGTGCAGGCTCGAAGCCCGGCGCAGCCTCGACGCCCGATCCCGTCTCAAAGCCCAACCCAGTCTCGAAGTCCGGCGCAGCCTCGAAGCCCGACCAAGGCTTGATGCCCACCCCAGTCTCAAAGCCCGCCCCAGTCTCAAAGCCCGAACCAGTCTCGGAGCCGGGCGCAGACTCTGACCCGGATTTGGGCGCAGGCGGCAGAGCGACCGGGCGGCAGAGCGGGTCAAGGGCCGCGGCCACGGTGGCGGCAGCCTGGCTGTCCAGGAGCCCGCGGACCCGGACCCGGCCGTCGCCGAGCGGACTCAAGGTCAGATAGCGCTGTTCGTATGCCTGTCGCTCCGCACGCTGCAGGCGAGCTTCCTCTGCCGCGTCCACGATCTCTGGGGCGATGTGTTCCAGGATTCGCCGTCCGGAAGTACGCAATCCGCCTGGATCCAGCCGCGGTGCCCACTCGATCAGAGTGGCGGCCGCATGCTCGCGGGTCGGCGGATCCAGATCTTTCGGCAGGTCTCCCAAAGCGGCCGCGATCGCCGTCAGCTGCTCCGCGTTGACCTTGCCGGCGGTGACCGCGGAATCGAGCAGGGGGTCGGCGTCCAGCAGCTTGGCGTGGGCGACCATCCGAGCGGCGCTGCCGGGGTTGATCCGCAACCGTCCGCGCAGCCAGACCGTCGTTGAGGTGGCCGCATGGGACGTGGGAATGGCCCGGCCGTCGATCTCGCGAACGGCATGCAGCAGGGCGGCGTGCAACAGCTGCTGCGCGGCGTGCAGCCCGTCCAGCAGGGCGAGCAGGTCGCTTTCGGGTAGCGGCCACATCGACGCCTGCGCGCACGCGGCGGAAAGCTCGGTGAGTTGCTGCACCATCCCTTGCACGCCAACATCTTCGAACACATGTACGACAATTTCCCGAGCCGGGAGAGGCGATCTGCCGGCAGTCACGAATGGCGCACAAGCTTGGCGCCGCCGTGCGCGGAATGCGCGGAGTGCACGACAGACCCGCGCTGAGCGCGCCGGGCCAGAGACACCAAGGCGGCGGCTCAAAATGTGGAACCTCGATGGCCCTCGATGTCTGCCCGCTGATACGGGGCCGCCACTCCGGAGCCGCAACTCACGGGCCGCTCATACTGGGTCGTCACTCTCGGGCCGCCACCCGCGGGCCGCTCCTACCGGGCCGCCACTACCGGACCTCCTGCCGGAGCCTCGCCACCGGCCCCCTGCCGGGCCTCCCCCTGCCGGGCCGCCACCCGCGGGCCGCCACTACCGGACCTCCTGCCGGGCCTCGCTACTGAGCCTCCTGCCAGGGCCCGCTACTGGGCCTCCTGCCGAAGCCTCGCCACCGGCCCCCTGCCGGCCACCACCTGCCGGACCACCGCCCACCGGACGTCGCGGACGACGCCGGCGAGAACCGCCGGCGTCGATGCAAGAACGTCGATGCAGAGGCAGAGTAAGACCATGGGACTGCTTCAAAACCTCATGATCAAAATGCACAAGCGCACCGGCGACCGCTTCCAGGGGATGGATCTGCTCTATCTGACAACCGTGGGAGCGCAATCCGGCAAAGAACGCCGAACGCCCGTGGCTCGCTTCAACGACGGCGGCGACGGCTGGCTGGTGGTCGCCTCAAACGGCGGCCGGGCCCAGCATCCGGGCTGGTACCACAACATCCGCGCCCACCCCGATCAGGTCTGGGCCGAGGTGTCCGGGCGCAACGTACGGGTACGGGCCGAGAAACTGGACGGCCCACAACGCGACACCGCCTGGGAGCAGATCACGGCAGCCCAGCCCCGCTTCGCCGGATATCAGCGCAAGACCCAGCGGCCGCTGCCAGTGCTCCGCCTCTCCCCCGCCGAGCCCAGCTGAGTCCGCCAAACCCAGCCATCCCCACCAGAACGCAGAACTGAGCAACACAGAACTGAGCAACACAGAACTGAGCAACACAGAACTGAGCAACACAGAACTGAGCAACACAGAACTGAGCAACACCCCAGACCCGAGCACGACCCCAAACCCGAGCACGCCAAAGCTGATCAGGACGAAAGCACCCGAACCACCTCCGCCAAATTAGGCGGCTCCAACCGATCCGGCAACGACTCCAGGTCCCCCAAACTCACCCAGGCGTGTTCGAGAAGCTCACTCTGCTCGTACTCCAAAAGTCCCTCCCGGACCACCGCCGGCCGTGACGTGCCGTATCGGGCTGTGAAGAACTGCTCGATCCCGGCGAAACGCCGGCCCTTCCACCAGGTTTCGCGATGGACGTCGACGAATTCCCGGCCGATCGCGGCCGGGTCCAGGCCGGTCTCCTCGGCCAGTTCCCGCCGGGCCGTTTCCAGGGGCGTCTCCCCGGGTTCGATACCGCCGCCGGGCGGTTCCCAGAGGCGCGAGCCGTCGGTCGGATCCTCCCAATGCAGCAGCAGGATCCGGTCGTCGGCGTCGAAACAAATCACCCGAACGGCTGGCCGGTAAACAGGGTCCATGATCAGACCCTAGGCCGCGTGTCATTAGGCTACTGAGAGTGGCCAGATACTTCGACGTGCACCCGGACAATCCGCAACCCCGCAGCATCCACCAGATCGTGGAGCTGATCCGTGCGGACGGTCTGATCGCCTATCCGACCGACTCGTGCTTCGCGCTCGGGTGCCGAATGGGCAACAAAGACGGGCTGGACCGGATCCGGACGATCCGGCATCTCGACGACCGGCACCACTTCACCCTGATGTGCCACGACTTCGCGCAGCTGGGGCACTTCGTGCAGATCAACAACGCGCTGTTCCGCGCGGTGAAGGCGTCCACGCCGGGGCCGTACACGTTCATTCTGCCGGCCACCAAGGAGGTGCCGCGGCGGCTGCTGCATCCAAAGAAAAAGACCGTCGGGGTACGCATCACCGCGCACATCACCGCGCAGGCGATCCTGGCCGAGCTGGGCGAGCCGCTGGTCTCGAGCACGCTGCTGCTGCCCGGTGAGGCGGAACCGATGACGCAGGGCTGGGAGATCAAGGAGGCCCTGGATCACTCGGTGGACGCGGTGGTCGACTCCGGTGAGTGCGGCACTGAGCCGACCACGGTGATCGACCTGTCCGAGGGCACACCCGAAATCCTGCGAGTCGGCGCGGGTGACCCGGAAAGGTTCAGCGACTGAGAGATTTAGCGACTGAGAGACTCAGCGACTGAGCTCAAGCTTCGCACGCAGGGTGGCGGCGCCCGGGTGGTCCAGCTTCTCCAGGAGCGCGAGCGCCTGCCGCCACTGCCGGGTGGCAGCGTCCCGGCCACCCGCGGCGGCGTACGCGTCCCCGAGGTGTTCCCGGATCTCCGCCTCGTTGAGCAGGTCACCCGCCGCCCGATAGAGCTCCAGCGCACGGCGGTAGCCGGCCACCGCCTTCCCATGGTCGCCGAGGTGGTGGTGCGCCCAGCCGATGCTGTCCCAGGCGGCCGCCTGCCCGTACCGGTCGCCGAGCTCGTGCTGCAGCCGCAGCGCGTCCTGACAGTGCCGCAGCGTCAGGTCGTAGTGGCCGTGATGCCCCAGGTACCAGCCGAGCGCGTTGAGCGCCCGCGCCTCACCGACCCGGTGCCCGGCTCCCCGGTACAGATCGAGGGCCCGGGACGTGTGCCGCAGGCAGTCGTCGTAGCGGTCCTGCTGTTCGCGCATCCAGCTGAGGCTGAACAGCGTGTGCGCCTCCCCGACCGGGTCACCGGCCGCCTGATAGAGCCGGTCCGCCTCCGCGTAGTGCGGCTCCGCCTCCTCGTAGTGGCCCAGCTGGACGTAGCCACGGGCGAGGACCCGCTGGGCGAGAGCCTCGGCGCGTACCTCACCACGGCGCCGGGCGGCCGCGACAGCGATCTCCTCGACGGCGATCCAGTCGTCCCAGTGGCCCTGCCGGTCCAGAAAGTCGATCAGCACCCAGGGCAGCCGCCAGCCGTAGTCCTGCCAGCCAGAGTCGCGCGAGCCGAAGTCGTGCCAGCCGTAATCGTGCCAGCCGTAATCGTGCCGGCCGTAATCGTGCCAGCCGTAATCGTGCCGGCCGTAATCATGCCAGCCGTAATCGTGCCAGCCGAAGTCGTGCAAGCCGTCGTCCTCGCCGCTGCGACCGTCGTCCTCGCCCACCATGCGGATGAGAGCCATCAGATTGTCGTGCTCGGCACCGAACCACTCCAGCGCGGCGGCTTCGCCACCGATCGCTTCAGGCGCCACGCCGGGCGGCACCGGAGGCAGCCGCAGCGGCTCGCGCTGCGGATCAAGGCACAGCGCGGCGGCATGGCCGGTGTGCAGATGGTGGTCCAGCAGGCGGCGCACCGCCGGGTCGCGTTCGGCGCGCGGCAGCAGGCTTTCGGCGTACGCGCGAAGCAGCTCATGCATGTCGTAACGGCCCGGCCGGTGCTCGCTGATCAAGCTGGCCGCCACAAGCTCGGCCAAGGCCGCAGCGGCCCCAAACGCCTCGCCGGCCGATCCCCCAGCGCCGGCGGGTCGCGAAGAGCGGGCCGTGTCGCCGGACGTTCCCGCAGCGCCACCCGCCGTCTCCGCATGACCGGGCGCATCGCCGATCAGAGACGCGGCGGCCGCTGCGGAGATGTCCGGACCCGGGAAGGCGCCGAAAAGCCGGAACAGCCGGGCCGCGTCCGGGCTCAGCGCGCGGTAGGACCAGGAGAACACGCTGCTCGGATCGGTCGCCTCGTCCGGGCCGCGCAGCCCGTCGAGGCGGGACGCGGAGATCTCGGCGGCCAGTTCGGCGAGCGGCTGGCGGGCGCGCATCGCGGCCCGTGCCGCCACCGTGACCAGCGCGAGGGGTAGCCCGGCGGTGGCGTCCATCAAGCCGGCGACGGTGCACGGCTCAGCGGCGAGGCGACCCGCCCCGAGTCGCCCGGCGAGCAGTTCCCGGGCGTCGTCGCCGTCGAGCGCCTCGAGCGGTACCGGCAGCGCGCCGGGTGTGGCGACCAGGCCGATGAGCCGGTCCCGGCTGGTCACCACGACCGCGCAGCCGTCGGTTCCGGGCAGCAGCGGGCGCACGTGATCGGCGTCGCGCGCGTTGTCCAGCACGAGCAGCATCCGGCGGCCGGCCAGGAGGCTGCGCAGCAACCCGGCCCGGGCGTCCAGGCCGGCCGGGACGGGCCGGTCCGGGACGAGCGCGACGATCAGGTTGCGGGCCGCCTCTTCCGGGCTCATCACGTCGCACCGGTCGTATCCGCGCAGGTTGAGGTGGAGCTGGCCGTCCGGGAAGTGGTGTCGTGCCCGGTGCCCCCAGTGCACGGCGAGCGCGGACTTGCCCACCCCGGGCGGGCCGGTGATGACAGCGACCCGCATCCCACCACCCGACACCCGGCCCGAGAAAGCACCACTCGAGAAAGCACCACTCGAGAAAGCACCGCCCGAGAAGGCACCGCCCGGCCGAGCACCGTCCGGCAAAGCACCGCCCCGAGCACCGCCAGGTAAAGCACCGCCAGGCAAAGCACCGCCCGAAGAGGCACCGCCCGAATGGGCACGGTCCAGATGGGCACGGTCCAGATGGGCACGGTCCAGATGGGCACGGCCTGGATTGACGGGATCTGGTTCGGTACGCCCCAGCAGCGCATGATCCAATTCGGCCAGCTCCGCCCGGCGCCCGGTGAACGCCATCGCGTCGGCGGGCAGCTGGGCCGGTGCTCCAGGCCGGGCTACCGGCCCGGACGACCGGCCCGGCTGCCCCGCCCCGGGCCGGCCATCGCCGCGCAGGATCCGGGTATGCAGGTCGCTGAGCTCGAAGCCCGGCTCGCTGCCCAACTCCTCCGCGATCGCATCCCGGGTACGCGCGAACGCCTCCAAAGCCTGCGCCGGCCGCCCAGCCGCGGCGAGAGCGTTCATCTGCGCCGCGATCAGCGCCTCGACGGTCGGGTGCTCGGCTGCATACGGGGCCAGCCGCTCGGCGACCTCCTCGGCCCGCCCCAGCCGCAACCCGGCGCGGCCCAGCCGGGCGAGGACGTCGAGCTTCTCCCGGGCCAGGGTGTAGCGGACCCGTGCGGCCCAGGCCCCCGGCACCCCGGTGAGCGCCTCGTCGCCCCAGTCCCGCAGCGCGTCCAGGAGCAGCTCGGCGGCCGAGTGGTCGTCGCCGGCCTCCTCGGCGGCGCGTGCTTCGAACACTTTGCGACGGGACCGGTGCAGGTCGACCAGGTCGGGTTCACAATCGATCAGGTAGCCGCCGGCCGCGTACCGCAGGGTGTCCGGGCCGAAGACCGGGTCGAGGACGCGGCGCAGGCGGGTGGCGTACGGCGCGATCGGTGTGCGCGAGGTCGGCGGGGCCTCACCCCAGACCCGGTCGATCAGGGTGCTCACCGGTACCACCTGCCGGGGCGTGAGCAGCAGCGCGGCCAGCACACATCGCTGTTTGGCCGGCCCGAGGTCGATCCCGGCGTCCGCCTCGCCTGCCTCCGGGCAGGAGTCGTCGACCAGCCGTACCGGTCCCAGCAGCCGCCACCGCATCCGCTCGTTCCCCCGTGAACCTCTTCGGAGGTGACACGATCACCCACGATGCAATCGTTTTGCAAACCGTTGTCGGCACCATGGTTCGGCGTCCACGGGTACCACGGGGGGTCGTGGGCGCTCGGACGTCCTTGACGGGCGTCCTTGAAGGGCGATGCCGGGAGCGGCCTCAGGTCGTTCCCGGCGCCCGGAGACCACCCGCTCAATCCGCGAAGAGCTCCAGTGGCACCGCCTCCGCGAGCGCCGCCATCCCGGCGTCGTTGGGGTGCAGGTGGTCGCCGCAGTCGTAGGCCGGCAGCATCCGTTGCGGATCGGCCGGGTCACGGATCGCGGCGTCGAAGTCGATCACCGCGTCGTACTCGCCGGCGGACCGCATCCACGCGTTCAGCCGGTCCCGTTCCGCCCGGTTGTCCGGCTTGTCGTAGCTGCGCCCGGCCCCGCCGAAGGGCAGCATCGTGCCGCCGAAGATTCGCAGCCCGGCTGAGCGCGCGCGGGCGACGAGCTCCCGGTGCCCGGCGATCAGGTCGTCGGCGGTGGTGCCCGGTACCCGGCCGAGGTCGTTCACGCCGATCAGCGTGATCAGGTAGCGCACGCCGGGGTGGGCCAGGACGTCCCGGTCGAGGCGGCGGCGCGCGGACGGCCCGCTGTGCGCCGCCTCGGTGGCCCGCCCGGTGGGCTCCTCGAAACCGCTGAGCAGCCGGTTGCCGCTGATTCCGAGATTGATCACCCCCCGTTTGGCAGGCCGATATCCAGTGACAGTGCGAAATCCGGTAGAGCCATCGCCGGCCAGCAGGCGGGTGGCGAGCAGGTCGGTCCAGCGGTGGTTGGCGTTCTCCTGGGTGTTCACCCCGACGGTGATCGAGTCGCCGATCGCCGCGATGGTGGCAGCGGACCTGGTGGTGCGCACGCTGACGCCGGCCAGCAGCAGGTAGCGGCCCACCCGCCACTTCACGTCCGGCTCGGTCGCGGCCGTGACGTCCCCGTCGGCGAACACGGTCGACTGGAAGGAGCGCGGGCTCACCGTACCGATCGGGGTGCGCTCCGGCAGGTAGAGGCTGATCGCCAGATCGGCGCCGGGCGGCACGATGAGGTCGGCCGGGTCGCTGGTGAGGGCGCCGCCGGCCGGGAGGACGGCCCCGGTGCGGCCGTTGAAGGTGAGCGGCCGGTCGGTGCCCGGCACGATCGCGGTGCTCCCGCCGCTTCCCCGGCGCAGCGCGATGCGGGCAGCGCCGATGCGTACGGGTTCGGCGCCGAAGACATTGGTCAGGCTGACGGCCGGCCGGTCGCCGCCGAGGCTGAGGTGGACGACCTGTCGTATCGTCTTGCCCGCCACGATGATCACTTTGCCGGGCTTCACCGCGGTGGGGGCGGTGGCCCAGGTCGCGACCCGGGTCGGCGTCCGGTGCACCGGGGCACGCTGGCCGGCGGCGCCGGGTGTGGCGGCCAGCAGAGCGGTGCCGGTGCCGCCGAGCAGCAGGGCCCGCCGCGTGGTGGCCCGGCCGAGCAAGGCCCAGTCCTGCGGGCCCCACGCCGGTCCGGCCGGGACACGCTCAGCCTGGCCAAGGCCGGGCCAGCCGCCGGGCCTGATGAGAAAGTTCTTCCGCTTTATGTCGATAAAGTATGTTCTCGTTGGATGGCCCGTCAAGCCATCCGGAGACGAACAGGCCCCCGGCGGTGCGGCAACAGCCACACCACCGAGGGCCAGCGGGTTTGACGCGGTACTTCAGCCGATGAGTCAGCCAGTCGTGCAGGTCAGGTTGTTAACGCTCGGCGCGGTCGCCCCGGACGCCAGGAACCCGAACGTCACGTAACCGTTCGCCGGAACCGACGCGTTCCACGTCTCGTTCGTCACGCTGACGAGCGAGCCGCTGCTTGTCGACTTCCCGCTCCACACCTGGGCCAGGGTCTGATTGCCCGGGAAGGTCCAGGAGATGTTCCAGCCGTTCACCGGGGTGGCGCCGGCGTGAACCATCACCTCGCCCTGGAACCCGCCGCTCCAGGCGGACTTCACCGAGTACATCGCGCTGCAGCCACCGGTACCGGGGTTCGGGCCCGGCGAGCTCGGCGCGGGACTGGACGGCCCCGGGTTCGAGGGCTGCGGGCTGGACGGCTGCGGGCTGGACGGGCGAGGGCTCGGCGACTGGGTGCCGCCGTTACCGATCCCGGTGACCTCACCGTTCCCGCCGTCGAAGACCACGTCCGAGCAGCCGTAGAAGGTCTCCGTGCTGTCCGAGCGCGACCAGACCGAGTAGATCAGGTGCTTGCCGGTCTTACCGGCCGGCAGCCTGCCGGTCCAGTAGTAGTGCCCGTCGTCGGTGCCCGGCCCGCCGTTCGCCGGCGGGTTGGTCACCTGGTCGAACGGGGTCGGCTCGAGATCCGTCCAGGCCAGCGGCTTGGTCGGGTTGTAGCCGTCCTTGGTGATGTACAGCGAGAACGTACCCGGGTGTTTTGCCCAGTTGTTGTACTTGACCTGGATGTTCGCACCGGCCGTCAGGTGCGTGGTCGGCCAGTCGTTGCGGGCCAGGTTGAACCCGGTGAAGTTGTACGGCCCACCCGTCCCGCCACTGCACAGCTGGCCGTCCGGGAGGAACCCGTTGACCCGCCCCGCCCCGTCCGAGCGGAGCACGGCGAACCAGTTGTAGAGCGAGGTCACGCCGCTCTGCGCCACCGCGGCGGCACAGGCCGGGTTCTTCGGCTCGATCGCACCGGTCTGCGGGTTGCGCCCGTCCTGATAGCAGAACCAGGTCCGGCTGCCCGGCACCTGAATGGCGCCGTGCGCGGAAGCGGGCGTCGACGGAAGTGCCAGGAGTCCGGCCGCGGCGGTGAACAGGACCACCGCGGCCATACGAAGGAGTCTCATCTGATCACCCTTGGGGGAAGAGCCGGGCGTAGTCGGCGTAGCCGGTGGCGACGTCGACCTGGGCCCAGAACCGGTGGTAGTTGAAGGTGGGCGCGGGTCCGCCCTTGAGGTACGCGTCGACCTTCGGGAAGTCCGGGTCGCTGCGGTAGAAGGAACGGATGTCCAGGAACGAGACGCCCGGCTGGATGACGTCACCGTTCGGCATCTCGCCACGCCAGCCCTGCGGGATGTAGATGCCCTGGCCGGTGGAGGCGTTGTAGACGTCGTCCATCCGGTTGTAGTCGGCCCGCGTCTCGGTCACCGACACGCCCTTGTCGTCCTTGTACGCCCAGATCGCGTCGAGCAGCCCCTTGGCCGCCGCCTTGGCCTGCGCGTTACCGGACTTCGCGGCGTAGAAGGTGAGCAGCTTGGCGTACGAGCCGGCCACACCCAGGTCCTGGCCACGGCTGGTGACCTCGACGTGCAGGTTGGTGTTCGGCTGCGGGTTCGACGCGTTCCAGGTGTTCGGGGCGCCCGTCCACTCCATGTCGGACGGGATGAGGAAGCTGTCCTCCTCGATCGTGGTGTTGGCCAGCGCCCACGGCACCCACTTGTCGAGCACCGCCTTGGCCTTGGCGTTGCCGGTCACGTAGTAGTACTCGGCCAGCCGCTCCAGGGACCAGGTCTGCATCCCGAACCAGCGGTTGGACGGCGGGTCCTCGTAGACCGGTGCCTCGACGTACGCGAGCCCGTAGAAGGTCGGCGTGCCGGCCGGCCGCGCCGAGTAGTTGCCGTTCCAGCTGTTGGTCGCGCCGCCGGCGATGGCACCCTCGGACGACTGCAGCCACTGGTAGAACTCGAGCTGCCGGTCGAGGCTGGCCTGCCAGTCGGCCTTGGCGGTCGGCGACTTAGGGTTGAAGGCGGCGACGTTGGACAGGATGTGGGCGGCCATCGGGTTCTGGTAGCCGAAGTGGCTGGTGCTGGACCCGATCCGCCACGCCCAGCCGGCGCTGGTGTCGTACGCGCCACCCCAGGCGTAGTACCACGACATCAGGTTGTTCGACGAGTTCTTGCCGGTGCCCGCCGGGCATGAGGTGGACGCGCAGCCGGGCTGCTTGAAGTACTTGTCGTAGAACGAGTACCGCAGGTAGTCGCCCATCTTGGCGGCGTTGGCCACGGCCGCCGAGATCTGCGACTGCTTGCCCTGCTCGGTGGCCCACACGTTGGCCCAGTAGGCGACCTGCACGGCCCGGGCGTCGGCGTCCGGCGCGTTGGTGTACTTCCACTGCTTGGCGTACGAGGCGTCCTTGGTGAACAGGTCGAGGTAGCCGTTCGGGCCGCCGTGCGCGAACGTGTCGCAGGACGGCTGCGGAACGGTCTCGAAGGTGGACTCCTGCGGGCCGCGCTGGAACGTGTTGATGTACGCGACCCGGGTGGTCCCGTCACCGCAGTGCCCGAAGCCGTACGTGTTGTCGACGTCGAGCAGCCAGTGCATGCCGTAGATGTCGTCGGTGCCGTACGCCGCCTTCAGTTCGGCCGCGAGCGGGTCGGTGCCGACCGACACGCCCTGGTCCAGCTGCGACGGGTACTGCGACGGCAGCGGGTACTCGGCCGCGTACGTGGCCGGCTTCTGCGCGTTGTAGTTGGCGTTGGTGGGCTGGTCGGCGTGCGACGGGATGATGTACTTCTCCATCGTCGCCCAGGCGTTGTTGAACGGCGCCCACTCGCCGGTGACCTGGCCGTGCTCGGCCTCCAGCCAGAGCCAGTAGCTGAACGCCTCACTGGTGGTCTCGTGGCCGTGGTCGGGCGCCTCGTCGATCAGCGTCTCGATCGAGTGGTAGGGCACGCCCTCCGGGCTGAAGTACCCGTTGGCCGGGTTCTTCAGGTCGTTGTAGAGCTGGGTGAACCGGGCGTCCACCGAGCCCTCGTCGATGATCGTGACACCGAGCTGGGCCGCCGTGTGCCCGCTCGCGGTGGCCGCGATGGTGGCGGTGGAGCCCACGGTGGCCGAGGTGGCCGCCGCGACCGCCACGTTCTGAGCGGTGTTCCAGTTCGACGGGGTGAAGGTGAGCGTGGCCGGTGTGGCGGTGACCGCCGTGGTGCCGGCGGTGCGGGCCACCGCGACGCTGACGTTGGCGGCCGGAGCCTTGCTCAGCTTCAGCTGCCACTGGCCGCTCTTGCCGGCCGCGAGGGCCAGCGAGGTGGCGTTGGCGACGATCGACGGGGTGGTCGCCGCGTCGACGAAGACCGGCACGTCGGCGGTGCTGCTCTTGAGACCGGCGCTGTCGAAGGCCACCGCCTGCACGCGGTACGCCGCGGTCTGGGCCGGCACGCCGTCCCAGGTGTAGGCGTACGGTGCGGTGGTGTCGCTGCCCAGCAGCAGGCCGTCGTGGTAGAACTCGACCCGGCTGATGGTCTGCCCGCTGGCCGCCGTGGCGTTCGCGGTGATCGGGATCGACGCCGGCGCGGTGTACCGGGTGTTCGCCGCCGGGCTGGTGATCTGCACGGTCGGCACGTTCGCGGTCTGGTTGCAGGCCGTCCCGTTCAGCGTGAACGCGGTCGGAACCGGGTTGGTCGAGCCGAACGTACCGTTGAAGCCGGTGCCGACGGTGGCGTTCGTGCCCAGATTGCCGTTCCAGGCGGCGTTGTTCACGGTGACGTGCTGGCCGGTCTGGCTGTAGACACCGCTCCAGCCCTGGCCCGCCTTCTGCCCGGCGTCCGGGAAGTCGAACTCCAGCCGCCAGGTGGTGAGCGGGTCTCCGGTGTTCTTGATCTGGATGTCGCCGGTGAACCCACCGGGCCACTGGCTCTGCACCTTGTACACGACTGTGCAGCCGGCGGCGGCGTACGCCGGGGCGCCGGCTGCGAGGACCGCGCCGGCGCCGAGGACGGCGACGCCGGTGGCGGCCAGCCTGCGGCGCAGGCGTTGACCGAATGGTCTGGAGCGAATCACGGGGTGTTCCTTTCCGCCAGGCCGGGGGGGGGGGGGGGCCCCCGGGCGGCCGGGGGGGGGGGGGGGGTGGGGTGGGGGGGGCTGGCGTTGCCCCTTGTGTGGGTGGCTCCGCCGGGGTTTTCCCTCCCCCCCCGGGGGGGGGCCCCCCGCCCCCCCCGCCCGGCCTGCGGGGACGGGGTGGTGCTGAGGAGGTGGTACTCAGGAGGTGGAGCAGCTGATCGGGGACGGAACGGGATTGGTGGTGCCGGTGGTGCTGCCGAGGAATCCGAAGGTGGTGGAAGCCCCGGACGAGAGGGCGCCGTTGTAGCCGGCGTTGACGACGGTCACGGCGGTACCGGACTGGGTGGCGGTGCCGCCCCAGCTCTGGGTGACGGTCTGGCCGCCGGTGAAGGCCCAGGTGACCTTCCAGCCGGCGGTGGCGGCCGTACCGGTGTTCTTGACGGTCACCTCGCCCTGGAACCCGCCGCCCCACTGCCCGGTGACCTTGTAGGTGGCGGTGCAGGCGCCGGTGGACGGGCTGGGCGAGACGGAAACCGAGGGCGAGACGGAAACCGAGGGCGAGACGGAAACCGAGGGCGAGACGGAAACCGAGGGCGAGACGGAAACCGAGGGCGAGACGGAAACCGAGGGCGAGACGGAAACCGAGGGCGAGACAGAGACCGAGGGCGAGACAGAGACCGAGGGCGAGATGGAGACCGACGGGGAGGGCGAGGCCGACGAAGAGCTGACCGACGGCGACGGGGACACCGGGCCGCCGGCGCGATCGGCGTACAGGATTCCGCGGCCGTTGGTGCCCAGGTACACCCGGCCCCAGACACGTGGGTCCCCGGCCAGGGCGTCGCCCGCGTTGCCGTACCGATGCTGGTCGTCGTTGATCCGCACCCAGCTCGCGCCGGTGTCGTCGGAGCGGAAGACACCGGCGAGGTCGTCGACCGTGCCCACCAGGAAGACCGCCGGGCGGGTCGCGCCCGGCGCGGCCTTGCCGAAGGCCACGTTGATGCCCTCGCTGACGCCGCCGGCGGCGGTGAAGGTCTTGCCGGAGTCGGTGGAGCGCAGCAGGCCGGTCTCACCGGCCAGCCAGACCTCGCCCGCTGCCCCGGGCACCGCACGGAGGTTGACCCGTCCGGTGGCCGGCATGGCGGCGGCCGACGCGGTGAAGGAGGCCCCGCCGTCGGTGCTGGTGTAGAACTTGCCCGCGGCGTACGCATAGAAGGTCTTGGGGTTGACCCGGTCCGACTCGACCTTGGCGCCGGCCGGGACGCCGGTCGACGCGGTCCATGAGCTGCCCCGGGTGGTCGAGTAGTGCACGCCGGTGCCGGCCGGCGACCAGACCACCGCGTTCGCGTCGGCGCCGACCGCGACGGTGCCGCCGCCGGTCACGCCGGACGGCTCCTGGCCCTGGTACCAGTTCTTGCCGCCGTCGTTGGAGACGCCGATGTGCGGCGCCGCGGAGTTGTTGCCGACCCGGACGAAGAACTGCGGGTTGAGCTCGGCGAAGTCCAGGCCGGTGTTGCTGCCCAGGTTCGGGCTGTCGTGGAAGCTCGCCGGTACCGCGTCCAGGTCGGCGTGATGAAAGCCGCCGACGTCGTAGAGGGCGCTGACCAGCGGCGCGCCGGTGGGCGGGCTGGCCAGGTCCTGGACCGCGGTCTCCTCGATGCCCTTGGCGAACGGCTTGATGGTGAAGGTGGTGTTCCGGTCCCAGTTGGTGAGCTGGGTGGTCCCGTAGACGGTGGCGCCGGTGCCGTAGAGCAGCCGGTCGGAGTTGAACGGGTCGATGGCGAGGGACTCGTTCATCCAGCCGAGCTTCGGGGCCTCCTCCGGCGGTGCCGGGTTGCCGTTGAAGTCGAGCCACGGGTTGGCGGAGATGTCCATGGTGTAGCGCTTGGTCCGGTTCGGGTAGCCGTTCCAGTCCCAGATCCGGGTCCAGGTGGCGCCGTAGTCGGTGCTGCGGAAGAAGACCGCGTCCGGGAACCAGGAGATCTGCGTGGCGACCATCAGCGTGCCGGGCTTCTGCGCGTCGACGGTGAGACCGGAGTAGCCGTAGTAGCGGTCGGCGACCGGGGTCGGCGAGATGTCGGTCCAGGTGCCGGTCGTGGTGTCCAGCCGCGCCACCTGCCCGGCCGTCCCGTCGTACGGCCCGCCGGTGTCACTGGTCGCGATGAACAGGTACTTGCCCTGCACCACGCCCTTGTGCGCGAGGTATCCGGTGGGCTGGCCGGGGATGCGCTCCCAGGTGGCGCCGGAGTCGAGCGAGCGGTAGACCGGGTTCTCCTTGTCCGCCACGCCCACGTAGATCGCAGACGACGCCGGATCGAAGGTGACCCAGGTGAGGCCCTGGTTCTGGCTCAGGTAGCCGTTGGTGTCCGACGGGTCCTGCACGTAGTTGCCGGCGTTCGGAAAGTTGGTGACCTTGGCCCAGGTGACGCCAAAGTCGGTGCTGCGCCAGAGCCCGTTTCCGCCCTCCGCGGCGAAATAGACGTTCCGGTTGTTCCGCGGGTCGACGGCGAGCCGCTCCCCCATGCCCCGGCCGGGCATGTTGCCGCCGACCTTGAACGGCAGCGCGGTCCGCTGCCAGGTGTTTCCCTTGTCGGTGGAGCGCAGGATGGCCCCGCTGTTCGGGTCCCAGCTGTTGGTGTACATGCCGACCGCGGCGTAGACCCGGTTGGTGGCGACCGGGTCCGGCGCGATGCTGAGCACCCCGTTGTGGCCCCAGTCGCTCTGCCCCACCCAGTCGAGCAGCGGGGTCCAGGACTGGGCGGACTGGTTCCAGCGGTACGCCCCGCCGATGTCGGTCCGGGCGTAGACGAGGTCCTTCTCCCCCGGGTTGAAGACGATGCCCGGTACGAAACCACCTCCGTCGATGCGGACGTTCTTCCAGGTGTACGGCTCGCTGGAGGCCGCGGTGGCAGCGGGTGGCCCGGAGACGACGGCGACCGCCGTCGCGGCTGTTACCAGGGCGGCGACCAGCGCACCGCCGGGGGACCATCGCATCGCGTGACCTTCCATCGACGAACGTTCATGTGGGAGCGCTCCCAGAGAGCGTCGGTCGCCGTCATCGTGATGTCAAGAGCCGGAAACTCCGCGTTGACATCAGGCACATCGCGCGACTACGGAGCGTGACGAATGGCCGCCTGCTGTTGTCGGCCCCGGATTCAATGGACCGAAGACCGGGTAGACCCCCGCCACGGAGCCCCCGCAGGCCGGGACGAAGAGGGGCATCCAGTGACAAAATGAGGGCTTTTCCGCTGTGTATCATTCGGCGGAACACGCAGGCCGACGCCACCGGAACGTCGTCCAGCCGGCCCGTCGAGAGGCCGGCGGGCCGCGGCCGGCGGTACGTGGCGTAACCCCGGCTCGCGTAGCGGTGGAGGAGATTGCATGAAGGTTTGCGTTGTCGGCACCGGCTACGTCGGTCTGACCACCGGCGTCAGCCTCGCCTTCCTGGGACACGAGGTGACCTGTGTCGACCTCGACCAGGCGAAGGTCGACATGCTGCGGGCCGGACGCTGTCCGATCTACGAGCCCGGCATGGAGGAGCTGCTCGCCGAGGCCGCGCCGAACCTGACGTTCACCACGTCCTACGACGACGGGGTGCCCGGCGCCGACGTCGTCTTCGTGGCGGTGCAGACGCCGTCCGCCGAGGACGGCAGCCCGGACCTGCGTTACCTGCGCAGCGCGGCGGAGAGTGTGGCCCAGGCGCTGAACCACGACTTCACCGTGGTGGTCAACAAGTCCACCGTGCCGATCGGCAGCGGGAACTGGGTGGACGCCATCCTGCGGGACTCGTTCACCCAGCGGTCCGAGACGCCCGGCGAGTTCGCGGTCGCCTCCAACCCGGAGTTCCTGCGCGAGGGCAACGCCATCGCGGACACCCTTTACCCGGACCGGATCGTCATCGGCTCGGACAACCCGCGCAGCCTCGAGGTGCTCAACCGCCTCTACCGGCCGATCATCAACCAGACCTTCACGCCGCCGACCTTCCTGCCCCGGCCGGAGGACGTCAGCGCGGTGCCGCTGGTCTCCACCGACCTCGCGTCGGCCGAGCTGATCAAGTACGCGGCAAACGCCTTCCTGGCCCTGAAGATCAGTTACGCCAACGAGATCGGCCAGCTCGCCGCCAAGGTCGGCGCGGACATCACCGAGGTGGCCCGCGGCATGGGCCTGGACCAGCGGATCGGCTCGCGGTTCCTGCAGTCCGGCGTGGGCTGGGGCGGCTCCTGCTTCGGCAAGGACACCAAGGCGCTGATCGCCACCGCGGCCGAGTACAACCTCGAGATGCCGATCGTGAAGGCGGCCCGCGACGTCAACCAGCGGCAGCGCGCCATCGCGGTGGAGCGGCTCCAGGACGAGCTGCGCAT
Organism: Actinoplanes aureus; assembly: GCF_015704865.1. Lineage (GTDB taxonomy): Bacteria > Actinomycetota > Actinomycetes > Mycobacteriales > Micromonosporaceae > Actinoplanes > Actinoplanes aureus. The sequence continues at coordinate 201,366 of NZ_JADQTO010000003.1, read as the reverse complement.
CCTCAAGGGCCGCAAGATCGGCCTGCTCGGGCTGGCGTTCAAGCCGAACACCGACGACCTGCGCGACGCGCCGGCGCTGGACATCGCCAACTCGCTGCTCGCCCGGGGCGCCCGGGTGAAGCTGCACGACCCGGTGGCGACCGAGCGGTTCCGGGTCGAGCAGCCGGAGCTCGCGCCGTACCTGAGCGAGACGATCGACGACCTGTTCGCCGACTGCGACGCCGTCGTGCTGGTCACCGAGTGGGCGCAGTACCTCGAGCTGGACTGGTCCAAGTTCGTCGGGCTGATGCGTACGCCGGTGGTGCTCGACGGGCGGCACGTGCTCGACGCCGAGCGGATGCGCCGGATGGGCTACCGGTACCTGGCCGTCGCCCGCTGACCGGCCCGCTGACCGCACGTACCTCTATCGCCGTGGTGGCCTCCGGGCCCCACGGCGATACCTTTTCGCGGGTGAACCCCTGATGCGCGAGTTCCCGGCAGAAGCAGCTTCCCCCGAAGGTTAACAAAACCGACTCACTGTTCACGGTACGCCCGGTTCACGCGGGAAAATAGGTGTATAAGAGGGCAAGGCGCTAAGTGCTTTCGCCAATCTTCTTAACCGGTTAAGGTTCTCAGGTGTCGCAGCGATATCGTTACCGACTCGATCACGGCGAAATCATTGCGCAACTTGCTGGTTACCTCTTGACTGTTGGTCAAGAAGCGCTTCGGACGGCGGCGTCGTCAAGACGCCGGAGGCGCTACATGACATAGGGAGCGGTATGTTCGGTCAACGTGGGAGTTCGCGATCCCGGGTCGCGCTCGCCGGTGCCCTCAGCGTCGGGCTGGCATTCAGCCTGACCGCTTGCGGCGGAGACGACGACTCGGGAGGCGGGTCCACCGACACAGAGGCGTCGGCCATCGACTGCGCGCCGTACAAGGCGTTCGGTGAGCTGACTGGCAAGACGGTAACGATCTACACGAGCATCGTCACCCCGGAGGACACTCCGCACAAGGACTCTTACAAGCCCTTCGAGCAGTGCACCGGCGTCACGGTGAAATACGAGGGCGACAAGGCCTTCGAGACTCAGGTCCTGGTTCGCGCCAAGGCCGGCAACCCGCCGGACGTGGCCTACGTGCCCCAGCCCGGCCTGCTGCAGCAGCTCGTCGCCACGGGCAAGGCCGTCGCGGCTCCGCAGGAGACCGAGGCGAACGTCGACCGGTTCTTCGGCAAGGACTGGAAGGCGTACGGAACGGTCGACGGCAAGTTCTACGCCGCGCCGCTCGGATCGAACGTGAAGTCGCTGGTGTGGTACTCCCCGCAGGAGTTCAAGGACAGCGGCTACACGGTCCCCACCACACTGGACGAGCTCAAGACTCTGACCGACAAGATGGTGGCGGACAAGAAGAAGCCGTGGTGCGCCGGCATCTCCAGCGGTGAGGCGACCGGCTGGCCTCTCACCGACTGGATGGAGGACTTCATGCTCCGGACCGCCGGTCCGGAGACCTACGACAAGTGGGTCAAGCACGAGGTTCCGTTCAACGGCCCCGAGGCCACCGCGGCTCTCGACGCGGTCGGCGGCTACCTGAAGAACGACCAGTACGTGAACGGCGGTCTCGGCGACGTCAAGAGCATCGCCAGCACCACGTTCCAGGACGCCGGCCTGAAGATCCTCGAGGGCTCCTGCTCGCTGCACCGCCAGGCGAGCTTCTACGCGGCGAACTTCGACAAGGACACCAAGATCGCCGAGGACGGCGACGTCTACGCCTTCTACCTTCCGGGCAAGGACGCCACCACCAAGCCGGTGCTCGTCGCCGGTGAGTTCGTCCTGGCGTTCGCGGACCGTCCCGAGGTCAAGGCGTTCCAGACCTACCTGTCCAGCGACGTGTGGGCCAACACCAAGGCCAAGCTGTCGTCGGGCTGGGTGAGCGCCAACAAGGGCCTGGACCCGAACAACATGAAGAACCCGATCGACAAGCTCTCCGCGACGATCCTGCTCGACCCGAACGCCACGGTGCGCTTCGACGGCTCGGACATGATGCCCGCCGCGGTCGGCTCGAACGCGTTCTGGAAGCAGACCACCAACTGGATCACCGGCCAGGACACGAAGACGACCCTGGACAACATCGAGAAGGCTTGGCCGCAGTAATGCACTGAGTACCACCGCGGGGCCGGTCGGGGATGCCCGACCGGCCTCTAGCAGTTCGGCCGTCTTTGCTTTTCACTAGTCTTCTTGCTGGGATTCCACCCTGGGAGGAACGGGCCGCGTGTTCACCACCGCCTCCACCACCACCGATAAGATCGTCCAGATGTTCGCGGCGATCCTGCTGTTCGCCGCCGTGGTCGGCTTGATCCTGTTCATCGCCGGTCGTTTCGCCGGCAAGCGCGACCGCACGGTCGCGTACCTCTATCTCGCCCCCGTCGTGCTGATGCTCAGCGTCGGGCTCCTCTACCCCGGTGTCCGCACCATCTACGAGTCGTTCTTCAACGCCGCAGGTGACGCCTTCATCGGGATCGACAACTACAAGACCATCTTCACCGACTCGGAGCAGCTGGTCGTGCTCCGGAACACGGCGTTGTGGGTGCTGCTGACACCGTTCGTGGCGACCGCCGTGGGCATGCTCTACGCCATCCTGGTCGACAAGGCGAAGGGTGAGGCGTTCGCCAAGGCGCTGATCTTCCTGCCCATGTCGATCTCGTTCGTCGCGGCGTCGGTGATCTGGAAGTTCATGTACGAGTACCGCCCCGACCAGGGCAACGTGAAGCAGATCGGTCTGGTCAACCAGGTCATCGTCTGGTTCGGCGGCGAGCCGGTCCAGCTGCTGATCGACTCACCGCTGAACACGTTCCTGCTGATCCTCGTGATGATCTGGATCCAGGCGGGCTTCGCGATGACCGTGCTCTCGGCGGCCATCAAGGCGATCCCGGACGACATCATCGAGGCCGCCCGCCTCGACGGCGTCGGCCCGTGGGGCATGTTCCGTTTCGTCACGCTGCCCGCGATCCGCCCGGCGGTGATCGTCGTGCTGACCACCATCGCGATCGGCACGCTCAAGGTCTTCGACATCGTGCAGACGATGACCGGCGGCCGGTTCGACACGAGCGTGATCGCCAACGAGTTCTACAGCCAGAGCTTCCGCAGCGCCAACCAGGGTCTCGGCGCGGCGCTCGCAGTGGTGCTGTTCGTTCTCGTCATCCCGATCGTCGTGTACAACATCCGGCAGCTTCGCCGTTCGGAGGCGTGATGACCACCGCTACTCCCCTCACCACCACGCCACCGATCGCCGTGGACAAGAAGGAGTCCACCGCCTCGAAGGCGAAGAAGAAGCTCACCTCGCCGTGGGCCTCGCTGGCCGCGATCGTCATCGCGGTGCTCTGGACGCTGCCGACGTTCGGTCTGCTGATCTCCTCGTTCCGGCCGGAGCGGGCGATCAAGACGACCGGCTGGTGGACGTGGTTCTCCGACCCGACCTTCACCCTGGAGAACTACCAGTCGGTGTTCGACCCGGACGCGATCAACCTGGCAGACTTCTTCCTGAACTCGGTGGTCATCACCCTGCCCGCCGTGATCATCCCGCTCTGCCTGGCGTCGCTCGCGGCGTACGCGTTCGCCTGGATGAAGTTCCCCGGCAAGAACGTCCTGTTCATCGCGATCTTCGCGCTGCAGATCGTGCCGATCCAGGTGACCCTGATCCCCCTGCTGACGCTCTACGTCGACCTGGGCATCGCGAACACGTTCTGGACGCTGTGGCTGTCGCACTCGGCGTTCGCCCTGCCGCTGGCGATCTACATCCTGCACAACTTCATCAAGGAAGTACCGTCCAGCCTGATCGAGGCGGCCCGCATGGACGGCGCCGGCCACGTAGCGATCTTCTTCCGGGTGCTGCTACCGCTGCTCACCCCGGCACTCGCCGCGTTCGGCATCTTCCAGTTCCTCTGGGTCTGGAACGACCTGCTGGTCTCGCTGACCTTCGCCGGCTCGCCGGAGATCTCCCCGATCACCGTCCAGCTGTCCAACCTCAGCGGCACCCGAGGCACGGCCTGGCACCTGCTCTCCGCCGGCGCCTTCGTCTCGATCATCGTGCCGGTCACGGTATTCCTGCTGCTCCAGCGCTACTTCGTCCGAGGCCTCCTCGCCGGCAGCGTCAAGGGGTAGCGATCTAGCTCACCAACGCAGTCAGGGGCCGCATCCAGCAGGATGCGGCCCCTTTCCCTGCGCCCGCCTAACAAAGATCAACCCCTTTCCTGGTACGCGAGAACGGCCGTCCCCGCCGAACCGCCCCGTCCCGCCGAGCCGCGCGACCATCCACCACTCAAGGCCGAAACGCGCCCGCCGGGCCCTGGCGCGTGGCGCGCAGGCGGCGGCACGCAGGCGGCAGACGGCAGCGCGCAGGCGGCAGGCGGCCCACGGACGGCAGCGCGTAGATGGCAGGCGGGAGGGCGGAAGGCTGCCCGTGGGGGCGGCAGGCGGGGCGGGCGTCAGCCGCGGGCGGCCCGGCAGGCGGCAGGCGAGCTGCCGCTCTCAAGCGGCCCGGCAGGCGGCAAGCGGGCGGCGTCAGCCGCGGGCGGCGTCAACCGCCCGCGGCAGCGTCACCCGTGGGTAGCAGTGTCACCCGTAGGTGGCGGGGGTCGGCGTCGGGGTGCGGTCCGGGTGGAGGGATCGGGCGGCGATCGTGACGCTCAGGGCCAGCAGCAGGACTGCGAACAGGTACGTGCCGCCGACGGCGGCGGCGAGGCCGGATTGCTGGGCCTCGCGGGCCGCCGGGTTCAGGGCGAGCATCTCGGCCACTCCCCCGGCTACCCGTGCGGTGATCAGACCGCTCAGGATGACGGCGACGGCCGCGCCGCCGAGGGCGGAGGCCAGCTGCTGGGACAGGGCTAGGAGGGTGGTGCCGCGCGGTGTCTCGGGGTTCGCCAGATCGCGCAGCGCGACCGTCATGGTGGGCATGATGGTGGCGCCCGATCCGGCGCTGAGCAGCACCGATGCCGCGATGATCCAGGGATAGCCGGCCTCGGTGACGGTCGTCGCCGCCAGGCCCGCGGCGCCGAGCAGAGCCAGAGTCGTGCCGGTGAGCACGATCCGGCGCGGCGGGACCTTGTCGACGAGCCGGGTGGCGACCTGCGCGACCACACCCACCGCGACGGCCGAGGGCAGCATGAGCAGTCCCACCAGGCCCGCGCTGTCGCCCCGGACGCCCTGCACGTAGAGCGGCAGCACTGACATCGACCCGAAATAGGCCGCCCCGAAGCAGACCAGCACGGCCAGGCCGGCCCGCAACGGCCGGTATGCGAGCAGCCGCAGGTCGACGAGCGGATCCGGCACACGCCGTGCGCGGCGGACGAAAGCCGCGAGCAGCAACGCCCCGAACACGAGCAGCCCCGCAGGCAGCCCGGCCGCCGGCCAGGAGACGCCGCCGGGCCGGTCGAGCAAGGTGCCGCCGAGCACGACCAGCACAGCGCCACCGGACAGCTGGGCGAGCCCAGCCCAGTCCACCGGTACCGCACCCGGCGCCACCCGATCCGAGCGCCCAGACACCGCCCGGCCCGAGCGATCAGATACCGCCCGGCCCGAGCGATCAGATACCACCCCACTGGAGTCGTCAGACACCAGCTGGCCCGAGCCTTCGGGCAACGCTTGGCTGGAGCGTTCGTGCGCCGCCCGGTTGGAGGGTTCGGGCAACGCCCGGCCCGAGCCTCCGGGTAGCGCTTGGCTGGAGCGTTCAAGCGCCGCCCGGGCGGAGGGTTCGGGCGCCGCCCGGCCGGGCGCTTTCGGCGCGGCCTGCGCTGATGGGAGCGGGTCCGCGGGGAGGACGCGAGCGCAGATCAGCAGGGCTGCCAGGCCGAGCGGCACGTTGATCAGGAAGATCCAGCGCCAGGATGCGGTGTCGACGAGCCAGCCGCCGAGCAGCGGGCCGGCGGCGGGGCCGATCAGCAGCGGCAGCACCAGCAGGCTCATCAGGCGGCCGCGCTGGTCGCGTGGGGCGGCGCGCAGGCCGATGGCCTGGCCGACCGGGTTGAGCAGGCCGCCGCCCAGGCCCTGGAGTACCCGGAAGAGCGCTAGCGAGGCCGCGCTCCAGGCCAGGCCGGCCAGCACGGAGAACAGGGTGAAGACGAGGAGCGCGGTCAGGTACACGCGGCGGGCGCCGAACCGGGTTGATGTCCAGCCGGCGAGTGGGATCACCGCGACGATTCCGAGCAGGTAACCCGTGGTCACCCACTGCACGGCGGGCAACGTGGTGTTCAGGCCGGCGACGATCTCGGGCAGGGCCACGACGGTAACGGTGGTGTCCACCACGACCATCAGGCCGCCCAGCGCGAGGGTCAGGCCGATGCGCCGGACGCTCATCAGCGGGCGAACGGACGGTCGCGGCGCGCGGACCGCAGCACGGTGGCCCACCAGCCGAGCTCGTGCAGGGCGGCGTCGTACGCCTGCTCGACAGCGGCCGGCGGCGCGTAGCCGGCCGGTCCCAGATCGTCCCAGGGCGTGCGTAGCCCGACCACCCGGCGGGTGGTGACCATGTGCAGTTCGGCGAAGACGCCCCGCAGGTGCTCGGTGGCGAGCAGGCCGCCCTGCACGCCGTACGAGAGCACGGTGGCGGGCTTGAACATCCACTCCCGGTAGTGCCAGTCGATGAGCCGCTTCAGGCTGGCTGGGTAGCTGTGGTTGTACTCGGGCGTGACGAATACGAACGCGTCGGCGGCGTCGATCCGGGCGGCGACGGGTGAACCCGAACTGCCGCCGGGACGCAGCTCGCCGTCGCCGGGCAGCACGCAGTCGGCGCAGTCGATCAGGTCGACCTCGGCGTCGGTGGCTGCCCGGAACGCCGCCCACTCGGCGAGCGTGCGTCCCATCCGCTGGTCGCGGACGCTGGCCGCCACGACGGCGATCCGCAGAGGTTCTCCCCCGCCGGTGGCGGGCAGGGTGGCGGGCAGGGTGGGCAGATCCGTAACGGTCGTCTCAGTCATGGCGCCAGCCTCGGCCTTCAACATATGTTGAAGTCAAGGCGGCACCCGGGGGGAGCACGAGATGGCGACGGTCACCCATGACATCGGGGCGTACACACTCACCGTCGGCGAGGTCGCCGCCGCGGCCGGGGTGGCACCGTCAGCGGTCCGCTTCTACGAGGAACACGGCATCGTCCGGGCCGAACGGACCGCCGGTGGCCAGCGGCGCTTCGACGACGGCGCGGCCTGCCGGATCCGCGTGGCGAAGGTGGCGCAGCGGGTCGGGCTGACCGTCCGCGAGATCGCCGAGGTCTTCGCCGACCTGCCGCCCGACCCACAGCCGCAGGACTGGGGCGAGGTCGCCGAGCACCTGATCGCCGAGGCGGAGGCCAGGACCGCGGCGCTCAAGGCCTACCTGGGCGACATGCGCTCCGGTGCGAAGCTGTGTGAGCTATGAACCGGTCAGGGGAGCGCTATGGAGTCCTGTCACCAGATCCCGCAGCAGGGGCCCCAGGTCACCGGCCCGGGCGGTCAGCTGTGGCTGCGTCGGAGCCGGCTCCGTCAGTGAATCGCCGAAGGCGGCGACCACGGAGGCGTTCCGTGACCAGGCCGTGGCCTCTATCACCTCCTCGTTGACGACCGCCAGAGCCGGCACGCCCACGTCGGGCAACGTGACGAACGGCTGCACGTCGCCCTCGGCCTGCTCGCGCGTCGACTCGGCGAGGCCGTCCCAATAGCGCTCGTGCCGGGGATTCCGGTCGATGGTGTAGATCGCGGTGAACCCGGCCGGATCGCTCTCGCTTCCGTACCGGCAGTAGCCGAAGTAGACGTCCCCGATCGCACCGGACCACGGCAGGAGCGTGCCGTGGCTGACAGCGGCGAACGCCGGGACGGTCAGTTCCGGGCAGCGCTCACCGATGTCCGTCCAGGGCTGGGGTTCCGGTGCGCAGGCGCAGAGCAACGCGACAGTCGGGACTAGTGCGAGCAGCCGGGACAGGAATCCACCGCTAGACAAGACGGCCGTCGCGGAGGGTGAGGACCCGGTCGGCGCGGTCGATGAGGGCCGCGTCGTGGGTCGCGACCAGCGCGGTCATCCCCCGGGCGTCGACCACCGCGCGCAGCAGGTCCATGATGGCGCGGCCGGTGTCCGAGTCCAGCTGGCCGGTCGGCTCGTCGGCGATGAGCAGGTCCGGGTCGTTGGCCAGGGCGCGGGCCACCGCCACCCGCTGTTGCTGGCCGCCGGAGAGCTCGCCGGGGCGCTGCGCGGCCTGGCCGCCGAGGCCGACCAGCTCCAGCAGCACGGCGACCCGCTGGTCGCGTTCGGCGGGGTCGCGCCTGGCCAGGCGCATCGGGACGCTGACGTTCTCGGCGGCGGAGAGGATCGGGATCAGGCCGAACGACTGGAAGACGAAGCCGATCACGTCGCGGCGCAGTTCCAGGAGTTCCGCCTCGCCGGCCCCGGTGACCTTGCGGCCGGCCACCGTGATGGTGCCGGTGTCCGGCTTGTCCAGGCCGCCGATCAGGTTCAGCAGGGTGGTCTTGCCGGCGCCGGAGCGGCCGCGGACGGCGACCAGCTCACCCTTCGCGACCTCGAAGGAGACGTCGGTGAGGGCGTGCACGACGCGGTCACCGCTGCCGTAGTCGCGGCCGACGCCGGACACCTCGACGACGTTCATGCCTGGTCCTCCACGCTGCGATCGGAACTGCCGGGGCGGACCTCGACGTGGTCCGGTTCGAGGTTGAGGCGTACCCGGTCGCGCAGCGAGAGCGCCTCGACGAACGCGGCCGGCAGTTGCAGACGGCCGGCCCGGTCCAGCACCGCGTACTCCTCGGTGACGTGCTGTTCGGTCCCGTCCGCACCGATGCGCGCGCTCCGGCGTACCTCGGAGGCGGTTTTCCCGTCGCGGATGGCGACGGCGCGCCGCACATGGCCGGCCACGTTCATGTCGTGCGTGACCACCACGACGGTGACGCCCAGTTCGGCGTTCACCGTGCGCAGCGCGCCGAACACCTCGTCGGCGGTGGCCTCGTCGAGTTCGCCGGTGGGCTCGTCGGCGAACAGCACCTCGGGGTCGTTGGCCAGGGCCACCGCGACCGCGCAGCGCTGCTGCTCGCCGCCGCTCATCTGGTCCGGGCGGGCGTCGGCCCGGCCGGTGACACCGACCATGTCCAGCAGTTCCATCGCCCGGTCCCGTTTGCGGCTGCCGGCCAGCCGCATCGGTAGCTCGACGTTCTCCCGGGCGGTGAGGTACGGCAGCAGGTTGCGCGCCGTCTGCTGCCAGACGAAGCCGACGATCCGCCGCCGGTACTCCAGGCGTTTCCTCGCCGACATGCCGAGCAGCTCGTATCCGGCGACCCGGGCCATGCCGGCGGTCGGCTCGTCCAGTCCGGACAGGATGTTGAGCATGGTGGACTTGCCGGAGCCGGAGGCGCCCACCACGGCGAGCAGCTCACCGCGGTCCACCACCAGGTCCAGGCCCTGCAGGGCGACCACCTCGACACCCTCGGTACGGAAGATGCGCACCAGCCCGTCGCAGACGATGTGACCGCTGAGCCGGTCCTGTCCACCGGCCCGCGCGGCCGCCCGAGCAGCGGCCCGCCTCTCCAGATCGGCGAGGGTTGAATCAGCACTGCCCATCAGAGTTGCTCCTCTCCCAGCCGCAACACCGTGCCGAGGCGCAGCCGGCGGTTGGCGATGTCCTCGACCACCAGCGCGGCGGCCACGGCCAGCGCCGCGACCACCAGCACCCCGGCGGCGAGCAGCGGGTCGACGCTGATCCCGGCCGGCAGGCCGGCGGTGAAGTCGCTCAGGCCCAGAGCGGACCCGATCAGCACCGGCAGTGCGGTTCCGACCAGGCCGCCGACGAGCACGGCGACCCCGAGCAGGGGTACGAGTTCGAACACGAGCAGCCGCCGCCCCTGCCGGGTGGACAGTCCCAGCGTGCGCAGCCGGGACAGGGTCCGGCCGCGAGCCGGCGCGCCGGCCAGCACGGTGAGTGCGACCGCGAGCAGGGCGAGCCCGGCGGACGCCGCCACCCCGGCGGAGAAGGTGAAGCCGAGCACGCCGTCGACGCCGCGCTTGCCGAGTTCCGCGCGCAGGGCGGCCCGGGTGGTGAGCGTGGCCGGCATGGCCAGCTCGTACGCCTCGACGTCCTGCCCGGTCGCGTCCTTCGCCTGCCTGCTCTGGCCGGCGTCGGCGACCTCGCGTACCGCCCGCGGGTCGTAGGCGTCGCCGCGGAGCAGGATCCGGTTGGGCACGATCGGCTGGAAGTCCGGGATCGGCATGGCCTGCAGCGGCAGCGCCACAAAGTCGCGTACGTCGGTGCTGAGGCCGGGCACGGTGTCCTGGACGGCGGCGACCCGGAACGCGTACTGGCGGCCCTGCACCTCGACGGTGCCGCCGGCGCCGACCCGCTTGGCCAGCATCGGCGACACGACCGCGGGCACCTGCTCGCCGCCGGGGCGGGCCGAGGTGAGCACCTCCGGCATGCCGGGGATCGCGGTGGCGTCGGCCACGAGGCCCTGCGCCTGCACGATCAGCGGGCTGTCCTCGCCGCGGATGTTCGTCGCCGGTAACGCCAGCACCGGCACGGCGGCGTCCACACCGTCCAGCTCGGCGACCTCGGCCGCGGTGTCCGGGGCGAAGAGGAAGCCGGTGACCAGCGCGTCGGCCGGGATGGCCAGTTCGGCGGCGCGGTCCCGGGCGTGTCCCACGGTGGTCGTCACGGTGCTGCTGAAGATGCCGGTGGCGATCGCGACCACCAGCACGGCGAGCGGCCCGGAGCGCAGCGGGGCACCCCGGCTGGCGCCGCTGATCCCCAGGAAGACCACCGCACCGCGGGCGCGGGCGGCGAGCCGGCCGAGCCGGGCCAGCGGGAACGGCATCACCCGCAGTGCGACCAGGGAGGCGGCGAGCGCCAGCAGGACAGGGGCGGTGACGAGGTACGGGTCGACGCCGGCGCCCGCGTCGATGCCGCGCCGCCGGACCAGGTAGATGCCACCGGCCGCGAGGGCCACCACGAACAGTTCGGCGGTCAGCCGGCGTGGCGACGGCCGGTCGGCGGCCAGGTCACGCCGGTGCCCGGTGAAGTCGGGGTGGCGGGCGCCGGCGGCCGCGTACCCGGCCGGGGCGGCCACCGCGAGCAGCACGATCGCACCGGCCAGCAGCGGCTCCCAGGCGTCCGGCCGTCCACCGGTCAGCGCACCGGCCAGCCAGCCGAGCGCGGCGGCGGGCAGGACGACGAGCGTCGTCTCGCCGAGGGCACGGGCACCGATCGCCCGGACCGAGCCGCCCCGGGCCCGGATCAGCGCGTACTCGTTGCGACGGCGGTCCACGCCGAGCCGGGCGGCGAGCAGGATCAGCCCGGCCGCCGTGGCGAGCAGACCGGCCTGCACCACGGCGAGCAGCGCCCGGACCCCGCGCAGCCGCTCGTCGAAGTCGGCGAGCGTGGCGTCCACACTGCTCAGCAGCGTGCTGAACTCGGGCGGGTAGCGGCGCGCGGCGGCCACCGCGATGGTCAGGTCGCCGATCCGGTCGGCGGTCAGCCGCTGCGCGTCGAGCCGGTAACGCCAGCGTTCCCGCAGCTCGCCGGTGCGCAGGGCGGCCAGTTCCGCGCCGCCGCGGTCGGTCAGCAGGGTGGCCCGGAACCGGGTGCCGTCGTCCACGCTCGGGCAGGGAACCCGGGTCAGCTTCGAGTCGGCCCAGAACGCGGCGGCCGGGTCGACGGGTTCGTAGACGCCGACCAGGCTCACCTGCGCGGTACCCCACCGGGAGTGCATGGTGAGCGTGTCGCCGACCCGTACGCCCAGCGCCCGGGCCTCGTCGCGCCCGGCGATCGCCTCCGGCACCTCGCGGGACTGCGGAGCCCGGCCCTCGACCAGCCGGGTGGCCTGCTCGGAGCCGGTCTGCCGGCGGACCGCCGCCAGCGGCGGGCAGCTGCCGGGGTCGGCGGCGCCGACGGCCACGCCGGCCGGTCCCGCCTCGGCGACGAACCAGCCGTCCTCGATCAGCCCGGGCAGCGGCGCCGGAAGTTCCTGGCGGACCCGGTCCAGCTTCGCCGACTGATCGCCCGGCGGCCGGACCAGCGGGTCCAGGCCGGGCAGCGCGAACGTCAGGTCCCGCTGACTCGGCTCGAGACGCCCGATCTCGGCGCGCAGGCCCACGTCGGTGCGGTCGTTGGCGATCCGGGGCAGGCCGGACGCCAGGAACGCGGTGAGGACCACCAGGGCGGCGAGCAGGCCGAGCTGGCCGGCGTAGGCGCGTACCCGGCGCAGCGTACCCATCAGGTTGTCTCTCATCGATCCGCGCCCAACCGCAACCGCGCCGCTGGAAGCCGGCGTGCCGCCGAGGCCGCGGAGGCGGCGCTCAGCGTGAGCGCGATGCCGACCAGCAGCACCACGCTGGCCACCGTGGGCAGCCAGCCGACCTCGACCACCGGCTCCGGCACCGGCCGCACCGCGGTCGGGGTGAGCACCAGCAGCGGAGCCATCGCGCCCGCGACCAGCAGACCGACCGCCAGGCCGGCGAGCGCGCCCACCCCGGCGAGGAAGGCCTGCTCCACCACGAGCGAGCGGGCCAGCAGGCGGGGACCGGCGCCGAGGGTGTGCAGGACGGCCAGTTCGCCGGCCCGGCGCCGGGCGGTGGCCCGGGAGTCGGCCGCGATGCCGGCCGCGGCCAGCAGGACCGCGCCGAACGCGGCGAGGAAGAGCGCGACCCGGGCGCCCGCGCCGAAGGGGTCCCGGGAGGCGGCGTCGGCAAGCGCCCGGCGGTCGAGTACGCGCAGGCCGGTCAGGTCGTGTACGCCGGCCGGCGTGCCGCTGAGCCACCACTCGCCGGTGCCCGGGACCAGGCCCCAGCCTTCGAACAGGCGCGCGTCGAGGGTGGTCCGGTCGGCGACGATCGCCGCTCCGCCGGCGGTGCCCGGAACCCGGTCGACGACCGCGACCACCCGGATCGGCACCCCGGCGTTGCCCAGCTTCAGAAACGAGGCCTTGCCCACCTCGACGCGGAGTTCGGTCAGGGCGGCCGGGGTCATCGCGACCGGCACCGGGGACCGGGTGGGCATCCTGGTCACGGCGAACCGGCCGACCGACCGCAGCGCGCCGTCGCCCTGTGCGGCCGTCGCGGTGCCGGTCGGGCCGACCGCCTGCCACTCGCCGTCCTGGCCGGTCACCCGCCAGGTGATCCCGGCCGGCCCGGGGTCCACGATGAAACCCGCCAGGCCGGGTCCGGCGGCGGTGAAGTCCAGCGGCTTGCCCCGGTCGCTGGCGCCGAGGTCGATCCGGCGCCCGTCGGTGAAAACCGCGGTGGTGCGGGCCGGTCCGTCCGTGACGACACGCCCGGGACGCAGCTCGGTGGCCGGATTCTCCCGGCCGCGCGCCGCGGCGAGCTGCTGGAACAGCCGCCCGGGCGGACCGCCGGTGGCGTCGTCGCGGGCGAGCACCACCTCGGCGGCGGCCGCGGCGTCGATGGCCAGGAACTCGGCCGGGTCGGTGCCCGCGCTCAGCGTCATGCTCTCCCGCCAGGCCGCCGCGACGCGTCCCGTCCCGGGCAGTGCGGTGAGCTCGCCGAGCCGCCCGGCGGGGGCGGTGCCGCCGGTCTCGATCAGCCGGAAGTCCGCGCCGACCTGCTGTTCCGCCTGGTCGTCCAGGGAGGCCTGGGTGGTGCCGTTCAGTCCCCAGGAGACGGTGGCGGCCGCGACGGCGAGCGCCACCATCACCATCGGGCCGGCGTGCGAGCGGCGGCCGGCCTGCCAGGTGCCGAGCAGGCGGGCCCGGGTCACGCCGCGGTCCAGCCGGGCCGCCGCGAACCGGGCGATCGGCGGGAGCAGCCGGATGGCGAGCACGGCGCCGGTCAGCACACCGAGCGTGGGCGCCGCCGCCAGCAGCGGGTCGATGCCGAAGCCGGCACCCACCGGTGAGGAGTACTGGCGCAGCTGCACCCAGCCGAGCACGGCCAGAGCGACCACGACCAGGTCCACACCGGCACGGCGCAAGATCGGCAGCCGGGCCCGGGTCGCGGTCTCGGCCACGTAGGTGCGGCCCCGGCTCAGCGCCGGCAGGGTCAACGCGAGGACGCCGCCGGCCACGGCGAGCGCGGCGATCAGCCACACCGGGCCGTCCAGGCGGGCGTCGACGTCCAGGCCGCCGGGGACCGGGACGGTACGCACCAGGAACACCGCGAGCGGCGGGGCGAGCAGACCGGCCGGGAGCATCAGGACGAACGCCTCGGTCGCGGCGAGCCGGGCGAGCTGGCTGCGGGCAGCGCCCCGGGCCCGCAGCAGCGCGGTCTCCGATCGGCGGGCCTCGCCGAGCAGCAGGGCCACCAGGGTCAGCGCGTACAGGCCGAGGACGGCGAGCAGCAGCACCGGGGTGACCAGCGCGGAGCGGTTCACCAGGTCGGCGCGCTCCAGCCGGGCGGCCAGGCCGGGCAGGCCGCTGGTGATGGTGGCCGACGAACCCAGGCCGGTCCGTTCCGGCAGGGTCTCCGCGGTCGCGGTGGCCGCCTCGGCGGTACGGCCCACCCGCGCCAGCGTCGCGTCGGCGAGATCCGGCCGGGCCAGCCAGCCGGCCGAGGCGCCGGTGGCGAAGTCGCGGTCGAACGCGGCCCGGTCCACCACGATCGGGCCGTGCGTGGTGGACTGGGGCGCCCGGCCGGCGAACACGTCCGGGGTGAGCAGCCAGAACGGGTCGGCGGCGTCCCTCGGCCGCCAGATCCCGGAGACCGCGAGCGGCACGATCCGCTTCGTGCGACGGTCGGCCAGGCGCAGGGTGTCGCCGGTGGTGACGCCGAGCAGCCGGGCCACCGGCTCGGCCAGGGCGGTCGTCCGCGGTCCGGCCGGCCAGTCACCGGAGACCAGGGTGGCGTGGGCGGGCAGGTCTTCCAAGGCCACGACGGAGGCGTAGACCACGCCGTTCGCGTCGGCCGTCGCGTCCGGGCCGGGCCGGTCGACGGCCCAGCCGGAACCGTAGACGGCACCCTGGACAGTGACCGGGGAGCCGGCGAGGCCGCCGGCGTACTGGTCGCGTACCGCCCGGTCCCGGTCGGCGCCGCCGGTGCCGCGGATCAGCACGGAGCGTTCCCCCGGGCCGGAGGCGGCGACGGCCGCGCGTACCCCCGCTTCGCCTGCTGCTCCCGCATACGCGGTCAGGCCGGCCAGGAGCAGGACGGCGATGAACATGACCGCCGCCCCGGCGGCCAGCAGGCCCTTGGCGGCCGCGGCCCGCCGGATCAGCAACGCCATGGGCGACCCGGGACGAACATTTTTCGGATCTTGCCATATGGACAGCGGGCCGGTGGTACCCCACCGGCCCGCTGTCCGCTCACGGTCTCCCGGTCACGGCTTGTTGCGCGGGCTTCCCGGCTCGAGCGAGTCGATGAACTCGTGCGGTTCGGCGGTACGCGCGTCCGCGGCCTTCATCGTGCTCGCCACCGACCCGGTGTCCACACCCGGGATGCCGGCCACGATGTAGTAGGCCTTCTCGGCGAGCGCGTACGCCGCCCGGTACTCGTGCGCGGCGAACGCCTTGGCCGCCAGGCCGAGCAGCCCGTCGGCGGCCGCCAGCGCGGTCCGGCCCTTGCCCTTCGGTACGGTCGCCGCCAGCCGGTTCGCGGCCTCCCAGTACGCCGCGGTCAGGAACCGGTCGCTGTTGTCCCGGTCGAACTGGCTGAAGTCCCAGTTCAGGTCGATGTAACTCATGACCGAGTTGCTCTCGTCGCCGGCGTTGGCGAAGTAGAAGTCGCCCACCGCCTCGTAGTTGACGCCGGTGGTGCTGTCGTAGCCGTCGTGCGGGTGACTCAGGCCCAGGTGGTGGCCGACCTCGTGGATCTGGGTGGTGGTCAGGCCGTACCCGGCTTCGACGATCTCCGGCGAGACGAAGTTGAAGACGTAGGTCTGGTCGCCGGTGACGTAGTCGTCGTCGGCGAACCCGAGCAGCCCACTGCTCTGGTTCGGGCCGACCGCGTAGTTGAAGATCGGCAGCTCGTAGTCGACCTTGCCGGTGTCGTCGAGCACCTCGTCCAGGTGCTCCCGGTTGTACAGGTACAGGTTGGCGAACGCCGGGTAGCCGCTGCCCGGGTAGCAGGACTCCTCGGTCAGGAAGCCCTGGTAGCAGGCCAGCGCCTGGCCGGTCAGCGGGAGGTCCTGCCGGTCGTGGCTGAACCGGTTGCGCCAGCGCAGCTCGGAGAGCTCCCCGACGAGCAACGACGGGGTGAGGTACTGCTCGTCGGCGTCCACGCCGGGCCAGCCCTCGTAGGTGTTGTTGTCCAGGTTGATGGTCTTCGGCGGCTCCGGGGTGGGCAGCTCCACCGGGTAGAGCGGCGAGCTGGTGAAGAGCAGGTTCACCGCCACGTACCGGGTGATCTTGCCGAGGTCGCCGGCGAGCGCGGCCGGCGACCGGTAGCCGCCCGCCGTGTACTCCCAGATCGGCGGCATCCGGTAGTCGGCGGTGCCGTCGCCGTCCACGTCCGGGTTGTCGACGTCGTAGTTGCCGGTCCACTCCTCCGGGCCGGCCGACAGGTCGTGGAACCAGACCCGGCGGGTGCTGCCCAGGCCGGTCTCCTCGTCGTCGGCCGTGGTCCCGCCCCAGGCGATGATCTTGCGGCTCTCCCGCTGCACGCCGAAGTCGTAACCGGTGTCCGGGTCCGGCTCGCCGGTCTTGGTGTAGATGTGGTGCTTGAAGTCGGAGCGCCCGTACCAGTTGATGAAGAACACCGTGTTGCGGCGGGTGTCCACCCCGGCGGGCGGGTGCAGGGCCAGCCACTTCTCCACGCTGGGCGCGTCGATCGTGTGGTTGCCGGTCACGTCCAGCACGTTGTTCCGCTGGGCGTTGTAGGCCTGCTGGGACAGTGCCAGCGGGGCGGGCCGGGCGAGCTTCGAGAGCTGGCGGAAGAAGGCATCCTCGTAGGACTTACCGGTGTAGGTGAGCCGGTAGTCGTACTTGTAGGTGATCCCCAGCTTCTCGGTGACGTCGTAGTAGAGCCGGGAGCGCACCACCGGCTCGGACGACCCGGCCAGCTCGGCGAGGAAGCTGCTCTTGGCGACCTGCGCCGGCTCATAGCCGACGAAGACCACGTTGACCGGCACCTTCTCCACCAGGCGGGGCTGGCCGCCGGGGTCCAGGTGCCGCAGTGCCGGCGCGCCGGCAGCGGCGGCGGGTCCCGCCGAGGCCATCGCCAGAGCCGCGACGAGCGTCACGATGAACGGGCTTCTCCATCTCATGTGGACACGCTGCCATCAACAGCAGCCAATGGCTACCCCCATCGATCCGGGCGATCACACTATGCTCAGGGCCGTGCCCCCCGCTGCGTTGGAAATTCGTGGACTGTGCAAAACATTCGGGACGTTTCGGGCGGTGGACCGCCTTGATCTGACTGTCAGATCAGGGACCTTCCACGGGATGGTCGGACCCAACGGCGCCGGCAAGTCGACCACCATCGGGATGACGGTCGGCCTGGTCAGTCCGGACGCCGGCGAGATACGCATCCTGGGGCACGACGCGCTCGCCGACCGCGGCCGCGCACGATCACTCACCGGCGTCCTCCCTGACGGCCTCGACCTGCCCGAGCGCCTCACCGGCGCCGAGCTGCTCCGCTACAGCGCCGGACTGCGCGGCCTGCACCGCACCGCCGCCGCCGACCGGGTCGCCGAGCTGATCGAGGTGCTCGGCCTGGCGAAAGCGGCCGGCACCCCGCTGGCCGACTGCTCCACCGGCACCCGCAAGAAGGTCGGCCTGGCCCAGGCGCTGCTGCACGCGCCCCGGCTGCTGGTGCTGGACGAGCCGTTCGAGGCGGTCGACCCGGTCTCGGCGGCCACCATCCGCCGGGTGCTGCGCCGCTTCGTCGACGGCGGCGGCACCACCGTCCTGTCCACCCACTCGATGCTGCTGGTCGAGCAGATGTGCGACGAGGTCACCGTCGTCCACCAGGGCCGGGTCGTCGCGGCCGGCCCGGTCGCCGAGGTCGCCGCCGGGCAGAACCTCGAGGACCGCTTCGTCGAACTGGTCGGGGCCGACGCCTCCGGCAGCGAGGGGCTGGACTGGCTCACCACCCCCGGAGAGCAGCGGTGAGCACGACCGGAATTGCGGGCCCCGGCCCGCTGGTCACCCTCGGTGCGCGGGTCGCGGTGCCGGCCCGGATGCGGACCGCCATCCTGCGCCGTTCGCTGCGCGAACATCCCGGACCCGCGGTGGCCGGTCTCTGCGGCCTGCTCGCCGCCGTCTGGCTGATCCGGTACGCGGTACGCGGCGACCAGCACACCCTCTCCATCCTGGCCGGCACCTGGGTGCTCGGCTGGATCGTGCTGCCGCTGCTCCTCGGCGGTGGCCGCGGCCGGATCCGCCCGTCCCACCTGCGGCTGGAGCCGATCGGCGGGTTCGCCGCCGCGGCCGGGCTCCTCGCCGCGTCCGCGGTCGGCATCGGACCGGCCGTCTCCCTGGTCGCGCTCACCGCCCTCCCGGTGCACGCCGCCCGGTACGGTCCGCGCGCCTTCGTGATCACCGCTTTCGGCGCGCTGCTGCTCTGGCTGATCGGCCTGATCGGCTCGGCGGTGGCCCTGGAAGCGGTCGGCCACGCGGGCGGCCCGGCCGGCGCGATCCTCACCGGAGTCTTCACCGGCACCGTGATGGGCGTGCTCGGCTCCATCTGGGCGGTCGCGCCGTGGCTGACGCTGCTGCTGGTGGCCGGCCCGCCGGGCGAGGTCGTGCACACGATGCGTTTCGTACCGAGCGGCTGGCCGATCTCGGCGGTCCTCGGCCCGCCCGACCGCCGCTTCTGGATGCTGTCCGGCCTTGTCGCGCTGGTGCTGCTCTGCGCGGTGGCGTACGTCGCCCTGGTCCGCCGGTCGCTGAGCGGCACGGCGGGCTTCCGCCCGAAACCTCCCCGCGGCACGCTGACGCCAGCCAAGGCCGGCGGGGATGCGGCCGCGCGGCCGGTGCTCTCCGGCGTGGCCGCGCCTCCGGCCCCCGCGGCGGACTCTCCGCCGGCCGGCAACGGTGTCACGCCCTACTCGGTGCTGCTCCCCCGCGAGACCGCGACAACAAGGCGGTCCGATCGCGCGGCCTGGCTGCCGGCCCCCGTGCGGGCGGTCGCCGGCCGCGAGCTGCACACCTGGGCGCGGCACCCGCTGCGCCTGCAATACCTGGCGTTCGCCGTGGTCTACGGCGTGCTGCTGGCCGGGCTGCCGCTGCTGGCCGATGTGGACCTGCTCGCACCCTGGGCAGGTGCTCTGACCGTGCTGTGGGCGGCGGCCATGTCGGCCGGGCTGGTCGGTCTCGACGGCACCGCCCTGTGGCTGCCGTTCACCACCCCGGGCGGGGAACGCGCCGAGGTCCGCGGGCGTGCCGTGGCCTGGCTGGCCCTGGCCGTTCCGATCGCGCTGCTGCTCACCCTCGCCGGTGTGCTCACCGCTCCCGGCGTCGACCCGTTGCCCGCCCTCACCGTGCTGCCCGCGTTCCTCGGAGCCGGTGCCACGTTCCCGGTGTGGGTGTCGCTGCTGCGGGTCCGCCCGGTGCCGGACCCGCGCCATCCGACCGCCGCCGACAACCCGACCGACATCATCAGCGTCCTGGTCGCGGCCGGCGCCGGCCTGGTCGCCGCGGCACCGGGATTCGCGCTGCTGGTCTGGGGTCCGGACGGGTTGCGCTGGCTCGCCCCGCTGGCCGGCCTGGCCTGCGGCGCCGCCGCCTGGTGGGGTGGCGTCTGGCTGGCCGACGACCGGCTGGCCCGGCACCGCACCGAGGTGCTCACCGCGGCCGGCCAGCGCACCCGCCCACCCGAACCGCCGATCCCGCTGACCTGGGACGCCGACTGGTACCGCGAGAACCGTGCGACGGCGTGGGCCCTGATCCTGCTCACGGTGGGCTGGATCCCGGTGATCCCGCAGGGCCTGATGGTCCTGGCCTTCGGCATCGACGGCGGCTGGATCATCGCCTCCCACCTGGAGGGCGCGGCGCGCACCGGAGTCGCGCTGGCGATGGTCGCGCTGGGCGGGGCGATGCTGCTGACCGGGCTGGTCCTCTGGGGCCGCCGCCCCGGCCGAGCCGAGGCCTGACCCCGCGGAGTGGCCTGAGCACGGCCCGGCGGTCGCGCGGATGCCCGACGGCGCAGCGCGACCGCGCTTCCCCGCGGTCGCGCCGAAGCCCGGAGCCGCGGCTCGACCGCGCGACCCGGCGGTGTTTCCCGGCGGTCGCGCTGGGGCCGGAGCCGCGGCTCGACCGCGCGACCCGGCGGTGTTTCCCGGCGGTCGCGCTGGGGCCGGAGCCGGCTGCTTGCTCGCGCGGGACGGCGGGGACGGCGCCGATCCGGCGGGACGGCCGGTGCGCGTACCCCGCACGGGTTTACGCAGTTTGCGAGCGTGCCGCCAGAAGCGCCGCGCCGGGCCCGGTGAGCTGGGGCAAGGCGACCGTGCGGCCGGTGCTGACCAGCAGCAGCGCCGCGATCGGGCCGCGCACCTCCGGGCCGTCCCCGTAGGACCAGCCGATGTCGGTGGCGGTCAGATGGAGGCCGGCGACCACGCGCACCGATGGGGGCGGCGGCGGGATGCGCATGGTCAGCACCCGGCGGGTGGCGACGGCCGCCGCCTCGGGCGGCATGGGGTGCGTGCGGCCCAGCGGGATGGCGATGTCCTGGCTGTGTACGAGCAGGTCGATGAGGGTCTCGACCGGGGTGACGCCGAAGTTGTACCGGCGTGCGGCGGCGGTGTCGCGGATGTCCGCGACGATCTGGGCGGGAGTCAGGGCGGCCGCCTGGCGCCTGGCGGCGGCCTGGATGGTCGGGTGCATGCCGCCCTTCCAGTGGCGCACCAGGCCGAACACGTCCCGCAGCCGCAACTGCTGAAGGGTGAGATGGGCGGCGACGTCGCGCACGGTCCAGCCGTCGCAGAGGGACGGATGATCCCAGTCGGCGGGTTTGAGGTCGTCCAGCAGGTCGGCGACGGCCAGTCGTTGGCGGTGGATCTCGGGCCAGGGATTCATGTCGGCACCTTCGTCCGGAAGACGGCTGTGACCAGCGATGTGAACTGCGAAGAGGGGTCGAAGGCGGGGTCCGGCACGGCGAGCTCGTGCAGGACCACGCCGGTCCAGTGGTTCATGATGAGCGGCGCGTGCCGGTCCGGGTCGGTGGAGCCGGCGAGGCGCAGCCAGGTCATGAAGTAGGCGTTGACCCGGGCGCCGGTGGTCAGCAGCCGGGCCCGGATCGACGGGTGGATGCCGGCCTCGACGAGGATCGCGTACCGCGCCAGGGTGAGGGTGCGGTGCGGGCCGACGGCGTCGTGGGCCATCCGGGTGATCACCTGGGCCAGTTCCTCCGGCCCGGCCGGGGCGGCGCCGACCACGAGACTCTCGAAGTTGCGTCGCTCCCGGTCGGCGAACCTCTCGACGACCGCTTCGAGAAGCGCGTCGCGCGTCCGGAAGTGGTTGGAGCAGGAACCGGACGGCAGACCCGCCGCGGCGTCGACACGCCGGTGGGTGAGCCCGTGCACGCCGGACGTGCCGAGCACCTCGATCGCGGCGTCGAGCAAATCGTCTCTTCTGTTCCCCATGCCGCCACACTACCATCGTAGTTATGGAAACTACAGACGTAGTGAGGCGGGCGTTCCGGGCGGACACCGCGTTCGACGGCGAGCGGATGCTTCCGGGCGGGGTCCTGGTCCTGGTCGAGGACGGCAGGTTCGCGGCGGTGGCGCCGGCCGGCACTCCCCCGCCGCCGGGCTGGGAGCTGGTGTACGAGCCGGGCACCACGCTGCTCCCCGGGTTGATCGACGCGCACACCCATCTGTGCGGCAACAGCGCGCCGGACGCCCTCGACCGCCTGCCGCACCTCTCCGACGCCGAGCTCGACACCACCGTCGACGAGGCTCTCGCGATCAACCTGGCGGCCGGGGTGACCGCTCTGCGTGACCTCGGCGACCAGAACTGGGCCGTGGTGGACCGGCACCGCGATCGGCCCGGCCGCCCCGCCGTGGTCGCCTCCGGACCGCCGATCACCGTTCCGGGCGGCCATTGCGCGACGATGGGCGGCGCGGCCCGTGGAGCCGGGGACCTGCGCCGGGCGGTGCGGGAACGCGCCGAACGCGGCGCCGGCCTGGTGAAGATCATGACCACCGGCGGCATGATGACGGCCGGCACCGACGTCCGCGCCTGCCAGTTCAGCCTGGAGGAGCTGCGTGCGGTGGTCGACGAGGCGCACCGGCTCGGGCTGCCGGTGACCGCGCACGCGCACGCCCTGCCGGGCGTGGAGCAGTGCGTCGCGGCCGGGGTGGACGGGATCGAGCACTGCACGTGCCTGGGTCCGGACGGCATGCGTACGCCACCCGGGCTGGCCACCGCGATCGCCGCCGCCGGGATCGTGGTGTGCCCGACCGTCGGCACCGACTTCGGGCCGGCCGCCGTGCCACCGCCGGAAGTGACCGCCCGCCTCGCCGAGCTCGGCTTCTCACTGGCCGACGGGCTGAAGCATGTCGGTGACCTGCACCGGGCCGGCATCACCCTGATCAGTGGAGTCGACTCGGGCATCAACCCGTTCAAGCCGCACGGCTTCCTGCCCGGATCGGTCGCCGCGCTTGTCGACTGCGGCGTGCCGGAGGTGGACGCGCTGGCCTCGGCGACCGGTCTCGCCGCCGACGCCTGCGGCCTGACCGCCCGGACCGGCCGGCTGCGCGCCGGTCTCGACGCCGACCTGCTGCTGGTTCGCGGGGACCCGAGCCGGGACATCAAAGCCCTGAGCGCGATCCACACCGTGGTCCGCGCCGGCCACATCGCCGCTCGGCCGTGACGAGAAACGGCCGGAGGCCGCACCCCTGTGAAGGAATGCGGCCCCGGGCCGGATCAACTCAACCGCGACTCAGTTCTTCTTCCAGTCGTGGCCGCGCTGGTCGTCCTTCTGGTGTCCGTCCCAGTCGTGGCCACCGCCCTGGTGCCAGTTCCAGCCGTAGTAGACCTTCAGCGCCCAGTCCCCACGGTGGAAGCCACGCCACACCTGGAAGCACTGGTAACGCTCCCAGCTGTCCTTCCACACCCCGACCCGGCCCAGCCTGTGACAGGTGCGCGGGCTGCGGTAGAACCCGACGATGCGGTCCCGGCGCTTGGCGTCCTGCTGCTTGACGGCAGCCGGCTTCGCGCTGACCCGCGCATCCGACGGCGCGGCGGAGGTGGCCGCGGCCGGGCCGGCGGCCATGCTCAGCCCGGCGGCCACCGCCACGCCCGCCATCAGGAACGAACGCGTGAACTTGTTCATGTGATCACCGTTTCGAAAGAAATGGTCAATCCGGACACGAGTGATCATAAGGTCGAAACCGGGCATGCTACGTCGACACGCCCTACCAGGCCCACGCCTCCGGGCCGACTCCCGCCGGCGGGAAGATCTCGTCCAGTGCGGCGAGCGTCGCGTCGTCCAGGACCGTGGTCAGCGCGGCCACCGGGAGGTCCAGCTGCGTCGCGGCACGGGGTCCGAGGATCGGCGCGGTCACCTCCGGCCGGGACAGCAGCCAGGCGATCGCGACGGTCACCGGGTCGAGGCCGATCCGCGCGCAGAGATCTTCGAAGGAGGAGATCGCCGCCCGGTGCGGTTCCACCCGGTCCGGCGCGTGCAGGACCGCGCGGCCCGGAACCCCGTCGCGCTGCTTGCGGAGCGCCCCCGAAAGCGCTCCGAAGTGCAGCGGCGAGTACGGCAGGATGCCGATACCGAGGTCGGCGGCGGCCGGCAGCACCTCCCGCTCGACGTCCCGCTGGATCAGGTTGTACCGGCACTGCTCGGACACGATGCCCAGGTAGTGGCGCCGGTCCGCGGCCTCCTGCGCGCGGACCAGGTGCCAGCCGGCGAAGTTCGACGACCCGGCGTACCGGATCTTGCCCTGCTGGGTGAGCGTCTCCATGG
This sequence comes from Actinoplanes aureus, assembly GCF_015704865.1. GTDB lineage: Bacteria > Actinomycetota > Actinomycetes > Mycobacteriales > Micromonosporaceae > Actinoplanes > Actinoplanes aureus. The sequence continues at coordinate 177,574 of NZ_JADQTO010000003.1, read as the reverse complement.
CCTGCCAGATCTCCTCCCAGCCGGTGTTCCGGTCGACGTGGTGCATCTGGAAGAGGTCGATCCACTCGGTACGCAGCCGGCGCAGCGACGCCTCGCACGACGCGATGATGTTGCGGGCGGACAGGCCGCGGTCGTTGGGCCCGTCGCCCATCGGGGCGTACACCTTGGTGGCCAGCACGATCCGGTCGCGGTGGCCGGACTTGTCGAACCAGCTGCCGATGATCTTCTCGGTGAGGCCGCCGCCCTCGTCGCCGTACATGTTGGCGGTGTCGACGAAGTCGATGCCCTGCTCCACGGCGTGGTCGAGGACGGTGTGGCTGTCCTGCTCGTCGATCTGCCAGCCGAAGTTCATGGTGCCGAGACAGAGGCGGCTCACGGTCAGGCCGGTACGGCCCAGGCGGGTGCGTTGCATGCCGCGGACGGTAGGCGGCGGACCGCGCCGGCCGGTAACCGTTCGACCGTGCTCGAATGCGGGCCGCGCTGCCCTCCCCACGGTGCGAGGGGTTCAATGGTCGGGTGATCGAGCTCGAGTTCGGCCCGGCCGACCTGGCCGGGCTGCGGTTCGCCCACTCGCCGATGGCCGAGGTGGTGGCGAGCGTGTTCGCCCTGCGCGGCGGGGTCTGGCCGCATACGTCATGGCGCTCCCGGGTGACGCCGATGCTCCAGCGGTGGCCAACGTTGCGGGCCGTCCTGCTCGGACCGCGCGGCTACGCTCCGGACTTCCTGACGCCGGTGCCGCGGCGCGCACGGCCCACCCTGGACGAGGAACTCGCAGTGGTCGCGGCGACTCCGCTGGACGTCGTGGTGGAGCAGGTCACCGCGGCCCGGCCCGGGCTCGAGTGGTTCGCGCGCGATCCGCGTACCTCGCTGGGTCTGCTTCTCACCGAGATCCGCGCCTACTTCGACGCGGCGATCGCGCCTGTCTGGACCCGGCTGCGCTCGGCGGCCGAGGCGGAGGTGGCGGCCCGGTCCCGGGACGCCGCCGATCGCGGCGCCCGCGCCCTGGTCGAGGCGCTGCATCCGCGCCTGGCCTGGGACGGTTCGGCGCTGCTGATCCGCTACCCGGACAAACACGGAAGGTGGGGCCTGGGCGGACCGGACCTGACCCTGCTGCCGACCGGATTCGCCGGCGACCATGTCTACGCCCTGCACGATGAGCCGGGTTGCCGCGCGCTCTGGTATGCGCCGCGCGGCTTCGGCAACCTCTGGACGCCGGCGCCCGAGCCGTCCGCCGCGCTGGCCGGCCTGCTGGGCCCGACCCGCGCCGCGGTACTCACCCTGCTGGCCGCCCCGCACAGCACCGGCCAGGTGGCCGACCGGCTCGGCCTGGCGGCCGGCACGGCCTCCCATCACCTCACCACATTGCGCGACGCCGGCTTGATCGCCGCCGGCCGCGAGGGCCGCCGCCTGCTCTACCAGCGCACCCGCCTGGGCGACGACCTGACAACCGGATAAAACCCATTCCCGGTACGCGTCACGAAGAGTCCCGCCGATCCCGCGCGATCTTTGCCGGCGCGGGGCCGCAGCGCGACCACCGGGCTGAAGCACGGCATGGGGCGGCCCGGGTGCGCTGCGGCGCACCCGGGCCGGAGGGGGGCCGAGCTCAGACGGCGATCTTGGTACGGGCCCCGGCCCGCAGGTAGACCGCCCAGGTGACCAGCACGCACAGCGCGTAGAAGGCGATGAAGCCGATGTACGCGGCGTCGGCGTCCTTGTAGGTCAGGAACGACTGGCGGAAGGCCAGGTTGACCAGCACCCCGCCGACCGCGCCGATCGCGCCGGCGATGCCGATGACCGCGCCGGAGATGCGGCGGGCCTGGTGTTCGTCGCCGGCGTACTTCTGCTTGAAGATGGCCGGGATCATCTTGTAGGACGAGCCGTTGCCCAGGCCGCTCAGGACGAACAGCGAGATGAAGCCGACCAGGTAGAGCGGCAGCGACCGCTGCTGCGAGGCGATCAGCACGATGGAGGCGCCCACCGCCATCGCGATGAAGTTGACGAAGGTGACCTTCGCACCGCCGAGCCGGTCGGCGAGCGCGCCGCCGAACGGGCGGATCAGCGAGCCCAGCAGCGGCCCGAGGAAGGTCAGGTAGGCGGCCTTGATCGGGGTGTTGAAGGTGTCCGCGAACTGCACCTGGAGCACCTGCCCGAAGGCGAACCCGAAGCCGATGAACGAGCCGAAGCTGCCGATGTACAGCAGCGACATGATCCAGGTGTGCGGCTCCCGGGCGGCGTCGCGCATGCCCCGCTTCTCGTTGCGGGCCTGGGTCAGGTTGTCCATCTTGAGCGCCGAGGCGACCACCGCGATCACGATGAACGGGATGTAGATGCCGGCCACGATGCCCGGGTTGCCGGCGCCGAAGACGGCCAGGACGAACAGGCCGATCAGCTGGGCGACGGCCACACCGAGGTTGCCGCCGCCGGCGTTGATGCCGAGCGCCCAGCCCTTGAGCCGGTCGGGGTAGAAGGCGTTGATGTTCGCCATCGAGGAGGCGAAGTTGCCGCCGCCGACACCGGCGAGCGCGCCCAGGATCAGCAGGGTGGAGAACGAGACGCCCGGCTGGATCAGGAAGGCCGCCGCGAACGACGGGATGAGCAGCAGCGACGCACTGATGATCGTCCAGTTGCGGCCGCCGAAGGTGGCCACCGCGAACGTGTACGGGATCCGCAGCGCCGCGCCGACCAGCGCCGGAACCGCGGTGAGCAGGAACTTCTGGGCCGGGTCGATGCCGTACTCGGGGCCGAGGAAGAGCACCAGCACGGACCAGAGCGTCCACACCGAGAAGCCGATGTGCTCGGAGAAGATCGAGACGATCAGGTTGCGCTTGGCGATCGCGGAGCCACCGTTGTCCCAGAACTCGCGGTCCTCGGGCCGCCAGTCGTCGATCCAGTGTCCCCGGATGGTCGCGGCTGCCGGGCGGGCATCGGTGACGGTCGGAGGAAGGGTCGCAGTCACATCAGTCTCCCAGGATGATCTGATCGCCGTCGGCCCGGACCGGGTAGACGTTGATCGAGGGCTGGCCGGACTGGGAGCACCCGGTGGCGAGGTCCCATGCGTAGAGGTGCAGCGGGCAGACGACAACCTTGTTGTCGATCTGTCCGTCCGCGAGCGGGCCGCCCTTGTGCGGGCAGACCGCGGACACCGCGCGAAGGGAACCGTCGCGGAGGCGGAAAACGGCAATCATGTCGCCGCCGACGGCGTAGGTACGTCCCTCGCCGAACGGAATGTCGGAAACGGGGCCGAGAATCATGCTTTCGAATGAAGTAGTAGTCACGCGCGCACCGGTACCTGGGGGAGAACGGTCAGGGGAAGAGAGGTACGGAACTGGCCGGGCGTGGCCGGGACGGCCCGCTCCTTCCAGGGGTCCTTGTAGGCCTGCACGGCCTCTTCGACAGCGGCGTCCAGCGCGGCGGCGATCCCGTCGGAGTCCTCGACGACGATCTCCCGGATCCGCTCGATGCCGATCCGCGGCACGAACGAGTAGGTGCGCTCCAGCCAGTTCGCGTTCTCCCGGTAGTACTGGAGGAACCGGCCGGTCAGCTGGATCACCTCTTCGGCCGAGTCGACGGTGGTGAGCAGGTCACCCTTGCGGATGTGGGCGCCGGCAGCACCGCCGACGTAGATCTCCCACTTGCCGCCGTCGATCGCGACGACACCGAGATCCTTGACGTACGCCTCGGCGCAGTTACGCGGGCAGCCGGTGACCGCGAGCTTCATCTTGCCGGGGCCCTCGAGACCCTGGTAGCGCTCCTCGATCGCGATGCCCAGCGCGGTGGAGTCGCCGACACCGAACCGGCAGAAGTCCGAGCCGACGCAGGTCTTCACGGTGCGGAAGCTCTTCGCGTACGCGTACCCGGACGGGATGTCCAGGTCCGCCCAGATCGCCGGGAGTTGCTCCTTCGGGATGCCGAGCAGGTCGATCCGCTGGCCGCCGGTGAGCTTGACCATCGGCACCTGGTACTTCTCGGCCACCTCGGCGATCCGCTTGAGCTCGGCCGGGGTGGTGACGCCGCCCTTCATCTGCGGTACCACCGAGAAGGTGCCGTCCTTCTGGATGTTGCCGTGCACCCGGTCGTTGATGAAGCGGGCGTCGCGCTCGTCGACGTACTGGTCGGCCCACATCATCTTGAGCAGCGAGGCGAGGCCCATCTTGCTCTTGGCGTCGTGCTCGCCACCCGGCACCAGCTTCTCGAAGACCGAGGAGACGCTCTTCAGCTCGTACTTGCGGATGGCCGCCATCAGCTCCGGCTTGGGCATCGGTACGCCGGGGACGTACCACGACGCCGCCGGGTCCTCCTCGGCCTCGCCGCCGGCCGCCCACTCGACGATCCGCTGGACCAGGGGCTTGCAGGTGCCGCAGCCCTTGCCGGCACGGGTCTTGTCCATGACGCCGCTGACCGTCTTGCAGCCGGCGTTCACCACTCCGCAGATCGCGCCCTTGCTGACGCCGTTGCAGTTGCAGACCTGGGCGTCGTCCGGCATGTCCGCGGGCGCCACCTCACCGGCCGGCGCGCCGATGTCGAAGAGCATCTCGGCGCGCTCCTCGGGCAGCGCCTGAGCCCGGTCGAAGGCCTGGATCAGGTTGGCGGCCTTGCGGTTGTCGCCGACCAGGATCGCACCGGCCAGCACCCCGTCGCGGATGATCAGCTGCTTGTAGACGCCCTTCTTCGGCTCGTTGTAGATGATCACCTCGTCGTCGTCGTTCTCCGGCGCGATCAGGCCCATCGAGGCGACGTCGATCCCGGCCACCTTGAGCTTGGTGGAGAGCTTGGAGCCCGTGTACGCAGCAGAAACGTCGCGGCCGGTGATGTGGTCGGCGAGCACCTTCGCCTGGTCCCACAGCGGCGCGACCAGGCCGTAGAGGTTGCCGCGGTGCTGGGCGCACTCACCGACCGAGTAGATGTCCTCCTGGCCCTGCACCCGCATCTGGTCGTCGACCACGATGCCGCGCTCGACCGGCAGGCCGCTGTCCGCCACCATCTGGGTGTTCGGCCGGATGCCGGCGGCGATCACCACGACGTCGCACGGGATCTCCCGGCCGTCGGCCAGCTTGACCCCGGTGACCCGGTCCTTGCCGAGGATCTCGGTGGTCATCGCGTTGGTGACGACCTCGATGCCGAGCTTGTTCTCGACGCTGGCCTGCAGCATGTGGCCGGCCCGCTCGTCCAGCTGCCGTTCCATCAGGTGGCCCATGGCGTGCAGCAGGGTCACCTCGCTGACGTGGTTCTGCAGGCCGCGGGCCGCCTCCAGGCCGAGCAGGCCGCCGCCGATCACCACGGCCCGCTCGTGGTCCCGGGCGTAGCGGATCATGCCGCGGGTGTCGTCGAGCGTACGGAAGGCGAAGACGCCCTGGTGGAAGCCCCGCTTCGGGTTGTGGATGTTCTTGATCGGCGGCGTCCACGAGCTGGACCCGGTCGCGATGATCAGCTTGTCGTACGGGGTCTTGGTCCCGTCGTCAGCGATGACGATCTTGTTCGACCGGTCGATCTTCTCGATCCGGACGCCGGCGTGCAGCGTGATGTTGTTGTCCGCGTACCAGCTCAGGTCGTTCAGGAAGATCCCGGCCTCGTCCTCCACCCCGGCGAGCAGGTTGGAGAGCATGATCCGGTTGTAGTTGCCGTACGGCTCGTCACCGAACATCGTGATGGTGAAGTCGCCGTTGCGGGCGAGGATCTCCTCGACCGTGCGGGCGCCGGCCATGCCGTTGCCGATGACGACAAGACGCTGAGTCATCTCAGTCCTTTCCGGTGTGTCCGGCACGCGCGATGGCGACCGCGCACACCTTGAAAGCGGGCATCTTGGAGTGGGGATCCAGTGCCGGGTTGGTCAACGCGTTGGCTCCGGGCCAGTGGAACGGCGCGAAGACCGTGTCCGGGCGGATGCCGTCACTGAGCCGGGCGCGCAACGTCGCGACGCCTCGGCGACTACGGAGTTCGACCAGGTCGCCGTCGGCGATGCCGTGACGGCGGGCCAGGTCGGGGTGGATCTCGGCACGGGGTTCGGGCAGCGCCACGTTGAGCGCCTTCACCCGCCGGGTCTGGTTTCCGCTCTGGTACTGCTGCATGTTGCGGCCGGTCGTCAGCACGTACGGGAAGGAAAGATCGGGAAGCTCGGCCGCGTCGCGGTGATCGACCCGGATGAACCTCGCGCGGCCGGAGGCCGTCGGGAAGCTGTCGGCGAACAGCCGCGGCGTGCCGGGGTGGTCCTCGCTCGGGCACGGCCAGAAGACGCCCTGCTCGGCCTCGATGCGCTCGTAGGTGATGCCGGCGTAGTCGGCGATCCCGCCGGCGCTGGCCCGGCGCAGCTCCTCGAAGACGGCGCGCGGCTCGTCGGTGAAGAACTCGCCGCGGCCGAGGAGCCCGGCGAGCTCGGTCATCACCGTCAGGTCGGTCTTGACGTCCGGCGGCGGCGGGAGCGCCATCTTGCGGCGGATGACCCGGCCCTCGAGGTTGGTCATGGTGCCCTCCTCCTCCGCCCACTGGGCGGTGGGGAGGACGACGTCGGCGAACTCGGCGGTCTCCGAGCGGAAGATGTCCGACACGACCAGGAAGTCGGTCTTGCTCAGGCGCTCGCGGACCCGGTTGCTGTCCGGGGCCGACACGACGATGTTGCTGGCCAGGACCCAGAGGGCTCGGACACCGCCGTCGGTGCCGAGAGAGTCGATCATCTCGAACGCCGATTTGCCCGGCTGAGGCAGTTCGTCGGGGTCGATGCCCCAGACCGCGGCGACATGCGCCCGGGCGGCCGGGTCGTCGAGCTTGCGGTAACCGGGCAGCTGGTCGGCCTTCTGCCCGTGCTCGCGCCCGCCCTGCCCGTTGCCCTGCCCGGTGATCGTGCCGTAGCCGGAGTACGGCTTGCCGACCAGGCCGAGCGCGAGCGCCAGGTTGAGCCACGCCTGCGCGGTGTCGGTGCCGTTGCTGTGCTGCTCGGCGCCGCGCGCGGTGAGGATCATCGCCGGGCCCTCGGTGGCGAGCAGTCGCACGGTCTCGCGCAGCCGCGCCTCCGGCACGCCGGTGATCCGCTCGACGCGCTCCGGCCAGTACGAGTTGGTGGCCGCCTTCACGGCGGCGAAACCCTCGGTCCGTTCGTCGATGAACCGCTGGTCCACCCAACCGGAGCGGATCGCGATGTGCAGCATCCCGTTGGCGAGCGCCAGGTCGGTGCCGGGCAGCGGCTGCAGGTGCAGGTGGGCGCCGTTGGCGGTGTTGGTGCGCCGCGGGTCGATCACGATGTGCTTGGCGCCGTTGGAGCGGCCGGTGTCCAGGTACTGCATGGACGGCGGCATGGCGTCGGCCGGGTTCGCGCCGACCAGCAGCACGGTCCGGGCCTCGGCGACGTCGGCGAGCGGGAACGGCAGGCCCCGGTCGATGCCGAGCGCCCGGTTCGCCGCGGTGGCCGCGCTCGACATGCAGAAGCGGCCGTTGTAGTCGATCGCCGACGAGCGCAGGGCCACCCGGACGAACTTGCCGAGCGCGTACGCCTTCTCGTTGGTCAGACCGCCGCCGCCGAAGGCACCGACGCTGTCGCGGCCGAACTCCCGCTGGCTCCGGGTGATCGCCGCGACGATCTGCTCGTACGCCTCCTCCCAGGAAGCCTCCCGCAGAGGGCTCTCCCGGTTGCCGGGCTCCTTGCGGACCAGCGGCGTCAGCAGCCGGTCCGCGTGGTCCAGCAGGTCCGCCGCGGTGAAGCCCTTGGCGCACAGGCCGCCCCGGTTGACCGGGAACTCGGCCGGCTCGAGCCGCACACCCGGCATCCCCGGTCGCAAGGGGATCTCGGGCGTCAGCGTCATCCCGCACTGCAGGGCGCAGTAGGGGCAATGCGTCTGGGTCGCCGTCACGAGAAGTAGCTTGTCGGTGGCGCGTTAACCGTTACGTCGCTTTGTCGTGACGCTGTTGTCAGCAAATTCCTACAACGCGCTGCCGACCGTTGTGAGCCGGGCGGCATCGAAACGACGCAATACCAAATCGGCGACGGCCGGGTCGTGACAGAGCGGAGGCGTCACCGAATCGGCGCCGGCCGCGTTGAGCGTACGGTAGAAAAGGCCTTCGGCCAGGAGATAGGCGGCCACCGCTACCTTTTTCGCGCCCCGCGCGCGCAGGCGTGCGATCACATCGGCCACCCGCGGGCCGCTGCCCGACGTGTAGCCGACGGCGGCCGCGCCGAGTTCGGCGGCGACATTGTCGACGTCGGCGCGCCACAGCGGGTCGGAGGATCCGGCGGCGGCGAGGACCACCGCGTCGGCGTCCGGCAGGTTGCGGCGCATGCTCTCCAGCAGCACCGGGTCCGGGCCGAGCGGCCCGGTCACCGGAAAGTTCGTGCCGGCCACCGCCTCCGCGATGTCCACCCGCACGTGGTATCCGCAGGAGAGCAGCAGCGGCACGACCACGGCGTTCTCGACGGTCGGCACGATCTCGGCGACCTTCGGCTCCTGCACGTCGACGTAGCAGAGCCGGACGTCCAGGCCGGGCCGGCGCCGGGCCACCGCGGCGGCCAGCTCCTGGATCTGCCGGCGGCCGATCGGCGAGCGGGTGCCGTGCGCCACGGCGATCATGGTTTCGGTCACGGTGATCTCCTCGGATGCTCACTGCGGTTCGCGGCTTTCGGGCAGTGCGGCCCGGCAAGGCTTCAGGCACGCGAGGGGTTGCGCTCGGCGTCACTGCCGAAGAATTCGAGGGGTACGGCCGGAGCACTCCCCCATTTCGCCGGGGAGGCGGGCCGTTCCGCGTCCCGGCAAAGCATCGGGCTCGCGCCGCCATTCTGCGGCCGCTGTGTTTCGGTCCGGCTCTGAAATGAGTCGGCTGTGTTTCCGAGTGCTGTTTTTCTCTTCGGAGGCGGCCCTTTGTTTCCGGGCTGTTTCGTTCTTCTCAATTCAGCGGCGGGTGCCACGTTTGCATGGCACCCGTCCGCTCACGCGGCTTCGTCGACCCGCAGCCGATAGCCGCGCTTGATGACCGTCTCGATGTGCTTGCCGGAGCCGAGCGCGGCCCGCAACCGGGCCACCGCCACATCCACCGCGTGCCCGTCGTTGCCGCGCGGCAGCGCCTCGGCCAGCTGATCCTTGGACACCACCGCACCGGGGCGGCGGGCCAGCGCGGTGAGCATCGCCATGGCGGCCGGGGCGAGCCCGTGGATCACCCCGTCGATGAGGACCGCGTGGCCGCGTACCTCAAGGGTGGACCCGGCCACCTGGAGCCGGACCGCGCGCTTGGGCAGCTCGTCGGTGACCGTCTTGATCAGCGCGCCGAGCCGGTACCGCTCCGGCATGACGACCGGCACACCCCGTTCGACAAGTGGGGCGGCCGTCACCGGGCCGACGCAGGCCGCCAGGGTCCGGCCAGCGAACGCCCGCTCGACCTCGGCGCTCGCCGCGCCGGCGATCTCCAGGAACGCCTTGACGGCCGGGGCACTGGTGAACGTGACCGCGTCGATCTGCCCGGCCGCGACCTGGTCCGCCAGGCGTTTCACCGGCGCCACGTCCGGCGGCATGGCCCAGCGGTAGACCGGCACCTCGACCACGGCGGCACCCGCCGAGCGCAGCGACTCCACGAACTCGGTCTGCGGCTCGCCGTGCTCCTGCACCACGATCCGCTGGCCGGCGACGCCCTCGCTCAGCAGCCGTTGCAGGATCTCCTCGTTGGCCTCGGTCTTGGCCGCCCACTCCTCGGTGAGCCCGGCCGCCCGGATGGCGCCGCAGGGTTTCGGGCCGCGGGCGAGGATGCGGGCGCCGCGCAGCGAGGTCCGCAGCTGGTCACCCAGCCCCCAGCCCTCGGCCGCCTCCAGCCAGCCGCGGAAGCCGAAGCCGGTGGTCGCCACGACCAGGTGTGGTTCCAGGCCGATGCAGGCCGCCGTCGCCGCGTGCAGCGCCTCGTCGTCGATCAGCGGAATGATCGTGATGGCCGGCGCGCTCACCACGCGCGCCCCGCGGCGCTCGAGCAGCGCCTCCATCTCGGTCCGCCGTCGCTCCGCGGTCACCGCCACGGTGAACCCGGCAAGTGCTCCCTCGGTCATCCGGTCCCCATCCTGTGCCGCCGTCACGAAGGCCCGTTCACGTGCCGTGGTGAACGGGCCTCGCCGCAAGACTCCTAAGACCTGATTTCGGGACCGGCAAGGCCATGTTTCCGGCAGAATAACGGCCGATCACTTGGCCGTCGGCAGCCGTTGTGAATTGTTGATCATGGTCCGGTCACGTCGTCGGGCCGCTCGAAGAGCGGGCCGTCCGCTCCCAGGATCCTGCGTACCTCGGCGATCAGGTGGAACGCGGCGATCCGCCCGTCCAGCAACCCGATCCGGTAGTCGGCACCGACCTCCGGGTCCGCCGCGATCTGCGGGTCCCGGTATCCGGCGGCCCCGTCCACCCGGCCCGAGTTGTAGGCCACCAGAGCGTCGTCCATCGGTCCCTCTCCCCGCATACCGCCCGTGCGTAGCGTCGCGCCAATCTCGCACGCGGGACGCGGCAGGCCCACCGGCCGACCGTCCTGATCACACCCTCCGTCGGGCCCGACTGGTCACCTGCCCGGCTCCCGTCCACAGGCAACCCAGCCGAAACCGTCCCGCACCCCGGCGATCTCCATCACTTCGGGTCCGGCTGACGTCCACCGCTGACGGATGCGGCCCGAAACGACGCCGAGAGCCGGCCGCGGGACCTCGGCCGGCTCTCGGCCGTTTGGCGATTTCGTCGGTCAGGCGCGGGGCAGCAGGCCGGAGGCGCGCCACAGGGCGGTGCCCGGGCCGCCGATCAGGTCGAGGTCCTTGAGGAAGGCGACCACCCGCTCCGCCGCCCACCGCATGGTCTCCCGGTGGTAGGGGTTGGCCCGCGCCGCCCGCCGGCCCTCCGCGGGGTCGATGCCGACCGCCCGGTAGACGCGCGGATCGACCAGGCGGGTCCCGGTGAGGTACGCCGCCCGGGCGATCACCAGCCGGTCGAAGGCGAGCCGCCCCCGGCCGGCCTGCCGGATCTGCCGGGCGAGTTCCTCCCGGGCGTACCGGACATGGCGGGCCTCCTCGACGACGTGGATCCGGGAGACCATCCGGACCAGGGGCTGCACGTTCTCGTCGGCCATCGCCTCGCGCTGGAGGGTGTCCAGGATTTCCTCGGCGATCAGGATCGCGGCGTACATCCGGGGGCCGACGCCGGTGTGCGCGATCCACTTGCCGAGCCACTGGTTGATGCCGTTCGGCTGGTAGACCGGGGTGCCCAGGCGGGCGATCATGCGGCCGAACATGACCGAGTGGCGGCACTCGTCGCCGATCTCGGTGAGCGCGTACTGCGCGTGCGGGGCGGTCGGGTCCTGCTTGAAGTACTCCCGGACGAGCAGCTGCATGAGGATGGTCTCGAACCACACGCCGAGGCCGGCGATGCTGGCCACCTCGTGCCTGGTGAGCTCGATCCGCTGCTCGGGGGTGAGCCGGTCCCAGAGCGCGGTGCCGTAGAGGCTGGACCGGTGCGGGGGCACGAAGTACTTCCCCTCGGCGAACGGTGCCTCCCAGTCGATCTCCACCACCGGGTCGTACGAGTGCTCGGCGGACGAGCGGAGCAGCCGGGTGGCGGTGCGGTCGCGATCGGATGGAGTCACCGTGGTCATTTCCAGCCTCCGAAGCTGAGAACGCTTGACGTTACCGGCGGTAACAGTTACTTCTAGTACTATGAGTCCGGTCACTCCACCCGTCAATCCCGACAATCGCTCCGACGGCCGCCGCGGCCGCTGGGACAGCCACCGGGAGCAGCGCCGCGCGGAACTCACCAACGCGGCCATCGAGGCGATCCGGATCCACGGCCCGGACGTCGGCATGGAGACGATCGCCGCCCACGCCGGGGTCAGCAAGCCGGTGCTCTACCGCTACTTCGCCGACAAGTCCGAGTTGTGGCTCGCGGTCGGCCAGCAGGCCGGGAACATGGTGATCGAGGCGATGGTCCCGGCCGTCGCGGCGGTCCGCGAGGAGCGGGCCATCATCGGCGCGGCGATCGACGTCTACCTCGCGCACATCGAGTCGGACCTCAACCTCTACCGGTTCGTCGTGCACCAGCCGGACATCGCGCGGCACCGCGACGTGGTCGCCGACGTGATGGACACCGTCGCCAGCGGGCTGGCCCGGATCTTGGGGGACCGGTTGCGGGCCCGCGGGCTGGACTCCGGTGCCGCGTTGCCCTGGGCGTACGGGGTGGTCGGCTACGTGCAGGCGGTCGGTGACTGGTGGCTACGGCAGCAGCAGCCGATCAGCCGGGAGGCGCTCGGCGAGTACCTGACGACGTTCCTCTGGGGCGGGATCGCCGGCATCCGCCGCGCCGCCGACATCCCCGGTGGACTGGCGGCACACGAAGGGTGGGCGGAGAACGCGTGAGTACCGACCAAGAGGAGTACCGGGGAGCGGCGACGTTACGCCTGGACGACGGGCCGGTCCCGGTCGAGGTGCGGATGTCGGCCTACTTCGAACCGGTCGAGGGCAGGTTCCGCTGGGCCGGGCGGACCGGGCCGGACCAGATGCTGCGTGAACGGGTCGGCGCCGGCCTGCGCCGGGCCGCGATCGTCATCGACCGGCGGGAGACGCCGGTGAAGCTCGGTGATCCGGACCCCTGGGGTGGCGTCCGGATCACCGGCACCGGCACACCACCGTGGTTCCCGGCCAGCCCTCCGGCCGGCTCTCCTGCCAGCCCTCCGGCCAGCCCTCCGGCCAGCGAGGGGGCCGGGCATGCCGGCTGACCGCCACTTCGACGTGCTGATCGTCGGCGCCGGCCTCTCGGGGATCGGCGCCGCGTGGCGCCTGCAGAAGCAACGGCCCCAGGACACGTACGTGATTCTCGAGGCGCGTGACGCGATCGGCGGGACGTGGGACCTGTTCCGCTACCCCGGCGTCCGCTCCGACTCCGACATGTTCACCCTCAGCTACCCGTTCCGGCCGTGGCGGGAGCCGGAGGCGCTGGCCGGCGGCGACAAGATCCGGCGGTACATCGAGGACACCGCGGAGGAGGCCGGCATCACCCGGCACATCCGCTTCGGCACCCGGGTGGTCCGCGCCGACTGGTCCACCCCGGACGCCCGCTGGACCGTGCGGACCGCCGGCGGCGAGGTCTACACCTGCAAGTTCCTGTACGGGTGCGCCGGCTACTACAGCTACACCGAGGGCTACCAGCCGGACTTCCCCGGCATGGCGGACTTCCGCGGCCTCCTCGTGCACCCGCAGTTCTGGCCGGAGGACCTGGACTATCGCGGCAAGCGGGTGGTCGTGATCGGCAGCGGCGCGACCGCGGTGACGCTGGTCCCGGCCATGGCCGCCGACGCGGCGCACGTCACGATGCTTCAGCGCTCGCCCACGTACATCACACCCTTGCCGAACCGGGACGTGATCGCCGACCTGGTCCGCCGCATGCTGCCGCCGAAGGCGGCGAACCGCGTCGCCCGCGCCAAGAACATCCTGCTCACACAGGCCTTCTACCAGGTGGCCCGGCGCCGGCCGCGGCTGGTGCGCCGCGCACTGCGCCGCGTCGCCCTGCGCTACCTGGAGAATCCGGGGTACGTGGACGAGCACTTCAAGCCCCGCTACGACCCCTGGGACCAGCGGCTCTGCGTGATCCCGGCCGGCGACCTCTACACCTCGATCACGTCCGGGCGGGCGTCGGTGGTGACCGACCACATCGAGACGTTCGTGCCGGAGGGCATCCGGCTCGAGTCCGGCACCGTGCTCGACGCCGACGTCGTGGTCTCCGCCACCGGGCTGTCGCTGCTGCCGGTCGGCGGCATCGAGCTGGCCGTGGACGGCGAGCCGATCCAGGTCGGCGGGCGGGCCACCTACCGCGGGTTGATGCTGTCCGGGGTGCCGAACTTCGCCTACTGCATCGGCTACGTCAACGCCTCGTGGACGTTGCGCGCCGATCTGTCCCACCGCTACCTGCTCAGACTGCTCGACCACATGGAGCGCCACGGCTACGCGAGCGCCACCCCGGCGACGCCGCCCGGCACCGGCCGCCCGCTGCTCGACCTCTCCTCCGGGTACGTGCGGCGCGCCCTGGACACGTTCCCGGTGCAGGGCGACCGCGACCCGTGGATCGTGCGCCAGAACTATCTGCGCGAGGTGCTGACCACTCCGCGCGCCGACGTCACCCGGGACATGGTGTTCACCCGGCGTACCGCACCTACCCGCAAAGAAGAGGTGGTCCGATGAGACTCCCCGAATACCGGTTCGCCGGCCGGACCGCCGTGCTCACCGGCGCGGCCAGCGGCATCGGCGAACAACTCGCCTACGGCCTGGCCTTCCGCGGCAGCGACCTGGTCCTGATCGACGTCGACGGTGACCGGCTGGAAGCGGTCGCCGGCCGAATCCGCACCGCCCACCCGGCCCTGCCCGTGCGGACGATCGTCGCCGACCTGGCCGATCGCTCCGCCGTCGAAGGCCTCGCCGACCGGATCCTGGCCGAACATCCGGCGATCGGTCTGCTGATCAACAACGCCGGGGTCGCGCTGGGCGGACGCTTCGATCAAGTGTCGATCGAGCAGTTCGAGACCGTCATGAACGTCAACTTCCGTGCACCCATGTTGATGACGCACATGTTGATTCCCGCATTGACTGCATCGCCGGGCAGTCATCTCGTCAACGTGTCAAGTCTGTTCGGGTTGATCGCGCCGCCCGGGCAGAGTGCGTACAGCGCCAGCAAGTTCGCCCTGCGCGGGTTGAGCGAGTCGTTGCGCAGCGAGCTGCTGGACAACGGCGTCGGCGTGACCACCGTCCATCCCGGGGGCATCCGGACGCGGATCGCGGAGTCGGCGCTGGTGGGCTCACGCGTACCGGAAGAAGAGATCGAACCCAATCGCCAGCTGTTCGCCGCCCTGCTCAGCTATCCCCCGGACAAGGCCGCGGAACAGATCCTGCGGGCCGTCGCGAAGCGCAAGGCCCGGCTGCTGATCGCCGCCAGCGCCAAGGCGCCGGACCTGCTGGCCCGGCTCATGCCGGTCGGTCACGCCCGCATCGTGCGCGCACTCACGGTCGCCCGCGGCGCCGGCACGGCGGTGGTCCGGCAATGAACTACCTGGATGTACGGGGTACGCGCATCCGGTTCCACGAAACAGGCGACCCCGCCGCCCCGGCGGTGGTCCTGCTGCACGGGATCGGCCGCAGCCTGGAAGATTGGTGGCCGCAGCACGAGTTGCTGGGCGACTACCGGGTGATCAGCCTGGACATGCCCGGTTTCGGCCTGTCCCAGCGGATGCCCGCCCCCACGACACTGCCCGTCCTGGCCGAGGGAGTCTGGGCGGCTCTGGACACGCTGGGCGAGAGCCGCCCGGTGCACTTGATGGGCAACTCTTTGGGTGGCGCCGTCTCCATGCAGATGCTGACCACGGCGCCGGACCGCGTGTCAACATTGACCCTCGTCAACAGTGCCGGGTTCGGCAAGGAGGTCACGGTCGCGCTGCGCATGCTGGCCGTCCCCGTCCTGGGCCGCCAGATGCTGCGCCGCATCGACAGGTGGACCGCGCCGAGAGTGGAACGCACGCTGTTCGCCGACCGCGCGATGGTCACCCGGGAACGCATCGAGATGGCCATCAGGATCGCCCGCCAGCCGGACTTCGCACCGGTCTATCTGGAGGTGGCGCGCGCCCTGGGCGGCTTCCGCGGCGTGGCCGCGGCCTGGCGCACCGACTTGTTGCAGCGGGTGTCCGCACACCCCAGACCCACCATGCTCATCTGGGGCGATTGTGACCTGATCCTGCCGTGCGCCCACCTGGCGGCGGCGCAGGCCGCGTTCCCGCACGCCAGGTCGCACATGTTCGCCAGGACCGGCCACATGCCCCAGATCGAGCGGCCGGAGGAGTTCGCCGAGCTGGTCCGCCCGGTGCTGGCCGAGGTCGCGGTCTGAAGCCCGGCCCGGGCGGCGGTCAAGGGGGGTCGCCGCCCGGGCCGTCCGGCTTCTCAGCGGCGCCGCACACCACCTGCGCCGGCCGATCGTCGCGGCACAGGGCCGCCACCGCAGCCGCGTCCCCTCCGCCCGGCCGACCGTCGCAACGCTGCGCCCCCAGGGCGCACCGCAGCCGCGTCCCTTACGCCCGGCCAACCGTCGCGACGCTGCGCCCTCACCGCGCATTGCAGCCGCGTGGCCGACGCCCGGCCGACCGTCACGGCGCTGCGCCCTCACCGCGCGCCGCGACCGGTTCCCTGTGCCGGGTCAACTGTTGCGGCGCAGCGCCTCGGACCAGCCACGCACCTCGGCCGCGTCCCGCTCGCCCGGACCGACGTAATCCGCTGATGGCCGGATGATCTTTGCAAGGCGCTTCTGCTCAAGGATGTGCGCACTCCATCCGGCCGTGCGCGCGCATGTGAACATCGCCGTCAGCATCTCGGCGGGCACGCCGGCGAAGTCCAGCACCACCGCGGCCCAGAACTCCACGTTGGTCTCCAGGACCCGGTCCGGCTTGCGCTCCCGCAGCTCGGCCAGGGCGGCCAGCTCCAGTTCCCGCGCCACCTCGTAGCGGGGTGCGCCCAGCTCCCGGGCCGTCTCGCGCAGGATGCGTGCTCGCGGGTCCTCGGCCCGGTAGATGGCGTGACCGAAACCCATCAGGCGGCCGCCGCCGTCCAGGATGCGCCGCACGTAGGCACGGGCGTCGGCGCCCCGCTCGACGGCCTCGACCATGCCGAGCGCGCGGGCGGGAGCGCCGCCGTGCAGCGGGCCGGACAGGGCGGAGATCGCCGCGGACAGGCAGGCCGGCGCGTCGGCGCCGGTGCTGGCGACGACCCGGGCGGTGAACGTGGAGGCGTTCATGCCGTGCTCGGCGGCGCAGACCCAGTACCGGTCGATCGCGGCGACGTGGCGTGGGTCCGGTTCGCCCTGCCAGCGGATCATGAACTGTTCGGTCGCGGTGCGGCCGGCGTCGACCAGGCGCTGCGGCACGGCGTGCCGGGCGCCGCCCGCGGTCCAGGCGCTGCGTGCGGCCCGAGCCCCACCCTCGGCCTGGGTGCTGCGCGCGGCCCGAGCCCCACCCTCGGCCTGGGTGCTGCGCGCGGCCTGGGCGACGAACGACAGGACGGTGGCGGACGTGCGCGCCAGGTCGTCGCGCGCCTGCCGCTCGTCGATGTCGATCAGCTGGCCCAGCCGCCACCGCGCGGCCAGCATGGACACCGCGGCCTGCACGTCGACCCGGATGTCGCCGGTCGCCACCGGGATCGGGAGCGGCTCGGCGGGCGGCAGCGCCGCCTGGAAGTCGCCGTCGGCGAGCAGTCCCCACACGTCGGCGAAAGAGACGGTGCCCGCCAGCGAGCGGATGTCGACGCCGCGGTAACGCAGCGCCCCGCCGTCGCGGTCCGGTTCGGCGATCTCGGTGTCGAACGCGATGACACCGGCAAGCCCTGGATTGACAGTCAACATGAATTCAATCTGGAATCAACATGATCTGCTGTCAATGTTGATCCAGTCAATATGAGAGCATGCGCACATGGATGCGGAACTGCTGACAACGGAACAGGTCGCCGGCCGGCTCGGCGTCAAACCCGCCACCGTGTATGCCTATGTGAGCCGCGGCCTGCTCAGCAGCCACCGCAACGCGGACGGCAAGGGCAGCCTGTTCGCGAAGGGCGACGTGGACGCGTTCGTGGCCGGCCGCAAGCGCACCACCACGCCGAACATCCAGACCGGCATCACGCTGATCAAGGACGGCGGCCTGTTCTACCGCGGCCGTGACGCGACCGTGCTGGCCGGCACGTCCACCTACGAGGCGGTGACCAGCCTGCTCTGGACCGGGGATCTGGCGCACACCGGCTTTCCGGTCAACTACCACCTGAACCGGCTGGCCACCGCGGTGACCAGGCCACTACCGGAGACCGCCCGCCTCACCGACCGGCTGCGGGTGACGGTCGCCGCGGTCGCCGCCGCCGACCCGCTGCGGTTCGACACCGCCCCGGCCGCGGT
Source organism: Actinoplanes aureus (assembly GCF_015704865.1). GTDB lineage: Bacteria > Actinomycetota > Actinomycetes > Mycobacteriales > Micromonosporaceae > Actinoplanes > Actinoplanes aureus. The sequence goes on along the minus strand of NZ_JADQTO010000003.1, from coordinate 159,683 downwards.
CGTCGCCACCGGCCGGCAGCTGCTGGCCACCATGGTGCACGCCCTGCCGCCCCGCACCGGCGTGCCGGTCCAGGTCTCCTCGCTCGCCGAGTCGTTCTGGTACCGGCTGACCGCCACACCGCCCACCGAGTCAGCGGTGCGCTCACTCGACGCCGCCCTGATCCTGCTCGCCGACCACGATCTCGCCGCGTCGACTCTGGCCGCCCGGATCGCCGCGTCCACCCGCGCCCACCCGTACGCGGTGGTCAGCGCGGGACTCGCCGCACTCGACGGGCCTCTGCACGGTGCCGCCAGCGCGCTCGCGTACCCCATGCTCGCCGAGGCCGTGAACGGCCTGGACCCGGTCGCCGGCATCTCCGACCGGCTGCGATCCGGTATTCCGGTTCCCGGCTTCGGCCATCCGCTCTATCCCGGCGGCGACCCGCGCGCCACCGTCCTGTTCGAGCTGCTCGACGACGGCCCGGTCCGGGAGACGACGATCCGGCTGGCCGACGCGATGCGTACCCGGTCCGGGGTCGCCCCCAACATCGACCTCGCGCTGGCCGCGCTCGCCCTGCACCACGGCATGCCGGCCGACGCCGGCGAGGCCGTCTTCGCGGTGGCGCGCACGGCCGGCTGGCTCGCGCACGCGCTGGAGGAGTACGCCGACCGGCCGAGCCGCTTCCGCCCGAGCGGCGCCTACGCGGGCCGCCCACCCGCCTGACCCGGGCATCGTCGTCGCTGTGACAGCGGCCGCGAGCCGCGTCCCGGCCGGCACGGGGCCGTGCCGGCCGGGACGCCGGTCCGTCAGCCCTACGGCGTGCCCGCCGGCGGATGTGCGCGATCTCGCCGCAGGCCGAGCGCCCGGCGGACCGGCTCCAGCCGGCCGCCGAGGCCGGCCAGACCGCCGGGCACGAAGTAGACCGCCAGGATGAAGAGCGTGCCGAGGACGAACAGCGGCTCCCCGAGCGGGCCCGGCAGCGAACCGCCGAGGCGGGCCAGCCGCTGGTCCAGGTAGGCGTAGAGGATGCCGCCCAGGACGGCTCCCCAGCGGGTGCCGGCTCCGCCGAGCACGGCCATCACGATCAGCGAGAGGGTCAGCTCGGAGGAGGCCACGTGCGGTGAGGCGCCACCGACCACCAGGGCGTATGTGACGCCGCCGAGTGCGGCCAGAGCGCCGGCCAGCACGAAGGCGAGCAGTTTCAGACGGTACGGCGACAGGCCCAGCACCGCGATCCGCCGCTCGTCGTCGCGCAGTCCGGTCAGTGTGCGGCCCAGCGGTGCGCGGTCGATGGTGTGCACCACCAGGACGACCACGGTCAGGAAGGCGAGGGCGAGCCAGTACAGGTTGACCGTGTTGACCACGCCGACGAACGCGGCCGGCAGGCCCGCACTGGCCAGCGGCAGGCCTTCCTCGCCGCCGGTGAGACCGCCCGGATCTCGGTTGATCACGATGTGGCCGACCTGGGCGAAGGCAAGCGTGACCATGGAGAACGCAATCCCGGAGGTCTGCAACGCCACCGAACCGAGCAGGGCGGCGAGGAGCGCGGCGGCGAGTACGGTCATCGCGGCCGCACTCCACAGGTCCCAGCCGTAGTGGCTGACCAGGATGTCCACCCCGTACGCCCCGGCGGCGATGTAGAGCGCGTGACCGAAGGAGAGCAGCCCAGCACGCCCGAAGAGCAGGTCGTAACCGAGCGCCAGCCCGCCGAACACCAGGCAGACGGCGAGCAGTTGCAGCGTGCCGGGTGAGTTCAGCGGGCCCTCGAACAGCCCGGGCAGGCTGAGCGTCGACCACGGCAGCACCGCCGCCAGCAGCAGCACCAGGGCCGGCGCGGCCCGGCGCAGCCAGGCGCGCCATCCCGCGCGCGGCGCCGGGCCGGGCGAACCGACGGCCGCGGAGGAGCCGGTGGGCTGGAGTAGGTCCGTCATGCGGTCGCCACCTTTCCGGCCAGGCCGGTGGGGCGCAGCAGGAGCACGACGGCGAGCAACGCCACCACGCTCACGTCCCCCGCGCCGGCCGTGCCGTAGTAGTTCACGAACTGCTGCAGCAACCCGACGGCGACGGCCGCGCCCGCCGCGCCGGCCACCGAGCCGAGGCCGCCGATGACCACCACGATGAAGGCGAAGATCAGCAGGGCGGCGCCCTGGCCGGGCGAGATGGAGCTGAAGTACATGCCGGCGAGGATGCCGGCCAGCCCGGCGAGCGCCCCGCCGATCGCGAAGACCAGCGTGAACGCGTTGCGTACGTCGATGCCGAGCGCGCTGACCATGGCCCGGTTCTCCACACCGGCCCGGATGATCAGGCCGTAGCGGGTGAACCGGAGGAACGCCAGCAGCCCGAGCAGCACCAGCACGGCCACGCCGATCAGCAGGAACCGGTCGGCCGGCACCTGGGCGCCGCCGACGCCGACGACCGAGGAGGTCCAGGACGGCCGGGGGAAGACCCGGGCGTCGGCGCCCCAGACGGATTGCAGGAGTGCCACGCCGGCCAGGGACAGGCCGACGGTGACGAGGACCTGTTCGGTGTGCCGGGTGTAGAGCGGGCGGATCAGCACCAGCTCGACGAGGGCTCCGGTGGCGGCGGCCACGGCGACGCCGAACGCCAGGGCGGGCAGCCAGCCCCAGCGCGGCGCCGCCCACCAGGTCGCGTACGCGCCGACGGACAGGAACAGGCCGTGCGCGAAGTTGAGCACCCCGGCGAGGCCGAAGACCAGGGACAGGCCGGACGCGATGAGGAAGTAGAGGGCCGCGAGGCCGAGCCCGGTGAGGGTCAGCAGGACCACGGTGGACATGTCAGTGCCTCCCGGCGGTGGATCCGACGCCCAGCAGCGACTTCGTCGCGTCGGCGTCGGAGAGCAGGTCGGCGGCGCGGCCGTGCCAGGCGGTGCGCCCGGCTTCGAGCACCACCGCGTCGGTGGCGAGCCGGCGGACCACCGCCAGGTTCTGTTCGACGAGCAGGATCGGTACGCGTGAAGCGACGCGCTCCAGCACACCGGCGACCGCGGTCACGACGGCCGGGGCCAGTCCCTTGGTGGGTTCGTCGACCAGCAGCAGCCGGTTCGGGTTGAGCAGCACCCGCGCGATCGCGACCATCTGCTGCTGCCCGCCGGACAGGGTGCCGGCCCGCTGTCCCGCTCGTTCCCGCAGCTCCGGGAACAGGTCGTGGACCAGCTCGAAGTCGGGATCGGGGACCCGTGAGGCCAGGCGCAGGTTCTCCGCGACGGTGAGCCCGGCGAAGACGCACCGGTCCTCGGGCACGTAGGCGAGCCCGTCGCGGACCAGCTTGTGGGTGGGACGCCCGAGCACCGGCCGACCGTCGTACGAGACCGCACCGGAAGCGGGCACCTCACCGAGGACCGCCCGCAGCGTCGTGGTCTTGCCGACGCCGTTGCGCCCCAGCAGGGCGGTGACTCCGGTCGGGGCGACGTCGAAGCTGACGCCCTGCAGAATGTGCGAGCCACCCAGCCGTACCGAAAGGTCGGTGACCTGAAGGATCACAGCTCCTCCCCCAGGTATGCCTCCTGCACGAAGGGGTCGGCCATCACCGCGGCCGGCGTGTCGCAGGCCAGCAGCGCCCCGTGGTGCAGCACAGCCACCCGGTCCGCCACATCGAGCACCACGTCCATGTGGTGTTCCACCATGAGCACGCTGCGCCCGGTGCCGGCGGTCAGTCCGCGGACGACGGCGACCAGCGCCGGCACCTCTTCGGCACTCACTCCGGCCATCGGCTCGTCGAGCAGCAGGACCCGGGGTTCGCCTGCCAGCAGCAGGGCGATCTCCAGCTTCCGTTTCTCACCGTGGGCCAGGGAGCCGGCGAGGGCTGCGGCGCGTGCTTCCAGGCGTACCTCTTGAAGGATTTCCTCGGCCCGCGCGACCACTGACAGGTCGGCGCGTTTGCGCCAAGCCCGCATCGCGCCGCCCCGGCGGGCCTGCACCGCCAGGGCGACGTTCTCGGAAACGGTGAGCGAGCCGAAGACCGCCGAGGTCTGGAAGGTGCGGCCCAGGCCGAGGCGGGCCCGGCGGTACGGGGCCAGCGCGGTCACGTCCTCACCGCCCAGCCGGATCCGCCCGGCGCTCGGCCGGCGCAGCCCGCTGATCAGGTTGAACAGCGAGGTCTTGCCGGCGCCGTTGGGTCCGATGAGGGCCATGAACTCGTCCGGCTCGAGGTGCAGCGTCACATCGTCGACGATCGGCACGGCGCCGATCCGCCACGACAGGCCCTCGACGGCGAGGGCGGCGGTGAGGGTGCCGGTGGGCGCGGTTGCCGCGCGCCCACCGGCCGGGGTCGTCATTCGTTCTCAGCCCTTCATCGCGGCCGCGGGCGGGGTGGCGTCCTCGGCGGAGACGACGCCGGCCGGGGAAGCCGTCGTCGCGTCGGTCAGCTTGGCCCGGAACATCGGCTGGAGCAGCGCGTGGTCCTCGGCGCGGATGGTGAGCTTGCCCTTGACCGAGTCGAAGCTGTGCCCCTCGAGGGCGGCGACCATCTTGTCCGCGTCGTCCGGGCTGCTCTGCACCGCGTGCACGATCATCTGCGCGGCGGCGAACCCGTCCGGGTGGAACAGGTCGGTCTTGCCGTCCGGCACCGCGGCCTTCAGCGCCTGGTAGGCGGGGTTGTCGGCGGCGCCGTCGAAGTAGTGCGCGAGCAGGTTGAGCTTGGTGCCGCCGGCCCCGAACCCGGCCCAGGAGGCGCGGATGTCCAGGCCGGTGACCACCTTGGTGGAGGCGAGCACGCCCTGCTGGTCGAGTGCCTGCCACATGGCGCCGGCGGTGGTGCCGGCCCAGGCGACGAAGACCAGGTCGGGGGCGGCGGCCTTGATCTGGCTGGCGAACGGGGTGAAGTCGGTGGCGTTGGCCGGTACCGCGATGTCGGTGACGGTCGCTCCGGCGCCGCCGAGCACGGCGGTGACGGCGGCGACGTTCGACTTGCCGAACGCCGAGTCGGGTGCGAAGACGAGCACCTTCTTGCCGTCGCCGAGGTACGACTTGGCGGTCAGCACATCCTGGTACGACTGCCGGCCGGACCGGAACGTGTACTTGTTGGCGCCGGTGAGCCCGTCGGTGGCGGCGGGACCGGACACGAACAGCACCTTGTTCTCGGCGGCGAGCGGGGCGACCTGCAGCGCGACGCCGGAGGAGGTGGACCCGGCGAGCACCTGGTAGCCCTTTCCGATCAGGTCCTTGGCGGCGGAGACCGCCTTGACCGGATCCCCGACGTCGTCGACGTAGGTGACCTCGACGGCCCGGTCGCCCACCTTGCCGCTGCCGCCGGTCGCGTACGCGAGACCCGCCTTGAAGCCCTCCGCGTACTGCGCACCGTAGGTGGCGAGCGGGCCGGACTGGGAGTAGACGATGCCGACCCGGATGGGGCCGGCGCCGTCCGTGGCCGCCTGTGGACTGCCACAGGCGGCCAGGAGCAGGGCGGCCGCCGCGACGACGGCCGTGGTGAGAGGACGCTTCATGCCGCCACACGCTAGGAGCAGCGACGGAACGAAACCACGGGCATCGATCACATGGGCTGGTGGCCGGTTGTGTGTGCCGGACACATATCGGTGGCGGCCGGCGGTCCGTACGTTTCCGGCCATGACGACGGCACAGGTGGTCGACCTTGATCTGGCGGGCCGCACCGCGCTGGTGACCGGCGCGGGCAGCGGCATCGGGCGTGCGTGCGCCGAGCGGCTGGCCGCGGCCGGCGCCGAGGTGGTGGCGGTGGACATCGACGAGCGGGCCGCGAAGGAGGTGGCCGCCGCGATCGGCGGCCGGGCGATCGCCGCCGACCTGTCCGACCTGGACGCCGTGGACGCTCTGCCGGCCGAGGTCGACGTGCTGGTCAACAACGCCGGCCTGCAGGTGGTGGCGCCGCTGACCGAGTTCCCCCCGGACCGGTTCACGCTGATCCAGCGGGTGATGGCCGAGGCGCCGTTCCGGTTGATCAGGCTGGTGCTGCCGCACATGTACGAGCGCGGCTGGGGCCGGATCGTCAACATCTCCTCGGTGCACGGGCTGCGGGCGTCGCCGTACAAGGCGGCCTACGTCACGGCCAAGCACGCCCTGGAGGGGCTGTCCAAGGTGACCGCGCTGGAGGGTGCCGCGCACGGGGTCACCTCGAACTGCATCAACCCGGCGTTCGTGCGTACCCCGCTGGTCGACAAGCAGATCGCCGACCAGGCGGCGGTGCACGGCATCTCCGCCACCGAGGTGGTCGAGAAGATCATGCTCGACCGGGCGGCGATCAAGGAGCTGGTCGAGCCGGAGGAGGTGGCGGAGATCCTGGCGTACCTGTGCACGCCGCCGGCCCGCCTGATCACCGGGTCCTCGATCACGATCGACTGCGGCTGGACGGCACACTGACGTGATGGACGAGATCGACATCCCGGTCGACGGCGGCGACCTGCGGGTGCTCAGCTGGCCCGGCGACGGCCCGGTGGTCCTGGCCGCGCACGGCATCACCGCGAACGGCCTGTCCTGGGCCCCGGTCGCCCGTGCGCTGGCCGGCCGCGTCCATCTGGTCGCGCCCGACCTGCGCGGCCGGGCCGGCAGCGCGCACCTGCCGGGACCGTACGGTATGGCGGCGCACGCCGACGACCTGATCGCCGTAGCCGACCACTTCGGAGTGAAACGGGTGCCGCTGGTCGGCCACTCGATGGGCGCGTTCGTGGTGGCGGCCACCGCGGCCCGGCACCCGGAGCGGGCCGGTCCGGTGCTGATGGTCGACGGCGGCGTGGCCCTGCCCGTGCCACCCGGCGTCGACGTCGACGCCGCCCTGCACGCGATCATCGGCCCGGCCATGCGGCGGCTGTCGATGACCTTCGAGTCGCCGGCCGCCTACCTGGACTACTTCCGGTCCAACCCGGCGCTGGGCCGCTACTGGACGCCGGATCTGGAGGCCTACATCCTGCGCGACTTCACCGGGATCGGCTCGTCGTGCGTTCTCGACGCCGTCCGCGGCGACGCCGCCGACATGCTGACCAACCCGGTGCCCGCGCCGTATCCGCTGCTCTGGGCACCGCGCGGGCTGATGGACGAGGACCGCGGTCTCTACACCGCCGACCAGCTCACCGGCGTGGACGACGCCGAGCGGGTGCCGGACGTCAACCACTACACGATCTTGCAATCCCCCCGGGTCGCGGAGCGGATCGTTACTCTCCTTCCATGACCACGGATCTGCCTCTGATGGAGGCGCTGCACTCCACGCCGGCCCGCCGCTACCTGTCCACCGAGCCGATCGACGACGACGTGATCCGCGAGATCCTGGACGCCGCGATCCGCGGGCCGTCGGCCGGCAACGGCCAGTTCTGGGCGTGGATCGTGGTCCGCGACGAGGACATCAAGCGGCAGATCGCGCAGTGGTACAGGGAGGGCTGGGAGCGCCACTACGGCTCCCGGCGCGAACAGATCCTGAACGCGCCGCCGGGCAGCACGATGAGCAAGGCCAGCTTCCTGGCCGCCGACCACCTGGCCAACCACCTGGAGGAGGCCCCGGTCTGGATCATCCCGGTCATGCTCGGCGCCGCGAAGTCCACCAACCCGCGCCTCGGCTCGTCGATCTACGGTGCCGTCCAGCACCTGATCCTGGCGGCCCGCGCCCACGGCCTCGGCGCGACCCTCACCACCCTGCACGTCGGCCACGAGGAGGACGTGCGCAAGCTGCTCGGCCTGCCGGACGACGCGCTGACCATGGCCCTGATCCCGCTCGGCCACCCGGCGAAGGGCCGCTGGGCGCAGCCGAAGCGCCGCCCGCTCGAGGAGGTCGTCTTCTACGACCGCTTCAGCTGAAGCCCGAACCCGCTGAACAGGGCCGGTTGCGCGAAGGTCGTACAGCGCCGGATCAGGCCCTCGCGCACGGTGAACACCTGGATCGAGTGCGCCCGCAGCCCGGTGCCGTCCGGCACGTACGCCGCGAGGGCCGGGCTGCCGTTGGCCGGCACGGGCAGCAGCCGCCAGCCCGTGCCGCGTCGCGCGAAGACCTGTTCCATGAACTCGCCGTAGTGCGCCCGCCCGGCCAGCCAGAACGCCACCGGCGGCATCTCCAGGGCCACGTCGTCGGCGAGCAGCCGGGTCAGACCGGGCACGTCGGCCGCCTCGAACGCCGCGAGGTAGCGGTCGACGACGGCACGCTCGCCCGGGTCCACCGGCTCCCGCAGCTCCTCGATGGAGAGCGCGGCGGTGCGCAGTGTCGCCCGGGCCCGCTGGAGGCTGCTGTTCACCGAGGCGACGCTGCTGTCCAGGATCTCGGCGACCTCGGCGGCGGGCAGCTGGAGCACCTCCCGCAGCACCAGCGCGGCGCGCTGCCGGGCGGGCAGCAGTTGCAGCGCCGCCACCAGCGCCAGGCGCAGCCCCGCACGTTGCTGGGCGGCGTCGGCGGGATCGCCGAGCCGGGCGTCCGGGAACGGCTGGAGCCAGGCAACGTCGAGGTCAGGGGTGAGTGGCGCGTACGGGTCGTCGCCGGCCGGACCCAGCCCGCTCGGCAGCGGCCGCCGGGCCCGGCCCTCCAGCGCGGTGAGGCAGACGTTGGTGGCGATCCGGTGCAGCCAGGTGCGCGGCGAGGACCGCTGCGGGTCGTACCGGTCGGCGGCCCGCCAGGCGCGCAGCAGCGTCTCCTGCACCAGGTCCTCGGCCTCGGTGAACGAGCCGAGCATCCGGTAGCAGTGCGCCAGCAGATCCCCGCGGAAGGCCTCCAGGTCCACGCGCGGAGCGTACGCCGATGAGTTCGCCGCCCGGCGCCGGTATGTGTGCGTGAGGCGACAGAAGGGAGCCCGCGATGGGCGACGTCATCGTGATCCAGTTCGCCACGCTGGACGGCGTGGTCTCCGACCCGGACGGACGCTGGGGCACCGGCCACGGCGGCTGGGCGTTCCGCAACGGGCAGGGGCCGGTCACCGGCGACCGGTTCGGCCTGGGGGCACGGATGGAACAGGGCGTTCAGCTGTACGGCCGGCGGACCTGGGAGCATTTCGCCCGGCTGTGGCCGGGCCGGGACACCGCATACGCCCGGCTGATGAACACCGTGCCGAAACGGGTCGCGACGCGTACCGGCATCGACGCGACCAGGTGGCAGAACTCGGCCCCGATCGAAGGCGACCCGATCACCTGGGTCACCGGCGAACGCGAGCGGCGCGACATCGTGGTGATCGGCAGCCTGAGCCTGGTACACACGCTGGCCGCCGCCGACCTGATCGACGAGTACCGCCTGCTCATCTTCCCCACCATCGCCGGCGCCGGCGACCGGCTGTTCGCCAAGCCCGCCGACCTCCGCTTCACCCAGGTGGAGAGCGCCGGCCCGGCCATGCTGACCGTGCTGTCCACGCGACCCAAAAACCCCTAGCAGAGGCTTCGCTTGCCGGTCACGCTCTTCCGGGGTACGCGTGACCGGCGCTCCGCCGAAGCCGACCCGTCCCCGCCGTCCCAGCGCGAGCCAGGCCCACCCTCACCGCCCCAGCGCGACAGCCGGGAAACACCACTCCGTCCCGCCCGAACCGGCGGCTGTCCCCTCAACATCACGTCGCGCGAGCTCACGTCCAGGCGCCTCCTGCCGGCCGCCGGCACACCGCGATCCCCCACATGCGCCGCAGGCCCACACGCCGCCTTCCTGCTGGCCGCCGCCTTCCCGTTGGCCCACCGGGTTCGAGCCCCACAAGGTCCACCAGGCGGAGCCTGAGTTCATCGAAGCGCCTCTCTCGGCCTATCCTTCCTGCGATTTAGTCGGCACCGACGACTCAAATTCATCGGCAGGCATTTGCAGCGCTTCGTCGCAGAAGGCTACGAAAGTCGGCGCATAAAAATTGCGTAACATCGGCCATAGCTCCGCGAACTCGGGAATTCGAAGATCAGTTACGAGAACGTTTTTCCACGCGGACCAGAACTCGTGGCTCAGGAATCCGGACTCGTAGTTCATGAAGTTCAGTTGGTGGATGTCCATCCGGGTCAAGACGTAGAGCCGACGCTTGTTTGCCTCATCGGTCAAGGTGGGATACCCCCTGGATGACAGGTACCACCTGAGCAAGTCGTGATCGTCGCGGAAGATCTCCGTCCGATGGTCCGTTTGATTTCGCGTGAGCGCTGCGTACGCGCCTTGAACCAGCGAGTCGACCACGTGCCGGACAGTGCCACAATGCATCTGATCTTGGGCTAAAGAGACCTGGCTCGAACAGATGACACTGGCCACCGCCAAATGATTGCTGGCGTGCGTACCAGCGAATTTTGTACCCTTGCTCCCCATGACTGAGATCGCGCGGTTCTACCGGCGGCCAAGCGTTACCTCCGACCTCGGGCGCCACCGCGGCCAATTGCCCGGCCTTCCGGCCGACCCGGAGGCACTCAGCGCAATCGTGCGAGGTTTGCTGATTCACGACTACACAGCGAAAGTTCAGGGCCTGCGATTTTCGGCCGAGCGCATGTCGCAGAAGGAGACCGTCGGCGCCGAAGCGATCCTGGACAACGTGATCGGCATCGATGATGCGCCCTTGGATCGCGAGCGGCCCGTCGAGCAGAGAATGTTCGGCTTCTGCTACCACTTCGCGCTGCTGCACTGCGCATTGCTCCGCGCAACGGGCACTCCAGCTCGCATCCGATGCGGCTTCGCCGGCTACTTCTCGGCACAACTCTGGATCGACCACTGGGTGGTTGAGTACTGGAACGGTTCCCGCTGGATTCTCACTGACCCCCAGACCGGGCGCAGCAACTTGACCGATCACGACTTCCGGGACGGTGTTACCGCCTGGAACCTATGTCGCGATGGTGCTTCGCAGTCGGACGCGTACGGCAACGGAGAGCTGTGGGGCTGGGACGAGCTGCGAGGCAGCCTGATCAATGACGTCGCCGCCCTCAACAAGGTCGAGGTTGCCGGATGGTACTGGTGCGACCGCCTCCAGGTGAAGCCCGTGGATCAGCCGCACGATGAACTCGACAAGTCACTCGACGTCCTCGCCGGGCTCGCGGCCGCCGTGGAGTCGGTCGAAGAGATCAGGAAGTGCTTCGACCGGTATCCGGAGCTGAAGCCGCCGGCAGACGCCGTCGCGCGATAGAACATCCTCACATCGGCATGCGGCGGGTGATGCTGTTTCCCGGCGGCCGCGCTGGGGCGGCAAGGGCGAGCCTGGCTCGCGCTGGGACAGCGGGAACGCGTCGGCTTCGGCGGGACACCGGTCACGCGTACCCCGAAGAAGCGCAACCGACCTAGCGGGCCAGCGTCGCATAGCGGCCGCCGTCGTTGAGCAGGGATTCGTGGGTGCCGGATTCCAGGATGCGGCCGTGGTCGATGACCGCGATCTGGTCGGCGTCGCGGACCGTGGAGAGCCGGTGCGCGATGGTCACCGTGGTCCGGCCGCGGGACAGTTCGTCGAAGGCGCGCTGCACAGCCCGTTCGGTCTCGTTGTCCAGGGCGCTCGTCGCCTCGTCGAGGACCAGGATGCGCGGGTCGCGCAGCAGGGTACGGGCGATCGCGATGCGCTGCTTCTCCCCGCCGGAAAAGCGGTGCCCGCGTGAGCCGACCATGGTGTCGTAGCCGTCCGGCAGCGCCTCGATCAGCGAGTGGATCTGGGCGGCCCGGGCGGCGGCCACGATCTCGGCGTCGGTGGCGTCCGGCTTCGCGTAGCGCAGGTTCTCCCGGATCGTCGTGTGCAGCAGGTAGGTCTCCTGGCTGACCACGCCGACGATGGACGCCAGCTGCGAAAGCGAAATGTCGGAAATGTTGACGCCGTCGATCGTCACCCGTCCCGATGTCGGGTCGTGCAGGCGAGCGATCAGCGACGCGATCGTGCTCTTACCGGAACCGGTCTCCCCCACCAGGGCGAGCGACGACCCGGCGGGAACGTCCAGACTCACTCCGGCCAGGGCGGCCGTCGTGCTTCCGGCGTACGCGAAAGTCACATCTTCGAAGCGCAGGTGGCCGCGCACCGGCGAGAGCCGCACCGGGCTCGCCGGCTCCTCGATCTCGACCGGCAGGTCGAGGTATTCGAAGATCCGCGCGAAGAGCGCGAGTGAGCTGGTCAGGGTGACCCCCACGTCGAGCAGGCTCATCAGCGGGCGGAACAGGTTGCCCTGCAACGCGGTGAACGCGACCAGGGTGCCGATGCTCATCGCACCGGCGGCCACCGGCAGACCCGCGGCCAGGTAGATGGCCGCCGGGATGACGGCGAAGACGATGCTCATCGCGGCCATCCGCCAGCGCCCGGCCAGTTCGGAGCGGAGCTCGAGGTCGATGAGGCGGCGCGAGGAGGCGGTGAACCGGTCGATCTGCGCGTCGCCGGCGCCCATCGTCTTGCTCAGCTGGATGCCGCTGATCGACAGGCCCTCCTCGATGATCACGTTGAGGTCGGCGAGCTCGCGCTGGCGCCGGGCGGTGATCACCTGGCGCATCCGGGCGACCCGGCGGGTCAGCAGGACCGCGGGCGGCAGCGCGATCAGCGAGACCAGCGTGAGCTGCCAGGACAGCGCGGTCATCGCGACCAGGGTGGCGACGACGGTGGTGAAGTTCGAGGCGACGGAGCTCGCGGTGGAGGTGACCACCTGCTGCATGCCGCCGATGTCGTTGGTGATCCGCGACTGCACCTCGCCGGTGCGGGTGCGGGTGAAGAAGCCGACCGACTGCCGCTGGAGGTGGGCGAAGACGTCGGTGCGCAGCCGGTGCATGACCCGCTGGCCGACGTCGGTGGAGATCCAGGTCTGCACCACGCCGAGCGCGGCGGTGACCGCGGCGACGCCGACCATGCCGGCCACCAGCCAGAGCAGCAGGCGCAGGTCACCCTGCGGCAGGGCGACGTCGATGACCTCGCGCAGCAGGAAGGGCGAGATCATCGCGAGCGCGGAGGAGATCACGATGACCGCCACCACGACGGCGAGCTGCCGGCGGTGGCCGCGGAAGAGGGCGCCGATGCGGCGCAACGAGACGGAGCGGGCCTGCGCCTTCTCCGCCGGGGTCAATGTGCGTGCCGCGCCGCGGCCGGATCCTTGAGCCAAGAGCAGACCTTTCCCTGTACGGGCTACGAGCGACCGGACCACGCAAGAGGCAGTCCGGCGCACCCATTGTTGAGGTTACCTCAACATGAGGGTACAACCGCAACTGTGGTTACCTTGTTCCCGTGGAGGACGAGAGCTTGCTCGAGGCGTTCTGGGCCGTTACCCGCCGCCTGCGTCACCGAACCCGGGTGGCCCTGGAGCCGTGGAACATCTCACCGTCGCAGTCACGCGCTCTCGGCGTACTGATGGAACACGGCGAGATGCGCCTCAGCGCGCTCGCCGAGCACCTGCGCATCGCGCCCCGCTCCGCCACCGAGGTCGTCGACGACCTTCAGGCCCGCGACCTGGTCGAACGCCGCCCGGACCCGGCCGACCGGCGGGCCACCCTGGTCGCGCTGACCGCGCACGGCACCGCCACCGGCCGGACCATCCGGCAGGCCCGGGCCGCCGAGGGCGAGCGGTTGTTCGCCGAACTGAGCGCCGCCGACCGCGCCGAGCTCGCCCGCATCCTGCGCAAGCTGCGGGACTGAAACAACGCTGAGCACCAGCCGCGGGGGACGGCTGGTGCTCAGCGGGATCACGGGCCGGTCAGGTCCGGCGGGCGAAGTGGTGGATCAGGCCGGCACCGGCGGTGGCGCACAGCAGGCCGAAGTAGAAGTCGTCGGGGACGGCGACGAATCCGGTCACGTTCAGGGCCGCGGAGACGCAGAAGGCGGCCAGGAACCAGATCATCGTGACCCGGGCGACGTACCCGAGGGCGTCGCGCCGAGGTGACAGCCGCACCGCTAGGTGGTCGCCCGGCCGTACCAGCAGGGACTCGGTGAAGTCGTCCACGGCCTGCGCCAGCGTGGGTGCGTCCACCACGCCGCGCATGGCTTGCTCGAAGCGGGTCAGCGCGGACCGGGCACCGGCGTGCTCGGGGTTCAGTGCAAGCGCCCGCCCGACGGCCTCGCGGGCACTGAGCGGGCGGCCGCCGGCGAACAGCGCCAGCCCGTAGGTGACGTACAGGTCGGGGTCGTACCCGGCGAGGTCGACCGCGATCCGCAGGCCCTCGGCCGCGTCGGCGACCAGGCCGGCGGCGAGCTGTGCCTCGCCGAGCCGGTTGTGCAGACGGGGATTGCCCGGGTCGTCCTGGCACGCGGCGTACGCCGCCTCGATCGCCTCGGCGTGCTCACCGAGCGCGGTGCAGGCCCGGCTGACCCAGAAGAGCGACTCGGCACCGTCCGGGTCGAGCTGCCAGGCGGCGCCCGCCGCCCGCAGCGCGCCGTGGGCGTCGCCGAGTTCGAGCCGGGCCCGGGCCATCCGGTGCCAGCCACCGATGTCGCCCGGCTCGCGCCCGACGTAGGGGGCGAGCAGGTTCGCGGCGTTGTCCGCACGGCCGCGGGCCAGCAGGGCGTCGGCTTCGATCAGCAGGGGCTCGGTTCGCACGCCGCTCTGATCGGCGGCCGGCCGCCCGACTTACGCGACCGGCTCGTTGCTCTCCGGTTGCGCCGCCGGCCGGGCCCGCAGCTCGCCCCGGTACGTGACCAGCGCCTTGCCCATGCCGGCCAGGAACCGCTCGACGGCCCGCAACTCGTCGACGCTGAACTGCTCCATCACCGCGTCGGTGTGCGGGCGCAGCGGGGTGAAGAACGCTATGGCCAGGGCCATGCCGGCCTCGCCGTAGCGCAGGTGCACCACCCGCCGGTCGCTGCTCTCCCGGGTGCGGCGCAGGTGACCGCCGCGTTCCAGCCGGTCGATCAGGGCGGTGGTGGCGCCCGAGGAGAGACCGATCGCCTCACCGAGCCGGCCCGGGGTCAGCGGTGCGCCGTTCCGCTCCGCGTGCATGACCGCCAGCAGGGCGTGCATGTCGGTGGCGTGCAGATGGTTGCGGTTCGCGAAGGCGTGCCCGATGTGCTGCGCCTCGCTGCTGTACGCGTTCAGCAGGTCGACGAGCGCCCTGCGTAACCGCTCCCGTTCGGCGGTCTCGTTGCCTTCCACGGGGGTAAGTGTTGCAGATCCGTCCTCAGTCATGAACAATCTCGATTATAAAGATTCTTAGTCTTGGAGGGTTTCATGAAAAGGGCATGGGCAACGCTGTTGCTGGCCCTCGTGCTCGGCGGGTTGGTGTTCGCCCTCGCCGGCACGACCAGGACGGACAACGACGCCACCTCGTCGCTGCCGGCCTCGGCCGAGTCGACAAAGGTCGCGCAGCTGCAGAAGGAGTTCCCGTCCGGCCGGACCAACCCGGCCCTGATCGTGATCGCCAAGGGCGGCGCGGAACTCTCCGACGCCGACCTGGCCGGCGTCCAGGACCTCGGGCGGCCGATCCTCTCCGAGGACCGCAAGGCCGCCCTGATCACCGTGGTGCTGCCGGCCACCGGTGACAGCGACGAGACCATCCGGGTCGTCGACGAGCTGCGCGCCAAGGCGAAGGACGGGCTGGCACCAGGGGTGACCGCGCAGGTCACCGGTGGCGCCGGGTTCGCCGCCGACCTGTCGGACAGCTTCAGCGGCGCGAACACCCGGCTGCTGATCGTCACCGTCGTGGTGGTCACCATCCTGCTGCTGGTCACCTACCGCAGCCCGATCCTGTGGATCGTGCCGCTCGCCGTGGTGGGATTCGCCGACCAGCTCGCGGCGAAGGCCATCGCGATCTACTCCGAGCACACCAGCCTGGCCATCAACGGCTCGACCACCGGCATCGTCACGGTGCTGGTGTTCGGCGCCGGCACCAATTACGCGCTGCTGCTGATCTCCCGCTACCGGGAGGAGCTGCACCGGCACGAGAACCGGTTCGAGGCCATGGCCAAGGCGCTGCGCGGTGCCGGCCCGGCCATCGCGGCGAGCGCCGGCACCGTGATCCTGGCGCTGCTCACGCTGCTGCTGGCCAGCCTGAAGACCAACGCCGCGCTGGGCGTCACGGCCGCCACCGGCGTCGCGATCGCCATGGTGTTCGCCCTGCTCGTGCTGCCGGCCGCCCTGGTGGTCTGCGGTCGCGGCCTGTTCTGGCCGTTCATCCCGCGGGTCGATCAGGCCGGCCCGGAGGACGGCAAGGGCTTCTGGGCCAGGGTCGGCCGCATGGTGGTGCGCCGCCCCGCCGCGGTGACCGCCCTGGCCGTGGTGATCCTCGGCCTGCTGTCGCTGGGCAGCCTCGGCACCAAGGTCGGCCTGTCGCAGACCGAGCAGTTCCGGGTCGAGGCCGAGTCGGTCGCCGGCCTGGAGACGCTGAGCCGGTACTTCCCGGCCGGCGCCGCCGGTCCGGCGGTGGTGCTGACCACGCCGGACAAGGCCGAGCAGGTCCTCGCCACGGTCACCGGCACGCCCGGCGTGGCCCAGGCCCGGATCGGCGAGAGCATCGAGAGCCGGGTGAGCGTCAGCGCCGTCCTGGAGGCGGCCCCGGACACCGCCGAGGCGTTCGACACCATCCGCGACCTGCGGGACCGGGTCGGCGACGACGCGCTGGTCGGCGGCACCGTGGCGACCGCCCTGGACACCCGGGACGCCGCCCGCCAGGACCTGGTGACGATCGTTCCGGTCATCCTGGCGGTGGTGCTGCTGGTCCTGATCGTCCTGCTCCGCGCCCTGGTCGCACCACTGCTGCTGATCGCGACCGTGGTGCTCAGCTTCCTGGCCTCGCTGGGCGCCGGTTCGTGGCTGTTCCGCAACGTGTTCGACTACCCGGCCCTGGACAACTCGGTGCCGCTGTTCTCGTTCCTGTTCCTGGTCGCGCTCGGCGTGGACTACAACATCTTCCTGGTCACCCGGGCCAAGGAGGAGACGCCGCGACGCGGCACCCGGGAGGGCATGGTGCACGCCCTGGCGGTCACCGGCGCGGTCATCACCAGCGCGGGCATCCTGCTGGCGGCGGTCTTCGCGGTGCTCGGGGTGCTGCCGGTGGTCACCCTCACCCAGATCGGCGTCATCGTCGGTATCGGGGTGCTGCTGGACACGCTGCTCGTGCGTACCGTGCTGGTGCCCGCCCTGGCCACCCTCACGGGCGACCGGTTCTGGTGGCCCGGCCGGCCGCAGGCCTCCGCGCCGGGCGGCGACGCGCCGGCGCAACGCCCGCACCAGGACTGGGACGCGGTGGACCGGGCCAAGCTCGCCGCCCCGGCCGACAACCAGTAAGCACTACCTACAAAACCCATCTGGTCGCTAGGATCAGTCGGCATGAACGAGGGTGAATACGATGAGCGCCGCCTGAACGACTTCGCCGCCGGGCGGGCACGCGGTTTCTCACGGCGCGACCTGCTGCTATTGACCGCGGCCGCCGGGGTGGGCGCGGCCACCGGCGCGAGCCCGGCGGCAGCGGCCGCACCCATCGTGAAGCCGCTGCCGCCGGAGCTGTTCAAAGTGCACGGCACCAACGCGGAGACCCGCTGGTCGGCGCTGAAGGACCAGGGCTACTACGTGCCGGTCGACCGGTTCTTCGTCCGCAACCACACCAGCACGCCGATCATCGACCCGGCCACCTGGAGCCTCGAGGTGTCCGGGTCCGGTCTGCGCGGCGGCGCCGAGCACTTCAGCCTCAGCGACCTGAAGCGGCTGCCGGACGAGACGCACGCGATCGCGGTCGAGTGCGCGGGCAACGGCCGCGGCTACTTCAGCCTCCAGCAGGGACAGACCGTCTCCGGCACGGCCTGGGGGCTGGGCGCGGTCGGCGTGGCGCGCTGGCGCGGCGTACGCCTCTCCACCGTCCTGCGCCGCGCCGGCCTCAGCCGCCACGCCGTCGACGTGCAGCCGAGCGGCCTGGACGCCAACTTCGTCAGCGGCGGCGTGGACCTCGGCCCGGTGCGCCGGCCGTTCCCGCTTCGCAAGGCCCTCGACGACGTGCTGCTCGCCTACGAGATGAACGGCGAGCCGCTGCTGCCCGACCACGGCGCCCCGGTCCGCGTCCTGGTGCCGGGCTGGGTCGGCATCGCCTCGATCAAGTGGGTGGGCCGCATCGAGGTCTCCGCCGAGCCGCTGTTCTCCCCGTGGAACACCCAGTTCTACCGGCTGTTCGGCCCGGAGTTCCCGGCCGAGGGCCTGCCCTTCGACCGTCAGGTGATCAAGAGCGCGTTCGAGCTGGACCCGGGCGCCACCTTCCCGTCCGGGATCACCACCCGGCTGACCGGCCGCTCCTGGTCGGCGAACGGCCCGATCAGGAAGGTCGAGGTGAGCACCGACGGGGGCGCGACCTGGCGGCGGGCCCGCCCGTACGGCGCGACGCCGGGCGGCGTGTGGCAGCGCTGGGAACTGGACTGGACGCCGGTCGCCGGCGAGCACGTGCTGCTGGCGCGGGCCACCGACGTGCGCGGCAACACCCAGCCTGACGTGGCCCGCTTCAACACCCTGGGCTACCTCTTCGGCGCCGCCGTCCGCGTCCCGGTGACCGCCGTCTGATCAGGCGGTCTCCACCCGGATCCGGTTCAGGCCCAGCAGGTCGACCATGGCCGCGACCGTCGGCAGCGAGGTGCGGAACACCACGGTGAAGGACCGGCGTTCGGCGTGCCGCTGGAGCGCGAGCAGGCAGCGGTGCGTGATGAACGCCAGCTCCTCGGCGTGCACCACGACCTCGCCTCCGGCGGCACGCAGGTCGGCGCGCTCCAGCACGGTGACGAAGAGATCCTCGGAGGCGACGTCCACCTCGCCGGTCAGCACGGTCTCCGCGGCCGTGCGGCCGGCGTATAGCTGGAACGACACGTCGCCGTCGTTGGTCCGGCGGTGCACAGAGGCCAGTTCGGCCACGGCCCGCTCACCCAGACGGGTCCGGTCGTAGACGCAGACCGCCCGCAGCGGCGCGGTGCGCATGTAGCGGCCGATCGCGTACTCGTACCGGACGAAGGCGTCCAGCCTGGGCCGGGTCCGCACCATCGCGGTGGCGTCGGCGACCACGCGCAGCCCGCGGAACCCGGCCGCCACGGCGTCCTCGGTGGCCGCCACGTAGGCGGCCGTCTGCGCGACCGGGTCGAGGACGCCCGTGCTCGGGTAGACCTCCTCGGGGTCGAGGACGCGTACGGCACCGGCCGGCCAGGCCGCCGCGCCGTCCAGCAGCCACCCGGTGACGCCGCTGGAGCGCCGCCCGGGTACGTACCAGACGCGCTCCCCGGCGGCCAGGCCCGCGTACAGGAAAGCCCGGGCGTGCAGCACGAACGCTCGGTGGTCGTGGTACGACCAGCAGCTGTGATCAAGTGCGGACGCCCCGCGCGCCATAGCCTCAGCGTGCCACGACCTGGCGATCACGGCGGCGTGCCGTCCACCGTCCGGGGGAGCACACTGCGCTAGGGTGGGTCCGGCGACCCAGGGAGCGTGCATGCCGTTCAAGAGGGCCAGCGGCAAGCCGACGTCGAGCGATGTCGCGGCGGCCGCCGGCGTCTCCAGATCCGCGGTCTCCTTCGCCTTCAACAACCCGCAGCGGATCTCCACGGCCACCCGTGAGCGCATCCTCGGCGTCGCCGAGCAGCTCGGTTACACGCCGAGCACGCTGGGCCGGATGCTGCAGGCCGGCACCACCAACTCGATCGGGGTGCTGCTGCCGCAGCGGCTGGCCCGGGTCCTGGAGAACCCGTACTACTCGCGGTTCCTGATGGGCGTCGGCCAGGTCTGCGACGAACAGGGACACACCCTGCTGCTCACCCCGCCGCTGCAGGACTCGGTGCTCAAGGCGATCCCGTACGCGGCGGTCGACGGCTTCATCGTCTGCGGCCTGGAGGTGGACCGCGGCGAGGTGGCCGAGCTGGACCGGCGCGGGATCCCGTTCGTGCTGATCGACAGCGACCGGCACGAGGGCGCGCCGAGCGTCGAGGTGGACGACCGGGGCGGTGCCCGGGACGTGGCCCGGCATCTGCTCGATCTGGGGCACCGGCGGCTGGCCGTCCTCTCCATCGGCCCGGAGCGCGACGTCGCGCAGCGGAGCAGCTACGGGCCGCTCGCCCGGCGGCTGGCCGGCATCGCCGACGCCCTCGGTGAGGTGGGGATGGACATGACCGGCGTGCGGCTGGCCGCGGTCCCGGTGACCCGGGCCGACGGATATCGGGCGACCCGGGAGCTGATGGCCGCGGCGCAGCCGCCGACGGCGATCCTGGCGCTGTCCGACGTGCTCGCGTACGGGGCCGTGGAAGCTTTGCAAGAACTTTCCATCGATGTCCCCGGAGAGGTGTCGGTCACCGGCTTCGACGACCTGTCCGAGTCGGCCTGGTTCCGTCCCCGGCTGACCACCGTCCGGCAACCGATCGTCACCAAGGGCCGGATCGCGGCCGACTTCCTGATCTCCTCGATCAGGGGTGAGGACCAGCACCCGCATCAGACTCTCGGCACCTCGCTGATCATCCGGGATTCCACCGCAAAACCGGCATAGGACACCCCTGCAAGAACTTGCTGCAAGAAAGCAACCGCTCAGCTCTGTAACACGTGTTAGTCACCTGCTAGCGTTCCTCGCCATGACGGATCAACTGATCGCACCGCCCACCGTCGAGGCGCCCCCGGCATCCTGGTGGCGCAACGCGGTCATCTACCAGATCTACCCGCGCAGCTTCGCCGACTCGAACGGTGACGGCATCGGCGACCTGCCGGGTATCACGAGCCGCCTGCCGTACCTGCGCGATCTCGGCGTGGACGCGGTCTGGCTCTCGCCGTTCTACGCCTCGCCGCAGGCGGACGCGGGTTACGACGTCGCGGACTACCGGACCGTCGACCCGATCTTCGGCAACGTCGCCGACGCCGAGCGGCTGATCGCCGGCGCGCACGCGCTCGGCCTGCGGGTGATCGTCGACCTCGTTCCCAACCACTCCTCCGACCAGCACGAGTGGTTCAAGCGGGCGATCGCCGACGGCCCCGGTTCGCCGTTCCGCGAGCGCTACCACTTCCGCCCGGGCAAGGGCGAGAACGGTGAGCTGCCGCCGAACGACTGGCCGTCGATCTTCGGCGGACCGGCCTGGACCCGGGTCGAGGACGGCGAGTGGTACCTGCACCTGTTCGCCCCGGAGCAGCCCGACTTCAACTGGGAGCACCCGGCGGTCCGCGACGAGTTCAAGACCATCCTGCGGTTCTGGCTGGACCTGGGTGTCGACGGCTTCCGGATCGACGTGGCACACGGCCTGGTCAAGGAGGACGGCCTGCCGGACGTCGGCTCGGACGCCGAATGGCACCTGCTCGGTGTCGGCGAGAGCCCCTGCTTCGACCGGGACGGCGTGCACGAGATCTACCGCGACTGGCGCAAGATCCTCGACGAGTACCCCGGTGAGCGGATCGCGGTGGCCGAGGCCTGGGCGCCCAACCTGGCCCGGGTCTCGCACTACGTCCGCGACGACGAACTGCACCAGGCGTTCAACTTCAGCTACCTCGGCACCGCCTGGAACGCCCACGAGCAGCGGCAGATGATCGACGAGTCGCTGTCCGCCATGCGTACCGTCGGCGCCCCCACCACCTGGACGCTGTCCAACCACGACGTGGTCCGGCACACCACCCGGCTGCTCCAGGTCGCTGAGGGCGAGGTGGCCGGTCGCAAGCCCACCGCGGTGGACGAGGTGGCCGGCCTGCGCCGGGCCCGGGCGGCCTCCGCGCTGATGCTGGCGCTGCCCGGTTCGGCCTACCTCTACCAGGGCGAGGAGCTCGGCCTGCCCGAGGTCATCGATCTGCCGCCGGAGGTGCGCCAGGACCCGGCGTTCCACCGGGCCACCGGCCAGGACGGCTATCGCGACGGCTGCCGGGTGCCGATTCCGTGGAGCGGGACCGAGGCACCGTACGGCTTCGGCCCCGACGGCGGCGGCAGCTGGCTGCCGCAGCCGGACTCCTGGGCCGGGCTGAGCGTGGCCGCGCAGACCGGCTTGCCGGACTCCACGCTGGAGCTGTACCGGGCCGCGCTCACCGTCCGCAAGACCCACCCGGCGCTCGCGCCGACCGACAACCTGCGCTGGGTGGCCGCGCCGGCCGGGATGCTGACCTTCGACCGCGAGGCCGAGGGCGCGCCGGTGTTCCGCTGCATGGTCAACATGAGCGACCAGCCGATCGCCGTCGGCCGCCCCGGCGAGCTGCTGCTCACCAGCGGGCCGATCGACGGTACGCCGGACAACGTGGTGCTCCCGCCGGACACCACCGCCTGGTGGTCCATCTGACCTTTCCCGGGTGAGAGAGACGTTCCGGCCACCCCAGGACGGTGGGGGTGGCCGGGCGTCACCCGCTCGGACTACCGTCCTGTGTGGACCTGTAGCGGCGGGTGCCCATCGGCGGCGTATGCTCAGCGCCTATGACCGACAGCGACGCCGTGAAGCTCGACACCAGCGTTCCGCACTCCGCGCGGGTCTGGAACTACTGGCTCGGCGGCAAGGACAACTATCAGGTGGACCGGCAGGTCGGCGACGACTTCGCCAACCTGTACCCGGACATCAAGCTGGTGGCCCGCCAGTCCCGGGCGTTCCTCAAGCGGGCGGTCACCTTCCTCGCGACCGAGCGGGGCATCCGGCAGTTCCTGGACATCGGCACCGGCATGCCGACCGCGGAGAACACCCACCAGGTGGCACAGGCCGCCGCGCCGGACTCCCGGATCGTCTACGTCGACAACGACCCCCTCGTCCTGGTGCACGCCCGCGCGCTGCTCACCGGCACCAAAGAGGGCGCGACCGAGTACGTCGACGCCAACCTGCACGAGCCCGACAAGATCATCACGGCGGCGCGCAACACGCTGAACTTCGACCAGCCGGTCGGCCTGATCCTGATGAACATCCTGGGCCACGTGCCCGACCTCGACCAGGCCGTCTCGATCGTCCGGGGCCTGCTCGCCAAGCTGCCCTCGGGCAGCTACCTGGTCACCGCCGACGGCACCAACGTCATCGACGGGCCGGCCTTCGAGGACGCGATCGCGGTGTGGAACGCGAACGCACCGCTCACCTACCACCTGCGGCACCCCGACCAGATCAGCCGCTTCCTGGAGGGCCTCGAAGTGCTGGAGCCGGGCCTCGTGCCGTGTGCGCAGTGGCGCCCGGCGCCCGGCGCCGGCCCGGAGGAGCTGCGCGCGGTGGACGAGTACGGAGCCGTCGCCCGCAAGCCCTGATCCGAAGACCTCAGGTGGGTGATCCGGGAGCCGATGGTCCGGCGCCCGGCTCTCCCTCCTCCCCCATGAGGTCACCGCATGTCCGTTCTCACCCGTCCGGCCGTTCTGCTCGCAACCACGGCCGTGGCCGCCGGCCTGCTCGCCGCGCCCGGGACCGCCTACGCCGCCGGAACCACCACGCAACTGACCGCCGCCGAGATGACCGCGGCGATGAAGTCGGTGGCCGCCGCCTCCACCACCGCCGGCGCCGCCGGCTGGAAGTCCACGACCGCCTTCTCCGCCGCGGTGTTCGGCGCCGCAGCGAACGAGACGGTCCTGTACGACCGGACCCACGGCCTGTACTCCGACTCGCTCACCGTGCAGGGCTCCGGCTCCTTGCATCTGTTCCTGGCGGACGGCCGGGGCGTGTACCAATCGATCAGCGCGGCGCGGCAGCGTTCGGCCCTGAAGATGATGGGGCGTAGCTCGGTCAAATACACGTTCACCGCGGACAAGAGCGTCGACGTGGACCAGTACGGCGCGACCCCGGCAAGCCTGGCCGCCGGATACCAGGAGGCCGGAACCAAGACGGCGAACGACGACGGCTCGGCGGACTACACGTTCACCGACGACGGTGCGAAGGTCACACTGCACGTCTCCGCCGCCGGTGCTCTGACCGGCGCACACGCCGCGGAGGGGGCCATGCAGGTGACGCTCGCCTACACGTACGGCCGGCAGACCGTCACCCTGCCCACCTCGTCGGCGACGATCGCCTCGGGCACCCTCGCGGGCGGTGTCGCGTACCTGGACATGGCCACCGTGGTGCAGCGCGCCGCCACCGCCGGCGCGGCCGACACCCGCAAGGCCGCCAAGGGCGGCACGGTCAAGGTCGCCAACCTGCGCAAGATCGTCGGCCGTGACGCGGCCGCGGCCAACAAGGCGATCGCGGTCAGCATGGTCAAGGTCAAGAGCATCACCGGCGGGGTACGCGTGTACGCCACCAACCCGTGGACCAGGAAGACCGTCGCCTACACGGTGAAGGCCTCCGGCAAGAAGGTCGCCGTCAAGAAGGCCTAGATGTGATGCCCGGCCCAACGTGGGTGCTGTCTGGCGGCCGTTGAGACAGCATTGAGCGTGGGCCAAGCAAGATCACCGCTTGCGGACGCTGACTATGGAAGCCCTCTAGGCGGACTCTCGCGGATCAAGGTCCGGTCACCGGGTCCCGGGTGGCGGCGAGCATGTTGATCATCGTGCCCGCCGCCGGCCCGTCGACTACGCGGCCGCCTCGGCGCGGTCGCGGATGGCGTGGCCGACCTCGGCGCGCAGCGCGGCGAACTCCGGCAGGCCGCGCAGTTCGTCCGCGGCGATCCCGGTACGCGGCAGGTCGATCGCCAGGTCCAGGGCGATCCGGCCGGGCCGGGGCGTGAGCACCACGACCCGGCTGCCGAGGAAGACCGCCTCATCCACGCTGTGTGTGACGAAGACGCTGGTCCGGCCGGTCTCGGCGCTGACCCGGCGCAGGTCCTCCTGGAGCCGTTCCCGGGTGAGCGCGTCCAGCGCCGCGAACGGCTCGTCGAGCAGCAGCAGCGGGTTCTCCACCGCGAGGGCGCGGGCGATCGCCACCCGCTGCTGCTGGCCGCCGGAGATCTGCCACGTGCGGCGGTGCGCCACGTCGTGCAGGCCGACCTGGGCCAGCAGCTCGTCGATCCGCTCCGGGGTCGCCGGCAGGCCCGCGTAGCGAAGGGCGAGGGCGATGTTGCCGCCGACGGTCTTCCACGGGAACAGCCGTGGCTGCTGGAAGACCAGTCCCGCGCCCCGCCCCGGCACCGGCGCCGAGCCCGCGGTACGCACACTCCCCCGGGTCGGCTGCTCGAAACCGGCGATCAGCCGCAGCAGCGTGCTCTTACCGCACCCCGACGCCCCGACCAGGACCAGGAACTCCCCGGCCGGGACGGTCAGGTCGACCGGGCCGACCGCGGTCACGTCGCCGTAGGAGTGTTCCACGGAGGAGAGGACGACCGCCTCAGCCGAGGACACTGGGCAGCCCCTTGACGTAGACGGACTTCCTGACCTGGTCCAGCGTCGGCACCGCGTCGATCTTCTGCTGGGACTTGAGGAACTCCGCGGCGCTGACCAGGTTGTCGGCGATCTTGCCGACATTGCCCTCGGTGCCCAGCCACTGCGGCGAGGCGACGTCCGCCGGCTTCAGGAAGACGCCCTGCTCGAGCTGGTTGAGCGCCTCGTCCGGGCTGAGGTTGAGCTCGGCGCCGACCGCCTTGGACGCGGCCGCCGGGTCGTTGGCGATGATGTCCAGGGCCTGTGCCTCGACCTTGCGCCAGGCGTCGACCGCCTCCGGGTGTGCCTCGGCGAACGCGGTGGAGACCACGCCCAGGTCGAGGGTGGGCTTGCCGCCGGCGGCCAGCTCCCGGCTGGTGATCAGCACCTTGCCGGTCTTCTTCAGCTCGTCGAGCGAGGGCAGCCAGCTGTACGCCGCGTCCAGGTCACCCCGGGTCCACGCGGCCAGGATGTCCTGCGGTTCCAGGTCCACGATGGTCAGCTCGGACTCCTTGACGCCGGCCTTGTCCAGGGCGGCGAGCAGGCTGTAGTGCGCGGTCGAGGCGAACGGGGTGGCCACCTTCTTGCCGCGCAGCGAGGCGACGTCGGTGACCCCACTGCCGTTGCGGGCCACCAGCGCCTCGTTGTCGCCGGCCACGTCGAGCACGAAGGCGACCTGGTAAGGGATGTTCAGCGGCGCCGACAGCCCGCGGGCCACCGGGCTGGACCCGATCGCGGCGATGTCCAGGCTCTTGGCCACGAACGCGGTGTTGATGCTGGCGCCGGAGTCGAACTTGGTCCAGGTGATCTGGTAGTCGGGCAGCGCCTTCTCCAGCAATCCCTGGTTCTTGACGATCAGGTCGCCGCTCGGGAAGGCCTGGTAGGCGACGCGGATGGTCTTCTTCTCCGGGTCCGGGCCACCGCTGGCGGCACCGTTGCCGCAGGCCGCCAGGAAGAGCACGGAGACAAGGGCGAGGAGTTTCTTCAACTTCGTTTCCTTTAACTACGGCCGCGCCACGGGATCAGCCGGTTCTCGGTGATCCGCAGCAGGGCGTCGATGAGCAGGCCGGACAGGCCGATGGCGAACAGGCCGAGGACGACCACGTCGGTCTGGGAGTAGCGCTGGGCGTCGCGGACCATGCCGCCGATGCCGGGCACGCCGTTGATGGTCTCGGCGGCGACGACCGAGGAGTACGCGACGCCGACCGCCAGCCGGATCCCGGTGAAAATCTCCGGAAGCCCGGCGGGCAGCACGACGTCGCGGATGGTCTGCCAGCGTCCGGCGCCGAGCGCGCGTGCGGCCTCGACCAGCCCGGTCGGCGCACCCTGCACGGCGGCGGCGGTGGCGACCGCGACCGGCGGCAGCGCGGCGATCGAGAGCAGCCACAGCTTCGGGGTCTCGTCGATGCCGAACCAGATGATGAACAGGCTGAAGTAGGCGAGCGGCGGCAGCGCCCGGATGAACGTTACGACCGGCTCGGTGACCACCCGCAGCCAGCCGATGGTCCCCATCAGCACGCCGAGGATCAGGCCGCCTGCGACACCGATGGCCGACCCGATCAGGATCCGGCGCAGGCTCACCCCGAGGTGCTCGATGAGCAGGTGACCGCTGTAACCGCGTACCCCGTCGTGCACGGTCGAGGTGGTGATCAGCTGATGCCAGACCGCGGCGGGTGAGGGGATGAAGGTGGGGTTGCGCATGACGCGCGCGGTGATCTCCCAGAGGAGGTAGAGCGCGAGCAGCGACAGCAGCCGCAGGATGATGCGGCGGCGCAGGCCGCCGCCGGGCGCGAGCGCGGCGGCGGGGCCGGCCACAGCGGCGGCGCGCTCGGCAGGCGGCGCGGGAGCGACGGAGGTGGTCAAGGAAACTCCTGGCAGGGGTACGCGTGAATGCCTGCTATTCCTATCGTGCATATGGGGTTACTGGCAATACCCGTCCCGCCGGCTGGGCGGACCGGCGCCGTGACGACTTGTTAAAACATATCTTCCTAGTAGGATTTGTGGGCTTTGTGGCGGGGTGCCTAGCGTCTGCGCCATGAGCGTGCTGTCCCCCCGACGACCCAGGAGCGCCGATCCACCGGCCGCCGGCGACGACCTCGTGGTGGTGCCGGCCCGCCATCGGTGGCGCTGGGCCGCGGTCGCGCTGGTGTTCGTGCTGCTTGCCCAGTTCGTCCACGGCCTGGTCACGAACCCGGGCTGGGACGGGCCCACCTTCTTCGGCTACTTCCTGGAGAAGTCCGTCGTCCAGGCGCTGGGCGTGACGCTGATCCTGACCCTCGCCGGTGCGGTCCTCGGCTTCCTCGGCGGCATCCCGCTGGCGGCGATGCGGCTGTCGAAGAACCCGGTGCTGTCCACGGTCAGCTGGACCTACATCTGGGTGTTCCGCAGCGTGCCGCTGCTCGTACAGCTGCTGTTCTGGGCGAACCTCGGCTACCTCTACGACCGGCTGCGGGTCGGCGTCCCGTTCGGTCCCGGCTGGTCGTTCGCGACAGCCGATCTGGTCAGCCCGTTCGGCGCCGCGCTGCTCGGCCTGGCCCTGCACGAGGCCGCGTTCGCCGGCGAGATCATCCGGGCCGGCCTGCTCTCGGTCGATCAGGGCCAGCACGAGGCGGCTTCCGCGCTCGGCATCCCGCGGCACCGGCAGTTCTTCCGGATCGTGGCGCCGCAG
Organism: Actinoplanes aureus; assembly: GCF_015704865.1. Classification (GTDB taxonomy): domain Bacteria; phylum Actinomycetota; class Actinomycetes; order Mycobacteriales; family Micromonosporaceae; genus Actinoplanes; species Actinoplanes aureus. The sequence continues at coordinate 132,033 of NZ_JADQTO010000003.1, read as the reverse complement.
GCGATGCGCGCGATCCTGCCGAACGCCGCGAACCTGCTGGTCAACCTGCTCAAGAGCACGTCCATCGTGTACGTGCTGGCGATCGGCGAGCTGTTCTACCAGGTCCAGGTGATCTACGGACGCAGCGGGCGGGTGGTGCCGCTGCTGATGGTCGCCACGGTCTGGTACGTGATCCTCACCGCCGCCCTGTATCGTTCGGCGCGCTGCACGTACTGCGCGGCGTCGACCTGGTGGCCCACGCCGGCACGGTCACCGTGATCCTCGGGCCGTCCGGCTCCGGCAAGTCGACCCTGCTGCGCTCGATCAACCATCTGGAGAAGGTCGATCGCGGCCTGATCCGGGTCGGTGGCGAGCTGATCGGGTACCGCCAGTCCGGCAACCGGCTGCACGAGCTCAGCGAGCGCCAGATCCTCAAGCAGCGGGCCGGCATCGGCTTCGTCTTCCAGAACTTCAACCTCTTCCCGCACCTGACCGCGCTGGAGAACGTCGCCGAGGCGCCCGTCTCGGCCCTGCGCAGACCCAAGGCCCAGGTGTACGAGCGGGCGCGCGAACTGCTGGCCCGGGTGGACCTCGCCGACAAGGCGGACGCGTACCCCCGGCAGCTCTCCGGCGGACAGCAGCAGCGGGTGGCGATCGCCCGTGCCCTGGCCCTGGAACCCCAGCTCATCCTCTTCGACGAGCCGACCTCCGCGCTCGACCCGGAACTGGTCGGCGAGGTCCTCGACGTGCTGCGCGACCTGGCCGCCACCGGCACCACGATGATCGTGGTGACGCACGAGATCGGCTTCGCCCGCGAGGCGGCCGACAACGTGATCTTCATGGATGAGGGCCAGATCGTCGAGCAGGGGCCGCCCGCACAGGTCCTCGACAACCCCCGGCACGACCGGACCCGGACGTTCCTGTCCAAAGTCCTCATCTGAGAAACGGAGCTCCCATGCGTTCCACCCGATTGGCCGTCGTCCTCGCCGCGGTGACCGCCCTGGCCCTGACCGCCTGCGCGGCACCGGAGGAGGAGCCGGCCGCAGTACCAGCGGCCGCTGCCGTGAAGTTCAACGACAGCCCGGAGCAGAACCGGATCCGGCCGCCCAAGGACGACGCGGCCGCCGCGCTGCTGCCGGCCGCGATCGCCGCGAAGGGCAAGCTGGTCATCGGCGTCGGCGCGGCCGGCTCCGGATTCCCGCCGCTCGCCTTCGCCGCCACCGACAACAAGACGCTGATCGGCAACGAGCCGGACATCGCGGTCGCCATCGCGAGCACCCTCGGCCTCGAGCCGGTCCTGGAGAACACCTCCTGGGAGAACCTGTTCATCGGCCTCGACTCCGGCAAGTTCGACCTGGGCGCCTCGAACATCACCGTCACCGAGGAACGCAAGCTCAAGTACGACTTCGTCAGCTACCGCAAGGACGACCTGGGCTGGCTGGCGAAGAAGGGGTCCGGCCTGACGGTCACCAAGCCCGCCGACATCGCCGGAAAGAAGGTCTCGGTCAGCTCCGGAACCAACCAGGAGAAGATCCTGGTGGAGTGGGCCGACGAGGTGAAGAAGGCGGGCCTCGCCCCGGTCGAGATCAAGTACTACCAGACCAACCAGGCCACCTACCTGGCGCTCGGCTCCGGCCAGACCGACCTGCACCTCGGCCCTAACCCGTCGGCCGCCTACCACGTCGCCACCACCGGCCAGACCGAGATCGTCGGCACGTACTCCGGCGCCGGCGCCACTTCGCAGGGTCTGATCGCGCTCACCACGAAGAAGGACAACGGCCTGGTCAAGGCGTACGCGGCGGCGCTCGACAAGCTGATCGCCTCAGGTGACTACACCAAGATCCTCGGGCGCTGGAACCTCACCAACGAGGCCGTCGACAAGGCCGAGGTGAACCCGCCGGGCCTGCCCATCGAGGGCAAGTGACCCGCTCGCTCGCCGCCGACGCGATCCTGGACAACCCGGCCTGGTCGTCCCTGCGAGGTGCGCACGCCCGTTTCGCCGAGCGGAACGGGCGGGCCGCCCGCTACCAGAGTGACGTCACGCCGTTCCACGCTCTCCAGGATCCTGCCGACCCGCGTGCCTGGGCCGACCTGACGCATCTGGTCGAGCCGGGTGCCGCGGTGACCATCGCCGGCGCCGGCGGGGTGGCCCACCCGGGCTGGGAGGTGGCCGGCAGCATCCCGGGCGTCCAGTTCGTCGACGTGGCGCTGCGGGCCGAACCGGCTCCGGAGGCGGTCCGGCTCGGCGGTTCCGACGTTCCGGAGATCCTCGATCTGATCGCGCGTACCCAGCCCGGGCCGTTCCTGCGGCGCACCGTCGAGCTCGGCACCTACATCGGACTGCGCTCGCCGGAGGGCGCGCTCATCGCGATGGCCGGCGAGCGCCTGCACCCGGCCGGCTGGACCGAGATCAGCGCCGTCTGCACGGATCCGGCGTACCGCGGGCGGGGCCTGGCGACCCGGCTGATCCGGGCTGTGGCCGCCGGCATCCGGGAGCGGAACGAGACGCCGTTCCTGCACACGTCGGCGCGGAACACCGGCGCGATCCGGCTCTACGAGTCGATCGGGTTCGTCCTGCGGCGGCGGACCGACTTCACCGCGTACCGGCGCCTATCCTGAGGAGATGTCCTTCACCGCCGAAGAGATCGCCTACCTCCGTTCCCAGCCGCTCGCGCGGCTGGCCACCGTCGGCGCCGAGGAGCAGCCCGACGTCGTCCCGGTGAGCTTCGAGTTCGACGGCACCGACTTCTGGGTGGGTGGCCCGGGCGAGTCCGTGCTGCGCACCCGCAAGTTCCGCAACGTCACAGCCGGACACGGCCGGGTCGCCCTGGTCGTCGACGACCAGGTCTCCTTCGACCCGTTCATCGCCCGCGGCATCCGCGTCTACGGCGCGGCGACCGGCCCGGTCGAGCGGACCGGGATCGTCGGTCCGGGCTTCTACCTGCGCATCACCCCGGCCGTCTCGTGGAGCTGGAACATGGCCGGCGAGCCGGTCGGCGAGCAGTGGTACCCGGCCCGGCGCGCCGACCATTCCTAGAGCGCCTCCCCGCCGGTGGAGGTCCGCAACGCGTGCAGGGCCCAGCGGTTGACCGCGGCCAGGACGGCGAGCAGCGCCGCGAGCAGCGGATGGCCGGTGACGATCAGAGCGACCGTGCCGCCGCCGAAGACCAGCCACTCCGGGATCAGCCGCAGCGGATCGGGCAGCGGATGGCTCGCCTTCGGGGCGACCCAGCGGCCCCAGACGATCGCGGCCAGCACCGGCAGGCCGATCGCCGCGAGGATCCGGCTCCAGACCGGCCCGGGCGTGTGCCAGCCGCCGTAGGCGAGCGCGGCCAGCGCGCAGAGCTCCAGCACGAACCGCAACCCCAGATTGATCATCCGCATGGCGACTGGTCTATCACGCAAACCCTAGTTCGCCTGTAGGTTTTATTGACTTGGCGGAGGTGGCTGCACCAGAGTGTTTACATGGCGCACCTATCCACCCGGACCCGCCTGGCCAGCCCGGTAGACACCGCGACCTTCGGCGAGTACCGCACCGCACCCGAGACCCGTTTCAACGCCCGGATCACCGAGGACGGGCCGTACACCGCGCGGCCGTTCCGCTACCACTGTTACGGCGGCTGGTTCTGTCCGTGGACCCACCGGGTGGCGATCACCCGCGAGCTCGCCGGACTGCACGACCTCGTCACCATGTCCTACGTGGACGACCAGCGCGACGCCCGGGGCTGGGCGTTCCGCGAGACCCACGGCCCCGACCCGGTCAACGGCTTCACGCTGCTGCGCGAGGCGTACGAGGCGACCGACGAGGACTTCGACGGGCACGTGGCCGTACCGATGCTCTGGGACCGCTTCTCCAGCCGCGTGGTCAGCACCGACGCGGCCGGCATCGGCGTCGACCTGGCCACCCGCTTCCGGCACCTCGCCGACAACCCGGTGGACACGTACCCGGAGGCGCTGCGCGGCGAGATCGAGCGGCTGGACACCTGGATCGGCCCGGCGGTCAATCACGGCGTGACCGCCGCCCGGCACGATCCAGCGGCCCGGGCCGCGCTGCTGGAGGCCTTTGAGCTACTCGACGCCCGGCTCGCACACACCGACTTCCTGGTCGGCGGCGTGCTGACCGAGGCCGACATCCGGCTCTGGGTCACCCTGGTCCGCTACGACGCCGGCCCCAACGCGGACCGCGCGATCAACCCCGGCCTGCATGTCTACCCGCACCTGTCGCGGTACGCACGCCGCCTCTACGGGATCCCGGCCTTCCGCGACACCACCCGCTTCGCCTCGTTCACCACCCCGGGCGCGCGCCCTCCCGCATGGAAGTGACGGGCCGCAGCGCCTGAGGGAAGACCATTTGGGGTACGCGTTCACGCGGTGTCCTCCACGTTCCCGCGCGAGCTGACTGCCTACACCCGGCCCTACAGCGCCCGCCGGGCCGGGACGGTGCCATCCGCTTGCGGTTAGCAGCGCCAGTCGCGGTCGGCGGTGGCCGCCCCCGGCCGCCGAGGTGCCTGCTCGCGGCATGCAGGGCCGGTCACGCCCGGCAGGTGGCTGCTATCCAGCCGCCGGAGTGCCCACTCGCGATTCGCAGGGCCGGTCACGCCCGGCCGATGCTGCTATCCAGCCGCCGGAGTGCCCACTCGCGGTTTCGAGGGCCGGTCACGGCCGGCCGGTGGTCGCCGTCCAGCCGCCCGGGCATGGCGGGTGTGGTGTGGATCGGCGAGACAGCCGCTGCTGCTAGCTCGGTGGTCGACAAGGCGGGGTTTTGCGGGCCGGCTGTGCGCCAGGGCTGCTTCAACTGCCTTGGAAGCAGCCCTCGCGCACAGCCGAATGATCAAACAGGCCGAGAAAGCGGGGTCAGCTGTGTCTGAGGGCTGTCACCACCTCCCGCGCCGGGCTGGGCCGGGCTGGGCTCAGGTGGGCCGCCGCGTGTGGGCTCACGGCGGGACTGCCGCCCCGGCCAATTCCGAGATGGCCGCCTGCCAGACCTGGACCGCGAGGATGGCGACAGGGCTTCCGTAGTCAGGGTCCCCAAGCGGTGATCTTGCTTGGCCCACGCTCAACGCTGTCTCAACGGCCGCCAGACAGCACCCACGTTGGGCCGGACAAGACCCCTGACCACGGAAGGCCTCTAGGCGCTCCACTCCTTCGCGAGCAACTCGTAGGAGCGGACCCGGTCGGCGTGATCGTGGGCGATCGTGGTGATCAGGAGCTCGTCGGCGCCGGTTACCCGCTGGAGGGTGCGCAGCCGCGCGGCCACGGTCTGCGGTGACCCGACGAACTGCGTGGACACCCGGTCCGCCACGAGCGACCGGGACTGATCGGTCCACTCGTACGCCCGCGCCTCTGCGATGCTGGGGAACGGCACCGCGCCGAGGCCGGTGCGGATGCTGTGCACCCATAGGGCGTATGGCGCCGCCAGGCGCCGAGCCGTGGCGTCGTCCTCGGCGACCAGCACGTCGGCCGAGACCATCAGGCGCGGCGCGGCCAGCGCCGCGGACGGTACGAACGACTCCCGGTACGCCTCCACCGCCTCGAGGATCTTCGCCGGGGCGACGTGGTAGTTCGCGGCGAACGGCAGTCCCCGTGCCCCCGCCGTGCGCGCGCTCTCCCCGCCGCTGCTGCCCAGCAGCCACACCTGGAGGTCGGCGCCGAGGCCGGGCACCGCGCTCACCTCGTTGCCCTCGCCGTCGGAGTAGGGGCCGGCGAGCAGCGCGAAGATCTGGTCGAGGATCTCGTTCAGCGGCAGCGGCTCGGCGCCCGGCTGGGACAGCAGGCTGCTCGCCAGCGCGGTCCGCTTGGACGCGAAGATCGGCGCCCAGGAGAACGGCTTCGGGATGAGCAGGCCGTCGACGACCTCTTCCTCCTGCGGCGCCGCGTGTTTGGCCTGCTCCCGCAGCGCCTCCTTCTTGGCCTGCCCGGAGCGGCCCAGGCCGAGGTCGAAGCGGCCCGGGTAGAGGGCGTCGAGCAGCCCGAACTGTTCCACGATCGACAGCGCGGTCTGGTGGCCGGTCTGCACCGCGCCGGAGCCGAGCCGGATGTGGTCGGTGACGGCCGCGATCTGCCCGAGCAGCAGCGCCGGCTGGGCGCTGGCCACGCCGGGCGTGAAGTGGTGCTCGGCCACCCAGTACCGGTGGTATCCGAACTGCTCGGCCCGGCGGGCGAGATCGAGCGTGCGGCGCAGGGCGTCACCCACGTCGCCGCCGGCGACCAGCGGGGCGAGGTCCAGGATCGAGAGGGGTACGGGCATGGCTACCGCCCTTTCAGTCGGCGTAACACGGGGGCGATGTCGCTGGCGAACAGTTCCAGGCCGGCCCGGTTCTGCTTCTCGGTGAGTCCCTCGGTGTCGGCGCTCAGGTGGGTCACCTCGTGACCGAACCGCTCGTGATAGCGGTGCACCTTGTCGATGATCTGCTGCGGGCGGCGTAGAACCCGGCGCTGCCGGCCCCGATGCGGATCGCCGCCGGGTCGTGGCCGTGGTGCGCCCACCGTTCCCGGTAGTAGTCGATCAACTCGGCATACGGCTCGATCGGGTTGGTCACGTAGGCGGAGAACAGCGGATCGCCGTAGGAGGCCGCGAGATCGACCGACGCCTTGCTGGTCGCGCTGCCGTGCCAGACGGTGATCGGCTGCTGGAGCGGCCGCGGCCAGGTCTCGGCCTCGGTCAGCGACGGCCGGTACCTACCGGACCAGGTGACCTTGTCGAGCAGGCTGAGCGTGGTGACGCCGGTCCAGAGCTTGATGCGGGAGGTGCGCGCCGCGCGCTGCTGGATGCTCTTCGACCTGTCGATCCAGGTGATCAGGCTGAGCAGCAGGAACCTCATGCCGGTGGCAGTCCGAGATGACCCCGCAGGGTGGTGGTCTCGTACCCGGTACGGAAGACGCCCCGCTCCTGGAGCAACGGGACCACCTGGTCCACGAAGTCGTCGAGGCCGGCCGGGGTCAGGTGCGAGACGAGGATGAAGCCGTCACACGCCTCGGTCTGCACGTACTCGTTGAGCTGTTCGGCGACGCGTCCGGGCGTACCGATGAAATTCTGCCTGCCGGTCACCTCGATGATCAGGTCTCGGATGCTGAGGTTCTTCGCCTCGGCCTTCGCCCGCCACTCGGCGGCGGTCTTGAGGCGGTCCGGGTACATGCCGGCCCGGCCCTTGATGATGGTGTCGTCCTCGTCCAGGACCGGATCGACCGAGGGCAGCGGACCGTCCGGGTCGTAGCCGGAGAGGTCCTGGTTCCAGAGCTGTTCCAGGAGCAGGATCGCGGTCTGCGGGCTGACCTGCACGCGCCGGATGTGGTGCGCCTTCTCCTGGGCGTCGGCGTCGCTGTACCCCAGCACGTAGGAGACGCCAGGGATGATCTTCAGGCTGTCCGGGTCGCGGCCGTGCTTGGCCACCCGTTCCTTGACGTCGCGGTAGAACCGCCGCGCGTCGTCGAGCTGGTGGTGCCGGGAGAAGATCGCGTCGGCGTGCTGGGCGGCGAGCTCCCGGCCGCCGGCCGAGTCACCGGCCTGGAGCACCACCGGATGGCCCTGCGGGCTGCGCGGCACCCCGAACCGGCCGCGGATGCCGAACTGGCTGCTGTCGACGGCGAACTCGCCGCCGTCGGAGTCCCACAGGGTCCGGGCGGCCTGGATGAACTCGGCGGCCCGCACATAGCGGTCGTCGTAGTCGAGGAAGCCGCCGCGGCGGAAGTTGGCGCCGAAGAACGGGCCGGGCGAGGTGACCACGTTCCACGCCGCCCGGCCGCCGGAGAGGTGGTCCAGGGTGGCCAGCTGGCGGGCCAGCTCGTACGGCTCGTGGTAGGTCGCGTTGAGCGTGCCGGCCAGGCCGAGCCGCTCGGTGACCGCGGCCAGGGCGGTAAGCACGGTCAGCGTGTCCGGGCGGCCGACCACGTCCAGGTCGTGGATGAGTCCCCGCTGCTCGCGCAGCCGCAGGCCCTCGGCCAGGAAGAAGAAGTCGAACAGGCCGCGTTCGGCGGTACGTGCCAGGTACTCGAAGGAGTCGAAGTCGATCTGGCTGCCGGACCGCGGGTCGCTCCAGACGGTCGTGTTGTTCACGCCCGGAAAGTGCGCGGCGAGGATGATCTGCTTAGGCACGCCCGGCCTCCTGGTAGCGGTTGACGGCCACCGGCAGGCCGAGCCGGTCGCGCAGCGTGGACTTCTCCGAGGGCGTGAACAGGCCACGCCGTCGCAGCTCCGGGACGAGTTCGCGGGTGATCGCGGTGAGGTCGTGCGGCAGTCGTCCCGGCCGCAGCCGGAAGCCGTCGAGGCCCGCTCGCGCCCAACCCTGGATCAGGTCTGCGATCTGCTGCACGGTGCCGCCTTCGCCCAGGTGCACGACCACATCGGCATAGACCTTGAGCCGACGGTCCAGCTTCCCGATGATCCTGGCGGCGTCATCGGCGTCGGACGGGGTGATGAAGACCAGGTCCGCGGAACGGGCGGCGAACTCCCAGGCCACCGGGATGTGCGCGAGCGCGGCGACCACCGGCTGTCCCTGCGGCGGCCGCGGCACGATCGACGGGCCCTTCACCGAGAAGTACGGCCCGTCGAAGTCGATGTAGTGCAGCCGCTCCCGGTCGATGAACCGCCCGGTGGCGATGTCCTTGATGATCGCGTCGTCCTGCCAGCTGTCCCAGAGCCGGCGCACCACCTCGACCGCGTCGGCCGCCTCGGCGAACAGCTCCTCGACGCCGAGCGGCTCCCGGCGGCCCAGCAGCGCGGCCTCGGCCGGGTCGCCGGAGACCCGTGGCTGCCAGCCGGCGCGGCCGTTGCTGACGTAGTCAAGCGTGGCCAGGGCGGTGGACAGGTGGAACGGCTCGGTGTGGGTGGTGGTGGCGACCGGCACCAGCCCGATGTGCCGGGTCAGCGGGGCGACGCGTGCCGCGACCAGCACCGCGTCCGGTCTGCCACCCCCGGCCGGCGGCCCGAAGGTGTCCTCGAACGTCACGAAGTCGAGCCGGGCGTCGTCGGCCTCCCGCGCCAGATCGACCCAGCGGTCCGCGTCGAAGTGCCGCCCGTCCAGGGCGACCGCCAGATGCAGTCCGGTCATGCGGGAAACCCCCATCATCCTCTTTCCTTATTTCCTATAGCTGAAATAGGAGATTGGCAAGGGAAGGTGACGCGGCGGACAGAGCATTTGGTCACCGCACTGAACCATCCCGGCGGACCATGCGTTCCCTCTGACGTGCAGCCGACAGACCTCGCCGACCCGCAGCCGACGCCGATGCCGGACGAACAGCCGAAACCGGACCAGGCGGTCCCGGAGGAGAAGAAAGAGCCCGGACGCGTACGCCGGCTGTTGAACCACCCCAAGGTCGCGCTGAGCCTGACCGTCCTGGCCTGCCTGATCGTCTTCGCCGCGCTGCTCTATCCGAACGTTCTCAAGCGCCTCTCGATCGGCGGGTTCGCCCGCATCCCGATCGAGGCGGCCATCGGCATCGCCGTCCTGGTCTTCCTGCCTCGCCGCCCCCGCGTCATCCTCGCCTCGATCGGCGGGGTCGTCCTGGGCTGGCTGGTCATCGAGAAGTCCCTGGACATGGGCTGGTTCGAGACCCTGGCCCGGCCGTTCGACCCGGTGCTGGACTGGGTGCTGCTCGACGACACGTACGGCTTCATCCGCGACTCGTACGGGCAACTCGCCGCCTACGGCGCGGTCGCCGGTGCCCTGCTCGGGGCCGTCCTGGCGATCGCCCTGATCATCTGGGCCGTGTTGCGGGTGACCGAGCTGGTCGCCGGTCACCGCAAGGTCTCGGCGTACACCGCGGGCGGGATCACCGCCGTCTGGGTTGCGGCGCTGCTGCTCGGCGTACAGATCGTCCCGAACGTGCCGGTCGCCGCCCGCTCCACCGCGACCTACGCCTGGGATCGCGCCCACCAGGCGCGGGCCGGTCTGGCCGACGAGGCGAAATTCGCCAAGGAGGTCGCGGCCGACCCGTTCAAGACCGCCACCGGTGACCAGCTGCTCACCGGGCTGCGCGGCAAGGACGTGATCTTCACGTTCGTGGAGAGCTACGGCCGCAACGCCCTCGAGGCACCCGAAACGGCCTCCGGCGTCGACGCCGTGCTCGACAGCCGTAGCGGCCAGCTCCAGCAGGCCGGGTTCGCCGCCCGCAGCGGCTGGCTCACCTCACCCACCTTCGGCGGCAACAGCTGGCTGGCCCACTCCACGCTGCTCTCCGGCCTCTGGATCAACAACCAGAGCCGGTACCGCAACCTCACCGCCAGCGACCGGCTCACCGTGACCAGCTCCTTCAAGCGGGCCGGCTGGGACACCGTCAGCGTCATGCCGGGCGCCACCCGCGCCTTCCCGGAGGGCGCGTTCTACGGCTACAACCGGGTCTGGGACTCACGCAACCTCGGCTACCAGGGCCCGCGGTTCAGCTGGGCGCAGATGCCCGACCAGTACACGCTCAAGAAGTTCACCGAGCTCGAGTACGCCAAGCCGGACCGGCAGCCGCTGATGGTCGAGATGCCGCTGGTCTCCAGCCACACCCCGTGGGCGCCCATCCCGTCGTTCATGGACTGGGAGAAGGTCGGCGACGGCTCGATCTACCACGAGACGGTGGCCAACGCGCCGAAGAAGAGCGAGATCTGGGACAGCTCGAACAAGGTCCGCGCCGAGTACGGCAAGTCGATCCAGTACACGCTGACCAGCGTGCTCGACTGGGTGCAGAAGTACGGCGACGAGAACCTGGTGCTCGTCTTCCTGGGCGACCACCAGCCGTCCAAGGTGGTCTCCGGTGAGAAATACGGCCGCGACGTGCCGATCACCATCGTGGCCCGTGATCAGGCCGTCCTCGACAAGATCGGCTCCTGGAACTGGACCGAGGGGCTGAAGCCGGCGAAGGACGCACCGGTCTGGCCGATGAACGCCTTCCGCGACCGCTTCCTCACCGCGTTCGGCTCTTCCACTCACTGACGCGGCGTACGCAACAGCGGGCGCAAAGCCTCCAGCACGTCGGGATTCTCGATCGTGGACGGCACCGGCTCGTCCCGGCCGTCCGCGATCCCCCGCATCGTGCCCCGCAGGATCTTGCCGGAGCGGGTCTTCGGCAGGGCGGCGACCACGTCCACCCGGCGCAGCGCGGCGACCGGCCCGATCCGGTCCCGCACCCGCGCCACCAGCTCCGCCTCCAGCCGCTCCGGGTCGGTCGCCAGCCCGCTCTTGACCACCACGAAGCCGCGCGGCACCTGACCCTTGAGCAGGTCGCCGACGCCGATCACGGCGCACTCGGCGACCGCCGGATGCGCGGCGAGAACCTCCTCCATGGCGCCCGTGGACAGCCGGTGCCCGGCCACGTTTATCACGTCGTCGGTGCGGCCGAGCACGTACAGATAACCGTCCTCGTCGAACATCCCGCCGTCGCCGGTCAGGTAGTTGCCCTGGAACGCGGTGAGGTACGAGCGCACGTACCGCTCGTCGTCCTGCCAGAGCGTCGGCAGGCACCCCGGCGGCAGCGGCAACCCGATCACGATGGCGCCCTCCTGACCCGGCGGCACGGCGGTCCCCGCCTCGTCGACGACCCGCACCCGGTAACCGGGCATCGGCACCGACGGCGAACCCGGACGGGTCGGCAGCTCCTCCAGCCCGCGCGGGCTCGCCGCGATCGGCCAGCCGGTCTCGGTCTGCCACCAGTTGTCGATCACCGGTACGCCGAGCAGGTCACCGGCCCACGCGTACGTCTGCGTGTCGAGCCGCTCCCCGGCCAGGAAGAACAACCGCAGCGCGCGCAGATCGCACCCCTCGAGCAGCTTGCCCTCCGGGTCCTCCTTCCGGATCGCCCGGATCGCCGTCGGCGCGGTGAACATCGCCGCCACCCGGTGCTCCGCGGCCACCCGCCAGAACGCACCCGCGTCCGGGGTGCCGACCGGCTTGCCCTCGTAGAGAATCGTGGTCGCGCCGGTGAGCAGCGGTCCGTACACGATGTACGAGTGCCCGACCACCCAGCCCACGTCGGACGCCGCCCAGAACACCTCGCCCGGGCGTACCCCGAAGATGTTCTCCATCGACCACCGCAACGCGACCGCATGGCCGCCGTTGTCCCGGACCACGCCCTTGGGCCGGCCGGTCGTCCCCGAGGTGTAGAGGATGTAGAGCGGATCGGTGGCCCGCACCGGCACACACTCCGCCGGTTCCGCCTCCGCGACCGCCTCCGCCCAGGTCAAATCCTCTTTGCCCAGAGTCGCCGGCGCCTCCGGACGTTGCAGCATCACGAGACGGTCCGGCCGGTGCGCGGACTCGGCGAGCGCCGCGTCGAGCATCGGCTGGTAGGGCACCACCCGCCCGGCCTCGATCCCGCATGAACTCGCCACGATCACCCGCGGCCGGGCGTCGTCGATGCGCGCGGACAGCTCCCGCGCCCCGAACCCGCCGAAGACCACCGAATGCACCGCGCCGAGCCGGGCACAGGCCAGCATCGCGATGACCGCCTCGGGCACCATCGCCATGTAGATCACCACGCGATCGCCCGGCCCCACCCCGAGCCGCCGCAACGCTCCCGCGAAGAGCGCGACCTCATCACGCAGCTCCCGGAACGAATACGCCCGCACCACCCCGGTCACCGGACTGTCATAGATCAACGCCGGCTGCTCCCCGCGACCGGAGTCGACGTGCCGGTCCACGGCGTTGTGACAGGTGTTCAGCTCGGCATCGGGAAACCAGCGGAAGATCGGCGCCTCAGTGTCGTCCAGAATCCGCTCCGGCTCCCGATGCCAGTCAATCCCGGCAGCGGCCTCCCGCCAGAATCCCTCCGGGTCGGTGATGCTGCGCTCGTACGCCTCCCGATAAGCACCCATGATCTGACGCTGCCTCCCGCCGCGCCGTTTGTCCACCTTCGCTTTCCGCTCACGCTTCTTCGCGGTACGCGCACCCACCGTCCCGCCGAATCGGACCGCTCCCGCCCTCCCACGCGAGCCCACCACACCCCAAGGCCGCAACGCGACCGCCGGGCCCATGCAGGCGGTCCCCCTCCCCACCGCCGCACCCCACCCCCACCGCGTCACGCTGACCGTGACGCATCAGGGTCTTGTCCGGCCCAACGTGGGTGCTGTCTGGAGGCCGTGGAGACAGCCTTGAGCATGGCCAAGCAAGATCACCGCTTGGGGACCCTGACTACGGAAGCCATCCAGTCCAAGGCCGCCGTAACGTGCGGCACCGACGGCCGGGCCCGCTCAGCTGGCCGTTACGCATCGACCGGGCGCCATGACATGGCTCGGCGCCAGGTGGGCTCCAGTGGGCAGTCCCACCTGCGGCGTCTGCCCTCGAGTGCCGGTGCGGGCTGTGGTGGCTGGCCGGGTCCTGCGCGGCGCCGGGCACACACTCTAAGGCGTCCTAGGAGGCTAGGCTCAAGACGGGCCGGATGAGCTGGTGGGAGGAGGGCTCGGTCGGTCAGCGGGCTTGGGGGAAGACCTGGTCCACCATGGTGAGCAAGGTTGTCGTCAGCAGGGTGTGCACCTGGTCGCGGTTCAGGGCTCCCCGCTGCAGCCACTCCCGGCCGGTGTAGATGGCCAGGCCTACATAGGAGCGGGCCATGCCGCGCAGCGCCTCGGGTGGCTGGTCACCCAGGCCGAAGGCGGCGAGCACGCCGTCCGCGGCGACGTCGACCGCCTCGGAGATCACCGCGTCCACGTCGGTGTCTCCGGCTATGCCGCCGGCGGAGATGGCGGCCAGCCAGGAGGTGCTGTGCCGGGAGACGACGTCGAGGAACCAGTTCACCATGGCGTCGGCTCGTTGGTGGGGTTCGCCTTCGGCCAGGCGCTCCACGGCCACCGAAGGCACGGTGAGCATGACTCTTACGACTTCTAGATATAAATCCTTTTTCGTGCCGAAGTAGTGGTTCACCAGCCCCCGCGCGACCCCGGCGATCCGGGCCACGTCGGTGGTCGAGACCTCGGCGTACGGCTTCTCGCCGAACAGCCGGATCGCCACGGAGAGGATCTGCTCGCGCCGGGTGTCCGGTTCCAGCCGGCGGCGACGGGCCGCCTCGACATGCACCACAGCGCGACCTTACGTCACCTAGATTCATCGGGTTCCGCGCCGATGCGGTGATCGGCCGTAACGATGAATGGCGAGAATTCAGATCAGGGCTTATTGACACATCGCCAATAGTGCCCGAGGGTGAGTCGATGCCCACCCCTGGATTGGATGGCTACGCCGAGCCGTGGCGCAAGCCGGAACACGACGACCTGGCCGACCTGGCCCGCACCTTCTTCACGAAGGAGGTGCTGCCGCACGCCGGCCGCCTGGAGAGGCAGGGCCATCCCGACCGCGAGCACTACCGCCGGGCCGGCGAGCTGGGCCTGCTCGGCCTCTCCGTGCCGGAGCAGTACGGCGGCGGGGGCGGCGACTTCACCCACGAGGCCGTGCTGCTGCACGAGCAGACGATGACCGGCGAGGGCAGCCTCGGCCTGGCCGTGCACAGCGGCATCGTCACCGGCTACATCAGCGAGTACGGCTCCGAGGAGCAGAAACAGCGCTGGTTGCCCGGCCTGTGTTCCGGAGACCTGATCGGCGCGATCGCGATGACCGAGCCGGACGGCGGCTCGGACGTGCAGGCGATCCGCACGAAAGCGGTCCGCGACGGTGAGGACTACCTGGTCACCGGTGCGAAGACGTTCATCACCAACGGCGGCCTCGCGGACCTGTTGATCCTCGCGGTGAAGACCGACCAGTCCGCCAAGGCGCACGGCATCTCGCTGCTGGTCTGCGAGCTCACCGGCGACCCGCCCGGCTTCCGCCGCGGCCGCAACCTGGAGAAGATCGGCCTGCACGCCAACGACACGGCCGAGCTGTTCTTCGACGAGTTCCGCGTCAGCGCGGACAACCTGCTGGGCACCGAGAACGCCGGTTTCATCCAGCTCATGCAGCAGCTGCCGCAGGAGCGGCTGGTCATCGGTGTCGGCGCGGTCGCCGCCATGCAGCGCGCGGTCGAGCTGGCCACGGCGTACGCGAAGGAGCGCACCGCCTTCGGCAAACCCCTGATCGGGCACCAGAACACCCGGATGGTGCTGGCCGAGTGCGCCACCCGGACCCGGGCGTCCCGGATCTTCCTGGACGACTGCATCGCCCGGCACTCCCGTGGTGAGCTGGACGTGGCGACCGCCGCGATGGCCAAGCTGTATCTCACCGAGGGGCAGTGCGACGTGGTCGACCGGTGCCTGCAGATCTTCGGCGGCTACGGATACACCACCGAGTACCCGATCGCCCGGATGTACGCGGACGCCCGGGTCCAGAAGATCTACGGCGGCACGAACGAGATCATGAAGGAGCTGATCGCGCGTGTCCTCTGAGCGTCCCCCGCTGGCCGGCGTCAAGGTCGTCGAGCTGGCCGGCCTGGCTCCCGGACCGTTCGGTTGCATGGTCCTCGCCGACCTCGGCGCCGACGTCGTGCTGGTGGACCGGCCCAGCGGCACCGGACCGCTCGTCCCGCAGGCCGGTCCGCTTCAGCGCAACCGCCGCACGGTGGCCCTGGACCTGAAGTCCGAGTCCGGCCTGGCCGGCCTGCTGAGTCTGATCGAGCAGGCCGACGTCCTGGTGGAGGGCTATCGCCCGGGCGTCGCGGAACGGCTCGGCTTCGGCCCGGCGGCCTGCGAGAAGATCAACCCCAGACTTGTGTACGCGCGGATGACCGGCTGGGGACAGGACGGTCCGCTGGCCCCCGCCGCCGGGCACGACATCGACTACCTCGCGATCGCCGGTGCCCTGGAGCCGCTGGGCCGTCCCGGCGAGAACCCGCACGCGCCGATCAACCTGCTCGCCGACTTCGCCGGAGGCGGCATGCTGCTGGCCGTCGGGGTGCTGGCCGCCCTGCTGGAACGGGAGCGCTCCGGTCGCGGCCAGGTCGTCGACGCGGCGATGGTGGACGGGTCCGCGCTGCTCACCACGTTTCTGCACGGCATGGTCGCGGGCGGGATGTGGCCCGGCGGCCGCGGGGAGAACCTGCTCGACGGCGGGGCGCCGTTCTACGACACGTACCGGACGTCGGACGGCGGCTATCTCGCGGTCGGCGCGCTGGAACCGCAGTTCTACCGGGCGCTGCTGACCGGCCTCGGGCTGGACAGCGACGAGCGGCTGCCGCACCAGATGGACCGGTCCGGCTGGCCGGAGCTGCGGCGGATCTTCACCGAGCGGTTCGCGGAACGCACCCGCGACGAGTGGGAGCAGGCCTTCGCCGGACTGGACGCCTGTGTGAGCCCGGTGCTCACCCCGGCCGAGGCACCGGCCCACCCGCACAACCGGGCCCGCGGGACGTTCGTCGAGGTGGGCGGCGTGCCACAGCCGGCCCCCGCACCGCGATTCGACCGTACGCCGGCCGCCGTGCCCACGCCGCCCCGGCCGGCCACCGTGACCGACGTCCTGGAGTCCTGGAAGTAGAACTACGCGGCGCGGGGGTGGCCGCGCTTGTCCCGGTACATGGCGGCGTCGGCCTCCGCGCTCAGCGCGTCGAGGCCGGCGTCACCGCCCTCGGGGCGGAACGCCACTCCGGCGCTGACTCCCACGGTCACCTCGCGGCCGTCGCCGATGTCCACCGGCTTGCGGATCGCGTCCCGGATCCGCACCACCGCCCGGGCGACCGCCGCGGTGCCGGCCTCCGGGAGCAGCACCAGGAACTCGTCGCCGCCGAGCCGGCCGGCCAGGCCCTCCGAGCCGAGCGTGTCGGTCAGCCGGACACCCACCTCGTGCAGCAGCCGGTCCCCGGCCGCATGCCCGTGATCGTCGTTGACCTGCTTGAACCCGTTCAGGTCGAGCAGCAGCACGGCGAGCGGACGACCGGTGAACCGATCGGCGTACCCGGCCAGCTGCGCGCGGTTGGGTAGCCCGGTGAGCGGGTCGTGGGTGGCCTGGTGCTGCAACGCTCGCCGGGTCTCGTTGAGGGTGGCGAGCTGGCGCGCGAAGGCCAGCGACTGGAAGCCGGTGACCAGGGCGATCAGCAGGTTGATCAGCCCGGCGAAGAAGAGGTCGCGTACGCCGGAGGCGCCGTTCGCGCCGGAGATGGCGGCGGCGAACGCCGCGGTGGTGATGGCCCAGGCCAGCAGCGCGCCGGCGAGCTGGTGCCGGACGGCGGCGACCACCACCGGCACGGCCAGGATCGGCCAGGAGACGTCGCCGCTGTAGCGCTCGGAGTAGGCCACGAGACCGGCGATGACCAGGATGTCGAGGGCCACCTGCATGGCGCTGAACAGTGCGTAGCGCGGGGACGCGGGGCGCAGCAGGCCGGCCAGCGCGAGCGCGTTGGCGACGGCCATGGCGGCCACTCCGGCGTAGCCGATCGCGCGCTGTGCCGGCGAGGCCGACTCGAAGGCGGTGCCCCCGACGCCGAAAACGAACAGCATCGTGGCGATCATCCCGAGACCGCGGCTGAGCAGCGCGCTCTTCTCCATCGTCCGGCGACGGGTCAGCAGCGTGTCGTCGACGGACTCCTCACCGGTCCCGGTCAGCCACCGCATATGTGTCCCATCGGCAGCCCGCTGGCCGCTATGAGAAGTGGAACGGCGTGGGGCCGGCCACCTTGCGGTGGCCGGCCCCGGTGCATGAGCGATCGGTCGGTCAGAACTTGAAGGCGGCGACCAGGCCGCGCAGCTCCTCGGCGGTACGCGAGACCTCGGTGCTCGCTTCCAGGGTCTGGTTGACTCCGCCAACCGTGGCGGCGCTCGCCGACGAGACGTCGCTGATGTTCGTGGCGATCCGGCTGGACCCGGCGGCCACCTCGGCGATGCTGCGGCTCATCTCACCGGTGGTGGCGGTCTGCTCCTCCACCGCCGAGGCGATGGTGGTCTGGAAGTCGTTGATCTGCGCGATCACCTCGGAGATCCGGTTGATCACCTCGACCGCGCCGCCGGTGTCCTGCTGGATGGCGTTGACCCGGCTGTGGATGTCCTCGGTGGCCCGGGCGGTCTCCTGGGCGAGATCCTTCACCTCGCTGGCCACGACCGCGAAGCCCTTGCCGGCGTCGCCGGCCCGTGCCGCCTCGATGGTGGCGTTCAGGGCGAGCAGGTTGGTCTGCTCGGCGATGCTGGTGATCAGCTTGATCACGTTGCCGATCTCGGCGGACGACTCGCCGAGCTGGCGGATGGTGTCGGTGGCGCGGGCGGCCTCGGCCACGGCGACCGCGGCGATCTGGGCGGCCTCGCTGGTGTTGCGGGAGATCTCCCGGATCGACAGGCCCATCTCCTCGGAGCCGGCGGCCACGGTCTGCACGTTGCGCGAGATCTCGTCGGCCTCGATCGACGCCGAGCTGCTCTGCCGGTCGGTGTTGTCGACCGCCGCGGCGATCTCCCCGGAGACGGCGGCGAGCTCAGTCGACGCGGCGGCCAGGCTGTCCGCGTCGTGGGCGATGGTCTGCATGGAGTCGCGCAGCTTGTCCAGCGAGCGGTCCAGGCCGGCGGCCATCTGGCCGAGCTCGTCGCCGCTGGTGATGCCGCTGCGGACGGTGAGGTCGCCGCGGTCCAGCGCGTCGATCACCTTGCCGAGCTTGCGGATCGGGCTGAGGATTGACCGGACCATCGGGATGGCGAGGCCGATCAGCAGCACGAGACCGGCGAGCGCGACCATGATCGCGGTGTTGCGGGTCGAGCTGACGGTGCTCGCCATCTCGGCCTTCTGCTCGGCGACCCGGCGTTCCACGTCCTCGGTGAGTACGTCCAGCTCGTCGTCGGTCTTGTTGTTGCGCTCGGCGATCTCGTCCGTACGGCCGACCACCGACTTCGGGTTGGCCACACCGGCCGTGACGAACTCGGTGATGAACGTGTTGAAGTCGTCGAAGTCCGGCCGGTAACCGTTGAACTCGGCGACGATGTCGGCGGGCAGGCCCGACGTGACCACCAGGTCGGCGGCGTTGACCGACGACTCGACGTCGTCCTTGACGTCACCGCTGACGTCGTGGCCGAGCGCGGACCGGTAGGCGTCCACCTTCAGCTCACTCTGCCGGTTGTTCAGGTGGTTCAACGCGGCGAGCCCGGCCTCCAGGCTACGCATCTCCTCGGCCTGATCAGCCAGTTTGCCCTGCCCCACCAGGGTGATCGTCGCCATCGCGCCGAGCGCGACCGCTCCGGTGGCCACGATGGCACTCAGCCTTTTGGCTGTGCCGATGTTCTGTAGACCGCGCATCTGCCCTCCCCGAATGTCCGACGCAAGGTCCATCGACCGGACGGGGGCATATCTGAGGACCGAACCTTTCAGCAACCATTACGTCCGGTAGCGGACGATCCGGAAGCGGAAGGTCGGGCGACTGACCGGCTCTGCGACCGGCCGCGGATACCCCGCCGCAGTCGAACCCGCGGCCGCTCAAAGGTTTCCGCGGACGGGCCGGAGGCGCCGGGCGGGCTGGAGGACCGGATCAGCGGTTCAGCTTGCTTCGCCAGTCGGCGGGAACCGAGCCGGACGGGCCCGGCACCGGCTGGTCGGCGGGGCGGCTCGTCGGCGGGGCCAGTTCCGGACCGCTGCCGGCCTCCTCGGAGGTGTAGTCCCAGTACCAGTCCTCGCCCGGCTCGAACGACTGGATGACCGGGTGCCCGGTGCTGCGGAAGTGGGCGGTCGCGTGCTGCGACGGCGAGGTGTCGCAGCAGCCGACGTGCCCGCACTGGGCACATCGGCGCAGGTGGAACCACCAGCCGTCGGCGGCGAGGCAGTCGGCGCAGCCGGTGCCGGAGGGCGGGACGTCGGGCTGGATCGGGGCGTCGGCGCTCATGATCGAAACCTATCAGCGCGCCTGGTCGTACCGCGCCTGCGCGACCCGTACGCGACCGACCTCACCCTCGACGAGCTCGATCAGCTCGACCAGCTTGGCGGCGACCCGCTCCCCCATCTCGGTGAGGCTGTACTCCACGTGCGGCGGGATCGTCGCCTGCACCTCGCGGCGGACCAGGCCGTCCCGCTCGAGCGCCTGCAACGTCTGGGCCAGCATCTTCTCGCTCACCCCGTCGACGCGGCGGCGCAACGCGTTGAACCGGTACGCCCCCTCGTGCAACGCGGCGAGAGCGAGGGTGCCCCACCGGCCGGTCACGTCGGCCAGCACCGCCCGGGAGGCGCACTCCCGGGCGAAGACGCTGGGAATCAGGTCATCGTCCGGCTCGGTCACGCTGTGCCCCCTTCATGGCGCCGACGATACCGGCCGGCACCGTGCTGAGTCTCGTGATGGCACTCACTGATGGTTGGCACTTTCGAAAAGTTAGTGCATTCTTTCGGCCAGTACCCGCTCACTTCAGGGAGTTGTCATGACCATCGCTGTCACCGGAGCCACCGGACACCTGGGCCGTCTCGTCGTCGAGGCCCTGATCAGCCGGGGTGCGGCGCCGAACGAGATCGTCGCGGTGGTCCGCGACCTCGCCAAGGCCGCCGGCCTGGCCGCCCAGGGTGTCCAGGTGCGCCAGGCCGACTACGACCGGCCGGAGACCCTGGGCACCGCCCTCGCGGGCGCTGACCGGCTGCTGCTGATCTCCGGAAACGAGGTCGGCAAGCGGGTACCGCAGCACACCGCGGTGATCGAGGCGGCCCGTGCGGCCGGGGTGCGGTTCCTGGCGTACACCAGCATCCTGCGCGCCGACACCAGCACCATCGGGCTCGCCCCCGAGCACCTGGCCACCGAGCAGGTCATCGCGGCCTCCGGCATCCCCTACGCGGTGCTGCGCAACGGCTGGTACTTCGAGAACTACGCCGGGCAGTTCGGCACCGCGCTTGCCACCGGGGCGTTCGCGGGCAGTGCCGGCGACGGCCGGATCGCCGCGGCCACCCGCGCCGACTACGCCGAGGCCGCGGCCGCGGTGCTGCTCGCCGGCGACCCCGGGGTGTACGAGCTCGGCGGCGAGGCGTTCACGATGGCGGAGCTGGCCGCCGAGGTGACGCGGCAGGCCGGGATCGCGGTGGAGTACCGCGACCTGCCGGTAGCCGAGTACCAGGCGCTCCTGGTCGGAGCCGGGCTGCCGGAGGGCTACGCCGCGCTGCTCGCGGAGACCGACTTCAAAATCACCCAGGGCGAGCTGGACACCGACAGCGACGACCTGACCCGTCTGATCGGCCGCCCGGCGACCTCTCTCGCCGACGCCGTCGCCACCGCGCTCAAGGCCTGACCTCGGCCACGTGCGCCGGCCCGGCGGTCGCGCTGGGGCGGTGAGCGGGCAGATGATCGCGCGGTAGTGCGGGGACTGTGCGGAACGCGTACCAGGAAAGGGTTTCAGCCTGCTGCTTCCGTGACGTCGGCGAATCGGCCGCCCAATGCCGAGACGGCGGCGTCGGCGCCGACGCGCAGCGCGGTGCCGCGCTCGCCGGCGCCGAGGCTGATCGTCCGGCCCCGGGTCCGTTCGTCGGCGATCACCGGCCACGCGCGGGCCGAGCCGAACGGCGTGATGGTGCCGCGCTCGTATCCGGTGGCCTGCTTCGCGGCGGCCGCGTCCGGCATGGACAGGCGGCTCACCCCGAGCAGGGCGCGCAGTTTCGGCCAGGAGATCACCCGGTCGCCGGGGACCAGCACGAACAGGTACTCGTCCTCGGCCCGGCGCACCACCAGGGTCTTGACCAGATCACGCACCTCGACCCGCTGCGCGGCGGCCGCCTCGGCGACGCTGTTCACCGGCCCGTGCCGGACCACGTCGTGCTCGATGCCGGAAGCCGTCACCGCGTCGATGGCAGAGGTCGTCACGCGCTCACCCTAGTAGGCTCGGAACCGATTGATCGAGGAGGCAACGCGATGACCGAGAAGCCGCGGCTGTACCCCGGACCGGATCACCCGATCACCGTCACACCCACCGGCAAGCGGGTGGTCGTCACGGCCGGCGGGCGGGTGGTCGCCGACACGCGGGACGCGCTGACCTTGCAGGAGGCGAGCTACCCGGCGGTGCAGTACGTTCCGCTCGCCGATGTGGACCGCAGCCTGCTCGAGCGCACCAGCACGGAGAGCTACTGCCCGTTCAAGGGTGAGGCGAGCTACTACTCGATCACGGCCGGCGGCGACCGGTCGGTGGACGCGATCTGGGAGTACCGCGAGCCCTACGACGCGGTCGCGCCGATCAAGGACCACGTCGCCTTCTACCCGGACCGGGTCGACTCCATCGAGATCAGCTAGTCGCGCAGCGCGGTGCGGACCGCCGCCAGCTGGTAGCGGTCCGCCTCGTACGGCGTGTACAGCGAGATCCGATCGATGATCCGGCCGAAGCGGGCGCGCAGAGCCGCCGCGACGGTGGCCGGATCGCCCGCGACGGCGAAGGCGTCCAGCACGTCGTCGCTGATCTCGGCGGCCATCTCGGTCCAGGCCCGCCGGCGCGCCAGCATGCTCAGCCGGTCCGCCAGCTCGCCCCACCCGTGCGTCTCGAGCACCGGCCGGTAGGACGGCGTGGACGCGTAGAACGCGATCTGCCCGCGCACCGCCTCCTCGGCGCGGGCCCGCTGCTGCGGGTCGGCGCCGAGCACGACCATCGCGCTCATCTCCAGCTCGAAGCCGTCCAGGTTGCCGCGGGCCGACCGGAGCACCGGCAGGATCCGCTCGCCGAGGTACGCCGTACTGGTCAGCGGGTGCACCAGCAGCCCGTCCGCCACCCGGCCGGCCGTCGCGATCATCCGCTCGCCGACCGCGGCGAGTGAGATCGGCGGATTGCCGTACGGGTTCGGCCCGGGGCTGAAGAACTCGGTCATCAGCACGTGCTGGTAGAACTCGCCGCGGAACGCCAGCCGCTCCCCGGTGGCCCACGACTCCCAGATCGCCCGCAGCGCCGCCACGAACTCCTCCATCCGCGCGGCCGGCCGGCTCCACGGCATCGAGAACCGCCGCTCGATGTGCGGCTTCACCTGGGAACCCAGGCCGAGCCGGAACCGCCCCTCGGAGATCAGCCGCAGATCGTTGGCGAGCACCGCGACGTTCATCGGATTGCGGGCGAACGCCACCGCGATGCCGGACTGGAGTGCGATCCGCGAGGTCGCGCGGGCCACCAGGGCCAGTGTGGTGAAGACGTCGTGCCTGGTCTCGGCCGCCGAGAACCCGTCGTAGCCGACCTGCTCCGCCGACACCGCCGCCGCTTCCGCCTCGGCCGGTGAGGCCGCGACCGGCGCGGCGTAGTCAACCAACATTCCCCAGTGATACACCAAAGATCGTCACGAGGTGACGGCGGAGCGGATCGCGTCCGCGGTCACCTCGGCGGTGGCGGCGCGCAGCAGTTCCAGATCGGCGTCGCCGGCCGACCCGGTGGCCAGCGCGACCACCGCGTCGCCGTCGAAACGGGAGTGCGCCGGGTGCAGCGCCCGGGCGAAACCGGTGTGGCCGCTCTGCGCCAGCAGATAGCAGTCGGTCTTGCTGAGCCGGGCGTCGGTGAGCACCACGGCGACCGTGGTGTTCTGCATGCCGAACGGGGTCTCGGTCCGGGTGACCGGGACGCCGCCGAACAGCGGCCGCCCGTCCTCGCCCAGCACGTCGCCCCACGCGTTGACCACGGCGACCACCACCACCTGGGCCGGTCCGGCGTGGCCCCGGGCCCAGCCGACACCGCCCGGCGCGGTGCCGCCCCGCCACTTGCCGGTGCTGGCTCCGGCGCCGGCGCCGACCGTACCCCGCTGGAAAGGGTCTCCGCGCAGGGCCGCGAGCGCCGCCTCGCGGCCGGCCCCGGCGCCCGGCGGCGTGCCGGCGACCGAGGCGTCGAAGATCGACATGCCGACGACGATGGGCACCGGCCCTGCCGGAGTGGCGAAGCCGAGGCCGCGCTCGCGCAGCAGGGTCATCACGCCGTCGCCGGCCGCGAGCCCGAACGCCGACCCGCCGGAAAGCACCACCGCGTCCACCCGGTCGACCAGCCGGACCGGGTCCAGCAGCGCGAACTCCCGGGTGGCCGGGGCACCGCCGCGCACCTCGCCGGAGCCGACCGTGCCGGGCGGCGGCAGGATCACGGTCACCCCGGTGCCGTCGCCGGTCCAGTGGCCGGCATGGGCGGTGAGCAGCTGCGGCGCGGTCATGTGCGGAACGGTAACGCCGTCCACGTTCTGACGGGAGATGTCTGGGTATGCAACCGACCTGTCCCGTCGTCCCACAGATCGGAAGGACCACATGGCCTCGTCGCGCAAGCCGGAGCCCACCGTTCCCACCCCGGCGGCGCTGGATCCGGCGGAATCGACACCGCTGACCAGCTCGCTCGCCCCGGAGCGCGGCCTGCAGACCGGTGACTACCTGACCACCGCGCACGGCCTCCGGCTCCCGGACACCGACCACTCGCTCAAGGCCGGGCCGCGCGGGCCCGCGCTGATGGAGGACTTCCACCTCCGCGAGAAGATCACCCACTTCGACCACGAGCGGATCCCGGAGCGGGTGGTGCACGCCCGCGGCACAGGCGTGCACGGCGTGTTCCGCTCATACGGCACCGCGGCCTCGGTGACCCGCGCCCGCTTCCTGGCCGAGAAGGACAAGGAGACGCCGGTCTTCGTACGGTTCTCCACCGTGCTGGGCTCGCGCGGTTCAGCGGACACCGTTCGTGACACCCGCGGTTTCGCCACGAAGTTCTACACCGACGAGGGCAACTTCGACCTGGTCGCCAACAACATGCCGGTCTTCTTCATCCAGGACGGCATCAAGTTCCCGGACGTCATCCACGCCGCGAAGTGGCACCCGGACCGGGAGATCCCGCAGGCGCAGACCGCGCACGACACGTTCTGGGACTTCGTCTCGTTGCACACCGAGGCCACCCACCACGTGTTCTGGGCGATGTCCGACCGCGGGATCCCGCGGTCGTACCGGACCATGGAGGGCTTCGGCGTACACACGTTCCGGCTGGTCGACGCCGAGGGCACGTCGGTGCTGGTGAAGTTCCACTGGAAGCCGGTGGCCGGGGTGCACTCCCAGGTGTGGGAGGAGACCCAGATCACCGCCGGCGTGGACCCGGACTTCCACCGGCGGGACCTGACCGACTGCATCGACGCCGGGCTCTTCCCCGAGTGGGAGCTCGGCATCCAGGTCATGCCGGACACCCCGGACGAGTCGTTCGAGGGCATCGACCTGCTCGACCCGACGAAGATCGTGCCGGAGGAGCTGGCACCGGTCCAGCCGATCGGGAAGCTGACACTGACCCGCAACCCGGACAACTTCCACGCCGAGGTCGAGCAGATCGCCTTCCACATGGGCAACCTGGTGCCCGGCATCGAGGTGACGAACGACCCGCTGCTGCAGGCGCGGCTCTTCTCCTACCTGGACACCCAGCTGTCACGGCTGGGCGGGCCGAACTTCAACCAGTTGCCGATCAACCGGTCGCACGCGCCGGTCAACGACAACCTCCGGGACGGCATGCACCAGTCGGTCGTGCACCGGGGCATCGCGCCGTACCTGCCGAACAGCCTCAGCCAGGACGGTCCGGTGCCGGCCGGTCCCGAGGTGGGCGGCTACGTGCATCTGCCCAAGCCGGTGCAGGGCGACAAGGTACGCGCCAACCCGGTCTCCTTCGCCGACCACTACTCGCAGGCCGCCCTCTTCTACGCCAGCCTCAGCCCGATCGAGCAGGAGCACATGATCGAGGCGTTCACCTTCGAGCTCGGCAGGTGCTACGAGCAGAAGATCCGCCAGCGGCAGCTCCAGGTGCTGGCGAACGTGAACACCGACCTGTGCGAGCGGGTGGCGGCGGGGCTCGGCCTGCCCGCCCCGGAGGGGACGCCGCCGCTGAACGTCGTGCCCTCGCCGGTGCTGGCCCAGGTGACCGACCGGGTCTGGCCGATCACCGGGCGGGTGGTCGGTGTGGTCGCCGCGCCGGGCGCCGACCTGTCCGGGATCGCGAAGCTGCGCGAGGTGCTGAAGCCGCAGGGTGTGGTGCTCCGGGTGATCGCCCCGATCGGTGGCCAGCTGGCCGGCGACGGCGCCGTGGAGATCGTGGAGCGGACCTTCCAGACCGCCCGGTCGGTGGAGTACGACGCCGTGGTGATCGCGGACGGCGCCGGCGACCTGCTCGACCTTCAGCTGAAC
The DNA here is from genome assembly GCF_015704865.1 of Actinoplanes aureus. Classification (GTDB taxonomy): domain Bacteria; phylum Actinomycetota; class Actinomycetes; order Mycobacteriales; family Micromonosporaceae; genus Actinoplanes; species Actinoplanes aureus. The sequence continues at coordinate 106,140 of NZ_JADQTO010000003.1, read as the reverse complement.
ATCCTGCTCCAGGAGGCGTTCCGGCACGCCAAGCCGATCGGCGCGGTCGGCGACGGAGAACGCCTGCTGCTCACCGCGGGCATCGACCCGGCGGCGCCGGGTGTGCTTCGGGCCAAGAGCGTGGATGACGCGTACGCCGGACAGCTCGCCGCCTTGCTCGGCAAGCACCGGGTCTGGGAACGGATGCCGATGCTGCGGCTGGTGGCCTCGTCGCAGGGTTCCTGACGCGCACTACCCGGACCGCGCCGGCCGGTGGCCTCTGCCACTGACCGGCGCGGTCCGCTTTCGGTCAGTTTTCGGCCCCGCGCTGAACCAGCGCGGGGCCGGGACCGGCTCAGCTGGTGATGGCCTTGTCCTTGGCGGAGCCCTCGATCACCGGGTGCGCACCGGTGCTGATCTCGATGCGGCGCGGCTTGGCTGCCTCGGCCACCGGGATGGTCACGGTGAGCACGCCGTCCTGCCAGGTGGCGGAGATCTTGTCGAGGTCCAGGCCGTCGCCGATGGTGAGCCGCCGTTCGAAGGTGCCGGTCACCCGCTCGCGCCGCACCCACTGCACGTCGGCCTCGGTCCGAGCGGACCGCTCGGCACGGATGATCAGAACCCGCCCGTCGACGTCCACCTGCACCGAACCCGGGTCGACGCCGGCGAGGTCGCAGTGCAGCACGAAGTGGTCACCGGAGCGATACAGGTCCATCGGCATCGCCGCGACGGCGGGGCCGCCCGCGACGGCGGGGGTGCCCAGCATCTGTCCGGCCAGGCGGTCGAACTCGCGGAAAGGATCGAAAGTCAGCACCACGGATCCACCTCCTCGAAGCAGCCGCCGGCCTCTCCGGCGGCTCGTGGCGCTCGGCTAACAATCAACGCCGAGGTCGGTTCCCAGATCTCTTTGACCTGCACCGACAAGACATTTTTTAGCACTGTCACTCGGCGAGTGCCAGTGCTTCGCCAAGATTTTTTGCGACCGTCCGGAAGCCTGTGTTGCCGGTCGACGAATCGGGCGTGTTGGACGAGCGGGCGGCGTTGCGGTAGCGGTTGCAGTACGAGTCGTGGCACAGGTACGACCCGCCGCGGATCACCTTGGCGGCCCCACCGGCCGGCCCGCGTGGATCGTCCACCGGCGACTCGGCGTAGTAGGTGGGCGAGAACCAGTCGGCGCACCACTCCCACACGTTGCCGACCGGCTGCCACAGCCCGTACGCGTTCGGCCGGAACGACCGCACCGGCGCGGTGGTGACGAACCCGTCCCCGGCGGTGTTGTGGACCGGGAACTCGCCCTGCCAGATGTTGACCGCGTGCCCCTCGGCGGGCAGGTCGTCGCCCCACGGGTAGCGCAGCGACGGCAGGCCACCGCGTGCCGCGCACTCCCACTCCGCCTCGGACGGCAGCCGGCGCCCGGCCCAGGCGCAGTACGCCCGCGCGTCGTTCCAGCTCACGTGCACCACCGGATGGTCCTCACCGGCGGCGTCGGACGGTCCGCCCGGGTGCGCCCAGTCGGCGCCCTCGACGCCCAGCCACCACGGGGTGCCGTGCATCCGGCCGGCGACGTGGTCCGGGTCGGTGAGGGCCAGATGGAAGACGGCCGACCAGCCGTACCGCTCGGCGTCGGTGCGGTGACCGGTCGCGGCCACGAAGGCGCGGAAGTCGGCGACCGTCACCGGGGTCGCGTCGATGGCGAAGGCGGGCAGGCGTACCTGGTGCACGGGTTGTTCGCCGTCCGCACGTACGCCGTCGTCGTGGGCGTCACCCATCGCGAAGGTCTGGGAAGGCACCCGGATCTGCTCAATCGGGTGGGTTCCGGCGCCGGGAACCGGCGCCGCGACCACGGTGGCCGGCCTGCCGGCCGACGGCGTACAGCAATCCATGACCCATAGGATAGATAGGAATACTCACCCGGCTGACGGCAGGCCTCGCATCAGCAGGGCCAGCAGCCGATCGAGGCGTGCGTGATCCTGGGGCGCCTGCTCGCCGGCCCAGGCCATCGCGTTGACGGCGACCAGCAGATCGTCGATGTCGACCTGGTACCGCTCGCCGGCCTCCTCCTCGGCTCGGCGCAACAGGCGCGATCCGGCGGCACGGATCGCGTCATGGCACTCGGCCAGCGCCGCGCCGCCGCCCAGCGCCTCCACGGCGACCAGCCCTCGCATGGCCGAGGCGTGCACGGCAAGCGCGCGCAGCCAGGCGCGCAGCGCCTCGCCGGCCGACGGGTGTGCGAGCAACTCCTCCCCGCGGGCACAGAGCGCCGCGACGTCCTCCGAGATGATCGCCACCAGCAGGGCCTGCGCCGACGGGAAGTGACGATAGAGAGTTCCCGGCCCGACGCCGGCCTGCTGCGCGATCCGGTTCAGCGAGGCACCGCGCCCCTGTGCCGCGAACTCCTCCCGCGCGGCCGCCAGCAAGCGGTCGCGGTTGCGCCGGGCATCGCTTCTCATCGACTTCCTCGTTGCTATGCGGAGAGGGTCTCCGTATATTACCGGAAGTGAAGCGGAGACCCTCTCCGCATAGCTGGAGGACAGAGTGGACATCGGCATCATGATCGGTGAGGTACGCGGCCCAGCGACCGCGGCGGACCTGGCCGCGCAGGCCACCGCCGCCGAAGGCCTGGCCACCGCGTGGTCGGCGCAGGCGCTCGGCTGGGACGCTCTCACCGCGGTCGCCCTCGCCGGGGCGCACGCGCCCACGATCCGGCTGGGCACCGCGGCCGTCCCGGTCCGGCAACGACATCCGCTCACCCTCGCCGGCCAGGCGCTCAGCGTGCAGGCCGCCACCGGCAACCGTCTGACCCTGGGCATCGGCGCCGGCATCGCGGCCATGGTGGGTGGCATGTTCGGCCTCCCGGCCCACCGGCCGGTCGCCTACCTGCGCGAGTACCTCTCCGTCCTGCGGCCCCTCCTGCACGGCATGCCGGTGGCTCACGCGGGCCCGATGCTGACGGCCGCCGGGACGGTCGCCGTTCCGGGCGCCGAACCACCGCCGGTGCTGCTCGCCGCGCTGGGCCCGGCGATGCTGCGGCTGGCCGGGGAGATGGCCGATGGAACGGTCACCTGGATGGCCGGCCCGAAGACCCTGGAGACGCACGTCATGCCGCTCGTCACCGCGGCCGCGAACGGCGCGGGACGACCCGCACCGCGGGTGGTGGCCGGGCTGCCGGTGTGCGTCACCACGGACGAGGCCGATGCCCGGGGACGCATCGCCGCCCACTACGCCATGGCCGCGCGGGTGCCCGAGTATCAGGCCGTTCTGGACCGGGAGGGAGTGCGGGGCCCCGGAGAGGTGGCGATCGCCGGTGACGAGGAGGCGGTCGCGCGGCAGGTGCGGCGTCTGGCCGGGACCGGCGTCTCCGAGTTCGTCGCGGCGCCGTTCGGAAGCCCGGCCGAGCAGGCCAGGACCACGGAGTTGCTGCACCACCTGGAATGATGCCGAGCCCGGCCGAAACGCCTCTGCCAGGTCGGTAGGTTGAAGCCCATGAGCATGCGTTTCGGGGTCTTCGTACCCCAGGGCTGGCGGATGGACCTCACCGAGATCGCCGATCCGGTCGAGCAGTACGAGGCGATGACCGCCGTGGCGAAGCTGGCCGACGCCGGCCCGTGGGACAGCGTCTGGGTCTACGACCATTTCCACACCACGCCCGAACCCACCATCAACACCACCTTCGAGTGCTGGACCGTGACGTCGACCCTGGCGCGCGACACCAGCCGGGTGAACATCGGGCAGATGGTCGGCTGCAACGGCTACCGCCACCCGTCGCTCTACGCCAAGATCGCGTCAACCGTGGACGTCGCCAGCCACGGCCGCCTCTACGCCGGCATCGGCGCCGGCTGGTACGAGCACGAGTGGAAGGCGTACGGCTACGAGTGGGCCGAGGTGCCCGAGCGGATGGCCGCGTTCCGTGAGGGCGTGCAGATCGTGCACAAGATGTGGACCGAGGAGCGGCCCGTCTTCACCGGCAAGCACTACCGGATCGACCAGCCGATCAACGAGCCGAAGGGGGTTCGCAAGCCGCACCCGTCGTTCTGGATCGGCGGCGGCGGCGAGAAGGTGACGCTCAAGCTGGTCGCCCAGTACGCCGACGGCGCGAACTTCGGCGGCGGCGACCCGGAGATCTTCCGGCAGAAGGCGGCCGTGCTCCGGGAGCACTGCGAGCGGCAGGAACGCGACTACGACCGGATCATCAAGTCGACGAGCTACAACCTGGACCCGGCCGACTCGAGCGCGGACCACATCCGCAACCTGGAGCGGCTGGTGGAGGCCGGCGTCGACTACGCGATCGTCTACGTCCCGCGGGTGGCGTACGACCACGCGCCGATGCTGCGCTTCCAGGAAGAGGTCATTCCCCGCTTTCTCTGACCGGGAACAGACATGGCATGATTCCGGTGCCGGGTCCGAAAGTTCCGCCGAGGTGGACCGGCGGTAAGGAGCGCTCCCATGGCCATGGCCAGGCAACGCGTGACCATCGCGGCCATCGCACAGGCCGCCGGGGTGTCCGTGCCCACGGTGTCCCGGGTGCTCAACGGACGTTCCGACGTGTCGCCACAGACCCGTGAGCTCATCGAGCGGCTGCTGCGTGAGCACGACTACCGCCCTCGCAACTCTCGGCACTCCGGCCGGGCCCGCCTGCTGGACCTGGTCTTCAACGACCTGGACAGCCCGTGGGCCCTGGAGCTGATCCGCGGTGTCGAGGACGTCGCCCACGCCGGCGGCGTCGGCACCGTGGTCTCCCAGGTGCACCGGCGCACCACGGCGACCCGGCAATGGCTGCAGAACCTGCGGGCCCGCGCCTCCGACGGGGTCATCTTCGTGACCTCGGACGTGGCCGAGCCGGTGCACAACGAGCTGCACCGGCTCAAGGTCCCGGTGGTGATCATCGACCCGGCCGGCGGGGCCGCGTCCGACGTGCCGACGATCGGCGCCACCAACTGGTCCGGCGGCCGGACCGCCACCGATCACCTGCTGTCGCTGGGGCACCGGCGGATCGGTTTCGTCGCCGGCCCGAAGAACCTGCTGTGCAGCCGGGCCCGCCTGGACGGTTACCGGGCGGCGATGGAAGCGGCCGGTGTGCATGCCGACGACGCGCTGATCGACGAGGGCGACTTCCGGCACGAGTCCGGTTTCATCGCCGGCTGCCGGCTGCTCGACCTGCCCGACCCGCCGACCGCCATCTTCGCCTCCAGCGACCTGATGGCGCTCGGCGTGTGCGAGGCGGCCCGGCGGCGCGGCATGCGGGTGCCCGAGCAGCTGAGCGTGATCGGCTTCGACGACCTGCCCGAGTCGCGCTGGGCCTCGCCGCCGCTGACCACGGTGCGTCAGCCGCTCGCCGAGATGGGGGCGCTCGCCGCGCGTACCGTGTTGCGGTTGTCGCGCGGCGAGACCATCGAGACGCCCCGGGTGGAGCTGGTCACCAAGTTGATGGTCCGGGAGAGCACCGCTCCCCCGGCCTCAAACGCTGAAGCAAGCTGAGGGCCCGAGGGAGCACCGCTCCCCCGGGCTGGCTCACTTGCCGAAGCCGGCCGTCAGGCCGCTGACCAGCTGCCGGCGGCCGATCGCGTAGAGCAGCACGATCGGGACCGTGGTGAGCGTGACCGACGCGGCGACCGCCGGGACGTTCACGCCGAACTGGGTCTGGAACGTCGCGAGCGCGAGCGGGATGGTCGCCTGCTCGGGGCTCTGGGTGAGGATCAGCGGCAGCAGGAAGCCGTTCCAGATGCCCACCGCGTTGTAGATCATCACGGTGACCAGGGCCGGCCTGGTGAGCGGGAAGGCCAGCCGCCACATCGTGCCCCACTCGGTGGCGCCGTCCATCCGCATCGACTCGAAGAGTTCCTTCGGGACGTCGCGGATGAAGTTCGACAGCACCAGCACCGACAGCGGGATGGCGAACGCGATGGACGGCAGGATGATCGCCTGGAGCGTGTCGTACAGCTCCATCTTGATGATGATCAGGTAGACCGGGATGACCACCGCCTGGAGCGGGATGGCCAGCCCCATCAGGAAGATCCCGTTGACCGTCCGGAGGAACCGGTTGCCCGCGCCGCGGACGATCGCGTACGCCGCCATGAACGAGATCAGCGTGGCCGGGAGGATCGCTCCGGCGGTGACGATGACACTGTTCGTGAAGTACCGGACGAAGTCGCTCTCGATCACCAGCTGGTAGTTCTCGAAGGTGAACTCGGTCGGTGGCTTCAGCGGGTTGGTGAAGAAGTAGTTCGCCTGGGTCTTGAAGCTGGTGATGACGAGCCAGTAGAGCGGCAGCATCACCACGAGCAGCCAGATCCAGCCGAATCCGCCGCCGACCCAGTTGTTCTCGCGCAGCCGGCGCCGGGACGACTTACGCGGGGCGTGCGACGCCGGTGGCCGGGTGGCCCGGGTACCGACGGGGGTTGGTGTCACGGTCGCCACCTCAGGCTCCTTCCAGCTGGCTCTCGTCGGCCCGGCCGCCGAGGCGCCGCAGCAGCAGCGACAGGCCGAGTCCGGTCAGGACCAGGATGACAGCGATCGCGCTGGCCGGGCCCATCAGGCTGGCCTGGAAGCCTTGCTGGTACATCTGCACCGCGAGGGCGCGGGTGGCGTCGCCGGGACCGCCGGCGGTGAGCACCCAGATCAGGTCGAAGAAGGTCAGCGAGCCCACCACCATCAGCGTCGACGACGTGATGATCGTGTACTTGAGCTGCGGCAGCGTGATGCCGAAGAACTGACGCACCCGCCCGGCACCGTCGATCTGCGCCGCCTCGTACATCGAGTGCGGGATCTGCCGGACGGCGCCCTGGTAGATCAGCGAGTGGAACGGGATGAACTGCCAGGAGACCACGAAGATCAGCGTGCCGATGGCCAGGTTGGCCTCGCCGAGCCAGTTCTGGTTCAGCGCCTCGACCCCGAGGCCGGCGCCGATCCCGAAGCTCGGGTCCAGCAGCGACTTGTAGGTGATCGCGATCGCCGCGGAGCTGAGCAGCAGCGGGATGAAGTAGAGCACCGAGAGGAAGCCGCGGTACCGGGTCCGGGTGGCCATGAACACCCCGAGCAGGATCGAGATCGGGGTCTGCACCAGCCAGGACAGCGCCATGATCAGGAAGGTGACCCAGATGGCGTTCGGCAGGCTCGGGTTGCTGAGGGCAGCACGCCAGCTGGTCAGACCGGTCAGCTCGATGGTCGGCGTGATGCCGTTCCACGTCGCGAAGCTGAGCACGATCACGCCGAGCAGCGGGACGATCCCGAAGAACACGAACATCACGAACGCGGGCAGGGCCATCCACACGACGGAGCCGCTCCGCCCGCCGCTGGATCTGGTGGGCTCCTGACCGCGTACGACGGGCGGAGCGAGCGTCGTCATTTACCAATGACCCCGTTCATGTTGTCGACCCACTGCTGCGGGCTGACCTGCAGCTGGAACAGCTTGGCGATGTTGTCCAGCAGCACCTCGGCGGCGGTCGGGCTCAGCGCCTGGTCCCACGACTGCGCGAAGGTCTTGGCGCCGGCCGCGATGGCGGCCATGTCCTTGAGGAACGTCGCGTCGTCGCCGGTGAACAGGCTGTCGGCGCCCTTGAGCACCGGAACGCCGCCGGACTTGACCCAGCCGGCCTTCTCCTCGTCGTCCACCAGCGTGGTGGAGAAGAACTTCTTCGCGGTCTCCTTGGCCTCGGGCGTCGCCTTGGAGGAGATCGACAGGTACTGGCCGGGGTTGCCGACGGTGTTGGTCGGGTCGCCCTTGCCGCCGTCGATCGGCGGGAAGTTCATCCAGCCCAGGCCACCGTCGGCGACGAACTTGCCGCCGTTGGCCTTCTGAATACCGTACGACCAGGAGCCGTGCACCATCATCGCGGCCTTGCCGGTGTAGAGCAGGGCCTGGTCGGCGTTGGTGTCGGCGACGGTCGAGGCGAAGCCCTTCTGGAACGCGTTCTGCTTCACCAGGTCCTGGACCTTGGTCAGCATGTCCAGCACGGCCGGGTCGGACCAGGCGCCCTGCTTGCCGGCGAAGACGTTGTCGAAGACCTCGGAGCCGGCCTGGCGGTCGAGCATGAACTCGAGCCACATCATGTTCGTCCAGCGGGACTGCCCGGCGAGCGAGAACGGCGCGATGCCCTTGGCGTTGAACTTCGGGATCAGGGCGAGGATGTCGCCGTAGGTCTGCGGGGGCTGCACGCCGACCTGGTCGAAGACCTTCTTGTTGTAGTAGAGGACGATCGGCTGGACCGTCTCGACCGGCATGGCGTAGATCTTGCCGTCGACCGTGGCCGCGCCGAAGGAGGACGGCAGAATCTTGTCCTTGACCGCGGCGTTCTGGCTGAGCCAGTCGGTCAGGTCCTCGACCTGGCCGGCCTCGACGTAGCTCTTGAGACCGCCGCCGCCCCAGCCCCAGATCATGGTGGGGGCCTGGTTGGCGCCGAGCGCCGTCTTGATCTTCTGCTTGTACGCGTCGTTCTGGAAGAACGTCGGGGTGATCTTGGCGTCCGGGTTGGCCTTGTTCCACCGGTCGGCGGCGGCCTGGCGGTAGGGCTGACCCGGCTCGCCGCTGAGCGACCAGTAGGTGGCCGCACCGGAACCGCTGCCGCCACCGGAATCGTCACCGGGGCCTTCGTTGCCACACGCGGCGAGCGCAGCGCCGGCGGCGGCACCCGCGGAGAGGGTCAAGAAACTCCTGCGTTTCACGCTGATCTCCGAACTCGAAGCCGCGGGGGAGCGGCTGGTGATATGGCGATGGCCGCCGCTGAAACCCGAACCGGTTAAGTTTCGGAAGTTTCGAGCAGCAGCCGCAAATTAACGCGAGGTTTCGTAAACGTAGGGTTTCACTGTGACGAGTGTCAAGACTCTTGCCGTAACAGTGCTCAGAGCGCGAGAGTAGGCGGCGCCGACACCCATTGCCGCACCTTGCGCGGGCGTGCCGCCGTAGTCCGGCGGCCCCCGAAAGTTTCGGAAACTATCGGAGGTAACCGTTGACGATTGAACAGGCGCCTGCCTCGTGGCGCGACCCGAAGCTTCCGGTTGCCGATCGGGTCGAGGCACTGCTCGCCGAGATGACTCTCGAGGAGAAGGTGGCCCAACTCGGCAGCCGGTGGATCGGTAAGGACAAGGGTGCCACCGGAGCGGCCGGTCCGGAGCCCGAAGAGAGTCACAACGTGGCACCGATGGAGGACGAGTTCGGCGCCGGCGCCGCGCTGGAGGACGCCAGCCGGCACGGCCTCGGCCACCTCACCCGGGTGTACGGCAGCTACCCGCTCACCGTTTCCGAGGGCGCCGCCGAACTGGTACGCCAGCAGCGGATCGTGATGGCCTCCTCCCGGCTGGGCATCCCGGCCCTGGTGCACGAGGAGTGCCTCACCGGGTTCACCGCGTACGGCGCCACCGTCTACCCGGCCGCGATCGCCTGGGGAGCGACGTTCGACCCCGGCCTGGTCGAGCGGATGGCCGCGGCGATCGGGCGGGACATGGCGGCACTCGGCGTGCACCAGGGACTGTCCCCGGTGCTGGACGTGGTACGCGACTACCGGTGGGGCCGGGTCGAGGAGACCATCGGTGAGGACCCGTACCTGGTGGGGCGGATCGGGGCGGCGTACGTCCGCGGCCTCCAGAGCGCCGGGGTGATCGCCACGCTGAAGCACTTCGCCGGGTACTCCGCGTCCCGGGGCGCCCGCAACCACGGCCCGGTCCCGATCGGCCGCCGCGAGCTGCTCGACGTGATCCTGCCCCCGTTCGAGGCCGCGATCGTCGAGGCCGGGGCCGGCTCGGTGATGAACTCGTACGCCGACGTGGACGGTGTGCCGGCCGGCGCGGACCCGTGGCTGCTCACCGAGCTGCTCCGGGAGCAGTGGGGCTTCACCGGGACGGTGGTCTCCGACTACTGGTCCGTCCCGTTCCTGGCGAGCATGCACGGCGTGGCCGCCGACGCGGGCGGTGCCGGTGTCCAGGCGCTCGCCGCCGGCATCGACGTGGAGCTGCCGGACACCATCGGCTACGGGGCGAACCTCGTCGACCGGGTGCGCGCCGGCGAGGTGCCCGAGGCGTACGTCGACCGGGCCGCCCGCCGCGCGCTGATCCAGAAGGCCGAGCTCGGTCTGCTCGATCAGGGGTGGACGCCGGAGGCCTCGGTCGCCGGGTCGGCCGAGGCCGACCTGGACTCGCCGGCCAACCGGGAACTCGCCCGGGAACTGGCCGAGCGCTCGATCGTGCTGCTGGATCCCGGAGCCACGCTGCCGCTGGCCACGCCGGGCCGGATCGCCGTGGTCGGTCCGTGCGCCGACGACGCGCGTACCTTCCTCGGTTGCTACGCGTTCCCCAACCACGTCCTCCCCCGCTACCCCGGCGTCGACGCCGGCATCGGGCTGCCCAGCGCGCTCGAGGCGCTGCGCGACGAGTTCGGCGGCAGCGAGATCGCGTACGCGTCCGGCTGCGCGGTCGACGGCGACGACCGTTCCGGATTCGCCGAGGCGGTCGCGGCGGCGGAGTCCGCCGAGGTGACGCTCGCGTTCGTCGGCGACCTGGCCGGCCTGTTCGGCAACGGCACCTCCGGCGAGGGCTGCGACGCGGCGGACCTGCGGTTGCCCGGCGTGCAGGCCGAGCTCCTGGAGGCCCTGCTGGCGACCGGCAAGCCGGTGGTCGTCGTGGTGGTCTCCGGCCGGCCGTACGCGCTGGGTGACCTCGACGGGCGGGCCGCCGCCCTGGTGCAGGCCTTCATGCCGGGTGAGGAAGGCGGTGCCGCGATCGCCGGCGTGCTCTCCGGCCGGGTGCAGCCGAGCGGCCGGCTTCCGGTACAGATCCCCCGGCATCCCGGCGGCCAGCCGGGCACCTACCTGCAGCCGCGCCTCGGCGCCGTGCACACCGGCGTCAGCAACCTGGACCCCACCCCGCTGTACGCATTCGGACACGGCCGGTCCTATACCACCTTCACGGTGAGTGATCTCCGGATCAGCGACACCCGGGTGCCGGCCGACGGTGAGTTCACGGTCACCGTGCGGCTGCGCAACACCGGTGCCCGGGACGGCGCCGAGGTGGTCCAGCTCTATCTCGCCGACCCGATCGCCGAGGTCACCCGCCCGGTACGCCAGCTGACCGGTTTCCATCGGGTGGAGCTCGCCGCCGGTGCCGCCGCCGACGTGACGTTCCGCGTGCACACCGACCGCACGGCCTTCACCGGCCGCGGGATGCGGCCTATCGTCGAACCGGGCGAGCTACGGATCCAGGTCGGCACCTCGGCGGCCGACCTGCCCTGCGAGGGTTCCGTCGAGATCACCGGCGAGACGCGCCCGGCGGGACCGGGACGTCGTCTGGTCACGCCGGTGGAGGTGCGAGCAGCCGATTCGTGACGCGGGGTGGCGCCCTCCGTGCCGCACCGGACACTAGGCTTCACCTGTGTACCCGGGCATCAACGACGACGAGCGGCTGCGCCGGCTCGAAGCGGTCACTGATGCGACGCTGTCCCGGCTTGACGTGTCCGATCTGCTGGACGAGCTGCTGGACCGGGTACGTGACCTGCTCGACGTCGACACCGCGGCGATCCTGCTGCTCGACGTGCACTCCCGGCATCTGGTGGCGACCGCCGCGAAGGGGCTGGAGGACGAGGTGCGCGCCGGGTTCCGGGTCGCGGTGGGCCGCGGCTTCGCCGGCCGGATCGCCGAGACCCGCCGGCCGGTACGGCTGACCGACGTCACCTCCGCGGACGTGGTCAACCCGATCCTGCTGGAGAAGGGGATCCGGTCGCTGCTGGGCGTCCCGGTCACCGCCGGGCGCGACCTGATCGGCGTGCTGCACGTCGGCACGCTGACCAGGCGCGACTTCACCGACGACGACGTGCGCCTGCTCGAACTGGTCGCGGACCGGGCCGGGGTGGCCGGCCAGATCCGCTCCGACAAGCTCGATCAGGCCGCCGCCCTGGCTTTGCAGCGCAGCCTGCTCCCGGCCCGGCTGCCCGAGGTGCCGGGCGTCGAGCTGGCCGCCCGGTACGTGCCCGGCCACTCCCTCGGCATCGGCGGCGACTGGTACGACGTCTTCGTGCTCCCGTCCGGCTGGCTCGGCGTGGTGATCGGCGACGTCTCCGGGCACGGGCTGGCCTCCGCGGTGGTGATGGGACGGGTCCGGAGCGCGCTGCGGGCGTACGCGCTGATCTGCGACGACCCGGCGGACGCCCTCACCCTGCTGGACCGCAAGGTCCAGCACTTCGAGGCGGGCAGCCTCACCACCGCGCTGTACGCCATGATCAGCCCGGATCGCAGCCGCGTCGTGGTCTCCTCGGCCGGGCACCTGCGCCCGGTGCTGGCGGTGCCGGGCCGCGGTGCCGCTCTCACCGACTTCCCGGTCGACCCGCCGCTCGGCGTGAGCCGCCTGGCCGGGCCACGGCGTTCGAGCACCGTCGAACTGGCGCCCGGCGGAGTGCTGTTCTGCTACACCGACGGCCTCGTCGAGCGCCGCGACCAGGTGATCGACACCGGCCTGACCCGCTTGCTCAGGTTCGTCCGGGCCGCCCCGGCGGAGGCGGTCTGCGCTACCGTCATGGCTGACGTGGGCGTCGAGGAGCCGACCGACGACGTCGCCATCCTGGCCGTGCGGCGCCACCCCTGAAACTGCGGAAAAAGTCTCTGAGCCCTCTTGTTCGCCACGGATTCAGCGGAAAAGATGAGGCCGTTCACCTGATCCCACAGCTGGAGGCCGGATGACCGCCAAGTCGGTACTGCACAACCTCATCGGTGGCGAGGCGGTCGCGCCCGTCGAGGGGCGGTACGAGGACCTGATCGACCCGTCGACCGGCGAGGTGTTCGCCTCGGCCCCGGTGTCGGGTGCCGAGGACGTCGACCGGGCCATGTCGGCCGCCTCCGCCGCGTTCGAGCAGTGGCGCGACACCACTCCCGGCGACCGGCAGCGGGCGCTGCTGAGGTTCGCCGACGCCATCGAGTCCCGCGCCGACGAGCTCGTGGCGGCCGAGTCGCGGAACACCGGCAAGCCGCTCGGCCTGACCGCCAGCGAGGAACTGCCGCCCGCCGTCGACCACCTGCGGTTCTTCGCCGGTGCGGCGCGGCTGCTGGAGGGCCGGTCCGCGGGCCAGTACATGAACGGCTACGAGAGCTACGTCCGGCGCGAGCCGATCGGCGTGTGCGCCCAGGTCACCCCCTGGAACTACCCGCTGCTCATGGCGATGTGGAAGATCGCGCCGGCGCTCGCCGCGGGCAACGCCGTGGTGCTCAAGCCCTCCGACACCACCCCGGTCACCAGCGTCATGCTGGCCGAGATCGCCGCCGAGTTCCTGCCGGCCGGCCTGTTCAACGTGGTCCTCGGCGACCGGGACACCGGCCGCGCCCTGGTCACCCACAAGACACCGCAGATGGTCTCGATCACCGGCTCGGTCCGCGCCGGCATGGAGGTCGCCGGCAGCGCCGCGGCCGATCTCAAGCGCACGCACCTCGAGCTGGGCGGCAAGGCCCCGGTCGTGGTCTTCGACGACGCCGACGTGGAGGCGGCCGCCGCGGCGATCGCCGAGGCCGGCTACTTCAACGCCGGGCAGGACTGCACCGCGGCCACCCGGGTGCTCGTCGCCCCCGGCGTCTACGACGACTTCGTCGCGGCCCTGGCCGCACAGGCCCGGGAGATCAAGACCGGCGCGCCGGACGACGAGGACGTGCTCTACGGCCCGGTCAACAACGCCGGCCAGCTCGCCCGGGTGAGCGGCTTCATCGACCGGCTCCCGGATCACGCCCGGATCGAGGCCGGTGGCACCCGGGTCGGCGGCCGCGGCTACTTCTTCTCCCCCACGGTCGTCTCCGGCCTGCGCCAGGACGACGAGATCATCCAGAACGAGGTCTTCGGCCCGGTCATCACCGTGCAGAAGTTCAGCGACGAGGACGAGGCGGTCCGCTACGCCAACGGCGTCGAGTACGCCCTGGCCTCCAGCGTCTGGACCCGGGACCACGGCCGCGCCATGCGGATGACCCAGCGGCTCGACTTCGGCTGCGTCTGGGTCAACTGCCACATCCCCCTGGTCGCCGAGATGCCGCACGGCGGGTTCAAGCACTCCGGGCACGGCAAGGACCTCTCGGTGTACGGCCTGGAGGACTACACCCGGATCAAGCACGTCATGCACAACGTGGGGGCCTGAGTGACGTCCTCCGAGGACCTGCACAAACGCCGGGTCGCGGCGGTGGCACGCGGGGTCGGCTCGACCATCGCGTCCTACGTCGACCACGCCGCCGGCGGCACGCTGACCGACCTCGAGGGCCGGGAGTGGATCGACTTCGCCTCCGGCATCGCGGTCACCACCGTCGGTAACGCCGCACCGCGCGTCGTCGCGGCGGTCCGTGAGCAGGTGGAGAGGTTCACCCACACCTGCTTCATGGTCGCGCCGTACGAGAGCTACGTGTCGGTCTGCGAGCAGCTGATCACGCTGACCCCGGGCGGCTTCGAGAAGCGGGCGGCGCTGTTCAACTCCGGCGCCGAGGCGGTGGAGAACGCCGTGAAGATCGCCCGGCACGCGACCGGGCGGCCGGCAGTGGTGGTGTTCGACCACGCGTACCACGGCCGGACCAACCTGACCATGGCGCTGACCGCGAAGAACATGCCGTACAAGCACCGGTTCGGGCCGTTCGCCCCGGAGGTGTACCGGGCTCCGATGTCGTACCCGCTGCGGGACGGCGGGCTGGACGGCGCGGAGGCGGCCCGCAAGGCGATCGACGTGATCGAGAAGCAGGTCGGCGCCGGCAACGTGGCGGCCGTGCTGATCGAGCCGATCCAGGGCGAGGGCGGCTTCGTGGTGCCCGCGCCCGGGTTCCTGCCGGCGATCGCGGCGTGGACCGCGGAGGCCGGGGCGGTGTTCATCGCCGACGAGATCCAGACCGGGTTCTGCCGTACCGGGCAGTGGTTCGCGTCCGAGCACGAGGGCCTGGAGCCGGACCTGATCACCACGGCCAAGGGGATGGGCGGCGGGCTGCCGATCGCCGGTGTGGTCGGCCGGGCCGAGCTGATGGACGCGGTGCACGTGGGCGGGCTCGGCGGCACGTACGGCGGGAACCCGGTGGCCTGCGCGGCCGCCCTCGCCGCCATCGAGACCATGCGCGAACTGGACCTGGCCGCCTCGGCACGCCACATCGAGGCAAAGCTCAAGGCGGCTTTGTCGGATATTTCCGACGACGGCATCGCGGAAATCCGCGGTCGCGGCGCCATGATCGCGATCGAGCTGGTCCAGCCGGGCACCATCGAGCCGGACCCGGTCCGGACCGCGGCGGTGTCGAAGGCCTGTCACGAGGCCGGTCTGCTCACCCTCACCTGCGGCACGTACGGCAACGTGCTCCGCTTCCTGCCCCCGCTGGTGATCTCCGACGAAGACCTCGACCGAGGCGTTGCGATACTCCGTGCTGCCCTCCGTTGAGCGCTTAGGGAAGAATCGCGGCGTGACGGACAGCGCCCTGGACGAGATCAACAAGCGGATCATCGAGCACCTGCAGCGGGACGGCCGGATGTCGTACGCGACATTGGCCAAGACCATCGGCCTGTCCGAGGCGGCCGTACGGCAGCGGGTGCAGCGGCTGCTCGACAACGACCTGATGCAGATCGTCGCGGTGACCGACCCGCTGACCCTGGGCTTCGCCCGGCAGGCCATGGTCGGTCTCCGCGTCAACGGCGACCTGCGGGCGATCGCCGACGAGATCGCGGCGATCCCAGAGGTCGACTACGTGGTGATCTGCGCCGGTCGCTACGACCTGCTCGTGGAGCTGGTCTGCACCGACGACGAACACCTGCTGGACCTGCTCAACGAGAAGGTCCGGGCCATCGAGGGGGTCAGCGCCACCGACACCTTCATGTACCTGAAGCTCGCCAAACAGACCTATGCCTGGGGAACTAGATAAATGAGCACCGCTGCGCCCTCGTTCTGGCTCGACTCGCTCGGCCCGATCGAGAAGCGCCCTCCGCTGCCCGGTGACACCGTCGCCGACGTAGCGATCACCGGTGGCGGCTACACCGGCCTCTGGACGGCGTACTACCTGGCCAAGGCCGCGCCGGAGCTGCGGATCGTGGTGCTGGAGGCGGAGTACTGCGGGTACGGCGCCTCCGGCCGTAACGGCGGCTGGGCCTCGGGGCTGTTCCCGGTCTCCGAGGCCAAGCTCGCCCGCCGCTACGGCCCGGAGCGCGCCGCCGCCATGCACCGGGCCCTGGAGGCCTCGGTCGACGAGGTGGGCCGGGCCACGGCCGCCGAGGGCATCGACTGCGACTACGCCAAGGGCGGGACGATCTCGCTGGTCCGCGGCCCGGCTCAGCTGCGCCGCGCACGCCACTCCCCCGGTTTCCTGGACGCCGGCAAGGCGAGCGCGATCTGCGGCGCCACCGGCGTACTCGGCGGCCTCTACAGCGAGCACTGCGCCGCCCTGCACCCGGCCAAGCTGGTCCGCGGCCTCGCCGAGGCGGTGGAACGGCTCGGCGTCACGATCCACGAGGACACCCGGGTCCAGCGCCTGGAGCGCGGCAAGGTGGTCACCGGTCGCGGCACGGTCCGCGCCACCACGGTCGTCCGGGCGCTCGAGAGCTACACCGCCGGCCTCGCCGGGCACAAGCGCAACCTGGCTCCGGTCTACTCGCTCATGATCGCCACCGAGCCGCTGCCCGGGGAGTTCTGGCAGCGGGTCGGCCTGGCCCGCCGGGAGACGTTCACCGACGAACGCCGGATGATCATCTACGGCCAGCGGACCGCCGACGACCGCCTCGCCTTCGGCGGCCGCGGCGCGCCCTACCACTACGGCTCGCGCGTCCGCCCGGAGTTCGACCAGGTGCCCGAGGTCTTCGACGCGCTGCGCCGCACGCTCACCGAACTGTTCGGCATCGAAGCGCCGATCGCGTACCGCTGGGGTGGCCCGCTCGGCATCCCCCGCGACTGGATGCCCTCGGTCGGCCTGCGCGACGGCATCGCCTGGGCCGGCGGCTACGTCGGCGACGGCGTCGCCGCCGCCAACCTCGCCGGCCGCACGCTCGCCGACCTGATCCTGGCCCAGGAGACCGAACTGACCGCGCTCCCCTGGGCCGGCCACCGCTCGCGCCGCTGGGAACCGGAGCCGGCCCGCTGGCTCGGCATCAACACGGCCCTGCGCGCCACCGCGCTGCTCGACGCCTGGGACCGCCGCCGCGCGGCCTGAAACCCCCACGGGTCCGGCCGGCGGTTTCGCTTACGCCGCTTTTCCGGTACGCCCCACACCGTCCCGCCACACCGGACCGTCCCCGCCGGCCCGCGCGATCATCTGCCCGGGCCCGGCCCCAGCGCGGCCGCCGGGCCCGGGCAGGTGGTCGCTCAAACGCCGGGCGCCGCCAGCAGCGGGAAGCGGTTGCCCTCGGTGTCGTGCAGCAGCGCCCAGCGCCCGAACGGCAGGTCGATCGGCTCCTGCGCGAACTCCACGCCACGGGCGGTGAGCTCCCGCCAGGTGGCGTCCACATCGTCACAGGCCAGGAAGACGGGTGTGTTCGGCTGCCCGTCCGGGGCCCCGGGGTCCGGTCCGTCGGACTTCTCCAGCACGAGCACGACACCGTCCGGCAGGCGCACTTCGAGCCACCGCTCATCGCCGTACGTCTCGTCCTGGACGACGTCGCATCCGAGCGTCTCGGTCCAGAACCGCTTGGCACGCTCCTGATCGCGCACACCGATCCGGACCTTGCTGATTCCGCGAAGCATCCGACCGCCTCCCGACATCCACCGGCACCGCCGGTGATGCTACCGGCCGGTGGCCGGACACCGGGCCCCTTACATCACGCTCGGCGGTGGCCCGGCCAGCGGCAGGCGGACCCGGACCAGCGTGCCGGACGGGTTGTTCGCCTCCAGGCTGATGGTGCCGCCGTGCAGGAGCACGATGGCACGGGCCAGGCTCAGACCGAGGCCGCTGCCGCTCGTGCCCTGATGGCGCACGTTGCTGCCCCGGTAGAACCGGTCGAAGACACGGGAGCGTTCGGTCTCCGGCGTGCCGATGCCGTTGTCGCAGATGCGGAGCTCGGCCATGGTGTCGTCGGCCAGGAGGGTGACCCGCACCGGCGCGCCGGGGTGGCTGTAGCGGATCGCGTTGGAGATCAGGTCGTCGACGACCTGGCGGAGCCGGTCGGCGTCGGCCAGCAGGTGCAGCTCCGGCGGGAACTCGGTGACCACGGTGAGCCGCTCCCCGGCCCGGCGGGTGGCGGAGATCGCCTCGGTGATCAGAGCGGTCAGGTCGACCGGTCGGACGTCGAGGCGGAGGTGCCCGGAGTCCAGGCCGGCCAGGTCGAGCAGGGTGTCGGCGATCCGCTGGAGCGAGGCGGCGTTGCGGGCCACCACCCGGGCCATCTGCCGGAATTCCGGGTCCAGCTCGGCGGACTCCTCGGCGAGGATGGTGGCGTTGGCGGTGATCGAGGTGAGCGGGGTGCGCAGCTCGTGCCCGACCAGGTCGACGAAATCGCTCTGCGCCCGGGACAGCTGGCGGGCCAGCGCCTCGCAGCGACGCTGGGCGACGAAGACGCCGATCTGCGCGGCCACCCCGTCCAGCAGCACGGTGAGCAGGTCCGGCTCGTACTCCTGGGTGCCGGCGTAACAGGTGAGGACCCCGAACAGCGTGCCGCCGTCGCGAACCGGGACGGCGAGGGCCGTGCGTACGCCGCGCCGCAGGCAGATCTCCACCCGCTCGCGCTCGTACGGCGTCCGCAGCTCCCGGCTGACCGCGATGTCCGGCACCCAGATGGCCCGCCCGGTCTCCCAGACCCGGCCGGTGATGCCCTGGCCGCGTACCGGGCTGTGGCCGAAGAAACCGTCCGGCTCGGCGCCGGAGGAGTCCCAGTAACCGATCGACAGGAGGTTGCCGGTGGCCTCGTCGACCATGAACAGTTCGGCGGACGGCCAGTCCAGTGTGCTGGTGAGCGCCCGCAGTACCTGCGGCGCCGCGTCCGCCTCCGACACGGACGCCCGGAGGGCCTGCTCGACCGCGAGGTGGCAGGCGCGGAACCGTTCGGCCCGGCGCAGCGCGGTGACCTCGTGGGCGACCGCCACCGCACCGAGCAGGCGCCCGTCCGAGCCGTGGATCGGCTGTGCCGTGGTGTCGAAGATCCGCATCCGGTGGCCGGGCAGCTTGGCGATCACGTCCTCGGAGAGGATGTGCTCGCCGTGCAGCGCGCGCATCAGCGGCGTCTCGTCCCAGCTCAGCGGGCGCTGGTCCGGGCCGCGCAGAACACTCGCCGCCCGGGCCTCGTAGTCCTGCGGTACCGGCCCGTCCAGTGGCAGACCGCGGGCCTCGCGCATGGCCCGGTTCGCGAAGACCACCCGGCCGGCCTCGTCGCAGGCGACCACCCCGACGTCGAGGTTCTGCAGCAGCGCGTCGAGGAACGCACCGTCGTCCAGGGTCGCCGTGTCGGCCGGTGCCGGGATCCCGGCGGGCACGACCAGCGTGTCCGCGATCTCCATCAGGGTGGTGGCCTGCCCGTCGGTCCACTCCCGGGGTTGCCGGTCCAGCACGGTGAGCGAGCCGAGCGGGCGGTCGTCCTGGTCGCGGACCGGCACGCCCAGGAAGGCCCGGATACCGAACTCCACCGCGAGCAGGTGCCGGCACAGCTCCAGGTCGGGATCGTTGTTCATGTCGCCGGAGCGGACCGTGTGGTCGGCGCAGACGATGTACTTGCAGACCGAGTAGGCCAGCGGCGCCCGGCGGGGGGCGACGAGCCGCTCCGGCATGGCGTGCACGCCGACGAAGAACTCCTCGTCATCGGTTACCAGGGTGACCGTGGCCATCGGTGCGTTCAGCAGCCGGGCCGCGAGCGCGGCCACGTCGTCCAACCGGGCGATGTGGCCGGGCAGGGCGTGCATCGCCCGATCCACCGCCTTCAGCCGTAAGGGGTCACCCAGCACTGCCTCGTCGAGCACCACCATGGCCAGCCCGTTCTCTCCGACCCGCGGCCCGTGATCACGGGCCTGTCGGCCTTATACCCGCTTTCCATGTTTTAAACGGAAATGAGGGCAGCGGGACAGCGACTTCCGGTGCCGTCGTGCTGGTGCGGGCCTACCTCGAGGAGCTCGGTCATCGTCGCCAGGAGCCGGTCGTTGGGACACGGCTTGAGCAGGATGGCGCAGACCTGGGCGGAGGTCGCGTCGGGATCCCCCGGCCGCAGGTGGCCGCTGAGGATGGCGATCGGCGTGTCCCGAACGTCCGGATGCTCGCGTACCGCCGCTATCAGCCCCCACCCGTCCATCCGCGGCATGCCCAGATCGGTGAGCACGATGTCGGGCCGCTCCTGGAGGATCAGCTCCAGAGCAGCTTGCCCGTCCGGCGCCCGAAACACCGTCATCCCCGCCCGCTTGAACACCCTGACCAGCACCAGGGCGATGTCTTCGTCGTCCTCGGCGATAACCAAAACGGCCATTGTCAGCTCCGTAGCAGTCTCCTGCTCTCAGCATGGCCCTGTCCGCGTGCCCGCCGGGCGGTTTTCGGCTACGGCGTCCCGGAGGGCCCTACCCGCACGCTCCGGCGGGGGTGCGGCAGACTCCCTGCATCCGGCTGCGATCGAGGGGGACGGCATGCGGCGGTACGTCATCGGGTTCGGCGCCGCCGCGGCCGTGGCCGTGCTGGTCGCGGCGCTGCTGCCCACCCTGCGCGACGACGCGCCGGCCCGCCCCGGCCCGGACGCGCCGTACCGCGACGCCGGCCTGCCGGTCGATCGCCGGGTCGACGACCTGATGGCCCGGATGTCGCCGGCCGACAAGATCGGTCAGATGACCCAGGCGGAGCGCAACGTGGTCGCCGGCGACCCGGCCCTGGTGACACGGTGGCGGCTCGGCTCGGTGCTCTCCGGCGGCGGCTCGGTGCCCAGCCCGAACACGCCCGAGGCGTGGGTCGACCAGGTGAACACCCTCCAGCGCGCCGCCCTGGACACACCGCTCGGGATCCCGCTGATCTACGGGATCGACGCGGTGCACGGGCACGGCAACGCGCACGGCGCGACGGTCTTCCCGCACAACGTCGGGCTGGGCGCGAGCCGCGACCCGGAGCTGGTGCGGCGGGTGTACCGGGCCACCGGTGAGGAGATGCGGGCCACCGGCATCCCGTGGAACTTCGCGCCGTGCGTCTGCGTCGGCCGCGACGAGCGGTGGGGCCGGACCAAGGAGAGCTTCGGCGAGGACCCGGCCCTGGTGACCAAAATGACGACCGCGATCGACGGGCTGCGCGACGCCGGCGTCCTGGCCACCGTCAAGCACTTCGCCGGGGACGGCGACACCGGGTACGGCACCGGGGACAGCGAGTACGCGATCGACCAGGGCGTGACCGTCACCAGTCGCGAGGACTTCAACCGGATCGATCTGGCGCCCTACGCGGCGGCGGTGCGGGAACACGACGTGCAGAGCGTGATGCCGTCTTACTCCAGCGTGGACTGGACCGAGGACGGCACCGGCAACCCGGTGAAGATGCACGCCAGCCGGGAGCTGATCACCGGCACGCTGAAGGGCGACCTCGGCTTCGACGGGTTCGTGATCAGCGACTTCGAGGCGATCCACCAGATCCCCGACCCGGACGGGGCCGGCGAGGCCGGCGAGCCGACCGCCGCGCAGGTGCGGATCGGCGTCAACGCCGGCACCGACATGTTCATGGAGCCGAAGACCGCGCCGCGGTTCCAGGATCTGCTGACGGCCGAGGTCGACGCCGGCCGGGTGAGCATGGAGCGGATCGACGACGCGGTGCGGCGGATCCTGCGGGTCAAGTTCCAGATCGGCCTCTTCGAGAAGCCGTACGCCTCGCTCGATCGCCTGGGTGAGGTCGGCAGCGCCGCGCACCGGGCCATCGGCCGGGAGGCCGTCGCCCGCTCCCAGGTCCTGCTGAAGAACGCCGGTGACGCCCTGCCGCTGCGCCCCGACGCCCGGATCTACGTGGCCGGGCGCAACGCCGCCGATCTGGGCAACCAGGCCGGCGGCTGGACGATCGACTGGCAGGGCCGCTCCGGCGACATCATCCCCGGCAGCACCGTGCTGGACGGCATCCGCGAGGTCGCACCCGGTGCGACCGTCACCCACAGCCCCGATGCGTCGGCGCCGATCGACGCCGAGGTCGGTGTGGTGGTGGTCGGCGAGACACCGTACGCCGAGGGCTTCGGCGACGTGGGCGGCAAGGTGTGCCCGTGGTGCCCGGCCGCGCAGAAGGAGACCAAGTCGCTGACCCTGCAACCGGCCGACCGGACCGTGGTCGGCAAGGTCTGCGCCGCGGTGGCGACATGTGTGGTGCTGCTGGTCTCCGGCCGCCCACAGGTGATCACCGACCAGCTCGGCGAGATCGACGCGCTGGTCGCCTCCTGGCTGCCCGGCAGCGAGGGCGCCGGGGTGGCCGACGTGCTCTTCGGCAGACAGCCGTTCACCGGACGGCTGCCGCTGAGCTGGCCGCGCACGGTCGCCCAGGTGCCGGTCAATGTGGGCGACGCCGTCTACGAACCGCTCTTCCCGTACGGCTGGGGCCTGCGTACCGGCGCTTCCCGGGGGTCGGCGCTCGACGCCGCGCGGGACGCGGCCCAGAAGCGGGCCGCCGCCGGCCGGGCACCCGCCGGCTGGCAGCGGCGGATCGCCGAAGCCGACCTGGCCGCCGGCGCCGGCCGGGAGAAGGAGGCGTTGTCCCTGCTCCGCCAGGTGGCCACCGGCTAGCGGCGCCCTCAGGGCCGTTCCCCGCCCCCCGCGGGAACGGCCCCGACGCCGGACGCTCAGAGGTGGTTCTGGGCCTCGGTGAGCACCGAGCGGAGGATCTGCTCGATCTCGGCGAACTGGGTCTCCGTCGCGGTCAGCGGCGGGGCCAGCTGGATCACCGGGTCGCCCCGGTCGTCGGCGCGGCAGTACAGGCCCGCGTCGAAGAGTGCGCTGGAGAGGAAGCCACGCAGCAACCGCTCCGATTCGTCCTCGTTGAAGGTCTCCTTGGTGGTCTTGTCCTTGACCATCTCGATGCCGAAGAAGTAGCCGTCGCCGCGGACGTCGCCGACGATCGGCAGGTCGAGCAGCTTCTCCAGGTACGACCGGAACAGCGGGCTGTTCTTCTGGACGTGCTGGTTGAGGCCCTCACGCTCCATGATGTCCAGGTTGGCCAGGGCCACCGCGGAACCGACCGGGTGCCCGCCGTAGGTGATGCCGTGGGCGAACCAGTTGGTGCCCTTCAGGAACGGCTCGGCCAGCCGCTCGGAGGCGATCATCGCGCCCAGCGGGACGTAACCGGAGGTCAGGCCCTTCGCGACGGTGATGATGTCGGGCTGGTAGCCGTACTTGTCGGCGCCGAAGTACTCACCGAGCCGGCCGAACGCGCAGATCACCTCGTCGGAGACGAGCAGCACGTCGTAGCGGTCGCAGATCTCGCGGACCCGCTGGAAGTATCCGGGCGGCGGCGGGAAGCACCCACCGGCGTTCTGCACCGGCTCCAGGTAGACGGCGGCGACGGTGTCCGGGCCCTCGAACTCGATGGCCTCGGCGATCCGGTCGGCGGCCCAGATCCCGAACTGCTCCGGGGTCATGTTCTCGTCGGGACGCCGGTAGTAGTTCGTGTTCGGCACCCGCAGCGTGCTCGGCACGAGCGGCTCGAAGTCCTGCTTGAGAGCCGGGATGCCGGTGATCGACAGAGCACCCATCGAGGTGCCGTGATAGGCGATCGCCCGGGACAGCACCTTGGTCTTGAGCGGCTTGCCGGTGTGCTTGAAGAAGGAGCGGGCCAGCTTCCACGCCGACTCGACGGCCTCGGAGCCGCCGGTGGTGAAGAAGACCCGGTTCAGGTCGCCGGGGGCCATCTCGGCCAGGCGGCCGGCCAGCTCGATGGCCTTCGGGTGGGCGTACGACCAGATCGGGAAGTAGGCGAGCTCGCCGGCCTGCTTGGCGGCGGCCTCGGCCAGCTCCTGCCGTCCGTGCCCGGTCTGCACGACGAAGAGCGCGGAGAGACCGTCCAGGTAGCGCCGGCCGGTCGAGTCCCAGACGTAGCAGCCGTCGCCGCGGGTGATCACGGGCACCGGCGCGTTCTGGTACGCCGACAGCCGGGTGAAGTGCATCCACAGGTGGTCACGGGCGGTCGCGGAGAGTGCGTCCACATCAGCGGGCTGTTGGTCGGTCACGGATATCTCTCCCACGCTCGGTTCATTACCACTACTTCCAACTGTTGTCGTTGATCCTGCCTACGGATTCCGTTGCACACAAGTCCGAGAGCAACTATTTCCGCGCCTCGGCCAGGAGTCCACCGACCAGGTCCACAAGGAGTGCGGCGTATCGCCCGCCCGGATCCAGATCGGGCCGGAAGTCGGCCACGCTCAGTCCGATCAGGCGCGGCGCCGCCGCCACCGGCGCCAGCAGGGCCGCGAGCTGATCGAAATCAGGCCCACCCGGCTGCGGGTACGTCACCGCCGGCAACGCACCCGGGTCGAGAACGTCAACATCCAGATGCAACCACAGGGGTACGCCGAGCGCACTCCCCCACTCCGCCACGGCCCGTCCCGCGCGGCCCGGGTCGCGCAGCACCTCCGGCGCGCCGACGGTGAACATCTCCACCGGCACCCGGCCCAGCTCGGCCGCCGACTCCGGGTCCAGTCCCTCGGTGCGGTGCCCGATCAGCGCCACCCGTTCCACCGCGACCAGCGGCCCGGCGCCGGCGAGCTCGGCCGGCCCGTCCCCGGTCAGCACGGCCAGGTCCAGGTCGGCGGTCTCGCCGGTCTCGGAGGTGTGCCCGGTCCCGTAGTCCGGATGCCCGTCCACGTAGCAGAGCCCGGCCGGTTCGCGCAGGTGGGCGAAGACGCCGAACAGCAGGCTGCAATCGCCGCCGACCACGAGGGGCCGCATTCCCGGGTGCCGCCGTGCGGCGGCATCGAGCGTACGGGCCAGCTCCCGGGTGGCCGCGACGGTCTCCGGCAGGGCCCGTACCCCGGTCGCCGGATCGCGTGCGGTGCTGCCGATCCGGGTCGCGGCGTCGCCGAAGTCGGCCGCGACCAGCGCGGACAACCCGGCCCGCCGCAGCACGCCCGGCGCCTGCTGTTCACCCCGCCCGGTACCGGAGCAGTCCCAAGGCGCGCCCACCAGGTACCAGTCCGATGTGATCATGGCGGGTCAGGAGTCGAAGCCCAGGCCGAGCGAGTCGAGCAGCTTCAGCCACAGGTTGCGCTTGCCGCCGTTGGCGTCGGCGCGGGCGATCGACCAGCGGGTGAGCTGGATGACCGCCGAGCGGAACGGCTCCGGCGGGAAGGGCACCGGCTTGCCGCGCACCATCTTCAGCCGGGTCAGCTCGGTCGGCTCACCGCCGATCAGGTCCAGCATCACCTCGGCGCCGAAACGGGTGGCTCCGACGCCCAGGCCGGTGTAGCCCACCGCGTACGCGAGGCGGCCGTCGTAGCCGGTACCGAAGAAGGCGCTGAACCGGCTGCACGTGTCGATGACGCCGCCCCATTTGTGGGTGAAACGCACGCCGGCCAGCTGCGGGAAGGTGGCGAAGAAGTGCTCGGCGAGCTTGACGAACGTCTCTTCGCGCAGGTCACGCGACGGCTTGATCCGGCCGCCGTTGTAGTAGACGGCGTCGTATCCGCCCCACAGGATCCGGTTGTCCGCGGTGAGCCGGTAATAGTGGAACTGGTTGCCGGCGTCGCCGACACCCTGCCGGTTACGCCAGCCGATCGCCTTGAGCTGGGCGTCGGTGAGCGGCTCGGTCATCAGCACGTAGTCGTAGACCGGCACGATCCAGTGGTTCAGCCGGCGCAGCAGCCGGCCGTGCGCCCCGGTCGCCAGCGCGACCCGGGCGGCCTCCACCCGGCCACGCGCCGTGTGCAGCACCAGCCCGCCGGCGGCCTTGGTGATCTTCTCGACCCGGCTGTTCTCGTGGAAGCGGACGCCCAGCTCGATGCAGGCGCGGCGCAAGCCCCAGACCAGCCGGGCCGGATCCAGGGTGGCGGTGCCACCGGGCTCCCACACCCCGCCCAGGTAGGTGGGTGAGTCGATCTCGGCACGGACCTGGTCGCGGTCCAGGAAGCGTACGTCCAGCCCGCGCGCCACGGCCGAGGCGTGGTACTCGACCAGTTCGTCCAACTGCCACTGCTCGGTGGCCACGTCGAGCTCGCCGGTACGCCGGAAGTCGCAGTCGATGCCGTACCGCTGCACGGCCGCCTCGATAGCGTCGAGGTTGGCCCGGCCGAGTTTCTCCAGGATGTCCATCTCGTCCGGAAAGCGGCTCAGGCCGTTGTCGAAGCCGTGGGTGAGGCTGGCGGCGCAGAAGCCGCCGTTGCGGCCGGAGGCGGCCCAGCCGGCGGTGCTCGCCTCGAGGACGATCACGTCGCGGTCCGGGTCACGTTCCTTGGCGATCAGCGCGGTCCACAGGCCGCTGTAGCCGGCGCCGACCACGGCGAGATCGGCTTTCTGATCACCGTTCAGAGGGGGTGCCGGCGGTGGGGCGCCGTCCTGGCCGAGCCAGTACGACTCCCCCACCGCATCGGCGAGAGCTTGCGAGACGTCAGGCGAAACGGTATCGCCCATGCGTTATCAGTCCTGTTGTTTACGGGGACGGGAACGGAGATTCGCGACCACCGCGATCAGCACCCCGACCACGAAGATCAACGTGCCCATGACGTTGACCTGCGGCGGAAGGCCGACCCGGGTGGAACCCCAGATCCACAGCGGGAACGTCTGCACGTTGCCCGCGGTGAAGTTGGTGATCACGAAGTCGTCGATGGAGAGCGCGAACGCGAGCATGATGCCGGAGAAGATCGCCGGCAGCAGGATCGGGAAGGTGACCTTCCACCACGTCGTCCAGGCCGTGGCGCCGAGGTCGGCGGCGGCCTCCTCCATGGCCCGGTCCAGGGTCACGACCCGGGCCCGGACCACCGTGGCGACGAACGCGATGGAGAACATGACGTGGGCGATGGTGAGGGTCACGCCGCCCAGCCCGACGCCCATCGAGACGAAGAGGGTGAGCAGCGAGGAGCCCATCACCAGCTCCGGCGAGGAGATGGCGGCGAACATGACGAGGTTGGTGGCTCCGGCGCCGCGGAACCGGTAGCGGCCGAGCGCGTACCCGATGCCGGTGCCGAGCGCCGCGGAGATCAGCGAGCTGACCACCGCCACGGCGAGCGAGGCGATCAGGGCGTCGGTCAGGTCCGGCAGCGCGAACAGCTCGCCGTACCACT
Source organism: Actinoplanes aureus (assembly GCF_015704865.1). Taxonomy (GTDB): domain Bacteria; phylum Actinomycetota; class Actinomycetes; order Mycobacteriales; family Micromonosporaceae; genus Actinoplanes; species Actinoplanes aureus. The sequence continues at coordinate 79,077 of NZ_JADQTO010000003.1, read as the reverse complement.
TCAGGGTGAAGCCCTGCCAGGTCTGGTTGTAGCGGCCCTGCGGATCGTTGAACCCGAACAGGATCATGACCAGGATGGGCAGCACCAGCCAGGCGATCAGCAGCCAGGTGTAGATGTGCATCATCCGGGCCCCGCCGATGCGGAACCGGCGGCGGGACGGCGTGGCCTGGGTGGCCGGTGCCGGGGTGAGCGTCTGGGTCATCGGGCCGCCACCTTCATCACGTCCTCGGTGCCGAGCGCCCGGGCGTACGAGAACACACCGATCAGCAGCACCGCCATCAGGGCGAACGCGAGCGCCGAGGCGGTCGGATAGTCCGAGGTGTGCAGGAACTTGCTCTGGATGACCTGCCCGATCATGGTCGTGCTGGTGCCGCCCAGCAGCTCCGAGTTGACGTAGTCGGAGCTGGCCGGAACGAACGTCATCAGCACGCCGGCGAAGACGCCGGGCAGCGCGAGCGGGAAGATCACTTTGCGGAACGCGGTGGCCGGGGAGGCGTACAGGTCGCGGGCGGCCTCGACCACCCGCGGATCGATCCGCTCCAGGGCCACGTAGATCGGCAGCACCATGAACGGCAGGAAGTTGTACACCAGACCGGCGATCACCGCGGTCGGGGTGCCGAGGAGCTGGAAGCCGGACGGGAGCAGCCCGGCCTCCTTCAACGGGTGGAGCAGCACGCCGTCGTCGGTGAGGAGCATCCGCCACGAGATGGTGCGCAGGACGAACGACACGAAGAACGGCAGGAGGATCAGGAACAGGTAGGTCGTCTTCTTCCGGCCCCCGTAGAAGGCGATCCAATACGCGACCGGGAACGCCAGCACGATCAGGACCAGCGACGTGATGGCGCCGTACACCAGCGAGCGGATCATCTGGGTCTGGTAGTCCGAGATCGCCTCCACGTAGGTCTGCCAGTGACCCGTGAAGACGTACCCGTTGACGATGTCGCCCTCCTGGAGTGACAGCGACAGCATGGTCACCATCGGCACCACGAAGAAGACCAGGAGCCACAACCCGCCGGGCAGCACCAGCAGGTAGGGCGCGAGTGTACGTTTTACCCGGTTCATCGCATCAGCCCAGCACGATCGGATCGAACACCTTGGAGAAGTCCTGCTGCTCCTCGGCGGTGTTGAAACCGACGTAGTAGTGCAGCTTGGCGTAGTCGGCCTCGCCCGGGAACACCAGCGGGCTGTTGGCGACCGACTCCAGGTACTCCTTGTCCTCACCGGTCTGCGCGGCGGCGTGCTTGAGCATCGTCGCCTGGGCGGCCGGCACCGGGCACACGTAGTTGATGTACTCGGCGAGGGTGGCGGCGTTCTCCACCTCGTAGAAGAAGTCCATCAGCGTGATCGCGTCGACCGGGTTGGCCGCGGTGATCGGGATGGCCATGTTGTCGGTCCAGATGGTGCCGCCCTCCTCCGGGATCACGAACTTGAAGTTCGTGCCGTCGGAGACGTTCTTCTGGAAGATGTCACCGGACCAGGCCTGGGTGATCCAGACCTCGCCCTTGCCGAGCGCGTCGACGTAGCCCTGGTCGTAGTAGTTGCGGACGATGCCGGCGTCCTTCTGCTCCTGCAGCTTGGCGGCGGCCTTCTTCCAGTCCGCCTCCGCCGACTTGGCCGGGTCCAGGCCGGCCGCGAGCAGACCGAAGTTGCCCAGCTCCTGGAGGTCGCTGAACATGCCGACCTTGCCCTTGAACGCCGGGTCCCACAGGTCGGCGAGCTTGGTGATCGGCCGCTTCGTCTTCGACTCGTCGTAGGCGATACCGGTGATGCCGGACGCCCACGGCACGCTGAACACGTTGCCCGGGTCGTACGCCGACTGGGCGTACGACTTGGCGGCGTTGGCGGCGTAGTTCGGCAGCTTGGAGTGGTCCAGCGGGGCCAGGAAGCCGGCGTCGCGGAACTGTCCGAACTGCATGCCGTTGGTGATCACCATGAGGTCGTAGCCGATCGACTGCTTCGCCGAGAGCTGCGGCTGGACCTTGGCGAACCAGGGCCCCATCTCCTGGATGACCTCGTCGTACTTGACCGTGATCCCGGTCTTCTCGGTGAACTTCTTGAGCTCCGGCTTCTTCGGGTCCATGTAGAGCGGCCAGTTCGCGAAGTCGAGCTTGCCGTTCTTGACCTTGCCGTTCCAGAACTTGGCGACCGCGTCAGGAGCCGCGGAGGCGCCCGGCTTGCCCTTGCCCTGCACGCCGCAGGCGGCGAGGAAGGCGCCCATCGCCGACAACCCGCCGAGGCGCAGGGCGTCGCGACGGCCGAGCCGTCGCTGCGTCATGCCTCGCAGGAGGGAGGGGTCCGGCTTACTGGTGGGGAACAACTTCAGACTCCGATCGGGTACGAGTGCTGCGGGGCCCAGGTGAGAAATACGCGCTCGCCACGCGACGCGACGTCCTCGGCATCGTGAGCATTCTGGTCGAACACCACGAAGTCTGATCCAGCGGAGGTCGCCACTGTGTAGTTCGTCGATGTCCCGTGGTACACCACCTCGGTGACCACGCCGGAGACGATGCTGGCCGCGCTGTCGTGCGGCATCGTGCGGTGCAGGTCGATCTTCTCCGGGCGGACCGACACCTCGAGGGCGCGCCCGGGCTGGACCTGACCGGTGACCGGGACCAGTACCCGCTCGCCGGGGGCGACGTCGAGAACCGCCACGCCGCCGTCCACGTGGCTGACCTGTCCGTCGATGAGGTTGGACGTACCGATGAAGCCGGCCACGAACCGGCTCGCCGGCCGCTCGTAGATGTTGCGCGGCGAGCCCAGCTGCTCGATCAGGCCGCTGTTCATCACCGCGATCCGGTCCGACATGGTCAGGGCCTCGCCCTGGTCGTGGGTCACGTAGACGAAGGTGATGCCGACCTCGCGCTGGATCCGCTTGAGCTCGACCTGCATCTGCTGGCGCAGCTTCAGGTCGAGGGCGCCGAGCGGCTCGTCGAGCAGCAGTGCCCGCGGGTGGTTGACCAGCGCCCGGGCCAGCGCGACCCGCTGCTGCTGGCCGCCAGACATCTCCTTGGGCTGCCGCTTCTCCATGCCGGTCAGCGAGACGATCTCGAGCATCTCGCCGACCCGCCGCTTGATCTCGCTCTTCGCGAGCTTCTTGCGCTCCAGGCCGAACGAGACGTTCTGCAGCACGTTGAGGTGCGGGAAGAGCGCGTACGACTGGAAGACCATGTTGACGTCGCGCTTGTTCGGGCCGACGTCGGTGACGTCCTTGCCGTCGAGGAAGACCTTGCCTGCGGTGGGCTCCTCGAAGCCCGCGATCATCCGCATGGTGGTGGTCTTGCCGCAGCCGGAGGGGCCGAGCAGCGAGAAGAACTCCCCCTGTCCGATCGCCAGGTCCAGGCTCTTGACGGCGGGAACCGCCTCACCGTGCGACAGGTAGTCCTTGCGCACGCCGACGAACTCGATCGCCGGATGCCCGGCGTGCTGCCCGGTGCCGGGTCGCACGCTCGCGGCGTGGTGCGGGGGAGAAGTGGTCATCTATCACCTCTGAGGCGGTTTTTTCACAGGGGGCCGGCGGGAGTCAGCCGTTGAAGCTCATCACGTGCTTGATCCGGGTGTACTCCTCGAAGCCGTACATGGATAGGTCCTTGCCGTAGCCGGAGTGACCGTATCCGCCGTGCGGCATCTCGGAGACGAACGGCAGGTGCGTGTTGATCCACACCGCTCCGAAGTCGAGACGACGCGACACGCGCATCGCCCGGCCGTGGTTCTGTGTCCAGACGCTGGCGCTGAGCCCGAACCGGACGTCGTTGGCCCAGCGGACCGCGGTCTCCTCGTCGGCGAAGCTCTGCACGGTGATGACCGGGCCGAAGATCTCGTCCTGGATCATCTCGTCCTGCTGTCGCAGACCGGTGACCACGGTCGGCTCGAAGAAGTATCCCCGCTCGCCGATCCGGTGGCCACCGGTCACCACCTCGGCGTGCTCCGGGGTCCGGGCCAGGAAGCCGGTGACCCGGTCGAGCTGGCTGACGTTGTTGACCGGCCCGAAGTAGGCGTCGGTGTCGGACGGGGCGCCGACCCGGGTGTTCTTGGCGGCCACGGCGAGGGCGGCGGTGAAGTCGGCGGCGATCCGCTCGTGCACCAGCACCCGGGTGGCGGCGGTGCAGTCCTGGCCGGCGTTGAAGTAGCCGGCCCCGGCGATCGCCTCGGCGGTGGCGGCGACGTCCACGTCGTCGAAGACCACGACCGGCGCCTTCCCGCCCAGCTCCAGGTGCACCCGCTTCAGGTCGGGTGCGGCGGTCGCGGCCACCTCCATCCCGGCCCGGGTGGAGCCGGTGATCGACACCAGCTGCGGCACCGGGTGCGCCACCAGCGAACGGCCGGTGTCCCGGTCGCCGCAGACCACGTTGAGCACGCCCGGCGGCAGGAACTCGGCGGCGATCTCGGCAAGCAGGAGGCTGCTGACCGGGGTGGTGTCCGACGGCTTGAGGACCACCGAGTTGCCGGCCGCGATGGCGGGGGCGAACTTCCAGACCCCCATCACCATCGGATAGTTCCACGGGGTGATCTGCCCGCACACGCCGATCGGCTCACGGCGTACGAAAGAGGTGTGATCCCGCAGGTACTCCCCCGCGGACTTGCCCTCCAGGATGCGCGCCGCTCCGGCGAAGAAGCGCAGCTCGTCGAGGAGCGGCCCGAGCTCCTCCTGGCGGGTCGCCTCGACCGGCTTGCCGGTGTTGCGGCATTCGGCCGCGACGAGCTCCTCGCCGCGCGCCTCGACCGCGTCGGCGATGCGCAGCAGCGCCCGCTGCCGCTCGCCCGGTGTGCTGTCCCGCCAGGTCTCGAAGCCCTGGGCGGCGGCCGCCACCGCCGCCTCGACGTCCCGCGCCGAGGAGACCGGCGCCTGCGCGTAGGTCTCCCCGGTGCTGGGGTCGACGACCGGCGAGGTGATCCCGTCTTCGGTGCCGGTGTACGACCCGTTGACGAAGTTGCGCAGCACAGGGACGTCGGTGCTCACAGGGATTACCTTCCGATCGTGGTGCCGGATTCGCACCCGGACTTGGGGGAGGTTGTCACACGAGAACGTGCGTGGGCAAGGGAATCCGAAGTAATTTCCAAGCCTGAAACGGAATCAGCGGCTAGACCGCCGTTCAGACGACGAAAACCGAGTTTTAGGCGTTGTAGAACCGGTCCGCGACGGTCAGCGCCCGGTCCAGGATCGACAGACCTTCCCGTACCTCGTCGGCGGTGGCCGTGCAGGGCGGCACCACGTGGATCCGGTTGAAATGGGTGAACGGCCAGAGCCCCTGCTCCTTGCAGGCCGCGGCCACCTCGTTCATCGGCCCGGCGGCCGCGCCCGCCGCGTTGAACGGCACCAGCGGCGTCCTCTTCTCGCGGTGGGTGACCAGCTCGATCGCCCAGAAGACGCCCAGGCCCCGGACCTCGCCGACGCTCGGGTGCCGCTCCATGAGCGCGGCCAGGCCGGGCCCGATCACGTCGTCACCGAGCGCGCGGGCGTGCTCGATGATCCCCTCCTCCTTGAAGATCTGCATCGACGCCACGGCCGACGCGCAGGCCAGGGGGTGCCCGGAGTAGGTGAGGCCGCCGGGGAACGGCCGCTCGCGGAAGGTCTCGGCGATCTCGTCGGAGATCACCACACCACCGAGCGGCAGATAGCCGGAGTTGACGCCCTTGGCGAAGGTGATCAGGTCGGGGGCGACGCCCCACCGGTCGATCGCGAACCACTCGCCGCAGCGGCCGAAGCCGGCCATCACCTCGTCGGCGATGAAGACGATGCCGAACTCGTCGCAGATCGCCCGCACCCCGGCCAGGTAGCCGGGCGGCGGCACCAGGATGCCGTTGGTGCCGACCACGGTCTCCAGGAGGATCGCGGCGATCGTCGCCGGGCCCTCGAAGACGACGGTGTCACGCAGGTGCTGAAGGGCCCGCTGGGTCTCCTGCTCGAGCGTCTCCGAGTAGAACGGCGACCGGTACGGGTACGGCCCCCAGAAGTGCACCACCCCGATCGCCACCGGCTCGTTCGGCCAGCGGCGCGGGTCGCCGGTCGCGGTGATCGCGGTGGCGGTCGAGCCGTGGTAGCTGCGGTAGGTGGAGAGCACCTTGTGCCGGCCGGTGTGCAGCCGGGCCAACCGGATCGCGTTCTCGTTGGCCTCGGCGCCGCCGTTGGTGAAGAACACCTTGTTCAGGTTGTCCGGTGCCACCTCGGCGATCATCCGGGCCGCCTCGCCGCGCTTGTCGTTGGCGAAGGCCGGCTGGATGGTGCAGAGCCGGGCGGCCTGCTCCTGGATCGCCTCGATCATCCGGGGATGCTGGTGACCGATGTTGATGTTGACCAGCTGGGACGAGAAGTCGAGGTACCTCCTACCCTCGTAGTCCCAGAAGTAGCTGCCCTCCGCCCGTTCGACGGGCAACGGGTTGATCAGGCCCTGGGCCGACCAGGAGTGGAAGACGTGAGCGCGATCGTCCGCGCGTACCTGTGCGCCGGTCATCGCGTCTGGGGGAAGCCGAGGTCGACCGAGGACGTGCCCGGGTCGGGCCAGCGCGAGGTGACGACCTTGCTGCGGGTGAAGAAGTGGATGCCGTCCGGGCCGTACATGTGGGTGTCGCCGAACAGCGACGCCTTCCAGCCGCCGAACGAGTAGTAGGCGACCGGCACCGGGATCGGCACGTTCACGCCGACCATGCCGGCGTTGACGTCGAACTGGAACTGCCGGGCGGCGCCGCCGTCGCGGGTGAAGATGGCGGTGCCGTTGCCGTACTCGTTGTTGTTCACGAGCTCGACGGCCTCGGCGTAGGTCTCCACGCGGACGACGCTGAGAACCGGGCCGAAGATCTCGTCGGTGTAGACCGTCATCTCCGGCGTGACGTTGTCGAGCAGGGTCGCGCCCAGGAAGTAGCCGGGCTGGTCGGCGAGCTCGCGTCCGTCGGCGACCACCTTGGCGCCGGCCTGGGCACCGGCCTCGATGTATCCGGTGACCTTGTCCCGGTGCTGGGCGCTGATCAGCGGCCCCATCTCCGACGACGGGTCGGCCCCGTCACCGATCTTGATCTTCGGCAGGCGGGCGGCGATGGCCTCGACCAGCGGGTCGGCGATGTCACCGACGGCCACCACGACGGAGATCGCCATGCAGCGCTCGCCGGCCGCGCCGTACCCCGCGCTGATCGCCGCGTCGGCGGCCGCGTCGAGCTCGGCGTCCGGGAGCACGATCATGTGGTTCTTCGCGCCGCCGAGGGCCTGGACCCGCTTGCCGTGCGAGGTGCCGGTCTCGTAGATGTACTTGGCGATCGGGGTGGAGCCGACGAAGCTGACCGCCGCGATGTCCGGGTGCACCAGGATCGCGTCGACCGCCTCCTTGTCGCCGTGCACGACGTTGAACACGCCGTCCGGCAGACCGGCCTCCTTCCACAGCTTCGCCAGGAACAGCGCCGCGGACGGGTCCTTCTCGCTGGGCTTGAGCACGAACGCGTTGCCCGCGGCGATCGCGGTGGCGCACATCCAGAGCGGCACCATCGCCGGGAAGTTGAACGGGGTGATGCCGGCGACCACGCCGAGCGGCTGGCGGATCGAGTAGACGTCGACGCTGGTGGCGGCCTGCTCGGAGAAGGAGCCCTTCATCAGGTGCGGGATGCCGGTGGCGAACTCGACGTTCTCCAGGCCGCGGGCCACCTCGCCGGCGGCGTCGGCGAGCACCTTGCCGTGCTCGGTGGTGACGATCTTCGCCAGCTCGCCGACGTTCGCCGCGAGCAGCTCGCGGAACTTGAAGAGAACGGCGGAACGCTTCGACAACGACGCCTCGCGCCACGCCTTGGCGGCTTCCTTGGCGACGGCCACCGCGGCCGCGACCTCGTCGGCCGAGGCGAGGTCGACGGACGCGATCTGTGAACCGGTGGCGGGGTTGAAGACCGGGCCGACCCGGCCGGACTCGCCGGCGCGCTCCGCGCCGCCGATCCAGTGCGCGATGTGATTCATGGCCGAAGATTATGTGACGACCATGGACCGAACAATGCTTCGGTTGTACTGTCACAAAAATGTTCCAGGTGGTCAGAGAGCGGCTCCACGACCCCAGCGCTCGCGGCCTCGCCGAGGCGGTCAGCCGCGCGGTCGGCGACGGCGCGCTGGCCGGCGGCGCCAAGCTGCCCCCGGTCCGTGCCGTCGCGGCCGAGTTGCACCTGTCGCCCAGCACGGTCAACGCAGCGTGGCAGCTGCTGCGCCGGGCCGGAACCATTCGCACGGACGGCCGGCGCGGCACGGTCGTCGCCACTCCCGGCGCGGGCGGGCCGGGCCGCTACCGGGCCGCGCTGCGCCAGACCTCCGGATTCGGGCTCGACCTGTCCACCGGCGTTCCCGACCCCCGGCTGCTGCCGCCGGTCCCGGCGCTCTTCGGCCTCTCCCCCGCGCCGACCAGCTACCTCGACGAACCGGTGCTGCCCGCCCTCGGGGCACTGCTGCGCGACCGGTGGCCGTACCCACCCGAGCGCCTGGCGATCTTCGACGGGGCGATGGACGCGGTCGACCAGGTGGCGTCGGCGCTGCTGCGCCTCGGCGACCTCGCGGTGGTGGAGAACCCGTGCTTCCCGCCCCTGCTGGACCTGCTCGAGGTGCTCGGCGTCGCGGTGATCGGCGTCGGCACCGACGCCTCCGGCATGCTTCCGGATCAGCTGGCCGCCGCGCTCGGCCGGCGGCCCGCCGCCGTCTTCCTGCAACCGCGCGCCCTCAACCCCACCGGCGCGTCGTGGTCACCGTCGCGGGCGAGCGCGCTCGCTGCGGTGCTCGCGCACCACCCGGAGGTGTACGTCGTGGAGGACGACTCCGCCGGCGACCTCGCCTCCGGGCCGCTCTGCTCACTCGGCACCCACCTGCCCCGGCAGGTCGTGCACGTGCGCAGCTTCTCCAAGTCGCACGGACCGGACCTGCGGCTGGCCGCGGTCAGCGGGCCGGCCACGGTCCTCGACCCGATCCTGGAGCGGCGGCTGCTCGGCCAGGGCTGGACCAGCCGCCTGCTCCAGCACCTGCTGCTCAGCCTGCTCACCGATCCGGCGTCGATCGCCGCGGTACGCGCGGCCCGGGACGAGTACGCCCGCCGGCGTCACCTGATCACCTCCGGACTGGCAGCGGCCGGGATCGTGCTGCCGCCGGGTGAGGGGCTGAACCTCTGGCTGCCGGTGGCGGACGAGCAGGCGGCGCTGCTCAGCCTGGCCAGCGCGGGCATCGGGGCGGCGGCGGGAACAGCCTTCGCGGTGGGCCCGGGCTCCGATCCTCACCTGCGGATCACGGTGGGCCTGGTCGCGGACGACCACGCGGCGGTGGCGGCGCATCTCGCGCGAGCCGCCCAGGCGGCCGGACAGTCCATTCCCCGTTGACGCACGCCTACTAGGCATGCGACGGTGTACGGCATGAGCCCATGCGACACTCGAACGATGAGCTCGAAAAAGCTGCTGGACCGCGGCGGTCCGTGGACTGAAGAGGAGTTCCTCGCGCTCGAAGAGACGTCGACTCGCATCGAGCTGATCGATGGGAGCCTCCTGGTGAGCCCCGCGCCGCACCGGCGGCATCAAGACATCTCCGCCCGGCTTTGGCTGTCCGTGTTCGCCTCGGCCGAGGCCACAGGGCTACAAGCGAGACAGGCAGTCAACGTGCGACTGGGGCCGAGAACAATCGTGATTCCCGACCTCGTCGTCGAGAGCGCCCGCGAGGGTGGCATCGTCGAAGACGCATCAAATGTCCTGCTGGCTTGCGAGATCACCTCGCCGAGCAACGCCGCGACCGATCGCTTCGGGAAGATGCACTTCTACGCCGACGCACGAATCCCGTGGTACCTCCTCGTCGAACCGGACTTCGACGGATACAAGTCGGTCACCCTCCGGCTGTTCCGGTTGGCGGAGAAGAAGTATGTGCCGCACAAGATCGCGGAGCCCGGCGAGACGCTGACCTCGGACAAACCCTTCCCTTTCTCGATCAGCACCGACGATCTGCGCGTCTACTGAGTCAGCGAGCAGGGCGGAAGCTGTCGAAGACCAGTTGCAGGTCTTCCCGGGCCGCGTCCCATTCCGAGTCGCGGGTCTGCCAGTAGAACCCGTACGCCTTGTCGTCCGCGACCACCACACCCCGGTTGTTGACGTGCTGCCGCACCCCGCCCCGGTTGAAGGTGAACTCCCAGTCGGCGGCCTTCCGGAAATATCTCACCGGGTCGATCCGGATCTCCCGATAGCTAGGGAAGTCCCCGCGCGACACCCGATACCGCGACTGGTTCTCCCAGTCCGCCACCGGATCCGACTTCGGCTTGTCGGTCTGATCGATGCCGAGCACCCGCCCGTCGCCGCGGAAGTAGACGATCGAGCCCTCTTTCGACCGCTTCCAGCCCGCGGGCACGTACACCTCAAAGCCCGTCGCATCCCGGTAGTCGCGCCACCCGGCCGGGAGATCGGGCCGCGCGCCTGCCGCTCCCCCACTCGGCGCCGCGGTCGGCGCCGTCCCCGGCGACTTCGTTCCTTCCGGCTGGCTTTCCGGCAGCGTTGTTCCAGGCGGGTTGCTTCCAGGCGGGTTGCTTCCAGGCGGGTTGGTTCCGGGCGGCGCCACGTTCTGCGGTCCGGCGGAGCCGGTCACGTCCGGCCGCGTCCGCTGCGCGGACGGCTCATCCGGACCCCGCGCGGCCACCAGCCACACCGCCCCAGCCGCGACCAGCGCGGTCAGCGCACCCACCCCGGCAAGCGCCGCACGCCGAGTCATCCGCGGCGAAGCATCCTTTTCAGGTACGGGCAAAAGCCACGTCCCCGCCTTCCCCCGCGAGCCGTCACCGTCGCGCCCAGCGCCGTCCGCCGCCGGCTCACCCTCCCATGACCCTGCGGCCACACGACCGGTCGCGGCACCACGCCCCACCGCCCGACCGCCGGCCACATCGCGCGGCGCCGAACTACCAGCCGCCGCATCGCTGGCCGTCGCCCTACCAGCCGCAACATCATGGGCGACCGCAGCGCCAGCCGCCGCTCTACCTGCCGCCGCACCGCTAGCCGCACCACCAGCCGCCGCACCGTCGGCTGCCGCACCGTCGGCTGCCGCACCGCTGGCAGCTGTGCCGCTGGCTGCCTCATCACGTGTCGCCGCACCGTCGGTCCCAGCACTACCGGCCGTCACGTCAGCGACCGCACTGCCGGCTGCCGCACCACCGGCTGCCGCACCACCGGCTGCCGCACCATCAGTTGCCGCGCCACCGGTCGCTGCACTGCTGGCTGCCGCATTACCGGCTGCCGCGCCGCCGGCAGCCGCGCGCTTCTCCAGGGCGCCGCCCTCCCGCGGCTCGCCGTCTGCCGCCCCGCCGTCGCTGACGCCGGCCTCCGCGTCGTCGGCGGCGGCCGGCCAATCCCGCTCGCCCCCGCCTTCCAGCGAGTCCTGCTCGTTCCTGGCCGCCGGCGCGCTGGTCGGTGGCTCCGCGGCCGTCCGTTGCCGGGGTATGCGCCAGGCGGCGGGCGCGCCGTCTTCTGCCAGCTCCGCGATGATGCTCCGGAGCAGAGCCTCCGCGTCCTCGGCTCCCATCCGCTTGGCCGGGTCCTTCCGGAGCAGGCCGTCCAGCAATGGCTTCAGGGCGCCGGCCTGGCGCGGCGGGTCCGGCTCCTCGGTGGCTAGCGCGGCCAAGGTCGCCATCGTCGACGCCCGCTGGAACGGCGCGCGACCCTCCACGGCCGCGTACAGGGTCGCCCCGAGCGACCACAGGTCCGCCTCCGGACCGCCGGCCCCGAGCTGCGCCCGCTCCGGCGCCATGAACTGCGGTGACCCCACCACCACATCGGCCCGGCTGATCACGGCGTCGTCGTCGACCGCGGCGATGCCGAAGTCGCTGAGCAGTACCCGTCCGTCGTCGGCGAGCAGCACGTTGGCCGGTTTCACATCCCGGTGCTGCACCCCGACCCGGTGCGCGGCCCGCAACGCGGCCAGCAGGTCGAGCCCGATCCGAGCCGCCCGGTACGGGTCGAGAACCCCGTCCTCCTGGATGACCTGACGCAGCGAACGCGACGGCACGTACTCCATGACGATCCAGGTGCGCCCGTCCAGCTGGAGCACGTCGTACACCTGGACCACAGCGGGATGGTTGAGCCGCGCCGCGGCCCGCGCCTCCCGCAGCGTGCGCCGGGCAGCCGCGTCCCCGTCCTCGGCCGGCGGCTGGTCGATCTCCTTGACCGCGATGTCCCGTTCCAGAACCTCGTCGCGAGCCAGTCGAACCTCACCCATGCCGCCCCGGCCGAGCAGGGCACCCAGCCGGTACCGTCCGGCTAGCAACGCTGGCGCATCGGGCATGCGCCTCGTTATACCCGTCCGTCGCTCCCGTAACGCCGCCTTCGCCAGGCGACTCCAGATCGAGATACGCCGATCTTCGCCTGGCCATGCCGCAACCGCTCCCTGGCGCGACGCCCCTACCCAGCCCCGCCGGTCGGCGCCGCACCCGAGCTACCGGCATGACAGCCATGGAGAGCGCCGGCAATAAGCAGGCCATGACGGTCCCAGCGCCAACCGGGCACTGCTGCCTAGAGGGCCTCCGTCGTCAGGGTCACCAAGCGGTGATCTTGCTTGGCCCACGCTCAATGCTGCCTCGACGTCCGCCAGACAGCACCCACGTTGGGCCACGAGCCTGACCACGAAGGCTCTCTCGCCTGCCCGCGAACAGCACGCGGAGTCCGGTGCGACTGTCGCAGTGGCGACGGGCGCGCGCTCATCCTTGGCGTCGAACACGGCCGCCGCGGTGGGTTGAGCGCGGCCACCTGCATGGGCCCGGCGGTCGCGGTGGGGCCTGGCGTAGAGACGTCATCGCGGGGTAGTCCGGGGACTGTGGATCACTCGTACCCCGGAAAAGCGCAGGCGGACCGCTTAGGCCTGATTAGTGGGGGTTTGCAGGGGTACCTGATCTGCGGACAACCATGCAGGACGGAGGGACGATGACCCATACAGAGGCACGTACCGACCAGGCTTCCACCGCGCAACTGGTCAGCCAGCTGAGCGAGCAGGTGACCACGCTCGTCCGTGACGAGCTGGCCCTGGCGCGCATCGAGATGACGGAGAAGGGCAAGAAGGCCGGCAAGGGCGCCGGGCTCCTCGGCGGGGCCGGCGTGATCGCCCTCTACGGGGTGGGCGCTCTGTTCGTCACCATCGGCGCCGCGCTCGCTCTGGTCATGCCGGTGTGGGCGGCCGCCTTGATCGTGACGGTGACGCTGTTCGCGGCCGCCGGCATCGCCGGGTTGATCGGTAAGAAAGAGGTTCAGCAGGCCGTTCCGCCGGCGCCTGAGGCCGCCATGGCCAGTGGCCGGCGCGACGTCGACACGCTGATGAGCGCGGCCCGCCAGGGGAGGCGCTCATGAGCACGTCGACCAACCGGGACAGCGACGCCCCGAAGCCGGGGCCGGCTCCGCAGAATCGGACCGGTACGGCACAGGGGCGGACCGACGCGAAACCAGCTCCGCCGGGCCGAAACCGCGGCGATTCACGGCCGGGACCGGGCGGGCAGGCGAAGTCCGGGCCCGCGCCGGCGAAGCCGAACCGGGACCAGGACGCTACCCAGGGCAAGAGCCCGTCGGGCGGGTCGCAGGCCGTGAAGCCGGCCGGTGACCGATCGGACAAGCCGGGTCCGGTCGCCACACCGGCGAAACCAGCCGGTACGCCCGGCCACATTCCCGGGAGTCCGAACAACGAGGCGGCGGCCGGCCAGCAGAGCAGTCCGGCCGGCGCGATGTCCGGCCGCAGCGGCGGTGGGCAGGGGGCGTCGAGCCCGACCGGCGGTGCGGGCTCGGGTGGGATTGGCAACGCGACGTCTGGCACGCATGGTTCGGGCAGCGCGGGTACCAGCACGGCTGGCGCGGGCAGTGCGAAGCCGGCAGCCCAGGGTTCGGGTGCCACATCCACTACCTACGGTGCTGGTAGCACGAAGCCCGCCTCGCCGAGCCCAGGTGCGACATCGAGCACGCCCAGCGCCGGCGGCGCGAAGCCCGCATCGCAAGGCCTAGGTACCACATCGAGCACGCCTAGCGCCGGCGGCGCGAAGCCCGCATCGCAAGGCCCAGGTGCGCACCGTGCCGGCGGCGCGAAGCCGACCGCGCAAGGCATGGGTGCCACGTCGAGCACATACGGCACCGGCAGTGCGAAGCCAGGTCAGCATGCCGCGGGGAGCGCGAGTTCGAGTACGGCAAGCGCCGACCCGGTGATCGACAGTGAGATCAGCAGCACCAGGCCGACGAAGGGAGCCGGCAGCAGCGCTGTGGCGGGGGGTACGAGCACCGGCACGGCGCCTGCTCACGACGCGGGCCCGGCTGCCCGCAGTGGCGGCACGGGGAACAAGCCGGCGATCGGGGAGCCGGGGACCTACCTGACTACGCCCGTGCACACCGAGACCGAGATGCCGAAGAGCACGCCGCACCCGCATACCGAGGAAGGCCGTGCGGCAGCCGAGCAGGCCGCGCGCGGCGACGGGGACAAGAACAAGGACTCGGGGACCGGGCAAGGCGGCGTGGGGACGAGCCCGCTGCATGTGGCCGGATACAGCAGCGCGGGCAACGGACCGCAACAGATGGCCGAGTCCAGCAACGCGGGAAGAGGCACGCAGCCGATGGCCGGGCCTTCCCATACGGGTAGCTCCGTGAAGCCGGCCGGCGGGCATGGAAGTGCCGGAACGGCGGCGAAGCCGACGGCCGCGAGCGTTGCCGTGGACAAGGCCGCAGTGCCGGCTGCCCGCGGTGACCTGGGCAATAAGGCTGCGCCAGCTACCCGCGGTGACGGGGGCAGGAGCACGCCGGAATCCGCTGAGGAACTCAAGGCCGAGATCGAGCGGACGCGCGCCGAGATGGGTGAGACCGCCGCGGCCCTGTTCGCCAAGGCGGACGTGCCTGGGCGCATCAAGCAGTCCGCCGCGGAAACCGGTGCGCACATCGCCGAGTCCGCCACGGATACCGCCGAACGTGCGGGGGCTGCGATCGGTTCGATTCCGCGCCGGGTCTCTTCGGACCCGCAGCGCTACGCCATGATCGGCGGCGCGGTGGCCGCCGCGGCCGCCGGCATCGTGCTGATCCGCCGGTACCGGGCGCGCTGATCTCCCGTGGGTCTCGCCTCGCCGGCGAGGCCCACGGGAAGCGAGCCCCACCGGGTTGGCGGCCCGCAAGGAGGCGGCCCCGCGTAAGGACGCAGCCCTGCATGGAGGCGGCCTCTACGGAGGCCAGCCCGCAAGGAAGCCGGCCCCAGTGGAAGGCCAGCCCCGCAAGGAGGCAGGCCCACTCGGAAGGCCAAGCCCACAGGAGAGACAAGCCCTACCCGGAAGCGGCGCCCAACGCCTTGAAACGTCTCACTAGTTAACTCACCCAGATCAGGCCAATGGCGGGCAGTTCTTTCGAACCCGCCTGGGTCAACTCTTGACCCTGCGCTAACGGCCTCGTAACGTGAGTCACACCTCGGCTAGAACGTTTCAAGAATCCTCAACAGGAGGCGTCATGCGCCCTCGGTTCGCTGCTGCTGTCGCCCTCACCGCGACGGCCGCCATAGCTCTCACCGGTTGCACCAAGAAGAACGAAACTGACACGGCCGGCGGAACCGACGCCGGCAGCAAGACCTACAAGGTGGCCTTCGTCCCGAAGCTGCAGGGTGTCCCCTACTTCGAGGCGATGAACGCCGGCGGCAAGGAAGCCGCCGCCGCGCTCGGCAACGTCGAGTGGCTCTACCAGGGCCCGACCCAGGCCGACGCCGCCGCGCAGGCCGACATCGTGCGGTCCTACATCCAGCAAAAGGTCGACGCCCTGATCGTCGCGCCGAACGACCCGGACTCGATGGCACCGCTGCTCCAGCAGGCCAAGGACGCCGGCATCCACGTCGCCACCGCCGACACCGACGCGCCGAGCAGTGTCCGTGAGGTCTTCGTCAACCAGGCCACCGCCGAGGGCATCGGCCAGGGCCTGACCGATGCGCTGCTCAAGGCGATGGGCGGCAAGGGCAAGTACGCGATCGTCTCCTGCGGCCAGACCGCGGAGAACCTGAACTCGTGGATCGAGGTGCAGAAGGCGTACACCAAGGAGAAGTACCCGGAGGCCCAGATCGTCGACATCGTCTACGCCGGTGAGGACCAGGCGAAGGCGACGCAGATGGCGACCGACCTGATGAACGCGCACCCGGACCTGACCGGCCTGGTCGGCGAGTGCACGTCGAGTGCGCCTGGTGTGGCGCAGGCGGTCAAGGACGCCGGCAAGATCGGCAAGGTCTTCACCGTCGGCCTGGGCACCCCGCAGGCGATGAAGCCGTACCTGCAGGACAAGTCGTCGACCGCCGCGATCCTCTGGGACGTGGAGAACCTCGGCTACCTGACCGCGTGGGCCGGCGCCCAGATCGCCCAGGGCAAGCCGTTCGCCGCCACCAACAACGTCTCCAGCGAGCTGTCCGCGGTGGAGTACACCGAGGCCGACAAGATGCTGCTCCTCGGCCCGGCGCTGGCGATCACCGACCAGAACGTCGACCAGTTCAACTACTGATGGCCGACAAAAACGAAACCCCGAGACTGCGCCTTACCGCTGTCAGCAAGCGGTTCGGCGCGGTCCGGGCCATTCAGCACGGCGATTTCACGGTACGGGCGGGCAAGGTCCACGCTCTCGTCGGTGAGAACGGCGCCGGCAAGTCCACGATGATCAAAATCATCTCGGGGGCGGAGCAGGCCGACACGGGCGACGTCGAGTGGGACGGCGCCCCGGTGCGGATCAGCTCCACCACCGACGCGATCGCCCTCGGTATCGCCACCGTCTACCAGGAGCCGCAGCTCTTCGCCGAGCTCACCGTCGCGGAGAACATCTTCCTCGGCAAGGAGCTCAAGAAGGGCGGACGGGTCGACTGGAACGCGCAGAACGAGCGGGTGGTCGAGCTCCTCGAAGTGCTCGGCCTCCCGGCGAAGTACGCGACCGCCACCGTCGGCGACCTGTCGATCGCCGAGCAGCAGCAGGTCTCGATCGCGAAGGCCCTCTCCGGCGACGCGAAGGTGCTGATCCTCGACGAGCCGTCGGCGATCCTCACCGACGCCGAGATCGAGGTGCTGTTCGACGTGGTCCGGCGGCTCACCGCCTCCGGTGTCGCGGTCATCTACATCTCACACCGCCTCGACGAGCTGTTCCGGATCGCCGACGAGGTGACGGTCATGCGCGACGGTCGCACGATTGGGACGTACCCCATCGGTGATCTGAGCGTGCGGCAGATCGCCCACCTGATGGTGGGTGAAGAGCTCTCCGACACGCGGCCGCATCGGGAGGTCCCGGAGGGACCGGCCGTGCTGGAGCTGCGCGGCCTGACCCGCGCCGGCAAGTTCCGCGACGTCGACGTTTCCGTGAAAAAAGGGGAGATAGTCGCGCTGTACGGGCTGGTCGGCAGCGGTGTCTCGGAGATCGCCGCCTGCGTCTACGGCATCGACCGGGCGACCGGCGGCGAGTTGAAGCTGAACGGCGCCACCGAGACGCTGAAGTCCCCGCAGGACGCGCAGAAGAAGGGCGTCGCGCTGCTCCCGGCGAACCGCAAGGTGGAGGGAATGTTCGGCTTCCAGTCGATCGCCTTCAACATCAGCGCCGGTCACCTGAAGCTGCTCTCCCGGTTCGGCATGTTCGTCGACCGGGCCCGGGAGACCAAGGTCGCGACCAGCCTGATCAAGCGGCTCGCGGTGAAGACGCCGAGTGAGCGGCAGCCGGTCAACGCGATGTCCGGCGGCAACGCGCAGAAGGTGGTTCTGGCCCGGCAGCTGGTGGAGCGCCCGAAGGTGCTGATCCTGGCCGAACCGACCCAGGGTGTCGACGTCGGCGCCAAGGAGGAGATCCACCGGCTCATCACCGAGCTCGCCGAGGAGGGCACCGCGGTGCTCGTGGTCACCTCGGACCTGCCGGAGGCGCTGCGCATCGCCGACCGCATCCAGGTGGTGCGCGGCGGGACCACGACCGAGGAGTTCGGCCCGGACGCCAAGCAGGTCGACCTGCTGGCGGCGGCCGCGGGAGGAAGCGAATGAGCGTCACGACGGCGGAGAAGCCCGCCGTGCGAACCACCAAGGTTCTCCCTTCCCCGGTCACCGGCCAGGAGATCGTGCTGGTCGGCGTGATCGCGATCCTCTGGGTCGCGCTCTGGGTCAGCACGCCGGCGTTCATGACCGCCGGCTCGATCCAGCCGCTGCTGGTGGCGACCGCGCCGGTGGCGCTGGTCGGCGTCGGCATGACCATCGTGATCATCACGGGCGGCATCGACGTGTCGGTCGGCGCGGCCATCATGGTGTGCTCGGTGCTGACCGCGAAACTGCTGGTCGACGCCGAGGTCAACCTGGGCGTCGCGGTGATCGTCTCGGTCGCGGCCGGCGGCCTGCTCGGCCTCGTCAACGGCGTGCTCATCGCGTACGGCCGGGTCCACGCGATCATCATCACCTTCGGTACGGCGAACCTGTTCCTCTTCCTGGGCCTGCAGATCTTCGGCTCCGGAACGGTGAACGGGATCCCCGGAACCCTCGCGTTCTTCGGGCGCGGCCAGGACGGGCGGACCTTCGGCGTACCGCACGCCTTCCTGATCACGCTGCTGATCACCGCGGCGGCCTGGTGGTACCTGCGGCACACCGCGGGCGGCCGGCACTTCTTCGCCATCGGCGGCGACGCGCAGGCGGCGCGGCTCGCGGGCGTACGCGTACAGCGCCGTGTCCTGCTCGCTTACGTGCTGACCGGCCTGCTCGTCGGCCTCGCGTCCTGCTTCGTGATCGCGCAGGGCACGTCCACGCTCGACCAGTCGGTCGGCTCCGGCAAGGAACTGGCCGTGATCGCGGCCGTCGTCATCGGCGGCACCTCGATCATGGGCGGCCGGGGTTCGGTCCTCGGCACCCTGCTCGGCGCCCTGCTGGTCCAGTCGGTCGCCTCCGGTGTCACCCAGCTGGGCTGGAGTTCCCAGCTCTCCGACCTGTTCGTCGGCATCTTCATCATCGTGGCGGTCGGTGCCGACCTGCTGCGCGCGCGGGCGAGGAGGTCACGGTGACCGCTACAGCAGAACGAGTCCGGCAAAGACCGGATGTCGCGAGAATCCTCCTCACCCAGCGAATCCCGCTCCTCGCGGTACTCATCGTGCTGGTCGTCGTCACGTTCTTCATCAACGACGCGGGCGGCTACCTGACCGCGCCGTACGACTTCGACTACATGTCCGCGGCGCTGATCAACGCGGTGCCCCTGGCCATGCTGGGTCTCGCCGAGCTGCTGGTGATCCTCTCCGGCCGCGGCGGCATCGACCTGAGCGTCGGCGCCATCGTGAGCCTGTCCGGCATGGTGTTCGGGTTCGCGTACGGCGAGTGGGCCTGGCCGCTGTGGCTGGCGATCCTGGCCACCGCCGGGTTCGGCGCGCTGTGCGGTGCGGTCAACGGGTTCCTGGTGTCCTACATCGGGTTCCCGGCGCTGATCGCGACGCTCGCGACGTTCTACGCGTACAAGTCGATCGCCATCGTGATCAACAACCAGCAGCCGATCAGCACCCCGCCGATCCAGGACCTGTTCTCGCTGAGCAAGTCGGTGGAACTGCCGCTGTTCGGGCAGTACATCCCGGACGTACCCCTCGGGATCTTCACCTTCCTGCTGCCCACGGTCGTGGCGGTCTGGCTGCTGCTGGCCCGGACCGCGTACGGCCGGCGGCTCTATGCCATCGGCACCAACGACGTGGCGGCGCGCTGGTCCGGTCTCCCCGTGCGGGACACGCGCTTCAAGGCGTACGTCTATGCGGGTTTGATCTCCGGCCTGGTGGCCGTGGTGACCGTCGCGCAGTTCGCCTCCGCCCGCCCGGACGCGGGCGTCTCGGGCAGCGGCATGGCCCTGCCCGCCATCACCATCGCCGTGCTCGGCGGCGTGGCGATCACCGGCGGCATCGGCCGGGTGGCCGGCGTCGTGCTCGCCACTCTCCTCATCGTCTGGCTCAACGCCGGCATCCTGCTCGCCTTCGTCGGCAACGAGGGCGGGCAGTACCAGCTCCTCGCCCTGGGCACGGTCCTCGTCTTCGCGGCCCTGCTGAACGGGCTTACCAACCGACGGTACGGAGGTACCTCATGACCCGCCTCGACGAACTGGACGACTTCACTGTCGAGGTCCCCAGCTGGGCGTACGGGAACTCGGGCACCCGGTTCAAGGTGTTCGCCCGGCCCGGCGTGCCCCGCGACCCGTACGAGAAGCTCTCCGACGCCGCGCAGGTGCACCGCCTCACCGGGCTCGCCCCGCGGGTCTCGCTGCACATCCCGTGGGACCTGGTCGACGACTGGACGGACCTGCGGGCGCACGCCGAGAAGCTCGGCGTCAAGATCGGCGCGATCAACTCGAACCTGTTCCAGGAGGACGACTACCGGCTCGGCTCGCTGTGCCACCCGGACTCCACGATCCGCCGCAAGGCCGTCCAGCACCACCTGCGGTGCCTGGACGTGATGCGGCAGACCGGCTCGACCGACCTGAAGATCTGGCTGCCGGACGGGCTGAACTACGCCGGGCAGGACTCGCTGCGGGGCCGGCAGGACCGGCTCGCCGAGTCGCTGCGGGAGATCTACGACGCGCTCGACGACGATCATCGGATCCTGCTCGAGTACAAGTTCTTCGAGCCGCACTTCTACAGCATGGACATCCCGGACTGGGGCACCTCGCTGGTGCACTGCCTGGCCCTGGGCGACAAGGCGACGGTCGTGCTGGACACCGGCCACCACGCGCCGGGCACCAACATCGAGTTCATCGTGATGCAGCTGCTGCGGGTGAACAAGCTCGGCGCGTTCGACTTCAACTCGCGGTTCTACGCCGACGACGACCTGATCGTCGGCTCGGCGGACCCGTTCCAGCTCTTCCGGATCATGGCGGAGATCGTCGGGGTGGACGCGCACCGGCCGGCGTCGAAGGTCAACTTCATGCTCGACCAGTGCCACAACATCGAGGAGAAGATCCCGGGCCAGATCCGGTCGGTGCTCAACGTCGAACAGGCCCTGGCCAAGGCGCTGCTGGTGGACCAGGACGCGCTCGCCGCCGCGCAGCGCTCCGGTGACGTGCTCGGTGCGCACGCGGTGCTGATGGACGCGTACGAGACCGACGTCCGGACCGTTCTCGCGGACCGGCGTGAGGCGCGCGGCCTGCCGCGCGACCCGGTGGCGGCGTTCGCGGCCTCGGGGTACGCGGACACGGTCGCGGCCGCCCGGGTCGGTGGCCAGCAGGCGGGCTGGGGCGCCTGAGCCCCTCTCCTGCGAAGTCGGTGCGCCGGGTCGGGTCCCGGCGCACCATGGTCGGCATGGACGGGGATGACGAGAGCCGGGTGGCCGCCGTCCGCGCCCGCATCGCCGACCTGTTCGGGGACGAGCCGACACCGGCCGAGATCGCCCTGATCCGGCGGTTGCTGCGCTCGTTCGAGGACCGGACCGCGGCCACCGCCGGCACGCTGATCGGACTGCTGGACGACGGCGATCCCGGCCTGGTCCGCGATCAGGCACACGCGCTCAAGGGCTCGGCCGCGAACATCGGCGCGACCGCCCTCGCCGGCCTCTGCGCGGCGGTGGAGGATGAGGCCCGGGCCGGGACGGTCGCCGACCCGGCGGCCACCGCCGATCGGGTACGCGCCGAGGTGGCCGGCGCGCTGCGGGCGGTGTCCGTGACCGCCGCCGAGTTCGAGATCTGATCCGCCGGGACTCCTCAACAGCCGTCACGAACAGCCGGCCGGGCAGGCCGCCGGGCACCTCTCGGCGATCCGCGACCGGCTGCTGCCGGCCGGCACACTGCTGCTGACTTTGCCCGAAATGTGTCCTGCCGCTCAGTCTCGCTCGGTCTCCGCCGATCGATAGGGAGAAAGGCCGTTCTGAGCGGGGAGTGTCGATGGCGATTCTGCGACGGCTTCGGCTGGCCGGGCGGCTCGGTGTCGCGTTCACGGCGGTGCTCGTGCTGCTCGGTGTGGCCGTCGGGGTCGGTGCGGTCGGGCTGAACCACCAGTCCGAGTCGGCCGGCCGCCTGCGTACGCTGCTGCACCTGATGCACCAGGTCGACGAGCAGAAGTTCTACAACGCCGACATCTCCGGCTGGCAGCTCGCGTACGCCTGGGACGTGTACCGGCTCGACCCGAAGACTGCGGTGGATCCGGCGAACCCCAACCGGGCCGGCTTCCTCACCGACGTCGACCTGCTCAAGAAGCTGCTGGCGGAGACCGACGTATCCGCCATGACGACAGCCGAGCGGGCCGTCTTCGAAGACCTGCGCACGCGCTGGGATGACTTCCTGAAGGCCGACGAGCAGATCGCCGCCCTGTACGCCGCCGGGCAGGTGAAGGAGGGCAACGCCCTGCTGCTCGGCAACAGCTACGACCTGTACTTCAAGATCGTGGAGGGTACGAACCAGCTGATCGCCTCGGTCACCCAGCGGGCCGACGCGGCCGCCCAGGAGGCCCGGGACGAGGCGGCGTCCGTACGCAACACGATGATCGTGGTGTTCGTCCTCGCGGCGGCGGCCGCGCTGCTCTTCACGATCGCGGTGACCCGCAGCGTGGTCCGCCCGGCCGACCAGCTGGTCAGGGCGCTTCAGGGCATGGCCCGCGGCGACCTGACGATCCGGGTCGACACCACCGGCACCGACGAGATGGCGGCCATGGGACGGGCGGTCGGTGATGCGATCACCGGTGTCCGGGCGACGGTCGTCGAGATCATGGAGGACGGCAACCGCCTGAACGAGGCCTCCCAGACCATGCACCAGGTCAGCCGGCAGATCGACAGCGCGATCGCCGAGGCCGACCAGCAGGCCGGTCTCGCCGCGACCGGCGCCGCCGGGGTCTCCGGCAACGTGCACACGGTGGCCGCCGGCTCCGACGAGATGGGCTCGGCGATCGTCGAGATCTCCCGCAACGCCGCCGACGCCGCGCAGGTCGCCTCGGACGCGGTCGGCGCGGCCCGCTCCACCAGCGAGACGATCAACCGGCTCGGTGAGTCGTCGGCGCAGATCGGTGACGTGGTCGGCGTGATCACCCAGATCGCGGCGCAGACCAATCTGCTCGCGCTCAACGCCACCATCGAGGCGGCCCGGGCCGGCGAGTCCGGCAAGGGTTTCGCCGTGGTGGCGAGCGAGGTGAAGGACCTGGCCCAGGAGACCGCCCGGGCCACCGAGCAGATCTCCCAGCAGATCGCCGCCATCCAGGCGGAGACCGGTCAGGCGGTGACCGCGATCGACGAGATCAGCCGGATCATCGAGCAGATCAGCGACTACCAGACCACGATCGCCTCGGCGGTGGAGGAGCAGAGCGCGACGACGGCCGAGATGAACCGCGGGGTGACCGAGGCCGCGAACGGCGTCACTGACATCGCGAACAACATCGCCAGCGTCGCGCACAGCACCGCCGCCAGCCGCGAGGCCGTCGGTCAGGCCGCCCGGACCGCGCAGGACGTGCAGGAGCTGGCCGACCGGCTGCGGGCCGCGGCACAACGCTTCACGGTCTGAGCATCCCCCGCGCGCTTACCGACTCACCGGTACGAACGCCGGGGCACGGGACCAGTTCGACCAGGACCCGCTTGCCACCCTGGTGGTTCTGCACCGTCCACCCCGCCGACAGCGCCTCGATCAGGGCGATACCCCGCCCGCCCACGCCGTCCGGGTCACGCCGGCGCGGCACCACCGACGAGCCGTCGGCGACCGAGACCACCACCCGCTCGTCGTGCGCCTCCAGGCGCAGGGCGAGACATCCTCCGCCGTGCCGGACCGCGTTCGTGACCAGCTCGCTGACCACCACGGCAGCGGCGTCGAGCCAGTCCGTGTCCCGGAAACCCCAGCCCGCGAGCACCGCCGTGACGGCGTGGCGGGCCGCGGCGGGTGCCTCCCGCGAGAGCGGGACGTCCAGTTGGGCGGTCAGAGCGCTCATGTAGAAACCCCAAGAGTCGCCGATGTGGCGGCCGGACAATACCCCGACCCCGGCAACGGGGAAACGCCACCGGCCGGAATGTCTGCTTTCGTAGGATTTACCTATGGCAGCGGTGCTCGTCGTCGAGGACAACCCGGAACACCAGGCGGTCATCGCCGAGGTGGTCCGCCGGCTGGGCCACGATGTCACCGTCGCCAGTGACGGGCTGGCCGGGCTGGCCGCCGCCCTGGCCCACCGCCCGGACCTGGTGGTCGCCGACGTCGACATGCCACACCTGGACGGCATCCGGATGTGCCGGGCCCTGCGCGACGACCCGGGAACGGCCGGGGTACCGGTGGTGCTGGTCACCGCGTACCTGCTGCCCGGCGACGCCCTGCTCACCGGCGCCGAGCCGGCCGCGATCGTACCGAAGCCGTTCCGGGTCCGGGAGCTCACCGAGACCCTGCGCGCCTGCCTGGAAACCCTGACACCGCCGGCGTCGGAGCCTGCCACGCACCACACCGCCTTCGTCGAGGCGATGCTGCACAGCCTGGACACCGGCGTGGTGGCCTGCGACCTCGACGGCCGGCCGCTGGTGGTCAACCAGGCGGTCCGGGACTTCTTCGGCGAGGACGCCCGGCACATCCCGGTGCACAACTGGATCTCCCATTTCGGGCTGAGCCGCTCCGACGGCAGCCCGCTCCAACTCGACGAGCTGCCGTTGCGCCGTGCGCTGCGCGGCGAGGAGGTACGCCACGCCGACATGCGCGCGTACGACCGGCATCACCGGCCGCACTGGTTCGCGGTGAACGCGCGGCCCATGCGGGACGCCGCCGGAGTCGTGCTCGGCGCGGTCGCCGCGGTACACGACGTCACCGTCGACCACCACCAGCATCAGTACCAGCGCTGCAAGAGCAAGGTGCTCAGGGCCCTGGTGCACGCCCCGGACACGACACGCGCCGCCGAGGCGGTGCTCGGCGCGATCGGCGGCGAGCTGGGCTGGCCGTACCTGCGGATGTGGCTGGTCGACGAGGTCACCGACCGGCTCCGGCCGGCCGGCACCCACACCGAGCCGGGCGTCGCCCCGATGGTGCTGCCGTCCTCGTTCGAGCGCGGCGCCGGGCTGGCCGGCGTCTGCTGGGCACGCAACGAGATCGTCTGGGTGCCGGACATCCACGCCGCGGACTCACCGGTGCTGCCCGCGGTGGCCGCCTCCAGCGCCTACCGGGCGGCGGGCGCGGTGCCGGTACGCAGCGCGGACAAGGTCGTCGGCGTCCTCACCTTCTTCACCCACGAGCATCAGGAGCCGGAACCCGCCCTGGCGACGCTGCTCACCGGCATCTCCGGGCACATCGGGGCGTACCTGGAACGCCGCCGCGCCGAGGAACTGGCCAACCAGCTGGCCGCCAGCATCGGCGAGTACGTCGCCCTGGTCGGACACGAGCTGCGCACACCACTGACCTCGATCGGCACCTACACCGACCTGATCGCCGAGTCCGGCGACGACACCACCATCGGCGAGGTACGCGACCTGCTCGCCGTGATCGAACGCAACAACGCCCGGCTACGCACCCTGGTGGAACGGCTGCTCGACCTCGCCGCCCTGGAGTCCGGTCACGCCCAGCTCACCGTCGCCGCCGTGGACCTGGTCGCGGTGGTCGCGGCCACCGTCGCCGAAGCCGGAGCCGGGGAGCCGGGCCCGGCCATCCACACCGAACTGCCGGGCCAGCTGATCGTCCCCGGCGATCCGGTCCGGCTGCGCCAGGTCGCCGAGAACCTGATCAGCAACGCGGTCAAGTACAGCCCCGCCGACTCGACCGTCGAGGTCAGCCTGACCACCGCCGAGGACACCGCGGTGCTCACCGTGACCGACGCCGGCATGGGGATCCCCGCCGGCGAACGCGACCGGCTCTTCGCCCGCCTCTACCGGGCCAGCAACGCCCGGCACAGCGGCATCCCCGGCACCGGCCTCGGCCTGTCGCTGACCCGCCTCATCGTCGGCCTGCACGGCGGCACGATCAGCCTGCGCGAGGGTGAGCGGGGCGGCACGGTCGCGACCGTACGCCTACCCCTCTGACCGCCACCTCAGCGGTGCTCGCCGAGGAGTTTGGTGGCCAGCACCGCGGCCTGCGTACGGCGTTCCAGGCCCAGCTTGGCCAGGAGGCTGGAGACGTAGTTCTTCACCGTCTTCTCGGCCAGGAACATCCGGCCGGCGATCTCCCGGTTGGTCAGGCCCTCGGCCACGAACTCCAGGATGCGGCGTTCCTGGTCGGTGAGCGACGCCAGCTCGCGCGGCTGCTCCACGCCGTTGCGGATGCGTTCGAGGACCCGCTGGGTGACCGCCGGGTCGAGCAGCGACTGCCCGGCCGCCACCCGGCGTACCGCGTCGACCAGGTCGGTGCCGCGGATCTGCTTCAGCACGTAACCGGAGGCACCGGCCATGATCGCGGCGAACAGCGCCTCGTCGTCCTCGTAGGAGGTGAGGATCAGCCCTTTGATCGTCGAGTCGATCGCCCGTACGTCCCGGCAGACGTCGATGCCGTTACCGTCCGGCAGCCGGGCGTCCAGCACCGCGACGTCGGGACGCAGGGCCGGGATGCGCCGGGCCGCCTCCTGGGCGGAGCCGGACTCGCCGACCACCTCGATGTCGCCACCGGCCTGGAGCAGGTCGATCAGGCCGCGGCGGACGACCTCGTGGTCGTCGAGGAGAAAGACACGGATCATAGGTACTTCCTACCCGCGGGCGCCGCGGCCACCAAGGGCCGAAAGTCCCGGGCCCACCGGATAGCCTCGAGACCGTGGCCGAGCCGACGACGCCCTCGCTGGGCCTGAGTCCCCTCTCCCGGGTCCGCCTCGACGAGCTGCTCCAGGAGATGCAGAACCGGGTTGGTGACATCGTGACCAGCCGGGAGCGGCTGCGCGCGCTGCTCGACGCGGTCGTCGGCATCGGCACCGACCTGGACCTGCGCAGCACGTTGCAGCGCATCGTGGAGGCCGCGTGCGCGCTGGCCGGCGCCCGGTACGGCGCGCTCGGCGTGCTGGCCCCCGGCCACGACAGCCTCTCCGACTTCATCACCCACGGCATCGATCCGGCGGCGCACGCCCGGATCGGCGACCTGCCGCACGGGCGCGGCGTGCTCGGCCTGCTGATCACCGATCCCCGGCCGGTACGCCTGCCGGACATCACCCGGCACCCCAACTCGTACGGCTTCCCGCCGCACCACCCGCCGATGCACAGCTTCCTCGGCGTACCGGTGCGCACCCGCGACCAGATCTTCGGCAACCTCTACCTCGCCGAGAAACAGGGCACCGACCAGTTCAGCGACGACGACGAGGAGATCGTGGTGGCCCTGGCCGCCGCGGCCGGTGTCGCCATCGACAACGCCCGCCTCTACGACCTGGCTCAACGCCGGCAACAATGGCTGGCCGCCGCCGCCGAGATCACCGGGGTGCTGCTCGGGACGGTACGCCGGACCGAGGCACTGCGGCTGATCGCCCGCCGGGCCCGGGAGGTGGCCGGCGCCGAGATGGTGCTGGTGCTGCTGCACGAGGAGGAGAACGCCCGGTACCGGATCGAGGTGGCCGAGGGCGCCGACCTCGCCGGGCGGGTGCTGCCCGCCGACACCCGCACCTTCGGCCAGGAGTCGTACCGGCTGGTCGGGGACCTGCGGGCGGCCGCCGAGTGGCCGGGCGAGGTGCCGGCCGGCCCGGCTCTGGTCGCCCCGCTGGCCGGCACCGACCTGCCGCAGGGTGTGCTGATCGTCAGCGGGCCGGCCAGCACCGACGACGCGGCGCTGCTGGCCTCCTTCGCCGGGCAGGCCGCCCTGGCCCTGGAGCGGGCCCGCGCCCAGGAGGAGCGGGAGCTGCTCGCCGTTCTGGAGGACCGCGAACGGATCGCCCGTGACCTGCACGACGTGGTGATCCAGCGGCTGTTCGCCACCGGCATGCAGTTGCAGGGTGCGGTCACCTCGGCCGGGGCGCGGCCGGAGGTGGTCAAGCGGATCAACGCGGCCGTCGACGACCTGGACGCCACGATCCGCGACATCCGCCGCTCGATCTTCGAGTTGCGCGCCCCGGTGGGCGCGACGCTGCGTACCGAGCTGCGCGACACCTGCGACGCCGCCCTGGACACGCTCGGCTTCCGGCCGACGCTGGAAACCTCGGGCCCGGTGGAGAGCGCGGTGCCGGACGACATCGTGCCGGAGCTGATCGCGGTGCTGCGCGAGGCGCTGTCGAACGTCGCCCGGCACGCCCGGGCCCGCAGCGTGCGGGTCTCGGTACGGGTAACCGGCGACGACGTGATCCTCCAGGTCGAGGACGACGGGATCGGCATCGACCCGGCCCTGGCCCGCGGCGGCGTGGTGAACATGGGTGAGCGGGCGACCGACCTGGGCGGCGCCTTCGAGGCGGTCCGCCGGCCGGACGGCACCGGCACGCTTGTCACCTGGCGGGTCCCCCTCGGTAGCTGACCTGAGGGACCTTCGGCCCTGCACGGCGGCTGTCCGCCGGGGGCACCGTGGAGGCAGACCACCGGGAAGGAGAACCGCCGTGATCCGCTACGACGAGTCCGACCTGCGGCGCGCCGCCGCGGCCGGCATCCACGCTCCGTCCATGTACAACAGTCAGCCGTGGCGGTTCCGCCTGCGGGACGGAGCGATCGAGGTGCTCGCGGACGCGGATCGGCGGCTCACCGTCGCCGACGGCGGCGGATGGGCGATGCGGCTCGGCTGCGGCGCGGCGACGTTCAACGCCCGGCTCGCTCTGGCCTGGGCGGGCACTCCGGCCGAGGTACGCCTGCTGCCGGACAGCGACACCCCGGAGGTGATCGCCCGCCTCACGCCGGGCCGGCGGCGGCCACCGACGTACGCCGAGCGCGACCTGCACGCCGCGATCGAGCGCCGGCACAGCAACCGGGAGCCGTTCTGGCCGGATCCGGTGCCGGCCGGCGTACGGGTCCGCCTCATCGAGGCCGCCCGGGCCGAGAACGCCTGGCTCGACCTGCTGGTCGGGATGACCGCGCTGAGCGGCTTCTCGGAGATCGCGCACAGCGCCGACCGGGTGCTGCGCCGGGACTCCCGCTACCAGGCCGAGCTGATCACCTGGACGGAGACCGAGGCGGCGGCGGACGGCATCCCGGCGATGTCCGGCGCCCCGGTCGGCGAACCGCAGGATCTGCTCCCGCACCGGTTCGGGAGCCGGCGCCGGGCTCCGGGCCGGGACTACGAGCCGGAGCCGCTGGTCGGCATCCTGGGCACGGCCGGGGACCGCGGGCTGGACCAGGTGATGGCCGGTCAGGCGCTGCAGCGCGTGCTGCTCACGGCGACCGACGCGGGCCTGGCCAGCTCGATGATCTCCCAGCCGATCGAGGTGCCGGCCGCACGGGACCAGCTGCGGCGCTCGCTCGGGCGGACCGGGTTCCCGCAGATCGCCTTCCGGGTCGGCTACGGCCGGCCGGGCACCCCTATCCCGCGCCGTGACGTCACCGATGTCCTGACCGATTCGTAGCTTGCAAGATCATCTGGATATGCTGGCCGGATGGCCGCGGGACACGCTCACCCGCTTCACCTCGACCGGGAGAGCCCGATCCACCGCCTCTCCCCCGAGGTGAAGATCGTCTCCATGCTGCTCTTCACGGTGCTCGTGGTGGTGACGCCGCGCACCGAGTTCGCCGCGTTCGGCGGTTACGCGCTGCTGCTGGCCGGGGTCGCGGCGATCGCCCGGGTGCCGCCCGGCTGGCTGGCCAAGCGGGCCACCATCGAGTTGCCGTTCGTGCTGCTGGCGATCGCCCTGCCGCTGGCCGGGCAGGGCGAACGGGTGGACTGGCTAGGTCTGTCGCTCTCCGTCGACGGCCTTTACGGGGCGTGGAACATCTTCGCGAAGGGCACGCTCGGCGTACTCGCGTCGCTCCTGCTCGCGGCGACCACCACCATGCGTGACCTGATCCTCGGCCTGGACCGGCTGCGCTGCCCCGAGGTCCTCACCCAGATCATGACCTTCATGCTGCGCTACATCGACGTGCTCGCCGACGACGCGCGCCGGATGCGGATCGCGCGGCTCGCCCGCGGCTACGACCCGCGGTTCCTCTGGCAGGTGAAGGCGTTCGCGGTCGGCGTCGGCGCGCTCTTCCTGCGCTCCTACGAGCGCGGCGAGCGGGTCTACCTGGCCATGCTGTCGCGCGGCTACACCGGCCGGCTGCCGCAGACCACCGGCGGTCCGGCGCCGGCCCGCGAGTGGGTGGTGTCGGCGATGCTGCCGCTCGCCACCGCCGGCATCGCACTCGCGGCGGTCGTCCTAGCATGACCGGCATGATGGTGCCCGCTTCGTCACGCCCTCCCGGCCCTCGCCCGCGACCTCGCGGGCCGCGTGCCGCTCGGTGCGGTCGGTCATGACGCCGGCCTTGAGGATCACCGGGCTGCACTTCGCCTACCCGGACGGCCGCGAGGCGCTGCGCGGCGTGGATCTGACTCTCGCGCCCGGCGAGCGGGTCGCGCTGCTCGGGCCGAACGGCGCCGGCAAGACCACCCTGGTGCTGCATCTCAACGGCATCCTGCACGGCGGGGCCGGGCAGGTGGAGATCTCCGGCATGCCGGTCACGCCCGGCGATCGCAAGGCGATCACCGAGATCCGCCGCCGGGTCGGCGTCGTCTTCCAGGATCCCGACGACCAGCTCTTCATGCCGACGGTCGCGGAGGACGTCGCTTTCGGCCCGGCAAACCTGGGGGTACGCGGAGACGAGCTCGCCGCCCGCGTCGACGAGGCCCTGGCCGCCGTCGGCATGTCGGAGCACCGCGATCACGTGCCGCATCACCTGTCGTTCGGCCAGCGGCGCCGGGTCGCGGTCGCCACGGTGCTGGCCATGCGCCCGGAGATCCTGGTCCTCGACGAGCCCTCGTCCAACCTGGACCCGGCCAGCCGGCGCGAACTGGCGGAGATCATCGAGTCGTTGCCGGTCACCGTCCTGATGGTGACCCACGACCTGCCGTACGCCCTGGAGCTCTGCCCCCGCTCGGTGATCCTGGACGCCGGCCGGATCGTCGCCGACGGCCCCACCGCCACCCTGCTCACCGACCGCGAGCTGATGGCCGGACACCGGCTGGAGCTGCCCTTCGGCTTCGACCCGGCGTCCGTGCCGCACCGGCACTGAGCGATCGGGCGCTCCCGCTGGACGGGAGCGCCCGCTACGTCAGGCGGCCTGGCTGACCGGAGCGCGGACCCCGCCGACGAGCGCCTGCCAGGTGCGCGGCCCGACCACGCCGTCCGCGTCCAGCTCGGCCCCACCGGCGCGCAGCGCGGCCTGGAAGGCGCGGACCGCCTCCTCGGTGGCCGGCCCGTACACACCGTCAGACTGCGGGGCGACGTCGCCACGCAGCTGGAACTCGCGTTGCACACCCCGCACGGCGTTGCCCCGCGCCCCCGGCCGGACCTCCACGATGAGCGCACGCCACGTCTCCGGGCCGACGACACCGTCCTCGACGAGGTTCTTGGTCAGCTGATAGGCGCGTACCGCGGCACCGGTCTGGGCACCGAAGATTCCGTCCACGGTGACCGTGTGACCGTGGGCCAGCAGCAGGTACTGCAGCGTGGTCACCGTGTCGTTCTTCGCTCCCTGCCGGATCGTCGGCCAAGGGTTGAGCGTGGCAGCCATATGGGGGTTCCCCTTCCTCATCGTCGAGCGACGGGTGTGTACTTCCCTCACTTTCGTCCCCCGCGCCGATGATTAAAAGGGTGAAGTAAGTCATCGCCAGCGATTCGTCAGAAATGATTTCGTCCCGCTGACCGATTCGTGCCTGTCGAACTGCGGATTCGCGCGTGAACCTGAGAGGTCCTGCGGGAAAACGCGCATCGGCGCGCACCGGGCAGTGGGATATCGCACGGCCACTCTCGCTTCCGGTCAGTTCTCCGCCCAGTCGCCGAGCGACCAGTCCCGCACCTCCGGCATGTCCTCGAGGTGCTCGACGACGTACCGCTCGTGCTTCTCCAGCTTCGCCTGGCACCAGGCCTTCAGCTCGCTCGCGCCGCTGGGCAGCCGCTTGGCGTTGTTGATCGCGTCCATCACCAGGTGGTAGCGCGACGCCCGGTTGCGCACCGTCATGTCGAACGGCGTGGTGGTGGTGCCCTGCTCGATGAAACCGCGCACCCGGAACCGGTCGGCGTCCGGCCGGCCGTGCACCAGCTGGTGGATGGCGCCCGGGTAGCCGTGGAAGGCGAACACCACGTCCACGTTGTCGGTGAACAGCTCGCGGAACCTGGTCTCGCTCATGCCGTGCGGGTGGTCCTTCGGCCGGGGCAGGGTCATCAGGTTGACCACGTTGACCACGCGGACCTTCATCTTCGGCAGCTTGCGCATCAGGATCTGCGCGGCCGCGACGGTCTCCATGGTCACCACGTCACCGGCGCAGGCCAGGACGATGTCCGGGTCCGAGCCGCCGTCGTCGGTGCCGGCCCACTCCCAGATGCCGGCGCCGTTCGCGGTGTGCTCGATCGCCTGGTCCATGTCGAGCCACTGCAACTGCGGCTGCTTGTCGATGACGATCAGGTTGATGTACGACCTCGACCGGAAGCAGTGGTCCGCCACCGAGAGCAGGGTGTTCGCGTCCGGCGGCAGGTAGACCCGGGCCACGTCGCCGCGCTGGGTGAGCACCACCTGGATCAGGCCGGGCCCCTGGTGCGAGAAGCCGTTGTGGTCGTTGCGCCACGCGGTCGAGGTGAGCAGGACGTTCAGGCTCGGCACCTTGGCACGCCAGGGCAGGTCCTTCGCCTCCTGCAGCCACTTGCCGTGCTGGACCGTCTGCGAGGCGCTGACCATGGCGAACGCCTCGTACGTGGCGAACATGCCGTGCCGGCCGGTCAGGTTGTAGCCCTCCAGCCAGCCGTGGCAGTTGTGCTCGGAGAGCACCTCCATGACCCGGCCGTCCCGGCTGATCTTCACGTCGTCGCCGGTGGTCCGCTCCATGAAGCCGCGGTCGGAGACCTCGAAAACCGCACCGAGCCGGTTGCTGTTGGTCTCGTCCGGGCAGAACAGCCGGAACCGCTCCGGGTTACGGGTGTAGATGTCGCGCATCAGCTCACCGAGTTTGCGGGTCGACTCCGCGCGGCCCTCCGCGGGCCGCTTCACCTCGACGGCGTAGTCCCGGAAGTCGGGCATGTCGAGATCGCGGGTGAGCAGGCCGCCGTTGGCGTGCGGGGAGGCACTCATCCGCAGGTCGCCGGCGGGCGCCTCGGCGCGGATCTGCTCGATCGGGGCGCCGGTGGCGTCGAAGAGCTCGTCCGGCCGGTACGAGCGCAGCCACTTCTCCAGCTCACGCAGGTGGTCCTCGTTGTCGCGGACCCCGGAGAGGGGCACCTGGTGTGACCGCCAGGTGCCGGTCACGGTGATGCCGTCGATCTTGTCGGGACCGGTCCAGCCCTTGGGCGTACGCATGACGATCAGCGGCCAGTGCGGGCGCGTGCCGTCCCAGTCGCCGCCGCGCGCGGCGTTCTGGATCGCCCGGATCTTGCCCCACGCCTCGGCCAGCACCGCCGCGAAGCGGTGGTGCATGCCGGGCAGGTCGTCGCCCTCGACCTCGATGACGTCGTAGCCGTGGCCCTCGAGCAGCTTGCGCACCTCGGCCGGGTCCTTGCGGGCCAGCACGGTCGGCCCGGCGATCTTCGCACCGTTGAGGTGCAGGATCGGCAGGACCGCGCCGTCGTGCTCGGGGTTGATGAACGAGACGCCCTTCCAGGAGCCCTCGAGGGGCCCGGTCTCGGCCTCGCCGTCACCGACCACCGCGATGGCGAGCAGGTCCGGGTTGTCCATCACCGCGCCGAAGGCGTGCACCAGCACGTAGCCGAGTTCGCCGCCCTCGTGGATGGAACCGGGCGTAGTCACCGAGACGTGGCTGGGGATGCCGCCCGGGCTGGAGAACTGGCGGAACAGGCGGAGCATGCCGCCCTCGTCGCGGCTCACCTCCGGGTAGACCTCGGAGTAGGTGCCCTCCAGGTAGCCGGCGGCCACCAGCGCCGGGCCGCCGTGCCCGGGTCCGGCCAGGTAGATGGCCTGCTGCCCGGTCGTCCTGATCAGACGGGAGACGTGGGCGTAGACGAAGGAGAGGCCGGGGCTGGTGCCCCAGTGCCCCAGCAGGCGCGGCTTGATGTGCTCCGGGGTGAGCGGCTCGCGCAGCAGCGGGTTGCCCTGCAGGTAGATCTGGCCGACGGTCAGGTAGTTGTTCGCCCGCCACCACGCGTCCAGGCCGGCGACCTCGGCATCGTCCGGAGCCGATAGCTTCCGGACGAGTTCTTCGTGGTCGAGCTGGGGGCGATTGTCCGAAACGGCGGTCACGATCAGTTCCTCTCGCCGGAGTTAGTCGAGGTTGAACGTATCGGCGGCGGTCATCAGGAGCACGGGTCTTTCGGCCCTTCCCCGTGGGACGTTACCCCCGCCGGGTCACCACATACGTCGACCGGAAAATGAAGGTCACGTAAGGTGGGCGACGGTGTGCCGGGAAGCCTGGTCGGCGCTACGACAGGTATGCCCACCGGGAGGACCATCGTGACCCAGCCACCGAACGGCACATTCCGTCTGCTGGGGCTCGGCAGCTGGCCCGAGGCGCGCCGCATCGGTGAGATCCTGCGCGCGGAGACGGTTGGTGGCCTGCTCCTGCTCGGCGCCACGGTGTTGGCCCTGACCTGGGCGAACTCCCCCTGGAAAGACGCCTACCAGGATCTGTCGGCCGTCCGGGCCGGCCCCGCCGGATTGCACCTCGACCTGTCCCTGGCCGCGTGGGCCGCCGATGGGCTGCTGGCGATCTTCTTCTTCGTCGCCGGCCTGGAGCTGAAACGCGAGTTCGTCGCCGGTGACCTGCGCGACCTGCGGCGGGCGGCGCTGCCGGTGACCGCCGCGATGGGCGGCATGATCTTCCCCGCATTGTTCTACGTTGCGGTCACCGCGACCGGGGACGGCGGCGGGCTGCGCGGCTGGGCGGTGCCGACCGCCACCGACATCGCGTTCGCGCTGGCCGTCCTCGGTGTGATCAGCACCCATCTGCCGGGCGCGCTTCGGATCTTCCTGCTGACCCTCGCGGTGGTCGACGATCTCCTCGCCATCATGATCATCGCGATCTTCTACACCTCCGGGCTGCACCCGCTGCCGCTGCTGGGCGCCCTGCTGGTGATCGCGGTCTTCGGCGCGCTCGTGCAGCGCGGGATCAGCCGCTGGTGGCTGCTGCTGCCGCTGGCCGCCGTGGCCTGGGCGCTGGTGCACGCGTCCGGGGTGCACGCCACCGTGGCCGGCGTGCTGCTCGCCTTCACCGTCCCGGTACGCGGTCGCGTCGACCTGGCCGGGCGCCTGGAGCACCGGTGGCGGCCGATCTCGGCCGGCTTCGCGGTGCCGATCTTCGCGTTCTTCGCGGCCGGCGTCACGATCAGCGGCAGCGGCGGGCTGGGCGCCACCGCCACCCTGGCCGCGGTGGTGGGCCTGGTGCTGGGCAAGCCGATCGGCATCACCGTCTCGGCCTGGCTGGTGCAGCGCTTCACCCGGGCCCGGCTCGCCGAGGGCCTGAGCTGGTGGGACGTGTTCGGTCTGGGCCTGCTCGGCGGCATCGGATTCACCGTGTCACTGCTGATCAGCGAGCTGGCCTTCGGCTCCGGCAGCGAGCTCGACAATCAGACGAAAATCGGCGTGCTGGCCGGCTCCCTGATCGCGGCGATGCTGGCCACGGTGCTGCTGCGCATCCGCAACCGGCACTACCGGCTGATCTGCGAGGCGGAGGAGGCCGACAGCGACGCCGACGGCATCCCCGACGTCTATCAGCGGCCGGCGAACTGAGCGCCGGAACAGGGGCTCAGCAGCCGTGCGGCACGCCGTCGGTGTTCAGCAACGAGACGATGACCTGCGCGGACGGCACGCGCAGGCTCTCCCGGCTCTGCACGTCGTAGAAGACCGTCGTGCCGGCGGCCTGCCCGAGATAGAGCAGGCACCTGCGGTCCATCAGGTTCTGCAGCCCTTGCGGGGTCATCACGCTCCATGCCAGGGCCGCCGGCACCGCCTGCACCGCCAGCACCGGGATACGCACGGTACGCGCGAGATGCAGATTGCGGATCGTGCGACCGTTGCGCGCCTCGGTGCCGGCCAGCCAGGCCATGATCGGCAGCAGGACCAGCACAGCGGCGAGCCCGGCCAGCGCGCAGCGCAGCACAAGTCGCCGCACCGGCGTCCGGCGCGCCCGCCGGCCGGTCACTGACGCGCCGAGCCGGCGCAGCCCGCGCCCGGCGAGACCGACCACCAGGAAGACGAGCGTCACCACCAGCACCAGCTCGATCGTCCCGACCAGCTGGCTGGAGAGGATCTCGGCGTAGCCGTAGCCGATCTCCTGCGGGGTGGCCCGCAGCTGCGAATAGAACAGGACGTACGCCAGCCGCAGCACCCCGTAGAGCGCCAGTCCGACGGCGCTGAGCAGGGGCACCGCGTAGCGCACCGTCCAGTCCAGAAGCGCGGTGCCGCCGCCGGCCGGGGTCCGCACCGGCCGCCGGTCCGGCCTCAGCCGCCGACCCGGAAACTCTCGCACTGCGCCCAGTCGCAGCCGTCCCACGACTCCGGCCCCGACGCGATCCAGATCGCGTGGCGCCCGGACACGGCGTTCGCCGGCACCACCCACCGAAGCATCCCCTCTCCGGAGCTGTCCACCACGGTGTCCGGCAGTTCCGCCAGGAAGCGATACCGGCTGCTGTGGGGCGGCTCCCGGTATACGGCGGCACGCACCGCCTGGCCGGGGCGGTAGCCGGCCAGGCGGACACGCACGCTCTGGCCGGGCCGCAGCGCACGCTCCCCCGCGCCGCCGTCGTCGGCGAGGGCCGCACGTGGTGCGGTGCTGCGCGTCACCACGATGCGGCCGGATGTCATCAGGGTCCGCGCGCCGCGCTTCCGCGGCTTCCCCGTGATGGTGAACCGGTAGGTGCCGACCTCGGTCAACTCGTCGCCTTCGGCCCCCGGCTGGACCTCCCAGCTCCACACGGCCCCGTCGGCGACGGCAGCGGGCTCGATGCGATCGCCGTCCGGCGCGCTGATCAGGAGATGAGGAGCCTTGCTCGCGGCGTAGCCCTTGACGCACAAACGCAGGGTTTCGAGCCGTTCCGCCTCGATCAGCAGGCCGGTGGCACCCGCCGGGACCGACGTGCAATCGTCGCTCGGGAAATTGTCGAGGAGCCACCAGATCCAGCCCGGCGGCGGGCGTCGCGAACGCGTGCTCGCCGGCTTCGGCACGGCCACGGCCGCCGCGGCGCGAGCGGTGACAGGTGACTGACCAGCGGCCGCAGCCGTCCAGCCGGCATCAACGAGCGCGACAGCGTGGTCCAGTGCCGGCCGGCCGGCCGCCAGCGAAGCGTCCGGTTCCACTGACGCCGAGGGACACGGGGTCGGTGGCACCGACGGCGGTGCGGCCAGCGGATGCCGGGCCGGACAGGAAGCCGTCAGCTCATCCGCCGGCTCCAGCCCGTCGGAACCGCTGCATCCACTCAAGCCGAGGGCCGCGACCAGGCCCGCCCCGATCAGGCGTAGCCCTACGCCCCTGTTGCCACACCGCATCCGCTGCTCACTCCCCCGTTCTGCCCGGACGCTCACTATGCGCCCGGGCAGAACGGGTGACGGGCAACGCCGCGGAAAGACCCTTCCGTCGGGTGACCCGCCGTTGTTACCGGAGCGTCAGGGTGCAGCTGTCCTGGTCAGCGGCCATGTCGGTGACGTCGTCGCCGAACTGGACCCGCCACGGCAGCGCGTCCCCGGCGCGGCCGATGCGGATCTCGGAACCCTCCCGGACCACGGTGAAGACGCTGTCCGCGCCCGCCGGTCCCGGCACGACCACCGCGGTACGCCCCTCGGCCGGCTCGAACAGCCGCAGCGTGACGCCGTTGCGGTAGTCGTAGTCCGGCCGGTCCTGGCGGGCACCGACCGGGACGACCGCACCCGGCCGGACCAGCAGCGGCACGCTGTCGAAGCTGTGCGTCTCACGGACCCAGCCCGGGCCCTCCACGACGCTCCCGGTCAGGTAGTGGGTCCACCGGCCGGCCGGCACGTAGTAGGAGACGTCGCCGCCGGCGCTGAACACCGGGGCGACCAGCAGGTCGCCGCCGAGCAGGTACTGCCGGTCCAGGTGGGTCACCGCCGGGTCGTCCGGGAAGGCGAACGCCATCGGGCGCATCACCGGCAGGCCTTCCAGGTGCGCCTCCCGGGCGACGCCGAACAGGTACGGCATCAGCCGGTACTTGAGGTGGGTGAAGGCGCGCAGTACGTCCACCGCCTCCTCGTCGAAGTCCCACGGCACCCGGTAGGAGGTGCTGCCGTGCAGCCGGCTGTGCGAGCTGAGCAGCCCGAACGCCACCCACCGCTTGAACACGGCCGGGTCCGGCAGACCTTCGAAGCCGCCGATGTCGTGACTCCAGAAACCGAAGCCGGACGACATCAGCGACAGCCCGCCGCGCAGACTCTCCGCCATCGACTCGAAGTTGCTGGAGTTGTCGCCGCCCCAGTGCACCGGGAACTGCTGCCCGCCGACCGTGGCCGAGCGGGCGAACAGTACGGCCTCCCCCTCGCCCTTGGACTCCCGCAGCACGTCGAAGACGACCTGGTTGTAGATCTGCGTGTAGTAGTTGTGCATCCGCTCCGGGTCGGACCCGTCGTGCCACACCACGTCGGTCGGTACCCGCTCGCCGAAGTCCGACTTGAACGCGTCGACACCCATCTCGACCAGGCCGCGCAGCTTGGCGGCGTACCACTCGCGGGCGTCCGGGTTGGTGAAGTCGACCAGGCCCATCCCGGCCTGCCAGAGGTCCCACTGGAAGACGTCGCCGTTGGGCCGGCGCACCAGGTAGCCCTTGGCCTTGCCCTCGGCGAACAGCGCGGAGCGCTGCGCGATGTACGGGTTGATCCACAGGCAGGTCCGCAGTCCCCGGTCGGCGAGGCGCTTGAGCATGCCCGGCGGGTCCGGGAAGACCCGCGAGTCCCACTCGAAGTCGCACCAGGAGAACTCGCGCATCCAGAACGTGTCGAAGTGGAAGACGCTGAGCGGCAGGTCCCGGTCGGCGAACCCGCCGACGAACTTGTTCACCGTCTCCTCGTCGTAGGAGGTGGTGAACGAGGTGGTCAGCCAGAGTCCGAACGACCAGGCCGGCGGCAGCGCGGGGCGACCGGTCAGCGCGGTGTACTTACGGATCACGTCGGCCGGGGTGGGGCCGTAGACGACCAGGTAGGACAGTGACTGGCCGGCGACGCTGAACTGGGTACGCGACACCATCTCCGAGGCGACCTCGAAGGACACCTTGCCGGGGTGGTCGACGAGTACGCCGTACCCGGCGTTGGTGAAGTAGAACGGGACGTTCTTGTACGCCTGCTCGCTGCTGGTGCCGCCGTCCTCGTTCCAGATGTCGATGCTCTGGCCGTTCTTGACGAACGGCCCGAACCGCTCGCCGAGCCCGTAGACCGTCTCGCCGACACCGAGGTCGAGCTGCTCGTGCACGTAGGACTCGCCGTCGTCGGTGTCGACGATGCCCATGCCCTTCCACCCGCTGCCGGTGATCCGGCGGCCCTCGGCGAGGAAGTCCAGCGCCCAGTTCTCCCCCGGGTTGAACCGCGCGGTCAGCGCACCGGAGGTGATCGACGTGTCGTCCACGACGACGTCGGCCGGGGACTCCGCGATGGCGAAGACGGGCAGGCGCGGCTCCAGGCCCTGGAAGTGCTCGATGGTGACCCGGATGACGTCCGGCGCCGGGGCCGAGCAGGTGATCGTCATGAGCGGGGCGTTCAGCGTGTCACCGCGATGGCGGACCGGCCGGGTGGCGGCGTAGACGGTCAGCGAGTCCGGCGCCGGGACGCTGTCCTGAAAGTGCGCGGGGTGAAGCACAGTGAGACCGTCACGCTTGCGCCAATAGCCGTCGGTGAACTTCATGAAGATCCTTTACTTGATGGCGCCGGCGGCGATGCCGCGCGTGAGGGTCCGCTGGAAGATCAGGAAGAAGAGCATCGCGGGGAGGATGCCGATCAGCGCGGAAGCGCTGGTGGTGGTGGCGTCCATCATCCGGTCGCCCTGGAGGACGCCGAGGGCCACCGGGACGGTCTGGTTGTCGTTGGAGATCAGGAAGATCAGTGGCAGGAAGAACTCGTTCCACGTCCAGATGAAGAAGAACGTGAAGAGGACGCCGAGCGTCGGCATGCTGACCGGGACCACGACCCGCCACAGGGTGAGCCACTTCCCGGCGCCGTCCACCGAGGCGGCGTCCAGCAGCTCCCGGGGAAACTCGCTGTAGACCGAGGTCAGCAGGTAGGTGCCGAACGCGCTCTGGGTGACCGTGAAGATGATGACGATCGCGATGAGGTTGTCGTAGAGGCCCGCCTCCTTGGAGATGTAGTACAGCGGGTAGACCAGCACCTCCTGCGGCAGCAGGTTCGCGACCAGGAAGAACACCAGGAACCAGATGCGGCCCTTCACCCGGCCGATGCCCAGCGCGTACGCGTTCAGGATGCTCAGCACGACGCCGAGGACCGCGACGACCAGGCTGGTGATGAAGCTGTTCCAGAGCTTCTGGCCGAAGTTGACCCGGTTCCAGAAGTCGACGATGCCGTCCCAGTAGAGGCTGGTCGGGAGGGAGAGCGGGCCGCTTCCGGCGTACTGGGCCGGGCTCTTCACCGCGTTGACCGCGACGACCAGCAGCGGGCCGACCAGCAGGAGCAGCAGCACCAGCAGGCCGGCGAGCACGAAGAACCGGACCGGGTTGCGATGCCTCAGCGCCTTCGGCGCCT
Source organism: Actinoplanes aureus (assembly GCF_015704865.1). Lineage (GTDB taxonomy): Bacteria > Actinomycetota > Actinomycetes > Mycobacteriales > Micromonosporaceae > Actinoplanes > Actinoplanes aureus. Next base: position 38,515 of record NZ_JADQTO010000003.1, on the reverse strand, counting down.
CACCCTCCGGGGTACGCGCGGGAGCTTTCGTAGCCGTGACGGTCATGACAGCTCCTCAGCCCGGTGTTGCAGGCGCAGGAAGACGAACGCCAGCACGATGATCAGCACGGTGAGCACGGTGGAGATCGCCGAGCCGTACCCGACCTGGGCTTTCTCGAAGAAGTTCTTGTACGCGAAGTACGACGGCACCAGCGTCGAGTTGCTCGGCCCGCCCCGGGTCAGCACGAAGACCTGCCCGAAGATCTTCAGCGCGGCGATCGTGGTGGTGATCAGCACGACGTAGAACTCGGGCCGGATCATGTGCACCGTGATCTTCCGGAAGCGCTGCCACCAGCTCGCGCCGTCCAGGTCCGCGGCCTCGTAGATCGACGGGTCGATGCGCTGCAGCCCGGACATGAACATGACGATCGGATAGCCCAGCTGGAACCAGATCATCACGGCCATCACGCTGTACAGCGCGTAGTCCGGGTCGCCGAGCCAGTTCTTGGCCAGCCCGCCGAGCCCGACCGCTTCGAGGATCCGGTTCAGCGCGCCGTAGCTGGGATGCAGGATCCAGGCCCAGACGATGCCGGTCACCGCCACCGGGATCACCTGCGGCAGGTAGTAGCCGGAGCGGAAGAAGCCGGCCCAGCGGTCGCTGAAGTGCTTGGCCACGTAGTCGAACAGCACCGCCGCCAGCACCAGGCCGAGCAGCGTGGGTATCACCGCCATCGCGATGATCAGCAGGATGATGTTGCTGAACGACTGCCAGAACAGGGTGTCGCCGAAGAGACGGGTGTAGTTGTCGAGGCCGACCCAGCGCGGGCTGCCGACGCCGGTCCACTTGGTGAAGCTGACGTACACCGTCATGATCAGCGGCACGATGATCACCAGCAGCGAGGCGAGCACGCCGGGGATCAGATAGACCGCGTAACCCTTGTTTTTAGCCATACCGGCTCCCTTTCGCGGCGCGGGCGGTGGCGGACCACCGCCCGCGCGCTGCGCTTTACTTGCCGAGATCCGCGAGGTTCTCGTTGTACGGCCCGGCGATCTCGTCGAGGAACGCGTCCGGGGTCTTCGAGCCGTTGATCAGGCCCTGGACACCGGCGACGAGCACGTCGTAGTAGCCGGGAGCCGGCCAGTCCGGGTAGAAGGCGAGGCCGTCATTGGTCGAGATCTTGTTGAAGTTCTCGATCAGTTCCTTGTTCTTCGGGTCGGTGATCTGCGCGACGTCGGCCGCGACCGGGACACCACCGCTGTTGCCGAGCAGCGCCTGGATCTCCGGCGACATGGTGATGTCGATGAAGTCGTACGCCAGCGCCTTGGCCTTGCTCTTCTCCGGCACCACCCAGAGGTTGCCGCTGGAGCCCGGGTGCAGGTTGTTGCCGGGGAAGAGGAACGTGCCCCACTCGAAGTTCTTGATGTCGGTGGCGAACCGGCCGTACCACCAGCTGCCGGAGATCAGGATCGGGAACTTGCCCTGGGTGAAGGCGACGCCCATGTCCTCGGCCTTGATGCCGGCCGAGTCCTTCGAGATATAGCCGGCCTTCACCCAGTCGGCGAAGGTCTGCGCGCCGTAGCTGAGCTGCGGCCCCTTGAAGTCGACCTTGTTCTTGTAGAGCTGGTAGTCGTCGACGAAGGCCCGGTCGCCCTTGGAGAGCGCCAGCTCGTAGAAGATCTGCTGAGCCGGGTACTCGGCGCCACCGACCGACAGCGGGGTCACGCCGGCCTTGACGAAGGTGTCCATCGCCGCGGTGAACTCGTCGAGGGTGGTCGGCACCTCGACCTTGTGCTTCGTGAACAGGTCCTTGTTGTAGTAGACCATCACGTACTCGCCGTAGTTGGGCACGCCGAAGAACTTGCCTGCGCCCATGATGCCGTCTTCGTCGTACTTGGCGGTGGTCTGCAGGCTCGAGCTCAGCTTGGAGTCCCAGCCGCGCTGGGTGGCCTGCTCGCTGAGGTCGGTGAGCAGGCCCTGCTTGGAGAGCAGGCCGGCGGTCGCGTTGCCCTTGTTGTACTCCATGATGTCCGGCGCGCTGTCGGAGTTGAGGATCATCTGGGCGTTCTGCTGGATCTGCTCGAAGCCCTTCTCCTCGAACTTCACCTCGACGCCGGGGTGCTTCTCCTTGAAGATCTCGATCGCCTTGTTCCAGGCGATGCCCATGGCACTGGTCGGGCCCTCGTAGTGCCAGAGCGTCAGGGCCTTCGCGTCGGCGCCCTCCTCGGCGCCACCGTCGTCGCCGCCGCAGGCGGTCAGACCGAGGGATGCCGCGAGCAGCAGCGCACCGGCCGCGAGGCCGGTTCGGGATCGGAACATGCCGTCCTCCCAGGGGGACTGGAATTGGTCAAAGCCAGCGGCCGCATCGTCGAAGCGCTTCGACGAATCGAAACGTTATGTCGAAGCGCTTCGACGATGTGCCTTGCCGAGACGCTATGGAACGAGCGCCATTCGTGTCAACGGTGTGACGTGGAGATTTCCCGGCAGCTGTCGCGCTCGACGAGGCTCGGCTCTAGCAGTCGGGTGTACTCCACGCGGCGGCCGTCGAGCAGCCGCATCGCGGTCTCCACGGCGAGCGTGCCGACTTCGTGCGCCGGGATGTCGATCGAGGTGAGGTTGACCGGCATCGAGACGGCCACGTCCCGCGGGCAGATCGCCACGATCGAGATGTCCTCCGGAACCCGCCGGCCGGTGGCCTGCAACAGGTCCAGCAGCGGCCGCAGCGCCTCCTCGTTGTGCACGACCAGGGCGGTGAGGGCGGGCAACTCGGCGTCGATCTCGGCGAGGCAGGCCCGGACCCCCTCGCCGCCCGGCTCGCACGGGTGCGTCACGGTCCGCAGGCCCAGCTCGGCCGAGGTCTCCAGGAAACCGGTGAGGAACCGGTCCGCGTACGTCGTCTGCCGCCGGTAGACCGCCGGCGACGGGCCGACCAGGCCGATCCGCTGGTGGCCGTGCCCGGCGAGGTGGGTCAGCGCCGCCTTGGCCGCCGCACCGAAGTCCAGGTCGACGCAGGCGATGCCGGTGTGGTCGGCGGGCAGACCGATCAGCACCGACGGCTGCTTCAGCCGGCGCAGGGCCGGGATCCGCAGGTCGTCGCGCTCGAGGTCCATCAGTATCAACGCGTCGACCATGGTGCTGTGCGCCACCCGCTCCAGCCCGGCGGTCCCCTCGTCCTTGGTCAGCAGCAGCACGTCGTGGTTGTAGGACCGGGCCGCGGTGACCACCGCGGTGGCGAACTGCATGATGACCGGCACGTTGACGTCCACACGCAGCGGCGCGACGAGCGCGAGCACGTTGGTCTTGCTGCTGGCCAGGGCGCGGGCGCCGGCGTGCGGGTGGAACCCGAGCTCGGCGATGGCGGCCTGGACCCGGGCGCGGGTCTCGGCCGAGATCGGGCGGCGGCCGCTCAGCACGTACGACACCGTGCTGGGCGACACCCCGGCCGCCCTGGCGACGTCGTTGATCGTCGGCACTGCGCCTCCCCATGTCGCCACAGCTCTCCTTTCGTCGATCCTAATGAACCCTTTTCAACCTGGCGTCGGGCCCTAGATCTCTGGGCCGCTCGGCCGGCGCCGGGTGGTGCCGCCCTGGCCACGTCGAAAAGGGTTCACTGATCACCGTGGGTGCGCCCGGCGCTGGCCGGGCACACCCACGGTGCCCCCGTTACCGGATGCTGAAGGTGGCGAGCCGCAGGCCGGGGCTCGGCACCAGGTAGACGTCCTGGCGGCCGGTGGCCCGGGCGAGCGGGGCGGTCACCGTCGCGTACTGGTAGATCCCGCCGGTGTCGGCGAGCGTGGCGGTGCCGAGCAGGCGGCCGGTCGGCGAGCCGAGCCGGACCTGCACGGTGCCGGCGCCGGAAGCGCGAGCCGTGAAGGTGGTCCCGCCCCGCAGGGCGGCATCCTTGAAGGCGATCCAGTCGCCGGCTTGCGTCGCCCCGGCCACGGTGCCGCGCTCCTTGCTCTCATCGAGCAACTTCACTCCGGCGTACGCGTCAAAGGTCTCCGCCCTCGTCTCCTTGGACAGATCGCGCGCCGGGATGGTCTCCCCGCGCACCGGAAGCGCCGCCCGCTGCCGGATGTCGTCCGACGAGGAGCCGAGCAGCACGTCGTAGACCGAGGTCTCGACCACCCAGCGCTGCCGGGTCTGATCCCAGCGGGCCAGGTCGGCCGGTTTCAGCGCGAACGTGACGGTCTTGCTCTGCCCGGCCGCCAGGTGCACCTTCTGGAAGCCGCGCAGTTGCTTGTTCGCGGTGGCGTCCCGGGAGGTGCGCTGGTGGGTGTAGAGCTGGACGACCTCGTCGCCGGCCCGCTTGCCGGTGTTGGTGACGGTCAGGCTGACCTTGCCGTCGCTGACCCTCGGGGTCCCGTAGCGGAAGTTCGTGTAGGAGAGTCCGTGCCCGAACGCGTACAACGGCTTGGCGTCGCTGTAGAGGTAGGTCTGCTCGGTGCTGATGATGTCGTACTGCAACAGGTCGGCCGGCAGATCGGCGGTCGAGCGGTACCAGGTCTGGGTGACCCGGCCGGACGGGTTCACGTCGCCGTAGAGCACGTCGGCCACCGCGTGCCCGGTCTCGGCGCCGGCGTGCGTGGTCCACAGGATGGCCGGCACGTTCTGCTGCGCCCAGGTGAGCGTCTGCGGGTAACTGCTCTGCACCACCACGACGGTGTTCGGGTTCGCCTGCCGGACCGCCTTGATCAGCGCCTCCTGACGCGCGCCGAGGTCCGTCGAGGTGCGGTCGTGGACCTCACGGCCGGCGACGAACGGGTCGGTGCCGACCACGACGACCGCGGTGCCCGCCGCCTTCGCGGTGGCGGCCGCCTCGGCCACGCCGTCGACCAGGACCTCCTTGGTGAAGCGGGCGGCGCCGGCCGCGTCCGGCGAGCCGAGGGCCAGATTGCCGTCGGCGCCGATCGTCACGTACTGGTTGGCGCCGAACCACGGCTCTTGGGTCTCGTAGCCGACGTAGTGCAGCACGTACGTGCCGTCGGACTGCTCCTCGAGCTTGAACTGCTGCTGCACGAACCAGCCGGTCGGGTTGTTCTCCACGGTGACGAACGGTCCCCAGCCGTAGCCGAGCATCTTCTGGTTGCCGACGTTGCGCAGGGTGGAGACTCCGTCGCCCCAGTCCACGCTGTCGAACTGGGCGGCCGGCGTGGGAGTGGTCTCGACGACTCCGACCGGGCCGGAACCGCCGGTCACATAGCGGCCGGTCGACACGTCCTTCAGGGCGATCCGGTCGGCACCGAACGAGCTGGTCACCGAGGACGCCCGCTCCTTGATGCCGTCGAGCACCGTGACCTCGTACGGGAGCTGTCCGCCGTACCAATCGGTGTAGAGCTTGTCGGCGAGCGGACCGACCACCGCGACCGAACCGGCGGCCTTGAGCGGCAGCGCGGCCCTGTTGTTCTTGAGCAGCACCGCCGCCTCGGCGGCGGTCTCCCGGGCCAGCGCCCGGTGCTGCGGGCTGTCGATCACCGCGGGGGTGATGTCCGCGTAGGGGCCACCGTCCGGATCGAACTCGCCGAGCCGGAACCGGATGCTCAGCGCGTTGCCGACCGACTCGTCCACGTCCGCCTCGGTGATCAGGCCCTGGGTGAGGGCCTGTTTGATCGCGGTCGTGGTGGGTTCGGCGTTGGTGTCGTTGACCGTGAAGCTGTCCAGACCGGCCTTGAGGATCGCGGCGTTCGCCTCGGCCTGGGTGGCGAAGTACTTCTGGGAGCCGGTCAGGTTGGTCGGCGCCCAGGCGTCACTGACGTTGAAGAGCCGCCGGTCGCTCCAGTCCCGGACGATGCCGGCGAGGTCCGGGTCGACGGTGGCGGGCCGGCCGTTGATCAGGTTGTAGGAGGCCATCACGCCGGTCGCGGCGTCGTTCTCCAGGGCGATCTCGAACGGCTTGCGCTCGTACTCGTTGAGCACCCGCTGCGGCACGTTCGACGAGGTGACGTCCCGCTTGGTCTCGTTGTTGTAGGCGGCGTAGTGCTTCAGGGTGGGCGCGACCTTCAGGTGGTCCGGGTCGTCGCCCTGCAGACCGTGCCCGTAGGCGGTGGCGATCGCGCCGGACAGCAGCGGATCCTCCGAGTAGCCCTCCTCGTTGCGGCCCCAGCGCGGGTCGCGCAGCAGGTTCACCACCGGCGCCCAGGCGTTCAGCCCCCAGACCCCCGGGTCCTGCGCGTGGAAGCCGCGCAGCTCGTCGCCGACCGCCGCGCCGACCCGCTCGATCAGCTCCGGGTCCCAGGTGCTGGCCAGGCCGACGGCCTGCGGGAAGACGGTCGCCGTCGCGTCGATCTTGGCGGCGTTGTTGCGGTAGTCGTTGGACCAGGCGACGCCGTGCAGCGCCTCGGTGCCGGTCTTGAACACCTCGATGCCGAGGCGTGGGATGGCCGGCTGGTACTGGTGCAGCAGGGAGATCTTCTCGTCGAGGGTGAGCCGCCCGACGAGGTCGTCGACCCGGGCCTCCAGGGGCAGGCTCGGATCGCGGAACGGATAGGCGGGATCGGCCTGCGCGGCCCCTGGGGACAGCGGCACGACCAGCAGGGCGGCGGCGAGGACGGCCAAACCGCGTTTACGCATGGCGCTCTCCTGAGAAATAGGCACGGCGAAATGGCCGGTCGGAGCGTCCTGACCAGCACAGACACCGTTTTCGGATAAACCGTCGAAGCGCTTCGACGGACGATCGAGCGGAATGGTTCGAGAAAGAGGTGCGGTGGGGTCACCATAGATCCCGGCTGATGCGGCGGGCAACAACTCGCGGCGGCTTTGCGGAAATTCGCTGGTGACTTCGGTGCAGAATGGACCCCGTGCGACTGATCGTCATCGGCGGCGACGCGGCGGGCATGTCCGCGGCCTCGCAGGCCCGCAAGCGCCGCGGCCGGGAGGACCTGGAGATCCTCGCTTTCGAGCGGGGCGACTTCACGTCGTACTCGGCCTGCGGCATCCCGTACTGGATCGGCGGCCTGGTCGAGGGCCCGGACGGGCTGATCGCCCGGGACCCGGCGGCGTTCCGGGAAGCCGGCATCGAGGTGCGCACCGGGCACGAGGTCACCGGCATCGACCTGGACTCGCGTACCGTCACGGTCCGCGACCTGGCCGGCGGGCGGGTGCTGCGCGAGGGCTTCGACGAGCTGGTCTACGCGGCCGGCGCCACCCCGGTCCGCCCGGTCTGGGCGCAGACCCCGGCCGGTGGCGTCTTCGGCGTGCAGACCCTCGGCGACGGGGCGGCCGTCGACGCCTGGCTCGACAGCACGCCGAAACCGGAGACCGCCGTGGTGATCGGCGCCGGCTACATCGGCGTCGAGATGGCCGAGGCGTTGATCCGGCGCGGGCTGCGGGTCACCTGCGTGGAGAAGGCCGACCAGCCGATGTCCACGGTGGATCCGGACATGGGCGCACTGGTCGCCGAGGCGGTCCGCAAGCTCGGCATCGACCTGCGTACCGGGGTGACGGTGCAGGGCCTGGAGACCCGGGAGGACCGGGTCAGTGCGGTGGTCACCGACGCCGGGACGCTGCCGGCCGACATCGTGGTCCTGGGTTTGGGCGTACGCCCGAACACCGAGCTCGCCGAGGCCGCCGGTCTGCCGCTGGGCAGTTCCGGCGGCCTCGTCCCCGACCTGCGCCAGCGGGTCGGCGACGGCGGCGTCTGGGCGGCCGGTGACTGCACCGAGGTGCTGCACCTGGTCACCGGCCGGCGGGTGCACATCCCGCTCGGCACCCACGCCAACAAGCAGGGCCGGGTCGCCGGGATCAACATCGGCGGCGGGTACGCCACCTTCCCCGGCGTGATCGGCACCGGCATCACCAAGATCTGCGACCTCGAGGTGGCCCGTACCGGCCTGACCTCCCGCGAGGCCTCGGCGGCCGGTTACCGGTTCGTCACCGCGACCGTGGAGTCGACGAACCGGGCCGGCTACTTCCCCGGCGCGGTGCCGATGACCATCAAACTGATCGCCGAGCGGGACACCGGCCTGCTGCTCGGCGCGCAGATCGTCGGCCGGACCGAGGCGGCCAAGCGGATCGACGCGTTCGCGGTCGCCCTGTGGAACCGGATGACGGTCACCGAGATGACCGCGCTCGACCTGGGTTACGCGCCGCCGTACGCCCCGGTGTGGGACCCGGTCCTGATCGCCGCCCGCAAGGCCGGCGAAGCCCTCAGCGCCGGGTGACGGCCAGCAGGAACCAGGCGACGAAGCCCCAGATCACGCCGGCGATCAGGTTGCCACCGGCCTGGGACAGGATGATCGAGGTGAGCCAGACCAGCACCAGTGCGGCCGCGAGCGGGCGCGGCAGGGTACGGGTACGCCAGGTGGCCACCGCCAGCAGGATCGAGCCGACCAGCCAGAACAGGTTCGCCGGCGCCGCCACGACCGGGAACCACGAGTAGTCCTGGTCGTGCAGGTTCGTGCTGGTCATGCCCAGGGCGAGCAGGGCCGAGCCGGCGACGGCCAGCCAGGCTCCGATGCGGCCGGTGCGTGTCCCGGCCAGTTTGCCGAGCGCCAGGTAACCGGGGATCCAGAGCACCAGGGCGGCGGCGACCATGGCCAGCAGCACGTGCTCGGAGGTGCCGACGAGCGGGTTGCCGTCGTCGGAGCGGACTGCCTGGATGGCGCCGGCGATCGTGGAGGCTATCGCTCCGGCGGCGGCCGCCCAGCCCACTACGGGCCGGACGGAAGCGTTGGTGGCGGTGGTGTTTTCCGAGGTAGTGATCGTCATGCCGAGAAATCTAGGAGCCGGCCCCCGCCCTGATCGTCGGTCCGCCGTCGTGATCACGTACCTCCGAATGATGATCTTCATGAGCCCGGAGGATGACGCCCGCGCGCCGCGCGGATGGTTAGGGTCCTCGCCGTGGATGCCCTGACCACCCTCTCCCGGGTACCGCGCAGGCCGCCCCGGGCGGACGTCGCGCTCACCGCCCTGCTCCTCGGCTGGGCGGCGATCGAAGCCGTCGTGGTCGCCGGGCCCGGCACCCTCTGGCAGCGCCTGGCCTTCGCGGCCGGGGTGACGCTGCCGTTGGTCCTGCGCCGCCGGGCGCCGATCGCGGTGCTGGCCGTGATCATCGCGCTGCTGATGATGCGGGTGTTCACGATCACCGGGCCGGAGAACACCACGTTCCCGTTCCCCAGCCTGCTGGTGGCGACCTTCTCGGTGGCGCTGCACGGGCGCCGGACCGGTCTGGCCGTACTCGGCGGCGTGGTCACGGTCGCGACGATGCTCTCGCTCTTCCCGCTGGGCTACTACTCGAACTCACCGGACGTCGGCCAGGTCCTCATCCTCGGGTTCTTCGTGACCGGGGCGTGGCTGGCGGGCTATCTGATCCGGGTGCGGGTGGCGCAGGCGGACGCGGCGTCGTCGAAGGCCGACGCGGCGCGCGAGGCCGCCGCCCTGGCCGCCCGGCAGGCCTACGCGGCGCGCGAGGCCGCCTCGACGGCCGTGACGGCCGAGCGCGAGCGCATCGCCCGGGAACTGCACGACGTGGTGGCCCACTCGCTGTCCATCGTGGCGGTGCAGGCCGGTGCGGCCGAGGAGCTCATCGCGCTGGACCCGGAGAGCGCCCGCCGGCACATCGCCGCGGCCCGGTCCACCGCACGGGAGGCGCTGACCGAGATGCGGCACGTCCTGGACGTGCTGCGCGACGACGACAGGCCGGCTGAGCTGGTTCCGCAGCCCACCCTGGAACGCGTCGGCGATCTGGTCGACGAGGCCCGCGCCGCCGGGCTGCCGGTCGACCTGACCGTCGACGGCGACCGCGGCAACGTGCCGGCCGGCATCGACCTGGCCGGCTTCCGGATCGTCCAGGAGGCACTGACCAACGTGCGGCGGCACGCGGCCGGCGCGGCGACCGAGGTCCGGATCGGCTATCGGGAACGGGAGATCGACATCAACGTACGCAACACCGGTGGTGCACCGGCGGCCCCGGGGAACCCGGGCCGCGGCCTGATCGGCATGCGCGAGCGGGCCCGGCTGTACGGCGGAACCGTCACCGCCGAACCCGGCCCCGGCGGCTTCACCGTCGCCGCCCGTCTCCCCCGGGACCCGGCGTGATCCGCGTCCTGGTCGCCGACGACCACGCCCTGATCCGCTCCGGCCTGGCCGGGATGCTCGGCGCCCAGCCGGACATCACCATCGTCGGTGAGGCCGCCGACGGCGCCGAAGCCGTCCGCGCCACCGCCGACCTCGCCCCCGACGTGGTGATGATGGACATCCGGATGCCGAAGATGGACGGCATCGAGGCCACCCGCCGGATCTCCCGGCAGGCGAACGCACCGCACGTGCTGGTGCTGACCACGTTCGACCTGGACGAGTACGTCTACGACGCCCTGCGCGCCGGAGCGGCCGGATTCCTGCTCAAGGACGCCCCGCCCGGCCAGCTCGCCGAGGCGGTCCGCACGGTGGCCGCCGGGGAGGCCTTGCTCGCCCCGGCGGTGACCCGCCGCCTGATCACCCGCTACCTGCGGGTGCCGCCGCCCACCGCCGCCGCGGCGCGCGCCACCGGCCGGCTCACCGAACGCGAGCTGGAGGTGCTGCGCCTGGTCGCGCGGGGGCTGAGCAACGCGGAGCTGGCCGAGCGGCTGCACCTGTCCGACGCGACCGTGAAGACGCACGTCAGCCGGGTGCTCACCAAACTCGACCTGCGTGATCGGGTGCAGGCGGTGGTGTACGCGTACGAGCAGGGCCTGGTCGTGCCCGGCGAGGACTAACGGACCCGCAGGTGGGCGAGGGCGACCGGGGTCTCCTGGCCGGGCCAGCAGCCGGTCAGCACACCCGCGTCCGCCGGGTCCACGGCCACCAGCGGCACCCGGTTGACGACCAGCTCGACGTCACCGGCGACGACCACCGCCGGGTCGCCGTCCCGGTGCCCGGTGATCTCCCCGGCCGGGGGTGCCTCGGCGCCGCTGCCACTCAACTTGAGATCCGGTTCGCGGGACACCCGCTCACCGCCGGACTCCACCTCTTCGGGCGCCTCGTGACCGCCCTCCCGGATCACCCGGGTCAGCTCGGCGACGTAGACCGGGTCGCCGGTGGCGTCGTACACCCAGCGCTTGCCGAGGACCGAGTGCTCGAAGGTGCCGACCAGGTGCTGCTCGGCGCCGGCCAGCGGGGCACCGCGGTAGGTGAGCGGCACCTGCCAGGTGGGGCCGTCCCCGGCCCGGATCAGCAGGATCTCGACGCCGACCTCGCCGTCCGGGTCGTCGAACCGGGCGGCCGCGAGGCGGGTCAGCTCCGGCTGGGCCGGGCCGTCGTACCAGGACCGGGTGGGCAGCCAGCCGGCGAGCAGCTCGAGCTTGGTGGGCGTGATCGTAGCCTTGTGAAGGAGCGCCATGCCGGGAAGCCTAGGCCTAGTGACCCGCCACCCGGCGCTCTGGTCCGCCCGCCACGGTGAGCCGGGCGAGCGGGCCCCGGCGCGCACCTGGTTCACCGCGTCCGCCCCCTCCCGGAGCGTGTGAAACAGGCGTGCGCCGCGATCGCCGGCGCCGGGCCTCAGCCCGGCGGTCGCGCTACGGCCGCGAGCGGGGCGGCGGTCGCGCGGTGCGGCGGGGAGGTGTGGCCGTCGGGGACGGTCACACCCGTACCGTCAAAGCCCCATGTCCTTGGCAATGATCATCTTCATCACCTCGCTGGTCCCGCCGTAGATGCGGTTGACCCGGTTGTCCGCGTAGAGGCGGGCGATCGGGTACTCGTTGATGAACCCGTAACCGCCGTGCAGCTGCAGGCAGCGGTCGATCACCCGGTGCGCGACCTCGGTGCAGAACAGCTTCGCCGAGGCGGCCTCGGCCGCGGTCAGCTCGCCCAGGTCGAGCGCCTCGAGGGCGCGGTCGGCGACGGCCTGCGCGGCGTCCACCTCGGCCTGGCAGGCGGCCAGCTCGAACTTGGTGTTCTGGAACGAGGCGACGGACTGGCCGAACACCTTGCGCTCCTGGACGTACTGCTTGGCGAACCGGACCGCGGCCGCCGCCTGGGCGTAGGCGCCGTAGGCGATGCTGAGCCGTTCCTTCGGCAGGTTGTGGCCGAGGTACGAGAAGCCCTTGTTCTCCTCGCCGAGCAGGTTCTCCACCGGCACCTTGACGTCGACGAAGGCCAGCTCGGCGGTGTCCGACGTGCGCAGGCCGAGCTTGTCCAGCTTGCGGCCGACCGAGTAGCCGGGCGACTTGGTGTCGACGACCAGCAGGGAGATGCCGTAGCGGCGGTCGTCCTGCTTGGGCGGTGAGGTACGCGCACAGACGATCACCCGGTCCGCGAGGACGCCACCGGTGATGAACGTCTTGGCACCGTTGAGGACGTAGTGCGTGCCGTCCTCGCTGAGGTGAGCCGTGGTGCTCATGCCGGCCAGGTCGCTGCCGGTGCCCGGCTCGGTCATGGCGATCGCGTACATGGTGTCGCCGGAGACGAACTCGGGCAGCCAGCGCCGCTTCTGCTCCTCGGTGCCGAGCTGCATGAGGTACGGCAGGCAGAGCGCCACGTGCGCACCGGACGCGCCGAACGAGACACCGGCCCGGGTGGTCTCCTCGGTCTGGATCGCGGCGAACTTGAACGAGTCGATGCCGGCGCCGCCGTACTCCTCCGGCACCTCGATGCCGAACAGGCCCAGCTCGGCGAGCTGCTTGTAGAAGTCCCGGGGCACCTGGCCCTCGACGAACCACTGGTCGTAGCGGGGAACCACCTCGGCCTCGATGAACGCCCGCAGGGTCTGCCGGAAGGCTTCGTGATCCTCGTTGAAGACAGTGCGACGCATAGAAACGATCCTTACCTAGAGACGGCGTCCGCCGTCGACGTAGATGGTCTGGCCGGTGATGAACGACGCGGCATCGCTGGCCAGGAACGCGACCACCTGGGCGATGTCGGACGGCTGCCCGACCCGCCGCAGCGGGGTGATCTCGGCGGCCCTGGCCTGCATCTCTTCGGACGAGAGCCCGACCCGGGCCGCGGTCGCGTCGGTCATCTCGGTGACGATGAAGCCGGGCGCCACGGCGTTCACGTTGATGCCGAACGGACCCAGCTCCATCGCGAGCGTACGCGTGAAGCCCTGGATCCCGGCCTTCGCGGCGGCGTAGTTGGCCTGCCCCCAGTTGCCGAGCGCGGACACGCTGGAGGTGTTGACGATCTTGCCGGAGCGCATGCGCACCATGTGCCGCTGCGCCGCCTTGCTGCACAGGAACGCGCCACGCAGGTGCACGTTCATCACGATGTCCCAGTCCGACACCGACATCTTGTGCAGCAGGTTGTCACGAAGCACGCCGGCGTTGTTGACCAGCACGTCGACGCTGCCCAGCTCGGCCGCGACCTTGTCGATCGCGGCGTCCACCTGCGCCTCGTCGGCCACGTCGCAGCCGTGTGCCACGGCCGTGCCGCCGGACGAGCGAATCCGCTCGACGACCGAGGCGCACGCCGACTCGTCGAGGTCGAGCACGGCGACGGCCGCACCCTCGGAGGCGAACTGGAACGCGGTGGCGGCGCCGATACCCCGTGCGGCGCCGGTGACGATGGCTACCCGACTCAAAGCATTACCCTCTCAGAACGCGCTGATCCCGGTCAGCGCACGGCCGATGAGCAGTTTCTGGATCTGGCTGGTGCCCTCGTAGAGGGTGGTGACGCGGGCGTCGCGCATGGCCTTGCCGACCGGGAACTCGTCGACGTAGCCGTATCCCCCGAAGACCTGGATGGCCTGGTTGGCGGCCTTGACCGCGGACTCGGTGGCGAACAGCTTGGCCATCGAGGCCTCGGTGCCGAAGGGACGGCCCCGGTCGACCAGGTCGGCGGCGCGCCAGACGAGGAGGCGGGCCGCGTCGGTCTCCACCGCCATGTCGGCGAGCATCTCCTGGACGAGCTGGTAGCCGGCGATGGGCTTGCCGAACTGGGTGCGCTCCTTCGCGTAGGCCAGCGCGGCCTCCAGGCAGCCGCGGGCCAGCCCGACCGAGCCGGAGGCGACCGCGATCCGGCCCTTGTCCAGAGCGGACATCGCGATCTTGAAGCCGGAACCCTCGGGGCCGAGGCGGTGCGCGTCGCTGACCCGTACCCCGTCGAGCACGATCTCGGCGGTGGCCTGCCCGCGCAGGCCCAGCTTGCCCTTGATCTCGCGCCGGCCGAAGCCGGCCGCGTCGGTGGGGACCAGGAAGGCGGTGATGCCCTTCGGCCCGGGCTGCCCGGTACGCGCGAAGACCAGCGAAACGCCTGCCCAGGTGCCGTTGGTGATGAAGATCTTCTCGCCGGTGAGCACCCAGTCGTCGCCGTCGCGCACCGCCCTGGTGGTCAGGTTGGCGGCGTCCGAGCCGGTGCCCGGCTCGGTGAGCGCGAAACAGCCGAGGATCTCGCCGGCGCACATGCCCGGGAGCCACCGCTGCTGCTGAGCGGGCGAACCCCAGGCCTGGATGCTCTTGGCGACCAGCCCGAGCGTCACCGAGACGATGCCGCGCACCGACGTGTCGCCGCGCCCGAGCTCCTCCATCATCAGCGTGTAGGTCAGGAAGTCACCGCCCGAGCCGCCCAGCTCCTCGGCGATCCCCAGGCCGAGAAAGCCGAGCTCGGCCATCTTCCCGACGATCTTCGGGTCGACCTGCTCGGCGCGGTCCCACTCGGTGGCGTGCGGCACGACCTCGCGGTCGACCCACTCGCGGGCGAGCGCCCGGAACTGCTCCTGCTCCTGCGTCAGGCCGAGATCCACGGCGACTCCCGTTCGTTAACTAAACGCTGTCAGGTTTCTGCGGGCATGTTAACTTAACAGCGTTAGTCAGTTCAACGCCCCGGAGGTCCGCACATGCCCCGGCCCACGACGCCGCTGCTCAGCAAGCCGGGCATCCGGGCTGCCGCGCTGGAGATCATCGACCAGGACGGGCTGGACGGGCTGAGCATGCGCAAGCTCGCCGCGGCGCTGACCGTGAGCGCCCCCGCGCTGTACTTTCACTACCCGACCAAGGAACAGCTGCTCGACGACGTGGCCAGCGAGATCATGGAGAAGGTGGACACCGGCGCCTTCGCCCTGGGCTGGCGGGAGGGGCTGCTGGGCTGGGCCCGCTCCTACCGGGCGGCGCTCGCCGAGCATCCGAACATCGTCCCGTTCCTGGCTCGCGGCCCCGGCCAGCGCGACGCCTCGCTGCGCCGGGCGGACGCCATCCACGGCGGCCTGGTGGCGGCGGGCTGGCCGGCCCGCGAGGCCACGATGATCGGTGCCTCGACGAAGTACCTGGTCGTGGGCGCCGCGATGGGCTCGTTCTCCCGCGGCTTCGTCGACGACGTGCAGGTCTACCTGGATCGGTACCCGGCACTCGGCGACGCGCACCGGCTGCGCGAGCACGCCGACGCGGTGGACCGGGACAGCTTCGAGTTCGCGCTGAGCATGTTCGTCGACGGCCTGGCCGCGCGATTGACCCGGATCAGCCCTTCGGCCGAGGCGGGCGCACGTTCAGCCCCGCCCGTACCAGCGACCGGCGCATCTCCTCGAGTCCCGCGGTGAAGTCGCTGCTGTCCTGCTCGTGGTACCGGCGGAAGAACCAGGACGGCACCCGCGGCGCCCGCTTCCGGGTGAGGTAGAGCTGGTCCTGCACCTGCCGCCCCATCAGGCACAGATCCCGCATGGTCTCCGGCTCGTGGCCGCGTGCGGCCAGTTGCAGGCACCGGGCGCGGGAGTGCCGGGCGACCCGCTGCCGTTCGGCGGAGACGCTGCGCTGGTCGCGGAAGGTGTCCCAGCCCAGCAGGAACATGCCGAGTGAGGGCACGCACCACTGCACCACGAAGTCGGTGATCGTCGAGCCGCGGACCATGGCGGAGAGCAGGCCGACGACCGCCCAGACGATCATGCCGAAGAGCACCGCGAGGGCGTACCGGCGGCGGACCCGGCCGCCCCACGCGAGGTTCTGCTGCTGCCGGGCCAGCACGTCGAACGGGCGCGGCAGGTTGGGCATGTCGTAGTAGGCGCCGAGGGCCTGTTCGTCACCGTGGAACCGGCTGCTGAGCTGGCGTACGTCCTCGGCCGGCACCTCGTCGGCGGCCAGCACGCTGTTCCAGCGCAGGCCGAAGAAGCGCGTCTCGAAGGCCTCCTGGAGCAGCGCGGCCCGGCGCAGCTCGCGATCCGCCCAGGAGGCCAGGCCCATCGAGTAGGTCAGCGCCCAGAGCGCGCCGCCGACGGTGACCCCGATGCTCAGCGACTTGACGAACATCGTGGAGTTCAGCGAACCGGCGAACACGGTGGCCAGCCCGATCGTGGCCAGGGTGGCGGAGATGGCCATGCGCAAGGCGGCGAGGCGGCGTACCCGGGCGTGCGAGACGGTCATGGCGCGGAGAAGGTGGCAGAGCGTCGGCTCGAGCTGACGCTGGCGTACCACGGGTTTGCGATCAGTCATGGCGTCACCGCCGCGAAAAGCAGGACAGGAAGTCCATTATCCCCGAAAAGGAGCAACGTTCATCTATACCCGCAGATAACGGCAATGCGGCGATTCGCTGTACGGTGCGCGGGCAAATGCCCGCGCACCGATCCACCCGCCGGAGTCAGGGCGTCTGCAGCGCCTCGGTGGGTGAGAGCCGGGCCGCGCGGACCGCCGGGTAGAGCCCGGCGATCCCCCCGATCGCGAGGGTCGCCGTCAGCCCGCCGGCGAGGGCCCAGGCCGGGATCACCCAGGGCCAATGCTCGTACGCGGCGTAGCCCACCGTCACCGCCGACCCCAGCAGCACTCCCCCGGCCCCGCCCAGCGCCGAGAGCAGCAGCGACTCGGCGAGGAACTGGGTACGGATCTGTCCCCGGGTGGCGCCCAGCGCCCGCCGCAGGCCGATCTCCGGCCGCCGCTCGAGCACCGAGATCACCATCGTGTTGGCCACCCCGACGCCGCCGACCAGCAGCGCCACCGCGCCGACGCCGAGCAGCAGCCCGGCGAACGCCTGGCTGGTGGCCTGCTTCGCGGCGAGCGCGTCGGACGGCCGGGAGACGTCCACCTCGTTCGGCGCCTCCGGGTTGGCGGTCGCGGCGAGCAGCCCGCGTACGGCCTCCAGGCGGCTCTCCACCGACCGGGTGTAGACCGTGGTGGCGTGCTCGTCGAAGTCCAGCCAGCGGGCCGCCGCCGGCCACCCGACCAGTGCGGCGCTGTCCAGTTCGCCGGCGAGCGGCACCGGCTCCAGGATGCCGACCACGGTGAACCGCACCCCGCCGACGACGACCTGGGTGTCCGGACCGGCGGCGCCGATGCCGAGCCGCTCGGCGGTGGCGGCGCCCAGCACCACCGCCGGGAACCTCTCGGTGGCTGGGTTCAGCCAGACCCCGCTGCGCAGGCTGGCGCCGACCGTGGCGAGCAGGCCGTTCCGGGCCGCGTACGCGACCAGGCCGCCGGTCCGCGCCTCCGGGATGTGCTCGGAGCGGTAGACCTTCGCGTCGTCGACCCGGCCGATCGCGGTGACCTCCTCCACCCCGTCCACCCGCTCGATCATCGACTCGGCCTCCAGGGGCAGTTCGGCCTCCGCACCGAGCAGCGTGTGGCCGGGGCCGACGGTCAGCAGGTTGGTGCCGAGCGCCGACAGGGTGCGGTCCAGTTCGGCGCCGGACGACGAGGAGATGCCGACGACCGCCACCATCGCCGCGATGCCGATGGCGATGCCGAGCGCCGACAGGAACGCCCGCATCGGCCGGGTACGCAGGCCGACCCCGCCGACGCGTACCACGTCCGGGAAGGAGAGCCGGCTCATAGGATCCGCCCGTCCCGCATCCGGACCTGCCGGGGCAGGCTCGCCGCGATCTCGCGGTCGTGGGTGATCACGATGACCGTGGTCCCGCCCGCGTGCAGTTCGAAGAGCAGCTCCATCACCCCGTCGCCGGAGCGCGAGTCGAGCGCGCCGGTGGGCTCGTCGGCGAGCAGCAGCGGCGGCTTCCCGGCGACCGCCCGGGCGATCGCCACCCGCTGTCGCTCGCCGCCGGAGAGCTCGTGCGGTGCGTGCCGCAGCCGGTGGCCCAGTCCCACCCGGTCCAGGGCCTCGGCCGCCCGGCGTCGCCGCTCGGCGCGGCGGACACCCAGGTAGAGCAGGCCGTCCGCGACGTTGTCCAGCGCGCTGGTGCCGGCCGCCAGGTGGAACTGCTGAAACACGAAGCCGATCCGGGTGGCGCGCAGGGCGGACAGTCTCCGGTCGTTCAGGCCGGCCACGTCGTGACCGTCCAGGCGTACCGTGCCCGAGCTCGGCCGGTCCAGGGTGCCGAGGATGTGCAGCATCGTGGACTTGCCGGAGCCGGACGGGCCGACGATCGCGACCAGCTCGCCGCGCTCCACCCGGGTGGTCACCCGGTCCAGCGCGGTCACCCCGCCCGGGTACGTCTTGCTCACCTCGGTCAGCTCGATCACTTCGGCATCCCCACGGTCATGCCCTCGGTCAGGCCGTCCCCGGTGATCTCGACCCGGCCGCCGGCGAAGAGGCCGGTCCGGACCGGCACGTGCCGGGTGGCGTCGCCCTCGACCACCTCCACCGCGAACCCGCCGTCCGCCGCGGCGACCAGCGCGGCCACCGGCACGGTGAGCACGCCCCTGCGCTCGGCGGCTGTGAAGACCACGTCCACGGCCGCCGATCCGAAGCCGGTAGTGATCGCCACCTGCGCCTCGATCTCGGTGGTCGGCTCGGTGTCCTGCCCGGATCCCGGCACGATCACGGTCGCCACCTCGGTGACCTTGCCCTGGACACGCTTGCCGTCCGGGAGGGTCACCGAGACCGCCGCCCCGGTCTTCGCCACCGCGGCGTCGGAGACGTCCAGACGTACCGTGACCACCTTCGACGTGCCGGTCCAGGTGAGCAGGGACTGTCCGGCCCGGACCGCCGCGTCCTCCTCGGCGGTCAGCGAGTCGACCCGGACCGGGCCCGACGCGAAGACGACCTGGCCGAGCCCGACGACGCCGGTCTCGGGCAGCCCGTTGTCGTCCTGCCACTCCTCGACGGCGTCGGCGGTCGAGGCGGTGTACTCGTCGTCCACGTCGAAACCGTCGTAGCCGAGCGCCTTCAGGTTCTTCTCCAGCTGGGCGACGTCCCGGCCCTCGTCACCGGAACGCATCGCCCGGTAGGCCGGGGTCGTCCCGTAGAGCAGCACGGCCGGGTCGTCGTCGATGCGGTAGAGCGGCTTGCCACGGCTCACGGTCGCGCCGCTCTCCGGCAGCCAGGTGACGATGCCCTGCCTGCGGGCCGAGGCGGTGCGCGTCGCCCCGTACCCCAGCTCGCCGTCGGCCTCCACCGACTCGCGCAACGTGCCCTTGGTGATCTCCGCGGTGGCCGGCGGCAGCTCGGCGCCGGTCTCCTGCTCGCTGCCCGCGCCGGGCTGCGCGACCAGCGCGGCGGCCACGCCCGCCGAGGCGACCGCGACCGCCCCGGCGACGATCTTGACAGCCCGGCTCACTGCGGCCCCTGCATCAGCGCGGCGCACTTCTCCTGCGCGGCCTCGAAGTCCGGGTCCTCGCCGGAACTCGGGTCCAGCCGCACCATGCCGCCCTCCGGGTCCGGGAACGACGCGACGCCGTTGTCCCGCATGCACTGCGAGTACGCCCGCATCTGCTCGTCGCGCTTCGGGTCCGGAGCGCCGCCGCCGGTCATCCCGGTCGGTGCCCACTCGCGGCAGGCCTCCATGGCCTGCTGCACCTTCTGCTGGTCGGAGCCGGGGCCGAACTTCATCGTCATGCCCTTGCCCGGTTCCGGGTCGGGCACATCGAGGCCCTGCTCGCGCAGGCACTCGGCGAACTTGAGGTTCCGGGTGTGCGGGTCCTGGCTCGCCGCCACGCTCGGTGCCGCCGCCGGTTCGGCACCGCCGCCGCAGCCGGACAGCACCAGCAGGATCCCGGCCAGCATGATCATTCGTCGCATGGTCTCCCCTTTCGAACGTGGGGCCGATCCAACGCGGACGGCCGTTTCCGCGGCGTTTGCCGATTCGCAAACACCGTGGAAACGGCGGCGCTGGCAGCATGGGCGGAATGCGGATCCTGGTGGTGGAGGACGAGCGGATGCTCGCGGACACGATCGCCGAGTGGCTGCGCGAGGAGACTCACGCGGTGGACGTCGCGGATGACGGGGCCGCGGCGCTGGAGCGGATCGCGGTCAACGACTACGACGTGGTGATCCTCGACCGGGATCTGCCCCGGGTGCACGGTGACGAGGTCTGCCGCCAGATGATCTCCACCGGCGCCGAGGCGCGGGTGCTGATGCTGACCGCGGCGGCCGAGCTCGGCGACCGGGTCGCCGGGCTCTCGCTCGGTGCCGACGACTACCTGACCAAGCCGTTCGCACTGGCCGAACTCTCCGCCCGGGTGCTCGCGCTGGGCCGGCGCACGCGTCCCGGCACCCCGCCCGTGCTGCGCCAGGCCGGGATCACCCTGGACCCGGCGCGGCGCGAGGTCACCCGCGACGGCCGGTACGTCTCGCTCTCCAAGAAGGAGTTCGCCGTACTCGCCGAATTGCTCCGGGCCGGCGGGACCGTGGTCTCCGCCGAGCAGCTCCTGGAGAAGGCATGGGACGAGCACGTCGACCCGTTCACCGGCGCGGTCCGGCTCACCATCCTCAAGCTGCGCCGCAAGCTCGGCGACCCGCAGGTGATCGAGACCCTGCCCGGCGTCGGGTACCGGATCTCATGAGGCCGACACTGCGCCTGCGCCTGACCCTGGTCTACGGCAGCATCTTCCTGGTCGCCGGATTCGTGCTGCTCGCCGTCACACTGCTGCTGTTCCGCAGGGAGTTCCCGCTCGGACCGTTCCCGCCGGCCGGCGGCGGACGGAACCTCAAACAGGTGATCGTCAACGGCGACACCGTGCTCACCGGCGACGCCGCCACCCAGTGGCTGGAGGTGCAGCGGGAGGCGCTGCTCGCGACCGCCACCAGCACGCTGCTCGTCCAGGGGTCGGTGGCGCTGGTGCTGGTCGGCGCGGCGGCGTTCCTGTCCGGCTGGGTGGTGGCCGGGCGGATGCTGGCGCCGCTGCACCGGGTCACCGCGACCGCCCGCCGCATCGCCGCCGCCCCCGCCTCGGAACGCGGCCTGCACCAGCGCATCGAGCTGCACGGGCCGGACGACGAGGTGAAGGAACTGGCCGACACGTTCGACCAGATGGTGGAGCGGCTCGCGCACGCCTTCGACGGCCAGCGGCGCTTCGTCGCCAACGCGTCGCACGAGCTGCGCACCCCGCTCACTCTCAACCGGGCCCTGGTCGAGCTGGCCATGCACCGCCGGGCCGCGTCGGCCGACGTGGTACGCCTCGGCGAGGACCTGCTGCGGATCAACACCCGGCACGAGAAGCTGATCGACGGCCTCCTGCTGCTGGCCCGCTCCGACCAGGAACTCGGCGAACGCTCGCCGCTGGACCTGGCCGACGTGGTCACCCACGTCGCCGAGCAGACGGCCGCCGAGGCCGAGACCGCCGGCGTCAAGCTCACCGTGCTCGCCGGGCCGGCCCCGGCCGCCGGCGACGCGCTGCTGCTCGAACACCTGGTGCGCAACCTGGTGGAGAACGGGGTGCGGCACAACAGCGGGCCGGGCGGCTGGGTCCGGGTGGAGACCGGGCCGGGCCCGTCGGTCACCGTGAGCAATTCCGGTCCGGCTGTTCCGGCGTACGAGCTACCCGCGCTCTTCGAGCCGTTCCGGCGGTTGACCGGCGACCGGGTCACCTCGGCGAAGGGTTCCGGGCTTGGCCTGTCGATCGTGCGCTCGGTGGCCCGCGCCCACGGCGGCTCGGTGCACGCCAGCCCGCGCGACGGCGGTGGGCTCGTGGTGACGGTCACGCTGCCGGGCTCAGGTGCGCGGGCACCGCTTGACCTGGTATACCGCGATATTACCGAATAATCCTCATATCGTACGGTCGGGCACCCGCTACCCTGGTCGGGTGCCGAGCGACTCGTACCCCGTACAACCGCGCTCCCGGACCCGGGCCTACCTGCTGATCCTGGCAGCGATCGGCCTGGTCCTGGCCCTCGGCGCGGCCGTCGCCCTGGCTCGCGGCAGCGAGCCGGAGCGGGCCGCCGCGCCCGAGCCGGTCCCACCGGCGTCCGCGGCGCCCGCGGCGAGCACCGCCGCACCACTCCCGGCCGTCGCGCCACCCGCCGACCTGCCGGTGATCACCTACGCGAAGGGTCCGCGCGGGCTCCCCGCCGACCCCGGCGCGGCATCGGCCACCGCACCGACCGAGGCGCTCCGCCCCACCGAGCGGATCGCCCTGTACGACGCGCCCGGCGGCAAACCGCGCGCCTTCCTGCCCCCGCGGATCAGCGGGCTGCCCGTGGTGGCGCCGATCGTGGCCCGGGAGGCGGGTTGGGCCGCGGTGCTGGCGCCGTCGGCGAACCAGCGGATCGGCTGGGTGCCCACCGACGGCTGGCGCCCGGAGCCGCTGCGCGACCACCTGCTCGTCGACCTCAGCGACCACCGGCTGACCTGGACCCGGGAGGGCGAGGAGCAGCAGTCGTGGAAGGTCGCCGTCGGCAGCGACCAGACGCCGACCCCGCCCGGCCGCACCTTCGTCATGGGCCGCACCAACACGCAGGGCACGGTCTACGCCGGGCTGGACGCCCTGGTGCTCGGCTCGGTGCCGGAGAACAAGGAGCAGCTCGCCGCGAGCCTGCGGGGCGCGCACACCGGCATCCACGCCTGGTCGAGCAGCAGCGCCTTCGGCCGCAGCGTCTCCAACGGCTGCGTCCGGATGCCGGCGGCCGCGCAGCGCACCCTGCTGAAGGAGATCGACCCCGGCACGCCGGTGCTCGTGGTCGCCTGACCGGCTCAGGCCCGGACGAGCAGGCCGGGGCGGCAGCTCAGCCGTAGGCGGCCCATCGACCGCGGGCGCCCGCCGGCCGCGCACCGCACCACCGGCCCGGCTCCGGACCCGCCGTCGACGCCGCGCTGCGTGGCACACCGCAGGGTGACCCGCTGCATCGGGGCGGCAAGACCGGCCCGGGGCGCCGGCGTTCCCCGCAGCAGCTCCCGGCGGACCTCGTCGAGCAGCTCCGGCAGCGGCAGCCCGAGCGCCCGGCAGATCGCCGCGAGCACCTCCGACGAGGCCTCCTTGGTGCCGCGCTCCACTTCGGAGAGGTACGGCAGCGACACCCCGGCCGACTCGGCGACATCCCGCAGGGTGCGGCCCTGGTGCTGGCGCACCCGCCGAAGAACCGCCCCGATCACCCGGCGCAACAGTGGCATGCCCGTCTCCTCCGCAGTCCAGCTCAGGGTGTCATCATCACCCGGGATGGCCCGGTACGGCCAACCGGTGCTACGGTTGGCGCAATCGGATCCCGGATGCCGGCGTTCTCATCGCCACCCGGTGGTCCACCTTTCCCGAGCCGCTCGCCGGCTTTCCTGTTTCGCGCCCGTTTCGCGCACCCCACAGGCCCGGATGGTTCCCAGCGCTGTCTCCACGACCGTGAGCAGCGCTGACGGCCATCCGTACGCCGGGCCGGCTCATCGCGCCGCCCCCTCTCGAGGAGAACCCCGTGACCGATGTCGTCACCCGTACCCAGAAGAAACGCAACCCGCCCACCGAACATCTCGCCGTCGACGCCCTGCTCGACGTCGTCGACGACCGCGCCTGGCTGCGCGCCGACGGCTACCTCCCCGGCCGGGCCGACATCCCGGTCGCCCTGAGCGAGGTCCGCCGCCTCGGCCTGCGCCGCGGCGACCGGGTCACCGGGATCGCCGAGATCTCCGGCACCCGGCCGGCCCGCCTCCAGATCGACCCGCCCGCCCCGCGCCCGGACTTCTACCGGCTCACCTCGCTGCACCCGCACGACCGGCTGCGCCTGGAGACCGAACCGGGGCTGCTCACCACCCGCGTCATCGACCTGGTGATGCCGATCGGCAAGGGCCAGCGGGCGCTGATCGTCGCACCGCCGAAGGCCGGCAAGACCACCGTGCTCCAGCAGATCGCCGGTGCGATCACCGCCAACCATCCCGAGTGCCACCTGATGACCGTTCTCGTCGACGAACGCCCGGAGGAGGTCACCGACATGCGCCGCACGGTCAGCGGCGAGGTGGTCGCGGCCACCTTCGACCGCCCGCCGCAGGACCACATCGCGGTCGCCGAACTCGCCGTGGAACGGGCCAAACGCCTCGCCGAGCAGGGCACCGACGTGGTCCTGCTGCTCGACTCGCTCACCCGGCTCGGGCGGGCCTACAACCTGGCCGCGCCGGGGCGTGGCCGCACCCTGTCCGGCGGCCTCGACTCGACCGCGCTCTACCCGCCGAAGCGCCTGCTCGGCGCGGCCCGCGCGCTGGAAGGCGGCGGATCGGTCACCATCATCGCGACCGCCCTGGTGGAGAACGGTTCGGCGATGGACACGCTGATCTTCGAGGAGTTCAAGAGCACCGGCAACGCCGAGCTGAAGCTGGACCGCTCGCTCGCCGAAGCGCGGATCTTCCCGGCGATCGACGTGACGAGCACCGGCACCCGGCACGACGAGCTGCTCCTGCCGCCGGCCGAACTGGCGCTCGCCGGGCAGGTGCGGCGCGCGCTCACCGGCCAGGACCGGCGCGAGGGCATGGAACAGCTGCTGAAGCAGCTGCGCACGACGCCGGGGAACGCCGCCTTCCTGCGCCGGATCGGTGCGGCACTGACGTACGCGTGACCGCGTACACCGACGTGTCGGTGCGCTCCGCGTCTCCCTTCAGCCCGATAGGCTTCGGGGATGGCGGATGAGGCCGCGGTTCGGGAGTTGCTCGCCGCGATCCCGGCGGGTTGCACCTGGCTGCTCCCGGTGCACGGACCGGCCGGCGAGGTGGTGGATTTCCGGATCGCCGCGACCAGTGATCAGATCCGCGACATCTACGGGCGCGGCACGCAGCGGGTCGACGGCCGGCTCCGCGAGCTCTACCCGTCCATGGTGGACGGCCCGCTCTGGAACCTCTACGCCGAGGTGCTGCACACCGGTGTGCCCGGCCGGATGGACCAGTTCCGGTACGAGGAGAAGCAGTCCGGTGTCGTCGCCGAGTCCCGCTTCGAGATCAGCGTGCACCGGGTGCTCGGCGGCCTGCTGGTCTGGTGGCAGCGGATGGACGAGCACCAGCGCCGCCTGGAACACACCGAGCTGCTCGGCAGCCTCGGCTGGGCCGAGTACGACCTGGTCAGCGGCCGCAGCGACTGGTCACCCGGGATGTACCGGATCTTCGCCCGGGACCCGGGCGACGGCCCGTTGTCCCGGTTCGAGCAGGGCCGGGCGATGCTGCCCGAGGACCATGGCATCGCCGAGACGGCCTGGCAGACGCTGGACAGCGGCGCCACCTCCGACGTGACCGTCCGGTTCCGGATCGGGGAGGTGGTCAAGCACCTGCGGATCCTCTCCGACGTGGCCCGGGACGCGTCCGGTCAGCCGGTGAAGGTCTACGCCGTGGTGCAGGACGTGACCGCCCGGGTGGACTCGCGTACCGAGATCGAGACGCTCAGCGACAAGCTGCGCACCCGCGAGATGACCGCGCTGGCCGAGCACCGCCTGGCCGGCCAGCTGCAGAACCTGATCCAGCCGGTGCCGGCCGAGCCGTTCACACTGGACGGCCTGGAGGCCATGGTCAGCTACCTGCCCGCGGAGAGCGCCGTGCAGGTCGGCGGCGACTGGTACCACGCGCAGACGCTCCCCGACGGCCGCGTCATCCTGGCGATCGGTGACGTCGCCGGCCACGGCCTGGAGGCCGCCAGCGGCATGGCACACCTCCGTTTCGCCCTGGTCGCCTGGCTGTCGATCGGCATCCGCGAGCCCGGCGAACTGCTCCGGCACATGAACCGGCTCTGCTCCCAGCTCGGCATCACCGGCACCGCGCTGGTGGCCGTCTACGACCCCCGGACCCGCCGGCTGCCGTGGGCGCGCGCCGGCCACATGGCACCGCTGCTGGGCCGGCTCGGCGAGAGCACCGAACTGGACCGTCCCGCGGGCCTGCTGCTCGGCGCCGAGCCCGAGGTGGAATTCCCGGTCGCCGACGCCCGGCTCGAACCGGGCGACCTGGTGCTGTTCTACACCGACGGCCTGGTCGAGCGCCGCGCGGGCGACATGCCGGCCCGCACCGCCGAGGTCCGCCGCCATCTCTCGGCGGTCTCAGCCGCGCCCGGCTCGGATCCGCTGCCGCGGATCCATCGCCTGCTCTACGCCCCCAGCCCCGACGACGACACCTGCACGCTGACGGTCCGGGTGACGGCTTAGCGGTCGCCTTGGTACGGCCAGAATTCGGCGGGGACGGCCGGCCACGCGTACCGATCAGAAGTTCAGGCAGATGCGGACCAGCGTGCCGCCGGGGACCGCGCGGGTGTAGACCGCGTCGCAGATGCGTTCCACGATGGCGAGGCCGCGGCCGCGGATCGCTTCGGCCGCCGGCATGGCGCGGCCGAAAGGGCGGTCCGCGCCGCCGTCGACGACGTCGCAGACGAGGCGGTCGCCTTCGGCCCAGACCCGGATGTGCCCGCCGCCGGTGGTGTGCTGGAGCGTGTTGGTGGTGAGTTCGCTGACCGCGAGGGCGAGCACCGGGACCCGCCCGGCCGGCATGCCGAGGGCGAGCGCCCGTTCGGTGACGAAGGCCCGGACGGCCCGGAGATCTCCGGGCTCGGAATACGACATCCCGTCGGTGGCCTCAGGCATGACGGCGCTCTTCGGTGGGAGCGCGCAGGAGGGTGTCGAGACCGGTGAGTTCCAGGACGGCGGCGACCGGGCCGGTCGCGTTCACCACGTAGACCCGGGCGCCCTGGTTCTTGGCGGCGTGGTGTGCGGTGATCAGGCTGTGTACGCCACTCGAGTCGAGAAAGGTGAGCGCCGCGGCGTCGACGAAGACGGCGTTGGCCCGGGTGAGGGCGTCGAGCAGCACAGCGGTGAGATGTTCCCGGGCGGACAGATCGCACTCGCCGGCGAGGGTCACGATGATCCGGCCGGGCTCGGCGGACGTTCGCGCCTCGAATGTCGCCATCGACTGCCGTACCTTTCGCCGCGGGTGACAGCCTGCCGGGCCCATCATGACATCCGGCACACCAGAACGCTTCTACCCCATCCGGTGGGCGTTCAGTCCGGCCTCGGCTGGTGGGCCGGGGTGACGGGACGGACGTCAGGGCACCGTGTCGATCAGGCGGGCGAGCCCGCCGGCGAGTGTGTCGAGGCCGCTGGTGGGCGCGCCGCCCGGCTCCCGCATGTACCGGTCGCGGCGGATCTCGATCATCAGCGCGGAGACGGCCGCGGTCGTCCCGAAGAGCTTCAGCGGCACGTAGCAGCCGGCGAACGGGCTGTCCAAGCCGATGTCGCCGGCCGGTGCGAAGGCGGCACGGGCGGCATCGGTCAGCCAGTCCGGGGTGTGCAGCGGGTGGGTGCCGAGGCAGACGGCGGGACGGGGCCCGTCGGCGTGCAACTCATACGGCAGCGGGTCCGCGGGATAGGAGTGGACGTCGAGGATCACGGCCCGCCCGGTGCCGGCCAGACGCTCCTCGACGAGGGTGGTCATCGCTTCCGCGTACGGAAAGAAGTGCTCTTTCAGCAGCACCGCATCGCGCGACGGATCATCGGCGCGCAACCGCCGCCCGGCGTAGCCCCTCGTGTAGACCGGCCCCATGCCCGCCGCGAGCATCTCCTCGGAGCCATCCGGCAGCCGCTCCGGATCGACGACGAGCCGGGACAGCCGATTCACGAAGATCCATGGTCGCCGCGCGGCGCCGGCCGCGGCGAGGTCGGCGATGACGTCGGTCCACGCGTCGGTGAGGTGGTCGAGCTCCTCGGTGAGCGCCGCCTCGCCGAGCAGCAACCCGGACTCGACGATCGTCCGGGAGGCGTGCGGGACGTGCAGGACGACCGGCGACCCGGGGTCGCCGGGGACAATCGCGAAAGCCACGCCCGGAGGCTACGCGCGGGGTACGACACAATCGCCGCGCGCAGCCTCCGAAGGGATCAGGCGAGCGCCGAGCAGATCGTGTCGATCAGCAGGCGGGTGACCACGTACGGGTCGACGTTGGCGTTCGGCCGGCGGTCCTCGATGTAGCCCTTGCCGTCCTTCTCCACCTGCCACGGGATACGCACCGACGCGCCGCGGTCCGAGACGCCGTAGCTGTACTCGGTCCACGGGGCGGTCTCGTGCAGGCCGGTGAGGCGCTGGTCGATGCCGGCACCGTAGCCGTCGACGTGCTCCTGGCGCTTCTTGCCCAGCGCCTCGGCCGCCGCGATGATCGCGTCGTAGTTCTCGCGCATCGCCTTGGTGGAGAAGTTGGTGTGCGCGCCGGCGCCGTTCCAGTCGCCCTTGACCGGCTTCGGGTCGAGGGTGGCCGAGACGCCGTGGTCCTCGGCGATGCGGTAGAGCAGCCAGCGGGCGACCCAGAGCTCGTCGGCGACCTGCGGTGCGGCGACCGGGCCGATCTGGAACTCCCACTGACCCGGCATGACCTCGGCGTTGATGCCGGAGAGGTGCAGGCCGGCCGCGAGGCAGGCGTCCATGTGCTCCTCGACGATCTCCCGGCCGAAGACCTCGTCCGCGCCGACGCCGCAGTAGTAGCCACCCTGCGGGGCGGGGTAGCCGCCGCCGACCGGGAAGCCGAGCGGGCGGCCGTCCTTGAAGAAGGTGTACTCCTGCTCGATACCGAAGATCGCCTCCTGGTCGGCGTACTTCGTGGCGACCTCGCGGAGGGTGGCACGGGTGTTGGTCGGGTGCAGGGTGCCGTCGATCAGCTCGACCTCGCACAGCACGATGATGTTGTCACCACCGCGGATCGGGTCCGGACAGGTGAAAACCGGCTTGAGCACGCAGTCGGACTTGTCGCCGGGCGCCTGGTTGGTGCTGGAGCCGTCGAAGCCCCAGATGGGGGGCTCGGCGCCCTCGGCCAGGATCTTCGTCTTGGACCGCAGCTTGGCGGTGGGCTGGGTGCCGTCGATCCAGATGTACTCGGCCTTGATTGCCATGAATTCTCCTCGAACTGGGTGAGCGCGAGGAGGCTAGCCGCCGAACATAAAATCCACGTTTCCGATCCCGCACCTCGGAATCGTGATCCCGGTTACTTGGTGACGCTTCAGCCACCGGAAATTTCAGCCGATGAAACAGTCGTGACCGCCGCATCGATCGCCCGCTCGCCGGGAGGGCTGGAGCTCGGCTACCTGATGCTGCAAGCCGGCCGCCTGATCCAGAACGCCATGGAAGACGCCGCGGCCGAGGCCGGGATGCCGGGGCTGGACCTCCTGGCGCTCTACGTGCTCGGCGAGCACGAGGGTCTGACCGGCGGCGCGCTGGCCCGGCTGCTGTACGTGCAGCAGTCCTCGGTCACCCCGCTCGCCGACCGGCTGGAGGCAGCCGGGCTGATCGAGCGGGAACGCGACGAGAACGACCGGCGGCGGGTCTGGCTGTGCCCCACTCCGCAGGGCGAGACGATGGCTCGGGAGGCCACGTCGAAGGCCCGCGACGCGGTACGCCATGTGTTCGCCCCGCTCTCCCCCGGATCGGCCACCGCTCTCGCCGCCCTGCTCGGCGACGTGGTCGAACCCTGGCTGGCCGAGGTCTCCGGCCCGCGACCGATCAGCAGAGACGGCCCCGCGTGAGTACTTGCTCGACGGTCGTTCAGGAACAACGATCTGGGTAGGAGTGTGAGGAGGCTCACCATGCCCAGTCAGAAGATCGTCGTGGGATACGACGGCTCTCCGGACGCGCGCAAGGCCGCCCGCTGGGCCCTGGACGAGGCCCAGCGCACGGATGCGCCGGTCGAGCTGCTCTACGCGTACGAGTGGCCCAGCTATGTGCCCGCGGCGGCGATGATGCCGGCCGCCGCCGTCTACCCCGACGCGGACACGGACGACGCCGTCGGGGACATGCTCGGCAAGGCGATCGCGGCGGCCGGTGACTCGCATCCGTGCGTACAGGTCCAGGCCCGGGTCGAGCACGGCACGGCGGCGGTGGCGCTGACCCAGCGGGGTGCGGGCGCCGGCCTGCTGGTGGTGGGCGGTCCGCGCCACTCCGCCGTACGTACCCTCCTCGGCTCGACGAGCGCCTCGGTGAGCGCCCACGCGCGCTGCCCGGTGGTGGTGGTCCGCGGTGAGCCACGTGCCACCGACCCGGTGGTCGCCGGCGTGGACGACTCGCCGGCCGCCGGCCTGGTGCTGGGTTTCGCCTTCGAGCAGGCGGCGGTGCGCGGCGTGCCGCTGCGGGCGGTGCACGGCTGGCCGCCGCCGGACGGCGGCCGGGACCTGCTGTCGGACGCGAACCTGAGCGCGGTGGCCGCGGAACGCCGCCGGCTGGATGAGATCGTCGGCTGCTGGCGGCGGCGGTTCCCGGCGGTGCCGGTGAGCACCGAGATCCTGGTCGGCCCGCCGGGTGAGGTTCTGGCCGAGGCGGCCGCCGGCGCGCAACTGGTGGTCGCGGGGGCCCGGATCCGCCGGGCGCTGCGGGTGGCCCTACGTCCCTCGGTCGGCCGGCATCTGCTGCACCGGGCCCGGTGCAGCATCGCGCTCGTGCACGCGGGGCGTGTGGAGGGCTAGCACCGGAGCGGTTCGGGTGCCTCCGATCGGCTGCAGCGGCTCACCGCCTTCTCCGACGCGATGCAGAACTACCGGGCGCTGCGCGACACGATCATCTTCCGCAAGCCGATGGCCGCCGGCTACGAGATGCCCGCGCCGGATCAGATCCTGCCGGAGTTCAACCGCGTCGAGACCGCGATGAACGGCGCGATGGACGAGCTCCAGTCAGCCGAGGAGGCCGACGCGGACGCCATGGCCGTACACGGCAACGACTCCTACGAGCAGGCCCGCCTGGTCACCCTGCTCGGGCTGATCATCGGCTTCGTCCTCGCCGCGTTCATCGGTTTCGGCGTGATGCGCCTGATCAAACGGCAGCTCGCCACGGTCTCCACGGCGTTGAGCGCGGTCGCCGACGGCGACCTCACGGTGTCCGCCGAGGTCCGCTCCCGCCACGAGCTCGGCCAGATGGCCGAGGCGACGAACCGTGCCCGGGACGGCCTGGTCACCAGCGTGCGGCAGCTCAGCCACGGCGCCGAGGAACGGGCGACGTGACCCAGCGGCTGAGCACGATCACCATCCGGCTGGACGCCGAGTCCCGGGCGGCCGCCGAACAGGCCGGCGTGGTGGCGGGCACCGCCAACGAGGTCTCGGCCAGCGTGCAGTCGGCCGCCGCCGGCAGCGACGAGATGGGCGCGTCGATCCGGGAGATCTCGGAGAACGCCAACAGCGCCGCCCAGGTCGCCTCCGGCGCGGTCGGCGTCGCTCAGGCCACCAACGACACGGTGGCCAAGCTCGGCACCTCCTCCGAGGAAATCGGGAACGTGGTCAAGGTGATCACCTCGATCGCCGAGCAGACCAACCTGCTGGCCCTGAACGCGACGATCGAGGCGGCGCGGGCAGGCGAATCGGGCAAGGGGTTCGCCGTGGTCGCGACCGAGGTCAAGGACCTCGCCCAGGAGACCGCGAAGGCCACGAGGACATCGCCCGCCGGGTGGAGGCGATCCAGGCGGACACCTCCAGCGCGGTGACCGCGATCGCCGAGATCTCCCGGATCATCTCGGAGATCAACGACTATCAGGTGACCATCGCGTCGGCCGTCGAGGAGCAGACCGCCACGACCAACGAGATGAGCCGCAGCATCGGCGAGGCGGCGAACGGCAGCTCGACCATCGCCGGCAACATCAACTCGGTAGCGAGCGCCGCGCACGCCACCACCCGCGGCGCTCGGCGAGGCCGAAGCCTCGGTCAATGAATTGACCGAGGTCGCAGGAGAGTTGCGCTCGGTGGTCCAGCGCTTTCGCGTTTAGGGGTACGCGCTACGAACGGTCCCCGCTGTCCCCGGCGCGAGCCGCGCGACAGGCGAGGCCCCAGCGCGACCGCCGGGAAACGGTGCCACTCAGCCTGCGATCGGGAGCAGGCGCTCGACGCGGCGCAGCAGTTCAGCCGGGGTGAACGGCTTCACCAGGTAGTCCTCCGCCCCGACGATGCGCGCCAGGTCCACGTCGGAGGGCTCGCCCCGCCCGTTGATGATGATCACCGGGATGTCCGCGGTCTGCGGTGAGGACTGCAGCTCGTAGCAGAAGCCGAGCCCGTCCATCCCGGGCATCGACACGTCCAGCACGATCAGCTGCGGCCGCTCGTTGATCGCCAGGGCCTTCGCGGTCCGGCCGTCTCCGGTGGCCAGGGTCCGGTACCCGGCCATCTTCAGCTTGAAGACCAGCAGCTCGCGGATGCCCTCGTCGTCCTCGGCCACCAGCACGGTGGGCGGCTCCAGCGCGGCAGCCCAGTCGTCCACCGGCCACGCGAGCACGCCGGAGTCGGCGTCGCTGAACGAGATGGTGGTCGGTGCGAGCTGGTTCTGCGGCATGTCTACTCCTTCTCCCTGGTCGGGGGTTCCGATCGGCGACCGGCCGGTGAACTGGAGAAAGGCGGCCGGTGCAGTCCAGGTGCGCATCGGTAACCAAGGACTGTTAGGTTAGGGTTACCTAAACATTCGTGGAGGCGACCGTGACCCAGACCGCCGTGCCGACCGAGGCTCCCCCGTTCCGGTTCTTCCCGGCCCAGGTCACCCGGGTGACCCGGCTCAGCCCGAATTTCGTGCGGGTCACCCTCACCGGTGACGACCTGGACCGCTTCGCCGACAACGGGTGGGACCAGCGGATCAAGTTGATCCCGCCGCTGCCCGGCTCCGGTCACGACCACCTGCCGACCGGCCCGGACTGGTATTCGCGGTGGCGCGGCCTGCCCGACGAGCAGCGCAACCCGATCCGGACGTACACGGCTCGCGCGGTCCGCCCGCACCTGCGCGAGGTCGACGTGGACATGGTGCTGCACGGGGTGAACGGCCCGGCGTCGCGCTGGGCCGTCGAGGCCCGCCCCGGCTCGACCGCCTGCATCATGGGTCCGAACGCGGACTTCACCGGCACCGCCGGTGGTATCGACTTCCACCCGCCGGCCGGCACCCGCCGGATCCTGCTCGGCGGCGACGAGACCGCGGTGCCGGCGATCGCCTCGATTCTGGCCGGGCTGCCCGCCGACGCGTGTGGCGAGGCCGTGCTGGAGGTGCCGGAGGGCGCCGACGCTCTGGACATCGTCGCGCCGGCCGGCTTCCGGGTGACCTGGCTGGCCCGCGACGGGGCGGCGCACGGCACCCACCTGATCCCGGCCGTCGAGGCCGCGGCGGCCCGCCTGCTCGGTGACTGCACCGCCCCGGCCGAGGTGGACCTCGAGGAGGTCGACGTCGACGAGGAGATCCTCTGGGAGGTCCCGGACACCTCCGCGGCCAGCATCGACGGCTTCTACGCCTGGCTGGCCGGCGAGGCCGGAGTGATCAAGACACTGCGCCGCCACCTGGTGAGCGACTGCGGCGTCGACCGGCGCGCGGTCGCTTTCATGGGTTACTGGCGTCTCGGCAAGGCCGAGTGCTGACCCACCGCTGACCGATGCCGCGCCGGCTGCCCCGGCGCGGCATCGCTCTCTCACCCGGGGCTCAGGGCAAAGACTCAAGTCCCAGCGCGGCGGACCGATCGTCGAGGCCTACCTTCCCGACCCCTGAGGCAGGCCGATGAACCCTCGCTACGCCGCGCGCACGGCCGCCTTCGCCGCGGTCTATCTCGCGGCCTTCCTGGCGTCCGGCCCGCTGGGCCCGGCCGTGCTCGTGCCGCCGATCGCGGTAGCCGCCCTCTGGCTGGTCGCCCAGTCCCGGTACGGCCTGCGCCGGTTCGACGTGATCGCTCTGACCACCGCGAGCATGGTGGCCGCCACCCTGGAGGGCGCCGGCATCCTGCTGTGTCTGGCCGTCGCCGTCTGGGCCGTCGCTCCGGCCGTCCTGTTCGCGGTGCTCCTGGAACGCTGGCTGCCCGGCTACTGGCTGGGTCACGGCGACCGGTTCCGGCGGCCGCGCGCCTCGCTGGGCCGGCTGGCCGGCGCGGCTGCCCTCACCGCGGTCGCCGGCCTGGTGATCCAGGAGGTGACCAACCCCGGCACGGGCTCAGTCGCCGCCGGACTCCAGCTCCTGCGCGACACCGCCGCCATCGTGCTACCGATTCTCGCCGTTCGCGCCGTACGCCGTACCCGTGCCGGACGTCGGACCCGCTCGCCGCGCCGCGGCGCTCTCTCCATGGTCCGCTGACGCCCCGCCCGGCGGCCGGCTTTCGGGAAGCCGGTGCCGCCGGCTCGGCGTTGTACCGGGCATGGAACCGCGCATCATCGCCTGTCCCGCCTGCGGCCGGCGCAACCGTGTCCCCGCGACGGCCGCCGGCACCCCGTCCTGCGGCGCCTGCCACGCCGCCCTGCCCTGGATCGTCGACGCCGACGACCGGACGTTCGGCACCATCGCCGACGAGTCATCCACACCGGTCCTGGTCGACCTCTGGGCCCCGTGGTGCGGCCCGTGCCGGATGGTGGGCCCCGCCCTCGAACGGGTCGCCGGCGACCTGGCCGGCACGGTGAAGCTGGTCAAGGTGAACGTCGACACCGCCCCGGCCCTGTCCCGCCGATTCCAGGTGCAGGCCGTGCCCACGCTGCTACTGATCCGTGACGGACAGGTGAT
Source organism: Actinoplanes aureus (assembly GCF_015704865.1). GTDB lineage: Bacteria > Actinomycetota > Actinomycetes > Mycobacteriales > Micromonosporaceae > Actinoplanes > Actinoplanes aureus. The sequence continues at coordinate 4,133 of NZ_JADQTO010000003.1, read as the reverse complement.
CGCCCGGCAGTCCGGAGCCGCCCCGGCGGCCGCACTGCGCCGATGGGTGGAGCAGCACCTAGGCCTGACGGTCTGAGATCTTCGCCATATCGATGGTCCGCACTTCGGGAAAGCCGTACCAACGGGACCGATATCGCCGGAAAGATCGACGCGCGAAGTGATCGACCGATGCGAGAATGACCGGCTTGAGATCACCACTCGCCCCTAGAACGGACGAAACGGGGAAGGCAGCCGGTATGACCATCAACGGACGATCCGCGCGATTGTTACGCCGCTACGGACCGTGGACGCTCGTCGTGACCGCTGCCACGGTCGCCGCCGCCTACGGGGTGAACCAGGCGGCGCCGTCCGACTACCGGTCCGAGGCCACGGTGCTGGTCGAGGCGCGAATCGCCCCGGACACCACCCCGATCCGGCCGGACGTGGAGACCGAGCGGGCCGTCGCCCTCTCCGACGCCGTCGTGCAGCCCGCCGCCCAGCGGATCGGCGTGAGCGAGAGCGTGCTGCTCGACGGTTTCGAGATCGCGATCGCCCCGGGCGCCGACGTGCTGACGTTCGTGTACTCGACCGACGACCGGTTCACCGCGCAGGTCCGGACCCGGGCGCTTGTCGAGGCGTACCTCGACTATCGCAAGACCGGCACCGTGACCACCCCGACCGTGCTCAGCCAGGCGGATCTGCCGGCCGAGCCGGAGAGCCGGCCGCTCGTGCCGGACCTCAGCGTCGGACTGATCGCCGGCCTGCTGCTCGGCGCCGGCACCGCGGTGCTCCGATCGCTGACCCGCGGCAAGATCCGCAGCCGCGAGGACTTCGAGACGCTCACCGGGGCGACCGTGCTCGCCACCGTCCCGCGTACCCGTAAGCCGGCCGGGACCGCCACCGGGCTGCCGGTGGTGCTGCGCGACCCCAACTCGCCGGCCGCCGAGTCCTACCGCTACCTGCGGACCCGCCTCCAGCCGGTGCTGCGCCCGACCAGCTCGACCACCATCCTGGTGACCAGCCCGGGCGACCGGGAGGGCCGGAGCACGGTCGCCGCGAACCTGGCGGTGGCCCTCGCCCAGGCCGGCCGCGCGGTCGTACTGGTCGACGCCGACCTGCGGCGCCCGGTGCTGCACAACGTCTTCCAGGTGTCCGGCGAGTTCGGCCTGACCACCCTCCTTGACGGCGACGCCACCGTCTCCGAGGTGCTGGAGGACACCGCGGTGCCCCGGCTGCGCCTGCTTCCCGCCGGACGCCGGACCGGTGAGCACGTCGACCTGCTGGAGAGCCCGCAGCTGGCCCGGGTGCTGCGCGCCGTGCAGAAGCACTGCGACGTCGTCGTGCTGGACTCGGCCGCGGTTCTCAGCGCTTCGGACGCCATCGCGCTGGCCACCCTGAGCGATCAGGTGCTGCTGGTCGGCGACTTCCGGCGTACGACGCGCGAGTCGGTGCAGCGCGCCCTGGACGAGCTGGACGAGGTCGTCGACGGCAACGTCAGCGCGGTGCTGCTCAACGTCCCGAAGTACGCGGGTGGCCTCGCACCGCGTACCCGCGCGCTCTCCACCGCCACCCCGCAGTACGCGCGTTCCGACAACCGCCTCAAGGCCGACGCCGAGGATGTACGCCCGCCCGGCATCACCTCGCACGTCTACATCGAGGCCGACGAGGACGACGAGCCCGTGGAGGAGCCGGAGGTGCAGCAGCCGAACGTCGTCGTGCCGGTGATCTACGGCGCGCCGGTCGAACCGACGGTCTACAGCTCGGCCTCCGCCGCCCTCACCGAGCCGACCGCGATCCAGCCGGTGATCGAGGAGCCCGCCGCCACCCAGCCGGTCCTCGACGAGCCGCCTGCCGAACACCCGGTGTTCGAAGAACCGGCCTTCGAAGAACCGGTCCTTGAGGAGCCGGTCCTTGAAGAACCAGTCCTTGAAGAACCGTCTGCCGCGCACCCGGTCTTCGAGGAGCCGGCCTCCTCAGACGAGGACGACACCGAGCCCGCCCGGGAGGAGGAGTCGGTGGAGGCGCGCAGCTGACCCGTCGTCCTGTCAATTCATGGACAACACCAGGCGCACTGTCCGATTAGCGTCGGTCCTGGAGCGTGAATGAACCGCATCGCATGGTTGGTCGCCGGTACACGAGGGGCATAGACGACATAACCCCAGCCAGCGCATTACCGGAGAGGTGAGCGATGACCACGAACCAGACCACGATCGGCACAGCGTCCGAGCAACTGCGTGCCGCACCCGACGAGACCGGGGCAGCCCGGTCACGCGCCCGTCAGGCGGTCAGCACCGCGACGTCCAAGGCGGGCGCCACCGTGCGCCGCAATCCCAAGTCGGCCACGACCGGCCTGCTGGCTCTCGCCGGCGCCGCCGTCGCCGCGGTGTTCCTGAGCCGCCGCCGCGCCGCGGCGAAGTCCCGCGGCCGCCGGCGATTGTCCACCCTGCTGCACCGCTGACACACCACTGACCGGCTGTCCGCACCGCTGCCCCACTGACCGGAGCCGACGCCACCGCCCCGCGTGCCGGGCGGTGGCGTCACCGGGCGGGCCTGACCACCGGCCAGGCCCGCCCGCTCTCAGCTCCGCTCCCCCGTGACGTAGTCCGCCAGCGCACTACGCTCGGTCTCCAGCTCGTCGATCCGGTTCTTGACCACGTCACCGATGCTGACGACACCCCGCAGGGTGCCCTCGACGACCACCGGAACATGCCGGAACCGCCGCTCGGTCATCAACCGCTCGACGTCCTCCAGCCGCGCGTCCGGCGTGACCGTCCGCACCTGCGTCGTCTGGATGGCACTCACCTGCTCGGTCAGCACCCCGGAACCGCGGGACGCCAGGGCCCGCACGATGTCCCGCTCACTGACAATCCCGTCCACCACCGCACCGTCACGCGACACGACCACCGCGCCGATCCGATGCTGCGCGAGAACGGACAGAAGACGCTCCACTGTGGTGTCCGGAGGCACCGTGACGACTTGATCGCCCTTGACCCGGAGTATGTCACTGATCCGCATCGTTCCTCCTCGGAATCGGCCTGCGTACCCACTTCTATGCCGAACCCGCCCGCTCATGTCAAGAAAACCCCGCAGATGTACGCCCAGACCTCGCGAACACCCCCGCCGCCGGTACCGTCACGACTCATGGAGATCGACCTCGATAACCGCCAGCTGGCCGCGATCGGCGAGGTGGTGGACCTCGCACAGCGGTTGAACGTGCGGGTGTGGCTCCGCGGTGGCTGGGCGATGGACTTCTTCCTCGGCGAGGTGACCCGCCCGCACACCGACATCGACTGGTTCGCATACCACGACGAAGCTCCCCAGCTGGCCACCGCCCTGATCGAACACGGCTACACCCTTGCTCCCGAGCCGCCTTCCCGAGTCCAGCAACTGGACCTGTCCCGCGACGACGTGGAACACAGTTTCGCCCTGCTGGCCACCGACTCCACCGGCCGCCCGGTAGTCGCCGGCGGCCCCTGGGCAGGTTCCCCGTGGCCGCACGGCATGCTGGCGGGACCGTCCCCCATCCTCGCCGGCATCCGCTGCCCCGTCGTCGAACCCCACGCCCAGATCGAGATCAAGCAGATGATGCCGGTCTGGGTGCCGGGCCGTCCCCGCCGCCCCAAGGACGCCGCAGACATAGCCCGGCTCCAGGCAGCCCTGAAGTAGTAACAGGCGGAGCCAGGTCGCACCTACCTGCTCAAAATACCGCCAGGCCACGCCGGCACGCGGCTGAACGCGTGCGTGAACGCAGAAAAGCCCATCCCGGAGACCCGGGATGGGCTTTTCTGTCACGTTGAGTCCGGCGGCGTCCTACTCTCCCACACCCTCCCGAGTGCAGTACCATCGGCGCTGGCGGGCTTAGCTACCGGGTTCGGAATGTTACCGGGCGTTTCCCCACCGCTATGACCACCGAAACAACTGTCAGCACCACAAACAGACCAGCAACCCTTTTCCTGGTTACCCAGGATCGGGGGTGGTTGTTCGTTTGCTGTGAATCACACAGTGGACGCAAGCATAAAGTTTAAGATGGTTAAGCCCTCGGCCTATTAGTACCGGTCAACTCAACACGTTACCGTGCTTACATTTCCGGCCTATCAACCCAGTCGTCTAGCTGGGGGCCTTACCCACTCAAGGTGGTGGGATACCTCATCTCG